>NZ_CP050454.1:0-5348477 GCF_014171775.1 Massilia sp. Dwa41.01b
CCAGCACGGAATAGTCGATGCTGCGGCCGTCGATCCGCGGCGGCGTGCCGGTTTTCAGGCGGCCTTGCGGCAGCTTGAGTTCCTTCAGGCGGCTCGACAGCGCCACCGCCGCCGGGTCGCCGGCACGGCCGGCGGTATGGTTTTGCAGGCCGACGTGAATCTTACCGTCGAGGAAAGTACCGGCGGTGAGCACCACGGCACGGGCGCGGAACTGCAGGCCGATCTGGGTGACGGCGCCGACAACGCGGTCGCCCTCCACCATGAGGTCGTCGACAGCCTGCTGGAACAGCCACAGGTTCGGCTGGTTTTCCAGGCGCGAACGGATCGCCGCCTTGTACAGGATGCGGTCGGCCTGGGCACGGGTCGCGCGCACCGCCGGGCCTTTGGAAGAGTTCAGGATGCGGAACTGGATGCCGGATTCGTCGGTGGCAATCGCCATCGCGCCGCCGAGGGCATCGACTTCCTTGACCAGGTGGCCCTTGCCGATACCGCCGATCGACGGATTGCAGGACATCTGGCCAAGCGTTTCGATGTTGTGGGTCAGGAGCAGGGTCTTCTGTCCCATGCGTGCCGACGCGAGTGCGGCTTCGGTGCCGGCATGGCCGCCACCGACGACGATGACGTCGAATTCAGTAGGAAATAGCATGATGGAAGTGGAAAGCGAGGAGGGCTAATTCCCGATTATAGAATCTTTTGGGGTGTCGGACTCGGCGTCGACCGAAAACGGAAGGTTTTTTGTTTCACGTGGAACACACCCGCGACGTAGGTGGCGTTAGCTCAGCAGGCTGTTTCACGTGAAACAATGGCGGCGGCGATTGTTCAGGCACAAAAAAAGCCGGGTCTCCCCGGCTTTTGTTTCACGTGAAACAGCTCAACTGGCAAGCCGTACCACCGCATCGAACGCTGTCTTTACGATCAGCGTTGAGACTACCACCAGGAACAATTTACGCACGAATGCGCTACCGTGCTTGATCGCCAGCTTCGTTCCCACCAGCGAGCCACCCACCTGGCACACCGCCATCAGCAAGCCTAGTTGCCACAGCAAGTGCCCGCTGTAACCAAACCACATCAGTGCCGACAGGTTACATGCCACATTCACGATCTTTGCCGCCGCCGACGCGCTGAGGAAATCGAAGCCGAAGAAACGTACGAATAAGAAGATCAGGAAGCTGCCGGTACCCGGACCGAAGAAGCCGTCATAAAATCCGATAGCGGCACCGATGGCGACCGCCCACCAGCGCTCGGCACTGCCGCTGTGCACCGGCGCATGCACGCTGCCCAGGTCCTTCTTGCGAAAGGTGTAGAGCGCCACCGCCAGCAAAATGAAGGGCAACAAGGCCCGCACGAAGTCGCCCGGTACCCGCGTGACAGTCCAGGCACCGACGAAGGACAAGGCAAAGGCTGCCACTGCCGCCGGCGCGGCCGCGCTCCACGCAACGTGCACGCGCCGGGCGTAGTTCACCGCCGCGGCGCTCGTGCCGCAGATGCTGGCCAGTTTATTCGTGCCGAGCAGGGTCGCCGGCACCTCCCTGGGCAAGAAGGAAAAGATGGCGGGAACCTGGATCAGCCCGCCTCCACCGACCACGGCGTCCACCAAACCGGCAAGGAAGGCGGCGCCGCCAAGCCATACGAAATCGATCATCGATGCATCCGACATAGTGAAGAGGTGAAATTGTACGGCAAGGGGAACGGCCCGGCGCTCGCCACCTGTGCTCCCTAAGAGCCAGTGGATGCGTACGTGAAACCGCTCCACCTACGCCGAACGGCAGCGCAACTTTTGCCCGTTCTCGTGTAAGCTGACCGGACCGCCATCCCATCCAACGACCATGACCGCCTTTGCCTTCAGCACCGTCGCCCACATCGTGTCGCAACCCAGCGCCGCTGCCGAACTCGGCAAACTGATCGCCGAACGTTTTCCCCAAGCCCGCCGCGCCCTCCTCGTCACCGACGCCGGCTTCCTGCGTACAGGACTACTCCGGCCCGCGTGCGACGATCTCGCGCACCAGGGCATCGACGTCAGCATCTATTCGGACGTTGTCGCCGACCCGCCCGAAGCGACCGTTCTCGAGGCGGTGGCCTATGCCCGCGCGCAGGACGTCGACCTTGTCATCGGCTTCGGCGGCGGCAGTTCGATGGATGTGGCCAAGCTGGTGGCGGTCCTGGCCTCAAGTGCGCAGGAACTGCCGGCCATCTACGGCATCGGCAAAGTGGCGGGAACGCGGTTACCGCTGGTCCAGGTACCGACGACCGCCGGAACAGGCTCGGAGGTCACCAATATCGCCATCGTCACCACTGGCAAGACCACCAAGATGGGCGTCGTTGCGCCCCAACTGTATGCCGACCTCGCCGTGCTGGACGCCAGCCTGACACTGGGTTTGCCGCCACTCGTCACGGCCGCGACCGGCATCGATGCGATGGTGCACGCCATCGAGGCCTACACCAGCCGCCACAAGAAAAATCCCCTGTCCGATGTGCTCGCGCGCGAAGCGCTGCGCCTCCTGTCGGACAACCTGCTCGCTGCCTGCGAAAACGGCAGCAACCTGGAGGCACGGCAGGCGATGCTGCTGGGCGCCTGTCTGGCCGGGCAAGCGTTTTCGAACGCACCGGTAGCGGCCGTGCATGCGCTGGCCTATCCGATCGGCGGCATCTTCCACGTCCCCCACGGGCTGTCGAATGCACTCGTGCTGCCCCATGTATTGCGCTTCAATGCGCCGGCCGCGGCGCCGCTGTATGCGGAGCTGGCCGACGTGGTGGTGCCGGGAACAGGAGGAAGCGCGGAAGAACGGACGGAAGCCTTGATTGCTGCGATGCAGCAGTTTGCACAAAAAACAGGCATCGCTACCTCCCTGCGCGAGGTCGGCATCGGTAATGATGATCTTGACCGGCTGGCGGATGACGCCATGCTCCAGACCCGCCTGCTGGGGAATAACCCGCGCGAACTCACCCGCGAGGACGCGCGGTCAATCTACGCCGCCGCCCTGTAACGCCCATTCACAGCGCCTCGGCGGCGCGCGGCGGCACGGGCTGCGCCGCGCCAGGCGTGAAGAAGTCGAGCAGCAGCCGGTTGACCTGGTCGGGCGCCGTCAACTGCAGCCAGTGGTCGGCGCCATCGATACGCTCGTAGCGGAAGCCATCGGCCACATATTCCCGCGAATCGAGCATCTGCTCTTCTCCCAGGGCGGGATCGAGACTGCTCCAGACGCCCATGACCGGCACCGGCACCGGCTCGCGCCGGCTGCCGAGGGTCAAGCCGCGCGGCAGGTTCGCCCGATAATAGTTCAGTGCCGCCGTCAGCCGGCCCGGCTCGCGCAAGCCTTGCCGCCAGTAGCCGGCCTGCGTTGGTTCAGACGTAAAACGGCGTAGCGCAAAGAAATCTCCCGCACGCAGCGATGCCTCGGCCAGGCCGGGCAGCATGAACCACAGCATGTAGCTCGAACGTAGCTTCTGCATCAAGCCTGCCCCTGCAAACGCCGCCGGGTGACCGACCGACAGGGCCACGTACTGTTCGACGCGGCCTGGCGCATCCATGCACAGCTGCCAGCCCACCAGCGCGCCCCAGTCGTGCCCGACCACGCGGGCGCGCTCGATGCCCAGCAGGTCCATCAGGCCGAGCACGTCGTCGCGCACGTATTCGACGCGGTAGGCGGAGACGGCACCGGGCGCATCGGTCCCGCCGTAACCGCGCAGGTCGGGCGCCAGCACGCGGTAGCCGGCGTTCACCAGGGGCGCTATCTGCTTGCGCCAGACGATATGGGTATCGGGAAAACCGTGCAGCAGCAGCACAGCTGGCCCCTGCCCCGCGCTCATCACCTGCATGCGCAGGCCATTCACGCTGACCTGCAGGAATTGCTCTTTCATGCCGCCTCCCGTTCCGTATCGATGGCCATGTTAGCGCCAGCCACTTTCCTGTTGCGCGCGCCACGCGCGAACAGGGCGCCGAGTTCGCCGACGATACCGCGGCGGAACAGCAGCACGCAAACGATGAAGATCAGGCCCGTCACCATGCCGACCGATTCGCCCAGGGTCGAGAACCAGGCGACGCCGCTCTTGTCGGCGAGCCAGGTCCCGAACTCGCCCAGCTTGTTTTCCAGCGCGACAATGAGGAAGGCGCCGATGATCGGCCCGGCCATCGTGCCCATGCCTCCTACCAGGGTCATCAGGACGACCAGGCCCGACATGGTCCAGTGGACATCGGTCAGGGTCTCGAAGCCCAGCACGACCGTCTTGGTGGCCCCTGCAAGGCCTGTGAGGGCGCTGGAGAGCACGAAGGCGAGCAGCTTGTAGCGGTCGGCGTCGTAGCCCAGAGAAATGGCCCGTGGCTCGTTCTCCTTGATGGCCTTGAGCACCTGCCCGAAGGGCGAATGCACCACGCGCACAATCAGCGCGAACCCGGCCACGACGATGGCCAGTACGACGTAGTAGAGGGTCAGGTCGTTCGACAGGTCGATCGCGCCGAACAGGCGTCCGCGCGGCACGCCCTGCAGGCCATCCTCGCCATGGGTATACGGACTGCGCAAGGCCGCGAAATACACCATCTGCGCCAGCGCGAGGGTGATCATCGAAAAATAGATGCCCTGGCGGCGGATCGCCAGCGCCCCGATCGCCAGTCCCAGCAGCGAACTGGCGGCGACGCCGGCCAGGATGCCGAGTTCGAATGGCAGGCCGCTCGTGGCCAGCAGGTGACCGGTGACGTAGCCGGCGCTGCCAAAAAAAGCGGCATGGCCGAAAGAGAGCAGGCCCGTAAAGCCGATCAGGAGGTTGAAGGCGCAGGCGAACAGCGCGAAGCACAACAGCTTCATCAGGAAGACGGGATAGCCGAAGAAGGGCGCGGCCAGCGCCAGCGCCAGGACGAGGCCGTAGCCGATACGTTTATTCATGCTCACTTTTCCTTCCCGAACAGGCCGGCCGGGCGCAGCAGCAGCACGATGACCATGACGACGAATACGACCACTTCCGACCCTTCCGGATAAAACACCCGGGTCAGCCCCTCGATCACGCCCAGCATCAGGCCGGTGACGATGGAACCGAGGATCGAGCCCATGCCGCCGATCACGACGACGGCGAAGACGACGATGATCAGGTTTGAGCCCATCAGCGGGGTGACGTTGATGACGGGCGCCGCCAGCACCCCCGCCAGGCCGGCCAGCGCGACACCGAAGCCATAGGTCAATGTCACCATGCGTGGCACGTTGATGCCGAAGGCTTCGACCAGTTTCGGGTTCTCGGTACCGGCGCGCAGGTAGGCGCCCAAGCGCGTCTTTTCGATGACGAACCAGGTACCGAGGCAGACCGCCAGCGAAGCGGCCACCACCCAGGCGCGGTAGTTCGGCAAGATCATGAAGCCGAGGTCGGTGGCCCCCGTCAGCGCGTCGGGCACGTCCAGGGTCTGGCCGGAGACCCCGAAGAAGGAGCGGAACAGGCCTTCGAGCAGCAGCGTGATGCCGAAGGTCAGCAGCAGCCCGTATAGATGGTCGAGTTTGTACAGCCAGCGCAGCATCGTCTTTTCGACCGCGATGCCGAAGGCGCCGACCAGGAGCGGCGCGAGCACCAGCATCATCCAGTAGTTCAGGCCATACGAGGTGACGCCGATATAGGCGATGAAGGCGCCCATCATATAGAGCGCGCCGTGCGAGAAATTGATGACGTTGAGCAGGCCGAAGATGACGGCCAGGCCGAGCGAGAGCATCGCATAGAAGGAGCCGTTCACCAGGCCCAGCAGGAGCTGGCTCATCAGGGCTTGCAGGGGGATGCCGAATAGTTCCATAGGTGCCGAAAAGGTTGTGCGTCAGCGGTATGCGTCGAATTCAATGCACAGCGCAACACGTTTTCGATTTGCCAGCCTGGGTTGAACGCGTAGGCGGGAGACCCGCCTACCCTACGAGCAATGGCAATATTCGAAGGACCGTAGGGTGGGCGGGTTCCCCGCCCACGCGTTCAATTCACGTCCGAATCGACGCGCACATGTTTTGGACGCGACGAAAAACCCTCACTTCCAGGCCGCGCATTTCGTCTCGGCCTTGGTCGTGTACGCCTGCGCCCCCGGAATCGTTGCCACCAGCTTGTAGTAATCCCACGGATACTTCGACTCGCTCGGCGCTTTTACTTGCATCAGGTACATGTCGTGCACCATGCGCCCGTCCGGGCGGATTTCGCCGTTCCTGGCGAACATGTCGTTGACTTTCGTCGCCTTCAGCCTGGCCATCACCTTGGTCGGGTCATCCGACCCAAGCGCCTTGACCGCGTTCAGGTAGTTCGTCGTCGCCGAGTAGTCGGCCGCCTGCAGCATCGACGGTTCCTTCTTCATCTTGCCGAAATAGCGCTTGGACCAGGCGCGGGTGTCGGCATTCATGTCCCAGTACCAGCCGTCGGTCAGGTACATGCCTTGCGTCGTGTTCAGGCCGAGCGTGTGGATATCGTTGATGAACACCAGCAAACCGGCGATCTTCATGTTCTTGGTCAGGCCGAATTCCTTGGCCGCCTTGATCGAATTGATGGTGTCGCCACCCGCGTTCGCCAGGCCCAGCACCTGCGCCTTGGACGACTGGGCCTGCAGCAGGAAAGAGGAAAAATCGGAGGCCGACAGCGGGTGCTTCACGCTGCCGAGCACGGTGCCGCCATTTTTCTTGAGCACCTCGGTCGTGTCCTTTTCCAGCGACTGGCCGAAGGCATAGTCGGCGGTCAGGAAATACCAGCTCTTGCCGCCCTGCTTGATCACGGCGGAACCGGTGCCGCGCGCCAGCGCCACCGTGTCGTAGGCGTAGTGCACGGTGTAGGGGGAGCACTGTTCGTTGGTCAGTTGCGCAGTGCCGGCGCCGATGGCGATGAACACTTTTTTCTTCTCGGCCGCGACCTTGGCCATGGCCAGGCTGGCGCCGGAATTGGTGCCGCCGATCAGCATGTCGACGCCGCCCTGGTCGAACCATTCGCGCGCCTTCGAGGCGGCGATGTCCGGCTTGTTCTGGTGGTCGGCCACGACGAATTCGATCTTCTTGCCGGCGATGGCACCGCCCATGTCGGCGATCGCCATGCGCACGGCTTCGGCGCCGCCGTTGCCGTCGACGTCGGAATACACGCCGGACAGGTCGGTGATCATGCCGATCTTGATGGTGTCGCCGCTGATCTGGGCATGTGCGGGAGCGGCCAGGCTGCCGAAGGCGGCGGCGGTGGCGAGGGCGAGGGCTGTGCGTTTCATGTGGTCTCCGTTCTTGTGGTCTTGTGGGTAAAAACGTGGATCAGACGCCGAGCAGTTCCGTCAGCACCGGCATGCGCGTATCGAGCTCATGGGCGGCGATGGTTTCGACGATCTGGCCGTGTTCGACGACGTGGAAGCGGTCCGCCAACGGCGCGGCAAAGCGGAAGTTCTGCTCGACCATCACGATGGTGTAGCCCTTTCCCTTCAGGGTCGTGATCATGCGCGCCAGCGTCTGCACGATGACCGGCGCCAGCCCTTCGGAGATCTCGTCGAGCAGCAGCAGGCGCGCGCCGGTACGCAGGATGCGGGCCACGGCCAGCATCTGCTGCTCGCCGCCGGAGAGGCGCGTGCCCTGGCTGTGGCGGCGCTCGTACAGGTTCGGAAACATGGCATAGATCTCGTCGAGCGACATCGCCGTGCCCGCCCCATTGCCCGTCCCAGGCAGCACCGGCGGCAGCAGCAGGTTTTCCTCGGTCGACAGCGAGGCGAAGATGCCGCGCTCTTCCGGGCAATAGCCGACGCCGAGGTGGGCGATGCGGTGGGTCGGCAGTTTGATCGCTTCGACACCGTTGATGCGGATCGACCCGCTGCGGCGCCCGGTCAGGCCCATGATGGCGCGCAGGGTGGTGGTGCGCCCGGCGCCATTCCTTCCGAGCAGGGTAACGACCTCCCCTTCGGCCACCGAGAACTCGACGCCGTGCAGGATGTGCGATTCGCCGTACCAGGCCTGCAAATTGGAAATTTCGAGTGCCGCGCTCATGCGTGCGCTCCTTCGAGTTCGCCATCGGCGCTGCCCATGTAGGCCTGCATCACTTGCGGGTTGCGCGAGACTTCCGCATAGGTCCCTTCGGCCAGCGTGGCGCCGCGCTGCAGGACGGAGATGCGGTCGCAGATGCCGGAGACGACGTTCATGTTGTGTTCCACCATCAGGATGGTGCGCCCGGCCGACACTTTTTTGATCAGTTCGGTGACGCGGTGCACGTCTTCATGGCCCATGCCCTGTGTTGGCTCGTCGAGCAGCATCAGTTCAGGCTCCATCGCCAGCGTGGTGGCAATCTCGAGCGCGCGCTTGCGCCCATAAGGGAGGTCGGCGGTGACGGTATCGGCAAAGCCGGCCAGGTCGACCTCGGCCAGCAGCGCCAGCGCGCGCTCGTCGAGCCGGGACAGCGAGCGTTCGCTCTTCCAGAAGTGGAAACTCGTGCCGAGCTGACGCTGCAGGCCGATGCGCACATTTTGAAGTACCGTCAAATGGGGGAAGACGGCGGAAATCTGGAAAGAGCGGATGATGCCCATGCGCGCGATCTGCGCCGGTTTCGAGGCCGTGATATCGCGGCCATTGAACAGGATCTGCCCGGAGCTGGGCACGAGGAACTTGGTGAGCAGGTTGAAGCAGGTGGTCTTGCCGGCGCCGTTGGGACCGATCAGTGCGTGGATGTGGCCGCGCTGCACCTGCAAGTCGACGTGGTTAACTGCAATAAAACCCTTGAATTCCTTCGTCAGGCCTTTTGTTTCCAGTATGACGTCCGCCATCGTCTCTCCAGTGCGTGAATCACCCCTGCGCCGAAATCCCTTAACAAATATTACACACAACAGTTATGGCCCACAATACAACACAGCCCTTGTGCACCCGCGCACACACCGGAATCCCGCGCCCACCAATTGTGCAAAATTACACAGGCAAGTTTTTGGTTCGGGCGGCACGGATCGCGTCTGCCGCCTTTTCCGCGATCATCAGGGTCGGCGAATTGGTGTTGCCGGAAGTAATAAAAGGCATGATGGAGGCGTCGACCACGCGCAGGCCGTCCACGCCGATCACGCGCAAGTCGCTGTCGACGACGGCCAGCGGATCGTCGCGCCGTCCCATCCGGCACGTGCCGACGGGGTGGAAAATCGTGGTGCCGATCAGGCCGGCAGCCTGCGCCAGTTCTTCCTCGGTACGGTAGAGCGGCCCCGGCTTGAACTCCTGTGGCCCATAGCGCGCCAGCGCCGGCGCGGCCACGATGCGTCGCGTCAGCGACAAAGCCGCCGCCGCAGTCTGCCGATCTTCCTGCGTGCTGAGGTAATTCGGCGTGATCTTCGGCGCCGCATAACTGTCCTGCCCGGCCAGGCGCACGTGTCCGCGCGAAGTCGGCCGCAGGTGGCAAACGCTGGCCGTAAATGCGGGAAAACCGTGCAGCGGGTCGCCGAACTTTTCCAGCGACAGCGGCTGCACGTGGTACTGCAAATCCGGCGTCGCCTGCCCGGGATGCGAACGGGCAAAGGCACCCAGCTGCGACGGCGCCATCGACATCGGTCCGCTCTGGAACAGTGCGTACTCGAGGCCGATCCTGAACTTGCCGAACCAGTTGTTGGCGCTGGTATTCAGGGTTTTGACGCCTTGCACCTTGTAGACCATGCGTAGTTGCAGATGGTCCTGCAGGTTTTCGCCGACGCCGGGCGCTTCCACGCGCGGCGTGATGCCGTGGCGCGCCAGGTGGGCGGACGGCCCGATGCCGGACAGTTGCAGGATGTGGGGCGATCCGATGGCGCCCGCGGCCAGCAGGGTTTCACGTGCGGCGCGCGCCATGTAGGCATGCCCGCCGCCGGTAAACTGGACGCCGCGGCAGACGGTCCTGCCATTGTCCTCTTCCAGCACCAGGCGCTCGACATGGCAGCCGGTCATGATGGTCAGATTCGGACGCTGGGCCGCCGGTTTCAGGAAGGCTTTCGCGGTATTCAAGCGGATGCCGCGGCGCTGGTTGACCTCGAAATAGGACGAGCCGGCGTTGTCCCCGGTATTGAAATCGTCGACCTTGGCAATGCCCACCTCTTCGGCCGCATCGCGGAAGGCATCGAGGATTTTCCAGGACAGGCGCTGCTTTTCCACGCGCCATTCGCCGCCGGCGCCATGCAATTCGCTGGCGCCAAGGTAATGGTCTTCGCTCTTCCTGAACAGCGGTAGCACCTGCTCCCAGCGCCAGGAATCGTCGCCGCAGGCCTCGGCCCAGCGCGCATAATCCTGGGCCTGGCCACGCATGTAGATCATGCCGTTGATCGAGGAACTGCCGCCCAGGACTTTGCCGCGCGGGTAGATCAGGCTGCGCCCGTTCAGGCCGGGATCGGGTTCGGTATTGAACAGCCAGTCGGTGCGTGGATTACCGATGCAGTGCAGGTAGCCGACCGGGATGTGGATCCACAGGTAATCGTCGCGGGCACCGGCTTCGATCAGGAGCACGTTGATGTCGCGATCGCGCGTGAGCCGGTTGGCGAGTACGCAACCGGCAGTGCCGGCGCCAACGATGATGTAGTCGTATTCTCCGGCCGATTCCACGCACCCTCCCGTCAGGACTGCAATTCAAATGCCAGTAATTCCACCAGGCGCGCCGCCGGCATCGGCCGTGCACGCGCATAGCCGGTACCAGCCCAGAGCGACATCAATTCGGTATCGCCGCTGGCCGCGGCCGCTGCCCGGATACTGCCGGTCAAGGCGTTCTGGACCGGATAAGGCGGCACCTGCCGCTCCACTTGCGCCATCTGGCGCATGAAACGGTTCTCGATGCCGCGTGCGTAGCGCCCCGAAAAACTGCGCGTCAGCCGCGTCTGGTCGGCGCCGGCAAGCAGGCGCGCCTTGTAGGCCGGATGGATGCCGGACTCGTCGGTAACCAGGAAAGCCGAGCCCATCTGCACGGCACGGGCCCCAAGCGCCAGTGCGCGCCGGATATCGGCGCCGTCCATGATGCCGCCGGCGGCAATCACGGGGATGCGGACCGCCTGCACGACCTGCGGCCAGAGGGCGCTTGCCGTCAGCGTCGCGTCTTCCTGCCTGCCGATGAAGGTGCCGCGGTGGCCGCCCGCCTCGACCCCGGACGCGACCACCGCATCGGCGCCGATCGCCTGCCAGGCCAGCGCTTCCTCGACGGTGGTAACGGTACCGATGACGAGGATATCGGCCGCATGCAGGCGCTCGACCTGCTCGCTGCCGAGGATGCCGAAAGTGAAGCTGGCCACGGCTGGCCGCAGCGCCAGCAGGGTCTCGAACTGCGCGGCAAAATCCTCGCACCATTTTTTGGGGCGCGGCAGCTCGCTCCAGCCCAGGCTTTCCCAGATGGGACGCAAGAATTCGCCCGCCTGTGCCAACTGGTCTTCGCTCGGGGCTGGCGTACCCTGGATAAAAAAGTTCAGCAGGAAGGGCCGGCTGGTGAGGCTGCGAATACGGGCGACCTGCTCCTCGATCACCTGCGGCGCCAGCAGCGAGCCGGGCAGCGCACCCAGACCACCGGCATTCGATACGGCCGCGACCAGCTCGGGCGTGCAAGCGCCACCGGCCATCGGTCCCTGGATCACCGGTACCGGGAACAATGCATCGAATTCCATGTCAGCCCCCTCCGCTCGTCAGTTGATGAAGGCAGCTTACCAGATCGTAAACGGAACGCCAGAGGGGCATCTGTGGATAAGGTTCTTGATATCCACAGGAACGGTTTGTGCAGAAATGGCGCGTTTGGGGAGGCGCGAAAAATTGTCCAGATTCATCAACTGAGCGATACAGCGGCAACGCACCCGCTTATACCGCGTGTAAACCCATGATTTCTTGTCTGTTAACCGGCTTATCCACAGAAAGTGCCACTTGTTAACACTACTACTAAACTTGTATACAGATATTGGTTGTAAACCTGAGAGGCCTCGCGCGCCCTGCCTGGGAAAATATTTTTTGCTGCGCGCTCGAACTGTTGGGCTGATGCTGCAAAAGCCAACGCAGCGCTGGCAGCCTGGCGTCTCTTCCCTGTCGGCCTTGCCAGCTGACGCACGACAGCACTGCCGGCAACCCGAAAACCGCGCCCGCGGGAAGCAGGCTGTGGACAAGCTCATGCATATCCACAGGAAGGAATGTGCAGAACGCGCGCGATTGCCGAGCTGCCGAAATCTGTCCGCATTCCGTGCAAACCCGATACACCGTTTGTTCAGCACATCAGGAATGACGTAAACCCTTGAGCCTGTGGAGAAAATCGGTCTTATCCACAGTTCGGAGGGCGTTTACTACTACTATCAATTTTGTATACATCTATTGTTATTAAACAGAAGAAGCCGGCGGCGCTGGAAAACCCCGAAGCGCTCGCGCCGGTTTGCGCTACTGCTGGCGCTGGCGCTGTCGCGACGCAGCCATTCGATGGTTTGGCAGGAAAAGAAGGGATGGCGCTCATTGCCCATGCCGGCAACCTGCATCCAGGAGCTTGAGGAAGGCCAACCGGACGGCTGCCGCACCGTCGATGCACGGAGTTCGGATCGCACGAGCACACTGACGGCCCTGATCACGGCAGAGCACACTTCCGGCAAAAGATGGCGTCGTCGGTTCAGTAAGCGATCAGCAACACGCTTCAAGCTGAACAACGGTAAGCGTATGAGGCAAGCTCCACTGCGCGATCAGACCTGTCGGACGCTCGCTGTCGGCAGTGGCAATGCGCACATGCCCGCAAAAGCGCGCTGCCGGCACCGGGTCACGGCCGTTTTGCCAGCGATAAGCGCTATCTGGCAGACCGGCCTGTGGACAAGCCGCTGCATATCTACAGGATCCGATGTGCAGAAACGCTGTTACTGGAAGCCCGCTGTTTTTTCTCCAACATCGGTGCAAGCGCGATACAGCGCTTGTCCAGCCAGTCGCGGATAGCGTAAGCCGCTGATCTTGTGGAGTAAACCAATCTTATCCACAAGAAGAGCTTCGTTTACTATCACTACCAGCTTTATATATACATTTATTACTGTAAACATCTGAAAGCAGGGAAAAACGGGACAACCCGTCTTCAGCCAAGCAAAACCGCTTGGAAAACACCGTTTTCAGACTCTTCAACCCATCAACAACATCAAATTCATGCGTCTCGGGATCATCAGTGCACTACAAGAAGAACAGCAGGGGCTCGTGGAGGCCATGGAGAGGCCCTACAAGCTCATCCATGGTCAACGCGAGTACTGGGCTGGAACACTGTGGGAAATCGACGCTGTGTGCGTTCTGTCGCGTATAGGCAAGGTTGCTGCCGCCATGACAGCCACCACGCTTGTGGAAAAGTTCGGAGTTACGCACATCCTGTTTACCGGCGTGGCCGGTAGCGGCGACCCCAGCGTACGTGTCGGCGACATCGTCGTGGCCGATTCGCTGGTCCAGCACGACATGGATGCCAGCCCGCTGTTTCCCCGTTTCGAGGTGCCGCTGACGGGCTTGACCCATTTTCCGGCCGACCATCGCCTCAGCACGCAGCTGGCCGACGCCGCCGCTGCGTTCCTCGAGACCGAATTCCTGGACGTGATCGATGCGCGCGAACAAGCGGCATTCGCCCTGGCGCAACCGCGTGTCCACCGCGGCTTGATCGCCAGCGGCGACCAGTTCGTCAACGAGCGCGCGCATATCCATGCCCTCAACGATGCCCTGCCGGGCCTGGTGGCGGTGGAAATGGAAGGGGCGGCGGTGGCCCAGGTGTGCTATGAGCTGGACCTGCCCTGTTGCGTGATGCGGACGATTTCCGACAACGCCAATGAAAACGCGGCCACCGACTTCATGCGTTTCGTGAAGTCAGTGGCCGCGCGCTATGCTTTTCATGTCGTCAGGCAGTTCTGCCTGCAGATCGGGGGCGTCTCCGTTCAGGCCAGCAGCGAGTCCGCCGGCACGTAGTTGTAACCCAGGGCCTGGGCCACGGCTTCATAGGTGACCTTGCCCTGGCAGACATTCAGGCCATGGCGCAGGTGCGCGTCCTCACGCAGGGCGCGTTGCCAGCCTTTATTCGCCAGCGCCAGGGCGTGGCCAATGGTCGCGTTGTTCAGCGCAAAGGTGGACGTACGCGCCACCGCGCCCGGCATGTTCGCCACGCAGTAATGCACGACACCATCGACAACGAAGGTAGGGTCGGCATGGGTGGTCGGGTGCGAGGTTTCGAAGCAGCCGCCCTGGTCGATGGCGACGTCCACGACCACCGCGCCCTTCTTCATGCGCGCGATCATGTCGCGGGTGACCAGTTTCGGCGCCGCCGCGCCCGGTACCAGCACGCCGCCGACGACCAGGTCGGCCGACAGTACCGCTTCTTCCAGCGCATGCGCGTTCGAATAGACCGTGGCGATGCGGTTGCCATAGACCAGGTCGAGCTGGCGCAGGCGGTCGATGTTCTTGTCTAACACGGTAACGCGGGCACCGGTCCCGACCGCCATTTGCAGGGCATTGGTCCCGACCACGCCGGCGCCGATGATGACCACGTGGCCTGGCGCCACGCCCGGCACGCCGCCCAGCAGCAGGCCCATGCCGCCCTTCGATTTTTCCAGGTGGGCAGCGCCGGCCTGGATGGCCATGCGTCCCGCCACTTCGCTCATCGGTGCCAGCAGCGGCAAGCCGCCGCCCGCGCCGGTGATGGTTTCGTAGGCAATGCAGACCGCTTTCGATTTGACCAGCGCCGCGGTCTGTTCCGGATCGGGCGCCAGGTGCAGATAGGTGTAGAGGATTTGTCCCTCGCGTAGCATCGCGCACTCGCCCGGCTGCGGCTCCTTGACCTTGACGATCATCTCGGCACGGGCAAAGAGCTCCTCGGCCTGGTCGACAATCCTGGCCCCGGCCGCGACGTACTGCTCGTCGGACAGGCCGATCTCGGCACCGGCGTTCTTCTGGACCATGACCTGGTGGCCCCGGTTGACCAGCTCGCGCACGGACGGCGGGGTCAGGCCGACCCGGTACTCGTGGTTCTTTATCTCTTTTGGAACGCCAACTAACATGTCTTCCTCCAATGAGCTACACAATGAACAACAAACCTTTACATGATTACAGCCCCAGCGTCATCAGGCTTGCGTTACCCCCAGCGGCCGTCGTGTTGACGCACAGGGCACGCTCGGCCACCAGGCGCCACAGGGCGATCGGGGCTGCGATATCCGTGTCGACGATGCCGACGATGGCACCCGGGCGCGCCGCCAGTTCGGTGCGCAGGTTGCCCTGCAAACCGGTTTCCAGCATCGCCATCTGGAAGTCGCACTGCGCCACTTCGGCGGCACCGATGAATTGCAGCTGATCCTTCAGTTCCGGCGGCAGATCGTCCGGCACGTGCAGGCCGGGACTGACCAGCACCAGCGCCCGGTTACCGGTCGCCATGGCGGCGGCCAGCTGGTTCAGCATGCCCCGTTGCGATTCGGCCGCGCACAGCACCACCCCGCGCGGGGTAAAGGACAGGCGGTTGCGTTCGCCGGTCGGGCCGGGTAAATCGATGGCCGTGCCGTTCAGTTGCGTGCGCGCATAGCGCTCGCCGAGGGCGACCAGGTCTTCCAGGCCGTGGGTGTGGGCCCAGACCATCAGCGCATCGAGCGCAGGATACGGACGGCGGGCATGCTCGAGCAGCGGCGCGGCACGGCGCTGCAGGCGCTTGATGTAGAGCGGGCCGCCAGCTTTCGGGCCGGTACCGGATTTGCCTTCGCCACCGAACGGTTGCACGCCAACGACAGCGCCAACGATGTTGCGGTTCACGTAGATATTGCCGACATGGGCGCGCGCGGTGATGAAATCGATGGTCTCGTCGATGCGCGAATGCACGCCCAGGGTCAGGCCGTAACCGGTGGCATTGATGGTGTCGACCACGCGGCCGAGGTCGGCGCGGCGGTAGCGCACGATGTGCAGCACGGGCCCGAACACTTCCTGCTTGAGTTCATCGAGCGAGGCAATTTCCAGCACGGTTGGCGGCACGAACGTCCCCCCCTCCGTGAGCGCTTTCGGCAGTTCCAGCGCAAAATGGTTTTTCGCGGTGGCACGGGTACGCTCGATGTGATTCAACAAATTGCGCTGGGCCTCGGCATCGATCACCGGGCCGATGTCAGTCGCCAGGCGGTCCGGGCTGCCGACGCGCAGTTCTCCCATCGCGCCCTTCAGCATGCGGATCGTCTTGTCGGCAATATCTTCCTGCAGGAACAATACGCGCAGGGCCGAGCAGCGCTGGCCGGCGCTGTCGAAGGCCGAGCTCAATACGTCCTGCACCACCTGTTCCGGCAAGGCGGAGGAATCGACGATCAGCGCATTCTGGCCACCGGTTTCGGCCACCAGCGGAATATCGATGCCCTCGTTGTCGGCCCGCTTTGCCAGCGTGCGGTTGATCAGTTGCGCCACTTCCGTCGAGCCCGTAAAGATCACGCCTTTGACGCGCGCGTCGCCGGTCAGGGCGGCACCGACGACTTCGCCTCGGCCCGGCAGCAATTGCAGGCTGGCCAGCGGGAAGCCGGCTTCGTGGAACAGTTGCACGGCGCGATGGGCGATCAGCGGCGTCTGTTCCGCCGGTTTGGCCAGCACGACATTGCCGGCGGCCAGGGCCGCAGCAACCTGGCCGGTGAAAATCGCCAGCGGGAAGTTCCAGGGGCTGATACACGTCACCGGTCCCAAAGCCTGCGCCGGCGCGGCGTCTTTCACTTGCGCGCCGTAGTAGCGCAGGAAGTCGACGGCTTCGCGGATTTCCGCGATCGCGTTCGGCAAGGATTTGCCCGCTTCGCGCACGGCCAGGGCCATCAGCTCGGCGCAGTGTTCTTCGAACAGATCGGCAACGCGGTCGAGCATGGCGGCACGGTCAGCGTTGGCGCCGGCTTGCCACTGGGCGGCGAAAGCGGTGGCTGCGTTCAGGGCCGTTTCGACGTCTTGCGGCGCCGCTTCCTGCACCTGGCCGACGCGATCGGCATGCTGGGCCGGGTTGCGCACTTGCAGCGTATCGGCGCCGAGCACCGGGCCGGCGATCAGCGGTTTCGCCTGGTAGTCGCGCTGGCGCGCCAGCTCCAGGCCAAGGCTGCGCAGTGCATCTTCGTTCGTCAGGTCGATGCCGGCGGAATTCCTGCGCTCGGCACCAAACAGGGCGCGCGGCTGGGCAATGGCCGGGTGCGGCAGGCAATCGGCGGCGCGCGCGACTTCGAACGGGTCGTTCAGCAGGCTGTCGACGGGGATCTTTTCGTCGACGATCTGGTTCACGAACGAGGAATTCGCGCCGTTTTCCAGCAGGCGGCGCACCAGGTAAGCCAGCAGCGTTTCGTGCGAGCCGACCGGGGCATAGATGCGGCAGGTTTTACCCAGATTGTCCTTGCCCACGACCTGGTCGTAGAGCGTCTCGCCCATGCCGTGCAGGCACTGGAATTCGTAGTTGTCGACACCCTGCTCTTTCGCCCAGGTGTAGATCACCGACAGGCTGTGCGCATTGTGGGTGGCGAACTGGGCATAGATGACATCGAGCGCACCGAGCAGTTTTTTCGCACAGGTCAGATACGACACGTCCGTGTAGACCTTGCGCGTATAGACCGGGAAGCCCGGCATGCCGTCCACCTGCGCGCGCTTGATCTCGGCGTCCCAATAGGCGCCTTTTACCAGGCGCACCATGAACTTGCGGTTGCTGCGCTTGGCGAGGTCGATCACGTAGTCGATCACGAACGGGCAGCGCTTCTGGTAGGCCTGCACCACCAGGCCGATGCCCTCGAAACCGGCCAGTTCCGCATCAAAAGCCAGTGCCTCGAGCATGTCGAGCGAGATTTCCAGGCGGTCCGCTTCCTCGGCATCGATGTTGATGCCGATGTTATAGCTTTTCGCCAGCAAGACCAGGTTGCGCACACGCGGCAGCAATTCGTTCATCACGCGGGCGTACTGGGCGCGGCTGTAGCGCGGGTGCAGGGCGGACAGCTTGATCGAGATCCCGGGGCCGGCCTTGATGCCGCGCCCATTCGAGGCCTTGCCGATCGCGTGGATGGCTGCCTCGTAGGAAGCATAGTAATTCTGGGCATCCAGTTCAGTCAGCGCCGCTTCGCCCAGCATGTCGTAGGAATATTGATAGCCGCGCGCCTCGTTCGGCTGGCTGTTTTTCAGGGCCTCCTGAATCGTCTGGCCGGTGACGAACTGGTTGCCGAGCATGCGCATGGCCAGGTCGACGCCCTTGCGGATCAGCGGTTCGCCGCCGCGGGCGATCAGGCGCGTCAGGGCGGAGCCCAGGCCGCGCTCGCTGCTGGACGAGACGAGTTTGCCGGTGACCAATAAACCCCAGGTGGCGGCATTCACGAACAGCGAAGGCGATTCACCCAGGTGGCTGCGCCAGTCGCCCTTGCTGATCTTGTCGGCGATCAGGCGGTCGGCGGTGGCGCTGTCGGGAATGCGCAGCAGCGCTTCGGCCAGGCACATCAGCGCGACGCCTTCTTCCGACGACAGCGAGAATTCATGCATCAGGGCGTCGACGCCGGAAGCGCGGGTGCGTTTCGCGCGCACGCTCGTGACCAGGCGCTGGGCCAGCGGTTTCGCTTCCGCGCCCGGACGGGCGCCTTGTGCCAGCAGCCACTGGACGGCTTCCTGCTCGTCGCGGCGGTAGGCGGCGGTGATGGCGGCGCGCAGGGGCGTCTGCTCTTGCCGGGTTTCAGCCTGGAAGGCGTCGAAGGGAACGAAGGTGGTGGCCGGAGTGGCGGCGATCTGCATGGTGGTCTTTTATTAAACTAAAACAGGTCCAGGGTGCACAGCAAAACGCGCCGCACTGCATGGCAGGCGGCGCGCATCTTGGCAGGCGCTTCAATCGTTTGATTGTAGAAGGAAATCTTCTGGATTAATTCTGTTTTTAACGGGCACTAGCAATAGATAGTTTTTGGTGCGAGAATTCGACCAAATAATATTTACGCTTAAGAGAGACGGCATGCTCGACAAAATTTCGAAGAAGATCCTGGCCGAGTTGCAGAACGATGGACGCATCAGCAACGTCGAGCTGGCGACCCGGGTCAACCTGTCGCCGGCGGCCTGCCTCGAGCGCGTGCGCAAGCTGCACGAATCCGGCTACATCATGGGCTATACGGCCCAGTTGAATCCGCAGTTGCTGGATGTGTCGCTGCTGGTCTTCATCGAAGTGGTGCTGGACCGCACGACGCCGGAAGTGTTCGACGCCTTCAAGCAGAGCGTGCAATTGATCCCGGAAGTGCTCGAGTGCCACATGGTGGCGGGCGGCTTCGATTACCTGGTCAAGGCGCGGGTGAAGGACATGGCGGCCTACCGCGAATTCCTCGGCAAGACGCTGCTACAGAAAGGCGTGCGCGAGACGCATACCTATGCGGTGATGGAAGAGGTCAAGAATACGACGAAGTTGCCGATCAGGTAAACGCGTTCAACCAACGCTCGACCTTGTAGGGTGGGCGCCCCGTGCCCACGCCGTACATGGCATACGGTGAGACCGGCCCACCCTACGCGGCTTGCCGCTCCGCCTTCGGTGCCGTCGCCACGGCGGCGGTGGTTTCCAGGTTGTTGCGCAGCCAGCGGTGGGCGGGGCTGCGGCCGTCGCGTTCGTGCCAGAGCATGTCCAGATGCACGGCCGGCAAGGCGAACGGCAGTTCGCGCCAGATCAGCGACTCCGTCATGCCCGTCGACACCATCAGGTGCTTCGGCAGCACCGTGATCAAATCCGAGTTCGCCACCACCCGCCCTGCTGTGAAGAACTGGTTCACGGTCAACAGGATGCGCCGCTCGCGGCCGATCTGCGCCAGCGCCTCGTCGACCAGGCCGTGCGCCCGACCCGAAAAACTCACCAACAAATGGTTCGCCTTGCAATAGGTGTCGAGGTCGAGCTTGGTGTTGGCCAGTGGATGGTTCTTGCGCATCACGCACACATACTGGCCCGAGTACAGGCGCTCGTGGCGGATCGGCGAACCGGTCTCATACGACAGCTGGGCAGCCACGCCCGGAAAGAAGCCGACCGCCAGATCAATGTCGCCGCGCAACAGCATCGGCCGCGGCTCGCGCGTGGTCAGCGGCACCATGCGGATGTTGACGCCCGGCGCTTCGCTCTCGATCGAGCGCATCAGCGAGGGTAGCCAGTAGGCGGCGGTGGCATCGGCCATGGCCATGCGGAAGGTTGCCTGCGCTTTCGAGACATCGAAGGTTTCCGGCATGACCGCCGCTTCCAGCGAGGCCAGCGCCTGGCGCACGGCCGGCCACAGGGCTTCGGCACGCGGGGTGGGCTTCACGCCATACGCCGTGCGGATCAGCAATTCGTCGCCCAGGCTTTCACGCAGGCGTTTGATGGCATTCGATACCGCCGGCTGGGTCATGGCCAGGTGGCCGGCCGCGCGCGTGAGGTTTTGTTCGGTCATGACTGCGTCGAATACGCGCAGCAGGTTCAGGTCCAGTGTCAGGAAGCTCATGGAAAAATCGTCTCGGTGGCAGCGCGCTGCCTGTTTATCGGTCTGGTTTCAGTGTACTCGATTTCATTCATGATCCATATAAGGGCCATTAGAAAACGGAATTAGATTTATATGCTGCATTGCACTATAGTTCTTAGAAACAACGTTCCGTAATCAAACATCATGTCGTTCGTCTCTGCCGTCACCCAATTGTCTTTCCCGCTGCTGCCCCTGGCCGACCTGCTGCGCCTGGCCTGCCTGCTGGCGCTGCTGGCCGCTTTCCTGCTGTTTTTCCGCCCCTTGTTGTCGGGACTGGTCCGCGCGTCGTTGCTGGTGCTGCGTCCCCGTACTGCGCGCACGCGCGGCGCCGCTGACGGCGTGCTCGGCGCTTGAAGCCAGCACACGAATGAAAAACGCGGCCCCGGTTTCCCGGCGCCGCGTTTTTTTATGCCCGCATTTTCCTGCTGCGTGATTAGCGCGCTTCGCCCAGCAAGGCCGGCTTGAGCGAGCGGTCGGCCGGCTTCTCGCCCAGCCAGATGCGCAGCACGGCATTATAGAAATTCACATCCGAAATCGGTTCGCCGATCCGCTTGCCGTTCAGCTCGCAGACGGTGCCGGTGCCCGGGATCCAGTCCAGGTGGAGCACGTCGCCCTTCTTGATTTCGTCGACGGCGGCAAAGATTTCGCCGAGCTTGCCGATCTGGCTGACGATCTTCGCCTTTTCAGCCTTGTCCAGGTTGGCGTTGATCCCTTCCGTGAAAGCCTTGCCCATGTCGTCGGCGCCAACATCGCGTGCCATCACCAGAGTCACGCGGCGCGGACCTTCCATTTTCAGGATGTCGGCCAGGCCCGTCTTTTTCTCGGGCAGATAGAGGCCGGCCGCGTAGACCTTGATGATGATCTTGGTGCGCATACCGGCGCCATTGAGTTTCAAGTCCTTGCCGGCAACCTTGTTCGTGTCCTCGAATTTGATGCCATTCACGTCGACGGCGGCTTGGGCATGCAGTGCCAGGGTCAGCGCCAGCGCCGCGCCGCTGGCAAGGGTGATCGGGTGCTTGAAAGCGGTCATATTGTCTCCTGTCCTGTTTTGGTATGCGGGGCTGCCGTGGCGCCAGGCGCCCGAAAAAGTATGGTCGTGCTAAAAGCGACCGTAGCAATATAGCAGCTAAATATTGTCGTACAACAATATTGAACAGGTATTTTAATGCTGCAAGAGCACAATACAACGGGGACGATCAATGACGTGCAGGGTGGTTTTCGCGTTCGATCGCTTCGAGGACGGTGTGAGTGTCGGCCGATTGCTTCAGTTCCTCGGCCTCGGCATCGGGCTTGTCGGGCAGGTTGGGCGAATCGTGGCGCAGCTCTTCGATCATGGCGATGATCTTGCTGGTCTTTTCCTCGGCCAGCAGGCTGATCTGCAAATCGAGGTGGGCATTGTGCTGGGCCAGCAGCGACATGCGGTTCTGGCGAATCAGGACGGTGGTGGAGATGAGTAAGGCATTCAGGCCGATAATGCCCTGCAGCCAAAAAAAGGGCGGTTCGTCGAACTGGTCGAAGCCCAGCTCGGGCGCGACCAGATTCCAGGCGATCCAGGCGACGATAAACACCAGATTGGCCACGACATACGCAGGCGTTCCCAACACCTGGCTCATCTTTTCAATCAGGGCCTGGGCGCGCGGCACCTCTTCTTCGTGGCGTGCGTAATGGTCGGCAATGGTGCCAATGTTCCGGGTTACCGATTGCGGCAGGCGCGAGCGCGCGTCGTCGTCGTTTTGGGCCATCGGCGCAGGATAGCACGGTCGGAAAAAACGCCTTGCCGGGCAGTGCGAGGGGCACCGCGAAGAATCAGGCGGCGTTCTTGGCGGCCGTCAGGCGTTCGTATTTCGCCAGCAATTCTTCGCGCGTTTCGCGCCAGGCTGGATTGAAGGGAATGCAGGCGACCGGGCACAGCGAGGCGCACTGCGGTTCATCGAAGTGGCCGACGCATTCGGTGCATTTGTGCGGATCGATCTCGTAGATCTCCGTACCCATCGAAATGGCGTCGTTCGGGCACTCGGGCTCGCACACGTCGCAATTGATGCATTCGTCGGTAATGAGTAAGGCCATGATGCTTGTGCGGTAAATGAATGCCCGGGATCAGGCTGTCGGCGGCGCCATGGCGGCGATTTTCTTTTGCAGCCAACGGTCGACCGAAGGGAAGACGAATTTCGACACGTCGCCGCCGAGCATGGCAATCTCGCGCACGATGGTGCCGGAGATGAACTGGTACTGGTCGGACGGGGTCAGGAACAGCGTTTCGACGTCGGGCAGCAGATAGCGGTTCATGCCGGCCATCTGGAACTCGTATTCGAAGTCGGACACGGCGCGCAGGCCGCGTACGATCACGCGGGCGTCGTGCTGGCGCACGAAATCCTTCAGCAGGCCGGAAAAGCTTTCCACCTTCACGTTCGGATAATGGCCGAGTACTTCGTTGGCGATTTCCAGGCGATCCTCGAGCGAAAAGAACGGCTTCTTGTTCTTGCTGTCGGCAACGCCGACCACGAGCGTGTCGAACAGGCCCGATGCACGGCGCACCAAATCCTCGTGGCCGCGGGTGAGCGGGTCAAAAGTACCTGGATAAACGGCTACAACCATTGCGGCTCCCTGGAGAAACACCGATATTGAAAGGCGCATTATGCCTGAAATTCCGGCAGTCGCCCCGGCATTGAACCAGTTTTGCCCGCGAATTGGGCAAGGATGCGGGGTTTATGCCTTAGAGCAGCTAACAAACTGTTCAGGGCAAGACGCATCGTCGAAGACAGTACGACTGTACGGCGAGACGATGCAACGCAGCCATGGGCGGTTTGTTAGCTGCTCGTGTTTTCGTGCAATTTCAGTAAATGGTAGTAGACCATCCCTGCCTTGTCGGCGCGGATCTGTTCCCAGGGCGCGAGCCACTCAGGCGTTTCTTCGCCCGTCGGCAGGGCATGTTCGGCCTCGACATACACCATGCCGTCCGTCTTCAACAGGTCAACGCACAGCGGCAGCGCCTTGGCGACGAAATCCTGGCCATAGGGCGGATCGAGGAAGATGACATCGAAACGCTGCCCGCGCAGCGCCAGGTCGCGCGCGACGGCAAAGGCGTCGCCGCGCAGCGGGTGGACATTGTCCGCCTTCAGGGTTTCCTTGTTGAGTTCGAGCTGGCGCACGGCCGGGCCGTGGAAGTCGAGCATGGTGACGGAACGGGCGCCGCGGCTGGCCGCCTCGAAGCCGAGGGCGCCGCTGCCGGCGAACAGGTCAAGGCAATCGACCGTTTCCCAGTCGCCGCCGACCTGGTGGTGGATCCAGTTGAAGACGGTTTCGCGTACGCGGTCGGGCGTGGGGCGCAGGCCGAGGGCGTCGAGCACCGGCAGCAGGCGGCGTTTCCATTGTCCGCCGATGATGCGTACCTGCTGCGGCGCCAGCCGCGGACGGCCGTGCTGGCCCTGGGGTTTGGTTGGCTTTCTATGCATGGCCGGCACTATAGCACCGCCACGCTGCTGCCTTATTTCGCTTCCTTGGCCAGCGCATTGAAATCGTTGATCCAGCCCTGCATGCGCTGCTGGGCGTGCGCCTTTTGCGCCGGGGTTGCCAGGCGGATTGCCGTCAGGATGAAATTGGTGGTGGCGTTGATATAGCTGTCATAGAAGGCCTTGCGCTCGGGCGCTTCCATGCGGGCGAGGAACTCGTGCAGCAGGCTGTTGATCATCACTGTCGTCTGTTCCTTGTTCGGCTTGTCGCGGGCGATCTTGCGCGCCAGGGTGAGGATGCGGCGCTGGCGGTAGATGCGTTCTTCCAGCCAGATCTGGCTGTCGAGCGGACGGGCATCGGAGGCGCGGCGCAGCGCTTTCTCCTGTTCGTTGGAAAAGCCGCCGAACCACAGCTTGAACTGGTCCATCGACTTGTCGAAGCGCGCCTCATTGCGTTTTTCATTGCTGCCGCTGACGAACTTGCGGCGGTATTCCTCGTTCTTCTTGTTGAAACGTTCTTCCATCTGGTCGATCTGGTCGGGCGTGAGCGAGCGCGCCAGGTCGACCATGTCGGGGACGGCGCGAAAGGCCAGGGTTTCGGTATGGCGGCGGATCTCCCGGTAATCGGCGAGCAGGTCGGCCTGGGTTGGCTGGCCGGCAAGCTGGCGCTGGAAAGTGCCGAGCAGGGCAGCGTAATCGTCGAGCTGGGTTTTGCGGTGCCATTGGAACAGTTCGCCGATGTCGCGTTTGACCCAATCGCCTTGGTCGCCTTCGAAGTCCACATAGGCGTCCAGCCACCAGTACAGTAGGGTGTCGCCATGGTTGTAGCTGAAACGGATGGTGCTGCAGGCGGTCAACAGTGCCAATAGCGCGACGACGAACAGCGCACGCGTGCGCTGGAACAAGGGGTCATGCATGCTAAACTTTTTCATCTTATTAACTCTTCTTGAATTCGGCCTATGAACGTAGTCATCCTTGCCGCCGGCATGGGAAAGCGCATGCAGTCCGCGCTGCCTAAAGTGTTGCATCCGCTGGCTGGGAAGCCGCTCCTGCAGCATGTGATCGATACCGCGCGTGCGCTGCGGCCGAGTAAATTATGCGTGATTTACGGACACGGGGGCGCAGCGGTGCCTGAGATGGTGGCCACGCTGGCGCGTGATGGCGAAGCGCCGATCGACACCGCGCTGCAGCAGCCGCAACTGGGCACCGGCCACGCCGTGATGCAGGCCGTGCCGCAACTGGACGAGAGCGTGCCGACCCTGGTGCTGTATGGCGACGTCCCGCTCACGAGTGTCGATTCGCTGCGCCGCCTGGTCGAGGCTGCGGGTAACGACAAGCTGGGCATTCTCACGGTCGAGCAGGCCAATCCCTTTGGCCTGGGCCGCATCATCCGCGAAGGCGGGCGCATCGTGCGCATCGTCGAGGAAAAGGATGCGAGCGAAGCCGAGCGCGCGATCCGCGAAATCAACAGCGGCATCATGTGCATCCCGACCGCGCACCTCAAACGCTGGCTGGCGGCGCTGTCGAACAACAATGCGCAGGGCGAGTATTACCTGACCGACATCGTGGCCCAAGCCGTGGCGGACGGCGTCGAGGTGACCTCGGCCTCGCCGTCGGCCGAATGGGAAGTGGCGGGCGTGAACAGCAAGGTGCAGCTGGCGGAACTGGAACGCCGCCACCAACTGAACATTGCGAACGCCCTGCTGGAAAAAGGCGTGACCCTGATGGACCCGGCGCGCATCGATGTGCGCGGCGAACTGATTTGCGGGCGCGATGTCGTGATCGACGTCGGCTGCGTGTTCGAGGGCCGCGTGGAACTGGCCGACGGCGTGCGCATCGGCGCGCACTGCGTCCTGGTGGATGTGAAGGTCGCTGCCGGTGCGAACATCAAGCCGTTCTGCCACCTGGAAGAAGCGATTGTTGGCCCGGCATCGCAGATCGGCCCGTATGCGCGCCTGCGTCCGGGCACCGAACTCGGTGAAGATGTCCACATCGGCAACTTCGTCGAGGTGAAAAACAGCCAAATCGCCGCGCACAGCAAGGCGAACCACCTGGCCTATGTCGGCGATGCCACGGTGGGCTCGCGCGTGAACATCGGCGCCGGCACCATCACCTGTAACTACGATGGCGCCAACAAATTCCGCACCGTGATCGAAGACGACGCCTTCATCGGCAGCGACAGCCAGCTGGTGGCGCCCGTCACCGTGGGTAAAGGTGCCACGCTCGGCGCCGGCACCACGCTGACGAAGGACGCGCCGGCCGGCAAGCTGACCATCTCGCGCCCGAAGCAGATGACGCTCGAAGGCTGGACCCGTCCTGTGAAAACGAACAAGTAATCCACCGCCTGTACACTGGATATTGACAGCGAAATCACAGGCAAATCACAGGGATATCCACCGGCTTATGCAGGGTTTTACCGGGGATATCCGCTGTGATTCCACAAGTCATCCACTGAGTTATCCACAGGCAAATCCATCGAGCAGTACTGTAGGGTGGGCGCCCCGTGCCCACCGATTCAGACCGTAGGGTGGACTCCCGAGTCCACGCGGTGCAGCGTCAAATCAGCCATGACGTCCGGTTCAAACCGCAATCCGCGTCTCGAACTTGCTCCGGAACGTAGAAAAATACGCCTTCACATTGCGCACATTCGCATGGGTGGCAAACAACCGGTGCGCCAGCGCGTGATAAGCCGGCATATCGACCACCTGTACCACAAGCACGAAATCCGGCCCGGGCGCCACCCGATAGCACTGCAGCACGGCTTCTTCACTTGCCACCAGCGCTTCGAACTGCGCCATCCGCTCGGCCGCCTGCACATCGAGCGTGATCTCGACGATGGCCGTCAGGCGCGCCCCTACCTTCTCCGGCGCGACGATCACAACTTGCCGCTCGATAACACCGCGTTCGGTCAAGCTCTTGACCCGACGCAGGCAAGTTGGCGGCGACACGTGTACCAGTTCCGCCAACTCGGCATTCGTCTGCGATGCATCAGCTTGCAGCGTATTCAGGATGCGACGATCGAGGTCATCCAATTCGGGTAGCGCCATATTGAAATCCTGAGAAAGAAATCCGCTTATCTATGAAATATCATTTCATCACCATTCACCGATGAAATTTTATAACAAAATTGGCCACACTCTGTACGCATATTTCATCACCGTTGCCATACGATATGCCCCGTTGCTAATTTTTTAAATGAGGTTCGTCCATGTGCGGTATCGTCGGAGCAGTTGCGCAGCGTAATATCACCCCCATCCTGATCGAGGGCCTGAAACGCCTCGAATACCGCGGTTACGATTCCTGCGGCGTGGCGCTGCACGTCGAAGGACGCCTGGCCCGCTCGCGCAGCACCTCGCGCGTGGCCGACCTCGAAACGCAAATCGCCGGTACCGGCCTGCAAGGTTTCACGGGCATTGCCCATACCCGCTGGGCCACCCACGGCGCCCCGGCTTCGCACAATGCCCACCCGCACTTCTCGCCAAACGAAGAAGCGGCGCGCATCGCGCTGGTGCATAACGGCATCATCGAAAACCACGACGAGCTGCGCCGCGAATTGACCGAACTCGGCTATGTCTTCACGAGCCAGACCGATACCGAAGTCATCGCCCACCTGGTCGACCACATGTACAACGGCGACCTGTTCGACACCGTCCAGCAAGCCGTGAAGCGCCTGCACGGCGCCTACGCGATTGCCGTGTTCTCGCGCGAGGAACCGCACCGCGTCGTCGCCGCACGCCAGGGCTCGCCGCTGATCGTCGGCGTCGGCGAAGGCGAGAATTTCGTTGCGTCGGACGCGATGGCGCTGGCCGGCACCACCAACCAGATCATCTACCTGGAAGAAGGCGACGTCGTCGACCTGCAACTGTCGCGCTACTGGATCGTCGACGTCGACGGCAAACCGGTCGAGCGCGAAGTCAAAACCGTGCACGCCCACACCGGCGCCGCCGAGCTTGGCCCGTACCGCCACTACATGCAGAAGGAAATTTTTGAACAGCCACGCGTCATCGGCGACACGCTGGAAGGTGTCACCGGCATCATGCCGGAACTGTTCGGCGACAACGCTTATAAGGTCTTCAAGCAGATCGACCGCGTGCTGATCCTGGCCTGCGGCACCAGCTACTATGCCGGCCTGACTGCGAAATACTGGATCGAGTGCATCGCCAAGGTGCCGGTCAATGTCGAGATCGCCAGCGAATACCGTTATCGCGACAGCGTGCCGCACCCGAACACCCTGGTCGTCACCATTTCGCAATCGGGCGAAACCGCCGACACCCTGGCTGCGCTGAAGCACGCACGCAGCCTCGGCATGCCGCACACGCTGACGATCTGCAACGTCTCGACCAGCGCCATGGTGCGCGAATGCGAACTGGCCTACATCACCCGCGCCGGTGTCGAAGTCGGCGTCGCCTCGACCAAGGCGTTCACCACCCAGCTGGCCGCCCTGTTCCTGCTGACCCTGACGCTGGCGCAAGTGAACGGCCGCCTGACGGACGAGGAAGAAGCCGAACACCTGAAACAGATGCGCCACCTGCCGGTCGCCATCTCGGCGGTGCTGGCACTGGAGCCCCAGATCATCGCCTGGGCCGAGGAGTTCGCTCGCAAGGAAAACGCCCTCTTCCTCGGCCGCGGCATGCACTACCCGATCGCCCTGGAAGGCGCGCTGAAACTGAAGGAAATCTCGTACATCCACGCCGAGGCCTATCCTGCCGGCGAACTGAAACACGGCCCGCTGGCGCTGGTGACCGAAGAAATGCCGGTGGTGACGATCGCCCCGAACGACGCGCTGCTGGAAAAGCTGAAATCGAACATGCAGGAAGTGCGCGCGCGCGGCGGCCAGCTGTACGTGTTTGCCGACGTCGATTCGCGTATCGTCTCCGGCGACGGCCTGCACGTGATCCGCCTGCCGGAGCACTATGGCGAACTCTCCCCAATCCTGCACGTGTGCGCGCTGCAGCTGCTGGCCTATCACACGGCGCTGGCACGCGGTACGGACGTCGACAAGCCGCGTAACCTGGCGAAGTCGGTGACGGTGGAATAAGCCCCTTGTTGTCGCGGCAGCCAATTCTGCCGTAACGAAAAAAAGCCCGGACAGCCTGTCCGGGCTTTTTATTTTTGCGAGGCCGATCCCTGCCATCAGTCCCTTGCGTAGCGCCTCGCCCCAGGCACAGCCAGCGCTCGCGCAGCGGCGTACCACTACCCCAAAGCAACACCCCATTAAGCCCGGCAACACCTCCCTTCCCCTTCGTACAGGCACTGACCAATCGGACAGTAGGCGCCCGCATAGCCCCTCCCTATACTCGGCCACGAATACGCTTTTGCACACAGTAAAAGGTATTTCACCTAACGCGGAGAGTGAACATGTCTGAAGTCGACCCTATTGCAAACACCGGTTCGTCCTGCTGCCCGCCTCGTCCGGGACAGGCGGCCGCGGCATCCTGCTGCGCACCGAGCGCGGCTGCCCCAAGCGCTGCGGCATGCTGCGCCCCGGCTCCAAGCCAGGCCGCCGGCTGCGGCGGCGCCGTGATCCTTGACGACGGTACCGACGAAGTGAGCGCGGTCGACTTCCCGAACGAGCGCCGCATCCACATCAGCCTGAACGTCAGGAACCTCAAGAAATCGCTCTGGTTCTATCGCATCCTGTTCAACCGCAACCCGAGCAAGCTGCGCGAGGACTACGCCAAGTTCGAGCCGACCGTCCCGCCCGTGAACTTCACCCTCAATGAGCACGCCGACGCCATCGACCGCGACGGCCACTTCGGTATCGAGGTCAAGAGCACCGAGGCCGTGCAGGCCGTGATCAACCGCATGACGGCCGCCGGCATGACGGTCAATACCCGCGAGACGCAGGTGTCGTGCTGCTATTCGGTGCAGGACAAGGTCTGGGTGGTCGACCCCGACGGTAACCACTGGGAAGTCTTTGTCGTCACCAACAGCGAAGCGGTCGAAGGCTGCGGCCTTTCCTGCATCTGCTACGACAAGGAAACCGGCGGCTGCAACTGGAAATCGAACCGCGATTAAAACGCCCCCGTCGCGCATTCCAGCCGCATCCGATCCCGCATCGCCCAACCCATTACGAGAGCCGCCATGGACCAGAACACGAACACCGCAGCCCCGGCCGAAGCCGAGCCCTTCCAGCTGAAACCCGCCAATTTCCCTGGCGACGAGCGCATCCATATCAGCATCAACGTGGCCGACCTGTTCGACTCCGTCAACTTCTACCGCCATTTCTTCGGCATCGATCCAGTCAAGATCCGCGAAGGCTATGCCAAGTTCGACGTGCAGGATCCGCCGCTGAATTTCTCCGTCAACGAAAACCCGCTCGACACCCGCACGCAAGGCCACCTGGGCATCCAGGTGAAAAGCACGCGCGTGGTGAAGGACACCTATGCACGCCTGCTGAAAGCCGGCTTCAAGATCCTGACCGAGGACGGTGCCGAGTGCTGCTACGCGGTGCAGACCAAGATGTGGGTGGCCGACCCGGACGGCAACCGCTGGGAAGTGTTCTGCACCACGGTGCCGGATGCCGAACAGGGTTGTGGCGAAGACTGCATCTGCCACCAGGAATTCGAACGCAGCGTCGTCACCCAATAAGAGGCCATATGAAACCCTTCCTGAATCTGACCTTGTCCGCGCTGCTGGTGGCGGGTGCGGCGCTTGCCGGTCCGGCGCTGGCGCAAACCGTGATCACGGCCACCGGCGCGTCGACCATTGCGCCGCTGATGTCCGAAGTCGGCAAGCATTTCGAGAAAGCCAACCCGCAGGTGCGCGTCGAGGTGCAGTCGGGCGGCACCTCGCGTGGGATTGCCGACGTGCGCCAGGGTAGCGCGCGCATCGGCATGGTCTCGCGTGCGCTGCACGAGGACGAAAAGAAGGACCTGGAAGCGCTGTTGATTGCCCGTGACGGCGTCGCCATGGTCGTGCACAAGTCCAATCCGGTAAAAGCGCTGACGCGCGAACAGATCATTGCCATCTATACCGGCAAGGTGAAAAACTGGAAGGAAGTGGGCGGCGCCGACGCGCCGATCACTGTCATCAGCAAGGCCGAAGGACGCTCGACGCTGGAAGTGTTCACCCACTACTTCGGCGTCACGCCGCGCGACATCAAGGCGCAGATCATCATCGGCGACAACCAGCAGGAGATCCGCACCGTGTCGACCAACAAGGGCGCCATCGGCTATGTCTCCATCGGTTCGGCCGAGTACGAGGCCAGCCACGGCACGCCGATCAAGATGCTTGCGCTGGGCAACCTGGTGCCGTCGACGCAGAGTGTGGCGTCGGGCGCCTACCCGATCGCACGCGATTTGAACCTGGTGTACCGCAAGCCGCTCAGCAAGGATGAATCCGCCCTGCTCGCCTACATGTCGACGCCGGCGGCGAAGAAGGAAATCCTGGCGCAGTTCTTCATCCCGGTGGCCACTGCACCGGTCGTGGCGAACAGCAAGTGATGAAAGCCCTGGTGCCGGGCCATGCGCTGTTGCGCGGCGCCCCCAGCCAGCCTGCCGAGGGCAGCGGGCGCCGCGTCGACAGCGTGCTCCTGGCCGTGGTGTGCTGCTGCGCCCTGGTCGCCTCGCTGCTGATCGTCCTCATCGGCGTGTTCCTCGTCAAGGAGAGTTATCCGCTGGTGCAGAAGATCGGCTTCGCGCGTTTCCTGTTCGACGAAGGCTGGTGGCCGGGCAGCGGGCAGTACAACCTGGTGCCGATGATCGGCGCCAGCCTGCTGCTGACGCTCAGCGCCACGCTGATCGCCGCGCCGCTGGCCATCGTCTTTGCCGTCTGCCTCGCCTTTTATTGCGGCGAGCGGCTGCGCCGGGCATTGCGCCTGCTGGTCGACCTCAGCGCCTCGGTCCCCACCATCATCTATGCGTTCTGGGGACTGGTGACAATCGTGCCGCTGGTGGCTGCCATCGACGGCCCGGGCACGAGCGTGCTGGCCGGCAGCCTGGTGCTGGCGCTGATGATTTTTCCGACCATCGCCATCCTCTGCCATTCGGCGATCGCCGCCGTGCCCAGCCATTATTTTGTCGCCGGCGCCGCGCTCGGGGTGCGCCGCTCGGCCTTGATCCGCCACGTGGTGCTGCCGCATGCGCGCAGCGGCATCGTCGCCGCCGTCATTCTCGGCGCGGCCAGGGCCATCGGCGAAACCATGGTGGTGCTGGTCCTGTGCGGGAACATCGTGCAGATGCCCTCGTCCGTCTTCGATCCGGTGCGCACGCTGACGGCCAACATTGCCCTGGAAATGCCCTATGCCCAGGACGACCACCGCGCGGCGCTCTACGTCTCGGGCCTGATCGTCCTCCTTGTCGTGACCACGCTCGTCCTGATGAGTGAACTGTATGCACACCGCAAGCACCGCTAGCACCGCTGACATGCGCCCCTGGCAGATCCTGCCGCGCGCCGCCCTCTGGCTGGTCGTCGCGGCCGTGGCGGCGGCCATGCTGATGCCCGTCATCGACATCGTCATCCACGGCCTGCCGGTGCTGAGCTGGGAATTCATCACCGAGAACCCGCGCGACGCCGGTCGCAGCGGCGGCATCGCCTCGGTGCTGGTGTCGACGGCGCTGATCACGGGCGTGAGCCTGGCGGCGGCGGTGCCGGTCGCTTTCGGTACCGCTGTCCTGCTGTCGGAATACGTGCCGGCCGACGGGCTGCTCGCTTCCCTGATCCGCGGCAGCCTCGACGTGCTGGCCGGCGTGCCCTCGGTGGTGTTCGGCCTGTTCGGCCTGACGCTGCTGTGCCGCCAGCTGGGGCTGGGCTACTCCATCGTGGCCGGCGGCCTGACGCTCGCCTGCATGATCCTGCCGACGCTGACGCGCACCATGTACAGCGCCTTCGACGCGCTCGGCACCCAGTACCGTTTCGCCGGCTCGGCGCTGGGCGTGTCGCGCATGGCCATCCTGCTGTACGTGAGCCTGCCGCTGGCGCTGCCCGCCGTCACCGCCGGCATCGTGCTCGGCCTGACGCGCGCTGGCGGAGACGGCCGTGCTGCTCTTCACCAGCGGCTACTCCGACCGGATGCCGACCTCGGTCTTCAATTCCGGACGCAGCATTTCCCTGCACATCTACGAGCTGGCGACGAACGTCTCCGGCGGCGACGGCGCCGCCTATGGCTCGGCGCTGGTGCTGATCATGCTGCTGGGCGTGGCCAGCCTGTGCATGCACGCCTTGTCGAACCGCATCCAGAAAAAATTCATCTCATCCTGAAACGGGCGCAACCATGAGCAAGATCGAGCAAAGCGAAGAATTGGCGGCCGCCTGCCTGGCCGCCTGCCAGAACGTGCAGACGGCATGCGAGGGCGGCGAAGACTGCTGCACCGAGAACGTGCCGAGCGCGTGCGAGGGCGACGACTGCTGCATCGTGGTCGACAAGGTCGGCATCCGCTACGGCTCCCACGTGGCGATGAAGGACGTGTCGCTGCGCATCCGCGCCAACAAGGTCACGGCCATCGTCGGGCCCTCGGGCTGCGGCAAGTCCAGCTTCCTGTACTGCCTGAACCGCCTGAACGACATGGTGCCGAACTGCGAAGTCTCCGGCTGCATCAGCTTCGATTTCTTCCAGGGCGCCGCGGCGCCCGACCACGCGCTGCGGCGCCAGATCGGCATGCTGTTCCAGAAGCCGAACCCGTTTCCGTTTTCGATCTGGCGCAACCTCGAGTTCCCGCTGATGCAGCACGGGGTGAAGGACAAGGCCGAGCTGGCGGCGAAGATCGAGCGTGCCTTGATGGACGTCGGCCTGTGGGACGAAGTCAAGGACAAGCTGCACAAGCCGGCCCTGACGCTGTCGGGCGGCCAGCAGCAGCGCCTGTGCCTGGCGCGCGCGCTGATCCTGCAGCCCAGCGTCCTCTTGATGGACGAGCCCTGCAGCGCGCTCGACCCGCTCTCGACCAGGAAGATCGAGGAACTCATCCGCAGCCTCTCGGCCACCATCACCATCATCCTGGTGACCCACAACATGGCGCAGGCGCGGCGCGTGGCCGACTACGTGGCCCTGTTCTGGAGCGAGGGCAATTCCGGCCGCCTGCTCGAATACGGCACCGCGCGGGAAGTGTTCGATTCGCCCAAGAGCGAACTGACACGCTCCTATCTCGCTTTCGCCTGACCCGCCTTACCGAACCATCCACCCGGAACACGAGCCATGAATACATTCTTCGAAAAATACGCGCGCTTCATCGTGCAAAAACGGCGCTGGGTCATCTTCGCCATCCTCCTCGTGACGGGCTTTCTCGGCTCGCGCCTGATGAACCTGCAGGTCGACATGGACCAGGATACCTGGGTGCCGCAGTCGCATCCGTTCGTGAAAACCACCAAGACCCTGGAAAAGATGTTCGGCGGCCGCGAAATCGTCATGATCGGGATCGCCCCGAAAAACGGCGACATCTACCAGCCCGAGGTCCTGGCCCGCATCGCCCGCATCCAGCATGAGATCGAGAACATGCCGGAAGCGATACGCCACAACGTCATCAGCCTGGCAGCCAACAAGGTCAAGGACATCAAGGGCAGCGCCGACGGCCTGGAAGTGCAGCCGATGATGGCGCAGGTGCCGTCTACCGAGGCAGAAATGAACACGCTGCGCGAACGCGTCGAGCGCAACGCGATCTACACCAATTCGCTGGTGTCGCCCGACCACCGCGCCGCCGCCGTCATCGCCGACTTCAAGCTCGATTATTCGAAGCCCAGCTACGAGCCCCTGATGGCCAAGATCCGCGCCATCATGGACCGCGAACGCAACGCCGACATCGCCGTCTACGCCGCCGGCCTGCCGGTCGACTTCGGCTCGTTCGAGCACAACATGATGCAGATGCCGATGTTCTTCGGCGTGGCACTGTTGATCATCATGCTGATCCAGTACTACTCCTTCCGCAGCTTCCAGGGCATGCTGCTGCCGATCGTGACGGCCTTGCTGAGTGTGATATGGGCGCTCGGCTTCATGGGCCTGATGGGCGTGCACATGGATGGCTTGAACACGACCACGCCGATCCTCATCATGGCGGTGGCCGCCGGCCACTCCGTGCAGATCCTGAAACGCTACTACGAGGATTTCCAGCGCCTGCGCACCCTCGAGCCGCACTCGGACCGCAAATGGCTGTCGCAGCGCGCCGTGGTCGACTGCATGGGCCACGTCGGACCGATCGTCGGCACCGCCAGCGTCATCGCCATCATCACCTTCTACACGCTGACCCACTCGGAAGTGTCGTCCTCGGCACACTTCGGCTTCTTCGCCGGCTCCGGCGTGCTGGCCACCCTGATCCTCGAAATGACCCTGATCCCGGCGCTGCGCGCCAGCCTGCCGGCGCCGAAGGTCAAGGAAACGGCCGCCGAACAGAAAACCGGCCTGCTCGACCGCATGCTCGGCGCCCTGTCCCACGGCCTGGCGGGCGGCCGCGCCGGCTGGATCCTCGCCGCCGGCGTGGCGGTGGTGGCCCTGCTGGGCGCAGGTGTCACCTTCATCAATGTCGACAACAGCCTGAAGAATTTCAGCCGTCCGGACAGCCTGGTGCGCACCGACGACGCTGCCCTGAACGGCATGTTCGGCGGTACCAATACCGTGTTCTTCCTGGTCGAAGGCCTGCAGCCCGACGCCATCAAGGATCCGAAGGTCTTAAAAGCCATGGACGAGCTGCAGAAGTTCGTGACGGTCCAGCCGCATGTCGGCAAGGCGATGTCGATCGTCGACATCGTCAAGCGCCTGAACCAGGCGATGCACGGCGACGATCCGGCCTATTTCAGCATCCCCGACGACAAGGCGCTGGTCGCCCAGTACCTGTTCATGTATTCGCTCTCGGGCGGCCCCAAGGATTTCAGCAGCTATATCGACGGCGACTACAAGCGCGCCGCCATGTGGGTCTTCGTCAAGACCGACAGCACCTCCTACGCCACGGCGCTGCACGACCGCGCACAGGCGCTCATCAAGGACAAGTTCCCCGCCGGGGTGACCGTGCGCATGGGCGGCAGCCTGGCGCAGACCGTGGCCGGCAACAACGCGCTGACCCAGGACAAGTGGCGCAGCGTGTGGCAGATGGTGGCCGTCGTCTTCATCCTGTCCTCGCTGGCGCTGCGCTCCCTGGTCGGCGGCCTGTTCGTCACCCTGCCCCTCACCATCGTCGTGTTCGCCAACTTCGGCGTCATGGGCTGGCTCGGCATCCCGCTCGACATGGGCACCATGACCACCGCGGCAATGGCGATCGGCATCGGCGCCGACTACGAGCTGTACCTGCTGTTCCGCTTCAAGGAAGAACTGGGCCGCACCCACGACAGTTACCAGGCGACCTACCGTTCCCTGGTCACCTCGGGCAAGGCGGTGATCTACGTCGCCCTGTCGATCGCTGCCGGTTACTCCTTCCTGCTGACCTCGGGCTTCGCCTTCTACACCCGCCTGGCGGTGATGGTGATCGCGACGATGATCGTCAGCGGCTTCGTGGCGGTGATTTTCCTGCGCGCGCTGACGATGGTCTTCAAACCGCGTTTCATCTATGGCCAACACAATGCGCGCGCCGCCGCCGGCGCCGCGATCCGACTGGAGGAACGTGCATGAAAACGACTACCCATTTCAGCTGGTCGCACCGCTGGGCCCATCTCGGCGGCCTGGTGCTGGCCACGGCCCTGCAATCGGCCCACGCGGGCGCGGCGCCTGGCGTCGACGAAATCATGCAGAACAATTTTTATGCCTCCAAGGTCAAGGCGCTGGAAAAGCACGTCACCCTGACGCTGACGGACGAGGGCGGCGTCAAGCGCGAGCGCAAGCTGCATGCCATCTCCGCCCTGCAGCCGAACGGCATCGATTCGCGCCTGATGGTGCGCATCGTCGCGCCGGCCGACGTCAAGGGCGTGGGCTTCCTCAAGCACGAGCACATGGACGGCGAGGACGAGCAGTGGATCTTCCTGCCAGCCCTGCATAAGAGCCGGCGCCTGGTGGCGAACAACAAGAAGGACAGTTTTCTGGGCAGCGATTTTGCCTACGGCGACATCCTGACGCCGAAAGTCACGCTCTACCAGAACCGGCTGGTGGGCTCTGAGATCATCGACGGCATCGACTGCTATGTCATCGAGTCGGTGCCGGTGGACGACAAGGTCAAGCGCGATTACGACTACGGCAAGAAGGTGCAATGGATCGCCAAGTCGAACTTCCACGAGGTCAAAATCGACTACTACGACCTCGCCGGCGCCCTGCTGAAAACCCAGGTCGTCAAGGGCATCACGCAGATGGGCAAGGATGGCGGGCGCTGGGCGGCGACGATGCGCCAGATGGTCAACCACCAGACCAGACACACGTCGACCTTCGTTGCGAATGCCGCCAAGGCCGATATCGCTATCCCGGAAAGCACGTTTACGTTGAGGAACCTTGAACGCGAATGAGCGCGGCTGGCCGCTGCTGCTGGCCCAGGCGCTGGTCGCAGCGGCGGCCGGCGCCACGGAGCCGGGGGCCGAACCCGCGCCGCTCGAGGGCGAACTGGCGGGACCCGCGGCAATCAAGTTCGCCAGCGCCGCCCGCCTGAACTACACGCGTTCAGACAAGGTCCTGAGCGACGAACGCCACTTCGTGCTGTCGACCTTCGAGACCAAGGCTTCCTACGACCTGTCCTCCAGCCTGCGCGCGGCGCTGCAGCTGCGCGCCAGCGCCATCCTCGCGCCCGGCACCCGCTCCCAAGTCGACTTTCCCTACGCTTACCTCGACTGGCGCACCACGGCCGCCGATTTCCGCATCGGCAAGCAGATCCTCGCCTGGGGCAAGACCGATGCCTTGAATCCCACCGATATCGTCACCCCGCGCAACTACACGACCCTGCTGCCCTTCGACGAGGACGAGCGCAGCGGCGTGTGGGGCGCGCGCGGCACCTATTACGTCACCGATACGGTCGCGGCCACCCTGTTTTTTGGCACCCGCTTCAAGCCGTCCACGCTGCCTTTCGCCTCGCGCGGGGCGCAGCAGTACCGCTTCGATGCCGACGGTGCAAAGAAGCGCCAGGTCGGCGTGCGCGTCGCCGTCACCCGCGACGACATCGATTTTTCCGTCAGCGCCTACCACGGCGCCAGTTTGCTGGCGCAGGCGGAACGGGCCGAAACGCGCGCCGGCACGCACACGGTGTTCCTGCGCTACCCCACCATCGACATGGTCGGCGCCGACCTGGCCCGCAACTTCGGCAAATTCGGCATGCGCATCGAAGCGGCCGCCGTCCGCCCCGTGCGCGGGGAGGCGACAGCGACCGGCTTGCGGCCCTACCGCTACCTGGTGGCCGGGATGGACCGCACCTTTTTCAGCGACCTGAATGTCAATGTCCAGCTCTTCGGACGCTGGACCGATCCCGCACCAGGGCGCGCCGGCGCCTGCGGCTGCGTTGACGCCATGGGGGCGGAACTGACGGGGCTGAACGGCCTGATCTTCGTCCAGTCGCGCCGCCGCACCCAGGGCATGACCTTCCGCGTTGCCAACCAGTGGATGAACCAGACCCTCAGCGCCGAAGTCTTCGTGCAGCATTATTTTGGCGACAACAGCACCTATGTGCACCCGATGGCCACCTACGCGCTGAGCGACCGCACCCGGATCACGGCCGGTGCGGTCTGGTATGGGGGGAATGAGGGCAGCCTGTTTGGCGTCATGAAGAAAAACAGGAGCGTGTTCAGCGAACTGCGTTACTCCTTCTAGCGCGGCCTCGCGGCCGCGCCGGTTCGGCGGGCGAGCGGTTTATTTCGTCGCCAGCACGCAGACGCCACGCGACAGCGGGCCCGGGAGATCGGCGAGGTGGCGTGCGTCGCGCTTGCGAAGCCGACTTCGTCGAGCATGGCCATCAGTTCGCGTGCCGGATACAGCCGGAACACGCCCGTCTGCGTGATCCTGACGCCGGCCATTTCCTCGGCATCGCCCATGTAGACGGCCAGCTGGCCGCCGGGACGCAGCACGCGCAGGATTTCGCGCAGGGGCTCGCGCGGGTTCTGCCAGAAATAGATGACGTTCACGCAGAACACCTTGTTGAAGCTGGCGTCCGGATACGGCAGCCTGGCCGCGTCGCCGACGCTCAGTTCGACCTGTCCGCGCGCGATGGCCTCGCGGTTGCGCGACGAGGCTTGCGCCAGCATGGTGTCGGAAAAATCGATGCCGCGGATTTTTCCGGAGGTGATTTGCTCGGTCAGCAATTCGATGGCCTGGCCGGGACCGTAGCCGATCTCGAGGACGTCGTCATAGGGTGCAAGCCCCAGCTGCGACAGCGTCCATGCGTTCGCTTCGCGGTTGATGCGGCTCATCGAGAGGCCGAAGAGCCGGCCGAACAATCCGTTCGGGCGGCGCGCCTGCTGCGCCATGGCGTGTACGAGGGAAGGCATCTGGTTTTCTCCGTCTTTTTTGTGTGAAGCGGGCCGCCTATTCGGCAAGCTCCGCAATGTTCGACCTGGCGATGTGCGCCGTCGACAGCAGCGTGCCGAGCGTGTTCCAGGAAAGGCTGACGCATTCGGTGCGCGAAGGCACATCGCGTATCCGTTCGAAGACGCGCAAGCCCGCCAGCTGCGGCGTCTGCAGGCGCTCGCCCGCGTCCACGTCGCCGGCCACCATCGCCGGGAACTGTTCGCGCAAGGCGCGCGCCCGGCGATCGACAGGCCCTGATCGCGTCCGTCATCATCGAGGCCGACGCCATGCACAGCGCGCAGCAGGCCGAGCTCGAGAACGACACGGCCTGGACGCGCCCGGCGTCGACCCGCAGGTACAGCCGCAGATGGTCGCCGCAGATCGGGCTGTCGCCTTGCAGCTGCAGGTTCGCGTCGGCCAGCACGCCCCGGTTGTTCGGCTGGCGGCCGTACTTGAGGATCTCGTCCTGGTACAGGATTTGGGCATTCGTCATCGCGCTCTTTCGTGGGTCGGTCAGGGTGCGGCGAAGATGCGCTTGACGTGTTTCACGCCGTCGACCAGGGCATCGATTTCGTCGCGCGTGTTATAGAACGCGAACGAGGCGCGTGCCGTGGCGGGCACGCCGAAACGCTCCATTACCGGCTGGGCGCAGTGGTGGCCGGCGCGGATCGCGACCCCATACGAATTGAGCAGGCTGCCGACGTCGTGCGGATGGATGTCGTCGAGCATGAACGACAGCACGCCCGCCTTCTGTGCGGCGGTGCCGATGATGCGCACGCCCGGCACGGTGCGCATCCGTTCGTCGGCATAGGCCAGCAGTGCCGACTCGTAGGCCGCGATCCGGTCCATGCCGATGGCCGACAGGTAGTCCACCGCGGCGCCGAGGCCGATCGCCGCGACGATGGGCGGCGTGCCGGCTTCGAATTTGTACGGTGCGACGTTATAGATGGTCTCCTCGAACGTGACGCGCAGGATCATGTCGCCGCCGCCCAGGTAGGGGCCCATGCGTTCCTGGATGGCGCTGCGCGCATACAGGATGCCGATGCCGGTCGGGCCGAACAGCTTGTGGCCGGAGAAGGCGTAGAAATCGCAATCGAGGTCGCGCACGTCCACCGCCATGTGCGGGATGGCCTGGGCGCCGTCGACCAGGGTGACGATGCCGCGCTTCTTCGCTTCGGCCACCATCAGCCTGACCGGATTGACCGAACCGAGTGCATTCGACACGTGCGACATCGCCACCAGCCGGGTGCGCGCGTTGAGCAGCTTCATGTATTCATCGACCATCACTTCGCCGTCGTCGTTCAGGGGAACGACGCGCAGCACGCACTTCTTTTCCTTGCACAGCATTTGCCAGGGCACGATGTTCGAGTGGTGCTCGAGCGTGGTGACGATGATCTCGTCGCCTTCCTGCAGGTTCGGGCGGCCGTAGCTTTGCATCGCCAGGTTGATCGAATCGGTGGTGCCGCGCGTGAACAGGATTTCGGTGTGGCTGGCGGCATTGACGAAGGCGGCGACTTTCTTGCGCGCGCCTTCGTAGGCTTCGGTCGCCTCGGCGCCGAGCGTGTGCACGCTGCGGTGCACGTTGGCGTGTTCGTTGGTGTGATAGCGGTGGATGCGGTCGCTCACCTGGCGCGGCATCTGTCCCGAGGCCGCGTTGTCGAGATAGGCGAAGGTCCCTTTCGGCTCCATGTGCCGCTGCAGGACAGGAAAGTCGAGGCGCACGGCATCGACATCGAAGAAATCGGCTTGGACGTTCACGTCCCGCAGTAAGTTTGCCGCCATGTTTGCTCTCCAGGTTTGATAGGTAGGGGCGTGCAGCCCCACACGCCTGCCCTGCAGGCGCGTGACGTGCTGGTCGTACGGTGTGCTTTTTTTTGTTCAGGCGCAGCAGGACGACTGGTTGTCGCAGCAGCCGCCCGTGCTCGCCGCCGGTGCCGCCGTGGCCGTGGTTGCCGCTGGTGGGCAGACGACGCCCGGTGCGCAGCCGCAGGCCGACAGCGGAGCCGCTTTCGCCAGCGCCGGCAGGTCGAGCACCATGAAGTTGTCGCTGTACGGCGCCATGCGCAGGCGCGCGGCCGTGGCATCGCACACCTCGGTCGGGGTGAAGCGCACGAAGTCGTGGTCCTCTTCGTCCTTCACGCTGGCGTAGGGGCCGAGGTAGATCGCGGCATGGCCGCCATAGACGCAACCGGAGACCTTGCTGCTCGGCAGTTTATAGGCGCGCAGCGTGATCGAGCCGAAGTGGTAGCCGGCGACCTTTTCCCAGGTCGATTCGTCGAGCTGCGTCAGGCCGAGGAAGCCCAGGCTTTCGTAGGTGCTGACGAGTTTATTCACGGGGATGGCGCCCGTATAGCACTCCGCCCACAGCTGCTCGTTGGCGCGGTCGGCTTCGGCCACTTCGCGGTCGACGACGATGTCGGAGATGACGAGGCGTCCGCCCGGGCGCAGGATGCGGTGGATTTCCTTCATCACGACGTCCTGGTGCAGCGACAGGTTGAGCACGCAGTTCGAAATGACCAGGTCGACACTGTTGTCCTCGACCGGGAGCTGTTCGATGACGCCCTTGCGGAATTCGACGACGTTGTAGCCGAGTTCGGCTGCCACTTCCTGGTTGAATTCGTGTGCACGCTCGAGCATGGCGTCGGTCATGTCGACACCGATGACTTTGCCGGTCGGGCCGACCAGGCGCGCGGCGACGAAGCAGTCGATACCGACGCCGGAGCCGAGGTCGACGACCGTCTCGCCGGCTTGCGCGCCAGCCTTGAGCAAGGGGCTGCCACAGCCGTAGTTGTGATCGAACGCCTGCTTCGGAATGTGCCTGGTGAACTCCGATTGATAGGATTGCGGGCAGCACAGACCGGCAGGGCGGGCCGCCGCATCTGCATACACGGCGCCCACGGTTTTGGTTTTTGAATCTAGCGTCTCTACGTTCATTCGATCACCCCTGGATGGATTTTCTTACCGTTTTTTTTGCGGACAGCGATCAGGCTTTCTGATCGTAGCAGTCGCATTTCGACAGGCTCGCCTGCACTTCGGAGGCGTTGATGGCGCCGCGCAGGTGCATGGTGACGTTGCCGTCGACGCCGTCGACGACAACCGCTTCCAGGCGCGACTTGAAGTCGTCGCTGCAGCAATCCGATGGGCAGCCGCTACCGCCTGGCGCGCACATATTCGCCATGGCCTGCATCTTCTCAACCGTGATCACGTCGCCTGCGACAGTGATGTCGACGCCTTTGTCGAGCTGGGTCATTCCGGTAACGTTGTTGTTGAGATTCATGGTGTTTCTCCTAGATGGTTGAGGTCTTCAATCGGGGCCAGACCGTTCTCGGGCTGCCCTACGTTGAGCAGGCATTAGACCATCCGGAAAAGCACGAAACTAGCTGACCGTGCGTACAGGCAGGGGCGGCGGACAGGACAGGAGGCGTGCAATGGGGGGCGCGCGCCGGCGCCTGCGCCGGAAGGCGCAACAGGCGAGCTGGGAGGAAACAGCGCAGGCCGCCGGACGGCGGCCCGGAGGAATTACAGCAGGGCGTACTGGTGCGCGACCGTGACGGCCTGGGCGCGGTTGACCACGGCCAGTTTGCGGTACACGTTTTGCAGATGGAATTTGACGGTGCGTTCGGTGACGCCGAGGATGGAGCCCGTCTCGCCGCAGCTCTTGCCGACCGCGACCCATTGCAGGATTTCCTTTTCGCGCGTGGTCAGCACGATGGGCTCGCTTTGCTTGCCCTGGGCTTTTGCCACGACGGCGTTGGCGGACAGGCGGCCGATGGCGGCGGACAGGTAGGGCGTGAGCCCGTCGAGCAATTCCTGGTCTTCCGACGACTGGTCCTTGCGCACGAATGCGGCGCACAGGGCGGGCGTCCTGGTGGAATTCTTGGTGGAATAATTGCAGACCATGATGCCGTCGTCGGTCCTGGTGATGTCGCTGGGGGTGGCTCCGTTGGCGTCGCTGGTGTTCGATGAGCCCGTACAGGAGGATCGACAACTGAGCTTGCGTTCGGCATCGGCCCTGGCGCCATCGCGCTCCTCGGACACCAGCGCCGGATCCTCGGGTGGCTGCAAATGGCATTTCCCGGGCAATGCCGATTCGGAGCAGGTGCCGATCACCAGCTCTTCGCAGCGCAAGGTCTCGTAGGCCAGCCTTTTCAGGCTTTCGTACAGCGCCGCCGAGTCCCTGGTTTTTTGCGTATCAAAAATAAAATCGAGCACGGAAATCAGTTCCGGTTTCGATAAGTTCTGCATGTCGTCTCCCTAACTTCAAACGAAAACTTTTCAAATAGTCTTGGCTATCGGATCGTTTTTTCTATGATTGTCACCACCGCGTTGCAGGCAACGCGGCCGTGGTCGTATCGTGAAGTCCGGGCTTGGGCCCGCATCGGGGCCAGCCTGTTTTTATTGGTTTCCAGAGAATCCCGTCCGTCGAGCGGCTTTTGCTTACCGCCGACCACGTCGAGCTTCCGGCTAAATTGCAGGCCGGTCAACTAGCAAGAAGATGGGGTAGTGATAGGTTTTCAACTACGGTATGCAGCACGGCTCAGGCCAGTTGCCCGATGCGGGTCAGTTCGGCCGCCAGGTGCGCCCGGTCCTGGCGCAATTCGTCCAGCGGCAGCGCGAGGAAGGCCTCGATGCGCAGGCGCAGGATGCGGTAGGCCTGCATGAAGGCGGCATCGATTTCCTCGTCGGTCCCGGTCGCATGCGCCGGGTCGTCGACGCCCCAGTGCGCGCGCATGACCGGTCCCAGGTAGGCCGGGCAGGTTTCGCCGGCGGCGCTGGCGCAGACGGTGATGACGATGTCCGGCGTCGCCGGCAAGTCTTCCCAGGATTTGCTGTGGTAGCCCTCCGTGGAAATGCCCTCGCGCCGCAGCAGCGCCAGCGACCGCGGGTGTACCTGGCCGGTCGGTTTGCTGCCCGCGCTCAGCGCACGCCATGGCGCCGGTGCCAGGTGATTGAAGGTCGCTTCGGCGAGAATCGAACGGCAGGAGTTACCGGTGCAGAGAAACAGGATGTGCATGGATGGAGCGCCTTTTATTGTCGGGTGAACGCCAGGGCGCTCTCCGACAGGATCAGGAAACGGCGCGCGCTGGCAAGGGCTTGCGGCAAATGGGTGGGGGCGGGACGACGCGTGTGCCCCGGATTGCGGACGCAAGTGTGCCCCTGAATCGGGGCACGAGGCAAGTCAAATCGGCCCGGAGGGGGTGTCCGGACCGTATTCCATGCGGTGTGGGTGAAGTCGGCTTACTGCACCGTCAAGGCCACATCATCGACCAGGAAAGTCGTCTGCGCTGACGAATCCTCCGCCCCGGCAAAGAACACCTGCACCGTCTGGCCCTTGTACGCCGTCAGGTTCACGCTGCGCTGCACATAGCCGGTACCCTTGTTCAGGTTCGAGTACGAGGCCGGCGTCGCCAGGATGGTGCCGCCGCTATTGCGCACCTGCAGTTTCAGCGTGTCGTAGACGGTGGTCGTGGTCGTTTCCGCCGAGGTGATCTGCAGCCAGAAGGTCAGCGTTGCACTGGTGGCCGTCGACGGAATCGCGACCTGCTGGTACAGGTTGTCGGTGCGGGTGGTACCGGTGCCAGCAAACTTCGCTTTCCAGCTGCCGGTGCGCGCCGGCGTGGCGGTGGAATTGTTGACGATGCCGCTGCCGCCGCTCCACGATACCGCACCCGATTCGAAGCCCGGATTGGCCAGCAGCTGGGTGCCGGTCGTCGTGTTGCTGACGCTGAAGGCCACCGCGCTGGAGCTGCCGATATTCCCGGCCGCGTCATAGGCCTTCGCTACCAGGCTGTGGCTGCCATTACTCAGCGTGGTCGAATTGAGGGTCATCGAATATGGAGACGTGGTGTCGCTCCCTTTCAGGACGTTATCGACCAGGAACTCGACCTTGCTGACGCCGACGTTGTCGCTGGCATTCGCCGACAGGGTAATCGTCCCGCCCGTGCCGCTTTCGCTGGCGGAGACGGTCGGCGCCAGGGTATCGCCCGAGGTGGAGGTGCCCTGCGTGACCCAGATCGGCGCCGACCACAGGATGTTGCCGTCGTTTTGCGTGACTTTCGCGTAGTAGAAATGCGCGCCCGCGCCTGGCGTGATGGTGGCGCTCGCGCTGCTGGACAGCTGGGTCACGGTGCCGTTGCGGCCGGGTACGCCTTCGAACAGGGCAACCGAGCTCACGCTCTTGCCGGAGGTGCTGGCGAAGTTGGCGTTCAGGGTCAATGGGCCGCTATTGGTAAAGCGCTCGCCCATCACGTGGCCGTTGGCGGTCAGGATCAGTTGCGAGGTCTTGTCCATGGTGGCGAACACGCGGCGTGCACGCAGGGCGTCGTTGAAGCTGGCGCTACTCAGGGCGGTGCCGGTCGGGATCAGAACGCCCGTGCGGTTGGTATAGGACGCGCCCCAATTGGCGCAATGGTTGTCCTGGTTGGTCGAGAAGGCGACGTGGAAGCCCGCCTCGAGCGCCTTCTTGCAGGCGCCCTCGAAGTTGCTGCGGCCGGTTTCGGTCTCGGTGGTATTGGTGGAGAACGCCGACGTGTTGAGCACTTCGCACAGCACCATCGCCTGGTCGCCATCGGCCGTATAGCCGAGCGGGACGCCGTTGACGAGGAACTGGCCGCTGGTGTCGGGGTGGTTGAACTGGCCGAGGTAGCCGCGGTTCTTCATCAGCGTGTAGAGCGAGGCGTAGTCGTTCTTGGCGACGAAGGTGTCGCCGATCAGCTGGTTGCTGCTGTTGTATTCCCATTCCAGCAATTCGGTGCTGTTGAGGATATTCAGGTGGCCGCCATTGTTGATCACGCCCCACTCGAGGCCATAGACCCCCAGGAAACCCGGGTTCGCCGCGTTGAAGTCGCTGGCCGCTTTCAGGCCGGACTGATACAAGGCCTTGGCCGTCGCCGGGCTGGCGGCCGTGTTGGTGCCGTCCGAGCCGTCGTACATGTGGTTGTGCTCGGACGTCATGAGGATGTCCAGGCCCTTGTTCTTCGCATAGGCAAAGGCCTCGGCCGGGCCGTAGGCCGCCGATTGCGGCGCCTGCGCGCCGGTGCAGGAGCCGAGGGCGCCGCCGCCATCGCTGTGGTTGGTCTGGCTGTGCAGGTTGGCGTAGTACACCGTGTAGGGCAGCGAGCCGGTGGCCGGGGCCGAGGCGGGGAGACGGTACCCGCCGAGCCGCCGGCGATGCTGGCGCTGCTGATCGTGCCGGTACTGCTGGTGGCCGGGGACGAGGTGGGACGGGGACGCGCCGGTTTCGCCTTCTCGGGCGTAGGCAGTGGCGCGAACGGGGGCATCGGCACCGTGTCCGGTGGACCGACGACGATGTCCCAGCTTTGCTCGACACTGTGTCCGCCTTCGGCCTCGAGCAGGGAATCGACTTCCTCGGCGACCGGCTGGACGCGGCGTCCATCGGCTGCGCGTGCCAGCGCCACCATGCGCACCCGGTAGATGCCATCGCGCAGGGCCGGGTTTGCCGCGCGTCCGGCCCAGTTCACCTTGACCTCGACCGGCTTGCCGCTCAGGCGCTGCGTACCCTGCCAGCGCTCGACCACGCGCCCGGCCGGGTCGATCAGTTCGAGGCGCCAGACGATGTCCTGCGCCTGCTCGACATACGGGTAGCTGAAGCTCAATGCGAAGGTGCGGCCTTCCTGCGCGGCCGCGGGGGCCGTGTAGGGCGCATGCAGCGTCGCTTCGAACTCGCGGTGATCGGCCTCCGACGCATGGCCGGTGATGGCCAACCCAAGCGCCAGGACTAGTGGCAGCAACTTCAATGAACGAACGCGACGCATGTGACTCCCCTTTTTCTCTCGTTATCAAATAAAGTACAAATTATTACAACAATGCATGACACAAACGTTACATGCAAGCATTGTTTGTCTGTACTGACGAGATGAGGGGCGTTTGTCGACAACGGGCTCCGTCGCATGTGCGAAAGCGGCCGGGATGCGGCGTCGCCGCGAGCGTGCGCTGGCCAGAGGAGAACGTGAGGATAGCGGCCGCTCGGTTGGGCGGCGTGACGATCGCGATCGGGCTATTGGAGACAAGATGCCGCCGGCGAGCGCAGCGAGGTAGCCGGGCGCGTCGGCGGTTGCAGGCTGCCTGGAGCCGGGCAGCCGTCGAGATCAGCGCGAGTCGCTGCCGTCGGGCATGTCGGCGCCCGGATCGCCCAGTTTTTCACCAGGCTGTCGTCACCCGCAACGCCGCCCTGTGCGCCCTCGATCGGGCCATTCGGCATGTCGTCCGAAGTGCCGGGACGCCCGCCACCGGCCGCCGCGCCCATGCCGTTCTCGCTTGACGTGCCCGGCGCCGCGGCGCCTTGCGTGCCGCCGGGAATGGCGCCACCCGCGCTGCCGCGGCTGCTCTGCGGCGCACCGGTTTGGCCCGACATTGCTCTCGGCAGAAGTCTGCACGAAACCGCTTTCACGGCTTGTACCGGCGCCTGTCCCGCCCGTGTAGTGCCCGGCCGAGCTGCCGCCGGCGGCGCTTTGCTGGCTCTGCCCGGCGCCTGTTTCAGGCGTACCGGACAGGCTGTCGGCACTGCGCCCGGGGTTGCTTGCCGACCCCGCGTTGTTTCCTTGTTCACCTGCCTGATCTTGCGTTTTATCCCCGGCCATCGTGATTCTCCCTGAGCGTGAATGCATGATGGTTGATGCTAGCGCTTTCGGCGGGCGCTCCAATCGGCGCAGTGGCTGAACGCGTGTAGGAAAGGTCGGACGATGTGTCCCTCTTGCTGTTGATCAAGGATTGCCTGCAACCCACAGGTAACAATGCGCCTTTAGGACCGGACTCATCATGTGGTGTTGTTGATGCACACCATGATGTCTCCTTCTCTTGATCTGGCACATCGCGCTTCAGTGGAGGCATCAGTGGTCGAGCTATTTTCGCGCTTCACGCAAGATACCCGTTTGCTGGGTATTCGTACTCCTCTCGGTCCGGACACATTGCTGGTCGAGTGCCTCCGCGGTGAGGAAGGCCTGAGCAGCGGTTTTACGTTTCAGGTATCTCTTCTTTCCACGGACGCTGATATCCCGCTCAAGTGGCTCATCGGCCAGCCGGCGCTGCTCGAACTTTTAACCGCAAGCCCAGGGATGGGCAGGCGTCCTTTTCACGGCTATATCACCGCCGCCCAATGTGTCGGCGCCAATGGTGGCTTTGCTCGCTATACGGCAAGGATCGAGCCCTGGTGTGCTTTCCTCAAGTTCGGGCGCGACAGCAGGATGTTTCAGGACAAGACGGTTTTTGACATCCTAGACGCCGTCTTCGGAAGGTGGCAGGGCATGGGCAAGCTTGTCCCCATGTGGCGTTACGACATTGCCAATCGGGAGGTCTACCCTGTCCGGTCCCTGACCTGCCAATATCAGGAATCGGATTTCGCCTTCGTCGAACGGCTGATGTACGAGGAAGGCTTGTTTTACTATGTGGAACACAGCCCTGCTGGCAATGACGAGGATCCGGGCTGCCATACGCTGGTCATTGCAGACCACAACGGGGCCTTCCAGCCGAATACACAAGCCGACATTCGCTTTGCCCAACCCGGCGCAGTCATGCGGGAAGACAGCATGGACCGCTGGCGCATCGCAACGCGTTCGGTCATGGAGAGCGCCAGCATGAGCAGTTGGGACTATCGCTCAGTCAACGACCGTCCGGTGGCTGCGAGCGCCGGTTCCCATACGTCAGGCCCGATCAATCGCGACACGCCCGGGGCCTACGCCTACCCGACACGTGCGCAAGGGGAACGTATTGTCAGCAACCAGCTGCAGGCACGACAGCTGGTAAAAGAGACACATACAGGTGCCGGCACCGTACGCACACTTGCGCCCGGCACGACGTTCAGCTTGCATGGACACGCGCACCTGGATCAGGCACACAGTGATGATGCGCGAACCTTCCTGGCAGTGCGCGTACTCCACTTGGCGAACAACAACCTGAGTGCCGAGCTGCGGGGTGCGGTCACGCAGGCATTGGGACACGAGCACGCTCCGGCCTTCGGCGAGGAGCCACGCGATAGCCTGCACGCACCTGCCAACGCAATCAGCGAGCGCCCGCTTTATCGCAATCGCGTCGATGCCATTCGTAGCGAGGTGCCATACCGGAGCTGCAACGATGACGGTCATGGGGTGGTGCTCCACCCACGGCCAACGATCACCGGCCAGCAGACGGCGATCGTCGTCGGTCCCGCAGGCGCCGCGGTCCATACCGACCGCGACAACCGCATCAAGGTGCAGTTCCATTGGCAGCGTAACGCGGGCCGGGATGATCAAAGCCATAGCCGACTACACCACCCGGCTCCAGTCGGACAAACCGGCGCCCCTGCCGACGATCGTTCCGGTACCTGGGTGCGCCTGGCCATGCCACTTGCACCCATTGCGGGAGCGAACTGGGGTGCGGTGGCTGTACCGCGGGTGGGGAGCGAGGTGCTGGTTGATTTCCTGGACGGGAATATTGATCGGCCCGTCGTCATCGGTAGTCTCTACAACGGCGCGGGGGAAACTGATGCCCAGCACAACCGGAGCGCACATGGCCCCGGATCCACGACCGGCAACGCTCCAGCCTGGTTTCCTGGCGAGAGCGGTGCGCATGCGCATCCAGCGGTGCTGTCCGGTATCAAGACGCAAGGCATGAGCACCAGCCAAAGCGGCACCGGCGCCCATAACCAATTGGTATTCGACGACACGGCCGCGCAGTCGCGGCTTGCGCTGCAAAGTCGGGCCGCTTCGCAAGCGGATACTGCCGAACTCAATTTAGGCAGCCTGCGTCACCAAGTGGACAACCAGCGCCTGCATCCGCTCGGGTTTGGTGCCGAGCTGCATGCGACCGGAAGCGCTGCACTGCGCGCAGCCAGGGGTTTGCTGTTATCCACAGATAAGCGCACCGGTGCCAGTGGCAGTCAACTCGACTCGCGCGAGGCTCTGGACCAGGTCGAACAGAGCGTGGCGCTGCAGTCCGCAATGGCGCGCACCGCTCAACAACATCATGCCGTGCTGCCGGGCGAGAAAGGAGACGCCGGGGCTAAATCGGCGCCACTGCCTGCCTTGGGCGCGATGGAAGGCATCGTCGACGTATTGAAAAGCGCCGACACTGGGGCGACTTCAGTTGGCGGAAAGGGCAGCGTCGCGGCCTACAGCGAGCCCCATCTTCAGCTGTCGAGCCCAGTAGGCATTGTGGCGACAACGCCCGCCGATGCGATCTTTACCGCCGCGCATACCTCGAGCCTTAGCGCCGGCCAGGACTTGAACCTGGCAGCAGGGGCAAACAGTGGCCATGCGGTCAAATCGGGCATCAGTCTTTTCACGTACGGCAAGGCAAGCGCCAAGGAGAAGCCCAACCAGGAGCGCGGCATCAAGCTCCATGCTGCCAGCGGCAAGCTGAGCAGTCAAAGCCAGTCAGGCGAAACCCGTCTTACTGCAGACAAGACGATCACGGTCGCCAGTGTCAACAAGAATGTCACCGTCGCAGCGAACAAGCACCTGTTGCTGACCGCACAAGGGGCATGCCTGAAGCTCGAGGGAGGAAACATCATGCTGCATGCGCCTGGCAAGGTCGAGTTCAAGGCAAGCAAGAAGGAATTGACCGGCCCAGCCGATGGCAGTGTGAGCAAGCCCAGCTTGCCCAAGGCAAAGGAGATTTATAACGAAGCCTTTGTCGTGCTGGACGAGGAGACGAAACAGCCGCTGGCGCACGTGCGCCATCGGCTGGAGTCGGCCAGCGGCGTCATGGTGGAAGGCGTGACTGACGCGCAGGGCAGGACACAACGCATATTTACATCGAAACGTGAAGAACTCACCTTGCATCTGCCAAAGGATGAGTAAGGCCAGCGCTTAGTTTTCGATTTTCGATCATATCCCCGGAGAAAACCAGATGAGCGAAGCATTCACTGCCGTTAAATCCGCACCGACGACCACGCCGAGAGAGACTTATGTCGAGGTTGCGCATTCGTTGACAGACGGCGTCCTGGTCTATCGCCCCGGCGACAATTCGTTTATTGCGCTGTATCCGGACGAGTGGCTGGCATGCCGCGCCGATGGGCATCAGAACAAGACCGCCATCGAGGAGCTGCAGGAAGCCAACCGCGAGGTCACGGCCAAATCGCTGGCGTTGCGGGAATTACTCGAACAACCGAATGCGGCCAGAGCCGACATTGCGGGAGCGCGCAAAGAGCTCGATGCGGCACTGAACACCCTGTCGCAAAAGAGCGATGCAGCCAAGCAGCGCGTGGAGGCCCTGGACAGTCAAAAAGTCGACCCGAGCAAACTGGTCGAGCTCGTGCCCATGACGATGAAACGCCTGGAAGGAAGGACGCATACGCCGATTTATGTCAACGTCAATAGATTGCGGGGAGCGCTGGCTGACGGCCGCGTGTATGTCGTGGATGGCTCTGCGGAACGAGCCAAGCCGCCAAAGCAAAAGCTTTTCAATGGCACGACGCTGAATACAACGGAAATCCGCAACCGGATCCAGAACCAGGTGCAGGACAAGGCGAAATACAGCAAGAAGTGGAAATTGGCGCCGAAGGATGCCGATCAATTCAGCGGGATCCTGACCGATTGGGCGAAGGTGATGGGTGCGGACGCTACCGCCTGGCTCGAGCGAAGCCAGAAGGAAGTCCTGGAGGGGATGTTCCGTCCTTTTCACGGCAAACCCGATAGCGACCCGAACGATCCCCACCGAATGATCGACACCAAAGCGGAAGCGCAATTCCTGCGCTGGGCGGCGGGAGCGGGTGCCGAGGCGACCTTCATGGGGTTCCAAGGTAACTTGAATGATGCACGCGATACGGACTGGAAAAAACGTTTGCTTCGGGGTGCCAGGTCCGCCCAGTTCAGCGTCAAGGCCAATGCCGAGGCGTCCTTTGCCGTTGGTGAAGCGAAAGTCGAAGCGACGCTTTATCTTCCTCACGCGGCCGGGTGGCATTTGGATGGTGAGCTTACTGGACATGCACTGGATTTCGGCTACTTCCGGATGCGGGGCGACCTGACGCTGTCTGCTCTCGCTGGTGCCAGCATTGCCCTGGAAGCCGGCGCGGCATTGATGATCACCGGACAGTTACAAGGGATACGCGGTACGCCCCGCAACGGCAACGGCAACGGCAACGGCAACGGCAACGGCAACGGCAACGGCAACGGCAACGGCAACGGCAACGGCAACGGCAACGGCAACGGCAACGGCAACGGCAACGGCAACGGCAACGGCAACGGCAACGGCAACAGCAACAGCAACGGTGAAGGCAGTGGCAATGGTTTCGTCAAACGTATGCGCGCCAGCGCCAACGTTGGAGCCAAAGGCAAGGCGGATATTTTCGCTGGCCTTAAGGAATCGATCAACTTAGCGGGGGCGCTGCAGTGGCTCAATCCGGAAGGCTTGATCGGTCCAAACGGCCCTAAAAAGCCAGACCCGAACAAGGCGATCGCGGCGTACGCGGATGTGGCCAAGGTAAGCACCAGTGTGAGTGCTATTCAAGGTCTGGCGGCAACGCTCGGCTTCGAATGCGATTATCGGGGAGGGCGATTTGTGATTGCGGCAAAGGCAGGAGCGTGTCTCGGTTTGGGCGGCTCAGCGAGCGTTGGCTGTGAGGTCGGCGCGGCGCAAATTGGACAATTTTTTATGTGTATCGCACATCAGTTGAAACAGGCGGATTATCGGAAATTGGTAGATTTGATGACGACTGTAGCATTCAGTACATTCAATCAAATTTTATATATGCACGTTGTCGCTGACAAGAAAATTGATAGTTTCATTGGTATGGGTGTAACGAAAATTAACGAAAAATATGAGGATGTCATCTTAAATGTAAAACAAAACGGAGAGCTTTTTTTGCGAAAAGTTGAGGAGCAATTGAGATCGGGATGGGGTTGGTTCTCTTACATGCCCCCTGAATCACGAGGTGCTGTAATAAACAGTATTGCTGAGGCTTTAGAACAACCTCAATTTAGGAATAATCACGATCTAAAACAGCTGGCTGCTTTCTCAATAAACGAATTACTTTCGACGACACAGTCGAAAGGGCATTTAAACAATACGCTCGAACGTATCAACGTTGCAATGCACAAGTCCGAGCGCAGTCAAGGAATTAATCTGATTAAATCTATTGTTGAGGATACGAAGTTTGCCTATTGTATCGAGCGCTGCACCGCGCAACTGGATCATTCTACACCGCTTGTAGGACGGGCATTTCTTCGCAATGATGAGCCTGAATTTCAGCTGGCGCAATTTCCGCTACATCATCCGGGTTATCGAGTGACTTAACGCTTCATTGTGGTTTCATTGCGTGCGCACCGAAAATTCTCGACATTGAAACCAGAATACTCTGGAAAAGGAATCATCACTTCTTCAAAGGTAACCCCATTAGGAAAAGTTGATATCATCGGCTGAGGATCGCTCCCTATTCGCATAAAAACCATGGCGGCAATTTCTGCAGTTCCGCCAACGCTACCACGCATTACTTTTTTGGTTCCCGTGATGGGGCCGCTTGGATTTTTTACTGACGAGGTCTTATAGTAATCCTCGCTGAACCAATCGTTTACCCACTCGGATGTATCTTCAGACATTCCAAACAATCCAGCTGGGTTCGGAGGATACGTACCGACATCAGAAACTGGCGGCTTTTTTTCCCCGTATATCCATTTTTTCGGAAAATTCTTTCCCCTCTCGATCTTGCCGCTATCGGTAGCGAACAACACCTTCCTCCCGCCTGACCGCGCCGCATATTCCCACTGCGCCTCCGTTGGCAAATCGAACGGAAGGCCGGATCGCTCTGCCAGCCAAGCACAATAGGCCTTCGCCCCATACCAGCTCACGCCGGCCGGGCGCTTCGGTGCGCGATCCTTGAGGTCGCGTTCACGCATGTCGATCCGCGCCTTGCCCACTGCATCCGTGAACACGTCGAAGTCCTCGAACGTGACCTTATAAGCCATCATCGAAAAGCCATCCAGTGTCACTTTGTGGAGCGGCCGGGAATAGGCATCGAAATCGTAAGGAACGCCGTCTTCATTGCCCCAGTCCCCCATCTCGAAACTGCCCCCTTTCAGCGGCCGCATCGACTGCTTCACTTTCTTGAGCAAGGCCTGGACACGGACCTCGACATTGGGATCCGACGATGATGTGCTGGCGAGAGACGCGGTGTCGGAACACGAAGCCGACAGGTGCAGGCCGGCCAAAACGACGAGCGCGCTAAGTCTGGAAGAATGCATGATTGGAGAACCGGAAAATTATTGGGAAACGTGGGCGCAAGTGCACTGCAGGGATAAGGTCTTACGAAGCCAGCACTGCCGGCCGGACGAGCGCAACGCAGCGAACATAGGGATCATCGTTGCTGACGCAGAGCACCGGCCCGCCCCGCACGATTGCCTGTTCCCGCGCCAGCGCCAGCGCAGCGACATAGGGCACAGCGCCGCAACTGCCGCTGCCTGCACCAATACATGCGACATCGCTCGCATCGTCGAGTTGGGACATGGCGGCGGAAACGAACCCTTTCAGCTCGAGCACGCGGTTTGCGCGTTCATCGGTGTCGGCGATGACCATCGCCAATTGCCCTACTTCGATATTCGCCTGCTTGCACGCGCGTTCTGCCAGGTCCGCGAGAACTTTGCTGTCAATCCGTTTGGTCTGGTCCGCCGACGCGTCACGGCGTGCATCGACGCCTGGCTCCAGCACTACGCCAGCGGTACCCTCTCTCGTGTGTGCCAGCCGAACATCGGCCAGCAACAAGCCGGCGGCGCCCTCGCCTGGCACCAGGCCTTGCGGGCGCGCCGCGGCGAACAGCAGGCCACGCGCCGCCCAGTCGTCCACCGTGTCCTGGTCGATATGCGAGGCGAAAGCGACGACCAGCGCAGCCAGTTTCACATCCGGCGCCGCGGCATCCTGCGCCAGCTGCCCCAGCACGGCCGCCGGTGCCGCATGCGTCGGGTCGACATCGATCCGGTGACACGCTTGGCCGGCCAGCCGAATTGCACCACCACGTGTTTCAGCCAGAGACTGGCCGCGCTGCGCTGCTCGACGGTCCAGCCCGACGGCAGCAGCGGCAGCAACCGCAGCGCTGGCGGATCGCCTTCAAGTGGCATCAGGTCCGTTACAGCCTGGCTTGCGAGGTCGCGCGTGACGGCCGTGCCCGGGTCAGGGCGCGCCATTGCGCCTCGCTCCAGCGCAGCTGCGCCATGCCCTGCTCCGTCAACCATTCGCCGATTTCTTCCTGCAGCGCTTCGTCGACGGCGTCATTGCTGCGTGCGCTCATGACGGGAAACCGTCGTCGTCGACCAGTTCCGGATCGAGATCGGGCCGCGCCTTGCCGTCGGCAATGGCGGCGGCGAGCTCTCGGCCGAGGCACCGTGCGGACTGCGCAGTGCCGTGCCCGGATCGCAAGCGGAGCGCCGCCCGGCGTCGCGGCGGCAGCGCGCGGCCGGTGCCGGCGTTGCGGCACCCTTGGCGGGAGCGCGCGCGGTCAGCAGGCGGCTGCCGGTCCAGACGCCGAAACACAGGCCCAGTGGCAAGACCAGCAGCATCAGCGCCAGGTCGACGCCGTCGGGTGTGCTCGGCGCCGCGCCAGTACCAGATGGCGCCGCCCCAGCAGGCGGTGAACAGGCAAGTACCGACGAGGGCGCGCTTGAGCCAGGCGGGGCGAGCCCGCCGCCGAGGGTAGTTGAAGTCATCGGTGTGGATTAAAGGTTGTCGATCGTGGCCTGCTGGCCGGCGATCAGGAGGCGCCGCAGGCGGTCTTGTCGCCGTGGCGGGCGGCCGGTTTGCCGTCGATGATCAGGGTGCTGTCGCCGCTGATGATCGGGTTCGGTCCGTGTTTCGGGCAGACCGTCTTGTCGCCCATGCGCGCAATCGGCTTGCCGCCGCTGTCGCTGTGGGGTGACGCTTCGATGACGGCGCCGCCGTGCGAGGTTTTGTCGCCGAGTACGATCAAGGGTCCTGCCATGCTGCCTCCAGTCGAAACGGGGGAATGACCGCCCGGGCTTGCGGGACGTACGCTGCCGGTGGCTTCAGCCGGCCACCGCCATCAGTTCCAGTTTCAGTTCCTTGAGCCCTGCGGGCACGTAGATCGAGATCGACTGCGCCTTGAGCATGCGCTCGTACATTTGCCCCTTTGCTTCGAGCATGAAGTAGCAGGTGTCGGGGCGCACGGCCAGGGCGGCGGGCGGCTGCGGGGTGTATTGCAGGCGCACCCCGGGCAGCGCCGAGAGGACGAATTTCTCGACGTCGTCGGGCGCGCCGACCTTGAAGCGCAGGGGCACCAGGTCGACCAGCTGCACCGCCGGCAGGTCGGCGCCGACGGCAATATAGAAGGTGGTCTTGTCGTCGATCTTGCCCGAGTCGAGCGCGCCAATGTGGTACGAGGGGCGTACCTCACTGAGGGCGATGGCGAAGTACTTGGACGAGATCACGGTGTCGAGCAGCTCGCGGATGATCGTGTGCAGCTTGGCAAAGGCCGGGCCCGGATCGCTGTGTTGATAAGGCGGCAGGTCGGCCAGGGTCCAGCTTTTCGAGAAGGTCATCAGGCCGCCGGCCACGTCCAGCAACTGCTCGTAGAGGCGTTCCGGATGCAGGCTCGGATGGTGGAAATGGTGGCTCAGCGTGGCATAGGCGCTGCTCGCGGTGTGCAGCAGCCAGAACGAGGACATGTCGCCCGAGCGGAATTCGATCACGTTGCGGCTGGGCTCGCGGTGGTGGCCGTACAGCGCGGCCACTTTCGCCTGCAGGGCGTCGAGCAGGCGCCGCAGCTGCTGGAACAGCGGCGGGCGGCGCCGATCGACAGGCTGGGCGCGACGAAGCCCGGGTCGAGCTCGAAGCCGCCGGTGGCGGCGCGGCGCAGGCGCAGCAGCGGGAAGTGGACAAAGGCGTCGCGCGGCTCGTATTCCGAGACCAGGCGCATCGCTTTTTTCAGGTAGGCCAGCTGCACCGGCGCCGCCTGGGTGTACAGGTCGGCCGTCTCCTGGTTGGCCTGGACGAAGCGCGCGGTGTTCGCCGCCTGGCCGCTGGGAACGAAGTTGCCGGTAAACGGTTTCAGGCCGGGCAGCGCGGCGTAATAGGTGACGGTTTGCTGCGACTGCTGCAGGGCATTCAGGTCGACGTTGTCGGGCAGGGCGTCCGCGTGCGGTGCGTCAATGAGTTCGCCATCCTGGAAGCGCAGCGCCAGGTCGTGGATGGCCAGCACGTTGTTGGCCAGCGCTTCGCGGTCGACCTGCAGGCGCTCTACCCCCCAGGCATACGGGTGCACCGCCTTGATGCCCTTGTGCAGGCAATGTTCGTGGTACTGGTCTTGCCGCTGGAAGTGCTGCGGCCGCAACAGCAGGCCTTCGCCCCAGAGTACTTTGCTCGTCATGTCCCGTCACCCCTTGAATAGTGTGCGCATCCGCATGCGATGCCGCGTCTTTGCCAACGGAAACAGTAGCACCCGCCCCAACGGTGAGGATTTGCGCTTGCTCAAACGTCGGTATTGCACAACGCCATCACGGGCGTTTGCGCTTCCTTATTTTTCTTCAAGGCCGGTGGCGCGTTGCACGGACACACTAGTCCGATGCCCGTGCCAATGAGATGAAGGAGAGTGCCATGACAGGCTTCACGCCAGGATTGTTCGACCGCCTGCTCGGGGTGCCGCAGCGCGGCGGCGGCGCGCTGTCGCGCAATGCCTTGGAAGACATGAAGGATGCGGTGGCGCGCGACCTCGAGGCGCTGCTCAATACCCGCTCGGTGATACCGGAACACCTGTTGAAGGGTTTTCCGGAATGCGTGCGTTCGGTGGTGGGTTACGGCTTGCGTGACTTCGCCGATTTGTCGCTGTCGAGTCCGTCGGACCGCGCGGCGATCTGCCAGTGCATCGAAAAGGCGATCGCCTGTCACGAGCCACGCCTGCGCAAGGTGAAGGCGCACCTGGAACTGCGCGACGGGGCCGTCAACCGCCTGAACTTTTCGATCACGGCGCTGCTCGTGGCCAGTGCGTCGCAGGAATCGGTGAATTTCGACGCCGTGCTGCAGCCTTCCACACTCAGCTACAGCATCAGCAAGGCAGGGCGCGCGGCGCCCGCGGGAGCGTAAATGGAACAGATGCTGCCCTATTACGAAAGCGAGCTCGGCTACCTGCGCCGCACCCTGCGCGAATTCGCCGAGCGCTATCCGAAGATCGCCGGGCGTCTCTTGATCGGCGGCGAGGTCTGCGAAGACCCGCATACCGAGCGCATGATCGAGTCCTTCGCCCTGCTCAACGCGCGCATCGCGAAGCGCCTCGACGACGATTACCCGGAATTCACCGAAGCACTGTTCGACGTGCTCTACCCGCACTACCTGCGCCCGTTTCCCTCTTGCTCGATCGCACGCATGGACACGGCCGGCGCCGGGCAGCAGAGCACGGCCGGCACCATCCCCCGCGGCACCGAGCTCACCACCCGCCCGGTGCGCGGCGCCGCCTGCACTTTCCGCACCGTGTATGAGGTGACGGTGGCGCCGCTGGCGCTGAACGCCGCCGCGTTCGCCGACATCCTGCGCGCACCGATTGGGGTGCGCGCGCCGGCCAACGCCAGCGCCTCGCTCAGCCTGAGCCTGGCCTGTACCGGCGCGCAGACGCTGGCGCAGCTGGCGCTGCCGACGCTGCGGCTGTTCATCGATGGCGAACCCTCGTTCTGCGCGGCGCTGCGCGACGCCCTGTTCATGCGCGCCTGCGCGGTCTGGGGGAAGCGGACGGCAATGGCCGCTGGCTGCCACTGGGGGCGGTGCCCGTGTGCCCCGCCGGCTTCGACGAAGACGAGGCGCTGATCGACTTCCCGGCGCGCTCGCACGCGGCTTATCGCCTGTTGACGGAATACTTCTGCTTTCCCGAAAAATTCAATTTCTTCGATATCGACCTGGCCGCCGTCTGCGCCGCCCTGCCCGCGAGCACCAAGTCGGTCACGCTGCACCTGGCCTTGTCCAGCATCCGCAGCGACTCGAACACGGCCCGCCTGCTCGGCACCCTGTCGGCCCATAACGTGCTGCTCGGCTGCACGCCGGTGGTGAATTTGTTCCGCCAGCGCGGCGAGCCGATCCGCCTGACCCACGCCACGGCGAGTTACCCGGTGCTGGCCGATGCGCGCCGCGCCTTTGCCTACGAGGTGCAGGCGATCGATTCGGTGAACCTGGTGCGGCAGACGCCGCAAGGCGAAACCATCGTTGAATTCCGCCCCTTCTATTCGCTGCAGCACGCCCAGACGGCAGAGCAGCACGGGCATTACTGGGCGATGCGGCGCGACGAGACCCTGCTCGAGCGCAGTCCCGGTTTCGAGACGCACATCACCATCGTCGACATCGACTTCGACCCCGCCGCCGTCGAGACCGACACCCTGAACCTGGAACTGACCTGCTCGAACCGCGACCTGCCCGCCCTGCTCAGCTACGGCCAGGCTGGCGGCGATCTGTTCCTGGAAGGGGGATCGAGCGTGCGCAGCATCAGCTTCCTGCGCAAACCCACGGCTTCCTGCCGCTTTCCCAGCGGCCGCGGCGCGCACTGGCGGCTGATTTCGCACCTGTCGCTGAACCACCTGTCGCTCAGCGCCGGCGGCGTGGATGCCTTCCGCGAAATGCTGGCCCTGTACGACCTGCCGCGCTCGCCCGCATCGCAGCGCCAGATCGGCGGCATTGTCGCCATCGAACAGAAAGCCACCAGCGCCTGGCTGGCAGGCAATCCGTTTACCTGCCTGGTGCGCGGCGTGCAGGTGCGCTTGAGCATCGACGAGGAAGCCTTCATCGGCAGCGGCATCCACGGCTTTGCCCACATCGTCGAGCGTTTTCTTGCTCTGTATGTGCATGCCAACAGTTTCACGCAACTGGTCATCGTGTCCGCGAAAAGCGGGGAAGAATTATTCACATGCACACCCAAAAGCGGCGATTTGAGCCTGCTGTAATCGAGCGCCTGTTCCGCGAGCCCTACCGCTTCGAGTATTTCCAGGCGGTGCGCCTGCTCGAACTCTGGTTGAAACGCAATGGCGCGCCCGGTCAGGGACTGGTGGCGAATTTTTTGCGCTTCCAGAACTCGACCTCGCTGCGCTTTCCGGCAAGTCAGTTGGAAGCCATCCAGACCGAGCCACGGGGCATCGATCTCAAGGCCAGTACGCTTGGCGCGGCGCTGGCCTCTAGTGAAATGAAATGGATCCGCATCACGCCTTCCTTCATGGGCCTGCTGGGTGGACACGGGGTGCTGCCGCCGCACTATACGGAACGGATCGCCGACCACCTGTTCAACGAAAAGGACGAGGGCGCGCGCGCCTTTCTCGACACCTTCTCGAACCGCTCGCTGGCGCTGTTTTATGCGGCCTGGCGCAAGTACCGCCTGCACCTCAAATATGAACTTGGCGGGCAGGACCGCTTCCTGCCGCTGCTGCTGTCGCTTGGAGGCTTGGGCAATACCGCCCTGCGCGCGCGCCTGGCGCAGCCCGAACGAGGTGCCGTACTGGACGAGTCGCTCGGCTACTTTGCCGCCTCGCTGCGCCAGCGGCCGGTGTCGGCGGTGCAGGTCGGGCGGGTGCTGTCGGCATATTTTGGCCAGCTTGTCCGGGTCGAGCAGTTCGTCGGTGCCTGGTACACGGTGCCGCTGGAACAGCAGACCCTGCTCGGCAGCGACAACGCCGTGCTCGGCAGCCGCGCGATTGCCGGCGAGCGCGTCTGGCAGCGCGACCTGCGGCTGCGCCTCGTCGTCGGGCCACTCGACTATGCCGGTTTCATCGGCTTCCTGCCCGGCGGGCAGGCAGCGCGCGCCCTGGCCAGCCTGCTGGTGCTACTGGTGGGTGTGACGCTCGAAATCGAAGTGGAACTGGTGCTGCGCGCGGCCGATGTGCGCCCGGTGACCATGCGCGAAGGCAGCACGCTGGGGCGGCTCGGCTGGGATACCTATCTGGTGGCCGGCCAGGAAAGCCAGGACCGGCAGGATGTGCGCTACGCGATCGCCATGGAGTAAGCGCGCGCCACAAGCACCCCGGCTGCGTTGCAGCGCCGCACCGCAGCGGCTGCTAGAGGCTCCCTCAGCGTGCATCCGCCGTGCATGCTTACAAAAAAAGCACTTTCTTCTGGAAGCCCGTCTGTGCCTGCGATATGATGCTTTTTTGCAATTTTGAATGCATCGGAGCGCAGCATGATCGTCGGGATTGACCTGGGCACCACCAACAGCCTGGCCGCGGTATGGGAAAACGGCGCGGCGCGCCTGATTCCGAACAGCGTCGGCGAATTCCTGACACCTTCCTGCGTCAGCGTCGACGAGGACGGCTCGATTCTGGTCGGACGGGCCGCGCGCGAACGCCTGCAGACGCATCCGAAGGCGAGTGCCGCCAACTTCAAGCGTTTGATGGGCAGCGACAAGACGCTCCAGCTGGGGAAAAAAAGTTTTCGCCCTGAGGAACTCTCCGCCCTGATCCTGCGCTCGCTGAAGGAAGACGTCGAGGCGGCGCTGGGCCAGCCGGTGCTTGAAGCCATCATCACCGTCCCTGCGTACTTCTCCGACGCGCAGCGAAAAGCGACCCGCGCCGCCGGTCAATTAGCCGGCCTGAAAGTCGAACGCCTGCTCAACGAACCCACCGCGGCGGCAATGGCCTACGGCATCCACCTGCGCGACAGCGAATCGAAATTCCTCGTCTTCGACCTGGGCGGCGGCACCTTCGACGTGTCCGTGCTCGACCTGTTCGAAAACGTGATGGAAGTGCGCGCCTCGGCCGGCGACAATTACCTGGGCGGCGAAGATTTCGTCGGCGTCCTGGTCGAGCGCTTCTTCCAGGAAGCGAAAGTGCCGCAAGCGCTGCGTGGCGACCCCCAGTTCATGCAGCGCCTGCACGCCCAGGTGGAACTGGCCAAGCGCGCGCTGAGCGAGGCGCCGCAGGCATCCATCCGCGTCGGCGACGGCAAGGCGGATTACGGCATGACGCTCGACGAAGCAAGCTTCGAGAAAGCCTGCGCCGATTTGCTGGCACGCCTGCGCCACCCGGTCGAGCGCGCCCTGCGCGACGCCCGCCTGCCGATCGCCCAGCTCGACAACATCGTGCTGGCCGGCGGCGCGACGCGGATGCCGATCGTGCGCCGGATGGTCGCGCGCATGTTCGGGCGCTTCCCGTCGGGCGACATCAATCCGGACGAAGTCGTCGCCCTGGGGGCGGCGGTGCAGGCCGGCCTGAAGATGAACGATGCGGCCCTCGACGAAGTCGTGATGACCGATGTCGCCCCGTATTCGCTCGGCACCGATACGTCGATCAGCCTCGACAACGGGAACATGTCGCACGGCCATTTCGACCCGATCATCGAACGCAATACCGTGATCCCGGTCAGCCGCGTCAAGCGTTACTACCCCGTGCAGGACAACCAGGCCCAGGTCGACCTGAACATCTACCAGGGCGAAGCGCGCATGGCGGCCGACAACATCAAGCTCGGTCAACTGAAGATCAAGCTGCCGCCCGGCCCGCGCGACCAGAACGCCGTCGATGTGCGCCTGACCTATGACGTGAACGGCCTGCTGCAGGTGGAGGCGACGCTGGTGCGCACGGGTGAAGTGCACACGCTCGTGATCGAAGGGAATCCCGGCCTGTTGACCGAGGCGGAGATCGCCCAGCGCCTGGTGGCGCTGTCGGAACTGAAAATCCACCCGCGCGACCGTATGGAAAACCGTACCCTGCTGGCACGTGGCGAGCGCCTGTACCAGCAGCTGCGCGGCGTGGCGCGGGAACAGCTCGGCAAGCAGATCACGCATTTCGAAACGGCGCTGGAATCGCAGGACCGCCACGTGATCGCTCCGGCCCTGGTCGAATTCCGCAAGGTGCTCGACTACTTCGAGCACCAGAGTTTCCTGCTCCCGGACGATTGAGATGGAAGCGACGCACGACTTCCTGCTTGCGCTCGGACTGGACGAACAGGCCGACGAACGCGCCATCCGCCGCGCTTATGCGAAAAGGCTGAAGGGGATCGACCAGGCGCAGGATGCAGCCGGCTTCCAGGCCCTGCGCGATGCCTACGAGACGGCGATGGACTGGGCGCAGTACCGGCAATACGAGCACAGCGGGCAGGAAGAGTCAGCGCCTGGCGAGCACGAGCCGACGCATGCCGTCCATGCCGAGCTGCCTCCTGCACACAGCGGGACCGTCGCGCTCGACAGCGCCGGCACCGCAACGGTGGCCCAGGAAGCGGCAGCTGATCCGGTCGCGCCTGTCGAAGAGCCGGCCGAAGCCCTCAGCGAGGCCGAACGGGCGCTGGACGCCGTCTGGGAGCGTTACCTGGCCGACGTCAACGCGCTTGCCGCACGGGAGCAACTAGCCGACGTCGACGCCTGGGAGGCGGTATTGCGCACGCGCCTGGCCGACGCTGAACTCATCAACATCGATGCTCGCCTGCAGTTCGAATGGCGCATCGTCAGCATCCTGGGAAACGGCTGGCGTCCCGGCCACGAAACCCTGTTCCCGGCGGCGATCAATGTCTTCGGCTGGGACCGCGAGCGCCGCGCGCTGGCGCAGTTCGGTTACTACGGCAATCTGCTGAACCAGGCGATCGACGAACGCACTGTGTTCTTCGCGCAGGAAATCACGATGCGCTCGGTGCAGCAGAGAATTACCATGCTGCTGCGCCGTGAAAAACAGGCCGATACGCTCGAGATCGTGCAGAGCATGCGCGAGCTGCGCTCGATGCAGGCGCGTTTTCCGGCGCTGCTGTTCCTGGTCACGAATCCCGACAACGTCGCGCACTGGGACGCCACCTGGGCCGCGCACGATCCCGACCAGCCGCGTGTGTTCAGTCCACGCGAGAAAGCGGCACGCTGGTTCCTGCGCATCGTGCTGGTGGCCTTCGCGTTCAAGTTTTTGCACTTCATGTACGAACTCGATTCGCCACTGGTGCCGGCCGAGCCTGCGGCAGATGCCGCGCATCAGGAAGCGGGGCGCGGCGAACCGCCGACGCACGCCCAGCTGCTCGAGCACCTGGCACCCCTTGCTTACCAGCTGCCGGGGAATGCGCCTCCCGGCAACTATATGGTCAAGCTCGGCGTCTCCCTGGACGAGGACGGCAAGGTCAAGACCGTGACCACGCTGACGCAAACGGCGCTGCCCGGCTTTGACGAGGCGGTTGCCGCCGCGATCTGGGCCGCCAAACCCTTTCCGGCCACAACTGCCAGGTTTTTTTTCGTCGACATGACCGCGCATATCGCGCCGCCGGCCAAAGGCAAGCAGTCTGGCACGAAGGCGCTCTAAACCTACACGATCCCGCCATTCACCCGCAGCGTCTGCCCATTCACCCATTCCCCTTCCGGTCCGACCAGGAAGGACACGGTGTTCGCAATATCCTCGGGCGTACCGAGCCGCTCCAGCGGCGCCGCCTTGGCCAGGCGTTCGACCAGTTCCGCCGGCTTACCGTCGAGGAAGAGTTCGGTCGCGGTCGGCCCCGGTGCCACCGCCATCACCGAAATACCCTTGCCGCGCATTTCCTTGGCAAAGATGTTCGTAAAGGTCTCCACCGCCGCCTTGGCGCCCGCGTACACGGCATAGCCCGGCATGGCCAGGCCGATGACGCTGGTGGAAAAGTTGACGATGCGTCCGCCATGGCGCAGGCGGGTGGCGGCCAGGCGCAGCATGTGGAAGGTGCCGCGCGTGTTGATCGAAAAAATGCGCTCGTACAGGGCGTCGTCGGTATCGGCCAGCAGCGTCGTGCCGGGCTGGATGACGCCGGCGTTGTTGATGACGACATCGATCTCGCCAAACGCTGCCTGGGCTTCGTCGAACAGGCGCGCCGCGTCCGCGCTGCTGGCGACGTCGGCCTGGATGGCGACGGCGCGTCCGCCCCGGGCGGCAATCATGTCGACCACTTCCTCGGCATCTTCTCGCCGGCTGGCGTAATTGACGGCCACTGCGAAACCATCGTGGGCAAGGCGCAGCGCGATGGCGCGGCCGATGCCGCGTGAAGCGCCGGTGACGATGGCGGCTTTTCCGTTGGACATGCTCTTCTCCAATTCAGAATGAGGATCGCAGTGTAGAGCTTCGCCCAGGAGCGTGCTGGCGTCCCTTCAGTTCCACTTGCCGGCGCGTCCGCCGACGCTGTAGCGCCCCGCTCCTAGCAGAGCGACGGCGATGGCTGCGATGAAATACATGCCCTGCAGTTCGAGCGCCCAGCCACCCGTGGGCGACATCGTGAAGAACTGGGACGTATGCACCAGCAGCACGGCGACGACCATGTTGCCGGCCACGATCAGGGCCGCGGGCCGGGTCCAGATGCCGAACAGGATCAGCAAGGGCGCGATGATTTCACCCACATAGACGAGGTAGCCGATCGCTGCCGGCAATCCCATCTGCGCCAGTGCTCCGGTCACGAAACCGATGCCGCTGCTGAGCTTGGAGAAGCCGTGAAACAGGAGCAATATCGCCAGGACCACGCGCAGCAGCAGCTTGCCGAGGTCCTCGCGCTTGGCTGCGGCGGGCGCAATCGTCTGGGTGTTCATCGCTCTGCTCCTGTGGCGGGTGGTGGCGGAAGCCGGTGTACGGCCTGTATTGTCGTTCAGTCACGGCCATCTTAGGGGGAGCACACTGGCACCGGCGCACAGTTCGGTGGCGATGCGTTCACGAGAGGTAGTTCGCCAGGCCGTAGACGTCGATGAAGTCGAGCAGGGCACTCAGCGCCGCCGGACGGTGGCTGCGTCCAGGATAGACGGCGTAATAACTGTTGTCGGTCGGGCGGTGTTCCGGCAGCACCAGCGCCAGGCTGCCGTCGGCAAGCGCCTCGCGCACCATGAACCAGGGCAGCAGCGCGATGCCGGCGCCAGCGAGGGCCAGCCCGCGCAGCGTGTTCAGGTTATTCGCACGCAGCGGCGCGTGGGCGGCGTTGACGGTAATGACCTTGCCTTCGCTGTGCAGCGGCCACTGCGGCAGCACCCCGTGCAGCAGCAGGCGGTGGCGGTCCAGTTCGAGCGGATGGGCCGGCATCCCATGCGCGCTCAGGTAGCCAGGCGCCGCCACCAGCACGCGGCGGATGGTGCCGACGCGGCGCGACACGAAGCTCGAGTCGCCCAGCTGGCCGGTGCGCAGCGCCAGGTCGATGCGCTCGGCGACCAGGTCGAGGTGGGAATCGGTGATCACGCATTCGACGGTGACGACCGGGTGGCGCGCGTGGAAGGCGGCCAGCAAGGGCGGCAGCAGCAGGATGCCCGAGGCTTCCGGCGCCGTCAGGCGCAGGTGGCCGCCGGGCTCGTCGCGCAGGCGCGAAATGGCGGCGTCGGCGGCGTTCGCCGCCTCCAGCATGGCGCGGCAATGGCTGAGGTAAACCTGGCCGGCGGCCGTCAGGCTCAGGCGGCGCGTGGTCCGGTGCAGCAGGCGCATGCCGAGCGCGGCCTCGAGTTCTGCCACGCGGGCGCTGACTGTCGATTTCGGCAAGCCCACCGCCGCGGCCGCCGCCGTGAAGCTGCCGCTGGCAGCCACCTGGGCAAACAGCGCCATCGCATCGAGTTTCATTGTCCGGCTTCCTGGATAGTCTTTTCGGATTATAGCGACTAATCAGATCAATCTCGGGTGGGTACACTGGCTGCCATCCAATTCGATAACAAGGAAACACCATGAAAGCCATTGCCGCCTTTGCCTCCCTGCCCGCCGACAACGAAGCCGCCCTGCAGGACGTCACCCTGCCCGACCCGGTCGCCACCGGCCACGATTTGCTGGTCGAAGTGCATGCGGTCTCGGTCAATCCGGTCGATACCAAGATCCGCCGCGGCTTGCCGGCCGAGGGGCAGCTTGATGCGAAGGTGATGGGCTATGACGCCAGCGGCATCGTGCGCGCCGTCGGTCCGGAAGTCACGCTGTTCCGCCCGGGCGACCGCGTCTGGTACGCCGGTGCGATCAACCGCCCCGGCAGCAACAGCGAACTGCACCTGGTCGACGAGCGCATCGTCGGGCGCATGCCGATCAACCTCGGCTTTGCCGAAGCAGCGGCGCTGCCGCTGACGGCAATTACCGCCTGGGAACTGCTGTTCGACCGCCTGGGACTGGAATTCGGCGCGCACGCCGGACAAAAACTGCTGGTGGTGGGCGCGGCCGGCGGCGTCGGCTCGATCCTGGTCCAGCTGGCGCGCCAGCTGACCGGCATCACCGTGATTGCCACGGCTTCGCGTCCGCAGACCCAGGAATGGGTGCGCATCCTCGGTGCCCAGCACGTCGTCGACCACAGCGGCCCGATCGACGCGGCGCTGAACGCAGCCGGCCTGGGCGAAGTGGATTACGTGGTCAGCCTGACCCACACCCACAAGCATTTCGAAAGCCTGGTGAATGCCCTGAAACCGCAGGGAAAACTGGCGCTGATCGACGACCCGGAACCGATCGACATCCGCATCATGAAGCGCAAATGCCTGTCGCTGCACTGGGAACTGATGTTCACCCGTTCGCTGTTCACGACGCCGGATATCCAGGAGCAGCACCGCCTGCTCAACGAAGTGGCGCAACTGGTCGAAGATGGCCGCATCCGTACCACGCTGGCCGAGCACTTCGGCCCGATCAATGCCGCCAACCTGCGCCGCGCCCATGCCTTTATCGAAAGCGGGGCGGCCAGCGGCAAGGTGGTGCTGGAGGGTTTCGAAGGGTAATGCGGCCCGTTTAAGGTTGTCTCCCGGCATTTTTAGAAGGCTGCGCCGGGAGTGCGAAAACAAGCGCAGTCAACGATATTACTGTTTATAACATTTATATGAAATAAATTGAATAAACAATATGGTCATTGCGGGGACGAAGAAGCCTCCGGCAGCGGCACCGGACAGTTTTCCTTGACGATCATGTCGTTGATGCCGCGCTTGTAGTCCTCCAGCGGCGGCAGGCCGGCTTCCTTGCGCCGCAGTTCCACCTGCTTGCGGTCGTCGAGCGGATAATAGTTCCAGTTGCAGGCATCGACCTGGCGCAGCTGGGTGCCGAAGAGCTGGGGACGTTCTTCCAGCAGGGCGACACGGTCGGTCGTGATGGCCAGGTAGAGCACCGGCGCTTGCCTGTGCGCGACGGCCGATTCGAGGTGACGCAGCAGGCGGCGCTGGAAGGGCAGGTCGGTGCTGGCCGTCTGCGCCAGTGCCCAGGCCAGGCCGGCTGCGCGTGCACCCACGCCCGGGCCTGGCCAGCCGCAGGCGTCGAGCAGTTCCGCCAGGCGCGCCGCATTTTGGCGTTCCACCCATTCCAGCTGCTCGATGCGGCGCGCCGCCAGCGCATCCTCGGGCGGCGCCAGGTAATCGACGCCCACCCGCAAGGCTTCGGCCGACTCGCGCATCCCCGCCAGTTCCTGCGCGTAGCCCGCGCAGACCGGTGCCGCCTGCGCCGCCACCGGCGCCATCAGGGCTGCCAGCCAGAACACTGCCGCCTTTCCGAGGTGTGCCATCGTTCTGTTCTCAAAATTGCAATGATTAAAGCCTAACACGGGTCTGCGCAGCGGGCGGGCGCACGCTTGCCGCGGAGTGCGGCAGCAGGCGCGGTGTTGCGGACGGACGCGCCGTGGCCACGCCCTGCCCTGCCTGTCGCCACAGCGCCCGCGCCCGCCTTCTGCTACAGTAACCGCTCCCATTCACCGCCTCCGGCCCAGCATGCTGAAACCCTCCGTCCTCGTCGCGTTTGTCCTCTCGGCCTGTGCCTGCCACGTTGCTTCGGCCGCGATTCCCGTCTACGGTTTCATCGTCAAGAACACCTATCCGCACGATCCGAAAGCGTTTACCCAGGGCCTGTTCTTCCGCGACGGTCACCTCTACGAAAGCACCGGCCTGACCGGCCAATCGACGCTGCGCCGCGTGGAACTGAAAACCGGCAAGGTGCTGCAGAAGACGGCGCTGCCGCAGGACGTGTTCGGCGAAGGGTCGACGGCCATCGGCGACAGTATCCTCGGCCTGACCTGGCAGGCGAAGACGGGCTATATCTTCGATGCCAAGACGCTCGCCATGAAGGGCCGCTTCCCCTACGAGGGAGAGGGCTGGGGCCTGGCCAGCGACGCGAAATACGTCTACATGAGCGACGGCAGCGCCAGTATCCGCGTGCTCGATCCGAAAACGCTGAAGGAAGTTCGCCGCGTTCCGGTCAGCGCCGACGGCAAGCCGATCGACTCGCTGAACGAACTGGAAATGGTCGACGGCGAACTGTATGCCAACGTCTGGGGGACCGATGTCATCGCCCGCATCGACCCGGCCTCGGGCAAGGTGGTCGGCTGGATCGACTTGAGCGGCCTGCTGCCGCGCGAAAAACGCGGCACGGGTTCCGTCGATGCCGTCCTGAACGGCATCGCCTACGATGCGAAAACCCGCCGCCTGTACGTCACCGGCAAGCTGTGGCCGAAATTGTTCGAAATTGAGCTGGTCAAATTCGAAGGCCGCTGAGTTCGCTCAGGCGGTGACGGCAATCACCACCTTGCCGAAGTGCGAGCCCGATTCCATGTAGCGGTAGGCTTCTTTCGCCTGGTCGAAGGTGAACACGCGGTCGACCACCGGCTTCAGGTCGGCCACCGCTGCGAAGCGCATGACTTCCTCGAGCATGGCGCGGCTGCCGACGAAAATGCCGACCATGCGCTTGGCGCCGGCCAGCAGGGCGGCCGGATTGACTTCTCCCCCGAAACCGCTGACGCCGCCGATGATGGCGACGCTGCCGCCCATGGCGCAGGAGGCGACCGAACGGTTCACCGTGCCCTGGCCGCCCACTTCCAGCACGACGTGCGCGCCGATGCCGTGCGTCAGGCGCAGCACTTCTTCCTGCCACTCGGGCGTGATGCGGTAGTTGATCGTGTGGTGTGCGCCCAGTTCGCGCGCGCGCTGCAGCTTCTCGTCGCTCGAGGAGGTAATGATGGTGCGCAGGCCGGCCGCTTTCGCCAGCTGCAGGCCGAGCACCGAGACGCCGCCGGTGCCGAGCAGCAGGACGGTGTCGCCCGGCCTGATGTCGTTGCTCGATTCGAAAATCGCATTCCAGGCCGTGACGCCGGCGCAGGGCATGGTGGCCGCTTCCACATAGTTCAGCTGCGGCGGAATCTTGACGAGTGCCTCTTCGTGCAGCACGACTTCCTCGGCGAGCATGCCGTCGATGTCGCCGCCTAAAGCATGGCGGATCTTCGCCGCCGAGCTGCGGCCATCGAACCAGTGCGGAAAGAAGGAGCCGGCAACGCGGTCGCCCACCTGCAGGCGCGTCACGCCGTGGCCGGTGGCCAGCACTTCGCCGGCACCGTCCGAGCACGGAATGATGGGGTTATCCACATTCACCAGGTAATTACCGCTGGCCACCATCAAGTCGCGGTAATTCAGCGACACCGCATGCACGCGCACGCGCACCTCGAACGGGGCCAGTTCGCGCTGCGGAAAGTCCACGCACTGCAACCCGTCGATGTTGTCGCCAGGGAGAATCTGGTAAGCCCGCATCATTGCCTCCTGTGAGTGAGCGGTAAGTGAGAAAAGTCGCGGTCCATTCTACGGCGGCCGCTGCCCTGTCCTGGTTCGCTTGATGTACTTACATCGGTTTCGCCACCATCAGCCAGAAGATCGCGACAAAGGCGGCAAAGGCGGGAATGCCGAGCGCAACCCAGGTCCTGAAATAGCGCCAGTACTGCGGCGGCAAGGCGGTGTTCGTGCGCACCGCTTCGGCGGCCAGGTCGCGCAGGCGGATCTGGATCCAGACCACTGGCAGCCAGCAGGCGCCGGCCAGCACGTACAGTGCCACCGACCACATGATCCAGGTGCTGTGGAAGGGGTAGCCCGCCAGGTGGATCATGTAGAAGCCGGTGGCCGGCTGGATCACGGCGGTGGTGGCCGTAAACAGCCAGTCGGCGACCACGACATTGCGGCTGACCACGGCGATCGCGCGCACGTCGCGGCTGATATTGGCAAACAGCATGTACCAGGCCGAACCGATGCCGGTGCCGAACAGGAAGGTCGACGACAGGATGTGCAGCCACTTCACGACAACATATTCCAATTTACTGTTCCTCCAGTTCGTACAACAGCCAGATCGCGGCCAGCATGGGTAAATTCTTGGTCAGGGGACCATAGGGGTGCAGCAGGAATTCGGGCAGCTTGAACGCTATCACGACCGTATAAAAGCCGATCAGGACCAATTGTGCGAGCCAGAGCGGGCGGCGCCGCGGCAGGAAGGCGATGCCCAGCCCCAGCAGCAGGTCGAAGCCGGCCGCGCCGTACAGCATCAGCGGCTGCAGGCTGGCGGGAATGCCGGTGCGCGCCAGCAGATCGTAGCTGGCCTCGACCGGGTACAGGCCGAAGGAAACGATGGCCGTGGCGATCCACACGGCGACGATGCTCCAGCGTAGCAGCGGCAGCAGCCAGCCCAGCTTGGCCAGGGTGCGCTCGGCCTGCGGTTCGGCGATGAATTCAGCGATGCCTTTCGGCGGGCGGCCCAACAGCGCGGTGATGGCGGCAGGGTCGCCGGCGTTGCCGCGGTCGAGCATGCGCAGGGCGTCCTCGTCCAGCAAAGCGCCGGGCAGCCAGCGCCCGCCTTTCGCCATCAGGCGCGCCAGCGCCCCGGGCAAGGGCAGCACGCGCAGCCGGCCCATGCCCATGGCGCTGCGCAGCGCCGCCAGGTAATCGGTGAACGGCAAGGCCTGGGGACCGACCAGGGGCACCCGCTGCGCCCTGCCACCGGGCACGGACGGCTGCCGCAACAGGGCCAGGATCGCGCCCACCACGTCGTCGATGTGCACCGGCTGCACCAGCTGCGGCGCGTTGCCGAAGCGCACCGCGAACGGCAGGCTGGCAAGCATCTTGAACACCCGCGCGCTGGTGCCCTCCTTCCCGTACACCAGCGAGGGCTGGACGATCCAGGCGCGTTGCCCCGCGTGCAGCGGCAGGCTGGCCAGGAAGTCGTCGCCGGCTTTCTTGCTCAGGTGGTAGCGCGTCTCGGCCTCATCGTCCGCGCCCAGGGCCGACAGCTGGATGATGGTCTGCACCTGCGGGGAGTCGGCGCAGGCGGCGAACAGGGCGCGCGGGGTTTCCAGGTGCAGGCGTTCGAAGGTCTGGCTGCCGGACTCGCGGAAGATGCCGACCGTGTTGATGACGGCGTCGATGCTTCCCTCCGCGGAAGTCAGGCGCGCCAGCCAAACCGATTTGCCGGTATCGTTTGCGAAGTCAGCCTGCACGTAGTTCAGGCGCGGATCATGGCTTGTTTTCGGTGTGCGCACCGCGCACACGACCTGGTGGCCGTCGGCCAGCAGCGCCTTCAGCAGGTGCTGCCCGATGAAACCGCTGGCGCCGGTCAGCAAGATCCGCATGCAACTTCCTTTCACCCGAGTCGAAGAGGATTATCAATATGGCAGATTGGTCAACATCCATGCAACGCGGCCTGGTCGGTGGTGCCGCGTCCAGTATCGTCTCCACCGCCGCGCTGGCCCTGCTCGGCCGCGGCGAGGCCGGCAGCGCCTACGCGCCGACGAATGCCGTCAGCCACTGGATCTGGGGCGACGAAGCGGCCGAACACGACGGCTTTTCGCTGAAATACACCATCACCGGCTACCTGATCCACCATGCCAGCGCCACCTTCTGGTCGGTGCTGTTCGAAAAGCTGGCCGGCGAAAAGCTCGACCGCAAGGACCTGCGCGTAACGCTCGCCGCGTCCGCCGCTACTTCGGCGATCGCCTGCTTTGCCGACTACAAACTGACGCCGAAGCGCCTGCACCCCGGCTACGAGAAGCGCCTGTCGAAAAAGTCGCTGGCCGGCGTGTATGCCGCCTTCGCAGTCGGCCTGGCCATCGGCGCCATCGCCCTGCGCCGGAATTGACCGTTCGGCCAGTCTAGAACAGACGGGAAAATCGTGCCGCCGCCCTTTATTTGTGCGCTGCTGCTGCACGGCCTGCTTGGCCTGGCCGATATTGTCGTCAACCACGAGCTGCTGGCGAAATTGCCGGCCCGGCCCGGGGCCGCCGAAGAGGAAGGCCTGCACGCGGCGCGCGAAGCGATTTTCGCCTGCCTGTTCGCCTCGCTCGCCTGGTACGCGTGGCACGGGGACTGGGTGTGGTGGATTGGCATCCTGCTGCTGGCCGAGGTGATCGTCTCGGCGCGCGACGTCGTCGTCGAAGGCGACACACGGGTGCTGCCCGTATCCGAGCGCGTCCTGCACCTGCTGCTGTTCATCAACCTGGGCGTGCTGATCACCCTCGCGGCCTATGTCGCGACCGGGTGGCATGCCGCCCCGGCCGGACTGGCGCGCGTCGATTACGGCTGGGCAAGCTGGATTTTGTCGGCGCTGGCGCTGGGCGCCGCCGCCTGGGCCTGCGCGACGCCCGCTCGGCGCTGCGCCTGGCCCGGCATGGCATGGCATAAGGCTGGGCGGCTTCACCGCCCAGCCACCATCGGGTCTTAGAGCCTATCCCGGTAGTCCGGAGTCGCTGCTGGCGCGCCTGACAAACGCGTGCTGCGTTGCTCGTCGTTGCATGGCCAGCCATGCGGCCTCCTCGCGCCTTGCCCGCGCTTGCCATGCATCGCCACCAGCTTTCCCCGGACTACCGGGATAGACTCTTAGAACCCGTAGTTGGCCCGCGCGTACACGAAGCGTCCCGAACGGCCGAATGGCGAATAGTTCGAGAACGGCGTGTTGCCGCTCGGGTTCAGCGCCGGCGGCAGGGTTTCCGGATACTGGTCGAACAGGTTGTCCGCACCGAGCGCCAGCGTCAGCTTGGGCGTGACCGCATAGCGCGCTTCCAGGTCGACCACGGTGCGAGCCGCCAGCGGGAAATCGGCCGCGGGCGTGGTACCCGGCGTCATCGTCTTGCCGTAGCGGGTAGCGCGGAAGGTGGCGCCCAGGGGACCGAGTTTCCAGTTCAGGTTGGCGCTGAGCTTGCTGCGCGGCTGGCCTTCCTCGATCGCGATGACATTCGCGCGGTCGAACAGCACCGGTGCCGGATTCAAGGCCGCGAGCTGGGCCGTGACCGGTACTTTGGTGACCTCGGTGCGATTGAAGTTCGCCGCCAGCGTGGCGTCGAAGCGCCCTGCCGTGCCGGCGGCGATGGGCCAGTTCATCACGATGTCGACCCCGTCGGTGGTGGTGTCGACGCCATTGATGAAGAAGCGCCCGCCGGTGACGCCGATAAACCCCTGCGAGGCGATATAGGCGGCGACATTGGTCTGCAGCAGATTCTCGGACAGGACGATGCGGTCGCGGATCTTGATGCGGTAGGCGTCGATCGTGATGCTCACCGGGTCCAGGCGCAGCACCGCGCCGAGCGACAGGTTGAGCGACTTCTCGGCATCGAGCGGCTGTGCGCCGAGGGCGGCCGCGACCGGATTGGTCGGCTGGAAGGTCGCGATTTCGTAGGGGATGCCGTCGACGAAGTTGGTCGAGGTGGAGGTGAAATTCTGCTGCTGCGGCGACGGCGCGCGAAAGCCGTTCTGCACCGAGCCGCGCAGAGCGAAGCTCTTGCTGAAGTCGTAGCGGCCGGCGAGCTTTCCTGCCAGGCTGTTGCCGAAGTCCGAGTAGTGTTCGGCACGCACGGCTACCGAGGCCAGCAGCTGCGGCGTCAGGTTCGCTTCCAGGTCGACAAAGGCGCCGACCGCGCTGCGGTGGGTATCGATCTCGTTGGCCGGGCGAAAGCCGGGGAACACCTGGGCGCCGGGGGCCGCCGGCTTGCCATCGGCCAGCTTCTGGCCGCCATAGCTCCACGATTGTTCTTCGCCGGCGAAGAGTTCATAGCCTTCGCGCCGCACTTCGGTGCCGACGGCAACGTTCAGCGGCGACGACAGGCCGGGCACATCGAAGGGACGCACGCCGGTCAGGTTGAACACCAGCTGGTCGTACGAGAAGCCGCCGGCATCGAAGACAGTCTTGCTGGTCGGTCCGATCGAGCGGTTCAGCGTGTTCTGGATTTCGAATTCCATCCGGTTCTTGCCGTAGCCGAGGGAGGCGTCGAGGTCCCAGCTGCCCATTGCCCAGGTGACGCCGCCGGTGACGGAAAAGTCGTCGACGGTGGGCGCGATGATGGGCAGGAAGCCGTTCGGGTAGATCGAGGTCAGGTTGCGCACGTCCTGCGGGATGCGGAAATAGCCGGCCGAACGCGCTTCGCGGTTCTGGTAGCTGGCCCAGCCATAGACCTTGACGCCGTTGCCGAGGTTGTTGCCGGCGTTCGCGAACAGCGTGGTCTGCTGCATTTCCGGGTCGCCATACCAGGCATTGAAGCGATTGATCGTGTTTTCGCGCGGATCGAAGGCGCCGTTGGCCAGGCGCGCGTATTGCTGGCGCATGTCGTAGCCGCTGCGTTCGGTGCGGTTCTGGTCCTTGTACTCGGCGGCGATCGTGATGTGGCCGCTCTCTCCCCAGGGCAGGCCCTTCCAGGCACTGACCGTCGTGCTCTGGCCGTCGGTGCGTTCGCGCGAGGCCGGGCCGCTCCAGGTAGCGCCGCCAGGTGCCACATCGTTCCGGAGGTCGTATTCGGTGATGCGCGCGCCATAGGTAATGGCCGCTTCGCCGCCGTCCCGGTCGGTACGCAGGCGCAGGTTGACGACGCCGGCGATCGCATCCGACCCGTACTGGGCGGCGGCGCCATCGCGCAATACCTCGATGTTCTTGACGATCGCGGTCGGGATCGTGTTCATGTCGACGGCGGCCGAGCCGCGCCCGACGCTGCCGTTCAGGTTGACGAGGGCGGAAGAATGACGGCGCTTGGAGTTGACCAGCACCAGGGTCTGGTCGGGCGCCATGCCACGCAGCGTGGCCGGGCGGATGGTGTCGGTGCCGTCCGTCAGCGAGGGACGCGGGAAGTTCAGCGAAGGCAGCGCGACCGACAGCGCCTGGTTCATCTCGGTGGTGCCGGTGTTCTTCAGGGTGTCGGCGGAAATGATGTCGACCGCGGACGCGGTGTCGAGGGCGCTGCGGTTCGCTACCCGCGTGCCCGTCACGACGACGGTGGCGGCAGTGCCTTCGGTGGCGGTGCTGTCCTGCGCCCAGGCGGTGCTTGAGAACATCGCGGCGATCGAAAACGCCAGCACCGTCTTCTGTGTCACTCTTCTTTGCATGTTGTTCCCTCACGTGGATTGGCCAAGCGGAAAGTGCTGGAACCAGTCTGGAGGGCACGTTTGGAAGTGTCAAACTGCAACACGATCCTTAGTGAAAAATGCAACAGTTGTACTTACGTAAGGTGTCTGTAAGGCGGATCGGCCTACGGCTCAGTGCGCGGCGGCAGGTGTTTTCTTGCCGCGCAGTTTATTGACGATCGTGACGACCAGCAGCACCAGGGCACCGACGACGACGCCGGCCAGCGCGTCGATGACGGTCGGGGTAATCGCATGCAGCAGGCCGCCGAGAACGGGCACTTCTCCCATGCGCTCGGCCGCGCTCTCGGCGAAGTGGTGCAGCGGTTCCCAGTTGTGGCCGATGATGCCGCCACCCACCATGAACATCGCGGCCGTGCCGACGACGGACAGGAATTTCATCAGGCGCGGCGCCGCCGCCAGCAGCAGGCGTCCCAGGCCGCGCGCAAAGCCGCTGCTGCGCTGGCTCAGGTACAGCCCCGCATCGTCGAGCTTGACGATGCCGGCCACGAGGCCGTACACGCCGATCGTCATGACCAGCGCAATGATGACCAGCACCGCCACCTGCTGCATGAACGGCATGCTCGAGACCGTACCGAGGGAAATGACGATGATTTCCGCCGACAAAATAAAGTCGGTGCGAATGGCGCCCTTGATCTTGTCTTTCTCGACCGCGCACATGTCGACGTTCTGGTCGGCCAGGGCTGCCGCCAGGCGTTCCTCGTTGGCCGCGTCTTCCTCCGGGCTGTGCAGGAATTTATGGGCCAGCTTTTCAAAACCCTCGAAGCAGAGGAAGGCGCCGCCGATCATCAGGAGGGGCACGATCAGGGCCGGCACGAAGGCGGAAATCAGGAGCGCGGCCGGCACCAGGATCGCCTTGTTCATCAGCGAACCCTTGGCCACGGCCCACACCACGGGCAATTCGCGCTCGGCGTGCACGCCCGTCACCTGCTGGGCATTGAGTGCCAGGTCGTCGCCGAGCACGCCAGCGGTCTTCTTCGCCGCCACCTTGCTCATCAGGGTGACGTCGTCCAGGACGCTTGCGATGTCGTCGAGTAATGCCAGCAAACTGCCTGCAGCCATGGGTCCTGCTCCTGTGATTATCAATATGGCAGCATCTTAACCGAGGGCAGGGTCATTCAGCACACAGTTCAGCCTCGTTAATTGCGTTTCAGTCCCGAAAAAACGCAGCTCGTCGCTTTCGCAGCGCGGCAATAGCGGGACGTACGTATAGTCAGTATCAAGGGCTGCGGTAGGGCAGCCTCCCCCAGACGAAGGAGACCAGGATGAACCAGACCCACGCCGCCGCCAGCCAGCTTGCCCCAGTTCACGCCGCGCCGGTGCGCCGCACGCGTCCGCCGAAGCGCAAGACCCGCATCACGATCTATCTCGACGACGAGGTGCTGAACGAGTTCCGCAACTTGTCCGAGCGCTGCGGTACCGGCTACCAGACCCTGATCAACGCCGCCCTGCGTACCCGCCTGGCAACCGGGGGCGCCGAACCGAGCCTGCTGTGACGGGCGCGCCTTGAAAATGCCCCCGCGCGCGCGGGAGCGTGAAAGATTACACGTGGCAATTATTTGTGCTACTCTTTCTGCTCTTTCAACCCCGGAGGCACCATGAAAAAAGGCGAACTGATCGCGGAATTTGCCAAGCGTACCGAGATGTCCGGTACCGCTGCCAACAGCGCGGTCAACACGATCATCGAGATCATCACCGAGCGTCTGAAAAAAGGCGACACGGTCGGCATCACCGGCTTCGGCACGTTCTCGGTGACCAAGCGCGCAGCGCGCAAGGGTCGCAACCCGGCAACCGGCGAAGTCATCAAGATCGCCGCGTCGAAGACCCCGCGTTTTGCTGCCGGCGCCACCCTGAAGGCCGCCGTCAATCCGCGCAAGAAGTAATCCCGTCACACCGTATTGTCGGCATGCAGCCGCGGCCCCGGCCGCGCGCATGCCGTTTCTGCTTTACCCTTTCCTTCTCTTCGACTCCCGAGTTGCTCCCATGAGTTTCGCCACCTGGATCGCCTTCGTCATCGCCGGCACCGTCATTGCCATTTCTCCCGGTTCGGGCGCCGTCCTGTCCATGTCGCATGGCCTGGCTTACGGTGTGCGCAAGGCCAGCGCCACCGTGCTGGGACTGCAGCTGGGCCTGATCCTGGTGTTGATCATCGCCGGCGCCGGCGTCGGTTCGCTGGTGCTGGCCCATGAAGGGGCGTTCAGGGTCGTCAAGTGGACCGGCGCGGCCTACCTGGTCTACCTCGGCGTGTCGCAATGGTTTTCGAAAGTCGCTACTGGCCCGGTGGCCAGCAGCGCCGGCCTGGCGGCGCATCCGTCCTTCGGCAAGCGCGTGCTGACCGGTTTCCTGACGAATGCCACCAACCCGAAGGGCATCATCTTCATGGTGGCGATGCTGCCCCAGTTCATCTCGAAAGATGCCCCGCTGCTGCCGCAGCTGCTGATCCTGGGCGTGACGATGGTGACCATCGACAGCCTGGTGATGCACGGCTATGCGACGCTGGCCGCCTCGATGCAGGGGCTGTTTCGCAACCCGCGCGCGATGCGCATCCAGAACCGCATATTCGGCACCGTGCTGGTGGCTGTTGGCCTGACCCTGGTCTTCGTCGAGCGCGGCGCGTAAACTGCCTTTTTGCGGCAAGCGCAGGCGTGCTCGTGTTTCAGTCACGCACCAATTGCAACCTTCTGTAAGCCCGATTGCCGCGACAGGCACCGTTGCGGTGTAATCAGGTCGACGCATTCCGTCCCACCCGCCTGGAGCCCATGATGAAACGCCGTTTATCGACCACCGCAACGCTGCTGGCATTGGCGGCCTTTTCCACCCTGGTGCTGGCGGACGAAGCCCCCGGCCGGGTCGGCCGCGTTTCTCTCACCCAGGGCCAGGTCAGCATCAGCACGCCGGGCGAAGCCGCCAGCACCGCGCTGGTCAACTGGCCCGTCACCTCGAACCACACGATTTCCACCGCGCCGGGCGCGCGCACCGAGCTGCGCATCGGCTCGACCGCGATCCGCCTGGACGGCGATTCCGCGCTCGACGTCGTCGAACTCGACGACGACCGCTTGCGCCTGCGCCTGCATTACGGCAGTGCCAGCATCCGCGTCGTCAATCCCGAGGTTGCCGCGGCTTTCGAACTGAGCACCCCGCAGGCACGGGTGATCCTGCAGCAGCCCGGGCGCGTGCGCGTCGATGCCGAACGGGTGCGCGACACCAGCAGCGTCAACGTGTTCGACGGCGTGGCCGTGGTCGAGGGCGGCGGCGAGCGCCTGACCCGTGCGCGCCGGCCGCAGTGCCGAGATGCAGGGGCAGGATCTGCGCACCACGCAGGCGGTGCCGGACGCGTTCGACGACTGGGTGGCCGTGCGCGACCGCGCCAGCGACGCCGTGCTCGCCACCCGCTACGTGCCGGCCGAGATGACCGGCTACGAGGATCTCGACCGCTACGGCAGCTGGCAGAGCAGCAGCGAATACGGCAGCCTGTGGCTGCCGGCGGTCGCCAGCGACTGGGTGCCCTACCGCGACGGCCGCTGGACCTGGATCGCCCCCGGGGCTGGACCTGGGTCGACAACGCTCCCCGGGCTACGCGCCCTTCCACTATGGCCGCTGGGTGCACGTCAACCGGCGCTGGGCCTGGGCGCCGGGCCGCCACGACCGCCATCCGGTGTGGGCGCCGGCCCTGGTCGGCTGGGTGGGCGGCAGCGGCTGGAACCTGAACTTCAGTGCGCGTCCGCAGCTGGCACAGGGCTGGTACCCGCTGGCCCCGCACGAGCGCTACGTGCCGCCCTACGTCATGTCGGAGGAACGCCTGCGCCGCCTGAATGCGCACGGCTGGGGCGATGGCAAGCACGATCGCCGTGATGGCAAGCACGACGGCAAGCACGACTACCGCCGCCGGGGCCTGACCGTGGTGCCGCAGGACCGCTTCGCCCAGCGTGGCGAAGTCGTGGTCGGGCGCGAGCCGCGCACCACGCCGCCGGCGGCCTGGCAGGGCGCGCCAACGGCCCTGCCGCCGGCTCCGCTGCAGGCCTGGCGCGGGCGTGACGGACGCGACGAGCGGCATGGCGGCGAGCGCGATGGCCGCTGGGAGGGCCGGCGCGATGGCCGCCAAGACAACGCCGAGCGCACACGCGCACCGGTCGCCATGCCCGCGCCGGTACCGAGGGCGCAGCCTGCGCCGCTGACGGCGGCTGCGCAGGCGGCCGGCCAGGCGGCAGCTGCGGCAGCCGCGGCCACATCCCCGCAAACAGGTTACGTGCGCCAGCCGGGCGTCATCATGACGGCACCGCCGGCGGGGTTTGCCGGACGCGAAGCGCAGCGCGAAGCACGTGAAGAACGCGATGGCTTCGAAGGCCGCCAGCGCCGCGGGTTCGCGCCGGCGCCGCGCGACGAGGGCGCCGCGGGCGTCATCGGGATACCGCGTCCGGCACCAAGCGCCAGCCCGGCGCCGCAGCGCAGCAGCGCAGCCGCGGTTCTGGAAGCGGTGTCGGCCAATGCGCGGGCGCAAGCGCAAGCGCAAGCGCAAGCGCAAGCGCAAGCGCAAGCCCGGGCGCAAGCACAGGTCCAGATGGCGCGGCCGGTGGCCACCGAGGTGGCACCACCGCAGCGGGTCATGTCGGCGCCGACGCCCTCCCCGGCCCCGTCCGCCGCGTCCTCGGCGGCCCAGTCGGCCGCATCGGCCGCGGTCGGACGCCGCTCCGACAGCGGGCCGAGCCCGCGCGCCGGCTTCCACCAGCGCGAGCGTTGACGCGGGCGGGCGGCAAGGCAGCCGCCTGCCCGGTCCGCACACGCCTGCGCGGACCGGGCTACAATACCCTTTTGCACTGGAATTGCCATGGACCCGAAAGAATCCCTCATCGAATACCCGAGCGACTTCCCGATCAAGGTGATGGGCCCGACGCACGAGGCCTTCGCCACCACGATCGCCGAGGTGGTGACCGGCTTCGACCCCAGCTTCCACCACGGCCGCATGGAAGTGCGCCCTTCGGGCAAAGGCAACTACACGGGCCTGACCTGCACCGTGCGTGCCACCAGCCGCGAGCAGCTCGACGACATCTACCGCACGCTGTCGGCGCACCCGATGGTCAAGATCGTCCTGTAAGCACTGCAGCAAGGGCGGCGGCGCCTGCCCGTCGCCGGGCAAGGCCGGGTACGCTGGCATATAATGACGGAGCTGAGCGTGCAAGGCGCTCGAAACCATTTCCGACCGGATTCCCATGCAACCCACCCGTCCCGCCGGCCCGATCATTCGCGCGCTGGGCCGCGCCGACTACGAACCCACGTTTGCCGCGATGCGCGCCTTTACCGACGCGCGCACGCCGCAGACGCCGGACGAACTCTGGATCGTCGAGCATCCGCCGGTCTTCACGCTGGGCCTGGGCGCCGACCCTGCCCACCTGTTGCAGGGGGAAGGCGTACCGGCGCATGACATTCCCGTGGTGCAAACCGATCGCGGCGGCGAAGTGACCTACCACGGTCCCGGCCAAGTGGTGATCTACCTGCTGATGGACCTGCGCCGCAACAAGCCGGGCGGCAAGTTGTATGCCCGACAGTTTGTGGAAAAAATCGAACAGGCGGTCATCGACGTGCTGGCGGCGTATAATCTCGCCGGTGAGCGCATCGCCGGCGCGCCCGGCATCTATATCGCCGAGGGCCCGCGCCGCGGTGCCAAGATCGCCGCGCTCGGCTTGAAAGTGCGCGGCAATGGCTGCACCTATCACGGAGTCTCGCTGAACGTGGCGATGGATTTGGCTCCGTTTTCATGGATCAACCCCTGCGGTTATTCCGGCCTCTCCACCGTCGACATGCGCACGATGGGCATCGAGGCGCCACTTGCCGATGTGCAGGCTGCACTGGCGCAGGCGCTGGTGCTGCACCTGGCGCAAGGCCTCAAGCCTGCCGAACCGAACAACTCCAACTGAAGCCCGTCTGGGCCCTGAGCGACATGACTACCGAAACCGAAACCGGTCTGAATTCTGCCTCGAACGCCGCCTACAACGCCAGCGACAAGCAAAAAGGTGCCAGCAAGACTTCGCGCATCCCGATCAAGATCGTGCCGATCGCCGAGGCCGAACGCCTCAAGAAGCCCGAATGGATCCGAGTAAAAGCGGCCACCGCCTCGTCGCGCTTCTACGAGATCAAGGACATCCTGCGCGCCAACAACCTCGTCACCGTGTGCGAGGAAGCAAGCTGCCCGAACATCGGCGAATGCTTCGGCAAGGGCACGGCCACCTTCATGATCATGGGCGACAAGTGCACGCGCCGCTGCCCGTTCTGCGACGTCGGCCACGGCCGCCCCGACCCGCTCGACGTCAACGAGCCGGGCAACCTGGCGAAAACGATCGCCGACCTGCGCCTGTCGTATGTCGTGATCACCTCGGTCGACCGCGACGACCTGCGCGACGGCGGCGCCGGCCACTTCGTCGAGTGCATCACGAAAACGCGCGCCCTGTCGCCGAATACCAAGATCGAAGTACTGGTGCCGGACTTCCGCGGCCGTTTAGAGAAGGCACTGAACATCTTCGCCGATGGCTTGCCCGACGTGATGAACCACAACCTGGAAACCGTGCCGCGCCTGTACAAGGAAGCGCGCCCGGGCGCCGACTACAAGCATTCCCTGGTGCTGCTGCGCGACTTCAAGAAGATGTACCCGAACGTGGTCACGAAGTCCGGCATCATGGTGGGACTCGGTGAAACCGACGAGGAAATCCTGCAAGTCATGCGCGACATGCGCGAGCACGACATCGACATGCTGACCATCGGCCAGTACCTGGCGCCGTCGAACTCGCACCTGCCGGTGCGCCGCTACGTGCACCCGGACCAATTTAAAAAGTTCGAGGAAGCGGCCTACGAGATGGGTTTTGTCCACGCCGCCGTCGGTGCGATGGTGCGCTCCTCGTACCACGCGGACCAGCAGGCGCACAACGCGGGCGTGGCTGCCGCCTGAGCGTCCACAACAAGAAGACAGCCTGGCGCATTGCATTGGTGGGCAGTCAGGCTTGTCGGATTGATGTCTGCAGCATCTTCAACGCGCTGTCGGGATTTATTCTTTATCTTCCCGAACGCTGTTCAGCCGATGAACACGGCCTTATCATTCATGCATGGATGATAAGGCCGTTTCATTTGGTGGCGGCGACGACGCGCTCACGTGCGGGAAGAAGTTGAGTGGTTTCCGGAAAGGACGAGAACGTGAAGTTCAGTATACGAAAACCGATCGAGCTGACCTTATTTGCGGCCATCGTCATATTATTGGCTTTTTCATCACTTATTTTTAAAGAGCCGACATTCGATGCATTGCAAGAGGAATGCAGGGCTACTTGCCTGAAGCAGGAAAAATTTGGAAGAATGGTCAAGCGGGACGAACCTTTCACTACCAAACCATCTGGACAACACTTTGACTGTGTTTGCGGAGCGTGAGCCGTACACGCGCTGCCGCAGCGTCTATTCCCACGGTGACCATGGCGCGCGCGTCTTGTATGGCTGCCAGCGCGTTTGTCGCTTGGGTTCACACTTCCATGTTGCGACAAGCAAGGCAGTAATGGGCCAGAGTCAAACGCACACCTGACCAACCCGGGCACGACAGGGAGGCCGTTTTGATTGCGACGCCCCATCCACACCTTGCGGAACGAGAGCAATATCCCGTCCGCGCTATAGTGATAGCAAGCAGACATCACCTTCAATGACACATGAGTAATTCCCGCTACGAAACTGACGAGAACGACACGGGCGACGACGACGCCTTCCTCGGACGCGAGCTCGGCCTGGCCGAGCGCGGCATCGAGCTGGTCAAGATGGAAGGGCGCGTGTTCCTGCGTTTTTCCGGAGAAGTGCGCTACGAAGGCTTGCGCGTACCTTATGCGCTGGTACCGGCGCGCGGCGTGCTGGCCAAGCCAAGTAAATGGCGCAAGATGGATTTGATTGCCCGGCGCGAATTGATCGAGGAACGCACCGGCGACAAGGCGCTGGCCGAGCTGCACATGGACGCCGAGGAATTCGTGCGCGACATCGCCGAGCAGGCCGACGATGCCGGCTTCGATCCGCGCCTCTTCCTGGGTGTGCTGGACGAACTGGAAACCTCGGAGCCGGCCGACTACGTGTTCGAGCGTATCCGCCAGCGCGTCGAACACGCGATCGAGCGCGAGCAGGAAGAGCGCCACGCCGCCCGCACCAAGGAAAGCATCAACCTGGCCGAGTACCCGCAATCCTTCGAAGTCGCCAGCCGCATGCAGCGCAAGTTCATCGCCCTGCTCGGCCCGACCAATTCCGGCAAGACCCACCGCGCGATGGAAGCGCTGGCGAAAGCGCAGAGCGGCGCCTACCTGGCGCCATTGCGCCTGCTGGCGCTGGAAAACTACGAACGTTTATTGGCGGCGCGTCCGCATGGCGAGGAACTCAAGGTCAGCCTGATTACCGGCGAAGAACGCCGCATCGCCGAGGGCAGCACCCACGTCGCCAGCACCGTCGAGATGCTCGACAGTAAAACGCCGATCGAAGTCGCCGTCATCGACGAAATCCAGATGCTGGCCGACCGCGACCGCGGCGCCGCCTGGACCGCCGCCGTCTGCGGCGCGCCGGCGTCGACCGTCTACCTCGTTGGCGCACCGGAAGCGCGGCGTGCCATCGAGGCCCTGGCCGAGCGCCTGGAAGTGCCGCTGGAGGTGCATGTGCTGAAACGCATGGCACCGCTGGCGATGGAACCGTCGCCCGTACGCAAACTGACCAATTTGCGCCGTGGCGATGCCGTCATCGCCTTTTCGCGGCGCGACGTCCTGATGTGGCGCGACATGATCACGGAAAAGGGGCTATCGGTCGCCACCGTCTACGGCAACCTGTCGCCGGAAGTGCGGCGTGCCCAGGCCGAGCGCTTCCGGGAAGGAAAGGCCGACATCGTGGTCGGCACCGACGCGCTGGCCATGGGCCTGAACATGCCGATCGCGCGCATCGTCATGACGACGGCCGTGAAATACAACGGTGTCGAGGAAGAAGAGATTTCGGCGGCGCTGGCCAAGCAGATTGCCGGCCGCGCCGGCCGCTACGGCGTGCACGAGGAAGGTTTCGTTGCCGGTTACGACGACGACACCCATGAAGTGATGCGCGCCCTGATGAAGGAAAAGATCCCGCCGGTGCCGTCCAGCGGCTTCGCGGTCGCGCCATCGCTCGAGCAGTTGCACCGGATTTCATCGGTCACCCACGAAACCTCGCTGGTGAAACTGTTAAAACGGTTCGTGCACAACATCGACGTGCCGGACGGCTTCTTCTATCCGCGCATCACGGAAGACCAGAACGAGCGCGCCGAATGGCTCGATACCCTGGACCTGTCGGTGGCCGAGAAATTCATGCTGTCGCTGGTACCGATATCAAGCCGGGTGCCGATGCTGCAAAGCGCCTGGGAGCACTGGGCCCTGTCGCTGGCGAAGAAAAAGGTCTGCAAGCTGACGCCCCATTCGCAGGAATTGTTCTGGATGAATTTGCAGGAGGTGGAAGACACCTGCCGCATGTATTCGGCCTACGCCTGGCTTGGCTACCGCCAGCCCGACTTTTTCCCGAGCATCGAAGAAGCGCAGAAACTGGCGCGCGAGGCGGCCGAGCGCGTCGATTCCCTGCTGCAGCAGCAAAACGCGGCCACGCGCAAGCGTCATGCCGGCAGTGGCGGGGGCAAGCCGAAGCGGCGCGCGTAGGGTGGCCGGCTCCACCCGACGCCAGGCATTCCCGCTGCTCCAGCGCCGCCCACGCGTTCACACCATGCAAGCACCGGGGCGGCTGGACACCAGGCTGCGGCTATTGCGCGAAGCAACCCCAGCCGTCGTTCTGCCCGCCGAGCTCGGTAGCATCGCGCGCCAGCAGGCGTTCGTAAGCGGTGACGTTGGCGTGGGTGGGAACGATGACCGGGTGCGCCTGCACCTGCCAGGGAAAGCCCGGCTTGTCGTAGCGCGAGAACGAGACCTTCTGGCCTTCGCGCAGCAGGTAGTTCGCAAAGCGTAGCGCATCTTTCTCTTCCGGGAAGATGACCGAAAAGTCGACCTCGCGCGCCTTTGCCAGGTCGTCGCCGTCGTGTCGCATGTTCCACAGGACGTTGCCGTTTTCGTCGTCGGGAAATTGCAGAAAGTCTCGTTCCATGGTGTCCCTGTGTGCTGCGCCGCGTTGCCCCTGGCGTGGGGCGTCTTGCACGCGCTGGCGGCGCCCGGTGTAGGATGCCTGATTCTACAGTTGGGAATACCATATGGACAATAAATATACGCCCGAAAGCCTGAACCGCTTCGGCCAGGGCACGCTGCCTGCCCACCTCGGCATCGAGATCACGGAAGTTGCCGAAGGCCGTGTCGGTGCGCGCCTGCCGATCCAGCCGCACCTGCTGGCGCCGAATGGCTACCTGCACGCCGGCAGCGTGGTGACGCTGGTCGACACCGCCGCCGGCTATGCCTGCATCGCCCACCTGCCGGAAGGGGCGCACAGCTTTACCACGATCGAGCTGAAATCGAACCACCTGGGCACTGCGCGCGCCGGTGCGATCGCCTGCGTGGCCACGCCCGCCCACCTGGGCCGCACCACCCACGTGTGGGATGTGACGGTCACGGACGAAACGAATGGCAAGACGATCGCCCTGTTCCGCTGCACCCAGATGATCCTGTATCCGAAAAACGCCGCTTAAGCGTTTCGACGTAACGGTGCTGGCGGGGCGATCTTAAGGTTGCGGCGGCACGCAGGCCGCCGCCATGCCGGCGGCGGTGCCGCCCACGGCGGGTAAATCGGATGGCGCCTTGCCGTTGCCGACGAGGATGGCCGGCTGGCCTTTGTAAGTCAGGGTCAATTGCTCGCCCGCGTAATTGGCCGGGGTTTTCGGCACGAACACGGCGAAACGGTAGTTCAGGTCGGGATAGAAACCGCTCTGGAAAATCTGCTCGGGCGGGCCTTCCTGGATTTCGGCGGCAATCGCGTCGAGGAGGGGCGTGGCGTCGCCGCGCGTGTTCAGCTCGGCCTGGCCCTGGTAACGCAGTGTGTACGGGGGCAGGCCGCCGTATTCGCGGCCTTCATAGCTGACGCGGAAATTGTTGACGTTGTAGTGGAAGCCGCGCCGCGCGTGCTCGGTGACGTCGACGTTGCACAGCACGAAAATGGCCCAGAAGCCGTGCGCATCCACCGGCGACAGGTGGCCGACACGGTACAGGGCCGCCGACAGCGGGATCGGATTGGTAAAGCGGATCTCGTGTGCATTGGCCACATGCTGGTATTGCAGGACAGCCAGCGGCTGCGGGCGCGGCCCGGCGCACGCTGCCAGGCCGAGCAGCGCGGCAACGACGGTTATCCTGCGAATTGAGTGACCCATCCTATCTCCTTGGCGAGCATGAACGCAGGCTCGCGCTCAGCGAACGCATCAAGCTTGGCCGATTCCGGCGCCGCAGGCTTGCGTTAAGTCAGGCGTGCTGTGGCGCTCGCGCCTATACAGCCGGGCCTGCGAGCCAGTTTAATGACAGATCGGCATCACGGCAAGGCGGACACGACAGTAGAGGGCAGCCGCACGCTGTTTCAGCCGGCAGCCAGCGCCTGGCGCAGCAGCGCATGGACTTCGGCGAAATCCGGTTCGCCGACATAGCGTTTGAGGATGCTACCGTCCTTGCCGATCACGAAGGTGGTCGGTGTCAGGGTGACGTCGCCGAAGGCTTTTGCCAGGTCGCCGCCAGCGTCCAACGCGACAATGAAGGGCAGCTTGCGCGTTTCCGTGAAATTGAGGACGTAGTTGGGCGGATCGTACTGCATCGCCACGGCGACGAATTCCAGGCCCTGCCCCTTGAACTTGTTATACGTGTCGACCATCGCCGGCATCTCGCGCACGCAGGTCGTGCACGAGGTTGCCCAGAAATTGACCATCACCACCTTGCCGCGCAAGGCCGGCGTGCTGATCTTGTCGCCGGCAATCGAGATGAAGGTGACGTCCGGCGCCTTGGGTGTGGAGAAGAACGCGGCATAACCGCCGCCCGCCAGCGCGAGCACGAGCGCGCCGATGGCGGCGGGCCGGATCCATGAGCGGGTGGTGCGAGCGGTCATGAGGTCAGCGCAGGATTACAGGGCGACCGAGGAGGTCTTCGGATACTGGGCCCGCAGTTCCTCTTCGGTGAGGTACTCGAAGATCTTGACCACGCGCTGGACGCCGGAGACGCTCTTGGCGATGTTCGCGCCGAGGTCGCCTTCGCGCTGGGTCACGCGGCCCATCAGGTAGACGGTGCCGCGCTCGGTGACGACCTTGAACGAGGTGGCCGAGATGGTCTTCATTTCGACCAGGCTGGCCTTGACGTTGCCGGTGATGATGGCGTCCGAGGAGCGCGAGGTATAGCTCGACGGGCCGGAAATGGCCAGCTCGTTGATGACGTTCACCACGTTCTCGATCTTGCGCACTTCCTGCTCGACGGCGGCTTTCATCGCCTCGTCGCGCACTTCACCGGTGAGCAAGACTTTGCGGTTATAGCTGGCGATGTTGACGTGGCCGGCCGAACCGACCAGTTTCGGCACCTGCATCTCGGCCTTGACGGTGATCGCCTTGTCCTCGGTCTGCGCGCCCAGCGTGCGGCGGTCCATGGTGGCGGCCGCACCCATGGCGGCGCCACCGATGACCAGCGGCACGCAGCCCTGGAGCGAGCCCAGCAGGGCTGCGCACAGGACGGCTTTCGCCAAAGGGCTGTTCAGGCCGCGTTCATTCATTCTCGTCTCCTCCGAATAGCGCGACGTCGATGCCGTCGCAAATAGCGTGAATTGCCACCAGATGCACTTCCTGGATGCGCGCGGTACGGCTATGCGCCACGTTGATGTGCACGTCGGCGTCGGTCAGCAATTTCGCCAGCGCGCCCCCGTCCTTGCCGGTAAAGGCGACGATGCGCATTTCGCGCTCGAGCGCGGCTTCGACGGCGGCGAGCACGTTGCCCGAATTGCCCGAGGTCGAGATCGCCAGCAGGATGTCGCCGGCCTGGCCGAAGGCCTGCACCTGCTTCGAGAAGATTTCCTTGTAACTGTAGTCGTTGGCGACCGCGGTCAGGATCGAGGTATCGGTGGTCAGGGCGATGGCGGGCAGCGGAAAGCGCTCGCGCTCGAACCGGCCGACCAATTCGGCCGCGAAGTGCTGGCAGTCGGCGGCGGAACCGCCATTCCCGCATGCCAGGATCTTGTTGCCGTTGGACAGGGCGCCGAACATGAGTTCGATCGCCTGCGAAATAGGGAGCGTCAGGCTTGCTGCCGACTTCAGTTTGAGGTCGGCGCTCTCCTGGAAGTGAGCGAGGATGCGTTGAGTGTTCATAGCCGAAGATTATAGTGCAGTGGCAAGCCGGGACGGCAAAGCGTTTTAAGAATTGCTTACATTTCAACGGTGTACTGGTGTTTCGTACGGGGCCGCGTACGGTTCGTCGCGCTCACGCTTCGATCACGTTCTGCAGCCACTCCAGCTGGTCGCCATCGATGGCAACGACGTCGAAACGGCAGGGCGGCGTCACAGGCAGGCGTTGCAGATATACCTGGGCGGCGCGCACCAGGCGCCGGATCTTGGCCGGGGTGATGCTGGCGGCCGCGCCACCATGGCGGCGGTCGGCGCGCTGGCGCACCTCGACAAAGACCGGGGTGGCGCCGTCGCGCATGACGAGGTCGATTTCCCCGCCCTTGCAGCTGAAATTGACTTCCACCAGGGCGCAGGCCGGCGCGCTCGAGGTGGCGCAGCGCCGCCTGTTCCCACTCGCGGCCTGGGCCTGCTTCGGCGAGAGGCGCGGCGGCCACATGTCATCTCCCGGCCGCCACCGGCTCGTAGCCGATACCGTCGCGGTACACGGCCGTGGCCTCGTCGCGCCGCAGCGACCAGGCGCCATTGTTCATGCGCACGCTCAGGCGCCCGGTCACGCCGTCGAGCTCGAAATTGCTGCCGGGGCGCTGCACCAGTTCGCGCGCAAGCCGGAAAGCGTCGATGCCGAGCGCGTACAGGCGCTGCATGTCGAGCGACTCGAGGTCGACCGGGCGTGGATACACCATCACGCTCGGGTGGTCCGGCTGGATGGTCCAGGGCAGGTCGAGCAGGCGCACGCCGTCCAGTTCGGGTACCGCCAGCCCCGGTTCGCGGCCCGGGTTGGCGGCCGAGACGCCATAGGTCGGCAGGGAAGTGCCCAGCGCGCTGCGTACCTGGCGCAGCCCGCCGGCATCGAGCGCGGCGAACACGAGTTCGGGACGCTCGCTTTCCAGCGCGCACACGCAGCGCGGCCAGCGCATTGCCGTCGACATAGCCCTCGTTCACGGGCAACTCCACGCTCAGATTGGTGCGGCCGAGCCGGTTCCAGCGCGCCGCGAAGGCGCCGGCCACGCGCTGCTGCCACGCCGCGCTGCCGCCCAGCACCGGGCGCGGCCACCGGGGTGTTCCGCCGCGGCCCAGTCGGCCACCTGGCGCGCTTCGTCTTCCAGCGACAGGCCGACCACCAGCATCTGCGCCGGCAAGGGCCGGTCGAGCTGGGGGGTGGGTCAGCGCCAGCGTCGGCTTGGTCACATACTGGCTACCGGCCACCGCGGCGACATTCGGGCGGGCCAGCGGGCCGACGACGATGTCGTTGTCGGCCACCGCGCGCGCATAGGCGGTCCAGCGTGGACTCGGGCGAATCGCCGCTGGCGACGATGTTGACTTCGATGCCGGCGCGGTCGCGCTCATGGCCGGCCAAAAAACCGGCGCGCACCGCATCGGCGGCGCGGCCCAGCGCGGGAGACTGCAAGGGCAACAGCAGCGCAACGCGCGCGCCGTTGCCGCTGCGGGCGCTCGCCTGCGGACCATTCCCTTCGTCGGGGTAGAGTTCCACGGGAGACGTCACCGTTTCCGAGCGCTCCGGCTCGGCGGGCGGCGGTGGACGTACCGCACTTGTGTTTGGCACAGCGGGCGCGCACAATCCGCCCGGTACGCCGCAACCCCGATCGGGGGGCAAAGGTGTATTGCCGCAGCCGGCAATCAGGCCGAACACGGCGGTGGCCAACAGGCCGTTTAGTATTTTTATACGCATCGCATCCTCAACATGACCGAGAATCAGTCTTCCCATCAGCCCATCGATATCGCCAAGCTCCCTGTGATGGCCGAGGCAGCCCAGCAGTCTTATCCTACAGCAACACTGTACGTCGTGGCGACGCCGATTGGCAATGCTACCGACATCACGCTGCGTGCGCTGCACCTGCTGGCCCTGGCCGACGTGGTTGCTTGCGAGGATACGCGTAAAACCGGCGCCCTGCTCACCCGTTACGGCTTGAACAAGCAGATGGTGGCGGCGCACCAGCACAACGAGCGCGAGGTGGCCGACAAGCTGGTCGCGCGCCTGCGCGCCGGCGAACGGTGGCGCTGGTGTCCGATGCCGGCACCCCGGCCGTGTCCGATCCGGGCGCGCGCATCGTCGACGCCGTGCGCGCGGCCGGCCTGCGCGTGATCCCGCTGCCGGGCGCCTCGGCCTCGGTGGCGGCGTTGTCCGCGTCCGGCCTGGTCAACGACCGTTTCAACTTCGTCGGCTTCCTGCCGGCGAAGTCGAAGCAGCGCGAAGCGGCCCTGCTGGAACTGGTACGGGAACCCGCCACCCTGGTGATCTATGAAGCGCCGCACCGCATCGTCGACTGCGTCGAGGGGCTGTCGAGCGTGTTCGAGCCGACCCGCCAGGTCGTCTTTGCGCGCGAGCTGACCAAGATGTTCGAGGAAGTGCATCGCTGCCAGTTGCAGGAGGCGCTGGCCTGGGTCAGGTCCGACCAGCACCGCGAACGCGGTGAATTCGTCGTGCTGGTCGAGGGCGCGACGCTCGAGACCGACGCCCAGGATATCGAGGCCGAACGGATCCTGCAGATCCTGCTGACCGAATGCAGCGTCAAGCAGGCGGCCAACCTGGCGGCGCAGATCACGGGGCGCAAGAAGAACGCTTTATATGAGCGTGCCTTGCAGATCAAGGGCGAATGATCGAACGACGTAGGGCGGCCTAAGCCACCGCCACCGGCCGCAAATGCGCGCTCTGTCGGCTGCTGCCCTGCAAGGCCCCATTGAAACAGGCGGCGAAGCTGGCCTTGTCGGCGAAGCTGGACACGAGCGAGTGGCCATAGGTCACCACCGCTTCGTTGACCCCATGGCGGCGGCGCTGGTAGGCGTCCAGCGCCTCGGTCAGCGGCAGCATGCCCGACAGCGCAAGCCCGAGCTGCTGCGCCAGTTCCCCCGCGTCTTCGATCGCCAGGTTCATGCCCTGGCCGGTGATCGGGTGCACGTTGTGGATCGCGTCGCCCAGCATTGCCACGTTGTGCCGATGGTAGGTGTCGAGGTTGATGCGCCCGATCGGAATCCCTTTGAAGATGCCGGTGTCCGTCACTTCGTCCACCGCGTCGGCGCTGGCCTCGCCGACGAAATGCCGCAGGCGTGCGCGCAGCAGGGCGCCGCTGCGGTCGGCCATCAGCTCGCGCATTTCTTCTTTCGGAAAACTGACCACCACCCGGCCCTCGCTGGCGCTGACCGGATAAAAATAGGCCAGGCCGTGGCGGGAGTCGACATACAGCCGGTTGCACTCCTCCACGCTGGGCACCAGCCGCGTCGTCCCGAAGCACATCGGCGCCGGGTAGACGGTGCGTTCGGTGGTGATCGCCAGCAGCCTCCTCGTATAAGACGCGAAACCGTCGGCGCCCACCATCACCGTGGGGGCGACCGTGTGCCCGTTATCGAGCGTGACGGTGGCGACCCCGCCGTCGGCACGCGATGCCACGCTGGCGATGCGGGTATTGAACAGGCATTCGATGCTTTCGAAACGCGTCATCTGTTCCAGCACCAGGTTGCGCAGGCGCTCGCAGGGAATCAGGATGAAGTAGCCCAGTTCGTCGTTGGCGCGGTAGTCCACCGTGCACAGGGGTTCGCGGTCGTGGAAGACGCGCAGCAGCTCGCGCCGGCGTCCGCCGATGGCGGCCACCTCGTCCAGCAAACCCATGTTCTCGATGACGCGGATGCCGGCCGGCTTGAGCAGGTCGGCGCCGCTGAGCATGCGCCCGCGGTCGGCATGCTCGACCAGCAGCACGCGCCGCCCCTGGCGTCCCAGCAGGTAAGCCAGGGTGGCACCGGCGATGCCGCCGCCGTTGATGAGGACATCGACCTGTTCGTGTGCCATTGTGGCCCTATGCCTGGACGGGAACGTAGTTGGCGATATTGAAGAAGCGGTAGGCGTTCAGGGTATCGAGCCCGGGGAAGCCTTCCGGATGGATGCGCCCGTGCACGGCGCCGCTCGGCGTGAAGCCCGCCAGTGCCAGCGCCAGGCGGAACTCGTTATACGGCATCATGAACTGGCGCGACAGGAAGTGCATGCCCCAGTTGAAGGGATGCGGCAGCTTCTCCACTTTCATCCAGGCCGCGTCGTCCTGCGGCGTCTCCTCGATCAGGTTTTCGGCCCAGGGGCTGTGGGCCTCGACCGTCAGGAAGCCGTGCTCGATGAAGGGCTTCCAGCGTCCCATGAAGTCGACCAGGTCGGCCGCGGCGACGAAGCCGGGCACCAGTCCCTGCGCGTCCGAATAGGCCACGCGGAAGGCATTCTTGAGCGTGGCGAGCGTCCATTCGCCTGCCGGCAGCGCCGCGCCGTAGAAGGTGGCGGCGACATCGGCCAGCAAGGCACGGTTGGCGCTGTCCGGTGGGCCTGCAGCACGCGCTCTGCATCGGCGTCGCTGCGGATCTGCAAACGCCGGTTATGGACCAGGAACATGAAGGTGTGGACGAAGTCGCGCAGGCCGGGCGCGCGCAGGCTGCCGTCGGCGCCGCGCATCCGCAGGCCGCTGTCGCGCACCGCCTCGTCGTATTTGGCCGGGTCGGAGATGTCGGCGTGCAGCACGCGCGTCTGCACGCCCTCGTGCCCGTCGAAGGCCGACAGGGTTTCGCGCGCGCGGCTGCGCGCCGATTCGTTGTAGTCGGCGCCGATCACCAGCAGCGGGTGGGTAGCCAGATGGCGGCCGCGCGCCGTGTGCCCGATGACGTAGTCGGCCAGGCGCTTGAGTGCCGTGCCGTCGCCGCAGCCCATGTCGGCAAGGCCGGCGGGCTGCTGGTCGAGCGGCGTCTCGTCGAAGATGCGGTGGATGATCTTCTGCGAAATCTCGCGCGAGGCCGGGCCCGAACCGGCACCGCTGGAGGCGTAGATGTTCATCACCCGGTCGATATGGGTGTCCTGGTCGATGCCGAGCGGGTCGGGGTCGCCGAACAGCAGGTCCTGCAGGCGCGCGTACGAGCGCAGGTAAGAGGCGGGCAGGGCGGCGAAGGGCGCCGCGATCGGGCGGTACACGTCGCGCGCGCTCGGTCAGGCGCACGCAGGTAGCGCCGGGGTTGAATTCCACCTGGCCGAGGCGCGCCAGCAGGCGCCAGGCTGCCGCCGGGAAGACCGGATCGGTGTTGGCGCTGCCCGGGGCCAGGGCGATCCAGGTGCGCTCGTTGCCGACGGCGCCGAAGATCGACGGCGCCACGGCCGTGCGCTTGTTGTTCTTTGTTCGAACACGGGCATGTCGAGCGCGATCAGGTCGGTCCGGCCAGCAGGCCGTCCATGGCCGTGACGAGCTGGGTGCGTACGCGGCGGGCGAGGGCGGTGTCGTCCTGGTTCTCGCCCAGGCCCCAGCCCTGCGCGCTCGTCGACCAGCGCCACATAGGTGGCCAGCGCTTCCGGATCGATCAGGCGGCGGTGGCACAGTGCGTGGCAATGCTGCAGCACGGCGGTGGCCGCGGCCAGGCGCTTGAAGGTGGCCAGGTGGGCTTCGACGATACCGACCGCGCAGGCGCCGGCCGGGGTCAGCGAATAGCGCATGGTCCGGTCGCCGCCTTCGCAGCGCAGCCAGCCTTGCAGCGCCAGCAGGTTGAAGGCGCCCCACAGCGTGCCCGGGTTGCGCTCCGGGTCGGCCTTCTGGCTGCGGGCAAAGGCCAGCATGGAGCGGGTTTCGCCCGGTGCCAGGTCGCGGAAGGCGCCGCTTTCCACCAGCTTGGTCAGCGTGGGAACGATGACGATCCCGTTCGCCCACTGGAAGCTGTGGCTGTAGGCGAGGATTTTCAGAGCGTCGGCGCTCTGCATGCGCAGGCTGGCGTCGCCGTCGGCCTGGACGCAGGCGATCGGACCGGCGCCCTCATCGAGTTCGACCCGCAGGCCGCTTGTTGCCGGCAGGCCGAGGAGGGCGCGCGCCTCGGCGCCATGCGAGTGCAGGTAGGCGTTCAGTTGCGCGGCCAGCAGGGTGTCGCGGCACGGAAAATCGAGTGGTTTGTTCATTTTTCTGTCCCAAGCTTGGATGAAGTGTGTTGGTGTTATCGGGTTCGCTCACCGAAGGCGCCGGGCAGGGCTACTGTTCCAGCTTGCTCTTCGATGCCTTGCCTACCGTAAGCCTGCCGCGTACGCAGCTCTTGCCGCCCTGGCTGGCCAGGACCTTGAAGTGGACGAATTCTCCCAGGCGCTCGTCGACGTCCACGCGCAGTTGCAGCAGCGTGCCGGGAAACACCGGGCGGGTATTGCGCACTTCCGTGCGCAGCAGGATGTAGATGTCGTCCGGGTCGGGTGGCGAAGCCGCCCGGCGCGCTTCCAGCGCCATGAACATGGCGCAGGTCTGCGCCAGCGCTTCCGTTACGAGCACCCCGGGCATGACCGGGAAATCCGGAAAGTGCCCCTGGAACCAGGGCTCGGCACGCGAGACGGCTTTCACCGCGTCGAGCGATTCGCCTGGCAGGTAGGCACCCAGGGCGTCGACCAGCAGGAAGGGCTCGCGGTGCGGAATCAGGCTTTTCACATCGATGCGGCGCACGTCGACCGGGTCGGCGTTCCCCGATTGCAGGGCGAGGTGTGCGCTCATGCGCGGCGCTCCATCACCAGCGCGCCGAACTGCCCCTGTTCGTCGAGCGAAACGATGCCGAGCCGGCGCAGGACCGGCGGCTGGCTGCCGAGGATGTGCGTGCGCACCAGGTCGGCATCGCCCCACAGCACTTCGCGCGCCAGTCCCGGGGCCAGCAGCGTGCCGCAGGATTCGCCATAGCCGTACAGGCGCTCGCCCGGCAGCAGGCTGTTGCTCACACCGAGCCCGCCGATGGCGCTGCACAGGGCATCCATGTCGAGCAGGGCGCTGCCGCAGGCGAGGATCACCGCGTCGAGCGCGGGCGTGCCGAAGCGCGCCTGCGCCTCTGCCTTCAGCGCCTGCGCCAGCTCGAGCGCGCCGGCAGCGGCCTTCATGCGGATGCGCGGCGCGTAGAACACAAGGCCCGCATCGACCGGGGCGGGAACCAGCGCGTGCACCACCGCCACCTCGCGCTGGACGGCAAACGCGGCCCGGTGATAGTCCGACGCCACCTCGACCCCGCCGACGAGCGCGCAGTCGATCGCCCCTTCCACCAGGCCGTGCAGGGCTGTTTGCAGCGCATGCATGCCGCCGCTCTGGCCGGCGGCGATGGTGCAATTCGGCCCCGTGATGCCGATATAGCTGGCGAAATGGCTGCCCACCACATTGGCCAGGGTATTCGGCGCCAGCAGCGGGCTGGCCTCGTCCGGACCGTGCACCTTGATGCACAGGTCGAACTGGTAGTCGTCGCGCAGGTTGACGGTTTCCTCGCAGGTGTAGACGCCGATGCGCTCCGGTGCCGAGGAGAGCAGCTGCGCCAGGCGCGCCTCGTCGAGCACGGCCACCGCGGCGCCGCCGAACAGGCGGGTGGCGTCGCTCAGGTAACGGATCTTGCGGCCGAGGCGGCGTTCGCTGTCGTAGTCCGCCAGCGGCGCCTGCAGCGCGGCGTGGCGCTCCGCCAGGCCTGGCAGCAGTGCCGGGCTGCTGGTATCGGCCGCCAGCGTGTAGCGGCTGTTTGCAATCGCAAATTCCATCGTGGTCTCGCTCTGTGTGGTTATGGGTGGGCGGGTTCGAATCGGCTGAACAGCACGGTGGCGACATTGCCGCCGAAGGCGAAGGCGTTGCTCATCACATGGCGCATCGGCAGCGCGCGCGCGGCCGGGCACGACGTCGAGCCTGACGGGGAAGGCGCTGTCGATCTCGGTCGTGTTGATGGTCGGCGGGGCCACCTGGTGGTGCAGGGCCAGCGCGCAGGCCACCGCTTCGAAGGCGCTGGCCGCGCCCATGCAATGGCCCAGGCTCGACTTGATCGAACTGACCGGCAGGCTGGCGAGGCGCTCGCCGAACACGCGGTGCATGGCGACCGCTTCGGACTGGTCGTTGGCGGCGGTACCGGTACCGTGCGCGCTGACATAGTCGATGTCGTCCGGGCTCAAGCCGGCCAGCTGCAGCGCGCGGCCCATGGCGGCGACCGCGCCGCGCCCTTCCGGATGCGGTGCGGTGGCATGGTAGGCATCGCAGGTCAGCGCATAGCCGGTGACTTCGGCGTAGATGTGGGCGCCTCTAGCGAGGGCGTGTTCGTATTCTTCCAGCACCAGCATGGCCGCGCCTTCGCCCACCACCATGCCTTCGCGCCGCTGGTCGAAGGGACGGCAGGCGGTCGAGGCCGAGGCGCTCAAACGGTGGAAAATCGTGTAGCAGGCGCGGCTGAACGGGTCGGCGCCACCCACCGGGGCCATGCTTTCCTGGCCGCTGCGGATGCGTGCGAAGCCGCTGCCGACGGCGTAGTTGCCGGCCGCGCAGGCGTTCACGAAGGTCATCGCGCCGCCCTGGCAACCGAAGCGCCGGGCCACCACGGTGGAGAGGAGCGAAGCGCCGAAGTTGGCCAGTCCTTTGCCCTCTTCCGGCGTCAGCACGGATGCTTCGTTCAGGTCGTGACGGTCGATGACCTGTTCCACGAGATCCTGGTTGCCCATCGTGGTACCGATCAGGACCGAGCAATCGTTGCCGTCGGCGAGCACCGCACCCAGGCCGGCGTCGCCCAGCGCCATGCGCGCCGCCGCCAGCGCATACCCGACCGCCTGGCCATACTCGCCCAGGCTCGCGTCCTGCGCTTCCGGCAAGTCTTCCCAGTCCTTGATTTCCGCCGCCAGGTCGCGCGGATACAGGGCGTTGGGCAGGCGGGTCAGCCTGTCCACGCCGCTGACACTGCCGGTCAGCGCGTTCCAGAATGCCTCGGTGCTCGATCCGACCGGGGAAACCACGCCCAGGCCGGTGATGACGACTCGTTTATTTGCCATTGGAAGTCTCCTTATGCGCTCATGCCGCCGTCGATGACGAGGGTCTGGCCGGTGATGTAATCGGCGTGCTGCGACAGCAGGTACAAGACGGCGTCGGCGACTTCGTCGACGCGGCCCATGCGCCGCAGCGGAATCCGTTTGTGCAGCTTCTCGCGCGCCGCTTCCGGCATCGCGCCGACCATGTCGGTGTCGATGAATCCGGGCGCGACGGCATTGACCTGGATGCCGAAGCGGGCCACTTCGGCCGCCAGCGTCGCCGTCAGCGCCAGCAGGGCCGCCTTGCTGGCGGCGTAGTTGGCCTGGCCCGGAGACGCGCGCAGGCCCGAGACCGAGGACATGTTGACCAGCTTGCCCTCGCTGCGGCGGATCATGCGCTCGAGAACAAAGCGCGCCATGTAGGCGCTGCCGTTCAGGTTGACGTCGATGACACGGTCCCAGTCGGCCAGCGGCATGGTCAGAAAACTTTTATCGCGGGTGATGCCGGCGTTGTTGACCAGGGCGAAAATCGGTCCCTGCGTGGATTCGATCTGTTCGACCAGTGCACTGGCGGCGTCGGGGTCGCTGATGTCGGCGCGGTAGGCGCTCACCTGGCGGTCGGCGCCGCGCAATTCGGCCACCATGGCGTCGGCGATAGCCGCTTCGTTCTGGTAAGTAAACGCCACGCGCGCCCGCAGTCGGCCAGGCGGCGCACCACGCCATGGCCGATGCCGCGGGTGCCGCCGGTGACCAGCACCAGTTTGTTTCTCAAATCTACGAACATGCTTGACTCGGGAGGTTGAAGAAGAGGCCGCCGCGATCAGGCCGGCCATCCGGCGCATGCTGGCCAGGTGCAGGTCGGCGGGAACGAAACCTTCCGATTGCGGCGCCCATTCGCGGTGCAGGGCGCGGGCGAGCAGGTCGAGCCGGGCGCGATGCTCGGGATGCGCTTGCTCGAGGTGACCGATGTGCGCGTGAATGCGTTCTTCGAGGCGCCGGCAGGCTCGCAACGCGTCGGCGACGCCGTTCGTGGCGGCGGCACCGGTGAGCATGCCGCCGTGCCCGGGGATCAGCTGACGCAGCGGCAGGGCGCCCAGTGTCGCCAGGGTGCCCGGTAGCGGGAATAATCATCGAACACGAGCGGGTGCCATGCGCCGCTGGCCTCGTTGCGTTCGCCCAGCGCATCCGAGGCGAACAGGCGCGCACGGCGTTTGTCGTGAAACACGATCTGATCGTCGGCGTGGCCAGGCGCGGCGATCGCGCGCAGCGCATGTTCCGGTCCCAGCACCAGCAGCTCGCCGGCCGCCACGGGCGTCACCGGCAGCGTCTCCCGGTGCGCGCGTCCAGCCGGCCGGCGCCGGACCGATGCGCGCATTCATGCTGTCGATGAAAGCTTGCGCGCGCGGACTGCCCCATCCGGCGGCGCTGGCGCTGGACGCGAGGATGCGTACCCGCGGCAGGCGCGGTACCAGCCAGGGCAACAGGGCGCAGTGGTCGTAGTGCATGTGGGTGACGAGCCAGTGGCGCACGTGCGCCGGGTCGCCGACGATGGCGAGCAGCTGCTCCCACACGATCGGGGCGGCGGCACTGACGCCGCCTTCCACCAGGCCCAGGCGGCGGGGCCGGTACGTAGCAGGAACACCGGTACTTCGCTGTCGCCCAGCAGGTACAGGTCGTCGTCGATGCGGCCGGGCCCACGCAGCAGCGTGGCGCTCATGGCTTGCGGTAGAGGGCTGCGCCCCAGGTCGCACCGGAGCCATAGGTGAGCATCAGCACCAGTTCGCCGGATGCGATGCGGTCCCAGTTCATGGCCAGCGTCGCGGGCATCGAGGCCGAGGCCATGTTGCCCAGCTGGTCGACCGTCAGGTGCAGCTTTTCGGCCGGGATTTCGAGGCGCAGCTGCACTTCGTCGAGGATGCGCAGGTTGGGCTGGTGGCAGATCACGTGGTCGATGTCGCGGATGCCCAGGCGATGGCGCGCCAGCATCGCGCGGGCGATGCGTACCAGGGTGCCGCTCGCATGCTCGAACATGGGCCGTCCGCGCATGACGAATTCGGTGCGGCCGGCGTCGATGTCGGCCGGGCTCAGGAAACGTTCGCCGGCGGTACCGGGGGCGGCGGTCATCAGGAGGTCGAAGTAATGGCCGTCGGCGCCGAGTTCGAGGTCGATGATGCCGCGGTCAAGCGCGGCACCGCCCTGGACCACGGCCGCCGCGGCGCCGTCGCCGAGCAGGATGGCGAGGTTGCGCCCCGCATCGGAGCAGTCCATGCGCTTGGACAGCACCTCGCCGCAGACCACCACCACGTTGCGGTATTGCCCGCCCCGGAGCAGGCCGTGCGCCAGGCGCAGGCCGTACAGGAAACCGCTGCACTGGGCGCGGATGTCGACCGCCGGCGTGTGCCCGAGGCCGAGCTCCGCCTGGATCAGGCAAGCCTGCGAGGGATCGTGGTGGTCGGGCGAGAGGGTGTTGACGATCAAGAAGCCGACCTCGTCGGCCCCGATGCCGGCGCTCGCCAGCGCGCGCTGCACAGCCGGCACCATCAAATCGCGCGTCGTTTCACCGGGAGAAACATGCCTGCGCGTGATCACGCCGGTTCGTTCCAGAATGAATGCCTCGGTCGTATTCATGCGCTGCTCCATCGCAGCGTTATTCATCACATTATGCGGCAAACATAATCCGATCCCGCTAATAAACGAATTGCTCATAAGTAATTATCCTTATTATTGTGCATTCATTCGACCAGGCAAATTCCGCAGAAAGATACGCAGCATTCCATCCCTCGTCAATCGATAAATTTATTTTTTGTAAACGTTGACTCTGCAGTATTTCTTGGGTTTAATGAGCGGCCTTTAGGATTGCTCGGAATGTACGGAATAATCAAAACGGGTAATCCATGCCGATAGAATAATCAGGTCGCATGAATATGCACGGGGGATGGCGCTGATAATGAAAACCGCTATTTATTTCGGTTCCACCTCCGGTAATACGGAGGAGGTAGCCGATTTGATTGCCCGCTATCTCGGCATGCATCAGGTCGACAAATACGACCTTGCCCGTACCGGCCTGGCCGGCGCCGATGCCTATGACTTGCTGGTCTTCGGCATCCCGACCTGGGATGGCGGCAACCTGCAGGGGGACTGGGAGGACCGCTGGCAGGAGTTGTCCCGGATTGATTTTTCGAATCGCCTGGTGGCCCTGTTCGGGCTGGGCGACCAGTACGGCTACAGCGAGACTTACCTCGACGGCATGGGAATGCTGCATGCGCATTTGAGCGGACTGGGTGCGCGCATCGTCGGCAGCTGGCCGGCCGCCGGCTACAGCTTCGAGAGCAGCAAGGCGCTCTGCCAGAGGGAAGGACGCTTCGTCGGGCTGGCGCTCGACGTGGAATCGGAGGGGCACCTGACCGAGCCACGCGTCATGGAATGGTGCCGTCAAGTGGTTGAGGCCGCGGCCGAACGGACCGTCTCCGCTGCTGTTACCTGTGCTGTTACCTGATTCCTAGGAAGCAAATGTCACCAGATAATCTTGCACGTGAATTGCTTGAGCGAAATATCGTGCCCGACGCACCGCTGTATTACTACGGCAACGAGATCGTCACGCATGGTGCTTTCAAGAAACAAGTGCTGCGTTATGCCAGTTTGCTGGAGGAGCGCGTACAAGCCGGTCAATTCGTCGTCATCGCATTGAACGATTCGCCGGTATTATCCGCGCTATTCCTGGCGTGCATCGCGCTCGGTGCCGTCCCGGTCATGGTCAATCCACGTTTGTCGGCCGGCCAATTACGGGCGATATGTGTCGATTGCCAGGCCAGCATATTCATTGGGCATGAAGAGCGTTATGAAACCGTCCAAAATATGCTTGGGGAATTGATTCCCCAGCCTGTCTTATATATGCGCAGTACCAGTAATTATCTCGACCAGGACCAGGATCTCGACATTTTCCTGATGGGCGGGTCCGAACGCTGGAATGATTTCCACTTATCCGCAGCGGATAGCCTCTGCTATCTGCAGTACACCTCCGGCTCCACCGGAACGCCGAAGGGCGTGATCCACACGCGGGCGACGACGCTCGGGTTTTGCCAGAGTTTCGCCGGCGCGCATTTAAAGCTGCGAAGCGAAGACCGCCTGTACTCCGTACCCAAGATGTTTTTCGGCTACGGCATGGGCAACAGCCTGTTCTTCCCCCTGTTCAGCGGCGCCAGCGCGGTACTCGACGAGCGCTGGCCCGACCCGCGCGCTGTCGCCGCCAACCTGGCGCGCTACCGTCCCACCGTCTTCATGGCCGTGCCCGCGATGTACCGCGCCCTGCGCGCCGATGCCGCCGTGCTGGCATCCTGCGTGCGCATCGCCTTCTCGGCCGGCGCCTCGCTGCCCGCCGCCGAATTCCGGGCCTGGCAGGAGCGCGGCGTGGAGATCTGCGACGGTATCGGCGCCACCGAGGTGGGCCATGTATTCCTTGCCAACGCGCCGGGCCGGGCCCGCCCCGGCGTCACCGGCCTGCCGCTGCCGGGCTATCGCTGCGCGCTGCTGGGCGAAGAGGGCCAAGCCGTGACCGACGCCGGCGGATCCGGCGTGCTCGTGGTGAGCGGCCCCGGCGTGAGCCCCGGCTACTGGAACAGCCCGCGCCATGGCGACGCGGCCTTTGCCGGCGGCACCTACCGCACCGGCGACCTGTTCCTGCTCAACGAAGACGGCAGCTATACCTACCAGGGACGCGAGGACGACAAGTTCAAGGTCAACGGACGCTGGGTGGTGCCGATTTCGGTCGAACGGGCGCTATGCGACCGCTTCCCCGACGTGGCCGAAGCGGTGCTCGTTCCCTCCACCCGCGAGCACGATGGCGCCAAGCCGACCCTGTTCATCACGCTGCAGCCGGGCGGCCAGGCGCTCGACAAGGACGGCATCGACCTGTGGCTGCGCGGCAGCTTCGAATCGCACCACCTGCCACGCCGGATCGTCCACCTCGACGCGATGCCGCGCAACGACAACGGCAAGCTCGTGAAACACGAATTGATCGCCCGGGCCGCGGCCCTGCTCGGCGAGGAGGCACACGCCTGATGCGTATCCTGAACTGCGCCGTGCAGATGCCGGCCGAAATCGACATGGCGATCGACGCGCTGCTGCCTGCGGCCCAGGCGACGCTGGCCGGTGCCGGCCTGGCCGCTACCGACATCGACATGATCGTCACCATCTCCGTCTCGCCCGACCACCTGGCGGTCGACCCCTGCATCATCGGCCCGCGCATCGGCCACTCGCTGCAAAGGCCCACGGGTGCCGAGCACGCCTACGTGTTCGACCTGATGGACGCCAGCGTGGCCAAGGCCCTGCACCTGGCCGACATCTTCGCCTTCCAGCAGGGCTACCGGCGCGTGCTGTTCGCCCGTGCCGAATGCGGCCACGGTGTGCGGCCCGATCCCGTGTCCGGCTTTGCCGTTCCCGATGGTGCCATGGCGCTGCTGTGCGAGCCCACCGGCACCAGCCGCTGGTGCAGCCGCACGCTCGACGGGGTCAAACCGCTGATGTTGATGCTCAACGAGACGATTCGCCACGCCGGCGACCAGACCACGCAGGTGCGCTTCGCCCCGCCGCCCGACATTGGCGCCCGTTACGCCGAGGCGGCGCGCGCCTGCGTGGCCGAACTCCACGGGCAAGCGTGGGACGGCGCCCGCCATCTCGTCGAGCACTGGCAGATGGACGGCAGCGGTAGCGGCCCCTTCGACAGCGCCCTCGGCCTGGCGCCGCTGCTGGCGGAGGGCGCCGCGGGTGAACTCACCCTGCTCAGTTTCGACCCCTTCGGCCCCGCCGCCGATGCCGTCACCGTGAGTTACGGGAGGAGCGCATGATGGAGCACCGCGTCAAGATTGCCGCCATTACCTGCGAGATGCCGCGCGAGCGCATCCGCAACGATTCCCCGTGTTCGCACGCCTGCCGGAAACGCCGGCGCGCTGGTGGCGCTTCTGGGGCATCGAGGAGCGTGGCCACTTCAGCGCCGCCAACGACGAGAGCGAGCTGCTGGCCGCCGAACGCGCCTGCCAGCGCATCCTGGCCACGATGGGCTTGCGCCCGGACGACATCGACATGCTGATCTGCTCGTCGTCGGCGCCGACCCTGAGCGACAGCGCCGGGGTGCTGCCGCACGCGGGCGTGCGCATGCATCCGCGCCTGTCGCGCGTGCTGCGCGAGCGCCTGGGCGTCACCCGCGCGCTGGCCTTCGACACCCAGGTCGAATGCGCCAGCTTCATGCTGAACATGAACATCGGCGCCAGCTACATCCGCAGCGGCCGGGCCGAGCGCGTGCTGGTGGTGTGCAGCGAATACGTGTCGCAAATGCTCGACTTCACCTCGCACAGCTGCACGATCTTTGCCGACGGCTGCGCCGCCGCCCTGCTCACGCGTGGGGGCGAAGGCGACGTGGCCGACCTGATCGCCGTCGACCAGTTCTCCAACGCCGATCACTACGAGGTTGCGACTGGCCGCTTCCGCCACGAGGAAGGCGATACCCGCAAGGAGGGGCCGGTCAAGCCCTACTTCACGCTGTCGGACAACGGCCAGGCCGAGCTGCAGGAATTCGTCCCCGAAAACGTACCGAAAGCCGTGGCACGCGCGCTCGCCAGGACGGCGCTGACGCCGGCCGACATCGATTTCTTCGTCTTCCACCAGCCTTCGCCGATCCTCGTCTACAGCTGGGCGAGCGGCATCGGCATCGGCGAGGACAAATACCTGATCAGTACCCGCGACACCGGCGTGATGGTGTCGGTGGCGGTGCCGCACAACCTGTGGATGGCGCTGGAGCAGGGACGCATCGCGCCGGGTGACACCATCGTGCTGGCCGGCGCCGGGATCGGCTGGGGCTTCCTTGCCCAGGTATGGAACGTCGACGGCATCGTCGCGTGTTAATTCACCTTGATTCACTTTCATTGAGAGAAGCCACATGCTAGACCTGCACACCACCATCCGCAACCTGATCATCGAAGCCGCCGAACTCGATGAGGACACCGAGATCGGCCTGACCGACTCGCTGCACGACCACGACGTCGATTCCCTCGCCGGCCTGGAAGTGACGGTCAACCTCGAGAAGAAATACCAGATCAAGATTCCGCCGGCACGCTATGAGGAACTGGTCAGCATCGGCGCCATCGCCGCGATCGTGCAGGAACTGATCGACGCCAAAGCGGGAACGGCGGCGCAAGTGGCGCAGCCTGCCTGACAGCGTCCATGTCCGAGGAACGCCTCAAGGTCGATGAGCTGGTGGTGGGCGCGGGCCTCACCGGCCTGGTCTACGCCAACGTCGCCGCCGCCCACGGGCGGCGCGTCGCCGTCGTCGAAAAGCACACCAAGCCGGGCGGCTACGCGACCAATTTCGATCGCAAGCGCAAGTTCGTCTTCGACTGCAGCCTGCACAAGATCACCGGCTTCGGTCCGCGCGGGAATTTGCAGGACGCGCTCGAGCGCGCGGGCCTGATGCAGCACATCGACTTTCACTACTACGACGAGCTGACCACCTTCATCATCGGCGAGCGCCGCATCGCGCTGCCCTGCGACGGCGAACGCCTGGTCGCGGCACTGCTCCAGCACTTCCCGCACGAACGCGCGGCCCTGGCCCGCTTCATGGCCGACGTCGGCAGCTACGGCTACCAGACCTACATGCTGGCACGGGTGGCGCTGGGCGAGCACCAGCTCGACATGGAAAGCTTCGCCGAGTCGCGCCGCCTGGCGCGCATGACGGCTTTCGATTACTTCAAGGCCGTGTTCAGCGACCGCCAGCTGATCACCCTGCTGTGTTCGCTGGCGATCAACCTCGGCGTGGAAGCGATGGAGGCCGATGCACTGTACTTCCTGCACTTCGCCTACACCTTCATGCTGACCCGCAAAGCCTATGTGAAGGGTTCTTCGCAATACCTGTCCGACACCCTGGCGCGCGAGCTCGAACGCCGCGGCGGCACCCTGCTGCTGGGCGAACGCCTGCTCGGCATCGAGACGGCAAGCGGCCGGGTGGCGGGTGCGCACACGCGCCGGCGCCGCTTCGAGACAGATCACATCGTGTTTACCGGTTGCCCCCATCACGTCGTCGAGCTGCTGCCGCCGGCCGTGGCCGTGGACGACTTCCAGAAAAAGCTCGACAAGCTCGAATTCGGCCTGGGCGCCTTCATCGTCTACCTGGGCCTGTCGGCGCCGCCGGCGGCGATCGGCATGCTGCAGTCCGATTACCTGATCGCCGACGAAGCTTATCTCGACGGCGCTGCGGCCGGGGCGGACTGCCCGCTGCGCTACCAGCGACGGCCGCTGTCGGTCTCGAACTACCACGCGCTCGACGCTTCCTACGGCTACGTGGTGCAGCTCGAGATCCTCGAACAGCAGGACGACTGGCTCGACCTGCCGCGCGAGGCCTACAAGGAAAAGAAGCGCGAGATCGCCGAGCAGGTCATCAACCGGGCCTGCCGCTATTTTCCGCAACTGCGCGATGCCATCGAATACATGGACATCTCGACCCCGCGCACGAACAAGAAGTACACCAATTCCGGAGGGGGCTCGTCCTTCGGCTACAAGCCCGTACCGAAGCGCAACGTCAGCTTCCTGAAAAGCCCGCCGGTCGACGGCATCCAGTTCGTCGGCACCTGGGTCAACGGCGCCGGCTACGAGCCGGCCATGTGCCTCGGCTTCACCGCCGCGACGCTACGCCACGAAAAGCTGCGCAAACTGAACGAACAGAACCAACAGATCCAACCAAGGGGACATGCTGAACATGGAAGCACAAGTGGAAGCGATATTCGCAGAACCGAAGAAGCAGCGCCTGTTCTCGCTGACTAGGAAGCTGATCGACACCTCGGAGCGCGGCGGCATGACCATGCTGGCGCACCACCCCTGGGACATGGAAGTCGGCACGCCCTGGATCCGCAAGAAGGAACGCGTTTCCATCTACGGCACCCCCTACTGGGACCTGGCGAGCGAGGACGAGATCCGCCGCCTGGCGCTGGAGGAAACGGTGTCGTGGTGGTCCGGCTTCATCGGCCTGGAAGGACTCGTCATCGAGTACTACATGCGCGTGGTGAACCGCGGGACGTTCGCGAAGCTGCCGCACATCGAAGAGTACATGAAGCACTTCATCAAGGAAGAGCTGATCCACACGCTGGTGTTCAAGAAGGCGATCGCCTACTTCGGCTCCGAAGTGTTCCCGATGCCCGAGTTCATGCGCAGCTTCTACGACGACAACGCCGGCACCGGGGAATACCCGCTGATGGCGGTGTACATGACGATGCTGATCGAATGGGTGGCCGACCTCTACCAGCAGCTCGACGTCGACGCCGACTACATCCACCCGCTTGCCAGCGCGGTCGTGCGCGAGCACTGGAAGGAAGAGGTACGCCACATCAAGTGGGGCCAGAACATGATCATCGGCCTGGCCGATACCGACCCCGAGTTCCAGCACGCGATCCGCGAATTCACGCCGATCTACATGCGCCAGCTGGTCGACCAGGGCGTCACCAATGTCGACTGCTTCAACCGCGTCGGCATGGCCCATCCGGCCTTCCAGGACCACGAGGCGCTGCTCGAGGCGGTGCTCTACAGCGAACACCGCAAGCGCCTGAACATCGAACTGTGCGTGCCGATGGTGCGCTACTTCGTCGCCGCCGGCATCTACGACGAGGCCTATCACGACCTGTGGGTGGAGCAGGGCTTCGGCACGGAACTCGACATCGTCCTCAACAAAAGGAGCCTCGCAGCATGAACAGCGCACGCCTGAACACCATCGACGAGGTCATCGCCTCCATGCCCCAGCGCTTCCAGCCGGAAGCGAGCCGCAAGCTGCAAGCCGATTTCCAGTGGCAGATCAGCGGCCCCGGCGGGCGCAACTTCTGCCTGCGCGTCAACGACGGCAGCCTGCAGGTCGTCGATGGCCTGGTGCCCGAACCGAGCGTCACCTTCTCGACCGACGACGTCACCTACCTGCGCCTGGTGAATGGCGACATCAAGGGCATGACCGCGATCCTGACCCGCAAGCTGACCATGCGCGGCAGTATCTACCTGGCCAGCAAGATGGACGTCATCTTCAAATAAGCCCCATTGCACGACAAGGAACACGATGCGTTTACGACATTTGCTGTACATGAGCGGCTCGGCGGCGCTGGTGCTGGTCGGCGCCGGCCATCTGGCCACCGCGCTGCTGGCGCCGGTCACCCCGGCCCAGCAGGCCATGATCGATTCGATGAAGGGTTTTGCCATCGCCATGCCGGGCACGGTGGCGAACCTGTACCAGTTCCACCAGGGCTTTTCGATCATGATGGGCGTGCTCCTGATGAGCTATGGCGCGGTCACGATGCTGTTCGTGAAGGCGGCCTCGATGGCGGCGGCGCTGCGCACCCCGGTGCTCGGCTTTAACATCCTGGTGGCGCTGGTGTCCCTGCTGTTGTCGATCCAGTTCTTCTTCGTGGTGCCGGTCGCGCTCACCGGCCTGGCCTGCGCCTGCTACGCGCTGGCCTGGCTGCTCGGCCTGGGTGCGCCCAAGGTGGTGCATCCATGAGCCACGCCGCCCATTGCGTCAGCCTCAGCGGCGTAAACAAGACCTATTACCTCGATACCGTGGGCGTGCCGGCGCTGCAGGACATCCACCTCGAGATCCGCCCCAACCGGTTTACCGTGCTGTCGGGCGCCTCGGGCAGCGGCAAGACCACCTTGCTGAACCTGATCGGCTGCATCGACCGTCCCGACAGCGGCGACATCGTCGTCGCCGGCGAGAGGGTAGCTGCGATGGACGACAACGCCCTGTCCGACTTCCGTGCGCGCCACATCGGCTTCGTGTTCCAGAACTTCAACCTGCTGCCGGTGCTGTCGGCCTATGAAAACGTCGAGTATCCGCTGCTGTTGACGGGCATGTCCGCAGCGCGCCGGCGCGAACGCGTGCGCAGCCTGCTCGACGCGGTCGGCCTGTCCGAACGCGGCAACAACCTGCCGGGCCAGCTCTCCGGCGGCCAGCGCCAGCGCGTCGCCATCGCACGGGCCCTGGCTGCCTCGCCCAAGCTGGTGCTGGCCGACGAGCCCACCGCTAACCTCGACAGCAACACCGGCGCCGCCATCATCGCCCTGATGCGCAGCATGCAGCGCGAGCACGCGGTGTCGTTCGTCTTTTCCTCCCACGATCCGCAGGTGCTGGCCGAAGCCGACGACGTCGTCACCATCCGCGACGGCCGCATCGCCGCGGTCGAACGGCTGGCCCTGAAAGGCGTCGCATGAAGACCCTGATCCTCGCCCTGCGCAACCTGATGCGCAACCGCCGCCGTTCTCTCACGACCTTGCTGGCCATGACCATCGGCGCCTGCGCCGTGCTGCTGTTCGGCGGCTACAGCACCAACATCAACTACGGCCTGCAGACGGATTACGTGCAGCGCAGCGGCCACCTGCAGATCCAGCACAAGGATTATTTTGTGTACGGCACCGGCAACCCGGCCGCCTATGGCATCGAGAACTACCAGCAGGTGATGGATGTGGTGCGGCGCGACCCGGTGCTCGCGCCCATGATCGAGGTGGTCACGCCGACCCTGCAGCTGGGCGGCATCGCAGGCAATTTCGCGGCGGGCGTGTCGCGCACCGTGCTGGGCGCCGGCGTGGTCGTCGACGACCAGAACCGCATGCGCGGGTGGAACGACTATGCGCTCGACTTCCGGCGCGAGCCGCTCGGCCTGACCGGTACCAGTCCTGAGGCGGCCGTCATCGGCACGGGCGTGGCGCGGGTACTGCAGCTGTGCGAGCCGCTGAAGGTCGGCCGCTGCGAGCAGACGGGCCAGACTCGTCCAGCCGCCGCGGCCGGGACGCCTTCCGACACCCCGTCCGACATCGCATCGCTGGCGGCACTGGAAGGGCCGGCGCCGAAGGCCGAGGGGCAGGCCCGCATCGAACTGCTGGCGGCGAACGCGCATGGTGCGCCCAACGTCGCCGCGCTGCAGGTGGTCAAAGCCGAAGACCAGGGCATCAAGGAACTCGACGACGTCCATGTCGCGCTGCACCTGGAGCAGGCCCAGCGCCTCGTGTACGGCAACGAGACCCCGCGTGCCACCGCCGTCATGGTGCAGCTCAAGCACACCAGCCAGATGCCGGCGGCCCAGGCACGCCTGCGCGAACTGCTGGAGACACACTTCAAGGGCCGCAATCTCGACATCCTGGAATTTGCCACCCTGAACCCCTTCTATGGCCAGGCCACCGACATGTTCGCCGCCATCTTCGGCTTCATCTCGCTGCTGATCGGCGCCATTGTCCTGTTCACCGTCGGCAACACGATGAGCATGGCGGTGGTCGAGCGGACCGTGGAAATCGGCACCCTGCGCGCCATCGGCCTGCGCCACAGCGGCATCCGTCGCCTGTTCGTGTGCGAAGGCGTGCTGCTCGGCTCGATCGGCGCCCTGGTCGGCGTGGTCGCGACCTGGGCGCGGCCTGGCTGATCAACCACAGCGGCTTTACCTGGACGCCGCCGGGACGGGTCGAACCGATGCCGCTGCAACTGAGCGTCTGGGGCGAAACGCCGATGATCATCGGCACCGGCATCGGCCTGATGCTGGTGGCCACCCTGTCCGCCTGGCTGCCCGCGCACCGCGCTTCGCGCCTGAACATCGTCGACGCCCTGCGTCATGTTTGAGAAAGTCCCCGCATGAACTTGCCTACTCTGTTCACGGTGGCCGCCCTCCTGGGCGGCGCCGCCCTCACCGTCGCAGCCGCCGAAACGCCGTCTGCCCAGGCGATCCTGGCGGCCAGCGACAAGATCCGCAACCCGGAAAAATCGTTCAGCATGAACGCCACGCTGATCGAATACCGCGCCGGCAAGCAGACCGACAGCAATGTGCTGGCGGTGTATTCGAAGGCTGACCCGGCGAGCGGGCAGTTCAATAACCTGATCCGCTTCGTCACGCCGGCGCGCGATGCCAACAAGCTGATGCTCAAGAACGGCAACGATCTGTGGTTCTTCGACCCGTCCACCAGCGCCAGCGTACGCATCTCGCCGCAGCAGCGCCTGCTGGGCCAGGCGGCGAACGGCGACGTCGTCACGGTCAACCTGTCGAAGGATTACCAGGCGACGCTGGCCGGCGAAGAAGAAGTGGCCGACGGCGAAAAGAAGCCCCGTGCCAGCTACAAGCTGGACTTGCGCGCCGCCGCCCCGGACGTCACCTATGAACGCATCGAGATGTGGGTCGACAAGGCCAGCAGCCGGCCGATCAAGGCACGCTTCTATACGGCGAGTGGACGCCTGCTGAAAACCGCCTATTACCGCCACTACAAGGCCCAGCTGGGCCAGGAACGCCCGACCGAGACCGTCATCATCGACGGCCTCGATCCGGGCTGGGTGACAGTGATGCGCTTTGCCGACTATGCCTGGCGCGACATTCCCGACAGCTGGCTGCAGCGCGATTACCTGCCGCGCTTCCGGCCATAAGCCGCGATGAAACTGGTTTTCATGATGGCGGCCGCGCTGCTGGCCGGGCCGGCACATGCCGGTGCGCCGCCCGACACGCGCGATGACACCGACCTGGCGGCGCTGGCGCTGGCCGACGCCGCGCCCGATGAAAGGGCAAGGCCGGCGACTGGCAGGTCGCGCTGGAAGCTGCAGGGGTAGTTGCCGAACCCCGCGACGGCAGCGGCAGCTACAGCGACCGCCGCGCCACCGTCGACCTGCGCTTCGACAAGGTGGTGGCACCGGGCTGGCGCGTCGTCCTTGCCAACCGCCTCGACGTCTTCGGGCGCCGCACCGAGGCCGGGCACCACGCGGTCAATACGCTCAAGGAAGCCAGTATCAGCTGGCAGAACACACCCAACACCATCGTCGACCTTGGCCGCATCAACGTGCGCCAGGGCGTGGCCACCGGCTACAACCCGACCGATTATTTCAAGCGCAACGCGGTGCGCGCGATCACCTCGGCCGATCCCGACACGGTGCGCAAGAACCGGCTTGGCACGGTGATGCTGCGCGGGCAGGTATTGTGGGACAGCGGATCGCTGTCGGCCCTGTATTCGCCCAAGCTTGGCGACCGTCCCAGCGGCGCCCCATTCGCCTTCGACGCCGGCGCCACCAATGGCAGCGAACGCTGGCTGGTGAGCGCGAGCCAGAAGTTCGGAGCGCGCATCACGCCGCAATGGCTGCTGTTCAAGGAAGAGGGACGATCGCCGCAACTGGGCATGAATCTCAGTGCGCTGCTGAGCGACGCGGCCGTGCTCAATCTCGAATGGTCGGGCGGGCGCGCGCCGACCTGGGAAGCGGAGCTGTTCGGCGTGGCCGGACCCGCCCGCTACGCCAACAAGGCCGCTGCCGGCGTGACCTACACGACGCGCAGCAAGCTCTCGCTCACGCTGGAAGCCGAATACAACGGCTGGGCGCCCGACCGCGCGGGCTGGGACGCGCTGCGCGCCGGGTCCCTCGTCGACTACAGCCGCTACCGCACCCTGATGCGCGACCGGCTGGACCTGCCTACCCGGCGTGCGCTGTTCTTTTACGGTAGCTGGCAGGACGCCGGGCTCAGGCACCTCGACCTGACGCTGATGCGCCGCCATAACCTCGACGACCGCAGCGGCCTGGCCTGGCTGGAAGGGCGCTACCACTGGACGCACGCCGACCTGGCCCTGCAGTTCCAGTACAACGGCGGCCGTGAGCGCAGCGAATACGGCGTGCTGCCGGATCGGCGCCGCTGGCAGCTGGTGTCGACCTTTTACTTCTGACGCGCTGGCGCGGCGCCTACCACTTGCAGCCGCTGTCCTTCTTGTCCGCCAGGATCAGGAGCGGGCCGAGCAAGCCGCCCGGCAGGCCATCCTTGCACAGGGGGCGCTTGGCCGCGCCGATCGCGCGCGCTGCCCGGCTTTCCGTCTCCAGCGGCTTTTCCGGGAACTGGCCGATGGCCGTGCCTTCCTTGGCGGGATCTTTCATGTTGGCCAGCGAGCGTGCCATCTTGCGCGCCGCGTCGGGGTCGAAACGCGGCACATCGGTTGGCGCCTCGGTTGGCGATTCGGGAGCCTGCCGCACCGTGAACGCATCGGGCTGCGCCGGCGTAGGTACGGGATCGACCGCGATCACGGGACGCGGCCGTTGCGGCTGCGTACGCCGCGCTGAAGACGGAGCCGGCCGCGAGGGCGGCGCTGCCTCGACCTGTGGCGCAGGCAGCGGCTGGGGAGGCGGCCGCAGGCGCACCGCGAGCGGACGCGCCGGCGCCGCGGGTTCGCCAGGTGGCGCGCTGCGCTGCAGGTTCAGCACGAGCAGGTGCAGCGCCAGCGAGACCGCGATCCCGGCCGCGATGCGTCGGTTCGACCAGTTGCTTTGTTCTTCGGGCGCGATGCCACTCCCTGCTGCCAGTTTCACAATGCTTTCATCCCCGACGTAAGAAAATTCCACAAAATGAAAACCCGACCTTGACCGGATGAGTCCCAGCCGCTATGATGCGTGTCTTCGGAGTGTAGCGCAGCCCGGTAGCGCACCTGGTTTGGGACCAGGGGGTCCAAGGTTCGAATCCTTGTACTCCGACCAGTATTAAGAGAAAAGCCGACAGCGAAAGTTGTCGGCTTTTTTCGTTTTCGCCTTTTTTTTCATGGACATTGCCGGTACGTAGGGTGGGCTCCGCCCACGCGGTGATCGTTATCGTCAAGATCATCGATCGCCGCGTTGGAACCGTTGGCGATCACCGCGTAGGCGGGGAACCCGCCTGCCCTACGATGCCGGTTCAACCCGCCCGTTTCGCCGCCAGCGCATTCCCCGCGCGGCTGGAACCCTTGCGTCCCAATACGCCTGAAATGAACTGGCCGGCATCGACCACCTGGTCGAGGTCGATTCCCGTCTCGATCCCGAGGCCATTCAACAGGTAGATCACGTCTTCGGTGGCGACGTTGCCGGTGGCGCCTTTCGCGTAGGGGCAACCGCCCAGGCCGGACACCGACGAGTGGAAGATCTGCACGCCCACTTCCAGGCTGGCGTAGATGTTCGCCAGCGCCTGGCCATAGGTGTCGTGGAAGTGGCCGGACAACTGCTGCAGCGGGAATTCACGGCTTGCCGCCAGCATCACTTCCTGCGTCTTGCGCGCGGTCGACACGCCGATGGTGTCGGCGATGTCGATCTCGTCGCAACCGAGGTCGCGCATGCGGCGCACCACGTCCGCCACGGATGCCAGGGGCACCTCGCCCTGGTAGGGGCAACCGAAGGCCGTGCTGATGCTGCCGCGCAGGCGCATGCCGTTCGCTTTCGCCGCCTTTGCCACCGGCTCGAAGCGGGCAATGGATTCGGCGATCGAGCAGTTGATGTTCTTTTGCGAGAAGGCTTCGGAGGCCGAGCCGAAGATCACGACTTCGTCGGCCCGGCTTGCCAGCGCCGCCTCGAAACCCTGCATGTTTGGGGTCAGCGCCGAATAGATCGTGCCGGGCTTGCGGGCGATCCCGGCCATCACCTCGGTGCTCGTTGCCATCTGCGGCACCCATTTCGGCGACACGAAGGAGGCGGCCTCGATATTGACGAAGCCGGCACGCGTGAGGCGGTCGACCAGTTCGATCTTGACCTGGGCGCTGATGGTGTCCTTCTCGTTCTGCAGGCCGTCGCGCGGACCGACTTCGACGATCTTGACCTTCTTCGGCAGGGTGGCTTGGCTGTTCATGTCGACTCCTCGGTATCGTTCAGTATCTGCTTAATATCCCAGTGCGCGGTCGACGATGTCCGCGACCGGCCGGCCCGCTTCGAACGCGGCGATTTTATCCACGATCTGCAGCACCGCTTCCTCGCGCAGCGTGACGGCGGAGATGTGCGGCGTGATCGTGATGCGCGGCTCGTCCCAGAACGGGTGCTGGGCCGGCAGCGGCTCGTTGCGGAACACGTCCAGCGTGGCGCCGGCGATGTGTTTCGCGCGGATCAGGGCCAGCAGGTCCGGCTCGGCCACCTGGGCGCCGCGCGCGACGTTGATCAGATACGCCCCCTGCGGCAGCGTTGCCAGGCGACGGCGGTCGAGCAGGTTGTTCGTTTCGCTCGTCAAGGGCAGCAGCGACACCAGCACCCGGGTGCCACGCAGGAAGTCGTCGAGCGCATCCAGGCCGGCATAGCAGGCGACTCCCGTCACTTCCTTGGGCGTGCGGCTCCAGACGCGCACCGGAAAACCAAAGGCGCGCAGCGCCTCCACCACCGGCAGGCCCAGTTTGCCGATGCCCATGACGCCCACCGTAAAATCTTCTTTGCGGTACACCGGCAGCGGCGACCACAGGCCGTGGCGGCGCTGCTCCTCGTATTCGTCGAAGCGGCGGAAGTAGCGCAGCAGTGCCCAGGTGACGTATTCCGCCATCTGCATCGCCATGCCGGCGTCGCCCAGGCGCACGATCGGCACGGCGGGCAGGGCGTCGCCGAATTTCAGCACCGCGTCCGCTCCCGCGCCCATCAGGAAGATCGCCTTCAGTCCTGCCAGCTGCGGCAGCAGGTTGGGCGAGGGGCTCCACAGCACGGCGTAATCGCAGGCGCCGAGCGTATCGCCTTCCTGCCAGCCGACGGTCTCGGCGCCGGGCAGGGCGCGCGCGAAATCCTCGGCCCAGGGACCGATCTGCCCATCACCACGGTACAGCAGGACGCGCATCAGGCAGCCTTGAAGGCCAGCAGCGGCGCGCCGTCGGCTACCTGGTCGCCCACCGCGTACAGCACCTCTTCCACCAGGCCGTCCCCAGGCGCGGCAATGGTGTGCTCCATCTTCATCGCTTCCATGATGACCAGCGGCGTACCCTTCTTGACTTCCTGGCCCGCCGCCACCATCACGGCGACGACCTTGCCCGGCATCGGCGCGGTCAGGCGGCCGCCGGCGGCCTCTGCCTCGCCGGCATGGGCCATCGGGTCGTTATAGGCAAGCGCGACATGCTCGCCCCCCGTGAATACATGGAACAAATCGCCGTCGCGGCGCACGGTGCCGTGCATGGATTGCTCGCCCAGGCGGATCGACAGCATGCTGCCCTCGCGGCCGTTGACCGTCAAGGGCTGCTTTCTGCCGTCGATGTCGAGCTCCCAGCCCTGCGGATGATAGGTCACGCCGACCTGGTAGGCGCCGCCTTCGAGGCTGGCAGCATGCTCGTCGGCGAAGGACAACTGGCGGCGGTAGTCGCCGTTCAGGCGCCAGCCTTGCGCCTGGCCCCACGGGTCGGCGGCATGGTTCGATGCGCGGCTCGAGCGCGCCTTTTCGGCCTCGATCAGCGCCACGGCGGCCAGGGCCAGCGCGCCGTGTGGCGCCGCTTTCGATGGCGGGAACAGGGTGGCGCCATTACGCTCGATCAGGCCGGTGTCCAGATCGGCCGTCGAGAAGGCCTCGCCTTCGACCAGGCGCTTCAGGAAGGCGATATTGGTGGCCAGGCCCACGATCTGGAATTCGGCGAGCGCCTGCGACAGCCGCGCCAGCGCTTGCGTGCGGTCGGCGCCCCAGACGATCAGTTTCGCAATCATCGGGTCGTAGAACGGAGAGATCGCATCGCCTTCGCGCACGCCCGAATCGATGCGCACGGCAGCCGGCGCCACGCCCGCCACGCCGCCCAGCTCGAAACTCACGGCGTTCGGCGTGTCCATGTGGCGCAGCGTGCCGATCGATGGAAGAAAACCTTTTTCCGGATTCTCGGCGTAGATGCGCGCCTCGATCGCATGGCCGTGGATGCCCAGTTCATGCTGCTTTTTCGGCAGCGGCTGGCCCGCGGCCACGCGCAGCTGCCATTCGACCAGATCGGTACCCGTGATCATTTCCGTCACCGGATGCTCGACCTGCAGGCGCGTGTTCATCTCCATGAAGTAGAACGAACCGTCCTGGTTGGCGATGAACTCCACCGTGCCGGCGCCGACATAGCCGACGGCGCGCCCGCGGCCACGGCCGCTTCGCCCATCGCCGCGCGGCGGTCCTGCGCCATGCTAGGGGCCGGTGCTTCTTCCAGCACCTTCTGGTGACGGCGCTGCACCGAGCAGTCGCGCTCGTGCAGGTAGACGCAGTTGCCACGGGTGTCGGCAAACACCGGATTTCGATGTGGCGCGGGCGGATCAGGTATTTTTCGACCAGCACCTTGTCGTCGCCGAAGGAGCTGATCGCTTCGCGCTTGCAGGAGGCCAGCGCGGCGACGAAGTCCTCGCTGCGCTCGACCACGCGCATGCCCTTGCCGCCACCGCCGGCGCTGGCTTTGAGCAGCACCGGATAGCCGATGCGGTCGGCCTGGGCGTTAAGAAAAAGCGGATCCTGGTTGTCCCCGTGGTAGCCCGGCACCAGCGGCACGTTGGCGCCTTCCATCAGCTGCTTCGCCGCAGACTTCGAACCCATCGCGCGCATCGAGGAGCCCGGCGGGCCGATGAAGACGAGACCGGCGGCGGCAACGGCTTCCGCGAACTCGGCGTTCTCGGACAGGAAGCCGTAGCCCGGGTGGATCGCCTGGGCGCCGGTGGCTTTCGCTACTTCGATGATCTTCTCGCCGCGCAGGTAGCTTTCCTTGGCGGCGGCGGGGCCGATCAGCACGGCCTCATCGCAGACCGCAACGTGCTTCGATCCGGCGTCCGCTTCCGAATACACGGCGACGGTACGGATGCCCATGCGGCGCGCGGTGGCGGCGACACGGCAGGCGATTTCGCCACGGTTGGCGATCAGGATTTTGCTGAACATGCGTTGGTCTCGCTTTATCGTTTTTCGTGTTGGTGAAGAGGGGTTCAAGCGCTGCAAAGCGGCTCCGCAGCCGCTTTTGCTGGTCGCTCAGCAGCCGCAGGCTTCCTTCGGCGCCGACTCCAGCGTGGCCGAGCGGGTTTTCAGGCCCAGTTTCGCCAGCAGCGCGCGGTCGTCTTCCGCTTCCGGGTTGCCGGTGGTGAGCAGCTTGTCGCCATAGAAGATGGAATTGGCGCCTGCCATGAAGCACATCGCCTGCACCGCTTCGCCCAGCTGGCGGCGGCCGGCCGACAGGCGTACGCGCGCCTGCGGCATGGTGATGCGCGCCACGGCAATGGTACGCACGAATTCGAGCGGATCGAGCGGGTCGAGCCCGTGCAGCGGCGTGCCTTCGACCTGCACCGTGGTTCACGGGGACGGACTCCGGATACGGGTTCAGGTTGGCCAGCTGGACCGGGAGGCCGGCGCGCTGCTCGCGCGTTTCTCCCATGCCGACGATGCCGCCGCAGCAGACCTTCAGGCCGGCCTGGCGCACGCGGCCCAGGGTATCGAGACGGTCCTGGTATTCGCGCGTCGAAATGACGTTGTTGTAGAAGTCCGGCGCGGTGTCGATGTTGTGGTTGTAGTAGTCCAGGCCCGCGTTTTTCAGCTGTTCGGCTTGTCCCTCTTCCAGCATGCCGAGGGTGGCGCAGGTTTCCATGCCGAGCGCTTTCACTTCGCGCACCATTTCCTCGACCTTGGCCATGTCGCGCTCCTTCGGGCTGCGCCAGGCGGCGCCCATGCAGAAGCGGGTGGCGCCGCTGGCTTTCGCCTGGCGCGCGGCGTCGAGCACGGTGTCGATGTCGAGGATTTTCTTGGCTTCGACGCCGGTGTCGTAGCGCGCTGCCTGCGGGCAGTAGCTGCAGTCTTCCTCGCAGCCGCCGGTTTTAATCGACAGCAGGGTCGCCAGTTCGACGTCGCCGTCGGGGAAGTGGGCGCGGTGCGCCTGCTGGGCGCGGAACATCAGTTCGTTGAACGGCAGTTCGAACAGGGCCATCACGTCGGCCAGCGGCCAGGTGGCGTTCGGACGCTCGGTGATCGGCGCGGTCGGGCGGTGCAGGGCGATGGTCTGGGGTGCGTTCATGAGGTCATTCCTTGGTAACGGGACCGCGCGTCGACGGCCAGCCCGGCAGTCCCGCGAGATCGATGAATCGGGCCGCGTTGGCGGCGCTAGCTTGTTCGAGGCGCGGCACGACTCCCAGCAGCGGGGCCGGGATTCGGGCAGACAGCGCCTCGATGTTCTCGTCGAAAAAGCGCATGTCGGGGTCGGCGGCATTGGCGACCCAGCCGGCCAGCACCAGGCCGCGCGCGACGATCGCCTCGACCGTGAGCAGCGCATGGCTGATGCAACCCAGGCGCATGCCGACGACCAGGATGACCGGCAAATTCAGCTGCGCGGCCAGGTCGGCGCTGTCGAAATCGTCGTTGAAGGGCACGCGGAAGCCGCCCACGCCTTCGACCACGACCGCGTCGGACGCGGCCAGGATCTCGGCATAGGCCGCGATGATCGGCACGGCGGTAATCGTCACGCCTTCGAGGGCGGCCGCGATATGGGGCGCGGCCGGCTCGCGCGCAGCATGAAGGGCGTCGTGATATTGGGCGGCAGGTGCACGTTACCGGCGGCCGCGAGCATGTCGGCGTCCTCGTTGTGGAGTTCACCGTCGCGCAGTTCGGCACCGGCGGCAACCGGCTTCATGCCGCAGGCACGGCGGCCGCGCTCGACCAGTTTATGCAGGATCGCGCTCGAGACCAGGGTCTTGCCGATCTCGGTATCGGTGCCGGTGACGAAACAGCAAAAGCGCGATGGCAGGCCTTCGGCGGCGAGCGCTGGTACCAAGGACGGGACCGCCGTCACCGCCGGTTTCGTTTGCGCGAGCGGCAGCGCGGCCGTCTCGACCGGTTCCTGGGGTTCGTTCAAATTCTTCATCACGCTCCTTCCAGTTCGTTCAATGCGCCGGCCAGGCGCGCGACCTCGTCGTGGGTGTGCACGGCCGACAGCGTCACGCGCAGGCGTGCCGTATTGGCAGGCACCGTCGGCGGCCGGATCGCCGGCACCCACAGGCCGCGTCCGTACAGCAGCGCGGCCGCCACCCGCAGGGCCTCGTCGTTGGCGCCGATGATGACCGGCTGGATCGCAGTGTTCGATGCCGGCCGCTGCCAGCGCCGCAGCGCCAGTTCGTTGCCGAGCTGCTCGACCAGCGAAGCCAGGTGCGCGCGCAATGCTGCACCCTCGTCGCTGGTGATGATGTCCAGGCTGGTGAGCAGCGCGTGCGCCAGCGCCGGCGGCGAGGCCGTCGTGTAGATGTAGGGGCGGGCGCGCTGCACCAGCAGTTCGATCACGCTCGCATGCGCGGCCACGAAGGCCCCGGACACGCCGGCGGCCTTGCCGAGGGTGCCCATGTAGACCAGCTGCGGCGAGCGCAGGCCGAGGTGTTCCAGCGCGCCGCGTCCCCGGGCACCGAGCACGCCAAAGCCGTGGGCATCGTCCACCACCAGCCAGGCGCCGTAACGTTCGCACAGCGCCAGCAATTCGCGCAGGGGCGCCAGGTTGCCGTCCATGCTGAAGACGGAATCGGTGGCGACGATTTTTGTCGTGGCGCTGCTGGCGGCCAGCTGCGCCGCCAGGGCCGCGACGTCGCCATGGGGATAGATCGAGACTTGCGCACGTGCCAGGCGCGCACCGTCGATCAGCGAGGCGTGATTCAGCGCCTCCGAAAAAATGGTGGCATCGGCATCGGCACCGAGCGCGGTCAGCATCGCCAGGTTCGCCATGTAGCCGGTGCTGAAATAGAGCGCGCGGGCGTCCTCGATATGCGGGCTGGCCAGTTCGGCCAGGCGTTCCTCGAGGATGGCATGGGCGCGGCTATGGCCGCTGATGAGGTGCGAGGCGCCGCTGCCGGCGCCATACAGCTGGGCGCCTTCGCGCAGCGCTTCGGTCACGCGCGGATGCGCGGCCAGGCCCGGTAGTCGTTGCTGCAGAAGGCCAGCACGGCGCGCCCGTCGACCACCTGCAGCGGCGCGCAGCGGGTGTCGGCCACCCGGCGCCTGCGCGTCAGGCTCTGCGCTTCCAGGTCCGCCAGCCAGCTTGCGCTGGACGCTGTCGATGAGGTTCATGGCCGGGCCCGCGCTCACTTTGCCATCACCGCGTCGAACACCGACTTGACGCGCACGCCGACCAGGTCGATTTCCTCTTCGCCGAGGATATAGGGCGGCATCAGGTAGACGGTGCGTCCGATCGGGCGCAGCAGCAGTTCGTTGTCCAGCGCCGCCGTGAAGAAGCGGCGCGCAAACGTGGCCGCGCGCGTGCTATCGGCCTCGATTGCGTCGAACGCGAAGATCATGCCGCGCTGGCGAAAGTGGTGCGCCGCCTCGTGCTCGGCCAGGGGCGCAAGCGCGATGGTGAGCTTGGTCGCCAGTTCGCGGTTGCGTGTGAGGACGTCGTCGTCGCGGAAGATCTGCAGCGTCGCCAGCGCGGCGCGGCAGGCCAGCGCGTTGCCGGTGTAGGAGTGCGAATGGAGGAAGCCGCGCGTGATGTCTTCGCTATAGAAGGCCTGGTAGATCTCGTCGGTGGTCAGTACCAGCGACAAGGGCAGGTAGCCGCCACTGATGCCTTTCGACAGGCACAGGAAGTCCGGCCAGATCGCCGCCTGCTCGCAGGCGAAGAAGGTGCCGGTACGGCCGCAGCCCACCGCGATTTCGTCGGCGATCAGGTGCACGTGGTGCTTGTCGCACAGCTCGCGCAGCAGTTCCAGGTACAAGGGGTCGTACATCGCCATGCCGGTCGCGCACTGCACCAGCGGCTCGACGATCATTGCCGCGATCTTGCTGCCGCGCTCCTCGAACAGGCGCTCGACATCCTTCAGTGCGCGGCGTGCCACGTCCTGGCTCGATTCGCCTTCAACGGCGTTGCGCGCGTCCGGGGACGCCACCACGTGCGAGGCGCGCAGCAGCGGGCCGTAGGCGTCCTTGAACAGCGGGACGTCGGTGACGGACAGGGCGCCGATGGTCTCGCCGTGGTAGCTGCCCTGCAGGCAGACGAATTCCTGCTTGTCGGGGTAGCCGGCGTTGCGCCAGGTATGAAAGCTCATCTTCATCGCGATCTCGACCGCCGAGGCGCCGTCGGAGGCGTAGAAGGCATGGCCGAGCGCATGCCCGGTGAGGGCGGCCAGCTGCTCCGACAGCTCGACCACCGGCTCGTGGGTAAAGCCGGCCAGCATCGCGTGCTCGAGTTTATCGAGCTGGTCTTTCAGGGCCGCGTTGATGCGCGGGTTGGCGTGGCCGAACAAATTCACCCACCACGAGCTGATGCCGTCGAGGTAGCGCCCGCCCTCGTGGTCGTATAGCCACGCGCCCTTGGCATGGCTGACCGCGATCAGCGGCACCTCTTCGTGGTGCTGCATTTGCGTGCACGGGTGCCAGACGCTGCGCAGGCTGCGGGCAATCCAGTCGGAGGAGGTCTGTTGCTTCAAAATGAATCCAATACTTCGTCAGTTCAGCCAGGACGGCTTGCGCTTGTCCAGGAAGGAGGCCACGCCCTCGCGTCCTTCGCTCGACGCGCGGATCGCCGCGATGCGCGCGGCCGTGTCCTGCAGCAGCGCATCGGTGACCGGCAGGTTCACCACTTCGCGCACCAGCTTTTTTGCTTCCACCACGGCGTTCGGGCTGTTCGTCACCAGCGCTTTCACGAGGGCGGCGACGGTCGTGTCGAGCGCATCCGGTTCCACCACCTCGTGCGCGAACCCCATGCGCGCAGCGCTTGCAGCGTCGAAACGCTCGGCCGTCAGGAAGTAGCGGCGCGCGGCCTGCTCGCCCATCGCCTTGATCACGTACGGCGAAATCGTCGCCGGGATCAGGCCCAGCTTGACTTCGGACAGGCAGAAGTTTACTCCAACGGCGGCCACCACGATGTCGCAGGCCGCCACCAGGCCCATGCCGCCGGCGTAGCAGTCGCCCTGCACCTTGGCCACCGTGGGTTTGGGGCACAGGTAAATCGTGCGCAGCATGTCGGCCAGGCGCGCGGCGTCGGCCAGGTTTTCCTCGTGCGAATAGCCGGCCATCTTCTTCATCCAGTTCAGGTCGGCGCCGGCGCAAAAGGCCGGGCCGTTCGCGGCCAGGACGATGGCGCGCACCAACTCATTCCTGCCGAGTTCGTCGAAGGCCAGTGCCAGCTCGGCGATGGCGGTCTCGTTGAAGGCGTTGCGCAGCTCCGGGCGGTTCAGGGTGACAGTCGCCACCTTGTCGGTGATCGCGATGGTGAGGGTCTGGTAATCCATGCTCATTGTTCTCTCGTCCTTACATCCGGAACACGCCGAACTTGGTCTCTTCGATCGGCGCGTTCAGCGCCGCCGAGAGACCCAGTCCCAGCACCATGCGGGTGTCGGCCGGATCGATCACGCCGTCGTCCCACAGGCGCGCGCTGGCGTAATAGGGGTGGCCCTGGTGCTCGTACTGTTCCTTGATCGGCTGCTTGAAGGCGGCTTCTTCTTCAGCGCTCCATTGGCCGCCCTTGCCCTCGATGCCGTCGCGTTTCACGGTGGCCAGCACCGATGCCGCCTGGTCGCCGCCCATCACGGAAATGCGCGCGTTCGGCCACATCCACAGGAAGCGCGGCGAGAAGGCGCGGCCGCACATGCCGTAGTTACCGGCACCAAACGAGCCGCCGATGATGACGGTGAACTTCGGCACCGAGGCGGTAGCGACAGCGGTCACCATCTTGGCGCCGTTGCGGGCGATGCCCTCGTTTTCGTACTTGCGGCCGACCATGAAACCGGTGATGTTCTGCAGGAAGACCAATGGAATCTTGCGCTGGCAGCACAGCTCGATGAAGTGGGTGCCCTTCAAGGCCGATTCGGAGAACAGGATGCCGTTGTTGGCGATGATGCCGACCTTGACGCCATAGATGTGGGCGAAGCCGCATACCAGGGTGGTGCCGTATCTCGCCTTGAATTCGTCGAATTCGCTGCCGTCGACCACGCGCGCGATGACTTCGCGCACATCGAAGGGTTTGCGGGTATCGACGGGAATGACGCCATACAGCTCTTGCGGCGGGTATGCCGGCTCCACGCTTTCGCGGGTCGCGCCCTGCACCAGTTTGGTGCGGTTCAGGTTCGAGACGATGGTACGGGCCAGCGACAGCGCGTGCAGGTCGTTCTGGGCCAGGTGGTCGACCACGCCGGACAGGCGGGTGTGGACGTCGCCGCCGCCCAGGTCTTCGGCGCTGACGACTTCGCCGGTCGCCGCTTTCACCAAGGGAGGGCCGCCGAGGAAAATCGTGCCTTGCTCCTTGACGATGATCGACTCGTCGCTCATGGCGGGAACATAGGCGCCGCCGGCCGTGCAGGAACCCATGACGACGGCGATCTGCGGGATGCCTTTTGCCGAGAGATTGGCCTGGTTATAGAAAATGCGGCCGAAATGGTCGCGGTCCGGGAAGACGTCATCCTGGTTCGGCAGGTTGGCGCCGCCCGAGTCGACGAGATAAATGCAGGGCAGGTTGTTCTGCTCGGCGATTTCCTGGGCACGCAGGTGTTTTTTGACCGTCATCGGGTAATAGGTGCCGCCCTTGACGGTGGCGTCGTTACAGACGATCACGCATTCCTGGCCGGCGACGCGGCCGATGCCGGTGATGATGCCGGCCGCTGGCGCCGCATTGTCGTACATGTCGTAGGCGGCCAGCTGCGAAAACTCGAGGAAGGGCGTACCCGGATCGAGCAGCATCTGCACGCGGTCGCGCGGCAGCAGCTTGCCGCGGGCGACGTGCTTGGCGCGCGCCGCTTCGCCGCCGCCTTCGGCGATTGCCGCCACTTTCGCACGTAGATCGTCGACGATGGCCTGCATGGCCGTCGCGTTCGCTTTGAAGTCTTCACTGCGCGGGTTGAGTTTGCTCTCGATGTGGGGCATTGCCGTCCTCTGTGTATGCGTACTCGGGTCTTGCTCGGGTTTTTATTCGGGGAAAGTGCCGTCCAGATAAAACCAGCGCGGCGTACCGCCGAGAATCGGATCGGCTTCGCGCAGGAAGCGGCTTACTTCGTGCAGCCGGTGGGCACGACCACCCACTTTGAAGCGGGCGACAAATTCCACCGTAGCCCGATCGCTGTCTCGATCGCTATCTGGATGATCCGGCAATTCTGCTTTACGTTGACGTAAACGTAAAGCAGATTTTATCTCAAGGCCGAGCCAGCGCAGCTTCTCGTCCTGATCGAGGATCGCGTCTTGCGGCCTGGTGCTCGGGTGCCAGGTGGCGCGCAGGTAGGCTTCGTTGCGCTGGGTATAGGCGGTATAGCGCGAGCGCATCAGCGCTTCGGCCGTGGGCGGCAGCGCCGTGCCTGCGATATAGGGACCGCAGCAGGCGGCAAGCGAGGCGCCGCCGCAAGGGCAGGCGCCGGAGGTCTGTGGTGTCGGCATGACGCGATTATCCGCGATTTCGGCAACATGCAGCCGCCGCGGGCAATGCGAGGCAGCACCCGCCCAGCCACCGCCGCCGCGGTGCGGCAGGGTCCTCGCTCGGCGACTTGTTCAGGTGCCGGCGTCGCGCACGGTCAGCGTGACCGTAAACGTGCTGCCGGTGCCGGCGCCGTCGCTGTGCGCGGTAACCTTGCCGCCGTGCAGCGTGACGACGTTCTTCACCAGCGCCAGTCCGATGCCCAGGCCGCCCTGGGAGCGGTCGGGCGTGCGCTCGGCCTGGGTGAACAGGTCGAACACATGGGGCAGCAGGCTGGCATCGATGCCGATGCCGTTGTCCTGGATGCGGATGTGCACGAACTTGTCGTCGCGTTCGACCGTCAGCACGATGCGCCCGCCGCGCGGCGTGTACTTGGCCGCATTGTTGAGCAGGTTGGCCACTACCTGCACGAGGCGGTTCGGGTCGCCCATCACCTCCACGCCGGCATCGGCGGGCGCGATCACGAGGGCGTGTTCGCGCGCCTCGACCAGGGGGCGCGACTGCTCGACGGCGCTGTGCACGATGGCCGCGATGTCGACAGGAACGTTTTCCAGCTGGATCAGGCCACGGGTGACGCGCGAAATGTCGAGCAGGTCGTCGACCAGCGAGGTCATGTGTTTCACCTGCCGGCTGATGACTTCGCTGGAGCGGCGCACCCGGTCCTCGCTGGCGATGCCGATCTTCAGCAGTTCGGCGGCCGAGGCGATCGGCGCCAGCGGGTTGCGCAGTTCGTGGGCCAGCATGGCGAGGAATTCGTCCTTGCGCAGGTCCTGTTCTTTCAACGAACTGTAGAGGCGCGCGTTTTCGAAACCGTTCGCGGCGATCGAGGCCAGTTGCACCAGGATCGCTTCGTCCTGTTCGGTGAACTCGCCCTCGATCTTGTCCGATGCCTGGATCAGGCCGATATTTTTCCCCGTGCGGTCGATCAGCGGCACGGCCAGCCAGCCGCGCATGGCGGGGTGCTCGCCGGCATGGGCACCGAAGCCGCGCCAGGCCGGATGGGCTTCCAGTTCCTGCTGGGTCAGGCGCATGGCGCGGTTGGTGCGGCAGACCTCGGCATAGATGCCGGTGCCCTCGGTCGGCGCCCGATAGCCGCGGTAACTTGCATACTTGTCGGACAGCGAGACCGCGTTGATTGCCTGCGTCCGGTTGTCGCCCTCGGTCAGCGAGACCACCGCCTGGTGCACGCGCAGGATGGCGCGCACTTCCTCGACGAGGCCGTCGGCAATTTCCGTGCTCGACAGGGCGCTGCCCAGGGTGCGCGAGGCTTGCGCCACCTTGGCCAGCAGGGCCGAATGGTGCTGCTCGCGGCCAAGCCGCTCGGCCAGCTCGGCCTGGGCCATGACCATCTCGTGGATGTCCTTGTTGGCACCGATCCATTCGCGCACGCTGCCGTCGGTGTCGATGATCGGGATGCCCTTCACGGCGGTCCAGCGGTAGCTGCCGTCGGGCTGGCGCAGGCGGTATTCGGTCTCGAAGACGTCGCGCCGCGCGACGCAGTGGAGCCAGATGCGGCGGGTCTGTTCACGGTCGTCCGGATGCAGCGCGTCCAGCCAGCCGTACTCTTTCCACTCGTCGTAGGTCTGGCCGGTAAGGGCCCGCCACGTGGGCGAATCCTCGAGCACGCGGCCGTCCGCGGTAGTGGTCCAGACGGTCTGGGAAGTGGCCATCACGAGCGAGCGGAAACGCTCTTCGCGGATGCGCAGCGCCTGCTCGGCCTTGACGCGGTCGGTGATGTCCTCATGCATCAGCAAGACTTCGAGGATGCGCCCTGCGCTGTCCTTGATCGGGTGGGCACGCGCCGTCACCCAGCGCGCCCGCCCGCTGCCGCCAAGGGCGACGACGTCGTAGTGGTTCGCCGGGATGACGACCGATTCCCCGGCCATTGCCCGTTTCAGGTAGTCGGCGACCCCGTTGTCCAGCAACTGGGGATCGGTCAGGACGTTGTAGTCGGCGCTGTGGACGAGGTGCCAGAGTGCCGAGTCCCTGGGGATCTGCCACAGCTCTTCCCAGGCGCGGTTGACACGCAGGGTACGGCCATCGGGTGCCAGGATCTGGAAGCTGGTGGGCGCCTGCTCGAACAATTCCCGGAAGCGGGTGTCGGAACTGGGTTGCTGGTCGAGACCGGAGGGTGGCAGCGGAAGGTCGAGCGACATGTCGGGATCGTGTGGGCCGGGACCGTACGGAACAATAGGGTAGATGAACAGGATTGCTGCGGCTGAGCTGCTCGCGAGCCGCATCATGTCATAGTTTGATGTTCCCCGCAGGATTTATCCTTGCCCGCCGGCAGCAGCGGGAGGGAAGACCTGGAGCGCCTGACAAAACCTTCATGGCAAGGCGCAGCGGCGAAGACAGTACACCTGTACGGCGAGACGCTGCAACGCAGCTATGGAGTTTTTGTTGGGCGCTCTCATTGGTGAAACTCCTCGGCCGAGGCGAACAGGTCCCAGGAGGCGATGAACAGTGCCGCAATCAGGGGGCCGATCACGAAACCGTTCAGGCCGAACAGGGCCATGCCGCCGATGGTGGACAGGAGTACCAGGTAGTCCGGCATCTTCGTGTCCTTGCCCACCAGCAGCGGACGCAGCAGGTTGTCGACCAGGCCGATCACGATCACGCCGAAGGCAATCAGCACCACGCCCTGCCAGACCGCGCCCGTGACGAGGAAATACACCGCCACCGGCGCCCAGACGATGGCCGCGCCGACCGCCGGCAGCAGCGACAGGAAGGCCATCACCACCGCCCACAGGAGCGGCGCCTGCACATCCAGGAACCAGAAGATCAGTCCACCGAGCGCGCCCTGGGCCGCGGCGACAAGCACGTTGCCCTTGACGGTGGCACGGATGACGGTCGTGAAGTTATTGAACAGGCGCTGCTTGTAAAACTGGGTCAATGGAAAAGCCTGGCGGATGCGCCCGGCAATCGACTGGCCATCGCGCAGCAGGAAGAACAGCAAATACAGCATCACCGTCAGGCCGACCAGGAAGTCGAAGGTATTGCGGCCGATATTGACGGCCTGGCGCGCCGCCGTCTGGCTCAGCTGGGTGGCGCCTTCGGACAGTTTTTGCTGGAGAGAAGCGAAGTCGGTGACCTCGAAGCGTTCCAGCAGGCCAATGACCCAGTCGGGCAGGGCGCTGACGATGCGCTGGAAATAGGCACCGAAATCGATGTGGCCGGAACCGACCTGGGCGTAGATCGCCAGCGCCTGCTTGACGAGCGAGGCGCCGATCAGGGACATCGGCAGGATCACCATCACGATGATCGACAGCAGCGTGAGCAGGGCCGCCAGCGTCGGCTTGTGCCCGGTCTTGCGCAGCAGCCAGCGGTACAGCGGCGCGAACAGGATCGCCAGCACCACGCCCCAGAACACGGCGCCGGAATACGGCAGCAGGATCCAGCCGAAGGCGAGGGTGACGAGGGTCAGCAGTAACAGGAAGAATTTTTGCTGCAGGGTGAACTGGTTCATGGGCTCGGCGATCGTTGTGTCATTTCGACACCATCATAGTCGATCCGCCCAGCGGTGGCCGCAATTGCGGCATGTACCGCGCCGCGCGGCCGGCTTCAGCGCTGCAGCGCCAGCATGTCGAGCGCGAAGGGCGGCGCCTTTCCCAGCATCAGGTCGGTCAGTATGCGCGCGCTGCCGGCGGCGAAGGTAAAACCGAGGGGGCCGTGGCCGACGTTCAGCCACAGGTTCGACAGGGGAGAAGCGCCGATGATCGGGGCGCTGTTCGGGGTTGCCGGGCGCAGGCCGGCCCAGGCGGATACCTGGCTGTAGTCGGCCGCGTGCGGCATCGTTTCCTGTACCTGCCGGGTCAGGCTGCCAATGCGCTTCGGATTCAATCGCAGGTCTTCGCCCACCATGTCGACCATCGCCGCCACCCGCAACTTGTCGCCAATGCGCGCATACAGCACCTTGCGCTCGAAATCGGTCACGCTGATCTGCGGCGCGGTGTCGGTGGTGCGGATCGGCGCCGTCAGGCTGTAGCCTTTCAGCGGGTACAGGGGCAGCTTGACACCCAGGTGCGCGGCCAGGTGGCGGCTTTCGATGCCGGCCGCCAGCACGAAGGCATCGCCGCCGATGGCGCCGGCCGTCGTATCGAGGCCGACGACGCGCCCACCGGTGGCGGCAATATTGACTACCTCGGCCTGGATGAAGCCCCTGAAACGGGGATGTGCCCCGATGCGCGCGGCCAGCGCGGTGCAGAAGGCATGGCAGTCGGCCACCGCCTCGCCGGCGTTATGGATGCCCCCGCGAGCAGGTGGCGCGCCGCGCCCGGGCCGGTTCGCGTTCGGCGCATTCGGCCGCGCTCCAGATGGCGCCGCCATTGGCTTTACGGGCCGCCGCGTCGAACACCTTGGCCGAGCGGTACACCACCAGCTTGCCGGCGTCGCGCCAGGCAAAGTCGCTTGGGGAAACGATCGATCCCAGCTGCTGCATGCCGGTGCGCGACAGTTCTCCCAGTTCCAGCAGCTTGGCCGTGGTGCGGCGGTTGGCCGCGGCCGTGCACTGGCCGAGGAAGCGTGCCAGCCAGGTCCACTGGCGCAGGTCGAATTCGGGCCTGAAGCGCAGCGGGCCATGCTCCCGAACAGCCAGGCGACCGCCTTCAGCGGCACGCCGGCATCGGCCAGCGGCGACACATAGCGGTAGCTCAGCTGGCCGCCATTGCCATAGCTGGCGCCGCTGGCCACCTGGGCTGCGCGCTCGACCACGGTCACGCCGAAGCCCGCTTCGAGCAGCCACCAGGCCGAACTCAGGCCGACGACGCCGCCGCCGATGACGACCACCTGTTCCCTTGCTTGCGACATGTTTTGCTGGATTCCTCGCTGCATCCCGACACTTTATTGTTGTTGACCGACGTGGGTACCCGCACCAGGGAAGAGCTTAGGTGCAAGACCGTATCGCCCGCCAATGAAAGTGGCAGCCCACCTCATAACCGGCAGTCATGTGCGTTCTGCCGGCCATCCCCCTGCATCAGCCGGCAATGGCGTGACGAAACATGCTGCTCAAGATCTGCTCCTCGAAGCGCGCCAGTGCCGAATAGCGCCCTTGCTGCGTTTCCGGATCGGCCGAGGTGCCGCCGACGAGCACGATCAGGCCGTTGCGGCGCTCCCGGTCCAGCGCGAACACCGAGCGCAGGCCATAGGCGTCGCCGAGGTGGCCGACGGCGTCGAAACCTTCCACCAGGCGCCGCCCCGGTTCGTCCGGGAACTGGGCATTGCCCAGCCCCAGACCTTGAAGAGGCCATGCAGGGTGTCGCCATTTTGCCCATCGGCGCGCCACCCGGGTGTGAACATGCGCTCGAGCGTGGCCGCCTGCAGGATGCGCTGGTTGCCATGGCGGCCGCCGTTCATCAGCATCAGCATCACGGTGCCGAGCTCGCGCGCCGAGATGCGCAGGCCGCCGGTCGGGCTGAACGGGGTCGCGTTCTCGCCGAGGACGTAGCGTTCGAGGCCAGGCGGGGGCGGTGGGGGACGAACAGCGTCGGTTCTGGGCGATCCAGGGACCATTCGCATCCCACACTTCGGTGTCGACGGTGCGCTTGCGATACAGGGTGGCAAGGTTACCGAGTGCCGCCGGCGCCAGTTCGGCCGGGTTGTAGCCGGCCTCCAGACCGAGCGGCGCCAGCAGCAGCTGCCGCATCAGGCGGTCGAAACGCGCGCCGGCCACGCGCTCCATCAGGGTGCCGATGATGCCCCAGCCGAGATTGCAATACGTGAAATAAGCGCCGGGCGCGGCCGCGTTTGCCCACATGCGGCCCTCCCCATGCAGCGGGCCGCCAGGCATCAGGAAATCGCGCAGCGGGGTACCGGCCGGGAAGGAATAGCCGGCGTCGTCGCGCAACGAGGACGTGTGGGTCAGCAACTGGCGCAGGGTGATGGGGCGGTCGGGGAAGTGCGGGTTGCGCAGGCTGAAACCGAGCGCTTGGGAAACGTCCTCGTCCAGCTTGACCTTGCCCGCCTCGACCAGGCGCATCAGGCCCAACGTCGTCATCATTTTCGAAACCGAGGCGATGCGGTACAGGGTATCGGGCGTGGCGGGGGCATCGGCTTCGCCAGGCCCGCCGATGCGACGGCGGCCGAAGGCGCGCGCATACACCGGTTTGCCGGCGCGGATGGCCAGCACCGACAGGCTGGCCAGTTCGCATGCCGGGTCGGCGGCGATGGCGGCCAGCTCCGCGTCGAGCCGGGCGAAACCGCTGCGCTTGCCGGAGGCCGGCGCAGCCGCCAGCACCGGCCCCATTCCGCCCAGCAATGCAAGTCCGAGCAGTGCTCTCCTGCTTCCGTTCATCTGTCCCCCGAGTTGGCGCCCGCCTGGGCCGGTCGAGCATACGACGCGTTGCCCGCGCCTCCCAATGAAATGGCGTGAACGCGGCATAAGCTTTTGTTATGCTGCCGCGGCGGGCGCATCCGGACGATGCGCCTGCAACATTCTACGGTCGCAGCTGCCGGGCTGCCGTACACTTGGGCACAGCACCGCCACCAGAACATGAGTAAGCCAATGACCGACTTCAAGGTCGATGCCAACGACAATTCGCCGCTGTACATGCAGCTGGCGCGCAAATTGACCCAGGACGTGCGCGAGGGCCGCTACCAGGCCGACCAGGCGCTGCCTTCGGAGCGCACCCTGTCCGAGCAGCAGGGCGTCTCGCGCGTGACCGCCCGAAAAGCCATCGACCAGCTGGTCGAGCAGGGCCTGGTGGTGCGCCGCCGCGGTTCGGGCAACTATATTGCACCGCGTATCGAGCAGCCGTTGTCGAACCTGTCGAGCTTTTCCGAGCAGTTGCAGCAGCGCGGCTATACCCCGAACTCGCACTGGCTGAAACGCGAGGTCGCCGCGGCCGACCCCGACGAGCAGCTGGCGCTGGGCCTGTCGCCGGGCGCGCGGGTGGCGCGTCTGGCCCGCCTGCGCCTGGTCGACGAGGTCGTCATGGCCTATGAAACGAGCGTCATTCCCGCCAGCGTGCTGCCGCGACCGCAGGAAGTGGCCCATTCGCTGTATGCCTACCTGGACGGCAGCGGCCAGATGCCGGTGCGCGCCCTGCAGCACATCCGCGCCATGAATGCATCAAAAGAACTCGCTGCGCGCCTGGGCGTGCCGGAAGGGCAGGCAGTACTATTCATTACCCGCGTCGGCTATCTGGAATCGGGGGTGGCCGTCGAACTGACGCATTCTTATTGCCGCAGCGATTACTACGATTTCGTGGCCGAGCTGCGCCGCGCTCCGGGCTGAAGTCAACGAGCAGGCGCCGCATAACTTTTCGGAATAATGACGGGCCTTCCTTTCATGGAAGATGTTAGTCAATTGGTATTACACTGGTTTTGTCAATCATTCCGTTAGAACCATTTCCGCCATGCTGAAGACCGAAACCCCAGCCCAGGACCACGCCCTGCTCGACCAGTACCCGACCGTGGAGCTGGTCAATGCGCTGGTGGACGATCAGCGCACTGCGGCCGATGCGGTGCGCGTCGCCGCCCCCGCCCTGGCCGCCGCCGTCACGGCCGCGCTGCCGCGCATGGAGGCGGGCGGGCGCCTGGTGTATGTCGGTGCCGGCACCTCTGGCCGCCTCGACCTGCTCGACAGCGTGGAACTGTATCCGACCTTTTCCTGGCCGCACGAGCGAGCCGTCGCCCTGCTGGCCGGCGGCAACGAGGCGATGTTCGTTGCCGTCGAGGGCGCGGAAGACGACCTGGAGCAGGGCGCGGCCGACCTGTGCGCGGCCGGCGTGAATGCCGATGACGTGGTGCTGCTGATCGCCGCTTCCGGCGCCACGCCCTATGTATTGGGTGCCCTGCGCGCCGCGCGTGAACTCGGCGCCCTGACGATCGGCTTTGCCAACAATGTCGACGCCCCGGTGGCGAACGAGGCCGAGATCGGCGTGACGCTCGACACTGGCCCGGAAATCATTTCCGGCAGTACCCGCCTGAAAGCGGGCACGGCGCAAAAAATTGCCTTGAACACTTTTTCGAGCGCCTTGATGGTGCGTTTGAACAAGGTTTATGGCAACCTGATGGTAGACTTGAAGGCGACCAACGCCAAGCTGGTGCAGCGTGCGATCCGCCTCACGGCCTTCGCTACCGGTGCCGACGAGGCCGCTGCCCGCGCGGTGCTGGAAGAATGCGATTTCCACGTCAAGACCGCGATCGTGGCCTTGTCCAGACAAACAGGTGTCGAGCAGGCAAAAGCCTTGCTGGAAGCGACGCACGGCAGCGTACGCCTCGCCCTGGCCGGTTAAAACGGGCCATGGCCGGTTTGCCGTTGGCCTGATTCGCCGCGCTTGCCCGATCACGAAAGCCTTATGCAAACGTCTCAAGCAAAAACTCCCTGGCTGTGGGTGCCCTCGCTGTATTTTGCCCAGGCCATTCCCTATGTCGTGGCGATGAGCCTGGCCACGGTCATGTACAACGACCTGGGTGTCTCGAATACCGAGATGGCCTTCTATACCAGCCTGCTCTACCTGCCCTGGGTCATCAAGCCGCTGTGGTCGCCGATCGTCGACATGCTCGGCACCAAGCGCCGCTGGACCATCCTGCTGCAGGCCGTGGTGGCCGCTTCCCTGCTGGGGCTCGGTTTCGCGCTGAACCTGCCCTCCTTCTTCATGATCAGCCTGGCGGTGATGTGGGTGATGGCCTTCAGCTCGGCCACGCACGACATCTCGGCCGACGGCTTCTATATGCTCGGCTTGCGCCAGAAGGACCAGGCGGCCTTCGTCGGCGTGCGCAGCACTTTCTATCGACTGGCAACGATCGTCGGCGGCGGCCAGATCCCGATCCTGGCGGGGTTGTTGACGGGGTATCTCGGCAGCAAGCACCAGGCCTGGTCGATTTCCTTCTTCGTGCTTGCCGCCATCTTCACCGCCGCCTGCATCTGGCACGCCTTCGTGCTGCCGCGCCCCGACAGCGATCACGCGATCAAGCGTGGCGCCAACCCGCTCGGCGATTTCTTCGGCACCTTCGTCGCCTTTTTCCGCAAGCGGGACATCTGGTTGATCGTCGGTTTCATTTTGACTTTCCGCCTCGGTGAAGCCCAACTGCTGAAACTCGTGGCACCGTTCATGAAGGACTCTCTCGCCAAGGGCGGCCTCGGGCTCTCCACCACCCAGTACGGCCTGGCATATGGCACCGTCGGCATCATTGCGCTGACCATCGGCGGCCTGGCCGGCGGCTATTTGATCTCCCGTATCGGCCTGAAGCGCGCACTCTGGCTGATGGTGCTGGCGGTGCACTTGCCGGACCTGGTCTTCGTCTACCTGTCGCAGGCGCAGCCGCAGAATTTCTACGTCATCTGCGCCTTCCTCACCGTCGAGCAGTTCGGCTACGGCTTCGGTTTCACCGCCATGATGCTGTACATGATCATGGTGTCCGATGGCGAGCACAAGACGGCGCACTACGCGATCTGCACCGGCCTGATGGCGCTGGGCATGATGGTGCCGGGCATGTGGAGCGGTGCCTTGCAGGAATATCTCGGCTATAAAAACTTCTTCATCTGGACCTGCCTGGCGACGATTCCCGCCTTCGTCATGGCGGGGTTGGTGAAAATCGATCCGGAGTTCGGCAAGAAGTAAGCATCCGGCCCGGGCCGCGGCGCCCTTGCCGGTCAAGCCCGTGGGGGCCTTCGTATTGTGCGCGGATGAGCGCCGCGCATTGCTGGTATTCTCCGCATTCTTCCGGCTGCCTGGCGTGAACCGCATGTCCGCCTGTGCACGCCGGCAGCGCCCGTTCACGATCGATGGCATGGATGTGCTGGCCCGGGTCGTGTGCTGCCGGAAGTAGTTTGTCAACGTATAAAAGATCAGGGAATCGAGGAGCGGTAGTGGGAGCAGATTTGAAGAAACGGGCGTTCACGCTGGCGGCCCTGGCGGGGATGTTGGGCGCGGGAGGCTTCCTGGCCAGTTGCTCGACGCCGCAGCAAAAAGGGGCAACGACGGCCAGCGGTACCATCGTCGCCAGCGGCCCCCTGCCGCCGGCCGCGCCGCGCGAATTCCGCGCCGCCTGGGTGTCGACGGTGGCGAACATCGACTGGCCAAGCCGGCAGAACCTGAATGCGGCCCAGCAGCAGGCCGAGGCGATCGCCATCCTCGAGCGCGCCAGGGCGATGCGCCTGAACGCGATCGTGCTGCAGGTGCGCCCCTCGGCCGACGCCATCTATGCCTCCAAGATCGAACCCTGGTCGGAATACCTGACTGGCGCCCGGGGCCAGGCGCCGCAGCCCCGGGTACGACCCGCTGAAATTCTGGGTGACCGAGGCGCATGCGCGCGGCCTGGAACTGCACGCCTGGTTCAATCCCTACCGCGCACGCCACGATGGCGCCCGCTCGCCGGCCGCGCCGAACCACATCACCCGCTCGAATCCGGCCGCCGTGAAACGCTACGGCAAGTACATGTGGATGGACCCGGGAGAAGAAGCGGCATCGAAGCAGACGCTCGACGTCATCCTCGACGTGGTGCGCCGCTACGACATCGACGGCGTCCACATCGACGATTATTTTTATCCTTACCCGATCGAGGCGACGCCGAACGGCGCCGGCAACGAGGCCGCGCTGGAGGGCAAGGCGGGCGCGAAGGAGCTCGACTTCCCGGACACCCCGGCCTGGGAGCGCTACCTCGCCAAAGGCGGCAAGCTCGACCGCGCGTCCTGGCGGCGCCAGAACGTCAATACACTCATCGAGGACATGTACCAGGGCATCCACCGCGAAAAGAGCTGGGTGCGCTTCGGCATCAGCCCCTTCGGCCTGGGCCGTCCGGACCGGCGCCCGCCCGGCATCCATGGCTTCTCGCAGTACGATAAATTGTATGCCGATGCCGAATTGTGGCTGCAGAAGGGCTGGCTCGACTACCTGTCGCCCCAGCTCTACTGGCCGCGTGCACAGCCGGCGCAGGCCTATGACGTGCTGCTCGACTACTGGATCAGCCAGAACCCGCAGGGCCGTCACATCTGGCCGGGCCTGTTCACCAGCCGCATTGGCGCCGCGACCAAGGAATATCAACCGCAGGAAATCCTCGACCAGATCGGGGCAACCCGTGCACGGCCCCAGGCAGGCGGTCACGTACACTTCAGCATGGTGGCCTTGATGCAGAACCGCAAGGGCATCACCGACCAGCTGCGCAATGGGTCCTACGCGACGCCGGCGCTGGTGCCGGCCACGCCCTGGCTGGGCAACGCCAAGCCCGGCCTGCCCAAAGTGAAGGCAACGCGGGCGGCCAAGGGCATCGAGCTGACGTTTGCGGCCGGCAAGGCGAATGCCTTGTATGCCGTGTGGGCGCGCCATGGCGGCGAGTGGACCTTCGAGGTCGTGCCGGCGTCGAAGGTCGAGTGGACCCTGCGCGCGACGATGCCCGGCTGGGGGCGCCGGACGCCGTGTTCGTCGGCGCCGTCGACCGCCTCGGGATCGAAGGCGACCGGGTGCAGGTGTGGGGCAAGGCGTAGGGAAGCGCTGATCTATTCACGGCGGCGTCTCGGCCACGACAAAATGCGCCCTGCGGCGTTGCAAATCCTCGCGATACCACGCGGTATCGCTGCGGTTTGCGCCTTGCACGGCACATTTTTCGTGACCGATTCCGTCCAGCCGGAATAAATCAGTGCTTCCCAAGGCCTTGGGCGTCCAGCCATCGCATAACCTGCATTCATGCAATAACGGCAAGCATTCATTCGCAATGCATGCCGACAGGACGTAGACTTGTTCCAAATGACTTCTTTTCCTGATTCCGGCATCGGCCTGGGCATCGATGCCGGCGGCACCCAGACCCGCTGGGCGCTCGCCGGTGCCGGTGGCGCCATCCTTGGCGAAGGTACCGTTGCCGGTCTGTCCGCCCTGCAGATGGCCACGCATGAAGGCCGGGCGCGCGTGCATGCCACGTTTACCGGGCTGGCGCAGGCGGTACTGGCGGTGGCGCAACCGCTTCGCGTGCGTGCCGGCCTGACCGGGTTCGGCGGCGATGGCGAACAATTGCAGGCCTGGCTGGCCGCGTTGCTGGGCATCGAGCCCGCGGCGGTAGCGATGTGCAACGACATCGAGATCGCCTACCGCGCCAGTTTCGAACCCGGCAAAGGCTACCCGGTCTATGCCGGGACCGGATCGATCGGCGCCTTTATCGATGCCGCCGGCGCTTTCATCGCGCCGGCGGGCGCGGGTAGTGCTCGACGATGGCGGCGGCGGCTTCTGGATTGCCCGCGAAGCACTGCGCGCCATCTGGCGCCGCGAAGACGGGTGCCCGGGCAGCTGGGAAACGTCGCCCATGGCACGTGCCGTGTTCGATTACGTCGGCGGTGCCGACTGGGCGTATTCGCGCCAGTTCATCTATGGCCGAACGCGGAGAAATCGGCAAGCTGGCCGTGGTCGTGGCCGCCAGCGCCGGGCAGGACCCGGTCGCCGACGCCATCCTGACGGAGGCCGGCCGTGAACTGGCACGCCTGGCACAAGCCCTGATTGCGCGCTTCGGGCCGCGTCCGGTGGTCCTGTCGGGACGCGCCGCCGAGCTGCATCCGATCATCGCTGCCAGCATGCGCGCGAGTCTGCCGGCCGCCACCATCACCCAGCGCGCCACCCGTGCCCACCATGCCGCCGCGCGCCTGGCTGCGGCCGATGCCGCGCAGGGCGCTACCGCTGCGGCAGCGGGCGCCACCTGATCAATCAATCAACGGACAACTGATGAAAAACCTAGCAGCCACCCTCCTGATCGCCTTGCTGGCCGGTTGTACCACTACCGGACCGAATGTTGTCGACAAAACCTTTAACGCCAAGGGCCAGGCCAGCCGCGTGCGCTTCCTGGTGCTGCATTACACGGTGTCTGACAAGCCGGCCTCGCTGAAGATCCTGACCGAGCAGCAGGTGAGTGCTCACTATCTGCTGACCGACGACCCCACGCCGAAGATCTTCGGCCTGGTCGATGAGAGCCGCGCCGCCTACCACGCCGGCAACTCGAGCTGGAAAGGCTTTACACAGCTCAACAACAGCTCGATCGGCATCGAAATCGTCAATCCCGGCTGGCAGGACACCCCGAACGGGCGCGTGTATGCACCCTTCCCGCAGTCGCAGATCGACGCCCTGATCCCGCTGGTGAAAGACATCGTCGCGCGTCACAAGATCGCCCCGGAAAACGTGCTCGGCCACAGCGACATCGCCCCGCTGCGCAAGCAGGATCCGGGACCGATGTTCCCCTGGTACCAGCTGGCGCAAGCCGGGCTGGTGGTCTGGCCGGACGCCAACCGCGTCGCCGCCGTGCGCCAGGTGTTCGACATCCAGGCGCCGGACGCGGCCTGGTTCCAGAAAAACTGGCCAGCCACGGCTTTTCGCTGACCCAGAGCGGCGTGTTCGACGAACCGACCCGCACCGTGATCGCCGCCTTCCAGATGAAGTATCGCCCGGCCAATATTGCCGGCGAACCGGATGCGGAAACGGCCGCCATGCTGGAAGTATTGACGACCCCGGTCAATGCGCCGCTGCCGCCGGTGCCGCCGCCACCGGTGCCGGTATTCCGTCCGGCTCAGCCGGAGGGCAGCCTGCCCGTGGACCCGGGCGTGCCGCCGGTACCGCCGGTACCGACAACGCCTGCCGTGCCGCCGCTGCCCCAGGTACCTGGCTTGCCGGCCGTGCCACCCGTGTCGCCGCTCCCGGCCACGCCCGCCGTGCCGGTGCCGCCGGTGCCGGCGCCGCTCCCGGCGGGCGCACGATGACCATCGCTGCGTTTCCTGTTTCCCTGTATCCTTCGGCCAGTTCGCGCCTTGCGCGGGCGGTCTTGTCGAAGGATTGAAGCAATGCGCCTGCGCCACATCGAAGTTTTCCACGCCATCATGCAGGTCGGCACCATCAGCGGTGCCGCCCAGGTTCTCCACATCTCCCAGCCGGCCGTCACGAAAGTGCTGCAGCACGCCGAGCTGCAACTGGGCATGCCGCTGTTCGAGCGTGTACGCGGCAAGCTGTATCCGAAACCGGAAGCGCACCTGCTGTTCGCCGAGGCCGAAAAATTGCACCGCAACCTGCAAGGCATCCAGCGCCTGGCCGCCAGCCTCAAGGGCCGCGCCGTCGAGACCGTGCGCCTGGTGTCGACGCCGACACTGGCGATCAGCGTGCTGCCGCAGGCGATGACGGCCTGGCGCCGCCGTTTCGCCCAGACCCGCTGCGAACTGGCGACGTATCACACCAGCGAGATCGTCAACGCCTTGCGCCTGGGCGAAGCCGACCTGGCCCTGTCGTTGCAGGACCCGCGCCACCCCGGCATCGTCGCCGAACCGATCGCGCAAGGGCAATTGACCGTCATGGCGCCCGTTGGTACCTGGAGCGACGCCGAGTGCGCGCAGCCGCTCGATGCCGCCGGCCTCACGGGCGAACTGATCGGCCTGGCCGACAACGATCCGCTCGGCGAAATGGTGCTCGCTTCCTGCGAGGCGCAGGGCATCACACCCGTCTTCCACACCGTGGTGCAGACCTACCAGATCGCCCGCTCGCTGGTCGAGGCCGGTGCCGGCACGGCCGTGCTCGACCCGTTCACGGCGGCGTCGGCAAACGCCGCCAAGGTGCAATGCCGGATCTGGGCGCCGGCCATGCCGGTGCAGCTCTACCTGCTGACCGCCAGCCACCCGCGCCGCTCTCGCACGGCGCGCGCGAACTGGCCAACTGCATCGGCGCCACCGCGCGTGCCTGTCTTGAACGAGGATGTCAATGAGTCAGTCGAGCCCGGGCCAGTCCTTGCCCGGCCTGAGCCTTGCCAGCGAAGACATCGCCGGCAGCCCGGAATTTCGCCACCTGTCTTCGATCGCGGGCATCGCGGTCGACCTGCGTTACGCCGGACCCAACAACTTCGTCGGACGCGACCTGTACTCCCCCCTTCGACTGCGCCTGGCTGCACCGCGACGCCGCCGCCGCGCTGGAAACGGCGGTGGCCTGGCTGGTCGTCCAGGCGCCCGGCCATACACTGCTCGTGCTTGACGCCCTGCGCCCGCAGCGCGTGCAGCAGCAATTGTGGGATGCGCTGGAGGGGACGGGCCTGCAGATGTACCTGGCCAATCCGGCGCGCGGCTCGATCCACTCCTACGGGATGGCGCTGGACGTCACCATTCTCGATCCGCACGGCGCCGAGCTCGACATGGGCACCGGCTTCGACGACATGACGGATGTGTCGCATCCGGCGCGGGAAGAAGCATTCCTGGCCAGCGGCCAGCTTCATGCATCCCACGTGGCCAACCGCCGCTTGCTGCGCGGCGCCATGCTCGCTGCCGGCTTTTCGGGCATCACCACCGAATGGTGGCATTTCGACTGCGGCGACCGCGAACGCGTGCGCGCTACCTTCCGCCGCGTCCTGTAGCGGTTCCTTGCTTCCAGCCTGCGGGCTGGGCCGATGTCCGGATGCCGCCTTGCGCGCCAATTCGGTCCTCCGTTTTGGTTCCCATCGGGTGCCCGCGCACACTTGAGTTGTCTCAGCCTTTGGCAGGCCCGCACCGGGACAATCTCCTTATCGACGAGAGGTTGATGGTGAGGCTGGACGTGCAGCCCCGTTTCCTCTCGCGCAATGGCTTGGAGCGCCAGGCACCATCTTCGGCAAGGCAACCCGTCGACGTCCGCATGCGACCACGACGCGGTGATCTCTTGCGACGATAGGTTTGCCCGGCGTTCCCATTCCCCAACGGACAGGAGAGGTGCGCAATGAAACGTTTGATGATGGCCGCGGTCGTGGGCTCGGCCCTGGCAGGGTGTGCCACGGGCGGCGGCGAGCTGTTCGCCGCGCGCGACACGACGGTGGAATACGTACGGGTGTTCGACATCAAGACCGGGGCGCCGGGTCCGGCGGTGGTGCGCGCCGCCAGCGAAGGCATCAGCCGCAACATCGGGAACGCCGCCCTCGCCACGCCCCTGCCCGACACGGCCGAGCTGCAGGAACAGCCGGGTCGCTTCAAGCTGGCCGAAACACCCGGTACGGCGCTCGGGCCGAGCTGCGACGGCGCCAGCTGGACGGCGAAAGCGCGGCCGGAAGTGCGCGGCGGACAAGACGTGCAGATCGTCGCCTGTCTGTTCCCGTACAAGCTTGGCTACCAGCTCGACATGTACGCCGCTTTTGTGAAGAAGGAAGGCGGCTGGCTTGCGTGGCCCCGTCGCGCCGTCGGCAAGATCATGGGCACGCCCGAGAAATACGTCGAGAAAACCATGCTCGACGTCGTACGCAGCATCCGCGAAACCACCAGGGGACAGGTGGCACTGGTCGAAGCGCGGCCCGAGGTCGCGGGTGCGCCCTGGCTGGAACCGATCGGCAGCGCGCCACGGACGAGCGACGCTGCCAAGCCTTAGCGTGCGCGGATCCGCTCCCGTCCACAGCCCGTGCCCGAGGGCGCGGACCGCGGCGCCGCGTCTTACCCGCCCCGGGTTTTCCGCGGCGACCAGGCAGGTCTGTGCCGCGTCGGTAAAATTTACAGCGCGAAATTAACCAGATGTATAACTAGAGAAGGATCAACAGCTTACACGGCTGGCACGACAATTGCTGAGCTGGTTGCGCAGCACCTGCACATGCTTTGCAAATAAGCAGGACATGCATTGCACATACATGCACATAACGCGCATCAGCAAACTAGGGGAAACCATGAAGATCCAACGCATCCTGAAGCAATTGTTCGTTGCCGGCGCCCTGGTCGCCGGCGTCAGCCAGGCGCAAGCCGGCGTGATGACTTTTTCGGACCTGGTCGATTTCGAGAATTATTCGGAAGCGGGCATGGACATGTACTCGTCGGATGTCTGGAACTGGCCGGAAGCGCAGATGGCCCACATCGACTTCGGCGAGGCCGGTTTCGTCCTGAACAGCGGCGCGCAGTTCAACCTGAACAGCATCGACCTGCTGGCCGACGGCGGTGGCGGTACGGCGCGCTTCTCGGCCTACCTGGACGGCGAACTGCTGGGCTGGATCGACGTGGCGACAGCCGGCACCTACGCCTTCGGCAACCTGTTCCAGGGCATCGACGAGCTGCGCGTATCCGTCATCGACAACCACTTCAGCTTCGATAACCTCGTCTTCAACGAAGACGGCAGTACGGACGTGCCGGAACCGACGAGTGTCGCCCTGCTGGGCATGGGCATGCTGGCCCTGGCGGCACGCCGCCGCAAGCAGGCCTGAGTGTATTCCCGCCAGGCCTGAGCGGTCGTTACGGCCCGGCCGGGCAGGTTGCAGGCCGGTCCCGTTGACCAGGAGGGCCTCATCCGACAAGAGTTGCTCCCCGTCACGCACCAGCGGGACGCCAGTGCACGGGCCGGCCTGCGGCGCTCAGCGTGCGCTGGCGGCTACCGGCATGGCGGCCGGGGCGATGCCGCTGCGCCGACGCCGGCGCCGGCAATGGCGGCTGGCCGCCCGAGCGCGCTACCCAGTCGACCAGCGCATCGACCACGGCGCGCCCGCGGCCTCTCCGGGCGAATTCGTCGTTCACGAAGGCCACCACCACGTTCTGCACGCCCGTTGCGTCCGGCACATACCCGGCCAGCGCCACCACGTTGCGCAGCGTACCGGTTTTCAGGCGGGCGCGACCGGCGGCCGGGCTGCCGTTCAGGCGCCGGCGCATGGTGCCGTCCGTTGCTGCGATCGGTATGCTGGCCAGGAATTCCGGTGCCCAGTTGCTGCGCAGGCCAGCGCGCAGCAACTGTCCCATTTGTAGCGGGCTGATGCGCTCGATGCGCGACAGGCCGGAGCCGTTTTCGATCACGAAGCCGCTGTCGTCGATGCCGTGTCCGCGCATCCAGTTGCGGATGGCCATATCGGCGCGGGCATAGGTAGTCTGGGGCGCCTGCGTCAGTGGATCCGCCAGCGGCGGCAGCGGCCGGCTCCCCAGGACCGGGTCCGATGCCAAAGCCCCCATGGAGAGGAAGAGGGTACGCGCCAGTGCGTTGTCCGAGGGTTTGTTCGTGTCGCGCACGACTTCCGGCAGCGCGCGCGCCCTGTGTTCGGCCAGCAGGCGCGCATCCTGCGGCGTACTGCCAGGGAGCGTCCTGCCGCTCAGCTTGCCGCCAAGCTGTTTCCACTTCAGGCGGAACAGGCCGTCGATATAGTCGTCGCGGTCGAGAACGTTGATGCTGTTAGTCCGCGCACAGTTCTTCGGATAGGTGCCGTTCAGCACGACCTTGATCTTGCCATCGCTGCCAGGTACGGCTTCGGGCAGCTTCCAGCCTTCTTCCCAGCGGGCGCAGTCGGCGTCGATCAGGCGCATGTTCGAACTGATCGTCACCCCCGCCAGCGCCGGCTGCATGTCCAGCTGCAAGCGCGTGCTGGTCGAACGCATGTCGATCTGCAGCATGTTCTTGTTGATCAGGAGCGCATCGGGAATGACGTTGTAATACGCCTCGGGTGACTCGTCGAAGGGCGGCAGGCCGACATCAACTCGCGCCGGATTGAACAGCGTGCGGTCGAGCACCAGGTTGCCCTCGATGCGGCGGATACCGGCATTGTGCAGGGCGCGCAGCATGCCTTCCAGCACCTCGCCGGACAGGTCGGCGTCGGCGCCGCCGCGCAGCACCAGGTCGCCCTTTAATATCCCGTTGTTCAGGTCGCCGTTCGTCAGCAGCTCGGTACGCCCGCGAAAGACCGGGCCCGGTGCTCGAGGCCGACCAGGGTCGTCACCAGTTTCATGGTCGAGGCCGGCTGCATGGGGCGCTCGGCCAGGTGTGCGAGCACGGTCTGGTCGCCGCGCAACACCAGCAGGCTCACCGCGTCGGACGCCAGGCCCTGCTCCGCCAGCACCCGCGCGACCGGTTCCGGCAACTGGGCGGCAGCCGGCAGGCAGGCGGCGAGGGCGGCAAGGACGGCAACATGAACGAAGTGGCGGCGCATGCAGGTCCTTAACCGAAGAAGAGGTAGGCAACGAAGATGGCGGCGACCACGCCCGCGAAGTCGGCAAACAGGCCGCAGGAGATCGCGTAGCGGGTCTTGCGGATGCCTACCGAGCCGAAGTACAGGGCGACGATATAGAAGGTGGTGTCGGCCGAGCCCTGGAAGATGCAGGCGAGACGGCCGACGAACGAATCCGGGCCGTAGGTCGTCATGGTGTCGATCATCAACGCGCGCGAGCCGCTGCCCGAGAGCGGCTTCATCAGCGCGGTCGGCAGCGCCGGGATGAAATCGGTGTTCATGCCCAGCTGGACGAATAACCACTCGAAACCGCGCACGACGAAGTCGAGCACGCCGGCGTTGCGCACCACGCCGATCGCCACCAGCATGCCGACCAGGTAGGGAATGATGGTGAGCGAGGTCTGGATGCCGCCCTTCGCGCCTTCGATGAACGCTTCATAGACGTTGACGCGCTTCTTCAGGGCGCCGACCATGAAGGTCACGATGATGGTGAACAGGACCAGGTTGGCGGTCACATTCGATACCAGCTGAATCTGGTCCTTGGTCAAATAGTTGCTGAAGTAATAGATCAGGCCCCCAATCGCTGCCGTCATCGCCGCGATCCAGCCGCCCAGCACCGGATCGAACAGGTTGATGCGCTGGCGGATGCCGACGATCATGATGCCGGCCATGGTGGCCACATAGGTCGCGATCAGGCAGGGGATGAAGATATCGGCGGGATTGGCCGCGCCCAGGATCGCCCGTTGCGCCATGATCGCCAGCGGAATCAGGGTCAGGCCCGAGGTGTGCAGCACCAGGAACATGATCTGGGCGTTACTTGCCTCGTCCTTGTTCTGGTTCAGGGTTTGCAGGCTTTCCATCGCCTTCAGGCCAAAGGGCGTGGCGGCGTTGTCCAGGCCGAGCAGGTTGGCCGAGAAGTTCATCACCATGTGGCCGTTGGCCGGGTGGTCCTTGGGCACTTCCGGAAAAATGCGGGAGAAGAAGGGAGCGATGATGCGTGCCAGCACGTTGATGGCGCCGGCCTTTTCGCCGATGTTCATGATGCCAAGCCAGAGCGTCATGACGCCGGCCAGCGGCAGGGCGATGTCCATCACCGCCGTCTTGGCCGACGAGAAGGTGCCGTCGACGATGCGCTTGAAGATTTCCGTGTCGCCGAGGAACAGCCATTGTCCGAGAGCGGCGACGAAGCTGACGAGGAAGAAACCAGTCCAGATGTAATTGAGAGCCATGAGTCAGTCCAAATGCGGGCGCATTGCCCCGGGCAGTGCCGCTGGGGGATGCCAGGGCGCTTGCCACGCGTTGTATGGCCGCCTGATCCGCCGATAGCGCGCGATCATTGCAGCTTTCCTGCGCACGATTGTGCAGCGGAGAGTATAGGCGCAGAGCAAGCTGCAAGGATGAAAGAATGCAGTTGCGCCATGCGGAAAAGTTATGTGTGCCGGGTTGCGTTTGCTGTCGTGCCTTGTCGCGCATATGATACGCAAGGCCCAACCACGACCTCCACACATGAGACTTTGCACGGCCTGCTCTTCCTTGTTGCTTGCACTTGGCGCGCTGATGCCGTCCTTGCCATGCACCGCGCAGGCGGCTGGGGGAGCAGGCGCGGACACGGGTACGCCGAAAGTGCTGCACATCTTCCTGTCCACCAGCGAAACCGGCCTCGATCCGGCGGTGGCGTCCGATAATGCCACCCTGTCGCTGCTGGAAAACCTGTTCGACCCGCTGCTGCGCTACGACTACCTGGCGCGCCCGGCTCGGCTGCGCGGCAATACGGCGACCGCCCTGCCCGAGGTCAGCGCCGACGGCCGCACCTACACCTTTCGCATCCGTCCCGGTATCTATTTCACACCTGACCCGGCTTTTAAAGCGAGCAAGCGCGAGATGACGGCGGCAGACTATGTATATAGCCTGAAACGCCTGTACGACCCGGCGCTGAAATCGCCCTGGTTGTATATGTTCGACGGCAAGATCGAAGGCGACGCGGTATTGAAGCGCCGCTTCGATGTCGACGCCGACGTACCCGGCCTGCAGGCGCCGGACCGCTACACGCTGCGCATCCGCTTGGCGGCGCCCGACAACAATTTCCTGTTTTATATGGCAACGCCCGCCTCAGGCGTGGTCGCGCGCGAAGTCATCGAAGCGTATCCCGGCCAGGCCGGCAACCATCCGGTCGGCACCGGTCCCTTCATGGTCGGCGACTGGAAGCGCAGCGACCGCATCGTGCTGCTGGCCAACCCCGCCTCGACGGCCGTGTTCCACGCGCAGCCGGGGACGAATCCGGAAGACCGCGCGATTGCGGCCGCCCTGGAGGGCAAGCGCCTGCCGCGGGTCGACCGGGTAGAGGTCAAGATCGCCGAGGAATTCCAGGGCCGCATGCTCGGTTTCCTGAACGGCGAATACGATTACCTGGAGCAGGTGCCGGAATCGATGACGGACATGGTCATTCGCAATGGCCAGCTCAAACCCGAGTTGGCCGCACGCGGCATGCAGCTGTCGCGTTTCCCCGTGCTACAGACCTATTACATGTGGATGAACATGAACGATCCGGTGCTGGGCGGCTACAGTCGCGACCGGATCGCCCTGCGCCGCGCGATCGCGCTGGCCTACAACAGTGCCGAGGACATCGCGCTATTGAAGAAGGGCTTTGCCATCAAGGCCGAGTCGCCGCTGCCGCCGAATGTGCTCGGCTACGATCCGCACTACCGCAGTCCCGTCCCCTACGACCCGGCGCTGGCGAACGCCCTGCTCGACCGCCACGGGTATGGCAAGCGCGACGCCGAGGGCTTTCGGCGCGCACCGAACGGGCAGCCGCTGACGCTGACCATGCACAGCGAAGCGACCGTAGGCGGGCGCCTGCGCGACGAACTGTGGAGAAAATGCCTGAATTCCATCGGACTGCGCGTGGTGTTCAAGTCCGACAAGAAGACGGAGATCATCAAGGCCTCGCGCCTGGGCCAGGTGACGATGTTCGAAAGTAACTGGATCGCGGATTTCCCAGACGGCGACAATTTTTACCAGCTGCTGTACGGCCCCAATGCCGGCCGCGCCAACTACGCGCGCTTCAACTTGCCCGCCTATAACGAACGCTATGAAGCGGCGCGCCAGCTCCGGGACGGCCCTGCACGCCAGAAGCTGTATGGCGAAATGAACCAGCTGATCCACGCCTATAACCCCTGGGTACCGCTGACCCATGTGCTGTCGGCCGATCTGCGGCACCCGTGGCTAAAAAACTACAAGCGCCATCCAGTGGAATTCACCAACTGGCGCTACCTGGACATCGATGTTGCGCAAAGGGCACGCTCGACCCGGCAGCCTTGATAGAAAGTGTGAGTTTTCCCTCTATTAACATTCCCGGAAGTTATACTTCCCGCCGGTTATTTCATTGGATGGCGCCACACCCCGCGCGTACTCTCGAAACGAACCATGCCGTCATGACATGGCGGACCCAACAAGCGACGCACCGCCGCATTATCCACAGATCAAGATCGCGACACCTTAGGAGAGACCGCGTGAAGTTAAAGAAGCTAGCACATCTGATTGCCCTGATCGGGGCAGTAAGCCCGGCAGTCGCACAGGAGCTGCAACAGAACACCCCGATGGCGCGCGTCGAGGTGACCGGCAGCAGCATCAAGCGCATTGCCAGGGAAGGCGCGCTGCCGGTGCAGGTGATCACCTTCGACCAGATCCAGAAGCAGGGCATCACGACCACTGAAGAGCTGGTGCGGACGATTTCGGCCAACGGTACCGGTGCCGACAACATGACCTCCGGTAATAACGTCTTCGGCGCCGATGCCGACCGCGTCAGCGGCGGCGCCTCGTTCGCTTCGCTGCGCGGCCTCGGCCCGAACAGCACGCTGGTGCTGCTCAACGGCCGCCGCATCGCCACCCACGGCGGCAGCGGCAAGGCGGTCGACCTGAATTCGATCCCGCTCTCCGCGATTGCCCGCGTCGAGATCCTCAAGGATGGCGCCTCCGCGATCTACGGTACCGATGCGGTTGGCGGCGTCGTCAACTTCATCCTGCGCACCAATTACCGGGGCATCGAAGCGTCGGCCACCGTCAACGCCACCGAAGCCGGCGGCGGCACTACCCGCCGTGCCACCCTGCTGGCCGGTCATGGCGACCTGGACAAAGACCGCTTCAACGTCATGGCGGCGGTCACGGTCGACAAGAACGACATGCTGCACTCGCACCAGCGCGGCTTCGCCAACGGCTTCCAGCCGCAGCGCGGCCTGTCGCCGGACACCACCGGCACGCCGTTCGCGAACCAGCTCAGTGGCGCGGGCACGGCGCTGGGCGCGAACTTCACGGTACCGGGCGACGCCACCAAATACCTGCAGGCCAACCTGCTGAGCTTCCAGAACAAGTGCGACACGATTCCCTACATGTCGCAATACCAGAGCCAGCTCTGGCCGGACGTCACGCCGGTGACGCGCACGCGCTTCTCCTGCGCCTATGACTACGGCGCCGACTACGTCATGATGCCGCCGGCCGAGCGCGCCAACGCGATCGCCCGCGGTTCCTTCCAGATCGCGCCGGGCCATCGCCTGTTCGTCGAAGGCATGGCCTCGCGCTCGCAGGTGACGTCGATCCTGACGCCAATGCAGATCTCGGCCTCGCTGGCCAACGGCGCCGTCTACCCTGTCGGCGGCCCGTACTACCAGGACCTGTCGCAATACGTCGCCACCTTCGATAGAACGAAGCCGATCGCCTACAAGTGGCGCGCCGTCGATTTCGGCAACCGCGAGATGGACAACACCACCGACAGCGCACGCCTGCTGGTCGGCCTCGAGGGCACCGTCGACAAGTGGGACTACAAGCTCGGCCTGTCGCGCGCGATCAGCAAGACGCAAACCACGCTGACGAACGGCTATGCCTACACCACGCCGATGTACCAGGCGCTGGGCACCGGCAAGATCAATCCCTGGCTCGCTCCCGGCCAGACCCAGACCGCCGAGGCGATGGCGCTGATCGAGTCGACCAAGTTCCGTGGCGACCTGCAGCACGGCCGCACCTCGCTGACCCAGCTCGACGGTTCCGTGTCGGGCGAAGTGTTCAACCTGCCGGCCGGCGCCGCCGCCGCTGCCGTCGGTTTCGACCTGCGCCGCGAAGGCTATGGCTATGGCCAGGATGCCGACGCCACGGTCGTCTGGCAGGCGCCGGGCAACGCCGCCCTGCAGGAAGCCACGCGCGACGTCAAGGCCGTGTATGCCGAGCTGATCCTGCCGGTATTCAAAAACCTGGAAGTCCAGCTGGCCGTGCGCCGCGACGACTACAGCGTGATCGGCGCGACCACCAATCCGAAGGTCGCCTTCCGCTTCCAGCCGGCGAGCTGGCTGCTCTTCCGCGGTTCGGCCAACAAGGGCTTCCTGGCGCCGAGCTTCACCCAGCTGTATTCGGCCTCCCTCGACGGCGAACTGCCGAACGGGACGATCGATCCGGTCGGCTGCCCGCTGAACCCGGGGAACCCCGACTACTGCGCCATCGCGCGCCTCGACTTCAAGGCCGGCGGCAATTCGTCGCTGCGTCCGGAGACCTCGAAGCAGGGTACGCTGGGTGTGGTGGTCGAGCCGGTCAAGGGCTTCTCGGCTTCGCTCGACTACTGGATGATCAACACCCAGGACAAGATCCTGAACCGCACCCCACAGGTCATCCTCGCGAACCAGCCCGCGCTGGCGGAAAACGTGATCCGCAACCCGGCCAACGGCGCCAACATCGGCACCATCGAGTACGTGCGTTCGGGCTGGATCAATGCCGGTGGCGCCAAGACGCGCGGGCTTGACCTCGGCCTGCGTGCCGACGGCAAGTGGACCGACGTGAAGTGGAGCGCCGCCCTGGACGGTACCTGGACCCAGAGCTTCAAGTTCGCCGAGATCGCCGGCCAGCCGTACAAGGAATACGTTGGCCAGTTCTACACGCGCGACCTGTACCTGCGCTGGAAGCACAGCGCGACGCTGACGGCCACCCGCGGGGACTGGAGCGCCATGCTGAGCAACTACTTCGCCAGCGGCTACAAGGACCAGGTACCGAACGGCGGCAAGGGCACGCCGCCGGCTGGCTTCGATCCGGACGTGTCGAGCTATACCCGCTTCGGCCTGTCGACGACCTACACCGGCTTCAAGAACACGTCGATCACTTTCGGCATCCAGAACCTGTTCGACCGCGACCCGCCGTTCACGGCGCACAACGTCGACGAAGTCGTCGGTGCCGGCTGGGATCCGCGCGTGGCCGATCCACGCGGCCGTTCGTACTCGCTGACGCTGAAGTACACCTTCCTCTGATCGCAGGAGGCGATAAGCTGCAGGCAGGGCGAACACGCGCCTGGCCTGCAGCTTTTTTCATTTCCGATTCCCGCCACCACGCCATCGATGCCCACGTTCCGCAGCCCGCCTCCGCAGGGTGAACCTCTTCTCGGCGAAGCGCTGGGCAGGCGCGCGTTTTGCGCCCGCCTGGCGGCGCTGGCGCTGGCGGGCAGCTGCGCGCCAGCCCTGGCCGCGCGCGCGCAGGGCTGGACGTCGCACAACGCACCACGCCATGACAACCCTGATCAAACCCCCACGCCTGCGCCAGGGAGACGGCGTCGCCCTGATCGCGCCCGGCGGCTACGCCACCGACAAGCTGATCGCCAAGGCCCGCGCGAATATCGAGCAACTGGGACTGCGCGTGCACGAAGGCGCGCACCTGCGCGAGGTGTACGGCAACTATGGCGGCACCGTCGAACAGCGCCTGGCGGACCTGCACGCCGCTTTCGCGAACCCCGACGTGAAGATGATCTGGCCGATCCGCGGCGGCTCCGGCTGCATCTCGCTGCTGGCGCACCTCGATTACGCGCTGATCCGTGCTAACCCGAAAATCCTGTTGGGCTACTCCGACATCACGGCGCTGCACCTGGCCATCCTGAGGCATGCGGGCCTGGTGAGCTTCCACGGGCCGGTGGCCTCGTCCACGCTGAGCGACTACACGCGCGAGCACATGCTGGCGGTGCTGTCCGATCCGCAGCCGAGCTACACGATTCCGATGGCACTGGAAAACAGCCGGCGCGCCCTGGAAAAACCCCATTTCGGCCTGCACACCGTGCACGGCGGCGTGGCGACCGGCCCCCTCGTGGGCGGCAACCTGAGCCTGGTGGCGGCGCTGGCCGGCACGCCCTATGCGGCCGATTTCAAGGACAGCATCCTGTTCCTGGAAGAGGTCAACGAGGCGCCCTACCGGATCGACCGCTGGATGACTCAGCTCGACCTGTCCGGCGGCTTGTCAAAAGCGGCGGCGCTGATGGTGGGCATCTGCGACGACTGCGGCCCGGAGCATGAAGAGATTTCGCTGACGCTGGAACAGACGCTCGACCTCCACCTGCAGCCGCTGGCGATTCCCGCCGTGACCGGCTATTCGATCGGGCATATCCGCGACCAGTTCACGGTCCCGATGGGTATCCGCGCCACGCTCGATACGGAGCGGCAGACGTTGACGTTGCTGGAAGCGGCCGTCAGCTGACCGGCGTCACGCTGCGGCGCGTCAGCGGAACATGGGAGGCCGAACGTCGTCAATGGTGTCTACCACCGTAAAACTGTAATAGGTTGCATACGCCATCTCACAGGGCGCCCCCCGGCACATGGCAGGTTTGTACTCATCGAGCATCATCACGCTGGCGATATACTTGACCAGTTTTTCCCCGTCTTCCTGGTCTTCCAGGGTCGGTTTGCGCAAGACCATCGCCTGCTTTGCCTTGCCGTCCGCGCCGACGATGATGCGAATTAACAGGTCACCTACCGCGTTGCCCGCGGAGTGATTGAGCTTGTGAACCGCTTCGAATACCTTGCGCGTCCCATTGCGTGGATAAGGTGGGTCGTCACCCTGTTCAAGCGCGGGGTATTGAATACGGACCCTGTTGCGCTGTCCTTCGGTTAGGGCTTCCCAGGTCGCGTCAACCGGGGTGGGTCCCGTCACCGGGTATGCCCCTGGCTTAGTAGTGCTGAAATAGGGAGTAGAGTCGATTACCGGCGCCGGAATTCCGGCGGGACGGCCATCTTCGAACTGACCATCGAACTTGCGATTGCTTCCGGCAAAGGTCATGATCCCACGTCCATGCGGCTTGTCGTCTTTCCACTGGCCGGCGTAGCTGCCGCCGAGGCTATAGGTCGCCTCGCCCCAGCCGTTGAGCTGGCCGTTCTTCCACTCGCCCTTGAACTCGGAGCGGTCGTAGCGCACCAGGATCCCTTTACCTTCATACTTGTTGTCGATCACGTCGCCTTCGTACTGGTTGCCGTTCACGAATTCGATATAGCCGTTCCCATGCGGCTTGCCGCGGCGCAGTGTGCCGGTATAGGTATAACTTACGGTCTTCAGCTCGCCTTCGCCCTGCAGCTCGCCACGCAGCAGGCTGCCTTTCAATGCATAGCGGCGGCCTTTCTCGTCCTTCCATTCCAGCGTGCCCGTGCCGCTGGCGAAACCGTCCTTGCACATCCCGTTCCAGTCAACCCGGTTCTCGCGCGGAGCCGGCTCCAGCGGGGCAATCTGGCAATCGTCGGTACCGGCATGACCGGCAAGGCGCGCCGGCGCAGCCAGTGCCTCCGGCATCGCGGCAAGGCCAAGCAGCAGGGGCAGGATAGCCGTCTTCATCATGGCCATATCAGTCCTTGTGGAAGTTGAAGGGCACGCGCGGCAGCGTGCCGAAATGGATCGCCATTTCGTAGGCCATCTCGCAGGGTTCGCCCTGACAGCGCGCGGGTTTGTACTTGTCGAGCATGAGCAGGCTCGCGTAGGCCTCCGCCAGTTCCTTGTTCGGGTGGCCGTTCCCGCCCTCGGGGATCTGGTACACGGCCGCGCTCCTGGCCTTGCCGTCCTTGCCGACCAGGACATGGATGCGCAGCATGCCATCGGCACTGTCCAGGTTGCTTGACGCCTTCTGGAAAGCTTTCATGACTTCTTCCGGGCCCTTGCTCGGGTAGGGCGGATCGTCACCGGCCGCGAGCGTGGTGTAGGGGTAGCGCGCCGTGTTCTTTTGCGCCTCGGTCAAGCTGTCCCAGGCGGCGTCGTGCTGGCCGCCATAGGTCGTGCTGCTCGAACTCCAGCGCGTGGGAGTGGCGAGCGTGCGTTTGGTGTCGTCGAATTCGCGCGGACCCTGGCCCGCCACATAGCCATAGGCAAACCGGCCTTCGTACTGGCGGCCACTGCCGGCATACACGATCTTGCCCTTGCCGTGGAAGCGGTTGTCTTCCCATGTGCCGCTGTAGCTGCCGCCCAGCGTGAAGGTCTCTTCGCCCCAGCCTTCGCGTACGCCGTTCTTCCATTCGCCCGTGTAGCGCGAACGGTCGGCACTGATGAAGATGCCCTTGCCTTCGCGCTTGCCGTTCACTACACCGCCTTCGTACATGCCTTCGCCGCCGGCATACTTGAAGAAACCTTCGCCATGCGGCACGCCCCTACGGACCGTGCCGGCGTAGTCGTATTCTCTGGTCTTGAGCTCGGCCTCGCCGCTGACTTCGCCACGCTCGAGCGTGGCCGCAAGCGTGACCGGCTTGCCGGCAGCATCGCGCCACTTGAGCACGCCCTTGCCCTGGGCGTGGCCGTTGGTGCAGGCACCGTTCCAGCGCAGCTCGGCGCCGGCGGGAACGGTATCGAGCGCGCCGATGCGGCAATCGGCCTTGCCAAGGGGAGCCGGCGGTTCGGCGGCGAGTACGCCCTGGGCCAGCAGTGAAGTGGTGAGAAGGAGGAGAAGTCTAGGCATGCGGACACCGGGAATAGTTTCAACTACCAAGAATCTACCATGTCATCTTGATAATCAGAAACTATTTTCCGAGCCAGTCGCGGTGGCTCAGAGCTTGCGCGTCATGTACACATACCCGTGCTGCTCGCCATCGATGCGATACAGGTCCGGCAGCTCTCCGGCGAAGACGAAACCGCAGCGCTCATACAGCCGGCGCGCCGGGGCGTTCTGCGACAGCACTTCCAGGTCGACCCAGTCGATGGTCTCCTGCGCGCGCGCCCAGTCGAGCGCAGCGGCCATCAGGTGCTCGCCAAGACCCCGGCGGCGCCAGTCGCGGTGCACGCCCATGCCGAGCAGGCAGCGGTGGCTGGCGGCGCGCTCGGGGCGGGCGCGCAGGTCGACGTGGCCGGCAATGGTGCCGTCCGGCGCCAGCGCCATCCAGGCGCGGCGCCAGCCGGGCGCGCCGACCGCGGCGCCCAGGTCGATGGCAAAGGCGCCCCGTTTATCGAGCGGAAAGCGCGAGTCGGCGCGCGCCATCGGCTGGAACAGGGGCGTGCTGTCGCGGCCGTTGTCCTGCAGGTGGTCGTCCAGGTAGAGGAACAGCGCCGGGAGGTCGGCTTCCCTGACCTCGCGGATGGCGGGCATGAACTGGTCGCCCATGTCAGCGCAGCAGGAACAGCAGGCTCGCCAGCAGCAGGCCGCCGCTGACGGTGCCGGCAAAGGCGAAGCCGAGGAGGACCAGATTGCGCTTGCGCCGTTCGTTCACAGCGCGCGCGCGATCAGGATCTTCTGGATGTCGCTGGTGCCTTCATAGATCTGGCACACGCGCACGTCGCGGTAGATGCGCTCGATCGGGAAATCGGCCACGTAGCCATAGCCGCCGAAGACCTGCATCGCGTTCGACACCACGCGCTCGGCCATCTCGGAGGCGAACAGCTTGGCCATTGCCGCTTCCTTCAGGCAGGGCAGTCCCGCATCCTTCATCGAGGCCGCATGCAGGATCAGCTGGCGCGCCGCTTCGATCTGCATCGCCATCTCCGACAGGCGGAACTGCACCGACTGGTGCTCGAAGATCGCCTTGCCGAAGCTTTCCCGCTCCTTTGCATAGCCAAGCGCCGCCTCGAAGGCTGCACGCGCCATGCCGACCGACTGCGAGGCGATGCCGATGCGTCCGCCCTCCAGGCCGGACAGGGCGATCTTGTAGCCCATGCCTTCTTCGCCGATCAGGTTTTCGACAGGCACGCGGCAATTCTCGAAGACGATCTGCGCCGTGTCGGAAGAGTGCTGGCCCATCTTCTGTTCCAGGCCGGCGACGATGTAGCCCGGGGTATCGGTCGGCACCCAGAAGGCGCTGATGCCTTTTTTACCCGCCGCCCTGTCGGTGACGGCCATGACGATGGCCACATCGCCGTATTTGCCGCTGGTGATGAACTGCTTGGTGCCGTTGATGATGTAGTGGTCGCCATCGCGGACCGCCGTGGTGCGCAGGGCGGCGGCGTCGCTGCCGGTATGCGGTTCGGTCAGGGCAAAGGCGCCGAGCAGTTCGCCTTGCGCGAGGGGACGCAACCAGCGCTGCTTCTGTTCTTCGTTCGCGTACATCATCGCGATCGAGCAGACCGGGCAGTTGTTGACCGAGATGATGGTCGAGGTGCCGCCGTCGCCGGCCGCGATCTCTTCCAGCACCAGCGCCAGCGACACGTAGTCGAGACCGGCCCCGCCATATTGTTCCGGCACCGCCACGCCAAAGGCGCCCAGTCCTGCCAGCTCCTTCAGTTCGGCCTTCGGAAAATAGTGTTCCTTGTCCCAACGGGCGGCGTTGGGCGCCAGGCGCTCCTGGGCATAGCTGCGCAGGGCGTCGCGGATCATCTGGTGTTCTTCGGTCAGGATCATGGTGTCTCGTTGAGGTGTTATTCAGCTTGTCGTTCGCGGCTTACCAGGGAATCGGGCTGCCGTCGTGGTTCAGGAAAGTGCCGTTCGCTTGCGGGCCGGCGTTTGCCAGCAGGGAGCGCAGGTCGCGCACGCTCTGCTCGACCGGCACCGGGGCGCTCGCGCCGCCCATGTCGGTCTGGACCCAGCCGGGGTGGAAGGCGATGCAGGTGGCGCCTTGCGGGCCATAGGTGAGCGCGGTGTCGCGCAGCACCGAGTTCAGGGCCGCCTTGCTGGCGCGGTAGAGCGAACCGTTGCCGCTCGTGCGCGCGCCGATCGAGGCCATGACGGAGGACAGCACGCCGAGCTTGCCGCGGGTGGCGGCCACCAGCGGCGCGACGACCGGCAGCAGGCGCATCGCCGCCAGCACGTTCGTGTGCATCACGGCGTCGAATTCATCCTGGGTGGGGAAGCCGTCGTGGCGCGGGCCGTACAGGCCGGCGACCAGCCAGGCGGTGTCGATCTTTTCGTCGTCGAGCTTCCAGCCGAGGCCAGCGATGGCATCGGCATCGGTGACGTCGAGTTGATGTGGCTCGGCGCCGAGCGCGGCCAGTTCGTCCAGGTCCTGCGCCTTGCGTGCGGTGGCGATCACGCGCCAGCCATCAAGCCGGTATTGGCGCGCCAGCTCGTGGCCGATGCCTCGCGAGGCGCCGATGATGAGGGCAGTTGGCAAGATCGTTTGCTCCGGTTTGCTTTGCAGTTTGCGACGGTACGACCGCGTGGGCATGAATGCCCACCCTACGTTACGCCGCGGTCTCGATTCTTTTCACGCGACGGTTGCGCATCGTAGGGTGGGCATTCATGCCCATGCGGTACAAATTACGCCAGGTGGGCGCGCCATCGAAGCCACTGGCTTCAATGGCCCCACGCGGTACAAATTACGCCAGGTGGGCGCGCCATCGAAGCCACTGGCTTCAATGGCCCCACGCGGTACAAATTACGCCAGGTGGGCGCGCCATCGAAGCCACTGGCTTCAATGGCCCCACGCGGTACAAATTACGCCAGGTGGGCGCGCCATCGAAGCCACTGGCTTCAATGGCCCCACGCGGTACAAGGTCTCCGAGTCGAAGACACCCCGGAGACCGCTACAACTTACACCATCTCGATCGCCATCGCCGTCGCTTCACCGCCGCCGATGCACAGCGATGCCACGCCGCGCTTGCCGCCGGTCTTCTTCAGCGCGCCGAGCAGGGTGACGATGATGCGCGCGCCGGAAGCGCCGATCGGGTGGCCGAGGGCGCAGGCGCCGCCGTGGATGTTCACCTTCTCGTGCGGGATCTCGAGGTCGCGCATGGCCGCCATCGGCACGGCGGCAAAGGCCTCGTTGATCTCGAACAGGTCGACATCGCCCGGCATCCAGCCGGTCTTCTTGAACAGCTTGTGCATCGCGCCGATCGGGGCGGTCGTGAACAGGTTCGGTTCCTGGGCGTGGGTGGCGTGGCCGATGACGCGGGCGATCGGAGTCAGGCCCAGTTCCTTGGCCTTCGATTCGCGCATCATGACCAGGGCCGCGGCGCCGTCATTGATCGACGAGGACGAGGCGGCCGTGACGGTGCCTTCCTTCTTGAATGCGGGCTTCAGGGACGGGATCTTGTCGATCTTCGCCTTCATCGGACCTTCATCCTTTTCGACCAGCAGTTCGCCGGTACGGGTGGCCACGCTGACCGGCGCGATTTCCCAGTCGAAGGAGCCGTCGCTGTTGGCGGCCTGGGCGCGTTTCACCGAGGTGATGGCGAAGTTGTCCTGGTCTTCGCGCGAGAACTGGTACGTCGCCACGCATTCTTCTGCGAAGGTACCCATCGAACGGCCTTCGCCGGTCTTTTCGTTGCGCGAATAGGCATCTTCCAGGCCGTCGTACATCATGTGGTCGAACATCGGCGCGTGGCCGATGCGGTAGCCGCCGCGGGCTTTCGGGATCAGGTAAGGAGCGTTGGTCATCGACTCCATGCCGCCGGCGACGACGATGTCGGCGCTGCCGGCCACCAGCTGGTCATGCGCGAAGATCGCGGCCTGCATGGCAGAGCCGCACATTTTCGACAGGGTGACGGCGCCGGTCGACAGCGGCAGGCCGGCCTTGATCAGGGCCTGGCGCGCCGGGGCCTGGCCTTGTCCCGCCATCAGGCAGTTACCGAAGTAGACGTGTTCGACCGACTGGGCATCGACGCCGGCGCGTTCGACCGCGGCCTTGATCGCTACCGCGCCGAGGTCGCTCGCGGACTTCGAGGAAAAATCGCCCTGGAAGGCGCCCATCGGGGTACGGGCGGCGCCAACGATAACGACTGGATCATTCATTGCAAGGTCTCCAAAGAGGATGGCGCCGCTTCGAAGGCGGGCGCCGGGGTGGTATGCGCGGTATGCGTGGCGTGATGAAAACGGATCTGCTGCGGGTAGGGGAAGATGTCCTGCACTTCGCCCCCCAGGATGCGGTCCTTGTGCGCTTGCCAATAGGCGCGCGTCAGGAGTTCCGCATGGTGCTTCATAAAGTAGTGCCGGATCTTCGGATTTCCAAGTAGAAAACGTCCGAATTGTTCCGGAAAGACGTCGTGCTTGCCGATCGGGTACCAGGGTTCGGACGCCATTTCGTCTTCCTCGTTGCGCGCTTCGGGAATGTCGCGGAAGACGCAATCGGTGAGGTATTCGATTTCGTCGTAGTCGTAGAACACGACGCGGTTCTGGCGCGTCACGCCGAAATTTTTATACAGCATATCGCCGGGAAAAATATTCGCGGCGACCAGGTCGCGGATGGCGTTGCCGTATTCGCGGATGCCATGCTCGAGCATGGCCTCGTCGCCCGCTTTTTCCGCATTCGTGAGAAAAATATTCAGCGGCACCATGCGCCGCTCGATGTACAGGTGCTTGATGATGATGCGTTCGCCCTCGATCTCGACCAGCGAAGGGCAATGGTGCTGCAGTTCGGCCAGCAATTCCTCGCTGAAGCGCGCCAGCGGAAAGGCGACATCGGAATATTCCAGCGTATCGGCCATACGTCCGACGCGGTCGTGGTGTTTCACGAGCAGGTATTTTTCCTTGACCTGGGCGCGGGTCGTCTCTTTCGGCGCCGGATAGAAATCCTTGATCACCTTGAAGACATAGGGGAAAGAGGGCAATTCGAAGACCAGCATCACCAGGCCGCGAATGCCGGGCGCGCTCTGGAAACGGTCGGAACTGTGCTTCAAATGCTGCAGGTAATCGCGGTAGAACAGCGTCTTGCCCTGCTTTTGCAGGCCCAGCACGGTATAGATTTCGCTGCGCGGTTTACGCGGCAGCAGGTTGCGCAGGAATTGCACATAGGCCGAGGGCACTTCCATGTCGACCAAAAAATAGGCGCGCGTGAACGAAAACAGCACGGCGATCTGTTCCACCTCGGTGAGCACGGTATCGAGCACGAGTTCGCCGCGGCGCTTGTGCAGGATCGGGATCACGAAAGGATATTCGCGTGCGCCATTCACGGCACGACCGACGACATAGGCGCCCTTGTTGCGGAAGAAGAGGCTCGATAGCACCTGGAACTGCAGGTTCGGCTCGGCCCGATCCAGGCCGAATTTCTCGACCATGCGCGCGGCGACTAAACCGATATCGCGCTCGAGTGCGGCAAACGGGCGATCGAGCTGGAAATTCGTGACGATGCGGCGCAGGGCGAAATGCAGGCCGTCCGCCGCCGGGTAATACACGCGGTAGGTCGGCAGCAATTCGTCGGTTTCGATGTACTCGGTGGAGATCACCGGGCGCACGAAGATGTAATCGTTATGGTAATAGCTGCGGTGCAGAATCTTGCAGCTGACCGAATTGAAGAAGGTTTCCGCCAGTTCCGGCTGCTTGTGGCCGGACAGCAGGCCAATATAGTGCAGCTTGATCTCGCGCCAGACGCCTTCGTGCAATTCTTCCGGCACGTATTCGGCTTCGAGGGCTTGCACGGCTTCCTTGACGCGCTCGTCGTAGTAATCGATGCGGGCACGGGCGGCAGCCTGGGCGGTTGGCCAGTCGCCGCGCTCGAAATGACGCCGCGCCGCCTGGCTGGCCGCGCGGAACAGGCGGTAATGCTTGTCGAAGCCATCGAGAATGGTGCGCGCGACGTCGAAGGCTATCTGGGACGATAGCAGCTTGGGGAACGCAACTTGTGTCATCGTTCGTCTCGCGCGGTGTCTGGTGGAGCGGCTATTTTATTGCATCGTAGGGTAGGAGGCTCTGCCGCCTACGCGTTCAACGACAAGGTGCTAAACGGCGACGTGGTGTGCATCCGCTGTTTGAACGCGTAGGCGGGAGGACCCGCCTACCCTACGATGCGCGACCGTTCAGCTTACGCCGTCTCGCCAAACAGCTCGCGGCCGATCAGCATGCGGCGGATTTCGCTGGTGCCCGCGCCGATTTCGTAGAGCTTCGCATCGCGCCAGAGACGACCGACCGGATACTCGTTGATATAACCATTGCCGCCCAGGGTCTGGATGGCTTCGCCCGCCATCCAGGTGGCCTTTTCGGCGCTGTACAAAATCGCGCCGGCGGCATCCTTGCGCAGGGCACGCACGGCAGCGGCGTTGTCGGCGCGGTCGCAGGCCTGGCCGACGGCGTACACATAGGCGCGGCAAGCCATCATGGTCGAATACATGTCGGCGATCTTGCCTTGCATGAGCTGGAATTCGCCGATCGCCTGGCCGAACTGTTTACGTTCGTGAATATAGGGAACGACCACATCCATGCAGGCCGACATGATGCCGAGTGGGCCACCGGACAGCACGGTGCGCTCGAAATCGAGGCCCGACATCAGCACGTTGACGCCCTTGCCGACGCCGCCCAGCACGTTTTCGACCGGCACTTCGCAATCCTGGAACACCAGTTCGCCCGTGTGCGAGCCGCGCATGCCGAGTTTGTCGAGCTTTTGCGCGATCGAGAAACCTTTGAAACCTTTTTCGATCAGGAAGGCGGTCATGCCGCGCGGGCCGGCTTCCAGGTCGGTTTTGGCATAGACGACCAGGGTGTCGGCGTCCGGACCGTTGGTGATCCACATCTTGGTGCCGTTCAGGACGTAATGGTCGCCCTTCAGGTCGGCGCGCAGTTTCATGCTGACGACGTCGGAACCGGCGTTTGGCTCGGACATGGCCAGGGCACCGACGTGCTCGCCCGAGATCAGTTTTGGCAGGTATTTGCGCTTTTGCTCTTCGCTGCCGTTGCGCTTGATCTGGTTGACGCACAGGTTCGAGTGGGCGCCGTAGGACAGGCCGACCGACGCCGAGGCGCGCGAGATTTCTTCCATCGCGACGATGTGGGCCAGGTAGCCCATGTTGGCGCCGCCGTATTCCTCGCTGACGGTGATGCCGAGCAGGCCGAGTTCGCCCATTTTCTTCCACAGGTCCATCGGGAACTGGTCGCTGCGGTCGATTTCGGCAGCGCGTGGCGCGATTTCGCTTGCTGCAAACTGTTGGACTGCTTCGCGCAGCGCGGCGATGTCTTCGCCATGGTCAAAGGTCAAGCCTGGAAGATGCAGCATGTCGTCGTCCTCTCGGTGAACGGGTTAGCAATTTTGAACCTGGTTATCATACTCGCGTGTGACGTTAACGTAAACGTCAAGTAAAGGCGGGGGCAGGGCGCCCTCGGCCGAGCCGATCAGGCGGCTTTGCTGGCGCCGGTCGGCCGGTTGTCCGCCGCGTTCTCGGCCAGCAGCCGGCGGCATTCTTCCTCGTGTGCGGCAATTTCTTCCAGGGCCATCTCGATGTCGGCGCGCTGCTGTTCAAGGGTTTCGCGCTGGTGCGCCAGCACGCCGAGAAAACGGTCGATCTGGGCGGTGGTATCTTTCGGCGACTCGTACATGTCGACGATACTCTTGATTTCCGACAGAGTCAGGCCCAGGCGCTTGCCGCGCAGCGTCAGTTTCAGGCGGGTGCGGTCGCGCGGGGTGTAGACACGGTTGCGTCCGCCGACGCCTTCGCGGCTGGGACTGAGGAGTCCCTGGTCTTCGTAGAAGCGGATGGCGCGCGCGGTGATGTCGAATTCGCGTGCCAGTTCGGCGATGGTGTAGGTCGTGGCCATGAAAGTGCGGGTGAAAGTGGCAGAGCGCGGAATCGCTTAGAATCCCGATTCGGGCCGGTTGCGTTTCCGTTTACGTCAACGTCAACTCCATTGTAGCGCGCCCGACCCATCACGAATACGAAAGATTGTCATCATGAACCCGCTCGAGTCCCAGCTGGCCTATCCCTTCGGCGACGAACTGCCCACGCCCGGCACGGTGCGCATGGTCGCGCCCGGACTGGGCTGGCTGCGCATGCCGCTGCCCTTCGCGCTCGACCACATCAACCTGTGGCTGCTGGACGACGAGCGCGAGGGCCGCGCCGGCTGGAGCGTCGTCGATACCGGCGTCGCCACCGATCCCACCCGCGCCGCCTGGGAACAAATCTTCACAGGGACGATGGCGGACAAGCCAGTGCTGCGCCTGTTCGCAACCCACTGCCACCCGGACCACGTTGGCCTCTCGGGCTGGCTGTGCGAGCGTTTCGCGGCGCCGTTCTGGACGACGGCCGGCGAGTTCGGCTTCGCCCGCATGATGGCGGCCGCCTTGCCGGGCGTCGATGGCCCCTCGGCCATTCCCCATTTCGAGCGCCACGGCCTGACCGACCCGCTCATGCTCGAACAGATGCGCAGCCGCCGCAATTATTATCCCTCGCTGGTGCCGAGCGTGCCGGAAGCCTATACCCGCCTGCAGGATGGCCAGCAGCTCCGGATCGGGCAGGCCGGCTGGCGCGTGATTACCGGTTTCGGCCATTCGCCGGAACATGCGGCCCTGTATTCGGACGCGTTGAAGGTCTTGATTTCAGGCGATATGGTGCTGCCGCGCATTTCGACGAATGTGTCCGTGTTTGCCGTCGAACCGGAGGGCAATCCGCTGCAGCAATATCTCGACTCGCTGGACAAATTCGCCGGCCTGCCGGAAGACACATTGGTGCTGCCTTCGCACGGGCGGCCTTTCCGCGGCCTGCACACCCGCATCGCGCAGCTGCGCCAGCACCACGTGGCGCGCCTGGCCGAGGTACTCGAAGCCTGCCGCACGCCGCACAGCGCGGTGGACATCGTACCGATCATGTTCCGCCGCCAGCTCGACGCACACCAGCTCAGCTTTGCACTGGGCGAGGCACTCGCGCACCTGCACAAACTTTGGAATGATGGTATGTTGGAGCGAGTAACCGGTGCCGATGGCGTTTTACGTTTCCAACTAATCTGATTGATCACTGATCAACTGATCTTAAACCAGCCAGAGCCGGATTCCGTGGGTGTCCCAGCCCACTCCGGCCTCGACTAGACCGCGATTTGCCCACACGCGTATCTATCGTGCGACAAATGTTGTTTCCTATTAGATACAATTCAGATACATTCATGCTGACTAGAAATTTTGTGGCATGATCGCGAGTTCCGCGAAAAATCTCTTCAATCTCCACTTCTTTGTTAAGTAACGCTCGGCCCGATGTCACACAAATGGTCTTAACGGCTATGCAACTGACATTTATGGTCGAGCATGAAATAGTGCCATCATGAACTCCACGAACGAACGGGAGAGCTTTAGCGAGCGTCTCCAGCAGGCGCTGAAGAACGCCCATTACTCACCGGACAGCCCGACCCGCCTTGCGCGCGAATTCAATATTCGCTTCGAAGGCCGTCCGATCACGGTCCACGCTGCCCGCAAATGGCTGGTGGGCGAAGCCATTCCGACCCAGGAAAAGCTGCGCATGATTGCGCAATGGCTGGGTGTGCCGGCTGATTGGCTGCGCTTCGGCGGCCCGGAAAACCCGGGTGCCCAGGCCGACAGCGGCGGCGGCGCGCGCTTCGAATCGGCCGACGTCAAGCTGATCGCCGATCTGCAGCGCCTGGACGAGCACCATCGCCAGCTGGCACGCGAATTCATCCGCATGCTGGTACGGGTCAACCACCAGGCAACGACGAAGTAAGCCGGTTCCTTCCCTACTATTGCTTTTTCGCTTACAAATTTTCCTCCGAATCAGGCAGTACAAACGCCTGTGACTGGCGCATAATCAATTCGTCACAGCAGAGGATCGTGCCGCCAATGAAAAGCAACTACATGAATACCGCCCAGCTGAAGGAACTCATGACCGCGCCGCCGATGACGGCTGCGCGCCATGCCGAGGTGATGCGCAAACGTATCGCCCAACGCAGGATGCTGGAGGAAGCAAGGGAGTTGAAGAAGGCCGAAAGCGACTACCTGAAGCGTTAAGCGTTGAGGTGGGCGCTGGCGCGGCAAGTCGCTGGTTTGCCGTCTGGCGTATCCGTGTGCCTGGTTGGCGCCGGGGTGGTATCCGGTCGAGCCGCCGGTCCGGTATCGAACCGGGCTGAGGAGACCGGCTGCCGATGTGGCAGGGTGGTTCCAGTTGTCCGTCAGTTGCCGCTGTCGGCAGCCCCGCGTATGCCCGACCAGCGCGGCGCTTCGCCGTTTTCGAACCCGAGCAGGTCGAGCACGCGGTCGATGCTATGGTCGACCAGCTCATCGATGCTGGCCGGACGGTGATAAAAGCTGGGCAGGGGCGGAAACACGATGCCGCCCATTTCGGTGACGGCCGTCATATTGCGCAGGTGCGCGAGGTTGAGCGGCGTTTCGCGCACCATCAGGATCAGGCGCCGGCGTTCCTTCAGGATCACGTCGGCCGCGCGTGCGACCAGGTTGTCCGCCAGCCCATGGGCCACGGCGGCCAGGGTCTTCATCGAGCAGGGCGCGATCACCATGCCGTCGGTCTGGAATGAACCGCTGGCAATCGTCGCGCCAATTTCACGGTGTTTATGCACGACGTGGGCCAGCGCTTCGACCTCGCGCCGTGCCATGCCCACTTCCTGGTGCAGGGTCAATGCCGCCGCGTCGGACACCACCAGGTGGCTCTCGACGCCGGGCAGGGCGCCCAGCCGCTGCAGCAGCCGCACGCCATAGACCGCGCCGGTCGCGCCGGTGATGCCGACGACAATACGGCGGCCGGCGTCCCGGCGGGGTCGGGTGCTGCTCATTACTTCTTGAACATTGCCTGCAGTTCGCCGGATTCGTACATCTCATTCATGATGTCGGAACCGCCGATGAACTCGCCGTTCACGTAGAGCTGCGGGATGGTCGGCCAGTTCGAGAAGTCCTTGATGCCCTGGCGCACTTCCGGATCGTCCAGCACGTTGACGGTGGCGATGTTGTCGACGCCGCAAGCTTTCAGGATCTGGATGGCGCGGCCCGAGAAGCCGCACTGCGGGAACTGGGCGGTGCCCTTCATGAACAGCACGACCGGGGTGTTGGTCACGGTGTCTTTGATCCAGGTTTGTACGTCGCTCATGTGAGTATGCCTTCGGTGAGAAATGGAATGGATGGCGCCATTCTATAAGAAATCGCCCGCGCCGGTGCGGCGCCAGGGTCCGCCGCCGCGGGGCAATTGCGGTATGATCGCCCCCGCTTTCCCTTTCCGCTTTTCCTCTTCCCGTACCGCTCGGAGTCATTCATGCAACAAGCCCCCCGTACCGCGCCTTCCGCGGGTTTCAATCTCCTGCTGGGCGTGCTGCTGGGCGCCCTCGGCGTGTTCCACCTGGCGACCGGCGCCCAAGGCGATGGCCTTGGCGGCATCCTGAAAGGGCTGGCGCTGCTGGCCTATGCCCTCGTGCTGGTACGCGACGCCCTGCACATCAGGAAAACCGGCCAGCCCGCCATGCCGCGCCGGCGCCTGAACACGATCGGCCTGGCTTGCCTCGCGCTGTATTTCGTTGGCGTGCTGGTCAAGAATGGTCCGGCAATGATGTAGGCTTGCCCAGGCAAACCGCATCTTCGCGGCCGACATAGCGCCCGTAATGCGGGATGACGCGGTAGCCGTGGCGTTCATAAAAAGCCACCGCGCGCAGGTTCACGCGGCGCGTCTCCAGCCAGATCTCGCGGTAACCGAAAGCCCGTGCCTGCGTTTCCAGCGCGGCCAGCAGCTGGCGGCCGGCGCCGCTGCCGGGCTGCGCATACATGCGCTTGATCTCGGCAACGTCGGCATCGAGCGGACGCAGGGCGCCGCAGCCGAGCGCCGTGCCTGACGCGTCGCGCGCCAGCAGGAACACGGCACGCGGCATGCGCACGTCGCCGGCATCGAAGGATGCCGCTCCGCTGTCGCCGCAGATCGCGGCCAGCGCCGCATCGAGCGCCGCGATGAGCGCCCGGGCCTCCAGGCTGTCCGGATCGGCGGGCGCGCAGGCGAGCATGGCTTACTTCTTCAGCTTGGCAAACGCCGCCGCCATCGCGCCGCTGCTCGGCGCCGGCGCCTCCGTTCCTGGCGCCCGTGCTGGGCCACGCGCTTGCGGTCCTCGCGGTCGCCGCGCTGCTGCGGCTGCGCGCCCGGCTGCGGCGCCGCGTCCGACAGGCGCATGGTCAGCGCGATGCGTTTTCTCTTCGGGTCGACTTCCAGCACTTTGACTTTCACGACCTGGCCCGCCTTGACCACCGTGTGCGGATCCTTGACGAAGGTGTTCGACAGCGCCGAGATGTGCACCAGGCCATCCTGGTGCACGCCGATATCGACGAAGGCGCCGAAGGCGGCCACGTTGGTGACCACGCCTTCGAGGATCATGTCCGGACGCAGGTCCGAAATGGCTTCCACGCCTTCCTTGAAGGTGGCGGTGGTGAACTCGGGCCGCGGGTCGCGCCCCGGCTTTTCCAGTTCCTTCAGGATGTCGCTCACGGTCGGCACGCCGAATGTCTCGTCCGCATATTTGGCCGGATTCAGGGTCTTGATCAGGGAAGTGTCGCCAATGACCGCCTTCATGTCGCGCTTGACGTCGGCCAGGATCTTTTCCACCACCGGGTAGGACTCAGGGTGAACCGCCGAGGCGTCGAGCGGATTTTCGCCGCCCACCACGCGCAGGAAGCCCGCCGCCTGCTCGAAGGTTTTATCTCCCAGGCGCGGTACCTTCTTGAGGGCTGCGCGCGAGGGGAAGGCGCCCTTCATGTCGCGGTAGCTGACGATGCTCTGGGCCACGCTGGAAGACAGGCCGGAGACGCGCGCCAGCAGCGGTGCCGAGGCCGTGTTCACGTCCACGCCCACCGCGTTCACGCAATCCTCGACGACGGCGTCGAGCGAGCGCGCCAATTGCGTTTGCGAGACGTCGTGCTGGTACTGGCCGACGCCGATCGATTTCGGGTCGATTTTCACCAGTTCCGCCAGCGGATCCTGCAGGCGCCGGGCAATCGACACCGCGCCGCGGATCGAGACGTCCAGATCCGGCAGTTCGCGCGACGCGAATTCCGAGGCCGAGTACACCGAGGCGCCCGCTTCGGAAACGACGATCTTCGTGAGCTTGAGTTCGGGTCTCGCCTTGATCAGGTCTTGCGCCAGTTTATCCGTCTCGCGCGAAGCGGTGCCGTTGCCGATCGAGATCAGCGACACATTGTGTTTGGCCGCCAGCTGGCCCAGCACGTGCAAGGAACCATCCCAGTCGTTCCGCGGCTGGTGCGGGTAGATCGTCGCGGTGTCGACCACCTTGCCGGTGGCATCCACCACGGCGACCTTCACGCCCGTGCGCAGGCCGGGATCGAGGCCCATGGTCGCGCGCTGGCCGGCCGGTGCCGCCAGCAGCAGGGATTTCAAATTGCGCGCAAACACCTGGATGGCATCGAGTTCGGCCTTTTCGCGCAGGGCGCCCATCAATTCCGTCTCGATGTACATGAAGCTTTTCACGCGCCAAGTCCAGCGCGCGGTGTCGAGCAGCCATTTGTCGGCCGGACGCCCGCCCGCGCTAATGCCGAAGCGCGCGGCGATGCGGCCTTCGCAGGGGTTCAGGGGCGCGTCCCACTTTGGCTTTTCCGCCTCGCTGTCCAGGCGCAGGGTGACGTCGAGGATGCCTTCGCGGCGTCCGCGCATCAGCGCCAGCGCCCGGTGCGAAGGGATGTTCGCCAGCGGCTCGGAATAATCGAAATAGTCGGCGAACTTCTCGCCTTCGTCCTGCTTGCCCTCGACGACTTTCGAGTCGACCACGCCATGCTCCTGCACGTATTCGCGCAGCGACTGCAGCAGGGTCGCGTCTTCGGCGAAACGCTCCATCAGGATCTGGCGCGCGCCGTCCAGGGCTGCCTTGGTGTCCGGTACGCCCGGATTGTTGACGCCGTCGGCATTCGTGAACGCCTCGCGCAGGTATTGCGCCGCCAGCGTTTCCGGGTTGAGCGTCGGGTCGGCCAGCAGCGCGTCGGCCAGCGGAGACAAGCCCGCTTCGACCGCGATCTGCGCCTTGGTGCGGCGCTTCTGTTTATAGGGCAGGTATAAATCTTCCAGGCGTGTCTTGTCCTCGGCCAGTGCGATCGCTTCGAGCAATGCCGGCGTCATCTTGTTCTGTTCGGTGATCGATTCGATGATCGCGGCGCGCCGGTCTTCCAGCTCGCGCAGGTAGCGCAGGCGCTCTTCCAGCAGGCGCAACTGGATGTCGTCGAGGCCGCCCGTGGCTTCCTTGCGGTAGCGCGCGATGAAGGGAACGGTGGCGCCTTCATCCAGCAGGGCGATGGCGGCGGCCACTTGCGCCGGCTTGGCGGCGAGCTCAATGGCGAGACGTTGTTCGATGGTAGGCAGCATGGGACAGCAATCCGTGGTGAGCGTGAGTCAGGCGGGCAATGATACGCAAACCGGCGCAATGCGCCAGTCTTGACAGCCACCCCTGAACATGCACCCATGCATCGTGGATGTGGTGAAATTTCATGCAGTAAAGATTTCTCGGCTACGTGCGATTCCGAACAAAACTGAAGTGCCCGTATGAGAGATAATGTCGTTTGTTGTTTTTTTTCATACAGACTCCAGAGACCCATGCACACAGTTGATTCCCCACGCGAACACGCGAGCGATGCCCCGGCACCGCGCGCGACGCCGGCACGCGCCCCTGCACTGCCCGCACCGGTGGCGACCTGGCTGCAACGGGTGGAGGCGGCTGCCCATCCGCAACCGAAGCTGACCATCGAAGTTGCCGATCCGAAGGCCACCCAGTACAAATTTGTGTACGTGATGGCGCCCACCAGTGGCGGTCGCCACGTCGCTGTCTGCCTGTGCAAGGCCAGGTTGCGCCCAAATGGCGAGGTGGCGGCGGCCAGCCCGGTCAACGAAGTGTTTTCGCTGCTGTCGGCACCGCCGGCCTATCTGGAGGGTGAAGACGAAGACCTGGTGCGTTTCTTCATCGCCATGCGCAGCGGTTCCTCGCAGAGCACCAGCGCCACCGAGCCGAAGGGCAAGGTTGGCGCCATCCTGCTCGAGATGCTGCTCGCGCAAGGAAAATTGTTGTGGGCGAACTCCTGGTCCGATATGGCCAATGGCCTCGTGTACCCGTTGCAGGCCGGGCCGACCCGGCAAGCCAACCTTGCTTGGCGCGACGAAGGCCGCGCGGTCAAGCTCGGCTGGTCGGTGGAGCCGGCCAATGGCGCCAATCACCCCGGCGCCGACCTGATCGACTACATGCTGCCGACCGATCCGCCCTGGTACATCGACAACCTGTCCTGCGGGCCCTTGTCCCTGAACCGTGGCGGCGTCGACATTTCCCTGGCCGAGCTGCAAGCCCTGGTGGCCCAAGCGCCTGTCCTCACCGGCAACGACAAGAAACGCGTCTCGCAATTGCTGCTGGCCCATGGCCTGCAAGCCTTGATGCCCTTGCCGCAGCCGCTGACCCAGCGCCTGCGCGACGACGTGCTGCCGCAGCCTTTCCTGATGCTCGATGCGGTGGCCCTGGCCGACAGCGGCAGCCAGCGCTGGCACGATTTCGCCGTGCTTTCGTTCGATTACGACGGCCAGCGGGTGTCTTTCGATCCGGCCCAGCGCGTGGTGCGCCAGATCGGCGACGTCACCGAAATCATCGAACGCCATGCCGCCGCGGAGGCGCAGGCGCTCGAGAAACTGACTGAACTCGGCTTCCGCAAGCCCGCCACCGCGCCCCTGAACGGTGTGGCTGGCGCCTTGCAGCTCGACAGCCAGGCGCACTGGCTGCGCTTTGCCGAAAACGACCTCGATGCCTTGCTCGATGCCGGCTGGCACCTGCAGAAATCGAACAAATACCGCTACGACGTGGTGCCGGTCGAGGACTGGTATGCCGAGATCGACGAACCCGAGGAAGCGGGCAAAGCCTGGTTCGAACTGGAACTGGGGATCATCGTCAATCGCCAGCGCGTGCCGCTGCTGCCGGTGCTGGTGCAACTCATCCGCAACGCGCCGCTCGAATTCGACCCGGCCGTGCTGGCCGCGCACGGCGAAACCGACCAGATGCTGGCTACGCTGCCGGAAGGCCTGCGCGTCGCCCTGCCGTGGGCGCGCGTGAAACCGATCCTGGCCACGCTGGGCGAACTGTATTTCAACGACAAGATCAAGAACCGCGTACGCCTGTCGACGCTCGACGCCAGCCGCCTGGAAGAACTGGCGCGCAGCGTCGAATTGCGCTGGTCCGGCGGCGAGCAACTGCGCGAAACCGGCCGCAAGCTGAGCCAGTTCGGCTCGGTGAAGAAGGTCGCTGCGCCCGCCGGCCTGCAGGCTACCCTGCGCGACTACCAGCTCGACGGCCTGTCGTGGATGCAGTTCCTGCGCGAATACGACCTGGCCGGCATCCTTGCCGACGACATGGGTCTCGGCAAAACCGTGCAGACGCTCGCCCATATCCTGACGGAAAAGGAAGCGGGCCGCCTGACGCACCCGGCTCTCGTCATCGCGCCGACCAGCCTGATGACCAACTGGCAGGAGGAAGCCGCCCGCTTCGCGCCGAGCCTGCGCGTATTGCTGCTGCAGGGCAAGGAACGGATGGACCTGTTCGACCAGATTGAACAAAGCGACATCGTGCTGACCACCTACGCGCTGCTGCCCCGCGACGAGGAAAAGCTGCGCGAGCACCATTACCACCTGGTGATCCTGGACGAATCGCACTACATCAAGAACACCCGCTCGAAGGCGGCGCAGACGGCCGGCTCGCTCAGTGCCAACCACCGCCTGTGCCTGACCGGCACGCCGCTGGAAAACCACCTGGGCGAATTGTGGTCGCAGTTCCATTTCCTGCTGCCGGGCCTGCTGGGCGAAGAAAAAGCCTTCAATACCCAGTTCCGCCACCCGATCGAGCGCCAGGACGACCCGGTGCGCCGCACCCTGTTGAATCGCCGCATTCGCCCCTTCCTGCTGCGTCGCACGAAAGACAATGTGGCCAAGGAATTGCCGGAGAAAACGGAAATGGTGCGCCGCGTGGAACTCACCGGCCCCCAGCGCGACCTGTACGAAACCGTGCGCCTGGCAATGGACAAGAAGGTGCGCGAGGAAATCGACCGCAAGGGCGTGGCGCGCAGCCAGATCGTCATTCTCGAAGCCTTGCTGAAACTGCGGCAAGTCTGCTGCGACCCGCGCCTGGTGAAAACCATGCCTTCCAAAAAGAACACGGCCGCGATATCCGCCAAGCTGACCGACCTGATGCAGATGGTTGACGATTTGCTGGAAGAAGGCCGCAAGATTCTTGTCTTCTCGCAGTTCACCAGCATGCTGGCGCTGATCGAGGAAGAACTGGCTGCGCGTGGCATCCGCTATGCCCTCCTCACCGGCGAAACGCGCGACCGTTCGGCGCAGGTGGCTGCCTTCCAGCAGGGTGCGGTGCCTATTTTCCTGATCAGCCTGAAAGCGGGCGGCGTCGGCCTGAACTTGACGGCCGCCGACACCGTCATCCACTACGACCCGTGGTGGAACCCGGCGGCGGAAAACCAGGCGACCGACCGTGCCTGGCGCATCGGCCAGGACAAGCCGGTGTTCGTCTATAAACTGATCGCGAAAGGCACGCTGGAAGAAAAAATCCAGCAGCTGCAGCAGAAAAAGTCGGAACTGGCGCAGTCGATCCTGGCCGAAGGCGAGTCGCAGAAGATGGCGCTCACCCAGGAAGACCTGCAAGCGATCTTCGCCCCGCTCGACGAGCAGTAGGCCACACGCGACGCAGTGCCCCGGCCGCCCGCCACGCCACCTTTTTCCCGGCCTTGTTGGCTGTTCCGGGACAGAAGGCGGCTGGCGGGCGGCGTGCATTTCGGGGCGCCGGATGGGTCCCGGCACGCTGCCATTTAACAACGTTTAACGTTTTGTAGTAATGTTCAATTTTAAGTAAATAATATTGCTGCAACGCCTGCCTATACAAAAAGCCGTTGCCAGCGATATACTCGTTGGCTGCAAGCATCCTGGGTAAGCCAGGTTTCCACATTTTTGGAAGGTATTGGATGAACCGCAGTGCCAGCATCGACTGTTCCGGCAATGCCGGTCCGCAACTGGCCGAGCAGTTCCGCGTCATCGCCGAGCTCGGCGGCGACATCGCCTTCAGCATCGATTGCGCCAGCGGTGAATTGCGCTACGTCAGCCCTGCGATCGAACAACTGCTCGGATACACCCCTGCCGAAGTCATCGCCGGCTTCATGCCGGACGCCCGTGGTCCGCTTGCCGGGCTGGTCGCCGGCTTGCCGGAACGGATGCGCCGCCTGCGTGCCGGCGACCGCAGCCGTTTGCGCCTGGTGCGCCAGACCGAGCTGCGCGGTCCGCACGGCTATCCGGTGCCGGTGGAGATCATCTCGTCGCTGCTGTGCGGCGATGACGGCGAACCGTCGGCCCTCGTCGGCCTGGTGCGCGACCTGTCGCCACGGCGCCTGCGCGAAGCCGAGCAGAAGCGCTTTGCCAGCATGCTCAACCACGAGTTCCGCACGCCGCTCTCGACCATCGACGGAGCGATCCAGCGCCTTGAGGCGACCGCGACCCATGCCGACGAATCCACCCGTGCCCGCTACCGCAAGATTGCCCTCGCCACCGATCGCCTGATCGCCATGCTCGACGACTATCTGTCGCCCGAGCGCATGGCAAGTATCGGCGCCGAGCGCCAGCCGACCTCGCTGGCACCAGGCGTGCTGCTGGAAGAAGGTGCGGCCCGGTGCGCGCCGCCGGACGCGTCGCCAGCATCCACACGGGGAACTGCCGGCCGCGCTGCGTTGCGAGCCGGAAGGCTTGCGCCTGGCCTGAAGAAGGTCCTGGTCGATAATGCGATTGCGTATTCGCCGCCGCTATCGACCGTCACCCTGTCCGGCCGCCTGGCCGCCAGCGGCATCGAACTGGCGGTGCGCGACCATGGCCCGGGCGTGCCGCCGGGCGAAGCCGAGCGCGTGTTCGAAAAGTTCTACCGCGGCAGCAACGCCGCCGGGTTGCCCGGCAGCGGGCTTGGCCTGTACATGGCGCGCTCGGTGGTCGAAGTCCATGGCGGCGTGCTCAGCCTCGTCAGCCCGCCGGGCGGCGGCGCCGAGTTCCGCATCTGGTTGCCGGTGGCGGCGTCCAGCCTCGCCGGCGCCAGGCAGCTTGCGCGGCAACAGCCGAGCAGTGATAATCCCGTGCGACCTGTCATTACGGACAGGGAAGCCAACACGAAGAACATGGCCACTCCATGACGCAGATACTGATTGTTGAAGACAATGGCGACTACGCCGGCGACATGGCCGAGTTCCTCCGCGAACTCGACCACGAAGTCACCATCGCCACGTCTGCCGGCGAAATGTGGGCCGCGCTGACCCGCACGCCGGCCGCCGTCGTCGTGCTCGACCTCGGCCTGCCGGATGAAGACGGTTTTACCGTGATTCCGCGCATGCGCCAGCTGTATCCCGAAATCGGTTTACTGGTACTGACCGGACGTGTCGCCTTCGATAACCGCATTCTCGGCTTGCAGCTGGGGGCCGATCACTATCTCACCAAGCCGATCAAGTTCCCCGAACTGGCCGCCCACATCGAGGCGCTGGGCCGGCGCGTGCGTCCGAGCGAACCGGCCCCGGCGCCCATCAAATGGACCTTGCGCGTGAGCGCGCGCCAGCTGGAACTGACCGGCAAGGTGATCGACCTGACCGAAAAGGAATTCAATTTCCTGCACCTGCTGACCATCAACACCCGCCCGGTTCCGCGCGCGACGATCGTCGCCGGCATGGGCGGCGACGACCCGGACGCCAGCCGCCGCGTCGACATGCTGGTGTATCGCCTGCGCAAGAAGGCGCGTACCGTGCTGGGCGAAGATTTGCCGCTGCGCAGTGCGTATGGAGAAGGGTATAGCTTGTCGGCGGGGTTTACGCTGGCGTAGTTGCTTTGCAGTTGTAGGGTGGGCTCTCGAGCCCACGCGGTATAGGACTATTGCATGCGAGGGACTTGGCAACCACCCCGATGCGCGAACGTTGGACAGCGTGGGCACGAGTGCCTCGCCGGCCGCGCCCACCCTACAAAATCGGGACAGAGTCGTATCTGATCCCGGGCCGTGCCAAATCAATTGGGGACACAGCCGCACGAGCGCGCTAGAATAGGCAAATCCGCCTATATCGATCCTCATCATGGCCCGCCAACCTCGCCTCATCCTCCCGAAACAGCCCCACCATATCGTCCAGCGCGGCAATAACTCACAGGCCGTGTTCCGCGAACCCGAGGATTACGAACGTTTTCTCGGCTGGCTGAAGGAAGCGGCGAAGTTCTACCGCGTCGCCATCCACGCCTATGCCCTGCTGCCGAACCACGTGCACCTGCTGGCCACGCCCGACGACGAGGCAGGTCTGGCGGCCATGATGCAAAAGCTCGGCCGCTTCTATGTTCCCTGGTTCAATAACAAATACGCCCGCACCGGCGGCCTGTTCGAAGGCCGTTTCCGTACCGCCGTGGTCGATACCGACCGTCATTTCCTGATGTGTAGCCGTTTTATCGAGCTGGCGCCGGTGCGCGAAGGCGAGGTGGCCGACCCGGCCTTTCACGCCTGGTCGAGCTATGCGCATCACGCCGGGCTGCGTCCAAGCGAGGTCGTTACGGACCACGCCCTGTTCTGGAGACTGGGCAATACGCCCTTCCAGCGCGAAGCAGCCTATATCGACCTGGTCGGGCAGGGCATTGCCGCGGACGAGCTGGAACAGATCGCCGGCGCCGTGCGCAAGGGCCAGCCGCTCGGCTCGCACGCCTTCAAACTCGAGCTCGAGCGCAAGAGCGGGCGCCGCATCCTGCCCGCCAAGCGTGGACGACCCTTCAAGGTCCAGCCGCCGCTCTCCCTGTAAAGATCACTGCCGCGCTGCAGCGCAGCGCGTAGCGTCCGCCCGCATCTGCCGTCCGCCAGTTCAGCACAGGGGAAACGACGAAAAAGCGGGCTCGCAATTTCCTGCCGCCGAGCTCCGCCAAAAATGAATTTTCGCTGTCGAGAGGGCGTCTGTTTCGCTGCTTTCCGACCTGTCCCCAATTGGATGTTCACGATCCAAGTCAGCAGTTAATTCTACTCCGACCCCTATTGTTGTTCTTGCCGTCTCTGTTGCGTTGCACTATTCTCGGCTTTCAACCCCTGAAAAAGCTGTGGAGAGATGCGCATGATTGCCCAAGGTTTATACGATCCCGCCAATGAACACGACGCCTGTGGTGTCGGCTTCATCGCCCATATCAAGGGCAACAAAAGCCATTCCATCATCGACCAGGGTTTATTGATCCTGAAAAACCTGGACCACCGCGGTGCCGTCGGCGCCGATCCGCTGATGGGCGACGGTGCCGGCATCCTGATCCAGATTCCCGACGAATACTTCCGCGACGAGATGGCAAAGCAGGGCGTGGAGCTGCCGCCGCCCGGCGAATACGGCGTCGGCATGGTGTTCCTGCCGAAGGAACACGCCTCGCGCATCGCCTGCGAACAGGAAATCGAACGCGCCGTGCGCATCGAGGGCCAGGTCGTGCTCGGCTGGCGCAACGTGCCGGTCGACGACAGCATGCCGATGTCGCCGCGCGTGCGCGCCAAGGAACCGGTGATCCGCCAGATTTTCATCGGCCGCGGCCCCGACATCATGGTGACCGATGCGCTGGAACGGAAGCTGTACGTGATCCGCAAGTCCTCCGGCCACGCGATTCAGGCGCTGAAACTCCTGCACGGCAAGGAATTCTTCGTGCCCTCGATGTCGGCGCGCACGATCGTCTATAAAGGCCTGCTGCTGGCCGACCAGGTTGGCGTCTATTACAAGGATCTGCAGGATCCGCGCTGTGTCTCGGCCCTGGCACTGGTGCACCAGCGTTTTTCGACGAACACTTTTCCGGAATGGCCGCTGGCCCACCCCTACCGCCTGATCGCGCATAACGGCGAGATCAACACCGTCAAGGGCAATTTCAACTGGACCCGCGCGCGCGAAGGGATGATGAAGTCCGCCGTGCTCGGCGACGACCTGCATAAACTCTTCCCGCTGATTTACGAAGGCCAGTCCGATACCGCCTGCTTCGACAATGCGCTCGAATTGCTGGTCATGGCCGGTTATCCGATCGCCCAGGCGATGATGATCATGATTCCCGAAGCCTGGGAAAACCATACGTCCATGGACGACAACCGCAAGGCATTCTATGAATACCATGCGGCGATGATGGAGCCCTGGGACGGCCCGGCCGCGATGGCATTTACCGACGGGCGCCATATTGGCGGCACGCTGGACCGCAACGGCCTGCGTCCGGCGCGCTATGTCGTCACCGAAGACGACCTGGTCATCATGGCGTCCGAATCGGGCGTGTTGCCGATTCCGGAATCGCGCATCGTCAAGAAATGGCGTCTGCAGCCAGGGAAAATGTTCCTGATCGACCTCGAAGCGGGCCGCATCATCGACGATAAGGAATTGAAAGACACCTATTCCAACGCCAAGCCGTATAAAGCCTGGATCAAGTCGGTGCGCATCAAGCTCGGCGAAATCAAGCTGTCCGAGTCGCAGTTGGCGCAGGGCCGGGTAAAAGACCAGCCGGCACAGGGCGACAAGGCCGCCATTTCGCTGCTCGACCGCCAGCAGGCCTTCGGTTATACACAGGAAGACCTGAAATTCCTGATGGCGCCGATGGCGGTACTGGCCGAAGAGGCAACCGGTTCGATGGGCAACGATTCGCCCCTGGCCGTGATGTCGAACAAGCTCAAACCTTTGTATAACTACTTTAAACAGTTGTTTGCACAGGTAACGAATCCGCCGATCGACCCGATCCGCGAAAGCATGGTGATGTCGCTGGTCTCCTTCATCGGACCAAAGCCAAATTTGCTCGACACGAACAACGTCAACCCGCCGATGCGCCTGGAAGTGTCGCAGCCGGTGCTCGGTTTCGACGACATGGCGCGCCTGCGCGCGATCAGCCTGCACACCGGTGGCAAATTCAAATCCTACGAACTGAATATCTGCTACCCGACCGCCTGGGGCAAAGAGGGTATCGAAGCCTCGCTCGCCTCGCTGTGCGCGGAAGCGGTCGACGCCGTGAAATCCGGCCACAACATCCTGATCGTGTCTGACCGCGCACTGTCCGGCGAACGGGTCGCGATTCCCGCGCTGCTGGCCACCTCCACCATCCACCAGCACCTGGTGGCACGCGGCCTGCGCGCCTCGACCGGCCTGGTGGTGGAAACCGGTTCGGCGCGCGAAACCCACCATTTCGCGCTGCTGGCAGGGTATGGCGCCGAAGCCGTGCACCCCTATCTGGCGCTGGAAACCCTGGTCGACCTGGCCCAGCACCTGCCGCACCCGATGGAGCCAGCCACCGCGACCTATAACTACACCAAGGCGATCGGCAAGGGCTTGCTGAAGGTGATGTCGAAAATGGGTATCTCGACTTATATGTCGTATTGCGGCGCGCAGATTTTCGAAGCCGTCGGCCTGAACAAGTCGCTGGTCGACAAATACTTCCGCGGCACTTCGTCCACCGTCGAGGGCATTGGCCTGTTTGAAGTGGCGGAAGAAGCGCTGCGCCTGCACCAGCTGGCCTTCGGTAACGATCCACTGCTGGCCCATGCCCTCGACACCGGCGGCGAATACGCCTTCCGCGTGCGCGGCGAAGACCATATGTGGACGCCGGACGCGATCGCGAAACTGCAGCATTCGACGCGTGCCAACAATTTCAGCACCTATAAGGAATATGCCCAGCTGATCAACGACCAGAGCCGCCGCCACCTGACGCTGCGCGGCCTGTTCGAATTCAGGATCGATCCGAGCAAAGCGATTCCCCTCGGTGAAGTCGAGCCGGCGAAGGAAATCGTCAAGCGTTTCGTGACCGGCGCGATGTCGCTCGGTTCGATTTCGACGGAAGCGCACGCGACGCTGGCAATCGCCATGAACCGCATCGGCGGCAAGAGCAATACGGGCGAGGGCGGCGAAGATCCGCGCCGCTACCTGAACGAATTCAAGGGCATCAAGATCAGCAAGGGCGAGACCCTGGCTTCGGTATTGGGATCGGATCGCGTCGCGGTGGACATTCCTCTGGAAGACGGCGATTCGCTGCGCTCGAAAATCAAGCAGGTAGCATCGGGCCGTTTCGGCGTGACCGCCGAATACCTGAACGCGGCCGATCAAATCCAGATCAAGATGGCGCAGGGTGCGAAACCGGGCGAAGGCGGCCAGCTGCCGGGCCACAAAGTATCGGAATACATCGCGTCCTTGCGTTTCTCGGTACCGGGTGTCGGCCTGATCTCTCCGCCGCCGCACCACGATATTTATTCGATCGAAGACCTGGCGCAGCTGATCCACGATCTGAAAAATGCGAATCCGAACGCCTCGATTTCCGTGAAGCTGGTGTCGGAAGTGGGCATCGGTACCGTGGCCGCGGGCGTGTCGAAGGCCAAGGCCGACCACGTGGTGGTGGCCGGTCACGACGGCGGCACGGGCGCTTCGCCGCTGTCGTCGGTGAAGCATGCCGGCACGCCATGGGAGCTGGGTCTTGCCGAGACGCAGCAAACCCTGGTGCTGAACGGCTTGCGCAGCCGCATCCGCGTGCAGGCCGACGGACAAATGAAGACGGGGCGCGATGTGGTGATTGCCGCCATGCTGGGCGCCGACGAGATCGGTTTTGCGACGGCGCCGCTGGTGGTGGAAGGCTGCATCATGATGCGCAAGTGCCACCTGAACACTTGCCCGGTCGGCGTCGCCACGCAAGACCCAGTGTTGCGCGCGAAGTTCCAGGGGAAACCGGAACACGTGGTGAATTACTTCTTCTTTGTCGCCGAAGAGGCGCGCCAGTTGATGGCGCAGCTGGGCATCCGCACCTATGAGGAACTGATCGGCCGCGCCGACCTGCTCGACAAATCGCAGGCGATCGGCCACTGGAAGGCGCAGGGTCTGGATTTCAGCAACATCTTCTACCAGCCGAAGAGCGATGCGCCACATAACCTGTTCCACAGCGACGCCCAGGACCACGGCCTCGACCGCGCGCTCGACCATAAGCTGATCGCGCAGGCCAAGGCGGCGCTGGAGAAGGGCGAACGCGTCTCCTTCATTTCGCCGGTGAAAAACGTGAACCGCACGGTGGGTACCATGCTCTCGGGTGAGGTGGCCAAGCGCTACGGTCATGCCGGGCTGCCCGACGACACCATCCACATCCAGCTGCAGGGTACGGCCGGGCAATCGGCGGCGGCCTTCCTGGCGGCCGGCATCACGCTCGACCTGGTGGGAGAGGGTAATGACTACGTCGCCAAGGGCTTGTCGGGCGGGCGCGTGATCGTGCGTCCGAACACCGAGTTCCGCGGCTGGGCGGTGGACAACATCATCGTCGGCAACACCGTGCTGTACGGCGCGATTTCCGGCGAAGCCTTCATCAATGGCGTGGCCGGCGAACGCTTCGCCGTGCGCAATTCGGGCGCCACGGCCGTCGTCGAGGGCCTGGGTGACCATGGCTGCGAGTACATGACTGGCGGCACCGTGGTCGTGCTGGGCGAAACCGGGCGCAATTTCGCAGCGGGCATGTCCGGCGGCGTCGCCTATGTCTACGATCCGAAGGACGAGTTCGCCGGCCGCTGCAACACGACCATGGTCAACCTCGAGCGTGTGGCGTCGACCAAGGAACAGTCGGATGTGTCGAGCTGGCACAGCGCCACCCGCAACGGCGCACGCGAATCGGACGAAGCGATCCTGCGCCGCCTGATCGAGCGTCACTTCAAGTACACGGGCAGCACCCGCGCACGCAACCTGCTCGACGACTGGGCCAACAGCCGCGGCAAGTTCGTCAAGGTCTTCCCGACCGACTACAAGCGCGCGCTGGAAGAAATGCACAACAGCAGCATGGAAGAAGCGAACGACAAGGTCGAGCTCGCGGCGTAAACGTATGCGCATACCGTAGGGTGGGCGGCTTTGCCGCCCACGCGTTCAACGATCGCATGCTGTACTGCGCAAATGATAAAACCGGTTTATTCCGGCATCGCATCAAAGGATAACAACGTGGGCAAAATCACCGGCTTCATGGAATTCGCGCGTCAGGAAGAAGATCACCTCGACCCTGGCGCACGCCTCAAGAACTACAAGGAATTCGTCATCACCCTGACCGATGCGCAGGCCAAGGTGCAGGGCGCGCGCTGCATGGATTGCGGCATCCCCTTTTGCAACACGGGCTGCCCGGTCAACAACATGATCCCGGACTGGAACGACCTGGTCTACCACAGCAACTACGCGGCCGCGGTCGAGAACCTGCACTCGACGAATAATTTCCCGGAATTCACGGGACGCGTCTGCCCGGCCCCCTGCGAGGCGGCTTGCACGCTCAACATCAACAATGAACCGGTCGGCATCAAGTCGATCGAGCGCAAGATCGCCGATGCCGGCTGGGAACGCGGCCTCATCACGGCGCAGCCGGCTGCCGTAAAAACAGGCAAGACGGTGGCGGTCGTCGGCTCCGGTCCTGCCGGCCTGGCCGCCGCCCAGCAACTGGCGCGCGCCGGCCACGCCGTGACGGTATTCGAGAAGAGCGACCGCATCGGCGGCCTGCTGCGCTACGGCATCCCCGACTTCAAGATGGAAAAGGACCTGATCGACCGCCGCATCGCCCAAATGCAGGAAGAGGGCGTGACCTTCCGCACCAGCGTCCTGATCGGCAAGGATTTCCCCGCCAGCGTCAGCAACATGGCACGCGACACCATCTTCCCGGAAGACCTGCATAAGGACTTCGACGCCGTCGTCATGGCTGGCGGCGCCGAGCAGCCGCGCGACTTGCCGGTACCCGGGCGCGAACTGAAGGGCGTGCATTTCGCGATGGATTTCCTGCCGCAGCAGAACCGCGTGAATGCCGGCGATAAATTGAAAGACCAGTTGAAAGCGGCCGGCAAGCACGTGGTCGTGATTGGCGGCGGCGATACCGGTTCGGACTGCGTCGGCACCTCGAACCGCCATGGCGCCGCTTCCGTCACCCAGTTCGAACTGATGCCGCAGCCGCCGGAACTCGAAAACAAGCCGCTGGTCTGGCCTTACTGGCCAACGCGCCTGCGCACCTCGTCCTCGCACGAGGAAGGCTGCGAGCGCGACTGGGCAGTGGCCACCAAGCGCTTCGAGGGCAGGAACGGCAAGGTGGAAAAGCTGATCGCCTGCCGCGTCGAGTGGAAGGACGGCAAGATGATTGAAGTTCCCGGCAGCGAATTCGAAATGAAAGCCGACCTGGTGCTATTGGCCATGGGATTCGTGTCGCCGGTACAGCAGGTGCTGGACGCCTTTGGCGTGCAGAAGGATGCGCGCGGCAATGCGCGGGCGCCGGTCGAAGGCGAGACGGCGTACCAGACCTCGGTGCCGAAGGTGTTCGTTGCCGGCGACATGCGCCGCGGCCAGTCGCTGGTGGTGTGGGCAATCCGCGAAGGACGCCAGTGCGCCCGCGCCGTCGACGAATTCCTGATGGGCACGTCGGTGCTGCCGCGCTGACATGCCGTGCTCGGCTGCGCATCGGGAACCCTGGCCCCATGCGCAGCGCCTGTCAATACACTGATGTTGTAAGGAAATGTTAGCTTGCGTCAACGAAATGCAAGCTTGACAAATATGCATATCTCAACAAAAACAGTGACTTACGGCACGAAATATCTGACTTTTCGGTTAGTAGTGTTGTAGGCATACGTCGGAGGGCTGGCGGAAACGGGGGTGCGCCAAGCAGGGATTGCCGTTTCTGCACTACAATACGGGATTCCCCAAATCCGAATAGCCCCAGTGCCTAACCTTGTAGAAATACGTGATCTCGAGTTCGCCTATGGTGATCGCAAGATCCTGTCGAACCTGCGCATGGACTTCCCGCGCGGCAAACTCATTGCCGTCATGGGCGGCTCCGGTTGCGGCAAGACGACGGTGCTGCGCCTGATTGGCGGACAGATCCGTCCGCAACGTGGCGCAGTGCGGGTCGGCGGCGAGGTCGTTCACGAGCTGCGCACCGAAGGCCTGTACCGGCTGCGTCGCCGCATGGGCATGCTGTTCCAGTTCGGCGCCCTGTTCACTGACCTGACCATCTTCGACAACGTCGCCTTCCCGCTGCGCGAGCACACCGATTTGCCGGAAGAACTGATCCGCGACCTGGTGCTGATGAAGCTCAACGCGGTGGGACTGCGCAATGCCCATAAGCTGAAACCGGGCGAAATCTCCGGCGGCATGGCCCGCCGCGTCGCCGTCGCGCGCGCCATCGCGCTCGATCCGGAACTGATCATGTACGACGAACCCTTCGCCGGCCTCGATCCGATCTCGATGGGTGTGACCGCTAACCTGATCCGCAACCTGAACGATGCGCTCGGTTCCACGTCCATCCTCGTCTCGCACGACGTCAACGAAACCTTCGCCATTGCCGACTACGTTTATTTCATGTCCGCAGGCAAGATCGTGGCCGAAGGCACGCCGGCCGAACTGCGCGTCTCGCAAGACCCGTACGTAAAACAGTTCGTCAATGCCGAGCCCGACGGTCCGGTGCCCTTCCACTATCCAGGTAAATCGCTGGCCGACGACCTGGGCCTGGGAGCGAAGCGATGATCGTCCGTATCATGGAAGCGTCCGGCCGCACCGCGCGCGAAGCCATCGAAAGCCTCGGCTTTGCCACGCGCGCCTTTTTCACCCTGCTGCGGTTTTCGCCGGGCGCGTTTCGCCGTCCGTCGCTGATTTCCGAGCAAATCCACTTCATCGGCAATTACTCGCTGCTCATCACCATCGTCTCCGGCCTGTTCGTCGGCATGGTGCTGGGCCTGCAGGGCTATTACACCTTGACCCAGTTCGGCGCCGAGCAGAAACTCGGCCAGGTGGTGGCGCTGAGCCTGGTACGCGAACTCGGCCCGGTCGTGACGGCGCTGCTGTTCGCAGGCCGCGCCGGCACCTCGCTCACGGCCGAGATCGGCCTGATGAAGGCAGGCGAACAGCTGTCGGCCATGGAAATGATGGCCGTCAATCCGGTGCAGCGCGTGCTGGCACCGCGTTTCTGGGGTGGCGTCATCGCCATGCCGGTGCTGGCGGCCGTGTTCTCGGCGGTCGGCATCATCGGCGGCTACCTGGTCGGCGTGAAGCTGCTCGGCCTGGACCAGGGCGCATTCTGGTCGCAGATGCAGGCTGGCGTCGATGTCGGCAAAGACGTGATTTCGAGCATCATCAAGAGCTTCGTGTTCGGCATCGCCGTCACCTTCACCGCGCTGTTCCAGGGTTACCAGGTCAAGCCCACCCCCGCCGACGTGGCGCGTGCGACGACCCGCACCGTCGTGATCGCATCGCTGATGGTGCTGGGGCTGGACTTCGTCATGACCGCACTGATGTTTAATCACTAACTGTTTCGTTTGGCCGCGCACAGACGGCCGGATTATTAGGAAATACTATGCACCGTAAAATCATCGACGTCTGGGTCGGCCTGTTTGTCCTGCTGGGCGCTGCCGCCGTGCTGTTCCTCGCCCTCCAGGCCGGCAACATGAGCACGCTGTCGTTCACCAAGACCTATGCCATCGTCGGCAAGTTCGACAACATCGGCGGCCTCAAGCCGCAGGCGCCTGTCAAGAGCGCCGGTGTCGTGGTGGGTCGCGTGGGCGAGATTTCGTTCGACGATAAGAGTTATCAGGCGCTGGTGCGCCTCGACATGGACCAAAGCTACAACTTCCCGAAAGACTCGTCGCTCAAGATCCTGACGGCGGGCCTGCTGGGCGAGCAATACATCGGCATCGAACCGGGCGGCGACACCAAGAACCTCGTCGACGGCGATCGAATCAACCGTACGCAATCGGCCACCGTGCTGGAAGACCTGATCAATCAGTTCATCTACAGCAAGGCCGCCGAAGGAAAGGAAGGCGAATGAACAGCAATAACATGAACACGCCGCGCTGGCGTGGCCTGGCCCTGGCGCTTGCCGCCGGCGCCCTGCTGGCCGGTTGCGCGAGCCCGAACAACCCGCGCGATCCGCTGGAAAAATTCAACCGCGCGACCTTTGCTTTTAACGACACGGTCGACCGCGTCGCCCTGAAGCCGGCCGCGACCGCCTACAAGAAAGTGCTGCCGGGTTTCGTGCAAACGGGCGTGGGCAATTTCTTCGGTAACTTGTCGGATGCCTGGAGTGGTGTCAACAACCTGCTGCAAGGCAAGGGCGAAGCGGGCATGACCGATTTGACCCGCTTTACGCTCAATTCCACCTTCGGCATCGCCGGCATCCTCGATATCGCCTCGGAAGCCGGGTTGCAAAAACACAATGAAGACTTCGGCCAGACGCTGGGCGTATGGGGTGTTCCTTCCGGTCCCTACTTGATGTTGCCATTGTTGGGCCCATCTACCATCCGTGATACCGCTGCATTGCCGGCAGACATGTGGGCCGATCCCTGGTCGCACAAGACGCCGGTGAACTGGCGCAATGTCGGCACCGGCGTGCGTGCGGTCGACCAGCGCGCATCCGTGCTCGAGGCATCGAACCTGTTCGAGGAAGCCGCCCTCGACCGTTACGAATTCATCCGCGACGGTTACCTGCAGCGCCGCGAAAGCCGGGTATTCGACGGGGACAGCGAGCGTGCGGACGAGGCGAAGGACGCCAGGGACGCCACGCAGGCCAAGGACGACGCGGCTGCCGACGCCGCCGACGCCGCCAAGGCGGCGGCGTCAGACTCGCCGGCATCGAATACCCAGGTGACGCCCGAGCCGGCCTCGACCGAGACCGAAACGCAGCGCAAGTAATGTTGTAGGAAGCCCGTGCATCGCATAACGCGCGCCCGGCTTCACCCCGCAACCGACCAGAAAAGAGAGATCCCAATGAAACCAATCGCCCACCTCATCGCCACCGCAGCAACCGTCGCATTCGCCACCAGCGTGATCGCCGCCCCGGCCCCGGCCACCAATGAAGCCCCGGACGTGCTCGTCAAGCGCATCAGCGCCGACGTCATCGACACCGTCAAGGCCGACAAGGATATCCAGTCCGGCAACCGCAACAAGATCATGGAACTGGTCAACTCGAAGATCCTGCCGTATGTCGACGCCGAAAAGATGACGGCGCAGGCCGCCGGCCGCTTCTGGCGCCAGGCCACCCCGGACCAGCAAAAGCGCCTGTCGGAAGAATTCCGCACGCTGCTGGTCTACACCTATTCCGGCGCGCTGTCGCAGATCAAGAACGAAACCATCGAGTTCAAGCCGATGCGCGCCAGCGCCGAAGACACCGACGTCGAGGTGCGCTCGCAGGTGAACGTCACCCGCGGCGAGCCGATCACGCTGAACTACCGCCTGGCCAAGGGTGCACAAGGCTGGAAGATCTATGACATCAACGTGCTGGGCGCCTGGCTGGTCGAGACCTACAAGGGTACCTTTGCCGCCGAGATCAACAAATCCGGCGTCGACGGCCTGATCACCAAACTGGCCGACCGCAACAAGCAGCTGGCCAGCAAGCCGCTGAAAGCACCGAAGTAAATGGCCGAAGCAAACCCCATGCTCTCGCTCGACGCCCTGACCTTCCAGACCGCGAACGCGGCGCTGGAGCAGGGCTACGCGGCCATCACCGCCGGCGAAACCGTGTTCGACCTGGGCGGCGTGCGCCAGGCCGACTCGTCCGGCGTGGCCCTGCTGCTGGCCTGGCAGCGCCACGCGCGTGCCGCCGGACGCAAGCTCACCTTCATCAATGTGCCGGCGAATATCGATGCGCTGACGCAGCTGTATGGGTTGGACGGGGTGCTCGAGCGGGCGTGAGGTTTACGCATGGCGCTGACGCGATGATTTTCGTAGGGTGGGCACCCTGTGCCCACGCGTAAAATTTGCGCACCTGCGACGCGTCACCTGGGAGCAAGTCCGATAACGCTTATTCCCTGCTGCGTAAGTTATCGGTCCGCATTTGGCACTGAATTCGCGGAGCAAACATTTCCACTGCCGCGAACGTTTTCGATGACACTGCTTTACGAGTGGGCACGGGGTGCCCACCCTACGTCTCCACGCCCCAGTAACGGTCGGGGCACCTCCAGCCTCTTGCATTCCTGATTTCCCCTATAATGGGTCGTTTCCCCGCTCGGCCCTTGCGCGCCTGTCGCCGCGGCCACCCCGAACAAGAATGACAGCGATCCAGATAAACAGCGTCGAGAAAAGCTACAAGGGCTTCCAGGCCCTGAAGGGCGTTTCCCTGACGATCGAACAGGGCGAGTTCTTCGGCCTGCTCGGGCCGAACGGCGCCGGCAAGACCACCCTGATCTCCACCATCGCCGGCCTGATCCGGCCCGATGTCGGCAGCGTGACCATCCACGGCCACGACGTCGTCACCGATTTCCGCGAAGCGCGCAGGAAACTCGGCGTGGTGCCGCAGGAACTGGTGTTCGACCCCTTCTTCACGGTGCGCGAGACGCTGCGCCTGCAGTCGGGCTACTTCGGCATCAAGAACAATGACAAGTGGATCGACGAGGTCATGGACAACCTCGACCTCACGAACAAGGCCGACGTCAATATGCGCGCGCTCTCGGGCGGCATGAAGCGGCGCGTGCTCGTGGCGCAAGCCCTGGTCCATAAACCGCCCGTGATCGTGCTCGACGAGCCGACCGCCGGCGTCGACGTCGAACTGCGCCAGACCCTGTGGAAGTTCATCGCGCGCCTGAACCGCGAAGGGCACACCGTGGTGCTGACCACCCATTATCTGGAAGAAGCGCAGGCCATGTGCCAGCGCGTGGCGATGCTCAAGCTCGGCCAGGTCGTCGCGCTCGACAGCATGAGCGCACTGCTGCGCCGCGTGTCGGGCTCGCAGCTGATCGTGCACCTGAAAAGCGGAGAATTGCCGCCGGAGCTGCGCCACCTGGTCTCGCACGACGAGCATGGCAACGGTACTGGCAACAAATACAGCCTGCGCGTGAACGACTATTCCGAAGTCGAGCCGATCCTCGCGCGCCTGCGCACGAGCGGCGCCGTCGTCGACGAAATGCAGCTGCAGCAGGCCGACCTGGAAGACATCTTCCTGCAGATCGTCGGCGACGGCCAAGCCGGAAAGGGCGCACTGTGAATTTCATTTCCACTGGTTTCCGCACCCTGTTCTACAAGGAGATGCTGCGTTTCTGGAAGGTCGCTACGCAAACCATCGCCGCGCCCATCCTCACCGCCATGCTGTATCTGCTGATCTTCGGCCACGTGCTCGAGGGCCGCGTCGAGGTGTATAAAGGCGTGAGCTACACCGCCTTCCTGATTCCGGGCCTGGTCATGATGAGCGTGCTGCAGAACGCCTTCGCCAACGCGTCCTCGTCGCTGATCCAGTCGAAGATCACCGGCAACCTGGTGTTCATCCTGCTGCCGCCGCTGTCGCACTGGGAAATCCTGTCGGCCTATGTGCTCGCGGCCGTCGTGCGCGGCGTCGCCGTCGGTGCCGGCGTGTTCGCCATTACCGCCTGGTTCGCGCACCTCTCCTTTGCCCAGCCATTGTGGATCATCGTGTTCGCGCTGCTGGGCGCAGCCATTCTTGGCACGCTGGGCGTCATTGCCGGCATCTGGGCCGATAAATTCGACCAGCTGGCCGCGTTCCAGAATTTCCTGATCATGCCCGCCACCTTCCTGGCCGGTGTGTTCTATTCGATCCACTCGCTGCCGGCCTTCTGGCAGGCGGTCTCGCATTTCAATCCGTTCTTTTATATGATTGACGGGTTCCGCTACGGCTTCTTCGGCGAGTCCGATGTTTTGCCGTGGACCAGCCTCGCCGTCGTCTCCGTATTCTTCGCCGTGCTGGCGGCGGTAGCGATCAACCTGCTCCAGCGCGGCTACAAGCTGCGCCACTGAACGTATAGCACCCGACAAGCATCACACAGATAACTAGGAATTAACGTGGCGACCACTCCCGAACTGATCCACAGCTACATCAGCAATGGCCTCGAATGCACCCACCTGCAGGTGGAAGGCGACGGCCAGCATTTCACTGCCCTGATCGTGTCGCCCGCCTTTGCCGGCAAGCGTCCGATCCAGCGCCACCAGCTGGTGTACGCGGCCCTCGGCGACCGCATGCGCGAGGAAATCCACGCGCTGTCGATGAAAACCCTGACGCCTGAAGAATACGGAGGCTAAGCATGGACAAACTGCAGATCGTGGGCGGCAAACGCCTCAATGGCGAGATCGCCGTCTCGGGCGCGAAGAATGCGGCCTTGCCTATCCTGTGCGCGGGCCTGCTCACCGCCGGCGACGTCGAGCTTTCCAACGTGCCGCGCCTGCACGACGTGAAAACCATCCTCAAGCTGCTCGAGCAGACCGGTTTGAAGGTGACCCAGGACGACGAGAACGTCACCCTGAACGGCGCGAACATCACCAGCCTGGAAGCACCCTACGAGCTGGTCAAAACCATGCGCGCGTCGATCCTGGTCCTGGGGCCGCTGCTGGCGCGCTTCGGCGAAGCCAAGGTCTCGCTGCCGGGCGGCTGCGCGATCGGTTCGCGTCCGGTCGACCAGCACATCAAGGGCCTGCGCCAGATGGGCGCCGAGATCACGATCGAAGGCGGCTACATCCATGCGAAAGCCAAAAAGCTCAAGGGTGCGCGCATCCTGACGGACATGATCACCGTCACCGGCACCGAGAACCTGCTGATGGCCGCGACCCTGGCCGAAGGCGAGACGATACTGGAAAACGCCGCGCGCGAGCCGGAAGTGACGGATCTCGCGAACCTGCTGGTGGCGATGGGCGCGAAGATCGAGGGCATCGGCACCGACCGCCTGGTGATCCAGGGCGTGGCCGAGCTGCATGGCGCCAAGCACGCCGTGATTTCCGACCGCATCGAAGCGGCCACTTTCCTGTGCGCCGTGGCGGCGACCGGTGGCGACATCCTGCTGACCAACACCCGCACCGACATTTTCGATGTCGCGCTGGGTAAGCTGCGCGAAGTCGGCCTGCAGCTCGACATCAAGCAGAACACCATCCGCGCCCGCATGGATGCGCGCCCGCAGCCGGTATCCTTCCGCACCACCGAATACCCGGGCTTCCCGACCGACATGCAGGCGCAGTTCATGGCTGTGAACACCATCGCAGCGGGCCCCAGCCAGGTGACCGAAACGATTTTCGAGAACCGCTTCATGCACGTGCAGGAGATGAACCGCCTGGGCGCATCGATTGCCACCGAAGGCAATACCGCCTTCATCAAGGGCGTCGAGCGCCTGGTAGGCGCACCGGTCATGGCCACCGACCTGCGCGCCTCGGCTTCGCTGGTCATTGCCGGCATGGCCGCCGAAGGCACGACCCTGATCGACCGCATCTATCACCTCGACCGCGGCTACGACCGCATGGAAGTGAAGTTGTCGAAGGTCGGCGCCGACATCGTGCGCATCAAATAAGGTGCTTATGGGCATTGCAACGCAATCGAGCGACCAGGGCCTGATCCTGGCGCTCTCGAAAGGCCGGATTTTTGAGGACACGCTGCCGCTGCTCGAAGCGGCAGGCATCACCGTCACGGAAAATCCGGAAACCTCGCGCAAACTCATCCTGGCAACCAACGACCCGGCCGTGCGCGTGCTGATCGTGCGCGCCACCGACGTGCCGACCTATGTGCAGCACGGCGCGGCCGACTTCGGCGTGGCCGGCAAGGACGTGCTGCTCGAGCATGGCGGCGAGGGCCTGTACCAGCCGGTCGACCTGAACATCGCCTGCTGCCGCATGTCGGTGGCGGTCAATGCCGGTTTCGACTACGAAACCGCCGTGCGCCAGGGCGCGCGCCTGCGCGTGGCGACCAAGTTCGTCAACACGGCGCGCCAGCACTTCGCCAGCAAAGGCGTGCACGTCGACCTGATCAAACTGTACGGCTCGATGGAGCTGGCGCCCCTGGTCGGCCTGTCGGACGCGATCGTCGACGTCGTCTCCACCGGCGGCACCCTGCGCGCCAACAACCTGGTCGAAGTCGAGAAGATCATGGAGATCTCCTCGCGCCTGGTCGTGAACCAGGCCGCGCTGAAACTCAAGCGCGAGCGCCTGCAACCCATCATCGAAGCATTCGAACGAGCTTCCAAACGAACGCAACAAGGCTGAGCCATGGCTGTCCAGATCCGCACACTCGATTCCACCGCAGCGAACTTCAAGGAGGAGCTGCATGCGCTGCTCGCCTTCGAGGCCGCCACCGACGATGCGATCGAGTCCGCGGTAGCGCAGATCCTGCGCGACGTGAAAACGCGCGGCGACGCTGCGGTGCTGGAGTACACCAACCGCTTCGACCGCGTGAACGCGTCGGGCATGGCCGCTTTCGACCTGAGCCAGGACGAGCTGCAGGTGGCACTGGACTCGCTGCCGGACGCCCAGCGCGCCGCGCTGCAAACGGCCGCCGAACGCATCCGCGCCTTCCACGAACGCCAGAAGCAGGAACTGAACGGTTTTACCTACACCGAGCAGGATGGCACGCTGCTCGGCCAGCGCGTGACGCCCCTGGACCGCGTCGGCATCTATGTCCCCGGCGGGAAAGCCGCCTATCCCTCGTCGGTGCTGATGAACGCCATTCCCGCCAAGGTGGCGGGCGTGAAGGACATCGTGATGGTGGTGCCAACCCCGGATGGCGTGAAAAACGCGATGGTACTGGCCGCCGCCGCGATTGCCGGGGTCACGCGCGTGATCACCATCGGCGGCGCCCAGGCAGTCGGCGCGCTGGCCTATGGTACCGAGACAATCCCCGCGGTCGACAAGATCGTCGGCCCCGGCAACGCCTATGTGGCCGCCGCCAAGCGCCGCGTGTTCGGCACGGTCGGCATCGACATGATCGCCGGACCGTCCGAGATCCTGGTGCTGTGCGACGGCACCACCGACCCGGACTGGGTGGCGATGGACCTGTTTTCGCAGGCCGAACACGACGAACTGGCCCAGGCCATCCTGCTGTGCCCCGACGCCGGCTACATCGCCCGGGTCCATGCGAGCATCGACAAGCTGCTGCCCACGATGCCGCGCGCCGCGACGATCTCGACCTCGCTCACCGACCGTGGCGCGCTCGTCAAGGTGCGCGACATGGAAGAGGCCTGCGCGATTGCCAACGACATCGCCGCCGAGCACCTGGAAATCTCGGCCGAGAACCCGCAGCATTGGGCCGAGCAGATCCGCCATGCCGGCGCCATGTTCCTCGGCCGTTTCTCGTCCGAATCGCTCGGCGATTATTGCTGCGGCCCGAACCACGTGCTGCCGACTTCGCGCACGACGCGTTTTTCTTCGCCGCTGGGCGTGTACGACTTCCAGAAACGCTCGTCGATCATCCAGGTGAGCGAAGCGGGTGCCCAGACCCTTGGAAAAGTGGCGGCCGAACTGGCCTATGGCGAAGGCTTGCAGGCGCACGCACGTAGTGCGGAATTAAGGCTGCAACCCGTCCCCCTGAAACAAGCATCATGACGGACTGGGTCGACCAGGTCTTCTGCGAGGATGCGCTGTCCGGGCTGGCGCGCATCCCTGATGCCTCGGTCGACCTGATCCTGACCGACCCGCCCTACAATCTCGGCAAGGACTACGGCAACGCCTCCGACCAGCAAAGCGTCGAGGCCTATCTCGCCTGGACCGAGGAGTGGATCGCCGCGGCGCTGCCCAAGCTGAAACCCAACGGCAGCCTGTACATCTTCCTGACCTGGCGTTTCGCGCCCGAGATCTTCGTCATGTTGAAAAAGCGCATGACGATGATGAACGAGATCATCTGGGACCGGCGCGTGCCCTCGATGGGCGGCAGCGTGCGCAGCTTCTCGTCGGTGCACGACACCATCGGTTTTTTCGTGAACCGCAAGGATTACTATTTCGACCTCGACGCGGTGCGCATCCCCTACGACGAGGCGACCAAGAAGGCGCGCTCGCGCTCGATTTTTGTGGGCGCCAAGTGGCTCGAAGTGGGCTACAACCCGAAGGACGTCTGGAGCGTGTCGCGCCTGCACCGCGAGCATCCGGAACGCGCCGACCATCCGACCCAGAAGCCGCTCGAGATCATCGAGCGCATGATCAAGGCCTCCTGCCCGGCGGGCGGCGTCGTGCTCGACCCCTTCATGGGCAGCGGCACCACGGCGCTGGCGGCCAAGCGCCTGGGGCGCCGGTTCGCGGGCTTCGAACTCAATCCCGCGTATTGCGAGATCATCGAAGCACGCCTGGCCGCGCCGGAACTGCCGCTCACCATCAAACAGCGCAAGAGCATCGCCCGCGCAGCCAAGGCGGCCGTCAATCGCCTCATTGAGCCAGCCACTGAGCCAGCCACTGAGCCGGCCACTGAGCCCGCCATCGACCCCGCCACCGAGGAACAAGCATGAGCTTCATCGACAACCTGATCGCCAACGTCATCCGCGCCGACATCCGTTCGATGGGCGCCTATGCGGTGCCCGATGCGAGCGGCTTCATCAAGCTCGACGCGATGGAAAACCCGTACGAACTCCCGGACGCGCTGCGTGCGGAACTGGGCCGGCGCCTGGCCGACGCGGTGCTGAACCGCTACCCGCTCGGCTCCTACGCGACGCTGAAAGAAAAGGTCCGCGCCACGCTGGGCGTACCGGCGGGCTACGACGTCCTGCTCGGCAATGGTTCGGATGAGCTGATCCAGATCATCGCCACCACGGTGGCCAACCAGGAGCGCCGCGCGTCCATCCTGGCGCCGGTACCGGCCTTCGTCATGTATTCCCGCTCGGCCCAGTTTGCCGGCGCAGACTTCGTCGGCGTGAAGCTCAATAAAGACTTCTCGCTCGACATGGAAGCGATGCTGGCGGCGATTGCCCTGCACCAGCCGGCTGTCGTGTTCCTGGCCTATCCGAACAACCCGACCGGCAACCTGTTCGCCGTCGAGGACATCGAAGCGATCCTGCACGCGGTGGGCGAGAACGGCATGGTCGTGGTTGACGAAGCCTATCAACCGTTCGCGCGCGCGACCTTCATGGACCGCCTCGGCGAATTCGAGAACCTGATCGTGATGCGCACGGTGTCGAAGCTGGGCCTGGCCGGTATCCGCCTCGGCTACATGGCGGCCGCACCAGGCCTGCTGGCCGAATTCGAGAAGGTGCGCCCGCCCTACAACGTCAACGTGCTGACCCAGGTGGCGGCCGAGTTCGTGCTCGAGCATGTGGACGTGCTCGACGCCCAGGCCGAGCGCATCAATGCCGAGCGCGAGCGCCTGGCGAGCGAACTGGCGGCGCTGCCTGGAGTCGAAGTATTTCCGTCGGCAGCGAATTTCATCTCGCTGCGCGTACCCGATGCGGCTGCCGTCTGCGAGAAACTCCTCAACGAGAAGGTGCTGATCAAAAATTTGAGTAAAATGCACGGGATGCTGGCCAATTGCATCCGCGTGACGGTCAGTACGCCGGAAGAAAATTCCGCATTCCTTGACGGCCTGCGGGCAGCCTTGCAGCCCGACACCTGACTTCACGAGCACCCTTTCATGACCCGCACCGCAGACATCACCCGCGACACCAACGAGACGCAGATCCGCGTCGCGCTCAATCTCGACGGTACCGGCCGCCAGAAGCTCAACACCGGCGTGCCTTTTCTGGACCACATGCTCGACCAGATTGCCCGCCACGGGATGATCGACCTGGAAGTCGAGGCCGTGGGTGACCTGCACATCGATGCCCACCATACGGTCGAGGACACCGGCATCACACTGGGCATGGCCATTGCCAAGGCGGTCGGCGACAAGAAGGGCATGACGCGCTACGGCCATTCGTATGTGCCGCTGGACGAAGCGCTCTCGCGCGTGGTCATCGATTTCTCCGGCCGTCCCGGCCTGGAAATGCACATTCCCTGGACGCGCGCGATGATCGGTAGCTTCGACGTGGACCTGACCGGTGAATTCTTCCGCGGTTTCGTCAACCACGCCGGCGTGACCCTGCACATCGATAACCTGCGCGGCGTGAACGCGCACCACCAGTGCGAAACCGTCTTCAAGGCGTTCGGGCGCGCGCTGCGCATGGCGACCACGCTCGACGAGCGCGCCGCCGGCATCATCCCTTCGACCAAAGGCAGCCTGTAAAGGGATTGACGAAGCGATGACAAACAAGATCGTGGTGATCGATGGCCTGGGCAACCTGCGTTCGGTAGCGCAGGCGCTGCGCGCAGCCGCGCCCGAGGCTGACATCCTGGTGTCGAACACGGCCGCCGATATCGATGTGGCCGACCGCATCGTGCTGCCGGGACAGGGCGCGATGCGCGATTGCATGCGCAGCCTGCGCGAGTCCGGTGCCGAGGAAGCGCTGCTGCGCGCGATGAAGACCCGCCCGATCATGGGCGTGTGCGTCGGCGAGCAGATGCTGTTCGACGCGAGCGAAGAAAACGAGGGCACGCCGGGCCTGGGCATCCTGCCGGGGAAAGTCGTGCGCTTCCAGCTCGATGGCAAGCTGCAGGCGGACGGCTCGCGCTTCAAGGTACCGCAGATGGGCTGGAACCGCGTGCGCCAGACGCGCGCCCACCCGCTCTGGGACGGCGTCGAGGACGGCAGCTATTTCTACTTCGTGCACAGCTATTACGTCGCCCCGGAAGTGGCGACCGACACCATCGGCGAAGCCGACTACGGCGGGCCGTACACCTGCGCGGTGGCGCGCGATAACATCGTCGCCACCCAGTTCCACCCTGAAAAGAGCGCGGCCGCCGGCCTGCGCCTGTATGCGAATTTCATCCACTGGAATCCTTGATCTCCACGCCCACTTTTTCGTCACCTAACTCACTACGACCATGCTGCTGATCCCCGCCATCGACCTGAAAGACGGTCACTGCGTTCGCCTGAAACAGGGCGATATGGACCTCGCCACCGTCTTCTCCGAAGACCCCGCCGAAATGGCCCTGCATTGGCTCAAGAAAGGCGCGCGCCGCCTGCACCTGGTCGACCTGAACGGCGCCTTTGCGGGTAAACCAAAGAACGAAGCGGCGATCAAGGCTATCCTGAAAACGGTGCAGGCCTACGCGCTCGAGAACGACATCGAAGAGATCCCCGTGCAGCTGGGCGGCGGCATCCGCGACCTCGATACCATCGAGCGCTACCTCGACGACGGCATCAGCTACATCATCGTCGGCACCGCCGCCGTGAAGAACCCGGGCTTCCTGCACGACGCCTGCGGCGCCTTCCCCGGCGCGATCATCGTCGGCCTGGACGCGAAAGACGGGAAAGTGGCCACCGACGGCTGGAGCAAGATGAGCGGCCACGAGGTCATCGACCTGGCCCAGAAATTCGAGGGTTATGGCGTCGAATCGATTGTCTACACCGACATCGGCCGCGACGGCATGATGGGCGGCGTGAACATCGAAGCGACCGTGCGCCTGGCGCAAGCCGTGCGCATTCCGGTCATCGCCTCCGGCGGCCTGCACAACCTGGCCGACGTCGAAGCGCTGTGCGCGGTACAGGACGAAGGCATCGAGGGCGTCATTTGCGGCCGCTCGATCTACGAAGGCACGCTCGACCTGGAAACGGCGCAGGCACGCGCCGACGAACTGACCGAGGGCGAGGAAGCCTGAGGCTTTCAATCGAATACTTATGCTGGCAAAACGCATCATCCCCTGCCTGGACGTGACCGGCGGGCGCGTCGTCAAGGGCGTCAATTTCACCGAGCTGCGCGATGCCGGCGACCCGGTCGAGATCGCGCGCCGCTATGACGGCCAGGGCGCCGACGAAATCACCTTCCTCGACATCACGGCGTCGAGCGACGGGCGCGACCTGATCCTGCCGATCATCGAAGCGGTGGCCTCCACCGTCTTCATTCCCTTGACGGTCGGCGGCGGCGTGCGCAAGGTCGAAGACGTGCGCCGTCTGCTCAATGCCGGTGCCGACAAGGTCAGCATGAACACCTCGGCCGTGCAGAACCCGCAGCTGGTGCGCGAAGCCTCGGACAAGCACGGCTCGCAGTGTATCGTCGTCGCCATCGACGCCAAGCAGGTCGCGCCTGGTCAATGGGAAGTGTTCACCCACGGCGGCCGCAATGCCACCGGCATGGATGCGGTGGAGTGGGCGACGACGCTGGAAAAGCTGGGCGCGGGCGAACTGCTCTTGACCAGCATGGACCGCGATGGCACCAAGTCCGGTTTCGATCTGGGCCTGACGCGCGCCGTGTCGGATGCGGTCGGCATTCCGGTGATCGCCTCGGGCGGCGTCGGCGGCTTGCAGGACCTGGCCGACGGCATCTTGCGGGGCCATGCCGATGCCGTGCTGGCGGCCTCGATTTTCCACTACGGGCAGCACACGGTCGGTGAAGCGAAACGCTTCATGGCCGAACGCGGCATCCCGATGCGCCTGGCCTGACTATGCCGAACACGATCACAACCAGCGCCGCGGCGAATGCCAGGTGGCTCAAAAAAGTCCGTTGGGACGAGAACGGCCTGGTGCCAGTCATCGCCCAGGAAGCCTCCACGGGCGACATCTTGATGTTCGCCTGGATGAACCGCGACGCCCTGGCGCGCACCGTGGAACTCGGCGAAGCCGTCTACTGGAGCCGCTCGCGCAGGAAACTCTGGCACAAGGGCGAAGAATCCGGCCACACCCAGAAGGTGCTGGAAATGCGCCTCGATTGCGACGAGGACGTGGTGCTCCTGAAAATCGAGCAGGCCGGCGGCATCGCCTGCCACACCGGGCGCCACTCCTGCTTCTTCCAGAAATTCGATGGCGAAGAGTGGCAGGCGGTCGAGCCCGTGCTGCAGGATCCGGAAACGATTTACTCGAACACGAAGAAGACCCCATGAGCACCACCCTCGCGCGCCTGGCGCAGACGATCGAATCGCGCAAGCTTGAAAACGGTGGCGACCCGGCCACCTCGTATGTGGCAAAACTGTTCGCCAGGGGCGACGACGCGATCCTGAAAAAGATCGGCGAGGAAGCCACCGAGACCGTGATGGCCGCCAAGGATGCGCGCGTCTCCGGGAACCCTGCTGGCCTGCTCTATGAAGTGGCGGACCTGTGGTTCCACTCGATGGTGCTGCTGGCAAAATTCGACTTGCATCCGCAGCAGGTGCTGGACGAACTGGCACGGCGCGAAGGCCTGTCCGGACTGGAAGAAAAGGCGGCGCGCAAAGACGCGTAAGCTGTGCGATCGTCATCGCAGCGTCACCGTTCGCATGTAAGATGGATCGGATTGCCCGGCGCAGATAGCAGCACTTGCCGCAGCAACACAGACTGGAGACAACATGGATAACTGTATTTTCTGCAAGATCGTCGCCAAGCAGATTCCGGCCGCCGTCGTCTTCGAAGACGAGGACGTACTCGCCTTCAAGGACATCAACCCGGCCGCGCCGGTGCATTTGCTGGTCATTCCAAAGCAGCACGTGAGCACGCTGTCGGACGTGACGCCCGAGCACACGGCGGTGCTGGGCAAGATGCTGGCGCTGGCGCCGAAACTGGCGGCCGAGCACGGCGTGGGCGTGACGATCGACGCCGATGGCAAGCCCAGCGGCGGCTTCAAGACCCTGATCAACAGCGGTCCGAACGGCGGCCAGGAGGTGTACCACTTGCACTTGCACATGTATGGCGGCCAGCGCCCCTGGCGCGGCCTGGGTACCTGATACGTAGCTGCAACTTTTGAAGCTGCCGCGGTCGTCCCGCATGGCTTATACTGGTGCGGTACGCTTCAATGATCGAAGGGCGCCCTGCGCCCGCTGAGGAGAAAATGATGGGTTCGATGAGCATTTGGCACTGGGTAATCGTGCTGGTCGTGGTGGTGCTGCTGTTCGGTACCAAGAAGCTGGGCAATGTCGGTTCCGACATCGGCAAGGCCGTGAAAGGCTTCAAGGACGGCGTCAAGGGCGAGGAAGACAAGACGGTCGTCAATCCTGGCACGACGGCCCAGCCGCCCCAGCAAGTGGCGGACAAATCGACGATCGACGTCGAGACCCGCGAAAAGCACCGCTCGTAATCCGGCCGTCGCTCCATGATCGACCTGGGACTGTCGAAGATTGCCATCATCGGCGTGGTGGCATTGATCGTGATCGGCCCTGAAAAGCTGCCGAAGGTGGCGCGCATGGCCGGTACCTTGTACGGCCGCGCCCAGCGCTACCTGCACGACGTCAAATCCGAAGTCAGCCGCTCGATCGAGCTCGACGAACTGCGCAACCTGCAAAAGGAAGTGCACGAGAGCGCCGACGAGTTCCGTGCCGACGTCGAATACCATTTTTCGAACGCCGCCAAGGAAGTCGAGTCGGCCTGGCATGGCGACATCCAGCCCTCGATTGCGCCACCCAGCGCCACGGTCGATAACCTCGAACGCAAGGCCAAGGACTTCCGGCGCAAGAAGCTGGTGCGTTCGTCCGCCATTCCCGCCTGGTACAAGCACCGCCACGGCGGCAAGACCCGGGTGCTGTCGGGCGCCGCGCGCGTGCGCAAGTTCCGCCCGGGCGTCAAATCCAATTCTTCCTTTTTCTAAATGAGCGACGAAGCACCGGTCGAAGAAACCTTCATTTCCCACCTCGTCGAGCTGCGCGACCGCCTGGTCAAGGCCATCATCGGCGTGGCGGCGGTGTGCATCGTGCTGATGATCTGGCCGGGGCCGAAGGAGGTGTACGACTACCTGGCCGCGCCCATGCTGGAGTCGCTGCCGACCGGCGCCAAGATGATCGCCACCGGCGTCATCTCGCCCTTCCTGGTGCCGATGAAGGTGACCTTGATGTTCTCCCTCATCGTGGCGCTGCCCTGGGTGTTCTACCAGCTGTGGGCATTTGTCGCGCCTGGTCTGTATGCGCACGAGAAGCGCCTGGTGCTGCCGCTGGTGATCTCGTCCTCGCTGCTGTTCATTGCCGGCGTCGCCTTCTGCTATTTCTTCGTCTTCAAGCGCGTCTTCCACTTCATCGCCACTTTCTCGCCCTCATCGATTGCGGTCATGCCCGACATCGAGAACTACCTCGATTTCGTGATGTCGATGTGCCTGGCTTTCGGCGCCACCTTCGAGGTGCCGATCGTCGTCGTGATCCTGGTGCGCATGGGCATCGTCAGCATCGCGAAGCTGAAGGAGATCCGCCCCTACATCATCGTCGGCGCCTTCGTCATCGCCGCCATCGTCACGCCGCCGGACGTGGTGAGCCAGCTGGCACTGGCCATTCCGATGTGGCTGCTGTTCGAACTGGGCTTGCTGGTGGCGCCGCTGTTCGTGCGCATGACCCAGGCACCGGAAGAGGCGGCCTGACGCCGGCGGGCCAAAAAGGAAAACCGGGCACGCCCGGTTTTTTTTCGTCCCCGATCGGCTAAAGCCGGCGCCTAACGCGCGCCCGGCTTTAGCTTGCCGACATGCTCGAGCAATTCCTGCGTGCGGCCCTCGTTCACCAGCACGGCCGGCGTCTGCCCGCCCAGCGGCGCCAGCGGCGCATTCATCCAGGCATCGGCGGCATCGTCGCTTCCGAGCACCCCACGGGCGGCATGCATCACCGTGTAATAGGCCTGCGCCTTGCGCGATTGCGCTTCGAAGCGCGCCCGCAATGCGTCCATCGAGGTACTGCTGATCGGTTCGTCTTTGCTCATGAAATTCCACAGTCGTTTGGTGCCTAGCGCATTCCGGGATGATACCGGAACGGTTGTCAGTGGAGGACATCCTCTAAGTGCAAAAAAGCATCATATATTCGCTTTTGTATATACATCCATATCTAATTGATATAATTAGCGGTTCGCAATTAGCAGAAAATCAATAGCTATCTGCTGCCTGCCTGTCAATCGCCCGTTTGCTCACTAGCCAAGGAACAGTATGAAAGATTCCCGATCCGCCCTGTCGCTGCCCCGTTGCCGCACCCTGATGTTCATGGCGATTGCCGCTGCCTTCCCGATGGGCGCCGCGCTGGCGCAGGAAGCGGCCGCGGCCCAGGAAACCCCTGCGGCCCAGGAAACCCCTGCGGGCCAGGAAAACGCCCAGGGCGGCCAGCGCCTCGACGTCGTGATCGTGACGGCCCAGCGCCGCGCCGAGAACATCAAGGACGTGCCGATGGCGATCACCACCCTCAGCGGCGACAAGCTCGAGTCGATCTCGGCCGGCGGCGTGGACATCCGCTTCCTGGCCGGCCGTTCGCCGAGTCTGAACGTGGAATCGGATTACGGCCGTTCCTTCCCGCGCTTCTACATCCGTGGCCAGGGCAATACCGATTTCGACCTGAACGCCTCGCAGCCGGTCGGCCTGGTGGTCGACGACATCGTCCAGGAAAGCCCGATGCTCAAGGGCTTCCCGGTGTTCGACACCGAGCAGGTGGAAGTGCTGCGCGGCCCGCAGGGCACGCTGTTCGGCCGTAACTCGCCGGCCGGCGTCGTCAAGTTCGATTCCGTCAAGCCGGTGCTCAAGCAAACCGAAGGTTATGCCAGCGCCGGCTTCGGCAACTACGGTGCCTTCAATGCCGAGGGCGCGTACAACCTGCCGATGGGCGACACGGTCGCCGCGCGCCTGTCGCTGCAGAGCCAGAACCGCGACAACCGCGTGCACAATCCGCGTCCGACCGGTACCCGCGAACTCGAAGGCTACAGCGATAACGCGGCCCGTTTCCAGGTGCTGGTCCAGCCGAGCAAGCAGTTCTCGGCCCTGTTCAACGTCCACGCCCGTGACCTCGACAGCAACGCCACCCTGTTCCGCGCGAACATCATCAAGCAGGGGACCAACGAACTGGTCGACGGCTTCGACTACGACAGCTACCCGACCGACGGCGTCAACAAGCAGACCTTGCGCACCAAGGGCGCCAACATGCGCCTGCGCTGGAACCTCGACGGCGTGACCCTGCATTCGATCACCGGCTACGAGTCGGCCGACTTCTACAGCCGCGCCGACGTCGATGGCGGCTACGGCGCCGTGTACGCGCAGCCGATGGGCCCTGGCTTCATCCCCTTCGTCGTCGAGACGGCCGACCTGCTGCCGAAGCACAAGCAGCTGACCCAGGAATTGCGCGCCGAGTCCAACTCGTCGGGCCCGCTGCAGTGGATCGGCGGCCTGTTCTACTTCAAGGAAGACATCCAGATCGACAGCATCAGCTTCGATTCGCTGGCACCTGGTAACCCGCAAAACCCGTTCTACGCGACGCAGAACCAGGACACCAAATCGTGGGCGGCCTTCGGTTCGCTGAACTACACGGTGTCGGACAAGCTGAAACTGCGCGCCGGCCTGCGCTACACCAGCGACAAGAAGGAATTCTCGGCCAAGCGCGTCGAAGCGACGACAGCCGGCCCGTTCGGCATCGACAGCGATTCGAACAATGTCAGCTGGGACGTCAGCGGCACTTATGCACTCAACAAGGACACCAACCTGTTCGCCCGCGTGGCCACCGGCTACCGCGCGCCGAGCATGCAGGGCCGCCTGAACGGCCTGGGTGACCGTCCGTCCTTCGCCGACGCCGAAAAGGCGCTGAGCTACGAGGCCGGCATCAAGCAGGAACTGTTCGACCGCCGCGCGCGCGTCTCGGCCAGCGTGTTCCAGTACCGTGTAAAAGACAAGCAGCTCACCGCCGGCAGCGGCGTGGTCAACATGAACCAGCTGATCAACGCCGACAAGGTCACTGGCCAGGGCGTCGAGCTCGACTTCCAGGCCGTGCTGAGCGACACCCTGCGCATGAGCCTGGGCGGCAGCTACAACGATACCGAGATCCAGGATGGCTCGCTGTTCGTCCAGCAGTGCGGCAACTTCGCCAACACGGCCGGCGTCGCCGGCTGCACCGTGACCGACCCGGCCGGTCCTTTCCCGGGCACCGTGCGCATCGACGGCAACCCGATGCCGCGCGCACCGAAGTGGCAGGCGAACTTCACGCTGCGCTACAGCGTGCCGCTGGGCGATGGCGACTTCTTCGCCTACACCGACTGGGCCTACCGCAGCACCTACAACATGTTCCTGTACGAAGCGAAGGAATACAAGGCCAAGTCGCTGCTCGAAGGCGGCCTGCGCCTGGGCTACAAGTGGGGTGACGGCAAATATGAAGTGGCCGCCTTCGCACGCAACATCACCAATGAGGTGCAGGTCGTCGGCGCCATCGACTTCGACAACCTGACCGGCATCCTGAACGAACCGCGCACGCTGGGCGCGCAGTTCAAGGTCAACTTCTGATTCGGCGTGGGTGCAAACGTCCGCGGCGTTCAAGCGGACGATAAAAAAGCCGGCTCCCTTGGGGCCGGCTTTTTGTTTTCTGCCGATACCACAGGGGCAAGCGGCCAAGCCAGGTTGGCGCTTATCCGGCCACGGTATTCCTACCTGCGCCGGTGCCGCGGCGCGGCCAGTAGGTCCACAGCACGCCGCCGAGGCAGGCCAGCAGGATGAAGGGCCATTCCATGCCGCCGGTGCCGCCGCCGACCACGAACCAGCCATTCGGATAATGGAAATGCACCAGCCCGAAGCCGACCACGACCATGTGGCCGATGCAAGCCGGTACGACCCAGCGGTTCGCCAGCAGCGCGAGGCTGCAAACCGTTTGCAGGACGAGCACGGTCCACGCGAGGACCAGCCCGAAAGGATAGCCCAGCGACCCGAGATAGCTGCCGAAACCAGCGATGTCCGCGTAATGGGCGAAGCCGTGCAGCGGATGCATCAGGATGATCAGCGCTACCCCGATGCGGACGATGTCGATTCCCTGGGCTGGGCGATGCTTCGGTGTGTCGACGGGCGAGTACGGCATCTGGCCTCCTTGTAAATACGGCAAGTATGGCACAGGACAGGTTGTGTAGAACATTGGACTTGCCGGCATCAGGCCTGGCAATCAAGCAGGGACATTGCCTTTCACGGAACCGTATCGTTGAACCCATTTCTCAATGTCGGACCTGCCCACGGTCTCCCGTCGCCATCTGCCTATCCGCCCAAGGACACGCTAGACAATCTGGAGTAAGCCAAACAAGACCGGCGCCAACGCAAAACCAAGCAAGTAACGGCTCGGCAGATGTGCTGGACGGGGAATGAACGACAGGACGATCCCGCCAATGAGAATGGCCACGTACGCGCCAAAGCCCATCACCCAGCTGGCACTCGCCATATTGCCGGGCGCCGGCTCGGTCAACTGGGGGTAGGCAAGATAGGCCAGCACAAGGATGGCCGGTGTGAGCGCTCCCAGGACAACGACAGCCTTGTGCCGCATGTAACCGGCGATAACGCACAGCAGGATCATGGCAGTGGTACCGACCTCGAACAGCGCGGCGGCGACCGTGAACTGGGAATCTGACATGGTGTCCGTATGGTGGGGTTGGGTGAACGGAGCTCTTCGCGGATTGTGGACGCATCGTAGCGTCCGTTTTGGGCCCAGAGCAGACCTGGACGAGCTATCTCTGAATTCAGGCACCACTTTTAGGGGAGTTCACGCTGGAGTGGTCAGCGTTTTTGCGCAGTCGATGGAATGGAAGGGTCGGGCTGATCCGGCAGGCTGCGCTCGCCGTCCGCGACACCACGTGCGAACGCTTCGCCAACGGCACCCATCGACATGGGACCGACTTCGCGCTGGGCGCGGCGCTGGTCCAGGTAGAACTCGATATACATTCCCTTCGACGGACCCTCCGGCAGGCGCCGGATGCGCCCGCGCAGGTATCCCAGGCGATACGCTGCATCGACAAGTGCACTTCCTGCTTGACTCTCATCCATGTGTACGTTCCGTCTCAATGCGGTCATTACGTGCGCTCAGCGTGCGCCAATCATCCTGGCCCCATGCAGCGGATTGCTGAGGCCGTGTCTGAATGTCAGGCCTGACCCCGATTTTCGAATTTCAATTCGCTCCGCTTATGCTGGCCAGTGACGTCAACTTCTTCTCGGCCTTCTTGTCACCCTGAGCGGCCGCCTGCTTGAGCAGCTTCATGGCGGCAGCCACATCCCCGGGTTGTTTGCGCTCCAGCCGGATGATAGCGGCGTTATAGGCTGCCACTGGATTATTCAGCGCAGCACTCTCTTCGTACGATTCCAGTGCGCTTTCAGGACAAAGCATGAAGATTTCCTTCGCGGCAGCTACCTGCAACAAGCCGGCGGCATCACGGGTTTCCTTGAATCTGGCTTCCAGATCGATTGCCCAGCCGGCTACCAGCGAGGCCATCACATCCTCATTTTTGCCCACCCAGTAAGGGCCGCTGAGACGGGCAGTAAACGCCTGGTGCGTTGTGCGCAGCGCGCCGTTCTGCGATATCCACACAAACCCATCCTGGCCGGTAACAGGTTTTCCACCGAGTGCCGCCGACAGTTTCTGCGCCAAGGACCTGGAGCCAGGGGCAGGTGCAGCATCGCTCCAGGACGCGACGAGATCGACGCGCTTGAAATTGCTACCTTGCTGACTCACCATGGCCGCTACCTCATCAATGTCGAGGATGCGGTAGTCCTGATCATATAAATGCCATGGACTGCTATGGCTAGCGATGGAAAGCACTTCAGGCCCGTCGTCAGGGACTGCACGCATGTATTCTTGCAGAACTTCATCCGCGCGCCTGCACTGGCCGCTCGCAGGGTCGCACTGTTTAACGTTGACGGCTCCCTGCAATGGAATCGCAGTAGAGCAGGCGGCCTGCGCGTTGCAGCAGGAAGCAACAGCAAACAGAAATGCGGCGAGTTTCATCATCGGGATTTCATGTCGTATTTGGAGGGTCGCTCCGAATGTCTTTGGTCAGATGACCTAACGCAGGTTCTGCCCGAAGTGCACTCGAAGCTTGGGATGGTCAATCGACGCTGTTCTGATCTTGTTTTCCCATCGCCGCGCTAGTTGGGATTTCGCGAGGCAGAGTAGCGTCGACACATGACGCCATGCGCGGCGTCGGTTTGATCTTGTCGCCCAGTTGCCGGACCAGTTCGGATTCAGCGATGTCCAGTTTTTGCCTGATGAGCTTTTGTGCCGCGCCGTATTGCTCAAGCCCGTAGTCGTCGCCTACGTTCACATGCATCAAATGGACCCCGCACGGATTGCAGGTGCGGCTCGCGCCTAGGTCAAAGGCGATGTCGAGTTTTCCGTCGTTTCTTTCCGCAAACCCTGGCAGCGCGAATTTGAAATGCATTTCGATATGATTGCGAAAGCGATTTTCGTTCACATACTGGAAGCCAGCCTGGTGATACGCCGCACGATACACGGCCAGCAGGGACTTGGGCGCTATCTCGACAATGGGGCGCTCGGGCGTCACGGGTCGGCATGCAAGCGCATCGGACACGATGGCAGTATTGGCGACCAAGAGCAGGACATACGCCCGTAATGCAATCTTGCTCGTCATGGTAGGTCTTCCTGAAAATTTCATTCGCATGGCGCGCATGCAGGTTTATGCCTTCCCGCGCCTGAAGAACTTGCCGATCGCGGCCAGCAGGCCGAAGGCGGCGATGGCGATGATCTTGGCGAATTTCAGGGCGAAGGCGCCGATGACGGCGAACAGGCCAAGCTTCTTGGCGGCGACGCCCGTTACCAGCGCGGCGATGCCGTATTCGGCCACCTTGTCGGTGGAGGCATTGAAGTCCGCATAGGTCTTGCCGGGATTGAAGCTGGTGCGCGCGAGCAGGGCCTGGGCGAAGGGTTTGTTCGCTTCCAGCGAATCGAAGCCGGACACCAGGTTCATCGACAGGTAGCCTTCGCGGCCCAGCACATAGGTATTGTAGTTGGCGCCGTGTTCCTCGTTCGACGCGCCCTTGTCCTTGCTTTCGATGGCCCAGACCAGGCGGTGCGAGGCCTTGTCGTAGACCGGTTTCTGGCTCCAGCCGACGATCTCCATTTCCGGCATGCCGCGCGCCTGGCGCTCCTTGTTGCCCTCTTCGGTGCCTTCCCTGATGCTGGAGAGGAGTTCGTCCGCCTTCCAGTCGGCCGCTTCGTCGTCCTTGATATAGCCGGCGTCGATGTAGCGCGGCACCACGAAGCTGTTGCTGTCGGGCGGGACGATGATGCCCAGGCGCGAGGCATCCTCGCCATTGCCCATCGCCTTCATCAGCCCGTTTGCCTGCGGCTGGGGGATGAAGGCATACCCTGCGGGCAGTTTCAGGCTGGCCTGCTTGCCCAGGGCGATCTCGGCCGGTCCGGTCTTCGCCACCGCCTTGGCAGCCGCGATGGCCGCGTTCATCTCGGCTTCCTGGTCGATCTTGCCTGTTTGTGCACCGGCGCTCGTGGCGGCAAGGAGGAGGGCGGCGCAGGCCGTGCGTGCAAACCGGGCAGTGTTCATGACGTTCCTGTTGGATGGCCGGCCGCGCCGGCGGTGGTGATCGAATGAGGGTGAACGCAGGACGGTGCAGGCGTCTGCTTGTATTTTAAGCGGCGTGGAACTGGCAAATACTCACCAATTGTTGCTCATCTGAAAATATGCATGCGGCGGCCTGACGCTGGGGCGGCGCCATCGCCAGAGGGACAGCCATAAAAAAACCGGGGCCGCAGCCCCGGCAAGACTTGCACCTGACGGGATTTACGGGCAGTTGCCGATGACGTAGTAACCGGGCGCGGTCTGCGCCAGCGTGGTCGTATAGAAGGTGTTGTTCAGGCCCATGTTCTGGTTCGAGCCGTTCGCCAGTGCATAGCCGCCGCTCGCATGCGCGCGACCGGCCGTCACGTGGGCATAGTTACTGGACGTGGTTGCGGTGCAGCTGCCCGTAGTGCTGGCGGTGACGCTGGCCGAACGTGCGCTTTCCACGCCGCCGTTGCCGAGCGCGGACACCTGGTAGCTGTAGCCCGTGGAGGCGGCCAGGCCGGTATCGGTGTAGCCGGTCGCCGTCACGGCCGCGCCATTGACCTTGCTGCCGTTGCGGTAAACGTTGTAGCCAACGGCGCCGTTCGAAGCGTTCCAGGTCAAGCTGATGCTGCTGGCGCTGCGCGCGCTGATTGCCAGGCCAGCGGGCGCCTGCAGGGCGGGTGCGCTGCCGACCAGGAACTGGCTGATGCTGCAGGCGTTCGAGGTCAAGCCGGTGCTGCTGTCGGTGGCCGTGACGCTGCCGCTGTAATAGCCGTCGGCGCGTCCCGCATACGCCTTGCTGAAGCTGGCGCCGCTGCCGGCGGCGGCGTCGTTCACCGGCGTCGGCCCGTTCAGCACCACCTTGTAGCTGCCGATGGTGCCGCTGCCCGCCGCGCCATTGACTGTCACGGTCGACCCGGACACGCTGGCGCTGCACGAGGCCATGGTTGGCGGCGCCACGCGGGCCACGCGCAGGTTGTTCCTGAACCAGAAATCCATCACGAAGGACGGGTAGTTGACCTTGGTCGCATCCACGTAGTTGCCGTTCTGGCCGCCAGTGCCGGCGGGCCAGGCGTGGCCCATGCCGGTGACCGTGATTTCCGAGGTGCGCACTTTACCGTTTGCATCCGTATAGGGAATGTTGCTGCCGCCGGTGGGCACGCTCACGGCCGCGCCTTTGGTGTAGCTGCCGCCGTAGGCGATGCGCATCGCGGCCGCGTCGAGGGGACCATAGCCCTGCGCCACCGTATAGTCGTTGGTTCCCCAGATGACGCCGGCGATCTGGCTGCCGAACTGGGACGCATTGGTGCCGGCCAGGTTCCTGCAATTGTTGGCGGCCGTGGTGGCCGTGTAGCCGGAGGGGACCATGCCGATCTGCGAGGTCGACACGCCAGGCGGCGGACCGGCATTGATGCCCAGGCCCGCGAACACGTCCGGCGCCAGGCAGCCCATCACCATGGTCTGGGCGCCGCCCGAGGACAATCCGGTGACGTACACCTGTTTCGGGTCGATCGCGTACTGCGGGTTGCTCAAGAAACGGTTGATCAGGTCGAGCAGCACGCCCGAGTGGCCGGTGCTGCGGCTGTGCGTCGATTTCGCCCAGTCCCAGCAGTGCACACCATAGACATTGCCGGTCGCATTCGGCGCCAGGATCACGGCGCCGTACTGGTCGGCGGCCGCTTTCCAGTTGTAGCCCCTGTCGCTGCTGCCGTCGATGACGTCGCCGGCGGCGGTCTGCGAGCAGCCGTGCAGCACCAGCACCAGCGCGCGCTTGCCGCCCAATGCCGGCGCGGTGGCCGGCCAGTAGTAGTAACCGGTGAGGGCGCCGCCGTTGACGGTGTCGCTCGCCCAGGTCTGGTTGCCGGACCAGGTGCCGGGACCTGCTTGAACCTGGGCCTGGGCGATGGCCCAGGGGGCGAGTGCGGCGAGCAGCACCGCCTGGCGCGCGGTCCTGTTGAAAAAGCTGAATGTCATGGAAGCCTCCGTTGCGTGAAGCACGTTGAAGAGCCGGGCGTAAGGACGTGACGAGGCCACTCGGATCGCGCCGGATCGGTGAGACAAAAAGAGAAGGGGAAGCAGCGCGAACAGCGCTAGGAGGTGGGCGAGGGAAGGGTTTTCATTGATGGTCTCCGCATGTAGATATAGTTTTGTTGTGGCGACGTGAAGTCGCCAAACTTATTCTAGGCTTCGACGAAACGCCCACAAGCGGCGCACAGGCACGCCGTTTGTGCGCTTTTGCACAGCGCGCGGAGCAGGACGGAAGCGGCGTGACTTAGAGCCTATCCCGGTAGTCCGGGGAAAGCTGGTGGCGATGCATGGCAAGCGCGGGCAAGGCGCGAGGAGGCCGCATGGCTGGCCATGCAACGACGAGCAACGCAGCACGCGTTTGTCAGGCGCGCCAGCAGCGACTCCGGACTACCGGGATAGGCTCTTAGAGCGCCTAACAAAACCTTCAGAGCAAGGCGCAGCCGCGAAGACAGTACGCCTGTACGGCGAGCGGGTGCAACGCAGCTATGGAGGTTTTGTTAGGCCCACTTAGGCCGTCTGTCCGCCGAGGAGGCGCCAGACCCCATAGAAAACCAGCGCGCCGACCAGGCCGTGGCAGCCGAAGCGCAGGATCTCTTCGCCGTAGCTGAGCCAGGCATAGGTCGTGGGCTGGCCCGCGATATAGGTGTCGACATACACGCCGTGCCAGTTGTGCCCGTCCGAGTAGTCGCCGAGCGGGCGCGGCCAGAAGAGGGCTGCCACCGGAAGCGCGCCCGCCAGCAGGCCGGCCAGGGCCAGCGATGGCCAGCTTAGCCAATCAAGCTTGCGCATCACCAGGAAGATGGGTACACCGCCAACGAGGACCACCGCAGCGGCGACGGCAATGGTCATGACGGCGAATGCGCCGATGAAGTTCGGCTGGGACTGCGCAGCGGACAAGGCATCGGGGTGGAGGGCGGCGAACACCAGTGGCTGAACCAGGGCGGCGGCGATGGCGGCGACAATGATACGCATGGGCTTCTCGGGTCGGGGCGCTGCGGCGGCAAGCTTGCCGGACCATGGCCAGCGCAGGCGGATTGGAATGCGCCAGTGTAGGTCGATATTGATGAGTTGGCAACATCTTTGCAGGCATAAAAAAACCGGGACACAGTGTCCCGGTTGTCATGTGCGGCGCCTGCCGGCTTAATTGCGCATCAGCTCCGCGATCACTTTCACCGGCGCATTGCCGTAGCTGAGGAACTGGTCGTGGAAGGCCTTCTGGTTGAAGCGCTCGCCCAACGCCTGCTTGCGCTGCTCGCGCAGTTCCATGATCTCGGCGTAGCCACTGAAGTAGCTGGTCAGCTGCACCGACGAGAGCTGCACGCGGCGCCATTTTTCGGTCGCTTCCTGGCGCGTCTGGAAGGCCTGGCGGGTCAGCAGGTCCAGGGCCTCCTCGCGTTCCATGCCGTTCACGTGTACCGAGTAGTCGAGGATGGTGTTGGTCACGCTGCGCAGGTTCCACTTCGAATACATCAGCCACATCTCGGGCGCGTTGCCGCCGTAGCCCGATTCCAGCATCATGCGCTCGCCGTACACGGCCCAGCCCTCGACCATCGCGCCATTGCCGAACAGGGACTTGATCAGCGAAGGCGAACGATTGGCGTGCACCAGCTGGGCGTAATGGCCAGGGATGGCTTCATGGATGTTCAGGATCTGCAGGATCCACTCGTTGTATTCGCGCAGGCTGCTTTCGGCCTGCTCGTTCGACAGGCCGTCGAGCGGCGTGACGTTGTACCAGGTCTTGTCCTTCGAACGGTAAGGACCGGGCGCATCGATGCTGGCGCCGGCCACGCCGCGCTGGTACATCGGCGTCTCGCGCACTTCGAGGGGTTTGCTCGGATCCAGCGTGAGCAGGTCGTTCTTGACGACCCAGTCCTGCAGTTGCGGGATTTGACGGCGGATCTCGGGGAAGAAGTTTTCGCGCGCGACGTGGCGGCTGGAGAGCCGGTCGATCAGCATGCCGATCTTCTGGAAGCGGTCGTTCGGCTTCTTCGTGTCGGCCATGTAGCGCGGCCACAGTTCGTCCGAGATCGCGTTCATGCGGGTGAGCAGTTCCTCGCGCGCGGCCAGCGCTTTGCGGTAGGTCTGCTCGGCGCTGCTGGCCGACTGGATCTCGAGCGCGAACTTCTGTTCATACAGCGCCTTGCCGATCCTGAACGAGCGCGCCTGGCCGTTGGCCGCCTGCGTCTTTTCCAGGTTGGTCAGGAAGTCGACGTAGTTCAGCACCGCGGCGCCGGCATTGGCAACGCGCTGGGCGAAGATCGTTTTTTCCTGCGTGTTCAGCGTCGATTCCGCCGCAGCCTGGCCGATATCAGCCAGCACCACCAGCGTGCCCGGCGCCTGTGCAATGGCGAGCTGGGTGTGTTCGCGCGTCGGGTTGACGATGCTCGCCTGCGCCGCCTGGTAATAGGCCGGCACGTTGGCCAGGCGCTTGAGGAGGGTGCGCAGGCGCTGGGGCTTGGCCGCGTACTCGGTGGTCAGGATCAGGTCGAGCGGCTGGGCGATGTTGTACAGCGCCGGATTCCATTCGAATTCGCCGAAGGTGGTCAGGCGCCAGCGGTCGTTCTCGAGTTTATTGATCAGGAGGGCGATGTCGGTGCGCTGGCGCGGCGACATCTGGCGCTGGTCGAGCTTGCGGAATTTTTCCAGCCATTCTTCGGCAAAGGCGAGCTTTTTCGCGCGCGTGGAGGCATCAGGAATGGTCAGCGTGGCAGCGGCGTCGAATTTGCCGACGGCGATGCCGCCTTCCGGGTCGACGCGCCAGAGCGCGGTCAGGAACTGCATCGACAGGCTGTCGGCGCGGCGGTCGAGGCGTTTTTCGCCCGACGCCGGCGCCGTGCTCGCGACGGTTTCGCGGCTCGGGGCGGCGACTGCGGCGGTGACCGCGACGGCTGCTGCGCCGGTTGCGGCAGCTTTACCCTTCTTCGATGTGCTCTTCTTCGAGGTGCCCTTGGCAGCGGCCGGCGCGCTGCGCTTGGCAGAGGCCTTGGATTTCACGACCTTCGCCGCCTTCGGTTTGGCGGTTTTCGTCGCGGTCTTGGCAAGTGCGGCGCTGGCGGGCGCCAGTGCCAGGCTGGCAAGCATGACTGCCAGCGCGAGTTTCGTCTTCATCATCTTCATCGGCCCTGTGAAATGGAGTTCAAGGCGCCGCCCAATACAGGCCAGCGCGCCAGAGTAGCACCATTCGCCTTCCCTGCGGGAGGCTGAAACAATACGTCACGTCGGGGGCCTCGGCAAACCTACTGCGCGTTGCACTGTCGGCCTGCGATGCTCGCTGTACTCGCGTACAGCTGCGCGTCTCGGCCAACATTGCTGCCGCTCGCTACGGTTTTCCGAGGCCCCCGTTGCTGGTCGGCCCGCACTTCTAGCGGGAGACCACGGTTTTGTGGCCGCGGCATGTGCGCCGCCGCGTCACCCGATATGGATGAATCGGCCACAAAGGCGGCATGATCACATGGATTGCCCGACAATGCCAGAAGCGGGGCTGTTCGCGTCAGCTATTGAAACCCTGCCGCAGCATCGCCAGCATGTCGCCGGGCGACAGGCGCGCGGCCAGGTCGCCGCCTTCGAGCAGGCTGTCGGCAAGGTCGCGCTTGTGGTGGTGCAGGTCGACGATGCCTTCCTCGATCGTATGGCGCGCCACCAGCCGGTAGATGGTAACTGGACGCTGCTGGCCCATGCGGTGGGCGCGGTCCGAGGCCTGGTCTTCCACGGCCGGGTTCCACCACGGGTCCATGTGGATCACGTAGTCGGCGGCGGTCAGGTTGATGCCGACGCCGCCCGCCTTCAGGCTGATGAGGAAAAGGTCTCCCTCTCCGGCCTGGAAAGCGTCGACGCGTTTTTTCCGTTCCTGCATCGAGGTCGAACCATCGAGGTACTGGTATTTGATGCCACGCGCGTCGAGGTGCTTGCGTATCAACGACAAGTGATCCACGAACTGGCTGAACACCAGCGCCTTGTGGCGGTTCTCGAGCAGATCGTCCGCCAGGCGCGCGAATGCGGCCAGCTTGCTGCTGCCGATGCCGAGACCCGGCGCAACCAGTTCCGGATTGCAGACGGCGCGGCGCAGCCGCATCATCTCGGCCAGGATGGCAATCGACTTCTGGCTTTGCGGTGCTTCCAGCGAGGCCAGCTTATCGAGCGCCTCGCGCCGCAGCGATTCGTACAGCGCTGTTTCTTCCGGCGTGAGTTCGACCGGCAGCACGATCTCGGTACGCGGCGGCAGCTCGGTGAGCACCTGGCTCTTGGTGCGGCGCAGGATGAAGGGCTGCGTCAGGCGGCGCAGGCGCGCACGGGCCGCGCTCTCGGCCCGCTTGTCCTGGGCTTTTTCGATCGGCCCGGCAAAGCGCAGCTGGAACTGGTCGGCCGTGCCGAGCAGGCCCGGGTTGATGAACCTGAACAGGTTCCACAACTCGCCCAGGTGGTTTTCCAGCGGCGTGCCGGTGGCCACCATGCGGAAGTCGCCCTGCAGCGCCATCACCGCAGCTGAACGGCGCGTGTGCGCATTCTTGAAGGCTTGCGCTTCGTCCATCACGATCGTGTGCCAGCGCTTTTTCGCAAACAGCGGCGCTTCCAGCTGCAGCAGGCCATAGCTGGCGACCACCACGTCGAAGGGACCGGCGTCCGCGATGGCGGCGGCACGCTCGCCGGGCCCGAACAGGGTGACGTTCAAGGTCGGCGCAAAGCGCGCGGCTTCCGCGATCCAGTTGGTGCACACCGAGGTCGGTGCCACCACCGGTGGTAGGGCCGTCCGGAGCGCGCAGCAGGATCAGGGCCAGCGCCTGCAGCGTTTTACCGAGGCCCATGTCGTCGACCAGGCAGGCGCCCACGCCCCAGTGGGCCAGGCGTGCCAGCCATGCGAAACCTTCGCGCTGGTAGTCGCGCAGTTCGGCCTGCAGCGTGGACGGCAGCTGCGGCTCGTAGTGGGCGTTGTCCGCCATCTTTTTCAGGTGCGCGCGCCAGCCCTTGTCGGCTTCGACGCCACCGGCTTCCAGCGCCAGCTCTTCCAGTACAAAACTGGCCAGCGGATGCACACGCAGCGCCTCGTCGTTCGCGTCCGTGTAGGCGGCGAGATCGGTCAGGCGCCGGTGCAGTTCGTTCGTCAGCGCCACGAACTGGTTGTCCCCCAGGGCGACGAAGCGGCCTTCGCTATGTCGAACCTTGTCGAGCAGCGAGCGCAGGTCGAGGATGCGGCCTTCGTCCAGCACGACTTCGCCGTCGGCCGCGAACCAGTCCTTGTCGCGCTTGATATTCAGGCGTACGGATTTCGACGTCACCTTCTTGCTGACGCGGAAAGGCTCGCCTTCCGGCCAGGCGATGACGACCGCGTTCGGGTCGAGCTCCTGCAATTCGCTCACCAGTTCCAGGCATTGCATCGGCTGACCGAGCAGCCACTCGTCGTGTTCCTGCTCGGCGAATTCGAGCGCGCGGCAGGCGGCGACCAGCTGGCGTTCGGCCTCGCGCTCGGCGTTGAGAATGCGTCTGGCCTCGGTGCGCACGCCATTGACGTCGGCAATGACACGTTCGGCACCGCTGCCGGGCGCGTAATACGCACCGGTGTCCGGTAGCGGCCGCACCAGGATGCGCAGGCGCAGGCCCCGGTTATAAGGCAGCAGGTGCAGGTGCAGGCGCGCGTCGGCATCGATGCGCTCGATGTCGGCGGCGCTGGCGCCGATGTCCGACTGCACCGTGACGATCGAGGAGATCGCGCCGATCGCCTGCAGCACGCGCACCTCGGCTTCCAGCGGCACCTGCAAGCCGTCGCCGACGATGGCGCCGATGCGGCGGTGCTCGTCGCGGATGCGCACCACGCGCAGGCGCGTCGGCGTCTCGCGCGTGACGACGACGTCGCCGACGCCCTCGCGCACCGGCGGACGCAGCGAGATCGTCACCTGTCCCTGCGCGGCCTTCACCAGCAGTTCGGGTTCGCCCGGCAGCAGTTCGACGCGGGTACCGGGCGCGTCGAACCAGAACAGCAGCGGATGGCCGATCAGGGCCGCTAAAGCCTTGTCGAGGTCGATTTCGTAGCGCAGGCCGCTGCTGTAGTACTGGCGCGCCGCGCCGATGCTCGATACCACCAGCAGGTCCTGCGCGGTGAGGAAGTCGAGCGTGGCGGCTTCGTCGAGCAGGCGTTTCAGGCCTACCGGCCGGCCGCGGCTCCAGGCGCCTTGCGCATCGCGCTTCTGCTCGCGCGGCTCGATTTCCTGTACGCCCAGGTGCGGGTCGTAGCGGATCAGCCAGACCAGGCGCGATTCCTTCACCACTTCGACATTGGTCGCCGGCTGCAGGTTGATCAGCGCGTTCAGCTGGCGCTCCCAGGGCTGCTCGCGCTCGAACCAGAGCGTCATGTCGGTGTAGCGGCCTTGCTGGCGCAGCGAAATCGCGCGCTGTTCGTGCTTGACGCCGCCCAGCTGCCCCAGCAGGCTGGCGAATTGGGCGCTAAGGAAGTCGAAGCCGGCGCTTTCCGCCAGCGCCAGCGCTTCTTCCAGCTGGGCGCGGCGGCTGGACAGTTGCGGCATGCCCAGCCACCAGTGCAGCAGGGCGCGGAACAGCACCGGCTGCAGGGCCGTTTCCCAGTTGCGCGAGGGGAGCACCTCGGCATCGACCGTGCCGCCACGGATCTGGCGCAGCATCGACAGTTGCTGGTAGACGGCCGTGTCGTGGCTTTGCACGGCGCGCGTGGCGCTGTCGAGATAACTTTCCGCCGCCTTCTGGTACTTGCTTTCCGTGCGCCGCAGCAGGGCCGCCACGTACAAGTGGCCGCCGATGCCGCCGAACACGGCCTTTCGCTTGCCGGTCTCGCGCCGCAGCAGCTTTAATGCAGCATCGAAACCGGCCAGCGCGGCATCGACGTCGTCGCGGAGCAGCAGCAGCAGGCTGCGGTAGAACAGCGCGCTCGAATCGTCCAGGTCCACCAGCAGGCTTGCCGCCTCGTCGAGGCGCCCACACAGGATCAGGTGCTCGGCCAGTGCCGCGCGCAATGCCATCGACGGCGCGCTGCCCGCGGCATGGTCGAGGGCATGGGCGCGAATTGCCGGCGCGCTGGCAGGTTCGCGCTGGACATGGTCGACCAGGATAGCCAGCACGTCATCGCGCAGGGCCGGGTTGATGCGTTCGATGAGGAGGCCGGCTCGAAGGGACGCGCGCAGATGTCGACCAGCGGATGCAGGTAGGCCGCTTCATGGCAGCGCAGGCAGGCCGCCAGCAGCGGCGCCACCGTCTTCGGGCCGTCGCCGCCGACCAGGGCCATGCGCAAGAGCGCCACCCCTGGCGGTAGCTGCGCAGCACCGGGTTGCCTTGCCAGTCGCGCCGCAAGAGGGTGGTGCTGTCGTAGACCTCGCGCAGCTCATTGAAGCGGCCAGTGCGCAGCAGGTAATCGATGGCCGGCCAGGCCACGCCGGGTGCATTGACGCTGCCGCGCGCGGCCACCTCAGTCGCCAGGCCCAGCGTGCGCAGCTGCGCCAGGTCGCCGACCAGCGCGCCTTCGTTTTCGTAGGCACCGAGCGGCTCGAGGTGCTCGCGCAGGCGCGTGAATCCGAACGGCTCTCCCGCCAGCGCCAGCAAGCCGAGGATCAGTTTCTGGCGCGTGCTGGTGGCGGCGAAGGCCTCGTGCAGTGCGGCTTCGGTCATGCAGCCAGGTTCTCGATCTCCAGCGCAGGCAGGCCGGGTGGCAGGGCAATGCCGAACACGCGCAGGTAGAAGGCCAGTTCCGCTTCCAGGGTGCGCACGACGCTATCAAGCTTGCGAAAGCCGTGGCCTTCGCCTTCGAGCGTGATGTACGCCACCGGCACGCCGCGTGCGCGCAGGGCGTCGACCATCGTTTCCGACTGCTGCGGCGGCACCACCTTGTCGTCCAGGCCCTGGAAGAAGATCATCGGACGGTTGAGGGCATCGGTATGGTGGATCGGCGAACGCGCGCGGTAGATCGCATCGGCCTGGGCTTTCGGCGCAATCAGGTATTCGTTGTAGTGCGACTCGAATTTGTGGGAGTCGGCATCCAGCCCGGCCAGGTCCGACACACCGTAATAGCTGGCGCCGGCCTTGAAGACGTCGTGGAAGGTGAGGGCCGACAGGGTCGTGAGTCCGCCGGCGCTGCTGCCGCGGATCAGCAGGCGCTCGGGGTCGACCAGGCCTTGCTGCGCCAGGTGGCGCGCGCCGGCCACGCAGTCCTCCACGTCGATCACGCCCCACTGGCCCTTCAGCAGGTCACGGTAGGCGCGCCCGAAACCGGTGCTGCCGCCGTAGTTTACGTCGAGCACGGCGAAGCCGCGGCTGGTCCAGAACTGGGTGGCCAGCTTCAGGGTGCTGGTGGCCATGCCGGTGGGGCCGCCGTGGCCGATGACGATCAATGGCGGCAGTTCGCCGTCCACCGCCTGGAAATCGGCATTCGCCGGCGGATAATAGAAAGCATAGGCGCTGCGGCCCTTCGCGCTCGGGTAGCGGATGCTGTGCGGGACCGACAGGTAGCCCGGCTCCGGCAGCTCCGCGATCGAGCGCGCCAGCACGGTACGCGCACCGGTAATCGGGTCGATCAGGGCGATTTCGACGGGAAGCGTCGGCGAGCCGGCCAGCACTGCCACCGCGGTGGGAGACACGCGCAGTTCGCGGATTTCCTCGTAGGGGGTGTCGATGGGCGTGAGGCTGCAGTCACGCGTGGACAGGCGTGCCAGGCGGCTGACGCCGTCCTCGATATAGGTGCAGACGATCTCGTCTTCCGAGCGGAAGCCGTACATCGAATTGCCGAAGCTCCAGTGCGGCCCGCCGAATTCGGCCTCGCGCGAACACAGCGGGTGCACCACGCCCCCTTCGAAGCGGTACAGGTTCCACCAGCCGCTGCGGTCGGAAACGAAGTAGAGCAGGCCGTCGGGCGACCACTCGGGCTGGCAGATCGATTCTTCCAGGCCGCCCGCGATCAGGCGGCCGTTGACCAGGCTGCCGTCGTCGGCGAAATCGGCCACCCAGAGTTCGGTGCCCTGCCAGGGCATGCGCGGGTGGTCCCAGCACAGCCAGGCCAGCTGGCGGCCATCGGGAGACAGGCGCGGCGCCGCATAGAAATCGTTGCCCTCGACGAGGATGGTCTCGGCGCCATCGAAGCCGACCGCGCAAATCGTATTGACGGGATAAGCCTCGCCGGCCAGGTGGTCTTCGCGTACCGCCACCAGGCGGTGTCGAGCCCGGTCGGGCACGAAGTCGGCGTAGCGCACCTGCTCCTCGCGCGTGAGCATGACGGGTGTGCCGTCGCCCTCGACCGCATATAGATGGTTGTCGGCAAAGTGCGAGAACCAGACCGTGCCGCCATCGGCCGCATAGGCGCCGCCGCCGTACTCGTGCACGCGGCTGCGCACGTTGAAGGGCGCCGGCGTCGGTTCGCCAACGGCGCTGGTGGCGGCAGCAGCATTGATGCGCAGGCGCTGCAGCGTGGTGCGGCCCGCTTCGCTGGCGCGTCCTGCCAGCCATAACACGTGCTCCCCGTCGAGCGCGATCTGCGACAGCGGAATGGCACCGGCCGCGACGACGGCGGCGCTGATCGGGGAAGTCCAGGTGCCGCAGGGGGCGGCCTGCTTGCTTGTCGGCTCGGTCATGGCGCGGGATTCGAAAATAGGGAGAACCACATTATAAGAGCGCAGGGTAGGGAGGGCGACGCGCCACGTGGAGCGTGTGAAAGAATGGTCAGGACAAGGCGCATCGTCGAAGACAGTACAAAGGTACGGCGAGACCATGCAACGCCGTCATGGCCATTTTTTCACACGCTCGTGCGCTGCGTCCGCGGGGCTCCCGCCATGCGCGGAGAATGCGATAATAGCCGTCCTCCGACGCCACCCATTGTCAGCCATGCCACAATTTGCCCCGCTCAAGAACGATACTTTCCTGCGCGCGCTGCTGCGCCAGCCGACCGACTACACCCCGGTGTGGCTGATGCGGCAGGCCGGGCGCTACCTGCCGGAATACCGCGCCACGCGCGCGCGCGCCGGTTCGTTCCTGGGCCTGGCGAAGAACCCGGACTATGCGACCGAGGTGACCCTGCAGCCGCTCGACCGCTATCCGCTGGACGCGTCGATCCTGTTCTCGGACATCCTGACCGTGCCCGATGCAATGGGTCTCGGCTTGTATTTCGCCGACGGCGAAGGACCGAAGTTCGAGCGTCCGCTGCGCAGCGAAGCCGAGGTCATGGCGCTGCAGGTACCGGATATGGCGTCGCTCGACTATGTCTTCAAGGCCGTCACGCAGATCCGCACCGAGATCAACGGCCGCGTGCCCCTGATCGGCTTTTCCGGCAGCCCGTGGACGCTGGCCTGCTACATGGTCGAGGGGCAGGGCTCGCGCGAATTCCACACGATCAAGAAGATGCTGTACGCGCGTCCGGACCTGATGCACCGCATCCTCGACATCAATGCCACGGCGGTCACGCAGTACCTGAACGCGCAGATCGACGCCGGCGCCCAGGCTGTCATGATTTTCGACTCCTGGGGCGGTGCCCTGGCCGATGGCGCCTACCAGGAATTCTCGCTGCGCTACATGGAGAAAGTCGTCAGCGGGCTGCAGCGCGAGAAGGATGGCGTGCGCATTCCGGCGATCGTCTTCACCAAGGGCGGCGGCATCTGGCTGGACGAGATGGCGAACATCGGCGCCGACGCGCTGGGCCTGGACTGGACCGTCAACCTGGGCCATGCGCGTGCGCTGGTGGGCGACCGCGTCGCGCTGCAGGGCAATCTCGACCCGGCCATCCTGTTCGCTTCCCCCGAGCAGATTCGTGCGGAGGTGGAACGTTCGCTCACGGCCTACGGGACGCCTGCCGCCGGGGCCGGCCATGTCTTCAACCTGGGACACGGCATTTCACAATTTACGCCGCCCGAATCGGTCAGCGCCATGGTGGAAGCAGTGCACAACTTCAGCCGCGCGCAACGTACCACTCGCTAGCCGGGCCGGTTTGCGGGGGCGATGTCTTTATGACACCACACATCGCTTCGCAGCGCAGCAAAATCACACTTGTTCACAAGTTTTAAAAATGCAGGCTTTGAACCTGTGGACATGTCAGGCGCAACCTTGATTATTCTAAGTGGTTGAAATTGCTGGGTTTTATGCTTCAGTTCGCTGAAGAATGCGCTTCCGGAAGCAGATTTTTCGTAACAGAAATCATAGCTGTGCCAGCCTTGTTCACAAAGTTATCAACAGCATGCGCCACTCATCAATAAAAAGTGCTGCGTTTACGGGCACTTACGCTATGCAGTGCAGATACTTGTTTAATTGGACATGCGTTTCGCGCATTTACTAGAAGAAAAATCGAAGTTATACACAATCGTTGCGTCAGAGGAAGTAGGTTGCTGTGGACTACTTTAGTTCTTGTAAGTGTTTGAAATTAAAGCGCTAATTGCGACATGAGTTTCGCTGATGCCGCCAAGGTTTGACTTAACGTAAACTTCTCCACTGGTCAAGTACAGCGCTTTCCACAAAGTTTTCCACAGGCTCTTTAGCAAGGTCGACATTGGCGTACTGCATTTTACAAATCGCGATCGATACGCCGCTCAACAGCGTGTTCGATTACGGCTGGCCTTATGAAGGCGCAGCGCCGCAGGTCGGCCAGCTGGTCCTGGTCAGTTTCGGACGCCGCGAAATCGTCGGCCTGATCGTTGCCATCGCCACCGAAAGCACGGTCCCGCCCGACAAGCTGAAGAACGCGATCGCCGTGCGCGACCAGTTGTCTCCCTTGTCCAGCCGATGGATCGCCCTTGCCGCTTTCGCCGCCGATTACTACCAGCGTCCGCTCGGCGAAGTGGCGCTGCCGGGGCTGCCGAAAAACCTGCGCGTGCCGACAACCGTCGCGCTCGACCGCGCGCTGAAAAAGCTTGCCAAGAGCGCAAACGCGGGCGACCCGGCCCCTTGCGGCATGCCGGCCTTGAATCGCGAGCAGCAGACGGCGGCCGATGCCATCGGCGGTGCCCGGGGTTTCACGCCGATCCTGCTGTACGGCGTTACCGGCAGCGGCAAGACCGAGGTGTATCTGCAGGCCTGCGCCCAGGTGCTGGCGCGCGACCCGCAAGCGCAGATCCTGATCCTGGTCCCGGAGATCAACCTCACGCCTCAACTGGAAGGCAATATCCGCGCGCGCTTCCCGGGCCTGATGCTGGCGACCCTGCACAGCAGCCTGTCCGAAGGCGAACGCATGCTGCACTGGCTGGCGGCGCACCAGGGCCAGGCGCGCATCGTGCTCGGTACCCGGCTGGCGATCCTCGCGTCCCTGCCGCACCTGCAGCTGATCGTCATCGACGAGGAGCACGACCCGTCCTATAAACAGCAGGAGGGGCTGCGTTATTCGGCGCGCGACCTGGCCGTGTGGCGCGCGCGCCAGCTCGCCATTCCCATCGTGCTCGGTTCGGCCACGCCCTCGCTGGAAAGCTGGCACCATGCCCAGACGGGACGTTACGACCTTTTACCGCTGCGCGAACGCGCCGTGCGCGACGCCGTGCTGCCGAGCGTGCGCCTGATCGACATGGAGCGCGACAAGCCGAAGGAAGGCCTGACCGGCGGCCTGCTGGCGGCACTGAGGCAGCGCCTGGAGCGTGGCGAACAATCGCTGCTGTTCCTGAACCGGCGCGGCTATGCGCCGGTGATCACCTGCGAAGCCTGCGGCTGGATCAGCAACTGCACCCGCTGCACCTCGTTCATGGTGCTGCACAAGCCCGAACACCGGCTGCGCTGCCACCACTGCAGCCTGGAGCTGCGCATCCCGCGCCATTGCCCGACCTGCGGCAACGTCGACCTGCAGCCGCTCGGGCGCGGCACCCAGCGCTTCGAAGAAAACCTGACCGCGATGTTTCCCGACGCGCGCATCCTGCGCATCGATGCCGACTCCACCCGCAAGAAGGGCAGCGCCCAGGAAGCTTTCGATACCGTGCACCGCGGCGAGGTCGATATCCTGATCGGCACGCAGATGGTCGCCAAGGGGCACGACTTCAAGAAGCTGACCCTGGTCGGCATCCTCAATCCGGACACGGCCCTGTTCTCGCAGGACTACCGGGCCAGCGAACGCCTCTTCGCGCAGCTGATGCAGGTGGCGGGCCGCGCCGGCCGGGCCGGCCTGGCCTCCGAGGTCCTGATCCAGACCCGCTACGCGGCCCACCCGCTGTATTCGGCCGTGGTGCGCCACGACTACGAGCGCTTCGCCATGAACCTGCTGGAAGAGCGCCACCAGGCCGCGCTGCCGCCCTACATGTACCAGGCGCTGCTGCGTGCCGAGGCGCCGGAACTGGCCACCGCCATCGCTTTTCTTGAAGAGGCGCGCGGCATCCTGCCCGTCGATCCCGAATCGATCACGCTGAACGACCCGATCCCGATGACGATGACGCGCGTGCACAATGTCGACCGCGCCCAGTTGCTGGTGGAATCGAATTCGCGCCCGGCGCTGCAGGGCTACCTGAAGGAGTGGCTGCACCTGCTGCGGGCGATGAAGACGCGCGTGCGCTGGTCGCTCGAGGTTGATCCGCTGGACATCTGAGCGCGCCCGCCCAGTCTCGGGCCACCGCTGTGAAACTGGCAAAATAGGCGTATCGTCATGGCGGCACAGCAAACGGAGTACAAGATGAAAAAACTACAGGTCGACGTGGCCGTCATCGGCACCGGCACCGCCGGCATGTCCGCCTACCGCGCCGCGCACGCGCAAGGCGCGCGCACCGTCGTCATCGAGGGCGGCCCGTACGGCACCACCTGCGCCCGCGTCGGCTGCATGCCGAGCAAACTCCTGATCGCGGCGGCAGACGCCGCCCATACCCTCGACGTGGCGCCGGGCTTCGGCGTGCATCCGGGCGAAAAACGCATCGACGGTCGCGCCGTGATGGAGCGGGTGCGGCGCGAACGCGACCGTTTTGTGGGCTTCGTGCTCGAGAGCGTCGAGAGTTTTCCGGAAAGCGACCGCATTCGCGGCCACGCCCGCTTTACAAGCCCGCATACGCTCCAGGTGGACGAGCACACCGAGATCGAGGCGGCCAGCTTCGTGATTGCCACCGGTTCGACGCCGGTCGTGCTGCCGCAGTTGCAGGACGTCGGCCCCGGCATCGTCACCAGCGACGACGTCTTTTATTGGGACGATCTGCCGCGTTCGGTGGCGGTGATCGGCACCGGCGTGATCGGCCTGGAACTGGGCCAGGCACTGACCCGCCTTGGCGTGCGCGTGCGCATCTTCGCGCGCGGCGGCAGCGTCGCCCACCTGAGCGATCCGGAAGTACTGCACGCGGCCACCCGCACTTTGACCCAGGAACTCGATCTGCAATTCCAGACCGAAGTCGTGCGCGCCGAGCAGCAGGGAGAACAGGTGCTGCTCACCACGCGCGACGCGCTTGGCAAGGAAACAAGTGAATCCTTCCAGTACGTACTGCTGGCAACCGGACGCAGCCCGAACGTCAAGGACCTGGGACTGGAAGAGACGGGACTGGCGCTGCAGGCAAATGGCGTGCCGGAATTCGACAGCCGCACCATGCAGTGCGGGAGCAGCCACATCTTCATTGCTGGCGACGCCAACAACGAACTGCCCCTGCTGGCCGAAGCGGCCGACCACGGCAAGATCGCCGGAGAAAACGCCGGCCGCTATCCGGACGTGCGCCCCGGCCTGCGCCGCACCCCGCTGGCGATCGCCTTTACGGAACCGAACATCGCCACGCTCGGCAGGAGCTATAAAACGCTGTGCGAGGGCGGGCGGCCGAAGTTCGCCATCGGCCAGGTCTCGTTCGAGAACCAGGGCCGCAGCCGCGTCATGTTGCAAAACAAGGGGATGCTGCGCGTGTACGCCGAATACGGCAGCTGCCGTTTCCTCGGTGCCGAGATGATCGGCCCGCGCGGCGAGCACCTCGCCCACCTGCTGGCCTGGGCCGTGCAGGCGAACCTGACGGTCCCGCAGCTGCTCGACATGCCGTTTTATCATCCGGTGATCGAGGAAGGCGTGCGCACCGCGCTGCGCGACCTGGCCGCCAACCTGGCCAAGGGCGCGAACCACACCGACCCGGCCGATTCCGAGCCGGGAACCTGAAAACGAACTTGTAGGGTGGGCGCCCCGGGTCCACGCGGTATCGCCGCTCGCGCAGAGGTATGGCGGGACAACGCGACCTTGAATGTGCTGCAAGAAAGCAGCCAATGAAACGCGTATTCCGGGTCCGCGTGGGCTCGGGGCGCCCACCCTTCCACAGCACGGTTCCGCTTCCGTCCACGCGTTCGACGCACCTCAGCGCACCTCAGCGCACCCGAGCCGTTCAGTTCAGATAACTCGCATCGAGCTTTCCGGCCGCCGCCATCTGGCGCAGGATGCGCACCGTGTCGAGGTCCGCTTCCTGGTAGGCTGATTTCTTGAATTCGTCGTACATCTTGTTGGCGGCGTCGACATGTTCGCCGGTGCCGTCGTCGTAGCTGAAGCGCACGTAGAGGCGGCCTTCGGCGGGGCACTCGATCGTCATGGTGAGGAGGGATGCCTGGATCTCGCCCTGGGCCGGCACCTCGTAGCGCACTTCCTGCAGCGGCGTGAGCAGGACCGTGTCGAGCACCACCAAATCGCCGTAGCGCAGGCGGCGCTGGAAACTGCCCGACTCGCGCTCGCCGATTTCGCATTCGTCAAGGTGCGGCACGAACAGCTTCGGCGATTCCGCGCGGATGACCAGGCCGCGCCACAGTTGCTCGCGGGTGATGGTGTCCATCAGCGGGTTGAGTGGGTCGTTAATTTCAATCAGGTGTTCAAATTTCATTGTTCGTGCTCGTGTTCGTGGGCGCGTGGCCGAAGGGGCGATGGTAACCGATCGAATCGGTGGGGGAAGTCTAGTTCGATAGCAGGATCGCGTTCTGCCGTCGTTGCAGGAAGGCGATCCCGACCAGTATGGCGAAGGAAATCGCCAGCAATACCAATGCATATGCGTGCGCAGCGCCATAATTCAACTTCTGCGCTTCATCGTAGAGCGCAATCGAGGCCACCCGCGTCTGGCCCGGGATATTCCCACCCAACATCAGCACGACGCCGAATTCGCCCATCGTGTGCGCAAAGCTGAGCGAGACGCCGGTGAGAATGCCGTGCTTCGACAGCGGCAGCACGATGGACCAGAAGGCCTGCCGGCGCGTCAGGCCCAGCGCCAGCGCCGACTGCACCATCTCGCGCCCGACGCCGCGAAACGCCGCCTGGAAGGGTTGCACCGCGAAGGGCAGGCTGTAGAGCACGGAGCCCGCCACCAGGCCGGCAAACGAAAACGGCAACGGATGGCCGAAGGCCTTCAGCCAGGCCGCACCGACGGGTTGCGTCGGCGCCATCAAGGTCAGCAAATAAAAGCCGATGACGGTGGGCGGCAGCACGATGGGCAGGCTGACCAGGGTTTCAATGAAGATGATCCCGCGCATCCGGCTGTTGTTGAGCCAATTGGCCAGCGGAATGCCAATCACCAGCAGCACAATGGAGGTAACGGCCGCCAGGCGCAGCGTCAGGCCAATCGCGTCCCACAGCTCGGGCGGGAACTGCCAGTCGGTCATTCGCGCGTGCCCGTCGACAAGGCGAAACCGTTGCGCGCCAGGATGGCACGTGCCGCGGGGGACCCGAGAAAGCGCACGAAGCCGAGCGCATGCGGATTGCCGGCGCCGGCCCGGGTGACGATGGCGCCTTGCTCGAGCGGGGCCAGGCCGTCTTGCGGCATCAGCGCAAAGCGGCCGACGCCCTTCAGTTTGGTGGCGTGCAGGGTGGCGTACGAGACGATGCCCACCTGCGCATTCCCCGTCTGGACGAACTGGGCCGTTTGCGCGATGTTTTCGCCAATCACGAGTTTCGGCTGCACCTTGTCCCAGAGGCCATCGAGCTCCAGTAAGGCCTTGGCGGCGCGGCCATACGGTGCCGTGGCAGGGTTGGCAATCGCAACGCGTTTTACACGGGCATCCGCCACCAGGGCGGCCAGGCCGCGGTGCGGGTCGACTTGCGGGTCGAGCGACCACAGTGCCAGGCGGCCGATCGCATAGGGGGTCAGCGTGGCGCCATCGGCGGCGCCGAGCTTGGCCAGTTCGCGCGGATAGTCCATGTCGGCCGAGAGCAAGACGTCGAACGGGGCACCGTTGCGAATTTGTGCAAAAAAGTTGCCAGACGCACCAAGCGATACCTTCGGCTCGACGTCGGGCGCGGTTTTGCGGTACGCGGCGACGAGTTCATCGATACAATAGCCGAGATCGCTGGCGGCAGCGACCAGTAGCGGGCGCGCCAGCGCCGGCAGGGTCAGCATGCTTGCAAGCAACAGAATAAGCACTTTTTTCATGCCGAACATTGTAGCGCGCAGCCCTGGCGGCTTCGCTACAATGCTCGGCTGCCTTCAAGAATATTTCCCATGTCCAATGCACCAAAGTTCGGCCTGAACGGGCCGCAAAGCGAAGCCGTGCTCTACCTCGACGGCCCCTGCCTGGTGCTGGCCGGTGCCGGCTCGGGCAAGACGCGGGTGATCACGCAAAAGATCGCGTACATGATCGAGCACTGCGGCTACGATCCGCGCACCATCGCCGCGCTGACGTTTACGAACAAAGCCGCGCTCGAGATGCAGGAGCGCATCGCCAAGCTGCTCAAGCAGCCCAAGCAGGCCAAGCAGTTGACGGTGTCCACCTTCCACTCGCTGGGCGTGAAAATCCTGCGCCAAGAAGCGGCTGGCGTCGGCCTGAAGGACAAGTTCTCCATCATGGACAGCGACGATTGCTACACCATCGTCTCCGACCTCGCGCTCACGACCGACAAGCAGGAAGTGCGCCGCATCCAGAATGCGATTTCGCTGTGGAAGAACGGCCTGGTGGATCCGGACGACGCGATCAAGCAGGCCAAGGACGAGGACGAAGCCCAGGCCGGGCGCGTCTACCGCAGCTATGTCGCCACCCTGCAGGCCTACCAGGCGGTCGACTTCGACGACTTGATCCGCCTGCCGGTGGAACTGTTCCGCAACAATGACCCGATCCGCGACCGCTGGCAGAGACGTTTGCGCTACCTGTTGATGGACGAGTACCAGGACACGAATACCTGCCAATATGAACTGGTGAAACTGCTGGTGACGGGCATCGGCAAGAAGCCGATGTTCACGGCCGTCGGCGACGACGACCAGGCCATCTACGCCTGGCGCGGCGCCTCTGTCGAAAACCTGAAAACGCTGCAGACCGATTTCCCCGACCTGCGCGTGATCAAACTCGAGCAGAATTATCGGTCGACCACGCGCATCCTGCAGGCGGCCAACGCCGTCATCGGCAACAACCCGAAGCTGTTCGAGAAGTCGCTCTGGTCCGAGCATGGCCTGGGCGAGCCGATCAAGGTACTCGGCATGCAGAACGACGACCAGGAAGCCGAGCAGGTTGCGATCATGATCTCGGCGGACCATTTCCAGCGCAAGAACAAGTGGTCGGACTACGCGATTCTTTATCGCGGCAACCACCAGGCACGCGTGATGGAGCAGGCCTTGCGCAAGGAGCGCATTCCCTACACCATGTCCGGCGGCCAGAGCTTTTTCGACAAGGCCGAAATCAAGGACATCATTGCCTACCTGCGCCTGATTGCGAACCAGGACGACGATCCTGCCTTCATCCGCGCCGTCACCACGCCCAAGCGCGGCGTCGGCATGGCGACCCTGGAAGTGCTGGGCGAAGTGTCGAAGCAGTGGAACTGTTCGCTGTTCGCCGCCGCCAGCAAGGGTGGCCTGGAAGCGCGATTGCAGGACCGACAATTGCACCCGCTGCGCGACTTCTGCCGCTTCATCGACGACCTGGAAAGCCGTGCCACGCGTCCCGGCCCGTCCGGCAGCGGCGACCATGCCGCCGAAGTGCTCGACGACATGATGAAAGAAATCAATTACGAGCACTACCTGTACGAGGGCTTCGATGACCGCGCGGCGCAAGCCAAGTGGCAGAACGTGATGGAGTTCACCAACTGGCTGAAGGAGCGCGGCCGCGGCGGGCGCGAGCGCGACGGCGAAGAGAAAAACCTGCTGGAACTGACGCAGATGGTGGCATTGATGTCGATGCTCGAGGGCCAGGACGAGGAGCAGGATGCGGTGCGCATGTCGACCCTGCACGCCTCGAAAGGGCTGGAATATCCGCACGTGTTCCTGGTGGGCGTGGAAGAGGGCATCCTGCCGCACAAGGGCGACCCGGACGATGCGGTCGAAAAGATCGCCGCGCGCATCCAGGAAGAGCGGCGCCTGATGTACGTCGGCATTACGCGCGCCCAGCGCACGCTGCAGATCACCTGGTGCAAGAAGCGGAAGCGCGCCGGCGAACTGGTGCACTGCGACCCTTCCCGCTTCATCAAGGAGATGGCCCTCGACGAGGGCATCGCCGCGCCCCAGGAATCGGAAATCATCAGCCCGAAGGACCGCCTGGCGAGTTTGAAGGCGCTGCTCAACACGCCGAAGCCGGACGCCACCAAGCTGATGTCATAATGCGGCCCACCTATTTGCCAGACATCTCAACAGGAAGCGCCGTGGAACACGAAGACCGTTTTGTCGATATCGAAATCAAGCTGGCGCACATGGAAGACCTGGTCGACACCTTGAACACCACCGTCTACCAGCAGGCGCGCCGCATCGACCAGCTCGAGGGCATCGTGCAGCAGCTGGCCGAGCATGTGCGCACCTTGCGCGAAGCGGGGCAGCAGATGCCGGTGAACGAAAGGCCGCCGCATTATTGATGGGGTTGTAGGGTGGGTGCGGCCGGCGAGGCACTCGTGCCCACGCTGTCGTACCGTCGTGCGCCGCATGGATAACCCAGGATCGGTGCGTCCGCGTTCAATGTTTCAATCGTTCCGATCCGCACGCGCTGTACCGCGTGGGCTCAAGAGCCCACCCTACCTAACCACCTGGCACCGTAGGGTGGAGTCCTGACTCCACGCGGTCGTACCGTAACGGGCCGCACCGTTAATTGACATCGGCACGTCTCCATCTCGATGCTTTTTATATGCATCGATACGCACGCCCCGTACCGCGTGGAGTCAGGAGCCTAGGCGGCCCCCTCCGCCCTACGTGTAGCGGCTAGCGAGCTTCCTAGCCGCTTGCCCAGGCACAGCAACGTGAGGGTGGGCGGCAAGCCCCAGGGCTCCGGAATCACGGACGCGTCGCACACGTACAGCCCGGGCGTGGACGTCTGCAAATCGGCGTCGACGCCTTCCCCGATGCGCACGCTGCCGCCCGGGTGTGCCGCGAAATGCCAGGATTTGAAGATGTGATGCGCGCCCGCTTCGCGCAGGATCGCCTTCGCCATGCCGACGCCATGGGCCAGCTTCTTGCGGTCGCTGTCCGCCAGGGTCTTGTCCGCCCAGCGCGGCCCGACGCCACCGCCGATCTCGTCGCGGATCTTGACCATCATCGACAGCGTCCGCTTGTGCGCGAACAGGCGGTCAACGCGGCCGACCTGCGCCGCGAAGGCCGCGTACATCGGTTGCGGCAAGGTCAGGTCGGCCAGCGCGATGCCTTCCTCATGCAGGGACAGGCCGGCCGCCATCGGCACTTCGGCACCGCCGTCGATGTCGTCGACGCTGCCCATCACCGCCACCACCGGGTCGCTGAAAAAGGGAGAGCAGCGCGGCCCCAGGCCGGAGGCATGCAGCAGGCGCGGGCTGCCCAGGCCACCTGCCGCAAGCACGACGACCGGCGCCCGCACCGCATGGACCTTCCCCTGCACCTCCACCTCGACGCCGGCCGCGCGGCCATTCTCCACCAGCACGCGCAGTACCCGCGCACGGTCGGCCAGATGCGCGCCATCGCGGCAGGCTTCAATGATGAAGTCGCGCGCCGTCCACTTGGCGCCGTACGGGCAGCCGTACACACAGCGCCAGCAGCCGGCGCGGCAGGACGCGGGCCGGATCATCTTGTCGAGCTTGCGCCACGCCAGGCCGAGCGCGCGGGCCGCCGCCATCATGCGCGCCGCCATCGGGCCGACCAGCTCGTCGGGCGGGGGGCGCCAGCGGCAGGTCGGCGCGCAGTGCCGCCAGCGCCGGTTCCAGGTCGATGCCATGGCGGGCGAACAGCGCCTGCGGCGGTGGCGCGGCGGTGGCGAAGTTGATCGCCGAGCTGCCGCCCAGCGTGATGCCGGCCACCAGCAGCGAGGCATCGCGGTGCAGGTAGGCGCCCTTGCCGGGTACGGCGGCGACATGGCCGCCATCTGCGTCACCGTGCCCGTCAGGGCTCGGCGCCGCCACGCTCGAGCACCAGCACGCGCAGGCCGCCCCGTGCCAGTTCGCGCGCGGTGCTGGCGCCGCCCGGGCCGCTGCCGACGACGATGGCGTCACACGAGAGGGGGAGGGCGGCGGGCATGGCTGGTCACTTCTTCGAAGGCAGGACCGAACGCAGGCCGTGCGTCACCACGAGCGGGAACACGCTGGCATGGTCCTCGTCGGCAAACACCTTCATCTGCATGCGCAGGCCGGGATAGCGGTGCGATTTCAAGGTGCCGTGCAGGTCCTGCAGGTCGGCCACCATGTCGGCCTCTTCCTCGGCGCGCGAGCGCTTCTTGCCGGGCGCAAGCCGTTCGAGGCCGCCGATGCCGAAGAAGACGCTGGCCGGCAGGTCGCGGTGCCGCTCCGAATAGACGTTTTCGCGGTCGAACATCACGCCGCCGTCGTACCACAGCGAGGGGCTGCCGAGAATGTAGTGTTCGAAGGTGCGCGGCTCGGTGAGCAGGATCTGCAGGCCGAGCAGGCTGCCGTAGGAATGCCCGACGAAGAATTTGCGGCCCATGTCGGCGCGGTAGTGTTTCGCCACCAGCGGCAGGACCTGGTCCTTGAGGAAGCGCGCATAGGCGGCCGCTTCGCCCAGCGCGACTGGCCGGCCGGGCATGTCGGAGCGGTAGTCGTGCTTGCGCGGCACCGACGGCGTGTAGTCGCGGCGGCGGCTGTACACGCCGGTATCGCCCTGGGCATACGACAGGCCCACCACGATGGTCTCTTCCATGCCCGCGTGTTTGGTCAGGCGCTGGGCGATGCCGCGCACGATGGGAAACGCATAATTGGCGTCGGTGACGAAGACGACCGGATAGCGGCGCGTGGTATCGCGGTAGGAATCGGGCAACGCAACAAACACCTGGTAGTCGCGCTTGAGCGCCGGCGCGCGCACGTCGCGCACTTCCGTGTTCTCCAGGACGTAGGGCCGGGGCGCGGCCGGGGCTGGCGGTGCGGATGCCGCGGCCGCCGCGCTACCAGCCCAGGACAAGACGATGGCAAAGCAAAGCGTTTTCAATGGTGACTCCGTGGTGGCGGCAAACCATGCCCGGAGCGTGGAACGGGGCTGGCGCACTGCGCCCGATTATAGCTTCGGGCTTCCTGTCCCTTCGTTCCGGAGGGTAGCCGTGCGTGCGGCCAGGCTGGTATGCGTGGCGCATCGGCGCAGATGACAGCATTGGCAGGAATTGACCGTTTTATGTCATTTCGCCACGCCTGCCGGCCCGGATAATCCCGATACGTCAACCCGAGGATCATCCCATGCGCCATCTGCTGTTCGTCCTGTTGCTATGTTGTCAGTTCGCCGCCGCCGCGGTCATTGCCCCCTACGAGGCGCGCCCGGGGCGCGAGCAACCCGTGGTCGCCGTCGTCGGTTTCAATGGCGGCACCGAGCTGACCGATTTCGTCGTCCCGTATGGCGTGCTGGCGTGGGCCGGGGTGGCGCAGGTGCTGGCCGTCGCCACCGGACCCGGCCCCCTCATGATGCGGCCGGCCTTGCGGCTCCAGCCCGACCTGACGACCGCGCAGTTCGACACCCGCTTTGCCGACGGTGCCGACTACGTGATCGTGCCCGCGGTGGTCAAGCCTGCGGACACGGTGCTGGTGGCCTGGATCGCGGCGCAGGCGGCCAAAGGCGCCACGGTGGTCAGCATTTGCGACGGCGCGCTGGTCGTGGCCAACGCCGGCCTGTTCAAGGGGCGCCATGCCACGGCCCACTGGGCGACCGCCTCCTACCGCAGGCAGCACTATCCGGATACGCACTGGGACGAGAATGTGCGCTATGTCGCCGACGGCAAACTCGTGTCCAGCGCCGGCATCAGCGCCGCGCTGCCAACGGCGCTGGCGCTGGTCGAAGCGATCGCCGGGCATGAACGCGCGGCCGGGTTGGCGCGCGAAATCGGCGCCGGCGACTGGAGTCCGGCGCACGACAGCGGCGTGTTCCGCCCGCGCTTCGGCGTCAATCTGAGCGCCTACCTGACCGGTTATGCCAACGGCTGGTTCCATACGCCCGAGCGGGTCGGCATCCGGGTGGCGGACGGCGTCGACGAAATCACGCTCGCCTTTACCGCCGATGCCTGGGCGCGCTCGAAGCGTAGTCGGGTGCTGGCGGTGGCGAGCGCAAATGCGCCGCTGCGCTCACGTCATGGCTTGACGATCCTGCCCGACCTGGAGGCGGGGGCGGCGGACGCGCCGGAGATGCTGGACGCGAGCGCGTTGGCAGTTTCTCCAGGCCAGGCCCGGCACGCGCCCTCGATGCGCTGGCCGGGCGCTATGGCCGGCAGACGGCGCGGCTGGTCGCGCTAGAATTCGAGTATCCACAATATCGCTAATGCGCCGCTGATGCGCCGGGCCTGCCTCATGTCATCGAAACCCACCCTGCGTGTCGTCCTGCTGGCCTACGACGACATGAACCTGCTCGACCTCTGCGGCCCCCTGCAGGCGCTGGCCACCGCCAGCCGCCGCCATGCGGGAAGTGGCAAGCCGCTCTACGAGACGGTCGTCGCCTCCGCCGCCGGTGGCCTGATCACGACCAGCGCCGGCCTGCCACTGATGACGGCTGCCATAGCGGACCTGGATCACCTGGCCATCGACACCCTGATCGCGCCAGGAGGCTGCAAGGGCCAGGACTTCTATGCGCCGCCGGCGCTGGTCGACTGGATTGCCCGCCGTGCACCCGACGTGCGGCGCATCTGCTCGGTCTGCACCGGCGCCTTCCTGCTGGCCGCGGCCGGGCAGTTGCAGGGCCGGCGCGCCGCCACCCACTGGGAATGGGCCGAGCGCCTGCGCCGGCGCCATCCGCAGGTCGAGGTCGACGCCGACCGGATTTTCGTGCGCGATGGCGCAGTATGGACCTCCGCCGGCGTCAGCGCCGGCATCGACCTGACGCTGGCGCTGATCGAGGAGGACTACGGGCACCAGGTCGCCATCGAAACGGCGCGCCAGCTCGTCATGTTCGTCAAGCGCAGCGGCGGCCAGTCGCAGTTCAGCGTGCCGCTGGCGGCGCAGGCGCGCGAAGGCGGACGCTTCGACGCGCTGCACGCCTGGGTGGCCGCCAACCTGCGCGAACAGCTGACCGTGGAGCGCCTGGCCGAGCAGGCGGGCATGGGGGCGCGGACCTTTGCGCGCAGCTATGCCAGCCAGCTGGGACGCACCCCGGCCAAGATGGTGGAAGCGATGCGCCTGGAAGCGGCCTGCCGCGCACTCGAGAACACCGCGCTGCCGCTGAAAACGGTGGCTGCCAGTAGCGGCTACGGCAGCGAGCAGAACCTGCGGCGCGTGTTCCAGCGCCAGCTCGGCGTCAGCCCGGGGCAGTACCGCAGCCGCTTTTCCGGCCATGCCGGCACTGCCTAGCATCCGCCGCCCGCCCGCTGCGACAGACAGCAGGAGCCCCCGAGCAGGCGCGCCGGAGCTGTCTATACACTTTTGTATGCAGATTGTTTCATGGTGATTGCACGACAATAAAGCCTGCTATGATCTGGCGCGCACCTGTCGGCGGCGATCGTCGCGGACAGCCTTTTCGAGTTCGTGAGAGAGACCATGAAACGACCACAAATGCTCATCATCGCAGCCAGCCTGGCGTTCGCCGGCGCGGCCTTTGCGGCTACCCCCGCGGCACCTGCCGGCGCCACGCTGGACGCGTCCAACCCGTTCGCCAAGCCGAGCGCGCTGCCGTTCAACTACCCGGCCTTCGACAAGATCAAGGACGAGCACTTCCTGCCGGCCTATGCCGCGGGCATGCGCGAGCAGCTGCGCGAAGTGGCAGGCATTGCCAATAACCCGAAGGCGCCGACGTTCGACAACACCATCGTCGCGCTGGAGCGTTCGGGCCAGATGCTGTCGCGCGTGGGCGCCGTGTTCTCGAACCTGCAGACCGCCAACACGAATGACCGCCTGAATGCCATCGACAGCGAAATGTCGCCGAAACTGGCCGCCCACAACGACGCCATCTACCTGAACCCGAAACTGTTCAAGCGCGTCGAAACGCTGCACGCCAAGCGCGCCAAGCTGGGCCTGGACGCCGAGTCGACCTTCCTGCTCGAGCGCTACTACAAGGAATTCGTGCGCGCCGGTGCCAGGCTGTCGAACGCCGACAAGGAAAAGCTGAAAGCCTATAACGGCCAGATCGCCAGCCTGCAGTCGGAGTTCTCGCAGCGGGTGCTGAAGGAAGCGAATGCCTCGGCACTGGTGATCAACACCCGCGAAGAGCTGGCCGGCCTGTCGGACGCGGAAATCACGGCTGCCGCCACGGAAGCGAAGAAGCGTGGTTTGGACGGCAAGTACGTCCTGACGATCGCCAACACCACCATCCAGGCGCCGCTCGCGCAGCTGACCAATCGCGCCGTGCGCGAACGCCTGCAGGCGGCCTCGATGAACCGCGGCTCGCGCGGCGGCGAATTCGACACGCGCGAACTGGTGCTCAAGCTGGCCAAGCTGCGCGCCGAACGCGCCACCCTGCTCGGCTACCCGAACTACGCCGCCTATTCGCAGGAACTGGAAACGGCGAAGAACCCGGCCGCCGTCAACAAGCTGCTGGCCGAACTGGCCAAGCCCGCGATCGGCAACGCGAAAAAAGAAGCTGCCGAGATGCAGAAGATCGTCGATGCCGAGAAGGGAGGCTTCCAGATCGCCGCCCATGACTGGGCCTTCTACACCGACAAGGTGCGCGCGGCCCGCTACAACTTCGACGAAAACCAGCTGCGTCCGTATTTCGAACTGAATAACGTGCTGCTCAACGGCGTGTTCTTCGCGGCGAACAAGGAATTCGGCCTGTCGTTCAAGGAGCGCAAGGATCTGCCGGTCTACGACCCGGACGTGCGCACTTTCGATGTGATCGATGCCGACGGCAAGCAGCTGGCGATCTTCATCTTCGACCCGTATGCCCGCGCCAACAAGCAGGGCGGCGCCTGGATGAACGAATACGTGTCGCAGTCGCACCTGCTGGGCAAACACCCGGTGGTGGCCAACCACCTGAACATCCCGAAGCCGCCCGCTGGCGAGCCGACCCTGATGACCTATGACGAAGTGCGCACCGCCTTCCACGAATTCGGTCACGCGCTGCACGGCATGTTCTCGAACGTGAAGTATCCGCACTTCTCGGGTACGAACGTGCCGCGCGACTTCGTCGAGTACCCGTCGCAGGTCAACGAGATGTGGGCGATCTGGCCCGAGGTGCTGTCGAACTACGCCAAGCACCACAAGACCGGCGCGCCGATGCCGAAGGAATTGCTGGACAAGGTCGTCGCTTCCAAAAAATTCAACCAGGGCTTCATGACCAGCGAATACCTGGCCGCCTCGCTGCTCGACCAGCGCTGGCACCAGCTGACCCCGGCGCAGGTGCCGACCGACGTGCTGGCCTTCGAGGCGCAGGCGCTGAAGGAAGCCGGCGTCGACTACGCTCCGGTGCCGCCGCGCTACCGCACGACCTATTTCTCGCACTCGATGAACGGCGGCTACTCGGCCGGCTACTACGCCTACCTGTGGAGCGAAAAGCTCGACGCCGACACGGTCGAGTGGTTCAAGGAAAACGGCGGCCTGTCGCGCAAGAACGGCGACCACTTCCGCAAGACCCTGCTCTCGCGCGGTGGTACCACCGAGGCGATGAACCTGTTCCGCGATTTCCGCGGCCGCGATCCGATCATCGAGCCGCTGCTGGAACGGCGCGGGTTGACCGGGCAGTGATTGCCGGCGCGGGCTGCGGCCTGCGCCAACAATGATCATCGTTCCGCGTGGGGCGGAGCTGGGAATTCGGGCAGCATGCTGCCCGCCAGCGAAGCGCCCTGCCCGACAGGGCAGGGCCCGGAGTGCCCACCCTACAAATGCGACCGTAGGGTGCGCACCCCGTGCGCACGCGGAAGCCGGCATCATGCTGGCGCCTTTAGACACCGAAAACGGTCGCGCCTCGTTGGCGCTTCAAGAAGTGCACCCACGCCTCCGTAAGACATTCACTCTTCTGCAACATAAAACCACACGAGACACCATGAACCGTCCCCACATCCTCCTGATCGCCGCGGCCAGCGCCGCTGTCGCCAATTTCGCCGTCGCCGCCCCCACGGCCCCGGCCTCGCAACTGGAAGCCTCGAACCCCTTCGCCAAGGAGAGCGCGCTGCCTTTCCACTACCCGGCCTGGGACAAGATCAAGAACGAGCATTTCGCCCCGGCCTATGCCGAAGGCATGCGCCAGCAGGCCGCCGAGATCGAGAAGATCGCCGCTAACCGCGCCGCGCCAACCTTCGACAACACCATCGTCGCGATGGAGCGTTCCGGCCAGCTGCTCAACCGCGTCGGCAGCGTGTTCAACACGCTCACCGGTTCGTACACCAACGACACCCTGATCGCCCTCGACAAGGAACTGGCGCCGAAGCTGTCGGCCCACAGCGATGCGATCCGCCTGAACCCGAAACTGTACGCGCGCGTGAAAGCCCTGTACGACAAGCGCAACAAGTTGGGCCTGGACGCCGAATCGAAGTACCTGATCGAGCGCTACCACACCGATTTCGTGCGCGCCGGCGCCAAACTCTCAAGCGACGACAAGCAGAAGCTGAAAGCGATGAACGGTGAACTGGCCGCGCTGTCGACCCAGTTCGCGCAGAACGTGCTGAAGGAAGCGAATGCGTCGGCACTGGTCGTCGACACCCGCGCCGAGCTGGCCGGCATGTCGGACAAGCAGATCGACGTCGCCGCCCTTGAGGCAAAGAAGCGTGGCCTGGACGGCAAGTTCGTGCTGCCGGTCGTGAACACCACCCAGCAGGCGGCCCTGTCGGTATTGACCAACCGCGCCACCCGCGAAAAGCTGCTGGCTGCATCGCTGGCGCGCGGCTCGCGCGGCGGTGAATTCGACAACCGCGAGGTCGTGCTGAAAATCGCCCGCCTGCGCGCCGAACGCGCCACGCTGCTGGGCTACCCGAACCACGCCGCCTACAACCTGGAAGACCAGACCGCGAAGACCACTGGCGCCGTCAACAGCCTGCTGGCCGAATTCGCCAAGCCGGCCGTGAACAACGCGCGCAAGGAAGCGGCCGAAATCCAGAAAGTGATCGACGCCGAGAAGGGTGGCTTCCAGGCCGCCGCCCATGACTGGGCCTTTTACAGCGACAAGGTGCGCCAGCAGCGCTATGCCTTCGACGCCAGCCAGCTGCGTCCGTATTTCGAACTGAACCGCGTGCTGCAGGACGGCGTCTTCTTCGCCGCCAACAAGGAATTCGGCATCAGCTTCAAGGAACGCAAGGACTTGCCGACCTATGACGCCGATGTGCGCGTCTTCGACGTGTTCGACACCGACGGCAAACAGCTGGCGATCTTCACCTTCGACCCCTACGCGCGCCCGATCAAGCGCGGCGGCGCCTGGGCCAATGCCTGGGTGGCGCAATCGAAACTGCTGGGCACGAAGCCGGTCATCGCGAATAACCTGAATATTCCGAAGCCGGCCGCGGGCGAGCCGACCCTGCTGACCTACGACGAAGTGCGCACGATGTTCCACGAGTTCGGCCACGCCCTGCACGGCATGTTCTCGGACGTGAAATACCCGCGCTTCTCGGGCTCGCGCGTGCCACGCGACTACGTCGAATTCCCCTCGCAGGTGAACGAGATGTGGATGGCCTGGCCGGAAGTGCTGGCCAATTATGCGAAGCACTACCAGACCGGCGAGGCGATGCCGAAGGAGCTGCTCGACAAGGTGCAAGCCTCGCAGCAGTTCAACGAAGGCTTCCGCACCACCGAGTACCTGGCGGCGTCGCTGCTGGACCAGGCCTGGCACCAGCTGTCCCCTAACCAGATCCCGACCGACGTGCTGGCCTTCGAGGCTGAGGCACTGAAGAAGGCGGGTGTCGACTTCGCGCTGGTACCGCCGCGCTACCGCACCACCTACTTCTCGCACACCTTCTCGGGCGGCTACTCGGCCGGCTACTACGGCTACCTGTGGGCCGAGAAGCTCGACGCCGATACCGTGAACTGGTTCAAGGAACATGGCGGCCTGACCCGCAAGAATGGCGATCACTTCCGCAAGAGCCTGCTCTCGCGCGGCGGCACGCTCGATGCGATGCAGATGTACCGCAATTTCAGCGGGCGCGATGCGCAAGTGCAGCCGTTGCTGGAGCGTCGTGGGTTGACTGGTCAGTAATAGTTGCATGACGGTGGCGGATTGTTTGCCACCGTCGCGAATGCATTGATGTTGTACCGCGTGGGCACGGGTGCCCACCCTACGTTACGCGACGGCCAGTGGCTGCGGCATAACGTAGGGTGGGCTCTTGAGCCCACGCGTTTTTTCGTGTGCACGCATACCCCCACGAATCCGGTGTATAAATCACCGGGTTCCCACCATGAAAAACAAAGCCCAGCGATGAGTGTTCAATCCCTCCACGGTATTACCTTAGAATCCCTGTTAACCCGCCTGGTCGAGCACTATGGCTGGGAGGGACTCGGCCGCCGGATCGACATCAATTGCTTCCAGAAAGACCCGAGCATCAAGTCGAGCCTGAAGTTCCTGCGCCGCACGCCGTGGGCGCGCGAGCAGGTCGAGCAGCTGTACCTCGAGACCCGCTTCACCAACTAGAGCGAGAACGCCATGCTGAACGAGAACGATTCGAACCTGAAAGCGCACCTGAAAACCCTGCACCGCAGCCTGTCCGAGACCGACGAGGTCGACGAGGAGTTGCAGATGCTGCTGCGCCAGCTCGATGGCGATATCAAGCACGTGCTCGAGCGCCGCGCAGATGCCGACCTCGACGCCAACACCTATGGCCTCGGCACCCGCACCCAGGAACTGAGCGCCCGCTTCGCCGCGCGCCACCCGACCGTGTCCTCGGCCCTGAGCGAGCTTGGCAACATCCTGTCGAGCATGGGTATCTAGCCAACCGGCAAGGCAGCGCCACAACGCTGCTGCTGAGATGGCTTCTCAGCCACAAGTCATTGATATTCAAGCCATTTTTCGGACGGGAATGAGCCGGTAAAGCGGTTTTCCGGTAAAATACCGGCCAATGAACTCCCCAACCAATCTTTTCGCGAGCGTCCCGAAGCGCTCCAGCCGCGCACCTGCCGCGCCTTTCCTGCCGATGACCCGCGCCGAAATGGACGCGCTCGGCTGGGATTCGTGCGACGTGATCCTCGTCACCGGCGACGCCTACATCGACCATCCGAGCTTCGGCATGGCCCTCGTCGGCCGCCTGCTGGAAGCGCAGGGCTACCGGGTCGGCATCATCAGCCAGCCGGACTGGACCTCTGCCGAGCCCTTCCGCGCGCTGGGCAAGCCGAACCTGTACTGGGGCATTACCGCCGGCAACATGGATTCGATGGTCAACCGCTACACGGCCGACCGCAAGATCCGTTCCGACGATGCCTACACCCCGAACGCCGAACCGAACAAACGCCCGGACCGCGCGGTGACGGTGTACGCCCAGCGCGTGCGCGAGGCCTATCCGGGCGTGCCGGTCGTGATCGGCTCGATCGAAGCCTCGCTGCGCCGCATCGCCCACTACGATTACTGGTCGGACAAGGTGCGCCGCTCGGTGCTGTTCGAATCGAAGGCGGATCTGCTGATCTTCGGTAACGCCGAACGCGCACTGGTCGACGTCACGCGCCGCATCGCCGCCGGCGAAAGCATCAAATCCATCCGCGACATCCGCGGCACGGCCTTCCTGGTGCCGCAGGGCTGGCTGCCGGACGAAGAATGGAGCGTGCACAATTCCACTCGCGTGGATGTGCCGGGCCGCATCGACAAGCAGCCGAATCCGTATGCGATGGCGCTGGAAGACCCGAAAGCCTGCGCGCTCGACAACGCCGGGCCGGAGCCGGAAGTCAAGCCGATCATGATCATGACGCGCGAACAGCGGCAAGCCGCAGCGCGTGAAAAGGCGCTGAAGACGGTCGTGCGTTTGCCCTCATTCGACACCGTCAGCGAAGACCCGGTGATGTATGCGCACGCCTCGCGCGTGTTCCACCTGGAATCGAACCCGGGCAATGCACGGGCGCTGGTGCAGGCCCATGGCGACCGCGATGTCTGGCTGAACGCGCCGCCGCTGCCGCTGGCCATGGACGAGATGGACAATGTCTACGACCTGCCCTACGCACGCGCCCCGCACCCGAGCTACGGCAAGGCCCATATCCCGGCCTGGGAAATGATCCGCTATTCGGTCAACATCATGCGCGGGTGTTTTGGGGGCTGCACCTTCTGCTCGATCACCGAGCACGAGGGCCGCATCATCCAGAGCCGCTCGGAGCCGTCGATCCTGCGCGAGATCGAACTGATCCGCGACACGACCAAGAACTTCTCCGGCACGATTACCGACCTCGGCGGCCCGACGGCGAACATGTACCGCCTGGCCTGCAAAGAAAAAAGCATCGAGGAATCCTGCCGCCGCCTTTCCTGCGTGTACCCGACGATCTGCAGCAACCTCGGTACCGACCACAGCAAGCTGATCTCGCTGTACCGCAAGGCACGCGCGATTCCCGGCATCAAGAAGATCCTGATCGGTTCGGGCTTGCGCTACGACCTGGCAGTGCGCTCGCCGGAATACGTGAAGGAACTGGTGACCCACCACGTGGGCGGCCTGCTGAAAATCGCACCGGAGCACACCGAGCAGGGCACCCTGTCGAAGATGATGAAGCCGGGCATCGGCGCCTACGACGAATTCAAGCGCATGTTCGAGAAGTATTCGATCGAGGCCGGCAAGAAGCAGTACCTGATTCCATATTTTATTGCCGCGCACCCGGGCAGCACGGACGAAGACATGCTGAACCTGGCGCTGTGGCTGAAGAAAAACAACTTCAAGCTGGACCAGGTGCAGACCTTCACGCCGACGCCGATGGCGATGGCGACGACCATGTACCACAGCCGCAAGAATCCGCTGAAGAAAGTCACGGAGGATTCCGAAGTCGTGGAAACGGCGAAGAGCGGCAAGATGAGGAAAGCCCATAAAGCATTCCTGCGCTACCACCACCCGGAGAACTGGCCGATCCTGCGCGAGACCCTGGTCAAGATGGGCCGTGGCGACCTGATCGGCAATGGCGAGCGCCACCTGGTGCCCGCCTGGCATCCGTCGGAAGAGGCGCCGCCCCCGCGGTGCGCGAAACCGGCGCACGCCAGGCACGCCAGCCGGGCGCGCCCGCCAAGCGCGGCAACGCCATGCCGGCGCCGGCGCCGGCGCCGCACCAGATCGCAGCCAACGCCCGCCGCCAGCCCGAGCGTGCGCCGGCAGGCCGCGCCCTGCCTGGCGCGCGTGGCCGCTCCCGTGGAAAAGACCCGGCCGTCGATCTTGGGAACCATCAAGACCAAGCCGAAAGCGGGACGCAAGTAAGCGGAGTCAAAGGGCGCGCTTCGCAGCGTCGCCCAAGCTGCGATCGATACGAAACCAGTGCCTGCGTTCACGCAGGCGCTGGTTTTTTTATGTCCGTTGCAGATTGACTACGTAACATTATCAAGCTTGCACCGTCGTGCTGCGATGCGGCTGAGGACCTCTTCTAAAGCCGCCAATCGTGCATACCTGATTCGTGAAACGGTGTAACATAATTCTTTTGGGAAACAAGAGTTACATTCCTGGCATGCATGCCAGGTGGATGGAGCAGTTGCAGTAGTCGCTCTGCCGTAACCTGCCCATGAGGATTCCAGTGATCGATCATCAAACTTATATGTTGGCAGTTGGCATCGGCAACCTGTCGTTTGCCCTGCTGTTGGCCGCCTATATACGCTGCACCGCCAATAGTCCGGCCCTGCCGGTATGGATGTGGGCACGCATGGCCTTCGGCCTGACCCAGCTGCTTGCCTATGCGCGTCCGCTGGAAGGCTCGCCCCTGCTGGCAGCAATGGAATCGGCCGGCTGGGTTGCCGGCCTGACCCTCGAGTCGACTGCCTATGCGATTTTCTTCGGCTACAAAAACTGGCGCCGTACCCTGGTACCGGTCTGGGGACTATGCCTGCTGCTGGCCTGTGCGGCGACACTGAACGGTTTCGCCTACGCGCAGCTGATCGGCGCCGTGTCGCTCGTCATGGGATGCGGCACCCTGCTGGCCGGCATGATGCTGGTGCATCCGCACCTGCATGGCATCACTCCACTGAAACGCCTGATCGGCGCGAGCGACCTCGTCTCCGGTGCCGGCCTTGCGTTGTGGGGCTGCATCGTCGCCGCCGGCATGCCCGAACCGGAGTGGGGCCGTACCGTGGCCTATATCTCGGGCTACCTGCTCATGCTGGTGAACGGCTTTGGTTTCATGTTGATGAGCAAGCAGCGCGACGATGCACGCATGGAGCGCCTGGCCACCACCGACGACCTGACCGGTTTACTGAACCGGCGCGCCTTCTATGCGCAGACCGAAGCGGCGCGCATGCTGGCGCTGCGCCAGGCCCAGCCGATGGCCCTGCTGATGCTCGACATCGACCATTTCAAGCAACTGAACGACCGCTTCGGCCACGCTACCGGCGACGAGGCCCTGGTCAAGTTCGCCGCCACTTGCCATGCCGCCTTGCGCGAGCACGACATCCTGGGTCGCATGGGCGGCGAGGAATTCGCGCTGGCACTGCCCGGCACCGACCTGGCGGGCGCCGTCAACGCGGCCGAGCGCCTGCGCCAGGCCGTGGTCGACACGCGCCTGCTCACCTGCGGCAACCAGTACACGATGACGGTCAGTATCGGCCTGGTCGTGATCGAGCCGGACGAAGCCCTGTCGGCGGCATTGGCGCGCGCCGACCAGGCCCTGTATGCGGCCAAGCGCGGCGGGCGCAACCGGGTGGAAGTCGGCCCGACGCGCCGCTGCGCTTAAGCTGATCCAGGCCCGTCGCTTGCCAGTGCAGCGAGCAGCTCCTGCACCACCTTCACCTGCACCGGCTTCGTGAGATGGTGATCGAAACCGGCCTCGGCTGAACGGAGGCGGTCGCTTTCGGTTCCCCATCCTGTCAGCGCCACCAGCGTCATGCCCGCCAGCCCGGGCGTGCGGCGAATGGCGCTGGCTGTCTGGTAGCCGTTCATGCCGGGCATGCCGATGTCGAGAAAGGCTACCTGCGGCAGGAATTCGCGGGCGGCGGCCAGGGCTTCGATGCCGTCGTGGGCGATGCGCGTCGTGTGCCCGCTGACCTCGAGGATCATCGACAGCGTCAGCGCGGCGTCGACGTTGTCGTCCACCACCAGCACGCGCACCGGTCCGGCGCCGGCGGCGGGCGTGTCAACCGTGTCCGGGTGCACCTGCGCGTCTCCCCTGCCAGCGGCAGCCTGACGATAAACGTGCTGCCGCGGCCGGCGCCGGGCTTCTTGCGCTGACACTGCCGCCGTGCATGTCGACGAGGCGGCGTACCAGCGACAAGCCGATGCCCAGGCCGCCCTGGGCATGCTCGGCATGGTGGTCGACCTGCTTGAACATGTCGAAGACGCTGGCCAGGGCGTCAGGCGGGATGCCGACGCCGCTGTCGCTGACCTCGATGACGGCGGTGTCGCCGTCCCGGCTCACTTTCAGGTCGATGCGCCCACCCCCGGGCGTGTACTTGGCCGCGTTGTTGAGCAGGTTGGCCACCACCTGGGCGATGCGGGTGACGTCGGCATCGACCATCAGCGGGGCCTCGGGGAGGTCGACATGCAGGCGGTGGCGGCTGGCCTCGATCAGGGACAGGCTCGTTTCCAGCGCGCTCGACAGGATGTGCTGCAGTTCCGCCCGTTCGCGCTTGAGTTCCAGCTTGCCACCGCTGATGCGGGCGACGTCGAGCAGGTCGTCGATCAGGTGCACCATGTGGCCGACCTGGCGTTCCATCATTTCCCTGACCTTGCGCACGGCCGCGGCATCGTCGCCAGTGAGGCGCAGCACGCCCAGCCCGCTGCGGATCGGTGCCAGCGGGTTGCGCAGCTCATGGGCCAGCGTCGCCAGGAATTCGGTCTTGCGGCGATCGGCATCGGACAGGTCGTCGGCCAGCTGGCGCAGCCGGGCTTCCGAGCGCTTGCGCTCGGTGATGTCGGAAAACAGGATCGCGACCTTGCGGCTGTCGGCATCGCCCATCCGTGTGGCGTACACGTCGAACCAGCGCCCGACCGCGGGCGCCTCGCGTTCGAAGCGTACCGCCTCGCCCGTCAGCCCCACGCGGCCATAGGTGTCGAACCAGAAGGGGTCGAGTTCCGGCACGAGTTCCCTGGCGGTCTTGCCGGTCGCCCCGGTCACGCCGGTATGGCGCGCAAACATCGCGTTCATTTCGAGGAAACGGTAGTCGGCCGGCTGCCCGCCGGCATCGAAGATGAGGTCGAGGATGGCGAAGCCCTGGTCGACCGATTCGAACAGGGTGCGGTAGCGTTCCTCGCTGGCGCGCAGCTTTTCCGCCGCCCGGCGGCTCTCGGTGGTATCGAGCACGATCGCCACGAAGCCCTGGAATTCGCCCTCGGCGCTGCGCAGCGCGCTGACGCTGCTGGTGGCCGGCTGCAGCGAGCCGTCCTTGCGCAGGTAGTGTTTGTCGATGACGAAATCCGGACCGCCTGCGACCAGCTTCTCTATCGCCGCCAAGGTCGCCGCCAGCGAGTCGGGCGCCGTCACGTTGGCCGCGCTTTTGCCGAGCAGCTCGGTCTCGGTGTATCCCAGCATGCCGCAATACTTCTGGTTCGCCAGCGTGATGCGGCCCTGCTGGTCCATCTGCACCACGCCGGTCGCGGCCTGGTGGACGATCTTCGCGAAGCGCTCGCGGCTTTCCAGCAGCGCGCTTTCGGCACGCTTGCGGTGGGTCTGGTCGACGCCATGGACGAGCAGTCCAGTGATGCGGCCGTCCCCATTGCGCAGGGCAGTGAAGACCAGGTCGATGAAGCGCTGCTCGAGCGGGGCACCGGGCTGGCGCTGCAGCATGACGGGCAGGTCGGTACCGAAGAAGGGTTCCCCGGTCAGGTAGACCTGGTCGAGCAGTTCCAGGTAGCCTTGCGCGGCGATTTCCGGCAGCGCGTCGCGCATTGCCTGGCCCGCCAGGTTGCGGTTGCCAACCAGTTGCAGGTAGTGTTCGTTGATGAGTTCGAAGACATGGTCCGGCCCGGCCAGCACGCACATGAAGGCCGGGGTCTGGCGAAAGATGTCTTCCATGCGCGCATTGGCGGCCTGCACTTCGCGCAGCAGGCGTTCGCGTTCGGCCTCGGCCTCGACCTGGCCGGTGACATTGCGCGAGACTGCCAGCAGGTGACGCAGCTGGCCATCGTCTCCATGCACCGGCGTCACCATCACTTCCCACCAGCGCGGCGCGCCTTTGGCGGTCGGGCAGAAGGCCTTGAAATGGCCGGTCGTGCCGATCCTGGCCTGGGCCATGGCGGCATGGAGCTGTCCCTGGCTGTCGCGCGGCCAGAGCGATTCCCAGCGCGCACCGGCAACGATGCCGAAGTCGTCGATCTCCATGGCGCACATCCCGTTGCGGTTCATCGCCAGGAGGTGCCCTTCATTGCTGAGCAACTTCACGCAATCCGGGCTGCTTTCGAAAAGCTGCAGGCCCAGGGCGTTCGTGTCGAGAGGGGAGGAGTGGTGGCTGTCGTCCTGCATTCGCTGGTTCCAGTGTGCATTCGCTCATGGGGAAAACGCCGTGGCGCAGGGGCTATCTATAGCACGGGCGGAAGAGCGGAACTGTTCGTTCGATAACCCATGGCGGGTATGGGAAGAGTCTGCAGGAAGATAAAAGCAGGATGAAAATGAAACCGTCGCGTAAACGAAAAAAGGAACCTTGCGGTTCCCTTTTTCTTGATGCTGGCGGAGCGGACGGGGCTCGAACCCGCGACCCCCGGCGTGACAGGCCGGTATTCTAACCAACTGAACTACCGCTCCGTTTTTACTGATCGGTTCCTCGTTGAAACGATATCTGGTGGGCGCTGAGAGGCTCGAACTCCCGACCTAATCCTTGTAAGGGATCCGCTCTACCAACTGAGCTAAGCGCCCCGCTCACCGTATTCGTTTCGTCTGACACTTGTCATCGCGTCTGAAGAGGCCCGAATCATAGCGTATGGGTTCGCGAATGTGCAAGGGTTTTTCCGAAAAAATGTCGAGGCAGCGTTTTTCGATGGCGGACGCGTGCCGGCCGCTTCGTACCAGTTTCATGCCAAACTGGGTCGCATTTCACGCAACGAGGAGCACACATGCCCGTCCCCGATCCCCGCCAGTTCCTGACCCGGCTGTTCGACAGCGCGCTCGTGGCGGTCGACGCCGGCGCCACCGGTGGCGCGCCACCTGCCGCCGCCGCCACGGGGACGCACGGTCGTGGTCGGCGCCGGCAAGGCGGCCGCGCGCATGGCAGAGGGCGTCGAGCGTGTGCGTGGCGGGGGCGCCGTCGGCGCTGTCGGGCCTGGTGGTGACGACGCTACGGACACGGCGCGCCGACGCGGCATATCGAGGTGGTCGAGGCCGGCCATCCGGTGCCGGACGAGGTCCGGGCTGGCGGCAGCCGAGCGCATGCTGGCGCTGGTGTCCAGCCTAAGCGCGGACGACCTGGTGCTGTGCCTGGTTTCCGGCGGCGGCTCGGCCCTGCTGTCGCTGCCCGCGCCCGGCATCACGGTCGAGGAGAAGCGCGCGATCCACCGGGCCCTGCTGCGTAGCGGCGCGCCCATCGGCGAGATGAATTGCGTGCGCCGGCACCTGTCCGCCATCAAGGGCGGGCGCCTGGCGCTGGCTTGCCACCCGGCGCGCGTCGTCACCCTGATCGTGTCGGACGTGCCTGGCGACGATCCGGCAACGGTCGCCTCCGGCCCGACCGTACCCGACAGCAGCCGTCCGGCCGATGCGCTGGCCATCCTCGAACGCTACGCTATCGCGGTGCCCGACGCGGTGCGCGCGCACCTGGCGAACCCGTCCCACGCCGCCCCCTGCCGGACGATCCTCGCCTGGCAGGCAACGAAGTGCGCGTCATCGCCACCGCCCAGGACGCGCTGGAAGCGGCGGCGGCCACGGCGCGTGCCGCCGGCGTCACGCCGCTGATCCTGTCGAACAGCGTCGAAGGGGAAGCGCGCGATGTCGCCAGCATGCACGCGGCGATCGCCAGGCAGGTGCTGGAGCACGGGCAGCCGCTGGCCGCGCCCTGCGCGTGCTGCTGTCCGGCGGCGAAACCTCGGTTACCGTGCGCGGCAGCGGACGGGGCGGGCGCAATGCGGAGTTCCTGCTGGCGCTGGCGCTCGCGCTGGGCGGCCGCCCCGGCATCCACGCGCTGGCGGTCGACACCGACGGCATCGACGGCACCGAAGACAATGCCGGCGCCATCGTGACCCCGATACGCTCGCACGCGCCGCGGCCGCCGGCCTCGATGCCCGTGCCCTGCTGGCGAACAACGATGGCTACAGCCTGTTCGCGGCTCTGGGCGACCTGGTCGTGACCGGGCCAACCCGCACCAACGTCAACGATTTACGGGCCATCCTGATCGGCGCCTAGACCCTGCCCTGTTGTTAGTCAGTCCCGCCATCGATGTCCCCTTGCGATCGACCATGGCATCGCCAACAATATCGCCTTGCAAGGACGGCAACCTTGAGACATCGTCAAGATGCGGGTGCCGGGCGACATGTGCCCACGCCGCTCGCGGCGCAGGAGGAGAGGTAACGGCTTTTCGACCTCAAGGAAAAACTCATGGCCAAGATGTCCAGGATGCACCGCCGCGTCCTGCAGGCAGAGCTGGCGGCGCTCGCGCTGGCGGCCCTGCCCGCCGTGCCGGCCCTGGCCCAGAGCAGCGATGGCGCCGCGCTGCAGACCGTCACCGTGACGGCCCAGCGCCGCACCGAAAACATCCGCGACGTGCCGCTGGCCGTCAGCGCGCTGCGCGGCGAAAAGCTCGACGTGCTCACGTCCGGTGGCCAGGGCATCCGCCTGCTGGCCGGCAAACTGCCGAGCCTGAATGTCGAATCCTCGAATGGCCGCACCTTCCCGCGCTTCTATATTCGCGGCTACGGCAATACCGATTTCAATACCTTCGCTTCGCAGCCGGTCTCGCTGATCCATGACGAAGTGGTGCAGGAAAACCCGATCCTGAAAGGCTTCCCGATCTTCGACGTCGCCAACGTCGAGGTGCTGCGCGGCCCGCAGGGCACCCTGTTCGGCCGCAATACCCCGGCCGGCGTGGTGAAGTTCGAGTCGGAAAAGCCGAACACGAGCAAGGTCGAGGGTAACTGCAATGCCTCGGTCGCCACCCACAACACGATCAAGGTCGAAGGCGCGGTCAACGTGCCGCTGTCGCAGGACTGGGCGATGCGCGTGTCGACCCTGCGCCAGCACCGCGACGACTACGTTGAGAACTACAGCGACCTGGCCATGACCCAGCGCCGTGGCGACCTCGACGGCGTACCCCGGCCGGTCCCGGCTTCATTCGACAAGAAGCATTTCAATCCCGTCATCGCCGAGAACGTGACCCAGATCGGCAACCCGTCGGTCGACACCAGCAAGGCCAAGTTCAGCTGGGACCTGAGCGGCACCTATAAGCTCACCCCGAGCGCCAACCTGTACGGCCGCGTGGCAACGGGTTTCCGCGCGCCGAGCATCGCGGCTGCCTCGGCTTCGGTGCCGATCACCGTGGCCGACGCCGAGACCATCACCTCGTATGAGGCCTGCATCAAGGCCGACCTGTTCGAACGCCGCGGCCGGGTTGCCTTCTCGGTCTATGACTACACGGTGAAGGACCAGCAGCTGAAGCGGCGGATTCACCGGCAAGCCGCTGACGGAAGGTGGCCTGCGCCTGGGCTACACCTGGGCCGACGGCAGGTACGAAGCGGCCCTGTTCGGCCGCAACATCCTCGACGAGCGCCGCATTACCGGTGCCATCGACTTCAACAACTGACGGGATTTACCAACGAACCGCGTACCTGGGGTGTGCAGTTCAAGGGCAATTTCTGATGACAGCGTGATGACAATTCACACAACTGAACGCTAGTTTGTGTGAGTTTTCTCGAAAGGCCGTGCTCTGCACGGCCTTTTTGCATGGATTCGCATCACACAAACTCTCATTCATTGCAGTCGAGAATTGGTTTTGTGATGAAAGTAACGAATTTCCACCGTATGTTATTTGGCACACATTATGTATTGGCAAATAAATCATGTTTTTGTTAATTCAAGCGTGTAAACCGTTGCGAAAGTGCCGCACGCGCTTCGAAATTCCCGGCGCACATGTTTACTCCGCAGTACATTTCTTGAGCCGCCAGCAGAGGGCACTTCGGAATCAACGCCGGAGATCATAAAACAGGGCATTTTGCCTTGACGGAAAACTACACATCAAAGGACTCAACATGAAGTCGACGCATTCGATTTACCCGTTGTTGAAGGTCGCTGTAGCTGTCTCCATCGCCACCGGTTCGCTGTGCGCCGGTTCGGCCATCGCCGCTGTGAACCTGGACGCCCAGGCCGCCGGCACCACGCAATACATCACGAACACCGATCGCCTGATCGTGAAATACAAGGCTGCCCAGGGCGGCAGTGTCGCTGCCCAACTCGGCGCCAACATGAGCACTGCGCGCCAGGCAGTGGCCGACCGTGCCGGCCAGCAGTTCGGCATGAAGCTGCAAGCCCTGCGCACGACCGCCAACGGTGCCCACGTGTTCAAGATCGACCGCAAGGTCTCGCTGAAAGAAGCCGACGCGCTGGCCAAGGAAATGATGGCGCGCGACAGCTCGATCGAGTACGCGGAACCAGACCGCATCATGACCAAGATGGCCACCGCCAGCGATCCGCGCTACTCGGAGCAGTGGGACTTCTTCGACACCACCGGCGGCCTGCGCGTGCCTGGCGCCTGGGACCTGTCGACCGGTACCGGCGTGCGCGTTGCCGTCATCGACACCGGTATCCGTCCTCACGCCGACCTCTCCGGCCAGTATGTCGGCGGCTACGACTTCATTTCCGACGCGACGATGGGCAACGACGGCAACGGCCGCGATAGCGACCCGTCCGATCCGGGCGACTGGATCGTTGCCAACGAGTGCTACGCCGGCAGCCCGGCATCGAACTCGAGCTGGCACGGTACCCACGTGGCCGGCACCATCGCCGCCAAGACCAACAACGGTGTCGGCGTCGCCGGCGTCGCCTACAACGCGCGTGTCGTGCCTGTCCGCGTGCTCGGCAAATGCGGTGGCTACACCTCCGACATCGCCGACGCCATCATCTGGGCTTCGGGCGGCACCGTGAGCGGCGTGCCGGCAAATGCCTATCCTGCCAAGGTCATCAACATGTCGCTCGGCGGCGGTGGCGCTTGCGACACCACGACCCAGAACGCGATCAACAGCGCCCGTTCGCGCGGCACCGTGGTCGTCGTCGCGGCCGGTAACGAAAACCAGAACGCCAGCAACTCGAATCCGGCCAACTGCGCCGGCGTCGTGACCGTGGCGGCAACCGGCAAGACCGGCGCCCGCGCTTCGTACTCGAACTACGGCACCGTGGTCGACGTCGCTGCACCAGGCGGCGACGGTTCCTACGGCATCCTGTCGACGCTCAACAGCGGCACCCGTGCTCCAGGCTCGGACAGCTACGCCGCCTACCAGGGCACCTCGATGGCGACCCCGCACGTCGCCGCCGTCGCTGCGCTGATGCTGGCGAAGAACTCGGCCCTGACGCCTGACCAGATCGAAGCCAAGCTCAAGAGCACCGCACGCGCCTTCCCGGGCACCTGCTCGGGCTGCGGCACCGGCATCGTCGACGCGGCAGCAGCCGTGGTCTCGGCCGGCGGCGGTACCACCGGCACGACGATCAACGAAACCGAGTCGAACGGCTCGATCTCGACCGCGAACGCCGTCAGCACCAGCGGCACCACCGTCAACGGCACCATGGGCAGCTCGACCGACAGCGACTACTTCGTGGTCCAGCTGCCGGCCGGTAAGTCCCTGTCGGCATCGCTGAGCATGGGTTCGACCGCGGACTACGACCTGTATGTCTACAACTCGTCGGGCACCCAGCTGGCCGCCAGCGAGAACGGCGCCGGCGCAACCGACAGCACCTCGGTGTCGAACACGGGCACGTCGACCGTGGCACGTTATGTGCGCGTGAAGTACTACAGCGGCCCAACCGGCAGCACCGGCACCTACTCGCTGAAACTGACCTGGTAAGCGCTGGTTAGTCAGCAAGGCAAAAAACGCGCGGCTTGCCGCGCGTTTTTTTTGCCTGCAGGCGGCGTCATTCTAAGTGCCCGCCCTACGGGCCCTTGCAACTCTCCTCAATTGACGAGATACTGTACAGAATTACAGTAGTGGCCCTGTCGCCCGAGTGAACGCCCCCGCCCGTAAAATCATCCATTGCGATTGCGACTGCTTCTATGCGTCGGTCGAGATGCGCGACGATCCGTCCCTGCGCGGGCGTCCGCTCGCCGTCGGCGGCCGTCCTGACCAGCGCGGCGTGGTGGCGACCTGCAACTACGAGGCCCGGCGCTTCGGCATCCATTCGGCCATGGCCACGGCCCAGGCGATGAAACTGTGCCCGGACTTGCTCGTCATTCCGCCGGCGATGGAAAAATACCGCATTGCCTCGCGCCAGATCATGGAGATCTACAGCGACTACACCGACCTGGTCGAACCGCTGTCGCTCGACGAAGCCTATCTGGATGTCTCGAATTCACCGCACTGCAAGGGCAGTGCGACCCTGATCGCGCAGGAAATCAGGCGCCGCATCTTCGAGACTGTCGGCATCACCGCCTCGGCGGGCGTCGCACCGAATAAATTCGTGGCGAAGATCGCCAGCGACTGGAACAAGCCCGACGGCCTGTTCCTCGTGCGTCCCGAAGAGGTCGATGCTTTCGTCGCGGCCCTGCCTGTGAAAAAACTGCACGGGGTCGGGAAAGTGACCGCCGCCAAGCTGAACAAACTCGGCGTGCAGACCTGCCTCGACATGCGCGGCTGGACGCTGCAGGAGCTGCAGCATCATTTCGGCAGTTTTGGCGCGCGCCTGTACGACCTGTGCCGCGGCATCGATTACCGCGAAGTCAGCCCCGAGCGCGAGCGCAAGTCGATCAGCACCGAGGAAACCTATACGCCGGACGTGCCCGACCTGCCAGCCTGCCTGGCGCTGCTGCCGGATTTATACGAGCACCTGCTGGGGCGCATCAAGCGCAACGCTGCCGAAAAATTCATCAACAAGCTATTTGTAAAAATCAAATTCTCCGACTTCCAGCAGACCACGGTCGAGTGCGTGGGCTTTTCGCCACACCTGCCCACCTTCGCCCGCCTGATGGAAATCGGCTGGCAACGCGCCAGCCGCCCTGTGCGCCTGCTGGGTGTCGGGGTGCGCCTGGGCGAGACCGAAAACGTCGAGCAGCTCAGTCTGTTTGACGAACGCACAACACATTAAAACGATATTGTTGCCCGCTGAAAATACGCGGACATCAGCGTGTAAAATGTCGTTCCCCTGAAATACTGAGACAACAGAAAGCAACTATGTGGTTCAAGAATCTTCAGATTTACCGTCTTCCCGCCAACTGGGCGTTTGCCCCCGAGCAGATGGAAGAGGCGCTGCAGACGCAGGCATTCTCGCCGGCCAGCAGCAACGAATTGCTGCGCCAGGGCTGGGATTCGCCACGCGGCAATGGCAAGCTGGTCCACGTCGTCAACAAGCAGATGCTGATGATGCTGGGCACCGAAAAGAAGCTGCTGCCGAGCTCGGTCATCAACCAGGTCGCCAAGGCCAAGGCGGCCGAACTGGAAGAGCAGCAGGGCTTCCCGCCAGGCAAGAAGGCGATGAAGGAACTGAAGGAACGTGTGGCCGACGAACTGCTGCCGCGCGCATTCACGATCCGCAGCAACACCTGGACCTGGATCGACCCGGTCAACGGCTGGCTGGTCGTCGATGCCGCCAGCCCGGCGAAAGCCGATGACGTCATCAAGCTGCTGCTCAAAGCCGTCGACCGCCTGCCGCTCGAATCGCTGCGCGTGCAGCGCTCGCCGGTGGCCGTGATGACGGGCTGGCTGGAATCGGACGAAGCGCCATACAACTTCACGATCGACCAGGACACGGAACTGCGTGCCACCGGCGAAAGCCGCGCCGCCGTGCGTTACGTGAAGCATTCGCTCGACCCGGAAGACATCCGCCGCCACATCGCGTCGGGTAAACAGTGCACGCGCCTGGCCATGACCTGGAACAGCCGCGTGTCGTTTGTCCTGACCGAAGCGCTGGCCATCAAGGGCGTGAAACCGCTGGACGTGATCAAGGAAGGCGAAACCGTCACCTACAGCGACGACGAGCGCTTTGACAACGACATCATGCTGATGACGGGCGAGCTGTCCAAGATGCTGACCGACGTGGTGGAAGCGCTGGGCGGTGAAGCGAAGGCGTAAGCGTTTGTAGGATGGGCACTCCGTGCCCACGCGAAAGCGTGAATAGTGTTAACGCTAACCACATGCATTTGTTGGCCAGTTGCTCCCTCGGTTAACTCTGCGCAGCAATGCCGCCAACAATGATCACAGTTCCGCGTGGGCACGAGTGCCCACCCTACGTTAAAACGGACCCATTTGGGTCCGTTTTGCTTTGCTGCTTACTTCGCCCCCGCCACCTCGTCGCTCGTCGCCGGCTCGGCACTTGTCCCATCCGTCAACGTCGCTCCCTGGCGATTCGCGTGCGGCATCGGCTTGCCCGGCAACGGCGCCAGCGCCTTGGCCTTCTCGAGGTCGATGCCGGCCACTTGCGCCACGCGGCGGCCGTAGTCCTCGTCGCAATGCCACAGGTGCCACACCATGCGCAGCTGTACCGGCTCCGGGCAGGCTTTCAAGTCGCCGCCAACATTGTTCACCAGCTCGTCACGCTCCCAGTCCGCGAACGTGCGGTAGCGGTCGCCCGCCTGTTTGTAGTCGCTGCGGGTATTCGTGGTCTGGTAGCGGCCGAGATACCCTTCCACGTGCTGGTGGTACTCGCGCTGCGGCTTGGGCGCTTCCTGGGTGCCGCCCAGCAGGCTCGGCTCGTAGTTGATGTGCTTGTTCGCGCCGCTGTCGTCGACGACATAGGTCATCTGGCCGTCGCGCTGGTTGGTGCGCGGGCGTGCCCGCTCCTGGGGTGCGTTGATTGGCAGTTGCAGGTAGTTGGGCCCGACGCGGTAGCGCTGCGTGTCGGAATAGGAGAGGGTGCGGCCCTGCAGCATCTTGTCGTCCGAAAAGTCGATGCCGTCGACCAGCACGCCGGTGCCGAAGGCGGACTGTTCAGTCTCGGCAAAGACATTCTCGGGATTACGGTCGAGCACCATGCGGCCGACCGGCAACAGCGGGAACTGGTCTTCCGGCCAGCGCTTGGTATCGTCCAGCGGGTCGAAGTCGAGTTCGGGATGCTCGCCGTCGGCCATGATCTGTACGCAGAATTCCCATTCCGGATAGTCGCCGCGTTCGATCGCCTGATACAGGTCGCGGGTGGCGTGGCTGGTGTCGTGCGCCTGGATCTCGGCGGCCTGGGCCGCGGTCAGGTTGCGCACGCCCTGCCGTGGCTGCCAGTGGAATTTCACCAGGTGGGCCACGCCCTGGTCATTCACCAGCTTATAGGTGTTGACGCCCGAACCTTCCATCTCGCGGTAGTTCGCCGGGATGCCCCATGGACTCTTGACCCAGGTGACCATGTGCAGGGCTTCGGGAGAATTGGCGACGAAGTCGTAGAAGCGCCAGGCTTCCTGCTGGTTGGTGACGGGGTCGGGTTTAAAAGCGTGGATCATGTCCGGGAACTTGATGGCATCGCGGATGAAGAAGACCTTCAGGTTATTGCCGACCAGGTCCCAGTTGCCCTCGACTGTTTTCAGTTTGACCGCAAAGCCGCGCGGGTCGCGGGCCGTTTCCGGTGAATCCTTGCCGCCGATAACGGTCGAGAAGCGCACGAAGACGGGCGTCTGCACCCCGGTTTCATTCAGTACGCGCGCGCGCGTGTACTTGCTGGCGGGCTCGTCGCCGATCTTGCCGTAGGCTTCGAAATAGCCGTGGGCACCGGTGCCGCGTGCATGCACGACGCGCTCGGGGATGCGTTCGCGGTCGAAATGGGTGATCTTTTCAATGAACTGGTAGTTCTCGAGCGTCGCCGGACCGCGCTCGCCGACGGAACGCAGCGACTGGTTGTCGCGCACGGGGTGGCCCTGGCGCGTGGTCAGGATGGGACGGTCGGACATGGCACTCTCCTCGCGGTTCATAGGAGAGAAAAGTATAGGAAGTTTGCCGATGGGGCAGCGCTCTGCTGCCCCGTGGAATATCTATTTGTGTGTTTGAGTCCGCTTGCTAGAGCGGCTGGAAGACGCCGGCCGCACGGTTCTTCGTCACGTTGTCCCAAGTAAACACCTGGCCGTTCATGCCGACGTATACACCCGGCGGCAGGGTCTGGGCGACGCCGCAGGCGAAACCGAGGTTGAAGAGGGCGTCGGAATTGGCGATTTCATAGGGAATCATGGCGCCGGTCAGCACGATCGTCTTGCCGAGGCTGGCAGCGCCGAGCACGGCGGCCGTTTGCGGCATGGTGTCGGTGCCGTGCACGATGACGATGGCTTTTTCGGTTGCCGCCTGGCAGGCTGCCAGTACGCGCTCGCGGTCGGCATCCTGCATGTCGAGCGAATCGAGCAGGGGCAGCACTTCCAGCGCGACAGGAATCGTCATGCGCGCACGCTGCAGGACGGCCGGCATGTGGCTGTCTGCAAAGCCGAGCACACCGTTGAGTTCATTGTAGTGTTTGTCGAACGTGCCGCCGGTGGCGATGAGTCGCAAAGTCATATCGGTTTATAAACGCAGTAAAAAAAGGTGGGTAATGATAGCCGCAAATGGGTGTGTATCCATATGTGACTAGGCTAGAATCAACCGGATCGGATGAGTAGACTCCTCTTTTCTCCAGGCATTGCCCTACCTAATTTCCCATGAAAGCCGTTGCTCCAGGTACCGTTATTTTCCACCGACATCGCGGGTATGGCGTGATCACCCACGTCAACCTGCTGACCGGCTGGATCTCCGCACGCTTCGGCAACGAAGCGCGTGCGCTCGATTTGAACCTGTCGACCGATGAAGTCCAGCACGCCGACGGCGAAGCGATCCTGTTCCGCCGTACGCCGCCGGACCGCATGCCCCATGCGCGCCTGATGGCTGTCGTGCGCGAACTGCACAAGGCTGGCTACCAGAAGCTGTACCTGTATTCCTGGCCCAAACCGTCGGGCCTGCACTGGCGCTGGCATCTGTTTACCGGGCAGCGCAACTGGATGCAGCGTTCCTGGCGCGAAGGCTGGTACGGTTCCGGCGCCGAATACAACAATAACCCGGTGATGGGCTGGGGCGATTTGCCCGGCGCCAGCACCGATGAACTGATCCATGCACTGGCGAAGTTCGACCCGCAGGGTCTGGCCCAGGCCCTGGGCCGCGACGAAGACCACACTGCCTGGTTTGCCGATGTTTGCGAGCAACTGCTGCCGGGCTACATGTATAGCCTGAACATGGAAAGGCCACCTGGTGGCGGCCTGATCGAGGCGCCACCGGTGCCGGTGGTGCCGGTACGCGCCGGCGTGAAGCCGTATGCCGGTCCCGCCATCGGTTGGCCGCCAGGCTGGGCGGGGCTGTGGACGGGTACCCACGTGATGCCGGCGCGGCGCATCAACCTGACGGGCGAGCCGGAGCTGCGCTGAACCGTAGGGTAGGCGGGGAGAACAGTCCAGCGGACTGTTCTCCCCGCCTACGCGTTCAACGCGAGTTGATCGGGCAGCGACCCATTTGATTACCGGCTCTGCAAACGCCCGTTGAACGCGTGGGCAGAATCTGCCCACCCTACGTCCTACCTCAACGCCTCGGGATTCAATATGTTGCTTGGTTCGCCCGCGGCAAAATTCACGATATTCTCGAACGCCGCCCTGAAATACATCTCGTAACTATCCTGCTCGACATAACCCAGGTGCGGCGTGGCCAGTACGGTCGGGATGCGCAGGATGGGCGCATCCGCGGCCAGCGGCTCGTTGGCGAACACGTCCACCGCCGCGCTGCCGGGTATGCCGCGATGTAAGGCTTCCTCGAGCGCGCCCTCTTCCACCAGTTCCGCCCGGCTCGTGTTGACGAACAGCGCGTCCGGCTTCATGCGCGCCAGGTCGGCCGCCGTGACGAGGCCGCGGGTGGCTTCCGCCAGCCGCAGGTGCAGCGTCAACACGTCGGCCTCGGCGAAGAATGCTTCCCGTGATGCAGCCGCCTCGAAACCATCGGCCACCGCCGCCTGACGGCTTGCTTCGCTTCCCCACACCAGCACGCGCATGCCGAAGGCCTTGCCATACCCGGCTACCAGGCGCCCGATCTTGCCGTAGCTCCAGATCGCGAGCGTGCGTCCCTTGAGCACCCGTCCCAGGCCGTTCAGCGCGGCATTGAAGGAGGCGCTCTGCCAGGTGCCTTCCTTCAGGTTATTCGCATAAGGCACGATCTTGCGGCTGGCTGCCATGATCAGCGCCCAGGTGAGCTCGGCCGGGGCCGTTGGCGAGCCGACGCCTTCGGCAATGGCGATGCCACGCGCCGTCGCGGTGGCCACATCCACATGCCCGCTGACCTTGCCGGTCTGCGAAATCAGCCTCAGGTTCGGCAATTTGTTCAGCAGCGCGGCCGGGAAGGCAGTGCGCTCGCGGATCAGCACCAGGGCATCGAACGGTGCCAGGCGGATGGCCAGCTGGCCGAGGCCGCGCGTCGAATTGTTGAACACCTTGACCTCGTGGCCGTCCAATATTTTGTAACAGTCGAGACCGGGCACAGCGTTCTGGTAGTCGTCAAGAATGGCTATTTTCATGGAAATTGAGCGAAGTTATGGATGAGCGCGTAAAGGAATAACGGGTTCGCGCGGAATCGAAGTAGCCCACTACAAAAGTCAACTATATTTCCTACATTTTTCGATCGGAACAGCTTGAATCGCCGTTTTACAGGTGTACAATCGGCCGAATCTTAAGGGTTTGACACCATCAAAGTGTATATCAACCCCCGCTGTATCGTTCCACCCAGCCTCGCCCGCGAGGCCATCGACATGACCGCCGTACCGCCGCTTCCGCTGGCGAACCTGGGATGCCGTAGCCATCCCCGCAGACGACGATCCTGCCGTGCCGGGACAAGAAAGAATTCTTAATTGGCATTGGAGGTACCACATGAACCAGCCCGTGATGGGCGGCGTCGCCGCACTGAACGCCCCTGCTTACATCAAACACCAGAAGCTCCTCAATTGGGTCGCGGAAATCGCCACCCTGACGAAGCCTGACGCCATCTACTGGTGCGACGGCTCCGAGGAAGAGTACGACCGCCTGTGCGCACAGATGGTCGAAGCCGGTACGATGAAGCGCCTGAACCCGGCAAAACGCCCGAATTCCTACCTGGCGCATTCCGATCCGTCGGATGTGGCACGTGTCGAAGACCGTACCTATATTTGCTCGGCAACGAAGGAGCAGGCTGGCCCGACCAACAACTGGATGGACCCGGCCGAAATGCGCACCACCCTGAACGGCCTGTTCGACGGCTGCATGGCTGGCCGCACGCTGTACGTCGTGCCGTTCTCGATGGGCCCGCTCGGTTCGCCGATCGCCCACATCGGCGTCGAACTGTCCGATTCGCCCTATGTCGCGGTGAACATGCGCATCATGACGCGCATGGGCAAGGCCGTGTACGACGTGCTGGGCGAAAGCGGCGAGTTCGTGCCCTGCGTGCACACCGTCGGCATGCCGCTGTCTGCCGGCCAGCAAGACGTGCCATGGCCATGCAACAGCACCAAGTACATTGTCCACTATCCGGAAACCCGCGAAATCTGGTCCTTCGGCTCGGGCTACGGCGGCAATGCGCTGCTCGGTAAAAAATGCTTCGCGCTGCGCATCGCCTCGAACATGGGCTACCAGGAAGCGCAAGCCGGCGGCACCGGCTGGCTGGCCGAACACATGCTGATCCTGGGCGTGGAATCGCCGCAAGGCGAGAAGAAATACGTCGCCGCCGCCTTCCCTTCGGCCTGCGGCAAGACCAACTTCGCCATGCTGATCCCACCGAACTCGTTCAATGGCTGGAAAGTCACCACCATCGGCGACGACATCGCCTGGATCAAGCCGGGCGCCGACGGCAAGCTGTACGCGATCAATCCGGAAGCCGGCTACTTTGGCGTGGCCCCGGGCACCAATGACAAGACCAACTCGAACTGCATGCTGTCGCTGCGCGAGAACGTCATCTTCACCAACGTCGCGCTGACCGATGATGGCGACGTCTGGTGGGAAGGCATGACCAAGGAAGCGCCAGCCCACCTGATCGACTGGCAGGGCAAGGACTGGACCCCGGCCTCGGGCACCAAGGCTGCCCACCCGAACGCGCGCTTCACCGTCGCCGCGACGCAGAACCCGGTGATCGATCCGGCCTGGGACGATCCGGCCGGCGTGCCGATCTCGGCCTTCATCTTCGGCGGCCGCCGTTCCACCACCGTGCCGCTGGTGACCGAAGCGCGCGACTGGGTCGAAGGCGTCTACATGGCAGCAACCATGGGCTCCGAGACCACCGCCGCTGCTGCTGGCCAGATGGGTGTCGTGCGCCGCGATCCGCTCGCGATGCTGCCGTTCATCGGCTACAACATGAGCGATTATTTCCAGCACTGGCTCGATCTCGGACGGAAAGTCGCGGAGAAGAACCCGGCCGCGCTGCCGAAGATCTTCTGCGTCAACTGGTTCCGTACCGACGAGTCCGGCAACTTCGTGTGGCCGGGCTATGGCGAGAACATGCGCGTACTGAAGTGGATCCTCGACCGTGCCCAGGGCCAGGCCGAAGGCGGCACCCAGCACCTGTTCGGCACCTCGCCGAACTATGGCGACCTGAACTGGGACGGCGTCGACTTCACCCAGGAGCAGTTCAACCAGATCACCTCGATCGACAGGGACGCCTGGCGCGAAGAGCTGAAACTGCACACCGAACTGTTCGAGAAGCTGGCTTACCACCTGCCGCAAGAGCTGGTGGCGACCAAGCAGAAGCTGGAACAGCAGCTGGCGCAATAAAATTTCTGAGGAGGGCGGCCGTGTCATGCGGCCGCACATAAAAAAGGCAGTGCCATATGGCGCTGCCTTTTTTTATGGGCGGGCGCCGGCATGGCCGCAGGGACATCCTTGCGCGTTTTTCATGCAAGGTGGATGGATCGAGACATTTTTCCAAATTCATGTTGAGCCTGCAACAGAACATGCATTACATTTGGAAATAGTTAAAAGAATTGCACGAAAGCACTGCGAACAGAGACACGTCGAGAACAATCCTGCGCCACCACCTGAGGGAGCAATGCATGAGCAAGCAACAATCGAATACCTTGCGGCCAACCATCCTGGCCTCGAGCATTGTCGCCGCACTGGTTTTGTTGGCGAACCAGGCGGTTGCACAGACGGAGACGACAGGGCAGGCCGCGCCGGCGGAACCGAAAATACAGCGGGTGCTGGTCACGGGCTCCTCGATCAAGCGGCTCGACAGCGAAGCGGCGCTGCCGGTGGAAGTGATTTCGCGCGAAACCATCGACAAGATGGGCGTCACCACCGCGGCCGAACTGGTGCGCAACATCAGCGCCAACACGGCGCCCCTGACGGACGGTCCCAGCATTTCGGACAGCACCTCGGGCCAGCGCGGCATGAACAGCGCCAACATGCGCGGCCTGGGCGTGTCGTCGACACTGGTACTGCTCAACGGCCGCCGCCTGGCCAACTTCGCCTCCCCCGGCGACAATGCCGGCGTCGACCTGAACAACATCCCCGCCGGGGCGATCCAGCGTGTCGAGGTATTGAAGGACGGCGCCTCGGCGATCTACGGCACCGACGCCATCGGCGGCGTGATCAATTTCATCACCCGCAAGGACTATACGGGCATCGACCTGGCCGCCTCCGCCGCGGGCACCCAGCATGGCGGCGCCGGCAAACGCACCGCCAGCCTCAGCGCCGGCTTCGGCGACCTCACGACCGATCGTTTTAACGTGTTCGGCGTGCTCGACTTCCAGCAGCTCGACCGCCTGCGTTCGCGCCAGCGCAGCTTCATCGCTGAGCGTGCCCTGGCCACCACGCTGCCGGCGCAAATGTCGAGCAATACCTTCCCGGTCAACGTCGATATCTCGAGCGCCCAGCGCGCCGCGCTGATAGCCGCGGGCCTGCTGCCGGCGGGCAGCACGGTCAGCCGGATCAACCCGAGCGCACCTGGATGCAATCCGCCCGCCACCGTGTATGCCGAGAAGGGACCAGGCGGGGCGGCGGGCTGCAGCTACGACTACATGGAAGACACCGAGATCTATCCGGACTCGCGCAAGATCGGTTTCATCGGCCGCGCGACTTACCAGCTCGACGCCAACAACCAGCTCTTCGCCGAGCTGGTGCAGACCGAAGCGAAGAGCAAGTACGTGCTGTCGCCGAACCCGGTCCGCATCCGCAACCTGCCGGTGAGTATCCTGCCCGAGGCCTATCGCCGTGCGTTGACGGGCCCAGGCCTGCCCGACACCTTCAGCGGCATCCGCTACCGCATGCAGGAAGCCGGCAACCGCAGCAACGAGGTCAGCAGCGAAGGCCAGCGCCTCGTGCTCGGTGCCAGCGGCAACCTGGCCGGCTGGGACTACGACCTGGCGCTGGCGCGCGCCGAAAACCGCAGCACCGACAAGTATGTCGATGGCTACGTGCTGTTCGACCAGTTTGACGCCGCCGTGCGCAACGGCACGATCAACCCCTTCGCACCCTCGTCCCAGGCGGGCATCGACCTGATCAACAGCATCAAGATCAACGACGAAGCGCGCAAGGCGAAAGGCATCTCGACCTCGATCGACGGCAAGATGTCGCGTGCGCTGGCCACGCTGCCCGGCGGCGAGCTGGCCATCGCCATCGGCGGCGAATTCCGGCGCGAGCACCAACTCTTCACGCCATCAAGCCTGCTGCAGTCGAACAACATCGCCGGCGACCGCGACAGCACGGTGCCGGCCGGCGAGCTGCTCGAAGTCGAGACGGCGGACAACAGGCGCCGTGTGGGCTCGGTCTTCACCGAACTGAATGCGCCCTTCACGAAGGAACTGGAAATGCAGTTCGCGCTGCGCCATGACCGCTACAGCGAAGTGGGCGGCACCACCAATCCGAAGATCGGCCTGCGCTGGCAGCCGAACGCGGTTCCTGCTGCTGCGCGCCTCGGCCGGCACGGGTTTTCGCGCGCCGTCGCTGTCCGACCTGAAGCGTCCGACCATCTTCGGCACCTCGGCCGGCATCCTGACCGACCCGCAATGCGTGGCGCAGGAAGGCAGCATCGATACCTGCACCGATCAGTGGAACGTCGAGCGCCGCTCGAACCCGGATTTGAAGCCGGAGAAATCGCGCCAGTTCACGCTTGGCACCGTGGTCGAACTGAACAAGCGCAGCAACTTCTCGATCGACTACTGGAACATCGAAAAGCGCGACGTCATCAGCACCCTGGGCGAACAGGTCATCATCGAGAACCCGGCCGCCTACAACGGCAAGTACATCGAACGCGACGAGGACGGCTTCATCTCGAACATCCTCCTGATGAAGGAAAACCAGGGCCGCCTGAAGACCTCGGGCATCGACCTGGCCGCCGACTGGCGCAGCGAGCGCGGACCCTGGGGACGCTTTGGCCTGAGCCTGTCGGGCACCCGCATCCTGCGCTACGACCGCCAGTTCGGCCCAGCCGAGCCCTACCGCAGCAACCTCGGCGTCTTCCTGAACGACCAGGCGATCCAGAAGTGGCGCCACCGGATCAACCTCGAGTGGGACAGCGGTCCGGTCAGCCTGACCCTGGCGAACCAGTATTCGTCCAGCTATACCGACCAGAACACGACCTACGACCCCTACACCGACGAGCTGCTGGCGCCGAACAAGGTGAAGTCGTATTCGCTGTGGGACCTGACCGGCAGCTGGGCCATCAGCAAGCACCTCAAACTCCGCGCCGGCGTGCTGAACCTGCTCGACAAGGATCCGCCGTTCTCGAACCAGGCCTATTTCTTCCTGGCCGGGTACGACCCGAGCTATACGGATCCGCGCGGGCGCAGCGGCTTCGTCAGCCTGAACTATTCGTTCCGCTAGGGAGCCGGGGGATGTTCAGGGGAGTTGCTTTTTCGCTGGCGCTGGCGCTGGCCGGCCTGGGTGGCACGACGGGAGCCGCGGTCGCGGAAGCGCCCAAGGGTTCGCTGGTCATCATCGGCGGCGGCTTGCGTGCCGAGAACGCCGCGGTCTGGGACAAGATCGTGGTACTGGCCGGCGGCAGGGGGCGCGCATCGCGGTGTTCCCGACCGCCGCCGAAAATCCCGAGCGCGAAGGCGCCCTGACTGTTGCCAACCTGAACCGCCACGGCGCGCAAGCCGTCGTGGTGCCGATCGCACCGCGCCTGGCGGGGCGCTATGTGCGCAAGGTGGCCGAGGACCCGGCGCTGGCGGCCTTCGTACGCAGCGCCGGCGGTGCCTTCTTCACCGGCGGCGACCAGGCGCGCATCACCGGCGCGCTGCGGCGCCCGGACGGCAGCAACAGCGCGGTACTCGACGCGCTGTGGAGCATGTACCGGCGCGGCGGCGTCATCGCCGGCACCAGCGCGGGCGCGGCCATCATGAGCAGCACCATGTTCTTCGATCCGCCCCCCGATGTCGCGCCGCTGTTGAAGCATGGCGTGGTCGAGGGCAAGGACATCGCCCCGGGGCTGGGCTTCATCGGCGACGATATCTTCATCGACCAGCACCTGCTGGCACGCGGCCGCTTCGCGCGCATGCTGCCGGCGATGCTGAACAAAGGCTACACGCTGGGCCTCGGCATCGACGAGGACACGGCCGCGGTGGTGGCGCCTGACCGCCAGGTGACAATGATCGGCCGCACCGGCGCCATCGTGCTCGACCTGAAGGGCGCCACGACGGACAAGGCGCAGCCGCAGTTCAACCTGTCGAATGCGCGCATCAGCTACCTGGACAACGGCGACCGCTTCGATCTGGTCAAGCGCAGTTTCCAGCATGGTACCGGCAAGGAAGCGGTCGACAAGACCCGCCCCGAACATCGCGCTGCGCTGTTCTATCCCGATATCCTCGGCAATACCGCGGTGCTCGACCTGCTCGTCAAACTGGTCGACAGCGACTTGCAGCGCGCCGTCGGCCTGGCCTTCGAGGGGCCGGCCAGCGCCGCGCCGGAACGCGGTTTCGAATTCACCTTCACTCGCATGCCCGACAGCGGGGAATACGTCGCGAACCGCGAGGACGCCTATTCCATCTACCGCATCCGGATGGACGTGCGGCCGGTGCGCATGGCGCAGCCCTTGTATACCGCCGAATAGCGGCGGCGCTCCTCAGAGCGCGGTCACCTCGGTCTTGTTGCCGTCGAAGCGGTCGAACAAGTGCCGGTGGCAGGCATACGACATCGCATCGTCGCGCTCGTAATAGCCCGCCACCCAGTCCAGCAGGAAAGGCAGTTTGCTCTGCTGCGCTTCCATCGAGTCGTACTTGTGCGGCTCCCACGGACGGCGGCGGTTGTTCTCCAGGTAGATTTCTCGCCCCGGGTTCATGAACACCAGTTCGGAACACCAGGGCAGCGCCGCTTCGACCAGGTCGCCGTAGCAGCCTTCCGCCACCCAGCTGCCGTGCGCGTGGACGAAGGCCAGCAGGTCGGCCTGTACCTGCTGCGGCGCGCGCGGCACGGCGATCTGCCCCGGCTCCCACACGATGGTGTCCAGGTCCAGGTGCGCCAGATCGTGCTGGGCGGCCAGTGCTTTCGCCCGGTACGAGTTGCCCGAGCCCGAGTTGCCAATAATGAGTAAGCGCATATCGTCGTGTATGTGATTTCCGTCGGGTATTAATATTACTTGTTTCAGGGAGTGCTTGACCCTCACGCGGCGTGAGGCCCGAGCATGGTTGCACGCATGAAGAGGAGAGACCGATGCTGTTGAAAATTGGCGAACTGGCAAAACGCACCGGCCTGACGGTGCGCACGCTGCACCATTACGACGACATCAAACTGCTGTCCCCTTCGGCGCGTTCCGATGCCGGCTACCGGCTGTATAACGAGGCCGACCTCGCCCGGCTGCACCGCATCCTGGCATTGCGCGGCTTCGGCATGGCGCTGGCCGACATCGCGAGCTATCTCACCGGAACCGACCTGCCGCTGGCTGCCATCGTCGATCGCCAGATCGCCGTATTGAGCAGCCAGATCGACGGCGCCAGCCGCCTGCGTATGCGTTTGCAACGCCTGCGAGGGCAGCTCGCCGACCGGCAGGAACCGGATCCGGCCGACTGGTTGACAACCCTGGAGCAGATGACGATGTACGACAACTATTTTACGAAGGACGAACTGGAGCAATTGCCGCTGTATCAGCGGCTCGATGAGGTCGAGGGCGAATGGAAGGCGCTCGTGGCCGAGGTGCGCGGCTTGCTCGATGGCGGCGTGGCACCAAACGACCCTCGCGCAAGGGAACTGGCGCAACGCTGGATGGCGATGGTCAACCGCGACACGGCGGCCAATCCGGTCCTGTTCGCCAAACTGAATGCGATGCACGAGCAGGAAGCCGCGGTGCAGGAGCGTACCGGGATCACGCCTGCCGTGATGGCTTTCGTGCAAGCGGCCTCCAAGGAGAACCAGCTGGCTGTCTTCGCTCGCTATCTGGATGAGGAAGAGCTGGCCTTCATGCGCGCCAACTTTGGCAAACGCGCCAGCGAGTGGCCGCCGCTGTTCGCCCGCGTGCGCACGGCGATGGATGCGGGATGTGCACCCGACTCGCCGGAAGGGCAGGCGCTGGCACGGGAGTGGTATGGCCTGTTCCGCTCGTTTGCGGGAGACGATCCGGCAACGCAACGCAAGATTCGCCAGGCGCTGGAGAACGAGCCGGCGCTGCAGGTGGGCGGGATGGTGGATGCGCGCATGCGCGGGTTTATCCGGGCGGGGCTGGAGTCCTTGCGGGCAAGTTAGCAGCTGTAACGAGGTCAAAAAAAAGCAGAGCCGCAGCTCTGCTTTTTCATTTCCTGGCTCTGCTTACTGCTTCAGCAACGGCCCCAGGTATTTGCCGGTGACGCTGGCTGGATTCTTCGCCACCTGTTCCGGCGTGCCCGTCGCGACGATCTTGCCGCCGCCGGCGCCACCTTCCGGACCCAAATCGACGATCCAGTCCGCCGTCTTGATCACGTCGAGGTTGTGCTCGATGATCGCCAGCGTATTGCCCTGGTCGCGCAGGCGGTGGATCACTTTCAGCAGCAAGTCGATGTCGGCAAAGTGCAGGCCCGTGGTCGGCTCGTCCAGGATGTACAGGGTACGTCCCGTATCGCGCTTGGACAACTCCAGCGACAGTTTTACGCGCTGCGCCTCGCCACCGGACAAGGTCGTGGCGCTCTGCCCCAGCTTGATGTAGCCGAGGCCGACATCGAGCAGGGTCTGGAGTTTACGGGCAATCACCGGCACCGGCTTGAAGAACTCGTGCGCGTCTTCGACCGTCATCTCCAGCACTTCGGTGATGCTCTTGCCCTTGTAGTGCACTTCGAGCGTTTCGCGGTTGTAGCGCTTGCCGTGGCAGACGTCGCAAGGCACGTACACGTCCGGCAGGAAGTGCATCTCGACCTTGATGACGCCATCGCCCTGGCAGGCTTCGCAGCGGCCGCCCTTCACGTTGAACGAGAAGCGTCCGGCCGAGTAGCCGCGTTCCTTGGCCGTCGGCACCGTCGCGAACAGGTCGCGGATCGGGGTGAACACGCCGGTATAGGTGGCCGGGTTCGAGCGCGGGGTGCGGCCGATCGGTGCCTGGTCGACGGAAATGACCTTGTCGAAGTGTTCTAATCCAAAAATCGCGTCGTGCGGCGCCGGTTCCGTCTGCGCGCCGTACAGGTGGCGCGACAGGGCCGGATACAGCGTGTCGTTGATCAGCGTCGATTTGCCCGAACCGGACACGCCCGTCACGCAGGTCATCAGGCCGACCGGCAGCGTCAGGGTTTCGCCTTTGAGGTTGTTGCCGGTCGCATTCGTGATCACCAGCTGGCGCTCCGGATTGGCCGGGGTACGCTTTTTCGGCACGGCGATCTTGCGGCGGCCGTCCAGGTACTGGGCCGTCACCGAATGCTCGTTCCGCATGATCTCTTCGAGCGTACCCTCGGCGATGATCCGGCCGCCGTGCACGCCCGCCCCGGGACCCATGTCGACGATGTAGTCGGCGGTACGGATCGCATCTTCGTCGTGCTCGACCACGAGCACGCTGTTGCCGATGTCGCGCAGGTGTTTCAGGGTCGCGATCAGGCGGTCGTTGTCGCGCTGGTGCAGGCCGATCGACGGCTCGTCGAGCACGTACATGACGCCGGTCAGGCCGGAACCGATCTGCGAGGCCAGGCGAATGCGCTGGGCTTCGCCGCCCGAGAGGGTATCGGCACTGCGGTCGAGCGACAGGTAATCGAGGCCGACATTGTTCAGGAACTTCAGGCGCGCCGTGATTTCCTTGATGACGCGCTCGGCGATGTCCTTCTTGGCGCCGGTCAGGACCAGCGTTTCGAAGAACTCCAGCGTTTCGCGCAGCGGACGGTCCGACACCTCATAGATCGCGCGCTGCTGGGCGCCCTGGCCGATCTTGACGAAACGTGCTTCCGTGCGCAGGCGCGCGCCGTCGCAGGCCGGGCATTTCTTTTCGTTGATGAATTTGGCAAGTTCTTCCTTCACCGCCATCGAATCGGTTTCGCGATAACGGCGCTGCAGGTTGTTCACCACGCCTTCGAAGGTGTGCTCGCGGATCACGGTGCGGCCGCGCTCGTTCACATAGGTGAACGGAATCGCGGTCTTGCCGGAACCGAACAGGACCGCGTCCTGCGCCGTCTTCGGCAGTTTGTCGTAGGGCGTGTCGAGGTCGAATTCGTAATAGGCCGCCAGGTTCGACAGCATCTGGAAATAGAACTGGTTGCGGCGGTCCCAGCCTTTCACTGCACCCGAGGCCAGCGACAGGTTGGGGAAGGCGACGATGCGCTTCGGATCGAAGAACTCGATGTGGCCCAGGCCGTCGCACTGCGAGCAGGCGCCCATCGGGTTGTTGAACGAGAACAGGCGCGGCTCGAGTTCCTGCAGCGAATAGCCGCAGACATTGCACGCGAACTTGTTGGAGAACACGGTCGACTGCTCGGTGTCCATCTCGTAGGCGACGGCGCGGCCGTCGGCCAGGCGCAGCGCGGTCTCGAAGCTCTCGGCCAGGCGCTGCTTGATTTCCGGGTTCACCTTCACGCGGTCAATGACGACGTCGATCGAGTGCTTTTCGGTTTTTTTCAGCTTCGGCAGCTCGTCGATCTCGTAGATCTTGGCCGGGTTGACGCCGCTCTGGATGCGGAAACGCACGAAGCCTTGCGCCTGCATGCCCGCGAACAGATCGCTGTGCTCGCCCTTGCGGCCGGCCACGACCGGCGCCAGGATCATCAGCTTGGTGCCTTCCGGCATGGCCAGCACGGAATCGACCATCTGCGACACGGTCTGCGCCGCCAGCGGCTCGTGCGGGTGGTCCGGGCAATACGGGGTGCCCACGCGTGCGTACAGCAGGCGCAGGTAGTCGTGGATTTCGGTGACGGTACCGACGGTGGAACGCGGATTGTGCGAAGTCGCCTTCTGCTCGATGGAAATCGCCGGCGACAGGCCCTCGATCAGGTCGACATCCGGCTTTTCCATCAACTGCAGGAACTGGCGCGCGTAGGCCGACAGCGACTCGACATAGCGGCGCTGGCCTTCGGCATACAGGGTGTCGAAAGCGAGGGAAGACTTGCCCGAACCCGACAGGCCCGTGATGACGATCAGCTTGTTGCGGGGCAGGTCAAGGTTGATGTTCTTCAGGTTGTGCGTACGGGCACCGCGGATTCGAATTTCTTCCATTAAGTTTTGGCAGGCTTTCAATAAGTTGTGCGGACCGCGCAAGACGCCTTGATGAGCGGCGTTGTCGCGACCGGCGGGCCAGTCTGGGGAATCTGTTAGTTTAACGCTTTTTCGCACTGGCTGTACATGCATCCAGTACTATTCGGGTAGCATGTGTACCAGCGATGCCAGCCTGGCATGCCCATGCGACATGCCGGGCGCAGGCTGGAACGAACCGGTCTGGCCTATGTGGGCCGATCGGCGTGCGCTTCAATGACAAACTGTTCAGGAACTGAAAATAATTCTAGGGGGACGCAGCGTAGCGTGGCGTTCGGTAGCCAGGCGGCATGTCCCTTTGTGCATGGATCAGGTCGCAAAAGAAGCTTGGCTGGACCATGCGCGCGGCATAAAAATGCTTGATTCAACGCAAAAAATCCACTTTAAGAAGTGGGCGGCTGGCCTCATAATAGCGTGCTGAAACACCCGGAGCGTCTAACAAAACCTTCATGGCTGCATGAACGTTCTGTTAGGCGCTCCCCGTTCCCTGGCGCTTAGTCAAGTTGCAGAGCCAGGGCTCACATCATCCTGAAGGAGTCTTACCATGGCATCAGTCAACAAAGTCATCATCGTCGGCAACCTCGGCCGCGATCCGGAAATCCGCTACATGCCGAGCGGCGACGCCATCGCGAACATCGCGGTCGCTACCTCGTTCAAGTCGAAGGACAAGAACACCGGCGAGCAGAAAGAGCTGACCGAATGGCACCGCATCTCCTTCTTCGGCCGTCTCGCTGAAATCGTCGGCCAGTACCTCAAAAAAGGTTCGTCGGTCTACGTCGAAGGCCGCCTGCAGACCCGCAAGTACACGGATAAAGACGGCATCGAGCGTTACGCTACCGACATCATCGCCGAGAACATGCAGATGCTGGGCGGCCGCCAGGGCATGGGCGGCGGCAACGACATGGGCATGGACGACGGCGGCGGCTACGACGCGCCGCCACAGCGTTCTGCCCCGCGCCAGGCCCCGCCGGCCCCGGCAGCCCGTCCGCAGCCACAGCGTCCGGCACCGAACTTCTCGGACATGGACGACGACATTCCGTTCTGATCGGATTGCGCATCGCCTGAACAAAAACGAAGCCTGCGGGCTTCGTTTTTTCGCCTGTGCCTGCGGGCGTGCGGCGTTTGCGGAAGGTGCCCGCCTGCGCCCGCCTGTCAGCGCGCTAACTGGCCGACCCGACGAGCGTATCGCGCCGCAAGCGCAGCGGCGCATGCGGCGTGCGGATGCCCGACGCCATGCCCCAGGCCGTCGCCCAGCGCAGCGCCTTGTCGGTTGCCGGGCCGAAAGGCCTGGCAGCGGCAGCACGGGCAAGTGCCAGCGACATGCGCTTCATCGCGTACAGCTTTCGTGGGGAGGCCTTCTTCAACATGAGGCCAGCTTACTGCGCGCGGCCGTCCCTCACCGTGCCCTGCCTAACCCTCATCGATGCTCTATCCGATGCGCATAGCCATGTTCCCTGCCGCAGCCCTCAGGCGTCCACCACCATCTCGAAGCCGCCGATCATCATGCGCTTGCCGTCGAAGGGTATGTTTTCGGGTTTCATGAACTCGGCCATGCGCGGGTCGTCCATGACTTTCGCGTTGACCTCATCGCGCCTGGCGCGCGAGGGATAGACGATCCAGGAAAAGACCACGAGTTCGCCATCGCGCAAATCGACGCTCTGCGGGAACGAGGTCAGCTTGCCCGGCTTGACGTCGTCGGCGACGCACTCGCGGAACTCCTGGGCGCCGAACTCGCGCCAGATCGCGGCGCAGCGTCTGGACATGTCCAGGTAGGCGTCGAGCTTGTCTTTCGGAACGGAACCACGAAACCATCGACATAGGCCATGACGTTCTCCTTTTATAAGGGTGTTCGTCAGACCTCATCGGCCGCGATCCATTCCGTGATGCCCTTTGTGGCGCCACAAAGGGCGTGATGCCCTTTGTGGAAGCGTTGCGCTCAGCCCAGTGCCGCCTCGATCGCCGCCACCAGCGCCGGATCGTCCGGTTTCACGTCCGGCGCGAAGCGGGCCAGCACCTGGCCGTCGCGGCCGACGAGGAATTTCTCGAAGTTCCACATGATGTCGGTTGGATTCTTCGGGCTCAGGCCGTGCTGGGCCAGTTTGGCGCCGAAAGTACTTCCTTCCGCCTGGCGTGCCTGCGGCTGGGCCGCAACGAGTTCCTGGTAGAGCGGGTGGCGTGCCTCGCGGTTCACCTCCACCTTTTCGAACATCGGGAAGCGTACGCCGTAGTTGCGCTGGCAAAAGTCTGCAATCTCGGCCTCGGAGCCCGGTTCCTGGGCGCCGAAATCGTTGCACGGAAAGCCGAGCACGACCAGGCCGCGTTCCTCGTAGCCCTCGAACAATTTTTCCAGGCCGGCGTACTGCGGCGTCAGGCCGCATTGCGATGCAACGTTGACAATCAACATGACCTTGCCGCGGTAGTCGCCCAGGGTCGCCGGCTGGCCTTCGAGGCGGCGCAGCGGGATGTCGAACAAAGTGGTGCTCATGTGGTCGGTCCTCATTATGCAGAACGCCTATCCTACCGCGTGATGGAAAACCGTGCCGGCGGCGCCACGCCCGGCCCTGAAGCTGCTTGACGGCAGCGCACGCGGCATCTTATAAGCCTCCGTGTGAAACAGGACGCCAGCACATCGCCGCAGCAGGAAGACAAAAAAGCCGCACAGGGCGCCGCACGTGCACGCCGCTACGCGCGCCTGCTTGACGGCCTGCGCGGTTTTGTGGCGCGCGAGCGCGCCGCGGCCCAGGACAGGCTGGTCGAGGCCTGGCGCCAGCCGCTGGCCGACCGCCTGGCGAAGGGCGCGTCGCAACGCTTCCTGCGCCTGGAAGCGGGTCCGGTGAGTGGCACCGTGTGGGCCTATCCCGATGAGGGCGAATCGCGCTTTCGCGAAGGCGACTTGGTGTGCCTGCACGGCGGCTCACCGCTGGTGGACATGCTGGCGCGCGAAGCGGCTTTCGAGATGGAAGAGGAGGGCCGCTGGCTGCTGCGGCTGCGCCATGCCGGCAGCGTGCTGAAAGCGGTCGGCGAACAATCCTGCTATGCCGACCCGGACGATTATGACCTGTCGCGCTATTACGACGAGGTGCTGGACGATATCGGCGAAACCCTCCCGCCCTCGCGCGCACACCGCCACCTCATGCCTCTGCTTGATGGGCGCATCAACAGTGCATTCGACCCGCGCGACTTCGAGGAAGCGGAAAGCATCGCGCTGGCGGAGGGCCTGAACGCGGCCCAGGCCGAGGCGGTCGGCAAGATCGCCGCGGCCGAGCAGGTCGCCTGCGTGCAGGGCCCGCCCGGCACCGGCAAGACCCGGGTACTGGCGCTGGCCGTACGCCTGCTGGCCGCGCGCGGCGAGCGGGTGCTGGTCACCTCGCACACCCACATGGCAATCAACAACGCGCTGAACAAGATCGCCGCCCGGGCGTACCGACGGCGAAAATCGGCCGCGAGACCCGGGGCACGGCGCTGGAACCCGGCGTGACCAGCGTCGACAGCTTCGCCGCCTGGCATGGCCGGCCGATGGATGGCGGCTACGTGGTCGGCGCCACGCCCTTCGCCACCTGCGGCTACCGCCTGGAGAATTGCGAGTTCGACACCGTCGTGTTCGACGAAGCGAGCCAGGTGACGCTGCCGCTGGCGCTGATGGCGATGCGGCGCGGCGCACGCTTTGTCTTCATCGGCGACCAGAAGCAGCTGCCGCCGGTGCTGCTGGCGCGCTCGATCCTGGACGATATTCCCGGCTCGATCTTCGCCAAGCTCACCCTGCACAACGTCGACAGCGTGATGCTGACCGATACCTATCGCCTGAACCGCGAATTGACGGCCTGGCCGAGCGCCTCCTTCTATGGTGGGCGCCTGCGCGCGGCCGGTCCGAACCGCGAACGCAAGCTGGCCTTGCACCCGCGCAGCGACGGCGACCCGTACGACGCGGTGCTGCGCGATCCGGCCAGCCTGGTGTTCATCCCGACGCTCGACGACGCAGCGCGCAGCCGCAACCCGCTTGATGCGCAACTGGTCGCCGGCCTGTGCGCGGCCGCCCTGGAGGGTGGCTTGCAGCCGCACGAGATCGGCATCGTCACGCCCTTCCGTGCGCACGGCCGCACGTTGCGCAACGCCCTTGTCGAGCAGTTCGGCTGGCACACGGCGCGCGCGATCGTGGCCGACACCGTCGAGCGCATGCAGGGCCAGGAACGCGAATTGATCATCCTGTCGCTGGCGACGGGCAGCCTGCGCTTCCTGGCGGCGATCGCCGGGTTCTTTTTCCAGCCGGAGCGCCTGAACGTGTCGGTCACGCGCGCGATGACGAAACTGGTGATCGTCGGTCCCGAGCTGCCGCCGGATTTCGTCGCGGTCGACGAGCACCTGGCGCGCCACCTCGCGCTGTATCGCGGGCTGCTCAAGCAAGCGCGCCACATCGGCATCTAGCGATGGCCCTTTTCATTCCGGAATGGACCCGCGCCAGCGGGCGCCAGTTGCAGATCAAGCGTGTATTGAACGGGCTGGACGACGCGACCAGCGTGCGCAAGGTGCTGCGCGAGGGCAGCGCCGCGCCCGAGCTGTTTATCGAGCACCTTGAGCGCGGCTGGCTGGCGCTGGCTACTGTGGACACTCCCTTCGACGCGCTCGACGCCGGCCAGCTGTTCGCCCGGAAGCCCGTGCGGCTTTCGACGCCCAGCTGGCCGCCTGGCGCGCCGCCTGCCCGCCGGCTTGCCGCAGCTGGTGATCCTGTGGGCCTGCAGCGAAGACGACACCATGCTGCTGGCGCGCCAGCTGGGCGACCTGCCCGGGCTGCGCCTGCTGTCACGCGAACGTTTTATTGAACGCGGCGCGCCGGGGCTGGCGGCGCTGCAGCGGCCACTCGACCCGCAAGACGAGGACGCCTTGCGCACGCGCCTGTTCCCCGAGTCGGCGCTGCCGCTGGTGCCGGTGGCGCGGCGCCGCTTCCGGCGCGACAACCTGGCCAGCCTGGGCGGGCTGTTCCTCGATCCGCAGCAGGAATGGGCAAGCAAACTCGACCTGGAGCTTCCGCAAGAGCAGGCGCAGGCGGCAAGCGATTTGCACGTGCGCCTGGTGAACGGCGTCGCCGGTTCCGGCAAGACCCTGATTGCACTCAGCCGGGCCTTGCTGCTGGCCGAGATGCGCCCGCACGAGCGCATCCTGGTCCTGATCCACAACACGCCGATCGTGGCGGATGTGCGCGAGCGCCTGCACCGCAGCCGTGGCGGCTTGCCCGCCAACCTCGAGATCGCGACCTATTCCGCCTGGGTGCACCGCCAGTGGCGCCGCCTGTACCGCGCGCCGCTGCAGATGCCGGGCGATCCGCAGCATCTACCCGGCCTGGTGCGCAGCTTGCGCGTGCGCTGGCCCGAACTGAAATTGAGTGAAGCCCAACTGATCGAGGAGTTCGACTTCCTCAACGAGTTGCTCGTCGCCAGCGAAGCCGAGTACATGGACACCAGCCGCGCCGGCCGCGGGTTTTCGCTGCGGGCGAAGGAGCGCGCCGAGGTCTGGCAGCTGTTCGCGGCGGTCACCGGCGCGCTGCGCGCCGACGGCTTGCGCATGTGGAGCGCGGTTGCCACCGAGGTGTGCCGCGCCGGCTCGCATGCGGCGCTCGAGCGCTATGCCCATATCCTGGTCGACGAGGCGCAGTTCTTCGCGCCCTCCTGGTTCCACACGGTGAAACTGGCGCTGGCGCCAGGCGGGCGCCTGTTCCTCTGCGCCGATCCGAACCAGGGCTTCATGAAAAGCCGCCTCAGCTGGCGCAACGCCGGGCTGGACGTGAGTGGGCGCACCAAGAAGCTGCTGCGTTCCTACCGCACCACCCAGGCCATCCTGCACACGGCGGGGACCTTGCTGGCGCGCGCGGTACAAGCCGACCCGGAACATTACCTGGAGCCGGATTTTACGGACATGGAGGAGGGCGCCGCGCCGATCCTGCTGCGCGTGGACAGCCCGCAGGACGCGGTCGACCGCGCCGTCAACGAGATCGTCAGCCTGGCGCAGACCCACGGCTTGCCGCTGTCGGCCTTCCTCGTCATCTATGGCGGCGACACGCCGAAGCACCTGCTGTACAAACGGCTGTGCCGTGCGCTCGGGGTGGAGCGGATCTGGTGGCTGAACAAGGACAAGAAGCAGCCGCCTGGCGGCTATGGTCCCGATTACCTGCGCCTGGCGAACCTGGAGACGGCGACGGGCCTGGAAGGTGGCGCCGTATTCCTGCTGGGGATGGAGAGTCTGCTGGCCGGAGGAGGGGAGAGCGAAAGCGATGCGCGCAAACTCTATATGGCGATGACGCGCGCCAGCCACCGCCTGGTGGTGCTCAGCACGGAAGAGCTGCCGCTCGAATCGCGCGCGCTCTTCCGGGTTGGGGATTAGCGCCCGGCGGCGGCGTTGTCGAGCTCGGTCAGCTGCTCCATGCGGCGTGCGGTCAGCATGGCGCGCCAGGTGGCACCCGGTACCTGCGGATGGCGAATCGAGCCGAACAGTTCGAAGGCGTCGCGGTAGGCCAGCCAGGCACGATGGGTCTTCTCGACGCCGGTCTTGCGGATGCTGCCGAGGTAGGAATTGCCGGCCGGCCGGGTCAGCATGAACTGGCGGTAGGTCGCGTTCATCTTCTCGTCCAGACTGGCGAACTCGGCTTCCGAAAAACGCTGCAGCTTGCCGGCCTCGGCAGCCAGGACGTCGGCGGCGAACATGTCCAGTTCGGCGGCCTGGGCGTCGAGCTGCAGCGAGCGGGTGGCACCGCTGCTGCTGTCGGTCTCGTAGTCGACCCGGTGCTGGGCGAAATAATGCACGGCCTTGGTCGCCATCTCCAGGCCCAGCTGCTCCTTGGCGTTCCAGTTGCGGCTGAGGGCGGCCAGCTGGGCGCCGCGCGACTTGTCGCGCTGGCGCTCGCGCATGGCGGCGCAGTGTCCGCGGCTGTCGGCGCTGGCGACGTCGTCGCAGACGTCGAGCGGGGCGCCGTCTTCTCCGCTGGCGCGCCGCCGCAGGTGCTGCACCCGGCTCTTCATCTCGTCGACCGGACTCTGGATGCTGCAGGCGTATTTCAAGGCCAGGTCGAAGCGCGGCGTCATGGCCACGCCGTTGGCATACAACATCATCAAGACCCCATTCGCATTGGTGCGGGCCGCGCAGGCATGTACGCGTTCCCAGTCGGCCTTGCCGGGTTCAGGCATGTTCAGCGTGTCGTAATAGAGAGAAGCGGCATCGCAACGCTTGCCGTCGGCTTGCCCCCTTGGTGCATGTTCGCGCGGCATGCTCAGCGCACGCACGCGCATGCACTGGCGGTACCAGTCGGCACCCCGCATGACTTCCGGCGGCGCGCCATAGACGTTGGGATAGGGCGCCGCCAGGGCCGGATCGGCCAGCAGGCTTGCCAGGACGCTGACCAGCAGCGGCAAACGGTACGCACGGGACATCGCGCTCTCCTCGAAAAAGTTTCCGTGTGGAAGCTTTAACGCTACCGCGTGCATGGATTGAGGATGGTGACATTACGCAATGGCGCGGGTTTGCTGACCTGGCACAAGGTTATTGCCGCGTTCGCCAAGTACATGCGCGATGCGAACTGCTCTTTCCTTCCGCCTTGTGAAATATTTTGGTGCTCTGCAATAAGAAAACCTTCCCGGCTTAACTGTTATTCGGTTTTCTTATTACCGTTATATGGCGTTGAATTGCACAGCGTGCGGGGCTATTGGCAAGGCCTGGCAACAGTCTTTTACACTCAAACGCACAAAAATGGATCGTCTGCATTCAATAGTTTTAACAGGTGGTGATGCCCTGTTAATTGTTAATTCCTTGAGTGTGAACGTGACGCAACGCGTATAAATTTTTTCCGCATGGAAAATGAAAAACCGCGTCAGACCCCGTAAAATTGCCTCCCATCAGCTTCCTGACGCCAACTTTTTTTCGGTTGGCGTTTGTTTTTTCTGCCCCAGTTAGCAGTCAGTTACGAACGGCAGAGCAGCAAAAAATAATTTCTTCCGGTTAGAAACTTTTCTGACGAGAACGAACTCTTAAGAAACATCTGCCGCACAAGCACTTACAAATAATTTCATACCAAATGCAAACTTCTGTTCCAGCCGTTTCCGCTCCGACCACCGCCACTGCCGCCGTATCGCGCCGCAGCAAAGTTGTCGCACAAGTTCAGCAACTGTCGCTGCCGGTGATGTTCGCCGTGTTCGGCGTGATCATGGGTTCGTGGGCCGGCCGCATCCCGGCCATGGCGTCGCGTCTGAATATTTCGCACGCATCGCTGTCGATGGTGCTGCTGTGCGGCGGTGTCGGCGCACTGCTGTCCTTCCCGGTCTCGTCCTTCCTGATGGGCAAGTTTGGCGCCCGTAAATCGCTGCTGATGTCGGGCCTGGCCCTGCTGGCCGTGCTGGTGGCAATTGGTATCGCCCCGACCGTAGAGACCCTGATGGGTGCGGTGCTGATGCTGGGCGTTACCGCCAGCACCTATGACGTCGCCATGAACTCGGCCGCGAGCAAGCGCGAAAAAGCCACTGGCAAGTCGGAAATGTCGATGCTGCACGGCCTGGCCTGCGCCGGCGGCCTGGCGGGCGCGACCCTGGGCAGCCTGATGGCCGGCCTGAAAGTCGCTCCGGCGATTCACTTCATGATGGTTGCCGGTCCGATGGCCGCGATCCTGTTCGGTGCCTACCAGGTGCTCGATATCAGCGACGACATCGAAAAGGTCGAAAAGAAGAAGTTCGCCCTGCCGCGCGGTCCGCTGGCACTGCTGGGTCTGCTGGGTTTCCTGGGCTCGATGTCGGAAGGCAGCATCGCCGACTGGAGCGGCGTGTTCCTGAAAGAACACTTCAAGGCCACCGACGGCCTGGCGCCGCTGGCCCTGTCGTGCTTCTCGGTGATGATGCTGGTCTCGCGCCTGGTTGGCGACAAGCTGAAGGCCCGCTTTGGTGCCCAGCGCCTGATCGCCACCGGTGCTCTGGTCTCGGCTGCCGGCCTGTTCTTCGCCGTACTGGCACCGAATGCGCACTTCGCACTGGGCGGTTTCGCTGTCGCCGGCCTCGGCCTGTCGCTGCTGTTCCCGTTCGTGTTCAGCGCCGCCGGTGCCCAGGGCCCGGTCGCCCTGGCCGGCGTGGCCAGCATGGCCTACAGCGGCACCCTGATGGGCCCGCCAGTCATCGGCGCCATCGCCCAGCACGTGGGCATGCAGATGGCCATTGGTTATGTCGGCGTGCTGTCGCTGGTGATCGCTTTCGTGGCCAGCCGTACCCGCCTGTTGAAATAAGCTGCTTCGCGAGCGTCCCGCAGCACCTGTGACGCTCTCCCCGCCTTCAGCGCCGGATCACGTATCCGGCGTTGCCTCTTTCAGCCACTGCCGTGGCGACCTTCCCACCAGTCCGGTGAACGCCCGCGTGAACGCGGGCGCACTCGTATAACCGGCTTCGCTGCTGACCACCTTGACCGGCATGCCCTGGCGCAGCAGCTCCTGCGCCAGGCCGATGCGCCAGCGCGTCAGGTATTCGCCCGGCGGCATCCCCACCACGTTGCGGAAGTGTTCGGTAAAGCGGGCACGCGACATGCAGGCTTCGCGGGCCAGGGTTTCGAGTTGCCAGGGTTCGTTCGGGCGGGCATGGATCGCGCCCAGCGCCAGCGCCAGCTGGCGGTCCGCCAGGCCGGCCAGCAGGCCGATCGACAGCTGGCCGTGCTCGAATTCGTGGCGCAGCACCTGGATCATCAGCACGTCGCACAGGCGGTCGAGGATGACCTCGCGCCCCTGGCTGTTGGCGGAGGCTTCGGCGAACAGCAGTTCCAGCGTGTGGTGCAGGGCCGGCATGCCTGCCAGCGGCACGTGCAGGCGTTCCGGCAAGGCGCGCGCGAGCGGATTGTCGCCGCCGTCGGCAAAGCTGATGTCGGCGCACAGCAGGCCGGCGCTGGCGCCATCGGCCACTTCCAGCGAGTGCGCACTGCCGCGCGGGTAGAACACCATGGCGGGTGTGTCCACACGGAGGGGCGGCAAGCCATCCTGGCGGAAGATCACCGGGCCGCTGCGCACCAGGTGCAGCTGCCCGGACGCCGGGTTCTCCGCAAAGGTGTTGGCGTCGCAGAAGACGCCATTGAAGAACACCCGGGCATGAAACGAATAGCGGCCGACCAGCGACGAAATCTTGTCCATAAGCTCCATTCAGACTATTGGCAGCCTATTCTGGACGATCCGCTATCCTTTGCAAAGTGATAAAGCGAAATCAGCGTTTGTCGTGAAGGGCAGGCACGTCACCCATCCGGCCACAGCCTGCGGTGCAGGTCGGCCAGTTGTTCCGGCGGCAGGCGCGGCACGCGTTGCGCGCTCAGGAGCCCGTTCTGCTCGTGCTCGACGTCGGTCAGCTGGGTGTAGCACAGGCCGGCAAGGAAGGGCAGCGAGGCCAGCCCTTCCATCAAGGTGCGGTAGCGCTGCGCCAGTTCGTCCTCGTTGCGCACGTTGCCGTACTGGTCGTACAGGCGGTCGCGCCGCCGTTCCGGCCCCTCGGGCACCAGCAGGTAGCCGCCGACCTCGGAAAACACGATCGGCTGGCCGCGGTACTGTGTCCCCTCGAGGAACAGCCTGCGGCCCTTGACCCAGGTGGCGTCCGGCGGCAGTCCGGTCTGCAGGGTGCCTGCGTAGCGTTCCAGCAGTTTCTCGACCGGGTGAGAGTAATCGTGGATGGTGCAGATGTCGGTCACGTCGGTATGCTGCCAGCCGTCGTTGTCGATCACGGGCCGCGTCGTATCGACCAGGCGCGTGCGCGCCACCATCCGTTCCAGGAAATCGTGCTGGTGCGGATGGCGCACCAGTTCCGGAAAGCCGAAGCTTTCCACCACCGGCACCCAGGCGACGATCGACGGGTGATTCGCGTCGCGCATGACGGCGCGCAGCCATTCGGCCTCGAGATGCTCTTCGGAGGCCTCGGACCACGAGCGCGCATTCGGCATTTCTTCCCACACCATCAGGCCGAGCCGGTCGCACCAGTAGAGCCAGCGCTCGTGCTCGATCTTCTGGTGCTTGCGCACGCCGTTGAAACCGAAGCGTTTGGCCCAGGCGACGTCTTCGCGCAGGGCGTCGTCCGAGGGAGCGGCCAGCAGCGTGTCCGGCCAGTAGCCCTGGTCGAGCGCCATCAGCAGGAAGCAGCGCTTGCCGTTCAGGTGGAATTGTCCGTCCTTGAGTTCGATCGAGCGCAGGCCGGCATAGGATTCCACCGTGTCGACCAGCTCGCCACGGCGCAGCAGGCGCACGCGCAATCCGTACAGGTGGGGGCTCGCCGGCGACCAGGCCTTCGGATCGGGAATCTGCAGGCGCAGCTCCAGGCTGGCGCCGTTGCTGGTACTGCGCGTGCCGGTCACCAGGCGGGCGCAGTCGGGGCTTTCCAGCACGTCGAGCTCGGCTTCCCATTCGCCCGCCGGGCCGTGGACCTGCACCGCCAGCGCCAGCCTGCCGTCGGGATGCGCCTCGAGCACGCGCAGGTGGTCGATGCGCAGCGGCGCGACCGGCTCGAGCCAGACGTTCTGCCAGATCCCGCTGGTGCAGTAATAGTAGATCCGCACCGGGGTGCCGGATGCCGACTGCTTGCCGCGCGGTTGATAGGGGTCCTGGCGGTCCTCGACGCGCAGCGTCACGCGGTTGCTGCCGGGGCGCAGGTAGGGCGCGATATCGAAGGAGAAGGGCACGTGGCCGCCGCGGTTGCGTCCGGCGACACGGCCGTTCACCCAGACGTCGGCGCGGTAGTCGACCGCGCCGAAATGGAGCAGCAGGGCGCCGCTGTCCCAGTCCTCGGGTAATGCGAAACCGCGGCTGTACCACATGATTTCGTGGATCTCGCGGCTGCCGATGCCGGAGGCCTGCGACTGGTAGGGGAAGGGAACCAGGATGCGCTCGGGCAGCGTGCGGCCGTCGAACCAGCGCTGTGCCAATCCGTGGTCGCCATCGTCGAAAGCGAATTCCCACCAGCCGTCGAGGCTGGACCATTCCTGGCGCACCATCTGCGGTCGCGGATAGGGCGCGCTGGGGCTGTCGTTGCTGCGCATGATATGGGTGAAACCGTGGTGGGGAAACCGGGACTGCCTGGATTTGCGCTTGAATAAAGTACACCTGAAAGCGGTCGAACTTACAAGCCCCCCGTGGCCTCCAACATGCGCTCACATCCCACTCATCAACCGGTATGGAACGATAGCTCACGGCGGAGGCAACGATGGTCCAAGGTCTCGATGCACGCGCGATTACCCAGTATCACGATGCTGTCCTGGGCCTGCCGGCACACGCCGACGCGCCTTCCGTCGACGCCGCCGGCGCCTGGCCGGCAATCGCCGCGAACCACCAATTTAATGGTTTGCTGTGGCGTGAAGAAGACAAAGCGCGCCGGCAGGATGTACCCGCCACCGAGATCGCGGCCGGCAAACGCCGCATCGACAGCTACAACCAGCAGCGCAACGACGCCGTCGAAGCCATCGACGAAGCGATCCTCGCCGCGCTGGAGGGGGTCACGCCCATACCCGACGCACGCCTGTCGAGCGAGACCGCCGGTGCCATGATCGACCGCCTGTCCATCCTCGCGCTCAAGATCCACCACATGCGCGAACAGACGGTGCGCCTCGATGCCGGCACCACCCATGTCGATGCCTGTACGGCCAGGCTGGGGCGCCTCGTCACGCAGCGCGCCGACCTGGCCGGCTGCCTCGACCGCCTGCTGCGCGAGGCACAGGAAGGCCGGGCCTACTTCAAGGTTTATCGACAATACAAGATGTACAACGATCCGGCCCTGAATCCCTACCTGTACGGGCAAGCCCAGCGTCCACCGATGCCGCCGGCGGCGGGCCGGAGCGTGCCGTGACGGCGGACGTCGATGTGCTGGTACCCACCTGCGGCCGCCCGGCCGCGCTGGCGGTCACGCTCACGGCCCTGGCCGCGCAGACCGGCCCGACGATGCGCATCGTCGTCTCCGACCAGTCCGAAGGCGCGGCAGCCTGCGAGCAGCCCGAGGTGCGCGCCGTGCTGCGCTACCTGCGTGCGCGCGGCATCGCGGTCGACACCTTGCGCCACCTGCCGCGCCGCGGCATGGCCGAGCAGCGCGCCTTCCTGCTGGCGCAGGCCAGTGCACCGGCCTGCCTGTTTCTCGACGACGACGTCATCGTCGAACCCGGCCTGCTGGCGCGCCTGCACACTGCGCTGCGCGCGCAAGGCTGCGGCTTTGTCGGCAGCGCCGTGCACGGCTTGAGCTACCTGGGGCAGCTGCGGCCCGAGCAGGAATCCATCGAATTCTGGGACGGGCCGGTCGTACCCGAAACGGTGCGTCCCGGCACGGCCGCCTGGGCGCGCCATCACCTGCACAGCGCGGCGAACCTGTTCCATGTGCAGTCGCGCCTGGCGCAGCGGAGCGGGCCGCGCCTGTACCGGGTTGCCTGGATCGGCGGTTGCGTCCTGTTCGATGCGGCCAAGCTGCGCGACTGCGGCGGCTTCGATTTCTGGCAGGCGCTGCCGGCCGAACATTGCGGCGAAGACGTGCTGGCGCAACTGCGCGTCATGGAGCGCTACGGCGGCTGCGGCATCTTGCCGTCGGGGGCGTATCACATGGAGCTGCCTACTACCGTCACGATGCGCGAGGTCGATGCGCCGCACGTCCTGCTGGGGCTGCCGCCTGGCGGGAGCGGCACGCAAACCGGCACGCGAAGCGATACGGAGCTCGACACGCAAATCGACAGGCGGGTCGATGGACGAGTCGATACGCAAATCGATACGCAAACTGGCACGCGAAGCGGTACGACGATTGATACGCAAGTCGATATTCAAGTCGATACGCAATTCGATATGCAAGTCGATACGCAATTCACTACGCCGGTGGGCGCGGTGGTGCGATGAGCCCGGCGCACCCGTTGTGTGCCCGCCTCCGCCTTCCAGGCAGCGCAAGCTGCGCGGTGTCGTTGCCGCCTGCCCGCGCCGTCCATCTTGAGTGCTTCATCCTGCCGATGGCATGGCGGCCGACGGAGGAGACATGATGGCGCCAGGGCGCACCGGCAAGCTCGTCGGGGTGCGCAAGATCGCCGTACTGCGGCCCAATGCCGTGGGCGATTTCGTGTTCGCGCTGCCTGCCCTGCACGCGCTCAAGCAAACTTATCCAGAAGCTGAGCTGATACTGCTGGGCTTGCCCTGGCATGGCGCCTTCCTGGCGCATCGCCCGGGGCCAGTGGACCGGGTACTGGTGGTGCCGCCGATGGCCGGCATCGGCCTGGCGCCGGACGCTCCCGACGACGGTGCCCGCCATGCATTTGTCGAGAGGTCATGCGCGCTGAAGACTTCGACCTCGCCTGCCAGATGTACGGTGGCGGCCGTTACGCCAATCCGCTGGTGAGGGCATTCGGCGCGCGGGTGACGATCGGTGCCCGCGCCGAGGACGCTGAGCCGCTGGACCGCTGGGTGCGCTACACGGAACCGACCAATCGGCGCCTGGCCCTGCTCGATATCGCTGCATTGGCGGGAGCCGGTGGGCTGGTGATGGGTCAGGAGCTGGCGGTGACGCAGGAAGACCGGCATGCGGCGGCATGCGTGCTGGAAGGGATGCCGGCGATGCCTGTCGGCGCTGCTCCTGGGCGCGCGATCGATGCAGTCGCCGGCGCAGCTCCCGGCTCGATTGACGGCCCGATTTCCGGCTCACTTCCCGGCATGGGTTCTGGCCCAAGGCCTGGGACAACGCGTGGCGAGGCTGGTCGCCCGGGGCCTGGTTCGCTTCACACGCCAGGTTGCGTTCCCATCTCCGGCCCAGCGTGCGGCCCGAATTCCTGCCCGGTTGTCGAGCCGGTTACCGGCTGGACTTCCAGCCCGTGGCCAGGCCCGATCCGCGCTCCGGTCCCGGCTCCAGTCCCGGCTCCGATCGCCGGCTCGATTCCCAGCCCAGTTCCTGGTCCGCTTTCCGATCCGGTCCCCGGCCCACCTCCCGTCCAGGTTCGCGGCTCGATGCGGGACGCAACACCAGCTGCAACATCTCGCGGGGCTTCCCGCTGCCCTCGCAAGCATAGTGCCGGGGCCGGGCCGGATGAGGCACCGCTGGTGCTGCTGCAGCCCGGCTCGACCGATCCGCGCCGTTGCTGGCCGCCGGCATCCTTTGCCGCTGTCGGCGACGCGCTGGCCGTACTCGGGGCACGCATCGCCGTCAACGGCACGGCCGCCGAAGCACCGCGGGTGCGCGCCGTGATCGGTGCCATGCGCGCACCGGCGCTCGACCTGTCCGGCAAGCTGGACCTGGGCGGCCTGTGCGGATTGATCGAGCGTGCCACCTGCGTGGTGTCGAACGACACCGGTCCACTGCACCTGGCGCTGGCAATCGGCACACCGTGCGTCGGGATTTTCTGGCTGACGAACCTGATCGACGGCATGCCGCTCCGGCCCCACCTGTTGCGGCTGGCCCTATCCCTGCGCACGGATTGCCCCGTCTGCGGCCTGCCCAACCTGAGCAGCCGTTGCGCGCACGACACCAGTTTCGTCGCCGACGTGCCGGTCGAGCAGGTAGTGGTATTGGCGAGCGACGTGCTGGCGCAGGCGGGTGCCGGGCCATCGTGAGGTAGCGCCGGGCCATCGTGATCAGTGTATCGACACCGGCTAACATGGCGGCAGCCCCGCAGCCCCGCAACCCCGCAGCCCCGCAGCCCCGCAACCCCGCAGCCCCTGCAGCCCTGCAGCCCTGCAGCCCCGCAACCCCGCAACCCTGCAACCCCGCAACCCCGCAACCCCTGCAACCCGCAACCCCGCAACCCCGGAACCCCGCAACCCCGGAACCCCGGAACCCCGCAACCCCGGAACCCCGCAACCCCGCAACCCCGCAACCCTGCAACCCGCAACCCCGGCAGCCCGGCAGCCCGGCAACCCGGCCGCATCGCATCGATGAGCCATGCGCTCCTTGGCGTTTGCGCCGCATTGGCCGCTTTCCGGTCTTTACCAGTAGGGCCACATCCCCGCCGTGCGCTGCCGTCCCGGGTCGGTGCCGGCCAGCAAGGCGCGTGCATGCTGGAGCACGGCAGCCGAACGCTGCGCGTCGGGATCCCAGATGCAGCGGTGCTGGTCGCGGTCGAGGGGGGCCCAGCGCGCGATATCGGCTTTGCTGAAGATGACAACGCTTTTCAGGCGTAGTCCGGCCGCAATGTGAGACACGCCGGTGTCGTTGCACACGAGCAGGCGGGCGTTCTTCATCAGCGCGGCCATTGCGCCGATCGAGATCGGCGCCGCCGCATTGATTGCCTTGGCCTGCATGTTGCTGGCGACCTCGCTTGCCAGTCCGGCTTCGTCTGCCGAGCCGGTCAGCACCACGCGCACGCCGAATTCCGCGGCCAGGCGGTCCGCGACCTCGGCGAAGCGTTGCGGCGGCCAGCATTTGTCGCGCTTGCGGGCGCCAGGATGGACGCAGATGTAGCTGCCGGGTGCCAGGTCGGGGGCGACGCCGCTGGCCTCGAGCTCCTGGCGGTCTGCCTGGGCGAGCGGGAATTCCAGGTAATCGCCGACCGCTTGCGCACCCAGGCGTTCAACAAGGCTCAGCAGCCGCTCGGACTCGGCACCCAGTTCAGGATAGGGGAACAGGACGGTGTGTTCGGTGGCGACCGGCTCGTCGCGGCAATAGCCGGCCATGGTGCCGGCGCCGAAGCCGGCGACGATCTCGTTGGAGACGAGGCCATTGCCATGCAGTTGCAGCGCCAGCGAAAAGCGGCGCGAGCACATGTCGGCATAGAAAGGCGTCAGCGCCTCGTGGCGGACCTCCTGCTCGGGCAGCTTGGGGTGGCCAGGGAAAGGAACGAAGTCGTCGATATAGCTGCGAAAGCGCTGCGCGAACTGGCGCGCCCAGGGCAGGCCGACCAGGGTGACCCGGGCCTTTGGCAGCGAAGCGCGCAAGGCACGCAGGGCGGGCACGGCGCACAGCATGTCGCCCAGGTGCAGCGCGCGAAACACGACGACGGACTCGATGTCGAGCCGGTGAAACAGCGGACGCCGATACACAGTTTCCTCCTTCGGATGCATGTCTGATGGATGAGTCCCACATCGTCCTGTCGTGCCAAGCTTGCGTGTCCTGTAGAACCTGACGGGCGGCGTCAGCCGGCGCCGCCGACTTCGCGGCTTCTCCGTCCACCGACGCTGCGCCATCGACCACTGCAATTCAGTAGCGCAGCAGCCGGTCCAGCACGTTGCGGGTGATGCGCTCGACCCGGCGGTCGCGCCCGTCGGCGAGCACCTGCGCCCAGTCGGTGGTGCCGCTGGAGAACACGGTGCCGCCGCGATGGAACAGGCCGAGGGTCGCCGCGTGCACGCCTTCGCCAGCCGCATGGCGCGCGCGTGCGGGGAGCTCCTGCCAGCGGTGATCGAGCGGGCAGGCTGCCAGCAGCTGATAGTCGTCGGGCGTGCCGTCCTGGTCGGACCAGGCCGACAGTGTCGCCACACCGCTCGTCGGGTCGAATTTGTCGAGCGGTACGCCGTCGCATTCGTAGCCAGCCAGCGGCGGCCAGGTATCGGCGCCGAAGCTGTCGCCATGCCTCAGGCCGGTTCCCTCGAACACCCAGTGCCCGGGCTGCTGCACGATGAAGCCGGACGTCTGGCGTGCGCCGTCCCACCAGCCGCCACCGTGACGGTAGCTGACGCCGCCCAGGCTGTCTTCCGGACGGGCGGCGCCACTGGACGGCCACCAGTGATCGAAGGCGCCGCGCGGTCCGCCCTGGTGGCAGACCAGGGCCCGGCCCTTGTCGACCAGGTGGACGCGCCACCAGCACAGGTTGGCGGCAAACCAGGCGGCGTTGCCGCCGGAGGAGACGAAATCCCTCGACGGCATCGCGTGTCTGTTCGGTCCAGTATTCGTCGTGGCCGACCGCGAGCAGCAAGCGATAGCGCAGCGGCAGCGCCGGGTCGGCGTGGATGTCGAGATCGGTACAGAAATCGGGCGCATAGCCCTGGCGCGCCAGCCAGCGGATGAAGCGTGCGTCCCAATGGGCAAAGGTCTGGCGCGGCGAGGTGGCGTCGTAGTGGTCCGGCGCGCCCCAGGTGGGCCCGCCGATGCCGCCGCCCGGCCGCCGCAGCGATACGCGTGCGCCAGGCGGGTCGATCGAGCGTGGCGGGTTGCTGTAGTAGCAGCCCCCGCCCGTGAAATTGTAGGCGTGGTAGGTGGCCAGCGGCAGCTTGTAGAGCAGGCCGGCACGGGCACCGCGGCATGCCGGTGCCCGCACGACGAACAGGGCAGCGGCACTGTCGAGCGCAAGCGACAGCGGCTGCGGACCCTTGGCCTCTTCCAGGTGGGCGATGTAGACCCCGGATGGCCAGTGTGCCGGCACCTCGAACGCGTAGGCCGGCCAGTCCCAGTCTTCGCCGGCGCCGCGCTCGCCGGCCCGTTCGCCCGGCAGCCAGCTTGAACTGTGCAGGGCCTCGAAGCCGTCGCGCCAGCGATGGAAGTGGACGCGAAAGCGGCGGCTGTCGGTGGCGACGTGCAGCACCAGCCGCTCGCCTGGCAGGACGCTGGCCTGGCCCGGATAGGCACGGATCATTCGGGCAGCTCCGGCTCGATGCGCTTGCGCAGCAGGTAGGGCGGCATGGCCAGCGCGTGCAAGGGCATGCGCCGGAACGATGCCACGGCCTGGGCCGGGGTTTCGACGATCGGTTCGTCCTTGCCGTTGAACGAGGTGTTCAGGAGCACGGGCACCCCGGTGCGTTCGGCAAAGCCCAGCAGCAGCGAGCGCAGCAGGGGATCGCCGCCGGGCCCCACCGTCTGCAGGCGGGCAGTACAGTCGACGTGGGTAATGGCCGGCACCGTGCTGGCGCGCTCGGGCCGCACCGGTGCCGCGAACTGCATGAAAGGGGAGGGGCCGGGCACGTCGAACCAGTCCCCGGCCTGTTCTTCCAGCACGACCGGTGCGAGCGGGCGGAACCACTCGCGCGCCTTGACGCGGGCGTTGATCCAGTCGCGCATATAGCCGCGGCGCGGGTCGCCCAGGATGCTGCGGTGGCCAAGCGCGCGGGCCGGGCCGAATTCGCTGCGGCCCGGTACAGCGCCACTACCTTGCGTGCGCACAGCAGGTCGAGCACGCGTGCGCACAGGGCGTCGCGACCGGGCAGGCGTTCGACCAGCAGGTCGGGGCGTCGCGCAGCGCATCCACCGCGGTATCGATGTCGTCAAACTGCGGTTCCGGGCCGAGGTAATCGTGGGTCCAGCGGAATTCCACTGGCTGGCCGGCCAGTTCGCCCAGGCCATACATGGCGCAGCCGAGGGCGGTGCCGGCGTCGCTCGGTGCGGGCGGAATGAACACGCGCCGGAACGGGGTTTCGCGCAGCAGGCGCTCGTTGGCCGAACAGTTCAGGCCAGTGCCGCCGGCGAAACACAGGTTGTCGAGTCCGGTGGCGGCATGGAGCCAGCGTGCCAGGGCCAGCAGGGCTTCCTCGAAGGCGCGTTGCCCGGCCGCCGCCAGGTTGGCGCAATCGGAAAAGCCGACGCCGGGCGTGCCGTAGAGGAAGCGGCCGCGCTCTCCCAGCAGCGCACGCCAGGCCGGCGGGATGGTGACGCGGCAGCCCTCGACCGCGAGCGGGGGCAGTCCCAGCGCCTGGGGATTGCCGTGCGGCGCCAGGCCCATCACCTTGCCCTCGTTGCCTTCGCCGGGAAACAGCGCCTGGGTCAGCAGGAAGTAGAACATGCCCAGCCCGGCCGGGCGGGCGTCATCGCGGTCCCACAGCTGCTTGTCGATGCAGGCGAAGCGTTCGCGGCTGGCGACATAGAAGGACGAGACTTCGCGCCAGTCGCCGGGTACCTCGCTTGCACCGCTCCAGTATTCGGTGAAGCCGGCGACGGGGCTGCCCTGGCCGTCGACGATCATGACGGCGGCTTCGCGAAACGGCGACGGGTGGAACACGCTGTACAGGTGGGCCACGTGGTGCGAGATGCGGGCACGGCGGCAGCCGGGGGCGAGCACGAGGGTTTCGGCCAGCTCGGCCTCGTATTCGGCCAGCGAGCCGATTTCGGCATCCGACGAATAACATTCGACCAGCACGTCGATCGGCCGCTCGAGGCCGGGCAGGGAGGGCAGGTAATGCGCGCGCAGGTCGCCTGGTTTGCCCCAGTGGTGTTTTTTTCGGGTGAGCCGTTCCTTCTGGATCGCCCAGGCCAGCTGCGAGCCATGCATGAGGCAGATGCTGGCGTCCTGGGTGCGGTTAATGCCAAGCACAACGGGTGCATCGTTCATCGTGTTCTCCTCGGTATTGTTCGGGCGATGCAGCGATCCAGTGACTCTTTGAGCATGATGAGCTGGGATTAGTTCAGCCATGCCGGCGCGATGCGGTCAGGCAGCGGACGCGGCCACACGGCGCGCCGGCCTCGGAAACCCGGACGCGCAAACACGGTCTGAGAAAGTGCGTGCCCACGCCAAACGGGGGAGGACCATGGCGTCGCTCAATCCGGTCCAGGTCCGGAAATACCTGAAGGGAGTCGACTACCCGGTGTCGCGCGCGGCGCTGCTCGACAGTGCGCGCAGCATGGGCGCCGACGAAGCGCTCTGTGCCTCGATCGAGCAATTGCCTGGCGACGCGTACCAGACGCCGGCCGATGTCAGCCAGGCCCTCGGGCGCCTGCTGCCGGGTGGCGCGCCGTGGTCCTCCGGCGCCGACGGTGCGTCCGTGGCCGGCACGCCGACGGGTGGACTGCCCCGGGACGGCAGCGATGCCTTCCTGGTGCTGGCCATGCAGGATGCGATGGCGGAGATCCAGGTCTGCGAACTGGCGCTCGAAAAATCCGGCAAGGACGCGGTGCACGCCTTTGCCCAGGCGATGATCGACGAGCACGGCCGCATGGGCCGCGACATCGAACAACTGGCCGCGCGCAAGGGCCTGCCGACACCGCAGACCATCCGGCCGGAGCAGGAAATGACGGTCGAGGAATTGGCCAGCCTGTCCGGGCGCGACTTCGAGCAGCGCTGGATCCAGTACAACATCGACCTGCACGAACGCGACGTCAAGCTGTTCCGCCAGCATGCGCTGGACCAGCGCGACAGCGAGATTCGCGCGCTGGCAGGGCAGATCGGCGAGGCGCTGGCCGGGCACCTGCAGATGGCGCACGAACTCGGCAAGACGCTGGCCATCCCTGAGCAGCGCAGCGTCGGCACGCGCCGGTCCGGCACGGTATGATGGAAGCTTGAATCCTCATCCGTGACCGACGATGCTGCAAACGCCCCCGACCTTCACGCCGCTGATGGCGCCCCAGCAACACGACGCCCCCTGACTTTCCTGTTCCATGGCGGGCGCCTGCTCGTGCGCGAACACGACCTGGCCCTGCCGGACGCCGCGGCCCTGGCGCAAATCGGGCTCGACCCGGCCCAGGTCCAGCCGGTCGGCCTGCTCGGCGAGCGCTATTGCCAGGCGGGCTGGCTCGACCAGGAGGCGGCGCTCGAAGGCTACGCCTGGCACGGCCTGCGTTCGCTGCTGTTCGGCGCCTTCGACGAGCAGCTGATGGGCGTGGCCGGGCGCGCCGCGCAGATCGCCGAATGGGCGCGCACGCACCGTTTCTGCGGCGCTTGCGCCCATCCGATGGCGCGCGTGCTGCACGAACGCAGCTTCAGGTGCGCCCATTGCGGGCACCTGGCCTACCCGCGCATTTCGCCGGCGATGATGGTCCTGATCCGCAAGGGCGACGCGGTGCTGCTGGCGATGCACGTGGCCTCGCCCACGAAACGCTTCACGCCGCTGGCGGGATTCCTGGAAGCGGGCGAATCGATCGAGGAAGCGATCCACCGCGAGGTGTACGAGGAGGTAGGATTGCAGGTGAGGAACCTGCAGTATTTCGCGAGCCAGTCATGGCCCTTCCCGCATTCGTTGATGATCGCTTTTACGGCCGACTACGCGGGTGGCGAGATCCGCGTCGATCCCACCGAGATTGCCGAGGCGCGCTGGTTCGGACCGGATGATGAGTGGCCCGAGCGCGTGCCGCAGGTGTCGGTGTCGAGCGTGCTGGTCGACGCGCACCGGCCACCGGGACGCTAGGCGCGACGCATATAAGCCGCTGGCTGCGCGGCGGCGTACTGCGGTGCCGCCGCGCCTTGCCGTGCGCACTTTGTCGAGCTGCGAGGATTACTGCACCGCTGGCGGCAAGGCCGGCGCGCCACGCACTTCCAGCGCGACGCTGCCGACCTGTGCGCCGGCCGGGGCTGGTGCGAACGACGGCACGAGCTCCACCCGCGCGCTGTCGTCGGGGCGCGCGCCGGTACCGCGCAGCTGCACCGCGCGCTGCAGCAGGTCGAACCAGAACGGGGCGCCGAACAGCGTCGTGGCGGCCGTCACGATCCAGCCCGCCACCTGCAGCGCGAAAGCGGCATTCAGGACCGGCGGAAAGCTTTGCCAGCCGATCGGCAGGGCCCACAGCTGGCGCAGGGTTTGCGCGTCCAGCGCGCTGGGCACGGCGCCGATGTGCGCGGCCAGCTGAGGCTGCTGCCACAGGGTGCGGAACAGGGCGATACTGTCGATATTGAACAGGATCGCCAGCAGCAGCGAGACCAGGAAGGAAATCAGGAGCTGGCGCCGTTTGTAGCTGCCCGACACGCGCTGCATCGCATTGTCGAACCAGCCGGCGACCAGGCGCTGGAAGCGCTCCAGGTCGCCACCGGCGCGCGCGTGCAGGGCGTGCAGTGCGCGCCGTACCTGCGGGTCGCTGACGGCATCGATATCCGCGCCGAGCCGCGCGAAGTTGCCTGGTACCTGCTGGATGCTGTCGATCAGCGCGATCGCGAAGTGCGCCGGTTCGATATAGGATGGGCGCGCCGCAAGCGCCGGTTCGGCGACCGTGCTGCCGTCGCTGTGCGGATTGACGAGCGGATGGGCATACACGGCCTGCGCCAGCGCCTCGAAGCGTGGGTCGTTCAGCATGCTTTTGATGCCGGCCAGCAGCGTATTGGCGCGCAGGCGAAAAGCCGCCGCCAGTGCCTCCTGCACCGTGGTCACGATCAGCGCCACCGTGCCATAGCAGAACGTCAAACCGATTGCCAATTCCAGTACCGAGCTTCCGAACATAGGCCGCCTCCGTCGCATGAGAACGGATTCACGCTAGCCCAAGCTTGTCAGCGTTGAGTTCGGTTTGCTCAAGAAAATGGCAGCCTCCAGTCGCTTTCGCGCATTTTCTATATACTGGCGGCAATCGCATTTTTCAGCGCATTTTTCAGGCGCACTTTCCAAGGTTTCCCCATGTCCGACAAAGAAGCATTCACCGAGCACGACTGGCGCCGCCTGCTGGCCAGCCTCGGTGAGGATCCGAACCGCCCTGGCCTGCACGAAACGCCTGCGCGCGTTGCCAAAGCCTGGAAGCACTGGACTTCCGGCTACGACCAGAACCCGGTCGAAGTCCTGAAAGCCTTCGAGGACGGTGCCGAGCAATACAACGAATTGATCGTGGTGCGCGGCATCCCGGTCTACAGTCATTGCGAACACCACCTGGCGCCATTCTTCGGCAAGGCCACCGTCGGCTACCTGCCGAACGGGAAGATCGTCGGCCTGTCGAAGCTGACCCGCCTGGTCGACATTTTCTCGAAGCGCCTGCAGGTGCAGGAGCGCATGACGATGCAGATCGCCAACGCGCTGATGGAAGTGCTGGAACCGAAGGCGGTCGGCGTGGTCGTCAAGTGCCGCCACATGTGCATGGAAAGCCGCGGCATCCGTACCCAGGGCGAAGAAACCATCACCTCCTGCATGCTGGGCGAATTGCAGCCGAACCTGGCGCTGCGTACCGAATTCCTCGCACTCGCACGCGACTGACCTGCACCCCTGCCGGCCCTGGCCGAACAGCTTTCCGCGGGCCGGCGCTGCAGTTCGGGAACCTGTTCCGGAACTTCGCCCTCAAAGGGATTTTGGGGCGACGACATGGCCAGGCCCGAATTCCCCAGCGATATTCCACGCGAGCAGTTCGAGCTCGTGCGCGACATGCTCGAAGCGGCACGGCGCAAGACGCGCCCGCGCAAGCATGACCTCTACGATGTGTATTGCGCGGTGCTGTATTTCCTGCACACGGGCATCGCCTGGCGCAGCCTGCCGCGTGAATTCCCTCCCTGGCGCACCGTGCACGAGTATTTCACCCAATGGACGATGCTGCGCGAGGGCGATCGCACCCTGCTCGAGCAGACGCTCGACCGCATCGGCCGCGATGCCGAGATCGCGCAATTGCACAGGCTGCTGAGGCCGCACTGAGCGGAGGTTTCCGGATACCGAGGGCGGCGCAGAGGCAGCCGTCCCGATGCTGCGCATGCCCAGGCGCGTGCAGTGTCTCAGCGGCTGTGTGCACTGTTAGCCACAAAAGTTCCCTTCATCGAACGCGTTTGTCTGCGCTGCGACAGAGCTTTTCACCACTGCACGCCGCTTGTCACAATCTGTTGCGATTTCGAATCGTGCGCATCTGCCGGCTGGGCTAAGCTGGACTATTGTCTTTATTGCATCCAGCCATGTTCGATCACCTGAACCAGTTCCTGTTTTCCTTTATTAACGCCGCTCCTGGCCTCGCGGGCTGGCGCCTGCACGGCGCCCTGTTTGCTGCCGAGTGGATCGTCCTGGCGGTGCCGCTGGGCCTGGTGCTGATGTGGACCAATGGCACGGCGGCACAGCGCGAAGCGGCCGTACGCGCGCTGCTGGCGGCCATCGTTGCCTTCACGCTGAGCAAAGTCATCGGCCTGATGTGGTTCCATCCGCGTCCCTTCATGGTCGGGGTCGGTCAGACTTTCCTGCATCACGCACCGGACAGTTCCTTTCCGAGCGACCACGCGACCGGCATGTTCTCGGTGGCACTGGCTCTGGTGCTGAGCAGCGTGGGCGAGGCGCGCCGCTTCGGCTATGTCCTCCTGGGACTGGCCGTGGTGGTGGCCTGGGCCCGCGTTTTCCTGGGCGTGCATTGGCCGCTGGACATGGCAATGGCCTTGGTGGTGTCGCTGGTGGGCGCGCTGCTGGCCAATGGCCGCTTCGGCCTGGCGCTGGCGGCCATGCTGGTGCCGCTGATGCGTTCGATTTACCGCCGTGTACTGGCTTTGCCGATCGCGCGCGGCTGGATCCGTCCTTAGCGCTGAGCCATACACCCCGGGCGCGCTGTATCCCTACTGCGTCGTTGGCGCCGCCGCTTCCTCGAACACCAGCTTCTTGTTCTCGTCGAGGTGGAACAGGCCGAGCGGCTGCCCGGTAACCTGTTCCGGCGCGTCCATTTTGCTGCAGCCCTGCGTTTCCACCCGCCATGCCTGTTCGCCCGCACGCAGCGTATAGATGTTCTCGCCGGAGGCGAACAATTCCAGGTCCACGTCCGACATCGGCAGCCTGCCCAGTTCGATGCGGCGCTGGCAATCCGGCATGCGCGCGGCAATCAGCTCCAGCGTGACGTCCTTCTTCCAGAACTGCTCCTGCCGCGCACGCACCGTCAGCGCGTGCTGGTTCCCTTCGATGTAATAGGTGGCCGAATCGTCGACGCAACCGGCCAGCAACAGGGGAGCGAGCAGAAGAAGTTTACGCATGCATGGAGTCCAGGTGGGGGCCGGCAGGCGCCGGCGCCGCGGCCAGTATAGAACGCGTCATTCTTGCCTTGCAACACAGCACCTGGAAGACAGGTCGGCGGCCGACACAGCGGGACTCTCCCGGACTCCCCGTTTTTGCGAAATCGGCGATGATGAATTCATGTCGTTTTCACCCTTCCTGCAATGAAGCAACCCGAATACGAACTGCTCGACACCGGCGCAAGTGCCAGGTCGACCGTCAAACCGGTCAAGATGTGGACGCGCGGCGTGCCCGTCGAACCCGGTGCCAAGGACCAGCTCGCCAAACTGGCCGAGTTGCCTTTCGTTTACCACCACGTGGCTGTCATGCCCGACGTGCACATTGGCAAGGGCTCGACCATCGGCAGCGTGATTCCGACGCTGGGCGCGGTGATCCCGGCCGCGGTTGGGGTCGACATCGGCTGCGGCATGATGGCGGCAAAAACCACGCTGCGTGCGACTGACTTGCCCGACAGCCTGGGCAAACTGCGCAGCGCCATCGAACAGGCGATTCCGCACGGAATGTCGCCGAAGACGCGCAATGCAAGAGGGCGCGACGTCGGCTCATGGGACCGCCCGCCGCCGCCCGTCGACGCCGGCTGGGCGAAACTGAAGGACGAATTCGACGCGCTGTGCCGCAAGTGGCCGAAACTGCGCGGCACGAACAACTACAAGCATCTCGGCACGCTCGGCAGCGGCAACCATTTCGTCGAGATCTGCCTCGATGAAGACAATTTTGTGTGGTTGATGCTGCACTCCGGCTCGCGCGGAGTCGGCAACGCGATCGGCACCCATTTCATCGAACTGGCCAAGCAGGACATGCGCCGCCACATGGTGAACTTGCCCGACGACGACCTGGCCTACCTGCAGGAGGGCACCCAGCACTACGACGATTACGTGGAAGCCGTCGGCTGGGCGCAGAAGTTCGCGCGCACCAACCGCGACGTGATGATGCAGAACCTGATCCACGCGGTACGTGCCGTGATTCCAAAGCCCTTCGAGACCCATGTCGAGGCGGTCAATTGCCATCACAACTATGTGCAGCAAGAGCGCCACTTCGGCCGCGACGTGATGATCACGCGCAAAGGTGCGGTCTCGGCGCGCACCGGCGAATTGGGCATCATTCCTGGGTCGATGGGCGCAAAGAGCTTCATCGTGCGCGGCAAGGGTAACCCGGAAAGTTTCAATAGCTGCAGCCATGGGGCCGGCCGCCTGATGAGCCGCACCGAAGCCAAGCGGCGCTTTACCCGCGCCGACATGGAACGCGCCACGCAGGGCGTCGAATCACGCAAGGACGATGCCGTGATCGACGAAATCCCGATGGCCTACAAGGACATCGATGCCGTCATGCGGGCGCAAAGCGAACTGGTGGAGGTGGTGCATACCCTGAAGCAGATTGTCTGCGTGAAAGGATAACCAGCAGGCGCATTGCGGCGGGCCGCAGGTGCACCACGTCCCGGATCCATCCAACCGACGAGAAGACCATGCCAGACGACGATCAACATGCCATGGCGCAGCAGGCGCCGCCCTACGTTCCACCGCAGCCTCTGACCCTGCGCATTAACGGGACAGACCACCAGCTACTGGTCGAGCCGCGCGTCAGCCTGCTCGACGCGCTGCGCGATCGTATCGGGCTGACCGGTACCAAGAAAGGTTGCGACCGCGGCCAGTGCGGCGCCTGTACCGTGCTCGTCGATGGCCAGCGCATCAATTCCTGCCTGACGCTGGCGGTGATGCACGACGGCCGCGAGATCACCACCGTGGAGGGGCTGGCGCAGGGTGACAAGCCGCACCCGGTGCAGCAAGCCTTCATGGACCACGACGCTTTCCAGTGCGGCTATTGCACGCCCGGCCAGGTGTGCTCGACGGTGGCGCTGCTGCGCGAACTGGCTGAAGGGCAAGCCAGCGCCGTCACGCGCGGCGAGCGGCTGGTGCAACTCAGCGAGGAGGAAATCCGTGAGCGCATGAGCGGCAACCTGTGCCGCTGCGGCGCCTACCAGAACATCGTCGCGGCAATCCGCACTGCGGCCAGCGTCGCCGGTCAATGAGGGAGGCAGCGTGCATTCACTGAGCTATGAACGGGCGCGCGACCTCGCCCACGCGATCGAACTGGGCAGCGAGCCCGGCAGCAAGTACATCGGCGGCGGCACCAATTTGCTCGACCTGTACAAGAGCGGCATCGAGCGGCCGGTGCGCCTGGTCGACGTCAGCCGGCTGGCGCTGAACGGGGTCGAGGAATTGACCGACGGCGGACTGCGCATCGGTGCGATGGCCAGCAACACGGTCGCGGCGAATCACCCGCTGGTGCGCACGCGCTATCGCGTGCTGTCGGAAGCGATCCTGAACGGTGCCACGGCGCAGTTGCGCAACATGGCCACCGTGGGCGGCAACCTGCTGCAGCGCACGCGCTGCTATTACTTCACCGATCCTGCTTTCGAACACTGCAACAAGCGCGTGCCTGGTTCCGGCTGCGCGGCCATCGACGGTTTCAATCGCATCCACGCCATTCTTGGTGCCAGTCCGTCCTGCATCGCCACCAACCCCTCGGACATGGCCGTGGCCCTGGTGGCGCTGGACGCGAGGGTGCGCCTGGCGGGGCCGGATGGCGAACGTGTGGTGCCGATGGCTGATTTCCACCGCCTGCCGGGCGATCAGCCGCAGTTTGACACCGTCATCGCACCGGGCGAACTGATCACGGCCATCGACCTGCCGCCGCCGTTTGCCGCGCAATCGCATTATGTAAAAGTGCGCGACCGCGCCAGCTATGCCTTCGCGCTGGTGTCGGTGGCGACCGTCCTCGACTTGCAGTGTGATGTCGTGCGCGACCTGCGCCTGGTGCTGGGCGGCGTCGCCCATAAACCATGGCGGGCCGTCGAGGCGGAGGACCTGCTGCGTGGCCAGCCCTTGAGTGAGGATGCGATCGCGCGTGCCGGCGCGGCTGCCGTGGCCGGCGCCCAGCCCTATGTCCATAATGCCTTCAAGGTCGAGCTGGTGCCGCGTGCCATCGCCCGGGCACTGCGCATTGCGGGAGGACGCGCATGAACAGCATCGGCGCACCCATGAATCGTACCGACGGCTGGGACAAGGTCAGCGGCGCGGCGCGCTACTCGGCCGAGCACCCGGTCGATAACCTGGCCCATGCGGTGCTCGTTACCAGCACCATCCCGAACGGACGCGTCAAGCGGATCGACAGCAGCGACGCGCAGCAGGTGCCGGGCCTGCTGCTGGTGATGAGCCATGAAAACGTGCTGCGGCTGCCGCGCGAGACCAGGGCCGGCAAGGTATCGCCGCCGATCGGCCGCGTGCTGTCGCTGCTGCAGGACGCCGACGTCCACTACAACAACCAGCCGATCGCCGTTGTCGTCGCCGAAACCTTCGAGGCCGCGCGCGAGGCGGCGGCGCGCCTGCGTGTCGAGTACGAGCACAAGCCGGCCCTGCTCGACTTCGAGGAAGCGAAGCAGCACGTGCATCCTCCAGAAAAAGTGCTCACGCAAAAGCCGGACACGAAACGTGGCGATTTGCAGACGGGCCTGCTGGCCGGCAGCAGTCGCATCGACGTCACTTACCGCACGCCGATCGAGCACCACAACCCGATCGAGCCGCACGCGACGATTGCGGCCTGGGACGGCGAACACCTGACGCTGTACGACTCGACCCAGTACATGAAGGGCGTGCAGCGCACCGTGGCGGGCACGCTCGGCATCGACCCGGAAAACGTCACCGTGCTGTGTCCGTATGTGGGCGGCGGCTTCGGCTGCAAGGGCTCGGTGTGGTCGCACGTGGTGCTGGCCGCCATGGCGGCAAAAATGGCGGGCCGGCCGGTGCGCCTGGTGCTCGACCGCAACCAGATGTTTGGCCCGGTCGGCCAGCGTCCGGTCACCGAGCAGCGCATGCGCCTGGCGGCGATGGGCGACGGCCGCCTCACCGGCAGCGCCCATGACACCGTCGCCTACACCTCGATGATCGAAGACTGGATCGAGCCTTGCGGGCTGATGACGCGCATGATGTACGCAGTGCCGAACCAGGAAACCTCGCACCGCCTGGCGCGCATGCACCTGGGCACGCCGACCTTCATGCGTGCGCCCGGTGAAGCCTCGGGGTCGTTCGCGCTGGAGTCAGGCATGGACGAACTGGCCCATGAACTCGGCATCGACCCGCTGCAGCTGCGCCTGCAAAACTATACCGAGCGCGATCCGGGCAAGGATTTGCCGTTCTCCAGCAAATCGCTGCGCCAGTGCTACGAAGTCGGCGCCGAGCGCTTCGGCTGGAGCCGGCGCAACCCGCAGCCGCGTTCGATGCGCGAAGGCGATAAGCTGGTTGGCTGGGGCATGGCGACGGCCACCTATCCGACCAACCGTTCCAAGGGCGCCTGTTCGGCCACGATGGCGCCTGACGGGAGTGTCGTGTTCCGCTCGAGTACCCAGGACCTGGGCACCGGCACCTATACCGTCATGACGCAGATCGCCGCCGATGGCCTGGGCGTGCCGGTCGCGCGCGTCCGTTTCGAGCTGGGCAATTCGCAATTGCCCGAGGCTCCCGTGTCCGGCGGCTCGACAACCGTCGCGAGCGTGGGGTCGGCGGTGCTGGCGGCGGGTGGCGCCTTGCGCCTGAAACTGATCGGCATCGCGGTGGCGGACGAACGCTCGCCACTGTACGGCGTCACCGCCGACGAGGTCGATGCACAGGATGGCGAACTGTTCCTGCGTGCCGATCCATCCCGGCGCGAGGCGATGGCAAGCATCGTCGGGCGCCATGGCGGTGGGCCGGTGGAAGCCATGGCCGAGGCCGAACCGGGCGACGCCAGCAAGCAGTTCTCGATGCACGCTTTTGGTGCGGTGTTCGTCGAAGTCCATGTGGACGAAGCGCTGGGCGAAGTGCGGGTGCCGCGCGTGGTCGGCGTGTACGGCGTGGGGAAACTCATGAACGCGAAGACCGGGCACAGCCAGCTGATGGGCGGCATCGTCGGCGGCCTGGGCATGGCGCTGCTCGAGGAAACCGTGATCGACCCGCGCAACGGCCGCGCCGTCAACGGCAACCTGGCGGAATACCACGTGCCGGTGAATGCGGATATCGGCCATATCGATGTGCAGGTGGTCGAAGAAGAGGATCCGCACGTGAATCCGCTCGGCGCCAAGGGCATCGGCGAAATCGGCATCACCGGCGTGGCGGCGGCAGTGGCGAATGCCGTGTATCACGCGACCGGCAAGCGGATCCGCGCGTTGCCGATTACGCTCGATAAATTGTTGTAGGGTTGGTGCGGCCGGCGAGGTGTGGCCGGCGAGGTGCGGGCTGCGGGGGCGACTCGTCACGCGGGCATCCAGCCTGCGTACCCCGACGCGGGAATCGCTGGCGGTAGCATCATCGTGCGCGAGGGTTTTGCTGCCGACAATCACCGCGTGGACGGCCGAGCCGCCTCGCCGGCCGCGTCCACCCTACGGTCACCGTGGACGGTTTCGTAGGGTGGGCACCCCGTGCCCACGCGGTACCGTCGTGTCCGCCAGTTCCGGATCGATGACTGAGCGCTCGCATCGGCTCCGCGAGCCGTACCGGATATCGATCAGCCAGTCCATACGTTTCAGACCGCGGCAGCGACCATTCACCGCAAGCGATATACGCGCGCAGTTATCGCATGGGCACGGGGTGCCCACCCTACCGAAATCCGGAGCCGCCAACGATCCGTGATCAGCGTGGTGCCCCTTCCCACCCCCCACCCAGCGCCAGGAACAGCGTCACCTGATCGCTCGCCAGCGCCGCATTCGATGCCGCCACCGCCGCCTCGCTGGTCGCCAGCGTGCGCTGGGCGTCGAGGGTGGTGAGGAAATCGGTGCGGCCGAAGCGGTACAGCCTGTCGGCCTGCTGTGCCGCCAGCGCACTTTGGTCGCGTGCCGCGCGCAGGGCCGCATTGCGGTCGAGCTCGCGCGCATAGGTGCTGAGCGCCGTCTCGGTTTCGCGCAGGGCGTTCAGCACCACGCCGTCGAAGCGCGCCAGCGCGCCGCCCGTTCCCGCTTCGGCCTGGGCGATGTGCATGCGCGCCGTGCCGGTGGCCGGCAGGCTCCACGAAATCAGGGGGCCCAGGCTGTAGCGCAGCGTGTTGCCTTCGCCGAAGCCGGACAGGGTGCCGCTGCTGCCGGCGGACAGGCCCAGGCTGATCGCCGGATACAGCTCGCCGGTGGCCACGCCGATGCGCGCGGTGGTGGCGGCCAGCTGGCGTTCGGCCTGGCGAATGTCCGGTCGCCGCCGCAGCAGGGCGGCACCGTCGCCGACTGGAATGGTCGATGCCAGTTGCGGCGCGCGTTCGCATTGGGCCACCGCCGGCGGAAAGCGGCCGGGAACGTCACCGGTCAGCACGGCAAGACGGTACAGGGCGGCGCGCCGCTGTGCTTCCAATGGTGGCAGCGCTGCGCGCAATTGTTCCAGTTGGCCCCGCGCGCGGCTGTTGTCGAGGGCGGTGCCGCGGCCAAGCTTCACCCGCTGGGCGGTGGAGCGCACGAACTTGTCCTGCAAGGCGACGGACTGCCGCGCGATCACGATCTGCTGGCCGGTGGCGCAGGCATCGGCGTAGGCGCGCGCGGTGTCGGCGGTCACCGTCACCCGTGCCAGGTCGAGCGCGGCCTGGGCGGCGTCGGCATCGGCGCCGGCCGCTTCGACGGCGCGCCGGATCTTGCCGAACAGGTCGAGCTGGTACGACACGTGCAGGCCGGTGTCGTAGCTGGCGCGGTCCGGCAGCGCGTGCGGCACGCCGCTGACAGCACCGGCCGCACGGCCGAACGCGGGCGCCGCGGACAGGTCCACGCCCGGGCGCTGCAATTGCTCGGCCTCGGCGACGACGGCGCGCGAACGCTCCAGGTTGGCGGCCGCCACGCGCAGGTCGGTATTCGCCGCCGGGGCTTGTCGACCAGGCCGTCCAGCGTGGCGTCGCGGTACAGGCGCCACCACTGCGCTGGCAGCGGCTGCGCGCTGAACGGCTTGTCGGCGGCGCCGAGGAAAGGCGTGGCCGCTTCAGGACGCGCCACGACGGCTTGCGCCGGCACCCGGTAGTCGGGACCGACCGTGGTCGAGCAGGCGGCGACCAGCAGCAGCGGCAGCAGCTTGAGGAAAGTACGGCGGGCAGCCATCATGCGCCCCGCTTATGTGAGGCCGCCATGGTGTGCGCCGGTGCCGGCGTGGCAGGGCGCGCAACGGCCGGCAGCACCTGCACGGTCGCGGTCTGGCCCGCCACCAGGCGCACATTGGCCGGCACCGGGTCGAGCGCCACCCGCACCGGAATGCGCTGGGCCAGGCGGACCCAGTTGAAGGTCGGGTTGATATTCGGGAGCATGTTGGTGCCGGTGCTGCGGTCGCGGTCCGAGATGCCTTCGGCGAAGCTTTCGACGTGGCCGCTGAGTTTCTGGCCTGCGCCCATCAGCGACACCGCGACTGGATCGCCGAGGTGGATTGCGCCCAGCTTGGTTTCCTCGAAATAGCCTTCGACGTAGAAGGAGGCCCGGTCGACCAGGGCCATCACCGGGTGGCTGGCGCTGACATACGCCCCGGGACGCAGGTCCAGGTTGGTGACGGAACCGCTCACCACCGACACCACCCGCGTACGTTCCAGGTTCAGGCGCGCGGTATCGCGGTTGACGAGCGCTTGCGCCAGCGCCGCACGGGCCTGCTCGACGCGCGACTGGCCCTGCTCGCGCGCTTCCTGGGCCACCAGGTCGCCCAGCTGGACATTGCGGCGCGCCTCGCGTTCGGCCTGGGAGAGCGACGCGCGCGCCGCCTGCTCGGCCGCTTCGGCCTGGCGCAGCGCGAGTTCGAAGCGGGCACGGTCGATGTCGAACAGGACGTCGCCGGCTTGCACCTGCTGGTTGTCGTGCACATACACCTTCGTGACCTGGCCGGTGACGTCGGGCGCGACCTGCACCACATAGGCCTTGACGCGGCCATCGCGCGTCCAGGGTTCGATTTCATAGTGGCGCCACAGCTGCCAGCCCGCATAGACGGCGCCGGCGGTGGCCAGCAGGGTGATGCCGACGCGGGTGATTGCTCGGGGATTGAATTTCATGACCATCTCAAAACAGGTTGGAACAAAGGTAGGCAAGCATGCCCAGCACGATGACGAACAGCGAAAAATCAAACAGCGCCGGATGCCAGACATGGCGATAAAAGCCGGTGCGCGCCAGCACGCGGTTGACGAGGCGCGAGACCACGAGCGCGAGCAGGGCCAGCAGCAACAGCGGCGGGAAATAGATGCCGTAGAGGCTGACTTCGCCGATCATCGGATCTCCTTTTCAAGCAGGGGTGAGGGTTGGTACGGGGGCGCCTGCGGGAACAGGTCGCGGCGGATGCCGGCCAGCGCCGCCAGCGCCTGCTGCCGCGCATTGCCCCCTGGGCGGCGGCCACCGAGCGCAGCGCATTGTCGAGCGAAGCGAGCAGGTGCGCGTCTTCCAGCGTGTCGACCTGCGGCCGCGCCGCGAAATGCTGCGCCAGGTGTTCCAGCAGCGCCCATAGCGCGGCCTGGCTGCGGCCGAGTTCGCCGCTGGCGGCGCGCAGCTGCGTCATGTTCAGGCCGATGCGCAGGTCGACCAGGGCATCGGCCGCCTGCAAATCCGCGTGAAAGCCGGCCATCGCCAGGCGCGGCGTCAGCAGGGCGATGCGGTCGACCATGCGTGCCGAGAATTCCGGCACGGAAGGCACTTGCCGGCCATCGCCGATGCGCGCCAGTTCTCCCCAGCCGGCGCGCAGCAGGCGGCGCGCGGTCCAGCCGGCACCGACGCTGCGGAACATGCCGATGACGAGCACCGCCAGCGCCAGGCCGGCCAGTTGCGCCAGCGTCGCATTGATGAAGGAGGCGGCGTCGGCGGTATTCGTGTCCTGCATGGCCAGGGTGCCGGCGATGCCGAACATGAAAGGCATGGCCTTGCCGAAGGTGGCTGGACGCGCAATCAGGACGCCCAGCACCAGGAACACGGGCGCGGCCGCCAGCACGAACATCTCGAAGCTGTGGATGGCCGGCAGCACCGCCAGCAGATAAAAGGCCGACAGCGGGATCGAATAGATTGTCCACACCAGGAAGCCTTTAATGAAAGGCACCGGGTCGTCCTGGGTGGCGAAGAAACAGGACATGACGGCGGCCATCATCGGCACCGCGGCGCCAGCCGGCCAGCCGGTCAGGATCCAGAAGGCGCAGCCGGCCAGGGTCGCGATCACGGCCGCCAGCGCGGAAACCATCGCCAGGCCGCGGTCCAGGTGCAGCGCCTGCGGCTTGACGCCGGCCAGGTCGCGGCCCGGGCGCGGCATGCGGCCGTCCGCACCTTCTCCAATCTGGCCGCGCAGCGTGCGCGCTTCCACGCACAGGTCGACCAGCGCGCGCAGGCGGGCACCCACATTCAGTTCCAGCAGTTGCGGCCAGTCCGCATGGCGCCCCGGCTGTGGTGTGAGGGCAGCGATGGCGCCATGCAGGGCGGCCGGCGTGGTGGCCAGGGTTGCGTCGCGGCGGGCACCGGTCCAGGCGGTGATATCGGCCAGCAGCGCGTGCCAGCGCGACGAGGCTTCCAGGGCGCCCAGTTCGCGCAGCGCGCAGCCGGTCTTCCACTGCGGAGAGCAGCGGCACCATCGCCGCCAGCCTTTCCTGCAGCGCGTGGATGGCCTGCGCGGTCCAGCGCAGGTGCGAAGTGTCGAAAGGCAGGTGCACGGCCATCATGCGCAATTCCGTGATATCTCCGGCCAGCTTCCTGCGATCGAGCGCGCTCTGCGGCGTGCCGCCCGGGGCCAGCGCGTCCGCAATCCAGGCCTGGGCGTCGCGCAGCGCGTGGTCCAGGCGGGCCAGCATCACCGGGCCGAAACCCTGCGGAAAGACCAGCGAATGCACGACGGTGGCGCAGCTGATGCCGAGCAGGATTTCCTCGACGCGGGCCAGCGCGATGTCGAAGATGGTGCCGGGATCGTTCACGGCAGGAAAAGCGATCAGGCCCGCGGTGTAACCGGCCAGCATCACGACATAGGAACGGGGCGTGCGGTCCAGCAGCGACAGGTACAGGCAGCCGCCCACCCACAAGGCCAGCGCCAGCGACAGCAGTTCGGGAGAATTTGCAAAAGCTGGCACGATCAGCACCGTGGCCAGCGCCCCCAGCAGCGTGCCGCCGAAGCGGTACACGGCTTTCGAGCGGGTGGGTCCTGCGAAGGGCGCGGCGACGATGTAGGCCGTCATCAGCGCCCAGAACGGACGTGGCAAGCCGATGCGCATCGCGATGTAGAGCGCCAGCATCGCGGCGGCGAAACTTTTCAGCGAAAAGAGCGCCTCGTTTTTCGACGGCAGCTTCACGCTTTGTCTGGATTCTGCTCGCTTGGCTTGCCAATGCGCGACTGGATGCAGGTCAGCACGCGCAGGCAGGCATCGATGTCGGCCGGGTCGCATTCGCCGAACACGCTGCGGCGAAACGGAATCAGGGCCGCTTCCATCTGCGCCGCGCGGGTGGTGCCGTCATCGGTCAGTTGCAGGATCTTCGCGCGCCGGTCCTGCGGATCCTCGCGGCGTTCGATCAGGCCGTTGTCGATCAGGAGGTCGACCACACGCACCAGCGAGGACGCTTCCAGCCCCAAGGCGTCGGCCAGCACGCCGGGACGCACGCCTTCCGCGCCAAGACGGCCCAGGATCAGCACGGGCAGCGCTGTGGCCTGCGACAGGCTGTATTCGGAGGCAACCTTGTCGGCCATCGATTTATACGCCCGGGAGGCCTGGGTGAGGGCGGTGGTCAGTTGCATCAGGGTGTGGTCGAGGGAGTCCATGCGCTTCGCATTTTGGTTTGATTGCGAAAGTTTAGCATGCGAAGTAATTTCTTGCTGACGCCCGCACCTGTTCGCCAATCGATACTGCCCGACGTCTTATCGTTCCGCCACCATCGACGCGATCGCCACCAGCGACAGCGGCGCCTCGAACTCGTGTTCCGGCTCCACCTTGCGCAGCGCCTCGATTGGCGCATAGCCCCAGTGCACGGCGGCAAAGGCGATGCCGGCGCGGCGGGCGGCGTCGGCGTCGGTGGCCTGGTCGCCGATGTAGAGCGCCGCGCCTGGCACCACCGCCGCGCGCCGGATCACCTTGCGGATGCGCGCGGTCTTGCCGAAGACCGAGGCGCCGCATTCGTACTGGCTGATCAGGCCGGCCAGTTCCGGCCCCAGCACCGGCGCACGTTCTGTTCCGAATTCGACGAGACGATGGTCAGCGTGATGCCGCCGCGGGCCAGTTCGCGCAGCGCGTGGTCGATATGGGGAAACAGGCGGATCTGCCCCGCATTCGCGCTCATCAGGCTCTTGAAGCTGGCGGCGGCCAAGGGGAGCTTCCAGGCGGGCATGCCGACGTGGCGCATCACCTCGCGCGTGCCCGCGTGGCGCAGGCGTTCGGCCTGGCCTGGGTCGATGCGGCTGAAGCCATGCTGGTCGGCGATCTGGTTGAACACGCTCAGGAAGAACGGAAACGAGTCGGCCAGCGTGCCGTCGAAGTCGAAGATGGCGAGTCGGTAGGTCATGGCAGTTTAAGTACTCACCCAAAAATAAATGTGTTTTTGGCTGCCAGAACCGACGCGTTGCTGCGTTGGCTCCTGCTTGCAGTGCTCGCACTGCGGCGCAGCCGCCGCCTTGCACCGCATCCGGTTCTGTTTGCCAAAATTCCCATTTATTTTCGGTCGAGTACTTAGGAGGGCGCGCTTGCATGATACACAAGCGCGCCCGCGCCGCCTTGACGCCTGCCTTCACGCCTGGGCGGCGCGTTCCGGCACCACGAAGGCCAGGCTTTCCTCGAACGAACGCAGCACCATGTCGACATGCTGCTGCACCACGTTCTGGTTGGCGGCGGTTTCGCCGAAGGGCAGGCGGATCGTCACCAGCAGCGCGTGCGGCAGGGCGGCGCGCAATTCGTCGGCCACGCGCTGCCACTGGTCCAGCATCGATTCGACCGGATAGGTGATGAACACGGTCGACACCAGGTCGGCCGTCTGCGGGCCGGGATTGTCCTGCTCGGTTCCAACGACGACCCTGCGCGCATCGATGTCGAGTTCGCGCAGGGCGCGCACCAGCAGTTCGCTGAGCAGGTCGTCGCGTTCGGTGCCCAGGCCCGCGCACAGCACCACGGAATGCGCCGGCACGTCGAGCGAGCCCTGCCAGCGGCCGAGGCGGGCTTCGCGCATCTGGCGCAGGTGGGCGCCGACATTCGCATCGAGCAGCGACACGCTGGCGCCGCCGCCGCGACGAGCCCGACACCGGCGTCAGCGTAGCGGCAACCTCGGCGATGGTGCTGCGGATGCGCGCGCCCGGTTCATTTCGATCTGGCCGCTGCGCTGTTCGGCCGCGGCCAGCGAAATGCCCGGCAGCAGGATCTGGTCGCAATAGCGGGCGAAGCTGTGGCGCGCCAGATAGGATTTCGCATCGGCCAGGATGGCGTGGGTCTCGCCGCCCAGCGCGCGCTGGTAAAAGCGCTGCGCCGTGTTCACGTTCGGCACTTCCCCCAGCAGGATGGTGACCGGTTCCAGCGCCCGCACGTGGCGCCCCGCCACCACCAGGCACAGGGTCAGTGGCGTCGACAGCAGCAGCCCGACCGGACCCCACAGGGCGCCCCAGAACAGGGCCGAGACGATCACGGCCAGCGGCGACAGGCCCGAGCTGTGCCCATATACCTTCGGCTCAACCACGTTTGCCACGAACAGTTCCAGCGCGACGAATACCGCCAGGCAGGACAGCGCCAGGCTCCAGCCCGGATCGATGGCGGCGACGAACGTGGCGATGAGCACCCCCGCCACCATGATGCCGAGGTAGGGCACGAAGCGCAGCAGGCCGCTGAGCGCGCCCCACAGCGCCGCATGCGGCACGCCGAAGCCCCACAGCAGCACGCCGATCAGGCTGCCGAAAGTGAGGTTGACGACGAATTGCGACAGGAAAAAGCGCGACACGCCGCGGGTGGCGTCGGACAGGGCGCGCACGGTGCGGCTGATCTCGGCCTGGCCCGCCAGGCGGATCGCACGGTCGCGCAGGGATTCGTGTTCGAGCAGGATGAATACCAGCAGCACCAGCACCAGGCCGGCCTCGCCGATCGGCCCCCAGGCCAGCGCGAACAGGCGTGCCAGCGTGTCGCGGGTGGTGGCGCGCGGGGCGCGGATTTCCACCGGCAGCGGTTGATTGGCGCCGGTGGTGAGCGTGCCGCGCTTGACCGTCACCGGCGGCGGGGGCGGCACCGGTGCCTGCGGCGCCACCGCGCTCAGTTCGGCCTCCAGGCGCGCGAACGGACGCTCGGTGATCTCGCGCACGCGTTCGATCTTCGAGCGGATGGCGGCGCGGTATTGCGGCAAATCGCCGGTGACGGCGACCAGCTGGAAGGCGAGGATGGTACCGGCGCCGATCACGCAGGTGCCGGCCAGCAGCACCGAGACCAGGGTCGCCGGCAGGCGCCGGAAGCCGACGCGGCGCAGGCCGCGGATCAGGGGCGCGAGCACCAGGCTCAGGATCGAGGCCAGCGCCAGCGGCTCGAGCACGTCGCGTCCGAAGTAGAGCAGTCCGAGAATGCAGGTCGCGGTGACGACCGAGCTCGAGGTCAGGTTGTTGAGCAGGGATGAATCGCGCATCGGGAACGGGAACTCCGGCATTGCTGCTGCGTTGTGGTGGTCGCTGAACCGGCAGGGCCGGCGCCCAGCAGTCTAGCATCAATGGCAACCCGGCAGTTTGCCGTCGCGTTTACCACCCACCCGCGTGCGCAGGAGCGGTTGCGCGTGGCAAACGGTGGCGACTGCGCCACCCTACGAGCGTGTGAAAAAATGGCCATGGCCGCGTTGCATCATCTCGCCGTACCCTCGTACTGTCTTCGACGATGCGCCTTGCCCTGACCATTTTTTCACACGCTCTACGGCGCGATCTCGGCGAGCGCGGCGATCAGTGCGGCGGCGTCGACCGGCTTGACGAAATGGTGGTCGAAGCCGGCCTGGCGCGACGATTCGAGGTCGCTTGACTGCCCGTAGCCGGTCAGTGCGACATAGCGCGCCACCTGCAGCGCGGGTGCGGTACGCAGGCGGCGTGCCAGCTCGTGGCCGTCGATGCCGGGCATGCCGATGTCGAGGATGAAGACGTCGGGCGGCGCGGCCAGCGCGGCGTCCTGTACCGGTAGGGGTCGTTGATCGTGTCGACCTGGTGGCCGGCCGCGCCCAGCAGGGCACCCGGGGTGGCGGCGGCGTCGACGTTGTCGTCCACCAGCAGGATGCGCAGCGGCCGCGCGGCGCACATTGCCGTGGCCGCGGGCAGGACGGGGGCCGATGGCGCCTGCGGCGCGCTCTCGCCGCCATCGACGGCAGCTCGACCGTGAAGCGCGCCCCGCGCCCCGCCCCTCGCTGTGCACCGCGACCTGGCCGCCATGCATGCCAACGATATTCTTTACCAGCGCCAGGCCGAGGCCAAGGCCGCCACCGGCCCGGTCCGGCGTGCGCTTGCCCTGCACGAACAGGTCGAACACGTGCGGCAGCAGCGCCGCGTCGATGCCGTTGCCGTTGTCGCTGACGACGATGCGCACCTTGCCGTCTTCGACATCGACCGCCAGGGTGATGGTGCCGCCGCGCGGCGTGTACTTGGCAGCGTTGGCCAGCAGGTTGGCCGTGACCTGGATCAGGCGCGCGCGGTCGCCCAGCACGCAGGCACGGGCCGAACCGAGCTGCAGCGCCAGCGCATGCCCTCCGCCCTCCACCAGCGGATGCACCTGCTCGGCGGCGCTGGTGACGACGGATTTGACGTCCACTTCGCTCTGTTCCAGCTGCACCATGCCGCGCGTGACGCGCGAGACGTCCAGCAGATCGTTGACCAGCGTCGTCATGTGGCTGACCTGGCGCGAAATGACCTCGCTGTACTGGCGCACCTTGTCGGCGTTGTGCGGCATCAGGCGCAGCACCTGGGCGGCGGCGCTGATCGGCGCCAGGGGATTGCGCAGCTCGTGCGCTAGCATCGCCAGGAACTCGTCCTTGCGGTGGTTCGCGGCCTGCAGCGCTTCTTCGTTCAGCTTGCTCTCGTGGATGTCGGTGTCGGTCCCGAGCCACTTGACGATGACGCCGCTCTCGTCGCGCAGCGGACGGCCGCGCGCCAAGATCCAGCGGTACTCGCCCGAGTGGTGGCGCGCGCGGTAGGTGATTTCGTAGGGGTCGCCGGTCGCCACGCTGTGCTCCCAGCGCGCCCGGCCGGGCTCGCGGTCGTCGGGATGCAGCAGGCTCTCGGCCCAGGCCGTGCCCTCGGCGGTGCCGGCCGCCATGCCGACAAAGGCGTAGAACTGCTCGTTGTGGTAGTCGACCGTGCCGTCGGGCAGCGCCGTCCACACCATCTGCGGCATGGCATTCGTGATGGTGCGAAAGCGCAGTTCGCTGTCGCGCAATTCCTCTTCGAAGCGCTTGCGTTCGGTAACGTCGCGGGTAGTGCCGGCCACCGCCTCGACTTCGCCGTCGGGCCCGAGGATGGGCACGAAGATGTAATCGTAGATGCGCGGTCCGACAGTGCCGGTAAAAGGCACTTCGCCACGGATCGGCTTTCTGGTCGCCTTCACCTGTTCGATCTCGCGGTCGTGCATGGCCGCATGCCAGGGCTCGTAGCCCAGTTCCAGGAAGGTCTTGCCGACCGCTTCCTCGAGCGTCTTGCCCAACAATTTCAGCAGCACGGCGTTGGCGAAGGTGAAGCGGTGCTCGAGGTCGAACACATAGACCAGGTCGGGCGTTGCCGACAGCACGGTTTCGTACAGCCGCCGGCGCCGCTCGGACTCTTCGTGCAGCGTGGCCAGTTCGCGCTCGGCGGCGTCCTGGCGCGCGGTGCTGTCCTGTTCGCGCAGGTGGCGTTCGGTCAGCAGCGCCAGCAGATCCGTGAAGTAGCCGATTTCGGCGGCCAGGGCAGGGCTCGGTGTGCGCGCGGCCGCGTGATAGAACGTCAGCGTGCCCAGTACCCGTCCGCTCGGGGAATGCAGCGGAAACGACCAGCAGGCGCCGACTCCGTGGGCCGCGGCCAGGTCCCGGTAAGGAGGTGGCAGCGGATCGCGCGCCACATCCGCGACGACGACGGGCGCGGCGCCGTGCACGGCCCGGCCGCATACGCTCCCGTCGGGGCCGATCGGCAAGCGCGCCAGCGCCGCCGCGAGCTGCGCCGGCAGGCCGCTGGCGGCGGCCATGGTGAGGTCGCCTTCCACTTCGTCGATGACGTAGAGCGCCGCCCAGGTGTCGCCGATCAGCCGGCGTGCTTCTTCCAGCAGGCTGTGCAGGATGGCGTCATGGGACGCGCCGCGCACCGCTTCCGACAGGATGTGTTTCAATCCGCCGAAATCCAGGCCTTCCGGATGTAGCCTCATCATGGGCATTCGCAAGTGGAAAATATCCGATTGTAGCGCACGGCCCAACCGTTCAGGGAGGCTTTGCGGGGCTGCGGCGCCCGTATCCGGCCCCCGCGGCCGCGCTCCACGCGCGCACGGTTTGAAAGGTGTGTTTCCTTCGCGTGAACAGCCTTACAATCTTGCTACCTTTATATCTGCGAAGCCCGATCCCATGGCCCAAATCCATCCTGCCGGCTGGCGCGAGATGTCCGTCACCGGGAATGCCGCACGCGAGATCGAAACCCTGGCCCTGCTCGAGCAGCGCCTGTCCGATACGCCCTACCACATCTACCACGGCGTGCACTGGACGAACGTCGAGCAGGGTTACTCGGTATATGGCGACGTCGACTTCATCATCGTCGCCCCGAACGGACGCATGCTGCTGATCGAGCAGGTGGCGGGCCTCCTCAACGAAACGCGCGACGGCCTGCTGAAGAATTTTCAAGGTAAACCGCGCAAGATCCGCGCCCATATCCTGCACACCATCGAGGGCCTGACGCGCCGTTACCAGGGCGAGCTGTCGATCGACTACCTGCTGTACTGCCCGGATTACACGGTGCGCGACCCGAACCTGGCCGGCATCGACCCGCGCCACATCATCGACGCCACCAACAAGGGCCGGCTGGGACGCATCATCCGCGAGGCGCTGCCGATTACCGAGAAAACCGAGGACTTCGACAAGGTGACGCGCTTCCTCGGCGACACGCTCAGCCTGCGGCCCGACCCGAGTTCGATGATCGGCTCGGCCACGCAGATGGTGACGAGATTGTCCGGCGGCCTGGCCACCTGGGCGCGGCGGCTGGAGTTTTCTCCCTACCGCCTGCGCGTGGCCGGCACGGCCGGCAGCGGCAAGACGCAGCTGGCGCTGGCCGAATATACCGCCGCGCTCGACGCCGGCCTGCGCCCTCTATATGTGTGCTTCAACCGGCCGCTGGCCGACCACATCGAGCGCCTGGTGCCGCCGGGCGGACGCGTGTCGACCTTCCACATGCTGTGCGACGCCTACATGCGCGCCCAGGACGTCACGCCGGATTACTCCTCGCCCGAAGTCTGGAACGACATCGAAAAGGCGCTGGCCGAGGTGGCGCTGCCGGAAACCTGGCAGTACGACGTGCTGATCGTCGACGAAGGCCAGGATTTTTCCAGTTCCTGGCGCGACATCGTGCTGGGCATGGTCAAACCCGGCGGGCGTGCGATCTGGCTGGAAGACCCGGACCAGAACCTGTATGGCAAGCAGATGGTGACGCTGCCAGGCTGGGTGAAGCTGCATTCCGACACGAATTACCGCAGCCCGCGCCAGATCGTGCAGATGCTCAAATCGATCGGCGCCGCCAGCGAAGCGGTGGAGGCCGGCAGCCCCTTCAAGGGCGCCGACATCGAGGAGCTGACCTATCCCGAAGGCGACGTCGAGGCGATGCTGGCGCAGACCCGGCGTGCCGTGACGACTTGCCTGGCCGCAGGCTTCGGCCGCCACGACATCGCCATTTGCTCGTTCAGGGGGCGGGAAAAGTCGGCCATCCTGAATATCGACAAGCTGAGCGACGCGCATACGCTGAAGTTGTTCACGGGTTCGTATGACCTGTTCGGCAACCCGGTATTTCGGGAAGGCGGGCTGCTGGCCGAATCCGTCTATCGTTTCAAGGGGCAATCAGCGCCGGCGCTGATTTTCACGGAAATCGACTTCGAGGAGATGACGGACCTGGTGCTGCGTAAACTCTTCGTCGGCATGACGCGCGCGCGGTTGAAGCTGGTGCTGGTGATGAGTGACCGGGCGGCGCTGCAGTTGCTGGACCGGATGTAGCCCGCCGTCCGCGGTCAGATCCCGGCCCCGTCCTGCGCCGCGGGGGGAACCTGCGTCCCGCTATGCTCCTTGGCCACCCGTACGCAGTTGCGGCCCTCGTGCTTGGCCTCGTACAGCGCCAGGTCGGCCGCGTGCATCAGCAGCTGCATGTTGTTGCCGTGCTGGGGATAGGATGCCACCCCGATCGATGCGGTCGCACCGATGCGTTTGCCGTCGTGCAGCACGTCGCCGGCGGCGATCGCCAGGCGCAGGGCTTCGGCGCGCATGAGCGCATTGTCCTGGCCGCAGTCGGCCAGCAGCACCACCATTTCTTCGCCGCCCATGCGGCAGGCGACGTCGCAGGCGCGGATGCCTTCGCGTAGCGTCAGCGCCACCTTGCGCAGGATGGCGTCGCCGCCCTCGTGGCCGAAGGTATCGTTGATGCGCTTGAAATGGTCGAGGTCGAGGATCAGCACGCTCAGGGGCGCATCGTTCCGGCTGGCGCGCGCCATCTCGCGCTTGAGCACCTCGTCGAGGTAGCGCCGGTTGTAGAGCTGCGTGAGCGGATCGACGATCGATTGCTGGCGCAGCGACACGCGCAGGCGCACATTGCTCAGCGCCAGGCCGAGCTGCTCGGCGAGCTGGCCGATCCAGGCGCGCTGGTCTTCGGCCGCGTCCAGCAGCTCGTCGCCCGCCACCGTCAGGCAGCCGATCACGTCGCCCTGCGTCACCAGCGGCAGGCACAGGCGGCCGGTATCGACCTTCGGCACGTGGCGGCAGGCCAGGCCCCCGTTCGGGCCGAACTGGTGCGGACTGCCGCGCCGCAGCGCCCAGCAATCCGTCGCTTCGATGATGTCCGGCTCGTGTTCGGTCGTGCCCCAGCCGGCCTTGCGCTCGAGGATATCGCGCGAGTTGTTGTACAGATACAGGCTGCCGGACAATTTCGGCAGCACGCGCGGCAGATAGCTGGCGATGACGCCGGCCGATTCGTCGACCGTCTCGGCCAGTTCCAGCGAATGCATCAGTTCCGCGCTACGGAAGAGCAGGGCGTTTTGCAGCGAGATGCGCTCGCTTGTCAGTTGGGTCTGGTCGGCAGCGTCCTGCGCCTTGCGCTCGGCCGCGTCACGCTGGCGCAGCACGCGCGAAGCGGCAACCAGCACCCCGGCCAGGAACAGGATGTTCGTAATCGTTGCCACGAGACTGGCGTTTGCGGCGGAATTCGAGGTCGCCAACAATTGATTGCCGAGTTCGGCACGCCGGTGCGAATACATTGCCAGTTCCTCGCCGATCAAATGGCGCAGCCCATCCATCTGCGCCTTGCCGGTGCCGGTGGCGATGAAGGTGGCTGCAGCGGCAAAACCCTGTTCACGGCGCAGGACGATTGCCTGCTCGACGTTATGCATTTTCGCTGCCGCGGCACGCTCGATGACGGCAAAGCGGGCAACCTCGCCAGGGCTGGCCATGCCTTTGCGAAGCCCCTCCTGGGTTGCAGGAATCGTGTTGATCGCCGTGTGATACGGCTCGAGAAAGCGTTCGTTTCCGGTGACAACGAAACCGCGCTGCGCGGTTTCGGCATTGAGCAGCTGCTCCAGCAAGGTCATCTGCAGCCGCTCGACGTCGGCAGCGGCGCGCAGCTGTGACATCACGGTCGTCACCTGGTTGTTGACGACCATCGGCAAAGCAGCGACGGTCGACATGACAAGGATGATCGCGCAGGCGGCGAGTTTGATCTTGGATTCGAATTTCATCTGTGGAGGCTGGGCTAACGCGGCTTCATTGCCGGCCAGCCCACAATCCCACGGCATTCTGCGGCAGCCGCTACCTGATGAGGGTAGGTTATCACAGGCCATAGGCGATTTAAGGTCTGGTGCGTAGCGGGGTTGCGGGCGGTTGTGAGGCGGACGCCCCGCTGACGAAAATCGGTTCGCGTCTCGTCAGCGCCGGGTTGGCGCGACTGGAATTGTTTCTCTAATCACAGCAACTTCTGGTCAGCGTGAAACAATTGCTAACCTTTCTCGTGGTAGCACTTGTACAAGCTCGGCTATGATGGCGGCCCGGTCGGCAATATCAGCATCAATGCGTGCTTTGGTAGGGTCGGAAAGCATTGTTGACGATAGTGCGAAGCATGAGGTGGGAATGAGCGCAGCAGGCGTAACAGCGCCCCGAGCGAACGGGGCCGGTGGTAACCAATTTTTCTTGATCAATCTGTTGAAGGCAGGGGCGGCGCAGCTGATCGTGTTGCACCACTTGGCGTTCTATGGACCGATGGCGGATCACGCGCGCCAGTTGGCGCCCGCGCTGTTCGATTGGCTGGCCGCCGATGCGCGGATTGCGGTGCAGGTGTTTCTTGTTGTGGGCGGTTTCCTGGCTGCCAAATCCTTGTCGCCGCGCGGATTGCCCGGCCTGAGCAATCCCCTTGCCACCATTTGGCGCCGCTACCTCAAGCTGGCGCCTCCGTTCTTGGTGGCGATGCTGCTGGCCATTGGTGCCTCGGCATTGGCATCGACCTGGATGACCCATGACTCCATCGCCGCACCGCCGAGTTTCGGCCAGCTGAGCGCGCATGCCTTGCTGCTGCACGATGTGCTCGGCTATGAAGCCTTGTCCGCAGGGGCCTGGTATGTGGCGATCGATTTCCAGTTGTATGCGGCGATGAGCTTGCTGCTGTGGGGATGCGGACGCTTCGCTGGCGGGCGCAATCTGCCCTGGCTGATGCCGATCGTGATGACGATCGTGGTCGCCGCTTCACTGTTGTACTTCAACCTGGATTCGGATTGGGATGTGTGGGCGCCGTATTTCCTGGGTAGTTACGGCCTGGGCGCGCTGGCATGGTGGGCAAGCGATCCTGCACGCCGCCCGCGCGCCGTTGCGCTCTTGCTGCTGATGATGGTGGTGCCCGCCTTGCTGGCGTTGACGCTGGATTTTCGCAGCCGTATCGCGGTGGCCCTGGCGGTGGCCTGTGTGTTGATGTTGTGCGGACGAACGCAAACTGCTCCAACAGGAATGTGGCCGCTGGTGAATCGCTTAGCGAAGATTTCTTACTCGGTATTCCTGATTCACTTCCCAGTATGCCTCGTGGTCAATGCCGCGTTCACTCAGTTTGTCCCCACCCAGTCCCACCTACAGGCGGCCGGCACGCTGTTCGCTTGGATCGCTAGCTTGGCAGCGGGGGCATTGTTCTTCCGCTGGATTGAGAGGCCGCTAGGGCAGATGGCGAAGTTGCGCCCTAGCTCGAGGGATGCACTTGCATTCAATGCAACCCGCTGAAAATGGGCAAGTAAAGATGGATGTGGCGCGGTTGCTTTACAATGCAAGCGCCTCACGTCAGAATGCAAGACTGCTCGTTAACACACGCCTTTTCGAAGTGGCGAAGAGGTGATCTCGACGGACAGCTGATCTAGCCGAGTTTGCGAGTTTCGGCGGAGCTCGCACTCCCAGACGACAAGCACTCGCCACCCTGCTGCTTCAAGTGCTGATTGTTTTCGCATGTCTCGCTCTATATTGGAGTTGAATTTCTCGTTCCATTGCCCGGCATTTGATGCGGGTGTCGTGGCGTAGCGGCAACCATGATGCCGATGCCAGAAGCAACCATGAACAAAAATCGCGACCTTGTACTTCGGGAGAACCAGATCTGGGGAGCCAGGCAAGTCACGAGTATGGAGACGGAAGCGAAAACCTTGTGCGTGGAGATATTTACGCACAGTCATCTCCGGCTTTGTGTCTTTTGAACGAATTCCGGCCATCATTCTCGACCGCGTGGCTGAATCGACTACGTCCATTTTTCCTGGTATCCTGTTCCCCCACGCAAGTTTTCACGTTAGGCCAAGTTGCTCATCGAACCGCTATCCAATCTTGCGGGTACTATCCCGATTGTTGACCTCTTTGCTGGACCGGGAGGTCTTGGTGAAGGATTTTCGTCGGTAAAGGGCGATCCTTTCAGGATAATTGTATCCGCAGAAATGAATTCTTCTGCGCGCAATACGCTTCGTCTGCGTGCCTTTTATCGTTTGCTCAAGCGCCAAAGCGGGAATGCGCTCGATTCGTATTACCGATTTTGCAATGGGCAGGCAGACCTTCCCCATGACGATACCAACCTTGACAAATGGATAGAGGCAGGCGAAGAAGCGCGGCAGCTGGAGCTCGGTAACCCTGCCGACAATGACGAGCTCGACCGCCGAATCTCGGCTTACGAACTCGGGCCAGATATACCTTGGGTCCTGATCGGTGGGCCGCCATGCCAAGCATATTCGCTTGTCGGACGGGCTCGCAACCGCGGAAAGGTCGAGTACCGCGCGGAAGACGATCATCGTCATTTTCTCTACAAGGAGTACCTGCGGATCATCCAGAAGTACCGCCCTGCGGTGTTCGTCATGGAGAACGTGAAGGGCATTCTTACGGCGACTGTGGGCGGGAGAAAGATTTTTGAAACGATCCTTCACGATCTTTCGGATCCCGACAGGGCAATGGAAATGCCGGCTTCCGGAAGTGGATACCGAATACACTCGCTGACCTGCCGTACCAGCTTCTCCACCAAGGATGCGCCCCGAAAAATCGATGTGCACGATTTCGTGATTAAAGCAGAACAGCACGGAATTCCCCAGGCACGGCACCGCGTAATTCTCATCGGTGTTCGCGATGACATCGGCCTTGGGTCGCCCGGGCAGATCGAGAAGGTTGCCGAGGTCACAGTCGCGCGGGTCATAGGCTCGTTGCCCAAGTTGCGCAGCCGGCTCAGCAAGGAACTCGATTCAAGCGAGAGTTGGGGGGAGGTCGTGGCGAATCACTTCCGCGAAATGGCTCGAGAGGTCACGGCTAGCAAAGCACAGGCTGAATTGCGGCATGTGCTCGAGGAGGTGTCCGCGGAGATCCCTCGGGGACTAGGGACGGGCGGCAACCAGCTTCGCAAGATCGGTTCCGACGAAGATGATCCGACATTGCTTGATGGCTGGTATTACGACCCTCGCCTTGAAGTCTGGCTGAATCACGATGCGCGAGGGCACATGCGCGCCGATCTGCGACGGTATGCGTTTGCGGCAGCATTTGCTGATGCGTTCGGCTGGTCGCCGAAGGGGCATGCCGAGTTCTCGTTGCAAGGTTTGCGGCCGAACCATGACAACTGGGAGACAGGAAAGTTCTCGGATCGCTTTCGAGTTCAGCTGCAAAATCGGCCCGCAACGACAGTAACCAGTCACATTTCGAAAGACGGCCACTATTTCATCCATTACGATCCGAAACAGTGCCGGAGCCTGACTGTGCGGGAAGCCGCAAGGCTCCAAACTTTTCCAGATAACTACTTTTTTCAGGGAAATAGAACTGAGCAGTTTCACCAAGTCGGGAACGCAGTGCCTCCGCTACTTGCGAAAAAGATCGGCGACATCGTTATTGCCCTGTTACGTGGTGGGGATGCAGGCTCTACGGCCCCTGCACAACAGGATCTCTGGGCGACAAGAGTTCCGTAACCGTTCTGTGCCGGCTGTCAGTCAGAGTGAAAACAGAGCGTGTGTTGGAAAAATGCTGCGGTGATTGTTTGTTAGTTTTAAGTGCGCAAAATAAGTGATAATGAAAGGAAATAAGTTTCCCTTGTCACTTTGAAGCGCATCACTGCATGGCCCATCACCACCACTTGGTGTTTCATCCTCGCCCTTTGCTCCTGTGGCTGAAATCCAGGTCGCAATAATGCAGGCGGACAGAAAGCTTAGTCCGCTTTTCCGGCTTGCCCTCAAGTCGGGGGCAGTGGAGGCGATTGCGCTCCACATTCATCGCGGCGAATCGCTAAATGGCCGCGATTCTGCCGGTCTCACGCCGCTGATGATCGCGGCCATTCACAACCAGCAGGATTCGTGCACGAAGCTTCTTGCCTTGGGTGCAGATGCGTCGCTGCTCAGTGCCGGCGGTAAGACGGCCGTCGAGCTGGCGCGTGACCATGGCCACCTTACGCTTGCTACACTTCTCCTGCCACGTGGTGCGCCGAATTCCGACGGGCCTCACACCGCTGAGATTGGCAATGTCCTGTTGAGCAACGGATCTTCTTCGCCTCCCGCGATCGGCGGCACGCATCTCCTGCCTCTTCAACACTGCAGCGCAGAGGGCCTTCAAATGGCTTCCGTTGACACCACGTTGGCGCAGAGCGCAGAAATCCACCCGTTAGAATTTACTGATGATCTATCCGGATGGACTGCCGACGCAAACGTTAGTGTGCCTGTTCACGATGCAGACTGCGTAATGGCAGCCGAGGGAGTTCAGCGGCGTATCTCTGAGCACCGCAGAATCAGCGACGATGCTGACTGGTCAGCAATCGACTTCGAACTTCCTGAAGCTCGCGCAGCCCAGCTTTCGCCCCGGATCGAGGATCTAGCCGCAGTTGAAGGCCTCATTGCATCCGGGTTGCGCGACGGCTACGTGACGGACGACAACCTTCAACAGGCGCTCGAAAAGGACTTTGGTTTTGAGATCGAGCGTGTGCGGGTTGTCATGGAGGGGCTTCTCGACGATCTCGGCATTCTGCTGGAGACTGTCGGCACACCCCTTCCCCAAGTGAGCCTCAGCGCCAATAACGAGGAGTTAATCGAGGTTCTTCATGTGCTCCACGATCGTCTCGCCGAACCCACCGGGCCGGAGCATATGTACTTCACTGAGGCACGCAAGTACGACCTCATCAAGCGCGAGGACGAGGAACGGCTGGGGCGGCAGATGGACAGCACCCTCGGCCAATTGACCCGCGCCCTTGCTTCGCTGCCCGAGCGCGACTGGCTGCTTTACTTTGCACAGACTGGTGAAGGCGGCGGTGTCGCCATCCATGAGCTGGAGGATGGTGACGAAATGGCTGAAGGCGGCGAGTCGCTCGAAGCTGCTTCGGAAGAGAAGGGCGCCGATAGCGTTGAGGGCGATTTCCGATCCTACGTGCAGCTCGTCCGCAGCGGCGCACCGGAGAATGGCCGTGACAGGGCAGTGCCGCGGCCCGCCCCGGTCGACCTGAAGAGGATGCTTGACGCAGCATCGCGGCTTGATGACGTTGCCGCCGATCTCGTGAACTCGTCGATTGCCGGGTACGAGCGTGCACGCGATCGCTTGGTGACTGCCAATCTTCGCTTGGCGATCTCGCTCGCGCACAAGTATCGCTACAGTGGTCTGCCGCTGGCAGATTTGATTCAGGAAGCGAACATCGGTCTCATGCGTGCTGCGGAACGATTCGATTTCCGGCGCGGCTTCAAGTTCTCCACGTACGCGACTTGGTGGATACGCCAAGGCATGAGCCGGAGTGTACAAGACACCTCACGCACAATTCGAGTGCCGGTTCACCAAGGCGAAAAAATATATCAGGTCAGCCGGGTGCAGCGCGAGCTGGAATACGGTCGCGCAGGAGAGGTGCGTCCCGAAGAAATCGCCAATCATCTCTCTCTTTCGTTGCGGCAGGTTGAGCAGATCATCCGTGCTGATATCCGGGTAATTTCTATTGAGGAGTGCGGTCCGGATCTCGAACCATTTACTCCGGATCCCTTCAGCATCGTTGACCTGCAATGTGATCCGTTGCAGAGAGCGTGTGACCGTAGTCTGGCTACGGCAATCGAACGCTTGCTTGCCGGGATCGACAAGCGAGGACGCCAAGTGATCGTAGCGCGTTTTGGCTTCGATGGCGCGGGTGGCCGGACCCTCGATGAGGTGGGGCAGCAGTTCGGCGTGACACGGGAACGCATTCGCCAGATAGAAGCAAAGACTCTTCGAAAACTCAACCATCCATCCCGTGCCGATGTGCTTGCTCCCTACGCGCCAATGGCCCGTACAGGGACCGAACCGCAGGAAGAAGAATGAAAGAAAACGGATTCCGCCACGCGCCTCCGCGCGCGGTCGCAATGATAGAAGCGCTGCGCGGATTGGGTTACAGCACCGCCACGGCGCTTGCCGACATCATCGACAACAGCATCGCTGCCGGAGCGAAAAATGTCGAGCTGACATTCGAATGGAGTGGCAAGGGAAGCCGAGTCCGCGTAGAGGATGACGGCGACGGCATGAGTGCCGTCGAGCTCGACTCTGCAATGCGTCTGGGGGAAAAGAACCCACTGGACCGCCGGGACGAAAATGACCTCGGGAGATTCGGTCTTGGGCTGAAGACGGCCTCCTTCTCCCAGTGCCGACGCCTGACCGTTGCGTCCGTTGGGCCGGATGGATTGCAGTGCCTGCGCTGGGATCTCGATGTTCTGGCCGCCAGCGAAGGCGATGGCTGGCATTTGCTGGAAGGGCCGCATGACAGCGCCGGCGAGCTGGTTGAACAGTTCGGTAGTCGTTCGCATGGAACCCTGGTGTTGTGGGAGGTCCTTGATCGAATCGTTACGGACAGCTATGGCGAACAGGATTTCCTCGACATGATCGACCGAGTCGAGCGGCATCTGGCGATGGTGTTTCATCGGTATCTCGAGGGCACGCGTCCTCGTCTGCGGCTGCGCATCGGCGGCAAGCCAGTCAATCCCTGGGACCCGTTCCTGTCAGGCCATCCGGCAAAGCCGTGGCATTCCCCGCCGGCGTCGGCTCCTGGAATGCCCGGGGTAGAGGTGGAATGTCATGTCCTTCCGCACAAGGATCGGCTGACCTCAAAGGAGCATGAGTCGGCCCAAGGGCCTGACGGCTGGACGGCACAACAGGGTTTTTATGTTTACCGTAACGAGCGGTTGCTAGTGGCAGGAAGCTGGCTTGGGCTCGGCCAAGGACGCGGGTGGACCAAGGACGAGGCACACCGACTTGCTCGCATTCGGCTCGACATACCGAATTCGGCCGACCAAGCATGGAAAATCGATATCCGGAAATCGACCGCCAGGCCCCCGGTGGAGGTCCGCGCGTGGCTCGCAAGGCTTGCTGACGAGACGCGCAGCAGGGCACGCAAGGCGTTCGCACTGCGTGGCCAGGCTCCTCGGAACCGAAACGGCGAAGAAGTCAGCCAGGTATGGCGCTCGCAGAAGTTCTCGGGCGGAATGCGCTACCGCATCGACACCGACCATCCCGCCGTGCGCGCCGTGCTTGACGACGCGCGCGCGCTGGCCCCCCAAGTACTGGCAATGCTGCGTGTGATCGAGGAGACCGTACCGGTTCAGCGGATCTGGCTCGATACGGCGGAAAACCGGGAGACTCCGCGCACGAGCTTTTCCGGCGAGCCACCCGCGGCGGTCACCGAAGTGCTGATGGTCATGTACCGCAACATGGTTCTGCTCAAGGGCATGTCGCCGGCCATGGCCCGCACCCGTCTTCTGCTGTCCGAGCCATTTCAGAATTACCCTCAACTGGTGGGCTCGCTGCCCGACCAGCCTCCCGAACTGGAAAAGAAACCATGACGTCACAAGTCGAAGCCAACAAGACAAGCGTTATCAAGATCGTGCAGGAGCTGCTGTTCAATGAACCCGACAAGAGCGCCATCACGCCCGCACTGATCGCGGAGAAGATTGCGCTGGTGCTGATGATGAATCAGCGCTGGGGTGAAGGCCTCGACCGCGACGCGGTGTCGGACGAGCTGATTCGCCGGTTCAGCGTGTGGCGCAGCCAGGACAGCTGGCTCGAGAATAATGAAGGTCACGTGCCTTGGCTGACGCCCGAGCGCAAGAAGGACTGGCGCTACTGGCAGCGGTACCGGGAGTTCCAGGAGGCCCGCATGGCATGGGAGGCCGTCGACGGCCTCGACAAGTCTTCCGACCGCATTCTTGGCATGCTGGAAGACCCACAGCGCAAGGGCCCCTGGGACCGCCGCGGCCTTGTTGTCGGCCACGTTCAGTCCGGCAAAACCGGTAACTACACTGGCCTCATCTGCAAGGCAGCCGATGCCGGCTACAAGATCATCATCGTCCTCGCCGGGATGCACAACAACCTCCGTACGCAGACGCAGATGCGTCTCGACGAGGGCTTCCTCGGATTCGAGACCAACCCATCTGCCGAAGGCATGCGGCTCATCGGAGTAGGCACCATTGATCAGGATCCGTCGATCCGGCCGAACTACGCGACCAACCGGACGGACAAGGGCGATTTCATTGCCAGCAATGTCAAGAATCTAGGGGTATCGCCAGAAGCGCTCCCGTGGCTGTTCGTGGTGAAGAAGAACAAGACCGTGCTGGCCCGGCTGCTACGCTGGATTCAGACGCATGTTGCCGACGCGGTGGAGCCGGAGACCGGCCGCAAGGTGGTCACGCACCTGCCTCTCCTGATCATCGACGATGAAGCCGATCATGCCTCCGTTGATACCGGAGCGCAGCTCTTCGATGCCGACGGCAAGGCTGACGAGGACCACCAGCCTACGGCCATCAATGGTCTTATCCGGCGGATCCTGCACGCGTTTCATCGCAAGGCCTACGTCGGATATACGGCCACGCCATTTGCCAACATTTTCATTCACGAACGTGGCACCACCGCAGAGGCAGGGCCAGACCTTTTCCCGGCAGCATTCATTCACAATCTTGGTTCGCCTTCCAACTACGTTGGCCCGGCGCGTGTGTTCGGTCTCTACAATGGAGATGAGCGTCAGGGCAGCCTGCCGCTGGTGCGCACCGTCGACGATCACTGCAGCAAGGATGGACGATCCGGCTGGATGCCGGTTGGGCACAAGAATACCCATGTTCCATCGGATGCCGATGAAAGCGCGCTGCCAGCCTCTCTGCGTGAAGCCATCGACGCGTTCATCCTTTCCTGTGCCGCGCGTCAGGTACGGGGACAGAAAGCGCAGCACAGCTCGATGTTGGTCCACGTGACCCGCTTCAACGCAGTTCAGCTCGAAGTCCACACGCGCGTCGAACAATACGTGCGCTCCATCGATCAGCGCCTGTCGCGGCGGATAGGGCATCAGCCGGTTCTGGACAGGCTGGCCGAACTGTGGGCGAATGATTTCGAGCCCACTACGGCAGAGATGGCGGAAAAGGTACCCGACGCGGGTCCCTTCAGCTTCAGCACATGGGGAGAAATCGCTGAGGTTCTGCCGCTCGTAGTCAGCGAGATCAGCGTGCGAGTAATCAATGGCACAGCTGGCGACGTGCTGGACTACACCGAAACCGCTGATGGCCTGAAGGTAATCGCAATTGGGGGCGACAAGCTGGCACGGGGACTGACGCTGGAAGGACTGTGCACGAGCTACTTCCTGCGCGCTTCGCGGATGTACGACACGCTCATGCAGATGGGACGCTGGTTCGGCTATCGTCCGGGCTATCTCGATCTCTGCCGCCTTTACACCACTTCGGACCTGATCGAATGGTTTGAACACATCGCCGATGCGTCCGAGGAGCTGCGAGACGAGTTCGACATGATGGTGGAAAGCGGCGGCACACCCCGCGACTATGGCCTGAAGGTCGTATCGCATCCGGTGCTGATGGTTACCTCGCGCCTGAAGATGCGCTCGGCACGGAGCCTGTACCTGTCGTTCAGCGGGCATGTCATCGAAACCGTGGCGCTGCATCGACAGCAACGGCAGCTCGACACGAACTTCGCGGCGTTCAATGAACTGGTCGCGGCCATGGGCGAAGGCAAGCGGGATCCGGTACAGCAGCGCCCCGCAACGGACGACCGTTGGAGCGGGGTGCTCTGGGAGGCGGTGTCGCATGAACACGTGACTGATTTCCTCAGCGCATACAGCACGCATCCTGAGGCAATGAAGGCGAACAGCCTCCTGCTTCGTGACTTCATCGTCAAGATGGTCAAGGAAAACGAACTGACAGAATGGACTGTGGCAGTGATTGGTGGCGGAAAGCCGGACAACCCCGTCAACGTTGCCGGCGTATCCGTGCAACGGGCGAAGCGTTCGGCGAAGTCGCACACGGTGGACCGGCAGTCTATCGGTCGTCTGCTGTCGCCCAAAGACGAGGGTATTGATTTCGGCATTGAGGCGTGGGAAGCCGCACTGGCGGAGACACGCAAGATCTGGAAGGAAGATTCTGCTCGATTGAAGAATCAGGCAGAGCCTGATGTTCCGAGCGGCCCTATTCTGCGGCGAGTACGGGGGCATGGTGCCCCTGGAGTACAAGCCCATCCCGAGCGGGGCGTACTGCTCGTGTATCTGGTCGATGTCGAAGGTATTCAAGGCGAACCGGCTACAGGTGAAACGCCGGTGGTCGCTTTCGGAGTGAGCTTCCCCGGAAGCCGTTCCGGTACAAAGGTCGAATACAAAGTCAATAACGTTCTTTGGGAACTGGAATATGGCGCCGCTGATTAACGAGGAAGTACTCGCTGCCTGGCGTGCGCTCGCCAGCGACACGCGTGGCGAGGGCGGCTGGCGCTGTATTCCGATTTCAGGATTGGCAGGGGGGCGTCTCCAGGCGGCTCGGCGGTTCCCGGAAAACAGTGAAGCCCTCATCATCGGGTTCTCATCAGTCGCCCTGCCTGCACCATCGATGCTACCCGCCGCGGCTGGCTTTCGCGTTGAACGCGCTTCGGTGGGACTGCCAGGCGAATGGCTTGCGCTGGTCCGTCAGGAGGAGGGGGGTATCGAACTGTTCTCGAGAATGGTAACCGATGTCGTGGCAGCAATCGCGGCGAACGCGGAGTCGTCCCATCAGCGAAAGATGCAGATTTTCCTTGGTCGCATTCGAGCATGGCAACACTTCATGAGCAGGAGCTCGGGAGCATTAAGCGCTGAAGCCGAACTGGGGTTGAGCGGCGAGCTTGTATGTCTCGAACGGCTGGTTTCCGCTGGGCTGGACCTGCATGCGGCAGTCGAGGGCTGGCGTGGGCCGCTTAATGGCCTCCAGGATTTCGAGGTCGGATCGGGTGCCATCGAGGTTAAGAGCACGCTGGCTCACGACGGCTTCCCGGTCACCATCATGTCTCTGGCGCAGCTGGATGATTCAGTGCGGCAACCGCTATTCCTTTTCGGCTGCCGCTTCGCCCTTGCGGCTGATGGTCTGTCGCTTGCCGCCAAGGTGGCTGCGCTGCGCAGTGTGCTCGAGAGCGACCCTGCGGCGGCGGCCCTGTTCGAGAATGCATTGCTGCATGCCGGGTTCGTGGACGCGCATGCAGAACATTACACCCGCTGTCTGACGGTGTCGGAAGGGCGATTCCTGCGTGTCGACGAAAGCTTTCCACGCCTCGTTGCCGCGAACGTGCCCGCTGCCATCCGCCACGCCCGCTATGAAATCGATCTGGACGGGGTCGATGTTCCCGCAGCCACGATCGAACATATCCTCACTATGACTGGAGCCATCTGAGTATGGAACTCATCGATTTTTTGCACCAGACGCAACATGACGTAAGGCAGGAAATGGCGGCACGCGCTGCCGAACCTGGAGGAGAAACACCATTCGCCGAGCTGGTTTTCACCGAGGTGGTCACACGGCACATGTCCGATATCGGGATGACTTTCGAACCCGAGATCTGCCACTATTCTGCTCGAGTAGGGGAAGGGATATTGAAGCTCAGCGGTTACGCGCTGTCCGAGGACGTCGACCAGCTCGACCTGTACGTCAGTCTGTACGAGGGCTGCGACGACCTGGTTGGGATCCCTGACTCCGAAACCACCCGCGCAGCGGAACAGTGCTCCCGCTTCCTCAACCAGTGCGTATCGGGCACGCTGTCTGCAAAAATGGACGAGTCTCACGATGCATTCGCACTAGTCCAGACGATCGAGAAGGCGTACGCAGGCCTCGAGCAGATCCGCATTTACGTTCTCACTGATCGCAAGGCCAAAACTCGAAACTTCCAAGCACGCCAGATCCAGGGCAAGACAGTCAAGCTAGAGGTAATGGACATCGAACGCTTGTTCAATCACTGGCAGGGTGGCAAGCCGCGGGACGAACTGGTTGTAAATTTCAGCGATGTCTGCGGCAGCTCCCTTCCATGTGTCTGGGTATCGGACAGCGAGGCGGAATACGACTACGCAATGACCGTGTTCCCCGGTGAAGCATTGCGCTTTCTCTACGAAAAGTATGGCCCGCGCATCCTGGAAGCGAACGTGCGGTCTTTCCTTAGCCAGACCAACACAGTCAACAAGGGGATCCGTGACACTCTGCGCGATCAGCCAGAGCGGTTCATGGCGTACAACAACGGTGTCGTCATCGTCGCAGACGAAGCACACTTGGAGCGCGCTGCCGACGGCAGTCCGGGCATTGCATGGCTCAAGGGAATGCAGGTCGTCAACGGGGGGCAAACCATGGCCTCGATCTTTTTCACGAAGAAGAAGTTCGCCGGAGTCGATCTTCGCAAGGTCCGTGTGCCTGCCAAGGTTATCGTTCTGCGGCGGTCGGACGAAGTTTCCGAGGACGCGCTGATCGCCGACATCTCTCGCTATGCGAACTCACAGAGTGCAGTAAAGGGCTCGGACCATTACGCGAACAAGCCATTCCATGTCCAGATGGAGAAGCTGGCGATGACTACATACTGTCCGGACGGCGTTGGGCGCTGGTACTACGAGCGCGCTGCGGGCAGCTACAAAGTGATGCTGGATCGAGAAGCCAAATCGGCAGTCGACCTTCGGCGCCTGCAGGATTCGATGCCGCCAAGCCGCAAGTTGACCAAGACCGATTTTGCCAAGTACCTCTGCGGCTGGATGCAGCTCCCGGATCTAGTCAGTCTAGGGGGGCAGAAGGCATTCCCGATCTTCATGAAACGGGTGATGCAGGCCGACGACGAGACGCCGAATCTTCCTGACGCCGCTGAGTACCGGCACATGATCGCGAAAGTGATCATCTTCAAAACGGCGACACGTCTGCTGAAGAGCCGTTTCCCGGCGTTCAAGGCGAACGTGACTGCCTATACCGTGGCGGTCGTCTCGCTGATGCTGGGCGACCGGATCAGTCTCGACGCCATTTGGCAGAAGCAGGGAATTTCGACGGAACTCGGCAATCAGATCGTCACGTGGTCGGACGAAGTAAACGACATGCTTCACCGTACGGCTAACGGTCGAATGCTTTCCGAATGGGCAAAGAAGAAAGAGTGCTGGGAGATGCTGTCGAAGCACGCATGGTCGAATCCTGATCAGAGTATCCCTGAAGTGGCTGCGTCACGCTCACGGCCCGTTCTCTGATCACACTACAACGCAGTTCCAGGAGCAAGAATGGTATTGAAGGATTTTCTCTCGGCCGTGCACGACGAGGTGCGCGACCGAATGGCAGCGGATGCCGCATCGACAGGCGGCGCGCCCCAGTTCGCCGAACTTGTGTTCACATCAGTATTTGCTCGCCACATGGCCGAACGGGGCATTACCTATGACTCGCAGCCATGCCGCTACTTCGCTTCCATCGACCATCACGACCTCCGGCTCAGCGGATACGCTCTTTCCGATGAGCTCGACAGACTCGACGCCTTTGTCAGTGTGTACAGCGGCGATGAGGAGCCACGCTCCATCAGCGAGCAGGACGCCCTCGATGCTGCTGAGCAGTGCGGGCGTTTTCTCGAGATGTCGGCGCGTGGCACGCTGGCCGCGCACGTCGACGCGTCGCATGACGCATTTCTGTTGATTTCCACCATCGCCAGCGCGTGGTCCGATATGTCGCACGTGCGTATCCACGTGCTGACGGATATGTGCGCCGGAACGATGCTCTTGCCATCGCTTGAAATTGGGGGAAAGACCGTCGCCGTCGAGGTAGTGGATATCGAACGCGTCTTCGATCAGCAGCAGGGTGCTGAGTTGCAATCACGTTTTCGTGCCCTCTCAACTTTTCGCGAAGAATGGATGGCATCGATTGCGGTCGACGTTCAGGCCAGTGGCGAAAGCGCGAGTGCCATCTTTGCCGACGATGCCGCGGCACGCTTGACCGATGCAGAGGAGTTCGCGGACTTCCAGCGCTGTGATTTCAACGGAACCGCTGCAGGTCGCGGCCCGATGCGTGTAAATGGCCATGCATTTGACGATACAGATGGCACTCTGGCGTTAATGGTCACTGATTTTTCCGGCGCTCAGGATATCGACTATCTCGGAACCAATGACGCTCGCCTGCACTTCGACATGCTGGAGACATTCATCGACGCGTCGTTGCACGGCGATGTGTCTAGGGACCCCGGTTTGGCGGGTACCCCCATCGCCGGCCTTGCGGCGGACATCGTTCGCATGCGGCCCGGCATTCTGCGCATTCGGATGTATCTGGTCACTGATCGGCTGTCGGACTTCGGCGGGGAACTTGAAGGAAGCGACGAGCTGTCCGGGATTGCTCTGGAACGGTATGTGTGGGATGCAGCACGCTTTCACCGCGCTTCCGAATCCGTCAGCGGGCGGGATGATCTCGAAGTCGATTTCTGTGTCGACGGTAGCAACGGGGTTCCCGCTCTGCATGCCGGGTCAGCCGACGGTGACTATGAGGGGTACCTCTGCACTATTGGCGGGGCGGTGCTGGCCGCGATTTATGAGCGCCACGGAAGCCGCCTTCTTGAGGGGAACGTTCGATCCTTCCTTAGCACAAAGGGGAAGATCAACTCAGCTATCCAGACAACCATTTCCGACAAACCGGAGATGTTTTTCGCGTACAACAACGGCATCGCTGCAACCGCCGAGGCAGTTGAATTCGATTCTGCCTCGTCGCGCATCGTCAGGGCGGTCAATCTTCAGATCGTCAATGGCGGTCAGACCACAGCGTCCCTCGCGGCCGCATGGCGCGCTGGGCACGACCTGTCGAAAATCTGCGTGCAGATGAAGCTGTCAGTACTCTCGCCGGCTCGCGCGGGCGAACTGATACCGTTGATTGCTCGATTCGCCAATAGCCAGAACAAAGTCAATGAGTCGGACTTTTTCGCAAACCACCCGTACCATCACAGGATTGAACAGCTCTCCCAGCGCGTTATGGCGCCGGCTGTCGAGGGAGAGGAGCAGACGCGATGGTATTACGAACGGTCGCGGGGGCAATACGTCAACGAGCAGAAGAATCTCGACAGCAATGGCAAAAAGCGCTTCCTCGCGATAAACCCGAAATCGCAGCTGCTGACGAAACTCGATGTCGCCAAGTACGAGAACACTTGGAAGGGATTGCCGCACAAGGTCAGCTGTGGAGCTCAGAAAAATTTCGTCTTCTTCGCTGGCTGGTTGGCGAAGCGTTGGACCGAGAACGACAGCGCGTTCGACGAACTCTATTTCAGGAATCTAGTTGCGATGTCGATCCTGTTCCGCCATACCGAGCGTCTCGTCGGTGAACAGCCCTGGTATCAAGGAGCATACCGCGCCAATATCGTCACGTACGCTCTGGCTGTGCTTCAGTTCACGGTGCTCAAGAGTGGGAAGGGGCGTCAGCTCGATCTTGACGAGATCTGGAAAACGCAGCGTGTTCCTGATGCGCTCAGCGACTACATCGCGAGCATTGCCAAGGCCGTTCTTGGTGTTTTGACTGACCCGGAGCGGCCCCGTGCGAACGTGACCGAATGGGCCAAGCAGGAAGCTTGCTGGGAGCGGGCGCGCGATGCTGTTGTTCCGCTGAGCGAGCCGGTGTTCGACAACTTGGTAGATCCAATCTCGCGCAAATACGCCGAAGGCAGTGGGGTACAGGAGGTTGGGTATGGCGTTTTCGCGAGAACGGCTGTCTTGGGAATTCGGCCAGCTCAGTGGGAAGAGCTGCGGCAATGGGGCGCTGCGAACGCCATGCTCGATGCGCGTGAAGCAGAACTGCTCCGGTCTGCCACCCGAATTCCGAAATTCGTCCCATCAGTGAAGGAATGCGAGCGGATTTGGTCAATACGGTCCAAGTTGATCAAAGAGGGTTTTGAAGAGCCAGATAAGCGTCTGAGTGCTTGATCGTCCAAGTTCCGCGGTCCGCCAAGACATGCAACGTTCGAGGAATAAAAAACGGCCTAATTAGGCTAATGCCGTTCAGTTAAGACTGGACGGCATTTTTCTTTTGGGTGTTGTAAACGGTAGCTGAGGCTGTTCACCTGCGTCATCATGTTTGATGACGCGCTTCATTTTCTCGTGCAAGCCCAGGAAGACCCGGATTGGGCACGCTTGGGACAACACTTGCCGTGCGAGTGGATCGAGCAAGCGGTTGCATACACTGGTAAAGCAAGTATTCGGCAGCGCCGCTTGCCTGCCGAACAGGTGGTGTGGCTGGTCGTCGCTTTAGCGCTGTACCGTCACCAGTCCCTCAGTGAGGTAGTCGACGACCTGGATCTGGCATTGCCGAACGCGCACCTGATGCAACGCCTTCGCCAGCGACTTGTCATGCTGCTCAATGAAGAACGGCCCGGTCGAAAACTCGACCGGGCCGTGAAGGCCTTACCTCAACGCTATACCGTTCGCGTCCTAAAAAAAGGACCTTAACTGACCTGAACGGCATTAGCCTACTTAGGCCGTTTTTTTATGCACTCGGGTCCGAATGTGGATGTTAATAACCGACGTTTAAACGTCAATATTCCCCGCCTGCAGCGCATTCGACTCAATGAAGTTCCTGCGCGGCTCCACGTCATCGCCCATCAGCGTGGTAAAGATCTGGTCTGCCGCAATCGCGTCCTCGATCTGCACCTTCAGCAGGCGGCGCACGGTCGGGTCCATCGTGGTTTCCCACAGCTGTTCCGGATTCATCTCGCCCAGGCCTTTGTAGCGCTGTTTGGAGACGCCGCGTTCGGCTTCTTCGCGCAGCCAGATCATCGCTTCGTGGAATTCGCGTACGGCGAATTCCTTCATCTTTTCGCCTTCGCCGCGGCGCATGATGGCGCCTTCGCCCATGAGGCCCTGGAAGGTCGCTGCAGCGTTCGCCAGCACGGCGTAATCGTTGCTGAGGACGAAGTCGGCGTCGATCGAGGTGACGTAGACGTTACCGTGGCGCATGCGCTCGATGCGCAGGGAATGCTTTTCGGACAGGTCGTCCGAACGCACGACCACGCGCACGGCCGGGTCGTTGATCGCCTGTTCCATCGCCTGGGCAGAGGCGCCGGCCGCGTCCAGGGTCGACATGTCGAGCGTGGTGCCGCTCATGATGGCGGTCAGTGCGGCGCGGTCGATCACGCGCGTCAGGCGCATCATGATGGCGTTCGCCAGGTTGTACTGGCGCACCAGTTCGGCCAGGGCGTCACCGTTGATTGGATCGGCGCCGTCACGCGGGATGAGCGAAGCGCCGTTCAGCGCCACCGTCATCATGTAGCTCGCTTCCTCGATGTCGTCCTTCAGGTAGCGCTCGTCGCGGCCGGCCTTGACCTTGTACAGCGGCGGCTGGGCAATGTAGATGTGGCCACGTTCCACCAGCTGCGGCATCTGGCGGTAGAACAGCGTCAGCAGCAGGGTGCGGATGTGGGCGCCGTCGACGTCCGCATCGGTCATGATGATGATGCGGTGGTAGCGCAGTTTGTCGACGTTGAATTCGTCCGGGCCGATCGAGGTGCCCAGCGTGGCGATCAGGGTGGTGATCTGCTCCGACGACAGCATTTTCTCGAAACGCGCTTTTTCCACGTTCAGCACCTTGCCGCGCAGCGGCAGGATCGCCTGGAATTTACGGTCGCGGCCCTGTTTCGCGGAGCCGCCTGCCGAGTCACCCTCGACGATGTACAGTTCGGCCAGTGCCGGGTCGCGTTCCTGGCAGTCGGCCAGTTTCGACGACAGGCCCAGGCCGTCCATCACGCCCTTGCGGCGGGTGAGGTCGCGCGCTTTACGGGCGGCTTCACGGGCGCGGGCGGCTTCCACGATCTTGCCGCAGATGATTTTCGCGTCGTTCGGCTTTTCGTTGAGGAAGTCGGTCAGGGTTTTCGCGACGATTTCCTCGACCGGGCCGCGCACTTCCGACGACACCAGTTTGTCCTTGGTCTGCGACGAGAATTTCGGCTCCGGCACTTTCACCGACAGCACGCAGGTGAGACCCTCGCGCATGTCGTCGCCCGAGATTTCGACTTTCGCCTTCTTGGCGAAATCGTTCTCGTCGATGTATTTATTGATCACGCGGGTCATCGCCGCACGCAGGCCGGTCAGGTGGGTGCCGCCGTCGCGCTGCGGGATGTTATTCGTGAAGCACAGCACCTGCTCGTTGTAGGCATCGTTCCACTGCATCGAGACGTCGACCGAGATGTTCGTGCCGTGCTCGGACATGCGGTCGCCGGTGGCCTGGAACACGGTCGGGTGCAGGACGCTCTTGGTCTTGTTGATGTATTCGACGAAGCCGCGGGTGCCGCCTTCGAAAGCGAAGACTTCTTCCTTGCCGGTGCGGTGGTCGGAGAGCTTGATGTTGACGCCGTTGTTCAGGAACGAAAGTTCGCGAATACGCTTCGACAGGATCTCGTAGTGGAATTCGACGTGGGTGAAGATTTCTTCGTCGGCCCAGAAGTGCACTTCGGTGCCGCGTTTATCGGTTTCGCCGATGACCTTGATCGGGGAAACCTCGAAACCGTCGACGATTTCGATTTCGCGGTTCTGCGGAACGCCGCGCACGAATTCCATCTGGTGCACTTTGCCTTTTTGGCGCACGGTCACGCGCAGCAGTTTCGACAATGCGTTCACGCAGGAGACGCCGACGCCGTGCAGGCCGCCCGAGACTTTATACGAATTCTGGTTGAACTTGCCGCCGGCGTGCAGTTCGGTCAGGGCGATTTCGGTGGCCGAGCGCTTCGGCTCGTGCTTGTCGTCCATCTTGACGCCGGTCGGAATGCCGCGGCCATTGTCGGCAATCGAGATCGAATTGTCGGCGTGGATGGTGACGTGGATTTCCGTGCAGTAGCCCGCCAGCGATTCGTCGATCGAGTTATCGAGCACCTCGAAGACGAGGTGGTGCAGGCCGGTACCGTCCGAGGTATCGCCAATGTACATGCCTGGGCGCTTGCGCACCGCTTCCAGGCCTTCCAGAATTTGAATCGAGGCGGCGCCGTACTCGTCCGAGGGCATCGGCGATTGGGGCATGTTATTGGCGTTATCGGACATGGACTGCTTTCTCAAAAAACTGTGTATTCAAACTGCTCAGTTCGGGGCTGCCCCTTGATTATTCAAGCAAATAAGCAAGAGGCAGCCGGCGAGACTTAGATACGCATCGGCATGACGACGTACTTGAAGTCGCCATTGTCGGGAATCGAGATCAGGGCAGACGAATTCGAATCGCCCAGCGCGATGTTCACCTGGTCGCACTTCAGGTTGTTGAGCACGTCGAGCAGGTAAGTCACGTTGAAACCGATGTCGATCTGGTCGCCGCCGTAGTCGATTTCCAGTTCTTCGACTGCTTCTTCCTGGTCGGCATTGGTCGAGCTGATCTTCATGCTGCCCGGGGTGATGATGCAGCGCACGCCCTTGAACTTATCGCTGGTCATGATTGCGGCGCGCTGCAGCGAGCGCAGCAGTTCATCGCGGCTGATCGTGAAGTCGTTCTTGTAACCCTTCGGGATCACGCGGGTGTAGTCAGGGAATTTGCCTTCGACCAGCTTCGACACCAGTTCGATGTCGGCGAAAGTCAGTTTCACCTGCGAGGCGGCGATGTCGAGGCGCACGGTCTCGTCGCTTTCTTCCAGCAGGCGCTGCAGTTCGATGATGGTCTTGCGCGGGATGATGACTTCCTGGCGCTCGAAGGTCTGGTCCGCTTCGACCTGGCAGAAGGCAAGGCGGTGGCCGTCGGTGGCAACCGCGATGACCTTGTTACCGTCCAGGACCAGCAGCAGGCCGTTCAGGTAGTAGCGGATGTCCTGCTGGGCCATCGCGAAGTGCACCATGTTGAACAGGTGCTTCAAGGTCTTTTGCGGCAGGGTGACCGAGGCGTTGTGGGTTTCGGCGACCGAGACGGTCGGGAACTCTTCGGCGGCCAGGGTCTGCAGGGCGAAGCGCGATTTGCCGCTCTGGACGGTCAGGCGCTTGTTTTGCAGCGTCATGGTGACGTCGCCCGATTCCGGCAGCGCGCGCAGGATGTCGAGCAGCTTGCGGGCGGCGACGGTGGTGCCGGTCACGTCTTCGCCGGAACCGATGTTCGCGAGCGTGGTGATCTGCACTTCGGTGTCGGTCGACAGGAAGGAAACGCTTTCGCCGTCCTTGCGGATGAGGATATTGGCCAGAATCGGCATGGTGTGCCGACGCTCGACAATACCGCTCACGATCTGCAGTGGCCGGAGAAGCGTGTCTCGGGTGGTTTTGACCAATTGCATAATTGTCCTCAGTGGGTGGTAACTTAAAGATCTACTTCGAAATGTTGCTGTAGCACTATTTTGCCGTGTGCTGGGTACAAATACAAACTTATGTAGGGTGGACGGCTTGGCCGTCCACGCGTTCGACAAGCACCCGGATGTCGATACGCTGTTATGGTTCATTTCCGCCGGTTGAACGCGTGGAGTAGTTCAGGCCGGGGGCCTGAACTACGACCCGTCCACCCTACGTTTTAACCCTTCAGCGTCTGTTCCAGCACGTGCAGCTCGTGGTTGCACTCGGCATTTTTCTGTCGGTCGCCGGCGATCTTGCGCACCGCGTGCAGCACGGTCGTGTGGTCGCGGCCGCCGAACAGCTCGCCGATCTCCGGCAGGCTCTTTTGCGTCAGCTCCTTGGCCAGGTACATCGCGATCTGGCGCGGGCGGGCGATGTTCGCCGGGCGCCGCTTCGAATACATGTCGGCGACCTTGATGTTGAAGAAGTCGGCAACCGTCTTCTGGATGTTCTCTACCGAGATCTGGCGGTTCTGCACCGACAGCAAATCCTTCAGGGCTTCCTTCACGATGTCGATCGTGATGTCCTTCCCGTGGAAGCGCGAATAGGCCAGGATCTTGCGCAGTGCGCCTTCCAGCTCGCGCACGTTCGAGCGCAGGTGTTTCGCAACAAAAAAGGCAACGTCGTCCGACAGGACCACGCCTTCCGATTGCGCTTTCTTGAGCAGGATGGCCACGCGCATTTCCAGTTCCGGCGGTTCGATTGCGACCGTCAGGCCGGAGTCGAAGCGCGAAATCAGGCGGTCGTCCATGCCGGTGATTTCTTTCGGATAGGTATCCGAGGTGATGATGATCTGCTTCTTGGCCGCGATCAGCGCTTCGAACGCATAGAAGAACTCTTCCTGCGTGCGGCTTTTCCCGCCGAAGAACTGGATATCGTCGATCAGCAGCATGTCGAGCGAGTGGTAATAGTGCTTGAAGTCGTCGAAACCCTTGCGCTGGTAAGCGGTGACGACGTCGCGCACATACTGCTCGGCGTGGATGTAGCGGATGCGGGCGCCTGGGTTATCCACCATCACCTGGTTGCCGATCGCATGGATCAAGTGGGTTTTACCGAGGCCGACGCCGCCGTAGAAGAACAGCGGGTTGTAGGACACGCCCGGGTTGTTCGCCACTTGAATGGCGGCGGCGCGCGCCAGCTGGTTGGCCTTACCGGTCACGAAGCTGTCAAAAGTCAGGTCCGGGTTGATGCGGCTCTGCTCGCGCTTCGGCGAGTTGGCGATGTTCAAGTTCTGCTGGGGTTCCGGCGCCGGGTTCATTGGCCTTAGCTGGCCCGGCTCTACCTGGTTCACGGGCGCAGGGCGCACGGCGTCCGGCTTTTTCGCGTTCAGGCGCGGATCGAGGACGAACTGCACCTCGACCGGGGCTTCCCAGTACTGGCAGGCGAGGGCGGTGATGCGGTTGGCGAACTGCGTCTTGACCCAGTCGAGCTTGAAGCGGTTGGGCGCCGCGATGCGCAGTTTGCCGTCCTCGTAGTCGAGGGCGACGAGTGGCTTGATCCACGCGCTATATTGTTGCGGCGTCAGCTCGAGCTCCAGCTGCGCGGAAGCGGTCTGCCAAAAGTTTTCCATGTGCGGTGCTTAATGATACGTAACACGCTATTTTACCCGTCTCGCCGCAAGTTATCCACAGGTTGCCGCAGATTTTTCAACGCGAGCTGGGGATAAAGACGAAGTTATCCTCAGTGGAAACAACAGCTGCCTTGACAGCCTTGCGCCAAATAGAGTCTAATTCAGGGTTCCCTGTCCGCCCACCTGTCAGCCAAGCAATTGATGGTTGATAAATGCACGGACGATGCTAAGGCGTGACGCTGGCTTAACAACTGCGAACTGTCATTGGCGCCGATTCCTGACGAGAAGACGTCAGACCCGATTTGCACACTATTTTGCTTTAAGCGAGACCACCATGAAACGTACTTACCAACCTTCCGTCGTCCGTCGCAAGCGCACGCACGGCTTCCGCGCACGCATGGCTACCCGTGGTGGCCGTCAAGTCCTGAACGCACGCCGCGCCAAGGGCCGCAAGCGTCTGGCTGTCTAAGCCAGTTCGCTGCTCGACCCGCGGCCGGTCATGCCAGGCGAAGGTTCGCACGACTTCGCGCGCGCTCGGCGCATTCTAAAAACGGATGAGTTTTCATCCGTTTTTCGTTTGCGGCCCACGCAAAAGTCCGCGCATTTCGTGCTCTATACCCGCCCCAGCCCGCTGCCCCATGCGCGGCTGGGCATTGTCGCGGCCAAGCGCTTCGCACCGCGGGCGGTCACCCGCAATACCATCAAGCGCGTCACCCGCGAACTGTTTCGTACGAACCAGATCGTGGCGGTCGACTGCATCGTGCGCCTGGCGCGTCCGGTGAACACCAAGGCTGGCCCGGCCACCAACAGCGCGCTCAAGCGCCTGCTGCACGCCGAACTGTCGCGCTTGCTTGGGTCGCAGCACCCGGACGCCCAGCGTCCACGCCGCCCGGCCCCGCCGGCGCCGGTGCCAACGCCGCCAACGCCATGAAAACCCTGCTCATCTGGATCGTGCGTGCCTACCGGCTCGTGCTGTCGCCGATGCTCGGGCAGAACTGCCGCTTTTATCCGTCCTGTTCCGGTTATGCCCTCGAGGCGCTCCAGTTGCACGGCGCGCTGCGCGGCAGCTGGCTGGCCGCGCGCCGCCTTGGCCGCTGCCATCCCCGGAACCCGGGCGGGCTCGATCCCGTGCCTCCGCGCCGGGACGGGCATTCCCACTCAGCCGCTTGCGGTTGCAACCACTCCTGATCAATACCTCAATGGAAATCAATAAACGTACCATTCTGTGGGTTGTCTTCGCTTTCTCGATCTTCATCCTTTGGGATAAGTGGATGGTAGCGAACGGCAAGCAGTCGATGTTCTCGGGCGCGCCGCCGGCCAAGGTCGCCCAGGCACCCGCCGCCAATGCCACCACCGGTGTGCCGGCCGCCGGCGCCCAGGCAGGTGCCGCGCCAGGCGCGCCTGGCCAGGCCGCAGCGCCCGCAGCCGCGCCTGCCGAACGCATCACCATCACCACCGACGTCGTCAAGGCGGAAATCGACACCGTCGGCGGCGTGATTCGCCGCCTCGAGCTGCTGAAGTACCCGGACCACTTCGACAAGACGAAGAACCAGGTGCTGTTCAATGTGGGCGGCAACAACGTCTACCTGGGCCAGACCGGCCTCAGTGGTGCGACCCCGGCCGGCGCCATGCCGAACCATAACACCGTGTTCGTGCCGCGTCCGGGCGCGCGTACGCTCGACAACGGTAACACCGTGCAGCTCGTGCTCGACGCCGAGCAGGGCGGCGTCAAGCTCACCAAGACGCTGACTTTCAAGCGTGGCGACTACGTCATCGACATGCGCCATGACGTCACGAACCTGACCGCGGCCCCGGTCCAGCCATGGCTCTACCTGCAGCTTCAGCACGACGGCAACAAGCCGGAAGGCAGCTCCTGGTTCAGCCCGAGCTTCACCGGCCCGACCCTGTTCACGCCGGAAGACAAGTACCAGAAGCTGTCCTTCGAAGCCATCGAGAAGAACAAGGCCGACCATTCGAAGAAAGCCAACAGCGGCTGGGTAGCGATTTCCCAGCACTTCTTCGTCTCGGCCTTCATCCCGGCGGACAATGCCTCGCGCGACATCTACACGCGCAAGGAAGCGACCAACCTGTACGCGATCGGCACCAACCAGCCGCTGGGCACCCTGCAGCCTGGCGCCACGGTCTCGAACACGGCGCGCCTGTACTCGGGCCCGCAGGACGAGAAGACCCTGGAAAAGATCACCCCGGGCCTGGAACTGGTGAAAGACTACGGCATGTTCGCGATCATCGCGAAACCGCTGTTCATGATCATCGATTTTATTCATGGACTGCTGGGCAACTGGGGCTGGACCATCATCGTCTTCACGATCCTGATCAAGCTGGCCTTCTTCCCGCTGTCGGCCGCCGGCTACCGCAGCATGGCGAAGATGCGCGTGGTGACGCCGAAGATGCAGGCGATCCGCGAGCGCTTCAAGAACGACCCGATGAAGATGCAGCAGGCCACGATGGAGCTGTACAAGGCCGAGAAGATCAACCCGCTGGGCGGCTGCCTGCCGATCCTGGTGCAGATGCCGGTGTTCCTGGCCCTGTACTACGTGCTGCAGGCCTCCGTCGAGATGCGCGGCGCGCCGTGGATCGGCTGGATCACCGACCTGACCCAGCCTGACCCGTGGTTCATCCTGCCGGTGCTGTACGCGATCTCGATGTTCGTCACCGCCAAGCTGAACCCGCAGCCGGCCGACCCGATGCAGGCCAAGATGATGATGTTCATGCCGCTGGCGTTCTCGGTCATGTTCGTCTTCTTCCCGTCCGGCCTGGTCCTGTACTGGGTGGTGAACAACCTTGTGTCGATCGCGCAGCAGTGGGTCATTACCAAGAAGATGACGCCGGCCGCCAAGTAAGCCGAACGCCGTCTTTGAAAGCCCGTGCATGTCACGGGCTTTTTTTATCAGCTACACTTTTCCTATGAAGCTAGACACCTCTCCCATCGCGGCGATCGCCACCGCACCCGGACGCGGCGGCATCGGCGTCGTCCGCGCCTCGGGCAAGTCGCTCGGCGTCCTGATCGAATCGCTGTTCCCCGGCACGACGCTGGCGCCGCGCCATGCCACCTATATTCCATTCAAGGCCCCCGACGGCAGCGTCATCGACCAGGGACTGGCCCTGTACTTCAAGGGACCGCATTCCTACACCGGCGAAGACGTGCTGGAACTGCATGGCCACGGCGGCCCCGTCGTGCTGCAGATGCTGCTGGCGCGCGTGCTGGAAGCGGGGCGCGCGCATGGCCTGCGCCTGGCCGAGCCGGGCGAATTCACGCGCCGCGCTTACCTCAACGACAAGCTCGACCTGGCCCAGGCCGAGGCCGTGGCCGACCTGATCGACGCCTCGACCGAGGCGGCGGCGAAATCGGCGTCGCAGTCGCTGTCGGGCGCGTTCTCCCAGGTGGTGCACCGCCTGGTCGAGCAGACCATCAATTTGCGCATGCTGGTCGAGGCCACGCTGGATTTTCCGGAAGAAGAAATCGATTTTCTCGAAAAATCGAATGCGCGCGGCCAGCTGGCCATGATCGTCGAATCGCTCGAACACGTGTTCCGCCAGGCCGCGCAAGGGGCGCTCCTGCGCGAGGGCCTGAACGTGGTGCTGGTGGGCCAGCCGAACGTCGGCAAATCCTCGCTATTGAATGCGCTGGCGGGGGCGGAGGTGGCGATCGTCACGCCGATCGCCGGCACCACCCGCGACAAGGTCAGCGAGACGATCCAGATCGAGGGCATCCCGCTGAACATCATCGACACCGCCGGCATCCGCGCGATCGACGAGGGCATCGACGTGGTCGAGCGCATCGGCATCGAGCGCACCTGGGGAGAGGTCGGCAAGGCGGACGTGATCCTGCACCTGCTCGACGCCAATCTCGGGCCGAGCGCCGCGGACGAAACCATCGTCGCCGCCTTCCCGCCCGGCGTGCCGGTGCTGCGCATCTGGAACAAGATCGATTTGTCCGGCCACCGCGCGGCGATCGACACCGCGCCGGACGCGACCCACCTGTACCTGTCGGCCAACGAGAAGACCGGCATCGACCTGTTGCGCGCGGAACTGCTGCGCATCGCGGGCTGGCAGCAGACCGGCGAATCGCTGTACTTGGCGCGTGAACGCCACCTGATCGCGTTGCGTGGCGCGCGCGAGCACCTGGAGATGGCGCGCCAGCACGCGGCGCAGGATGACCAGTCGCTCGACCTCTTTGCCGAGGAATTGCGCCTGGCGCAGGATCAGCTGTCGAGCATTACGGGGGAGTTCACGCCGGATGATTTGCTGGGGGTGATTTTTAGCCGGTTCTGTATCGGGAAGTGATGGTCTTTCGTCGGGTCGCGGCAGGCGAGGCGCTTGACCACGTGGGATCACCATCAATGATCCCGCTCCAGCTGAGGTAGCTCCGCTTCATGCCCCGTACCAACTGGCGATGATCCCGCGTGGGCTCGAGAGCCCACCCTACAAATGCTTCATGCCGCGTACTGGCTGGCGATGATCTCGCGTGGGGTCAGAACCCACTCTACGAAATCGAAGCCATGTAGTCCGTGCATGCAGCGAGCCCGGCGCATGCCTCCGCGCGGCCGTGCTAGGCTCTCCCTGAGCAAACAGAGGAGTGACCATGCCTGAGATGAACACCCGCGCACGGCGCACACTGCTGACGGGCCTGGCTGTGGCCGCCGGCGCCACGCTGCTGGCTTCCTGCGCGTCCATCCTTGGCCCGCGCGATGTCGACATCCCGCTGTCGTCACTGCAGGCCGGCCTCGAGCGCCGCTTCCCGCTCGACCATCGCCTGCTGCAGCTGTTCGACCTGCGCCTGGCGCGCCCGCAATTGCGCCTGCTGCCGGGCGACCGCGTGTCGCTGACGGTCGAGGCGACGGTGGCCCAATCCTTCCTGCGCAATCCCCTCGCCGGCACGCTGGCCTTGTCCGGGCGCCTGAACATCGACCCGGCACGCAGCGGCGTCTTCCTGGCCGAGCCGCGCATCGAGCGCTTCGACATTGGCGGGCTCGATTCCGGAGTGCAGGCCCAGCTGGCACGCGCCGCCAACGGCGTGCTCGACCGGACCATGGTGGATATCCCCATCTACAGTTTCCGCATGGAGGAGCTGCGCTATGCCGGCGTGCAGTATGTGCCAACCCGGATCGCCACCACGGCGAACGGCTTGCGCGTGTCGCTCGAGCCCGAAAAGCGCTGAACCGCACGCCCCCTTGCCAACAAGCCGTCCATGGCAGCGCGCACGCTTGCTTCGGCGCGAAAAACCTTATCAATAATGCTAAGCTTTTCTCAGCTGGCACGGCCTTCCGTGCCGTTCGCGCAGGCTATTCCGCGATCTGTTGTTCCCTTGCTGCACCTGTCGGACGACAGGAACAACGTCATTGCGGCGCAGGCAGGTTGAGCGCACACTGGGCATCGATAACGGCTGTGGCAGGGCTGCCGCGCACGGAATCCGGATTTGCGATTGATCATGCCTGGGATGTTCCACTGAAGTAATCTTGTTTGATGACTTGACGTGCTGCCGGTAAGGGGTAGACCTTGGAAACGATACAAGACAGTTTGATGAACGACAGTGCGGCAGCGGAACCGCTGGCTGCGGGGGGCGTCCAGGCACGTCCCACACGCCTGAGCCTGCCACCGAAAGGATCGTGCTGGTATTGCGAGAAGCCGGTCGACAGCGTACGCCGCTTCTGCGGCAAGGACTGCACCGACGCCTTCGACGAAGAAGCCGAATACACGCGCTGAGCGCGTTTCACCTCATCCATATGGCGGCGCAACTCGCTCCGCGTCTTTCGCGGCACGCCGCCGTTTTCAGCGTCGGGTTGTTGGCGCCGCTCTTGTGTCTGGCATTGCGTCCGGCAATGTGTCAGACCGAACGCCGGGCGGTGTGCTTTCCGGCGGCTAAGGTGCCGCGCATTTGCCGCTCATTTGCCGCCCAGGTGGCGCTCCGTTCCCGCATTGCGTGACCGGCCGAGCAGTTCCAGCGCGCGTTCGTAGTCGAAAGCCGTGACAGCCGCGCTGAGGTCGGCACTGGTACGCTCGCCGAGCTCCCTGCGCAGGGTTGCGCCTGCCGCCTCCACCAGTTCGATCGCCGCGCCGTCGCCGCTGCCGAGCAGCGCGCGCAGCCGGCCCACGACGTCGGTGCCGGTGTCCAGCGGCGGTGCGCTGCGCTCCTCCGGCGCCAGCAAGTCGTCCGGGTATGCAGGCACCGCGCCGGGCGGCATCGAGGTGCGCGAGCAGGGCGTCGAACAGGGCGTGCCTGGCGCCGGTGTCCTGAGACGCAATGCCTCCTCCAGCGCCATCGCCGCGCCATGCAAGGGTCCAGCCTCGATCATGCCGGCCGCACCCTTGAGCGTGTGCACCAGGCGCCGCGCCAGCGGCAGGTCGGCATTTGCCAGCGCACGACCGATGGCCGGGCCGGCAACGCGGTAATCGCCCCGAAAGCGCGCCAGTGCGCGCAGGTAGATCGTGCGGTTGCCCATCAGGCGCTCGATGCCGGCCGCCACGTCCACGTCGGGCACCGTTGCGGTGTCCTTCGAAGGGGAAGCGAGGGCCGGATCGGGCGTCGTCATCCGCTCACAGGGTCGTGAACGTCCAGCTGCGGCTGACAGCGACGCCGCTGACCGTGCCGGAGAAGTTCACTTCGTAGACGGTGTTTGGCGCCAGTGGCGCCAGCGGAACGATCGCCGCCGACGAGCCGCCGGTGTGGGTGTCGTTGGTCTCGGTCAGCAGGCGCACCGCCAGGTCGGCGCCGCCACGGGGACGCACCGTAAAGCTCGTCACGCGGACGGACTTGTCGATGTTGGCGTGCACGCTGATCGGATAGCCGACCTCGTTGCGGTCCGGGACGGGATCGGGCGATTCGGTGTCGCTATAAAAATTGCGCGGCACGGCCGCCATGCCATTGAAAGGCCATACAGCTACCTGGCCGCTGGGCAGGCCCGTACCGTAACCGTTGTTCGCGGTGAAGTTGGCGGTGAAATAGTTATAGCCCTGGGCCGTCGTCGCCGCGCCGGTGCCGATTTCCTTGAACACCGGCTCGAAAATCACGAAGCGGTGGTAGATCGCGGTGATCAGCTCCTCGGCCATGTACTGGCCCGAGCCGTTGTTGGTCGCGGAAATGACTTCGCCATAGGCACGGCTCGCGTTGACATTGAAGACATAACCGGCGCTCTGCAGGCGGTCGGCGAGTTCCGCACCGGTGAAGCCCTGTTTGCCGGGCGTCTGCACGTGCGTGATGGTGTTGTTGATGCGCTGGTAGTCGGAATGGCCCTGGGCCGCGATATCGATCACGCTGCTGTGGGTGAGCGTCGACATGCCAATCAGGCCGCGGCGGTAATTGATCCATTCGCGGCCGTCGAGTGCGATATTGCCGGTGGCGACAGGCGCATTCGGCGCACCGGGGATGGGCGGGTTGTTGGTGACCGGCGGTACCGGCGTGAGTGGATTGGGAATTACCGGTTGCGTCGGTGGTGCCGTCGGTGGCGCCGTCGGCGGCGTATTGCCGACCACGCCAGGAGCAGGGCTCGCGTCGCCGCCACCGCCACCGCCACAGGCAGCCAGGGTCAGGGCGGTCACGCATCCCGCCAGTATCATCCGCGCGCGCAGCAGCTCGCTCATCCGTGCACTCCTGATCAAGGTCAAACCAAGGAAAATCCATTCTAGGCGAAATTCTGTACGTATGACGTCGGCCACCGCGCCGGATACCGCGTCGGCTACCGCGCCGGATACCGCGTCGGCTACCGCGTCGGATACTGCGCCGGTACGTGCGCGACCACAGCAGCCCTGCCACGGTAGAATAAGGACATCATTTTCTTGTCCGGACATCCTTTGAACCAAGCCCGCCCCGCCCGATTGGCACGCGCCAAGTTCGCCCTGCCGAGTTTCGTCACCCTGCTGTCGATCGCCTGCGGCTTCGGCAGCATCGTCATTTCGGTCGACAATGCCCAGGTCGGCGCACCTGGCGACTACCGGCTGGCCGCGATCCTGCTGGTGCTGGCCGGCGTATTCGACGCACTCGACGGCTTCGTCGCCCGCGCCACCAACACCCAGTCGGCCTTCGGCGTGCAGCTCGATTCAATCGCGGACGTCATGAACTTCGGCTGCGCTCCTGGCCTGCTGCTGTACTGCTACGGTTTTGCCCAGATGAGCGCGGCGCACCCGACCATCGTGCGCATGGGCGGGCTGGCCTGCTTCATCTTCGTTGCCTGCGGCGCCCTGCGCCTGGCGCGCTTCAACATCTCGGTCGGACGCACCGATCCGCGCTACTTCGTCGGCATGCCCATCACGGCCGGCGCCGCCTGCGTCGCCTCGGTCGTCGTCGCCTGGCCCGACCCGGTCGTCAACAATGCGCAGGCGTTTGCCGTGATGGCGCTGATGGTGGCTGTCGGCACGCTGATGGTCTCGACCGTACGCTTTCCTAGCAGCAAGCAAAAGTTGACCAAAGGAATGTATATCGTCCTGGCGATCGCGATCCTGTTGCTGATCATATTGCGCACACGTTTCTTCGTGCTGTTCTTCCTGTTGTACGTCAGCGCCACGCTCCTGCTCAACATCGCCTGGATGAATGGCTGGCGCGGCATTGCGCCGCCGCTGGTGTATGAGGACGACGAGGTCTGATTCGACGCGGAAGGGCTCCCATGATCTCGGACGCGCTGCTGGAAAACGTGGCCAGCCATGCCATGCACTGCGCCCTGGGGTTCGAGGAAACGGAACGTGTCGTGTTCTTCCGCAAGGGGCTTGCCGCGTCCTAAATCCCGCCGCGGCGGGCAGCAGATCAGGCGAACTTGTCGAGCAGGGCAGCGAGCCGGACGGCGCTGGCGCGGGCCGCGTCCAGGTCCTCGGCCTGCTCGCTATGGGTCACCACGCTGGCCGTCAGGAGCTGCACGAAGGAGCGGTCGAGCGCCTTGCGCGCCGCCGCCATCTGCTGGGCCACCGCTTCGCAATCGGCGGGTTCGGCCGCCAGCGCGATCAATTTCTGCACACCGCGCAGCTGGCCTTCGATGCGGGCCAAGCGGTTCAGCAGGTCTTTCTTTTGCTGTGCCGAGAGGGCGCGGCCCTCGACGATTTTGACGGGCTCGGCCATGGCTGCCTCAGGCCACTTCGTGCCCGCGCGCGCGCGCAGGATGGCGAACCAGTCGCTGCGTTCCAGCGCGAATCCGGTGGCGGTGACGGCGTCGGCCACGGCGTCGATGCGTCCGCTGCCCGTGATCGGCAACGGGCGGCTTGGCAGGGCCATGATCCAGGCAAAGACGACGCTGGCAAACGATTGTCCCGTGCGTCCGGCCACTTCCTTGACGACGTCGCGCAGCGCGATGGCCTGGGCGTCGTTCGAGGTGAACAGGCGCCCGCCACCGAGCGGCGACCAGACCATGGGCGCGATGCCCAGGTCTTGCAGGCCGTCGAAGGTCTCGTCGAACATCGGACCCGTGTACAGCGGCGAGAACTCGACCTGGTTGGTTGCCAGCGGCACGCGGCGGTTGAGCGACTCGAACTGGTGGCGCGTGAAATTCGATACCCCGACATGGCGCACCTTGCCCTCCCTCTGCAGGCGCGTAAACGCCTCGGCGACCTCGTCGAAGTCCATCAGCGGGTCGGGGCGGTGGATCAGCAGCAGGTCGAGATAGTCGGTACCGAGCTGGCGCAGCGATTCCTCGCAGGAAGCGACGATGTGCGCGGCCGAGGTGTCGTAGTGCTGGATGCTGTGCGCTGGCCGTGCTGTGGAGACCAGCTTGATGCCGCACTTGCTGACGATTTCCATGCGCGCGCGCAGGCCGGGAGAGGCACGCAGCGCCTCGCCGAACAGGCCCTCGACGCTGTAGTTGCCGTAGATGTCGGCGTGGTCGAAGCTGGTCACGCCCATCTCGAGGCAGCGCTCGATGAAATCGACGCGCGCCGCGACCGGCATGTCCCATTCGTTCATGCGCCACATGCCGGCCACGATGCGCGACAGTTCGAGGCCATCCTTGCGGGTGGACAGGCGGGGGCAGGGCGCGGCGGAGTGGGTCATCGGTCGGGATTTGTAGAAATGGTAACGGTTCATTATAACGGCCCGGCCTGACCCAAGTAGCGGCAAAAAAAATGCCCGCCGGCGCGAAGCGGGCGGGCATCGTGTGCGAGAAAAAACGCTTACTTCATCATCAGGCGCATCGAATCCCAGGCGCGGCCGAAAATGCTCGCTTCCGGCACTTCTTCCAGCGCCACCACCGGCAGCACCAGCAGCGGCTTGTTGTCGACCATCATTTTGAGGGTGCCAACGCGGCCGTTGCGGGCCAGCGGTGCCACCAGCGGATCCTTGCGCTCGAGCACAGGCTTGAGCTTGCCGGCGACGCCTTTCGGCACCGTGATCAAGACGTCATTGGTGAAACCGATCTTGACGTTCGATTGCGCGCCTTTCCACACTTCCGGCGTCGCCACGGCCTGGCCCTTGCTGTACAGCTTGACGGTGTCGAAGTTCTGGAAGCCCCAGTTCAGGAGCTTCTGGCTTTCCTGGGTACGCACGGCATCCGAGCTGGCGCCCGAGACCACCGAGATCAGGCGGCGCTGGCCGGCATTGCCGTTCGGGCGGCGGGCCGAGGCGATCATGCTGTAGCCAGAGGATTCGGTGTGGCCGGTCTTCATGCCGTCGACGGTGGGGTCGAGCCACAGCAGGCGGTTACGGTTCTGCTGGGTGATCTTGTTATAGGTGAATTGCTTGACCGAGTCGATTTTGTAGAACTCGGGGAAGTCGGCAATCACGGTCGCAGCCAGGCGCGCCAGGTCGCTCGCGGTCGAGAAGTTGTCCGGGCTCGGCAGGCCGTGCGGGTTGGCGAAACGGGTGTTTTTGAGGCCCATGCGCTGCGCTTCGCGGTTCATGAGCACGACAAAGGTGCCTTCGTCGCCGGCAACGGCTTCGGCCAGGGCGACGGCGGCGTCGTTACCCGATTGCACCATCAGGCCGTGGAGCAGGTCGTTCACGCTCACTGGCGTGGCCGGATCGATGAACATCTTCGAGCTGCTGTTGTCGACTTTCCAGGCGCGGGTCGACACGTTGACCATGGTGTTCAGGGCCAGCTTCTTGTCGCGGATCGCCTGGAAGGTGACGTAGGCCGTCATGACCTTGGTCAGCGAGGCTGGCTCGATACGCGCATTCGGGTCCTGGGCGGCGATGACCTGGCCGCTGGTGGCGTCGAGCAGCAGCCAGGACTTGGCGGCGATCTGTGGGGCGGGCACGGTTTGCGCGCTCGCCGACAGCGTCAGGAGGCTGGCGGCCAGGGCCGCAATCAGTTTTTTCATGGGAGATCAGAAGTCAGTAGGGGTGGTGCGGATGCCATCGTCACGCCCTTACGCGTCAAGCGTCAGGTGTTGCCCGACAGCACGGGTTCACTGCAGTGCCACATTATAGGTCAGTACTACGCTCAATTGTCACGGCGCCACATTTGTACGACAAGATTTTTGATCGGATTGAGACGGCGGTGGAAGAAGTGGTCGGCGCCCGGGATCACGATCACCGGGATTTCCTGCGGCCGCGCCCAATCAAACACCATCTGCAGCGTGATCGTATCGTCCAGCTCGCCGTGAATCAGGATCGTGTCTTCCGGCACGCTCGGCATCGGCCATTTGCCGGCCGCGGTACCGACCAGCACCAGACGCTCGATGGCGTCGGGCTTGCCTTCGTTGAGCAGGCGCGCGTGCAGCTGGGCCTGGACAAAGGTGCCGAAGGAAAAACCGGACAGGGCCACCGGCAGGCCGGGATACTGCGCCTGCATGTGTTCCATCATCAGCTGCATGTCGTCGACCTCGCCATGGCCGCGATCGTGCTCGCCCTCGGACTGGCCGACCCCGCGGAAGTTGAAGCGGGCGGTCGCATAGCCGAGCGTGACGAAGGTGCGTGCTAGCGTTTGCGTGACCTTGTTTTCCATCGTGCCGCCGTACAGCGGATGCGGATGGGCGACCAGCGCGATGCCGCGCGGCGCGTCTTCGGGCAGGTCGAGCATGCATTCCATCTTGCCTGCATGACCATCCAGGAAAAAGCGTTTCGAAAACTTGTTCATTCGTTGGGAAATCAGATTTTCAGGCGTTCGACGATCTTGCCGCCAAGGATATGGGTGTCGATGATGTCGTCGATGTCGCTCGTGTCGACATAGGTGTACCAGGTGCCCTGCGGGTAGATGACGACCACCGGGCCCTCTTCGCAGCGCTCGAGGCAGCCGGCCTGGTTGATGCGTACCTTGCCCGGCTCGTTCAGGCCGAGGGCCTTGATGCGCTTCTTGGCATGCTTCTGCGCGATCTCGGCGCCGGATTTGCCGCAGCTCTGGCGGCAATTCTCGCCGTCGCGCACGTTCATGCAGAAGAACACGTGATGTTCATAAAAAGGTTTTTCGTCGCTCATGTCTTTTCATCCAGGTATCGGCGGCATGGCCAGCCGCCATGATACGCGTTCTGGGGCAAGGCCGAATCACCGCAGGGCGGACGCATCTACCCGCGGTTCAATTTATGCGAAGGCAGCAGCAGGAACCACAGCGCAAAGAAAGGCCACAGCAATGACAGGAACTGCGCCGCCCCGTTGAAGTTCAGGAATTTGCCCTGCACCCAGCCCTGCAAGGTCGAGGTGAAATACGGGTTGGCCGGAATCGTATTCACCACGATCAAACTCAATACCAGCGTCACCACGGCCAGCCGGCGCTGGGCCAGCTGCGGCGCGAAGGCGAGCCCGGCCAGCATGATCAGGCCGATCAGGAAGCCGCCCTCGGCGCCGGGCGTGACCCAGACGAAAGCATTGTCGGGCCGGAACAGCAGCGAGCTCGACAGTGTTTTGAGGAGCAGGGCCGCGCCCAGCATCAGCAGCATCAGGGTATAGCGCGGCGCACCACGGCGCAGCAGGCACAGCAGGGTGAGCGCGGCGCCGACCATGCCGCAGGCGGTGATGATGGTTTCCGACAGCCAGTACTGTTCGACGCTCATCGCCGGACCGGGACGCAGCATGGCGATCAGGTCGATGTCCTCGTCGAACCAGCTTGATAGCCAGCTTGACACGATCGGCAGCACCTGGCCGTGGCCGAACAGGAAGCTCTGCGGATAAATCTGCGCCAGCGGCCACAGGGCCAGCAGCACCAGGCCCTGGCTGGCATGGGGCGCGAACCATTTTTTACGCAGCCGGTACAGGCGGCCCTGGTCGAGCAGGCTGCGCGAAATGAAGGGGCCGATGCAGGCGCCGACGAAGGCGCCGGCGGAATTGGTCAGCAAATCGAGGTTCGAGGGCACGCGGCTGGGCAGGAAATTCTGCACGGCTTCCATCGAGCCCGAGACCAGGAAGCCGAGGATGGCCGCCAGCAGCGCCGCCCAGATCCCGCGCACCAGCGGATACAGGGCCAGCACCAGCAGGATCCCGAGCGGCACGTAACCGACGATGTTGACCATCACGTCGAAGCCGGTCCAGTAGCGCTGCTTGACCAGGTTCATGAACGACAGCAGCGGCAGGCCATTGCTGCGCCAGCCGGTAAACGGATACCAGCTGGCATAGACGATCAGCAGCAGATACGCCAGCAGCGCGGCGCGCGCCACGGGAGAACCGCGCGGCCGCGCGTCCTCGGGCGCCGCGTGCTGCGGGTCGGTCCCGGTCATCGCTTGCGGTTGTCGAAGCCGGCGAGCCAGGCGACGATGTCGGCAGCGGCGCCGTCGGTGCTGGCAGCCAGGGCACGTGCGCCGCCGGCGGCATCGGCACTGGGGGCCGGGGTGGCGCGTGTAAAGGTACGCTGGTCAGCCAGGGCATGGCCGTTGAAGAGCGAGGCGCGCAGGACCAGGCGGCCTTCGCTGGCGCTGGTACTGGCGAAGGTATGGCTGAAGTCGTCGATTTCGATGCGCAGGATCGGCACCGTGGTCGCCGTGTCGGTTGCCGACAGTACCTTCACGCCGGCCTGGGCCAGGCGCGACTTCAGGCGCTGGGTCACCAGGAGCAGCGGGTTGGCCGTCCAGCGGCTGTTGGCATAGGTGCGTGCCTGCAGCGGATCGGCATAGTCCAGGCGATACACCATGCGTTCGTTCTCGAAGGCCGGCGAGCCGGTCGCGTCCGTCACGACGATGGCCGCCAGTGGCGCCTGCGCCACCTGGCTCGCTGGCGGGCCAAGCGGGCCGAAATCGAACTGGGTGGTGGGCGCGGCCTTTTCGGAGGCGCAGCCGGCAAGCGACAGCAGCAGGGGCGGCGCCAAGGATGCGGGACAGGTTCATGGGGGTAATCCTCATTTGGTCGGGGCGACGAAGCCCGGTTCGCCAGGGCCGGGTTGGGCATTCGGGCCGCCGAACAGGATGCTTTGCGGACGGTCGCCGAGCGCGTCGGAGGTGCGGCGCACCGAGCGCAGGGCCGTGCGCGCCTCGTCGGTCATGCGGGTCAGGTGCGGCAGGGTGTCCGATTCCAGGTCGCTGGTGACGCCACGGAGCGAGCCGATGGCGTCGTTCAGGCGGTTGAGCGGGCCGTCCGGGGCCTGCAGGCCGGTGGCCAGGCGGTCGTAGTTGCGCACGGTGCTGGTGGCGCTGTCGGCGAAGGTGTCGAAGGAGGTCAGGCTCTGTTCGAGCTTGTCGGCCAGGCGCGGCAGCTTGTCGATGGTCGGGCCCAGGCGCTCGGGAATCTTGCCATAGGCCTCGGCGGCGCGGCTGATGTTGTCGAAGGAGCCGATGATGATCCTCTGGTTTTCGTCGCTCATCAGGTTGTTGATGCGCGCCGTGATCTGTTCGGTGCGGTCGAGGATGGCGAGACCGCGCTTTTCCAGCTGGTCGAGCAGGCCCGGACGCAGCGGGATGCGGCCGACGTGCTCGGGGTCGGTCCTCAGGAGGGGCGAACCGGTGCGGTCGTCGTCGAGCTGGATGAAGGCGATGCCGGTCACGCCCTGGTAGCCCAGCGAGGCAAAGGTGGTGGTAGTGATCGGCGAGCCTTCTTCCACCGACAGGCGGATCAATATCTGGCCGGTGACCTTCGGATCGAACACGATCTCGTCGACGCGGCCCACTTCCAGGCCGCGATAGCGCACCGTCGCCTGGGGGTTCAGGCCCGGGATCGACTGGGTGGTGATGATTTCGTAGGGCGCGAACTCGTTCTTGTCGCGGTTCAGCCAGAGGCCCACCAGGATCGCGGCCACCAGCAGCGCGATCGTGAAGACACCCGTCATCAGGGCATAAGATCGGTTTTCCATGTCACTCCTTTGGATGTTCCTCGGCGGCGCCGTTGCGTTCCTCTTCGCGTTCCTCATCGCGTTCATCGAGCACTTCGAGTGCCCGCAGGCCGCGGCCGCCGAGGAAGAATTGTTTGATGAATGGGTGGTCCACCTCCACCACGTCGCGCGATGGCCCCACCGCCAGGACGTGTTTTTCGGCCAGGACCGCAATGCGCGAGGACAGCGCAAACAGCGTGTCGAGGTCGTGGGTGACCATGACGACAGTCAGTTTCAGCTCCCTGTGCAGCGCGTGGATCAGGGTCACGAAGGCGTCCGACGCGTCGGGGTCGAGGCCGGCGGTGGGCTCGTCCAGGAACAGCAGCCGGGGCTCCAGTGCCAGCGCGCGTGCCAGGGCCGCACGCTTGGTCATGCCGCCCGACAGGTCGGCCGGCATCTTGTTGGCGTGTTCGGCGCCCAGGCCCACCATGTCCATTTTCAGCAGCACGGCATCGCGGATGACGTCGTCGGGCAGCGCGCGCAGTTCGCGCATCGGCAAGGCGATGTTGTCGAACACGGTCAGCGCCGAATACAACGCGCCCTGCTGGAACAGCATGCCCCAATGGTTGCGCATGCGCTGGAGCTGCTCGGGACCGGCCTCGCTGATGTCTTCGCCGAACACGCGCACGCAACCCCGCGTAGGGCGCTCCAGGCCCAGCATCTGGCGCAGCAGCACGGTCTTGCCGGTCCCCGAACCGCCGACGATGGAGAGGATTTCGCCCGAATAGATTTCCAGGTTCAGGTCCTGGTGCACCACGGTCTTGCCGAACTTGGTCCACAGGTTGCGGATCTCGACCACCGGCGGACCGACGTCCTCCTCGGGCTTGCGGTTGAGCTCTTGTGTGCGCTGGTTCTCCGCCATCAGAAGCCGACCCCGTTGAAGATGATGGCGAAGACCGCATCGGCCAGGATCACCACGGTGATGGCCGTCACCACCGAGGTGGTGGTGCCGCGCCCGAGGCTTTCCGTGTTCGGCTTGATGCGCAGGCCGAAGTGGCAGGACAACAGCGCGATCAGCATGCCGAAAGCCACGCCTTTCAGCAGGCCGATGGTGTAGTTCACCAGCGGCACCGCGTCCGGCAGCTTCTGCAGGAAGTAGCGCGCCGACAGCCCTAGTTCGATCTTGGCCGATACCATGCCGCCGATCAGCGCCATGGCGTCGGTCCACACCACCAGCAAGGGCATCGAGACCGCCAGCGCCACCACCTTTGGCATGATCAGGCGATAGCCATGCGAGATGCCCATCACCAGCATGGCGTCGAGTTCCTCGGTGACCTTCATCACGCCCAGCTGGGCCGTGATCGAGGAGCCCGAGCGGCCCGCCACCAGGATCGCCGCCAGCAGCGGCCCGAGCTCGCGGATGACGCTCATGCCCAGCAGGTTGACCACGAAGATGTCGCCGCCGAGCATGCGCAGCTGCTGCGCCGCCAGGTAGGCAAACACCACGCCGATCAGGAAGCCGACCAGCGCCGTGATGCCCAGGGCCTGCACCCCGGAGTGGTAGATATTGGCGGAGATTTCGCGCCAGGGCCCGGTATTCGGACGGCGGATGAAGCGTCCCAGGTCCTGGACCAGGCGGCCGATCAGTTCGACGAAACCGTGCAGGTGTTCGAAGAAGTTGAGCAGGCCGGCGCCGAGCGCGATGATCCAGTTCAGCGGGCTAATCCTGGCACGCGGCAAGTTGTGGCGGCTGGCCTTCTCGATGCGGGCGAACAGTTCTTCCTGGCGCGGATTGAGCTGCAGTCTGGCGGGGCGCTTCTTGCCCCAGGCATTCCAGAGCATCTGGGCGCCGATGTGGTCGATGCTGGCCACTTCGGTCAGGTCCCAGTCGAGCGAGGACTTGTTCTTGAGGCCTGCCAGCGTGCGGTTAATACGCTTGAGCATGCCTTTCTGGCTCAGCGCGTGCACCTGCCAGACCCCGCTCGCCATGACAGATTGCGCCGCGCCGCCGGCGGAAGGTCGAATCGTCAATATTGGCGTATTTTCAATCTGCATTGTTGCAGTGTAAAAGGAATTTGCCGACTCTGCATTGAGGGTCCCCCTAGCGTGCTCAGGCTGCCAGGTGGCGTACCTGGCGTGCCGGTGCCGCGACCGCGGCGGCCGCCGTCGTCTTGTCCTGGGCGTGGCGCTCCTGCGCCTTGGCGCCGGCGTCGATGCTGCCGGCGTAGTCGCTCGCCACCAGCGCCTGCGCTGCCTCGCGTCCCATACCCGTCACCTGCAGCCACTCGACCACCAGCTTGGCCAGCTTGTCGAGGGCGATGCGGTGGGTGGCGTCGAGTTTCGTGTACAGCCAGTCGGAGAAGGCCATGAAGTTCTCGAACGGCCGCGCGCCCAGCAATTCCTTGACCGTGTGCGCGAAGCGGCCCGAGTTCGCCACCAGGTCCCAGTAACGGGCAAAGCGCACCAGGCGCTGCATGGTCGCAAAATCGATCAGGCTGGTGGCCAGCACGGTGTAGGGCGGATACGGGTCGTAGACCATCGCGTAGGGCCCGGTGTGGCGGATGATCGGCGTGCCGCGCAGGCGTTTTAGTATGCCGAACTGGATCTCGTGCGCACCGAGGCCCACCAGCTGGTCGAAGCCGCGCGCGAAGCTCGGCACGTCCTCGCCCGGCAGGCCGGCGATCAGGTCCACGTGCAGGTGGGCCTGCGAGTGTTCGCAGAGCCAGCGGATGTTCTCGGCCGCCTTCTCGTTGTTCTGGCGCCGGCTCACCAATGCCTGCACCTCGGGATTGAAACTCTGGATGCCGATCTCGAACTGCAGCGCGCCCGCCGGAAACTGGGCGATGGTTTGCTTCAGCGCTTCGGGCAGGTGGTCGGGTACCAGCTCGAAGTGGGCATAGACCGGGTCGTCAGGGTTCGCCGCGAGCTTCTCCAGGAAGAAGCCCATGATCCGTTGGCTGGTCTTGACGTTCAGGTTGAAGGTGCGGTCGACGAACTTGAACAGGCGCGCGCCGCGGGCGTACAGCGATTCCAGCTCGGCGAGGAAGGCATCGAGCGGGAAGGGCCAGGCCGTCTTGTCGAGGGAGGACAGGCAGAATTCGCATTTAAAAGGGCAACCGCGCGAGGCTTCGACATAGATCGTACGGTGCGCAATATCCTCCGCACTATATAAAGAGTAGGGCAGGGCGATCTCGGCGATCGGCGGCTGCACGCCGGTATGGGTCTTCATCAGCGGCTTGGGGCCGTGCAGGATCTCGGCGCACAGCTTCGGGAAGGTGATATCTCCCCAGCCGGTGACGACGTAGTCGGCCAGGCGGCAGATTTCCTGCTCATTGGTTTCGAACGATACCTCCGGTCCGCCCAGCACGATCGTCACCTCGGGGGCGACGCGCTTCAACATGGCGACGATCTTCGTCGTTTCCTCGACGTTCCAGATATACACGCCGAAGCCGATGATGCGCGGACGCGTTGCCAGCAGGCGTTCGACGACCTCGGTGGTCTTGGCGCCGATCACGAATTCCTGGATGCGGGTCGTGGCGGCTAAGGGCCCCATGTTCGCCAGCAGGTAGCGCAGTCCCAGCGAAGCGTGGGCATAGCGGGCGTTCAGGGTGGAAAGGAGGATCGTCATGGGGGAAGGAAGAGGGAGGGAAACGGCAAAGGGAGCATTTTACGCGTCCGCGACGCAATCGGGGCTGGCGCCGGCCGATATTGCCTGTTAGAATGCACGCCGGAATTCAGGGATCTGTTGCCCCGTTGTGGAACAGACGCCCAGCAAGTCATGCCTGATGACCATAGCAAGTCGGTCCCACCCCTTCCCATCCCGAACAGGACCGTGAAACGACTTTGCGCCGATGATAGTGCTGCAACCAGTGTGAAAGTAGGTTATCGTCAGGCTAGTTATAAAGAAAAGCCCCGGCCCGTGTGCCGGGGTTTTTTTTCGCCTGCCGCCTGCACAGGCCTGCCTCCCGGGCGACCGCCTCGCGCCGGCACGACGCTGGCGCTCGCCATTCCCATCCCCTTGCCGCGCCCGCCCACAACCACCGCGCGCTTTGTGCTCGTTACAACAGGTTGCTTTCCATATTGCAATTATCAAAGAAGCATGCCTAGAATGCCCGCTCGGCCATTCTTCCTGAAAGCAGACCATGTTCCTCAGTAATATCGAAACCATTCCGGGCAAGACCATCACCGCGGCGCATGGCGTCGTTTCCGGCAGCACCGTGCGCGCCAAGCATGTCGGCCGCGACATCATGGCTGGCCTGAAGAACATCGTCGGCGGCGAACTGCGCGGCTATACCGAGCTGCTGGAAGAGTCGCGCGTGCAGGCGATCGAACGCATGAAGGCGCAAGCCCGGCAGATGGGCGCGAACGCCATCGTCAACGTGCGCTTTTCGACCTCGTCGGTGGCAGTCGGCGCCGCCGAGATCTATGTCTACGGCACCGCGGTTACCGTGAGCTGACATGGAACTGATCTTCCTGCTGGTGTTCTGGGTTGTGCCGCTGGTGCTGGGGTACGTGTTCGGCCAGATGAACGAGAAGCGCCATTACCGCTCGATATACGCGCGCGAGAAAACCTGGCTGGCGCTGCCGACGACGGCAAGCCGCGTCCCTTTGAGCCCCGGCCAGCCCGTGCGCTGCGAGCTCGTCAGCGGCAGCGTTGTCGTCTCGGTCGACTATTTCAAGCGCGCCGCCGCGGCGCTGCGCAAGGTGGTCGGCGGCCCTGTGAAGTCCTATGAAAGCCTGCTCGACCGCGCCAAGCGCGAGGCCGTGCTGCGCCTGAAAGAAAGCTGCCCGGGCGCCCACGAGATCGTCAACCTGCGCCTGGAAACGGCCTCGCTGTCGAAGAACATGCAAGGCGCCATCGGGTCGGTGGAGGTGTTTGCCTTCGCGACCGCGCTGTATTTTGCCGAGCAGCCCGCCAGGCACGCGGCATGAAATACACGCCCTCGCTGCCGGAACACAATGACAATGTGACGCAGGAGCATCCGCTCGCGGATTTCCTGCGCATCCTGGCCGGCCTGGGCGTGCTGGCGCTGGCCGGTTTCTTCGTGCTCGGCCTGCTGATTGACACCGTGGTCGACCACATGGATGCAGGCACCGAGGCCTCGCTCACGCGCATCATCGCCGAGAAGACCCCGGCCATGCCGCCAGGGGACCGCGGGGACGACGCCCGTGTCGCACGCGTGCAGGCCCTGGCCGACAGCCTGCGCGCCTGCGCCGGCATCAAGGGCCCGGCCACGCTCCGCTTGACCGATTCCACTGTGCCAAACGCGGTGGTGGTGCCCGGCGGGACGATTTATGTCTTCGCAGGCTTGTTCGAGCACGTGCAGTCCGAAAACGGCCTGGCCTTCGTGCTGGCGCACGAGTTGTCGCACCTGGCCCACCGCGACCACCTGCGGGCGCTGGGACGCGGCATCGTGCTCTACGGCCTGGCAACGCTGGCGACCGGCGACGGTTCGGCCCTGGCCGGCGTGCTGGCGCCAGTGCAGCAGGCGGGCGAAGCGAGCTACTCGCGCGGACGTGAAGCGGCGGCCGACGCTACCGCCTTGCAGGTGCTGCAGTGCCGCTATGGGCACGTCGGCGGCGCGACCGAATTCTTCGAATCGCTGCAGGAAAGCCACGACAGCGCCATCCCCGGCTCCCACTATTTCGCCTCGCACCCGCAAATGGGCGCGCGCATCGCGGCGATGCGGTCGGAGGCCGCCGCGGCGGGAATGAAGACGGGGGCGGTACGGCCGTTCGATACCTCGAAATAAGGCCCCCAAGGCAAGCGCAGACGAGGCGCTCGATGGTCTATTGCTATCGTCCCTGATTGCACGATCGGTATCCGACGAGATGTCGCATGAAGCCGACAAGCCGGTACCGAACCCATCAAAATGAATAGGTTTGGAAAGTCCAGCCGCCATTCACACTGACTATCCGCATCAATATAGTGCAGCTCGCCCAAGAGCGCCTGACAAAGGTAAGGCCGCACGCGCGATGCGCGCGCCCTCCATAGCCGCGTTGGGCCGCCAGGCGTACTGTCTTCGTCGGCGCGCCTTGCTCTGAAGGTGTTGTCAGGCGCGCTAAGCCAGGCGGCACCTGTTTTTCATCTCGCACGCGGCCCCGCCGCAGAAAGCGCCAACATGAAACGTCAGCCGGGCGGACACCGACGCCTTGTTTCCCTTTCCCTGCGGGCCGCGAGCGCGGCTGCCCTTGCCTTGTTGCTTGCCGGCTGTCATGGCGACCCGGACGACAAGGGTACGATCACGCCGCCCCCGCCAGTATCGCCGGCTCCGCGCATCAAGGTGGACCTTGCTCGCACAACCTACGGTGTGCCGCACGTGCGCGCGAACGATTTCCGCAGCCTCGGCTACGGACTGGCTTATGCCTATGCCCAGGACAACCTGTGCATGTTTGCCGATTCCGTGCTGACGGTGCGGGGCGAGCGCTCGTTCTTCTTCGGCGGCGACGCCAGGGCGCCGGTGCGCAGCGGCGACTCCTATGGTGCGGCCAGCGGCTTCATGGACCTCAAGAACGAAGACAGCGATTTCTTTTTCAAGGGCTATCTCGACATCGCCCAGCTGCGCGCCAGCTACGCCGCCGGTGCGGCCGAGCCGCGCGAACTGGTCGAGGGCTATGTCGAAGGCTACAACCGCTACGTGAAAAGCTTCGCGGGCCAATACCCGGCGGCATGCAACGGCGCCAAGTGGGTGCGCCCGATCACGGTCGACGACATGTACCTGGTGATGGCCGAAAAGGCCCTGCATGCGACCGGCCAGGTGTTCTCGAAAGAATTCGTCGCTGCCGGCCGCGCCGCCAGTACGCAGACCGTGGCAGCCCGCGCCAGGACCGGCAAGCTCGATCCAGCCTTCCTGCTGGCCCGCCTCGACCAGCTCGACCGCCAGGGTTTCGGCAGCAATGCGCTGGCGGTCGGCAAGGACTTGTCCAGCAACGGCCGCGGCCTGTTGCTGGGTAATCCGCATTACCCCTGGACCACGGCCGACCGCTTCTACCAGGCCCACCTGACCGTCCCCGGGCGCTACGATGCGATGGGCGTCATCATCGGCGGCATTCCCGCCATCGTCATCGGCTTCAACCGCGACATCGCCTGGAGCCATACGGTGACGACGGCCGTGCACTTCACGACCTTCCGCCTCGCGCTCGATCCGCGCGACACCAGCGGCACCACCTATCTGTATGACGGGCAGCCCGTCAAGATGACGTCGAAGACGGTCAGCGTCGACGTGCTGCAGGCCGATGGCTCCGTGGACAGGCGCAGCAAGACCTTCTGGTTCAGCCAGCAGGGCGCCGTCATCGTCAAGCCGGAGGCCGGCATGACCTGGACCGCCAGCGCCGCCTATGTGCTCGCCGATCCGAACCGCAACAACACCCGCATGCTCGAGCAGTGGCTGGGCATTGGCACCGCCACCAGCGTGCAAGGCATCAAGGCTTCGCTCGACAAGACCGTCGGCCTGCCCTGGGTGAATACGGTGGCGGCCGACCGTAACGGCAACGCGCTGTATGCCGACGCCAGCGTCGTGCCGCACATGGCACCGCAAAAATTCGCTGGCGACTGCATGCTGCTGCAGGCGGCGCTGATGTTCGACGGCTCGCGCAGCAGCTGCGCCTGGGGGCTGGATGCGAACGCCCCCGCCGGTATCTTCTCGCCGGCGAACGGTCCGTGGTTGATCCGCAGCGATTACGTCGGCAATTCGAACGACAGCTACTGGCTGAGCAATCCGAAAGCCCTGTTGACCGGGCCGGCACCGTACGGCTTCTCGCCGCTGTACGGCCGCGTCGGCGTCGAGCAGTCGCTGCGTACCCGCATCGGTTTCAAGCAGTTCGAGGAACAGGCGGCGCAGCGCGGGAAGCTGGGCCTGGCCGACCTGCAGCAACTGGCCTTCGCCAACCGCCTGTATGCGGCCGAGCTGGTCCTGCCCGAGCTGCTTCCCGCCTGCTCCGGCAGCGCCGATGCCTTGTTGGCGCAGGCCTGTACCGTGTTGGGGGCCTGGGATCGCCATGTCGATATCGACAGCCGTGGTGCCGTGCTGTTCCGCGAGTTCTGGAACACGGCGGCCACCATTCCGAACAAATGGGCGGTACCGTTCAATCCGATCGATCCGGTCAATACGCCGTCCGGCGTGGCGCCGGCCGCCATCCCGGCCATGCTCACAGCACTCAGGAACACGGCCACGAAACTGCAATCGATGGGCATTCCGCTCGACGGCCGCCTGGGCGACTACCAGACCGAAACCCGGAACGGCGTGCGCATTCCACTGCATGGCGGCATCGGTAACATCGACGGTTCTTATAACTCGCTGACGATGCGTACAGGCTTGACTGCTACCGGCTATAACGGCGTGCATTGGGGCGAAAGTTATATCCAGACCGTGGGTTTTGACGACCAGGGACCGGTTGCCCAAGCGATGCTGACCTATGGGCAGTCGACTAATCCGGCGTCGCCGTATTACACGGACCAGACGAATGTATTCTCCCGCAAGGGGTGGCCGGTGCTGCCGTTTAGCGAGGAGAAGATCCGTAGCGACCCGGGCTACCAGGCGCAGACGCTGACGGCAGAGCAATAGCGGAACAAGGGGAGTCGGCAGGAGGTGGCAGCTGCAAGGCAGCCACCTCTGTCTTTTTTTGGAGATTTTTTCGAAACGGTCTTGCGGACAGCTCATCGGCTTTGCTATGATTCGCCTCCGCTTCGCAGCGTGTGTAGCTGAGTGAAAACTGCAACGAAATCAAGTAGTTGAGTTTGCAACAGCAAATACAGAAATCTGCGGTGAAGCAAAGAAGGGGTTGACGAAGATCGCGAAACACTGCATAATCTCACTTCTCTGCTGCTGACGAACAAAACGATTCGCGACAAAGCAGCAAGGCAGTACCGAATAAAGTTCTTTAACAATTAACAGTCGATAAGTGTGGGCGTTTGATGAAGGTGCCAGCTGACTAGTTCAGCTGATTACTTAAATTATCAAATGTTCACAAAAGTATTAAGCGTTGTCTCAGCAATGAGATAACGGTCAGTATCTTGAGTGAGCGACTCCGCTAGCAATAGCGGATGACACGAAAGTGTCAACAAGCAGAGATTGAACTGAAGAGTTTGATCCTGGCTCAGATTGAACGCTGGCGGCATGCTTTACACATGCAAGTCGAACGGCAGCACGGGCTTCGGCCTGGTGGCGAGTGGCGAACGGGTGAGTAATATATCGGAACGTACCCAAGAGTGGGGGATAACGTAGCGAAAGTTACGCTAATACCGCATACGATCTAAGGATGAAAGCAGGGGACCGCAAGGCCTTGTGCTCCTGGAGCGGCCGATATCTGATTAGCTAGTTGGTAGGGTAAAGGCCTACCAAGGCGACGATCAGTAGCTGGTCTGAGAGGACGACCAGCCACACTGGAACTGAGACACGGTCCAGACTCCTACGGGAGGCAGCAGTGGGGAATTTTGGACAATGGGCGCAAGCCTGATCCAGCAATGCCGCGTGAGTGAAGAAGGCCTTCGGGTTGTAAAGCTCTTTTGTCAGGGAAGAAACGGTAGAGGCTAATATCCTCTGCTAATGACGGTACCTGAAGAATAAGCACCGGCTAACTACGTGCCAGCAGCCGCGGTAATACGTAGGGTGCAAGCGTTAATCGGAATTACTGGGCGTAAAGCGTGCGCAGGCGGTTTTGTAAGTCTGTCGTGAAAGCCCCGGGCTCAACCTGGGAATTGCGATGGAGACTGCAAGGCTTGAATCTGGCAGAGGGGGGTAGAATTCCACGTGTAGCAGTGAAATGCGTAGAGATGTGGAGGAACACCGATGGCGAAGGCAGCCCCCTGGGTCAAGATTGACGCTCATGCACGAAAGCGTGGGGAGCAAACAGGATTAGATACCCTGGTAGTCCACGCCCTAAACGATGTCTACTAGTTGTCGGGTTTTAATTAACTTGGTAACGCAGCTAACGCGTGAAGTAGACCGCCTGGGGAGTACGGTCGCAAGATTAAAACTCAAAGGAATTGACGGGGACCCGCACAAGCGGTGGATGATGTGGATTAATTCGATGCAACGCGAAAAACCTTACCTACCCTTGACATGTCAGGAATCCTTGAGAGATCAGGGAGTGCCCGAAAGGGAACCTGAACACAGGTGCTGCATGGCTGTCGTCAGCTCGTGTCGTGAGATGTTGGGTTAAGTCCCGCAACGAGCGCAACCCTTGTCATTAGTTGCTACGCAAGAGCACTCTAATGAGACTGCCGGTGACAAACCGGAGGAAGGTGGGGATGACGTCAAGTCCTCATGGCCCTTATGGGTAGGGCTTCACACGTCATACAATGGTACATACAGAGGGCCGCCAACCCGCGAGGGGGAGCTAATCCCAGAAAGTGTATCGTAGTCCGGATCGCAGTCTGCAACTCGACTGCGTGAAGTTGGAATCGCTAGTAATCGCGGATCAGCATGCCGCGGTGAATACGTTCCCGGGTCTTGTACACACCGCCCGTCACACCATGGGAGCGGGTTTTACCAGAAGTAGGTAGCTTAACCGCAAGGGGGGCGCTTACCACGGTAGGATTCGTGACTGGGGTGAAGTCGTAACAAGGTAGCCGTATCGGAAGGTGCGGCTGGATCACCTCCTTTCTAGAGTAGCACCGGGAGCTAACGCTCCATCACCAAGCGTCCGCACTTATCGACTGTTGAACAAGAAGAACACAGTTTCGGGGCTGTAGCTCAGCTGGTTAGAGCACCGTGTTGATAACGCGGGGGTCGTTGGTTCGAGTCCAACCAGCCCTACCAAGTTATTGGAAGTATCCGATAAGGGGGATTAGCTCAGCTGGGAGAGCACCTGCTTTGCAAGCAGGGGGTCGTCGGTTCGATCCCGTCATCCTCCACCATCACTTGGTAGTATCGAAGAGCCTGAAAGTACAAACGTAAGCAAGTCGTTGAAGACTGCCGCTTAGGTTTGGTCTTTTAGAGATCACTGTTGTTCTGTTCTTTAACAATCTGGAAGAAGTAAAGTTTTTTTAAGCGTGCAAACGCATCAGCAATGATGAGTGAGCACACTTAGGGTAGTAGTAAAAGTATCAACAAACATGCAACAAGCTGTACTCCTTGAACTATGACGCTCCCTGGTGTGAACCAGGGGCTAACGTTATAGGGACAAGCGAATAAGTGCACATGGTGGATGCCTTGGCGATTACAGGCGATGAAGGACGTAGTAGCTTGCGATAAGCTGCGGGGAGTGAGCAAACACACTTTGATCCGCAGATTTCCGAATGGGGAAACCCGGCCTTTTAGGTCATTGCATGCTGAATACATAGGCATGCAAAGCGAACGCGGCGAACTGAAACATCTAAGTAGCTGCAGGAAAAGAAATCAACCGAGATTCCCAAAGTAGTGGCGAGCGAAATGGGAAGAGCCTGTACGTGATAGTCGACTGGATAGTGGAACGGATTGGAAACTCCGGCCATAGAGGGTGATAGCCCCTTACACGAAATTCAGACGGTGGTACTAAGCGTACGACAAGTAGGGCGGGACACGAGAAATCCTGTCTGAACATGGGGGGACCATCCTCCAAGGCTAAATACTCGTAATCGACCGATAGTGAACCAGTACCGTGAGGGAAAGGCGAAAAGAACCCCGGGAGGGGAGTGAAATAGATCCTGAAACCGTGTGCATACAAACAGTCGGAGCGGACTTGTTCCGTGACGGCGTACCTTTTGTATAATGGGTCAGCGACTTACATTCAGTGGCGAGGTTAACCGAATAGGGGAGCCGTAGAGAAATCGAGTCCGAACAGGGCGACAGTCGCTGGGTGTAGACCCGAAACCAAGTGATCTACCCATGGCCAGGATGAAGGTGCGGTAACACGCCCTGGAGGTCCGAACCCACTAATGTTGAAAAATTAGGGGATGAGCTGTGGGTAGGGGTGAAAGGCTAAACAAACTTGGAAATAGCTGGTTCTCTCCGAAAACTATTTAGGTAGTGCCTCAAGTATCACCATCGGGGGTAGAGCACTGTTATGGCTAGGGGGTCATTGCGACTTACCAAACCATTGCAAACTCCGAATACCGATGAGTGCGAGCTTGGGAGACAGACGTCGGGTGCTAACGTCCGGCGTCAAGAGGGAAACAACCCAGACCGCCAGCTAAGGTCCCAAAGATTGGCTAAGTGGAAAACGAAGTGGGAAGGCTAAAACAGTCAGGATGTTGGCTTAGAAGCAGCCATCATTTAAAGAAAGCGTAATAGCTCACTGATCGAGTCGTCCTGCGCGGAAGATGTAACGGGGCTAAGCCAGTCACCGAAGCTGCGGATATTTTTCGAAGTACTTGTACTTTGATCGATATGGTAGGAGAGCGTTCTGTAAGCCTGCGAAGGTGTCTTGTAAAGGATGCTGGAGGTATCAGAAGTGCGAATGCTGACATGAGTAGCGATAATGCGGGTGAAAAGCCCGCACGCCGTAAGCCCAAGGTTTCCTGTTCAACGTTCATCGGAGCAGGGTGAGTCGGCCCCTAAGGCGAGGCAGAGATGCGTAGCTGATGGGAAGCAGGTTAATATTCCTGCACCGTCGTATGATGCGATGGGGGGACGGATCGCGGAAGGTTGTCTGACTGTTGGAATAGTCAGTTTCTGCTTCATAGAAGGCACTTAGGCAAATCCGGGTGCGTAATTCAAGGGAGTGGGACGAGCGGCCTTGTGCTGCGAAGCAATCGGAAGTGGTTCCAAGAAAAGCCTCTAAGCTTCAGTCATACGAGACCGTACCGCAAACCGACACAGGTGGGCGAGATGAGTATTCTAAGGCGCTTGAGAGAACTCGGGAGAAGGAACTCGGCAAATTGGTACCGTAACTTCGGGAAAAGGTACGCCCCGGTAGCTTGACCACTTTACTGTGGAAGGGCGAAAGGGTTGCAATAAACTGGTGGCTGCGACTGTTTAATAAAAACACAGCACTCTGCAAACACGAAAGTGGACGTATAGGGTGTGACGCCTGCCCGGTGCTGGAAGATTAAATGATGGGGTGCAAGCTCTTGATTGAAGTCCCAGTAAACGGCGGCCGTAACTATAACGGTCCTAAGGTAGCGAAATTCCTTGTCGGGTAAGTTCCGACCTGCACGAATGGCGTAACGATGGCCACACTGTCTCCTCCCGAGACTCAGCGAAGTTGAAATGTTTGTGATGATGCAATCTACCCGCGGCTAGACGGAAAGACCCCATGAACCTTTACTGTAGCTTTGCATTGGACTTTGAACCAATCTGTGTAGGATAGGTGGGAGGCTTTGAAGCGGGGACGCCAGTTCTCGTGGAGCCATCCTTGAAATACCACCCTGGTTTGTTTGAGGTTCTAACCTTGGTCCGTTATCCGGATCGGGGACAGTGCATGGTAGGCAGTTTGACTGGGGCGGTCTCCTCCTAAAGTGTAACGGAGGAGTTCGAAGGTACGCTAGGTACGGTCGGACATCGTGCTAATAGTGCAATGGCATAAGCGTGCTTAACTGCGAGACCGACAAGTCGAGCAGGTACGAAAGTAGGACATAGTGATCCGGTGGTTCTGTATGGAAGGGCCATCGCTCAACGGATAAAAGGTACTCTGGGGATAACAGGCTGATTCCTCCCAAGAGTTCATATCGACGGGGGAGTTTGGCACCTCGATGTCGGCTCATCACATCCTGGGGCTGTAGCCGGTCCCAAGGGTATGGCTGTTCGCCATTTAAAGTGGTACGTGAGCTGGGTTTAAAACGTCGTGAGACAGTTTGGTCCCTATCTGCCGTGGGCGTTGGAAATTTGAAGGGGGCTGCTCCTAGTACGAGAGGACCGGAGTGGACGAACCTCTGGTGTACCGGTTGTCACGCCAGTGGCATTGCCGGGTAGCTAAGTTCGGAAGAGATAACCGCTGAAAGCATCTAAGCGGGAAACTTGCCTTGAGATGAGATTTCCCGGAGCCTTGAGCTCCTTGAAGGGTCGTTCGAGACCAGGACGTTGATAGGCTGGGTGTGGAAGTGCAGTAATGCATTAAGCTAACCAGTACTAATTGCCCGTACGGCTTGTCCCTATAACCTTAGCAGGATATGGATTCAAGAAATACAGCGCTGTTTGTTGATACAGCTGCTACCACTTACTTCTTCCAGATTCAGAGCAGCGTTGCCCATTAGGGAAACGATGCTCGTACAAGTCATGCCTGATGACCATAGCAAGTCGGTCCCACCCCTTCCCATCCCGAACAGGACCGTGAAACGACTTTGCGCCGATGATAGTGCTGCAACCAGTGTGAAAGTAGGTTATCGTCAGGCTAGTTATAAGAGAAAAACCCGCTGATTGCGATCAGCGGGTTTTTTTTCGTCTTGAAAAAACCCGCCGGTCCAGGTCCATACTGTGGACCCTCACCTCCGCGGGGTTTTTTGCGTTTGGGCGGCTGTTATATACAAACGAATGCTTCTGTCGGATCCCAGCCGCGTTTCCCTGCCGCGCTCTCCATACTGATGGTCAAAATCAATTCCTTACAGCATCATCCGGTATAAGTTTTTAACTTTGCCGTGAATGGGAATGACCATGTCTCGAAACATCTTGCGCGCTGTCTTTGGCCTCGCCACTCTTGCCCTGGCCAGCACCGCCAGCGCTGCCTCTGCCCCAGCCGGCGTGAAGGATGCGCTAGCGAATGAACCCATCGGTTTGCTGCCGGGCGCGGGATTCCAGCTACGCACGGGAAAGTGCACGGACTGCCCGGTGCCGAAGCAAAACCTGTGGTATTTCGAGAACGAGATCATTGCTGTACCGGCGAGCTCGGCCGCCACCGCAAGCTTCACACCTGGCAGCGACAGGAATCGCGACGTTGCCAACTGGGCGGCGACACCTGCGTCCGCACAGCTCGCCCATCCCTCGCTTGTCTGGATGGGTGCCCCCCAGGTCCTCGAGGGGGCAACCGTTCTGCCGGGCGCGCGCACGTTGCGCACTGTCGACGGCAAGGACCTGGACATGCGGCTCGTTCCCAAGCTGTCCACCAATCGCTCGTTCGCTAACGGCGCGACGTTTTCCTATTTCGAAGGGCGCCAGGTCCGACTGCGCGGCGCGCTCGGTAGCGAAAACGGACGCCCGGTCTTTACTGCGCGCACCATTTGGCCTGCCGACTTTTCGCTCGATACCGCCAGGCTCAAGAACGCGCCACTGAAAGACTCAGCTGAGCTGACCGCGCTCGTGCGCGAGCCGCTCAAGCCTCAACAGGGCGTCGATACGCGGCTGTTATGGGAGCGTCATCCAGGACAAGCGCGCAATTGGCAGGACAAACCTGTCCTCGGCATTGTGCTCAACGGCGCGCAGGGTGACGACGACGAATCCCTGGGCGGTCATTTCGCCATCGCGACCGGACGCTTTGGGAAAAATGGCGACTGGTCGGGCTGGGCGGTGAATAATTTCTACAATCTCGATTCGGTCAGCGAAAAAGGCATTGTCGCCGCCACCGTCCCGATGGATAACTATCTCATGGACGTGAACAGCGGGCAGCAATATTACCGGCCGTCCTATATGCTGGTGGCGGTACTGAACAACCAGCGTACCGCCGTGGCCTTCCAGGGCGGCGTCCAGCGCGTATTCAACCATTTTTACCGGCACGATTTCCGCTACCGCCACGCGGCCGCCAACTGCACGGGCATCAGCGTCGACGTGTTCGAAGCACTTGGCTGGCATGTTCCGAAACGCGGCCCGACCGCGCCTATCAAATCGCTCGGGGCGTATGCTTATTTATCGGCCAAGGACGTCAGTTTCGCAAGCGGCAGGAAGATTTACGATTATCTGAACGAAGAGCAGACCCGCCTGTTCCCTGCCGTCGCCTTCGATGCGATGGGGCAGGACCTCCTGCAGCTGGTCAGTGCCGATGGAGTCCAGCCGCGCGCCCTGTCCACGTACGAGCAGCAACTGCGCGACGACGTCGAAGCGATCATGCTGGTCCGTATTGCGCAAGTGCCGTCCAGCCGCGCCAATGGCTCCGCCCCCGTGTTCTCGTTCGACGAATTCAGGTCGCGCGTACCGCAAGACCAGTCGCAATGGAAGATAGTACCCGTGGCCGACCGTCCCTTCCCGGTAGCGCTGCAGGGAGAAGGCTTCGTCGCAGAGAAAGACCCATCAGTCGTGCCGCTCCCGATCGCGGGCATAGGCGCGACCTTAGTCTTGGGAGCTGTCGCCTGGCGCCGGCGTAAGCAGGCGCAGAAGAAGACGATCGCGGCCACCCAGCCTTCTCGTGATCCTGTCGCTGTCGAGTAAAAAAGCACAGACAACAAGGCCGCATCCTTATTGCGCTTGCCCCACACCTGGCAGAGAGGGCTTCAAGAAATTTGCATCGTCGCCCCTGGTAAGCGAGATGCCAGAGGCGGCGAAGATTTTTTCTGCAACGCTCTTGCGCACGACGTCAGACCTTTGTTATGATTCGCGTCCGCTTCGCAGCAAGCTGTGTCGCTGATGAAAACTGCAACGAAATCAAGTAGTTGAGTTGACAACAGCAAACACAAAATCTGCGGTGAAGCAAAGAAGGGGTTGACGAAGATCGCGAAACACTGCATAATCTCACTTCTCTGCTGCTGACGAACAAAACGATTCGCGACAAAGCAGCAAGGCAGTACCGCCCTCGGCGGGAGCCAAAGTTCTTTAACAATTAACAGTCGATAAGTGTGGGCGTTTGATGAAGGTGCCAGCTGACTAGTTCAGCTGATTACTTAAATTATCAAATGTTCACAAAAGTATTAAGCGTTGTCTCAGCAATGAGATAACGGTCAGTATCTTGAGTGAGCGACTCCGCTAGCAATAGCGGATGACACGAAAGTGTCAACAAACAGAGATTGAACTGAAGAGTTTGATCCTGGCTCAGATTGAACGCTGGCGGCATGCTTTACACATGCAAGTCGAACGGCAGCACGGGCTTCGGCCTGGTGGCGAGTGGCGAACGGGTGAGTAATATATCGGAACGTACCCAAGAGTGGGGGATAACGTAGCGAAAGTTACGCTAATACCGCATACGATCTAAGGATGAAAGCAGGGGACCGCAAGGCCTTGTGCTCCTGGAGCGGCCGATATCTGATTAGCTAGTTGGTAGGGTAAAGGCCTACCAAGGCGACGATCAGTAGCTGGTCTGAGAGGACGACCAGCCACACTGGAACTGAGACACGGTCCAGACTCCTACGGGAGGCAGCAGTGGGGAATTTTGGACAATGGGCGCAAGCCTGATCCAGCAATGCCGCGTGAGTGAAGAAGGCCTTCGGGTTGTAAAGCTCTTTTGTCAGGGAAGAAACGGTAGAGGCTAATATCCTCTGCTAATGACGGTACCTGAAGAATAAGCACCGGCTAACTACGTGCCAGCAGCCGCGGTAATACGTAGGGTGCAAGCGTTAATCGGAATTACTGGGCGTAAAGCGTGCGCAGGCGGTTTTGTAAGTCTGTCGTGAAAGCCCCGGGCTCAACCTGGGAATTGCGATGGAGACTGCAAGGCTTGAATCTGGCAGAGGGGGGTAGAATTCCACGTGTAGCAGTGAAATGCGTAGAGATGTGGAGGAACACCGATGGCGAAGGCAGCCCCCTGGGTCAAGATTGACGCTCATGCACGAAAGCGTGGGGAGCAAACAGGATTAGATACCCTGGTAGTCCACGCCCTAAACGATGTCTACTAGTTGTCGGGTTTTAATTAACTTGGTAACGCAGCTAACGCGTGAAGTAGACCGCCTGGGGAGTACGGTCGCAAGATTAAAACTCAAAGGAATTGACGGGGACCCGCACAAGCGGTGGATGATGTGGATTAATTCGATGCAACGCGAAAAACCTTACCTACCCTTGACATGTCAGGAATCCTTGAGAGATCAGGGAGTGCCCGAAAGGGAACCTGAACACAGGTGCTGCATGGCTGTCGTCAGCTCGTGTCGTGAGATGTTGGGTTAAGTCCCGCAACGAGCGCAACCCTTGTCATTAGTTGCTACGCAAGAGCACTCTAATGAGACTGCCGGTGACAAACCGGAGGAAGGTGGGGATGACGTCAAGTCCTCATGGCCCTTATGGGTAGGGCTTCACACGTCATACAATGGTACATACAGAGGGCCGCCAACCCGCGAGGGGGAGCTAATCCCAGAAAGTGTATCGTAGTCCGGATCGCAGTCTGCAACTCGACTGCGTGAAGTTGGAATCGCTAGTAATCGCGGATCAGCATGCCGCGGTGAATACGTTCCCGGGTCTTGTACACACCGCCCGTCACACCATGGGAGCGGGTTTTACCAGAAGTAGGTAGCTTAACCGCAAGGGGGGCGCTTACCACGGTAGGATTCGTGACTGGGGTGAAGTCGTAACAAGGTAGCCGTATCGGAAGGTGCGGCTGGATCACCTCCTTTCTAGAGTAGCACCGGGAGCTAACGCTCCATCATCAAGCGTTCACACTTATCGACTGTCAATAAGAACTGTATTTAGCTGAAGCGGAAAGCTTGAGCTAAGTGTAGTTATTGTTCTTTAACAATCTGGAAGAAGTAAAGTTTTTTTAAGCGTGCAAACGCATCAGCAATGATGAGTGAGCACACTTAGGGTAGTAGTAAAAGTATCAACAAACATGCAACAAGCTGTACTCCTTGAACTATGACGCTCCCTGGTGCGAACCAGGGGCTAACGTTATAGGGACAAGCGAATAAGTGCACATGGTGGATGCCTTGGCGATTACAGGCGATGAAGGACGTAGTAGCTTGCGATAAGCTGCGGGGAGTGAGCAAACACACTTTGATCCGCAGATTTCCGAATGGGGAAACCCGGCCTTTTAGGTCATTGCATGCTGAATACATAGGCATGCAAAGCGAACGCGGCGAACTGAAACATCTAAGTAGCTGCAGGAAAAGAAATCAACCGAGATTCCCAAAGTAGTGGCGAGCGAAATGGGAAGAGCCTGTACGTGATAGTCGACTGGATAGTGGAACGGATTGGAAACTCCGGCCATAGAGGGTGATAGCCCCTTACACGAAATTCAGACGGTGGTACTAAGCGTACGACAAGTAGGGCGGGACACGAGAAATCCTGTCTGAACATGGGGGGACCATCCTCCAAGGCTAAATACTCGTAATCGACCGATAGTGAACCAGTACCGTGAGGGAAAGGCGAAAAGAACCCCGGGAGGGGAGTGAAATAGATCCTGAAACCGTGTGCATACAAACAGTCGGAGCGGACTTGTTCCGTGACGGCGTACCTTTTGTATAATGGGTCAGCGACTTACATTCAGTGGCGAGGTTAACCGAATAGGGGAGCCGTAGAGAAATCGAGTCCGAACAGGGCGACAGTCGCTGGGTGTAGACCCGAAACCAAGTGATCTACCCATGGCCAGGATGAAGGTGCGGTAACACGCCCTGGAGGTCCGAACCCACTAATGTTGAAAAATTAGGGGATGAGCTGTGGGTAGGGGTGAAAGGCTAAACAAACTTGGAAATAGCTGGTTCTCTCCGAAAACTATTTAGGTAGTGCCTCAAGTATCACCATCGGGGGTAGAGCACTGTTATGGCTAGGGGGTCATTGCGACTTACCAAACCATTGCAAACTCCGAATACCGATGAGTGCGAGCTTGGGAGACAGACGTCGGGTGCTAACGTCCGGCGTCAAGAGGGAAACAACCCAGACCGCCAGCTAAGGTCCCAAAGATTGGCTAAGTGGAAAACGAAGTGGGAAGGCTAAAACAGTCAGGATGTTGGCTTAGAAGCAGCCATCATTTAAAGAAAGCGTAATAGCTCACTGATCGAGTCGTCCTGCGCGGAAGATGTAACGGGGCTAAGCCAGTCACCGAAGCTGCGGATATCCTTTATTGGATATGGTAGGAGAGCGTTCTGTAAGCCTGCGAAGGTGTCTTGTAAAGGATGCTGGAGGTATCAGAAGTGCGAATGCTGACATGAGTAGCGATAATGCGGGTGAAAAGCCCGCACGCCGTAAGCCCAAGGTTTCCTGTTCAACGTTCATCGGAGCAGGGTGAGTCGGCCCCTAAGGCGAGGCAGAGATGCGTAGCTGATGGGAAGCAGGTTAATATTCCTGCACCGTCGTATGATGCGATGGGGGGACGGATCGCGGAAGGTTGTCTGACTGTTGGAATAGTCAGTTTCTGCTTCATAGAAGGCACTTAGGCAAATCCGGGTGCGTAATTCAAGGGAGTGGGACGAGCGGCCTTGTGCTGCGAAGCAATCGGAAGTGGTTCCAAGAAAAGCCTCTAAGCTTCAGTCATACGAGACCGTACCGCAAACCGACACAGGTGGGCGAGATGAGTATTCTAAGGCGCTTGAGAGAACTCGGGAGAAGGAACTCGGCAAATTGGTACCGTAACTTCGGGAAAAGGTACGCCCCGGTAGCTTGACCACTTTACTGTGGAAGGGCGAAAGGGTTGCAATAAACTGGTGGCTGCGACTGTTTAATAAAAACACAGCACTCTGCAAACACGAAAGTGGACGTATAGGGTGTGACGCCTGCCCGGTGCTGGAAGATTAAATGATGGGGTGCAAGCTCTTGATTGAAGTCCCAGTAAACGGCGGCCGTAACTATAACGGTCCTAAGGTAGCGAAATTCCTTGTCGGGTAAGTTCCGACCTGCACGAATGGCGTAACGATGGCCACACTGTCTCCTCCCGAGACTCAGCGAAGTTGAAATGTTTGTGATGATGCAATCTACCCGCGGCTAGACGGAAAGACCCCATGAACCTTTACTGTAGCTTTGCATTGGACTTTGAACCAATCTGTGTAGGATAGGTGGGAGGCTTTGAAGCGGGGACGCCAGTTCTCGTGGAGCCATCCTTGAAATACCACCCTGGTTTGTTTGAGGTTCTAACCTTGGTCCGTTATCCGGATCGGGGACAGTGCATGGTAGGCAGTTTGACTGGGGCGGTCTCCTCCTAAAGTGTAACGGAGGAGTTCGAAGGTACGCTAGGTACGGTCGGACATCGTGCTAATAGTGCAATGGCATAAGCGTGCTTAACTGCGAGACCGACAAGTCGAGCAGGTACGAAAGTAGGACATAGTGATCCGGTGGTTCTGTATGGAAGGGCCATCGCTCAACGGATAAAAGGTACTCTGGGGATAACAGGCTGATTCCTCCCAAGAGTTCATATCGACGGGGGAGTTTGGCACCTCGATGTCGGCTCATCACATCCTGGGGCTGTAGCCGGTCCCAAGGGTATGGCTGTTCGCCATTTAAAGTGGTACGTGAGCTGGGTTTAAAACGTCGTGAGACAGTTTGGTCCCTATCTGCCGTGGGCGTTGGAAATTTGAAGGGGGCTGCTCCTAGTACGAGAGGACCGGAGTGGACGAACCTCTGGTGTACCGGTTGTCACGCCAGTGGCATTGCCGGGTAGCTAAGTTCGGAAGAGATAACCGCTGAAAGCATCTAAGCGGGAAACTTGCCTTGAGATGAGATTTCCCGGAGCCTTGAGCTCCTTGAAGGGTCGTTCGAGACCAGGACGTTGATAGGCTGGGTGTGGAAGTGCAGTAATGCATTAAGCTAACCAGTACTAATTGCCCGTACGGCTTGTCCCTATAACCTTAGCAGGATATGGATTCAAGAAATACAGCGCTGTTTGTTGATACAGCTGCTACCACTTACTTCTTCCAGATTCAGAGCAGCGTTATCCACAAAGGAAACGATGCTCGTACAAGTCATGCCTGATGACCATAGCAAGTCGGTCCCACCCCTTCCCATCCCGAACAGGACCGTGAAACGACTTTGCGCCGATGATAGTGCTGCAACCAGTGTGAAAGTAGGTTATCGTCAGGCTAGTTATAAGAGAAAAACCCGCTGATTGCGATCAGCGGGTTTTTTTTCGTCTTGAAAAAACCCCGCCGGGTCAGGTCCATACTGCGGACCCTCACCTCCGCGGGGTTTTTTTGCGTTTGGGCGGCTGTTTTTGCCCAGGGACTGCGGCAGAGCCGCCAACGCGCAACCGAATGTAACGCCCGTTGAAAGTCCGCGTCCCCGCACTACACTCCAATCAGATTGGCAGTTTCGGAGGCGAACATGGACACGCAACTCGACGGGCACGCAGGCGTACAGGCAAGCAACCGGATGAAGCGACATGGATTACGGCGCTCTCTTGCCGCACTGCTGCTTGCTGGTGGACTGGGAGGCTGCGTGTATGCGCCGCCGTATGGCGCTTACGATCCCTATTATCCCGGCTACAGCTACCCTGCCTACGTCGGGCCGCCTGTCTCCGTCGGCCTCGGCTTCGGATATGTCGAGCACCGCCACAGCTATCACGGCGGTGGCTACGGTCATGGCCGGCACCATGGGTATGGCCGAGGCCACGGTTGGGGAAGACGCTAGGTCGTCCGGCCAAATTGGCAACGAGGGACGGCGGTTCGATGGCACGCAGGAATAGGCGGCGTATCGAACCGCGCCCAAGCCTTGGTGCGCCTGACAAGCCTCCATCGCTGTGTTGCACCCGCTCGCCGTACGGGCGCACTGTCTTCCGGTTCGCCGATGCGACGGCTGCGTCGGGTGGCCGCATCCCTTGCTATGAAGGTTTTGTCAGGCGTTCTTATTTAGCGATCAGCACCAGCGTCCCGCGCCCGCACACGCCATAACCGGCATTTTCGCCGCCTACCAGGACCTCCGTTCCCGGCGCCTGCACTTGGGAGGCGCCTTCCGCCCAGTTGCAGGTATCGGTCACGCGGTACCAGTTTTTGCCGGTGCCCGGCCATGGCAGCGTGAAATTCACCTGGGCGCTCCAGGCATTGTGGGCCACATAAATGCTCGAGGCAGGATCGCCGAACTCGGTGCCATCGATGCGCCAGGCAATCGCATGATTGGCTGAGTTATTGAAATAGGTGGCATCGGCGACACCGCCGTCCGGCCTGAACCAGCGCAGCTGCTCCATGATGTTGCCGTTGTTATCGGCGCTCGAATAGAAGTCCGCCGGACGTAGGGCTGGATGCGCTTTGCGGAAGGCGATTATCGCCCTGGTGAAGGCCTGGAAGTTCGCCTGGTCCGTGGTGCGACTCCAGTTCAGCCAGTTGGCGGAGGAATCCAGGTTATACGGATTGTTGTTGCAGTTCAGGCTGCGTAAAGCCTCGTCGCCGCCGACCATCATCGGCACGCCGGCCGACAGCATCATCAGCGCCATGCCGTTACGCGCAGCCTTTCTCTGGTCGGCAGCAATGCCTCCCTGGTCCCAGCTGTTGTTATTGTCCTCACCACCATCGCTCGGCCCATACGGCCAAGCCTGGTTATTGTTCTTGCTGTTGCAGCTATACAGGTCTTTCAGGGTGAAGCCGTCATGCGCGGTAATGAAGTTCACCGAATGCCAGGGCTTGCGGCCATCGTCTCCATATAAGTCGCTGGAGCCGGCAAAGCGCGTCGCCATTTGTCCGGTTGTCGTCGCCACCGTGCCGAGCTTGTTCTGTGCCGTGCGCACGACGTCGCGGTAGGCGCCGTTCCATTCGGCCCAGCCGCTGGGGAAGCCGCCCACTTGATAGGAATTGCCGCCGATCGCCCAGGGCTCGGCGATCAGATCGACGCCACTGCCGCCGGCCGCGGGCCGCGGCGGCAGTTCGGCGACGATGCGGTTCAGCGCGTTACCCGCATCCATTTTGTCGAAGTTAAAACAGCCGTGCTGGCAGCTGTTGCCCAGGACCGAAGCGAGATCGAAGCGATAGCCGTCCACGCCCAGCTTGTCGCGCCAGTAGGCGAGCGAATCGACAATCAGGTTCTGGGCGATCGGGTTGCGCGTATTGTAGTTGCCGCCTACGCCAGTGTTGTCCCAGGAATTCTGCAAATCCGACGTCAGGCTGTAATAAGTGGGGTTGTCGAGGCCACGCATGCCGTACAGGTTATAGGTGGTCTTGTCGGCGCTGTTCCACGCCCCGCCTTCGCCCGTGTGGTTATAGACGACGTCGATCAGCACCTTGATGCCCTTGTCGTGGAACGCTTTCACCATTTCCTTGAACTCGCGCGTCGGCCCGCCCGGGCTTTTGTCGTAGGCATAACGTCGATCGGGCGCGAAATAGGCCAGGGTCATGTAGCCCCAGTAGTTGTCGCCTTGCGTTGTAGTCGGGACATTGTCGTTGGTATCGTTCTGCGTCTCCTGTACCGGCAGGAACTCGATCGCCGTCACGCCCAGGCTGGCAAGCGCGGCCGCCTTCAAGGCGGCGCCCTTGTAGGTGCCGCGGTAGGCTGCCGTGATCGAGGTGTCGTTCATGGTCAAGCCGCGCACATGGGCTTCGTACACGACGTCGTCCTTCAGCGCGCGCGTTGGCTTGGTGCCGATCGACTGGCTGTCGCCGGCGAGCACGATGCCTTTTGGCGCCGAGGAACCGCTGTCGATGTTCCGGTAGGTAGGGCCGCTGGCGTAGATCGTGCCGTTGCTCATGGTCGACGTGGTCGGGTCATGGCTCAGCTCAAGCGCATAGGGGTCGGTCAGCAGTTTATTAGGATTGAAGCGGTTGCCGGCGGCGTCGACATCGCTGATGAAGCCAAGCCCGGAACCCTTGGTCCAGCTGCTGTGATACGGCCAGTTCGGTCCCCAGGCGCGGTAGCCATAATAGAGCGTGCCGCCCAGCCCCTGGCCGCCCAGGGTCGCGGTCGGGATCGTCACGCTCCAGACGCCGCCCGTATTGGTCATCAGGTAGCGCGCCTTTTCGGCGCTGCCGGTGGCAGTGCTGTACAGGTAAAGCTCGATCCGGGTGGCTTTGCTCGAGTGCACCTTGAAGGTGACATTCGCCTTGGTGGCGTCGTAGGCGGCGCCGAGCTTGTTGGGGTTGATTGCCGCCCAGGCCGGCGTGGCAAGCAGAGCGCCCGTGATCAGGGCGGATAGCAGGGTGCGGTGCAGCTTCATCATCGTGTCTCCGTATTGTGTGTTATCGCATCGTTTAGCCGGAGACTGGCCTGCCGCGGCGAGCCAACATGGAGTCTCCTGACTGCCTCTCAGGCGGACATGTACTTTCGCTACCTCTACTGGGCCGCTCATCAATACATCAAGGCGACGCTACTCCCGTGCTCATTCCAAGTCAATCGTGTTCAGGTAGTTTTGCTACGCGCGATCTGGCGCTAATGGTCGGTGCTGCGGTCGCGGACGAATCTGGGGCACAATGTCTTGTAATGTTGCCATTCCAATAAACAGGACGAGCATGAACGAACAGCTTGCACGGCGCGTCGTACTGGTACGGGCGATCGAAACGGCCGATACGCAGCATCAGGTCTTGAGTGAAGACGATCGAAAATATGCCAGCCGCAGCGCGCGCGAGCTGGCGGCCTGGCAGGCGGCGGACAGCAAAAGCGCCGTCACGCAGGAGCATTTCCTGGGCCAGCGCGCCGAGCAAATCCTCAAGCGCCTGGCCGAGCGCACGCCTGCATTCGGCGCTTTTCAGAAACGCGGCCTGGGCATGCCGGGCGTGTGGGCTGCCTTACCCTTGCTGGCTTTGCTCGCCGGTGCGCTGCTCGACCGCATCGCCGACCCGCACCGAGTCGACCTGCTGTCGGCGCCGCTCATCGGTATCGTGGCCTGGAATCTCCTTGTCTACCTGTCCCTGTTGGTGTGGGCTCTGGTTCCCCGCCGCAAGACGGGGCCTGCGGGTGGCGGTCTCTTGCGCCGCCTGAGTGTGGGCAAGCCGGCCGTGCCGCGCAAGCTGCCCTCGGCCCTGTCCACCGGCGTTGCCAACTTCATGGGCGAGTGGGCACTCCTCAGCGAGCCGCTCACCCGCGCGCGGCTGTCGCGCACGGTGCACCTGGCGGCTGCCGCATTCGCCCTCGGCGCTGTGTTGTCCCTGTATGCGCGTGGCCTGCTGACCCAATATATTGCCGGCTGGGAGAGCACCTTCCTCGACGCGAACCAGGTACACACGCTGCTGTCCTGGCTGTTCGCGCCGGCGCTGTTCGTGTTCCGGCAATTGCAAGGTTTTTCGCTGGCAGACATCGAGGCGCTGCGCTTCACGGCCAACACGCCGCCCGGCGGTGGCGAGCGCTGGGTACACCTGTACGGGGCGACGATCCTGCTGCTGGTGGTGCTGCCGCGCCCGGTATTGGCCGCCATTGCCGCCATGCGCGCGGCGCGCCTGAAGCGGCGTTTCCCGCTGGAGCTCGAGCACCCGTATTTCCGCAAGCTGGCCGACAGCATCGGCGCCGGTACGCCCGCCGTCCTGCGCGTGCTGCCGTACAGCTTCACGCTGGACGAGGCGCGCGACCGCGGCCTCTGGACCGTGGCGGCGATGGCCCTCGGCGCCCAGGCGCGGGTGCTGCTGCGCCCGACCGTGCCCTATGGCGAGGAACCGAAGGAGGCGCTGCGCGAGAACGGCTTCGACGAAGCCGGCGTCACCGTCACCGCCGCCCTGTTCAGCCTGTCTGCCACGCCGGAGAAGGAAACCACGGCGCCTTCCTCGACCATCTCGTACGTTCCAGCCGCCGCGGCGTGGCCGTACTGCTCGACGAATCAGGCCTGCTCGAGCGCGGTGCCGGCCAAGCCGGTCTGGAAGCGCGCCTTGCCGAGCGCATTGCCCTGTGGCGCCAGTTCTGCAGTTTCCATGGCACCGCAGCCACGATCGTGAACCTGCTCGACCCGGCGAAACGGCCGATCGAACTGGGCGCGGGACTGGCCCTGCCGGAGCTGCGCTGATGGACGCCCCGGTCAAGATCCAGTTTGCGCTGGTATCGCATACGAACAACGGCAAGACCACGCTCGCGCGCACGCTGGTGGGCGCGGACGTAGGCGAAGTGCGCGACGCGGCCCACGTCACCACCTTCGCTGAAGCCCATCCGCTGCAGACGAGCGCGGCCGGCGACACCCTGTTGCTGTGGGACACGCCCGGCTTTGGCGACTCGGTACGCCTGCTGAAACGCCTGGCCCTCGCCGGCAACCCGATCGGCTGGTTCTTGCGTGAAGTGTTCGACCGCTACCGCGACCGTCCGTTCTGGCTCAGCCAGCAGGCTTTGCGCGCGGCCAAGGAAGAAGCCGATATCGTGCTGTATCTCGTCAATTCCTCCGAGGCGCCGGGCGACGCCGGTTACCTGCCGGCGGAGATGAACATTCTCGAATGGCTGGGCAAACCGGTGGTGGTGCTGCTCAACCAGCTAGGCCCGCCCCGGCCCGGCGCCGTGGAAAGTGCCGAGCAGCAGGAGTGGAAGTCGCACCTGGCGCGTTTTCCCGTCGTGCGCGAGGTGCTGGCACTGGACGCCTTCGCCCGCTGCTGGGTGCACGAACATGTATTTTACGAAACGGTCGCGCCGCTGCTCGACCCCGCCAAGCAGCCGGGCTACGCACGCCTGCGGGCGGCCTGGGACAGCCACAACCGGCAACGCTATGCCAGCGCGCTGCGCATGACGGCCGAGCAGGTGACGAATGCGGCGCGCGACAGCGAAGCCGTTCTGGAGGAGGGCGGCGGCCTGTTGCGCGGTGCCATGAAGGCGGTCGGACTGGGGCGCGACCAGCAGAAACGCCGAGGAGGCGGCGATGGCGGCGCTGGTCGAGCGGCTCAATGGCGAGATCGGCAAGACAACGATGCGCATGCTGGTGCTGCACAAGATCGATCCGGGCGAGGCGACCAAGGTCAATGCGCGCGTGCGCGAGAATTCGCGATCAAGGCGCCGATCGACAGGGCACAGGCGGGCTTGCTCGGTGCCGTGGTGTCGGGCGCGGCAACGGGCTTGTCGGCCGATTTGATGGCTGGCGGTCTGACCCCGGGTGGCGGGGCGCTGCTGGGGGCGCTTGTCGGTGGACTCACCGCGGCCGGTGCCGCCTGGGTTTCAACCGTGGCAAGGACCGCGACAAGCCGAGCGTGCAGTTCGCCGACGCTTTCCTGCAGACCTTGCTCGTGGGCGCGGTGCTGCGCTACCTGGCCGTTGCCCACTTCGGCCGTGGGCGCGGCAATTATGTAGAGGGCGAGGCGCCGCCCTTCTGGCAGGCGGAAGTGGAGGCCGTGCTGGCCGCGCAAGGGGCTGACTTGCCGGCACTCTGGCGCGATGTGCGCGCTGCCACCGACAGCGAAGCGGCGTTGGCGCCGGTCCGTGAGCTCGTCAGCCGCGTCACCGACGCGACGCTGGCGCGGCTGTATCCGGACGCTGCGCCGCAGCTGGGCTTGCTGGCTGCGGCGAAAGATGTGGCTGGGACAATGCCGCCGTCTAGCGAAATCCGTACTGCGCGCTGAAGCCGACCACCCAATTGCGACCTGGCGCCGGTTCGTAGAAGCGGCGATTGCTGTCACCGACGATGACGGAACCGACATAGTCGCGGTCGAACAGGTTGTTCAGGCGCGCAAATTCCTTGAAACGCCATTGCCCTGACTGCTGGTGCGCCTGCAGGCGCAAGTTCACGATGCCATAACCCGGCGCCGGCACCGCCGTGTTGGCATCGTCCGGGTGCACCTTGCTGCTGGCCAGCGCTTCCAGTGCCGCCTTGAATCGTCCGTCGGCAGTGGCCCAGCCGAGTTCGCCATACAGGTTGGCGCGCGGCACGCCGGGCAGGCGGTTCCCGGCCGGGATGCTGCCGAAGCCCTCTTCGTATACCGCGCGCAGCAGATTCGCTGCAATCCGCGTGTGCAGACCGTGCGCCATCTGGCTATCGAACGACAGCTCCATACCGCGGCGCAGTGTGGCACCGGCATTGCGATAACTGGTGCGGCCGCCGCTTGCGGCATCTACCACGAGCTCATCCGTCGTACGCACCTGGAACAGGGCAAGGTCAAGGCGCGCATCCTTGCCCAGCATGAGCTTGGCACCGGTCTCCAAGTGGGTGCTGCGGCTTGGACGCAGGCGGAAATTGAAGCCGCCGCCGTTGCCGGAATAGAACAGCTCGTTCAGCGTCGGCGTCTCGAACCCGCGTGCGGCGCTGGCGTACCAGTTCAGGCCTGGCGTCACTTTATACAGGATCCCAAGCACTGGGGCGGTGCCGCTATAGTCGACATGTCCGCTGTCGTTGCCGTTGTCGAGGAAACGGTCGCTTACGTCGACCTTCAGCGAACTGCGGCGCAGCCCAGCAGTAAGTACCCACTTATCCGTCGTCCATTCCGCTTGCAGATAGGGGTCAAGGCTGGACAGGCTGTTCTGCTCGTCCCGGCGCAGGCGCCCGCGCAGCCCGAATTGATTGCCGATGAAATTTTCGAAACCCTGGCGGTCATCGTCCGAGCTGGCGTATTCAAAACCGACGGTGGTGCGCAATGTGCCGCCGGCAAGCGGGCGTACATCGCGCCAGTTGAGGTCGATACCGTGGAAGCGGCGGTCGAAGTCGACCACGCCGCCGGAATGGCTGCCTGCTTGCTGGAAGGCGCGCGAGAACGCCTGGTACTGGATCACCTGGCGGTTGCCGCCATAGGCCGTGACCTGGAGCCGGTTGGCGCCGAAGCGCTGTTGCCATTGCAGGCCGATCTGCTGGTGATCGATACTTTTGCGCGTGTCGTAGCGCTCGGCGAAGCTGCGTTGCGGCGACTGCGGGTCGCTCGTATCGATTTCGCCGGCACGCGGATCGCGAACATAGGTGCTCCAGCTGATGCCGAGCGGATCTTGCGTGTCGCGCTGGTGCAGTGCGTTGGCGACGATCGTCAGCTTGCCATCCCCGGAGTTAGGCATCGTCAGCTTGGCATAACCCTGTTCGCGGGTCGCGGCGCTATGTGCGCGGTAACCATCCGTCTGGAAGCGCGACGCGTCGAGCAGGTAGCCGACATGGCCGGCCTGCCCGCCCGCATTGATATCGACCTTGCGCATGCCGTCGCTGCCGGCGCTGGCGCTGAACTCCAGCTCCGGCGCCTGCCCCGGTTCGCGTGTAAATAACTGGAGTACACCACCGGAATGGTTGCCATACAGGGCGGAGAAGGGGCCACGCAGTATCTCGATGCGCTCGGCCATGTCCAGGTTAAAGGTTGCAGCTTGCCCCTGGCCGTCCGGCATCGTCGCGGGAATGCCGTCGGTAATCAGGCGCACGCCGCGCACGCCGAAAGCCGAGCGCGCACCAAAGCCGCGCGAGGAGATCTGCAAGTCCTGCGCATAGTTCTGGCGGTTCTGCACCACGACGCCGGGAACGGCGGCCAAGGCTTCAGACAGGTTCACGCGCGGCTGGGCGGCACCGATCCGGTCCGCACTGATCACGTCGATTGCCGCGGGGAGGTCGACACTCGCCTGCTCCGAGCGGCTGCCGGTGACGACCACGACCTGCGCTGGCGGTAGCGGAGCGTTTGCCGGCTGGGCCGCACCGAGTGCCGGCAGGGCAGCGAGCGTAGCCGGGAGCAGTCGTAAGCGGAAGAGGAAAGAGGGCATCGTCGTCGCGCCATTGTTGATCAGGCGACAATGATAGTCCTGCCCTCGATTTCGCGTTGCAGGTACGATTTCGCAGTGCACAAAAAAGTTCGTGCCGCCCTCTTGCAGAGCATCAGCGAACTTTGCTATGATTCGCCTCCGCTTCGGCGCTGCAGGAAAAGCCTAAAGGAATCAGCTAGTTAAGCTGACAACTTCGAGAGCTTGGACAGCGAGCTGAAGAAAAAAAGAAGTTGACGAGAATCAGAAATTGCTTCATACTCTTCTTCCTCTGCTGCTGACGAACAAAACGATTCGCAACAAAGCAGCAAGGCAGTACCGAATAAAGTTCTTTAACAATTAACAGTCGATAAGTGTGGGCGTTTGATGAAGGTGCCAGCTGGCTAGTTCAGCTGATTACTTAAATTATCAAATGTTCACAAAAGTATTAAGCGTTGTCTCAGCAATGAGATAACGGTCAGTATCTTGAGTGAGCGACTCCGCTAGCAATAGCGGATGACACGAAAGTGTCAACAAACAGAGATTGAACTGAAGAGTTTGATCCTGGCTCAGATTGAACGCTGGCGGCATGCTTTACACATGCAAGTCGAACGGCAGCACGGGCTTCGGCCTGGTGGCGAGTGGCGAACGGGTGAGTAATATATCGGAACGTACCCAAGAGTGGGGGATAACGTAGCGAAAGTTACGCTAATACCGCATACGATCTAAGGATGAAAGCAGGGGACCGCAAGGCCTTGTGCTCCTGGAGCGGCCGATATCTGATTAGCTAGTTGGTAGGGTAAAGGCCTACCAAGGCGACGATCAGTAGCTGGTCTGAGAGGACGACCAGCCACACTGGAACTGAGACACGGTCCAGACTCCTACGGGAGGCAGCAGTGGGGAATTTTGGACAATGGGCGCAAGCCTGATCCAGCAATGCCGCGTGAGTGAAGAAGGCCTTCGGGTTGTAAAGCTCTTTTGTCAGGGAAGAAACGGTAGAGGCTAATATCCTCTGCTAATGACGGTACCTGAAGAATAAGCACCGGCTAACTACGTGCCAGCAGCCGCGGTAATACGTAGGGTGCAAGCGTTAATCGGAATTACTGGGCGTAAAGCGTGCGCAGGCGGTTTTGTAAGTCTGTCGTGAAAGCCCCGGGCTCAACCTGGGAATTGCGATGGAGACTGCAAGGCTTGAATCTGGCAGAGGGGGGTAGAATTCCACGTGTAGCAGTGAAATGCGTAGAGATGTGGAGGAACACCGATGGCGAAGGCAGCCCCCTGGGTCAAGATTGACGCTCATGCACGAAAGCGTGGGGAGCAAACAGGATTAGATACCCTGGTAGTCCACGCCCTAAACGATGTCTACTAGTTGTCGGGTTTTAATTAACTTGGTAACGCAGCTAACGCGTGAAGTAGACCGCCTGGGGAGTACGGTCGCAAGATTAAAACTCAAAGGAATTGACGGGGACCCGCACAAGCGGTGGATGATGTGGATTAATTCGATGCAACGCGAAAAACCTTACCTACCCTTGACATGTCAGGAATCCTTGAGAGATCAGGGAGTGCCCGAAAGGGAACCTGAACACAGGTGCTGCATGGCTGTCGTCAGCTCGTGTCGTGAGATGTTGGGTTAAGTCCCGCAACGAGCGCAACCCTTGTCATTAGTTGCTACGCAAGAGCACTCTAATGAGACTGCCGGTGACAAACCGGAGGAAGGTGGGGATGACGTCAAGTCCTCATGGCCCTTATGGGTAGGGCTTCACACGTCATACAATGGTACATACAGAGGGCCGCCAACCCGCGAGGGGGAGCTAATCCCAGAAAGTGTATCGTAGTCCGGATCGCAGTCTGCAACTCGACTGCGTGAAGTTGGAATCGCTAGTAATCGCGGATCAGCATGCCGCGGTGAATACGTTCCCGGGTCTTGTACACACCGCCCGTCACACCATGGGAGCGGGTTTTACCAGAAGTAGGTAGCTTAACCGCAAGGGGGGCGCTTACCACGGTAGGATTCGTGACTGGGGTGAAGTCGTAACAAGGTAGCCGTATCGGAAGGTGCGGCTGGATCACCTCCTTTCTAGAGTAGCACCGGGAGCTAACGCTCCATCACCAAGCGTCCGCACTTATCGACTGTTGAACAAGAAGAACACAGTTTCGGGGCTGTAGCTCAGCTGGTTAGAGCACCGTGTTGATAACGCGGGGGTCGTTGGTTCGAGTCCAACCAGCCCTACCAAGTTATTGGAAGTATCCGATAAGGGGGATTAGCTCAGCTGGGAGAGCACCTGCTTTGCAAGCAGGGGGTCGTCGGTTCGATCCCGTCATCCTCCACCATCACTTGGTAGTATCGAAGAGCCTGAAAGTACAAACGTAAGCAAGTCGTTGAAGACTGCCGCTTAGGTTTGGTCTTTTAGAGATCACTGTTGTTCTGTTCTTTAACAATCTGGAAGAAGTAAAGTTTTTTTAAGCGTGCAAACGCATCAGCAATGATGAGTGAGCACACTTAGGGTAGTAGTAAAAGTATCAACAAACATGCAACAAGCTGTACTCCTTGAACTATGACGCTCCCTGGTGTGAACCAGGGGCTAACGTTATAGGGACAAGCGAATAAGTGCACATGGTGGATGCCTTGGCGATTACAGGCGATGAAGGACGTAGTAGCTTGCGATAAGCTGCGGGGAGTGAGCAAACACACTTTGATCCGCAGATTTCCGAATGGGGAAACCCGGCCTTTTAGGTCATTGCATGCTGAATACATAGGCATGCAAAGCGAACGCGGCGAACTGAAACATCTAAGTAGCTGCAGGAAAAGAAATCAACCGAGATTCCCAAAGTAGTGGCGAGCGAAATGGGAAGAGCCTGTACGTGATAGTCGACTGGATAGTGGAACGGATTGGAAACTCCGGCCATAGAGGGTGATAGCCCCTTACACGAAATTCAGACGGTGGTACTAAGCGTACGACAAGTAGGGCGGGACACGAGAAATCCTGTCTGAACATGGGGGGACCATCCTCCAAGGCTAAATACTCGTAATCGACCGATAGTGAACCAGTACCGTGAGGGAAAGGCGAAAAGAACCCCGGGAGGGGAGTGAAATAGATCCTGAAACCGTGTGCATACAAACAGTCGGAGCGGACTTGTTCCGTGACGGCGTACCTTTTGTATAATGGGTCAGCGACTTACATTCAGTGGCGAGGTTAACCGAATAGGGGAGCCGTAGAGAAATCGAGTCCGAACAGGGCGACAGTCGCTGGGTGTAGACCCGAAACCAAGTGATCTACCCATGGCCAGGATGAAGGTGCGGTAACACGCCCTGGAGGTCCGAACCCACTAATGTTGAAAAATTAGGGGATGAGCTGTGGGTAGGGGTGAAAGGCTAAACAAACTTGGAAATAGCTGGTTCTCTCCGAAAACTATTTAGGTAGTGCCTCAAGTATCACCATCGGGGGTAGAGCACTGTTATGGCTAGGGGGTCATTGCGACTTACCAAACCATTGCAAACTCCGAATACCGATGAGTGCGAGCTTGGGAGACAGACGTCGGGTGCTAACGTCCGGCGTCAAGAGGGAAACAACCCAGACCGCCAGCTAAGGTCCCAAAGATTGGCTAAGTGGAAAACGAAGTGGGAAGGCTAAAACAGTCAGGATGTTGGCTTAGAAGCAGCCATCATTTAAAGAAAGCGTAATAGCTCACTGATCGAGTCGTCCTGCGCGGAAGATGTAACGGGGCTAAGCCAGTCACCGAAGCTGCGGATATCCTTTATTGGATATGGTAGGAGAGCGTTCTGTAAGCCTGCGAAGGTGTCTTGTAAAGGATGCTGGAGGTATCAGAAGTGCGAATGCTGACATGAGTAGCGATAATGCGGGTGAAAAGCCCGCACGCCGTAAGCCCAAGGTTTCCTGTTCAACGTTCATCGGAGCAGGGTGAGTCGGCCCCTAAGGCGAGGCAGAGATGCGTAGCTGATGGGAAGCAGGTTAATATTCCTGCACCGTCGTATGATGCGATGGGGGGACGGATCGCGGAAGGTTGTCTGACTGTTGGAATAGTCAGTTTCTGCTTCATAGAAGGCACTTAGGCAAATCCGGGTGCGTAATTCAAGGGAGTGGGACGAGCGGCCTTGTGCTGCGAAGCAATCGGAAGTGGTTCCAAGAAAAGCCTCTAAGCTTCAGTCATACGAGACCGTACCGCAAACCGACACAGGTGGGCGAGATGAGTATTCTAAGGCGCTTGAGAGAACTCGGGAGAAGGAACTCGGCAAATTGGTACCGTAACTTCGGGAAAAGGTACGCCCCGGTAGCTTGACCACTTTACTGTGGAAGGGCGAAAGGGTTGCAATAAACTGGTGGCTGCGACTGTTTAATAAAAACACAGCACTCTGCAAACACGAAAGTGGACGTATAGGGTGTGACGCCTGCCCGGTGCTGGAAGATTAAATGATGGGGTGCAAGCTCTTGATTGAAGTCCCAGTAAACGGCGGCCGTAACTATAACGGTCCTAAGGTAGCGAAATTCCTTGTCGGGTAAGTTCCGACCTGCACGAATGGCGTAACGATGGCCACACTGTCTCCTCCCGAGACTCAGCGAAGTTGAAATGTTTGTGATGATGCAATCTACCCGCGGCTAGACGGAAAGACCCCATGAACCTTTACTGTAGCTTTGCATTGGACTTTGAACCAATCTGTGTAGGATAGGTGGGAGGCTTTGAAGCGGGGACGCCAGTTCTCGTGGAGCCATCCTTGAAATACCACCCTGGTTTGTTTGAGGTTCTAACCTTGGTCCGTTATCCGGATCGGGGACAGTGCATGGTAGGCAGTTTGACTGGGGCGGTCTCCTCCTAAAGTGTAACGGAGGAGTTCGAAGGTACGCTAGGTACGGTCGGACATCGTGCTAATAGTGCAATGGCATAAGCGTGCTTAACTGCGAGACCGACAAGTCGAGCAGGTACGAAAGTAGGACATAGTGATCCGGTGGTTCTGTATGGAAGGGCCATCGCTCAACGGATAAAAGGTACTCTGGGGATAACAGGCTGATTCCTCCCAAGAGTTCATATCGACGGGGGAGTTTGGCACCTCGATGTCGGCTCATCACATCCTGGGGCTGTAGCCGGTCCCAAGGGTATGGCTGTTCGCCATTTAAAGTGGTACGTGAGCTGGGTTTAAAACGTCGTGAGACAGTTTGGTCCCTATCTGCCGTGGGCGTTGGAAATTTGAAGGGGGCTGCTCCTAGTACGAGAGGACCGGAGTGGACGAACCTCTGGTGTACCGGTTGTCACGCCAGTGGCATTGCCGGGTAGCTAAGTTCGGAAGAGATAACCGCTGAAAGCATCTAAGCGGGAAACTTGCCTTGAGATGAGATTTCCCGGAGCCTTGAGCTCCTTGAAGGGTCGTTCGAGACCAGGACGTTGATAGGCTGGGTGTGGAAGTGCAGTAATGCATTAAGCTAACCAGTACTAATTGCCCGTACGGCTTGTCCCTATAACCTTAGCAGGATATAGATTCAAGAAATACAGCGCTGTTTGTTGATACAGCTGCTACCACTTACTTCTTCCAGATTCAGAGCAGCGTTGCCGATTGCGGAAACGATGCTCGTACAAGTCATGCCTGATGACCATAGCAAGTCGGTCCCACCCCTTCCCATCCCGAACAGGACCGTGAAACGACTTTGCGCCGATGATAGTGCTGCAACCAGTGTGAAAGTAGGTTATCGTCAGGCTAGTTATAAGAGAAAAACCCGCTGATTGCGATCAGCGGGTTTTTTTTCGTCTTGAACCCCCCCCGCCGGGTCAGGTCCGCACTGTGGACCCTCACCTCTGCGGGGTTTTTTGCGTTTGGGCGGCTGTTTTTCGTCCCCTGCATTGGCCTTGGCGGTCATGCTTCGCCATATGGGCTTGGCGGCTCGTCGTCCACTGGCCTCGATAAGCCGACACGAGAATCGGTAACGCTGGTACTGCGTCGACGGTGGACTATGGATCCGCCCGATTTATAACGAGCGTGCGCAACCAGCTCGTCCTAGCGCGCATCCTTCCCCTGTCCCCGCGCATTGCTGCGTGCATTCCCGCGTTTCCCCAGCAGTGCGTCAAGCCACCTGTTCCTGACAGCGCCGTCGACATCGACCGAGGTAGGCCATTCCACAGGCCATTCGATCGGAGGCAAGCCAAGGCGCGCAGCGTGCTCTTCAGCCTCATGATGGCACTGCACGATGCACGTCTGGCTGTGCAATCGATGCTCGAGGACATCGAAGCGCGCCATCATGTCGCGCTCGAAACCACGGGGCGTACCACCGCGGCCGACATTGCTGAAGCGGATGAATGCGTCGCGTGCAGAGGCCAGGTCGACGGCGGACGCAGCCGAACCCGTGCACATTCCGAAGAAAGCCTTGGACAGGGCGGGGAGCCAGTGCTGGCTCTGCGTGACGAGATGATCAAGCAGGCCGGCAATCGCGCCGTCGTCCAGCGGAGCCAGGAAAGACAGCGGGGAGTCGCGCTCGATTTGGACGACCAGGCGCTGCGCCGCGTCCTCTTCAACGGGCGCATCGGCGGGAAACAGCCAGCGCCGCTTCTCGGACGCTCCCGCAAGCGGCACCGACATGGTCTGGAACAACGCCGCATCGGCAGGGTTGGCGCCAGCCACGTAGAACACCGGGACCACGTCGAGCCACTCGCTGCGCGTGTGCGCGAACAGGAGCGCCTGGACGAACGGTCCCCGCATGCGCACCAGATCGCGTTCCGCATACAGGCGGAAGCCGGGCAGGACGAGCGGACAACCGCTTTGTTTTCCATATCCCGATAGATCGAACTCTGTTATCGCCATCTCGCACCTCCTCGCCGCCGCAATGGATGGTGTCGCTCGACATAGCGCGTGCGTATCGGACTGCAGCGTGGAACCCGTCACGCGCGATACGCCACGTCTACACAGCGTAGCCCAAGCGCGGGCGCGCGGACACTGACAGCTTTGATAGCCTTGACCTGCCTTTCACACCGTCCCTGCAGGCCGTGTGCGCAGACGGAGAAACGGTCTTGCACGGACGTAGGGGAACGCGCGCCGGGAAACGCGCGACCAGCCAGTCAGCTGCCGCGTTATGGATTGGCTGCGACAACGTCCTCAAACTCATACACGATGAGCGTGTCGTCGTTCCAGCTACTGTCGGCCAGCAGAGGGTAGTAAACGCGTTTGTTGGCAGGGTCGATCCGCAGGTTCAGCTTGCGCTCTCCGGAGACGAATGCAACGTTCGCAAGTGGTCGTGGCGCCTGGTAACGCAGACCCACCATTTTCGAACGGCACATGCCGCCGATCGCCGACAAGCTGTTGCGAGTCAGGAAAGGCATGTCCTCGCGATTGACCGCCCAGCCGATCTCGCACTCGAGCCGCAGGTCGCCCAGGCGGCGCGCGTTGTCAGGCACGCCCGGCGTATGGATATCGCCGCGCCAGCGCAGCACGCCCTTCGACTTGTTCGAAACGAGCTCGGCGTTGTCTTCCGCCGCGCCGGGCAAACGCGGCAGGATAAACGTGCCGTCGCCGGCGACCGGCAGCGGCACGTCGGTATTCTTGCCCGACAGTTTCAGCGTCACCGTGTCGAAGGCGATTTTCCTGGTGTCGGAGACGAGTTGAAACTTCAGCGGAGCCGCAGGGGCCAGCGAATGGAGTTTTTCGAATGCATCGAGACCTTTCAGCATCTGCCGATAAGGTTTAAGTTCGGGGTTTTTGACGCCACTGACTTCGACCACCTGTACGGCTTCGGTGGATGCGGGCGCAGCGTCGGTTTCCTGCGCAGAGGCGCCGGCCGAAGCCATCAGTGCGAGAAGCGAGAAGGTTGTCAGTTTCATTGGTACGCGATCCATATGACGATTGTAAGCAGATGAGACGATCGCGCGATGCACCTGTGCTCCACGCGGACGCCATCCGGAACATCAGCCCCCATCCGGAAGATCACGCACGAACAGGCGGAAGTTCTTCCACATGAACAGGCACGTAACCATCCCCAGGTAAGCCAATAACAGCGCAACGGCTGCGATCTTGAAAGTGATGAAGTCAGGGCTTTCCGCGATGATGCCGTACAGGTAAGCGCACTGCCTGAACAATACCAGGGCAAAACCACAGGTCGCCGCAAATAGTCCGTAACCATAGAGCACATCGGTCCAGGCACGCTCCTTGCGGACTGGCCACAGGCGCGGCTTCAGACGGAGATTGAAAAAGTCACGGATCAGCCAATAGCCGTCGGTATTCGGCAGCGGCGTCAGGCTGAAGATCGCGCCCAGGATGGCCATCGTCGCCGCCATCTGCACCTGCTGGGGCCCGAAGGCGAGCAGGCAGGCGCCGAAGCTACTCTGAAAGAGCGCGCCTGCCATGGCAACGACTGCCTTGCCGCGCTCGTCGGTCAGGCAAATGCTCGATACGTCCGCCGCCATCGCTGGCGTACCGCGGAAGGTCATGACCCGGATCGAGCCCGTGGCACCCGTCATCCTCAGGCAGGCGGTGGCATGGCCGAATTCATGGATCGTCATGCTCAGCAAGAGAACCGCAATCGTGATCGCGGCGTCGACGAAGGTCACTTGCATCGCCCAATGCGCGAAGTCGTGGATCCTTGCGAAATGGACGCCTGGCAGGCTGTAGAGTACCACCTGGAGCAGGACGAGAAACAACAGTCCAGGTGCCGAGAACAGCGGTCCCAGGGGACGCGCCAGCTGGCTGACAGTGCGCGAGGAGATACGCAGCCTGCGGGCGATACGGCGGCGCAAGTCCGGCGCTTGCGGCGTATCGCACACCAGGCCATGGGATGTCAAGGAGGCAAACATCTTTTCCGACACCTGTTCGCGTCCGAAAATCCGGTTGCGGTTCAAATCGGAAAAGGTCCGCATTTCGTCTGCGGTAAGGTTTTTCAATAACAAACGGCGGGTACCCTGACTGAGCACGGCGAACGTATCGCCGAGCGCTACATCATCGACGTCAAATTGATATAACGTAGTCGATTTCATTCTTGATTTCTTTTCCGAAGTGCGCGACGACCGCTGGATCGTCGCTGAACGTATCGATCCCGTCCTGGATGTTTTTGAATTGCAGTTTTGCCGGCACTTGCCACGCTTGCATGGTCCTGGTGTGCACGACATAACGCTGGTCCTGGACGCAGAACGTGACCGCACAATTCTGCGCCTGATCGAATTCGAAGAAGCGGTGGAACTGATGGAGGCGTTCGTATTCGGCCGGGTCCTCTTCGAGCGCCTGTCCAAAGGCCTGGAAAGCGGCAGGAAGATCCAGGTGGCCCGCGTTCTCGATCCTGAAATCCTTGCCTATTCTTTTCGTTATCAGGATTTCATAACCCGGATCGATCATCTCGAGCAAACGTCCCAGCGAGGAGTGTCCTTTGAAATGCCCGCCCTTGATCGGATAACGGACATCCGGCGGACTATCGAGCCGTGTCCATGGAATATCCAGCAGGAGAATGCCCGGTATCCCATCGTGGATGGCACGGCGCAAGGTTTTCACCATGCCGAGATTACTCTGGATGAATTCGAGCTGGAAGCCGTGCTGGACCGCCAGCTGCTTCAGGGAATTCCGATGGCCTTCCTGCTGCTCGCCGATCAGGCTATACACGACACCGGGCCCGCTGCGCTGCGCCATTGCCCGATAGAGCAGGGGATAAAGCGAGAAATGAAAGGATGCGAACATGCGGCCCGGCTGCGGCGCTTCCGGCCAGGGCATTTCTACCTGTGTTTGCCGAACGACATTCCGAACCATCTGGAGAGACTGGGCAAATTGACGCGCTGCCCAGTCTCTCGAGATCTCGAAAGACTCAACCGGGGTTTTTCCAAGATTAATTAAATTGGCAATCGCCAGTGCACGATTTAAATTACTCGTCTTCAACTCTACCTCAGCACCAGTTGGTCTATCGAACAATCAATTACGAAGCGTCGTATTCGCAGATGCAGCCGCAGACTTTTTCTTCGCGCATCGCGATTTCTTCGATGCTGATTGCGGTGGTGTCGGTTGCTTCAACAGCGGCAGCTTTTTCTTTGTCGGCGAAGATCGATGCGAATTTTTTCAGGGCGTCCATTTGGTATCCAGTAAAGAATTATAGAAAAAGAGCCAGACTATTTTCATAGCTGGCTCAATTTGTTTTATTAGAACATCGTGCTGCAGATGCAGATGCCTGCGTCTTCAGCCATTTCTTCGCGGCGGGTGATTTCCGAAATGTCCAGTGCGACGACTTCGGTGGTTTCTTGTTGTGCTTCGCCGTTCAGCTCGATTTGGTTCATTGTTTTCTCCAGTTTTTATAATGTGCCACCGGCTGGTGACTGCGTAAATATACGCGGGCCCTTTGCGCGATGTCAAACGATATTTAGACGGTAAAATGTCTCGTTACGCTCGGATATATTTTACGTTTTAATATATGCGAATGGCATGGCCGTTTATGTAAAGCGCATGGAATATTGCTCAATTAAAATATCGATTATTAATTCTGAATCTGATTTGTATAAAGTTTATTGAATGCTGTTGGCGGCGGCGATGACGAGGCCCGGAGGCACGCCATGCGCACGGTGTCGATGCGTGCAGCACAAATCTGCGGCGCCAAGCCGGACCTGGCGCAGCATTAGCCGCTAAAATAGCTTGATGCGCATCCTTATCGTCGAAGACCATCCCGACATCCTGGCGAACCTGTATGGTTTCCTGGAGCCGAAAGGCCACGTGCTCGACTCCGCGCGCAACGGCTATGCGGGCCTGGCGCTGGCGTCCGAAAACGAATACGACGTCATCGTCCTCGACCTCGGCCTGCCCGGCCTGAACGGCCTGGAGCTGTGCCAGAAACTGCGCAACGAATTGGCCAGCCGCACGCCGGTATTGATGCTGACGGCGCGCGACAGCCTCGCCGACAAAGTCGCCGGTTTCGACAGCGGCGCCGACGATTACCTGGTCAAGCCGTTTTCCCTCGTCGAGCTCGACGTGCGCCTGAAGGCGCTGGTGCGCCGCTCCGAGGGCCGTACCGCCGCCAGCAGCAAGCTGCGCGTCGGCGAACTCGTGTTCGATCCGGATACCCAGGAGGCGACCCGCGAAGGGCAGCCGATCACGCTCACCCGAACCGGTTACGTGCTGCTGCGCACGCTGATGGCCGCGTCGCCACGCATCGTCTCGCGCGAGACGCTCGAGCACGCCGTATGGGGCGACGACCGTCCCGACAGCGACGCCTTGCGTACGCACATCCACGCACTGCGCCAGGCCATCGACAAACCTTTTACCCACGCCATGCTGCGCACCGTCGCCGGCGTCGGTTACCGACTGGCGCTTCCCGATGCAGCCGGCTGATTCGCTGCGCAGGCGCATCGTCGTCGCCTTCATCTCCTTCGGGCTGGTGCTGTCGCTGTTCTTTGCCGCCATTGCGATCGTCGCGGTCGAGGGTATCGAAGTGCACCTTGTCGACAATCGGCTGGCCGAGGTGGCCCAGTGGGCATTGCCGCGCGAAGCCGCCGGTCTGGCGGTCGACCTGCCGGCCGGGCTGCGCTTCCACCGCGGCAATGCCATCCCCGCTCGCTGCGCGGCTTGCCGCCAGGCGTGGCCGAGGTCGACGTCGACGGGGTCGGCCTGCACGTGCTCAGCGGTAGCGATGCACGGGGCCCGTATGTCGTCGTCGACCACGAGAGCGATTACGAAAAGGTCGAGCTGGTCGTATATGCGATGTTCGCCGTCTGCTTCCTCGGCTTCGTGCTGCTGGCCGCGGCGCTCGGCGGCTATTTTGCGCGGCGGGTGGTGACCCCGATCAGCGAACTGGCCGATGCCGTCGCCCACGGCCGCAACGCGCTGCCGTCGACCGCGCGCAAGGATGAGCTCGGCATATTGGCGCGCGCTGGAAGCGCATACCGCCGAACTGCGTGCCTTCCTCGACCGCGAACGCTTCTTCACGGGCGACGTCAGCCACGAACTGCGCAGTCCGCTGACGGTGATCATGGGCGCGGCCGAGATCCTGGTGGCGAATGCGGCCGATGCCGCCACGCGCGCACCGGCAGAGCGCATCTACCGGGCGGCGCGCGACGCCGCCGAATGCGTGACCGTGTTGTTGCTGCTGGCGCGCGGGCCGGAACTCGGGCGCCTGGCGCCGGTGCAGGTCGATGCCATCGCCGCGCGCGAAGTAGAGCGCTACCGCGCGCTGGTTGCCGGCCGGCCGGTACGGATGCAGTACAGCGACGGCGCCCAGTTCAGCATCCAGGCGCCCGCCGAGCTGTGCGCCGCCGCCATCGGCAACCTGGTGCGCAATGCCTGCCAGTACACCGAGCAGGGCGAGGTCATCGTCGCGCTCGAGCCGGGACGTGTCATCGTCGAAGATACCGGCCCCGGCTTGCCCGCAGCCGTGCGCGACACGCTGGCCCAGGCGGGAAGCCACGCGGGGGTGCCGTCGCAGGGATCCGCCGGCACGGGCCTGGGCCTGTCGCTGGTGATGCGCATCTGCGAATACCTGAACGCCTCGCTCGATTACGAAGAGCGGCTTGGGGGCGGCAGCCGTTTTACCATCCGCTTCGCCGATTTCACGCCTTCTTAACACGGGGTTGATCCCCCGCTGACGTCCCTCATCCTATCCTGCCCAACAGGGTGGCCAGTTGCGGCCGCAACGTTTGGACGGATGGCAAAGTTGGACAAGTTCTTCGCTCGGCGCATCAATGCGCATTTCCTCACGCTGGTTGTGGCTTTGCTGTTGGCCACGTTCAGCAACATCAAGTTCTGGACGACCTTCGCGCAGGCCGCCGGCGGGCTGACGCTCGCCAGGCTGCCGCTGCTGGCAGGCGCGTTCGCGATCATCGTCCTGTTCTTCAATGCCTGCCTGACGCTGGCCAGCTTCCGCTTCGTCGCCAAGCCGGTGCTGATCGTGCTGGTGCTGACCGCCTCGGCCGCCAGCTATTTCATTGCCGCCTACGGCGTCGTCATCGACAAGGCAATGATCCAGAACGTGTTCGAGACGGACACGCGCGAAGCGGCCGAGCTGTTCAACTGGCACATGGTGCTGACCGTCGGCCTGCTCGGCGTGTTGCCGTCGATCCTGATTGCACGTGCACAGATCCGCTTCCCGCAAGGTGTGCGCGGTTTGCTGGGACGGGCCGGCATTGCCGGCGGCTCCCTGCTGGCGGCAGTGCTGCTGCTCGTGCTGCTGTTCAAAAGCCTGGCACCGGCCGTGCGCGAACACCGCGAGCTGCGCTTCCTGCTCACGCCCACCAATACCATCCAGGCCCTGCATGGCTACCTGCGCAACAAGTGGAGCACGCCCGTGGTGGTGGCGCCGCTAGGACGCGATGCGATCAAGGGGACGTCGTGGGCCGGACAGGCACGCAGGACGGTCACCGTGATCGTGGTTGGCGAGACGGCGCGTGCGATGAATTTCTCCCTCAACGGTTACAGCCGCGAGACCAATCCGCTGTTGTCGCGCCAACCCGGCCTGATCAATTTCTCGAACGTGAGTTCCTGCGGCACCGCAACCGCCGTGTCGGTTCCCTGCGTGTTCTCGGCACTCGGCCACGACCGCTTTTCGCAGGAAAAGGCGTCGAGCCAGGAGGGCTTGCTCGACGTGCTCAAGCATGCCGGCTTCGACGTCCTGTGGCGCGACAACAATTCCGGCTGCAAGGGCGTCTGCGACCGCGTCGCGTACCAGGACATGTCGCACCCGACAGCGGGCGACCCCTTCTGCGAAGGCGAGGAATGCCATGACGAGCGCCTGCTGGCCGGACTGCCCCAGCTGATCCGCAACAGCCATGGCGACCTGGTCATCGTGCTGCACCAGAAGGGCAGCCACGGTCCGGCTTATGCGCACCGCTATCCGCGGGGCTTCGGCCGCTTCGGTCCGGTATGCGACAGTAACGAGTTCGAGCAGTGCTCGCGCGAGTCGATCGCCGCGGCCTACGACAACACCATCCTGTACACCGATTATTTCCTCAGCAAGACCATCGACCTGCTGCGCGAGACGGCGCAGGATGCCGGCGTCGACACGGCGATGCTGTACTTCTCGGATCACGGCGAGTCGCTCGGCGAGAACAACATGTACCTGCACGGCGCGCCCTACATGTTCGCCCCCAGCGAACAGACCCGGGTGCCGATGATGCTGTGGATGTCCGACGGTTATACATCGCGCTTCGGCATCGACCGTACCTGCCTGATGGCGCGCCGTGACCAGCCGGTGTCGCACGATAACGTGTTCCATTCGGTGCTCGGCATGCTGGACGTGAACACGGCGGTGCTCAATCCCAAGCTGGACCTGTTCCGCGCCTGCACCCGGGGCAGCTGATGCGGCACACGGACCTGACCCAGGCGCCGGCGCTGCTCGGCGCGCGCCAAGTTGCGCGCCTGTGCGCCTGGCTGGCGCTGACTGCCCTTGTCATCCTCTGGATCGGCCGCTGCACCGACATCGACCTGATGCTGGTCGACGCGGTCTACGACACGGCGAACCACGTCTTCCCGTGGCGCCACGCCTGGTTGACCGATACCTTCAGCCACGTCATCCTGAAGGGTTTGCTAACGCTGGCGGCGGCCTATTTCATGCTGGCGGCGGCCTTCGACGCTTTCCGTCCACGCGCCGCGCGTGACGCCGCAAGCCGCCTGCGCCTGCGCGTGGTGGGACTGTCGGCGCTGCTGGTGCCGCTCGCGATCAGCGCACTCAAGCAGACAAGCGACGCGTATTGTCCGTGGGACCTGGCGCGCTACGGCGGCCATGCGCCTTACTTGCGGCTGTTCGATGCGCTGCCGCCCGGCGTGCTGCCCGGCCATTGCCTGCCTGCGGGACACGCTTCGAGCGCGCTATGGCTGGTGGCGCTGTGTGTCTACTGGCTGCCGGGCCGCCCGGGCGCGGCGGGAAAGGCTGCCCTGTGCGCGCTGGCCGCCGGGGGCATCGTCGGCTGGATGCAGCAGCTGCGTGGCGCGCACTTCCTGACCCACACCCTGTGGTCGGTCTGGATCGCCTGCGCCGTGGTGCTGCTGGTCGTGCTCGCACTGCAGTGGCAGCTGGGCTACCGGAGACAGGAAGCGCTGGCGCCCTTCATCGACGATCCGGTCGACGAAGCCGCGTGAGCCTGGCGCAAGGCCGCCATCGCGGCGTTGCGGGCGCGACCTTGCCGCGTGAGTCTCTTGCCGCTGTCCCGAACGGCATCCCTTGCCCCGCAGGCCCTGCCTGTCTGCTGTGCCTACAGCGGCTGCAGGTTCGCTCCGCGCAGGCCGACCAGCAGGGCGCGGCCGTCGGGCTGCACCCGGAACTCGCCGTATTTGGCCGCTTCCCAACGCTTGGCTTCGCCTTCGGTGAAGTACCAGGCATCGGTGACCAGCATCGGGTGCCCGTGCTTGTACACCAGCTCGATCAGGATGTCGCCCGGTGCCAGTGCGCCGCCGTCGTGCAGTCGCAGTAGCCTGGCGACGCCGTTCGGGCCCACGCGCGCCACCACGTGACTTGCCCGCCGCGTGGCCTGGCCGTTGGCGCCGGGGAGCGAGAAATTGAGCCGCATGTAATCGCCCTGCATCAGCGAGCGCGGATCGACCGGTGCCAGCTCGACGAAGACGGGCGCGCCCTGGCTGATGAGCGCCTCTTTTTGCCAGATCGAGAAATTCACCACGGCGAGCACGGCCAACGTGGCGGCACCGATCAGCCAACGCTGGCGGCCTTCGCGCAGCGCCGGCACCGGCTCCGGCGACGTCGTTTCGCGAACCCGCTCGTGCGGAAGCGCGAAGCCGGCGATCAGCGCCAGCGCCGCCCCTGCCGCTGCCAGCAGCAGCGCCTTGTGCGCCAGCGGCCAGGCCAGCTGGTAGTAGAAGTGACCGAGCAGCCACAGGGCGCAGAGTCCGGCCAGCGACGCCAGCACGCGCCGGCCGCTCGTCAGGGATACGATGCCGATCAGCGCCGTGGCGCCGAGCGCCGGGAAAAGGCCGACAGGGCAGCCAGCACCAGGCCGGTCCGCCGCGAACGGGATGCTGCGCAGCACGGGCCAGCGCCATGCGGCCCAGGCCAGCGCGGCGACCGCGGCGGCGACGGAGACGCCGCGCCACAGGGTAAAGGTGGAGCCGGCATCGTGGAAGGAGCTGGCCGGGTCGACGGCGCCGCCCACCACGACGGCCAGGCTGGACAGGACGGCGAGCGAGCACAGCAGGGACACCGCAGCGCCGGACAACACGGCTTCGCTCATGGCAGCCGTGCCGATCAGGTGGCGCTGGCGGCTCCAGTGGCTGCCGGCACAGCCGAGCAGCCAGGATGCAGACGCGCCGTACAGGGCGGGCCAGAAATTCGGCCAGCCGCCGTGCAGCGAGGGTGCGAGTGCGGCAACCAGCAGCGCGCCGATCGCCACACCCCACAGCGTGCGCAGCCAGTTGCGCGGCGTGGCCCAGGCCAGTACGCAGGCGACCGCCAGCAGCACCGGCGTGATGTCCTTGCGTGACAGCAGATCGGGCAGGCCGGCGCCCAGCAACACCATGCCGGCGATCAGCAGCGGCAAGCAGAGCTGTTCAACGAACAGCGGCAGCGTTTTCACACGCAAGATCAGCACCGCGGCCACCAGCACGACCGCGCCGCCAATTGCCAGGCCGGCGTTCGAGCTTCCGCTGGCGACGACCGCGACCATGAACGCCACCAGCGGGATGGCCGCGAACCAGGCGCCGATACCGCTCATCACCAGTACCGGCCAGGGGCGGTGTGTATCGGCCTGCGTGCCGGCGGCGAAGATGCCGCGTTCCACGCCTTCGCGAACGAGATGGTCCATGCGCCTGCTCATGCCTGGTCCTCCGTACCGTGCTGCCTTGCCAGCGGCAGGATCAGCCAGACCGTGAGCGCCAGCAGGCCGGCGGCCACCAGGCCCAGCAGCAGCAGGACTCCGCTTCCTTGCGAACCGCTGCCGCTCAGCAGGGCGCGCATCAAGCCACCGTCGATCAGCACATTCAGGCCGAGCGCCGCGATGCACAGGCTCACCAGGTCGAACCACCGGCCCTTGTGGGTCAGCCAGGCCGCCGCCGCGAACAGCAGCAGCGCCGCCAGGTAGTAGCCGCCCGGGGTGCGGCCGACCAGGTCGGTCACGCCGACCGCGCCGACGAGGAGCGCGGCCGACAATGTGGCCAGCCGCATCGACGCCGACCCCGCACCGGCGCGCGGCCCGAACACGGTCAGCAGGGCGGCCAGCGCGCAGGCGAGCAAGGCAGCGCAGGCCATCAGGAACAGCGCGGGCTCGAACCCGAACAGATCCAGCCGTCCGCCCCACAGGCCGAGCGCCGTCATCGCGACCAGGGTCCAGGCGCTCCAGACGCTGTCGGAACGGGCACCGAATGCCAGCGGCAACGCCAGGGCGGCCCGGGTAGCGAACAGCTGCCAGGCATCGGCACCGGTCTGGTAAGTCTGGCCGAAGAAGGCGAACAGGGCGCCGATGGCAAGCAGCGCCAGCAGGGCAAGCGGGACGCGCGCCGGACGCCACAGCGCTGCTCCGGCACAGGCACACACGGCCGCGCCTTCCAGCAAGCCGAACTGTCCTGTCCGCCCGAACGACTGCCAGTTGGCGGCAACGAAGAAGACCAGGCCCAGTCCGATCATCAGTGCCCCCAGCAACAGCAGCGCGCGGCGCAGTCGGCCGGCCAGGCCGCCAGGCTGGGCGTCGAAGGCGGCGAGCCGCCAGAGGGAGGCGAATGCGTCGGGACCGAGACGCTGCTGCGCCGCCAGTTCCAGTACCGCAAGGCGGGTTTTCATCATGGATGCTCCAGGGCGGCCAACGCCGCAACGAAGTTATGAGTCCGAATGGCGTACCGAAGTTGCGGTCGGCAGCGCAGTGGTTTGCGTCGCATCATCGCACGATCTTGTCCGTATTGCATCCTTTTATCTTTCTTTTGGGAAAGGATGACTTCCATGGACGAGCAAGCCGGACTGGCCAGGATGCTGATCGCCCCTTTGGGCCGCATCACCACGCAATACGAAGGAGCGATCCGCCCGCTGCTGGGGGAAGGCGGAACGGCGGCCCAGGGTGTCCTGGCCAACGACGAGGCGGTGCGCAAGGTGGCGCAGTTCTGCTACCCCTTGCTGCCCGGCCTGGTGCGCCTGGCGGTGAAGGAAAGTGCGTTTGTCGGCTTCGTGATGAGTAACCGCGAGCTGCTGCTGGCGCGCCTGGCAGGGCAGGCTGCGCGCGCTGCCTGATTATTGCGTGGCAACCGGCTCGGCCGTGGTCGCGGCGGCGCGGCCCCGGCTGATGCTGTCGCCGTCGCGCCGGCGCAGTCGCCAGAAGATCACCGCCGACAAGATCGTCATCATCGCCAGCGCCCAGAAGCCGTGATGCAGGGCGCCGGTGACGAGCACCGGGTTCGTTTGCGGCACATGGCCGAGGAACCAGGCGGTCACGAGCGTACCGGTGGCCAGGCCGAAACTCATCGACAGCTGCTGGAAGGAACTCGAGATCGTGCTTGCCATGCTCGAATCCTTGGCGTCGATGTCGGCATAGGCCAGCGTATTCATGCTGGAAAATTGCAGCGAGTTGAAGAAGCCTTGCATCAGGCTGATGCAGACGATGAGGATCAGCGGCGTCTCACGCCCGACCAGCCCGAACAGGGCAATGGTGAGCCCGATGCACAGCGTATTGACCACCAGCACCTGGCGATAGCCGAAGCGTGCCAGCACTTTCGGCGCGATCAGTTTCATGCCCATGGCTGCTGCCGCCGACGGCATCATCAGCAAGCCCGACTGCCAGGCCGGCAAGCCGAGCCCGAGCTGGTAGAGCAGCGGCAACAGGAAGGGCAGGCCGCCAACCCCGAGGCGCGTGACAAAGCCACCGACGACCGAGATGCGGAAGGTCCTGACCCTGAGCAGATTCAGGCGCAGCAGCGGGAACTTGCTGCGCTCGGCGTGCCACGCGTAGGTACCGAGCAGGCCGAGGGACAGCGCCAGCAGCAAGGCCATGGTGACACCGCTCAGCGAGTGCTCGCCGAAAATCTCGAGCAGCCAGGACAGGATGGCGGTGCCGGAACTGAACAGGATCAGTCCGGGCACATCGAGCGGCCGGCGCTCGTCGCCATGGTAGTCCGGCATGTGACGCCAGACCAGGAACATGGCGATCAGGCCGAAGGGCACGTTGATGAAGAAGATGGCGCGCCAGGAAGTCAGGTGCACCATCAGGCCACCGACCGTTGGGCCCAGCAAGGGCCCGATCAGCGCCGGAATGATGACGAAATTCATCGCCCCCAGCAGTTCGTTCTTGGGGAACGTACGGACGATGGCCAAGCGGCCGACCGGCATCATCATCGCGCCGCCGAGTCCCTGCAACAGGCGCGCCGCCGTCATCATTTCCGCGTTGGGCGACAAGCCGCACAGCATGGACGCCAGGGTGAAGATGCCGATCGCAATGAGAAACACGCGCCGGGTGCCGAAGCGGTCGGCCATCCAGCCGCTGACGGGGATGCCGACGGCCAGGCCGAGGATGTAGCTGGTGACGACCGATTTCAGGCTCAGCGGCGTGACGCCGAGGCTGGCGGCGATGCTGGGAATGGCGGTGTTGACGACCGTGGCATCGAGCTGCTCCATGAACAGGGCAGTTGCAACCAGCCATGGCAGATAGGTCTTGATGGTGGAAGGATTCAATCGGCGCTCATCCAGTCCTGCGCGCACGGATGCGCGCGCTCTGCCGGATTGTTACATAAATTTATGCAGGCTGAATTCAAGGGGACGGCGCAAGGAAGCGCCGTCAATACAGGCGGCGCGCGCTGCCGTCCCGCGCATCAGAACTTGTAGCGTGCGCCGGCGACGAGGAAATTGACGCCGGTATTGGGGCGCTTGATGCTGGCGTTCGAGTAGTGCTGGAATTTCACAGTCAGGTCCCACTTGTTGGCGGTGACATAGCCGACACCGAAGTGGTCGCCGAACTGGAACGCGGTGGAGAGCCGGTCGTCGGCATTGCGGTACAGTTCCGAGAACAGGTTGGCGCCGATGCCGCCCTCGGCGTACCAGCCGAGGCCATCGTCGCGTCCGTAGCGCAGGACCGGCGTGAAGCCGATGACGGCGAGGTTCTGGTGCCGTCCCGCCTCATTGCGATAGGCGCTGCCGCGCCAGTAGGCGGCCGACACATCCCAGTAGCCGCCCAGGTGGCGGCCCTTCGAGGCCAGCCAACGCGCTTCCCAGTTCGACTGCAGCGCCACGCGCGCCAGGCGCACATGTTTGCCGCTGCCGAATTCGACAGATGCCGAGTCGATCAGGCCGTTATCGGCAGCGAATGCCGGACTTGCCGCCAGAACCGCCGCGCCAAGAAAGATGCCAATTCGTGTTTGGAGAGAGGACATAATTGCTTTCATGAGGTAGGCGCCAGTCCACGCTGGCACGTGCAATAATTGTACTATTGTTAATAAAACAAGGTCGCGCGCGCTCAATCGTGCGAGGGAACCACATGACACTTCCGGTTGTCGCATTTCTTGGCATTGGCCTGATGGGCCGGCCGATGGCGCTGCGCCTGGCCGCGGCCGGGTTCGCTCCCCGTGTCTGGAACCGCAGCCCCGCAAAGGCGGCCGCGCTCGCGGGTTCAGGCGCCGTACCCTGCGCCGACCTGGGGCAGGCGGTGACGGGCGCGGCGGTCGTGGTCTCGATGCTCGAGGCCGGCCCGGCGGTTGGCGCCACTATCGCCGCAGCCTTGCCTTCCCTGGCGCCCGGCGCCCTGTGGATCGACATGAGTTCCACCCGCCACGACGAAGCGCTGGCCTTCCATGCGCGCCTGGACGGGCACGGCATGCGCTTTCTCGACGCCCCGGTGTCGGGCGGGGTGGCCGGTGCCGAAGGCGGCACGCTGGCCATCATGGCCGGCGGCAGCCTGCACGATTTCAACGAAGCGCTGCCGCTGTTTGGTGCACTGGGCAGCGCGCGCCTGGTGGTCCCGGCCGGCAGCGGGCAGGTGGCGAAGCTGTGCAACCAGCTCATTGTCGGCGCCACCATCCACATCGTGGCCGAGGCATTGTTGCTGGCGCAGGCGGCCGGCGCGGATCCGGCTGCCGTGCGCGAGGCGATCCGCGGCGGCTTCGCCGGCAGCCGCATCCTCGACCTGCATGGCCAGCGCATGCTGGAGCGGAATTTCGTGGCGGGCGGGCAGGTGAAGAGCCAACTGAAGGATTTGCACAACGTGCTCGCGGCGGCGGCCGAAGCCGGGCTGGCGCTTGCCGCTGACAGCGGCGGCCACGCGCAGTTACGAGTCGATCGCGGACGAGTTGGGTGGCGCCGACCATGCGGCAGTGCTGCTGGCGCTGGAGCGGATCAATCCGGGGCAGAGATTGGGGGGCGGCGCCGACCAGTTGGCGTAGCAGCAGCCGGAACACGTTGCGCTGTTCGAAGGTACGAACACGTGGAGTCAGGACTCCACCCTACATACCGATCCTCGTCGGGTGGAGTCCTGACTCCACGCGGTATCGGAATATGCAGACCAGCCCGATCACATTGACCGGACCGTCTGTCCAGTACTTCAACCCGCCTTCAAGCCCATCTCGACGAGCCGCACCCAATAGCTCGCCCCGATCGGCAATAGCTGATCGTTAAAATCATAACTGCCATTGTGCAGCTGGCACGGCCCCAGCCCATGCCCGCCGGCGCGGTGGTCGCCGTCGCCATTGCCGATGAAAACATAGCACCCCGGCTTCGCCTGCAGCATGAAGGCGAAATCCTCCGCGCCCATGGTCGGTTCGACAGCGGTATTCACGTTCGCCTCGCCCACGACGGCACGCATCGCCTCGATCGCAAACGCGGTCTGCTCGGGATGGTTGATCAGCGGCGGATAATTGCGCTTGAAGCCAAACTCGACGCTCGCATTGAAGCCGGTCGCGATGCCCTGCGCCATCTCTTCCATGCGCCGCTGGACCAGGTCGAGCACGCTTGTCGAAAAAGTGCGCACCGTGCCGATCAACACAGCCTCGTCGGGAATGACATTGGTGGCGCTGCCCGCATGGATCTGCGTGATCGACAGCACCGCCGTCTCCAGGGGATTGCGTTCGCGCGAAATGATGGTCTGCCAGGCCTGCGCGATCTGCACCGCCACCATCACCGGATCGATGCCGCGGTGCGGTTGCGCCGCGTGCGCGCCCTTGCCCTTCACGACCACGCGGAACTCGTTACTCGATGCCATCATCGGACCGGGAATCACGCCAAAGCTGCCTTCCGGCAGGCCTGGCCAGTTATGCATGCCGTACACCGCGTCCATCGGGAACTTATCGAACAGGCCATCCTCGATCATGCGGCGTGCGCCGGCACCGCCTTCTTCGGCGGGTTGGAAAATGAGATACACCGTCCCATCAAAGTTGCGATGACGCGACAAATAGTGGGCTGCACCCAACAACATCGCAGTATGACCGTCATGCCCGCATGCATGCATCTTGCCGGGGTGGCGCGACGCATGGTCAAATGTGTTGAGTTCCTGCATGGGCAGTGCATCCATGTCGGCGCGCAGGCCGATGGCCCGGTTCGAGTTGCCATTCTTGATCATGCCAACCACGCCGGTCACGCCCAGCCCGCGCACGACGGGGATACCCCATTCGGTCAGGCGCGCGGCCACGACATCGGCGGTGCGCTGCTCTTCGTAGCTCAGTTCCGGGTGCGCGTGCAGGTCGCGGCGGATGGCTTCCAGTTCGGTCTGGAAAGCAAGGATCGGTTCGACGAGTCTCATTTTATTCTCCCTGTTTGCATGGGCTTTCATGCATGTAGAGCATCTAACAAAACCCTTATGACTGCGTTGCATCGTCTCGCCGTACTTTCGTACTGTCTTCGACAATGCGCGTTGCCTCAAGAGCCCAGCTCTCGAGGCTCCCAAGGGCTTTGTTAGACGCTCTCATAACATTGTAGCCCGCCTCATCATGCGAAATCCAGCCTTGGTCACCGGCCCCGGCGGAATCAGATAAAGTATTGGTTTATCGAAGTTTTTTCCGAGAATTGAATCCGATGTCCGTCACCCAAGTTCGCGCCACCTGCCCCCACGATTGTCCCGATACCTGCGCCTTGCTCGTTACCGTCGAAGACGGCGTGGCAACCGAGGTGCGTGGCGATCCGGAGCATCCGACCACGGCGGGCGTGCTGTGCACCAAGGTGTCGCGCTACGTCGAACGGACCTATTCTCCGGACCGGGTGCTGTATCCGATGCGCCGCGTCGGCAAGAAGGGCGAAGGCAAGTTCGAGCGCATCAGCTGGGATGCCGCACTCGATGAGATCGCCAATCGCCTGAAGCCGATCGCCGCGCGCGATCCGCAAGCGATTCTGCCCTACAGCTATTGCGGCACCATGGGCCTGGTCCAGGGCGAAGCGATGTCGATGCGCTTCTTTAACAAGCTGGGCGCGTCCCTGCTCGACCGCACGATTTGCGCCACGGCCGGCGCCACCGGCTACAAGTACACCGTCGGTGCTTCGATCGGTACCGACATGGAACAGTTCCAGGATGCGAAGCTGATCATCATCTGGGGCGGCAATCCGATCGCTTCGAACCTGCACTTCTGGATGCGCGCCCAGGAAGCCAAGCGCCGTGGCGCCAAGCTGATCGCGATCGATCCCTACCGCTCCCTCACGGCCGAGAAATGCCACCAGCACATTGCGCTCTTGCCCGGCACGGATGCCGCGCTGGCGCTGGGTTTGATGCATGTCCTTATCAATGAAGACCTGCTCGACCACGATTACATCGCCAACTACACCCTCGGTTTCGCGGAACTGAAAGCGCGTGCGCTGGAATGGACCCCGGAACGCACCGCCGAGACTTGCGGCATCACGGCCCAGGAAGTGACCGACCTGGCACGCCTGTACGGCGGCATGGCCAAGCGCGGCGAGCCGGTCGCGATCCGCTGCAACTATGGCGTGCAGCGTGCCCGCGGCGGCGGCATGGCCGTGCGCAACATGACCTGCCTGCCGGCGCTGGTCGGCGCCTGGCGCCATGCCGCTGGCGGCATCCAGTTGTCGACTTCCGGTTCGTTCCCGGCCAACCGCACGGCGCTGCAGCGCCCCGATCTGCTGGGCGAGCGCAAGCCGCGCACGATCAACATGACGACCATCGGCGACGACCTGCTGAAGGACGCCTCGCCGGAATTCGGCCCGAAGGTGGAAGCCGTCATCGTCTACAACGCGAACCCGCTGGCGATTGCCCCGGATTCGGCGAAGGTGCAGGCCGGCTTCGAGCGTGACGACCTGTTCACAGTAGTGCTGGAACATTTTCAAACCGACAGCGCGGACTATGCCGACATCCTGTTGCCGGCCACGACACAGCTCGAGCACGTCGATGCGCACCTGGCCTATGGCCACCTGTACATGATGGCGAACAACGCGGCGATTGCCCCGATGGGCGAAGCCAGGCCGAACACGGAGATCTTCCGCCTGCTGGCCGCGCGCATGGGCTTTACCGATTCCTGCTTCCTCGAAAGCGACGACGAACTGGCGGCGCAGGCCTTCGACAAACAACACGAGCGCGCGATCCACTTCGACTGGGAATCGCTGAAACAGAAGGGCTGGCAAAAGCTGAACATGCCGGACGCGCCCTTTGCGCAGGGCGGTTTCCCCACGCCTTCGGGCAAGTGCGAGTTCTATTCGAGCACAATGGCTCAGGATGGCCTGGATCCGCTGCCAACCTATATCGCACCCTACGAATCCGTGGCCTCGAATCCGACGTTGGCGAAGAAATATCCGCTCGCAATGATTTCTCCGCCAGCACGGAACTTCCTTAACTCAACCTTTGTCAATGTACAGAGTTTGCGTGCAACCGAGGGCGAGCCGCACCTCGACATCCACCCGATTGACGCCGCCCCGCGCGGCATCGCTCACGGTGACATGGCACGTATTTTCAACGATCGCGGCTCCTTCGTTGCCAAGGCGCGCGTGACCGAGAAAGCGCGACCGGGCCTCGTGGTGGGTTTGTCGATCTGGTGGAAGAAGCTGGCCACCGACGGCAAGAATGCCAACGAAGTCACCAGCCAGCGCCTGACCGACATGGGACGGGCGCCCACTTTCTACGACACCCTGGTGCAGGTCGAAAAGGCCGCGCCCCCTCACGGACATGAAGAAACTCACCTCTAGACTCCCCCGCTTTTTCCGGCACGCGCTGATCCTCGGCGCTGCCGCCGGAATGCTTGCCAGTTGTTCTACTCTGAATTACTACTCCCAGGCCGCCCAGGGCCAGCTCGAACTCCTCTCCGACGCCAAGCCAATCGACGACTGGCTGGCCGATCCCGCCACGAATACCTCCCTGCGCCACCGCCTCGAGGCCGCGCGCCAGATCCGCCGCTTCGCCGTCCAGCAGATGGGTTTGCCGGACAACGGCAGCTACAAGAACTACGCCGCCCTGAAGCGCCCCTACGTGTTGTGGAACGTGGTCGCCACGCCCGAGCTGTCGCTGAAACCCCTGCAGTGGTGTTTCCCCGTAGCCGGCTGCGTCAACTACCGCGGCTACTACAGCAAGGAAGACGCGCAAGCCTACGCAAAGCAATTGCGCGCCGAAGGCCGCGACGTCGAAGTCGGGGGCGTGAGCGCCTATTCGACCCTGGGCTGGTTCAGCGACCCGCTCATTTCCACCTTCATCAATTATCCTGACGCCGAACTGGCACGCCTGATCTTCCACGAACTGGCGCACCAGATGAGCTATGTGCCGGGTGACTCGCGTTTCAACGAGTCCTTTGCCAGCGCGGTCGAGGAAGAGGGCGTCGAGCTGTGGCTGGAGCGCTTCGGCAATCCACAGATGCGAGACGGCTACGCGCGCTACACGGCGCGGCGCAAGGACTTCCTGGCGCTGCTGCTCAAATACCGCAAGGAGCTCGAGCTGGCCTACGCCTCGCCGCTGGACGACGCGCACAAGCGCGTCGAGAAAACGCGCTTGTTCGCCGCCCTGAAGGACGAGTACCAGGTGCTGAAAGTGAACTGGGGCGGCTATGCCGGCTACGACCGCTTCTTCGCCGAGCCGCTGTCGAACGCCCACCTGGCCTCGATCGCCACCTATAACGACTACGTGCCGGCCTTCCGCGCGATGCTGCGCGGCGAGAAGAATTTCGGCGCTTTCTACAGCAAGGTGAACCGCCTGGCCAAGCTCGAGAAGGCCGAGCGCCAGCGCGCGCTGAAGCTCTACGACGTGCCAACCGCACCCGCCACTTTCATGGTGCAACGCACCAATGGAGCGCTGCGGTAGAGGGCCTGTTCCAATCGCGCCAAAAGCGCTTGCGTATGCGAGCGCTGCCCGATAGCATCACAATCAGCAATAGCAAAGGCGCAAGCGTCTGCGCGCGCCTGTACGCTGCATGCCATGGCGCCAATCGCGTTGCGAGGGGAGCCATGGACGATAACGATTCTATTGGAGACAGAGGCACCTGATGGACAAAATTTGGCTGAAGTCGTATCCCCCTGGTGTACCTGCCGAGATCAATCCCGACCAGTACACCTCGCTCGTCCACATGCTGGAAGAGTCCTTCCAGAAGTACGCGCAGAACAACGCCTACGTGTGCATGGACAAGTTCCTGACCTATGCCGAGCTCGACTCCTGCTCGAAGCGCCTGGCAGCCTGGCTGCAAAGCCGCGGCATGGCCAAGGGCGCGCGCGTGGCGGTGATGATGCCGAATGTCCTTCAATACCCGATCGCGATCGCCGCCATCCTGCGTGCCGGCTACACGGTCGTCAACGTCAATCCGCTGTACACCCCGCGCGAACTCGAACACCAGCTGAAGGACTCGGGCAGCGAAGCGATCATCGTGCTGGAAAACTTCGCCAGCACGGTGCAGCAGGTGCTGAAGAACACCCCGGTGCGCCACGTGGTCGTGGCCAGCATGGGCGAAATGCTCGGCGCGGCCAAGGGCATGCTCGTCAACTTCGTCGTCCGCAACGTCAAGAAAATGGTGCCGGACTTCGCGCTGCCGAACATGGTGCGCTTCAAGGACGCGCTGGCGCAGGGCGCGAAAATGCCGTTCACGGCGCCGACCATCGTGTCCAGCGACGTCGCCTTCCTCCAGTACACCGGCGGCACCACCGGCGTGTCGAAGGGCGCCACCCTCACGCACCGCAACGTCATCGCCAACGTGCTGCAGACCGAAGCCTGGGCCGAACCCGCCACCTCGCAGCCGCCGCTGGTCGACTTCCAGACCATCGTCTGCGCGCTGCCGCTGTACCACATCTTCGCGCTGACGGCCTGTGCGCTGTGGGGCATGCGCGTCGGTGCCCTGAACATCCTGATCCCGAATCCGCGCGACATCCCCGGCTTCATCAAGGAACTGGGCAAGTACAAGATCACGATGCTGCCGGCCGTGAATACGCTCTACAACGCCCTCGTGAACCACCCGGATTTCGCCAGCGTGGACTTTTCGCACCTGAAGACGGCGAATGGCGGCGGGATGGCCGTACAACAGGCAGTTAATGACAAGTGGAAACAAATAACCGGGAAGAGTATCATCGAGGGTTACGGCTTGTCGGAAACCTCGCCGGTCGCCACCTGCAACCGCGCGGACGAGCAGGGCTTCACCGGCGGCATTGGCTTGCCAATCCCGTCGACCGATATCGCCATCCTCGATGACGCCGGCAATCCGGTGGAACTCGGTCAGCCGGGCGAGATCGCCATCCGCGGCCCGCAGGTGATGGCCGGCTACTGGAACCGCCCGGACGAAACGGCGAAAGTCATGACGCCCGACGGCTTCTTCAAGTCGGGCGACGTCGGCATCATGGACGAGCGCGGCTACGTGAAGATCGTCGACCGCAAGAAGGACATGATCCTGGTCTCGGGCTTCAATGTGTACCCGAACGAGCTCGAAGGCGTGATTGCCGCGCACCCGGGCGTGCTCGAATGCGCCGTGGTCGGCGTGCCGGACGAGCATTCGGGCGAGGCGGTGAAGGTCTTCGTGGTCAAGAAGGACCCGAACCTGACCGAAGCGGCGCTGATGGACTATTGCAAGGCGCAGTTCACCGGCTACAAGAAACCGAAGTACATCGAGTTCCGCGACGAACTGCCGAAGACGAATGTCGGCAAGATCCTGCGGCGCGCGCTGCGCGACGAACAGCAGCAGAAACAGAAGCAAGCAGCTTGATGCGCCGCAGGCGCGCAGGCTGAACCGGCCGCCCGGCTTTTTCGGGCGGCTTTGCATTTTATTGGACACAGCATTCAGGAAGGCAGGCAACAGATGGACAAGTTTTGGCTCAAGTCGTACCAGGCGGGCGTACCGGCGGAGATCGACCCGACGCAGTACCGCTCCCTGACCCATTTGCTGGAAGAATCCTTCCGCAAGTACGCAGGCCAGGACGCTTTTGCCTGCATGGACAAGCGCATTACCTATGCCGACCTCGACCGCCTGTCGGCGCAGATGGCGGCCTGGCTGCAAAGCCGCGGCCTGCAGCCGGGCGCGCGCGTGGCGATCATGCTGCCGAACGTGCTGCAATATCCGGTGGCGATGGCTGCGGCCCTGCGCGCCGGCTACACCATCGTCAACGTCAACCCGCTCTACACCCCGCGCGAACTGCAGCACCAACTGAACGACTCCGGCGCCGAAGCGCTGGTGGTGCTGGAAAACTTCGCCAATACGGTGGAGCAGGTGATCGCCAACACCCCGGCCCTGAAGCACATCATCGTCGGCAGCATGGGCGACATGCTGGGCACGGTGAAAGGTACCATCGTCAACTTCGTCGTCCGTAAAGTGAAGAAGATGGTGCCGAGCTGGTCGCTGCCCGGCGCGGTCTCCTTCAACAAGGTGCTGGCCGACGGCGCGCGCCTGTCCTTCAAGCCGGTCACGCAAGGCCACGACGACATCGCCTTCCTGCAGTACACCGGCGGCACCACCGGCGTGTCCAAGGGCGCCGTGCTGCTGCACCGGAACATCCTGGCCAACCTGCTGCAGAACGAAGCCTGGTTTTCGCCGTCCCTGGTACGCCAGCCGGCGGGCCAGCAGCTGCAGTTCGCCTGCGCGCTGCCGCTGTACCACATCTATGCGCTGACGGTCTGCGGCCTGCTCGGCATGCGCCTCGGCGCCATGAACCTCCTGATCCCGAACCCGCGCGACATGGACGGCTTCATCAAGGAGCTCGGCAAATACAAGATCAACGTCTTCCCGGCGGTGAACACCCTGTACAACGGCCTGATCAACCACCCGGAATTCGCCAAGCTCGACCATTCCACTTACCTGGTCTGCCCGGCTGGCGGCATGGCGGCGCAAAAAGTCGTGGCCGACAAGTGGCTGCAACTGACCGGCGTGCCCATCGTCGAGGGCTATGGCCTGTCGGAAGCCTCGCCGGTGGTCACCGGTAACCGCTGCGACATCACCGAATTCACCGGCACCATCGGCCTGCCCTTCCCGTCGACCGAAGTGGCGATCCTCGATGAGCAGGACCAGCCGGTCCCCTTCGGCCAGTCCGGAGAAATCGCCGTGCGCGGCCCGCAAGTGATGGCCGGCTACTGGAAGCGCGACGACGAGACGGCGAAAGTCATGACCGCCAGCGGCTTCCTCAAGACGGGCGACATCGGCATCATGGACGAGAAGGGCTATACCCGCATCGTCGACCGGAAGAAGGACATGATCCTGGTCTCGGGCTTCAATGTGTACCCCAACGAAGTCGAAAACGTGGTTGCTTCGCATCCGGGCGTGCTGGAAGTGGCCTGCGTCGGCGTGCCGGATAAACACTCGGGCGAAGCCGTCAAGCTGTACGTGGTCAAGAAGGACCCGGCGCTGACCGCCGAGACGCTGATGGACTTCTGCAAGGAAGAGCTGACCGGCTACAAGCGCCCGCGCCAGATCGAGTTCCGCGAGACGCTGCCGAAAACCAACGTCGGCAAGATCCTGCGCCGCGAGTTGCGCGACGAGAAGCAGAGCGCCTGACGCATATCCCGCCTGTACAGGCACAAACGCCCGACTGACCCTGGCCTTGCGGCGCCGGGTTGGTCGGGCGTTTTTCTTTGGCTAAGAGCCTATCCCGGTAGTCCGGAGTCGCTGCTGGCGCGCCTGACAAACGCGTGCTGCGTTGCTCGTCGTTGCATGGCCAGCCATGCGGCCTCCTCGCGCCTTGCCCGCGCTTGCCATGCATCGCCACCAGCTTTCCCCGGACTACCGGGATAGGCTCTAAGTACTCGACCGAAAATAAATGGGAATTTTGGCAAACAGAACTGGATGCGGTGCAAGGCGGCGAGCGCGCCGCAGTGCGAGCACTAAAAGCGCGAACCGACGCAGCAACGCGCTGGTTCTGGAAGCCAAAAACACATCTATTTTTGGGTGAGTACTTAGAACCTATCCCAGTAGGAGATGAGTCGTTGCTGACGCGCCTGACAAGCAGATGCTGCGTTGCTCGTCGTTGCATGGCTCGCCATGCGGCCTTCTCGCGCCTTGCCTCTGCTTGCCATGCATCGTCATCAACTTCCCCCTCCCTACTGGGACAGGTTCTTAGTGCTGTGTATCCTCGAAACGGAGGGCCACAGCAGGACTGCGCCTACGCCGCGACGGGCGATTGGACGTATTCCTCTGTAGCGCTCGGCGAAAGCCGGCGGGGCGATTGAGAGGTATCATTTTTGCATGGCTCGCCAGGCTCGGGCGAGTCTGATCGATTGCAGAAGGAGAACCACCATGCGCGCTTTGATCATAATGGCAGCCAGCGTCATCGGCTTGCTTGGATGCTCGACCCCGGAACAACAGGCAATGAAGCAGCAGGCTGAAATGGACCGCATGATCGCTGAATATGGACCGGCATGCAGCCAGCTGGGCTATGGAATGAACACCGATCCCTGGCGCAATTGCGTCGTCCAGCTGGCGGCAAAGAACGGTGACGGCCGTGGACGCGTCTCGACCTCCATCTTCGGCAGCTTCGGCAGCTGGGGTGGCTCCGGCGTCGGCATTGGCATCGGCGTCGGGCGCTAGCCTTAAGGCCTGAACAGACACCAGCGCAACACGGCGCTCACGCGCGGGCGATGCGTACCGATCGATTGTCCAGCGCAAACGAGGCAAGCCTTGCCTGTCCCGAGCGCGCGTCGCGTACATCGTCGAGCGCCATGAAATGCACTTGGCTTGTCTCGGGGGTGATTTCCAGCAGCATATAGCCGCGCCGGTCGCTCCTTCCGTACAGCATGTGCGGATTGCGCTCGACATTTTCCTGGGTGCGCGCCTGTGGCCGCGAACTCGAGGTCACCGAAGTACCGCAGAATTCGGGCGCAAGCACGGGATTGGCTTTTGAGACCGGCCGCGTGAAATCGCGCCGCAATTCGCTCGCATAAAACGTGTGGACGTCTCCCGCCAGCACCAGCGGATTGCCCGCGCCGCTGTTCACCAGCGTGTCAAGCAGGCGCCGGCGCGCGAGCGGATAGCCATCCCAGCCATCGGTCCAGAAGCGGCCATCCTCGGCCGAGCGTACTGGCACGCCGCTCGACTGCGCCAGCGGCGTCTGCTGCGCCAGGATGTTCCAGCGCGCGCGTGAAGTCGACAAGCCCTGGACCAGCCAGGCTTCCTGTTCCTCTCCCAGCATCGTGCGGCGCGGGTCGCGCAGTTCCGCGCAGGCGCGCGCCAGCACGACGTTGGAACCGCCGCGGCCCGGTTTCGGGCAGGCGAGGGGAGAGCGGTACTGCCGGTCGTCGAGCACGTGAAAGCGCGCCAGCCGTCCCCAGTCATAGCGCTGGTACATGCGCATGCTCTTGAGGCCGGCGCGGAGTGGTGGCAGGCGCAGCGGCATGTGCTCATAGAAGGCCTGATAAGCGGCGGCGCGGCGGGCGGCGAAGTCGCTTGATAAACGCTCGTCGATGTCTCCCGCGTAGTCGTTGGCCACCTCGTGGTCGTCCCAGGTGACGATCCAGGGGGCGGCATGGTGGGCCGCCTGCAGATCCCGGTCGGTCTTGTATTGCGCATAGCGCGCACGGTACTGGTCCAGCGTGAACGACTCGCTGGTCCTGATCGCACGGGCCGGATGCTGCAGCTGGTACGGCCCCCACTCATAGATGTAGTCACCCAGGAAGGCGACCAGGTCGGGTGCTGCCTGCGCGATGTGGCGGTGCGCCGCATAGTGGCCGAATTCCCAGTGCTGGCAGGACGCCACCGCCAGCTTCAGGCGCCTCGGCAGCATGTCCGGCGCGGGCGCGGTACGCGTGCGGCCGACCGGGCTGACCGCTTCGCCCAGCATGAAGCGGTACCAGTACCATCGGTCGGGCCGTAAGCCGGCCGCGTCGACGTGCACGCTGTGCGCCAGCTCGGGGGATGCGACGGTGCTGCCCTGCGCGGCGATCTTCCTGAACCCCTCGTCCTCTGCCACTTCCCAGCGCACCGTGAGCGCGAGCGGCGGGTTCGAGGCCGCGTTCAGCGGATCGGGCAGGATGCGCGTCCACAGGATCACTGCATTCGGCAGCGGCGAACCGGAGGCGACGCCAAGGGAGAATGGGTAGCGCGAGCCGGCCGCGGTGGCGCTGAAGCTTGCGCCCGTGACCGCGGCAGCGGTCAGGCGCGCCGCGTCCAGCAGGAAGCCGCGGCGCGCATCCCGGCCGGACTGCTGCATTATTCGGGATGCGAGATCAGCTCTTCCAGCGGCGGCAGCTGGCGTGGTTTGCGGTCCGGGCCGGTAGCGACATAGGTCAGCGTCGCTTCGGTGACTTTCACGATATTCGACTGCAGGCGGTTGCGTTCGGCGTACACCTCGACATACACGGTGATCGACGTGTTGCCGACCTTGACGATATCGGCGTAGAAGGACAGCAGGTCGCCCACGAACACCGGGTTCTTGAACAGGAAGGAATTGACGGCGATGGTCGCCACGCGGCCATTCGCGCGGCGGGTGGCCGGCAGCGAGCCGGCGATGTCGACCTGGGCCATGATCCAGCCGCCGAAGACGTCGCCATACACATTGGCGTCAGGCGGTCCCGGCATCACACGCAGTTGCGGAATTTTTCCTTCCGGGAGGCGGTTGGTGTGGGCGGGGGGGGTGTTTTCGGGCGTGGTCATCTTGAAATCTCATGAAAAGCTACAATCGTCCCGAATTGAACCATAAATCCCGGACCCCTGCCATGCGACGCTCTTCCCCCAGCTCCCTCCCGCCACCCGACGCACCCGGCAGGCAGCGCACCGACTGGGCCACCCTGCGTACCCTGTTCCCCTACCTGTGGGTCTACAAGTGGCGCGTGATGGCGGCGCTTGGCGCGCTGATCGGCGCGAAACTGGCGAATGTCGGCGTGCCGCTGGTGCTGAAAAAACTCATCGACGCCCTCGCGATCGACCCGGCCCATCCGCAGGCATTGCTGGTGCTGCCGGTGGGCGCGCTGGCGGCCTATGGCCTGCTGCGCCTGTCGACCACGGTGTTCACCGAGCTGCGCGAATTCCTGTTCGCGCGCGTCACGCAACGGGCGGTGCGCACGATTGCCCTGAAAGTGTTCCGCCACCTGCATGCGCTGTCGCTGCGCTTTCACCTGAACCGGCAAACCGGCGGCATGACGCGCGATATCGAGCGTGGCACGCGCGGCGTGAATTCGCTGATCTCGTACTCGCTCTTCAACGTGCTGCCGACCCTGGTCGAGATCACGCTGGTGCTGGGCTACCTGGTCGTCAAATACGACAAGTGGTTCTCGATCATTACCGCCGTTGCGCTGGGCACCTACATCACCTTCACCGTAATGGTGACGGAGTGGCGCACGCATTTCCGCCGCACGATGAACGAGCTCGATTCGAAAGCCAACACCAAGGCGATCGACTCGCTGCTGAACTACGAGACGGTGAAATACTTCGGCAACGAAGACTACGAAGCGAAACGCTACGACCAGGGCCTGCAGCACTACGAGAACGCGGCCGTGCGCTCGCAGACTTCGCTGTCGGTACTGAACACGGGCCAGTCCCTGATCATCGCCACCGCCGTCACGCTGATCCTGTGGCGCGCGACCGAAGGCGTCATTGCCGGCACCATGACGCTCGGCGACCTGGTGCTGGTCAATTCCTTCATGATCCAGCTGTACATTCCGTTGAATTTCCTGGGCGTGATCTACCGCGAAATCAAGCAGGCGCTGGCCGACATGGAGCGGCTGTTTGGTTTGCTCGACCAGAACCGCGAAGTGGCCGATGCGCCGGGTGCCCAGCCTTTGGTGGCGCAGGGCGCACGCGTCGAGTTTTCACACGTGGAATTCAGCTACGAGACCAAGCGCCAGATCCTGTTCGACGTCGACTTCGCCATCCCGGCCGGCACCACCACCGCCGTGGTCGGCCACAGCGGCTCGGGCAAGTCGACCCTGTCGCGGCTGCTGTTCCGCTTCTATGACGTGAACAAGGGCGCGATCAGCATCGATGGCCAGGACATCCGCAAGGTGACGCAGGCGTCTTTACGCTCTGCGATCGGCATCGTCCCCCAGGACACGGTGCTGTTCAACGACACCATCGAATACAACATCGCCTACGGCCGACCGGGCGCAAGCCACGCCGACATCGTCGCGGCGGCACGCGCGGCCTCGATCCACGATTTCATCGAGACCCTGCCGGACGGGTACAAGACGATGGTGGGCGAGCGCGGGCTCAAATTGTCAGGTGGCGAGAAGCAGCGCGTGGCGATTGCGCGCACGCTGCTGAAGAACCCGGCGATCCTGATTTTCGACGAAGCAACGTCGGCGCTGGATTCGAAGTCGGAGCAGGCGATCCAGGCGCAGCTGAAGGAGATCGCGAAGAACCGCACCACGCTGGTGATCGCGCACCGGCTGTCGACGATCGCGGACGCGCAGCAGATCATCGTGCTCGATCACGGCCGCATCGTCGAGCGCGGCACGCATGGCAGTCTGCTGGCGGCGCGCGGGCTGTATGCGCAGATGTGGGAGCGCCAGCTGGCGCGGCCGGACGAGGAGTTGGCGTCGCCGCCGGTGGAGTTGCAGGGGGAGTGAAGTAGTACGTGGCGCTGTTGCGTGAGACGCTTTCGGCCCGCATGATCCGCGTGGGCTCAAGAGCCCACCCTACGGGACACGCTACGTATCCGGTTTTCGTATGAACTCGCCGTTAGCGATGACCGTAGGGTGGGCACCCCGTGGTGAAGCCGTAATCGAGGCCATTGGCCTCGATTACCCCACGCGGATTCAAGGCACCGATAACAGAGCAGGCAACAGCCCCACGTACCGGTGCAATCCAATCAATCCGACCGCTATCGGCGAGATCATACGAAACCCGGATACGTAGCGTTTCCCGTAGGGTGGGCACCCCGTGCCCACGCGGATTCAAGGCACCGATAACAGAGCAGGCAACAGCCCCACGTACCGGTGCAATCCAATCAATACGTCCAGAACATCCGCTGAATATCCCCCGTATTGTTCGTCTTGGTCAGCGCCAGCATCAGCAAAATGCGCGCCTTCTGCGGCGACAGGTTATCCCCCGCCACGAAATCGAGCTCGTCGTCATTCGCCTCGCCATTCCTCGCCACCACACCCTGGCCGACCCGGCTCGAGCGCACGATGATCACGCCCTTCCTGCGCGCGGCACTCAGTGCGGGACGCACCTTGGCCGGCAGCGACCCGTCGCCCACGCCCGCATGCACCAGTCCCTTGGCGCCCGAACCGACCAGCGCCTCGATCGCGACGGGTCCCACGTTCGCATGCGCGTAGGCCACTTCCACCTGCGGCAGCGCCGCCAGGTTCATCACGTCGAACTCGGTGTCCACCGTGTGCTTGCGGGTCGAGGCGCGGTAAAAGAACGGCTTGCCGCCGACGATGTAGCCGAGCATGCCCAGCTCCGTCGCCTTGAAGGTGTCGGCCGTGATCGTGTTGGTCTTGCTGACATCGCGCGCGCCGTTGATCTGGTCGTTCAGCGCCACCAGCACGCCGCGGCCTACCGACTCGGGCGAGCCGGCCAGCAGCACCGCGTTGTACAGGTTGATCGGGCCGTCGGCCGACAGCGCCGTCGACGGGCGCATCGAGCCGACCAGCACCACCGGTTTCCTGCTCTTGACGACCAGGTTCAGGAAATAGGCCGTCTCTTCCAGCGTATCGGTGCCGTGGGTGATGACGATGCCGTCGACGTTGGCTTGCGCCAGCAGTGTGTTGACGCGCTTGGCCAGGGTCAGCCAGTGCTCGTTGCCCATGTTCTCGCTGGCGATCTGGAACACCTGTTCGCCGCTGACATTGGCGATCTTCTTCATTTCCGGCACGGCCTGGATCAGCGCATCGACGCCGATCTTGGCGGCGGTATAGCCGACGGTAGTCGTGCTGGTCGCGCCGGTGCCGGCGATCGTGCCGCCGGTGGCGAGGATGGTCACGTTCGGCAGCTTCGCCGGCGCAGCCTGGGTTTGCGCCTGTGCGGACGATGTGCCAACCAAGGCCAGGCAGTACAGGAACCCGAACAGCGCGGCGGCCGAGCGGGTGGTATGTTGGAACAGCATGGGACTTCTCCTTAAACGTGGCGCGGTCTTACAGTCCTTTGTAGACGACGCCTTCTTTCATGACGAATTTGACTTGCTCGAGCAGTTTCACGTCGCGCAGCGGGTCGCCATCGACCGCGACGATATCGGCCGCGAAGCCCGGCTCGATCGCACCCAGGCGTTTCGGCTGGTCGAGCAGCTCGGCCGCGTGGACGGTGGCGGCGCGGATCGCCTCGAGCGGCGTCATCCCGGCTTCCACCATGTAGCCGAACTCTTTCGCGTTGTCTCCGTGCGGGAACACGCCGGCATCGGTGCCGAAGGCGATCTTGACGCCGGCCTTGTGGGCACGCGCAAAAGTCGCCTGCAGCTGCGGGCCGATCGCCGCGGCCTTCGGGCGCACCAGGGCCGAATAGTAATGCGGATCCTTGGCCTTGTCGGCGACGTAGCGGCCGGCCGAGATCGTCGGCACGTACCAGTGGCCGGTTTTCTTGAACAGCGCGATGGTTTCGTCGTCCATCAGCGTGCCGTGTTCGATCGAATCGACGCCGGCACGCAGCGCACGCTTCATGCCTTCGGCACCGTGCGCGTGCGCGGCCACGCGGAAGCCGTAGTCCTTGGCCGTGCTGACGATCGCGCGCAGCTCGTCCTCGGTGTACTGCGAGTTCTGTCCGTTTGCCGCCTGGCTCAGCACCCCGCCGGTGGCGGTGATCTTGATCAGGTCCGCGCCTTCCTTGTAGCGGATGCGCACGGCTTGCCGGCCCTGTTCCGGGCTGTCGATCACGCCTTCGCTCGGCCCCGGCGTGCCGATCGCTTCACCCAGGAAGTGCGAGAGGTTGTTGGTCGGGTCGGCGTGGCCGCCGGTGGTGGCGATCGACTTCCCGGCCGTGAACATGCGCGGGCCGGGAATCGCACCGGCATTGATCGCGCGCTTGAGCGACACGTTCAGCGCCTGCTCGGCGCCCAGGTCGCGCACGGTCGTAAAACCCGCCATCAGCGTGCGCTCGGCATACTTCACCGAGCGGTAGGCAAGGTCGGCCGGGTCGGCGGTGAGGCGGTCGCGGTAGGAGTCGACCACCGGCTGGGTTTCGCTGGTCAGGTGCACGTGCATGTCGATCAGGCCCGGCAGGCAGGATTTGCCCGAGAGGTCGATGCGGCCGGGCGTGGCAGCGGCGGCGCCCAACGGTCCGATCGATTTCACGGTGCCGTCCTCGATCACGATGCTGACGCGCTCGCGCCAGCTGCCGCTCCTGACGTCGAGCAGGCGGCCGCAATCGACCGTCTGGGTGGCCGCCTGCGCGCCGCCCATCGCCAGCAGGATTCCTGCTGCATAAAGCTGTTTCATCGGTTCTCCTCCGTGTGTTTTTTATTGTCAAAAAAAAGGCCTCCCATCGCTGGAAGGCCCTGTGTGCGTGCCCGCGCTTTTACCGCAGCGGCGAGGTGGCGACGTCCTTTTCAGGGCTGGTCTCGGCCAGGTCGCCCTCCCATTTCGCCACCACCGCGGTGGCGATGCCGTTGCCGATCACGTTCGTCGCCGAACGGGCCATGTCGAGGAAGTGGTCGATGCCAAGCAGGAGCAGCAGGCCCGCTTCCGGGATGTTGAACTGCGCCAGCGTCGCGGCGATCACCACCAGCGAGGCGCGTGGCACGCCGGCCATGCCTTTCGAGGTCAGCATCAGCACCAGCATCATCATGATCTGGGTCGACAGCGGCACCTCGATGCCATAGGCCTGGGCGATGAAGATCGAGGCGAAGGTGCAGTACATCATCGAGCCGTCGAGGTTGAACGAATAACCGATCGGCAGCACGAAAGCGGCCAGGCGGTTCTTGACGCCGAACTTTTCCAGGCCCTCCAGGGTTTTCGGGAAGGCCGCTTCCGACGAGGCGCAGGTAAAGGCCAGCAGGGTCGGTTCCTTCAAGAGGCCAATCAGGCGCAGCACGCGCGGGCCGAGGAAGGCCATGCCGATGCCGATCAGGACCACCCACAGCAGGATGATCCCCAGGTAGAACTCGGCCATGAAGATGCCGTAGGTATGCAGCACACCGAGGCCGCTCTTGGCGATCACGGCGGCCACCGCCGCGAACACGGCGATTGGCGCGAAGTTCATCACATAGGCCGTCACCTTCAGCATGACGTGGGCGATGCCGTCGACGGCGTCGATCAGCGGCGTGGCGCGCGCACCGACGGCGGCGGCTGCAGTGCCGAAGAAGATCGAGAACACGACGATCTGCAGGATCTCGTTCTTCGCCATGCCGTCGACGATGGAGGACGGCACCAGGTGGGTGACGAATTCCTTCAGCGTCAGGCCGGAGGTGACGATATCGGTCTTCGCGTCCATCGGCGGCGCCATGCCGGCCAGGTGCATCGCGTCGCCCGGGCGGAACAGGTTCACCAGGATCAGGCCCAGCGACAGCGACAGGATGGAGGCGATGACGAACCAGCCCAGCGCCTTGACGCCGATGCGGCCGACTTCGGCCGCATTGCCCATCTTGGCGATGCCCACTACCAGGGTCGAAAACACCAGCGGCGCGATGATCATCTTAATCAGGCGCAGGAACAGGGTGGTCACCAGCGACAGCGTGTCGGCGAAGGCTTTCGGATCGGCCAGCTTGGCGTTCGCGAAATAGCCGACGACGATGCCGAGCACGAGTCCGATCAGGATATAGGTAGTGAGGCGGTTTCGATTATTCATATGCGTCCAGTGGTCGGCCTGTGCGTGCGCCCGGCGCGCCGAGTCGATCCGGGCGCCGGAGTGGTCAATTTCGGGTGATTCTGCGTGCGAACGCGGTGCGTTCTGAGTATCTTGGCAAGTTCCGCAGTATCCTAGGCGGTGTTGGTGCTGTCAAGCACGCGCAAGCTGTTGAATCGACGGGTAAACATGATTGAAATTGACAAGGTCAGCAAATGGTACGGCGACTTCCAGGTACTCGCCGAATGCAGTACGCATGTGGCGCGCGGCGACGTCGTCGTGGTCTGCGGGCCCTCGGGTTCCGGCAAGTCCACCCTGATCAAGACGGTCAATGGCCTCGAGCCCGTGCAGCAGGGATCCATCCGCGTCGATGGCGTGCCGGTTACCGACCGCAAGACCGATCTGCCCAAGCTGCGCGCGAAGATCGGCATGGTGTTCCAGAATTTCGAGCTGTTCCCGCACCTGTCGGTGCGCGAGAACCTGACGCTGGCCCAAATCAAGGTGCTGGGGCGCGGCAAGGGCGAGGCGATTGAGCGCGGCCTGGCCTACCTCGACCGCGTCGGCCTGCTGGCGCACCAGGACAAGTTCCCCAGCCAGCTCTCGGGCGGCCAGCAGCAGCGCGTGGCGATCGCGCGCGCTTTGTCCATGGATCCGGTGGCGATGCTGTTCGATGAACCCACTTCCGCGCTCGACCCGGAAATGATCGGCGAAGTGCTCGACGTGATGGTGGGCCTGGCCCAGGACGGCATGACGATGATGGTGGTGACCCACGAGATGGGCTTTGCGCGCAAGGTGGCGGACCGCGTCGTGTTCATGGACCACGGGCGCATTCTCGAGGACAGTCCGACCGATGCCTTTTTCAGTGCGCCGCAGTCGGAACGGGCGCGCGAATTCCTGGCGAAGATCATTCATTGAGATGGGAATGCGCCTGCACTTCCCGCGCCGCCGGGTCATTCAATGCGCCATCGGCGCTGTGGCCGTTCTTGGCCTGCTGTCCTTCTGCAGTTACCTGAGCCCGTTCAACAAAGCCCCGTTCGACGCCGCCCGTTGGCGTAGTCCGGAGCACGAGGACGCGCGCTGCGGCATGGTCGACGACCTGCGTAGCCGTCTGCTCGGGCGCGGCCAGGACATGCGGGGCGTTACCGCGGTGCTTGGAGAACCGCACCCTTCGCGCGAGCGCGTCTCCAGCTATTACCTTGGTTACTGCTCCACCAGCTTTGATCCGGATACGCTCGACATCGCTTTCGATGAGCAGGGCAAGATCACGTCGGTCGAGGTGGTGACGCATTGATGCGTTTGCGCGGATGGGCGCCGCCGGACAGGCTCTCGAGCCCACGCCGTCCGCCCCATGCCCGGTCACCGATTGTCAACCTGATCACACCTGGCCGGTGGGCAGGCTGGCGCGCTCTCGATGCCCCATAAGGGTAAAATGACGCCGTCCCGCAATCCGAGAGCCGCCATGTCCACCATCGAGATCCCGCAATCCATCACCATCACCCGTCCAGACGACTGGCACCTGCACCTGCGCGACGGCGCGGCGCTGGCCAGCGTGCTGCCGCATACGGCGCGCCAGTTCGCGCGTGCGATCGTGATGCCGAACCTCAAACCTCCGGTCACCACGACCGCGGCGGCCGCCGCCTACCGCGACCGTATCCTGGCCGCGCTCCCGGAAGGGATGCGTTTCGAGCCGCTGATGACGCTCTACCTGACCAACAACACCGATCCGGACGAGATCCGCCGCGCGATGGACAGCGGTTTCATCCATGCGGTCAAGCTGTACCCGGCCGGCGCCACCACCAATTCGGATGCGGGCGTCACCGACCTGCGCAACTGCTACAAGGTACTGGAAGTGATGCAGGAAGTCGGCATGCCGCTGCTGGTGCATGGCGAAGTGACGGACAACGACATCGACCTGTTCGACCGCGAAGCTGTCTTCATCGAACGCGTGATGCGCCCGCTGCGCCGCGACCTGCCGGCCCTCGCCATCGTCTTCGAACACATCACCACCAAGGACGCGGCCCAGTACGTGGCCGAGGCCGAAGGCCCGATCGCCGCGACCATCACCGCCCACCACCTGCTCTACAACCGCAACGAGATCTTCCGCGGCGGTATCCGCCCGCACTACTACTGCCTGCCGGTGCTGAAACGCGAAGAACACCGCCTGGCGCTGGTCACGGCCGCCACCAGCGGCGACGAGCGCTTCTTCCTCGGCACCGATTCGGCCCCGCATGCGATCGGCGCGAAGGAATCGAGCTGCGGCTGCGCCGGCTGCTACACGGCCCTGCACGCGATGGAGCTCTACACCGAAGCCTTCGCCCAGGCGGGCGCGCTGGACAAGCTCGAAGCCTTCGCCAGCTTCAATGGCCCCGCCTTCTACGGCCTGCCGCGCAACGAAGATACGATCACGCTGGTGCGCGAATCGTGGAACCTGCCGGCCACCGTGCCGATGGCAGAGAACGAGCTGGTGCCGCTCAACGCCGGCGAGCGCATCGACTGGAAGATGCTGTAAGTGACAGCGGCAGTGACGGCGCAAGCGCAGGACGTGCCGGCGCAGGTCGACTGGACGCGGCCCTGGTACGACACGGTGCGTCCCGCCTTCGAGGCGCTCGCGCTGGAAGGCGGCGACTTCGCGGCCGCCTTCAATCGCCATGCCGCGCTGCTGGCCCTGCGCAACCACCGCGACCTGCCAATTTCCTTCGTGCCGCAGGAATCGCTGCCGGAAGGGATGGCCTATGAAGCCTTCATCAGCGCCACCGGCAATGTACCGACGCGCGAGAATCTGCACGACTTCTTCAATGGCCTCGTGTGGCAGACCTTCCCGCTGATCAAGCGTGAACTGAATGCCCTGCAGGCGGCGCAGATTGCAGCGGCTGGCGTGGGGAAATCGCGTGGACCGGCGCGCGACGCCGCCACCATCTTCGACGAGAACGCGGCGCTGCTGGTGGTGCGCGCTTCCAGCGCCGGGCGCGCGCTGGTCGACGAATTGCGCGACCATTGCTGGGAAGCGGCGCTGTTCGAAAAGCGCGACCTGTTCGGCCGCGATGCGCGCCTCTGGCTGTTCGGCCACGCCCTGATGGAAAAGCTGGTCGTCCCGCGCAAGGCCATCACCGCACACGTGCGCATCGTCTTCGCCGATGACGCGTATTTCACCCTGGACGACGCCGGCCAGCGCGCCTGGCTCGATGCCCTGCTGGCCGCGCAGCTGCGCGACGAAGGCTTGGCCACAAGCGGCTTCACGCCGCTGCCGGTGCTCGGTGTGCCAGGCTGGTGGCCTGGGCAGGATCGCGACTTTACCTGGACTCGACCGTCTTCCGTCCAAAGCGCAGGGAAGGGCAGGCCCATGGCTGACACGGTACGCTGGGGCATCCTCGGCACCGGCAAGATCGCGCGCGCCTTTGCCAGCGCAGTGCCGGACGTGCCGGGTGCCGTGCTTGCGGGCGTGGCCTCGCGCAGCCTGGACAAGGCGCGCGGCTTTGCCGGCGAGGTCAAGGCCGGTGCCGCCTACGGCAGCTACGAGGAACTGGTGGCGGCCGCCGACATCGACCTGGTCTATGTCGCCACACCCCATCCGCAGCATGCGCAGAACGCCTTGCTGGCCCTGCGCGCTGGCAAGGGCGTGCTGTGCGAAAAGCCGTTCACGATGAACCTGCGCGAAGCCGAGCAGGTGGTGACGCTTGCGCGCACGCGTCGCCTGTTCCTGATGGAGGCGATGTGGACGCGCTTCCTGCCGGCGCTGGCGGAAGTCAAACGCATCATTGCTCTGGGTGAGATCGGCGAGGCGCGCCAGGTCGTGGCCGATTTCGGTTTCACGGCCAGCTTCGGTCCCGAGCACCGCGTGTTCAACCCAGAACTGGGCGGCGGCGCGCTGCTCGACCTCGGCATCTATCCGCTGTCGATCGCCGCCAGCCTGCTTGGCCCCGTCCTCGAGGTGCGGGCGCAAGCCGAGATGGGGCCGACCGGCGTCGACGTCCAGACCGGTTTCACCCTGAAACACGAGGGTGGCGCCATGTCGGTCTGCAGCTGCTCCTTCCTGGCGCGCACGCCGGGCGAATTGACGGTGTCGGGGTCGCGCGGCCATGTGCGCATGAATACGATGTTCCATCGCGCCACCTCGGTGACGGTGGAGCTGGAAGATGGCACGACGCGCACGATCGCCACGCCCTATGTCGGCAACGGCTACGTCCACCAGGTGATCGAAGCGCAGCGCTGCTACCTGGCGGGGCTGCTCGAAAGCCCGCACATGACGCATGACGAAACGCTGGCGCTGATGGGCGTGATGGACGAGATCCGGCGCCAGATCGGGCTGGTCTACGAGGCCGACGGCGCGCGCTAGATTCGCGACGCATCGGGCGTATGCATGTTGACATGACGGCCAGGGCAGCGAATACTCGGCCGCTGTCCAGTCAACTTCTTCCGGCCACCATGTACCTCCTTCGTCCCGCCCTCATCGCCGCCTGCCTGCTCCCTCTTGCCGCGTGGGCGGCGCCGGTCCCGGCCGACAAGCTGGCCTATGTCGGCGACTGGCAGGGCGGCGACAGGCGCCTGCAGCTTTCCCGCGACGGCAAAGTTAAATACAAGCGTGAAGAGAAGAGCAAGCACAAGAGCGAGAAGGTCGACCTGAACGTCGACTTGCAGGGCTTCGATGGCAACAACTTCAGCGTCGGCTGGGGCATTGTCAGCCTGACCTTCGTCGTCAGCAAGCCGCCGCACCGCGAGGGCGACAAGTGGAAGATGACGGTCGATGGCGTGGAGTTGACGCGGGTCGACTAGGAGCGCCTGACAAACGCTCTCGGTTGCCCCCAGCAGATAAGCATGCAGGGCAGCGAGAGGAAAGTTTGGTGAACGTTCGCTTCCGACCTATTGTGTTGAAAAAGTCGAACGGCAACAATTTTAGGTGGTCTCAGACATCCAACCGCTCCACGATCTCTCGATAGCGGCGGTTCTGGTCAGTCGAGGCTGAAAAAATTTCGGTCAGGAGGTCTACGTTGCCGAGTTTTTCAACGCAATAGGCCCGAAGCGGACACTGGCGACAGCACGATCGGACCACTAGTCCTGAGCGCTAGTAGGGTCACCCCACATTTCAGTGAACAGTTGTCGAATTTCTGCCGCAATAAACCTCCAGGCCCACTGCTTGTCAGAAGCGCTGGAATCCCACATTAAGTTCTCGGCATACGATACATCGACAATGGTCCGCAATGCATTCGGTTCGGCACGATACGCGGCAGCGAGAAAGTCGGTGTGTGCTCGGATCGTCTCCGCATCCCTACGCTTTACAGCTTCGGTTGTCCTGTCAGCGAACGCCTCTACCCAAGTGAGTGCAGTGTTGTCATCGACGGGGTCCCATCCCCTCTCTCGAAGCCAATGGTCTGTCAGGGCCGCTTCCATTGGAAAGCGCAAACGAAGTGCAGCGACAAGAGAACTATTGGGATTTCCTGGATTCATCAGGCGAAAAACCTCCTTCGAGAGCTGGAAGCAGGCGATAGCAGAACTTTATTCAAAGAACATGCGACGCCTTACGAATGTCCGCGCATGCCCGAAAACAGACCTCCAGAATGGCTCAGTGTACGGTGCTGCTGTCTGGACAGGCAAGGACTTCTGTCAGGCGCTCCAAAGGCCACACCATAACGGGCCGCGCGGGAAAATGTATGCATGTTGACAGCTTTTTCGGGCGGGCGAATACTGTCGATGCTGTTCCAATTCCCTTTCTCCCGGACCTCCCATGCGCTTACTTCGCACCAGCCTGCTCGCCCTCTGCCTGCTGTCGCCGGCCGCCTTTGCCGAGCCAGTTCCTGTTCCCGCTGAAAAGATGGCCTATGTCGGCGACTGGCAGGGCAAGGACATGCGCCTGCAACTGGCCAAGGATGGCCAGGTCAAGTACAAGCGCGATCGGCCGGGCAAAAAGCTCGACCTGAGTGTCGACCTGCAGCGCTTCGATGGCAACGATTTCGAAGTCGGCACGAGTCTCATCCGCTCGCGCTTCGTCGTCAGCAAGCCCCCGCACCGCGAGGGCGACAAGTGGAAGATGACGGTCGATGGCGTCGAGCTGACGCGGGTCGACTGAGATGACGCTGGGCGCCGTGACGCCGGTCTTGCGCATCTTCGACGAAGCGAAGGCGCGCGAATTCTATGTCGACTTCCTCGGCTTCGCGGTCGACTGGGAGCACCGTTTCGAGCCTGGCCTGCCGCTCTACCTGCAAGTGGCACGCGACGGCTGCGTATTGCACCTGAGCGAACACCATGGCGATTGCTGCCCCGGCGCGGCGATCCGCATCGAGGTCGCCGGCATCGATGCCTATCACGCCGAGCTGAGCGCCAAGGCGTATGGGTATGCACGTCCGGGCGTGGAAGACACGCCCTGGGGGACGCGCGAGATGTCGGTCAAGGATCCATTCGGGAACCGCCTGACCTTCAGCGGGTAGGATCGGCGGCGGAGCCGCCAACCTTATGCCGGTGATCCCTTGCCGCTCACGGCCGCATCCAGCCGCTTGAACAAATCCTGGTACAGGCCGCGCGTGTACTTCGTCATGTGACGGCGCGCGTGCTCGATTTCCTTCAGTTCGCGCTGCGCCAGCGCTTCCTTGCCGTTCGCGAGTGCCCACAGCGCCAGCTCGACACGCGTTTCGACGCTGCCGAAGCGCTCGGCCACATTCTCCAATTGCGCGCCGGCTTCCTCCTGGCGGCCGCTGGCCAGGTAGGCGCGGCCCAGTGCCAGCCCGACTTCTTCGGCGCGAAAGCCCGGCTGCTTCGCCTGCAGGGGCGCCAGCAGGCAGGCCGGCTGCTCCCGCCGCGTCGCCATGGGCGAGTTTTGCGCGCGCGGCGCCGAGGAGGACTTCCGGATCGCCAGCGAAGGGGCCGGCCAGGCAGGCGTCGAACTGCGCCACCGCCTGCGCCGGCTGGCCGGCGTCGAGCAGGGCGCCCGCCAGGCGCATCTGGTTGTGGGCGGTCGGGGTCAGGTCGAAGGCGCGCTGGGCCTCGCGCACGTCGCGTCCCGGATCGAGGCTGCGACCGATGGCGCGGCCGGCCAGGCGCGCCTGGCGTTCGATGCGCGAATGCGGCAGGAACACCACCGCGAAGTACACGATGCTGCCCAGGAGCGGGAAGGAAAAGAGAATGATCAGCCAGTACAGCTGGCGCCCTTGGCGCACCGCGTGCACGGCGAAGAACAGGGCGACGAGGATGTGAAGTCCGATTCCTAAGGGCATGACCGATTCCTGATGTGTATTCGATGGATGGACGCGTACGTACAACGCGCGCCGGCGACACGATAGCCGCAATGGCGGTGTCGATGTCTATCGAATTGTCACGAGGGCGCAAAAATTCAGCGATTGCACGTCGTGCCCACCCTACAAAATCCCTTCACACCTTCAGGAATTCCTCGCGCCCGCCCAGCCAGCGTGCCAGGTGCGCATCGACGATCGCGATGTGCTCCGGCGTCTCGCGCTCGAGCAGGCTGGAGGCCACGTCGCGCGCTTCTTCCACCAGCCACTGGTCGGTTTCCAGGTCGGCAAAGCGCAGCATGGCCTGGCCGGACTGGCGCGCGCCCGGAATTCGCCCGGGCCACGAATCTCCAGGTCGCGCCGCGCGATCTCGAAACCATCGGTGGTCTCGCGCATGGTCAGCAGGCGCTGCTTGGCCACCTGCCCGAGGGGACTCTGGTACAGCAGCAGGCAGACGCTCGCCGCCGAGCCGCGGCCCACGCGGCCGCGCAGCTGGTGCAGCTGCGACAGGCCGAAGCGCTCGGCGTGTTCGATCACCATCAATGAAGAATTCGGCACATCGACGCCCACCTCGATCACGGTGGTGGCCACCAGCACGTGCACCTCGCCGGCGGAGAACGCATCCATCACCGCCTGTTTCTCGAGCGGCTTCATACGGCCATGCACCAGCCCCACCTGCAGGTCGGGCAGCGCTTCGGCCAGGGTTTCGTAGGTTTCGGTGGCCGTTTGCAGCTGCAGCGCTTCCGACTCTTCGATGAGCGGGCACACCCAGTAGGCCTGCCGCCCCTCGAGCACGGCCGCGTGCACGCGTTCGATGACTTCGTCTCTCCGGTTCTGGTCGATGGCGCGGGTGACGATCGGCGTGCGCCCCGGCGGCAGCTCGTCGATCACCGACACTTCCAGGTCGGCGTAATAGGTCATGGCCAGGGTGCGCGGAATCGGCGTGGCCGACATCATCAATTGGTGCGGCACCAGGCCGTCGCTGCCCTTGTTGCGCAAGGTCAGGCGCTGGCCGACGCCGAAGCGGTGCTGTTCGTCGACGATCACCAGGCCGAGTTTCGCGAACTGCACCGTGTCCTGGATCAGGGCGTGGGTACCGATCACCAGGTGCGCTTCGCCCGATTCGACCAGCTCATTGGCTGCGGTCTTTTCCTTCTTTTTCAGGCTGCCGGTGAGCCAGGCCACCTTCACGCCGAGCGGCTCCATCCAGGCCGCGATCTTCCTGAAATGCTGCTCGGCCAGGATTTCGGTGGGCGCCATCAGCGCCGCCTGGTAGCCGGAATCGATGGCCTGCGCGGCCGCCAGCGCGGCGACCACGGTCTTGCCGCTGCCGACGTCGCCCTGCAGGAGGCGCTGCATCGGATAGCCCTCGCGCAGGTCGCGGCGGATCTCCTCGACGACCCGCTGCTGCGCGCCGGTGAGCGCGAAGGGCAGGGCGGCGAGAAAACCTTCGGACAGCGCGCCCACCGCGCGCAAATGGGGCGCGCCCTTGTCGCGGCGTGCGCGCTGGGCGCGTTTCAATGACAGCTGCTGCGCCAGCAGCTCGTCGAACTTCATGCGCGTCCAGGCCGGGTGCGATTTGTCCATCAGCGCGTATTCGTCGACGTCGACCGGCGGGTAGTGCAGCAGTTTTACCGCCGGCTCGAAGTCGAGCAGGCCGAGCTGGCGGCGCACGCCGGGCGGCACCGTATCCATCCAGCTAACCCTGCGCATCGCTTCGGCGATCGCACGGCGCAGGATCGGCTGCGACAGGCCTTCTCCCGACGGATACACGGGCGTGAGCGAGGTCGGCAGCGGCGCGTTCTCGTTCACCACTTTATAGGTCGGATGCACCATCTCGGCACCAAAAAAGCCATGCTTGATCTCGGTGCGCGCGCGCACCCGCACGCCTTCGGCCAGCTGCTTGACCTGGCTGCCATAGAAATTCATGAAGCGCAGCAGCAGCTCGCCGCTTTCGTCGGCAATCGTCACCAGCAGCTGGCGCCGCGGTTTCATGGCGATCTCGTTCTTGATGACGACGCCCTCGACCTGCGACACGTGGCCGCCGCGCAGGCAGGCTTCGCGGATCGGCACGATCTTCGTCTCGTCCTCGTAGCGCATCGGCAGGTGCAGGACCAGGTCCATGTCGCTGCGCAGGCCGAGCTTGGCGAGCTTGGTTTGTGTCGTTTTCGGGGCGGGCGGGGTCTTGGGAGCGGGCATAAAAGCGGCAGATTGATGCTGGCTGGCGTAAAATAGAGGGTTCGCCGCACTACTTGGGGCCATATTGTAAGGCCAGCGGCCATTTTCCCAGAATTGAACGACAATGTACTCGCTCTCCGACTTCGATTTCGACCTGCCGCCCGAGCGCATCGCGCAGGTGCCCCTGCCAGACCGCAGCGCCTCGCGCCTGTTGCAGCTCGATGGCGACCAGATCACCGACCGTCATTTCGCCGACATCCTCGACCAGCTGCAAGCCGGCGACCTGCTCGTGATGAACAACACGCGCGTGCTGAAAGCGCGCTTCTTCGGCGTCAAGGAAACCGGCGGCCAGGTCGAGGTGCTGGTCGAGCGTGTCCTGGACAATCGCACCGTACTGGCCCAGGTGCGCGCCTCCAAATCGCCGAAGCCCGGCAACCGCATCCGCCTGGCCGACGCTTTCGACGTCACCACCGGCGAGCGCGCGGGCGAGTTCTTCACCCTGCATTTCGGCGGCGACGTCTTCGAGCTGATCGAAGCGCACGGCCGCCTGCCGCTGCCGCCGTATATCGAGCACACCGCCGACGAATTCGATGAGCAGCGCTACCAGACCGTGTATTCGAAGGAGCCGGGCGCGGTGGCGGCGCCGACCGCCGGCCTGCACTTCGACCAGCCGCTGCTGGATAAGCTGGCGGCAAAAGGCGTGAACATCGCCTACGTGACGCTACATGTCGGCGCCGGCACTTTCCAGCCGGTGCGGGTGGAAGACCTGTCCGAGCACAAGATGCATTCCGAGTGGTACACGATCGCGCAGGAGACGGTCGATGCCGTGCGCGCCGCGAAAGCGCTTGGCCGCGACGTGGTCGCCGTCGGCACCACGTCCTTGCGCGCGCTGGAGTCGGCTTCGCAGTCGGGCGAACTGGTGGCCGGCAGCGCCGACACGGCCCTCTTCATCACGCCGGGCTACCGCTTCAAGACCGTGACGCGCCTGATCACGAATTTCCACCTGCCGAAGTCGACGCTGATGATGCTGGTGTCGGCCTTTGCCGGCTATGACGCGATCCGCAAGGCCTATGCCCACGCGATCGCCAACGAATACCGCTTCTTCAGCTATGGCGATGCCATGCTGCTCACTACCGAATCTCGCCAATAAACACCGATGCTTGAATTTACCCTGCTCAAAAAAGACACCAGCGGCCTGTCGAACGCGCGCCGCGGCCGCTTGACGCTCAACCACGGCACCATCGAGACGCCGATCTTCATGCCGGTCGGGACCTATGGCTCCGTGAAGGCGATGGACCCGATCGAACTGAAAACCGTCGGCTCCCAGATCATCCTCGGTAATACCTTTCACTTGTGGCTGCGCCCGGGCGTCGAAGTATTGAACAAGTTCGGCGGCCTGCACGGCTTCATGGGCTGGGACAAGCCGATCCTGACCGATTCGGGCGGCTTCCAGGTGTTTTCGCTGGGCGCGATGCGCAAGATCACGGAAGAGGGCGTTACTTTTGCTTCGCCGATCGACGGCTCGCGCAAATTCCTGTCGCCGGAAGTGTCGATGCAGATCCAGCGCGCGCTGAACTCGGACATCGTGATGCAGTTCGACGAGTGCACGCCGTACGAGATCGACGGCCGCGCGGCGACCAGCGAGGAAGCGGCGAAATCGATGCGTATGTCGCTGCGCTGGGCCCAGCGCTCGATGAACGAATTCACCGGCGGCGAAAACCCGAACGCGCTGTTCGGCATCGTCCAGGGCGGCATGTACGAGCACCTGCGCGACGAATCGCTGGCCGGGCTGGAAGACATCGACTTCCCCGGCCTGGCCATCGGCGGCCTGTCGGTGGGCGAGCCGAAGGAAGACATGCAGCGCATCCTGGCCCACGTCGGCCCGCGCCTGCCGGAAAACAAGCCGCACTACCTGATGGGCGTCGGTACGCCGGAAGACCTGGTCGACGGCGTGGCCAATGGCGTCGACATGTTCGACTGCGTCATGCCGACCCGGAATGCCCGCAATGGCTGGCTGTTTACCCGCTTCGGCGACGTGAAGATCAAGAACGCGCGTTATAAAGAAGACACGGCGCCGCTGGACGAATCCTGCGACTGCTACTGCTGCAAGAATTTCTCGCGCGCCTACCTGCACCACCTGCACCGCTCGAACGAGATCCTGGGCGCGCGCCTGAACACGATCCACAACCTGCACTACTACCTCAAGCTGATGCAGGAGATGCGCGACGCGATCGACGCGGACGGCTTCCACGCCTTCCGCCTGCAGTTCGCCGCCGACCGCTCCCGCGGGGTCTAAGCTCCCGTAGGGTGGGCGCCCTGTGCCCACCGGATATGGCGCACTGCTTGCTCCGCGTGGGCTCAGGGCGCCCACCCTACAACAGCTCCAGTAGGGTGGGCACTCCGTGCCCACGCGGTATGGCACGCATGAGCCATCGAGACGCCGTTCTCATCGATGCGTATGCCCGGTGTTCTAAGGCGGCATGAATACGCAACGGTTCTATACCGCGTGGGCACGGAGTGCCCACCCTACAAAGGCCAGGCCAGGCCATCCCTGCGCCAACACTCCGATTTCCAGCTTGCAAATTTTAGTTGTCATTCCCATCTACCGCGGAATGGCCGCTGGCACTTCGCCGGTGCTAGAATACAGCGCTGTTTTTTATCTCATAATCGGAGTCCTTGTGTTCATTTCCAACGCGTACGCGCAAACCACCACCGCTGCCGATCCTGGCCTGACGGGCAACCTGTTGACCTTCGCGCCCTTCATCATCATGTTCGCGGTGCTGTACTTCCTGATGATCCGTCCCCAGCAGAAGCGCCAGAAGGAAGTCAAGGAGATGATCGAGGGCCTCAAGAAGGGTGACGAGGTCGTGACCATCGGCGGTATCGTCGGCCGTGTCACCAAGGTCAGCGATGCGTACGTGCGCCTGGAAGTGGCAAACGGTGTCGAGATCGTCGTGCAAAAGAACGCGATCACCGCTCCGATGCTGACCGGAACCCTGAAGTCCCTGTAAGCGGGCGCCGCGGCCGCCGGCCGCACGCCGCTCAATATTGAACGCTGGAACACTATGAATCGCTATCCCGTCTGGAAATACATACTGATCGCTGTCGCGCTCCTGCTGGGCGCGCTGTACACGGCGCCTAACTACTTCGGCGAATCGCCGGCCCTGCAGGTGACGACCGGCAAGACGACGGTCAAGATCACGAGCGATACCACGGCGCAGGTCGCGGACGCGCTCAAGCGCGAAGGTGTTCCGGCAAACCAGGTGACGCTCGATGGCAGCGGCAACTCGACGGCGGTGCGTGCCCGCTTCGACTCCACCGATGCCCAGTTCAAGGCCAAGCTGGCCCTGGAGCGCCAGCTCAACCGCGATCAGGCCGACCCCGATTACATCGTAACCGTCAACCTGGTGAAGAACACCCCAGGCTGGATGCAGGCGCTGCACGCGCTGCCGATGAACCTCGGCCTCGACCTGCGCGGCGGCGTCCACTTCCTGCTGCAGGTCGACACCAAGGCCGTGCTGGAAACGCGCGTCAAGGGCATGCAGACCAGCGTGCGCAGTGTCCTGCGCGACGCCAACGTGCGCCACGCCGGCATCGAACGCAACGGCAACGCCATCGAAGTCGCCTTCCGCGACGAGGCAACCCGCAACGCCGCCCGCAACGTGATGGCGCGCCAGCTGGCCGACCTGACCCTGGCCGACGCCGCTGACGGCAGCGAACCGAGGCTGGTGGCAACGATGAAGCCCGAAGCGCTGAAGCGCATCGTCGAGGAAGGCGTCAACCAGAACATCTCGACCCTGTCGAAGCGCATCAACGAGCTGGGCGTGACCGAACCGGTCATCCAGCGCCAGGGCGCCGACCGCATCGTGGTCCAGCTGCCGGGCGTGCAGGACGTCGCGCGTGCGAAAGACATCATCGGCCGCACCGCCACCCTCGAACTGCGCCTGCTCGACCCGACCGTCACCCCAGGCACCGAACTGACCGCCGCCATCCCGCTGAACTCGGAACTGTTCACCGAAGGCCGCGGCGCACCGGTCGTGGTGTCGAAGGACATCATCATCACCGGCGACTACATCACCGGCGCCGTCGCCAGCTTCGACCAGAACCAGCAGCCTTCGGTGTCGGTCGACCTGAACGGCGAGGGCGGCCAGAAGATCCGCCGGGTCACCCGTGAAAATGTCGGCAAGCGCATGGCCATCCTGCTCAAGGAAAAGGGCAAGTACACCGTGCCGTCGGCACCGACCATCCAGAGCGAACTCGGTTCGACCTTCCAGATCACCGGCATCGGCAACCCGCAGGAAGCGGCCGAGCTGGCCCTGCTGCTGCGCTCGGGCGCGCTGTCGGCGCCGATGGAATTCGTCGAGGAACGCGTGGTCGGCCCGCAGCTGGGCGCCGAGAACATCTCCAAGGGCCTGCACTCGACCCTGTGGGGTTTCGTGGCGATCGCCGTCTTCATGATCATCTACTACCACCTGTTCGGCTTCTTCAGCGTGATGGCCCTGGCGGCCAACCTGCTGTTCCTGATGGCGATCCTGTCGACGCTGCAGGCCACATTGACCTTGCCGGGTATCGCCGCAATCGCGCTCGCGCTTGGTATGGCGATCGATGCCAACGTCCTGATCAACGAGCGTATCCGCGAAGAGCTGCGTGCCGGCGCCACGCCGCAGCAAGCCATTTCGCACGGCTTCGAACATGCCTGGGCGACGATTCTCGACTCGAACGTCACCACGCTGATCGTCGGCCTGTCGCTGTGGGTCTTCGGTTCGGGCGCGGTGCGCGGCTTCGCCGTGGTCCACACCCTGGGCATCCTGACCTCGATGTTCTCGGCCGTCTTCGTCTCGCGCGGCGTCGTGAACCTGTGGTACGGCCGCCGTGGCAAGAAACTGAACAAGCTGTCGATCGGTACCGTCTGGACACCCGGTGTGTCGGTCGACAAGAAATAAAGACTAGGGAAACGTCATGGAATTTTTCAAAATCAAGCGGGATATCCCGTTCATGCGCCACGCGTTGATCTTCAACGTGATCTCGGCGCTGACCTTCGTCGCCGCGGTGTTCTTCCTGGTGACCAAGGGCCTGCACTTCTCGGTGGAGTTCACCGGCGGCACCGTGATGGAACTGCGCTTCCCGCACGCGGCCGACCAGGAAAAGGTCCGCGCCTCGTTGCGCGGCATCGGCTATGAAGCACCGGAAGTGGCCAGCTTCGGCACCGCCCAGGACATCATGCTGCGCCTGCCGCCAGTGAAGAGCGCGAACGGCTCGGCCGCATCGACCCTGGCGTTCAATGCCGTCTGCGCCGCCGAGGGCGGTTCGCCGAAGCAGGTGACGGTCACCGAGAAGGGCCAGCAGGTGTCGCGCAGCGGTTGCGTGAACCCCGCCGGCGCCGAACTGGTGACGCTGCAGCGTGTCGACTTCGTCGGCCCGCAGGTCGGCGACGAACTGGCCGAGAACGGCCTGCACGCGCTGCTGATGGTGGTGGTGGGCGTGGTGGCCTACCTGGCGATCCGCTTCGAGTGGAAGTTCGCCGTGGCCGCCATCCTGGCGAACCTGCACGACGTCGTCATCATCCTCGGCTTCTTCGCCTTCTTCCAGTGGGAATTCTCGCTGACGGTGCTGGCCGCGGTGCTGGCGGTGCTGGGCTACTCGGTCAATGAATCGGTCGTCATCTTCGACCGGATCCGCGAGACCTTCCGCAAGGAGCGCAAGCTGAGCGTCTCCGAAGTCATCGACCACGCGATCACCAGCACCATCTCGCGTACCATCATCACCCACGGCTGTACCCAGATGATGGTGCTGTCGATGCTGTTCTTCGGCGGCCTGTCGCTGCACTACTTCGCGATCGCGCTGACCATCGGCATCTGCTTCGGTATCTATTCGTCGGTGTTCGTGGCGGCCGCGCTGGCCATGTGGTTCGGCGTCAAGCGTGAAGACCTGATCAAGCCGGTCAAGCAGAAGGACGAGACCGACGGCGCCGTCGTCTGAACCCGGGCGGTGCCGTGCGCCGCCATCCGACTGCATGACGTGCATGAAAAGAAAATGCCGCCCGGCTCACGCCCGGCGGCATTTTCTTTTCGCTCTTCAAGATTTTGTCATCGACTTACTAGAAATGTGACATTTCCTGCTGTTGTGTGAGTTGACGCACAGAGCAGCATGCAAGCCGAACCGTATAGTGAACCTGTCTCTTTCAGGACATCCCTAGTTTTGGACTTCACCCGCTCCTTTTGGAGCGGGTTTTTTTTTGTCCCGTCGGTACCGCGGGCACGACGACAAAAAATGTCACGAATGTGAAATGGCGCACAGATTGTGCGGGAGCCGAGAACTATAGTGGAACCGTCTCTTTCAGGACATCCCTAGTTTTGGACTTTGCCCGCTCCCTGAGCGGGCATTTTTTTTGCAGATTATCCAGATCGGGTAACGTAGGGTAGGCGGATCCCCCGCCTACGCGTTCAACCGGCGGGTGAGCTGACAGGTACAGGTAGGGTAGGCGGGTCCCCCGCCTACGCGTCCAACAGGCGGGTGATCAGGCGCGGAATTGCCAATGTGATTTGAACGCATGGGCGGGGAACCCGCCTATCCTACGTTCACAACAGCGCCGAGGTCAGGCTCTTCACTTCGTGAGCCGACTCTTCCATGATGCGCGCCAGCGTGCCGTCGCCCACCGCGAAATCGATGCTCGCGGCCGCATAGACCGTGGTGGCGCCCGGGCGTTCCAGCAGGGGCGAGCGCACCGGCGACAAGTCGTTGGCCAGCAACAGGGTGTCGCCCAGGGTTTCCGGCGGCAGTGCGCGCAGACCGTTCCACATCGCTTCGATCGCCCCCATGACGGAAGCCGGCACGCCCAGGCGCAACAACACGCCGCGGCCGATCGCCACTTCGCCGTGCTCGAGCCAGTCGTCGGCATCGCCGTCGAGCAGGCCCGGGTATTCATGGGCGCGCGACAGCATGTAGAAGCCGCCCACCTCGTGCACGATGCCGGCGAACATCGCCGTTTCCGGATCGACAAAGGAGACGCGGCGCGCGATCACCTGGCCAGCGCGGCCACGTGGGCCGAATGGCGCCACAGGGCATCGGCGCGGGCGCGCAGGCCGGGGTCGGTGATTTCGCTGCTCAGCTGGCGCACGATGACGCTGGCCGCCAGCGCGCCCAGCGTGCGGAAGCCGACGCGCTGGACCGCGGCGCGGACGTTGGTGACGTCGTTGCCCGAGCGGTTATAGGTCACGGAATTGGCGATCGCAACCGTGCGCGCCGCCAGCAGGGGCTCGGCCTGCACCAAGCGCGCGGCGGCGTCGGCGTGGCAATCGGGATCGTTCAGGGCCCGTTGCAGCCTGAGCGTGGCGTCCACATTGGTCGGGAAACTGAGTTCGCCGCGGGTAGCCTGGGCCGCGATACTCTTGAGGGCGTCGAGTCTGTCCATCGAAAAATTATACCTCCTTCGACAAACCAACTATCAGAAATTTTGCCCCAGAGCACTTTTTACAACGCGCTTCATGCTTCGCTGAAGATCGCGTCGCAGCCGTCTTTCGGTTCTTCCGTGTCCTGCAGTTCGTCGACGAGGCCCAGGTCGAACAGCTCTTCGACGGCATTCATGAAGCTGTTGAGCTTCGTGGCACCGATGAGGCGATAGATTTCGCCGGCCTCGTTGCGCACGCCAATCAGCATTTCTTCCTGGCGCACTTCTTCTTCCGGCGCCACATCGAGCAGGATGTTGCCGATGATGTGCTTGTCGAAATGGGCGGGCTTTTTGCCTGCGAGAAGGGTCGTTTTCAAGATTGTTCCTTTTGTTGTGGTGATAAGGGGGCAGGACGCCCGGCCCGGACTATGCGCTCGCGCAGCTTCCTCAGGACCTCATCCATCTCGTCGAACTCGGTGTCGCTACAGTCCACAAACAGCTGCTTGCCATGCGCCACCACCTGCGGGAACACCTCCCGGAAGACGGCCTCGCCGGCAGGCGTCAGGCTGACATGGAAGGAGCGCTTGTCGTCACTGCTGCGTGCGCGTACGACCAGGCCCTTCTGTTCGAGGCGTTCGATGACGCCCGTCAGCGTTCCCTTTGTGATCAGGGTGCGCTCGCCCAGTTCCTTGTAACTCATTCCAGGCGTATTGCCCAGCGTGGCGATGATGTCGAACTGCGGGTGCGTCAGGCCGTATTGCCGCACCGATTCGCCCGTGAACCGCTCGAAGCCCTGCAGGCACTCGGCCAGCAAACGGACGCTCTTTAGATATCGTTCCCCCATGAACAGCGATTATAGCCGCCGGCAGCCCTGGCGGCGCTTAACAATATGCCATCGTTGTCTCATTGTCTCCAGCAGAGGGAAGGGCGCCGCCGTTCGCCTTTTACGGCCGAGCGGCGTACCATACGCGTTTTTGCCGATCCACCACATGACCCGCCACCTCCACGGCATCCTTGCCCTGCTCGTCGTCACCCTCGTCTGGGGTACCACCTTCCCCGCCATGAAGGATTTGACGGGCCATTTCTCGGCCGTGTGGATCATCCTGGTGCGCTTCGCGCTGGCGGCGCTGCTGCTCTCTCCCTTCCTGTGGCGCGCGCGCCTGGCCGACCTGCGCTCGGGCATGCTGCTGGGCGTATTGCTGTTCTTCTGCTTCGTGTTCCAGGTCGAGGGCCTGGCGCTGACGACGTCCAACCGCAACGCCTTCATCTGCGGCCTGAACGTGCTGGTGGTGCCGCTGCTCGGCGTGCTGGGCGGACGCCTGCCGGAGCGCCGCATCGTGCTGGCACTCGTCATGTCGATCGCGGGCCTGGCCGCCCTGTGCTGGGACGGCGGCGCCTGGAGCACGGGCGATTCGCTCGCCCTGATGAGCGCCCTGTGCTTCGGCGTGTACATCAAGGCGATGGAAGTGCGCACCCGCAACGCGACTCGCCTGCTGAGCGTGACCGCCAGCCAGATCGGCACTGTCGCCCTGTGCGCACTGCTGTGGCTGCTGGCGCGCGAACTACCGGGCGACGCCGTGACCGCACCGCCTGGCTGGACGGCGTGGTGGCCGGCATTGGCCAGCACGGCTGGAACTTCGCCTACACGGGCGTGGTCGCTACCGCCGCCATCATCTCGCTGCAGACCTGGGGCCAGTCGCGCACCTCGGCCAACGAAGCGGCCGTCGTCTACGCCTTCGAGCCGGCCGCCGCCGCATTCTTCGGCTACTTCTGGCTGGGCGAAGCCTTGAGCCTGCGCGGCTGGCTCGGCGGCTTGTTGTTGATCTCCGGTATGATAGTCAGTCAATGGAACTCCGAAAGCCGGCCCGCCGCCGCGCTCGCTCCCGAGTGATGATCTTGCCCCGCTTAACCGATGCCGCATGACCTGTCCCTCCTGGCCCAGGAAAGGCCGCTGCGCGTCCTGCTGGTGAACGCCGGCGAGCCGGACACGCTGACCTGGTCCGGTCTGGTGCAGCCGCTGCGCATGGCCGCGAAGATCCTCGGCCCGGAACGCCTGCACGTCGATGTGCGCAGCCCCGATAAATTCACGGGCGACAGCCAGCGCCACTGGCACCGGGTGCTGCTGGCCGCCGACGAAGCGCAAGCCGGCTTAACCCCTGCCAACTTCCGCGCCCGGTCGCACGCTGCCGCGCCGCACCCTTCTGGGGCGGGGTCGGTGCTGGCGTGCTGTGGCTGGCCGAGGCGGGCGCCCTGAATGGCGCGCGCACCGCGCTGCCTTGGTCGCTGTATGCGGATGCCGACAGCCGTGCCGACCAGGCAGTGTTCACCCCGCACCTGTACGACATCGACGGCGACCGACTGACCTGCTGCGGCGGCGCTGCCAGCATCGATTTCGCGCTGACCCTGATCGAGATCATTTTGGAGCCGGCGTGCAGGCGCCGGTAAAGGAATTGCTGTGCGTCGACCGCGTGCGCGGCCGCGAAGAGCGCCAGCGCGTGGCCCTGCAGGCGCGCTTCGGCACCCTGCAGCCGAAGCTGACGGAAGCGGTGACGCTGATGGAAGCGAACATCGAGGAGCCGCTGTCGACCGACGAAATCGCCCAGCTGGCCGGCGTCTCGCGGCGCCAGCTCGAGCGCCTCTTCAAGCAATACCTCGGCACGCTGCCCTCACGCTACTACCTGGAACTGCGCCTGCAACGGGCGAGACAGCTACTGCTCGATACGAATCACTCGATCGTGCAGGTGGGGCTGATGTGCGGCTTTTCGTCGGGCTCGCACTTTTCGACGGCCTTTGGGGCGCTGTTTGGCAACACCCCTCGGGAAGAGCGGCAGCGGCGCCTGGCCGAGTGACTTACTGCGCCCAGTAATCGATCACCAGCGAGCGCGCCAGCACAGCGCCCAGCGTACCGACAAACGCCTCGTGCGCCGGATGGACCAGATAGCCATCGCGGTCCTCGTTGTTCGCAAACGTCAGCGTGAAGCAGTGGGTAAAACCGTCGTTCAGGCCTTCCGGGCTGACGTTCGTACCCCATTCGTAGGAGACGATGCCGGGAATGGCACCCGGGAGCTTGCCGAAACCGGACACGATGGCGTCGACCTGTTCAGGGGAGGCTTCCGGCTTGAAGGCGAACAGGACGACGTGGCGCAGGGCAGGGGAAGTAGCGGACATGGATTAGCGAGGTTGGCAAAAGATGCATAATCTTACCCAACCGCCCGGGAAGGGAGCACGCGCTTGTCAGCTTGCCCCTGACGCTGGCGACGCGGCTTGGCCCCGGCGCGGCCCCTCTGCAACATTCCTCATGTCCGCGATATTGTCGGTCCACGCCAGCTTGCTGTCGCAATAGATGTTGATGGCAGGGCGCAGCTGCGCCGCGTCGCGCAGGGTGCCCAGGTAGAGCATGCGCAAACCCGGATAGGTCGTGGGATTGGCATTGAACAGGGGCGTGGCGCAATGAGGGCAGAAATGCTTCGAGGTGCGCTCGGTGACGGTATAGGCACCCAGGTCTGCCTCGCCACGTATGAAGCGCAGGGTCTGCGAGGGAATCACGACATAAGTGGAAAACGCGCCGCCGTTCATCGTCCGGCACATCGTGCAATGGCAGTTCAATACCTGGACCGGGTCGCCATCGAAGGCATACGCGATCGCGCCGCAATGGCATGTTCCGTTACTCGTCAAGAGCCGCTCCCATTGTGTCAATACGCATCATTTTACGTGACTCAGCAGCGGAACGTGTCACGGAGCCTGGGTTGGCATGGCGGGCGCCGGCGTCAGGCTGACGCCTTGTGCCGCGGCCGCCTCGCGTTCCGCCGCGCAGGCACGTGCGAAGGCCGGACGCGCCTTCAGCCGCTCCAGGTAACGATCCACGACGGCGGAGAATTGCGGCCGCAATCCCAGGTATTCGGCCAGCAGCAAGGCATAGCCGACGGAGATGTCGGCGACCGTGAAGCGTCCCATGCACAGGTAATCTTGCGTGCTCAGCGGCGCTTCCAGATTGCGCAGCCGCGACAGGAACCAGCGCGTGTAGTCTTCCGCGACCTGGGCGTTGCGGCGCCCGGGCGGCTCGAAGCGCGCGTAGCGCAGGATCAGGGTTTGCGGGAAGGTCAGGGTCGCTTCGCCGAAGTGCAGCCAGTTGAGAAAAGGACCGTAGTCAGGCTCCTCGCGCGCCACCGTCATCGATGCCGGTCCGTAGCGCTCGGCCAGGTAGTGGCAGATCGCCGCCGATTCCGTCATCCGCAGCTCGCCATCGAAGAATGCCGGCACCGTTCCCAGCGGGTTGATTTCCAGGTAGGCCCGGTCGTGGACGCGCGGCGGGAAGGGGAGCATGTTCAGCCCGTAGGGAAGGCCGAGCTCTTCAAGTGTCCAGAGCACCCGGAACGAGCGCGCGGCGATGCAATGGTACAGGGTGATCATGTTCTCTCCGTTTACCTGTTGGCTTCCTCCAGATCCGCACGATAGCGCGATCTTGGCTGCGTATTGCCGACTGTTGACGCAGTTTGCACCAGGAACGCCCGATCGCGGGGTTTTGTTGCCGCTTTTTGCCTCGGCCAAAAATGAAAATCCCCGTCGCACTTATGTAAGAAGTTGACAGACCGCCTTCCTATAATGATCAGGTTCGGCGCCCGTGTCCTGGTGCGCCTGTCACTCTCACCGGATGAGGAAAAAGAGATGAATGCAAAGTTGGAAACTGGTGTCACCACGCGGCCTGTCACTCGCCAGACCTTCGACGAAGTCCTCGTCCCGACCTACGCCCCGGCAGCCATGGTGCCGGTGCGCGCATCGGGCCTGGATGTGTGGGACCAGGACGGCAAGCATTATCTCGATTTCACCTCCGGCATCGCCGTTTCCAGCCTGGGTCACGCCCACCCGGTGCTGGTCGACGCGCTGACGAAGCAGATCAACACCCTCTGGCACCTCGGCAACGGCTACACCAACGAGCCGGTGCTGCGCCTGGCCACGGCCCTGACCGAAGCGACCTTCGCCGACCGCGCCTTCTTCTGCAACTCGGGCGCGGAAGCGAACGAAGCGGCCCTGAAGCTGGCCCGTAAATACGCGCACACCAAATTCGGTGCCCATAAATCGCGCATCATTTCCTGCCTGTCGTCCTTCCACGGCCGCACGCTGTTCACCGTCTCGGTCGGCGGCCAGCCGAAGTACACCGAAGGCTTCGAGCCGCTGCCGCAGGAAATCAACCACATCCCGTACAACGACATCGAAGCGGCGCGCACTGCGATTGGCGACGACGTCGCCGCTGTGATCGTCGAGCCGATCCAGGGCGAGGGCGGTGTCATCCCGGGCAACAAGGACTACCTGAAAGCCCTGCGCGAATTCTGCGACAAGACCGGCGCCCTGCTGATTTTCGACGAAGTGCAGTCGGGTGTCGGCCGCACCGGCGCCTTCTATGCCTACATGGACACCGGCGTCACCCCGGACATCCTCACCAGCGCCAAGGCACTGGGCAACGGCTATCCGATCGGCGCCATGCTGACGACCAATGAGATCGCCCAGCACTTCAACGTCGGCTCGCACGGCACCACCTACGGCGGCAACCCGCTGGCGGCCACCGTCGCACTGAACGTGGTCGGGATGATCAACCAGCCGGCTTTCCTGGCACGCGTCAAGGAAGCGAGCAGCAAGATCTTCGCCAACCTGGAAAAGCTGAGCGCCGACTACCCGCAGCTGTTCGGCAAGGCGCGCGGCCAGGGCTTGCTCATCGGCCTGCCGCTGGCCGAAGGTTTTAAAGGCCGCGCCAAGGACATCACCAAGATCGCCGAGAAGATGGGCATGATGTTGCTGATCGCCGGCCCGGATGTGATCCGCATGGCACCGGCGCTGATCGTCTCCGACGAGCAGATCATGGAAGCGGACCGCATCCTGCGCGCCGCGGTCGACGAGTTCCTGGCCGCCGCCTGATCCACCGGCCAGTCGTCCCGCCAGAGCGGCCCGCACCTCGATGCGGGCCGTGCTTCGTTCGTAGCAAGGTGTCGCAGTGATAGGAGTTCCCATGTATGTAGTCCGTCCGGTAGAACTAACGGATGTCGGCGCGCTGGAGTCCCTGGCCGCCGTGATGACGCCCGGCGTGCACACGCTGCCGCGCACCCGCGATACCATCGCCGCTTTCGTCGAGCGCTCGATGGCCTCGTTCGCCGCCCAGGTAGACATTCCGAGCGAGGAGTCCTACCTGTTCGTGCTGGAAGACACCGCGAGCGGCGAAGTCCTCGGCACCGCAGCGGTGCACGCCTCGGCCGGCTCGAACGGCACGTATTTCGCGTTCCGCAACGACGTCATCCAGCAGGTCTCGCGCGACCTGAACATCTGCCACAGCGTCCATGCGCTGACGCTGTGCTCGGAGCTGACCGCCTGCTCGCAGCTGGCCGGCTTCCACCTGCGCGAGCACGAACGCGCCGGCATCGAGGCCGCGCTGCTGTCGCGCGCGCCCTGCTGTACGCGGTGCTGGCGCCGCACCGCTTCGGCGACCGCTTCTTCGTGCCGCTGGCCGGCGTGACCGACAGCGAAGGCCAGTCGCCGTTCTGGAATGCTCTGGGGCGCAAGTTCTTCAAGATGGATTTCCTCGACGCCGAACGCGTCATCGGTGGTGCGCGCAATCGCACCATGATCGTCGAGCTGATGCCGCACTATCCGGTCTACGTGCCGCTGCTGCCGGGCGATGCCCAGGCGGCGATGGGCCAGATCCACCCGAGCGGCCAACTGGCATTCGACCTGCTCACCGCCGAGGGCTTCGAAGCGGACGAATATGTCGACATCTTCGACGGCGGCCCGATCCTGGCGGCGCATAAACTGTCGCTGCGCTCGTTCTGCGGCTCGCAACAGCGCCGTGTCGAGGATGCGCCTGCAACGCCTGGCGACAACCTGGTCACCTATGCGGTTGCCACCAATGCCGAACGCTTCCGCGCCATCACGGTCGCCTGTCCGCCGGTCGATACCTCCGACGTCGTCTTCCTGCCGCGCGAAGCGCAGGAGGCGCTCGGTGTGCGCGCCGGCGACTCCGTCATCTGCGTCAGAATCTGAAAGAGGCACCATGTTCGTCATTCGTTCCATTCAAGCCTCCGACCTCGACGCCCTGATCGACATGGCGACCCAGGTCGGCAGCGGCATGACCACCCTCAAGCCCGACCGCAAGATGCTGGGCGACCGCGTCGAATGCGCCGTCGCCTCCTTCCACGAAGCGATTTCGCCGGAGAAGCGCGACTACATGTTCGTGATGGAAGACACCGCCAACGGCAAGCTGGCCGGGGTGTGCGCCATCAAGAGCGCTGTCGGCCTGACCGAACCGTTCTACAACTACCGCATCGGCACCCTGGTGCACTCCAGCCGCGAACTGAACGTGTTTACGCGCATGGAGACGCTGTACCTGTCGAACGACCTGACCGGGGCGTCCGAACTGTGCTCGCTGTTCCTGCAGCCGGACTACCGTACCGGCTACAACGGCAAGTGGCTGTCGAAAAGCCGTTTTCTGTTCATCGCCCAGTTCCAGCAGCTGTTCACCGAGAAGATCATCGCCGAGATGCGCGGTTACCTGACCGACGACGGCACCAGCCCCTTCTACGAAGGCCTGGGCCGCCACTTCTTCAAGATGGATTTCGATCACGTCGACGGCCTCACCGCGATCGGCAAGAAATCCTTCATCGCCGAACTGATGCCGCGCCAGCCGCTGTACGTGGACTACCTGCCGCAGTCGGCGCGCGAAGTGATCGGCCAGGTGCACCGCTCGACACTGCCGGCGCGTAAGCTCCTCGAGCAGGAAGGCATGCACTACGAGGGCTATGTCGACATCTTCGACGCCGGCCCGGTGCTGCAGGGCCGCGTGGCCGAGCTGCGCGGTGTGCGCGACAGCGTGCTGCGCGTGGCCCTTGAGGCCCGCCCGGAAGGCGAAACCGAATGCCTGCTGGTGTCGAACACGAAGCTGGACGATTTCCGGATGGTGCTGGCCCAGACCACGACCGACGGCGCCGACATCGCGCTGTCGGCGCAGGAACTGGCGCTGCTGCATGTTCAGGCGGGCGACCCGGTGCGCACGCTGTCACTCAACGTAAGGAAGAACAATGGCTAACCTGTCGAACTACATCAATGGCGAATGGCTTGCTGGCAGTGGCGCTGAGCTGGTTACCGTCGACCCGTCCACCGGCCGCCAGACCTGGACCAGCAACGAATCCACTGCGGAGGATGTGCAGCGCGCCGCCGAAGCCGCGCGCGACGCCTTCGAATCCTGGGCGCTGCGCCCACTGGAAGAGCGCATCGCCATCGCCACGCGCTTTCGCGACCTGCTGAAGGAACACGGCGAGGAGCTGGCCGCCATCATCGCCGAGGAAGTGGGCAAGCCTTTGTGGGAAGCGCGTACCGAAGCGACGACCATGGCGAATAAAATCGACATCTCCGTCCAGTCCTACGGCGCGCGTACCGGCGAGACGGCCGCCAGGGTCGCCGACGGCAACGCCGTGCTGCGCCACCGTCCGCATGGCGTGTTCGCCGTGTTCGGTCCATATAACTTCCCCGGCCACCTGCCGAACGGTCACATCGTGCCGGCTCTGATCGCCGGGAACACGGTCGTCTTCAAGCCGAGCGAATACGCGCCGCGCACCGCCGTGAAAACGGTGCAGCTGTGGGAACAGGCCGGCCTGCCGAAGGGCGTGCTGAACCTGGTCAATGGCGGCCGCAACACCGGGATCGCCCTCGGCCAGAATGACCTGATCGACGGCGTGCTCTTCACCGGCAGCAGCCAGACCGGCGCCGCCCTGCATAAGCAGTTCGGCGGCCAGCCGGGCAAGATGCTGGCGCTGGAAATGGGCGGTAACAACCCGCTGGTGGTCTGGAACCTGAACGACAACCCGAAAGACATCGACGCGGCCGTGCACCACGCCGTGATGTCGGCCTTCATTTCGGCCGGCCAGCGCTGCACCTGCGCACGCCGCCTGGTGGTGCAGGACAACGAGCAGGGCCGCAAATTCATCGACCGCCTGGTGGACGTGGCTTCCAAACTGCAGGTGGGCGCCTCGAACGCCGAGCCGCAGCCCTTCATGGGCCCTGTTGTGTCAAGCGCCGTGGCCGCGCGCCTGGTGCAGGCCCAGCTCGACATGGCAGCCAAGGGTGGCAAGGTGCTGCTGCAGATGCGCCAGCTCGACCCGAACGCCGGCTTCGTCACGGCCGGCATCGTCGACGTCACCGACGCGCAAGGCATTCCCGACGAAGAGTGGTTCGGCCCGCTGCTGCAGATCATCCGCGTAAGCGATTTCGACGCCGCCGTGCGCCGCGAATGCCACCGAATTCGGCCTGGCCGCGGCGCTGCTGTCGCCGTCGGAAGAGCTGTGGAAGCGCTTTGCCGTGCGTGCGCGCGCCGGCATCGTCAACTGGAATCGCCCGACCACGGGCGCGGCCAGCTCGGCACCGTTCGGTGGCGTCGGCAAGTCCGGCAACCACCGTCCGAGCGCCTACTATGCCGCGGACTACTGCGCCTACCCGGTCGCCTCGATCGAGACGGCTGAACTCGAAATGCCGGCCAAGCTGTCGCCGGGCCTCTCCTTCTGATTATGCGTAACGCTCGCGAATACAACTTCGATGGCCTGGTAGGGCCTTCCCACAACTACGCCGGCCTCTCGTTCGGCAACGTCGCCTCGTTCAGCAATGTGCGCAGCGCCTCGAACCCGAAACTGGCCGCGCTGCAGGGCCTGGCCAAGATGCGCGACCTGGCCGCGCGCGGTTTTGCGCAGGCCGTGATGCCGCCGCAGGCGCGTCCGAACTTCCGCCTGCTGCGCCAGCTCGGCTTCTCGGGCACCGACGCCGACGTGCTGGCGCAAGCCTGGCGCGAAGCGCCGGTGATCCTGTCCTGCGCCTGGTCGGCCGCGCCCATGTGGACCGCCAATGCGGCCACCGTCAGCCCGTCCGCCGACACCCGCGACGGCCGCGTGCACTTCACCGCCGCTAACCTGAACAACAAGCTGCACCGCTCGGAAGAGCATGTGCAGGCCACGCGCACGCTGCGCGCGATTTTTGCGAACCACGACCACTTCGTGGTGCACGACCCGCTGCCGCCAACGCCGGCTTTCGGCGACGAGGGCGCGGCGAACCACACCGCTTCGCGGCCGACCACGGTGCGCCAGGCGTCGAGTTCTTCGTGTATGGTCGCGTCGAGTTCGACCCGTCGGCACCGTTCCCGAAAAAATACCCGGCACGCCAGACCCTGGAAGCCTCGCAGGCCGTCGCGCGCCTGCATGGCTGGATCCGGCCCGTACCGTGTTCGCGGCGCAGAACCCGGACGTGATCGACCAGGGCGTGTTCCACAACGACGTGATCGCAGTCGGCAACGGCAACGTCCTGTTCTATCATGAGCAGGCCTTTGCGGACGAGGCGGCAACGCTCGAGGCGCTGCGCCGGTCTGTCGCCGGTGTCGAGGTCGACCTGGTGCCGGTGCGCGTCGACGGCGGCATGGTGCCGGTGGCCGATGCGGTGGCCAGCTACCTGTTCAACAGCCAGCTGCTGTCCAAGCCGAACGGCAGGATGGCGCTGCTGGTACCGCACGAATGCCGCGAGAACCCGGCGGTCGCGAACTACCTGGCGGGGCTGGTGGCAAGCGGCGGGCCGATCGACGAACTGCTCGAATTCGACCTGCGCCAGAGCATGCGCAACGGCGGCGGCCCCGCCTGCCTGCGCCTGCGCGTGGCGCTGACCGACGAACAGGCGGCCAGCCTGCACGGCGGCGTGATCATGAACGACGCGCTCTATGCGCAGCTGGTGGCCTGGGTCGAGAAGCATTATCGCGATCATGTGGAGCCGAAGGACCTGGCGGATCCGCAGCTGGCGATCGAGTGCATGACGGCGCTGCAGGCGCTGGAGGGCATTTTGGGTCTGCCGGGCTTGTACGATTTTTCGTGATGGCGCCGATGTTCGAACGGTGACACAGCGTGGGCTCAAGAGCCCACCCTACGGTCGCCGGGCTGTATGATTTTTGTGATGGCGCCGAGGCTCCTGACTCCACGCGGTACGGCAGCAGAACAGAGTCAACGCGGCACGCGTAGCGCCGCGCGTTTCGTAGGGTGGGCTCTTGAGCCCACGCGGTACGGCAGCAAAACAGAGATAACGCGGCACGTGAACGCGCCGCCAGCAGCAAGGAACACTTAACGCGGCACGCATAAGCGCCGCCTTGATAACGAAACACGCTTCCGGGACAAGGAAGCCGAGAGACCTGGACGGGACAACCCTGTCCACCAAACGCCGGTCCGCGCAGAGCCACAAGCCGTAGCGCGAACAGGCGACAACATTCGCTTTTGGAGAAGCAACAATGAACGACATGTCGCAAGATTTGCGTACCCAGACCCTGGCCCTGGTCAGCAACCAGCAGCAGCCAGCCGGCGGCGCATCCGACCAGGTACGCGCGCTGATCAGCGCCTGGCTCGGCTCGCTCGACGAAGAAGACCTGGCCGGTACCGCGCCGCAATCGCTGGCGCCCGTGCTGTGGGAAGGCTTCACGCAAGCGGCCAGGCGCACCGTGCCTGGCTGCCAGATCGCGCAACTGCAGTATGTGGACGCCAAGGGCAACAAGGACACGGCACTGCTGATCCTGAACGAAGACATGCCTTACCTGGTCGACTCTTTCGTCATGGTTCCCTGCGCAAGGAGCGCGTCAGCGCCGCCGGCGTGATGAACGCCGTGCTGCCGGTCCAGCGTGACGCCAGCGGCGTCGTCACCAGCGTCGGCGATGCCGGCGCCCCGCTCGAATCCTATGTGCTGGTGCTGCTCAACGACGAGCCGAGCTTCGAAGAACTCGACAAGCTGACCGCGCGCATCCGCATGGTCGCCAACGACGCCGCCGTCGTGCACCGCGATGCCGTCACCATGGGCGACCGCCTGACCGAGGTGGCCGCCGCGGCCGCCGCCAACGGTAGCCCGGCCGGCCAGGAAGTGGCCGCCTTCCTCGAATGGGCCAAGAACGAAGGTTTCGAGCCGTTCGGCTACGCCTACTATGTCGTGCAGCCGGGCCAGAACGAACTGGCACGCGACGTGCCGAGCCGCATCGGCGTGCTGAAGGACACCTCGCACCCGGTCTACGGCACCTGCCTGGCCAACATCCCCGGCGAACTCAATACCCTCTCGGCACGTGCCGAGACCCTGTCGATCGTCAAGGCCGACGTCGAAGGCACGCTGCACCGCGACCAGCCGCTCGACTTCATCGGCGTGCGTAACACCGACGCGCAAGGCAACATCCTCGGCGAACACTGCTTCGTCGGCCTGTTCAGCCGCGCCGCCACGGCGACCCGCTGGCGCGCCTGCCGTTCGCGCGCGGCCGTGTGGCGAAAGTCCTCTCCCTGGCCGGTGTGCGCCAGGAAGGCTTCCGTGCCGAGAAATTCCTCGAGATCCGGAATCGCTGCCGCGCACCGAAGCGCTGGAAGCCGATCCGGAATGGCTGGCGCAAGTCTGCAGCTCGGTCGTCTCGCTGTACAAGCAGCCGCGCGCGAAAGTCTTCGCCCGCCGCGACGTCTACGGGCGTCACCTGAACGTGCTGGTCTACCTGCCGCGCGAGCGCTACAGCGCCGCGGTGGCGGCCTCGCTGGCGCAGGCCCTGAAGGAAAGCTCGGGCGCGCATGACGTGCGCCAGCAGACCATGGTCGCCGACGGCCCGCTGGCCCGCGTCTACCTGATCGCCCATGGCGCACGCAACCCGCTCGACCTGGAAACCGATATCCAGCGTCCGCTGCTGTCGGTAATGGACGACTGGCATGACCGCTTCGCCGCGCTGACCAACGACGACGTGCAGGATCCGGCTCTGCGCAGCAGCCTGCGCAAGCTGGTCGCAACGCTGCCCGTGAACTACATCACCGCGACGGAACCGTCGGTTGCCTTCCGCGACCTGCAGGCCGTCATGAAGAACGGCCAGCCAGACCACGTGTCGGTCCGTATCGAAGCCGGCGACGCAGGAGGCGCTTCGGTGCGCCTGTACTCGGGCGACACCGTGCCGCCGCTGTCGCGCATCCTGCCGGCCCTGCATAACGCCGGCGTCGCCATCGACCGCGAGCAGACCTACAAGATCACCACCGCCGATGGCGCCCGCCACTACGTGACCGCACTGGCAGTCGATGCCGAATCGGCCGCCAAGCTGGCGAAACCCGGCATCGTCAATGTCGCCGAAGAGCTGTTCGCAGCCCTGTTCAATGGCGAAGCCGAAGACGGCCGCATGAACGGCCTGTCGATCGAAGGCGGCCTGTCGATGCGCGAAGTACAGCTGGTGCGTGCCTACATCAGCTACTGGCGCCAGCTTGGCTCGAAGTTCTCGGTGCGCTACATGGCCGAGACCCTGCGCGCCCAGCCGGCACTGGTCAAGGAGTTCGTCACCGCTTTCCTGCAGCGCTTCAACCCGGCACTCGCTGAGTCGGAACGCGCCGCGGGCAGCGCCAAGCTGGCCTCGCTGCGCGCCGGCCCTGTCGAGCGTGAACCACGCCGACACCGAGGAAATCATGGCGGCCCTGGTCGACCTGGCCCTGGCCACCGTGCGCACCAACTACTTCCAGAACGGCGGCGAGAAGATCATCTTCAAGTTCGACACCAGCAACCTGGCGCTGGCACCGGAACCGCGTCCGTACCGAGAGATCTACGTGTTCTCGCGCCGCTTCGAAGGCGTGCACCTGCGCGGCGGCCCGGTCGCCCGCGGCGGCCTGCGCTGGTCGGACCGCATGGAAGACTACCGTACCGAAGTGCTGGGACTGGTGAAGGCGCAGATGGTCAAGAACGCCGTCATCGTGCCGGCCGGCTCGAAGGGCGGTTTCGTCTGCAAGCAAATGCCGAAGGACGCCGCCCGTGAAGTCGTGGCGGCCGAAGGCGAAGCAGTCTACCGCCTGTTCATCGCCAGCCTGCTGGAAGTGACCGACAACCGCGTGCGCGGCGACATCGTGGCACCGGAATCGACCGTGCGCTACGACCAGAACGACCCGTATCTCGTGGTGGCTGCCGACAAGGGCACCGCAACCTTCTCCGACATCGCCAACAGCATCGCCGTCCAGCGCGGCTTCTGGCTGGGCGACGCGTTCGCGTCGGGCGGCTCGAACGGTTACGACCACAAGAAGATGGGCATCACCGCGAAGGGCGCCTTCGAAGCGGTCAAGCGCCACTTCTACGAGATCGGCCACGACATGAGCACGACCCCGATCACCATGGTCGGCGTGGGCGACATGTCGGGTGACGTGTTCGGCAACGGCGTGCTGCTGTCGCGCCAGCTGAAGGTGCTGGCCGCATTCGACCACCGCCACATCTTCCTCGATCCGACCCCGGACGTCGAAGTCTCGTTCAAGGAGCGCCAGCGCATGTTCGCGCTGCCACGTTCCTCGTGGGAAGACTACGATAAATCGCTGATCTCGCAGGGCGGCGGCGTGTACCCACGCTCGGCCCGTTCGATCGAGCTGACCCCGCAGGTACGTGCTGCCCTCGACATCGAGGAAACCTCGCTGGCGCCGGAAGAGCTGATGCACCGCATCCTGCTGGCGCCGGTCGACCTGTTCTACAACGGCGGCATCGGTACCTACATCAAGTCCTCGAACGAGACCCACGCGCAGGTGAAGGACCGTGCCAACGACCGCATCCGCGTCAACGGCAACGAACTGCGCTGCAAGGTGGTCGCCGAAGGCGGCAACCTGGGCGCGACCCAGGCCGGCCGCATCGAGTTCGCCCTTGCCGGCGGCCGCATCTTCACCGATGCCATCGACAACTCGGCGGGCGTGGACTGCTCGGACCACGAAGTCAACATCAAGATCTGGCTCGATACCGAAGTCAGCGCCGGCAAGCTGCCGGAAAGCCAGCGTAACAGCATCCTGAACGACATGACCGGCGACGTCGAGAAGCTGGTCCTGCGCGACAACACGCAGCAGACCCACCTCTTGACCCGCGAAGCGCAGGCGCAGAGCAACGGCGCGATCGTCGACAGCTACGCCGCCCTGATCACCAGCCTGGAATCGGAAGGCGCCGTCTCGCGCGAACTGGAACAGCTGCCGCTCGACACCGAACTGCAGCGCCGCAAAGCGCTGGGCGCCGGCCTGACCACGCCGGAACTGGCGGTGGTGGTTGCCAACGTCAAGAACCGCTTCAAGCGCATCCTGGCCGCGCTGCCGCTGACGGACGAGCCATGGGCCGATACCGTACTGCGTCCTTACTTCCCGGCGCAGCTGGTCGCGACCCGCGATCCGCTCGACCACCCGCTGGCCAATGCCATCCTGGCCACCGTGCTGACCAACGAGGCGGTCAACCGCTGCGGTCCGCTGATGATTCGCGACCTGGCCGCCGAACACCGCGTCGACGAAGCCGAAGTCGTGAAAGCCTGGGGCCGTGCCTGGTCCGCGCTGAACCTGGCGCCGGTATTCGACGCGCTCGACGCCGACGCGCTGAAGGTGCCGCGTGACGTGTCGGTGGCGGTCGATGCGCGCACCCGTGCGCTGCTGCGCGCCGTGATCGAAGGCGTGTTGTCGCTGCCGCAGGGCACGGACGGAATGGATGAGTTGTCCTCCTTGTTCGCCAACGGCGAGCAGCTGCGCCAGCTGATGCCGGCCAAGACGGAAGCCGACGGCTACGCCGGCCTGAACGCGGGCTTCGTGCAGGCCTGGAAGGCGGTCGAAACCATCGAGTCGCTGGCCACCTTCCTGTTCGCCGCCGTGTCGGTACATCGTCCAGCGGGCATGTCGCTGGCCCAGTTCCTGCAGGTCGGCATGGCGCTGCGTGAAAAAGCCGGCATCGACACGCTGGAACGCGGCCTCAAATTGCCGCCGCAGAGCAAGTCGCAGGAACAGCTGCGCAACTACGCGATGCAGGCACTGCGCCGCACCCAGCAGCGCCTGCTGTTGCAGGTGATCGAGCGTGCCGGCAGCGGCGATGCGCTGGCGGCAGTCGATACGGTGACCACGGACATGGGCTTGACCGGCTACGCGCCGGCCACCGACCTCGAACAGGCAATGCTGGACGTCTGGTCGCTGTCGGAAGGCTCGAACCCAGAACGCCTGGCTGCCTGAGGCAATGAGCGCACCCTCGACCCCCGTGGTAGCTGACGCGGTGCGCGCGCTGGCCGAAGCCGATTTCGGCCAGGTCGCGCAGCGCTTCACGGACGCCGGCTTCGTCGTCGGGCTGCCCGCCAGGGGCATCCTGACGGTGAAGGGCGTGCAGCCGGCGACGCGGCCGGCTGTGCTGCTGTCGGTTGGCGTGCATGGCGACGAGACCGGGCCGATCGAAATGGTCGCGCACGTGATCGAAGCCCTGTCGCGCGAGCCGCAGGCCCTCGCCGTTGACCTGATGCTCTGCGTCGGCAACATCGATGCCATCGCCGCCGGCAAGCGTTTCCTCGATGCCGACTTGAACCGCATGTTCAAACCGGACCGGGGCGCGCTGGCGGGCAGCGCGGAAAGCGCGCGCGCCGATGAATTGATCGCCGCCACCGACGCTTTTTTTGCCGGCGCCGGGCCGGTGCGCTGGCATCTCGACCTGCACACGGCGATCCGCGCCTCGCACTATCCGATGTTCGCGATCGTGCCGGACCTGATCGCCGAGGGGGCCAAGCGCGCGCTGATCGACTGGCTGGGGCAGGCGGCGATCGGTGCGCTCGTCATGAACCCGAAGTCGGCGGGTACCTACAGCTATTATTCGGCGGAGCACCATGGCGCGGCAGGCAGCACCGTGGAGCTGGGTCGGGTCGGCACGCTGGGGCAGAACAACATGGCGCAGTTCGCCGATTCGTCCGCGGCGCTCGATGGCCTGCTGCGCGGTGTGCCGGTGGAAGCGAAAACCCAGCCGCATGTGTTCAAGGTGGCGCAGGAGATAGTCAAGCTGTCCGACGGTTTCAAGATGGGCTTCTCGCGCGAGACACCGAACTTCGCTTCGCTCAAGCGGGGCGAGGTGATCGCCACCGATGGGGATACCGTGTACACGGTGTTCCATGAGGAGGAGCTGGTGGTGTTTCCGAATCCGGATGTGCGGGTCGGATTGCGCGCCGGCTTGATGGTGGTGCGCGTGGAATAAGCTGCGTTTTGTCTTCGAAAAAGCCGCGAGTGATCGCGGCTTTTTTATGTAGGGTGGGCGCCCCGTGCCCACGCGGACATCTGCGTCGTGACGCCGCCAGCTCCGGTGGCGCTGCGCAGTTACCTCGATTGAGCGCGCCACTGTGCACGCCTCCGCGTGGGCTCGGGGCGCCCACCCTACGATATACGCGCGAGCCCGGGTTTTCCCTTGCGCCTGCACAATTGAGCCATGTTCGCTAGACTTTGCGCTTCGAACAAGCACCGGAGTCGCCGCATGAGCAGCCTGCTGTTTTCCCCCTACCAACTCGGACCGCTCGCGCTGTCCAACCGTATCGCCATCGCCCCCATGTGCCAGTACTCGGCCGATGAAGGCCACGCCACCGACTGGCACATGATCCACCTCGGCAGCCTGGCATTGTCCGGCGCCTCGCTGCTGATCATCGAGGCCACCGCCGTCACGCCCGAAGGCCGCATTTCGCCGGACGACCTGGGCCTGTGGCAGGATTCCCAGCTCGACGCCCTGAAGCCGGTCATTGCCGCCATCCGCCGCCATTCCCCGATCAAGATCGCGGTGCAGCTGGCGCATGCGGGCCGCAAGGCCTCGAGTGCCGCGCCCCTGGCTGGGCGGCGCCAACATCAAGCCGGATGAGCCGCGCGGCTGGCAGACCGTGGCACCCTCAAGCCTGGCGCATGCCGAGGGCGAGACTGTGCCCGAGGCGCTGGATGCGGCCCGGCCTGCAGCGCATCAAGCAGGGTTTTGTGGACGCGGCCCGGCGCAGCTGCGAGCTGGGGCTCGATGCGATCGAGCTGCACGGCGCCCACGGCTACCTGATGCACCAGTTCCTTTCCCCCTTGTCGAACACGCGCAGCGACGAATACGGCGGCTCGCTGGAAAACCGCATGCGCTTCCCGCTCGAGGTGTTCAGCGCGGTGCGCGCGGCGGTGCCCTCGTCGATGTCGGTCGGGATGCGCATTTCGGCCACCGACTGGGTGGAAGGAGGATGGGAAGTGGAACAAAGCGTCCGCTTTGCCCAGGAGCTGGAAAAGCTGGGCTGCCATTTCATGCACGTGTCCAGCGGTGGCTTGTCGCCGCAGCAGAAGATTCCGGTGGGTGCCGGCTACCAGATCGCTTTCGCCGAGCGCATCAAGCGCGAAACGGGCATGCCGACGATCGGCGTCGGCCTGATCACGGAGCCGCAGCAGGCCGAACACATCCTGCAATCGGGCCAGGCCGACATGGTGGCGCTGGCGCGCGCGATGCTGTACGACCCGCGCTGGCCCTGGCACGCCGCCGCCGAACTGGGCGCCCAGGTGGATGCGCCGCCGCAATACTGGCGCTCGCAGCCGCACCAGTACAAGAAGCTGTTCGGGGAGACGCGGCTGGGGCAGCGGTAGCTGGACGGCTGTGCCGTCCAAGCGTTCAAAGCACGCCAGCATTGACGCGAGGTTTCGAGATCTGGCTGAACGCGTAGGCGGGAGACCCGCCTACGCTACGGGTGCACGTAGCCGTGGTCGACGGCGCATGGTTTACAGCAAATGATCCAGCAGCTCAGGCCCGAACACTTCGCGGTGCAGGCGCTCGGCCGGGACGCCCGCGTTCAGCAAGGCCAGCCACTGCGCCTGCATGAATTTCAAGGGGCCGCACAGCCAGACGTCGGTCGTGGCGAGGTCCCAGGCCGGCAGGCGTGTGACGTCCATGCGGCCCGCCAGCACACCCGCGGCGTCGCCAGCTTCCTCGTAAAAGGTCGCCACATGCAGGTTCGGCATGACGGCCTGGGCGGCGGCAACGTCGCTTCGCAAAGGGTGATGGCGGGCGTCGCGCGCGGCATGGGCGAAGATCACCCGGCGCTGCGGGTGCACCATGGCGATGCGGTTCAGGCTTGATACCATCGGCGTGATGCCGACGCCCGCCGACAGCAGCACGATCGGCGCATCGGACTCGGTATCGGGCGTGAATTCGCCGAAGGGATGGGTCACCTGCAGCACGCTGCCGACAGTGACGTTGTCATGGATCCAGTTCGAGACTTCGCCGGCCGGCACCTGGTCCAGCGCATCCTCGCGCTTGACGGAGATGCGCAGGCTGTCCTTGCCCGCCGCATCGGACAGGCTGTACTGGCGCAGCTGGTGGCGCCCGCCCGGCAGGTCGACGGCAACGCTGACGTACTGGCCGGCCTGGAAGGGCGGCAGCGGCTTGTCGTCATTCGGCACGAAGCGCACCGACAGCACGTTGTCGCTCTCGCGTTTGACTTCCGTGACGCGCATCGGCCGCGTCTCGCCCGGTTCGACACCGGCCGTGCTGTACATCTCGGCCTCGGCGCCGATCAGCAAATTCGCCAGCGAGTTATAGGCCTCGGCCCAGGCGTCGAGCAGGGGCTGCGTGGCCGCATCGCCCAGCGTCGTCTTGATGGCGCCCAGCAGGTGGCGCCCGACGATGGGATAGTGCTCGGCGCGGATGCCGACCGACACATGCTTGTGGACGATGCGTTTCACCACGGGTCCCAGCGCCTCCGGCGTGCCGATATTGGCGGCGTAGGCGAACACGGCCGAGGCCAGCGACTGCTGCTGGGCGCCGCGCGCCTGGTTGCCCATGTTGAACAGGCGCGTCAATTCCGGATGCTCACCCAACATGTTCTTGTAGAAGAGGGTGGTGATCGTCATTCCATGGTCGCGCAGGACAGGGACGCTGGCATCGATATACGGACGGGAGGCGGCGGAAATCATGGTAGGTTCCTTATATGGTGCATTTTGAATGCAACTTTAAGCTTCAAAAAAACGCCCGCAGCGCGAGCGATCCTTTGCCGGTTCAGGCAGAGCCGGCGGTTGTTCCACTCCAGAACATCCGGTGCATGCGGACGATCTGCTCGCCCGTGGCGCCGGCCGTCACATGGGCCAGCGTGTGGCGGTCCATCTCCTGGTAGAAGGCACGCATGCCCGCCTTCAGGATGCCGCGCAGCTGGCAATCCAGGCTGAGGCCGCATTTCGCCGCTTCGCAGTCGACCAGTTCGTCATCGCCCTCGAGTTCGCGCAATACCTGGCCAACCGTCAGCGTACTCGGGTCGGCCGCCATGCGCAGGCCGCCATTGCGTCCGCGCGTGGCCTGCACCCAGCCGGCGCGGGCGAGGTGGCCGACCACTTTCACCAGGTGGTTCAGCGGAATATCGAACTGCTTGGCGATCTCCGCCACCGTCACCGGATGGGGGCGTTCGCCGGCGCGCTCGAGGTAGATCAGCACGCGCAGGCCGATGTCGGAAAAGCGGGTCAGGCGCATTGGATGTCGTTTGGAAAGAACAGTTTTATTCTAACGCGAAAACTAGCATCAGTAATGCATATTTTACGAAAAACTATTTTCTCAACAACAGCGGAACGGCCCTATAATCGCGAACTTTGGCGGGTTTTCCTGCTCAGCCATTTCTTGTTTACTTGCGCGACTAAAGGACACTTTCGTGAATTTGACACTGGGCCAGAAGCTGTTTCGTACCAAATCGGCTGAGCGTGCGCACGAGGACAGCCAGGCCCACGGCGGCGGCCTGACCCGCTCGCTGGGTCTGTTCCCGCTGACGATGATTGGCGTCGGCGCCACGGTCGGCACCGGCATCTTCTTCACGATGGTCGAAGCCGTGCCCAAGGCCGGCCCGGCCGTGATCCTGTCCTTCCTGATCGCCGCATTGACCGCCGGCCTGACCGCGCTGTGCTACGCCGAACTGGCGGGGCGCGTGCCGGCCTCGGGCTCGTCCTATTCGTTCGCCTACGCCACCGTCGGCGAATTCGCCGCCTTCATCGTCGCCGCCTGCCTGTTGCTGGAATATGGCCTGGCCGGCAGTGCGGTGGCCATCGGCTGGTCCGATTACCTGAACAACTTCCTGCAAAACGCTTTCGGCTGGGAGATCCCGGCCCACCTGCGCTCGCCGATGTTCGTCTCGGACCACAGCAACCTGAGCGTCCACTCGGGCAACTTCAACCTGCCGCCGGTACTGCTGGTGATGATGTGCTGCGTGATGCTGGTGCGCGGCGCCAAGGAATCGGCCACGATGAACGCGATCATGGTGGTCATCAAGCTGGCGATCCTGGCCTTCTTCGCCGTCATCGCCTTCACCGGTTTCGACGCAAATAACTTCCAGCCCTTCTTCAATACCGACAACAGCAAGGGCTTCGCCGGCATGGCCGGCGTGACGGCCGCCGCCGGTACCGTGTTCTTCTCCTTCATCGGCCTGGACACCATCGCCACCGCCGGTGAAGAGGTCAAGGACCCGCGCCGCAACGTGCCGATCGGGATCCTGGCTGCCCTCGTCATCGTTACCGCCTTCTATTTGCTGGTCGCGCTGGCGGCCATGGGCGCGCAGCCTGCCCACCTGTTCGAAGGCCAGCAGGCCGGCCTGTCGGTGATCCTGCAGAACGTGACCGGCAAAGCCTGGCCGGCGCTGGTGCTGTCGGCCGGCGCGGTCGTTTCCGTGTTCTCCGTGACCCTGGTGACGATCTACGGCCAGACCCGCATCCTGTACGCGATCAGCCGCGACGGCCTGATCCCGAAGACTTTCCAGAAAGTGAATCCGCGTACCGGCGCACCGGTGAGCAACACGCTGATCGTCTGCCTGGTGGTGGGCCTGGTGGCCGGCCTGGTCGACTCGACCTTCCTGTGGGACATGGTCAGCATGGGAACGCTGACCGCCTTCATCGTCGTCTCGATCGCGGTACCGGTCATCCGCGCCAAGCAGGGCCCGAATGCCGAACACGGGTTCAAGGTGCCTTTCGGTCCCTACGTGATTCCGGGCCTCTCGATCCTCGCCTGCCTGTACATCATGAAGGACTTGCCACTGGCGACCTACCGCGTATTCTTCATCTGGATGGCGGCCGCGGTGGCGACCTACTTCCTGTACAGCATGCGCAATAGCCGGCTGAACAAGAAGGCCTAGCCCACCTCGCCAGGATGACCCAACGCCGCGCTCGACGCGGCGTTGTTGTTTCCTGGCAGAGAAGGGTGCTTGCGTCAGTGCAACACTCGCCGTACACTGGCCGGCAGAACCAGCGATCGAGACCATATGAAAGCCAACAGCAAGGTGCCGCATCTGCGGGAGGGGGAAAACCTGATCCTGTTCGACGGCGTATGCAAGCTGTGCAATGCATGGAACCACTTCATCGTCCGCCACGACCGGCAACGCAGGTTCAAGCTGGCGAGCGTGCAGTCCAGCGAAGGCCAGGCGATCCTGGCGCATTTCGGCTATCCGCTCGACCATTACGACACCATGCTGGTCGTGCACGGCGGTGCCTGTTATGAAAAAAGCGAAGCCTTCCTGCTGGTGATGCGCATGCTGGGTTGGCCCTGGCGCCTGGCGCTGCTCGCCAGGGTGGTGCCGGGGCTGCTGCGCAACTGGCTTTATGACCGCATCGCGCGCAACCGCTACCGGCTGTTCGGCAGATATGACTATTGCGCGCTGCCCAACCCTGAGCACGCAGGAAGGTACTTGAGTGGACACTAGACTGCTGAGGCGCATCCATCTGGCGGCACGCGCGGTGCTCGCCTTTGTCTTCATTTATCACGGCCTGGTACCGAAAATCCTCTGGCTCAGCCCCATCGAGACGGCCTTGACGAGCATCCATGGTGTCGATCCCACGGTCCTGTCGCCGCTGGCCGGTGGGATGGAAATCGTGCTGGGCGTGGCGCTGCTGGCCTGGCGCGGCAGCCTGGTGCCGGTGTATGCGGCGTTGCTGCTGCTGTTCGGACTGCTGCTCGACGTGATGATCGTGATGCCGGGGCTGCTGGCCGAAGCCTTCAATCCGCTGACGACGAACGTGGCGGCGATGTTCGCCGGCTATGTCGTCATCGTGACACAGCGCCACGCCAACGCGCATCGGCACTGGGCCTGAGCCCGCCCTGTCCCGATCCACGCCGCGGCCGTCGCGGCGTGTTCATTTCGGGCCGCGCGCGGGCGGATCCTGCGCCAGCGGACGCACATGGGTCAGCAGGCTGACCAGGGGCAGGTCGGCGATGACGGCGCGCCCCTGCGCCGCCTCCTGTGCCCGCAGCGGCGCGACTGCGACGGCCAGCGCACCCAGGCAAAGCCACCATGCATGCTTCATGGATCCTCCAAAGACGATGAGTTCGTAGCGCAAGCATAGCGCCATCGCGTGTTGGGGGCATCACGCTTGCAATGGATGGCCGACACGGAGGCCGAAAAAAAGCCACGCGCCTGGCGGCAGCGTGGCTTTGGCAAATGCGGCCGCCGGTCTTACACCGCGACCATTACCTGCACGTGCTTCGCGATCGGTCCTTTTGCCGATTGGCCTGGCTCGAACTCGACTTCGCTGGCGGCGCTCGGTAACTCGCCGCGCACATAGTTCGCATTAAAGAAGTATTCCTTGCCCTCGCCGTCGACGATGAAGCCGAATCCCTTGTCCTCGCTGAAGAACTTGACCTTGCCGCGCTCGCGCGCCACATTGCCGGCCAATGGCATGGCGGCGGCCGGGGCAGCGACGGCCGCCTGGGCGCTGCCTGCGGCGCCGCGCACGGCCGCGTCGAGCATGCCGATCGACTGGGCACGGGCCAGGTCGCGCTGCGAGGTCGGCGTGGCCACCGAACTCTGGTCGGCGGCAAAGGCGACCAGGCGTTCGGCCATGCTCTTGGCGACGCCGTCGGCGGTGGCCATGGCGATGATGCTGCGCTGGCCATCCTTGCCGAAGACGACCGACACGATATCCGTCACCCAGACGCGCAGGGTCGCGTCCTCGATGCGGGTGAGCGTGGAGCTCGACTGGGTGTGGCCATGGAACTGGTTACCGATATTGAGCTGCGAAGTCTGGTAGGTGCCCGCCGTCTCGATCCAGTACAGGCGCGACTTGAACTGCATGCGCGACCACAGCAGGTGGCCGATCTTGTGGCTCAGCACCGTCACCAGGCTCAAGGCGACGACGACCAGCAGCACGCGCGTGATCTGCATGCGCTCCATCTGCGCGAACTGGCCCGCGTAGTACCAGGCGACGATGCTGCCGGCGGTGGCGCAGAACGTCCCCCATGCGCCGAGCAGCACGAGCAGGCGCGAGGAGGTCTGGGCAAACGCTTCGCCCCAGCTGCGGAACTGCAGCGTGGTGGTGGGCACCGGCTGGGTTTCCTCGACGATGTAACCCTTGAACGAGCCGCGTTCGCCGCCCGAGACATCCGGCGGCACGTTGGCGTAGGCACGATTCGGAATGGCGCGCTCCCAGGCGCTCTGGAAGTCGCGGCCGATTGCCGTCCACAGCTGCGCGGGCGCGCAGTTCATGGCGATGGTGGTCTGTTCGCAGGAGACGCCGGTGTGGCCGGCGCTGTCCAGGCGCGCCAGCAGGGCGCCGAAGAACAGCAGCGAGGCGACCAGCGAGCCGAGCAACAGCAGGGTCGGCGCGATCCACAGCGGCACGATCGCAAACGCCGGCAGCAGGCGCGGAATCAGCACCGGCGCCATGATCGAAAACACGACCAGGCCGACCAGCTTCCACAGAGAGGTGTTGGCACCGGCCGTCTGGGCACCGGCCTGCGCCTTCGGGTTCCAGCGGTTCGCCTGGGTGAAGGGCGCCAGCAGCGACAGGCCGCACATCGGCAGGTAGAGCCAGGACGCGAGTCCCTCGTATTCGCTGCCCGAGAAGACGAGGTAAGACACGGCCAGCGAGAGCAGCAGCGCGCCCATTGCGATGAGCGAATGAAAGTGCAGTACGGCTGCCGCCTGCACCTGCGGCGGCGAAGTGATCAGGTTCTTGACCAGCGAATACAGCACGCCGTTGAGCGCGCCCTGCGGTTCGGGGAAATCGATCGCGCGGTGGCGCATGGTGTCGAGCAGGTCTTCGGTACCGCGGCCGACGCCGGTACCCGCCACCGGCAGCTCGGCGGCCAGGCCCAGCGGGAATTTACGCCCAAGGAAGAAGCGCGCCTGCGACAGGGCGCGCACCAGCGTCTTCACGGACACGCTCAGGAGGATGGCGGCCAGGACCAGCGCCATGAAGGCCAGCTTGTCCTCGTGCGCACCAAAGTAACGCTTTGCCGTCATCACGACGCCAATGGCGCCGATCATCGTGACCGCGCCAGTGGCGAACATGAAGATGTTTTCGAACTTAAAGGGATTCGGGAAATCGTTGAGGAGGGTGTCGGAACTGTTGAACTCGTAACTCATGGTATGGTCTTCGTGTTGTTGAACAGAAAGATTAGACCTTACCGAAGTTCTTTATTGCAACTAAATTGCTGAAAAATCTGCTGGTGGCTCGACAAGAAGGCCTTGTCGGCGGGTGTTGTCAAGATTTCACAACACTTTCTCATTGGGCATGCAGATGCCTCAAGTCCGCGGCCAACGGTCGGCGGGACGTCCCGCGTGTTTGTGCAACGAGGCTGATCGGCCGCAATCTGGCAAACGCATCGTCGGGAACTCAGCTGGTCACGTTAAAATGGGCTATCGATAAGCTACCGCTGTGCTCAACCATGAAAAAGACAGATGCGTCGATGATAGTGCCATCCGAAACAAGACAATACATCAATCATTTGGGCGGCACATTCTCAGGCCCACGCGAAACCTTGGTTGCCATATTGAATCCACACGTGGCGAACTGGTTAAAAGCGAAAACAGCGCGTACCAAACAGAGACTCGCTGCGCTTAATTTACTGAAATGCTACAACCCGGATTGCGACATTCCTGATGAGCAGATCACATCCTTCGATACAGCGCATCCCGTGGGTAGATCCAGGCCGCAAATTATTCGCGAAGCCATTGATGCATTGAACCCTGTCGAAGCAGGTGATAAAGACATGGGTCTCAAGGATTGCGATATAGCTGCGGTCCTCAGAAAAGCTAGAGAGTTGCATCTGGAAATGCTGATCACTTTTCTCTGCAACGCGTGCAATAGAAATCACCATAATTTATCGATTGACAAGATCCCGTCCAAAATTCTCAGTGAGTGGATTTCCGAAAGTAGCAAGACACCGGGCCGCTAGAAAGATGCGTGGGCGGACGATCCGCCAGGCGAAACCGGATGTTTCCTTCGTCTCCGCCAAGGACCTGCCTTGTCCGATCGATCGGCACGCGACAAGCTAATCGGTGCGGTATCGGCCTGGCACAAACGTCACGCCGATCTGTTGCCGGAAAATGCGCGGGTGCGGCAAGAAATACAGGCCGAGGCCTATGCTCCGACCGCTCCTCCGGGCCTGAAAGCCGAATTCGATGAGATGTTCGACAAACGCATGCCGCAGCAGGTAGAGAGCGACTACAAGAAACTGCTACCGCCAGGGTCATCAAATGGCTGGGCCAGCAAGGCTTTCGTATGTGGTGCGAACGCAGGCATCATCGAACATGGTCAATATGACCTGGAGCGTTTCGATCCGCAGGTAGCGGCCTATTTGCGCAAGCGGATCGCAGCGATGCGAAGCGGCACTGCAACGAACCCTTGAGGCGAAGCTGGCAGCGGAAAGCGGCTTTTCTTTCGCGGGTCAGCTGTCCACCTGCGGCGCCACCGGAAGCGGTTTTTGTCAGGCAGCTTGTAGCAATCTGATCGAATAAAAAAAGCCACGCGCCTCCCGGCAGCGTGGCTTTTCTCTTGAGAGACGACGCTTATTGGGCGTTCATTTCCTTCAGCAGGTTATCCGCCTTGTCGACATGCTTCATGTTCCACAGGATGTAGCGGATGTCGACCTGGATGTCGCGGGTGTTGGCGGCGTTGAAGTCCCAGTCCGAGATGATCGAATCGAGGGTGCCGTCGAAGGCCAGGCCGATCAGCTCGCCGCGCTTGTTCAGCGCTGCCGAACCCGAGTTGCCGCCGGTGATGTCCAGCGTCGCCAGGTAGTTCACGGGAACCGTTTTCAAGGCAGGATCGACGAACTTGCCGAAGTCCTTGGCTTTGATCGCGGCCAGCTGGGCGGCCGGTGCATTGAACTCGCCTTCGCCGGTGTGTTTCGCAACCACGCCCTTGACGGTGGTGAACGCAGTCCAGGAACCGGTGCCGTCGGCGCCGTGGTCGCGGCCGGCGATCTTGCCGAAGGTAACGCGCAGGGTGCCGTTGGCGTCCGGGTAGACAGCTTGGCCCTTGCTGTTCATGTAGGCGATCTTCGCCTTCATGTAGCCCGAGTAGGACTTCTGGATCTTGCCAGCGAGCTCTTCCTCTTTGGCTTCGTCCTTCAGGTCGGCCTCATACATGGCAACGGCGGCCTTGATGAAGCTGTCGTTGCTGGCCTTGAACTCGGCCGGGGTCTTCTTCAGCCAGGCGGTGCGCTCTTCCTTGTTGGCCAGTTTCGAACCGGCGTAGACCTTGTCGATCGCCGCCTTCAGCTCGTCCTGGCTCATGCCGGCGCGGATGCCGAGGGCGCTGTTGAAGGACGTGTCCTGTTCCTTGGCCGGCTGGGCCAGGTACTTGGTGAGGAAGTGCAGCACCAGCGCCTTGTCGACTTTTTCGTCGTAGGTGCGGTCCTGGCCGGTGATGACGGAAGTCAGGCGCGCCATGTCGCGTTCCTGGTAACCCGCTTTACGGGCGGCGTCCGGCTTGGTGCGCTCGTTGGCCAGGCGGTACAGCGAACGTGCCGAGCTCAGGAACTTCGGCTGGGCGTAACCCAGGTAGAAGCCTTCCTTGGCATGGGCATCGCGCTCGGCGATCAGTTTTTCGACGGCGTCGATGTCGCCGGCGAACTGCTTCTTGCGGGCGGCGTCGCCGTTCACCCAGGTCTTGAGCGCATTGTGTTCGGCGCTCTTGCGTGCCAGGAAGTCGCTGTCTCCGTAGGAGGTCAGCATGCCCTTGCGGTTCTTGTAGTAGTTGTTGACGTTGGCGATCTGGCCGGCGTACTTCAGCTTGGCGGCAGGATCGTTCTTCGTCTCGCGCTCGATGATGGCAAGCACGTCGCCCGACGCTTGCACGAAGGCCGGGTAGTTCCACTCGAAGGTGGACGCGACTTCCGACGGCAGGCGGTGGCGGTTGGTGCGGCCTGGATAGCCGACGACCATGATGAAATCGCCTTCTTTCGAGCCTTCGCTGGCGATTTTCAGGTGGTGCTTCGGCACGTAGGGGACGTTATCAAGCGCGTAGTCGGCGGCCTTGCCGTCGCGGCTCACGTAGGCGCGGTAGAAACCGTAGTCGCCGGTGTGGCGCGGCCACATCCAGTTATCGGTGTCGCCGCCGAATTTGCCGACGCCCGACGGCGGTGCGTGCACCAGGCGCACGTCGCGGATTTCCAGCTGTTTCAGGCGATAGAACTCGAGGCCGCCGTAGTAGCTGGCCACGGTGCAGCGGTAGCCGGCTTCCTTCTCGCAGGCGGCGACCATTTCCTTTTGATTCTTTTCGATGGCGTCGATGCGGGCCTTGCCGGTCAGCCTGGCGACTTTCTTGTCGATGATCTGGTCGGTGACGTTGGCCACTTCCTCGGTGACGAACACGCGGCTGCCTGGGGCGGCCGGCAGTTCCTCGCCCAGGGTCTTGGCCAGGAAGCCATTCGCCAGCAGGTCGCGCTCGGGCGTCGAGTTGACGGCGACGCTATTGTAGACGCAGTGGTGGTTGGTGACGACCAGGCCTTGCGGCGAGACGAACGAGGCCGAGCAACCGCCCAGGCTGACGACGGCGCCCATCGGGAATTCGGTCAGTTTGGTGAGCGTGGCCGGGTCGAGTTCGAGGCCGGCGGCTTTCAGTTGCTGGGCTACTTGTGGCAGCTGCTGCGGCATCCACATGCCTTCGTCCGCTTGTGCGGCGAAGCTGGTGAGGATGGCGAGCGAGAGGAGGGTCTTTTTCATTCGCGTTCGGTCAGAAGATTATCGGAGTGTTCGGGAAAAGCACCCGAGAGTATCCGTAATCCGCTGTTGGCTCGTCAACCGTTATTATTTCCCGCCGCCTGCGCCAGGGGATAAAGCTGTCTTTACAACTGCGAGCCAAACAGCGAGAAGATCTCGCTTCCCAGTTTTTCGATCCACGACCGGTCGCGCCACTGTTCCAGCGTGATCGGGCGCGCCCGGCGCCAGTCCTCCTCGAAAATTGCCACTTGCGCTCGTGCGAAATCGGGATCAAGGATGTTCAGGTTGGCTTCGTCGTTGATACTGAACGAGCGGTTGTCGAAATTGGTGGAACCGACCGAGACCATCAGCGAGTCGACGACCAGGCTTTTCACGTGGTACATCGTCGGCTGGTATTCGGCGATCTGGATACCTGCTTCGAGCAGCGGGCCCCAGCGTTCGCGTGAGGCCTGGCGTACCGCTTCGGCGTCGATCTTGGTACCGGGTGTAATGATGCGGATGCGCACGCCCCGTTTGGCCGCCGCGGTCAGGGCGCGGATGGCCAGGTCGTCCGGCACGAAATACGAGGCCGACAAATCGATCGACTTGCGTGCAGCGGTGATGGCCAATAAATACATCAGGTGCATGCTGTCGCTACCGCCGGTGGGCGAGCTGGAAAACATCTGCGCCGGCATGGAGCCATGCGCTTCCAGTGGCGGAAAATACGCGGGGCCGTCGAGCACGACCCCGGTGGCCTTGGTCCAGTTATCGGTAAACACGGCCTGGATCTGGCCTACTACCGGCCCCTGGATGCGGAAATGGGTGTCGCGCCAGTGGTCGGCGTCCTGCGCATTCCCGCGCCATTGGTCGGCAATGCCGACGCCGCCGGTGAAGCCGATGCGGCCATCGATGACCAGCAGTTTTCGGTGGGTACGGTTATTCAGGCGTGCCAGCTTCCACCAGACGGGCTTGTGATAGCGCTGCACTTGCACCCCTGCATCGCGCATGCGCTGGATGGCCGCGTCATCCATTTTCATGCTGCCGACGAAATCCAGCATCAAATGAACCTTGACGCCGGCACGTGCGCGTTCGGCAAGCGCTTCGGAAAATGCATGGCCGATCGACTCGGACCAGTAGATATAGGTCTCGAACGTGATCGTCTGTTTCGCCCCCCGGATTGCTTCCAGCATGGCCGGGAAGATCTGGTCTCCGTTGAGCAGGGTGTCGATCTGGTTGCCTTCGATAATCGGCGGACCCAGCAGTACGCCCATGGAGCGGCGGAACTGCGGGTCGGCGACATCGTACTGGTGTTTCAGCTGGGTCTCGATCTGCTTCTCGCTCGGCATGAAATTGAGTGCGAGAAAACCCGCGATGAGCGTGAGCAGGCAGGTGACGATCGAGATGGTGACGGGCTTGGCGCGCATGACACTTCCAGGCAAAAAAAAACCAACGCGTGGAAGCGTTGGTTATGAGGGCTTACCACTTATTGCTTTGATTAACGCACCCGGCCGCGACGCAGCAGGTTGACGATAGCCAGCAGAATGACAGCACCCAGGAACGAGACCAGCAGCGAGGAAACGCTGAAGTCGTCTGAATTGATGGTACCGGAACCAAACAGTGGCGACAGCAGCCAGCCGCCCAGGAATGCACCGATGATACCAACGACGACGTTCAGAATCATGCCTTGTTCTGCGTCGGTTTTCATGACCATGCTGGCGAGCCAGCCCAGGATACCACCCACAACGATCCAGATAATGAAGAGCATTTTGATTCCTCCTTTAGTGAAAAAAACCTACCGGGGACCAATTGATTGCCTTGGCCATGTGAAAAAGTCTACGGACCTACAGCACAGCGGGTCGGTGCGGCAACGAACGTTAGACGACGAATCTGCATGTCGCGTTCAATGCGTGTTTTTTAGCGCACATTGCATGCATTTGATTGCCATTTGGAATGTCCTGGAGTGGGTGCGTCAGCGTACAGAAGAGCATGGATGAGGGGCATATTGTTCGACCACTGGCAACCCCAAGGACGCCTAGCCAAGCCCTCGGCGGCGCGTTGCAGGGTCGCGCCGTATGGCGCACCGTCGTTGCCGATGCGCCTTGTCGAGGATTTTGTTAGGCGCCCTATGTTGCAGGACCTGATCGCACCACGAACCTTTGAAAGGGATACGTCATGAGCTACAACTCGAACAACCAGAATTCGCGCATGGTTACCGGTCTGTTCCCGGACCGCGCCAGCGCCGAACGTGCATACGGCACCGTGTCGGACCGTGGATACTCCAAGGACGACGTCAACCTGATGATGTCGGACTCGACCCGCAAGACCCATTTTGGCGATACCGATACTGAACTGGGCAGCAAGGCTGCCGAAGGCGCGGGCATCGGCGCCGGCATCGGCGGCACCATCGGCGCCGTCCTGGCCGGTATCGCCGCCGTCGGCACCACCCTGGTGCTGCCTGGATTCGGCCTGGTCGTGGCAGGTCCTCTGGCAGCGGCGCTGGCCGGTGCCGGCGCAGGCGGCATCACCGGTGACCTGATCGGCGCACTGATCGGTGCCGGCATCCCTGAAGAGCGCGCTGCGCACTATGAAGAAGGCATCAAGAGCGGCGGCATCGTGATGGGCGTGCATGCCCGTTCGGACGAAGACGCTGCCCACTTCGAGCGTTCGTTCAACGAACACGGCGCTTCGCACGTGATCGGTACCGGTGTCGGCGCCGTCGGCGGTGCGCTCGCTGGTGCCGCGATCGGCTCGGCAGCCGGTCCGGTCGGTACCGTTGCCGGTGCCGCCATCGGTGGTATCACCGGCGGCATGGCTGGCAAGGGCGCCGGCGAAGTCATCAATCAAAAAGGCGGTGACGACCTCTCGCAGCATCACCTGGCCAAGGGCGTTGGCGCCGGTGCCGGTGCCGCCGCCGGTGCGGCTGCCGGTACCGTTGCCGGTCCGATCGGCATGGCAGCCGGCGCGATTGTCGGTGGCCTGGCGGGCGGTGCTGCCGGCCGCGGCGCGGGCGAAGTCGTCAATCCGAAAGGCGATGACCGCCTGGACGAACACAACCTGGCGCAAGGCGTCGGCGGCGCCGGTGGCGCAATGGCCGGTGCCTCGGTCGGCGCAGTCGGCGGCCCGGTGGGCATGGCCGCTGGTGCCGTCATCGGCGGCCTGGCTGGCGGTGCAGCCGGCAAGGGCACGGGCGAAGTCGTCAACTCGAAGCCGGGCGACGAACTGCACGACCATAACCTGGCCAAGGGCGTCGGTGCCGGTGGCGGTGCTGCCGCTGGTGCCTCGATCGGCGCCGTTGGCGGTCCGATCGGCGCGGTCGTTGGCGCGGGCATCGGTGCCGCGGTCGGCGGCATGGCCGGCAGGGGCGTGGGCGGCATGGTCAACCCTGCCCAGGAAGACGCACACTGGCGCGACAACTACCAGACCCAGTCGCACTACACCCCGGGCTACACCTACGACGACTACCAGCCGGCCTATGCGCTGGGCTACAACGGCAAGAGCCGCTATCCAGGCAGCTACGACCAGAACGAGATGCACCTGGCCGACGAGTGGAACACCACGAAAGGCAAATCGCGCCTGTCGTGGGACCAGGCCAAGGTGGCCAGCCGCGCTGCCTGGGACAAGGTCGAGCGCGCCATTCCAGGCGACTCGGACCGTGACGGCCGTTAATTCGACCGATTGAGTTTCTCGATGTAAAAAGCCCCGCTGCCGGAAGGTAGCGGGGCTTTTTGTTTGGGGTTCGCAATCGCCAGTCCGCGGCAGATACTGTAGGGTGGGCTCTTGAGCCCACGCGGACGATGCATGTCGCTGACAGCGCAGGCAACAGCCCCAGTAAGGCATGCAAACGCTTGTGGGGCTGTTGCCTGTACCGCTAGCAGCACGCAACATCCGCGTGGGCATGAATGCCCACCCTACGGACTGGTGCTGGAACCGCAGTTGGGTTTCCTACCGCCAGTCCGCGGCCTCGACCGTAGGGTGGGCTCTTGAGCCCACGCGGACGATGCATGTCGCTGACAGCGCAGGTAACAGTCCCAGCAAGGCATGCAAACGCTTGTGGGGGTGTTGCCTGTACCGCTAGCAGCACGCAGGATCCGCGTGGGCATGAATGCCCACCCTACCGTGTCCGCCGCTGACTACGGCCACAAAAACCTTATTGCTTGATGGCCTCGACCTGGATCGCCAGTTTGACTTCCGGCGAGAAGCGCGGCAGGCCGACGTTGACACCGTAGTCGCTGCGCTGGAAGGTGGCCGAAGCGTCGGCGCCGCAGACTTCGCGCTTGAGCATCGGGTGGTCGATGCACTTGAACTTGTTGATGGTGAGGGTCAGCGGCTTGGTCACGCCGTGCAGGGTGAAGTCGCCGTCGACGGCCACCGGCGTGTCGCCGTTGAAGCGGATCTTGTTGCCCTTGAAGGTGGCGGTCGGGTACTTGGCGACGTCGAAGATGTCCGGCTTGCGGGCATGTTCGTTCATTTTTTCGTGGCCGAAATCGACGCTGTTCATGTCGACCGTGATGTCGACGCTGCCCGTTTTCGCGGCACGGTCGATCACGATGCTGCCGTCGGTCTTGGTGAACTTGCCACGCCAGACCGAAATGCCCATGTGGTCGGCTTCGAAGCTCGGGTAGGTGTGGCCCGGCTCGATCTTGTAGGTATCGGCCGCGGCGCAGGCCATGCCGGCGCTGGTGGCGAGGGTGGCGGCGATCAGGAGCTTGAATTTCATCGTGGTGGTATCCCTTGTTGGTGTGATTATTGGCCCGCAGCGATGCGGAACTTGATGACAACTTCGTCGGCGACCATGCTCGTGTCTTTCCACTCGCCCTCACCGATGTTGAAAGCCAGCCGACGGATCGGTAACTGTCCCTCGAACACTTGTTTGCCTGCTTCGGTCTTCACCGTCAGCGGAAAATTCACGTCGGAAGTTTTCCCCTTGAGCGTCAGCTTGCCGGCCACGTTCAGCTTGCCCGGACCGGCTGACTTGATCGCGGTCGAGACAAAGCTCGCTTTCGGGAACTGCGCCGTATTGAACCACTCTTTCTTGGCAACCTCGCGATTGTATTCGGCGTCGCCCAGGTCCATGCTGGCCGTCAGGATCTCGACGACCGCTTTCGATGCTTCCGGGCGCGCCGCATCGTAGTCGATGTTGGCGGTGAAGGACTTGAATTTCGCTTCGACCGGCACGTTCATCTGCTTGAATACGGCGGCGACGCTGCTCCTGGCCGGGTCGGTCTTGAGTGCGGCGGCGGTGGCGAATGCGCCGGCGAGGGCGCTGGCGAACAGCGAAGCGGCTACGAGGGCACGCAGGGGTTTCATCGCAACTCCTTGATGTGGAACGACTGGATATTAGTGGGCACGGCCGGGCAGCATGCGCTGCATGACCCCGTCGCGGTCCACCAGCAGGTGCTTGAACGCGGCCAGCACGTGCAGGACGACCAGGCCGGCGAGCAGCATGTTGAGCCAGTAGTGCAGGGCGCCGAGCACCGGTTTCAGGGCCGGATCGGCATCGATCAGGGCCGGCAGCGGAAACAGGCCGAAATATACCACCGGCACGCCGGCAGACAAGCTGTAGAAATAACCCGACAGCGGCACCGCGAACATCAACAGGTATAGCAGGCCGTGCAGCGCGCCGGCCGCCTTGCGCTGCCAGGCAATCATCGGGTCGGGATAGGCCGGCGGCGTCCTGCGCAGGCGCCACAACAGGCGCAGCGCGGCCAGCGCCAGTACCGTCACCCCGGCCCACTTGTGCCAGGAAAAATAGCGCAGCTTGGTGGGCGTCAGCCCCGGAATGTCCGTCATCACCAGGCCGAGCGTGAAGGTGGCGACGATCAGGACGGCAATCAGCCAGTGCAGGGCAATGGCAATGGGAGAGTAGCGCTGCATGCTTGATCAGGTGGGGTTTGGTTCTGGTTAGAACCAAACTATAGCAAAAAGCACCAGCCGATGTTCACCTGCCGGTTATTTCTTTTTCTACAGCAGCACCGGTTGTTAAACGTGCACAGCCGCCTGGGCCGCGCAGGTAAAATCGCGATATAGCGCGTCCATCGAACGCAGGGGCTGCCCGCACAGTGTTGAGGAACTGTATGCACAATTGTTACCCGAGTCTGCCGCGGCCACGCATGCTGGCCTTGCTGCTTGCCTGCGTCTTTGCCGGCGCCGCCCAGGCCGAGGAGCCGCAGCCCGCCGCGCCGCAGGGCGCTGACTTTGCGGACCTGTCGATCGAGGAACTCGCCAACATCCAGGTGACCTCGGTGTCGAAGAAGCCGGAGCGCCTGCTCGATGCGCCTGCCTCGGTGTTCGTCATCACCGCCGACGACATCCGCCGTTCCGGCGCCGCCACCTTGCCGGAGGTGTTACGCCTGGCTCCCAATTTGCAGGTAGCGCAGGTCAATGGCGCGGGCTATGCGATCACGGCACGCGGCCTGAATGGCGGCGGCAATAGCGCTCCGAACAAGCTGCTGGTGCTGATCGACGGGCGTTCGATCTATACCCCGCTGTTTTCCGGCGTGTTCTGGGACGTGCAGGATCTGATGCTGGAAGACGTCGAACGCATCGAGGTGATCAGCGGCCCCGGCGGTACGCTGTGGGGTGTGAATGCGGTCAACGGCGTCATCAACATCACGACCCGCGCGGCGCGCGACACGCAGGGCAGCCTGGCGGTGCTGCGCGGTGCCAGCGACGGCGCGGACATCGCGTTCCGCCAGGGCGGACGCCGTGGCGAGGATAGCTGGCGTGTGTACGGCAAGGTGCAGGGGCGCGCGCATACGGAACTGGCGAGCGGTGCAGCCGTCGACGACGCCTGGCAGTCGGGGCAGCTGGGCTTTCGTGCCGACTGGGAGCGCGGTGCCGACCGGTTCAGCCTGAACGGCAACGCCAACCGCGGTGCCTTTGACCAGCCGGCGCCGGGTACCATCGCCGTTGGCGGCACCAATCCCGTGCTCGGCACGGTGGACACGCGCGGCCTGAACCTGACGGGCCGCTGGGAGCATGCGCTGCAAGGCGGTGGCGGTCTCAACCTGCAGCTGTATTACGACTATACCCGGCGCGAAGTGCCGCCGACCTTTACCGAATCGCTCGACATTGTCGATCTGCAGTTCCAGCACACGCTGGCGCCTGTTGGCGCCCACAGCATTGCCTGGGGTGCGAATTATCGCTACAGCTGGGATCGCGTGCAGGGCAGCGACTATATCGCCTTCCTGCCCGAACGGCTGAACCAGACCTGGCTGAGCCTGTTCGCACAGGACGAGATCACGCTCACGCCGACACTGCGCGCGACGCTAGGGGCGCGCGTCGAACGCAACGACTACACGGGGACCGAATTCCTGCCAAGCGCGCGCCTGTCATGGAGCGCGGCACCTGGCCATGCATTCTGGGCGGCGGCCTCGCGTGCCGTGCGCGCGCCCTCGCGTCTCGACGCCGATGCCTACATCCCCGGCCGCCCGCCCTATATCCTGGAAGGCGGCACGCGCGTGCGCTCCGAGGTGGCGAAGGTGTTCGAGCTGGGCTATCGCGGCCAGCCCTTGCCGCGCCTGTCGTACTCGGCAACCGTGTTCTATAACGATTACGATCACTTGCGCACCCAGGAGCTGGCGCCGAGCCGAACCATGGTCGATTTCGCCAACCTGATGAAGGGGCATGCGCTCGGTATCGAAATGTGGGGCAACTTCCAGGCAAGCTCGTCCTGGCGCCTCACGGGCGGCTGGATGGCCATGCGCGAACGCATGCAGCTCAAGCCCGGCAGCAACGATGCCGCCGGCCTGCTCCGTACCGGTTTCGACCCGTCGCACAGCCTGCAGTTGCGTTCCACCTACAGCATCGACGCAACGCGTGAAGTCGAGCTCGGCCTGCGCAGGGTAGGCGCACTCGATATCGGACCGGTGCCGTCCTATACCGCACTGGACGCGCGTTTCGGCTGGCGCCTGCGGCCCGATCTCGAGCTCTCGATCGCCGGAAGGAACCTGAATGGCACCCACGCCGAATACGGCGGCGTCACCACGCGCTCGGAAGCGCCGCGCACGGTGGCGGTCAAGCTGGTGTGGCAGCGGTGACGGGTAAAAAAAGCCCACGCCATTGCGGCGTGGGCTGTCAGCCAGCGAAACGCGACATCAAATCGCTTTGGCCAGCTCCGCCGCCAGGCCGATGTAGTTCGCCGGCGTCATCTGCAGCAGCAGGTCCTTGGCGTCCTGGGGAATGGCCAGCGTCCTGACGAATTCCTGCAGGGCGTCGCGGGTAATGCCCTTGCCGCGGGTCAGTTCTTTCAGCTGCTCGTACGGGTTTTCGATGCCGTAGCGACGCATCACGGTCTGCACCGGCTCGGCCAGCACTTCCCAGTTCGCGTCCAGGTCCGCTTCGAGGCGGGCGGCGTTCACTTCCAGCTTGTTCAGGCCGCGCAGGCAGCTGTCGTAGGCCAGCAGGGCGTAGCCGAAGCCGACGCCAATGTTGCGCAATACGGTCGAATCGGTCAGGTCGCGCTGCATGCGCGAGACCGGCAGCTTGTCGGCCATGTGGCGCAGCACGGCATTGGCCAGGCCCAGGTTGCCTTCGGAATTCTCGAAGTCGATCGGGTTGACTTTATGCGGCATGGTCGACGAGCCGATTTCGCCGGCGCGCAGTTTCTGCTTGAAGTAGCCCAGCGAGACATAGGTCCAGATGTCGCGGTTCAGGTCGAGCAGGATGGTGTTGGCGCGCGCGATGGCGTCGAACATCTCGGCCATGTAGTCGTGCGGCTCGATCTGGATGGTGTACGGATTGAAGGTCAAGCCCAGGCGCGATTCGATCACGTCTTTCGAGAACGCCGGCCAGTCGAAGCCCGGGTAGGCCGACAGGTGGGCGTTGTAGTTGCCGACCGCGCCATTCATCTTGCCCAGGATCTCGACGTCGGCGATGCGTTTGACGGCGCGTTGCAGGCGCGCGACGACGTTGGCGAATTCCTTGCCCAGCGTGGTCGGGCTGGCGGTCTGGCCGTGGGTGCGCGAGAGCATTGGCAGCGCCGCATTCGTGTGCGCGATCTCGGTCAGCCTGGCGATGATGTTCTGCAGGGCCGGCAGCATTACGCCGTCGCGCGCCGCCTTCAGCATCATGCCGTGGCTGGTATTGTTGATGTCTTCCGAGGTGCAGCCGAAGTGGATGAATTCCGATGCCGCCACCAGCTCCGGCACGTCCTTCACCTGTTCCTTCAGCCAGTACTCGACCGCCTTGACGTCGTGGTTGGTGACGGCCTCGATTTCCTTGATGCGGGCGGCGTCGCTTTCGCTGAAATCGGCCGCCAGTTTGTCGAGGTAAGCACTCGCTTCGCTGGAAAAGGGCTTGATCTCGGCAAAGCCCGCCAGCGCCAGCGCCTGCAGCCACGCGATTTCGACCTTCACGCGGTGGTGCATGAAGCCGGCTTCGGACAGGATCGGGCGCAGCTTGTCGGTCTTGGCGGCATAGCGGCCGTCGAGCGGCGACAGGGCCGACAGGGAAGAAAGTGGGGCGGTAGCGGTCATGGCGGGCGGTCCGTGCAAAAACGCGGATTTTACCACTTGCGGGCTTGTCAAGCCTTGTTGTGGACACAGCAAAACCGGCTCGCATGGCCGGATTCGGGCACTCGGCCGATGTTATACTCTTATTGAATTCCTCTTTCCGAGCATCTATGAAACTCATCGGTTCGAACACCAGTCCCTATGTGCGCAAGGTCCGCGTCGTCATGGCGGAAAAGAAGCTCGACTACTCGTTCGAGCTCGACAACGTGTGGAGCGCCGAAACCCAGGTGCACCTGTCGAACCCGCTGGGCAAGGTGCCTTGCCTGGTGATGGAAGACGGCAGCACCATCTACGACTCGCGCGTCATCGCCGAATACCTCGATACCCTCACGCCTGTGTGCAAGCTGCTGCCCGCCACGAACGGGCGCGACCGCGCCGACGTGAAGGTGTGGGAAGCGCTGGCCGACGGCGTCCTCGATGCCGCCGTGCTGGTGCGCCTGGAAAAAACGCTGCGCCCGCAAGAGCAGCAAAGCTCGCAATGGATCGCCCGCCAGCTGGGCAAGGTGCACGCCGGCCTGCAAGTCATGTCCGACAAGCTCGGCGAGCAGCCTTTCTGCATGGGCAAGGCCTACACGCTGGCCGACGTCGCGGTCGGCTGCGCACTCGGCTGGCTGAGCTTCCGCTTCCCGGAAATCGGCTGGCGCGCCGACTATCCCAACCTGGCCCGCCTGGCTGACAAGCTGAACGAACGCGCCTCCTTCAAGGACACCGTGCCCTTCGAGGCATGAACCCTGCCGGCAATGCGGTAGGCGCGGTCGCAACGGTCGTCTATGGCGAAGCCCTGGTCGACGACTTCGCCACCGAGCAGGTCGTCGGCGGCGCGCCTTTCAATGTGGCGCGCCACCTGGCCGCCTTCATGGCGCCCAGCCTGATGATCACGCGCGTCGGCAACGACCGCAACGGCGACATCATCCGCGCCGAATTCGAGCGCTTTGCCATGTCGCAGGCCGGCCTTCAGGTGGATGCGATCGAAGAAACCGGCCGCGTGCTGGTCGAGCGCACCCCGAAAGGCCACCGCTTCGTCATCGTGCCGCACCAGGCCTACGATGTCATCGAACCCGAGGCGGCGCTGGCGGCCATGGCGGGCCTCAGCCCGGACACGATCTATTTCGGCACGCTCGCCCAGCGCGGCGAGCGCTCGCGCAGCGCGCTCAGGACGGTGCTGGCGGCCAGCGCTGCCACCCGCTTCCTTGACCTGAACCTGCGCGACGGCCAGGTCGAGCGCCGCGTCGTGCTCGATTCGCTGCATGCGGCCGACATCGCCAAGCTCAACGAGGAAGAATTGCAGACGCTGCTCGAGTGGACTTTCCAGTACGGGCCAGGCGACCCTCCGCTGGCACCGGGCGACACGCGCTCGGCCTGCGCCGCACTGGTAAAAATGTTCGGCCTGCAGGCGATGGTCGTCACGCTCGGCCACCGCGGCTCGGTCTATTTCGGCGCCGACGGCAGCACGGTCGACACCCGCGACACCCCGGCGCCGCCCTATGTCATCGACACGGTGGGCGCAGGCGACGCCTTTTCCGCCATTTTCCTGCTGGGCCGCCTGCGCGGCTGGCCGCTCGAACGCACGCTGGCACGCGCCAACGCCTTTGCCGGCGCCATCTGCGCCATCCCCGGCGCCGTCCCGCGCGACCTGGGCTTCTACGACGGCTGGGTAGCGCGCTGGCGGTAAAACGGTGATCGGAGTAACGTAGCGTGGACGGGTTTCCCGTCCACGCGTTCAATCCCCGTATGCATCAATGCGAGGTTTCGCGGGCCGGTTGAGCATCTGAAGGCGTGAAGGGCGCGCGTCGTTCGGCGTTGTAGGGTGGGCGCCCCGTGCCCACGCAGTGCGGACGTCGGGACTCCAATGGCATGGACGCTTTTCTTCGATGACAGGTCAGCGATCCATGTCGTCTGTACGGCATTTTGTGCTTTCACGGCGTGGGCCCGGGGCGCCCACCCTACGTTCAGAACCCGAAGCTCTCGCCCATCCCCAGCAGCGTCGCAATTCCCAGCCCCGCGAAAATCAGCGCCGCGATCCCGTGCACCAGCGTCAGCGGAATCCGGTTGGCGATGCGCTCGCCGAAATACACGGCCGGCACGTTCGCCAGCATCATGCCGAAGGTGGTGCCGGCGACGACCCAGGCCATCTCGGTGTAGCGCGCCGCCAGGGCCACGGTGGCCACCTGCGTCTTGTCTCCCATCTCGGCGATGAAGAACGCGAGCACGGTCGTGGTGAACACGCCGAATTTCGCCAGCGAAGCTTCGGTCTCGTCGATTTCGTCGGGAATCATGGTCCACACCGCCATGCCGAGGAAGGACAGGCCCAGCACCCAGCGCATCACCTGGGGCCCGAGCAGCTCGCTGACGAGGGCGCCGACGGCGGCGGCAAAGGCGTGGTTCAGGAGCGTCGCGACAAAGATGCCGCAGACGATGGGCAGCGGCCGGCGAAAGCGGGCGGCGAGCAAAAAGGCGAGGAGCTGCGTCTTGTCGCCGATTTCGGCGAGGGCGACGATGCCGGTTGCGACCAGAAAGGCATCCATAGTACTGCTGGCAAAGGGCGGATCATAACAGACTCGCCTACGCGAACCGCCCAGGCACGCGGCCGGGACTCGCTTTCGCCCGGCCGCGGGAAGTGCTATTCTGCTCGCGCCCTTCCGGCCCAGCCATTCACAGCGACGATCCAATGCACACCCGACCCCTCCTGCGCCCAGCCTGTGCGCCATCCTCGGCGCAGCCGGCGGCAGCGCCTTCGCCGGCGACCCCCTGAGCTATGCCAATATCGACCAGGTGCGCACGCGCGCCCTCCACCTCGACCTGAAAGCCGACTTCACGAAGAAGACCCTGTCCGGACACGCCGAGCTGACGCTCGACTGGCTCGACAAGACCGCGCGCCGGCTCGACCTCGACACGCGCGAACTGACGATCGCGAAGATCGAAGCCCAGGACGCGCGCGGGCGCTGGGCGCCGGTGAAGTATGCGCTCGACGCCTTCGACTCCGAAAAAGGCCAGGCCCTGCACATCGACCTCGCCACCCAGGCGCCGAAGGTGCGTATTTACTACCGCACCGCGCCCACCGCCAGCGCCCTGCAGTGGCTGACCCCGGCGCAAACCCTGTCGGGCAAGCGCCCCTTCATGTTCAGCCAGTCGGAAACGATCAACGCGCGCTCCTGGGTGCCGGTGCAGGACACGCCCTCGATGCGCTTCACCTACACGGCGCGCATCCAGGCCCCGACCGGCCTGCGCGTCGTGATGAGCGCCGATAACGACCCGAAGGCTACCGGCAAAGGCGGCTGGAAGTTCAACATGCCGCAGCCGATTCCCTCCTACCTGGATCGGCATCGGCGAGCTGGAGGCGCGCACCCTGGGCGGGCGCACCGGCGTCTACGCCGAGCCGGGCCGCATCGGCGCCGCAGCCTACGAATTCGCCGACACCGAGAAGATGGTCGCCGCCGCCGAATCGCTGTACGGTCCGTATCGCTGGGGGCGCTACGACATGCTGGTGTTGCCGCCTTCGTTCCCGATCGGCGGCATGGAAAACCCGCGCCTGACCTTCCTCACCCCGACCATGATCGCGGGCGACCGCAGCCTGGTCGACCTGATTGCCCATGAACTGGCGCACAGCTGGTCGGGCAACCTGGTGACCAACGCTTCGTGGAAGCACTGGTGGCTCAACGAAGGATTTACCACCTATGTGACGACGCGCATCCTGGAAGTGCTGTACGGCGAGGAAGTGGCGACCATGAACCTGCAGCTCGAGCAGGAAGAGGCGATCGAATCGCTGAAGGACATCCCGCAAGCGAAGCAGGCGCTGCTCACGCGCGACCCCGATACGGGGTCAAGCACCTACACCGATGAAGGCCTGGCTTACCCGAAAGGCGCCTGGCTGCTGCGCACCCTCGAGGGGCGCGCCGGCCGCGCCGTGTTCGACCCTTTCCTGCGTGGCTGGTTCGACAGGCATGCCTTCCAGAGCGTGACGACCGAGCAGTTCGTGGCCTACCTGCGCAGCAATCTGCTGGCGCAGCACCCCGAGGTGATGAGCGAAGCGGAACTGGGCGAGTGGCTGCACGGCGCCGGCATTCCGGCGGGCGCGCAGCACGCGAAGTCGCAGCGCCTGGTGGCGCTGGATGCGACCACCACCGCCTGGCTGAAGGGCGAGCTGACGACCGCGCAGCTCGACACGAAAGCCTGGACGGCGCTGGAGTGGATGAAGTTCCTGAACGATATCGACAAGGAGGCGGACAAGGCGCGCCTGCAGCAGCTCGACGCGGCTTTCGGCCTGGCGAAAAGCAGCAACGACGAAGTGGCCTTCCGCTTCCACCGCGCCGCCATCCACGCCGGCTACCGCGAAGTGCGTCCGCAGCTGCAAGCCTTCCTGATGCGCGTCGGCCGCCAGAAGTTCGTGGTGCCGCTGTACACGGCGCTGCGCGCGAACCTTGACGACCGCGCCTGGGCCGAGAACCTCTACAAATCTGCGCGCGAGCGCTATCACCCCGAAACGCAAACCAGCGTCGACAAGCTCATAAGGCAGCGTTGACAAACCTACTGCGCGTCGGATCTTTGGCCTGCGATGCTCGCTGTACGCTTGTACAGCTGCGCTTCTCGGCCAAACCTCCTTCCGCTCGCTACGGTTTCTCAACGCTGCGATGCGCTAACAAGATTCAAACGAAGGTCGAACCGACCGAAAGCAAAGGAAATCAAGAGTGCAACACATGAAACGCATTGCAGCCGCGATCCTGATCGCGTTTTCCAGCGCCGGCGCCAACGCTTGGGCCGAGACACCGGCGGCCCCCGCGGCCGAACCGGCCGTCGCATCGAGCTTCGACCTCGAGCAGGACGTCACCCGCGTGATGAAAGCCTTCGACGTGCCGGGCATCGCGATCGCCATCGTCAAGGACGGGCAGGTCGTGGCCGCGCAGGGCTTCGGCGTGCGCAAGCTCGGCGAGCCGGCCAGGGTCGACGGCCAGACCCTGTTCGAGATCGCCTCGAACTCGAAGGCCTTCACGGCAGCGGCCCTGGCGATGCTGGTCGACGAAGGCAAGCTGAAGTGGGACGACCCGGTCGTGAAACACCTGCCGGACTTCCAGATGTACGACGCCTACGTGACGCGCGAGATGACGGTGCGCGACCTGCTGACCCACCGCAGTGGCCTCGGACTCGGTGCCGGCGACCTGCTGTGGTGGCCGACCACGACCTTCACCACCGACGAGATCATCGAGCGCCTCCGCTACATCAAGCCGGCCACGAGTTTCCGCAGCAGCTATGCCTACGACAATCTGCTGTACATCGTGGCGGGCAAGATCATCGCCCAGAAGTCGGGACAATCCTGGGGCGATACCGTGCGCGAGCGCATCCTCAACCCCATCGGCATGACCGGTACCACTACCAGCCTGGCGGAAAACGCTGGCAAGCCAAATGCGTCGAACGCGCACAGCAAGATCAACGACAAAATCGCCGCCGTCAAATCGATGCCGGTGGCGAATGCGGTCGGCGCGGTGGGCATCAACACGAATGCCGAGGACATCGCGCGCTGGATGAAGGTGTTGCTCGATGGCGGCGTGGTGGAAGGCAAGCAGGGCGCGGACGGCAAACCGCTCCGCTTGTGGAGCGAAGCGCAGTCGCGCGAGATGTGGACGGCGCAGACGCCGATGAAGATCAACACGCCGAAGCCGCCGCTGGCTGCGACCAAGCCGAATTTCTATGCCTACGGCCTGGGCTTCCAGCTGCGCGACTACCGTGGCCAGCTGGTGGCCATGCACGGCGGCGCGCTGCAGGGCTTCTATTCGCGCGTGCTGCTGGTGCCGGAATCGAAGCTGGGCATCGCGATCCTCACCAATGCGGAGAGCGGCGGTTCGCTGAGCGCGCTGCAGTATCGCCTGCTCGACCAGTACATGAGCGGATCGACGCCGACCGACTGGATCAAGCTGGTCGCGGATATCGAAGACGAGATGCATGCCAAGGAGCTGGCACGCCTGAAGGGAGAGTCGAAGACCCGTGCGGCGGCATCGAAACCGTCGCTTCCGCTGGCGTCCTACGAAGGCCAGTACCAGGATCCGTGGTACGGCACCGCCACCGTCAAGCGCAATGGCAGCAAGCTGACGATGTCGTTCTCGCGCACGCCGGACCTGACCGGCGAGATGGAGCACTACCAGCACGACACCTTCATCGTGCGCTGGAAGGAGCGTAACTTCAACGCCGACTCGTATGCCACCTTCTCGCTCGACCACGACGGCAGTATCGCGAGCATGAAGATGAAGGCGGTGTCGACCGAGACCGACTTCAGCTACGACTTCCATGATCTGCTGTTCACGCCGGTGAAGGCGAAAGAGAAGCAATAACGAAAACGGGGCCGCTGGCCCCGATTATTGCGAACGCCCTTGATGTAGGGTGGGCGCCCCGTGCCCACGCTGTAGGGTACGCAAAGCGATCGATATTGCCACGGCGCCGGTACAAGGTGACGATGTACCGCGTGGGCACAGGGCGCCCACCCTACGATTCCAACGTTGGCGGTGACCGGAGGCCGTAGGGTGGGCGCCCCGTGCCCACGCGGACCGGCGATTATCGTTTCACGAACTTCAAAGTCATGCGGTCGCTCTCGCCAATGGCAACGTACTTCTCGCGATCCTTGTCCTTGTTCGCCAGCACCGGCGGCAGCGTCCACACGCCTTTTTCGTGATCCGCCTTGTCCTTCGGATTGGCGTTGACTTCCGACTTGGCCGCCAGCTTGAAGCCCGCGCTTTCCGCCATCTTGATCACATAGGCCTCATGCACGTAGCCGCTCGAGGCCTTGTCGTCCTGCTTCATCGAAGCTGGCAGGCGGTGGTCGACCACGCCCAGCACGCCGCCTGGTTTGAGCACCTTGTAGATTTCCTTGAAGGTTTTGGCAACCGCCTCGTCGCCGTTTCCCACCCAGTTGTGCAGGTTGCGGAAGGTGAGGACCATGTCGGCGCTATTGGCCGGGGCGATCTCGTAACGGGTCGGCGGCTCGAACACGGCAGGGACGGCCTTGTCGAACAGCGCCGGGTTGGAGTCGAGCTTCTTCCTGAACGCCGCGCCATAGCGCTTGCCCGGTTCGATCGCCTCGCCCGCGCCGATGTACTTGCCCTTCTCGCGCAGGTAGGGCGCCAGGATCTCGGTGTACCAGCCGCCAGACGGCACCAGCTCGACCACCGTCATGTTCGGCTTGATGCCGAAGAAGGTGAGGGTCTCGTAGGGGTGGCGGTATCCGTCGCGCTTGGCGTTGTCGGCGCGGTGCTCGCCGGCGATGACGGCTTTCAGGGCGTCGTCGGCGTGGGCGACGCCGGTGGCACCGGCGGCGCTCACGGCCAGCAGCGTGGCCAGGATCAGTCGTTTCATGGGGTCTCCGTTGGTTGTCTGGCGCCGACCCGGATGGCCGCCGCCGTTGCGCCTGATGATCGAACAAGCAACTTTGCACGTCAAGCGAAGAAGTGCATGGCCTGTCCGTCCCTTGTCCGCGCGGACAGGCGGACACCCCGCGGACACCCTTGTGCATACCGCCTCCCGCACGTCCTCCAGCGCTGTCACTGCCATGCCACAAGGGGCGTATGTACACATTGCGCTGGTACAAAGATTGCCTATTCAAATACTTGAGTTGCTGCTAATGTTGAGCGGTTTGCCGCGCGCATGGGTCTGGCGGCGACCACGCGTCCTACATATACATATGCGGCACTGCCGGTGTGCGCGCCGCCCCAAGGCAGGTCGAATCAGCAGCTTGAATTCAGGAGACAACATGGAACGTCGTACCTTTCTCAACATCGGCACCGTGGCGTTCGGGTCGATGCTCATCCCGGTGGCCGGACGTGCGATCGCGGCCGAAGAACTGCTGAGCCCGATGGCCGTCGCCGCCAAGAAGGCGCTGGCCGACACCGCGCTCAACGCCGCCACCAAGGCCGGCGCTTCCTACTGCGACGTGCGCATCGGCCGCTACCTGAACCAGTTCGTCACCACGCGCGACCTGAACGTCGAAAACGTCGTCAATACCGAATCGGCCGGCGTCGGCGTGCGCGTGATCTGCAACGGCGCCTATGGCTTTGCCGCCACTTCCGACATGACGCCGGACGGCATCGCCAACGCGGCGCGCCAGGCAGTCGCGATCGCGAAGGCCAACGCCAGGCTGCAGAGCGAACCGATCCAGCTGGCGCCGGTGAAGGGCGTGGGCGAGGTGAGCTGGGCGACGCCGATCAAGAAGGACTGGCGCAGCGTGCCGATCAAGGAAAAGGCCGAACTCCTGATCGCCGCCAACAAGGCCGGCATGGACGGCGGCGCCAACTTCATGCAGTCGATGCTGTTCCAGGTGAACCAGCAGAAGTACTTCGCTTCCACCGACGGTTCCTACATCGACCAGGACCTGCACCGCCTGTGGGCGCCGATCACCGCCACCGCGGTCGACAAGACCAGCGGCAAATTCCGCTCGCGCAGCGGCCTGGCCGCACCGGTCGGCATGGGCTACGAATACCTCGACGCCCGCCCGGAGCACAAGATCAAGGCTGCCGGCGGCGTCGCCACGCTCTACACCAAGTCCTACGACATCGTCGAGGATGCGCGCGCGGCCGGCCGCGACGCCAAGCGCAAGCTGACCGCGAAATCGGTCACCCCGGGCAAGTACGACCTGATGCTCTCGCCGGAGCACCTGTACCTGACGATCCACGAATCGGTCGGCCACCCGACGGAACTGGACCGCGTGCTGGGCTTTGAGGCCAACTACGCCGGCACCAGCTTCGCCACGCTGGACAAATGGCAGTCGAAGAAATTCAAGTACGGCTCGCCGATCGTGAACATCGTCGCCGACAAGACCACGCCGGGTTCCCTGGGCGCGGTCGGCTACGACGACGAAGGCGTCAAGACCAAAGAGTGGAACATCATCAAGGACGGCATCCTGGTGAACTACCAGGCGACGCGCGACCAGGCCCACATCATCGGCGAGAAGGAGTCGCACGGCTGTTCGTATGCGGACTCGTGGAGCAACGTGCAGTTCCAGCGCATGCCGAACGTCTCGCTCGCCGCCGGCAAGAAGAAGCTCACCCCGGACGAGATGGTCAAGGACATCAAGAAGGGCATCTACATCGTCGGCGAAGGCTCGTTCTCGATCGACCAGCAGCGCTACAATTTCCAGTTCGGCGGCACCCTGTTCTACGAGATCAAGGACGGCAAGATCGGCGACATGCTGGAAGACGTGGCCTACCAGGCCAATACCCAGGAATTCTGGAATGCCTGCAGCGCCATCTGCGACGAGCGCGACTGGCGCATGGGCGGTTCCTTCTTCGACGGCAAAGGCCAGCCGCCGCAGATCAGCATTGTCTCGCACGGCTCCTCGACCTCGCGCTTCAACGGCATCAACGTGATCAATACCGCTCGCAAGATCGGTTAAGGCAGGGAACGCACATGAGCATCTTGACCCAGGAACAAACCAAGCGCATCACCGACCGCGTGCTGTCGCTCTCAAAAGCCGACGAATGCATCGTGGGCATCGGCGGCGAACGCGCCGGTAACATCCGCTTCGCCCGCAACGCCGTCTCGACCGCCGGCCTGACCGACGACACGACACTCACCGTGCGCGTCGCCTTCGGCAAGCGCCAGGGAACGGCCAGCATCAACGAGTTCGACGACAAGTCGCTGGAAAAGGCCGTGCGCCGCGCCGAGGACCTGGCACGCCTGGCACCGGAAAACCCGGAGTTCATGCCGGCCGTCTCGAAGCAGGCGTACAAGGCCTCGAACACCTTCGTGCAGAAGACCGCCGACATCGACCCGGAAATCCGCGCACAGGCCGCCGCCTACGCCATCGAGGCCTGCCGCAAGAAGGGCCTGGTCAGCGCTGGCTTCCTGAGCGATTCGACCTCGTTCCAGACCATCGCCAACTCGAACGGCGTGTTCGGCCACCAGGCCGCCACCTCGCTCGACTTTACCTGCACGATTCGCACCGCGGACGGCCGTGGTTCGGGCTGGGTGCGCCGCTCGGCGCGCGACCTGGCGCGCTTCGATCCGCGCGAAGCGGCCGATGTCGCCATCGAAAAGGCGCTGCGTTCGGTCGATGCGAAAGCGCTGGAACCGGGCCGCTACACCGTGATCCTGGAGCCGGCCGCCACCAGCGACCTGCTGGCCTTCATGATGAACGGTTTTGACGCGCGCCGCGCGGACGAGGGCCGCAGCTTCCTCACCAAGACGGGTGGCCTGAACCGCGTCGGCGACAAGCTGTTCGACCAGCAAGTGAACATCTGGTCCGACCCCTGGGATCCGCTGGTGCCGGTGCTGCCCTGGGACCAGAACATGCTGCCGCGCGAGCGCCAGAGCTGGGTCAAGGATGGCCGCGTGGCCGACCTCGAATACTCGCAGTTCTGGGCCAAGCAGAAGGGCAAGCGCGCGGTAGGCAGCGCCGGTAACTTCATCATGGCCGGTTCCGACAAGAGCATCGAGGAGCTGGTGGCCAATACCAGGAAGGGCGTGCTCGTCACCCGCACCTGGTACATCCGCATGGTCGACCCGCAATCGGTGGCGCTCACGGGCCTGACCCGCGACGGCACCTTCTACGTCGAAAACGGCAAGATCAAGTACCCGGTGAAGAACTTCCGCTTCAACGAAAGCCCGGTCTCGATGCTCAACAACATCGAGGAACTCGGCAAGCCGACGGTGCTCGGTGGCGACGAAGGCCCGAACCCGATGGTCGTACCGGCGATGAAGGTACGGGATTTCAATTTCACGTCGCTGTCGGACGCGGTGTAAGCAAAGGGCGCGGCCGGTGAACGGTCGCGCATCGTAGGGTGGGCTCTTGAGCCCACGCGTTCAACGCACGCATGCGTTCTCGAGCACGTTTCGGAACGGCAGCTGCCGGTTGGACGCGTGGGCGGGGAACCCGCCCACCCTACGAAAAACAAAGTAACGTAGGGTGGGCACTCCGTGCCCACGCGGTGCAACGCTTCCTCATCGAGATGCATTTCGACCCGCGTACGCCGCACCGCGTGGGCAGAGCCCACCCTACGAAAAACGTGGCCGCGCAGGCCACGACACGGAGACACAATGGAACGACGCAGCTTCCTCAAAATCGGTGCCGGCACGGCCGGCGCCATGCTCATTCCGGTATTCGGCAACGCCATCGCGGCCGAAGACCTCTTGAACCCCATGGCGGTCAGCTTCAAGAAGGCATTGGCCGACGCCGCCCTGAACGCGGCCACCAAGGCCGGCGCCTCCTATTGCGACGTGCGCATCGGCCGCTACCTGAACCAGTTCATCACGACGCGCGACCTGAACGTCGAGAACATCACGAATACCGAGTCGACCGGCGTCGGTATCCGCGTCATCGCCGGCGCCTACGGTTTCGCCGCGACGAACACGATGAACCCGGACGCCGTGGCCGCTGCCGCGCGCCAGGCCGTGGCAATCGCGAAAGCCAACGCCAGATTGCAGACCGAACCCGTGCAGCTGGCACCGGTGAAAGGCGTGGGCGAAGTCGCCTGGGCCACGCCTTTCAAAAAGGACTGGCGCGCGGTACCGGTCAAGGAAAAGGCGGACATGCTGGTCGCCGCGAACAAGGCCGGCCTGGAAGCGGGCGCCAGCTTCATGACGGCGAACCTCTTCCAGATCAACCAGCAGAAGTATTTCGCCTCGACTGACGGTTCCTACATCGACCAGGACATCCACCGCCTGTGGGCGCCGATCAACGCCACCGCTGTCGACAAGGCGACGGGTAAATTCCGTTCGCGCGGGGGCCTGGGCAGCCCGGTCAGCATGGGCTACGAGTACTTCGACCTGGCCGGCGGCGGCAAGGTGCAGGCTGCCGGCGGCGTCACCACGCTCTACACCAAGTCCTACGACATCGTCGAAGACGCACGCCTGGCGGGCAAGCAGGCACGCGAAAAGCTGAGTGCGAAATCGGTCGAGCCGGGCAAGTACGACCTGGTGCTGGCGCCCGAACACCTGTTCCTGACCATTCACGAAGCCGTCGGCCACCCGACGGAGCTGGACCGCGTGCTCGGCTATGAAGCCAACTACGCGGGCACCAGTTTCGCCACGCTCGATAAATGGCAGAGCAAGAAATTCAAGTTCGGTTCCGAGCGCGTGAATTTTGTAGCCGACCGCACCACCCCGGCTTCGCTCGGCCTGATCGGCTACGACGACGAAGGCGTGCGCGCGAAAGAGTGGGACATCATCAAGGACGGCGTGCTGGTGAACTACCAGGCGACGCGCGACCAGGCCCACATCATCGGGGAGAAGGAATCGCATGGCTGTTCGTATGCGGATTCGTGGAGCAGCGTGCAGTTCCAGCGCATGCCGAACGTGTCGCTGGCCGCCGGCAAGGCGCGCATGACACCCGACGAGATGGTCAAAGACGTCAAAAAGGGCATCTACATCATCGGCCGCGGTTCCTACTCCATCGACCAGCAGCGCTACAACTTCCAGTTCGGCGGCACGCTGTTCTACGAAATCAAAAACGGCAAGATCACCAACCCGCTCGAAGACGTCGCCTACCAGTCGAACACCCAGGAATTCTGGAATGCCTGCAGCGCGATCTGCGACGAACGCGACTGGCGCATGGGCGGCTCCTTCTTCGACGGCAAGGGCCAGCCGAGCCAGGTCAGCGCCGTGTCGCACGGCTCGAGCACGACGCGCTTCAACGGCATCAACGTCATCAACACTGCACGCAAGATCGGTTAAGGAGAAAACGATGAAACAGCTGAACCAGGAAGAAGCAAAACGCATCTGCGACCGTGTCATCGGTTTTTCGAAAGCCGACGAGTGCAGCGTCGACATCAGCGGCAGGCGCGAAGGCAATGTGCGCTTTGCGCGCAACGGCATCTCGACGGCGGGCCTGAACGAGAACATGGTCCTGACCGTGCAGGTCGCCTTCGGCAAGAAATCGGGCATCGCCCAGATTAACGAGTTCGACGACAAGTCGCTGGAGAAAGCCGTACGCCGCGCCGAGGAGCTGGCGCGCCTGGCGCCGGAAAATCCGGAATTCATGCCGGCCGTCGGCAAGCAGGAGTACAAGGCCACGCCGACCTTCGTGCGTGCCACCGCCGCCATCGATCCGGAATACCGGGCCCAGGTCGCAGCCTACAGCATCGAGGCGGCGAAGAAGGCGAAGCTGGTCTCGGCCGGCTTCTTCAACGACAGCACGCGCTTCAATGCGGTGGCCAATTCGAACGGCCTGTTCGGCTTCCAGGAAGCGACGGGACTGGACTATACCTGCACCGTGCGCACCGAGGATGGCCGCGGCTCGGGCTGGGTCACGCGCTCGGCAACCGATGCGAACCGGTTCGATGCGCGCGAGGCCGTCAACGTCGCCATCGAAAAGGCGCTGCGTTCGGTCGACGCGAAAGCGCTCGAGCCGGGCCGCTACACGGTGATCCTGGAACCGGCGGCCACGTCCGAAGTGCTGGGCAATATGTTCGCTGCGTTCGACGCGCGCGACGCCGACGAGGGCCGCAGCTTCCTCACCAAGGCGGGCGGCAAGAACCGCCTTGGCGACAAGCTGTTCGACGAGCAGATCAACGTCTGGGCCGATCCGTGGAATACGGATGCGCCGGTGCTGCCATGGGATGGCAACTCGGGCCTGGCGCGCCAGCGTACCGACATCATCAAGAACGGCCGCATCGCTTCGCTCCAGTATTCGCGCTACTGGGCGCAGAAGCAGGGCAAGCTGGCGACGGCCAGCCACGGCAACATGATCATGGCAGGCGGGTCGAAGTCGCTGGAAGAATTGATCGCTTCGACCAAGAAAGGCGTGGTCGTCACCCGCACCTGGTATATCCGCATGGTCGATCCGCAGTCGCTGCTGCTGACGGGCCTGACCCGCGACGGCACCTTCTATGTCGAGAACGGCAAGATCAAGTACCCGATCAAGAACTTCCGCTTCAACGAAAGCCCGGTCACCATCCTCAACAACGTCGACGAACTCGGCAGGCCCGAGGTGATCAGCGGCGACGAGGTACCGTACCAGATGGTGCTGCCGCCGATGAAGGTCCGCGATTTCAACTTCACCTCGCTGTCCGACGCGGTGTAAATGTCCGCATCAATGTAAGCTGTCACGATGGCCCGTTACGATTTTTACTTCACCCGGCTGCTGTACGAGTCGGGTGACTGGGATGTGGACATCCGCATGCCCAGCAATGTGCTCAATTCGCTGGTCGAGTACACGACCCTGAAGGTCGATCCGGCCGAGCGCATGGTGCAGCTGGCCGACCCGAAGGTGTTCGAAGCGCCGTTCTGCTACCTGGCCGGTCACAAGCTGGTGCAGTTCACGCCCGCCGAGCGCAAGAACTTCGAGCGCTACGTGAAGGGCGGCGGCTTCGTGTTCGTGGACGACTGCAACCACGACATCGACGGCCTGTTCGCCAAGAGTTTCGAAGCCGAGATGGCGAAGATCTTCGGCGCCTCGGCCCTGAAGAAGATCCCGAACAACCACCCGGTGTATTCGAGCTTCTTCAAGTTCGACGGGCCGCCGAACACCTCGGTGGAACTGAACGGCTGGGGCGACGACCTGGTACACGAATACCTGCGGGCGATCGAGATAGGCGGGCGCGTGCGCGTGCTGTACTCGAACAAGGATTACGGCTGCGAGTGGGACTACGACTTCCGGAACAAGCGCTTCCTGGCGGTCGACAATACCCGCTTCGCGGTGAACATCATTCAATATGCGTTGGGAGCGTAGTTGTGGCGGAACAGGCTGAAGGCAAGCACGGCAAGGTGGAGTGGAGCGAGTCGGAAGTGGCCGACCTGGTGGACAAGACGGCGGCACTGAAACGCAGCATGGGGCGCGTCATCATCGGCCAGGAAAACGTGGTCGAGCTGTTGATCACCTGCCTGCTGGCGGGCGGCCACGCGCTGGTCGAGGGCGTGCCGGGACTCGGTAAAACGCTGCTGGTGAAATCGCTGGCGCAGGCGACCGACATGCAGTTCCGCCGGGTGCAGTTCACGCCCGACCTGATGCCCTCCGATATCGTCGGCACCGAGATCCTGGAAGAGGATGCCAGCACGCGCCAGCGCTCCTTCCGCTTCCAGCCGGGCCCCGTGTTCACGCAGGTGCTGCTGGCCGACGAGATCAACCGCGCGCCGCCGAAAACCCAGTCGGCCCTGCTGGAGGCGATGCAGGAGCGTTCGGTGACCTTCGCCGGGCAGACCCACATGCTGCCGCGTCCCTTCTTCGTGCTGGCGACCCAGAACCCGATCGAGCAAAGCGGCACTTATCCGCTGCCGGAAGCCCAGCTCGACCGCTTCCTGCTGCGCATCGACGTCGGCTACCCGACCGAGGACGAGGAAGTCGCCATGGTCGCGATGACCACCCAGGCCGGCCTCCAGGATGCCGAGCCGGCGATGGACCTGGAGAGCCTGCTGCGCCTGCAAGCCCTGGTGCGCGACATCGAAATCGGCGCGCACCTGGTGCGCCATGCCACGCGCCTGGTGCGGGCGACGCGGCCGCACGAGACCACGGTCTCCGCCGTGAAAAAGCACGTCGGCTGGGGCGCTGGTCCGCGCGCCGGCCAGGCGCTGGTGCTGGCCTCGAAAGCGCGCGCCCTGATGGGGGGCGCCTGGCGGTCACGCGCGAAGACGTCCAGGCGATGCTGCTGCCGGTGCTGGCGCACCGCGTGCTGCGCAATTTCGAGGCCGAGGCCGACGGCGTGGCGATGGCCGACATCCTGCAGGCGCTGCAGAGCGAGATCAAGGTCGGCTAGGGTATTGGCAACGGCACCGGAATGGCATTGGTAACCTCAAAGCTGATCGCGCACACGACGAACCTGGAACTCGTGATCCGCCATGTGCTGACCGGACTCGGGCAGGGCATCCACGCCGGGCGCGAACGCGGTGCCGGCGTCGAGTTCTCCGAGTACCGGGCGTATGCGCCAGGGGACGAGTGGCGCCGCGTCGACTGGAAGCTGCTGGCGCGCGCCGACCGCTATTATGTGCGCGAGGCCGAGCGCGACAGCCACGTCGCGGTCTGGCTGCTGCTCGATGCCAGCGCCTCGATGGCGGAACCCAGCCGCTCCATCCCCAGCTTGGACAAGCTGGCCTATGCGCGCACCCTCCTCGCCTGCGTGGCCGCGATCGCGCAGCGCCAGGGCGATGCCTTCGGCCTGGCCGTGCTGGGGAACGGCCGCGTTCACTTCCTGCCGGCCGCGCGCGGACCGCGCCAGCTGCAAAGGGTGCTGGCACAGCTGGCGCGCACCCAGGCCGAAGGCGCCTTGCCCGATGCCGCGGCCCTGCGCTCCGGGTTGCGCTTTGCCGGCGCGCCTGCATTGGTATTTGCCGCCAGCGATTTCCTCGACTGGCCTTCGTCCCTGTCGGACGTCCTGGTGCGACTGCGCCATATGCGCCACGACGTGCGCGTGGCTTGCCTGCAGACCGAGGCCGAATGCACGGGCGGTTTCGACAGCGGTCCGGCCTACCGCGACCCGGAAGGGCAGGCTGGCGTGTTCCGCTTCGGCAGCGACCTGCGCGAAGGCTACCTGCGGGAGCGCGAAGCGCATTTCGCCGCGGTTAGCGCCGCCTGCCGCGCCAACGACATCCCGAAAGTCGACGCCCGCATCGAGCAGGCGCCGGGCGAAGTACTGCGCCAGTGGCTCAAGCCAAGGGGGCGCCGATGAACAGCCTGTGGTGGTTCGCCTTGCCGATCCTGCTGCTGCCGATCTGGTGGCACCGCAAGAAGCGCATCCAGGTGCGGGCCGAGCCGCTTGCCAGCGCACGCTTCCTGCCGCGGAGCGAACCGCGCCAACGGCGCGTGTGGCGCTGGCAGGAGGTGATCCTGCTGCTGGTGCGCTGCCTGCTGCTGGCCTGCCTGATCGCCTGGCTGGCCGATCCGGTCTTTCCCGGCGCGGCGATACGGTTCTCGTGGCCGAGGGAACGGATGCGGGCTGGGTCGAACGCCAGCTGCAGGATCCACCTTTCAAGGAAGCGGCGCGCCTGGTGCTGCCGGCGCCGGACGCACTGGCGTGGCTACGCGCGCACGAGCGCGAGTTCAAGCCCGAGGCGCGCCTGCTGGTGCTGGGCGATATTCCGATGCCGGCGACCAGGCCCCAGTTCCGGCACCCGCTCACGCTGCGCACGTTGGCGAAGGCGCAGCCGCCCGTGGAAGCGCGCGTCGCCATTGTCAGCGGGCGTGCGCAGGCATGGCGCCGCATGTTCGCCGCGCTCGACGGCCCGATGCGCGTCATCGTCGAGCCGGCGCCGGGCTTGAGGACGGAGCTGATCGTCTGGGACATGCCTGACGCGCCGCCGCCGGCGCTGCGGGCACCCTTGTGGTGGGCCGCGGACCCCGGCGGCTTTACCGAACTGGCGCAAGCGAAATCCGTGGGCAGCATCCGCTATGCCGAGGGCGCGCGCGGCCGCGTCTGGACATCGAAGGACTGGCCGCCGGCCGACCCGGCGGCGGCGCGCGCTGCTCGAGACCTGGCGCAGCCTGCAATACCCGCCCCAGCCCTACACCGCGCCGCCGCTGGCGTTCGCGCCGTCGGCAGCATCGGCGTTCGAGCACGCCAGCGGCGCCTTGCGCGCCATCCTGATGTCGGCCTTGATCGCCCTGTTCATTCTCGAGAGGATCCTGACCCATGCAAGGCGACGCTGACATCGCGCGGCGCCTGTGGCGCGCCGCCCTGTTGCGCCGGGCTCCCCTGTGGGTGCTGGGCGCCTTGCCCTGGCTGACCCTGCGTTTGCTGCCGGGCCTCCTGGCCTGGGCCGCCTGGTGCATGTGGGATGCGGCGCGCCTGCGCCAGCGCGTCGCCTACGGCTGGACCGGCTGGCTGGACGCGGCTGTCCCTGAACTGGAAGACAGCAGCGCGCTGCTGGCGGAAGCGCAGACCCGCTGGCGCGGCTGCAGCGCGCGCGCCTGCCTGCTGGCCCGCGTCGATGCCTGCCTGGATGCGCGCACCGTGCGCGCCATCGTGCGCGGCCGCGTGGACATGGGGCTGTCCTGGCTGGCGCCCTGGCTTGCCTTTGCCTGCCTGGTCTGGTTCATCGGCCAGAAACCGGTAGCGGCGCTGCCTGCGGCGCCGGCGCCCGTGGCGCAGCCGGGCAAGGCGGCCCTTGTGCCGCAACTGGTGCTGACTGCCACGCCGCCCGCCTACACGGGCGCGGCGCCCAGCAGCGGCGCGCCGCGCAAGCTCGACCTGCCCGAGGGCAGCAGGGTAGCGTGGTGCCTGAAGAACCCTGAAGCGGGCAGCACGGTCGTGGAGCTGAGCGACGGCCGCAGCCTGGCGGTGGGCGGCAAGTGCGCTTCGCTGGTGGTCAATGAGTCGCTGTTCTGGCGCTGGCGCGGCGCACGCTACCTGCTGCGCGTGACGCCGGATGCGGCGCCGCTTATCACGATCAGCCAGCCGACCCAGATGATCCAGGAATTGAAACCCGACGCGTCCGGCGTGACGATGGCGCTGACCGTGCGCGACGATTACGCGGTGAGCCGCGCCACGCTGCACCTGACGCTGGCACGCGGCAGCGGCGAAAACATCAAGTTCACCGACCGCGAAATGCCGTTGCCGGCGTCGAAGGACCCGAAATTGCGCAACTGGGCCAAGCGCTGGGCGCTGCCTGAATTGGGCATGGAACCGGGCGACGAGCTGTATTTCTTCGTGCGCGCCCAGGACAACGCCGCCAGGCCGCACCTGGTGCAGTCGCCCACCTACACGCTGCGCCTGCCCGCGCCCGAACAGGAAGAGAGCGAGGAAACCTCGGCCATGCCGGTGCTGGTGAAACCGCAAAGCCTGCGCAGCCAGCGCCAGATCATCATCGACACCGAGCAGCTGATCGCGGACATGAAGTCCTCGCGTATGGGGCTTGGCGCCGTGCGCGAACGCAGCGAGGCGATTGCTGCCGACCAGGCGCAGCTGCGTCGCCGTTATGGCCAGTTCCTGGGCGAGGAGTCGACCCTGTTCGCCGGCGAAGAGCACGACGACCACGAGGAGCCGAAACAGTCGGGCGGCCAGGTCGACGTGCTGCACGATTTCGGCCATGCCCACGACGAAGCCGAAAACGCCACGCTCTACGACGAGGGCACGAAGAAGGTGTTGCGCCGCGCGCTGGTGGCGATGTGGGACGCCGAGAAGGCGCTGCGCGCCATCACGCCGAGGACCGCGCTGGCGCCGGAATACAAGGCACTCGCCGCCATCAAGGAATTGCAGCAGGCCGACCGCATCTACCTGCACAAGACCGCCTTCGTGCCGCCGCCGATCAAGGAAGAGATCCGCATGACGGGCGACGTGGTCGGCACCGCCAGCTATGAACGCACGCAGGGGAGGCGAACGAAGCGGTGCCCGCGGCGCTGCGAGCTGGTGCAGGCGCTCTCTGGCGAGGGGCCCTTGCCGGCCCTGTGGACGCGCACGGCCCACGACTGGGTACGCGAGCGCCTGCGTGAGGACGAGCAGCGCCTGGCCGCCCAGCGCGCGATCCAGGACGTGGCCGACGGCTGTGCCGCATGCCGGCCGGCCCTGCGCGCCTGGCTGCGCGCCGGCATCGACAAGGCGCCGGTGCTGCTGCAGGCGCGCCCGGTCGCCGTCACGCCGTTCACGCGCGCCTGGCAAGAAGGAGGAGCGCAATGATGGATGCCATGACGATCGCGCTCTTGCTGACCGGCCTGGCCAGCGTGGTTTTCTACCTCTGGCGCAGGAAGATCGTCGATGCGCTGCTGGCGGCAGTCGCCACTGCCGCGCTGGCGCTGCTGGCCCATGGCTGGCCGCTGCCGGGGAGGGTGGAGCCACGCTGGCGCTCGATCCGGCGCGCCCCCGGTCTCGCTGCAGGGCGTGCGTGCGCTGCAGCTGACAGGCGACGGCTTGCGCGAAGCGCAATGGCGCGACCTGCCCGCGCGTCCGCTCGCCTGGACGGCACCTGGCTCGCCCACGCTGCGCCTGGACTTCCCGCGCCGCCTGCCGCTCGGACGCATGTTCGCGCTGACGCTCGAGCGCGACGACAAGACCCGGGCGCGCCTGCAACTGCTGGATGAAAACGGCCGCCTGCTGTCCGAGACGCGTGGAACAGGCACGTTGACCCTGGCCTGGCTACCGCCGCTGGCCGAAACCCTGCTGCTGCAGGCACGCCTGCTGGACGAAGCCGGCAAGCTGCTGGCCCGGGGACCGATACCCGGTCGAGGTGGTCGAATCGCCGCCGCTGCGGGTGCGCGGCCGTTTCAGCGCGCCTTCGTTCGACCTGCGTGTGCTGAACGACCTGTTCGCCAACAGCCGCGCCCTGGTGGACTGGCAGGTGGCGCTCGGCAAGACCGTCACGCGCAGCGAGCGTGCGCGCGACAGGATCGCCACGCCGGACCTGCTGGTGATCGATGCCGCCTGGTTCGAGCGTGCGCCGGCGGCCAGCCGCAACGCGCTGCTCGAACAGGTCAAGGACGGCGGCGCCCTGCTGGTGCTGGGCGGCAGCGCCAACGATGCCGCCGTGTGGGCGCGCACGCTGGACCTGCGCCTGCAGGCGCAACCCGCCGACAAGCTGCTGCACACGCCCTTGACGCTGGCGGCGGCGCCACTCAATCCGGCGACGCGCCAGGCCGGGGCCTGGCTGGGATCGGATACCGGCCTCTGGTCGCGCGGCTGGGGAAGGGCCGCATCGGCTGGCTGGGGGCAAGCGACTGGCACCGCCACGCGATCAGCGAACCGCAGGCGCTGGCCTTGTGGTGGCAGGACGTGCTCGATGCCTTGCAGCTGAAACGGACCGAAGCGGTCGAGTGGCTGGCGCCGGCCGAGATGCCGCTGCCGGGCCAACGCCGAACTCTGCGCGCGCGGCGTGCGCGGCATGGCGGTCTTCCCGCAGCTGGGCCAGACGCTGGCCTGGCAGCGCCGGCTTGACCATGTCGACGCATCCTGCGTGGCGGTATGGCCGGCCGGGCCGGGCTGGCTGCAGGTGACGACCGTCGAGAGCGCCGGCGCGCAGCCTGTGACTGGACAGGTGTATGTGCATGCACCGGGCGACTGGCCGCAGTGGCAGGCGGCCGAACGGCGCGCGGCCACCGCACGCTATGCGGCCCGGGCACCGGTGCCGTTCACCCCAAGCGAGCGCCGGGCTGCCGGCTGGCCTTTCGCCGTGCTGTTCGCGCTGGCCATGCTGGCGCTCTGGTGGCGCGAACGGCGCTGACACCATCCGTGTGCGCCCAATGAAAAACACCCTGCAGGCTTGCGCGCCGCAGGGTGTTTTTCATTAGGCAGGCAGCCCACGAACGGGCTGCCCGGACGGCGCGTTTAACCGCGCTGTGCGCGGCGGCGCATGCCGGCGACGCCCAGCAGGGCGATGCCGAACAGGGCCACCGATGCCGGTTCCGGCACTTCCTTGTAGTCCAGGCTGACCGAGGCGTTTACCAGGTTCAGGTCACCCTTGATGTTCAGGCCAAAGCCCAGCGCCCTGTCGCGCAGCAGCGATGCCAGCGCGGCCTCGTTGCCCAGCAGCGAACCGTTCAGCGTGAAGCCGCCGGTGAAGTCGGTGGTCGTGGTGTTGATGACGGTGTTCGTCACGCTGTACTGGTAGTGCGCCTTGCACGACGAGTTGCCTGGCGATGGGACGCAGCTCTGGCCGTTGTTCTTGGCGTACTTGGTCACACCCTGTACTTCCTTGCCGGACACGACTGTGCGATTCAGCGAGGCGTCCGAAGCTTCGGTCGAGCCGGAGAAGAGGTCGGACCCGAACAGCAGGGCTGCCGATTCCTGTTCGCCGGTGCGCAGCACCGACTTGGTGACGGTCGTGGTGGTCAGGGTACGGGTGTCGCCGCCGCTGCCGGCAATGCTCGTGGTCGTCGTGTTCGAGCTCGAACGGGAAACGCCGTCCACCGAAGCGAACGAGTCGGTCGCGTCGTCCGCGAACGTGAACGTGAAATTCAGGCCGTTGACGATGAAGTTCTTCGGCAGGAACGAGGCGTCGAAGCTGCCCTTGTAGTCGCCAGCTTTCAGGTAGCCCGGGGTCAGGCTGGCGTCGAGGGTAACGACATTCGCGCTGGCCTGGGCGGCGGCGCCGAACAGGGAAGCGGCGATGGCGGCCTTGATTGCGTTTTGAATGAACATACTGTTTTCTCTTTCAGGGAGGTAGTGCTTGTAGAGGCAGTGGGTGTCCCCACCAAGCAACGATATTTTCCAATTGCAAAATTCAAACAAACAAACTTTACAATGTGGAATTGCTTGTTATCTATAAGCAACTTCTATGCCAGAAATTAATACAGTTTGATATCAATCACTTAGAAATTTGATTAATTCGAGGTGTAAGATTTTTCGACAAATAGCAACCAACAATTGCGGAAAAAGCGGAGGATGCGCGATCGGGCTGGTAGCGTGCCGGGGGCGGCAGGGCTAGACAGCGTGCAGCTGCGGCTGCTGCCCGGGCACGACCGCCAGCGCGACCCGGCCCGCGCGCCAGGTACCTGCTCCAGGTCCTGTTCGATCTCGGCCAGGCCCGCCTCTCCCGCGTCCTCGACGCGGCTGATGCCATACGCACGGTTGCGGCCATGGCCCTTGGCCAGGTACAGCGCCATGTCGACGATGTTGACGACGCGTTCCCACGAGACGTCGGTGCCCGGCAGCAGCGGGAAAGGTGCGAAGCCGATCGAGACCTGCACCGACACCTGCGCGCCGCCATGTTCGATCGTCCTGGTCGGGATCCCTGTGAGCAGGCGCCGCGCGACTTCGTCCAGCCGGGCGCGCGGGACGGACGGCAGGAAGGCCGAATTCCTCGCCGCCCCAGCGCACGATCATGTCGGTCTCGCGCAGGATGTCGCGCAAGGCGGCGGCGATCTCGCGCAGCACGGCGTCGCCGCCGGCATGGCCATGCTTGTCGTTGATGCTCTTGAAGTGGTCGACGTCGAGCAGGAAGATCGCGCCCACCGTGTCGCCGCCGGCGCCATGCTGCGTGCTGTCGTGGCAGGTGCGCATGAATTCCTGGAAGTGGCGGCGGTTGAACAGTCCCGTCAAGGGGTCGCGCGCACCCTGTTCGCTGAGCTCCTGGTTCCTGATCTGCAGCTGGGCATTCGCCTTGCGCACCTTGCGGTACAGGGTGCCGACGACGATGGCGCCGAGCGCCAGCACCAGCGCCAGCAGCCACCAGACGCGCTGTTGCAGGCGGCGGTTGTCGATCTCGATCGACTTCACCTGGTTTTCCCGGCTCAGCAGTTCGATCTGGCGCTGCTTCTTGTCCGTCTCGTAGCGCTCCTGCAGCTCGGCCATGGCTTTCTGGCGACGCTGCTCGAACAGTTCGTTCAAGAGCGCGCGTTCTCGCTGGTAAGCCACGACCGCCGCATCCTGGTCGCCGGCACGCGCCAGCGCATCGGCATATTCGCCCAGGGCCATTTGCAGGTCGGGCTTGTTGCCCGACTTCTCGAACCAGGCAAGGCCCGCCTGCACCGACTTCCTGCCCTCCGCCATGCGTCCCATCGCCAGGTAGGCCTGGCCGATATTGATGCGTGCGGTGGCGGCCAGGGCCTGGTCGTTGAGCAGGCGCGCCTGTTCGAGCGCCTGCCGCGCATACGACAGGGCGTTGGGGAAGTCGCGCAGCTTCAGGTAGCAATCGGCCAGGTTGACGAGGGAAATGCCGATCATCGGCCCGGCGTCGAGCTTGCGCTGCAGGGCCAGCGCCGACAGCTCGGCCTGCAGGGCGCGCTCGATCTGGTTCGAATCCATCGCCAGCGCATATTCGGTGCTTTTCAGGAGTGCCAGCCGGCCCTCCGAATGGATCTGGCGCGCCGCGCGCATGGCCTCGTCGAGCAGCTCGAAGCCCTTGCCGTACTCGCGCATGCGGTCGTGCAAAATCGCCAGCGAACGCAGCGAAATCACGATCAGCAGCGGGTCCCCGCTCTCGCGCGCCAGCGTGGCCGAGGCCTGCAGCTTGCCGAGGGCGACGGGGAAGTTGCCATCCTCGACGAAGGATTCGCCCGACGAGATCAGGGTGAGGACGCGCAGGCGCACGTCCTCGCTGGTGCTCGCCAGCTTCTCCGCCTGCCATACCAGCGCGTGCGACACGGTGGTTTGCCCCAGGCTGAACAGGGAATAGGCTTTGGAGAGCGTGGCGCGGGCGATGATGTCGTTGTCGCCGGTGCGGCGGCCGATGGCAAGGGCCTGGTCGCACAGGACGAGGGCCTCGGCATGCCTGCCCATGCCATGCAGCGCGTCGCTCGAGGCAACCAGGAATTCCGCCTGCTCGGCGGGCGTGCCGCGCCTGGCCTCGGCTTCCAGCTGCGCAAGCAGGGGCAGGGCGCGCGCTGCGGCGTGATGCGGGCCACTTCCTCGATCTCGACGAAACGCGCGTGCAGCGGCTTGCCGGCGGCGACGGCGCTGCCGGCCGCCAGCGAAAAAGCCGCCAGCGCAGCAAGGCTGCGCCAGTTCGTGCGAAATGGGGGAAACGACATAGATCCTCAGGGACTGCGACAAGTCCCCGAGCGGGGCACCGCCCCAGATTATAGACTTGGTTACCCTGGGGAAATGAGCGTTTTTTGCCGAATTTGACGGAAAAGCCACACACTTCCCCAGCTTGTCAAGGAGCCATCAGAACGCGTACTCCGCGCGCACGTACATCGTGCGTCCATTCACGCCGAACGGGCAGGTCTCCCAGCAGTGGGTGAAACCCATTTGCGGGAAGGGTGCCGCGCCGGTCGGGTCCCAGCGTGTCGGATAGGTGTCGAACAGGTTGTTCACCCCGACGGCCAGGCTCAGGCTGCGGGTGAGCGCATGGCGCAGCGCCAGGTCGACCAGCCATTTCGCTTCCCAGGTCTGCACATACGGTGCGGTAAAACCCTGGCCCTGGACTTCGCCGTAGTAGTTCGCGCGCAGGTTGGCGTTCCAGGCGCCGCGCGTGTAGTCGGCCGCCAGTACGTGGTGGCGGCGCGGCTGGCCGCGTTCGAGGAGCAGCACCTGGGCGTCGTCGAACAGCTGCTCGCCGCTCAGGACCCATGACTGCGAATGGCGTGCCTTGACCCTGGTACGGTTGAAACCGAGCTGGCCGGAGAGCACCAGGGTGCCGTCGGCGACGTCGCGCACCCGATGCTCGGCCACGATGTCGAGGCCGCGCGTCCTTGTATCGACCGCATTCGTGAAGAACTGCGCCTGGCCGACGCGCAAGGGGTCGAGGATGGCCTTGATCGGACAGGCCGTGCGGCTGGCGCAGGCACCGCGCTCCGGCGCGATCGTGCTGGAGAAGACGATGCGGTCGTCGATGTCGGTGCGGTAAAGGTCCGCCGTCAGCGAAAAGTTCGAGACGGGACGCAGCACCATGCCGATGCTGGCGCTGCGCGAGGTCTCGTCCTTGAGCGGCGCAATACCGAAGGCCCGGGTGACGGCGCTGCCTTCGCGCGCGGTCAGGGTCTCGGTCAGCACGCCTGCAGTGTTCAGATTTGTCGATACCGAGCTGTAGAACTTCTGCTGTACCGACGGTGCCCGGAAGCCGGTGGAGGTGCTCGCGCGCAGGCCGAAGCCGCGGGTCGGGTCGAAGCGGGCGATCAGCTTGCCGGTGGTGGTATTGCCGAAGTCGGAATAGCGCTCGCGGCGGATGGCCGAACCGAGCGTCAGCTGCTCGCTCCATTTGTGTTCGGCGTCGATGTAGAAGGCGGTGTTGTGGCGGCCCGCGTAGACCTGGGTGGCCGGCGTGTAGCCGGGGAAGCCCTGGATGCCGGCTTGCGCGATGCCGCCATGCTGGTCGCGGATGACGAGGGCCGGGTTGTTGGTCCGCCCGTACTGGTAAGAGACCGGTTCGCCCGCTTCGATGCGGTAGCTGTCGCGCCGGTATTCAAAACCGGTGGCCACGAAAATCGGCTGGCCGAGGAAGTGCAGCTGCCCCTTGGCGTCGAGGTTGAAGGTCGACTGCTGGAAGCCCAGCGTGCCGGTATAGGCCTCGCGCGGCGACTCGCCGTAGATGCCGCAGGGGCACTTCTGCTCGTACCAGTAGCTGACGTTGATCGAATCGCGTTCGTGGAACACCAGTTCGCTGCGGCCGTGGTTGAAGCTGGCATCGACATTCCAGCTGCCGCCGAGGCTTCCCCGGTAACCGAAGGCCAGCGAGGCGTCGCGCACTTCGGTGTGGATGGCCGGCAGGTAGCCGTTCGGGTACACCGCCGGCACATTGCGTGCGTCCTCGCGCGGGCGGAAGAAGCCGGCCCCTTCGCCGGTACGCTTCGAGACGCCGCCGAACAGGTACAGCTCGCCGCCGCGGCCGACCGGCAGCATCGCGTTCGTCCACAGGTAGGCATCCCTGGCCAGGCTGTCGCCGATGCGCTGGGTCACGCGCGGCGGATCGACGCGCAGCGTGTCGACGCCGGCGCGGTTGGTCTCGCCGCGGCGCCGGCCCTCGAGCGCCAGCGACAGGTAGCCGCCGTCGCTGCCCGGGGCGAAGCCGCGCGACGCGCTGGCGCCATAGGTGTCGCCATCGCCCTGCGCAGTGGTGGCGGCGCTCGCCATGGCCAGGCCGCTGCCCGCGCCGCTCTTGAGAACGATGTTGATCACGCCGGCGATCGCGTCGGAACCGTATTGGGCGGCGGCGCCGTCGCGCAGGACCTCGATATGGTCGATCGCCGACATCGGGATCGCATTGATGTCGGTGCCGGCCGAGCCGCGGCCGACCGTTTGCTGGACGTTGACGAGCGCCTGCTGGTGGCGGCGCTTGCCATTTACCAGCACCAGCAGCTGGTCCGGGCCGAGGCCGCGCAGCGTGGCGGGGCGGATGATATCGGTGCCGTCGCTGATGAAGGTGGTGCTGAAGTTGAATGAGGGGTCCAGGTCCTGCAAGGCCTTGCCCAGCTCCGGGGTGCCGGTCGAGGCCAGGTCCTTCGCGCTCACCAGGCCACCGGCACGGCGGTATCGAGCGCGGAGCGCGGCGCGCCGCGCGAACCGATCACGACGACGCTCTGGGCCGCCTCCGGGCCAGGCGCTTGCGGGTCGGATTGCGCATGTGCATGCGGAAAGGCGGCCAGCAGCGCGGCGGCCAGCAGGGTCGGGTGCAACTTCGTAGCGGTCATCGCGAATCCTCGTTGAACATGGTCAGTGACCTGAGAATGTTGCTCGCGGTAACCTCTACGGACTTGCGTTAGGACAATGCAGCCAGTGCTATACCGTTTCCTGTATCTAAGTGGCAACAGCCAGCACAGCGGCAGGTGACTTTACCGATAGCAATAGGATAGAGTTGCTAAGTTGTAATAATAAATAGCCAATAGAAAGGCAAGGCCATGGATTTAGTGTACAAAAACGAAAAAACGCTGTTCGGCATCATGCTGGTGCTGTCGATCTTCGTCTGGGCGGGCATGATTTTCGGTGCTGGCGGAGTAGTGCTGGTTTACGGCCTGATGTTCTTCCTGTTCTACTGTTTCGCGCAGTCGGCGCTGATTTCCTATATCAAGGGCACGGGTGTACGCATCACCCACGAGCAGTTCCCCGACCTGCACCAGCAGATCGGCGCCTGCTGCGCCAAGCTGGGACTGGAGCGCGTGCCGGAAGCCTATGTGCTGCAAATGGGCGGTTCGCTCAACGCCTTCGCGACCCGCTTCCTGGGGCGCGATTTCCTGGTGCTGTATTCGGACGTCATCGACAACCTGCACGACAACCCGGATGCGCTGAACTTCTACATCGGCCACGAGATCGGCCACATCAAACGGCGCCACCTGAGCTGGGCGACCGTGCTGCTGCCGGCTTCCTTCCTGCCGCTGGTGGGCGCAGCCTATTCGCGCGCCCGCGAGTACACCTGCGACCGCCACCTGGCGGCCTGCGAGCACCCGTTGAACGCCGAATTCGGCATCGCGGCGCTGGCTGCCGGCGGCAAGCGCTGGCGCACGATGAACAAGGGCGCCTATATCGACCAGGCACGCGAGACCGAGGGCTTCTGGATGTCCTTCCACGAGCTGGTCGGCGATTATCCATGGCTGGTCAAGCGCATGGCGGCGGTACGCGCGCTGGCGGCCGGCCAGGAAGTGCGGCAGCCGCGCCGCCACGTGCTGGCAACGATCATGGCGCTGTTCGTGCCGCGCACCGGCGCCACCGGTGGCGGCGGTGCGATCATGACCGTCGCGATCGTCGGCATCCTGGCTGCGGTCGCCATCCCCGCCTACGAGAAATACACGCAGAAAGCGGCCCGGCACGGATGGACCTGGGGTACCAGCAGAACGGGCAGGGAGCGGCGACCGGCAACGCCAGCCAGCAGCGCTACCAGACGGCGGTCGTCGCCAGCGCCTACCAGACCGCCCTTGACGCGACCGGCAAGATCGGCGCCTATGTGACCGAGACCGGCACGGTTCCGACCCTGGAGCAGGTCAAGCTGGACCCCGCCAACCCGGGCGCGGCCGTGCGTTCGCTGGCGATCGATCCGGAAAGTGCGGCGCTGCGCGTCGTCACCCGCCTCGCGGGCGGCGAAGGCCAGGGCGTGCTGGTGCTCGAGCCGACGATGGACGAGAACAGGAAGCTGTCGTGGTCCTGCAGTGGCGAGAACATCCCGCACGAGGCCTTGCCCGAGGCCTGCCGCTAGGGCGCCTGCGGGGCTAGTCGGCCTGGTCCTGCATCCACAGTTTCAGGCCTTCGACCCATTTCTTCGCCGGCAGGTTGTAGCGCCGCCTGATCTCGCCCGCGCGCTCGAAGAGGACGGCGAAATCGATCCGGGGCGCGTGCTTGAAGGCGATGACGACGATGTTCGCGTCGTGCACTTCGGGCAGCCAGACGACGGCATCGAAGACGGCACGCATGGCGTCCAGGTTCTTGTCGTAGTTGGCCAGTTCGCCGAACACGTTGGTCGTCATGATGCCGCCAGGCGCCAGGCAGTCGAAGCAGCCCTGGTAGAAGTCGAGCGAGTCCAGTACCGGCCCGCGCGCTTCTTCGTCATACAGGTCGACCTGCAGCGCGTCGACCCTGCCGTGGTTCGATGCGTCGAGCACGTAGTCGAGCGCATTCATCTCGCGCACCTGCAGGCGCGCGTCGTCCGGCGGCAGCTCGAACAGGGCGCGGCAGATCGCGATCACGTTCGGATTGAGTTCGATCGCCTCGACCCGGGCATCGGGAAAGCGCCGGTAGCAGAACTTGGTGAGCGCGGCGCTGCCCAGGCCCAGCTGCACGATCTGGCGCGGCCGCTCGATGAAGAGCAGCCAGGCCATCATCATCTGCACGTATTCCAGTTCGATCGCATCCGGACGCGCCAGGCGCATGGCCCCCTGTTCCCAGGAGCTGCCCAGGTGCAGCGAACGCACGCCCTCGAATTCGGTGATGGTGGCGGGCGGGTGGCCCGGCTGGGCGAAGCGCGGATCGAAGGGAGGGGGCTTGCTGGACATGGTTCGGGACGTCGGCGAGAGGAGCCGATCTTACCAGAGGGCCGCCGATCTACGGCGCGGGCAGGATCAGCGTGACCGCCAGCCCGCCGCCGTCGCGGTTCGACAGCAGGATGCGCCCGCCGTGCGCTTCGGCGATCTCGCGCGCCAGCGCCAGGCCCAGGCCCGTGCCGCTGCGCTTGGTCGAGTAGAAGGGCACCAGCGCATTGGTCAGCACGGCCTCGCTCATGCCGGCGCCGCGGTCGACCACGTCGATGCGCAGCACGTCTGGACGCGGCGCACCTGCAGTGCGACTTCCTGCGGCGCCGACCCCGATTCGTGCGCGTTTTTCAGCAGGTTGAGGAGAGCCTGTTCCAGCTGCGCCTGGTCGGCGAGTGCTGGTTCCGGCGGCAGTTCGCCGACCACGCGGAAATCGACCTGCGCCGCCAGGCGCCCGACAAAGGCGGCCCAGTCGAGCTGCTCCAGGCGCGGCGTGGGCAGCTTGGCGAAGCGCGCATAGCCGAGGATGAAGCGCTCCAGGTGGCGCGTGCGCTCGCCGATCGTTTCCGGGGATCTGCGGCAGGCGCTCGGTCTGGCCCCGGCGCACGAGTTCCGCGCCGGAGTGCGCCAGCGAGGCAAGCGGCGCCAGCGAGTTGTTCAGCTCATGGCTGATCACCCGGATCACTTTTTTCCATGTCTGCACTTCCTGGCGCCGCAGTTCGGCCGTCAGGTGGCGCAGCAGCAGCAGTTCGTGGCGCCGCCCGTTCAGGCTGAAGTGGCTGCGCGCCAGGTGATACACCTGCTCGTCCTCGCCTTGGCCGGCGGTAAACAGCCCATCGCCGCCGCGCGCCAATGCTTCGCCCAGCGCCGGCGTTGCTCCCGCCAGCAGGTCCTGCAAGGCATGCCCCTCGAGCTTGCGGCCCTCGGCCAGCAACTGGCGCGCGGCCAGGTTCGCATACACGACCGTGGGGCCGCGTCCGCCGGCATCGGCCACCAGCAGCATCGCCACCGGCGTGTTCTGCACCATCGTGTCGAGCAGCAGTTCGCGCTGCACCAGGTCGCGCCGCTGCTCGCGCAGCACCGTGCCAAGCGCGTTGTGGGCCTCGATGAGATCGGACAGCTCGTCGTTCTGCGGCCAGTGCAGGCTGAACGAAAAGTCGCCGTCGCGGTAGCTGGTGACGGTGCCTTCCAGCGCCCGGAACAGCGACAGGATCGGCTGCACCTGCGAGCGCACGGTAATGATCGCGATCGGCACCACGCAGGCCAGGCACAGGCCGAAGACGAGCAGCGGCCGGCCAGGCAGCAGGTGGTCGAGCCCGAGCGCGATCAGGATGCCGACCGCGAGCAGGGTGCCGACCAGGGCGGAAAAGCGGGTGACGAGGGAGAGGCGCATCGGATCAGCGCCCGATGCCCAGCCGCTCCATGCGTCGGTACAGGGCCTGGCGCGACAAGCCGAGTTCGCTCGCGGCCTGCGAGACCACGCCGCCGGCCCTGGCCAGCGCCGCCGCAATGGCGTCGCGGTCCGGCTCGACCTCGAACGCCGCCGCCACGGGAGCCGCCGCCGGTGCGGCCGGCAGCCCGAGGTCGGGCGCGAGGATGGTCTCGCCCAGCGCCAGCAGGTTGGCGCGCGCCATCACGTTCTTCAGCTCGCGCACATTGCCCGGCCAGGGGATGCGCCAGCAGCGCGCGCTCGGCACCGGGGTCGAGGCGCTTGCCTGGCGCGAGGAAGCTCAAGGCCAGCGGCAGGATGTCGAGCGGCCGCGCGGCAAGCGCCGGCAGGCGCAATTCGATCACGTTCAGGCGGTAGAACAGGTCTTCGCGAAAGCTGCCGGTGCGGATCATCGCCGCCAGGTCGGCATTCGTGGCGCTGATCACCCGCACCTTGACCTGCCGTTCGCGGTTCGAACCGAGGCGTTCGAAGCGGCCGGTTTCCAGTACGCGCAGCAGTTTCATCTGTCCCGCCGGCGGCAGGTTGCCGATCTCGTCGAGGAAGAGGGTGCCGCCGTCGGCCGCCTCGAACTTGCCTTCGCGCGCCTTGGTCGCGCCCGTATAGGCGCCGGCGTCGGCGCCGAACAGTTCCGCTTCGATCAGCTCGGAAGGCAGTGCGCCGCAATTAAGGACCACGAAGGGGCCTTGATTCACCTGCGAATTGGCCTGGATGATCTCGGCGATGCGTTCCTTTCCGGTGCCGTTCGGCCCCGTGATCAGGATTGGCACGTCGGCGCGCGCCACCTGGCAGGCCAGTTGCAGCACGCGCTCGGTGGCGGGGTCGGCCCAGACCAGGCCGCGCAGGTCGTATTGTTGTTCCAGCTCGCGCCGTTCGCGCCGCTCGCGCCCGACGCGCTGGGAGAGCGCGCGATTCGCCTGGCCCAGTTCGACCAGGTTGGTGACGGTGGCGAGCAGGCGCTCGTCGTTCCGTGGTTTCGGCAGGTAGTCGGCGGCGCCCGCTTTCACCAGGTCGACCGCCGCGTCCAGGTGGGTCCAGGCGGTCAGCAGGATTACCGGCAGGTCCGGGTAGCTGGCGCGGATGCGCCGGAACAGCGCCACGCCTTCCTCGCCCGAAGTGGTGTCCGCCGTGAAGTTCATGTCCCGGATCACCAGGTCGACCGGCTCGCGCGCCAGCAGCGCCAGCCCTTCCTCGGGTGAGGCCGCATGCAGCGCCGCGATGTCGTGCAGCGAAAACAGCACGTCGAGCGCGACGCCGACGGCGGCGTTGTCGTCAATGATGAGTACAGTAGGCATGTTCGTCAGGATAGCACTGCTGCGGGCTTGGGCATGCGCCCCCGGTCAGGCACTACGGGTCGCCAGCGCCGGCGAAATGCTCGCCGCGCGCCAGGCCGGCCCATACACGGCGATCACGCCCAGCGCCCAGAATACGATGCCGCCCGCGACCAGGTATTCGAGCGGCAGGCGCGCCATCTCGAGTCTGCTCACCAGGAGCTGGTTCAGCGCGACGCCCAGCAGCACGCCGCCCGCCACGCCACCACTGGTGATCATGAAGTTCTCGGTGACGAAGTAGCGCAGGATGTCGATCTTGCGCGCGCCGAGCGCGCGGCGTACGCCGATCTGCTTCCTGCGCTGGGTAACCCAGAGGCTGGCCATGCCGACGATGCCGCTGGCGGTGATCAAGAGCAGCAGCACGCTCACCGTTACCAGCATCCACGACAAGGCCACGTCGGCGCGGTAGCGGTCCTTGCGGTATTTGTCGAGCGTGGTCGATTTCAGGACCACCGGGTTCGGCGAGGCCTTGCGCAGTGCCGCCTCGACTTCGCGGATCACGCGCTCGCGCTGGCCGGGCTCGGCGCGCACGGTGTAGCGCGCACCCGGGTAGGCGCCGTACAGGCGCATCGGCGTGATGCTGGAAAATTCGCCGCGCTCGGTCACCTCGGCGCTCGTGGTTTGCAGGCGTTCCACGATGCCGACGATGCGCACTTCGGTGGCATCCTCGCCGGTACCGAAGTACATGGTCTTGCCGGTGGCGGCCGTCCCCGGCCACAGCTTCGCGGCCAGTGCCCTGGTGATGATCGCGACGCGCGGATTGGGTTCGGTCTTGTCGTCGACCTCGATGTACTCGCCTGGCAGGAAGTCGCGGCCCTCCACCAGCTTCAGGCCCCAAGTCTTGATGAGGGAATCGGGCGAAAAATAGAAGGACGAGCCGGCCGATTCGTCGACCTGCTTGCGGTCGATGGCGACGCTGTTGTTCCAGCCCGACTGCGACATCGGGATCTGGTTGACGTTCGCCGCCGCCGCCACGCCGGGCACGGCGCGGATGACTTCCATCTCGCGTTTTTGCGTGGCCAGTTGCTGCTCGGGGCCGCCGCTTGATAGATTGCGCACGCCGATCGAGAACACCGATTGTTCGTCGGCGATGCCGCTGGGGCGCGCCACGGCGTCGCGCCGCTCGCTGACGATGTGCAGCGCATTGGCCAGGATGGCCAGGCTCAGCGCCACCTGCAGCGCGACGAGGATCGCACCGGTCTTGTTGCGCAGGAGCGCGGAGAGGATGGGACGGATTTCCATGATGGGTCTCTCTTCTCGATTATTGGGACTTGAGCTGGAGCGCCGGCGTCACCTGGCAGGCGCGCCAGGTCGGCAGCAGCCCGGCGAGCACGGCGGCGAACACCGACAGCGCAAAGGTAAAGGCGAGCATCGTCAGGTCCATGCGCGCAATCGCTGCCACTTCGCTGCTTTGCATCGCGATCAGGGCCAGCGCACCGAAGGCGAGCACCAGGCCGAGCACGCCGCCGGCCAGCCCGACCACCGCGCTCTCGACCAGGAACTGGCGGAAGATCTCGCGGCGCGAGGCGCCCAGCGCGCGGCGGATGCCGACTTCGGCGGCGCGTACCGAGAATTTCGCCAGCAAGAGGCCGATCGTGTTCACGAGGCACAGCAGCAGGAAGCCAAAGGCGAGCCAGGCCGACAGTTTCGTGTCCTTGCCGACCACTTCGCGCTCTTCCATCCATTCGGTGACGTTGAACAGCCCGATCGGCGCGGCGCGCTTCATGCGGCCCAGTTTACGCTGCTCGGCCGCGTAACCGTCGAGGTAGTTCTTCAGCTCCGCGCGCTCGCTTGCGGTGCGCGTCTCGAACCAGAACTGGAACCAGGTGCATTCCGAGCGCAGGCGGCCCTCGAAGCCCGGGTCCGAGCGCTCGGAACAGTTCATGCCGCCGTTGTGGGTGGTTTCGTGGCGGATGGCGCTGGCGAGCGGAATGAAGAATTCCTCGGCGTCGCCGAACTGTTCGCCGCCGACCAGCTTGTAGTAGCGCGGCTGCGGGTTCCACTTGTCGAGCACGCCGACGACCGTATAGGGAAAGCCCAGCAGGTTCAGGCGCTGGCCGACCGGATCGGCCGCGCCATACAGTTTTTCGGCGGTTTCGCGGCTGAGCACGACGACGTCGGCGCCGCGCTCGTCGTCCTGGGCGCTCCAGGCCTGTCCATGCAGGAAGGGCACATCGAACATGGCGAAGAAGTCGCGCGTGGGCGCCAGGCCCTGGGCCGTGAAGACCGGCAGCTCCTTGCGCGGCGGCTCGATCGGTCCGCCGACACCATACAGGCCGGTGCGCCGTACACCCTGGCCGCTTTTCAGGAGGTTGACCACGTCCTTGTAGGTAACCTGGTTTTCCTGCAGTTTTTCGCCGGGGTTGTAGCCGTCGAGGGGCGCCACGTCGAAGATGGGCACGAACAGGCGGTCGCTCTTGTGCGGAATCGGGTCGCCCGACATCATGTGCAGGATCGTCAGCGTCGAGACGCTGGCGGCCACGCCGACGGCAAGCGTGAGCACCATCAGGGCGGTCAGCGCCGGGTTGCGGCGCAGGCTGCGCAGGCCGAGCTTGAAGTAGTAGCTGAACATGGTGCCTCCCTTACGCCACCGCGCCGGTGGCGAGCGACGGCCCCTTGCGCACCAGGTCCGACACCTGGCCGTCGATGATGTGCACGTTGCGGTGGGTGCGCACGGCCAGTTCCGGGTCGTGGGTCACCATCAGGATGGTGGTGCCGGCCGCGTTGATCTCTTCCAGCAGTTCCATCACGCCGCGCGCCATCTGCGTATCGAGGTTACCGGTCGGCTCGTCCGCCAGCAGCAGCTTGGGAGAGCCTGCCAGCGCACGGGCGATCGCCACGCGCTGCTGCTGGCCGCCGGAGAGCTCGGCCGGGAAGTGCTTCATGCGCGAGGCCAGGCCGACTTTCGCCAGCGCGTCTTCGATGCGTTCCTTGCGTTCGGCCGCGTTGAAGCCGCGGTAGCGCAGCGGCACGTCGACGTTGTCGAACAGGTTCAGGTCGGGAATCAGGTTGAACCCCTGGAAGATGAAGCCGAGCTTTTCGTTGCGGAGGCGACTACGCGCGTCGTCGTTCATGCCCTTCACGTTGACGCCATCGAGCACGTATTCCCCGCTGGTGAATTCCTCGAGCAGGCCGGCGATGTTCAGGAAACTGGTCTTGCCGGAGCCCGAGGGTCCGGTGACGGTCACGAATTCACCCTGGTTGACCTGGATTTCGAAGCCGCGCAGCGCGTGGGTCTCGATCATGTGGGTGCGGTACACCTTGGAGAGCTTGGTCATGCGCAGCATGGGATGTCCTTTCAGGAGAGGTTCTTATTGACGATTGATGGCTTAGTTGATCGACACGCGGGCCGCGTTCTCGAAGGCGTCGGTGCCGGCGACGACGATCTTCTCGCCGGGCTTGAGGCCGTCGACGATTTCCACGGCCGAGATGCTGGTAGCGCCCAGCCGTACCGGTGTGCGTACGGCGACGCCGTCCCTGACGACATAGGCATAGCGTCCGCCTTCGCTTTCGACAAAGGGACCACGTGCCACCATCACGACGTTCGGTTTTTCCTCGATCAGCAGGCGTGCGGTGACGCGCTGGCTCTGGCGCAGGCCCTTCGGCTGGGCGCCATCGAAACGGACCCGCGCCAGCACCTGGTTTTTCACCACTTCCGGCGACAGGGCGACGAGCTTGCCGGTGGCGGTACCGGAAGGCAGGGCGATTTCGGCGGTCATGCCCAGGCCCATGTCGGACACATAGGTTTCCGGGACTTCGAGTTCGACTTCCAGGCGCGACAAATCGACCAGCGTCATCAGAGGCGCGTTCGCGGCCACCACCATGCGGTTCTGGACGTTCAGGGTGCCGATGAAGCCGTCGACCGGGGCGCGCACGGTCAGCTCGTCCACGCGGCGCTGGGCATTCGCCATCGACAGGCGCGCGCGCTCCATCTCGTTGGTCTTGGTGCGAATCGCCAGGGCCACGTCGTCGCCTTCGAGGTTGGCCGCCTGGGCCGCGTGCTTCGCGCGGATGCCGGCCGAGTTCAGGGCGTCCTTGGCCTTCTGGTAGTCGATCTTGGCGATCACGCCCACCTGCGCCACGCTGTCGTAGCGTTCCAGCGTGCGCTGGGCCGACAGGCGCTCGATCTCGGCGACGTCGGCTTCGCGCTGGGCCAGCAGCTTCTGCTTGCGCGACAGGATCTGCTGGCGCGCCACTTCCGCCTTCAACTGTTCGTAGGTCGACTGCTCGCGTTTCAGGGCGTCGGACAGGTCGGGCGACTCGAGGACGGCGAGGACGTCGCCCTTTTTCACCGTATCGCCGGCGGCGACCTTCAGGTTGACGGTGGCGGGCGCGGTCGAGAACAGGGTCGGGCTGACGGCGGCGACCACGCGGCCGTTGACGGAGGCGTCGCGCACCAGGTGCCGCGGCCGACTTCGGCGATGCGCAGGCGGCTGGCGCTGACGGCGTGTTCGCTGTCGCCCCAGCTTTTCAGCAGCAGGGCGGAGATGACGGCGAGGAGCACGACGCCACCGGCCAGCATCGCGCGGCGCTTGAATTTCTGGCCGGGTGGCGCGGCGACGACGGTGTCTTGATGGGAGGTATCGCGGATCATGGTGGTTTCAATAACGACGTGGATGCTGTCGTTGTTGCACGATCCGTGCCAGGGGTTAAGTCCTTGATTTCATTGGGGCACACGAAGCGCGGACGGGTGTCCGGGTGTCCGGACGGGGAGGTGCGTACGTACGCGGACACGGGTGTGCCCACCGCCGTGTTCACGCGGTGTGGGGCTGTTGCCTGTGCCGTTATCGGTCCGCATCATCCGCGTGGGCACGGGGTGCCCACCCTACAGGAGACGCTGCATATCGCAGTTCCGTATGATCTCGCTGATATCAGTGACCGTAGGGGTCATTGAGGCCAGTGGCCTTGATGACAGGTTCACCGGGCACCCGTGCCCACGCGGATTGGAGAGACCACGAACGGCACAGGCAACAGCCCCACGTCCGCCTGTGATCCCCAACGTCCGCCACCCTACCTGCGCGGCAGCGGCTTGCCCTTGTCGATCACCTCGCGGCAATCGCCGCGCATGCGCGCATTGTCGTAGTCGGCCCAGCCATAGCTGTCGACATAGCGTTTATGCGCCGTCAGCCGGGCGCTGGCGATGCTGCGCGTGGGGTCTTCGCCGGGATAGCGGATGTCGCCCAGGTCGACCAGCGTGTGGAATACGTTCTCGGTCGACAGGCGCGCCGCCCGGTGGGCGCGCAGTTGCGCCACCTTGGCGGGAAAGCGCGCGCCATACGCATCCGAATACCAGGCAAAGGCCGGCACATGGAACTCGTACTGGCTGTTGTGGCCATGGAAAACCTGGCGGCAGCTGCCGTCGAACAGGGTCTGCCCGTGGTCGGCCACGTACATCAGGGCCGCTGCCTTGTCCGTCTCCTTCAGGCGCCCGACCAGCTGGGCCAGGAACCAGTCGGTGTACAGGACCGAATTGTCGTAGCTGTTGTTCAGTTGCGGCTCGATCGCGTCGTCGGTCAGCACCGGCTTGTCCACCCCCAGCAGCGACGGCTTCCACTGGTCGAAACGGGCCGGATAGCGGTGCGCGTAGTTCCAGTGGCTGCCGATGGTGTGCAGCACGATCAGCTTTTTCGGCGCCGGGTCGGCCAGGGCGCGGCTAAACGGGCCCAGCAGCACCTCGTCGAGGCTCGGCTTCGTGTGCAGGCTGCCCAGGTTGAAAAATTCGGTCGCGTCGGCTTCCCTGGCGAACACCGAGACCGGCGTATCGAACTTGCCGAACGAGGTCTGGTTCGACAGCCAGTACGTCTTGTAGCCGGCCTCCTTGAAGGCGCTGAGGAAGGATTTTTCGCTGAAGCCGTCTTTCAGGCTCTGCATCGCCGGTTTGCGCGAAATGATGACCGGCACCGACAGGCGCGTTGCCGACACCGAGGTGATCAGGTCCTGCAGGGAGACCAGGTTCGTTTCCCGTGCCAGCAGCGGATTCGTCTCACGCGCATAGCCGTTCAGGCTCCAGCGATCGAAGCGGGCCGATTCGCCCAGCACCATCACGACGACCGCCGGCGCATTGCCTGGGTCGGCCTGGACGGCGTCGAAGCGGAAGGCGGCGCTGCGGCGGTCCAGCTCGGCGAGATAGACGCGTTCCTTGTAGAAGTCCTTGGCACGCGCCACCAGGCCGAAGGGCCAGGAGCGCGCGAAAGCCTCGGCCGGGAAGGGCAGCCGGGCCCAGTGCGGCAGGGGCGGCGCGGCACCAGGCACGGACGTGGCTGCGGCGGAAGCGGCACTGCCCGCCGGGTGCGCCCTGGCCGCGACCAGGTGCACGCCGGGTCGCGCCGTCCTGGCGGCGGCACGCTCGCCTGGCGCGACGCCGTAGCGCTTTCCATACGCGAACATGGCCACGGCCAGGACCAGCAGGCCCACCACCAGCCAGCGCGAGCGGTCGTTCCAGTCGAGGTCGCGCGTCGTCCAGGCTGCGCGCCAGCTGCTGCCCCACCAGGCCAGCACGCCGACGAAGACGGTCACCAGCAGCCAGGCGCGCCCACCGAGGAATTCCATCGCCTCCATCGGGCTGGTCTCGGCCAGGATGCCCGTGTGGTGGGTGGAGATGCCCTGGCCGTAATACAGGTACAGGTAGAGCTCGACCGGGAGCGCGAGGAAGGCCGGCAGCAGCAGCGGATGGAACCAGGCCGGACGCTTGAACACGGCCCACAGTGCCATCCAGCCGATCACGGCGATGCCGGCCAGCTGTCCCGGGCGCTCCAAAGGCAGGCCGAGCGCCAGCGGCAGGAAAGCGACCGCCGACAAGGCCAGGTAGCTCAGCAGCAGGTAGAGGTTGCGGGGGCGCAGCAGGGCGCGCTGCGGCAGGGGCGGGCGCGACAGGGCACGGCGCGGCGGGTTGAGCATGGAGGCAGAATAGTGGGCGACAAGAGGGGCAGCCATTATCCGGCCTTTATCACCGGAAAAGCTATTCCCTAGCTGCAAGAATTCCAACTGCATGCCCGTCAATTGTGTCATGACTACCACAGGAGCCCGCCTTTTCCTCCCCTGTAGCCACTGCTGCGACAGCAAATCGGTTGACCGCGTTTTGCGAGGAGTCTATACTCGCGAGTTCTCGATTTATTCTGCGGGTCGTATACGCATTCACAGCCGCTCCTTCGGTGAGTGGCTTTCGGCGCCTCGGCTGTCAGACCGATACGGGACTAGGTTTCAGTCCCCGGGCAAGCTTGCCCGGGTTATCAACTGTAGTACTTTGTTGGATTAGGAACGATGCCAACCATCAATCAACTGATTCGCAAGCCGCGCGTTGCCGCGGTTGTGAAGAGCAAGTCGCCGGCACTTGAAAACTGCCCGCAAAAGCGCGGTGTGTGCACCCGTGTGTACACCACCACGCCGAAGAAGCCAAACTCGGCACTGCGTAAAGTCGCCAAAGTGCGTCTGACCAACGGTTTCGAAGTCATTTCGTACATCGGCGGTGAAGGCCACAACCTGCAGGAACACTCGGTCGTGCTGCTGCGCGGCGGTCGTGTGAAAGACTTGCCAGGTGTGCGTTACCACATGGTCCGCGGCGCACTGGATACCCAGGGCGTGAAAGACCGTAAGCAAGCTCGCTCGAAGTACGGTGCGAAGCGCGCCAAGGCCGGCGCCAAGAAGTAATCATCTGCGGTCTCGGTCATATCGAGGTCACATATAAACGTTAAGTTGAGCCGGCCGGAAGGCCGAGTAAGTGAGTGGTCATGAGGGCCCCTCGCGAGTGCGGAACAAGCACTCAACTGAAGATAAAGGAATTGAAATGCCACGTCGTCGTGAAGTACCCAAGCGCGAGATCCTGCCAGATCCAAAATTCGGCAACACGGATGTCGCCAAGTTCGTCAACGTTCTGATGCTGTCCGGCAAGAAGTCGGTCGCTGAAAACATCATCTACGGTGCGTTTGAACATATCCAGCAAAAATCGGGCAAGGACCCGCTGGAAGTGTTCGCGGCCGCGATCAACAACTGCAAGCCGATGGTCGAGGTGAAATCCCGCCGTGTCGGCGGCGCCAACTACCAGGTGCCAGTGGAAGTTCGTCCGGTCCGTCGTATGGCGCTGTCCATGCGTTGGTTGCGCGAAGCCGCAAACAAGCGCAGCGAAAAATCCATGCCACAACGCCTCGGCGGTGAACTGATGGAAGCGGCTGAAATGCGCGGTGGCGCGATGAAGCGTCGTGACGAAGTCCACCGTATGGCTGAAGCGAACAAGGCGTTCTCGCACTTCCGCTTCTAAGCATTACGGGATAGTAGGGGTTTATTCCTGCAGGGTTCACCTCATCGGGTGTCCCAGTCGGGCGAACCCTGCAGCATCAGTTGTTCAGGCCGGGCACATTTTGACTCCAAGATGCCGCCCGGTTTTGTCCATTCAAAGATTTAGGAAAAATTATGGCACGCAAGACCCCCATTGAGCGCTACCGCAACATCGGTATTTCCGCTCACATCGACGCCGGCAAAACGACGACGACCGAACGCGTCCTGTTCTACACGGGCGTGAACCACAAGATCGGCGAAGTGCATGATGGCGCTGCGACGATGGACTGGATGGAGCAGGAGCAGGAGCGCGGCATTACCATTACCTCGGCAGCGACGACCTGCTTCTGGAAAGGTATGGCCGGCAACTTCGAGCCGCACCACATCAACATCATCGACACCCCGGGCCACGTCGACTTCACCATCGAAGTGGAACGTTCGATGCGCGTGCTCGACGGCGCCTGCATGGTGTACTGCGCAGTCGGCGGCGTGCAGCCACAGTCGGAAACCGTGTGGCGCCAGGCTAACAAGTACAAGGTCCCGCGTCTGGCCTTCGTCAACAAGATGGACCGTACCGGTGCGAACTTCTTCAAGGTCTACGAGCAGATGCGCGCTCGCCTGAAGGCGAATCCGATCCCTCTGCAGATCCCGATCGGCGCCGAAGAAAACTTCCTCGGCGTGGTCGACCTGATCAAGATGAAAGCGATCATCTGGGACGACGCATCGCAGGGCATGAAGTTCGACTACCGCGAGATCCCGGCCGAACTGGTCGATCAAGCCAACGAGTGGCATGAGAAGCTGGTCGAAACCGCCGCTGAAGCGTCGGAAGAGCTGATGAACAAGTACCTGGAAGAAGGCGAACTGTCGGAAGCCGAGATCAAGGCCGCCCTGCGCCAGCGTACCATCGCATCGGAAATCGTTCCGATGATGTGCGGTACCGCGTTCAAGAACAAGGGCGTGCAGGCCATGCTCGATGCCGTCGTCGAATACCTGCCGTCGCCAGTGGACATTCCACCAGTCGCCGGTACCGACGAGGACGACCAGCCGACCACCCGCCGCGCTGCCGACGACGAGAAATTCTCGGCGCTGGCATTCAAGATCATGACCGACCCGTTCGTCGGCCAGCTGATCTTCTTCCGCGTCTACTCGGGCATGGTCAATTCGGGCGACACCGTCTACAACCCGGTCAAGGGCAAGAAGGAACGCCTGGGCCGTATTCTGCAGATGCACGCCAACCAGCGTGAAGAGATCAAGGAAGTCCGCGCCGGCGACATCGCCGCTGCGGTCGGCCTGAAAGAAGCGACCACGGGCGAAACCCTGTGCGATCCTTCGTCGATCATCACCCTGGAAAAGATGGTGTTCCCGGAGCCCGTCATCCAGCAGGCTGTCGAGCCGAAGACCAAGGCTGACCAGGAAAAAATGGGCCTGGCGCTGAACCGCCTGGCACAGGAAGATCCGTCGTTCCGCGTGCGTACCGACGAAGAATCGGGCCAGACCATCATCGGTGGTATGGGCGAGCTGCACCTGGAAATTATCGTTGACCGCATGAAGCGCGAATTCGGCGTGGAAGCAACCGTCGGCAAGCCACAGGTTGCCTACCGCGAAACGATCCGCAAGGCCGTCACCGACGTCGAAGGCAAGTTCGTCAAGCAGTCGGGTGGTCGTGGTCAGTACGGTCACGCCGTGCTGTCGATCGAGCCGCAAGAGCCGGGCAAGGGCTTCGAGTTCGTCGACGCCATCAAGGGCGGTGTGATTCCTCGCGAGTACATCCCTGCGGTCGAAAAAGGTGTGCGCGAGACCCTGACCGCCGGCGTGCTGGCTGGTTACCCGGTCGTTGACGTGAAAGTCACCGTCACCTTCGGTTCGTACCACGACGTCGACTCGAACGAGAACGCGTTCCGTATGGCCGGTTCGATGGCATTCAAGGACGGCTGCCGCAAAGCATCGCCAGTCATCCTCGAGCCAATGATGGCCGTGGAAGTGGAAACGCCGGAAGACTACGCCGGTAACGTGATGGGCGACCTGTCGTCCCGCCGCGGTATGGTGCAGGGCATGGACGAAATTCCAGGCGGCGGCGGCAAGATCATCAAGGCCGAAGTGCCTCTGTCGGAAATGTTTGGTTACTCGACCTCGCTGCGTTCGGCGACCCAGGGCCGTGCAACCTACACGATGGAATTCAAGCACTACTCGGAAGCGCCCAAGCACGTGATCGACGCAATCGTCACCGCGAAAGCCAAGTAATAGAAATACGTGCCGCGGCGGGTGTCTGCCGCGGCTACAATAACAACACAGTAAATCGTTCTTTTAAAGGAAGATCAAAATGGCAAAAGGTAAATTCGAACGGACCAAGCCGCACGTCAACGTCGGCACCATCGGTCACGTTGACCACGGCAAAACCACCCTGACGGCTGCAATCGCAACCGTTCTGTCGAAGAAGTTCGGCGGCGAAGCTAAAGCATACGACCAGATCGATGCGGCTCCGGAAGAGAAGGCACGTGGTATTACCATCAACACCGCGCACGTCGAATACGAAACCGCGAATCGTCACTACGCGCACGTCGACTGCCCAGGCCACGCCGACTACATCAAGAACATGATTACCGGTGCTGCCCAGATGGACGGCGCGATCCTGGTGTGCTCGGCCGCTGACGGCCCGATGCCACAGACCCGCGAGCACATCCTGCTGGCGCGTCAGGTTGGCGTTCCTTACATCATCGTGTTCCTGAACAAGTGCGACCTGGTCGACGACGCGGAACTGCTGGAACTGGTCGAAATGGAAGTGCGTGAGCTCCTCTCGAAGTACGAGTTCCCAGGCGACGACCTGCCAATCATCAAGGGTTCGGCACGTATGGCGCTGGAAGGCCAGCCAGGCGAACTGGGCGAAGATTGCATCGTCAAGCTCGCTGAAGCCCTGGACACCTACATCCCGACGCCAGAGCGCGCTGTTGACGGCGCCTTCCTGATGCCAGTCGAAGACGTGTTCTCGATCTCGGGTCGCGGCACCGTCGTCACCGGTCGTGTCGAGCGCGGCATCATCAAGGTCGGCGAAGAAATCGAAATCGTCGGCATCATCGATACCGTCAAGACCACCTGCACCGGCGTGGAAATGTTCCGCAAGCTGCTGGATCAAGGTCAAGCTGGCGACAACGTCGGCCTGCTGCTGCGCGGTACCAAGCGTGAAGACGTCCAGCGTGGTCAGGTTCTGGCAAAGCCAGGCTCGATCAAGCCGCACAACCACTTCACCGGCGAGATCTACGTTCTGTCGAAAGATGAAGGCGGCCGCCACACCCCGTTCTTCAACAACTACCGTCCGCAGTTCTACTTCCGTACCACCGACGTGACCGGCTCGATCGAGCTGCCAGCGGACAAGGAAATGGTTATGCCAGGCGACAACGTGTCGATCACCGTCAAGCTGATCAACCCGATCGCGATGGAAGAAGGCCTGCGCTTCGCAATCCGTGAAGGCGGCCGTACCGTCGGCGCGGGTGTCGTTGCCAAGATCATCGCCTGATAGCGTTTGATCGGCGCATCGGGCCGCCCGCAAGGGCGTCCTGATCGTACAACAGAGGGGGCAGAATTTCGATTCTGCCCCCTCTGTTCAAGTAGGAACGGTGATATACTTCCGCTCCTTTGCAGTATGTAGCACCTGACAAATCATTGCCGGCCCCGAGCCGGTTCGCTCTTTTCTAAGGAAATCGCATGTCCGCTCCAAACCAGAAAATCCGCATCCGCCTGAAAGCGTTCGACTACAAGCTGATCGACCAGTCCGCACTGGAAATCGTCGACACCGCCAAGCGCACCGGCGCTGTGGTCAAGGGCCCGGTCCCACTGCCGACCCGCATCCAGCGTTTCGACATCCTGCGTTCCCCGCACGTCAACAAGACCTCGCGCGACCAGTTCGAAATCCGTACGCACCAGCGCCTGATGGACATCGTCGATCCTACCGACAAGACCGTTGACGCACTGATGAAGCTGGACCTGCCAGCTGGCGTCGACGTCGAAATCAAGCTGCAGTAATACTTTCCACGGCCAGCGCGGAGCGATCCGCGAGGCCAGGAACATCGGGGCCGGGAAGGGCCGCCATCTGGCGAAGCTTCCCGGCCCCGATGCCGTTTACGTCGCCCGTTCGTGTTCGCTGTCGACGGCCAGTGCGGGCGCCAAAACCGGCCGCAACGGTGCCTGCATATTGCCAAAATGCTATACTCTCCTGGGCTGCACAGCGGCAACCTGCCGCGCGGCCCGTCAAGGAGACGTGCATGCACAGTATTGAAGCCAGCTGGCGCGAATCGGCCGCCAAGCTGAACGACACCTCCTGGGTCACCCTGTTCGGCTACGCCTACGCGGCCTCCTTCACCGTCATGCTGCTGAGCATGGCCCTGCCTGCCCAGTGGCGCGAGGCCACGAAGGGGCTTCCCCTGGTGCTGCCCCTGCTGTTCCTGGTAGCCAAGGACCTGGCCCAGATTCCCGACGTCGCCATCCGCCTGCGCACGCTGCGCGCCCAGGGGGCCAACCCGCTACGCCTGCTTGCAGCCTGCCTGCCACCCGGCGTCATCGGCATGGTGCGTCTCGACCGAGCCATCTGGCGCGGTTTCTTTTGCTGGCTGCGCCGCCAGCCGCAGCCGGCCCGCCCAGGCGGCGTCCAGCTCGGCTTCCAGGCCCAGGGCGCGTATTCGACCGTCATCGCCATCGGCCTGTTCGCCGTCCTCGTGGAGCTGCCGCTCGACGCCGCCATCCTGCCGCTGTTCCTGAAGGATCCCGACGAGTTGCGCACTATCCATCTCCTGCTCGGCCTGGGCAGCCTGTACAGCCTCGTCTGGCTGCTGGGCGATCGCTGGCTCGTGCGTGGCAGCTGCCACGTGCTCACCGACACCCATCTCGACCTGCAGGTCGGCGCGCGCGCCAGCGCCCGCATTCCGCTGGGCGGGGTGGAGCATGCGCAACTGCTGCGCGACTCCGTCGATGCGTGGCGCAAGGCCCATCCATGCCGACTGATGGAAAGGGTCTCGATCACGCCATTCGACAAGCCGAACCTGGTCCTGACGCTGCGCGCGGATGCCGGCTGCGCGATCGTGCACCACGGCGTGGTGCGCAGCGGAGTGCGGTATGTCTTCCTGTATCTCGACCGGCCGCAGCAACTGATTGCGGCCCTGGATGCGCGCCAGGAACCAGGAAAAAGCTGACCGGTTTCCAAGGACAGCGCGCCCGCGACGACAGCTCCCGCGCAAGGAGAACGGGGCCAAGCTGGGCGCGCGCAGGAAGCGAGCACGTTTTTATTGCGAGGAAGGAAAGCTGACGGACAGCCGGCCTACTGCAAATGGTCCAGCACCGTCGAGAATGCCGGCAGCGCCATCGCCATCGCTTTCTGCTCGAACGCTGGCGCCGTCAGCGGACCGGTCACCGTCTCGCGAACGGCTCCCTGCGGCGACCGCGTCGCCGTATCGACGATAAAATAGCTCGTCGTGCCGCGATTGCCTTCTGGATGCTGTTTCGCTACCAGGTAACGCCCGTCCCAGCCGACCGCGAACACCGTGCTGTCGACCAGCACATCCCAACTACCTTCGCCCTCGTCGCGGGCCAGCGAGACGTTTTCCGGCGTATCGATCCAGAGCAATGCATAGGGGCCGCCGCGCCATTCGACCCCGGAATCGAACAGACTGCAGGAACTCAGGAAGCCTGCCATGACAAGCAGCAGAGCGCGGCGCCAGGCTGTCATTGCCTCTCCTTTATGCGAAAGTGTCCGCCGGCCGCTTCTTCTTACTTTTCCCGACTGATCGTCTGCAGCAGCTTGAACGCTTCGCGTTCGATGGACGGCTCCGCAGCCGCCAGTTCCTTGCTTGCCAGGACATAGGCGGCGCGCTTGCGCTCCTTCTTCTCTTCCGGCGCTACCGATGGACGCGCGTATGGATCGACGAACTGGGCAGAGTGGTTGTAGCGCTTGTAAATGACCTGCTTGCCGTAGGGCGTGCCGTAGAAGCGCGTCATCTCGATGGCGGTATCCGCCGAAATCGCCTGTACCAGCTGCGGCGCCAGGCGCCGGTAGACCTCTGTCGCCGGCAGTTTGTCGAGCTTGGCGAACACGGCCTGGCGCTGCTCCTGGCTCGGGAAGCGGCTGCGGGCCGCGACGCCGCGCAGCACTTTTTCGACCTGCATCGCGCCCAGCAGATCCTGCACGGCCTGCACGTGGGCGGGACCGGTAACGGCCGCCTGTGCGGCGGTCGGCACGGAAGCGGCAAACGCAGGCGCCGCGGCAAGCAGCGACAGACCGAATACGGCGTGGACTACACACTTCATGGGTTCTTCTTTCAGGTGGGGTTGTCGTCGGCTTCCCGGCACGGATGCTCGAGTGCTCGACCGTAGCGATCATACCCTGCCGCCTCTCGACGAAAATGCGCGGAATTTCACATCTTTTGAATCCACCTCGTCGATATGGAAGAGGAAGAAAGGCAAGCGACGCGGCGCCGTTTCCCGGCGCGCAGGGCATGCCGCCCGTCCCCTCAATCCTTGCTGCCGGTCTTCCAGCGCAGCCCGAACTGGAAGCGCTGGTCCATCAATTCGTGCGCGCTGGTCCGGCCCTGCTGTTCGAAATATTCGGCCAGCTTCGTCACCTGCAGGCGTCCGCCCTGGTTCTCGATCATCGCGATCGCACACATCATCTGGCTGCCGCCACCGTCCAGGCGTACCTCGACCGGTGCCTGGTTCGGTACGGCGATGGTGACCACGCCATCGGTCGCTCCCCAGTTCGGCACACCCTCGTAGATGAAGGAAAAGATCAGCGCGCGGCGGATGCCGTCGAAGCGCTCGCCGTTGATGTACAGGTTTTCGCCATTGCTCGACGATCCCGTGCGGTCGTCGGCGTCGAGCTTGATATAGGGGACGTTGTCGTAGTCGCCCCAGGCATTGCCGAGCGCCTGCACCAGGCCCTTGCGGCCATCGGCCAGTTCGAACATGCAGCCCAGATCCAGGTCGATGCCACCTGAACGCCGGCGTCCGCCCGGGGCGCCACCCAGCGCGCCGCTCAGCCGGCCGAGGAAGCCCGTCTTCTCGGGCTGCGTGCTCGGGCTGACGGCGCCGGACTGGTTCCAGTTCAGGTTGACGTGGATCCGTCCGAAGCCGCCGCCGGCGCGCTTCTCGAGCGAGACCTTGTCGCCGCGCTTTTCGAGCGTGACTTTCGACAGCGAGACTTTAGGCTGGACAGAAGAAACCGGCGCGGGTGCCGGCTGTGCCGGCGTGGAAGACGGCGGTGCCGCCTCGCTTCCACCGAAATGCTTCAGCAGCGCCGACAGCCCGCCATTGAATCCCTGGCCAACCGCGCCGAAGCGCCATTGCCCGTCGCGCCGGTACAGCTCGGCCACGATCACCGCCTTTTCGTCGCCGAAGTCCGCCCCAGACCACGGAAAGCGCAGCGCGCTGCCGACGGTGAGGCTGCTGGCACCGAGCGCGCGCATGGTTTGCGCGCCGTCGATGGCGGCCACGAACACCAGCTTGGCGATGGTCGAAGGCAGGGCGTCGAGTTTCAGGTCGAAGCGGGCCTTGCTGCCAGCCAGTTGCAGGCGCACGGCGTCGCCGGGGCTGGCGAGCTGGTTGTAGAAGACCATGTAGCGCTCGTCCGAGAGCTTGTCGGCGCCATCGAGCCCGAAGCAGGAGACGTCGAGCGTCATGCCTGGCGCCGCGATATCGATTTCGACCGGGAAGGAGGCGCCCAGGCCCAGGTCGGCCAGCTTGCCCTTCTGGCCGCGCGAGAAGATGTTCATGTGCTTTCCCTTTCAATGGAAGATGCCTCGGCGCCGAAGCGGCGCGACTGCGCGACAAGGCGCTCCGCCCAGGCGCGGTGGGTAGCCACCTCGCACATCGATTCGTGCAGCTTGAAGACGGCCGGGCTGTTCTCGTCGAGGATGGCATGGGCCGCCGCCAGGTCCTGCGGCTTCACCTTGTAATGCTGTTCGATCGGTGCGATCTGGCTCGGGTGAATGGCCGTCTTGCCGACCATGCCGTAGGCGATATCTTCCAGCACTTCCTGGTCGAGCAGGGCCGGTGCATCGAGGTGCTCGAACACGGGCGCGGTCAGCATGAAGCCCCAGGGGCGGAAGATTGTCACCAGGCGTGCGATCACGGGACCCAGAGGCGTGCGATAAATCGTCATGCCGCGCGGACGGCGCAGTCCCAGCAGGGCCAGCAGATCGTTGCCGCCGATGCGCAGCGCCAGGATGCGGTTGCGCACGCCCGGGGCCTGCAGCAGCTCGCGGAAGGCTTCCATCTCGCGCTCGCTGAACACCTCGGCCGTTTCCAGCGTCGGCATCAAGAGGTGGCGCGTGTCGCGCACCTGGCGGTAATACGATTCGAAATTCTGGCGCGTCGCTTTCGGGATCACGAAGCCGGCCAGCTTGTGCACGCCCGGCATGGCCAGCACCCGCGCCAGCACCTCGGGATTACGCACCCGCACGAAGCGCTGCGCATGCACATCGGGGTGCATGTTCTGCAGCACCACCGACAGGTTGAACAGCGCCCAGCTCAGGTCGCGGTCTGCCACCGCGTCTTCGGTACAGAAGATCAGCGAGCGCGCCTGTGGCAGCTTCTCGCCGTTGGCCACCTGCAGCAGGTCTTTGTGGTTGGCTGGCACGTACAGCGACGCGCCCATCGATTCATGCATCCGAGGCACTCCTGATCAGGGAAACAGCTTCATACGGCAGCGCCGGGTCGATCTCGACCGGTACCGCCTTTTCTTCGGCCAGCAGGCGCAGGTGCGCCGTCGCCGCGCCCTGCGCCTGGCGCAGCAGCAGCAGGCGCGGCACGCGGCGCAGCAGCACGCGGGTGGCTTCGCCGATGCCCGGCTTGACGAGGTTGACGTCGCCGATGGCATGGCGCGCCATGGCGCCGGCAATGTAGGCGTGCGAGCGCGCGGCGGCCGCGCGGGTATCGATCGCTTCCACCTGGCCCAGCGACGGCGCCTGCGCGAGCGCGAGTTTCACCAGCAGGTCGACGAATGCGCGCGAGCGGTCCTGCGGCGCGAACGCCTCGTAGAGCACGCAGCCGTGGAAGTCGGCCGGACCGATCGCATCGCTCAGCACCGAGCGGCTGACCAGGCCCGACACCGTCGCGTTCAGGATGCTCGAGGGGATCAGGTAGTCGTCGCAGGGCGGCGGCGACGCTTGCCGCCCCGGCCAGGTCCGACAGCACGTACAGGCCGGCGTCGAGCCCCACGCCGTGTTCACGGTTGAAGCGCGCGATCGAGGCTGCCAGCTCGCGTGCGATCACGCCCTTGCCGGTCCAGCCGTCCACAAACACGATCGATTCGGGCGCGTGGCCCCGGGCCAGGATGTGGCGCAGGGCGTTCGCGTCGATGCCGCGGTCGCGCACGATCGAGACCGAATAGTGGGTGCTGGCGCGCTTGAAAACGGGGCCCAGCAGGCGTTGCAGCACCACGCCGACGGGCGTGCCGCCGCGTGCCAGCGATACCAGCGTCACCGGCCCGCTGCGGCGTGCCGCGATCAGGCTCGCCAGGCGCAGGCAGTCCAGTGCCATGCGCTCGCCATTGTCGCGGCAGGCCTGGTCGAACAAGGCCAGGTAGCGCTGCGACGGCGGCCGTTCGGGAGTCAGCATTTCGCTGTAGTGGCGGCGGCCGGACTGGATCAACGCCTCCTTTTCGCCGATATCGACGAAATCGGCCAGCACCAGGGGCGTCAGGAGGAAGCGCACGTCCCCGCTCGCATAGCTGCCCGAAAAACTCACAGGGCCTCCAGCGTCAGTCTGGAGAGCTGGGTGCCACGCGGGACGATCGCATAGTCGCAGTCGGCCATGAAGCGCGCATCCGAGCGGCTATCGCCCATGCCGAAGGTGACGATCTCGCCGTGCTCGCGGCGCAGGCGCTCCGTCACGTGGGCCACCGCATGCGCCTTGTCCAGGCTGCGCGGCAGGATGGCCAGGTTGTTGCCGTTGCGGTGCACGCAGTAGCCGGCATGCGCATCGAGCCAGGGCTGTACGACCTCGCGCTCGATGCGCGCCAGCGTGTCGTGGTCCTTGTCCGGATCCTGAGCACCACGAAAAACGGCGTGCCCGCGTCTTCCACCAGGCGCGCGCGGCCACGGTAGCCGCAGTCCACGGCCCAGGCGTCGACGTGGGCGGCCAGCCCCTGCAGAACCGGGCAGGGCGGTCGTCATCTGGCCGTGCATTTGCGCCTGCCATTCGCGGTCGATGGCGCCGTCCGGCAGCAGGATGACGCCGCCGAAATTCAGGATGACGTAGCTGGAAAAGCCCAGGTCGACGCGGCGGAACGCGTCCAGGCTGCGCGCCGTGGTCGGGATCACGGTCGTGCCTTCGCTGGCAAACGCAAAAAAGGCGCGCTGCGCCGGCGTGGTGTACGAGCAGATGCTGCCATCGCTGTAATAGGCGGCCGGCTCGAGCTCCGCGCGGCCGGCGCATTTCTCGAGCGTCTGGAACAGGGTATCGTCCAGGTCAGCAAACAGGAACTTCTTCAACATCGTCTTCCAGGTGATAGTGGAACAGGCGCGCGCCGAGCTGGCGCGCCAGCGCATGCAGGGCGTCGTTCGGAGCTGTCTCGTGGCAGAGCAGCACATGCTGGTACTGGCCTGGCGCCACGTTGTACAGGTAGTTGGCAACGCCTTCGCCGTAGTTGTCGGGGAAGCGCAAGGCGTGGCTGACAGCGCCCCAGGTGAGGATGGGCGAGCGCGTGGTCGATTGCACCACGACGTCGACGCCATGGCGCTCCAGCGCCGCGCCCAGCAGCGTGGACGGGTGCATGAATTCGCCGGTGCCCAGCACCAGCACTTTCTCGCCAGGTGCGAACCCTGCGGCCAGGCGCTCTGCCAGCGCTTCGGGCGTACGCAGCGCGCGCCATCCCCAGGCGGCCGAAACGGGTGCTGGCGCCGCGTTCGGCTTTCGCATCGTAGCGCTGGGCCGGCGCCGCGTCGACCGGCAGGGTGCCAGGGGTGAAGCGGTAGGCGCCGCTAATGAGCGCGCCGAGGGTGGTGGGCAGGCCGAAGCGAGCGCTCAAGCCCGCGTTGGCCGCCTGGCCCATGAAATCGGTGATCACGGCCAGGTGCACGTGCTCGATGCCGGGATTGAGGCGCCGGCAGGCCTGCGTCAGGTTCAGGAAGGTGTTGCCGGTGCTGGCTTCGTCATCGACCAGCACGATGCTGCGCGCCCGGTGCAGCAGCGCCTGTTCGGCTTCTCCCTGCGGCAGGTGCAGGAACTGGCGCGGCGCGTGGCTGTGCGCCTCCTCGAATTCGAGCAGCGGGCCGCTACCGACGCGGTAGCGTGTGGTCTGCAGGAACAGGGCTTCGCGGCCCGGGTTGGCGCGCAGCCAGGCTTCGAACACGCCCTGGCCGAGGCCCACCGCGGTTTCCGCCATGGCGATGAAGAGCACCGGAGCGTCGGCCGCATTGTCAGTCACGGGAACGCCGGTAGCCAGGCGTTCGTGCACGGCCAGCATGTCGCGCGGGCGCACCGGCCAGTGCTTGCCCAGCACCTTGCTCAGGAACAGAAAACCGCGCTTGGCATTCGCGCGCGCCGCAAAGCCGAGCAGCGCGTCGAGCTCGTGCGCGCCCTCGTGCAGCGTGAGCTCGAGCAGGCCGGTCGGCAGTTCGGCGCTGCGCCCGATGGACAAGCCGTCGTCGCTGCGCGCGTTCATGCCAGCTCCACGGCCTGCGCCATTTCGGCAACGCGGATGCCGTTGCGTACGGCGGGCACCGCCAGTCCCTCGAACCCGTCGGCGCAGCCTTTGATGGCCAGCCAGGGCAGGTTGGGCCCGGCCACGCAGGCCATGCCGATGCCGCCCGACATGCGGGGGTTGATTTCCAGCAGACGGGGGCGGCCGCCGCCTTCACGGAACTGGACATTGAACAGGCCGTTCAGTCCATAGGTGGCGGCCAGGCTGGCAGTCGCCTCGAGGATGTCGGCGCGCTGGTCGATGCGCTGGCCGGCGCCGGCGGTGCCTGACTTGCGGCGCACCACGGCGGCAACCAGGCGGCCGGCGTCGCCCACGCAATCGACGCTGTATTCGCGCCCGTCCAGGTATTCCATCAGCAGCATGCTGCGGAAGTTGCCCATGTTCGCCAGGCCGCGGCGGAAGTCGGCCAGGCTGACGTGGTATTCGGCGCCAGCCATCAGGATCTCGGCGCTGCTGCGCTCTTCGTCGAGCACGGCAAAGCCCAGGCCGTAGATCGAATGCGCCGGTTTCACGCACAGGCGCGCATGGCGGCGGCGCAGCGCGTCATGGGCTTCCTCGAAAGCGGCCGCGTTCTCGAAGTGGCGGAACTCGGCCACCGGTGCGACCGGCAGATCGGTCTCGGCGTAGAAGCGCGCCTTGTCGTGGATGAGCTGCAACGCCGCCTCCGAGGCCACGTTCAGCATGCGCGTGCCGATCGCGTCGAAGCGCGCCTGGGCGCCGGCCAGCACCGTGGCCTCGCGTCCTGGCACGAAGATGTCGACCTGCTGCGCGCGGCAAAAGTCGAGGCACCAGTCGATGTACTGCGCTGGCGTGAGGCCGGTCGGTTCGGGATGGAAGGCGTCGGCCAGCCGGGCGCCGGCGGAATGCGGGTTCGGATGGCTGTGCAGGAGGTGGAAACGCCCGCTTGAATCTGCCTGGCGGATCAGGGAGAGGGCAGTGTGGACGGAGGAAAAACCGCGGTTGAACCAGACACGCATGAAGAATCGTTCGCTAGCAGGAAGAGCAGGCCGCGCCCCCGGACAGGCGGCGGCGCGGTATGGGGGAAGGGTGCGTCAGACGTTGACGCCGAACGAGCGTGCCAGCGGACCGAGGCCGCCGTTGTAGCCCTGGCCGACGGCGCGGAATTTCCAGTCGCCGCCTGCGCGATACAGTTCGCCGAAGATCATTGCCGTCTCGGTCGAGCTGTCCTCGGACAGGTCGTAGCGGGCGATTTCGCCGTTGCCGTTGGCATTGACGCAGCGGATGAAGGCCTTGCTGACCATGCCGAAGCTCTGGCGGCGCGAGTCGGCTTCGTGGATGGTCACGCAGAAGGAGATCTTGTCGATGTCGGCCGGCACGCGCGTCAGGTCGACGGTGACGGTTTCGTCGTCGCCTTCGCCCTGGCCGGTGGTGTTGTCGCCGTTGTGGACGACGGAGCCGTCGCTGGACTTCAGGTTGTTATAGAAGATGAAGTCGGCGTCGCCACGAACCTTGCCGTCGGCCTTGAGCATGAAGGCACTGCCGTCGAGGTCGAAGGCGGCGCCGTCGGTCGAGCGCGGATCCCAGCCCAGGCCGATGATGACCTTGGTGAGGTTCGGCGCTTCCTTGCTCAGGTTGACGTTGCCGCCCTTTTGCAGACTGATTGCCATTACAGCTCCTTTCGTGATTGTCGCGGGTTGTCGGTGGACTCGTTGTCGCGCGGCCCCTGGAGCGGCCGCGCGGTCGCTGCCGTGAATATAGCGCTAATTGACGAATATTACACATCGGGGCTTACGGAAGACTTAGGCGGGGGGCGGGAGGGGGGAACGCATGGGTCCATGGGGCTGTTGCCTGTGCTGGCATGGGCATGCATGGTCCGCGTGGGCTCGGAGAGCCCACTCTACGAGACTCAGGCGGGGCTGCCCATGGAAGGGAGGCATGGGTAGGCGGGGCTGTTGCCTGTGCTGTTATCGGGATGCATGATCCGCGTGGGCTCGGAGAGCCCACCCTACGGGACGCGCCAGGGGCTCCGGTCGCGAAACCCGATTTTTGCGGCCGGCAGTCAGCGGCCTCATCCGTAGGGTGGGCACCCTGTGCCCACGCGGACGAAGCCCACCCACAGCAGGGCAGGCAACAGCCCCACCGACATCCGCGCACGCCTTTCAACACTCAGCTATTGCAAACCACGGCAACCCTTGGCATAATGCGGCTCCCCGGGCGGTTAGTTCAGTTGGTTAGAATACTTGGTCGACATCCAAGGGGTCGCAGGTTCGAATCCTGCACCGCCCACCAAAGACACTTCAAAGTTCGCGTCGATCCTCTTGTGATCGGCGCAGAGAAAAGGCGCATCGGTGCCTTTTCTGTGCTGGCCAGCCAGGCCAGATTCCTTCTTCTCCACGCTACTGCGAAAAACGCGCAACAGGGTCGACATACCCCCGATTATCTTGTTGCGTCAAGCCCTTTTGCGCGCTATACTAGCCGGCTTCGGTATGGACTCGTCGTTGCAGAGTCCGTACGTTTTTAGTAGTTCAACTACCCCCGCCCAATCGTAGGTGGGAATGGAGAAAAAATGAGCTTGGGCCTTCTCGGTCGCAAGGTTGGCATGATGCGCATCTTCACGGATGACGGGGATTCGATCCCAGTTACCGTGCTCGACGTGTCGAACAACCGTGTCGCACAAATCAAAACTCCTGAAACTGACGGCTACGCTGCAGTCCAGGTCGCATTCGGTCAACGTCGCGCTTCCCGCGTGACCAAGGCAGTTGCGGGTCACCACGCAAAAGCAGGCGTCGAAGCTGGCACCATGCTGCGCGAATTCCGCGTTGACGCTGCCAAGGCAGCTGAACTGAAAACTGGCGACGCAGTCAATGTCTCGCTGTTCGAAGTCGGCCAGAAAATCGACGTGCAAGGCACCTCGATCGGTAAGGGCTACGCCGGTACCATCAAGCGTCACAACTTCGCATCGGGCCGCCAAACCCACGGTAACTCGCGTTCGCACAACGTTCCAGGCTCCATCGGTATGGCGCAGGATCCGGGCCGCGTGTTCCCTGGTAAGCGCATGACCGGTCACATGGGCGACGTCACTGTCACCACCCAGAACCTGGAAATCGCCCGTATCGACGCCGAGCGTCAATTGCTGCTGGTAAAAGGTGCCGTTCCTGGCGCCAAGAACGGTCAAGTGATCGTCAAGCCGGCTGTCAAAGTCAAAGCCAAGAAAGGAGCTTAAATATGGAACTTCAGCTCCTGAATGAGCAAGGTCAAGCTGGCGCCGCTGTTGCAGCTGCCGATACCGTGTTCGGCCGCGAATACAACGAAGCACTGATTCACCAGGTCGTCGTCGCCTACGCTGCCAACGCACGTAGCGGCAACCGCAAGCAGAAAGACCGTGAAGAAGTCAGCCACACCACGAAAAAGCCATGGCGCCAGAAAGGCACCGGCCGCGCTCGTGCTGGTATGTCGTCGTCGCCTCTGTGGCGCGGCGGTGGTCGCATTTTCCCGAACTCGCCTGACGAGAACTTCACCCACAAGGTCAACAAGAAGATGTTCCGCGCAGGTATCTGCTCGATCTTCTCGCAACTGGCACGTGAAGGCCGTCTGGTCGTTATCGAGAACCTGTCGATCGACGCTCCGAAAACCAAGCTGCTGTCGCAAAAGCTGCAGGGCATGGGTCTGGAATCGGTCCTGGTGATCACCGACACCATCGAAGAAAACCTGTTGCTGGCATCACGTAACCTGCCGAACGTGCTGGTTGTCGAGCCAAAAGCAGCTGACCCGATGTCGCTGGTGTTCTACAAGAAAGTCCTGGTCACCAAAGCTGCACTGGCCAAGATCGAGGAGATGTACGCATGAGCACCGCAATCAAATTTAGCGAAGAGCGCCTGATGAAGGTGCTGATGGCTCCGGTCATTTCCGAGAAAGCTACCTTCGTCGCGGAAAAGAACGAGCAGATCGTCTTCAAGGTCTTGCCAGACGCGACCAAGCCGGAAATCAAGGCTGCCGTCGAACTGCTGTTCAAGGTCGAAGTGGAATCGGTGCAAACCGTGAACCGCGAAGGCAAACAAAAGCGTTCGGGCCGTTTCAATGGCCGTCGCAACCACACCAAGCGCGCTTTCGTGTGCCTGAAGCCAGGCCAGGAAATCAATTTTGTCGAGGAGGCTAAATAATGGCACTCGTTAAGATGAAGCCAACCTCCCCAGGCCGCCGCGGCATGGTGAAAGTTGTGACCGAGGGCCTGTACAAGGGTCGCCCGTTCGCAGCACTGGTTGAGAAGAAATCGAAGACTGCTGGCCGTAACAACAACGGCCACATCACCACCCGTCACATCGGTGGTGGTCACAAGCAACACTACCGTCTGGTCGACTTCAAGCGCCAGAAGGACGGCATTCCTGCCAAGGTCGAGCGTATCGAATACGACCCGAACCGTACCGCGCACATTGCACTGCTGTGCTACGCGGACGGCGAGCGTCAGTACATCATCGCCACCAAAGGCATGGCTGTCGGCGACAGCGTCATGAACGGCTCGGAAGCGCCGATCAAGTCGGGCAACTGCCTGCCAATCCGTAACATCCCGGTCGGTACCGTGATGAACTGCGTCGAAATGCTGCCAGGTAAGGGTGCCCAGATGGCCCGTACCGCCGGCGCCGCCGTGGTCCTGATGGCCCGCGAAGGCACCTACGCCCAGGTTCGCCTGCGCTCGGGTGAAGTCCGTCGCGTGCACATCGAGTGCCGCGCAACGGTTGGCGAAGTCGGCAATGCCGAGCACAGCCTGCGCAAGATTGGTAAAGCTGGTGCGATGCGCTGGCGCGGTGTCCGTCCGACCGTCCGCGGTGTCGTCATGAACCCGATCGACCACCCGCACGGTGGTGGTGAAGGTCGTACGGCTGCTGGTCGCCATCCGGTGTCGCCATGGGGCCAACAGACGAAGGGCAAGAAGACGCGTTCGAACAAGCGCACTTCTTCGATGATCGTCTCGCGCCGCGGCAAGAAATAAGGGATAACACATGACTCGTTCATTGAAAAAAGGGCCGTTCGTTGACGCCCACCTGGTGAAAAAAGTCGAGACCGCGCAAGCGAACAAAGACAAAAAGCCAGTGAAAACCTGGTCGCGTCGCTCGACGATCACGCCTGACTTCATCGGTCTGACGATCGCTGTTCACAACGGCAAGCTGCACGTGCCGGTGTACGTCTCCGAGAACATGGTCGGCCACAAGCTCGGCGAATTCGCGCTGACCCGTACGTTCAAGGGCCACGCCGCTGACAAGAAGGCGAAAAAATAATGGAAACTAAAGCTATCCTCAAAGGCGTGCGCCTGTCGGAACAAAAGGGCCGCCTCGTTGCTGACCTGATCCGCGGCAAGAAGGTTGATGCAGCACTCAACATTCTGCAGTTCAGCCCGAAGAAAGGCGCAACCATCATCAAGAAGGTTCTCGAGTCGGCAATCGCCAACGCGGAACACAACGATGGCGCCGATATCGACGAACTGAAGATCACCCAGATCTACGTTGAAAAGGGTCCGATCCTGAAGCGCTTTACGGCTCGCGCCAAAGGCCGCGGTGATCGCATTTCGAAACAATCCTGTCACATCTACGTGACTGTCGGTAACTAAGGAGTCACACGATGGGACAGAAGATTCACCCAACAGGCTTCCGCCTGTCCGTCACCCGTAACTGGGCGTCGCGCTGGTACGCCGGCAACGGCAACTTCGCTGAAATGCTCAACGAAGATCTGCAAGCCCGCGCTTTCCTGAAGAAGAAGCTGAAGAACGCTTCGGTCGGCCGCATCGTCATCGAGCGTCCAGCCAAGAACGCGCGCTTCACCATCTACTCGTCGCGTCCAGGTGTCGTGATCGGTAAAAAAGGCGAAGACATCGAAGTGCTGAAGACTTCGCTGGCGAAGATCATGGGCGTGCCTGTGCACGTCAATATCGAAGAGATTCGCAAGCCGGAAATCGATTCGCAGCTGATCGCCGATTCGATCTCGCAGCAGCTCGAAAAGCGCATCATGTTCCGCCGCGCGATGAAGCGCGCCATGCAAAACGCCATGCGTCTGGGTGCCGTCGGCATCAAGATCATGTCGTCGGGCCGTCTGAACGGCATCGAAATCGCCCGTACCGAATGGTACCGCGAAGGTCGTGTGCCTCTGCACACCCTGCGCGCCGATATCGACTACGGCACCAGCGAAGCATCGACCACGTACGGCATCATCGGCGTCAAGGTCTGGGTCTACAAGGGCGACCGTTCGGTCACCGGCGAAGCCCCGGTCATCGACACCCCGCCAGACGAGAAGAAGCCACGCGGCCCACGTCGTGACGACGGCAAGCCATCGCGCGGCCCACGTCCGGCCGGCGGCGCCCGTCCAGCTGCAGCCCCAACCGTGCGTGCTCGCCCAGCCGTCAAGCTGGCGACCCCGGCCGCTGCTGCACCAGCTGAGAAAGCAGGAGAATAAGCATGCTGCAACCATCGCGCAGGAAGTATCGTAAAGAGCAGAAAGGCCGTAACACCGGCATTTCGCACACCCGCGGCACCGCGGTCTCGTTCGGCGAATTCGGTCTGAAGGCAGTTGCCCGCGGCCGTATCACCGCACGCCAGATCGAGGCGGCACGTCGCGCCATGACCCGTCACATCAAGCGTGGCGGTCGTATCTGGATCCGTATCTTCCCGGACAAGCCGATTTCGAACAAGCCGGCCGAAGTCCGTATGGGTAACGGTAAGGGTAATCCGGAGTACTACGTCGCTGAAATCCAGCCAGGCAAAGTCCTGTACGAGATGGACGGCGTCGCAGAAGAACTGGCGCGCGAAGCATTCCGCCTGGCCGCTGCCAAACTGCCACTGGCTACCACGTTCGTCGTGCGCCAAGTCGGCCAATAACAGGAGTTGAATATGAAAGCATCGGAACTCCGCGGCAAGGACCAGGAAGCGCTGCAAAAGGAGCTGAGTGAGCTGCTGAAGGCCCAATTCGGCCTGCGCATGCAAATCGCTACCCAGCAGCTGGGCAATACCGCGCAGCTCAAGAAAGTACGTCGCGACATCGCACGTGTGAAGACCGTGATGAACCAGAAGGAAGCCAAATGAACGACACCACTAAAACGGCGCTGAAGCGTACGCTGGTCGGCAAGGTCGTGTCCGACAAAATGGACAAGACGGTAACCGTACTGATCGAACGTCACGTGAAGCACCCGCTGTACGGCAAAATCATCGTCCGCTCGAACAAGTACCACGCGCACGATGAGACCAACCAGGCCAAGACCGGCGACACGGTCGAGATCTCGGAAGGTCGCCCGATCTCGAAGACGAAGGCGTGGACCGTGACCCGTGTTGTGCAGGTTGCACAGGTCATCTAAGCCTTAAAAATTGTCTTGCGTGGCCCGCTGGTATCTGGGATACTAGCGGGCTTCGTTCATGTGTTGCCGCAGTTTGTCCCCCTCGGTAACTGCGGCCTGTACGAAGCAATTGGAAAGTCCAATCACCCAATCGTAGTGCTCCAGCAGGGGCGGTACGGCGGGACCAAGACTGACCGCAGGCCTACGGTTTTCCGTGGGATTTCTTCGGCTTAAGTTGGGAAAGAAAATACTATGATTCAAACTGAAAGCCGGCTCGAAGTGGCCGACAACACCGGTGCAAAAGAAGTTTTGTGCATCAAGGTGTTGGGCGGCTCCAAGCGCCGTTATGCGAGCATTGGCGACATCATCAAGGTAACCATCAAGGTTGCCGCGCCACGTGGCCGTGTCAAAAAAGGTGAAATTTATAACGCTGTGGTTGTGCGTACCGCTAAAGGTGTGCGCCGCCAAGACGGCTCCCTGGTGAAGTTCGACGGCAATGCCGCAGTGCTGCTCAACGCCAAGCTGGAACCGATCGGCACCCGTATCTTCGGACCAGTGACCCGCGAACTGCGCACTGAAAAGTTCATGAAGATCGTGTCCCTGGCACCTGAAGTACTGTAAGGAGTCGCAATGGATAAGATTCGTAAAAACGACGAAGTCATCGTTTTGGCCGGTAAAGACAAGGGCAAGCGTGGCGTGGTTTCGCGTCGCGTCGACGCCGAGCACGTCATCGTCGATGGCGTGAACGTTGCCAAGAAGGCCGTCAAGCCAAACCCGATGACCGGCGTACAAGGTGGTATCGTCGACAAGGCGATGCCGATTCACGTCTCCAACGTCGCGCTGTTCAACGCCGCGACCGGCAAGGCTGACCGCGTAGGCTTCAAAGACCAGGACGGTAAAAAAGTCCGCGTCTACAAGTCTTCCGGCGAAGAAGTGAAGGTGTAAGAAATGGCCCGTCTCCAACAATTCTACAAAGACAAAGTCGTCGCTGACCTGACCGAAAAATTCGGCTACAAGTCGGTGATGGAAGTGCCGCGCCTGACCAAGATCACCCTGAACATGGGTGTTGGTGAAGCGATCGCCGACAAGAAAGTGCTCGAGCACGCTGTGGGCGACCTGACCAAGATCGCCGGCCAGAAGCCAGTGACCACCAAGTCGCGCAAGGCAATCGCAGGTTTCAAGATCCGCGAAGGCTACCCGATCGGTACGATGGTGACCCTGCGCGGCGCCCGTATGTACGAGTTCCTGGACCGTTTCATCACCGTGGCCCTGCCACGCGTGCGTGACTTCCGCGGTGTGAATGGCAAATCGTTCGACGGTCGTGGCAACTACAACATCGGTGTCAAGGAACAGATCATCTTCCCTGAAATCGACTACGACAAGATCGACGCGCTGCGTGGCATGAACATCTCGATCACCACGACCGCTAAGACCGACGATGAAGCCAAAGCGCTGCTCGCCGCCTTCAAATTCCCGTTCAGGAACTAAGAGCATGGCAAAACTTGCACTGATTAACCGCGAACAGAAGCGTGCAGACCTGGTGGAGAAATTCGCCGCAAAGCGTGCAGCTCTGAAAGCAATCATCGACGACCAGTCGAAGACCGAAGAAGAGCGTTACGAAGCGCGCCTGAAACTGCAGGCACTGCCACGTAACTCGGCGCCGACCCGCCAGCGTAACCGCTGCGCCATGACCGGCCGCCCACGTGGCACCTTCCGTAAATTCGGCCTCGCCCGTACCAAACTCCGCGAATTCGCCATGAAAGGCGAAATCCCGGGTATGACCAAAGCCAGCTGGTAATAGGAGAATAAGCAATGAGTATGAGCGATCCTATCGCCGATATGCTGACCCGCATTCGCAACGCACAAACTGTTCAGAAAACCACGGTCGCAATGCCGTCGTCCAAAGTCAAGGTTGCCATTGCCAACGTCCTGAAGGACGAGGGTTACATTGAGGATTTCGCCGTGTCCACCGAAGGTGGCAAGTCGGAACTGAAAATCGGTTTGAAGTATTACACCGGCCGTCCGGTTATCGAGCGCATCGAGCGCGTGTCCCGTCCTGGCCTGCGTGTCTACAAAGGCAAAGATGAGATCCCAACCGTCATGAACGGCCTGGGCGTTGCCATTGTGTCGACCCCGCAAGGCGTGATGACTGACCGCAAAGCCCGCGCCTCCGGCGTCGGCGGCGAAGTTATCTGCTACGTGGCTTAAGGAGTAGACGATGTCTCGAGTAGCTAAGATGCCAATCGCAGTTCCAGCGGGCGCCGAAGTGGCGATCACTGCAGCAGCGATCACGGTCAAAGGCCCATTGGGCACCCTGGTCCAGCCGTTGAACGGCATGGTCAAGGTTGAAAACAACAACGGCACGCTGACGTTCGACGTGGTGGACGATTCGCGTGAATCGAACGCCATGTCGGGTACCCTGCGCGCCCTGGTCAACAACATGGTTGTCGGCGTCACCAAGGGCTTCGAGAAGAAGCTGAACCTGGTCGGCGTGGGCTACAAGGCGGCAGTGCAGGGCAATGCCCTGAACCTGTCGCTGGGCTTCTCGCACCCGGTGCTGCACGCGATGCCAGAAGGCATCACCGCAGCAACCCCGACCCCGACCGAAATCCTGATCAAGGGTATCGATCGTCAAAAGGTTGGTCAGGTTGCCGCCGAAGTGCGCGCTTACCGCTCCCCTGAGCCTTACAAAGGCAAGGGCGTCCGTTATTCGGACGAGGTGGTGAAGCTTAAAGAAACCAAGAAGAAATAATCGGAGCTGACGATGGACAAGAAAGAATCGCGTCTGCGTCGCGGACGCCAAACCCGCATCAAGATCGCGCAGTTGGGCGTGAACCGCCTGTCGGTGCACCGTACCAACCTGCACATCTATGCGAACCTGATCAGCCCGGATGCGAAGGTCCTGGTTTCGGCTTCGACGCTGGAAGCAGAAGTGCGCGCCGAACTGGCCGGTCAAAGCGGCAAGGGCGGCAACGCTGCCGCCGCTGCCCTGGTTGGCAAGCGCGTCGCAGAAAAAGCACTGAAGGCAGGAATCACCGAAGTCGCTTTCGACCGTTCGGGTTTCCGTTACCACGGCCGTGTGAAGGCGCTGGCAGAAGCCGCGCGTGAAGCCGGTCTGAAGTTCTAAGGAAGAATCGTCATGGCAAAAATGCAAGCGAAAATGGCAAGCGACAAGCCGGATGATGGCATGCGCGAAAAAATGATCGCGATCAACCGCGTGACCAAAGTGGTCAAGGGTGGTCGTATCATGGGTTTTGCAGCGCTGACCGTTGTCGGTGACGGCGATGGCCGCATCGGCATGGGTAAAGGCAAGTCGAAGGAAGTTCCAGTCGGCGTGCAAAAAGCGATGGAAGAAGCCCGCCGCAACCTGATCAAGGTGCCCCTCAAGAACGGTACGCTGCACCACACCGTTACCGGTCGTCACGGCGCCTCGCGCGTCATGATGTCGCCGGCCAAGCCAGGTACTGGCGTGATCGCTGGTGGCGCAATGCGCGCTATCTTCGAGGTGATGGGCGTGACCGACGTGGTCGCCAAGTCGACCGGTTCGTCGAACCCGTACAACCTGGTTCGCGCCACGCTCGACGGCCTGTCGAAAATGAGCACTGCTTCCGACATCGCAGCCAAGCGCGGCAAGTCGGTCGAAGACATCCTGGGTTAAGGGGAACAAACATGGCAAACACTGTCAAAGTCAAGCTCGTCAAGGGCCTGATCGGTACCCGTCAGGATCACCGTGCCACCGTGCGCGGCCTGGGTCTGCGTCGTGTCAACTCGGTCTCCGAGCTGCAGGACACCCCATCCGTGCGTGGCATGATCAACAAAGTCGCGTACCTCGTTAAAGTTGTATCGTAAGCCTCGGCTTACGAACGGAGAAAACAATGGAACTCAATACCATTCAACCAGCTGACGGCGCCAAGCACTACAAGCGCCGCGTCGGCCGCGGTATCGGCTCCGGCCTGGGCAAGACCGCTGGTCGCGGTCACAAGGGTCAGAAGTCGCGTTCGGGCGGCTTCCACAAGGTCGGCTTCGAAGGCGGTCAGATGCCTCTGCAGCGCCGTCTGCCGAAGCGCGGCTTCAAGTCGCTCAACGCAACCTTCAAGGCTGAAGTCCGTCTGTCGGACCTGAACGCCCTGGCGGTCGGCGACATCGACATTCTGGTGCTCAAGCAAGCAGGCATCCTGCCAGTGGTGGCACGCGACGTGCGCGTCATCCTGTCGGGCGAGATCACCCGTGCGGTGAACCTCAAGGGCCTGAAGGCGACCGCGGGCGCGAAAGCGGCCATCGAAGCAGCTGGCGGTTCGGTCGCCTAAAGCGACCGCTGCCTGATCGGAGCAAAAATTGGCGACTAATTCACAACTTGGTAAAAGCGCCGCTGCCGGCTTCCCCTGGAGTCGCTTGTGGTTTTTGCTTGGCGCATTGGTCGTGTACCGTATCGGTGCTCACATCCCGGTCCCCGGGATCGACCCGAACGAGCTGGCGGCGCTGTTCAAGCAGAACGAAGGCGGCATCCTGGGCATGTTCAACATGTTCTCGGGTGGCGCGTTGTCCCGCTTTACCGTGTTCGCACTCGGGATCATGCCCTATATTTCGGCTTCGATCATCATGCAGCTGGCGTCGATCGTCTCGCCGCAGCTGGAAGCGCTGAAGAAGGAAGGCGAAGCAGGACGCCGCAAGATCACCCAGTACACCCGCTACTTCACGGTGGCACTGGCTCTGTTCCAGGCGTTCGGCATCGCCGTCGCGCTCGAGGCTCAACCGAAACTCGTGATCGATCCGGGCCTGGCTTTCCGCTTCGTCACCGTCGTGACGCTGCTGACCGGCACCATGTTCCTCATGTGGCTGGGCGAGCAGATCACCGAACGTGGCCTCGGCAACGGCATCTCGATCATTATTTTCGCCGGTATCGCTGCCGGTCTGCCATCGGCACTGGGTAGCCTGTTCACCCTGGTGCAGAACGGTTCGATCGGTAATTTTGCCGCGATCTTCATCGTCATCCTGGTGGCTGTAGTGACGTTTATCGTCGTGTACGTTGAACGCGGACAGCGCAAGATCCTCGTGAATTACGCCAAGCGCCAGGTCGGCAACAAGGTGTACGGTGGCCAAACCAGCCACCTGCCTCTGAAGCTGAACATGGCCGGCGTGATTCCGCCGATCTTCGCTTCCTCGATCATCCTGTTCCCGGCGACGATCGTTGACTGGTACACCCGCGGCAAGGACGCCAATGGCCCGTTCATCGGGTTCTTGAAAGACCTGGCCGCATCCATGGGTACCGGTGAGCCGATCCACGCGTTGCTGTATGCGGTGGCGATCGTGTTTTTCTGCTTCTTCTACACCGCGCTGGTATTCAACAGCAAGGAAACGGCGGACAACTTGAAGAAAAGCGGCGCGTTTGTACCGGGCATCCGTCCGGGCGAGCAGACCGCACGCTACATCGACAAGATCCTGATGCGCCTGACCCTGGCTGGCGCCGTGTACATCACGGCCGTGTGCCTGGTGCCGGAGTTCCTGCAGTCGATCTGGAAAGTTCCTTTCTACTTCGGCGGCACCTCGCTCCTGATCATCGTGGTAGTCACGATGGACTTCATGGCACAAGTGCAGAACTACGTCATGTCGCAGCAATACGAATCGCTGCTGCGCAAGGCTAACTTCAAGGGCGGGATTCCGACGCGATAAGCGGGGAGTGCAGATACCGAATGGCAAAAGACGACGTCATCCAAATGCAAGGTGAGATTCTCGAGAATCTCCCAAATGCGACATTTCGCGTAAAGCTGGAAAACGGGCATGTGGTCCTGGGGCATATCTCGGGTAAAATGCGGATGAACTATATCCGCATTCTCCCGGGCGACAAGGTAACGGTGGAACTGACCCCGTACGACCTGTCCCGGGCACGCATCGTATTCCGGACCAAGTAAAAAACATTAAGTAAACTCACCAGGAGTACAACATGAAAGTTAATGCTTCAGTCAAGCGGATCTGCCGCAACTGCAAGATCATCAAGCGCAAGGGCGTGGTCCGCGTGATCTGCGTCGAGCCGCGTCACAAGCAGCGTCAAGGTTAAGAGGAATAACGAATGGCACGTATTGCAGGGGTTAACATCCCAAATCATCAGCACACTGTTATCGGCCTGACGGCGATCTATGGTATTGGCCGTCCACGCTCGCAGAAGATCTGCGATTCGACTGGTATCGCGACCAACAAGAAGGTCAAGGATCTCGACGATAACGAACTCGAGAAGCTGCGCGACGAAGTTGCGAAGTTTGTCGTGGAAGGCGACCTGCGCCGCGAACTGTCCATGAACATCAAGCGTCTGATGGATCTGGGCTGCTACCGCGGCATGCGTCACCGTAAGGGCCTGCCAGTGCGCGGCCAGCGTACCCGTACCAATGCACGTACCCGCAAAGGTCCGCGTAAAGCCGCTCAATCGCTGAAGAAATAATCTAGGAACCGACCATGGCTAAGCAACAAAGCAGCGCAGCAGCAGCACGCGTTCGTAAAAAAGTGAAGAAGAACGTGGCTGAGGGCATTGCCCACGTCCACGCTTCGTTCAACAACACCATCATCACGATCACCGATCGCCAGGGCAACGCCCTGTCGTGGGCGACGTCGGGTGGCGCTGGCTTCAAGGGCTCGCGTAAATCGACCCCGTTCGCGGCACAGGTCGCTGCTGAAGCAGCCGGCAAGGTCGCGCAGGAAAGCGGCGTGAAGAATCTGGAAGTGCGTATCAAGGGCCCAGGCCCAGGCCGTGAATCGGCTGTGCGCGCGCTGAACAACCTGGGCATCAAGATCACCGAGATCCAGGACGTGACGCCAGTTCCGCACAACGGCTGCCGTCCTCCAAAGCGTCGTCGTATCTAAGAACCGCCGGGCGGCTTCGCTGCCCAGTTGTTTCGATACATCGCGCAAGCGATTAGCAGTATCAAAAGCCGGTGCAGTATCCCGAATTCGGGTATACTGCCCGGCTGTTGTCGCCTTGGGCCCAGCGCCTGACAAAACTCTCATGGCTGCGTTGCATCGTCTCGCCGTACAGGCGTACTGCCTTCGACGACGCGCCTTGCCCTGAAAGTTTTGTCAAGCGCTCCCTCGGGCATCTTTTTTCAGCCACGTCCGCTCATCTACGGGTCGGACTAGCGCCTGCCGCATCGGCAACGATGCCTCTGGGGCGTGATTAATACATTAAAGGATTCAACGTGGCACGTTATATCGGACCAAAAGCAAAACTGTCGCGCCGTGAAGGCACTGACCTGTTCCTCAAGAGCGCACGTCGCTCGCTCGATTCGAAGTGCAAGCTGGACGTCAAGCCAGGCCAGCACGGCGTGAAATCGGGTGCCCGCACCTCCGACTACGGCAACCAGCTGCGCGAAAAGCAGAAGGTCAAGCGTATGTACGGCATCCTCGAGCGCCAGTTCCGCCGCTACTTCGCTGAAGCATCGCGCCGCAAGGGCAACACCGGCGAAACGCTGCTGAAGCTGCTGGAATCGCGCCTGGACAACGTCGCTTACCGCATGGGCTTCGGCTCGACCCGCGCTGAAGCGCGTCAGCTGGTGAGCCACAAGGCCTTCACCGTCAACGGTAACGTCGTGAACATCGCTTCGTACGCTGTCAAGACCGGCGACGTCATCGCCGTGCGCGAAAAGGCGAAGAAGCAAGTGCGTATCGTCGAAGCGCTGTCGCTGGCTGAACAAGTCGGCATGCCGAGCTGGGTCTCGGTCGACAGCAAGAAGATGGAAGGCACCTTCCGTTCGTTCCCAGAGCGTAACGAGATCGCCGCCGACGTCAACGAAGCACTGATCGTCGAACTGTACTCGCGTTAATCGTTTTTGAAGAGGCGCGCCTGCTCGGTATCCGAGGGGGCGTGCCTTCTTTGCGTTTTCGCTGCTACGCCAGATTCACCCAAGAATTCACCACATGCCATCAGCCTTATCGGTGTAACGAGCCGAGGGTATTGAAAAGGACATTTCATGCAAAATAGTTTGTTGAAGCCACGTATCATCGACGTCGAAGCCCTCGGTGCCGGTCACGCCAAAGTCGTGATGGAGCCATTCGAGCGCGGTTACGGCCACACCCTGGGCAACGCCCTGCGCCGTGTCCTGCTGTCGTCGATGATCGGCTACGCGCCGACCGAAGTGACCATCGCCGGTGTCGTGCACGAGTACTCGTCGCTGGACGGCGTGCAGGAAGACGTTGTCGACCTGCTGCTGAACCTGAAGGGCGTCGTGTTCAAGGTGCACAACCGTGACTCCGTCACCCTGACCCTGAAGAAGGAAGGCGAAGGCGCCGTCCTGGCATCGGACATCGACCTGCCGCATGACGTCGAACTGATCAACCCGGATCACGTGATCGCTCACCTGACCGCCGGTGGCAAGCTGGACATGCAGATCAAGGTCGAGAAGGGCCGTGGCTACGTTCCTGGTAACGTGCGCCGCCTGTCGGAAGACACCAACAAGACCATCGGCCGCATCATCCTGGACGCTTCGTTCTCGCCGGTGCGCCGCGTGTCGTACGCCGTGGAATCGGCCCGTGTCGAACAGCGTACCGACCTCGACAAGCTGATCATCAACATCGAGACCAACGGCGTCATCACCCCGGAAGAGGCGATTCGCCAGTCGGCCCGCGTGCTGGTTGACCAGCTCAACGTGTTCGCTGCCCTGGAAGGCACGGAAGCCGCCGCCGAAGCACCATCGCGTGCTCCGCTGGTCGATCCGATCCTGCTGCGTCCGGTCGACGACCTGGAACTGACCGTCCGCTCGGCAAACTGCCTGAAAGCGGAAAACATCTACTACATCGGCGACCTGATCCAGCGTTCGGAAAACGAACTGCTCAAGACGCCGAACCTGGGCCGCAAGTCGCTCAACGAAATCAAGGAAGTCCTTGCTTCGCGCGGCTTGACCCTGGGCATGAAACTCGAGAACTGGCCACCAGCCGGTTTGGAAAAGTAATTGCACCACCTGCCCGAACAATGTTGTCCGGGCAGTTTTAACCCTTATGAACCGGTCCGCGGTCATGCCTTGGCATGAACGATCGAAGAACTGGAAATTAAACACTCGAAAGGAAGTACCATGCGTCACCGTCACGGCCTCCGTAAGCTGAACCGTACCTCGTCCCACCGCCTCGCCATGCTGCGCAACATGACCGTCTCGCTGCTGCGTCATGAAGCCATCAAGACCACCGTGCCGAAAGCGAAGGAACTGCGTCGCGTCATCGAGCCGATCCTGACCCTGGGCAAGACCGACACCCTGGCAAACAAGCGCCTGGCCTTCGCTCGCCTGCGCGACCGCGAAATGGTGCAGAAGCTGTTCGCCGAACTGGGCCCACGTTACGCCAACCGCAATGGCGGCTACCTGCGCATCCTGAAAATGGGTTTCCGCGTGGGCGACAATGCGCCGATGGCCTACATCGAGCTGCTGGACCGTCCGGAAGTCACCTCGGCTGAAGAAGCACCGACCGCCGAGTAATTGCTCCGTTCGACAAGAAAAACCAGGCCTCGCGCCTGGTTTTTTTTCGCCTGTGGCAGCCGTGATCGGCCACCTGTCACCCAGCGGTACGAAGCCGGTGTACCATTCCGCTGCGCCGTCATCATCCGAAGAAATAAGCGAAAGAAGTCATGTCCCGTCTCCTGTCCCGCGCGCAGGCTTGCCTGCTTGCCATCCTGTCGCTGCTGATCCTGTTCGCCAGCCTGCCGCTGCCCGCGCGCGCGGCCCAGGACTTCCTCGACCCGGCCATGGCTTTCCGCTTCTCGGCGCGCATGGACGGCAACGACGCCGTCGTTACCTATGCGGTCGCGGACGGCTACTACATGTACCGCGAACGCTTCAAGTTCACCGCGACCGGCGCCAGGCTGGGCGAGCCCGACATCCCGCCCGGCAAGATCAAGTTCGACGAAACCTTCGGCAAGGACGTCGAGACTTACCACGGCAACGTCACCATCCGCATCCCGGTCGAAGGCAAGGGACCGTTCACCCTGAACGCCACCAGCCAGGGCTGTGCCGACGCCGGCCTGTGCTATCCGCCGCAGCAGGCGAGCGCCCAGCTGACGGTTGGGGAAACCGCGCCGCAAACGCGCCCGGCCGCCGCGCCCGCGCATCCGTTGTCCGGCGCGGGCGGCGGCACCGGGCCCGATACCGCGGCCAGTAGCGGCGCAAATACCGGCCCCGGCGCCGGCGCCAGTGCCCGCACTGAACCCGGCGCGGCTGCGTTAGCGCCCACGGAGCCGACGGTGCGAACACCCGCGCCGGCAAGCAAGGCGGCGTCTGCCGCGACGCCGCTTGCCGTCCCGGCCGCCGCATCCACCTCCGGTACCAACGCGCCTTCGGAAATGGCGGGCATCGGGGCCATCCTCCGGGGCGGGCGCCTGCTGGCGATCGTTCCAGCCTTCGCCCTGCTGGGCCTGGGCCTGGCGTTCACGCCCTGCGTGCTGCCGATGGTGCCGATCCTGTCGTCGATCATCGTCGGGCAGGGCGGCCAGGCGCACCGCGCCCGCGGCTTCCTGCTTTCGGCCACCTATTCGCTCGGCATGGCGGTCGTGTACACCGCCCTCGGCGTCGGCGCGGGCCTGGCCGGCGAAGGCCTGTCGGCTTCGCTCCAGAACCCATGGGTGCTGGGCACGTTCGCGCTCCTGATCGTGGCGATGGCCATGTCAATGTTCGGCTTCTACGAACTGCAGATGCCCGCTGCCCTGCAGACGAAGCTCGCGGGCGCGTCGAACCGCCAGAGCCCGGGCAAACTGGCCGGCGTGTTCGCCATGGGCGCGATCTCGGCCCTGATCGTCGGTCCCTGCGTGGCCGCGCCGCTGGCCGGTGCCCTGGTCTACATCAGCCAGACGCGCGACGTGGTCGTCGGCGGCGCCGCGCTGTTCTCGATGGCGGTCGGGATGAGCATTCCGCTGTTGCTGGTCGGCGTCTCGGCCGGCTGGCTGCTGCCGCGCGCAGGCCCCCGGATGGAAAACGTCAAACGCTTCTTCGGCGTGCTGATGCTGGGCATGGCATTGTGGCTGGTGGCGCCGGTGCTGGCGAACGCCCTGCAGATGCTGCTGTGGGCGGGCTTGCTGCTGGGCTACGGCGCCTGGCTGCTGAGCCGCCGTGGCCACCCGCTGGCGATGGCCTTCGGCGTCGCGCTGGGGCTGCTGGGCGCCGTGCAGGTGGTGGGGCTGGCCAGCGGCGCGCGCGACGTCCTGGCGCCGCTCGCCACACTGACGGGTGGTGCGCACCAGGGTCTCGAGTTCCGCCGCGTGAAGACCGTCGCCGACCTCGACGCGGCCCTGGCCGCCAATCCCGGCAAGACCGCGATGCTCGACTTCTATGCCGACTGGTGCGTGTCGTGCAAGGAGATGGAAAAACTGACCTTCGTCGACCCGGCGGTCAAGGCGAAACTGGCGAACACGCTGCTGCTGCAGGTCGACGTCACCGCCAACGATGCCCACGACAAGGCGTTGCTCAAGCGCTTTGGCCTGTTCGGCCCTCCAGGGATCATTTTCTTTGGCCGCGACGGCAAGGAGATCGCGGACAGCCGCGTGATCGGGTACCAGGGCACGGAGAAGTTCCTGGGCTCGCTGCAGAAGCTCGAATAGCGGCGTCCGTAGGGTGGAGTCCCGACTCCACGCGGTACGGCGCGTGACCGCTCGCAACGCGATGGCGGCACGCACGCGATGGCGATGTCGCCCAGTTGTTCGTCAAGCAAACACCGCACCGCGTGGGCTCGAGAGCCCACCCTGCGAAAACATCGGCGGCCCGGCCGCCAGCGCAAAAAAAGGGATGCCGCGGCATCCCTTTTCCTCATCGGCTGAACGGTTCAGCTTTGCAGCGCCGCACCGCGCTCGCCGCCACGGCCGCCGTGGCCACGATGACCATGGTGACGGCCGCCGAAGCGCGTGGCTTTGCTATCGAGCACCTGCTTCTGTTCCGGCGTCAGCACGGCGTACAGGTTGTTCAGGGCAGCCAGGCGTGCTTCCATGCGCGCGGTACGCTGCTTCTGGCGCTCGATGTGCTGCTGCAGGCGCTGCGGTGCCGGCAGGGCGGCAAGCTTGCCACGCTCGCCTCCAACGCGCGCGTCGGCACGCTGGGCCGGCTTGCCTGCGGCAACGAAGGCGGAGAAGGCTGGTTCCTGCTGCGGCGTCAGCTTCAGTTCGGCGCGCAGCCTGGCGACGCGCTGCTCCCGGCGTTCGACCCGCTTCGCCTGGCGCTCGGCCTTGTGCGCTGCGCGCTGCTCGGCGCTGACGGCGTGGCCATGGCGGCCTTCCGACGCCGGCACGGTCGCCGTCACGGCTGCCGTCTGCGCGAGGGCGGTACCGGCGATACCAAGCGCGGTCAGGGCGATGAAGATGTTCTTGCGGAGGGTGTTCATGTGATGTCCTTGGATGTGTAAGTGGATCAGTTTGTGCATCCGAACCTCTCGCTGCACAGGACCTATCTTCTCTAAAAACTGTAACCCCAGCGTGTCCCCTGCCACGTACTTTGTATCAATATGTTTCCTTCCTGAATCCATATACATACCGATACAAATGGTCTGTGCAGGCTCGGATGAAGCAGGGATAATTGCGTTCATGGACAATCCCTCTACCATCCTCATCGTCGACGACGACCGCGACATCCGCCAGCTGCTGGCCGACTACCTCGAGTCGAACGGCTACCGCGCACTGGCCGCCGGCGACGGCACTGCGATGTGGAAAATCCTCGACGAGTCGCGTCCCGAACTGATCGTGCTCGACCTGAACCTGCCAGGCGACGACGGCCTCACGCTATGCCGCAAGCTGCGCGCCAGCTCGAGCCTGCCGGTCATCATGCTGACCGCCCGCAACGAGCCGCTCGACCGCATCCTCGGCCTGGAGATGGGTGCCGACGACTACCTGCCGAAACCCTTCGAGCCGCGCGAACTGCTGGCGCGCATCCGCAGCGTACTGCGCCGCTCGCATGCCATGCCTTCGAATGCGCCGGCCGAGAACGTGCAGCAGATGCGTTTTTCGAACTGGACGCTCGACCTCACCGCACGCCACCTGGTCAACCCGGACGGGCTCGTGATCATGCTGTCGGGCGCCGAGTTCCGGCTGCTGCGCGTTTTCCTCGAGCACCCGAACCGGGTACTGAACCGCGACCAGCTACTGAACCTCACGCAGGGGCGCGACGCCGACCCCTTCGATCGCTCGATCGACATCCAGATCAGCCGCCTGCGCCAGAAGCTGGGCGAGGACGCGCGCATGCCGCAGATCATCAAGACCGTGCGCAACGGCGGCTACGTGCTGGCCGGCCAGGTGACCGTGGAGCCAGCCGCGTGAGGGCTTTCATCGGCTCGATGACGGGCCGTGTCTTCGCCACCCTGCTGCTGGGGATCCTGGTATCGGCCGCGCTGACCCAGTGGCTGGCCGACGTCGAGCGCCAGCGCGTGCTCGAGCGCCAGCGCGACCAGACCCTGATCGAGCGCGCCGAGCAGCTGATCATGGCCACCGAGATCGTGCCGGCATCGACGCGGCGCGCCTACCTGGCCGTCGCCAACCGTCCGGGGCTGCTGCTCGCGGTCGGTTCGCCGCATCCGAGTGCAGCCCAGCCCACGGGCTTTTCGAAGACCCTGTCCGAGCGGCTCGGCAAGGACTACCAGATCGTCCCCGCGGCCGCCGCGCCCGACGCCTGCGCGCATCCGCCGCGCATGCCCATCCTGTACGGCCTGCTCAGCGCGGAGTGGCGCGGCGCCTGCGAAAACCTCAACGTGCGCCTGCGCGATGGCGAGCAGCTGCACTTGGCCGTGCTGCCGCCGCGGGCGCTCGCTCCGGCCGATACCGACTACCGCGCCGTGCTCGCGCTGTTTTTCGTCAGCACCGCTTTTCTGGCCTACCTGGTGGCGCGCATGACGACGCGTCCCCTGAAACAGCTGGCGCAGGCCGCGCAAGACCTCGGCAACGACATCAACCGCGCGCCGCTCGACCTGACCGGTGCCAGCGAGATTCGCCAGGCCAGCGCCGCCTTCAACGCGATGCAGGCGCGCATCCGCCAGTACATCTTCCAGCGCACGCAAATGCTGGCGGCGATCACCCACGACCTGCAGACGCCGCTCACGCGCATGCGCCTGCGCCTGGAAAAGGTGGACGACCGCGAACTGCAGGAACGCCTTATCGGCGACCTCTCGGCCATGCAGGCGATGGTGCGCGAGGGCCTGGACCTGGCACGCAGCATGGACGCGACCGAGAGCATGCAGATGCTCGACCTGGACTCGCTGCTGGCCTCGAGCTGCGACGATGCCGCCGATGCCAACCTGCCCGTCACGCTGGCCGGCCGTTCGAACATGGCCCTGCTGGGCCGCCCGCTCGACCTGCAGCGTTGCCTCGGCAACCTGATCGACAACGCCGTCAAGTATGGCCAGCAGGCCCCAGGTCGTGGTCGACCGCGTGAACGGCGCCGCGCGCATCCGCGTGCGCGACAAGGGGCCCGGCATTCCGCAGGCCGAGCTGACCCGCGTGTTCGATCCGTTCTACAGGGTGGAAACCTCGCGTTCGCGCGAATCGGGCGGTACCGGCCTCGGGCTGACCATCGCCCGCAACATCGCCGAACAGCATGGCGGCAGCATCGCGCTGGCGAACCCCCCGGACGGCGGCCTGGAAGTCACGCTGATGCTACCGGCGTATTATCCGGGAAAGTAGGCGCCTTACACGCAGGCGTCATAATGTCGGTCTTGCTGGATTAATGATTGAGGAAGCCGCCGGGACGCGCGGCAAGGGAATCGAATGAAAAAGAATACGCTCGCTGTGATCGCCATCGTCGTTGCCGCCGGAGCCGGCGCTGCCTGGACCATGAAGGGGACAGGCCAGGCCCACGAGGAAACCGGCAAGGGCGGAGGCCGCGGCGGCGCCCGGGGCCGACCACGGTGAACGTGGTGACCCCGCAGCGCCAGGACGTCGGCGTCGACGTCGCTTCGAATGGCACCGTCACGCCGCAACGCACGGTGGACCTGCGTCCGCAAACGACCAGCACGATCCGCCAGGTGCACATCAAGGAAGGCCAGTTCGTGAAGGCCGGCCAATTGATGTTCTCGCTCGACGACCGCAGCGACCGCGCCAGCGTGGCCCAGGCCCAGGCGGAAGTGGCACGCGGCCGCGCCACCCTGGCCGACCTCGAGCGCCAGTACAAGCGCAGCCAGAACTGTTTGCACAGAAATTTATTGCCCAGAGCGCCGTCGACACCCTGCACAGCCAGGTCGACGCCGCGCGCGCCGCGCTGGCCGCGAATTCGGCCGCCGTGCAGGCCAGCCAGGTCAATGCCAGCTACACCGCCATCCGCGCGCCAATGGCGGGCCGGGTCGGTGCCATCAATGTCTATCCGGGTTCGCTGGTGCAACCCGCCACCTCGCTCACCACGGTGACCCAGCTTGCCCCGATCGACGTCGCCTTCACGCTGCCTGAGTCAAACCTGGCTTCGCTGCTGGCGGCCCAGAAGCAGGGCACGGTACCGGTCGAGGCCAGCACCGGCGGGGACGCCAAGCCGGTGACGGGCCAGCTGAGCTTTGTCGACAACACGGTCGACCCGACCAGCGGCACCATTCGCGTGAAAGCCCAGTTCGGCAACGGCGACGGCCTGCTGTGGCCGGGCCAGTACGTGAACACCCGCGTCACGGTGCGCACGATCAAGGATGCGGTGGTGATTCCACAAAGTGCGATCATCATCAACGCGGAAGGCACCTTCGTCTACGTGGCCGAGCACGATGGGACGGCGCGCATGGTGCCGATCACGCGCCTGCACGCCTTCGGCCTGAACGCGGCGGTCACTGGCCTGGCCGGCAACGAGCAGGTGATCACGGAAGGCAAGCAGAACCTGCGTCCGGGCGGCAAGGTGCGATTGGCTGGTGCCAGGCAACAAGGCAAGCCCGGCGCGCAGGATGCGCCTGCGGCACGAAAGGATAAAGCGGCATGAATTTGTCCGAACTGTGTATCCGCCGCCCGGTCATGGTGGTGCTGCTGTCGATCAGCCTGGTGCTGGTCGGCATCCTCGCCTACATGCACATCCCGGTCGCGGCACTTCCCAGCTATAACACCCCGGTCATCAACGTCAGCGCCAACCTGCCCGGCGCCAGCCCGGAGACGATGGCGTCATCGGTGGCCCTGCCGCTGGAGAAGCAATTCTCGACGATTGCCGGCATCAAGCTCATCACGTCCACCAGTACCCAGGGCAGCACCTCGCTGACGCTGGAATTCGCCACCGAGATCGACGTCGACAAGGCTGCCGTCGACGTCCAGGCGGCCCTGCTCGGCGCCCAGCGCCAGCTGCCGCTGGAAATGACCGACCTGCCGTCCTACCGCAAGGTCAACCCGGCCGACTCGCCGATCCTGTTCATGCACATGACCTCGCCGTCGATGAACCTGTCGGAGCTGAACGACTACGCCGAAAACGTGGTCTCGCCGGCAATCTCGACCCTGCCGGGCATCGCGCAGGTCTCGGTCAATGGCGGCAAGCGCTTTGCCGTGCGCGTGCGGGCCCGCTCCGACATGATGAACGCCCGCAACATCTCGATGGATGAGCTGGCAGCGGCCCTGCGCGCGGCCAACTCGAACGCGCCGCTGGGCGTGCTCGACGGTCCGGCCCAGACGCTCACCATCCAGGGCGGCGGCCAGCTGATGAAGGCGGCCGATTTCGCCAAACTGATCGTTGCCACGCGTGACGGCCTGCCCGTGCACCTGCAGGACGTGGCGCAGGTGGAAGACAGCTACCAGTCGGTCAAGTCCGCGGCCAGCCTGAACGGCGAGCGATCGATCGTCCTGGTGGTGCAGCGCCAGCCGAACGCGAACACCGTGCAGGTGGTCGACTCGGTGCGCGCGCTGCTGCCGAAATTCGAAACGCAGCTGCCGGCCTCGATCAAGATCCACCTGGTGAACGACCGCTCGGTGTCGATCCGCGAAGCGATCCACGACGTCAACCTCACCCTCGCCGGCACCGTCGTGCTGGTCATCCTGGTGATCTTCCTGTTCCTGCACCGCCTGACCGCCACGCTCATTCCGGCGGTCACCGTGCCGATCTCGCTGCTGGGTGCATTGTCGCTGCTGTATGCCTTCGGCTATAGCCTCGACAATATCTCGCTGCTCGGCATTACACTGGCTGTCGGCCTCGTGGTCGACGATGCCATCGTGGTGCTGGAAAACATCGTGCGCCACATGGAGCTGGGCAAGAAACCCTTCCATGCGGCCCTGGTCGGCTCGCGCGAGATGGGTTTCACCATCGTCTCGATTTCGATCTCGCTGGTCGCCGTGTTCATCCCGATCTTCTTCATGCCGGGCGTGATCGGCCTGCTGTTCCGCGAATTCGCCGTGGTCGTCGGCCTGGCGGTGCTGGTCTCGGCCGCGGTGTCGCTGACACTCGTGCCGATGCTGTGCTCGCGCCTGATCAAGGACGGCGGCCACGTCGAGCCGCACGAGATGTCGTGGATCGGACGCCGCTTCGAGGCCATGTTCACCCGCGTGCGCAACGCCTATGCCCGCACCCTCGACGGCGCGCTGCGCCACCGCTTCCTGGTGCTCATGCTGGCGCTCGGCACCCTGGTGCTGACGGGGCTGCTGTACTCGACCATGCCGAAAGGCTTTTTCCCTGAGGAAGACCTGGGCCAGCTGCGGGTGACCGTCGAAGCCTCGGAAGACACCTCGTCGGCCGCGCTGCTGGCCTTGCAGGACAAGACCGTCGAGGCCATCCGCGCCAACAAGCACGTGCAGAGCGTGACCGCGTTCACCGGCGGCGGCAATACCGGCCGCATGTTCCTGGTGCTCGTGCCGCGCAAGCAGCGCCCGGCGATGCCGGAAGTGCTCGACGAACTGCGCAAGGCCACGCGCAACATCGCCGGCGTGCAAGTCTACATGGCACCGGTGCAGAACCTGCAGCTGGGCGGACGCCCGAGCAAGAGCCGCTACCAGTATTCGCTGCAGAGCGTATCGGGCGGGGAGATCGGCAACTGGGCCGACCAGTTCCTCGAGCGCATGCGCGCCAATCCGATCTTCCGCGACGTCACCAGCGATTCGCAGAACCGCGGCTTGCAGGCCACCCTCGACATCGACCGCGACAAGGCGGCGCTGCTCGGCGTCGACATGGCCGCCGTGCGCACCGTGCTGTATGCCACCTTCGGCGAGCGCCAGGTCTCGACCATCTATTCGAGCGCGGCGAGTTACTACGTGATCCTCGAAGCGGCCGAGGCCGACCGTCATTACGACGATGCGCTGTCGAAAGTATCGGTGCGTTCGAAATCGGGCGAACTGGTCAAGCTGTCGAGCTTTGCGAACGTGCGCCGCACGGTCGGCCCGATCGCCATCAACCACCAGGGACAATTGCAGGCGATCACGCTCGCGTTCAACCTGGCACCGGGCGTGCCGCTGGGCGACGCCACCGCCGCCATCGACGAGATGGGGCGCGACATGAAACTGCCGGCCTCGATCATCACGCAATATGGCGGCGACGCCGCGGTGTTCCAGGACACGCAGTCGAGCCAGCTGATCCTGATCATCACGGCCATCGGCGTCATCTACGTGCTGCTCGGCGTCCTGTACGAAAGCTATATCCACCCGCTGACCATCCTTGCCGGCTTGCCGTCGGCGGCGGTCGGGGCGCTGCTGACCCTGTGGCTGTTCGACATGGACCTGACGCTGATTGCCATGATCGGCATCCTGATGCTCATCGGTATCGTCAAGAAGAACGCCATCATGATGATCGACTTCGCCCTCGACGCGCAGAGGAATGCCGGCATGACCCCGGTCGAGGCGATCCGCGAGGCCTGTATCCTGCGCTTCCGGCCGATCCTGATGACGACCCTGGCCGCGATGATGGGCGCACTGCCGATCGCGCTGGGCATCGGCGCTGGCGCGGAACTGCGCCAGCCGCTGGGCCTGGCCGTGGTGGGCGGCCTGATCTTCTCGCAGGTCATCACGCTCTACATCACGCCGGTGATCTACCTCTACCTCGACAAGTACAGCGGCACCGGGCCGATGACGGACGACGACGTGGCGGCCGCGGAAAGCGCGCATGCCGGGCATGCCGCCCACGAGGCCGCCAAGCACCCGCTCCAGGCCCGCTGAAACAAGTTGTAACAACCATCAGGATAGCCTGCCTGTAAGCTGAGCCAGGAAATATTGCTTCGGAACGCGGCCGTGCGTGGAAGACCCAAACCGGGTAGACTCCGCATTGGCCGCCTTTCGCTTATTTGGCTACCTGGAAAGTGCTATTGAACTTGCGTGACAATCTCCATACCTGCAGCAACGACAGCGATGTCTGCGCACATTGCGGCCAGCCTCTGTCCGCACGCCCGGCGCTCCAGTATGGCGAGCGCCGCGCCAGCCGCACGGGCCTGGCCGTCACCATCCTGCTGCACCTGCTGCTGGTCGCGCTGTACTTTTACCAGCCCGATCGCCCCGAGAAGAAAGCCCGGCCGAGCGGCGGCAGCGAAATCGTCTACGTCGCGCCGCTGAGCAAGCCGCCGCCGCAAAAGTCGTCCACGCCGACCACCACACCCTCGAAGAAGACGCCGAAAACGCAGCCAACGCGCCCGCGCGTGGAACGCCTGCCGGACACCATCACCTTGCCGGACGAGAAGCCGGTCGAGGTGGCGAAGGAGCCGACGCCGGAACCCAAGCCCGAAGCCAAGCGCGAAGAAATTCCGCCAGAAATGGACATGGCCGCCTACATCGCCAGGCGCCGCCAGGCCCGCGGCGCGGTCGACCCCAGCACCAGTACCGAGGAAAGCGAAGCCGCGCGCGGCACCCGCAATGCGCTGGCGAACATTGCCGCCATCAACAACCGCGGCCGCGACGATGCGAACGAAACCGGCGGCGTGTTCTCGATATCGAACCGGACCTTCCACAGCCTCGACCTGAAGTTCCGCGGCTGGAACCCGAACTTCAAGCGCCGCTGGCTGACCTCGGTGACGGTGGAGCAGGGCAGCGAGTCCGATCTGGAAACGGCCGTGGTCAAGAAGATGATCGAGCTGATCCGCCGTGAAAAGACCGGCGACTTCGACTGGGACTCGCACCGCCTGGGACGGGTCGTGACGATGAGCGCGCGCGTCAAGGATACCGAGGAACTGCAAGCCTTCTTGTTGAAGGAAATGTTCCCGGACTACAAGCCCCCAGTGAAATAAGTTCACGGCCAGCGCCTCGATTTCGTAGGGTGGAGTCCTGACTCCACGCGGTGTCACGGTATGTGTTCAAGCGCCATGAGCGGCATCGGCATGCTTTGCTCAAATCGTAGGGTGGGCTCTTGAGCCCACGCGGTGTCATCCCGTGCATACAGGGCGACACGACCGATAACGGCACACTTTGCGCGGCGCTAGACCCTTGCCGCAGCGTGTTTTTTTACCGGGAATGGCTGCGAACGGCCGGCGCCTCCGCCGGCGCGCACCTTTGCGGTGCGCCAGTTATCCCGCATACGGACGAGCTAGGCTGATTCCAAGCCCAGCCGGTTCGTGCCCACCCCGGGCGCAGGCGGGCGGTCCTCCACGGAGCGTCCCATGAGCAAGAAGCCACACACTGCCTTCAGCCCGTCACGTCGCGCAACCCTGTTCAAGACCGGCGCGGTGCTCGCCACGAGCATGCTGCCCTTCGGCCTGCCCTCGGCGCAGCCGGTCATTCCGACACCCTATTTCCGTGCCTTCCGCCGCTATAACGCCTCCGCTTCCAAGGCGGGCGAACGCATGCTCAAGAGCTATGCGAAAGCCGTGCGCGCCATGCTGGCGCTGCCGCCCGAGGACCCGCGCAACTGGTACCGCCACGCCATCGTCCACACGCTCGACTGCCCGCACGGCAACTGGTGGTTCCTGCCCTGGCACCGCGGCTACCTCGGCTGGTTCGAGCAGATCTGCCGCGAACTCTCCGGCGACCCGCGCTTCGCGCTGCCGTACTGGGACTGGACCGCCGAACCGAAGATCCCCGATGGCATGTTCTACGACGTGCTGGACCCCAATCACGAGGCCTATATCCCGACCGCAGCCGACTTCGACAACCGCCTGCGCACGGCGATTGCCAATTCCGGCTACTGGACCTCCCCGGGCGGCACCTTCACCCGCCGCAGCCAATACGGCCAGCTGCTCGCGCGCGGCGTGCGCTTCGAGCAGGACCTGATGTTCGACATCATCACCGATCCGTCCGGCCGCCTGTTCTACGAGCAGCCGGGCGCGCGCGGACTGCGGCGCGAACGTCCGCAATTGAATGCCGCCACAGGCGACTCGGTTTCGATCGCCACCATCCGCGCCGCGCTCGACGCACCCGACTTTCCCACCTTCGCCAGCCCGAAGAGTTCGAACCACGGCACGCCGGCCGGCTTCGGCATCCTGGAAGCGAAGCCGCACAACTCCGTCCACCGCTGCGTCGGCTCGCGCGACTGCAACTTCGTCGAGGGCCAGGGCTTCATGGCCGACATGCTCTCGCCCGTCGACCCCGTCTTCTTCCTGCACCACGCCAACATGGACCGCCTGTGGGACGTGTGGGAACGCAAGCAGAAGCGCCTCGGCCTGCCTACCCTGCCGGCAGGCGTGGAACTGCGTACCGACCTGCCGGACAACCAGAAATCGCCCGAGGAAAAGGCGACCGATTACTACCGCTGGGCGCGCGAACCGATGCTGTTTTTCGTCGACAAGAATGGCGCGCCGGTCACGAAGACCGAGGCCGGCGACTATGCCTCGGTGGCCGCGTTCAACTACGACTACGAGCCCGGTTCCGGCGAGGACTCGGTCCCGCGTACCACGTCGCAGCCGCGCGCACGCTCGGCTGGCCGGCGCGTCTTCCCCGGCACGGTACAAACCCGGCAGGTGCATGGCGAGCAGCCCGCCAGCGCCACCGTCGCGGTGCCAGCAGCCACGCTGGCCTCCGCCGCTGCATCCGGCGTCACGCTGGTAGCAAACATCACGCTGAACTTCGCCGGCATGGCGCACGATCCGTATGTCGTCGTGCTCAACGGCCCCGACGACTTATCAAACATCGACGCCACCAGCCCGTTTTACCTGGCGACCATCGTCATGTTCGGCCACCACGCCAACTGCGGCGCGCTGACCTATGCGCTGCCGCTGGGCGAGAAACTGGCCTCGTCAGGCACGTCCGGCCCGCGCAGCGACGGTACGCTGCGCGTGCGCGTGGTGCCGCTGCACACGGCAATGGGGCACCACGGGATGGGGGAGGCGAGTGCGGTGGAACTGCTGGCGGTGAATGTCGAGGCCTATTGAACCGGAGCCGACAAGCCAGCACCAGACACACCGCGTCCCGGCATGGTGTGTCTTGAATGTGTGCTTGTTGGCATCCCGGCAGGAGGAGGCCGACCTCCGGCCTCCCTGCCATATGGGCGCACTTGCAACAGCGCCTTACGCAGGAGAAATTTGCTTTCTGTATTGACGAAACTTCCGGTAGTCTTTCCAGTACATACCGTCCGGTACGATCACCTGCTGTCACACTGGAAGCGAGATGCCTACCTACATACTGAACGGCCCCGTGGGCCAGCGCGGCCCCGGCAAAAAAGTCTGCACCTTCACTGGCGGGACGCTGCAAGATCCGAGCATGAAACTGGGACCGGACGGGGCGCACTGGGCCGTGCTCACTGCCGACGAGGTCGTAACGCTGACGACGGAGCACGTCCGTTACCAGCACGTCGCGGCTGTGCCGATCAGGCACCTGTGCGCACAGAAGAGCGGGTGGGCATTCACGGTATTCGGCTCTTCCTTGCCCCACGCCGTCGCCTTCCTGCACATCCGCCCGCCGGTAGCACTCGTCGCGGCAATGGGGGATGCCCCGAACCGGATGGAGTTCTCGGGCGCCGATCTTCTCAGGTGTTACCTGCGCGCGGCCGACGGCGTGCGCAGCCCGCGCGTGTGGCGGCGCGAGATGCCTGGCTGGGATGAGATCGCAGTCAATTTCTGCGTCGACCGGGCGGCATAGGGGGCGGCCCAGATTGGAAGCGACGCGACCGGAAACCCTGCCCCGGCACGGCTTCTATTTTATCGCTGCACCAGCCAGAACGGCAGCGCAATAAAGCCCAGTCCGAAGATCACCACCAGCCAGAGCCAGCGATGGGCGCCGGGGCGGATGGTGCTGCGATGCGGATTACGCGGGTTGAAGGCGACAGGGAGCCGCTGGCCGGAACTGTATCCGCTGCCGGACTCAGCGGCATTGGCGCGGCTGGACACCCCGGAACCGAGGCTGCTCTTGCCCCGGTAGACTTTACCGTCGACGACGTATCGGTAATGCAGGACAGGGTAGTAGAAGACCGCGTTCTGGCTGCTGCCGATGTCGCCCCGGGTCTTCACCACCGCCACTTCGACGACCGTTCCCGCTACTTGCGGCCAGCTGGCCGACCCGCGGTACCTGTACAGGCCGGCCGCGCCAACTGCTGCAATAGCAACGCCCACCAGCACCGGTACCCATTCGCCGGCCACCGCTTACCCGCCTGCCTTCAGCTTCCTCGCCACGTCCAGCGCAAAATAGGTCAGCACGCCATCGGCGCCGGCGCGTTTGAAGGCCATCATCGATTCCATCATGACCTTGTCGTGATCTAACCAGCCGTTCTGCGCGGCGGCCTTGATCATCGCGTACTCGCCGCTGACCTGGTAGGCAAAGGTCGGCACCTTGAATTCGTCTTTTACGCGGCGCACGATGTCGAGATAGGGCATGCCTGGTTTGACCATCACCATGTCCGCACCTTCGGCGATGTCGAGCGCCACTTCGCGCAGGGCTTCATCGCTGTTGGCCGGGTCCATCTGGTAGGTGTTCTTGTCGGCCTTGCCGAGGTTGGCGGCCGAACCGACGGCGTCGCGGAAGGGGCCGTAGAAGGCAGACGCGTATTTGGCTGAATAGGCCATCAGGCGCGTGTGGATGAAGCCGCGTTCTTCCAGGGCGGAGCGGATCACGCCCATGCGCCCGTCCATCATGTCCGAGGGCGCGACGACGTCGACACCGGCTTCGGCCTGGGCCAGTGCCTGGCGCGTCAGCATGGCGATCGTCTTTTCGTTGACGATATAACCGGTTTCGTCGGGCAGGCCGTCCTGGCCGTGGGTGGTGTAGGGATCGAGCGCGACGTCGGTCAGGATGCCCAGTTCCGGGAAATGCTTTTTCAGCGCGCGCACAGCCCGCGGCACCAGCCCGTCCGGATTGGTCGCTTCCACGCCATCATAGGTTTTCAGCGACGCATCGATCACCGGGAACAGCGCCAGCACCGGAATGCCCAATGCCACGCATTCCTCGGCCACCTTCAGCAGGAGGTCGACCGACACGCGCTCCACGCCCGGCATCGACGCCACCTGCTGGCGCTGGTTCTCGCCGTCGAGGATGAAGACGGGGTAGATCAGGTCCGATGCCGTGACGGTGTTTTCGCGCATCAGGGCGCGCGAGAACGGATCGCGGCGCATGCGGCGCATGCGGGTGTTCGGATACTGGCCGGTAATGATGGAAGACATCGTGCTCGCTTTCGTCAGGGTTGGTCGGGGGCTGGGGCGGCGTCGCCTTCGTCCTGCGCATCGGCCTCGTCGACCTCGTCGCGGTCCAGTCCAATCAATTCCTGGATCTTGGCGTCCGCTTCCTCGATGCCGATGCGCTTCAGGGCCGAGAACAGCTGCACCGTGAACGGGAAGCCTTCGCCATCCTCGTCGACATAGCTTTCCAGCACGCCTTTCGCCTCGCGCAGCACGTTGGCCTGCTCGTTGCGGTTGAGCTTATCGGCCTTGGTGAGGATGCAGTGGATCGGCTTGCCGGTGGGGGCGAACCATTCGAGCATCTGCACGTCGAGGTCGGTGAAGGGACGGCGCGAGTCCATGATCAGCACCAGGGCAGCGAGCTGCTCGCGCCGCTGGACGTAGTCGCCCAGCAGCTTTTGCCAGTGCAGCTTGGCATTGCCCGACACTTCCGCATAGCCATAACCCGGCAAGTCCACCAGCAGGGCGCGGATTTCCTCGACGATGGTCGGATCCTTGCGGTGCTGGCCGACGTGGGCGCCGCCGATCGAGAAATAGTTGATGTGCTGGGTACGGCCAGGGGTCTTGGAGGCGAATGCCAGGCCCTTCTGGTTGGTCAGGATGTTAATCGCGGTCGACTTGCCCGCGTTGGAACGGCCGGCGAAGGCGATCTCGGGCACCACGGTGTTGGGGAGATCGCGCAGCTGGTTGACGGTCGTGAAGAAGCGGGCTTGCCAGAGTTTGGACATGGGGAGAGGTGAAAAAGGCAATGAATTGAAGCAATGAAAAAACAAAGCTATTGTACAATAAGGGGTTGGTGGTTGGACCTCGATCAACCTACTGCGCGTCGGATTGGCGTCCTGCGATGCTCCGCAACGGCGGACCGGCTGTACTCCTCGTACAGCTGCGCTTCTCGGACACCACTCCTTCCGCTCGCTACGGTTGCTCGAGGCCCCGTTACGCTGTCGGTGGGGGCCGCTTTAGTTCTTTACAATCTGTTGTCGACTTTTTCAGGGTGCTCGAATGAATCGTGTGTCTGTATCGTCCGCTGCTGCGGTGTTCGTGAAATCGTTGTTGGTTGCAAGCCTGGCGTTCGCCGGCGCTGCCCAGGCACAGCACGCCGCCGCCCCGGCTGCCGCCAAGCCCGACGCCGCCAAGGGCGCCACCCTGTACGACGGCGGCGACAACGTTAGAGGCCTGCCGGCCTGCGTATCCTGCCACGGCGCCAACGGCAATTCGAGCATTGCCGTCAATCCGAAACTGTCGTCGCAGATCGAAGCCTACACCCACAAGCAGCTGGTCGACTTCACCACGCCGAACCGCCAGCACCCGGTCATGACCACCTACGCCAAGATGCTCACCGAGGAAGAAAAGCGCAACATCGCCGCCTACCTCGCTACCCAGAAAACCAAACCGGGCGCCGCCAAGAACAAGGACACGGTCGAACTGGGCCGCAAGATCTATCGCGGCGGCATTGCCGAGAAAGGCGTTGCTGCCTGCGCCAGCTGCCACGGCGCCGCCGGTGCCGGCATCCCGGTGCAGTATCCGCGCCTGGCCGGCCAGCAGCAGGACTACACGCTGGCCCAGCTGGTCTCGTTCAAGAACGGCACCCGCAACAACAGCCCGCAGATGACGGCGCTGTCGCAGCGCATGTCGGAAGCGGAGATGAAGGCGGTGGCCGACTATATCGCCGGCCTGCGCTGATTTGCCAGGCGCTTCGAGTCGGACAGAACTGTGAGGGAAGGGCGGCAGCGCAAGCTGGCGCCCTTTTTGCTGTAAGCTCGCGGCGAACCGTGCCGCAAGAGGAAGTTTGGTAGAACAATGAGCACCACCGGAATTGAACTGAAGTCGCGCCGCGGCGCATTGGCCGAGGCCGTCGAGCTGGTGTCGTCGATGCGCTTTGCCATCAGCCTGCTGGTGCTGGTGTCGATTGCCGCCATCATCGGCACCGTGGTGCGCCAGAGCGACATCATGCCGAACTACGTCAACCAGTTCGGTCCCTTCTGGTACGAGGTGTTCCGCAAGTTCGGCATCTATACCGTCTATACCAGCTGGTGGTTCCTCCTCATCCTGCTGGTCCTGATCGTCTCGACCACGCTCTGCGTCGTGCGCAATGCGCCGAAGATGATGCGCGACATGCGCAGCTGGCGCGAGAGCGTACGCGAAGACTCGCTGCGCAATTTTCACCACAAGAGCGAGTGGCACGCGGACCTGGCCCCGGCCGCGCTGGCGGCGCAGAGTGCGGCGCGCCTGCAGCATGCCGGCTATGCGGTGAAGATCATCGAGAAGGACACGGGCACGCTGGTGGCGGCGAAAAAAGGCGCCGGCAACAAGTTCGGCTACATCTTCGCGCACACGGCCATCATCGTCATCCTGCTGGGCGGCATGCTCGATTCCGAATTGCCCATCCGCTTGCAGCAATGGATATACGGCAAGACTCCGTACAGTGGTGGCGGCCTGATCGCCCAGATTCCCGAGCAGCACCGCCTGAGCGTGTCGAACCCGACCTACCGCGGCAATATCCTGCTGGCCGAAGGGCAGGTCGGCCGCATCGCCACGATCGCGCAGTCGGGCGGCTCGTTGCTGCAGGAACTGCCCTTCGAGATCGAACTGAAGAAATTCCACATCGATTTCTACTCGACCGGCATGCCGAAACTGTTCGCCAGCGACGTCATCGTGCACGACCGCGAAGCGAACACCACCTTCCCGGCGACGATCAAGGTCAACCAGCCGCTGATCTACAAGGGCGTGGCCGTCTACCAGTCGAGCTTCGAGGATGGTGGCAGCAAACTGAAGCTGACGGGCTTCCCGATGGCGGGCGCCGACGCGAAGGCTTTTACCATCGCCGGCGAAGTCAACGGCAGCACGGAACTGAAAGCGGGCGGCGCCACCTTCTCGGTCGAGTGGTCGGGCTTCCGCCCCTTCAATGTCGAGAACACCGCGGCCGGCAACGACGTGCGCGCGGTCGCGACCGGTAAATCCTTCAACGAGCAGTTCGCCGCGACGCTGGGCAAGGCCTCCGGTTCGGCAGCCAAGAACAGCGCCAACAAGGACCTGAAGAATGTGGGTCCGAGCGTGCAGTACAAGCTGCGCGACCAGACCGGGCAGGCGCGAGAATTCCTGAACTACATGCAGCCGGTGACGCTCGATGGCGTGCAGGTCTACCTGGCCGGCGTGCGATCCAGCCCGGCCGAGGAATTCCGCTTCCTGCGCATTCCCGCCGACGACGAATACAGCGTGCGCGAATGGATGCGCCTGCGCGCCGCCCTGCACGACCCCGCCCTGCGCGCGCAGGCGGCGCGCAGCTATGCCGCCCGTGCACTGGCGCCCGGCCAGGCCGCGGGCTTTGCCGGGCAGCTCGAGCAGTCGGCTGCGCGTACGCTGGGCATGTTCGCCGGCGAGGGCACGCCGGGCGGTTTCGTCGCCGTGGCCCAGTTCCTGGAAAAGATCCCGCAGGCCGAGCAGGAAAAGGCGACGGGCGTGGTCATGAAGATGCTGAACGGCGTGCTGTGGGAATTGTGGCAGGCTGCCCGCGCGCAAGCGGGGCTGGCGCCGATCGAACCGAGCGAACAGCATGGCCGCTTCCTGCAACTGGCGACCAATACCCTGTCGGACAGCTTCTTCTACGGCGCCCCGGTCTACCTGCAGCTCGACGAATTCAACGAAGTGAAAGCTTCGGTGCTGCAGGTGACGCGCTCGCCGGGCAAGAAAATCGTCTACCTCGGCTGCGCGCTGCTGATTGCCGGCATCTTCGCGATGTTTTACATCCGCGACCGCCGCATCTGGATCTGGGTACGGGGCGACGCGGGCAGGGCGCATGCGCTGTTCGCCATGAGCACCCAGCGCAAGACACTCGATTTCGAAAAAGAGTTCGCCGAACTGGCCACCACATTGCCGCAATCGGCGTAATCTGAACAAGTTGCACAAGATACAGGCACTGGAGACAACGATGGAAGCATCCCACCTGAAAACGCCCGTCACCTACACCCAAGCGCCGGGCTATTTCCGCCGCCTCACAGCCTTCGACTGGGTCTATGGCGCCGCGCTGCTGGCCGCCGCCCTGTTCGCATTGAACCGCTACGCCGGCTTCATGGACATCTACGAGCGCGCCATCCTGCTGCTGGCCGCGCCCACCTTTGCCGCGCTGGGCTGGCACTGGAAGCCGGTGCGCTGGCTGATTCCCCTGATCGCGCTGCTGTCGCTGTGGGCGATCGGGCTGTACGACGGCAACCTGGCAGCGGCCGACGGGCGCTTCTTCCTGAAATACATGCTGTCGAGCCAGTCCGCCATCCTGTGGATGAGCGCCTTGTTCGTGTTCTCGACCGTGTTCTACTGGATTGGGCTCCTGAGCCGTTCGCCCTCCGGTGCCGTGCTCGGTTCGCGCCTGTGCTGGGCTGCCGTGGTGCTGGGCTTTACCGGCATGATGGTGCGCTGGTTCGAGTCCTACCTGGTCGGTGCCGACGTCGGCCACATCCCGGTGTCCAATTTGTACGAGGTGTTCATCCTGTTCGCGATGATCACGGCCCTGTTCTACCTGTACTACGAAGACCGCTATGCCACCCGGCAACTGGGCGCCTTCGTCCTCTTGATCATCGCCGCGGCGGTGGGCTTCCTGCTCTGGTATACCGTCTCCCGCGACGCCGCGACGATCCAGCCGTTGGTGCCCGCCCTGCAGAGCTGGTGGATGAAGATCCACGTGCCGGCCAATTTCATCGGCTACGGCACCTTCGCGCTGGCCGCGATGGTCGGCACCGCCTACCTGCTGAAATCGCATGGCATCCTGGCCGACCGCTTACCAAGCCTCGAAGTGCTCGACGACGTCATGTACAAGGCCATTTCCGTCGGTTTCGCCTTCTTCACCGTCGCCACCGTGCTCGGCGCGCTGTGGGCGGCCGAGGCCTGGGGCGGCTACTGGTCGTGGGATCCGAAGGAAACCTGGGCGCTGATCGTCTGGCTGAACTACGCGGCCTGGCTGCACATGCGCCTGATGGCGGGCCTGCGCGGGCGGATGGCGGCCTGGTGGGCGGTGGTGGGTTTGCTGGTGACGACCTTTGCCTTCCTGGGCGTGAATATGTTTTTGTCGGGGTTGCATTCGTACGGGGAACTGTAAGCCGGCGAGGGTGTGCCATCGTTCGTTGAACGCGTGGGCGGGGGACCCGCCCACGCTACGAACATCCATCGTGGCAAAGCGATTTGACGAAATCGTGTACAGTCAGGATTCAATTGCCTGGAGTTAGCGATGCTCATCAAATCCTCCCGCGACGGCCTCAATCCGCCGTCGTCTTCCGAGATCACGCCGCGCGCCGTGTACGAAGAGCGGCGCCGCTTCATCGCGAAAATGGCGGCCGGCGCCGCCGTCGGCAGCGCGCTCTGGGAAATGGCCAACCGCGAAGCCTTCGCCCAGACGGCGCCTGGCCAGAAGCTCGCCGCCCGCGCCAACCCAAGCATGTCGACCACCGAGCCGCGCACCGCCTTCAAGGATGCGACGGGCTACAACAATTTCTATGAGTTCGGCCTCGACAAGAGCGACCCGGCCGAGAACGCCCACACCCTGAAAACGCGGCCCTGGACGGTGGCCATCGAAGGCGAAGTGAAAAAGCCGCTGCGCCTCGACATCGATAGCCTGACCAAGCTCGCGCCGCTGGAAGAGCGCGTCTACCGGCTGCGCTGCGTAGAGGGCTGGTCGATGGTGATTCCCTGGGTCGGCTATTCGCTGTCGAATTTGATCCGCCACGTGGAACCGAACGGCAACGCCAAATTCGTCGAATTCACGACCCTGGCCGACAGCCGCCAGATGCCGGGCCTGCGCTCCGGCGTGCTCGACTGGCCGTATGTGGAAGGCCTGCGCCTGGACGAAGCCATGCATCCGCTGGCGCTGCTCACCGTCGGCATGTACGGCCAGGTGCTGCCGAACCAGAACGGTGCGCCGGTGCGCGTGGTCCTGCCCTGGAAATACGGCTTCAAGTCCGCCAAGTCGATCGTACGCATCCGTTTTACACGCGAGCAGCCGAAGACGGCCTGGAACGTGTCGGCGCCCTCCGAATACGGTTTCTACTCGAACGTGAACCCGAAGGTGGACCACCCGCGCTGGTCGCAGGCCACCGAGCGCCGCATCGGCGAAGACGGCTTCTTCAAGAAGAAACGCGACACCCTGATGTTCAACGGCTATCCCGAGGTCGCCTCGCTGTACGCCGGCATGGACCTGAAAAAGTTCTTCTAACCGTGGCGTTCGCTCCAGCCCCGAAGCAGCTCTCGCTCATCAAGACGCTCCTCTTCGTCGCGGCGCTGCTGCCCTTCATTCGCATCGCCTGGCTCGTGTTCCGGCAGGTGCCGGTCGATCCGCTCGAATTCATCACCCACGAGACGGGCGACTGGGCCCTGTACCTGTTGACCATCACGCTGGCGGTGACGCCGTTGCGGCGCCTGACCGGCTGGAACTGGTTAATTAAACTGCGGCGCATGCTCGGCCTGTTCGCGTTTTTCTACGCGCTGCTGCATTTCATTGCTTTTTTCTGGTTCGATCATTTCTTCGACGTGGGCGCCATGCTGCGCGACGTCGGCAAGCGGCCCTTCATCCTGGTCGGTTTCACCGCCTTCGTGCTGCTGATTCCGCTGGCGGCCACGAGCACGAACGGCATGATCCGCCGGCTGGGCGGCAAGCGCTGGCAATGGCTGCACCGCCTGATCTACCTGGTCGCGCCGCTGGCGGTGCTGCATTACTGGTGGATGAAGGCGGCCAAGAACAACCTGGCGCAGCCGATGCTGTTCGCGGGGATCGTCGCGCTGCTGCTGGGACTGCGCGTGTTGTGGAGCCGCGGCAAGGCGCGCACGGGGGCGCGCGCCTGAGCTTCTAATCGACGTTGCAGGTGGTGTCGCTGTCCACGACAGGGATCAGCCGCAGGCGCTTGCCGGCAAAGGCGATGTCCGACAGGCGCGGCGGCACGGCGCGCGGCAACTCCCCGGCGGCCTGCGCATCGGGAATACATTCGCGCTCGTTGCCCGTGCTGCCGATGACGCGCCACTTGCCCGCTTCCTGTTCGCCGAACACCAGCGTGCGCTTCTCGGCGCTGCCGACCACCAGGATTTCCGCCTTGCCGTCGCCGCTCACGTCGAGCTGGTAGACCTCGCAAGGCTCGCCTGCCTTGCTCAGGCAGTTCGGCGGAAACGGATAGCCCGGCAGCGTCGTCCAGTCGGTATGCAGGAAACTGTCCGGCAGGCGCATGCCCTGCGGACGGGGATGCAGGTTCGCGGCGATCACATCGCCCACCGGCGCCAGCTCTTTTTTGTCCCAAGCGTGCTGCATCTTGCGCACGGCCGCGATCCGCTCGCGCACCCTGCTTCCCGGGTAGTTGCCGGCCCGCGCTTCGAGCTGGTCCAAAGCCGCGTTACCAAAACGCTTGCCGTCGAAGCGCAGGTAGGCAAAGTCGAATTTCTCGAGCGTGATCCGTCCCGCTTGCAGCCGCGCCATCTGGTCGTTCACCGACAGCCGCGCCGGGTCGAGCAGCGGCGAAAACAGCGCCAGCATCACGCCGAGCACGACGAAGGCAGTGGCGACGTTGACTGGCGCCAGCCCATTCAACCAGCCGCGGCGCAGGGCCGCCGCGCCATAGCCGAGCGCGTAGCAGAGCGCCACCAGCGTGCAGGCGGCGGCGACGATGCGGTCGTGCGTCCAGCCGTAGTCGCCCACGCGCAGCGCCAGCGCGTAGACCGCAATGGCCACCACCGGCGCCAGCAGCAGGGCCGCCACGCGTGCGCTGAGGCGTACGGGACGCGCGACCGGGGCGCTGCCGTTCTGCCAGGCCGCATTGATCAGGACGACGAGGGCGGCCGCGGCGAGCAGCAGCACGGTGGCGGCCTGGCGCGTCGCCCACAGCGGCGCCAGTCCCGTGAACGGCAGGCTGAGCAGGAAGGCGCCGACGAATACCGTCAGCACCGGCAGGATCCACGAGGCCAGCATCAACAGCAGGCCGCGGATGCCCTGCACGATGGCAGGGCGCACGTCGGTCAGGTGGAGGGCGCAGGCATAGGCGAAGGACGTTACCGGAATCGAGAACCAGGGTTCCCGGATCAGTTCCGCGAAGAAGGTGAGCTTCACCAGCTTGAAGAGCTCGGCGCCGAGCTGTAGTGCCAGCCAGGTGATGCCGACGAAAAGGCCGCTGAAGGCCAGTTGCACGCCCAGCTTCCAGGCGATGTCGAAATAGGTGGCGTAGCTGGCGATGCGGCGGCGGTCGCGCGCGCCGGACAGCACCAGCGCATGCGCGATGAACAGGCCGACAACCAGCATCCCCCAGAGTGCCGGCGAGGGCATGGCCACGTGCGGATTGCGTTCGAAATCCAGCTGGCTGCCCCTGCGCCAGATATCGTACAGCGCCAGGCCGGCGACCGCGACGGCGGCGCCCGCGACCCACAGCAGCGCCTGGCGCCGCGTCAACTGGCCGAGGCCGCTCACCAGCAGCAGCGGACAAAACAGGGCCACCAGCAGCATCGGCGCGTACAGCAGGGGTTCGATGGCCGGCCAGACATCGTAGGCGCCTACCAGGTAGAGCAGGTAGAGCGCGATACCCTGGAGCAGGCCGATGCCCAGGCGCAGGAAGGCAATGCGTCGCGGAATGGGGGATTCCGTTGTCGGCAGGGTGCCTGAAGAAGCCGCTGGCTGCATGAACGATGCTCCGGGTTGTTGAACTGGAGCATCTTATCATTCTACCAAGCGTTGTCGACCGGTCTTTTCAGTATGGTCGAGTTGTATTTACCCTCTGAAACGTTTGGTCACTTTCCTTACCGGTTTGGTTCACCTGCCCGGTCCGATTCGCGGTGTAATGGCTTCACTGACGCAGTCCAGCGTACATCGAAAGGAACGACAAATGAAAACCAAACTGATCGCATCCGCACTGATCGCCTTGAGCATGGCTGCCAGCGGCAGCGCGTTTGCCCAGCGCGGTGACTATGGCAATGATCGTTACGACCACGACCGCAACGGCCGGACCGAGCAAAGGCATGACAACCGCTACGACCGCCATGACAACAGCTATAACCGTCACGATGACCGTTATGACCGCCATGACGGCCGCCGCGACAACGACGCGCGCCGCTATGATCGCGACGACTACCGTGGCGGTTCCCGCCATGACTTCCGCCGCGGCGAGCGCCTGAGCCAGGAATACCGCAGCGACCGCTACGTCGTCAGCGACTGGCGCGCCCGCCGCCTCAGCGCGCCGCCTTATGGCCACCATTGGGTCCGCGCCGGTAACGACTACGTGCTGGCCGCGATCGCCACCGGGATCATTGCCCAGGTCCTGCTGAACAATTAAGCGGGTTCGAAGAACAAAAAAGCCGCGTCCCTGAAGAAGGGCGCGGCTTTTTTTCGTCCAGACGGGAGGCGTCCTATTTCAGCGTCGTCTCGCGTGCGAACAGCTCCGCCGGATTTTCACGCTGGCGAATCACGTGGACCTGGTCGCCATCGACCATGATCTCGGCCGGACGGCCGCGCGTGTTGTAGTTCGATGCCATCGTCATGCCATAGGCACCGGCGCTCATCATCGCCAGCAGGTCGCCCGGCTGCACCGCCAGTTCGCGCTCGCGCGCCAGCCAGTCGCCCGACTCGCACACGGGGCCGACGATGTCATAGACGGCCGTTTCGCCCGCGCGTGCGGTGACCGGCTTCATGTCCATCCAGGCGCCATACAGGGTCGGGCGCATCATGTCGTTCATGGCGGCGTCGATGATGCAGAAGTTCTTTTCCACGCCCGGCTTGATGAATTCGACGCGGGTCAGCAGCACGCCGGTGTTGGCGACGATCGAACGGCCCGGCTCGAAGATGACCTTGATCGGGCGGCCTGCATGGCGTTCGGCGCGCCAGGCGTCGATGCGGGCGAACAGGCGCGCGAGATAGTCGCCCACCGGCACCGGCGGCTTGTCGCCAGCCGCGCCGTAGTCGACGCCGATGCCGCCGCCGATGTCGAGGTGGTGCAAGTGGATGCCTTCGCCATCGAGCGTATCGATCAGCTCGATCAGCTTGTCCAGCGCTTCGAGCAGGGGCGCATCGTCGAGCAGCTGCGAGCCGATGTGGCAGTCGATGCCGACCACGTCGAGGTGGGGCAGGCTGGCGGCTGTGCGGTAGGTGGCCAGCGCATCGTCGAAGGCCACGCCGAACTTGTTCGCCTTCAGGCCGGTGGCGATGTAGGGGTGGGTCTTGGCATCGACGTTCGGGTTCACGCGCAGCGACACGCGCGCGCGCTTGCCCATGCTGCCGGCCACTTCGTCGAGGCGGTGCAGTTCGGGAATCGATTCGACGTTGAAGCACAGGATGTCGTGTTCGAGGGCCAGCTGCATTTCGGGCACCGTCTTGCCGACGCCAGAGAAGATCACTTTCTGCGGGTCGCCGCCGACGGCCAGCACGCGCTGCAGTTCGCCGCCCGAGACGATGTCGAAGCCGGCGCCTGCGCGCGCCAGCAGGTCGAGGATCGCCAGGTTCGAATTCGCCTTCATCGCATAGCAGACCAGGGCGTCGCGGCCGGCGCAGGCATCGGCGTAGGCCGCGAAGTTCCGCAGCAGCGCCGACTTCGCGTAGACATAGGTCGGCGTGCCGAACGCATCGGCAATGGCGGACAAGGGGAGTGCGTTCGGCGTGCAGGACGCCGTCTTGGTACGAGAAATGCGACATGGATCTTATTGGGTCGAGGCGGGGACGGGATTCGGCGTGACAGGCTTGGCGGGCGCCGGTGCCGGGGTCTGCGCCGCAGGCGGCGTCGGCGCACCGGCGCGGGCAGGCGGCTTCGGCATGTACAGCGGGCCGGTCTGGCCGCAGCCTGCGAGAACGAGGGCGAGCGCGGAGGCGAAGGAAAGCGCGATGGGTGACTTCACGATTAGAATCACGGTTTGATTAAGACCTTGGAGTGTAGCATGACCGATTCCGAATTTTTGGCGCTGGCCAAAGAGACGCTGGACCGTATCGAAACCTGTTTCGACAACCTGAACGACCAGGACGTCGTCGACGTCGAGTGCAAGCGCAACGGCAACGTGCTGGAGATCGAGTTCATCGACAACGGAACCAAGATCATCGTCAACAGCCAGGCGCCGCTGCAGGAAATGTGGATGGCGGCCCGCGCCGGCGGCTACCACTACAAGCGCGTCGGCGACGAGTGGCGCAACACGCGCGACAACACCGAGTTTTTTACGGCGCTGTCGGAAGTGGCCACGCAGCAGGGCGGGGCGCCGGTGAAGCTGGGGTAAACACCGCTGCCCGGAGACGAACCGGGTACGGTGCGCGTGCGGTAGGGTAGAAACGTAGGGTGGGCACTCCGTGCCCACGCGGTACCCGGCATGTCGAGACCTTGGACGAAGCGCGCTTCCTGGGCGCAGCGGTACCTTCCGAAAATATTTCGTGCCACTTGCGAACGCCATCCCGCGTGGGCTCAAGAGCCCACCCTACGGTGGCGTCAACCATGAAAGGATATTTCAACTAGGTGCCGCCAGTGAAATATCCTTTCACCCCACCCTTTAGAACAACTCATTCCTCACCGCGTCCTGCGCCTTCTGCTGCGCCGGCGGCGGCGTCGTGCCGACGTCGAGCGAGGTCACCCCGGTGCCTGGCGGGTTCTCGGTGTAGTAGTACTCGCCATTGGCCAGGATCAGCCCCGGCGGCGCCGGGCGTTCCTCGACCGGCATGCCCTTGAGCACGGTCTGCATGTAGCCGATCCAGATCGGCAGTGCCAGGCCGCCGCCGGTTTCCTTGTTGCCCAGGTTCTTGGGCTGGTCGTAGCCCATCCAGGCAATGCCCACCACCTTCGGCTGGTAGCCGGCGAACCAGGCGTCGATCGAGTCGTTGGTGGTGCCGGTCTTGCCGGCGATGTCAGGACGCTTGAGCACCTGCGAGGCCTTGGCCGCGGTGCCGTAGCGCGCCACGTCCTTGAGCATGCTGTCCATCAGCCAGGCGTTGCGTGCATCGATGACGCGGTTGGCGTCGACGCCGGCGCGTTCGGGCCGCGCTTCCGACAGCACCTTGCCCGAGCTGTCCGTCACCTTCGAGATCAGGTAGGGGCTGATGCGGTAGCCGCCGTTGGCGAATACGGCGTAGGCCCCCGCCATCTGCAGCGGCGTGGTCGCGCCCGCGCCCAGGGCCAGGGTGAGGTAGGGCGGGTTCTTCTCAGCGTCGAAGCCGAAGCGCGTCGCGTATTCCTGGCCGTAGCGCGCGCCGATGCGGTTCAGGATGCGGATCGAGACCATGTTTTTGGATTTGGTCAGGCCGCGGCGCATCGTCATCGGGCCTTCGTATTTCGCGTCGTAGTTCTTCGGTTCCCAGGCCTGGCCCCCGGTCTGGCCGGCGTCGAAGGAGATCGGCGCGTCGTTGACCAGGGTCGAGGGCGACAGGCCGCGCTCGAGCGAAGCGGAATAAATGAAGGGCTTGAACGAGGAACCCGGCTGGCGCCAGGCCTGGGTCACGTGGTTGAATTTATTCCGGTTGTAGTCGAAGCCGCCGACCAGCGCGCGGATCGCGCCATCCTCGGTATTGGCCGACACGAAGGCCGATTCCACTTCCGGCATCTGCGTGATCTTCCAGGCGGCGCCGCCTTCCTGGGTGACGCGGATCAGGGCGCCGCGGCGGATGCGGCGGTTCGGCGCCGCCTTGCTCGACAACCAGTTTGATGCGAACGACAGGCCCGGGCCGCTGATCTTGATCTCTTCGCCCGAGGCCAGCACCGCCGTCACGGCGGTCGGCGAGGCCGACAGCACGACGGCGGCCACGATGTCGTCGCTGTCGGGCTTTTCGGCCAGTTCCGCTTCGATGGCCTCGTCGGCTTCGGTCTTGTCCTTCGGGATGTCGATATACGACTCCGGGCCGCGGTAGGGGTGGCGCCGCTCGTAGTCCATCACGCCGCGGCGCACCGCGAGGTAGGCCGCGTCCTGGTCCGCCTTGGTGATCGTGGTGAACACGTTCAGGCCGCGCGTGTAGGTGTCTTCCTTGAACTGTTCATACACCAGCTGGCGCGCCATCTCGGCCACGTATTCCGCGTGCACGCCAAAGGCGGTGCTGTCGGACTTGATCTTCAGTTCCTCGTTCTTCGCGGTCTCGAACTGCGCGTCGGTGATGTAGCCGAGCGAATGCATGCGCTGCAGGATGTACTGCTGGCGGGTGCGGGCGCGCGTCGGGTTGACCACCGGGTTGTAGGCCGACGGCGCTTTCGGCAGGCCGGCCAGCATGGCCGCTTCGGCCACCGTGATGTCTCGTAAATCCTTGCCGAAATAGATCTGGGCGGCCGACTGGAAGCCGAAGGCGCGCTGGCCCAGGTAGATCTGGTTCATGTAGACCTCGAGGATCTGGTCCTTGCTCAGGTTCTTCTCGATCTTCCAGGCCAGCAGCGCCTCATACGCCTTGCGTTTCAGGGTCTGTTCGGACGAGAGGAAGAAGTTGCGCGCCACCTGCTGGGTGATGGTGGAAGCGCCCTGGCGCGAGCCGCCAGTGGCGTTGTGCAGGGCCGCGCGCAGCACGCCCCAGTAATCGACGCCGCCGTGCTGGTAGAAGCGGTCGTCCTCGATCGACAGCACCGCTTTCTTCATGACGTCGGGGATGTCCTTGAAGCGCACCAGGGTCCTGCGTTCCTCGCCGAACTCGCCGATGAGGACGTTATCGGCCGTGAAGATCCGCAGCGGCATCTTGGGGCGGTAGTCGGTGATGGTGTCGAGCGCCGGCAGGTTCGGGTAGGCCATCGCCAGTGCGAACACGACCAGCAGCACGCCGACCAGGGCCAGGCCGGCCAGCGCGGCCAGCGCCATCAGGATGAGCCGTTTCGGGCTGTATTTGTTCGGGGCCGGAGAATTCGATGATTGGGAAGATTTCATGCTGGGGTTCACAGTGTTGAGCCGCCTCATTATAAGGCACGCCTTGGAGCGCCTGACAAAACCGTCATCGCTGCGTTGCAGCTCCTTGCCGTACAGTCGTACTGTCTTCGTCGCTGCGCCTTGCGCTGACAGTTTTGTCAGGCGCTCTTCCGCCGCGGCGCGGACTCATCCGTGCGCATTTTGTGGTGCGGATGACAACGGGTATGTACAAGCGCATATCAGAATGTCGTATGGGCGCCGGATTGTAATGTTCCAAGATAGAAATATCTTGTCGCGGCGCATTATTGTCGATAGCATTTAAAGCGGTGCCTCATATATGTGCACTAAGTAAGCGCTTTTTAAAAGACATTCCCCCACGCGGGCGTTGAAAAAAATAAGTCTGCCAGGGGCAGACAGCAGCTGAGGAGTACGCTCGTGATCAATCTAGCTTCCTTGTTCGGGAAGTCGAGTCCGCCGCTGGCGGGCCTCGACATCAGCACGTCGGGCCTGCGCCTGGTCGAGCTGGCGGACGCCGGCAAGGGTGTGCTGCGCGTCGAGCGCCATGCGTTCGAGGCGCTGCCGCGCGGCGCTGTCGTCGACGGCAACATCGAAAATTTCGACCAGGTGGCCGAGGCCGTGCGCCGCATCTGGAAGAAAAGCGGCACCCGTGCCCGTAACGTCGCGCTGGGCATGCCGCCCGCTGCCGTCATTACCAAGAAAATCATCCTGCCCGCCGGCATGGCCGAAGACCAGCTGGAGATCCAGGTCGAGTCCGAAGCCAGCCAGTACATTCCATTCGCCCTGGACGAGGTGAGCCTGGACTTCGACGTCGTCGGACCGGCCCCGAATTCGCCCGAGGACATGGAAGTGATGCTGGCCGCCGCGCGCCGCGAAAAGGTCGAGGACCGCGTCGCGATCGCCGAGGCCGCCGGCCTGACGGCCACCGTGATGGACATCGAATCCTACGCCGCGCGTGCCGCCCTCGAGCGCGCGACGCCGGGCGGCAAGGAAAAGATCGTCGCCCTGTTCCAGATCGGCGCGACCATGACCCATGTGTCGATGCTGCAGGATGGCGACACCGTCTACGAAAAAGAGCAGCCTTTCGGCGGCAATACGCTGACCCAGGACATCGTCCGTTCGTACGGCATGAGCTACGAGGACGCCGAGGCGCGCAAGAAGTCGGGCGACCTGCCGGAAAACTTCCATGCCGACCTGCTCACGCCTTTCCTGGAGACGGCCGCGCTGGAAGTGACGCGCGCGATCCAGTTCTTCTTCACGTCGACTCCCTACACGCGCATCGACCAGATCTGGCTCGCCGGCGGCAGCGCCCAGTTGCCCGGCCTCGTCGAACTGATCAGCGGACGCACGCGCATCCCGACTGCCATCGTGACGCCGTTCGAAGGCATGCTGCTGGCACCCGGACTGCGCGAGCAACAGCTGCGCAGCGAGGGGCCTGCCTATCTGGTCGCCTGCGGGCTGGCCCTGCGGAGGTTTGGCTGATGATCCGGATTAACCTGCTCCCGCACCGGGAAGCGAAACGCAAACAGAAGCAGGCGGCCTTCGTCGCCATGCTGGTACTCGGCGGCCTGCTCGGCGCCGCGGTGGTCCTGCTGGTCGGCGGCTGGAATGCCGGCCGCATCGCCATCCAGGAACAGCGCAATGCCGTGCTGCGCCAGGAAAACGCTGCCCTCGACAAGAAGATCAAGGACATCGCCAACCTGAAGGAAGAGATCGAGGCCCTCAAGGCCCGCCAGCAGGCGGTCGAGGACCTGCAGGGCGACCGCAACCAGCCGGTCTACCTGTTCGACGAACTGGTGCGCCAGACGCCGGAAGGCGTGTACCTGAAGGAATTCACCCAGGATGGCCAGCGCGTGGCGATCACCGGCTATGCCCAGTCGCAGGAACGCGTGGCCGAACTGCTGCGCAACCTGTCGGGCAATTCGCCCTGGCTCGAGCGTCCCGAACTGAACGAGGTGAAGGCGGCCACGCTGACCCAGAACAAGATCGCCCGCAAGGCCGTCGAGTTCAAGCTGGCGGTGGCCGTCAAGCGCGCCCGCGAGGCCGAGGACGCGGAAAGCCCGCCGGGTAGCAAGAAATCCGGCGCCGCCACGGAAGGAAGCAAACCATGAACATCGACCTGAACCAGGCTTTTGCCGACCTGTCGGCGCAATTCCGGGCCTGCAGGGGCGCCAGCCCGGCCAGTGGCCGCTGGCGCCGCGCCTGCTGTGCGCCGCCGGCGTGCTGGCAGGGGCGGTCGTGGTTGGCTACTTCGCGTACTGGAGCGGCCAGTTCGAGGACCAGGAAAGGCTGGCCACCCAGGAAGCGACCCTGCGCGAGGAATACCGCAGCAAGATCACCCAGGCCGTCAACCTCGAAGCCCTGCAAGCCCAGAAGCTGCAGGTCGACCAGTCGGTCGAGCGCCTCGAGAAGCAGTTGCCGAGCAAGGCCGAGATGGCCGCGCTGCTGTCGGACATCAACCAGGCCGGCGTCGGCCGCGGCCTGCAGTTCGAACTGTTCCGCCCCGACCAGGTCGTCGTGCGCGATTACTACGCCGAGCTGCCGATCGCGATCAAGCTCACCGGCAGCTACCACGACCTCGGTGCCTTCGCCGCCGACATGGCCCACCTGCCGCGCATCGTCACCCTCAACAACATGAAGGTGAAGACCGAGAAGGACATCCTGACCCTGGAAGCGACCGCCAAGACCTTCCGCTACCTCGACGCCGAGGAACTGGCTTCGCAGAAGGCCGCGCGCCTGAAGGCGAAGAAGGACAAGAAGGACAAGAAGGGCACGAAAGACGCGGGGAGCGCCTCATGAAGAAGATGAACGGAGCGCTGCTGGCGCTGTCCGGCCTGCTGCTGGCCGGGTGCGGCGACAGCGACGTGCGCGAAGTGCGCAGCTGGATGGAAGAAACCAAGGCGCAGACCAAGCCGGCCGTCAAGCCGCTGCCGGCGTCGAAGGAATTTGTTCCCTACGCCTACAACCAGGCCGGGACGGTCGACCCCTTCAATCCCGCCAAGCTGGCCGGGCCGGGCGGAGTCGGCCAGGAAAAGCACGATCCGCTGCAGCCGGACCTGAACCGGCCGCGCGAAGTGCTGGAGAACTACCCGCTCGACACCATGCGCATGGTCGGCATGATGGAGAAGGGCGGGGTTTCATTTGCCCTGGTGCAGATCGAGCGCAGCGTGTATCGCGTACGCGCCGGCCAGCGCCTGGGCCAGAACTTCGGCCAGGTCACCCGCGTGACGCCGGTGGCGGTCGAGATCAGGGAAATGGTACAGGACGCCGCCGGCGATTGGGTCGAACGGATATCGAAGCTGGAGCTGCAGGAAAGTAAGGAGTCGGGTAAATGACCGTATTTGGAATCAAAGGCGCGCGCCTTGTGCTGCTGCCGCTGCTGCTGGCGCTGGGCGCCGGTGCGCGTGCGCAGGAAAACGCGATCGAGGCGATCACGGCCAACCAGCAGGGTAGCAACGTGGTGGTCAACATCGCCATGAAGAATCCACCAGCGAAGCTGCCGCTCGGCTTTGCGATCACCAACCCGGCGCGCATCGCGCTCGATTTCGGCGCCACCAGCAATGCCACCGGCTCCAGCTCGAAGGAGATCAACCTCGGCGAAGTGCGCGGCGTGAACGTGGTGCAGGCCGGTGAACGCACGCGCCTGGTGATGAACCTGAAGCGTCCGACGGGCTACAAGACCGCCATCGAGGGCAAGTCGGTCGTCGTGACGGTCGAGGGCGCCAGCGGTGGACCGGCCGTGCCGGCGCAGGCCGTCGCAAGCAACCGCGCCGCGGTCGGACTGCCGTCATCCAACCTGCGCAACCTCGACTTCCGCCGCGGCGGCCAGGGCGAAGGCCGTGTCGTCGTCGACCTGCCGCACAACCAGGTCGCGGTCGACGTGCGCCAGCTCGGCAACCGGGTCCAGGTCGACTTCATGAATACCGGCCTGCCGGAAACGCTGCGCCGCCGCCTCGACGTGACCGACTTCGGCACGCCGGTGACCCGCGTGACGACCAGCAGCCAGGGCGCCAACACGCGCATGATCATCGAAGCGCAAGGCCTGTGGGAACAGTCGGTCTACCAGAGCGATACCCAGCTGGTGGTGGCCGTGCGTCCGGTCAAGGAAGACCCGAACAAGCTGTCCACGGGCCCGCAGGGCTACCGCGGCGAGAAGATCAGCTTCGACTTCCAGAACATTGAAGTGCGCGCCGCGCTGCAGGCGGTGGCCGACATCTCGGGCCTGAACATCATCGCCAGCGATTCCGTCGCCGGCAACCTGACCCTGCGCCTGAAGGACGTGCCCTGGGACCAGGCGCTCGACGTCATCCTGCAGTCGAAGGGCCTGGACATGCGCAAGAACGGCACCGTGCTGTGGATCGCGCCGAAGGACGAACTGCTGACCAAGGAAAAGCTGGAACTGGAGCAGCGCGCGCAGATCTCCGACCTCGAGCCGCTGAAAACCGAAATCTTCCAGCTGAACTACCAGAAGGCGGAAGCCTTCCGTACCGTGTTCGGCCTGGATGCGAATGGCGGCGCCACCGGCAGTGACCGCAACCGCGTGCTGTCCAAGCGCGGCAGCGCCATCATCGATCCGCGCACCAACCAGCTGTTCGTGACCGACATCGTCTCGAAGATCGAGGACATCCGCCTGCTGATCCAGAAGACCGACGTCGCCTCCAGGCAGGTGCTGATCGAAGCGCGCCTGGTCGAAGCGAACGACGGCTTCTCGCGTAACCTGGGCGCCAAGATCGGCTTCAACGACATGCGCGCCCTGCGCGGCGGCGACCAGGGCTTCGGCATCGGCGGCAACAACCGCGTCGCGATCGGCGGCAACCTGGTCGGCATTGGCCAGGACACGCTGCAGACCCCGGACAAGGGCGACGCCTACACCAATACCACGATGGTGAACCTGCCCGCCGCGGCGATCAACGGCCTGTCGCCGACGAGCATCGCGTTCTCGCTGTTCTCCTCGGCCGACAACCGCTTCCTGAACCTGGAACTGTCGGCGCTGGAAGCCGACGGCAAGGGCAAGATCATCTCCAGCCCGCGCGTGATCACCGAAGACAAGATGGTGGCCGTGATCGAGCAGGGTATCGAACTGCCGTACCAGGTGGCCTCCTCGAGCGGCGCGACCTCGATCCAGTTCAAGAAAGCCAACCTGCGCCTGGAAGTGACGCCGCAGATCACCCCGGACGGCAACGTCGTGCTGGAAGTGGACGTCAACAAGGACTCGAAGGGTGAAGAAACGCGCGCCGGCCCGGCGATCAACACCCAGCACGTGAAGACGAAGGTGATGGTCGAAAACGGCGGCACCGTGGTGCTCGGCGGTATCTACCAGCAGGCCGAGCGCAACAGCGAATCGAAGGTGCCGCTGCTGGGCGACATCCCGGTGGTGGGCTACCTCTTCAAGACCCAGGCGCGCGAAAACACGAAGACCGAGCTGCTCATCTTCATCACGCCGAAGATCGCTGCCGACCGCGCGACGACGAGCCGCTGAGCGGTCACGCCAGCGAGGCTCCTCCAGACCAGACCATGCCGGCGCGTCCTGTCGACGTGCCGGCATTTTTTTAGCCGACAAAGAATAGGAACAACCATGTTGCAGTCATCCACCCGCATCTCTTCCGCCTCACGCGTGGCGGTCCTGACCCTGATCGCCGCCGCAGTGCTGAGCGCCTGCGGCGGCGGCGGTGGCGATCCTGGCGCCGTGCCGCCGAAGTCGGGCGTCACCCCCGACCAATCCCGGCACGGGCACGGGCACCACCCCCACCACGCCTGTCGTCAGCGAGACCAAGGTCGCGGTGACGATGGTCGACGGTTCCGGCAATCCCATCAGCAGCCTGGCCGGTGGCCAGAGCGCCACCCTGCGTGCGACCGTCGTGTCGCCGAGCGGCCAGCCTGCGGCCAATACCATCGTCGAATTCGCCACGGCTTCGTCCAACATGGTGGTCTTCACCCCTGGAACCGGCTCGACCTGACCGACTCGAAGGGCGTGGCCACGGTCAGCGTGAAGCCTGCCAGCTACAACACAGCGGGCGCGGTCGGCATCAGCGCCACCGCGGTCGTGGAAGGCAAGACCGGTACCAACGGCGTGAACATCGCCATCGGCGCGGCGCCGCTGACGCTGGGCACGATGTCCTTCTCGCCGGCGCCGACCGGCCCGCTGCCGGCTTTTAACGCCGTGGCGCTGAAGATTCCCGTCACCAGCAATGGCCAGCCTGCCGATACCGCGGCGGGCCTGGTCCTGAACTCGCAATGCGTGACCGACGGCACCGCCACCCTGGTACAGGGCGCGATCAGCGACGGCGTGCAGCTGGCGACCTACACCAACAACGGCTGCGTGCGCGGCCGCGATACCATTACCGCCACGATGGGCAGCTCGAGCCAGACCATCGGCATCGATGTCGGTGCCGCCAACATCGGCGCCATCCAGTTCTCGGGTTCCAGCCTGGCCGGCACCTCGATCGTGCTCAAGGGCTCGGGCGGCGAAGGCCGCTCGGAATCGGCCCAGCTGAACTTCCGCGTGGTCGACCAGCAGGGCAATGGCCTGGCCGGCGTCGACGTCGACTTCAGCGCCACCACGAATACCGGCGGCCTGACGGTCACCCCGCTGCGCGCCACCACCGACGCAACCGGCAACGTCACCGCCACCGTTTCGTCGGGCACCATTCCGACGCCGGTGCGCGTGATCGCCAGCGCCCGCCGCAACGGCGTGAACATCACCGGCCTGTCGGACGCGCTGACCGTGTCGACCGGCCTGCCGATCCAGAAATCGCTGTCGATGAGTGTGGCCCGCTACAACATCGAAGGCGACAGCTACGACAACGAAAGGACCTCGGTCACCGTCATGCTGGCCGACCAGTATGGCAACCCGGTCTCCGACAACACCGCCGTCAACTTCGTGACCGAAGGCGGCGCCGTCGGCAGCTCGGCGCGCGGCGCCTGCACCACGGTCGACGGCGCCTGCTCGGTCGACCTGCGCAGCCAGAACTTCCGCCCGGCCAACGGCCGCGTCACCGTGCTGGCCTACGTCCAGGGCGTGGAGACTTTCACCGACACCAACGGCGACGGCCAGTACAGCTGCACCAACTGGACCGCGGGCGACGCCAGCAACCCGGTTGCCTACCGTCCGCTGGTGGACACCTGTCTCTCCGGCGGCGAGCCCTTCGTCGACCAGGGCGACGCCTTCCTCGACACCAACTTCGATCGCAGCTACGACGGCAGCGCCGGCGACCTGCCGTTCCCCTTTGGCCATCCGAGCTATTCGGCTACCGGTAACGGCAAGTGGGGCATGAACTACATCTACGGTACGGCGGAAGTGGTGTTCAGCGGTTCCTACGCCGATGCGACGCGCCAGGTCTGCTCGGGCAACAGCTGCCGTGACTGGACCCTCAGCGATGGCAACAATCCATCGGCGATCACTCTGCCAGGCACCGCCGGCACCTGCGGCGATGGACTGCTCGCCGTGCGCCTGGCCGACAGGAACAACAACCCGATGCCGTACGGGACGACCTTGTCGGCCATCCCGGGCAGCAACGTCACCGTGTCGCTGATTTCGCCGGACAATGTTGCCTCGACTAATGGGGCCGGCGGTACCTATCACTTCCTGTCCATCAAGCCGAACAAAGCCGACGCCGCCTGCGCCGCCGGCTCGTTTACGCTCCAGGTCAAGACGCCAAAGGGTAATATTAGCCAGTTCCCGTACACGACTAACTAATGTGAAATCCGAAAATGTGTTTCTTGTCGGACTGATGGGGTCCGGCAAGACCACCATCGGCCGGCTGCTGGCGCGCCGGCTGGGCAAGCGCTTCATCGATTCCGACCATGCTATCGAGGCGCGTACCGGCGCCACGATCCCCTGGATCTTCGAAATCGAAGGGGAGGCAAGCTTCCGCCGGCGTGAAGCGGACATGATCCGCGAACTGACCGGCCAGCACGGCATCGTGCTGGCCACCGGTGGCGGCGCCGTGCTCGACGCCGCCAGCCGTGCCTATCTCGCCGAACGCGGCACCGTCATCTACCTGCGTGCCGGCATCGGCAGCATCCTGCAACGCACTTCCCACGACAAGAACCGCCCGCTGCTGCAGACGGCCGACCCGAGGAGAAAACTCGAGGAGCTGCTGGCCCAGCGCGAGCCGCTCTACCGCGAGGTCGCCGACCTCGTCATCGATACCGGCCGACCTAACGTACAATCCATGGTTCAGACCATATTGGACCAGCTGGACGCGCTCGAAGGCGGGCGTGCCCGGCGCGCAAGGGCGGCATCGATGAACGGACAAGCACACATCAACCTCAACGTCGACCTGGGCGAGCGCAGCTACCCGATCGCGATCGGCCCCGGCGTCATCCAGGAGGGCGCGGCCCTGCTGCGCCATGTCGGCGGCGGCAAGGCGGCCATCGTCACCAACACCACGGTGGCGCCGCTCTATCTCGAGCAGGTGGCAGCGCCCCTGCGCGCCGCCGGCAAGGAGGTGGTCGAGATCGTGCTGCCCGACGGCGAGGAGCATAAACACTGGGGCTCGCTGATGCAGGTGTTCGATGCGCTGCTGGCCCACAAATGCGACCGCAAGACGACGCTGGTCGCCCGGGCGGCGGCGTGATCGGCGACCTGACCGGCTTTGCCGCCGCCAGCTACATGCGCGGCGTGCCCTTCATCCAGATTCCGACGACGCTGCTGGCCCAGGGTCGACTCCTCGGTCGGCGGCAAGACCGGCATCAACCACCCGCTCGGCAAGAACATGATCGGCGCCTTCTACCAGCCGCGCGCCGTGCTGGTCGACACCGCGACGCTGGCGACGCTGCCCGCGCGCGAACTGTCCGCCGGCCTGGCTGAAGTGATCAAGCATGGCGCCATCCTCGACGCCGAGTTCTTCGACTGGATCGAGGCGAACATCGCGCGCCTGATGGCACGCGACCCGCAAGCGCTGTCACACGCGATCGCGCGCTCCTGCGAGATCAAGGCCGAGGTGGTGCGCAAGGACGAACGCGAAGGCGGCCTGCGCGCGGTGCTGAACTTCGGCCACACCTTCGGCCACGCCATCGAAGCGGGCCTGGGCTACGGCACCTGGCTGCATGGCGAAGCGGTCGGCTGCGGCATGGTGATGGCGGCCGACCTGTCGTGCCGGATGAAGCTGGTCGACGAGGCCACGGTGGCGCGTGTGCGCGCTGGTGGCGGCCGCGGGATTGCCGACGGTCGCCCCAAGCCTCGGCGCCGAGCGCTGGATCGAGCTGATGGAAGTGGACAAGAAAAACGAGGGTGGCGACATCAAGTTCATCCTCCTGAAACCCCTGGGCAGCCCGAGCATCGCGAGCGTGCCGCTTGATGCGCTGCGGGCGACATTGGCCGCCTGCACACAAGCATGAGGAGCCACGCATGATCGATTTCGACTGCAACCTGGCCCCGTATGCGGCCCATCCGGCGAAGTCGCGCGGACGCCGCTTTGCCGAGCCGGCGCCGGGCTCGCGCAGCGAGTTCCAGCGCGACCGCGACCGCATCATCCATTCGACGGCCTTTCGCCGGCTGGAATACAAGACGCAGGTGTTCCTGAACCACGAGGGCGACCTGTTTCGCACGCGCCTGACGCACTCGATCGAGGTGGCGCAGATCGGCCGCACGCTGGCGCGCAGCCTGCGCCTGAACGAAGACCTGGTGGAAGCCACCGCGCTCGCGCACGACCTCGGCCACACGCCTTTCGGCCACGTCGGCCAGGACGTGCTCAACGAATGCATGAAGGATTACGGCGGCTTCGAGCACAACCTGCAAAGCCTGCGCGTGGTCGACCAGCTGGAAGAACACTACGGCGCCTTCGACGGCCTCAATCTCACCTTCGAGACGCGCGAGGGCATTCTCAAGCACTGCTCGCTGAACAATGCGCGTGCCCTCGGTGAGCTCGGTCAGCGCTTCCTCGACAAGACGCAACCGAGCCTGGAAGCGCAGCTGACGAACCTGGCCGACGAAATCGCCTACAACAACCACGACATCGACGACGGCCTGCGTTCGGGCTTGCTCACGATGGCGCAGATGGAAGAGGTGGAACTGTTCGCGCGCCACCGCCATGCGGTGGAGGCCCAGTATCCGGGGCTGCCGGGCCGGCGCGCCCTGTACGAGACGATCCGCCTGATGATCACGGCGATGACGGCCGACCTGGTCGAGACCTCGGCCGCGCGCCTCCTCGAGGCTGCGCCGCAGAGCATCGACGACGTGCGCGCCAGTGCGCCTTTGATCCGCTTCTCGGACCAGATGCGCGCCGAGACCACAGCCCTGAAACGCTTCCTGTATGCGAATCTGTACCGCCATTTCCAGGTCAACCGCATGCGCGTGAAAGCAAGCCGCATCGTGCGCGAACTGTTCGACGCCTTCATGACGGACCCGGTGCTGCTGCCGCCGGACTACCAGGCGGCGGGTGGGGACACGCTCAAGCAGGCGCGCAAGATCGCCGACTACATCGCCGGCATGACCGACCGCTATGCCATCCGCGAACACAAGCGGATCTTTTCGCTCGACCATCTGTAGCGCGTGACGACAGGTAGCAATCGCGCCGCCCACGCGGCGCGCGCACTCGCTTACCTGGCCTGGGTGCAGCTGATCCTGTGCGTGCTGCCGATGACCTTCGCCTATGGTGTCACGGCCTTCGTCTTCGCCGTGCACCTCGTCGATGCGAATGCGCGCGCGCTGCGCGGGACCGTCGCGGCCGTCGTGCTGGGCGGCGCCGGCCTGGCGATCCTCGCCATGGTCGTGCGGCTGCTGCACTCGCTGTGGCAGGACGGGCGGCGCCATCTGGTGCGGCTGATCGTGATTGTGCTGTTACTGGCGCTGTCCCTGCCGCTGGGCGGGGCCATCCTTGCCCATGGCGAGGCCTTGCTGGCGATCCTGGCGCTTGCCGTGGGCATCTGGACCTGCCGGCAGGGCTACACCATCCGGCATGCGCTCCTCATGCTGGCGGTGCTGCTGTTGCTGCTGTTCGTACCGGCGACCCGGCTCGCGCCCCCGGGCATTGGATTGCTGGCGCTGTGGCTGCTGGTGCTGCGCCTGAAGGCCTATACGCTCGACCGCATCCCACCCCTGGTCTGGTTCGGACTGGCGCTGGGCATGTTCTTCACGGTCCGTGGCTTTAGCGCACGGATAGTGTTCGACGCCTGGGAGGCGGGCGCCTACCGGACCGCGCTGAACAAACTGTACTGGGGCGGCGGCGGTCCGCTGCTGTGCATGGCGACCGCGCTGCTGGCAATCAAGGCCGGGCGCCACGCGCTGGAAGCATCGATGGACGAGGACAGCGAACCGTTGCCGTCGTAGGGTGGGGTCCTGACCCCACGCGGTATAGCACGTTCGCGTGTCGAAACGCGGGCCAACACCGTTCAACCGGTGATCCGCGTGGAGTCAGGACTCCACCCTACAAGAGGATTAGAACAAACTGGGATGCGTCAGGTCGAGCAGCAGCTTCTTCACCGGCGCCGGCAGCGCGGCGTCCTCGATGCCCGTGAAGGGCACCCACACCTGTCCCGGCATGCTTGCCGGCCGTGCAGCCAGCGTCACCTTGTGCGGATGAATGTGCAGTTTGTAGTGGGTGAATACGTGCACCAGCGGCAGCAGGGCCTGGACCTCCTCGACCGCGCCGAAAGCGGCGATGGCTGCGTTGCGGACTGCTCCGTCGCGCATCGTGTCGATACCCAGGTGGCCGTCGACTTCCGGCAGCGACAGCAGGCCGCCCCAGATGCCGCTGGACGGCCGCTGCTCGAGCAGCACGTGGCCGTCATGCACGACCACCAGCAGATCGGCGCGTTTTTCCGGCGTCGCCTTCTTCGGTTTGCGCACGGGCAGCTCGGCGGTACGGCCGGTGGCATGGGCGACGCAGCGCGCCTGCAGCGGGCAGCGTCCGCAGTCGGGCCTTGAGCGCGTGCACAGGGTTGCCCCCAGGTCCATCAGGCCCTGCGTGTAGGCCTCGATGCCTTCGACAGGCAGCAAGGCCTCGGCACGCCGCCACAAGCCTTCCTCGATGCGTTTCTCTCCCGGGTAGCCATCGACGCCGAACACGCGTGCGAACACGCGCTTCACGTTCCCGTCGAGGATGGCGGCGCGGGTGCCGTTCGAAAACGCGGTGATCGCGGCCGCTGTCGAGCGGCCGATGCCGGGCAGTTCGGCCAGCATGGCCGGATCGGCAGGGAACACGCTCCCATGCTCGCGCACGACGCGGATCGCGCAGGCATGCAGGTTGCGCGCACGTGTGTAGTAACCGAGGCCGCTCCAGCAGGCCATCACGTCTTCGACCGGCGCCGCAGCGAGCGTCTGCACGGTGGGGAAGCGTTCCGGGAAGCGCGCGTAATAGCCGAGCACCGCGGCGACCTGCGTCTGCTGCAGCATGATTTCGGACAGCCAGACGCGGTAGGCGTCGCGCGTGTTTTGCCACGGCAGCGCGTGGCGGCCGTGTGCGCGCTGCCAGTCGATCACGGCTTGCGAAAAGCTCGGGTCGGCCAGCGTGTCGAATTCGGTCAGGCGTTTCACCGCACCAGCCTCATGCAAGCCCGGTCACGCCGCCTGCCTGAGCATCGGGTCGTCGAGCGCCACGCCGACCGCGCGGCCGAGACCCTGCAGGTGGCGGCGCTGTTCATCCAGCTCGTCCTGGCTCGTCTCGAAGGCCGAGATCTTCTGCTCCAGGCTGTCGGTGGCGTCGTGCACGCGCTGGATCGAGGCCAGGCGATGGCGCAGCTGTTCCTTGTGCTGGCGGATCTGGGTCTCGAGCGGCACCATCATCACCTTCAGCCAGGCCTCGACCTCGGCGTTCGCCGCGCGGAACAGGCGGCGCAGGCTGGAAACGATCGAATCGAAGAAGCGCTCGAGCAGGCTGGCGCGGCTGGTCATCAGGAGCGTCGCGGTGCTGAACTGCTTGGTGTACAGGCCCTCGATGGTGTCGATCGCTTCGCGGTAGCGCGCCAGCGACAGGGGCGTCAGTGGCGACAGGGTCAGCCCGTGCTCGGCCGCGAAGCCGCGCACCAGCGCATCCATCGTGCTGCCGATTTCGGCGACCTGCTCGATGGCCGAATCCATGCTCTCGCGGGCGGCGGCGAAGAAGTCGCGCACCGGTCCGCGCATGCCGGTGGCAAAGCGCACCGTGGTCGTGGCCAGGCGCACCGTGTCGGCCTGGCGCGCCAGGTTGTCCAGGGCCAGCGTCGTGTACAGGCGCGTCGACAGGGCCGCGAACTTCATGCGCGCTTCCTGCAGGCGCATCAGGCCGGCGTCGAAGTCCTTCCGCTCGGCTTCGATGCGGCGCATCATGTGCGTGAGCACGTTCTGGTTCTTGCCGCGCAGGCTCTTCAGCTCCTGCAGCTGCTCGACCAGGTTGCGCGAACGGGACGCCAGCGTGCTGGCCAGCGCCGCTTCCAGCGCCACCAGGTCTTCGTGCAGCTGCTTGCCGAGGATGGTTTTCTTCTGCGGGATCAGGCCGTGCAGCAGCGCCGCTTCCAGCTGGCCCAGGCGGCTGCGTTCGAACAGCGCCGCGTCGCCCTGGATGCGTCCGACCAGCCCTTTATGGGCCGATACCGGGTAGACCTGGCCGGGGGAGAGCCCGAGCTGCTGCGCCACGCTGGCCTGCTGGCGCGCGATCTCGGCCTGGTTTTCTTCTTCGCTGCGCAGGGCGTCCCACATCGAGTCGATCTTGTTGAGCACGACGATGCGGCCCGGACCGGCACCGATGTGGGTGCGCCAGACGTCGATGTCGCTGCGCGTGACGCCGGTATCGGCGGCCAGCACGAACAGCACCGCGTGGGCATTCGGAATCAGGTTCAGCGTCAGTTCCGGCTCGGTACCGATCGCGTTCAGGCCCGGCGTATCGAGGATCACCAGGCCCTGCTTGAGGAGCGGGTGCGGCATGTTGATGATCGCGTGGCGCCATTGCGAGATTTCGACCAGGCCGTCCGGCCCCAGCGCATCGGCCAGTTCCGGGTCTTCCGGGTCGTACAGGCCGTAGCGCTGGGCTTCCTCGGGCGCGACGCGGCGCGTCAGGCTGACCTGGCGGAAGGCTTCCTGCATGCGCTCGGGCGACTCGAGGTCGAGCGGCAGCATGGTCCAGGCTTCAGGCATGTCGCGGTAGTCGCCAGTGGACAGCTGGGTCGCGCGCGTGCCGATCGGCAGCAGCCGGATGCAGGGCGGCAGGTTCTCTTCGTAGAGCAGCTCGGTCGGGCACATCGTGGTGCGGCCGGCCGAGGAGGGCAGGATGCGCTGGCCATAATCGGCGAAGAAGATCGCATTGATCAGCTCCGATTTACCGCGCGAGAACTCCGCGACGAAAGCGACCGACAGCCGGTCGTCGCGCACCCGCGATTGCGCCTGCGCCAGGCGCGCCATGACGCCGGCGTCGGCCAGGTCATGCGCTTTGAGCGCCGCGCGATAGTCTTCCAGCGTCGCGACGATCCCCGCGCGCCAATTGCCGTATTCTTGAATGTCTTGCATTTCTCCGCCCGCTCTATCCAGTTGGCCTTACCGCTGGCAGGTCGCGCAATAAAACGTCGACCGCTGCCCTTGCTTGATCTGTTGCACCAGTGCACCACAGTTGCGGCAAGGCACTCCAGCACGATCATAGACGAAATATGTCTGCTGGAAATATCCAGATTGCCCATTTACTGCAATAAAGTCACGCAGCGTACTGCCGCCCTGCACGATCGCGGCGGCCAATACTTCGCGAATTGCCGTCGCCAATCGCTCGTAGCGGGCGCGGCTGATGCGTCCGGCGGGTGTTTTCGGGCTGATTCCGGCGCGAAACAGACTTTCGCAGGCATAGATGTTCCCGACCCCGACAACGATGTCTCCTGACAACAGTACCCCCTTGATCGGCGCACTGCGCTTGCGCGTTTGCCGGTACAGCAGCTCGGCCGAGAAGCCTTCTTCGAGCGGTTCGACGCCGAGGCCGCGCAGCAGGACGTGCTGGTCCAGCTCGCCATCGTCGTTGGCATGCCAGAGCACGGCGCCGAAACGGCGCGGGTCGTGCAGGCGCAATACCTGTTGTGTGCTGCCGTCGCTCACGACCAGGTCGAAATGGTCGTGCTTCTTCGGCTCGACACCGGGCGGCAGCACGCGCAGGTGGCCCGACATGCCCAGGTGGATGATCAGGGTCCCCGTGTCGAAGCCGAGCAGCAGGTATTTGCCGCGCCGGCCGACACCGCTGATGCGCTGCCCGACCAGCTTGTCGGCGATGTGCGCAGGGAAGGGCCAGCGCAGGCCTTCGCGCCGGAACACGACCTGTTCGACCACGCGTCCTTCCAGGTGCGGTGCGACGCCGCGCCGCGTGACTTCTACTTCGGGGAGTTCAGGCATGAAAATCTGACAAAATTCTTGTAAATTGGCGGAGCCGGGCCGCACGCGAAACGGGGCTTGAGCGTAGAATCGGACATCCTTCCACACATGGACTTGCCTTGAAAAACGCTTTCGTCATTGTAACTCTCTCCGGGGTGCTGTCGGCGTGTGCTGTGGCGCCGCAACCGCAGCCTGTTGCGCAATCGGCGCAGGCAGCCGCAGCCGCTGCCGACGCGGTGGCCGCCGATGCCGAGAGCGCCGCCCAGGCCGCCGCCGAGGCGGCAGCGACGGCCGCCGCCGACGCCGAGAAGGCACGCCTGCCGAAAGTGGAACTGACGAGCACCCTGCTGAACCAGCTGCTGCGCGCCGAGTTCGCGTTTCGCCGCGGCGACTGGCAGGGGCCCTACCTGACGATGATGAGCCTGGCGCAGCAGACGCGCGATCCGCGCCTGGCGCGCCGCGCCGCCGAAATGGCCATGGCCGCGCGCCAGCCCGAGGACACCCTGGCCGCGGTGCGCCAGTGGCGCCAGCTCGACCCGCAGTCCGACGAAGCGACCCAGTACTATCTGGGGATGGTGATCCTGTCCGACAATATCGCCGATGCCGAAGAGATCTTCCGCAAGCGCCTGGAAAGCGCGCCGGCCGGCGTGCGCGGCGTGGTGCTCTACCAGGGTTCAGCAACTGCTGACGCGTGCCAAGGACAAGGAGGCTGCCACCGCCATGGTCGAGCGCCTGGCCACGCCTTACCGAGGTAGCCTCGAAGGCCACGTGGTGCTGGCCCAGAACGCGCGCTGGCACGGGGCGACCGTGCACGCGCCAGGAGCGAGGCGCAGGCCGCGCTGGCCCTGCAGCCGAAGGCAGAGATCGCCGTGCTGACGCTGGCCCAGGCAGGTGAGGACGAAGCGCAAGTGCGCAACCTGCTGCAGCAATTCCTGGCAGCGAACCCGGAGGCGCGCGAAGTACGCGCGGCCCACGCGCGCCTGCTGGTCAACGAGAAGCGTTTCGAGGATGCGCGCCAGCAGTTCCTGCTGCTCGACAAGCAGCAGCCGGACAATGTCACCACCCTGTATGCGCTCGGCGTGCTGTCGACCCAGCTGCAGGACCCGGCCGCGGCGGAGCGCTATTTCGCGCGCTTTGTCGAGGTGCTGGGCCGCAATCCCGACGACGAGCGCGACCCCTCGAAGGCGCTGCTGATCCTGTCCCAGCTGGCCGAGGAGCGCGGCGACCTGAAGGCAGCCGTCGACTGGCTGGATAAACTGCCCGAGAGCGACGAGAAAACCCTGTTCGGCGCCCAGCTGCGCCGTGCCCAGCTGCTCGGCAAGGGCGGCGACCTGCCGGCCGCGCGCCGCCTGCTGGCCTCCCTCAAACCCGCCGAGCCGGCAGCCCAGGGCGCAACTGGCGGCGGCCGAGGCGCAGATCCTGCGCGACGCCGGCCAGGCCGAGCAAGCCTATACCCTGATGCAGGCCGCCACCAGGCGCTTCCCGAACAACGCGGACCTGCTGTACGACTTCGCCCTGCTGGCTGAAAAGACCGGCCATCTGGACGTGATGGAGCAGAGCCTGCGCGAGGTGATGCGCATGGCGCCGGAAAACCACCATGCGTACAATGCCCTCGGCTATTCCCTGGCCGAGCGCAACACCCGCCTGGACGAAGCGCGCGTGCTGGTCGAGAAGGCCCTGTCGATGGCGCCGGAAGACCCCTTCATCATGGACAGCATGGGCTGGGTCGAATACCGCCTGGGCAACCTCGACGCCGCCGAAGCCCACCTGCGCCGCGCCTACGGCCTGCGCCGCGACCCCGAGATCGCCGTGCACCCGGGCGAAGTCCTGTGGCAGAAAGGCAAGCGCAGCGACGCCCAGCAACTGTGGCTGGAAGCGCGCGCCAAGGACCCGCAGAACGACACCCTGCGCAGCACGCTGGCGCGCCTGCGTTTGTCCCTGTGAAATAATCCGCGAATGCGTGTCACGCGGCGGACGCATGCCGTCCGCCGTCCCATCCACTTTCCTGTTGACCGATGCCGATCACCCGCCGTCTTACCGCCTTCATCTTTGCCGCCGCGCTTGCCGGCTGCGCCACCACCGCCACCAGGCAGCCGGATGCCGCGCCGGGCGCCGCAACGTCCGCCGCAGCCTACCGCGACAGCATCGAGCTCGCCGGACGCCTGTCGGCGAATTACCAGCAGGACGGCCAGCCCGGTTCCGTGACCGTCAACTTCGAGTGGTCGCAGCAACCGGGCCGGATCGACGTCACCCTGGCCGCACCCACCGGGCAGACCGTCGCCATGGTCAAGGTCACGCCCGACGAGGCCACGCTGACCCAGGCGAACCGGCCGCCGCGCACGGCGAAGGACATCGACACCCTGACCGCGCAGGTGCTCGGCTGGTCGCTGCCGGTCTCGAACCTGCGCGACTGGCTGCAGGGCTATGCGACCGACGCCAACGGCCAGCGCTTCGCCGCCTCGCCGGTCAGGAGCGAGGTCTTCACGGCCGACGGCTGGCGCCTGCGGTTCGTCTCCTGGCAAAAAGGGAGTGCCACGCCGATGCCGAGCGTGATCAATGCCGAGCGCAGCGCCACCGCCACGGGTGGTGAACTGGCAATCCGCATCGCGATCAACCCGCCCGCGTGATGATGAGGTCGCTGCACGATTGCCCGGCCCCGGCCAAGCTGAACCTGTTCCTGCACGTGGTCGGCCGCCGTGCCGACGGCTACCACCTGCTGCAAAGCGTCTTTCAATTGATCGACCGCGGCGACACGCTGCATTTCGACCTGCGCGATGACGGCCGCATCCGCCGCACCAATGACGTTCCCGGGGTGCCGGAGGCGAGCGACCTGATCGTCCGTGCCTTGACCCGCCTGGCCGACGCGTTCCAGCAGCGCCATGGCCGCGCCGTACCCGGCATCGATGTCGCGATCGACAAGATCCTGCCGATGGGCGGGGGACTCGGCGGCGGCTCGTCGGATGCGGCCACCGCCCTGATGGCGGCGAACCACCTGTGGCAGGGCGGTTTCACGGACAGCGAACTGATGGAAATCGGCCTGCCGCTGGGTGCGGACATTCCCTTTTTTATCTACGGCCAGACGGCGTTTGTCGAGGGAGTCGGGGAGGCAATGCAGCCAGTGGAAGGACCGGATTGCTGGTATGCCGTGATCGAACCGGGAGTGCATGTCCCGACGCCGGCAATTTTTACCGCGCCCGATTTGACAAGAGAGTCGAAAGCCGTCAGAATAGCGGACTTTCCTGAAGCGCAGTTGTTGAGTGCGTTTGGGAAGAATGATTTGCAAGCAGTGGCAAGCCGCTTGTTCCCGCCAGTAGCTCAGGCGATCGAATGGCTGGGGCGTTACGGCGCTGCCAGGATGACTGGCTCAGGGGCGTGTGTGTTTTGCGCACTGCCCGATGAAGCGCAGGCGGATGAGGTGTTGCAGGCAGTGCCGAGTCGCTGGCGTGCCTGGAAAGCGAGATCGCTGGCACGACACCCGCTGAAAAAGCTCTTGCAAAACAGTATGTTGTAGAATAAAATTTCGCCTGTCGCAGCGTCTGACGTAAAATGTGATGCTGCGGTAAGCTGTAAGTTGCGTAGGGGAATCGCCAAGCTGGTTAAGGCACCGGATTTTGATTCCGGCATACCAAGGTTCGAATCCTTGTTCCCCTGCCATTCGATTTGTCCGGTCTGTCGATGCCATGCGTCCAGCGGATGAACCTGGTGATAGCGCTCTCGCGATCCACCAATGAACGCATAATCAGCCGGCATGTCCGGCTGATTGTTTTTCAAGAATCACGCTCACCTCCTGGGACTCCCATGGCTTACGAAAACCTGATGGTTTTTACCGGCAATGCCAATCCGGCGCTAGCAGAAGGGGTCGCAAAAAGCCTCGGTATTCCTCTCGGTAAAGCAGTCGTCTCGAAGTTCTCCGACGGCGAAGTCATGGTCGAAATCAACGAGAACGTTCGTGGCAAGGATGTCTTCGTCCTGCAGTCGACCTGCGCTCCCACCAACGACAGCCTCATGGAAATCATGCTGATGGTCGACGCTCTCAAGCGCGCATCGGCTGGCCGCATTACCGCCGCCATTCCCTACTTCGGTTATGCCCGCCAGGACCGCCGTCCACGCTCGGCGCGCGTCGCGATTTCGGCCAAGGTGGTGGCCAACATGCTGGAAGAAGCCGGCGTCGAGCGCGTCCTGATCATGGACCTGCACGCCGACCAGATCCAGGGTTTCTTCGACATCCCGGTCGACAATATCTACGCATCGCCGCTGCTGCTGGGCGACCTGCAAAAGCGCAACTACGACGACCTGCTGGTCGTGTCGCCTGACGTCGGCGGCGTGGTGCGTGCCCGTGCGCTGGCCAAGCGCCTCGGCTGCGACCTGGCGATCATCGACAAGCGCCGTCCGAAGGCGAACGTGTCGGAAGTCATGAACATCATCGGTGAAGTCGAAGGCCGCAACTGCGTGATCATGGACGACATGGTCGACACCGCGGGCACGCTGACGAAAGCCGCCGAAGTGCTCAAGGAACGCGGCGCCAAGAAAGTCGTGGCGTATTGCACCCACCCGGTCCTGTCGGGCCCGGCGATCGAGCGTATCTCGAACTCGCCGCTCGATGAACTGGTCGTTACCGACACGATCCCGCTGAGCGAAGCCGGCCGTGCTTGCGGCAAGATCCGCCAGCTGACCTGTGCTCCGCTGCTGGCCGAAACGTTCAAACGTATCGTCAAGGGCGATTCGGTGATGTCGCTCTTCATCGACTAATCGACACCAGCTTCACCACACGGCGCGCCGGGCTGAAAAGCCGGCGCGCCGTTGTACTGTCAGTGATTAAGAATTCTTGAGTGCGCTGTTGGCGCTCAATCATAGCCGGTTCCTGGTCGCGGGAGCCGGTCAACATCGGGCAACCGGGCCGGGAAAGATCCTGGCATTCGAGCCCACAACTCTTGGAGTTTCACATGAAAGTAGTCGCATTCAATCGCAACCTGCAGGGCACCGGAGCGAGCCGCCGCCTGCGCAACGCTGGCCAGACCCCTGGCATCATCTACGGTGGCGCCGCAGCTCCGCAGCTGATCGCCCTGGACGGCAACGCGTTGTACCACGCGCTCAAGAAAGAAGCTTTCCACGGTTCCGTGCTGGACATGGAAATCGAAGGCCAGACCCAGCAAGTCGTCCTGCGCGACTTCCAGATGCACGCATACAAGCAACTGGTCCTGCACGCTGACTTCCAGCGCGTCGATGCATCGCAGAAGATGCACACCAAGGTCACCCTGCACTTCGTCAACGCCGAGACCTCGCCAGCCGTCAAGCTGAGCGGTGCTGTCATCTCGCACGTGATGAACGAGCTGGAAGTGTCCTGCCTGCCAGGCCAGCTGCCAGAGTTCATCGAAGTCGACCTGGGCAACCTGGAAGCCGGTGCCTCGATCCACGTCAACGACCTGAAGCTGCCGGAAGGCGTGACCCCGATGACCCACGGCCAGAACCTGACCGTCGTCACCTCGTCGATCCCACGTGGCGCCGCCACCACCGAAGCGTAAGCAGTCATCTTCGCCTGCCGCGTGAGCGGCGCGAGCGAAAGCAAGCCCGCCGTGCGCAAGCCGGCGGGCTTTTTCTTTGAGAGCGCCCAACAAAACCGCAGCGCCCGCACTGCAGCCCGGCAGGCTGGTTTTGTTGGACGTTCTTAAGCGATAATCCCTTTTTTCCTGACGCGACCGCTATGTCCATCCGCCTCATCGTCGGCCTCGGCAATCCGGGCCCCGAATACGAACAAACCCGCCACAATGCCGGCTTCTGGCTGGTCGACAATCTTGCCAACAGCCTGCCGGGCTGCCGTCTGCAGCGCGAATCGCGCTTCAATGCGCTGATGGCGAAGACGTCCATTGGCGGCAAGGAGGTCTGGCTGCTCGAGCCGCTGACCTACATGAACCGCTCCGGCCAATCGGTCGGCGCGCTGGCGCGTTTCTATAAAATCAATCCCGACGAGGTGCTGGTCGTGCACGACGAACTCGACCTGATGCCGGGCGTGGCCAAGCTGAAGAAGGGCGGTTCCTCGGGCGGGCACAATGGCCTGAAGGACATTACCGCTGCGCTCGGTACCCAGGAATACTGGCGACTGCGCATCGGCATCGGCCACCCGCGCAGCCTGAACCTGCAGCAGGGAGTGGCCGACTTCGTGCTGCACCGCCCGCGCCGCGAAGAGCAAAGCCTGATCGAGGAATCGATCGACAAGGCACTGCGCATCGTTCCGCTGGCGGTGGACGGCAAGCTCGACACGGCAACAATGCAGCTCCACACGGCTTGACGGCGGCAGGCCAGTGCCGCCCCACGGCAACGGGCGCGCGGACGACCTTGCCGCGGCGGCGAAAAAAGGCTTGTCGCCTGTTCCCGTCGCCCCCATTCTTCTGTATGGTTGCAAAGAAAGACAGATATTCCGACGATTTTGAAAGCTGAACCGACATGATGAGCGATGCGCCGCTGTACCGGAATCACGTAATGCTGTTGTCGCAGAACTTCTTCATCAAGGACAACCGGGCGCAACTGCTGCTGCATGCGCACAAGTACGACTTCGACATCCTGTTCTTCAGCGAACTGCGCGACTTCGTCGCCGCCGTCGAGGGCGACCACGGCAACAGCCTGTACGTCATCGACCTCGACGCCCTGCACAACATGCAGGCCGACATGCAGGACAGCCGCAAGACGCTGATGCTGGGCGAACTGCTGCAGCGCTTGCCGAACGAAAAAAGCTATGTCTACCTGCAAAGCGCGCGCCAGGGCGGCCGCTTCCTGCTGCAGCAGCGCCTGGTCGACAGCAATTGCCTGGCCTATGCGGAAAAGCCGATCGCCAACGACGTCCTCGTCGACAAGCTGTTCAACCTGTTCGTCCAGCGAAAGCGCGGCGACCTGATCCGTGTTGTCGGCCTGAACGTGCCGGCCCACCTGGACGCCGCCGCCCTGCTCGAGCAGCGCCTCGAGCTCAAGCACCATCCCGATCCGCAGACCCTGCACCTGTGCGTGAAGGAGCAGCAGCCTGACCTGGTGCTCATCACCGACGCCGACTACGAACGCACCGAGGCGCTGGTGCGCGTGCTCAAGAAGAACATGGAAGCCGATCCGGTGCGCGAAATCATCCTGTTGCAGCGCCAGCTCGACCCGGGCCTGACCCGGCGCGCCCTGGCCAGCGGCTTCGACGCCATCGTCATGCTGGGCGACGCCGACCTGGTCGCCGCCCAGCTGGTCAACCGCGCCAACAAGATCCGCGTCAACAAGGACCTGATCGGCAAGGACCGCGCCACGGGCCTCCTGAACAAGGTCGGCCTGCAACGGAAAGCCCAGGAACTGATTCGCCAGGCAGGACAGGAAGGGCAGCCGCTCGCCTTCGGCGTGGTCGACATCGACAAGTTCAAGACCATCAACGACACCTGGGGCCACCATTTCGGCGATATCGTCATCAAGCGCCTGGCACTGACGCTGGCCGCCCAGCTCGAGGACGGCGACCTGCTCAGCCGCTTCGGCGGCGAGGAATTCGTCGTCGTGTTCTGGGGCCGCACCCTGGACGAAGGCTGGCGCCGCCTCGACGCGATGCGCCAGAGCTTCGGCGCGATCGCCTTCGAGGTCAAGCCGGGCGAGGTGCGCCACTTCTCGTTCAGTGGCGGCCTTGCCGCCTACCCGGAATACAAGAGCGAGAACGAACTGTTCCTGCGCGCCGACGCGATGCTGTACGAAGCGAAGCAGGGCGGACGTAACCGCATCTGCACGGTGCCGGGCGGCCATGCGGCCCGTACGGCCTGACCCCTGGGACGACGCCGTGGGCGATGTGCACGAAGTGCTGACGTGACCAGGCAAGAAGAAGCGGTGGCACGCGACGACATCCACATTCCGCGACCACGGCTCCTCGTGGCATTCGCTACTGCGCCGCTGGTCGCCGTCCTGGCCCTGGCCTTGGCGGACATTGTCCAGGGACGAACCAACTGGCGGCTCTCACTGGGCCTCATTCCCATCCTCTACATCTTTGCGGCGATATCGAGCCTGGGAGTCGCCGTACCCGCGTACTTCTTGCTAAGCCGTTATCGGCTCGTGAATTTTTTCACGATCTTCCTCGCCGGCCTGGTCGTGCCTGTGGTGGTTGCGGCGATTCTGCGCCTTCCAAACCCCCTCAATCCGGACGATCTGTCGGGGATGGTGCCGGCCGGCGCACTCTCCGCCTGTGTATTCTGGGCGATGTGGCGGCGCGCCCGCATGGAACAAGCAGGCCGGCAGGCACACTGATTTGCACCCGGGCCCGGCAGCGCAACGGGGAGTGGTTCCAGCCCGGTGCGCTGCCGGCATCTACATCGCTTCATCAAGGCTGGGTCGGCGGCGCCGCATCCGGCTGCACCAGCCCGCGCGCCAGGATGGCCTCGGCCACCTGGTGGCTGAGGTCCCAACCTGCTGTCTTGTCGAACTGCCAGTGCACGCCCAGGTAGATCCGGCTCTGGCCGGCTTCTTCTTCGGCCTGGGTCAGCGATCCATAGCTACGCGGCAGGCGTGGCCGCACCCGGCCCTGGTTGTCGCGCGTGATGCCGTTGAACTCGTCCGAAACAAAGCTGAAGCGCAGCTTGTCGCCGTAGAGCTTGCGCAGCATGTGGAAGGTCGAGCCGCAAAAGCCGGCGTGACCCGAGACGTAGGACGGGAAGGGTGGCGTGAAATTCGGGCCGGTCAGGTTGCTGGCGGGTGCGCCCAGCGGTGTCCAGGCGGGGGCGGCATGGGTGCGCGGATTGCCGTCGCCAGTTCCGGTAGGGCCCGTACCGGGGCCTGCTTCGCGGATCGCCGTCACCGGGCGCCAGAAATCGTAGTCGTACTTCGCGTTCCACACGGCGATCGTCGCGTCGGCCATGGCCACGTTCACCAGTGCCAGGGTGCGCGCCAGTTCCAGCGCGTCGCTGCTGCGCCGCAGGGCCAGCTGGGTGGTGATCTGGTTGAACAGGCGCGCCGGCGTGCCGATCCAGCCGGTGCTGTCGTAGGCCCAGTAGATGCCGGCAACGGTCTGGTCGCGGGTACGTTTGGTCGGCGTAGCCACGCCATCGCCGCCCAGCTGCTTCACTTCGTAGAAGGCACGGGTATAGGCTTCGCTCGTCAGCGCCGGTGGTGGCGGCACCGGAACTGGTCGCCCGACTGCAGGACAAAGGGGCGCACGCGCGGCCACCAGGCGCCGAGCGCGATGGGGCTGCGGCTGACCGGATCCGGGCGCCAGCTGCCAGGCGCGTTGCTCACCGGGTAGTCCTCGCCGACCACTGGCTCGTGCTCGTAGTTGCCGTCATTGGCGCGCAGCGCCGGGATTGCCGCCGCGGCGCGCCGGCCCACGTCGGCGCCGTTGAATCTGGCGCGCCCGCCCGGCAGGCGCGCCAGGTCGGCGCGCAGCCAGGTGTCGAAGCGCTCCTTCTGGCGCGGATAGAGCGCAACCGGGTGTCGTGCGTCGCCTGGGCGATGGCGGCATCCTGCGAACTGTCGGGAAGCGCGTCCAACTGCCCGCTGTAGCCGGGGTAGCGCCGGGCGATGGCATTGAGTGCGTCGTACACGGCAAGGTGGACGATCGCCATCGCCCGGGACGTGCGTGTCGGCCCCAACTGCTCGGCTTCGCGCTCGACGCTACCCACCACGGCTGGCGTATGGTCGACGGCGACGGCCCGCAGTGCCACCTCGTTCCAATAGGCTAGGCGCGCCGTGGCGTTCGGCCCGGCAGGGGGCGCGTAGCGTGGCGGCAACTCGCGCGTGCCCGGCTGGGTGCGGTAGACAGGCCCGCCGCCGATGGGGGGCTGCAAGCCGACGCAGGGGGGGCGAAGGAGGTGAACAGGGAACAGCACAACAGCGAGTACAACAGCGCAGCGCGCGACTTCATGGTGACTCTCCTGTCGGAAATGGTACCCGAGTCGAAATGGCGGGGCGCTCTGGCAGACAGTGCGGTCCCCGGTCGTGAAGTCGAGCTTAGGAACGGACGAGCTGCAAGACAAGCGGAACAGCGATCCGGCTTGACTTCGCCCAGCACGAATTCTGCTCAGCATTAATGTGCTGACGAGAATCTTTCCGCTTGCCCATTAGTACAGGGAACCGTCGGCGCGCCTGCCATGGGGCGCTGGCAACACTTGAGGTAGCGGGATACTTGTTGACAGGAAATTTGGCGGAAACCTATACTTGTTTTTTGTATATTCCCAGACCGAAGGCGGCGTGCGCTGCCGACTCCACCCATGCCCACCATCTGCCCCAAATGCGCCCATGTGCGCCCGCCCAACGCGACCAATCCCGAGTGGCAGTGTCCGGTCTGCGGTGTCTGCTATGCCAAAGTCGGGCAAGCGCAGGCAGTCGTGAGTACGGCGGCGCCGCCGCCTGCCCAGGCCTGGGATATCCCCTGGGGCAAGCTGCTGCTGCTTGGCGTGCTGGCCTGCGCGGGATGGGCTTCCTATCAGCACTGGAACAAGCTGCGCAGCGAGGAAACGGAAGAGTTCGTGGCCCTCGATCCGCGCGCCATGGCGGCGACCGTGCGGCCAGGCGATGTCGTGATGTACACCACCACCACGTGCGTCTATTGCCATCAGGCCAAGGCGTGGCTGAACCAATATGGCTTTCCCTTCAAGGAATGCAATATGACTGTCGACCGCAGTTGCCAGGACGAATTCATGCGCCGTGGCGCGACCGGGACTCCCTATCTGCTTGTGCGCAACCAGGAAATGAAGAACGGTTTCGATTCCGATGAATTCCTGCGCTTGCTGGACAATTAACCCGGCAGGCCTGTTGACCCGCATGCAAAGGGGCCACGTCGGCAAGACCCCGCTCGTCCTGCGATAATCCAGCCCATGAGTGCACTTCATTTCCACGCCGGCCCCCGTGCGCTGGCCCAGATCCGCGCGCATGGCTTGCGTGCATCGGACGTTGCCGTCATCCCCGCCGCCGCCGGCGGCCCCAAGGGCCTGATCTTCCGGGCGCTCGACCAGTTCGTGTTCGGCGACTGGCTGCCTGGCGCGCCGCGCGAGCGCATCCTGATCGGTTCCTCGATCGGCGCCTGGCGCATGGCCGCCGCCTGCCAGCGCGATCCGGTACGCGCATTTGCCCGCCTGGGCGAACTGTATGCCGGCCAGCGCTACACCAACACCAAGCCCAGCCCCCAGCAGATCGACGAGGTGGTGCGCGGCTTCCTGCACGAATTCGTCCGCGGTCACGAGGACGACATCGTGGCGCACCCGCAGCACCGCCTGCACCTGCTGGCCGTGCGCGGCAAGGGAGCGCTCAGCGCGCCCGCGCACCGCCGCGCCGAAATGCGCGGTTTCGCTGCCGCCGCGCTCACCAACTTTGCTTCGCGTGCACGCCTGGCCGGCCTGCTCGAGCGCGTGGTCATTGCCGACTGCCGCGCCCCGGCGAACTGGCTACGCGACCAATTCGACGCCTTCACTACCCATTTCGCGCCGCTCACCGGAAACAACCTGGCCTCGAGCCTGCTTGCTTCCGGCACACTGCCGCTGATCATGCCGCCGGTAAGGGGAATTCCCGGTGCGCCCGATGGCCACTACTGGGATGGCGGCATCATCGACTACCATCTGGCCTTGCCCTATGCGCGGCTGGAGCAGAACGAGCCGGGCGCCGTCGTCCTCTACCCGCATTTCAACGAGCACATCGTGCCTGGCTGGCTCGACAAGGCGATGCCCTGGCGCCGCGCTGCCCGTGGGCCGAACCGTGCCTGGCTCGATAACGTGCTGATCGTTTCACCTTCGCCCGCGTTCCTGAAAACCCTGCCGAACGGCAAGCTGCCAGACCGCAGCGACTTCAATCGCTATGGACTCGACCACGATGCCAGAGTACGTGCCTGGACCACGGCCATGCGCGAAGGGCAGCGCCTGCGCGACGAGTTCGCCGACTTCGTCGCCAATCCCGACCCAAGCCGCCTGCGCGCGATCTGAGCTTGCCGGGCAGCGCGCGGCACGGCGCAGACTGTGGCGGACGCGGTCGCTGCCCCGCCTGTTTTTGCGGCATGCGAGGCCATCCCCGGTTACAATGTGGGGTTTCCGAGTTGCGCGCTGTCGTGCAAGCTCGCGCTCCATCCCTATCCGAAAGAAAGAATTTCCATGAGTCTCCAATGCGGCATCGTCGGCCTGCCCAACGTCGGCAAGTCCACCCTGTTCAATGCGCTGACCAAGGCCGGCATCCCGGCTGAGAACTACCCGTTCTGCACCATCGAGCCGAACGTTGGCGTGGTCGAGGTGCCGGACCCGCGCATGCAGGCGCTGGCCGACATCGTCAAGCCCGAGCGCATCGTGCCGGCCATCGTGGAATTCGTCGACATCGCCGGCCTGGTGGCGGGCGCGTCGAAAGGCGAGGGCCTGGGCAACCAGTTCCTGTCGCACATCCGCGAAACCGACGCCATCGTCAACGTGGTGCGCTGCTTCGAGGACGACAACGTGATCCACGTCGCCGGTAAAGTCAGCCCGATCGACGACATCGAAGTCATCCAGACCGAGCTGGCGCTGGCCGACCTGGGCGCCGTCGAAAAGGCGATCCACCGTGAAAACAAGAAGGCGCGCTCGGGCGACAAGGATGCGGCGAAACTGGTCGCCATCTGCGAGCGCATGCTGCCGCACCTGAACGAAGGCCAGCCAGTGCGCACGATGGGCCTGGATGCCGACGAAATGGCCCTGATCCGCGAACTGCACCTGATCACGGCCAAGCCGGCCATGTACGTGGCCAATGTCTCCGACACCGGCTTCACCAACAACCCGCTGCTGGACCAGTTGAGCGAATTCGCGAAGAAGCAGAACGCGCCGATCGTGGCCATTTCCGCCGCGATCGAATCGGAAATCGCCGACCTCGACGACGCCGACAAGGCCGCTTTCCTGGGCGACATGGGCATGGAAGAGCCGGGCCTGGACCGCCTGATCCGCGCCGCCTATAAACTGCTCGGCCTGCAGACTTATTTCACCGCCGGCGTGAAGGAAGTACGCGCCTGGACCGTGAAAGTCGGCGCCACCGCCCCGCAGGCGGCCGGCGTGATCCACACCGACTTCGAACGCGGCTTCATCCGCGCGCAGACGATTTCCTATGACGACTACATCGCCTACAAGGGTGAAGCGGGCGCCAAGGAAGCGGGCAAGATGCGGGCCGAGGGCAAGGAATATATTGTCAAGGATGGGGATGTGTTGAACTTCCTGTTCAACGTCTAAGCATCAAGCCAGAACCTGACGGATCCCGCTGAACAATAAACGCCCCGCACTCCTCTGGAGCCGGGGCGTTGTTGCATGCATGATCGGCCGGCTGCGGGCATTGATCAATTTATTGGTGGTGCTGATCAGGTGGGGGCATGTCGCCATGGCAGCCCCTCATGCCGCCAGACCCCATCACATATCTATCTTTGTGCTGTCGAGGGAAATCCCAAGCAAGCCTTCTCCATCCATTCCAGTTCCGCCGCCTGCAGCGTCACCTCGGCGGCGCCGCCATCAACAACGACGGCAAGCGCGGTCCGGTCCTTGTTCGCGAACACCAGCACCGGCCCGGCCGGCTCGGCGATGACCGTGTCGCGGACGTCGATGACGCCCAGCTGATCGGGAAACGCGGCTTCGCGCTGCTCGCGCGAGAGGCCGCGCCGCGCCGTCAGCGTTGCCAGCTTGCCGAGACGCCTCGCCATGTCCTCGGATGCACTGCAGCGCTGGGCCGGCCGGCCATCTGTAAAGGTAGAAAGGATGTGATAGGGCGCGCTCGCTGCGGAGCGCTGCGCCGTGGTCATGCCGTTCGGCGTTGCATAGCTCAGGGACATCACCGCGTCCGGCAAAAAACTCACCAGCGTGGCGCCTTCACCGATCGCCACGTGTGAAGGTGACGACGCCCAACTGGTGATCGCAATACCCGTGGCCAGCCCTGTCACAAACAGTCCGGCGCCAAAGAGCAGTAAGCGAGTAACAGGTCGCGGCCGCATTAGAATACCTCCACGGTGGTGCCGAGCGGTGTCCACTCGAACAGAATCCGCGCATCCGTTTCCGACAAGCGCACGCAGCCGTGCGATCCGAACCATTCGCTGACCTTGCTGCGGAACGTACGCACGACGCTCAGTGGCACTGCGCCATGGTACTGGTGCAAAGCCTTGCCGTCGGCGGTGAAAAACATGGCGTAGTTCATTTGCACATTGTAGGCACGGCTGCGGTAGATCGGGTGCTTGCGCTGGACCTTGAACTTGCCGCGATCGGTCGCGTGATCCTTGTCGCCGCTGACGCATGCGAAGCGGTGGACGCGTTCGCTTCCATCGTAAGCATCCACCAGCTGCGCCCTCAGGTCGACCTTGATGAGCTTGCGCGACTTCGGCGCCCCAGGCATGGGGGAGGAGCCGGTCGCGCGCATCACGCGATCCTGTTCGTCGCCAGGTCCCAGCCGCCGGTCGTGTTGCCGGTGCTACCGCCTGCGATCTTCTGCTGGGTGTACTTCCACCGTACCTTGGAGAACTTGAGACCCAGGGTCTCGGCCGGGAAGTCGCCGCCGAAACTGGGCGCCAGGTGGCCGATCAGTACATTCTCGAGCTCGACTTCGAAATATTTGATCGGCTCACCGTTACCGTCAGCGCGCAGCATCTCGAGCTTTGCCTTTGGAATCGTCTTGCCGCATGCGCAGGTTTGCGCAAGGATCGGCGAGGCGATGTCGATCAGTTTGCTGATGCTGATTTCGGTGAGTTCAGCCCGCTCCGCGGTGTGCCCGCCGCCAGTGGATGCGGTCGCGCTTCTGGGTTGTTTGATTTCCCAGTGCACCATCGTGCACTCGATCCAACCCTGGTGTTTGCTGTCGGTCGATTCGCCTTTGATGCCGTCCAGCTGCAGGTAGTAGTCTACTGCCATGATGCCTCCGTTATGTGGTGAGGCATTCTGGCTGTGTTGTGTTTATTGAAACCTGTCGGGCATCAAAAGGAGGGAAGGGCGGGAGCAACGTGATGGGTAGTGCACCGTCGGCATCGACGCCATTGTTGTACTGATGAATGTTTATACGCCGAAGCACGATGCCGTCCTGTCATCAAGCTGACACACGCCTCCACTATTCTGCGCCTCCATGAACGCGGCACCCGCCGTACGACCTGGAGAGAAGACGCATGAGTTCCAACCCCGCCACCCCCGAACTGTCCCGCCGCCGCCTGCTGCGCATGCTGGGTGCCACGCCGATGCTGCCGCTGGCGGGCGTCGCCGGCGCTTCGCTGCTGAGCGCTTGCGGTGGCAACGACGACAAGGACACGCCCGTGGCGACCCTGCCGGCACCTGTCGTCACCCTCGGCTCCGTCTCCTTCGCCTCGATGCCGGCGCCGACCCTGGCCAACCCGGCCGCGATGGCGACCAACACCGTCGGCTCGACCATGACGGTGAACTTCAGCGATTCCAGCAAGTTGGACTTCAAGCTGGCCTATCAACCCTTCTTCATCACCGGCGACATGGTCCCCAACGGCAGCGGCGGCAACGTGCTGGCCGGCGGCTACTATGACATCCGCAACCAGCCCATCATCGACACCACCGTGCCGGGCAAGGAGCGCCAGTTCTTCTCGGATGCGCCGGATGGCACGTCCCTCTTGAGCGTACCGAACGCCAGCGTGCCCGGCGTGAAGGGCAAGCCCGTGTTCGCAGTCGTCCAGTTCGAGTACACGACCTTCGCCCAGGACGGCAAGACGGGCATGTATGGCCGCCTGCCGTCGCCGATCGGCGTGCTCACGCTCGACCAGGACGGGGCCACCGGCAAGCTCACCCTGGTGAAGTACCACAACGTCGATACCTCGAGCGTCGAGGGCCTGTGGATCACCTGCGGCGCCAGCCTGTCGCCCTGGGGAACCCACCTGTCGAGCGAAGAGTACGAGCCGAACGCCTTTACTGCCGCAAGCGACGCCCAGTTCAGGGCCTTCAGCAAGAATCTATACGGCAGCGAAACCCAGGCCAATCCCTACAACTACGGCCACCTGCCGGAAGTGACGGTCAAGCCGGACGGCACGGCGTCCATCAAGAAGCACTTCTGCCTGGGCCGCATCTCGCACGAGCTGGTGCAGGTGATGCCGGACGAACGCACCGTGCTGATGGGCGACGACGCCACCAACAGCGGCTACTTCGTCTTCGTTGCCGACAAGGCCAGGGACCTGTCCTCGGGCACCCTGTACGTGGCGAAGGTCGGCGCCGGCTTCTCGCTCGACCCGCAGGGTGCCGCCGCGCCGCTCACCTGGATCAAGCTCGGTTCAGCCACCAGCAACGAGATCCGCGCGCTGGCCGTCAGCATCAAGCCGCAGCAGATCATGGACGTGCGCACGCTTGATCCGCAGGACGCGTCGTTCACGAAGGTGACGGCGAACGGCGCCATCGAATGGATCAAGCTGGTGCCGGGCATGGAGAAGGCGGCGGCTTTCCTCGAGACCCACCTCTACGCCGCCCTGGTGGGCGCGTCGATGGGATTTACCAAGATGGAGGGCACCACCGTCAACGCCAGGGACAAGATCGCCTACTCGGCGCTGCAGAACTGCCAGAGTGCGATGGTGGCGGGCCACGCGCTGAACGTGCCGGGCAATGGCGTGGCGATTCCGAAGGCGCTCAATGCCGGCGCGGTGATGGCGCTGAACCTGAAGGGCGGCCAGAAGGATACGAATGGCGCAGCGATCGACAGCGAGTGGATGCCGGTCGACCTGAAGGCCTTGCTGACGGGCGAAGACATCGCCGCCGACGCCTTGGGTAACACGGCCAATCCGGAGCGCATCGGCAATCCGGACAATTTGAAGTTCTCGGAAAAGATGCGCACCCTGTTCATCGGCGAGGACAGCGGCGAGCACGTCAACAACTTCCTGTGGGCCTATAACGTCGACACGAAGCAGCTGGCGCGCGTGATGTCGATTCCGGCGGGTGGCGAGTCGACCGGGCTGCATGCGGTCGACGAACTCAATGGCTGGACCTACATCATGAGTAACTTCCAGCACGCGGGGGATTGGGGTGGGATCCACAACGTGGTGAAGGGCACGCTCGATCCATTGGTGCGGGCGAACTACAAGGACAAGTTCGGGGCGGCGGTGGGGTATCTGACGGCGGAGTTGAGCCAGATGAAGGTGGCGAAGGGGTGATGACGCGCGCGCCGCGTGGACATTGGGGGGGAACGCGTGGAGTCGGGACTCCACCCTACGAAACGAGATGACCGTAGGGTGGAGTCCTGACTCCACGCTTTTCAAGGCCGGCACGCCCGCGGCGCACAAAAAACGGGCGCCAACAAGGCGCCGTCGCTTTAAAACCGGTACTGCACATCCACCAGCACCATCGGCGACTTGGCTTCTGCATCCGACTGCGCCACCCCGCCACGGCCGCGCCAGGCGGCGACCAGGTTGGCATACCACTGGCCGTGGTGGTAGCGCAGGCCGATGCCGCTGCCCGAGAGGCTGCGCTTGTTGCTGTCGCCGGTCCACGGCTTGCGGTTGACGGTGACCTTGCCGGCGTCGTGGAATACGAAAGGCGCGAAGTCCTGCGCCGTGTAGCGTAGTTCCACCTGCATGATGCTGCCGGCATCGCCAAAGCCTTCGCCGCTCGGGTAGGCGCGCACGCCCTGGGCGCCGCCGAGGCCGAATTTTTCCGACGAATCGAGGTTTTTTGATGCCCACTGGCGCGACAGGCGGCCATACAGGTCGATGTGTTCGCTCAGCGCCTGGATGCGCGCCAGGTCGAGGTTGACCTTGCGGAAAGCGCCGGCGCTATGGGCGCTGATGCGGTCGCCCGCGGCCAGCGAGTCGTCCAGCTTCAGGTCGCCCAGGCTCCAGCGCAGGGCGCCGAAGGTGATGCCGGTGCGGATGAATTCGTCCCTGGCGTCGAAGTTCAGCGCCATGCTGGCAAGCTTGCTCGATTTATCCGCTTGCGTGTCGAGCGCGCCCTGGCGGTCGTTCAGCCGCTTGTGCTCAACCTGGCCGGAGAGCGACAGGTTGCGCCGCTGCGAGCGCACAATCGGGTAGCTCAGTCCCGCGCTGGCGATGTCGGCGGTGCCGGTGGCGTCGAGGGCGCTGAAGTCGCCCGCCAGCGTGTAGTAGGAGTGGGTGACCCCTGCGCGTCCGCGCAGGCCCGAGGAGCCCAGCGGCAGGCTGTAGGCGAGCGAACCGAACCACATTTTTTCATCGGTGACGAGGCCCTGTACCGCGATCTGGTCGCCGAAGGTGAAAGGGCTGTTCAGCTCCAGGCCGACGCGAACCCGGTACTTGCCGGTGTAGCGGTTGCCGTGGTTGTCGAGCGCGACTTCGCCGCTGTAGGGCTGCTCGCGCGCCACGCCCACCATCAGGTCGCCGCTGCCATAGGCCTGGCCGGGGCGGATCGACGGCGTGGTCTTGATGCCCGGCTGGTCGTCGAGGATCAGGGTCACGCGTTCGAGCTGGCCGCTTTCGATCGGCGCACCGGTCGTCAAGTGGTCGAGGAAAGGCTGGGCGCCTTGCACCAGTTGCGGCGTGCCGGTGGCGGCGATCTTGCCGTAGCGGCCTTCGATGACGCGGATGCGCAGCGTGCCGCCCGAGACGTCCTGCTGCGGCAGCACGGCGCGTGCGAACGGGTAGCCGGCTGCCTGGTAATGCGCGGTGATGCGCGCCGCGAGGGCATCGAGGCCGGCGAAGTCGAATTCCTTGCCGTCGACGTCGCCCGGGGCGGCCAGCAGCGCCGGCGTGGCGATGACGCTGTTGCCTTCGATGACGACGGCGCGCAGCACGACCTTGACGCCGCCGCGCTGCGCGGCCTGCGCCGGCGACTCGACCGCGACGCCAGGGGCCGTACGCGGCAGCTGCAGGGCGGACCTGGTGTTTTCCTGCAGCAGGCGGCCGGCGTCGGGCAGCTGCTGGGCAAGCGCCGGATGGGCCGACAGGGCCAGCAGGGCAGCCGGCAGGAGGGGGGAAGCTTGTTCATGGTTGCTCAGTCAGTATGCTGTTCTTCAGTTGCCGGGTGCGGCCGGGGCGCCGGACCGTTTGTCGGCCTCGCCCATGTTGATACCACCGCCGACCACCATCACGTCGAGGAACTTGACGTCGCGGCCCGAGGTCGGTGCGTGCGACGCGGCGCGGTCCAGTCCCGTTTCTTCCTTGCTGGCGTTGCCGTCGCCGGCCGCCTCGCCACCCGCGCTGCGGTCGGCCACGTTGACGTAGGAGAGGGCACCGACGGTCGGCGGCACCAGTTCGGGCACCATGTTGGTGTAGATCGACGGGACCACGACCGGACCTGCGGCCGGTGCCGGTGCCGGTGCGGGCTGTTCGGCGACGACTGGTGCCGGTGCCGGCACGGCTGGCACCACGACAGGCGGCACCACGGCCGGCGGAACCACGGCGACCGGCGGAACCACTGCCACTGGCGGAACCACTACCGGCGGAACGGCCACGGGAGCCGGTACCGCGGCGATGTCGAGCGCGCCACCATTGAAGGCGATCGCGTAGTTCGAATTGGCCAGCGTGCCCTGGCCGATGGCATAGCTGCCGGCCGCTTCGCCGGGTGCCCGCGAAAGCGCGCCGGCCAGGCTGTCGTTGCCCACCAGACTGCCGCCGGTGAGGCGCCAGCTCAGTTGCGGGTCGGCGGCGCCAAGCTGTTTCGCGACGTTGTCGGCGCTGACCGTGAGCGGACGCGGCGCGATCGTCAGCGTGCCGTCGTTTACCGTCAGCACGTAGTTACCGTTGGCCAGGCTGCTGGCGGCGATCGCGTAGCTGCCGGCGTTCTCGCCCGCGCTGCGCTGCAGGCTGACGCCCAGCGTGTCGTTGCCGACCAGCTGGCCCGACACCAGGCGATAGGACAGCAGCGGGTCGGCGTCGCCATACACCTTGGTCGCGTCGTCGACGGCCAGGTTCAAGGCGCGCGGCAGGATGGTCAACTCGCCGGCGCTCGTCGTGAGCACATAGTTCGGGCTGGCGCTGGCGGCAAGCGCGTAGCTGCCGGCGTCTTCGCCGGCCACGCGGCTCAAGGCCAGCGTGTCGCCGTTCACCAGGCTGCCGCCGAGGAGGCGGTAGGCCAGCTGTGGATCGGCGTCGCCATAGGTCTTCGATTGCGGATCGAGTGCGATCGACAGCGCGCGCGGCGCAATCGTCAGGCTGCCGTTCTGCACCGTCACCGGTAGTTGCCGTTGGCGAGGCTGCCGGCATCGATGGCATAGCTGCCGACGTTCTCGCCGGCGGCGCGCGTCAGGCTGCCCGCCAGGCTGTCGCTGCCCACCAGGCTACCCGCCACCAGGCGATAGGACAGCTGCGGGTCGGCGTCGCCGTAGGCTTTGGTCTTGTTGTCCGCCGCCACCGTGATGGCGCGCGGCGTGACCGTCAGGGCGCCGTCGCTCGCCATCACCGCGTAGTTCGGATTCGACAGGTTCGAGGCGTCGAGCGTGTAGGTGCCGACGTTCTCGCCGGCCGCGCGCACGATCCGGCCGGTCAGGACGTCGTTGCCGAGCAGGTCGCCGGAGACGACGCTGTAGCCCAGCTGCGGATCGGCGTCGCCATAGACCTTGGTGGCGTTGTTGACGGCGACGCCGACCGGACGCGCATTGATGTTGGCCGCAATGTACTTGCTGGAGGTATCGAGCACGTAGTCGCGCGCATTGGCGACGCCGCCGGTGACACCGGTCACGCTCAGGCCGGACACGATCACGCGGTCGGCGTCCGGGGCATTCGGGCTGTTGAAGGCCATGCCGGTTGCGCCGACCGTAACCTGGGCGCCGAGGTCCGCCGCGGCCAGACCGCTGGTCGAGTAGGCCGGTACGTAGCCAGGACGGACCGCCGTGGTGCCATCATAGGTCTTGCTCGTCATGCCGCCCACCTGCACGGTGAGCACACGTGGGGTGATCGCCGCGCTGTTGGCGTTCGAAGCACCGGCCAGCGACGGCAGCGCGTAGTTGGACGCCGAGCCATTGCTGCCGTTGGCCAGCACGATGGCGGAAACGTGCGTCGCGCCGTCCACGTGCAGGCTGTTGGCCAGTGCGCCGCTGTAGTTCAGGTCCTCGCCGGCGACCAGGTTGCCGAAGGTGACGTGGCCGTCCAGGTTGTCGCTGCCGTCATAGGTCTTTTGTGCCGTGAGCGTGAGCTGGCGCGGCGTGATGCTGGCGCTCATGCCGGCGACAGAATTGCTGCCCAGCGTGTAGTTGGCGGCGTCGCTGCCCTGCAGCGTGATGCCGCTGGCGCTGACGTTGGCATAGTCGCCAATGTTCGTGCCGCCGAAGCTGCCGCTGCCGACCAGGCGTACGTTGTCCGTACCGATGACGCCGAGGGCGCTCACTGCAGCCGTGCTGCTGCCGTCGTAGACCTTGCTGGTGACGACCGGGGTCAGCGTACGCGGCGTGATGGCATACGTGCCGCTGTTGAAGTAGCCCACCGCATAGGTGTCGCTGCCCGAGACGAGCCGGGTCGGATTGGCGGCGTCGCGGACCAGGCGCGTATAGGTGCCGACGTTCTTGCTGGTCGTGTGGAACAGCGGGTAAGGCTGCAGGCTGGCCGGCGTAAAGCCGACCGGGCCGCCGAGCGGCGTCAGGGTGAGGTTGGTGGCGAGGTCCGAGCCGTCGTAGACCTTGGTGCCGGCGCCGCTCTGGATCACGTAGGCCGCCTTGGTCGCCATGTCGACCGCGTTGTAGCCGGCGTACAGGTAGCTGTTGTTCGAACCGGGCACGACGAGGTAGCCGCAGTTCAGGTATCCGGCCGCGCAGTTCAGCTGGGGCGCGCGCGTGTAGCCCGACAGCTGGGGCACGCCGTTGATGAACACCAGCCAGCTCGCCACCGACGGGCCTTAGAAGGACAGGCGGTCGGTGCTGCCGTTGTTGACCAGGCCCATCGCACCTTCGTCGCGCTGGGCTGCGGTGCCGCCGGAGCTGTTCACCGCATTCATCAGCATGTTGCCGCCGTTGGTCGCGCTGCCGACGACGGTCTTGCTGCCGGCATTGGCTTCGAAGGCGATGCCGAAGGTCTTGAGGCCGCCGGCGCTGTCGCCGGTGATGTACAGGTCGCCGGTGCCGGAGAGGATCTGCGCGCCCGATTTCACGTACACGCCGCCGGTCACGCCCGAATAATTGCCGTTGTTCGAGCCGACCGTCGAGCGGCCGTTGATGGTGATGTGGCCGCCGCCCGAGAGGATGGTCTTGTCCTGCTCGACGACGATCGCCGCTTCCGAGTCGTTCAGGTTGGCGGCGAAGCCGATGCCCCGGTTGGCCACGCCGCGTGCGCCGCCCACCAGGATGTCGCCGCCGTTCGAGGTGAGGTTGCCGCCCACGCGCACGCCGCCGTAGCTGCCGGCGCCGTTGCCCGCGCTCAGGGTCACGCCGAGCTTGCCGCTGGTGGCCTTGATGTCGGCGCTGACGATCACGTTGCGGTCCGCGCGCAGGGTCAGCGTGGCGTCGCCGCCGGCCGATTTGGTAATCGCGCTGCTGACGGTGATGTCGCCGCTGCCGGCACTCGTGGCGCCGCTGCCGTAGGCGGCGTTCGCGGACTGGGTGGTAATGGTGACGCTGGTGCCGGTGTTGAGGGTGGCGCCGATGTTCTGCGCCGCCGTGGCGTTGATCACGTAATCATAAGGGTCGACCAGCCACTCGCCGCCGCGGCCGTTGGCGGCGGCGCCGGCGTTCACAAGCAGGCCATCCTGCGTCGTCACGTGCGCGGCCGAGGTCTCGATGAAGCCGCCATTGCCGACGTTAGTGACATTCGGGGCGCTGGCGTCGAGCGTGCCGCCGACGTTCAGCTGGCCGTTCGCCATGTCGCCCAGCAGCAGGATCTCGCCCTTGGCGCCGGTGGCCAGGGTCTGTGCCTGGATGGTGCCACCACGGTTGATCACGCTCGCGTGCAGGTCGGAGGCCGCGCGTGCGGTCAGCAGCACGGTGCCGCCGTCGGCGCGGATGGCGCCGCCGTTCTCGACGAGGGTGTCGACGCTTGCGCGCTGCAGCTGCAGCTTGACCGGGCCGCCCAGGTCGACCAGCACCTGCGATCCCGCGCCCGGGGCCACGGCGCCGCCAGGGGCGTCGATGCTGCCGGCGTTGCTGACGGTGGCGGCGACCAGGGCGATGGAACCGCCTTCGCTTGCGCGCAGCGCGCCCTGGTTGACCACGGCCCGGGCACTGTCGCCTTCAAGCTGGTAGCGGCCGGCGAGGAAGTCGCCGACCTTCATGTCCAGCGTCGAGGCCAGCAGGCCGCCGGTATTGACCTGCGCCGTCGGCGAGAACAGCACGCCGTTCGGATTGAGCAGGAAGACCTGGCCGTTCGAACGCAATGCGCCCTGGATGCTGGAGGCATCCGGTCCGAGCACGCGGTTCAGCGCCACCGAGGTGGTCGAGGGCTGGCGGAAGACAACGGTGTTGCCCTTGCCGATCGAGAAGCTCTGCCAGTCGATCGCCATCTTGTTCGTCGTCTGGTCGATCGTCATGACCTCGCCCGACTGGGTGATGCTGCCTTCGCCGGCGACGATGATTCCGTTGGTCGGCAGGGGCGCGGCATGGGCCGATACGAGGGCAGCGGCGGCCAGGGCGATCGTGCTCAGGGCGTGACGGGGCCGCAGCGCGCGCGCTGACTTGCTTTTGCCACGGCCCCTGGCGGTTTCGGGGGCAGCTTGCCACAGGCCGAGGGTGGCGTTCCAGACCAGGCGATAGGTATTATTCATGATTTTAGGCAACTATAGATGCCGTGATTCTATACTTTGGTGTAGGAACCGTCTTACAGAGTCGATAAATCCGGTAATTTTGTAGGGCGGCAACAACGGTATGTGTAAAACTCGGCAAGAATTGCCGAGCACGTTTCGTAAAGGTGAAACCGGCCTGTGGCCGCTCCGGCTTCGTCCGGCGGATTTGGTGCGATACTGTCGGCCCCTCGATTCCCTTTGCGCCATGGCCACGCTCTCCCAGCTCATCCTGTATCCGATCAAATCCTGCGCCGGCATGGCGGTGGACACCGCGCGCGTCTCGGTTTCCGGCCTGCAGGCGAGCGGCGTGCACGACCGCGAGTGGATGCTGGTCACGCCGGAAGGCCAGTTCCTGACCCAGCGCGAGTTTCCGCGCATGGCAACAATCGTGCCCCGGGTGGAAGAGGGCGCCCTGCTGGTAAGCGCACCGGGCGTGGCTGTGCTGCGCCTGCCGCTGGCCCGGCCCGATGCGCCGTCCACGCTGCGGGTGCAGATCTGGGACGACTTCGTCGAAGCAGCCGACTGCGGAGACGCCGCGGCGCGATGGTTCGGGAGGTGCTGGGCACGCCTTGCCGGCTGGTGCGTTTTCCGGGCGGAGGGGCGCGCCCGACCAGCACCAAATGGACGGCCGGCGCCCCATCGTCGGCACGCTTTGCCGACGCTTACCCCTTGCTGCTCCTGATCGGCACCGCCTCGCTCGAGGAGATCAACTTCCGCCTGCGCGCGGCCGGACGCGCGGCCGTGCCGATGGACCGCTTCCGTCCCAACCTGGTGGTCGACGGCCTTGACCCGTTCGAGGAGGATTACCTCGCCGAGCTGGTCTGCGGGGACATCGTCGTCAAGCCCGTGAAACCCTGCGCGCGCTGCCCGATCCCGGCGGTCGACCAGGCCACCGGCATTCCCGGGCCGGATCCGCTCGACATCCTGCAAGCCTGGCGCACGAAGGCGGTGCTCGATGGCGCCGTCTGCGTCGGCATGAACTGCATCGTGGGCGGCGGGGCGGGCGGCGAACTGCGCATCGGCCAGGTGCTCGAGACCAGCCTGTCGTTTTAAGGCAGCGCCGGGGCTGTTCAAAACCGAAAAAAGCGGTAATCCCGTTTGCAAGCGCTGGCGGATCGCGTAATGTAATGGGTATTGCTGAAAGGAATGATCATGCACCAGCCGGACGCGACGTCGCGCGACCTGATTGCCGAGAACGAAGCCCTGCGCGCGCGCATGACCTATGTGCTCGAGCAGGCCCAGCGCAATCACGACATCATGTGCCGGCACCAGGCGTTCGACCTCGAAATCGTCGGCGCGTCCAGTTTTCCCGAGCTGGTCGGCACGATTTTCCGGCGCCTGCCCATCATTTCAGAGCTTGACAGCGTTACCCTGTCCCTGGTCGATACCGACGCCGACATCTATACCGTGATGCACAAGCTGGGCGTGGACTTCGAGCTGCTGCCCGACCTGCTGTTCTGCGAGCACGCCGTCGAGCTGGGTTTTGGCGCGACCGACGGCGCGCCGCCGCGTCCGCGCCCGGGGCCTATGAACGCGTCCTGCACGGCGCGCATTTCCCGCAGCCGCCCGCCGGCCTGACCAGCGTGGCGCTGGTGCCGCTGCTGCGCAACAAGCGCCTGATCGGCAGCCTGAACCTGGGCAGCTTCGACCCGCAGCGCTTCACGGCGACGCACGGCACCGAATTCATCGAGCACATGGCCTCGATCATCGCCATCTGCCTGGAAAACGTGATCAGCAACGAGATGCTGAAGTACATCGGCTTGACCGACCCGCTGACCGGCATCTACAACCGCCGCTACATCGACCGCCGCCTGGTCGAGGAAATCGCCCGCGCGCGGCGCCAGGGCTACCGGATTTCCTTCATGTTCATCGACGTCGACCATTTCAAGGCCGTCAACGATACGGTCGGCCACCAGGGCGGCGACGATGTCCTGCGCGAGGTGGCCTCGCGTATCAAGATGGAACTGCGCCTGTCGGACGCGCTGGCGCGCTTCGGCGGCGAGGAATTCGTCGTGCTGCTGATCGACGCCGATCTCGACGCGGCGGCGATGGTGGCCGACCGCATCCGCGCCGGCATCGCCGACCGGCCGATCGACCTGGCCGGCGGCCAGTACCTGAACGTGTCGGTGTCGATCGGCGTGTCGGTGCTGGACGACTACGCCCGCGACCACGCCATCGAAGGCGTGGCCCAGCAACTGGTGGCGCAGGCCGATGCCGCGCTGTACCAGGCGAAGGAAGCGGGACGCAACCGGGTGGTCACGGCGGGGTAGCCGCTTGTGCCGGATGCACCGTAGGGTGGACGGCTTCGTCCGGACATTTGATGGATCGCACAATGGGCGCCGTCCACGCGTTCAACGCACGTGTGCTCGGCCGCACTATCTCGAACGTGGGTTGAACGGGTGGACGGCGCCACGGCCGCGTGTTCAACCGCCGGATCGGTGGAGCCGTCCACCCTACGTGCCGGTTGCGATGTCGGCGCTACCCTACAACAACCGTCCTTCCGCCCGCGTCACCGCATCGGCGCCGCCGCGCAGCACCACCACGTCGCGCGCCTGCAGCACCGTCTCCGGCGCCGGTTCGATGCGCACGCGCTCGCGCCGGATGCCGCTCACTTCGGCGCCCAGTTCCTCCAGTCCGAGTTCGTCGATGCGCCGGCCCACCGCCTGTGCATCCTCGCCCAATACCACCGAATGCAGGCGCACGTACATGTGCTCGGGGTCGTCGCTGACGTCGCTGGAGCCGTGGAAGTAGCCACGCAGCGCCGCGTAGCGTTCGTCGCGTGCGCTCTGCACCCGGTGCACCACGCGCCGCAGCGGTACGCCCACCACCACCAGCGCGTGCGAGGCCAGCATCAGGCTGCTCTCGAGCGCTTCCGGCACCACTTCCGTCGCACCCGCCTGGCGCAGCACATCGAGGTCGCTGTCGTCGTGGCTGCGCACGATTACCGGCAGCGAAGGCGCCAGCTCGTGCACCAGGTGCAGCACTTTCAGCGCCGCGCGGGTGTCGGCAAAGGTGATCACCAAGGCGCTGGCCCGGTTGATGCCGGCCGCGATCAGGGCTTCGCGCCGGCCGGCGTCGCCATACGACACGTTCGAACCCGCGGCCTGCGCTTCCTGCACCCTTTCCGGGTCCAGGTCGAGCGCGTACCAGGGCAGTTTTTCGTCGGAGAGCAGCGTGGCCACGCTCTGGCCGCTGCGCCCGAAGCCGGCCAGGATCACGTGCTTTTGCGCCGCCATCGTGCGGCTCGCCAGTTGCGTCAGCTGCAGCGACTGCATCATCCACTCGTTCGAGGCGATCTTCATCACGATCTTGTCGGAGTTGGCGATCACCAGCGGCGCGACCAGCATCGACAGCACCATCGAGGCCAGCACCAGCTGCATCAGGAAAGGGTCGATCAGTTTCGAGCCGGAGGCCATGTTCAAGAGCACGAAGCCGAATTCGCCGGCCTGCGCCAGCGCGAGACCGGTGCGCATCGCCACGCCGTCGGATGAACCGAAGGCTTTCGCCAGCAGGGCGATCAGCGCGAATTTCAGCAGAACAGGGAGAACGAGCAAAAGGAGCACCAGCCACCAATGTTCCAGCACCAGGCGTACGTTCAGCAGCATGCCGATGGTGATGAAGAACAGGCCGAGCAGCACGTCGCGGAAGGGCTTGATGTCTTCTTCGACCTGGTGCTTGAACTGGGTTTCGGAGATCAGCATGCCGGCGACAAAGGCGCCCAGCGCCATCGACAGGCCGGCGCGCTCGGTGATCCAGGCCGCGCCCAGCGTCACCAGCAGCAGGTTCAACATGAACAGTTCCTGCGAGCGGCGCTTGGCCACCAGCGTGAACCAGCCGCGCATCAGTTTCTGTCCGAAGAACAGCAGCAGCGCCAGCACCGCCGCCGCCTTGACGCCGGCCCAGGCCAGGGTCGGTGCCAGGTCTTCGGGATTGCGCGCCAATGCGGGAATCAGGATCAGGAGCGGCACCACGGCCAGGTCCTGGAACAGCAGGATGCCGATGATGCGGCGCCCATGCTCGCTTTCCAGTTCCAGGCGCTCGGTAAGCAGCTTCACGACGATCGCCGTGGAAGACATGGCCAGCGCGCCACCAAGGGCAAAGGCCGCCTGCCAGCCCACGTGCAGGCCAGGGGCCCAGATGGAAAAGGCGATCGCGCCCAGCATGGCGGCGACGATCGTCAATACCACCTGGGCCAGGCCCAGTCCGAACACGATGCGCCGCATCGCCCGCAACTGCGAGAGCGAGAATTCGAGGCCGATCGAGAACATCAGGAACACGACACCGAATTCGGCCAGCGCGTGGGTGGCGCCGGTTTCGGCGGCCAGGCCCAGCGCATGGGGGCCGATCAGCACGCCAACGGCGAGATAGCCGAGCATGGGCGGCAGGTGCAGCGAGCGGAACACGACCACGCCCAGCACGGCGCTGCCGAGCAGCAGCAGGGTCAGTTCGAGGCCAGATGCCATGCGTTCAGTATTAAGTAAGAGTAACTTTTTGTAAGGGATGCGTTGTTTGATACGTCTGGCAAGTTTTTTGCTTTCTCAATTCGTTTATACTTCGGTGATGAGTGTAACCGATGAAAAAACAATGCTGAACAGTTTTGACGAGAGCCAGTCCCGCCGCGTGATGGAACTGGCGCGCGAGACCCTGGCGATCGAAGCCGACGCCATCACCGCGCTGCATGCACGGCTCGATGCCGACGACAGCCTGGTGCGCGCCGTGAACGTGCTGTACGCCTGCACCGGCCGCGTGGTCGTCTCGGGCATGGGCAAGTCCGGCCATATCGCGCGCAAGATCGCCGCGACCCTGGCCTCCACCGGCACCCCGGCGATGTTCGTGCACCCGGGCGAAGCCGCCCATGGCGACCTCGGCATGGTGACGGCGCAAGACGTCTTCATCGCCATCTCCAATTCCGGCGAGTCGTCGGAACTGATGGACATCCTGCCGGTCGTCAAACGCATGGGCGCGCCCCTGATCGCCATGACCGGGCGGCCGCAGTCGCGCCTGGCGCTGCTCGCCGACGTTCACCTCGACATTTCCGTTGCGAAGGAAGCCTGCCCCTTGAACCTCGCGCCGACCGCCAGTACCACCGTCACCCTGGCGCTGGGCGACGCGCTTGCCGTGGCGCTGCTGGACGTGCGCGGTTTTCGCGAAGAAGATTTTGCGCGTTCGCACCCGGGCGGCGCGCTCGGCCGCCGCCTGCTGACCCATGTGCGCGACGTCATGCGCAGCGGCGACGCGATCCCCGCCGTGGCGCCCGAGCTGCCGCTGGCGCAAGCCCTGCTTGAAGTCAGCCAGAAGGGCATGGGCATGACCGCCATCGTCGACGGCGCCATGCATCCGCTCGGCGTGTTCACCGACGGCGACCTGCGCCGCCTGATCGAACGCGAGCAGGATTTCACCAAGCTCACCATCCGCGACGTCATGCACGTCGGCGCGCGCACCGTGCACCCCGACCAGCTGGCCGTGGACGCCGTCGCCATCATGGAAGAATTCCGCATCAACCAGATGCTGGTGGTCGACAGCGACGGCGTGCTCGTCGGCGCGCTGCACATCCACGACCTGACCCGCGCCAAGGTGATCTGATGAGTGAGCTCATGAACGCGCTGACCCCGCTGGCCCACGTCGAGCGCGCCGCGCGCATCAAGGTCATGATTTTCGACGTCGACGGCATCCTCACCGACGGCAGCCTGACCTACGGTCCCGACGGCGAAGTCACGAAAACCTTCAATGTGCTCGACGGCCTGGGTATCCAGTTGCTGCAGAAGTCGGGCGTGGCCACGGCCATCATCAGCGCGCGTAATTCGCCCATCGTCAACGCCCGTGCACGCGACCTGGGCATCACCCACGTCTGGCAGGGCTTCCACGACAAGCGCATCGCCTTTGCCGAGCTGCTGGCGAAGACGGGCGTCACTGCCGAGGAATGCGGCTACATCGGCGACGACGTCATCGACATGCCATTGCTGTCGAAAGTTGGCTTTGCCGTGACGGTGCCGAGCGGGCACCCGGAAGTGCAGCACCGCGCCCACTACGTCACGAAAGCCGGCGGCGGCCGTGGTGCCGTGCGCGAGGTCTGCGACCTGGTGCTGCGCGCCCAGGGCAACTACGAGCGGGTGCTTGCCCCGTATTTCGCGTGACCGGATGGCGGCCTACGTGAACAAGCGTACCGCGCACCGCTGGCGCCTGCTGGCGCTGATGCTCACGGCCGTGTTCTTCGCCTTCGGCAGCTTCTGGCTGCTGCAGGCGATCCAGGCCGGCGACGGCGCCAACCCCGTCAATTCGCTGACCGAGCCCGATTACATCGTCGAGAACTTCAGCTTCGTGCGCATGACCGAGTCCGGCGCGCCGCGCTATGTGATGTCCGGCGCCAAGCTGGTGCACCATCCCGATAACGACGTCTCCGAAGTCACGCGGCCGATCGTTGACAGCATGGCGCCGGGACGTCCGCGCATGAGCATGCGCGCGCAACGCGCCCAGGTCTTCCATGGCGAGAACCGCGTGGAACTGATGGACGACGTGAACATCGTGCGTCCGGCCACGCCCACGAGCCAGGCGATGCACGCGCGCACCGAGGCGCTGACCGTGCTGGTCGACGACGAAATCGTCAAGACCAGCCGCCCGGTGCAGATGACGCTGGGCGCGGCGAAGGTGAGAGCCGTCGGCATGGTGGCCGAGAATCCCACCCAGAAGCTGCACCTGGGCGGCCGTGGCCAGATCGTCTATCCGCCGCGGGGACAAGCCGCACCCAACCAATAACAGGAACGAGCAAACATGAAAAACATCCTCGCCGCCACCGCCGCTGCCCTGGCGCTGCTGTCGCTGCCGGCCCACGCCGAGCGCGCCGATTCGCTCAAGCAGGCCGTCATCGATTTCAATAACGCCGACATGGACGAAGTCACGCAGACGCGCATCCTGACCGGCAACGTGGTCGTCACGCGCGGCACGCTGCTGCTCAAGTCCGAGCGCGCCCTGGTCAAGGAAACGCCGGAAGGCTACCTGCACGTGACGCTGATCGCGGCGCCGGGCAAGGTCGCCACTTTCCGCCAGAAGCGCGACGGCGGCCCCGACCTGTGGATGGAAGGCCAGGCCGAGCGCATCGAATACGACGAGCGCAGCGAGATCGTCAAGCTGTTCTCGAAGGCGAACGTGCGCCAGCTGGAAAACGGCCGCCTGACCAACGAGATCGACGGTCCCTTCATCTCCTACGACAACCGCAAGGAAGTCGCCTCCGTGCGCAACGACGCCAGCGGCGAAAGCAAGGCAGGCGGTGGACGCGGCACCCTGATCATCGCGCCGCGGCGCGTGGCACCGGCGGCGGCAGCGGCGCCGGCCGCCCCGGCGCCCGCACCGACGCCGTCGGCGGCAGCGGCGGGAAAACAATAATGATGGCAGCAAGCGAGAAGGGCAGCACCCTGGTGGTCCAGGGGCTGCAGAAAAGTTACGGCAAGCGGCTGGTCGTGCGCGATGTGTCGCTGCAGGTGAAATGCGGCGAAGTCGTCGGCCTGCTGGGACCGAACGGCGCCGGCAAGACCACCTCGTTCTACATGATCGTCGGCCTGGTGCCGTCGGACGCCGGCTCGATCGAGATCAACGGCACCGACATCTCGAGCCTGCCGATCCACCGCCGCGCGGTGCTCGGCCTGTCCTACCTGCCGCAGGAAGCTTCGGTGTTTCGCAAGCTGACGGTCGAGGACAACATCCGCGCCGTGCTCGAGCTGCAGCGCACCGACGAGGGCAAGCCGCTGTCGAAAAGCGCCATCGACGAGCGCCTCGATTCGCTGCTGGCCGAACTGCAGATCGAGAAGCTGCGCGAAAATCCTGCATTGTCGCTGTCGGGCGGCGAGCGCCGCCGCGTCGAGATCGCGCGCGCGCTGGCCACCAATCCGCGCTTCGTGCTGCTCGACGAACCTTTCGCCGGCGTCGACCCGATCGCCGTGATCGAGATCCAGCGCATCGTGCGCTTCCTGAAGGAGCGCGGCATCGGCGTCCTGATCACCGACCACAACGTGCGCGAAACGCTGGGCATCTGCGACCGCGCCTACATCATCAACCAGGGCGCCGTCCTGGCCTCGGGCCGCCCTGACGACATCATCGCCGACGAATCGGTTCGCCGCGTCTACCTGGGCGAACACTTCCGCATGTAAGCCCGGCAGCAACGACACAGCAAGAAGCGATGAAACAATCCCTGCAACTCCGGACTTCGCAGCACCTGGCGCTCACGCCGCAGCTTCAGCAGTCGATCCGCCTGCTGCAGCTGTCCACGCTCGAATTGCAGCAGGAGATCGAGCAGATCCTGCACGACAATCCCCTGCTCGAGCGGCTCGACGATCCGCTCGACCGTTCGGTGCGGCTGCTGGCCGACGGCGCCATCCAGAATGGTCCGGCCCGGGGCGAGGCACCCGCGCCGGCACCGGGCGGCGAGGAAGCTGCGCCTGCGGGCGAGGGCGGCGACGCGCCTGACGGCGGCGGCGATGTCGAGCGCGGCGAGTCCGATGGCGACTGGGAGAATCCAGCCGCGCATCGAACAGCGGCAGCGACGACGAGGATGGCCGGCCGCAGCTGGAAGCGGGCGGGGTCACGCTGCGCGAGCACCTGTCCGAGCAGGTGCGCGTCACCGGCGTGACGGCGCGCGACCGCGCGCTGGCCGAACTCGTGATCGACGCCATCGACGACAACGGCTACCGGAAGAGCAGCTCGATGAGATCCACGCGCGCCTGCCCGAGGAGCTGGAAGTCGAGATGGATGAGCTGCGCTGCGCGCTGGCGCTGGTGCAGAGCCTGGATCCGACCGGCGTCGGCGCGCGCAGTGCCGGTGAATGCCTGGCGCTGCAGATCCGCGCCATGCCGGGCGTGCCGCTGGTGACGCGGCGCATGGCCCTGAAAATCGTCGAGGGCTACCTGACCTGGTTCGCCCAGCGCGAATTCACCAAGCTGAAAAAGGCGCTCGACTGCGACGACGAAGACCTGCGCGAAGCGCAAGCCGTGATCCGCCGCTGCAATCCGCACCCGGGCGCCGCCTTCGCGGCCAGCACCTCGGACTATGTGGTTCCGGACGTTATCGTCCGCAAGAACGGCGCCGGCTGGACCGTCACGCTGAACCACGAAGTCATGCCGCGCCTGCGCGTGAACAACCTCTATGCGGCCCTGCTCAAGCAGGGAAAAGGCGAGGCGCAGATGAGCGCGCAGCTGCAGGAAGCCAAGTGGCTCATCAAGAATATGCGCCAGCGTTTCGACACGATCCTGCGTGTTTCGCAGGCCATTGTGGAGCGCCAGCGCAACTTTTTCAGCCATGGCGCGGTTGCCATGCGTCCCCTTGTGCTTCGCGAGATAGCTGATACACTAGGCCTACACGAGAGCACGATTTCTCGTGTCACAACTCAGAAATTCATGCTGACCCCGCACGGCATGTTTGAGTTGAAATATTTCTTCGGAAGCCATGTCGCCACCGAAGCGGGGGGCGAAGCATCGTCAACAGCGATACGGGCGCTCATTGCGCAACTGACAGGAGCAGAGGACCCCAGGAACCCATTATCCGACAGCAAGATCGCGGAAATGCTCGGTGAACAAGGCATGGTCATCGCGCGCCGCACGGTTGCCAAATACCGTGAGGCACTCAAGATTCCCCCAGTCAGTCTCCGCAAATCCTTGTAACAGCGGCACCCTTATGCACAATGCGTAACGCGGCGGCCGCTATCTTCTCAAAGGAGTGTGTATGAATCTCACTATCAGTGGCCACCACCTCGAAGTCACCCCCGCCATCCGAGAGTACGTACAGAACAAGCTCGAACGCATCACCCGCCACTTCGACCAAGTGATCGACTCCCACGTCATCCTCGCGATCGACAATCTCACCGAAAAAGAAAAAAGGCAGAAAGCCGAGATCAACCTGCATATGTCAGGCAAGATGGTGCACGTGGAAAGCGTGGCGCACGACCTGTACGCCGCGATCGACCTGTTGATGGACAGGGTGGACCGCCAGGTCGTCAAATACAAATCGATGCTGCAGAACCATAATCACGAGTCGCTCAAGCGCCGTCCGGATAGCGGAGAGGCTGCTGCCCTCTGATCGCAAGCCAAGTATCATCTGAACGAGGGCGCCGGGAGGGCGCCCTTTTCATTTTGAGCCCGCCGCTTCATGGCGCACCGGGAGCGCTCCCTGTTCTGTAAAATGCATGTCTTTTCCATCACATCATCCACCATGACCGACCACGTCCTGACCCGCGTTGCCAATGGCACCGGGGTGATCACCCTCGACCGCCCGAAGGCCCTCAATTCGCTGTCGCTGGCGATGGTGCGCCGCCTGACCGAGATCCTGCTGGCCTGGCGCGACGACGCCGATGTCGCTGCCGTTGTCCTCACCAGCAGCAGCGAGAAAGCCCTGTGCGCCGGCGGCGACATCCGCTTCTTCCACGAAGCCGGCCACGCCACGCCGATGGGCGACAGCGCGCTGCTGGAAGACTTCTTTACCGAGGAATACGCGCTGAACCACCTGATCCACTTCTACCCGAAACCGTATATCGCGATCATGGACGGCGTGGTGATGGGCGGCGGCATGGGCATCGCCCAGGGCGGCCCGGAGACCGGCCTGCGCATCGTGACCGAGCGCACGAAGATGGCGATGCCGGAAGTGAACATCGGCCTGTTCCCGGATGTGGGCGGCAGCCATTTCCTGTCGCACGCCCCTGGCCAGCTGGGCAATTACCTGGGCCTGACGGGTCTCACGATCGGCGCAGCCGACGCCCTGTATGTCGGCCTGGCCGACCTGTTCGTGCCGAGCGCGCAGCTGGGTGAACTGAACGCGCTGATCGCGTCGACGCCCGGTGCGCAGCTGGCCGAATCGATCCGCGCCTTTGCTGCCGGTTTCGCCCCCCAGGCCGGAGAAAGCGCCCTGGCCACCGCGCGCGCGCTGCGATCGACCGCCACTTCGGCGCCGGTTCGGTCGACGCCATCATGGCTTCGCTCGCGGGCGACGACAGCCCCTTCGCCCAGAAGGCCTTGAACGCGATGCGCCAGCGCTCGCCGCTGATGATGTGCGTGACGCTCGAGATGCTGAAGCAGGGCGCCTCGATGGACGTAGCCGAGTGCCTGCGCATGGAACGCTCGCTGGTGCGCCGCAATTTCGAGCATGGCGAAGTGCTCGAAGGCGTGCGCGCGCTGGTGATCGACAAGGACAATGCGCCGAAATGGAATCCGCCGACGCTGGAGGAAGTCACGCCCGAGATGGTGGCGCGCTTCTTCGAGCCTGTGTGGCCGGATCACGCGCATCCGCTGCGGCATCTGGCTTGACCCTGCAGGGTGGGCGCGGCCGGCGAGGCACTCCGTGCCCACGCGGTCGTACGGATGCGCAGTCGTAGGGTAGGCGGCTACACCTGGTAGAAAATTATCAGGCTGCGTATGCGCCGCCTACGCGTTCAACCGGCGCTGGAAACGTCGCGCCGCTCGCGTTGGCGTTCAACCGGCTTCGTGAGAGGCCGCGTTCCCACACGCTGGGTTTGAACGCGTGGACGGCGTTGAGGGCGCGTCGATGCACCTGTCCGGGTGGAGCCGTCCACCCTACGCGAACCCGGCCGCGAACGCGGGCCGGATGGATCAGGCCTCTACGACTGCTCGCGGTGCCGCAGCACGACACGCTCGGTGTCGCCGAAATAGGCCGCCAGGCGTTCGGCCATGTAGACCGAGCGGTGCTGGCCGCCGGTGCAGCCGACGGCCACCGTCAGGTAGCTGCGGTTATCGGTCTTGAACGAAGGCAGCCACTTTTTCACGAACTTGAGGATGTCTTCCAGCATGTCGGTGGCGCTCGGCTGGGCGTCGAGGAAGGCGATCACGGGCGCGTCCTTGCCGGTCAGCGGGCGCAGCGACAGGTCGTAATACGGGTTCGGAATGGCACGCACGTCGAAGACGAAGTCGGCGTCGAGCGGCACGCCCTTCTTGAAGGCGAAGGATTCGAAGAACAGGGTCAGCGGCGCATGCTGCACATCGACCAGCTCCTTGATCCAGGCGCGCAGCTTGTTGGCCGATGCCTCGGACGTATCGATCACGTGGCCCAGGTTTTCGATGGCGGCCAGGCGCTCGCGCTCTTCGGCGATGCACTCGATCAGGGTGCGGCGCGATGCCGGATTTTCGCCGGGGCGCAGCGCGTGCGACAGGGGATGGCTGCGCCGGGTTTCCGAAAAACGCGCGACCAGCGAATGGGTGCTCGCGGTCAGGAAGATCACTTTTACTTGGTGGCCTTCTTCTTTCAGGGCACGCACGGTGAGCGGCAGTTCGGTCAGCGATTCCGAGCTGCGCGCGTCGACGGCGACGGCCAGCTCGCGCGTGCCTTCGCCGCGCACGGCCTTTACCAGCTGCGGCAACAGTGCCGGCGGCAGGTTGTCGACGCAGTAGTAACCCGCGTCTTCCATGACTTTCAGGGCAACCGATTTGCCCGATCCGGAAATCCCGGTGATGAGTACGATGTGCATGGCTCGATGATACCGCAACGGCAAGGGCTTGTGACGGACGGGTGCCCGCGAAATTTCGCGGAATCGGCGTCAATACAGGCTGATCGTGTGCGTTGAGCGAAATATGGAGCGTAGGGTGGGCACTCCGTGCCCACGCGGAACGATGCGCCAACGCGACGCCGATGTCCGCGTGGGCACGGGGCGCCTCGGCGGCCCCGCCCACCCTACGAAATTCAATCGCCGCTCATCGCCTGTCTCTGGCGTTCCATGAACTCCTGCAGCGTATCGATGCCGCGCAGTTGCAGGATGGTGTTGCGCACGGCCGCTTCGAGCAGCACCGCGATGTTGCGGCCGGCGGCGACGGGGATGACGACCTTGCGGATCGGCAGGCCCAGCACTTCCTCGGTCGGGAAGTGGAAGGGCAGGCGCTCGACTTCCTCGTCGAGCACGCCGCGTTTGACCAGGTGGACGATCAGTTTCAGGCGCATCTTGCGGCGCACGGCGGTCTCGCCAAAAATCGCCTTGATGTCGAGCAGGCCCAGGCCGCGCACTTCGAGCAGGTTCTGCAGCAGCGGCGGACAGCGCCCTTCGATCATGTTCGGCGCGATGCGCGAGAATTCCACCGCATCGTCGGCCACCAGGCCGTGCGAGCGCGAGATCAGCTCCAGGCCGAGCTCGCTCTTGCCCAGGCCCGAGTCACCGGTAATGAGCACGCCGACACCGAGCACGTCCATGAAGACGCCATGCATGATCACGCGCTGCGCCAGCTTTTTCGACAGATACACGCGCAGGAAGTCGATTACCTGGGCGGCCGGCAGCGGCGTGGAAAACAGGGGGATGTTCTGCTCGTCGCAGATGGCGAGGATGTCGGGCGGCGTTTCCAGGCCTTGCGCGATGATCAGCGCCGGCGGGCCGCCGCCGATGAGTTCGCCAATCACGTGGCTGCGCGAACTCGATTTCAGGCGGGTGTAGTAATTCAGTTCCTGGTGTCCAAACACCTGAATCCGGCCCGGGTGGATCAGATTCAGGTGGCCGACCTGGTCGGCGGCCGAGGCGACGTCGCCCGAGATCAGCCGCTCGCCACCGGGAAAACCGGCAAACCAGCCCAGTTGCAGGCTGTCCCGGTTATCGTCGTACAGCCGTTGGATAGTGAGGGGAGTCTGCAGCATGGTCTTGGTCGGTAGGGAAGGCCTGGAAGAGTCGGCCCCCCAAGTTTAACCCATGGCCTGCAAGCTTGGTTGCCAGTTGATAATACGCTCGTGCACGCTGCGCGGATCGGCATCGGTAGCCAGCGCCGTGCGGATCGCCTCGTCCGAGAACAGCTCGGCGATTTCCGACAGGATTTCCAGGTGCTGCTGGGTCACGTGGTCAGGAATCAAGAGGAAGAACAGCAGGCTGACCGGCTGGCCATCGGGCGATTCGAAGGGAATCGGCGAGGCCAGGCGGACAAAGGCGGCGATCGGATTCTTCAGGCTCTTGCTGCCCTTGACGCGGCCGTGGGGCACCGCGACGCCATGCCCGAGTCCGGTGGAACCGAGGCGTTCGCGTGCGAACAGGTTGTCCGTCACGGTCGAACGGGCAATGCCGCAATTGTTTTCAAAGATGAGTCCGGCCTGCTCGAAAGCACGTTTCTTGCTCGACACTTCGATATCGAGCTGGACGTTTTCAAGCGAAAGGATTTTGCTGAGATTGGTCATAACACGCTTCAAATGTTGCGGCGCACAACAGGCCACTTGCCGTGCAGAATTATAGGCCTGTTTCCCGGCCGTGGCTTGCGATTTCGCGTCGGTATGCTACCCCCGTCCGGCCCGCGTTTCGAGCCTCTGGTCAGCCGTGCGCAAAGGCTTGTTTGCGCTTCCACAAGAGGTGGCGCAATTTCTGATACGAAAAGTAATGCGCGCTGGGTGAATCGCGGGAGCGGGGCCGGTTTTGCCGTCTTTTCCCTGTATTTGCACAAAATTTGTGCAAAATTCAAACACTCTGTAACTGTTGTTTTCTCGTCAGTTTCTGTGGCGCAAAAGGTACGGCGAACCCGGCTGTAATGGCGCAGTGCCTACTGGCGCGCGCCGCGCAGGTTATGGGGACGGCCTGTACTGAAATTGGCGCGCCATGGATTGATGTCGAGGCCGCCACGGCGGGTATAACGGGCATACACCGACAGCTTGCTCGGCTTGCACTGGCGCAGGATGTCCATGAAGATGCGTTCCACGCACTGTTCGTGGAATTCGTTGTGTTCACGGAAGCCGATCAGGTAGCGCAGCAGGCCTTCCTGGTCGATCTGCGGGCCGGCGTACTGGATCTGCACGCTGCCCCAGTCGGGCTGGCCCGTCACCAGGCAGTTCGACTTGAGCAGGTTCGACACCAGGGTTTCTTCAACCGGGGCTTCCTCGAAATTGGCAGTCAGCAAGTGCGGCGCGGGGGCATAGTTGTCGACGTCGATGTCGAGACGGTCGAGCGACAGGCCTTCCAGCTCGCCCATCTTGAGCTTGCCGAAACCTTCCGGTTCCGTCAGCGTGATGTGGACCGGCGCGCCAAAGGCGTTCGACAGGTCCTCGCGCAGCAGCGCCTGCAGGGCCTCGATGCCCGCGACCCGGGTCTGGTTGAAGGAATTCAGGTAGAGCTTGAAGGACTTCGACTCGACGATGTTCGGCGAATCCGCCGGGGCGCTGACGGTGGCGATCGCGATCTGCGGTTTGCCGCGCATGTTCAGCCACGACAATTCGTAGGCATTCCAGATGTCCAGGCCAAAGAAGGGCATCGTGCCGGCGATGGCCAGCTCGTCGCGCTTTTGCTGGCGCGAAATCGGGAATAGCAGCTCCGGCGCGTACTCGGTCTGGTAGGCGGAGGATTTGCCAAGGGGCGATTGATCGGGGGTATTGTTCATGGTCTCTCTCGATACGCCGGCACCGCGCGAAAGCTTGCTCGCGCGTAATGAATGCCGGGCCGGCGGCGGCAAAGCGGCGTATCGTACACCTTAATCGCGGGTGCTGCGCGTCGGGGTTGCTTGCGGTGCGGAGAGACACGTGACGCGTGCACAAGGCGTAGGGTAGGCGGCTCGACTGCGACGGCTGAACATGGTGAACGCATGCGCCGCCTACGCGTTCAGCGCACGCATGAACGGGTGCGAGTTTTCCGAGGGCGCTTGAACGCGTAGGCGGCGCCAAGGTAAGCGATGATCTGATGGTCGGGTAGAGCCGCCTACCCTACAGGCTTCATCGCGCTTGCATTGTTACAAGAACAGCTTGTACACCGGATTGCCGCTCTCGTCCCAATACCGGTAGCCCAGCGTCGCCAGGAATTCGCGGAACTCGCCCATCTCCCCGGCCGGCACCTGCAGCCCGACCAGGATGCGCCCGACGTCGCCGCCCTGGTTGCGGTAGTGGAAAAGCGAGATATTCCAGTTCGGCGCCATGCTGTCGAGGAAGCGCATCAGCGCGCCGGGGCGCTCGGGGAATTCGAAGCGGTACAGCAATTCGTCGCGCGCCAGTGCGCTCTTGCCGCCGACGAGGTGGCGTACGTGCAGCTTGGCCAGTTCGTCGTGGGTGAGGTCGAGCGTGGGGAAATCGTGCTCCTCGAAGGTACGTGCCAGCAGCTTCGATTCGCCGCGGCTGCCCACCTGCACGCCGACAAAGATGTGGGCTTGGCGTTCGTCGCTGATGCGGTAGTTGAACTCGGTGACGTTGCGCGGGCCGACCAGGGCGCAGAAGCGGCGGAAGCTGCCGCGCTGCTCGGGGATCGTGACCGCGAACACGGCTTCCCGCGCTTCGCCCAGTTCGGCGCGCTCGGCGACAAAACGCAGGCGGTCGAAATTCATGTTGGCGCCGCAGGCCACGGCCACCAGGCTTTGTTCGCGCAGCGCCTGTCCTGCCGCCTGCGCGCGCTCCAGGTAAGCCTTGGCGCCGGCCACCGCCAGCGCGCCGGCCGGCTCGAGGATGCTGCGCGTGTCCCGAACACGTCCTGGATCGCGGCGCAGATCGCATCGGTGTCGACCAGGATGATCTCGTCCACCACCTGCTGCGCCACGCGGAAGGTCTCTTCGCCCACCAGGCGCACGGCGGTGCCGTCGGAGAACAGGCCGACGTCCGGCAGCGTCACGCGCTCTCCGGCCTGCAGGCTCCTGGCCATCGCGTCCGAGTCGACGCTCTGCACGCCGACGATGCGGATATCCGGCCGCACCGCTTTTACATAGGCACCGATGCCGGAGATCAGGCCGCCGCCGCCGATGGCAACAAAAATCGCGTGGATCGGACTGGAATGCTGGCGCAGGATCTCCATGCCGATCGTGCCCTGGCCGGCGATCACGTCGGGGTCGTCGAACGGATGCACGAACGTCAAACCCTGCTCGCGTTCGAGGATGAGGGCGTGGTGGTAGGCGTCGGTATACGAGTCGCCGTGCAGCACGACTTCCACCGCTGCGCCGCCGCGCGCCTTGACGGCATCGATCTTCACCTGGGGAGTGGTGGTGGGCATGACGATCAGGGCCCGGCAGCCGAGGCGGGAGGCCGACAGGGCCACGCCCTGCGCATGGTTGCCGGCCGAGGCGCAGATCACGCCGCGCGCCAGCGCTTCCTGGGGCAGGTGCGCCATCTTGTTGTAGGCGCCGCGCAGCTTGAAGCTGAAGACGCTCTGCATGTCTTCGCGCTTGAAATAGATGCGGTTGCCGAAGCGCTGGGACAGGGTAGGGGCGAGTTCGAGCGGGGTTTCCTCGGCCACGTCGTAGACGCGGGCGGTGAGGATTTTTTTCAGGTAGTCGATGGTCATGGTCGGGTCAAAAAGCGGGGCAGGCGTGAATGGGCGGCCAGTGTCCTGGTTCCTGTGACGCGAGACTGTGTTCCCTTGGCGGATGACCGGGGTGTGCAGTGCGATACGCGGCGCTGGGTGACAGCGCACCGTATCGTGTCGGGGCGATGAGTTTTCATCTCTATAATAAACACCTCCCACTCGAAATTCCACCGATGATCGAAACCGCCGTCCTTTGGCTGCTCAAGGTCCTTGCCGCTCCCACAGTCGGTCTCACATCGGTATTCCTCATCGCGTTCGTGTCGGCCACCCTGGTGCCGCTCGGCTCCGAGCCGGCCGTGTTCGCCGTCGTGAAGGCCAACGAGGCCATGTTCTGGCCGGCGATCATCGTCGCCACGATCGGCAATACCCTGGGCGGCGCGGTCGACTACTACCTCGGCTACCGCGCGAAGATCGCCTTCGCCAGGGAGCGCCAGAGCCGCTGGTTCGGCTGGCTGGCGAAATACGGTTCGAAAACCATGCTGCTGTCCTGGGTGCCCGGCATCGGCGACCCCTTGTGCACGCTGGCCGGCTGGCTGCACCTGCCGTTCTGGTCGAGCGTGATGTACATGGCGATCGGGAAGTTCGGGCGCTACCTGACGATGACGGCGGTGCTGCTGTATGTGCCGGACGGATTCTGGAAGCGGGTGGGCGACATGATCACGCAGGTGACCGGGTAGGCGGACGCGGCGATGTAGGGTAGGCGGCTCCGCCCGGAGCCTGCACCTACGGGGCATATGCGCCGCCTGCGCGTTCAAGCGACGCGTGATCGGTCTACACCTTGCGCTCTCCCTTCGTGAAGCTTCCTGGTGCATCAAGCATGCATTGGACGCGCAGGCGGCATGGCCGCCTACCCTACGCGATTTGGGTACTATCTACACACGAGATATATTCCATGCTCAACCGGCGTTTTTTGCAAAGCAAATTTGCATGCAGGGCTGCCTATGCAAATATAGTTGCGTAGCGGCCTTGGATGCAATAACCCGAACCCAGCGTTGTGCGCCGCAATAAGCTAGAATGGTTGTCCTTCGGGCCAGTCCTATACCGCGATCTCATCCATGAACGCCCCAGCACACGTCCACACCCTGCTCGCCGATAACGCACCGGCACGCCTGCGCGAAATCCCCTACAACTACACCTCGTTCTCGGACCGCGAAATCGTCATTCGCCTGCTCGGCGAATCCTGCTGGCAGCTGCTCGATACGCTGCGCGGCGCACGCCAGACGGGGCGCTCGGCGCGCATGCTCTACGAGGTCCTGGGCGACATCTGGGTAGTGCGCAGGAACCCCTACCTGCAGGACGACATGCTGGACAACCCGAAGCGGCGCCAGAAGCTGATCGACGCGCTGCACCATCGCCTGGCCGAAGTGGACAAGCGCCGCACCAGTGTGGATGCGAGCGAAGGCGGGAGCGAAGGCGAGGGCGCCAGCGCGCTCGCCCGCAGCGAAGCTGTCGCCCAATTGCTGGCCGCCGCACGCCAGGCCGTGGACGACTTCGGCCGCGAGTTCCGCGAGATGTACGACCTCAGGAAGCGCGCCCGCGCCGTGCTCGGCGCCTATACCGACAAACGCAACATCCGCTTCGACGGCATGCACCGCGTCTCGCACGTGACCGACGCCACCGACTGGCGCGTCGAATATCCCTTCCTGGTGCTGGTACCCGACAGCGAGGAAGAGATGGCGGGCCTCGTGAAAGGCTGCATCGAACTCGGGCTGACCATCATTCCGCGCGGCGGCGGCACCGGCTACACGGGCGGCGCGATTCCCCTGACCGCCAAGTCGGCCGTCATCAACACCGAAAAGCTGATTGGTCTCGGCGAAGTCGAGATGACACGCCTGCCGGGCCTCGAGCGCGACTACGCGACCATCCATACCGGCGCCGGCGTCGTCACCCAGCGCGTCTCGCAGGCAGCCGAAAAGGCCGGCTTCGTGTTCGCGGTGGACCCCACCTCGGCGCACGCGTCCTGCATCGGCGGGAACATCGCGATGAATGCCGGCGGCAAGAAAGCGGTGTTGTGGGGCACTGCGCTCGACAACCTCGCCTCCTGGCGCATGGTCGACCCGAACGGCGACTGGCTGGAAGTCACGCGCATCAATCACAATCTGTCGAAGATCCACGACGCGCCGACCGCCGAATTCCTGCTCGAATGGACCCATCCCGCCGTGAAGGGTGCGCCGAAAGGCGAACCATTCCGCACCGAGACCTTGACCATCGAAGGCCGCAAGTTCCGCAAGGAGGGCCTCGGTAAGGACGTCACCGACAAGTTCCTCTCGGGCCTGCCCGGCATCCAGAAGGAGGGCACCGATGGCCTGATCACCTCCAGCCGCTGGATCCTGCACAAGATGCCGAAGTTCACGCGCACGGTGGCGCTGGAATTCTTCGGCCAGGCGCGCGACGCGATTCCCTCGATCGTCGAAATCAAGGATTACCTCGACAGCCTGCCGAAAAGCGGCAAGCCGGAATTCGAGACACTGCGTCTCGCCGGCCTCGAGCACCTCGACGAGCGCTACCTGCGCGCGGTCGGCTATGCCACCAAGTCCAAGCGCGGCGTGCTGCCCAAGATGGCGCTGTTCGGCGACATCGTCGGCGACGACGAGAACGCGGTGGCAATCGCGGCCTCGGAAGTCGTGCGCATTGCGAACACCCGCGTCGGCGAAGGTTTTATCGCCGTCAGCCCGGAAGCGCGAAAAAAATTCTGGCTCGACCGCGCCCGCACCGCGGCGATTGCCCGCCACACCAACGCGTTTAAAATCAACGAGGACGTCGTCATTCCGCTGAACCGGATGGGCGAATACACCGACGGCATCGAGCGCATCAACATCGAGCTGTCGATCAAGAACAAGCTGCAACTGGCCGAACAGCTGCACACCTATCTCTCGGGCGGCCACCTGCCGCTGGAGAAGAGCGATGACGCCACCGGCGACGGCGTGGCACGCGACGAGATCATGGGCGACCGCCCGCAGCAGGTCGTGGCCCTCGTCGACGCCGTGCGCGCGCTGGAGCTATGTGCTGGCCAATCTCGACCAGCCGCTGCGCGCCGTCCACGCCCGGCTGGACGAACTCGGCCTCGGCCAACTGTCGAACGCTGTTGATGTGCGCATCGGCCAGCATCCCCATGCCACCCTGTTCGACCTGGTCCAGGACCATACGCTGCGCATCTCGTGGAAGACGGACCTGCGCGCGCCGCTGCGCCAGATCTTCAATGGCGCGGCCTACAAATGCATCCTCGACGAGTGCACGGCCATCCACGGCCGCGTGCTGCGCTCGCGCGTGTTCGTCGCGCTGCACATGCACGCGGGCGACGGCAACGTCCATACGAACCTGCCGGTGAACTCCGACGATTACGCGATGCTGCAGGACGCCCACAAGGCGGTGGAGCGCATCATGAAGCTGGCGCGTTCGCTCGACGGCGTGATCTCGGGCGAACACGGCATCGGCATCACCAAGCTCGAATTCCTGATGGAAGACGAAATCCAGTCCTTCCGCGACTACAAGCTGCGCGTCGACCCGGAAGGGCGCTTCAACAAGGGCAAGCTCCTCAATTTGAAGGATGCCCACGCCGACCTGCGCAACGCCTACACGCCGTCCTTCGGCCTGATGGGGCACGAGTCGCTGATCATGCAGCAGAGCGACATCGGCGAGATCGCCAATTCCATCAAGGACTGCCTGCGCTGCGGGAAGTGCAAGCCGGTCTGCACGACCCACGTGCCGCAATCGAATCTGCTGTACTCGCCGCGCGACAAGATCCTGGCGACGTCCGCCCTGATCGAAGCCTTCCTGTATGAGGAGCAGACCCGCCGCGGCGTGTCGATCCGCCACTGGGAAGAGTTCGAGGACGTGTCGGATCACTGCACCGTATGCCACAAGTGCGTGACCCCGTGCCCGGTGAACATCGACTTCGGCGACGTCTCGATGAACATGCGTAACCTGCTGCGCAAGATGGACAAGCGCAGTTTCAAACCGGCCAACCGCGCAGCGATGTTCTTCCTGAACGCGACCGACCCCACCACCATCAACGCCACCCGCGCGGCGATGGTCGGCATCGGCTTCAAGGCCCAGCGCATGGGCAACCGCCTGCTGAAGAAGTTCGCAAAAGAGCAGACCGCGGCACCGCCACCGACCACGGGCAAGGCGCCCGTGCGCGAGCAGGTGATCCACTTCATCAACAAGAAAATGCCGGGCAACCTGCCGAAGAAGACGGCGCGCGCGCTGCTCGACATCGAGGACGACAAGGTCATCCCGATCATCCGCAATCCGAAGGCGACGAATGCCGACAGCGAAGCGGTGTTCTACTTCCCCGGCTGCGGCTCCGAACGCCTGTTCTCGCAGGTGGGACTGGCGACCCAGGCGATGCTGTGGGAAGTGGGCGTGCAGACCGTGCTGCCGCCGGGCTACCTGTGCTGCGGTTACCCCCAGCGGGGAGCGGGCCAGTACGACAAGGCCGACAAGATGATGACGGATAACCGGGTGCTGTTCCACCGTATGGCGAATACCCTGAACTACCTCGATATCAAGACGGTGCTGGTCTCGTGCGGCACCTGCTACGACCAGTTGGCGACCTACGAATTCGAGAAGATCTTCCCGGGCTGCCGCATCATGGACATCCACGAATACCTGCTCGAAAAGGGCGTCAGGCTGGAAGGCGTATCGGGTACGCGCTACATGTACCACGACCCCTGCCACACGCCGATGAAGCAGCAGGATGCGGTGAAAACCGTGAACGCGCTGGTGCAGACCTTCGATAACGTCAAAATCGAGAAGAACGAGCGCTGCTGCGGCGAGTCCGGCACCTTTGCCGTGACGCGTCCGGACATCGCCACCCAGGTGCGCTTCCGCAAGGAGAGCGAAGTCGAGAAGGGCGCGGCCAGGCTGCGTGAGGACGGCTTCGATGGCCAGGTCAAGGTGCTGACCAGCTGCCCGTCCTGCCTGCAAGGCCTGTCGCGCTACAATGCCGACGCCGGCACCTCGGCCGATTACATCGTGGTCGAAATCGCGCGGCATTTGCTGGGCGAGAACTGGCTGCCGGATTACGTCGCGCGCGCCAACAGCGGCGGCATCGAAAGGGTGCTGGTATGACCGAACAAAGCCTGCGTGAACCGGGCTGCGAATTGTGCAGCCTGTCCATGCCGACCGTATGGGAAGACGACAAGCTGGCCGTCATCATCGTCGACGACGCCAACTATCCCGGCTTTTGCCGCGTCATCTGGCGCGACCACGTGCGCGAGATGAGCGACCTGGCGAAGGATGACCGCCTGCGCCTGATGGACGCCGTGCACGCCGTGGAGCTGGCCGTGCGCGAGGTGATGGCACCTACCAAAGTGAATGTCGCCAGCCTGGGCAACGTGGTACCCCACCTGCACTGGCACGTCATTCCGCGCTACCCCGACGATGCCCATTTCCCCGCGCCGGTCTGGGCCACCGCTAGCCGCGCCACCGACGACAGCGTCCTGGCCGCACGCCGCGCGCTGCTGCCGCAACTGGCGGACGCGATTGTCCGCTACATGAAACAAGCTTGAGAGAACCACCATGCCTATCCCAACCGACCTGACCGTCCGCCAGCAATCGCGCGTCCTCGAGATCGCTTTCGACGATGGCAGCAGCTTTTCGATCCCGCTGGAACTGATGCGCGTCTATTCGCCCTCGGCCGAAGTGAAAGGCCATGGTCCGGGCCAGGAAACCCTGCAAGTCGGCAAGCGCGAAGTCAGCATCCGCGGCGTCGAGCCGGTCGGCAATTACGCGATCAAGCCGCTGTTTACCGACGGCCACGAGAGCGGCATCTTTACCTGGGATTATCTGTACAAGCTGGGCAGCGAGCAGGACGCACTGTGGCAGGATTACCTGAACCGGCTGCATGCGGCCGGCTTCGAGGGCGACAGCGGGCGCGAGACAGGGACCGTGCTGCCAGGCGCGACCGTGCGCACCGGGTGCCACAGCCATTGAGTTGTCACCCGTGGATTGGTAGGGTAGGCGGCTCGGCCGCGACCGTCATGTCCAGGCAGCAGCAATGCCGCCTACGCGTTCAACGCTTGTCCGAGCGGCCGCGATCGATCGAGGGCCGGTTGGACGCGTAGGCGGCCGAGCCGCCTACCCTACGCGAACCCGGCGTGCCAGGTGATGCACACAAAAAAGCGCCCGCAGGCGCTTTTTTTATTCCCGATGACGACGTCGCCGCCGCCACGAAAACATTACTGCGGCTGGATGTTCGCAGCCTGCTTGCCCTTCGGACCGGTGGTGATCTCGAAGGTCACGCGCTGGTTTTCGGCCAGCGACTTGAAGCCTTGTGCGTTGATCGCCGAGAAGTGGGCGAACACGTCTTCACCGCCGCCGTCAGGCGTGATGAAACCAAAACCTTTTGCATCGTTGAACCATTTAACGGTACCGCTCGTCATGTTGTTACTCCCCAAAGATTAATTGTTGTTATGCCTTGCTCGTACTACGGTGTTGAACGCATGACGCCAGCGCCGATCTCAACAAAGCGAATTAATTATAGGGATAACTTGCCCTCTGTGAAGCACATTTCGTGACATTTTTTTATTGTTGAGTTGGATAGCGACGACGGGGCACCCCGGGCGCATGAGAAGCGTTGCTCTTAGAGACTTAGTGTTTCTTTCAGTAGTGCGGCATGGCGCCGCGATATCTCGATTTTCTTTCCGGTATCGAGTGTGACGAGGTAACCGCCGCTCATCGCCTCAAGCATCGTCACGATGGCCGACAAGTTCACGATGTGCTGGCGACTGACCCGCAGGAACAAAGTGCGCGGCAGGCGTTCTTCCACGCTGCTCAGCGATTTCTTCACATACGCATGGCCGTCGCCGAAATAGACCTGCACGTGGTTCTTGCAGCTCTCGAAGCAGCGGATGCTTGCTAGCGGCACCATGTGGCAACGCTCGCCGTCCTTGATGAAGATGCGGCTGTGCTCGTCGAGCGGCGCCCGCACGGGTTCGTCCGGCACGGGCAGGGCGCGTGCTCCGAGCTTGCCGATGGCTTGCGCCAGCCTTTCGCTGCTGATCGGCTTGAGCAGGTAGTCGACCGTATCGAAGTCGAAGGAGCGCACCGCATATTCCGCATGGGCGGTGGTGAAGACGATGCGCGGATGCGGGTCGAGCCGCGCCAGCAGGTCGAAGGCATCGGCGCCGGCCATCTGGATATCGAGGAAGAGGACATCCGGGCTGCTGGCCCCGATCAGCGGCAGGGCGCTGTCGGGGTGGTCCGCTTCGCCCACGACCTCGATTTCCGGGTGCGCGGCCAGCATCCGTATCAGGCCGCTGCGCGCGAGGCGCGAATCGTCGACAACAAAGGCCTTCATGCGCTCCTCTCCAGGGGCAGGGTGAGCGTCACGCGAAACTCGCTGCCGCTGTCGGCCACGGTGTGCATGGCGCGCTCGCCGTACAGCAGCGCCAGGCGCCGGGCCAGGTGCGGCAGGCCGATGCCCAGCCCCGGGCCGCTGCCCGCTACCGGCTTGTCGTTCGCGACAAGCAGCTCCAGGGCGTTCTTCCCACTGCGCCTGCCGCTCACTATCAAGGTTCCTCCTTCGCGCTGTGGTTCGATGCCATGCTTGACCGCGTTCTCCACCAAACCTTGCAGCAGCAGGGGCGGGACCAGGCACCCGCTCAGGTCGGCGGGAATGTCGATGCGGCAGCGCAGGCGCGCTTCCAGCTGCACGCCGACAATCGCCAGGTAGCGCTCGATGACCTCGAGCTCCTCGCCCAGGCTGACCTTGCCGTGCTCGCCGGCGCGCAGCGAATAGCGCAGGATGTCCGACAGGCCGACCAGCATCGCATCGGCGCGGTCCGCATCCTCGTGGATCATGAAGCGGATGTTGTTGAGCGAATTGAACAGGAAATGGGGATTGAGCTGGTTTGACAGGCTGTGCAGCTGCGCCTCGCGCAGCGCCGCCTGCAGGCGCGCATTGTCCAGCTCGCGCTCGCGCACGTCGCGGCTGCCTGTGAAGCTGATGTAGATGAAGATCCAGGCGCAGATGAACACCTGCGCCTGCAGGCTGGCGCTGCTGACCGTCTGCAGCAGGTGCGGACCGAGCGACAGCCTGACGTCGCGCACGGCATACCAGGCGATCAGCGCATCCCAGAAGAAGGGCAGCGTGAAGGCGGCGACGGCCAGCGCTACCAGTACCGCCGTCGCGCTGGCGTAGGCGACGGCGATGGCGATGAGCCGCGCCATCGGCAGCGCCTGCCAGCGGCGTGCCCTGTACAGCCAGCGAAACCCGAGCACTGCCAGCGTGTAGGGCAGCAGCCAGACGATGGTAGCCACGCTGTCCTGTTTTACAAGCGGACTCCACAGGAAGATGGTCAGCAGCGTGACCGCCATGCAGAAGGCACTTGCGCCCAGGTGGTAGCGCCAGAACAGGGAATCACGCGGGAAGAAACGCAGGGCCATCAGGGTCTCGTTGTTGTACTGCGGCAAATTCACGCGGCGAGTATAGCCGTTCACCAGACCCGCAGGCGATCTTGCGCTGGCACGAACATGGCATCGCCCTCGCGCGTGCCGAAAGTCTCGTGGAAGCCGTCGAGCTGCATGGCGGGGAAGTTGGCGCGCAGCGAAGGCGGCGCATGCGGGTCGCTTGCCAGCAACTGCCGGGTGCGCTCGTCGCGGCGCTTGGCGGCCCATTGCTGGGCGTAGGCCAGGAAGAAGCGCTCGGCGCCGCCGGAAGCCTGGCCTGTCTCCGGCAGACTGCGCCAGGCGCGCCAGGCCAGCTGCAGGCCCATCAGGTCGGCCATGTTTTCCGGCAGGGTGAACTTGCCATTTACGCGTGCGCCGGGCAAGACCTCGATCGCGTCGAAGCGTGCCACCACCTGCGTGGTCAAGGCGTCGAAGGCGGCGTGGTCGGCCGCGCTCCACCAGTCGCGCTGCACGCCACGGCTGTCGAACTGGGCGCCGTTCGAATCGAAGGCATGGCTGATCTCGTGGGCGATCAGGGTGCCGATGCCGCCGTAGTTGGCCGCGTCGTCGGCCTTGGCGTCGAAGAACGGCGCCGGCAGGATGCCGGCCGGGAGGTTGATCTGATTGAGCATCGGGTCGTAGAAGGCGTTCGGCTCGAGGGGACTCATGGCCCAGGCCTGGCGGTCGACTGGCTTGCCCGATAGCGCGGCCAGGCGCAGCCACTCATGGCGGCGGGCGCGGTCGCGATTGCCGAGGGCATCGGCGCGGCGGATTTCCAGCGCCCCGTAGTCGCGCCAGGCCGCCGGGTAGCCGACCTTGGCCGTCATGCGCGCCACCTTTGCCGCCGCTTCCGCGCGCGCCGCCGGCGTCAGCCAGGCCATCTGCGCCACCGCTTCGGCAGCCGCCTGGCGCAGCTGCGCGAACATCGCCTCTACCCGGGCCTTTTGCGCGGGAGGGAAGTGGCGTTCCATGTAGAGCGCGCCCAGCCCATCGCCCAGCGCCTCGGTCAAGGCGTCCGGGGCCCGCTCCTGTTGCGCGCGTGGAGCGGACTGGCCACCCGTGGCCTTGCCGCGGAAAGCGAAATGGGCATCGCGAAAGGCCGTGGGCAGCAAGGGCGCCGCCACGTCCGGTACGCAGGCGGAAATACAGTTTCCAGTCCGCGAGCGGCAGTTCGCGCTGCAAGCCGGCGATCGCGGCGGCGGCAGGGGGCTGGGCGACGTTCACGGCTTCACCCCGTGCGATGCCGGCGCCTGCCAGGAAGGCTTGCCAGTCCAGGCCGGCGGCGGTTTGCGCCAGCGCGCCGGCATCCATGGTCTGCACCTGCGCCGGATTCATTGCCTGGGCGGCGGGCAGGTGGGCCGTGGCCAGGCGCGTTTCCAGCGCCAGCACGCGCGCGGCGGCGGCCTGCGGATCCGGCTCGCCCGCAAGCCGCGCCAGCGCGGCAAGGTAATCGAGGTAGGCGCGCCGCGTCGCAAGCAGGCGCGCGTCCTCGCCCGTAATAGTCGCGCTCGGGCATGCCCAGGCCGCCCTGCATCAGGATGGCGCGGTTGAGGTCCGGCTGCTTGAAATCGGCAAAGCCGCCCCACAGCCAGAGCGGCGTTTTCAGTATGCCTTGCATCTTTCCCTGCCACGCCGCCAGTTCGCGCGGGCTGCCGATGGCATCGATGGCGGCAAGCCGCGCCCGCATCGGCGCCAGGCCGGCACGGTCGATCGCCGCCAGGTCGAGCTGGCTGTCGTGGAAGTCGAGCAGCTTGCGGCCGATGCTGCCCGCCGGCTGGGGCTGGCGGCGCAGGTCGTCGACGATGGCCAAAATGCGGGCGTTGACGGTGGCGGGGAGGTCGGCGCCATACACTTCGGCGCGGTCCGGCGGAATCGGGGTGGCATCCAGCCAGGCCCCGTTGGCGGCGCGGAACAGGTTCTGGGACGGGCGGACGAGGGGATCGATACGGGCCGGATCGAAGGCGTGGGCATTGCAGGTGGCGGCAAGCGTCAGGAGCAGGCCGGCGCGCAGGCGAGGGAAGTAGTGGGACAAATGGGCACCCTGGTTCGGTTAAATGCCACCAGTGTCCCTGTCCGCGCGCCCGTGCGGCGAAAGAGGTGCCGGACGGCGCCGGGCCCTGATGAGCGGCGCAGGGCGCGTGCCGAACGGCTCAGCTTACCTTGTTCGTCGTCGAACGCGACAGCAGCGTCACCAGCTGCTCGATGGTGTAGGGTTTTGCAAGCACCTGCACGCCCGGCAGCGACATCTGCTGTTCGGTGTAGCCGGTCGCCAGCACGACCGGCACCGCGGGGTAGCGCTGCTGGAGGATGCCGGCCAGGTCGATGCCGCTGACCTGGCCCGGCATCACGATGTCGGAAAACACCACGTCCGGGGTGCGCACGCCGCTCTCGAGCAGGCGCAGTGCGGCTTCGCCGCTGTCGGCCACCATCACGTCGAAACCGCTTTCGCCAAGCGCGCGCATCACCGCTTCGCGCACGAGGGCGTCGTCCTCGACGAAGAGCACCGTGCCGCTGCCGCGTACCGGTACCGTGGCGGCAAGCGGCGCGGCGGGCAAGGCCGGTTCGCCTTTCGCCCTGGCGAGGTAGAGGTCGACCCGGGTGCCGATACCGGGAATGCTGTCGAGGACGAGGGTGCCGCCGCCCCGGGTGGCGAAGGCGTAGGCCTGCGGCAGGCCGAGGCCGGTGCCCTGGCCGGGCGGCTTGGTCGTGAAGAAGGGGTCGAGCGCGTGGGCCATGACGTCTGGCGTCATGCCGCTGCCGCTGTCGGTCATGCGCACCAATACATAGTCGCCGCGCGCCAGGTTGCCGCTGCCGTCGTGGGCGAGGTTGCTCGCGTCCACCCGCAGCGTGCCCCCATTCGGCATGGCGTCGCGTGCATTCAGTGCCAGGTTCAGGAGCGCCACGTCGAACTGCAGCGGCTCGACCGTGACCGGCCACAGGTCTTCCTCGCAGTGCACTTCGACGACGATATCGTTGCGCAGCGATCCCTTCATTAATTGCACGGCGCTGTGCAGCTGCTCGCAGACGTCGACCGTGGCGACGCGGGCTTCCTGCAGGCGGCCGAAGGCGCCCAGCTGGCCGGTCAGCGCGGTGGCACGCGCGACGGTGCGCTGGCAGGTCTGGACCAGGCTGCGCACCTTTTCCTCGCGCGTGCTGAACGCGGCCAGCTGCAGCGCGGTGGTGAGCGTTTGCAGCAGGTTGTTGTATTCGTGGGCGATGCCGCCGGTGAGGCGTCCCAGCGCCTCGAGTTTCTGGTTCTTCAGCAGGGCGCTTTGCGCGCGCTCGGTGGCGGCGATGGCCGCGGCGACGCGTGCTTCCATCTCGGCGTGGGCGTGCCCGATACGCGTGCCCGCTTCCGCCATGCGCGCGGCGACGCTGTCGATTTCCGCCCAGCCGGCGCTGGTAGGGGACCTCGGTGCCCTTGCCGAGGGCCTCGGCGCTGCGGCCGAGCGCCTCGAGGGGGACGATGGCGCGGTTGGCGAAGCGCCGCGCCGCGGCCAGCCCGATCAGCAGCAGGAAGGCCATCAGGCCACCGAGCAGGGCGGCCGCGCGCAGCGGTGCCTGGCGCAGCTCGCTCGACGGAACGCTGAGCAGGATCTTCCAGCCGGCGCCCGGTACCGTGCCCACATAGACGCGCACGTCGACACCGTCGAGGGTGCGCGATTCGAAGGTCGTTTCCCGGGCACCCATGACGCGGGCGCGCGTCCCCTCGCTCATCGGCTTGCCGACATACAGTTCCGGAGCGCGGGTGCGCGCAACAACGATGCCCTTGCGGTCGACCACTGTCGCCAGCCAGGCATCGGGCAGGCGCTGGCGCAGCAGCAGCGGTTGCAGCGCGCTGGCATTCACGCCCATCGCGAGCCGGTAGCGTATCGTGCCGTCGATCTGGACGGGCACCTGGATGGCAAAGTCGTAGTGCTGGCCCACCTGGCCCACGAACAGATCGGATACGAGCGTGCGTCCGGCGCCGTAGCGCTGTGCCAGCTCGGCAAGGTTCGAACTGGTACGTGCGGGCAGGGCGCTGCCGAAGGGGCGGCGCGTATTGATCAGCTGGCGCATCTGCGGATCGAACAGGACCACCGTCGTCGCCGGCGGTGGCACCACGCTCCTGGCATGGCCGTAGAAATCGGCCAGCTGTCCTTCCCGCAGCGCCGGCGACGCGGCCAATGCGCGCAGGATTTCTTCCTTCTTTTCCAGTTCGTTATCGACCAGCAGGGCCATGGCCCGCGCCGTCTCGGTCATGCTGCGGTGCTGGGCCTGCTGGGCGTCGTCATAGACGTAAGCCACCGCCAGTGCCGCCGCGATGAACGAAGGAACCAGGACGGACAGCACAAGCAGCAGGAAACGGCTCCTGGTTCTCATCGAAGAGTGTTGCCTAACGGGAAAAACAAAGTGAAGAGAGGAATTATACAAGAGCTAACTATTGCCTGTCGCACTGATGAGCGCGCCGCGCGCGGCAGAGCCCGCCCCGCCGCGTGGCCCTGGCCACGCCCCAGCCGGGCGCCGGTATGCTGCACGCTTGTATAATGTGGCAAGACTAAACTGCCTACGCCTATGACCAATACCACCCATTTCGGCTACAAGACCGTTTCCGAGGACGACAAGGTCCACGAGGTCGCCAAGGTTTTCCATTCGGTCGCGTCGAAGTACGACGTGATGAACGACCTGATGTCCGGCGGCCTGCACCGCATCTGGAAGACCTTCACCATCGCCCAGGCGGGCGTGCGTCCGGGTTTCAAGGTGCTCGACATTGCCGGCGGCACGGGCGACCTGTCGAAAGCCTTTGCGAAACAGGCCGGGCCGAGCGGGGAGGTCTGGCTGACCGACATCAACGAGTCGATGCTGCGCGTGGGCCGCGACCGCCTATTGAATAAGGGCCTGGTGACCCCCACCCTGTTGTGTGACGCGGAAAAGCTGCCGTTCCCGGACAATTATTTCGACCGGGTCAGCGTGGCCTTCGGCCTGCGCAACATGACGCACAAGGATGCAGCGCTGGCGGAAATGCGCCGTGTGCTCAAACCCGGCGGCAAGTTGCTGGTGCTGGAGTTCTCGAAAGTCGCGGCGCCGCTGCAGAAGCCCTACGACCTGTATTCGTTCTCGGTGCTGCCATGGCTGGGCCAGCGCATCGCCGGCGACGCCGACAGCTACCGCTACCTGGCCGAGTCGATCCGCATGCACCCGGACCAGGAAACGCTGAAGACCATGATGCAGGATGCGGGCCTGGAGCGGGTGCAATACTTCAACCTGACGGCCGGGGTCGCGGCCTTGCATACGGGTATCAAACTCTGACGATTCACCTGGGAGGGAGCGCGATGAAAAAATTCCTGGTCACGACGATGCTGGCGCTGACCGCCGCATCGATGATTGCCGAGGCCACCGCGCGCCCGATGGGCGGTAAACGCTCCATCGGGCGCCAGTCGCAGGCGGTGCGCCAGATGCGTGCACCGGCCCCTGCTCCCGCTCCCGCCCCGATGACGCCGATGGGGCGCCAGGCGGCGCAGCCGAATCCCGCCGCGCCGATGGCGGGCGCCGCCGCCGGTGCCGCCGGTAGCCGCGCCATGCAGCAGCAAAGGCGTCCGAGCATGTGGAAGGGCTTGCTGGGCGGCGCGCTGCTCGGCCTGGGCCTGGGCGCGCTGTTTTCGCACTTCGGCATCGGCGGCGCGATGGCGTCGATGCTGTCGAGCATCCTGATGATCGCGCTGCTGGCATTGGCCGTGATGTTCATCGTGCGCATGTTCCGCCGCAAGGACACGCCGGCCAACCCGGCCTTCCAGGGCGGCTACGGCCAGCCCGTACCGGCTGGCGGCACGCCCGAGATCGGTTCCGGCCTGCGCCAGGCGCCGCAGTCGTTCAACACCCAGCCTTCCAGCTCGAGCGTATCGCTGGACAAGGGCGCCGCCGCGCCGCATGTGCAATGGGGCGTGCCGGGGGACTTCGACAGCGAGGCCTTCCTGCGCCATGCCAAGTCCTCCTTTATCCGCATGCAGGCCGCCTGGGACAAGGGCGATGTCGCCGACCTGCGCGAATTCACCACGCCGGAAGTGTTTGCGGAACTCAGGATGCAGATCCAGGAGCGCGGCGGCAATGCCGACTTCACCGATGTGGTGAACATCGACGCCCAGCTGCTCGGCATCGAGACCTCCGCCACCGACTACCTGGCCAGCGTGCAGTTCAACGGCAGCATCCGCACCGCACCGAACGCGCCGGCCGAACCCTTCGCCGAAGTGTGGAACATGGAAAAGCCGCTCGACGGCAGCAGCGGCTGGGTACTTGCCGGGATCCAGCAGCTATCCTAGCGTGGCGCACGGGGAAAATTGTTCATGCGTGCGGTGCAACGTCTCGCTGTCCGGATTTCATAATTTCTTGCAAAGTTTCCCGTGCGCTCGGGTTTGTGCCCGGCAAACTGGTAAGATCGAAACCGCCCGTTTCACAGGGCGGTTTTGTTTTTTGAGTCGATAACCATGTTCCCGAGTCCAACTTTCCTGTCGCCGCAACGTGCCCTGACGGGTTCCGCCGTCGCCACCATCAACCACCTGCTGGCCGGGGAGGACTGGGCGCGCGCGTCGCTGCGGCGCCATGCCGGCAAGACTGCCTGCATCGATACCGGCCACCTGGCGCTGCGCATGCACGTCGGCGCCGATGGCCTGCTCGAGGCCGCCGACGAAGCGCAGACGCCGACGGTGACGATCCACGTCAGGCTGGCCGACCTGCCGCTGATTGCCCAGAACCGCGAGCGCGCCTTTTCCTACGTGCGCATCGAGGGCGATGCGGAATTTGCCAACACGATTTCCCAGCTCAGCCGAGGTTTTACGCTGGGAGCCGGAACATGACCTCGAGCGCCTGTTCGGCCCGATCGGCGCCGTGCGCCTGGCCGGCGGCGCGCGCGCTGCCTTCAGCCATGCGCGCACGACGAGCCGGCGCCTGGCCGAAAACCTGGCCGAATTCCTGGTCGAGGAGCGCCCGGTGCTGGTGCGCCCCGCCGACGTGGACGAGTTCGGCAGCGGCGTGGTGCGCCTGCGCGACGACATCGAACGCACCGCCAAGCGCATTGCCCGTTTGGAGCAGGCGCTGGCGCAATCCGCGCAATCGGCGTCAGCCCCCGCACCCGGCACGGCCCTGCCGCCACCGACGCCACCTGCCGCCCTCATTCCGACAACCCGCCCCAGCGGGGACACTACCCTGGATAGCTGATGATATTGAAATTCCTGCGCCTGCTTAAAATCTTCACGGTCGCAACCAAGTACGGCCTCGATGAAATTGCAATGTCCGGCTTCAACGCCCCGCGCACGGCACGCTTTGTCAGCGGCATGTTTTTCTGGCGCAGGCGCATTACCACCCCACGCGCGATTCGCCTGCGCCTGGCCCTGGAAGAGCTGGGCCCGATCTTCATCAAGTTCGGCCAGGTGCTGTCGACCCGGCGCGATCTGATGCCGCAGGATATCGCCGACGAACTGTCTCTGCTGCAAGACCGGGTGCCGCCCTTCGATTCCGCGCTCGCCATTGCCCAGATCACCGCCTCGCTCGGCGCCCACCCCGACCAGCTGTTCGCCAGTTTCGACCCGGTGCCCGTCGCCTCGGCCTCGATCGCCCAGGTGCACTTTGCGACCCTGAAAAACGGCAAGGAAGTCGCCGTCAAGGTGCTGCGTCCGGGCATGAAGAAAACCATCGACGAGGACATTGCCCTGATGCACATGGCGACCGGCCTGATCGAACGGGTGTGGGCGGAAAGCCGGCGTTTGAAACCGCGCGAAGTGGTCGCCGAATTCGACAAATACCTGCATGACGAGCTCGACCTGATGCGCGAGGCGGCCAATGCCAGCCAGCTGCGCCGGAATTTCGCGGACTCGGAACTGCTGATGGTGCCGGAAATGTACTGGGACTATTGCTCCAGTAGCGTCATCGTCATGGAACGCATGAAGGGTATTCCCGTCTCGCAGATCGAGCGCCTGGCAGCGGAAGGTGTCGACCTGCAAAAGCTGTCGCGCGATGGCGTCGAGATCTTCTTCACCCAGGTATTCCGCGATGGTTTTTTCCACGCCGATATGCACCCCGGTAACATCCTGGTGTCGGTCGAGCCGGAAACCTTCGGACGCTACATCGCGCTCGATTTCGGCATCGTCGGCACCCTGAACGACTTCGACAAGGATTACCTGTCGCAGAACTTCCTGGCCTTCTTCCGGCGCGACTACAAGCGCGTGGCCGAAGCCCACATCGAATCGGGCTGGGCGCCGAGGAATACCCGCGTCGACGAGCTCGAATCGGCCGTGCGTGCCTGCTGCGAGCCGATCTTCGACCGGCCCCTGAAAGACATTTCCTTCGGCCAGATCCTGCTGCGCCTGTTCCAGACTTCGCGCCGCTTCAATGTCGAGGTGCAGCCGCAACTGGTGCTGCTGCAAAAGACCCTGCTCAACATCGAAGGTCTGGGGCGCCAGCTCGACCCCAACCTCGACCTGTGGAAGACGGCAAAGCCCTACCTGGAGCGCTGGATGGCCGAGCAGGTCGGCTGGCGCGGTTTCGTCGAGCGCCTGAAGGCCGAGGCGCCGCGCTACGCCCACATCTTCCCGCAACTGCCGCGCCTGGCGCACCGCGCGCTGGAACAGCAGGCGCAGCCGCACCTGGCCACCCATGAACTGCTGAGCATGCTGGTAGTCGAGCAGCGCCGCACGAACCGCATGATCGGCTTCGTCGCCTGGCTGGCCGGCGGTATCGCCTCCGGCATCATCTTCGCGGCCCTGTTCGCGCGTTATGGCCAGCACCTCTGACGTCCCTGCGTTCCGGAGCCGCGATCCGCTCGCCCCTGATTTCTGGGACGAGCGCTTCGAACGTGATTTCACGCCACGGGACCGCGGCGGCGTGCCTGCCGCCGTGCGCGACTTCGTGGCGCGGTCGCCCAGGAACCTGCACGACCCTGATTCCCGGCTGCGGCAACGCCTATGAACTCGCTTTCCTGTGCGAAGCCGGCTGGGACGCCATCGCCATCGACTTTTCCCCGGCGGCCGTGCGCCGCGCGCGGGAACAGGTCGGTCCCTGGGCGGCACGGGTGGAAGAGGCGGATTTCTTCGCCTGGGAACCGCCGCGTCCGCTCGCGCTGATCTACGAACGCGCTTTCCTGTGTGCGATGCCGCCGGCGATGTGGCCGCGGGTCGCGGCGCGCTATGCGGCCTTGCTGCCAGTGGGCGGCTTGCTAGCAGGATTTTTCTTCATTGGAGAAACGCTGAAGGGACCGCCGTTCGGGATCGACCGCGCCGCGCTCGCGACGCTGCTGTCGCCCGATTTCGACCTGGTGGAAGAGGAGGCGGTGACCGATTCCTTGCCGGTGTTCGGCGATGGCGAGCGCTGGATGGTGTGGCGGCGCCGCTGAGCCCTCGCGCCAGCGGAACCCTGGTCCGGATCGTCGCGGACAAGCTCGGGCTTGAACTGCCCGGTGTACCCGGTCATTGAAACAACCCCGAAAGTTGGTGTCCAACTTTCGGGGTTCAGCCCGGCGAACCGGCGGGCTATGGCAAGCGGGAGGCGCTCCGATTATTCGGCGACGTCTGCGCCCACGTTGATGGCAGCATAGGCACGGGTCACGGCCTTCGCTTCCTTGCTGCCTGCACCATACAGCTCCGTCGCCGCGGCGATCATCTTGGCGCGTGCGTCAGCATAGGTCGACGACGAGGTCAGCTTGGTCGTGTTGGCGCGGAACCAGATGCGGTAGGCATGGTCGATCCCGATACCGGTCATGGCCCTGGGCAGCTGGGTCAGGTAAGACGAGTACATCTCCGAGGTGGAGGTGGCATTCGACCCCATGGACAGGAAGTAGAACATCCGGTTGTTCGGGCCCGAGCTATTGTGCACGTCCAGGTTCCTCAGGCTGGTCGACCAGGCATCCTTGGAGACGCCATCCTTCGATGGTTTCCACATCCAGCGCAGCGGGGTACCGGTCTTCGAGATTTCCTTGCCCATCATCCAGTCGTTCTTGCCCGCCGGGATCACGGTGCCGGTGCCGCCGTTCCGGGCATACGCTTCCACCGCCTCGCCATTGATGTCGGAGGAGGACTCGTTCAGGCCGCCCGACTCGCCACGGTAGGTCAGGTTCGAGGTAGCGGCAGTCACGCCATGGCCCATTTCGTGGCCGATCACGTCAATCGAACCCAGGCTGTAGAACCTGTTGCCGTCGCCGATGTACATGCACCTGCAGGTGTCGGTATAGAAGGCGTTGTCATAGGCGGTGCCGACGTGCACGGCAATATAGGTCGCCGTGTTTCTGCCGTCCAGGGACCTCCATCCCATGACGTTCTTCATGGTGTCGTAGGTGTTCATCATGCCCCACAAGGCGTTGACCGCTGCGGTCTGGCCGTTGGCATTGGTGGTGCTGCCGCCGCTGATGTATTGCTTGCCATCGCCCCAGCTGTTACTCGCGTTGGTGTAGATCAGCCCCGGCTGCGGGTTGGAAGTCGAGCTGTGGTTGGCGTTGGTGATGGCCATGCCGCCGAAAGTGCCGCCCACGCCACGGGTAGTGTCGAGCATCTTGTACTGGGTGCCGCTCAGGGTGGTCTGGATCGGGACGGTGCCGTTGTACTGGCTGTAGCCGGTGCCGGCCACGGTGTGCAGCATGCTCCACTGGTCGAGCACGGCGCCGTTGGCAGCGTCGATCACGGTGTTGAAGTAGACGGGTTTGTTGCCCTTGTTCGCACGGGTCTCGACCAGATAGGCCAGCTTGTAGCCCTCGACCACGTCTTCGACGTCCAGTGCGTTCAGCTCGGCTTCCTTCTTGTTGGCGGCGCCGGCGACACGCTGCTGCTTCACGATCGGGAAGATGATGGTTTCAGCCTTTGGCGCCACCACATGCTTGTCGGCACCGCCCAGGCCGGCAACGGCTGCCTTGATGGCTGCGTCGGCGCTGATTGCGGCAACAAGCGACACGCCCGACCTGGAAATCTTGTCGCGGCGTTCCGAATGGGACTGGCTCACGATGCTGCCGCGCGCATCCGTCGTCACCACCGATTCCGATTCAAAAATGCGGATGCCCTTGTACGTGTGATGCAAGCGCGTCACCTGCAGGCCCTCGGGCCCCGGGTATTCCATGCTTTTTGCATAGCCGTGGTTGTTGTCCAGGCCATTCCTCAGGCGTTCAGCGTTCAGTGCGTTGACCACCTTATCGGTATTGCCATTACCTGCGTAAGCTCCGGTTGCTGCCAATGCGAGGGCAGCTGCAATCAAAGTCTTCTGCAAAATCATTTTTCCGTCTCCAGTTATTAATAAAATTTTATTTCTGACTTGCCTAGAGACGATAGGTTGCTGGACTAAACGGAGTCAACAGGAAACGCATGGCGCATTATTTGCCGTGTCGGATTTGGAACACCGCCAACCGTCGAGGATATTTTCCTGGCTATTTAATACGCTGATGCAAATGCGGGTGCAGCAGCACATCGACAATATCTGCGTAGAAAGCACGTATAAAACAAATGGGCCCAAGCTATGCGATTGCGCATTCATGCGTCGATTGAATCCAGAGCGGAGCGAGGCGACATGCCGAATACGGCAGGCAACGAAGCTGTCTTGAACCGCAGCTACCGGACGCGCTTTTCGCTTCACGACGGAGATTCGCATCGTATCGATGAGCGGGCTGCGAGAAATTTAAAGATGAAATGTGACAACATTCCCAATTTGTAATAATTGGGTGTGCCATTCCGCGCGGTCATATTCCCGTCGTGTAGCGGGCCGGTTCCCTATAAAGGCTATGCCGGGCGATTGAATTGCTGAGTTCAATACTCCCGGTTTTCAATTGCGGAGGCATTAATGCGGCTATCCCATGCGGCGATATGGAATCTGTCGATCACGCTCGCAAAATGCCCGAGCGAGTGGCGCAGCTTCGCCAGGTCGACCAGCCAGTCCTGCTCGGCCTTGCGATAACCCAGCGGCAGCATAATCGGCGGCAGGTTTCCCGGCCTTCGTTGCGGAAACCGAGCATCTCGTTGGTGAGGTCGGTGACGGTGTCGACCGACGCGACGGGCGTCATCTGGCTGGCCGAGCAGGGGAGGGGGAGCGCACTGTGCCTGCGCCTGTTTGCGCAAGCCCGCCTGGCGGCGGGACGGCTGGTCGAGGTGTTGCCGCAGCCGGGTGGTCGGACGCGCACGTTCCCGGTTGCCTGTCCGCCCCGCCGCGGCTTGTCGGGGGCGTCGCGCGCTGATCGACATGTTGGTAGCCGCGCGGGAAGGGGCGACGACAGGGCCAAAAAAAATGCCCGCTGATGCGGGCGACTGAAGTACAGCGTTCTTGTACGGCCATGCGGCGATCTGCATCGCGCAAACTTCTGTTTCTTAAACCATGCGGTCGACAGGCAGGCCTGCCGACAGGTGTGCTGTTCAGGGATGGTATTTAATCACATAGTTGACGCTTGGCAAACTGTGCGCAATGCAATGCTGACGAAATACAACACCTGAGGGCGGCACCGGGGCATCCGGGGCAGGGCGTGTTCGCCATGCCAGAGGCCTTTCCGCGGAATCGGCAACACCCGCCGTAAAAGCTTTATAATTCAGGGTTTTGAAGATTTTTGCGGAGTATCAAATGCCGATTTACGCTTACCGCTGCGACGAATGCGGTTTTTCCAAAGATGTACTGCAAAAAATTTCTGATCCTGTGCTGACGACCTGCCTGTCCTGCGGCAAGCCTGCGTTCAAGAAGCAGGTGACCGCGGCTGGCTTCCAGCTCAAGGGTACTGGCTGGTATGTGACCGACTTCCGTGGCGGCAGCGCCCCGGCCACCGGCACGGCGCCTGCGGCGACGGCGGGTACGGTCGCCGCACCCGCTGCTGATGCCGCCGCTGCGCCGGCGCCGGCGCCAGCCGCGAAAAGCGAGCCGAGCGCTTCCTGATGCACTGCGGCCCCCGGGCCGCAGCAATAAGAACAACGAGAAACAATGCGCAAATATTTCCTTACCGGCTTGCTGATCCTGGTCCCGCTGGCCATCACGGCCTGGGTGCTGAACCTCGTCATCGGCACGCTCGACCAGTCGCTGCTGCTGGTGCCGGTGCGCTGGCGCCCCGCCACCCTGGTCGGCTTCAACATCCCGGGTATTGGCGCCATCCTGACGATCGCCATCGTCTTCCTGACCGGCCTGCTGACAAATAACCTGGTCGGCGGCTATGTCGTGCGCCTGGGCGAACGCCTGCTCAAGCGTATTCCCGTGGTCAGCTCCCTCTATGGCAGCGTCAAGCAGGTGTCCGATACGCTGTTCTCGTCGTCCGGCAATGCCTTTCGCCAGGCCGTGCTCATTCCCTATCCGCACGCCGATTCCTACACCATCGCCTTCGTCACCGGCGCGCCCGGCGGCGACGTGAAGAACCACCTGGTCGGCGACTACCTGAGCGTGTATGTGCCGACGACCCCGAACCCGACTTCCGGCTTCTTCCTGATGATGGAACGCAGCAAGGTCGTCGAGCTGGACATGACCGTCGACGCGGCGTTGAAATACATCGTTTCCATGGGCGTCGTCGCTCCCGAATAAAATAGCATCAAGGCCGCCGCAGGCGGCACCGATATACCAACCTGGAATAGAGAAAAATATGTCCTCCATGCGTACCAACTACTGCGGCCTCGTCACCGAAGAACTGCTGGGCCAAACCGTCAGCCTGTGCGGCTGGGTGCATCGCCGCCGCGACCACGGTGGCGTCATCTTCATCGACCTGCGCGACCGCGAAGGCCTGGTGCAGGTGGTCTGCCATCCCGACAATGCGGATGTCTTCAAGGCCGCGGAGCACGTGCGCAACGAGTACTGCCTGCGCATCACCGGTACCGTCGTCAACCGCCTGGAAGGCACGGCCAACGCCAACCTGAAGTCGGGCAAGATCGAGATCAACACCACCCAGCTGGAAGTGCTGAACGCATCGGTGCCGGTGCCTTTCCAGCTGGACGACGACAACCTGTCGGAAACCACCCGCCTGACCCACCGCGTGCTCGACCTGCGCCGCGGCCAGATGCAGCACAACCTGCGCCTGCGCTATAAAGTGTCGATGGAAGTGCGCAAGTACCTCGACAACCTGGGCTTCATCGACATCGAAACCCCGATGCTGACCAAGTCGACCCCGGAAGGCGCCCGCGATTACCTGGTGCCCTCGCGCGTCAACCCGGGCAACTTCTTCGCGCTGCCGCAGTCGCCGCAGCTGTTCAAGCAGCTCTTGATGGTGGCGAACTTCGACCGTTATTACCAGATCACCAAGTGCTTCCGCGACGAAGACCTGCGCGCCGACCGCCAGCCGGAATTCACCCAGATCGACTGCGAAACCTCCTTCCTGACCGAACAGGAAATCCGCGACCTGTTCGAAGACATGATGCGCGTGGTGTTCAAGAACGCCGCCGGCATCGACCTGCCGAACCCGTTCCCGGTGATGGATTTTGCCACCGCCATGGGCAAGTACGGTTCGGACAAGCCGGACATGCGCGTGAAACTCGAATTCACCGAGCTGACCGAGCTGATGAAGTCGGTCGAGTTCAAGGTCTTCAACAGCGCCGCGAACATGAGCGGTGGCCGCGTGGTCGGCATGCGCGTGCCGCAGGGCGGTTCGATGCCGCGCTCGGAAATCGATGCCTACACCCAGTTCGTCGGCATCTACGGCGCCAAGGGCCTGGCCTACATCAAGGTCAACGAGAAAGCCAAAGGCCGTGACGGCCTGCAGTCGCCAATCGTCAAGAACATCGCCGACGAGGTGCTGACCCAGATCCTGGAAATGACCGGTGCGCAAGATGGCGACCTGATCTTCTTCGGCGCCGACAAGGCGAAGGTCGTCAACGATGCCATGGGCGCGCTGCGCGTGAAGATCGGCCACTCGGAATTCGCCAAGAAGGCCGGCCTGTTCGACGACGTCTGGGCACCGCTGTGGGTGATCGACTTCCCGATGTTCGAGCACGACGAAGAAAACAACCGCTGGACCGCGACCCACCATCCGTTCACCGCGCCAAAGGACGGCCACGAAGACATGCTGGAAACCAATCCGGGTGCCTGCATCGCCAAAGCCTACGACATGGTCCTGAACGGCTGGGAACTGGGTGGCGGCTCGATCCGTATCCACCGCGAAGACGTGCAGAGTAAAGTGTTCCGCGCGCTGAAGATCGACGCCGAAGAAGCGCAGCTGAAATTCGGCTTCCTGCTCGACGCCCTGCAATACGGCGCGCCGCCGCACGGTGGCCTGGCTTTCGGCCTGGACCGTCTGGTCACCCTGATGACCGGTTCGGAATCGATCCGCGACGTGATCGCCTTCCCGAAAACCCAGCGCGCACAGGATCTGCTGACCAATGCGCCGTCGGAAGTGGACGAGAAGCAGTTGAAGGAACTGCATATCCGCCTGCGCAACGAGCCGAAAGTGGGCTAAACACGCTCGGCCGTACGGCTGGGTAGAATAGGGGCTGGCGCCACGTCGCAGGACGGGCTCCAGCCTTTTTTGTTTGTCCCACGGAGAAACCAAGCGTGCACAAGATTCCCGAATCGGTCCTGGTCGTCATCCACACCGCGGATTTGCAGGTGCTGCTGATCGAGCGGGCCGACCGTCCGGGTTTCTGGCAGTCGGTCACCGGTTCGCTCGATGCGCCTGACGAGCCGCTGCTGGCGACGGCCACGCGCGAACTGTTCGAGGAGACCGGCATCGTTGCCGACGGCGAGCGTATCCGCCTGCACGACTGGAAGCTGTCGAACGTCTACGAGATCTATCCGACCTGGCGCCACCGCTACGCGCCGGGCGTCACCCATAACACCGAGCACGTGTTTTCGGTCTGCGTGCCGCGCGATATTCCCATCACGCTCAGCCCGCGCGAGCACCTGCAGTACGCCTGGCTGCCGCTGCTGGAAGCGGCCGACCGCTGCTTTTCCTCGTCGAATGCGGAAGCGGTGCTGCAGTTGCCGCGGCACCTGCACGGCGCCTCCTGAGGCGAGGACGCCGCCTGTTTCAGAATAAAAGAAAGCAACACAATGAAGTGGATTATCACGAAATACCTGATCACGGCGGCCGTCGTCGTGCTCGTGTCCGAAGCGGCCAAGCGCAGCGATCGCATTGGCGGGTTTATTGCCGCCTTGCCGATGGTGACCTTGTTGACGCTGGTATGGCTGTACCTGGAACACCAGCCGCAGGCCAAGCTGGCGAACCACGCCTGGTACACCTTCTGGTATGTGGTACCCACCCTGCCGATGTTCCTGGCCTTTCCCTGGCTGCTGCAGCGGCTCGGGTTCTGGTGGACGCTGGGCGCCTGCACGGCGCTGACGGTGGCCTGCTTTGCGGCGTTTGCGATGGTGGTGAAGCGTTTCGGGATTGTTTTGCTGTAGATGACCGAGTGGGCCCGGGGAGCCCACCCTACGCCTGCCGCGCCGTAGGGTGGGCGCCCCGAGCCCACGCGGAACCTCGAGGAGCGTTAGCTGCCGCCGTCCATGCGACATGAATAGCCGCCGATGCGTTAGCACGACGTCCGCATTTCGATATAAGAAAGTGTGATCAAAATCGTTCGCTTTTGGCCCGGCTTGGAGTAGTCTGGTCAAATGAACAACGATCAGACGGAGCAGGCCGGCTCCAGCCATTGGCACCTCGGCCCCATCATCGACGCGCTGCGCACTTCGCGCGAATCGACCCACAACATCCGCCACCAGGGACGCGTGCGCGAACTGCCGTCGCGCGCGGTGCTGCAGCAGGTGATCGAAGGCGTGTCGGCGGCGCTGTTCCCCACGCATTACGGGCGGCCAGACCTGAACGACGAAAGCATCGATTACTTCGTCGGCGACACATTGAACGTCGCGCTCGACCGCCTGGTCCAGCAGGTGCGGCGCGCGCTGCGCTTCAATCCTGGCCAGGAAGACCTGGGCGAGGCCGAGCTGACGACGCGCGCCTGCGCCATCACGCGCTCGTTTGCCACCAGCCTGCCGGAAATCCGCGCGCTGCTGGTGTCGGATGTGCAGGCGGCCCTTGCCGGCGATCCCGCGGCCAGCTCGGTCGCCGAAATCATGCTCTGCTATCCCGGCACCATTGCCGTGCTCTACCACCGGCTGGCGCATTGCCTGCATCGGCTTGGGGTGCCTTTCCTGGCGCGGCTGGCGGCCGACATCGCCCATACGCTCACCGGCATCGACATCCACCCGGCCGCGCAGATCGGCGCCAGCTTCTTCATCGACCACGGTACCGGCGTCGTGATCGGCGAGACGGCCATCATCGGCCAGCGCGTGCGCCTGTACCAGGCCGTCACGCTGGGCGCGCGCCGTTTCCCCACCGACGAACACGGCGCCACGGTGAAAGGTGCGCCGCGCCACCCGATCGTCGAGGACGACGTCGTCATCTACGCCGGCGCCACCATCCTCGGCCGCATCACGGTGGGCGCCGGCTCGACCATCGGCGGCAATGTCTGGCTCACCCAGAGCGTGGCACCGGGCAGCAACGTCACCCAGGCGCAGATGCGCGGCTGCTAGACCGGGCGCCGGCGCCCGCCCCGCGGCGGTACCGGCCAGCGTCGGCTACACGGCGTGCATCGCATGCAGGCTGGCCAGGATGTCCGCTTTTACGGAGGAGGCCGCCAGCGCCGCGCGCGCGGCCGCGCCAGGCCCACCTCGAACTCCTCGCGCGGCGGGCCCGGTAGCTTATCGAGCAGGACGACGCGGTCGCTCAGTTGCAAGGCTTCGTCGATGTCATGGGTCACCAGCAGCACCGTCAAGCGGCGCTGTTCGGCCACGCGCGCCAGCAAGTCCTGCAGGCGCATGCGCGTGAACGCGTCCACCGCCGAAAACGGTTCGTCCAGCAGCAGCACACGCGGCTCCAGGTAGAGCCCGCGCGCCAGCGCCACCCGCTGTGCCTGGCCGCCCGACAGCTGCTTCGGCAGCGCTTGCGCATAGCCGGCCAGGCCCACTTCGTCGAGCAGCGCCGCCACGCGTGCCGCGTCAAACGCCCCCGGTGCCGCACCGAAGACGATGTTCTCTTCCACCGTCAGCCGGGAAACAGGCGCGGCTCCCGGAAGATCAGGCCGATCTCGCGCTGCGGCCCGCTGACCTGTCCGCCGCGCAGGCGCACGCCGCCGCGGTAATGGGGATCGAGACCGGCGGCGATCGACAGCAGCGTGCTCTTGCCGCAGCCGCTGGGCCCAACCAGGCTGACGATCTCGCCAGCCTCGAGGAAGAGGCGCAGTCCGCGCAGGATGGTGCGCTCGCCATGGCGCTTTTCGTCGATGGCCACATCCAGCAGGGCGCTCATCGGGCCTCCCGGTAGCCGGTGCGGTAGCCGGCGCGGTAGCCGGTGCGGTAGCCGACGCGGTTGCCAAGGCTGTCGCGCCAGGACAGCAGGCGTGTCTCCAGCGCCCCCATCGCGGTATCGCTGGCCTTGCCCAGCAGGGCAAGCAGGAAGATCGCGGCGAGCATGATGTCGGCGCGGCTCGATTCGCGCCCGTCAGACAGCAGGTAGCCCAGGCCCTGGCTGGCCGCGATCAGTTCGGCGGCGACCATGAACATCCACGCCAGGCTCAGGCCGTTGCGCAGTCCGGTCAGGATCGACGGCAGCGCCGAGGGCAGCAGCACCCGCCTTGCCAGCGCCGCCGGCCGCAGTCCGTAGAGCTGGCCGACCTCGACCAGCTTGCGGTCGACGCCGCGCATGCCCGCCACCACGCCCATGTAGACGGGGAAAAAGGCGCCGATGGCGATCAGGAGCAGCTTGGGCGTCTCGTCGATGCCGAACCAGAGCAGCAGCAGCGGCACCCAGGCCAGCGAGGGAATCGCACGCAGGGCCTGGAAGCTGGGGTCGAGCAGGCGCGCGCCATGGCTGCTCAGCGCCACCAGGGCGCCCAGCAGCAGCGCCAGCGTGGACCCCGCCGCAAAGCCTGCCGCCACGCGCAGGCAGCTGCTGGCCAGGTGCCCGCCCAGGCCATTGTGCGCAAGCCAGGTCAGGGTGCCGGCGATCTCGCTGGGCGCCGGCATCAGGTTGGCCGGCACCAGCCCGCTGCGTACGCCTGCCTCGGCGCCGGCCAGCGCCAGCGCAGGCAGGATCAGTCCTAGCGGCAGGCGCAGGCGCGGCCGCGGCCGGGCCGAGGGCGGCGCCAGTTCGATCGACTGGGGCGCGTCGCGTTTCATGCTCAGGCGCGCGCGATCAGCGATCGAGCGAAACGGGTGTCGATCAGGCTGGAGATCGCGGCGTCCAGGTCGGTACCCGGCTTGACCAATGCCTCGTCGCGCAGGATGGGCGCGGCCAGCTGCAAGGCCTTGATGTGTTCGTTGGACGGCTGCGGGTTGCTGAAGTCGCTGCGCAGCTTCACCTGCAGCAGGGCGACCGGCAGCGACACCTTCGCTTCGTTCGACAGGATCTTGGCCGCCTCGACCGGATTGGCGCGGGTCCAGGCGCGGGCGCGCTCGTAGGCCCCGATCACGCGCGCCGTCTCCTGCGGATAGTTGGCCAGGAATTCCTCGCGCACGTTCAGGAAGCCATAGGTATTGAAGGCCACGTTCCGGTACAGCAGGCGCGCGCCGCCTTCGAGCTCGCTGGCCGCCATGTGCGGATCGAGCCCGGCCCAGGCGTCGACGCGGCCCTGCTCCAGCGCCGTGCGCCCGTCCGCGTGCTGCAGGCTGACGTGCTCGATGTCCTTGCGCCCGAGTCCCACGCTGTGCAGTGCGCGCAGCAGGAAGAGATACGGATCGGTACCCTTGGTGGCCGCGATCTTTTTGCCTTTCAGGTCGGCGAGCGTGCGGATCGGCGAATGCTTCGGCACCACCAGCGCGGTCCACTCCGGGCGCGAATAGATATAGGGCGTGCGGATCGGGTTGCCGTTGGCGCGGGCCAGGAGGGCGGCGAGGCCGGCGCTCGAGCCGAAGTCGATGCTGTTCGCATTCAGGTATTCGAGCGCGCGGTTGCTGCCGGCGCTGAGCACCCATTTGATGCGGGTGCCGTCGGCCTTGAAGGCTTCTTCCAGCCAGCCGAAATGGCGCAGCACCAGGCTGGTGGGCGAATAATAGGCGTAATCGAGGCGCAGTTCTTCCAGCCGGGCCGATGCCGAACGGGCCGACAGCGGCAGGATGGACAGGGCGGCGCCGCTGGCGGCTAGCTGGAGCAGGCTTCTTCTTTTCATGGTGTTCGCTTTCGGTCAGGCTGCGGGACGCAGCGCAATGTCGATCCGGACCTGGCGGCCCGGGTGGTTTTCCTGCAGGCGCGGGCCGGTGCCGAGCAGGCGTTCGCGCAAGGTGGTGGCGCTGTCCGCACCGGCTTCGTCTACCCTGTAGCGGCCGCGCCGCCGCAGTTCCGGCACCACCAGTTCGACGACGTTGCGCATGTCTTCTTTCGCCAGCGCATAGGCCAGGTTGAAGCCGTCGATGCCGGTCTCGTCGAACCATGTCAGCAATTCGTCCGCTACCTGGCGCGGGTCGCCCACGATCACGGGGCCGCGTCCACCCAGGCCGATGAAGCGCGCCGCCTCGCGCACGGTCCAGCGTCGCGACGGATCGGCGACGGAAAGCGATGCCAGCGCCGAGCGGCCGGCCTCGGTGTCGATGTAGTCGATCGTGGCGTCGAGGTCGTAGCGGGAAAAATCGACACCGGTCCAGCCCGAGAGCAGGGTGAGGGACGCGTCGATGTCGATGTGCTCTTCGTATTCGCGCAGGCGTGCGCGTGCTTCCTCTTCGGTGGCGCCCGTGACCACCAGCGCCTGCGCATACACCAGCAGCGCCTGCGGATCGCGCCCGGCGGCGGCGACGACCGCGCGCGCGCTGTCGACATAGCGCTTGACGATGGCGCGGGTGGGCGCGCTGACAAAGGTGGCTTCGGCGTGGCGCGCGGCAAACGCCAGCCCGCGCGGGGGGCCCCGGCCTGATACAGGAAGGGCGTACGCTGGGGCGACGGCTCGCACAGGTGGATGCCGGGGACGGTGTAATGCACCCCTGCGTGATTGATCGGGTGCACCCGGCTTGGGTCGGTGTAGACGCCGCGCGCACGATCGCGCACCACGGCGTCCTCGTCCCAGCTCTTTTCCCACAGTTTATAGACGACTTCCAGGTATTCGTCGGCCAGGTCGTAGCGGGCGTCGTGGCCAAGCTGCTGCGCCTGGCCCAGGTTGCGCGCGGCGCTGTCGAGGTAGCCGGTGACGATGTTCCAGCCGATCCGCCCCCCGGTCAGATGGTCGAGCGTCGACATGCGGCGGGCGAAAGTGTACGGATGTTCGTAGGTGACGGCGGCAGTGACGCCGATGCCGAGGCGCGTGGTCGCACCCGCGATGACGGGTGCCAGCAGCAGCGGATCGTTCAGCGGGATCTGCACGCCGTGTTTCAGCGCCGCGTCCAGGCTGCCGCCATGGACATCGTAGGCGCCCAGCACGTCGGCGAGGAAGATGGCGTCGAAGCCGCCCGCTTCCAGCAGGCGCGCCAGCTCGGCCCAGTAGCCGGCATCGCGGTAGTCGGCGCCGCGCTTGAAGCCATCAGCGCGGGGATGGCGCCACAGCCCTGGCGACTGGTGGCTGGGCGTGTTCATCTGGAAGGCGTTGAAGCGGACCGGTTTCGAAAGAGTGTGCACCGCTGTCATTTTGCGTTTTTCTCCATCGCCAGCTGGTAGTCGGTCTTGGCGTAGTCCGCGAACAGGCGGTTCGTCACCTCCAGGAACTCACGCGAGCGGTAGGCCGCGGCGATGTCGCGCGCGAAGGGCTTGTCCTTGTCGGCGGTGCGCACCGCCACCAGGTTGGCATAGCTGGGCGAAATCTTCTCGGTGCGCAGCGCGTCGCGCAGTTTCAGGCCCGAGGCCAGGGCGAAGTTGCCGTTCACGAAAGCGTAGTCTGCGTCCTGCAGGGAGCGCGGCAGCTGCGCCGCTTCCAGCGGCAGCAGTTTCACGCCGCGCAGGTTGGCGGCGATGTCCTTCTCGGACGCCCGGATCGGGTCGATGCCGGGACGCAGGCGGATCCAGCCGAGTTGGTCCAGCATCACCAGTGCGCGCGCCTGGTTGGTCGGGTCGTTCGGCAGCGCGACCGTGCTGCCCGCCCTGGCCTCGTCGAGCGAGCGGTGCTTGCGGCTGTAGATGGCGATCGGCGCGGTCGGGATCTTGACCAGTTCCGACAGCGCCAGCTTGTGCTGCTCGGCGAAGCGGGTCAGGTAGACGATGTGCTGGAACACGTTGGCATCGAGCGAGCCTTCGGCCAGCGCGAAGTTCGGCTGGATGTAGTCGTTGAATTCCACCAGCTTGACCTTGTAGCCCTGTTTTTCCAGGATCGGCTTGATGCCGAGGCGGACCTGGTCGGCGTACGGCCCGGCACTGGTGCCGATGACGAGTTCCTTCGGGTCCCTGGCCTGGGCGCCGGCGAGCAGCGACAGGCCGAGCATGGTAGCGAGCAGGGAACGGCGGGCAGAAAACATGAGGGGTCCTTGTGGGTTGGATCAGCGTTTGTCGAGGCGGCGCGCCGCGCGGTTGCCGGCGAACTGGATCAGCTGCACCAGCAGCACCAGCAGGGCGACGGTCAGCACCATGACCTCGGTCTCGAAGCGGTAGTAGCCGTAGCGGATGGCGAGGTCGCCGATGCCGCCGCCGCCCACCACGCCGGCCACGGCCGAATACGACAGGAAGCTGATCGCCAGTACCGTCAGCGACAGCACCAGGCGGCGCGCGCTTCCGGCAGCAGCACGCGGATGACGATCTGGAATTCGGAGGCGCCCATCGCCTGCGCCGCTTCGATCACGCCGCGCGGCACGTCGCGCAGATTCTGTTCGACGAGGCGCGCGAAATAGAAGATCGCCGCCAGCGACAGCGGCACGGCGGCCGCCAGCGGGCCAATGGAAGTGCCGGCCAGGGTGCGCGTGACCGGCACCAGCGCGACCATCAGGATGATGAAGGGGAAGGAGCGCACCGTGTTGACGATCCAGCCCAGCACCAGCGCGGCGGGGCGATGCGCCAACGCCTGGCCCTGCGATACCGGGAACAGCAGCACCCCAGCGGGCCGCCGACCAGCAGGGCGCGCCCAGGCCGATGCCGAGCATCAGCGCGGTTTGCAGGAAAGCGGTCCAGAGTTCGGGCAGGATGGCGATGAGTTGTTCAGGCATGGGCCGCTCCCCAGGCGGCCGCGGCGAAGGCCTCGGTACCGTAATAGGCCAGTTCGCGTCCCAGTGCGGTGCGGCGCGCGACGCTGTGGTCGGCCAGCGCGAACTCCTCGGCAACGAGGCCGTGTTCGATGACGGCGACGCGCCCGCACAGCGTGCCCAGCACCGGCAGCTCGTGACTGACGATGACGACCGTCACGCCCAGCTGGGCGTTGATGGTGCGCAGGGTCTCGAGCAGGGCGCGCGTGGTTTCGGGGTCGAGCGCGGAAGTCGGCTCGTCGCACAGCAGCACGGCCGGATGGCTGGCCAGCGCGCGGGCGATCGCCACGCGCTGCTTCTGCCCGCCGGAGAGCTGCGCCGGATAGGCGGTCGACTTGTCGGCCAGCCCGACCAGTTCCGGCATTCTTCCACGCGCGCTTGCAGGCGCGGGGCGTTCATCGCATCGTGGATGCGCAGCGGGAAGGCGACGTTTTCGAAGACGCTGGCGTTCTGCAGCAGGTTGAACTGCTGGAAGATCATGCCGATGCGCCGGCGCGCCGCCCGCAGCTCGCGCTTGCCCAAGCGCGTGAGTTCCTCGCCGTCGACGCTGACCGTGCCGCGGTCGGGCCGCTCGAGCAAATTCATCATGCGCAGCAGGGTCGACTTGCCCGCGCCGCTGCGCCCGACCAGGCCGAAGATCTCGCCGCTGGCGATGTCCAGGCTCGCATCGCGCACGGCATCGAAACAGCCGCCATCGGGCAGGGCGAAGGATTTGGCGACGCCGTCGAGGCGGATCGCGCTCGCCGCCGCGGGTTTCGGATAGCTGTCCATGGGTCAGGAGTAGGGCGTGGGTTCGGGCAGGCGGCCCTCGAGCGCATAGCGTCCGAGGTCGCGCAATTTGTAGTCGACCGGGTCGTGCAGCGTGTGCACGCGGGCGTTGCGCCAGTAGCGGTCGAAGCCGAAGCGGTTCGAGGTCGAGCGCGCACCGGTCAGCTCGAACATCTCGCTGCCGATGTCGAGCGCGGCGCGGTGCGCCAGCACCTTGGCTGCGGCGACGGAAACTGCCACCTCGCCCCGTTCCTGCGCGCTCAGGGCGGCACCCTGGTCGAAGGTCGCGTCGAGCAGGCGCGCGGCCTCGTCGGCCAGCAGGAGCGCCGGGCGCAGCTTGAGCCAGAACTCGCCATAGCGGTGCTGCACGAACGGGTCGTCGCTGGACTGGCCGACGCTTGATGCAAACCAGGGCCGCGCGTGGTCCAAAGTCCAGGTGCGCGCGGCGCCGAACGCCCCTTCGGCGATGCCGAGATACAGGTTGGTCATGATCAGCTGGGCCACCTGCGAGCGCAGTGTCGACTGGGGTGTTGGTGTCTGCCCGGGCGCCTGCAGGACCAGCGCCGACGGCAGGTAGACGCCGTCGAAGTGGACGTTGCCGCTGTCGGTCTGGCGCTGGCCGAAGGCATCCCAATCCGCCTCGACGCGCACGCCCACCTGGTCGGTCGGCAGCACCCCGATCAGGGCGGCGCCTGCCTCCTCGACCCAGGCCGACACCGTCAGCCAGTCGGAACCCACCGAGCCGGACGAAAAGCTCTTGACGCCGTCGAGCACGAAGCCGCCGGGGATGGCACGGGCCGCGGTGCGCTTGTCGAGCGGGTTCAAGGCATTACCCCAGAACAGGCCCTGCTGCACGGTCGCGCCCAGCAGGTTGCGCTGCTGGACCGCGGTGCCGTACAAGAGGATGCCCGCCAGCTGCAGGTGGTGAAAGCCGAACACGTGGGCCAGGGCGCTGTCGCTGGCCGCCAGCGTGCGCACGGCGGCCAGCACGGTCTGCCAGGACGCGCCCTGGCCGCCGAAGGCGCTCGGGATCGACAAGGTCAGCAGGCCGCTGGCGCGGATCAGGTCGCGTTCGTGCGCGGCATGGCCGCCGGCGCGGTCGCGCTCGGCGGCGGTGAGGGCGAACTGCGCCGCCAGTTCGGCCGCCAGCGCCAACGGGTCTTGCGGGGCGGTGGCGGCCGGCGTAGCGTCCGCGGTGGCCTGCACGGCCGAGGAAAGAGAAGGCATGGGGAAGCATTGTCGAGAAAGTGGCGGCCAGTATTGCACCGCCCAACGGCGTTCGTGAACGAAGAAATCCGGTCTTCGATATGCGCAAAACCTTAAAACGCCGAGCGCATATCGATGTGCGAAACGATTAGTTTTCTTTCAACACGCAGGGCTCTACGCTGTCCTCATCCATATTGATCGGACAACATCATGAGCGTCATCCTGCTGGGCGGAAGCCCCTCGCCGCATTCTTCTTCCTCGCGCCTGCTGCACTACATCGGCGACCGCCTGGCCCTGCACGGCCATCGCATCGCGGCCATCGAAGTACGCGAACTGCCGGCGCAGGCGTTGCTGGCCGCCGACCTTGCCGACGCCGAGATCGCGCGCCCCTGTCGCTGGTGCGCCAGGCGGAAGCGGTGATCGTGGCCACTCCCGTCTATAAAGCGTCCTACACGGGCCTGTTGAAAGCTTTCCTCGACCTGTTGCCGCAGGACGGACTGGCCGGCAAGCTGGTGCTGCCGCTGGCCACCGGCGGCAGCCAGTCGCACATGCTGGCGCTCGACTATGCGCTGCGCCCGGTGCTGGCCTCGCTGGCGGCGCGCTTCATCCTGCCGAGCATTTATGCGACGGCGGACCAGCTGGGGCGCGGCGGCGACGGCAGCCTGGTGCTGGCCGCCCCGATCGCCGTGCGCGTCACCGCGGGCGTCGAGCAGCTCGCCTCCGAACTCCAGGGCGGCGCACCGGCGCCAAGTGCCGCCATCGACCGCGTCCACGCCCACGCCTGAATTCCCATCTATATAGAAGAGAGAACACCACATGCCTCCCGACCATCCTTCGCGGCCCGCGCGCCGCCACGCCCTTGGTCTGCTTGCCGCGGGCATCGCCGCCGGCCTGCACGGCCATGTCCTTGCCCAGTCCGCCCCGCTGTCGGAAGTCCGCATCGGCTACCAGAAATACGGCACCCTGACCCTGCTCAAGGGCCGCGGTACGCTGGAAAAGCGCCTGGCGGCGCGCAAGATCGCCGTCAAGTGGACTGAATTCCCGGCCGGCCCGGTCCTGCTCGAAGGGCTCAACGTCGGCAGCATCGACTTCGGCACGGTAGGGAGGCGCCGCCGATCTTCGCCCAGGCTGCCGGCGCGCGCCTGGTCTATGTCGGTCACGAACCGGCCTCCCGGGCAGCGAGGCGATCGTCGTGCCGAAGGGTTCCACACTGCGCACGCTGGCCGACCTGCGCGGCAAGAAAATCGTCCTGAACAAGGGCTCGAACGTGCACTTCCTGCTGGTGCGCGCCCTGGAAAAGCCGGCATCGCCTACAACGAGATCCAGCCGATCTACCTGCCGCCCGCCGACGCGCGCGCCGCTTTCGAGCGCGGCAGCGTCGATGCGTGGGTGATCTGGGATCCGTTCCTGGCCGCCGCCGAGCAGCAGCTGGGCGCACGCGTACTGGCTGACGGCCGCGGGCTGGTGTCGAACCACCAGTTCTACCTGGCCTCGCGCAGCTTCGCCGAGGCGCACCCGGACGTGAACCGCATCCTGCTCGAGGAAATCGCCAAGGTCGACGAGTGGGGCCGCGCCAATCCGGCCGAGGTGAGCGCAATCCTGACGGCCCAGACGGGCCTCGCGCCGAATGTCGTCGAACTTGCCGCGAAGCGCTATGCCTATGGCGTCAAGCCGATGTCGCCTGAAGTGATCCGCGAGCAGCAACGCATCGCCGACGCCTTCCACGGCCTGAAACTGATTCCGAAACCCATCGCGGTAAAAGACGCCCAGCTGGCGACCCCGCTCTGAAGGAAAGTCCATGTCCACCCCTGACGTTTTCTGGTTCCTCCCTACCCACGGCGACAGCCGCTATCTCGGCACGGCAAAAGGTGCCCGGTCGGTCGACGCCGACTATCTGCGCCAGATCGCGGTCGCGGCCGACACGCTCGGCTACGACGGCGTGCTGCTGCCCACCGGCCGCTCTTGCGAAGATCCCTGGATCGTCGCCTCCTCGCTGATCGGCGCCACCCAGAGGCTGAAATTCCTGGTGGCGATCCGGCCGGGCCTGTCGACGCCGGGCCTGTCGGTGCGCATGGCGTCCACTTTTGACCGCCTGTCGAACGGGCGCCTCCTGATCAACGTCGTCACCGGCGGCGACCCGGGCGAACTGGAAGCCGATGGCTTGGTGGCCGACCACGCCAAGCGCTATGAAATTTCGGATGAGTTCATCCGCATCTGGCGCGCCAGCATGGCCGGGGAAGGTGGCGCGGCCGGCTTCGATTTCGAGGGCAAGCACCTGCAGGTGAAGGGCGCCCGCACCCTGTACCCTCCAGTGCAGAAACCCCATCCGCCGCTGTATTTCGGCGGCTCCTCGGAACCGGCGCACGAGCTGGCGGCCGATCAGATGGACGTGTACCTGACTTGGGGCGAGCCGCCGGCGGCGGTGGCCGAGAAGCTGGCCGATATCCGTGCCCGCGCCGCCAGGCGCGGCCGCACCGTGCGCTTCGGCATCCGCCTGCACGTGATCGTGCGCGAGACCAATGAAGCGGCCTGGCAGGCAGCCGATGAGCTCATCAGTCACCTCGACGACGAGGTCATCGCCAAGGCGCAGGCCGCGTTTGCGAAGATGGATTCGGTCGGCCAGCAACGCATGGCCGCGCTGCATGGCGGGCGCCGCGACAAGCTCGAGGTGTCGCCGAACCTGTGGGCGGGCGTCGGCCTGGTGCGCGGCGGCGCCGGCACCGCCCTGGTGGGCGACCCGGAAACGGTGGCGGCGCGCATGCGCGAGTACGCCGACCTCGGCATCGAGACCTTCATCCTGTCGGGCTATCCGCACCGGAAGAGTCCTACCGCTTCGCCGAACTGGTGTTTCCGTTGCTCGGCAAAGGGAAACAGCAGGGCGAGCAGTCGCTGACCGGTCCCTTCGGCGAGATGATGGCCAGCGACATCGTGCCGAAGAAGGCGGCCTGATGGCGGCGGCCGAGCTGACTGGGGCAGCCGCGGCCGGCACGCGGCAGGCGCCGGCACGGGAGCGTGGACGCGGCCTGGCCGCGGCGCTGGCCGGCTGGGCATTGCCGGTCGCGCTCGTGCTGGGCTGGCAGCTGGCAGCCCAGCTCGGCTGGCTGTCGAGCCGCATCCTGCCCGCGCCCTGGCAGGTGCTGACGGCCTTCTGGTCGCTGGCCGAGTCGGGAGAATTGTGGACCCACCTGCGCACCAGCCTGTGGCGCGCCACCGTCGGCTTTGGCCTGGGCGGCGGACTGGGGCTGCTGCTGGGCTTGCTCACCGGCAGTTCGCGGCGGGCGGAAACGCTGCTCGACACCACCCTGCAAATGATCCGCAACATCCCGGCGCTGGCGCTGATCCCGCTGGTCATCCTCTGGTTTGGCATCGACGAGACGGCCAAGCTGTTCCTGCTCGCCGTCGGCGTCTTCTTCCCGGTCTACCTGAACACCTTCCACGGCATCCGCTCGGCGGACCAGGGCCTGATCGAGATGGCGCGCAGCTACGGGCTATCCGGCTGGGCGCTGCACCGCGACGTAATCCTGCCGGCGGCGCTGCCTTCGATCCTGGTCGGGATGCGCTTTTCGCTGGGCCTCGTCTGGGTACTGCTGATTGTGGCGGAAACGATTTCGGCGCAATCGGGGATCGGCTACATGACCATGAACGCGCGCGAATTCCTGCAAACCGACGTGGTGCTGGTCGGCATCCTGCTGTACGCCCTGCTGGGCAAGCTGGCCGACCTGGCGGCACGTCTCCTCGAGCGGCACTTTCTGCGCTGGAATCCCGCTTACCTTTGATAGGACCCACGATGCATATCACAACGGAAGAAGCGGCCCGGGTCAGCCTGGCAGCAAGGCAGGGCGCGCGCGGCGCGGCGGTATCGCTGCGCGGCTTGTCGAAACGTTATGGCGGGCGCAGCGTACTGGAAGGGATCGACCTGCGCATCGCGCCTGGCGAATTCGTTGCCGTGGTCGGGCGCAGCGGCTCTGGCAAGAGCACGCTGCTGCGCCTGATCGCCGGCCTCGAGCGTGCCGACGGCGGCGAGCTCGTCGTCGATGCCGGCAGCGACGGCCAGGGCCTGCGCCTGATGTTCCGTGGAAGCGCGGCTGCTGCCCGGAAGACTGTGCTGGACAATGTCGCGCTCGGGTTGAAGGGCGCCGAGGGCATCCGGAAGGCCAGGGGGCGCTGGCGACCGTCGGCCTGGCCGAACGTGCCGGCGAGTGGCCCGCGGTGCTGTCGGGCGGGCAACGCCAGCGCGTCGCCCTGGCGCGCGCTGGTGCATGCGCCGCAACTGCTGCTGCTCGACGAGCCGCTGGGCGCGCTCGACGCTCTCACCCGCATCGAGATGCAGGAATTGATCGCCTCGCTCTGGCGGCAGCAGGGTTTCAGCGCCGTCCTCGTCACGCACGACGTCCAGGAAGCACTGGCGCTGGCCGACCGTGTCCTGGTTGTCGAGGACGGGCGCATCGCGCATGACCTGGCCGTCACGCTCCCCCATCCCCGGGAGCGCGGCAGCAGTGCGTTTGCCGCCCTCGAGCGCGCATTGCTGGACTGCGTGCTCGGTACGGGGTCTTGAAGGCCGGGCGGGTTGCTTTACGGCCGAGTGTTCGCGCAGCCAGCGCAGGCGGCGGGCTGGCGCCGTATCGCTGTATTTACATCTCAAGAGCAATAAAAGTGCCGCAATTCTGTGGCTTTAAAAAAGTCAAGCGTTTTCGCTAGTTCATGCATGAATACAACAGTCAGAAAGTATTAATCCTACAACTTAACAAGATTTTGTCGGACAAATTGATGGCCCATGGCAAAAGTTTCCACGCTTGCGTCGCCGTCTTGTCTTTCTTGACACAGTGAAAGTTGGCCAGAACAGCGAAAAATCCGGGTGAAATCCCCTACATTTAGATACAAATATGCAGCCTGAGTAGAATATTTTCTTCTAGGAAAATTTAATATTTGCCTAATTAAATCAATTATGCAACGTAAGTTACCTATAGGAAATTCGCTATGTGGCCTAGCGCACAATAGATTCTGCGTTTGACATTCAGAAACGGGTCGCATATCGTCATCGGTTCGCGTCGAGCGAGTTTTTGAACTGCAACACAGTCCAACTAGATTCTGGAGATACGCATGGAACCATCCGAACAGAAGCACGAGGAAAAAGTGAAAGCAGTGAGCGTGGACGATGAGTGCTTTTACATCGACCTGCAATGCGGCCTGCGCTTGAGCGGCCCGCGTCTGGTTTCCGTTCCGCTGTCCGAGGCAGAGAACCTGGCGTCGCCCCGCAATGCCGCGCTGCGCCAGGAATGGGAAGCAGCCCCCGCGTTCGAATGCGCGGGAGAGTGAGCTGAACGATTTCCTCCTCGCGGGGTAGCGGCCCCAAGAGGCCGCACCCCGTGCCGCACGATTGCGGACCTTATTAAAATGAACACGGACTGATGGGGTTAGAATGTTCCCATGAAGATTCGTGTCGCAACCTACAATATTCACAAGGGCGTCTCGTCGCTGCGCAGTACCCCGCGGGTGCTGGCGCTGAAAAAAGCGATTTCCGAATTCCACGCCGATATCGTCTTTCTGCAGGAAGTGCAGGGGCGGCATGACCGCCACCAGGAGCGCTACGGCAACCACAAGCGCCCGCACCGGGTGTGGCCCGAAGCCGCCCAATACGAATATTTCGCCGGCGACTCCCACCACGCGGCCTATGGCATGAACGCCGTCTACGACCACGGCCACCACGGCAATGCGCTGCTGAGCAGTTTTCCGATCGAAAACAGCCATAACCACGACGTCTCCGACCACGCCTACGAACAGCGCGGCATCCTGCACTGCGTACTGGAAACCCCGGCGGGCAAGGTGCACTGCTATGTCGTCCACCTGGGCCTGTTCGAAGGCGGACGCGGGCGCCAGGCCGAACAGCTGATCGAGGCCGTCCAGCGATCCTCGCACGGCGAGCCGGTGATCATCGCGGGCGACTTCAACGACTGGCGCAATACCCTCAGCGCGCGCCTGCGCAATGCGCTGGGCGTTGTCGAGGTATTCGACGAACTCGGGCCGAAATCGGCCCTGGGTGACATGGTGCGCAGCTGGGCAGGCCGCCAGCCGCGCCTGGCGCCGGCGCGCACCTTCCCGGCCGCGCTGCCCTGGTTCCGGCTCGACCGCATCTATGTGCGCGGCTTCAAGGTCGACAATGCCCGGTCATGGCCGGGCCGATGTGGGCCAGGCTGTCCGACCATGCGCCGATCGTGGCCGAACTGCAGCTAACTGAAGCATGCGTAGCGTTACCTACGTAGCGAACAACGACGTCATCCTCCTCGAAACCGGCCGCCAGCTGTTCCCGGCAATGATCGAGGCGATCGACGCGGTCCGTCACGAAATCCTGTTCGAAACCTATATTTTCGCCGAGGACACGGTCGCGCGCGGCATCGAGGCCGCGCTGGTGCGGGCCGCCGCGCGCGGCGTCAAGGTGCGCGTGCTGGTCGACTGGTTCGGCACCGGCGGCCGCGCCTGCCGGCGCCTGGGCGAGGTGTTCGCCGCCGCCGGCGTCCATTACCGCATTTTCAACCGCTGGTTCAGGCGCGGCATCGCGCGCACCCACCGCAAGATCACCGTTGTCGACGGCACGGTCGCCTTTGTCGGCGGCATCAATATCAACGACGACATGCTCTGCGATTACGATCCCGACAAGGCGCTGCCCGCGCCGCGCTGGGATTTCGCGGTACGCGTGACCGGGCCCCCCGGTGGCGCAGATCCATTTCGAGGCCCAGGCCCAGTGGATGCGCGCCGGCCACCTCGACCTGCGTCACCGCATGGAGCTGTTCCGGGAGACGCGGCGCCAGCCGCCGACCGAGGGCGCGGGCCGATGCGCGCCGGTTTCGTCGTGCGCGACAACCTGCGCAACCGCCGCACCATCCAGCGCGCCTACCTGCAGGCCATCGGCCAGGCCCGTAAAAGCGTGCTGCTGGCCAATCCCTATTTTGCGCCAGGCCGCAAATTCCGCGACGCCCTGGCCCAGGCGGCCAGCCGCGGTGTCGAGGTGACCCTGCTCATCGGCGTCGGCGAATTCCACCTGCAGGACGCCGTGGCACGGTCCTTCTATCCGAAACTGCTGGCGGCCGGCATCGAGGTCGTGGAATACCGCAAGACCCAGCTGCACGCGAAAATCGCCGTGGTCGACGATGACTGGGCGACGGTCGGATCGAGCAACTGCGACGGCCTGTCGCTGTTCCTGAACCAGGAAGCCAATATCGTCGTGCGCAACGCCTCTTTTGCCCGCGCCGTACGTACCCATATACAGAAAGGTATCGCCGACGGCGTGCCCGTGCTTCCCCAGCAGTTCGAGGGCATGGGATGGGTGCGCCGTGCTGCATATGAAATGGCGTACCTTCTCTATAAACTGACGATGCGCATATTCGCCATCGGCTACGCGTGATGGGTTCGATAAACCTGCTGCGCGTTGATACAAGGGTAAGGCATGGAAGACAATAACGTACGCATCGACAAGTGGCTGTGGGCGGCGCGCTTTTTCAAGACGCGTTCGATGGCGGCCGACGCCGTCGAGCGGGGCAGGGTGCGCATCGGTGGCGAACCGGTGAAGCCAGCCCGCAACGTCAAGGTCAACGACAAGCTGGTGATCGATAACGGTTCCGATCGCTGGGAAGTGATCGTTGCCGCCGTTTCGGACAAGCGCGGCCCGGCACCGGTGGCCCGCGAGCTCTACTTTGAAACCGAAGAGAGCATCGCCAAGCGCGAGAACGACAAGACGGCGCGCCGGCTGTTCCCGGAACCGAGCCTGGACATCAAGGGGCGGCCGACCAAGCGCGACCGGCGGGCGATTTCGCGGGCGGGTGGGTAGGATGGCATCGTAGGGTGGGCACGCTGTGCCCACGCGGAACGTGGTGTCATTGACAGCTCCCTGCATTTTGCTTGCACATCACCTGCGTTAAGCGAGGCCAACACTGCTCAGATTTCCGCGTGGGCACGGAGTGCCCACCCTACACGTAGCCTGGGCACAGGGTGCCCAGGCTACTAGAACCCCACCTCTAAGTTCCCGTTTGACATTCCACGGCCGATAGATAATAGTACGAGCGTTCGGATTTTTCGATTCACGCAGGGGACAGTCATCAACACTTCAGCCAAATTCATGCGCAAGGGCGAGCAGACGCGGGCGGCGATTCTCGACGTCGCGCTGGAACTCGCCAGTCGGAATGGCCTGGAAGGCCTGACCATCGGCCTGCTGGCAGATCGCATGAACATGAGCAAGTCCGGCGTGTTCGCGCACTTCGGTTCGCGCGAAGACCTGCAGATGGAAGTGCTCAAGCTCTACCACCACCGTTTCGAGCAGGAAGTGTTTTTCCCCAGCGTGAAAGAGCCACGCGGTTTGCCGCGCCTGGAATCGATGTTCGCACGCTGGGTCAAGCGGGTATCGGTCGAAATCGCGTCCGGCTGTATCTATATCAGCGGCGCGGTGGAGTACGATGACCGGCCAGGCCCCATCCGCGAAGCGCTGGTGTCGATGGTGCGTGCCTGGCAAGGCGCGCTGCTGCGCTGTGTCCAGCAGACCATCGATTGCGGCGCCTTGCAGCCCGGCACCGATCCCCAGCAGCTGGTGTTCGAAATGTACGGGATGATCCTTGCCCTGCACCACGACGCACGTTTCCTGCGGATCCCTGGCGCCGTCGAGCGCGCCAACCGCGGCTTCGTGCGGCTGATCGAGAATTACCGTAATCCCACTCAAGGCCAACAAGCGGGCTGATGCCCGCTTCAGTCAGTCAAATCATCTTACCTTCGTCAGGAGAAAACCATGGGTCAGTACGTCGCGCCAATCCGGGATATGCAGTTCGTTCTGCACGAGTTCCTCAACGTCACCGAAGAATTCAAGAACTTGCCGGCATACCAGGAAATCGATGCCGACATCATCAACCAGGTCCTGGAAGAAGGTGCGAAGTTCACGCAGGAAGTGCTGTTCCCGCTGAACCACTCGGGCGATCGCGAAGGCTGCCATTTTGACGCGGCCACCAAGACCGTCACCACGCCAAAAGGCTTCAAGGAAGCCTATAAGCAGTATGTCGAAGGCGGCTGGGCGGCATTGGCTTGCGATCCGGAATACGGCGGCCAGGGCCTGCCTGTCTCGCTGAACAATTCGTTCTACGAGATGTTGAACTCGGCCAACCAGGCCTGGACCATGTACCCGGGCCTGTCGCACGGCGCCTACGAGTGCCTGAAGGAACACGGCACCGAAGAGCAGAAGAAGTTCTACCTGCCGAAGCTGGTCTCGGGCGAGTGGACCGGCACCATGTGCCTGACCGAAGCGCACTGCGGTACCGACCTGGGCCTGCTGCGCTCGAAGGCCGAGCCGCAAGCCGACGGCACCTATAAAATCACCGGTTCGAAGATCTTCATCTCGGCCGGCGAACACGATGTGTCGGAAAACATCGTCCACCTGGTGCTGGCACGCCTGCCAGACGCACCGGAAGGCTCGAAGGGCATCTCGCTGTTCCTGGTCCCTAAATTCCTGCCGAACGCGGACGGTTCGATCGGCGAACGCAACCCGATCTTCTGCGGCGCCATCGAAGAAAAGATGGGCATCCACGGCAACTCGACCTGCCAGATGAACCTGGACGGCGCCGTCGGCACCCTGATCGGCCAGCCGCATAAAGGCCTGAACGCGATGTTCGTGTTCATGAACGCCGCCCGCCTGGGCGTGGGCATGCAGTCGCTCGGCCTGACCGAAGTGGCTTACCAGAACGCCCTGGTCTACGCGAAAGACCGCATCCAGATGCGTTCGCTGTCGGGCCCGAAAGCACCGGACAAGCCGGCCGACCCGATCATCGTGCACCCGGACGTGCGCCGCATGCTGCTCACCGCCAAGGCCTATGCCGAAGGCGCCCGCGCGCTGACCTCGTACATCGCGCTGCAGATCGACCGCGAACTGAACCACCCGGACGAAGAAGTGCGCAAGGCCGCCGCCGGCGAAGTCGCGCTGCTGACCCCGATCGTCAAGGCTTTCATTACCGACAACGGCTGGATCGCTACCTCGGAAGCGATGCAGGTCTACGGCGGCCACGGCTACATCAGCGAGTGGGGCATGGAGCAGTACGTGCGTGACGCGCGCATCAACATGATCTACGAAGGCACCAACACCGTGCAGTCGCTCGACCTGCTGGGCCGCAAGATCCTGATGGACAACGGCACCAAACTGCGCGCCTTCGGCGAGAAGATCAAGAACTTCGTCGAAGAGAACGGCCTGGACGAAAACATGTCCGAATTCGTGACGCCGCTTGGCGAACTGGGCGAAAAAGTCACCAAGCTGACCATGGAAATCGGCATGAAGGCCTTCCAGAACCAGGATGAAGTCGGCGCCGCCGCCGTGCCTTACCTGCGCGTGGTCGGTCACCTGGTGTTTTCCTACTTCTTCGCCCAGATGGCGAAGATCGCGCTGGCCAAGAAAGACTCGGGCGACAAGTTCTACGAAGCCAAGCTGCACACGGCGCGCTTCTACTTCGCCCGCCTGTACCCGGAAACCGCCATGCTGATCCGCCAGGCACGTTCGGGCGCGAGCAACCTGCTGGCGCTCGACGCCGACCTGTTCTAAGAACTTCTAGGGATAAAAACCATGACCAATTTCACCGTCAAGAAAGTCGCCGTCCTGGGCGCGGGCGTGATGGGCGCGCAGATCGCTGCGCACTGCATCAACGCCAAGGTGCCTGTCGTCCTGTTCGACCTGCCTGCCAAGGAAGGTAACAAGAACGGTATCGTCCTGAAGGCCATCGAAGGCCTGAAGAAGCTGTCGCCAGCCCCGCTGGGCAACAAGGAAGACGCAGCGCTGATCGAAGTCGCCAACTACGAGGACAACCTCGACGTGCTGCTTGGCTGCGACCTGATCATCGAAGCGATCGCCGAGCGCATGGACTGGAAGCACGACCTGTACAAGAAGGTCGCGCCGCACATTGCGCCGAACGCCATCTTCGCGTCCAACACCTCGGGCCTGTCGATCAACAAGCTGGCCGAGGGTTTCGGCGACGAGCTGAAAGCGCGCTTCTGCGGCGTGCACTTCTTCAACCCGCCGCGCTACATGCACCTGGTCGAACTGATCCCGACCACGTCGACCAATCCGGAAATCCTCGACCAGCTCGAGACCTTCCTGACCTCGGTGCTCGGCAAGGGCGTCGTGCGTGCGAAAGACACGCCGAACTTCATCGCCAACCGCGTCGGCATCTTCGGCATGCTGGCCACCATCCACGAAGCCGAGAAATTCGGTTTGTCGGTGGACGTGGTCGACGACCTGACCGGCGCCAAGCTGGGCCGTGCCAAGTCGGGTACCTTCCGTACCGCCGACGTCGTCGGCCTGGACACGATGGGCCACGTCATCAAGACCATGCAGGACAACCTGCAGGACGACCCGTTCTTCGCCGTCTACAAGACGCCGGACGTGCTGGCCAAGCTGATCGAGAAGGGCGCGCTGGGCCAGAAGGCCGGCGGCGGCTTCTACAAAAAGGTCGGTAAAGAGATCCAGCGCCTCGACTTCGCTACCGGCGAATACGTCGCCGGCGGCGCGAAAGCGGCCGACATCGTCGCCCGCATTCTGAAGGAAAAGGATCCGGTCAAGAAGTTCAAGGCCATGCGCGAATCGACCAACCCGCAGGCACAGTTCCTGTGGGCGATCTTCCGCGACGCCTTCCACTACATCGCGATCCACCTGGACACCATCGCCGACAACGCACGCGACATCGACTTCGCCATGCGCTGGGGCTTCGGCTGGAGCGTGGGCCCCTTCGAGACCTGGCAAGCCGCCGGCTGGACGCAGATCGCCGAATGGGTAAAAGAGGATATCGAAGCCGGCAAGGCGCTGACCAATGCTCCGCTGCCAGCCTGGGTCTTCGAAGGACAAGTCGCCGAGAAGGGCGTGCACACCCCTGAAGGTTCCTATTCCGCCGCCTCGAACAGCTACGTGCCGCGTTCGAACCTGGCCGTCTACGAGCGCCAGGCCTTCCGTGCACCGGTGCTGGGCGCCGGCGTCACGGACGCAAAAACCGCCGGCACCACCGTGTTCGAGGACGACTCGGTGCGCCTGTGGCACAGCGGCGACGATGTGCTGATCATCTCGCTGAAAACCAAGATGCACGTCATCGGTGACGGCGTCATCGAAGGCCTGAAGCGCGGCCTGGCGGAAGCCGAGGCGAACTTCAAGGGCCTGGTGATCTGGAATACCGACGCGACCGAAGGCGGTGCCTTCTCGGCCGGCGCCGACCTGCAATCGGCCATGCCTGCCTTCATGGCCGGCGGCGCGAAAGCGATGGACCCGATCGTCAAGAAGCTGCAGGACACCTTCATGCAGATGAAGTACTCGAACGTGCCGGTCGTTGCGGCTGTTGCCGGCCTGGCGCTGGGCGGTGGCTGCGAGATGGCCCTGCACGCTTCAAAACGTGTCGCTTCGATCGAGTCCTACATTGGTCTCGTCGAAGTCGGTGTCGGCCTGGTGCCGGCCGGCGGCGGCCTGAAGGAAGCGGCAGTGCGCGCCTTCACCGAAGCCAAGGGCAACGACATCCTGCAATTCCTGAAGACCGGTTTCACCAACGCGGCCACCGCGCAGGTGTCGAAGTCGGCACTGGAAGCCAAGGCGATGGGCTACCTGAAGGAAGACGACATCATCGTCTTCAACCCGTACGAACTGCTGCACGTGGCGAAAGTCACCGCGCGCTCGATGTTCGACGCAGGCTACCGCGCACCGATGCAGCGCCCGGTCACCGTCACCGGCCGCTACGGCTGGGCGACGATCCGCGGCCAGCTGGTCAACATGCGTGACGGCGGCTTCATCTCGGCCCACGATTACAAGCTGGGCGACATGATCGCCGAGATCGTGTCGGGCGGCGACATCGACCAGGGCAGCGTCGTGTCCGAGCAGTGGCTGCTGGACATGGAACGCAAGGCTTTCATCGAACTGCTGAACCACCCGAAGACGCAAGAGCGGATCATGGGCATGATGCAGACCGGCAAGCCAGTGCGGAACTAACGCTGAACATACAGGACGACTAACATGAGCAAACAACTTCAAGACGCATACATCGTCGCAGCGACCCGCACCCCGATCGGTAAGGCGCCGCGCGGCATGTTCAAGACCACCCGCCCGGACGACCTGCTGGTTGCCGCGATCCGTGGTGCGATGGCCGCCGTGCCGAACCTGGATCCGGCACTGATCGTCGACGCCATCGTCGGCTGCTCGTTCCCGGAAGCCGAGCAGGGCTTCAACATCGCCCGTAACTCGGTGGTGCTGGCTGGCCTGCCGAATACCGTCGGCGGTGTGACCGTCAACCGCTACTGCGCTTCGGGCATCACGGCCCTGGCCATGGCGGCGGACCGCATCCGCGTCGGCGAAGCCGACGTGATGATCGCCGGCGGCGTCGAATCGATGTCGATGGTGCCGATGATGGGCCACCACCCGTCGATCAACATGGACACGTTCAGGGACGAGAACGTGGGCCTGGCCTACGGCATGGGCCTGACCGCGGAAAAGGTCGCCCAGCAGTGGAAAGTGTCGCGCGAAGACCAGGATGCCTTTGGCCTGGAATCGCACCGCCGCGCCATCGCTGCCCAGCAGGCAGGCTACTTCAAGGACGAGATCACCCCGGTCGAGATCATCACCCGCACGCCGAACCTGGCCACCGGTGAAGTATCGGTCAAGCGCCGCACCGTCGACATGGACGAAGGCCCGCGCGCCGACGCCAGCCCGGAAGGCATGGCCAAGCTGAAACCGGTCTTCGCCGCCAAGGGTACCGTCACCGCTGCGACCTCGTCGCAGATGTCGGACGGCGCCGGCGCCCTGATCGTCGTCAGCGAAAAGATCCTGCGCGAGCACAACCTGACCCCGCTGGCCAAGTTCTCCTCGTTCGCCGTGCGCGGCGTGCCGCCGGAAATCATGGGCATCGGCCCGAAAGAGGCGATTCCTGCCGCCTTGCGCGCCGCCGGCATCACCCAGGACCAGCTGGACTGGATCGAGCTGAACGAAGCGTTTGCAGCACAGGCGCTGGCCGTCATTCGTGACCTCGGCCTGGACACCAGCAAGGTCAACCCGATGGGCGGCGCGATCGCTCTCGGCCACCCGCTGGGCGCCACCGGTGCGATCCGCGCCGCGACCGTCGTGCACGCACTGCGCCGCAACAGCCTGAAGTACGGCATGGTGACGATGTGCGTCGGCGCCGGCATGGGCGCGGCTGGTATCATCGAGCGCGTTTAATTTTCGGCCGTGGCCGTGGCCGTGTCAGCGTGTTGCGTTGATGCGGCTTGTAATCCGCGTGGGCATGAATGCCCGCCCTACCGAACCGTAGGGTGGGCACTCCGTGCCCACGCTGTCTTTCGTGCTTCCGAAAACCACCAATGATTCGCCACTGGGGACACAAGAAATGAGCATCCAAACCACCAAAACCGACGGCATCCTGAGCATCGAATTCGACCGCCTCGAGCGCAAGAACGCCATCACCGGCGCCATGTACACCACCATGGCCGAGGCCCTGCTGGACGCGGAACAGGACCCGCAAGTGCGCGCCGTCCTGATCACCGGCAAACCGGAAATCTTCACCGCCGGTAACGACCTCGATGACTTCCTGAATAATGTGGGCGCAGGCGCCATGACCGAAGACCGCCCGGTGTTCCAGTTCATGAAGGCCCTCGAAGGCTGCACCAAGCCCGTGGTAGCGGCAGTCGCCGGCGCGGCCGTCGGCATCGGCACCACGATGCTGATGCACTGCGACCTGGTCTATGCGGCCGACAACGCCAAATTCTCGATGCCTTTCACCCAGCTCGGCCTGTGCCCGGAATTCGCGTCCTCGCTGCTGGTGGCACAAGCTGCCGGCTACACCCGTGCGGCCGAAAAGCTGATGCTGGGCGAAGCCTTCGGCGCCCAGGAAGCGCTTGAAATGGGTATCGTCGCCCGCGTGCTGCCGGCCGCCGAACTGGTCGCCTTCGCCCGCGCCCAAGCCGCCAAGCTCGTCGCCCTGCCGGCCGCCTCGATCCGCGCCACCAAGGCCCTGATGCGCCGCCCACGCGCCGCCATCGTCGCCGATACCATCGGCGTCGAAAACAAGCAGTTCAGCGCGATGCTGGTCGGCCCGGAAGCGAAGGAAGCGTTTACCGCCTTCTTCCAGAAGCGCAAACCGGACTTTTCGAAGTTCGACTGATGTGAACGAAGCGTACTGCCCGCAGATGGGCAGTGCGCTCCGGTGCGACTCCGCTTCCTTGCCTTTCCTCGCTTGCCGAGGCCTCTACTCGGCGCCGAGTGCGATCCTTCCCTCACCCAGCACCACGCTGCCCTCGACGCCGGCCGTTGCCACCTGCGCCGTGCCGGCTTTCGCCCCCGCGCTTGCGCCATTGTCGTAGTCGACCACCTCGCGCTGTGTCCCCGGCTCGCTATGCGCGATGCGCACGTGGATCCGGTCCTTGCCGCCCGTTTTTGCACCGGCCGTCGCCGTGAGCGTGAAGCGGTAGCCTACCTTGCCGTTGACGCTGCCCTGGCCTGCGTACTGGACGCGCGTGCCATCGTTCGTCACCGACTCGACCTGGCTGCTGCGCAGCGCCATGCCGGCGACGTTCACTTCGACCGCGGCCTTGCGCGCGCCGGGTCCCTCGGACAGGAAGGCGAAGTTGCCGATCGACGGCTTGCGCACGCCCGGCGTGGGCGTGGTGGCGGCAGGCGCGGCGAACGCACCTTCGCCGGCGATGGCGGCGCCGGTGCCGCTGACGATGACCTTGCGTTCCACGCTACTGCTCTTGCCGCTGCTATCCGTGAGGGTCAGGCGCGCGGTGTAGATGCCGGCGGCGCGGTAGGCGTGCTGGCCGCTGACGCTGCCGGTGCCACCCCGTTCGCTGACGGTGCCGACCGTCTTGCTGCCGTCGCCCCAGGACCAGACGGCCTTGTGCGTGTCGCGCAGGTCGACGTCCGTGAAGCCGGCCGAGAACGAGAGCAGGGCATTCGCGCGCGCCGAATCCGTGTATTTGACGGGGCCTGCCACCGGCGCCAGTGCATGGCAGGTGTTCGGTACCAGCAGCACCAGGGTACCGGCATTGGTGGCGGCGACGATGGTCCCGTTGTCGTTGATGGCCATGCCGCTAAACAGCGTCAGCTCGGGCGGCGCACCCACGACGCGGGAGGTGAGGTCGACGAAGCCGCCGCTGCGCGTCCACAGGTAGCCGCGGCCGTTCAGGCTGCCGACCACCTGGCCGCGGTTGTTGACGTCTGCCACGTCCGACGAATCCACGGCGGGCGTCCCGACCAAGAGCAAGCCGCTGTCACGGCTCCAGATAAAGCCGTTCCTGTCGACCGGGGAAGAATACAGTTGCCCGATCACGAGTCCCTTTTCGTTGATCTGATCCGCCCAGGACAGGTAGGAAGGCTCGGTGCCCAGGCCCTGCAAGCCGCCTGCCCGTGTCCAGAAGAAGGCCTGGTCGCTCAGCCGCGCGTCGAACGCGGCGCCGCCAACGATCTGGCCGGCGCTATTGATGTCGTACCCGATCGAGGCGATGCTGGGGAAGCTGTTGAGGGGGATCACGCCGCCGCCGGCCGGCCATTTGACGGCCAGGGTCAGGAGCGGCCCCGCGGCTTCGTCGGAAAAGCCAGTAGCAGTCCCGGCATCGTTGATCGCGAGGGCAGACGAGCTCGCCGTGGGGCCGAGCGAGCCGAGATCGACCATCCCGGTGTGGGGGCTCCAGCGGAAAGCGTGGAAAATCGGCGACGCGCCGGAGAAACGCGCCGCACCGACGACCTGGCCCTTTTCGTTGATGCCGTTTGCGCTCGAATACCCGGCTCCAGGCCTGTTGAGGTCGACCAGGCCGCTGTGCCTGCTCCAGCGGAAAGCGTGATACAGCCCTTCGGTGGCCGTCGATGCCGTCCCGGCAACCTGCCCCTGCTCGTTGAGTGCGCTGGCGAAGGAGTCCGGTCCTCCGAAGGTACCCAGGTCGCGCACGATTGCTCCGTCATAGAACCGCGCGCGCGGATTGTCACCGACGAACTCGGTGAACGCCACCTGGCCCCTGTTGTTGATGCCAGCAGGGAAACTGTTGGGCGCTAGCGGGACGACACGGTAGGTCGCCGGCGCCGAGGCGGGAGCGGCAGCGATGGCGCTGCCCAGTCCCATCGTGGCGCAGGCCGTGGCGACGAGGGAAGCGAGCCGCCAGCGCTGCGGACCGCGCGCCGGACCGTTTGCAGTTCTCATTTGCATTTGTTCCTCCTGGTTCAGAATCGTGCGCCTGATCAAGATGCCACGCGGGAATGGGTGGTAGATGGGCGACTGCCTATAGCTTAGGCAGCGCTGTCGAGATAGGTGCTAATGCAGGTCAAAGGATGTGCAGGCTGGCGCAATGCGTGGCCAATGCGCTGGAGAGCAGAAAATCTGGTGCCGGTATGTTTCCCGACCGCCGGCGCCGGTAGGGCAGCAGGGCTGCCATGTTCGTTTGAACAGCGACATCGTGCCTGTCGAATGTGACCGGCGTTTGACTACCGCATGAGAATGGGCGACGAGCGCCGTGCCCTGTCGCCCTCCGTGATGCCCGCAATGGGCCGGCGCTTGACAACCAGTCATCGCCTTGCCGGTCATGCTGGAAATTGCAGCAATCTTCGCACTGTCGAGCGTCGTATTTTTGCCAGCGAAGGCATGCGCACAGTATCTTTTGTGGCTTTGCGGAAACAATTTAAGTTCGAGGAAGCCGGCGGGGCACTATACTGGCAGCGTGGAACACCGCGGGCACGACCGTGCCCGGCGCTGCCCCGTTTCTGGAGATTGCCCTTTTGATGCTCATCGGACGCTATGATCCGTCGCTCGTGCTGGTGTCGGTGCTGGTGGCGGTGTTCGCCTCTTTCACTGCGCTCAGCGTGGCCGGCCGCGTCAAGCAGTCGCGTGGTTACGGCAGCCTGGCCTGGACGGCGGGCGGCGCCATTGCGATGGGCAGCGGCATCTGGGCCATGCACTTCATCGGCATGCTGGCCTTCAGCCTGCCCATCACGCTCGGCTACGACCTGTGGCTGACGCTGCTGTCGCTGCTGTTGCCGATCGTCGTGTGCGGCATGGCGCTGTGGCAGCTGCGCGAGCCGGAACTGGCGCGCAGCCAACTCGCGTCGAGCTCGATCCTGATGGGCATCGGCATCAATGCGATGCATTACACCGGCATGGCGGCGATGCGCATGGAACCGGGCATCGTCTACGATCCCTGGCTGTTCGCGCTGTCGGTGGCGATTGCCATCGCCTCCTCGTTCGGTGCCCTGTGGATCGCCTTCCGCCTGCGCCAGGGCGCGGTGGGTGCCGGCCTGGTCCAGCCGCGGCCGCGGTCGTGATGGGTTTCGCCATCGCCGGCATGCACTACACGGGCATGGCGGCTGCCGGCTTCCCGGCGGGCAGCGTCTGTTCGGCGGCGACCGGCTGGATCAGCCAGCACAACCTGGCCCTGATCGTCACCGTCGTCATCGTCGGCATGCTGCTCGTCGCCTTGCTGGTGTCGGTCTACGATGCGCGCCTGGAAGCCCGCGCCGCCAGCCTGTACGCGTCGATGCAGATCGCCGAGCAGCGCAAGCACCTGTATTTGCACGAACTGGAAGCACGGGTCGAGGCCGAGCGCCTGAACCAGCTGAAGGATGAATTCCTCTCCACCGTGTCGCACGAGCTGCGCACCCCCCTGAACGCCATCCTCGGCTGGTCGCAACTGCTGTCCCAGAAAGGGCCCGTCAGCGACGTCATGCTGCGCAAGGGACTCGAGACGATCGAGCGCAACGCGCGCGCCCAGGTGCAGCTGATCGACGACCTGCTCGACATGAGCCGCATCCTCTCGGGCAAGGTCAGGCTCGACCTGCAGCCGGCCTGGCCGGCCGAGATTGTCGGCGCCGTGGTCGAGTCGCTGCGGCCGACGGCGCTGGCCAAGCGCATCCGCCTCGAAGCCGAACTCGATGCCGCGGCCGGCCCGGTGCTGGCCGACGGCGGCCGCCTGCAGCAGGTGATGTGGAACCTGGTATCGAATGCCGTCAAGTTCACCCAGACCGGTGGCGAAGTGCGGGTGTCGATGCGGCGCGAAGGCGAGCAGCTGGCGATTGCCATCGTCGACAACGGCGCCGGCATCAAGGCCGATTTCCTGGCGCACGTGTTCGACCGCTTCCGCCAGGCCGATACCTCGACCACGCGCCAGCATGGCGGCCTGGGACTGGGCCTGTCGATCGTGCGCCAGCTGGTCGAGCTGCATGGCGGCACGGTCGGTGTCGAGAGCGCGGGCGAAGGGCAGGGCGCCACCTTCACCGTCCGCATCCCGCTGCAGCCGGCGCTGCCGCCCCGGGATGTGGCATCCGATACGCCGCGGGGCGACGACGGTGTCACCCCGTCCGGGCGCAGGCCGACCTGGCCGGCCTCACCATCCTGGCGCTGGACGACGAACCCGATTCGCTCGAGGTGGTGCAGGAGATCCTGTCCGCCACCGGTGCCCGCGTGATCGCCGCGCGCAATCCGCTCGAGGCCCTGCGCGTGCTCGAGGAAGAACGTCCGCAGCTCCTGATCAGCGATATCGGCATGCCGGGACTCGACGGTTTCGAGCTCATCCGCCGCGTGCGCGCGCTGGCCGACCCGAAGCTGGCGGCGATGCCGGCACTGGCGCTGTCCGCCTTCGCGCGCAAGGAAGACCGCCAGCGCGCGGTCGAGTGCGGCTTCACCGATTACCTGGTCAAGCCGGTCACGCCGGCCCTGCTGGTGGACGCCGCTGCGGCCTTGCTGGACGACGCCGCGCGCCGCCGCACCGCCGGCCAGGGCGCCTGAGTCCAATCTTTCGGCAGCTTTGCCCGTGGGCGCCGCGCCTGTCCGGCGGTGCTCGCCTTCCTCTTCCCTACCTGCAAGAAAAGAAGCGATAATCCCGCTTCTGTCCGCTGACATCACAGGAGTAGCCAGTGCAAGACCACGACCATCACGACGAGGCCGATCAGCCCGCCAGCCCAAGCCGCCGCCGCATCTTCCAGGCAGCGGCCGCCGTCGGCATCGGCGCCGGCCTGCCGGGTGCCGCCGAAGCCGCGACCAGGCGCCCCGCGAAACCGGCTGCCTCGCTCGACGCCAAGCTCAAGGCGCATGTCAAGAACGTGGTCGTGATCTTCCTGGAGAACCGCAGCTTCAACAACCTGTTTGCCGGCTTCCCGGGACTGGCCGAGCCCATGCCTGCTACTGCACCGCAGAAGGACCGCGACGGCTCGACCCTGGCCGAGTTGCCGAAGATCTGGGGCGGCATGGTGCCGGGACGCCAGGACATCGGCGGCAAGGAATACCAGATCGGCGAGGACAAGATCGTCCACCTGCCGAACGGGCCCTGGAAGCTGGTCGATACCGAAGGCAAGCCGCTGCCGGAAGGCCTCGTCACACGCGACCTGGTGCACAATTTTTATCACAACCAGATGCAGATCAACGGCGGCAGGAACGACGGCTTCGTCGCCTGGGGCGACTCCGGCGCGCTGGTGATGGGTTATTACGGCGAGACGGCGAAAAACCTCGGCCTGTGGCAGATCGCGCGCGAGTACACGCTGTGCGACAACTTCTTCATGGGCGCCTTTGGCGGCTCTTACCTGAACCACCAGTTCCTGATCAGCGGACGCACGCCGGAATTCTTCAACGCCGCCGAGACGCCGGCGAAGAAGAAGATCACGGTGCTGGCCGACGGCCCGCTCGGCCACCGGCTGGCCGTGGCGCCCGAGTCGCCCAAGTCGGCCTTGGCGGGCAAGCCGAAGTTCGTCAACGCCGGCACCATCACGCCGGACGGCTACGCGGTCAACACGATGGCGCCGCCTTACCAGCCGAGCTGGGTGCGCCCGGCCCCCGGGGGCGACGCCAACGCGGTCCGATCCGAACGACCCCTCGGTGCTGCCGCCACAAAGCTACGACACCATCGGCGACCTGCTCTCGCGCGCGGGCGTGAGCTGGGCCTGGTATGGCGGCGCCTGGCAAGCGGCGCTCGACGGCCGCGGCGCCGGCCAGCGGCCGAATTTCCAGCACCATCACCAGCCCTTTAATTACTTCAGGCAGTTCGCACCGGGCACCCGCGCGCGCGAAGAACACCTGCTTGACGGCGGGCTGGGCGACAGCCCGATCTCGAACCGCTTCATCGCCGATGCGGTGGCTGGCAAGCTGCCGGCGGTGAGCTTCTACAAACCGCAAGGCAACCTGAACCTGCACGCCGGCTATTCGGACATCGAGTCGGGCGACGCCCACGTGGCGAACGTCATCGAGCACCTGAAAAAATCGCCGCAGTGGAAGGACATGGTGGTGCTGGTGACCTTTGACGAGAACGGCGGCTGGTGGGACCACGTCGCGCCGCCCCAGGGCGACCGCTGGGGACCGGGCTCGCGCATCCCGGCCATCGTGGTGTCGCCGCATGCGAAGAAGGGCGCCGTCGACCACAACTTCTACGACACGACCTCGGTCCTGCGCTTCATCACGCGCCTGCACGGCCTGCCGCTGCTGGAAGGCCTGGCCGCGCGCGATGCCGCATTCGCCAAGCGCGGTGCGCGCGGGCCTGGCGACCTGACGGCGACGCTCAGCTTCCGCTAGCGCCTGCACCGCTCGCTGCACCCACGAAGCCGGCCATGCGCCGGCTTTTTCATATGCTTATGCGATTTTCTATTGCCAAAAGGCTACCGCGCGCTGGGTTCCGGAACGCGGCGGTACACTGATTTTCGGCTCGAGAATGCGCGCACCGTGACGCAGGCAGCGTCGGGGCGTCGCGCGGAGATGCCGATGCCAATGTAAGTGGAGCGGCACAGCGAGGACGTGATGCCGGCTCCATCCCCAACCCCCAGGAGAGCATCATGCAAAAAAACAAAGCATTGAAAGGACTGCTCGCCGTATCGGCAGTAGCAGCCATGTTGAGCGCCTTCGGCGTCCAGGCACAAACGGCCACCAGCTCCACCCAGAGCGCAGCCGACCTGCAGAAGCAGAGCGACCAGGGCAAACCTAACCTGACGGGCAAGGCCGCCCGCGACGGCACCGTCGGCAACACCAACAGCCAGGGCATGGAAGACCGCAGCGGCCAGGTCGGCTCGAGCACGGCCGGTTCCACCACCGCTGCCGGCACCCACGGCGCCAGCGGCCACCAGAGCGGCACCGCCGGTACCGCCGGCATGAGCGGCAGCACCGGCGCAGGCGCGGCCGGCATGTCGACCCAGACCTCGGGCCAGTCGGGTGCGGCTGGCGCCACCGCCGCCGGCGGCGCGACGATGAGCAAGGCCGACAGCAAGGGCATCATGGACATGGCGATGGTGAACATGGCCGAGATCGAAATGGGCAAGCTGGCCCAGAGCAAGAGCCAGAGCGCCGAGGTGAAAACCTATGCCCAGCAGATGATCGACGACCACACCAAGGGCCTGCAGGAAGTGCAGACCGTCGCCCAGGCCAAGGGCATCACCCTGCCGACCGAGCTCGACGCCAAGCACAAGGCCATGTCGGCCAAGCTGGCCAAGCTCAGCGGTGACGCCTTCGATCGCGAGTACATGAAGGTCGGCGGCGTGGCATCGCACAAGGAAGCGCATGCCCTGCTGAAGAAAAACGAGAAGTCCGCCAAGGATGCCGACGTCAAGGGCCTGGCCACCAAGATGATGCCGACTGTCGAGCAGCATCTGAAGGCTGCCCAGCAGATGCCGGCAGCGAAGTCCGGCACCACCTCGGGCAAGTAAGCAGGTAGTCAGGTGCACGCCGGGCCCTCGGGCCTGGCCGAACAGGCGTACGCAGGCAGCAGCTTGCGTACGCCTTTTTCGTTTTCCGGTTTGGCGGCGCGCAGGTTTTTCCCATGTTCAACTCGGTCCCGCGCTATGATGGCTTGTCCATACGGCCATCTTGCCTGTGCGGATGATTTTCCTTGACCAGGAGCTCGCCATGACCGCCGGCCGTACCCCCGATCCGAACACGCCCCCGTTGCCCCACCTCGAGATTCCCGTTCCCTGCACGGAGTCGTGGGACGCCATGGAGGGCGACGAACGGGTGCGGCACTGCGGGCTGTGCAGGAAGAACGTGTACAACCTGTCCGCGCTGCCGCAGGCGGAAGCGGCCGCGCTGCTGGCCGGGGATGTCGACGGCCAGCTGTGCGTGCGTTTCTACCGCCGCAGCGACGGCAGCGTGATGACGAGCGATTGCAGCACGAGCCCGCGCGTCCGGCTGCACCGCGCCATGCGTACGCTGCCACGAACGGCGGCGGGCGCTGCGGGCGTGGCCGCGGCGGCGGCGGTTGCGGTGGCCGTCGCGCATGTGGCGCCCTTGCCGCCGGGCCGCGCCAGGCCCCATCCCTCCGTGGTGGAAGTCTCGCTCGTGCCCGAAATGATGCCGCCTGTATTGATGGGGGTGTACCTGCCCATCTCGGAGCCAGCGACGAAGGCGCGTTCGGCCCGCAAGGGCAAGCGGCACGCGGACACGCAGGCACGCAGGGCCACCGACGGCGATCCGGTGCGCGTCGAGTAAGCGTGCCGATAAAGGAGGAGCCGGGCTGGCGGCTGACGATGTGACGCCGCTGCGCAGGTATACTTGACCCATGACGACGCCACGCTGCCGCTGGGCCAACCCGGCCAATCCCCGCTACCTCGACTACCACGACCATGAGTGGGGCGTGCCCTGCCACGACGAGTTGCGCCTGTTCGAGATGCTCAACCTTGAAGGGGCACAGGCCGGCCTGTCCTGGGAAACCATCCTCAACAAGCGCGAGAGCTACCGTGCCGCCTTCGATGGCTGGGACGCGGAAAAGATCGCCCGCTACGACGAGGCCAAGGTGGCGCAATTGCTGGCCAATCCCGGCATCGTGCGCAACCGCCTGAAGGTGGCTGCCGCCATCGGCAATGCGCGTGCCTATCTGGCGCTGCGCGACGAGGGCCGCACGCTCGACGACTTCCTGTGGGCCTACGTCGACGGCAAGCCGCTGGTCGGTCACTGGCCTGATGGCCTGCGGCCGGCAAAAACGGCGCTGTCGGACCGCTTGTCCAAGGATTTGAGCAAACGCGGCTTCAAGTTCGTCGGCTCGACCATCGTGTATGCCTACATGCAGGGCATCGGCATGGTCGACGACCACGATCCCGGCTGTTTCCGCCATCAGGGAGCGGCGTGAACCCGGCAGACTGCTGGCAGGGACGCGAACGCTATACCGTGTTCGACACGCGCCACGAGCCGGGTGCGGTGGCAGCCTTGATTGCCGCCTGGCGCGCCGATCCGGCACGGCCGGCACGCCTGCACATCGTCGCCCTCGCTACCGGGCTGCTGCCGGGTTTCCACCGCATCCCGCAGGTCGATGCGGCCGTCACCTTCGATCTGGTGTGCGCACCGCTCGAGGAGGCGCTGGCCCAGCTGTCGGCCCGCATCGATTACGTCCAGCTGCGTGACGTGCGCGGGCAGGGCGGCGCCTTCGCGCGCGGCCTGGCGCGCCTGGTGGCGGCCGATGCCCGTTTGTCGGCCGAGGGGCTGGACGCGGAGCAGCGCGCGGCGCTGGCGGCGCAGGGTTTCGTGTTCGAGGGCGGCAGCGGGACAGAAGCCCGCGCGCGCTTCGCCAGCCGCAAGCCGCGCCTGCCGCTGGACCCCGTGCCGGCGCGCCACGCCATCGTCATCGGCGCCGGGCTGGCCGGCTGCGCGGCGGCGCACAAGCTGTGCGCACGCGGCTGGCAGGTGACGCTGGTCGAGCGCCATGCGGGGCCGGCCCGGGGCGCCTCGGGCAACCTCGCAGGCATCTTCATGCCGATCTTGTCGAAGGACGACAATATCCCGACGCGGCTCACGCGCGCCGCCTACCTGTACGCGCTGCGCTACTGGGAGACAATCGGCGGCATCGGCCGCGCGATCGAAGGCGCCGCCTGCGGCGTGCTGCAGCTGGCGCGCGACGGCGACCACGCCGAGGCTTCGCGCGCGATCGCCGCCGATGGCACGCTGCCGCCGGAGTTTGCCGAATGGCTGGAAGCGCCGCAGGCCGGGGCGCTGCTGGGCCTGCCCGCGCCGCTGGGCGCCTGGCTGTTTCGCCAGGGCGGCTGGGCCCGTCCCGGCAGCGTGTGCGAGGCCATGCTGGACGCCTGCGGTACGCGGCTGACGCGCCGCTTCGGTGTCGGCGAGGTCAGCCTGGCGCGCGATGGCGAGGCCTGGACCGTTCGTGGCGCCGGCGGCGACATCGTCGCCAGCGCCGCGACGGTGGTGCTGGCCGGCGGGGCGGAGTCCGTGCGCCTGGCGCAGGCGCAATCCCTGCCGCTGGCCGCGCTGAGGGGCCAGGTCACCCACCTCGACGCCGCCACGCTGCCACGCCTGCCCTTCGTTCTCTGCCGCGAAGCCTACCTGACCCCTGCCGCCGGCGGCATCGCCTGCGCCGGCGCCACCTATGACAGCGACGCCGACCCCGACTTGCGCGCAACCAGCCAGCAGGAGAATGTGGCGCGCCTGCGCGTGCTGGTATCCGATCCCGATGTGGCGGCGGACGCGCCACTGGCAGGCCGGGTCGGCTTTCGCAGCGTTGCCCCCGACCGCCTGCCGCTGGTCGGCGCGCTGCCCGATGTCGCGGCCCGGGCGGCACCGAACGCCTGCGCGACGTGCCGCGCCATCCCGGCTTGTACGGTCTGCTCGGCTACGCCTCGCGCGGGCTGATCTGGGCGCCGCTGTGCGCGGAATTGCTGGCGGCGCGCCTCGAGAACGAACCGCTGCCGCTGGAGGCCGCGCTGGTCGATGCGCTCGACCCGGCCCGTTTCGTGTTGCGTGCGCGCCGCAATCGGCGCGGGCCGGCTGCCCAAATGGGGAGTGGCGCCCTCGAATAAGCGAAGATGCGCTGGCGCAAGGCGCACCCCGGCCTCTATCTGCGTATAATTGGCGTACGGCAACTTTTTTGCGCCAGTGGAGGGCGCCGTCGCATGGACGACACGCCTCATCCCCGGACTGGGCCGGCAAGCACTACCGGTGGCCGACGATGTCGCCGGCGTGCGCCAGCTGCTGCGCGAGGCCCTGCGCAGCCTGGGCGCGAAGAACATCGACCAGGCCGCCAGCGGCGGCGAAGCCATCGCCCTGCTGGCCAGGACCCGCTACGACGTCGTGCTGTGCGACTTCAACCTGGGCGAAGGCAAGAATGGCCAGCAGGTGCTCGAAGAAGCGCGCGTGCGCAACCTGCTGCTGCCGTCCTCCGTGTGGATGATGGTCTCGGCCGAGAAGAGCGTCGAGTCGGTAATGGGCGCGGCCGAGCACCAGCCGGACGCCTACCTGGTCAAACCGATCACCGAGGGCGTGCTGCTCACGCGCCTGAACCGCGCCTGGCAGCGCAAGCAGATCTTCCGCCCGATCGACCAGGCCTGCGCCGAGAAGGATTACCTGCGCGCGGCGCGTCTGTGCCAGGAGCAGATCGACGGGCAGGACGGCGGTCACCGCGTGCACGAGATCGACCTGCTGCGCATGCAGGCGCGCCTGATGGAAAAGAGCGGCGAGCCGGAACGCGCGCGCGCGTGCTACGAACGCGTGCTGGCCCAGCGTGAATATCAATGGGCGCGCGTCGGCCTGGCGAAGATCCGCATGGCCAATGGCGACCTGGAAGCGGCGCGCCAGATGTTCCAGGGCGTGATCGCGGAGAACCGCTACTACATCGATGCCTACGACCAGCTGGCGCAGGTCTACGCCGCCATGGGCAAGCTGGAAGAGGCCTGCGCCATCCTCGAACGGGCGGCGAAACTGTCGCCAAACTCGGTGCCGCGTCAGCGCAAGCTGGGCACACTCGGTCTCAAACTCGGCAATGTCGCGCTGGCAGAGAGGGCCTTCCGCAAATGCATCGCCATCGGCGCCTGGTCGGTGCTCCGCTCGCCCGACGCCTATCTTGGCCTGGCGCGCGTATGCGGGCTGAAGAACGATCCGAAGGAAGCGGTCGTGCTGCTACAGGGTGCGCTGCGCGAGTTCGGAGAAGCCCATCCGGACCTGGCCCTGCGCGCCAAGATCACCGAGGGGCTGGTCTATCACGAAAGCGGCGACTACCGCCACGCGCGCAAGGCCGGCGACGAACTCGAAGCGCTGCTGGCCTCGAGCGAGGAGCGGCCCGACGTGCCGACCTGCCTGGAGATGGCGACCCTGCTGTTCGCGGTCGGCGTCAAGGACGCGCCGGTCGAGCTGCTGTGCTACCTCACCCGCAACAACCACGACAACGCCAGCTTGCTGGAAGAGGTGCAGGCCATCTTCGAGCAAGCGCGCATGGGCGACGAGGGTGGTGAACTGATCCGGGAAGCGAAGAAGGAAGCGGCGGACCTGATGAACGGCGGCGTGCTGCTCTGGAAAACGGGCAAGCTCGGTGAAGCCGTCGCGTGGATGCGCAAGGCCCGCGCGCGCCTGCCGAACAACCAGCGCATCCTGTTCAACGCCGCCCAGGTGCTGGTATCGCAGCTGCGCGAGCAGGGCTTTGACGCCGCGCTGGCGGACGAAGCGCATGCGGTGCTGATGCACGTCGACCGCTTGCAGCCGGGGCAGCCGCGTTTTGCGCAATTGATGGAGCAGCTGGCGGCGCTGGCGCCGCGGCCTGAGGCGCTTGAGGTCGACACAACGGCGTAGGGTGGACGGCTGCACCTCGTCGACCCGCATGGTCGCGACGGTAGCGCCGTCCACGCGTTCAACGCACGCCTGATTCGTTCGCGCCTGTTCGCCGGATGCCTGGACGCGAGTGCCGACGCCTTGCCGCTGCGGGTCGAAAGCACAGTGCGTACCGCGTGGGCACGGGGTGCCCACCCTACAAGGGCAGTTCGTTACCGCATGCGGCTTCGCTCGACGGGGCTCGGCCGGATGTCGATTCCGCCAGCGCCAGCCCATGCGGCCGCATCAGATGCGCGCACAGGGCCGCGATATCGTGCCCGCCGCCCGCCATCTCCGATGCACCCGCCGCCCCTGCCAGCGCTGCTTTCGTGATGTGGTAGCCGAGCGCGCGGTAGCTCTCGAACTGCGCCTCGTCGAACCACTGGTCGGCCGTGCTCTGGTGCGGGTAGGCGGGATTCGCCTTCCGATAATTCAGGACGTCGGCGTTCTCGGAGCCGACGATCGCCGGCTTGATGTACAGGAGGGTGCCGTCGACCCCGATCGGATCGACGTGGCTGTAGCGGATCGCGCCCACGGCGCAGCTGGCGCCGCACAGGCCCGTGTCCTTCACCAGGTCCATCTTCGAGACATCGATCTCGATGCTCACATGCAGGTCGGTCGCGCACTTGCGGATCGCATTGCCCAGGTCCTCGAAAGCCATCTCCTTGTCGCTGGCGACATCGACCGCGACGACCAGGCGGCAGCGCCGCCGCACCAGTTCGTAGATGCCCAGGTTCTCGAAGTGGCCGCCGTCGGACAGGTAGACGTAGTTGGCGTCGGCGTTGGTCATGCCGAACAGCTCGGCGATGAGGCTGAACAGGCCGATGCCGGGCGAGGAGTGGGTCCAGGTGGCCTTGCGCGGGTTCGGGCACCAGCGCCCGAGGCGCACGTTAAACATCGTCATCAGGAAGTTCAGCGGCGGCGACGAGTGCGTGCCCATGTTCGGACTGGCCGCGGCGCCGGACAGGGCCACCGCCATGCCGAGGCGCACGGTGGCGTCGTCGTCGCCGGCGCCCGACTTCGACGCGTATTCGCGCGTGGGCCGGTAGATGCCACGCCGGGCGTCGCCCCCCTTGCGCCGGCATCAGCGGCATCTCGAAGCCGCAGAAGCGTGGCGTGAAGGCGAACGAGGCGGCCTTGCGGGTCTGCCACGCGAGTTCTTCGCCGCTGACCAGGTTCAGCGCCGTGTTGACGATGTGGTAGGGGCGCTGGTCGGCCATGTCGGCCAGCTGCGGGTCGTCTTCCGGGTCGAAGCCGGTGAACGGATGCGGCTTGCGCGCGGCGCTGCTGGCGCCGAAATAGGCGCGCACCAGTCGGTTCCGGTACAGCATGTAGAGCGAGAACTTGTTGATGTCGACGCGCCAGCCCAGCAGCAGCGCCGCGCCCAGGAAGCAGCCGAACGCGATGAGCAGGGTGCCGCCATCGGTGGCCAGGGTGGCGTTTGCGTGCGCCGCGTAGACGCAGGGGAGCGACACCGGTGCCGGGCAGCGCACCTCTGGCAGCGCCACCACCGCCTGCACCAGGCTCGATAGCAGCGCGAAGATACCGATCGTGAAAAGTAGGGCGCCAGGCGCGCGACGATTTCGCGCTTGGCGCAGTTGCCGTCGCGCGAGCCGGTGGCGCTTCCGCTGCCGGCCTTCAGGCCGATCCAGGTCATCACCAGCCAGCCGAGCGCGGTGCCGGCGTTGGCGATCGGTTCATAGGTCAGCCAGGCCCAGTGCAGGAGCGGTGCGCAGAAGAAGGCGATGCCGAACATGGCCACCCAGCCCAGCGAGAAGATCGTCGACCAGGCGCCCTGGCGGCTCCACCACTCGCGGCTGGCGTCGCTGTACAGGGAGCCGATCAGGCCGATCATCAGCGTCATCGTCACCGAGAACAGCGTCGTCATCAGCGGCATGCCGAAGCTGCCCAGCGCGATGGCGTTGTTCAGAATCGGATGCGCGGCGGGATTGGGCAGCAGCGCCAGGCCGGCCAGCAGCAGCAGGGTACCGGCCGCGAGCGCGCCGATCGCGCACAGGAAGTGGCCCAGGCCTTCGAGCAGTTCGGCGCGCGAGATGTCCGGGATCGGCCGGTGGCGGCGCAATTTCTGTTCCAGCGCCAGTCCCAGGCCATGGAGCAGCAGCACGGCGCACAGCCCGGGAAAAACGCGCCAGGCCAGCAGCTGGGCGACGTCGATCGGCACGAAGTGGGCGACCGCGCCGGCGGCGAATTCCAGCGCGGCCGACAGCGACATGGCGGCGACGGCCGCCGCGCCGGCGCCGCAGATGACGTAGCCGGCGGCGCGATACGGGCTGGTGCGGTCGTGCGCCAGGTACCAGCCGCTGGCCCAGACAATGAAGTAGACCAGTCCCGGCACCAGCAGCCAGGCCCCCCAGCCCTGGAAGCGCGCCGGCAGCCCCACTTCCCAGACGGCCGGCACCACGCCGCCATGGCGCCACAGGCCGATACTCACGAGGGAAACCGGCCGCCAGCAGCGGCAGGTTGACGTAGCGTAGCACCGCCCCCCCTGCTGCAGCGGAAAGCGGCGCAGCCCGCGCGAGCTTTCCGGCTTGCTCGAAATGGAGAGGGCGATGCAGAACACGGCGAACAGGAACAGCAGCGTGCCGGCCAGCCAGATGGCGTCCGACCAGGTGGCCCGGGGCGCTCGCGGCCCAATGACCCGGTGCACGGCCCAGACGGCGAAGCGGGGCAGGAGCAGCAGCGCGCACAGCCAGGCCACCAGCATCGCCAGGTTCAGGCAGGTATTGCGCACATAGGTGCCGATCAGGGTCCAGGTATCGGCGCTGAAGGTGCCGCTGCGGGGCGACAGGTAATTGCTGTACTGGCGCAGGAACTGGATCTCGACCGGCTCGGCCGCCACCGCCTGGCCGGCCGCGCCGGGCGTGAGCAGGGCCTCGACGGCGGCCACGTCGCCGCGCCGCTCGCGGATGCATTTCGACAGCCAGCCGCCGATGAAGCCGCCTCCCGACACCGTCGACAGGTAATCGAAGTCGCGCAGCAGGCGCGCTTCGGCCAGCGCCTGCAGGGCGCCGAGGTTGAAGGTGGCCGAGCGCACGCCGCCGCCGGACAGGTCCAGTCCGGCCAGCTGGGCGCCATGCGCCCGTCCCAGCAGTTCGCCCGTGCAGGCGGGGTGTACATCGTCCGCGCTGCCAGGCGCGACGGCGGGGCGCAGCAGGTCGAGCTCGTTCTGGAACACTTCGCTGAATACGCTGCCGCTGTGCGCGTTCAGGCGGCGCCAGGTGGCTTCGTCGAGCGGACCGGTCGTGTCGATGTCCTGCTGCTTGCGGAAGGCGGCAATGGCGCTGCCCAGTTCGTCGAGCGTGTGGGCGCGCGGCGGCACCGGACAACCGGCACTCTCGAGCTTGCGGCGCAGGTCGGCGACTTGCTCGGCCGACAGGTAGGAAAAATCGCGGGGAAGGTTGTGGAACTGATCAGTGGCGGACATGCCGGCCTCCAACGTGAGAACGCGGCGGCGGGAGGTCCGGGCCGCGCTGTCAAGTTCAGCACGGCGGATAGCGGTGTGATGCCCGTCAAATCAAATGACGGGCGCGGCAAGACCGATTAAGTGCCGGATGATTAAGGTTTGTCGGCTTTCGTGCGCCCTGGTTTCGGTGCCGAGGTGCCTGGCGTGCCGCCGACATCGCCACCCGTGGTGGCGCGCGGCGCCGGGTCGGGCGCGCCCCGGCCTGGGCCGCCTGGTTGCCGGCCGTGCCGTCGGCGGGCATCGCGCTGCTCACCGCCTGGCGGAACTGGTCCTGCAACATGTTCCACCACGCAACTGCAGCCGGCATCGCCGCGTCGGGCGCGGGCGCATCGGCCCCGGGCTGGGCTGCCGCGGCGCCGGTACCGCCCCGGGGCGCCATTCGCACCGAAGAAAGCGGCGAAGGGCGGCAGGGACGCGGTCTGCTCGCCTGGTTTGCTCATGGCCTGGGCCATGCTGTCGCTCATCGATTTCAAGGCGGCAAGGGTGCCGCGCTGCACTTCGAGTGCCTGGATCGAGGTGCGCAGCATCGACAGATTCAGGTTGAGCCAGCTTTCGACGGCCTTCAGGTCGGCGATGCGCTTGTCGAGGTCCTCGGTGGACATGCTGGGCACGCCAAGGCTGGAGGATCCCATTCCCGACATGCCGACCCCGGGCACGCCCATGCCGCCCCACAAATTCTTCACGAACTCGAGCGTATCTGTCATGCCGGGAACGTTCTGCGAGGGAGGTTTGAGCATGGTGGTCTCCGATAGTGGTCGTGTTGGTGTGATGGGAAGCGCCTGGCAAAGTCCGCAGGCCATGGGCTTCATGAGGGCTCCTAGCGTAGCAGATAAATAACACGCGTACAAAGGCATGGAACAGACTGCCGGACAGCAAGCCCGGACGCGGGCGGTTACACTAGTCGTCATGGGTATTGTTTCCTACATCGCAAGCCGGCGCCGCCCCGTCCTCCTCGGAACGCTGATCGTGGTGCTGCACGCACTGCTGTTTTCGTTCATGGGCCAGGTCGGGCTGCCGCGCATGCCGGCTGCCATGCCCGGGATGGACCTGGTGCAGGTGCGCGTGCTGCCTACGCCCACGCCGCCGCCGGCTGCAGTGCCGCTGCCGCTGCCCAAGCCGCCACCGCCGCCGCCCTTGCCGGAGCTGGCGCCGATTGATGCCGCGCCTCCCACTTGTGGACGACGCCGTCGCGCCCGCGGTCGAGCCGGGCCAGGGCGGCGCCGGCGAGGGCAACCCGCCACCCGAGTCCACGGCCCTTGCCGCTGCCGAGCCCGCCGCACCCGAGGCAGCACCCACGCCGCCTGTGCCCGAGCCGCGCCGCTACAAGGTCGACGTGCCGCCGCCGGCCAGGGTGACGCTGGACGTCGCCCGGGTCGACGCCGACGGCACCCGCTGGAGCGGCGAAGCGCAACTTGCCTGGACTTTCAACGACGACCGCTACCGCATCGATTTCGAAGCCGGCATCCGCATCGTATTTACGCGCGTCAATCTCGCGGTGCTGACCAGCGAAGGGGCGCTTGGCGCCACCGGGTTTGCGCCGGTCAGGATGACGGAAAAGCGCCGCGGCCGGGCACTGACGGCCACGCATTTCGACTGGGGCAGCAACAAGATCACTTTTTCTTCCTCGCAGAAGAACGTGCCCTTGACGGCCGGCGCTCAGGACAAGGCCAGCGTGCCGCTGCAGTTGGCGGCGATCGCCCGGGGCGACCCTACGCAACTGAACGGCGACATCGATATCCAGGTGGGCGAAGACCGCGACGCGGTCGTGTTCCGCTTCGTCGTGGTCGGCAAGGAGGAGATCGATACCAAACTCGGCCGCCTGCAGACCGTACACCTGTCGCGTCCGCCGAAAGAAGGCTCCTACCGCTCGAGGCTGGACGTCTGGCTGGCACCGGACAAGGGCTGGTATCCGGTGCAGATTCGCAATACCGAGTCCAACGGTGCAGTGACCACGCAAACCGTGAATAATATAGCCCTCACCGATAACGGAAAACGATAATGCGAAGCAATTTTTGGATGCGGACCGGGCTGCTTGCCGCGCTGGCCCTCAACCTGGGCCTGGCGCTTGCCGCGCCCGCCAAACATGCGGTCGAGCTGCCGCCATCGGCCGACCTGGCCTATGAATTGACGGCCCAGCAGCGCGGCTTCGGCCTGAAGGGCGACGCGCAGATCGCCTGGCGCGCGGACGAGGGCAAGTACGACGTCAACGTCGAGGCCAGCGTCTCCCTGCTCGGCAAACTGACCGAATACCGCAGCCACGGCACGATCGACGCTTACGGTCTGGCCCCAAGCGAGTTCTACGAAAAGCGCTACCGCAAGGAAGCCACCACCACGAGCTTCGACCGCGAAGGCAAGACCATCGCCTTTACCGAGGGCAAGGAGCAGTACACCATGAAGGGCGGCGAGCAGGACCGCGCCTCGGTGACCTGGCAGCTCGCTTCGGTGGCACGCGCCGCCGGCGCCACCCGTTTCAAGCCGGGCAGCGAATGGACTTTCATTGTCGCCGGCCGCCGCGATGCCGAGCCCTGGACCTTCAAGGTCGTCAAGCGCGAGAAAATCCAGACGGCGATGGGCGCGCTCGACACCCTGCTGGTCACGCGCCAGCCGCGCGCCGAGGGGAAAAGCGAGGGCGTCGACATCTGGCTGGCACCTGGCCAGGAGTGGTACCCGGTGAAATTGCGCTTCCGCGACGACGAGCGCGAGACGATCGAGCAGACGGTGACGAAGATTACGCGCAAGTGAGCGTCCCGGGCTCAGGCACCGCCCACCCGCGCCGCGGACCGTAGGGTGGGCGCCCCGTGCCTACGCGGCGCTGGCGTTGACGCTCGACCCGGCCTGATCCTCGTGGGCTGAGCGCGTTCAACCTGGGGACTGTGTCATTCTCGCCAACCCGCCCAGCCCGGGCCGCTTTCCGCTGCTAGTTGCCCTTCCTTAACTGTTATACTGGCGCCCCCGCGAAAAACGCCGGGCGGCCGACAAGCTGCCGGATTTTTGCGCATTCGCGAAACTGGTATCCCACATGATCGACATACAGGCAGGCGCGGCCCTCGCCGCGGAACCCCATGGAGTGGCGCAGGACGAGATCGACACCCTCGATCCGCTCGCCGCGCATTTCCAGAATGGCATCGCTCCGGACGAAATCGAGCAGGTTTTCCACCTCAAGCGTGCGCAACCGATGCTGTCCGCCTTCTCGGCGCTGTTCCACGGCAGCCAGGACGGCGTGCTGGTGCGCCTGCTGGTGCTGCGCGAGCTGGCGGCCGACACGGCCAGTTCCGCCTTTTCGCGCGCGGACATCAACCAGAAGCTGGCCTACCTGATCCCGGAAAGCCTGGAAACGGTGCTCAATCGCCTGCGCTCACACGGCTTGCTGGCCTGGGACGCGCCCTCGGCCGTGTACCGCATCACGCCGCTGGCGCGCAACGTGCTCTCGGCGCTGGACACCCTGATCGCGCTGGCCAAACCCGAGGAAGACGATGCCGAGATGGGCTTCCTGCTGTCGCAGGTGGCCGGCGCCCAGGCGGTCGGCGGCGTCACCGTCGAACAGTTGCGGCACCTGCTGGGCCGCCTGGTGGAACTCACCGAGGAATTCCGCGATGCGATCGCCTCCGGTTCCGAATTCAAGCTGCGCACCTCGCAGGCAAAGTGGCACATGGCCTGCGACTGGGTCGAGAAGGGCTCCGTGATCCTGCGCGCGATCACCTCCGACGAACGCGCCGATTCGGCCACCCACAAGGCGGCCCAGGCGATCGGCCGCGCCCAGAGTGCGCTCTTGAACATGCAAGGCATGTTTTCTCGTGCGTTGAACCAGATCGAACGCCAGCGCGTACACCTGGGCCAGTCGGGCCTGTCGACCACCGACGTGAAACGCTGGCTGCTGGCGCACGAAGACCTGGCCAGCCTCGCCGCCGGTGCGATCGACCGTCCGGTGGTGCCGCTGTTCGGCACGCCGGCCGAGATGATCGACGTCGCCGAGACCGAACTGCTGACGGAACGGGTGGTCGTCGCCGGGCCCAGGGGTCTGCCGAGCGGTGCCGATGCGCCGCTCACGGTCAACGACAACCCGGCCATGCAGGCGGAACTCGACGACTGGATCAACAAGCTGGCCGACTTCGCCAACCTCGGCAACTTCCCGGAATTCTCGGAGACCGGCCCCAAAAAAGTGCAGCTGCACGAGTCGCTGCTGCCGGCCGGCTTCGCCGTCGCGTCCTACCGCGCCTCGCTCTTGCCGCTGCTGGGCGACGCCGCCGAGGCCAGCCTGCAGGGTGCCACGGCCGAACTGGCGCGCCTGCCGATCCGCTTCGAAGCACGCGACGAACTGATTCAATTGGACGATCCGGAAGTGGCGGCCATGTCCTTTGCAACCCTTTCACTAGATTTAGATAGCGGCACGCCCCATGAATGACGATGCACAAATCCTGATTGCGCGGCTGCTGACGCACCAGACCCTGCGCCGCGACGACAAGATGGTCAAGCGCGCGCTGTCGGACGAGCAGTTCCGCGCCGAAGTCGACAAGCGCCTGCTCGAATCCGGCCTCAAATTGCTCGACAACGTCTATGCCGACCACGTCACCATCGCGCTGCACCGCAATGTCGAACCGAAGATTTTCGGCGCCAAGGACATCTGGCAAAACAATAATTTCGGCCTGACGCGCGACGGCGTGGCCTTGCTGGTGGTGCTGTGGGCGCAGATCATCCTGCCCAAGCGCGAGCGCCAGGAAACCCACACCACGGTGGCGGACGACCAGAACGATTTGTTCGACAAGGACAACCCGATCCCGCGCGCGGAAGACGCCTCGATCGGCATTTCCTACACGGCGCTGCTGTCGGACTTCGGCGACAAGCTGGGCAAGAAGACGCGCATGGACATGAACCTGGGCGTGCTGGGTAAACTCGGCTTCATCGAGCGCCGCGGCGACGTCATCCTGGAAGGCCCCTTGCTCGACCTGATGATGGACACCGACGTGCTCAAGGAGCGCATCATCAACGGCGCGCTGTCGGACGTGTTCAAGCGCGCACCGCTGGCGGCAGTGCCGCGCAAGGTCGACGCGGCTAACGACGCCGAAGTCCTCGAGCCAACAGACACTTCGAACTGAGACAGCATGTTCCACATTAAATCACTCGAACTGGTCCACTGGGATTACTGGCAGCGGATCAAGAACATCCCGCTCGACGCCAAGATCATCACCATCGCCGGCCAGAACGGCTCCGGCAAGACGACCCTGCTCGATGCGCTGCGCACCCTGTTCGGGCTGGACTGCTCGATGGGCCGCACCTATAAACACTATGCGCGCCACTCCGGCCAGCAGAGCGCCTGGCTGCGCGCCGTGGTCGACAACAAGCCGGTCGGGCGCCAGCTGTCGAACCGCCCGTTCCGCCATTCCGGCTTCTTCGCCGACGACGAAGTCACGCTCTTCTGCCAGGTGCAGAAGAACGGCGGCGACTGGAAGCGCCAGTACCTGATGCGCCCCGGGAATGTCGAGATCGAGGAAGTGACCGAGGCCACCGACTGGCTCGGCGTCGAGAACTATCGCAAGCGCCTGGCTTCGGCCGGCCTGTCGCCGGCGATGTCGAAGGTGCTGGCGCTGGAGCAGGGCGAGACCGATAAACTGTGCGAATACGCGCCGCGCCAGCTGCTCGACCTGGTGTTCCAGGTCTTCGGCGACAAGGAAGTGCTGGATGCCTACGACGAAGCCAAGCGCCACCAGCGCGACACCGAGACGGAACTGAAGCGCTTCGAGGCCGAACTGGAAACTTCGCGCATCAACCTGGAAGGCCTGCGCCTGCGCGTGGCGAACTACCATCAGTGGGAAGACCTGCACAAGGAACGCCGCGATCTGAAAGAAGAAGTGCTGCCGAGCCTTGAGTACCACGAGGCGCGCGAAAAGGCGGCGGCGATCAGCCGCAACCTGCGCGAGCAGCGCAAGCCCATGGCGCAGGCCGACAGCATCCTGAACGAAAAGCGCCAGGCCCTGGCCGCGCAACAGCGCGCGCTGACCGAAGCGCAGCAGCAGGAAACCCTGCTCGAGCAGGAAGGCACTGTCCTGGCGAGCCGCCTGACCGCCGTCAACCAGAAACTCAAGCCGCTCGAAAACCTGCTCGAGCAAAAAGAGCGCTTGCAAAAGCTGGCGGCGGAGGCCGGCGCGGACCTGGCCGAAGTCGCGACCCAGTTGGAAGAAAAGGAAGCGGAACTGGCACGCCAGCGCGCCGCGCGCGAAGCCATCACGGCGAAGATCGCCGGCGAAATGGCGACCATCTCCGCCCTGCAGGGCAAGAGCGCGATGCCGGAGCCCGAAGCCCAGCGCCTGATGCGCCGTGCGCTGCGCGACGAGGGCATCCCGCACGCGATGCTGTCGGATATCGTCGAAGTGACGGACCCGAAATGGCAGGGCGCCGTCGAGGGCGTGCTGGGCGGTTATGCCTCGGTCGTGCTGCTCGAGCGCGCGAAGGATGCGCCGGCGGCTTACCGTCTGGCGGAGAAGGAGCGCTATCGCCACTTCATCGTCCCGGACTGCATCGACGCGCCGAAAATGAAGGACGACAGCCTGCTGTCGGTGGTGAACTTCTCGGCACCGGCCCCTGGCTGGCTGATCGACCAGCTGGCACGCATCGACCGTGTCGATTCCGTCGACGCCGGCTTCAAGTCGGGCACCGACGAGTGGATCACGCCGGACGCCTACCACCGCGAACGCCGCGGCGGCCGCTCGCTGTTCGTCGAACCCTCGCGCTACCGTTTCGGCGCTGCGGGCAAGACCCAGCGTTTAGAGGCGATCCAGAAGTCGCTCCCTGCGCTGGAAGCGAAGGAAGACGCGCTGACGCTCACTATCAGCAAACTCGCGGCGGAAGTGGGCGCCCTGAAGGCGCGCATCGCCGGTGTGGACGCGGCCAAGGAACTGGCGGCACGCCAGGCCGAATTCGAGGAAGCGACCCGTTCGATCGCGCCGCTGAAGGCCGAGCGCACGAAGTCGGCGCGCGCCTGGGCGAGTTGCAGACGCTGACGAAAAACGCGACGGTCGCACGCACCCGCGCCGACACGGTCTGGCAGAACGCGCGCATGGCGCTGTCGGAAGCGGAAGCGGGCCTGCGCCTGAACCACCGCCGCCAGATCGAGCAGCGTGCCGAACACGCGAAGGCGCTGCTGGCCCTGCGCCGCGGCTGGCGCAATATCCCGGCCAGCTGGCGCCGTCCGGCACGGCGCGCGGCGCTGGTGTCGCAGCACAGAACGCGCACCAGGTCAACCTGCGCATTTCCTCGCTCGAGCACGCCCTGGCGCGCGACGACTGGGAACTGGACGCCACCGTCATCGACCAGTACGCACGCCTGAACGACCAGCTGGCCGGCCGCCAGGTGGAGACCGAGGAGCGCCGCTACCAGAACAACCGTGCGATCGAAGCGACCGGCAACGCCCGTGGCGCCTACATCGAGCGCCTGCGCTATACCATCAAGACCTATTCGAAGAACATCAAGGAATTGGGCGCTCTGGCGGGTATCGACGTGCAGGCCGACCCGGTGCGCCTCGAGAACGACGACGTGCAACTGGCGCAAGCCGGCCTGCACGTGCGCTTCAAGTTTGACGGCAAGGACCAGATCGGCATGAACGACGGCGAGGCCTCCGGCGGCCAGCAGGTGATGAAGTCGCTGGTGCTGTTGATCGGCTTGCTGAAGTCGGAAGAAGGTTCCGGCGGCTTCGTCTTCATCGACGAACCCTTCGCCCACCTGGACATCCGCAACATCCAGCTGGTCGGCGAGTTCCTCAAGAATACCGACGCCCAGTACCTGATGACGACCCCGCTGACGCACAATACCGACGTCTACGATCCTTCGGAACTGACGCTCATCACGAGCAAGAAGAAGAAGGACACGCAGTGGGCGCAGCCGATTTTCGTGCTGCAGCGAAGGAAGGAAGAGGCGAAAGCCGCTTGATGGAAGGAGCCCGATGGGCTCCTTTTTTTTGTTCGTGTATTCGAGATTTGAAGTCAATCTACCCACGGTGGGTATCTATGCATGGATCATAGATAACCGAATGGGGATTGCTTATAAACGATTCATGACAGATTACAAAACGTCTAGGTGAGGAAAAGAAAATTTGACAATTGGCTTGTTTCTTTTCCTCTGTGCAAACGTTAAGATAACTTGCTTCGTGAATTCGGAAAATAAAATGAAGAATTACTCACCTTACGGTAAAAACTATACAATTTATTTGAAACAACTATTTTTTCCTGCCGGTAAGTCGCGAGCCTTTTCTTGGCCGATATGCCTATGTGGAATATTTATAATGTTTTGTTTTGGTGAGGGCAGTGCTTGGGCGCAACTTCCATCTCAACCGCCTGAGGTGAAGCCACGGTACGCCTTTTTCGAACCCGGCCGGAACGAATTAGTTTGGACTGAAGTAGGTTCGCATGCCGAAGCGTGTATTGGTTCTATGAATGCGCATAACGCGTTAGCCGCGCCAGATCCAGGTTATTCTAACCCACGTGTCGTCCCATGGCATGCAACTGGCGAAATTGACAGTGATTATGTTGCCCAGGAGCAATTAGATTGCCTTTGGTGGTACTCTGTCCAGAGCGTAGACATCCCGGCTACCGCCGGGTGGGCAATCTGCGGTGGCGATTTCTCATACCCTTTTAGCTCAAAGGGACTTGTCCTAAATATCGCAACGATTAAATGCGAATGCCAGCCACCGGCACGGTGGTTTGCCGATGTGCAACAATGCATTGAGGTTCAAAAAGTAGTCCCAACGAACGTCGGCCCACCGGATTGCGACGTTTGCAATAGTAAAGATGGTCCACAGTTCGGTGAACCGATCGATCCCGCTACGGGAAATATGTGGCACGTGGAAACGGATTTTGCGGCAGTTGCTCCAGGCGGACTCGAGGTAAAACGGACATATAACAGTTCCCCTCTTAGCGAAGAAACTCGTGGCATGCATAGTTTCGGTGCCAATTGGGTTTTTCGATACGATGCTATGCTCCGGCACGAGCAGCCCCCCCCAACGTCTGAGGATGCGTGGGGTAAGCAGTGTTGGCAACGTATGGATACTGAATTCATTTGGTGTGAACCATTCCTTTACACGAAATTCACGAACAACCCTTCTGCTATCTCTATTTTGCGCGGCAACGGTAAGCGGTCCTATTTCAAGCTGATAAATAGCGAATGGGTAAGCGGTGCTGCGACAAACGACCGTATTGCACCTCTATACGATTCCACATCTAAGGCAATCGTCGGCTGGTCTTACACAGCAGCGCCTGGCGACTTCACTGAACGTTACGATGCGGGCGGTAAATTAATTTCGATTAGCTCGAGAGCAGGTGCTCGACAGAGTTTGACATACAGTAGCGGTGACACGAATAACACTGCCATATCCAGGTGGCCTGCTGACGCCCCAGTTTGCTCACACGTGCAGGACGGTGAGACTCTACCCAGCGGGAGGCTGCTCTGCGTAACAGATCAGTGGGGACAGCAAATCCAGTTCGAGCATGATCCGGCTGGCCGAATTACAAAAGTGATCGATCCGAACGGAAAATCTTACCTGTATGAGTACGATGGGGTATCCGGAGGATGTTTGGGGCCTGGCTTCGGCGGCGCGAGCTGCTCAGCAAATAATCTAACGAAAGTTACTTTTCCAGACGAGAAAAGTCGCACTTACTTTTATCACGAATCGGCCAAAATCAATAGTGGACAGTCCTGTTCCTCAGGAGATTTTTCCGGGGCAGGTGATGTGTCGCTCAATGCATTGACTGGACTTATTGACGAGAACGGTCAGCGTTATATCACTTGGGAATACGATTGCATGGGTCGCGCTACATCTTCCTATTTGGGAAACGGTGTAGACAAGGTCAGGATCACCTATTCCAGCAACATGGGGCGAACCGTTACTGAGTATATCGGGTCTCCGGACGCTCCAAGCACTGTGACGAGTACACTCACATACAAGAGAGTGCTGGATGACGTAAAGAATTCCAAGTTAAGCGGTTCCTGTGTGGGGTGTGGACTTTTCAAGTCCAGGCTGTACGACGCCAACGGCAACGTTTCACAGACTGAGGATTGGAATGGGGGTAAAACAAGTTATCAATATAACCTCACCCGCAACCTGGAGAAAGTACGTATTGAAGCGTACGGAACGACGGCACCTAGAACGATCTCGACCGAATGGCATCCTAAATTCCGTTTGCCAGTCAGGATAGCTGAGCCAAAACGTATCACCATTAACACTTACGATAACCAAGGAAACTTGCTTTCAAGGCGACAAGAGGCGACGGACGATAGCGATGGGAGCAAAAAATTTTCCGCTGTATTGTTAGGGAAATTCCGAGTGTGGAACTACACATATAATACTGCAGGAAGAATTGCCACGGCCACCGATCCAAATAAATACACAACCATTTATGATTACGATCAGAAGGGTAATTTGGAAAAAATAACCAACGCCCTCGCTCAGATAACGACGTTATCGAACTATGATGCAAATGGGAGGGTTGGCCGTATTATCGAGCCAAATAAGGTGACCACCGATCTGACATATCATCCGCGAGGTTGGCTCGAAACCAAAACTGTTGAGGCCGGGGGAGTCAAGCACGTAACGCGTTACGAATACGATGGAGTGGGGCAGTTGAAGGCCGTGGTCAATCCGGATGAATCATATATTCGCTACGAATATGACGACGCACACCGATTGACAGATGTGACCGATAGTCGAGGAAATAAGATTCACTACACACTTGATTTGAAGGGAAATCGGATTAAGGAAGAAGTAAGTGATGCAGAGGGATTGGTGATTCGGAAAATTAGTCGGCAATACGACAAAATGAATCGCTTGCAACAAGTTACCGGGGGAACGCAATGATCGCGAACATGGCCGATAATACATGCTGGCGACATATGCCAGCCGTTATCTTGCTGGCATCCAATTCGGTGAGTGCTCAAATCCAGAACACTGTTTTCTTCCATAGCTATGGCAGGCTGGCTAACCATACCGTTATCAGGAATGCACTGGGTCAGACTGGCGGTGCCCTGTGAAGCATTCGCCTGCAAAACGCACGGTCGCGGCCGTGATGACGCTAGTTACGGCGTATTCGCCTTTGTTTGCTTCGCTCAACAGTTCAGCGGCCTATGCGCAGGCAACGCAGAATACGAGCTACAGCTACCTGTACGACGCGAACGGGAATGTCAAACAGATAACTGACCCATTAGGCAGAGTTACAAATCTGAGCTTTGACACGCTTGGACGGATCAAACAGCAGTTGCAGCCAGCACCAGTGGCTACCGCAACAAGGCCGGCAGTAGACTACACGTTTGATTTGCTCGATCAGCCAGTTACGGTAAGCGATCCACGTGCTTTGGTGACAAAGTATGGTCACGACGGCCTGGGTAATGCAGTCAGTCTCTCCAGCCCGGATACAGGCGGGACCACGCGTACCTTCGATCTGGCTGGCGCAGTAGCTACATCCAAGGATGCTCGGGGTGAGATAACGATTTATCAATACGACGCTTTGGGGCGGATCAAGAGTGAGAGCTATGGAACCGGTACCGCGACCGTTTTCGAATATGACGGAGGCACCGGCGGAGCACCCAATACGGTCGGCAAACTCACGAAGATCACCGACGAGTCGGGTTTCACCGTTTACTCCTATACCGATTTGGGCCAAGTGGCGAGCAAGACCCAAACGGTAACAGGGGGAGGCAAATCGCTGGCGCAGGTAGTGTCATATGCCTACGGTACGGAGGGCACATCGACCGGCAAGCTCACCGCGATGACCTACCCGAGCGGCAATCGAGTGAACTACCGCTACGACGACGCCGGCCGCGTGAGCATGATCACAGTGAACCCGGTGAACACGAATGGCACAGGTACCAACCTGAGCGTGGAGTACGCCCTGCTTACGAACGTCGAGTACGCGGCGCACGGTCCTGTCCAGGCTTGGAAATGGGGTAACAGCACGGACGCCAGTCCAAGTGGTTACAGCCGTGCGTTCGACCTCGACGGGCGTGTAATACGCTACAACCTCGGTAACCCCGCTTCGACTGGTGTTATGCGCACGGTGGAGTGGGACGCAGCAAGCCGTATCAAAGCCTATACGCATGTGAGCACCGGGGAGGGCACCAATGCAGCGGTGCTCAACCAGCGCTTCGAATATGACGATCTCGACCGCCTGACGAGCTTCATCGGAAACGGCGCGACCCAATCGTTTTCCTACGACGCGAACGGCAACCGAACCGCTGCCACGTTCGGAGGGACCGGCTACACGAACACGATTGCTGCTAGCAGTAATCGTCTCGAAGCCACCACAGGTCCCACGCCCGCCAAGACCAATACCCATGATCTGGCGGGAAACCTGACCAACGATGGAACCATTGTCTACGCTTATAGCGCCCGTGGTCGAATGAGCAGTGCCACCATCGGTGCGGTCAAGACTTCGTATCTCTACAACGGAATGGGACAGCGCGTCAGACAGGTGGCCGGTACGCAAGCCAATGCAGCAGGATTGCTCATGTACGACGAAGCTGGCCATATCATCGGCGAGTACAACAGCTCAACTGGGAAGGCGAGCAAGGAATTCATCTATCTGGGTGACATGCCAGTCGGGGTCCTTGAGCAGGTGGTCACGAGCACCGCTCCGAATCAGGTGCATGCAATGAACATGTACTATTTGTATGTCGACCACTTAAACACGCCGCGCTTTATCACGCGTTCGCCGGATGGGAAGGTAGCGTGGCGCTGGGACAGCACCGACCCGTTTGGCTTGCTACCACCGAACGACAATCCGGCTGGCCTCGGTGTGTTTACGATGAACCTGCGCATGCCTGGGCAGTACTTCGACAAGAACACAAATCTGTTCTACAACTATTACAGGGATTATGATCCGCAGACGGGGCGGTATGTCGAAAGTGACCCTATTGGTTTGCGCGGCGGGATCAACACCTATGGTTATGTTGGCGGAAATCCCGTAAGTAGAATTGATCCATTAGGACTGGAGCAATGTGATATTGATGCTGCCAGGGTAACAGCAAAGCGGTATCTTCCAAATTTGAATGTCGGCGCCGGTCCGCCAAAAGCAGACTACGCTGGGGGCGGCTGGTGGGGGGAAGCGCAAATTATAGGTAGGCAGCCACATTACGATGGCTATATACATATGACTATAAAATTTCTTGAACCGCTCGATCTGGCCATGCAAGCCAGAGTGTTAGAAAACTATTATCACGAGGCTGGGCATTTTACATGGCCGGATGCTGGTCACGAAACTATTTACCCTTACGCAAGAGCCAACTTGGAGAGAAGTTGGAAGGACTTTAAGGCTTTACGAGACAAACTCTGCAAATGCAAAAAATAATGTCGCTTTTATGTTGGCCTTCAATCGTTCGGGCGATAATGGCGCGCATATGTGTTGCCGAATGCTGAGTTCGCATCCTTGCCAACGTAGAGGAGTAGGCAATGCCTGAATAGTGGCCGGGCGTGCGCATGGCCTAGTTCAACAAGCAAAAAATTTCCGTCTTAGCAACTTATTCCGTAGGCTGAGCGCCTAAAAATCGACTTCGGCTGACAGCAGAAATATACCTGCTAACCTGACGGAGCAATTGGAAATTTGCGACTCGCTCAGTAGCAGATTTACTGAAGTGTTGAAGCTAAAAAATAGAAATAAATGAATACTGAAAATGAACGTTGCTTTCGAAGTTCTCTAACCGTCTTTGGCGCCGTAAGCTTGACGGTGCTCGCTGCGGTCATGCTTGTTCTTATCTTTGTCCGGCCTCATGTTCGAATGGACCCCGAAACTTCAATGGTAAGGGTGTCAAATGACACTGGCGTGCCAATAAACAATATTATTCTAAATGACGTATCATTTGGTTATTTGTCGAATAAGCAAATAAGCGAATATAAGCCATTAACTAACGCTTATCCATATGCGCACTTGCGATTAGAGGTAGCTAACAAAAAGTTCGAGTGGATGCCAGATGACCATTATGGAGAAAAACCATTAGGAAAAGGAAATTATACATATTCAATTCGGAGGGCAGAAACTCCGGTTGGTCCCCAGTTTGAAGCACATATTCGCGACGACTTCGAGCACTAAAGTTATACAACTTCTAGCGAGTACTACGATTTTAATAATATTCCGTGTCCAAGTGATGCATATTTCGTGATTCTGTTCTTAATATGGTTAGCTCTGGCAATGCTATTAATGGCTTGCTTTAAAATATGTGCGAAGAGGTTCATTGACTGAAGACGAACTAGTCATTCGTCTTGATTTTCGGTCGATCCTGATTAACTGGCTGCGAAGGCGAATCTCTCGCTTGGTATAGTGTCGGGACACAGTAGTTCAACGCGCTACCGGCCTGCACGTGCATTTCAAGTTCGACGGCAAGGACCAGATCGGCATGAACGACGGCGAAGCCTCCGGCGGCCAGCAGGTGATGAAGTCGCTGGTGCTCCTGATTGGCTTGCTGAAGTCGGAAGAGGGCTCCGGCGGCTTCGTCTTCATCGACGAACCGTTTGCCCACCTGGACATCCGCAATATCCAGCTGGTCGGCGAGTTCCTGAAAAATACCGACGCCCAGTACCTGATGACGACGCCGCTGACGCACAACACCGACGTCTACGATCCTTCGGAACTGACGCTCATCACGAGCAAGAAGAAGAAGGACACGCAGTGGGCGCAGCCGATTTTCGTGCTGCAGAGGCGGAAGGAAGAGGCGAAAGCCGCGTAAAGCGAAAGGGACCCGCGGGTCCCTTTTTTGCTGGCGGTGTTCCTTGTACCTGTCGGATGAAACGTCGATCCGTAGGGTGGGCGCCCTGTGCCCACGCGGTATGGCGTATGCGCGTCGACACGCTTGCGCGATCGGGAAGCGTTGCACCGCGTGGGCACGGGGCGCCCACCCTACGCGTGCGAGCGAGCAGGCAGTTCACGCGTGATTTGAACGCGTGGGCGGGAAACCCGCCCACCCTACAAGATCACACCCGGTCGATTTCCTGGCGCATCTTCCTGCGCCATAGCAGCAGACCAATCGAATAGCTCAGGAAATACGCCCCCGTCAGCCCCACGCACAGCATGGTCAGCGGGCTGTCGGTAAAGCCCGGTGCAGGTGCGCCGCTGCCGCGGTTGGCGTAGACGCCAAAGAAAATGTAGAGCACGCGCGCGACCAGGATCATCGCCATCAGGATCCCCAGGCGCATCGGCGGGGTGAAGAAGTAACCGCCTTCGGTGTCCTCGAACACGGTGCGGCGCAGCGCGAAGACACCCCAGAACACGCCCAGTGCGGTGCCGGCGGCCAGCGCGCCCAGCTCGTAGGGCAGCGTCAGCACTTTCGACAGCGACACCAGGATCATCGCCGCGAACACCAGCACGCCCGTGTAATGGCGCGAGACGATCGAACGCTGGCGTGACATCTGCGTCTTCAGGCGCGTGTAGACGCGCCAGACGAGAATCGGCGTCAGGAGGAGCAGGGCGAGGGTGGAAATGTCCATGTGAATCGGGTACCTGGGTTGAGCTGAAGCGGCATTGTAATCGACTGCCGGATGGGCGCGCGATGCGGGCGTCGAGACCAAGGCGCTCATGCTAAGGTGTTCACTTCACCGAATCAGGAGACCTGAAGATGATCTCAGCAAGCCCCGCAGTTAGTTCGGCACCGCTGCGCCTGCACCGCGCCCCCGACCCCGTGCCGATCGAGGAACCCGTGCCCGAGCCCTTCGATGCGCCGCATCCGCATCACACGCCCATCCATACTCCGCAAAACGAAGATCCAGTGCCGGATCCCAAACCGAGCTGAGGGAACCTCGATAAACCTACTGCGCGTCGGATTGCTGTCCTGCGATGCTCGCTGTACCGCCGTACAGCTGCGCTTCTCTGACAGCACTCCTTCCGCTCGCTACGGTTTCTCGAGGTCCCGTGGGGCTAGCTTCAATCAAAAGCCCAGGCATACAGCACGTCCAGCGCCGTATTCGTCCCCGTCTGGAACTGCAGCGTGAACTTCGGCGTCAGTTTATAGCGCAGGCGCACCAGGCTCGATGCCGTGGTCGCGCCCTGTTCGAAGCTGATGTAGGCGCGCGAGGAAATCCGCTTGCCCACGGTCACCACCGTATTCGCCAGCCCCTCGGCCTCGCCATTGCGGCCCTGGCCCACGCCGAGTTCGTCCACGCCCAGCGCATTGGCCAGCTTCGACTGGATGCCGCCGGTGCCGCCCTTGCCGCCGAGCAGGGCACCCGCGGCGGCGCTCAGCACATCCTTCTCGTTGCCGCTCGTGCCTTCCATGCCGTGCCCCAGCACCAGCCAGGACAGTTTTTCGCTGTCGGGTACGTTCGGCGTGGAGACCAGGCGCGCCTGCGGCGAGCGCGCCGTGCCGCGCACCTGCACGCCGGCCTCGACGTTGGTCTCGCTCAGCTGCTCGCCCTCGGGCTGCTTGCGCACGGCCAGCACGTCGAGTGTCGGGTTGTCGTAGGGACCGTTGAACGTAATCACGCCGCGTTCGATCGCCAGCTTCTGGCCATAGGCCGCGTAGTTGCCGCTGGCCACGCGGATGCTGCCGTTCACGCGGGGCGCCCCGCCCCCGGTCATGCGCACGCGGGCGCTGCCCTCGAGCATGGCGTCGATACCGAGGCCGCGCAGGTGGAAGTTGTCGCCCGGGTCGGCCGCCAGGTTCACGCTCAAGGGCACTTCGGCTTCCTGTTTTTGCGGCGGCGCCGGCTTGCCGCGGCCGAGGACGATGACGTCGTCGGACATGGTCGGGCGGCCCCGGGGCGCGAATTCGATCAGCGCACGGTCGGCCTTGAAGCGGCCTTCGAGCGAGAACCGGGTCGCATCGCGCACCAGTGCCGCATTCCCCGTCAGCACCACGGTGCGGTCCGGCCGCGACAGCGCTTCCAGCTGATTCGCCACCAGGTTCAGCTGCATGGCCGGGTCGCCCGCGCCGAAGCGGATCGAGCCGTCGGCCGTGGCATTGCCGGTATTGCCTTCCGGTGCCGCTGCAGCACCAGGCGGTCGCCCGTCAGCTGGGCGCGCAGCTGGCCGTTGCGCAGGCGTACACCCTGCTCGGGCCAGCGCACGGCCAGCGCGTCGCTGGACACCGTACCGTTCAGCGAAGGCGTGCCAATGGTGCCGGCGCCCGTCAGGTCAGCTTCAGGTTGCCGTCCAGTTCCAGGTCGCGCTGTCCGGCAAACGGCGCCAGCCAGCCGATCGAGGCCATGTCGGCGTTCGCCGTCATGCGCAGCGGACTGTCGCGGTTGACGCGCCGCCGATCATTTGCACGGTGCCGTCCACCTTTGCCGTGCCGGTGCGAGCGCCGTCCAGCGTCAGCTGGGTGCGCAGCGAACTGCCCTGCACATCGGCGCGCGCATCGAACGTGCGCAGGCCCAGCGGCACCGGTGAATCGACGCCGACGCTGGCGTCGCCCGCTTCGCGGAAGACGTGCACGCCGCCGGCGAGGGCAGGTGTGCCGCCGGTGGCGCTGGCCGTGCGCAGGTCCAGCGACCAGTCGGCGCCGAGGGTCAGGTTGCCGCGCACGTTCTCGCGCAGGCTCGGCGAGAACTGCGCCAGGTAGTTCAGCGGTACGCCGGCCGCGGCGCCGCGGCTGTTCCAGCGCGGCCCGGTTTTGGTCAGCGATTCGATGCGCACGGTGCCGGCCGGCAGGCGGATCAGCGCGCCGTTGAAGGCCACCGATTCCGGCTTCGCCAGGCCGGCCACGCCGGATCCCGGCGCCACGCCGATCCTCAAGGGCACCGGCTGCGCCAGCGTCAGCGCGAAACGGCCCCTTGTTCTGCAGGGCGGCCAGGGTGCCGGCCCGGCATTGCCGCTCCAGCCGCCACGCACCTCGACCAGGGCGTCGTAGTCGTCGCCGCGGCCTGCTGCGCGCAGGGTATGCGAAGCGCGGGTGCCGGTGGTCTGCAGGCTGGCGGCCGCCACGCGGGTCTCGCCGCTGGCGAATTCCGTGATCTGGATATCGCTGTTCAATGGGTCGCGCCGCCGCCGCGGCGGAACCGAGGTTGACGTTCGCGCGCAGCGTGCGCAGCGAATGCTTGCCCATCAGGCGCAGGTTCTGGCCTTCCAGGTTGGCCGCCAGCGAAGGCGTGTCCATCGTGCCTTCGACGCGGCCGGCGCCGCGCAGCACGCCCGCGTAGTCGGGGCCGAGTGCGGCCAGCTGGGGCGCGTCGATGCGCCAATCCAGGCGGTCGCCGCCGGCGCCGAAACTGCCGTTCGCGGCCACCACGTTCGCACCCACGTGCAGGTCGACATCGGCGCCGGACACGTGACGGCGGTCGGCCGCCAGGCGCGCGCGGCCCCAGAAGGGGATTTCGCCAGCGTCGAGTCCTGCACGGCCAGGTCGAGCGCGCCGTGCCAGTCGGCGCCCGAGCGGCCGCTGGCATCGAAACGGCCATTGATGCTGCCGGGGATCGGGCTACCAAAGGCGGCGGGATTGAAGCGTGCCATGGTGCCGCCCGCCTTGCCTTCGACAAAGCGCGCACCTTCGCCTCCGGCCAGCCAGGCTTCGCCGCTCACGTGCAGGTTGCTGGTATTGGCCTTGCGTTGTGCCGCCACCCAGCCGAGGCCATTCGCGTCGGCCACAAAAGTGGTGCGTGGATTGGCCATCGTGCCGGTGACGACGCCATTGGTCAGCAGCGCGCCATACAGATCGCTGCGCAGGGCGGCGAGATTGCGGCCGTCCACGTGCCAGGCCAGGCTTTCGCCAGGCGCGCCGAAGCTGCCTTTCAGATTCACCGTGTTCTGGCCCAAGGCCAGGTCGGCGTCGACGCCACTGACGTGCTTCGCATCGGCGGCCAGCTTGCCGCGGCCCGACAGCGGCTGGTCGAACAGGCGGCTCGGTCGCAGGGTGAAATCGGTGTTGACCTTCCATGCCGGCGCCAGCACGCCCTTCGCATTGACCAGGGCATTGATGTCGGCCTGCGGGTAGTCGCCCAGTGCCGCCGGGTTGAAGCGGCTGGCGTTGGCGGTCACCTTGAAGGCTTTGTCGTCGAGGAGCTTGGCGCTGCCGCTCAAGGCGATGCTGCCGTTGCCGGCGCTGAGGCGTGCTTCCGGCACGTCGACGACATTGTTTTCGAGTTTCGCGTGTGCGCTCAAGCGCAGGCCGCTACCGACCAGGCCTGTTTCGACCAGCTTGACATCGAGCGTCTGCACCTTGCCCACGTTCGCTACCGCGATGTCGCCGGCGATTTTCGTCGGCTTCATGCTGCCGTGGATGCCCTTCAAGTCGAAGCGGTCGGTGTGCAGCGCGAAGTTGGCGGCACCCAGGCCTTCTTCGTCCTTGCCGCGCTGGACGCTGCCGCTGCCTGTGAAGCGCCCCGCGTCACCGAAGTCGATCAGCACGTCGGCAAGGCGCATGGCATCGAGGTTGCCGCCGAGCTGGCCGCGGAAGGCGCGCAGCGGCAGGCGCTGCTGGTCGATGGTGCCGGCCGGGCCGTCGTTGACCAGGTTGACGCTGCCGGAAATGGCGCGCGCGTCGTCGAGCTTTGCGGCCACCGTCAGCGTCAGGTCGGCGGTGGGCAGCGCGGGATTGAAGAAGCCGGGGTCGATATTGCGCGCATTCAGGTTCATCGTGCGCAAGGGGATATCGGCGAAGGGCGACAGCGTCAGGCGCGCTTCACCGCCCGCGCGGCCGGCGTTGCCGGTCGCATCGAGCGTGGTGAGATTCAGGTCGCCGCCGGCACGCAGTTTCAGTTGCGCCGGCGTGGCGCCTGGTCCCACCTTGGCCTGCGACAGGCTCGCCGTGGCGTCCAGCTTGAACGGACGGGCGGCGGCGATATTGCCGTTGGCCGCAAGCTGCCCCCCTGGGCGTGGTGGCGGCGGCGTCGCGCAGCTGCCATTGCAGCTTGTCGCCGTGCAGGCGCATGCGCACGTTGGTGATTTCAGTGGCCGCGCCCTTGCTCACGAACGTCGCCTTGGCCAGGCGCGCGTCGTCGAGCGAGATCGGGAAGGGAGAAGCCAGCGAGGCCGGCATCTTGGTCTTCTCGTCGGTTTCCTTCAGCGTCTCCATGCGCAGGTCGGCCGCATGCAGGCTGTTGATCGCTATGCCTTTCGAGAGCAGCTGGCGTGGAGACCATTTCAAATCGATGTTGGTCGCAATCGCCAGCTGTTCGTCGGTACGCCAGACGATGCGGTCGATGTGCATGGCCCCATACAGCGAGCCGCGCACGCCGCTCAATGTCAGTTTGCCGCCGGTGGAACGGGCGACGCGTTCGGCGATCATTTGCAGGGTCGTCTCGCGGCCCAGGTACCAGGCGGCGCCGCCGATGACGAAACCGGTCGCGACCAGGCCGATGGCGACCCGGCGCGACCAGCGCCGCGGTTTTTTCGCCGGCGTCGGCGCCGGCGTGGCGGGAGTAGGGGGAGTGTGGTCGTCCATCAGAACGTGAATCCAAGTGAGAAGTGCAGGCGCGCCTTGCGTACCGCCTGGCCGTAGGCGATGTCGACATTGATCGGACCGACCGGGCTGCGCCAGCGCGCACCGACGCCGTAGCCGACTTCGGGTTTCAGTTCCTTGAACTTGTCGGCGGCGTTACCGGCGTCGACAAAGAAGGCCACGCCCCATGGTGGACGGAACCAGTACTGGTATTCGGCGCCGCCGGTGAGCAGGTAGCGCCCGCCGACGATGGCTTCGCCCTCGCGCACGCCCAGCTGCTGGTAGCCGTAGCCGCGCACGGACTGGTCGCCGCCGGCGCGGAACAGCAGGGTGCTCGGCACGCCCAGCTTTTCCCGCGAGAGCACGGCACCGGCCTCGCCGCGCAGGATCAGGGTGCCGCTGGTGCCGACCGGGCGGTAGTAGATGCCGCGGGTATAGCCGCGGATGAATTTCTCGTCGGTGAACAGCGGCAGCGGCGCCACGCTGACCTGCCAGTTGAGGGCATAGCCGCGCGTCGGCTGCACCAGGTCGTCGAGCTTGCGGCGGGTGACGTTGTAGGTCAGCGGAACGCTCTTGCTGCGGGTGGTGTCGAGGCCCTCGACTTCGCGCTGTTCCAGCAGCGCCTCGAGCGTCAGGCTGCGTTCCAGTTCCGGCGTGCCCCAGGCGCGGCGAGCGGCAACGGTGGCCACGGTCAGCAGTTCGCCGCGCAGGTCAGTGCGTTCGATGCCGCCGCCGACGCTGTCGTTGTAGCCGTCCGGCGTCGTCGGCCAATAAAAGTCGACACGCGCGTTCTGGCGCTTCTGCTCGTAGACCAGGTCGCTCTTCATGCGCTTGCCGAACACGTTCAGGTCGTCATAGCTGACGGAAGCACGCCCGCCGGTATTGGTCGAGAAGCCGACACCGATTTCGACGTTCTTCTGCTTGTTCTCGACCACGCGCACCAGCACCGGCAGCATGGTGGGGCCAGGGCTCGGCGGTTTGACGCCGGTGACGGCCTGGCCGGGCGCTGTATTGCTTGCGGCCGCATCGTCGCGCGCCGCCTGCACGGGCGCGGGCGCGGCGGGCGCATCGCCGTCCTGGTCTTCCTTGATTTCCTTGATCTCGGCGTTGAGCACGGCGCGCATGTCGGCGCTCACTTCGACGCTGGAGAAGTAGCCGGTTTCCTGCAGGCGCCCCTGCAGCGCCTGCAGCGCCGCTTCGCTGTAGAGGTCGCCCGGCTTGATCTTGTTGAGGTTGGTGATGACGGTGGCCGGGTAGCGTTTCAGGCCGCGGATGCGCAGTTCGCCGAAGCGCATTTCAGGGCCGCTGTCGATGACCACGCGCAGCGAGGCCTGGCGCGCATCCGGGTCGACAGTGGCGCTGTGTTCGACCAGCTGGGCACGCGGAAAGCGCGACTGCATCACTTCGCGCAGCAGGTCGCGCTTGGCCGCTTCCCAGTCGCCCATGCGAAAGCGCGCGCCGACCGGCAGCGACCAACGGTTGCGCAGGGCGCCGGCATCATACGGGGCGCCGCCTTCCTCGAACGGCACGAAACCCTGCAGCACCAGGTCGAGGTCGGAGACGACGGTGGGCTGGCCCGGGTCGACATTGACGCGTGCCACCGGGGTGCCGCCGCTCGTGTCGAGCGTGGCGGTGATCTGCGGGGAGTAATAGCCTTCGGTTTCGAGCAGCGTCTTCGCTTCCTCGGGGGCGGACTTGACCAGGCGTTGCAACTGGTCGAGGTCGACGCGCGGGTTGCCGCGCCAGCGCAGCAGCTCGAGATTGTCTTCCAGCAGATTGTCGAGGCGGCCGGGCGCATCGATGCGCACGTTGTAGTCGATGCCCTGCGCGAACCCGGCCGGCGCGGCCAACGCGAGGTACACGGACAGCATGAATTGTGCCAAAATCCGTGGTTTCCCTGGCGCCTGTGCGCTCCGGTGGGGTGTCGCGAGGACCATGTCTCTCCGTCTCAGTGTCAGTATCAATGCTGAGCGCATCTTAACGGAATTGCAAAAATGATGGCGAACGCTTAACTGTTAATGCAACTTTCGCGATCACCGTCGCGACTGACTACCGGATGACCCCCATGCACGCTCCCGATACCGCCCTCGTCCTCTTCAGCGGCGGACAAGATTCGACCACCTGCCTGGCCTGGGCCCTGCAGCGTTATGCACGCGTGGAAACGATCGGCTTCGACTATGGCCAGCGCCATGCCATCGAGCTGGACGTGCGCCCGACCGTGCTGGAGAAGATGCGCGCGCTGTCGCCCGAGTGGAATGCGCGCCTGGGCGAAGACCACCTGGTCGACCTGTCGCTGATTTCCCGCATTTCCGACACTGCGTTGACGAGCAATGTCGCCATCGAAATGCAGGCGAATGGCTTGCCAAACACGTTCGTTCCCGGCCGCAACCTGCTGTTCATGACGGTGGCGGCCACCGTGGCCTACCGCCGCGGCTTGACCGTCCTGGTGGGCGGCATGTGCGAGACCGATTTTTCCGGCTATCCGGATTGTCGCGACGACACCATGAAGGCCCTGCAGGTGGCGCTGAACCTGGGCATGGCCACGCGCCTGAAGGTCGAAACGCCGCTGATGTGGATCGACAAGAAGCAGACCTGGCAGCTGGCGGAAGAGGCCGGCGGCCAGGCCCTCGTCGACCTGGTGCGTTTCGACACCCACACCTGCTACCTGGGCGAGCGCGGCGCTCGCCACGACTGGGGCTATGGTTGCGGTACCTGCCCGGCCTGCGCGCTGCGGGCACGGGGTTACGAACAGTTTGCGGCGGAAAAAGCTGCCTGATCTGAAGTGCTGCGGGCGGCGGCGCGATCGGGATCGGCGCCGCCGGATGACTTGCCTCAGGCCGTCGGGTGGCTCACCGGTTCGCTGACGGCGTGGCTCACGGGCTGGCTCATCGCCTGGCGCTTGCGCGAGCGGCTTGCCAGGTAAAGGATCAGCGCCAGCGGCAACAGCAGCGGCAGCAGGAAGGGGCACGATGGCCGCCACCACCGCGATGCCGGCGATGCACAGGGCACCCAGCACCGCGATGCCGACGCCGGCGAACACCACCGCCAGCACGACGGCGACCACGACCGCCACCAGTACCCCGATCAGCGTGCCCCCGCTTGCGAGCAGGATGCCAAGCATGGCGCCGAGCGGCCCATCGAACTCTTCGCCGTCGATGTGGAAGCTGGCGTCGCCGAAGGTAAACAGCATGTCCCACAGCAGCAGGGCGCACAGCAGCAGGATCAGGTAGGGAAGGATCTTTTTCATGGCAGGGTCCTCGAATTGGGCTGGAATGCATTCACTTTAGGGACGAGGCGCAGGCCGTGCCAGCGGACTGCGACGGATGGTGTTTTGGACGGGCCGGAGCGCAGCAGGCGCCGATGAATGCGGCCCCTTGCTCATGCATTGCCGACCTTGCAATGCGCGGCTCGGCGCCTATACTGACAGCCTGCTCTGTTGGAGGAGGGACCCCATGCATGACGTCAGCTCAATGATGAAACTGCAGCGATCCGGCTGCCACCAGATGCGGGCAGGCGGCGGGCCGAAGGGACCGCCATCGGCACCGCCCACCATCCCGCCGATCATCATCAATCCGTTCAATCGCGAGGCGCCGCGCCAGTCCAGTATCGACCCCTTGCGCACGCCCTTGCCGCCTCCGGTACGGCGGCCAGGTCTGCCTGGCATGCGCCTCCGCGCTGCCGGCCCGTAGCGGCCCGCGGCGCAGGTTTCCACGCTCCAAATTTGTGAATCTTGTGTGTCTGATATCCCATTGGCCTCTCCATTTGCACTATGATCTGTGCTTTGGGCGAAAGCCCTGCAGATGGAAGCAGTGAGCGATGAACGACGAAGAAAATAGCCTGGAAAACGGTGGCGAAGACGCCCTGGTCCAGGAAGCGCGCCTGTGGCAAGCCAACGGCTGGACCGCGCGCGTGATCAAGAACGAGGACGACGAAGGCTGGGCCGTGGCCATGTACAAGGACGGCGAGCCGGAACCGGCCCTGGTCGGCCCCTGGACCATGGGGCGCGACAAGAAAAACCCGAAGCCGCTGGACGTGAACGCCTTCCATACGCTGGTCAAGACGGCGTCCGAGGTGATCCGCCGCCACGAGCAGCACCTGCACGCGATGCTGCACAAGAGCACGGTGGTGTCGACCGAGCAGGGCGAGCTGAAAGTCACGCTCGACATCGTGCCCGACGACGACGACCCGTATGCCATGCTTGCCGCCATCGACGAGATGGGCGAGCAGGTGGCACGGGTGCGCGTGGCCGCCAGCTTCAAGCTGACGCCGGCTTCGGCCTACGCCTGGATCGAGAACGAGTTCCGCGCGCCGCGCTGAGTTCTATCACGCGGGGCCGGGCTGCCATACCCCGGCCCTGCGAATATTTACAACGATCAACGTGCCTGCGCTGGCGGCTCGCCTTCACGCCGCAACAAGGCCTCGACCAGCGCGTGCCGGTTGTACGGATCGTCGGCCAGGACAATGTCCGGCTGCACCATGACCGCGCCCGCCGCGCCCGCCGGCCGGTCGAGCACCATGCGCGGCACCAGCAGTTCCAGTCCGGTATGGGGCAGGGTGCGGCTCTGCAGGCCGCCGCTCTGGCGCGCGCGTGCATAGCCGCCGGTGCCGACGAGCTTGCCGAACCCGAAATCCTGCATGACGTTACTGAACAGCACCGCTGACGAGTAGGTCATGCCGCCCACCAGCACATAGACCCGGCCGCCGAAGCGCAGCGGATTGCCCGGCTCGGGCTGCTCCCACTTGTCGTAGTTCGCCTGGACGATGTCGCCCTCGCGTTCCGTCTCGCTGCCCCGGCCCGGCAACACCTTCTTTATATAGGCCGAGGTGTGGCGGTAGGGCGTGGTGGCGATATACGGCAAGATGCCCCGTTTCCACAGTTCGTCGTCGCCACCGCCGTTCTCGCGCACATCGATCAGCAGGGTCGTCGTGCCCGCTTCACGCATGCGCGCAAACGCCGCGGCGGTAAAGGCATGGAACTTTTCCGGATCCGGCCACAGGAACTGGTTGATGGTCAGCAGGGCGGCACGCTTGCCCAGCAGCTCGAAACGGAAGACCTGGTCGAAGTCCGCGGCGCGCGTGCCGACGACAGCTTCGGGCCGTGCCCGGCTTGCTGCGAGGGTCAGCGGTTTGCCGTCGATCGACAGGGTAAAGCGGGCCGGCGCGCCGTGGTGCTTCCAGTAGAAGAACCACCAGCGCCGCGACATCAGCTCGGCCCGGAATTGCGGCGTGTCGCCATGCGCCAGTTGCAGCAGCTTCGGCGCAAGCTGCGCCACGGGCACGCCATTGATGCGCTCGATCCGTCGTCCCGCCAGCGCGCTGCTTTTGCCGCCCAGTTCGGAACGGACGAACAGCTTGCCTTCCGGCGTCACCCGCACCTCGAAGGGGAAGAAGGCGCCGCCCGAGGCCAGGAACGCTTCGGCCTGGGTGCGCCACTCCGGCTGCACCACGGCAAAGTGGGCATCGGCGAAGGGGGGATTGAGCCGGGCCAGTACACGCCAGGCTTCGTCGCGGCCCATCGGTACGGACAAGTCCCGCCGTGCGGTGTCCAGCACCGCGTCCAATTGTTCGCGCGGGATCGACGACTCGGGCTGCGGGTGGATCTCGTCTATCGTTTTGCGGATGAACGCCACGTCCTGCTGGAGTTGCTCCACGGTGAACTCCGGCTCGGCCGCATGGACGGCGGCGCTGGCCAGCAGGCCGGCAATCAGGAGGGGAAAAGGCAGTCGCATCGAACGCTCGTGTTGTGAAAACGCCTATTGTATAGTCCGCTATTTGGGTAGGGGTTTACCTCAACCGACTGCTTGATTAAGGCTGGACCATATGCTCAATAGCGATGACCTGCGTTTCTTTTGTGCCGTGGCGAGCCAGCCGACGCTGGCGGCCACCGCGCGCCTGCTGCACGTGACACCACCATCGGTAACCCAGCGGCTGCAGGGGCTGGAAGCCAGGCTCGGCCTGCGCCTGCTCGACCGTTTCGGCCGGCGCACCAGCCTGACCGACGAAGGCCAGCTGCTGGCGGCGCGCGCCCGGCTGATCCTCGACGAAATGGACGCGCTGGCGAATGCGCTGGGCGACCGCAAGAACGACATGGTCGGTTGCCTGCGCATCCTGGCGCCGCTGGGCTTCGGCAATGCCTATGTGGCGCCGCTGGCCGCCCGCTTCCAGGCCGATCATCCCTTGCTGTCGGTCGAGCTCGAGCTGTCCGACCGCCCCAACCTGGCAACCGGCGACGGCTGGGACATCGTGCTGCACATCGGCGAACTGCGCGACTCGACCCTGCAACGTCACGTGCTGGCGAAGAACCGGCGCCTGCTGTGCGCGGCACCAACCTACCTCGAACGCCATGGCACGCCGCGCACGACCGACGATCTCCGCCACCACCGCTGCCTGATGCTGCGCGAAAACGCCGAGCACTGGGCCTGTGGCGCCTGCGTGCGCCGGGCGGTACGGGCTACGAGGCGGTGCGCATCCAGCCTGCGCTGTCGAGCAACGACGGGCGCGTCATCAAGGGCTGGGCGCTGGGCGGCTACGGCATCATCCAGCGCTCGGGCTGGGATGTCGCGCACGAACTGCGCCAGGGGAAACTGGTGCAGGTCCTGCCCGACCATGCGCTGCCGGATGCGGATATCGTCGCGCTGCTCGGCGCCCACGGCGGCCGCCGCTCGGCCCGTACCGAGCGCTTCCTCGCCCTGCTGAAGCAGGAAATCGGCACGCTGCCCTGGGAGGAATAGGCCCCTGGTCTAGCCGGCGTTGCGTTTCTGCTGTCTTGCTCTGTTCGGGCCTCCAGGAAGCTGTATGCAGCGACGATCTGCTGCTAATATTTCCACCTGGAATTAATTGTCAGGGAAATCCATGGACCGTCTCGCCCGCCTGGAAGCGGTGCAATCGATGCTGCTCGAAATCGGGCAGCTGTCGACCAGTTGCAGCGACATCAGCGTGTTTCTGCGCGCCGTACACCGCGCGCTCGGCCGCATCATGTATTCGGCCAATTTCTATGTTGCCCTGTCCGACCGCGAGGAAGGGACCGTGCGCTTCGTGTATTTCGTCGATGAACGCGATGCACTGGACGCGCTGGCGATGGACCAGACGGTGCGCCTGGCTTCTCCGGAAGAGTCGCCGACGTCCTGGGTGATCCTGAACCGGCAGCGTCTGGTGATGACGGCCGCCGACTTCGAAGCGCGCGAAGCGCAAGGGGTGTTCGGCGCGGGCAGCAACGCCGAACACTGGATGGGTTGTCCGCTGCTGGACCAGCAGCAGCAATCGCTGGGCGCGATGGTGATCCAGAGCTATACCCCGCAGCACACCTACAGCGAGGAAGACCAGGCCCTGTTCGCGGTGATTGCCAACCATGTGTCGGTTGCCCTGCAGAGCCTGCAGAGCATGGACCGGCTCGAGCGCGCCGTGCAGGAACGCACTGCGCGCCTGGCCCATGAAGTGGCCGAGCGCCGCCGCGCCGAGCAGATCCAGCATGCGCTGTACCAGATCGCCAACCTGTCGGCCAGTGCCGTGTCCACCGACGTGCTGACGGCCAGCCTGCACCGCATCATCGGCGAACTGATGGTGGCGAAAAATTTTCTGATCGGCCTGTATCACCCGGACACCCAGGAAATCAGCATCCCGTATTTCGTCGACCAGCACGATGCCGAGCCTCCGGTCAAGCGTTTCCCCTATGGCAAGGCGATGTGTTCCTACGTGCTCGCCTCACGCCAGGCCCAGCTGCACGATGCCGGCAGCTTCACGCGCCTGGTGGCGAGCGGGCTGGTCAAGGAGCCGCTCGGCAATGTCGATATCGCCAGCTGGATGGGCGTACCGATGCTGGTGCACGACCAGCCGTATGGCGTCCTGATCGTGCAGAGCTATGACCCGGCGGTGGTGTACACCAAGGCCGACCTCGACCTGCTGGCCTTCGTTGCCAGCCACGTCGCCGTGGCGATCGCGCGCATGCAGGCCGACCGCAGCATGCGCAAGACCAAGGAACTGCTGGAAGAGCAGAACGCGGCGCTGAACACGGCCCTGCAGCAGCTGCGCGAAGCGCAAGGCGAACTGGTGCGCCAGGAAAAGCTGGCTTCCCTGGGCGAACTGGTGGCCGGCGTCGCCCATGAAATCAACACCCCGCTCGGCATCTGCGTCACCGCCACCAGCCACCTCGTCGAGGAACTGCGGCTGACGCGCGCCGAGCTGGCCGCGGGCGAGATGACGCAGGAGAGCCTGGCATCCTTCTTCGACATCGTCGACCAGTCGCTGCGCATCATGACCACCAACACCCAGCGCGCGGCCAGCCTGGTGCGCAGCTTCAAGCAGGTGGCGGTGGACCAGTCCTCGGGCGACATCCGCAGTTTCAACCTGCGCGCCTACCTCAACGAAGTGCTGCTGTCGCTGCAGCCGCGATTGAAAGGGCGCCCGGTGAAGGTGGAAGTCGACTGCCCGCCGGACGTGGCGATGGAAAGCTACCCGGGCGCGGTGTCGCAGATCGTGACCAACATGGTGATCAACTCCCTCATCCACGGCTTCGAACGCGACCAGCCCGGCCATATCGCGATCCGGGTAGCGGTGGAGGGCGAGCAGGTGGCCATGTCCTACGCGGACGATGGCGCCGGCATGGACAAGGAAACGCTCGATAAGCTGTTCGACCCCTTCTTCACCACCAAGCGCGGCAGCGGCGGCAGCGGGCTTGGCGCGCACATCCTGTACAACCTGGTGACGGGAGCCCTGGGCGGGACCGTGAAAGTGGAAAGCGCGCCGGGGCAGGGCCTGCGCTACGACCTGAGCTTTCCGCGCAGCCGGCGGGCGGAAAAGGCGCCAGTGTGACGCGGAACGCCTGAAAGACGGGGTCGACGGCAGGGCGGACGGCTTCCACGCGAACGGTGCATCAACGCACCGCCGGCGCCGTCCACGCGTTCAAACGGTGCATGCATGGACGCGACCAGGCAAAGGAGTCGAACGCCTGGACAGCCACGATACTGCGAGCGTTCATGCTTGCGCGCCGTCCACCGTGCGCCGCACGCGGCGGCGCGAGCGATCAAAAGGCCGTTTTCGGGCTGAAGGCAAGATTGCCCTGCAGCTTGATCGTGCCGGCGCCCGTGGCCATGTCTTCGCCGCCGCTCAGGGTACCGCCGCCCAGGGCATTGCGGTATTTGCCGGTGCCGCCGGTGATACGGAAAGTCGCGCCGGAGAAGACGAACTTGGTGCCTTCGCCGGTCGGGACGAACTGGCCGCTATAGGTGGCGAAGAGCTGGTCGCCCGAGGTGTCCATGACGATGAATTTGCCATCGCTGAAGTTGAACAGTGGTCCCTGTGGCGTGATGCAGTCGGTGGCGATGAAGACGACCTTGCCGTACATCCGCTTGCTGTCGCCGTGGCCGGCGATGGTGCCGCCGAAATTCGCCGGACAACGTGAAGAAAACCCCACGGTTTCTTGCAAAACGCCTTCGATGGCGAAGGTTGGCTGCAACACCTGTGCCGATGCAGTGGCCGAGCTTGCCAAAAGGAGGGTAGCGGCAACGGGACCAGCAACAGCGCGCACGATGGATTTGAACATGTATCAGCTCCGAGGTAAGTTGAAGAAGGACGTGATGTTACCTATCCTGCAACACTTCGGAGATATTTTTTTGCTACTTGTGGTAAACAATAAACATATAATTGCGGCAACATTTGTTCTGTTCCGCGGGCGTGCTGGACGAGGGTGGAACCGCCAGGATGCGGCTGTGCCGTCGCTGCTTGAACGCGTAGGCGGCAGTGACGTAGCGGGACGATTGAACGGACGGGTGGAGCCGCCTACCCTACGTTGAGCGCCGGCCGCATGAAGGGTGCCAGGCTTGCCACCCGCGGCGTTCATTCACGGCGGGGAAGCGGCCAGGTTCAATCCGGCCACTGCCGGTTGATTTCCACCGCCTTGTCGATGTTCTGGATCAGCAGGTCGACGTAATACGGGTCGAGGTGCTGGCCGGCGACTTCGCGCAGGTAGTCGGTCACCTGTGGCACCGGCCAGGCGGACTTGTAGCAGCGCTCGTGGCAGAGGGCATCGAACACGTCGGCCACCGCGACGATGCGGGCGTACGGGTGGATCGCTTCGCCCTTCAGGCCTTGCGGGTAGCCGCTGCCGTCGTATTTTTCGTGGTGCTGGTGGGCGATGACGGCGGCGGCCTTCAGGATGGGGCGCGTCGAGCCGTCGAGGATCTGCAGGCCGACGGTGGGGTGCTGCTGCATGACTTCCCATTCGTCCGGGCTCAAGCGGCCGGGCTTGAGCAGCACGGCGTCGGGCGTGGCGATCTTGCCGATGTCGTGCATGGGCGCGGCGTGCATCAGGGTCGCGGTTTCATCCTCCGGCATGCCCGAAGCTTGCGCCAGCAGGTGGCAGACTTGCGCCATGCGGCGCACGTGGTTGCCGGCTTCCTGCGAACGCGATTCGACCACGTCGCCCAGGCGCAGGATCAGTTCGGCCTGGGTATCGGTGATTTCCTGGTTCAGCAGGATGTTGTCGAAAGCGATCGCCACGCCCGAGCAGAACACTTCCAGCAATTGCGAGTCGATCTCCGAGATTTCCTCGACGCCCTGCAGCACGAGCAGCGACGCCTTGCCGCTGCTGTTCGGGAAGTAGCCGACATAGGTGTCGCCGTGCAGTTTCGAGATGCGGTTGTGGCGCGCGTCGTCGAGCTGGGCCACCAGGGCCGGGTCGATGTCGTCGCCGAAGTCGCCGATCTTGGCCAGCACCTCGTACTGGCTCTCGCCGCTGATCATGCTCGCGCCCTTCAGGCGCAGCAGCATGCTCTGCTCCAGGCGCAGCAGCGCCACCACCTGCTGCAGCAGGCCGCTGGCGAAATCCTTCAGGCTGCGCTGCTTGAAGATGTGCGAAGAAGCGGCCAGTACCCGTTCCAGGCCCTCGCGGTAGTTCTGCTGCACGCGGCGTGCTTCCTCGACCTTCATGATGTCGCGGTAGGCACGCAGCGCGGCGAAGGTGGTCGTGAACAGCTTGGTGCGATCGAGCTCGGTCTTTTCCTTGTAGTCGTTGATGTCGTAGTCGACGATCACGCGTTCTTCCGGCGCCTGGCCCGGCTGGCCGGTGCGCAGCACGATGCGGGTAAATTGATTGTCCAGTTCCTGGCGCATCCAGCGCGCCACTTCCAGGCCGCTGTCCTCGCGCTCCATCACCACGTCGAGGAACACCAGCGCGATATCGCTCTCGCGCGCCAGCACTTCCTTCGCCTCGGCGCCGCTGTGGGCGTGCAGGAAGGTCAGCGCACGGCCATCGAGGCGGAAGCGGTTCAGCGTCAGCTTGGTGATGTCGTGGATATCCGGTTCGTCGTCGACGAGCAAGACCTTCCAGGGAGCGAGCTTGGGCGCGGCAGGGGACAGAAAGGACATGGCGGTTCCGATACCGTAATCAATCGAGACGAACGAACAGGAGTTTCTGCACGAACATGCAGGATGAATCGATTGTAGTATGGGTCTACGGCATTAACAACAAGCAATAGATGAAGTCCTGGTGCAACTGTCAAGGAATGTGGGGCGGATGAGTCAGGTATAGCGTTTCTGGCAGCGTTCGCAGAAAAAGCTGCGCCGGTTGGTGCGGCCGAGGTGGGCCTTGTGGAAGGGAATATTGCAGCGCGGGCAGATTTTTTTGGCATGGGCCAGCCAGTGCTGTTTCAGTACATATTCTTTTTTCCAGGCCAGGAATTCGAAACTGTACTGGCGCGCCTGCTCGACCAGGGCGCGCAGCTTGGGCGCGGGCAGGGCGCCGACCGTCGACGCCGGATGCACGCGAATGCGGAACAGCACTTCGTTCTTGATGATGTTGCCGACGCCGGAAAAGATGTCCTGGTCGAGCAGGGCATCGCAGGCCAGCAGGTCGGGCCTGGCGCGCAGCTTCTTGAGGGCGCGGCGCGGGTTCCAGGCCTCGGACATGACATCGGCCTGCCAGTCGTACAGGCTGTCGAGCTCGCCCTCGATTTCGCGTACCGAACACGCATAGAAATTGATTTCTCCGCCATCGGCCATACGTAGGAAGAGGCGCGGCGGTTTGTCACGGCGCTCGTTCACGCGGTAGGTGCCGAACAGCAGGAAATGGATGCGCACGACCATGTTCGGCAAGACAATCAGGAAGTGCTTGCCCCAGGTGCGCAGCGAGACGAGCGTCTGGCCGACCAGGCGCCCCGGGTCGATGGCGGTCGTGTTGCCGCCGGCCTCGACGATTTCCTGGCCGACGAAACGGGCGGTGTCTTCCCGCAAGATGACGAGCGATGGTCCTTCTGGCACGGTGAGCCTCCTTGTCCCCATTCTTGCCCAACTCAGGCAGGGCCGGCTGTGCGAGGACTAACAGACTGAAACAGGATTTACATGGAGGCTACCGCATGGCGCCTCGAAGCAAGGTATATTGAGTGGTTGCATGAGAAGCTAAACAAGATAGCGAAAGGAATCGCCATGAAGATTCGACACCTGGCCGTAACAAGCCTGCTGGCGCTGGCCGCCGGCGCCGCCTCGGCCGACGTGACTGTCAATTACGTGGAGCCTGATAACTTCACGGACCTGCCGTTCACGAATTGGGAGCGCGAGGCCACCCTGAAAGACCTGACGAACCACTTCACCAGGCTCGGTGCCCAGCTGCCGGCCGGACAGAACCTGAAGATCGACGTGATCGACGTCGACCTTGCCGGCCGCGAGTATCCGGGACGCGGGCCGCGCGACTTGCGCATCGTGAAGCAGATCGACTGGCCGCGCATCGACCTGCGCTACACCATCGAGCAGGATGGCAAGGTATTGCGCAGCGGCGATGCACAGTTGCGCGACATGACCTTCATGGACCGCTTCACCCGCGCCAACGAAAGCGGCTCGCTCCGATTCGAGAAACGCATGATCGACGAATGGTTCTACTCGACGATCGTGCCGCGCGAGCAGGCCGCACGGCGCTGAACGCAGCCCCGGCACGCCCCACAAACCGCAAGCCGGCGCCGCCGTGCTTGCGGTTTTTTATTGCACCCGCGGCGGTGGCCCGCCCGGGCCTGCTCCCCGGTTTTTACTCGCCACGCTTGCCGGGCTCGCGCCCTGACCGCGGCCGGGCGCCGGCACCTGTCCTTCACCTGGTAGTCGGCCGGCACCGTGAACAGCGCCGGGTCCGGTTCGCCACGCTTGAGACCTTCCGTGCGGTAGACATAGTCGCCGCTGCGCGGGTCGCTGTGCTTGGCATACACCGTCAGCTGCAAGTCGGGCGCATACCAGCTTTCGTCGGCGACGATAATCGGATTGCGGTTGCCGACTTCGCCGGCCGGAATTTCGTAGCTGCGCAGCTTGCCCTCGGCCTTGACGCCGTCGAAGTCGCGCGTGCCGAGGTCGCGGCTGACGGCCTTGCTTGCCCATTTGCCGTCTGCCGCGGCGCCGGCGATCAGCGGGCCCAGCTGGCCGAGCTGCGGACCGAGGCCGCGCAGCTCGGCGCCGAGTTCGCGCGGCAGGCGGATCACGCGCACGGTTTCACGCATGCCTTCGCGCGCCTCCCTGCCTTGCCCGGCACGTCCGGGCTCGCCACCCTCGCGCTCGATCCGGACCACGGTGCGGCCTTCGCCGCCGCGCTCGAGGGCCGGCAGGCGGCCCTCCTTGCGCAATTGCTCGACTCGCGCCCGCGCCGCCTCGGCAATGCGGGCGACATCCGGCCCCGAGGGAAGTTTTCTCGCCGTGCGTGTTTGCGGGCTCAGCAGCCAAGTTGCGTTCGCTACCGGATCCTTGATCGTCACGCTGCGCAATTCCCCCTTCGCATCGCGCACTTCGTGGCGAGTGCGGCCGGCGCTGTCGCGATAGCTGGCAGCGCTCGTGCGCTGCTCGATCCCGTTACCGTCGGCCAGTTGCTGCAGTCGCTCGGAGACGATCCGCGCGCTGTAGGGCGCATCCTTGACGGCCGCGCCATGGCCGCGCAGGTGCAGGCGCGGGACGTTCTCGAAACGCATGGCCCCGGCCATGGCCGGCGGTTCCGGGCTCTCCAGCTCTTCGGCGGCAAAGGCAGGAGAAGACAGGCAGGCCAGCAGGGCCGCCAGCAGCAATCGGTTCTTGTTCATGGTGTCCTCGGTTGTAGTGATTGGAAAGTCAGGAGCTCCTGACAAAACCGCCATAGCCGCGTTGCGGCTCCTTGCCGTACAGGCGTACTGTCCGCGTCGCCGCGCCTTGCTCTGACGGTTTTGTTAGAAGCTCCAGGTGTCATGGATCATTCGAAGGCGCCCAGGCGCAGGGCAAGCGGCTCGCCGGCCGCGTCGACCAGCATTTCGGCGCGGATGCTGTCGCCCGCGTATTCCGGATCGATCGGCAGGCCGAGTGTGGCCAATACCGTACGTGGCAGGTCGGCCGCGACCAGGCGCGGCGCGGGCTCGCGTTCGATCCGTTCGAGCGAATCGAGGGCGACAAATGCGCCGCCGTCGTCCAGGCGCAGCAGGGCGCCTGCGGATAGCCATCGCCGGCCAGGCGCGGCGGCACCAGCAGCAATGCCAGCATGGCGGCGCCCAGGCCACCGGCGAGCGCGGTGGCAATCCACTCGAGCGCGCCGAGGCGGCGGTACCGGGGCCGGCGGGAGAACTGGGCCTGGAAGGCCTGCATCAATTCCTTGTCGACGCAGCGCGGCGTGTCGACGGCAGAGAGCGCCTCGCGCAGGCCGGCCAGGCGCAGGTCGAGTTCCGCGGTGTCGCCAAGTGGGTCGGGCAGGTGGTCGGGAGGGTGTCTGGTGTCCATGATGTGATCGGTATCCGTGTCGATTCAGGCATGCTCGGCGTGGGCACGCAGGGCCTTGGCCAGGGCCGCACGTCCGCGCGCGAGGCGCGAGCGCACGGTGCCGATATCCACCGCGCAGATCGTCGCGATCTCGAGGTAGGACAGGTCGTGCAGTTCGTAGAGGATGAGGGCGTCGCGGTAGTGCGGTGCCAGCCGCGCCAGCGCCCGGCGGGTCTGTTCGGCGGACTCGTTGGCGAGCACCCGCACGAGCGGGTCGGCGTCCCTCGCAGGGCAGGTCGATCTCGTCCGCGTCGCCGTCGGCGCCGGTTTCCCTGGGCGGGCAGGGCGGCTTCGCGCCGGCGCCCTTCCTCCTGCTTCAGGATCAGGAGGCGCACGACGCCGAACAGGAAGTTGGGCAGGGAGCCGCGCAGCGGGTCGTAGGCGAGGCGTCCGTTCAGGAGGCCCATGAAGGCTTCCTGCACCACGTCGGCGGCGGTGCCGCTGGCGCTGGCGCGTAGCAGCGCGAAGCGGTACAGCGGTCCCCGGTGGCGCCGGTACAGCGCGGCGAAGGCCGCGGCCTCGCCGGCGCGCATGCGGCGCAGCAGTTCATCGTCGGAAGTGGAGGGCGTGATGTTCATGGGTGGTCTCTTACCCATATTCCAACTCAGCGCCCGGAAAGTTCCAACTATTTTGCTGGCCGGGAGGCAAGGAGGGGCGGCTGGCCTGGCGCGGGCGGCCGGCGGCTGGCGCCGTGCATGCCGGGAGATCCTCGGCTCCGTATGCGGCGCGCAGCGTCTGCTTGACGGAGCGCGGCGGCACCGCGGCGCCTGTGGGAGGTGCGCCGTCGATCCAGCTCAGTCGATCCAGCTCAGTCGATCCAGCTCAGTCGATCCAGTTCACCCGCTCGAACTTGGTGCGGAACTCCTCGGGCATGGCGACGACCTGGCTGGTCTTGTAGTTGTAGAAGACGAAGCCGGACTTGGCCATGGCGACGAGGGCCTTGTCGCGCGGGCGCGTGACGCGGAAGGTGATGTCGCCGCCGTACTTGTTGAAGTCCATGACGCCGACCTCGAACAGCAGCTGGTCGCGCGCATGGGCTTCGGCCCGGTAGGTGGTGGCCAGGTCGGTGACGATGATGCCGGTGCCGTCGCGCTCGGTTTCGGCGACACCGAACTCGAACAGGAAGCGTGCGCGCGCCTCGGAGATCATCGAGATCATCGAGTCGTTGCCGAGGTGGTTGGCGGCGTTGATGTCGGTGACGCGCACCGTCAGCGGCGTGGAATAGTAATACTGGTCTTCGGGGAAGTGGAGGTGTAGTCGGGCCATGGGGCGATTCTACCCCGAGCTGCCGCGGGCGATGCGGAAGATGCGCCCGGCCGCACTGACCACGTACAGCTCGCCCGCGCCGTCGCGCCCGAACGAGACGACCTGGGTGGCGCTCAAGCCCCAGTCGCGCTGCTCGACGACCCCGGCGCCGGTGGCGAAGAAGCTTTTCACGAAGCCGCGGCAGAAGTCGGAATAGAAATAGCGTCCGACCAGTTCGGGCAGGGCCGTGCCGCGGTAGACGTAGCCGCCGGTGAGCGAGCAGCCGTTGACGTCGTTCGCGCCGTGTTCGTATTCGAAGACGGGCAGGGTCATGCCCGTGCGGTCGCAGCTGGCGGCGTTGTAGCAGATGCTGCCTTCCATGATGTCCCAGCCGTAGTTCAGGCCGCCCTGGGAAACGGCGGCGATGTCGACTTCCTCGCGCGTATCCTGGCCGACGTCGGCAATGTAGAGCTGTTCGCCGTCGAAGCTGAAGCGCCATGGGTTGCGCAAGCCACTGGCCCAGATTTCGGGACGGCGCCCGGCCTGGTTGACGTAGGGGTTGGTGGGCGGAATGGCATAGGGCTGGGCGACGCTGGCATTGCGCACGTCCACGCGCAGGATCTTGCCGAGCAGCGAATCGAGGTTCTGGGCATTGCCGAAGGGGTCGCCGGCACCGCCGCCATCGCCCGTGCCGGCATACAGCATGCCGTCCGGCCCGAAGGCGACCTGGCCGCCGAAGTGGTTGTCGAACTGCGGATGGGCCACGCGCAGGATGGCCAGGGCCGAGGTCGGATCGCCCACGTCGGGCAGCGGCGAGCTGGCATAGCGCTCGACGACGATGTTCTGCGCGAGGTCGGTGTAGTACAGGTAGACGTAGCCGTTGCGGGCGAAATCCGGGTCGAAGGCCATCGACAGCAGGCCGCCTTCGCCGCCGGTGAAGACACGGTCGCTGATGTCGAGCCAGGCTGGGTCAGCACGGCGCCGTTGCGCACGATGCGGACCAGGCCCGCGCGCTCGACGACGAACAGGCGCTCGTCGCCGGGCGGCGCAGTGACGAAGACCGGTCGGGTGAAGGTGGGGCCGATGTCGGTCAGCGTCAGTGTCACTGGCCCGCTGGCATAAGTAACGCTGGCGGTGGCCGTGGCGCCGGCCGCGACGACGACATTCTGGGTAGCGGGCGTGGGCGCATAGGTGGCGCCGCCGACGGCGACGTTGGACGCGGCCACGCTGTAGCTGCCGGGTGCGAGATTGGGCAAGGTTTGCGTGGCGGTCAGGTCTTGGGCGAAATTATTTGGACCGGTGACGCGCACGGCGCCGTTGACGCCGGCGGGCAGGGCCGTGATCGTTACTTGCAGGCTGCCGGTCGTGGCGCCGCTGCCGGTACCGTCGCCAGGTGTGGGGCCGAGGGTGCCGGGATTGCCGCCGCCACCGCTGCAGGCCGCCAGCAGGAAGGAGGACAGCAGGCAGAGCAGGAATATCCGTACGCGATCGACCAGCATGGCAGCCTCCACGGGGAACGGCAATCGACGCGGCCATTCTGCCACTGCCGGGCCGTGCCGCGCGCACGTTAGCCGGCGCACAATTGATTCTGTTCGGAGGAGGAAGGCGGCGCGTCGCGCGGACGTTCAGGGTGCGGCCGGCGGACGCTGGCGCGTTTTGCCACCACGCCCGACGGGGCGATCAGGACGACGAACTCGGCAAAGCGGCCGGCGCCGGCGGGCGACTGGTACAGCCAGGCTTCGTAGCCGCTATCGAACACGACCGACCTGGTCTTGCCAAAGGCAGCCAGCAGCTCGGCCTTCGTCGTGCGGCCCGGGACGATGCCGCTGGCCAGGCGCTCGGCGGCGACCTGGGTGCCGGGCGGCACCGCCTGCGTGGCGCAGCCGGCCAGCAGCAGGGCCGCGAGCAGGAGGGCAGCGCGCCTCATCGCGCCACCTCGGCCGGCGCCGTGACCGACGCGGCCGGCACGTCCACCATGTAGTCGAACTCGACCAGCGTGTCGTCCGGCCAGCGGCTGTCCCAGATCGGTGCGTAATAGGTGCGGTCGAGCAGCACCTGGCAGTCGCAAAAGGGCAGCATCTCGCGGGTCTGCCCGCCGCCGGCATAGAGCATGCTGAAGGGCAGTACTTCAGAGCGGTCGCCAAAGCGCAGGCGCACCGCGAACAGGGGGCGCTCGGCGAAGAACAGGTAGTTGCCGTCGGGGCTGTTGCAGACCCCGTCGGCGCTCGTCAAGGCATCCGCCAGCCAGCCAAACAGCGGCGAGCTGTTCGAGACCAGGCCAGCTTCCATGCCGACCCGGCATTCCAGGCGCAAATCGCCCAGGCGGCGCGTGCCAGGCGGCAAGCCCGGGGTGGCGATGGTAGCGCGCCAGGTCATGCTGGTGGTCTTGCGGTTGGCGAGCACGGCGGCGTCTTCGCGCAGGGCTTGCTCGTTGCGGGGCAGCACGAAACTGTTGTCGGGCGCGACCGGCACCGGTACCGACAGGGTGTCGCCGGCGATGCGCAGGGTGATGCCTGTCATGTTGACGTCCGGCGTGCGCGGCAACAACTGGAAACGCAGGCTGGCCGCAGGAGCGAGCGCATGTTCGCGTTCGAAGCGTTCCATGCCTTTGATCATCTTGCGGTAGGATTTGTCGACCGGGTCGCGGGTGCCCTTCACGCTGACGGTGGCGACCTTGCTCGGCGAAGGGACAGGCGAGGAAGAGGCTTCCTGCGCGCCTGCCGTGGTGGCGAAGGCAAGCGCGCAGAGGAGGGTGAGGCCGGTGCCTTGCGCGAGCGGCCCCATGCTGCTTACCAGTAGCGGACCCGGCCGGTGTCCATGTGCACGAACTGCGAGTCCGGGTAGTAACCGACGCCGCCGGCGCGCATCGACACGGCCGCCTTGCGCAGCTGGGCCAGGTCCTTGCCCGGCAGGCGGATGTCGATGGCCTTGCCGTCCATGTGCATGCTGTGCTTGGCCACGCCACTGCTATTGGCGTGCAGCTTCGCGTTCGATTCCGGCGAGCGGTAGCCGGAAATGATGTGCAGGGTCTGGTTGTCGCCGAACTTGGTGCTGACCTCGTTGAGCAGGACGATCAGCTTCGTATCCATTTCGGCAATCTTGTTGTTGCGGTGGTCGCGCAGCAGCTTGTTGATGTCTTGCAGCGCGTCCGGGATGAACTGGCCTTCGGCCCAGAAAACACTACGCAGGCTTTCACCGGTATGCGTGTTGTACAAGCGCAGGGTACGTTCGCCAGGAGCGGCCTGGGCGGCTTTCGCCAGGGCGGGCATGCCGATCGCGGACGCGAGTGCAACAGAGCTTTTGAGGAAAGAGCGTCGTTGGTTCATTGAGCATCCTTTACGCAGGTTCGGAAACAACGATGATACCCCGTTTTCGTCGAGCTTGCAGGGGATGACGGGTAAATGCGACACGATGACGGTTGAATAACAACTTTTAACGGAGATTTGCATGCAATTCCGCCAACACGGCAGTTTTTCGCAACGCGTCCGGACCGCCTCGTGCGCGCTTCCTTTCCTCATCGCCGCCAGTAGCGCCGCGCACGCCCAGGTGCAGGCGAGTGGCGCCCCGCCCGAAGTCAAAGGCTGGCGCCTCGAAACCGTCACCGACGCGCTGCCCCAGGCCTGGGGCATGGCATGGCTGCCGGACGGGCGCATGCTTGTTACCGGCAAGGAAGGCACGCTGCACTGGTAGCGGGCGGCAAGGTGCAGGACCTGCCCCTGGCTGGCTTGCCGAAGCTGATGACGGGCGGCCAGGGCGACCTGCTCGACATCGCCGTGCATCCGGCCGACAAGGGGCCGCAGGTGCGCGTCTACATGACGATGGCCAACGGCACCGAGGCCGAGAACCGGACCATGCTGGTGCGCGGCACCTTCGATGGCAAGCGGGTGACCGGCATCGTGCCCCTGTTCACGGCCTCACCCTCGAAGAACGGCGGCGAGCACTTCGGTTCGCGCATCGCCTGGCTGGCCGACGGCACGCTGCTGATGAGCATTGGCGATGGCGGCAACCCGCCCCAGCGCGTGGGCAGGATGCTGGCCCGCGACCAGGCCCAGAACCTGGGCAGCCACAACGGTTCCATCCTGCGCCTCACCAGCGAGGGCAAGCCGGTGCCGGGCAATCCGCTGGCGAGCAAACCTGGCGCCCTGCCGGAAATCTGGTCCTACGGCCACCGCAACATCCAGGGCCTGGTGGTGGATGCGGCCGGCAAGCAGGTGTTTGCCAGCGAACACGGCCCGCGCGGCGGTGACGAGATCAACCGCATCGAGGGCGGCAAGAACTACGGCTGGCCGATCCAGACTTTTGGCCTGGACTACAAGACGCGCGAACCGGTCGGCAAGCCCAGCGTGCCGGGCATGGTCGATCCCCTGGTCGCCTGGTCCCCGTCCCCGCCCTCGGGCCTGGCCTGGTACACGGGCCACGCCTTCCCGCAATGGCGGGGCAGCCTGTTCAGCGGCAGCCTGGCCGGCATGGACGTGCGCCGCATCGCCTTCGACGCGGACGGTAAAGTTGTGAAGCAGGAAAAAAGCTGGCGATCGGCAAGCGCGTGCGCGACGTGCGCCAGGGGCCGGACGGCCACCTGTACCTGCTGACGGACGAGGACCACTCGCGCATCCTGCGCGTGGTACCGGACAAATCCTGATCGCCTGCCGGGCCGTGCGCCGCAGCGCGCGGCTTTCTCCGATACTCGCCCGAAAGGAGGAGAGAGATGGAACACTTTTCGATCGATCTCGCCAGTACCGCCCTGGTACTGGTTGACCTGCAAAACGGCAACGTTGCACGCGAACTGGCGCCCTATTCGGCCGAGCAGGTGGTGGGCAACTGCGTGCTGCTGGCGGGGGAAATGCGCAACCGCGGCGCCATGGTCGTCTATGTACGGGTGCTGATGAACGAATTGCAGCCCGGCCCGAGCGACGCGCCCCTGCGCGCGCCCGGCAGCCCGGCGCCACCGCCGGATGCCTCGCACCTGGCGGACAACGCGGGCGTCGAGGCCACCGACATCGTCGTCACCAAGCGCCAGTGGGGCGCCTTCTATGGCACCGAACTCGACCAGCTATTACGGCGGCGCGGCATCAAGACGCTGATTTTGGGCGGCATCGTCACCAATTTCGGCGTCGAGTCGACGGCGCGGGCGGCGCATGACCGTGGCTATGCGATCGTGTTCGCGGAAGATGCGATGAGCGGGATCACGGCCGAGGCGCACAATTTTGCCTGCGCCAACATCTTTCGCGTGATGGGGCGGGTGCGCAGCACGAAAGTGCTGATCGACATGCTGCAGGAGGGGACGGGCGACGCCTGAGGCCTGGACAGGGTTCGCGGGTCAGGGATACGCCGCAAGAGCGCGCACGCTGAGACCGCGTGGGGCAATGGAAGCCGGTGGCTTCCATTGCAAGCCCACCCTGCGAACTGCGAAATCGCTACGCCGCCGCGTGAATCGCCGCCGTGATCTCGTACGAACGCAGCCGCGCCGCGTGGTCGAAGATCTGCGAGGTAATCATGAGCTCGTCGGCACGGGTGTGGGCAACGAAGGCCTGCAGCTGGGCCGCCACCGTTTCCGGCGCACCGATGGCCGAGCACGACAACACGCTGTCGAGCATCGCGCGTTCCTGCATGCCGAGGCTTTCCAGATAGCCACGCTTGGGCGGTTGCAGCCTCGTCGGGCGACCGCTGCGCAGGTTCACGAAGGCCTGCTGCATCGAGGTGGCCTGGTACCGGGCTTCCTCGTCGCTGTCGGCCGCGAACACGTTGAAGCCGAGCATTACATACGGCTTGTCCAGCTGCGCCGACGGCTTGAAATTCGCACGGTACATGTCGATTGCCTGCATCATCATCTGCGGTGCGAAGTGCGAGGCAAAGGCGTAGGGCAGTCCGAAGTGGGCGGCCAGCTGGGCGCCGAACAGGCTGGACCCGAGGATCCACAGCGGCACGTTCAGCCCGGCACCGGGCACGGCCTTGACTTGGCGGCGCGGCGAGTCGGCAAAATAGTCCTGCAGCTCGAGTACGTCCTGGGGGAATTCGTCGGCGTCCGAGGCCAGGTTGCGGCGCAGGGCACGCGCGGTGACGTGGTCGGAACCCGGCGCACGGCCCAGGCCCAGGTCGATACGGCCGGGGAACAGCGACTCGAGCGTGCCGAACTGTTCGGCGATAACGAGCGGCGAGTGATTCGGCAGCATGATGCCGCCGGCGCCCACGCGGATGCGCGAGGTGCCGGCCGCGACATAGCCGATCAGCACCGAGGTGGCGGCGCTGGCAATGCCCGGCATGCCGTGGTGTTCGGCCAGCCAGAAACGGTTGAAACCCCAGCGTTCGCCATGCTGGGCGAGGTCGAGCGAATGCTGGAAGGAAGCGCGCGCATCGCTGCCTTCGGCGATGGGCGAGAGGTCGAGTATCGAAAAGGGAATCATGAGCCGCATGATACGCCGAAGGATTTTTTCCCGCTGCGCGCCACTGCACAGGCGGCTTGTCGCCGGTGCAGCGGTTGACAGCATGCGGCCCTCGGACCGGCGCGGTCCCGCTGTAAAGATTGACCAGCAGATATTGCCTGTCTATGATTCCCGGCTCCTGCCGCCGCGCCGCCGCGGCGCGCGCCAACTGCTCCAGGCCCGGATGTTCATGCGTCGTCATTCTTCGTCCAAACGTTCCCGGCACCGATACGCCATTGGCGCCTGCCTGGCGCTGCTGGCCGGGTGTGCGCCGCTGTCCGGGGACAGTCCTGCAGGGGGCACACTGGCTGCACATGGGCAACTCGACCCTGCCCAGTTCGCACGCATCGACGCGGCAATCGGCGCCGCCATCGCCGAGCGCCGCCTGCCGGGCGCGGTGTTCCACCTCGAGCGGGGCGGCGCCGTGCACGAACGCGCCTACGGCCAGTTCAGCTACGAATCCGGCGCCGCGGCGGTGACGCCCGACAGCGTGTTCGACGCCGCCTCGCTGACCAAGGTATTGGCCACCGCGCCCGCCGTCCTGCTGCTGGTCGAGGAGGGCAAGCTCGAGCTCGACGCGAAGCTGGTCGACTATTTTCCCGAATGTGGCGGTGGCGGCAAGGAGGCGATCACGATCCGCCATCTTCTGACCCATACCTCTGGCTTGCCTGCCGGCCTGCCCGCCAGGCCATCCTGGCAGGGCGATGCGGCCGCGCATGCGCTCGCCTGTGCCCAGACCGTCACCCACGCGCCAGGGAGCTTCTTCCGCTATTCCGACATCAACTACATCCTGCTCGGCCAGCTGGTGGCGCACCTGTCCGGCGAGCCGCTCGATGCCTACGCGCAGCGCCATATCTTCACGCCGCTGGGCATGCGCGACACCGGCTACCTGCCGCTGCGCCGCATGGCGGCGTCCAGCATCGTTCCCACCCACCGGGCGCCCCGCCGGTGGCGACGCGGCCGGTGCACACGGGGACGTGCGCGGCGGCGCGCGGCTGCAGGGCGTGGTGCACGACCCGACCGTGCGCCGCATCGGCGGTGTCGCCGGTTCGGCCGGCGTGTTCAGCACCGCGCGCGACCTGGCCCGTTTTGCGCGCATGCTGCTGGGAGAAGGCGAGCTGGAGGGTGCGCGTGCTGTCGCCCGGGAGCGTGCGCCTGCTGACCACCGTCGGCAGCCCGCCCGGCATCGCCTCCCTGCGCGGCCTCGGCATGGACATCGATTCGCCTTATGCCGAGCGTCCGCGCGGCACGCTGTTCCCGCTGGGCAGCTATGGCCACACGGGCTTTACCGGCTGCATCCTGTGGATCGACCCCGGTTCGCGCACGTTCTACGTGTTCCTGTCGAACCGCGTTTATCCCGACGACAGGAGCAATGTGTTGCCCCTGTACACCCAGCTCGGCACGCTGTCGGCCCAGGCTGCGGGCATGGGCGCGGCCAGCCCCCGAACCAGTGGTGGTCGGTGATCGCGCACAGGTCTTTGTAGACCAGGTACCACCAGTGATAGATGCTGTTGCCCCATGGGCGGGCACTCCGTCCCTTGCGCGCTGCGGCGGCCGCCAGGTCGTAGACCTTCGCCTTTTTTGGCTCTCGGGTGCCCAGCACCTCGTCGGCCAGCTCGTGCATCGTCCACACGGTATCGGTCAGCACCACGCCTCGCACCTCCCGGCCGTTCTTGCCGTTGGTGGTTCCTACCAGGCGAAGCACGCGCAGGCAATCACTCGCGGACGGGTCGGCCTTGATGCCGGCCAGCGCGCGGATAAGGGCGCCCTGTACGAGGCGCCAGACCGGCAGGGCCTTGTCGGGGGGCGGCTCCAGGAGCCAATACAGGTGCATACCGCGGCCTGAGAAGACGGCAAACGACGGCGCCGGCAGCTTGGCAGCGCGGAGCAGGTCGAGCGCATCCTCGAGGTTGCCGGAGCCGTCGACGTCGACGTAACACGCGCGCAGGCTACGCAGCTGGCGAACGTGGCGCCAGCCGTGAAACTCGTTCACGGTCAGGTATGTGTCGACGCCGCCGGCGAAACCGGCTACCAGTTTCGCGACAGGGTCACCCGGGTAGATCTTCGTCCACCGGTTTGCCTCCTTGCGCTGCTCCCAATACAGCACCGCGCCATGGGCTGCGTGGTGCAGCTTCTACATTTCACCATGTCGCTCTGGACGTGGTTGCAAATGCCGTGGCCGTAGGATGCCCGAGTCGGAAAAACCACAAGAGGATCGCCAAACGCTGTACTGGGACACTTCGGGTGCGCCTTTTTGCGAGTCGTGATGGTAGGCCGGGCAGTGTCGATGGAAAACCCACCAGAGGAAGGCAGCAGTCGAAAGTGAAACACTTCGGCCCGCATACGTACCGCCGAGTCGTGACACCATGATTAACTGCAGCTGGTTAGGAAAACTTGCCGAAGACCAGCTGCGCGCGACTGGCAAAGTGCGCCTACCTAAACCTGAAGAAGGAATTTCCTAATGCAATTCGATCTCACTCCGGCCACCATCACAGCCTTGGCCTTGCTTGTCCAAGTGCTCGGCAGGAACCGTTTTGGCTCCGTAATGGTCGTCCTACTCATCCTCGCCGTTGGCGTAGCTGCAGCCCTGCCAGGTCTACCTGCTGCCCTAGTCGCCTAAGCATGGCGATCCCACGTTTGGCCAGGTCACCACCGGCACACCTGTGAGCTGCCACAACTCATCGCACGGCACAGCAGCAAAAATACAACTACGCATCTTGCGAAGTTGCATTGGTATTTTATGGTGTCCAGAGGGTGCAAATACAGTTTGTAGGCACACATTCTGAAGACGATAAATGGTCGAAAGATAATCGCAAAAAATGAATCATCAAAACCAGTCGAGCAGCGTAACGCCCGGCCTTAAAATGGCTTGGGCTACGCTGCAGGATCAAGCCCTGTTACGCCCGATTCGGAACGACACTGATTTTGAACGTGTACATGCTCTAGTTAACGAGCTGGCCTACGAAGTAGGGGATGACGAGAGTCATCCCCTCTTTGATCTTTTTGAGCTAGCAATGTTGCTAATAGAAAAGTGGGAAGACGAGCATGTAGAAATTCCGGATACGGAACCAAAAGAGGTATTCCGCTTTCTGTTGGAAGAACATGATCTAAAGCAAAAGGACTTGGCTGATATCGCGTCGCCTACTTTGATTAGCGATATTTTGGCAGGTCGTCGTGAAATAAGCCGAGTTTTAGCGAAGAGCTTAGCAAAACGTTTCAACGTTGATGCCAGTGCATTTCTGTAACTAGCGAATCAGCGGCCACCTTGGCCATGCTCGATTTTGCGCTGTCTTACTTTGCCCACGAATGGGCCCAACTACTAAGTCAATTAGGTGCCGGCTGCGCAAGCAGTTGAGCGCACGCGCCCGCTTATCGGGACTGCGAAGTGCCGGTACCGTCCTTCTCCATGCCTGTCCAGGTGAACTTATAGTGGCGGCAACTCATCCCCATATTCCCGCATGAGGTAGGCGTGCATCGCGGCTACCAGCGGCGACACGTCTGCTGGGCTGTAGTCCTTCCGCTGTTCAGCGCGACAGCATTGGTGCCACTGCTGCTTTTGATTTGGGCTGATCGGATGCTGCTACTCATTGCCAGTCTGTAGCTGGGCCGTGCACTACGCTCGAGCACGCGCAGCGTTTCTCCAAGCAATTCAGTACGATTATAGATTCGCAGCCGCCCTGCTAAAATGAACATTCAACCAATACGTCAACATAGCTCAGGTCCACTAGCAATTTATGACCTTCGATATCTGGGCAATCAGGACTATCTATAATCTCGCACATAACGAAATTCATATCGAGGAATCCGTAGGGATTCCAGTCGAATAGATCGATGAATTGAAGGGAAACATTAGAATCTAGTTCTTTAACCGGATGATCCCAATAGCCAGCAGACTCCCGCTTCTCGCGATTTATCATAACAGCTGTTTTACGTCGGCTACGTAATTTTACTTTGATTAATCGCGAAGATTTTCCGAGGACATAATCGTCGTCACTACAATCAAGTTGGCGTAGAACGATACTACGAAAAAGCTCGTTCTTTATTCTCGCAAATGAATCAGATATCGCCCAATCTTGATTTATCTGGAACTTGGCCATAAAGGCTCGATTCCATAAACCACGACTGCAGTCACGATATTCGTTTAACTGATCAAGAACCGACACTGTAGATTCCACTATTGACCTCCTCTCTACTTCCAATCTTTTCCATCAGGTAGCAGCGCTACGCTCGCACTGCAGTCCGGTTCCAGGAACGGCTCCCGTCTTCCGATATAAAGGGAAACAGGTTGCGTCTTCCTACGCAGGATCTGCGACGGCATTCGTCGAAAACAGAGAAGCAGCTACGAGGACAGGAACCGTAAGGTTCAGGACAGACGGACATAAACGAATGCGCACGATGACCTCATCAGCAAAGGAGATCGTAAATTATAGGCATACTTACCTTTCCTCGAAGATATTATTTTTATAATTTACCCAAGATGAATAAATAGCGTTTTTTCATGCAAGTAGCATTAAATTTATAATGAAATAATTGCCCAGTTGAAATATTGGATATAAAAAGTAATGAATCTTGGTGCAGGTTAATGGTTTTCTCGTTTCAAATGGGCACAGCTCTTTATTGATATGACACTTTAGCGAAGCAGACTGTTCAAATTCGACCGTTTTTGGACAGGTCCGCCCGGTGCGGGCCGGGCTGTTTCGCGCCCGTGACGATGCCGCTTTAACTTTCCAAAAGGCTACCGCGCGCTGCATTCATGTCGACCTCTCTACACTTGGTTTCCTCCAATGACCTGACATAGGTCGTTGAAATTGCTGAGTTTTTTTTGCCCCCATGATATTTAGGAGAAAGACATGAAAATGCATAAACTGTTGAAGGGTCTGCTGAGCGCGTCGGTTGCCGCGGCGATGGTTGCTTCCTTCGGTGCGCAGGCGCAGTCGAGCAGCACCTCGGGCTCGAGCGGCTCGGGTTCGCAGGCTAGCAGCCAGAGCGGCAGCTCGGATACCGGCACCACGTCTTCCACCAAGAAGAAGCAGAAACGCAGCAAGAAGCAAGGCAGCAGCTCGCAGAGCGGCAGCTCCCAGAGCGGCAGCTCGGGCTCGGGTAGCGGCGCGTCCAGCACCGGTTCGATGGGCACCAGCGGCAGCGGCAGCGCCAGCGGCACCTCGGGCAGCGGCACCCGGCGGTACGTCGGGCACCAGCGGTACCCGGCGGCACCTCGGGTACCAGCGGTACCTCGGGCACTTCCGGCACCTCGGGCACCAGTGGCTCGATGGGCACCGGCACCTCCGGCTCGAGCGGCACCAGCGGTTCGATGGGCACCGGCACCTCCGGCTCGAGCGGGTCGATGGGCAGCGGCAGCTCTGGCTCCAGCGGCTCCAGCGGCTCGATGGGCAGCGGCGCGTCGGGTACCAGCGGCAGCAGCGGCGCCATGGGTACCAGCGGCTCCATGGGCACCAGTGGCGGCACCGGCACGATGGACAGCGGCCGCGCCGGCACCACCGGCACTACCGGCACTACCGGCACGTCGGGCAGCTCGGGCAGCTCGGGCACCAGCGGCACCTCAGGCACGTCCGGCACCTCGGGCACCTCGGGCACCTCTGGCACGTCCGGCACCTCCGGCACCTCCGGCACGAGCACCGGTACCGGTGGCGGCACCGGCGGTCGCGGCTACTGATCCGGTTCCAGGCCGCCCACCCGCGGCCAAGGTCTGGACATGAAGAAAAAACACCAGTCCCAGGGCTGGTGTTTTTTCATGCGTGCGGGTTCGGAACCGGCGCTGGGCCTGGAGCACGCACAGGCCGGTGCACGGCGCTCACACCTTGCGCACGAACTCCGACTTCAGGCTCATCGCGCCGAAACCCTCGATCTTGCAGTCGATATCGTGGTCGCTGTCGACCAGGCGGATATTCTTGACCTTCGTGCCCTGCTTGATGACGCCGCCCGAGCCCTTCGGTTTCAGGTCCTTGATGACGGTGACGGTGTCGCCGTCCTGCAGCAGGTTGCCGGCGGCATCTCGGTACTCGCGCACGGTCTCGGCTGCGGCTGCGCCGGCCGCCGGCGACCACTCATGGCCGCACTCGGGGCAAGTCAGGTGAGCGCCATCCTCGTAGGCGTACGCGGATTGGCAGACGGGGCAGGGAGGCAGGGGACATGGCGGTACCGGAAAGGAAAGCCGCCAGTATAGCGCCGGCGCACCGCGGCGCGGCGTGCGCGTGCCAGGTCAGCGCAGCCAGTAGTTCACAGGGCTCAACGGTGGCGGCAGGTCCGGGTCGCCCAGGGCGTCGCGCAGGTCGATCTCGATGACGCGGCAGAGGGCATCGAGGGGCAGGTCGTTCGGCGACAGGCCGAAAGGCTCCTCGATTTCGTCGCCCAGCGCGTCGAGGCCGTAGAAGGTATAGGCGACGATGCCGACCACCAGCGGCGTCATGTAGCCGATGGCATCGACCAGGCCGAAGGGCAGCAGGAAGCAATACAGGTAGGCGGTGCGGTGCAGCAGCAGCGTGTACGAGAACGGCACCGGCGTATTCTTGATGCGTTCGCATGCGGCGGCGGTGGCGACCATTCCCGACAGGGTGGTGTCGAGTGTTGCCGCGCTGACGCTGTCGAGCAGGCCGGCGCGGCGGCAGCGCGCGATATCGGCGCCCATCTCGAGCATCAGCGCCTGGTGCAGGTTGACGCGTCCGCACAGTGACTGCCATTCGCCAGGGTCGAGATGCGGTGCCACATCGGGGGCGGGTCGCTGCGGCGCAGGCCATGGCGCAGCGCATGGGCGAATGCCACCGCGCGGCGCAGCATGCGGCTGCGCAGGACGCCTCCGGGCGCGGGGTCGCCGGCCCCGTCGTCCACCAGGCTCAGGCATTGACGCGCGAGATTGCGGCTGCGCGTGACCAGTTCGCCCCACAGCTTGCGTCCTTCCCAGTAGCGGTCATAGGCCGAGTTGTTCCGAAAGCCCAGGAAGATTGCCAGCGGCAAGCCCATCAGCGTGAACGGGATGGTGGTCACGCGGATTTTCTGGTGCCAGAGTTCACCGTGGGTCGCGGTGACGACCACGGCCAGCACGACAGTGAAGAGCAGGCTCTTCCAGATGCTCGGCATGACCGAGCCGCGCATGGTGATGAACAGGCGCAGGCCGGTCGGCCGGTCGCGCACGATCATGTCGCTTCTCCCTGGCGCAAGGCTTGCCTCATGACCCCGGTCGGGCAATAAGGTGCCTGACCGCCGCGCGGACGGGCAAAAAAAACGCCAACCCGCAGGTTGGCGTGACGGTCATGCCGGGCGTGGCCTTACTCCGACTTCGCCTGTTGAGCCTGCAGCTGCTCGCGCAGCTGGTGCGGGGCGACGTGGGTGTAGTCCTTGTTGAACTCCTGCTTGATCGCCGCCTTCACGTGCGGGTCGAGGTTCAGGCGCAGCGTGCCGAGGAATTGCGGCGAGGCCGACAGCACGATGTTGTTGTAGCGGCCTTCCTGCTGGGCTTTCAGCAGGAATTGCGAGATCTCCTTCGCGAAGAGTTCGGTCTCGTGTTCGACCGGCGTCTGGTTCGGCTCGTACTGCTTGTTCGGTGCGCCGGCGCCATGGCCGTTGTGCGACATCGCCACCGCGTTGGTACCGATATTGTGGCTGCTCTTGCCGGCCGAGGTCGGCCCGAGCCTGTCGGTTTCGCTTTCGGCGGTGCGCAGGCGCGCGCCGTTGTTCACCATGTCCTCGAGTTCCTGCAGCGGCTCTGCCGGGTCCTGTTCGGAAAAGAAGCGTGCCCGGCCTGCATTGGCCGTCATGATCCAGGTTGTTGGCATGTTACCCCCTGTGAATTTTAGTCGTGAATGATGTGCGCACCCGCTATCCGTGACAGGTGCGGGAACGAGCGTGTAAGCGAACAACCCGTACGCATACGGAGGGGCTGTGGCCGGCGCTGCGCGTCCTGCGCGGTGCAGCTTGCAGCCCATGCATGCCGGTTGTCGCGTCGAGGCCAGTGTAGCACTGGGGTTTCGATCCGCGACGCACCGCTGCCGCCGCCTGCTGCGCGCCGGTCCGGCCACGACTTCGGCACAATCATCCGGTACGTTTTACGTCGCACTGAACAGGAGATCGACTATGGCAAACGAGCAACGAGATACGCAACAGGGCGCCGGCAGCGCACCCGGGCAACAGGTGAGCAATGCCGATACGCTGGCCGAAGGCGGCGCACGGCCCGTGCAGGGCCAGCAGCGCCCGGTTGGGGCCGACATCGTCGGCGCCGCCGGCGGCACCGATGCGGCAGCCGGCGCGAAGATGGCCGGCAGCAGCGGCCCCGGCGGTGCCGGCCCTGCGCCACATGGACGACACCGCCGGTAACCCCGGTACCCCTGGCGGCACCCTTGCCGGGAAGCCATCAGCCCGGCAGCAGGGGCGGGCGCGGCGGGCGGTACTGGCCTGGGCGAAGCGTCGGCCGGCGACGACACGCGCGAGAACGGCAGCGCCGGCGGTCAGGCCAGCTCGATGGCAGCGGGCGGTGATCCGAGCGGCGGCAATACGCTGGCGGGCAACCGCGGCGGCGCCGGCGGCGGCAGCCGCGGCACGGGCAGCCGGGGCAGCGGCAGTGGTGGCGGCAGCCAGGGTGGCCAGCCTTGAGCGGGCCCGCTCCGCACGGACGGCAGCCTGCACCACCATGCAGCGCACCCTGATCGTCCCGGCCTGGCGATCGCCGCCATCGGCGTCGCCTGGCCCTGGCTGCGCCGGCTCCCCTTCGGCCGCCTGCCGGGCGACATCCATGTCGTGCGCGAAGGCTTCAGCTTCAGTTTTCCGGTCGTGACCTGCATCGTTATTTCAATCGTGGTGTCGGTCATTCTCTGGCTATTCAAACGCTGAGCCGCTCCGCAACCTGCATCCACGCAGCCAAGACGCCACCTCCGGGTGGCGTTTTTTTTGCCCACGCTGCTAGCACACCCCCATGTCCAAAATGTGACACCCCTGTACGCTCAGCAAGATTTGACAAACATGGCCACAAAAATAACAACACAATGCCGTCCATACGAAGAGGAGAGGCGCACAGCGTCCGCCACATTCGAAACGGGTTGGTACTGCAACTGAACGGCTGCACCGGCGTCACGCCGTGCCGGCCACCATGAATGTTTTGGAGACGACATGAACGAGTTGAAGGCACGGCATCACACCAAACATACCGCGATCGCGGCCGCAGTCATGCTACTGGTGGCGGGGAGCGCCTTCGAGGCCCACGCCCAGGAACAGGCGCCGGGCACGGGCGAACCGGTGCAGCAGGTCGTTGTCACCGGCGTGCGCGCGGCGCTGGAACAGTCGCTGCGCCAGAAGCGCGGCGCCGACTCGGTGGTCGAAGTCGTCACCGCCGAGGACATCGGCAAGATGCCCGATAAAAACGTGGCCGATGCCATCCAGCGCCTGCCCGGCGTGAACACCCAGTCCTCGGCCGGCGGCGAGGGCGGCTTCGGCGAGAACGACCGCGTCAGCCTGCGCGGCACCAGCCCCAGCCTGCAGCAGACCCTGTTCAACGGCCACGCCATCAGCACCGGCGACTGGTTCCTGCTGAACCAGATCGGCGGCAACGTCGGCCGCTCAAGCAGTTTTTCGCTGCTGCCGTCGGAACTGGTCGGCTCCATCGTCGTCCAAAAAAGTCCTACCGCCGACCTGGTGGAGGGGGGCGTTTCCGGCGCCATCAACGTCATCACGCGCCGTCCGCTCGACTTCCGCCAGCCGCTCACCGTCGAGGGCTCGATCCAGGCGAACTACAACGACCTGTCCGGCAAGACCGAGCCGCACATCTCCGGCCTGGTGTCCTGGAAGAACGCCGCGAACACCGCCGGCTTCCTGCTGCAGGGCTTCTCCGAAAAAGCCGCCGTACGCCGCGACGGCCAGGAGATCCTCGGCTACACCCCGATCGACCCGACCAGCGCCGCGGCCGTCGCCAATCCATCGCTGGCCGGCGTGGTGATGCCGACCTTTATCGGCGCCAGCCTGTTCGAGCAGACCAAGAAGCGCAGCGGCGGCGCCTTCGACTTCGAGCTGCGCCCGATGCGTGGCCTCAGCCTCGACGTCAACGGCTTCTATTCCGAACTCAAGGCCCCGCACCTGAACACCAACTGGCTGGCCGCGCCGGCCAATTCAATCAACCGGGACGGCCTGATTCCGCAAAATCCTGTCGTGCGCAACAATACCCTGGTCGGTGCCGGCTTTACCGCCAACAGCGGCGAAGTCGACAACATCTACCGCCCGAATGCGGGCGGCGAATCCTGGTACCTCGACTTCAACGGCAAGTTCAAGGTCAACGACGATCTCACCGTGTCGGGCAAGCTGGGCAAAACCCACGGCGTGGGCTACGACCGCGACGATGTCTTCTACCAGAACAACGTCGACGGCGGCATGGTGTATGCCCTCAATGGCCTGTCGCCGGCTTCGGTCAGCTACCCCGGCGGGAACACCGCGGTGCCCGGCTCCACCGCCTGGGCCGGCGGCGGCGAGGCACAATCGGTCGACCAGGAAAAGTATGCGCAGGTCGATGCCGACTGGCGCGTGCGCGACTCCATCGTCACCATGCTGCGCTTTGGTGCGCGCTTCACCGACCACCATCGCACGGCCGAGCACCCGTTGGAAACCCGTCCGGGACCGAACGGATTCTCGAACCCGGGCCCGGCCTGGAACGGCCAGATGTACCCGTCCGATTTCGCCAGGGACCTCGGTGGCAACCTGTCGTCGAACTACTTCAAATACGACGGCGCCGCGCTCGGCGCCTGGGGTGCGGTGCCCGGCAACCGCCTGCTCGACTACACGCTGCGCCACAACTGGACCGACGAATTCCAGGTCGGCGAAAAGACCTCGGCCCTATACGGCATGGCTGAATTCGGCGGCGACCGCTGGAGCGGCAACGCCGGCCTGCGCGCGGTGGAAACGCGCCAGAACACGGTGGTGAACCTGCCGGGCGGCCCGAACCCGGTCACCGGTTCAGCCTTCGGTCCCTACACGCCGACCACCTTCAAGCGTACCTACCGCGACTACCTGCCGAGCGTGAACGTCAAGTTCGATGCACGCGAGGACCTGGTGCTGCGCGCGGCGCTGGCGAAGACCATCGCCCGGCCGGATTACTCGGCGCTCGGAGGTTCGGTGTCGCTCAACGACGACGCCCTGAGCGGCAGCGGCGGCAACGTCAACCTGGACCCGGTCCGCTCGACCAACTTCGACCTCTCGGCCGAATGGTATTTCGCACCGAAAGCGCTGCTCTCGGCAGGCTTCTTCTACATGGACCTGCGTTCGATCGTCGCCCAGGGCACCAGCACCGGCACCTACTACAACAACAAGAGGAGCGCCCCGGCCGAGTACCAGATCACCTCGCCCTTCAACACCACCGGCACCAACAAGGGCATCGAGTTGAGCTGGCAGCAGCCCTTGTGGAACAACTTCGGCTTCCTCGCCAACTACACTTACGCCGATGGCGAACTCGATGATGGCGGCGAGCTGCTGAACTCCTCGAAGCGCACCTGGAACCTGACCGGCTTCTTCGAGAACGAACGCTTCAGCGCGCGCCTGGCCTACAACTTCCGCTCGGCCTACAAGGCCGGCGTGGACCGCGGCGCCAGCCAGCACGTGGACGACATGCCTTCGCTGGCGGCGTCCGTCAACGTCAAGCTGACCGAGCAGCTCACGCTGACCTTCGATGCGCTCAATCTCACCAACGAGACCATCAAGATGTATGCCGAGAACAAGGACCGTCCGCGGGCCTTCTACTCCAACGGCCGCACCTTCTACGTCGGCATTCGCGGCAAGTTGTAAACCTCTGTCCTGCGGTGCATCCGCCGGTTCCGTAGCCGGCGGTGATTCGGGCAAGGCCGCCTGCGGTCTTGCCCTTTTTTCTGGAACAAGGGAAAACGATGCCGACAAGGTCTCCAGTGTCCATCGAGTGGGAATGCCTGGCCAACGGCGTGCGCGAGAATACTTTCGCGGCGCGGCTGGCGCTGCGCAACGAAGGCGAGGCGCCGATCGCGGCGGGCTGGCAGCTGTACTTCAATACCTGCCGCAAGGTGCTGGCGGACACCGTCAGCCCCGCTTTCCTCATCGAGCATGTGAACGGCGACCTGTTTCGCCTGACGCTGCGCGAACGCGCACCCTGGCAGGCGGGCGAGGAGTTCGACATCCGCTACGAAGCGCGCTTCTGGGCCATCAGCATCACCGATGCGCCGCTCGGCTTCTACCTCGTCACCGGCGAGGGCGAGGCAATCGACCTGGGCGATCCGCACATTGTCCCTTTCACACGTGCGGCGCAGCGTGCACGCCATAGCGAAGACCGCGTGCCGACGAACGATGCCGCGCGCCGCTTCGACGACAATGCCGGCTTGCGCCTGCTACCCATCGAGGAGGTCGGACGCATCACGCCACAGCCGCTGGCGAGCCGTTTCACGGACGCATCCTGCCGCATCGGCAGCGACAGTCCGTTGCTGCACGAGGCGGCGCTGGCCGGCGAAGCGGCTTTCCTGCGCACGCTGCTGGCCGGGCTGGCGCCCGGAGGCGCCGGGGTGCGCATCACGCTCGAGACGGGGCCGGTGGACGTGGGGCAGGGCGTGCCGGAAGAAGCCTACCGGCTCGATATCGCGCTCGATCAAATCCGCCTGCGCGGCGCTTCGGCGCACGGCGTCTTCAACGGCCTGCAGACGCTGCGCCAGCTGATCGAAGCTGACGGCAGCGTGCCGCTCGGGGAGGTCGTCGACGCACCGCGCTTTGGCTACCGCGGCATGATGCTGGACGTGGCGCGCCATTTCGCCGGTGTCGACACGGTACTGCGCCTGCTGGACTGCATGGCCCGCTACAAACTGAACCGCTTTCATTTTCACCTCACAGACGACGAAGGCTGGCGCCTCGCAATCGCCGCGCTGCCCGAACTGACCGAAGTCGGGGCCCGGCGCGGCGTGGCCGCTGCCGGCAGAGGCCTGCCTGCCGCCATCCTTCGGCTCGGGCGCGCAGGTGGATGGCTCGGCCGGCAGCGGTTACTACAACGCGGACGAATTCATCGCCATCCTGCGCTACGCACATGCGCGCCATATCGAGGTCATCCCCGAGTTCAACATGCCGGGCCATGCGCGCGCCGCCGTGCAGGCGATGCGTGTGCGCCACGACCGCCTGCTGGCGCAGGGAGATGTGGCCGGCGCAATGGCCTATCGCCTCGACGATCCGGACGACACGTCCCGCTACGAATCGGTGCAGCTGTGGCACGACAACGTGATCTGCATCGCGCTGCCTGCGGTGGACCGCTTCATCGATACGGTGGTGGCTGAAGTACGCGCCCTCTACCGCGAGGCCGGAGTGCCGCTACGCGCCATCCACACCGGCGGCGACGAGGTGCCACTCGGTGCCTGGCTCGGCTCCCCCAATCTGCCGCGCGCATGGCGGAACAGGGCTGGCAGGACGTGGCCGAGCTGCGTGCCGACTTCGTGGCACGCTGCCGCGCCATCCTGGCAGTCCACGGCCTGGCCTTTGCCGGCTGGGACGACACCGCACTGCTGCACCCGACGCCCGGCGGCGCCGAGGCTTCAAACAATCCGGGCGCCGAGCCCGACCCGCGCTTTGCCGGACCCGGCTTCCAGGTGTATGTGTGGAACAATGCCTGGGGCTCGGGCCAGGAAGACTGCGCCTTCAAGCTGGCCAATGCCGGCTATGAGGTGGTGCTGGCGAACGCCGCCAACCTCTACTTCGACCTGGCCTATGCGAAAGACCCGCAGGAGCCCGGCTATTACTGGGCCGGCTTCGTCGACACGCGCCAGGCCTTCCTTTTCAGCCCGCTCGACCTGACGCTGCTGCCCGGTGCCGACCAGATGGGACGGCCGCTGTCCCCGATGCGCTGGGGCGGCTGGTACCGCTGGCGGCGCCGGAGCGCGTGCTCGGCCTGCAGGGCCAGCTGTGGGGCGAGAACGCGCACTCGCGCGCGCGCATCGAATACCTGGTGGCGCCCCGGCTGCTGGCATTGGCCGAGCGCGCCTGGAGTCTTGACCCCGGCTGGCTGGCAGCGGATTGCGGATCCGGCCCGGCGCGCCGAGCGGATCGCGGCCGACTGGAACGCATTCGCCAACCGCCTCGGCCAGCGCGAACTGCCGCGCCTGGACCGCGATCCGCCCGGCTACGGCTATCGGCTGCCGCCACCGGTGTCGTGCGACGCGACGGCGTCATCCAGGCGAACGTCGCGCTGCCCGGACTGAGCTTGCGCTATGCATTCGATAACGGCGAGCTTGACGGCGCCAGTCCCCGCTACACTGGACCGTTGACGCCGCCGCCGGGTGCCGGCACATTGCGGATTGCCAGTTTCGACACGCGCGGCCGCGCCAGCCGCGTTGTCACCCTCGACCTGAAGGATGCTCCCGATGCGTAATGCTCCTCCTCTTGCCGTGCCGGTAGCGGCGCCGCGCCACCCGCTGGCCTGGGTGCCGACCCTGTACCTGGCCCGGGCCTGCCGTTCTATGCGGTAGCCCTGGTGGCGGGCCTGATGTTCAAGAGCATGGGCGTGCCCAACGAGCAGATCGCCCGCTGGACGGGTTTGCTCGGCCTGGCCTGGGTGTTCAAGGCCCTGTGGAGTCCCTTCCTCGAGCTGGCGCGCAGCAAGAAGCGGCTGGTGGTCGCCTTCCAGCTGCTCGGTGCCGCGGCGCTGGCGGCGCTCGCGCTGGGCTTGCAGCTGCCGGCCTGGTTCGCCCTCGCGATCGCGGCGCTGGCCGTGGTGTCGCTGGCGTCGAGCACCCATGACATCGCTGCCGACGGCCTGTACATCATCAGCCTGTCGGCACGCCAGCAGGCGATGTACGCGGGCTGGCAGGGCGCCTTTTTCAATACCGGCAAATTCCTGTCGCTGGGCGGGCTGGTGATCCTGGCCGGCTACCTGGAAGGACGCATCGGTGTCGCGCCGGCATGGACCGTGGTGTTTGCACTGATGGCGGCGGCCATGGCGGGACTGGGCCTGTATCACGGCTGGGCCTTGCCCGGCACCCTGACGGTGCCGCCGGCCGATGCGTCGCTGCGCGGCGTCGCGCGCACGCTGGTCGAGGTGGTCAAGGATTTCTTCGCCAAGGACGGGATCTGGATGTACATCGTCTTCATCGTCGCCTTCCGCCTGGCGGAGGGGCAGATCCAGACCATCGGCCCGCTGTTCCTGCGCGATGCGCGTGCGCTCGGCGGCCTGGGCTTGAGCACCGGGGAAGTCGGCATCGTGTATGGCACTGCCGGCACGGTTGCCTTCCTGGTGGGCAGTATCGGCGGCGGCTATTTCACGGCCTGGCTGGGCCTGCGCCGTGCGCTGCCCTTCCTGATCCTGGCGATGAATTTGCCGAACCTGGTGTTCTGCTACCTGAGCGCGGCGCAGCCGGCCTCGCTCACGCTGATCGCCGCGGCGCTGTCGATCGAGATGTTCGGCTACGGCTTCGGCTTCGTCGGCATCATCCTGTTCATCATGCAGGTGGTGGCGCGCGGGCGCTTCCAGACCGCGCACTATGCGCTCGGCACCGGTTTCATGCAGCTTGGCCTGGTACTGTCGAAGATGGTCAGCGGGGATATCCAGGCGGCGCTGGGTTACCGCTCGTTTTTCCTGTGGGTGCTGGTGTGTGCGTTGCCGGGGCTGGTGTTGACGCGCTTCCTGCGTTTTGACGACAAGTAAGGTGGGCGGGGCCGCCGAGGCACGCTGTGCCCACGCGGTATTGCCAACAATGACCATGATTCGGCGTGGGCACGGGGTGCCCACGCTACGGACGATCAGCGCTTCTTGACCGGCAGCGCCAGCCAGCCCTGCCAGCCATCGTCCTGCCCGCGCTCGACCTTCTGGATATGCGGGCGCGTGCTGTCGAGGCGCCAGACGCTCTGGCGGTCGAGCCAGTCTTCGTACATCGAGCGAAAGCGCGGCCACTCGCCGGAAAAATCGAGGCAGGCGTAGCTGCCGGCCGGGAGCACGCGCGTGCCCAGCGACGGGTCCGGCCTGTCGCTGCCGGCAAAGCCGAAGTCGTAGCAGTACTCGCGCTCGCCCGTGAAACCGGGGTCTTCGTCGAACACGCCGTACCAGGGCGTGGTGCGCCCGACGTCGCCGCGGCGTTCGCGCTCGCAGATGAAATCGTTGCAGGCGATCGACAGCGCAGCGCCCGACTGGCCGAAGAAGCGCTGGTAGCGCAGGGCGATCGGCGCCAGCGCCTGCACCCGGATGCGCGCGACCACGCTGCCCGGCGCCGGCGGAGAATAGGGCGCCAGGATCACGTCCAGGTTGCCCGGTTCGGCGACAAAGAAGCTGACGTCGCTCTCGCGTCCGACCTGCTGGTCCATGTAGGTGCGCCAGCCACCTTCGCGCCAGGCCTTGGCCGACATCGCGAACTGCTGCTTGAAGGCCTTGGCGAAGGCGGCGTTGGACGGAAAACCGCAGTCCTGGGCGATGCGCAGGATGGAGACGTCGGGCTCGTGGCGCAACAGGTGTGCGGCGCGGCGCAGGCGGCGTTTTCTCTGGTATTCCACGGCGGAAAAGCCGGTCAGCTCGCGGAAGATGCGGTCGAAGTGGAAGGAGGAATAGCTGGCCGAGGCGGCCAGGTTCTTCAGCGCCAGCGGGTCGCCCACCGAGTCGAGCATCAGGTCCATGACCTCGTACAGGCGCGAGACGCGCGAGGTGGGCTTCATGGACGCAGCTCTCTGGCGATGGATGGGCGGGAATGCGGCATTGGAACGATCGTTGGCAAAGTTCTATTCATTATGGCTGAAGTCCGCGGTGCTGGCGACCATTCCCGTCAATACACGCCCGCCGTTTTCGATAGCGCCCGTACGTACGGGCGCCCTGCCATGCCGGCATGCGCCGGCAATCGCCCCTGCTTCCCTTGGCAGGGCCAGCCATTTGCTTTAGCATCGGCCGGTTGACCATGATTCGAAAGCGGAGAGACCATGAAGCCTACCCTGTGCAGCACCCTGATCGCGGGGCTGTTTGCCGCCGCCAGCCACGCTGGCGCCCACGATGCGGTACCGGCACCGGCACCGGCCGCGGCCGCGGTGTCCGGCGTCGACGTCGCTGCGATTGATCGGAGCGTGCGTGCACAGGACGACTTCTTCCGCTACAGCCAGGGCACATGGCTGAAGGACGTCGAGATTCCGTCGGACCGCTCGAGCTGGGGCGCCTTCAACGTCGCCCAGGACAAGGTCGAGGGCCAGGTGCGCGACATCGTCGAGGGCGCGGCCGGCGACAAGGACGCCCGTCCTGGTTCCGACATCCGGAAGATGGGCGACTACTACGCCAGCTACGTCGACGAGACCCGCCGCAATGCGCTGGGCCTGGCGCCCCTGAAGCAGGAGCTGGCACGTGTCCAGGCCCTGAAGGACAAGCGCGGCATCGCGGCACTGGCGGCGCGCTTTTCCCGCCTGGATGCCGGTGCGCCGCTCGACATGGTCGTTCATCAGGACAACCGCGATTCGACGCGCTACATCGTCGACATCAACCAGTCCGGCCTGGGCATGCCGAACCGCGACTACTACCTGCAGGACGAGGCGCGCCTGAAGGACATCCGCGCCCGGTACCAGGCCCACGTCGAGAAGATGCTGGCGCTGGCCGGACACGCGGACGCCGCTGCCAAAGCCGCGCAGATCCTCGCGCTGGAAACGGAGATCGCGCGCGTGCAGTGGAGCGCCGTGGAAAACCGCGATCCGGTCAAGGGTTACAACAAGCTCTCGTTCGCCCAGCTGAAAACCCTGACCCCGCACTTCGACTGGCAGGCCTACGCGAAGGGCACCGGCATTGCCGGCAAGGTCGATTCGCTCATCGTCAGCCAGCCGAGCTACCTCGAGAAGCTGGATAAACTCATCGTCGCCACGCCGCTCGATACCTGGAAATCCTATTTCGCCTTCCGCCTGCTGAGCAGCTACGCCCCTTACCTGTCGCAGCCCTTCGTGGACGAGAACTTCGCCTTCCGCGGCACCGTGCTGTCGGGTGCGAAGGTGAACCGTCCTTTGGAGAAGCGCGCGATTGCCCAGGTCAACCGCGACCTGTCCGAGATCGTCGGCAAGGTCTATGTCGAGAAGCACTTCCCGGCCGAGCGCCGCGCGCAGGTGGAAGCGATGGTGAAGAACTTCGTCACGGCCTTCGGCGAAGGCATCGAGAAGCTGGACTGGATGACCGAGGAGACCAGGAAGCAGGCGCAGTTGAAGCTCTCGAAGATGAAGGCGAAGATCGGCTACCCGGACAAGTGGCGCGATTACTCCAGCCTGGCGATCGAACGCGGCGACCTGGTGGGCAACGTGATGCGTGCGCGCGAATTCGCGCACGCGTATGGCATCGGCAAGCTGGGGAAACCGGTGGACCGCAGCGCCTGGAGCATGTCGCCGCAGACCGTCAACGCCTACTACAGCCCCGAGCTGAACGAGGTCGTGTTCCCGGCCGCGCGCCTGCAGTATCCGCTGTACGACGCCAACGCCGAGCCGGCGGTCAACTACGGCGCGGTCGGCATCTCGATCGGCCACGAGATCAGTCACGCTTTCGACGACCAGGGTTCGCAGTTCGATGGCGACGGCAACCTGCGCAACTGGTGGACGAAAGAGGACGCCGACAAGTTCGCGGCACGCGGCAAGGTGCTCGTTGCCCAGTACGGCGCCTACAGCCCGCTGCCGGGCTACCACGTGAACGGCGAATTGACGCTGGGCGAGAACATCGCCGACAACGCCGGCGCCATCATGGCCAGCCGCGCTTATAAAATCTACCTGGCCGGCAAGCCGGCGCCGGTCATCGACGGCTTCACCGCCGAGCAGCGCCTGTTCATGGGCCTGGCCCAGGTCCGGCGCGGCAAGGCGCGCGATGCGGCGTTGATCTCGCAGGTGAAGTCCGATCCGCACTCGCCGTCGGAATTCCGCGTCAACGGCAGCCTGCGCAACCATCCTGGTTTCTACGAAGCCTACGACGTCAAGCCGGGCGACAAGATGTATCTGGCGCCGGAAGAACGCGTCATCTTCTGGTAGGGCGGGGCGGCGCATCCGGCGCGATGCCGGGTCGCCGCAAGTCTCCTGCGCGAGCGCTCGCGCTGCAATCAGCCCCGCGGCCGCGCCAACCCTACCGGGGCACCGCGAATACCGGGTCCAGTACACGAAGCCTGGCATGCGTGCGCGGCTGATGTCGTAGCCGGCGCCCATCTCGACAAAGGAGGGGTTCATCAGGTTGGCGCAGTGGCCGGGGCTGTCCAGCCAGCCCTCGACCGCTTCTTTCGGCGTGGTCTGGCCGGCGGCGATGTTTTCGCCGACCTGGCGCCAGTTGTAGCCGGCACGGCTGGAGCGCAGGCCCACTTCGCTGCCGTCGCTGCCCTGGTGGGCGAAATGGCGGTGCGTGGCCATGTCGCGGCTGTGCACCAGCGCGGCGGCGGCCAGTGCATCGTTCCAGCGCACCGGTGCGGCCGGGCCGAAGGAGCGCTCGCCACACATGCGCGGGCTGGCGCGCGCCGCGTTCACCAGGCCGAGGATCTCGCGGCCTACCTCCTGCTGGCCAGGCAGCGTTACCGGCGGCAGCGGCCGCGCCAGCACGATCGTCCATTCCTCGCCGCGGCGGCTGGTGCCGACTTCCGTGAAGCTCGCATCCAGCAGGGCGCGGCAATAGGTTGCGAATCGCCTCCATTGCCGCCGCCGCGTCGGCTGCGCCACGTACGCCGATCACCTCCACGCTGGCGGCATGGTAGCCCGCCTGCTCCAGCACCGATTCCGGAAAGGCACCGGGGCCGAAACGCACGCGCGCCAGCGTCGCTTGGGCGCGCAAGGGCGGTGCGGGCCTGCCGGCGCAGGCGTCGGGATGGGCGCGGTAGTCGTTGATCAGGGCGACCAGGCCCGGGTCGCCCTGGGCATGAGCGGCACCCGTTGCCAGCAAGGCAGTGGCGAGCAGGGAGGTGGAAACGAAATGTTGCATGTCACTATCGGAAAGCGGTATCCGGAACAGGATGCCCATGCACTGCACATGGGGACGCTCCTGCGATTGGCAAGTCGGCGCGGCTTGTGACTGCAGTCCGGCTTGCCTTCGCGGCACGGGCATCGGGAATCGCGTCCGATCGGCGTTGCCAAGCGGTAAATGGTCAGTGCTGCCTGGCGTCCCTGCCGCCGTAGTCGCCCAGCGTCGCCAGCGCATCGTCCTTCCCGTCCCGCGCCAGCATCGGCGAAATATCCGGGTCGCGTGCGAATTCCTCGGCAAAGAAAGACACGAAATGGCTGATCTTGAGTGAGGGCCGGCGCGCCGGCTGGAACACGACGTTCAATGGCAGCGGCGGCAGCCGGTAGTTCGTCAGGATCGGTTTCACGCGGCCGGCGCGGATGTCGTCGCCGTACACCCACTGCGGCGTGTAGCAGATGCCGAGGCCCTCGACCACGGCCTGGCGGATCGCTTCGGAGCTGTTCGACTGCAGGTGGCCATTCACCCGCACCGTGTGGTGAGCGCCGTCCTCGTCCTGGAAGTTCCATTCGTTGAGGTTGGTGAGGCCCGTGTAGACGATGCACTGGTGGCGGGCCAGGTCCTCCGGGTGCTGCGGCTCGCCATGCCGCGCAAGATAAGCCGGGGAAGCGAGGGCGGCGCGGTGGGCGGTGCCGATGCGGCGCGCGATCAGGCGGCTGTCCTTGAGTTCACCGACGCGGAAGGCGACGTCGATGCCGCCAACGACCAGGTCGACGAAACTGTCGTCGAGCTGCAGGTCGATCTTCAGCTGCGGATAGCGCGCAAAGAAGGCCGCCAGGCGCGGTACGATGTGCAGGCGCCCGAAGGAGACCGGCGCGGCCACGCGCAGCACGCCGGTGATCTCGTTCTCGGTGCGCTGGACTTCGACGCGCGCTTCCTCCAGCGTGTCGAGTACCTGGCGGCAGCGCTCGTAGTAGCGCTTGCCTGCTTCGGTCAACGCGTGGCTGCGCGTGGAGCGCACCAGCAGCCTGGCGCCGAGCAGGGTTTCCAGCGCCTGCACCTGTTTGCTGATGGCCGACTGGGTACTGCGCTCCTCGCGCGCGACGGCCGAGAAGTTGCCGGTCTCGACGACGCGGACAAAGGTTTCCATCAGGCGCAAGCGGTCCATCTTGTCTCCATCCATTCCGGTCAGGAATAGATCATATCATTCGTGCGGCCTACCCAATGCTTATGGGAATACGCATACTGTTCATTGTCGTGGCCGCCGGCGACCGCCTCCCATGGCGTAGCGACCGGCGGCCCAATCATCCAACTTCTAGAAACGGAACGGACAATGACCCAGAAACTGTTTCAAGCTACCCGCATCGGCGACATCGACGTCGCCAACCGTGTCGTGATGGCCCCGCTGACCCGCAGCCGCGCCGACGAGGCCGCCGGCGACATCCCGGGCAGCCCGATGAACATCGAATACTATCGCCAGCGCAGCAACGCCGGCCTGATCATCAGCGAAGGCACCCAGGTCTCGCCGGTCGGCAAGGGCTACATGGCCACGCCGGGCATCTATTCGGATGCCCAGGTCGAAGGCTGGAAGCCGATCACCCAGGCCGTGCACGAAGCCGGCTCGAAGATCGTCGCCCAGATCTGGCATGTGGGCCGCGTGACGCACCCGATTCTCACCGGCGGCGTGCAGCCGATCGCCCCGTCGGCGGTGGCGCCGAAAGTGGTGGCCTACACCCACGCCGGCAAGGTCGACGCACCGGTGCCGCGTGAACTGGCCCTCGACGAGATCAAGCAGATCGTCGACGAGTACCGCCGCGGCGCCGCCAACGCGATCCGCGCCGGTTTCGACGGCATCGAACTGCATGGCGCCAACGGCTACCTGATCGACCAGTTCCTGCGCGATGGCGCAAATAAACGTACCGACGCCTACGGCGGTTCGATCGAGAACCGTGCCCGCTTCGCGCTGGAAGTCGTCGACGCCGTGGTGGCCGAGATCGGCGCCGGCCGCGTCGGCATCCGCCTCTCGCCCGTCACCCCGGCCAACGACCTGTCCGATACCAATCCACAAGCCGTGTTCGGTTACCTGGTCGAAGAGCTGGACAAGCGCGGCATCGCCTTCATCCACTTCGTCGAAGGCGCCACCGGCGGCCCGCGCGACATCCCCGGCTTCGATTTCGCCTGGGCGCGCAAGGCCTTCAAGGGTACCTATATCGCCAACAACGGCTATACCCGCGACATGGCGATCGAGGCGGTGGAATCGGGCCGCGCCGATGCGGTGGCTTTCGGCCGTGCGTATATCGCCAATCCGGACCTGGTGCAGCGCCTGAAACTGAACGCGCCGCTCAACACGCCGGACCCGAAGACTTTCTATGTGCCGGGCGAAGCCGGGTATATCGATTACCCGACGCTGGACCAGGCGGCCTGAGCGGCTGGGAAGTCGCCAGGACCAGTGAGAACGCCAACCTGAGGGTTGGCGTTTTTGTTCGCGCGATGCGCGCCCAGAGAAATCATGCAGTACAGAAATGTAGCCGTATAGGGAATATGCGCTTACACTGCCGTCACAGGTACTCACCCAGACTACATGTGTTTTTGGCTGCCGGAACCGGCGCGTTGCTGCCTTGGCGCGCCTGCAGTGCCCGCACTGCGGCGCACCGCATCCGGTTCTGTTTGCCTAATGCGCATCGAGTTCTGGCCGCGTACCTGGATCAGCTTATTCTCGACGGTCCGATTCCGTGGATCGCCACTCGCGCGACAGCACTAACCGGAGAGGTCGATGCACTCGAGCGACATCAGTGGCCAGATTGCGCCCACGAATGATGTTGTACCTTCGTTTGCCGCTTGCCGCGACGAGGTACTCGATCTTTGGAGAAAACGTGTCGCTGCCGAGGTGCCGGCGGCCGCGAAACTCGGCAGCCCGATACTGACGGATACACTCCCTATCCTGTACGAGAATATTGTCGAAGCGCTTTCCGTCAGCGATAGGCGTCACACCGCGACTGCAGGTACCAACCTGGGCAATGTTCATGGCCGCGAGCGCGCCAACATGACCGAGTATGGCCCGCAAGACTTGATTCACGAACTGCAGTTATTTCGCGAGGTCTTGTTCTCGGTCGCCAAAACGAAAGGGCTGCGTTTAAGCCAGGCCAATGCCGACGTGATCGGCCACGCGATCGAGCACGCGACACGCGAGTCCATCAGCGGTTACAGCGCCGTTAACAAGGAGGTCAACGAAGCCTTCATCATGAGCCTGTCGCACGACCTGAGGAATCCGCTCCACGTAGCGAACGCGTCTGCCCAGCTCATTTCGCTCAAGACATCCGATCCCGGCATCCTCCGCCTGGCCGGAAGCATCGTCCAGAAGATCCGGGAGACGGATGAAATGATCCAGACCTTGCTCGATGCGGCGCAGCTGAGGGGGCGAATGAAGCTCAAGCTCCACTTGACTGCGTTCGACATCATGCCCCTGGTGGAAGAGGTGTGCGCCGACATGCCGCTCGTCGGGCAGTCTGTCCAGGTTGCTGGAGAGAATCTGGTTGGGCAGTGGTGCCGCGTTTCCATGAAGCGTGTGCTGGAGAACCTGGCCTCGAATGCACATAAGTATGGCGATCCGTCCAAGCCGATCACGGTGACTGTGAGCAAAGCCGATGACAGGATGCTGCTGTCTGTTCATAACGAAGGCCGGCCCATTCCCGAGACCGACATCTCGCGTCTTTTCAACACGTTTCAACGTCTTGAAGATGTCGACATAAAGGGCTGGGGCCTCGGTCTGCCTTTCGTCCAGAACGTCATCGAAAGCCACGGCGGCAGTGTCGTCGTCGACAGTGCCGAGGGCAGAGGCACGACGTTTACGGTAAGCGTCCCCATCGACGCGCGCCCGTACGTCATGCCCCAGGACGTTCGAAGCGCGTGACAAATCGCCAGGGTTGTTTTGCGGCTTCTCGGCGTGCGGGGGAGCGTACGCGACGCCCGTTCTGAAGCGACGTTCAGGAGGCTTCCTCCACAGCGAGGAAATCCGCATCGAGAACCAGTTCGCGCAAGGGCGCGCATTTTTCCTCCGCTTCGGCTGCCTTGGCACGTAGCCGCGAGGCATCAGTCGTGCGTCCCGCCTCCTCAGCGATTTCTGCCAATTGCTTCAAAACCAGGATTCGCTCTTCGATTGCACGTACCGTCGACCACAAACTGGAATCGATGGCCTCGTTCACCTCGACAAGCAGCGACTTGAACGAATACGCATGACCCGTATGGCAGCGAAAGCGCACAAGCTTGCCTTCCTCGATCTGCACCAGGACACCATGGCATTCGGGACAGGTGTATTGCGAGACTTTTCCAAGGTTCATTACGCCAGCGTACATTCCCTTCCCCTCCAGTGCGACTGCATTCTCGACCTGCTGGGCATGACGTGGCTGGCCGACCTGTGGCAGTTCCGGCTCCCTGGTTGTTTCCTGCGCGATTTCCGCGCTCAGGCGCTCGATCGAACCGAGGCAGTCGACTTCGACGTGTTCGATCGCGCTATCCGGCATCGATCTGTGCGCGGCCTGGTCGGGTTCCTGTACGAAGACCAGGCCTTTGCGGTCCTTGATCTGCCACAGTCCGGCAGTCCCGTCATCGAGGCTCCCGGTCAGGATGACACCAATCACGCGTGGCCCGAAGGCCAGCGCGGCAGAGCGGAACAGGACGTCGACTGCCGGCCTGGAGCGGCATTCCCTGGGGCCGCGCGTCACGCGCACCTGGTCGCCTTCGATCATCAGGTGGCGATCCGGCGGCGCAATATAGACGGTGTTGGGCACGATCGGCTGCCGGTCGCGCGCGAAGGCCACGTGCATGGACGTAGTCTTTTGCAAGATGCGATCCAGTTGGCTTGGCGAATGCGGGCTCAGGTGCAGCACCACAAAAAAACTTGCGGATAAATCTGTGGGCAAACCGGCAAACAGCGTCCGTAGCGCCTCGACACCGCCTGCGGAGGCCCCGATGACAACAATGTTTCGTCTGTCGCAGTTCAGGCGTGCATCCATTCAAGCTCCTCAGCCATTAAAGTCCGATTGTAGTCCTCATCAGGAGCTCGGGCGCTTTCTTCATGATCCGGGCATCGCACGCTTGTTTTCAGGCGGGCTGCCGTAGCGCATTACAATCGACAGCACTGTCCTTTGGAAAGCCATCCATGCGCATCGCCCATTCCCTGATTACCTGCCTGCTGGGGCTGTCGGCCATCTCGTCCGCCCACGCCCAGCCCGCCGCGCCGATGTTGAAAGTGAAAATCGGCACGGCGTCTCCCTTGTCCGGCACCGGTGCCCACCAGGGCAAGGACATCGAGAACGGCGCGCGCATGGCGATCGACGAGCTCAACGCCGCAGGCATCGTGCTGGGCGGGAAAAAAGTGCAGTGGATCCTGCAGCCGGAAGACGACGCCGCCGATCCGAAAACCGGCACGGCGGTCGCGCAAAAGCTGGTCGATGCCAGGGTGGCGGCCGTGGTGGGCCACCTCAATTCGGGCACGACGGTGCCGGCGTCGAAAATCTATGCCAATGCCGGCATCCCGCAGATTTCGCCGGCCGCGACCACGCCGTTGTATACGAACCAGGGTTTCAGGACCGCGTTCCGGGTGGTCGCCAACGACAACCTGGTCGGGCGCACGCTGGCAACCTATGCCATCGGCACCCTGAAGGCGAAAAAGATTGCCGTGATTGACGACCGCACCGCCTTCGGCCAGGGCCTGGCCGACGAATTCGTCAAGGGCGTGCGCCGCGCCGGTCCGGCGGCCACCGTCGTCAGCCGCCAGTTCACCAACGACAAGGCGAGCGACTTCAATGCCATCCTGACCCAGATCCGCGCCAGGGATCCGGACGTGATTTTTTATGGCGGCATGGATGCGGTGGCCGGCCCCATGCTCAAGCAGATGAAGGCGCTTGGCCTGCGTGCGAAGCTGGTGTCGGGTGATGGCGTCTGCTCCGAAAAAATGCCGCTGCTCGCGGGCGACGCGCTGGTCGACGACAAGGTGTTCTGCGTGGTGGCGGGCGGGGTCAGCGGGGCGCAGGAAGCCGGCTTCAATGCGTTTACCGAGCGCTACCGCCAGCGCTACAGGATCCCGCTGCAAACCTATGCGCCCTATGCCTACGATGCAGTGATGGTGTTTGCCAGGGCGATGCAGACGGCGAACTCCGCCGAGCCGGCCAAATTCCTGCCGGCGCTGGCCGGCATCCGCTACGAAGGCGTCACCGGCAGCATCGCGTTCGACGCCAAGGGCGACCTGAACAATGCCGCGCTGACCCTGTACACCTACCGCAAGGGGCAGAAGACCAAACTGCAGGTATTGCGCTAAGTACTCACCCAAAAATAAATATGTTTTTGGCTTCCATAACCGGCGCGTTGCTGCGTTGGCTCGCGTCCGCTTGCGGGGCAGTGCTCGCACTGCGGCGCGCTCGCCGCCTTGCACCGCATCCGAACCGGCACGTCCGGTTCTGTTTGCCAAAATTCACATTTATTTCTGGTCGAGTACTTAGTCGAGCAGGTTGTTCTTCATGGCATAGTAAGTCAGGTCACTGTTTGACTGCAGGCCCATCTTTTCCATGATGCGGGTACGGTAGGTGGAAACGGTCTTGATCGACAGCGACAAGGCATTGCCGATGTCGGACACCGTTGCACCCTTCGCCAGGCGCAGGAACACCTGGAACTCGCGGTCCGACAGCTCGGTGTGCAACGCTGTGTTCGGATCGCGATCGAAACTCTGCGCCAGCAGTTCGCCGACGGTGGAGCTGACATAACGGCGGCCCTGGAAGACGGTGCGCACGGCGGTCTTCAGTTCGTCCGCGTCGCATTCCTTGTTCAGGTAGCCGTTGGCACCCATCTTGAACAGGTTCAGGGCATATTGTTGTGCCGGATAGCCGGACAGGATCAGCACCGGCAGGTTGGGCTGGCCCTGGCGGATGGTGCGCAAGATGTCGATCCCGCTCTGGTCGGGCATCGCGATGTCGAGCAGCAGCACGTCGCAGATCTCACGACGGGCAATATCGAGCGCCTCGCGGCCGGTGGCACCCTCAGCGACGACTTCGAAATCGCCGGACGACGAGAAAATCTGTTTGAATCCTGCTCGAACTATCTGGTGATCGTCACAAATGGCAACGCGTATCATTGTCTTCCCTTAAATTTTCCTGGCACAGGAAAGAGCCGGAAACATTGCCCGGCTGTCATGCGTTGAATGAGCTAAACCGCATGTAACATTTTAGCACTCCCTCGGCCTTCTACAACAGGGCGCACGAATGCTGGGCTAACGGAACCGTGCAGAATGCGCGCGGCTTCCGGCAGCAGCGGTTCGACAGGGGTGTCAGGCCGGCCGTATGCCCTGCTTGAGCAGTGCGACGACCTCCAGCACGCTCGAATCGCCGCCGTAGAAGGCGCGCGCGGCGTCGTCGCTGCCGGGCGGAATCGCAACCTGGACGTGGTCGATACCGGCGATATGGGGCATGGGCTTCTCCGCAGTGATTGGCAATGGTCCCGTCATTATCGCATCGCCACCCGCGCCGGTACTGTCCGCCAGCGTGCACGTCCGAAAACGACAATGCCACCGCGAGGGTGGCATCATCAGCTTAAGACGCGTGACCGATTACAGGTAGAGACCGATGATTTCCTTGGTCCACATCGCTTCCTTGTCGGTGCCCGCGCTGAATTTGGACAGCTGCTTTTCCAGGTAGGCGCGGCTTTCCGGGGTGTCCAGGTCGCCGATGGCCTTCAGGGCCATGGCACGGTCCTGCCAGATGCCGGCCGGCGCTTCGAAGCGGCCGATCAGGAAACCGAGCTGTCCCTGCGCTTTCAGGATGCCCAGCGAGGACAGGGCGGCCAGGCGCACGTACTCGCTCGAGTGCGAGCTCAGCCTCACGAGATGCGGGATCGCGGCCGGGTTGTTGCTGAAGCCCAGCTGGTAGACGTCGAGATAGGCATCGCCGCGGGTGGCCGCGTCGCGGTCGATCTTCGCGGCCAGGCTTTCCACCTGGTCGGTGCCGACCACCTGCTGGAAGAACTGCTGGTTCAGCTTTGCCGCCAGTTCCTTGGTCAGCAGCGACAGCGGCTCGTTGAAGGTCGGGTCGATGACTTCATTGAACGACCAGACCGGCACCTTGGCGCGTTTCACGTAGGCCGTCACGCGGCGCATGCCCTGCGGCGTTTCGACGTCGGCCCGTGCCGAGGTAAACGTGACGAAGGGAGAAAAGCCGCTGGCGCGATAGTTTTCGATGTGCACACGCTTCACCGACACCCTGGTCGCCTCGCTGCCGTCCTGCGCCAGCGTGACCGGCAGGCCGCGTGCCACCATTTCCCTGACCGTCTGCTCGGCAATCCAGTTGACGCTCTCGAGCGGCTTGTCCTTGTACATCGGGTTCATCGGAATGGTGCCGGTCATGAAGGCCGCCTTGTCCGCATCCGACTGGTCGTTCCTGAACGCCAGGTTCAAGGGCTTGAGCGCACTGCCCTTGGTGTAGGCGACGGTGGAGGCGGCGGGCTCGGTGATCGGCACCGGCATGTTGACCGCGCAACCGCTCAGTACCGCCAGCGCAAGGCTTGCTGCCGCCGCGCGCGTGAAAGACGTGTTCCAGCTCTTCATGACTTCCCCTTATGTAATTGTATTGATAGTGCTGCAATACATTATTGCATAGGGAAAATACTAGCGAAACAAGGATGTGTTGTTCGAATGGCAGTCCTGGCGAGGTGTGGACGTGGCGCGACAATGCGCTGGACGGCGACGGCCTTGCATGCAAAAAGAGGCGCGCGGCCAGGATGCGGGCGTATCCTCCCGCCAGGCACGATTGACGCTGTGCCGATTGGTTATACTGAATGAAGCCCTGCGGCACAGGAGCCTTCCATCTGCGCTACTCACGGCGATGCCGACGCCAGGACCTGCCGCAAGTGAAACGTACTCAGCAGGGTTGCTCGATGGTAAGCTATTCATATTGTCACTTCACACCTGAAGGAATGCTATGAAACCGCTGTTCTCCTCCGACGACGAAGCGAAAGCCGCACCCACGGCGCCGGCGACGCCCGCGCCGACGCTGGCGCCCCTGTTTGAGCCCCTGCGCACGTCCGACGCGCTGCCGGCGCTGCGTCCCGAGGTCAGCGTGGCGCCGCAAGTAGCGCCGCAGGTGCGTGTCGATATCTCCGGCATCGACGACAAGGCCATCGAGACCCTGGGCGGCTCGGCCGGCCCCGGCGTGGCCAAGGTATCGGCCAAGCTGCTCGGCACCGTGCGCGCCTCCGATGCGGATGTGTTCGGCACGCAGCTGAACGAACTGATTGCCACTTCGAAGGGACTGGACCCGGCCAAGCTGCGCTCGGGCGGCCTGCTGTCGCGCGTGACGAACATGTTCGGCTCGGTGAAGGAGAAGATGCTGTCGCAGTACCAGGTCGTCGAGTCGCGCATGGATACGCTGGTGGCCGAGATGACGCGCCATGCCAACCTGCACCGCTCGCGCATCCAGGACTTCGACGAGATGTACAAGGGCCTGGAAATCTACTACCAGGGCCTGGATGCCGACGTGAAGAAGGGCGAAGCCTGGGCCGAGCGGCTGCGCCAGGCGCTTGCGCAGCAGGGGGCGGCGGCGAACGCCTTCGAGGCGCAGCAGGCGACCGAACTCAAGCGTCGTCTCGAGCGCCTGGAAAAGCGCATCGACGACCTCAAGCGCGCCATGCTGATGGCCACGCAGATGGTGCCGCAGATCCGCCTGTCGCAGGACAATGCCCGTGCCCTGACCGACACCTTCACCGACATCGTCAACGTGTCGATCCCGGCCTGGCGCAACGTGTTCTCGCTCTATCTGCTGCAACTGGAAGCCAAGCAGAGCGCGGCCGTCGCCAACGCCGCCTACGACGCCACCGACGCCGCCTTCCGCGCCCAGGCCGACATGCTGCTGGAAAACACCGAGACTGTCGCCCGCGCCAAGCAGCGTTCCCTGGTCAGCCTGGAAACGGCCCAGCACGTGCAGACCCAGCTGATTACCGCTTTCGACAAGCTCGAGCAGATTTCGAACGAAGGCCAGCAGCGCCGCCGCGACGAACTGCCGAAGCTGCAGGCACTGGAACGCGAACTGATCGAACGGTTCTCGCCGTCGGGCACCTGATTCCCGGGGCCACCCATTGCCGAGGGTGGCCATTCGGGCGAAAATAGTATTTTTACCATTCAAGGAAAGTCCATGGCGACGACGCTCGAAACCGGCCACCGCATCAACCTCGAAAAAACCGCCCCGGGCTTGAAACGTGTTCGCATCGGCCTCGGCTGGAAGGTCAACGCAACCGCCGGCCAGGCCTTCGACCTCGATTCGTCGGTGTTCCTGTGCGGGAAAAACGCGAACGACGATCCGGTCATGCTCAGCAACGCCCATTTCGTCTACTACAACCACACGACCTCGCCCGATGGCGCCGTCGTGCACTCGGGCGACAACCGCACCGGCGACAAGGATGGCGACGACGAAGTCATCACGGTCGACCTGGCCAGGGTCGACCCGGCCGTGGTGGAAATGCCGATCGTGGTCACCATCCACGAGGCCGAGGCCCGCCGGCAGACCTTCGGCGCCGTCAACGACGCCTATATCAAGGTGTACAACGACGACACCGGTGAAGTAATCGCCGAGTACGACCTGGACGCGGACTATTCGGACAAGACCGCGCTGCAGTTCGGCTCGCTGTACCGCAGGGATGGCGAATGGCGCTTCCAGGCCGTCGGCGCCGGCTTCAAGCTCAATCTCGCTACCTTCATCCGCAAGCTCGGCGGCACCGTCTGAGGACCGTCGCGCGCCTGCCGCAGCCGCCGTTCGTCGAAGTGCGCATCAGTCCCGCCGCAGAGTAGCCGATGACCGAGCAGACGCCCAAGCCATTCGATTTCGGCGAGGAGGCGGCGCCACCGCCCGCTGCTCCCGCGCCGCCTCCGGCCGCACCGCGCGCATTCGACTTCGGCGACGAGGAGGGCAGCGCCGCGTCGTCCGCCGCCAGCAGCGCGCCCAGGCCGCTGTCCTTCGACGACCTTCCCCGGCGCCGGCATCCACAGGGATGACCGCGAAAGGCGCGGCCAGGGCGCTGTTCGACAGCGAAGACCATCCGGCCGTACGCGATGCGCTGGCAATGGCCAGCGTCGATTATCCGACCCTGTTCGCGCACGCGCAGGCGCGCCTGGCGGCGCTGTTTCGCCGCATCCTGCCCGTAAAACTGTCACTGGTGACGGACTGGGCGGAGGCACCCTTGATGGAGCAGGCCGCGCTGCTTCAGCCCATCACCGAGCAGGTCGTGACATTTTCGCAGATGGGCGTGCCGGCGCTGCTGGAGAGTGCGCTCGAGAGTACCCGGGCGCCAACGGGCATGTTCGACAAGCTGTTTCGCCGCGGCCAGTCGCCCTTTCAATACAAACCGGCGCTGAGCGCCAGCCGTGCGCAACTGCTGCAGCTGATGGCCGACAGCGAGGCCGCCATGCGCGCGCTGGAGGAATCGGCGCAGAACCTGAGCCTGCACGGGGCGGTGCTTGCCGTGGTGGCCAAACTGGCCGCCAGCGCGCCCGACCCGGTCCTGCTCGACGCGTTCACGCAGCGCCGCACGCTGATCCAGCAGGCCGTGCGCCAGGCGGAACTGTCGATGCTGCAGATGGGGCAGATGCGCCAGCAGGCCGCCGACCTGATCGCGCAGATATCGGCTTTCCTGACGGTGACCTTGCCGGCACTGGAGATGGCGCAGGCGCAAGAGAATCGATAGCGGCTAGTCCCGCTCTTTCGCGGCCGCGGGCGCGGCACGGCGGCAGCGTTCCGAGCAATACTTGACCTGCTCCCAGTCGCGTTCCCACTTCTTGCGCCAGGTAAAAGGCAGCTGGCAGTGCGCGCAGAGTTTGGTGGGCAGGTCGGATTTTCGGCGCATCTTCATGCCGGCGATTGTACGCCGCGGCGTGAATCATCGAATGCAGCGAGGAGCTCGGTTTTACCGAGCGAGGATGGCATGCCGCTTGGCCTTGCTGAGCGAGTCGAGCGCTGTGCGATACGACCACTCCACCAATTCGGTCAAATATGCCGGCGGAAAGCGGTCGACGTGGACGATGGTCACCCAATGAAAGCGCCCCATGTACCGGGCCGGCTTTACGCCAGGAATACCGGTCAGCTCCACGAAGCGGTCGGGCGAGACTCTCGTGCTGAAACGCCACTTCTCCGGCTCACTCGTCTTGAAGTACGCGAACTTTTTGTCGCCGACGGAATAGACGAGCATGTTCGGTGGGGCCGCATAGCGTGTTTCAGTGACACCAGGGAATCCCTGGCAAAATAACTTCAGCTCTTCAACGTTCATGGCGGGCAGGTATTGGATGTGGTGGCATGCCGCCCGATTGTAGACGACGCTTCAACCTGAACAGCAACATGACTCGCCAGCCGATACGACGCCTGGAATCACGCACCCCACCCATGCAGTGCCTTGCCCGGCAGTGATGGGAAAGCGATGCCATCGGAGACTGCTGTTAGAATTTACGGCAGCCATCCGATGCCCACTTGCAGGAGTACGCAAATCCTACGTTATTTAGTCATGGCGGCGATAGGCAAGCCGAAGCTGGCGATCGCCCTTGTGTTGGTGTTGCTGGCAGCCCTGGCCAGCACGATGACCTATACCGGTTACCTTGTCATCGGCGAATTGGCCGCTCAGCTGGGCACGGGCCGGGCAACGGCAGGCTTGCTGCTTGGCGCGCTGTTCGCACGGTTCCCCTGGATCAGCAAGGGCAAGCTGCGCATCGTCGGGCTGTTACCCAAACCTGTGCGACGGCCACTCATCGTGAGCCTGCTCGCACTCTCTCTGCTGAGCTTCCTGTCGCGCAGCGACTACGTGCCCGCACTGTTCACCGGTTTCGCTACGCTGTTTCTGCTGACCTACCCCTGGATGAGAAAAGCGGTCTTCGCTCGCATGGTATCGTCCGGCGTCAAATTCGCAGCTGGCCGCAGTCCGCGCCAACGCACCGACGACACGGTGATTGAGGGTGAATTCAGGGAAAAGAAGGAATAAGGACTCGCACACAAAAAAGCCACCGGAAGGTGGCGTTTTCTATGCGCGCCGCCTGATGGCCCTGGGCGCAAGCAACGCATCGACACATGGACTGCCAAGTCGAACGCCTACCAGTGCTCGTCCGAAACCGGCTCTTGCATCAAAGCTCCGTTCAAGGTCAGGGTGAAGCGTTTATTTGCAAACGATCTTCTTTAAACCGTTGTCGTCGGAGGTCCAGGATTCCTTGCTCGATTCCGAAGGCGTGTTGTCAAAAACGTTGACCCGGTTTCCAGTTCCCATCTCTCCGCTGTACGATTCCGTCCCCTTGATGAAGACACTTTCTTCATCCTTGGCCTTGCAGGAAACCAGAAGCAGATAGATCTGTGAACGAAAACGGTAGGTCGCATAACCGGCACCCTGGTCGACAGGGTAGCTCATCATTTGTCGAACCATGACATTGTTACCATTTTTCACAGGGTGGGTATCGTAATAGGTCTTGCTTGCCGACGTCCACTTGTTACCGGCAAAAGAATTAAGCAATTTCCATTCGGGTTTTGGCAGACTGGACATGGCGATCCGCTTCACCACCGGCTTTGGAGCCTCCTCTGCTTGTGGCTTGCTACCCGGTTTGGGAATGCAGTTCACATTAGGGTATTCACTGGCATCCTGGCCAAGGGCGCCCGTTTGTGGGGTGCCGTCCATTCGCTGGCAATATGGGTTCGTGTACAACGCGGGCGCGGTCACCTGCCATTTCCCGGTCTGGCGATTCTGGTAGAAGCTGACGATGATCGAGAGTGGGTAGACGAAAATGCGCTGGGTAGACGACACCGGTTGCTCGCGATAGGGCCGTCCCATAATGGCAAGCACTTCGTCCACGGACATGTCCGTCTTCAAGGAATTCATTTTCCTCACGTACTCGCGCACTTCCGATTCCGAGTACTTCAAGGTTTTCACACCGCCGATCGTGACAGTTTCAGAGGCATTGGCGAGACTGGCGCAAAGCGCAAGAAGGGCAGGCAGGAGAAGGTTTTTCATCGAGGAGGCTGTTCGAAAAATGGGATGATGGATGAGGCGGGTATGGGGCATGGCGCATTCGGATTCCCAGGGAATATCTTGCCGCCATGTTCTTCGTCTTGTTGGGGAAAAGGACGTCGCCCGATACACAAGAATGCGCTGAAATGCCGTACGGCAACATATTACAGTAAGAAGTGTTTGCGCGCCGGGGTTCAAGGAGGGCCATCGCTGGATGTCGACACGCCGGAGTCCATGTGACCGCGTAGCACAGCGGGAAATAGAAAAAGGCCCCGATCCACGCCGCGGGTGTGTGGACGAGCCAGTTTGCAGGTGGCCAGTAGCGATTCGTGCCGGATAACGGAAACTTGGCCGAATAGCGGCTGCAAAAACAAAAACGCCACCCGGAGGTAGCGTTTTTGTTTTACTGCTGAATTCCTGGTGGTCCGGGGCGGAATCGAACCACCGATACCAGGATTTTCAATTCTCGTCCCTGGCAACCGTCAACGACGACCCACATGCTTCATCAAGCAAGGAAATGAGCCTCGCCGAATCCACCGGTTTGACCAAATAGTGGTCGAAACCAGCGTCGAGCGAGCTGCGCCGGTCCTGGTCGTGACCATAGCCGGTAGCGGCGATAAGCAGCATGTGCGCTGTCTCGGGTTGGCTGCGCAGGTGCCGCGCCAGCTCGTTGCCATTCATTTCCGGCAGGCCGATATCGAGGATCGCGACGGCCGGCCGGGTATGGAGCGCTTGCTCGAGCGCGGGGCCGGGCCGATGCTCGACGCTCACTGCGTAGCCGGACGCTTCCAGCACCAGCGATAGCATGTGCGCGGCGTCGACGTTGTCGTCGACAATCAGGATACGCGGGCGCTCGCGCACCGGCCGGGCCGCCGGGGCCGCCGTTACTCGCTCCGGGGCGCTCAGCGCCGGCACCGCCAAACGCGGCAGGCATACGGTAAAGCAGCTGCCTTGGCCCGGCCCCGTGCTCTCGCACCGGACGGTTCCGTCGTGCAGTTCTGCAAGGCTCTTAACCAAGGCCAAGCCAAGGCCGAGTCCGCCTTGCGCCCGGTCGGCAGTCCGTTCCGCCTGCGCAAACAAATCGAAGGCATGCTTCTGCAACTCCGCTGTCATGCCGACGCCATTGTCGAGCACGTGCACGAGCACGCGCTCGTCCTCCAACGCAATGCTTAGCCGGACGTGCCCGCCCGGCGGCGTGTACTTGGCCGCGTTGTTCAGCAGGTTGGTGAGAATCTGGACCAGCCGCTTATCGTCTCCGCAAACGTAGGCAGGGTCGAAAGGCAGGTCGACGGACAGGCGGTGCCGGTGCCCCTCGATCAGCGGACGGACCTGTTCGACCGCATTCGATACGACCTGCTTCATATCCTGTGGTGATTTATTGAGGGCTACCAGGCCGCGCGTAACACGCGACACGTCGAGCAGGTCGTCCACCAGTCCTGTCATGTGACCCACCTGGCGGCTGATGATCTCGCTGGTCTTGCGCAAGCGCGCTTCGTCCAGGCGCGCGATCGCCATCAGCTCGGCCGCCGCGCGGATCGGGGCCAGCGGATTGCGCAGCTCGTGCGCCAGCATGGCCAGGAATTCGTCCTTGCGCTGGTTGGCTTCGCGCAGCATTTCCTCGGCCTGCTTGCGCTCGGTAATATCACGGAAAAAGGCGGCAAGTCCACCGTCGAGGGTGGGATAGGCGCTGATTTCGGACCACATGACGTGGCCATTGGCAAACGTTTGCCGATACACGCGCGTGTCGGGGATGCCGGTTTCCTTCACGCGGCGGTACAGCTGGCCGCCCTCCGAGTCGATGGTCTCCGGCCATACTTCCCAGTGGTTGTGGCCGATCGCCTGTTCCGCAGTACGGTGGCAGATCCGCAATCCAGCGGCATTCATCTGCAATACGGTCCAGTCACGGTCGATCAGCACGAACCCTTCGGTCATGTTGTCGAAAATCGCCTTGTTACGCGCGTGCTCGGTCCGCAGTTGCGCGTGGATCCGGGCCTGCTCGACAGCCAGCCAGGTGCGCGCCGCCACATCGCTTGCCGCTTCGATGTCGGCGTCGCTCCAGTGCCGCGGCGTCGATTGGTGCAGCGTGAGCACGCTGAGGAGCCGGCCCTCGCCGACCACCGGAACGGCGAGATTGGCGTGCACCCCAATCTTTTCGTAGGCAAGGCCGTGCGGCGCGGTCCGTGGATCGAGCATGACATCCGGCACGGCGACCAGCTGGCCGGCGCGTAGCGCGGCGATGATTTCTGAACCGAAATCGTCCAGCCGCCTGGCGTCGCCGGCCAAGCTGGGCAGGCCTGGACTGGTCCAGTCGTTGCGGACAACAAACGTTCCCTTTGCGTCGTCCACTTCGCAAAACGCGACGCGCGACAGGTCGAGGTGACGGCCCAGTAGCGCGCAAGCCGTCTGGACGATATTTTCGGGGGCGACCAGTGTCCGCAAGCGGTCGGCCAATGCGAGCTGGAAAGACTGTAGCGCGGCGGTGCGCTGCAGTTCGGCTTCGATGCGCCGCTTTTCCGTGATGTCGGCGCCCTGTCCGCAAATGCCGGTCACGGTGCCGATCGCGTCCGTGATTGGCTGCAGGACAAGATCCACGTAGCGTACGGTCGTTGACCCGTCGGGTGCTGCCTGCAGCACGATGCGCTGCGCATGTGCGATGTAGGGCTGTCCGGTGCGCCAGACCTCGTCATGCAGTTCGTGGAATTTGCGTCCTGCCAGTTCGGGTAATGCGGCCGTGACGGCTTTGCCGATGACTTCCTTTTGGCCGATCAGTTCTTGATACGCATTGTTGGCCTGTTCGATGACATGGTCCTCGCCTTTGGTGAAATAGACAAAACCCGGGGCGTGCTCGAACAACATTTGCAAGCGGGTCCGCTCGGCCTGCAGGGCAGTGTTGACCTCGTGGACGCTTTTCGCACGCACGAACGTACTGGCCTCGAGGTGCGCCAGCTTGTCGGTGGCGATCTGGTGATCTTCGCGCAGGGCGACCATCTCGGTGACGTCCATCGTGCTGTGCGATATGCACTCCAGGCTGCCGTCATCGCCGAATATCGGCGTGCTGACGGCGCTCCAGTAGCGTTCCTCGAAACGGGTAATGCCATCGGCTCCGGTGACGCTGATCGGGTAGCGTTGCAGCGCAAGCGTATCCGGTTTACCGCTTGCGATGACCCGCATGAGGGATAGTCGCAGCGCTGCCACGCCGGTATCGGCCGGGTCGTCGGGGTTTTCCGGAAAGGCGACAAACAGGCTGGTGCCGACCAGCTCTTCCCGCGTGCGTGAAGACGCTTTGAGAAACGCGTCGTTGACCGCCAGGATGATCGCTTCCGGCGTGGGCGACAGCAGGTATTCGCCAACCGGCGAGGAGTTGAAAGCAGCCTGGTACACCGACGAGGGAAGTGTGGATCCGGTTGTGGCCATTGTGAGGTAACCCGAACCCGTGGGGCGGCGGTGCGTAGTCGATGGAATCATTACATCATACCGTGCATGGCCTGCCAGCCGCGCCACGCATGCCGGCGCCTCGCACGGCTGTCGTCGCTTGCAGGCGTGTGGGGCCAGAACGACTGGGTGACCGGGCGGTCTGGCAGTTCGTGTGGAAGAGTGAAAGGCGACCGGTAATGGACCGGACACGAGGACTTCTTGCGCAGGAAAAGAAAACGCCGATCTGCGTGGATCGGCGTTTCGTCAAGGATGTTCTTGGTGGCCCGGGGCGGAATCGAACCACCGACACAAGGATTTTCAATCCTCTGCTCTACCAACTGAGCTACCAGGCCAAGGCGGCGCATTTTAGCACGAAGTGGCGCCGCGTCCAGCATTTCTTGCGTTGGCGCCAACACCCGCAGGTCCTCAAGCGCTGTGCTGCGCGTGCTGCATCCGCCGCCAGCGCGCGGGCGAGGTGCCGATTTCGCGCTTGAAGGCGCGGGCGAAAGCGGCTTCCGATTCGTAGCCGACGTCGAGCGCGACCGAGGCCACTGGCGCGCGGCTGCCGCGCAGCAGGCCGGCGGCCGCTTCCATGCGCCAGCGCGCCAGGTACTGCATCGGCGGCTGGCCCAGCAGGCGCAGAAAACGGGCGCAGAACACCGAGCGCGACAGGCCGGCGGCGCGCGCCAGGTCGTCGATCGTCCATGGCCGCGCCGGGGTGCGATGGATCAGCGCCAGTGCGCGTCCCAGTTGCGGGTCGCGCAGGCCGGCCAGCCAGCCCGTGCTGCCCGCCGGCAGGCATTCGAGGTAGCGCCGCAGGGCATCGATGAACATGGTTTCGCTGGCGCGCTCGAGCAGCGCGGCCGCGCCCGGCTGGCCACGGTCGGCGCGCAGCGCCAGTTGTCCGAGGCTCATTGGCGAGCGGGGATCGGTCGCGGCAGCCGTGCCGGCCGGCAGGTGCAGCAGGCGCGGCAGGGCGTCGAGCAGCGGATTGAAGGGGTGGCGGTCGCAGCTGAGAAAGCCACAGACGACTTCGTTGTCCGCCGGCGTCGCGTGTTCGCCCCAGGAAAATTCGTACTGCGAATGGAACACCACCGGGATCGGTTTCGGGGCATCGCGCGTGGCGGCGACCCAGGCCGGGTCGATGCGGGTCGGCAGCAAGGACTGGTCGCTCGAGAGCACGTGGGCGTCGCCGTGGGGAACGATGACGACATCGCCCTCGCGTAGCCGTACCGGCGCCAGTCCTGCCATCGTGGCCCAGCCGCTGCCCTTGGCCAGCACGTGGTATTCCATGACGTGCTCGGCGTCGGGAAACAGCAGGCGGCCGAGCTCGCTCATCGGCGGCGCTTCCACTGCCCAGACCGCGGGGAAGCCGATCTGGTAGAAGACCGCGCCGCGCAAGCGCACCGAACGCAGCACATCGGACAGGGTATCGGTCTGCATGGCGTCAGGACGCGCGGGCAAACCGGCGCGACGCCCGGACAAGCGGCCGGCGCCCGCACCCGCGATACTGAAAATTTTAATGTCGAAAAGGGAGCATGACATCATGGACCACACAACGCAATCGTCCCCGGCTGCGGGGCAGGGGATGCAGGCGGCGGCGCCGGATTTCGCCGCCATCAAACAACGCCAGCAGGCCACCTGGGCCAGCGGTGACTTCGCCGTTGTCGGCGTGACCTTGCAGATCGTCGGCGAATCGCTGGCGGAAATGGCCGACATCCGCGCCGGCGAGAACGTGCTCGACGTGGCAGCGGGCAACGGCAACGCGACTTTGGCCGCGGCGCGCCGCTTTGCACGCGTCACCTCGACCGACTACGTGCCGGCGCTGCTCGAGAAAGGCCGCCAGCGGGCCGCGGCCGAAGGGCTCGATGTCCAGTTCCAGGTGGCCGATGCCGAGAACCTGCCGTTCGCCGACGACAGCTTCGATGCCGTGCTGTCGACGTTTGGCGTCATGTTTGCGCCCGACCAGATGCGCTGTGCCAGTGAACTGATGCGCGTGGTGCGGCCGGGCGGACGTGTCGCCGTCGCGAACTGGACGCCGGACAGCACCATCGGCCAGCTCTTCAAGATCATCGGCAAGATGGTGCCGCCGCCGGCGGGCCTGATGTCGCCCTTGCTGTGGGGCACGGAGGCCTACCTGGGCGAGCTGTTCGGCGATGCGGCAGCGGACATCCGTAGCGCGCGCCGCCACTTCAACATGCGCTATGCCTCGCCGGCGCACTGGCTGCAGGTCTTCCGCGATTTCTATGGTCCGGTAAACAAAGCCTTCGGCGCCCTCGACGCCTTTGGCCAGGCTGCGCTGGAACGCGACATCCTGGCGCTGCTCGAGCGCGAAAATATCGCAGGCAGCTCGTCGCTGGTGGTGCCGGTCGAGTATTTGGAGGCGGTGATCTCGAAACGCATGACGACGCACTGACAGCGCGCCGCAGCGAAGAGGCTGGGCAGTTTGCGCTGCCAGCCTGTTTCGGTGCGCCCCTGCGCCGGCTCAGCCGACCGTCGCGCCCACTGAGCTCAACCAGGATTGCAGGCCGCCGATCGCATCTTCCTTCATCTTCGCCTCGATCTCGATCCAGGGCGCAGTGGCATACGAGGCGGGCATGGTATCGATCAGGTCGGCATGCTGGCGATCGTTGAAACCGCTGCGCCCGTTCGAGATATGCACCAGCTGGTGGGCGGGGTCGGCCCAGGTCGCGCGCGCCTTGAGCAGCATTTCCTCCACGCTCGGATGATCGTAGCTGGGCAGGTCTTCATGCACGATGTGGTGGTGGGCATCGAACACCATCGGCACGCCGCTGCGCATGCAGATCTCGTAGATTTCCTGCGCGCTATATGAGTACTCGTCATTCTCCAATCCGAGCCGGCAGCGGATCGCGTCCGGCAGCGCGGCGATGGCGGAGACCAGGGCATCGCTGCGGTTCGATTTACCGCCATGGATTTCCAGCAGGGCCCAGGACGAACGGGGTTGCTCCAGCAAATCCATGATGTCGGCGTGCATCTGCAGGATCGTGATGCTGTTCTTTACCACGTCGGGCGAATCGGAACTGAGCACGACAAACTGATCCGGATGCATCACCAGGCGAATGCCCGCTTCCCGCGCCCGCTTGCCCGAGCGGGCCAGGGCAGGGCTGAGCGACCGCAGCAGGTCCAGGCCCTCGGGCGTGTCGGCGAAGGGGAAGATCGAGGACGGCAGGCGGTACAGGCGGATGCCGTTCGCGGCGCAGTAGCGCATGGCGGCGTCGAGGGTCTGCAGGTTGTCGCGGTAAATATCTTCCAGAATCTTGCGCTGTCCATCGGGTGACTGCTCCAGCAGGCGCTTGCGCGTGACGGTACGGTAGCGGATGTCTTTCGAGGCGGTAATGCAGACAAGGCCAAGGTTCGGCATGGGAATCTCTCGCAGTAGGCTTGTCCCCAGTATATGTCTTCCCTTGGAGGGCCAGAGCGCGCTAGCGGCCGCTGATGTTGGGCGCTCCGACGGGGCGGCATGCAACGCGCGCTACCGGCACAGGACGGGGCATGGGATTCGCAGCGCGAAATACTTGCCAAGACACATTGCTTGCCACCTCAGCAACAAGCCTCGTACACTCATCCTTACCGAGTCGAATCCCTTACCGTCCTATCTTGCGAGTGCCGATTGGCTGCTGCTTCAGATCACCCTCCTTTCAGCGAAGCTGCCCTGCTCATTGCGATCAGTTTCGGCTGGTTCATCTTCGGGTCCATTCTTTCCGTCATCTACGAATTTCCCTCCTCCGGGTCGTTCTCCGATGTAGCCTTGATGGAAACGATGATGCTGGAACTCGTGCTCGGCGCACTGGCCCTGGCTTTCCTGCGGGCCCGCGGCTACCGGATCAGCGATACCCTGCCATCGCCAAGCTGGCGCGGTTTACAGGAAGGCTTGCTGCTCTACGCCGCTGCGGCGGCGGCATGCTTTGTCGTGGGCTGGCTGGTCCCCTCCAGGTCCGACCTGGTGCAACCGATTGCCCAGATGCTGACGAACGCCAAGCCATCGCTTGTCGTCGTGCTGCTGGTCTCGATGCTGAACGGCCTGTATGAGGAGACCTTCCTGCTCGGCTACCTGACGCGCCGCTTCGCCACGCTGGGCGCCTCGTTGGCGGTCGGGCTGAGCGTGCTGGTACGCTTGCTCTACCACCTGTACCAGGGACCGTCCGGCGCCGTATCCGTTGTCGTTTTTGGCATCGTCCTCGGGGCCGTGTACTGGCGTACCCGTCGTCTCTGGCCGGCTGTCGTCGCGCACTCCGTGGCCGACCTGGTCGGCCTGGCCTTCTGGACCGGGGCTCAGGGCGCATAGCGGCACGCTCGGGCTACAAACACCGGTTTATGATGCTTCCATGAATATCATTCGGCAGTTTTTTTTGTTCCTGACGAAATCGTCACCTGCTCGGGTGGCGGTGCCTGCGCTTGCGCCTGATTCCAGGTTTGCGTGGCGGCAGCGTGAGCTGGCGGGGCTTTACGAAGCTGGCAGCGTCGAGCGCTTGCGCCACTATACGCATCACCCCGATGGCTTCGTACGTCAGGCCGCCGTCGAGCGAGCGGCGGGCATGGCATTGCCGGGACTGCCGGCCCTGCTCGTCGAACGCCTGAACGACTGGGTGCCGAAGGTGCGCCTGGCTGCTCGCTACGCGTTGAGTCAGGCACTGCCGCTTGCCGACGCGGCCGATATCATCGCGGCGCTGCCCGCTGTTCAGCGACTGGACCAGGCACGCCGCGAGCAACACGCGGCATGGATCGCCGAATTCGAAGCGAGTGTGTTCGCCATGGTCGGCACCGATGCACTGTTGCAGGCAGTGCGCGTGGCGCCGGTCCAGGTAGCGCGTGCCGCGTTTCGGCTGCTCGCCAGGGTCGACACGATCGACCCGGCATTGTTGTATCGCGCGATTGTGCCCGCAAGCCGCGACGTGGTGCTGGCGACCTGGGCGTTTGATCATCTGGCCGCCCGCGGGGAGCCCGACGAGGAAATGCTGGTGCGGGCTTTCCGGTCGCGCGTGGCACCTAATCGGGCCAAGGCCTTGCGCGCGTTGATCGCTCGAGGTGCAACAGTATATGCCGATGAAGCTCTGTTCGCACGCCAGAGCCAGTTGCGTTCGATCGCGGCATCGTTCCTCGCGCAACAGGGAACCGACGTCGGTGCCTTGTATGCGCAGGCCTTGCGCGAGCCTGTGCAACAGGAGAGGCGCATCGTCATCTGCCTGGTGGAACTGGGCAGGCTGAAGCGCCGCGACGCGCTCGACGATGTGCGCACCTGGCTCGGCGATGCCAGCCCGTCGATCCGGGTGGCGGCCGCGCAATGCTGGCTCCAGTTGGCGCCTCAGGCGAAAGACGAGGTCGCGGCATATCTGCTGGCTGACCCGGTCCGACGCGTGCGGGCGGTCGCAATGACCCTGATCCGCAGGTACGGTGCTTATGTGCCGTTCAAGCAGGCACGTGCCCTTCTGGACGCGCATGGGGATACGGAACAACTGCTGACTTTGGCCGCACTCGATCCCTGGAACTGGCTCGAGACAATTGCACGCCTTGCCACCGAGCAAGCAACCGATCGGCAGCGCATGCTGCGCTTGCAGGAGGAGTTGTGCCGCTGGCTCGCACGAAGCTCGAACGCTTGGGCCCGGCTCGGCAGTGAGCAGCGTGAACGACTGGCGCTGCTGTTGCAGGGCCGTGCATTGCAGCCCCTGACAGCCAGCGCCAGTCAGTCTTGGCGCGAGCAGTGGCGGCATGTGCTGGCACAAGCCGGCCTATCGGACGTCTGAGGCACGGCTGGATTGCCGCGCGGGCCGGCAACAATAAGCTGCGCGCAAGGATGCGTGTCCCGCGGTTTGCTATGCTAGCGAAAGATTTACACCGGCAGGGGCCGGAACGTCACCGATGGAGCGCCGAACATGGCATCGTTGCAGGATCAGTTTTTGAAAGCGGGCTTGGTCAACAAGAACAAGGCCAAGCAGGTTCAACAGGAAAAAAGCAAGCAGCACAAGATCGAGCTGCGTACCGGCACTCAAAGCGTCGACGAGGCCAAGCTGGCGGCGGCCGAATTGCAGCGCAAGAATGCGGAGCGCGCGCGCGAACTGAATGCCCAGCGCGATGCGCAGGCGCAGCAGAAGGCCATCATGGCCCAGATCGTCCAGATGGTGCAGAAGAATCGCCAGAGCAAGGGCAATGGCGACGTCCCCTACAACTTCACGCACGGCACCAGGATCGAGCGCATTCACGTCTCGCAGGCTGTACAGGAACACCTGATGGCCGGCCGCCTGGTCATCGTGCGCCTGGGCGATAGCACCGAACTGGTGCCGCGTGTCATTGCCGACAAGATCGCCGAACGCGATGCCTCGCTCGTGGTGCGGGTCAAGAAGGTCGAGACCGCTGTCGAGGAGGACGACCCTTACGCCGCCTTCCAGATCCCCGACGACCTGATGTGGTAAGCGGCTGGCGCGTCGCCGCCAACCCTGGCCAGGAAGAACGCCACCGCAAGGTGGCGTTTTCACAGCAAGCCTGCGCTTGCCTCAATGGTGCATGGGCGCGGATGCGGCTTGCGCCTGTCCGGCCTGGTCCGGGCGGAAGGCCCGTTCGCCCGCGGCGGTGTCGTTGTAGCTCTCGAAGCGCGCCACTTTGCCCTCACGCACCGTGAACAGTCGGCCGCATGACCATCGCTGGCTTCCCGCTCGCCCACCGCCCAAGCGTGCATGCCGCGCGGCGCCGCTGTGTTCCAATACCGTCAGCGGCCGGCGTGCGCCGCTGTCACTCATTGGGAGACCCGAGCATGACCGACGCATTCAAGGCAGGCGACAAGGTGCAGTGGCATTCGCCGCAAGGCACGGTGCACGGCACCGTCAAGAAAAAGCTCACCGCGCACACGAGCATCAAGGGGCACGAGGTCGCGGCCTCGCCCGAGAATCCCGAATACCTGGTCGTCAGCGACAAGACCGGCGCCGAGGCTGCCCATAAAGCCTCGGCGCTGAAGAAGGCCTAGCGCCCCGACACGCACCACGAACCGGTCTGTCCTGGCACGCCGGAGAAGGTCCTATTTCTGCCAGGGACGGACCAGGCTGGGCTGGCGCCACTTCAGGCCGACGAATGCTTCCTGCTCGCGCCGCGGTGCCTGGCGCGTGGCAGCGCCAATCGCGACGGACAGGTTGCGCGACACGCGGAATTCGGCAGTGGCGCGCAGGCTCTCGCGGCGCAGCGAAGCACCCGCAAAGTAGCGCTCGGTCACGGCTTCCAGCTGGGCGGACCAATGCGCTCCTTGCCGTGTCAGCGTGGTGCGCAGCGCACCGAGCAGGGCGGCGTCGTGCGGCAGGCCGCTGCCGGCTTCAAGCCCCAGGCCGGGCAGCAGCGCCAGCACGGTATTCCCCGGAAGCAGCCAGGCGCGGCCCGTGTGATAGGCCAGGCGCGTGGCCATGTGGTCGCGCCCGGCAAAAGGCGTAGCACGGGTGGTGAGTTCGACCCGCCAGGCGCGCGGTGCAAACAGCGTCGACGAGGGGATCGTCGATTGCGCCACGAGCCAGTCGATGCGGCGCAAGCGCACGCGATCTGCGCCGATCTCGATTTCCGGGTTGAGCACGGTGATCTCGGCATGCGGTTCGTAGCCGGGCAGGGGATCGGTCAGGCTGTGCTGGAAGGCCGCGTAGTCGAGTGCCGGGCATGCCTGCCGCCGCGTTGGCGCAGGCTGGCCGCCAGCAGGCCGCCATCGTGGCCATCTTCCGGACCGTTCGGTGTACTGCGGCTTGCCAGCACCTCCGGCTGCGCCAGCGCCAGGCGGGCCTTGGTGATGGCGCCCGGGATCTCCTTGCGCCGCACGCGGTCGCCTTCGTCGCGGTCGATCAGGACGGCGCCATATTCATAGGCCAGCTGCAGCGTGCCGGCTTGCCGCGCCGGGGACAGGGTGCGCACTTGTGCGGGTGTGGCCAGGCCGAGCGCAAGCTGCCGCGCCAGCGCGCCGTCCTCGCCATCGACTTGCGTCTCCAGGTCGCGTACCCGTTTCGGGAGCGACGGCCACAGACGCTGCGCGCCGAGCATGCCGGCCGCACGCAGGGCACGCACGGTGTCGACGGGTACCGTGACGGCGCCGAAGCGATCGAGCAGCCCGGTGCCCGGGCGCGCCGCGTCGAGCAGGGCCAGCGTGCGGTAGGCGCAGTTCTCGTGGATGAAGTAATAGTCGAAGACGCCGTCCTTGATCTCCCAGGTATGCAGCAGCAGCCGGCGCACCTCGGCGGGCGTCAGTGAGAGTTCGTACTCATGGATGTCGCGCCCTTCGATCTCGGTATAGGTGCGCAGGCGCCGGTAGAAAGGCAGCGTGTCGGCCACGCCGGGAAAGCCGCCGAACAGGCCTTTCGTGACGAAGGCGAGATCGCCCTCGCGCGCGTCGGTACGGGCCGCGTAGTTGATCGTCGGACTGAGCAGTTCGTCGCTTGACTCGCGATAGATGCGCAGGAAGGTGTGGCCGAAGGTGGACGACGGATTTTCCAGGTAGCTCGACGCAAAGTCGATGCTGACGCGGCGGCCCGGGAAGGCCGCGAGCCATTCAGCCAGGGCGGCGCATTGGCTTGTTAGCGCCTCCGCGCCTTCGCGTCCCAGGCGCGCGCTCAGCCACTCAAAGCGGGCGGGAAAGCGGCAGGCGAAGTCCTGTGCGGCGGCGGCGTCGTGCAGCGCGGCCACCGCGGCCAGCAGCTCGGCGCGCGGCGAATGGCGGGCGCCATCGGCCAGGAAGAAGCGCGGCTGGTCGGCCTGGCTTTCGATGCCGCTGCCATCGGGACGGTAGTGCAGCAGGGCCAGCCAGGCGGGGTCGCGCTCGAGGCGTTCGGCCTCGACCCGCTGCAGGTCCTCATGCAGCCCGGCCAGGGCAGGCTGGACGGCGCACAACAGCAGGCAGGCGCCGGCCAGGAAGCTGCGGAGAAAATTCATTGTGCCGGGGGAGGGCAGGCGCGGGCCTGTTCGTAGGCGTGCGCGATGCGTTCGGCGAACTGGCTGGTGTCGCTCGTTGCGGCAAGGGCGCGGCGCAGCCAGGCGCGCTTGAGCGTCTCGTCCGGGCAGGACGACAGATAGGTCGACACGGTGTCGAGGTAGGGCCCTTGCTGGCGGATCAGGTCGGCCCCGATGCGGCGGTGGGCGAACAGGACGAAGTCGCGCAAGGTCCGCGCTTCGGGCGAGGGGGCGGCGGGGGCGGGAACGCTCTGTTCGGCATCGGGCGCGAATGGCGCGCAGCCGCAGGGCGCGGCCATGGCTGTCGCCTGCAGCCCCGCCAGGGCGAGGGCGGCAAGCTGGCTCGCGCCGAACAGGGACATGACTTACTTGGCGACCGGCTGCAGGTCGACCATGAATTCACCCGGGTCGTATTCGCGCGCGGCGCCGGTCGAGGTGTCGATCGAGGTGCTCAGCGGGCTGGTCAGCAGGATATCGCCCCACACCCACGGATTCATCCTGGTGGTCAGCTGCACTTCGGTGGCGACAAAACCCTCTTTTTCGACGAACAGGGCGCCGTGCTTGCGCGACAGGGTCACGGTCAGCGGGGTGACGCCGACGGCGACCTTGTTCGAGACCACGCCATCCTTCTTGATGGCCGTGTAGACGGTCGCGCCCGCCGGGTTACTGGACACTTTCACTTGCTGCGTGGTGCCGGAGTGCATGCTGGCGCAGCCGGTCAGGGCGAGCGCGGTGGCGGCGATGGCAATCGTCGAGGAAAAACGGTTCATGGAGGCTTTCGGTATCGTTATCGGAAAAAAATTGAGGAAGACCTCAGGCAATGTTCACCATTGCCAATTAGTCTTTCCTAAAGGATACCATGCGCATTTGAGTTGTCCAAAGGCAAACATTCAGGCCGTTGGTGAAATGGAACAGCTCTAGCGGGAAGCCGCGCCCTCCCGGCGCACCAGGCCGTCGCCCCGGAAGCGCCAGGCATAGGTCTGGCTGACCTTCAGCTGTTCCGGATGGCCGCGCAGCTCCACGGTCAGCGTGCCCAGCTCGTCGCGGCGAACGCGCGCGATTGCCCGCACCGCCACCACGGTGCCGCGGTGGATTTGCCAGAACATGTCCGGATCCAGCCCCGCCTGCAGTTCCTTCAGGGGCGTGCGGATCAGGCCCTCGTCCTGCGCGCTGACCACGCGCGTATAGCCGGAATCGGATTCGAAGAACAGCACCTCGTCAACCGCGAACAGCTTGATGGTGCTGCCGGCCGTGGTGCTGATCCAGCGGATGCGTTCCGCCACAGGCGCGCGCAGGCGCCGGTCGAGTTCGGCCATGGCGTCGAGCAGGGCGGCGCTGCCCTGGCCGACCTGGCTGCGCAGGCGCGCCACGGTCTGGACCAGCCGCTCCTGCGTGACCGGTTTGAGCAGGTAGTCGATGGCGCCCAGGCCGAAGGCTTCGATGGCGTGGCTGTCGTAGGCGGTGGTGAAGACGACGCGGCAGCTGCCGCCGCTCGCACCCGCGACTTCCAGGCCGCTCGCGCCCGGCATGCGGATATCGAGGAAGGCGATGTCCGGGCGCAGGCGCGCAATCGCTTCGAGGGCATCGGCCCCGTCTTCGCAGAGGGCGACGATCTCCAGCTCGGGCCAGGCCAGGGCCAGCATGCGGCGCAGGTCGCCCCGTTGCAGGTCTTCGTCGTCGGCGATGATGGCGGTGGGCATGTCAGTTCTTTCTTGTGGAGAGCGTGCGCAGGGGCAGGACCAGGCTCGCCACCACGCCGCCGGCATCGCCCGCACGCAGCGACAGCGCCGCTTCGCCGCCGTACAGGTGCTTCAGGCGTTCGCGGATATTCGCCAGGCCGATGCCGCTGCCGCTGGTGGCCGTGCCGAAGCCGATGCCGTCGTCCGCCACCGCGACTTCCAGCAGATCGCCGCGCTCGCCCTGGCGCCGGGTGGCGCTGATCTCGATCCGTCCCGGCCCCTTTTTGAGCTCGATACCATGCTTGACCGCATTCTCGACGAGCGAGATCAGCATCAGCGGCGGAATGGCGGCGTCGCGCAGTTCAAGCGGACAGGCGATGCGCGAGCGCAGGCGCGGCATGCGCGCCTCGATGATGCCGAGGTAGGCCTGGGCCGCGTCGAGCTGGGCGCCAAGCGCAACATACGGCTGGGCGCCGTCGGCACGCAGTTGCGGAATGGTCGCACGCAGGTAGTCGACCAGGTGGTCGATCATCGCGATACCGCGCGCCGGGTCGGACAGCATGGCGGCGCGCACGCCCGAGAGTGTATTGAACAGGAAGTGCGGTTCGACCTGGCTGGCCAGCACGGCCAGCTGCATCGCCACTTCGTTGCGTTCGTCCTTGTAGCGCTCGACCTGGCCGAGCAGCTCGCTCTCGCGCAGCAGGCGCCGCTGGCGGAAATACGCCACCAGGTCGGTGGTGCCCCCCAGCCAGGCCAGTGCCAGCGACCAGATGACGAGATTGACCACTTCTCCCTCGCGTTCGAGCTGCAGTTGCCGCGGCGTCAGTGGGCGCTTCCCGGGCGCTTCGGCAATGCGGGTATAGGGCGTGAGCGGGAGCAGGACCAGCATGCCGAAGGCCAGCGCGCAGACGACGCCCACCGCTTCGCGCTGTGCCGGCCACCCGCGCGTGCGCACCAGCACCGCCAGTGCGCGGCCCAGCGACAGGGCAAGCGCCACGATGCACCAGATCGCCGTCAGGGTGAGCAGCATGCCGGGTACCTGCCTGGCGAAGAAGCCGATCAGCCCCAGCATCAGCGCCAGCAGCAGCAAGGGCAGCAGGAAAGAACGCATCCGGTAGCGGAACCAGGTCCGGCCGAAGATCGGATACTGGCGCGCGATGCTTGCCGCGCCCGCCAGCCGGGTGCTCATGCTGTGCGGTAGCGGCTGGTCCTGGCGGGAAGCGGTGCTGTTGTCCATGGATGGATTTTACGCTGTCAATTATTTATTGGTGGCAATAACACTGCCGATCCAGTTGCCGATCGTCGCGAGGGCCTGCGGCGCCATCGTCTGCTCGATGTCGACGTACTCGTTCACTGCCCCGGTGCGGGCCTCCTGGAACAGGTGGTTCATGCCCGCCATTTCCTTGACCACGGCACGCGGATTGCCTTGCAGTGCCGTGCGCACGGCGGGCAGGTCCATGCTGGCCAGGACTTGCTGGTCGCGCTCGCCGTTCAGGGCCAGCACTGGCTGGCGCACCGCCTGCAGGACCGGCGCCGGTTCATAGCGCAGCAGGGCATGGAACCAGGCCGTGCCGAAGCGATCGACCAGGGGACTTGGCCGTCCCGGCCGGCAATTCACCCCGGCCCTCGGCTTCCCCAAGGATGCGGCTGGCCTGGCTGCGGGCGCCGTCCAGGGTCGGTTCCGCCACCATCGCCGCGAAGAGCTGCCCGTTCAGGGCGCGCTCGCGGGCGATGCGCGCTTCCGACGCACCGCGCGCTTTCGACGCCAGCGCCATCTGTTCCACCAGGATGCGGTCGCCGCGCACGCCGGGGCGGCCAGCATCACGACAAAGCCGAGCGCTGGATCGCGCGAGGCGATCAGCGGGGCGATCAAGCCGCCTTCCGAGTGGCCGACGACGCCGATCCGCGCGCTGTCGACCTCGGGACGCGTGCGCAGGAAGCGCACGGCCGCCCCGGCGTCGTCCGCCAGGTCGAGCGTGGTGGACTCGCGCAGCGTGCCCGTCGACTTGCCGATACCGCGTTTGTCGTAGCGCAGCACCGCGATGCCCTGGCGGCTCAGGTGGTCGGCCAGTACCAGGAAGAGCTTGTGGCCGAAGACCTCGCTGTCGCGGTCGAGCGGGCCGGAACCGTGCACCAGCACCACCGCCGGGAAGGGGCCTTTTCCTTGCGGGACGGTGAAGGTGCCGGCCAGCTTGACCTTGGCCGCGACGTTGTCGAAGCCGACCTCGCTGCTGGTGTAGGTGGCAGGGCTGGCGGCGATCGCTGCTTCCTGGGGACGCTTCGGCTTGACTGCTTCGGCACTGGTACGCTTCAGGTCCAGCGGCGTGGCCTGGCCCTGCTTCCAGGTGCCTTTCCACAGCCCGTCCTGCGCGTTCCAGGTCGCGGAGTAAGTGGCTTTCAGCCTCGGCAGCGCGAAGCTGACCTGTTCGGGCGTGACGACCACGTTTTCCACCGGCGCACTGAAGTTCTGGGCGGGGACGGTGATGCTGGCCTGCCAGGGGCCGTCCGCCGGCTTGGTGAACTGCACGATCACGCGCAGGGAATTGGCGATGGTGCCGCTCCAGACGCCCTGGGCGTCTTCGGCCTGCGCGGGAGCGATGGACATGGCAAGCATGGCTGCCAGGGTGGTGAAGATAGTCTTCATGGCGATAAGGTGGTCGTTGGAAAGGACTCGACTGTAGCCCGATCCGCTGCGGCTGCCCCCGGCGAAGGGACGAAGGGGGTGGTTTTTGCCATGAACCCCGGCACCAGGGTCATGAATGCCAGTAGGAGAGGGCACGCAGAAACAATGACGCCACCCGAAGGTGGCGTTCTCGTGTGCGGGAAGTCCAGTGCTTTTTACTGCCGACTACTGAAGGCAAGCGTAAAACGCTTTACCGTGCGCCGCAGTGATTTCAGCGCGGGATGAATAAGGATTCACGATTTTTCTGGCTGTAATCCAGTCTTCTCTATGCTCGTTGAAATCGTCTTTCAATGCGCGTTTGGTGAACAGTCCGCGCGTCATGCCCTCGACCAGGATCGCAACCGATCTTTCCGGATCGAGCACCAGACCCGGATTCCCCACCAGCTCATCTTTCCACCCCATGGTTTTCGACATTGTCTGGTAATTTTCCTTAAGGCTCAGCTGCACGTAGCCCCTGCCAAAATACGAGCGTCCGTGTTCGTCCGGCAGCGCGTAATTCGCCATGAGTTTTTTCTTCTTGATGTTTCTCTCGACGTTTCTCTTGTTGACCAGCTGCGTGACTGCACGGATCGAACACGCGTCACTCTTGCATAATCCCTCGCGCACCGGCTGCATCATTCCCGCGGTTTCACGGTAGGCGGTGCCCAATATGTAAGCAAGCCAGCGCGGGTCGGTATGTTCGGTCTTTTCCCAATAGCCGAAGATATGTTCAAAGCCCTCCCGCGATTTGCCGCTGAAAACATGCTTCGGGAATGCCGGCTTGCACCGCTCGTAAAACTTGTCCTTGTCGACAGCACCAGCACGAACATCAGGTACGAACGCTGCAAAAACGACCCAGAGAAGGAGGCATGTTTTCATCTGTTTACCTTTGCGGATTGAATTCACCATGCAGGCACTGGCCCGTGGATAAACGCCGTGGTCATGTGCGTTACTCGAGGGAGTTATCTGGATTTGACTTCTGGTTTTATTCTACCGCTGTTCGTTCGGGCGGTATCGCCTTTTTTTCGAATACGGTATCGCCGATCGCGACAACCGTCGTGGCCAAGCGGGGAAGTAGGCAATCGCTCGGCTGCCATCGGCGTCGATGCGGCAGGGTGGAGCGTTGCACCGATCGCAAAAGCCAGCGGGAGGGCGAACAAGACTTTTTTCATGAAAGGCGCCTGTCAGTAGTGGCAGTCCGTCGTGAATTGACATGCGCACGATTTGGTTCGTCGCGGCCGCTTTGTCTAAGATTTGTCGCAGTATAATCAGAATTAAATGGGACAATATCGGGACACTACTATGACTACCTCCACTGCAATGGAACAAGATCGCATCACCTACCGTAGTGGCGCCGCAGCCCGGCTGGCTGGCTTGCCAGTCGAAACGCTGCGCATCTGGGAGCGTCGCTACGACCTGTCCAATGCCCAACGTTCCGAGCGTGGACAGCGCCTGTATTCGGCCGAGCAGGTGGCGCGTCTTGGACTGCTGAAGCAGCTGGTCGACCAGGGACATGCGATTGGCGTGCTTGCAGCCCTGTCGCGCGAGCAGTTGCAGGCGATGCTCGCGTCAGCGGGAGCAGGCGTACAAGCGGGCAGCGCCAGGGTGCCGGTCCTGCTGGTCGGGACCGGGCTGGCGCGACGCGTGGCGGCCGAGCGTGAAGGGTTCGGCCTCGACGTTCGGGCCAGCTATGCCAGTCTGGAGCAGGTTGCCGAGGGCGAAGAGGGAAGTGGCGCGCAGGTGCTCGTCGTCGAACGATCCGAGATCGACGAAACGATCCTGCCCCTGCTTGCCGCGGCGCGCGCGTTTTCCGGCGTGGCAGCAGTTGTCGTGTTGTACCGGTTCTGCGGCAGCGCCACGATTCGTGCGTTGCGCGCACAGGGTTGCCTCGTGGTGCGCGTTCCGGGCGACCTCGGCGAGCTGGCGCTGCTGTGCCGTTCGGCATTGACTGGACAACGGCTGCCCCAGCCGGAGGCGGCCCTGGAATCGGCAGCGGAGACGGTCGCGCCCCCTCGTTTCGACGAGGAAGCGCTGGCGGCAATGTCGGCCGCGAGCAAGCGCCTGATGTGCGAATGCCCTCGCCACCTGTCGGACTTGCTGATGATGCTGTTCAGTTTTGAGCGCTACAGTGCCAGCTGCGCCAACCGCAACCCCGACGATGCGCGCCTGCATGCGCAATTGGGGCAGGCGGCGGGGCAGGCCCGCATGGTGCTGGAACAGGCCATGGAGAAACTCGCCATCGCCGAAGGGCTGCCCTTGCCCTGGGAGCGCAAGTGAGGCTTGGGAGCGCCTGCCTGGCGATGCGCATGCACACTGCGCTCGTCACTGGAACTGGCTGAGTGGAAAACAAAAACGCCACCCGAAGGTGGCGTCTTGTTTGCATCGTGACCGATGCTGAATTCTTGGTGGCCCGGGGCGGAATCGAACCACCGACACAAGGATTTTCAATCCTCTGCTCTACCAACTGAGCTACCAGGCCAAGAGAGGCATGATTATAGCCAGCCGTAGCGCGCCGTGCAAGTCCCCGCTGCAACTTTCTTCGGAGTCCAGGCGGCCGAAGACTGGCGCGGCCGCTGCGCTACCGGTTTTGACATGCCGCTATAATGCTCGGATGACGACACCTACCTTTACCGCACACCAGATCAGCGATGTCTGCATCGTCGGCAATGGTGCCATCGCCAAGACGGCGGCCCTCGGTTTCGCCCAGGCCGGGCACAGCGTCACGCTGCTGGTGCCGCCCAGGCCGCCGGGTGAGGGTGCTGCCTCCAGCGGGAGTGAAAAGCCCTGGGACGTGCGCGTCTATGCGCTCAACCACACGGCCCAGGCGCTGCTGGACTCGCTGAAGGTCTGGGGCGCGCTGGACGGGGCGCGCGTGGCGCCGGTCGATGCGATGGCGGTGAACGGCGACGGCAAGAACGGCGGCAGCCTCGGTTTCGATGCCTTTGGCGCCCATACCGGCGCGCTGGCCTGGATCGTCGAGGACAGCAACCTGAACGACGCGCTCGACGCCGCCCTGAAGTTTGCCCACAAGGTGCAGGTCGTCAGCGGTGTCGCCAGCTGCCTGACCTGCGGTCCAGAAGGCGCGCAGGTCGCGCTCGAGGATGGCCGCAAGCTCGATGCCAGCCTGGTCGTTGGCGCCGACGGCCGCGATTCCTGGGTGCGCGGGCAATGCGACATCGGCATCGACTACCGCTCGTATCACCAGCGCGCCATCGTCACCAATTTCTCCTGCGAAAAGCCGCACCACGGCGTGGCCCACCAGTGGTTCACCTGCAGCGACGGCATCATCGCCCTGCTGCCGCTGCCGGGAAACCGCGTATCGCTGGTGTGGTCGGCACCGGAAACCCTGGCTGCCACCCTCATGGACGAATCGATGGGGGAACTGGCGGTGCGCCTGTGCGAATACGCCGACGCCCCGCTTGGTACCTTGAAACCGCTGCAGCCGGAAGCGGTGAAATCCGTGCCGCTGGCGCTGGTGCGTCCGCACGCGCTGGTCGCGCCCCATGTCGCCCTGATCGGCGACGCCGCGCACGCGGTCCATCCGCTCGCCGGCCACGGCATGAACCTCGGTTTCGGCGACATCAAGGACTTGCTGCGCGTGGTGGCCGGGCGCGAGGAGCACCGCTCGGTTGGCGACGAACGGGTGCTGGCGCGCTATGCACGGGCACGCAAGGAAGACGTGCTTCTCATGCAACTGGCGACCGACGGCCTCGAGCGCCTGTTCGGCGCCAACCTCGAGCCGCTGCGCGTCGCGCGCAATTTGGGTTTAAACTTGCTCGATAAATTGCCCTTCGTTAAGCGCCAACTGATGGCGCACGCCCTCGGCAAATAAACTTTAAGGATCCATCGTGATGGTAAAAACGAAGATCGCCGCGCTGCTGGCGCTGGGGATGATGGCATCGTGCGTCGGTGCCGAAAACAGCGCGGAAGCGAACATTCGCAAGAACATCGAGCCACGCCTGGGCGGCGCCAAGATCCAGTCGATCCGCCAGACCCCGTACAGCGGCCTGTACGAACTGCGCGTCGGCGGCGACATCCTGTACGCCGACAAGAAGGGGCAGTACCTGTTCATCGGCCATGTGTACGACGCCAAGTCGTCGCAGAACCTGACGCGCACGCGCATGGAGCAGCTGAGCAAGGTCAAGTTCTCCGACCTGCCGCTGGACCTGGCACTGAAGCAGGTGAAGGGCGACGGCAAGCGCACCATCGCCGTGTTCGAGGATCCGAACTGCGGCTACTGCAAGCGCCTGCGCCAGACCACCCTGAAGGAACTGGATAACGTCACCATCTACACCTTCATGTACAACATCCTGAACGAGGATTCGATCGCGAAGTCGCGCAACATCTGGTGCGCACCGGACAAGATGCAGGCCTGGGACGACTGGATGATCGATAACAAGCTGCCGCCGGCGGCAGCGGAAGATTGCAAGGCGCCGCACGAACAGGTCCTGGAACTGGGCCAGAAGCTCAATATCCAGGGCACGCCGGCGATCTTCTTCACCGACGGCACCCGCATCCCGGGCGCGGTCGACCTGCCTGCGCTGGAAGCGAAGCTGAAGTCGATCAAGAAGTAACGCAAGCACGTCTACAGGTAGCCGATATGGTCCAGCTCGAAATCAATGGGCGCGCAACGCAGGTCGACGCCGATCCGGCCACGCCCATCCTGTGGGCGCTGCGCGACAACCTGAACCTGACCGGCACCAAGTTCGGTTGCGGCGCCGCCCTGTGCGGTGCCTGCACCGTGCACCTGGACGGCCAGCCGGTACGCGCCTGCGTCACGCCGATCGGTTCAGCCGTCGGCCACCGCATCACGACCATCGAGGCAATGCACCAGGATCCGGTCGGCAAGGCGGTGCAGGCCGCCTGGATCCGGCACGACGTGCCGCAGTGCGGCTACTGCCAGAGCGGCCAGGTCATGAGCGCCACCGCGCTGCTGCGCACAAATAAAACGCCAACCGACGCCGACATCGACGCCGCCATGAGCGGCAACATCTGCCGCTGCGGCACCTACCAGCGCATCCGCGCGGCCATCAAGGATGCCGCCACCACCCTGGCCTGAACCCCGCGACGACTCGATGAACCCGGTCGGCATCCTGCTCGCGGCCGGCCGCGGGCGCCGCTTCGATCCGCTCGGCCGCCAGAACAAACTGCTGCAAGCGCTGCCCGGCGGCGACGCCGTGGTGGTGGCCAGTGCACGCCACCTGCTTGCCGTTCTTCCGCGCGTGGTCGCGGTCGTGCCGCCCGAGGATGGCGGCGTGGGCGAGGCCTTGCGCGCGCTGGGCGTCGAGGTCACCGTGTGCCCTGACGCCGACAGCGGCATGGCCGCGTCGCTCGTCCACGCCATCCGCCATTCGCTGCCGCAGGCGGACGCCTGGCTGGTGGCCCTCGGCGACATGCCGCACGTGGCGCCGGCCACCCTGCGTGCCCTGCTCGAAGCGCTGGCCGCGGGCGCGCAGATTGCCGCGCCTACCTACCGCGGGCAGCGCGGCAACCCGGTCGCATTCGGTCAAGGACACCTGCCTGCGCTGCTGGCGCTGGAAGGCGACGCCGGCGCGCGCGGCCTGCTCAGGTCCTGCCCGGTGCGCGAGGTAGCGGTCTGCGACCCTGGCATCCTGCGCGACATCGATACCCCCGCCGACCTGTAGGCCCCGCTTCCTTGCTGTTGTGGGTGCCCTGGCGCATGTTGCCGAGCGTGTTGAATCCGTTACACTAGACGAATCGGCACGACTTCTTTCGTCATCATGAAAAAAACAACCCAGAAAAAGCAGCCTGCGATCCACTACACCATCGTCCCGAAAGACCTGGCGGGACACCTGTTCAATGTGAGCGTCACGGTCGCGACGCCAAGCGCCGATGGCCAGGTGTTCGCGCTGCCGGCATGGATCCCGGGCAGCTACATGATCCGCGAATTCGCGCGCAACATCGTGCGCATCCGCGCCGAAGCGAACGGCATTCCCGTCGCCCTCGCCAAGCTCGACAAGCACTCCTGGCAGGCCGCACCGGCCGAAGGCCCGCTCACGCTGCACTACGAGGTCTATGCCTGGGACCTGTCGGTGCGCGCCGCCCACCTCGACCAGACCCACGGCTTCTTCAACGGCACCAGCGTGTTCCTGCGCGTGCTTGGCCAGGAGGCGGTTGCGCATACGGTCGACATCCAGCGGCCAGCCGACCCGGCGGCCAAGCAATGGCGTGTCGCGACCGCGATGAAGGAAGCCGGCGCCAAGCGCTACGGCTTCGGCACTTACATCGCCGCCGACTACGACGAGCTGATCGACCATCCGGTGGAAATGGGCGACTTCGCCCTAAGCACGTTCAAAGCCCACGGGATCCCGCACGACATCGTCATCACCGGGCGCGTGCCGAACCTCGACATGGCGCGGTTGCAGGCTGACCTGAAAGCGATCTGCGAAGCGCAAATCGCCTTCTTCGAGCCGAGCACGAAACGCGCGCCGATGGACCGCTACGTCTTCATGACGATGGCAGTGGGCGACGGCTACGGCGGCCTGGAGCACCGCGCCTCGACGGCCCTGATCTGCGCGCGTGGCGACTTGCCGGGCAGCGCGACGGTGCAGGCCGGGGAGCCAAACGAGGGCTACCTGAAATTCCTCGGCCTGTGCAGCCACGAGTACTTCCACACCTGGAACGTCAAGCGCATCAAGCCGGCCGCGTTCGCGCCCTACGACCTGCAGGCGGAAAACTACACGCCGCTCCTGTGGCTGTTCGAGGGTTTCACCAGCTATTACGACGACCTGATGCTGGTGCGCGCCGGGATCATTGGCGAGCCGACCTATTTCAAGCTGCTCGGTAAAACGGTCGGCAGCGTGCTGCGCGGGAGCGGGCGCACCAAGCAGAGCGTGGCCGATTCCAGCTTCGATGCCTGGAGCAAGTACTACCGCCAGGACGAGAATTCGCCGAATGCGATCATCAGCTACTACACCAAGGGTTCCCTGATCGCGCTGGCTTTCGACCTGACGATTCGTGCGAAGACGAATGGTGCGAAGTCGCTCGACGACGTCATGCGCGCGCTGTGGGAACGCTACGGGCGCGACTTCTACGAAGGCGCCGGCCGCGGCGTCACCGAACAGGAGGTGGAAGCCCTGTTCGACGAGGTCAGCGGCCTGAAGCTGCGCGCCATGTTCGACAAATACGTGCGCGGCACGGAGGACCTGCCGCTGGCCAAGCTGTTTGCGCCGCTGGGCGTGAAGCTGGTCGACGAGCGCAAGAAGGGCAAGCCTTCGCTGGACGCCAGCATCGGCCGCGACCCGCTGGGCGCGAAGCTGACGCAGGTGCACGAGGGCGGGGCGGCGCACCAGGCCGGCCTGTCGGCGCTGGACGTCATCATCGCCATCGACGGCCTGCGCGTGAGCGGCAACCCGCCGAATGTCGACGCGCTGCTGGCACGCTACCGCGTGGGCGACAAGGTCGTCGTGCATGCCTTCCGCCGCGACGAATTGATGGCCTTCGACCTGACCCTGCAGGGCGAGCGCGTGCCGGGGATTACCCTGTCGCAGGCGGTGCCGGGCAAGAAATCTTCACCGATCACGCGCCCGAGCGCGGTGTAATCCTGCTGTCGGGAGCCCGCGCCGCGCGCTCTCGCCTTTCCTGCATCCCCGCCCATCGAAGAGGCTATCCGTGAAAAAAACCGTCGCCGCCACCGTCCTGGCTTCCCTTGCACTTCCGGTACTGGCCCAGTCCCCCGCACCCTTGAAGAACGAGGTGGCGGCCAGGGTCAATGCCATGTATCCGTGGCTCGACACGGTCTACAAGGACTTGCACGCGCACCCGGAAATCGCCTTCCAGGAAGTGCGCACGGCGGGCAAGCTGGCCGGCGAAATGCGTAAACTCGGCTTCACGGTGACGGAAAAGGTCGGCAAGACGGGCATTGTGGCCGTCTACAAGAACGGCGCCGGCCCGACGGTGCTGGTGCGCACCGAACTCGATGGCTTGCCGATGGAAGAGAAGACCGGTTTGCCCTACGCCAGCCGCGCCAGGGCGCTTGGCGACGGGCGCGAGAGTTTCGTGGCGCATAGCTGCGGTCACGACGTCCACATGTCGGCCTGGCTGGGCGCGGCGCGCACGCTGACCGAACTGAAGAACACCTGGAAGGGCACCCTGGTCTTCATCGGCCAGCCGGCCGAGGAAACCGTCTCGGGCGCGAAAGCGATGCTGGCCGACGGCCTCTTCACGCGCTTTCCGAAGCCCGACTATGCGTTTGCGCTGCATTCCTGGCCGCTGGCCCACGGCACGGTCGGCTACAACGTCGGCGCCGTGTCGTCGAACTCGGACGCGATCGAGATCGTGTTCAAGGGCCGCGGCGGCCACGGCTCGGCGCCCGATAAGTCCATCGACCCGATCGCGATCGCCGCGCGCTTCGTGGTCGACGTACAGACCGTGGTCAGCCGCGAGAAGGATCCGAAGGAATTCGGCGTGGTCACCATCGGTGCGATCCAGGGCGGCACGGTCGGCAACATCATTCCCGACAGCGTGCAGGTGCGCGGTACCATCCGCTCGTACAGCCCGGCGACCCGCGCCAGGCTGCTCGACGGCGTGCGCCGCGTGGCGACCGCCTCGGCCGCGATGGCGGGTGCTCCGGCACCCGACGTGCAGCTGATCGCAGGCGGCGCGGCCATTGTCAACAGCGAAGCCCTCGTGACCAGGACCGAAGCCGTGTTCAAGGATGCGTTTGGGGACGCCAAGGCCCAGCGCATGCCGGCCATGACGGCCAGCGAAGACTTTTCCATGTACGTCAACGAAGGCGTGCCGTCGATGTTCTTCTTCACCGGGGTGTACGACCCGAAGGCGGTGGCGGACGCCGAGCGCGAAGGCGGCAAGCCGATCGCCTTCAACCATTCGCCGTTTTACGCGCCGGTGCCGGAGCCGTCGATCAAGACGGCGGCACAGGCGATGAGTCTGGCGGTGTTGAATGTGATGGGGCGGTGAACATGCGTTGCCGAAACGCGTAGGGTAGGCGGCTCCATCGTGCTTGTGAAATCGACGCGGCCTATGCCCCGCCTACGCGTTCAACGCACGCGTGCATTGCGCGAACGCCCATGGGCTGGTTGAACGCGTAGGCGGCGTTGAGGGAACGTATGCCCGACCTGCGCGATATAGCCGCCTACCCTACTGGGCTCGGCCAGGCTGCGTTTTCGTAGGGTGGGCACTCGTGCCCACGCGGAACGTGGCACCGTGGCGGCCGTTTTACATTCGTTCCCCTTGCATGGTGGAGACGTATCCGGGTGAACCGCGATAGCGCGTCCGGTTTGATGGTGTTATCGCCGCGTTCGCCCGCCAACTTAACGCAAATATTCGCGTGGGCACGGAGTGCCCACCCTACTGGGGGCCGGCCAGTGCATTGCGCGAACGCGCATGGGCTGGTTGAACGCGTAGGCGGCGTTGAGGGAACGTATGCTCGACGCGCCCGATATAGCCGCCTACCCTACTGGGCTCGGCCAGGCTGCGTTTTCGTAGGGTGGGCACTCGTGCCCACGCGGAACGTGGCACCGTGGCGGCCGTTTTACATTCGTTCCCCTTGCATGGTGGAGACGTATCCGGGTGAACCGCGATAGCGCGTCCGGTTTGATGGTGTTATCGCCGCGTTCGCCCGCCAACTTAACGCAAATATTCGCGTGGGCACGGAGTGCCCACCCTACTGGGGGCCGGCCAGTGCATTGCGCGAACGCGCATGGGCTGGTTGAACGCGTAGGCGGCGTTGAGGGAACGTATGCCCGACCTACGCGATATAGCCGCCTACCCTACTGGGCTCGGCCAGGCTGCGTTGGCGTAGGGTGGGCACTCGTGCCCACGCGGAACGTGGCACCGTGGCGGCCGTTTTACATTCGTTCCCCCTGCATGGCGGAGACGTATCCGGGTGAACCGCGATAACGCGTCCGGTTTGATGGTGTTATCGCCGCGCTCGTCCGCCAACACAGCGCAAGTGTTCGCGTGGGCACGGAGTGCCCACTCTACTGGGGGCCGGCCAGGCTGCGCAGCTGGAAGCGATACTGGTCGTCGAACAGGAAGGTCTCGGAAAACGTCAGTGCCCGCGCATGCGTGGCCAGCAAATTGGTCGGACGGGGCAGGGGACCGCTGCGCCGCATCGATGCCAGCGCTACCCGCGACGCGCCGTCGTCGCGCGAACGCTGCACGGCCACGTCCTGCAATTCGCCATCTTCCCCTACCGTGATGTTCACCACCACGATCGCCGGCAGCATCGGCGGCAGCTTTCCGCTGAACGTGCGTTCGCTGTTGCGGCGCATGACGTGCTGCGCCACCTCGGCCTTGTAGGCATCGAGCGCATGCCAGGGCTGGGGAACGGGTGCTTCGATCCTCGGGGCGGGGAGTATGGCCGCCGCGATACGCTTCGCCGTGGAAGCGAGGGGCTGGACCGTGCTACATCCGCCCAGGGCTGCCAGTAGAAGAAGGAGAGCGGCCCGGGTGCGGATGGAGGTGGTCATGTCAGTCGAATAATCGTCGCAGTTGGGCGCCCGGGTTGGAAGCGCGCATGAACGCTTCGCCCACCAAAAACGCATGCACGTTCGCCGCGCGCATGCGCGCTACATCGCCTGGCACCATGATTCCCGACTCGGTGACGACCAGGCGTTCGGCCGGAATGTTCGGCAGCAAGCCCAGGGTGGTATCGAGCGTGACCTCGAAGGTGCGCAGGTTGCGGTTGTTGATGCCGAGCAGCGGCGTTTTCAGGCGCAGCGCCGCGGTCAGCTCATCACCGTCATGTACTTCGACCAGCACATCCATGCCGAGTTCCTGGGCACAGGCTTCGAGTTCCGCCATCAGGCCGTGATCGAGCGCGGAGACGATCAGCAGGATGGCATCGGCTCCCATCGCCCGCGCTTCGTAGACCTGGTACATGTCGACGATAAAATCCTTGCGGATGACCGGCAGGTCACAGGCGGCGCGCGCCTGGCGCAGGTAGTCGGCATGACCCTGGAAGAAGTTCACGTCCGTTAGCACCGAGAGGCAGGACGCGCCGCCCTCGGCATAGCTTTCGGCAATCTCGGCCGGACGGAAATCCGCGCGCAGCACGCCTTTCGAGGGCGAGGCCTTCTTGATTTCGGCAATCACCCCGGCGCGGCCGGCGCCGATGTTCTTGCGCAGGCTGGCCCCGAAACCGCGGAGGCCGGTGCGCAGTTCGGTATCGGTTTCGACCTCGCGGCGCAGGCTGGCCAGGTCGCGGTGCTTGCGCGCACTGGCGACTTCGTCGGCTTTGACAGCCAGGATCTTGTTCAGGATATCGGACATGCTTGCTAAAACCTTTTAGTGTTGCTCGGACAGCGCCAGCTTGACGCCAAGCCAGACGAACAGGCCGCCGGTGACCCGCTTCAGCCAGAGCGAGACCGCCGGATTGATTTTCAGGCGCTCGCTCGCCCTGGCGGTGGTCAGCGCCAGCGCGCCGCACCAGAGCATGCCGTTGACGTTGAAAATGCAGCCCAGGACGATGAAGGCGAGTGCCGTGCTCGGCGCGTGGGCGTCGATGAATTGCGGCACGAAGGCAAGGAAGAACAGTGCGACCTTCGGGTTCAGCACATTGGTCAGGAAACCCTGCGAGAAGATGCGGCGGTAGGGCAGGGCGGGCAGCACCGGGGCGGCCGTGGTGCCGTCGGCCTTCCTGCTGCGCAGCAGACCGACGGCCATGGTCAGGATATAAGCCGCGCCAACCAGTTTCACCACCAGGAAGGCGGCGCTTGAGGTCGCCAGGATCGCCGACAAACCCAGGGCCGCGGCGAAGATGTGCACCCGGGTGCCGGCGCCGATGCCCAGCGCCGCGGCGCAGCCGGCGCGCCAGCCCCGGGTGGCGCTGCGGGTCATGATCAGGAGCGAATCGGGGCCCGGCATGATGTTGAGCAGCAGGCCGGAAATCACGAACAGGGGAAGGTCATGGATACCGAACATGCTGCTCCCTTCAATGGGCGCCGAGCTGGCGCGTGACGTTGACGAACTGATCGAGCTTGGCCAGTGCCGCGCCGGACGCGATGGTGGCGCGCGCCTTGGCCAGGCCTTCCTCGATCGAGGAGGCGACGCCCGCGGCGTACAGGGCGGTACCGGCGTTGAGCGCCACGATGTCGGTTGCCGCGCCCGGCTCGCCGCGCAGCGCTTCCATCACGCGCAGCTTCGACTCTTCCTTGTTCGCCACCTTCAGGTTGCGGCTGGCGATCATCGACAGGCCGAAGTCTTCCGGATGGATTTCGTATTCGCGGATTTCGCCGTGCACCAGTTCGCCGACCAGGGTGCCGGCGCCGAGCGAGACTTCGTCCATGTTGTCGCGGCCCCAGACCACCAGCGCGTGCTGGGCGCCGAGGCGCTGCAGCACGCGCACCTGGATGCCGACGAGATCCGGGTGGAACACGCCCATCAGGATGTTCGGGGCGCCGGTCGGATTGGTGAGCGGCCCCAGGATGTTGAAGATGCTGCGCACGCCCAGCTCGCGCCGCACCGGCGCCACGTGCTTCATCGCCGCATGGTGGTTCGGGGCGAACATGAAGCCGATGCCGGTCTGGGCGATCGACTGGGCGATCTGCTCGGGCGTCAGGTCGATGTCGGCGCCGAGCGCTTCGATCAGGTCGGCGCTGCCGGACGAGGACGAGACGCTGCGCCCGCCATGCTTGGCCACGCGGGCACCGGCGGCGGCCGCGACGAACATCGCCGCGCTCGAGATGTTGAAGGTGTGGGCGCCGTCGCCGCCGGTGCCGACGATGTCGAGCAGCTTGCGGGTGTCGGCCATCGGCACCTTGGTGGAAAATTCGCGCATGACTTGCGCGGCGGCGGTGATTTCGCCGATGGTTTCCTTTTTCACGCGCAGGCCCATGGTGAGGGCCGCGACCATGGTCGGCGACATCTCGCCCGACATGATCTGGCGGAACAGGTGCAGCATCTCGTCGTGGAAGATCTCGCGGTGTTCGATACAGCGCAGCAGCGCTTCTTGCGGGGTGATCGGCATGGGCGTTCCAGTAGCAATAGGTGAAGGACCGCAGCTTCGCGCAGCGCCGGGGGCGCCGCGAAGGTGCTCAGCCCTCGAGGAAGTTCTTCAGCAGCGCGTGGCCGTGCTCGGACAGGATCGACTCGGGGTGGAACTGCACGCCCTGGATGTCGTATTCCTTGTGGCGCACGCCCATGATTTCGCCGTCGTCGGTCCAGGCGGTCACTTCCAGGCAGGCGGGCAGGGAGGCGCGCTCGATCGCCAGCGAGTGGTAGCGGATCACGGTGAAGGGGCTGGGCAAGCCCTTGAAGACGCCGACGCCGGTGTGCGCGATGAGCGAGGTCTTGCCGTGCATGACTTCCTTGGCACGCACGATCTTGCCGCCAAAGGCTTCGCCGATGGCCTGGTGGCCCAGGCAGACGCCGAGGATCGGCAGCTTGCCCTTGAACTCGCGGATAGCGTCGACCGAGACACCGGCGTCAACCGGGGCTTTCGGTCCCGGCGAAATGCAGATGCGGTCCGGCTTCATTTCCGCGATCGCCTCGATCGTGATCTCGTCGTTGCGCACGGTGCGCACTTCTTCGCCCAGCTCGCCGAAATACTGGACGATGTTGTAGGTGAAGGAATCGTAGTTGTCGATCATGAGCAGCATGTCAGAACTCCCCATCCAGTCCGTCTTGCACTTGTTCGGCCGCGCGCAGCACGGCGCGCGCCTTGTTTTCCGTCTCCTGCCATTCCATCTCGGGGATCGAGTCGGCGACGATGCCGGCCGCGGCCTGCACATACAGGTTGCCGTCCTTGATCACGCCGGTGCGAATGGCAATCGCAACGTCCATCTCGCCACCGAAGGAGAGATAGCCGCAGGCGCCGCCATAGATGCCGCGCTTCACAGGCTCCAGCTCATCGATGACTTCCATCGCACGCACTTTCGGCGCACCCGTGAGCGTACCGGCCGGGAAGGTCGCGCGCAGCACGTCCAGGTTGGACAGGCCTTCCTTCAGCGTACCCTCGACGTTCGAGACGATGTGCTGCACGTGCGAGTATTTTTCGATGACCATGCGGTCCGTTACCTTGACGCTGCCGGTGTCGGCGATGCGGCCGACATCGTTGCGCGCCAGGTCGATCAGCATCACGTGTTCGGCGATCTCCTTCGGGTCGGCCAGCAGCTCGGCCGCGAGTGCCGTATCGCGTTCCGGCGTGGCGCCGCGCGGACGGGTGCCGGCGATCGGGCGCAGCGTGACCTTGCGTCCACCGGCGGGCAGGGTCTCGTTGCGCACCAGGATTTCCGGCGAGGCGCCGACGATCTGCATGTCTCCGAAATTGTAGTAATACATGTACGGACTCGGATTCAGCGAGCGCAACGAGCGGTACAGCGACAGCGGCGAGTCGACGTACGGCTTCCTGATGCGCTGGCCGATCTGCACCTGCATCAGGTCGCCGGCCATCACGTATTCATGGGCCCTGGCCACTGCTGCCAGGTAGTCTTCCTTGGAAAACTCGCGCACGGCTTCGGTGCGCACCGAGGCCGTGGTGACAGGCGCATCGACGCTCCGGCGCAGCATGATGCGCAGGTCTTTCAGGCGCTGGCGCGCGCGGCTGTAGGCTTCCGGCTGGGACGGGTCGGCATAGACGATCAGGTAGAGCTTGCCGGAGAGGTTGTCGATCACGGCCAGTTCTTCCGTCACCATCAGCTGGATCTCGGGCAGGCCGAGGTCGTCCTGCGGGGCCTTGCCGGCCAGCTTGCGTTCGATGTGGCGCACCGTGTCGTAGCCGAAGTAGCCGGCCAGGCCGCCGCAGAAGCGCGGCATGCCCGGGCGCAGCGCGACCTTGAAGCGCGACTGGAATGCTTCGATGAAGGCGAGCGGGTTGCCCTCGTGGGTTTCGACGACGCGGCCGTTGGTGACGACTTCGGTGAGCTCGCCGCTGCTGCGCAGCAGGGTCTTCGCCGGCAGGCCGATGAAGGAATAGCGGCCGAAACGCTCGCCGCCAACGACCGATTCGAGGAGGAAGGTGTGCTTGCCGGTGTTTTGCGACTGGGCCAGCTTCAGGTACAGGGTAAGCGGCGTTTCGAGATCGGCGAAGGCTTCGGCGATCAGCGGAATGCGGTTATAGCCTTGGCTCGCCAGCGATTTGAATTCGAGTTCGGTCATGTTCTTCTCCAGGCCGCCAGTATGTGAACAGGAGGAGGGCGGCGGTGTTGTGCAAAAAACCTGCCGGATGCGCGTATGCAGCCGGCAGCAATCAGTACGGGTTAGTTAGCCCAGGATTGCCAGCGTCGCCACAGCCAGGCCTCGAGGGCGCCGGTTGCGTTGACAGTGTGTTTTTTGGTGAAGAACATGTATAGATAAGTTAGTTTGTGGTGCCGTTGTGTGCAGATATCCACTTCGCCGCTTGGAGCAGCGAATCAACTATACCATCGGAATTGATAGTTTGAACAGGCATTCCGTGGTTATAACCATATGGCACTGTGAGCACATAGCAACGCGCGGCACGTGCGGCTTCGGCGTCGTTCGAGGAGTCGCCAATCGCCACCACCTCGCTTGGCGCCAGGTCGAAATCCTGGCAGACCTGCAGCAGCGGCAGGGGATCGGGCTTCTTTTTCGGCAACGAATCGCCGCCGTAGACCAGATCGAACCAGGGCGCCAGGCCTTTCTGCGCCAGCAGCGGCGTGGCAAAGGCGATCGGCTTGTTGGTCACGCAGGCCAGGCGCAGGCCCATGCGCTTCATCTCCTGCAGGCCCTCGATCACGTCCGGGTACAGGACGCTCTTCTGGCCATTGATGGCGAGGTAGTGGCGCTGGTAGGTCGCCATCGCCTCCTCAAAAACGGCGTCGATGCGCGCCGCGTCGTAGTCGAGCGCCAGTACGTCGCGGATCAGCTTTTCGGAACCCTTGCCGACCATCGGCGTGATGACCGCCTGCGTGATCGGCGCCAGCCCGAATTCGGCGCGCATGGCGTTCAGGGCCAGCTCGAAGTCGGGCACGGTGTCGAGCATCGTGCCGTCGAGGTCGATGATGGCGGCACGAATGGCCTTGTTCAGGGCAGCGCCTTGCACCCTTATTTCCCGACCGTGGCCAGTTCGGCGCGCATGGCGTCGATCACGGCCTTGTAGTCGGGCTTGCCGAAGATGGCCGAGCCGGCGACAAAGGTGTCGGCACCGGCCGCGGCGGCGGCGGCGATGTTGTCGGCCTTGATGCCGCCATCGACTTCCAGCAGGATGTCGCGGCCCGATTCGTCGATCAGCCGGCGCGCGATCGCGATTTTTTTCAGCGCTTCGGGGATGAAGGATTGGCCGCCGAAACCCGGATTCACCGACATGATGAGGATCATGTCGATCTTGTCCATCACGTGCTCGAGGTAGTGCATTGGCGTGCCCGGGTTGAACACCAGGCCGGCCTTGCAGCCGTTATCGCGGATCAGCTGCAGGGTGCGGTCGATGTGCTCCGACGCTTCCGGATGAAAGGTGATGATGTTGGCGCCGGCCTTGGCGAAGTCGGGGATGATGCGGTCGACCGGTTTGACCATCAGGTGCACGTCGATCGGCACCTGCACGTGCGGGCGGATCGCCTGGCAGACCAGCGGGCCGATGGTGAGATTCGGCACGTAATGGTTGTCCATCACGTCGAAGTGGATGATGTCGGCGCCTGCCTCGACGACGTTGCGGACTTCCTCGCCCAGGCGGGCGAAATCGGCGGACAGGATGCTGGGAGCGATGCGGTAAGTGGTCATTGCGGTGGCCGTGCGGTTAGGGATAGCCGCTATTTTACGCCGACGTGCCCCGCAGTCGCGCGCAGCCCGGTTTTGGCACACGGAGTATCATGTTCCTTTACGCGCGGTGGCATGCCTTGGCCTGTCCGCGTTCCTGCTAATAACGAGAAGAGGGAAGCCGATGGCTGCCTACGATTTCACCGTCAACGTCCGTACCCAATACCTGCCCGAACAGTCCAAGCCTGACCGCGACCTGTACGTGTTCTCCTATACGATCACGATCCGCAACAGCGGCGAAGTGCCGGCCCAGCTGATCGCGCGCCACTGGGTGATCACCGATACCAATAACCGTGTGCAGGAGGTCAAGGGCCTGGGCGTGGTCGGGCACCAGCCGCTGCTCAAACCCGGCGAGCAGTTCGAATACTCGAGCGGCACCCAGCTGGCCACGCCACAGGGCTCGATGCACGGCGAGTACTTCTGCGTGGCCGAGGATGGCCACCGTTTCGAAGTCAGGATTCCCGAGTTCGTGCTGACGCAGCCGAGCATGCTGCACTGATCATGGTTCGCGTGGCGGCTCGCCCTGTTCCGCGGGGCGCGTCGGCAGTTCTTCGCGCAGCGGCCGTTTGCGCTCGTCAGGGCGGCCCGAGAACATCGTCCACCACACGATAAACACGAGCAGGAAGAATGCCACGCCTGCTTCCACCATCAAGATCCACATAGACTGTCCTTATGCAATCGATACGCCGCAGAATAGTGCGCAGTGTACCTGCCTCCCTGGCCGCCGTGGCCCTTTTGCTGGCCGCTTGCGGTACGCCACCCCAGCAGCCGCCGGCACCGGTGCCCCCGAAACAGCCGGATGTGGTGATGCCGCCGCCGGTGGGGCCGGTCGGCATTCCCGTTCCCACGCCTGCACCTGTTCCCGTGCCGCCGATGACGCCGGTGTCCTTCGACACGCTGCCGGGCTGGCAGCAGGACGACCTGCGCCAGGCCTGGCCGGCCTTTCTCGCCTCCTGCCGCGTGCTGGCGAAAAAGCCCGACTGGAGCGCGGCCTGCGCGGCGACAGGCGGCGTGGATGCCGGCGACAGCGACGCCATCCGCCGCTATTTCGAAACGTATTTCGTGCCGAACCAGATGCGCATGCCCGACGGCGCGGACTACGGTCTCATTACCGGCTATTACGAGCCGATGCTGCGTGGTGCGCGCAAGCGCGGCGGCGCGTTCCAGACGCCGCTGTACCGGGTGCCGGACGACCTCATCACGGTTGATCTGGGATCCGTCTACCCGAGCCTGAAGAACATGCGCCTGCGTGGCCGCCTGGTCGGCAAGACGGTGGTGCCCTACAGCACCCGCGCCGAGATCGACCGCGCCCCCATCGCAGGCAAGGAACTGGTGTGGGTGGACGATCCGGTCGAGGCTTTCTTCCTCGAGGTGCAGGGTTCGGGCCGGGTGCGCATCGAGGAAACCGGCGAGACGGTGCGCCTGGCCTTCGCCGACCAGAACGGCCACCCGTATAAAGTGATCGGGCGCTGGCTGGTGGAGCAGGGGCAGTTGCCGGCCGACGGCGTGTCGGCGCAGAGCATCAAGGCCTGGATAGCGGCCAATCCGCAGCGCCGCCAGGAACTCTTCAACGTCAACCCGAGCTATATCTTCTTCCGCGAGGAGCGCCTGCCCGACCCGGGCGTAGGACCCAAGGGCGCGCTCGGCGTGCCGCTCACACCCGAGCGCTCGGTGGCGGTCGACCCCTCGCAGGTGCCGCTGGGGGCGCCGCTCTTCCTGTCCACCACGCACCCGGCCAACGAGGCGCCGCTGCAGCGCCTGATGATGGCGCAGGACACCGGCGGGGCAATCCGCGGCGCGGTGCGGGCGGACTTCTTCTTTGGTTTCGGCGGCAATGCGGCCGAGTACGCGGGGCGGATGAAGCAGCGCGGGGCGATCTGGGTGCTGTTGCCCAAGGGTCCCTGACGAATCGGCTCCCTGCGATCTTTCCGCCAGGGGCTGGTATCGGAATCCGCACCGTGGCGGCGTGCCAGGCAATACCAGATGGAGGCAAATTGCGTGCGATAGCGGCTTCGAATAGGGTGGCGCAGTCTTGAACGACATGACACGGCCACCCGGCCGGGTCGTCCACCCCGAAGGAGTTCGCATGCGCCACGCACTGTTTGCCTTGCCACTTGCCGCCCTCTTGCTGACGTCCAGCGCAAGCGCCGGTCAAACCTATTCCCTGTCCGAAGCCAGCGTTGGCGCATCGGCCATCGTCGTCCTGGTGCCGCTCAGTGTGGTCGTGGTCGGCTCGCAAGCCATCGCGAACACGGTGGACGAGCTCAGTTCCCGCAAGCGCTGGCACGTCACCGAGATCGAACCGCAAGGCCGGAACACGACCGTGCGGATGTGCAGCGACGACGACAAGGTCACGCTGGACATGAACGTGCCGGCCGCAACCGCCCGCACCCACGCCCTGCAGGCTGGCGACGCCCTCGAGATGGAGCGCGTCGGCAAGGCCGGCTTCGCGGTCAGGAAGGGGCAGGCCACGGTGGGCGTGCTGTCCGACCCGGGCGCGGGCATGGTCCATTCGAAGGCCCGCAGCTAAGTACTCGACCGAAAATAAATGGGAATTTTGGCAAACAGAACTGGATGCGGTGCAAGACGGCGAGAGCGCCGCAGTGCGAGCACTGCCCCGCAAGCGGACGCGAGCCGACGCAGCAACGCGCCGGTTCTGGAAGCCAAAAACACATTTATTTTTGGGTGAGTACTTAGCATGCGCCGCTTTCTGCTGACGCTGGTCCTGGCGCTGGCGGCCGGCACGTCGATGGCCGGCACGCCCTGTGAAGGAACACCCGCCACGCCCGCACAGGTGCGCATGAGCCTGCAGATGGCGGACGCGACCCGCGCCGCACTCGAGTCGATCGACGACGAAGTGGTGCTGATTGCCCGCGTCGGCCAGGACCTGGGCAAGTACGGCCTGACCTATTCGCACATGGGATTTGCCGTGCGCGAGCATCCGGCAGGGGCCTGGTCGATCGTCCACAAGCTCAACGGCTGCGGCACGGCCACGTCCGGCCTGTATGACGAAGGCCTGGTCAACTTTTTTTCGGACTCGCCGTTTCGCTACCAGGCCGGCATCTGGCGCCTGGCTCCCGGCGCGCAGGCACGGCTGAAGAAAGCCTTGCTCGGCAAGAAGGCCAAGGATTATTTCGAACCGAACTACAGCCTGGTCGCCTATCCATTCAGCACGCGCTACCAGAATTCGAATGGCTGGGTGCTGGAAATGCTGGCCTTTGCCGTCGCGCCGGAAGACGAGGCGAACACCCGTCTGAGTGCCCAAGCCTGGCTGAAGGGAAGCGGCTACCGGCCGACCCAGCTCGAACTGGGCACCATGACCCGCCTGGGCGCACGCATGACCAAGGCGAACGTCGCCTTCGACGACCATCCGCCCGAGCTGCGCTGGAGCGGCCATATCCAGACCGTCACGGTCGACTCCATCGTCACCTGGCTGCGTACGCTGCCGGATGGCTGCCAGGCGATGGGGTGTCCGGAAGCGCGCGTGGTGTTGCCGGGGGCTGCGAGGTAAGCCCGAACAAGGCGTGGCGTTGCACTGCTGTTCAATATCGGCTAAGCTTGCATGTTTCCGAAAATGCAACTTTGGCGGAATCTGCCATGCGAATGTTCCGCTGCCAAGACCTGATTGGACAGACCATGCGCGCCGCATCCCTCATTGCCCTCCTGCTTTCCGCCAGCATCGCGACACCGGCATCCGCCGACGAGCAGATACCGCCATGGGCCTTGTCTCTTGCCCTGTCGATCGCACCTTTCTATATGTCTTCCCAGGCCGCTGGAGACTTGTCCAAGTCGACGTCGGGCGACCCGGCCAAGAACAAGCAGTGGCAGGTCGCGGCAATGCGCACCGAGGGCGACAGGACGGCACTCGAACTGCGCAGTGAGGATGGGGCGACGCGGGTCGACACGATGGTGAGCAGCGCCATCGCACGCGCGCACGCTGTGAAGCTGCATGACACCCTGGAGATCGAAGCGATCGGCCAGACCGGCTTCGCAGTCAAGAAAGCGGGGGCCACCCTGGTCGTGATGGTGCGTCCCGACACCGGTCTGCTGCATTCGAAGGCCCGCACGTGATCCTGCGCCGCCTCGTGCTGGCAGCCGTTCTCGCCACCGCGGCGGAAATGGCGCTGGCGGGGCGGCAGTGCGTAAGCCAGGAGGTAGCGCCTGAGCTGTCGCGCCTGAGCATGCACATCGGCGATGCGACGCGCGCCGCGCTCGGCGCGATCGATGACGAGGTCGTACTCATCGCACGCGTCGGGCAGGATTTGTCGAAATACGGGCTGACCTATTCGCACATGGCGTTTGCGGTGCGCGAGCACCCGGATGGGGCCTGGTCGGTCGTGCACGAGCTGAATCGTTGCGGCACCGGCGAATCGGCGCTGTACGACGAAGGGCTGGTCAACTTTTTCGCCGATGCGCCATTTCGCTACCAGGCCGGCATCTGGCGCCTGGCGCCGCACGCGCAGCGCCGCCTGAAAACCGCTTTGCTTGGCACGCAGGCCAAGGACTACCATGAGCGGCACTACAGCGCGGTGGCCTATCCCTTCAGCGCGCGCTACCAGAATTCGAACGGCTGGGTGCTGGAGATGCTGGCCTTCGCGTTTGCCGAGGAAGGCGAGGTAACTGACCGGGCGGGTGCCCAGGCCTGGCTGAAAACGCACGCGTATGTGCCGAGCCAGGTCGAAGTCGGCACGCTGCTCCGGTTCGGTGCGCGCGTCATCAAGGCGAATATCGCTTTCGACGACCATCCATCCGCGTTGCGCCGGGAGGGACACATCCGGCTTGTCACGGTCGATTCCATCGTTACCTGGCTGCGTACGCTGCCGGATGCGTGCCAGGCGACGGGGTGTCCGGAGATGCGGGTGGTGTTGCCTGGGGCCCGGTAACGCTGCGCATCCGGTAATCGACCTCCTATATAGACAGCGTCACTCGTTCACATGCCGCAGGCGCGTACCGCTCACGGCGCTTATCGCCAGCACGACCGCGCCGGCGGCGACGAGGACCAGCGCGGTGCGCACGCTGGTGCGCTCGGCCAGCATGCCCGCTGTCATGGCGCCGAGCGGGGCGCTGGCCACCGTCAGCGAACGCATCGTCGCCACCATCCGGCCCAGCACGGCGTCGGGCGTGACACGCTGGCGCAAGGCGACGTAGGGCACGAAGAACAGCGTTGCGCCGCAATCGAGCAGGAAGACAACGATGCCGTAGGCGATCGCGGTCGCCGCGCCGCTGCCGAACAGGCCGGCCGGAATGGCGGGCATCAGGGCGAAGCCCAGGGTGCAGACGCACAGGCCGACCAGGATTGCGCGGCCGGTGCCATAGCGTGCCGATAGCGGCTTGACGAGGATCGAGCCGGCCAGGATGCCGAGGCCGCCCAGCATTTGCGCCGTTCCCATCACGCCCGGCGCCATGCCGAGCACGCGCGTGGCGAACAGGACGTGCAGCGCGAGGTAGCCATAGAACAGCAGGTGCCAGAAGCCCGCCGTCCAGGCGAGCGTGCGCAGCAGCCGGTGATTCCAGACAAAGACCAGGCCCTCGCGGATTTCGTGCATGGGATGGGTGTTGGTGGGCGGGGGCTGCGGCTCGCGGGCACGAATCCGGCGCAAATTCCCTAACGAGGCAATGAAAGCGCCGACCGTGCACAGCAGCGCGACCGGCGCGCCGAGCAGCTGCACCAGCACGCCCGCCATGCCCGGGCCGACCAGGCGCGCTGCCGATTCGGTGGCGGCGAGCTTTGAGTGGGCATCGACCAGTCCGTTGCGGCCGACGATAAAGGTGAGGAACACCTGTTCCGCACTGCCGCCGACGACCAGGCCGCTGCCGATCACGAAGCCGACCGCATACAGCCAATGGATGCTCAGCAGACCCAGCCACCAGGCTAGCGGCACACTCGCGAGGGCGGTGGCGACCATGATGTCGCTGCACATCATGATCGGCAGGCGCCGCCGGCGGTCGAGGAGCACGCCGGAAGGCAGCCCGAACAGCAGGAAGGGGAGCGATTCGAGTGCGGCGAGCGTGCCCATCTGGCTTGGCGTCGCATGCATCAGCAGGACGGCACAGATCGGCAGGGCCAGCAGGGTGATCTGGGACCCGAAATTCATCAGCGTGCTGCTGAGCCAGAGGCGACGGAAGTCGCTGTTTTGCAGCAGGCGGTCGCTGGCCAGGGCACTGAGGGCCTTGCGGAGGGAGACGATGATGAGCTCGCGTCGAAATTGCTGAAACAGCAATGATACCCGCCTTGTTCGCGGGAGGAGGCGCTACAATCGCAGGGTGTTCAATCTACTTGAAGGGTGCCCCATGGAATATAGTGACCTGCTGATCGAAAACCACGGCAAGGTGGTCGTCATTCGCCTGAACCGTCCGAAGGCGATGAATGCGCTGAACGACAACATGATGAACGAGCTCGGCCATGCGCTCTACCAGTACGATGCCGACCCGGCCGTCAACGTCATCGTCCTGACCGGCAGCGAAAAGGTTTTTGCAGCAGGCGCCGATATCGCCGCCATGGCCAACTACACCTATGCCGACACTTATCCAGGTAACTATATTGGCCGCAACTGGGAACATATCCTCAATGTGCGCAAACCCGTGATCGGCGTCGTCGCCGGTTATGCCCTGGGCGGCGGCTGCGAGCTGGCCATGATGTGCGACTTCCTGATTGCCTCCGACGCCGCCAAGTTCGGTCAGCCGGAAATCAAGGTCGGCGTCACCCCGGGTGCGGGTGGTACCCAGCGCCTGCCGCGTGCGATCGGCAAGTCGAAAGCCATGGACATGCTGTTGACGGCGCGCATGATCGACGCGGCCGAGGCCGAGCGCACCGGGCTGGTGTCGCGCGTCTTCCCAGCCGACAGCCTGATGGAAGAGGCGCTCAAGGTGGCCAATACCATCGCCGAGATGCCGGTGTCGGTGGCGATGGCGATCAAGGATTCCGTCAACCGTGCCTACGAGACCACCCTCACCGAGGGCGTGCGTTACGAGCGGCGCTTTTTCCACGCCGCATTCGGTACGCCGGCGCAAAAAGAGGGAATGGCGGCGTTCCTGGAGAAACGCAAAGCGAATTTCGAGGGGATGTAGATTCCCGTCGGCCAATCAGGCAGCCGAGTCTGCCTGGTAATATCTTGCTGGAAATTGCAGAAAAAAAAGTGCGCAACAAGGTCTTGCGCACCCTTCGCGAACTTTGTTATGATTCGCCTCCGCTTCGGGGCTCAGTGCAAAACGTTAACGAAATCAAGTAGTTAAGTATGCAACAGGCGAAGAAGAGGAAAAAAAGAAGTTGACGACGCAAACGAAACACTGCATAATCTCACTTCTCTGCTGCTGACGAACAAAACGATTCGCGACAAAGCAGCAAGGCAGTACCGCCCTCGGCGGGAGCCAAAGTTCTTTAACAATTAACAGTCGATAAGTGTGGGCGTTTGATGAGGGTGCCGGCTGACTAGTTCAGCTGATTACTTAAATTATCAAATGTTCACAAAAGTATTAACGTTGCTTAGCAATGAGCGATGGTCAGTATCTTGAGTGGGCGACTCCGCTAGTAATAGCGGATGACACGAAAGTGTCAACAAACAGAGATTGAACTGAAGAGTTTGATCCTGGCTCAGATTGAACGCTGGCGGCATGCTTTACACATGCAAGTCGAACGGCAGCACGGGCTTCGGCCTGGTGGCGAGTGGCGAACGGGTGAGTAATATATCGGAACGTACCCAAGAGTGGGGGATAACGTAGCGAAAGTTACGCTAATACCGCATACGATCCAAGGATGAAAGCAGGGGACCGCAAGGCCTTGTGCTCCTGGAGCGGCCGATATCTGATTAGCTAGTTGGTAGGGTAAAGGCCTACCAAGGCGACGATCAGTAGCTGGTCTGAGAGGACGACCAGCCACACTGGAACTGAGACACGGTCCAGACTCCTACGGGAGGCAGCAGTGGGGAATTTTGGACAATGGGCGCAAGCCTGATCCAGCAATGCCGCGTGAGTGAAGAAGGCCTTCGGGTTGTAAAGCTCTTTTGTCAGGGAAGAAACGGTAGAGGCTAATATCCTCTGCTAATGACGGTACCTGAAGAATAAGCACCGGCTAACTACGTGCCAGCAGCCGCGGTAATACGTAGGGTGCAAGCGTTAATCGGAATTACTGGGCGTAAAGCGTGCGCAGGCGGTTTTGTAAGTCTGTCGTGAAAGCCCCGGGCTCAACCTGGGAATTGCGATGGAGACTGCAAGGCTTGAATCTGGCAGAGGGGGGTAGAATTCCACGTGTAGCAGTGAAATGCGTAGAGATGTGGAGGAACACCGATGGCGAAGGCAGCCCCCTGGGTCAAGATTGACGCTCATGCACGAAAGCGTGGGGAGCAAACAGGATTAGATACCCTGGTAGTCCACGCCCTAAACGATGTCTACTAGTTGTCGGGTTTTAATTAACTTGGTAACGCAGCTAACGCGTGAAGTAGACCGCCTGGGGAGTACGGTCGCAAGATTAAAACTCAAAGGAATTGACGGGGACCCGCACAAGCGGTGGATGATGTGGATTAATTCGATGCAACGCGAAAAACCTTACCTACCCTTGACATGTCAGGAATCCTTGAGAGATCAGGGAGTGCCCGAAAGGGAACCTGAACACAGGTGCTGCATGGCTGTCGTCAGCTCGTGTCGTGAGATGTTGGGTTAAGTCCCGCAACGAGCGCAACCCTTGTCATTAGTTGCTACGCAAGAGCACTCTAATGAGACTGCCGGTGACAAACCGGAGGAAGGTGGGGATGACGTCAAGTCCTCATGGCCCTTATGGGTAGGGCTTCACACGTCATACAATGGTACATACAGAGGGCCGCCAACCCGCGAGGGGGAGCTAATCCCAGAAAGTGTATCGTAGTCCGGATCGCAGTCTGCAACTCGACTGCGTGAAGTTGGAATCGCTAGTAATCGCGGATCAGCATGCCGCGGTGAATACGTTCCCGGGTCTTGTACACACCGCCCGTCACACCATGGGAGCGGGTTTTACCAGAAGTAGGTAGCTTAACCGCAAGGGGGGCGCTTACCACGGTAGGATTCGTGACTGGGGTGAAGTCGTAACAAGGTAGCCGTATCGGAAGGTGCGGCTGGATCACCTCCTTTCTAGAGTAGCACCGGAGTCAGCCTCAAAACTGAACTCATCATCAAGCGTTCACACTTATCGACTGTCAATAAGAACTGTATTTAGCTGAAGCGGAAAGCTTGAGCTAAGTGTAGTTTTTGTTCTTTAACAATCTGGAAGAAGTAAAGTTTTTTTAAGCGTGCAAACGCATCAGCAATGATGGGTGAGCACACTTAGGGTAGTAGTAAAGTATCAACAAACATGCAACAAGCTGTACTCCTTGAACTATGACGCTCCCTGGTGCGAACCAGGGGCTAACGTTATAGGGACAAGCGAATAAGTGCACATGGTGGATGCCTTGGCGATTACAGGCGATGAAGGACGTAGTAGCTTGCGATAAGCTGCGGGGAGTGAGCAAACACACTTTGATCCGCAGATTTCCGAATGGGGAAACCCGGCCTTTTAGGTCATTGCATACTGAATACATAGGTATGCAAAGCGAACGCGGCGAACTGAAACATCTAAGTAGCTGCAGGAAAAGAAATCAACCGAGATTCCCAAAGTAGTGGCGAGCGAAATGGGAAGAGCCTGTACGTGATAGTCGGACTGATAGTGGAAGTCTTTGGAAACAGACGCCATAGCGGGTGATAGCCCCGTACACGAAATCAGACCGGTGGTACTAAGCGTACGACAAGTAGGGCGGGACACGAGAAATCCTGTCTGAACATGGGGGGACCATCCTCCAAGGCTAAATACTCGTAATCGACCGATAGTGAACCAGTACCGTGAGGGAAAGGCGAAAAGAACCCCGGGAGGGGAGTGAAATAGATCCTGAAACCGTGTGCATACAAACAGTCGGAGCGGACTTGTTCCGTGACGGCGTACCTTTTGTATAATGGGTCAGCGACTTACATTCAGTGGCGAGGTTAACCGAATAGGGGAGCCGTAGAGAAATCGAGTCCGAACAGGGCGACAGTCGCTGGGTGTAGACCCGAAACCAAGTGATCTACCCATGGCCAGGATGAAGGTGCGGTAACACGCCCTGGAGGTCCGAACCCACTAATGTTGAAAAATTAGGGGATGAGCTGTGGGTAGGGGTGAAAGGCTAAACAAACTTGGAAATAGCTGGTTCTCTCCGAAAACTATTTAGGTAGTGCCTCAAGTATCACCATCGGGGGTAGAGCACTGTTATGGCTAGGGGGTCATTGCGACTTACCAAACCATTGCAAACTCCGAATACCGATGAGTGCGAGCTTGGGAGACAGACGTCGGGTGCTAACGTCCGGCGTCAAGAGGGAAACAACCCAGACCGCCAGCTAAGGTCCCAAAGATTGGCTAAGTGGAAAACGAAGTGGGAAGGCTAAAACAGTCAGGATGTTGGCTTAGAAGCAGCCATCATTTAAAGAAAGCGTAATAGCTCACTGATCGAGTCGTCCTGCGCGGAAGATGTAACGGGGCTAAGCCAGTCACCGAAGCTGCGGATATGCATTTATGCATATGGTAGGAGAGCGTTCTGTAAGCCTGCGAAGGTGTCTTGTAAAGGATGCTGGAGGTATCAGAAGTGCGAATGCTGACATGAGTAGCGATAATGCGGGTGAAAAGCCCGCACGCCGTAAGCCCAAGGTTTCCTGTTCAACGTTCATCGGAGCAGGGTGAGTCGGCCCCTAAGGCGAGGCAGAGATGCGTAGCTGATGGGAAGCAGGTTAATATTCCTGCACCGTCGTATGATGCGATGGGGGGACGGATCGCGGAAGGTTGTCTGACTGTTGGAATAGTCAGTTTCTGCTTCATAGAAGGCACTTAGGCAAATCCGGGTGCGTAATTCAAGGGAGCGGGACGAGCGGCCTTGTGCTGCGAAGCAATCGGAAGTGGTTCCAAGAAAAGCCTCTAAGCTTCAGTCATACGAGACCGTACCGCAAACCGACACAGGTGGGCGAGATGAGTATTCTAAGGCGCTTGAGAGAACTCGGGAGAAGGAACTCGGCAAATTGGTACCGTAACTTCGGGAAAAGGTACGCCCCGGTAGCTTGACCACTTTACTGTGGAAGGGTGAAAGGGTTGCAATAAACTGGTGGCTGCGACTGTTTAATAAAAACACAGCACTCTGCAAACACGAAAGTGGACGTATAGGGTGTGACGCCTGCCCGGTGCTGGAAGATTAAATGATGGGGTGCAAGCTCTTGATTGAAGTCCCAGTAAACGGCGGCCGTAACTATAACGGTCCTAAGGTAGCGAAATTCCTTGTCGGGTAAGTTCCGACCTGCACGAATGGCGTAACGATGGCCACACTGTCTCCTCCCGAGACTCAGCGAAGTTGAAATGTTTGTGATGATGCAATCTACCCGCGGCTAGACGGAAAGACCCCATGAACCTTTACTGTAGCTTTGCATTGGACTTTGAACCAATCTGTGTAGGATAGGTGGGAGGCTTTGAAGCGGGGACGCCAGTTCTCGTGGAGCCATCCTTGAAATACCACCCTGGTTTGTTTGAGGTTCTAACCTTGGTCCGTTATCCGGATCGGGGACAGTGCATGGTAGGCAGTTTGACTGGGGCGGTCTCCTCCTAAAGTGTAACGGAGGAGTTCGAAGGTACGCTAGGTACGGTCGGACATCGTGCTAATAGTGCAATGGCATAAGCGTGCTTAACTGCGAGACCGACAAGTCGAGCAGGTACGAAAGTAGGACATAGTGATCCGGTGGTTCTGTATGGAAGGGCCATCGCTCAACGGATAAAAGGTACTCTGGGGATAACAGGCTGATTCCTCCCAAGAGTTCATATCGACGGGGGAGTTTGGCACCTCGATGTCGGCTCATCACATCCTGGGGCTGTAGCCGGTCCCAAGGGTATGGCTGTTCGCCATTTAAAGTGGTACGTGAGCTGGGTTTAAAACGTCGTGAGACAGTTTGGTCCCTATCTGCCGTGGGCGTTGGAAATTTGAAGGGGGCTGCTCCTAGTACGAGAGGACCGGAGTGGACGAACCTCTGGTGTACCGGTTGTCACGCCAGTGGCATTGCCGGGTAGCTAAGTTCGGAAGAGATAACCGCTGAAAGCATCTAAGCGGGAAACTTGCCTTGAGATGAGATTTCCCGGAGCCTTGAGCTCCTTGAAGGGTCGTTCGAGACCAGGACGTTGATAGGCTGGGTGTGGAAGTGCAGTAATGCATTAAGCTAACCAGTACTAATTGCCCGTACGGCTTGTCCCTATAACCTTAGCAGGATGTAGATTCAAGAATACAGCGCTGTTTGTTGATACAGCTGCTACCACTTACTTCTTCCAGATTCAGAGCAGCGTTACCCACAAGGGAAACGATGCTCGTACAAGTCATGCCTGATGACCATAGCAAGTCGGTCCCACCCCTTCCCATCCCGAACAGGACCGTGAAACGACTTTGCGCCGATGATAGTGCTGCAACCAGTGTGAAAGTAGGTTATCGTCAGGCTAGTTATAAGAGAAAAACCCGCTGATTGCGATCAGCGGGTTTTTTTTCGTCTTGAAAACCCCGCCGGGTCAGGTCCGCACTGTGGAGCCTCACCTCCGCGGGGTTTTTGCGTTCGGGCGGCTGTTTTTGCGTAAGGTTCGCAACCCGTCCTCGCGGCCGCTGGTCTCGATACGCCAACGCGGAGGTAGTCTATGCATTGCTCCAGCAGCGGACTTGTGAACACGCGATCCACCCCTGCAAGCGCACGCGGAGACCGAGTCATCACTCATCCGTCGCTTCAACACAGGCTGGGCAGACACTTGTCACCGTCGCATCCCCCCCGATTATCAGGACCTCGGGTAAACAAGTGCCGCCCAGTTCTGGTATGTCTGTACCCAACTAAAAAAACAGCTGGCTTATGTACGACATTCCGATAACCCGGCGGTTCCATTCCCTCATCGATTTCTCTGCAAGCCTGCAGATCAAGGCGTGCGGCCTCGAGCCAGAACGTGCCGACGTGCATGAGTAGGCAGCACGAACCACAGTGCGATCAACAGTGCAAAGGTGCCAGCCCCCGACAAAAGGCTGAGCGGCAGCCATTCTGTGACCGCATGAACGACCGTGAACATGTCGAGGGCCAGGCCGCCGGCCAGGGGCAGGAGGGCGCCGCGGATCAGCCAGGCAGAGAGCCGGGCCATTCGCCGGTTGGCCTGGCCATGGCAGGTGCGGTAATACACCGCCGGGGTCATTACCATGGCAATCGCGGTCACCACCGTCGCCAGCCCGAGCACATGGCAAGCCTTGGCATAGTTCGCCAGTTCCGCGAACCGTTCGCTGAATACGGCGATCGTCTGGAAGCCGAATAATGCCTGGACACCAGGAAGGATGACCCGCGCTTCCTCGATGATATGACGCATTTCCGCGTCGCTGTCCTGTTCTACTGTCGCACTTTCCATAGGTGGACAGTACCTGCAAACAGGCGATTTCCGCGCACGGTTGAGCTAGATAGCGCCCACCAATGCGCCCGCGCTCGGCCCCCACACGGATCAGGCTGCCGGCGCGACAACCTGATCCCAACTCAGCGCAAAGCGCAGCAGGTATTTCTTGAGGCGGTCCGCATCGTTCGGCCTGGCTTTTGCCTCGCGTGAAACGCTGTAGAGCTTGCGTCCAGCATCGGACAGGCTTTTCGACTGGCGGCATATGGCGATCACGCTGGAGAGCTGCAGCGCATCGAACAGGTCGAGACCATCGGCCGCTTCCTGCCCGACCAGGTCCGCCAGCGCGACCGGCCCCTCGATCGCGCGCGCCGTGCGAGGACGCCATAGCCGCTGCAGGCGGGCGATTTCGTCGTCGGCAATGGCTTGCGTGACGCGCCCGGATTCGGCGAGGGTCGCCATGCGGGTGACCGACGCCCACAGGTCACGGAAATTCCCGCTCCAGGCAGCATCGGGCGACATCGCAAAGCGCATGTAACGCTCGCGCGCTTCGCGGTTCAGGCGCACCATCTGCCCGTTTTCCTCGCCGAACCGCGCGAGCAGATATTCCAGGTTCGGTTCGATGTCTTCCGCGCGCTCGCGCAGTCCCGGCAAGGCATAGGTCCACAAATTGATGCGCGCGTACAGGTCTTCGCGAAACCGTCCCGCCAGCACCTCCTGTGCCAGGTCGCGATTGGTGCCAGCAATGAGTAGGAAATCGCTGCGCACTTCGTTGTCGCTGCCGACCGGCAGGAAACGCTTCTCTTCGATGGCAGTGAGCAGCATCGCCTGCTCGTCCAGTCCCAGTTCTCCTATCTCGTCAAGGAACAACAGGCCCTTGTCGGCACTACGCAGCAGGCCGGGGCGATCGGCGGCGGCCCCGGTGAAGGCGCCTCGGGTGTGTCCGAACAGGGTGGAGGCGGCGCCGTCGCCATGCAGCGTTGCACAGTTCACTTCGACGAAACGGCCATCGATCTGGTGGCGCGCTTTTTTCAACTCGTACACCCGGCGTGCCAGGAAGGACTTGCCGGCACCGGTCGGTCCCATCAGCAGCATCGGCGCGCGCGAGCGGATGGCGACCCGCTCGATCTCGTCGATCATGGCATTGAAGCGCGGGTTGCGCGTGGCGATCCCCGACTTCAGGAAGGCGACGCCTTCGGCCTGTTCGCGCGAGTAGCGCTGGGCAATCTGGTCGTAACGCGACAAGTCCAGGTCGATCAGGGCATAGGTTCCAGGCGCTACTTGTCCCGCGCGCGGGGGTGAAGTCTGTACCAGGCGGCCCGGGAAGAAACGTGCCTCGGTCATCAGGAACATGCAGATCTGCGCAACGTGGGTGCCGGTCGTGATATGGATCCAGTAATCCTCGTTTTCCGGATCGAAGGGATAGCCTTTGGCGAAGTCGAACAGCGCGCCGTACACCTCCTCGAAATCCCAGGCGTCGCGTATTGCCAGCTGATGCGGTACTACCCGCGTCTCGGGCGATACCGAGCCGATATCAGCCGTGACCTGATCGATCAGGTTACCGATACGGCCGCTATAGAGCAGCTCGAAACGGTCGACCAGCACGTCTTCATGCTGGGTCAGCGCGACGGTCGGGCGCCAGCGCTCCCAGCGTTTTGGATCCTTGCCGCTATCGAGATTGGTGCCAACGAAGCCGAGTACCACCGTTTTCTTCATGCGTATCCGTATAAATTCTTATCTATCCGGATAATTTACCATTTGGAAACGAATTAGCAAAATAGTGTGTCGTTTACCTCTTTGCAGTAAAAACGCAGCAATAACAAGCACTTATATGAAGAGGGTGGGGCTCTGGCAAGGTGCTGGCACAGTGTTTGCAATAGAAGAGGTACAACACGAAAACGACAACCTGGGCGCAGTCCCTTCAATAAGACGAGAACGCAGAATGAAAAATCAAGACTACGATGTGATGGATGTTCCCGATGGCCGCCACCTGAAGATGTGGACCCGCGGCGTGCCGGTCGAAGAGGCGGCAAAGCAGCAGCTGACGAACACCGCGAAGATGCCCTTCGTGTACAAGCACATCGCCGTGATGCCCGATGTCCACCTCGGTAAAGGGTCGACCATCGGTTCCGTTGTGCCAACGCTGGGCGCGATCATTCCCGCGGCCGTGGGCGTGGATATCGGGTGCGGCATGATGGCGGCGAAGACCACCCTGACGGCGAACGATCTGCCGGACAGTTTGAACCCCTTGCGTACTGCAATCGAGCGCGCGATCCCGCACGGCATGTCGCCGAAGACCCGTGGATTCCGTGGCCGCGACCAGGGTTCATGGAACACGCCGCCGCAGGCCGTCGACGCTGCTTGGGCCCAATTGGCTGAAGAATTCGATACGATCTGCCTCAAAACGCCGCGGCTGCGCAATACGAATAACCATCGTCACCTGGGTACGCTCGGCGGAGGTAATCACTTCGTCGAAGTCTGCCTGGACGAGGTGGGGTTTGTCTGGTTCATGCTCCACTCGGGGTCGCGCGGCGTGGGTAACGCGATCGGCACCTATTTCATCGAATTGGCCAAACAGGACATGCGCCGCCATTTCATCAACCTGCCCGACGAGGACCTGGCGTATCTGGCGGAAGGCACGCAGCACTATGACGATTACGTCGACGCGGTAAGCTGGGCGCAGAAATTCGCGCGCACGAATCGCGAGGTCATGATGCGGAACCTGATCGCAGCCGTGCGCACGGTGATCACCAAGCCCTTCGAGACGCAAGTGGAAGCAGTGAACTGCCACCACAATTATGTGCAGAAGGAAGAGCACTTCGGGCGCGAGGTGCTAGTCACCCGCAAAGGCGCGGTGTCGGCACGTGCGGGCGAACTGGGCATCATTCCGGGCTCGATGGGCGCGAAGAGTTTTATCGTACGCGGCAAAGGGAATCCGGACAGTTTTAATAGCTGCAGCCATGGGGCCGGGCGTACCATGAGCCGCAACGAGGCGAAGCGCCGTTTTACGCTCGATGACCAGGTACGGGCGACGGAAGGTGTCGAATGTCGCAAGGATGCCGATGTCATCGACGAAATTCCGATGGCTTACAAGGATATCGACGCGGTGATGCATGCCCAGCGCGACCTGGTCGAGGTGGTGCATACGCTCAAGCAGGTGGTGTGCGTCAAAGGTTGACGTTCGCCCTATAACAATAAGAAATGGGATGTAAAAAATGATAGAACTCGATGGCGCCACCGGCGAAGGCGGCGGCCAGATACTGCGCACGGCCTTGACCCTGTCCATGATTACCGGGCAGCCTTTCCATATCGCGAATATCAGGGCGAACCGGCCCAAACCCGGATTGATGCGTCAGCACCTGGTGGCGGTCCAGGCGGCGGCCGAGGTAAGCGGCGCGACTGTCACCCATGCGCAGGTTGGCTCGACCGAGCTGACCTTTACGCCTGGGCGGATACGCGCGGGCGATTACCAGTTCGCGATCGGCACGGCCGGCAGCTGCACGCTGGTCTTGCAAACCCTGATGCTCGCCTTGCTGCATGCAGACGGTCCATCGACCATTCGCATCAGTGGCGGCACACATAACGCCATGGCGCCCCCGGTACAGTTCCTGCAGCTGGCTTACTGCCCATTGTTGGCATCCATGGGTGCGGAGGTAGAGATCGAACTTCTGCGTTACGGCTTTTATCCGGCCGGCGGAGGCAGTGTCGCAGCAAGCATCAAGCCATGCGCGAGACTAGGCCGGATTGAGCTGATGGCGCCAGGGCGCCTGGTGAGCGGGCAGGCGCAGGCATATTTTGCCGGCATTCCAGCAAGTGTCGGCACGCGAGAGCTGGACACGGTTGCAAAAATCCTGAAGTGGGAAGAGGCGCAGTTGCACATGCGCCAACTGCCGCGCGAGCAGGGGCCGGGCAACGCTTTGCTCATCACCGTCGAACATGAGGCGGTCACCGAAGTGTTTGCCGGCTTTGGCGCCAAAGGCGTCAGCGCCGAGACCGTGGCGCGCCATGCGGCATCCGAAGCGCGTGCCTACCTGGCCTCGGGCGCGGCCGTGGGCGAACACCTGGCCGACCAGTTGATGTTGCCGATGGCGTTGGCCGGAGGTGGCCGGTTCACGACATCCACCGTTTCCGGTCACGCCAGCACGAACGCGGCCGTGATCGAGCGTTTCCTTCCGGTGTCGGTATCGTTCGCAGCCGGGGAGCGGGGGTATACCTGTGCAATCGAAAGCACTTGCCAAGCCGGGTGAGCGTTTGCTATAGTTCGCCTCCGCTTCGGCGCTGATGCAAAACGTTAACGAAATCAACTAGTTAAGTATGCAACAGGCGACGAAGAGGAAAAAAGAAGTTGACGACGCAAACGAAACACTGCATAATCTCACTTCTCTGCTGCTGACGAACAAAACGATTCGCGACAAAGCAGCAAGGCAGTACCGAATAAAGTTCTTTAACAATTAACAGTCGATAAGTGTGGGCGTTTGATGAAGGTGCCAGCTGACTAGTTCAGCTGATTACTTAAATTATCAAATGTTCACAAAAGTATTAACGTTGCTCAGCAATGAGCGACGGTCAGTATCTTGAGTGGGCGACTCCGCTAGCAATAGCGGATGACACGAAAGTGTCAACAAACAGAGATTGAACTGAAGAGTTTGATCCTGGCTCAGATTGAACGCTGGCGGCATGCTTTACACATGCAAGTCGAACGGCAGCGCGGGGGCAACCCTGGCGGCGAGTGGCGAACGGGTGAGTAATATATCGGAACGTACCCAAGAGTGGGGGATAACGTAGCGAAAGTTACGCTAATACCGCATACGATCTAAGGATGAAAGCAGGGGACCGCAAGGCCTTGTGCTCCTGGAGCGGCCGATATCTGATTAGCTAGTTGGTAGGGTAAAGGCCTACCAAGGCGACGATCAGTAGCTGGTCTGAGAGGACGACCAGCCACACTGGAACTGAGACACGGTCCAGACTCCTACGGGAGGCAGCAGTGGGGAATTTTGGACAATGGGCGCAAGCCTGATCCAGCAATGCCGCGTGAGTGAAGAAGGCCTTCGGGTTGTAAAGCTCTTTTGTCAGGGAAGAAACGGTAGAGGCTAATATCCTCTGCTAATGACGGTACCTGAAGAATAAGCACCGGCTAACTACGTGCCAGCAGCCGCGGTAATACGTAGGGTGCAAGCGTTAATCGGAATTACTGGGCGTAAAGCGTGCGCAGGCGGTTTTGTAAGTCTGTCGTGAAAGCCCCGGGCTCAACCTGGGAATTGCGATGGAGACTGCAAGGCTTGAATCTGGCAGAGGGGGGTAGAATTCCACGTGTAGCAGTGAAATGCGTAGAGATGTGGAGGAACACCGATGGCGAAGGCAGCCCCCTGGGTCAAGATTGACGCTCATGCACGAAAGCGTGGGGAGCAAACAGGATTAGATACCCTGGTAGTCCACGCCCTAAACGATGTCTACTAGTTGTCGGGTTTTAATTAACTTGGTAACGCAGCTAACGCGTGAAGTAGACCGCCTGGGGAGTACGGTCGCAAGATTAAAACTCAAAGGAATTGACGGGGACCCGCACAAGCGGTGGATGATGTGGATTAATTCGATGCAACGCGAAAAACCTTACCTACCCTTGACATGTCAGGAATCCTTGAGAGATCAGGGAGTGCCCGAAAGGGAACCTGAACACAGGTGCTGCATGGCTGTCGTCAGCTCGTGTCGTGAGATGTTGGGTTAAGTCCCGCAACGAGCGCAACCCTTGTCATTAGTTGCTACGCAAGAGCACTCTAATGAGACTGCCGGTGACAAACCGGAGGAAGGTGGGGATGACGTCAAGTCCTCATGGCCCTTATGGGTAGGGCTTCACACGTCATACAATGGTACATACAGAGGGCCGCCAACCCGCGAGGGGGAGCTAATCCCAGAAAGTGTATCGTAGTCCGGATCGCAGTCTGCAACTCGACTGCGTGAAGTTGGAATCGCTAGTAATCGCGGATCAGCATGCCGCGGTGAATACGTTCCCGGGTCTTGTACACACCGCCCGTCACACCATGGGAGCGGGTTTTACCAGAAGTAGGTAGCTTAACCGCAAGGGGGGCGCTTACCACGGTAGGATTCGTGACTGGGGTGAAGTCGTAACAAGGTAGCCGTATCGGAAGGTGCGGCTGGATCACCTCCTTTCTAGAGTAGCACCGGAGTCAGCCTCAAAACTGAACTCATCATCAAGCGTCCGCACTTATCGACTGTTGAACAAGAAGAACACAGTTTCGGGGCTGTAGCTCAGCTGGTTAGAGCACCGTGTTGATAACGCGGGGGTCGTTGGTTCGAGTCCAACCAGCCCTACCAAGTTATTGGAAGTATCCGATAAGGGGGATTAGCTCAGCTGGGAGAGCACCTGCTTTGCAAGCAGGGGGTCGTCGGTTCGATCCCGTCATCCTCCACCACCACTTGGTAGTATCGAAGAGCCTGAAAGTACAAACGTAAGCAAGTCGTTGAAGACTGCCGCTTAGGTTTGGTCTTTTAGAGATCACTGTTGTTCTGTTCTTTAACAATCTGGAAGAAGTAAAGTTTTTTTAAGCGTGCATGTAAAAATGCACACTTAGGGTAGTAGTAAAAGTATCAACAAACATGCAACAAGCTGTACTCCTTGAACTATGACGCTCCCTGGTGCGAACCAGGGGCTAACGTTATAGGGACAAGCGAATAAGTGCACATGGTGGATGCCTTGGCGATTACAGGCGATGAAGGACGTAGTAGCTTGCGATAAGCTGCGGGGAGTGAGCAAACACACTTTGATCCGCAGATTTCCGAATGGGGAAACCCGGCCTTTTAGGTCATTGCATGCTGAATACATAGGCATGCAAAGCGAACGCGGCGAACTGAAACATCTAAGTAGCTGCAGGAAAAGAAATCAACCGAGATTCCCAAAGTAGTGGCGAGCGAAATGGGAAGAGCCTGTACGTGATAGTCGACTGGATAGTGGAACGGATTGGAAACTCCGGCCATAGAGGGTGATAGCCCCTTACACGAAATTCAGACGGTGGTACTAAGCGTACGACAAGTAGGGCGGGACACGAGAAATCCTGTCTGAACATGGGGGGACCATCCTCCAAGGCTAAATACTCGTAATCGACCGATAGTGAACCAGTACCGTGAGGGAAAGGCGAAAAGAACCCCGGGAGGGGAGTGAAATAGATCCTGAAACCGTGTGCATACAAACAGTCGGAGCGGACTTGTTCCGTGACGGCGTACCTTTTGTATAATGGGTCAGCGACTTACATTCAGTGGCGAGGTTAACCGAATAGGGGAGCCGTAGAGAAATCGAGTCCGAACAGGGCGACAGTCGCTGGGTGTAGACCCGAAACCAAGTGATCTACCCATGGCCAGGATGAAGGTGCGGTAACACGCCCTGGAGGTCCGAACCCACTAATGTTGAAAAATTAGGGGATGAGCTGTGGGTAGGGGTGAAAGGCTAAACAAACTTGGAAATAGCTGGTTCTCTCCGAAAACTATTTAGGTAGTGCCTCAAGTATCACCATCGGGGGTAGAGCACTGTTATGGCTAGGGGGTCATTGCGACTTACCAAACCATTGCAAACTCCGAATACCGATGAGTGCGAGCTTGGGAGACAGACGTCGGGTGCTAACGTCCGGCGTCAAGAGGGAAACAACCCAGACCGCCAGCTAAGGTCCCAAAGATTGGCTAAGTGGAAAACGAAGTGGGAAGGCTAAAACAGTCAGGATGTTGGCTTAGAAGCAGCCATCATTTAAAGAAAGCGTAATAGCTCACTGATCGAGTCGTCCTGCGCGGAAGATGTAACGGGGCTAAGCCAGTCACCGAAGCTGCGGATATCCTTTATTGGATATGGTAGGAGAGCGTTCTGTAAGCCTGCGAAGGTGTCTTGTAAAGGATGCTGGAGGTATCAGAAGTGCGAATGCTGACATGAGTAGCGATAATGCGGGTGAAAAGCCCGCACGCCGTAAGCCCAAGGTTTCCTGTTCAACGTTCATCGGAGCAGGGTGAGTCGGCCCCTAAGGCGAGGCAGAGATGCGTAGCTGATGGGAAGCAGGTTAATATTCCTGCACCGTCGTATGATGCGATGGGGGGACGGATCGCGGAAGGTTGTCTGACTGTTGGAATAGTCAGTTTCTGCTTCATAGAAGGCACTTAGGCAAATCCGGGTGCGTAATTCAAGGGAGTGGGACGAGCGGCCTTGTGCTGCGAAGCAATCGGAAGTGGTTCCAAGAAAAGCCTCTAAGCTTCAGTCATACGAGACCGTACCGCAAACCGACACAGGTGGGCGAGATGAGTATTCTAAGGCGCTTGAGAGAACTCGGGAGAAGGAACTCGGCAAATTGGTACCGTAACTTCGGGAAAAGGTACGCCCCGGTAGCTTGACCACTTTACTGTGGAAGGGCGAAAGGGTTGCAATAAACTGGTGGCTGCGACTGTTTAATAAAAACACAGCACTCTGCAAACACGAAAGTGGACGTATAGGGTGTGACGCCTGCCCGGTGCTGGAAGATTAAATGATGGGGTGCAAGCTCTTGATTGAAGTCCCAGTAAACGGCGGCCGTAACTATAACGGTCCTAAGGTAGCGAAATTCCTTGTCGGGTAAGTTCCGACCTGCACGAATGGCGTAACGATGGCCACACTGTCTCCTCCCGAGACTCAGCGAAGTTGAAATGTTTGTGATGATGCAATCTACCCGCGGCTAGACGGAAAGACCCCATGAACCTTTACTGTAGCTTTGCATTGGACTTTGAACCAATCTGTGTAGGATAGGTGGGAGGCTTTGAAGCGGGGACGCCAGTTCTCGTGGAGCCATCCTTGAAATACCACCCTGGTTTGTTTGAGGTTCTAACCTTGGTCCGTTATCCGGATCGGGGACAGTGCATGGTAGGCAGTTTGACTGGGGCGGTCTCCTCCTAAAGTGTAACGGAGGAGTTCGAAGGTACGCTAGGTACGGTCGGACATCGTGCTAATAGTGCAATGGCATAAGCGTGCTTAACTGCGAGACCGACAAGTCGAGCAGGTACGAAAGTAGGACATAGTGATCCGGTGGTTCTGTATGGAAGGGCCATCGCTCAACGGATAAAAGGTACTCTGGGGATAACAGGCTGATTCCTCCCAAGAGTTCATATCGACGGGGGAGTTTGGCACCTCGATGTCGGCTCATCACATCCTGGGGCTGTAGCCGGTCCCAAGGGTATGGCTGTTCGCCATTTAAAGTGGTACGTGAGCTGGGTTTAAAACGTCGTGAGACAGTTTGGTCCCTATCTGCCGTGGGCGTTGGAAATTTGAAGGGGGCTGCTCCTAGTACGAGAGGACCGGAGTGGACGAACCTCTGGTGTACCGGTTGTCACGCCAGTGGCATTGCCGGGTAGCTAAGTTCGGAAGAGATAACCGCTGAAAGCATCTAAGCGGGAAACTTGCCTTGAGATGAGATTTCCCGGAGCCTTGAGCTCCTTGAAGGGTCGTTCGAGACCAGGACGTTGATAGGCTGGGTGTGGAAGTGCAGTAATGCATTAAGCTAACCAGTACTAATTGCCCGTACGGCTTGTCCCTATAACCTTAGCAGGATGTAGATTCAAGAATACAGCGCTGTTTGTTGATACAGCTGCTACCACTTACTTCTTCCAGATTCAGAGCAGCGTTACCGATTGCGGAAACGATGCTCGTACAAGTCATGCCTGATGACCATAGCAAGTCGGTCCCACCCCTTCCCATCCCGAACAGGACCGTGAAACGACTTTGCGCCGATGATAGTGCTGCAACCAGTGTGAAAGTAGGTTATCGTCAGGCTAGTTATAAGAGAAAAACCCGCTGATTGCGATCAGCGGGTTTTTTTTCGTCTTGAAAACCCCGCCGGGTCAGGTCCATACTGCGGACCCTCACCTCCGCGGGGTCTCTTGCGTTTGGGGCGGCCGTATTTGCAATGACAGGTGCGTCAGCCTCCCTGCAAGCGGCCATTGTCCAGGATCGCACGTTCGAAATGAAGCCAGAGGCGGTCGTGCAGTGGAAGGATGAGCACATTACATATTGGCTCGACTACCGCGGCAATGCCACCCATCGCAAACGAACCGGTGGCAATGAACATCACCCCAAAGGCAATCGCTGCGTGAAATGCCGTCTGGCTGAGCTTTTCGGCTGCTACCGCGGCAACCTGTGCGCCCGCGGCGCCGGCCAGGCGACGCCATTTCGCCCATGCCGCTTCATGCCAGGGCAGCAGCATGACGTTGACGGCTGGCTCGATCAGCATCGCCAGGCCACCGACGATCGGCGAACCCGTCATGGCGTACGCGAGCGCATAGCCGATACCCATGTGCGCCGCCACCTGGCTGAGTCGTTTTGCCGCGGTCATCATTGTGCTGCTCCATTCCTGACAAACAGGAGCAAATGATAGCCATTCTCACATAGAAGATAAAATAAATTAACGCGAAGAAGTCGATAGTCTAGTGCTATTTTCTGAGTATTTCTCGCAAGCGTTTCATCAGCGGCTCCACCGTATCGGCAAGGCGGTCCAGGCTCGCCTCGCGCAATCGGCGCGGGTCGACGCGTTCATGCGTGCGTGCGCCAGCCCAGCGTAGCAGTGCAGCGCCCGCATCAGGATGGTCGAACAAACCATGCAGGTAGCTGCCGAGGATCTGGCCGTCCGCCGATAACGCACCCTCGGCGCGACCGGCGATGAGGAAAGCAGGCCTGGCGAGGGCATTCCCGCTCGACACACCCATGTGGATTTCATAGCCCTCGACGCGCGCCGTTTCTTCAAAGGCACAGACACCGCTGACCTGCTGTAAACGCTTGTCGCTTTCCATGACGGTTTCAAGTTCCAGCAGTCCAAGCCCTGGAGAGCTCCCGCCAGCACCTTCCACTCCATGCGGATCGCGAATCTGCGTGCCGAGCATCTGGAAGCCACCGCAAATGCCGATCAGCTTTCCCCCATAGCGCAGGTGCCGCGCGATCGCCCCGTGCCATCCTTGCGCCCGCAGCCAGGCGAGGTCGCCCCGCGTGTTCTTGCTACCGGGGAGGATGATGAGGTCAGCGGGCGGGATCGCTTCGCCCTCGCGTACGAAGCGCAGGTCGACGTCGGGATGCACGCGCAGCGCATCGAAATCGGTATGGTTGCTCATGCGGGGCAGGCTCGGCAGGATCACCCTGAAGGCGCCGCGCCCGGCCTGCATCGGCTGCACAGCGTCTTCGGCGTCCAGGTACAACCCATGCAGGTAGGGCAGTACCGCCAGCACCGGCTTGCCGGTCTGCCGTTCCAGCCAGTCCAGCCCAGGCTCGAGGAGGGCGATATCGCCGCGAAAACGGTTGATGACAAAACCCACGATGCGGGCGCGTTCGCTCTCCGACAGACAGGACAGCGTCCCGACGAGGTGGGCAAACACGCCGCCGCGGTCGATGTCCGCCACCAGGATCACCGGGCAATCCACCGCTTCGGCAAAGCCCATGTTGGCGATGTCGCGCTCGCGCAAGTTGATCTCGGCCGGACTGCCGGCCCCTTCGACGATCACGCATTCATACTGCGCACACAGGCGCGCATGCGATTCCAGCACCGCCGCCATGGCCACGGTTTTGTACTGGTGGTAGTCGCGTGCATCCATCTGCGCCCGCGCACGGCCGTGGATGATGACCTGGGCGCCGGTATCGCTCGAGGGTTTCAGAAGTACCGGATTCATGTCGGTATGCGGTGCCAGCCCGGCAGCAATCGCCTGCAGCGCCTGGGCGCGGCCGATCTCGCCGCCATCCTCCGTCACCGCGCTGTTGAGCGCCATGTTCTGCGGCTTGAATGGCACCACGCGCACGCCTTCGCGGTACAGTGCCCGGCACAGGGCCGCGACGACCGTGCTCTTGCCGGCGTCCGACGTCGTACCCTGCACCATCAGGGTCTGCACAGGGAGGCGCCTCATTTGCGGTGCTGCCGTGCCAGGTCCAGCTTTTCGCACATGGCGGCGGCGCCGGCTATCATGCGCGGTCCCGCGCGGTTGAGCAGGTTGCCGTCGACGGTGAACAGGTTCGCATTGCGCACCGCCGTCATGGTCGGGTACTGGCGCCACAGGTTCACGCCGCCGTAGTCCTTTTCGGCGGTACCGAAAATGGCTTCCGGATCGGCCTGCAGCACGCTTTCGACCGTGACAACCGGTGCGGTGATGGGCAGCTTGTCGAAGATGTTCGCGCCGCCGCACAGGCGCAGCGCGTCGGTGACGATATGCCTGCCGTTGAGCGTATAGAGTGGCTTGTCCCACACCTGATAGAAGGCGCGCACAGTGGGACGGCCTGCATATCGGGCCCGTAGCGCCGCCAGTTGCTGACGCAGCGCGGCCGCCGCCGGACGCGCCTTGTCCTCGGTCCCCATCAGCTGGCCAAGGCGCGCCACCGCTTCAGGTATGCCCTCGAGCGACTGCGGGTCGCTGTGGTACACAGGGATGCCGAGCTGACGCACCATGTCGATCTGGCGCTCCGAGCTGCCGTGCATCCAGGCCACGATCAGGTCGGGTTTCAGGGCCATGACCCGCTCGATGTCGACCTCGCGGTTCGAGCCGATGCGCGGGATGCGCTTGGCCGCTTCCGGGTAATCGCTGTAGTCGACGGCGCCAACGATGCGCTCGCCGCCGCCGGCCGCGAACAGCAGTTCGGTCACGTGGGGCGCCATCGAGATCACGCGCAGCGCCGGCTTGTTGAGGGTAACGGCATTGCCCGCGTCGTCGCGCACCGTTACCGCCGCTGCGGCAGTGCTGATCGCCAGGCTGGCCAGCAAAATACATCGCTTCATGGGTAGCTCCATTCATCCAGGGCGCGCGCCAGGCGCAGCCATTCGTCTTCGTTCGCCGGCAGACCGAGCCGGATACCGCGCGCGGCGTCCCGGAACAGGCGGCACCAGATGCCGCGCTCCGCCAGGTGCGCGTGGAAGGCTTCCGGCCGTGCTTCCGGCCAGTAGTAAAAAAGGTCCGTGCCCGCTGCTTCGATTCCGTGCGACCGCAGCAGCTCGCGCATCAATCCGCCCGCTGTCGCCAGTCGTGCACGCATGGTCGCCTGCCATGCCTCGTCATCCAGCGCCTGCAGGGCAATCGACTGGGCCGGTCCGCTGACGGCCCGGGGACCGAGCAGGTCGGCCAGCTCGCCCAACAGCGCGCGCTCGGCCGCCACGAAACCGAGGCGCAGCCCGGCCAGGCCGAAGAATTTGCCGATCGAGCGCAGCACGATCAACCCCGGCTGGTAAGCCAGTGCGGCGACGCTCCCTTCCGGCTGCGTGTCGCCAAAGGCCTCGTCGACGACAAGCCAGCCGCCGCGCCGCTGCAGCCGAGCCGCCCATTCGCGCAGCTGCTCCGGCGCGACCGTCTCGCCGGTCGGGTTGTTGGGATTGCAGACGACAAGTACGTCGCTGCTGTCGACGGCTTCGCCAAGGTGCGCGTAATTCACCTGGCGCAGCGTGTGTCCGTGCCGGGACCAGTGATGCGCATGCTCGGCATACGAGGGCGCCGACACCGTTACGCGCGAATGCACGCGCAGGCGCGGCAGCGCCTGAATGGCCGCCTGCGTGCCCGCGACCGGCAGCATGTCGACAGCGCCGTAATAGCGGCAGGCCGCCCGCACCAGCGCAGGATCGGCTTCCGGCAAACGGTGCCAGGCAGATGGTGAAGGCGGGGCCACCGGATATCCCCGGGGATTGATACCGGTGGAGAGGTCGATCCAGTCGCTGCGTGGGTGAAGCCGCATCGCCTCGCGCAGGTTGCCGCCGTGTTCAAGCATGCATCCCCCGGCCAGCAGGGCCAGGCAGGCAAATGCGGCCAGCCACAGGACGACGCCGCGCAGCACCAGCTGCCAGGCGCGCAGGATATCTGCAGGTGCCGCCGCGGGACCGATTCCCAGCGGCGGGCGATCTTCCAATACGCCGCCATACCGGGCGGCGCCGCCGAGCGCGATGCCGAGGGCTCCCGCGCCGCTGGCCATTACCGGCCCGGCGTTCGGACTGCTCCATGCGGGCGCCCGGGTGCGCCAGCAATGCCAGGCGCGCAGCTGGCCGCCGGCGGGCGCCAGCAGCAGATAGGTGAGGGCGGTCAGGCGTGCCGGCACGAAGTTGAGTGCATCGTCCACGCGTGCAGCCATCCTGCCGAACAGGTTGTAGCGTTCATTGCGGTAGCCCCACATGGCGTCGAGCGTATTCGCCAGGCGGAATAGCAGTGCACCGGGCCCGCCGGCCAGCAGGAACCAGAACAGGGTGCCGAAGACGGCGTCGTTGCCGTTTTCAAGCAGCGACTCGGCCCCGGCGCGCGCCAGGTTGGAGGCGTCTTCGTGCGCCGTATCGCGGCTGACGATACGCCCGGTCAGCATGCGTGCTTTTGGCAAGTCGCCGCCGCACAGCGCCGCGTGGATCGGCAAGGTATGCTCGCGCAGGCTGCGCAGGCCCAGGCAAAAGTACAGCAGCAGCGCATGCCCGAGCAGGCTGATATCCGATGGCAGCCAGGACAGGATGGCCCCTGCCAGCGCGGTCGCCGGCAGCACGGCCAGCGACCAGCCCGGGCGCCGCGTCCGATGCGCAACGCGCCGCGATTTAACCTGTCCTCGAGCAGACCCGCGACCTTGCCGAAGCCGACCAGCGGATGCCAGCGCCGCGCTTCCCCCAGCAGCAGGTCGAGGAGCACGCCCAGCATCAGCAGCCAGGCGAGGTTCGCGAGGGACAGTCCGCTCAGCATGGCGCGCCCTTGAGCACCAGTGGCAACCCGGCAGCCACCAGGGATGACCCGGTCCGCCCGCGCGGCCACCGCCTGGTTCAGCCAGCCGGCTTCGTCGGCGAAGCGGCGCGCGAGCGCCCCATCGGCACGATCCCCATGCCGACCTCGTTCGATACCAGCAGCAGCTCGCCGGGCAGGCCCGCGTCGAGGGCGTCGAGCAAGGCGGTACGCTCGGTATCGAAACGCGGCGGCAGCAAAGCGCCGACCTCCGGCACCGCCTCGCCGCCAGCCAGCATCAGGTTGGTCAGCCATAGCGTCAGGCAGTCGACAATCACCAGGCCATCGTCCGCGCAGGCCGTACGCAGCGCGCCGGCCAGTCCCAGCGTTTCTTCGACCGTGCGCCAGTGGCCCGGGCGCCGCGCGCGGTGCAGGGCGACGCGGGCCCGCATCTCGCCGTCACCTGCTTGTGCGGTAGCGATATAGCTCACCGGCCGCCCGGCCTCGTGCGCGATGCGTTCGGCCAGCGCGCTCTTGCCGGAACGGGCGCCGCCCAGGATCAGGTGCAGCTCATGCCGTGGCCCGCGTGAACAGGCTGGCCACGGCCTGCGGGTTCGAGGCGAAGTAGCCGTGGAAATAGGAGGCGGTGAGCGAGCCGACCCGGTACACGGCTTCGCCCTCGGTGCCGGACGGATTGCGCCGCGTGTGCCCGCTTGGCGCCAGCGCCGTCTCCATGCGCGAATAGTGAAAAGTATGGCCGCGCAGCTCGCCGGCCTCGGTCGCCAGCGCCTGGGCACCCAGGCCAGCCAGGCGCTGTTGCATCTGGACGCTGCCAGCCAGCAGGCCTGCCATCGGCCAGCGCGCGCCGTCGGCGTCGACCAGCTCGTCGGCCAGGGCCATCATGCCGCCGCATTCGGCCAGGATCGGCATGCCGGCATCCAGTGCCGCACGGATCGAGGCACGCCAGCGCATTGCGTTCGACAGCGTGGCCGCATGCAGTTCCGGATATCCGCCGGGCAGGTAGACGGCATCGGCTGCCGCGGGAACCGCATCGTCCGCCAGCGGCGAGAAGAAGACCAGTTCGGCACCGAGCGCGCGCAAGGTATCGAGGTTGGCCGGATACAGGAAGGCGAAAGCCGCGTCGCGCGCGATGGCGATGGTGCGGCCCGCCAGCAGGGGCGCGATCGGCTCGGGTGCATCGGCCTGCGGCAGCAGCCGCGGTAGCGCCTCCCACGCCAGCGCGTCCAGTTGCAGCGCATCGGCCAGCTCGTCGAGCAGGGCGTCGAGCTGCGGTAGTTCGTTCGGCAGCACCAGGCCGAGATGGCGTTCGGGCAGCGGCGTCGGCTGGCGCCCCAGCGCGCCGAGCAGCGCAATGTCGCGCAGCGATTGCGCGACCATCTGCGCGTGCCCGCTACTGGCGATGCGGTTCGCGATCACGCCGGTCAGCTGCACCGGGCCATAGTCGCGCAGGCCGCGCGCCACCGCGCCCGCCGTTTGCGCCATCGCCGAAGCGTCGATGACGGCCAGCACCGGCATGTCGAATGCGCGCGCCAGGTCCGCCGCCGACGGGTTGCCGTCGTACAGGCCCATCACACCCTCCACCAGCACGGCGTCGGCCTCGCGCGCGGCCTCGGCCAGGCGGCGCCGGCATTCCTCCAGGCCGACCATCCACAGGTCGAGCGTGTGGACTGGCGCGCCGCAGGCACGTTCGAGCAGCATCGGGTCGATGAAATCCGGGCCGCACTTGAACACGCGCACGCGCTGGCCGGACCGTACCGGCTGCGTGCCAGGGCGGCCGTGACCGTGGTCTTGCCCTGGCCTGAGGCCATGGCCGCCACCAGCACCATGCGCGCCGCTTACCATTCGGTACCCGCCTGGGCGACGATGCCGGCCGCGAAAGCGTGCTTCACCACGTTCATCTCGGTGACGGTATCGGCCACCGCCACCAGTTCCGGCGGCGCGCCGCGGCCGGTGATGACGACGTGCTGCAGCGGCGGGCGCTCGAGCAGGTCGCCGATGACGGTATCGAGGTCGAGGTAGCGGTACTTCAGGGCGATGTTCAATTCGTCGAGCACGACCAGCTTGACCGCGGGGTCGGCAAGGAAGCGTTTCGCCTGCGCCCAGGCCTCTGCAGCCTTGGCCATGTCGCGTTCGCGGTTCTGGGTTTCCCAGGTATAGCCTTCGCCCATGGCGTGGAAGCTCACCTCCTCGGGGAAGCGGCGCAGGAACAGTTCCTCGCCGGTCGACATCGCGCCCTTGATGAACTGGACCACCCCCACGCGCATGCCATGGCCGAGCGCGCGCGCCACCATCCCGAAGGCGCTCGAGCTCTTGCCCTTGCCGTTGCCGGTGTTGACGATGATGAGGCCGATCTCCTTGTCGGCCGCGGCGATGCGCGCGTCGATGATGGCCTTCTTGCGCTCCATGCGCACGCGGTGGCGTTCGTTCAGGGCGGCCGTCTGTTCGGGTGTCATGTCGTTCATGCTGGGGCTCCGTTGGGTGTCTGTGCCGGCGCTAGCCGCGGCGCAGGCGATGCAATTGGTAGAGAAAGATGGGGGCGCCGATGATGGCGGTGACGGCGCCGACCGGCAGCTGCTGGGGCGCGACGACGGTGCGTGCGAGCGTGTCGCACAGGACCAGGAAACTGCCGCCGGCAAGCGCGGCAGCGGGAACCAGCACCCGGTGATCGGGACCGAAGGCGAAGCGGCAGGCGTGCGGCACGATCAGGCCGACGAAGCCGATCGATCCGGCGCTGGTGACGGCGCTGGCGGTCAGGATCCCGGAAACGAGAAAGAGCGAGCGCCGCAGGCTGCCGACCTGCACGCCCAGCGTCACCGCGCTTTCCGCATGCAGGGCCATCACGTTCATGCCGCGCGCATTGCGCAGGGCGAACAGCAGCGCGCCCGCCAGCACGATCCAGGCAGCGCGCGCACTGGTGCGCCGGCGACGTCGCCGATCATCCAGAACACCATGCTGCGCAGCCGGCTTTCGGGCGCAATCGACAGCATCAGCGTGATCAGGGCCACGCACAGCGAGGAAATGATGACGCCCGTGAGCAGCAGCGTCGACGTGCCGCCAGCCGCGCCGGCGCCGCCGCGCAGGTCGTGCCGCGCCAGCGCATACAGCAGCATCGACACGGCGATGGCGCCGCCGACCGCCGCCATCTCCACCGTCGCCATCGCGCACATCAACAGCATCGCGGCCAGCGCGCCCACGGAGGCGCCCGCCGAGATGCCGAGGATGTGGGGGTCGGCCAGGGGATTGCGCAGCAAGGCCTGCATCAGCACCCCGGCCAGGGCCAGCGCACTGCCGGTGGCAAAGGCAACCAGTGCGCGCCCGGCACGCAGCTCGAGCAGCGAGGCGGCCAGCGACTGCGGCCGGCCCTCGAACAGCTGGCCCAGCGCCGCCGGTACCTCGGCCACCGCCACCGCGATGGAACCGGTCATGCCCGCATACAGCAGGGCGGCAAGGGCGACCAGCAGCAGCGAACCGGTGACTAGAAAGGCGCGTCGTTGCGGCGGCAGGCTGAGGGGCGTGCTCACAGGCGCCAACCTTAACGGATACCGTAGCGCAGGCCGGCGAACCAGCTGCGGCCACCGCTGCCATAGTTGCGCGCCAGCTCGTATGACTTGTCGGCGGCGTTGTTGACGCGTGCCAGCAGCGAGAAGTCGGCATTGATGCGCCAGGTCGCGTACAGGTTGAGCAGGCCATAGCCGCCGAGACGGCGCAGGTTGGCCGCGTCGTCGAAGCGCTCGCCGGACAGCACCCATTCGGCACCAAGGTCCAGGCTGCCGGCGCGATACGCGGCGCTGAAGTTGGCATGCTTGCCGGCGCGGCGCGCCAGGCGCTTGCCGGTGCCCTCATCCTGCGGATCCTGCCAGTCGAGACTAGCACGCAGGTTCAGCGCGCCGATGCGGGTGCCGCCCGCCAGCGTGACGCCTTCGAGCGTGGCCGACGCCACGTTGTAGGCGCAGCTCCCGGTGCGGCCGTCCCTCTGGTCAGGGCAGGGCGTAGCGGTCACGATCATGTCGGTCAGGCGGTTACGGAACCAGGTGGCGTCCAACTGGACAAGGGAGCTGTCGTAGCGCAGGCCCAGTTCGGCGTTGCGGCCGCGTTCCGGCTGGTTCGATTCGACCCCATAGCCCGGGTAGTACAGCTCATTGAAGGTCGGGGCGCGGAAACTGGTACCGACGCTGGCGCTGGCGCGCAATCCACCGCCGAAGTCGTAGCCGTAACCGGCGGCACCCGTGTTCCTGGCACCGTAGTCCGAGCGGTCCTGGCGCGCGCTGACATCGAACAGGTGGCGCGCGCGGCGCAGCGCATAGGCCGCGGCATAGGAATTCGTGATGCGTTCGCGCCCCAAGGCGCGGGTGGCGCTCGCTTCCACCGCTTCCTTGCGATGGGCGGCCAGCAGCTGCAGGCGGTCGGTGCCGAGCGTGATCGTGTTTTGCCAGGTCAGTTCGTCCTGGCGGGTGTCGATCTGGCTGGTGCCGCTGGCCGTCGCGTTGGCAAAGCTGCCCAGCTTGTCCTCGGAGCGCGCCAGCTGCACGGTGCTCTGCCAGTTCGGCAGGAAGCGGTTGCTCATGTGGAGCGAGGCGCTGTTCAGGTCCTGGCGATTGTTCGTGTCGAAGCTGCCGGCACCGCTGTCGTACTGGGCGCGCAGGCGGCTGTGCAGGAACTGGACGCCGGCTTCGTGGCCAGGCGCGAGCAGGACCCCTACGCGGCCATGCACGCTGCTGCGGCGGTAGCCGTCGTCGTCCGGGTTGTAGCCAAAGGCACCCGGTTTGGTGGCGGAGAAGCCTTCGGATTCTTCGTGACCGGCCCCGAGCGCGTAGCTGACGGCATGCTCGCCACCACTGGCGCCGGCAATGCTGGCGCTGGCCTGGCGTGTGGCATCGCTGCCGGCGCCGAGCGCGGCGGTGGCCGCCAGGCCGGCTTCACCCTTGCGCGTGAAGATCTGGATGACGCCGCCGATCGCATCGGCACCGTACAGGTGCTCAGCGGCCCGTAGACGACTTCGATGCGCTCGATCGCTTCCAGCGGAATCGCATTCCAGCTGGCGACGCCGCTGGTGGACGAGCCGATGCGCACGCCGTCGAGCAGGACGACGACCTGGTTGCTGTTGGCCCCGCGCAGGTAGACGCTGGTGCTGGCGCCGGCACTGCCGTTGCGGGTGATTTCGATGCCGGGCTGGCGCTGCAGCACATCGGCGACCGAGCCAGCCCCAAGGCGCGCGATTTCCTCAGCCTCGATGACGGTCGTCTGGGCGATGACGTCGGCCGCGCGTTGCGGCGTGCGTGTCGCGGTGACGACGACGGTATCGATGGTGGCGTCCGATACGGCGTCCGTTACGGCGTCCGTTACGGCATCGGCGGAAGGGTGGGCGGAGGCCTGCGCGAAAGGCGCAAGCATGGCGAAGACAAGCGACGAGGCGGCCGCTTGCCGGGTACGGTGAAAGTGCATGACGAAGTATGGGTTGGACAACCAGCCCACGTCCCCGTAGGCCAGATTGAACAGAAGCGCGCACGCGCGCCTCCACCTTTTGGCCGGTATCCGGGCTGGCAAGTGGGGCCGTCCGACCTTCCCATGCAAACGCACAGTGGTCTGGGTAGACGGTTTGCCGCGTGAACGCGGCACTTGCTTACCGTTGCGGGGGCAGCACACGTTGGCTTGCAAAGCAGGCTTCGTGTTTCCCGTTTAACTGCACCTGTGGACACAGGCGCGAGCACCAAAACAGGACGATTATACGGTGTCGTCCCGGCGTTGTCAGTCTTTCAGCAAGATGACTTCGCCATAACCGACCTGGTGTGGGGTACTCGCCGCCTGCAGCGCGGCCATCTCGAGTGACTGGCCGCCCTGCAGGGCGGACAACAGGCGAATGGTGCCGGCGTGGCAGAGCACCAGCGCTTGCGCGTGGCCGCGCGCACGCAGGTCGCGCCGGAATGCCGCCACCCGCTCTGCCACCTGCAGCACGCTTTCGCCGCCGCCGGGACGGTAGCGCAGCAGGTCGGCGGCCCAGGCGTCGACTTCGGCGCGAGGAATTGCGTCCCAGCTGCGCATCTCCCAGCTGCCGAAGTCCATCTCGGACAGGCGTGCATCGAACACGGGCGCCGGGCCCAGTCGGCGCGCCAGCTCGGCGCAGCGGCGCAGCGGGCTGGCATATACAGGCATGCTGCCGGGCAGGCCTTGGGCGCGCAGTGCAGCGTGAACCTGCATGGCCTGCGCTTCGTCTGCCTCCACATCGCTGCTGCCGTAGCACAGGCCGGGGAGCATATCCGGCCGTGGATGGCGTACCAGGAACAGCCGCATACTAAGCCAGTGCGCCGTGCTTGAAGCTCGCGAGCACCGCCAGGTACACGGCCACCTCGGCCAGCTGCTGTACGGCCCCGAGGCAGTCACCCGTATAGCCTCCAATGCGCGCCTGGAAGATACGTGCCAGCCAGAAGGCGGCGCAGGCTGCGGCGACGAGGGCGCCGCCGATCGCCCAGGGCGTGAACACGCCGTACGCCACCATCGCGGCGGCGGGAAGCAGCGCGGTCGCCGAGGCGATGCCGAATTCGCCGCCGCTTATTTCCTGCGCGCGAGCGGCTTGGACTTGCCTTCGCCGCGGGCGTAGGTCATGCGCCAGATCAGGCTCGTTGCGGCCAGGCGCGAGATCGGGTGCGCCAGCAGCAGCGCGGCGATGGCGCCGGCGGGCGGCAGCATCGCCAGCGCCGTGCATTTCAGCCCGAGCATGCAGGCGATGCCGATCGCACCGTAGGCGCCGACCCGCGAATCCTTCATGATCTCGAGCACGCGCTCGCGCGTCAGGCCGCCACCGAAACCGTCGCAGGTATCGGCGAAGCCATCTTCGTGGAAGGCGCCGGTGAGGTAGATCGACGCCGCGGTCGATAGCACCGCCGCTACTGGCGCGGGCAGCACACGAGCGCGGCGAGCGCGTACACGGCAGCCGCGATAGCGCCCACTACCCAGCCGACCAGGGGGAAGTAGCGCGACGCATGGTGCAGCCACTCGGGCTGGAAGCCGACCCAGCGCGGGATCGGCAGCCGCGTGAAGAACTGCAGGGCGATGAAGAACAGGCGCAGCTGCTGCATGGCTTATGCCGCGCCGGTGCCGGCCTGGGTACTGACTTCGGCCGATGCAAAGGTCGCCATCTCGTTCAGGAAGTTCACAGCCGCGTGCAGCAGGGGCAAGGCGAGGGCGCTGCCGGTGCCTTCGCCCAGGCGCAAGCCCAGTTGCAGCAAGGGCTGGGCGCCCAGGTGCTCCAGCATCAAGCGGTGTCCATGTTCGCTGGAACAGTGCGCAAACACGCAGTAGTCGAGGATGGCGGGCTGCAGGCGCGCCGCAACGAGCAGGGCACTCGTGACGATGAAGCCGTCGATCAGCAGCACCTTGCGCAGGTGCGCCGCCTGCAGCATGGCGCCGGCCATCGTCGCGATTTCGAAGCCGCCGAAGGTGGCCAGCACGTCGAGCGGTGCGGAGACGTCGCGATGCAACTCGATAGCCGCTTGCAGCACCTTCTGTTTATGCAGGACGCCACTTGGCGCCAGGCCGGTGCCCGCACCGACGCAGCTGGCGAGCGGGATGCCGCTCAGCTTGTGCATCAGCGCCGCGGCGGAGCTGGTGTTCCCGATGCCCATCTCGCCAAAACCCACCACGTTCCCCGGCAAGTCGCGCACGAGTGCCATGCCGCCTTCCATCGCCTGCGCACACTCGTCAGGCGACATGGCCGCTTCCCTGGCGAAATTGCGGGTACCGGCCGCCACCTTGCGGTTGAGTAGTCCGGCGCGTTGGCCGAATACGTGGTTTACGCCTGCATCGATGACCTGGATGGTCCAGCCGTTCTGGCGTGCGAACACATTGATGGCCGCACCGCCGGCGAGGAAGTTCTCGACCATCTGCCAGGTTACTTCCTGCGGATAGGCGGAAACACCCTCGGCAACAATGCCGTGGTCGCCGGCGAACACGAGCATGGCAGGGGTATCGATATGCGGCTGGGCCGATTCCTGGATCAGGCCAACCTGTATTGCCAGTGCTTCCAGGCGCCCCAGGCTTCCGAGCGGTTTGGTCTTATTGTCGACGGCAAGGGCAAGCGACTTGGACAGTTTGGGATTCTCGATAGGAAACACAGCGGGAATAAACATTGTTGTCGTTTTATATAGTGAACGGGCCGCGCAAAGATAGCACAGGCGAGGGGCTTGCAAGCTGCCTGCGGCTTTGTTATGATTCGCCTCCGCTTCGGCGCTCAGTGCAAAACGTTAACGAAATCAAGTAGTTAAGTATGCAACAGGCGAAGAAGAGGAAAAAAAGAAGTTGACGACGCAAACGAAACACTGCATAATCTCACTTCTCTGCTGCTGACGAACAAAACGATTCGCGACAAAGCAGCAAGGCAGTACCGCCCTCGGCGGGAGCCAAAGTTCTTTAACAATTAACAGTCGATAAGTGTGGGCGTTTGATGAAGGTGCCAGCTGACTAGTTCAGCTGATTACTTAAATTATCAAATGTTCACAAAAGTATTAAGCGTTGTCTCAGCAATGAGATAACGGTCAGTATCTTGAGTGAGCGACTCCGCTAGCAATAGCGGATGACACGAAAGTGTCAACAAACAGAGATTGAACTGAAGAGTTTGATCCTGGCTCAGATTGAACGCTGGCGGCATGCTTTACACATGCAAGTCGAACGGCAGCACGGGCTTCGGCCTGGTGGCGAGTGGCGAACGGGTGAGTAATATATCGGAACGTACCCAAGAGTGGGGGATAACGTAGCGAAAGTTACGCTAATACCGCATACGATCTAAGGATGAAAGCAGGGGACCGCAAGGCCTTGTGCTCCTGGAGCGGCCGATATCTGATTAGCTAGTTGGTAGGGTAAAGGCCTACCAAGGCGACGATCAGTAGCTGGTCTGAGAGGACGACCAGCCACACTGGAACTGAGACACGGTCCAGACTCCTACGGGAGGCAGCAGTGGGGAATTTTGGACAATGGGCGCAAGCCTGATCCAGCAATGCCGCGTGAGTGAAGAAGGCCTTCGGGTTGTAAAGCTCTTTTGTCAGGGAAGAAACGGTAGAGGCTAATATCCTCTGCTAATGACGGTACCTGAAGAATAAGCACCGGCTAACTACGTGCCAGCAGCCGCGGTAATACGTAGGGTGCAAGCGTTAATCGGAATTACTGGGCGTAAAGCGTGCGCAGGCGGTTTTGTAAGTCTGTCGTGAAAGCCCCGGGCTCAACCTGGGAATTGCGATGGAGACTGCAAGGCTTGAATCTGGCAGAGGGGGGTAGAATTCCACGTGTAGCAGTGAAATGCGTAGAGATGTGGAGGAACACCGATGGCGAAGGCAGCCCCCTGGGTCAAGATTGACGCTCATGCACGAAAGCGTGGGGAGCAAACAGGATTAGATACCCTGGTAGTCCACGCCCTAAACGATGTCTACTAGTTGTCGGGTTTTAATTAACTTGGTAACGCAGCTAACGCGTGAAGTAGACCGCCTGGGGAGTACGGTCGCAAGATTAAAACTCAAAGGAATTGACGGGGACCCGCACAAGCGGTGGATGATGTGGATTAATTCGATGCAACGCGAAAAACCTTACCTACCCTTGACATGTCAGGAATCCTTGAGAGATCAGGGAGTGCCCGAAAGGGAACCTGAACACAGGTGCTGCATGGCTGTCGTCAGCTCGTGTCGTGAGATGTTGGGTTAAGTCCCGCAACGAGCGCAACCCTTGTCATTAGTTGCTACGCAAGAGCACTCTAATGAGACTGCCGGTGACAAACCGGAGGAAGGTGGGGATGACGTCAAGTCCTCATGGCCCTTATGGGTAGGGCTTCACACGTCATACAATGGTACATACAGAGGGCCGCCAACCCGCGAGGGGGAGCTAATCCCAGAAAGTGTATCGTAGTCCGGATCGCAGTCTGCAACTCGACTGCGTGAAGTTGGAATCGCTAGTAATCGCGGATCAGCATGCCGCGGTGAATACGTTCCCGGGTCTTGTACACACCGCCCGTCACACCATGGGAGCGGGTTTTACCAGAAGTAGGTAGCTTAACCGCAAGGGGGGCGCTTACCACGGTAGGATTCGTGACTGGGGTGAAGTCGTAACAAGGTAGCCGTATCGGAAGGTGCGGCTGGATCACCTCCTTTCTAGAGTAGCACCGGGAGCTAACGCTCCATCATCAAGCGTTCACACTTATCGACTGTCAATAAGAACTGTATTTAGCTGAAGCGGAAAGCTTGAGCTAAGTGTAGTTATTGTTCTTTAACAATCTGGAAGAAGTAAAGTTTTTTTAAGCGTGCAAACGCATCAGCAATGATGAGTGAGCACACTTAGGGTAGTAGTAAAAGTATCAACAAACATGCAACAAGCTGTACTCCTTGAACTATGACGCTCCCTGGTGCGAACCAGGGGCTAACGTTATAGGGACAAGCGAATAAGTGCACATGGTGGATGCCTTGGCGATTACAGGCGATGAAGGACGTAGTAGCTTGCGATAAGCTGCGGGGAGTGAGCAAACACACTTTGATCCGCAGATTTCCGAATGGGGAAACCCGGCCTTTTAGGTCATTGCATGCTGAATACATAGGCATGCAAAGCGAACGCGGCGAACTGAAACATCTAAGTAGCTGCAGGAAAAGAAATCAACCGAGATTCCCAAAGTAGTGGCGAGCGAAATGGGAAGAGCCTGTACGTGATAGTCGACTGGATAGTGGAACGGATTGGAAACTCCGGCCATAGAGGGTGATAGCCCCTTACACGAAATTCAGACGGTGGTACTAAGCGTACGACAAGTAGGGCGGGACACGAGAAATCCTGTCTGAACATGGGGGGACCATCCTCCAAGGCTAAATACTCGTAATCGACCGATAGTGAACCAGTACCGTGAGGGAAAGGCGAAAAGAACCCCGGGAGGGGAGTGAAATAGATCCTGAAACCGTGTGCATACAAACAGTCGGAGCGGACTTGTTCCGTGACGGCGTACCTTTTGTATAATGGGTCAGCGACTTACATTCAGTGGCGAGGTTAACCGAATAGGGGAGCCGTAGAGAAATCGAGTCCGAACAGGGCGACAGTCGCTGGGTGTAGACCCGAAACCAAGTGATCTACCCATGGCCAGGATGAAGGTGCGGTAACACGCCCTGGAGGTCCGAACCCACTAATGTTGAAAAATTAGGGGATGAGCTGTGGGTAGGGGTGAAAGGCTAAACAAACTTGGAAATAGCTGGTTCTCTCCGAAAACTATTTAGGTAGTGCCTCAAGTATCACCATCGGGGGTAGAGCACTGTTATGGCTAGGGGGTCATTGCGACTTACCAAACCATTGCAAACTCCGAATACCGATGAGTGCGAGCTTGGGAGACAGACGTCGGGTGCTAACGTCCGGCGTCAAGAGGGAAACAACCCAGACCGCCAGCTAAGGTCCCAAAGATTGGCTAAGTGGAAAACGAAGTGGGAAGGCTAAAACAGTCAGGATGTTGGCTTAGAAGCAGCCATCATTTAAAGAAAGCGTAATAGCTCACTGATCGAGTCGTCCTGCGCGGAAGATGTAACGGGGCTAAGCCAGTCACCGAAGCTGCGGATATCCTTTATTGGATATGGTAGGAGAGCGTTCTGTAAGCCTGCGAAGGTGTCTTGTAAAGGATGCTGGAGGTATCAGAAGTGCGAATGCTGACATGAGTAGCGATAATGCGGGTGAAAAGCCCGCACGCCGTAAGCCCAAGGTTTCCTGTTCAACGTTCATCGGAGCAGGGTGAGTCGGCCCCTAAGGCGAGGCAGAGATGCGTAGCTGATGGGAAGCAGGTTAATATTCCTGCACCGTCGTATGATGCGATGGGGGGACGGATCGCGGAAGGTTGTCTGACTGTTGGAATAGTCAGTTTCTGCTTCATAGAAGGCACTTAGGCAAATCCGGGTGCGTAATTCAAGGGAGTGGGACGAGCGGCCTTGTGCTGCGAAGCAATCGGAAGTGGTTCCAAGAAAAGCCTCTAAGCTTCAGTCATACGAGACCGTACCGCAAACCGACACAGGTGGGCGAGATGAGTATTCTAAGGCGCTTGAGAGAACTCGGGAGAAGGAACTCGGCAAATTGGTACCGTAACTTCGGGAAAAGGTACGCCCCGGTAGCTTGACCACTTTACTGTGGAAGGGCGAAAGGGTTGCAATAAACTGGTGGCTGCGACTGTTTAATAAAAACACAGCACTCTGCAAACACGAAAGTGGACGTATAGGGTGTGACGCCTGCCCGGTGCTGGAAGATTAAATGATGGGGTGCAAGCTCTTGATTGAAGTCCCAGTAAACGGCGGCCGTAACTATAACGGTCCTAAGGTAGCGAAATTCCTTGTCGGGTAAGTTCCGACCTGCACGAATGGCGTAACGATGGCCACACTGTCTCCTCCCGAGACTCAGCGAAGTTGAAATGTTTGTGATGATGCAATCTACCCGCGGCTAGACGGAAAGACCCCATGAACCTTTACTGTAGCTTTGCATTGGACTTTGAACCAATCTGTGTAGGATAGGTGGGAGGCTTTGAAGCGGGGACGCCAGTTCTCGTGGAGCCATCCTTGAAATACCACCCTGGTTTGTTTGAGGTTCTAACCTTGGTCCGTTATCCGGATCGGGGACAGTGCATGGTAGGCAGTTTGACTGGGGCGGTCTCCTCCTAAAGTGTAACGGAGGAGTTCGAAGGTACGCTAGGTACGGTCGGACATCGTGCTAATAGTGCAATGGCATAAGCGTGCTTAACTGCGAGACCGACAAGTCGAGCAGGTACGAAAGTAGGACATAGTGATCCGGTGGTTCTGTATGGAAGGGCCATCGCTCAACGGATAAAAGGTACTCTGGGGATAACAGGCTGATTCCTCCCAAGAGTTCATATCGACGGGGGAGTTTGGCACCTCGATGTCGGCTCATCACATCCTGGGGCTGTAGCCGGTCCCAAGGGTATGGCTGTTCGCCATTTAAAGTGGTACGTGAGCTGGGTTTAAAACGTCGTGAGACAGTTTGGTCCCTATCTGCCGTGGGCGTTGGAAATTTGAAGGGGGCTGCTCCTAGTACGAGAGGACCGGAGTGGACGAACCTCTGGTGTACCGGTTGTCACGCCAGTGGCATTGCCGGGTAGCTAAGTTCGGAAGAGATAACCGCTGAAAGCATCTAAGCGGGAAACTTGCCTTGAGATGAGATTTCCCGGAGCCTTGAGCTCCTTGAAGGGTCGTTCGAGACCAGGACGTTGATAGGCTGGGTGTGGAAGTGCAGTAATGCATTAAGCTAACCAGTACTAATTGCCCGTACGGCTTGTCCCTATAACCTTAGCAGGATATGGATTCAAGAATACAGCGCTGTTTGTTGATACAGCTGCTACCACTTACTTCTTCCAGATTCAGAGTAGCGTTACCCACAAGGGAAACGATGCTCGTACAAGTCATGCCTGATGACCATAGCAAGTCGGTCCCACCCCTTCCCATCCCGAACAGGACCGTGAAACGACTTTGCGCCGATGATAGTGCTGCAACCAGTGTGAAAGTAGGTTATCGTCAGGCTAGTTATAAGAGAAAAACCCGCTGATTGCGATCAGCGGGTTTTTTTTCGTCTTGAAAAAACGCCGCCGGTTCATGTCCATACTGTGGATCCTCACCTCTGCGGGGTTTTCTCGCGTTCGGGCGGCTGTTTTTGGATCCCTGATTGGTCTCGATGGCCGAGCTGCGTCGCCCATGCAGGGATTGGCTACGTCAAGACTGCGCCGACAGCCGCCTTCTCCGGAACTGCCGCGCTTCAATTCTCGGCAAATGCACGCTCGAAGAAAAAGCCCCGCCAATGTGGCAGGGCTTCCCTCGTCTCAAAGGCAAGACATGGTCAGTCGGAACACGCCGCTTCAAGACACAGCGCATTCGTCACCTGATCAAACACCCCACAGAATGTCAGCCTTGTGATCCCGCGCCGATCGCAGCATTTCCAGCATCGGGTAAGCGCGGGTCGAGAAGCTCACGACCTGGGCCTGCTCATGATCCGTGTCATCATCATCGCCCGTATGCGCTTTAACGTCCTGCTCGACCTCGTCGCTCGACGGGTGCTTGCGGCTCTCTTCGATCTCGTTTTCCAGCAACTGGGCCGCACGGCCAGCTTCTTCCGAAGTGATGACACCGATCTCCGGTTCCTTGCCCAGCAGGTCCAGGATCCGTTTGGCATGATCCTGATACATCATCACGTCAGGATAGGCCTTGCATTTAAAAGTGATTAACATAATGCGTTCTCGTCGTGTTTTTGTCGTAACTAAACGATAACACGACTACCCGAGACGGTCACGGCCCGCACACAGTTAGAGCGCCTAACAAAACCGCCATAGCCGCGTTGCGGCTCCTAGCCGTACAAATGTACTGTCGTCGTCGCCGCGCCTTGCTCTGACGGTTTTGTTAGACGCTCTTAGTCGCGCGAGCCCCGGCCGACGCGATGGCGCAGCAGGAAAGCCAGCGGCGCCATCCCGAGCGCGATCCCGGCTGCGGCACCGGTGCCGGCAACCGCACCAAGGTTCACCTCGGCACCGCTTGCCGCGTTCAACAGCAACATCGCCAGCGCAGCCCAGGCCAGCAGGCTGCACAATTCAAGCAAGGTGGTGACGACATTGCGTTTGCCCCGCTTCTGGAACTCGCCTCGCGCGATCGGCCGTCCCGTCCACAGGTTGATGAGTGCGGCGTTGACGGCCGCGCCGCTGACCGTGGCCGCGGTCAGCGCACCGGCTGCGGGCGCACGCACCGTGAGCCAGAGCAGGGGAGGGCGACCAGCGCCAACACCGGCATCACCGCCGCTGCCAGTTTCGCAAAGCGCACGGCAGCGGCGTTGGCCGGCGCGGTGTGCAAGAGGTCGGGCGCCTCCTCGGCCAGCAGGATGATCGACGCCAGCGCAGCGCTCAGCGAACCGCAGAGCATCGTCAGTCCCGCCCCCGTACCCGGCAGTTGCAGGCTGCCCTCGCGAAAAACGACAAGGCACAGCGGCAGCAGATACAGAAGCTGCAGCAGCACCTGCGAAATCAGATGCGGGTCACGCGCAATCAAACGCCATTCCTTGACGACGACGATGGCCATCAGGGGCCGGCCGAAGCGGTAGCGGGCAGCGCGGGTACGGCTGGCAGCTTGTCCGCTGCCCGCGGCAAGCTGCAGGCCGCGTGCGAAGAAGCCGTGTGTCATGCGTACCGTCAGCCAGGCTGCCGCCGGGGCAAGTGCCGCCATCAGGACCACCGCGCCCGGGTTCCCCAGCGCTGCACGCGCCGGCAACCAGAGCGGATGGCCTTCCCCGAGCGTGGCGACGGCGGCCATCGCCCGCTCGGCGGTGGTCTTGCGCGCGGTGCCATCGCCCTGCGACATCATGCTTCCCGCCTGCGACAACAGGAACAGCAGGGCGCCGGCGAGTGCGCCGATCACCTGGGCGATCACCCGGGTGCGGCGCGCACCGAACATGCGCACCAGCGCCAGGGTCAGCAGCATCGCACCGGAGGTGGCCAACGCCGCCATCGACAGCAACAGCGGATAGATGGCCAGCAGGTCGAACTGGCCGAGGAACAGTCCAACATGGGCGAAAGGCGCCAGGAAAAACAGGTAGAGTGCCGCAACGCCCAGTACCATGCCAGCCAGTTTGACGGCAAAGACACTGCGCGTGGAGAGCGGCGAAGACAGCAGCAAGTCCATGTCGCAGCGGTCGAACAGGGTTTCGACACTGTTTTTCAGCGCAGTCGAGACCATGAAAAGCGCCGTCGCCAGCAGGATCACGCTGACCGCCGCCAGCAGGGTGGCCGGCCGGTTGCCTGCCCCGGCAGCGGTCGTGCGCAGCAGCGCCAGCGCACCCAGGTGCAGCAGTGTCCACAATACCAGCGCACCCACGATCACGCGCCAACGCGTGCGCCGCGTACCGGCGTGGCTGCTGCCCAGCGTCGCGTACCAGAACAGCCGCATTTCATGGCGCAGCAGCCATCCGGTACTGCCGGGCCGCAGCTTCATGCGCCGCCCGTCAGTTGCAGGAACATGTCTTCCAGGGTCGCGCCCGGCGCCAGTTCGCGCAACTGCTCGAGCGTGCCTTCGGCGATCAGGCGGCCATGCTGGATGATGCCGATGCGCTGTGCCAGGCGCTCGGCGACCTCGAGGATATGGGTGGTCAGGATGACCGTGCCGCCCTTCTCGACATGCGAGAGCAGCAGGTCCTTCACCTGGCGCGCGGCGCCGGCATCCAGCCCGGTCAGCGGTTCGTCCAGGATCAGCAGCTCCGGTTCGTGGATCAGCGCACCCGCCAGCGCCAGCTTCTGCTTCATGCCGCGCGAAAAACCCTCGGTCAGCTCGTGCGCATGCTTTTCCAGGTCGAGCCAGGCCAGCAGCGCCCGCGCCCGCGGCTCGGCCACTTCCGCGTCGACACCCCACAGGCCGGCGACGAATTCGAGGTACTCGGTCGGCTTGAGCTTCCCGTACAACATCGGGTCGTCCGGCAGATAGGCCATGCGCCGCTTGGCGGCAGCCGGGTCGCGCGCGAGGTCGATACCGAAGACGGCGACGTGTCCAGCATCCGGCGCCACCAGGCCCGTCACCATGCGCAGGGTCGTGGTCTTGCCGGCGCCATTCGGTCCCAGCAGGGCATACAGCTCGCCGCGCCGCACCGTCAGGTCCAGGCCATCGACTGCCGGGCGTCCGTAGGCCTTCCGCAGTCCGGCCAGCACGAGTGCGGGTGCGTCCGCCATCAGAGCAGCTTGAACGAGGAGATGAACTGGTCGGCCTGCTCGGCGCCGTCCGCCTTCTCGCGGCCGAGCACGATCACCTGGTAAAAACGCTTGCCGCGCGCTTCGAAGTGGCCGCGCAGCCTCGTCGGCTGGCCGTGCGCATTGCCGAGGGCCTCGATGTCGATGCTGGTACGCGCTTCCTCGCCGCTACCGCTGGCCGCGCGCGCATCTTCGCGTTGTACCGTCGCGCCGATATTGCGCACCATTGCCGTCTTCATGGCGGCCACCGCGGCCTGGGCCCGGGCCGTATCCGGTGCCATGCCGGTACCGACCGCAAAGGTCACACCCTCGACCTCGGCCGCCGTCATCGTCATCTCCACCCGCATGCCGTCCAGGTTGACGCTACGCGTGTGGGTCGAGGGCTTGGCCGGGAACATGACCCGGAAAGGTGCTTCCGGACTGCTGTAGTCGCGCCAGTTATAGGTAGGGTTGCAGCCCAGCAGCAGGGCGCCCGCCAGCGCGAGCGCGAGAAATGGTCGTTTTTGCATGCCCCGATGGTAGCAGGGCGGGTGGCCGGGCGCCACCACGGACGGCGCCGCCTCAGCGCTCGTTCAGCCCCCGGCGGTACTGCACGGCCTCGGCCATGTGGCTGGCGTCGATTGCCGTCGCCCCAGCCAGGTCGGCAATCGTACGTGCCACCTTCAACACGCGGTGATAGGCGCGCGCCGACCAGTTCATCAGCGACATGGCCGAGCGCAGCGTCCGCGCCGCACCCGCATCGAGCGCGCAATGGCGCTCGATCTCGTGCGTGCCCAGACGCTGGTTCGGCTTGCCCTGGCGTGCCAGCTGCAGCGCATGCGCCTCGACCACACGTTGCGCAATATGTTCCGTGCTTTCGCCATCGGGACGCGCCCCCATCGCATCGGGCGACATTGCATTGACTTCGATCTGCATGTCGATGCGATCGAGCAGGGGGCCGGAAATACGGTCGCGATAGCGTTGCGCGCTCTCGTTGGTGCAGTGGCATTTGCCGGACGGGTGGCCTTGCCAGCCACAGGGGCAGGGATTCATCGCCGCGATCAGCTGGAAGCGCGCCGGGAACTCGGCCTGGTGCGCCGCGCGCGAAATCGTGATCCGGCCGGACTCGAGCGGCTGGCGCAGCACCTCGAGTACCTTGCGGTCGAACTCGGGCAGCTCGTCGAGAAACAGCACGCCGCAATGCGCCAGCGACACCTCGCCCGGCCGCGGCACATTGCCGCCTCCCACCAGGGCCACGCCCGAACTGGTGTGATGCGGACTGCGAAACGGCCGGGCACGCCAGCGCTCGGCCGAGAAACTGCCGGTGAGCGATTGCACGGCCGCGGCTTCCAGCGCTTCCTCGTCCGTCATCGGCGGCAGCAAACCAGGAAAACGCGAGGCCAGCATGCTCTTGCCGGCGCCTGGCGGGCCCATCAATAACAGCGAATGGTTGCCCGCCGCGGCAATCTCGAGGGCGCGCTTGGCATGCTGTTGCCCCTTCACTTCGGAAAAGTCGGGATAGCTGGGCGGCACCGGCGGCAGGACGTGGCGATAACGCGGCAGCCGCGCCCGTCTTCGCTGGCGGCGAAGTGGGCGCACACCTGCAGCAGTGTGTCGGCCGGATGGATCTCGGCGTCGGCAACCAGCGCGGCCTCGTCGGCATTCGCCCGGGGCAGGATGAAGCGGCGCCGGCTGCCGGCGCTGCTGCGTCCGATTGCAAACGTCATCGCTAGCGCGCCGCGCACCGGCCGCAGCTGTCCCGACAAGGACAGTTCGCCGGCAAACTCATAGCGGTCGATCTCGTCAGCCGGAATCTGGTTCGACGCGGCCAGGATGCCGAGGGCGATCGGCAGGTCGAAGCGGCCGGACTCCTTCGGCAGGTCGGCCGGCGCCAGGTTGACCGTAATGCGTTTTGCCGGAATCTCGAAACCGACGTTCTGCAGCGCCGCCCGTACACGGTCCTTGGCTTCGCGCACCTCGGCGTCGGGCAGGCCGACGATCGTAAAACTGGGCAGCCCGTTCGCCAGATGCACCTCGACGCTGACGGGCAAGGCTTCCATGCCGGCGAGGGCGCGGCTTCTCAACACGGCGAGACTCATCGGTTTCCTTCATGGGGCTGGGCAAAGTCGCCACATCTTAAGAAGTATTGAGGAGGGACGTTTGCGAGCGAGCAGAGGTGCGCGTGTTGATGCGATACTCGGTACTACTGGGAAAGTTTGCGATACGCTTACCATCCCCAAAACGCGATTTCCGATCAAAAAGAGGACTCGATTGAGCTGCATTCTCCGCATCGCAGGGGTGATCTCCCACTACGCGTGCAGTGAGGACGATGTGTAGATGTTGAACCGGCAAGATGGGGGGGGGCCGACGCCTTATCAAACGCTCCAACCGCGCGTTGTGGCCCGGTTTCGCTTGCCCTCGTAGCGCGCACCCAGGCCCGTGTCGCGCCGGCTCAGGGGGCGGAAGGAAGCGTCACACGTCGCGCAAGCTCACGACGGGCATCGTCAGCACGCGCTTGTCCTTGAAGAACGCGATATCGAACAGGGCCGCCGCGCCGACGACCTCCTTGCCAAGCTGGCGCAGCAGGGATGCCGCCGCTTCGATGGTGCCGCCGGTGGCCAGCACGTCGTCGACGATCAGGACGCGCTGGCCCTTGATCCGCTCCGGCTGGATCTCGATGGTCGCGCTTCCGTACTCGCGCCTGTAATCGATGCTGATGGCCTTGCCGGGCAATTTGCCAGCCTTGCGCGCCATCGCGAAGCCGACCTTGCGCTCATAGGCAAGCGCGCCGGCGATCATGAATCCGCGCGCATCCATGGCAAGGAGGAAGTCGAAGTGCAATGCCTCGGTCTTCGCGTGCAGGGTGTCGATGGCGAGGCGCCAATGCTCAGGACTATCGAAAATGCAGCCGACGTCGATGAAATTGACGCCCGGCTCCGGGTAGTCCTGAAAAAATTCCAGCGGAACGCTGTCGAAATCGTTCATGAGAGTGCAGTCGTGGTGCCGGTGGGGCAAATGGCTCGTATTATCGCCGGTTTGCAGGAAGGCGGCGCCGCTGACGCTGACGCCATGGGGATCCAGCCAGCACGACCTTGTCCATTTTGTATCCAACATGTTTCCAAAGGCTTTTTGGTATTGACTTCCAGTAACTGAGACTTCATTGTTCAAATTCCAATGAGGGATGCGGGAAGCGGCGTTTGCGCGATCGGTGTATCGAGGGGCGCAGCTTTTTGCTTGATGGCGAAACGAAGGATGCTCATCCTCGTTTTTTCGCTCAATAAATAAAATCGGGATAAATACGTGAAAGTACTCGTTGCGTTGATGGTCAGTGCCGGCATCCTGTCGCCGGTTTTCGCCGCAGGTGCCACCGCGGCCGTGCCTGTCCAGGCCAGGTCCGCCGTTTCAAACAAGCCGCTCAAGGTCACGTCGGTCGAGGGCATCACCGAATACCGCCTGGCCAATGGCATGCGCGTGCTGCTGTTCCCGGATGCGTCCAAGCCGACGCTGACGACGAACATGGTCTACATGGTCGGTTCGCGCCACGAGAACTACGGCGAAACCGGCATGGCCCACCTGCTGGAGCACCTGCTGTTCAAGCCGACCGCCAACTTCGGCGTCAAGAAGGGCACCAGCAGCCCGGTCGAGGTACTCAAGGCCCTCGGCGCCGATTTCAACGGCACCACCTGGTACGACCGCACCAACTATTACGCCACCTTCCCGGCGAATGACGACAACCTGCGTACGATGCTGGCGCTGGAAGCCGACCGCATGGTGAACGCCCCGATCTCCCAGGACGACCTGTGGAACACCAAGACCAACAAGGGCGAGATGACGGTCGTGCGCAACGAGTTCGAGATTGGCGAGAGCAATCCGATCGGCGTCACCACCGACCGTCTGCAGGCCGTGGCCTACGACTGGCATAACTACGGCAAGTCGACGATCGGCGCGCGTTCGGACATCGAGCAGGTCAACATTCCCCGCCTGCGCGCCTTCTACAAGCAGTACTACCAGCCGGACAATGCCGTGCTGATCGTCGCCGGCCGCTTCGACGAAGCGAAAACCCTCGCGCAGATCAATGCCCTGTTCGGCAAGATCGCGAAACCGTCGCGCGTCATCCAGCCGACCTATACGGCAGAGCCGGTGCAGGACGGCGAACGTTCCGTCACCGTGCGCCGCGCCGGCGGTACCCAGTTCGTCGGCGCCGGCTACCACGTTGCGCCGAGCGGACACCCGGACGCCGCCGCGCTGCAGCTCCTGGCCCACGTGCTGACCAACGCGCCTTCCGGCCGCCTGCACAAGGCGCTGGTGGAAACCAGACTTGCGACCAGCCTCGACTACAGCGGCGTCAGCAATCTCGAGCCCGGCTACCGCATCTTCGGCGCGGTGGTGCCGACGGGGCAGCCGCTGGCACCAACCCAGGAAGCCCTGCTCAAGGTGCTGGAAGACCTGAAGTCCAATCCCGTGACCGAGGAAGAGGTGGCACGCGCACGCCAGGCGGTGGCGAAGAACATCGAACTGGCCCTGAACGACAGTGCCAGCCTGACCATCGCCCTGACCGAGTCGATGGCGGCGGGCGACTGGCGCCTGTTCTTCCTCAACCGCGACCAGGTCGAGAAGACCGACGTCAAGGCCGTGCAGGCGGCGGCCGAGAAGTACCTCAAGGCGTCGAACCGCACCCTGGGCGTGTTCATTCCCACCGATGCCCCGGATCGCGCCGCCGTGCCTGGCGTGACCGATGTCGCGGCCATGGTCAAGGACTACAAGGGCCGCGCCGTGGTGGCGCAGGGCGAAGCCTTCGACCCGAGCCCGGCCAACATCGAAGCACGTACTCAGCGCTTCCAGCTCGCCAACGGCTTGAAGGGCGCGCTGCTGCCGAAGAAGACCAAGGGCAGCGTGGTCACCGCGACCATCAAACTGCGCTTCGGTTCGGAAGAAGCGCTGCGCAACACGGCAACGGCCGGCAGCTTCGCCGCGGGCTTGCTGAGCTACGGCACCCAGGAGAAATCGCGCCAGCAGCTGAAGGACGCGTTCGACAAGCTCAAGGCCCGAATTCAGGTGTTCGGGAGTGCGGAAAATCTCAACGCGACGGTCACGACCACGCGCGAAAACCTGCCGGCCGTGATGGACCTGCTGGCCGAAATGCTGCAGAAGCCGGCCTTCGCGCCGGCCGGATTCGGCGAGTTCCAGCGTGCGAACGTCAACGCCACGGAGCAGGCCATTCCGGAACCGAATCCGCAAGCGAGCACCGCGCTCGGCCGCCTGCTCGACCCGACACCGGAAGGCCACGTCAAGCATGTGCGCACGCTGCAGGAAACCCTGGCCGCGCAGAAGGGCGTTACCGTGGAAGAGGTCAAGGCCTTCCACGCCGCCTTCTACGGCGCGGACAATGCTACCTTCGCCGCGGTAGGCGACTTCGATGCCGCGGCGCTGCAGGCGCAGGTCGAGCGCCTGTACGGTAACTGGCACGCGCAGCAGAAGTATGTGCGGGTGCCGTCGGCCATGAAAGCCGTGGCGGGCCAGAAGCTGACGCTGGCGACCCCGGACAAGGCCAGCAGCCTGCTGCTCGCCGTGGTGCCGGTACCCCTGAAGGACGATGCCAAGGCCTATCCCGCGCTGCTGATGGCGGACTACATGCTGGGCGGCGGCGCACTGCGTTCGCGCCTGGCCGACCGCATCCGCCAGAAGGAAGGGCTGTCGTATGGCGTCGGTTCGCAGCTGAACGTACCTCGCCGCGACCCGGCAGGCATGTGGATGGCCTATGCGATGAGCGCACCCCAGAACACGGCCAAGGTGGAAGCGGTGCTGCGCGAGGAACTGCAGCGCGCCGTGAGCGAAGGCTTTACCGAAGCCGAACTGCAGGAAGCGAAGAAGGGCTGGCTGCAGGGCGAGGAAGTATCGCGCACCTCCGATGAGGCGCTGGCCGGCGCCCTGTCCGAGTACCTGTCGCTGGACCGGACGATGCAGTTCGATGCGGCCGTCGAAGACCAGGTGCGCAAGCTGACGCTCGCGCAGGTGAACGAGGCAATGCGCCAGTTCATCAAGCCGGACGCCATCTCGATCGTGGCGGCGGGCGACTTCGCGAAGGCGGAGCCGCAGGCGGTGGGCGGCGCCAAGTAAGGGCGCCTGTTCCGATAAAAACGCCCGGTCAGGTACCGGGCGTTTTTCATGGCGGGAACGGTCTCCCGGGCTTGAAAGTACGCACCTGCGTGTCGGGTGTGCCGAGGTTGGTCACGCCTGAGCGGCGCTGCTACTTCGAAGAGCGTGCGGCACCGCCGGCGCCGGCTCGGCCAGCGGCGACAAAGGAAGGTTCGGCCAGTTCCAGCAGGTGGGCGCGCACCGCTTGCGGCCAGGCTGCCACCAGCGCACGAAACCGTTCGCCATCGCCTGCGAACAGCGCACGCGAAGCTTCCTCGAAACCGGGCGCGTCGCCCATCAGTTCGTGCATGAAGCGGTAGGCCGCGTCACGTGCTTCACGCCGGGCGTCGTCCCCGCTGGCGTCGCGCGACGCCAGTTCGACCAGCTTGCGCAAGGCCACCGAGGCGCCGCCCGGCTGCGAGGCCAGCCATTCCCAGTGCCGCGGCAGCAAGGTCACTTCCCGGGCGACGACGCCCAGCTTCGGCCGGCCGGCACTACGCGGCGCTGCGCGCGGGATGCGCTGCAGGACCTCTTCTTCCGTTCCGGTGAAATTGATCTCGACGGGGCGACTGGTGCGGCTGTCCAGCAGCGCGATCGACTGTTCGCTGCCACTGTCGATGGCCGCCTTGACGGCGCGCACGACCTCGATCAGGGGGCCTCTGGCCAATCGTTCGGTACCGAGAAAGGCAATGCAATCGGTGGGCAACATGGGTGACTCCTCATGCGGGGCAGCGCGCCGGCGGAACGCTTGTCCTAATATTACCCGGATAAAAACACGCCAACAATAAGGCTTGGGTAACATGTCAGGCGAGCGCCACACCCACCGGCGACCGGTCAGCGATCCAGCATGGCCGCCACCTTCTCGGTGACATCGATCGCGGGACGATGCCAGATGGTGCGCGTCAGCACCAGGTCGACGCCCAGCCGGGCGGGCAGGGTCTGCATGACCTCGTGGATGCGGCTGGCAAGTGCGGCGCGTTCGGTCGCCTTGCGTTCGGCAAAATCTCGCCGATCTGCGCCTGGGCGCGGCGCACTGCCCGCTCCAGTTCGCCCAGCTCGCGCGAACGCAGCAGCTGCTCGCGCTCGCTCAGCCCGGGCGCGTCGCGCGTGAGCTGCTCGGACCTGTCGCGCAACTGGCGCAGTTGCGCCGCCACTTGCTGGCGCCGCGGCGCGAACTCGGCCTCGATCCTGGCGGCGGCCGCACGGGCCTGGGGCGATTCGACCAGCAGGCGTTCGACGTTGACCACCACGGCCCGCACGTCACCGGCACGGCCGGGTTGCGCCGCGGCCGGCGCCGCGCCAAGATCCGCCAGACCGAGCACGCAGCACAGGTCGAGCAGGATGTTGGCGAGGGCTTTCGGAATCGTTTTCAAGATCGTCCTTTGCGATGAATGCAGTGCGGTGTGCTCAAGCCTGCGCATCGGCGTGCGCCGCCTGCGCCGTGCGCGCGGCAGGCATGCCTTGCCAGAGCAGGGCGGAAGCATCGTCGGCGCTTTTCAGCGCCTGCGCGCCGCCGGGGGCCGGCTGCTGCGCCTTCTCCTGTTCGAACCCGCGCAGTTCGCGCATCAAGGTGGCCACGCCCTCGATGCGGCAGCGACGTGCCAGCTGTTCGAGTGTCATCAGGCCGTACACGTCCACCAGCCGATAGAAGCCGTCGGTCATGCCGAGCACCGCGGAACCCGGCGGCAGCTCGCGCGTGACCTGGCGCGCCGCGAAGGCGCCCCGGGGCGCGAGGCACAGCACGTTCGGCGCGTCGGCCTGGTGCTGGGATTCGCGGCGGGCACGCAGCATCGGCAACAGGCGCTCGCGCCGCAGCGCCGGGTCGACGATGCCTTGCGCGGTCAGCTCCGCCATCGCCGTGCGCAGCACGTCCTCGTGCGGATTCACATACGGGTCGAGGTCGATGACGCTGTCATCGGCGCCGATCGCCAGCGTCTTGCAGTCGCCCAGGCAGTAGAGCGAGAGGGGGCGAGATGGCCGGACCGGGGCTGCACGCGGATCCAGGTCAAGGCCGCGAGCGGGTAGGCGTACAGGGGAATGGCGCGTCCGCCGGCGGCGGCAAGGTAGTGCGCGCGCACCGCCGCCAGGGCCTCAGGCACGGCCTGCGCCTGCTCCAGGCCGCGCCCGATCGCCAGCGCCAGTTCGGCGGCGAAAGCGTGGGTGAACCAGGCGACGTCGCCCTGGACCGTATCGATATGGTTCGTGTCGGCGACCGAGGTGGCGCCGTCGAGCACGATCAGGTCGACACGACCGCTGCCTTCGATCACGGTGAGCAGGTCTTCGTTGATGCCGCCGTGTGGTGCAGTGGAGAGGAGTTCGGTGGTCATGCGTTCGTTCGAGGCTGCCGGATGAGCATGATGGTATCACCCCGCCGGCATCCTGGAACGGCGCTCAGCCGCATTCGCCCACATATTGGCAGTTGTCGCAGCGCGTGCAGCCTTCGGCCTTGCGCAGGGCGCGCGCGCCGCATTCGGGGCACTTCGCCGCCGAAGCCGAGACGACGGGCAGGCCTGTCGTTGCCACGCCTTCCGGCATGCCGTCCGATTCAGTCTCGCCACAGCGCGCCGCCAGCGCTCGCGCCAGCTGCGCGACCGGCACCCCGTTGCCCTGCGCATCGAGAAAACCGCGCTTGATCAGGATCCGCTGCAGCATGAAGCCGACCGCCGCCGCTTCCGAGTCGTGGTAGACCGGTACCCGGGTGCCATCCTCGCGGGTCAGGTGGCCACAGCGCACCGGGCCCTTTTCCCACACGACGTCGCGCATGTCGGCCAGGGCCTTGGCGATCGGCCCGCCGGCCCGCGCCAGCATCGACAACAAGCGCATCGAGGAGGTGATCCATTGCTGGCCCTCGGTGCGCTGGCCGGCCGGCATGAAGAATTCGAAGGGGCGCTCGATCGTCACCGGCACGCCGTCAACCATGCCCTCGACGCGGATGAAACTCACGGTGAGATAGAAAGTCTTGCGGCCTTCCTGGGTCGAGTACTCGACTTTCGAGGTGACCGACTCGAGTTCGCCCAGCGGCCGGCCCTCGAAGCGCTTGCGCAGCGGGTCGTTGTCCAGCGCCGCCGGGGTGTCGTGGCTGGCGACCTCGGGCTGCGGTGTCGCCGTCGGTAAGCCGCCAGCCGCGTTCTCCAGCACGCTGCCCAGCACCGCATTCGGGCGGTAGGTGGCCAGGCCCTTCAGCCCCGCGCGCCAGGCTTCCAGGTAGAGGTTGCGGAAGTCCTCGTAGGGGTAGTCGGCCGCCACGTTCACCGTTTTCGAGATCGCCGTGTCGACGAAGGGCTGCACCGCCTCGAGCATGCGCAGGTGGTCGCTTGCCCCCATCTGCAGGGCGGTAACGAATTGCGGCGGCAGTGCCTCGCCCACCTGCGCCCCAGGCTGGCGCTGCCGGTACAGGCGCCAGGCGTGGTCTTTCACCTCGTAGCTGCGCATGCTGTCGTCGGCCATGCGCTTCTTGCGCTGGTAGGTCCAGGAATAGGGTGGCTCGATGCCGTTCGAGGCGTTGTCGGCAAAGGCGAGCGAGATGGTGCCGGTGGGCGCGATCGACAGCAGGTGCGAATTGCGGATGCCGTGCGTGCGGATGGCCTCGCGCAGCGCCTCGGGCAGGCGCGCCACGAAACGGCCCTCGAGGTAGCGGTCCGCATCGAACAGGGGAAAGGCACCCTTCTCGCGCGCCAGTTCGACCGAGGCGGCATAGGCGGTGTCGCGCAGTTCCTCGGCGATGCGCGCGGCGAGCAGCCGGCCCTCCGGCGCATCGTAGCGCAGTCCCAGCATCACCGGGGCGCTGCCGAGACCGAGGAAACCGAGGCCGATGCGGCGCTTGGCGCGCGCCTCGTCCCTTTGCTGGGGCAGCGGCCACTCGGTGGCGTCGAGCACCAGGTCGAGCATGCGTACCGCCACGGTGACGACCTCGCGCATCCTGGCGAAATCGAAGCCGGCATCGGGCTCGAAAGGCTGCTGGACGAACCGCGTCAGGTTGATGGAGCCGAGGTCGCAGCAGCCGTAGGCGGGCAGCGGCTGCTCGCCGCAAGGGTTGGTGGCCGCCAGCCGCTCGCAGTACCACAGGTTGTTTTCACTGTTCATGCGGTCGAGGAAGAGCACCCCTGGCTCGGCATGGTCGTAGGTAGAGGCCATGATGCGGTCCCACAGCGCGCGTGCGCGGACGCTGCGGTAGACCCAGAGGCCATCGCCGCGCTGGAAGGCACCGGCGGCGACCAGTTCTTCTCCCGGCTCGGCGCGGTGCACCAGCGGAAAATCGGCGTCGGCCTCGAGCGCATGCATGAAAGCGTCGCTCACGCCCACCGAGATATTGAAGTTGGTGAGAGCGCCGTGGTCCTTGGCGGCAATGAAGCGTTCGATGTCGGGATGGTCGATGCGCAGCACGCCCATCTGGGCGCCGCGGCGGGCGCCGGCCGATTCCACCGTCTTGCAGGAGGCATCGAAGAGCTCCATGTACGACACCGGCCCCGAGGCGCGCGAGCGGGTGCCACGCACCAGGCTGCCATGGGGACGGATGGCGGAAAAATCGTAGCCGACGCCGCCGCCGCGGCGCATGGTCTCGGCTGCCTCGGACAGTGCCGTATAGATGCCGGGCAGGCCGTCGTCAACGCCCGTGACGGAGTCGCCGACCGGTTGCACGAAACAATTGATGAGGGTTGCCTTGATGGCGAGGCCGGCGGCGGAGTTGATGCGTCCGCCCGGAATGAAGCCGGCTTCCTGGGCAGCGTAAAACTGCTCGGCGAATCCGGCGCGGTGTTCAGCCGGCTCCAGTGCGGCGAGGGCGTCGGCGACGCGCCGGCGGACATCGGCGATCGTCGTTTCGCCGTCTTTCGCGTATTTCTCGCGCAGCACATGCATCGAGATTTCCTGCGTCGATACCTCCTGGGGAGGCAGGCGCGTGCCGGGCGTTTGGTCTTTCGCATTCATGGGTTCGCTCCTGCATGAATGCCGAAAGCACGCTTACACCTTCGGAGCGCGCTCCGTCAGCTGTGCTTCCAGCGCGGCCACGCGCAACTCCAGCGCTTCCAGCTTGGCGCGCGTCTTGGCCAGGACCTGGGCCTGGATATCGAATTCCTCGCGGGTCACCAGGTCGAGCTTGGAAAAGCCCTGGGTCATCATCGCCTTGACGTTGCGCTCGATGTCCTTGGCGGGCGAGCTTTCCATGGCCTGGTTGATCTTGCCCTGCAAGTCATTGAAGAAGTTGTTCATGTCCATCAGTCCTAGTCAATCAGCCCGCGCACCAGGGTGGTGCGCCGCGGCCAGGTTTGGTGCGTCGTGGCGGTGTGCCCGGCCAGCGCGCACGGTTTTATGGTGATTTTGTTGTGTCTATCAGCAGAAGTGGGGCGTCTTGGCGAGAAATCAAGCACATGGCTTTGCTGCCAAAGGCTGGCACGCATCCTGCTAAAGGAAGGAGAAAGCCGCGACGCTACAGCGACAGATTGTAAACCATCCGACCATCCGTTCCATTTCGAGGGGTATCGATCATGAAGAGCAAGGCAGCAGGGAAGGCGGCCGTGTTGGCGCTGGTAATGACGGGAGCGACGCTGGCCCGGGCCGAGGAAGCGGCGCCCGAGCACCAGCTCGGCTACAACGTCGCGCTCGCCAGCGAATACCGCTACCGCGGCCTCTCGCAGACGCGTTTCGACCCGGCCCTGCAAGGGGGCGCCGACTATACCCACACTCCCAGCGGCTTCTATGCCGGTACCTGGCTGTCCACCGTCAAATGGACGAAGGACCTGGGCGGCGACGGCAATGTGGAAGTGGACTTGTATGCCGGCAAGCGCGGGACGCTCAGTGGCATCCCTGGCGGCGCCGTCACCTATGACGTCGGCGCTTTGTACTACTGGTATCCGTCGAACGACCTGCACCCGAACGCGAACACCTTCGAGCTGTACGGGCAGGTGGGCGTGGGGCCGGCCTACCTGAAGTATTCGCATGCGACCACCAACCTGTTCGGCACGCCCGACAGCAAGCAGAGCGGCTACCTGGACCTGGGGGCGAACGTGCCGGTGGCCGAGGGACTGGTATTGAACCTGCACGCGGGCCGCCAGCGCGTGAAGAACAACGGCGCGCTCTCGTACACCGACTACAAGATCGGCCTGACGAAAGACGTCGGTTTCGCCAGCGTGGCGCTGGCCTGGGTCAAGGCCGACACCGAAAGCTATCTCAGCCCCCAGGGCCGCAACCTGGGCAAGTCGGCGGCCGTGCTGACCGTATCGAAAACTTTCTGAAAGAGGCAATGCGATGAAACTGATTACCGCCATTATCAAGCCCTTCAAGCTCGACGAAGTGCGCGAGGCGCTGTCGGACATGAACGTGCAGGGCATGACGGTGACCGAAGTGAAAGGCTTCGGGCGCCAGAAGGGACACACCGAGCTCTACCGCGGTGCCGAGTACGTGGTCGACTTCCTGCCGAAGATCAAGATCGAAGCCGCCATCGATGACGCGCTGGTCGACCAGGTCATCGACGCCATCCAGGGCGCCGCCCGCACCGGCAAGATCGGCGACGGCAAGATCTTCGTATCCGACCTGGGCCAGGTCATCCGTATCCGTACCGGCGAGACCGGCAACGACGCACTGTAAGGGGCTGACGATGAATCGACTGTTCACCAAATCCGCTGGCCTGCTGCTCGGCCTCGGCCTGGCGCTGCCCGCCATGGCCGCGCCCGCCATCAACAAGGGCGATACCGCCTGGATGTTCGTTGCCACCCTGCTCGTGATCATGATGTCGATCCCGGGCCTGGCGCTGTTCTACGGCGGCCTGGTGCGCGCGAAGAACATGCTGTCGGTGCTGCTGCAGGTCTTCATGATCTTCTCCATCATCATCGTGCTGTGGTGCCTGTACGGCTATTCGCTGGCCTTCACCGGTGGCAATGCCTTCATCGGTGGCTTCGACCGTGCCTTCCTGAACGGCATCTATGATCCGGCCGCAGGCGTGTTCAGCATGGCTGCCACCTTCAGCAAGGAGACGATGATCCCCGAGTTCATCTTCGTCGCCTTCCAGGGCACGTTCGCCGCGATCACCTGCGGCCTGATCGTCGGCGCTTTTGCCGAGCGTGCCCGCTTTGCCGCGGTGCTGCTGTTCGTGGTGCTGTGGTTCACCTTCGGCTATATCCCGGTGGCGCACATGGTCTGGTTCTGGGCCGGCCCGGATGCGATCAAGGATGCCGCCACCCTGGCTTCCGTCACGGCGGACGCAGGCTGGTTGTGGCAGAAGGGCGCGCTCGACTTCGCCGGCGGCACCGTTGTGCACATCAACGCGGCCGTTGCCGGCCTGGTCGGCGCATATGTGATCGGCAAGCGCGTCGGCTATGGCCGCGAATCGATGGCCCCGCACTCGATGACGATGACGATGATCGGCGCTTCGCTGCTGTGGGTGGGCTGGTTCGGTTTCAATGCCGGCTCGGCCCTGGAAGCGGGCGACATCGCTGCGCTGGCCTTCATCAACACCTTGCTGGCGACTGCCGCCGCAACCGTGGCCTGGACCCTGGGCGAGTGGATGACGAAAGGCAAGCCGTCGATGCTGGGCGCGGCGTCCGGCGCGGTGTCGGGCCTGGTGGCGATCACCCCGGCCTGCGGCTTCGTCGGCCCGATGGGCGCGCTCGTCATTGGCCTGATCGGCGGCATCGTCTGCCTGTGGGGCGTGAATGGGCTGAAACGCATGCTGCGCGTGGACGATTCGCTCGACGTGTTCGGCGTGCATGGTGTCGGCGGCATCGTCGGCGCGTTGCTGACCGGCGTGTTCGCCGCGCCGCAACTGGGCGGGCAGGGCATCTGGGACTATGTCACCAACAAGGCGTCGCTTGAGGTGTATTCGATCGGCCACCAGGTCTGGGTGCAGGCGCAGGCGGTGGGCGTGACGATCGTCTGGTCGGCTGTCATTGCCTTCCTTGCCTTCAAGATCGTCGACCTGACGATCGGGCTGCGCGTGCCGGAAGAGCAGGAACGCGAGGGCCTCGATATTACCAGCCACGGCGAATCGGCGTACCATGCCTGATACCGCAAGCTGATCGAGACAGAGGCGCCCTGCGGGGCGCCTTTTTGTTTTCAGCAACCTTAGGTGCGGTGCAGCATAAGCCTTTAAAATGGGAGTATTGCCCCAAGATAAATGCATTGATTGCCAAGAAGCCAATAAGGATAGCATTCCATGGTTCCGCACCTCGCCACGGCCCTGACCGGCCCGCTGCTCGATCTAGAAAAGAAAATCCTCGATGCCACCCCGGCCATCGAGCGCTGGTTCCGCCTCGAGTGGCAGGAACATACGCCGCCGTTCTATTGCTCGGTCGACTTGCGTAACGCCGGTTATAAACTGGCGCCGGTCGACACCAATCTGTTCCCGGGCGGCTTCAACAACCTGTCCACCGAAATGCTGCCGCTGACCGTGCAGGCGGCCATGGCGGCCATCGACAAGTACTGCCCGGACGCGCGCAACCTGCTCTTGATCCCGGAAACGCATACGCGCAATCCCCACTACCTGCAGAACGTGCAGCGGCTGATGCAGATCTTCCGCCAGACCGGCCTGCACGTGCGCCTCGGTTCGCTGTCGCCGGAGGTCACCCAGCCGACGCCGCTGGCGCTGCCAGACGGGAACATGCTGGTAGTGGAACCGCTGGTGCGTTCGCCCAACGGCCGCCGCCTGGGCCTGGCGGACTTCGACCCGTGCACGATCCTGCTCAACAACGACCTGTCGAGCGGCATTCCTTCGATCCTGGAAAACATCCACGAACAGTCGTTGCTGCCGCCGGTGCATGCCGGCTGGGCGGTGCGCCGCAAGAGCAACCACTTCAAGGCGTTCGACGAGGTCGCGAAGAAGTTCGGCAAACTGATCGACATCGATCCGTGGATGGTCAACCCGCTGCACGCGAAAGTCAGCGAAATCGACCTCGAGCACGACCAGGGCACGGAAGCGCTGGCCGATGCCGTATCGAGCCTGCTCTCGAAGATCAAGAAGAAGTACAAGGAATACGGCATGAAGGAGCAAAAGCCCTTCGTGATCGTGAAGCCCGACGCCGGCACCTACGGCATGGGCATCATGACGATCAAGGACGCCAGCGAAGTGCGCGACCTGACGCTCAAGCAGCGGGCCAAGATGTCGGTCATCAAGGACGGCCTGGCCGTGACCGACCTGATCGTGCAGGAAGGCGTGCCTACTTTTGAAAACATCGATGACGCGGTGGCCGAGCCCGTGGTCTACATGATCGACCGCTATGTCGTCGGCGGCTTCTACCGCGTGCACGCCGAGCGCGGCATCGACCAGAACCTGAACGCGCCCGGTTCGCAATACGTGCCGCTGGCATTTGCCCAGCAGCATGCGGTACCGGACCTGAAGGCCCAGCCGGGCACGGCCGCGCCGAACCGCTTCTACGTGTACGGCGTCGTGGCGCGCCTGGGTTTGCTGGCGGCTTCGCTGGAACTGGAACGCACCGATCCAAATCCGGAAGTGTATTGAACGCCGCGGCTAGGCAGCCAAAGACATCGACAGGGACCTGCGGGTCCCTTTTTCATTGGCGGCGTGCCTGGCGCCTGTGTATGCGGCGATAATGTTCGCTCAACAATATTGCGACTGTCATCAGGCTTTTACGAAAAGACACCATGCGCCGCTTCTCGTTCGCCTTGCTGATGCTTATCTTCGCTGCCGCAGCCCTGTCCTGGTTCGCCGGCAGCAGGCTGGTGGCACCGATTCGTCATCCGGTGCCGCTGCCGGCTGGCCTGGCGGCACGCAAGGTGGCGCTGGCACTGGAGGAGGGGCGCACCCTGGCCGGCTGGTTCCTGCCGGGTAAGGGGAAAGGGCGCCATTCTCCTGCTGCACGGCATACGCGGCGACCGGCGCCAGATGCTGGGACGGGCGCGATTCCTGAACGCGGCGGGCTATGGGGTCTTGCTGGTCGACCTGCCCGGGCACGGCGAGAGTGCCGCGCCTGTCATCACCTTCGGCCTGCGCGAAGCCGATGGCGTACGCGCTGCGCTGGCTTACCTGGAGCGTGAAGCGCCGGCGCAGCCGCTCGGGGTCATCGGCGTCTCGCTCGGGGCCGCGTCCTTCATGCTGTGCCGCGACTGCTTGGCGGTCGATGCCGTCGTGCTGGAATCGATGTACCCGACGATTCACGAAGCGGTCGAGGATCGCCTGCGTATGCGCGTCGGGCCGCTGGCGGTGCCGCTGTCGACGCTGTTGCTGGCGCAGCTGCCCTTGCGGCTGGATATTCTGCCGGCCCAGCTGCGCCCCATCGATGCCATGGCCGGTTTGACGGCGCCCGTGCTGGTGGCGGCAGGCGACCAGGACCGCCATACGACGATCGCGGAAACCCGCCGCATCGTGGCAGCCGCGCCGGCGCCGCGGGAAAGCTGGGAAGTGCCGGGAGCGGCACACGTCGATCTGTACGGCTATGCCCGGCAGGAGTATGAGGCGCGCATCGGCGGCTTCCTGGCGCGCGCGTTTGCACAGCGCCATGCGCGTGCGGGCGGATTGACAACAGCGGTAGGGGAGTGATGAAAGCCGCACCATCGGCTGGGTTCGGAAGAACCGGCGGTGGTGCGGCTGCCTGCGCACGCCCCGGGGGGCGGCGCAGTGGGAAAGGTCAGGCAGGAACGGCGGGAGTGACTGGCGCAGCGGCAGGGGCAACAGCAGGAATCGCAACGCCCAGGGTAGCTGCGGCGCGGATATTGTCGCCGTCGCTACCAGCGAGGACATAGCCACGTTCCATGAGCTTGCGGGTGTAGTACTTGTTGTACATGAAAGCCCACACCAGGCCGATGAAGAGGGCGCCAACGCCCATCGTCAGGAAGGCGATGATCAGCGAGACCACGAAGCCACCGATGAAGGTGATGAAGTCGCCGCGGAACAGGGCGGGGAAGAAGCCGAAGAACAGGGTGGTCCAGGAAAAGCCATAGAAGCCATCCTTGACGATGCCCGATTCCTTGTGACGCATGCTGATACGTGTTGCCAAGATTTTCTCCCGAGTTGAACTGAGTGCTTATAGTTTTGTCCGGTCCGTGGCGCCATGCCCTGCTGTAGAGCGCTGTACCGTTCGTAGGACCGATCCTACGAGTATCTCAGTTTTTCCGTGAGGAAATCTATCGTATTGTAACGAAACACAATATTCGCGGGTGTTCACACTGCCCGGACGACGGTGTCTGGACGCGAAGCCGGCCGTCCCATGCACGACATGCCCCAGCCTGCATGCGGCTCATCGTTCCTTTTGCACCATATAGACGAAGTGCGACCGCAGCGGCGGTGCCAGGCTGGCCAGCGCTTCGGTGAGCAGGGTCCGGCATGGCGGCCAAGGCGCGGCCGAGCGGCGGCGCCAGCAGCAGCGTCTGGTATTGTTCGCGGTGGCCGGGCCAGTAGGCGCGCAACTCCTCGCGCCTGACCTTGCGCACGTGCGGGTTGCGCGGGTTGTTGTAGCGGAAGTCGAAGACCAGGCACCAGCCGCCGGGTTTTAGTACGCGCCACATGTCGGACGCCAGGCGCTGGCGCAGTTCAGGGTCGAGTACCGAGGACAGCACCGTTTGCGCGCTGACGAGGTCGGCGCTGGCGGCGGGCAGCGCGCTCAAGGGCCCACATACCCACTTCACCTCGGGCGCGGTGCGCGGGCGTGCCAGGTCGAGCCGGTCTTGCTGGAGTTCCGTGCCGGTGAGATGGGCGGGGGTAGCGCCCCAGTCGATCAGCTGGCGCAGGAAGCCGCCGGTGCCGCAGCCGACGTCGATCACGCGTACGCCGCCAAGGTCGGTACCGAGGGTAGTGGCGAGCATGTGCGACAGTACCCGGCTGCGCATGCCCTGCTGGCGCACGACGTCGGGCCGGTGCCAGGCATAGCGCGCCAGCGCCGCGCCACCATGCCAGCCACGGTAGACCTGGCCGATGCGTTCCTGTTCTGCCTGATGGTGAAGCTGAGGGTCGAGTTGAGCGTCCATGACCCCATCGTGGCCCAGCCAATCGCACTCCGGTTTGCGCCCGCTCAGCCCAACTCCCGATCCCGCGCAATTTGCTCATCAGCACTATATGCCTGAGGAAACTATGCGCCCCGGGGCCCGCGGCCGCGCGCCTTTGCGAATCACGATAAAATCGCATCCATTGCCATCAATGGACCCACCATGAAAATCGCCTTCCTCGCCGATCCGGTTTCCAGCTTCAAGATCTACAAGGACTCGACCTTCGCGATGATGCGCGAGGCCGCGCGCCGTGGTCACGAGGTTTATGCCTTCGAGCAGCGCGACATGGCGCTCGAGCAGGGTGTCGTGCGCGCCGAAGTCGCGCGCCTGCACCTGACCGGCGATCCGGTCGACTGGTACCGCGCCGACCCGGCTGTTGATGCGCGCCTGGCCGAGTTCGACGCCATCATCGAGCGCAAGGATCCGCCCTTCGACATGGAATATGTCTACGGCACTTATTTGCTGGAACTGGCGGAAAAACAGGGCGCGCGCGTGTTCAACAGGCCGTCGGCAATTCGCGACCACAACGAGAAGCTGGCGATCGGCCAGTTCAGCGAGTATACCTCGCCGACCCTGGTCACCTCCTCGGAAAAGCGCCTGCGCGCCTTCCATGCGGAACACGGCGACGTCATCTTCAAGCCGCTCGACGGCATGGGCGGCACCGGCATCTTCCGGGTAAAAGCCGACGCCATGAACCTGGGCGCGATCATCGAAACGCTCAGCGACAACGGTAAACGCACCATCATGGTGCAAAAATACATTCCCGAGATCGTCAAGGGCGACAAGCGCATCCTCGTCATCGGCGGCAAACCGGTGCCGTTCGCACTGGCGCGCATCCCGCAGGGGACCGAGGTGCGCGGCAACCTGGCGGCCGGCGGCATCGGCGTGGCCCAGCCGATCACCGAGCGCGACCGCGAGATCGCCGAGGCGCTGGGCCCCGTACTGGCCGAGCGCGGGCTGTTGCTGGTAGGATTAGACGTGATCGGCGATTTCCTGACCGAGGTGAATGTCACCAGTCCGACCTGCTTCCAGGAGATCACCGACCAAACCGGTTTCGACGTGGCCGCGATGTTCATCGACGCGGTCGAACAGCAGGCGACAAGAAAGTAAATCATGGTAGGCATCCTGCTCCTGACCCACGCACCGCTGGGCCAGGCATTCATCGCGGCGGTCGCGCACGTGTTTCGCGGACCGACCGAACGCTTCGAGGCCATCGACGTGGCGGCCGACCAGGACCTGGTCGACGTCAACTGCAAGGCCAGGGAAGCGATCGCACGGCTGGACGACGGCGACGGCGTCCTCGTCATTACCGATATCAAGGGCGGCACGCCCTCGAACTGCTGCAATTCGCTGGCCGATGCCGGGCACGTGGAGGTCATCGCCGGCATCAGCCTGCCGATGCTGCTGCGCGCAATCACCTATCGCCGCGACACGCTCGACGTGGTGGTGGAAATGGCGTTGGCCGGTGCCCAGAACGGCGCGGTGCGGGTCGATAACCGCATCCGGGTCGGCTCCTGATGTGGATGTGGACGGGCGCCTCGCGCAGGTAGCCCGTCTTTTGGTGTAGCGCCGTCCTGACGATGGAAAAGAAAACGAGAACATGATTCAGCAAGAACTTGAAATCATCAACAAGCTGGGCCTGCATGCGCGCGCATCGGCCAAATTCACCCAGCTCGCCGCCAGGTACAAGAGCGATGTCTGGCTCACCCGTAACGGGCGCCGCATCAACGCGAAATCGATCATGGGCGTGATGATGCTCGCCGCCGGCAAGGGCGCGAAGGTCACGCTCGAAGCCGACGGCGCCGACGAGCATGACGCGATCGTCGCGCTGGCCGCCCTCGTCAACGACAAGTTCGGCGAAGGCGAGTAATGCCCGAATCCGGATTCGCCCGCTCCCGGGGACCCTCGATGGCTTCGTTCACGCTGCACGGCATACCGGTGTCACGCGGGATCGCGATCGGCCGCGCGCACCTGCTCACGCCGGCCGCGCTCGACGTCAAGCACTATCTGGTTCCGGAAGAGCAGGTCGAAGCGGAAGTAAAACGCCTGCAGGACGCGATCGCCGAAGTGCACCGCAACCTGCAGGAGCTCTGGACCGATCTGCCCAAGGATGCCCCGACCGAACTGGGCGCCTTCATCGACGTCCACGCGCTGATCCTGTCCGACCCGATGATCTCGGAAGCGCCGCTCGACATCATCCGCTCGCGCCACTACAACGCCGAGTGGGCGCTGGTCACCCAGATCGACGAGCTCTCGAGCCAGTTCGACGAGATCGAGGACGAGTACCTGCGCGAGCGCAAGCACGACATCCAGCAGGTAGCCGAACGCGTGCTGAAAGTGTTGATGGGCACCGCGCTGTCGGTGCCGCCCGTGCTGGCCGGCGACGACGGCTACCAGCCGCAGATGATCGTCGTCGCCCACGACATCTCGCCGGCCGACATGCTGGCCTTCCGCGACCGCGGCGGCGATCCGCGCCCCTTCGTCGGCTTCGTCACCGACGTCGGCGGACAGAACTCGCACACGGCGATCGTCGCCCGTTCGCTCGACATCCCGGCGGCGGTCGGCATGAGCCAGGCCTCGCGCCTGATCGAGCAGGACGACTGGGTCATCGTCGACGGCGATGCCGGTGTCGTCATCTGCAGTCCGAGCCCGCTGGTGCTGGAGCAGTACCGCGCGCGCCAGGCGGCGCTGGGCAAGGCGCGCAAGCGTCTTCTCAAGCTGAAGAAAACGCCGGCCGTGACGAAAGACGGCACCGCGATCCGCCTGATGGCCAACATCGAGCTGCCCGACGATTGCCCGCATGCGCTCGACGCCGGCGCCGTCGGCATTGGCCTGTTCCGCTCCGAGTTCCTGTTCATGGCACGCGGCGCCGACGGCCTGAAAATTCCGAGCGAGGACGAGCAGTTCGAGCAGTACCGGCGCGCCGTGGTGGCCATGAAAGGCCGTCCGGTGACGATCCGCACGCTCGACGTCGGCGCCGACAAGCCGCTCGACCCGACCGAACACACGGCCCTCAATCCCGCGCTGGGCCTGCGCGCGATCCGCTATTGCCTGGCCGAGCCGCAGCTGTTCCTGACCCAGCTGCGCGCCATCCTGCGCGCTTCCTGCTTCGGCAAGGTGCGCATCCTGATCCCGATGCTGGCCCATGCCTACGAGATCGACCAGACCCTGAACATGATCGAGCAGGCCAAGTTCCAGCTGCGCGAACAGAACATCAAGTACGACCCGGCCATCGAGGTCGGCGCCATGATCGAGATCCCGGCCGCCGCGCTGGCGCTGCCGATGTTCGTGCGGCGCATGAATTTCCTCTCGATCGGCACGAATGACCTGATCCAGTACACGCTGGCGATCGACCGCGTCGATTACGAAGTGGCCCACCTGTACGACCCGCTGCACCCGGCCGTGCTGCAGCTGATCGGCATGACGATCGCCGCCGGCCAGAAGGCGGGCATCGACGTGGCGGTCTGCGGCGAAATGGCGGGCGACATCAAGCTGACGCGCTTATTGCTGGGAATGGGCCTGCGCGAATTCTCCATGCACCCGGCCCAGCTGCTGGCGGTGAAGCAGGAAATCCTGAACGCCGACCTCGGCCAGATCACGCCGCGAATGCGACGCATCATGCGCTCGATGGAGCCGGCCGAGATCATGGAAGCGGTCGAACAGCTCCAGCTCACGTAATACCCCAGCTTTACCTCAGTTTTACCCAAGCGGCCGTCAGTGCCGCGACACACACAGCAAAGAAAACCTCATGGGATCCATCGGAACCGTCACTCCGCAAGCGATGCATTTCGCCGAGCCGCTGCGCCTGCAAAGCGGCGCGCACATCGGCGACTACACGCTCATGTATGAAACCTACGGCACCCTCAACGCCGACAAGTCGAACGCGGTGCTGGTTTGCCACGCGCTCAACGCCTCGCACCACGTCGCCGGCACCTACGCGAACGAGCCGAAAAGCACGGGCTGGTGGGACAACATGGTCGGACCGGGCAAGCCGCTCGATACAAGCCGCTTCTTCGTCATCGGCGTCAACAACCTCGGTTCCTGTTTCGGCTCGACCGGCCCGATGCATACCAATCCCGCCACCGGCAAGCCCTATGGCGCCGCCTTTCCGCTGCTGACCGTGGAAGACTGGGTGGCGGCGCAGGCGCGCCTGGCCGACCGCCTCGGCATTGCGCAATTCGCCGCGGTGATGGGCGGTTCGCTCGGCGGCATGCAGGCCCTGTCGTGGAGCATCCTCTTCCCCGAGCGCCTGCGCCACTGCATCGTGATCGCCTCCACGCCGAAGCTCTCGGCCCAGAACATCGCTTTCAACGATGTCGCGCGCCAGGCCATCCTGACCGACCCGGACTACCGCGGCGGCGATTTCTACGAGCACGGCGTGGTGCCGAAGAACGGCCTGAAGGTGGCGCGCATGGTCGGCCACATCACGTATTTGTCGAACGACGACATGGCGGAAAAGTTCGGGCGCAAGCTGCGCAACGCGGCCGAGAGCCGGGACGCTGGCCGCTCCGACTACAAGTTCGACTTCGGCGTCGACTTCGAGATCGAGTCCTACCTGCGCTACCAGGGGGATAAATTCTCGGAATACTTCGACGCGAATACCTACCTCCTGATCACCAAGGCGCTGGACTATTTCGACCCCGCGCGCGAGCACGGTGGCGACCTCACCAAAGCCCTGGCGGCCACCCGTGCCCAGTTCCTGATCGCTTCCTTCACCACCGACTGGCGCTTCTCGCCCGAGCGCAGCCGCGAGATCGTCGAAGCCCTGATCTCGAATCGCCGCCGCGTCACCTATGCGGAAATCGACGCGCCGCACGGGCACGACGCTTTTCTCCTGGAAGACGCGCGCTACATGGGCGTGGTGCGGGCCTATTACGACCGCATCTGGGAAGAAGGCGAAGGAGCACAGGCATGAAATTCGAAGACTTGACCACCTTGCGCCCCGACCTGGCCTTCATCGCGCACTGGGTACGCGAAGGTTCGCACGTGCTCGACGTCGGCTGCGGCGACGGCGCCATGCTGCGCTACCTGGAAAAGGGCAAGGGCTGCAGCGGCTACGGCATCGAGATCGCCGACGACAAGGTACTGGAAAGCACGCGGCGCGGCATCGCCGTCATCCAGCACGACATGGAGCAGGGCCTGGACCTGTTCGGCGATAACTCCTTCGACACGGTGCTCTGCCTGTCCTCGCTGCAGATGATGCTGCACGTGGAGGCGCGCCTGCGCGACATCGTGCGCGTGGGCGCCGAGGCGATCGTCTCCTTCCCGAACTTCGCCTACTGGCCGCACCGCATGGCGCTGCTCAAGGGCCGCATGCCGGTCTCGCGCACGCTGCCTTACCAGTGGTACGACACGCCCAACGTGCGCTACGCAACGATCTACGACTTCAAGGAGCTGGCCGAGGAATGCGGGCTGGAGGTGCTGGAATACGTGGCGCTGGCCGAAGGCAAGCCGGTCAGCTTCCTGCCGAACCTGCGCGGGAGCCTGGCGGTGTTCAGGTTGAGGAAGAAGGCGCAGCGGGCTTGATCGTTGGCGGATCGTAGGGTGGGCACGGAGTGCCTCGCCGGCCGCGCCCACCCTGCGAGATACTTCCGCCCATATCGTGCGTACCCCATCCGCGCTTTTCTGCGACGATGTTGTTGACAAAAACAGCATACTGGTAACTATCATGAAAAAATTCAAACACTTAGCCGTTTGCATCGCGCTGCTGTCGACGCTCGGCGGCGCCCATGCCCAGAAGGGCGAACAGGTCGTCCAGGACGGCATCGCCGTCAAGCCGCTCTCGCGCGTGCGCGTGCTGGTGCCGGAAGAGCAGCTCAACGCCCAGGCTGCCCAGCAATACCAGGCGATGATGTCCGAAGCCCAGCAGAAGGGGGCCCTGGTGCCGGCCACCCATCCGGAAGTGCGGCGCCTGCGTGCGGTCGCCCAGCGCATCATCCCGTATGCACCGCGCTGGAACGCCTCGGCCAAGAACTGGAACTGGCAGGTGAACCTGTTCGACGTGCCGCAGGTGAATGCCTTCTGCATGCCGGGCGGCCGCATCGGCTTCTACACCGGCATCATCAACCAGCTGCGCCTGACCGACGACGAGATGGCCGCCGTGATGGGCCACGAGATCGCCCACGCGCTGCGCGAGCATGGCCGCGAGCGCGCGGCGAAATCCGGCATCACCTCGGTTGTCGCGCGCGGCGCCGGTGCCCTCGGTGCGGCCATCTTCGGGATCGACCCGAACATCACCAACGCGGTGACCGGCATGGTCGGGCAGGGCGTGGTCTTGAAATTCTCGCGCGACGAAGAGCGCGAAGCCGACCTGGTGGGCCTGGACATCGCCGCCCGCGCCGGCTTCGACCCGCGCGCGGGCGTGGCGCTGTGGCGCAAGATGGGCGCCCTGAACAAGTCGGCGCCGCCTGAATTCATGTCGACCCACCCGGGCGGCGAAACCCGCATCCGCGACATGGAAAAGCACATGAACGTGCTGCTGCCGCTGTATGCGCGCAGCAAGGGCACGAGCGTCAATCGCCTGCCGTCCTACCGCACCACGGCCCTCCAGCGCTGACCGATGGGACACCAGGCCGACGCCAATTCCCATGTTCCGCTGCCGGTGAAGAGCGGCGTCGCGCCCAGCTACCTGTGGCTGACCGAAACGCGCGCCGGCGGCATGCTGCGCTTTCTCAGCGAGCGCTTTCCCGACGTGGCGCCCGCGTCCTGGGCCGCGCGCCTGCAGCGCGGCGAAGTGGTCGATGCGGCAGGCAAGCCGCTGCAGGCGGACAGCCATGTGCGCCAGGGCATGCGCATCTGGTACTACCGCGAACTCGACGAAGCGGAAACGCCGATCCCGTTCAAGGAACGCATCCTGTTCCAGGACGCGCACCTGCTGGTCGTCGACAAGCCGCATTTTTTACCGATGATCCCGAGCGGACGTTTTCTCCACGAGACCCTGCTCGTGCGCCTGAAAGCCCAGCTCGAGCTGCCGCACCTGACGCCCATCCACCGGCTCGACCGCGAGACGGCGGGCGTGGTCATCTTCTCGCACAACCTCGATTCGCGCGGGAAGTACCAGTCGATGTTCCAGAAGCGGGTAGTGAAAAAAGTGTACGAGGCCCTGGCCGGGCCGATCGAGGGGAGGGAGTTCCCCTTCACCTACCGCAGCCGCATGCAGGACGCGGCGCAGTTTTTCGTCAGCGAAGAAGTGGTGGGCGAGCCGAATTCGGAAACGCTGATCGAGGTCATCGAGCGCCGCGGCGACGTGGTGCGCTACCGCCTGCACCCGCACACGGGGCGCAAGCACCAGCTGCGCCTGCATTTGTCGTCCCTGGGCGCGCCGATCCTGAACGACGCGTTTTACCCGGTGGCGCTGCCCTGCAAGGGCGACGATTTTTCGGCGCCGCTGCAGCTGCTGGCGCGCTCGATCAGTTTTGACGATCCCCTGACGGGGGAACCGCGCACGTTCAACAGCGAACGCACGCTCGATTGGCCGTGAATGGTGGGCACGGGGCGCCTCGCCGGCCGCGGCCACCCTACCAGTCGCTGTCGTGCCAGACCCGTAGGGTGGGCGCCCCGAGCCCACCATCCTCAGCGTCACAACCGGCCATGCATCAAGGGTGATAGTCGATGATCAGGGGCGCGTGATCCGAAAACCGCTCGTCCTTGTACACCGCCACCGCATGCGCCTTGGCCGCAATGCCGGGCGTCGCCACATGATAGTCGATCCGCCAGCCCACGTTCTTCGCCCACGATTGCCCGCGGTTGCTCCACCAGGTATAGTCCGCCGCATCCGGCGCCACGACACGGTGCACGTCCACCAGCCCCAACTCGTCGAACAGGCGCGTCATCCACGCGCGCTCTTCCGGCAGGAAGCCCGAGTTCTTCTGGTTGCTCTTCCAGTTCTTCAGGTCGATTTCCTTGTGGGCGATGTTCCAGTCGCCGCAAATGACGACTTCGCGGCCCTCGGCCTTCAATTCCTGCAGGTGCGGCAGGAAGACTTCCATGAAACGGAACTTGGCCAGCTGGCGCTCCGGCGAGGACGAGCCGGAGGGGCAGTAGACGGAAATGACGGTGAGGTTGCCGAAATCGCAGCGCGTGTAGCGGCCCTCGGCATCGAATTCCTGGCAGCCGAAGCCGATGCGCTTGTTGTCCGGGGCGACGCGGCTGTAGACGCCGGTGCCGGAATAACCCTTCTTTTCGGCATAGTGGAAATGGCCGTGGTAGCCGTGCGGACGCAGGAATTCCTCGGTCATGTCGGCTTCCTGGGCCTTCAGTTCCTGGACGCAGATGAAGTCGGCGTCGACGGACGCCAGCCAGTTGAAGAAACCTTTTTTGTGGGCCGAACGGATGCCGTTCAGGTTGGCGGAAATAATTCGTGGCATGGAAATGAGAAGAAGAGGGAACGGCGGCTGTGGGCACGGAATGGGTGCTGGATTAAAATACAGCCACTTTTTTAATCTGGGGTCACCGTGAACAATTTGCGCCAACAGTTTATCGCTTTTTCGGTCTCGACGGGAGTGCTCAAGTTCGGCGAGTTCACCACCAAGGCGGGCAGGCTCTCGCCGTATTTCTTCAACGCCGGCCTGTTCCACGACGGCGCGACCCTCGGCCAGCTGGCCCAGTTCTACGCCCAGACCCTGCTTGACTCGAACGTCGAGTTCGACATGCTGTTCGGCCCTGCCTACAAGGGCATCACGCTGGCCAGCGCCACCGCGGTCGCGCTGGCCGCCAAGGGCCGCAACACCTCCTACGCCTACAACCGCAAGGAAGCCAAGGACCACGGCGAAGGCGGCACCATCGTTGGCGCCACACTGCAGGGCAAGGTCGTGATCGTCGACGACGTGATCTCGGCTGGCACCTCGGTGCGCGAATCGGTGACCATGATCCGCGCCGCCGGTGCCGAGCCTGCCGCCGTGCTGATCGCGCTCGACCGCATGGAGCGTTCCGGCAAGGACGACGCGTTATCAAACGGGTCGGCGGTGCAGCAGGTGGCGGAGGAATTCGGCATACCCGTCATCTCGATCGCCAACCTGGAAGACCTGTTTACTTACCTGTCGGGCGAAGGGGCCGGGGCCGAACTGGGACAGCACAAGGACGCGGTGGCGGCGTATCGCAGCCGCTACGGCGTCTGAAGGTGAAGCGTCTGCAAGCGGGCCTCGCGTTGCTGTGCGCGGTCCTGGCCGGTGCGTCCCACGCGGCGGCGACGGACCTGCCGCGTGCCGATCCCTGTCCCGGCGCCACAGCCTGGGCCGCGGCCCACCCTGACGAATCGGACGAGGCCCAGGCTGCGCGCGACGCCACGCGCAAACTGGGCGACCCCGCGCTGCGTGCGGAACTGGACAAGCGCTTTGCCGTCGACCAGAAAGTGCGCAAGGCCTACCTTGCCGCCCGACTGGATCGCGACGCCCAGCGCATGGTCGTACTGGTCGACGACAACAACCTGGACTGGCTGAAGTATCTGGTGCGCACGAAAGGTTTTCCGACAGCTGCCCGGTGGGGGAGACGGGCGTGGATGCTGCATGGACCCTGCTGCAGCACGCCGACAGCAGCCCGGATTTCCGGGCGGCGCTGCTGCCGACGCTGGGCGAGCGCGCCGCCGCCGGCGAGCTGCGCGCCGCCAGGCTGGCGCAATTTACCGACCGCGTGCTGGTCGCCTATGGCCGGCCGCAACGCTACGGCACCCAGTTCTCGCCCGAGGGCTGGCGCGCCCCGCATTTCGGCCTGGACGACGCAGCGAGCCTGCGCGCGGTCGAGGAAAACCGGCGTGTACTCGGTGTCATGCCACTGGCGGACTATGTGTGCATGATGAGCGAGGCCAGGAAGCGCTGACGGCGCTGGCGCCTCATGCGAGCACGCCTCGCCCGCATACAGGGCCACTGGTCGGCGAGCGTCTTCCTGAACGCCTGCCGTGCCGTATAGCGCGCGCAGGCCATCGTCTCGCTGTGCGTGGGCGCCATGGTGCTCGCGGGTACCGCCGAAGACCTGGCACTGCGCCGTTCCCTGCGCGTGGCGGCGCGGCAGCAGGCGCTGGTGCTGCTCGACGGGTAGGCAGCAGGGCCGGTCCAGGTGAACAGGGCAGCGCCGTCGTGCTAGGTCAATGGTGCAGGGCGATCCTGCGCAACTGGCACATCGGTAAACGTCTTGTTGACGATTTTCCACTGTCCTTCCTGCCGGACGAAGCTCAGGTAGTCGATGTAATGGAAATCGAACATCGGGCAATGAACTTTCGCAAAAGCGATCTCGCCTGTAATCTCGATGTGGAGCGGCTTCATCGCGAATGCCTGCCCGAGCGAGGCGGGCGATGCGCGTCCTGCGACCACGGCGAGATAATCGTCCAGCGGCCGGAAATAAGCTTGTCCGCGCACTTCGGCAAACAGCTGCGCACGGGGATCGAAGACCGAGCGCAGGAGCCCGATGTCTCCGTGGTACACGCCGCGGCAATAGGCGTCGATGGCTGCAAGGACTTCGTCGTGCTGGTGCATGGCATTCCTCCTTCTGCAAAAAGCGCGCCGCTCAGGCGCAGGTTCGATAGTCGTCGGCACTGCTGCGGCGCTGCTCAGGAGCGCCTGACAAAACCGTTATGGCCGCGTTGCGGCTCCTGGCCGTACAGATGTACTGTCTTCGTCGCCGCGCCTTGCTCTGACGATTTTGTCAGGTGCTCCAGGGCTCGGTGGTCTCAGCGGGCGGTGGATGCATGCCGGGCGCATGAAGGCCGAAAAAAAACCGGAGCGAGCTCCGGTTTTTCATGCGTGCAGCTCGCTTCAGCCCGCCAGCTTCTTCTTCAGCAGCTCCGTCACCTGCGCCGGATTGGCCTTGCCTTTCGAGGCCTTCATGGCCTGGCCGATCAGCGCGTTGATCGCCGCTTCCTTGCCGGCGCGGTACTGCTCGACCGATTTCGCGTTCGCCGCCAGCACCTCGTCGACGATCGCTTCCAGGGCGCCCGTGTCCGAAATCTGCTTCAGCCCTTTTTGCTCGATGACGGTGTCGGCCAGGTTGTCGTCGAGCGATTTGGCTTCCCACATCGCCGCGAACACTTCCTTGCCGGCCTTGTTCGAGATCGTGCCGTCGGCGATGCGCTGGATGAGCAGGGCCAGCTGCGACGCCTGCACCGGCGCTTCACTGACGTCGACGCCTTCGCGGTTCAGGGTCGACGAGACGTCGCCCATCATCCAGTTCGCCACTGCTTTCGCGTTCGCTTTGCCGGCTTTCTCCACCACGGCTTCGTAGTAGGTCGCCATCGCCTGGGAAGAGGTCAGGATCAGGCTATCGTATTCCGGCAGGCCGTACTCGCCGGTGAAGCGTGCACGCATGGCGCCCGGCAGTTCCGGCATCGACGCACGCACGCGCTCGATCCAGTCTTCCGAGATCGTCAAGGGCGGCAAGTCCGGGTCGGGGAAGTAGCGATAGTCCTGCGCGTCCTCTTTCGAGCGCATGGCGCGGGTTTCCTTCTTGTCCGGGTCCCACAGGCGCGTGGCCTGCTGGACCTTGCCGCCGTCCTCGATCAGTTCGATCTGGCGGCGCACTTCGTAGTGGATCGCCTCTTCCATGAAGCGGAAGGAGTTCAGGTTCTTGATCTCGCAGCGGGTGCCGAATTCCTTCTGGCCCATCGGCCGCACCGAAACGTTGACGTCGCAGCGGAAGGAGCCTTCCTGCATGTTGCCGTCGCAGACGCCCAGCCACATCACCAGGCCGTGCAGGGCTTTTGCGTAGGCGACCGCTTCGGCGGCGCTGCGCATCTCCGGCTCCGAGACGATTTCCAGCAGCGGCGTGCCGGCGCGGTTCAGGTCGATGCCGGTCATGCCTGCATAGTCCTCGTGCAGCGATTTGCCGGCGTCTTCCTCGAGGTGGGCGCGGGTCAGGTTGACGGTTTTCGTCTCGAGTTTCCCATCCTTCTCGTAGCCGAAGGTGATCGTGCCGCCCTGGACCACGGGGTCTTCGAACTGGCTGATCTGGTAGCCCTTGGGCAGGTCGGGATAAAAGTAGTTCTTGCGCGCGAAGACGGAATGCGGGGCGATTTTCGCACCGACCGCCAGGCCGAAGCGGATCGCGCGCTCGACGGCGCCCTTGTTCATCACGGGCAGCACGCCCGGCAGGGCCAGGTCCACGGGACTGGCCTGCGTGTTCGGCGCGGCGCCGAACTGGATCGCGCTGCCGCTGAAGATTTTCGAATTGGTCGTGAGCTGGACGTGGTTCTCAAGACCGATGACGACTTCCCATTGCATGGTGTTCTCTCTTTGTATTCTTTGTGCAGGCGTTGGTTGAACGCGTAGGCGGGAAACCCGCCTACCCTGCGACCTTAGATGCCTTCGGGGGCGCGCTGGTGCCAGTCGGTCGCTTGCTGGTACTGGTGCGCGATGTTCAGCAGCTTCGCTTCGGCAAAATAATTGCCGATGATCTGCAGGCCGACCGGGCGCTTGGCGTTCTTGTCGCCCTGGCCGAAACCGCAAGGGATCGACATGCCGGGCAGGCCGGCCAGGCTGGTCGACAGCGTGAAGATGTCGGCCAGGTAGTTTGCCACCGGGTCGTTGGCCTTCGCGCCCAGGTCCCAGGCGACGGTCGGGGCCACCGGGCCCATGATGACGTCGCACTTGTCCGCGAACGCGGCCTGGAAGTCGTCGGCGATCAGGCGGCGGATCTTTTGCGCCTGCACGTAGTAGGCGTCGTAGTAGCCATGGCACAGCACGTAGGTGCCGACCATGATGCGGCGCTGGACCTCGCGGCCGAAACCTTCGGCGCGGGTTTTCTTGTACATGTCCTGCAGATCCTTGTACTCGCTCGCCCGGTGGCCGTAGCGCACGCCGTCGAAACGCGACAGGTTCGACGAGGCTTCGGCCGGGGCGATGATGTAGTAGGTCGGGATCGACAGGGCCGTTTTCGGCAGCGAAATATCCACCAACTGAGCGCCCAGCGCCACGAATTGATCGAGCGCGGCGCGCACGGCGCTTTCCACGTCGGCCGCCAGGCCTTCGCCGAAGTACTCGCTCGGCACGCCGATGCGCAGGCCGGTGAGCGGCTGGTGCAGGTCGCGCGTGAAGTCTTCTTTGAGGTTGCCCTGTTCCACGGTCAGGCTGGTCGAATCGCGTTCGTCATGACCGATCATCTCATTGAGCAGCAGCGCGCAATCCTCGGCGGTCTGGGCGATCGGGCCGCCCTGGTCGAGCGAGGAGGCGAACGCGATCATGCCGAAGCGGGAGACGCGGCCATAGGTCGGCTTGATGCCGGTGACGCCGCAGAAGGCCGCCGGCTGGCGGATCGAACCGCCGGTATCGGTGGCGGTGGCGGCCGGGGCCAGGCGCGCGGCAATCGCGGCGGCGGAACCGCCCGAGGAACCGCCTGGTACGGCTTGCGTGTCCCGGGGGTTCTTCACCGCACCGAAAGCCGAGTTCTCGTTCGCCGAGCCCATCGCGAATTCGTCGCAGTTCAGCTTGCCCAGCGTGACCATGCCGGCGGCGCCGAAGCGGTCGACGACGGTGGCATCGAAGGGGCTGACGTAGTTGGCCAGCATCTTCGAACCCGCAGTCGTGCGCCAGTCGCGCGTGACAAAGATATCCTTATGGGCAATCGGAATGCCGGTCAGCGGGCCGGCGCTGCCGGCGGCCAGGCGCGCGTCAGCGGCGGCAGCCTGGGCCAGCGACAGTTCCGGGTCGAGGTGCAGGAAGGCGTTGTGGCTGCTTTTCTCGATGCGGGCCAGGTAGTGACGGGTGAGTTCGGTGCTCGAGACCTGCTTCGCATGCAGTAGCGCCGACAGCTCTTTGATGGTTTTGTTGTGCATGGTGCGTTTTCTGTTCGTGGATGCAGGATTACTCGATGACCTTCGGTACCAGGTACAGGCCGTCCTGAGTCTTGGGCGCCGGCGCCTGGTAGGCTTCGCGGCGGTTTTCTTCCGTCACCACGTCTTCGCGCAGGCGCAGCGGCAGCGACAGGATCGCGGCCAGCGGATGCGACAAGGGCGCAACACCTGTTGTATCGACCGCCTGCATCTGTTCGGCCAGTGCAAAGATGCCATTGAGCTCACCCAGCGCGGTTTCGGCATGGGCGTCGTCCATATCGAGCTGGGCCAGGTTGGCGATGCGTTTTACGTCTGAAAGAGTCAGGGACATGGCAAAAGGCGCGGCCGGGGCCGCATTCAAAATGGGGTTGGGAGAATGACAGAATGGCAAGCGCAGACTGTTGAACAGCGTGCTACGGTCGATAAAACCTTGCTAATCCCGTCGATCTCGCTTCGAGAACTAGGGGGTAAAACCACCTGTTTTCAGCGTTTAATCGGCAAATTATAAGGTAGAATGGCGGGCTAATGCGTGGTCTGCGCCGAATGAGCGCGGCCCCTCAGTACGAACGAAGACCGCAGGGCGCAGGCAGGGCCGATGCGGCGAGGACTCTCCCGATTAATGTTAGGCGCATACAGCGCGCATCAGGACACACATGTTTGGTTCTTTACGCAGTTACTTCTCGAACGACCTGGCCATCGACCTGGGTACCGCCAATACGCTGATCTACGTGCGCGGCCAGGGCATCGTGCTGGACGAACCGTCGGTCGTGGCAATCCGCCAGCAGGGCGGCCCGAACGGCAAGAAGACGATCCAGGCGGTCGGCAAGAAAGCCAAGCAGATGCTGGGCAAGGTGCCGGGCAATATCGAGGCGATCCGCCCGATGAAGGACGGCGTCATCGCCGACTTCACCGTCACCGAGGAGATGCTCAAGCAGTTCATCCGCATGGTGCACGATTCCAAATTCTTCCGTCCGTCGCCACGCATCATCATCTGCGTGCCTTGCGGTTCGACCCAGGTCGAGCGCCGCGCGATCCGCGAATCGGCCCTCGGCGCCGGTGCCTCGCAGGTCTACCTGATCGAGGAACCGATGGCCGCCGCGATCGGTGCCGGCCTGCCGGTCTCGGACGCGACCGGTTCGATGGTGGTCGACATCGGCGGCGGCACCACCGAAGTGGGCATCATCTCGCTGGGCGGCATGGTCTATAAAGGTTCGGTGCGCGTGGGCGGCGACAAGTTCGACGAAGCCATCGTCAACTACATCCGCCGCAACTACGGCATGCTGATCGGCGAACAGACCGCGGAAGCGATCAAGAAGGCCATCGGTTCGGCCTTCCCGGGTTCGGAAGTGAAGGAAATGGAAGTCAAGGGCCGCAACCTGTCCGAAGGCATCCCGCGCGCGTTCACGATCTCGAGCAACGAGATCCTGGAAGCGCTGACCGACCCGCTCAACAACATCGTCTCGGCCGTGAAGAATGCGCTCGAACAGACCCCGCCGGAACTGGGCGCCGACATCGCCGAGAAGGGCATGATGCTGACCGGCGGCGGCGCGCTGCTGCGCGACCTCGACCGTCTGCTGATGGAAGAGACCGGCCTGCCGGTGCTGGTGGCCGAAGACCCGCTGACCTGCGTGGTGCGCGGTTCGGGCATGGCGCTGGAACACAACGACAAGCTGGGCTCGATCTTCTCCTACGAGTAAGCACGACAGCCTCGCAAGCTACAGCGTGGGCAGGTGGACGGTGTCGAACCGTGCACCTGCCCATGTGCCCATCTAACGGGCCGTCCGTCATAATCGAAAGTCATGGAATACAGTCCTCCGCCGCTATTCAAACAGGGCGCCCCCGCGCGGGTGAAGGTGACGGTGTTCGCGTTCGTGTCGCTCGCGCTGCTGCTGATCGATGCCCGCATGCACCTGCTCGGCACGGTACGCCAGGTCGCCGCCACCGTGCTCTACCCGCTGCAGATGGCCGCGCTGATGCCGCGCGATGCCATGTTCAGCATGGGCGATTACTTTTCCTCGATTTCCAGCCTGCAGAAGGAAGTGCGCGAGCTGAAGAACCAGCAGGTCGCGCAGGCGCAGTCCATGCAGCTGGCCCAGCTCCAGATGGCGGAAAACGCCCACCTGCGGCGCCTGCTCGAGGCGCGCGAGCACCTGCCGGTGCAGTCGATCATGGGCGAGATCCTGTACGACGCGCGCGACCCGTCCACCCGCCGCATCGTGCTCGACCGCGGCACGCGCAACGGCGTGCAGCTCGGGCTGCCGGTGATCGACAATGCCGGCGTCATCGGCCAGGTCACCCGCGTATTCCCGTTCACCTCCGAAGTCACGCTGCTCACCGACCGCGACCAGGCCATTCCGGTGCAGGTGCTGCGCTCGGGCCTGCGCAGCATCGCCTATGGCCGCGGACGTTCCGGCCTGCTCGACCTGCGCTTCGTCGCGCCCGACGCCGATATCCAGGTGGGCGACGTGATCGTCACCTCGGGCCTGGACGGCATGTATCCGGCCGGCCTGGCCGTGGCCAAGGTCGTGCAGGTCGAGAAAGTGGCGGCCGGTGCCTTCGGGCGCGTGACCTGCCAGCCGCTGGGCGGCGTCGACCGCAACCGCCAGCTCCTGATCGTGATGTCGCAGGCGGCACGCGCGGCGCGTCCGCAGGACCTGCCTGTGCCGCCGGCGCATGGCGCGGCGCGCCGCAACCTGCCGAAGATGGAGCCGGTACCGACACCACCGCTGGCGCCGGCGCCGCTGCCGGCGCAGGGTGCGCCGACGCAACCGGCGGCCGGCGTGCCCGCGGCGGTGCCCGCTGCCGCGCCAGCCACGGCGCCGACGACGGCACCGGCAGGTGCTGCGCCAGCGACGGCAATCGCCACGCCGGGCGCGAACACGGCGCCACGCACCGCCGCGCCGCGTGATGCGGCCCGCTTGAACGCCGCCCCCGCCGCGGCCACCACCCAGCCGGTCCAGCCGGCGCTGCGCAAGGAAGGCGCTCCATGACCGGTAACCGTCCCCATTACATCCTGCTGCCGGTCAGCCCGCTGTTCATCGCGTTCAGCCTGACCTGCGCTTTCATGCTCAACCTGCTGCCCTGGGGCCGCTGGATCGGCGCGCCCGATTTCGTCGCGCTGGCGCTGATCTTCTGGGGCATCCACCAGCCGCGCAAGGTCGGCATCGGCGTCGCCTTCTGCATGGGCCTGCTGATGGACGTGCACGATGCGGCGCTGCTGGGCGAAAACGCGCTGGCCTATACGCTGCTGTCCTATGTCGCCATCATGATCCACCGCCGCGTGCTGTGGTTCCCGGTGCTGACCCAGGCCATGCACGTGTTCCCGCTGCTGCTGCTGGCCCAGGCGATCCAGGCGCTGGTGCATTTCTTCGCCACCGGCCGCTTCGCCGGCTGGCTGCACTTCGTCGAGAGTGCCGTCGCCGTTGCCCTCTGGCCGCTCATCACCTGGCTGCTGCTGGCACCGCAGCGCCGCGCCGTCGACCGCGACCATACGCGCCCCATCTGACCGTCGCAGTACATGATTGACGCAGTAAATGACTGAAATAAAAGACAGCGACCGCGAGATCCACCTGTTCCGCCTGCGCCTGACCGCGCTGGCGGTGCTGGTGTTCGTCTGCTTCGGCTGCCTGGTCGCACGATTTGTCTGGCTGCAGGTGATCCAGCACGACCAGTATGCCTCCCAGGCAGAGGACAACCGGATTGCCCTGGTGCCGATCGTGCCCAATCGCGGCCTGATCGTGGACCGCAACGGCGTCGTCCTGGCGCGCAACTACTCGGCCTACACGCTCGAGATCACGCCCTCGAAACTGCAGGCGAGCATGGACTCGGTGATCGACGAGCTGGCCAAGCTGGTCGCGATCGAAGCGAAGGACCGCAAGCGCTTCAAGCGCCTGCTGGAAGAATCGCGCAGCTTCGCCAGCGTGCCGCTGCGCACCCGCCTGACCGACGACGAAGTGGCGCGCTTCACCGCGCAGCGCTTCCGCTTCCCCGGCGTGGAGGTGCAGGCGCGCCTGTTCCGCCAGTACCCGCTGGGCGAGGTCGCCTCGCACGTGATCGGCTACATCGGCCGCATCAACCAGAAAGAGGCGGCCGCGCTCGAGGAGAGCGAAGACGCGGCCAACTACAACGGCACCGACTACATCGGCAAGGAAGGCCTCGAGAAGAAATACGAGAGCTACCTGCACGGCACTACCGGTTACGAGGAAGTCGAGCGCACCGCGGGCGGGCGGGCGATCCGGACGCTGTCGCGCCGTCCGCCGGTCCCGGGCAGCAACCTGATCCTGTCGATCGACATCGAGCTGCAAAAAGTGGTCGAGGAAGCCTTCGGCGACCAGCGCGGCGCGTTTGTCGCGATCGATCCGGCCACCGGCGACGTGCTGGCTTACGTGTCGCGGCCCGGTTTCGACCCGAACCTGTTCGTCGACGGCATCGACAGCCAGAGCTGGAACGAACTCAATACCTCGCTCGACAAGCCGCTGATGAACCGCCCGCTGTCGGGCACCTATCCGCCCGGCTCGACCTTCAAGCCCTTCATGTCGCTGGCCGCGCTGGAGTACGGCCTGCGCCGCCCGTCGGACGCGATCCGCGACCCCGGCTTTTTCGTCCTCGGCGGCCACCGCTTCAACGACGACAAGCCGGGCGGCCACGGCTACGTCGACATGTACCGCTCGATCGCCGAGTCCTGCGACACCTTCTATTACCAGCTCGGCAATGAGATGGGCATCGACCGGATTTCCAACTTCATGCGACCGTTCGGCTTTGGCGTGCCGACCGGGATCGACCTCGAACACGAGAAGATCGGCGTGCTGCCATCGAAAGAGTGGAAGGCCAATCGCTTCAAGCGCAACCGTGCGGCCCAGAAGTGGGTTGGCGGCGACACCATTTCGGTCTCGATCGGGCAGGGCTTCAACAACTACACCATCATCCAGCTGGCGCATGCGGTGGCCAACCTGGCCAATAACGGCGTGGTGATGCGGCCGCACCTGGTCAAGCTGATCGAGGACGGCGCCACGCGCCAGCGCACGCTGACGGTGCCGAAGGAAAGCCGGCGCATCGCGCTGAAACAGGAAAACATCGATTTCATCAAGCGTGCGATGGTGGGCGTGACCCAGGAAAACTATGGCACCGGCCACCGCGCCTTTGCCAACGCCGGCTATATCTCGGCGGGCAAGACCGGTACCGCCCAGGTGATCGGCCTGAAGGGCGGCAAGTACAACGCCCACGCGATTGACGAGCGCCACCGCGACAACGCGCTGTACACGGCGTTCGCGCCGGCCGACAAGCCGACCATCGCCATCGCGCTGGTAGTCGAGAACGCGGGCTTCGGTGCCGCCTCGGCCGCGCCGATCGCGCGCAAGGCGCTCGACTACTACCTGCTCGGCAAGCGCCCGCCGCCGCCGAAGCCGGCCGAGGAGGGGGCGCCTGGCGCCAAGCCGGGCACGGTGCAAGCCGGGGCGAAGCCGGCGCCCGCTACGGCGCCCGGTACGGCGCCTGCGCTGGTGCCGACGGCCGCTTCCGCTACGCCACGCGGCACGCCTGTCACGACCGCGGCCGCCCCACAGCCGGCGCCGGCACGGAAGGCGCCGGCCCCCGCCACGCTGCCGGCCGCCGTTCCCGCCGCGCCGCCGCCGCGCGCCGCAGTACCCGACAAGGAGTAAGCAGATGGCCTATTACCCGGAACGGCGCTCCCTCAGCCGCCGGCTCAAGCCCTATTTCACGGTGTTCGACTGGCCGCTGGCGATCGTGCTGTTCATGCTGCTCACGACCAGCATGATCACGATGTCCTCGGCCGGCCTCGAGTTCCCGGGCCGCGTCGAATCGCAGATGCGCAATTTCGTGCTCGCCTTCGTCGTCATGTGGCTGGCCGCCCTGGTGCCGCCGCAAACGCTGATGCGCCTGGCCGTGCCGATCTATACCTTCGGGGTGACGCTGCTGGTGGCGGTCGCCGTGTTCGGCATCATCAAGAAGGGTGCGCGCCGCTGGCTGCACGTGGGTGTCGACATCCAGCCTTCCGAAATCATGAAGATCGCCACGCCCCTGATGCTGGCCTGGTATTTCCAGCAACGCGCCCGGGTCGGCAACTGGAAGTCGTTCGCGGTCGCGGCGGTGCTGCTGGCGATTCCGTTCGGGCTGATCGCCAAGCAGCCCGATCTCGGCACCGCGCTGCTGGTCGGCGCTTCCGGCTTCTACGTGATCTTCCTGGCCGGCCTGTCGTGGAAAGTGCTGATCGCCCTTGCCGTGGGCGCCGCGGCCAGCATGCCGATTGCCTGGTCGATGCTGCACGACTACCAGCGCGAACGCGTCATGACCCTGATCGACCCGACTTCCGATCCGCTGGGCAAGGGCTTCCACATCATCCAGTCGACCATCGCGATCGGTTCGGGCGGTATCACCGGCAAGGGCTATGCCCAGGGCACCCAGGGCCAGCTCGAATTCGTTCCCGAACAAACCACGGACTTCCTGTTCTCGGTGTATTCCGAAGAATTTGGGCTGGTCGGCAACCTATTTCTTTTGGTAATCTATCTCTTGCTGATCGGCCGCGGCATGATGATCGCCGCGAATGCCCCGAATCTGTTCTCGCGGCTGCTGGCCGGCGCGATCACGATGATCTTCTTTACCTATGCGTTCGTCAACATGGGCATGGTGAGCGGGATCCTGCCGGTGGTCGGCGTTCCGCTGCCGTTCATGAGCTATGGCGGCACCGCGTTCATCACGCTGGGCCTGGGCGCTGGCATATTGATGAGTATTCAACGGCACCGGAAACTGGTGCAAACGTGATGGAGGAGGCGCGATGACCGCTTCGAGACATCTCCCAGCGGTCATTGTCCTCGCGGCCTTGTTGGCCGGATGCGGCACCACTGGCAGCCAGAAGGGCACGGCACAGAAAGCCGGCGCCGGCCGGGGTGCGGCGAAGCTGCCGGCGGCCGGTTCCGGCCGCGGCGGCTATTACCGGACGACGGCCCGGGCCGCAACATCCCGCCGGGGCTGGAACTGGTGCCCGACGCCGTCGTCAAGGCCGAACCCTATGCCAAATGGGCGAACCGGCCCTACGAAGTATTCGGCCAGACCTATACCCCCATCCTCAACGAGGAAGCCTTTGTCCAGCGCGGCGTGGCCAGTTGGTACGGCGTCAAGTTCCATGGCCAGCGCACCTCCTCGGGCGAACCCTACGACATGTACGCGATGACGGCGGCGCACCCGACGCTGCCGATCCCTTCGTATGTGCGCGTCACCAATGTGGCCACCGGCAAGTCTGTGGTGGTGCGCGTCAACGACCGCGGGCCCTTCCATGCCAGCCGCGTCATCGACGTTTCGTACACGGCGGCGCTGAAACTGGGCCTGCTGGGCAGGGGCAGCCATGAAGTCACGGTCGAACGCCTGTTCGCCGGCGATGTTCCGCGCTTCGCCGGCGCCGGCAGGCCCGCGCCTGCAAAAAGCAACCTGCGCCGCCGGAAATCGCCGCGCTGATGCTGGAAGACCGCGTGCAGTCCGACAGCGCCGCCGTCGCGCAAGCCTTGCCGGTGCCGCTCAAGCCGGCAACCGACAGCGCCGCGACCGAAGAGGGCGCGCCCAGTGGCGGCTTCTACCTGCAGCTCGGCGCCTACAGCCGCGCCGACACGGCCCAGGACAAAGCCAGGCAAATGAGCCGCCAGCTGGCCGATGCCGGCGTTCCCATCGCCGGCCTGGAGGTGGCGCCGGCCGGCAGCGTGCACCGCCTGTACGGCGGACCTTTCGGCTCGCGCGAGCAGGCACAGGAAGCGGCGCGGGCGCTGCCGTCGGAATGGGGTTTGAAGCCGATTGTGGTGAAGCGCTAGGCTGCTTGGCATGCAAATGGCCTTGCTGGCGATGACCGGGCGCGGCCCGTGCAAGCGCGTGGAGTCAGGACTCCACCCTGCGAAACAGCAGTACACGCAGGGTGGAGTCCCGACTCCACGCGGGCCGAATTGTGATCAGCCTGGACGTCAAACCCGACAGGCACGCCCCGATCGTCCGGATCGCGGCTGCCAACGCTAGCAGGTACTCACTTGCAGATATGCAGCACCGCAGCCGGCATGTTGCGGCCGGCTTCGACGATGCTCGCACGGATGCCGGTATCGATACCGCGGAAGCGGTAGGCGAAGCGCTGGGTTTGCGGCCCGCGCGGGAGGATGCGCACGCCCTGGACGCCTTTTTTCGCCAGGTTCGCCACTTCCGCATGTGCGGCCGCGTCCGATTTGAAGACGCCCAGCGAGATCGCCCATTTCATCGGCGAATCGCCCTGGACCACGAAGAAGCTCGTCACGCCCTGCTCCTGCAGCTGGGCGACGCGGCGGTCGGCGGCTTCCTTGCTGCCCTGGGATGGCAGGTAGACCATGTAGCTCGTCACTTCCTGGAAGGGCACCGTCAGGCGGGTCTGGCGCGTGCCGAGGTCCAGCGGCGCCAGGCGCGTCTCGAAGCGGCGCGTCGCCGGCGGCAAAGGCGTCGGTCTCGACGCAGGCGACCGGCGTGCCGGAAGGCGCCGCCGGGGCGGCAGCCAGGGGCGCATCCGGCGCCTGTTCCGGCTCCTCGTCCTTGTCATCGGGGACGGGCGGTTCCGCGGTGTCGGCCGCAGCCTGCGCCTGGGCGCCGCTCAGCAGCACCAGGCGGTTGGCGGCCAGCTGGTTGCGCAGGCGCGCCGGCTCGCGCACTTCGGCGTCCACACTGCCGAGCAGCCCGCGGCCCAGTGCGAACAGCACCACGTTGGCGCACAGCAAAGCCCAGAAAACGAATCTCAACAAAACCTATCCTCCGTATGCGGACTCGGACCGCACCACCGCGTGCAGGCCCACCAGCACGATATTATCGACCATCCTGTGCTCCACCTTGAGGGCGGGAGCGATATACGGGGCCGCGCCCCCGACAGCACGCAGGATGCCGCGTCCTGGCCGCCGTGTGCCGCCAGCGCGCGCTCGATCGCCCCGGTTCTGGGCCGACAGGCAGCCCGAGACGATGGCGTCGTTCGTATTGTCGGCGAACAGCGGTGGCGGCGTCGCACCGGGGTCGCCTGCGGCAGCTGGGCGGTATTCCTCGCCAGCGCGCCGGCCATCAATGCCAGTCCCGGCAGGATCATGCCGCCGATGAAGCGGCCCTCGGCGCTGACCGCGTCGACCGTGGTCGCGGTGCCGCAGGTAGCCACCACCAGCGGCCGGCCAGGGACCAGCGCGCGCGCCGATGGCCGCGGCGAAACGGTCGCAGCCGAGGCGCTCCGGTTCGCGGTAGCCGTTTTCCACTCCGGCGCGGCGTGCGTTCGATGCGAACCACTCGGTGTCGACCGTGCCGAGCAGCTGCGCCAGGCGTGCGCGCAGCGCGGCGCCGGCCACGTTCGACACCAGCGCACGCGTGGTGCCGCGCGCCTGCCAGCTGCTTGCCACCGCGTCCAGGTCGGCATGCAGGGCCGCGCCCTGTTCGATCCAGTCGCCAAGGGGCGCGCCGGGTGCGGCCAGTGCCCATTTCACCCGGGTATTGCCGGCGTCGATCAGCAGCAGCATCAGGCGCCCTTCACGCGCAGCGACACGTCGCCCGCCAGCACGGCGCTGCGCCCCGCCGCGCTGTCGAGCAGCAGGCGCCCGGCCTCGTCGACCCCGGCAGCTATACCCTCCTGCATCACGGCGCCGCCATCGAGGATGGTCACCAGCTCGCCCTGCCAGGCATGGCGCAGGTTCCAGCGCGCGCAAAAGGCGGCGAAACCGGCCGCCTCGAACTCGCGCAGGTTCGAGGCCAGGCCGTCGAGCAGGGCGGCGAGCAGCGTGGAGCGGTCCATTTGCGCCAGCCAGGGCAGCGAGGCAGTCGGGCGGCCGATGCGCGCTTCCAGCTCGTCCGGCATCAGGAGGTTCAGGCCGATACCGATCACGGCCCAGGTACCGCCCCTGGGGTGCGGCTTGCGTCTCGATCAGGATGCCGGCCAGCTTGTCGCCGTCGCGCAGCACGTCGTTCGGCCACTTCAGCTGCACCTGCACGCCAAGGCGTTCGAGCGTTTCGGCCAGCGCCACGCCGACTGCCAGCGGCAGGCCGGCCAGGCGCGGCAAGCCGCCCGCACAATGCCAGGCCAGCGAGAAGGTGAGCGAGCCTTCGTTTGAAGACAACCAGCTGCGCCCGGCCCGGCCACGGCCGGCGGTCTGGTGGCGTGCCACCAGCAGCAGCGGTCCGCTCAAGCTTGCCGCGCGGGCCAGCAGGTCGGCATTGGTGGAGCCGGTTTCCTCGACCACCTCGACCGCGACGCCTGAAACCGATCGGGCCGCGATGTCGGCTGCGTTCATGCGGCCCCCTTGCGGCGCTTGGTCGGCGCGCGCGAGAACAGCGCATCGAAGACGCGGTTCGGCAGGGCGCGCAGCAAGGCGGCGACGGCGCCCATCTGCCACGGCAGGACGCGGTAGCTGTCGCCGCGCGCGATGGCACGGACTGCTGCGGCCGCGAAGCGCTCGGCCGGCATCAGGAAAGGCATGGGGAAGGGGTTGTTGCTGGTCATGGGGGTCGCGATATAGCCGGGCGCGATGGTGACGACGCGGATGCCCGAGCGTTTCAGCTCGAGGCGCAGCGACTCGCAATAGGCATGTACCGCCGCTTTCGACGCACAGTAGGCGCCCGCGCCGCGCATGCCGCGTACCCCGGCGACGCTGCCGATCGCCACCAGCCGACGCCGGCCCTCTGCTGCTCGCGCATGGCCGGGATAAAGGGGGCGAAGGTGGCGACCGTGGCGGTGACGTTGGTGGCGAACACCGCCTCGAAGACCGGCAAGTCCTCGGGACGTTCAGTCAGCGTGCCATGCGAAATGCCGGCGCAGGCGATGACGATGTCGGCGCCGTTCATCTCCGCCAGAAGTCGGCACCGGCGGCCGCCAGCGCCGCATGGTCGCAGACATCGACCGCATAGGTGCGGTGGCGTTCCGGATGGGGGAGGGTGGCGACCAGCGCAGCGAGGGCATCGCCGCGCCGGGCCAGCAGGCCGAGCGTGGCGCCGCGCGCCGCGTACTCGCGCGCCAGCGCCGCGCCGATGCCGCTGGAGGCGCCGGTGATGAAGACGCGCTCGGCGGTCCCGGCGTCCATGCTTATTTCTTGTCCGCTTTGGCTTTCGCCACCAGGGTGTCCATCACCTGCAGCGCGACCTGCTGCTGCTCGGTCTCGGTACGGGCGCTCGAGCCTTCCGGATTGGCCATCGACGGCGAGGTGACAAAGCGGCCATCGATGACCACCATCGGCCAGTGGTCGACGCGGTACTCGTTCATCATGGTGCCGGCACGGCGCACCTGGGCCTGCACGCCGAAGGAGTTATAGGCGCTGGCGAAGCGGGCGCGGTCGATCCCGGCCTTTGCGGCCCAGTCGAGCACTTCCTTGTCGTTGGCAAAGCGCTGGTCCTGCTCGTGGATGGCCGCGAACGCACGCGCATGGTACTGCTCGAGCAGTCCCAGCGCCTCGAGCGTATAGAACAGCTTCTGCTGCGGCAGCACGCGCGGCCCACCGGCCACGTGCACGCGCTTGAACACGATATTGCTGCCCTGCTTCTTGACCCATTCCGCCAGCAGCGGCTCGAACACATTGCAATGCGGGCAGTAATACGCAAAGAACTCGATCACCTCCACCTGCTTGCCCGCCATCGGATTGACCTGCTGCGGCAGCACTTGGTAGTGCACACCCTGGGCCGGAACAACGGGTGCGGCAAAAGCGGCACCGCTCAGGGCGAAGAATGCAGTGGTAACGAACAAACGACGAAGCAAATTCATGGTTTTCCTTATCTAGTCAGGAACGTCACGGGGCCTTGAGAAACCGTAGCGAGCGGAAGGAGTGTTGGCCGAGAAGCGCAGCTGTACGAGTAGTACAGCCGGTCCGCCGGTGCGGAGCATCGCAGGCCGACAATCCGACGCGCAGTAGGTTTATCAAGGACCTATCTGGTATTGCGGACGATGGCGACGTCGATACCGCTGTCGAGCAGCTTCGCCCGCGCCTTGTTCACGGCTTCGACCTGGTTGAACGGCCCCAGGCGCACCCGGTGCAGCACGCCGCTGTCGCTGCTGCGATCGCTGATCGCCGCCTCGAAACCCAGCAAGGCCAGCTTGGCCCGGGTGGCCTCGGCATCGGACATCTCGCGGAAGGCGCCCGCCTGCAAGTAATAGATGTATTTCTCGTCCGCGCCCGCGGCGGCCGGGGTGGCTGCAGCCGGCGCACCGGCAGGCGCCGCCGCCGGAGCGGGAGCTGGAGCAGCGGCTGCCGCCGGCTTGGCGCTGCCCGCCTCGGTCATGCCGGCAATCGCCTGGCCGAGCGGGTCGGCGTCGGTGGCGGCGGCCGGCGCCGGCGCCGGCGTCGTGGCGGTCGCGGCGGCGGCTGCTGCCTGCTTGGCTTCGCGTTCGGCCAGCTGGCGCGCCGCTTCGCGCGCGGCGTCGCGGTTGCCGTACATCGGCTTGTTCGGATCGTTGGCCTGGCTCGGTTCGAGGTCGGCCGGCCGTCCCATTTTCGTGGAACGGTCGGTGAAGGGCGAGGTGCCCTTGGTGATCATCAGGGCGACCGCCACCGCGATCCCCAGCCCGATAATCAGGCCGATGATGATGCCGGTCAGGGTACTGCCGCGTTGCAGGCGCAGGGAAGGGATGCGGGTGATAGCGGTCATCGCGTTTACTCGTCTTGCTCTTGTGGTTCGGTAGGGTTGCGTTCCATCTTGACCGGTGCCGAGACGCCGATCAGGGCCAGGCCGTTGCGCAGCACCTGGCGCGTCGCGGTGGCCAGCGCCAGGCGTGCCAGCTTGAGCGGCTCGTCGCCGTCGAGCAGCCACTTGTGCGCGAAATAGTAGCTGTGCAGTTCGCCGGCCAGTTCGCGCAGGTAGAAGGCCACCTGGTGCGGGCCGAGTTCGGCCTGGGCACGCTGCAGCATCTCCGGATACGCGGCCAGCTTCGACAGCAGGCTCGCTTCGTGCGGCGTGGTCAAGCCCGACAGGTCGACGTTCGCCAGCTGCGCTTCGTCGCCGCCCCAGTTGGCCAGGGCCGAGCAGATGCGCGCGTGGGCGTACTGCACATAATAGACCGGGTTTTCGTCCGAGGTTTTGAGGGCGACGTCGACGTCGAACACGAATTCGGTATCGGCCTTGCGCGAGATGAGGAAGAAGCGCACCGCGTCGCGGCCGCGGGTGATGTCGCCGCCGCCCGACCATTCGATCAGGTCGCGCACGGTGACATAGGAACCGGCGCGCTTGGAGATCTTGACCTCTTCGCCGCCCTTCATGACGGTGACCATCTTGTGCAGCACGTAGTCAGGGTAGCCCTGCGGGATGCCGATGTTCACGGCCTGCAGGCCGGCGCGCACGCGGGCAATGGTGCCGTGGTGGTCGCTGCCCTGGATGTTGATGGCCTGGTCGAAGCCGCGGCGGAACTTCTGCATGTGGTAGGCCACGTCCGGCACGAAATAGGTAAACGTGCCGTCGGACTTGCGCATCACGCGGTCCTTGTCGTCGCCATAATCAGTGGTTTTCAGCCACAGCGCGCCATCTTGCTCGTAGGTGACGCCGGCGTCGACCAGGGCCTGCACGGCCTGCTCCACTTTGCCGTCGGCGTAGAGCGAGGATTCGAGGTAATAATTGTCGAACTTGACGCCGAAGGCCTGCAGGTCCTGGTCCTGCTCGTTGCGCAGGTAGGTGACGGCGAAGCGGCGGATCGAGTCGAGGTCGTTCACGTCACCGCTGGCGGTGGCCGGCTCGCCGTCGCTGGCCGCGACGGTTTTCTTCGCCAGGAAGTCGGCGGCGATCTCGGCGATGTAGTCGCCGTTGTAGGCCGACTCGGGCCATTGCTCGTCGCCCGGCTTGAAGCCGCGTGCGCGCGCCTGCACCGAGTTGGCGAGCGTGGCGATCTGGACGCCGGCATCGTTGTAGTAGAACTCGCGGGTGACTTCATGGCCCTGCGACTCGAACAGGCTGGCCAGGGCATCCCCCAGCGCGGCCTGGCGGCCGTGGCCGACGTGCAGCGGGCCGGTCGGGTTGGCCGAGACGAATTCGAGGATGGCATGGTGGCCGGCGCCGGACTGGCCGCGCCCAAAAGCTTCGCCGGTCTGCAGGATGGTGCGCACCACCGACTGCTTGGCGCTGGCGGCCACGCGCAGGTTGATGAAGCCGGGACCGGCGACGTCCGCCGATTCCACCAGGCCGGCAGCGCCCGGCTCGGCCAGCAGGGCGGCGACCAGGCGCGTGGCCAGCTCGCGCGGGTTGGTTTTCAGGGGCTTGGCCAGCTGCATGGCGACGTTGCAGGCGATGTCGCCATGGGCCGGGTCGCGCGGGCGTTCCAGCACGATATTCGGCGTCAGATCGCTGCCGGCAACGATCGGCGCGAGGGCGGCCTGGAACAGGGCGACGATTTCTTGTTTTTGTTGGGCGAGCATAGGTTCGGAGGGTGAAGTCGATAAGTTCAGCAGGGCGGTGGCCGCGGCCACGGCAAACAGTGGTTCATTATACTGGTTTGCTGCAGCGCCGAATATGCCCGGGGCTTCCGGTTGTGGCGCTGGCGCCCGTCCCTGGCCGGCTGTTTAAGCCCGGCCAAAGGTGGAGCCGGTACAATGCGGGTCTTTACCGTACCTGCCCGCCATCATGACCGACAAGCGCCCCACGCTCTCCATCAAGCCCAAGGCCCGCAGCGGCGCCAAGCCCGCTCCGCGACCGGTCGCCAACCCGGCGGCGCAGCACGCCAGGCCGCAGGCCCGGGCCCAGGCCACCACGCCGAAGCCGGCAGCCAAGCCGGCCGCGCCCGCTCAGGCAGGCCCGTCCGAGGCTAGGCCCCCAGCCGCCCGCGCGCCGGCAGCGCGCGCCGAGGCGCCCCGTCCAAGCCATGAAATGAAGCAGCAGTTCCAGCTCGACTACCGTCCCGCGCTGTCGGGCGACTCGCTGGCGCTGGCGCTGCTGGGCGCCGCCGCGGCGGTGGCACGGGTGCGCGCCGGTACCGCGCTGCCCCAGGCGCTCGCTACCGTGTTCAAGGCCTATGACGCTGCTCCTCAAACGCGCGGCGCGATCCAGGGACCTGGCCTACCGCAGCATGCGCGGGCTCGGCCGCGCCGAGACCCTGCTCGGCCAGATGACGAGCAAGGCGCCGGACGCACCGATGCTGGCCGGCCTGCTGTGCTGCGCGCTGGTACTGCTCGATCCGCCGGAAGGGGAGAGTGCTCCTTATGAGGCCTTCACCGTGGTCGACCAGGCGGTCAACGCGGCCGCGAGCCACCCCGATTTCGCCCATGCCAAGGCGATGGTCAACGCCGTGCTGCGCCGCTTCCTGCGCGAGCGCGAACAGCTCGTCGCCGGCGCGCTGCAGCAGCCGCTGGCGCAGTGGAACTACCCGCAATGGTGGATCGACGCCACCCGCGCCGCCTATCCGCGCGATTGGGAAGCCATCCTCGCGGCCGGCAACACCCATCCGCCGCTGACGCTGCGCGTCAATACGCGCAAGACTTCGGTGGAGGACTACACGGGACGCCTGGCCGATGCCGGTTTCGAAGCCGACGTGGTCGGGCCGACCGCACTGCGCCTGAAGCAGGCGACCAACGTGGCGCAGATTCCCGGTTTCCATGAGGGCCTGGTGTCGGTGCAGGACGCCGGCGCCCAGCTCGCCGCGCCGCTGCTCGACCTGCGTGAGGGCATGCGCGTGCTCGACGCCTGCGCGGCGCCCGGCGGCAAGAGCGGCCATATCCTCGAGAGCGCCGACGTCGAGCTGACCTCGGTCGACGCCGACCCGCAGCGCCTGGCGCGCGTGGGCGACAACCTCGGCCGTCTCGGCCTGCAGGCGACGCTGGTGGCGGCCGAAGCGCAGGCGGCCGGCTGGTGGGATGGCCGTCAATACGATCGTATCCTGGCCGACGTGCCGTGCACGGCGTCGGGCATCGTGCGGCGCCACCCGGATATCCGCTGGCTGCGCCGCAAGACCGACACGCGCCAACTTACAACACTTTCCGCGCAGATACTCGACAATCTTTGGCAGATGCTGCTGCCCGATGGTAAATTGCTGTTTGTGACATGTTCGCTCTGGCCCCAGGAGTCGGAGGCGCAGGCGGCCGCCTTTGCGGCCCGCCATGAGGACGCCATCCGCCTTGACGCGCCGGGCCAGCTGCTCCCCACGAGCGGCGCCGGGCTGGATCATGACGGGCTGTTCTATGCCCTGTTCCACAAGCGCGTGGCGTAACTTTTCACACGCAAGCTTGTTTAACGCTCGTCAGGGCAGGGGATGCGGCCCACCGACGCATCGTCGAAGACAGTACCTTGGTACGGCGAGACGATGCAACGCGGCCATGGCGATTTTTAAACACGCTCTGCGCTCAATTAATTTAGGTTCCGGCCCACCTGTGACATTACGATTCTTCCGCCTCCTCGCCTGCCAGCTGCTGCTGGTCTTCGCGTGCGCAACGGCGCAGGCGGCCGACGGGATCGAGATCACGCTGGCGAAAATCGAGGCGACCGACGAGGGTTACCGCCTCGGCGCCAATTACGCATTCGACCTCAATCGCGACCTGGAAGACGCCCTGCAGCACGGCGTCAAGCTGTTCTTCACGACCGAGATCGAACTGACCCGCCCGCGCTGGTACTGGCGCGACGACCGCGCCGTGTCCACCCGGCGCACGGTCAGCATCTCCTACGACGTGCTGCTGCGCCAGTATTATGTGTCGGTCGGCGGCAGCGTCCAGCAGACCTACCAGACCCTCGACGAAGCCATGTTCCAGATCCGGCGTCCGAGCCGCTGGCTGATTGCACCGAAAGGGGCTCTCAAGCACGGCGAGACCTACGAGGTCAGCCTGCGCATGTACATGGACCGCGACCTGCTGCAAAAGCCGCTGCAGGTCAATGCCTTCGGCAATTCGGACTGGCGCCTGGCTTCGAACTGGAAGACCTTCACCTACCGTGCGGAGTAAGCCGTGAACCAGGCCATGCGCTACGCGCTGGTGGTCGGCGGGGCGATCGTCTCGATCCTGCTGTTCCTGCTCGCCTCGGCCTCGGACAACTCGGGCTTCTTCCAGCGCTACTATGCCTGGCTGCTGGGCCTGAACGCGACGATCGCCTTCCTGCTCCTGATCCTGGTGCTGGTCGCCCTCGGGCGCCTGTATTCGCGCTACAAGGCGGGGCGCTTCGGTTCGCGCCTGATGGCGCGGCTGGTGCTGCTCTTTGCCGGCATCGGCATCCTGCCCGGCCTGATCATCTTCATGGTGTCGGTGCAGTTCGTCTCCCATTCGATCGAATCCTGGTTCGACGTCAAGATCGAGTCCGCCCTGCAGTCCGGCCTGAACCTCGGCCATGCCGCGCTCGACGAGGCGCTGGGCGAACTGGGCAACAGTGCCCAGACCGTGGCGGCAACCCTGTCCGGCCAGGATGACGTCGGCGCCCAGATGACGCTGTCGCAGCTGGTGAGCGACACCGAAGGCATGCAGAGCGCGATGCTGCTCGATGCCAGCGGCAAGCTGGTGGCCAGCGCCAGCCAGGACCGCCGTGCCGACCTCACGGCCGACCTGCCGAACCCGCAGATGGTGCGCCAGGCCGGCATGCCGGGCGGCTATGCGCGCGCCGAAGGGGGCATCGAACTCGATTTCCGCGAGGGCGCCAACGGCGAGGCGAACGGTCTCGACGCCGCCACCGGCCTGCGCCTGCGCGTGGTGCTGGCCGTGCCCGAGCCGCCCGGTGCGGCGCCGCGCTACCTGCAGGTGATGCAGGCGGTGCCGGTCAACCTGGCCTCGAACGCGGCCGTGCTGAAAAGCGCCTACAGCGAATACCAGCAGCGCTCCTGGTCGCGCGACAGCCTGCGCCGCATGTACCTGCACACCCTGACGCTGACGCTGCTGCTGGCCATTTTCGGCGCCATCGGCAGCGCGGTGCTCATCGCCGGCAACCTGGCGCAGCCGCTGCTGGTGCTGGCCGAGGGCACGCAAGCCGTGGCCGAGGGCGACCTGTCGCCGCGCCCGATCGTCGAAACCAGCGACGAACTCGGTACCCTGACCCAATCCTTCAATGCCATGACCGGCCAGCTGTTCGAGGCCAGGAGCGCGGTCGAACGCAACCGCGCAGCGCTGCAAAGCGCCAAGGCCCACCTGGAGTCGGTGCTGGCCAACATGTCGGCGGGCGTGCTCGTGCTCGACGCCGAGGGGACAGTGGTCAACTCGAACGACGCCGCCTGCCGCATCCTGCAGATGGAACACTGCAATTTGCACGGGCCGCTGAACAAGATCGAAGGCCGGAGAATTTCGCCAACGCCGTCACCCGTGCCTTCTCGACGCAGAGCGCGCAGTCGGCCGCGGGCACCGCGCGCCAGCGGACGCACTGGCAGCAGCAGATCGAAATCCCGCGCCGCGCCGCCGGCGAAGACCACGACACGACCCTGCTGGCGCGCGGCTCGCGCCTGCCGGTGGGGGTGGGCAGCGGCTTCATCGTGGTGTTCGACGATATCTCGGACGTGATTTCGGCACAGCGCTCGGTGGCCTGGGGCGAAGTGGCGCGGCGCCTGGCGCACGAGATCAAGAACCCGCTGACCCCGATCCAGCTGTCGGCCGAACGCCTGCAGATGAAGCTGGCCGACCGCCTGGAAGCGGGCGACAAGGCGCTGCTCGAGCGCGCCACGACCACCATCGTCAACCAGGTCGACGCCATGAAGCGCATGGTCGACGACTTCCGCGACTATGCGCGCACGCCGCCGGCGGTGCTCGAACCGCTTGATTTGAACGACCTGATCGGCGAAATCCTGAACCTGTACCTGGCCGAGGACGCGTCCGACATCATCCATGCGGCGCTGGAACCGAACCTGCCGCGCGTGATGGGCGACGCGACCCAGCTGCGCCAGGTGATCCACAACCTGCTGCAGAACGCCCAGGACGCCTTTGCGGACCGCGCGCCGGGCGCGCCTTCTCCGCGCATCGACGTCGCCACCGAGATCATCCACTACACCGGGGCGGACGGCACGGCCGGGACCGCCGTACGCCTTGCCATCCTCGACAACGGCCCTGGATTCGCCCCGAAAATCCTCGCCCGCGCCTTCGAACCCTACGTCACCTCGAAAGCCCGCGGCACCGGCCTCGGCCTGCCGATGGTGAAGAAGATTATCGATGAGCACGGTGGCCGCATCGATATCCAGAACCGTCCGGACGGTTCTGGCGCGTCAGTATTCATTTTGCTGTTAAAGTTAGCACAAGAGGCGAACTTGGCCGAAGTGTAAAACGGGCATAGAATCACGCCTGAATATCAGCTGCATTGACGACTGGATAACGGGTGGAGGCGGAAAGCGAACGATGGCAAACATACTCGTAGTTGATGATGAAATGGGCATCCGCGAGCTGCTCTCGGAAATCCTGGGAGACGAAGGTCATGCAATCACGCTGGCGGAGAACGCGCAGCAGGCACGGGAAGCGCGCGCGGCCGGCGCGCCGGACCTGGTCCTGCTCGATATCTGGATGCCCGACACCGACGGCGTCACCCTGCTCAAGGAGTGGCAGCGCGACGGCTTGCTGACCATGCCGGTCATCATGATGTCGGGCCACGCCACCATCGACACGGCCGTCGAGGCCACCCGCATCGGCGCCCTGAATTTCTGGAAAAGCCGATCGCGCTGCAAAAGCTGCTGAAAGCCGTGCAGCAGGGCCTGACCCGCGCCCGGAAGTGGCACGCGCCCCGGTGCCGCCGCCGCGCCCCGTGATGGCGGCCCCGAGCATCGAAGCCGCCCCTGCCAGCGCGCCCATGTACGCGGCCAGCCGATGGCGGCGCCCCTGAACGGCGCCGGGGTCGGCGTGGTCGGCCATGGCGAGACCCGGGCTACACGCTCGTTCGACCTGCCGCTGCGCGAGGCGCGCGACGCCTTCGAACGCATGTATTTCGAACACCACCTCGGCCGCGAAGGCGGCAGCATGACGCGCGTGGCCGAAAAGACCGGCCTCGAGCGCACCCACCTGTACCGCAAGCTCAAGCAGCTCGGCGTCGAACCGGGCAAGCTGGGCAAACGCGGCGGATGATGGAGGAGACGGGGCAGGGCGGCTCCTCGCCCGCGGCCCCGTCGGTCTCATCTTCCGCTGTCTCGTCAGTTCGTCGGACGATGACTACTCTGGTTGTCGGCCCCGACGCCGCCCGTCGCGAAGCGGCGATTGCACAAGCGCTGGAATTACCGGATTTGCGCGAAGATCGCGTCGCTATCCTCCTTGAAGGCATGCCAAGTGGCACTTCCCCCTTCGAATCTTCTGAAAATCTCCTGATTTCACGCATTGCTCCGGGGTGCCTTTGCTGCGCCGGGAATCTCGTGATGCGTGTTACATTGAATCGTCTGTTGCGCCAGCGACCGGCGCGCCTGTTCATCGGCGTGGCGAGCGCGGAGCATCTTGACCAGTTGAGATCGTGGTTGAGCACCGCGCCATACGATCAGCTGTTGGCTCTTACGCCTGACCTCGACTCTTGAAATCGGGTGGGCGACCCCCACCTCTTCAATGAAGTCGAAAGCCAGCCGCCCGCCGCCGCGCGACTGGTCCAACACTGACCGAGAGAAGGAGTCATCATGAACATGATCTACAACAGCGAACAGTACAGCGTCGTCGAATTTGGCGTCGATCGCGACCTCGAAGCCCTGCGCTTCGGCGGTTACGAGATCGTCGACAAAGCCGGCCGTCGCGAAGCGTTCATCGGCGGCAAACTGGCACAATCGTTCCGTCGCGATGTGAACAATCTCATCGCCAGCGAGCCGACCATGGAGGAAATCGACGATTTCCTGGGCTCCTACGACACCCTGATGAGCCAGCCGGTCGTGCTGCACTAAGCAGTCCGTCCACCCACCAGGAGAGCCAGACACAAGAAGGGCCAGGGACCTCCAACAGGACGCAGGCGCACCCGGCGCCGTGCCCGCCCTGCCGCCCCACCTGCAGCCCGCAGGTCCATGCCCCGCGCGGGCCATCGTGAGTCCACGCCGCCCGCGCCGCCCCTCCGCGAACCCGCGCCATGGTAAGCTGCCTGCCATGTGCCAACTGCTTGCAATGAACTGCAATGTCCCGACCGACATTGTGTTTTCCTTCACCGGCTTCGCCCACCGCGGCGGCCGCACCGATACCCACCACGACGGCTGGGGCATCGCCTTTTTCGAAGGCGCCGGCGTACGCCACTTCGTCGATCACCAGGCCGCCATCGCCTCGCCGATCGCCGAGCTGATCAAGCGTTACCCGATCAAGTCCACCAACGTCATCGCCCATATCCGCAAGGCCACGCAGGGCAGGGTCGCGCTCGAGAACTGTCACCCCTTCGTGCGCGAACTCTGGGGCCGCTACTGGGTCTTTGCCCACAATGGCGACCTCAAGGAGTTCCAGCCGAACCTGGACGGCGCCTTCCGCCCGGTCGGCACCACCGACAGCGAACTGGCCTTCTGCTTCCTGCTGCAGGAATTGCGGCGCCGCTTCGGCGACATGCCCCCCGCGCTGCCGGCCCTGCGCGCCGCGCTCGCGGAACTGGTACAGGCTGTCTCGGATTACGGCACCTTCAACATGATGCTGTCCGACGGCAGGGCGCTGTTCGCGCATTGCTCCACCAAGCTGTGCTACGTGGTGCGCCAGTATCCGTTCACCGCCGCCTGCCTGTCCGACGAAGACCTGTCGGTCGACTTTTCCCAGGTGACGACGCCGAACGACCGCGTCGCCATCATCGTCACCGAGCCACTCACCACCAACGAAACCTGGACGCCATTCGCGGCGGGTGAATTGCTGGTGTTCGTGGACGGGGCGCCGGTCGCGCCGGCCTAGTGCCGGGCACTTTTTTCGTGCACGTCGATGCCGAAAAGCCACTAATTGCCGAGAATCAGGTAGAGTGATCGGCTCTACCTGACCACCGGACCGCAATGACCGATACCGCCAGCCTCGACCAGGCATCCCAGCCTCTCCAGCTGCGCAATTTCTTCCTGGCGCGCCAGCCGCTGCTCGACCGCAACGGAGCGCTCTTCGGTTACGAACTCCTGTTCCGCAATACCTCGGCAAACGAAGCCGACATCGATTCCGACCTGTCGGCCAGCGCCGGCGTCCTCGCCCACGCCGCCCAGCTCGGCCTGGCGCGCGCGGTGGGCGATGCCCAGGCCTTCCTGAATGTCGACACCGAAGTGCTGATGAGCGACATCTTCGCCTTCCTGCCGCGCGCGAGCGCACCGTGCTCGAACTGGTGGGCACGGTGGAGGCAAGCGAGCCGGTGCTGTGGCGCCTGGCCGAGCTGACCGGACACGGTTTCCGTTTCGCCGCCGAAGCATCACGCCATGGCAGCCGCCTGGGCCAACTGTTGCCGCTCATCGACTTCGTCAAGGTCGACCTGCGTGCGATGCCGGCGGCGACGATGCTGGCGCTGGTGCCGCGCCTGCGCGGCACGGGCAAGCGCCTGATCGCGGAGAAGGTCGAAAGCCAGGCCGAGTACAAGACCTGCCTCGACCTCGGCTTCGATTACTTCCAGGGCTTCTATTTCGCGCGGCCCTCGGTACTTACCGGACGCAAGCTGTCGCCCTCGCAGCAAGCCCTGGTCGAGCTGATGAACCTGGTCATGTCCGACGTCGACAATATCGACATCGAACGTGCGATCAAGCGCGACATGACGCTCTCGATCAACCTGCTGCGGATCGTCAACACGCCGGCGGCCGGCCTGCGTCAGCGTATCGATTCGCTCAGCCAGGCCCTGCTCGTGCTCGGACGGCGCCAACTGCAGCGCTGGCTGCAGATCATGCTTTATGCCGAGCCGGGCACGCGCGGGCCCGGCCATACGCCTCTTCTGATGCTGGCCAGTACCCGTGCGCGCCTGATGGAATTGCTGGCCCAGCGCCTGCGCCCTGGTCAGCGCCAGGTGGCCGACATCGCCTTCACGGTCGGTATCACCTCCCTGATGGACACGCTGTTTTGCGTGCCGATGGCGGACCTGGCCGAACAGATGGGGGTGAGCGACGAGGTGGCGGACGCGCTGCTGCGCCGCACCGGCTTCTTCGGCGAATTGCTGCGCCTGGCCGAGTCTTTCGAACAGATGGAAGAGGGCGGCGACGTGCTGCCGGCACTGCGCGAACTGGCCGCCAGCGGCGACGACCTGGCGGAACTGGAGATGGCGGCTTTCGAGTGGAGCGAGCAGGTGGTGCGCTACGCGCTGTAGAGCGCCTCACCAAGGTGAAGCCGCACGCGCGATGCGCGCGCCCTCCAGCCCAGCGTTGCGTCGCCTCGCCGTACTGTTGTACTGTCTGCGACGACGCGCCTTGCTCTGAAGGTTTTGTGGGGCGCTCTGGCCACCGCCGGTGGCGCCGCCGCGCGCAGACGAACGAGATAAACAGAGGTGTGATGGAAATGCTGCTGGAAGTGTCAGGGCTGGCCAAGTCCTATGGTGCGCGCCGCGCCGTCGATGGCGTGTCCTTCCGCCTGCGCGCCGGCCAGACGCTCGACCTGATCGGTCCGAACGGCGCCGGCAAGTCGACCACGGTCGGCATGCTGTGCGGCTTGCTGCGCCCGGATGCCGGCGAAGTGCGCCTCGGCGGGGTTGCCGTCGGCCCCGGCGTCAACGCGGCCAAGCGCCGCATCGGGCTGGTGCCGCAAGACCTGGCGCTGTACGAGGACTTGCCGGCCCAGGACAACCTGATGCTGTTCGGCGCCCTCTACGGCATCGGGCGGAGCGAAGCACGGGTGCGCGCCGCGCGGGTGCTGGAGCAGGTGAACCTGCTCGACCGCGCGCGCGAGCGGCCCGCCACCTTCTCGGGCGGGATGAAGCGGCGCCTGAACATCGCCGCCGCCCTGATGCACGCGCCCGACCTCTTGATCCTCGACGAGCCCACCGTCGGCGTCGACCCGCAAAGCCGCAATGCCATCTTCGACATCCTCGAAGCTCTGAAGGCCAAAGGCTGCGCGCTCGTCTACACCAGCCACTACATGGAGGAAGTCGAACGCCTGGCCGACCACATCGTCGTCATCGACGGCGGCAAGGTGCTGGCCGACGACACCCCGGCCGGCCTGCAGCGGCGCCTGCCATCGCAGGCCGCGCTGCACGTCGAACTGATCGATCCGCCCGAGGCGGCATTGCTGGCCGGCCTGCGCGCATTGTCCGGGGTGACGGGCGTGCACATCGACGGCGCCCACCTCGAGATCGGCCTGGCCCACGAGAGCGACGCCCTGCCGGTGATGGGCTGGCTGGACCGTTCCAGCTGCCGCACGCAGGGCTTCGCCACCGCGCGCACCCGTCTCGAAGACATCTTCCTTCACCTTACCGGACGCAGCCTGCGCGACTGACATGACCGCCTTTCTCGCCCTGGTCCGCAAGGACCTGATCCTGTTCGTGCACGACCGCCGCGCCCTGCTCGTGAGCCTGGCGCTGCCGATCATCATCGCCACCTTTTTCGGCTTCCTGTTCGGCGGCGGCGACAAGCAGAACAGCGCCATCGAACTGGCCCTGGTGATGGAAGACGACAGCGGCACCGCCAAAGCCATCGCCGCCGGCCTGGAAGCGGACCCTGGCCTGGCGCTGGTGCGCATGACGGCGCAGCAGGCGCGCCAGGCGGTGCGCACGGGCGAACGCAAGGCCGCCATCGTCATCCCGGCGGGCTTTGGCGAAGCGGCCAGCGGCGCCTGTTCGGTCCGGCCGAGAAGCCGGAAATCGGCCTGCTGTACGACCCCTCGCAGCCGGCCGTGCTGTCGATGGTCAAGGGCATGCTCACCCAGCAGGTGATGCAGGTGGTATCGAGCGAGATGTTCGGCGGCCCCGGTGGCCGCGAAGCCACCGAGCGCAACCTGGCCATGCTGAAGGAACAGCCGGAATCGGCTGACACGCTGGCGCTGCGCGACATCCTCGTCAGCGTGCAGAAGTACCAGGCCTTGCCGCAGCCGACCGACGGCGCGGCCGCCGCGCGCGGGATGTCGGTGCCGTTTACCACCAGCGACGAAGGCGTGGGCGGCGGCAAGCGCGCCGGCCCGGAGGGCTACAACGCCTTTGCCCATGCGTTTGCCGGCATGGGCGTGCAGTTCCTGCTGTTCATGGGCATCGACATGGGGGCGGGCCTGCTGCAGGCGCGCCGCAGCGGCGTCTGGAACCGCCTGCTGGCCGCGCCCGTGCCGCTGTCGACCCTGCTGCTGGCGCGCGCCGCCTCGAGCGCGCTGATCGCCTTTGGCGTCATGTGCGCGATCTTCGCCTTCGCCGTGCTCGTGTTCGATGTGGAGATCGCCAGTGTCGCCGGTTTCGCCGGCGTCGCGCTGTGCTTTGCACTGGTTACCGCCAGCTTCGGCGTCCTGATTGCCGCCTTCGGCAAGACGCCGGAGGTGGCGCGCGGCCTGGCGCTGTTCGCCACGCTGCTGATGGTGATGCTGGGTGGCGCGTGGATGCCGTCCTTCATGTTCCCGGTCTGGCTGCAAAAGGCCTCGGTGGCCGTGCCGACGCGCTGGGCGGTGGAAGGGCTGGACGCGGTCACCTGGCGCGGCCTCGACCTGGACGCGGTGATGCCGGCGATGGCGGCGCAGCTGGGCTTTGCCTTGCTGTTTGCGGTGCTGGCCGTATGGAAGTTCCGCCGTATAGAAGATTGAGAGCGCCTGAAAACGCCTCATGCCGGCGTTGCACCGTCTTGCCGTACTAGCGTACTGTCTGCGACGGTGCGCCTTGGCCTGAGGCGTTGTCAGACGCTTTCTGGTAGCGCCCGTAAAACCCTCAGGCGAGCCTGCTCAGCCCGTTGTACCGATCCACTGCTGGTGCAGGTCGGGATCGGTGCGCATTTCCCATAGTCCGAGCACGATGGCCGCGATGCCGACAACGAGCATGCTGGTGCTCATCGGGCGGTCGGGCACCACGCCGACCAGCCAGGGCGACACCGCCACCCAGGCACCGACGAGGATATTGACCAGCACTGCCCAGATATAGGTCTTGTAGAGATCGAAAGCGGCAAGAACGGCCATGATGCCGCCGGCAATGAATGCATTGATTGCGGGGGGCGAATAGCTCGGATAGCCCATCGCCCAGGGCGAAACGAAGAGCCAGAGTCCCAGCAGCAGGATGCCCTGGTCCTGCCAGCGCCGGGTAGCGAGGTGCATTGCCATGATGTCCTCCCTGCATGTCCTTCTCCTGATGAGGGCCGAGGCCCCACGGAATTAGGCAATATTTAACGGGAAAAGTTCAGCGCGCATCGCGTCGCCGCTGCGTGGGAGGCAGCCCGGCGCACGAGAGCGGTGGAGATAAAAATGCCTGGGGACGAGCGATCGTCCGCTAGGCATTGTTGCGTTTGCGGCCCGGTCGGGCCACGGCGCTCAGGACAGGTTCGGCGCCAGGTGGCGTTCGACCTCGCTCTTCTCCATGCCGCGGCGGCGCGCCATGTCGCTTACCTGGTCGTCGCCGATTTTGCCGACGACAAAATACTTCGAGTCCGGATGGGCAAGATAGAAGCCGGACACCGCCGCGCCCGGATACATGGCATATGACTCGGTCAGCTGCATGCCGATCTCCTCGGCCTGCAGGGTCTCGAACAATTCCTTCTTGACCGTGTGCTCGGGGCAGGCCGGGTAGCCCGGGGCCGGACGGATACCAAGATATTCTTCCGCGATCAGCTCGGCGTTGTTCAGGTCTTCGCCCGCCGCATAGCCCCACAAATCGGTCCGCACGCGCTCGTGCAGGTACTCGGCGAAGGCCTCGGCCAGGCGGTCGGCCAGCGCCTTGAGCATGATCGACGAGTAGTCGTCGTGGGCATCCTCGAAGCGCTGCTCGTGCTTCTCGATGCCGAGACCGGCGGTGACGGCAAACATGCCGATATAGTCGGCCACGCCGGACGCTTTTGGCGCGATGAAATCGGCCAGGCACTGGTTCGGACGCTGCACGCCGTCCACCACGGGTTTCACGCCTTGCTGGCGCAGGCCGTGCCAGGTGAAGGCCACTTTCTCGCGGGTTTCGTCCGTATAGATTTCGATGTCGTCGTCGTTCACGGTGTTGGCAGGCAGCAGCGCGATGGCGCCATTCGCCGTGAGCCAGCGGCCCTCGATGATCTTCTTGAGCATCGCCTGGCCTTCCTCGAACACTTTCGAGGCCGCTTCGCCGACGACTTCGTCGGTGAGAATGGCAGGGAAAGGACCGGCCAGGTCCCAGGTCTGGAAGAACGGACCCCAGTCGATGTAGCGCGAAAGCGTGCCGAGTTCCACGTTCTTGAACACGCGCCGGCCGATGAACTTCGGTTTCACCGGTGCAAAGTCCAGCTTGGCCTTGTTGGCGCGCGCCTGCTCGAGCGTGACCATCGGCAGCGCCTTCTTGTTGGCGTGCTGCTCGCGGATGCGTTCATAGTCGGCCTTGATCTCGGCCATGTACTGCAGGCGCGATTCCTCCGTCAGCAGCGACTGGCCGACCGACACCGAACGCGAGGCGTCCGGCACATAGACCACCGGGCCATCGTAGTGCGGCGCGATCTTGACGGCGGTGTGGGCGCGGCTGGTGGTGGCGCCGCCAATCAGCAGCGGGATGCCGCGCTCGCGGAACCACGGGTCGCGCTGCATCTCGCGCGCGACGTGGGCCATTTCTTCCAGCGAGGGCGTGATCAGGCCGGACAGGCCAACGATGTCGGCATTCTCTTCCTTGGCCTTGGCGAGGATGTCGGAGCAGGGCACCATCACGCCCATGTTCACGATCTCGAAGTTATTGCACTGCAAGACCACCGAGACGATGTTCTTGCCGATGTCGTGGACGTCGCCTTTCACCGTGGCGATCACGATCTTGCCCTTCGGTTTCGCCACGACGCCGGTGCGCTCTTCCTCGCGCGCCTTTTCTTCTTCGATATACGGCACCAGGTGGGCCACGGCCTGCTTCATCACGCGCGCCGATTTCACCACCTGCGGCAGGAACATCTTGCCCTGGCCGAACAGGTCGCCGACGACATTCATGCCGTCCATCAGCGGGCCTTCGATCACGTGGATCGGGCGGCCGCCGCTACTGGCCACGGCCAGGCGTGCCTCTTCGGTGTCTTCGACGATCCACTGGGTGATGCCGTGCACCAGCGCATGTGCCAGGCGTTTCGCGACCGGGGCATTCCTCCACTCGAGGTTCTGCTCCTGCTTGCCGCCGCCGGCCTTCAGGCTGCCGGCGAATTCGATCATGCGCTCGGTCGCGTCCTTGCGACGGTTCAGCACCACGTCCTCCACACGCTCGCGCAGCTCCGCCGGCAAATCGTCATAGACGCCGACCATGCCGGCGTTCACGATACCCATGGTCATGCCGGCCTGGATCGCGTGGTAGAGGAATACGGTGTGGATCGCTTCGCGCGCCGGATCGTTGCCGCGGAAGCTGAACGAGACGTTGGAAACGCCGCCCGACACTTTCGCGTGCGGCAGGTTCTTGCGGATCCAGCGGGTGGCATTGATGAAATCGACCGCGTAGTTGTCGTGTTCCTCAATGCCGGTGGCGATCGCGAAGATGTTCGGGTCGAAGATGATGTCTTCCGGTGGGAAGCCCACTTGCTCCGTCAGCACGGTATAAGCGCGCGCGCAGATTTCCGTCTTGCGCTCGAAGGTATCGGCCTGGCCCTGCTCGTCGAAGGCCATCACGATGACGGCGGCGCCGTAGCGGCGGCACAGTTTCGCCTGGCGGATGAATTCCGCTTCGCCTTCCTTCATCGAGATCGAGTTGACGATGGCTTTACCTTGCACGCATTTCAGGCCCGCTTCGATCACGCTCCACTTCGAGGAGTCGATCATGATCGGCACGCGCGAGATGTCCGGCTCCGAGGCGATCAGGTTCAGGAAGCGCGTCATCGCCGCCTGCGAGTCGAGCATCGCCTCGTCCATGTTGATGTCGATAACTTGCGCGCCGTTCTCGACCTGCTGGCGCGCCACCGACAAGGCCTCGTCGAACTGCTCGTTCAGGATCATGCGCGCAAACGCCTTCGAGCCGGTAACGTTGGTACGCTCGCCGACGTTCACGAAGAGCGAGGATTCGTCGACCGTGAACGGCTCCAGGCCCGACAGGCGCATGGCAACCGGCACGTCCGGCACCGTGCGCGGCCTGGCGGTCGAGAGCAGCCCGGAGATCGCCTGAATGTGCTCGGGCGTCGTGCCGCAGCAGCCGCCGGCGATATTGATGAAGCCGGCGTCGGCGAATTCGCGCAGCAGGGCCGAGGTGTCGGCGGGCAGCTCGTCGAACCCCGTGTCGCTCATCGGGTTGGGCAGGCCGGCGTTCGGGTAAATGCAGACAAAGGTATCGGCGATTTGCGCCAGCTCCTCGGCGTACGGGCGCATCAGCGCCGCGCCCAGCGCGCAGTTCAGGCCGATGGTCAGCGGCTTGGCGTGACGTACCGAATTCCAGAAGGCCGGAACGGTCTGGCCCGAGAGGATGCGGCCGGAAGCGTCGGTGACGGTGCCCGAGATCATGATGGGTTTGCGGACCTGCTCGGGATGCTCGTCGAAATACAGGTCGATGGCGAACAGCGCGGCCTTGCAGTTCAGGGTATCGAAGATGGTCTCGACCAGCAGCACGTCGACGCCACCATCGACCAGGCCGCGGACCTGCTCGTGATAGCTCGCGACCAACTGATCGAAGGTGATGTTGCGCGCTGCCGGGTCGTTCACGTCGGGCGAAATCGAGGCCGTCTTCGGGGTCGGCCCGAGGGCGCCGGCGACGAAGCGCGGTTTATCCGGCGTGCTGTATTTGTCGCAGGCGGCGCGCGCCAGTTTGGCGGCCTCGACGTTCATCTCATAGGCCAGGTGGCCCATGTGATAGTCGTCCTGGGCCACGCTGGTGGCGCCGAAGGTATTCGTCTCGATCAGGTCGGCACCGGCGGCAAGGTAGCGCTCGTGGATTTCCTGGATGACCTGCGGCTGGGTCAGCGTCAGCAGCTCGTTGTTGCCCTTGACGAAGAGTTCGCGATGTCCCGCGCTTTCCGGTGCGGCGAAGGCGGCGAAACGGCCATCCGGGCCGCCGCGGTAAGCCGTTTCGTCGAGTTTGTATTGCTGGATGATGGTGCCCATCGCGCCATCCAGGATCATGATGCGGCGCGCGAGGATCTCGCGCAGCTGGGTTTCGATCGGGGAGAAGGTGGCGTTCGGGGCAGTCATCGGTCGCTTTCTGGAGGCTGGCCACCTGGGACGGCGGCACGAATGGGGCGGTCTGAAATTATACGTCAATGCCGGGCATTGTTTTCCGGACCGCCGGGATAGTCGGCAGATTGTATCGTTATGTATTTATGCGCCCGATTGTTACACGACGTTACAAATCGTGGCTGTTTCGCAATTTTGCCGATACATACAGCGGTGACAATGAATACATGCCATGAGAAGTGTGGCACGTATTAACACGGGATCGAGAGCATGAACAAAGAGTACGAACCAGATTGGGACCAGTCTGCACTGCAAAGCCACGTTGTGGCTGCTCCTTCGAAGCACCAGCCAAGCGGTGTGAAGCAGATCGTCACGATCCGCCTCGACGTCGACATGTTGGAATGGTTCAAGGCGGCCGGTCCAGGTTATCAGACCCGCATCAACCAGGTCTTGCGCGAACACATGGACGCGCAACGCGCTGCGGTCGCCAGCGCCGAGTAAGCGCTAGTAAGGTGCAAGTGCAAACGCGTCCGAGGGGCGCGTTTTTCGTTTGTGGGGGATAGGTGGGGTTCGCGCTGCTGCGCATGTCATTTTGCAGGCGCTGGTGGTATGCCGTCGGCATGGCCAACTCGGTGCGGATGTCGGCGTGGGCACAGTGTGCCCACCCTACGGTTGTACGGATGTCCGGGTAGGCAGTCGTGACAGCCGGGGCTATCAAGGCGGGACTACCCATGCATCACGCGAACTGCAGGCCTTCGAGCGGGAAGCCCTTCAGGAATTCCGCGGCAGCCAGGCGCTTGCCGCCGGGCTTTTGTAATTGCAGCAGACGCAGCGCGCCTTCGCCGCAGGCCACCACGATACCGTCGGCGTCGGCCGCCAGCACTTGTCCAGGCGTGCCCCTGCCATCGGCAAGCTTTGCCTCCCAGATCTTGATCACAGTGCCATTGAGCGTGCCTTGTGCGGCGGGGAAGGGGTTGAAGGCACGCACCTTGCGCGCGAGCACGGGCGCCGGCAGGGTGAAGTCGAGCCGGGCTTCGTCCTTGCTGATCTTGGCCGCATAGGTCACGCCTTCCTCGGGCTGCACGGTTGCCGGCAGGTCGCCGCGCGCCATCCGTCGGAGTGCCTCGACGATCATCCTGCCGCCGAGCCCGGCCAGCTTGTCGTGCAGGGAAGCGGTGGTATCGTCCTGCCCGATCGCGACGCGCTCGATCAGCAGCATCGGGCCGGTATCCAGGCCTTCCTCCATCTGCATGATGGTCACGCCGGTCTCGACGTCGCCACTTTCAATGGCACGGTGGATCGGCGCGGCGCCGCGCCAGCGTGGCAACAGCGAGCCGTGGATATTGATGCAGGGTGCGATATCGAGCGTGCTGCGCGGCAGGATCAGGCCATAGGCCGCCACCACCATGGCGTCGTAGTCGAGTGCCACCAGGCGTTCATGGGCGGCGCGCGCTTCCTCGGCACGCTGCGGGTCTTTACTATCCATGCGCAGCGACAGCGGCTGCAGCACCTCGATGCCGTGCGCCAGCGCCAGCTGCTTGACGCTGGAAGCCTGCAGCTGCATGCCGCGGCCGGCCGGGCGGTCGGGCTGGGTCAGCACCGGGGGAATCTCGAAGCCGGCCTCGATCAGCGCGCGCAGGGCGGTAGCGGCAAATTCCGGCGTGCCGGCGAAGACGACTTTCATCGGGCGGCCGTTCAACGACGGCCGGCGGCGCGCATGGCGGCCTCGCGTTCCATGCCGCGCTCTTCCTTCTGCAGCTTGGCCTTGATGCGGTTGCGTTTCAGCGGCGACAGGTATTCAACGAAGACCTTGCCCATCAGGTGGTCCATCTCGTGCTGGATGCACACGGCCAGCAGGCCATCGCATTCTTTCTCGAAAAACGCGCCTTTCGCGTCCTGCGCACGCACTTTCACGCGCGCCGGACGTTCCACGCCGTCATAGACGCCGGGCACCGACAGGCAGCCTTCGTCGTAGACCTGCTTTTCTTCGCTGGCCCAGGTGATTTCCGGATTCACAAAAACGATCAGCTCGTCGTGGGTCTCGCTGATGTCGATCACGACCACGCGTTCGTGCACATCGACCTGGGTTGCGGCCAGGCCGACGCCGGGCGCGTCGTACATGGTCTCGCTCATGTCGGCCACGAGCTTGGCGAGGCGATCGCCGAATTCGGTCACCGGCTTGGCGACCTTGTGCAGGCGGGGATCGGGGTAGCGCAGGATATTCAGGAGAGCCATGGCAGCTTCTTTAATAACAGTTCGATAAGGATAGTGGGAAACAGGCAATAGATGGGGTGCGAGAACAGAAATGCAACACGCAACCTGGTCAGCAGGACGCGGTTTGTCTTGCTAGTTCAAGGATTTGTGTGCAGAATTTGATTCAGTTCGGCAACTCTTCGTGATCCGCCACTGCGATCAGGGGAGCGTTCGATCGTGCTGTCTCTTGCGCCGCGGCTGGCCGAGTGACGGGCAGCCAGCTATTCCGTTGTCAATGCCGCATTTTACGGACGTCTTCAATGAAAAATTTTAGCACAGTCATGACCCGCGCTGCAGGCGCGGCGCTCGTCGCGTGTGTCGTGGCGGGTCCTGTGCAGGCCGCCGATTGCGCCTTCAAGCCGAACGCGCCAGACCAGCACGTCGTCGTCAAGCGCGATACGCTGTGGGACATTTCGGGCAAATTCCTCGAGCATCCATGGTGCTGGCCCCAGGTCTGGGGCATGAACCGCGATGAAATCCGCAATCCGCACTGGATCTATCCGGGCCAGATCGTGTATTTCGACCGCAAGCATGGCCGCCTCTCGCTGACCAAGCCGGGCGACGATTCCGGCGCGCCGCTGCAGCGCCTGTCGCCGCAGGTGCGCAGCGAGGCCTGGAGCAGGCGGCGATCGACACGATTCCCGCCGGCGCCATCGAGCCCTACCTGACCCAGCCGCTCGTGGTCGACAAGAACGCGCTGGCCGGCGCGCCGCGCATTGCCGCTTCCGAGGAAAGCCGTGTCTACCTCGGCGATGGCGACCGCGTCTATGTCCGCGGCAACCTGCAAGGCGCAACCGACTTCCAGGTATTCCGTCCGGGCGGTCCGCTGCGCGACCCGCAGACCCGCGCCGTGCTGGCCTACGAGGCGAGCTATCTCGGCACCGTCAAGCTGGTCAAGGCCGCAGTGCCGGGCGTGGACGTGCATACCTTTATCATCACCAGCGCAAAGAGCGAGATCGGCGTAGGCGACCGTCTGGTCCCGACGCCGCCGCCAAGCTTGCGCAACTATGTGCCGCATGCGCCGCAACGGCAGGTCGACGCGCGCGTGATGTCGATTTATTCGGGCGTGACCCATGCCGGACAGAGCCAGGTCGTCACTGTCAATCGGGGTTCGCTTGACGGACTCGATGTCGGCTCGGTGCTGCGTCTCTATCATTTCGGGAAGACGGTGGCCGACCCGGAGCGCAAGGGTTTCATGGGCTTCGGACGCGCCAAGTTGAAGCTTCCCGATGAACAGTACGGCAACCTGTTCGTCTTCCGTGTGTTCGACCGTGTTTCTTACGGCCTGATCATGCAAGTAGCGGCGCCGGTGGAAGTCGGCGACGTGGCCAAATCACCGGAGTAAACCCGCCGTGCAGGACACGGACCCCACCCCCGCCAGCCGCCTCGCTCTCCTTACCGACTGGCTGCGCCTGCAAGGCGCGAGCGGGGTGGGGCTGCAGGGCGCGCATGCGCTGCTCTCATGTTTCGGCTCGCCCGGTGCCATCTTCGCGGCCGGGCATGCGGACCTTGCCGCACAGGTCGGCGAGCGCCTGGCGCGTGCGCTCTGCGCGCCGCCCACGCGCGCCATCCTCGAGCAGGCCGACGCCACCGCTGCCTGGTGCAGCCAGCCCGGCCACCATGTCGTCGTGCTGGGCGATCCCGCCTATCCGCAGGCACTGTCCCACATTCCCGATCCGCCGCTGCTGCTCTATATAAGGGGCGCATCGACCTGCTGGCGCGCCCGGCCCTGGCCATCGTCGGCAGCCGCAATGCCACGGCCCGGGGCAAGGCGAATGCCGCCGCCTTCGCCGCCGCGCTCAGCGCTGCCGGCGTCTGCGTGGTGTCGGGCCTGGCGCTGGGCATCGACGCAGCCGCGCACGAGGGCGCACTGCGCGGGCCGGGGGCCACCGTCGCCGTGATCGGCACCGGCGCCGACCTGGTTTATCCGGCGCGCAACCGGGCGCTGGCCGAACGCATCGCGCAGGAGGGCTGCATCGTTTCCGAATACGCGCTCGGCACGCCGCCCACGCCCGGCAACTTCCCGCGCCGCAATCGCATCATCAGCGGCCTGTCCGCCGGCGTGCTCGTGGTCGAAGCGGCGGCCGCCTCCGGTTCACTGATTACCGCGCGCGTGGCAGGCGAGCAAGGCAGGGAAGTGTTCGCCTTGCCGGGTTCCATCCATGCGCCGCTGGCGCGCGGTTGCCACAAGCTCATACGCGAAGGCGCGCGCCTGGTTGAAACCGTCGACGAGATCCTCGAGGCCATGCGCGTGTCGCCCCTGGCCTGCATTGAGCCTGCAACTGACACTGCCGTGCCGCTCGATGCGCAGTGCATGCTGGTGTTGAAAAAGATGGGACACGACCCATTCGAAGTCGACAGCCTGCTGTCTCACAGTGGCTTGCAGATCGGGCAGCTGAGCATGGCGCTGCTCGCACTCGAACTGGCCGGCATGGTGGAGCGCCTTCCGGGTAGCAGGGTGCAGCGCGTGGTCGGGGCAACGGGGGGTGCGCTGGCGGGGTGACGGCGGCGCAGACCATCGGTCAGGGAAACGCATCATGCTGCCCGAATAGCCATCGGAAAAGCCATGTCATCCTGATCGTTACTTACACGGCTATATGAACCGATAAGGCTGAAAAACGACGAAATCTGTTCGCCGCATGCCCGTGCACGCAGCAAGCTTGTACGCGTGCGAGCTTAGCTGCTACAGTAGCGTCACTATGTTCGACATCCTGGTCTACCTCTACGAGACGTACTATCGTCCCGAAGCCTGCCCCGAGCCGGCTGCCCTGGCACGCAAGCTCTCCGCCGTCGGCTTCGACGACTTCGAGATCTGCGAGGCCATCGATTGGCTCACGGGTCTTACTGAAATGGCCGGCGAAGAACTTGCCGACGTGACGGCCTCCACCGGCATGCGCTATTACGTGGACGAGGAATACATGGAGCTTGGCAGCGATGCAATCGGCTTCATCCAGTTCCTTGAAAGCGCCAAACTGCTCACGCCGGTGCAGCGCGAAATCGTCATCGAACGCGCGCTGGCCGTGGACGAATCGCCCGTCACGCTGAGCAAACTCAAAATCATCATCCTCATGCTCATGTGGACCCAGAACAAGGAACCGGACGCCCTGATCTTCGACGACCTGTTCGGGTCGGACGACGAGCAGATCCCACGGATGCTGCACTGACATGAATCCCTCACCTGCCGCCATTGCGGCAGGTGTCATTTTGGGCCTGCGCATCGTCCACCGGCCCTGTCCTTCCGATTCAAGCAGCCGTGATGCCGGCCGCCCGATCCGAGACGGCCAGTATCACTTGCGCGCTCAAGTGTTATCCTTGCCTCCGCCGGAATTGGCGCTGCCGTAGCTGGATGCCGGCTGTTCGGGATGGCCGCGGTTTTCCGAGCCCTGGTCACCCGACTGGCGCGAACCCGGACCGGCGGGCGATTCCTGCGAGCCCGCGCGCTGGTTCTGCTCGAGGCCGCCGTAGCCGGACTGCTGCGACATGCCCAGGCGGTCTTCCTCGGCGCGTGCCTGCATGCGCTGTCCCTTCTGGCGCGCGCTCCATCCGCCTCCCCGGGTGCCGACACCGCCGCGTCCGCGGTCGCGCTGGCCACCGACGCTGGCCTGGTCGGCGCTCAGGTTTTCAGATTGCATGTTGCCGGAGGGACGCTGTTCGGAATTGGGCGTCCACGATTGCGAATTCGGTGCCGACGCCGCCACCGCGCCAGGCGCACGGCCCTGCTGGCTGCCCTCGGCCACCGGCACCATCTTTTCCCGCGCCATGCTGCGGCCGTGTTCGTTCACCATGCCTTTGTGTTTGTCGCTCATGGTACTTTCCTCCCGTAAAACGGCGTGGCCCGTGCACGCCAACGGGACGATCATGCGCGCGCAACCGTGGCACTTGTATCGGAATCGTGTCCGGACCGATGTAGGAAAGCGCCCACTTCACGGCGGCAAGGCATGAAGCGCGCACACAACATTGTCCCTTGCTAAGGGCGCGCGGGGCGACGCAAACGGCTTGCACGACACAAGCATGGTGCAGAGGCTACTTGCGAACAGCGCGATAACGCGCTTATCATTGGCCGCTCATTCAGGACTGTTACTACTAAGAACCTACCCGCGTAACAGAATTGCGGCGCAGTTCGCCGACGCGGTCCGGCCGCCAAGCATGTATGATGCGCAGGCCACACACCTAATATAAGTACGACGAGAAACTTTATGACCAAAACCCTCATCATCGCCGAGAAGCCCTCCGTCGCGAATGACATCGCCAAGACGCTGGGCGGCTTCACCAAGCACGATGAGTATTTCGAGAACGACGAATACATCCTGTCGTCGGCTGTCGGCCACCTGCTGGAAATCGCGGTGCCGGAAGAGTACGACGTCAAGCGCGGCAAATGGAGCTTCACGCACCTGCCGATGATTCCGCCCCACTTCGCGCTGAACCCGATCGCGAAAACCGAGTCGCGCCTGAAGGTGCTGAACAAGCTGATCAAGCGCAAGGATGTCACCACCCTCATCAACGCATGTGACGCCGGGCGCGAGGGCGAACTGATCTTCCGCCTGATCGCGCAACACGCGAAAGCCAAGCAGCCTGTGAAACGCCTGTGGCTGCAGTCGATGACGGCCAATGCGATCCGCGAAGGCTTCAAGCAGCTGCGCAGCGACGAAGAGATGCTGCCGCTGGCCGACGCCGCGCGCTGCCGTTCGGAAGCGGACTGGCTGATCGGCATCAACGGCACCCGCGCCATGACCGCCTTCAACTCGAAGGAGGGCGGCTTCTACCTGACCACCGTCGGCCGCGTGCAGACGCCGACCCTGTCGATCGTGGTCGAGCGCGAAGAAAAGATCAAGAAGTTCGTCCCGCGCGATTACTGGGAAGTGCGCGCCGAGTTCGTCTGCGCCGCGGGCGTCTATGAAGGACGCTGGCTCGACCAGAACTTCAAGAAGGACGAGAACGATCCGGAAAAGCGCGCCGAGCGCCTCTGGAGCAAGACGGCCGCCGATTCGATCGCCGCCGCCTGCCGCGACAAGCAGGGCGTGGTCACCGAGGAATCGAAGCCGACCACCTCGATGGCGCCGGCCCTGTTCGACCTGACGAGCCTGCAGCGCGAGGCCAACGGCCGTTTCGGCTTCTCGGCCAAGAACACGCTCGGCCTGGCCCAGGCGCTCTACGAAAAGCACAAGGTGCTGACCTACCCGCGTACCGATTCGCGCCACCTGCCGGAAGACTATATCGCGACCGTCAAGGAAACGATGGTCGCGCTGGCCGACACGAATAACTACAACCAGTTCGCCAAGCAGATCACCAGGAACGGCTGGGTCAAGCCGAACAAGCGCATTTTCGACAACACCAAGATCTCGGACCACTTCGCCATCATCCCGACCGGCGTCGCCCCTAAAAACCTGACGGAACCGGAGCAGAAGCTGTACGACCTGGTGACGCGCCGCTTCATGGCCGTGTTCTTCCCGCCAGCCGAGTTCCTGGTCACGACCCGCTTTACCGAAGTGTCGGGCCACCAGTTCAAGACCGAAGGCAAGGTCATGACCAACCCGGGCTGGCTTGCCATCTACGGCAAGGACACCACCGGCGACGACAAGGATGGCGCCACGCTGGTCCCGGTCGCGAAGGGCGAGAAGGTGTTGACGGACAAGATCACCGCCAACGGCCTGGTGACGAAACCGCCTGCGCGCTACAGCGAAGCGACGCTGCTCTCCGCCATGGAAGGCGCCGGCAAGCTGGTCGACTCCGACGAGCTGCGCGACGCCATGGCCGGCAAGGGCCTGGGCACGCCGGCCACGCGCGCCGCCATCATCGAGGGCTTGCTGACCGAGAAATACCTGATCCGCGAAGGGCGCGAACTGATCCCGACGGCAAAGGCGTCGCAGCTGATGACCTTGTTGCGCGGCCTCGGTGTGAACGAACTGACGGCGCCGGAACTGACGGGCGAGTGGGAATACAAGCTGTCGCAAATGGAGAAGGGCAAGATCTCGCGAGAGGAATTCATGCGCGAAATCGCGCAGATGACGCAGATCATCGTCAAGCGTGCCAAGGAATACAACAACGACACGATTCCCGGCGAGTACGCCACCTTGCGGACGCCTTGCCCGAACTGCGCCGGCGTGGTCAAGGAAAACTACCGCCGCTTCGCCTGCACCAAGTGCGACTTCTCGATGAGCAAGACGCCGGGCAGCCGCCAGTTCGAGATCGAGGAAGTCGAAGAGCTGCTGGAAAAGCGCACCATCGGACCGCTGCAGGGCTTCCGCTCGAAGATGGGCCGTCCGTTCGCGGCCATCCTGCGTATCGTGCGCGACGAGGAAATCGGCAACTTCAAGCTCGAATTCGATTTCGGCCAGGACCAGGAGGGCGGCGAAGACGGCGAGGGCGTCGACTTCACCGGCCAGACCGCGCTCGGCCCCTGCCCGAAGTGCTTCGGCGGTGTCTACGAGATGGGCCTGGCCTATGTCTGCGAGAAGAGCGTGGCCAAGCCGAAGAGCTGCGACTTCCGCAGCGGCCGCATCATCCTGCAGCAGGAAATCCTGCCCGAGCAGATGGCCAAGCTCCTGAACGACGGCAAGACCGACCTGCTGCCGGGCTTCGTTTCGCAGCGCACGCGCCGTCCGTTCAAGGCCTTCCTCACGCGCGGCAAGGACGGCAAGATCAGCTTCGAGTTCGAGGAACGCAAGGCCAAGCCGGCGGCCAAGGGCAAGGCCGCGGCCGCGAGTGGTGCTGACGGTGCCGATGGCGCCGAAGCGACGGCGCCGATCAAGGCCGCCGCACGCAAGTCGCCAGCCAAGGCCGCCGCCAAGACGGCCGCCAAGCCCGCCGCCCGCAAGGCGCCGGCCAAGACCGCCGTCAAGCGCGCCAGTGCGTCGGCCAAGAAGGATGCGGCCGGCTGACCAGGACGGCGCAAACAAAAACCGCGGACTTGTTCCGCGGTTTTTTTTCGTCTGGACAGGGTAATGCCGCTAGGCCGGCGGCGGGCGCAATGCCTGTGTTAAGTACTCACCCAAAAATAAATGTGTTTTTGGCTTCCAGAACCGGCGCGTTGCTGCGTCGGCTCGTGCTTGCAGTGCTCGCACTGCGGCGCTCTCGCCGTCTTGCACCGCATCCGAACCGGCACGTCCGGTTCTGTTTGCCAAAATTCCCATTTATTTTCGGTCGAGTACTTAGCGGCGGCGGAAATAAAAAAACCGCGAGCCTTGCGTCGCGGTTGTGTGGGGTGCCTGCGCTGTTGCCCGGCGCCTTATTCCTGCCAGTCCTGCAGGGCGCGGATCGCAGCTTCTCCGTTGCGGATCGCCTTGACGCGGCGAACAACCTCGTCGCGCCACGCTTCCTCGGCATCGAGGTCGGCCGGGCCGTCGACGTCCTGCGACAGCAGGCGCAGTACTACATGCTTGTCTTCAGCGGAGAGCAGCTGAATCTTCTCGCAGATTTCGGCAAGCATGGTCGACATCGGTGTCCTCACTGGAAAACGGTGATTTGATCATAGCCCGAGTTCTATCGGCTGTCGACCGGAACCATGTTGTCTGTGGGTTTCTTGTCAATCAGCTTATGGTCCGGGTCGATGCCGGCCCGCGCCGGAGGGGCGTCGACGACGAAGCGCACGTCCTGGTGCCGCTCGCGCACCAGGCGCCGCTCGCGCACCAGAGGCTTGCCGTCGCGGTCGTCGACACCGAATTCGATGTAGTCGGCCAGCGCCGCGTCGTGCTCGGCCGCGCCGCCGACGCGCACCTTGCCCGCGCTGGCATGCAGGGTGACCTCGTACTTGCCGTCCGGCCGGCGCCGCGCTGGCGCTGTCGGCGCGGTTTTCATACAGCACGATCGCCTTGAACAGGTCGTCGACCAGGTAGGCCTTGTCCGCCGGCGCGGCCGCGCGCAGCGCCGTCGCCAGCGCGGTGGCCGCGGCCGTGCGTCCTGTTGCCGCCGGCGCCGTGCGCAGCATCTCGCGCAGCGTCGCGTTGAGCTGCTCTTCGCCCAATATATCCTGCAGCAGGTAGAGCGCCATGCCGCCCTTGCGCTGCTGCAGCCAGGCTTCGTCCATGCCCTGCATGAGCGGCTGTTCGCGGCCGAGGACGAGCGCGCGTCCCATCAGGTAGGCCTGCAGGTCGTGGCGCAGGTAGCGCCGCATCCCGGTCGAGCCCTCGCTGCGGCGCAGCGCCATCAGTGCCGTGTATTCGGCCAGTCCGTCCACCAGCGCGTCGCCGGGCAGGCGCTCTTCCCACCACTGGCGCGCGGTGCCATACGCGCCCATGTAGAGGGGGTAGTCGATGTCCCGGGCCGCGCCGCCGTCGACGCGGGCAATGAAGGCGCCATCCTCGGGCAGGGCCAGCATGCCGGGGAAAGCACGCGCGGGACCGGCATTGCGCGGCGTCTCGACCACGCGCAGGTCGTGCAGGCCATAAGGGCCGAACTGGCGCGTGCCGTAGTCGAGCACCGCGCTCGCGCCGCGCAGCAGGCCGTCGACGCTGTCGTCGTGCGCCGGCTGGAAGTAGGCGTCGAGGGCGACGTCCTGCCAGCGCTCGTGGCGCACCGCGTAGCGGGCCGACGCCACCGCGTAGCCGCCCGCGATCGGCTGCTCGACCCGGTAGTGGAAATGGCGCCGTTCGTTCGCGATCCATTCGCGTTCGAGCGCGCCGGGGCGATCGCCACCTGGTCGACCGTGGTGCTGACGATGGCACTGAAGCGCACGCTGGCGGCGGGGAGAGCGGCGCTGCTGGCGGGGCGCGTCAGGCGGTGGTGGCGGCGGTCGCGCGCGTCGCGCAGTTCCACCAGCGGCTGGTAGCCGATGCGTGGCAGCGCCTCGTCGGTGAACCAGGTGCCGTTGGCCGCCACCGGAGTATCGCTGCCGAAGCCGAACAGGCCGCCGGGCGCGTAGCTGAGGTCGAACTGCAGGGCCATGCGCGCGCCCGGCGCCAGCGGCGTCGCCAGGCGGTAATGGAAGAAGCCGCGCGCGCGGTCCGCCGTCACCAGGCGCGCCGGCAGCGACAGCCGCGCCACCAGGTCGGCACCTGGCTGCTGGTAGAGAACCAGGTCGGCCAGCGGCGCCGTGCCGCGGTTTTCCAGCTGGTACACGCCTTGCACGGCCAGCGTACGGCTGCGCGGATGGATGTCGACGCGCAGGTCGACCGCGACAAGGGCGGGCTGCGCCAGGCCGGCGAAGCGGCGGTAGCGGGTTTCGTAATCGGCGCGGCGCGCTTCCTCGCTGCGCGCCATGCGGTAGCTGCCGGCGACGTCCAGTTCGTACCAGGCCAGGGCGCCGCTGCCGGCAAAGAGCAGCAATCCGGCCGCAAAGGTGGCGAGGATGGGCAGCGTCAGGTGCTGGCGCGCCATGCGCAGGCGGCTGCGCAGCTCGGCATTCACGCCGTGTGGCCACAGCACGACCGTCAGCGCGAGCAGCACCAGGGCCGCGCCGGCCCAGTACAGTTCGAGCGTGCGCTCGAGCAGCAGGTGGTGGCCGAAGCCGTTCATGCTGGAATACTCCAGCTGCGGGAACACGCCGTACAGCAGCAGCGGGTGGTCGATCCCGCGGCCCTGGACGGCCGTGAAGCCGACGTAGAGCGCCACCAGCACCGCATAGCCGAGGTATTTGCGTGCGCACAGCACCTGGACGGCGATGGCAAGCACCGCCAGCAGGGCGTACTGCGGCAGCAGGATGGTGAACAGGAAGCGCAGGTACAGGCCTGGCTCGAGCGCGAAGTAGCCGCGCAGGAGCTGGCACAGCATCGCGCACAGCATCACCAGGAATAGCAGCAGCGCCTGCATCGCCACCAGTGCCAGCGTTTTCGACAGCGGCGCCAGCCAGGCCGGCACCGGCAACGCGTCGAACAGCTGGGCCACGCGCGCATCGCGTTCGCGCCACACCAGCTGGGCCGCGTAGAATGCGGTCACGACCAGCATGAAGCTGCTGAACATCTCGCGGATCAGGGCCAGCATGTTCCGGGTGACCGGATAGGTGCGGGCGCCGTGCAGGATGCCCAGCTCGAAAGTGCCGCCCGCCAGCATCGCCATCGCGACCAGGGCAATCAGGGCGAAGGGCAGGGTGGCCACCGTCTGGCGCAGGTGCAGGAGGGTGGTGCGCGCCAGCAGTGCCAGTGTGTTGCGGCGTGCGAAGTCGGGGCGCTCGCGGGTATGCACGGCCACCTGCGAGAGGGGCGTCGTTGCGCTGTCGGCGGGCGCGTCGGCGGCGCGGGTTTCCAGCATGCCGACCAGGTGCAGGCGCCAGTAGCCGAGCAGCAGCACGGCCAGGCCGAAGCCGCACCAGATCAGGCGGTTGACCAGGTACACGCCTTCCAGGCCGATGGGGCGTGCGTTGCGTTCGGCGGTCGGCCAGTATTCGGTCAGGCGCAGCACCGCCGTGGTCGCGAACGGGTCGATCAGCGCCGCCAGCGTCTTGTAGTCGAAGTCGCGCGCGAGCGAGGGGGCGATGGTGTAGCCGAGCATCAGGACGATGCTGGCCACGTACACCGGCAGCATGCGCCGCGTCAGCGCCGCCAGCACGAAGAAGATGGCACCGAAGACGAACAGGTTGGGCAGCAGCGTGAACAGCCAGGGCAGCAGGTAGGTGCCGAAGGCGGCGCCGCCGACGCGGTCGGGGTCGACGCCGGGCACCAGGCTGCCGAGCCACTGGCCGAGCAGGATGCCGCTGAAGATCAGGGCCAGCACCGGGTAGGCGCCGAGGAAGCGCCCGAACACGTAGGCGCTCTTCCTGACGGGCGCGCTGAAGAAGAAATGGTGCATGCCGTGCTCGAAGTCCTGCTGGATCGCGCGTCCCATGATGGCGGCCACCACGATCACGGCCGGGCAGCCGAGGAAGGCGGTCGACAGTGCCACCTGGCGCGGCGCGTCGATCAGCATGCGCGCGCCGAAGGCGACGATGGTGTCCTTGAACACGCCGCCCGCGGCCGCCGTCCACAGCAGGGCCAGCACGACGAAGATGCCGAAGCAGCTCCAGGCCAGCAGGCTGCGCGCTGGCGGAGCTCGAAGCGGACGATGGCGAGGAAAGCGGACATCGATCAGCAGTTCCCGGCCTGGGCGTTGTGGCGCCCGGCGATGGTGGCGAAATACACGTCCTCGAGACTCGCGTGGGCGGGCTCGAAGCCCATGCCCGGGTCGTGCTCGGCATAGACGTGCACCAGCGTGCGCCCGGCGCGCAGGCGCGTCGAAATCACCGCATGCTGCTTCTGGAACAGCGGCAGCTCGGCCTTGTCGATGAAGCGCGCCCAGATGCGCTCCTCGATGCCCTCGATCAGGCGCGCCGGCTCGCCGCAGAGCAGCACATGGCCCTTGTGGAGGATGGCCATGTTGGCGCACAGGTCGGCCACGTCGGACACAATGTGGGTCGAGAGCAGCACGGTCTTGTCGCTGCCGATGTCCGACAGTAGGTTATGGAAGCGCACCCGCTCCTGCGGGTCCAGGCCGGCGGTGGGCTCGTCGACGATGATCAGCCGCGGGTCGCCGATCAATGCCTGGGCCACGCCGAAACGCTGGCGCATGCCGCCGGAGAAGCTGCCGAGCTTCTGGTGGCGCACCTCGAACAGGTTGGTTTGCTGGAGCAGGCCGTCGACGACTTCGCGCCGCCGGCTTTTATTCGCAATGCCCTTCAGTTGGGCGAAGTGGTCGAGCAGTTCCCAGGCCGAGACGCGCGGATAGACGCCGAAGTCCTGCGGCAGGTAGCCGAGCATGCGCCGCACGGCGTCCTTTTCGTCGAGGACGTCGATATCGTCGGCGAACACGGAACCGCTGTCGCACTCCTGCAGCGTGGCCAGGATGCGCATCAGCGTCGACTTGCCGGCGCCGTTCGGGCCCAGCAGGCCGAACATCCCGGGCGGGATGTTCAACGTGACCTTGTCCAGCGCCACCACACCGTTGGCGTAGGTCTTGGACAGATTGCGGATGCGTAATTCCATGCGGACTCCCCTAGCAGCTTTGCATGGCGTTCATTTCCGTTTCCGCCAGGCCCTTTTTGACGCCTGCATTGTATGCGCTAACGGCTGACTCAGGCGGACCGATGCGACGCACGGCGCGATGTGCGTTCCAGAGTGCAGAAAAGCGGGGACGGTCTGCACGCGGCGCCTGGCCGGCAGGCGGACGGCAGCGGGGTCGGCTGGCGCATATAATGGCGTTTTGCCGCGAATGAAGGACCCCCATGTTAGCGAACCGTTTCTTCGGCCCCCTGGATGATCTGATCGTCGGCTTCGACAAGGCGCTGCGCGTCGTCGGCGGCGTGGCCTCGGCCTCGCGCGCGAACCCCGCGGCCAACTCGGTCGACTGCGAACTCGACGAACGCGAGCAGCGCCATAGCGCCGGCCTGATGCGCGTGAACCACGTCGGCGAAGTCTGCGCCCAGGCGCTCTACGATTCGCAGGCGCGCCATGCCCAAAGCCCGGCCATGCGCGCCCAGTTCGCGCAGGCCGGCCGCGAGGAAGAAGACCACCTGGCCTGGACCGCGCAGCGCCTGACGGAACTCGGCTCGCAGCCGAGCATGCTCAATCCGCTCTGGTACGCGGGCGCCTACGCGATGGGCACCGTGGCGGCCAGGCTGGGCGACGCGCGCAGCCTTGGCTTCGTCGTCGAGACCGAGCGCCAGGTCGAGGCGCACCTGAACAGCCACCTCGAGACGCTGCCGATCAAGGATGCCAAGTCGCGCGCGATCGTCGAGCAGATGCGGGTCGACGAGATCGCCCACGGCGGCGCCGCCCAGGCGCTCGGCGCGGCCGAGATGCCGGTGCCGGTGAAGCTGGCCATGCGCGCGATGGCGAAGGTGATGACGACGACGGCGTATTACGTCTGATCTTCGATCATCGTAGGGTGGACTCGGGAGTCCACCCTGCACACCCTAAGGCGCCTCGACAATCTCCACGGAGTGCGTCATCTCGACCGAATGGGCCAGCATGATCGAGGCCGAGCAGTACTTCTCGTGCGACAGCTTCACGGCGCGCTCCACCGCCGCCGGCTTCAGGTTGCGGCCGGTGACGACGAAGTGGAAGTTAATCTTGGTAAACACCTTCGGGTCGGTAGCGGCACGCTCGGCCTGCAGGGTGACGTCGCAGCCGAGCACGTTCTCGCGGCCGCGCTGCAGGATCAGGACGACGTCGTAGGCGGTGCAGCCGCCGGTACCGACGAGCAGCATTTCCATTGGACGCGGCGCCAGGTTGTGGCCGCCGCCCTCGGGCGCGCCGTCCATCGCCACCATGTGGCCCGATCCGGTCTGGGCGCGAAAACTCATGCCCGACGGGCCGTTCCAGCTGACTTTGACTTCCATGCAGATTCTCCGCTATCTAAGGGTGCCTGTATTGTAGAACAGCCCACCGCGGCATGCCGGGGTGGGCTGTTCTGGCAGGGGCGCCGCGTGGCTACACGGCCAGCACGTAGCGCTCGCTCTTCATGCGCCAGGTGGCAAAGGCGATCACCGCCGCCACCGGCAGCGCCGCGCTGACGAAGGTGAGCAGGTAGGGCAGGAAGCCCAGCTCGACGCCCTTCGACATTTCGCGCAGCAGGGTCTGGTTCGACAGCATCGGCACCGCGTACATCCACAGCGAGGTCTTCAGTTCCATCATCGAGACCACCAGGCCGGGCAGCATCGGCAGCAGCAGCACGATGCTGAGCAGGCTTTGCGCTTCCTTGAAGGACTTGGCGTTCATCGCCAGGGCGATCTGGGCGGCAGCCGCCAGCAGCGCCAGCGGCAGCGCCAGGAAGCACACCAGCGCGACGTCGAACCAGTTCAGGCTCCACGACATGCCCAGTTCCTCCAGCGGCACCCAGGACAGGACGATGTGCGCCAGGATCAGTTCGAGCGTGAGCCCGACCACGGCCAGGGTGCCGGCCATGAGCCACTTGCCGGTCACGATTTCCCAGGCCCGGGCCGGCTGCGCCATCAGCACTTCCATCGAGCGCCGTTCGCGTTCGCCGGCGGTGCTGTCGACCGCGGCCGACATGCCGCAGAAGAAGGCCGGGAAGAACAGCATGCTGAGCATCCCGCCAATCAGGTTTGGCCGAGCGCGAGGCGTTGGTGCCGGTGTCGTAGCGCTGCACGTTGATCGGCGCCAGCGTCGCCGGCGACACCCCGTGCGCCAGCAGGCGCGCTGGCGACGTTGGCGCTGTAGTTCTCGAGCACTTCCTCGATCTCGCGCCGCTGGGCGCCCTTTTCGGCCGCCGAGTCGTACCACAGCTCGATGCGCGCCGGGCGCATCGCCGCGTAGTTGGTGCCGAACTTCTCCGACAGGCGCAGCACGGCCGCCAGCTTGGTGTCACCCTGCAGTTTCTCCTCGATCGCCGCCTCGTCCAGCATGGCGATGTTGGTGATCGTGATGTTCTTCTGCCGGAGCTGGGCCATCAGGGTGGGCGCCTTGTCGGCGCCGATCACGGCCAGTTCGATGCCCTCGCGTTCCGAGCGGGTGGCGCGGTCGATCAGCTGCTGCATCAGGAAGCCGAACATCACCGGATACATCAGCGTGAACAGCAGCAGCAGGCCGACGTTGCGCTTCTCGCGCAGCGTTTCGCGCAGTTCTTTCAGGTAGATGATGAGGAAGCGCGGCTTCATGCGGCGATCCCTTCTTCGCCAACCAGGCTGACGAAGGCGTCTTCCAGGTTGTCGATGCCGGTACGGCGGCACAATTCGTCGGGCGAGCCCTGCGCCACCGTGTGGCCCTTGGCGATGACGATGACGTCGTCGCACAGGTGGGTCACTTCCTGCATCACGTGGGTGGCCATGATGACGCAGCAGCCGTCGGCGCGCAGGGAAGAGAGCGCACGGCGCAGCGCGCGTGTGCTCATCACGTCCAGGCCGCGGCTCGGTTCGTCGAGCAGCAGGTTGCGCGGGCGGTGCAGCAGCGTGCGCGCCAGCGCCACCTTGATGCGCTGGCCCTGCGAGAAGCCCTTGGTGCGGCGCTCGAGGATGTCGTCCATGGCCAGCAGGTCCGACACCTCGTCGATGCGCGCGGCCAGGGCGGCGCCGCCCATGCCGTTGAGCTCACCGAAATAGGCGAGGTATTCGCGCGTCGACAGGCGTTCGTACAGGCCGAACTGGTCGGTGAGGAAGCCGATATTGCGGCGTACCGCGAGCGGGTCGCGCTCGGGGTCGACGCCGTCGATCGACACGCTGCCGTGGTCGCGCTTGAGCAGGCCCACCAGGGTGCGCAGCAGGGTCGTCTTGCCGGCGCCGTTGGGCCCGAGCAGGGCGGTGATGTGGCCGTCGCAGGCGCTGAAACTGACGCCGCCAAGCGCCTGCACGGTGCCAAACTGTTTACGTACTTCTTGAACTTCGATCATGGGCGGCTCGATGTCAGGGTTGCGGCCCGGCGCTGCCGAGCTGGAAGGTCGGGGCCGGAATCTCGTCCAGGCAGGTGGCGTCGAGCTTGGCGCCGGGCTTGTCGAGGAATTCGCGCAGCAAGCGTGGCGCGCAGCCCAGCTGCGAGACGCCGTGGCCGGCATTGGCCACGACCAGCTGGCGTGCGTTCGACATGTGGCGCGCGGCACTTTGCGCGCCCGCGGCGGCGTCACCGGGTCGAGCGCGCCCGAGAGCAGCAGGGCGGGCGCGGCGATCGTGGCCGGGGCGGCATACGGCACCGCCGGCACGTTCATCGTCTTGCACATGGCCGGCATGCGTTCGGCCAGCGCGCGCGTCAACTGGCCGGTGTTTTCCTTCATCAGATCAGGCGTCATGCGCGGCACGTCCTCGGCGCAGACCACCGCCAGGTGCAGCAGGAAGGCGCTGCTGGCCTCGCTGGCGAAGTCGCCGCTGATGTTATGGCGGGCGATGAAGGGCTCCCAGCGGCCCCGGTAGGCGCTGTGGATCAGGAAAGGCAGGCGGCGCGCGTCGGCCGGCGAATACAGGATGTTGTGGACGGTGCCCGTGAAGCGCTGCCCGGTCATGCTGAAGGTGGCCGGTTGGGCGGTGCGCGGGTCGCTGATCGACAGCTTGATGCCGGCTTCGGCGCGCGCGCCCAGGCTGCCGAATTCGGCGCGCAGGTTCGGATAGGCCTTGTGGCAGGCGGGGTCGCGCGCGCAGCCGTCGAAGAGCTTGTCGAGGGCGGCCTGGCCGTCGCGCCCACCGGCGGGAATCACCTGGTCGGGCGCGGCCACGCCGTCGAGGATCAGCGAGCGCACGCTGTCCGGGAAGGCGCGCGCATAGGCCTGGCCGAGGCGGGTGCCGTAGGAACCGCCCCAGACGTTGACCTTGCCGTAGCCGAGCGCGCGCCGCACTTCGTCGAGGTCGCGCGCGGCGTTCGCGGTGGTGTAGGCGGCGAAGGGGGCGCGGCTGGCCTTGATGCAGCGCGTGACCTCGGCACCCAGTTCGTCATCGCTCATGGTGGCGTGCTCGGGCCGGTCCTCGCAATCGAGCCTGCCCGACAGGCCGGTGCCGCGCTGGTCGATGAAGACGATGTCGCGGGTGGCGCGCACGCGCTTGAAGGCCGCCGACAGCAGGACGATGACGTCGCTGCCGGCCTGGCCGGGACCGCCGGCGAGCACGAACAGCGGATCGGGTTTGGCTCCTTCGCGGAGGGTCGGGGCGACGGTGACGTGCAGCTTGAGCGCGCCGGCCGCCGGTTTCGCGTAATCGAGGGGCACCGGGACTTTGACGCAGCGCAGCGCTTCTTCGGCACCCGGCAGGTGGCAGCTGCGCGGAGCGGGACGCGCCGCGTCCGCCGGCGCGGCTGCAGCGGCGCCTCCCGACGACAGCAACAGCGCCAGCAGGGCAGGCAGGATGGGACTGGTTTTCACTCGAACTCCTCAGTAGTTGACCAATAGTAATTTGGGTTCGTTTGCACGGTCAACTCATGCTTGCGCAAGAAATTACTTGAGGGAAGTCTAGTGGGGTTCGCTTGAGAATGGTTGCGCAAAATCATTAGCCTTCGGATATGAACGTGTCGCATGCGACGGAGGTGCGGGAATGCCACAGCCGGCCTGGGGCCGATCTTGACCGGGTGCCTGCGCTTGAGGTATCATCGCTGGCTTTCCATTTGCTCTGGAAAAGACAATAAGGATGAGTCCGCAGCAACAATTGCGGAACCGCCATTTGAGCAATTTACCTATTTTAGGAAGTCAACATGAAAACTTTTTCCGCTAAGGGCCATGAAGTCCAGCGCGACTGGTTCGTGATTGACGCGACGGACTTGGTCCTCGGACGTGTTGCCAGCGAAGTGGCACTCCGACTGCGCGGCAAACACAAGCCAGAATTCACTCCTCACGTCGATACCGGTGACTACATCGTCGTCGTCAACGCAGGCAAACTGCGCGTGACCGGCACCAAAGCCACCAACAAGACGTACTACCGTCACTCGGGCTACCCGGGCGGTATCTACGAAACCAACTTCCTGAAAATGCAACAGCGTTTCCCGGGCCGCGCGCTCGAGAAGGCTGTCAAGGGCATGCTGCCCAAGGGCCCGCTGGGCTACGCCATGATCAAGAAGCTGAAAGTGTACGCGGAAGGTACCCACCCGCACGCAGCACAGCAACCACAAGCACTGACCCTCTAAGGAACTGACATGATCGGTAACTACAACTACGGCACCGGCCGTCGCAAGAGTGCAGTCGCTCGCGTGTTCATCAAAGCCGGCACCGGCCTGATCGTCGTGAACGGCAAGCCTGCGAACGAGTACTTCTCGCGCGAAACCGGCCTGATGGTCATCCGTCAGCCGCTGGAACTGACCGGCAACGTCGAGCGTTTCGACATCAAGGTCAACGTGCACGGCGGTGGTGAGTCGGGCCAGGCTGGCGCCGTCCGTCACGGCATCACCCGCGCCCTGATCGACTACGACGCAGGCCTCAAGGGCGACCTGGCACGTGCCGGTTTCGTCACCCGTGACGCCCGTGAAGTCGAGCGTAAGAAAGTCGGCCTGCGTAAAGCACGTCGCGCCAAGCAGTTCTCGAAGCGTTAATCGCTTGCAGCCTTCGGGCGTCAGCAGCTTCACGCTGCTGACCTGTTGGACAGAAAGCCGCCTTCGGGCGGCTTTTTTTTCGTCCGTCAATGCTGCGGCATCGCTGGGAGACGCATTGTAGACTGGCCCGTCGATCATTTCGCCGGAGACCTTTCGTCGTGAATAATGGAATCAGGAAGATCAGCCTCGGCCTGCAGGGCGGTGGCGCCTATGCCGCCTTCGGCTGGGGCGTCCTCGACCGCCTGCTCGAGGACGAGCGTTTCGACATTGCCGCCATCAGTGCCACCAGCGGCGGCGCGATCAATGCCGCCGTGCTGGCGGACGGCTATGCCCGGGGCGGCGGCCGCGCGGGCGCACGCGGCCCCGGGAGCGCTTCTGGCGCGCCCTCAGCAGCGCCAGCATGCTCAGCCCGCTGCGCCCGAGCGCCTTCGATATCCTGGGCGGCGCCGGCTCGATGCAGGCGTCCCCGGCCTACCACCTGATGCAGGCGATGAGCGCGGTCTTGCCGCCGCAAATGACGCCAGTCAGCATGAATCCCCTGCATGCGCTGCTCTCGTCGCTGATCGATTTCGAGCGGGTGCGCAGCTGCGAAGAGATCCGCCTTTTCATTCCCGCCACTAACCTGCGCACCGGCAAAGCGAAAATTTTCCTGCGCGACGAGCTCGATGCCCGCATGGTCGCGGCCTCGGCCTGCCTGCCGCAGGTCTTCGCCGCCGTCGAGATCGACGGGGAAGCGTATTGGGATGGCAGCTTTGTCGGCAATCCGGCATTGTCTCCGCTGGTCGAGCAGGGCGACGGCACCGATATCCTGATCGTGCAGAACAATCCGATCGCTCGCGAGCAACTGCCGCGCAGCCTGGCCGATATCGGCAACCGCGCCAGCGAAATCGCCTTCAATCTCAGCTTCGTGCGCGAAGTCAGTGCCATCGAGCACGTCCGTGCCGTGGTCGACGAGGAGCGTATCGAGCAGACGCACGCGGCCGCCGTGCGCCTGCACATGATCAGCGGGAATGGCGAACTGGCCAATCTCGATATCTCGAGCAAGTTCAACCTGGAATGGCCCTTCATCCTGCAGTTGCGCGAGGCGGGGCGCAAGGCGGCGGGCGACTGGCTCGATGTCCACGCCGGGAACGTGGGCCTGCGTTCGACCATCGACACCGAGGCGGTGTACTACCCCGAGCGCCAGATGGCGCGCGCGCGGTGAACGGCCTGAGGGCACTTGGCTGTTCGCCGGCGGCATCCCCTTTGCCAGTCGTACGGGCGCGAAAACGCGCTACCTGACAGGCTGTTAAAATTGCGGCCTCGTCCTGCAAGGGCTCATATTTCATGGAAGGAACAGACATGATCAAAGTTGGCATCGTTGGCGGAACCGGTTACACGGGCGTGGAATTGCTGCGGCTGTTGGCCGCGCATCCCGGCGTGGAGCTGACCGCGATCACTTCGCGCAAGGAAGACGGCCTGCCCGTAGCCGACATGTTCCCCTCGCTGCGTGGCCGCGTGAACCTGGCCTTCTCGGCGCCCGACAAGGCCGACCTGACGGCCTGCGACGTGGTGTTCTTCGCCACCCCGCACGGCGTGGCAATGGCGCAGGCGCCCGCCTTGCTGGAAGCCGGCGTGAAGGTCATCGACCTGGCGGCCGACTTCCGCCTGAAGGACAGGGCAAGCTTCGAGAAGTGGTACAAGATCGAGCACACGGCGCCGCAGCTGATCGAGGAAGCCGTCTACGGCCTGCCCGAGCTGAACCGTGACGACATCCGCAAGGCGCGCCTGATCGCCAATCCCGGCTGCTACCCGACCACGATGCAGCTCGGCTTCGTGCCGCTGCTGAAAGCCGGCTTGATCGATGCCGGCAGCCTGATCGCCGACGCCAAGTCGGGCGTGTCCGGCGCTGGCCGCAAGGCCGAGATCGGCACGCTGTTCTCGGAAGCGAGCGACAACTTCAAGGCCTATGGCGTGGCCGGTCACCGCCACACGCCCGAAACCTCGGCCCAGCTGCAGCGCTTCACCGACCAGAAGGTCGGCCTGATCTTCACCCCGCACCTGGTGCCGATGATCCGTGGCATGCACGCGACCCTGTATGCGCGCCTGACGAAAGACATCGACGACGACGCCCTGCAGGCGCTGTTCGAGGATGCCTACAAGGATTCGCCCTTTGTCGACGTCATGCCTTTCGGCTCGCACCCGGAAACGCGCTCGACGCGCGGCTCGAACATGCTGCGCCTGGCCGTGCACCGTCCGGACGGCGGCGACACCGTCGTCCTGCTGGTGGTGCAGGACAACCTGGTCAAGGGCGCATCCGGCCAGGCGGTGCAATGCATGAACCTGATGTTTGGCCTGGACGAAACGACCGGGCTGCAAGGTATCGCGCTGTTGCCGTAATGTAAGAATTCCTGGCGGCATTGCCGGACACGAGCTAGATCAAGGTGGCAACTGTTGAGAACGGTAAATTGACCGATGCACTGGTCGGTTTACACGTCGCAACTTCCATCTACTACAGGGGTGCTCCATGTTCGGTCGCAACGCAAAAAGCGAAATTGACAGCCTGATCGGCGTAGCCGCCCGTATCGAGGGAGACCTGTGTTTCAGCGGCGGCCTGCGCATCGACGGCGAGGTGCACGGCAATGTCATCGCCAACGAGGGTCCGGATAGCGTGCTCATCGTTTCCGAGCACGCGCGCATCGAGGGAGAGGTGCGTTGCGCCAACCTGGTGGTAAACGGTTTCATCGCCGGGTCGGTGCATTCGACGGAACTGCTTGAATTGCAGCCGAAAGGCCGCATACATGGGGATGTCCATTACAAGCTGCTCGAGATGCACGGCGGCGCCCTGGTGACCGGCAAGCTCACGCACCAGCCGGCCGGGGAACCCGTGTTTCATCTGGCGCCGGCGGTAGCGACCGGAGCATGACCGGCGCGAACAGTCTATAATGGGAATTGTTGAATCCAATCAGGAGTTTATCCCATGACCGCAGTAGCCGAAGCGCAAGACTTTGACACCATCCCGACCCCCATCGTCTTCACCGACAGCGCTGCCGAAAAAGTGGCCCAGCTGATCGAGGAAGAGGGCAATCCCGACCTGAAGCTGCGCGTGTTCGTGCAGGGCGGCGGCTGCTCGGGTTTCCAGTACGGCTTCACCTTCGACGAAATCGTGAACGAAGACGACACCACCATGGAGAAGAACGGCGTGCAACTGCTGATCGACTCGATGAGCTACCAGTATCTGGTGGGCGCCGAAATCGACTACAAGGACGACCTCGAAGGCGCCCAGTTCGTCATCAAGAACCCGAACGCCACCAGCACCTGCGGTTGCGGTTCGTCGTTCTCGGCCTGATAAGCCAATCTGCCGCCCGGTTTTTTCTGGGCGAGAATGAAAAATCCGGGCATTGCCCGGATTTTTTTTCGTCCATGCCGTACATGCCCGCTGCGCCTGTGGCCATCTTCAAGCGGGGTACAGCGCCCCCAGCACCCGCGGACCTGTTGCGCCCGTCACCGCCGGCATGTTGCCTGGCTGACGCAGGTTGAAGCGATAGCCCAGCCAGGCAAAGGCCAGTGCCTCGACGTGGTTCGGGGCAATGCCCAGTTCCGCCGTCGATTCGACCAGCACCTGGCCGCCGAGGGCGGCGCCCAGCATGCGCAGCAGGGTGCCGTTATGGGCACCGCCGCCGCAGACGTAGACGGCGTCGATCCGGACCTGTTCGTCGAGGATGGCGCGCGCGATCGTCTGCGCGGTCAGGGCGGTGAGCGTGGCCTGTACGTCGGCCGCGGCCACGCCGGCGAAACCCGCCAGGCGGGCGTCGAGCCAGTCCATATGGAACAGGTCGCGGCCCGTGCTCTTCGGTGCCGGCTGATGGAAATAGGGTTCCTGCAGCAGGTAGGCCAGCAGGGCGGCGTCCACCTTCCCGCTCGCGGCCCAGGCGCCGCTGGCATCGTACTCCTTGCCCTGGTGGCGCCCGATCCAGCCGTCCAGCAAGACATTGCCGGGACCGGTATCGTAGCCGGTCACGCGGCCGTCGGCATGCAGCATGCTGATGTTGCCGATGCCGCCGATATTGACCACCACCCGCGTCGTGCCGGGTTTGCCGAAGGCCGCCGCGTGAAAGGCCGGCACCGGGGGCGCGCCTTGGCCGCCGGCGGCGATGTCGCGGCTGCGAAAGTCGGCGATGACGTCGATGCCCGTCAGTTCGGCCAGCAGGGAGGGATTGTTGGTCTGGCGCGTAAAGCCGCGTTCCGGGCGGTGGCGTACCGTCTGGCCGTGCACGGCGACGGCAGCAACCGGTCCCGGGGCGCGTCGCGAGCATGCCGGCACACTGCGCGTAGGCATGCGCCAGGCCGTTGGCGGCGATCGCCTCGCGCTCGATCTCGTTGGGGCCGTTTGCCTGCAGCCCCATGAGCTCGGTGCGCAGCGCGGCAGGGAAGGGGACGAAGGCAGACTCCAGGGTGCGGATCGCGCCATCGGCGAAATCGGCAAGCACGCCGTCCACGCCGTCGAGGCTGGTGCCGGACATCAGGCCGATATACAGGGAGGAAGATGAGGTCGTCATATGCGCATCATAGATGAAAGCGTGACTGCAAAATGCCCGCCGTGGCTGCGGCAGGCAACAAAAAAGCCTGCCGTGCAAATGCAGGGCAGGCTTTCTCGAAGAGGCGAATCGCTTTAGCGGGCCGCCATGGCGTTGCCGCCTGGAGTCAGCAGCGAGAAGCGGTGGTTCATCTCGGCAGCTGCCATGCGGAAGCGGGCCAGCTCGCCCTTGCTCAGCGGGGCGGCCATCAGGTCCTTCAGCGTGCTTGGATCGCGCGCGACATTGGCAACGCGGAACTCATAGTGCAGGTGGGCACCGGTCGACCAGCCGGTCGAGCCGACAAAACCGATCACTTCACCCTGGCTGACCTTGGCACCCTTGCGCAGGCCGCTGTTGAAGCGGCTCATGTGGGCATAGGCGGTGCTGTAATTGCCCCAGTGCTTGATGACGACCATGTTGCCGTAGCCGTTCGAGACGCCGATGAAGTCGATGGTGCCGTCGCCCGAGGCGTGGATCGGGGTGCCGAGGGAAGCGGCGTAGTCGATGCCCTTGTGGGCTTTCCACTGGCCCGAGATCGGGTGCACGCGGTTGGCGAAGCCCGACGAGACGCGCGAGAATTCCAGCGGCGACTTGAGGAAGGCTTTTTTCAGCGACTTGCCGTCCAGGCTGTAGTAGCCGCCCTGCCTGGTCACCGGGTCTTCGAACCAGACAGCCTGGTAGCTCACGCCGCGATTGATGAATTCGCCTGCCAGGATGCGGCCGGTTTTCACCAGTTCGCCGTCGAGCCAGAAGGTTTCGTAGACAACATTAAAGCGGTCGCCGCGCTTGATGTCGCCGCGGAAGTCGATGTTGGTCGAGAACATCTTGACGATTTCGCCGACGACGGAGTCGGGAATCGAGCCGCCGTCGACATTCGCGTCGGTCGCCGAATACAGCGAGGAGCTGTTGAGCTCGCGCGAACGCATTTCGACGCGGCGTTCCAGCTTGGCCGGTGCTTCCGAAGCCTTGAAGCTGTCGCCATCGCGTGCGATGGTGAGCGTGGTCGGGGCGTTGTTCTTGTCGGTGAGGGTGGCGCGCAGCGACAGCAGCAGGCCGTTTTCGTCGGTCTCGGCCTGCAGGCGCTTGCCGTTCTTCAGCGACAGGATGCGGCGGGCCAGTTTGTCGGAGCGGATGAAGTTCTGTGCCTGTGCATCTTCCACACCCAGGCGTGCCAGCATGGTGCCAACGGAGTCGCCCGAACGGACGCGCTCTTCGTGGATGAACTGCTGCTCGTCCTGCTGGAGCGCGGCGATCTGGTCGGAGAGATTGGGCAGGGCCAGGTTCTCGGCAACCGACTTGACCGGCACGTCGGCGTCGTCCTGCGCGATCGGCGCCGTAGCCACGGCGCCGAATGCGCACAGTGCCAGGGCGAGCGCGCCAGCGCCGACGATACGGGTCTTGCGACTCATGTTCGCCAAGCGGAACGGGCTGTTGCCAGTGATTTTATGTATAGGATTCATGCAATCAGTTAAAATTTGCCGCTTCAACTTCGGGCCACTTTTATTCTTGTTGTTTTGAAAAGTTTTCCTACGGCAAGATTGATGGGATCGAGCATTATACCAAAATACGTGGTCCTACAACCGCTTTAGCCAATTTCCTACAAATAATTTATGACCTCGCCCGCGTCTTGTAGTAATAACAACCCTGCGTCCGCCACCTCTACCTTGCCCCTGTCCGACAAGGTGCAAGAGGCGCTCGCCATCACGAAACGCGGTGTCGACGAACTGCTGATCGAAAGCGAATTTGCACAAAAGCTGGCCCGCTCGGAAGCGACCGGTACGCCGCTGCGCATCAAGCTGGGCCTGGACCCGACCGCCCCGGACCTGCATCTGGGCCACACCGTCGTACTGAACAAGCTGCGCCAGTTGCAGAACCTGGGGCACCAGGTGATCTTCCTGATCGGCGACTTCACTTCGATGATCGGCGACCCGTCGGGCCGCAACGTCACCCGTCCGCCGCTGACGCGCGAGCAGGTCGAGGAAAACGCCCAGACCTACTTCCGCCAGGCAGCCTTGGTGCTGAACGCCGAGCGTACCGAAATGCGCTACAACTCCGAGTGGTGCGACCCGCTGGGCGCGCGCGGCATGATTCAGCTGGCCTCGCGCTACACCGTGGCACGCATGATGGAACGCGACGACTTCACCAAGCGCTACAAGAGTGGGACACCGATTGCTGTGCATGAGTTCCTCTATCCTTTGATGCAGGGCTACGATTCGGTTGCTTTGAAAGCAGACCTTGAGTTGGGTGGAACAGATCAAAAATTCAACCTCCTCGTTGGCCGTGAATTGCAGAAAGATTACGGTCAGGAACCGCAGTGCATTCTGACCATGCCGCTGCTCGAGGGCCTGGACGGCGTCGAGAAGATGTCGAAATCGAAGAACAACTACATCGGCATCACCGAGGCGCCGAACACGATGTTCGCCAAGCTGATGAGTATTTCCGACGTCATGATGTGGCGTTACTACGAGCTGCTTTCGTTCCGCTCGCTGGACGACATTGCCTCCTTGAAAGCCGCAACCGGGGCCGGCGCCAATCCGCGCGACGCGAAAGTCGCCCTGGCCCAGGAAATCGTCACCCGTTTCCATTCGGCGCAGGCGGCCCAGGATGCGCTGGCCGACTTCGTCAACCGCTCGAAGGGTGGCATCCCGGACGAGGTGCCGGAAGTCACGGTCGCGGGCGCGCCGCTTGGCGTGGCCCAACTGCTCAAGGCTGCCGGCCTGTGCGCGTCCACCTCGGAAGCGATGCGCATGGTCGACCAGGGCGGCGTACGCATCGATGGCGCTGTCGTGAGCGACAAGAACCTGAAGGTCGAGGCCGGCAACTTCGTGATGCAAGTTGGCAAGCGCAAGTTCGCGCGTGTGAATTTCAGCGCATGATCGGACTGCTGCAACGCGTCAGCCACGCAAGCGTCGTGGTCGATGGCGCCACGGTAGGCGCGATTGACAAGGGCTTGCTGGTGCTGGTCTGCGCCGAGAAGGGCGACACCGAGCGCGAGGCCGAAGCCTTGTTGGCCAAGCTGCTCGGCTACCGCGTCTTTGCCGACGAGGCCGGCAAGATGAACCGCAGCCTGCGCGACATCGCCGGCGATCTGCTGCTGGTGCCCCAGTTCACGCTGGCGGCCGATACCCGTTCCGGCACCCGGCCCTCGTTTTCGCCGGCCGCGGCGCCGGAAGACGGGCGGCGCCTGTTCGACCATGTCGTGCGCCAGGCCAGGGCCTCCCATGGCAAGGTGGAAACAGGGCGTTTTGGCGCCGACATGCAGGTGGCATTGACGAACGATGGTCCCGTGACGATCTGGCTGCGCGTTGATCCCGTCGTTGTCGCGCGTTGAAACCTGCCTTGCCAGCCGCGGTCAATATGAGGAGGCCCACCGGGAGTCTGCGATGAAGATCTGGAGTGATTCGTTTACCGAAGGCGGGCTGATCCCGCCAGAGTGCGCGTTTGCCGTCGCCGATGCGGCCAGGCATGTGCGCCTGTCGAGCAACCGCAATCCGCACCTGGCCTGGGACGAGGTGCCGGCCGGCACCCAATCGCTCGTCATCCTCTGCGTCGATGGCGACGCGCCTTCGGATGGAACCGACGTCAACAAGGAAGGGCGCACCGTGCCCGAAGGCCTGAAACGGGCTGATTTCCATCACTGGGCACTGGTCGACATTCCGCCCAGCCTGAAGTCAATTGCAGAAGGGCAGTTTTCCGACATGGTGACTCCCGGCGGCAAGAGCGGGCCGAACCTGCCTTTCCTCGTCAAGAACGGCACCGAGCACCAGTTGCGCCAGGGTATCAATGACTATACTGGCTGGTTCGCGAACGATCCCGACATGGCTGGCCAGTATTTCGGCTACGACGGACCCTGCCCGCCGTGGAACGACGAGCGCGTGCACACCTATGTGTTTACGATCTACGCACTCGACGTTCCGCAGTTGGCGCTCGATGGCGAGTTCACCTGTGCGGAAGTACGCGAGGCGCTGATCGGCCATATCCTCGACGAAGCCCAGATTTTCGGCGTGTACTCGCTCAACCCCGACGTCGCCTCGACGCTGTCCACCTGAAGCGCCGGGAATCCCGGCGCACACTTAACTCATGCAAGACGACAAGACCACGCGGATCCTGCTGATCCGCCACGGCGAAACGGCGTGGAACGCCGAGCGCCGCCTGCAAGGCCACCTCGATATCGACCTCAACGAAGAGGGCAGGCGCCAGGCCCGGGCCCTGGCCGCGGCGCTGGGGGACGAGCCGATCGACGTGCTCGTCGCCAGCGACCTGGCGCGCGCCAGCCAGACGGCAAAAGCCATTGGCGACGGGCGCGGCCTGCCGCTGTTCATCGATGCGCGCCTGCGCGAGCGCTGCTATGGCGGCTTCGAGGGCCTGCTGTACTCCGAGATCGCCGCACGTTTTCCACACGCGTTCGCTGCCTGGCAGGGGCGTGATGTCGATGCAGTGCTGCCGCCTGGTAAGAATCGGGGCGAAAGTTTCCGCGAGTTCTATGACCGGTCGATCGGCGCCATCCTCGGCTGGGCTGCGGACAATCCCGGCAGGACGCTGGCCCTGGTGGCCCATGGCGGTGTGCTCGAGTGCGCCTACCGGGCCGCTCTCGGCCTGTCTCTGGTAACGCCGCGCGATTTTAAAATCCACAACGCCAGCATCAACCGCTTCCTGGTGAAAGATAGCAAGCTCGAGCTGGTGAACTGGGGCGAGGTTGAGCATTTGCGCGACGCCACGCTGGATGATGTCGGCTAGCCACTTCTTTCCATTCTGTCCAGCACCATTTATCGCGTTCGCTACAGTTTGGAAAAAAATTTGCTGATTAATTGAGCAGGGGATCGGGTAAAATAGCAGGTTCCCGTGCCTTCCCAACATATTCCTGCTGTGCAAATCGGTCCTTATCTCCTCCGCAATAATGTCTTCGTTGCGCCCATGGCCGGCGTGACCGACCGCCCGTTCCGCCAGCTGTGCAAGCAGCTCGGTGCCGGCTATGCGGTGTCCGAGATGGCGGCCTCCAATCCCCGCCTGTGGGCCAGCGAAAAGACCAGCCGCCGCACCGACCACGCGGGCGAGATGGAGCCGAAGGCGGTACAGATCGCCGGCGCCGACCCCCAGGACCTGGCCGACTGCGCCCGCCATAACGTCGAGCGCGGCGCGCAGATCATCGACATCAATATGGGTTGCCCGGTGAAAAAGGTTTGCAATAGCTGGTGCGGTTCGGCCCTGCTGCAGCACGAAGACCTGGTCGAACGCATCCTGCATGCGGTCGTCGCGGCGGTGGACGTGCCCGTTACCCTGAAATTCCGTACTGGCTGGGATCGCCAAAACAAGAATGCTTTGAATATTGCGCGCATGGCGGAACAGGCCGGCATCCAGATGCTGACCCTGCACGGGCGTACCCGGGCCGACGGCTACAAGGGCGAGGCCGAATACGACACGATCCGCGCCGTCAAGGCGGCGGTCGGCATTCCGGTGGTCGCCAACGGCGACATCACGACCCCGCAAAAGGCGAAATTTGTGCTCGACTACACGGGTGCGGACGCCGTCATGATCGGCCGCGCGGCCCAGGGCCGGCCCTGGATCTGCCGCGAAATCGACCACTACCTGCGTACCGGCGAACTGCTGCCGCCGCCGCTGGTGGAAGAGGTGCGCGCCCTCATGAACGAACACCTGCCGGCACATTATGCCTTCTACGGCGAGTATGTCGGCGTGCGCACCGCGCGCAAGCACATCGGCTGGTATGTCGAGGATTTGCCCGGCGGCGAGGCGTTCCGCCAGCAGATGAACCGTCTCGAGTCGACGGCCGAGCAGCTCGCGGCCGTGGATAATTTTTTCCAATCCCAACTCCGACATGGCGAGCGGTTACAATACCGGCCCGCAGAGCTTATGCAAGATGCAATAGCGGCATAGTAAAAGTAGTCAAACAAGAAAAACGATTTGGGGACAGTGCCGGCACATCGGCACAGCAATCACTAACCAGGACGAAGCAGCAGACATGAGCAAAGAGAGTATCCAGGAAGTTGTCCAGAAGAGCCTCGAGGACTATTTCAATGACCTGGGCGAGCAGAAACCGACGAACATCTACGACATGATGCTGCTGACCGTCGAGAAGCCGATCCTGGAAGTGGTGATGACGCGCGCCGACGGCAACCAGTCGCACGCCGCCCAGATGCTGGGCATCAACCGCAATACCTTGCGCAAGAAACTGCAAGAGCACGGACTGCTGTAAAGTCTGCCGGCACGAGTGGCCGTGCGCGGGCGCGGCCAATATGGCGTGCCCTGATTCCGCACAGAATTCCCATCAACAACGGCCACTCCCCATGATCAAACAAGCTCTCATTTCCGTCTCCGACAAGACCGGCGTGCTCGATTTTGCCCGTGCGCTTTCCGCGCTCGGCGTCAATATCCTGTCCACCGGCGGCACCGCCAAGCTGCTGCAAGACAATGGCGTGCCGGTGACGGAAGTTGCCGATTACACCGGCTTCCCGGAAATGCTCGACGGCCGCGTGAAGACCTTGCATCCGAAAGTCCACGGCGGCATCCTGGCGCGCCGCGATTTCCCCGAGCACGTCGCCAAGCTGGAAGAGCACGGCATCCCGCAGATCGACATGGTCGTGGTCAACCTGTATCCATTCCAGCAGACCGTCGCCAGGGAAGCGTGCTCGCTGGAAGACGCGATCGAGAACATCGACATCGGCGGCCCGACCATGCTGCGCTCGGCGGCCAAGAACCATCGCGACGTGGTCGTCATCGTCGACCCGAGCGACTACGGCGTGGTGCTAGCGGAAATGAAAGGGACCGGTGAGGGCGCCGGCGCCGTGAGCTACGACACCAAGTTCCGCCTGGCCAAGAAAGTCTTCGCGCACACTGCCCAGTATGACGGCGCCATCACGAACTACCTGACCAGCCTGGGCGAAGACAAGGCACACGCCACCCGCTCGAGCTATCCGCAGACCATCAACATGTCGTTCGAGAAGGTGCAGGACATGCGCTACGGCGAGAACCCGCACCAGGGCGCCGCCTTCTACCGCGACATCGTCACGATCGATGGCGCGCTGGCGAATTACCGCCAGCTGCAGGGCAAGGAACTGTCGTACAACAATATCGCCGATGCGGACGCGGCCTGGGAATGCGTGAAGTCACTGGGTGGCTTCCAGCAACCGGCCGGCTGCGTGATCGTCAAGCATGCCAATCCCTGCGGCGTGGCCATCGGCGTCGATGCGCTGGACGCGTATGCCCGCGCCCTGCAGACCGACCCCACCTCGGCCTTCGGCGGCATCATCGCCTTCAATGTCGAAGTCGATGGCCGCGCCGCGGAGGCGCTGGCGAAGCTGTTCGTCGAAGTGCTGATCGCACCGTCCTTTACCGCTGAAGCGCGCCAGATCATGGCGGCCAAGCAGAATGTGCGCCTGCTGGAAATCCCGCTGGGCAATGGCCACAACGCCTACGACGTGAAGCGCGTCGGCGGCGGCTTGCTGGTGCAGGCGCCGGATGCGAAGAACGTCGGCATGGCCGACCTGCGCGTGGTGAGCAAAAAGCAGCCGACCCCGCAGCAAATGGCGGACCTGATGTTCGCCTGGCGCGTCGCCAAATTCGTCAAGTCGAACGCCATCGTTTTCTGCGCCAACGGCATGACACTGGGCGTCGGGGCAGGGCAGATGAGCCGCATCGATTCGGCCCGCATCGCCTCGATCAAGGCACAGAACGCCGGCTTGTCGCTCGCCGGTTCGGCCGTCGCCTCGGATGCCTTCTTCCCCTTCCGTGACGGGCTCGACGTGGTGGTCGATGCCGGCGCCACCTGCGTCATCCACCCGGGCGGCTCGATGCGCGACCAGGAAGTCATCGACGCGGCGGACGAACGTGGCGTGGTGATGCTGTACACGGGAACGCGTCACTTCAGGCACTGATTGACCGTTGTCCGCGTAGGGTAGGCGGGGCGGAATAGTCCAGTGGACTGTTCTGCGGCCTACGCGTTCAACGCACGCATGCGCATTCGCGCAGGGTAGGCGGGTCCCCCGCCTACGCGTTCAACCATCACATGAAATTCCTGCAGCGGTTTGTCACCGACCGTTGAACGCGTGGGCGGCAAAGCCGCCCACGCTACGTCCATGGCATGCTATACATGGACTCTGCGCTCGCCGTAACTGGTTTATTGTTGTCAGGCTACCACTGTGCACCCTTCCGCGTGGGCACGGGGTGCCCACCCTACTGGGTTTTTACCCAGTATTTTTCCCACGAACGTTGCTGGCCGGTATAACATTCGTCCATGATTATCCTCGGCATCGACCCAGGCCTGCGCACCACCGGCTTTGGGGTTATTGAAAAACACGGCAGCAAGCTGCGCTACATAGCCTCGGGCACCATCAAGACCGGACTCGAGGGTGCGCTGCCGCCGCGCCTGAAGATCATCCTCGACGGCGTGCGCGAAGTCGTGGCCACCTACGGCCCGCACTGCGCCGCCATCGAAAAAGTGTTCGTGAACGTCAATCCGCAGTCGACCCTGCTGCTGGGCCAGGCGCGCGGCGCCGCGATCAGCGCGCTGGTGGGCGCCGACCTCGACGTGGCCGAATACTCGCCCACCCAGATCAAGCAATCCGTCGTCGGCACCGGCAAGGCCGCCAAGCCGCAGGTCCAGGACATGGTCGCGCGCCTGTTGATGCTGCCCGGCCTGCCCGGCAGCGATGCGGCCGATGCGCTGGGCGTGGCCATTTGCCACGCGCACACCCACGACACGCTGGCGCTGCTGAACGTGCTCAGCCCGCAGAAGGCCACGCTGCGCATGAAGAACGGCCGCCTCGTCTAACTGAACATCAAAAAGAAAGGCCCACCATGATCGGTCGCATTTCCGGAATCCTGCTCGACAAAACCCCGCCGCAACTGCTGGTCGATTGCAACGGCGTCGGCTATGAAGTCGACGTGCCGATGAGCACCTATTACAACCTGCCGCATACCGGCGAAAAAGTCGTGCTGTTCACCCACCAGGCCATCCGCGAGGACGCGCACCTGCTGTTCGGCTTCGGCACGGCCAGCGAGCGGGCACTGTTTCGCCAGCTGATCAAGATTACCGGCGTCGGCGCACGCACCGCGCTGGCGATCCTGTCGGGCATGACGGTGGCCGACCTGTCGCAGGCGGTGACGCTGCAGGAAGCCGGCCGCCTGGTGAAGATCCCCGGCATCGGCAAGAAGACCGCCGAACGCCTGCTGCTGGAACTGAAAGGCAAGATCGGCGCCGACCTCGGCGTGGTCGGCGGCGGCGCCCCGCGCGACGATACGCAAGCGGACGCCATGAATGCGCTGCTGGCATTAGGGTATTCTGACAAGGAAGCGCTGGTCGCGACCAAGAACCTGCCCGAAGGCGCAAGCGTGTCGGACGCCATCAAGTTCGCACTGAAAGCGCTGTCCAAAGGATGAGGCAGGATTTTCGCGCGGCACGCCGCGCGCCTGCCGAACGGGTTCGCCATGCAGGGCGAACCCTGGCCTGCGACCATACACGGTATTGTAGAGATTAAGCAATGAGCATCCAGACCGACAATTTCACCGAGCACCGCGTCATCGACGCGGCCCCGGCCTCGCCCAACGAGGAGGCGATCGAGCGCGCCTTGCGCCCGAAGCAGCTCGACGAATATGTCGGCCAGGTCAAGATCCGCGACCAGCTCGAGATCTTCATCTCCGCCGCTCGCAAGCGCCGCGAGGCGCTCGACCACACGCTGCTGTTCGGCCCGCCGGGCCTCGGTAAAACCACGCTGGCCCACATCATTGCGCGCGAGATGGGCGTGAACCTGCGCCAGACTTCCGGCCCGGTGCTGGAGCGTCCGGGAGATCTGGCCGCGATCCTCACCAATCTCGAACCGAACGACGTGCTGTTCATCGACGAGATCCACCGCCTGTCGCCCGTCGTCGAGGAAATCCTGTATCCGGCGCTCGAGGACTACCAGATCGACATCGTGATCGGCGAAGGGCCTGCCGCGCGTTCGGTGAAACTCGACCTGCAGCCGTTCACGCTGGTGGGCGCCACTACGCGCGCCGGCATGCTGACGAACCCGCTGCGCGACCGTTTCGGCATCGTCGCCCGCCTCGAGTTCTACAACGTCGAGGAGCTGACCAAGATCGTCACCCGCAGCGCAGCCCTGCTGGAAGCACCGATCAACCAGGAAGGTGCACGCGAAGTGGCGCTGCGCGCACGCGGCACCCCGCGTATCGCCAACCGCCTGCTGCGCCGCGTGCGCGACTATGCGGAAGTGAAGGGCAATGGCGAGATCACCAAGGACATGGCCGACCGCGCCTTGCTCATGCTCGACGTCGACTCGGTCGGCTTCGACGTCATGGACCGCAAACTGCTGGAAGCGGTGCTGTTCAAGTTCGGCGGGGGCCCGGTCGGCATCGGCAACCTGGCGGCGGCGATCGGCGAAGCGGCCGACACCATCGAGGACGTGCTCGAGCCCTACCTGATCCAGCAAGGCTACCTGCAGCGCACTCCGCGCGGACGTATCGCGACGCCGGCGGCGTATCAACACTTCGGCGTGGCCGCACCGCGCATCAGCCCGACCGGCGACCTCTGGGACAATTTGCGATGAGCCTCCGTTGAGCACGAATCCTGGCCAGATGCAGATCTGGGTCGACGCCGACGCCTGTCCCGCCGTCATCAAGGACATCCTGTACCGGGTGGCCGAGCGCACGCAGATCCCCGTGACGCTGGTGGCGAACCAGCTGATGCGCGTGCCGGGCTCGAAATTCATCCGTGCGCTTCAGGTGCCCAGCGGCCCTGACGTGGCCGACGCCGAGATCGTCGAACGCCTCAGCCCCGGCGACCTGGTCGTCACCGGCGACATCCCGCTGGCGGCGCAGGTGCTGGAGAAGGGCGGCTACGCCCTCAACCCGCGCGGCGACTTTTATACGAAGGACACCATCGCCCAGCAACTGACGATGCGCGCCTTCATGGAAGAACTGCGCAGCGGCGGCGTCGACACCGGCGGCCCGCCCGCCTTCAGCCAGGCCGACCGCCAGCAATTCGCGAATGCCCTCGACCGGCACCTGGCACGCCACCGTCCGCGCAGCTGACCGCAGCTGACCGCAGCTGACATTTGTCACCTTAAACTGGTGGCAGCTGCTTCTGTTGCGGCGTCCTCGCCAAACGCATACTGGGCTCATACCAACACGGGAGAGCCCTGATGAACACCACCACCCTGAAAACCCTGCTGCTGTGCGCCGGCATCGCTTGCAGCCAGGCCGCCCTGGCCGCCGCCACCCTGGTACGCGACGTGCGCGTCTTCGACGGCGAGAAAGTGCACGAGCGCCGCTCGGTGCTGTTCGAAAACGGCAAGATCGCCGACGCCGACTTCCGTGGCGCCGCCCCCGCCGGCAGTCGCATCGTCGAAGGCGCCGGCCGCACGCTGCTGCCCGGCCTGATCGACGCCCACACCCACGCCTTTGCCTTCCAGGAGTTGCCGGTGCTGTTCGGCGTGACGACCCAGATCGACATGTTCACCGACATTGGCATGATGAAAAAGGCCAGGGAAGAGATGGCACAGGGACGCCGCCATGACCACGCCGACCTGTTTTCGGCCGGCACCCTGGTCACCGCCCCGCACGGCCATGGTACCCAGTTCGGCGTCGCCATCCCCACCATCACCGGGCCGGAACAGGCCCAGGCCTTTGTCGACGAGCGCATCGCCGAAGGCTCGGACTTCATCAAGATCGTCATGGAAAGCGGCTACGGCTTCCCCTCGCTCGACCTGGCCACGGCGAAGGCAGTAATCGAGGCGGCGCACCGGCGCGGCAAGCTGGCCGTGGTCCACATCGGCACCGAGAAGGATGCGCGCGCCGTGCTGGAAGCGGGCGCCGACGGCCTGGTGCACCTGTTCCCGGCGGCATCCGCCGATGCGCAAGGCCTGGCGCGCCTGGCCGCCAGCCGCGGCGCCTTCGTCATCCCGACCTTCACCGTACTGGAAAGCATGGCGGGCTGGCGCGGCGACGACCTGCTGGCCGATCCCGCTCTGGCCGGTCTGCTCGGCAAGGACGCGCAGGCCCCGCTCAAGGCACGCTACGGCAATACGTCGCATCCCGAGCGGCTGGCGGCGCCCAAGGCCGTCACCGCGGCGCTGGTCAAAGCGGGCGTACCGGTGCTGGCCGGCACCGACGCCGGCAACCCCGGCACCCAGTACGGCGTGAGCATGCACCGCGAGATGGCGGCCCTGGTCGAAGCGGGCCTGACCCCGGCGCAGGCTCTGGCCGCCGCCACCAGCGTGCCGGCGAAAGTGTTCAAGCTGGGTGGGCGCGGCCGCATCGACAAGGGCTACAAGGCCGACCTGCTGCTGGTGGAGGGTAACCCTGCGGCCGACATCCTGGCCACGCGCCGCATCGTCGAAGTGTGGAAGGACGGCGAGAGCGCGAACGCGCTGCGCGCGGGCCAGCGCCAGCAGGTGGCGCAAGCCGCCCGTGAAGCCGCCAGGGGCAGGGCGGCATCTCCCCTGCCGGCGGACGGGCGCATCAGCCGCTTCAGCGAGAAGGGGCTGGCCAGTCCCTTCGGCATGGGATGGGGACCGTCGACCGACGGTTTCGCGGGCGGCAAATCCACCGTGGCCTTGAAGACGGGAGCGGTGCTGGCGGATGGCGAGGTGCCGCTCGCGATCGAGGCCAAGGTGGCGCCGGGCCTGCCCTTCGCCCGGGCCGGCGTGGCCTTCATGCCTGGCGCGCGGCCGATGGAGCCGGTGAACCTGTCCGCCGCCAACAGCGTGCGCTTCAAGGTGCGCGGCGACGGCAAGACTTACCAGATCATGGCGATGACGGACGGTGTACGCATTCCCGCCGCCAAGTCCTTTGTCGCGGGACCGGAATGGACGGAAGTGTCCGTTCCCTTCAGCGAGCTGAAAGGCTTCGATCCGTCGGCGATGACCATGTTAGGATTCAACGCCGGTCCGCAGCCGGGCGACTATCGCTTCGAGATCGCCGACGTGCGCCTGCTGGCACAATAACGACTACCACAGGAAGAGATGAACACGATCACGCAGGCGATGCGGCGCGTATGGACGGGGCCCTGGCTTCCGCCCGAGCAGGGCAAGCGGCCCTACCTCTGGCTGCTGAGCCTTGGCTACATGTTCTGGAAGTACGCCTACGTACCACCGAGCCTGCGCGAGGCGCTGCTGCTGTCGCTGACCCTGGTGGTCTTCTTCTGGCTGTACTGCGCCAGCTACTGGGCGCGCGGCAGGCAAGTCGCCGCCTGCATGCTGGTCAGCTGCCTGATCGGCGCTGCCTGGGTGCGCTGGAACGTGGGCGCCGCCACTTTCTTCATCTTCGCCTGTGCCATGGCCGGCCAGATCGTCTCGGTGCGGCATGCCATGCTGTCGATCGCCGGCGTCATCGCCTTTGGCGGGCTGGCCGCGCTGCTGATCGAGGAAACGCGCATGTGCTGGCTGTTCCTGATGCCGCTGCTGACCGTCAGCCTGCCGGTGGGCATCGGCGCCGTGCTGGACGCACGCCTGCGCCGTTCGCGCGAGGCGCTGCTGCGCAAGCAGGAGGAGGTCGAGCACATGGCCACCATCGCCGAGCGCGAACGGATCTCGCGCGACCTGCACGATTTGCTGGGGCATTCGCTGTCGATGATTACCCTGAAGGCGGAACTCGCCGGCAAGCTGCTGGACCATGAGGGCGGAGGCGACGCCGCCCGCGTCGCCGCCAGGCGCGAGATCGCCGACATCGAGCAGGCCGCGCGCCAGACGCTGGCCGAAGTGCGCGCGGCCGTCAGCGGCTACCGCGAGAGCGGCCTGGCACAAGCCCTCGCCAGCGCCCGCGCCAGCCTCGCCGCGGCCGATGTCGAACTGGACGAGCAGGTCGCGCGCGTGCCGCTGGCACCGGCCGCCGAACACGTGCTGGCATTGGCGCTGCGCGAAGCCGTCACCAACGTGGTGCGCCACGCCGGCGCGCGCCGCTGCACGCTGTCGCTGGGGCTGGAGGAGGGCAATGCGGTGCTGCGCGTTGCCGACGACGGCACCCGCCTGCGCGGCGAACACGACCTACGTCACGGCAACGGCCTGGCCGGCATGCAGGAACGTGCCGCATCCCTTGGCGGCAGGCTGGCGCTGCGTGTCGGCGCCGGGCTGGCGCTGGAACTGCGCGTGCCCGCCGGAGGCGCGGCATGATCCGGGTCCTGATCGCCGAAGACCAGGCCTTGGTACGGGGCGCGCTGGCGGCCCTGCTCGGACTGGAACCGGACCTCGAAGTGGTTGGCACCGCAACCGACGGCAGGCAGGCGCTGGGGCTGTGTGCCGAGCTCAAACCCGACGTGGTGCTGACCGACATCGAGATGCCGCACCTGACCGGCCTGGAGCTGGCGGCGCGCCTGGTCGAGGAGGGGCGCCGCCTGCCGCGTCCTGATCGTAACCACGTTTGGGCGCAGCGGCTACCTGCGCCGCGCGCTGGCGGCCGGGGTACGCGGCTACCTGCTCAAGGATGCGCCCGCCGAGACGCTGGCAGCCGCGATCCGTACCGTGCACGGCGGCGGCATGACGGTGGCGCCGGAGCTGGCCGTGGCCAGCTGGAGCGGCGGAACCGATCCGCTCACCGAACGCGAACGCCAGGTCCTGCGCCTGGCGGGGGAGGGCAGCAGCAGCGCCGACATCGCGCGCCAGGTGCACCTGTCCGAAGGCACGGTGCGCAACTACCTGTCCGAAGCCATCAGCAAGCTCAACGCGGGCAACCGGGTCGAAGCCTATCGCCTCGCGCGCGACGCCGGATGGCTCTGAGGAGTACCTGCGGCCAGCCGGAACGTAGCGCCGTCCAGCTTGCTTATCTGTCATCATCCCCACGGATGCGCGAGAGGAGCGGCAAGTGTGGATGGAACGTAGCTGGATGATCGTGGTGCAGGAGTTTTCCGACCTGGGCGATGTGGAAGGCATTACCCGTGTCGTCGTGCGCCTGCTGGTGGCGGTGGTGCTGGGCGGGATGCTCGGCTATGAGCGCGAATCGGTCGGCGCCTCGGCCGGCCTGCGCACCCACATGCTGGTGTCGCTCGGCTCGGCCATGTTCGTGCTGATCCCGCTGCAGGCAGGCATGGAGATCGATGACCTGTCGCGCGTGCTGCAAGGCATCACCGCCGGCATCGGCTTCCTCGGCGCCGGCGCCATCCTCAAGCACAGCAACAAGAACGACATTCGCGGGCTGACGACGGCCGCCAGCGTCTGGCTGACGTCGGCCATCGGTATTGCCGCCGGCATGGGGCGCGAGGCGACCGCCGTGCTGAGCGCGCTGTTTGCCCTCGTCATCCTTGCCATTCTGCGCACCAGCCCTAAGCGGGGCGCCGACAAGCAGGGGCGCGACCGCTAGGTTCGCCAGCATTCGTTTTCATCAGGCAAGCGGGCGCCTCGTCCGTGCCGGTTTGCTAGGATAACTCGCCTGGTGAAAACCTTGTGGCGAGGCGCCCATGTCAGGAAATCAAGCGGACCCACGGACCGACAGCTACACGGCTGCGCGCGTCAACGATGCCCTGAATATCCTGCGCAAGGATGGCATGAATCCCGCGCTGGAATTCATGCAGCTGGTCGGCGTGCCGCGGCGCGTCGCCATGCGTGTGTTGAGTTTGCCCGAGCAGCAGCGCTGCGCCGATCGCCGCCGCGCGGCCAGGTAAGCCCTTGCAACCGAAACAATCTTCCCGTATTTATGTTGCCGTACACCAACATAAGTTGGATGTGAGCGAGGTTTTGCTTCCTCCAAGGCCGAGTCCCTTCTTAGAATGTAAAAGCCGAACAAGGTCGATCTGACCTTTTCCCCGCTTCTTACTTTCTATTTTCCGGTGCCTTTGCGCATCGGAGCAAAGGACCATCATCATGGCTGTTCCCCAGTTCTTTCGCCAGCGCGCCCTGGCGGCGCTCGTGGCCACCGCCTGCCTGAGCCCGTTCGCTGCCAGTGCCGCGGACGAGGACACGGCGGCGTCGCGCCTCCACGTCAGTGGTTTTGCCTCGATCGTTGCCGGCCGCAACATCGATTCGCCGACCCAGCCCGATTATGCCGGCCCCAGCACCCTCGGTGGCCGTGCCTGCCCCTGCTATATCACCGACTGGACCAATGGCAGCGTGTATGGCGACGACCTGACTTTCAAGCCGGAATCGCGCGCCGGCATCCAGCTGCGCTACAACGCCACCGACAAGCTGTACTTCGTTACCCAGGTCGTCACCCGTGCGGTCGAACCGAAGCCAGCGGTCGAGTGGGCCTACGGCAGCTACAAGCTCAACGATAACCTGGAAGTCCAGGCCGGCCGCAAACGCATTCCGCTGTACTACTACTCCGATTTCCAGGACGTCGGCACGGCCTACCCATGGATCGGCACCCCGCCCGAACTGTATGGCTGGGAAGTGACGAACTACAACGGCGCCAGCGTTCGCTACAAGACCAAGCTGGGCCGTATCAACCTGAGCTCGAGCGTGTTTGGCGGCAAGGAAACCAAGAAGGAAACGCCGTACTACGCCATGTTCACCGAGGGCGACACCAAGGTCACCTGGCGCAACCTGGTCGGCGGCGACCTCGAGGCCAGCCGTGGCCCGCTGACCGTGCGCGCCGTGTACATGCAGGCGCAAGTCGATACCAGCAACGCCACCACCGAATGGAGCGATACCGCACGCCTGCGCGCCTTTGGCCTGGCGGCCAACCTCGATTTCGACGACTGGTTCGTGCTGAGCGAAGTGACCCGCCTGTCGCGTACCTACGACGCCTACCGCGTCGACGCGCCGGCCTACACCATCGGCGCCGGTTACCGCTGGGGCAGCTGGACCCCGATGCTCAACTTCGCGCACTACGAAGAGAAGAGCACCGACCACGACTGGTACGAGCCCGCCGCCTACCAGCGCGCCTCGCTGACGCTGCGCTACGACATCAACGAAACCAGCAGCGTGAAAGTCCAGTTCGACAAGTACAAGGACACCACCCATAACTTCGGCGACGACCTCAAGGCCCTGCGCGCGGCCTACGAAATGGTGTTCTGAGCAAAGGAAACAAGATGAAAAAGATGATCAACATTGTCGGCCTGTCGCTGGGACTGGCCGTGGCCGCCAGTGCCGGCGCCGAAGTGGTCGTGGTGGCCGGTGCCGCCAGCCCGGTCGCGAAAATGACGAGCGACCAGGTCGCTGACCTCTACCTGGGCAAGTCCAGCGGTCCTGCCCTGATCGACCAGGACAAGAACTCGGCGGCACGCACCGAGTTCCTGGAAAAAGTGGCCTCGAAAAAGGGCGCCCAATACGAAGCGACCTGGGCGAAGATCGAGTTTTCCGGCAAGGGCATGCGCCCCAAGGTGCACGCATCCGATGCGGCCGTCAAAAAAGCCCTGGCGGCCGATCCGAACGCGATCGGCTATATCGACAAGGATGCGGTGGACGGCAGCGTCAAGGTGCTGCTCTCGGTGCAGTAACCGCCGGTTGCACAGCATCCCGCACGAGTCCCTGCGCCAGCCCCTGGCGCAGGGATTTTTTTTCGCGCGTCCGGCGTAATAAAAAAGCGGCCACGCGGGCCGCTTCGATGGAGCGCGGGCTGTTACTGCTCGCGCTGCCAGATTTGCGAACGGCCCAGCATCGGCATGCCGATGTAGCCGCGCACTTCCATCTTCTGGCCGCCGTCGCGCAGCGTGGCCTTGCTCTTGTAGACCTTGCCCTTGGCCGGGTCGAGGATTTCGCCGCCCGAGTATTCGTTACCGTCCTTCTTCAGGCCCGACAGGATCGTCATGCCGATGATCGGCTGGTTCTTGCGCGAATCGGTGCAGGCGGTGCATTTCGGGTTCTGGTCTTCGTTTTGACCGCGGAACAGCTTTTCGATCTTGCCCTGCAGGGCGCCGTTTTCCTCGGTGACGCGTACCAGCGCTTTCGGCAGCTTGGTTTCGTCGTCGATGGTCTTCCACAGCCCGACCGGCGACCCGGGGTTCTGTGCCCATGCGGCGGTGGTGAGCAGCATGGTGGCAATCAGGCTGGCGGGGATCAGCTTGCGCATGTTCGGTCTCCAATTTGTTATGAATAAGCCAGAGTGTAGCAAACCGTTCCGTTGATGTGGCAACTCCGCGTGTCAAAATTGCTTGAAGGATAGAGCGTAGCGGCACAATCTTGAACAGATTACTCACGATGAAACGATTGCGGGGCGGACGAACATGGTTTTGCTAAAGATATTCGGCCTCCTGGCCGCGATGCTGGCCGTTGTCGGCTTCGGTCTTTGTGGGATCGTCATCGCGGACGCAAACCGCGAAACCCGCACCGCCATCCTGGTCGTGGTAGGAGCGGTGCTCGTCTTCTTGCTCTTCACGCTGGGCTCTGTCGTGTAGAAAGGGATCAAGGGCAGCTTCTCGTCTTTCGATTCGCCACCATGAGCGCACCCGTGCTTGCGCCCGCGACCGCGCAACTGGTCCACCTCGTGCTGGAATGGCTGGCGATGGCCGTCGGCTTCCATCGCTGGACGTACGCGCGCTGAAGAAATCCTGCATCCACTTCGCCCAGCCGGACGGCAAGATGATTCCCTTCGAGAGCTACAACCTGTTGTACCGCGCCGGCGCGCAGCGCGAGACCATCCGCCGCAGCATCGCCTTGCAGACGGCGGCAAGGCGCATGCCGGCGCGGCGATCGTTGGCGGCGACCTTATCCCGCACTGGCCTGAATCGTCTGGTGTCGCATCACGCGCGACGCGCCCACGCCGATTTCGTGCGGCCCCACACTTTGAAACACATCAATATCGGAGCACTGCTCGTCCATATGCTGGAACTCAGGCGCAAAGTCTTTGCGCGTTCTCAACTCAACCATTGAGGAAACATCATGAGTGTATCCAGATTGATGAGGCAGCTCCTTGCTGCGTCCGTGCTGGCATTGGGGGCAGGGACCGCCTCCGCCGATATCGTCGTCATCGACTTCGACGACATCAGCGGCATCTACATCGACTCCTACAGCGAGTCCGGCTTCGACATCGTCTCGCTGGAAACAGGCGTCGGCGGCGGCCACCTGCACCCGGGCAGCGGCGACCTCTGGCTGCACAGCCAGTTCGGCTCTTCGCCCTACCAGATCCGGCGCACGGACGGGGCGAATTTCGACGTGCTCGGCTTCGAGTACCTGGGCGGCACCTCGACCTTCATTGCCGACAACGGCGCCACCTTCAATATCGTCGGCGAAGTGCCGCTGACCCACGTCGAACTGCCGGCCAGCTTCCAGAACGTCAATTACATCAACTGGTACATGACCACGCCCGACCCGGACGACATCTATGGCGAAGACTGGGGGCGGATCGACAACATCGTGACGCGGGTGGCGCCGGTGCCGGAACCGGCCCATGCGGGCATGCTTGGGCTGGGCCTGGGGGCGCTGCTGGCGGCCCGCCGGCGTGCACGCCGCAAGGAATAGGCAGGGCGCCGGCAATCGGTCTCACGGCGGCGGTGTGATGGACCTGCCGTCGCCACGGCCTGCCTTCGTGGGACCGGGCTTCGGAGGTGATAGCATTGACTGACCTTCCTCGCCAATGGAGCCGCCATGCCTCTCGATCTCCGCGAAACCTATGTCCACCTCTCGGAAGACGGCAGCGCCCGGGCGCTCGATGGCAACGGCTTCTGGCAGCTGCCCGAACCCGAGAGCGCACGTTATGACAAAGGCTGGCTGATTACCGAATTTGCGTTCACCGAGGATTGGCCGACCTGGGAAATGCACCCGGAGGGCGACGAGTTCGTGTATCTGCTCTCCGGCGCGGTGGAACTGTTGCTGGAGCGCGACGGGACGGTGGAAACGGTGACGCTCGAAGGCAGCGCTGCGGCGCTCGTGCCGCGCGGAGTGTGGCACACCGCCAAAGTGCGCTCCCCGAGCCGCATGCTGCATGTGACGCGTGGCGCGGATACCCAGCACCGGCCAGCCTAGTCCAGAAGACCGACAGACGGCATACAGGCTGGGGTCAGGTCTGACATTTGGACACGGCCTCTGCCTTGGCTTCAGGCCTCACACGTGTCAGCTTGCACTCCAGTGGCACATCGTACAAAAACAGCCCCGGACGATGCACCCTATAGTCGAGTTCGTGTCCGAATGTCAGACCTGACCCCAGCCTCTCAGTTGGTGCGTCAGGCGCCGGTGCGCTTCGGGCGGTGCCCAAGCCTGGTCAGCGTATCCATGACGAGCTCGCAGTGGTCGCCCTGCACTTCGATCACGCCATCCTTCACGGTGCCACCCGAGCCGCAGGCCGTGCGCAGCTGCTTGCCGAGTAGTGCGAGGGCGGAGGCGTCGAGCGTGAGGCCCTTGACGAGGGTAACGCTCTTGCCGCCGCGGCCTTTCGTCTGGCGCGACACGCGCACGACGCCATCGCCGGTGGGCACGGTGCTCGCCTTGCAGGCGCACTGGGAGAGGGGCTGGCGGCATTCCGGGCACATGCGCCCGCCATCGGTGGAATAGACCAGGCCGCCGTTTGCGCGAGGTTTCATAGCTGGTTGCTTGAGGTGGAATAGAGCACGGCAGTGTAGCAGCACAGAATGAAAAAAACCGGCCGGCGGGCTTGCACCCGGCGGCCGGTTTCATGCGGCTGGCAGCCCGCCCGATCAGGCTGGCGGCAGCTTGCCCAGCTGCTCGCGCATCTTCTCGATGGTCGCGCTGAAGTTCGCCAGGCGTTCCTTCTCCTGCGCCACGACGGCAGCCGGCGCGCGCGCGACGAAGCTTTCGCTCGACAGCTTGCCGTTGGCCTTGGCGATCTCGCCCTCGATGCGCGCGATCTCTTTCGAGAGGCGCTCGCGTTCGGCGGCGACGTCGATTTCCACTTTCAGCATCAGCTTGGTCGTGCCGACAACCGACACGGCGGCCGGCGATTCCGGGAGGGCATCGACGATCTGCACTTCCGCCAGTTTGCCGAGCGAGGCGATGAAAGGCGCGAAGCCGGCCATGTTGGCGCGGTCGGCTTCATTGCCCGGTTCGACGATCAGCGGCACGCGCACCGACGGCGACAGCTTCATCTCGCCGCGCAGGTTGCGCGTCGCATTCGTGAGCTCCTTCAGCTGCGCCATCCAGGCTTCGGCGGACTCGTCGATCGCATCCGGATTGGCGATCGGGTAGGGCTGCAGCATGATGCTGTCGCCCGACTTGCCGGCCAGCGGCGCCACCGCCTGCCACAGTGCCTCGGTCACGAACGGAATGACCGGATGCGCCAGGCGCAGGATCACTTCCAGCACGCGCAGGAGCGTGTGGCGGGTGGCGCGCTGCTGCGCCTCGGTACCTTGCTGGACCGAGACCTTGGCCACTTCCAGGTACCAGTCGCAGTACTCGTCCCAGACGAACTTGTAGATGCTGCTGGCGATGTTGTCGAAGCGGTAGTCCTCGAAGCCTTTCGCCACTTCCAGCTCGACCCGGTTCATCAGCGAGATGATCCAGCGGTCCGACGGCGACAGGTCCTCGGGGTTCGGCGCCGAGCAGTCCTTGCCCTCGGTGTTCATCATCACGAAGCGCGTCGCATTCCACAGCTTGTTGCAGAAGTTGCGATAACCCTCGGCGCGACCGAGGTCGAAATTGATGTTGCGGCCCAGGGACGCGTAGCTTGCCATCGTGAAGCGCACGGCATCGGTGCCAAAGGCCGGAATCCCGCTCGGGAATTCCTTGCGCGTGGCTTTCGCAATTTTTTCGGCGGCGCGCGGGTCCATCAGGCCAGCGGTGCGCTTGGCCACCAGCGACTCGACGTCGATACCGTCGATCAGGTCGATCGGGTCCAGCGTATTGCCCTTCGACTTGCTCATCTTCTGGCCCTGCGAATCGCGCACCAGGCCGTGCACGTACACGGTCTCGAAGGGCACCTTGCCCGTGAAGTGCGCGGTCATCATGACCATGCGCGCGACCCAGAAGAAGATGATGTCGAAGCCCGTCACCAGCACCGACGAGGGCAGGAACATCTTCATGTCCGGCGTCTCCTCCGGCCAGCCCATGGTCGAGAAGGGGACGAGGGCCGAGGAGAACCAGGTGTCCAATACGTCTTCGTCGCGGCGCAGTTCACCCGTGATGCCTTGCGCGGCGGCCTTGGCCTTGGCTTCTTGCTCGTCACGGGCGACGATGATGTTGCCGGCTTCGTCGAACCAGGCCGGGATGCGGTGGCCCCACCACAGCTGGCGCGAGATGCACCAGTCCTGGATATTGCCCAGCCACTGGTTGTAGGTTGTCGACCAGTTCTCCGGCACGAACTTGATTTCGCCGCTGGCGACTTTTTCGAGCGCCACTTCGGTGATCGATTTGCCCGGATTGAAGCTACCTTCCGGGGCCGGCTTCGTCATGGCGACGAACCACTGGTCGGTCAGCATCGGCTCGATCACGACGCCGGTGCGGTCGCCGCGCGGCACCATCAGCTTGTGCGGTTTCACCTGTTCGAGCAGGCCAAGCGCTTCGAGGTCGGCGACGATCTGCTTGCGCGCTTTGAAACGGTCCAGGCCCTGGTATTGCGCGGGGGCGTTCTCGTTGATCTTCGCGTCGAGCGTCATGATCGTGATCGGCGCGAGATTCGCGCGCTGGCCGACGGCGTAGTCGTTGAAGTCGTGCGCCGGGGTGATCTTCACGCAGCCGGTGCCGAATTCCTTGTCCACATAGCTGTCGGCGATGATCGGGATTTCGCGATCCGTCAGCGGCAATTTCAGCATCTTGCCGTGCAGGTGAGTGTAACGCTCGTCGGTCGGATCGACCGCCACGGCGACGTCGCCCAGCATGGTTTCAGGACGGGTGGTGGCCACCGTCAGGTGGCCCGAGCCGTCGGCCAACGGGTACTGGATATACCACATCGAGCCGTCTTCCTCGACCGAATCGACCTCCAGGTCGGAGACGGCCGTGCCCAGCACCGGGTCCCAGTTCACCAGGCGCTTGCCGCGGTAGATCAGGCCCTGCTCGTACAGGCGCACGAACACTTCCGAGACGACCTTCGAGCGGGTCTCGTCCATCGTGAAGTATTCGCGGCTCCAGTCGGCCGAGGCACCCAGGCGGCGCATCTGGCCGGTGATGGTGTTGCCCGATTTTTCCTTCCACTCCCAGACCTTCTTGATGAATTCGTCGCGACCGAGGTCGTGGCGCGAGACCTTCTGGGCGTCGAGCTGGCGCTCCACCACGATCTGCGTGGCGATACCGGCGTGGTCGGTGCCCGGAATCCAGGCCGTGTTATGGCCGCGCATGCGGTAGTAGCGCGTCAGGCCGTCCATGATGGTCTGGTTGAACGCGTGGCCCATGTGCAGCGTGCCCGTCACATTCGGTGGCGGCAACTGGATGCTGAACGCGGGCTTGCCGGCGTCGAGCGTGGCGGCGAAATACCCGCGCTCTTCCCAGGCGGCGCGCCAGTGTTGTTCGATGTCGGCTGGCTCGAAAGACTTGGCTAATTCCATGATGTGGCAGTGTGAGGTGCGAAAACGACCATTATAGAGGAGGAGGGCGGGGGTGAGGTCAGGCGATAGCGGGAAATTCGGCGTCGAATCGTTGTCGTTCGTGGCGCTGTTGCGTGTGTTGCGTGTGTTGGTATCGGTATGCCCAATCCGCGTGGGCACGGGGTGCCCACCCTACAGGAGGCCCTCTTGGCAAGCCCAGGCAACCCCCGGTTCAACGCACATGTCCCCCAGGGTGGGCACCTGTGCCCGCGCGGATTGAACCCATCACGAACGGCACAGGCAACAACCCCATGTCCAGGGGAGCACCCGTCCCGAGTAAGCGCTCAATATTTTTTTGCTAACGCCAATTCGCAGGCTATAATCCGCCCGCTGCCGCAAGGCAGCACACGCTAGGGGTCCTGCGCGTCGATCGATGCGCGGGTGAGACATACCCTCTGAACCTGATCTGGATAATGCCAGCGAAGGGAAGCTTTCGAGATGCGGATTCGTGCCCACGCACGCGCCTGACGCCACTCTCGGCCTCCTTTGCTGGCTCCTCACGCAAAGGAGCCGCATGAATGCACCACTGAAGTTCGACGCCGCCACCGCCATGGTGGACAGCGCCGCGATTGCCCCCTTCCCGAATTCGACCAAGGTCTACATCGAAGGCAGCCGCCCCGATATCCGCGTGCCGATGCGCGCCGTCGCCCAAAGCGACACCCCGGCCAGCTTCGGCGGCGAGACCAACCCGCCCGTCTTTGTCTACGACACCTCCGGCCCCTACACCGACCCGGCAGCGTCCATCGACATCCGCCGCGGCTTGCCGGCACTGCGCCGCACCTGGATCGCCGAACGGGGCGACACCGAGGAGCTGTCCGGCCCGAGCTCGACCTACGGCGCCGGGCGCCTGCTTGATCCGAGCCTGGACGCGCTGCGCTTCGAGCTGCAGCGCAAGCCGCGCCGCGCGAAAGAGGGCGCCAACGTCACCCAGATGCATTACGCCCGCCGCGGCATCATCACCCCGAGATGGAATTCATCGCCCTGCGCGAGAACCTGCGCCGCAAGGAGTACCTGGCGTCGCTGGAAGCGAGCGGCGAGATGGGCCGGCGCACGGCCGCGCTGCTGGGCCGCCAGCATCCGGGCCAGTCGTTCGGTGCCGCCATTCCTGAGGAGATCACGCCGGAATTCGTGCGTTCCGAGGTCGCCCGTGGCCGCGCCATCATCCCGGCCAACATCAACCACCCCGAGAGCGAGCCGATGATCATCGGCCGCAACTTCCTGGTGAAGATCAACGCCAACATCGGCAACTCGGCCGTCACCTCGTCCATCGGCGAGGAAGTGGAAAAGATGACCTGGGCGATCCGCTGGGGTGCCGACAACGTGATGGACCTGTCCACCGGCAAGCACATCCACGAGACGCGCGAATGGATCATCCGTAACAGCCCGGTCCCGATCGGCACCGTGCCGCTCTACCAGGCGCTGGAAAAAGTGAACGGCAAGGCCGAAGACCTGACCTGGGAAATCTACCGCGACACCCTCATCGAACAGGCCGAGCAGGGCGTCGACTACTTCACCATCCACGCCGGCGTGCGTTTGCCGTATGTGCCGATGACGGCCAAGCGCCTGACAGGCATTGTGTCGCGCGGCGGCTCGATCATGGCCAAGTGGTGCCTGGCGCACCACGAGGAGTCCTTCCTCTACACGCATTTCGAGGACATCTGCGCCATCATGAAGCAGTACGACGTGGCCTTCAGCCTGGGCGATGGCCTGCGTCCGGGTTCCATCTACGATGCCAACGACGAGGCCCAGCTGGCCGAACTGAAGACCCTCGGCGAACTGACCCAAATCGCCTGGAAGCACGACGTACAGGTGATGATCGAGGGGCCCGGCCACGTGCCGCTGCACCTGATCAAGGAGAACATGGACCTGCAGCTGGAACAGTGCATGGAAGCGCCGTTCTATACGCTGGGGCCACTCACCACCGACATCGCGCCCGGCTACGACCACATCACCTCCGGCATCGGCGCGGCCCACATCGGCTGGTACGGCACCGCGATGCTGTGCTACGTGACGCCGAAAGAGCATCTCGGCCTGCCCGACAAGAACGACGTCAAGGACGGCATCATCACCTACAAGATCGCGGCCCACGCCGCCGACCTGGCGAAGGGCCACCCGGGCGCGCAGATCCGCGACAACGCGCTGTCGAAAGCGCGCTTCGAATTCCGCTGGGAAGACCAGTTCAACCTCGGGCTCGACCCGGACAAGGCGCGCGCCTTCCACGACGAGACGCTGCCCAAGGATTCCGCCAAGGTGGCGCATTTCTGCTCGATGTGCGGCCCCCATTTCTGCTCGATGAAGATCACCCAGGAAGTGCGCGCCTACGCGGCCGAGCAGGGCGTGGGCGAAGACACGGCTCTGGTGCGCGGCATGCAGGAAAAGGCGATCGAATTCGTGCGCGGCGGCGCGAAACTGTACCGCGAGGTCTGAGCATGTTCGACATCGAACTCAATGGCGAACCCTACAGTTTGCTGGACGGCCAGACCCTGGGCGACCTGGTGCAGGCGCTCGGCGTCGGGAAGCAGGCGGTGGCGCTGGCGGTCAACCGCGAGGTGGTGCCGCGCCAGCAGTGGGCCTCGCGCGTGCTGGCGCGCCAGGACAAGGTCGACATCGTGCGCGCCATCGGCGGCGGCTGAAAGGATGAACAAAGGATGAACATGAGCGAAGACTTCCTCACCATCGCGGGCAAGCAATACCGCTCGCGCCTGCTGGTCGGCAGCGGCAAGTACCGCGACCTGGATGAAACACGCGAGGCCACGCTGGCGGCCGAAGCCGAGATCGTCACGGTGGCAATCCGCCGCGTGAACATCGGCCAGGATCCGAAGGCGCCAAATTTGCTCGACGTGCTGCCGCCGTCCCGGTTCACCATCCTGCCCAATACCGCCGGGTGCTACAACGCCAGGGACGCGGTCTACACCCTGCAGATGGCGCGCGAACTGCTGGACGGGCACAAGCTCGTGAAACTCGAGGTGCTGGGCGACGAGACCACGCTGTTCCCGCACATGCCGGAAACCCTGAAGGCGGCCGAGACCCTGGTGCGCGACGGCTTCGACGTCATGGTCTACTGCAGCGATGACCCGGTGCAGGCGAAACTGTTGCAGGAGATCGGCTGCGTGGCCGTGATGCCGCTGGCCTCCCTCATCGGTTCCGGCATGGGCATCCTCAACCCCTGGAACCTCAAGTTGATCATCGAGGAGGCCCGCGTGCCGGTGCTGGTCGACGCCGGCGTCGGCACCGCGTCGGATGCGGCGATCGCGATGGAACTCGGCTGCGACGGCGTGCTGATGAACAGCGCGATTGCCTGCGCACGCGCGCCGGTGCGCATGGCACGCGCGATGAAGCTGGCGGTGGAAGCGGGCCGCGAGGCCTACCTCGCCGGACGCATGCCGCGCCGCTTCGCCGCGTCGCCCTCGTCACCAAGCGACGGGCGCCTCGCGTGACGGCGTCCGGTAGGGCGTCCCATAGGGCGTCCCATAGGGCGGCTGTCATCGGACTGGCGACCGGGTCGGCGTCGGTTACCGCGCCGGGTACCGCGTCGCATAGCGCGCCGGGTACCGCGTCGCATGGCGCGTCGCATAGCGCGGCCGGCATCTCCCCGGCATGGCGCCGGCGGTGCTGGTCTTCGCCGGCCTCGATCCCGGCGGCGGCGCCGGTTCGGCCGCCGACATCCTGGCGATCGCCGCCCAGGGTGCCCACGCGCTGCCGGTGGCCACCGCGCTGACGGTGCAGGACAACAACCGCGTGCATGCCGTGCGTCCGGTCGAGACCGAGTTCGTGCTGCACCAGGCCCAGGCCCTGATCGATACCTGCGCCATCCGCGCGGTCAAGATCGGCATTCCCGGCAACCGCGCAAATGCGCTGGCGATTGCCGGGCTGCTGAGAAGCCTGCGCAAGCGTGATCCGAAGCTGCCGGTCGTGCTCGATCCGGTGCTCGCCAGCGGCCATGGCGATGCGCTGGCGTCCGGCGATCCGCTCGATGCCGTCGCCGAGCTGCTGGCGCTGGCCACCATCGTGCTGCCGAACGAGCCGGAAGCCTGCGCGATCGGCGCCTTCCCCGGCGCCCAGTGGCTGGTCACGGGCGGCCATGGCGATGGCCAGTTCGTCACCAACCGCTGGTATGCCAACGGACAGCTGGAACAGCGCTGGCGCTGGCCGCGCCTGCCCGGCGCCTACCACGGCAGCGGCTGCACCCTGGCGGCCGCCCTGGCCGCACGCCTGGCGCTGGGCGAATCGATGTTCGAGGCGCTGGGAGCCGCCCAGTCCTACTGCCACGAAGCCCTGGCCCAGGCCTTCGCGATCGCGCCGGGCCAGCGCATTCCCCGCCGCTTTTACAGCGCACAGGCCAGGACGGCGTGCAGGCGCTGCCCACCACATGAAAGGATCCAATATGCACGGCTTGTATCTCGTCACCCCGAACTGGGACGACACCGACCGGCTGCTGGCCGCCACCGAAGCGGCCCTGCGCGGCGGCGCGGCCCGGTGCAGTACCGCCACAAGGAGGCCGGCGCGGCACTGCGCCTGGAGCAGGCGACGGCGCTGCTGGCGCTGTGCCGGCGCCACAAGCGGCCGCTGGTCGTCAACGACCACCTCGACCTGTGCATGCGCATCGATGCCGACGGCGTGCACCTGGGCGGGGGCGACACCGCGCTGCAGCAGGCGCGCTGGGGCCTCGGGCGCGACAAGATCGTCGGCGCCTCCTGCTATGGTGAGCTGGCGCTGGCACGCGCGGCGCAGGCGGCGGGCGCGAGCTACGCTGCCTTCGGCGGCTTCTATCCCTCGCCCGTCAAACAATACGATTTCGTCACGGCGCCATCGATCCTGGCCGCCGCGCGCGCCGAACTGGAGCTGCCGCTGGTCGTCATCGGCGGCATGACCCCATCGAACGCCGCACCCCCGGTGGCGCAGGGTGCCCACATGGTGGCGGCAATCACGAGCGTGTATGGCGAAGCCGACCCGGAAAGCGCGGCGCGCCGCTTCGCCACACTGTTCGAGGGGGCCGCTGCAGCCCACGCGCAGGGGGTTTGATGGACAGTCAGTTGTAGGGGCGAGACAGATCGGCTATGCTGGACTTCCCTATTTATTGCTCATGAGCAAAAATAGGGGATCTCCGGGGATATCCCCCTCTTCTACAGCAGGAATGACATGGACAACACCTTGATGAACGACGGCGTGCTGGAAGCGCTCGCATTCAAGCTCGGCAACGAAGAATACGGCATCAAGATTTTGAAGGTGCAGGAAATCCGCGGCTACGAGGCCGTCACCCGCATTGCCAGCGCGCCGGAACATGTCAAGGGCGTGGTCAACCTGCGCGGCACGATCGTGCCGATCGTCGACATGCGCATCAAGTTCAAGCTGGGTGAGCCGACCTACAACCAGTTTACCGTCGTGATCATCCTGAACATCCAGGACCGCGTGGTGGGCATGGTGGTGGACGCGGTGTCGGACGTGATTTCGCTGACGGCCGAGCAGATCAAGCCGGCGCCGGACATGGGCGGCGCGCTCAACACCGATTACCTGCTGGGCCTGGGCACGGTGGACGAACGCATGATCATCCTGGTCGACATCGACCGCCTGATGACGTCCGAGGAAATGGGCGTCATCGAGACCCCGGCGAGCTGAGTGATCATGCTGAGCCGACTCAAGGTAGGAACCCGACTGGCGCTGGCCTTTGTGCTGGTGCTGGCTTTTCTCGTGGCCGTGATTGCGATGGGCATCAGCAAGCTCGGTGCGCTCCATACCGGCACCCGTACGATGGCGACCGACGCCTATCCGAAGGTGGTGCTGGCCCAGAGCCTGGCCGACCGCATCAACCGCAGCGCGCGCTCGGTGCGCGACTTGCTGTTGACGGACGATGCCCAGGCCGTGGCCAAGAACCTCGGCGTGATCGCCACCAGCCGCAAGGAAGCGGCCGAGATGTTCGCCGGGCTCGACAAGCTGGTGGTATCCGAGGATGGGGTCAGGAACCTGCGCACCTACAAGGCCGCCTACGACCAGTACATGGTGGCCCTCGATGAAGTCATGCGCCTGCGCGCCGCCGGCGAGCACGATGCGGCCGTCGCCCATCTGCTGGGCCCTGCACGCAAGATCCAGAGCGCGGTCTTCATTTCGTCCAACGAACTGATCGACCACCAGGGCAAGACCATGCAGGCCACCTACGAGGCGGCCGAGCAGACCTATGTCGTCGGCCGCAACGCCATGCTGATCCTGGGCGCGCTGGCGCTGCTGGGCGGCGTGGCGGCCGCCACCGTCATCACCCGCAGCCTGCTGCGCCAGCTGGGCGGCGAACCGACCTATGCGGCCGACGTCGCAGAGCAGATCGCCGCGGGCAACCTCGGCGTGCCGATCGCCACCCGCGCCGGCGACACCGGCAGCCTGCTGTTTGCCATCAAGGGCATGCGCGACAGCCTGGCTGGCATCGTCAGCCAGGTGCGTCTCGGTACCGACACCATCGCCGCCGCGTCCGCCGAGATCAACGCCGGCAACCAGGACCTGTCCAGCCGCACCGAGCAGCAGGCTTCCTCGCTCGAGGAAACCGCATCGTCGATGGAAGAGCTGACCGCGACCGTCAAGCAGAACGCGGACAATGCGCGCCAGGCCAACCAGCTCGGTGCCAGTGCCTCGCAGGTCGCGGTGCGCGGCGGCGACGTGGTGGCGCAAGTGGTCGAGACCATGGACGCGATCAACGCTTCCTCGCGCAAGGTGGTCGACATCATCGGCGTCATCGACGGCATCGCCTTCCAGACCAATATCCTGGCCCTGAACGCCGCCGTGGAAGCGGCGCGTGCCGGCGAACAGGGACGCGGCTTCGCCGTCGTCGCCTCCGAGGTGCGCAACCTGGCCCAGCGTTCGGCTGCGGCAGCGAAGGAAATCAAGGCCTTGATCCACGCTTCGGTCGACCGTGTCGACGCCGGCAGCGCGCTGGTGGCGCAGGCCGGGACGACGATGCGGGAAGTGGTCGACAGCGTGCGCCGCGTGACCGACATCGTCGCCGAGATCAGTGCCGCCAGCGCCGAACAGAGCGCCGGCATCGAGCAGGTCAATGGCGCCATCGCCCAGATGGACCAGGTGACCCAGCAGAATTCGGCCCTGGTCGAGGAAGCCGCCGCCGCCGCCGAATCGATGCAGGACCAGGCCGCGCGCCTGAGCCAGGTGGTGGCCCTGTTCCGCCTGGGCGAGGAAGACGCGGTTCCCGTGCGTGCGCAGACATCGTCCGTGACCGCCCTGGTGCCGGCAAGCGCGTCCGTGCGCTCCTGAGCCGCTTCGCACCGACACCCCGCCCGCAAGGCGGGGTTTTTTTTCGCCCGCCGCCGATGAAGGCCGCCCGGCGCCGCGCGCACCGTCCCTGTTCTTGTGCCTACAATAGCGCTATTGCACCTACCGAGAACATTTCGATGCACCTGCTACACCTGTTCAATCGCACCCGCCGCCATCCTTCCGCCATCCTCTTGATGGTGCAGTTGCTCGCGATGGTGCTGTACCCGTTTGTCGAGCACACGGCCGCCGGCCACGTGACCCTGAACGCCTTCGGCATCGTCATCCTGACGCTGACTACCAACATGGTACGGCGCACGCCCGGGCTGACGCGCATCAGCGTGATGCTGGCGGTGCCGATCATTGCCCTGCTGATCGCGCAGATGCTCTACGACCTGCCGCAGCTGCGCGCCTGGTCATCCGGACTGGAAGTGATCTTCTATTTCTATGCCGCCGGCTCGCTGATCGCCTACATGCTGGAAGACCGGCACGTGACCACCGACGAACTGTTCGCCGCCGGCGCCACCTTCACGCTGCTGGCCTGGGCCTTTACCCACCTCTACCTGCTGGTGCAGGCGCTGGCGCCTGGCTCCTACGGCGCCGCGGTGCACCCCGAGCTGCCGCGCACCTGGAGCGAACTGAATTACCTCAGCTTCGCACTGCTCTCGAGCACCGGCATCGGCGACGTCATCCCGCTTACCGTGCACGCGCGCTCGCTCGCCAGCATCGAGATGTTCGTCGGCCTGATGTATCTTGCCGCCGTGGTGGCGCGCCTGATCGGCCTGACGATGCAGCCGAATAAGTAATGTAGGGTGGGCGGCTGTATCCGCGATGGCGGATCGACGACGAGGTCAATGCCGCCCACGCGTTCAACCGTCATACGAGCAGCCGCGTCAGTCCTACTCTTCGCCAACCGGCATGCCGGTGTACTCGCGCACCAGGAATGCCTCCAGCTCGGCCAGCGGCATCGGCCGCGCGAACAGGTAGCCCTGGCCTTCGTCGCACAAGGCTTCGCGCAGGGTCTCCACCACCTCGTCGGTTTCGATCCCTTCGGCCACCACGGACAGGTCGAGCACGTGGGCCATGTCGATCAGCGCCCCCACGAAACCGTCGCCGGCCGGGTTGTCGGAGATGAAGGAGCGGTCCAGCTTCAGCACGTCGATGGGCAGGCGTTTCAGGTAGGACAGGCTCGAGTAGCCGGTGCCGAAATCGTCGATCGAGAGGCGCACGCCCAAGGCTTTGAGGCCCCTGAGCACTTCCACCGACTGGTCGAGGTCCTCGATCAGCGCGCTTTCCGTCAATTCCAGTTCCAGTGCGCCTGCCGGCAAGCCGGATTCGGCCAGTGCGGTGCGCACGTGGCCGATCAGGTCCGGCGAGCGCAACTGGCGCGCCGAGACGTTGACGGAAACGTGCAGGTGCAGGCCGAACTGCTCGTTGATCTGCTGGACGTCGCGGCAGGCCGCGCCGAGTACCCAGCGGCCGATGGTTTCGATCTGGCCGCGCTCCTCGGCCAGCGGGATGAATTCCAGCGGCGCCACGCGGCCGAATTCGGGATGGTCCCAGCGCAGCAGCGCTTCGACGCCGAGCGTGCGCAGCGAGCGCAGGTCGACGCGCGGCTGGTAGTGCACCGCAAACTGGTTCTGCTCCAGCGCCCGGTGCAGTGCCGCCTCGAGCTGCAGGCGGCGCTTCGCCTCCAGGCTCATTTCCGGCTCAAAAAACTGGAAGGAGCCGTCGCCCTGCGCCTTGGCCTTGTACATGGCCGTGTCTGCCTTCTGGAACAGCTCGTCGGTCGACGTGTCCTCGCCCCCGGCCAGGCTGATGCCGATCGACGCCCCCACGCGCATTTCCATGCCGTCCGCAACGAAAGGCATATCCATCGTGGCGAGCAGGCGCCGCGCAATGGCGGTCGCGGCCTCGCGGCCCATGCAGCTCGCTGCCACGACGAATTCGTCACCGCCCAGCCGCGCCACGACGTCGCCCGGCCGCATGCACGATTGCAGGCGCCTGCCCACCTGTTGCAGCAGCCGGTCGCCGGTGGCGTGGCCCATTGAATCGTTGACTTCCTTGAAGCGGTTCAGGTCGATGAAGAACACCGTCGTCCCACCCTGGCCCTGGTCGAGCATGCTCGATACGCGGCGGTTGATCCAGTTCCGGTTCGGCAGGCCCGTCAGCGTGTCGCGCGTGGCCAGTTCTTCCAGCCGCGCCTCGGCGCGCTTGCGCTCGGTAATGTCGATGATGAAGGCTGTCAGCGACCGTGCCTCGCCCTGCGCATCGAGCTCGACGGTCTGGTTCACCAGGGCGACGACATGGTGGCCCTGGCGGTGCAGGAGCACGGTCTCGAGTGCACGTTCGCGATGACCGGTGCAGCGGACGTTGAGCGCCGGGCTGGCGTCGCCGGCAACCAGGATGGCCGCTACGGGCTTGCCGACCAGTTCCTCGCGCGAGTAGCCGGAGAGCTGGCACAGTGCCGGATTGATGTCTTCGACGATGCCGTCGCCGTTGAGGAGCATGTAGCCGGCCGGCGTGATCTGGATCGTTTCGCGAAAGCGCCGTTCGCTGTCGCGGATCTGCTGTTCGCGCGCCACACGATCGGAAATGTCGTGGAAAAACACCGACAGGCCTTCTTCGTGCGCATAGATGCGCTCGCTGACCCAGACACCGACCGGTTCATAGAAGGTTTCGAAGCTGATGCTTTCGCGGCTTGCCATGGCCTTGACCAGGTTCTGGCCGACCACCGACTCGGCCAGGCCCGGGGCAACGTCCCACACGACCTTGCCGAGCGCCGCGTCGCGGTCGACACCGACGAAGGCTGCCGCGCGGTTATTCGCATACACGATTTCCCACGACGAGTTGACGGAGAAAAAGCCGTCGTCGATGCTCTCGATCAGGGTGAGGTTGTGTTCGGCCATGCGCTCGAGGCGCCGCAGCATCTCGTTTTCGCGCGTGATATCGCGCGACACGAACACGGCGCCCAGGCAGTCGCCCGTCACCGGATCGATCACCATGCGCGTCTTCGATGCCAGCGCGCGATACTGGCCCTGCGTGTCGCGCTTGCGCAGTTCGATCGCATCCGGCCGCGGTTCGCCGGCCAGGATGCGCCGCATGTCGTCGTTGGCATGGGCATGGTCGTCCGGATGCACGAAATCGATCGCCGGTTGCCCGATCAATTGTTCCCTTGTCCAGCCGAGGTTGCGTGTGAAGGACGAGGAAATGTCGATGTAACGCCCGTCCAGGTCGCAGAAGGCCACGAGGTCGGTCGCGTTGTCGACCATGAGCCGCAGGGTAGCCGCATCGCGTGTCGCTCCATCCAGCGCTACCTGTCGTCCCGTCACGTCCACCAGCGTGCACGCGTATCCGCCATCCTGTTGCCGGGGCAGGGCCGTGATCAGGCCGTGCCGCTGGCGGCCATCGCCGCAGGCAATCTCGAGCTGGCATTCGAAGGCTTGCCGCCGCGCCAGCACGCCATCGAGTTCGCGCGCGAGCGCAGGACCGTCTGTCACGGCGACCGTTGCCAGCCAGGCAGGCAGCGGCATGCCCGCCATGTCCGGCAGCAGTCCCGGGCACCACGCCAGCGGCGCTTCGCACAGGCCCTCGGCATCGATGGACCATGCGAGGTGAAGAAGCGGTTCTTGGGTCGAGCTGCGTTCGCGGATCATGTTGGGCGGCTTCGTGTCGTGAGCCAGGCACTGGCGCCTTGCTCACATGCTTGATATGGAATCGGAAAAAAGTCAGGTCAGGACAGGAGGCCGAGCGCTTGCGTACTGTGTACGCATGCACGGCCGACCGTGGACGATAGCATCGCTAGTTCCATGCGGCAACATTCCAGTAAGCCTGCCTCTTGTTTGTGGTTCTGTTGCAACTGAAGAAGCGGTAGGCGTGACAGGTCTGTAAATAGAGAATGGCAACTTCGATAGTGGCCGAGCTCATCTGCCTGGCGGTTCATGCACTGATTGAACGCGCAGGCGGCGCGGATGCAACGTCGACGCACAGGGCAGGGCCGAGCCGCCTACCCTACCGCGAGGCAAAAAAAAGGACGCCGAAGCGTCCCTTTTTTTCACCCGAAGGCGTCGATTACTTACCGCAGCCCAGCGACTTGATACGGTCGTAGGCAGCCTTGGCTTGCACCAGGCCATAGCCGTACTTGGTGTCGCGGCCGGCGGTGCCCAGGTCCTGGGCGCTGGCGGTCAGCGAGGTACGGATCTGCGCGCCCGTGCAGGTCGGGAAGTAGCTCCACACCAGTGCGGCGACGGCCGACACGTGCGGGGTGGCCATCGAGGTGCCATCGAAGTAGGCATAGTTGGTTGCCTTCACGCCGACAGTGGCGCTCTGGCCCAGCTTGGTCTTCATCGATGCGCCATCGACATCGGTCGCGGTGACCGACGGGATGCTGGTCACGGTGGTGCCGAGGGTCGCGCCGAAGGCACCGGCCACGTTGTTGTACACCACCGCGCCGACGCCGCCGCTGCTCTGGCAATTCGAGACCTTGGTCGCGAAGTCGACCGTGCCGCGGGCGATCAGGCAGACCTTGCCGGAAACGGCCGTGTTGACCTTGTCGCCGATGCCGAAGTCGGCCAGCGCAGCAGTCGCGGTCTTCACCGGCGAGCCTTCCATCGCGCCCGGGACGTAGGTGGTGGTGCCGACTTTCAGCACGCCTTCGCTGCCGCTGCCCATCGGCACGGTCGACAGGACGCCGACGCCGGGACCGGCGATTTCGACCTTGCTGTTGTACTGCGAGAAGCTCGCCCACTGCTTGTTCTCGTCGACGGCGCCAACCATCATCACGCTGCTGTAGCCGGCCGGGTAGGACACCACGGTGTTGCCGTCGTTACCTGCGGCGGCGATGTTCAGCACGCCCTTGGCCTGGAGCGCATCGAATGCATTCCTTTCGGTGGTGCTCGATCCGCCGCCGCCCAGCGACATGCTGATCACGTTCGCGCCGGCCGCGCCGCACTTGTTGGCGGCCGAGGCCAGGGTCGACGAGTAGGCCCAGCCGTCGGCGCCGAAGACCTTCACGATATGCAGCTTCAGGCGCTTGTTCGGGTTGACGCCGACCACGCCGACGCCGCTGTTGTTGACCCCGGCGATGGTGCCGGCAACGTGGGTGCCGTGGTGGTTTTCGTCGGTGTACCACCAGCCGGTGCCGGCATCGTATTCGCCGGTGACGACGTTGCCGGTCAGGTCTTCGTGGTCGCGGTTGTAGCCGGAGTCGATGATGCAGACCTTGCGGTTGCCGACGTTGGCGTCGCTCAGCAGGTCGGCCTGGACTTGCTTGATGCCGTAAGGGACCAGTTGGCCCGCGGTGTAGGGCGTGCCGGTCGACGGGCTGGTCAGCGCGAACGGACGGCGGATCACGTCTGGCTCGATGTACTCCACGTTCGGGTTGTTTTCCAGGCCTTTCAGCGCAACCAGTGGCACTTCAATGGCCATGGCGTTCGTGCCAAAGATTTCGTGCTTGACCGAACCCCTGGCGGCCTTGACCACGCCTTTGAGGGCGGCGGCGCTGCCTGGCTTGAAGGCGACGATGACACGGGTGGTGTCCGGTGCTGCGGCATGGGCATTGCAGAACACGCCGGCCGCGATGGCGGCCACGCACAGCTTGAGGGTGGTAAGGGCGTGCTTCGATTTCTGAACCATCTAATTCTCCGTATATAAACCTGTTAAATGCCGCGATTTCTTCGGTCGCATGCACGTTTTTTGAAAAACGATTGCCGTGTAGAACGGCTGAGCCAGTGTAGGCGCAACCATACAGCTGAGCAAATGACAGTCCAAACGTGCGTGGCGCGTGTTGCAATGTTGCACGCTTGCTAAAGGAGATTTACAAATTTTCCGAAGTGCATGTTATATTTTTCGCCCTCTCGATTGTGCATACGCAACAATTTCAGCAAGCGCCGGGCCGCTTCTCGACGTCGCTGCCGGACCCCTGACCATGTTGCAGCGCGCGGCTCGCACGCTTCGATATCCGTGGCGCATAAGGCCTTCCCTGACCCACGTCACAAAAACAATCGGGCCAGGCCTGTGCAAGACAGGTCCTGGCCCGATCGCCTGGCAAGCCGGCGCGCGTGGAACGCGGCCGGCAGCGCATGACGGTGCTTACATGCCGCAGCCCAGCGACTTGATGCGCTCGTAGGCCGCCCTGGCCTGCACCAGGCCGAAGCCGTATTGCGGATCGCGCCCCGCCGTGCCCAGGTCGAGCGCGCTCTTGTCCAGCGACGCGCGGATCTGCGCCGCGCTACAGGTCGGGAAGTGGCTCCAGACCAGTGCCGCCACGGCCGCCACATGCGGCGTCGCCATCGAGGTGCCGTTGAAGTAGGCGTAGTTGCTGCGCTTCGTTCCTACCGTCGCCTCCTGGCCCAGCCGGGTCCTCAAGGCCGCGCCGTCGGTATCGGTGGTGCTCACCGAGGCAATGGTGGTGACGACCTCGCCCAGGGTGCCGTTGATCGCGCCCGGCACGTTGTTGTAGATGACGGCGCCAACGCCGCCGCTGTTCTGGCAGTTCAGGACTTTCAGGCCGAAGGTGATGCTGCCGCGCCCGATCAGGCAGATCTTGCCCGCCATGGCCGGGTCGAGCTTGTCGCCGATGCCGAAGTCCGCCAGCGGCGCGGTCGCCACCTTGATCGGCGCGCCGGTCAGGCTGCTCGAGGTATAGCCCGTGGCGCCCACGCTCAGCACCGTGTCCAGGCCGCGGCCCATCGGCACGGTGGAGAGCACCGATACGCCGGGACCGGCCAGCTCGACCTTGCTGTTGTACTGCGAGAAGCTGGCCCATTGGCGGTTTTCGTCGAGCGCGCCGACCGACACCACGCTCGGGTAGCCAGCCGGATACGACACGGTCGTATTGCCATCGTTGCCGGCAGCCGCGAAGCTGAGGATGCTGGCTGCGGCCAGGCCGTCGAAGGCGCGCCGTTCGGTAAGGGTTGGCGTCCCGCCGCCCAGCGACATGCTGACCACGTTGGCGCCGGCCGCCTTGCACTTGTTGGCCGCCGTGGCCAGGTCCGAGGAATAGGCCCAGCCATCGGCGCCGAAGACCTTCACGATGTGCAGCTTGAGCTGGCTGTTGGGGTTGACGCCGACCACGCCCTTGCCGCTGTTGTTGACGGCGGCGATGGTGCCGGCCACGTGGGTGCCGTGGTTGTTTTCGTCGGTGTACCACCAGCCGGTGCCCTCGTCGTATTCGCCGCTGACGTGGTTGCGGATGAGGTCTTCGTGGCGGCGGTCGAAGCCGGAATCGATGATGCAGACCTTGCGGTTGCCGGCGAACGCATCGCTCAGTTGATCGGCCTGGACCAGCTTGACCCCGTAGGGCACCTGCTGGCCAGTCGCATACGGGGTGCCGGTCGAGGGCGTCGCCAGGGCGAAGGGATAGCGCTTCGCGTCTTCTTCCACGAACTCGACGTCGGGGTTGTCCTGCAGGCTGCGCACCGCGCTGCGCGGCACTTCCATGGCGACGGCGTCGGTGCCGAAGATGGGGCGCGCGGCCGTTGCCGCGGCGCCGCCGAGGGCGCTCTTCATCGCCATCTTCGCGCCAGGCTTGAAGCCGACGATGACACGGGTGGTATCGGCGGCGTGGGCGGAACTGCACAGGAGGGCGGCAGCGGCGGCGGCGAGGCACAGGCGCAGGCTTGCCGGTGCGTGCTGGAAGTGTTGGACCATTGGTTCTCCATGGGTGGGCTGATCGAACGCCGCGCCTTGGCGCGTCGCGTGCGCTGGGTGTGTCCCGGCCACTCCCTTCTTCCCGCCACCGGCAATGCCGATCGCGCTCTCACGGAGTAAAAAAGGGCCGGGACCTGTAAGCTACAGAATCCCGGCCCTGTTGGTTACCTGACAATACTGACTGCTTGACGGCGGCCAGCCTGCGAGGCTTCCCGATGACACCCGCTTACATGCCGCAGCCCAGCGACTTGATGCGGTCGTAGGCGGCTTTCGCCTGGACCAGGCCGAAGCCGTACTTGGTGTCGCGGCCGGCGGTGCCGAGGTCCAGCGCGCTCTTGCCGAGCGAGGTACGGATCTGGGCGGCGGTACAGGTCGGGAAGTAGCTCCACACCAGGGCAGCAACGGCCGACACGTGCGGCGTCGCCATCGAGGTGCCGTCGTAGTAGGCGTAGTTCGATGCCTTGATGCCGACGGTGGCGCTCTGGCCCAGCTGGGACTTCATGGCCGTGCCCTCGACGTCGGTGGCGGTGACCGACGGGATGCTGGTGACCGTGGTGCCCAGCGTGCCGCCGAATGCGCCTGCCACGTTGTTGTACACCACGGCGCCGACGCCGCCGCTGTTCTGGCAGTTCTGCACCTTGACCGCGAAGTCGACGGTGCCGCGGGCGATCAGGCAGACCTTGCCCGAGACCGCGGTGTTGACCTTGTCGCCGATGCCGAAGTCGGCCAGCGGCGCGGTCGCGGTCTTCACCGGCGAGCCTTCCATGGCGCCCGGGGCGTAGGTGCTCGAGCCGACCGTCAGGACGGCTTCCTGGCCCGCGCCCATTGGAACGGTCGACAGCACGCCGACGCCAGGGCCGGCCAGCTCGACCTTGCTGTTGTACTGCGAGAAGGTGGCCCAGGCCTTGTTCTCGTCGACAGCGCCGACCGAGACCACGCTGGTGTAGCCGGCCGGGTAGGAGACTTTGGTATTGCCGTCATTGCCGGCGGCGGCGATGGAGAGGATGCCGGCCGAGGCCAGCGAATCGAAGGCGCGCTGCTCGGTCAGGCTCTTGGTCGGGCCGCCCAGCGACATCGACACCACGTTGGCACCGGCCGCCTTGCACTTGTTGGCGGCGGTGGCCAGGGTCGAGGAATAGGCCCAGCCGTCGGCACCGAACACCTTCACGATGTGCAGTTTCAGCTGCTTGTTCGGGTTGACGCCGACGACGCCGGTGCCGCTGTTGTTGATGCCGGCGATGGTACCGGCGACGTGGGTGCCGTGGTGGTTCTCGTCGGTGTACCACCAGCCGGTGCCGGAGTCGTACTCGCCGGTCAGGTTGTTGCCCGACAGGTCTTCGTGCTTCTGGTCGATGCCCGAATCGATGATGCAGACCTTGCGGTTCGCGGCGGCCGAGTCGCTCAGCTGGTCGGCCTGCACCATCTTGATGCCGTAGGGGACCAGCTGGCCGGTGGCGTAGGGGGTGCCGGTGGAGGGCGTCGCCAGGGCCAACGGATAGCGCTTCACGTCTTCTTCGATGAATTCGACGTTCGGATTGTTCTCCAGGCCTTTCAGCGCGGTGCGCGGCACTTCCATGGCGACGGCGTTGGCGCCGAAGATCTCATGTTTCACGGTGCCTTGCAGGGTCGAGGCCAGCGACTTCATGGCCGCCTTGGCGCCCGGCTTGAAGCTGACGATGACGCGGGTGGTGTCGGCCGGGGCCGCGCTGGCGGTGCCGCAGACGATGCTGGTGGCAGCCGCGATCAGGCACAGGCTGAGGGTTTGTGAAGCGCGAGTGAAACGTTGAACCATGGTGACTTCTCCGTATAAAAGCCTATAGGTATGCCGCGATTTTTTCATCGCGTGCACGTTTATGTAGTGCGTCTTTCGCCGTAAGCACGGCTGAGCCAGTTTAGGCACGAAACATATGTACGTGCAATTGAAACCCAATCGTGCGCGGCGATGTTGCAATGTTGCGGTCGCGCACGATTGGAAAACAGTTCGACAACAAAAAAGGTGCTATATTTTTGGCCCTGACATTTGTGCAAATGCAGCAATTCTTGCCTTGCGGGCAAGACTGCAGGGATCGTTCCGGCTTGGTATGATGGCAAACTCGCGCGGCGCCGTGCCGCGTCCATCCATCCCATGTCACAGGAAATCCCACATGAAAACCAAGGCAGCGATTGCATGGAAGGCGGGCCAGCCCTTGAGTATCGAAGAAGTCGATCTCGACGGCCCGCGTGTCGGCGAGGTGCTCGTCGAAGTCAAGGCGACCGGCATCTGCCATACCGATTACTACACGCTCTCGGGTGCCGATCCGGAAGGCCTGTTTCCCGCCATCCTCGGCCATGAAGGCGCGGGCGTGGTGGTCGACGTCGGGCCGGGCGTGACCAGCGTGAAGAAGGACGACCACGTCATCCCCCTCTACACCCCGGAATGCCGCCAGTGCAAATTCTGCCTGTCGCAAAAGACCAACCTGTGCCAGGCGATCCGCTCCACGCAGGGCCGTGGCCTGATGCCGGACGCCACCTCGCGCTTTTCGCTGGACGGCCAGCCGCTGTTCCACTACATGGGCACCTCGACCTTCTCGAACTACATCGTGGTTCCCGAGATCGCGCTGGCCAAGGTGCGCTCCGACGCGCCCTTCGACAAGATCTGCTACATCGGTTGCGGCGTCACCACCGGCATCGGCGCCGTGATCTTCACGGCCAAGGTGGAGGCGGGTGCGAATGTCGTCGTGTTCGGCCTGGGCGGAATCGGCCTGAACGTGATCCAGGCAGCAAAAATGGTCGGTGCCGACAAGATCATCGGCGTCGACATCAACCCGGCGCGGGAAAGCATGGCGCGCAAGTTCGGCATGACCCATTTCGTCAACCCCAAGGAAGTGCAGAACGTGGTGGACACGATCGTCCAGATCACCGACGGCGGCGCCGACTATTCCTTTGAATGCATCGGCAACGTCAACACCATGCGCCAGGCGCTGGAATGCTGCCACAAGGGCTGGGGCCAGTCGATCATCATCGGCGTGGCCGAAGCGGGCGCCGAGATCTCGACCCGTCCGTTCCAGCTGGTGACGGGACGCGAGTGGAAGGGTTCCGCTTTCGGCGGCGCGCGCGGCCGCACCGACGTGCCGAAGATCGTCGACTGGTACATGGAAAACAAGATCAACATCGACGACCTGATCACCCACCACCTGCCGCTCGAGCGCATCAACGAGGGCTTCGACCTGATGAAGTCGGGTGAGTCGATCCGCTCCGTCGTGGTCTACTGACTTACGCCGCTTTTCAAGTCGCACTGACGGCCTGTCCCGCGAAAGCGACCGTTTGTCGCACAGCGGGGGCAGGCGCCAGTCCCCTGTCTTACTCTTCTTCCATCGACAACCGTCCTGGAGAAGATCATGCAAGACACCCACCGCGCCTCACTTTCCCTCAAGCGCCCGCTGCTGCTGTGCGCCCTGGCCGCCGCCTGCGCGCTGCCCCTGCTGCCGGTCCAGGCGGGCGAAGGCATCCACGTGAGCCGCAGCCTGCAGGCCAGCGACGGCGGCGCACCCTACGCCGTGGTGCGCGGCAAGGACGACGTGGTGGCGGGCGAGCGCGCCGATAGCGCGCGCATCAAGGAACTCAGGCGCAGCATCAAGGGCGACTTCCTCTGGTTCCGCGACGGCGGCAAGGAATACGTCGTGCAGGACCCGGCCACGATGGGGCGCGTGCTCGCGGCCTGGGCGCCGCTGGAGGCGATCGGCGCGCGCATGGGCGGGCAGGGCGCCGAAATGGGCCGCCACGGCGCCGCCATGGGCTCGATCGGCGCGAAGATGGCGCTGGCGGCCATCACCTTCGACGGCGACAAGATGGAAGCACTCGGCAAGGAAATGGAAGCGGCGGGCAAGCCGATGGAAGCGGCCGGCAAGAAAATGGAAGAGCTGGGCAAGGAGATGGAGCGCGAACAGGACAAGGCCGAACGCGCCATGCGCGTCGAAATCCGCGATGCGCTCAGCAAAGGCACGGCCAGGCCGCTGCCGCTGCGCAGCTGACGACCCACCCAGCCGGAAGGCGGCCAGCATGCGCCGCCGTCCGTCCGGCGACACGGCCAGAGTGCGGCTGTCGAGATCCTGTGCCACCCAGCCCTTCCGCAGCGCCAGGCGCAGCAGCGCGGCACCCAGCGCACCGCCCAGGTGCGGACGGCGCTCGCTCCAGTCCAGGCAGGAACAGGCGAGGCGGCGCCGCTGCCGGCGCAAGCCTTCCACATCGATGCCGGCTTCCATGAACTGTGTCTCGCCTGCGGCCGACAAGGCATGGTTTCCGTTCGCATCCACACCCAGCCAATCCTGCTCGACGAAGTCGTCGTGCAGCGTCACCGCCAGTCTACCGGCCATGTGGTCGTAACAGGTGCGCGCTCGCCGTCGACGGGCTCACCTCCGCCACCACCGACGCGCTCGCACGCATGAACGATGGCGAGCACCACACGGCGCACAAGGCGGCGCTCAAACGGGCCCTGGATGCGGTCACGCAGGACGCGACCGCAGTGCGTGGCGCGGGTAGCGGTGCTGCTGGACGAGGGCGCGGGCGGCGCCGAGAACCGTTTCGTATGCCGATGGCCGGCAACGCTACCTGGACATTGCCGCCCAACTGAGACCTCGGCTGGAAGAAATCGACGGATTCGTATCGATCGAGCGCTTCCAGCGCCTGAGCGACCCTGCGAAAGTGCTGTCGCTCTCCTTCTTCCGCGACGAGGAGGCGGTCGCGCGCTGGCGCCGGCTGGACGCGCATCGCGCCGCGCAACGAGCAGGGCGCACCGAATTGTTCGCGGGCTACCGGCTGCGCATCGCCCATGTCGTGCGCGACTACGGGATGCACGACAGGGAACAGGTGCCGCCGTACAGCCGCGCAGGCGGGAGTGGATGAACGTGCCAACCACCGTTCGCAAGGACGCCGGCGTCGCCACGTAGGGTGGGCGCCCCGCGCCCACACAGCGATCGTTGTCGGCACCGACAACCTGGACCGATCATCTGGCTGCCAGCCCGCGCTACCGGGCGGGGAACCCACCGGCCTCAGCGTTGCGCCAGTGTCGACGAGATCACGATGACCTGGCCCAGCAGCGGGTTCGGCACATAGCTCATCACCATGTCCGTGCCGGAGCTGCCACGGTTGAATTCCATGGTCACGTTGCCGTCCCGTGAAACGAATTTGTCCGGCGAGACCGCGACCAGTCGAAGCGGGCGCTGGTTATCGATGCGCGCATTGATGTGGTCTGTACTGGTCTCCACGTTCAGGCGCCAGCCATTCGACATGGCATAGGCTCCCCCCACATTCTCTTCCTGCTCTGTCGTGAGCCAGACCGGCTTGATGGGCGCCGTCACCTGCACGGTCGACACCGGTGCCATTTCACGCGGATAGGGGAGATCCTGGGCGCCGGCACCGAAGGCCAGCCCGAGGAGCGAGGCGGAAAGCAGAAGAGGAAGGGGACGCATGATGATTCCTTTACAGAGCAGGAGGACGCTGTCACTTCCGGCGCGCCCAGGGCGGGCCGGGTCTCGACGAGTGCCGCGAAGCGGGCAGAGCGGATCGCGGGTTCCTCAGTCTAGGTCGCTTGATGGCCAGTACAAGCCAGGAAGGGACGACATCACGAAACAGTCTCGGTTTCGGAAAAAGCAGATCAAACGGACATGACACGGAAATGGCGGCATGGCCTCCCGTTTCGTATCATGCCGGCGTCCCGGCAGCCGGCAAAACAAAAGGCCGGGACACATGGCATCCCGGCCTTTCGACGCATGATGCCGGTTAGTGAGCGCTGATACCGACGTCAGCGATCACCACCGGGCTGGGGACCAGCCCGGCCTCAGCGCTGGGCGGAATGCGTACCCAGCAGCGACGGAACGAATTCCTCCATCACCGCCTTGCGCAACAGCTTCGGCGGCACCAGGCCCTGGGCCAGCACGAAGTCGTTGAATTTCTGGCGGTCGAATTTTTCGCGCAGTGCGACTTCCGCTGCCTGGCGCGTTTCCATCAGGCGCTGGTAGCCGTAGAAGTAGGAAGTCGCCTGGCCCGGCGCGCGGAAGGTGTAGCGCTGCATTTCCTGGGTCGCCATGCCTTCGGACAGGCCGACGTCGTTCATCAGGAAGCTCTTCACGCCGTCCGGGGTGATCTCGCCCAGGTTGACCATCGGGTCGAGGAAGGCGCGGGCGGCGCGCATTGCGCGGGCCTGCAGCGCGAACAGCTGGCCGTCGAGCGGCTCGTAGGGCTGCACTTCGGCCTCGGCATACAGCGCCCAGCCTTCGACGTTGACGCTGTTGAAAGCGAACACGGCGCGCGCGGTCGACACGCCGGTTTCGATCATCTTGGCGAACTGCAGTTCGTGGCCGGGACGCGCTTCGTGCGCCGTGATCGACCAGGTGCCCGACTGGTGGGTGAAGTCGTCGAACACCAGGCGCTTGCCGCTGGCGTCCGGCGGCATGCCGGTGGTCAGCACGAACTCGCCATATTCTCCGGTGTTGCCGATCAGGCGCGGTGGGCTCATGTGCGGCGCCGGCTGGGCCGCGTTCTCGGCCATCGAGGCCAGGCGGATCACGGCCTTGCGCTCTGGCAGGGTGACGATGCGCTGGGAGCGCGCCACGCCCTCGAGCGCGGCCAGGCGGTCGGCATACAGCGGCATCACCTGTTCGGTCGGGATCTGCTGTTTTTTCAGCTCGAGCATGACGGCGCGGTAGTCGGCATTCTTGAAGCCGCGTTCCTTCGCGATCAGATTGGCCGTGATCTGCATCTGGTTGCGGATCTCGGCGAACGAGGTCAGCGACTTGGCGATCAGCTCCTGCGGGCTGATGTCGACACCGAAGTTTTTCAGGTTGTCGGCATACACTTCCGGCGGCAGGCGGTGGTCGCTACGGGCGCGCGGCAGCATCTCCGTCTTCAGGCGCGCGTTGTAGGCGGTCAGCTGCTTTTCCAGCAGGTCGACACGGCTTTCCCAGCCCTTCAGTTCGCTCTTGGCGAACAGTTCGCGCATGCCCTTGATCAGGGTCGGGCCGTCGTTCAGCGCCTGTTCGACTTCGCCCTTGTAGGGCCCGATCAGGTTCTTGTTCGCCTTCAGGCGCTCCTGCAGGCGTTCCTGCGCCAGTTCCGTCACCGGGCGGTAGCCCTTGGCTTGTCCCGTGTACTTGTCGAGCCGGACCAGCAGCGCCTGCTGGCGCTCTTTCGGAATGCGCGGATCGAGCGTGGCGCGCACGACGCCGAACATCATGCGTGTCAGGTCAGTGAAGGGCATGAAGTACTTGCGCTCGAGCGCCGCGCTCTTCATCTGGTCTTGCGCCTTGTCGATCAGGATCTGCAAATCCTGCTTCACCTTCGGGTCGGTCTCGCTGCGCAGGCGCTTCTGCAGTTCGGCGACGGCCGCGCGCGTATCGCGGTTGATGGCGTCGAACTGGTCGCGCGACAGGTCGGTGATCTGTTCGTCGAAGCCGTCCACCCCGAGCGTGCTGGCCTCCTCGGGCGAATACCTGGCCATCACGTTCAGCAGCACTTTGGCGTTCGTGTTGCTCTTCGTGACCCAGGCCGGTTCGGCGGCGAAGGCGGGCAAGGACAGCGCGGCGGCCAGCAGGCCGGCGACGAGGGTACGGCTGAAGGGAAGGGTGCGGGGACGGGCGGGCAGCATGCGTTTCCTTTTGGTCGGGGCGTAGGGACAGGGCCGGACGCGCGGCGTACCGGCAGCGCGGCGCGTGGCGGCCGCGTGCATGAGTATGCCCTTTTTAGGAAAGTATTTGTGAATTCGCAAGCATGCCCGGGGAGTAGAGTCCATCCGCCAGCCAAGCCCTAACAAACGATTTGGCAAAAATGTTTGCTACGTTATAGTAAGTTTAATGCTAGAGTTCGGTAATCAAAATTACCATAGAAAGGAAGCTCCATGCGTTTGTTGGCCCTTGTATTGTCCTTGCTTGCCCTATGCACGCAGGCAAACGCCGATGAAGTGGATGACATCGTCAACGCCTACATGCAGCGCACCCATACGCCCGGGCTCAGCCTGGCGGTCGTGCGTGATGGCAAAATCATTCGCGAACAGGGCTATGGCCTGGCGAATGTCGAACACCAGGTGCCGGTGGGGCCCGACACCCTGTTCCAGTCCGGCTCGGTGGGCAAGCAGTTCACCGCCGCGCTTGTCATGTTGTTGGCCAGAGATGGAAAGCTGCAGCTCGACGCGCCGATTGCGCGCTACCTCCCGCATACCCCGAAGTCATGGAGCGCGATCACGGTGCGCCACCTGCTGACGCATACTTCCGGCGTGGGCGACCCGGAGAAGAAGGTCGACCTGCGCAAGGATTACACGGACACCCGGATGATCGCGCTGGCGGCCTCCATGCCCTTGCGTTTCCAGCCGGGCGCCAGATGGGAGTACAGCAATACCGGCTACCACCTGCTGGGCTATATCTGCAACCGGGCAGGCGGCAAGTTCTATGGCGACCAGCTGCGCGAACGCATCTTCGCCCCGCTCGGCATGAGCACGCGCATCATCAGCGAGCGCGACATCGTGCCGCACCGGGCCGCCGGTTACGAATGGCGCGATGGCCAGTTGACGAACCAGGAATGGGTGTCGCCGACGATGAACCGCACCGCCGACGGCAGCCTGTACCTGACGGCGCGCGACCTGGCCTTGTGGGACCTGGCACTGTATGACGACAAGATCCTCGATGCCGCCGCCAGGGAAGCGAGCTGGACACCGGTCAGGCTGAAGGACGGCGGCAGCTTCCCGTATGGCTTCGGCTGGGACCTGGCACCGGTGAACGGGCACCGGCGTATCGCCCACAACGGCTTGTGGCAGGGCTTTCGCAGCCAGTTCAGCCGCTTCGTCGACGACCGCCTGACCGTGGTCGTGCTGGGCAATTCGAGTTCGGCGCCGGCGGAAAAGATCGCCAGCCTGGTGGCGGCCCACTACCTGCCCGGCCTGGTGCCCCCGGTACTGCCCGATACCGACCCGGAAGCCAACGCACACGCTCGCGACATCGTGACGCACTTCGAACGTGGGGTGGCGCCGCCGCGCCTGTCGAAAGCGGCGCGCAAGCAGTTCACGCCGGAGTTCATGGCCATGGTCGCCCAGGACATGGGCGAGTTCGGCAAGATCGGCACAATCGAGCCGATCGAGCGCAAGGCCAAGGACAACTTGCGCCAGTATGCCTACCGCCTGCGTGGCGAGCACGATACGGCAGTCATGCGCTTTGCCGTGAACAAGGCCGGCGAAGTCGAGGCGATCGGCGTGTTCCCGGACTGAGGGCCAGCGCCGCCATGATTGCGGCACCTGTTTCAACCGCGGCCCGCGGCGTCCGGCACCGTCCACGCAGACGCGCGCGGCGCCGCCTCAGGTCGACGCGTAGGCCTGCAGCAGTTCGTCGCGGCGGCTGTGCGCCGAGATCTCGAGGAGGATGGTGCGCTCGAGCCTGACGGCGGGGTGGACCGCCAGGTTTTTCGCGTACCAGAACACCTCTTCCAGGGGCTTGTCGAGGTGCCAGGTGGTGACCACGAAGCCGTCGTCGGGAATCGCCTTGCCGCCGAAGCGCGCGATGTTGGCCCAGTCGACGGAGTTGTCCCAGGAGCTGCAGTCCGTGCCCCAGGCCAGCATGTACAGGCAGCCGGCGCGCACCAGCCACTGGCTCACCAGGGTCTGCCAGGCGGGCGTTACCTGCGCGTCGACGATGACGATGACGCGCGTCGGCACGTCGATCAGCGCGGGCGGCGGCGTTTCCGGCACCAGTGCAGGTAGCCGGTGGCGGGCGAGGCGAGGGGTGTGGCGCAGGTGGCTCGCATGGCGCGCACTCCGGGGCAGGCTGCCACTTTAGCGGCAGGCGTTGGCGCGCGCCAGCGACCGGGCGATCGAACAGGTAACAGCGAGCAGGGTGCCCGGCAAAGCGGATTTCATCATGCGCGAACCTCTGGAATTGGCAAACCTTGGCTTGATTTTACTGCTTGGAAACGCGCGAAAATTCACCAATTGTTTCATCTGCTTATGCAAAAAGGGTGTTGTGCGATACAAACCTGCCCCTTTCGAAACATTGCGTTACGAGAAATCGTTACCGTTCGGGGGTTAATTTGCGGCAAGTCCGTGCGACAATCCCTGTTGCTTAACACTCAGCATTCGCACGCCATCCATGCCGCATACACACCGTTCGCCGTCCCCGTCGCTTCGCGCTATCCCCCTGCTGCGCCCCTTGCCCTGCGCCGTTCTTGGCGCGCTGTTTTTGTCGGGCGCCGCATTGGCGCAGGAGGCGCCCGCTTCGGCGGTAGCGCCGGTGGCTCCGCAGGCCGGACGCCCGTATGCGCAGCGGCCGCCAGTTCGGGGCCTGGGCAGGCCACGACGACGGAGTGCGCCGCTGCCGCCACCCCGGCGGCGACAGCGGCCAACCCGGCGCCTGCCGCACCCGTCTCCACGGCAGCCACCCCGGCGCAACCCCGTGGCTCGCCCGACGGGCAGCCGGTGAACACGGTGTCGGTGACCGCCCAGCGGAGCGGCAACCGCACCGACCGCCAGGTCTATGACGTCAAGGCCGATCCGGCCACCGTGAGCGATACCGTCGCCGATACCCTCAACAAGGTGCCCTCGGTGGCGGTCGATGCCGATGGCGCCGTCACCCTGCGCGGCAAGACCAATGTCCAGATCTACGTCGACGGCAAGCCCTCGGCCATGATGCAGGGCGAGAACCGCGCCATGGCGATCAGTTCGATGCCGGCGGGGGACCTCGATTCGGTCGAGGTCATCAACAATCCGGGCGCCCAGTTCGGCAACGAGGGCGGCGGCGGTCCCATCATCAACCTGGTGATGCGGCGCGAGCGCCGGCCGGGCGGTTTCGGCAGCGTGACCGCCATCGCCGGCAGCGGCGGGCGGGCGGGCGTGAATGCCGCGGGCAGCTACACGACCGGGCGCATGAGCATCCAGGGCGGCGGCTACATCCGCAAGGAAGAGCGCCACGGCACCGGCGAAACCCGGCGCGAGCGCATCGATCCGCTGACCGGTGCGCGTGCGCACAGCAGCCAGGACACCTCCAGCGACGCGCGCCAGCAGACGGCCAGCCTGCAGGGCATGGTCAGCTACAACCTGGGCGACAAGGATGTGCTGGCCGCCGGCGCCAACTTCATGTCGCAATCGACCGAGGGCGTCTCGAGCGAGCGCTACCTCGGCACCAATACGGCCGGCCTGGTCGACAGCGACTATCTGCGTACCGGGGCGCGCGACGGGCGCAACCGCAATTACGGCGTCAGCGCACGCCTCGACCACAAGGGCGACGCGCCCAACGAAGTCATGAAATTCGACCTGCGCCTGTCCGGTGCGAGGATTGAGGGCGACGCGCGCTACGCCACCGACTACACGGTGCGCCCGCTGCGCGCGCAAGCCCCGCGCAGCCGCCTGGACAACCTGTCCGAGAACCGCATCGCCGACTTCACCGGCGACTATGAACTGCCGGGCGAGCACGGCACCTTCAGGGCCGGCTACAAGCTGGCGCGTACCAGCAATGTCTTCGACAACGCCTACTTCGACATCGACGCGCCGGGTGGGGCCGAACGCAGCAACACGGCACGCACCAACCGCTTCGAGCTCGACGAGACGACGGCCGCACTGTACGCCTCCTACCAGTGGCGCATCGACCGCGCGTGGAGCGTGAGCGGCGGCCTGCGCACCGAATACACCGACGTCGACATGTTCCAGGCGACGACGAACGTTCGCGCCGGCAACCACTACCTCGATGCGATCCCGAGCGCCTTCGTGACCTATGGCTGGTCGGACGACACCACGATCCGCCTGAACTATGCCAAGCGCATCCGTCGTCCGGGCGCGGGCGACCTGAACCCCTTCGTGGTCTATGTCGACGAGTTCAACGTTTCATCGGGCAACCCGAGCCTGCAGCCGAGCGATTCCCATTCGCTCGAGCTGGGCCTCGAGACCAAGCTCGGCAAGGTGGACACGACGGTGCGCCTGTACGGACGGCGCGAGACCGACCTGATCTCCGAGCGCCGCATTTTCATCGCCGACAACGTCCTGCTGACCACGCGCGAGAATGCCGGCAGCAGCCGCTCCGGCGGCCTGGAGTTCACGCTGGGCGGCAAGGCCACCGAAAAGCTCAACATCAGCGCCAGCGGCAACGTCGGCCATGCCGAACAGACGGTGCTGGGCAGGCAGGGCGATGCCACGCGCAGCGCGACCTCGATTACCGGGCGCGCACGCATCGCTTACCAGTACAACCGCGAGAACAACTTCAACCTGTCGCTCAACGCCCAGGGCAAGACCCTGTTCGGCGAAGGTTACCGCCAGCCGAGCTATACCGCCGACATCGGCTACCGCCGTAGCGTGACGCCGACATTGAGCCTGGTGGTCAACGTCAGCGACCTGTTCGATTCGCAGAAAACCGAAATCATCACCGAGACCGACCGCCTGCGCGAGTACAGCATCCGGCGCCCCGACGGCCGCCGCGTGATGGTTGCCCTGAGTTACCGCTTCGGCGGTTTCAGCGCCGGCGCAGGGCGTCCGGGCGGTCCCTGGTGGACCGGGCATGCGTGACCCCGGTGGTCCGGATGGTCCCCGCAGCCCTGGCGGCATGGGGGCATAGGTCCGATGGGCGGTGCGGGCGGGCCGGGAGGCTGAACCGGCGGCGGGCGGGCGGCCATCCCGCCCGCGGCCAGGGGCGCGCACGTTTCCTGAAATCTAGAAAACCTGCCCTTGTGATAGCATCGCCGAGTTCGTTGCCTCAATGGCATCTTTGTACTCGTCACCATGGCCAAATCGATCCAGTTCGCGCAGGGCAGAAGCAAGGCGGTCTTGCAAGACCTTGCCGCGCGCCTGCGCCGGGACGTTTCCGGCTGGGGAGGGCAGTCGTCGCCGGGCGCGGACCCGAGCGGATGCAGGCGGCGATGCTGCTGTCGCTGCTCGTGCATGGCTTGCTGCTGAGTATTTCCATCGGCGGCCAGGCCTTCGGGCTGCCCGGCATGCATTTTCCACGGGAAGAGCGGCGCCTGGGAGCGAACGAGTTGCGCATCCAGCTGGCGCCGGCCGTGCCGAAAGCCGCGCCCGCTGCGGCGGCGCCTGCACCTTCCGTTACGCCAGCGCCGCATCGAAATGACGTCAAGGCGGCGCCCGCGCCGCGCCCACGCACGGCGCCTCCTCCTGTACCAGTCAAACCTGCCGCGGTGGCCGAACCGGTCGCGCCTGTGGTGCCTGTGGCATCGGTCGCGCCCCTTCCAACGCCGGTGTCCACCGCGGAGCTATTGAAGGCGGCGCCCGGCTTCGTGGCAGGCCAGCAGGCGTCCGGGGAGGATGCCGAAGTAGGCAAGGCGGCAGCGCGGGAGGACGGCGCGCGGGCACGTGAACAGGAACGCGTCGAGAAAAAGGCGGCAGAGCGCAGGCGCCAGGCGGAACTGCTTGACGCCCAGCGCGAAGCGGCACGCCAGAAGCGCGAGCGCGCGGAGTCCGTCCGCGCCGAGCAGGAAGCCAGGAAAGAAACCGAGCGCCAGGAACTGGCCCGTGAGGCGCTGAAGCAGGAAGCGCTGAAACAGGATGCCTTGAAACAGGAAGCGCTGAAACAGGAAGCCTTGAAACAGGAAACGTTGAAGCAGGAGCAGGCGAGGCTGGCCGAGCAGCAGGAGGCGGCCCGCCAGGAGCAGCAGCGCCTCGACACCCTGCAGCTGGAAGCAACGCGCAAGGAAGCAGCACGGTTGGAGGCGGCACGCCGAACAGCTGCGCCAGGATGCTGCCCGCGCCGCGGAAGCAGCCAGGTCGAAACGGCGCGCGTGGAAGCGGAGCGCCAGCAAGGCCTGGCGCGCGAAGCGCTGCGGAGCGAGCAGGCGAAACAGGAACAGGCAAGGCAGGAACAGGCAAGGCTTGCCGAACTGACGCAAGCGGAAGCGGCCCGTCAGGAGAAGGCACGCGAGGAAGCAGCACGTCAGGAGACAGCGCGCCAGGAAGCAGCACGCCAGGACGCAGCACGCCAGGACGCAGCACGCCAGGACGCAGCACGCCAGGAAGCAGCACGCCAGGAAGCAGCACGCCAGGAAGCAGCACGCCAGGAAGCAATACGCCAGGAAGCAATACGTCAGGAAGCAGCACGCCGGGAAGCAACACGTCAGGAAGCGGCACGTCAGGAAGCGGCACGCCAGGAAGCAGCACGCCAGGAAGCAACACGTCAGGAAGCGGCACGCCAGGAAGTGGCACGTCAGGAGGCAGCCCGTCAGGAAGCGGCACGTCAGGAAGCAGTCCGCCAGGAAGCGGCACGTCAGGAAGCAACCCGTCAGGAAGCGGCACGCCAGGAAGCAGCCCGCCAGGAAGCGGCACGTCAGGAAGCGGCACGCCAGGAAACGGCACGTCAGGAAGCAGCCCGTCAGGAAGCAGCCCGCCAGGAAGCAGCCCGTCAGGAAGCGGCACGTCAGGAGGCCGCTCGTCAGGAAGCGGCACGTCAGGAAGCGGCACGTCAGGAAGCGGCACGTCAGGAAGCAGCCCGCCAGGAAGCGGCACGTCAGGAAGCAGCGCGCCAGGAAGCAGCCCGCCAGGAAGCAGCCCGCCAGGAAGCAGCGCGCCAGGAAGCGGCGCGTCAGGAACGCGCCGCCCAGGAGGCACAGCGCGAGGAGCGCCTGCGCGCAATTGGCAAGCAGCTCGACGAGGAGGCAAACAAGCGCGACGCCGCCAAGCTGCCGCCCACGACCAGCAGCCTGCGCCGCGGCTGGATGTTCGGCCGCGCCGACCCGAACGCCGAACTGGTCCAGTACGCGGCGGCGATGAGCCGCAAGATCGAAATGAACATGACCTTCGATACGGTGCGCGAACTGGTCAAGCAGACCCACGCCCAGCCGGTCGTGACGGTGGCCGTACGCGCCGACGGCTCGGTGGAGAAAGTGACTTTCGTCGTTTCCAGCGGCCTGCCCGCGCTCGATGAAGCGATCCGGCAAGTCGTGGCCAGCCAGGCGCCGTACGGGCGCTTCCCGCCGGCGCTTGCCAATCAGTACGACGTGGTCGAGATCCGCCGCACCTGGATCTTCGACATGGCGATCCGCCTCGAGTAAGCGGGAACGCGGCGCGGCGATGCCGCGACAGGGCAGCGCCGGCGGCTGGCTGATATTGCTTTAGCAACATTTGTATGTCAGCATGCTGGATCATTCCCTGGAAGCCCGTTCATGTCCCACATTACCCGCCTTGCCCTGTCGCTGGCGCTGGCAGGCAGCGCCGCTTTTGCCTGCGCCCAGAGCACCGAGCCGGAGCGTCCGGCCACGACTTTCCCCTATACCCCCGGTCTCGACGTCAACTCGATGGACAAGAGCGCCGACCCCTGCGTCGACTTCTACCAGTACGCCTGCGGCGGCTGGCTGAAGAACAACCCGGTGCCGGCCGACCAGGCTCGCTGGTCGGTGTACAGCAAGCTGGCGCAGGACAACCAGCGCTACCTGTGGGGCATCCTCGAAGGCCTGGCGCAGCAGAAGGCGGGGCGCAACGCCACCCAGCAGAAGATCGGCGATTATTTCGCTGCCTGCATGGACGAAGGCGCCATCGCCAAACGGGGCGGCGAACCGCTGGCGCCCTGGCTGCAGCAGATCGACGCGATGCGCTCGAGGAGCGAGCTGCCGCGCGTGCTCGCGGCCTTGCAACTGACCATGTCGAACACCGATTTCTTCTTTGGCTTCACGTCCAGCCAGGACTTCGCCGATTCCACCCGCGTCATCGCCTTTGCCAGCGCCGGCGGCCTGGGCCTGCCCGAGCGCGACTACTACCTGAAAACCGACAAGCGCTCGAAGGAAATCCGCGCCAAATATGTCGCCCACCTGGCAACCATGTTCGGCCTGATCGGCGAGGATCGGGGCAAGGCCCGGCGTTCGGCGGCAAGCGTGATGCGCATCGAGACGGCGCTGGCGCGGGCCTCGCTCGCTCCCGTCGAGAAGCGCGATCCCTATAAACTGTTCCACAAGACCGACCTGAAAGGTCTGCAGGCACACACCCGCGGCTTCGACTGGAAGCCTTTCCTTGCCGAGCTTGGCCAGCCGGACCTGAACAGCTTCAATGTCACCGAGCCAAAGTTCCTGCGCGCCTTTGCCGGGCAACTGCGCACGAAGAGCCTGGCCGACATCAAGACGTATTTGCGTGCGCATGTCCTGACGACGATGGCGCCAGTGCTGTCGCCGCAGTTCGACGAGCCGCATTTCGCCTTCTTCAGCAAGACCCTGCGCGGCGTCGAGCGCCAGCAGCCGCGCTGGAAGCGCTGCGTGCAGCTGGTCGACTACCAGCTCGGCGAAGCCCTCGGCCAGGAGTTCGTCAGCCGCGCCTTCTCGCCGGAACTGAAGGCCAAGTCGCTGCACATGACGCGCCAGGTGGAAGAGGCGATGGCGAAGGACATCGAGTCGCTCGACTGGATGAGTGCCGACACCAAGAAGCGCGCTCGCGAGAAACTCGACGCGATCGTCAACAAGATCGGCTACCCCGATACCTGGCGCGATTACTCGACGTATGAAGTGCGCGCCAATGATTTCGCCGGCAACGTCGTGCGCGGTTCGCTGTTCGAGAACCGGCGCCAGCTGGCCAAGATCGGCAAGCCGCTCGACCGCAGCGAATGGGGGATGACGCCGCCGACGGTGAACGCCTACTTCAATCCGCAGATGAATGACATCAACTTCCCGGCCGGCGTGCTGCAACCGCCGCTGTTCGACCCGAAAATGGATGATGCGCCAAACTACGGCAATACGGGCGGCACCATCGGCCACGAACTGACCCACGCCTTCGACGACGAGGGCCGCCAGTTCGATGCCAAGGGCAACCTCAAGGATTGGTGGACGAAGAAGGACAACAAGGCGTTCAACGAGCGCGCCCAGTGCATCGTCGACCAGTATGCCAAATACACCGTGGTGGACAACATCAAGATCAACAGCCGCCTGACCCTGGGCGAGGATGTGGCCGACCTGGGCGGCTTGATCCTGGGCTGGATGGCATGGAAGACGCAGATGGCCAGCATGCCGCAACAGGCCCAGCCGAAGGGCAGCGCGCTACGTGATGGCCTGAGCCCGGAGCAGCGCTTCTTCGTCGGTTTCGCACAATGGGCCTGCGAAAACAACCGTCCGGAAAGCCTGCGCGTGTCGGCCACGACGGACCCGCACTCGCCGGGCAAGTACCGGATCAATGGCGTGGTCATCAACATGCCGGAGTTCGAAAAGGCCTTCGCGTGCAAGCCGGGCCAGCCGATGGCGCCGGTCAAGCGTTGCCGCGTCTGGTAAGAGCCTATCCCGGTAGTCCGGAGTCGCTGCTGGCGCGCCTGACAAACGCGTGCTGCGTTGCTCGTCGTTGCATGGCCAGCCATGCGGCCTCCTCGCGCCTTGCCCGCGCTTGCCATGCATCGCCACCAGCTTTCCCCGGACTACCGGGATAGGCTCTAAGAAGAAGACTGCGTGCCATCCCCAGCCGGTCTGCAGCCGGGGCATGGCAGGCGAACGCTCAGCTGCGGCGCCGCCGTCCGAGGGCAAGCATGCCCAGGCCGCCGGCGAGCAGGGCATAGCTGCCGGGTTCAGGCACTTGTGCCGGGAGTGGCGCGAAGGTCGGGAACAGGCCCGAGATCGACCCATTCTCCAGCGTGGTCAAGTCGTAGGAGGCAGTACGGCCATAACGGATCGCATTCGTGTCCAGGAACATGAAGTTGCTGCCGGCACCCGGCCCGAGCGTTCCGCCTCCGGCGGCGCCGAACAGGAAATTCAGGTTCGGTGTATCGAAACGCAGGACGCTGTCGGGTGCCACCTCGCCGATGCCGTCGATCCGGTAGTCGCCGTTGTAGATGCCGGTCACGAAGTTCCCAATACGAAAACTCGTGATCGCGCCGCTCGAGTTCGGATCATTGACCACGCGCCAATAAAAATCGAGGGTGCCGTCGACGCTCGAACGTACGACGCGCGACTGCACGGTGCCGGAGACGGTACCGCCATAAGCCGCAAAGCTGAAAGCCATCACATCGTCTTCGAGGACGACGCCGGCAAGTTGCGGACTCTCGTCAACGGTGGTGCCATCGAGTGGCGTGGTGCCGACAGGCAGGATGACGGCCTGGGCACCCGTGCTCAGTGTCAGGGCAATGGCCAGCGCAAGGGTAATACGTTTCATGGGAACTCCTTGTAAATGGGCGGCACCGGGCCTCCCGCGGTTGATGAGCAGGACAACAACTCTTTACTAGGGAACAAATGATTCGTTGCAATATGCGCAACGGATGAAATTATATGCACTGTAAATACAGTCGCAAGATAAACTTTGTAAAAGTAGAATAGCTACCAAAAAACAACCCAGCAGTATCGCGTCCTGCTCGGGTGCGGGGCGGAAGGGTATGTTGCTGTGGCAGGGGCAAAGAGCGCCTGATAAACCGCCATTGCTGCGTTACAGCGTCTCGCCGTACAGGCGTACTGTCTTCGCGCTTCGCCGATGCGACGCTGCGCCTTGCACTGACGGTGTTGTCAGGCGCTCCAAGTCGGCGATACGACCGGAGGCGATCGCCTCGATCGGATGGGCTGGGCGTGCACTTTCGCCAGGCAAAATAAAAGCCCGCAGGCGAGTGGCCCCGGGCTTTGACATCGACCGCTTTTACGCGGCGGAGACCGCCGCGACTGTCATCAGTGCTGGCTGATCTTGCCGCGCCATGCGCCCGTTTCCGAGCCGCGCTTTTCCAGCATTTCCTTGTAGTTCGACAGGTTCGCACGCGTTTCCATGCGCACCGCGCCCAGGGCGTCGCCGAGGGTTTCCAGCACGCCTTCCGGCTGGTAGTCCATCTGCAGCGTCACGCGGGTGACAGAGTCGGAAATCTTGTGGAAGGTGACGACACCGCCGTTCGGCACGCCGCCGATGCTGCGCCAGGCGATGCGCTTGTCCGGGATCTGCTCGGTGATCTCGGCATCCCACTCCTTCTCTTCGCCGGCCACATTGGCTTTCCAGTGCAGGCGCTTGTCATCGAGCTGGCGGATTTCATGCACGCTCTTCATGAACTGCGGGAAATCCTCGAACTGCGTGAACTGGTTGTAGGCGGTGCGCACAGGCACGTTCACTTCGATCGATTCGATGATCGAGGAACCCATGTTCGAACCACGGTTCTTCTTCATTTGTTTCGACAACATCATTCCGCCGACTGCGAGTGCGGCGACAGTAACCACTCGATTTAGCATGTGACTCTCCTTTGACAAATAGACGGCCTGCACGCAAAAACGCTATGAGCCCGACCCCATGGGCGTGCAGGACTCGACCGGATATGGCTGGGTCGTACCGGGCCACGCGATAGTTCGCGCATTTGCGATTAAGTTAAGCGAATTTCTGAACAGGGGGCGCGCGGGAGAAAATGCATGACGATACTGCTGAGTTGGAAGACGTTACCTGAAGATAATGAGAGGCGTTTAACTTTTTGTGAGGAAATTATTGTAACCGGGGCGGGTAATGGATGAGCAATGCAGGATGCACGGCGAATGAGCGGGACAAGCTCGACGGAAAAAATTGACTACGATTGAAATCCTGTTTCAATTTTCGATGCCGGATGAAATATCCTTTCAAACACCCATGAGCACCCGGCGACGCTGGATGGGCATACAGTAAATCCCGGCGGTATAATGGCCGCATGAATCTCCTTCACAACCTGAACCCTGAACAATTGGCCGCCGTTACGTTGCCTCCCCAAAGCGCACTCATCCTTGCCGGCGCCGGTTCGGGGAAGACTCGCGTCCTCACTACCCGCATCGCCTGGCTGATCCAGACCGGACAGGTCTCGCCCGCCGGCATCATGGCCGTGACGTTTACCAATAAGGCGGCGAAGGAGATGCTCACGCGCCTGTCAACCATGCTGCCGGTGAATACCCGTGGCATGTGGATCGGTACCTTCCACGGCCTGTGCAACCGCTTGCTGCGTACCCATTACCGCGACGCCGCGCTGCCGCAATCCTTCCAGATCCTCGATTCGCAAGACCAGCTGTCGATGATCAAGCGCATGCTGAAGGCGGCGAATGTCGACGATGAAAAATATCCGGCCAAGAACCTGATGTATTTCATCAATAACGCCAAGGACAATGGCCTGCGTGCCGGCCAGGTCGAGGCCTACGATCCGATCGAACGCAAGATGGTCGAGCTCTACGAGCTCTACGACCAGCAATGCCAGCGCGAAGGCGTGGTCGATTTCGCGGAATTGCTGCTGCGCTCGTACGAGCTGCTGTCGCGCAACGCGCCGCTGCGCCAGCACTACCAGATGCGCTTCAAGCACGTGCTGGTCGACGAGTTCCAGGATACCAACGACCTGCAATACAACCTGTTGAAACTGCTGGCCGGCCATGGCGAGGGTAGCGGCGGGGCGATCTTCGCCGTCGGCGACGACGACCAGAGCATCTATGCGTTCCGCGGCGCCAACGTCGGCAACATGCAGGCCTTCGAGCGCGACTTCCAGGTCAAGAACCTGATCAAGCTCGAGCAGAACTACCGCTCGCACGGCCACATCCTCGACAGTGCCAACTTCCTGATCGCCAACAACACCAAGCGCCTCGGTAAAAACCTGCGCACCGACGCCGGCCAGGGCGAACCGGTCCGCGTCTACGAGGCCTCGTCCGACCTGGAAGAGGCGCAGTGGATCATCGAGGAAGCAAAAAGCCTGATGGCCGAAGGCCTGGAGCGCAAGGAAATCGCCATCCTCTACCGCTCGAACGCGCAAAGCCGCGTCATCGAGCATGCGCTGTTCGCGGCCGGCATTCCCTACACCGTCTATGGCGGCCTGCGCTACTTCCAGCGCGCCGAGGTCAAGCACGCGATCGCCTACCTGCAGCTGATGGACAACCCGCACAACGATTCGGCCTTCTTGCGCGTGGTGAATTTCCCGACGCGCGGCATCGGCGTGCGCTCGATCGAGCAACTCCAGATGGCGGCCGATACCTATGGCGTTTCGCTGTACGCGGCCGTGCCCTACATGACCGGCAAGGCGGGGACCTCGCTGGGCGGCTTCGTGAAACTGATCGAAGGCGCGCGTTTCGAGACCCAGCAACTGGCGCTGCCGGAAATGGTGCGCGTCGTGCTCGAGCGCAGCAACCTGCTGACCCACTACGCCAACGAGAAGGAAGGCGCCGACCGCATCGAAAACCTCGAGCAGATGGTCAACGCCGCCACCCAGTTCGTGCAGGAAGAAGGTTTTGGGCAGTTCGCGCCGGCCCACCTCGGCCCGCCAGCCCAGGCCCAGGCCGGCGAGGCCGTCGTCTACCAGGACGGCATCGACATCCTCGAAGCCGACGCGCCACTGCCGTCGGTCATGTCGCCCTTGTCCGCCTTCCTTGCCCACGCCTCGCTGGAAGCAGGCGATGCGCAAGCCCAGGCCGGCCAGGACGCCATGCAGCTGATGACGGTGCACTCGGCCAAGGGCCTGGAATTCGACGCCGTATTCATCACCGGTCTGGAAGAGGGCCTGTTCCCGCACGAAACCAGCGCGCGCGAGGCGGACGGCGTGGACGAGGAACGGCGCCTGATGTACGTGGCGATCACCCGCGCCCGGAAGCGCCTCTACATGAGCTTTACCCAGCAGCGCATGCTGCACGGCCAGACCCGCTTCAACATGAAGTCGCGCTTCTTCGACGAGTTGCCCGAGGAAGCCCTGAAATGGCTGTCGCCGCGCGTGCAGAGCCACTGGTTCGCCAACAAGAAAGCCGCCACCGCCTGGGACGACGCTGCCTTCCGCAACGCCGGCAGCGACAATAAAATCGCCGCCCAGATCACCCAGAAGTCCGCCGGCAGCTCCGGCTGGCGCATTGGCGAGTCGGTCGCCCACGCCAAGTTCGGTGAAGGCGTGATCGTCAACATCGAAGGCGGCGCCGGCGCCGCCCGCGCCCAGATCAACTTCGGTGCGGCGGGCATGAAAGTGCTCGACCTGTCGGTGGCCAAGCTCGAGCGCATTTCACGCTAGCGCGAATGCGGCCGGTAAATGAGGCCGGGGCCTCATTCACGAAGCCGAAGGTTTCATTCACAAGGCCGGGCCCCCATGCACACGCCCGTAGGGTGGGCGGGGCCGCCGAGGCACCCGTGCTCGTGCCGCATGGTACGCATGAATATTCGGGAAGCTCCGCTTTGCCTGCGCTGGCAAATGGTGGTCTGGCGCCGTGCCGGACAAACAGGTTTTCTGGCGAATCCCCGCATCAGGCGTGCATGAATGTCCGCTGCACATCGGCAGGCAGGTTCTCGATCGCATAGCGCACGGTCGCGCGCTCCATTGATGCCAGGTGCTGGCGCAGGAAGGCCACTACCAGTCCCGGTTCGTATTTGCCGGCGACCTTCAGCACCCAGCCAATTCCCTTTTGCACGTAGGGGTCGCGATCGGCCAGCAGGCGCGCGCAGTTGGCGAATACACAGTCAAGATCGACATGCGCGCTACGGCCCACGAACTTGACGAGCGCAACGTTCGACGCGCGCCGGCACCACGGGCTGCTTGACTGTCCCCATGGGTAGATACGCTCCACGAGATGAGGGTGGCGCTTGAGGTAGGCATGGAGCGGCTTGATGCACAGGTCGTCGCATTGCGCCCAGTTGCCGACCGCGTTCTCGAGCCATGCCTGCACCCGTTCCAGCAGGCGCCCCTCATCGTCCAGGCGGGGCGCTAGCTTCGCGACCAGCGCCGACGCCAGCATGAGATGTTCGTGATACGCCTGCGATCGCGCGAAATGCTCCGCCAGCGCCAGCCAGTCGTCCGCCGACAGCGTCCGATGGCGCGCGAACGCCTGCGCGGCGATCCCGGTCACGCAGGCATTGGAGACGCCGAGCGCAGTGACCGGCGTGGGAAAGTAGCGCTGCAGGGACTGCGCCAGCTCCTCCGATGCGGCGGCCCGCAGTGCGCATTCGAGCTCGGCGACGATGACGTCGCTCATGCGACGGGCAATTCGGTTGCGCCACCCCCTGGCCGGGCAGGCGGACGCGCCAGCGCCAACCGCGCCAGGTAGCACAGGTTGGCAAGCACGAAGGGACCGAACACGAAAAGCATCAGGCCGGGACGGCTGGCCAGTATCGCCAGTTGCACGCGCGAGGTCTCGATCAGGTTCGGCTCCTGGTGCAGCGACATCGGTACCCCGGCCGCGAGTGCGTAGCCATAGTGCAGCGCGAACAGGATGAGCCCGGCACGCCGCATGCCCGCCAGCGCCACATAGGTATAGACACAGTACATGCCGACGGAAACGACGACAGCAATGAGGGGCGACAGGAAGGCCGTGATTGGCCCATAGCTGAAGAAGACCGCCGCCACCAGGTTGTTGCCCATGTTGTAGTGCCCCGGCATGTGCCCCGCGGGCGGAATCGACAATATCGCGATCAGGAGATAGGGTGTGAACAGGCATCCCGCAACGAGCGAGATGATTTTTCGCTTCGAATCACTGCGCATGGTGTCGCTCCATCGGGTCCCTTCGTGTGGCTGCGCCACATTCTCATGCCGGTGCCGGTGCTGGCCTGGACGGCAGCGCCCCAGGCATGTTATTCCGGCCTAGCCGCCGGCGTCCTCAAGCAGCTTGGCCAGTTCCTGGTAATCGTGTTGCCGCGCTATTTCCGACGCGCTGCGCCCTGTCCTGGCCTCAATGACCCTTGCCTTGGCGCCGCTCGCGATCAGTGCACGCGCAATGTCGCGCCCCTGCGTATCGCACACCTGCCGCGTCTGGGCGCAGCCGTCGGCCACGGTCAGCAGGACGCTCCTGATGCCGCCGTTGGGATCGACGCCGCGCTGCAGCAGCAAGCTGGCGACGTCAGCGCGCGCGTTGATCGCCGCAGAGTGAAGGAGAAACACCGCACCGGGATCGTTGGGGTCAAGTGGTCCGCGCGCGTCGAGCAGGGCTGTCAGCAGTTCGGGCAGGCGCTCGTGCGTCATGTGCATGCTGATATACGCCAGGTTGACGTCCGAGGCCACCGCTCCCCTGGCGATGAGATAGGCGATCACCTCGGTCGAGGTGGCGGCGCCCAGCGCACGGCTATGGTCGGCGGTTGGCGATGCGCCCGCTTCGACCAGCAAGCGGGTCATGGCGAGATTGCCCGTGGCCGCCGCATTCACCAGGAGGCCGTGCCCGATGTCCGGATCGCGTGCCAGGTCGGGCTTTGCGCGCAAGAGCCGCTCCAGTTCGGCGACTTTTCCCTGATGGACATACAAGGCCGCCTGATCCTTTGGCGGCTTGGTCAGCTCGTCGATCGCGACGCGTCCGAGCAGGTAGGGCACCGCAACAACCAGGCAGAGCGGGTTGCCGTCACAAAGCACCTTGTCGGCGCGCGCGGGGGCGGATACGAGCAGCGCGGCGGCCATGAGTGCAACCAGCCACGACGCTTTCAACTGTTTGTTTGCTTTCACGATCTTCCTGTCCGGTGGCGGTGTGCGGTCGACAGCAACATGGTCCGCGGCCACCTGGCGCGTGACCAGCGTTTCCGATCCAGCCTACATCCCGTCGATGCGCCTGGCCCGGTCACGCAACAACAGCATCGCCGTGCCGGCGTCGCGCACCCACAGGTAGGACTTGTCGTTCTCGCTCCGGTGCACATGGAGCTGCCCAGGATTGCAGCCGTGCCGCTTTGCGAAATCGTGCTTGTCGAAACCAGGCGGAACATGGGCGACGTCCTTGCGCGGCGCGCCATCCTTTTCGAAACGGTACAGGCAGGCGAAGGGCTCCTTCGCTCCCCACAGGTCCGCCTTCATCTGGCCGACCCAGACATCGCCCCAGTAGATGCGCAGGGTCTTGCGCTCGCGCGCTACCGGCCCCTGTGGTGTCGTGGCGACCCTGAACCGTTCGGCTTCGAGTGTGCGCACGAACTGCGTTGCGAATGCGTTCAGCGGGGCACCGGTGTAGTTCGACAGGTCAGGCATGTAATCTTGCGTTCGTAAAAGTGCACACAGTATATTTCGAACCGTTCTACCCTTGGCCGTGGCCGGCAGGTCCGGCCTTGCGATACCGTAGCCATCCGCCCACGCTCAGCAGCAGCGCCGTGAGCGCGCACATCGCGCCGCTCGCCAGCCTTTGCTGGCGATCCGTCAGCGCGCTGAAGATATCCAGCAAGGCATTGCTGCCGAAGACGGTGAGGTACAGCGCCCCGAGAGTCAGCAGCAGGGCAAGGGCGAGGACGAGAATGCGCATGGGTTTTCCGGGAGCCTTATTTACTGAGGTCGACGGGCCTGGAAGCGCCGTCCACCGGTTTGCCGAAAATCTGCCGGTACCCCGCATACATCGCGCACTGCAGCAGCAGGACGAACAGGAAGATCAGCCACATCAGCAGCACGCGTCCCAGTACCGAGCCGCCCATCAGGAGGGCGATCAGGAAGCAGAACAGCAGCAACAGCCCGAACCAGGCCAGCAGCAGCACCACGAACACGCGCGCACTCTTGAGTACGGCGAAGAAGCTGTAGAAGATGGCCTTGCCCGGCCCCATCTGCTGCCAGTAGATCAGCGGCGCGGCGAAGGACAGCGCGATCAGGACGCTCACGTTCAGGCTCGACAGCGCGAACATCTTGACGAGCTCCCACACCGCCACCTGCGGCACGTTCTTCGGGTCGACCGGCTGCGCGACCTGGCGCATCAGGTCGAGGTCGATGGCGGCGCGCGCAAGCAGGGTCAGCAGGATCGAGGCGGCCAGGTAGACCAGGCCGATCTTGCACAGCTGCCCCAGCACCGGCCAGCGAAAGCCGGTCAGCAGCACGGCCGGGGTGACGCGTTCGCCTTCCTCGATCATCAGGCAAGCCTTCATGAAGGCCATCGAGAACGAGGGCACCAGCACGATGGCGAGCAAGGGGCCGAGCAGCGGCACGGCACTGACCAGGATGCTGATCAGGATGTTCGCGAACAGCAGGGTGGTCAGCGCGGCGGGTTGTTTGCGGAACAGGCCGGTGCCCTGCTTGAGCCAGGTCCAGCCGGTGATTGCGGGCATGTTGTTCATTATCTAGGCCGCCAGGCTCGGGGCCGGGCTGGCAATACGGTCGCGCACGATGCGCTCGAATTGGGTGGGGTCGTGCGGCGTCAGCAATTGCGCCGCGCGCGGGGCGTGCAGGTCGTACAGGCGCGACAGCCAGAAACGCAGCGCCGCCGCGCGCAGCATCGCCTGCCAGGCGGCGCTTTCCGCCTCGGTGAAGGGGCGCACGGCGCGGTAGGCCGCCAGCAGGGCGTGCACGCGCGCCTCGTCGAGCCGGCTGCCGTCGGCGGCAATGCACCAGTCGTTGACGGTGACGGCCAGGTCGAACAGCCAGGTGTCGACGCCGGCGAAATAGAAATCGAAGCAGCCCGTCAGGCGTTCGCCGACGAACATCACGTTGTTGCGGAACAGGTCGGCATGCACGGGGCCGCGCGGTAGTTGCGCATAGCGCTCGGTGCCGGCAAAGTCGGCCTGGTACGCGACCTCGTCCTGCAGCAGGCGCGCCGTGTCTGCCGGCAAGTGCGGCAGCACCGGGCGCGGTGGCTTGCCACCAGTCGAGGCCGCGCAAATTCGGTTGCGCCAGCGGGAAGTCGCGCGCCGCCAGGTGCATGCGCGCGAGCATGGTGCCGACTTCGGCGCAGTGGACCGGCTGCGGATCCATCTGCGAGCTGCCGGCGAGTTTGCTGACGATGGCGGCCGGCTTGCCCTGCAGCGGCACGACCAGTTCGCCCTCGGCATTCGCGACCGGGGCCGGCACGGGAATGCCGCGCTCGGCCAGGTGGCGCATGAGCTGCACGTAGAAGGGCAGCTGGGAAAAATCCAGGTTTTCGAAGACGGTCAGCACGAACTCGCCGCGCTCGGTCGTCAGGAAAAAATTACTGTTGTCGATGCCGGAGGCGATGCCTTGCAGCGCCAGCGCCTGGCCAAGGGGAAACTGCTTGATCCACTGGGTGAGGTGCTCCAGTGTGACCGCGGTGAAAACTGCCATTATGGAAGTACAGGTTAAGGGTCGGACTGGCAGGCGCCAGGCGCCCGCGATTGGCAGCTTACTGCTGGGTAGATGGCAGCGGCGGCGGTGGCGGAACGTCGGCCGGCTTGCTCATCGGCACGGTGGCCGGCGGCACCTTGCCGGCGGGTGCGCCGCTGGCCGGGGTGCGCGGGGCCGCCGATGCGCCGGCCGGAGCCGCGCCAGGCGCCGTCGTGCCTGCCGCAGCGGCCGCCGCGTCGGCATCGGCCTTGGCTTTTTCTTCGCGTTGAGGTCGAATTCCATCACCTGCCATTGCGGCGCACGGAAGGCGCTGCTCTGGGCATCGCCCGCCTGCGCGTTGCCGGCTGCCTGGTTCGGACGCATGATGTAGTGACTCTTGCCGCTACGCACTTCGACTTCGGTGACCTGGCCGTTGTTGCGCTTTTCCTTGATCTGGGTACCGCGGCGCGGTTCGATGCGGGTGGCCGGCTCGTCGCTGCCACGCTCGATGGGCTCGGTTCCCGGCGGCTGGCCCGCCTGCTGGGCGCCTGCGGTGGCGGGCGTGGCAGTCGTCGGGTTGCCGGTCTGTGCGGCGGCCGTGCCGGCGCCGGCGAGCAGGGCGATCGTCAGGAGGCTCAAGCGGGGAAATGTGCGCAGCATGGTGGTCACCTTGTGTCGTTTAGACCATTGTAACAAACGGATACCGTTCCCTGTGAAAAGTGTCTGTTATTGACGCGGTCCAGCCCCACATACGGACTGTACAGGGAGTGCCCGCGTGCGCAGCCCTTGCACTTTCACCATGCCGGATTCTGCGATAATGCAGCCACCCTGGCTCGCCGCCGGCTCACCCATTTATTCCTATGCAAAATACCCTGCTGCTCGTTGACGGTTCCAGCTATCTTTATCGCGCCTTCCACGCGCTGCCCGACCTGCGCGGCCCCGACGGCCACCCGACCGGCGCGATGCACGGCATGGTCAACATGCTGCGCCGCCTGCGCGCCGACTTCCCGGCGGCCTATATCGCCTGCGTGTTCGATGCCAAGGGCAAAACGTTCCGCGACGACATGTACCCCGAGTACAAGGCGACGCGGGCATCGATGCCGGACGACCTGAGGAAGCAGATCGAGCCGATCCACGAAGTGGTGCGCCACATGGGCTGGCCGATCCTGACGGTCGAGGGTGTCGAGGCCGACGACGTGATCGGCACGCTCGCCGTGCAGGCCGCCGCCAAGGGCATGAACACGATTATTTCGACCGGCGACAAGGACCTGGCCCAGCTCGTCAACGACAAGGTCACGCTCATCAATACGATGAGCAACGAAAAACTCGACGAAGCCGGCGTGGTCGCGAAATTCGGCGTGCCGCCGAACCGCATCATCGATTACCTGACCCTGATCGGCGACACGGTCGACAACGTGCCGGGCGTGAACAAGTGCGGCCCGAAGACGGCGCTGAAATGGCTGGCGCTGCACGGCTCGCTCGACGGCGTGATCGAGAACGCCCATACCATTGGCGGCGCGGTCGGCGAGAACCTGCGCACGGCGCTGGAATGGCTGCCCCAGGGCCGTCAACTGATCACCGTCAAAACCGACTGCAACCTGATGGGCCATCTCGTGACGATCGAGGAAAGCCTGGTCGGCCGTCCGGAAGACAAGGATGCGCTGCGCGACTTCTTCCAGCGCTATGGCTTCAAGACCATGTTGCGCGAGCTGGGCAACCCGGCCCCCGGCACACCGGTACTGAATTCCCCGGAAGGCGCCCAGCGCTCGGACGATACGCTACCCGGCATGCCGATCATCAAGGGAGAATACGAGCTCGTGACCACCTGGGAGCAGCTCGACAAATGGCTGGCGCTGGCCGAGGCCGCCGAACTCACCTCGGTCGACACCGAAACGACCTCGCTCGACCCGATGACGGCGCAGATGGTCGGCATCTCCCTATCCGTGGAGGCGGGCAAGGGCGCCTACATCCCGGTGGCGCACCGCTACGCCGGCGTGCCGGAGCAATTGCCGCGTGAAGAGGTACTGGAACGCATGCGCGGCTGGCTGGAGAATCCGAGCAAACCCAAGCTGGGCCAGAACCTGAAGTACGACATGCACATCTTTAATAACCACGGCGTGACCCTGCGCGGCATCGTCCACGACACGCTCTTGCAGTCCTACGTGTTCGAGTCGCACAAGCCGCACGACATGGACACGATGGCGATGCGCCACCTCGGCTACACGACCATTCCCTTCGTGGACGTCTGCGGCAAGGGCGCGAGCATGATCTGCTTCGACCAGGTGGAACTGAACCGCGCCACCGAATACGCGGCCGAGGATTCCGACATCACGCTGCGCCTGCACCAGACCATGCTGCCGCACGTTCTGGAAGATGCCGGCCTGACCTATATCTACGAAAAAATCGAGCTGCCGACCCAGATCGTGCTGCAAACGATCGAGCGCAACGGCGTGCTGATCGACAGCGAAAAATTGCAGGCCCAATCGCGCGAGATCGGCGCGCGCCTGGTGGAACTGGAAGCGCAGGCCTATGAACTGGCCGGGGGCCCCTTCAACCTCGGTTCGCCGAAGCAGATCGGCGAGATCTTCTTCGGCAAGCTCGGCCTGCCGGTGATCAAGAAGACGGCCACCGGCGCGCCTTCCACCGACGAGGAAGTGCTGCAGAAGCTGGCCGAAGACTTCCCCCTGCCGAAAGTGCTGCTGGAACACCGCGGCCTGTCGAAGCTGAAGTCCACCTACACCGACAAGTTGCCGACGATGGTCAACCCGGCGACCGGCCGCGTGCACACCAATTATGCGCAGGCCGTGGCCATTACCGGCCGCCTGGCCTCGAACGACCCGAACCTGCAGAACATCCCGGTGCGGACAAGCGAAGGCCGGCGCATCCGCGAAGCCTTCATTGCCGCTCCGGGCAAGGTGATCGTCTCGGCCGACTACTCGCAGATCGAGCTGCGCATCATGGCCCATATCTCGGGCGACGAAGCCATGCTGCGCGCCTTTGCCGAGGGCGAGGACATCCACCGCGCCACCGCCGCCGAAGTGTTCGGCGTCGCGCCCGACGAAGTCGACAACCAGCAGCGCAGCTATGCCAAGGCGATCAACTTCGGCCTGATCTATGGCATGAGCGCCTTTGGCCTGGCGGCGCGCCTGGGGATCGAGCGCGCCGCTGCCGCCAGCTATATCGACCGCTATTTCGCCCGCTTCTCGGGCGTGAAGCAGTACATGGACGAAACGCGCCTGCAGGCCAAGGCGCGCGGCTATGTCGAAACCGTCTTCGGCCGCCGCCTGTGGCTGCCCGAGATCAATTCGCCGAACGGCCCGCGCCGCGCCGGTGCCGAACGCGCGGCGATCAACGCGCCGATGCAGGGCACGGCGGCCGACCTGATCAAGCTGGCGATGATCGCGGTGCAGGACTGGCTGGAGAGCGAAAAACTGGCCACGCGCATGGTCATGCAGGTGCACGATGAACTGGTGCTGGAAGTGCCGGAAGGCGAACTGGAACTGGTCAAGGGCAAGCTGCCGGAACTGATGGCGGGCGTGGCCCGGCTGAAGGTGCCGCTGGTGGCCGAGACCGGCGTGGGCAGCAACTGGGAAGAAGCGCACTAAAACGATAGCATCATCAATGCGGCAGTTGCCGCCAACTTGGGAAAAGGAGAGACAGGATGTTCAATCACGTCGTGATCGGGTCCAACGACATCGAACGCTCGAAACGCTTCTACGATGCGGTACTGGGCGTACTTGGAGCGGGCGAGGGAATGCGCAACCAGGCGCCGACCGGCCAGAGCCGGCTGTTCTACCGCCATGACGGCAACAGCCTCGGCATCACCCTGCCGATCAACGGCGAAGCGGCCACCTGCGCCAATGGCGCGACCATCGGCTTCAAATGCCAGTCGCCCGAGCAGGTCAGGCAGTTCCACGACACGGCTGTCGCCCATGGCGGCATCTCGATCGAAGATCCGCCGGGCCTGCGCGAGGGCAGCCTCGGCGCCATGCACCTGGCCTATGTGCGCGACCCGGACGGCAACAAGCTGTGCGCGGTGTACCGCGTGAAGTAAGCCCCAAAGAAAAGCCGGCGCCGTCTATGGGACGGGCGCCGGCTGCGCGAATCAAACGATGAGGGGAATCAGCGGCGGCGGCGGGCCATGCCCAGCGCGGCCAGCCCCAGCGCCATCAGGGGCAGCGCACCCGGCAGCGGTACCGGTACCGGCATGTCGACCTGCCCCTCGATCACGTCGTTCTGGCAGGTTTCGCCCCAGTGCAGCGCGTACGACGAGTAGCGCGCCAACTCGACCGACGAGAGCATGATGGTGAATTCCAGCGCCGCGTTCGGCGTGACCGTCCAGGTGCCCACCAGGCCCGTGTCCGTCACGGTGTTTGATGCCGTGTTCACGGCCGTCGCCTGGCCGTTGCGGTAGTAGCAGCTCACGCCCAGGCCGCAGCTCATGAAGGCTTCCGAACCCTTGGTGTTGGCGGCGTTCGTCGCGCCGTTCAGCTGGTAGAGCTTGAAGCTGCCGCCGGTGTTGCTGAAACGGTTGTCGAGGTGGAAGCCATAGGACCACAGCGTGCCATTCGCCGAATTGCTGCCTGCATGGTTCGCGTCGCCGCCGTAGGGGTTCCAGGTTTCGGCCAGGAACAGGTCGCCGTAAGCGATGCCGCCCTGGGCTGCCCAGGTATCCACGCCCGCGTGGCCGGCGAAATTGGTGGCGATGGCGATTTTCAGCTCGTTGCCGTTGCGCTCGATGGTGGCGCCATGGATGTCGAAGGTGCTGTTGCCGATGACGTCGCCGTAGCCGTGGGCGTCGCCGCCCCAGAAGGCACCGGCGCCGGTGTCGTTAATGACGCCCGCTTGCGCGCTGCCGGCGCAGAGAGCAATGGCAGCCAGCGCCGTCGTGATGATCTGTTTCATGATTTCCCTGGAATGTGATTTTTATAATCACTATTTCAAGCAGGAATCATGCCAATAATAAAGATTTGTTATAGATCAGGCACTTGCTTCCGGTTTCGTGCTTGGACAGGCCGCGACTGTAAAGTTTACCGTCACGGCGCCGCCTTCATGCTTCGCCCTCTTCCCCAGGCTGGGTAGGCGCAATGCGGATGCCGCGCCGTGCCAGGGCTTCGCGCAGCAGGAACTCGATTTCCGCGTTCACGCTGCGCAGGTCGTTCGCGGCCAGGCGCTGCAGTTGCTCCCACAGGTTGGGATCGATGCGCAGCGGGAAGGCCTTCTTGCCGGGACTTGCCATCAGGTTCTCGGTTCGGGGGCGTCAGTTGTACAGCGTGCCCGTATTGATGATGGGCTGTGCGTTCTGGTCGGAGCACAGCACGACCAGCAGGTTGCTGACCATTGCCGCCTTGCGCTCGGCGTCGAGCTCGACGATGTCGCGCTCGGCCAGCCTTTTCAAGGCGTCTTCGACCATCGCGACGGCGCCGTGGACGATGCGGGCGCGGGCGCTGATGATGGCCTGCGCCTGCTGGCGGCGCAGCATGACCTGGGCGATTTCCGGTGCGTAGGCCAGGTGGGTCAGCTTGGCGTCGACCGTTTCCACGCCGGCCGCTTCGAAGCGCGCCGTCAATTCGTTCATCAGGGCGTGCGCCACTTCGGCGGCACCGCCGCGCAGGGTCATTTCGTCGTCCTTCAAATCCTCGCCTTCGTCGTAAGCGTATTGCGCCGCCAGGTGACGCAGGGCCGCTTCCGCCTGGACAGCCACATAACGCTCGAAATCGTCGACCTCGAACATGGCCTGGGCGGTATCGCGCACGCGCCAGACGACGGCGGCGGCGATTTCGACCGGATTACCACGCTTGTCGTTCACTTTCTGCATCGGCATGTTCAGGTTGCGTGCCCGTACGGTGAGTTTGTGTTTGCGATAGAAGGGAAACGCCCAGCGCAGGCCTTCGCTGCGGTCGGTGCCGATGTAGCGGCCGAACAGGGTCAGCACGGCCGTTTCGTTCGGCTGCAGCATGTACAGGCCCGTGCACGCAAAAATACCGGCTGCAATCAGCACGATACCAGCAATGGAGGCCATGAAAGGGAGGGCCTGCTTTACTACCAGGACATTGAGCGAGAATCCGGCTGCGATGGCGAGCAGGCCACCGGCCAGGGCCAGATAGCCATTCACGGACGAAACGTGCACTTCCTGCCTGACATGCGTGGTCATGGTGGTGGACTCCCTATGTATATTAAAGTGATATCACTTTAAGATCATCGGGGCGATGTGTCAAGCAGGAAACTTCAACGGCTGTCACTGCCTGGCCGCCGTCGCAATCCAGGAGCGGATGATGCGCGCTCCTGGATTCGTTTATGCTGATTCTTTGCATGCGTGTCAGGAAGAGCAACCATGAAAACCCACAAGATCGCCGTGATCGCCGGCGACGGCATCGGCAAGGAAGTCATGCCCGAAGGCCTGCGTGCATTGCGCGCGGCAGCGGCCCGCTTCGGTATCGGGCTGGAATTGACCACCTTCGCCTGGGCCGATTGCGACTACTATGCGCGCCACGGCAAGATGATGCCGGACGACTGGAAGGAGCAGCTATCCGGCTTCGAGGCGATCTTCTTCGGCGCCGTCGGCTGGCCGGATACGGTGCCGGACCACATCTCGCTATGGGGCTCGCTGCTGAAATTCCGGCGCGAGTTCGACCAGTACGTCAACCTGCGCCCTGTGCGCCTGATGCCCGGCGTGCCATGCCCGCTGGCCAACAAGCAGCCGGGCGACATCGACTTTTATGTGGTGCGCGAAAACACCGAGGGCGAATACTCGTCGGTCGGCGGACGCATGTTCGAAGGCACCGAGCGCGAGCTGGTGCTGCAGGAAGCGGTGTTCACCCGCCATGGCGTCGACCGCATCCTGAAGTATGCCTTCGAGCTGGCGCGGCGCCGTCCGAAAAGGCACCTGACCGCGGCGACCAAGTCGAACGGCATCGCCATTTCGATGCCCTACTGGGACGAGCGCGTGGCCGCCATGGGCGAGCAGTACCCCGACGTCGAATGGGACAAGTACCACGTCGACATCCTGGCCGCGCGCTTCGTACTGTCTCCCGAGCGCTTCGACGTGGTGGTGGCCTCGAACCTGTTCGGCGACATCCTGTCCGACCTGGGCCCGGCCTGCGCCGGCACGATCGGCATCGCGCCTTCGGCCAACCTGAACCCCGAGCGCCGCTTCCCCTCGCTGTTCGAACCGGTCCACGGGTCCGCGCCCGACATCTACGGCAGGAACATCGCCAACCCGATCGCCATGATCTGGTCGGGCGCGATGATGTTCGAGTTCCTGGGGCAGGGCGACGAACGGTACACGCAGGCGCACGACGCCATCCTGCGGGCGATGGAACGCTGCCTGACCGGCGGGCCGCGCACGCCCGACATGGGCGGCAATGCCAGCACGACGGAGGTGGGCGAGGCGATTGCCGCCTACCTGGTGGCGGCGAGCTGAAGGTGCAGGCCGCCTCCGCTGGTCCGGCGAATCGTGCAGTTCGTCGCAAAAGGCGGCGGCGCCATGAAGCGCCTGCCTACAATGATTTCATTGTCCAACACTACCGGGAATTCATCATGCGCCGCCTTGCCCTCGTCCTTGCCTTGTCCCTTTCCTGCGCTGCCGCCTGCGCCGCCGAGCAGGTGCGTGCAGCCGCGCCCTTCACCTCGATCAGCGTGCAGGGGCCGATCAGCGTCACCGTGGATGCCGGCAAGGCGCAGACGATATTGGTGCGCGGCAACGACCGTTTCGTCAGTGGTCTCACCAGCGAAGTCGTGAATGGCGAGCTGCGCCTGGGCATGCGCGACAAGAACCTCTCCGCCGGCAAGGGCGAGCAGCGCGTGCTCGTCACGGTGCCGGCGCTGCGCGCCTTCAAGGCCGAAGGCGCGGGCGAAACCCTGCTCAACAACATACGCGGCGAGCGTTTCGACCTGAGCTACCGCGGCGCCGGGCGCCTGGTGATCAATGGCCAGGTCAAGTCGCTGAAGATGCGGGCCGAGGGCGTGGGCGAGGTCGATGCCAAGGCCCTGGTCGCGAACGAGGCCGACGTCCGCTTCCAGGGCATCGGCGACGTCAAGGTCCACGCGAAGGACAGGCTCGACACCGTCGTGCAAGGCATGGGCACGCTCACCTACTACGGCAAGCCGCGCAACATCAACAATTCTGTGCAGGGCATTGGCAGCGTCGATGCCGGCGACTGAGGGCGTTCGAAGACGTCCGCGGCAAGGACGATTGGACGCCCAAGGCCACTAATTTGTCCACGCGCGCCACTACCGCGCACCTCTCCCTGATTGACAATATTTTACGTAAAGGCGGCACAGCCGAAAGCGCTACGCAGTCGCGTCACGCCTGGCAGCTGGCCGTTTCTTTACGTAGCAGGATCCAGGGGCCGGTCGGCCGGGCGATCCATTCCAAGCCAATCCAGGAGACTTCAATGCAACGACTAAACAAAACGCGTTCATGCTGTGCCGCCTTGCTGCTGGCATGTGCCGGCCTTGCCGTATCAAACCAGGTACTTGCCGTCGAAAACGGTCCAGCCCCCAGCCTGGCGAGCATCCAGGCCGACGGGCCCTATGCCGTCTCCACCCAGACCGTGAGCGGCAGCGGCTTCGGCGGGGGCACCGTGTATTCGCCGAATACCGCCGGCAAGTACGCGGTCGTTGCGGTCTGCCCGGGCTTTACCGCCACCCAGTCCTCGATCGCCGCCATCAGCCGGCGCCTGGCAACCCATGGCTTCGTCGTCGTGACGATCAATACCACCAGCGTGTACGATTTCCCGTCCAGCCGCGCCAACCAGCTGCTGGCCGCGCTGCGCACCGTCACGGCGCTGGCGACCGGTCCGGTCGCGGGCAAGATGGACACGACCCGGCAAGGCGTTGCGGGCTGGTCGATGGGCGGCGGCGGCGCCATGCTGGCGGCGGGCATGACGCCGGGCCTGAAGGGAGGTGTCGCGTTTGCTCCCTGGAGCCAGTCCAACAACGTGAGCCGCTCGGCCGTGCCGATGGCCTACCTGGCCGGCACCGCCGATACCGTCGCCCCGGCCGGCAGCCACGCCAGCGTGTTCTACAACGCCACCCCGGCCACGACGAAGAAGCTGCTGGGCGTGATCACGGGCGCCGACCACAACTTCCCGAAAACGGCCAGCCAGCCGGCAAGCTATACCCAGGTCGCTTGGATGAAGCGCTTCCTCGACGGCGATACGCGCTATGCCCAGTTCCTGAAGGGCGATACGCGCTTCACGACCTTCCGCTCGACCGGGCCGTTCTGAGCCGGCGGCACGCGGCGCTGTCAATCCCAAGGCAAGCTGTCATACTGGAGCGAACATGACGAAGTCGAAGAAGTGGGTCGCTGCCGCGCTGGGCGTGGCGGCTTGCCTGGGGCTGGTCTTCCTGCTGGCGACTTTTGTCGCCGACAAGCCGGCCGCGCCTGCCGTGGCAAGCGTGGCCGGCAAAGGCCAGGTGCCGGTCGACGGCACCATGTACGGCCAGGCCTTGCCGGCCCCGGCAGCCTCGTGGCCCGATCTTCCCGGAGGCCAGCCAGCCATGGAGTCGCCGCTGAGCACGATGTCGCCGCCCCGGTTCGCCGCCGACAGGCAGGGCAGGCTGGTGTTTGACGCCGATACCCATGCCAATCTCGAGAAATTCCTGCTCGAACTGGATCCGAAGAGGAGGCAGGCGAACCTGGAGCGCATCGTGCAAGGCTTGCCCCCGCAGGCCGCCGGCGAGCTGAAAGTACTGCTGGGCCAGTTCGAGCAATACAGCAAAGCACTCGCCCATACCATCCCGCCCGATAACGCGCCGGAAACCGAGCAGGCCGGGCTCAAGCTGCTCGACCAACTGCATGCGCTGCGCGTGTCCTACCTGGGAGCGGACGCGGCCCAGGCCATGTTCGGCGCGGAGGAGGCAACGGCGCGCCGGCTGATCGCGCTGATGGCGGCGCAGGACGATCCGAACCTGACGCAGCAGCAGAAGGCGGAGCGGGCGCAGGAGCTCTTGCGCATGCAGAGTCCACCGGCTCCTCCGCCGCGCTGAGGGCGGACCTCCGGGCTCAGGCCTCGTAGCGGGCCTGGTACTGCTTGGGCGAAACGTCGAACCAGCGCCGGCAGGCACGGAACAGCGTGCCCTGGTCGGCGAACCCCAGCATGTAGGCGATTTCCCCGACCGAATAGCGGCGCTGCGCAAAATATTGCCGGGCCAGTTCGCGCCGGGTCTCGTCGAGTATCTTCTTGAAGGACGTGCCCTCGTCCTCCAGGCGGCGGCGCAAGGTGCGGTCGCCCAGGCACAGCAGCCTGGCAATGTCTTCGCGCCGGGGTTCGCAGCCGAGCAGCTTGCCGGCGATCAGGTCGCTCACCTTGCGGCTGATGCGCCGGTTGTCCAGGCGAATCAGGCGCTGGCCGGCGAACTGGGCATGGAACTTTTCCAGTGCCGGGTTATGCGTCGGCAGCGGCAGGCGCAGGTCGGCGGCGGACAAGACCAGCCGGTTGGCGGCGGCATCGAAGCGCACGGGGCTCTGGAAGGCTTCCTCGTAACGCCGCGGGTGCGCCGGTGGCGGGTAGTCGAACTCGACAAAGCGGGGCAGGATATCCCGTTGCGAAATCCAGCGCAGGAAAGACAGCAAGGTCAGCGTATCGAATTCGTAGCGCTGCCGCGGCACGCTGTCGCCGCCGCCGCACAGTGTCATCTCGATCGACACCGCGTCTCCTTCCTCGCGCAGCACCAGCGTCGCCGCTTCGCTGACGACGCGCAGGTAACGCACCAGGCATTCGAGGCTGGCCAGCAGGTTGGGGCAGGACATCATGGCATAGCCAATGACATCGAAGTTGGCGAGCGAAGAGGACGGGGGCCTGGACAAGGCGATCATGCAATTGCGGGAACGCTGCACCGCCAGGTTCCACAAACGGCTCACCTTTTCGGTTGGGCAGCGCATGTCGGGATTGTCCAGGTCCGCCAGGCACATCCCGGCCTCGCCGAACAAGTCCTGCACATCGAGTCCTTCGTGCTCGAACAATCCGCAGATGCCTTTGACCCAGGCTGCGGACGTGGTGCGATTGCTCATGTCCGTTCATTCGTCCAATCTGATCGTCATCGCGTCCGCCGGAATGGTCCGGTGGGGCGGTCACGCACCCTAGGCGGGTCGGTTAAGAACTCGTTAGCGACAGGCTCGCGAGGATCTTGCTGGAACCTTCGGGCACCGGAGACGTCAGGCGGGCGAGCGTGCCTGACACAGCGGTTGCGGCTCGAAAATATAGCGCATCGGGACTGAAAAAAGGACGGTCGTTTGTAAAAAAACCATGCACACGATCTGTTCGGCCGAAATCGATGCGCCCCGCATATTCGTACTCCTGCTGGGCAGTCATTCGTGAAGTTGCGCAAAGGCAACAGTAAACCGTTTCAGTTGTAATGAAACGTTTCAATGTACGCTGCTTAACTTATAAGTTGCCATGCGGAATGTTAGGATCTTTTCGACGCCGTGACAGGCGAAACATTTTGAAAGGTATCCCGTGCGTATTACCCCACTCCGTTCTACTCTCCTCCTCGGCGCGATCGCTGCGGCAACCCTGAGCGCCTGCGGCGGCGGTGGCGACAGCGGTAGCACGACGCCAACTCCGGTGTCGACCATGGGCACGCTCAAGGTCGGCCTGACCGACGCCCCGGCTTGCGGCTTCGACGCAGTCAATGTCAGCGTCAGCAAGGTACGCGTCAACAAGAGCGCCACCGCCGGCGAACTTGATGCCGGCTGGACCGAGATCGCCCTGGCGACGCCGAAGAAGATCAACCTGCTGAACCTGACCAACGGCGTGCTCGAGAACCTGGGCCAGACCACCCTCGAGGCCGGCCAATACAACCAGCTGCGCCTGGTGCTCGATACGGCGGCGAATGCCAACACGGTCGTGCCGACCGGCGGCACCGGCGAAAAGCCGCTCGAGACCCCGAGTGCGCTGCAAAGCGGCATCAAACTGGTGGGCGCCTTCAACGTGGAAGCCGGCCAGACCGCGGACGTCGTGATCGACTTCGACGCCTGCAAATCGGTCGTTACCCGTGGCGGCAAGGGCACCTACGCACTCAAGCCGGTCATCAAGATGCTGCCGGCCCTGGTCAACGGCATCGGCGGCTTTGTCAGCCCGGCGCTGCTGGCGCAAAACGTGACGGTATCGGCCCAGCAGAACGGCAGCATCGTCAGCGCGACCACGCCGAACGCGACCACGGGCGAATTCCTGCTCTCGCGCCTGGCGCCGGGCAACTACGATGTCGTCATCACCGCCGACAACAGCGCCGCAGCCGTGGTGGGCGCCGTGCCGGTTGCCTCGACCACCGGCAAGACCAACCTGAGCACCGCGGCCGCGCCCATCACGCTGGCGACCAGCACCATGGGCAGCATCGGCGGCACCGTCACCATGACGCCGCCGAGCAGCACTGAAGCCGCGTATGTGGCGGCCAAGCAGAGCTTCGGCACCGGTACCCCGGTGACCATCAAGTACCGGGCGCGGACCTGGCGACCGGTGCCTACACCATCGCCAACCTGCCGGTCGCCGCTCCCCGGTACGCGGCCTACAGCGCCACGCTGCCGCTGGCTTTCGAACCGGCTGCGAACGTCACCGCCGGTACCTACCGCGTGGACGCATCGGCGACCGGCTACACGGCCAAGTCGGTCGACGCCGTCAGCATCGCTACCGCCAACGCGACTGGCGTCAACTTCACGCTGACCCCGTAAATCAGGTCGGTAATAAAACAGCGCCCCGGCTGCCATTGCAGGCAGCCGGGGCGCTGTCGTTTGCGTTCCCAGCGGTCGAGCGGTGGCTCAGCGTTGCTTGCGGCGCCGCGTGGCAGCGGCGGCCAGCACGCCCAGGCCGAGCAGGGCCAGCGAGGCCGGTTCCGGGACTTCGCCTGCCGGGACCGTGGGCGTGATCCCGGTCTGGCGCAGGTAGCCCGAGGCGCCGCCGCACTCGACGTCGGTGGTCCAGCCGCAGCCGGCGCCGCCCATGCCGGCGTCGCTGTTGGCGGTGAAGACCGTGAACAGGCTGCCGCTCGAATCGAGGCCGACATGGTGTTCGGTGTCGTTCGCGTAGATGTAGCCGGACAGCAGGCCATCGCTTCCGAAGCGCAGGTCCAGTTCCAGCAGCGCGTCGGGTCCGTACCCGCTGTCGAAGCCGGTCCTGGACGAGTAGGACATCAGGCCGTCGCCGTTCTCGGCATCGAAGCTGTACGTCAGGCTGAGCAGGCCCTGCCGCGGGCGCTTGTGCGCGCCAAGGTAGTCGGCCAGGTTGAAGCTGAAGGCGCCGCTATTGACCGTGGCTTCGTCGAATTCGAGCTGCAGCGTGATGCCGCGCGGCGTTTCTTCGTTGGTCGGCTGCCATTCGTAGATGACGCCGGCGTGGCTGCTTGCGCAGAAAAGGCTGAGGCTGGCAGCGGCCAGCAAGGATTTGATGTTCATGGTATGGACTCCCGTTGTGGACAGGAATCGTTCTAGCAATTCCCGCGCCACCTGTCCGTACACCCTGGATTGCCGGGCTGTCTTGTTTGTCAACTGTTTATGACAACTGCCAGTTGTAAAGAATGTCGACAGTGCAACTTGCAGAGCGCCGAGGCAAATCTGCTGCCGGGCCAGGCCAGCCTTGCGGACGCACGATCGCTGCCTCGCTGTTAAGATAGTCAGCCTTACAACCTTGGACTGGAGGGATGCAATGAAGGATCTCGTACAGGATGGCGACAGCCTGCTCGCCGCCAGCAGTTTCGAAGACGGCGTCGACCGCCGCGTGTTCCTGAAAGCCGCCGTCGGCACCGGTTTTGCCGCCGCGGTGCTGCCGGTGGAAGCGCAAACCCTGGTCAAGACCGATACCGCCGGCCTGTCCGCCGCGGACCACATCATCGTCATCAACGGCCAGGACGTCCCCGTCTACCGCGCCCAGCCCGAGGGCAAGGAGAACCCGCCGGTCATCCTCGTCATTTCCGAGATCTTCGGCGTGCACGAGCACATCAAGGACGTTGCGCGCCGCTTCGCCAGGCAGGGCTACATGGCCGTCGCACCCGACCTGTTCGTGCGCGCGGGGGACGCCGGCAAGGTGCCGAACATCGCCGACCTGATGAAGAACATCGTGTCGCAGACGCCGGACGCGCAGGTGATGTCGGACCTCGACACCGTCGTTACCTGGGCAAGGCAGCGCGGCGGCAATACCGAGAAGCTCGGCATCACCGGCTTTTGCTGGGGCGGACGCATCACCTGGCTGTATGCAAGCCATAACCCGAAGGTCAAGGCGGGCGTGGCCTGGTACGGCCGCCTGGTAGGCGAGGCCACGGCCAACTCGCCGAAACACCCGATCGACATCGCGCAGAACCTGAAGGTGCCGGTGCTGGGCCTGTACGGCGCCAGGGACACCGGCATTCCACTGGAATCGGTCGAGCGCATGAAGGCGGCACTGGCCAAGGGCAACAGCAAGTCCGAGTTCGTGGTCTACCCGGATGCCGGACACGCGTTCCATGCCGACTACCGTCCGAGCTTCGTCGAGGCAGACGCGAAGGATGGCTGGCGGCGTGCGCTGGACTGGTTCAAGGGGCACGGCGTCGTGTAATCGAGCCCGCGTAGCGGCCTGGAGCGGTACAATGCCCGGTTTGCCACACGACGCACGATCCGGCGATCCCCGGAAAACCGACGCGCAGCAGGTTTGCCGGGGTTTGCAAAGTTAGAGGTTTCCAAATCGACCCGATTCTCATTTCCATCCTGCTGGCGACCCTGATCGCCGGCGTCGTCAGCATCTCGGCCGCGGCTGTCTTCAGTTTCACGCTGCTCTCCAAAATGGTGGAGCGGCTGGTGAGCCTGTCCGTCGGGATCATGCTGTCGACCTCCCTGCTGCATGCCTTGCCCGAGGCCTTCGAGTCCGGCGCCAGCCCGCACAAGCTGTTCGCGACGCTGCTGGCCGGGCTGCTGGTCTTCTTCATGCTGGAGAAGCTGGCGCTGCTGCGCCATTCGCACCACCACGAGGGCGATGGCCACCACCACGCCCACGGCCACGATGCGCGGGAAGCGGGCAAGTCGGGCTGGATGATCCTGATCGGCGACGGCATGCACAACTTCACGGACGGCATCCTGATCGCAGCGGCCTTCCTCGCCAACCCGGAACTGGGCATCGTCACCGCGCTGGCCATCGTCGCCCACGAAATCCCGACCGAGATCGGCGACTTCATCGTGCTGCTCAATGCCGGCTTCTCGCGCATGCGGGCGTATGTCTTCAACCTGCTGTGCAGCCTGCTGGCGGTGGCCGGCGGCCTGCTCGGCTACTACACCCTCGACCGCGCCAGCGGCCTGATTCCCTACGTGCTGGTATTCGCCTCGTCGGGCTTCATCTACATCGCCGTGAGCGACCTGATGCCGCAGATGCAGAGGAGGGCGACGGTGAAGGAGTCGATTCCGCAGGTGCTGCTGATCGGACTTGGCGTTATCATCGTGCTGTTCCTGACCGGGCACTAAGGGCTGTCGTTCCACGCTGCTCCGGTCGTGCCGACGAGAGGAGCGTGCCATGCACAGCTATCGCTGGATGCCCGAATCGGGTACTGGACTGGAGCACCTCGTCGTGCGCCGCGATGGCGACACGATCACCGCCCAGGGCGTGGTGATCGGCAGCGAGGGCGGCGCCAATTTTGGCGCACGCTATGCCATCGAATGCGATGGCGAATGGCGGGTGCGCCATGCCGTCATCGAGGTCGCCGGCGGCGCGCGCCTGGCGCTGTTTGCCGACGGTGCCGGCCACTGGCGCGGCCAGGATGGCGCGACCACGGCGGCGCTGGACGGTTGCATCGACATCGACCTGACCGCCAGCTGCTTTACCAATACCTTGCCGATCCGCCGCCTCGGCGCCGCGCTGACCGAACGGCAGCCGATCGACGTCGCCTGGGTCTGGATACCGGAGCTGCGGGTGGAAAAGGCCCGCCAGGCCTACACCCGCCTGGACGACGCGCGGGTGCGCTTCGAGAGCGTCGGAACGGGTTTCCAGGCCGACCTGACGGTCGACGGGGACGGGTTTGTGCTTGATTACCCTGGATTGTTCCGGCGCACCGGGTGACGTCCACATGCCAAGGCATTGCCGTTGGTATGGCTCCGCGTGGCAGTGCGGCATGCGACCGTACGACCGCGTGGGCTCAAGAGCCCACCCTGCCTATCGCCGAACTCCATACGTGAGGTGCGCATACCACCGCCCGTAGGGTGGGCTCTCGAGCCCACGCGGTACGGCATTCGATCAGTCGAAACCGATGAAAATCATCGATCCCCGGTCGCTACCGGCCGCCCCGGATCGCTGCACCACTCGCTCCACGACCCCGGATACAGGGCCGCTCCCGGCATCCCCGCCACTTCCAGCGCCAGCAGATTGTGGCAAGCCGTCACCCCCGACCCGCACTGCATGATCGCGTCCTTCGGGTCGCTGATCACGGCACCGAACTCCTCGCGCAGCTGCTCTGGTGCCTTGAAACGGCCGTCGCCCTGCAGGTTGTCCTTGAAGAAGCGGTTACGCGCGCCCGGGATATGCCCGCCGACCGGATCGATGGTCTCGTTCTCGCCGCGAAAACGGTCGGCCGCGCGGGCGTCGATCACGGTGCGTTTCGCGCTCTCGATGTTCTCCAGCACCTCGGCCACCGTCACCGTCGGTACGAAGGGCGCGCGCGCCGCGATGCCGCCGGCGGCGCGCGGTTCGGGCGGATCGTTCGACAGCGGGTGTCCCAGCGCCTGCCAGGCCGGCAGGCCGCCGCCATCGAGCACGGCCGAGGCCTCGTGGCCGATCCAGCGCAGCAGCCACCACAGGCGCGCCGCGTACATGCCGCCGTGGGCGTCGTAGGCGACGACCTGCGTCGTGTCGCCCACGCCCCAGCGGCGCAGCGTCGACACGAAAGCGTCCTTGTCAGGCAGCGGGTGGCGTCCGCGGAAGACGCCGTCCTCGCCGCGCTTGGGGCCGGCCAGTTCCGTCTCCATGTCGGCGAACAGGGCATGGGGCAGGTGGCCGGCGGCATAGGCGGCGCGGCCGGCGGTCAGGTTGACGAGGTCATGGCGGCAGTCCACCAGGACCCAGTCCGGGTCGTCGATGTGCTGTGCCAGGTCTGAAGCGGAGATCAGAGTGGTGTACATGTGGCCTCACAGTTCGCTTGCGATCGGATCGGTCTTTTCCAGGACGGCGCCGCGCGCCGTCCTGCGCGTATTGTAGAACGTGGCGGCGATGCCCGAGGCAAGGATCACGGTGATGCCCAGCCAGACGTGCCAGTCGAAGCGGTCGCCCCACAGGGCCAGGCCCCACAGGCTGGAAAACACGACGCCGGTGTACTGCAGGTTCGCCACCACCAGCACCTTGCCGACACGGTAGGCGCGCGTCATCGCCATCTGCGCCATCAGCGCGGCCACGCCGATCCCGAGCAGCAGCAGGGCGCCGCCCTGGGTGTGCTCGTGGAAGGGAAGGCCGACCGGTTTGCCGTCGCCGCTCACTACGCCTACCAGGCCGGCAATGGCCGTCGTCAGCGAAAAATAGAACACGACGCGGTATTCGGGTTCGCCCATCTGCCCCAGTTTGCGCACCTGCATGTAGGCCATCGCCGAGATCACCGACGAGCACACACCGGCCAGGCCGCCCAGCCACTGCTGGGTTTCGATGGCCGGCTGCAGCACCAGGATCACCCCAACGAAGCTGGCGCCGACCGCCACGACGAGCGGCCACTCGACAGTATTGGCGCCGGTTGCCGCGCGCGACCACCAGCCGGCCAGGAACATCCCGGCCGCGATCCAGATCGGCGCCATGTAGTTCAGCGTCATGGCCGTGGCCAGCGGCAGTTTGCCGATCGCGAAGAACCACAGCCAGAGCGAAGTCACGCCGACCAGGCTGCGCCAGAGGTGGGCTTTCGGGAAGGGGGTGCGGAAGCTCCCGCCCTGGTGGCGCACGATGGCCAGCAGCACGAGCGAGCCGATGATGCCGCGGTAGAACAGGAGTTCGGAGGTGGTATAGAACTCGGAAGCGAGCTTCACGCCTGCGCCCATGGCGGCAAAGGCGAAGCTGGCGAACAACATCCACAGTGAGGGCATTACTTTCCTACGATGATGAAACCAGGGTAGACGATACAGCAGCTTGCGCCGGCGCGCCTGGCGCCACAGTGCGGCGCCCGATCACGCTGGCCGCAATGCAGGAGGCGAGGATGACGGCGATGCCGGCCCAGACCGTCCAGTGGAAAGCGTCGCCCCAGATCCAGCCGCCCAGCAGGCTGGAAAAGACGATGCCGCTGTACTGCAGGTTGGCCACCACCGGGGTGCGGCCCAGGCGGTAGGCGCGGGTCAGGGCCAGCTGGCCGGCGGTACCGGTCAGGCCCACCAAGCAGCAGCAGCGCGCCCCGCCAGTCGGGCGCATGCGAGCCGGAGGAGGGAAAGGCGAGCGTGCCCGCCAGGCCGGCGACGACATTGAGCAGCGAAAAATAGAACACGACCCGGTATTCGGGCTCGCCCTTGCGGCTCAGGCGCCGCACCATCAGGTAGGCCAGCGCCGCCAGCGCGCCGGAAGCGAGCGCCATCAGTCCGCCCAGCCACTGGTTGGCGGCGAAGGCGGGACGGAGCACCAGCACCACGCCGCCAAAGCTGGCCAGGATGGCAGCCAGCAGCGCCCACGGGAAGCGCCGCTCGCCGCGCCAGAGGGCGGCAACGATCAGGGCCACGGCGGTCCAGATCGGCGACAGGTAGTTCAGGGTGACGGCCGTCGCCAGCGGCAGGCGGGCGATCGCCGCGAACCAGAGCCAGAGCGAGGCCACGCCCAGCAGGCCGCGCCACAGGTGGGCCAGCGGTTCAGGGGTGGCGAGGGATCGGCCCTTGATACGGGCCAGGAAAAAGAGCAGCGCGACCCCGACGAGGCCGCGCACCAGCACGATCTCGGCGATCGAGTACCGGGTCGACGCCAGCTTCACGCAGGTGCCCATCAGGGCAAAGGCGAAGCTGGCGAAGAGCATCCACACGGCTTACAGCGCGATCTTGCTACGGTACCACTCGTGGAAGTGCTGCATGCCGTCTTCCATCGGCGACTGGTAGGGTCCCACTTCGTTGACGCCGCGCTCGACCAGGATCTTGCGGCCGGCGTCCATGCGCTGGGCGATCTCGTCGTCCTCGACGCAGGTCTCCATGTAGGCGGCGCGTTCGGCCTCGACCAGTTCGCGCTCGAACAGCGCGATCTCTTCGGGGTAGTAGAACTCGACCACGTTGCGCGTCTTTTGCGGACCCAGCGGCCACAGGGTGGACACGACCAGCACGTTCGGATACCACTCGACCATGATGTTCGGGTACAGGGTCAGCCAGATGGCGCCTTGCTTCGGTTCCTTGCCGCCATTGAACTTCAGTACCTGCTCCTGCCACTTTTTATACGTCGGCGAGCCGGCCTTCTGCAGGCCGCGGTTCACGCCCACGGTCTGCACGCTGAAGTCGCGGCCGAATTCCCATTTCAGGTCTTCGCAGGAGACGAAGTTGCCCAGGCCCGGATGGAAGGGCTCGACGTGGTAATCCTCGAGATAGACCTCGATGAAGGTCTTCCAGTTGTAGTCGACCTCGTGGATCTCGACGTGGTCGAACAGGTAGCCGGAGAAGTCGAGGTCCTTCGAGACCGACATCGCCTTCAGCTGCTGCATGACGTCGTAGCCGTTCTGCTCGAACAGCAGGCCGTTCCAGCTTTGCAGCGGCGATTTCGCCAGGTTGAGGCAGGGCGTTTCCGCGAAGTGCGGCGCGCCGATCAGCTCTCCCTTGAGGTCGTAAGTCCAGCGGTGCAGCGGGCAGACGATGTTCTTCGCGTTGCCGCGGCCATTGAACATCAGCGCCTGGCGATGGCGGCAGACGTTGGACAGCACCTCGATGCCGTTGGCATTGCGCACGAGCATGCGGCCTTCGTTTTCGGAAGGCAGGGTCGCGAAGTCGCCCGTTTCCGGCACCATCAGTTCGTGACCGACGTAGCGCGGGCCCTTCTGGAACAGTTGCTGGATTTCCCGCTGCAACAGTGCGTCGTCAAAATAAACATTTACCGGAAGCTGCGCGCACGAGCGCGCCAGCTTGGCGTGGGTAGCCAGATCGGACATCCCAACCCCCCTTATAGAAGCAGCGTGCCAAAGAGAAGAAAGAATCCAAAGACCAGTATTTTTCGCTGAGGAAATACGGTAATTCGGACAGAACCGGAGATTATAGCGTGTTACGAGCTCAACCGGGATGGATAAGCTGTTGCGCGTTGGATTGTTGTCCCGTCCGCCGAATTGGCGCGGTGAAGGGGGCATGGCGATCGCGTGCTGCTCGCGCCGGTTGGCGTTCAGGGGTGCGGGCCGTCGCGGGACTGCGGGGCGGAATGGCGCAGAAAGTGCCAGAAGGGCATGGTTTTCATGAAGTTGCGGGGGCTGGCGCTTCCGACGAACCCTTCTAGACTGAGCTCGGCAATCGCGCAAGACCACCCCAAGGGTGTGTATTGTTTTAAAATACGCGATTCAAGTCCCGCGCGGCGCACCCGATGCGCATGACGGGATCGCTGGCCCAACAAGAAGACACTATGGCAATCAATGCAAACGCGGGAGCGACGACGGCTCCGGCCTCGTTCGAGGAAGCAATGGCCGAGCTGGCCCAGCTCGTCACCCAGATGGAAGGCGGCCAGCTGCCGCTGGAAGCCTCGGTAGCCGCCTATGCGCGCGGCTCCGAGCTGGTGAAGTATTGCGCGGGGCAGCTCGACAAGGTCGAGTCGCAGGTGAAAGTCCTCGAAGGCGACATGTTGAAACCCTTCAGTGCCGACGGCGTCGGCGAGGGTAGTCAATGAGCGCGCTGTCCTTTTCCAGCTGGATGGGCGGCGTCCAGGCCGAGGTCGAGGAGGCGCTGTCGCGCTTCCTGCCCGCGGCCACGAGCGTGCCGACCAAGCTGCACGAAGCCATGCGCTACACGGTGCTCGGTGGCGGCAAGCGCGTGCGTCCCTTGCTGGTGTACGCCAGCGGCGCCCTGTTCGGCGCCGACCCGGCGGCACTGGCGCGCGCCGCCTGCGCCCGGAAATGATCCACGCCTATTCGCTGGTGCACGACGACATGCCCTGCATGGACGACGACGACCTGCGCCGCGGCAAACCCACGGTGCATGTGGCCTATGACGAAGCGACGGCGCTGCTGGTCGGCGATGCCCTGCAGGCCCAGGCCTTCGGCGTACTGGCAGGCGCCGATACGCTGCCCCCGGCACGGCTGGTCGCCATGCTGCGCCTGCTGGCCGAAGCGGCGGGGTCAAGCGGCATGTGCGGCGGCCAGGCCATCGATCTCGACAGTGTCGGCCTTGCGCTCGACCAGGACCAGCTCGAACGCATGCACCAGCTGAAAACCGGTGCGCTGCTGCGCGCCTCGGTGCTGCTGGGCGCGCTGTGCGGCAAGGACCTGAACCAGACGGAGCTCGAAGCCCTGGGTGCCTACTCGAAAGCGGTCGGGCTGGCCTTCCAGGTCGTCGACGACGTGCTCGACGCGACGGCCGATTCGGCCACGCTCGGCAAGACGGCGGGCAAGGATGCGGCCGACAACAAGCCGACCTATGTCTCGATCCTGGGCCTGGACCAGTCGAAGGCATTGGCGGAGCAATTGCGGCGCGAGGCGATCGATGCGCTGGCGCCATTTGGAGAACCAGCACTGCGGCTGCGCGAACTCGCGGATCTGATCGTGCAGCGGAAGGCATAAATGAACCTGTTAGAAACCATCAACGACCCCTCGGACCTGCGCCAACTGCCGCGCACCCAGCTCACGCCCCTGGCGAACGAGCTGCGCCAGTTCCTGCTCGAGTCGGTCGCGAAGACGGGGGGCCACCTGTCCTCGAACCTGGGCACGGTCGAACTGACCATCGCGCTGCATTATGTCTTCGAGACGCCGCACGACCGCATCGTCTGGGACGTCGGCCACCAGACCTATTCGCACAAGATCCTCACCGGCCGCCGCGGCCGCATGGACACGCTGCGCCAGCTCAATGGCCTGTCGGGCTTCCCGAAGCGCGACGAAAGCGAATACGACACCTTCGGCACCGCGCACTCGTCGACGTCGATTTCGGCAGCGCTGGGCATGGCTGCGGCCGCGAAGATCAAGGGCGAACACCGCCACGCGATTGCCGTCATCGGCGACGGCTCGATGACCGCGGGCATGGCTTTCGAGGCCCTGAACAATGCCGGCGTCGAGGAAGACTGCAACCTGCTGGTGGTCCTGAACGACAACGACATGTCGATCTCGCCGCCGGTCGGCGCGCTGAACCGCTACCTGGCGCGCCTGATGTCCGGCCAGTTCTACGCCGCCGCCAAGAGCGTGGGCAAGACCGTGCTGCCGGGCCCCGTGCTGGGCCTCGCGCGCAAGCTGGAGGAACACGCCAAGGGCATGGTGGTGCCAGCCACGATGTTCGAGGAATTCGGCTTCAACTACATCGGCCCGATCGACGGCCACGACCTCGACTCGCTGATCCCGACGCTGGAAAACATCAAGAAGCTCAAGGGGCCGCAGTTCCTCCACGTTGTGACGAAGAAGGGCCAGGGCTACAAGCTGGCCGAGGCCGAGCCGATCCTGTACCACGGCACGGGTAAATTCAATCCGACCGAGGGCATCAAGCCGGCCACGGCGCCCGCCAAGATGACCTATACCGAAGTCTTCGGCAACTGGCTGTGCGACATGGCAGCCGTCGATTCGCGCCTGGTCGGCATCACGCCGGCGATGCGCGAGGGCTCGGGCATGGTGCGCTTCCACCAGCAGTACCCGGAGCGCTATTTCGACGTCGGCATCGCCGAGCAGCACTCGGTGACCTTCGGCGCGGGCCTGGCGACCGAAGGCCTGAAGCCCGTGGTGGCGATCTATTCGACTTTCCTGCAGCGCGCCTACGACCAGCTGATCCACGACGTGGCGCTGCAGAACCTGGACGTGACCTTCGCATTGGACCGCGCGGGCCTGGTCGGCGCCGACGGCGCCACCCACGCGGGCAACTACGACCTGCCTTACCTGCGCTGCATCCCGAACATGGTGGTCATGGCGCCGTCGGATGAAAACGAATGCCGCCAGATGCTGACGACGGCTTACCACTATCCGGGCCCGGCCGCGGTGCGCTACCCGCGCGGCGCCGGTATCGGTGCGCCGTTGCAGGAGGAGCTGACCTCGATCGCCATCGGCAAGGGCGACATCAAGCGCCAGGGCGAGAAGATCGCCATCCTCGCCTTCGGTTCGATGGTGGCGCCGAGCATGGGCGCGGCAGCTGACCTGAACGCGACGGTCGCCAACATGCGTTTCGTGAAGCCGCTCGACGCCGCGCTGGTGGAGCAGCTGGCCGCCAGCCACGACTACCTGGTGACGGTGGAAGAGGGCGCGACCATGGGCGGCGCCGGCAGCGCCGTGGCCGAAGCGATGGCCGCCGCCGGCATCGTCAAGCCCCTGCTGATCCTCGGCCTGCCCGATAAATTCATCGACCAGGGCGACCCGGCCGCGCTGCTGGCCTCCGTCGGCCTGGACGCGAAAGGCATCGCCGCCTCGATCCGCACCCGCTTCGGCGCGGCGGGCGAGCCGCGGCTGGTGGTGAACAACACCTGATTCAATTGGATGAAACGAAGAAGCGGCGCCGAGGCGCCGCTTTTTTTTCCCGCTTCGTCGACCGTAGGGTGGACGGCTATACCCGACGGCTGGTACACCCGCGGCCTTGCTGCCGTCCACGCGTTCAACCTGTATACGCATCGTCGCGGCGTATCGGCCGCTGCTTGAACGCGTGGACGGCATCGGCGTCGCATGAACACGGCCGTCCCGGTAGAGCCGTCCACCCTACGGGTATGTTGCCTGGGGCGTAGCGTGGGCTCTCCAGACCCGTGGGGTGAGCGCCCGAGCCCACGCGGGACTGCGGCGTCCATTATCGTGCCTACCGCGTGGGCACAGGGCGCCCACCCTGCTGACTGACGTTCATCCGCTGCGTATGCGTCCACCAATGGACGTACGCCGACACCGCCGAATTGTCGATGCGGTAGGTCAGACTCCGTAGGGTGGGCGCCCCGAGCCCACCGTCCACGACACGCATGAACGCAAGGCTCCGAGACAACCAATCAAAACGCGCTGACGTTCATGCGCTGCGTATGCGTCCAGCGGTGATCCGATGCCGCCACCGCCGAATTGTAGGTACGGTAGGTCAGCCCCTCGCCCGGCCATGGATCCATCATGTAGATGTAGTTCACGCCGTTGTAGCTCTGGTAGCCGCGGCCGGCCATGATGTGTCCACCGCCGTTGGTCCAGCCATAGCGGATCACGAAGGGGCGATTCGCGTTGATGTCCCACACCACGCTGCTCCACGACGAAGCCGAGTTGTAGGCCGTATTCGGCACGCCCCAGGCATTGAGGATGTTCTGGACGCTGCCCGCCGTGCCATACATGCTGTTGGGCTGGTTGGCGTAGCTGTTCCAGTTGAAGGTGCCATTCCCGCAGGCGTAGTTCAGGCCAAAGGCCCAGTTCACGATCTGGCACTGGCTGGGCGTGCGCTGGTAGACGGCGAGGATGGCCTTGCTGGTGGCGGACCAGCACCACTGGCTGTGTTCCTGGGTCGTCAGCGGAACGTTCAGCGCGCGCGCTTGCGCGAACGCGGCGGGCAGGGCGGCGGCAAGCGCCAGGCCGAGCACGAGTTGAGTGACATTCTTCTTCATAGGGGTCTCCGTAAGCTGCATGTTGTAGTTGTGGGGATCGTCTTAGCGGTGCTGGTCCAGGTTGCCCTTCACCGCCACGCGCAGCGCCGGCAGGATCTCGGCATCGTCGAGCAGGGGCGCGACCGCTTTGGCGTCATTCACCGTCCCCTTCGCCATCGACAGCGAGGTGCGCGCCGACAGCAGCGGGGCGAAACGGGCGCTGCCGCCGACGCCGCTCACTTCCAGCAGGTCCGAGCGCGCCTGGTAGATGCGCACCAGGCGCAGGTTCGAGCGGTCCGCATTGCCGTGCTGGGCAACGAGCCTGTCGAGGTCCTTCGACAGCACGGCGGCGCCATAGGCGACGGTTTCGAAGCGGCCGTTCTGGCGCTCGACGGTGGCCATGCCGACCGGACGCTCGCCTGCCATGACGACGAAACGCCACTGGTTCGCATGGCGCGCCATGTCCTTCATCTTGCCCTTCGCGCCCAGGATCTTGTCCGGATCGATCGTGTAGACCGGGAAGCCGTAGCCGATGCGGGCGTCCTTCAGTTCGCTGACATCCTTGACGTCGAGCGGGAAGTCGGCCAGCGGGCTGCCGGCGCGCTGCTGCAGCAGCTGGTTGATGAAGGTGCTCAGGTCGCGCTGCGCGGCGGCCAGGGCGGCGCCGTTGCTGGCGCTGGCCTGCTGCGCCGCCGTGTGGTCGGCCGCTTGCGGGCCGGCCTGCGCGCTGCCGAAGGCGAGACTCACGCCGAGTGCCAGGGCGCCGAGCGCGTGTCGATAGGTCAGGTGCTGCCGATGTGGGTGTTGCATGGATGCTGACTCCTCAAATGTTGAAGCGAAACCCGCCTGTCCGGACGGGCGCGGAGGTGCTGCGACAAACATGCACGCGGGCTGCGTGCAGGACATCGGGTGCTGGCCACGGCGCGGGGCACCGGACCGGCGGTGAGCGATGATGCAAGGAGCGAGGCGGCGGCTATACGGATGCGGCGGGTATGGCCGGTCCTGCCCGAAGCAGGCGAAACAAATGGAGCGCGTGGTGACGACAGGGAGTGCCGCAGGACCCGGGGTCCGGCAAAGTCGCGCCCTGGAAGGTCCGGAACGGTCTTGTGGACGTTCCGGGCAGAAGTCCGGCCGGCGTCATTCGCCAGGCGGGCAGGATGCGGGGCGCTTGTATAGACAAGAGCCGTGGGATGCGTCGTATTGTAGTGAAGACAATCTCACTACTCAACAAATTTTTTGTTATCGGGGCGGGCGAAAGCATGTCCATCCGGCTATCGGCCGAACGGCAGCAGGCGCCGTCTTGTCAGCGGCCCTGTCCGAACAACTCCTCGGCGCGCCGGAACAGGATCCAGGAGGTCGCGATCAGCTTGTCGCCGCTGACCGGCACGTGGCCTTTATGCGTATGGGTGAAGCCCGCCGGCGCGATGATCAGGCGGCCCTTGCGCGCTTCGATCTTGCGGTCCTGGTAGAGGAACTCGGTTTCGCCCCCCTCGGCCACGTCGTTCAGGTAGAACTGGAACAGCAGCACCCGGTGCAGGGTTTCGCAACTGGCGTTCTGCGGATAGATCTCGGAATGCCAATGGTGGTAGCCGCCCGTCCCCTGCAGGTACTTCTGCAGGTTGATCGGGCCGCAGCGGTACATCGCCTGCAGCAGGGCGGGCAGGTGCGGACTGCCGCATTCGTCGAAGTTCGCCAGCGACAGCGCCACCGGCTCGCCCGTGCGCGGATGCGCCACCATGGGCGCGAGCGCGCCCAGCACGAGGGCGCGGTAGCGGTCGATGTAGCTCGCCAGGTGCTGGGCCACGGCCGCCATCATCAGGTTGCCGATGTCATGCCATTCCTTGTGCGGGCCGATGGTGAGATCCCAGCTGTCCTTCTTGTTCGTGTCGACGCCGTTGCCGGTGCGTCCGCGCACGACCTTGTCGCTGGCATGGAAGCGCGCCACGATGGCGTCGCATTGTTCGGGGCTGAGGGCGTTGTCGTAGATGCCGATGAAGTCGTCCAAGGTCGTCTCTTTTCCGTGATGGGGTGATTGTTTTTTTGTGCCAGTGTACCGCGCCATGCCAGGGCTGCGCACCCCCGTATCCGGGCAGGGTAGGGGCCATGGCGATGTGACAACACGGCAGGGTGCATGTAGAATTCGCCCTTTACGCGATTGGTGCCCTCCTGCTTGTCTGCCGGAGGGTGAAACGGGAAGCCGGTGACGCGCGGGATAGCCATCCCCCGCCAGTCCGGCGCAGCCCCCGCTGCTGTAGGCCTGACGACCCTGGCCATACGCCACTGTGCATCGCACGGGAAGGCAAGGACAGGGAAGGACGAAGGCAAGCCAGAAGACCGGCCAGTCGTGCAGTACTTTGCAGCGCCCGGGGTGTGGCGTTGCCGGTTGGCTGTCCGTTTTCCTTCGTTCCGGTCATGAGCTCGTGCGCGCCCGTTGCGGCGCGCTGCTGCGCGCAAGCGACTTCCCGCGAAGGGCATGGGTAGCCTGGTTTTCATGCGCGCCCCGCGTGCCTTACCCGTCGACGTCGATGAGTGCCCGTCTATCTTCCCGCGTCCTTGCGATGCTGCTGTGCTGCCTGGCGCTGCTGCCCGCGCGCGCCGCCACCCTGTTCGCCGCCGTTACCGAACGCGCCGCCCCGGCCGCCGTCGATGCCGCCCACCGCCACCGGAAGCGCATCCGCACGACCGCATCGTCTTGCGCACGACGGCGCAGCTGATGGCGGCGAGCGAACGCGACCTGGGACGCTGGATCGGCCAGGCCGACAGCGTGCTGGCCGTCGCCGTTTTCGGCGACCCGGCGCGGCGCCTGAAGGATGCCCCGGGCCGCCACGCGCGTCCCGCCACTGCCATCCTCGCCTTCAACGGCGAGGCGACCCTCAGCCTGTCGACGCGAGGGCGGCATGGCCGCTTGCACGATTTTTCGCCGGAGACCCTGCGCCAGCTCGCCGCCGAGGCGCCGCCGGAGGCCGCGCTGGCGGCGGCGCAGGCCCACGCGTCCGCGGCCTACTGGCTGGCTGCGCGGCGCCTGTGGCAGGCCGGCGGGGGCGACAACCTGGCTGCGTTGCTGGACGGTTTGCTGGATGCGCAGCCGGACCGTGCCGGTGCGCTGCCCGCGCCGCAGCCGGAACCGACGCTGCGCCTGCGCGTCGGCGCACGCGAGCTGGCCGATGCCGGCGCCTGGGGCCATGCCGCCAGCCTGGGCCTGAAGGAGCGGCCGACGGTCGTCGTGCTCGATCTGGCGAACATGGACCAGGAGGTCCCGGCCGCGCTGTGCCGGCGCATCGAGGCGCACGGCCAGGCTTGCGTGCAGCTGGCGGCGCGCTGGGGCGGCGCCTCGCGCGAGGCCCTCGAGCGCCTGCCGGAACTGATCGCGCCGGCGCGGCCCGCGGCACTCGTCGTGCTGCAGGATTTCGTGGTCGGCGCGGCCGAGGGCCGCGAGGCGGTGGAGGCTGCCTTCAAGCGGCTCGACATCCCGGTGTTCAAGGCGATCCGCCTGATGGATCGCAGTGCCGTGCAATGGCGCCTCTCGCCCGACGGCCTCACGCCCGATTCGGTGCAGTACCGGGTGGCGCTGCCCGAGCTGCAGGGGATCGGCCAGCCGATCGTGGTGGCGGCGCTGGGGCAGCCGCGCCACGATCCGCTGACCGGCATCGAACACCGGCCGCCGGTCGTGCTGGCGCCGGAAGCGGAGCGGGTCGCCGCCCGTGTGAGCCGCTGGCTGGCCCTGCGCGCCAAGCCGAACCGCGACAAGCGCGTCGCCCTCATCTATTACAACCATCCGCCGGGACGCCAGAACATCGGCGCCGACAACCTCGACGTGCCGGCCTCGCTGTTCGACATGCTGGTCGCACTGAAGGCGGCCGGCTATACGGTCGGCGAGCTGCCGGCCTCGCCGAAGCGCTGCTTGACCGCATCATGGCGCAGGGCGTCAACCTGCCGGAGGACCGCACGGCGCTGCGCGAACTGGCAGACAAGGTCGCCGGCGTCGAATCCGCCGACTATGCGCGCTGGTTCGGCGCACTGCCGCCGCGCGTGCAGGGCGAGATGCAAAGCGGCCTGCTCGGGCGCCTGCAGACCGACGTGCTGGAAGCGGAAGCTTCCGGAGAACAGGCGCTGGGACGCAAGCAGGTGAATGTCGTCATCAAGGAACTGCTGCACCTGGTCGAAGGCGCCGACCACCCGCAGCGGGCGCTGGCACTGCGCGACCTGGCGGCGCTGGAAGCGGGTTATACCGCTTGTCTCGACGAGCGCGCCCAACGCCCCTGCCGGTCTTTGGGCCCCCTGCAGCGGCGCCTGGCCGGCTACGGCATCGAAGGCTTGCGCGGCTGGGGACCGGTGCCGGGCAAGGTGATGGTCGAGGGCGGCCGGCTGCTGGTGCCGGGCATCGTGTTCGGCAACGTGTTCATCGGCCCGCAGCCGCCGCGCGGCTGGGAAGTGGACGAAGAGCTGCTGCATGCGAACACCAGCATCACGCCGCCGCACCAGTACCTGGCCTTTTATCACTGGCTGCGCGACCGCTTCAAGGCCGACGCCCTGGTCCATGTCGGGCGCCATTCGACCTATGAATTCTTGCCGGGCAAAGCCGTCGGCCTGGCGGCGGACGACTACCCCAGCCTGATCGCCGGCGACCTGCCGGGCATCTACCCGTACATCGTCGACGGCGTGGGCGAGGGCACCCAGGCCAAGCGGCGCGGCCTGGCCGTGATGGTCGACCACCTGACGCCACCGCTGGCGGCCACGCCCCTGTACGACGAGCTGCTGGCGCTGCGCCAGGTGGTCGAGAGCTACGAGGCGGCCAGCTCCGAGACGCTGAAAACGCAGGCCGCGGCGGTGATGCGCGAGCGCGTGACCAAACTGAACCTGCGCGCCGAACTGGAAGCCTCGATGGCCGATGTGCTCAAGGTGCGCGGCATCGGTTTCGACGCCGCCGACGACGACCTGCTGGCGCATGAAGTGGGCCACTACCTGACCAAGCTGCAGGAAAAGTTCATGCCCTACGGCCTGCACGTGTTCGGGCGCCCATGGGAACGCCAGTCGCTCGACCTGATGCTCGATTCCATGCGCAAGGGCGGCATCCTCGACCTTGACGTCGAGCGCAAGCTGGTGGACTCCCCGCGTCTCGAGATGGCGGGCCTGCTGGCCGGCCTGGACGGACGCTACATCGAGCCGGGCAAGGGCAACGACCCGCTGCGTTCGCCCGAGGCGCTGCCTACCGGGCGCAACTTCCATGCGGTCGATGGCGACATCCTGCCGACGCGGCTGGGCTATGGCCTGGGCGAGCGGCTGGCGACAAAGGCGGCCGCGCGCGCGAACGGCAAGGAGGGGGCAGCGAGGGCATCATCCTGTGGGCCTCCGACGCGGTGCGCGACGAGGGCGTAATGGTCGCCTTTGCGCTGGCGATGATGGGCGCCGAGCCGGTGTGGAATGCGCGCGGCATCGTGACCGATGTGCGCCTGAAGCCCGGGGCACCACGGCGCGATGCCATCGTCACCACCTCGGGACTGTTCCGCGACCTGTATCCGAACCTGATCCGCCTGATCGACCGCGCCGGCAGGCTGGCGCTGGCCGCATCGGCCGCCACCACGGTGGAAGAGGACCCCCAGCTGCGCGAGCCGCTGACGGCGGCACTGGCGCCGCTGCCGGGCGCGAGCTGGGGCCACGAAACGCTGGCGGACAACCGCGTGGCAGCCGGGTGGCTGGCGCGCACCAGGACCCTGCGCAGCGGCGGCATGCCGCTGGTGGACGCCGGCACGGCCGCGGCGCAGCGGGTCTTCGGCGATGCGCCTGGCGCCTATGGCACCGGCGTGAATCGCCTGACCGAGCGCTCCGGCGCCTGGCGCGAACGCGAGGAGCTCGGGCGCGCCTACCGCAACCGCATGGGCCATGCCTATGGCCTGGACGCGAGCGGCGAGGCGAACCACGCCGCCTTCGACGTCGCACTAAGCGGTATCGCGCGCACCTATCACGGCCGTGCCAGCAATCTCTACGGCCTGCTCGACAACAACGATGCCTTCGACTACCCGGGCGGCCTGTCGCTTGCTGTCGAGACGCGCACCGGGCGGGTGCCGGACGCGATGATCCTGCAGCACGGCCAGCCCGGCCAGGCCGATGTCGAGCCGCTGGCCTCCGCCCTGCTGGGCGAGCTGCGCGGGCGCTTCCTCAATCCCGCCTGGCTCAAGCCCCTGATGGGACACGGCTATGCCGGCGCGCGCACGATGGGCCAGGAATTCGTCGAGAATTTGTGGGGCTGGCAGGTGACGCGCCCCGACCTGGTCAAGAGCTGGGCGTGGGACGAGGTCAAGGCGGTTTACTTCGACGACGCCCATGGCCTCCAGTTGCCGCAATTCTTGGGCGAGCGCCACAACGTGCACGTGAAGGCGCACATGCTGGCGGTGTTCATGGTGGCGGCCGAGAAGGGCTACTGGAAGACCGACCGCGCCACCGTCCGCCGCATGGGCGGCGAGCTGGCGCGCCTGGTGGCCGCCAACGGGCTGCCCGGCAGCGGGCATACCTCGCCCGCGCATCCGATGTGGCAGTGGCTGGCGCCGCAGCTGGAGGACGCCGACGCGCGCCTGCTGGGCGTGGCTTTGGCACGCGCGCGCGGCGAGGCAGGGCTGCCTGCGCCACCGACCCCTCGGGCCACCGCGCATGCTGGGGCAGCGGCGACTGCGCCGCTGTCGGCGCGGCGCACGGCTGGCGCCACGCCTGCGCCCACGCCCGCGCCGGCGCCGGCGCCCGTGCGTGCCTATGAACTGCTGGCGTCGCCCGACGCGCCCGCACCTGTCGGCCTGCGTGTCGCCGGTGTACTTGGCGCACTCGCCTGTGCCTGCGTCCTGTTCGCGCTCGGCGTGCGCCGCGGCGCTCGACCGATTCTTCCTCAACCTTCCGGGAGCATTCCATGATCGACTTCTTTTCCTTCGCCTGGCTGCACGACGCCGTCAGCTGGCTGCTGGCGCCGGCCCTCGCAGCCCTGCTGCTGGGCTGCGCACTGGCGCTGCTCGAAGGCGGCATCGCCGTCGGCGAGCGCTTTTACGGCCTGGCGCGGCTGCATGCGGCGGGCGACCTCGCCCGCGTGCAGGCGGTGGCGCGGCGGCGCCTGGAACGCGCCGACCTGCTGGCGCGCATCCCGCCGATGCTCGGGCTGATGGCCACGATTATCCCGCTCGGACCGGGCCTGGCCGCGCTGGGCCAGGGCGATCCGGCCCGGCTGGCCAGCGCCGTCACCGTCGCCTTCGACGCCACCGTGCTGGGACTGGTCGCCGGCATCGGCGGCATGGTGATCGGCAAGCTGCGCCGCCGCTGGTACGAAGAGACCCTCGAAGCGATGGAAGGCGCGGCATGATCGCCGGCCGCAAACGCCTGCGCCTGTACTCGCGCCTGGACGCGCGCTTCGGCCAGGACGACGAGGATCCGCGCGCCAGCCTGGTCAACCTGGTCGACGTGATGCTGGTGTTCGCCTGCGGCCTGATCGCCGCGATCGCCGGCAGCCAGGGCGCCTTGAAGGCACCGCGCCCGGTCGAGAAGGGCCGCCAGATCGAGCGCCCGGCCAGCGGCGCGAGCCAGGCCGGCAGCGGCTACGACCGCGTCGGCGAGGTGTACCGCGATCCGAAGACGGGCAAACTGATGCTGATCGAGCCGGCCAGGTGAGCTGCCCGCACTGCCTCAGCGGTTGCGGGTGCAGACATACACCGCGCCGCCCGTCACCAGGAAGCCCGCCAGCGCCATCGGCCTGAGCGTTTCGCCCAGCAGGACATAGCCCATGCAGGCGGTCACGCCGGGAATGAGGTAGAACAGGCTGGCGACCTTGCTGGCCTCGCCCTTGCGCATCAGGACGAACAACAAACTGATCGACCCGATCGAGTTGACGGTGGAGAGCCAGGTCGAGGCGAACAGCAGGCGTGGCGTCCACTCCACCGCGAAGCCCTCGAAGCCGAGCGACAGGCCGCAGGCCACCATGCTGGCCACAAACAGCTGGACGAAGCCGCCGGTGCGCAGGTCCATCGCCGCGCAGTAGCGCTTCTGGTAGAGGGTGCCGAGGGTGATTCCGGCCAGGGCCAGCAGGCAGGAGCCGATACCGGCCAGGCTCGCGCCGCCTGTCCCCACCTTGTCGGCAACGACGAGCGCCACACCGCACAAGCCGCCGGCCAGTCCGATCCACTGCCGGGTGCTGGTTTTCTCGCCGAGGAAGAGCGCCGCGCCCAGTGCCGTGAACACCGGCATGGTGCCGACGACGAGCGCCGATACGCCGGCGCTGACGCCGAGCTTGAGCGCTGAATACAGCCCCGCGAACTGCAGCGCCTGCAGCAGCAGGCCGACCACGGCCAGATGGCCGAACTCGCGCCGGGTGGCGGGCCAGGGCGCGCGTGTGGTCAGCGCGACCGCCAGCAGGATCAGGGCCGCCACGCCGAAGCGCAGGAACAGCAGCGTGAAGGGCCCCGCATACGGCAAACCGATCTTGCCGACGATGTAGCCGGTGCTCCAGGTCAGCACGAACAGGGTGGGCAGGGCGGGCAGCATCGGCAGGGACGGCGTGGCGGTGGAGGCTTTGGCGATGCTCGGGGCGGTCATGGGTATCTCCGGTGGGATCGATGCATCGAGCTTAAGATGTCATCAGTTCCGATACAATGCCTCGACTGGATAAAACATTGTTTCCGAATTGGATACCATGGAAGAGATCAAACCACGCGAGTTCAGCGACATCTGGGCATTCGTTCGTGTCGTCGAGACCGGCACGTTTTCGGAAGCCGCACGCCAGATGGGCACGACGAAGGCCGCCATCAGCAAGCAGGTGGCGCGCCTCGAGCACGCGCTGCAGACCAAGCTCCTGAACCGGTCGACGCGCCGCATCGGCATGACCGAAGCGGGCCGCGAGATCCACCAGCACGCCGTGCGCATGGTGGAAGAGGCCAGGGCGATCGAAGCGACGATCGCCGGGCTGCAGCAGGGGCCGAGCGGCACCCTGCGTGTGACGACCTCGATGGCCTTCGGGAACGCCCAGCTGGCGCGGCTGCTGCCCGAGTTCATGGCGCGCTATCCGGACATCACGGTCGTCATGAACCTGAACGATCGCCGCGTCGACCTGGTGGAAGAGGGTTTCGACATCGCGCTGCGCCTGACCGCGCAGGTCGACCTGCAGACCGCCGTGGCGCGGCCCGTCGGGCGGCTCCGCCACGCGCTCGTGGCCGCCCCGGGCTACCTCGCGTGCCGCGGCAGGCCGCAAACGCTGGCCGACCTGCGCGACCACCAATGCATCGTGTTCGGCGAATCGCGCAGCGCCACCTGGACCTTCATGGTGGACGGCGAGCGCTCGCCGCTGAAGGTAGTAGGTGCCCTGGCCGCCAACAGCAGCCAGTCGCTGCGCATGGCCATGCTGGGCGGCGCCGGCATCGCGCTGCTGCCGACCTACATCGTCGGCGAGGACATCGCCCACGGCCGCGCCGAACGCCTGCTACCCGACGTGCAGCCACTGGGACTGTTCGGCGACCAGCTCTATGCCATCTACCTGCAGGACCGCTTCCTGCCGCCGAAGGTGCGGGTATTCATCGATTTTTTGGTGGAGAAGATTGGCGAGCATCCGGAGTGGGATGCGTTTTGAAACTCAATCGATGTTGTAGAGTTCGTACCGTCCACTCGAGATGTTCTTCTTTGCCGATTCGATCTCATCCTGGTCGCGCACCAGGTACGAGATGTCGGACCCGTTGGCTAAAGCGGCGCGGAAGAAATAGTTTTTGTTCGCTTCAAATTCGACGGGAATGTACAAGCTCGGAAACCCCTGCAGTTTGTATTCGTACGTCCCCGGGTTGGCCTCGTAGTACCCATATTCGCCCGTATTCAGGGGAATCTTCGGCTGGCCCTTGATCTCGAAATTCACGTCCATCAGCGACCCGATGATCCCCGTTTTCCATTGGTAGACATAAACGCCAGCTTTTCCTTCGGTGGGTTTCGTGAAGTTGGATGTCGTATCCAGATTCAGGTCTTTATAGGGCGTCACGGCGCAGCCGGACAGTAACAGGGCACTCAGAACGATCGATACTATTTTCATGTTGCTTTAACTTGTTGCGGTAAATTTTCGTGGATTGGCTACACCGGGCGTCAAACCGCCCCGAGCAGCCGCAAATGCTCGTCATCGAGCACACTGTCGACCATCGCGTCGATACGCCGGTCGCCATCCGCGATCGCCAGATCCAGTTCCGCCAGGACAGCCCCATGCTCGCGCTGGCGGCGCACGCCGAAGAGGTCGAGGCGCTCGATGGCATACACCAGCAAGGCACTGGATAGGCCGGTCATGGTGGCAACGAGCACGGCGGCAACCGGTCCGGCCAGGGGCGCCAGCGGGGGAAGGTGGGTGGCGAACAGGGCGGTGATCGCCTTTTCCGCCACTTCCTCGGCCATGATGCCCAGCGAAGTCGTCAATCCGGTCGCCAACAGCTTGAGGGCCGCGTCGCCGGCCTGCGCGCGCGTCATGCCCTTGGGTGGGAACAGCGCCAGCTTCAGGGCCGACAGGATCGCCATCATCCCCTCCCGAATGACGCGCACGACGCGCTTGCCGGTGGTGACCAGCATGTTGATCAGCATGGTGGCGAGGTTGCTGAGGAAGCCGCTGATGGCGCCATCCTTGAATGCGGCCAGCGTGTCTTGCCATTTCGCCGCGACGCGTTTGACGATCCTTCCCAGCCGCTTGCGCAGCGCGTCGAAAAAGCCCGCGCTGCCGGTATCGCCACGCAGGCCTTTCCTGTAGGCGTCGAGGACTTCATCGAAGCTCGCGGTAAGGAATTCGGTCAGCAACAGGCCGACTGCCTGCTGCAAACCCATCTTGCCGGCTTGCCCGGTGCCCGTTGCGACCGCACGCTCGCCATAGTAGGCCGCCTTGTCGCCCAGGCCTGGTGCGTGTTGTGAAGCGGCGCGCTGGCCGCGTCCGATGGCGGGCTTGACGCGCCGGTCGTCGAGGCCGTAGCGCTCCTTGTTGTTGCGGCCGCTGCCGTCGGTGGCCTGGCTGTCGCGCCATTGGTCGAGCGCTTTTTGCTGCTTGGAGCGGTTGGCGCCATTCGCGGTCATGGCAAAGTTGTCAGGGTCGGCGCCAAAGGCCTCCTTTTTCCCCTTGTCCTGCATGAAGCCGCCTTCATTGTGGTACTGGTTGACCGAGTAAATGTGGTCGCAGTCCGCCTGCGAATAATCGAGCAGCTCGCCCGAGTATTCGTCCACGATCATCTGGGAATCGGGATGGATGCTCGCATCCCGGTATGTGCCGCGCGCCGTCTTGTAGGCCTGCCCGGCGTATTCTTCGCGCTTGAATTCGTCCTCGCTGCGCGCATACACGCCTTCTTTGGCATTGTGCACGGTGGTGACGTTGCCGCCCGCCTTGTCGGCCGCCGCGAGAACCTGGCCGAGGCCGAAGGGACCGGCGATCCCGCGCAGCACGGCATTGCGGCAATCGCCAAGCAGCGCGTCCATGCGTTCGCTATCCCAGCGGGTGCGCAACTGGGCTAGCAGTGCGCGCGTCTCGCGGTTCGAGACGCCGACCGGCGCATTCCACGCCGCCATTTCGGCCGCGTGCTCCTCGAGCATCTCGTCCAGGATGGCATGGGCCGCATGGCTGGTGCCTGTGCTGTCGGTTCCGTCGGTGGGCACGCGGTAGGAGGCGATGCCGGCGCGGTGCTCCCGCAAGGTATCGAGCCGGGCCTTTTGCTTGCGGTGCAGTTCGGCGCGTGACGGTTTCATGCCAGGCTGGCTTCGTAGTTGACCGACATCGATTTCCAGCGCGCGATGAATTGTTCTTCGTGCGTGTTGACGACGCCATCCGCATGGGCGATCACGTCGACGATATCGTCGATATCCCGTTTCGGCAGCCCGGCGTGCTTGGCATACTGCAGCGCCTGCGGCAGGGTAGGGGGCTTGGCGGTCAGCCTGGCCACGCGCTCGCTGAGGACGGGCGGCAGGTTGGCGGCGCTGCAGCCGGCAATGAACTGGTCGAGTTCCTGGCGCTCTTCGTCGCAGATGACACCGTCTGCATTCGCGATGGCCAGGCCCACCGCGTACATGGCGACGAGCTTCTTCTCGAAGTCCTGGTAAGCCTGCAGGCGCTTGGCCAGCGCGGCCATCTTCTTTTCATACTTCGTCTGGGCCGCGCGCTCCCCGGCTTTGGTGCCTTCGGCCACCCCTTTCCGGTAGGCCGTATCGCTCGCGCTGGACGCGTGATCGACCGCCGCGGCGGCGCCGCCGATGCCGGCGCCAATCGCCGCTCCGGCCGCGGTCGTCGTGCCGAGCGCGCCAATGGCGACGGCAAGCGAACTGCCGCCGGTCATCGGCGCCAGCACGACGGCGCCGACGCCGCCGGCGACGTAGGCGAGGCATTTAAAGAATCCCATGTAGTTCTCCTGATGAATCGTGGAAGCTGCCGGGAGGGCAGCGAGCAATCCGCTATGGTAGACGCAAAGTTCCGTAAGGAAACTATTGAATACTCACATTGCATGAATTCCGCGAGCGCGGGAGCGTTGCCGGCACAGTGCGGGACTTCAAGCTGGGAACTATGTGGAACCGGACTTCGATTTCTCCTGAAAAACCGTGCGTTTTCGCCTGTGATATCGTCGTGCTCACATTCTGGACAGCCAAAGGGAGAAAGAATGCAGCGTTTCACCGATAAAGCCGTACTGATCACGGGCGCCGCTTCCGGCATCGGCCTGGCGGCTGCCCACCGCTTCCTCGACGAAGGCGCCCGTGTCGTGATGCTCGATATCGACGAAGCCAGCCTCAGGAAAGCGGCCGCGAAACTGCCGCAGGACCGCATTCTCGTCCAGGTCGGTGACACGGCCGACAGGAAGACGGCAACGGCTGCCGTCAAGGCGGCGGTCGAGCGTTTCGGCGCGCTGCATATCCTGGTCAATAACGCCGGGATGGCCACCGAAGGCGACATCACACAAACCAGTGAGGAAGACTTCGAACGCGTGATGGCCGTGAATGTCGCTGGCTACTTCCATATGGCGAAGGCGGCGATGCCAGAACTCGTCAAAACACGCGGTTCGATCGTCATGACTTCCTCCGTCTCGGGCCTTGGCGGCGACTGGAATCTGTTCGCCTATAACACCTCGAAGGGAGCCGTGAGCAACATGGTGCGCGCGATGGCGATGGATGCGGCAAAGGACGGGGTGCGCGTGAATGCGGTCAATCCGAGTTTCACCAAAACCGGCATGACCGAGGACATGGTGAGCGATCCCGAACTGGTCGCCAAGTTCAGGGAACGCATGCCGCTCGGCGCGCCCGAGGATCCGGAAGGTGTCGCGGCGGCGATGGCTTTTCTCGCCAGCGAGGACGCGCGCCTCATTACCGGCGTCAATCTGCCGGTCGATGCGGGCCTGCTGGCATCGAACGGGCAGCCGCCGCAGTAAGCATTGATCCAGCCCCAACCGCTGGGGTCAGGTCTGACAAATGGACACGAGCTCTGCCTTTAAGTCGGCAGTGAAGGGCGTGCGGCTGAGATCGTGTCCGAATGTCAGACCTGACCCCGGTTTCGAATGGACACGAGCTCTGCCTTTAAGTCGGCAGTGAAGGGCGTGCGGCTGAGATCGTGTCCGAATGTCAGACCTGACCCCCGGTTTCGGTTTCGCGGTTTCGCGTATTTCTTCATTTCTTGTCCGCCAGCGAAGCCGCTCATCCACCAGGTTTCACTACGCCACGTCCCTCCGGCACATGAATCGATCGTGCCAGCAAATGCCCCGCCAGCCAGCCCCCGATCAGCCCACCGATATGCGCGGCATTGTCCGTGTGCGGATACACAAACCCCATCCACAGGCTGAACAGCAGGAAGGGCAGCAATGAGCCGCGCAGTTCGGTAACGACCGTCGGCGGCACGCCGCTGTGCGGGCGCGAGAGGAAGGCGAGCAGGCCGCCGATGATGCCGAAGATGGCGCCGGACGCGCCCACGCTGCTGACCGGCGCATGCCGCAGCACGCTCCACAACACGCTCGACAGGCTGCCGCTGACGCCGGCCAGCAGGTACAGGCCGGCAAAGCGCGTGCTGCCGAAGATGCGCTCGGCGAGCGTGCCGACCTGCCACAGCGCCAGCATGTTGAAGCCCGGGTGCCAGATGCTCCCGTGCAGGAACATCGAGCTCACCAGGCGCCAGTACTCGCCCTGGCCCAGCGTCAGGCGGCCGATGTTCGCGCCCCAGTCGCGCAGCAGGGAAGCCTGCAGCGATGCGTCGGCCGCGGCCGGATACAGCGCGAACATCCGCCGCATCGGGCCCACCAGCGCGGCCTCGTAATGGCGCCGTGCCAGCCACATCAGGGCGAACAGGCCGACGTTCGCCGCCAGCAGGCCCCAGATCACGGGCGTCGACGGCGTCCAGTAGTCGATGCGGTCGTGGAAAACGGCGTTTTCCTCGTGTTCCTGCCTGAAACGTTCGGTCTGGCGCGCCGGCAGCAGGGCGACGATGCGCTGCGCCGTTGCCGCATCGGCGACGGAAAAGCCCACCGTCACGTCTTCGTCCACGCCCAGCACGTCGAACCAGACGTCCTGGCCATTGTCATAGGCGTTGACGATGTCGGCCATGCGCAGCCGTTCTTCGCAGCGCTGGGGCAGGCGGAAGGAGCGCTGGCGGCTGCCGCGCACGATCACGAAGTCGTCCTGCACCTCGAGCGTGCCCGGACCGCGGAAGCGGAAGGGATTGGTCGGCCAGCGCGAACCGGCCATGTAGAAACGGACGTCGAAGCGTGCACTCACTCCCACCGGCACGTCCCTCAGCCGCGCTGGCGCTGGTGGTTCCAGAGCACGTCGCTGCCGCCGGCAAAGCGGTTCAGCACGCGCGCGAGCACGAACATCAAATCGGACAGGCGGTTCACGTATTGACGCGGCTGCGGATTGATCGTGTCTTCTTTCGACAGGGCGACGATGGCACGTTCGGCGCGGCGGCAGACGGTGCGGCATACGTGGGCGGTAGAAGCCGCGCGCGAGCCGGCCGGCAGGATGAATTCCTTCAGGATCGGCAGGTCGGCATTGTATTTTTCCAGCAGGCCGTCCAGGCGCGCCACGTGCTCGTCCTTGATCATCTGGTAGCCGGGGATGCACAGCTCGCCGCCGAGGTCGAACAGGTCGTGCTGGATGGTGACGAGTTCTTCGCGCAGGTCAGGCGGCATGTCCTCGCACAGCAGCAGGCCGACGAAGGAGTTCAGTTCGTCGACTTCGCCCAGTGCATGGATGCGCGCGCTGTCCTTGCCGGTGCGGCTGCCGTCGCCCAGGCCCGTGCTGCCGTCGTCTCCGGTGCGTGTGGCGATTTTGGAAAGTCGATTACCCATGATTATGTCCAGACCCTGAAAAAGATAGCCCGAGGATACGACAAATCGATGTGATTGTGCTTAGAATCGCAGGATGTCCGCCCCTCTCCAAGCGTCCCCCACCGTGTCCCCCGAGCGCCGCCGCCAGGTCGCCGCGGCGCTGGGCGCAAGGCTGCCCGATGGCGTCGTCCTGCATGCCCCCGAAGACACGCGTCCCTACGAATGCGACAGCCTTGCCGCCTATCGCCAGTTGCCGATGGTCGTCACGCTGCCGCGCAGCGAAGACGAGGTGCTGGCAATCCTGGCCGTCTGCCGCGAACTTGGCGTGCCGATCGTCCCGCGCGGCGCCGGCACCGGCCTGTCCGGCGGCGCTGCCCATTGCCGACGGCGTGGTGTTGTCCACGGCGCGCCTGAACCGGATTGTGCGCGTCGACCCGCTGGCGCGCACGGCGGTCGTGCAGCCGGGCGTGCGCAACCTCGCCATTTCCGACGCGGCCGCGCAGTACGGCCTGTACTACGCGCCCGACCCGTCCTCGCAGATCGCCTGCACCATCGGCGGCAACGTCGCCGAGAACTCGGGCGGCGTGCACTGCCTCAAATACGGCCTCACCGTGCACAACGTGCTGCGCGTGCGCGTGGCCACCATCGACGGGGAAATCATCGAACTGGGCAGCGAGGCGCTGGACGCGCCGGGGCTCGATCTGCTGGCGGTCTTCATCGGCTCGGAAGGCATGCTCGGCATCGTGCTGGAAGCGACCGTCAAGCTGGTGCCGAAACCGGCGGCGGCCCAGGTCATCATGGCGTCTTTCAATGACGTGGTCACCGGCGGCGACGCGGTGGCGAGCGTGATTGCGGCCGGCATCATCCCCGCGGGCCTCGAGATGATGGACCGTACCTCGTCGCGCATGGTCGAACCGTTCGTCCGCGCCGGCTACGATCTCGACGCGGCGGCGATCCTGCTGTGCGAGGCGGACGGCACGCCCCTGGAGGTGGTGGAGGAAATCGAACGCATGACGGCCGTGCTGCAGGCGGCCGGCGCCAGTGCGATCGCGGTGTCGCAGACGGAAGCGGAGCGCATGCGCTTCTGGTCGGGGAGGAAGAACGCCTTCCCGGCGGCGGGGCGCATCTCGCCGGACTACTACTGCATGGACGGCACGATCCCGCGCAAGAAGCTGGCGCAGGTCCTGTCCGGCATCGAGGCAATGGAGCAGACCTACGGCCTGCGCTGCGCGAACGTGTTTCACGCGGGCGACGGCAACCTGCATCCGCTGATCCTGTTCGATGCCAACCAGCCGGGCGAATTCGCCCGTGCCGAAGCCTTTGGCGCGGCCATCCTGGCGCTGTGCGTGGAAGTGGGCGGCACCATCACGGGCGAGCATGGCGTGGGCATGGAGAAGATCAATTCGATGTGCGTGCAGTTCGGACGGCTTGAGCTGGACATGTTCTTCGCCGTGAAGCGCGCTTTTGATGAGCCGATGCTGCTCAACCCGGACAAGGCGATCCCGACGCCGCACCGCTGCGCCGAATTCGGCAAGCTGCACGTGCACAAGGGGAACGTGCCGTTCCCGGACCTTCCACGCTTTTGAAGTCGACCATGGCAGCAATCGAACAATTCAGGGACCAGGTACGCGCGGCCGCGGCAGGCAAGCGCCCCCTGCGCATCCGCGGTGGCGGCAGCAAGGACTGGTATGGCGGGCTGCTGCAAGGCGCCATCCTCGACACCCGCGTCCACACCGGCATCGTCGACTACGAGCCGACGGAACTCGTCATCACGGCGCGCTGCGGCACGCCGCTGGCCGAGATCGAGGCGACCCTCGCCGAACGGAACCAGATGCTGGCCTTCGAGCCGCCGCATTTCGGCGAACATGCCACCTTCGGCGGCGCGGTGGCGGCCGGCTTGTCGGGCCCGCGCCGCGCGAATATAGGCGCCGTGCGCGACTTCGTACTGGGTGCGCAATTGATGGACGGGAAGGGCGAAGTCCTGAAGTTCGGCGGGCAGGTGATGAAGAACGTGGCGGGTTATGACGTCTCGCGCCTGCTGGTCGGTTCGCTCGGCACCCTCGGCCTGTTGCTGGAGGTGTCGGTCAAGGTGCTGCCGCGCGCCTTTGCGGAGACCACGCTGCAATTCCAGATGAGCGAGATCGAGGCTCTGCGCTGCCTGAACGAGTGGGGCGGCCAGCCCCTGCCGATTTCCGCCAGCTGCTGGTGCGAAGGCGTGCTGGCGCTGCGCCTGTCCGGCGCGCGCGCGGTGGACGCAGCCGTCGTTTCGCTCGGCGGCACGGTATTGAATGACGCCGACGCCTTCTGGACGGCGCTGCGCGAGCAGCAGCACGCCTTTTTCAAGGGCGACGCGCCGCTGTGGCGCCTGTCGGTCCCGTCCACGACGAGCGCCATCGTGCTGGGCGGGCCGCAACTGATCGAGTGGGGCGGGGCGCAGCGCTGGCTGCGCGCGGACAGCGCCGCCTTCGATGTCATCCGCCGCGCCGCCGTTGCCGCCGGCGGCCACGCCACCCTGTTCCGTGGTGGCGACAAGTCGGTCGGCGTGTTCCAGCCGCTGGCGCCCGCGGTGGCGCGCATCCACGCGCGGCTGAAGGATGCCTTCGACCCCGCCCACATTTTCAATCCCGGACGAATGCCCTGACATGCAAACCAACCTGGCCGACTTCATCAAGGGCACGCGCGAGGGCGAGGAAGCCGAAGCGATCCTGCGCGCCTGCGTGCACTGCGGCTTCTGCACCGCCACCTGCCCCACTTACCAGCTGCTGGGCGACGAGCTCGATGGCCCGCGCGGACGCATCTACCTGATCAAGGGGGTGCTGGAAGGCGTGGAGCCGACCCGCAAGACCCAGCTCCACCTGGACCGCTGCCTCACCTGCCGCAACTGCGAATCGACCTGCCCGTCGGGCGTGAAGTACGGGCGCCTGGTCGACATCGGCCGCCGGATCGTCGAGCAGAAGGTGCCGCGCACGGCCGCCGACCGCATCAAGCGCACCACCCTCAAGGAACTCCTGCCGCGCAGCGCGTTGTTCAAGACGGGGTTCAGGGCTGGCAGCGCGCTCCGGCCCCTGCTGTCGAAAGGCTTGCAGGACAAGCTGCAGCCGGCGCGCGACCCGGGCCGGTGGCCGACGCGCGCGCACCCGCGCAGGATGCTGGTGCTGGACGGCTGCGTGCAGCCGGCGATGGCGCCGAACATCAACGCGGCCACCGCGCGCGTGCTCGACGCTTTCGGCGTGCAGCTGCTGCGCGCACCGAAGGCCGGCTGCTGCGGCGCGGTGCGCTACCACATGAACGACCAGGACGGCGGGCTGGCCGACATGCGCCGCAATATCGACGCCTGGTGGCCGTACGTCGAGCAGGACGGGCAGGTCGAAGCGATCGTCATGACCGCGTCCGGCTGCGGCGTGACGGTAAAGGAATACGGCCACCTGCTGGCGCATGATCCCGACTATGCGGCCAAGGCGGCGCGCATTGCCTTGCTCACGCGCGACCTGTCGGAGATCCTGCCGGAGTTCGAGGAACAGTTGGCCGAGCGCCTGCGCGGCAAGCTGCGCAAACGCGTCGCCTTCCACCCGCCTTGCACGCTGCAGCACGGCCAGCAAATCCGCGGCAAGGTCGAGGGCCTGCTGCGCGCGGCGGGCGTGGACGTCGTGCTGTGCGCCGACAGCCACCTGTGCTGCGGTTCGGCCGGCACCTATTCGGTGCTGCATCCGGAGATCGCCGACGAATTGCGGATGCGCAAGCTGGCCAACCTGGACGCCACCGGCGCGCAGGCAATCGTCTCGGCCAACATCGGCTGCATCAGCCACCTGCAGGCGGGCACGCAGACCCCGGTGACACACTGGATCGAACTGCTCGACCGGGCGCTCGCCTGAGGGCCTGCCTGCGTCCTGCCCCGGAGGCCGCCCGCCTCCGATCTTCCTGAAGCCATGAACAATCCGGCGCCTACTATCAAAGTGGGCGTCTTGTCAAACTATTCATCTTGGTAACTTTGCGTCCGTGCAATGTTATGCAAGAGTCATTCATATGCATGCCGTGCATACGTTCCAGCCCGGCATCGCATGGGAGAAGCAAAACCACAATAAAAAATCCATACCTCGGAGATGTCGTGAAGCACAACAACAACCTGAACAAGAACACCCTCGCGATAGCGCTGAGCCTGGCTTTCCCGGCTTATGCGGTCGCACAAGTGGCGCCCGCGCCAGAACCGAAGATGGCGCGCGTCGAGGTCACCGGCAGCAGCATCAAACGCACCGAAGCGGAAGCAGCCGGTTCGGTCCAGGTGCTCACGCGCGAGGACATCGAAAAAACCGGCCAGATGACCGCGCTCGGCATCCTGACCTCGACCGCCGCCATCGACACCGACCTGAACTCGGCCACCGCGAGCTCGGGCAGCTTCGCCACCGGCGCCTCGGGCGTGAGCATGCGCGGGCTGACCAAGGTCTCGACCCTGGTCCTGGTCAATGGCCGCCGCATCGCGCCATATGGCCTGGCCGACGGCGCCCAGGAGAACTTCACCAACCTCGACGCCATCGCCAGCGATGCCATCGAGCGCATCGAGATCCTGAAGGACGGCGCGTCGGCCATCTACGGTTCCGACGCCATTGCCGGCGTGGTCAACATCATCCTGCGCAGGGACTTCCAGGGCGCTCGCGTGCGCACCCAGTACCAGGAAGCCCAGCACTTTCACGACCTACGCAGCCGCAACGTGTCGGCCATCGTCGGCTACGGCGACCTCGCCGAGCAGGGTTTCAATACCTACCTCACCGCCGAAGCCTACAAGCGCGACGGCTACTCGCAAGGCGAAATTCGCCCGTTTTACCCGGAATGGCACCGCCAGACACCAGGCCGCTCGACCTGGGACGCGAAGAGTTCGTTCTCGCCAACCGGCAACTACTTCCGCAGCTCCACCAACATCGTCGGAGCCCCAGGCTGCCCGCCGGAAAACATCGACCCGACCGACAAGCTGTGCAAATGGGATGTGCTGCCGTACACGGGCATCACGACCGATAACAAGCGCCATGCCATCGCCAGCATGACCCACTTCCGGATCGGCAGTGTCGCCGATGCCACCTTCGAGATCACCACGGCCGGTACGGAGACCGATTACATCGTGGCGCCGTTCAGCGTCAGCAACCAGACTGCCACCAGCGCGACGAGCATCTGGTACGACGTGTATGGCGGCAAGATGGTCGGCCCGTTCTCGTACCCGAAACTGCCGGTCGGCCATCCGATGAACCCCTACAACGTGCCGACCGAGTACCGTGCGCGCATGATGGACACCGGCAACGGCTTCAACTTCAACCGCACCGAAGCGGACCAGTCGCGCGTGATGCTGTCGCTGCAGGGCACGATCGGCACCTATGACTGGCGCTCGGCCGTGGGCTGGACGACCTCGAACGCAACCAAGTCCACCCGCGCCGTCAGCGCCAGGGGTTACACGGATGCGATCCTCAACCGCACCTACAAGTTCGGGCAGCAGAACGACCCGGCACTGCTCGAGGCGATGTTCCCGGTGCGTACCACCGAGGGCGAGTCCGACGTCAAGTTCTTCGATGCCACCGTCGAGGGCACGCTGCTGCAGCTACCCGCCGGCCCGCTGAAATTCGCGCTCGGCACCGACGTGCGCAGCAACGGCTACTGGATGAAGAGCTCGGAAAATGTGCTGCGTGGCGAGCTGGTGGGCGTGTTCGGCCTGCAGGTCGACGACCGCGTCAGCCAGTACGCGCTGTTCGCCGAAACCGCCGCTCCCTTGAGTCGCCGCATCGAGCTGCAGGCGGCCCTGCGTGCCGACAAGACCGATGGCTTCGAGGCGCACCTGTCGCCGAAGCTGGGCCTGAAATACACGGTGACCGACAGCCTGCTGCTGCGCGCGACGGCATCGGGCGGCTTCCGTGCCCCGAATATCGTTGAGTCCGGCAACGGCCTGGGCCGCAGCTCGGTCGCCGGCAGCGTCGTCGACCCGCGCCGCTGCCCGATCGCCAACCAGCTCAACGCGCTGGTGCAGGGCGCGGCTGGCGCCACCACCGCCGACAAGGCCCAGGCCAACAGCTTCCGCAGCGCGGAATGCCTCGCCAACCTGCCCAGCTTCGTCTCGTCCAACCCGGACCTGAAGCCGGAAACCTCGCGTTCGTTCACGGGCGGTCTCGTGTTCCAGCCGGTGAAGAACTGGTCGACGGCGATCGACTACTACTTCCTCGAGCGCCGCAACGAGATCGGCACCCGCGCGATTACCGACATCCTGAAGAGCGAGGCGGACCTCCCGGCCGGCCAGCTGATCCGTGTCGACAACTCCGCCACCGACAACGAGTTCCTGGCCCTGGTGCGCAAGTATGCGCCGAACAATACCCTCAACTATGGCGGTGTCGGCCAGCTGGGCATGCTCTACAACCCCTACGTCAACAGTGGCCGGACCCGGGTATCGGGGCTCGACTTCGATGCGACGGGCCGCTTCAAGCTCGGCGGCACCGACGTACGCCTGAAACTGGACGGTACCTATGTGCTGAAGTTCCAGCAGTACAGCGTCGCGGCCAATGCCTACGATCCGGACCAGGCAGGCACCTATGATTTCGGGTCGCGCCTGGCGCTGATCGCCCGTGCCTACGTGAAGCAGGGCGAGTTCGACCACGGCCTCACCTGGAACTACAGCAGCGGCTACAGCAACAACAGCCTGGACCAGCCGACTTATTGCGTGACGCAGAAAGTCGCTGCCCAGTACATGGAGGATTGCGAGCGCGTCGGCCACAACACGACCGTGGATTACAGCCTGGCGTACTCGGGGATCCCGCACGTCAGGCTGAGCTTCTACGTGAACAACCTGTTCAACGAGAAGCGTCCGATCGCCTGGCGCGGCGGCTGGAGCGCGACGTCTCCCCAGTTCCGCACCTTCGCGCTGGCAGCCAGCTACACCTTCTGACGGTCGGCAGGTACGGCGCATCGGGGACCAGGCTGCGGCCTGGTCTTTTTACGTGGCCGCAGGCAGCGCATGGTTCGGCGCGCCGGCAGCAGCGCCGGCATGGCCGTGATAGCATCCGTCCCATTCCTGATCCACAAGAGCCAGCAATGAGTTTCGTATTTCGCCTCGTGCGCGAAGAGGGCGGCGACGCGCCCGTCGTCGTCTTCGAGGATTCCACCAGCCCCGGTTTTGTTCCGTTGTGGGAAGAAGTCGGCGTCTATGATTCGCTCTACAACAGCGACGGCAAACCCGCACGCGACGTCTCGCGCAGCATCGCCTATGGCCTGGATCGCATCAGCGAGGAAGCCGCGCTGGCGCGCCTGATCCCTTCCTCGCTGTCCCAGGGCGAAGCGATCCGCTTCCTCGAGGACGTCAACCGTGCCTGCGTCATCCACGGCACGGCGCGCATCGAAACGCGCTGAGGCGCGGCATCCCCAAGTGACGCTGCGGCGTTCGACCAGAAGCGATACCCATGCCACGTCCCACCATCACCATCGAAGGCGAGTCGCCGACCCGCGCGCGCATCGAAGCGCTGCTGCGCGAAGGCGCCGTCCTCGTATTCGACAATTGCGATTTGAGCGGCGCCGATTTCTCGCGCCTGGACCTGCAGGACAGCAGCTTTCGCAACTGCGTCCTGCAAGAGACGGTGTTCTTTGCCGCCCGTCTGGCACGTACCGTGTGGCAGCGCTGCCGTGCGGGCCAGGCCGATTTCGAGGCCAGCGACCTGGTCGACGCGCGCTTTGCCGCCTCGGACCTGAACAATACGAACTGGCGCCGCGCCAGGCTGGCCGCGTGCAGCTTTCGCAGCTGCAAGCTGACCGGTGCCTCTTTTGAAGAGGTGAGTTACCTCGGCCTGTCCTTCGACGATTGCCTGCTGGTGGGCGCCGACCTGCGCCGCATGTCCTTTCGCAAGCTGACGCTCGTCGGGCTGGACTTCGCCGACGCCGACCTGTCGGGCTGCGACTTTCGCGAGGCCGTGTTCGAAGGCGGCAGCCTGCGCGAGGCCCACATCAAGGACACCCGCTTCGACGGCGCCGACCTGCGCGAAGCGGACCTCGGCGGCCTGAAACTCGTGAACGCGAAACAGTTTGCCGGCGCCACCATCTCGCCGCGCCAGGCGGCGGAGCTGGTGCGGGCGCTGGGATTGAACGTTGGCTGAGCGGCTGCAGAAGGGCGCTTGACGGCCAGCAACGGGCATTGCAGCGTCTGTAAGCAAATGCCACGATTGTAAGGAATTGTTAAAACGGTCAACAGCGTCTGTCCGGGCCCCGTTCTTGGTGCAGTGACATGCATTTCGTGCACTACACACGAGAACACATCCAGCAATTACGCTGAGTAACTACACCGAGGAGCTGCACATGAAGAAACTGACCGCCACCCTGATCGCCGGCCTGTTCGCCACCGCTGCATACGCCCAATCCCCGGCCAAGCCGGTTGCGAAAGCCGATACCAAGGCAATGGACTCGAAGACCGCTGTCGTGGTGGACAACAAGGACGTGAAGGCTACCGTGAATGGCGAAGCCAAAGTTGCCGCGAACGACCAGAGCAAGGACGCCGGCGCTGCGGCTGCAGTGAAGTCGGACGACAAAAAGTCCAAGGCAACGGCCAGGCATGACACGAAACACAGCAAGAAATCCAAGTCGCATACCGCCACCGAGTCGGCGACCGGCACCAGCGGTGCCAGCGGCATGACCGGCAGCAGCGCCACCCCGCCTGCCAGCGCCAACACCGATGTCGGCAACACCACCGTGACCACGAGCACGGAAGCAACTGGCGCCACCGGCAGCACCGGCGCAACGGGCGCCACCGCGGGCGCTGCCGCTACCGGCGCGACCAGCACCGATACCCCTGCCACCCCAGCCGTGCCGCCGACCGTCACCCCGACCGTCAGCCCGTCCGCAACCAAGTAAGCCTTGTCGTAGCAGACCCCAAGCCCGCGTCATCGCGGGCTTTTTTTTGACCATCTATTCCTGGCTGCCGCTGGCGCAACAAGGACGCTACGCAGTGATGGCGGTCGACAAGCCCTACCAGTCGGACGCACCGCAGCAGGGGGAGCCTGGCAGCGCGCTGGGCTGCGCCGGCGCCTTCAACGAACACTTTTCGTACGACCTTTGGCTTGCCACCTTGAAGACGGCGCTGCGTCACGCCCTGGCGCGGCCTGAGGTGGACCGTACGCGCGTACTGGTAGTCGGCATCTCGGAAGGCGGGGTCATGGCGGCGGGGCTGGCACGGGCGCTTCCAGAGGTGACCGATGTCGTGCTGCTCGGCGCAAACGGACCGACGCAGCTGTACGACCAGGCCGTCAAGATCTACCGCTCGGCCGACAGCGACGAGGTCAAGCTGCTGCGCCTGCAGGAGCTCGATGCCATCGTGAATGCCATCCAGGCCGATCCGGCCAGCACCAGCAAGTTCGCCTGGGGCCACACCTACCTGCGCTGGAGCAGCTTCTTCGCCCATGCGCCGGCCGACGACCTGGCGCACGCAAAGGCGCGTGTCTACATCGCCAGCGGCATGCAGGACACCCGCGTGCCTGTCCTGTCGACGGAGGTGATGTACGCGCAGCTGGGTGCGCAGGGCAGGGACGTGAGTTTCCGGCGCGTGCCGGCTGCGGCCCACAACCTGGCGCCGGAAGGCAGGCCGCTGCCGGAGGCGCAGAAGGAATACGACGCCTTCATGGCCTGGTTCGACAAGCGTTGACAGCTACGTCCTAGAACGCTTCCCAGCCGGCCTCGATGCTCGCCGTCTGGCGGATCGATGCCACCGGACGCCGGGCAAGGCGTGGCGCGGGCGCTGCCTTTGCTGCCGGCACCGGCAGCGCTGCGCGCGTCTGTTCCGCGGCGGCGACCTTGAACACGGCCACGACCGGGCCAGCCGGGCCGCCTGGTCCTGCATCGCTTCGGCGGCCGCTGCCGCTTCCTCGACGAGCGACGCGTTCTGTTGCGTGACCTGGTCCATCTGGATAACGGCCATATTGATTTGCTCGATGCCGGCCGTCTGCTCCTGGCTGGCCGCGGTGATCTCGCCCATGATGTCCGTGACGCTGCGCACGCTCGCCACCACCTCATCCATCGTGGCGCCCGCATGGTCGACCAGCTTTGCCCCGATATCGACCTTCGACACCGAATCGTCGATCAGGAGCTTGATTTCCTTGGCCGCCGCCGCCGAACGCTGTGCAAGCGTGCGCACTTCGGAAGCGACGACGGCGAAGCCGCGGCCCTGTTCACCGGCACGTGCCGCCTCCACTGCCGCATTCAGGGCAAGGATATTGGTCTGGAACGCGATACTGTCGATCACGCCAATGATATCGACGATCTTCCTCGACGACGCGTTGATCGAGGCCATGGTATCGACCACCTGCGATACCACCGCGCCTCCGCGCTCGGCCACTGCCGAGGCCGACGAAGCCAGCTGGTTGGCCTGGCGTGCGTTGTCGGCGTTCTGCTTGACCGTCGAGGTCAGTTCTTCCATCGACGATGCCGTTTCTTCGAGCGAGCTGGCCTGCTCCTCGGTGCGCGAGGACAGGTCCAGGTTACCGGCGGCGATCTGGCTCGATGCCGATGCGATCGTGTCCGTGCCGCTGCGTACCTGGCCGACGATGCCCGCCAGGCTGTCGCGCATGGCCTTCATGGCGAACAGCATGCTGTTGCTGTCGCCCTGGCGCAGCTCGACGGAAACGGTGAGGTCGCCCCCGGCGATCGCGCTGGCGATGGCGCCGGCATAGGCGGGTTCTCCGCCGAGCTGGCGCGTCAGGCCGCGGGTGATGAGCATGCCCAGGGCGATGCCGGCTGCGGCGCTGCCGAGCACCAGCGTCAGCATCATCGTTCGGCTTGAACGGTAGAGGGCGGCGATGTCCACAGCGGCGGCGGCGGCATTCTGCGCTTTCAGGTTCGCCAGGTCGGTCATGCGGTTGTCGACCGCGTTGGCAACAGGCACGACGGTAGTGAACAGATAGTCGACCGAGGCGCGCTTTTCCTGCAATGCCTCGCCCGCTGCGCGCTTTGTCGTTTCCGCGATCATGGCTTCGTATTCACGCACACCGGCGCCAACCTCGGCGAGCATCTGCTTGCCCTTGTCCGTGTAGAACAGCGGGCCAGCCTTGTCGAGGTTCGCCTTCAGTTGGGCGCGGGCCTTGTCGAGGCCGGCCGCCGCGCTCTGGCGCTCTTGCTCGGTCGAGGCCAGCAAAAGGCTGCGCACGCCGCGGCCCACATAGATCAGGTTGATGTTGGCTTCCTTGACATACGAAACGCCTAGCAGCTCCTGTTCATAGAGCTTGCTCGCGCTGTCATTGATGCGCGACATATTAAAAATGCCGATTGCAGCGACGACCGCACTGAGCACCGACAGGATCAGGAAGCCGGCGATGAGGCGGGTACCCACCTTCATATGGTTAAACATGGGATTGTTCCAGGGACAGGTTAAATAGAGGGATCAGGCGGCCAGGCGTTCGACCAGGCCGAGTTCTTCGGAGGACAGCAGACGTTCGATATCGAGCAGGATCAGCATGCGTCCCTCGACGGTACCGATCCCGCGCAGGAAGTCGGTATCGAGTCCGGTGCCCATACGCGGTGCCGGGCGGATCTCGTCAGCACCGAGGCTGATGACGTCCGAGACGCTGTCGACCACCATGCCGATCACGCTGCCGGCAATGTTCAGGACGATGACGACGCCGCCAGCGGCCTGCTCGGGCATGGGGAGTCCGAAGCGCAGGCGCAGGTCAACGATCGGAACCATGATGCCGCGCAGGTTGATCACGCCCTTGATATGGGGCGGGGTGCCGGCGATGCGGGTCGCCGTACCGCATTCCCGGATTTCCTGCACTTTCAGGATGTCGACGCCGTATTCTTCCTGGCCGAGCCGGAAGGCAAGGGCTTCGATCGTAGCTTGTTTGATTGTCATGGCCGATGGTTTCAAAATTGGAGCAGGCAGCGCCTGTTCGCACGCATGCACGATATCAGTGCATGTGATTGATTCCAATAGGAAACAAAAGCCCGAAATCGCTAGCGAAACGTCATCAACAAGGCGTTTGTACAATACAAGCAGGGAGCCGGTCCTTATTGCCGTGTCGAAACACTTTGTTGTCCAATACAAGCGACGGACAGGCTAAACGCGACAAAATTGCTGAGCGTTTCTTTGGCGCAACGAAAAAGTGCGGGCCTGTCAAGCTTTCGCCGTCCGGTGCTGGGCAGTGACGGCACCGGCACCGTGCTCGACGCGCCAGAAATGCAGGGCAGGTTCGATGGCGTCGAGAGACTGGAAGACGTACACACCCGGCAAACGCGGAAGGCCGGCAGGCGCACCGGCGCCGCCGGCCCATAGCATGCACCGCGCGGGCAGGGCTGCGCGCAGCGCCGCGATGGAGCGCGCAACGTTCCTTCTTGGGAAAGAAGCGCTGAATGACAGGGCCACGATGTCGGCTGCAGCTTCGGTCGCTGCAGCCGCCACTTCGCCCGATGGGAGGTCGCTGCCGAGCTGGATGCACTCCACCTCGAACGTCGCCAGGACCGCCTCCACCATCATGTTCCCCAGCACGTGCTGTTCGCCCGTCAGCGTGGCCAGCAAGGCTTTCGGCCCGCGGTCCCCGGCTGTCCGCACGGCCGCCTGCTTGGCATGCAATATCGATTTGGCGATCTGCGTGTACAAGTGTTCGCAACGTACCGGCAGCGCGCCGCTTGCCCAGGCCGCGCCCACGGCCGTCGTCAGGGGCGCGAGGAACTCCAGGATAAAACGGCGCAAGCCGAGATCGAGCAGACGGTACTGGAGATGGCCGTGCAGTTCGGCGACGCGGTATTCGCGTAGCAGGTCCATGATCTGCTGGTACTGCGCATCTGAGGCGCCGGCATTCGCAAGGCTTGCCAGGGAGGGGGCAAGGACCGTTTCTCCACCCGCGAATATCTTGCCAGGGCGGACGCCTTGGGCCATCAGGCGCCGCGCGGCGAGGAGACGCTCGACCTGGCCAGGCGGGTAGACCCGGTCGCCGTTGCGGTCACGCAGCGGTTGTGGAAAGCCGTAACGCCTTTCCCACATCCGCAGTGTTGCCGGCCGTATTCCAGTCTGGCGTTCTACCTCGGTAATGGTCAATAACTCTGTAACGGATGGCGAATCGCTTCTGGAGGTCACGCTGGGCACGCTTTGACTATCGGACAAGGTCCCCAGACTAATGGAAAGGGAGCAGGCGCAGCGCACGAGCGTGCGCCGCGCGGACAAGCTGTCCAGCCGCGTGGCTTGCCCGGGGCGGAATCAGGCGCCGAGTTCCCGCTCGATATCGGCTGCGATCTGTTCCGGTTTCGTCGTCGGCGCGTAGCGCTTGAGGACGCGGCCATCGCGGCCGACGAGGAATTTGGTGAAGTTCCACTTGATGGCCTGGGTGCCGAGCAGGCCCGGCGCTTCGCGCTTCAAGTACTGGAACAGGGGATGGGCCCCGTCGCCGTTGACGTCGACCTTGGCGAACAGCGGGAAGCTGACGCCGTAGTTCTTTTCGCAGAACGCCCCGATCTGCGCCGCGTCGCCGGGCTCCTGCTGGCCGAACTGGTTGCAGGGGAAGCCCAGCACCTCCACCCCGCGTGCGCGGAACTGCTGGTAGACCTGCTCGAGACCCTTGTACTGCGGCGTGAAGCCGCAGGCGCTGGCGGTGTTGACGATGAGGAGCAGCTTGCCGCGGTAGCGCGACAGGTCGGCCGCGCTACCGTCGAGCAGCGTGGCCTCGAAATCGAAGACGTTGGATGGGTTCATTCCTGGATGATACCAAGAGTCCCGCTATCATCCGAAAACGATGCGCGGACGATACCGGAAGTCCCGGTATCTCCAGAGAGGCGCGTGCGCCTACACCAAACCGAGGTGCTCGGTTCCGGCCGAGAAATCGCGGTTCTTCATGTGCTTGCTGTTGAGCTTGATGGTGAGGCGCAGGTCGTTCACCGAGTCGGCATTGCGCAGCGCGTCTTCATAGCTGATCTTGTCGGCCTCGTGCAGGTCGAACAGGGCCTGGTCGAAGGTCTGCATGCCCAGCTCGCGCGACTTCTTCATGATTTCCTTGAGCTCGTGGACGTCGCCCTTGAAGATCAAATCCGAAATCAAGGGCGTGTTGAGCATGATCTCCATCGCCACCACGCGGCCCTTGTCCTCCTTGCGCGGGATGAGGCGCTGCGAAATCAGGCCGCGCATGTTCAGCGACAGGTCCATCAGGAGCTGCTGGCGGCGCTCTTCGGGGAAGAAGTTGATGATGCGGTCGAGCGCCTGGTTGGCGCTGTTGGCGTGCAGCGTGGCCAGGCACAGGTGGCCGGTTTCGGCAAAGGCGATCGCGTGTTCCATCGTTTCGCGGTCGCGGATCTCGCCGATCTGGATCACGTCCGGCGCCTGGCGCAGGGAGTTCTTCAGCGCCGCCTCGAACGAGTCGGTGTCCACGCCCACTTCGCGCTGGGTGATCACGCAGTTCCTGTGCGGGTGGACGAATTCGACCGGATCCTCGATGGTGATGATGTGGCCGTAGCTGTTCTCGTTGCGGTAGCCGACCATGGCCGCCAGCGTCGTCGACTTGCCCGAGCCGGTGGCGCCGACCATGATCACGAGGCCGCGCTTGGTCATGATCACGTCCTTCAGGACGGGCGGCAATTCCAGGTCCTCGAGCTTCGGGATCTGGGTGGTGATCGTACGCAGCACCATGCCGACGTTGCTCATCTGGACAAAGGCGGACACGCGGAAGCGTCCCAGGTCGCCCGGGCTGATCGCGAAGTTCGCTTCGCGCGTGAGCTCGAAGCCGGCGGTCTGCTTGTCGTTCATGATCGAACGCGCCAGGTCGGACGTGTGGGCGGCCGTCAGCGGCTGGTTCGACACCGGCGTCATCTTGCCGTCGATCTTGATCGCGGGCGGGAAGCCGGCCGTGATGAACAGGTCGGAGCCGCCCTTGCTTACCATCAGGCGCAGCAGGTCGAACATGAATTTTGAGGCCTGGTCGCGTTCCATCGCGGTCCTTTAGGTATTGAAACGTGTTGATTGTCGCGTTCACAAAGCCGCGGGCGGCGACGCCGCCAGAGGCTTGTCGAGACCCGCTTAACCCGGGAAGTTTTCCGGGATTTTAGCCGCTGCGCGGGCAGCCGAGCTCGAAATGATGTTACGGCGTACCAGGTCGGTCAGGTTCTGGTCCAGCGTCTGCATGCCCGTATTGCTGCCGGTCTGGATTGCCGAGTACATCTGCGCGATCTTCGCTTCGCGGATCAGGTTGCGGATTGCCGGCGTGCCGATCATGATCTCGTGCGCGGCCACGCGGCCCGAGCCGTCCTTGGTTTTCAGCAGGGTCTGCGAAATGACGGCCTGCAGCGACTCCGACAGCATCGCACGGACCATCTCTTTTTCCTCGGCCGGGAAGACGTCGACGATACGGTCGATGGTCTTGGCCGCCGACGAGGTGTGCAGGGTGCCGAAGACGAGGTGGCCGGTTTCCGCCGCCGACAAGGCGAGACGGATGGTCTCGAGGTCGCGCAATTCGCCGACCAGGATGGCGTCGGGGTCTTCGCGCAGCGCCGAGCGCAGGGAATTCGAGAACGACAACGTGTGCGGGCCGACTTCGCGCTGGTTGATCAGGCACTTCTTCGACTCGTGCACGAATTCGATCGGGTCCTCGATGGTGAGGATGTGGCCGTATTCGTTTTCGTTGAGGTGGTTGACCATCGCCGCCAGCGTCGTCGACTTGCCCGAGCCGGTAGGGCCCGTGACCAGCACCAGGCCGCGCGGCTTGAGGGCCAGGTCGCCGAAGATCTTCGGGGCGTTCAGTTCTTCCAGCGTCAGGATCTTCGACGGAATGGTACGCAGCACAGCGGCAGCGCCACGCTCCTGGTTGAAGGCGTTGACGCGGAAACGCGCCAGGCCCGGAATCGAGAACGAGAAGTCGACCTCCATGACTTCCTCGTACTGCTTGCGCTGGCCGTCGTTCATGATGTCGTACACCATGGCATGCACGTCCTTGTGCTCGAGCGGCGGCAGGTTGATGCGGCGTACGTCGCCATGCACGCGGATCATCGGCGGCAGGCCGGCCGAGAGGTGCAAGTCGGAAGCCTTGTTCTTCACCGAGAAGGCGAGTAATTCTGAGATGTCCATTTATAATCCTGTGCAGTGAAGGGCGCTCCTGGCCGCTCTTCGGCAGACGCTCTCCAGCATCGTCCCGAATATTGCCCCATAGAAAACGATTATGTCCACAATCGCTGCCAACTTGCAAGCTGTCGAAGCGACAATCGCGGCCGCCACCGAGGCTGCCGGGCGGCCCCGTTCGACCGTCCAGCTGCTGGCCGTGTCGAAGACTTTCCCCACGGAAGCAGTGCTGGAAGCCATCGCGGCGGGCCAGCGCGCCTTCGGCGAAAACTATCTGCAGGAAGGCGTCGAAAAAATCGCCGCCGTGGCGCGCGCGCAACCTGACCTGTCCCTGGAGTGGCATTTCATCGGTCCGATCCAGAGCAACAAGACAAAACCGATCGCCACCCATTTCGACTGGGTGCACACGGTCGAGCGCATCAAGATCGCCCAGCGCCTGTCCGAGCAGCGCCCGCCCGAGCGCGGTCCCCTGAACATCTGCTTGCAGGTAAACATCAGCGGTGAAGTCACCAAGAGCGGCGCCACCGCCGCCGAACTGCCCGAGCTGGCACGCCAGGTGGCGGCGCTGCCGAACCTGCGCCTGCGCGGCCTGATGGCCATTCCCGAACCGCAAAGCGACCCGGCGCTGCAGCGCGCCGCCTTCGCCACGCTGCGCCGGCTCGGCGAAAGCCTGCGCGCCGACGGCCTGATGGTCGACACCCTGTCGATGGGCATGTCGGGCGACATGGGGGCCGCCATCCTCGAAGGCGCGACCATCGTGCGCGTCGGCAGTGCCATCTTCGGTGCGCGCGAATACCACTAAGGAATCGACACGACATGAACATCGCTTTCATCGGCGGCGGCAACATGGCCACTGCGCTCATCGCCGGCCTGGTCAAGCAGTTGGGCGGCGCGGCCCGGATCCACGTCGTGGACCCGAACCAGGAAGCGCTGGCGCGTCTCGCGGCCAGTTACGGGGTGACGACGGCGGCAGTCATCGACGGCGCGGTGGCCGGCTGCGAGGTGATCGTGCTGGCCGTGAAACCGCAGCAGATGCGCGAGGTTGCCGCCACGCTGGCACCGCGGCTGGGCGGCGCGCCCTTGCTCTTGTCGATCGCGGCCGGCATCCGCAGCGCCGACCTCGCACGCTGGCTCGGCTACGGCACCATCGTGCGCGCGATGCCCAATACCCCGGCCCTGATCGGCATGGGCATCACCGGCATGGTGGCCACCGCCGCAGTCAGCCCGGCCCAGCGCGCCGCGGCCGACCAGGTCATGGCGGCGGTCGGGCAGACGGTCTGGCTGGACGACGAAGCGCTGATCGACCCGGTGACGGCGGTGTCGGGCAGCGGGCCGGCCTATGTCTTCTATTTTCTGGAAGCGATGGAGGCGGCGGCCGCCGAGATGGGCCTCTCCAGTGCGCAAGGCAAGGCGCTGGCGCTGGCCACCTTCATGGGCGCGGCCCAGTTGGCGGCGCAGTCGGACGAGCCCTTGGACGTGCTGCGCCAGCGCGTGACCTCGAAAGGCGGCACCACGCACGCAGCCATCATCAGCATGGAGGCGTCGGGCGTGAAGGAAGCGATCATGGCCGCGATGAAGGCGGCAGCGGCCCGCGGGCGCGAGCTGGGCGACGAGTTGGGACGCGACGGGTAATGCAACGCATGCCGGTAGTGACGCGGCGCGAGGTTCAGACGGCGCTTGAACTTTACAGCGTGGGCACGGGGCGCCCACCCTACGGTCACCGCCGCAGCCCGTAGGGTGGGCGCCCCGTGCCCACGCGGACTCGTAGGGTGATCGGCTCCACCCGTCCAGGTGCTAATACGCAGCGTAAGCGCCGCTCACGCGTTCAAATCACGCCGGCATAGACGCGACGCGGGTTTCAAATGGTGCTTGAACGCGTGGACGGCTCACGCGGTCCGGGGATCAGGTGCATCAAAATAGCCGTCCACCCTACGTGCCGATCCGCGCCCGGATCATCGGCAGCACCCGCTGCACGGTCGGCAGCGCTCCCTGCACCATCTTCCACGCCGACACCCCCGCCGCCGCCAGGGCCAACGCGCGCTTCGGCCGCGCGATCAGCAGACCCAGCGCCACGCCGGCACCGGTCAGCACCGACTTGCGGTGCTCGAACAGGAAACCGCCCGCATGCGCGGCACGCTCGGCCGGCAGCTTGAGCACATTCAAGGCATCGGCGATGTCGCCACGCTGCGCGGCGCATTGCGCCACCAGGTGGGCGCGGCGCACGGCCAGCGGTGTCGTCTCGCTATTCATGGGCCGCTCCCGTTCCCTTGATGAAGGCAAGGTCCTTGCCCAGTTCCGCGCGGGTGGCGGCCAGCATCGGTCCACGCGCGGCGAAGCCGGCACGTACCTTGAGCAGGATGAGGAGGGCGGCGAGGGCGAACAGACCCGCCATGCCGCCAGTTGCCAGCAAACGGTGCGTGTCCCAGAACAGGACGATGACGAACAGCGCCATGAGCAGCAGGGCGCCGGCGCCGAGGAAGGCGGCCAGCAGCGTCCAGGCCAGGTAGCCCAGCATCCGCCCCGCTTCTTCCTGCACCTCGACGGCCGCCAGCTCGAGGCGCGTGCGCGCCATGGCGACCAGCGTCGTGCCGATCCGGCCGACCGTCTCGCGCATCAGCATGAACTGCAATGCATCAACGCTGGCGGTTGATCAGCATGCCCAGCACGACGCCGACTGCCGCGCCGATGCCGACCGCTTTCCACGGATTTTCCTTGACGTAGACGTCCGTCGCCTTGGCCGCGGCCTTGGACTTTTCGACGACTTCCAGGTTCGCCAGGCCTTCCTTGGCGCTGGCGATGGCACCTTCGAACTTGGCCTTGGCCGCGTCGAACTGTTCGCCGGTCAGCGAGCCGCCGTGGCGCAGCCAGGCTTCGGCGTCCTGGATCACGGTTTTCAGGTCGGCCAGCAGCTGGTCGCGGGCGCCGGTCTGGGTCGGGATTTTTTCCATCATGGTGGACCTCTTTGTGGTGGGAGTTCAAGCGCTGCCTCGTGGGCAGCGACGCTTTGCTATTCGGACAATATTATCCTAATGCATAGTCTAACGCGACACCAAGAAATAGTGCCGCACCCAACCAATTGTTGTGGCGGAAGGCGGCGAAGCAGCGCATCCGGTCGCGGTCGCGGATCAGGGTGTAGTGGTAGAGCGCCATGCCGGCTGCCACGATTACGCCGGCGACGAACCACCAGCGCAGGCCCAGTATCCAGCCGCACAGGAGGTCGATCGCCAGCGCGATGCCGTAGCACAGCATGACGGCGGCGACGTCGAAACGCCCAAAGGTAATCGCCGAGGTGCGGATGCCGATCTTCAGGTCGTCGTCGCGGTCGACCATCGCGTATTCCGTGTCGTAGGCCACGGCCCAGAACACGTTCGCCACCAGCAGCCACCAGGCCACGGCGGGAACCTGCCCCTGCACGGCGGCAAAGGCCATCGGGATGCCGAAGCCGAAGGCGATGCCGAGGTAGGCCTGGGGGATGGCGAAGAAGCGCTTGAAGTAGGGATAGCTGCCGGCGACGATCACCGCCACCACCGACAGCTGCCTGGTCAGCGTATTAAGTGGCAGGATCAGCAGGAAGGAAACGATGGCGAGCACGACGGCGACCATCACCGCCTCCCAGCCGCGGATGCGCCCGCTGGTGAGCGGCCGGTCGACCGTGCGCTTGACGTGCTTGTCGAAATCGCGGTCGGCGTAGTCGTTGATGGCGCAGCCCGCCGAGCGCATCAGGGCGGTGCCGAGCACGAAGATCACCAGGATCATCGGATCGGGCTTGCCGTTCGACGCCATCCACAGCGCCCACAGGGTGGGCCAGAGCAGGAGGAGGATGCCGATCGGCTTGTCAGCACGGACCAGCCGGAAATAGAGCGCCAGCTTGTTCATTGTTTCGCTTTCTTGTCGCGCAAGAATATTGTGTACAAGACAGCGATTTTACTGCGTTTGGGGAAACGACCGGATGACATGCGATGCCGGTGCGGAAATAGGGAGGCATGCAGAGCGGCGGGTTCGTAGGGTGGGCACGGAGTGCCCACGCCGTATGGAACAGCCGCATGTCGAAACGCGACCGCGAATGCGAAGCGAAGGCGCAGCGGTCGCGTACGTCGCACAGTCTCGACACGCCACCGCGCTATACCGCGTGGGCACGGAGTGCCCACCCTACGCACTCCGATACCATCCGGATAATTCCCGGCGGTAGCGACGCCGGTCAGGCCGCCTTTTCCAGGGCCAGCATATCCACCCCTGGCAAATCGCACTGCGCCACCGCATTGCATACGGCTTCGATCGCTGCGCGCCGGGTAAAACTCTTGCGCCAGACGATGACGACGCGGCGCGAAGGCGCCGGCGCCGCGAATGGCACGAAGGAAAGCATGCCGTTCGGGTCGTCCATGTCGCGTACCGAGGCGCGCGGCAGGACGGTCAGGCCGATGCCGCTGGCGACCATGTGGCGGATCGTCTCCAGCGACGATCCCTCGAAGGTGCGCTGCATGCCGTTGCCCGGCGAGGAAAAGCGCGCCATTTCCGGGCAAACCTCCAGGACCTGGTCCCGGAAGCAGTGACCACTGCCCAGCAGCAACATGGTTTCCGCCTTCAGGTCGTCGGCCGGGATGTCGCGGCGTCGCGCCCAGGGGTGGGTACGCGGCGTGGCCACCACGAAGGGCTCGTCGTAGAGCGTCTGCATCAGCATGCCGTGGTCGGGAAGGGGAAGGGCCATGATGGCCGCGTCGAGCTCGCCCTGGCGCAGCAGTTCCAGCAACTTGACCGTGAAGTTTTCCTGCAGGACGAGCGGCATCTGCGGCACGTTGTCGATCAGGTTCTTTACCAAAGGCGGCAGCAGATAGGGGCCGATGGTGTAGATCACGCCCAGGCGCAGGGGACCGGCCAGCGGGTCCTTGTTCTGCTTGGCCAGTTCCTTGATGGCGGCCGTCTGCTCGAGCACGCGCTCGGCCTGGGCCACGATCTGGGCGCCGACCGGCGTCACCGACACCTCCGACCCGCCGCGCTCGAACAGCGTCACGCCGAGCTCGTCCTCGAGCTTCTTGATGGCAACTGACAGGGTGGGTTGCGCCACGAAACAGGATTCGGCGGCATGGCCGAAATGTTTGGCGCGCGCGACGGCAACGATGTACTTCAGCTCGGTCAGTGTCATGGCATGTGGCCGATCATTGCCGCAAGGAAGCTGCAGCGCGCCGGCGTGGTCGTTTTGGAAAGTGTATTTTAACGAGAAACTTCACGGGGAATCTTAGTCGATATAATTGCCGGGCGGGCGAATATTGCCCGACGTTGTACACGCAGTACAGAAAGACGTTCAGAAAGGTAAGCATGTCTACCCCCTTCGGTCCGGCCGATGCCCAGGCCTATATCCATAAACTGCTCACCGTCATGCACCAGCAGGGCGGCTCCGACCTCTTCATCTCTGCCGACTTTCCGCCCAGCATGAAGCACCAGGGCGCGATGAAACCGATGAGCCAGCAGCGCCTGACGGGCGAAGTCACGCGTGCGCTTGCGCTGTCGCTGATGAACGAACGCCAGCGCGCCGAGTTCGAAGCCGAAATGGAGTGCAATTTCGCGATCTCGCTGCCGAACGTCTGCCGTTTTCGCGTGAATGTATTCGTGCAGCAGCAGAGCGTCGGCATGGTGGTGCGCACGATCGCCTCGGAAATTCCGAACTTCGAGAAGCTCGAGCTGCCCGAGGTATTGAAGGACGTCGTCATGACCAAGCGCGGCCTGGTGCTGGTCGTCGGCGGCACGGGGTCCGGCAAGTCGACCACGCTGGCGGCGATGATCGACTACCGCAACAGCAACTCGGCCGGCCACATCATCACGGTGGAAGACCCTGTCGAGTACGTGCACAAGAACAAGAACTGCCTGGTGACGCACCGCGAAGTCGGCGTCGACACCCATTCCTGGCACAACGCGCTGAAGAACACGCTGCGCCAGGCGCCGGACGTGATCCTGATCGGCGAGATCCGCGACACCGAGACGATGGAGCACGCGATTGCCTTTGCCGAAACCGGCCACCTGTGCCTCGGCACGCTGCACGCGAACAATGCCAACCAGACAATGGACCGCATCATCAACTTCTTCCCGGAAGAGCGGCGCAACCAGTTGCTGATGGACCTGTCGGCGAACCTGCGCGCGATCGTCTCGCAGCGCCTGGTGCGCACCGCGGACGGCCTTGGCCGCAAGGCTGCCATCGAAATCCTGCTCAACACCCCGACCATCAGCGAGATGATCCTGAAGGGGAATTTCCATAGCATCAAGGAAATCATGCAGAAGTCGCGCGAACTGGGCATGTGCACCTTCGACCAGGCGCTGTACGAGCTCTACAACAAGGGCGACATCACGTATGACGAGGCGATCCGCAACGCCGACTCGGCCAACGGCCTGCGCCTGCAGATCAAGCTCTCCGGCGACCGCCGCGAGGCCGATACGGGCACGAGTGCAAAAGGCCCGGGCCTGTCGATGATGCTCGAAGAAGAACCACAAGACCCTGCCAATCCGACCTGACCGGTCCCAAGCCGAACCTTATGCCCCATTTCGAGAACAAGATCTGCTCGCGCGCCGAGCTCGAGGCGCGCGTTGCCGCACTGCCGAAACCCGTCGTCCTGACCAACGGCGTCTTCGACATCCTGCACCGCGGCCACGTCACTTACCTGGCGCAGGCGCGCGAACTGGGTGCCTCGCTGGTCGTCGCCGCCAATACCGACGCCTCCGTAAAACGCCTGGGCAAGGGCGACGACCGGCCCCTGAACACCCTGCACGATCGCATGGCGGTGCTGGCCGCGCTGGAATCGGTGAGCCTCGTGGTCGAATTCGACGAGGACACGGCCCTGGAAACCGTGCTCGAAGCGCGTCCGGAGATCTATGCCAAGGGCGGCGATTACGACATGACGGCCATTCCCGAAGGGCAGGCGGTGCTGGCCTATGGCGGGCGGGCGGTAGCGATCGATTTCGAGCACGACCGCTCGACGACGAAGCTGGTGGCGCGCATTCGCGGCTGACGGGGCCGCTTGATGCGACACCGCCTGTTCCTGTTCGACCTCGACGACACGCTGCTCGACTTCAAGGCGTCGGAGCGGCTGTCGTTCGAACGGACGATGGCTGGACTTGGCCTGGATGCCGTTCCGGCGGAATTGTTCGCGCGCTACCAGGCCATCAACATCGCGCTGTGGAAGGCCTTCGAGGCGGGCACGGTCTCCAAGGATTTCCTGAAGGTGGAACGCTTTCGCCGTACCTTCACCGACAGCAGGCTCGATCTCGACCCCGAGGCCGCGAGCGCGCTATACCTCGATGCGCTGGCGAACACGGTGGTCCTGATCGAGGGCGCGGCCGAACTGTGCGCGAGCCTGGCGGCCATCGGCGAAGTGGGCATCATCACCAACGGCATCGAGCACATCCAGCACCAGCGGGTGGCCGCGTCCAGCCTGCACGCGCACGTGTCCTTCGTCGCCACTTCGGAGGCCTGCGGCCATGCCAAGCCGGACAGCCGTTTCTTCGACTACACAGTGGGCATGGCGCGCCACTTTTCGCCGCCTGAAACGGTGATCGTCGGCGACCGCCTGGACGCCGACATCCTCGGCGCCAACCGCTTCGGGATCGCCAGCTGCTGGTTCAATCCGGGCGGCCAGCTTAACGACACGCAGGCCGTGCCAAGCTGCGTCGTGGCGCATCTGGACGAGGTCGTGCCGGCGCTACGCAGCCTCGCCTGAACCACCCATGAGAAGAGCGCCCATGCAACGAATCTTCCATTTCCTGCTGCTGCTCGGCGTTCTTTATGCCCTGGCCTGCGTGGCCCTGTTCGCGTTCCAGCGTTCCCTGATTTACTTCCCGCCGCAGGGCGCGGCGGTGCCGGCGCCGAAGACGTCCACGCTGGAGGTGACCGGCGCGCGGGTCAGGGTGTCGGAGCGGCCGCTGCAGGGAACCAGGGCCCTCATTTATTTTGGCGGCAACGCCGAAGATGTGACGATGAGCCTGCCTCAGCTGGACAGCGTCTTTCCCGACCGCGCCCTTTACCTGATGCATTACCGCGGCTATGCGGGCAGCACCGGCAAGCCGACCGAGAAAGCGCTGGTGGCGGACGCGCTGGCGCTGTTCGACCGCGTCCATGCCCAGCATGGCGATGTCGTCGTGATCGGCCGCAGCCTGGGCAGCGGCATTGCCGTACAGGTCGCGGCGGCGCGGCCCTTGTCCAGGCTGGTGCTGGTCACGCCCTACGACAGCCTGCAGGGGCTCGCCGCGGACCGGTTTTCCTGGTTTCCGGTGCGCTCGCTGCTGCAGGATAAATACGAATCCTGGCGCCATGCGCCGCGCGTGACCGCGCCTACCCTGCTGCTGGCGGCCGACCACGACGAGATCATTCCCGCCGCCAGCACGCGGCGTCTGCTGACGCGGTTCGCCCCCGGCGTGGCGAGCATGACGGTCATCGAAGGAAGCGGGCATAACACGATCTCGGATGCCAGCGCGTATGTTGAGTCGTTGAAGTGGGCGAAATAGAGCCCGCGTTCCATTGCACCGACATTTTCCGCCAGCGCAGCTTTTTTTTCGCATTGGTTGAATCCTTTTGCTTGTCGTCCGCCACTTAGGAGCAGAAGCACTTTTTCTGACCTACAAAAGGAGTCGACAATGTTTTTCCAGAAGAACCTCCCCGGTATCGAGCGTGCCATCCGTGTTGCCATTGGCTTCTGCCTGATCTGCTTCGGGCTGCTTTTCGCCCAGCACGGCTGGATGACATGGTCCGCCATCGGTGCCGGCGTGATCGCCGCATGCACCGGCTTCATCGGTTTTTGCCCGATGTGTGCCATGGCCGGACGCACACTGCAGGTCGATCCCCTGTTCACATCTATTAAGGAGGGAGCCATGTTTTGCAGCACGTCGGTCGGGATGCACCTATTGCGGGGAGGAGGCGCGCTGGCGCTGATCGCGCTTGCCATCCATCCAGGTTCGAGCCAGCCTTTGCACGTAGTGCCACTCATCCTGGGAGCCGTGCTGCTGCTGCGCGGTTGTCCCATGTGCTGGCTGATCGGCCTGGTGCAAACGATCGGAAACAAGCGCACATGATCCAGTTCGACCTACCCCTTGTCGAAGCAGCCTGTAGCGGAGACGCCGCGGCGATCGAGAAGCTGTTGGCGCTGTCCCAGCCGGATTTGCGCCGCTTCGCGCGGCGCTCCTGCGCCACCAGCGAAGACGCGGACGACGCGGTACAGGTAGCCTTATGGAACTTGCAGCGCAATATTGGCGCCATTCGGGTCATTGCCGCCCTGGCCGGATGGATGTTCAACATCATCGAGCGCGAGTGCTACCGCTTGCTGCGTATTCGAGGAAAGACCGAGGAGCTCACCGAATCGATGTGCAACTCCCTGGAGCAACCGGTTTCAAACGATGCCCTCCGGCGCGACCTCGCCTGTGCGATGGCGGCCCTGCCGCCGGCGTACCGCGAGGTGCTGATCTTGCGTGATGTCGATGAATTGACGGCGCCGGAAGTCGCCGAGACGCTGCGGATTTCCGTGCCTGCCGTCAAAAGCCGCTTGCACCGCGCCCGCGCCATGATGCGCGAGCGCCTGCTAGCGAGCGGCTATACGGCTGTGCGCCAATGAGGGGACGACCGGTTTTAAAGCAATATCCTCAGCCCAGGAGCGTCTTCCAGTAGTGAGATCTTCCGCATGTCGGCTGCCTGCTGGAACCGGAGTTTATTGCCTGCGATAGTGTCGATGCACGCAGATGAGGATTGTCCCTGCTACCCACAAGTATCCGCCGATGGCAAGTCCGCGAGACAGAGCAAAGCTGTCTCCACTCCCACATCCACCAGCAGGGAGCACCAGGCACAGCAAGGCAAGCACGATCGCTACCCGAGCGATGACTGTATGCAATTTGGTCAGGGACCGACGGGCCCAAGCACCTTCGATGATCAACAGGACGCCGAGATTGGCGAACCAGCGCGGATCAAGGACTAGCCCGCCCATTATCAGGACCTGATACCCCAGGAGGCCTCACCTTGCCCGCAGGTAAAAGCAGGAAGCGACAAGCTTGCGAGATAAGCAGCCAGACCAACGAGCAGCAGGACGGGGGAAGGGGCGCGAAGTAGCGGTGGGATTGCCATCGGACTCGTGCTTTCAGGCCCCGCCCGCATACCCGTTCTGGCGCCACGCCTCATACACCACCACCGCCACCGTATTGGACAGGTTCAGGCTGCGGTTGTCCGGCATCATCGGCAGGCGGATGCGCTGGGCGGGCGGGAAGCTTTCGCGCAGGGCGGGGTCGAGGCCGCGCGATTCGGCACCGAACACGAAGACGTCGCCCGGCCGGAAGGCCGCGTCCGCGAAGGGCGATGAGCCATGGGTCGTGAGCGCGAACATGCGTGCCGGGTCGGGTTGGGCGTCCGCCAGAAAAGCATCCCAGTGCTTGTGCACCTTCATCGTCGCGTAGTCGTGGTAATCGAGGCCCGCGCGCCGCATCTTGGCATCATCGAGCGGAAAACCGAGCGGTTCGATCAGGTGCAGCTGCACGCCGGTATTGGCGCACAGGCGGATGACGTTGCCCGTGTTGGGCGGAATTTCTGGTTCGACCAGGACGACGTGAAACAAGCAATTCTCCTTCGTTGACAAGATGGCGCATCGATGCGGTGACATCGATGCGGTGGCATCAATGCGGCGGCATCAATGCGGCGGCGTGCGCGCGAACACCAGGTTCGACACGCGCGCCGCGCCGGCGGCCTTCAAGGTGGCCGCTACTTCGTTCAGCGTGTGGCCGCTGGTCATGACGTCGTCGACAACGCCGATGTGGCGGCCGGATACCAGTGCGCCATCCCGGGCGTGACGGCGAACGCGCCCGGATGTTGCGTGCCCGTTCGCGCGGCGCGACGCCGGACTGCCGCCGCCGTCGACGACGACCCGCGTGAGCAGGCGCGGTGCCAGCGCGATGCCGAGCCCGCGTGCCAGCGGCCGGGCGATCTCGAGCGCCTGGTTGTAGCCGCGTTCGACCAGGCGGCCGGGCCCCGGGGTACCGGGCACAGCACGTCTGGCAGGGCCAGCCGGGCCGGGCCAGCACAGCCCCGGACAAGCGCTGGCCGAACCAGGGTGCGAGCGGCAGGCGCGCGCCGAACTTCAGCGCCAGCACCAGGCCGTCGAGCGGCGCTTCGTAGTCGCAGGCGGCGAGGGTGGCATCGAAAGCCGGCGGGTCCGCCAGGCAGGCGCCACACTGCCCCCGTCGTCTGCCGTGCCGAGCGGGTTGGCGCAGCACGCGCAGCGCGCCGGGGACGCGGCTCCCCGCGTGGCATAGCGTGCGGTGCAGGGCGTGCAGACGACCTCGTCGGCGCGCTCGCCGCACAGCGCGCAGGAGCAGGGCAGCAGCGAGGACAACAAGGTTTTCCCCAGGCCAGACCAGGCATTGTGCGGCCAGCGGCCCCTCCACAGACCTGCTTGCCCGGCCATCGGCTCGACTCCCCACAAACATGTACACTCCCGCCATTATCTCATTTCAAAGCTTCAAGACCATGGCTTCTCCCCAGTCTCCCTCCAAAATGAGTGCGCCGATTGACGCGTCGCGCGTGCGTGCGCTGTTCGCGGAACCTGGGCGCGTGGCGCCAGGCGACTTCCTGCGCCGCGAGATTGCCGAACGCATGCACGAGCGCCTGAGCCTGGTGAAAATCGTGCCCCAGCGCGTGCTCGATGCCGGTTGCGGCGCCGGGCCCGACCTGGAACTCCTGCAAAAGCGTTACCCGGCTGCCCATATCGTCGGCCTGGATGCGTCGCCCGCCATGCTGGCGGCGGCGCGGGCGGCCGCACCGCAGGCAGGCTCGGGCATGCGTTCGCTGAACCAGATGCTCAGCCGCTTGATGCCCGCCAAGGCCGGCGTCGACCTGGTTTGCGGCGACTTCGGTGCCCTGCCATTCGGGCCGAACTCGCTCGACCTGGTCTGGTCGAACCTGGCACTGCACTGGCATCCGCAACCCGACCGCGTCTTCTCCGAGTGGCGCCGCACCCTGCGCGTGGACGGCTTGCTGATGTTCTCCAATTTCGGACCCGATACCTTCAAGGAGCTGCGCGCCGCCTTTGCTGAAATGGACGAAACCCCTCACACGCTGCCTTTTGTCGACATGCACGATTTCGGCGACCAGCTGATCGAAGCGGGCTTCTCGACGCCGGTCATGGACGCCGAGCGCATCACCGTCACCTACGGCACGGTGGACGCGCTGCTGGCCGACGTGCGCGCGGTCGGCGGCAATCCGCTGGCGACGCGCCGGCGCGGGCTGGTCGGCCGCGCCGCATGGGGCCGCATGCGCGACGCGCTCGAGGCCGGGCGCGGCGCCGACGGCAAGATTGACCTGAGCTTCGAAGTCATCTACGGCCACGCCTTCCGGCCGGTGCCGAAGAGCACGGCGTCGGGCGAATCGATCGTGCGCTTCCAGCCACGTAAGCCGTAGACCGGCTGGCCCCCGCCCGGTGCCGATCGTCGCCGTGTGGGAACGAGCGCGTGCCGTGGGCATCCTGTTCCCGCACGCACCACAACAGTTGCCCAGAACAAGGATTTTCCTTGAATAAAAATTAGCCATTTGAGTATAATCAATGACTATTTTTTCGCCCTATGAGCCAGAAACGCTGAAAAAGCGGGCAAAACAGGGCGGCATTTAGAAAATTGAAAAGCAGCATCAGCAAGTTTCGCGCCCGCCAGTGTGTTTGCAGTTGCTGGTGGACGTTGCAAGGTTTCGTACTATGCACGTCCACGCCGCGCCGCCGGGACTTGGAACTTGCACTTGGTTTCGGAGCGGCGGCGGTTCGTTCATGGAATTGCTGACCGTTTAAAAATATTCTTATTTTGGGTGGTTGGGGACAACATGACATATGCAAAGCGACTTCACGCCATGGTGCTCGGTCTCGCGGTAGCGACCAGCATCCCGGCGCTGGCAGCCCCGGAGATCACGGGACGGCCGGTAGAACACCAGTTGAACATGCAGCCTCAGGTGACTGCGGTCGGCGCAGACATCTATAACCTGCATAACTGGATGATGCTGGTTTGCCTGGTCATCTTCATCGGCGTCTTCGGCGTCATGTTCTATTCGGTGTTCAAGCACCGCAAATCCCTCGGCCACAAACCGGCCACCTTCCACGAATCGACCGCCGTCGAAATCGCCTGGACCGTCGTTCCTTTCCTGATCGTCATCGGCATGGCCCTGCCTGCCACCAAGACCGTCATCGCACTGAAGGACACCTCCAACGCCGATTTGACCATCAAGGCCACCGGCATGCAGTGGAAATGGGGCTACGACTACCTCAAGGGCGAAGGAGAAGGCATCAGCTTCCTGTCGAACCTGGCCACCCCGCGTACCCAGATCGGCGCGCCCGGCACCCCCGCCACCGAAGCGCGCGGCGAAAACTACCTGATCGAAGTCGACAACGAAGTGGTCGTCCCGGTCGGCAAGAAGGTGCGCATGGTGCTCACCGCCAACGACGTCATCCACGCCTGGACCATTCCCGCCTTCGGCATGAAGCAGGATGCGATTCCCGGTTTCGTGCGCGATGGCTGGTTCAAGGCCGACAAGATCGGCGTCTACCGCGGCAACTGCGTCGAGCTGTGCGGCAAGGACCACGCCTTCATGCCGATCGTCGTGCGTGTCGTATCAAGCGAGGACTATACTGCCTGGGTCAACACCAAGAAGAAGGAAATGGCTGCGCTGGCGGACGATCCGAACAAGGTCTGGACCATCGACGAACTGAAAACCAGGGGCGAGCAGGTGTACGCCGCCAATTGCGTGGCCTGCCACCAGGCCAACGGCAAGGGCGTGCCGAATGCCTTCGCGCCGCTGGACGGTTCGGAAGTCGTGAACGGCGAGAAGGGCCACCAGATCGCCGTGCTGCTCAATGGCCAGGACACCCCGCGCTACGGCACGGCCATGCCGGCCTGGAAGCAACTGTCGGACACCGAGATCGCCGCCGTGATCACCTATACCCGCAACACCTGGTCGAACAAGGCCGCGGAAAACATCGTTCAACCGGCCGAGATCATGGCTGCGCGTAGCAAGTAACAAGTACCCGGGATACTGACATGACTACCAGCATTATCGACCACCCACACGACGACCATCACGGCCATGATCACGCGCATGACCACGATCACGACCACCACATGCCGACCGGCGCCCGCCGCTGGCTGTTCGCCACCAACCACAAGGACATCGGTACCCTGTACCTGTGGTTCTCGTTCATCATGCTGCTCTCGGGCGGTGTGCTGGCGCTGATGATCCGCAGCGAGCTGTTCCAGCCTGGCCTGCAGTTCTTCCGTCCCGAGTTCTTCAACCAGCTCACCACCATGCACGGCCTGGTGATGGTGTTCGGCGCGATCATGCCGGCTTTTGTGGGCTTCGCCAACTGGATGATCCCGCTGCAGGTGGGCGCGTCCGACATGGCCTTCGCGCGCATGAACAACTTCTCGTTCTGGCTGCTGCCGCCGGCGGCGCTGCTGCTGGCCGGGTCCTTCTTCTCGCCGGGCGGCGCCACCGCCGCCGGCTGGACCCTGTACGCGCCGCTGTCGACCCAGATGGGCCCGGGCATGGACATGGCGATCTTCGCGATGCACATCATGGGCGCCTCGTCGATCATGGGCTCGATTAACATCATCGTCACCATCCTGAACATGCGCGCACCCGGCATGACCCTGATGAAGATGCCGATGTTCTGCTGGACCTGGCTGATCACCGCCTTCCTGCTGATCGCCGTGATGCCGGTCCTGGCTGGTGCGATCACCATGACCCTGACCGACCGCCACTTCGGCACCTCGTTCTTCAATGCCGCCGGCGGCGGCGACCCGGTCATGTACCAGCACATCTTCTGGTTCTTCGGCCACCCCGAGGTCTACATCATGATCCTGCCGGCCTTCGGCATCGTCTCGCAGATCATCCCGGCCTTTGCCCGCAAGCCGCTGTTCGGCTACGCCTCGATGGTCTATGCGACCGCCTCGATTGCCGTGCTGTCGTTCATCGTCTGGGCCCACCACATGTTCACCACCGGCATGCCGGTCACCTCGCAGCTGTTCTTCATGTATGCGACCATGCTGATCGCGGTGCCGACCGGCGTGAAGGTGTTCAACTGGGTTGCCACGATGTGGAAGGGCTCGATGACCTTCGAGACCCCGATGCTGTTCGCGGTCGGCTTCATCTTCGTGTTCACGATGGGCGGCTTCACCGGCCTGATCCTGGCCGTGACCCCGATCGACATCATCGTCCACGACACCTATTACGTGGTGGCGCACTTCCACTACGTGCTGGTGGCGGGCTCGCTGTTCGCGCTGTTCGCGGGCTTCTACTACTGGGGTCCGAAGTGGACCGGCCACATGTACCCTGAACTGCGCGGCAAGATCCACTTCTGGGCTTCGCTGATCACGTTCAACGTCACCTTCTTCCCGATGCACTTCCTCGGGCTGTCGGGCATGCCGCGCCGTTACGCCGACTACTCGACCCAGTTCACCGACTTCAACATGATCGCCACGATCGGCGCCTTCGGTTTCGGCCTGTCGCAGGTGTACTTCCTGTTCTTCGTCGTGCTGCCGACCATCCGCGGCGGCGAGAAGGCTTCGGCCAAGCCGTGGGAAGGCGCGGAAGGCCTGGAGTGGACCGTGCCGAGCCCGGCGCCGTTCCACACCTTCGAGAACCCGCCGCTGGTGAAGTAATGAACGATTCGCGCAAGTCCGTGCAACGCAAGAGCAATCGGCGCACGGCGCTGGTGCTGGCCGCGATCGCCGCCTTCTTCTTCGCGGCGGTGATCGTCCAGCGCCTGATCGCATGAGCCACGCAGCATGAGCCACGCACCATGAGTTACACCCCGAGCCAGCGCCTGCGCCTGAACCGCTCCACCCTGGTCAAGCTGGTGGTGGTGGCGCTGGGGATGTTTGGCTTCGGCTATGCGCTGGTGCCGGTCTACCGCCAGATCTGCGAGGAGCTCGGCATCAACGTGCTGACCCAGCAGGACGGCACCGTGGAGCGCCCGGCGAACACGCAAGTCGACAAGACGCGCACGATCACGGTGGAGCTCGACGGCAACGCCCAGGGGCCGTGGCGCTTCCGCCCGACCCAGCGCAGCATCCAGGTGCATCCGGGCGAACTGGCGACCGTGGTCTACGAAGTCGTGAACACCCAGGCGCGCAGCGTGAAAGCCCAGGCGATTCCGAGCTACGCGCCGCAGTCGGCGACGCCGCACTTCAAGAAGGTCGAGTGCTTCTGCTTCCGCGAGCAGCTCATGAAGCCGAACGAGGCGCGCCAGATGCCGGTGGTATTCTTCATCGATCCGAAGCTGCCCAGGGAGGTGAAGAACATCACCCTGTCGTACACCTTCTTCGAGATCGCCGGCGCGGTGGCGGCGAACTGATGGAAGGGCAGGAGCCGGGGCAGGGCGGCCGGAAGGGCGATGCGCCGGGAAAGAGGCAGGCCTCGTTCGCGGCCTCGATGAAAGCCGTGTTCTGGTCCTTCTTCGGGGTGCGCAAGCGCCGCGACTACGAGCACGACGCGGCCAACCTGAACCCGCTGCACGTGATCGTCGCGGCGCTGCTCGGGGTGGCGATCTTCATCGGCGTGCTGCTGATGCTGGTGCGCTTCGCGGTATCGCAGTAACAGCGCAGTAACAGCGCAGTAACAGCGCAGTAACAGAGTCAGATTCAAGGGTTTTTTGCAGCAGCCACAAATTCAACGCATTAGAAGATTGATCTAGGAGATGAAGATGAGTGTGTCAAAAACCGCGCCGCACTATTTCGTGCCCGGCCCTTCCATGTGGCCGATGGCCGGCGGCATCTCGATGCTGGTCACCATGGTCGGCGCTTCCGGCTGGGTCAACAGTGCCGCGTGGGGCCCGGCGGTCTGCCTCGCCGGCATCGCTGCCATGCTGGTGGTGCTGTATTACTGGTTCGGCGACGCCATCGGCGAGTCGGAATCGGGCCAGTACAGCCACCGCATCGATTCGTCCTACCGCTGGTCGATGAGCTGGTTCATCTTCTCGGAAGTGATGTTCTTCGCCGCCTTCTTCGGCGCGCTGTTCTATGCCCGCTCGATCACCATGCCCTGGCTGGCCGACCTCGACCACAAGGTCCTGTGGCCCGACTTCGCCGCCAACTGGGGCAATACCGGTCCTGCCGGCGTGGTCGAGAGCTTCAATACCATGGGCCCGTTCCCGATCCCGACCATCAACACCCTGTTGCTGCTGACCTCGGGCGTGACCCTGACCATCGCCCACCACGCGCTGCGCGCCGGCCACCGCCGCAATACCGCCGTGTTCCTGTTCGCCACCATCCTGCTCGGCGCCATCTTCATGGGCTTCCAGGCCTACGAATACATGCACGCCTATTCGGAACTGAACCTGAAGCTGACCTCGGGCATCTACGGCTCGACCTTCTTCATGCTGACCGGCTTCCACGGCTTCCACGTGACCCTGGGCGCGATCATGCTGTCGGTGATCCTGTACCGCGTACTGCGCGGGCATTTCACGGCCGATAACCACTTCGGCTTCGAAGGCGCCGCCTGGTACTGGCACTTCGTCGACGTGGTGTGGCTTGGGCTGTACGTGGTGGTGTACTGGTTGTAAGCTGCCGCAAGCTCGCTTGGCGAAGGGACAGCCAGCCGGCTGTCCCTTGTCATATCTGCCCCGCTCAGCGGATGCCGGTCGGCTGGATCCAGCCCATCTTGTACGAGAAGAGCAGGATCAGGAACAGGGTGATCGACAGGCCGACGCGTATCGCCAGCGCCTGCACGGTGCGGTTGCTGCGCCCCTTGTCGCGCATCAGGAAGAACAGGGCCGAGGCCAGGCTGGCGATGATCAGGATAAAGGCGATGGCAACGAAGATTTTCATGGACGGCCTGGCGGGATCGAGAGAAGGGTTTCATTGTAATGCGTTTGGCTTTCCGTTTTAGGCTCATCCCTTTCGTGGTGACGGTGTTATTGGTGGTGCTCGGTATTGCGCTGGGCAACTGGCAAACCCGGCGTGCGGAGGAGAAGCTGGCCATTGCGGCGCGGGTTGCCGAGCGGTCCGCGGCGGCGCCGGTCGTCCTCGACGCCGCGGCGGTTCAAGCGGCGGACCGCGTGGAGTCGGGACTCCACCCTACGAACGTCAGGCAGCTCGAATATCGACGGGCGCGGGTACAAGGCGAATTCGTCGCCGCCTGGCCCGTCTTCCTGGAGAACCGCCCCTACAATGGCCGCGCCGGTTTTTACCTGGCGATGCCATTTAGAATAGCGGGTTCGGATACCCATGTGCTGGTGCTGCGCGGCTGGCTGCCGCGCGACCCTGCCGACATCGCGCGCCTGCCTTCCTTTGCCACGCCTTCCGGCACGGTGGAGATCGAAGGCGTGGTCGTCGGCAGTGCCGGCCACGTCATGCAGCTTGGTACGCCGGGCAAGCTGGCGCCGGGGCACGCGTGCAGAACCTGGCCGTCGACGAGGTGGCGCGTGCCAGCGGCCTGGCGCTGCTGCCCTTCTTCGTGCAGCAGACCGGACCTGGTCAGCCGGGCGAGACGCTGGTGCGCGACTGGCCGCTGCCCGCCAGCGGCGTCGACAAGCACCGCGGCTATGCCTTCCAGTGGTACGCGCTGGCGGCCATGGCAGCCTTATTTTTTGTGATCACGGGATTTCGTAGTGGAAGAACACATGTCGCTTGAAAAGCAGAGCGGGGCAGGGCAGATGGGCGCCCAGGCAAAGCGAACGGGACGCTGGAAATTGTTCGCCGTGCTGCTGGTATGCGCGTCGCCCATCATCGCGTCCTACTTCGCCTATTACGTCATCAAGCCGAGCGGCCGTACCAACTACGGCACCCTGATCGACCAGCGCAGCCACCCGATGCCGAAGCTGCCCAGCACCACCCTCGACGGCCGGCCCAAGACGCTCGAGCACTATGCCGGCAAGTGGCTGATGGTGAAGGTGGGCGGCGCCGCCTGCGACCAGGAGTGCGAGGCCCAGCTGTTCGCGATGCGCCAGCTGCGGACCATGCAGGGCAAGAACATGGAGCGGGTCGAGCGCGTCTGGCTGATCACCGACGACGCGCAGCTCGACAACACGCTGATCCGCAAATATGACGGCATGCACCTGCTGCGCGTCCCCCGCGCGGCCCTGGGCAACTGGCTGCCGGTGGAGGCGGGCGGCAAGCTGGAAGACCACATTTTCCTGGTCGACCCGCGCAGCAACCTCATGATGCGCTTCCCGAAACACCCCGAGCCGCGGCGCGTCCACAAGGACCTGGCGAAGCTGCTGCGGGCCTCGGCGATCGGCTAGGCGATGGACGCCTCTTCCCTGTATGCGATGGCGCTCACGGCGCTGGCCGTGGCGGGTGTTCCGCTGTGTATTGTCTTGCTGTCGTCGGACGCGAACAAGTACCGCAAGCTGGTCTGGGTGATGGTATTCCTCACGTTCGACCTGATCGTCTTCGGCGCTTTTACGCGCCTGACCGACTCCGGGCTCGGCTGCCCCGACTGGCCGGGCTGCTATGGCGCCGCCAACCCCTTCATCGCCCACGAACAGATCGCGGCCGCCGAAGCGCTGATGCCGACCGGGCCGGTGACGAAAGCGAAAGCCTGGATCGAGATGATCCACCGCTACCTGGCCATGGGCATCGGCTTCCTGATCATGGTCCTGATGTGCGGATCGATCCATCAATGGATCAAGACGCACCGGCGTGCTTTTGCCCCCGGCCTGCCGGTGGCGCTGTTCCTGCTGGTCTGCGTGCAGGGCGCCTTCGGTGCCTGGACCGTGACCCTGAAGCTGCAGCCTGTCATCGTCACCATCCACCTGCTGCTGGGCATGACGCTGCTGGCCATGCTGGCCTGGCTGGGCGAGCGCGAAAACGCCTTGATGGCGCCGCCGGCACCGAGCCGGAACCTGGCCGCCTTGCATCGCCTGCGTTGGCTGACCCTGTTCGCCGCCGCCGTGCTGCTGGTGCAGATCGCCCTCGGCGGCTGGGTGAGCACCAACTACGCCACCCTGGCCTGCGACGAATTCCCTTTCTGCGACGGCAAGCTGGTGCCGGATATGGACTTCGAGCACGGCTTCACGCTCTGGCGCGAACTGGGCAAGACCGCCGCCGGCCACTACCTGCAGTTTTCGGCCCTGGTGGCCATTCACTGGGTGCACCGCAACTTCGCGCTGGTCGTGACCGTGGTGCTGGGGCTGGCCGCCTGGCGCGCCTGGCGCGAGCCGCAACTGCGCCGCACCGCCCGCCTGATCGCGCTCGTGCTGCTGGTCCAGCTGTTCACGGGCGTCGCGACGGTGTTCTTCGCCTTCCCGCTTGCCATTGCAGTTTTGCATAACGCCGGGGCCGCGCTCCTCGTCCTCCTGGTGACCATGTTAAACTACAAGGTCAAGTACTTACTCGAAGCGTCGCGGTACGCTGGCGTGAAGAGCGCCGCGGCTGCGAACTCGTATCGATGACCACCCAGACCGCCTTCCCGCCGACCAGCCGCATCTCCCAATACTGGACGCTGACCAAGCCCCGCGTGACCCAGCTCGCGGTGTTTTGTGCCGTCATCGGCATGTTCCTGGCCACCGATGGCTTCCCCGGCTGGCGCCCGCTGATTGCCGGCACGGCCGGCATCTGGCTGCTGGCCGGTGCCGCCTTCGCCGTCAACTGCCTGATCGAGGCCGAGATCGACGCGCGCATGGCCCGCACCGCGCGCCGCGCCACCGCCAGGGGCGAACTGACGCGCAACCAGACGCTCGTGTTTTCAAGCATCATCGGCGGCCTCGGCATGTGGGTGCTGTATGCCTTCGTCAACCCGCTGACCATGTGGCTGACCTTCGTCACCTTTGTCGGCTACGCCGTCGTCTACACCATCTACCTCAAGCCCGCCACGCCGCAGAACATCGTCATCGGCGGTCTGTCGGGCGCGATGCCGCCGGCGCTCGGCTGGGCGGCGGTCGCGGATGCGGTGCCGATGGAAGCCTGGCTGCTGGTGCTGATCATTTTCGTGTGGACGCCGCCGCATTTCTGGGCGCTGGCGATGTACCGGCGCGAGGACTACGCGCGCTCCGGCCTGCCGATGCTGCCGGTCACCCACGGCATGGCCTATACCGGCCAGCAGGTGTGGCTGTATTCGCTGGCCCTCGTTGCCACGACGCTGCTGCCCTACGCCGTGCGCATGAGCGGCCTGATCTACCTGGTGGCGGCGGTCCTGCTCAATGCCGTGTTCCTGCGCCACGCCTGGCGGGTACACAAGCACTACACCGACCAGGTCGCACGCAAGGCGTTTGCGTACTCCATCCTCTACCTGTCGCTGCTGTTCGCGGCGCTGCTGGTCGACCACTACTTCAGGTTCTGACAACATGAAAACACCGTTTTCCGCGCTCGCGCTGGCGGCCATGCTGTGCCTGCCCATGCTGTCCGGCTGCGACAAGCTGGCCTCGACCCCGCCTGTCTTCCGGAACACCGACCTGACGGGCCTGGACTATGCCAAGGGCTTTTCGCTGACCGACCAGAACGGCAAGCCGCGTACCCTGGCCGACTTCAAGGGCAAGGTGGTGGTGCTGTTCTTCGGTTACACCCAGTGCCCCGACGTGTGCCCGACCACGATGGCGGAAATGGCCGCCGTGATGAAGGAACTCGGCCCGGCGGCAAACGACGTGCAGGTGCTGTTCGTCACGCTCGACCCCGAACGCGACACCCAGGCGCTGCTGGCATCCTACGTACCGGCATTCGACAAGCGCTTCCTCGGCCTGCGCGGTACACCGGAGCAGACGGCGGCCACCGCCAGGGAATTCAAGGTCTTCTTCGCGAAGGTGCCAGGATCGGCGCCGGGCAGCTATACGGTCGACCACACGGCTGGCAGCTACGTGTTCGACCGCGACGGCCGCATCCGCCTGTTCCTGCGCCATGGCCAGGGTCCGGCACCCATCGTCCACGACCTGCGCCAGCTGTTGTGATGGTTTGTTGTGATGCTATGATGAGGTAAGACTACCTCATCATCTCCGACGGCATGGAACCACGCTCCGGCAGGAACTACACCCGCATCGCCACCGTCGTCCTGCTCACGCTGGGCTGCCTCTACGTCCTCAAGCCCTTCCTGCCGGCCATCCTGTTCGCCGCCGCTGTCGTCATCTCGTCCTGGCCCCTCTACCTGCGCCTGCTGCACGCGATGCAGGGGCGGCGCACGCTGGCCGCGCTGACGATGACGCTCTCGCTGACGCTGCTCGTCATCATCCCGCTGGCCACCGTCGCCTACAACCTGGCCGACGACGTCGCCACCACCTTCGGCCAGATCCGGTATGCGCTGGAGCACGGCGAACTGCTGCCACCGAGCTGGATCCGCGACCTGCCGTTTCTCGGTGAGACGGTCGACAACTACCTGCGCCAATTGGTCGCCAGCCGCGAGCAGATGCTGGCGCTGGCCCAGCGCATGGTCGAGCCGGCGCGGCATTACCTGATGGCCGGCGGCCTGATGCTGGGCACCGGCGTCGTGCAGATGAGCCTGGCCGCTTTCGTGAGCTTCTTCCTCTACCGCGACGGCCAGGCCTTGACCGCCGTGGTCTCGGTGACGATGGCGAAGGTGATGGGCGAGGGCGCGCAATCGGTCACCGACATCGTCAGCCAGACCACCCGCGGCGTCATGTACGGCCTGCTTGGCACGGCGCTCGCCCAGGCCCTGGTGGCGGCCATCGGCTTCTTCATGGCGGGCGTGCCGGCGGTGCCCCTGCTGTCGGTGCTGGTATTCGTCAGTTCGCTCATTCCGGTGGGGCCACCCATCATCTGGGGCGGTGCGGCGATCTGGCTGTTCTCCCAAGGCAGCACCGGCTGGGGCATCTTCATGGTGATCTGGGGCACGGTATTGATCAGCGGCGTCGACAACGTCGTGCGGCCCATGCTGATCAGCCGCGGCACCAGCCTGCCGTTCCTGCTGACCCTGCTCGGGGTACTGGGCGGGGTGATTGCCTTCGGCGTGGTCGGGATGTTCATCGGGCCGGTGCTGCTGGCGGTGGGCTACTCGCTGATGAGCGAATGGACAGGCACGCGCGACCCGATCGTCAAGCAGCAGGGCGACCTGGCGCCCTAGCGGCTGCCGGCACGCGCGCGGGGCAGGACGCAGCCCGCCGCAAAGCCGATCCCGGCACTACCCCAGACGAGGGCGGCGACGAATTCGAAGGCGTTGCGCAGTTCCGCGTATTTTGGAGGCCAGGCCTGGGCCGGACAGGGCGCCGCGGCGCGGTCAGGCCCCTCGTCCCAGCAGGCTGCGCAGCTTGTCGAAATCGATCGGCTTGGTCAGGTGGTGGTCGAAACCCGCCTCGACGGCCAGGCGCTTGTCCGCTTCCTGGCCCCAGCCGGTGGCGGCGATGAGCAGCATGCCGGCGCCGCGCGGCAGGGCGCGCGCCTTGCGCGCCAGTTCGTAGCCGTTCATGTCGGGCAGACCGATGTCGAACAGGGCCACTTCGGGCGCGAATTCGTCCAGCGCCATCAATGCGTCCTGCGCGCTGTGCACCGCGCGCGCGGTACAGCCATGCAGTTCCATGAACATGGCCAGCGTCTGGGCGGCGTCGGCATTGTCGTCGACCACCAGGATGCGCCTGGGCGCAAGGGCGCCACTGTCCTCGGCCGGTGCCGCGCAGTCCTGCGGCGTGCTCACCAGCGGCAGGCGTACCGTGAAGGTGCTGCCGCGGCCTTCGCCGGCGCTGTACGCCTCGACGCTGCCCCCGTGCAGGGCCAGCAGGCCGCGCACCAGCGCCAGGCCGATGCCCAGGCCGCCCTTGGAGCGGTCGAGCGCGGGTTTCAATTGGGAGAACATGCCGAACACGGCGTCGAGCGCGTGGCGCGGGATGCCGATGCCGTTGTCGCTCACCTCCACCACTGCCTGCCCGTTTTCGCACCACGCGCGCAGCGTGATGGCACCGCCGTCGGGCGTGTACTTGGCGGCGTTCGTCAGCAGGTTCACCACGACCTGGGTCAGGCGCGTGACGTCGGCGTCGACGATGACGTCATCGGCGGGCAGGGTGACGCTCAGGCTGTGGTGCGCCGCCTTCATCATCGGCGCGGCATCCTGGGCGGCACTGCGCAGCACGTCGGCGAGCGCGATCGGCGCGCGCCGCAATTCCGTGCGGTTCTGGGTGATGCGCGAGACATCCATCAGGTCGTCGACCAGGTGGGTCAGGTGGTGCAGCTGGCGGTCGAACACGGCCAGCAGCTGCTGCGGCGGCGGGCCGTCGCTGCGGCCGAGTTTGAGTACCTCGAGCGCGCTGCGCATCGGCGCCATCGGGTTGCGCAGCTCGTGCGACAGCGTGGCGAATTCGTCCTTGCGGCGGTCGGCGTCGGACAGTTCGGCATTCAGTGCACGCAGCTGCTGCTCGGCTTCCAGCTGGGCCGACAGGGCGCGCTCGGCGCTCTGGCGCGCCGCCAGCAGTTCGCGCTCGTAGGAGCGGCGGTCCTGACGACGAACAGCGCCCACTCGTCGACGACGCGCGCGTCGTCTCCGTCGCCACGGCGGCGGCGCTGGATGTTGACCAGCATCGGCACCCGTACGCCGGCACGGTCGAGCATGTCGATCTGGAGCTCGGCCAGCGAGCCCTGCATCTGCAGGATGGGGGTGCAGTGGGTCTGGTGGAACAGGCGCGCGCCGATCGGCAGGCGCTCCTGGATGCGCATTTGCCCGACCAGTTCGTCCTGGCTGAAGCCGAGCCAGCCGCAGACGGTGGCGTTCGCGCGCAGTACCAGGCCGGCCGTATCCGTCAGCAGCAAGCCGCAGGCGGCGTCCTCGTACAGGGCAGCGTCGGCGGGCAGCGTGGCGTCCATGTTCAGGGCAGCTGCTGTGCGAGGAAGGCGTCGATCGCCTGCGAGCTGGCGCAGGGTGCGCTCATGTGCGGGCAGTGGCCGACGTTGTCGATGATGTGCAAGACGCTGTGCGGCAGGTGCCGATGCAGGTAGTCGCCGACGCTGCGCGGCGCGATCAGGTCGTCGCTGCATTGCAGGATCAGGGCCGGCGTGTTTGACTGCGGCACGTCGGCGCGGTGGTCGGACAGGAAGGTGACGCGGGCGAAGTGCTTGGCGATTTCCGGATCGTTGCGGCAGAAGCTGTCGGTCAGCTCGGTCGCCAGTTGCGGCTGGCCCGGAGCGCCCATGATCGCCGGCGCCAGGCTGCTCGACCAGCCGAGGTAGTTGGCGTCCATCGTTTCCAGCAGTTCGTCGATATCGCCGCGGGCGAAACCGCCCACGTAGTCGCCGTCGTTGATGTAGCAGGGGGAGGGGCCGACCATGATTTGCGCCAGGAAGCGCTCGGGCGCGCGGATCGTCGCCAGCAGGCCGATCATGGTGCTGACCGAGTGGCCGACAAAAATCACGGATCCATCGGCGGCGCATTCGTCGATGATTTCCAGCAGGTCGGCGGCGTAGCCGTGCAAGCTGCCGTACTTGTCGCGGTCGTAGGCCGACAAATCCGAGCCGCCGCTGCCGACCAGGTCGAAAGTGACGATCCGGTAGCGCTCGGCGAAGGCCGGCGTCAACATGCGCCACATGCTCTTGTCACAGCCAAAGCCGTGAGCGAATACCATCGTGGTGGCGCCGCTTCCGGAAACAGATACGTTATTACGCTGGAGCACGCTCATCGTTTTCTCGGCTAATCATTTTTTTAACTTTGTTGCGCAACAGTGTACATCAGGTAACGTTTTGCACGCGTTATGGATTTGCAAAAATGAAAAATCCTGCCTCGGGGCAGGAGTAAAGCCTGCCGGGGCAGGCTTTACGGGTGCGTCATGACGCTCAGCCGTGCTCGTCGTCCTCGTCGCGCTCGAGCTGCGGGATCACCTTGATCAGCAGGATGCGCGGACCATTGGTTTTCTTGACCACCACGTCGAACTTCGGGAATTCGATGCGCTGGCCCTGCTTCGGAATATCGCCCAGCTTCGCCATCAGGAGGCCGCCGACCGACTCGACGTCGTCCAGCCCCATTTCCTCGTTGTCGATGTCGATGCCGAGCAGGCGTTCGAGCGAGAAGATCGGCAGGCTGGCCTTGCCGATATAGGTGCCGTCGGACTGCGGCAGCCAGTCGTTCTCGTTCATGCGGAATTCGTCGCGGATTTCGCCGACCATCGCGCCGAGCAGGTTGTCGAGCGTGATGAAGCCGACCGGACGCTTGCCCTTTTCGCCGATCAGGGCGAAGTGGGGCGCGCCGCTGCGGAAACGGCGGAAGATGTCCTGCGCCGGAGTGCGCGCCGAAATCGTCTCGACCGGGCGCAGGAATTGCGACAGGTCGCTGAGGTCCTTGCCCGACTGCTGGGCGAAGAACAGGTCCTTCAGGTGGATCACGCCCAGCACTTCCTCGCCTTCCTCGTCGAAATACGGGTAGCGCGAGAAGCGGTTGCGGCGCACGGTGTCGAGGTTTTCCTCGATCGGCTGGTCTTCGTGCAGGGCGATTACCTCGTTGATCGGCCGCATCAGGTCGGATACGGCCATTTCCGAGAATTCCAGCGACTGCGCCAGGATCTGGCGTTCGTCGTGGGTGAACTTCTCCTTGCCCGTGCTCGTGTTCGTGCGCAGGATCAGCTTCAGCTCGTCCGTCGAATAATGGGTTTCATGGCTGCCGGTGCCGGACAGTCCCGCCACCCGCAGCACCAGGTTGGCGCTGGCATTCAGGAGCCAGATCGCCGGGTACATGGCCCAGTAAAAGCCATAGAGCGGCAGCGCGGTCCACAGCGCCACCACTTCGGGGATACGGATCGCCAGCGACTTCGGCGCCAGTTCGCCGACGACGATGTGCAGGAAGGAGATGACGCTGAAGGCCACCACGAAGGAAACGCCGTGGATGATTTGCGGCGAGGTGACGCCGAGCATGCCGAACACCGGTTCGAGCAGGCTGGCAAAGGCCGGTTCACCGACCCAGCCCAGGCCCAGCGAGGCCAGGGTGATGCCGAGCTGGCAGGCCGACAGGTAGGCGTCGAGCTTGTCGTGGACCTTGGCCAGGATGCGTCCGCGCAGGCCGCTGGTCTTGGCGATGGCGCGCACGCGGGTCTTGCGCAGCGTGACGATGCCGAATTCGGCCGCCACGAAGAAGCCGTTCAACGCGACCAGGAACAGGGCGAGAACGACAAATAAAATATTTTCCATATGAAGGGTAAGTGAATAAAAGGTACTACCAAGAGCGCCTGACAAAATCTCCATGGCGGCGTTGCACCGTCTCGCCGTACAGGCGTACTGTCTTCGACGGTGCGCCTTGCCATGAAGGTTTTGTTAGGCGCTCTAAGACATTGTACAGCCCGCGTGCTGCTCAGGCGGCGGCAAGGCCCCCGTGCTGCGCCGCCGCCAGGATCGCTTCGACCGCCGGATGCTGGATCTTGCGCTCGTTCGAGATCGCGTAGAACTGCTCGCGCACTTCCGGCACGCGCCCGACCAGCACCGCCTTCAGCTGTTCGGCAAGGTCGTCGGCCAGCGCCGCCGGCGCGAAGAACAGGCCGTGCCCGCGCCGGCCGAAGGTGTTCAGTAGCGCGTTATCTTCAAATTCGCCGGCCACGTCGGGATGCACGCCCTGCATCTCGAACCATTCGTCGATGCGGGTGCGCAGCGCGTTGTTCCGGGTCGGCAGCAGGAAGGGCGCGCCGTCGAGTTTTTTCGGGAAGCCTTCCGCGTAGCGTGCGGCCAGCTCGGCCGTGCCGACGACCATCATCTCGCTCTCGAACAGCATGTGGCTGAACACGCGCAGGGTGCTGCCGCTGGGCAGGGCGCGGTCGGTCAGCACGACATCCAATTTATGCAGGGCAAGGTCGGCCAGCAGCGCCTCGTACTGGTCTTCGAAGCAGACCAGGCGCACCGGCGTGGGCAGCGTGGCGGTCGCTTCCAGCAGGCGGAAGGCCGTCAGTTTCGGCAGCGAGTCCGAGATGCCGACGGTCAAACGGGTGCGCAGGTGGCCGGCCTGGTCGAGCGCTTCCTGCATCTGCTCGCCCAGCAGGAAGATCTGGTCGGCATAGCCCAGCGCCAGGCGCCCGGCCTCGGACAGCGTCAGGCGCCGGCCCTGCTGGGTGAACAGGGACTTGCCGACGGACTGCTCGAGCAGGGTGATCTGGCTGCTGACGGTTTGTACCGCCAGCCCGAGGCGCTCGGCCGCGCGCGTGATGCTGCCTTCCTTGGCGACCACCCAGAAATAGTACAGGTGGCGAAAATTCGTTCCCGCGTTTTTCATCTCTTCCGTTTTTCCGAAGTAATGCTTCGATTATCTTCGCTTTTTCAATTGAGCGCACGACTCTACACTGCGCTTTATCAATTTTCACAACGAAGGGAAATCAATATGAAGCACTTTAGAGGATCTTTCCTCGTAGCGATCATCTGTCTGGGCCTGGCCGGCTGGTGGGGTTACGAACACGCGGGCTTGTCGGGCGCGCTGACGGCAGTCGGCGTTGCCGCCATCCTGTCGATCATGGAGGTGTCGCTGTCGTTCGACAATGCCGTGGTCAACGCCTCGGTCCTGAAGGGCTGGAACGAATTCTGGCTCAAGCTGTTCCTGGGCCTGGGTATGATCATCGCCGTGTTCGGCATGCGCCTGGTGTTCCCGCTGGTGATCGTGGCCGTTGCAGCCGACCTGGGACTGACCGAAGTGTGGAACCTGGCACTGTCCGATCCGAAAGGTTTTTCAAGCCACCTGACGGCGCACCATGCTGAAGTGGCGGCTTTCGGCGGTATGTTCCTGCTGCTGGTCTTCCTGAACTTCCTGCTCGACGCGGACAAGGAAACCCACTGGCTGGGTAACTTCGAGAAGAAGCTCGGTTCGCTCGGTAAAGTGTCGTCGATCTCGGTGATGATCGCGCTCGCTTCGCTGCTGTTCTCGATGAGCTTTGTCGAGGAAGCCAAGCAGATGATCGTCCTGACCGCCGGTATCTGGGGCATCCTGGTCTACGTCGGTGTCGACATGATCAGCAGCCTGCTGGAGAAGGAAGAAGAAGAGGGCGGTAACGTCGGCGACATGGTCAAGAAGGGCGGTATCGGCGGCTTCCTGTACCTCGAAGTGCTCGATGCATCGTTCAGTTTCGACGGCGTGATCGGCGCCTTCGCGATCACCACCGATGTCGTGATCATCATGCTGGGCCTGGCCATTGGCGCGATGTTCGTGCGTTCGATGACGGTCTACCTGGTCAAGAAGGGCACGCTGGACGAGTTCGTCTACCTGGAACACGGCGCGCACTATGCGATCGGTATCCTGGCCGTGATCATGATGGCCGGCATGATGGACATCCACGTGCCCGAGATCGTGACCGGTTTGACGGGTGTGGCCTTCATCGCGGCTTCGCTGTGGTCGTCGATCCGCTACAAGAAGAAGCATGCGGCGCTGGAAGCACGTGAAGGTGTGAAAGAGCTGGCGTAAGGGGTGACGGGGCGGTGGTGGTGTTTGCCGCCGTCCCGGATGCGGAAACCTTGTACCGCGTGGGCTCAAGAGCCCACCCTACGGTGCACGACTTTCGTAGGGTGGGCACTCGTGCCCACGCTGTCGCCCCGGCAGAACAGCGTAGTCGTAGCGTGATGCGGCCGGCGAGGCTCCCGACTCCACGCGGTACCGAGCAAAAACAGAGTCACAGAACAACGCGCAGCGCCACAACGGCTGCGCACAACGAACCGCACGGCGAGCGGCAGAACACCAGCTCGCTGTGCGTGGTTAAAACCGGTGTTCAACAAGAAGTCCTAACTTAGGAGATACACAAATGGCAATCAGTCTGCAAAAAGGCGGTAACGTCAACCTGTCGAAAGAAGCCCCTGGCCTGACCAACCTGAAAGTCGGCTTAGGCTGGGATACCCGCGCCACCGATGGCGCCGCTTTCGACCTGGACGGCGCTGTCTTCATGCTGAACTCGTCGGGCAAGGTACGCTCGGACGCCGACTTCATCTTCTACAACAACCTGAAATCAAGCGACGGCTCCGTGGTCCACTCGGGCGACAACAAGACCGGCGAAGGCGCGGGCGACGACGAAACCGTCGCCATCGACCTGACGAAGGTGCCGGCCGACGTCGACAAGATCGTGCTGGCCGTGACCATCCACGACGCCGACACCCGCCGCCAGAACTTCGGCATGGTCGGCAAGGCCTTCATCCGCTGCATCAATGCCAGCGGCGACGCGGAAATCGCCCGCTACGACCTGTCGGAAGACGGCTCGACGGAAGCTGCAATGATCTTCGGCGAGGTGTATCGTAACGGCGCCGACTGGAAGTTCCGCGCAATCGGCCAGGGCTTCCAGGGCGGCCTGGGCCCACTGGCCAAGAACTACGGCGTCAACGTCTAATTGATAGGTTTGCAGTCCCCGCCAGCGGGGGCTGTCTTTAAAAAAGAGGAAGCCTTAAAAAAATGCCAACTTTTACCGTGACCGGGGATGTCGATCCCTTCCTGCATGTGTCGATGAGGCGCGGCGAGACCATCTATTGCGAATCCGATGCGATGGTGATGATGGAATCGACGCTCGACCTGAAAGGCAAGATGAAGGGCGGGCTCGGCAGCGCGCTGATGCGTACCTTCGCCAACGGCGAGTCCTTCTTCCAGCAGCACATCGAAGCGACCCGCGGCGACGGCGACTGCCTGCTCTCGCCGACGCTGCCGGGTGCGATGCAGGTCGTCGATGTCGGCCCGAACAACTACATCATCAGCGACGGCGCCTTTGTCGCCGCCACGTCCGGCGTGGACCTGAAGGTGCGCACCCAGAGCGTCGGCAATGCGCTGTTCGCCAACAGCGGCGGCTTTTTTGTCACCGAGACCTCGGGTTCGGGCCAGGTGGTGGTGTCGGGATTCGGTTCGATGTCGGTGCTCGACGTGGAGCCGGGCAAGGACGCCATCATCGACAACTCGCACGTCGTGTGCTGGGACAGCACGCTGCGCTACGAGATCTCGATCACGACCGGTACCAGTGGCGGCTTCCTCGGTAACCTGATCAACAGCCAAACCAGCGGCGAGGGCATGGTCCTGCGCTTTTCGGGCAAGGGCAAGGTCTACGTGTGTTCGCGTAACCGTGCCGCCTTCAAGGCATGGATGCAGGCGCCCGCCAAGTAACGTCGCTCTTACGCGCACAAGGAGAAATACAATGACTGTCAGTCTGCAAAAAGGCCAGAAAATCTCGCTCTCGAAAGAGGGCGGCGGTTCGCTCACCCGTGTCACCATGGGACTGGGCTGGGATGCCATCAAGTCCAAGGGTTTCCTCGGCTTCGGCGCCAAAACCGAAAGCGTCGACCTCGACGCCTCGGTGGTGATGTTCGACGAATCGAACCGCGTGGTCGATACCGTCTGGTTCCGCCAGTTGAAGAGCAAGGACGGCAGCATCGTCCATACGGGCGACAACCGCACCGGCGCCGGCGACGGCGACGACGAGCAGATCAACGTCGATCTGTCCGCCGTGCCGGGCAACGTGAAATCGCTCGTCTTCACCGTGAACAGCTTCACCGGCCAGAACTTCTCGCAGGTGCAGAACGCCTACTGCCGCCTGCTCGACGCGACCGGCAACAAGGAAGTGGCGCGCTACGACCTGTCGGTGCAGGGCGCCCACACCGCCCAGGTGATGGCCAAGCTGTACCGCCACAACGGCGAGTGGAAGATGCACGCCATCGGCGAAAACGCCAGCGGCCGCACCTTCGACGACCTGATGCCGTCGATTACGCCCCACCTGTAATCTGATCGTTGTGTAAAAAAGACCGGGGACGCGTCCCCGGTTTTTTTGTTTACGTGCGCGAAAACTGCCGCTTCAGTCGTCGCTTGCCGGGTCCACCGGGAGGCACACCCATGGCTCATACATCATCACCGCTTCCACCCTGATGCCTGGCTGGAAGCAGATTTCGCCGCGCGTGATCAGGTCCATGGGCACCGCCGCGGAATACGTGCCCGATTCCGACCGGCTGGCGTAGCGGTGGCGATAGCTGGACGAGTCGGCGCTTTTGCCGGGCCGGTAGCGCACCAGCACCGTGGCATCCTCTGGCACGGGCAGGTCGAAACGCAGCGCAATGGCGTACGCGCCGTCCTCGTCCTCGTCCTCCTGTTCGACCAGGCTGCCGCGCGGCCGCGGCAATTGCGCGATCTGGCGCGCATACTTCGCTTCCAGTCCCTTCAGGTGGCGCGCATAATCGTCCAGCACGAGGTCGAGGTCGAACCCGGCCAGCTGGAACGCTGTCTGCCACAGCGCATAGCCGTTCAGGTCGCGCGGAAAATCCGCGCTTGCCAGGGCTTGCAGCAGGGTTTTCGGCGCTGCCGCGCCGTAGCGCTTGACCAGGCGGTCGACCAGAATCGCACCCAGCGGGTACTTGAGGTTGTCGTCCACCGTCCCGGCGAAGGCTTCCTGGTCGGCCAGCTGGCGCGGCGCGAGCATCCGCCGTGCCGAGACGGTGGCCGCCGCCAGCTCCTGCTTCGGGGTCACCCCGGCCTGCCGGTCCAGCGTGTTTTCCACCCATTCGGCCAGGCCTTCATTGAGCACCATCATCTTGTCCAGTTCGATCGAACGGGCGCCGCCGGCCAGGCGCGCCGCGAACACGTGGGCCGTCTCGTGCGCCAGGGGTGGAGGTCGCGTCCTTGCCGTTCACGTGCATGCGGATGCGGTCCTGGTAGGCCGTGCCGGCGTGGTTCTCGGTCGTGCCGGACAGGTCGACGTCGATCGGCGCCGCCCCTTCGATACCGAGCAGGGAGGCGACGGCGGCGAAGGTGCGGTCGGCCTCGTCGACCAGGGGACGCACCCGTGCGCTGCTCAGGGCCGGGTAGCTGAAGCTGTAGTGGCGCGTGCTCGCATGGGCACCGGCGATGGGCACGAATTCGAGGGCATCGGCGCGATCGCTGTCGCCGGCGCTCCCATCCTTGCCCTGCCTGTCGCGCTTGGCCACCAGCATGAAGCCCGCCAGCATGGCGGCCACCATCAGTGCGATACCGAGCCGCACGAGCCATCGGCGCGCCATGCCGATACGCTGCACCCGTGCGCGCGCACCTTGCCCGCGCTGGAGAACAGGACGAAGGAGAACGAGGCGAACAGCAGCGCCGCGCCGAGCTGGGTCCAGATGGTGGCCATGGGGAGCCGCCAGGTGGTCCCGGTAAAGCGCAGGCCCAGCAGGTCGGCGGTGTTGAGCAGCGCCGCGATCGACGGCGACCATTCCTGCAACAGCTTGATCCCGATCGCGCACAGCGCCAGTGCCAGCCAGGCCACATGGCGCAGGAAGCCCAGCAGCATGCCCGCCGTCAGCGCGACGGCAGTCGTCAGGCAGCACAGCGCGAACATCGTCAGCAGCAGCGTGGGCCGCAAGGCATGGTTGAGCGAGTCGTGCGTGGCCGCGTGCAGACAGGCGTGCATCAGCAGTGCGCCGGCAGGGAAGATCAGCAATACCAGCATCGCGGCGTTCAATTTCGCCATGAAGATGGCCCGGCGCGTCACGGGCAGGCCGTCGAGGAATTGCAGGGTGCCTTCGTCGATCTCCCGGATGAGCAGGTTGACGCCCAGGGCGAATCCCAGCAGGATCTGCATGGCCCCGAGCTCGTCGGACACCAGTTGCAGCCGGTCCGCGAAGGAATGGGTGCCGAAGGGGACGAGGAAAACATCGACGAGATCCATCAGCAGAAGCGCGAGCACGACCCAGACAAAGGGGCGCAGGCTGCGCAGCTCCTTGCGCAACAGGGCGCCGTTCATTTCACCTCCCAGCGCTGTGCCGCCAGCCTGGCACTGCAGCCGAGCAGCGCGTCGCGCCGCTCCACCGCGGTGAACAGGCGGGTGCCGCGCGCGAACGACGCCGGCAGCACGCCGGCGCGGGTGCTGTCGACCCTGGACAGCGCTTCCGGCGCGATTTCGCCATCCCATGGCCCCAGGGTCCGGTACAGGACCGAGAACGGCGGCACCTCGCCGGCCGCCGGCCCGGTCCGGTAATGCACCTCGAAGGTGTTCCCCGCCATGCGCTGCGCGCTGAAACGCACCTGCGGTACGGCGATCCGGTCGAGCGTGCCCGCCATGCGTGCCTGTTCGGCCTTGAACAGTGCGTCGAACTGCCGCGTCAACCTGGCCTGGCCCGGCGCGCCTGCCTGTGCCAGCAGCGCCGCAAAACCGGGGTCGAGCAGCGAGGCACGGGCGTCGCCCGGCGGGCGCTCGGCCAGCACCGAACGGCTCAGTACCGGAAGCGCGGCTCGCCCATCTGCTGGGCCAGCGAAGCGACCATCCTCCACGCCAGCGCATCGGCAAGGCAGGGGCCGAGCTCCTCGCGCACGCTCAGCCACGCGTGTACCGCGCGTTCGGCACCGCGGCCCCGGGCCTGCAACAGGCGCGCCGCGAAAGCGGCACGCAGCGCCAGCTTGTCCTGCTGTTGCGGCAGGTCGCGCGCCACCAGCCACTGCGCGGTACCGTCGAGCAGCCAGCGCCGGCTTTCCTCGGCGGCGCGGCCATGCGAATACCATTCCATCCACGAGGCCAGCGCATAGGCCCGGAATCCTTCGCGGTCGAAGCTGTCGCTGGTAAAAGCTGCGCGTACCACCACCCCGTCGGCATTGGGCAGCACCGCGCGCTGGAAGGCATCGCCATCGAGGGCATCGTCAGGCAGCGCCGTCAGTGCGGGAGTGTCGTGCAGGCCCAGAAAGCCTGCATGCGCGCCAGGTCGATTGAGATCGCATTGGCCAGCTGCTGGGCGACGCCTTCGGGGCCGGCGTCGCCGACCGCGACGGCCGGGCCGCCCTCGCTGCGCACCGCGTGCGCCAGTTTGTAGGGCGGCTTGGGTTTGCGTGCCTCGATCACCGTGAACGCCATGATCACTGCCAGGAAGCTGATGGTGACGGCGGATTTTTCGCGCGAGCGCATCCGGCGCGACAAGGCCACCACCAGCGAGCCTTCGGCCGACAGCGCCAGCGCGAAGGTCGCCACGACCAGCGCCGCGGCGATGCCGCAGGTGACCAGCACCTCCGACAGGGGCAGCACCAGCCTTTCGTAAACCATCGATTCCTGCGCCAGGTAGAAAGGCGCCCAGTTCTGGATAGCCAGTTGCCCGACGGCGTTCGCCGCCATCGTGCAGACAGCCAGCATGCTCCAGATGACGTAACGGTAACGGCCGGTCAAGCCGATGGCGAAGGCCAGTGCATAGCTGAACAAGGCGAAACTGGCGCTGCGGATGGCCACCATGGCGACGTAGTGCGGCGTCAGCGTGACCTTGTGGCGCGCCAGGAGCAGGGTTGCGCCCAGGCAGGCGCCCATCGCCAGCAAGAGCAGTGCGCACCCGAGCAGCCATTTCACCGCCAGCACCTGGGTACGGCTGACGGGCAGGGTTTCCAGGAACAGCTGGGTACGGCCCATGTATTCGCGCACGACCAGGCGGTTGGCCAGCACCAGCGCCATCAGGGGCACCATGATCGCGACAATTTTCTGATAGGCCACCATCGGGCTGCCCATGATCCCCGCCGCGCGCAAGGCGACAGCCTGCCCGAGCGCCAGCAACAGCAGCATGGCCAGCAGCACCCAGCGGTGCTCGCGCCACTCCTTGTAGAGGAGGGCGCGCATCAGGCGGTCACGCTGTCGGTGCGGGCAAAGGCCAGGAAGATGTCTTCCGGGACAGCCGCTCGGCGACGGCGCCTGGCGGCAAGGTGGCCCCGTCCCATAGCGTTGGATCGGCCTGCCAGATATCGCCGCGCAGCCGCGTGAAACCCTCGCCGGGAATCGCGTCGTCAAGCGCGACGATGCGCCGCACCTGCGTGCGCAAGGCACCGACTTCGCCCTCGAAACGGCAGCTGCCGGCCTGCACGATGCCGACGCGCTGTGCGAGCTGCTCCACCTCGCCGACCAGGTGCGAGGAAAACATCACCGTCGTGCCCTGTTCGCGCTGCAAGGCCTGCAATTGATCGTTGAACTCGCGCCGTGCCACCGGATCGAGCCCGGCCGTCGGTTCGTCCAGCAGCAGCAATTCCGGGCGCGGCGCCAGCGCCAGCGCCAGCCCCAGCTTGGTGCGTGTGCCGCCGGACATCTCCGACGCGCGCCGGTCGCGTGGCACGTCGAGCATGCGCAGCAGGCGCTGGAATTCGGGCGCGTCCCAGGTCGGATAAAAGCTGCCGACAAAATCGCCTAACTGGTCGGCCGTCATCCAGGGATAGAAATTCGGTTCCTGGCAAACGTAGCCGATGCGTTGCTTGAGCCCGGCCGGCATGCGTTTCACAGGGCGGCCGAGGACGGTGATGCTGCCGCTGTCCGGACGCAGCAAACCCATCAGCAGCTTGAGGGTCGTGGTCTTGCCGGCGCCGTTACGGCCGAGGAATCCGAACATTTCGCCCTGGCGCACGGTCAGGTTCAGGCCATCGAGGGCTTGCACCCGGCCATAACGGTGGGTGACGGATTCGAGCTCGACAGCGTTCATGTTGTTAACCGGAAATTAAGTTCGGTCATTATAGTATTGCCGATTGGTATTTTGGCAAGCTGTGCCGCGGGTTGCGGATCCGTTCGCAAGCGGATCATTCGTAGCGTAGGCGGGTTCCCCGCCTACGCGTTCAAGTTGTCCATGCTGACCGCTCTGGCGTCATGCAGGCATGGGTTGTACGCGTAGGCGGCGCATGGGCAACGGGAATGCGCACATTGCGGTCCGAGCCGCCTACCCTACGTTCAATATTTCTTGACATGATAGGGAAGCGAGTCTACTGTATTAATTAACTAATACAGTAGACACCATGACCTCCCACACCGCCCAGCTGTTTTCCATCACCACCGGCTCCTCCGAGCCGATCTATCGCCAGCTTGTCGAGCAGGTGCGGCGCATGGTGGCCGCCGGCCAGATGGCGCCCGGCGATGCCATGCCCTCGGTACGCGAAGTGGCGCAGTCGCTTGCGCTGAACCCGATGACCGTCTCCAAAGCCTACAGCCTGCTCGAAATGGAAGGCCTGCTGGCGCGCCGGCGCGGCATGGGCATGGTCGTCGCCGACCGCGTGCAGACAAGGCAAAGCGCCTTTGAACGCGCCGAACTGCTCAGACCCACATTAGAACGCGCCGCCATGGAAGCGCGTCAGCTCGAACTCGATCCAGACACCGTCCTCTCCCTCTTCACCCAGATCCTGAAGGAACAAGCATGAATACACCGATCGTCCAGCTGTCTTCGATCAGCAAGCAATTCGGCACTACCCCCATCCTCGCCAGCCTTGACTGGCAAGTGATGCCGGGCCAGGTCATCGGCCTGCTGGGGCGTAACGGCGCCGGCAAGTCGACCCTGCTCGAATGCCTGCTCGGCCTGCGCGAAACGGATGGCGGCAGCGTGCGCATCTTCGGCGAGGACGTGCGCAAGCTGTCCGACGCGAGCCGTGCCCGCATCGGCTACGTGCCGCAAAAGTCCGACCTGTTCGACTGGCTGACGCCGCGCCAGATGCTCGACTATTTCAAGGCCCTGTACCCGCGCTGGAACGATGCCAAGGTCGATGCGCTGCTGGCCCGCTGGGGCTTCGACCAGCGCATGCAGAACAAGGCGATCAGCAAGCTGTCGGGCGGCGAGCAGCAGCGCCTGTCGATCATCCGTGCGCTCGGCCCCGACCCGGATTTGCTGGTGCTCGACGAACCGGTATCGGCGCTCGACCCGATCGGCCGTCGCGACTTCCTGCGCGAACTGATCGACGGCGTGATCGAGCACGGCACCACGGTCGTGTTCTCGACCCACATCCTGTCGGACCTGGAGCGGGTGGCGCTGGACATCGCCTTCCTGAAGGACGGTACCATCACCCTGCAGGGCCAGCTCGACGAATTGCTGGAGGGCGCACGCCGCGTCACCGGCCCCGGTGCGATCCTCGACGGCGTGAAACTGGCCGGCGAATTGCGCCGCCAGCGTAGCCGTGACGGCACCGTCAGCGTGGTCACCCATGGCGGCGCCGTGCTCGGTGCGGTGGGCCAGCAGGCCGGCGTGCGCGTCGAGCCATTGAGCCTGGAAGACCTGTTCATCGAGGTGACGCAATGATCGCCGCCCTGAGGGATTACGCGATGCTGTGGCGTGCCGCGCTGGCGATCAGCCACCGGCGCACCAACCTGATGCTGGGCTGCATGGGCCTGGTGCTGGGCGCTACCGTCGCCACCCTGGTCATGCTCAAGAACGGGAATCCCGTCACCGCACTCGCCTACGCCCTGCGCGCCGTCTACGTGGTGCTGGCATTCGGCTGGCTGATGTATTTCGTTCCCGGCGCGATGAAGCTCAACACGCCGGCGAATGCCATCCTGGTGCCGCGCATGCGGCGCCGGCTGCGCGAGCTGACGGTGCTGGTGTGGGTTTCCGCGATCGTACTCAGTACCCTGATGACGATTGGCACGCCGATGCGGGTGTCGTATGTCTTCCTCGGCACCGGCTTCTGGCTGGCCGCCATGGCCCTTGGACGCAGCGGCAACTTCTGGGGCAAGTGCCTGCTGTTCGTGCTGCCGCTGTTCCCCATCCTGCATTCGTCGATACCGCCCGACTGGCGCGCGCTGCTCGTCACCGCACCGGTGCTGGCGGTGGCCACGATGCTGATGCTGGCGCTGGCGGCTTACACGCTGGAGACGATGTTCCCCAACGGTGGCGACCGTCATTACAGGCTGCAGGCCGAACAGAAGCTGATGACCGACCAGATGAGCATGGACGGCCAGTTCAGGCAGGCACGCACCCCGCGCCTGGGGCTGTGGGCCTACCAGGCGGTACTGCGTCGCGATATCGCAGGCCGCAGGGACGGGGCACTCCTGATGCACGTGCTCGGCCCGGCTACGCACTGGACCCAGCGCAACCTGTCGCTGCTGGCCCTGGTTCCGGGTGCCGCAATCGCCATGTTCCTGCTGCGCTACCAGTCCAGCGCCGCCACGCTCGAGATGATCGCCGAGGGCAGCTGGGTAGCCGCCTCATCGGCTCTGTTGGTCCAGCTGTTCGACTACGAGGGCCGCTCGATGCGTCTGGTGCACACCCGCGGCGAGCAGTCGCTGGTACGGCTGGCGCCCGGCATTCCGGGCAGCGCTGCCGCGTTCAACCGCAAGCTGGGCTGGCGCCTGCTGCGCGCTGCCTTGCTCGAGTGGGCCTGCATCACCGCGGTCGCGGTGGCAGTCGTCGCCATCACTGGCGGATCGAACGAGACCTTGTGGCGGGAACTGTTCATCTGCTGCCTGGCCCTGCCGCTGATTGCATCGAACCTGCGCGACCACGCCCGCCGCAGCGGCTCGGCCGGGTGGTGGATCGCGTTGGGGCTGGCCGCTTCGCTGGGCCTGTCGTTCGCTGTCGCAGTCCCGCTCGGGCGCATGCTGGATACGCCGGTCCTGCCGGTGGCAGCACTGGTGTCAATCGCGCTGGGAGCGCTGGCGGTAACGCTGCGCTGGCGCCGCGTGGCGGGCGCTCCCCACGCCTTCCCGGTGGGGCGCCTGGCCTGAACTGCAGCCGATGTTCAGCTGACCTTCAATGGCCGCGCTTCTGCACCAGCGCCGTGCCTACCCCGTGACGGCGGCCTTCGCTGACCGCCGTCACGGTGCCATCCGGATTGAACACGATGGCGTTCGCCGCGCCGATTTCCTCGGCCGGCTCTTCCCACTTGTGGCCGAAGGCTTCCAGCGCCTTCGCCTGCGCCGTGCCGGCGAAGCCCGGTTCGACCGAGGTGACGGCGCTATTTCTCTGCGAGAGGCGCGGGGCGTTCAGCGCCGCGTCCATCGGCATGCCGAGGTCGAGGTAATTGACGATGGTCTGGAGGACGGTGGTGATGATGGTCGACCCACCCGGACTGCCGATGGTGAAGGCGGGCTTGCCGTCTTTCAGGGCGATGGTCGGCGCCATGCTCGAGCGCGGACGCTTGCCCGCTTCCGGCACGTTCGGGTGCGGGCCTGAAAAATCGAAGTCGGTCAGCTCGTTATTGAGCAGGAAACCGTAGCCCGGCACGACGATGCCGCTGCCGCCCCAGGACTCGATGGTAAAGGTGTACGACACCACGTTGCCTTCCTTGTCCGACACTGTGAAGTGGGTCGTGTGCGCACTCTCGCGCTGCAGCGGGCGCGTTTGCGGACGCAGCGGCACGCTCGGATCCTGTTGGTAGCCGTACGGGTCGCCCGCCGCCACCACGCCGGCCGCGCGCTGCATGTCGATCAGCTTGCGGCGCTGGGCGGCGAAGTCTTTCGTCAGCAGCCCAGGCACCGGCGCATCGACGAACTCGGGGTCGGCCAGGTAGGCATTGCGGTCGGCGAAGGCAAGCCGGCTCGCTTCCAGGTACAGGTGTTCGGCCTGGGCGCGCGGCATCGCTTTCAGGTCGTAGCCTTCGAGGATGTTCAGTGCTTCGGCCACGGCCACGCCGCCGCTGCTCGGCAGGGGCATGCCGTAGATATCGTAGCCGCGGTAAGTGCTCTTGACCGGCTGGCGGATGCGGGCTTCGTAGTTGGCCAGGTCCGCCAGCGTCATGCCGCCGCTGCGCACGCGCAGGCCCGCTGCGACGGGTGGCTTGTTGACGGTGTCGACGATGGCGCGCGCCAGCGGGCCTTCATAGAAGGCTTTCTGGCCGTGGGCGGCGATCTCGCGGTAGGCCCTGGCCATGCCGGGGTTGCGCAGCAGCGTGCCGGGCTTGACCGCCTTGCCGTCAGGGCCGAGGTAGAGCGCGGCGCTCGTCGTGAACTGGGCGAATTTTTCTCGTTCAGCGCCGTCATGCTGGAAAAATGGTCGGTAACGACGAAACCCTTCGATGCCACGTCGATGGCCGGCGCCAGCACCTGCTTGAAATCCATGCTGCCATAGCGCGACAGCGCCTCGTGCCAGCCGCGCACGGTGCCCGGTACGCCGACCGAGGCGCCGCTGGCGACCGCTTGTTCGAAGTCGATGGGCGCGCCGTTTTCCGGGAACACGTTCGGCGTCGTGCTGGCCGGTGCCGTCTCGCGGTGGTCGATCGTCACCACGCGCCTGTCCTGGCAAGATAAATCACCATGAAGCCGCCGCCGCCGATACCGCAGCTGTACGGGTCGGTCACGCCCAGCGTCGCGGCCGCGGTCACGGCGGCGTCGATGGCATTGCCGCCCTTGTTCAAGATGGCGAGCGCCGACTGCGAGGCTTTTTCGCTGATGGTGGCGACGGCGCCGCCGCTGCCGGTAGCAACCGGGGTCCTGGCCAGCGCCGGCGGCGCCTGCAGGACAATGGAAAGGGTCAGGGTGCAGGCGAGGGCGGTGGCTGGACGGGTCATGGATGGGCTATGGTGGCTAGGAATGTGGACTCACGCCGGCTTGACGCGCAGCCTGACGGGAAGGGTTGGCGCCGCACCCTGCGGTGGCGGCGACGCGGCGATCGATTCGTCGAGCTCGATGCGGGCGCCGGGCAGCAGCGCGCTCGCATGGCCGGGTTTGCCGGGTTGCAGTTCGAAGCGTTCAGCGGGGCCGTTCTTGCCCTGCAAGCTGAAGTGGTAGGCGAGGACGCCGGCCCAGACGCAGTGCACGCCCGGCGGGCAGCGGCTGTCTTCGACGCTGTCGTAGGTCAGCGTGAGGCCGGGTGCAATCTGCGCACTCGCGTGCAGCGCCAGCGTGATGGGGCCCGGCGGCCCACCGCCGGGTGCGGCGCAGGCAGCCATGGCGGCGCAGAAGACGGGCAGGGCGAATAGATGGCGCATCTGGTCTCGGATCGCGAAGATGTCGGTCAGTGCAGGATAGCAAAAATGCCAGGCCACCGGCGCATGGTGCCGGTCATACAGGCGTCATATTCGCTCGCTAGACTGCGCTCGTCTCTCAACCAACCCGAGTTTCGCCAATAATGAAAACCAAGCACATGTTCAAGACGATGATTGCCGGCGCCGCCGCTGCCTTTGCGATGACTTCCTCGTTCGCCGCGGACGTCACCGGCGCGGGCGCGACCTTCCCGTATCCGATCTATGCGAAATGGGCGGAGAGCTACAAGGCCGCCACCGGCACCGGCATGAACTACCAGTCGGTCGGCTCGGGCGCGGGCATCAAGCAGATCAAGGCGAAGACGGTCGACTTCGGCGCCTCGGACATGCCCCTGAAAGCGGCCGAACTGGACGAAGCGGGCCTGATGCAGTTCCCGGCCATCATGGGCGGCGTCGTCGCCGTCGTGAATGTCGAAGGCGTGGCACCTGGCCAGCTGAAGATGACCGGCCCGGTGCTGGCCGACATCTACCTCGGCAAGATCACCAAGTGGAACGCGCCGGAAATCGCCGCCCTGAACCCGGGCGTGAAACTCCCTGGCGACGACATCACCGTCGTCCACCGCGCCGACAGCTCGGGCACCTCCTTCCTCTTCACCGACTACCTGTCGAAGACGAATCCCGAATTCCAGAGCAAGATCGGCGCCGGCACCGCCGTGAAGTGGGCGACGGGCGTGGGCGGCAAGGGCAACGAGGGCGTCGCCGCCAATGTCCAGCGCATCAAGGGTTCGATCGGCTACGTCGAATGGGCCTACGCCAGGAAGAACAAGCTGGCGCACACCCAGTTGAAGAACCGTGACGGCCAGTTCCTGCAGCCCGACGACGAGCACTTCAAGGCCGCCGCCGCCAGCGCCGAATGGACCAAGACCCCCGGCTTCGCCGTCGTGCTGACCGACCAGCCGGGCAAGGCCAGCTGGCCGATCACGGGCGTGTCCTACATCCTGATGCACAAGTCCCAGGAAGATGCCGCCAAGGGCAGGGAAGTCGTGAAGTTCTTCGAATACGCCTTCAGGAACGGCGCCGCCGCAGCGGCCGAGCTGGACTACGTGCCGCTGCCGGCATCGGTCATCAAGCTGGTGCAGGGCGTGTGGAAAGTGCAGTTGAAGGACGCGTCGGGCGCGGCAATTTACTGATTGCGGGCGGACGCAGAGCCGCAGATTTACCGTAGGGCTGGCGGCGGTCTTTTACAGGAGGCCGCCGTTTTTTTGGGGTGGGATTCTCGTAGGGTGGGCTCTCGAGCCCACGCGGTACGGCAGTCGATCAAGGAGCATGTTTGATCTCGCTGCTCCCGTTCACGGTGTGGCTGTCTTCATGCGAGTTCAGGAAGCGCCGTCTCATTAGTGATGAGACCGCGTGGGCACAGGTGCCCACGCTACGAAAACTGACCGGGTACAGGACAGGCCGCCAGTCTCAAACGATGACACCGCGTGGGCACGGAGTGCCCACCCTAAGAACAGCATTACTGCGGATAGCGCGGCTTCAGGCGATCCGCCTCGGCGACCGGGAAGGGCGAGCCCAGTACGGTCGATTCGCCGCGGGTGCGGTTGCGGGCCTGGCACTTGTGGGTGCAGACCGTTGCCGGCGGCGCGACCTCGGTGGCGTCTTCACCCATCACTTGCCCCATGCGGCCGCCGCTGGCGACCGACCATTGCGACACGCCGCCGCAATGGAGCACGTTGCTGATGGCGCCGGTGCGCGTCACGATCTGGTTGGTGCAGCTTGGTGCGGTGATGCGGTCGGCGAACTGCGGGCTGTCGCGGCCGACGAACTTGCGCGAGTAGTCGTTGCCGAAGTTGATGCGCGGCGTGACCTTCAGCGTGGTGTCCTTGTAGGCGACCGTGTCGCCCTCGCGGTTACGGAAGTTGCGGTTGTCGTAGTAGAAGGCGCTTTCGGCCAGCTTGTGCGTGAACACGGTCTTGGTCTCGTCGGTGCGCTGCACTTCCATCTGGAACAGGCCGCCGTTGGCGCAGTCCTTGGCCTGGATTTTCATGGTGAGGCCCGGACCGCTGCGGGTCAGCACCATGTCGGCCGAGCTGCTCAGTTCCACGCTGACGCTGCCGTTCAGGACCAGGCCGCGATGGTCGGGCATCTTGCTCTCGAATACCGGGGTCGCCTTGCCGCCGGTGATGTCGACCGGATTCGGCGCGCCCGTCATCGTGTAGTTCAGCACGCCGAAGCTGGCGGCGTCGACGTCGAACTGGATATATTTTCCCTGCACGCGAAACACGGAGCCCACGCTGCCGGCTGCGACGCTGGTCGTTTGCGAACCGCTCTTGCCGAGCACCGTGAAGCCGCCGCCTTCGCAGCCGGTGGAGTCGGCGGCAAAGGACGATTGTGCCGCAAACAGCAGGCCGATGCAGCAAGCCGAGATCAATTTTTTCATTCTTTTCTCCTGAGGGTTGGACCGGTGCAGGGACCGGTCCGTTGACGATGACGCTTCGTTCGCACCCGGCGCGTCGGCCTTGCCAGGTGCTTCAACCCGTTAATACCGGTCAGTCGCCCGAAGGTTCACGTCGCGGAGAAAAAAATTCAGAACTGCCGGCTGACGCTGGCGGTGAAGGCCGGCGCAGGGGCGGCCGGCAGGTAGGGATGCCAGGTTTTCTGCAGGCCCGCCTGCAGCAGGTAGCCCTTGGTGCGCGTGGCGAGCGCTGCGCGCAGGTCGCCGCCATCGCCAGTCGCATCGCGGTACTCGCCGAAGGGACGGCGCAGGCCGGCATGGACGGCCAGGCTCACGTTGTCGGTGAGGGGATAGGCATCGTTCAGGTCGAGGTAGACGCTGCGCCCTTCGCCGTAGTAGCGCGGCGAGTAGAACAGCCGCGCGCTGGCGCGCCCCATCAGCAGGCCGACATGGAGTTCGCTGTAGTCGAACTGGCTGCTGCGCGGGAAGGCGCTGCGGGTAATGCCGGCGTCCAGCGTTATTGTGGGCGAGATGCGCTGGGCGCGGCCGCCATAGGCGATCAACTGGCTGCCGCTGCGTCCTTCCAGCCGGACGGGAGACGCAAAGCCGCCCACATACCAGCCGGCCGCGGCGTCGTGCTCCACCCGCAACTGCAGCACCGGCCGCGTATCGAGGGCAACGCCACGCGCCGCATAGGCCGAGAGCAGGGACAGGTTGGCGCTGGTCTGGCCGTGCGCGCTGCCGGCGCCGCACAGCAGGACGAAGGCGGCTAGGGTGAAACGGCGCGGGTTGTGGCGGAGCTTTGGGAACATTGGCAAACGCAGGCGTCGAAGGCCCGCCGGAGGGCGGCGCAAGCGTCTATGTTACCAGCCGAGGAGGCCGCCGCGGCGTCGAGCATGCGCCGCAGCGACTGGGCGTTGGCGCGTGGCTGCAGCTGCGCCAGCAGGGCGGACAGGCCCGCGACGTGGGCGGCGGCATAGGACGAGCCGGACACGACGCCCCAGCGCGTGCCCGGCATGCAGCTGGGGATGTCGGTGCCGGGCGCATACAGCATGGTCGACAGCGGCAAGCGCCGTTCGCCGCCGCGCCCGACCGCGATCACGCCAGGGTGGGCGGCCGGAAAGCCGCCGTCGGCGCGCTGCGGATCGGCCGCGCCGACCACGATGACGCCGCGCGCCAGTGCCGCATCGAGCAGGCTTTGCAGCAGCCGGTCGGGTGGCCCGCCCAGGCTCAGGTTAATGATGCGCGCGCCGTTCTCGAGCGCGAAGTTGATCGCCTTGCCCAGCGTGAAGCTGTTGCAGCGCGCCGGCTGGCGCGCTTGTTCCCAGCAGGCGCGCAGCGCCATGATCCTGGCACCCGGGGCGACACCGGCGATACCGACGCCGTTGCCCGTCTGCGCGCCGATGACGCCGGCGACCGCGGTGCCATGGGTCTCGGCGGCATCGGGCACGTCGTCGACGAAATTGCGGCGCAGGACCAGCTGGCCGGCGAGATCGGGGTGCGATGCATCGACGCCGCTGTCGATCACGGCGATGTGCACGTTGCGGCCGGTGCTGATGCGGTGCAGGTCGGCCAGGTGCCAGTCGCGCGCGGCCGGCTGGATCGGGTAGAGCGGGTCGGCGCTGCCGAGGGCCCTGAAATCCTCGATCGATTGCGCCCACACCACGCGCGCATCGTGCGCCAGGGCGTCCAGCACCCGTTCGAGCGGCGTGTCGTCGGTTTCCTCCATCAGGAAGCAGTCGACGCCGATCGCCGGCATCGACCAGTTGTCGCGTACCCGCAGGTGGTGGCTCGCAGCGAGTGCCTGCGCCAGGCGGCGGCGTGCGGCGCCGCCGCTGTCGTCGTTGTAGCCGCCGCCGTAGGCGCCGTCGGCGTGGAAGTGGTCTGGCGGCAGGCGCAGCATGACCAGGAGCTGGCGCTGCGTCGCCGCGGGAGGAGGGGCAACCGCAGGCGCTGCCTCGGCCGCCGGCACAGGGTTCGCCTCCTGCGCGCCGGCACCGTCAGAGAAGGCCAGCATGAGGACGAAGGCCAGCAGCAGGACCAGGACGCGTGTCACGGCTGGCCTCCCGCGCCCAGCTGCTCGGCCAGGGTGACAGCCGGTTCGGCGCGCAGGCGGGTCACGGTCTTGCCCGGTTCGTCCTCGGTATCGAGCAGCCAGGCGCCGGTGACGGTCGGCCCGCCGACGACGCGTGCGCCGCTGGCCTGCACGATACGGCGCAATTCACGCTCCGGCGTATCGGGATTGAAGGTCACGACCAGGCTGCTGCGCTGGCCGGCATCGGCGCCGAGCAGGCGATAGGCATCCGTGTTTGCGTCGGGGCTTGCGGGCGCGCGTGCCAGCAGCAGTGCCAGCACGGCGATGGCGCCGAACTGCAGGGCGACGGCGGTACGCAGCCAGCGGCCGTCGTTCGCTGCAAGGCGTGCGCCAGCCTGGCACGGGCGGCGCCGGGTCCGCGACCGGCGGCAAGGCGGCCGGCGCGTCCAGCTGCGGCAGCAGGCGCGCCAGCGCCGCCTCGGCGTCGAGCTGGGGCGCTGGCGCCGGACCTGCGGCGCGCAGCGTGTGCAGCATCGACAGGTCGAGGCGACAGGCGGCGCACACCTGCAGGTGGGCTTGCACCCGGTCCCGTTCGGTGCCGGTGAGGCTGCCGTTCGCCAGCCAGGGCAGCAGCTCCTGGGCTTCCTGGTGTGCAGGGGTATTCATGGCCGGTTCTCCAGCTGGCCGTCGAGCAGGACGGCGAGACGTTTACGCGTGTGGAACATGCGCGTCTTGATCGTGTTGACGGGGCACTCCATGATGTCGGCGATTTCCGGATAAGTCATGTCATGATAAAAGGTCAGCTGGAAGGCAATGCGCTGCGCCAGCGGCAACGTGGCAAGGGCAGCGTCGACCGCATGCGCCAGGCGCCCCTGGTCGAACTGCCATTCGGGGCGGTCGCTCTCCAGGCCTTCGCGTTCGTCGGCAAGGGCCTCGACCGGTTCGTCCAGTGCCTGCAATGCCTTGCAGGCGCGCCGGTAGGCAATCGCGAAAACCCAGGTCGACACCTTGCTGCTGCCGTCGAAGGTCGCCGCCTTGCGCCAGACGGCCAGCAGCGTGTCGTTGACGATTTCCTCGATCAGCGGCGCGCTGCGCGTCATCCGCTGCAGGAAGCGCGTCAGTCGCGGGAAATAGGCGCGGTACAGGGTCTCGAAAGCGCGCCGGTCGCCGGCCGCAACCCGGCCGACCAGGCAGGCTTCGCCCGCCGGCGTCCTGGCCAGGCTTGCAATGTCATCGCTCGTTTTTTCCACGCACGTCTCTCCCCGCATCTTTCCGCTGCCCGGTATATACCCGCCGGCCTGGAAAAGGTTCAATGGGGTGTGCAACGTGGTATGCCTGGCGATTGTCGCACGTGGTGTGCGGGCTTGCTACATGGCAATTGCGACTATGTGGGGGAATTGCAGCATGCGCAGGGCGGCCAGGCGTTTCGATCGACTGCGTCAACGAACAATCTAGGGATTATTTCCGGATCACTGCCGTACGAGGCGATGATTTCGTCGATCCGGATGTCCGCAACTGACCCACAACCGACGGTCACTTCAGCCTTGAAAACGCCCGTCTCATAACCAAAACCAACTTACGGACAACTAATAAGACGATGGCGATGGCGAAAAAACCAAGCAGTAAAAATTCTCGAAGCCAAAAAGCGATGAAGGACTACAAGCTAATCGGTGGTCCACTGACTGAAGGGTATGTATAGGCGTAGTACATCAAAAATGCGAGCAAACAGACCCCACCGACAAGCTGCAATCCTTGATTTGCAGAGGGTGATTGTTTCCCTTCACCGTTACCCGTCTCATCCATGCAAATCCTTTTTGCAGCCGAAAATTGCCGTCGACGAGGGCGGCCCAACCACATTCCACTGAAGCCCGCATCCCAGTTTTGAAAAGCAGTTGAACAACGGCGATATTTTAGTTGCTGGCTTACCAACACTCCGGTAGAGTTCTTCGTGATGACTGTCCGCGCTGCCTAGCTCGATCACTTCCGCAACTTGTCGAACTCATACCTAAAAGTGATTCATGTTTTTCTTATTCACGCGTATGGGCGGGCTCGTTCGGTCGTTCGGGTGGTGTCACTCCCCAGGCGAGCAAGATTCTGCCCAAGCCGAACACGAGGTACGGCATCACGCTGAACAGGCCGGTAGGTGTGTTCCTGATGACGGCCGAGATATCGGCCCCGATTAAATATCTCGCCGGCTTGCTGCTCGATGGGAAAGGGTACGCGCACGATCACCCCTTTTTGGACGAAAAAAGTCATCCGTTGGGGCCCACCTCCAACCTGCTTCCCTTCGGGTATTTGGCAATCATGATTCCTGCCTTTATCGTCGTGTTCTGAGCAATCTTCACGCTGATCCAGCCGCACGCCGCACCTGCTTTCCTGCGCAACCAGAGACTTCTCTCAATGCTTTATATCTTCCTGCTGCTTATAGGCCTCATCATCCTGAACCTGTCCGCCAGCCGGTCGATCCGGCGTGGCGCCGACACCAGGTACAAACAGAACATGTTGATTGCGATGATCTGGCTGGTGCCCTTCATTGGCCTGTTCATGGCGACCGGCCACATCACGCAGCATGCGCCTACGGCCAGGAAGCATGAACCGCTGCAAGGTACAGTTGACGGCTCTGCGCCCATGATCGTTCGGGTTGCCGGCTGCCCCGACTTTGATGTCCAAAGGCAGCTCGTGGAAGTACACGGATTCCCCGTCATCTCTGCGGACGCGTTTGATCATTGGCTCGCCGCCAGCCCGCAGGCCTCCACAGCCGACATGGCCTGCGTTGCCAAGGCATGGCTGATGCACATGCGTGAAGCCTGTGGACCAGAGTTCCGGCTCTTTGAAACTGAGCACGCCTTTATCCTGTCGCCACTGGAAAGCGGCGTTCTGCGGGCGACCGGCATCTTCATGGCCACCACGCGCAGGCGCATTACGGCCGTGCTGCGTGACCTGGCCGTATTCCCGGCGGGTAGCAAGAGCGTTCTGCTGGTGCTGCATGACGAAGACGCGTACTACCAGTACGTATCGGCCTACTATCCGGACAACGGCGAATTCTCCTTCAGTAGCGGCATGTTCATTAATTCCAGTGTGCCTCACTTTGTCGTCCCGCTCGCCGAACTCGCTGCCATTGAAGCGGTGATCGCGCACGAGATGACCCACAGCGCGTTGTCGCACCTGACTTTGCCGCGATGGCTCGATGAAGGCCTGGCCGTGAATACCGAGCAGCGCCTGACCGGTGTGCCTCGCCTTATCTACACGCCCCACGAGCTGCATGAAAAGCACCTGCGCTATTGGGGCACGGCGGAAATGCAGCAATTCTGGACCGGCGAATCCTTCTTCCGCACCGACGATGGGAACCTGCTCTCCTACGAACTGGCACGCATCCTGGTTTCGCATCTTTCCGCTGACTGGGACCGCTTTACGCGATTCGTCACCCATGCACAGCGCGAAGATGGCGGCGGGCTGGCTGCCCGCGAGCACATGAACGTTGAATTGGGCGCATTGGTTTGCGCTTTGCTGGAGCAGCCTTTTTCGGCAGATTGGGAGCCTGTAGCGGTATCGCACGTCCAGGCTGCTTGTGCGCACGCATCGTGACACGTGTCGATGAAAAGTCTTGTAGCGTTGATGACGGCGGCAATGGTTGTTGGCTACGCGAGCGCGCTCGTCGCCGACCCGCGGCGCGAGCCGCCAGGGCTGAAATCCCTTTGTGACAATTCGTGTTCATCACAACAAGCGCAAGCCGTTCGCTAGTTTCTCGTAGGCGGCCTTGCTTCTCTACTAGCGAACCGCCTGACAAGCTTGTTTGTATCCTCCAGTGCACGAGCTCTTGAAAAGACGCTGCGCAGTAACCACGTCCCTGCGTACGCCAATTCCATTGTGATACAGGTATGCGAGGTCGCCGCATGCTTGCGCCGAGTTTCCATTGCAAGCCTTTCTGAGCCATGTGGCGCCCAGCACAGGGTCCGCGCTGACATTCTGTCCAAACACATACCTGATGCCGAGGTCCCGGCAGGCGACCATATCCCCGGCCTCGCAGCTCCTGCGATATAGCGCGAGTCCGGCTGCACTATTTGCTGGGACGCCGACACCTCTAAGCAGAAAGTCTGCAAGGTTCGTGCAGGCCATCATATCCCCGCCCTCACATGCCTTGCGATACAAGGTCGCGGCTTTCGGGTTATCTACCGGGGTTCCCATACCGCGGCCGTAGAGCGAACCGAGATTGGTGCACGCGAGGGCATAGGTGGCATCGCATGCTCTCCGGTAGTAAGGAAGCGCGGTAGCGGCCTCGTTCAACCTATACTCAAAATACGTTCCGGCTTTATAACAGGCCTCAGGAGATCCTCCGGCACATTGGGCCTCGAGCTTTTCGCGCTCGCCCGCCACGCACATACCGGCCACGGCTGTCAGAACGATCGCTAGCAATACGCCAGTTCGGCCTACACGCCTCGTTTTCTTCGATCTCATCATATTTGAGCGACTCGTTTCGACCCGAAACGAAACCGCGGTCTACCGGATTCGTTTTCTGTCAGGAAATTTTTATGGCGGAGACTTGGGTTGGCTGTCGAAGGTCTGCTCTCGACCCTATTGCAGACCTTGGGCACTGCGAAATCTGACACAGTTTCACGGTGCAGTGTTCGCTCCAGCATGTTCAAGCGGAGAGAGCCCAAGGATTGCTCTTAAAGACGAACCTGAAGCATAGATGATATCGGCAACGCGCACCCGCCCGGCAGAGCTGTAGCCTAGATAGCTGATGCATCGCCTTTCTGGAGCGGTCGATTCCAGGCACATCTGGACTCTACGCGATGAGGAAGTTCGCCTTATCGAAAGTGGGGCTTTGTAATCAGGGTCTTGGGAATCATAAAGGACGTCGAAATCAATTCGACAGACTTCTTTGGAAGCTTCAGCGCACTGCCTGTCACGAACAAGCGCGCGTGCCAGGTCTGGCCGGAAATACTTTTCAAGGATGGCTACCGACGCCTTCTGTACAGGCTCGTCGTTTCGATGCTCCGCATACAGGTTCTTCACCACCGTCTCAAGATCGTTCCCACCTTCGGCGGCAGAAGCGCAGCCAGAGGAAAAGAGTATGAACGCGCAAACGAGAACGCGATGTATCGCAGGCATACCGGTAGAGAGTCGCATTACGTTGAAATCCTTCTGCTTCGTTGTCGTAAAACGTCCGCTCCTGGCCGATGACAGTCCTTCGTGAAGCGGCCAGTGTACAGGACAGGTTGTCGGCAAGGATGTGTTTGCAAGTGGATGCCTGCCTGGTGGACATCCGCTACCGATCCATTGCGTACATTCAAATCGTCGAGTGAAAACCCGATGGAATCGCTATGCTTCGTCCAGAAGACGGAGAACATGGAGTCTGGAGAATACGGCAAACGCCCAGACAATGAACGGAATCAGCATTCCCCAAAACACGACATGCCAATAGCGAGCCTTCTTTTGGAAATACGGACGCGATGCACGGTTCCCGCTCCAAAAGAAAAGAGGTGCCGCGACAAGCCAGAAGAACAAGAATGGGTACCCAAGTCTGTCCGATGCAAGGAAACCATAAAGAAAGACAAACGGAAATCCCCAAGCTGGCGCGAAGTCGCGCCAGAAAATCCTGGCTGTTTTGATGAGCGTGTCAGGGCGTTCTTGCGTCATGGCTTTCAAATGCAGGGTTAATCGAAGCGATATCGACCGTTGGCTCCTGGCCGATAACAGACGTTCGTGCAGATGTCAGTGTACTAGCCTGCCCGCGCAAGCTTGCCCGGTTTCCTGCTTCCTCTTGCGTATCACTGTAGCGAGCGCTGATGCCGGCGTAGGTCAGCACGCCTGCAAGCAGCGTCCAAAGCACCAGGTCCGTCAATATCGCGCGTCTGTGCTTGCGTTTGCGGAGGGCAAACTGAACGGCGCTACCGACAACGAAGAACACGACAGCAATGCCAAGCCCGATCATCGCCATGAAGACCAGTGCGCCGAAGGCGTGCTGGCCATCGCCCGGATACGTTTCACCCCACCATAGATGAGAAAGCGGTAATACGCCTGCGAGCGATATTGCCAGGCACAGTCTCAGGGCCGCCTGGAATACCGGATGAGGTAGCGGAATGCGCATCGTGTTTCTGCCCATGTTCATGCATCGGCTGGTCGCTGGACATCGCCCGGCAGGCCGCCAGGAAGAAACCTCATCAACCAGAACGGGTTATTTCGTTACCAGGCTCTTTTTGTCTCGCGCATAATCTTTCAGTACCTCGGTGACGACCAATGCCACGCCGACGATCAAGAACATGTATTTCAGTGGCGCGGGGATCGCGGTCGGCAACAGCCTGTCGAACACCACGAACGCGGCAAAGCATGCGGACCAGGTGGCGTCCATCCAGCGCCGTCGCAGAAGCGACATGAACGTCGCCGCTATCCAGAGTACGACAGGCCAGTCATTCCAATCCATCGGTGTCTCCATGTGATATCGATGTGGTCCATCTGTTTCAGCAGGCCAGGGCTCGCATGCCGGGTATGCCAATTCCCGTCATCATAGCAATACGACCAGCCCGATAATGCGTGAATTGTCACCGCAAAAAGCCTGTCCACTCATCCCGGCTTTTTACCGTTCACCACGAAAAACCGCCACTCGTTGTTTCCAGATAGAAGCACACCGCATCCGCCGCTACCTTGAACGTATCCATTCGACCTTCAAGGAGCCCCGCCATGCTATCGATACACCAGCTTCATAAAACCTATGCCAACGGCGTGCACGCGCTGAACGGCATCAGCCTCGAGATCCCCACCGGCATGTTCGGCCTGCTCGGGCCGAATGGCGCCGGCAAGTCCTCGCTGATGCGCACCATCGCCGGGTTGCAGGAGCCGGACAGCGGCAGCATCCACTTCGACGGCCGCGACGTGCTCGCGGACAGGGACAGCCTGCGCCGTGAGCTGGGCTACCTGCCGCAGGAGTTCGGCGTCTATCCGAAAACCAGCGCGCTCGAGCTGCTGAACCATTTCGCGGTGCTCAAGGGATTCACGCGGCGCGGCGAACGCAAGGAGATGGTGGAGGCGCTGCTGCAGAAGGTGAACCTGTGGGATGCGCGAAAGCGTGCGGTGGCTGGTTTCTCCGGCGGCATGCGCCAGCGCTTCGGCATCGCCCAGGCCCTGATCGGCGCACCCAGGCTGGTGATCGTCGACGAGCCCACCGCGGGCCTCGATCCGGATGAGCGCAACCGTTTCCTGAACCTGCTGGCGCGCATCGGCGAACAGGTGGTCGTGATCCTCTCGACCCATATCGTTGAAGACGTGACCGACCTGTGCCCGCGCATGGCGATGATCGCGCGCGGCCAAGTACTGGTCTCGGGCAAGCCGCAGGAGGCGATCGCGCAGCTAGCCAGCCGCGTGTGGCGCAGTTGCGTGGACGAGGTCCAGCTGGACGAATACCAGCGCCGCTTCGCCGTGCTGTCGACGCGGCTTGTGGCCGGCAAGCCGCAGATCAACGTGTACGCCGAGACCCAGCCGGAAGAGGGCTTCACGATGGTCGACCCCAGCCTGGAAGACGTGTACTTCCTGCAGCTGCGCGCGACGCAGTCCAACGCCGCGCTGGCCTGAGGAGCTTCCAACATGTGGAAAGAATTCTTCCGTTTCGACCTGCGCTACCAGTTGCGCCAACCGATGCTGTGGCTGGTCATGGTGGTCCTCGCGGCCATGGCCTTCGCCAGCGCCGGCAGCACGTCCTTCCGCATCGGCGCCGGCCCCGCCGGCATCGGCAACGTGCACCTGAACGCGCCGGGCGTGATCGCCAACCAGCTTGGCGTGCTGTCCATGATCGCGATGCTGCTGGTGACCGTCTTCATCGCCGGCGCCGTGCTGCGCGACAGCGAAAGCGGCATGGCCGACCTGCTGTATGCCGCGCCTTTGAGGAAACGCGATTACCTGTTCGGGCGCTTCCTGGCCGGCTTCACGGTCTGTCTGCTGATCTTTGCCGCGATCACGGCGGCGATGATGGCTGGCTCGCTGCTGCCGTCGATCGACCCTGCGCGCCTGGGCGCGTTCTCGCTCTGGCCCTATGCCTGGAGCTTCGTCGTGCTGGTCGTGCCGAACCTGCTGTTCGTGGCGGCGCTGCTGATGCTGCTGGCGACCGTGACCCGTTCGATGATGATGGTGTACGTGGGCGTGCTCGCCTTCATGGTGCTGTGGTCGGTCGCGGCGGTGCTTGACGCGGGGAATGGCAGCGCGTCGCTTTCCCTGCTGCTCGATCCCTTCGGCGTGCGCGTGCTGGCACACCTGACCCGTTACTTTACAAGTGCCCAGTTGAATGCCGAGTTGCCGCCGCTGTCGGGCCTCCTGCTGGCCAACCGTGTGCTGTGGACCGTCATCGCCCTGGCCATGGCAGGCGCCACCGTCGCGCTGTTCAAGCCGCAGCATGCCGGCAGCGGCCGCCGCTTCGGCAAGGCGCGCAGCCAGCCGGCCCGGTAGGGGCTGCGCCGGCGTCGTTCGCCAGGGTCGCTCCGGTGCGCCGCATTGCGCCGCGCTTCGACGGCTGGACCGCCACGGGCCAGGCCTGGCATCTGCTGCGTTTCGACCTGCGCGCCACGATGCGCAGCCTGCCCTTCCTGGTCATGCTGCTGCTGGCGCTGGCCAACTTCATCGCCAACTACACCATTGGCGGTGCGCGCTTCGACAGCGTGCCGTATCCGCTGACGCGCCTGATGCTGGACGAGCTGGCCGGCGGCATCAACGCGATGCTGGTGCTGGTGCTGCTGTTCTACAGCGGCGAGCTGGTGCACCGCGACCGCCAGCTGCGCATCGCCGACGTCAGCGACGCCACGCCGGTGCCGGGCTGGATGCCGCTGCTGGCCAAGACCGGCGCACTCGCTGCCGTGGTGCTGGCCTTCCTGGGCGCCGGCGTGCTGACCGCGGTCGCGATCCAGCTGTTCAAGGGCGGTGCGCCGGTCGAGGCAGGGCTGTACGTGCAGGGCACGCTCCTCAACGCTGCGTACTTCATCATCGCCGGCATGGCCCTGCTGGCGCTGCAGACGCTGGCCAATAACAAGTATGCGGGCTACCTGCTGGGCGCCGCGCTGGTCGCATCCGGCAGCGTGCTGGGCCTGGAACACAAGCTGGTGAGCTTCGCCGCCATGCCGCAGCTCGTGTATTCGGACCTGAACGGCTATGGCCACGCTTTGGCCGGCTGGTGCTGGTTTGCGCTCTACTGGAGCCTGGTCGGCGCGGCGTTGCTGTTCCTGGCGCAGGCTTTCCGCGTGCGTGGTCCGGCCCCAGGCTGGCGCGCGCACCTCAAGAGCGGCCTGCGCGGCTTGCGCGGCGGCGCAGGCCTCGGCCTGGCGCTGAGCGTGGCCGCCAGCGTGGCGGTGGGTGGCTGGATCTACACCAACACGAACGTGATCAACCGCTATGAGTCGAGCGCGGCCCTGCTCGACAGGGCGGCCGACTACGAGAAGCGCTACCGCGGTTTCCTCGACCTGCCCAATCCCAGCCTGACGGCGGTGCGCGCCGATGTGGCGATCTACCCGGCCGAGCGCCGCGTCACCATCCGTGGCAGTTACCAGCTCCGCAACAAGACCGGTGCGCCGCTGGACACCCTGCGTATCCAGTTGGACCCGGCCGCCATCACCCGCCTGACCCTGGTGCCTGCGCACACGGTAACGCTGGACGATGCGCGCCATGGCATGCGCGTGCTGAAACTGCGCGAACCGATCGCGCCCGGCGCCAGCCTGCCCTTCGGCTTCACCGTCGAGGTGCAGGGGGAGGGCTTCACCAGCAGCGGGGCGCCAGACAACATCCACCATAACGGCACCATGTTCACGTCCGAGAACTTCTTCCCGAAATTCGGCTACGTGCAGGCAAACGAGATCGACGACCGCGCCGAGCGCCGCCAGCGCGGGCTGGGCGAGCCGCACCGCATGCCGCTGCTCGACGACCCGGCCGCACGCAAGGCCAACTTCTGGAAGCTGTTCGGCTTCGACGCCGACCTGGTCGACTTCGAGACCACGGTCTCGACCAGCGCCGACCAGGAAGCGATTGCACCCGGCACGCTCGTGCGCAGCTGGGAAGAGGGCGGCCGCCGCTACTTCCACTACCGGATGGACGGGCCGATCCTGCCTTTCTTCGTCTACCAGTCGGGCCGCTGGAACGTGAAACGCGCCGACTGGCACGGGGTGCCGATCAGCGTCCGTTACGATGCCAGGCACCCGTACAACGTTGACAGCATGGTAAAGGGCACCCGGCGCGCGCTCGACTATTACAGCGCCAGCTTCGGCCCGTACCCGCACAAGGACGTGCGCATCACCGAGTTCCCGCTCTACCAGCAGTATGCGCGCAGCTTCCCCGGCGTGATCCCGTTCTCGGAGTCGCTCGGCTTCATCAACGACCTGCGCGATCCCGATGGCGTCGACCACGTCTTCTACGTGACGGCGCACGAAGTGGCGCACCAGTGGTGGGGCGACCAGGTCATCGCCGCCAACGCCCAGGGCAGCATGATGGTGACGGAATCGGTGGCCGAGTATGCGGCGCTGATGGCGCTCGAGAAGGAGTTCGGGGCCGCGAAGACCCGCCGCATCCTGCGTTTCGACCTCGACCAATACCTGGCGGGACGCGGCAAGGAACTGGTGGTCGAGCAGCCGCTCGTCAAGGTGGAGAGCCAGCTGTACATCGGCTACCGCAAGGGCAGCATGGTGTTCTACCGCCTGCGCGAGGAAATCGGCGAGGCAGCCCTGAACCGCGCGCTGAAGAATTTCGTGAGCGCGCACCGCTACCAGACCGCTTCCTACGTCACCAGCCGCGACCTGCTGGCCGCAATCCGCGCCGAGACCCCGGCGGATAAGCAGGACCTGCTGACCGACCTGTTCGAACGCATCGTCGTCTACGACAACCGCGTGAAGGCGGCGGCCGCGGTGCAGCGCCCGGACGGGCAGTGGGACGTGACGATGCAGCTGCAGCTGGCCAAGCTGGAGGCGGACGGCAAGGGCAAGGAAAGCCTGCGCACCTACGACGAGCCGGTGGAAATCGCCGTGTTCGCCGGTGACCGTGAGCTGATGCGCGGGAAGCGCATGATGCCCAGCGGTGACTCGAGCGTGACCGTCACGGTCAGGGAGAAGCCGTCGGAGGTGGGTGTCGATCCCTACAACATCCTGATCGACCCGGTGCCAGGCGATAACCGCAAGGCGGTGAGCCTGAACTGAGACAGGCCGTATCGACAAGGCGGATGGTGCCGATGGCACGATCCGCCGGCATCACAATCCGTTGAGCTGCCTGAACTGCGCCGCACGCCGCCGCGACATCGGCACCTTCAAGTCGTCCTTCAGCGTCAGCACCATGCTCCCCGCTGCTGATGGCGCGATGCCGACGACGAAATCCAGGTTCACGATCTGGCGCCGGCTGACCCTGAGGAAGCGCTCCGGATCGAGCTTCGCTTCCAGCTGGTTCAGGGAGCGCAGCAGCAGCGGACGGTTGCGGTCGAAGTAGACCCGCGTGTAGTTGCCCTCCGATTCGAACAGCACGATCTGCTCCAGCGCCACGAACCAGCAGCGCTCCCCATCCTTGATGAACACCTTGCCGTCCGGCGCCTGGCGCTCGTTCTTCTGCGCGTCCGGTGCCCTCGAAGCCTTGTTCACGGCATGCGCCAGGCGCGCGGGCTCGATGGGTTTCAACAGGTAGTCGAGCGCGCTGACGTCGAAGGCACGCAAGGCGTACTGGTCGAAGGCGGTGGTGAAGATGACCGGCGGCGGATCGTCGAGGGAAGCGAGCAGGTCGAAGCCGCTCCCGCCCGGCATCTGCACGTCAAGGAAGACCAGGTCCGGCCGCAGTTCCTCGATGGCGCCGCGGCCATCGACCGCGTTCGCCGCTTCGCCCACCACCTGCAGGGCAGGGTGGACGGCAAGCAGCCGGCGCAGTTCGAGGCGTGCCAGGCGCTCGTCGTCGATGATCAGGACATTCATGTGCTCTCCAGTGGCAGGACCACGTGCGCGATGACCCAGCCATCGCGTTCGGCCAGGGTGCAGCCGGCGCGGGGGCCAAACAGCAGGGACAGCCGCCTGGCGGTATTGGCCAGTCCCAGGCGGGTGGAGTCGCTGGCCTGCGCGAGACGCCCCTCGTTGGCCACGGTCAGCTCGACCCCATCGTCCTTGCGGTGCGCCCCGATACGTAGTTCGCAAGGGCCGATGCTGGGCTCGACCCCATGCTTGACCGCGTTCTCGACCAGGGTTTGCAGCGCCATCGGCGGAATCGCGACGGCCTCCAGGCCCGGCTCGATGTCCATCGTGATGCGCAGGCGTTCGTCGAAGCGGTGCTTTTCCATGCCGAGGTAGGCCTCGACGGCCGCCAGTTCGTCCGCGAGCGGCACGGTGGCCGTCTGCCCGGCACGCAGGCTGTGGCGCATCATGCCGCCCAGCTGGCCGACCGCGCGCGCGGCGAGCTCTGGGTCGTGGAAGATCAGCGCGCGGATGCTGTTCAAGCTATTGAAGAAGAAGTGGGGATTGACCTGGGCCTGCAGGGCGCGCAGTTCGGCGTCCTTGACGCTGACCTCGAGCTGCAGCTTTTCCAGCTCGAAGCGCAGCGCGCGCCGCCGCGCCAGCATCGTCGAATAGCAGAGCGTCCAGACCGCGAACAGCGCGTACCACAGCAGGCAGAGTAAAAACAGCAGGCTTGGCGCCTCCGGATCGGCGAGCAAAGCCCCATGCCGGAACACCAGGTCGGACAGCGCCAGCACGCCGGTCTGCACCACGCTCAGGACCAGCAGGCCGCTGAGGATACCCTTGAGCGGTGGCGGGCCGTGGCGGTCGATCCAGCCGCGCCGGCGCAGGAACAGGCGCCAGCAGTGCGATACCAGCAGGCCGCTGACGATGCACATGAGCTTGGCGAGGACGAAGCGCAGGGCGGCCTCGCCGAAGTTGTTCAGGGTGGACAGGATGGCCACCAGGGCAAGGCCGCCCCAACCACTGAGTTGGAAAAGCCAGTAGTCGCGCGAGGAAGAGGTACTCAGCTCGGCGCCGCGGAAAGGGATGGTGCTCGGGCTATCCATGCATAAACGAGAACGTGTTCATTTATTCATGGTACTGCATTTGTTGCCGACAGAACAAAAATCGCGGGGCGGTGACGCTCCAAGCGCCCAATAAAAAACGGCGGCCCCTTGCGGAGTCGCCGTTCGGCGTTTGCCCAACGCCCGGTAAAAGCCTGATGCTTACACGTAGGCGGCCAGCGCGCCTTTCATTTTCTTCAGCGCCGCCGATTCGATCTGGCGGATGCGCTCGGCCGACACGCCGAATTCCTCGGCCAGCGTGTGCAGCGTGGCGCCTGAGCCGTCGTCGTTCGCCAGCCAGCGCGCTTCGACGATGCGGCGCGAACGCGGGTCGAGCTTGCCCAAGGCCGTTTCCAGGCCTTCGGACTGCAGGCGCGTGACCTGCTCGGCTTCCAGCACCCGGGTCGGTTCCTGCTGGTCCGACGACAGGTAGGCGATCGGCGAAAACTTGTCGTCTTCGTCGTCGGTCGGCGCTTCCAGCGCGATGTCGCGGCCCGACAGGCGGGTTTCCATCTCGATCACTTCTTCGCGCTTGACGTCGAGGAGCTTGGCGAGATCGTCCACCTGCGTCGGGGTCATCGCATCCAGGCCCACCTTGTTGCTGCGCAGGTTGAAGAACAGCTTGCGCTGGGCCTTGGTCGTGGCGACCTTCACAAGGCGCCAGTTCTTGAGGATGTACTCGTGCATCTCGGCCTTGATCCAGTGCATCGCGTACGATACCAGGCGCACGCCCTGGTTCGGGTCGAAACGCTTCACGGCCTTCATCAGGCCGATATTGCCTTCCTGGATCAGGTCGGCATGCGGCAGGCCGTAACCGAGGTAGCCACGCGCGATCGACACCACCAGGCGCAGGTGCGAGAGCACCAGTTTTTGCGCGGCATCAAGGTCGTTCGCTTCCCGCAGACGCTTCGCCAGCGAAACTTCTTCCTCATGGGACAGCATTGGCAGGCGGTTCACCGCGGAAATATACGCGTCGATGTTACCGAGATTGCCAGTGAAACCGAGTCCCAGAGCACGGCTGCCGGTTGGAACCAATGCGGATTGTGCGGACATGTTGTTTTCCTCGTAGAGTAATCTGTGCTGCGCCGGCACCCCGGCCGGGACAATCCCGACGGTGACCGCCCCATCTCGAAGCGGGCGCTCGCGATACCGTTTACATTCACTTGAACCATATATTAGCACTCTCACAGGGTGAGTGCTAGCGAGCCCCTGGCGACGGGCGGCTGTTTAAGTCTGGCTAAAGTATTGCGCTGAATCAGCTTTGTTCAGTCGCTATTGGATTCTCACTGTAGAGCGGAACAATGCGCGACTATTGATCTAAATCAAGCGTCTAGGGCGATAAATCACCTTAGGTCACAGCCTAAGTGGTCGCGACAGGCGCATTCTGTTAAATGCCGCACAGAGAGCAAAGTTCCGAATCGAGCGAGGCATCGTCCTACTTGTGCATTGCACGTTGACGCACAAAGCAGGACGGTTCAGGGAAATACTGGGAGGAAGGCAGCCAGTACTGCCTTTTGCACTTAATTCAAGCGCGCAAGATGGCGTTGCACAGACAGCAAGGCGCCGATCAGGCCGAGGCCGGCGCTGATGGCAAGCAAACCGGCGATTTCCAGGCCTCCCAGTGGTGCCAACTGGAATTCCGAGGCATACAGGCGTGCGAATTCGGCAATGGCCGCGTTCAACGGACGCAGGGCCAGCAGCACCGCGCCCAGCGCCACCGCGCCGGCGCAGATGCCGAGCAGGGCGCCCGTATAGTAGAACGGGCGGTGGATGAAGTTGTCGGTTGCGCCCAGCAGTTTCGACACGGCGATTTCCTCGCGCTGGGTCAGCACCTGCAGGCGGATCGTGTTGAACACGACGGCAATCACCACCACGCCCAGCGTGATCGCCAGCAGCAGCAGGGCCAGGCGCAGGATGCCCAGCAAGGCGGCCAGGCGTTTCACCCATGCGGAGTCGACTTGTACCGTATCGACACTGGGCAGGGCGCCCATCTGCTCGACGATGCTGTCGATGCGCGCCGCGTCCGCCGTACTGGAAAAGCCCTCGAGCTTCATTACATAGCTGTCCGGAAGCGGGTTGTCGCCCAAGGTGTCGAGCGCCGCCGACAGGCCGCTGCGTTCCTTCAGGTCTTCGAGCGCGCGCTCGCGCGGCACGAAGGCGATGCGGGCGTGGCTGCCCTGCAGGATCTGGCGCAGCTGGGGCTCGATTGCCTGCGCGTCCTCGCGCGAAGCGCCCGGCTTGACGAACAGGCTGATCTCGGGGTCCACCGACAGCTGCTCGGACATCGGCCGCACGTTGTCGAGCAGGGTGATGCCGGCGAAGGGCAGGGCCAGGGCCACCGCCACCACCAGCACGTTGAACAGGAAACTGCCCGGCGCCTTGCGCACATGGGCCAGGGCCGCGCCGAGGGCGAAGCGGTGTTGGCGGATCCAGGGGCTCATGCCGCACCTCCCTCGGAGGCGGGCGCATGGCCGGCATCGGCTCGGGCGTCGACGCGGCCGGCATCGACGAGTTGCCCATGTTCCAGCCGGATCACGCGTGCGGCGCCGTCGAGCACCTGCTCGTCGTGGGTCGAGATGACGCAGGTGACGCCGACGGCGTGGAAAGCGCGCAGGGCGTCGAGCACCTTGTCGGCGGCCACGCGGTCGAGATTCGCGGTCGGCTCGTCGGCCAGGATGATCTGCGGGCGGTTGACGATGGCGCGGGCGATCGCCACGCGCTGCTGTTCGCCGCCGGAGAGTTCCAGCGGGTGCGCGCGGGCGCGATCGAGCAGGCCCACCTTGTCGAGCGCGGCGCGGGCACGGCCCTCGGCCTGCGACCTCGGCGCGCCGGACACGAGCAGCGGCAGCATCGTATTGGCGAGGATGTCGCGGTCGTTCAGCAGGCGCTGGTGCTGGAAGATCAGGCCCAGCTTACGGCGCAGGAAAGGGATACCCGCTTTGCGCAGTTTGCCGATGTCCTGGCCGAACACCACCACACGGCCGCTGCTGGGGCGTTCGATGGCGGCCACCATTTTCATCAGCGTCGACTTGCCGGCGCCGGACGGGCCGGCCAGGTACACCAGCTCGCCCTTGTCGATGTTCAGGGTGACGTCGCGCAGGGCGGTGGCGTCGAGGGAATATTTCTTGGAAACGGAATGGAACTCGATCATCGGTTCAGTGGACCTTACTGTTATCCCAGCAGCGCTTCAACGAACTCGTCTGCACTGAAAGGCTGCAGGTCGTCCAGCTTTTCGCCCACGCCGATGAAGTACACCGGTACCGGACGGGTGCGGGCGATTGCGGCGATGACGCCGCCCTTGGCAGTACCGTCGAGCTTGGTGATGACCAGGCCGGTCAATTGCAGCGCATCGTCGAAGGCTTTCACTTGCGCCAGCGCGTTCTGGCCGGTATTGCCGTCGATGACGAGCAGGGTTTCGTGCGGGGCGCCATCCATGCCCTTGCCGATCACGCGCTTGATCTTCTTCAGCTCTTCCATCAGGTGCAGCTGGGTCGGCAGCCGGCCGGCGGTATCGACCATGACGACGTCGACGCCGCGCGCTTTGCCCGACTGCACGGCATCGAAGGCGACGGCAGCCGGGTCGCCCGATGCCTGGGAAATCACGGTGACGTTGTTGCGCTGGCCCCAGACCATCAGCTGCTCGCGCGCAGCGGCGCGGAAAGTGTCGCCGGCGGCCAGCAGCACCGATTGGCTGGAGCGCTGCATGTGCTTGGCGAGCTTGCCGATGGTGGTGGTCTTGCCGGCGCCGTTGACGCCCGCGATCATCATCACCAGCGGCTCGTGGCGGCCCAGCTCCAGCGGTTTTTCCAGCGGGCGCAGCATGTCGACCATGAGCTGCTTCAGTGCGGCCTTGACGGCAGCGGCGTCGAGCAGCTTGTCTTCCTTGACCTTGCGGCGCAGGTTATCGAGCAGGAACTGGGTGGCGTCCATGCCTGCGTCCGACATCAGGAGCGCGGACTCGAGTTCCTCGTACAGGTCTTCGTCGATGCGCGCACCGACGAACAGCAGCGACAGGTTGCTCGAGGTCTTGGACAGGCCGGCCTTCAGGCGCGCCATCCAGGATTTTTTCTTCTCCGCCTCGGTGGTCGGGCGCTCGGCCGTTTCCTCGATGAAAAGGGCCGCTTCGGAGATCGGGGCCAGGGCGCGGGTGAAGCCAGGCGCCGGCGTTTCCGCCACAGGCGCGGCGGCGATATCCTCGGCAGGCGAGTCCACTACAGGCCGATCCGGGACGGGCAGGTCCTGCGCCGGTGCCGGCGTTTCGGGGGCAGCTTTTTTTCTCTTGAAGAAACTAAACATGAATTGATTGGTGGAGGTAATGCATGCACATGCCGGACCTGGGGCCGGCACGATGAAATGGGGTCGCGCGTATTCTACCAGAGGGCAAACCTTCCGAATCGTCAAGTCCGGAGGCGCGAGCTGTGCACAAACGCGACAGTTGCGCGTGCCCGGTAGCCGGCCATGCGCTGCCGCTGCAGGCCGGACCGGGCCTGGAGCCGGCCCCGCAAGATCGTGACAGGGAGGGCGCTCAGTGCACCAGCCGGCCCCACCAGTTGCCCTTTTTCTCGGGCGCGACCGCTTCCAGCCGCCAGCTGCCATAAGGGTTGTTGAAGAGCGAGTCCGGACCGTAGTCGACCGGCGTCGCGGCGACGATGCGGTAGACCGGCGCCCCTTCGCTGACCGAGAAGGTATGCCCGACCTCGATGTCGTGGGCCTCGAGCAGGTAGCGCGTGAAGGTGCGCAGCAGGTCGGCGGCAGCGGTACGGTCGATCGATCCCTTGCCGATGGCCATGACGGCTTCCGGCAGGCCGAAGTTGTGCATGCCGCAGGAATACACCTCGTGGCCGGACACGACGAACACGACCAGGGCGCGGTGCGCGGTCAGCAGGGGCAGCTGCTCGCACATCTCGGTCCAGTAAGCGGGGCCATGGGCAATGCCGGTGCTTTCCACTTTCACGCCCAGCCCGCCGGCGTCGACCAGGGCCGCGCCTGCACGCATCATCGCCTCGGCCGCCTCGCGCGAGCCGCCCTTGCCGATCAGGTACACCACGCAGCGGTGTTCGCCCACGTCGTCCATTGCCCCTGAGGCGGCCCAATGCGGACCGGCCACGCGGAAGGCGGCGCTCACCTCGGGATCGGCGGCGCCGTACACGAGTTCGCAGGTAAAGCCTGTTTCGGCGTCGCGCAGCAGGTTTTCAATCAGCAGGTGGCCGCTGTCGCCGTCGGCGATGTCGTCGGCCAGCGCCTGCTGGCTGTCCCATGGTCCCGGTATGCACAGGATTAGTTCTGGTGTGTCGTTCATGTCGGTGGGTCTCCTCATGGCGCAGCCGGCCCATGGATATGGGCGGGATACGCAATCCAGTACAGGAAGAGTGTTGCACGAAAGGCAGATCGGGTGTCGCCCTGTATTGCCGAGCGGATTGATCAGCAGCGTGCGGGCAAAGACCCACGGGGCGAAGGCGTCCGAGCGGAACGCGCCGCGCTCATCCTTCGCACCCATGGGCCTGCGCCGCATCGCCGTTCACCGGGATGCGGCGCAGGCAGCGCCTCCGAGAGGCTGGAGGGCTCAGCCGGCCTTGGCGGCCTCGGCCGCCTGACGCATCGCGTCGAGCGTCATGTTCGGCGTAATCAGGTTGCCGTCGTAACGCAGTTCGATCAGCGCCGGCATTCCCTTGCCGTTGGCATGTTCGAGGGCCCGCGCCAGCGCAGGGGCGAAGTCGGCGGTGCGTTCGACGATTTCGCCATGGCCGCCATAGGCGCGTGCCAGGGCCGCGAAGTCCGGGTTATGCAGGGTCGTGCCCGACACGCGGCCCGGATAGGTCTTTTCCTGGTGCATGCGGATGGTGCCGAACATGCTGTTGTTGAAGACCAGGATGATGACGCCGGCGCCGTACTGCACGGCAGTCGCCAGTTCCTGGCCGGTCATCATGAATTCGCCGTCGCCGGCGAAGGTCAGCACCGTGCGCTCTGGATCGACGATCTTCGCCGCCACGCCGGACGGCACGGCATAGCCCATCGCGCCATTGGTCGGCGCCAGCTGGGTGCGCATGCCGCCGTAGCGCCAGAAACGGTGTGCCCACGAGGCGTAGTTGCCTGCGCCATTCGTGACGATGGTGTCGCGCGGCAGGGCGCTTTGCAGGTCTTGCACCACCTGCCACAGGTCGAGCGGGGCATCAAGCGGGCTCGCATCGCGGAAGATCGGCGGCTGCGCCTGCCAGGCGGCCAGTTCCGCGCGCGCTTCCTCGACCGTGTGGCGCCAGGCGCTGCTATCGACCGGTGCCATCGCCGCCAGCATCGCGCAGGCTTGCGGCGCGCCGCTGGCGATCATCAGGTCGGCCTGGTAGACGCTGCCCAGTTCCTCGGGGTCGGCGTGGATGTGCACCAGGCGCTGCTGCGGGACGGGCGAGGCCAGCAGGGTATAGCCGCCGGTTGTCATTTCGCCCAGGCGCGGGCCGATGGCAATGACCAGGTCGGCATTTTTCACGCGCGCGGCCAGCTTCGGATTGATGCCGATGCCGACGTCGCCGATATAGTGGGGGTGTTCGTTGTCGAGCAGGTCCTGGAAGCGGAAGGTGCAGGCCACTGGCAGCGCGTTCGCCTCGGCGAAGCGTTGCAGGTCGGCGCAGGCTTGCGCATTCCAGGTACCGCCGCCCAGCAGCACGACCGGGCGCTGCGCTTCGGCCAGCAGGCCGCGCAGGGTGTCGATCTGCTGCGCGGACGGCGCGCCCTGCACCGGCTGGTAGCTGCGCGTGTTGGCCACTTCAGCCGTGTCGATCAGCATGTCTTCCGGCAGGGCCAGCACGACCGGGCCGGGGCGCCCGCTGGTGGCCACCTGGAAGGCGCGTGCGATGTACTCGGGAATGCGGTCGGCGCGGTCGATCTGCGCCACCCATTTTGCCATCTCGCCGTACATGCGGCGGTAGTCGATTTCCTGGAAGGCTTCGCGGTCGACGAAGTCGTTGCCGACCTGGCCGATGAACAGGATCATCGGTGTCGAATCCTGGTAAGCCGTGTGCACGCCGATCGAGGCGTTGGTCGCGCCCGGACCGCGGGTGACGAAGCAGATGCCGGGCTTGCCGGTCAGCTTGCCGTAGGCCTCGGCCATGAACGCGGCGCCCCCTTCCTGGCGGTTGATGACGAAGCGGATATCCGAATCGTGCAGCGCGTCGAGCACGTCGAGGTAGCTTTCGCCAGGCACGCCGAAGGCGGTATCGACACCGTGGACGTGGAGCGCGTCGACCAGGATCTGGCCGCCGCTGCGGGAAGGGTGCGTCATGTCTCTGTCATCCTTGTGGATTAATAGTCAGGGCATTCTATGCGAGTGCCCCAGCTCAGGCTTTTGAAATGGCGACACGAAATTTCAGAAACGACAAGGGCCGGCGGTGCAGCCAATCGCGCCGAAAATAATTGTCGACCTGCAATGGTTCCCGCGCTAGACTTGTCAAATTAATCATTCGAGGGAGCGCGCGATGCCGATTTCACGACGCCAGCTGGTGCTGGGAGCATTGGCCGCGGGCACCGTCCTGCCCACCATCGGACATGCGGCCGGCGAGCATCCGCTCGACAAGGTGGCGGTCTGGCTGGTGCCGCTGGACGACTTCCCTGAAGAAATGGCTGCGACGCTGGCAAGAATCCTGCAGGCCGACCTGAAGATCAAGCTCAGGGCCAGCGGGCGCCTGCCGCCGCTGGATATCCCGACCCTGCCCGGGACCGACCAGGCCATCAGCGAAGAGTTGCTGCGCCTGGCCCTGCCGGCGTCAAAAATGGCGACCGGATCGGACAGCTATCGCGTCTTCCTCACCATGCGCGACATCAACGCACGCTCGGGCAACTTCCGCTTCCAGTTCGCCACCCACGCGCCCCGCCAGGCCTGCTCGGTGGTGTCGCTCGCGCGGCTGCTGGAGTACAAGGACGGCGAACCCCGCATGAGCGAACGCAGCGCGCTGCGCCTGCACAAGATGGTCAAGCGCGCGATCGCCGAACTGCACCTGGGCTGGCGCCGCTCGCCCGATCCGACGGACCTGATGTACGCGCCGCTGGTGAACCTGGCCGATATCGACCGCATCGGCCTCCCGGCACCGCGAGCGCGCTCCGGCTGGCGCGGCGCCGGCGCAAACGCCACGCACGACGACGATTTAAGTACTCAACCAAAAATAAATGTGTTTTTGGCTTCCAGAACCGGCGCGTTGCTGCGTCGGCTCGCGTCCGCTTGCGGGGCAGTGCTCGCACTGCGGCGCTCTCGCCGTCTTGCACCGCATCCGAACCGGCACGTCCGGTTCTGTTTGCCAAAATTCCCATTTATTTTCGGTCGAGTACTTAGCTGCAGGTTTCAGGCGCCTGGCGACACATCGGTTTGTTTTGGCAGCGACAATACCGTTTGGTGATCCATTCGAAGGTTTTTAATTGGCAGAAGTAGACGGTAGAAAACTCAACCAGACTCATACACCATGCCACTCGAAACAACCCTCATCTATAGCGAGTCGCTGATTCGGCAAGCGACGTTTGCCTACTGGCGTCGAACAGTCGGCGTATTTTTTGTGCCGGTGCTGCTGGCGCTGACAGCGTGCTTCCTTGTACTCCTCATGCAGCGCGATCTCTCGTGGATAACGGGGATGATCGGAACGGTCATTGGTTTCGGTTATCTCATCTCGGCCAGTCTGTATGTTGTTCACTACAGGAACTCGCTTGCAAAATTTCGTCGTTTCAAAGATGCGATGGTTACATTTCACGCGGACAATAACTCGTTCACGATGAAGTCCAGTGCTGGAACATCCACTCTTCACTGGGCTGCCGTGAAAGAGGTCTGGAAATTCGAAGACGTGTGGCTTCTGCTATTTTCGAAAGCCCAGTTCAGCACGCTGCCTGTCGCAAATCTTTCGCCGGAACTACGACAACTCATTGTCGGCAGTGTCGAATCAGCCGGCGGCAAGGTTCTCTGAACCGCGGTCAGGCCAGCTGGGGTCAGTCTAGCTGGGGTCACAGGCTAGCTGGGGTCAGGTCTGACATTTGGACACGATCTCAGCCATACATCTTGATGAAGTTTCCAAAAGTAGAGCTCGTGTCTATTTGTCAGACCTGACCCCGGCGTTTTGAGCCGTCGTTATTGCTGTCGTTATTGTGACTTCGTCGTTATCGCCGGCTGTTCAGGACTTGCGTGCACATGCAATCCAATGCGCCTTTGTTTGTCGACGACATTGACAGCTTGGACGGCTTCATAAAACCAGGTTCTATTAAGTACTTGTTATTTAAGCATCTTTGTGCTTGGCATGTAAATTGCTTGTTAGAAATTTTCTGTGCAACATCAATTTATCTCGGAAGACAAGATGAAAATTCTGAAGAAACTGGTTTACGCTGCGGCCGTTGCGATGTCGATGTGTACTGCCCACGCTGCTCCTATCGTCAATGAATGGGTATTCAACCCGAATGGCGGCGGCTTCGACAACGGTCAGCAGGTTTTTGAATACCTGGACGTGAACGGAAACAGCTTTTTTGCCCTGACGCGAACGGACGGGAATAGCTACACGTTCAGCCAGCATGCCGTCTCAACATCGTGCAAGCCGACTCGAACGGGAGGCTGTTCCCCATTAGCTACCCAGGCGGCAACATCACTGCGATGTTTGAAGCGGACGGCACAGGACGCTTTGGAGATGCGCTCAGTTTCAGCCGCGGGACGATCAGGATGTATCAGAACCCGACGAATTTGGAGTACGGCGGCACCAAAGGCATTTACGGCGCCAACCTTGGAAATCTCATCGCGAGCTTCGATGTGCTCGGCGGTGGAGGCGATGTTGACGCGAGCGGCAGCCCGACCGCGAGCGGTCAGGTCAATGTGCTGGCACGCGTGAACATGGACTCGCTCATGCCAGGTTATTTCTTCCGTGGCGACGGCAGCGACCTGTGGGATAAGACAGTCGTGCAATTCCGTTTCGCGAACGCAAATGTCATCGGCCTTCCCAATGCATTCCTGGTCGATGAAGTTGCATGCCAATACGCCGGCTTTACGGGCCCAGGGTGCAATGGTACGGAGTTCGCCAATGCGCCAGGCGAATACTTCTTCGTTGGAAATAACGGTCAATTTATCGTATCCGAAGTGCCAGAGCCGGGTTCCCTGGCCCTGTTCGGTATTGCCATGCTCGGCGCCGGTATCGTCGGCCGCAAGCGCGCTGCCCAATCCTGATCGATTGGCATCGATAATCAGGAAAAAGACGGCGCTTCCGAGGTGCCGTTCCAGCCAGGACAACTGGGGGAACACTGAGCATCTCCTGATGCTCAGGCGTCCGACCCCTGGGGCCCGGTAGCACGGTATGGGCGAGACGCGTGGCGAACCGGGGTCAGGTCTGACATTTGGACACGATCTCAGCCATACATCTTGATGAAGTTTTTAAACGTAGAGCTCGTGTCTATTTGTCAGACCTGACCCCGGCGTTATTTTTCAGACCTGACCCCGTGGCGAACTGGGGTCAGGTCTGACATTTGGACACGATCTCAGCCATACATCTTGATGAAGTTTTCAACCGTAGAGCTCGTGTCTATTTGTCAGACCTGACCCCGGCGTTATGAGCCCGCCGGTAGGAATGACCCCGCCGTTTAGGAACAGGCGAGGAGCAGGCCCTTGCACGGTGTCGAGGTCAATGCCTCAGCCAGGCTGCGGCACCGTGCGTACCGTTGCGCTCAGAGAAACCAGACCGGCGCGGCGGCTATTTCTCCACCGACAAAGCCGGTCATTTCGGTTTGGCCGGACTCAACTGCGCAAACAAACTCCCGGCCAAGCCCATCAACACCTGGTCGGCGCCCATGTCCGGCCCTGCATTGGCCACCATCAGTGCCCCGGTCCCTTGCTCGGGAAACAGCACTGCAATGGCCAGCCAGTTGCCGTCCGAGCCCTGATGCACCAGGACGGGACCCTGGCGGCCCGCGATCGATTGCTGCACCCCCCAGTCGAGGCCGGCTGGACTGCCCGGCTGCGCCGTCTGCATCAGCCGGTAGGACGCAGGCGAGAGCAGCTTGCCCTTGCCTGCCGCCCCGGCCAGCTGGTCCAGATTGAACTTCGCCCAGTCCTCCAGGCTCATGTGCAGGAAGCCCGCGGGCGCGTACATGCGGGGCGCGCCGTCGTTGAGTCGCGCCATGTGGCGCATCGGCTTACCGTGCTGGTGGCCACGATTCTGACCCTCACCGGTGTTGCCGAAGCCGGCACGCGTCATGCCCAGCGGCTTGAATACCTCTGCGCCCATCAGCTCCTCGTAGCTTGCATGCGCAGCGCGCTCGGCGATGACGGTGGCGACAATGAAGCCGGCGTTGCTGTAGCTGAAGGTGCCTGCTTTCGCTTCAGGCTTGTCCTTGAGTGCGACGGCTACATAGCTCAAGCGCTGCTCCGCGCTCGGGCGGCCGTCGCGGAAAAATTTCACCATCGTCTTATCGTTGCGCAGGTCGCGCGGAAAGCCCGCGCGGTGCGAGAGCAGTTCGACCAGGGTCACCTTGCGGTATTCCGGCCGCATGCTTCCCGCCATGTCGGGGAGCATGGCGTCGAGCGGAGTGTCCCATGCAAGCACGCCGCGTTCGACCAGGCGGGCAATCATGGCTACTGTCATGACCTTGCCCGTCGAACCGATCAGCCACACATCGTCGAGCGTCACCGCGGCCTTGCTTCCCGCCTCGCGCACGCCCAGCACGGTCTGCGCCGAGACGGCACCGTCGCGCAGGATGACGGCGCCGACAGCAGGCACTTTCGATCCGGACTTTGCCGATGCGATGGCGGCCGACAGCTCCTCCGATGGGGTCGCGGCAGCTACTGCAGCCAGGCTGAAGGCGGCAACGCCGAAGAGAAATCGTTTCAGCATACTGAATCCCTTTTTTTGATTTTGGTAGCCGAAGTGTAGCGGGCGCGATGGCAACCTGGTCTATATTGCGATGAGTGGAAGAATGCCGGCAATAGAATGCAGTAATTGCTGCCAAGCTCACTGGATACACGCAGTTTCTCCTCGGTCGTCCGGCCCTCAAGGAGTCAATAGCACCGGCATGGGGCCAGACGCGGCCTCTGAAGATCGTGTGGCAGGCTTACTCGCCTTGAAGCGCTGCGCCGTTTGTCGCCGACCAGTGCCGTTCAACCCATCGAGTCCACCGCTTGTCTCGGCAGGCTCGTGCTACGGTCACCGGCTGCATATGCTGTCGGCTCGATGAACTCACTCCAACCGGCATATGAAACTCGCTCTCACCGCGGCCTTGCTGGCCACGCTCGTCCATCCGCTCACCGCAGCCGCGCAAGTCACCAATGACAACTGGGAAACCACATTACGACAGTTTGACAGCGACTACTGGAAAGCCTTTAACAGTTGCGAAGTGCAGAAAATGACGATGATGAATGCCGAGGATCTGGAGTTCTATCATGACCTTGGTGGTCCGATGCGCGGCCGGCAGGCATTTGCGGATGCGACCAGCAGGAATATCTGCGGCAAGCCGGACTGGCGCCTGCGCAGGGGAGAAGTGCCCGGAACGGTCCAGTACTACCCGCTAAGGAACAATGGGACTGTATATGGTGCGGTCATCACCGGTGAGCATTACTTCTACCACCTGAACAAGGGCCAGCCCGAGCGGGTGGAGGGAAGGGCGCGTTTTACGCATACCTTGCTGCTCAAGGATGGGCAGTGGCAGGTTGGGCGGATGCTCAGTTTTGATCACGGGCCGGCAAAACAAGCAGAGTAATGACACCGTCACTATCCCGCCAGGCTGAACGCTCACCTGTAGCAGGCGTGTCAAGGTGTCGCCAGGCCATCTCCGATCGCCTGGAAGATCGCGCATCGGTTACAATGCTGACCGTGAAGCAGGCCAGACAGCCGCTGGCTGGCACCTGCAAGGGTGCCGGCGGGAGGAAGGTCCGGACTCCACAGAGCGGGGTGACGGTTAACGGCCGTCCGCTGAAAGCCAGGCGCAAGCCGGGTATAAGGCGAGGAACAGGGCCACAGAGACGAGCGTATTCAGTTACGGTGAAACGCGGTAACCTCCACTCGGAGCAATTCCAAATAGGCACGCGTTGATGTTGCTCGCGGAGCGTGCGGGTAGGAAGCTTGAGCGCCGGAGTAATTCGGCGCCTAGAGGAATGGCTGTCATAGGGGCGTCCCGCAAGGGAGACCACTACACAGAATCCGGCCTATCGGCCTGCTTTACACTAATTCTTGTGCCCGGTCTCACGCCGGGTGCCATCTCGTCAGCGGCGGAGTGGTCATGCCTCAACATGTACCTCAATACATCCTTGCCCTCGACCAGGGAACGACCAGCTCCCGTGCCATCCTGTTCGACCGCGAAGGCCAGGTCGTCGTCTGCGCCCAGCAGGAATATCCCCAGCACTTTCCCCAGCCCGGCTGGGTCGAGCACGATGCCCTCGACATCTGGAACAGCCAGCTTGCCTGCGCGCGCCAGGTGCTGCGCGACTCCGGCATCGCCGCCAGTCAGATTGCCGCCATCGGCATCGCCAACCAGCGCGAGACCACCGTTGTCTGGGACCGGGCCACGGGCGAACCGATCGCGCGCGCCATCGTCTGGCAAGACCGGCGCACGGCCGGCGCCTGCGACCGCCTGCGTGAAGCAGGCCATGCACGACTGATCAACCGCAGCACCGGCCTGGAGCTGGACGCTTATTTTTCCGCCACCAAGCTGCAGTGGCTGCTGGAGAACGTGCCGGGCGCGCGGGACCGCGCCGAGCGCGGCGAGCTCTGCTTCGGCACGGTCGACAGCTGGCTTGCCTTTCAATTGTGCGGGCGCCACGTCACCGACGTCAGCAACGCTTCGCGCACGATGCTCTACAACATCCACACGATGCGCTGGGAGCCGGCCTTGCTCGACCTGTTCGGCATTCCGGCAGCGATGCTGCCGGAAGTCGTGCAGTGCCGACCGCATCGGCACCGTGCGCGAGGAGTGGCTGGGCGCGGCCATCCCGCTGATGGGTATTGCCGGCGACCAGCAGGCCGCCACCTTCGGCCAGGCCTGCTACGCCAAGGGCATGGTCAAAAATACCTATGGCACCGGCTGCTTCATGCTGATGCATGCCGGCTATGTGCCGCCGGTCTCGCGCAACCGTCTGCTGGCCACCATCGGCTGGAAGGTCGATGGCCGCGTCGACTACCTGCTCGAAGGCAGCGTCTTCATGGGCGGCGCCACGGTCCAGTGGCTGCGCGATGGCCTCGGCATCATCAAGCAATCGAACGAAGTCGAGGCGCTGTCCATGTCGGTGCCCGACAGCGGCGGCGTGATGCTGGTGCCGGCCTTTGTCGGCCTCGGTGCTCCGCACTGGGACCCGTATGCGCGCGGCACCATCGTCGGCATGACGCGCGGAACCACCGCCGCCCACATCGCCCGCGCCGCGGTGGAGGCGATCGCCTACCAGAGCGCGGAGCTGCTGGCGGCCATGCAGAAGGACGCGGCCTGCCCGGTAACGGAAGTGCGCGCCGACGGTGGCGCCGCCCGCAACGACTTATTAATGCAGTTCCAGGCCGACCTGCTCGGCGTGCCGGTGGTGCGCCCGGCGGTTACCGAGACGACGGCGCTGGGCGCGGCCTACCTGACCGGGCTGGCGCAGGGCTTCTGGAGCTCGCGCGAGGAAATCGAAGCCTTGTGGCGCGCCCAGCGCCGCTTCGAGCCGGCGATGGCGGCCGAGCGCCGTGCCGAACTGCGCGCACGCTGGGCGCGGGCTGTCGAGCATGCCAAGGGATGGGTGGAGCATTGAGCGCGGGGCAGGGAGTCGCGTTCGCGATCGCGCCCGCGGGACCGGGCGCGTACTGGCTGCTCGCCGCGATCACGCTGCTGGCCTGCGCCGCGCCCCTGGTCGTGATCCGCCGCGATGGCCTGGGGCTCAGTTTGAAGAACATTGGCCTGGCCGCCATCCTGGTGCTGCCGTTCACGGCTTCGCTGGCCTATGGGGTGCGTGACAACAGCTTGCGCGTGGAGGACGGCAGGATCCTGCTGCGCGCGGCGCGTTTCTATCAGCATGACCGGCCGCTCGCCGATTTCGACCTCGCGCGGGCGCGTCGGCGGCGGCTATGACGAGATCATGGAAGCGCAGCTCGGCCTGCGCCGCAACGGCATCGGCTTGCCGGGCTACGCGGCGGGACGCTTCATGGGACCTGGCAAATCGACGATCTTTGCGCTGCTGACGGACCGCAGCAGCGTCGTGTTCCTGCCGGCGAAGAGCGGGCCGTCGCTGCTGATCAGCGTCGAACAGCCGCAAGCGTTTCTTGCGGCGCTACGCGGCACGCACCCGGCATCCGCAGCTGCCGTCCTGCACCCCTGAGCCGGCAAGGACTTACCGCTCGACGATCTCCAGGTCGAACTCGTCCACCCCCGCCACTTCGCCATGCACCCGGTCGCCAGGCTTCAGGGCTCCGACCCCGCCCGGCGTCCCCGTGAAGATCAAGTCCCCCGGCGCCAGCGTTACCAGGCGAGAGAGGTGGCTGATGATGTCGGCGATCGGCCAGATCATTTCGTTCAGCGAACCATCCTGGCGCACTTCGCCGTTGACCGTCATGCGGATGCAGGCGTCCTCGGACGGGTGGCCGAAGCTGCTGACCGGACGCAGCGGGGAGCAGGGCGCGGAGGCGTCGAAGCCTTTCGCCATGTCCCAGGGCCTGCCGTGCTCCTTGGCGACGGCCTGCAAGTCGCGCCGGGTCAGGTCGATGCCGACGCCATAGCCCCAGACCTTGCCGAGTGCCTCGTCGGCGGGAATGTCGGCGCCGCCGGCGCAGGGCCACCACCAGTTCGATCTCGTGGTGCAGGTCTTCCGTCGCCGGCGGGTAGGCGAGCGTGCCCTCGGCCGGCACCACGGCGTCGGCCGGTTTGGTGAAGAAGAAGGGCGGCTCGCGGCTCGGATCGCTGCCCATCTCGCGGGCATGGGTGGCGTAGTTGCGGCCGACGCAGAAGACGCGGCGGATCGGGAAACGGGCGCTGCTGCCGTAAATGGCGAGCGAAGGCGTGGCGGGCGGCGTGATGGCGTAGTCGGGCATGGGATCTCGCGTGGACGGTGGAGCCTTCATTCTACCGGCGCCTGCGCACTCCTCGCGCGCCGTACCACGCCCGGGTTCAGAACCCGATCCGGCTCCGTCCCGGCAGCCCGCGCAGGCGCACGTCCTCGAGCATGATGTGCCCGCGCCCACCCGCGACCGCATAGCCCAGGCTGTCGAGCAGGGTCTTGCGCAGGTCGCGCGGCGAGACCGGCGCCAGTTTATCGAGCACGGCGTCGCCCAGCAGCGCGTCGAAACCGGTCAGGTTCAGTTCCTCCAGCAGCGAAGCATACATGCGCTGGGCGATGCCGGCCGCCTGGTCTGGCGTGGGCGCCGGCACCTCGTAGACGGCCATGCGATTGAGCAGGGGAGCGGGAATGCCTTCGACCGAATTCGCCGTCAGCACCCAGAAGATCTGGCTGGCGTCGACTTCGACGTCGATGAACTCGTCGCGGAAGGCGCGTGCCGTTTCCGGTTCCAGCAGTTGATAGAGGGCGGCGAGCGGGTCGGACTGGGAGGAACCGGTCGCCTTTTCGACTTCGTCGAGGACGACGACCGGGTTGGCATACTGACCACGCACGAGGCGCTCGGCCACCTTGCCGCACTTGGCGCCGCGCCAGCTGGCCGAGCTGCCGGTGATGACGAAGCCGGCCGACAGCGCGTTCATGCTGATCAGTTCGCAGTCGGTACCCATCGCCCGCGCCAGGCGCTTGGCGAAGTGGGTCTTGCCGACACCGGGCCCGCCCAGCAGCAGGATCGGCATGACATTGAAACCCTTGTTGCCGGCATGGGCCAGGCGCAGGTAGCGCGCCAGGTCATCCAGTACTTCATCGAAGTTCGGGCATTCCTCGAACAGGGGAGACAGGGCGTCGATCGAGGAAGGCGTGGTCACGAAGCGCTCGGGGCCGGTATCGAGCATGCGCTCGTAGAAGGCGTCGAGTTCGGGGGAGCGGCCGCGGCTGCGGTCGAGGGCGTCCTGCACGTCGAGCAGGTCGTAGACGGCGCGGGTCCGGGCGAGGGTGAGAGGGGTGGCGAAACTCACTTTATTTCTCCTGTGCACGCATCACATCCCGACTGCCGGCCGTCGCCGAACTGTCGGGCGATGGAGAAATCCTAACCCTTTCCGCATGAATCCGCAATTTCCCAACCGTGCCCTGCGCGCCTGCTGATCTTGCTGTCGGAAAAGTCCTAAGCCTGTAAATATTTTCCTAACGTCAACGATACAACACCTCATCCCAGATGAGGTTGCACTTTCAGTGTTAATCCTAAGTGCTTAATTTTCCGAGAGATTTTCTATTCATACTGCTTGAGCGAAGTTGTCTAAGTCCTTAATTTCATTGGAAAAATGCGAATTTTTCCTGTTGGAATTCGCTTGACCAGTAACAACGCTTCCTCTAAAGTGGGAAACAGTGTGAAAAAGTGCAGTTTTGTGGGAGAAGTTCAGGTCTCCCGGCGCGCAAACAACTAAACTGATAACTCTCCAAAGCTAGGTAAAACGTGTTTCAAGGCGCGTCAGCGATCAATCTCGATGCGAAAGGCCGGATGTCCATTCCGGCAAAGCATCGTGACGCCCTCGCGCTGCAATGCGAAGGACGGCTTACCTTGACCCGCCACCCCCACGGCTGCCTGTTGTTTTTCCCGCGTCCCGTGTGGGAAACCCACCGCGACCAGATCGCCGCCTGGCCGATGTCCGCCCGTGCGTGGCAACGCATTTTCCTCGGTAACGCCTGCGATGTCGAGATGGACAGCGCCGGCCGTGTCCTGATTTCTCCCGAACTGCGCGCCGCCGTCGGCCTGGAAAAGGAAGTGATGATGCTCGGCATGGGCACCCACTTCGAGATCTGGGACGCCGCCAAGCTGGCCGCCGACGAAGCCGCGGCCGTGGCCGGCGGCATGCCTGATGTCCTTTCCAACTTCTCTTTCTGAGGCACCGATGATTCCTGCGCATTCGGTGCCCGAATTCCAGCATCGCACGGTGCTGCTCGACGAAGCGGTCGACGCCCTCGACCTGGCCGGCCCACGTGCCGACGGTATCTATATAGATGGCACTTTCGGCCGTGGCGGCCACAGCCGCCTGATCCTGTCGCGCCTGGGCGAGAAGGGCCGCCTGTTTGCTTTCGACAAGGACCTGCAGGCGATCGCCACCGCCGAGACCATCGACGACCCACGCTTCACGATCATCCATGACAGTTTCGCCACCATGGGCGCGGCGCTGGCCGAACGCGGCATCGCCCGCGTCGACGGCATCCTGCTCGACCTGGGCATCTCGTCGCCGCAGGTGGACGATGCCGCGCGCGGATTCAGCTTCCGCAACGACGGCCCGCTCGACATGCGCATGGATACGACCCGCGGACTCTCGGCCGCCGAATGGATTGCCACGGCGCCCGAACAACAACTGGAAAAGGTAATACGCGATTATGGGGAAGAACGGTTTGCTTTTCAGATTGCAAAGGCGATTGTTGCTCGCCGGGCAGTCGAACCAATTTCAAGCACACGACAGCTTGCCGCAATCGTGGCAGACGCGGTCAAGACTCGGGAAAAGGGCAAGGATCCGGCCACCCGTACCTTTCAGGCTATCCGGATTTTCATCAATCAGGAGCTTGAGGACCTCGAGGCAGGATTGACCGCTGCCTACGCCATGCTCGCGCCCGGTGCGCGCATGTCCGTCATCAGCTTCCATTCGCTCGAAGACCGCATGGTCAAGCAGTTCCTGGCCAGCAAAGCCAAGGTCGCCCAGCCGGACCGCCGCCTGCCGATCCGCGCCGTCGATCTGCCGCAGCCGCTGATGAAGCTCATCGCCAAGATCAAGCCGTCCGATGAAGAGGTCGGCGCGAATCCGCGCGCCCGCTCGGCGGTGCTGCGCGTGGCCGAGCGCCTGGAGGACACGGCACGATGAGCAACAAGCTCAATATCTTCCTCGCAGCCGGCCTGATCGCCTGCGGCCTGACCCTGGTCAACGCGCGCTACCAGGCGCGCCACCTGTTCATCGAGCTCGAGCGCCTGCAGCAGCACGCGCGCCAGCTCGACATCGACTGGGCCCAGCTGCAGCTGGACCAGTCCACCCTCGGCAAGAGCGAGCGCATCGAGCAGATCGCGCGTACTGAACTGAACATGACGCCCCTGACGCCTGCGCGCACCCAATACCTGACCGAGGACGCCAAATGAAGCGCGACAAGCCGTTCAACGCCAATCGCGTCGCCGCTTCGAAGGGCATGGCTTTCTCGAAGAGCCCCGTGCTGGCCGTGCGTTTGCCGGACTGGCGTTCGCGCGTGATGCTGTTCGTGCTCTTCGCCGGCTTCATGACGCTGGCCGGCGCCGCCGTCTACCGCCAGGTCATCAACGACGAATTCCTGCAAAAGCAGGGCAAGAACCGCTACGAGCGCACGCTCGAGATGCCGGCCACGCGCGGCAAGATCATGGACCGCAACGGCCAGGTGCTGGCTTCGTCCCTGCCGGTCAAGGCCGTCTGGGCCGTGCCGGAAGACGTGCTGGCCTCGCCGCCGGAGAAGATCGCCGAACTGGCGCGCCTGCTCGGGATGCCGGAAGCGGAACTGCGCAAGAAGCTCGACTCGAACCGCACCTACGTCTACCTGAAGCGCCAGGTCGAGATGGAGGTCATCGCGAAGATCGAGAAGCTGAAGATCAAAGGCCTCGACACGAACAAGGAATACAAGCGCTTTTACCCGCAGGGCGAAGTCATGACCCACATGGTCGGCTTCACCAACGTCGAAGACGTCGGCCAGGAAGGCATGGAGCTGGCGCAGCAGAAAAGCCTGGTCGGCGTGCCCGGCAGCCGCCGCGTGATCAAGGACCGCTTCGACCGCGTCGTCGAAGACCTGGGCATCCTGCGCGAGCCGCACGACGGCAAGAACCTGACCCTGTCGGTCGACAGCAAACTCCAGTACATCGCCTTCACCAGCATCAAGAACGCGGTCGAGAAATTCAACGCCAAGGCCGGCGCCGCCGTGGTGCTGGACGTGCACACGGGCGAGGTACTGGCACTGGCGAACTACCCGACCTATAACCCGAACGACCGCACCAAGCTCACCGGCGAGCAGCTGCGCAACCGCGTCATCACCGATACCTACGAGCCGGGTTCCATCATCAAGCCGATGACCGTGGCCCTCGCCCTGGAGACGAAACGCGTCACCCCGAACACCGTGTTCGACACGGGAGCGGGGCGCATCGTCGTCGGCGGCCACGCCATCCGCGACTCGCACCCGAAGCCCATGCTGACCACCAGCGGCATCATCCAGAAGTCGTCGAACGTCGGCGTCGTGAAGATCTCGCAGATGATCCCGCCGCAGGAAATGTGGGAGCTCTACACCAAACTCGGCTTCGGCCAGGCACCGCGCTTCGGCTTCCCGGGCCCGGCCGCCGGCCGCGTGCGTCCATGGAAATCCTGGCGCCCGGTCGAATACGCGAACATGGCTTTCGGCCACGGCCTGTCGGTGTCGCTGCTGCAGATGGCACGCTCGTACATGATCTTCGCGCGCAACGGCGACATGATCCCGCTGTCCTTCGTCAAGCTCAGCGAAGAGCCGGTCGGCCAGCAGATCATCTCCCCGAAAACGGCGGCCCAGGTGCGCACCATGCTCGAATCCGTCGTCAGCCCGGAAGGCACGGCTTCGCGCGCCCAGGTGGCCGGCTACCGCGTCGGCGGCAAGACCGGTACCGCGCAAAAGATCGTCAACGGCCGCTATTCGCAAACCAGCTATGTCGGCTCTTTCGTCGGCATCGCGCCGATGTCGAAACCGCGCTTCGTCATCGCCGTCATGGTCGACGACCCAAAGGGTGCCGTGCACACCGGCGGCGGCGTGGCCGCGCCAACCTTCGCCGACCTCGCAGCCAGTGCGCTGCGGGCCGATAACATACCGCCGGATTCGTCGGTCACCGACATCATCATTCCGGAAGAACCACTCGAGGAGAGCCTGGATGGCGCTTAGCCCGCACCAGATTCGCCAGTCAGACCTGGCCCGCTGGGTAGTTGCCGCCGCACCAGGCGGCAAACTCGTTTCCGACTCGCGCCAATTGCAGCCGGGCGACGTCTTCTTCGCCTATCCGGGCGACGCCGGCGACGGCCGCCGCTACATCGCCGCCGCCGTCGCCGCCGGCGCTGCCGCCGTGGTCTACGACGACCGCGACTTCACCGGGATGAATCCATCGATGTGCCGCACCTGGCCGTGCCCGACCTGAAGCGCCAGGCCGGTCCCGATCGCGCACGCGTTTCTCAGCATGCCGGACGTCGACATGTTCACCGTCGGCGTGACCGGCACCAATGGTAAAACCTCCTGCGCCGTCTGGCTCGGCCAGGCGATTGCCAGCCTGGGCGAGACCGCCGCCGTGATCGGCACGCTGGGCGTGGGCATGTACAAGGGCGCTGCCGCACCGACCTTCATCGAAACCGGCTACACGACGCCCGACGCCGTGCTGCTGGCCAGCCGCCTGGCCACCGTGCGCGAAGCCGGCGCCCGTTCGCTGGCCATCGAAGTCTCGTCGATCGGCCTGGACCAGGGCCGTACCAACGGCATGCACTTCGACGTGGCCATCTTCACGAACCTGACGCGCGACCACCTCGACTACCACGGCGACATGGCCAGCTACGAAGCGGCCAAGCGCAAGCTGTTCGAGTGGCCGGAACTGCAAACGGGCGTCATCAACCTCGACGACGCGGCCGGCCGGCGCCTGGTCGCGCACCTGCGCGCCACCCGCCCCGAGCTGGCCATTACCGGCTACACGCTGCAGGACGAAGCGGCGCAGCCGGCCATCGAGGGTGACCATCCTCCGTGCGGCGAACAAGCGCAGCCGTCCTACCGGCGCCGAATTCGTGCTGGAAACGAGCCAGGGCAGCCTGCCGGTCAGGACGCAACTCGTCGGCCACTTCAACATCAGCAATGCGCTGGCCGTGCTGGGCGCCCTGCTGGCCAAGGGCGTCGAACTCAAGCGCGCCGTCGCGGCCATCGAAGCGCTGGTGCCGGCCCCGGGCCGCATGCAGCAGGTCGGCGGCCAGGATGCGCCGCTGGTCGTGATCGACTATGCCCATACGCCGGACGCGCTGGAAAAGACCCTTGGCGCGCTGCGCCAGGTCGCGACCGAACGCGCTGGCCAGTTGTGGTGCGTGTTCGGCTGCGGCGGCGACCGCGATCCGGGCAAGCGCCCGCAGATGGGCGCGATTGCCCAGCTGGCCGACCAGGCCATCGTCACCAGCGACAACCCGCGCAGCGAAGACCCGGCTGCCATCATCGAGCAGATCGTGGCCGGCATGGACGGGCAGGCCGCTTCGCGTCGCCAGGCGATCGAGGACCGCGCCGCCGCCATCCTGTACGCCGTCAAGCATGCTGGTAAACAGGACGTGATCCTGCTGGCCGGTAAAGGCCATGAGCCCTACCAGGAGATCAAGGGCAGGAAGATGCCGTTCTCCGATGCCGAACACGCCACGCTGGCCCTGAGCGCACGGCTCACCATGATGAGGACGCATTGATGCGCGGTTCGCTCGCACAACTGGCAAGCGCGATCGACGGCGCCGTCCTGCAGGGCGACGCTGCTTTCGAGAGCGTCTCGACCGACAGCCGCACCGCCAATGCCGGCGTGCTCTTCGTCGCCTTGCGCGGCGAGCGTTTCGATGCCCACGACTTCCTGCCGCAGGTGGCCGCGAATGGCGCCGCCGCGGTGGTGGCCGAGCGTTTGCCGGAGGGCTGGACCCTGCCGGCACTGGTCGTCCCCGACACGCTGGTGGCCCTGGGGCGCATCGCCAACAGCTGGCGCCGTCAGTATGCGATTCCCGTGATCGGCGTCACCGGCAGCAACGGCAAGACCACGGTCAAGGAAATGATCGCCTCGATCCTGGCCGCCGCGGTCGGCATCGATGCGCGCCTGGCCACGCAAGGTAACCTGAACAACGAAATCGGCGTGCCGCTCACGCTGATGCGCCTGGAATCCTCACACCGCGCGGCGGTGGTGGAACTGGGCATGAATCATCCCGGCGAGATCGCGCGCCTGGCGGCGATTGCCGAGCCAACCGTCGGCCTGGTGAACAATGCCCAGCGCGAGCACCAGGAATTCATGCACACGGTGGAAGCCGTCGCGCTGGAAAACGGTTCGGTGTTCGCGGCACTGCCGGCAAGCGGCGTGGCCGTCTATCCGGGCGACGACACCTACACCCCGCTGTGGCAAGGCCTGGCCAAATGCCGTAGCCTGACCTTCGGCTTGCTTGATGCCTGCGACGTGCGCGCTACCTTCAGCAGCACCGGTTTCGGCAACGCGCTGCAGGTGACGACCCCTGAAGGCGGCTTCGCATTGAACCTGGCCGCCGCCGGCGAACACAATGTGCGCAATGCGCTGGCGGCGATCGCCTGCACGCTGGCGGCCGGCATCGAACAAAGCGTGATCGTGCGCGGGCTGGAGGCCTTCGCCCCGGTGGGCGGGCGCCTGCAGCGCAAGCAGGCCGTCAACGGCGCGCTCGTCATCGACGACACCTACAACGCCAATCCGGATTCGATGCGCGCCGCGATCGATGTGCTGGCCGCCTACCCGGCGCCGCGCTTCCTGGTCATCGGCGACATGGGGGAAGTCGGCACGCAGGGCCGCGAATTTACCGAGGAAATCGGCGCCTATGCGCAAAGCCGCGGCATCGAAACGGTGCTGGCGACGGGTGAACTCTCCACCCACCTGGTGGCGCACGGCGCAACACACTTCGAGCAGTTTGACGAATTATTGGCAGCACTGGACAAGCAACTGGGCGGCAATTCGGACGCAACTGTGTTGGTGAAGGGCTCGCGTTTCATGAAAATGGAACGCGTCGTCCATCACCTGACTGGATCAACAGCTACTCCCAAGGACGCTCACTAAATGCTGCTCTGGCTTGCACAATACCTCCAGGACTATATCGGTCCGATGCGGGTCTTTAACTTCATCACCTTCCGCGCGGTCTTCGCCACGATCACCGCGATCGCGATCGGCCTGTTCACCGGCCCGGCCGTGATCCGCAAGCTGACCGAGATGAAAGTCGGACAGGCGGTCCGCACCCAGGGTCCGCAGACCCACCTGAAGAAACACGGCACCCCGACCATGGGCGGCGTGCTGATCCTGATCGCCATCGCGGTCTCGACCCTGCTGTGGTGCGACCTGTCGAACCGCCTGATCTGGCCGGTGCTGATCGTGACCCTCGGCTTCGGCGCCGTCGGCTGGGTGGACGACTACCGCAAGGTGGTCTACCAAGACCCGGAAGGCATGCGTTCGGGTGAAAAATACTTCTGGATGTCGCTGGTCGGCATCACCGCCTCGCTGTATCTCGCGTTCTCGGTGTCGGCATCGACCCCCTGGGGCGTCGCCCAGCTGTTCTGGACCTGGGTGCAGTCCGGCTTCTCGCTCGACCTGCCGCCGAAAGCCGACCTGATCGTCCCCTTCTTCAAGACCATCAGCTATCCGCTGGGCGTGTGGGGCTTCATCGCGCTGACCTATTGCGTGATCGTCGGCTCCTCGAACGCGGTGAACTTCACCGACGGCCTCGATGGCCTGGCCATCATGCCGACCGTGATGGTGGGCGGCGCCCTCGGCCTGTTCGCCTACCTGACCGGTAACGTGACCTATTCGAAATACCTGTTCATCCCGCACATCGCGGGTGCCGGCGAACTGCTGATCTTCTGCGGTGCGATGGCGGGCGCGGGCCTGGCCTTCCTCTGGTATAACGCGCACCCGGCGCAGATGTTCATGGGCGACGTCGGCGCGCTGGCCCTCGGCGGCGCGCTCGGCACCATCGCCGTGATCGTGCGCCAGGAGATCGTGCTGTTCATCATGGGCGGCGTGTTCGTCGCCGAGACGCTGTCGGTGATCATCCAGGTGTCCTGGTTCAAGTACACCAAGAAGCGCTACGGCACCGGCCGCCGCGTGTTCCTGATGGCGCCGCTGCACCACCATTTCGAACAAAAGGGCTGGAAAGAGACCAAGGTCGTGGTTCGCTTCTGGATCATCACGATGGTCCTGGTCCTGGTCGGCCTGTCCACGTTGAAACTGCGCTGAAACCGCCTTAACTGAAACTGCAATCGATGAACTACGAAGGCAAACTCGCACTGGTACTGGGGCTCGGCGAATCCGGGCTCGCGATGGCGCATTGGCTGGGCCAGTGCGGCGCGCGCGTGCGCGTGGCCGATACGCGTACCGAGCCACAGCGCCTGCCGGCGCTGTATGCGGCCGTGCCGAATGCCGAATTCGTCGGCGGCGCCTTCACGGCGAGCCTGCTGGACGGCGCCGATTTCGTTGCCGTGAGCCCGGGCCTGGCACCGAACCGCGAGCTGGCCGGGATCGTCCCGGCGGCGGCTGAACGCCTTATCCCCGTCTGGGGCGAGATCGAACTGTTCGCCCAGGCGCTCGCTGCGCTGAAGGCGGAGCGTGGCTATGCGCCGAAAGTCATCGCCATTACCGGCACCAACGGCAAGACGACGGTGACGAGCCTGACCGGTCTGCTGTGCCGCCGCGCCGGCCTGATACCCGCGTGGCCGGCAACATCAGCCCGGCGGCACTCGACGTGCTGCGCGAAGTGCTGGCGGCCGACACGCTGCCGCAGGCCTGGGTGCTGGAACTGTCCAGCTTCCAGCTGCACACCACGGTCAGCCTGAATCCGGACGCGGCCACCGTCCTGAACCTGACCCAGACCACCTCGACTGGCATGGCGACATGGCCGCCTACGCGGCGGACAAAGCGCGCATTTTTGGTGCCGACACCGTGCGCGTCCTGAACCGCAATGACGCGCTCGTCATGCAGATGGCCGCCGCGGGTGCCGCGCACACGACTTTCGGCATCGACGAGCCGGACGCGCCGCACGCGATGGGCATCGTCAACGAACGCGGCGTGCTGTGGCTGGCCACCGCCGTGCCGGGCGAAGCGAGCGAGAAGAAGTTAAAAAAGGGGAAGTCGCCGAACCCGTCGAGTTCACGGTGAACCGCCTGATGCCCGCCGACGCCCTGAAAATCCGCGGCCTGCACAATGCCTCGAACGCGCTGGCCGCGCTGGCCCTGTGCCGCGCCGCCGGCCTGCCGCTCGCGCCGCTGCTGCACGGCCTGCGCGAATACGGCGGCGAGCCGCATCGCGTCGAGCTGGTCGCCAGCATCGAGGGCGTCGACTTCTACGACGACAGCAAGGGCACGAACGTGGGCGCCACCGTTGCCGCGTTGGAGGGCCTGGGCAAGGCCTTCACCGGCGAGCAGCAGATCCTGCTGGTGGCCGGTGGCGACGGCAAGGGCCAGGACTTCGCGCCGCTGGCCGGTCCCGTCTCGCGCCATGCCGGGCCGTGCTCCTGATCGGCAAGGATGCGCCGGCGATCCGGCTGGCTCTCGAGCCGACCGGGGTGCCGTGCTTCGACTTCGAATCGCTGCCGCAGGCGGTGCGCCGCGCCGCCGGCCTGGCCCGTGGTGGCGACTGCGTGCTGCTGTCGCCGGCCTGCGCCAGCCTCGACATGTTCACCAACTACGCGCACCGCGCCCAGGTCTTCGTCGACACCGTGCGCGAACTGGCCCTCGACAAGGGAATGGAGATCTGATGGCCTTCCAGATTCCCTTCAAGTTCTCGGGTTCGAGCAGCGATGCGGCGATCGCCGAGCGCGCGCGCCCGTCGAAAATGATGGACTACGACCAGCCGCTGGTGTGGGTCGTGCTGCTGCTGATGCTGTTCGGGATGGTGATGGTGTATTCGGCCTCGATCGCGCTGCCGGACTCCCCGAAGTTCGCCTATGTGCAGGGCCGCCACGAGTACTTCCTGTACCGCCAGGCCGGCTTCATCGCGGTGTCGATGCTGGCCGCCTACATCACCTTCCGCGTGCCGGTCGTGTTCTGGCAGCGCATGGCGCCGCTGATGTTCGTCGGCACCCTGGTGCTGTTGATGCTGGTCCTGATTCCTAACGTGGGCGTCTCGGTCAATGGCGCGCGCCGCTGGCTGTCGCTGAAGGTGTTCAACCTGCAGCCCTCCGAGATCATGAAGGTGGCCGTGGTGCTGTACGCGGCCGACTTCACGGTGCGCAAGCAGCAATACATGCACAAGCTGACCAAGGGCTTCCTGCCGATGGCGGTGGCAATCGGTTTCGTCGGCCTCCTGCTGCTGCTCGAGCCCGACCTGGGCGCCTTCGGCGTCATCGTCTGCATCGCCATGGGCATCCTGTTCCTGGGCGGCTTCAACATGATCTGGTTCGGCGGCATCGCCTCGGTCCTGGTCGCGCTGTTCGTCTCGATCATCGCGCTTTCGCCGTTCCGGCGCGAGCGCATCTTCGCCTACCTCGATCCCTGGACCGGCGAGAACGCGCTCGGCAAGGGCTACCAGCTGCTGCACTCGCTGATCGCCTTCGGCCGCGGCGAAATCACCGGCGTTGGCCTCGGCAACAGCGTGGAAAAGCTGCACTACCTGCCGGAGCCGCACACCGACTTCATCATGGCGGTCATCGGCGAGGAACTCGGCCTGATCGGCGTGCTCGTCGTCATCGCCCTGTTCTACTGGCTGATCAAGCGCGCCTTCGACATCGGCCGCCAGGCGATCGCCCTCGAGCAGATCTTCGCCGGCCTGGCCGCGAAGGGCTTCGGCATCTGGCTCGGCGCCCAGACCTTCATCAACATGGGCGTGAACCTGGGCCTGCTGCCGACCAAGGGCCTGACCTTGCCCCTGATGAGCTATGGCGGTTCGGGCGTGATGCTCAACTGCGTGGGCCTGGCGATCCTGCTGCGCATCGATTACGAAAACCGTGTGCTGATGCGGGGAGGGCGCCTGTGAGCAAGCCCGTGAAAAAGCTGATGATCATGGCAGCCGGCACCGGCGGCCACATCTTCCCTGGCGTCGCGATCGCCCAGACCATGCGCGAGCGCGGCTGGGAAGTGAGCTGGCTGGGCACCGCGCACGGCATGGAACGCGAGTTCGTGCCCAGGCACGGCATCCCGATGGACTCCATCGATTTCGCCGGCCTGCGCGGCAAGGGCCTGAAGCACACCGTGACGGGCGCCTTCAAGATGGCGGCCAGCTTCACGGCCTGCCTGCGTTTCATCAAGCAGAGGAAACCCGACGTCGTACTCGGCATGGGCGGCTATGTCACGGTGCCGGGCGGGATGATGGCGCGCCTGCGCGGCATTCCGCTGGCCCTGGTGAATGCCGATGCCGCGCTGCTGTTGTCGAACAAGACGCTGGCACCGATGGCCGACCGTGTGCTGTTCGGTTTCCCGGCCGATTTCGGCAAGGCGGCCGGCAAAGCGGTCGTCACCGGCAACCCGGTGCGCCAGGCGATCCTCGACCTGCCGGCGCCCGCCGAACGCTTCGCCGGGCGCACGGGTCCCTTGCGCGTGCTGGTCGTCGGCGGCAGCCTGGGCGCGAAGGTGCTGAACGACAGCGTGCCGGCGGCACTGGCGCTGATCGACGCGAACGTGAGGCCCATCGTGACCCACCAGTCGGGCAAGAAGAACATCGATGCACTGCGTGCGGCGTATGCGCAAGCGGGCGTGTCCGCCAACGTGGTCGACTTCATCGACGACATGGCCGGCGCCTATGCCCAGGCCGACCTGGTGATCTGCCGCGCCGGTGCGATCACGGTGTCGGAACTGACCGCCGCGGGCGTGGCCAGCGTGCTGGTGCCGTTCGTCGCCAGCACCACGGGTCACCAGCGCGACAACGCGATCTGGATGGCGCAGCAGGGCGCGGCCGTGCACCTGGCCCGGGGAGACCTGTCGGCACAACACGTGGCGCAGCTGCTGCAGAACACGAGCCGCGCCGACTGCCTGGCGATGGCGCAGGCGGCGCAAGCGGTCGGCCGGCGCGATGCCAACGCGGCGATTGCCGGCGTCCTTGAGCAACTGGCGAATAACAAATAAGAACAAGCGAAGAACAGACAATGAAACACAAGATCAAGCATATTCACTTCGTCGGCATCGGTGGCAGCGGCATGAGCGGCATCGCCGAGGTGCTGCTCAATCTCGGCTACAAGGTGTCGGGTTCGGACCTGGGCAGCAATGCCGCCAGCAGCCGCCTGAAGGACCTGGGCGCGCGCGTCTACCTCGGCCACGCCGCCGACAACATCCTCGGTGCCGACGCCGTCGTCACCTCGACCGCGGTGAACGAAGCCAATCCGGAAGTGGTGGCCGCGCGCGCCGCGCAGGTGCCCGTCGTACCGCGCGCGATCATGCTGGGCGAGCTGATGCGCCTGAAACGCGGCATCGCCATTGCCGGCACCCACGGCAAGACCACGACGACCAGCCTGGTCGCCTCGGTGCTGGCCCAGGGCGGCCTGGATCCGACCTTCGTCATCGGCGGCAAGTTGAACAGCGCCGGCGCGAACGCGAAACTCGGCACCGGCGACTACATCGTCGCCGAAGCCGACGAATCGGACGCCTCCTTCCTGAATCTGACGCCGATCATCGAGGTCATCACCAACATCGACGCCGACCACATGGAGACCTACGAGCACGATTTCGAAAAGCTCAAGGCCGCTTTCGTGAATTTCACGCACCGCCTGCCGTTCTATGGCCGCGTGATGCTGTGCATCGACGACCGCCACGTGCGCGCGATCCTGCCGCAGGTGACGAAACCCGTGACGACCTACGGCTTCTCGGAAGATGCGCAAGTGCGCGCTCTCGACGCCTATGCCGACGGCGTGCACATGCACTTCACGGTGCGCCAGGAAGGCTATCCGGATACGAAGTTCGTGCTGAACCAGCCGGGCATGCACAACGTGCTCAACGCCTGCTCGGCCATTGCGATTGCGCGCGAGATCGGCATCGATGACGCGGCCACCGCCCAGGGCCTGCTGGAATTCCGCGGCGTCGGCCGCCGCTTCACCCGCTACGGCGAAGTCGCATTGGAGGGTGGCGGCAGCTTCACCCTGGTCGACGACTTCGGCCACCACCCGGTCGAGACCGAGGTGACGCTGGCCGCGGCGCGCGCCGCCTACCCGGGCCGGCGCCTGGTGCTGGCTTTCCAGCCGCACCGCTACAGCCGCACGCGCGACCTGTTCGAAGACTTCGTCAAGGTCCTGTCGACCCCGGACGTGCTGCTGCTGGCGGAAGTGTACTCAGCGGGAGAGATGCCCATCGTCGGCGCCGATGGGCGTACTCTCGCCCGTTCGCTGCGCGCCGGCGGCAAGGTCGAACCGATTTTCGTGGAAACCATCGCCGAGATGCCCGACGCGATCCGCCAGGTGGCACGTGACGGCGACGTCGTGCTGACCATGGGCGCGGGTTCGATCAGCGGCATTCCGAATCAGCTGACTGCGCAACGGACTGCGCAACAAGCGCCACAGCCAGCGCAACAACCAACCTTGAAGGTCGCATCATGAGTGAAATCCTGACCAACTTCGGCAAGGTCGGCGTCCTGTTCGGCGGCCGTTCGGCCGAGCGCGATGTGTCGATCATGTCGGGCACCGGCGTGCTGAACGCCTTGACGAGCCGCGGCATCGATGCCCATGCCTTCGATCCGGCCGAGCGCAGCATCGCCGAGCTGGCGGCCGAACGATTCGATTGCGTCTTCATCGCGCTGCACGGCCGCTACGGCGAAGACGGCAGCCTGCAGGGCGCCCTCGAGCAGCTCGGCATTCCCTACACCGGCAGCGGCGTCATGGCCTCGTCGGTGGGCATGGACAAGATCACGACCAAGATCATCTGGCTGTCGAAAGGCATCCCGACCCCGCGCTATGCGACGGTGGCGCCGGGCGCCGACCTCGACGCCATCGTGGGCGACCTCGGCCTGCCGCTGATCGTCAAGCCGCCGCTCGAAGGCTCGACCATTGGCATCACGAAGGTGAACGCCGCCGAGGAACTGGAAGCGGCGGTCGCCCTGGCCGCCGGTTTCGACGAAACCGTGCTGGTCGAGGAGTTCGTCACCGGCCGCGAGTTCACGGTCGCCGTGCTCGGTTCGGGCAAGGACGCGCGCGCGCTGCCGATCGTCGAAATCGTCGCTCCGGAAGGCAACTACGACTACCAGAACAAGTACTTCACCGACGACACGCAATACCACTGCCCGGCCCAGCTTCCCGCGGAGTTGACCGAGGAAATCCAGCGTCACGCCGTCGCCGCCTACCGCGCGCTCGGCTGCGAGGGCTGGGGCCGCGTCGACGTGCTGGTGCGCGAGAGCGACATGCGTCCCTTCCTGCTGGAGGTGAATACCTCGCCCGGCATGACGGGCCACTCGCTGGTGCCGATGGCGGCGCGCGCGGTGGGCATCGGCTATGAAGACCTGTGCATCGAGATCCTGCGCTCGGCGCGCTGCAAGATGGTGAAGGCACAAGGATAAGCATGTGGCATGACGTACGCGCCCTCAACGCCACCGCCAGCGCACTGCTGGCGGCAACCCTGCTCGCGGCCATCGCAAGCGGGGTGTGGTGGTTGTCGCAGCGCCCGATGTTCACCCTGCGCGGCGTGCGTGTCGAGAGCCTGTACGGCATGGAACTGAAGCACGTGAACGAACTGACGGTCAGGAACAGCGTCCTGGGCAAGCTGCGCGGGAACTTCTTCACGACCGACCTGGACCAGGTACGCACGACTTTCGAGGCGGTGCCCTGGGTGCGCCGCGCAACGGTGCGGCGCGAGTGGCCGAACCAGCTGATCGTCGAGGTCGAGGAACACGTGGCGCTCGGCACCTGGGGCGAAGGCCGCCTGCTGTCGGTGAAGGGCGATGTGTTTACCGCCAACCTGGCCGAAGCCGACGACGACCACGAGCTGCCGGCCTTCGCGGGCCCGGTCGGCAGCGAGAAGGAAGTGCTGGCGCGCTTTTCCGAGCTGCGTTCCTGGTTTGCGCCGGTGCAGCTGGTGCCGCAGGCGCTGTCGCTGTCCTCGCGCTACGCCTGGACGGTCAAGCTGGACAACGGCATGAGCGTGGAGCTCGGCCGCGAGCAGGACAAGGACACCGTCAAGGCGCGCGTACTGCGCCTGGTGGGTGTCTACCCGCAGCTGGTGGCGCGATTGCAGGAAGGCCGCATCGACACGATCGACACGCGTTACGCGAACGGACTGGCATTGTCGTCCGCGGCCCTGAGCGTGCCGGCCGATGCGAGCAAGCCGGTCAAGGCAGCAAAGAAAAAACCAAGTACCAACAAGACAACCAAGCATATCTAAAGCAGGCGAGCAATGACAAAAGACGCGAAAAACCTGATCGTCGGCCTCGACATCGGCACCTCGAAGGTGGTGGCGGTCGTGGCCGAGGTGATGTCCGACGGACGCCACGAGGTCATCGGCCTCGGTCAGCACGAGTCGAAAGGATTGAAGAAGGGCGTGGTCGTCAACATCGAGGCCACGGTCGAATCGATCCAGCGCGCGCTCGAGGAGGCCGAGCTGATGGCCGACTGCAAGATCCGCAACGTGTATGCCGGCATCGCGGGCAGCCATATCCGTTCGTTCAACTCGAGCGGCATGGTGGCGATCAAGGACAAGGAAGTCACCGCCACCGACGTCGCCCGCGTGATCGAGACGGCCAAGGCAGTGAATATCCCGACCGACCAGCAGCTGCTGCATACGGTGCCGCAGGAGTTCATCGTCGACAACCAGGAAGACGTGCGCGAGCCGATCGGCATGAGCGGCATCCGCCTGGAGGTGCGCGTGCACATCGTCACCGGCGCGGTGTCGGCGGTGCAGAACATCGTCAAGTGCGTGCGCCGCTGCGGCCTGGAAGTGTCGGACCTGATCCTGCAGCCGATGGCCTCGGCCGACGCGGTGCTGACCCACGACGAGAAGGAACTCGGCGTGGTCCTGATCGACATCGGCGGCGGCACCACCGACATCGCCGTGTTCAGCGATGGCGCCATCCGCCACACGGCCGTGATCCCGATCGCCGGCGACCAGATCACCAGCGACATCGCGATGGCGCTGCGCACGCCGACCGGCGAAGCCGAGGAAATCAAGCTGCGCTACGGCGTGGCCAAGCAGGCGCTGGCCGATCCGGGCGAAACCCGGAAGTGCCGGGCCTGGGCGACCGCGGTCCGCGCGCGCTCGCGCCAGGCGCTGGCCGCCGTGATCGAGCCGCGCGTCGAGGAGCTGTTCGCGATGGTGCAGCAGGTGGTGCACGAATCGGGCTACGAGGGCGTGCTCTCGTCGGGCATCGTCCTCACCGGCGGCACCGCGATCATGCCCGGCATGATCGACATGGCGGAAGACATTTTCCTGAAACCGGCGCGCCTTGGCACGCCGGAGTATCGCGGCCAGCTGGCCGACGTCGTGCGTAGCCCCCGCTACGCCACGGTGCTCGGCCTGCTGCTGGAAGCGAAAAAACAGTATTTGCGGGGCCACATCGTGACTAGGCAGGACGGCTCGGTAAAGGCGGTGTGGCAGCGTATGAAGGAATGGTTCTTGGGGAATTTTTAAGCAGCACGTACAGCACCCGATTCAGCGTCTTTGATTCGATACAAAAAGCATATTTTTTTACATTACTTAGCAGTGTCCGGCCTTCAAGCCTGATAACCTTACGAGCTTGACGCGTAGATACTGCACTTGAATATTAGGGAGTCACATCATGGAGTTCGATATGGTCGATAACGCAGCACTGGGAACGGTGATCAAAGTCGTCGGCGTGGGTGGTGCAGGCGGCAACGCGGTGCAGCACATGATCAACAAGGGCGTCTCCGGCGTCGAGTTCATCGCCGCCAACACCGATGCCCAGGCGCTTGCCGCATCGAGCGCGAACAACATCATCCAGATCGGCGAGTCGGGCCTCGGCGCCGGCATGCGTCCTGAAGTCGGCCGCCAGCTGGCCGAGCAGACCCGTTCGCGCATCGAGGATTCGCTGCGCGGCGCGCACATGGTCTTCATCGCCGCCGGCATGGGCGGCGGTACCGGCACCGGCGCCGCGCCCATCGTGGCCGAAGTGGCGAAAACCATGGGCGCCCTGACGGTGGCCGTGGTCTCCAAGCCCTTCTCCTACGAGGGCCAGAAGTGCATGGACATCGCCGAGCAGGGCCTGGAAGAACTGTCGAAGCACGTCGACTCCCTGATCATCATCCTCAACGAAAAGCTGGAAGAGATCTACGAAGACGAATCGATGCTCGAGTGGATGAAGCACGCCGACGACGTCCTGAACAACGCCGTCGCCGGTATCGCCGAGATCATCAATGTGCCGGGCCACATCAACGTCGACTTCAACGACGTCAAGACCATCATGAGCGAGCAGGGCAAGGCCATGATGGGGACGGCCACCGCCGCCGGCGTCGACCGCGCGCGCATCGCGGCCGAACAGGCGGTCGCTTCGCCGCTGCTCGACGGTATCGACCTGTCGGGTGCCAAGGGCGTGCTGGTGAACGTCACCGCGTCGCGCGGCCTGAAAGGCAAGGAGATCAAGGAAGTCATGGCTGCCGTGCGCGCTTTTGCCGCACCGGACGCGTCGATCGCACAGGGCATCGCCTACGACGATTCGATGGGCGACGAGATCCGCGTGACCGTGGTCGCGACCGGCCTGGGCAAGAACAAGAAGATGCAGCTGGTGCAGCCGCAGCAGGTGCTGCGCACCGGTACCTACAACGCGCCGATGATGGGCACGACCCCGCTGACCGGGGGCGTGACCATGGGTGCGGCCGGTATCGGCGGCAACGACGGCATGAAGCAGCCGGCCGTGTGGCGCCGCGAGCAGGCATCCGAGCAGGTGCGTGCGATGCAGAACAACGGCGTCGAGACCTACGACATTCCGGCCTTCCTGCGCAAGCAAGCCGACTAAGCTTGTCGACAGTTCGATTCAAAACCGGGACCGTGGCGCAAGCTGCGGTCCCGGTTTTTTTCTGGCCGTCACGGCTGTGCGGGCGTGCGCCGCCGCAATGTCGGTCGCGCAACAGGAGTCTGGACGAGAAAATAATAAATTTTTCCAGAAGCACAAGTTCCATGAACAATCGTGGCATAATTTTCCCACCCTCATGTTGCCCGGCTTATCGGTTTGATCGGTATCGCCTGGCGCTGGCATTGTCGGTGCTTTTAATCAAAACAACGAAGAGCATTTTTGGATCTCACTGGAGAAATTTCATGAACAAGACCGTTGTAATTGGTGTCATCCTGGCGATGTCTACCGCAGTCGCCATCGGCGGCGGTGTCGAGCCCACGCCCACCGACAAGATCACGATCGAGACGACCACGGACGATACGAACCAGACCAGTCCGGCATTCGAGGAGGAAAGTGCGGCCGCCATGGCCGAAGCCTCCGATATCTGGCCTGGCTTGCAAGATAACAAGCAGATCAAGTAAGCCCTTCCCGTTGTGACAAGCTGGGCGGCCATGCGCCGCCCAGCGATCCTTCTTGCTCTTCCGGGGGCGTCCCGTGCAAGCCCACGCCAGTTCAGGCATACTGCGGCCTTTCCAAAATAACACTTGAGGAGTACCGCATGAGCATCAAGATTGGCGACCGCCTGCCGGAAGGCACCCTGGCTGAATACATCGAGACCGCAACCGAAGGCTGCGCGCTCGGTCCGAATACCTTCGAGGTAACCAAGCTGGCCGCTGGCAAGAAGATCGCGATCTTCGGCCTGCCGGGCGCCTTCACGCCAACCTGCTCGGCCCAGCACGTGCCGGGCTTCGTCCAGAATGCCGAGGCGTTCAAGGCCAAGGGCGTCGACGAAATCTGGTGCATCTCGGTCAACGACGCGTTCGTCATGGGCGCCTGGGGCCGCGAACAGAAGGCCACTGGCATCGTGCGCATGATGGCCGACGGTAACGCCGCCTTCAGCAAGGCCCTCGGCCTGGACGCCGATTTCTCCAAGCACGGCATGGGCACGCGCTCGCAGCGCTATTCGATGCTGGTCGAAGACGGCGTCGTCACCCAGCTGAACGTGGAGCAGGGCGGTTTCGAACTGTCGAAGGCGGAAACGCTGCTGGCGCAACTGGGCTGATCCCGGTCCGGCTCGCAGTCGAGCTCGCAGTTCAGATACCACCAGAACGGCGCCTCGGCGCCGTTTTTGTTCTCATCGAATCACCGAAAGGCCCGGCACATGCGCCACATTTCCGGCAACCTGCGCAGCATCTACGCGATGCTGGCCGCAGTGGCCATGTTCGCACTGATGGACACGGCCATGAAGCTGCTGTCGGCGCACTACCCGGCAATGCAGGTGGCGGCGCTGCGCTCGCTGTCGTCCCTGCCGCTGGTGTGCGCCTGGGTGGCCTGGCGCGGACGCTTCGGCTCGATGCTGCGGGTACGCTGGTCGCTGCAGTTGCTGAGGGCGGCCGTCGGCATCGCGATGCTGGCCCTGTTCGCCTACGGTCTCAAGAAACTCTCGCTGGCCGAGGCGTATTCGATCTTCTTCATTGCACCGGCCCTGATCACGGCCTTGTCCGTGTTCGTACTGAAGGAAAAAGTAAACCTGGCGCGCTGGATGGCGATCGCGGTGGGCATGGGCGGCGTGCTGGTTGTGTTGCGGCCGGAAGGCGAGGGCATGCTCACGCTCGGCGGCCTGGCCATCCTCGGCTCGGCCGTCTGCTATGCCATCTCCGCCATCGGCGCGCGCGTGCTGGCCCGCTCCGACAGCAGCGAGCAGATCATGTTCTGGCTGATGCTGATGATGGCGGTCGGCGCCACCGTCCTGGCCGCGCCCGAGTGGGTAGACCTGGATCCTGCCCATGCGTGGCTGCTGTGCGGGCTGGCCGTGAGCGGCTTTTTTGGCCAGCTGGCCATCACCGAGGCCTTCAGCCATGGGCAGGCGTCGGTCGTGGCGCCGTTCGAGTATTCCGCCCTGGCCTGGGGCGTGGCGATCGACTGGCTACTCTGGCAAACCCTGCCCGACGGCTACACGCTGCTGGGCGCGGCGATCATCGTCGGCAGCGGGCTGTACCTGATTCGCCACGAGAAAAGCCACAGCGAAGCCGAGCACCCCTGAGACACGCTTCAGTGTGTCGCGCGTCCGCAGCGTATGGCTGAGCTGTTGCCTCTCTGCAAGGGCCGAGCCCGGCACCGATTGGCAAGCGCATATATAATCGGCGCATGCTCAAACAACGAACCATCAAAGAACTGGTGCGCACCATCGGCGTCGGCCTGCATTCGGGCCGCAAGGTCGAGCTGACGCTGCGCCCGGCACCCAGCAATACCGGCATCGTGTTCCGCCGCGTCGACCTCGACCCGGTGGTCGAATTCCCATCGAGCGCGGAAGTGGTGGGCGATACGCGCATGGCCTCGGTGCTGGTCAAGAACGACGCCCGCGTGTCCACGGTCGAACACCTGATGTCGGCCTGTGCCGGCCTGGGCATCGACAACCTCTATATTGAAGTGACGGCCGAGGAAATCCCGATCATGGACGGCTCGGCCTCGTCCTTCGTCTTCCTGCTGCAGCAAGCCGGCGTGCAGGATCAGGATGCGCCGAAGAAATTCATCCGCGTGCTGAAGGAAGTCGAAGTGCGCCAGGGCACCGGCAATGCCGAAAAATGGGCGCGGCTGAAACCCCACGACGGCTTCAAGCTCGATTTCTTCATCGAGTTCAACCACCCGGCGGTGGACGGCACGACCCAGAACGCCTCGGTCGATTTCGCCCAGGTGTCCTACGTGCACGACGTGGCGCGCGCCCGCACCTTCGGCTTCATGCAGGATGTGGAAAGCCTGCGCGGCATGGGCCTGGCACGTGGCGGCTCGCTGGAAAACGCGATCGTGATGGACGAATACCGCATCCTGAATGCGGACGGCCTGCGCTACGACGACGAGTTCGTGCGCCACAAGATCCTCGACGCCATCGGCGACCTCTACCTGGTGGGCCACCCGCTGCTGGCGGCCTACGAGGCGCACAAGTCCGGCCACGCCCTCAACAACGACCTGCTGCGCGCCTTGCTGGCGCGGCCGGATGCCTACGAGATCGTGTCCTTCGACGCGCTCGAGGGCGCGCCGGCTTCGTATGTGAAGCAGATGAAGGAAGAGTGGGCCTGGAGCTGACGGGTGCGGCGTGACGGGAACCATGTGCTCGCCGTTTGACGGGCGCATTGGCGACGTAGGGTGGAGTCCTGACTCCACGCGGGGTCATCACATGATCAAAGGCGAAGTGCGCCATAGTCGAACCGATGAGACATCGTATTCGCAGGCGCACCGGCCGGTGCAAGGGCGCCGCTATCCGAAGGGTGGGACCGCGTGGAGTCAGGACTCCACCTACGGTTCTGCCTCGGCGGCCCCTGCCCTGGGCCCTTCGATCGGTTGCGCGGCGTTCAACCCGCGCGCCGCCTGGCGGCCAGCCGCTTGATCGCCGCCACCAGCGCCGCGTTCTGCGGCGTCTCCGGCAGGCTTTCTCCCAGTTCCTCGAACGCATCCACCGCCGTCGGCGGCAATTCCAGCACGCGCGTCTCTACCCGCTCGGGCATCGCGCGCGTCACCTGCACCTTCAGGCGCGTGGAGCTGACCTGCCAGCCGCGCCCGAGCAGGGTGGACTGCAGCTTGGGCAGTTGCTGCTTCAGGCGCGCGGCCACCGCCGAACTCGGCACGGTCAGCACCAGCACCCCCTCCGGAAGGACAGGACGTCGCAGTTGCCGAACATCGAGGGCAGGGCGGCGCCGACGTCGCGCTGCAGGTCGGCCATGCGCATGGCGGTCGGCAGCAGGCGCGCCATGCGTTCGTTCGAACGCAGGAAGTCGGTCGCCTCTTTCGACGTCTGGCGGTCGCGGGTGCCGTAGATATGCATGGGTCGGTGGAAGGTGGTGGCGCGGGGCGCGCCCGGAAGATCGGTGAAAACAGGCGCCAACATACCACAAGCCGGCACTTCCCGTAGCATGCGGCAGTGGACGATGCAATTTGATAACATTCTTTCGCGCACGAACCTTGTTATCTAGCCCACAACCCCCAAGTGTGGCCGGATCGCATGATAAAATCAGTCGCTTTTCGCCATAGGCGGTCTCAGGCCGGTATCTTTTTGATATCATCCTTGCTCTTTTAGCGGCGTCCTTTTTAAGAAACTTAGCATGTCATTACTGACCCAGATTTTCGGCAGCCGCAACCAGCGTCTGCTCAAGCAATACCAAAAAACCGTGCGTCAGATCAACGCGCTCGAGCCGGAGATGGAGAAGCTGTCGGACGCCGATCTCCAGGCCAAGACCCCCCAGTTCAAGGAACGCGTCGCCAATGGCGAGTCGCTCGACGACATCCTGCCGGAAGCCTTTGCCGTCTGTCGCGAAGCCGCGAAACGTGTGCTGAAGATGCGCCACTTCGACGTGCAAATGATCGGCGGCATGGTCCTGCACCAGGGCAAGATCGCCGAAATGGGCACGGGCGAAGGCAAGACCCTGATGGCAACCCTGCCGGTCTACCTGAACGCACTGTCGGGCAAGGGCGTGCACGTCATCACCGTCAACGATTACCTGGCCCAGCGCGACGCCGATTCGATGGGCCGCCTGTACGGCTGGCTCGGCCTCACCACGGGCGTGAACCTGTCGCAGATGGACCACGACAGCAAGCAGACCGCCTATGGTTCCGACATCACCTACGGTACCAACAACGAATTCGGTTTCGACTACCTGCGCGACAACATGGTCTACGAGGCGCGCGAACGCGTGCAGCGCGGCCTGAACTTTGCCGTGGTCGACGAAGTGGACTCGATCCTGATCGACGAAGCGCGTACGCCCTTGATCATTTCCGGCCAGGCCGAGAACCACACCGACCTGTACCACCGCATGAACGAGGTACCGCCGCAGCTGACCCTGCAGATCGGTGAAGAAACGCCGGACGGCAAGGGCGAGGTCGAAGTCCCGGGCGACTACACCAAGGACGAAAAAGCGCACACCGTGCTGCTGACCGAAGCCGGCCACGAAAAGGCCGAGGCCATCCTGACCAAAATGGGCCTGCTGCCGGAAGGCGCCTCGCTCTATGACGCAGCCAACATCACGCTGATCCACCACCTGTACGCGGCCCTGCGCGCGCACGTCCTGTACCACAAGGACCAGCACTACGTGGTGCAGAACAACGAAGTCACCATCGTCGACGAATTCACCGGCCGCCTGATGACGGGCCGCCGCTGGTCCGACGGCCTGCACCAGGCCGTGGAAGCCAAGGAAGGCGTGCGCATCCAGAACGAGAACCAGACCCTGGCCTCGATCACCTTCCAGAACTACTTCCGCATGTACACCAAGCTGTCCGGCATGACCGGTACCGCCGACACGGAAGCCTATGAGTTCCAGGAAATCTACGGCCTCGAAACCGTCGTCATCCCGCCGAACCGTCCTTCGCAGCGCAAGGACCGCCAGGACCAGGTGTACAAGTCGGCGCAGGAAAAGTACAACGCGATGCTCATCGACATCCGCGACTGCTACGAGCGCGGCCAGCCGGTACTGGTGGGTACCACCTCGATCGAGAACTCGGAACTGCTCTCAGGCATCCTGACCAAGGCCAAGCTGCCGCACAACGTCCTCAACGCCAAGCAGCACGCCCGTGAAGCGGAAATCATCGCCCAGGCGGGCCGTCCGAAGATGATCACGATCGCCACCAACATGGCCGGCCGCGGTACCGACATCGTCCTGGGCGGCAATGTCGAGAAGCAGATCCAGATCATCGAAGCGAACAACGAGCTCTCGGAAGCCGACAAGGCCGCCCAGTCGCAGAAGCTGATCGACGAATGGCAGTCGCTGCACGACCACGTGGTCGGCGCCGGCGGCCTGCACATCATCGGTACCGAGCGCCATGAGTCGCGCCGCGTCGACAACCAGCTGCGTGGCCGTTCCGGCCGCCAGGGCGACCCGGGTTCCTCGCGCTTCTACCTGTGCCTGGACGATCCGCTGCTGCGCATCTTCGCGGGCGACCGCGTGCGCGCCATCATGGAACGCCTCAAAATGCCGGAAGGCGAGCCGATCGAGGCGGGCATCGTGACCCGCTCCATCGAGACCGCCCAACGCAAGGTCGAGGCCCGCAACTTCGACATCCGCAAGCAGCTGCTCGAATACGACGACGTCGCCAACGACCAGCGCAAGGTGATCTACAGCCAGCGTAACGAGCTGCTGGAAGCGACCGACATCTCCGAGCTGATCGCCTCGCTGCGCGCCGGCGTGTTCACCGACGTCGTGCGCACCTACGTGCCCGCCGAGTCGGTCGAAGAGCAGTGGGACATCAAGTCGCTGCAGTCGGTGCTGGCTGCGGAATGGGCGCTGGACGTCCCGCTCGAGCAGATGCTGGTCGACGAGCCGAACCTGAACGACGACGACATCCTGGAAAAAGTGCTGGCCGCGGCCGACGCTTCCTACAACAGCAAGATCTCCATCGTCGGCAAGGATGCCTTCGGCGGCTTCGAGCGCAACGTCATGCTGCAAAGCGTCGATACCCACTGGCGCGAGCACCTGTCGGCGCTGGATCACCTGCGCCAGGGCATCCACCTGCGCGGCTACGCGCAGAAGAACCCGAAGCAGGAATACAAGCGCGAAGCCTTCGAACTGTTCGGCGCCATGCTGGACCAGATCAAGAACGAAGTCATCCGCACCGTGATGACCGTGCGTATCCAGACCCGCGAGGAAGTCGAGGCGGCGGAAGCGGCCATGGCGGCCCAGGCGGCGCACCTGGAAAACATCAACTACCAGCACGCCGACTTCAACCCGGCCGCGGCGCCGGAAGAATTGCTCGCACCGAACCCGACGGGCTCGTCGAGCGCGGTGGCGGCTGAAGACCACAGCACCTACATGGGCGTGAAAGTCGGCCGCAACGACCCTTGCCCTTGCGGCAGCGGCAAGAAGTTCAAGGCTTGCCACGGCAAGCTGGCGTAAGCAGCATTGCGTTTCGCATGAGCAAGAACGGCCGGAGCAATCCGGCCGTTTTTTTTGGCCGATGGGCTGCCTTGCCATGCCCCGCGCAATTGTTGTAAAAAGTGTAATTTCGTGAGATTTTGCGCGTTCGTAACGCGCTACAATCCGGCTCTTCGGTACGTCAAGACCATGGGAGAGGCGGGCATGCAGATCAACAGGACATTCGGCGCCTTGTGGCGCATCCACTCGGGACGCATCGCGCGCGCAGGCATGCTGGGTGTGGCAGCGCTGGCGCTGGGCATGGCGTCCGCCGCGGAGCTGCGCGATATCCCGGGCGCGAGCGACAGCCCGGTGGTGTCGCGCTACCAGGGCTCGATCCTGGACGCGGCCGGCGGCGAGCCGCTCGGGTTCACGCGGGTCGTCGACCTGGAGAAAGGCAAGCCGGTCCTGCGCCAGGTGGAAGGGCGCATCACCAATCGCTTCTACTTCGGACCGAAGGGCGCCGCTGCGCTGGAAGTGTTGCGCAATTATCGCCAGGCGCTCGAAGCGGCAGGCTTCCAGGTCGTCTACGCCTGCGAAGAACCCCAGTGCGTGAAGGACAAGGTCCAGAAGCTGGTGCAGGAACTGCCCAAGGAAGCCAGGGGAATCGGCAGCAATGTCATGGCCCGCAGCATGTTCAACAGCGGCTACCAGCCCGGCTTCAACCTGGTCAGCGCGCGCAAGGCGGCCGGAAGCGGCCATGTCTACGTGCAGGTCGCGATGTCCATCGATTCCGGGTCCGGCAAGACGGCTGGGCGTGTGCAGCAGCTGGTCCAGGTCGTGGAACCGGCCACCGCGCAGACCGGCAAGGTGACGGTCGATGCCAAGGCCATTGGAGACATCCTCAAGCGTGACGGCAAGATCGCCCTGTATGGCGTGAACTTCGATACCAACAAGGCCGTGCTGCGCCCCGACTCGGACGAGCAGCTCAAGCAGATGGCCGAAGCCCTGAAGGCGGCCCCGAACCTCAAGGTGTTCATCGTCGGCCACACCGACAACCAGGGCGACTTCGAGAACAACCTGGGACTGTCGCAGCGGCGCGCCCAGGCCGTGGCCGAGGCCCTGAGCACCCGCTACGGCATCGCCGCAAACCGCATGACGGCGCGCGGCGTTGCCAACCTGGCGCCGGTGGCATCCAACGAAGCCGACGACAGCCGCGCGCGCAACCGCCGCGTCGAGCTGGTGCTGCGTTGATGGGGAAAAGGATGAATCAGCATCGTATATTCCTTGCAGCCGTCTGCACGCTCGCGCTCGCGCAGGGCGCCGTTGCCGCGCCCGACAGCCGTTTCCTGATGCCGCCGGGGCTGTACCAGGTCGAGACCGTGAGCGACACCAGCCGCAGCGATGCCGCCGGCTCCCTGGACATCCGCAGCGTGACCGATCCCCGGACCGGCAACGTCGACAGCCGGTTCCGCCGCAGCGACGGCAGCCGCGGCAGCTACGCCGTGGCAGGGGAAGGGCCGCAGCGTGTCTGCATCCGCCCCGTCAAGACCGTCGACATCCCGAGGGAGCTGCTCAAGGACGGCTGCAAGGCGGCCAAGGGCGAAGTCGTGGGTGACAGCATGGTCTCGGTCAACGATTGCCCGTGGGGCCGGATCAAGACCACGCTGCGCCGGCTCGACGAGAAGACCTGGGAGTCGGTGACCGAATCGGTCATCAAACGGCCGCCGCTGGGCTCCGAAGCGGCGGGCGGCCTGCCCTTCCTGCGTGCGATGGCCGAGAAGATGGCGCGGGAAGGCAATGCCCAGGAACGCGCCGAAGCCCAGCGCTCGCTGGCCCTGTTCAAGCAGATGCAGGCCAGCGCCAGCGAGATGGGGCAGGCCGACATACCGCCCGAGGCAGCGGCGGCCATGCGCTCCGGCAGGGGCGCGCTGGAGCAGAAAACGGTGCAGCGCCTGACCCGCATCGGCGCCTGCCAGGGGTGATCGAGGCAATAACGGCGTCCCGAGGGACGCCGCTGCCGGGCCGCGGGACAACCCGCGCTTTACCAGGCCATCTTGTTCCAGGTATTGTCCCCAACGATCCCATCCACGCCCAGGCCCTTGGCGCTCTGGAAGCTGCGTACCGCGCTGTTGGTGCCCGAACCGAAGATGCCGTCCACTACCAGGCCATAGCCGCTTTCGTTGAGCTGGCTCTGGACGGCGCGCACCTTGGCGCCCGAGTCGCCCTGCTGGGTGACGATGGTCAGGGCCGGCCAGGTGGCGTTGCCGACGACGCCGTCGGCGCCCAGGCCGTGCGAGGACTGGAAGTTCTTGACGGCGTTCTGGGTGGCCGTGTCGAAGCTGCCGTTCACCGTCAGGCTGTAGCCCCATTGCTGCAGCAGGTACTGGATGGTACGCACGCGCTCGCCCGTGTTGCCGTACTGGACCAGCGGCCAGGACAGGGTGCTGCCGGTGCCGCCGCCACCGCTGGTGCCGCCGGCGACCAGGGTCTTGTAGCGCGGCCAGTCCCAGCCCGAACCCGGGTCGGTGTGGCTCTGGCCGGCGTAGTTGACGTGGCCCTTGACGTTGTAGAGCGAGTCGGAAGGCACCGCGTTCCAGCCGCTGCTGCCGTTGTAGACCTTCTGCGCCAGCCCGCGCGAGGCCAGGATGTCGCGCGTCAGTGCCGCCGAGGCGTTGTACATGGCGCTCGTGTACCAGGTGGCCGGGGCGTTGACATAGCCCTCGTGCTCGATGCCGACTGTGTAGCCGTTCGAGTTCCCGACGTGCCAGGCCTTGCTCGACTCGCGTACCATCTGCGTCACCTGGCCGTCCGAGGAGCGGATCACGTAGTGGGCGGAGACGCCCGCGCTGCAGTTCTGGAACCAGGAAATCGAGCCGGCGTAGGAGCCCTGGGTCGTGTGGATGGTCACGTGGGTGACCGAGGCGGTGCGCGCCGAGTAGTTGCAGCTGGCCGCCGGGTTCCAGATCGCCGGCGGGTAGTCGGTCGAGGCGGCGGCGGGGAGGGCCTGCATGCCGAGGGCGGCAAGGGCCAGGCCTGCAAGCAAGCCGTTCATGCTCTTTTTCATGGTATGTCCTGAGGAGGGTGGCTTACTCGTTGTAGGCGGGGGTGTCGACGAAGTCCGGTGCCGAGATCTTCGGATCGGGCACGCCGGTCTCTAAAGTGATGCGGCGCGCCGACAGCTTCCTCAGCTTGTCCTTGCCATAGACTTTTTCCATCTCGACGTGGCGCTGGCCGATCTTGTAGCCGCTGCCCTCGCGGCCCTGGCGGATCGCGGTCAGGATTTCATAGGTGTAGATTTGCGCCACTTCCGGCTGCGGGATGCCGCTGTAGCGGGCAACCGCGCTTTCCCATTGTTCGATCGGGAAGTTCTTCGTCTTGCGCGCGGCGTACTGCGAGAGCAGGGCGGCCGCGGCGCGGATGTTGCTGCGCACGTCAGTCATGACGACATCGGGCGAGACGCGGATCAGGGCCGCGCCCTGCGTGAGCGAGGTGCCGAAATAGGTGTCGTTGCGCAGGCCCATGATGCCGTAGGTGGGCGGCATGCCGCCGTGCGGGTCGGTGTCGATTTCGATTTGCGGCTCGTCGCTTTTCTTCAGCTGGCCTTTCGGTACGTGCGCAATCCAGCGGCTTTCCGCGTAGGCGATCGACTCGAGCAGTTCGACCGGGACGTTGAACTCTTTCGACGCCTCCCTGAAATACTGCTGATAGCGTTTCGCTGCGGCGCTCAGTTCGCGCGGCTGGCCATCGGCGAATGCGGATGGCGCGGCCATGGTGCCGGCGCACAGCGCGACGAGCAGCCGCGCCTTTATCGTTAGCTTCATTTTCCGTCTCCTGTCATGCATGTTATTAGCCCGTGGAGTGGGCACCTACCCGGCACCGAGGGCAACTCGGCAGGCCAGGTGCGATCGAGTATATGTACGCCTGGAGGGCGCACAATTGGCGTGCGACTCTCCCTACGGGGAGTTGACAAAGGGAGATGATTGGCGTTACGGATGAGTACAAAAGGCCGGCAGCGGCGGCGCGGCGTGGGGTGCATGGAACAGGGTCGCGCCCATCGCAGGGTGCGCGCAGTACAATATCGGATTCGACAACATTCCCAGAGAACCGCCATGGCCGTGAATTCCCCCCTGCCCGTCGCCGCCGACCTGAAACCGGTCGCCGGCTTCGAGATCGGCTTTGCCCAAGCCGGCATCAAGAAGCCCAACCGCAAGGACCTGCTGGTCATGAAGCTGGCCGACGGTGCCACCGTTGCCGGCGTGTTTACCCTGAACCGTTTCTGCGCCGCGCCGGTGCAGGTCAGCAAGGCCAACCTCGCCGCTGTCGGCAATGGCGGCGCGCCGATCCGCGCGCTCGTGGTCAACACGGGTAACGCGAATGCCGGCACGGGCGAGCCGGGCCTGGCCAATGCGCAGGCCACCTGCGCGGAAGTAGCGCGCCTGCTCGGCTGCGAAGCGCAGCAGGTGCTGCCGTTTTCGACCGGCGTGATCCTGGAACCGCTGCCGCTCGCGAAGATCGTCGCCGGCCTGCCGCAGGCGGTCGACAGCCTGACGGCGGATAACTGGTTCAATGCCGCCGAAGCGATCATGACCACCGACACCCAGCCGAAGGCGGCGTCCCGCACGGTCACCATCGGCGGCCACACGGTCACGATGACCGGCATCAGCAAGGGCGCAGGCATGATCAAGCCGAACATGGCGACCATGCTGGGCTACCTGGCTTTTGATGCGAAAGTGGCGCAGCCGGTGCTGGACGAACTGGTGAAGTATGCGGCCGACCAGTCGTTTAACAGCATCACCATCGACGGCGACACCTCGACCAACGATTCCTTCATGCTGATCGCCACCGGCGCCGGCAGCCTGGTCGTGAACGAAGCTTCCGGCGCCGACTACGAAGCCCTGCGCGATGCCGTCACCGATATTTCGCGCAACCTGGCGCAGCAGATCATCCGCGACGGCGAAGGCGCGACCAAGTTCATCACCATCACGGTGGAAGAGGGCCGTAGCCTGGAAGAGTGCCGCAAGATCGCCTACGCGATCGCCCACTCGCCGCTGGTGAAAACCGCCTTCTTCGCGTCCGACCCGAACCTGGGCCGCATCCTGGCCGCCGTCGGCTATGCCGGCGTGGACGACCTCGACGTGACCAAGCTCGATCTGTACCTGGACGATGTCTGGGTCGCCAAGGCCGGCGGGCGCAATCCGGACTACCAGGAAGCGGACGGCCAGCGCGTGATGAAGCAGTCGGAAATCACGGTCCGCGTCACGCTCAAGCGCGGCGACGCATCGGCCACCGTCTGGACCTGCGACCTGTCGCACGACTACGTCAGCATCAACGCCGACTACCGCTCGTAAGCGCGCCGCTGCCATGACATCGCTCGACCAGCTACTCCAGCGTCTTGACGGCCTGGTGACGCGGGTCGAGGCGCTGCTGCCGCCGGCCCAGCCGCGCGAGCCGGACTGGAAGCACGGTTTTGCTTTCCGCTGGCGCCGCCGTGCCGGCGGCGGGCATGTGCTGCAGCCGGTGGCCCATGCGGCCTCCATCCGCTTCGACGACCTGCAGCATATCGAAACGCAGAAGCACAGGATCGAGCAGAACACGCGCCAGTTCGTGGCGCGCCGTCCAGCCAACAACGTGTTGCTGACGGGCGCACGCGGCACCGGCAAGTCTTCCCTGATCAAGGCTTGCCTGAACGGCTTTGCCGGCCAGGGCCTGCGCCTGATCGAAGTCGACAAGGCCGACCTGGCCGACCTGCCCGACATCGTCGACCTCGTCGCAAGCAGGCCGGAACGCTTCATCATCTTCTGCGACGATCTGTCATTCGAGGAAGGCGAGGCCGGCTACAAGGCGCTGAAGGTGGCGCTCGACGGCAGCATCGCCACCCAATCGGACAATGTGCTGATCTACGCGACCTCGAACCGGCGCCACCTGATGCCAGAGAAGATGTCGGACAATGCGGCGTATTCGACCTCGGACGATGGCGACCTGCACCCGGGCGAAACGGTCGAAGAGAAGATTTCGCTGTCCGAGCGCTTCGGGCTGTGGCTGTCCTTCTACCCCTTCAAGCAGGACGATTACCTGGGGATCGTGGCGCACTGGCTGGCCAGTTTCGGGTGCACGCCGGAGCAGATCGCGGCGGCACGGCCGCTGGCGCTGCAATGGGCCCTGGGGCGCGGCTCGCGCTCGGGCAGGGTGGCCTGGCAGTTTGCGAAGGATTATGCGGGCAAGCTCGCCACGGAACCGGATCGTCAATGAACGTAGGGTGGGCACCTGTGCCCACGCGGTATGGCACGGTAGTGATATCGAAGAGACAATAGAAATGTATGGGCGGGCGTTTAGGGTACAAACCTTAATTCGACTTGCAACAGTGCCATACCGCGTGGGCTCAAGAGCCCACCCTACGAACCATTCGCCAAGCTTATCCCCCTCATCCATTTTGTATCGCCCGCCGCAACACCCCGCGTGCCGGCCGCTCCAGGCTGGCGTACAATATCGGGTTTCCCGGACCGGACCAGCCCATGCAACAAGCGACCACCCGGCCGATCGATGTGGCGGTCGGCATCCTGATGCGCCCGAACGGCGACGTGCTGCTGGGCCAACGCCCGGCGGGCAAGCCGTATGCGGGCTACTGGGAGTTCCCTGGCGGTAAAGTCGAGCCGGGCGAGGATATTTTTCACGCGCTGCAGCGCGAGTTTGTCGAGGAACTGGGCGTGCAGATCCTCAGCGCCACCGAATGGTGCGGGGTCGAACACGTCTACGAGCACGCCCATGTGCGGCTCCACTTTTTCATCAGCCGCGACTGGCGCGGCGAACCGCAAAGCCTGGAAGGCCAGGCCTTTGCGTGGCAAGGGGCAGTCGGCGTTACCCCGCTGCTGCCCGCTACCATTCCCTTGCTCGAGTGGCTCGATCAGCTGCGCTACGCAAGATAAAAAGCAGTCAACCAATCTGTTGAAGGATCTTCGTGAAAATCATCGTCTTGGGTAGTGGCGTCATCGGCACCACCACTGCGTATTACCTGGCCCAGTCCGGGCATGATGTCACCGTCATCGACCGCCAGCCGGCCGCCGGCATGGAAACGAGTTATGGCAACGCCGGCGAGATCTCGCCCGGCTATGCTTCGCCCTGGGCCGGTCCCGGCGTGCCGGCGAAAGCCGTCAAGTGGCTGATGATGCAGCACAGCCCCCTGGTCGTGCGGCCGAAGCTCGATCCGAACCAGTGGCGCTGGATGCTCTCGATGCTGGCCAACTGCAACCACAAGAGCTATGCGATCAACAAGGGTCGCATGGTGCGCCTGGCCGAGTACAGCCGCGACGTCCTCGTCCAGCTGCGCAAGGACACCAGCATCGCCTACGACGAGCGCAGCCAGGGCACCCTGCAGCTGTTCCGCACCCGGAAGCAGCTGGACGGCGCCGCCACCGACATCGCCGTGCTCGAGCAGTACGGCGTGCCTTATGAAGTGCTCGATCCGGCCGGCTGCGAAGCCTATGAGCCGGCACTGGCCAAGGTGCGCGGCAAGTTCGTCGGCGGCCTGCTGCTGCCGAACGACGAGACCGGCGACTGCTTCAAGTTCACCCAGAAGCTGGCCGGGATGGCCAAGGAACTGGGCGTGAAATTCCGCCACGGCGTCGAGATCAAGCGGCTGTCCGTCGAGGGCGACAAGGTCACGGGCGTGGTCACCTCGCAGGGCGAATTGAAGGCCGATACCTTCATCCTGGCGCTGGGCAGCTATTCGCCCTTCGTCCTGAAACAGATCGGCATCAGGATTCCGGTCTATCCGGTCAAGGGCTATTCGATCACGGTGCCGATCACGGATGCCGCCGGTGCGCCGGAATCGACGGTCATGGACGAGACCTTCAAGGTGGCGATCACGCGCCTGGGCGACCGTATCCGCGTCGGCGGCACTGCGGAACTCGCCGGCTACGACCTGACCCTGCACAAGGCACGCCGCGACACGCTGGAACACTCGGTCACCGACCTGTTCCCGCAGGGCGGCGATGTGTCGAAGGCCGAGTTCTGGTGCGGCCTGCGTCCGATGACGCCGGACGGCACCCCGGTGGTCGGTCCGACCCCTTACCGCAACCTGTTCCTCAATACCGGCCACGGCACCCTGGGCTGGACCATGGCCTGCGGTTCCGGCCGCGTGCTGGCCGACATCGTTTCGGGACGCCAGCCGGAAATCGGCCTCGAAGGCCTGTTCATGGACCGCTACGGCCGCGTCAACAAACCGGTGCTGGTGCCGGGCGGGATCAGCGTTACGGCATGACGCGTAGGGTGGGCACCCGTGCCCACGCGGTACGGGCGTGTCCTCGCATCGCATACGGCGAATCGTCGCTCGTGAGCGGAGGCGTCAACGTTTTCGCTTGCCATGTGAGCGATATCTCGTCGCAGTGGGCAAAAGGATGCGTGCGTAACCGCGTGGGCACGGAGTGCCCACCCTACTAACTACCTGAACAGGCGCCGTTCGCTGCGCTGGCGGCGCAGCCGGCGGCGTTCGCGCCAGTCGCGCCAGGCCTGTTTGGGATCGTCGCAGCCGCGGCAGTTACCGCAATCGGCACACTGGCACACATCGCAGGCCCAATCGGCGTTCCTGCAGGACAGGTCCTGCAAGTCGCACGACAGGTCGGGCAGGCAGGCGCCGTCGCAGGGGAGATCGCAGACTCCGCGCTGGTGATGCAGCACCGGATTGGGCACCACGGGACGGCGGCGATGGGTCTCGCCGCACAGGCGCAGGCGGCGCCGCAACAGCGCCACACCCCACCACACACCGAACCGTTCGATCACGCGATAGCCATGGGCCGAGCAGCTGGCCTGGCCGGTGGCGCAGCGGTAGGCGCAGGAAAACCCTTTATGCGGGGATAGAAAGCGCTGGTAGCCGCGGATCGCGGATAAAGCCAGGCTGGCAAGCAATCCGGGCTGGGTCGCCAAGCTCAGTGCGTTTCGTCGTCGAGCGGATTGTCCTGCAACTCGTTCGGCGCGGCACCCGGGATGGTGTATTTTTCTTCGGCCCAGGCACCCAGGTCGATCTGTTTGCAGCGCTCCGAGCAGAAGGGACGGTACTTGTTCTCAGGCGTCCATTCGACTTTCTTGGCGCAGGTGGGGCAGGCTACAACGGTCATGGCGGTACTTTTTAAACTCGGCGCGAAAACTTAGAAATTACAGAGCGTCAGCTCGAAAGGCACGTCTTCTTCCAGCGAGCGCGGCTTGAGGTCGCCGTCCTGGCTGGTGAAGCGCACCCACAGCATGTACTTGTTGGCGGAAATCTCGGGGATTGCACCCAGCGACTCGTCCAGGCCGAGGCGCAGCATGTGGTAGATCTTGCCTTGCAACATTTGCTGGTAGCTGCCGGAGACCGCGACCATCTTGCTCGGACGGCCCGAGTCGCGCAGCAGGCGCAGCACCAGGGCAAGGGCGTCGAACAGCGGCGCCAGCGGCCCGAACCAGCCCATGATGTCGGCGTGGCGCTGCTCGGCAGGGCGCTTTTGCCAGGCGTAATACGAAGGCAGGTCGAATTCGCAGGCGCCGCCGGGAATGATGGTGCGGCCGCGGATGCTCATCAGCCATTCGTTGTCGCGCACGTTCTGGCCGGTCTTGCCCTGGCTGCCCACGAGGGCGCTGCTGACCTGGTCGAGTTCGGACAGGATGGCGTCGAGCGCGTCGGCCGCCACCGCCGGGTTGCTGCGGTAGGTGAGCAGGCTCTGCTTTTGACGTTCGATTTCCTGCAGCAGGTCGGACTTCAGGTCGGCGCGGCCGGCCACTTCCAGCATGTCGAAGATCGTCGCGAGCGCGACGTGGTGCTGCATCGGATGGTCCTGTTGTACGAAGAACTTGAATTTCTCGTACAGGTCCTCCAGCCGCAACAACGTGCGAATGCGCTCGTTGAAAGGATATTCGTAGACGATCAAAGTGACATTCCCCTGAATGTGGGCTGGCGAGCAACTCCGTGATTCTGAACCATGCGCAGCAAAATTACAAACTCCGCTGCGTTGTAGCGGACAGGCGGGCGGCCTCGGCCAGGTAAAAGGCATGCAGGCGCTCCACCTGGGGCGCCAGCGCATCGATGCCGTTGTCGTTGACGACCACGTCGTCGGCCGCCGCCAGGCGCTGTTCGCGCGTCACCTGCGCCGCCATGATGGCGCGCACTTGAGCTTCGGATAAGCCATTCCTTGCCATCACGCGCGCCACCTGCGTCGCTTCGCTGCAGTCGATCGCCAGCACCCGCGTCACGCGTTCGCGCCAGGTGCCGGACTCGATCAGGAGCGGCACCACGTAGATGACATAGGGACCGGTGGCAAGGGCCGCGGACGCCGCGGTGGCCTCGCGGATACGCGGATGCAGGATCGCTTCCAGGCGGGCGCGGGCGCCCGGGTCGGCAAACACCAGCTCGCGCATCTTCGCGCGGTCGAGGGCACCCTCGGGCGTGGCGAAGCCGTCGCCGAACTCGGCCAGCAGGGCCGGCATGGCGGCGCCGTGCGGCGCGGTGAGGGCGTGGGCGATCTGGTCGGTGTCGACAAGCGTCGCGCCGAGCGCGCCGAACATGTCGGCCACGGTCGTCTTGCCGCAACCGATGCCGCCGGTCAGGCCGACGGAAAAAGCGGTGGGAGCGGTCGCAGGGGGCATGTCAGGCCGCCAGGGAACTGCTGCAGGCCGGCCGTCAGTTGCGGCCCGTAGAGCAGGGCGATCAGGCCGGCGGCTGCCAGGTAGGGCCCGAACGGGATCGGATTGTCGCGGCCGCGGCGAGCGAACACGATCAGGCTGATGCCGACGACAGCGCCCACCACCGAGGACAGCAGGATGATGGCCGGCAGCATCTGCCAGCCGAGCCAGGCGCCGAGCGCGGCCAGCAGCTTGAAGTCGCCATAGCCCATGCCTTCCTTGCCGCGCACCAGCTTGAAGATCCAGTACACGCTCCACAGCACCAGGTAGCCGGCGGCCGCGCCAATGACGGCGTCGCGCAGCGGCACGAAGGTCCCGTTCAGGTTGACCAGCAGGCCCGCCCACAGCAGCGGGTAGGTGAGGTCGTCGGGCAGCAGCTGGGTGTCGAAGTCGATGAAGGTCATCGCAATGAGCAGGTAGAGGAACAGCAGCGTCGCCAGGCCGGCGATGCCGCTGCCGAAGGTCCAGACCAGCAGGGCCGACAGTATCCCGGTCAGCAGTTCGACGGCCGGGTAGCGCGGCGAGATCGGCGCCTTGCAGTTGCGGCATTTGCCGCGCAGCGCCAGCCAGCTGACCACGGGAATGTTCTCGAGCGCGCTGATCTGGTGGCCGCAGTGCGGGCAGGCCGAGCGTGGCACCATCAGGTTGTAGCGGTCCGTGTGCGGCAATTCCTTGCCGCTCTCGTGGGCGACATAATTGTCCGATTCGCGCTGCATCATCTTCGGCACGCGGTGGATCACCACGTTCAGGAAGCTGCCGATCAGGAGGCCGAACAGGCCGGCCACCAGGGTAGGGCCAAACGATGCCGGGTCGGCGAAGAGAAGAGTTTCCAAAGGCTGGCTTCCGAAAAGATGAATGGTTCCGTAGATCAATCTATTTTAGGGGTTTTCGGCCGTTTTGGCGAAGCCGCCGTCGCTTGCGGGCGCCGCCGCTGCCACGTATGTCGCATGGATGCGCCAGGCTTGCGAGGTAGGCCAGGCTGTATTCCTTGCCGACGCGTGCACCTGGGCGGTTTTGTACCGACAGGGCAGCATGGGTACTTGCCTGTTTTCCTGCCCGCCTGCATGCCATCCTTGACGCATGCCTGCATAAACTGTAGTTAAAATAGGTTATGTGGGTTATGATGAGGGTGATCGAACCGATCTAATCTCAGCAGGAGGGAGCATGCGCACACTGGAATACGAGGGCCCCGGTATCTCGGCCCTGGCGGGCGACCCCGACGAGGTCGGCCGGCGCCTGCACCAGGTCGATCCAAAACAGGCGGTGGCGGTCGCCATCACCCACGTCACACCGCGCGAAGCGGCGGCGATCGCGGAAACGTTTGCCAGCATAGCCGACCTCGTGAAAACCATCGTCGGCAAGCACCACCGCGCATCGCTCGAAGCGATCGTCGAGGCGCTGGTGCCGAAGGCGCCGCCGACGCCGAACGAATTGCGCGAAGCGGCCATGCTGGCGCGGGCGCGCACCGCCGTGATCGACAGCGGCGACTGGATGACGGCGGCCGAGATCGCCTCGGCGGCAGGCTTCAGCACCACCAACACCAGCGCCCAGCCCAATAAATGGAAGCGCGAGCGCAGCATCTTTGCGATCCGCCACAACGGCATCGATTATTTCCCCAGCTACGGCCTCGACCCGCAGGCCGGCTACCGGCCGCGCAAGGCGCTGGCACAGCTCATCAAGACCTTCGGCGACACCAAGGATGCCTGGGGGCTGTCGTATTGGTTCATGTCCGCAAACAGTTTTCTTGGTGGCAAAGCTCCGCGCGAGCTGATCGCCACCGACCCCGAGCGCGTGATCGCGGCTGCCGCCGACGAAGTGGCCGGCGTGGCGCATGGTTAAACGGCCGGCCGCCAGGCCGGACGCGCGCAAGCCGGGTCTTGGAACGCCTGACAAACTGTCAGAGCAAGGCGCAGCGACGAAGACAGTCCACTCGTACGGCAAGGCGCTGCAACGCAGCCATGACGGTTTGTCAGGCGTTCCTGAACCAGGTCCGGACGGGAAGGCCGTCATCCCGGGCGTGGCCATCGCGCCGCCGCCCACCCTGCACCTGTCGACCACGCGCTGGCCGGCAGGCAGCATCCTCCATCGCGTGCATGCCGACGCCTACGGCGCCGTCGAATTCAACCCTGGCCTGAAGGGCAACGCGCGCTTCAGTCCGGTCAAGGATGCCGCCGGCAGACCGATTCCCACCCTGTATGGCGGCGCCAGCTTTGCCTGCGCGGCGATGGAATCGGTGTTCCACGACGTTCCCTTCGCACCGGGCTTCAAGTTCTATGACAAGGGCAAGCTCGCCGGCCAGGTGCATTCGCAATTCGACGCGAGCGAAGACCTGCTGCTGGCCGACCTCGGCAGCCGCGCCTTGCGCAAGCTCGGCGCACTGCGCAGCCAGTTGATCGACACCGAGAAAGACCAGTATCCGACCACGCGCCTGTGGGCCGAAGCGATCCATGCCGCCCACCCGCAGGTACAGGGGCTGTGCTGGATTTCGCGCCAGGACGACAGCGCCCGTGCCGTCGTCCTGTTCGGCGACCGCGTCGGTGAGGGGCTGCTGCGCCAGAGCGCGCCCTCGCGCAGCCTGGCGAACGATCCGCAAGCCTATGGCGAGCTGCTGGCGCTGGCCGAGCAGATCGGCGTCGATATCGTGCCGGGCCGCAGCTAGCGTCGCGGGCGCGCCGAGCAGGCGCCGGCAGGGGACAGTAGAATGCAGCACACCTGATTCACTCCCCGCACGTTTTTCAGCGGCACCTTCTTTACCCGATATCGACATGAAACTATCCCAACGCGCCCAGTCCATCGATCCCTTCTTCGCCATGGAATTCGGCAAACGCGCCGCGGTCCTGGAGGCGCAGGGACACCGGGTCATCAAGCTCAGCCTGGGCGAGCCCGATTTCGGCCCGCCGCCCGCCGTGCTGGAGGCCGCGCGCGAGCTCGTCGGCGGCGCGCTGCCCTATACCGCGGCGCTCGGCACGCCGGCCCTGCGTGCGGCGATTGCCGGCTTCTACCTGCGCGAGCATGGCGTGACGATCGATCCGAACCGGATCATCGTCACCGCCGGGGCCTCGGCGCGTTGCTGCTGGTGACGGCGGCGCTGGTCGATGCCGGCGACGAAGTCATCGTCGGCGACCCTTCGTATCCATGCAACCGCCAGTTCCTCAGCAGCTTCGGCGCCCGGTGAAACTGGTCGCGACCGATGCCGCCAGCCGCTTCCAGCTCAGCCGCGACAGCGTGCGTGCCAACTGGACGGCGCAGACCCGCGGGCTGATGATCGCCACTCCCTCCAACCCGACCGGCACCTCGGTAAGCCCTTCCGAATTGCGCGCCATCTGCGACTGGGCGCGAGAGCACGGCGCCTGGCGCATCGTCGACGAGATCTACCTGAACCTGGGCGACCGCGACGAAGCCGGCCGGCCGCCGCAGACGGTGCTGGCCTTCGACGACGGCGCCATCGTCATCAACAGCTTCTCGAAGTATTTCGGCATGACCGGCTGGCGCCTGGGCTGGACGGTGGTGCCGGAAGCAATGGTGCCGACCATGGAGCGCCTGGCGCAGAACTACTATATTTGCCCATCAACCCTGTCGCAGGGCGCGGCGCTGGCCTGCTTCACGGCCGAATCGCTGGACGTCTGCGAAGCGCGCCGGGTCGAGTTCGCCCGCCGCCGCGCGCTGGTGCTCGCAGGTCTCGCTGGCATCGGCCTGCCGGTGCCGGTGCCGCCGGACGGCGCCTTCTACGTGTATTTCGATGTGAGCGGAACGGGCCTCACGGCACGGGAATTCTGCGAGCGCGCCCCGAAGAGGTGCATGTGGCGCTCACGCCGGGCAAGGATTTCGGCCATGTCGGCGCCGATCGTTACGTGCGCCTGTCGTATGCGACCAGCGCGGAGAACCTGCAGGAAGCTGTGCGGCGCCTCGGAACGTTCATGGCGGGTCTGCACAGCGCCTGAGCGGCCGCGGCTGGCGGCGCCCGCCAGCGGCCCATCGCGCCCGTCGTTTGCGCGCCATCATCGAACGCATTGACGACCGGAGCGGGCGGATCGTGGCCTGTTCCGTCCTTGTGTCCAGGTGGCTCGCCGTTAAAAAAAAGGCCGAGCCCAGCGGCTCGGCCTCCATTTCCCGCAAGTGTTGTAGGTTCTCAGAATACTTCGCAGTAGCCGCCCGCTCGTTCAAAAGTACTTCTCAGGTATCTCGCAACATTTTTTCTCATAAAACCTCGCAGTTTTTCAACTACGGCGGCGGGAAGCATGCAATCTGGCACCGAAGCATGCGAACATCGACGCGTCCTCACCGCTTTGTGTAGCGGAGCTACGGTGAGAACAGGTGAGTAGCTCGGCTATACGAAAGGTTCGATTCGCGCTGCTCACACTGGGACACGATCGACCCAACGATCCTCGAGACCGATACGTCCTGACACGATTGCTGTGTTCAGCTAAATGAGCGAGGCAAGACAGAACCGAGCAGCCAAATCACGGAGGTAGTAGATGTTTTTAGAATCGGGTAGAGATATCGCGCAAAAGATTCAAGCGTTGATGGATGAGGAAATTTCTCAGCCACTGAGGTTGGCGGTCGCGTTTTGGGGCGCCGGCGCCGACTATCGACTACGGGGCGCTTGCAAGATCATCTGTGACCTGGAATCAGGTGCATGTAACCCGTCAGTGATCAGATCTCTGCTCGATCGAGAAAATTGTGTCACTTTGAAACTCAACGGTCTGCATGCCAAGGTGGTGATCGGGTCGGCAGGGGCAGTGGTGTCATCGGCAAATATGTCGACCAATGGTTTGGGTGCTGAAGGAGCCGATTCTAGCGGTACGATCGAGGCCGGATATTTTGTGCCCCCATCCACGCCCGACTATCAAAGGATGACCACATGGTTCGATCGACAATGGATGCAGGCGACACCGATAACCGAACGCGATCTCGCCGTGGCAGAGGCAAGGTGGGAATTCCGTAATCGTACGATGCCCGAAGACGTCGTTCCCAGCGCTGTCTCGACCATTCCTTCCTTTGACATCGATCCTTTCAGCTTATTGGAAGAGCAGATCGACGCAGACGATCGTTTGCGTGCCGTGAAGCCCGAGGTCTTCGCTTTGTTGAAGGTCGAACTGCCCAGCGTCGACAATCGCCGGCTCGGCAAGATAGCGACTTGGGCATGCCACCTCCTCTTGAACCAAGCGGGCTCGGGACGAGATCACTCTGCCGGTGACGGTGAAGCGCGCGGCCCGGCAACCGACGAGTGGATCGTCGGTCGATTTGGAACACAAAAGCGTTTGGAAACCGTTGCGAGCGTCGTCACTCTGCTGGAAACGATCTCTCGCTCGCCATCATTCTCGCGCGATGTCCGACGTGCGGCGACACGAGCATTGTCGGTGCAACCTTGGGGATGACCTGTACGGTGGGCCTGAGAGTTTGCGCCATTGTCCGTCTTGCCAGCGTTCGACGGAGAATCGATGCCAGCGCCGGTAGCGACGGATGCGCGTGTTCCAGGTGTGAAGGCCGGAGATCCCTACGCCGCCAAGGCGCGGCATTGAGCCGCCTCCGAATCGCTTCCGTGGGGGGCGCATGTCCCGCAATGCTGGCGGCAATGATGCCCCGCTCACTTCCCAGGCTAGCGCGGTAGCGGCGGAGGCATGAGCTAGGGATCTTAGTGCCCGCTTGCACAATCTGTGTTGGTGCTGCACCCCCAACGGGGAAGCTCAGCCTTTTCGGCTAAGATACGTCCTCAAGTTCATCCGGTCAGACGATCCATAAGTAAGTAAGCAGCCATGCCTAGAGCCAAGAATCAACGCACTCGTGTTCAAAAAACAGTAATGCTCGATACCAATTTATGGCGATATCTTTCCGATTTTGGAGGATTTGAACGAGTAATGTCGGTCGCGCAAGAAAATCGCGTGGCAATTTCTGTAGCCCCTGGTACAGTTTTCGAAATAAGAGAGTTGAAGGACGATGCAACAAGGAAGGCTATGCTGAGATTAGCGGCCGACCCTCGACTGAACCGGCTTATGCCAGAAGCATATTCGGAGGCAGAAGACTTCAAAAGCGAAGTCCGCCGCTTGCGTCCTAAATGGCTTCGGGAAAACCCAAATATGAAAGAGGTCAATCGACTGAAATATAGCTGGACACGTGTAAAAGGAGGCTTTTGGGAGCGTGCGCGGCTCGACATCGCTCCTCCAGTGACCGATGAATCGATGCGTGGCGCTACAGAAGTCGATGCAGCGCGTAGGGAGGCAATCGCGCTACGCGAAATCGTCAAAACGCAATATAAGCCCCAAGAGGCCGAGATACCGCTGACGAGCGTCTACTACGCTCCGCCCGATGATTCTTGGGCCCATCCAGTTGAATACTGGCGGGCCGGGGCGTGCTATATATGGACATCTGAGCTGATGTATTACACGAGTCCCTACCGGGAATGGATTGATGGCGAAGTTGATCACATAGAAATGCTTTGGGATTCACAGAGCTTTAAGAGCTTCTGGTATTACGAGGTCAAAGCCGAGAATATGAAACGGCAGTGGTTGCGTGGCGCGTTTGAATACTTGCAGCGCTGGTATAAAGTGACCTCGGGTACCCCAGGTGATTCTCTTCTCGCGTCGCATTTAGCGGAAGTTGACTCCGTCCTCTCCGCAGACAAGAATTTTGTACGGTTCGCCGAACGCTGTCATAAGGAAGCGCCATTCAAAACCGCTACGGCGATAAAGATTGCTGCAGGGGCGGCTACGGCAGACGAAATATGCGCGGCACTCAACGATATTGGGAAGGCATCCTTGAGCGATTAGCATCGCAAGGCAGATTGGACCGATCCGTACAACCAAATGACGCTCTTTACAGTAGCAGCAAATAAATATTTTGGAGAGTGAGTTACTGCGCAGTAGCTCTACGTCTGATAGTAGATAAAGCTACTACGAGCTACGTGAGAACACCGCGAATTCACTGAAGTTTTTCAGGCATTGTGAAGTATTCTGAGCACCTACACCGGCGATATGTAGGGACTCACGACATCTCGCAGTAGTTCCCCTCGAAACGGCCACCATTTCTCGGATACCTCGCAGTGCATATTCTCATAAAACCTCGCATTTTTTGAAATGCGAGGAGGAGAAGATTGCCAATCCGAACGCAAGACGCGACGCAGTCAGCAGGACGTGAAGCCCAGTTCAAGTAGCCGACTTGCTCGGCTGCCCTTGAAGAGGATCTGAGGTACGCTTCCAGCCAGTGGAACATATCCTGCAATGAGAACTTGCAGTTGCCGTAGGTTTCAGGCATGTCTCGCACTCTCATCCGTTGATTCCCCGGCGCCGGAGCTTAGCCGCGCCAGCCGTTACCTGGCGCGGTTAAGACTATCCTCAGAGGGCGGTGATGTTGTTTCCCTCGCGATCATACGTTTCTGACGATCCGCAAGCCGGGCAGCTATCGTGGGCCGGGAAGTTGCTCGCCTCGAGTACAAAGAATCCATCGGTGTTAATGCTGTCGACTTCGCACTCACTGAGCCAAGGCGCGTTTTCGGTCAGCCACTGCGGGTCGGCCGGCGGCGTGATCGTCACCCTTTCGAGCTCTCCGTCGAATTCATCCCCGACCCACTCCGGCTCGATGTTCTCGTCAGTGAGCCTGGTGTACGGCAGATCTATGGTCACGGTGCCGTGGCAATTGCGATCGGTGCCGTCCGGGCAGTGTGCTTCAATGCGCATGATGTAGTCCTCCTTGGTGATTAGTCGAGCCCGCGGTCGAGAATGTTTGCCGCCTGTGCGGCCAGCTTCACATGGTCGTCGAGACGTCGACGAAGCAAGTCTGTGTTATGGCAGCGCACCGGATGCTCGAGTGCCGCGACCAGGTATTGTGTAATCGCGAGCTTGTGCTCGTAGATTGACAGCTGGCCATACAGAGCGTGTGCGTGCCACTTGAGATGGTGGTCCCAAAAGCGCATGACGCCTTCCGGCACCCTCGTCTTGGCGTTGCGAATGTCGATCTTCTCCAACGCCGTAATGACGTTGCCGCGGTCGTTGGGCTGCCCTTGCCAGTAGGGCCGGTAACGCGTCGGATGGCACAACTGGTGGCACACGGCGGCCAGCGCAGCGAGCATGGACGTAGGCTGGAGCGGTGCGTCGCTGGCGAGAGCGCGAAGACCGTCCGCGCGGCCGAACGCGACCCATATCTCGAGTAGATTCAGCGCCAACGGAATAGCCTTAACGTAGTGCACGGCCCGGATTTCGTGGCCCAGGTAGTCCGACAAAATGGTGATGAAAGTTTCTGCATTTGCGTGTGCAAACGCCACGAACATCGAGAGCGGCAGTTTTGGATAGCGTGCACTGTCTCCGGTGCGAGCGCGTACGGCCCCATCGAGGATGGCCAGTTTCCCGGTGGGTGGTTTGACTTTGACCGTCGGCGTCATCTTCTCGGTCAACTCGCGCTGCGCCTGAGCATAGTTAAGAAATTCCAGTCCATGGCAATGCAGGCAAAGTTGCTCGTCAAGTGGGACGAACGCGGGCTTGGCTTCGATATCGTCGGTGGTCGCCTGGCGGGCGAGCATATCGCGCACCAGCGCCAGCATTTTTTCGAGGCGCGCGAAGTCGCCACCCGAGCGCTGGGCCGCGGCACTGAACAAGGCGTTCTCTATCTTGTCAACCTTCTCTCGCAACGCGATGTACAAGTCTTCGATCTCTTCGCGCCTTTCCGCCGGCAGTTCGACCGCCAGCTGCGTAATCAGATCAGCGAGCAAAGCGGTCCCGGCAACGGCCTTCTCATCCTTGACCGGGTAGGAAGTAGCCACTTCGAACGACGCCGCGTTATCGTCGCCAGGAGGAGTCAGGAACGCAAACAACTGAACCGGGCTTGCTGCGTTCATCTGGTAAAGCAGCTTGAGCACTTTCAAGGTCTTGCGCGCATCCTGCTCCATGTAGTCGCCTAGCGCGTGTCCAGTGAGGACCGGAACCTTTTTGCGGGCGTCTCTAAAGAAGTTCTCCGGACCGGTTGTCCTGCAGTTCTCGTCCGGCTCCAGTTCGTTCTTGAGCGCGCCGATGGTGGCCGGCGACGACGAATTCATATTGCCCAGGTCGAAATCGCCTGGGAACATGCGAGTGCGTTCGTCCTCGGTGAGGTGATCCAGCAGGAACTGCAGCACGCTTGACGACTTGCGACCGACGATTCGGCCGATACGATGCTCGGCGTACTCTCTGCCGAGCATATACTCGCGACAGAGGCCTTTGTCCTTGAGGTGAGGCAGCTTGGCGATCTGATACAGCAGCATTGATTTCATGGCATTTGACTGCATGGCTTCCCTTCTTGAGTTCGGAATTCCCGGGTAAAGTCCAGGACTGAATTCAGGATGCCAGAACGATCCTTACGCTCAAACGGGATTTTTTTTAACAGGGACAGGGTGATGTGTTCGCTGTAGTGTGAGCGCAGCTTTGGCTGGCGAGCTGTCCGGTAGGTTTAGGCGCTTTTTCTATCTCTTCTCACGCGCTCTGCAGCACTTCTTCTCATAAACTCCGCAGTTTGCCACTACGTGCTAAGCCAGCTTGGGGTGTTCGGTCAGGAAAAGACAGCCTGTTACCGGCTCGAGACCAGCGGCAAGTAGGGGGCGTGCGGACGAACATCCGGCCTGACTCAAATTAACCGGTCCTTTTTTTGTCGGTGCCGTGTCCACCGGATTGCCGACGGCGGTGACGGCGCCATTGGCGTCACGGTACACCGACCGCGCAGATCTCGAAGACAAAAAGATCGCCGGGCCCGAATTGCGTGCTGGCCAAGAAGGCGAAATACTCACGCGTGCCGTCGGCGTCGAATCGGAAGCCTGTCAACGCAGTCCTTGCATATCCTATGCGGCTTTTTATCCAGACACGAAGGAAACACAGATGAAAAGAAGTATTGCAGCACTATCGGTACTGTGCGCGACCTCGGGCGGCGCATGGGCGCAATCGAGCGTTGCGGTCTACGTCCTGGTCGACGTGGCCCTAGTCCGAGAAAGCGGCGGCACGGCCAGCTCGGTCACGAAGATCAGCAGCGGCGTTAGCACCGGCTCGCGCCTGGGTTCAAGGGCACCGAGGACACCGGTAACGGCATGTTGGCGCTGTTCCTGCTGGAGAGTGGCTTCCAGGCCGATGCCGGGGTCATGGGGCAGGGTGGGCTGCTGTTCGGCCGCAAGGCCTACGTTGGCCCGCAGGGCGGCTTCGGCATGGTGACGCTGGAACGCTAGTACACGCCGCAATACTTGGCGGTGGCCGCGCTTGATCCCTTCGGCTCTGGCTACGCGGGTGACAGCAAGAACTTGATGATCCCGACCGACAACGGCCCCGGCCGCATGGACAATACCATCAAGTACACTTCGCCAGCGGTATCGGGCGTCATCGCCGAAGTGGTGTATGCGCCTGGCGAGGTGGTAAACGACAACAAAGCGGGGCGTCAGTTCGGCCGCGGCCTGAGCTATCGCAACGGTCCGTTGATGCTGCGCGTTGGCTACCACAACAACGATACCGCGACCCTGAAAAACACCGGAAACGCGCGCAACCTCGTAGTCGGAGGCACCTACGACATCGGCAGCAACCGGGTGCACCTCGCCTACGCCATCAACAAGGGTTTGAACAGCGCGATGCCGCGCAATACAGCCAATCCCTTCGGCTACGCGACACTACCCGTTTTTTCGACCGACAGCTGTGATGTGCTGGTCGGCCTGACCGTGCCGTACGGCGCGCACACACTGATGGCTTCCTGGATCGGCAGGAACGACCGCACCCGCTTCAATCAGGACGCGCACCAGTTCGCTCTCGGCTAAAAGTACAACCTCTCGAAGCGCACCGACCTGTATGCGGTGTACGGACACATGACCAACAAGCATGGTGCCGGTTATACGGTCGCCAGCGCGGTCGAGAGCGGTACGGGCGACAAGGCGGTCGACTTGGGTATCCGGCACGCGTTCTAGAACTTTGTCACGGATGTGCAGCGGATGCGGTCAAGGTCCGGTGTAAACCTGACTTTGTATTTTCCGCAAGCGCCTGCTGAAGGATCTCGGGCTGACCTTCGCCAGTATTTCCTGTAGTACGAAAAATAATCAAGCTGCCCCAACCTGGCAACCATATCGAAGCCGGTTGGCGGCAGTGATAAACACTTAACTTACGACTTCTTCGATGTCGCCATCATCTGGTCGTTCATAATAGTCGTGATCGACCGCTGCGGAGATGTCCAGCGCCATGTCCGCTGCTAAGCAGACTCTGCCAGCTTTTTTTATACGGATTACACCACTGAACCGGATTTTATCGCCGGAAAACATCCTATCGGGGTCTTGATCCATATCGATCACCCCACTCACTGGCACAGCCCATGCTGACACTGCATCTCTCAGGGCTTCTGGATCACTAGCGAGTTCTGCAAACGCCTCGGAAAAATAGGCGTTCGTCTCGGCGGAGGCTGTGTTGACTGCTTCGTCGTGGAAGATTTCCTCGTCAATAAAACCGGACAATACGTCCTCGAAAAAATCGTCAGTGTTCCTGAACACTCGTGGAGCAGTGTTTTGACTTTCAATGCCCACGATAATCGCATCAATAATTTTCCCTAAGTAGCCATAAACTGCTAGGTCTTTCGCACGATTGGCGATGCACTCATCGTCGAGGATCAAATATGCCGCGCCATCTACTCCAGGATTTTCTTCAAATGATGCTAGGAGGGCTGCCAGACTGTTATAGCCAAGAGCGGCTGCGACTAGCTGCTGGATATGACCGAGCGAAACGGTCATGAACGACGCGGCAAGCTCGGTACGCGCGACGTAAGCGATACTACGGAAACTCATTGCAATTCTCCATTGCTGCGGTCGGAAGTCGAACGATTACGCATCCCCGCAGTGGAAAATCCAATGGTTGAGGAAGGCTTTCAGATATTGCACAGATGGGTCACTACTTGCCTTGATTGAGCCGTTCGCAACTCGGGCGGGCGCCACTGAGACGAATGTACACCTAACCTTTGCAGATTGCAACTAGAAGCGATCACGACAGCCAAGCCAAGTTGGCTTCCCCCTGTTCTGGGCGCCAAGGAGGAGTTCGATCCAAAGGAGCTTGCTCTTAACGACGCAACGCGTGAAGAGCGCCGTTCAGTGGCCGAAGACTTGGCAGCGGTAGCGAACTCATTTGATCAGTTAGTGCAGCATTGCAACGAAACAGAGAAGGCAACAGGGATCCGACCACAAATAGTCGTGACAGATCACGTTGATCATCCGAAGTTTCAATCCGGCACAAGATTGGTTCTCTTGTGCGTGCTAGGTGGCGCAAAAAGGGTGCTGGGTTCATCGCCTTCGGTGAACTTCAAACAACCCAGCGTAAATCTCGTCAATAATCTATCCTTACGGCAACCGAGAGTCTTTAATAAAGTAGCAATATTTCTGCGGTGGTATCTACTGTGGCGTAATAGCAAACTAGCGTAGCAATAGCACACATCCGGAAACACGCATCTAACTTCCTCTCATGGGTGCGCTTCGTTTTTTGGAATGTCGTAATATCCTCAATCTTGCACCTATGCCCAACAACTTGAGGAACGACATGAATGCGAATTGGAGGCCGGTATTCGCCGGTGCTGATGGCGATCGTCCGTTTAAATTGCAGGAGTATAACGATGGCGGTGATCGCGCCTTAAAAGTCGTAACAACCTATGGCAAGGACGAGATCCTGGGCGACGGCGTGGCCACGATTGGGCTACCTGTATCAGCCGACGAAGAAATGCACATAGATGCCCAGACACCAGAAGAGCTTCATGCAAAACTGCTTGAAAATGGGTTTAGCGAGATAGTTGCTGCGCAAATTGTTCGGCATGCGCGTCTGCCATCATCTGATCAGAACGACAGGAATTAGATCCTGATTGCACTTGCCAGTAGCACCTCGTTCGGCGCACGCAGATTCAGCTGGGCATCTCCATTTCGTAGGAACGTGGCACAGTCACCCAATGGGAGGTAAGCACTCTGAGCTGGACCGTGAAACACTTGCACGTCTGTGTATCAACAGTCCCGGCTTGCCTATGGTTTCGCTTGTCTGGACTCCTCACGGCCTGATTGGCGAGTTAGGGATGTGGTGATCCTCAGGGCCTAAGAGGAACCGCGCCGCGATATTTGCACGTTAACGGGCAGGTGCGGCGACGACACCGCGTAGTAAGCTAGAAGGGGGCGTGTAGTAACAGGCGCCGAGCGCAATTTGATCGACGGGGGATGCGGGAAGGAGGGGGTGGGAGCTATGTTTTCACATAGCTCCCGGGCACTACCCCTTTAGGTCACCGACGCAGCAGATACACGGCGCCAACAATTAGCACAAAGGCTAAAACGGGAGCGACACCCGAATGAGTAAGTAACAAAAAGCCACTTCCTACTTCGAGCATCACATGACCGAAAGGTGCTGGAGCCGTTGATGTAGTATTGGACATGTCCAATCTCCTTCAACATTGCCACCGGTCTCTTGAACGAGCCGGGCGGTGGCGTCCAGACTTTGCTGCCTATTTCTCTTACGCCAATCGTCAAGCGAAGGCCCAGTATGGAGTTGGCGGCAGCAACCCGACTGGCAGGTTACAGGCACCGCTAATTAGCGCCTGCTGTTCTTAACACTATCTAACGATCTTAACCGCAAGCGCCATAACGCGCAAATAGATTTCGAGCTTTAACGCTACCGTAGGTGCTAATCGACAGCGAACAGTTTCATTCGACTCTGTCACTGTCGGTAAAGACTGCCTCAACTGTTTGCCCAGACAGTAGCGCTACCGCGAACTACGTCACATCGCTACAAGTTCACCGCGAAGTTTTCGGAGACATACGAAGTACTCTGAGAACCTGCAGTCGCCCGCCGCCGCCAAGCAAGTTGTAGGAACTCACCATACCTGCAGTGGCTTCCTGTTCGAACCATGGTACTTCTCAGGTATCTCGCAGTACTTTTTCTCATAAAACTTCGCAATTTTTGAGTGCAGACGGCACAAAGCGTCCAATCTGGCAATGAGGAGCAATCTTCGTAGATTGTTTCCGTACGAGGGCTCGCAGGATGATCCAGAGAGATGAGCTGCTAAAAGCGGCCAAGGGCTTCGAGGAGAAGTGTTTGGGACCATGATATCAGTCCGTCTACAAACGCGGGCGTCATCTTAGCGCCTGGTCCGGTTCGGGTTGTGGTAGACGCCGTCTACTACGACTCACCCTGCGGGAGCGCCGCCTGCGCTAGGCCCCTCCGACTCCACACTATTCCGTGTCAGCGTTGCCATCATCGCCTCAGGAACGAGCATGTGATATGGCAGTTCATCCGAGTGCTCGTACTCGAGCACTCCCTCTGTGACACCCCAGAATCCGTCAACAGGGGTGAATCGTGGAGCGAGATTCTGCACTAGTTCTGAAAGCGGCTCGATCCACTCTGAAGGGGGCTTAATCGGATCAACGACTGAGAACAATTGTTCCAGAGCTTGCGATACTAGATTCGCTTCACCCCTGATGCTCAACGTCACCATGAGATCACCGAATGGCCATGTCAGCGAAATCGCCACTTTCTGCAAATTCAGTGTGAGAATGTCCTGGGGCAAGGCATTCGCGATGCCTGCGACAACTCCCATCATCATTTTAGGAAAATCGTCGTCTGCCCCGAAACCCATTCGCGCGAGATTGAGGACGCCATCTGTTGCTCCCACGGCGGGCACGTGGGAAATATCAATCTGTGTTCGTAGAAACGCGTCAACGGCCTCACATCCGGTCTCTACTGTTGGAAGTCGCCCTAGCCCAGGAATTGTCGCCCAGTTGTATCCAAGGGCGAAGCGCTCGTCTATAGTATTTCTCGCGAGGCTGATAAACGATGCGAGATCCGCTTCATCGGCAACCTCCGCGGTCGCTGCCGGGAGCGTGGGGGAAGCTTCAAATTCTTCGCTTGGAACTCCAAGGTACTCTGGGACAAGTGGATTACCTCGGAAGTAGTCGCTCATAAGGCGCTTCCAACGCTCGACAGGAAGCGGTCCGTCGAAACGAAAAAGCTTCGTGTATTCCGAATGTTTGCCAGCGCGATCGATTTGTGCATCGATCCGCTCAAAGTACGCCTCTGCCCGGTAGGCACGGATGGCACCATCGAAGTGTGTGATCGCCAATGCAGCAGGTGAAAATTCAGCATGTGTGTATCGACAGCCGTACATATCTTCGTCTAGTCCGCCTGAAGTATTCTCGATAAGTTCCTCAACTTCAGACGTTCGGAAAAAGACCAGCTTGCCGTCTACGTCTCGCGTCTCGCGTCTCGGGAGACTTCCACCAGAAGTGAGTCCTGTCAACACCCATTGGTAGCCAGGAAGATGTTGCTGTCCTTTGTACGCAGTAGGAAGCCGTACAGCCTGAATGTCATCGTCGAGGGCGCGCGCGATAAACTGCTGTGGTTTATGCTGAGTAAGCAGCTTACCTGTGCCCGTTTTATACGTGATCCCAAGGGTTGCCATGGATCCAGCTGTGGTAATTGGGGCTGATGGATTGTCGAGATACCGATCCACAACGCTGAGCCCCCGGAGGCGCATTTTCGAAATTAAGCAGCGTCTGCTCACGTGTTAGCGCTCATTACCTAGCCTTCGGGACCCAAGTGGTCATTCCAGCTTAGACGCTCAAATCATCATGGCAAGAACATTTTCATAAAAGCTGACCGAAAGCTGAACCTTTCTGGACAAGCATACTGAAAAACCCAATACTTGCTTCAGGAGCAACACTCGCGTACACTGAGCCATTCTGATAGTCCGCTTTCGGCCCATTAATTAGACATCTCCAAATGCCTCTTCCCATTCTCGACCACATGATTAGGCGCCAGAGCCCCGTTGTTGGGATGGACGCCGAGGATTTTTCGGATGTAGTGCTCTTTCGGGAGAGAGTAGAGAAACTGGCGAGCGCTCAAAGGAAGTACCAAGGAATTCCGATCTCCCGAACTACGCCCACCGAGAAGCCCGATGAATTCACATTCGAGGCTAACACTCCTGATGTAGAAGAGGTCGCGAGCCTAGCTCGGAACTTCAGATTCTTCTATGCCGACAAAGAGCCGACGCAGTTCCAAAAGATTCTGACGAAGGTGCGGCGACGCACTCAAGATGAATGGGCCGGCGGATACATGGATTGGTTGGCCGGCCAATACAAAGAGGCAATGAAGGCCACGCAGGTATCCGCTAATCTAGGTCATCCAGTTTCAAACAGAAGAATGATCGATCTCTGGTTTAACTCTGAGTTCTTTCACTCGGAGAAATCAAAGAAACAGGAGTTGGTAGATATACATACAGCCATCGGCGAAATGCCCTCACTATTCCAACTGTATGTCGCTATCGCACGCTGCTCTTCTTTCGTTAAAAATCTATATGCAGTGGTCCATGCCTTGGACGTTGGACACCAGTTCGTCTATACGCCTAATCACCATTTTGGACGGGCAAAATCGAAAGGGGAGAGCGATGTCTAATCCTTCCATTAGAGACGACACTTAACTACGAACCGTCTGCACAACGATTTTATGAGTGTGCCGTGTCGAACAATTGCATGCGCAGCCGATAGCAGACCTAAGTCAGCGGTACGAGCTGATATACACCATTGCTTCTTCATGCGGAAGTCGCCAAGATTCTTGCCGCTTGCCGCTTGCCGCTTGCCGCTTGCCAGCGCTTCGGCGATCTACCTCGGCTGACCACCGCGGCCGGTCCAGGTGTGGGAGGATACGGCTACAGTGAGCTGCGCGTTTGAGAGACCTACTCGTGTGGTTTTTGCCCATGCGATCACCGAAGGCAGGATACTTGGATAGCGTTGTATCGATCCTTGGACAGCGGCCAGCGTCAGCCTACCAAACCATATTTACGGATCACTTGGTCCAGTCCCAAATAACCCATCCTGCGGCTTGCATCAGCGGTAGTGATGCTTCAGGTGCCCGGTCAGCGTGGATCGCTATGGCTACCATGCCGGTCGCTCTCGTCACCGCAACAAAGATGTTGTGGAGTTGTGCCTTACGTACCGGGTCAGTCACCATATTTGCAGCCTCTTGTCCTAGAAGGTAGGGGATTAGTTCACTGAGGTCGTAGCGCTTGTTGACACATGACTCGAGCACCAGCGTCGCTAGATGCGTTTCGCCCTTGACGCCTGCAATCGTCGACAGATGAAGGTCAAAAGACTTGCCGTAGGCATCAATGCGCAGGGTGTTAGCCCCGCCAGGCCGTACAGCAAGTGGGGCCCTATCGTCGGCTTCAAACTCCGTCTCAGCGACGTTTGGCACCTGCGCATCCAACTCGATAAGGGGCTCGAGTCCCGTCAACAGTCGTTCTAGCGAGGTATCCCAAAGCTCCTGCGTTTCGGTGGCGTACTGGCCTTCGACGATGTCGAGCACGACGCGGTTCACGGCCTGCAGGGCTTGCGAGTCTTGATGGAGGTCCCTCCGCAACTGGGACCAACCAACCAAATCGCGAAGATCGGGGCGCCCGCAGTGTCTCAATAGCTTCAACACGGCAAGTCGCGCGCTGCCGGTACGCTTCGTTACATCCCCAGCGGTGTACTCGACTGTGCCTGCCTCACGGACGAGCCTGCAGATCGTTGATCGAGCGCCCGCAGGGCGGCTCGCGTCAATGACAAAGTCCGGCACATAGTCCTTGATGTGCCTCCCGACAGGCTGTTGCGCATTGCCTTCGCGCTTGACGCCACAGACTGCCTTGATCGGCCGTGAAGCTAGCTCGTTGGGAGCGAAGTTTTCGGCGGCCCATGTGCCAAACCGTTGAACCACGCTCTGTATCGTTGCGTCCGAATACAGGATCAGTGCAGGCTGCGCAACTGCTCTACCGCCACTGCCTTCTATGTGTCCGCCCACAAGCTTCAAGCGATTGGCTACATCCGCAATTAGGGGACCGAAGCGCAGGCTGGACGAAACCTCAAAGAACCCCGGTTTTGGGAAAGCGTGCGCATGGGTCCCGGCTCCTCGGATCAGGATCGCTTGGTTGATGTCCCCAAAGCGCTGAATGATGGCGTCTCCTAGGAATGCGTTGCTGAGCACGTCCAGTTGTAGGTCACTGGTGTCCTGCATTTCATCCATAAAGACCAGCGGGAAGCGATGGGCAATAGTGTCGTCTAGGGTCGGAGCATACTTCAGCGCCCTTTCTGCGAACGCAAACATGTCGTCATAACAGAGCCAACCATCCTTGGTAAGGCGGTTTTTAATCCGCTTGAGGGCATCGATGGTTTTGCCATTCGCAGGAAGTGCTGTCCGTGCGCTTGTGGTCAACGTCAGTTCGGGGCCACTGAATCGAATTCCTCGAATCGCGCTCGAACGCTCCCACTGAAATTTTTGTGGGAAAAGCCACCCTTTAACATCTACGTCCTTCTTTGCCAAGCTTAAAAATCTATCTCCGTACGCATCGTCATCAATCTCTTTTAGCTCGACTCCCCTCGCTCTAAGCCAAGGGATTGCCAAGTATTTGTTGATGAAGGTCTGGATGGTTCCGATGTAATGTGGGTAGGCCAGAAGTGCCTCGCCGCCAGGAAGGCTCAGAAGCCGTTGTTCGATTTCCTGCTTAGCCACGTTAGTGTGACTGAGAATACAGATTCCGCGATTCGCGTAAGGCCACTTTCGCGATAATAAGGCGAGTTTTGCCCCGAGCAGCGTTGTTTTTCCACTCCCAGGAACCGCCTGAAAATCTGCCGACTCCATGTGAAGCAAAGCCCTGATTTGGTCATCGCGATCAAATGACAGCTGGGGAAACCATTTGCCTAACTGCTTTAGGTCCTCAACATTTAACTGCACTGGCATCAGAGCGGCTCCAAGTGTGGCATAAGATGATTGAAGGTATTCGCTAAATAAGGCGGAAGCTTGTTGAAGAGCTCTTCACCCTTGCCACAATGCCCATTCCTGAGAAGTTCGGCCGCATATTGTGCTGAGATTGCTTTCGACAATCCATCTGCGAGCAGCTCGTACGCGTCGATGGCTATTGCTTCGTTTGCGCCTAGAGCTTCATCTTGTTCTTCGAGAAACTCCTTTGCCTCTTTCATGGTTTTGGCGCGTACTTCGGCTGTTAGTATTCCGTCCGAATTTTCGGCATCAGCGAGTTGGATTCCGGTGAACATCGCATCTCTGCAGCCAGAGGTCAAAAGGTCATATTCCAACGTCCACTTGTCGGAAACGAACACTTTCGTGTTCCCGCCTGCTGCTCGATCCACGCGCGCTTTGACGTGAGCTGCAGCCTCTTCACGTGAGAAGTCTGCTTCCTTCCGATTGCTGTGCTTCTTTCGTCCCTTCGGCAAGGCGACACCGGCTTTCTCCTTGTCCAATCGTCCTTGGACGTAGGCTACGCCATCTGGAACAATGTCCCGGTCGGTGACGCAAGCCACTGGAATCGGAACATGTGCACCTGTGAGGCTCTGAAAGATTCGGGCATATCGAAACAACCCCACTGATCCGACATTCACGACGGAAATACCGTTGGCCGTGAAAGAGCGACCGCAGGCCTCGGCAAGAGCCGGCAGCAAAAGCTCTTCTGCAGGTCCTTCGACGATCAGCACACCTCGCGCGAAAAACAGATTGGCTTTAGTCACGTCCAGGAACCTGGACAGGTACTTATAGTCGCTGTCATCAAGCTTTGTTTCATTCTTGCGCAAAGGAAAAGTTTTGCCTTTGCAGACGAGAATGACGTTCTCCACCGGAGCGCTAGCCGCGATATTCGGGCTGTGCGTGCTCAGGACGATTTGGATACCGTCTTTGGCGGCTCTCGAAGAGAGCATTTCCAGCACACGAGCTTGAAGTTGAGGATGGAGATGGGCTTCCGGCTCTTCAATAAGAAGGAGCGCGAGTTCCATGCCCGTGCCGAGCAAGAGCAGCTCGGTGGCCATGAACAGTACGTTGTTGTAGCCCAGACCCCGCTCGCAGGCCTCCGCATTGCCAACAGGTGAGGGGGCATCTAGGGTGAGCTCCATCTTTTCCAGCAATTGCACGAGAGAGGGCTCGGAGGCCATCTGGATGTCAGACAGCAGAGGTGCATCTTCAAAGCTCAACTCATTGAGATAGCTCTTGTTGAGCTTATCCCTGACATCCTTGATGATCGGGAACCCACTGATACGGTGCTGAGCTTGTGCCATGACCTCGACGAGGGTGTTAGGAATCACGTCGGGGTTCTTAGGATCAAATTTGTTGATCCCATGGTTTTTCATGGCCTTTTGAGCCCGGAGCACTTGGGAAAGCCTCGAGCCCTTCTTGGGGCGAAGCTCGGATACAGCATCTCTCAATGGCTTGAGATAAGTGGCGCGAATTAGGTCTCGGGCTGCTGCTCCGATTTCCGGGCCGTGGCCGCCGGCACCTGAATTAGTACGCACTATCGGCTGCAGGCTGCGGCTCTCCGTCGTATCGGTTCGTCTACGAGCGCGAAGGTGGATGACGAGATATGGCTCTTTATCGCGCTCAATGGTGAGCCAATCGAGTAGCGCAGCTTTCTGGTCCTTGGACAGACCGCCAAACTCAACCTCGATGCTTAGCTCTTCGGCGCGAGCGTCCTTGAATACGTGAAAGTCTAGGTCGTCGATGCGCAGGTAATCGTTGCTAGTTGTGGACAGGGCGTATCGAAGGGCATCCACGATACTGCTTTTACCGGCATCATTCTCGCCAACGAGGACGTTCAGGCCTTGGTTGAGAATCAGGTTAAGGTATTTTCCATCTTTCTCTGTCCCGAATGCTCGGAAATTGCAGGCTGTAATCCGACGAACGTACATGTTCCCCCCAGTCTTTTAAGTTCCTTAGTGTAACGGAACTTCCATTAGTCTAATGAGGAAGACCCTTGCGCTAGCGACAGTCAGTCATCCTTGCATGACTGCTAGAAGATCTAAAGGCAGTTGATCGCGGATCAAGTATGGACGTCAGCAAGCATTAGGAAGCAGGCGTAGAAGGACGAAGCTTTCGCGGCTGTCTCGTTGCGAGGATCTTAGATGCGTAAGTGCACGACTCAGGGCTACATTACCGTTTGTCGAGGCGTTCCCGGGCGTTAAAGGACTGCCAGGTCGAGCGCGCAAACGTTCAGGTAAGCTGTATGCCGATCGAGCCTATAATCATGAGCACGTCCAGCTTGGCTGCGCCGACTGCAGTATGAGGCATGGCCTTCCCCCACCAGCTCGGACACTTTCGATAGGTATGATGTCCCTATCGGAGGTATTACATGGCACGTGAAAGACGGTTGTTTTCAGAAGAGTTCAAGCGAGAGGCAGTCAAGCTGGTAGGCCAGCCTGGTGCGAGCAAGGCGGCAATTGCGCGAGACCTGGGCATTGGCGCGAACCTGCTGGGACGGTGGTGCAGAGACGCCAACGTGGATGCAGAGGTCACAGGCGGGAGCGAGAAGGTCTCAAGCCAGGAATATGAGCGCATGCGGCGCGAGCTGGCCAAGGTCAAGACGGAGCGCGACATCTTAAAAAAGGCGCTCGGCTACTTCGCAGCCGACCTCAAGTGAAGTACGGCTTCATCGCCAAATATCGAACCATCTGGCCGACGCGGACGATGTGTCGTCTACTCGGCGTATCGAGCAGCGGCTTTTACGACTGGTTCGGCCGGCCAGTGAGTGCGCACGAACGCGAGAATGCGCAGCTGCTCAAGGCCATCAAGCATAGCTACGAAGCCAGCGATGGCACATATGGTTCGCCGCGCGTAGTGCGAGACCTTATCGATGCTGGCTTCGCTTGCAGCGAGAATCGCGTAGCACGGCTGATGAAAGCAGCTGGCATCAAGGCTCGGCATAAGCGTCGCCGTGCACCAGGCCAGCTTGACGCGCCGATCCACGCCATTGCGCCCAACTTGCTGGACCGGCAGTTTGAAGCGACAGGCCCGAACCAGAAATGGGCAGCTGACTTTACCTATGTATGGACTGGCGAAGGCTGGCTGTTTGTCGCTGTTGTCCTCGACCTGTACTCGCGGCGTGTAGTGGGCTGGTCGATGCAACCGACAATGACGGCACAGCTGGTAATGGATGCCCTGCTGATGGCTGTTTTCCGTCGTGGCCGTCCTCGGGCAGTGCTGCATCATTCCGACCAAGGCTCCCAATACACCAGCGAAGACTTTCAGCGCTTGCTCGAGTCTCACGGCATCGTTTGCAGCATGAGCCGTCGTGGCAACTGCTGGGACAACGCTGCAATGGAAAGCTTCTTCTCGACGCTCAAGACCGAGCGCCTGAGCAAAAAGCACTACCGGACCCGAGATGATTTACGCGCTGACGTGTTCGACTATATCGAAAGGTTCTACAATCCACGCCGGCGTCATTCCACTATCGGCTACATCAGCCCGGTACAGTTTGAAAATCTAAAATGCGCCTAACGGAAGTGTCCGTGACGATGAGGGAAGGCCAGCAGTAGCTTTACGTCAGATAGAGGTAGAGCTACTGCGAACTACGTGAGAACGCTGCGAATTCGCTGCGAAGTTTTCTGAGACGCTGCGAAGTATTCTGAGAACCTACAAGTGTTGTTTAGACCACCGAACCGAGCTTGAAGATCGGCAGGTACATCGCCACCACCAGGCCGCCGATCAGCACGCCCAGGATGACCATGATCATCGGTTCCATCAGCGAGGAGAGGGCGGCGACGGCTTCGTCGACCTCGTCTTCGAAGAAGTCGGCGACCTTGCCCAGCATGCTGTCGAGCGCGCCGGATTCCTCGCCGATCGCCACCATCTGGGTCACCATGCTGGGGAAGACGTTCGAGTTCTGCATGGCCACGGTCAGGCTGGTACCGGTCGACACTTCGGTCTGGATGCGGCGGGTGGCGTCGAGGTAGACGGCATTGCCGGAGGCCCCGCCCACCGAATCGAGCGCCTCGACCAGCGGCACGCCGGCGGCGAACATGGTCGCCAGCGTACGGGTCCAGCGGGCAATGGTGGCCTTGCGGATCACGTCGCCGAAGACCGGCACGCGCAGCAGCAGGCGGTCCATGGTCTGCTGCATCTTGAGCGAGCGGCGCCAGGACTGGAAGAAGAAGTAGATGGCGGCGGCAATGCCGGGGAAGATCAGCCAGGCCCATTCGACGAAAAATTCCGACATGCCCATCACGATCAGGGTCGGCCCCGGGAGGTCGGCGCCGAAACTGGTGAACACCGATTTGAAGGCCGGCACCACCCAGATCATGATCACGGCCACGACGATGAAGGCGACGGCGAGAATGGCGATCGGGTAGGTCATGGCCGACTTGATCTTGGCCTTCAGCGCCAGCGTCTTTTCCTTGTAGATCGCCAGGCGGTGCAGCAGGTCTTCCAGGATACCGGCCTGTTCGCCGGCGCCGACCAGGTTGCAGAACAGCGGGTCGAAATAGCGCGGGTACTTGCGGAAAGCGTTGTTCAGGCTGGTACCGGTCTCGATATCGCCGCGGATGTCGAGCAGGAGCTTGGACATCGACGGATTCGCGTGGCCCTTGCCGACGATATCGAAAGCCTGCAGCAGCGGCACGCCGGCTTTCATCATCGTTGCCAGCTGGCGCGTGAACATGGTCAGGTCCTTGTCGGTGATCTTCTTGCCGGAGCGGTAGATCTTCTTCTTGACCTTGGTGACCATGATGCCCTGGCGGCGCAGGGTCACGTTGACGATCGCCTCGCCGCCGGCACGCAGTTCGCCACGGACGGTCTTGCCGGACTTGTCCTTGCCTTCCCAGGCGTAGACCGCTTCCTTGACTTGGGCACCGCCGCGGGCGCGGGTGGTGAGGGATGTTGCCATAGTAATCCTGTCAGTCGCTTATCTAGTCACTACTCGTTGGTACAGCCAAATACTTCCTCGATACTCGTCAGCCCCTGTTTCACCTTCATCAGGCCCGAGCGGCGCAGCGAGTTGACGCCGTCCTTCTCGGCCTGCTCGGCGATCTGCATCGAGTTGCCGTTCGCGAGGATCAGCGCCTCGATTGCCTCGCTGATCGGCATGATCTGGTAGATGCCGACGCGGCCCTTGTAGCCGGAGCCGAGGCAGCGTTCGCAGCCCACCGGGCCGTAGGGCTTCCAGTCGCCTTCCAGGTCGCTCTCGCGGTAGCCGGCGGCCAGCAGCGCTTCGGGTTCCATCTCGACCGGCTGCTTGCAGGTGCACAGGCGCCGTGCCAGGCGCTGCGCGGTGATCAGGATCACCGAGGAAGCGATGTTGAAGGGGGCCACGCCCATGTTCATCAGGCGCGTCAGGGTCGAGGGCGCATCGTTCGTGTGCAGGGTGGAGAACACCATGTGGCCGGTCTGCGCGGCCTTGATCGCGATGTCGGCCGTTTCCAGGTCGCGGATCTCGCCGACCATGATGATGTCGGGATCCTGGCGCAGGAAGGACTTCAGCGCCACCGGGAAGGTGAGGCCGGCCTTGTCGTTGACGTTGACCTGGTTCACGCCGGGCAGGTTGATCTCGGCCGGGTCTTCCGCGGTCGAGATATTGATGCCCGGCTTGTTCAGCACGTTCAGGCAGCTGTACAGCGAGACGGTCTTGCCCGAGCCGGTCGGCCCGGTCACCAGCACCATGCCGTAAGGGCGCGAGATCGCGTCGAGCAGCAGGGCCTTCTGGTCGGGGTCGTAGCCGAGCGCGTCGATGCCCATCTGGGCCTGGGTCGCGTCGAGGATACGCATGACCGTCTTTTCGCCGAACAGCGTGGGCAGGGTGCTGACGCGAAAGTCGATGGTGCGCGTGGCTGAGAGGATCAGGCGCATGCGCCCGTCCTGCGGCACGCGCTTTTCCGAGATGTCGAGCTTGGCCAGCACCTTGATGCGCGAGACCAGCTTGTCGCGGATCGACAGCGGCGGCATCGCATGGTCGCGCAGCACGCCGTCGACCCGCAAGCGGATGCGGTAGAACTTCTCGAAAGGCTCGAAATGGATGTCGGAAGCGCCCAGCTGCACCGCGTCCAGCAGGATTTTGTTGAGGAAGCGCACGATCGGCGCGTCTTCGACATCGTTGGTGGACTCCACCGGTACCGCGCTTTGCTCTTCCTCGGCGAATTCGATGTCGTTGTCGTCGCCGGCCAGGTCGCCCAGACTCTCGTCGGCGGACTTGGTCAGGCTCGACAGGAGCGCCAGCAGGGCGTCGTGGGCCACGATCACCGGCTCCACTGCCGCTTCGCTCTGGAACTTGATCTGGTCCAGGCCCTGGGTATTGGTCGGATCGGAGATCGCGACCGAGAGTCGGTTGCCGCGCTTGGCCAGGGCGATCACGCGTTGCGTCGCCATCAGCTTGATGTCGATCGCGCTGGCCGGCAGCGAAGCCAGGTTGAAGTTCGACAGGTCGAGCAGCGGATAGCCGAAGGTCTCGGCGCAGAACACGGCGAGCGACTGGGCATCGATGCCGCCGCTGGCGAGGAGTGCGTCGATGAAGCTGCTGCGGTCGGCGACGGCTTTCTTTTGGCAAGCATCGGCTTGCGCCGCGCTCAAACGGCCGACCTGCACCAGCGCACGCGCCAAACCCGACATCGGTGTGCTTGAGGTCGTGTTCGGGAGGACTGCTGCCATAAGAACCGTAAAAGTAGAGGAGCGACTGAAGGCGGCGCCTGGGAATAACCGGACGCCGGACTCTTTGGATGATGCCTACAGGCATTCCTTTTGTAAAGCATTTAGGTAGCGCAAGATGCGTACACACCACGGAGACGAATATGCAAGACGCCTCAGGGACAGGATTCTGTTGGCGTTTCGCCAGCAGATGTTAGCGACGCATCAACGAGTGTGGACATCGCGATATCGATGATGCAAAAAGAATAATGGATGAGCCGGCTTGCCTTGATGGTGCGGCGCGCCGGCCATGGGGCAAAAAAAACAGCGCCCGCAGGCGCTGTTTTCCAGGAGCTGTCCTTCGATCAGCGCAGTGCCAGCGGAGCCGGGCGCGTCGCGACAGCCGGGGCGCCGCCGTGTTCGGCCAGCTTGAACACCGACAGGGCGCCGGTCAGCTGGCCGGTCTGCTCGGTCAGCGATTCGGCGGCGGCCGAGGCTTCCTCGACCAGGGCCGAGTTCTGCTGGGTCATCTCGTCCATGCTGTCGATGGCACGGCCGATGTCCTCGATGCCTTCGCTCTGGCGCTGGCCGGCTGCCGAGATCTCGGCCATGATGTCGTGCACCTTCTTGACCGAGTCGACGATCTGGCCCATGGTCACGCCGGCCTGGTCGACCAGCGCGCTGCCGGCATTGACCTTCGAGACCGAGTCGCCGATCAGTTCCTTGATTTCCTTGGCCGCCGCGGCGCTGCGCTGGGCCAGGTTGCGCACTTCGCCGGCCACGACCGCGAAACCACGGCCCTGTTCGCCGGCACGGGCCGCTTCGACCGCCGCGTTCAGCGCCAGGATGTTGGTCTGGAAGGCGATGCCATCGATGACCGAGATGATCTCGACGATCTTCTTGGCCGAGGTGTTGATGTCGCCCATGGTGCTGACGACGCCACCCACGACCTGGCCACCGCGGGTGGCAATGTCGGTCGCGCTCACCACGAGCTTGTTCGCTTCGTTGGCGTTGGCGGCGTTCTGGCGCACGGCGCCGGTCAGCTCGTCCATCGCACGGGCGGTGCGTTCCAGGCTCGCGGCCTGCGATTCGGTGCGGCCGGTCAGGTCGGCATTGCCGCTGGCGATCTCGGCGCTGGCAACGGCGATGGTCTCGGCCGAGCCCTTGATTTCGGCAACCATCGTCGCCAGGCGGGCGCGCATGTCCTTCAGCGCCACCAGCAGGCTGGCGGTATCGCTCGGTTCGGTACGGATATCCATCGCCAGGTCGCCGGCGGCCACGGCACGGGCGATTTCGCGGGCATATTCCGGCTCGCCGCCCAGCTGGTGCCAGATGGCGCGCACGACGAACCACGACACCAGTGCCAGCGCCGCCACCACCACGATGGCGGTGAAGATCATGGTCCAGAGCACGCGGCTGACGTTGTTGGCGCTGCTGACGATGCCGGCCTTGAACTGTTCCTTGGCCTTGGCCTGGGTCTTTTCCAGGTCGGCGTTCAGGGCCGCCAGCGTGCTTTGCATTTTCGGCACCACGGCTTGCGGGTCGCCTTGCTCGAGTTCGAGCATGATGCGCGCGGCCGACAGCGCCGGCGCATAGTATTCGTTGAATTCCTTCAGCAGGCGTGCGCCGTTTTCGCGCTGGCCGTCGATCTGGCCGAACTGCTGCAGGTGGGTGCGGACCTTGTTGGCCTGCTCGCCGACTTGCTCGATGCGCGCCTTGTCGCCTTCGGACACGGCGTCGCGCAGACCGTCGGTGATGTCGCCGATCTCGAGCGTGAGAGCCTTGGATGCGTCAAGCACCGGGTAGTCGGTACGCTCGGTGGAATTGATCGACTCCAGCGCGTCGTTCGCGATCATCGCGGACACGCCTACGCCGAGGCCGAAAATCAGGGTCGAAATGACCGGTAGTGCCCAGATTCTGCGCTTGATGCTCATATTTCTCGTCTCTCTCGTCTCGCTACTAACAATACACAACTGACAATGCCCGCTTTCCTACGTACTAAGCCCTGGCGGCTCATGGAGCGGCCAGGGCGGCGTTCAGGAAGCGGGCTTCCAGTCTTGTTTACGGCGCGGTGAAGACAACCTTGACGGTGGAATCGACAGCGCTTTTCTCCATATAGCCGATTGCCTTCGGATTGCCGGCAACGGCAGCCTTCACGGCGGCGCTGTTGGCCACTTGCGCGGGCATCGTGGCCTTGCCGGTGAACACCAGCTTCGACCACAGGGCCTTCGCTTGCGACGCATCCTTGTCGGTCACCTTCTTGTAGAACTCGCCACGGATGGCGGCGTCTTCAGGCTGGTCGATCGGGGTCATGCTGCTCGACTTGCCGAGGAAGAACTGGGCAACCTGGTCCTTCGACATCGAGGCTTCGGCGGCCTTCGGGTTCACCACCACCACGACTTCGGCGAATGCCGGGATCGAGGCGGACAGGGCGAGGGCTGCAACAGCCATGGTCATTGCGTTTTTCATGGCGTGCTCCTTAGAAAACGAAGTCGAGGGCGACTGCGCCGACGGTGATGTCGCGCTGGAAACCAGGCGCGGCGTTGATCAGCAGGCCGTTGCCGACGGCCGGCTTGACGCGGTCGATCTGGGCTTTCAGCGCCATCGAGTTATGGAAGTCCCAGCGCATGCCGAGCGAAGTGGTGCTCTGTTCGCCCTGGCCGGTGCCGTAGTACGGCAAGCCGGCGACGTAGCCGCGCAGCGTTGCCATGGTCGGGGTACAGGCGGCCGGGTAGCCGGCCGGGCAGGCCGCTGGCACGACGTTGGTCGGGAAGTCGTCGATCTTCAGCTTGCTCTGGATGAAGTACGGCAGGACCTTGCCGAAACGGTAGCCGCCCATCACGTACCACGAGGTGGTCGAGGTGACATAGCTGTTGTTCTTGCGCTTGGCAAATTCACTCTGGGCGACAATGTTGTTCCAGTCCATGGTCAAGCCCACCGAGGTGAACGAGCCATCCTTGTCGATCGGGGTAAGTTGATCAGCCAGCGTGTTCAGTTGTGGCATCCGGTAGCCGGTACCGGCAGCGCGCAGGTTGTTCAGCAGGTTACTCAAGTTGCTCGAACCCGTGATGGTAATCTTGGCGTCGACGCGGCTGAAGCGGGCCGTGAACGGACCATGTTCGGCCGTCAGGTTGACGCTCGTCGTATGGTTTGCCTCGGCAGTCACGCCACCGACGATCTTCGCCTGACTACGGCCGAAGCCCACGTTACCGGTAATGGTGGTGTCGCCGAAGCTCTGCTGGTAAGTCGCATCGATGCCGTCCAGGGCGCTATACGGTACTTGCGAATACATCTCGACGGGGGCGCGCAGGAAGTTGTTGGCGTAACCTACGTTGCGGAAGTCCGAAATCATGAACGTCGGCATGGCGGTACGACCAATGCGGAAGCTGAAGTGATCATTGACACGGACTTTTGCGAAGCCCAACGACAGTTCGGCACCGAAGTCGTCCTCCGCGTCGCGGCGCACGAGGCCCTGGCCGGTAAAGGACAGCCAGCTATTGACGCCGATGTCAGCCTGCAAGCCGAGGTTCGAGTCGACGCCAGTGCTTGGGGAATTCCTCTTGGCGCCGGAAGCCTGATTGGCGCGGCCAAATTCGGCCTGGTCGGTATTGCTGAAGGTCAGGGCGCCGGTGCCGAAGCCACTGATCTTGACAGTCGGTGCCGTCAATTCCTGGGCGAAGGCCGACGAGAGTGCCAGCGGCAGGGCCAGCGCGACGACGATAATCTGCTTATTCATAAGACAACCTGTAACAGATGCTGCGTTTATAAGATTTAGTTCTTGTTGTGGTACGTCAGATCGCTCGGAAGCGTGAATTGACGGAAATGATTGTATCCATGAGGCAAAAGTGCTGACAAGCAAAAGAGCACCGATTCCAGGCAAATAAGGCCAGGAGGCGGTGCTCTGTTGTGTGGCTGAAACAGTAGAATCAGTAACCGATGTTTTCTCTACAAGTTTCGATTTCGTATTGGTAAGAGATCAGTTCCACCAGTGCGTGGTCGAGCCCATCGGCGGCAGGCGCGCCTGGGTTGCCTCGTGCACGAGGCCGGCCCGCACCGCCTGTTCGGCGGTATAAATACGGGCATTGCCGAACAGGTGGGGGCGGATGTCGCACGCTTCCGGCGCGCCGCGGGTGGCCTCGTCGAAGATGCTGGCGTAGCGCTCGGCATCGAAGTCCAGGCATTCGCGCCATTCCGACACGCGCGAATGGTCGGCCGCCACCAGGTTGCCGAAGCCCCAGTGCAGCGGGTGGATCAGGAAGCGCGAGCCGGGGCAGGCATAGCGGCGCTCGCCGGCAAGGAAAATGACGACGCCCACGGATTCGACGCTGCCGATATTGAAAGTGGACAGCGGAATGGGGAGCGATTTCAGGAAGAAGTAGAGCGCAAAGCCGGCTGTCATGTTGCCGCCCTCGGAAGACATGTGCAGCTCGATTTCGCTGGCACCGCTTTGCAGGGCTTGCAGGCACATGTTGCGCACGCTGCAAGCGGAACTGGCGTTGATGGGTCCGATGAAATGAACGATATGCAAGGACATTGGCGCTCCTGTCGTGTAGGCACAGGATAACAAGTTTCGCGCGGGGGGTGCGCTCGGCAAGGCCGAGCGTCGGGGTTGCTCGGCAAGGCCGAGCGTCGGGGTTGCTCGGCAAGGCCGAGCGTCGGGGTTGCCCGGCAAGGCCGAGCGTCGGGGTTGCCCGGCAAGGCTACCGGTAGGGTGGACGGGTCCCCCGTCCACCCTACGGATGCGGCAAGCATTCTGCTACCGCTTCCGTACCCTCTGTCAGTGAGACACTAGCTGCCCCGGTAAGTGGAATACGACCAGGGCGTGACCACCAGCGGCACGTGGTAATTCTGCGCCGGGTCGGCCACGCCGAAGGCGATCGTCACGCGGTCGACGAAGCGTGGCTCGGGCAGGGCGACGCCCTGGGCGGCGAAATAGTCGCCCGCGCCGAACACGAGTTCGTAGCGGCCGGCGCGCAGGGTCTCGCCCTCGAGCAGCGGCGCATCGCAGCGGCCGTCGGCATTCGTGCGCGCCTCGGTCAGCAGGCTGCGGCCCGTCTCCGTGACGGCATACAGCGCAATCGCCACGCCGGATGCCGGGCGCCCGTGCGCGGTGTCGAGCACGTGGGTGCTGAGTTTGCCCATCGCTTCTCCTATATGTTGGTGGTGAACGACGCTATTGGCGGGATCATATACCGATGACGATCCGACAATATATGATCCTCCATATACCCATCATCCCGCGGCCGTCACGGCTTGCCGAATCATGAACCCTGACTACCCACGCGACCTGGTCGGCTACGGCCGCAATCCTCCCCACGCGCGCTGGCCTGGGGGCGCGCGCATCGCCCTGCAGTTCGTGCTGAACTACGAAGAGGGCGCGGAAAATTCTGTCCTGCACGGCGATCCGGCTTCGGAGACATTTTTATCCGAAATCATAGGGGCCCAGGCTTTTCCGATGCGCCACATGAGCATGGAGTCGCTCTACGAATACGGCTCGCGCGCCGGCCTGTGGCGCCTGCTGCGCCTGTTCGAGGAGCGGGAGTTGCCGCTGACCGTCTTCGGCGTCGCCATGGCCTTGCAGCGCAATCCCGATGCGGTGGCCGCCTTTCGCGAGCTCGGCCACGAGATCGCCTGCCACGGCCTGCGCTGGATCTCGTACCAGAACGTCGACGAAGCGCTTGAACGCGCCCACATGGCCGAGGCGGTGGCGATCATGCGCGAGCTGACCGGCGAGGCGCCGCTCGGCTGGTACACCGGTCGCGATTCGCCGAACACACGCCGCCTCGTGGTCGAGCACGGCGGCTTCGCCTACGATGCCGACCATTACGGCGACGACCTGCCGTTCTGGCAGAACGTGGCATACCAAAACGCCGACGGCGTGCGGGCGGAGCGGCCCCACCTGGTGGTGCCCTACACGCTCGACACCAATGACATGCGCTTCGCAGCGATGCAAGGCTTCAACTCGGGCACGCAATTTTTCGACTACCTGAAGGACGCTTTCGACGTCCTGTACGCGGAAGGCGATCCGAATGGCCTGGATCGGCCTAAAATGCTGTCCATCGGCCTGCATTGCCGCCTCGCCGGCCGTCCGGCGCGCGCCGCTTCGCTGGCCCGCTTCCTCGACTATGTGTTGCAGCACGACGCCGTCTGGGTCACGCGCCGCATCGACATCGCGCGCCACTGGCAGGCCACCCATCCCTACCGTGGCTGATATATGAATGTTCTGATAAGCGATATCTGATTAATGCCATAGTAGGAGCGGGCTCCGATCGGGTACTCTTCATGCTGGACCAATCCGAGACAAGCATGGCTGAACCGATTCGTTTTTATTTCCGCAACGCCGTCCACGAAGTGACCGACGTGGCACCCACGCAAACCATCCTGCAGCACCTGCGGGAGGACCTGCGCTGCACCGGTACGAAGGAAGGCTGCGCCGAAGGCGATTGCGGCGCCTGCACGGTGGTGGTCGGTTCGCTCGAGAACGGCGAACTCGAACTGAAAGCGGTCAATTCCTGCATCCAGTTCACGCCCACGCTCGACGGCAAGGCGCTGTTCACCGTCGAAGACCTGCAGTTGCCGGACGGGCGCCTGCATCCGGTCCAGCAGGCCCTGGTCGAATGCCACGGCTCGCAGTGCGGCTTCTGCACGCCGGGCTTTGCGATGTCGCTGTGGGGCATGTACCTGAAGGCGGAAGGGCAGGCACCGAGCCGTTGCCAGATCGACGATGCGCTGTCGGGCAACCTGTGCCGCTGTACCGGCTACCGGCCGATCATCGAGGCGGCAGGCCGGATGGTCGAACTGCCGCGCGCGCAATTCGACCGTGGGCTTGTGGCCGGGCAGCTGCGCGCCCTGCAGCGCGACGCCGGCGCGACGTATGTCTTTGAGGGCCGCAGCTTTTACTCGCCGCGCACGCTGGACGAACTGGTGGCGCTGCGCGCCGCCCATCCGCAGGCATTGCTCCTTGCCGGCTCGACCGATGTCGGCCTGTGGGTCACCAAGCAGATGCGCGAGCTGAACGACATCATCTACCTCGGCCATGTGAGCGAACTGAAATCCGTGCGCGAGCTTGATGCCATGCTGGAAATCGGCGCCGGCGTCACGCTGCAGGATGCCTACGCGGCACTCGGCCGCCACTATCCGGACGAACTGAAGGAACTCTGGCAGCGCTTCGCCTCGCTGCCGATCCGCAATGCCGGCACCCTGGGGGGCAATGTCGCCAACGGCTCGCCCATCGGCGACTCGATGCCCTGGCTGATCGCCACTGGTGCGCGCCTGGTGCTGCGCGGGCCTGGCGGCGAGCGCGCGCTGGCGCTGGAAGATTTTACCTCGGCTACCAGCAGAAGGACCTGCGGGCGGATGAATTCGTGGCTGGCCTGCGCGTGCCGCTGCCGCGTGCGAATGTCCGGTTCCGCACCTACAAGCTGGCGAAACGCTTCGACCAGGACATCTCGGCCGTGTGCGCGGCCTTTGCACTTGCCTTCGACGGCGATATCGTCAAGGACGCACGCATCGCCTACGGCGGCATGGCGGCCACGCCCAAGCGCGCCGCCGCTGCCGAAGCCGTGGTGCGTGGACGTGCCTGGGACGAAGCCGCAATGGAGGAAGCCATGGCCGCGCTGGCGCAGGATTATGCGCCGCTGTCGGACATGCGTGCGTCCAGCAATTACCGCATGAAGACGGCCCAGAACCTGCTCAAGCGCTTCTGGTTTGAAACCCGTCTCGACAATCCGCTGCCGCCGGGCGCAGTCAACGCATTCGCAGTTTCGGCAACCGCCGCGTAAGGAGATCACCATGAACGACGCAGGCGCACCAGCATTGAAAGCGGCGGCGTGGAGCGCGGTCGGCCGCTCGCGGCCGCACGAATCCGCGGTCTTGCACGTCCTCGGCCAGGCCACCTACACCGACGACATTCTCGAGACCGCGGGCACGCTGCACGCGGCGCTCGGCCTGTCCAGCAAGGCCCACGCCAACATCCTCGCGATCAACCTCGACAAGGTGCGGGCCGCGCGCGGCGTGGTCGCCGTGTTGACGGTGAAGGACATCCCGGGCACCAACGATTGCGGCCCGATCATTCATGACGACCCGATCCTGGCCGATGGCAAGGTCGAATACGTCGGCCAGCCGGTCTTCATCGTTGTCGCCGACACCCACGACAACGCCCGCCGCGCGGCGCGCCTGGCGCAGATCGACTTTGAGGAGCTGCCGGCCATCCTCACGCCCCAGGAAGCCCACGCCGCCAAATCCTATGTGGTGCCGCCGATGCGCCTGGCGCGCGGCGACGCCGAAGCCGCCTTCGCACAAGCCCCGCGTAAAGTGAGCGGCAAGCTCTTCGTCGGCGGCCAGGAGCAGTTCTACCTGGAAGGGCAGATCGCCTACGCGATTCCCGGCGAAGACAAGGGCATGCTGGTGCAGTGCTCGACCCAGCACCCGAGCGAGATGCAGCACGTGGTCGCGCACGCGCTCGGCCTGCATTCGCACCATGTCGTGGTCGAATGCCGGCGCATGGGTGGCGGCTTCGGCGGCAAGGAATCGCAGTCGGCCCTGTGGGCGGCGGCCGCCGCGATCTCGGCGCATAAACTCAAGCGCCCCGTCAAACTGCGTGCCGACCGCGACGACGACATGCTCGTCACCGGCAAGCGCCACTGCTTCTATTACGAATACGAAGTCGGCTACGACGACAGCGGCCGCATCCTGGCGGCGAAGGTGGACATGGTCTCGCGCGCCGGCTATTCGGCCGACTTGTCGGGCCCGGTCGCCACGCGCGCCGTCTGCCACTACGACAACGCTTATTATCTGTCGGACGTCGAGATCCGCGCCGCCTGCGGCAAGACCAATACCCAGTCGAACACGGCCTTCCGCGGCTTCGGCGGCCCGCAGGGCGCGATCGCAATGGAATACGTGATCGACGACATCGCGCGCGACCTGCAGGTCGACGCCCTCGACATCCGCAAGCGCAACTTCTACGGCAAAACCGATCGCAACATCACGCCTTACGGCCAGGCCGTGGTCGATAATGTCATCCACGAACTGGTGGCCGAGCTCGAGACGTCCAGCGAATACCGCGCGCGCCGCGAGGCGATCAATGCCTACAACGCCGCCAGCCCGGTGCTGAAAAAAGGCCTGGCATTGACGCCCGTGAAATTCGGCATCGCCTTCAACGTCACCCACCTGAACCAGGCGGGCGCGCTGGTGCACGTGTATGTCGACGGTTCCATCATGGTCAACCATGGCGGCACCGAGATGGGACAGGGCATCAATACGAAGGTGATGCAGGTCGTCGCCCACGAACTGGGCGTGGACATGGACCATGTCCGCGCCACCGCCACGAATACCAGCAAGGTCGCGAATACCTCGGCCACCGCCGCCTCGACCGGTGCCGATTTGAACGGCAAGGCGGCGCAGGACGCGGCGCGCCAGATCAAGGAGCGCCTCGCCGCTTTTGCCGCCACCACCTATGGCGGCGAGCCGGGCGAGGTGCGCTTCGCAGCCGACACGGTGTTCGTCAACGGCATGGAAGTGCCGTTCCCCCAACTGGTGCAAAAGGCCTACCTGGCGCGCGTGCAGCTGTGGTCGGACGGCTTCTATGCCACGCCGAACCTGTCCTGGGACGCCAAGACCATGAACGGCCGGCCGTTCTCCTACTTCGCCTACGGCGCGGCCGTGGCCGAAGTGGTGGTCGACACCCTGACCGGCGAATGGAAGCTGCTACGCGCCGATGCGCTCTACGATGCGGGCAACTCGCTCAACCCGGCCATCGACATCGGCCAGGTCGAAGGCGCCTTCATCCAGGGAATGGGCTGGCTTACCACCGAGGAACTCTGGTGGAACCCGGGCGGTAAACTCATGACGCATGCACCGTCGACGTATAAAATCCCGGGCGTGTCGGACTGCCCGCAGGACTTCCGCGTGCGCCTGTTCGAGAACCGCAACGTCGAGGACAGCATCCACCGCTCGAAAGCCGTGGGCGAGCCGCCGCTGCTGCTGCCGTTCTCGGTGTTCTTCGCCATCCGCGATGCGGTGTCGAGCGTGGGCGGGCACAGAATCAGCCCACCCCTGAACGCGCCGGCGACGAGCGAGGAAATCCTGGACGCCATCGCTGCCGTCGAAGCCGCCGTTTCCGACCGCGCGTGATGGACGACTGGCTCACTGCCGCGCTGAACGCGCCGGCCGTGCTGGTCACGGTCGCCATCGCCGAAGGCTCCGTGCCGCGCGAGCCGGGGCGAAGATGCTCGTTACCCGTGACGGTTTCGCGGGGACGATCGGCGGCGGGCACCTGGAGCTGCGTGCGATCGAAATCGCGCGCGGGATGCTGGCCGAGGGTGCAGCCGCGCCGACGCTGGAGCGCTTCGCGTTGGGACCGAGCCTGGGACAGTGTTGTGGCGGGGTGGCGCATCTGGTGTTCGAGGTCGTTGACCGCGAGCAGATGGTGTTGCTCAATATGCGCCGCAACGAGGATACCTGGCGCGTAGGGTTGGCGGCTTCGCCGCCGACGCGTCCAACCGGTGCCCGCCTTGTTGCGCCATTGCGCGAGGCCGGACTGGTGCCAACGCCATCCGGGCACCATGTCGCGAATGCACTGGCGTCTGTTGAACGCGTAGGCGGCCGAGCCGCCAACCCTGCGGGAGCGTCACAGGCCGCGGCATCCCCGACGTGGGCCCTGTTCGACGCAAACGGCAAACACATCGCCGGCGCCGCCGTCCCCGCCTTCGACCGCACCCGCGGCACGCATGTGTTCGACGACGAAACCGGCCACCGCTGGCTGGCCGACCTCGTATCGGCCCCGCGCGCCCACCTGATGCTCTTCGGCGCCGGCCACGTCGGTGCCGCGCTGGTGCGCGCTGGCCGACTTGCCCTGCCGCGTCACCTGGGTCGACGAGCGCGAGGAGCTGTTCCCGGCCGTTGTGCCGCCCAACGTCACCGTCGAGGCCACCGATACGCCCGAGGCGCTGGTGGAAGCCGCACCAGGCGGCACCAGCTTCCTCGTCATGACCCATAGCCACGCACTTGACCTGCGCCTTACAATCGCGATACTGTCGCGCCCCGGCACGATCGCAGACTCGACCCGTGCCGACTGGTTCGGCCTGATCGGCTCGAACACGAAACGCCGCCAGTTCGAACACCGCCTGCGCGAACGCGGCGTCGACGACAGGCGCATCGATGCCATGGTCTGCCCCATCGGCCTGCCCGGCATTACCGGCAAGGCCCCGGCCGTGATCGCCGCTTCATGCGCGGCGCAGCTGCTCACCGTCTGGGAGGCCAACGAGGCCACCAGCCACTCCCAAGTTTCTTCGGAATCCACCTGATGTCCACCGCATTCACTACCGTGCAAGCCTACCGAGCGAGCTTGCTGCATTTTCGCGCCGACCCCGCCTTTGCCGAGGATGCGTATTCCTGGCACGAGGATGGCCTGCTCGTCATCGAAGACGGCCGTGTCAAGGCGGCCGGCGATTACGCGGCGCTGGCGGCCACGCTGCCGGCTGATGTGACGCCGCTCGACTACCGCGGCCAGATCATCACGCCCGGCTTCATCGACACCCACCTGCATTATCCGCAGACGGACATGATCGCCTCGCCAGCCCCGGGCCTGTTGCCCTGGCTCGAGACCTACACTTTCCCGACCGAGCGCCAGTTCGGCGACCCGGCGCATGCGCGCCAGACGGCCGAGTTCTTCCTCGACGAACTCACCCGCTGCGGCACCACCACGGCGGTGGTCTACTGCACCGTGCACCGCGAGTCGGTCGACGCCTTTTTCGAGGCGAGCGAAGCGCGCAACCTGCGCATGGTGGCCGGCAAGGTGCTGATGGACCGCAACTGCCCGGACTTCCTGCGTGACCCGGAAGGGGGCATCGGCGAGAGCGAAGACCTGATCCGCAAGTGGCACAAGCACGCGCGCTCGCTGTACGCGATCACGCCGCGCTTCGCGCCGACGTCCAGCGATGCCCAGCTGGGCGCGATTGCGGAACTGGTCAAGGCGTATCCGGACACCTTCATCCAGACCCACGTCTCGGAAAACAAGGACGAGTGCAGCTGGGTGCGCGAGCTGTATCCGCATTCGCGCAGCTACCTGGGCGTCTACGACGACTATGGCCTGATGCGCCCGCGCGCGTTGTTCGGCCACTGCATCTGGCTCGACGACGAGGATTTCGCGCGCATGGCAGCGACGGGGTCAAGCGCCTCGGTGTGCCCGACCTCGAATTTGTTCCTCGGCAGCGGCCTGTTCGATTTCGAGAAGGCCGACGGCGCGGGTGTGCAGGTCACGCTCGGCACCGACGTCGGTGCCGGCACCTCGTTCTCGATGCTGCAGACGATGAACGAAGCCTACAAGGTCGCGCGCCTGAAGGGCAGCTACCTGCCGGCCCTGCGCATGTTCTATCTCGCCACGCTGGGCGCGGCGCGCGCGATGGACCTGGAAGGGACGATCGGCAGCTTTACCGTGGGTGCCGAAGCCGACTTCATCGTGCTCGACCCGAAAGCGACGCCGCTGCTGGCGCGCCGCAGCAGCCATTGCAATACGCTGGAAGAGCAACTGTTCGCGCTGGCGCTGCTGGGCGACGACCGGGCGATCCGCGCGACCTATGCGGCGGGTGCGAAGGTGCACGAGCGGGGTGTCGACGGTCGTGGGGCTGTTGCCTGATCCGTTATCGGTCCCTTTGATCCGCGTGGGCACGGAGTGCCTCGGCGGCCCCGCCCACCCTACGGATTGCGCCGCAGGTTCGGCCTGCGGCCTCTGTGACCCTTTTCGACTTGCGGCGCCTCCCGTAGGGTGGGCACCCCGTGCCCACGCGGATAGTGCGCACCACTAGAGCCACAGGCAACAGCCCCACATGCGCCAGCCTCCCCGCATTGCCAACATTGAACGAAGCCGTTAAAGTTGCGCGGCCAATTCAACCCAACACGAGAGTCCCTCATGCAGATCAAACCCGGCACCAGCCTGCTGATCGCCCTGGCGATGTCCGCCGCCCCCGCGCTGGCCAAGGAACCGTCCACCGCCACGCGCCAGGCCAACGAAGCGGCCACCGCCCGCCACTACGCCTCGCTCATCGCCGGCAGCGAACCGAAGCTGTCCGAGCTGACCCTGTTCTTCACGCAGATGCCCAAGGGCGGCGACCTGCACCACCATTACTCGGGTTCGATCTACGTCGAGCAGTACCTCGACTTCCTGGATAAACAGGGCCTGTGCGTGAACAAGGGGACCTACCGCATCGAAACCGACAAGGCGGCCATCGCGCTTGAACGTGCCAAGCCGGCCAGGGAGCGCAACTGCCTGTCGAGCGCCGAGGTCTATGCGGACGACCACACCTGGCGCGAACTGGCCCAGCGCTGGTCGACCAAGGACTTCGCCAACCATGGCGCCCTGAACCCGCCGCCGGACCGCGCCTTCTTCCAGACCTTCGGCTACTTCGGCCCGGTGTCGAATGCGAACTTCAAGGAAGGGCTGCAGGAGCTGAAGAAGCGCGCGATCGCGGAGAACGTCAGCTACATCGAGACCATGTTCAAGATGTCGCCGACAGTCAGCAATCCGGAGTTCGATACGCGCGCCTGGCAGTTGGCGAACGACGACGCCGCGCTCGATGCGGAGCTGCGCCGCGCCCATGAGGCGCTCGAGCGCGACCCGGTCTTCGCGAAGAACATCGCCGACTTCGTTGCGAAGATCAACGAAGCCGCCGAAGGCATCGACGACGAGCGCTTCACCATGCGCTACCAGACCTATGTGCTGCGCCTCCTGGGCCCGTCGCAGGTGTTCTCGTCGATGGTGTCGGCCTTCAAGTCCGCGTCCAGCGGCGGCAAGGTGGTGGGCGTGAACATCGTCGGGCAGGAGAGCACGATGGTGTCGATGCGCGACTACGCGCTGCACATGAAGATGTTCCGTTTCCTGAAGTCCGTGTATCCGGACGTGAAGGTGGCCATGCACGCCGGCGAGCTGGCGCTGGGCGATGTGCCGCCGGAGGGCCTGAAATTCCATATCGACCAGGCGCTCGTGGTGGCGAAGGCGGACCGCATCGGCCACGGCATCGACCTGGCGCACGAGGCCAATGCGGTGGGAATCATGCGCAAGATGCGCCAGGACGATGTGCCGGTCGAGATCAACCTGACTTCGAACGCTTTCATCAGCGGCATCGAAGGCGCGAATCACCCGATCACGCTCTACCGCAAGTACGGCGTGCCTTACGTGATTTCAACGGACGACGCCGGCGTGACGCGCCACACGCTGTCGCAGGAATACGTGCTCTTTGCCAGCCGCTACAAGCCCGACTACGCGGAACTGAAGAAGGCTTCCTACAACAGCGTGCGCTACGCCTTCCTGCCGGCGCCCGAGAAGGCCCGCCTGACGCGCCAGCTCGATGCGCGCTTTGCCAGCTTCGAAGCGGAAATTGCCGGCCTGGCAAAGAACGCGGTGCGCATGGAGGCGCCAAAGACGACGCAAAACCGTCACAAATAAGCGACACCGGGGACATAAAACAACAGACGGGATCCGCCTCCGCGAGGAGGATTCCCGCTATTCCTTAACGGCAGCGCAACGCTGCCGTTTTTGCAAGTGCACCCGGCCTTGCACGATAAACAGGCAGACAAATGTTGGTTCGATGCTAACGTTTGTGGTCAAGTCGCCACAAAACCCCCCTCATGCAGGGGGGATTGCCGAAAAAAATTCTCAAAATATTTCAGCAAAGAATGCACACCTTATAATCGCGCCTTGTTGAATTGCTCGGGGAAACCCCAGCGCGGCGGGTCGAAAGCACGTTTTTTGGGTGATTAAGAGCCTGGACCTATAAATGGCCAAGCAAAAACGTATTTGTCTCGGTCGGGACACTCATGCATATTTGTTGTTGTTAGTAAATATGCTTGAAGTTTTTTCAAGGGCGCGTTGTAACCGGATCGAAATATTTCCTGTTTACAATTGCCCGGTCCCACCGAAGGCCAGCTGTACGCCGCGTGTTCGCAGTGACTGGGCGAACCAGCAACCAGGGTTGCAGTACTTGTAAAGAGGGGAACCCTTCGGGGCGACCAATAACTATTCAGTCTATTTTGGGGTTTTAACAATGATCACTCAAAAACAGATCCGGCTGACCAAGCTGGCGCTGGCTTTGTCGATTGCACTGTCGGCGTCGCCGGCTTTCGCACAGAACACCACCTCCGCCATCGGCGGTCGCGTTGCAGGCGCGGACGGCAAGCCGGTAGCAGGTGCACAGGTTACCATTCGCCACGCCGAGTCGGGTTCTGTCAGCACGGTCACGACCGACGCTGAAGGCCGTTACGTTGCCCGCGGCCTGCGTGTCGGCGGTCCGTACACGATCACGATGACCAAGGACGGTGTTGCTGAGACGTATAACAACGTCTTCACCAACCTGGCCGAAACCGCCAGCGTCGACGGTACCCTGGGCAATGTCCAGGTGGTGAAAGTCACCGGCCAGACCGTCTCGAACAAATTCAACAGCTCCAACATGGGTTCGGGCACCAGCATCGGCCGCGCCGAACTGGTGGCGCAGGCGTCGATCGCCCGCAGCCTGTCGGACTACGCACGTAACGACCCGCGCCTGTCGCAGACCGACAAGGAACGCGGCGAGATCTCGGCCGGCGGCCAGAACTCGCGCTTCAACTCGATCACCGTCGACGGCGTGTCGATCAGCGACACCTTCGGCCTGGAAGCGAACGGCCTGCCGACCAACAAGCAGCCGATCTCGATCGATGCGATCCAGTCGGTGCAGGTCAACATCTCGAACTACGACGTGACCCAGAAGGGTTACACCGGCGCGAACATCAACGCCGTCACCAAGTCGGGCACCAACGACTGGCACGGCAGCGTGTACCACGTGTACCGTGACGACCGCCTGGTCGGCGACCGCTTCAACGAGACCTCGGGCGAGTACTACCAGGCCCCTGCGTTCAAGGAAAAGACCAACGGCCTGACCCTGGGCGGCCCGCTGATCCAGGACAAGCTGTTCGTGTTCGTCAGCGCTGAAGATTCGACCAGCTCGAAGGCGTCGCCGACCTACGGCCCGCTGGGCAGCAACCTGACCAACATCGGCATCACCCCGACCCTCATCTCGGGCCTGCAGGACATCGCCAAGAACACCTACGGCATGGACGTCGGTTCGTCGGACATTCCCGGCGGCGCCGAGCTGACCGTGGAAGACCGCCTGCTGAAGGTCGACTGGAACATCAGCGACAACCACCGCGCCAACTTCCGCTGGCAGAAAACCAAGCAGAACGAGCCCCAGTTCCCAGGCAATTCGTCGAGCGGCATCGCGCTGACCTCCTACCTGTACGCCGAGAAGAAGACCACCGAGTCGAGCGTCGCGCAGGTGTTCAGCGACTGGACCCAGAGCTTCTCGACCGAAGTGAAACTCTCGCGCCGCGATTCGGGCAAGAGCCACGACACCAACTCGCGCCTGCCGTCGATGGCATTGCAAGTCGGTGGCGCACTGCCGGCCGGCACGCCTACGTCCGTCTCCGGTGCCAACCGCTTCCTGAACTTCGGTACCGAAGCGAGCCGCCAGTTCAACGAACTCGACACCACCACCTGGGACGCCTATGCCGGCGCGACCTGGCTGCATGGCGACCACGAAGTCAAGGGCGGTGCCGACTACACGAAGAACGAGATCTTCAACGCCTTCCTGCAGAACGTGAACGGTACCTATACCTTCCGCTGCAACAACACCGCCGGCCTGACCTCCGCACAGGTCGATGCCTGCGTGCTGGAAGCCTTCCGTCAGGGCCGTCCGAGCTCGTACCAGGCGCAGCTGCCTGCTACCGGCTACACGCTGGAACAGGGCGCCGCGAACTGGACCCTGGCCAACACCGGTCTGTTCCTGCAGGACACCTGGAGCGTCAACCCGCAACTGAAGCTGACCTACGGCGTGCGCTACGACAGGGCGTCGACCAACGACCGTCCGCTGCGTAATGACGTCGTGGCGGCCGCACGCGTGGTCGGTTCTGTCAACGCGACCACCGGCCTCATCACCCGCGACAGCGGCGGTTTCGGCGTCGACAACACCGCCACCATCGACGGCGACGACCTGATCCAGCCGCGCGTTGGCTTCAACTACCGTTTCGACACCAAGCGTGCTACCCAGCTGCGCGGCGGCTTCGGCCTGTTCGGCGGCGCAGCCCTGAACGTCTGGCTGGGCAACCCGTTCGCCAACGCCGGCATCGCCACCCGCGTCGTCGGTTGCGGCACCGGTAACTTCGCCGCCTGCCCAGGCACCGGCGACCCGATCTTCAGCGCCAATCCGGACACCCAGCGTGCCCTGGCCGGCGTGACCCCGGCAGCCAACGTCGACGTCCTGCAGAACGGCATCAGCCAGCCGTCGGTGTGGAAGGCCAACCTGGCGTTCGAGCACGAGCTGCCATGGTACGGCATGGTCGTGAGCCTGGAATACATGCGCACGGACACCAACAAGGGCATCTACTTCCGCCAGCTGAACCTGGGTGATCCTACCCGCGTCGGCCCTGACGGTCGTCCGCTGTTCTGGACCGCGCCTGGCTACAACGCCGCCTGCGCTACCGGCACCACCAGCATCACCTTCAACACCAGTGGCGCCTGCAACGGCTACCGCGCACGCGCGCTGTCGAACGCATCGTTCAACAACGTGCTGGAAGTGGCGAAAACGAAGAAGGGCGGCGGCAACCTGGCCACCCTGCAGCTGACCAACAGCCGTTCGCGCGGCCTGCGCTGGAGCGCTGCCTACACCTACACCGATGCCACCGAGGTCAGCAACCTGAGCTCGTCGACTTCGGGCTCGAACTTCGGCGCCCGCGCCATCTTCGATCCGAACGAAGACGTCGCAGCGAACTCGGCTTACCTGGTGAAGGACCGTATCAACGCCTCGGTCAGCTGGGAGAAGGCATTCTTCGGCACCTACAAGACGATCGTCGGCGCGTTCTATGAAGGCCGTAGCGGCAAGCCGTACAGCTGGACCTTCAACAACGACATGAACGGTGACGGCGTCAACGGCAACGACCTGATGTACATCCCGTCGGCCTTCGGTTCGGGTGAAGTCGTCTTCCGTGGCGACACGACGACCAACCACGCCAACGAGCAGAAGTTCTGGGACATCGTGAACTCGAACCACGCGCTGCGTAACTCGGCCGGCAAGGTCGTCGATCGCAACAACACGTTCGCTCCATGGACCAACAGCATCGACATGCGTATCACTCAGGAAGTGCCTGGCCTGTTCAAGGGCCACAAGGGCGCGATTGCGATCGACTTCCAGAACGTCGGCAACATGCTGAACAAGAAGTGGGGCCGTATCAACGAGATCAGCTTCGCCAGCAATGGTGGTGCTTCGCGTAACTTCGTTGACTACGCTGGTATGCAAGACGGCAAGTACGTCTACCAGGTCCGTGACCGCGTCGAAGACTACACTGTGCGCCAGGTCAAAGGCGAATCGCAGTGGGCCCTCCAGGTCACCGCACGCTACGAGTTCTAAGCTCGCCAGCAGAGGTGCAAGCCTGAAAACGGCCGGTGGCGACACCGGCCGTTTTTTCGTTTACGTGAGAGGGCAATACGGGGCTTGTAAAGATAGTCTCGCGCTGGCCCACGTGCAATAATTCGGGTCGCCCACACGGGCACCGTCTTCATCAGCAAAGGAATTCCATGATCGCTTCCCCGCGCCTGCGCGCCCGTCTGTCTTTCCTCGCGCTCGCGCTGGCCGCCGCCGGCTGCGCCACGACGCCGCGCGGCCCGGTCACCCTCAACCTGGTCGCGATCAACGATTTCCACGGCAACCTCGAGCCGAGCAAGTACGAGTACACCAGCGCCGCCACCGGCACCACGCGCATCCTGCAGGCGGGCGGCATCGAAGCGCTCAGCGGCGCCTTGTCGGCCTGGCGCCGCGAGGACAAGGACCTGCTGTTCATCGGCGCCGGCGACCTGATCGGCGCAAGCCCGGCGCTGTCGTCGATGTGGGCGGACGAGCCCAGCATCGAAGCGATGAACCTGCTCGGTTTGCGCATGAGCTCGGTCGGCAACCATGAATTCGACGGCAGCGCCAAGGAACTGCTGCGCCAGCAGCACGGCGGCTGCGATTCGCCGCGTCCCAGCAAGGCCTGCAAGCTCGCACCAGACTTCCGTGGTGCGCGCTTCCCCTATCTGGCGGCGAACGTCTTCGACAGCGCCACGGGCAAGCCTTTCATGCCGGGCTACCGCATCGAGTCGGTCAAGGGCGTGAAGGTCGGCGTGGTCGGCGCGGTGCTGCAGGATACGGCGTCGGTCGCCATGAGCTCGGCCATCGCAGGATTGCGTTTCATCGACGAGGCCGAGGCGATCAACCGCGCGCTGCCGAAGATGCGCGCCGAGGGCGCCCAGGTCGTGGTCGTCCTGATCCACGAAGGCGGCCGCACCAAGGACGCACCCGACCAGCCGAATTGCCAGGGCCTGACCGGGCCGGTTGTCGACATCGTGAAAAAGCTCGACCCGGCCTACCGCCTGGTCATTACCGGCCACTCGCACCAGGGTTACCTGTGCAAGGTCGACGACCGTGTCGTGACCCAGGCCGATGCGGCCGGCCACCTGCTGTCGCGCATCGCGGTCAAATACGACCCCGCCAGCGACACCGTACAGGACATCGACGTGCGCAACGTCGTGATGGACCCGCTTCAGTTCCCGGCCGACCCGAAGGTTGCCGCCTACCTTGCGAGCGTCAGGGAACGCAGCCGCGTCGCACTGGCACGCCCCGTGGGCAAGCTGGGGGCGGCGCTGGTAACGCGCCAGGCCAGCGATTCCGGCGAATCGCCGCTGGGCGACCTGATCGCCGACGCCGCGCTGGCGGCCACGCGCAGCCTTGGCGCCCAGATCGGCTTCATGAACAATGGCGGCATCCGCAAGGACCTGGAAGCGTCCAGCGCCGACCTGACCGCCACCTTCGGCCAGGTCCAGGCCGTCCTGCCCTTCGGTAACACGCTGTTCGTGATGGACCTGACCGGTGCCCAGCTGCGCCGCCTGCTCGAGCAGCAATGGCAGCGCCCCAGCAATTCGAGCGTGAGCCTGCTACAGATTTCCCATACCCTGTCGTATACATGGGATGAGAAGCGCCCGCTGGGCAGCCGTCTGGTGCCGGGCAGCCTGAAGGTGAATGGCCAGCCTGTCGAGGATGGCAAGACCTACCGCGTGGTGGCCAACAACTTCCTCGCCGAAGGCGGCGACAACTACCCGGAATTTGCCAAGGGCACGAACCGTGTCGCAACGCAGATCGTCGACCTCGACGCGCTGAGCGACTATATTGCCAGGAACCCGGGTGCCGGCGCTGCCAATGCGGCGCTCGCCCCGACAAGACGCATCGACAAGGTGCGCCAGTAACACGTACCGCTGCGCCGTATTGCTGCTGTATCGCCCATTTCGGAGAACGTATGAAAAAACTCGCTTGTGTACTCGCCTTGACCGGCGCTTTCCTGTCGGCCGACGCCCTGGCCTGGGGCAACGACGGCCACCGCGCCGTCGGCGCCATCGCCGATAAACTGCTGAAAGGCAGCAACGCCGAGAAGCAGATCGCCGCGCTGCTGCTGCCGGGCGAATCGCTGGAAGCGATCGCCAACTGGCCCGACTGCGTGAAGGGCAGCTATTGCGGCCCGCAGTCGCCGGAGATGGTCGACTATGTCAACGCCAACCCGAAGCACGGCAGCTACCACTACACCGACGTGCCCTTCCAGCTCGAGCACTACCATGAAGGCGGCGTCGGCACCTTCGAGGAAGACATCGTCCAGACCCTGAAGCAGTGCATCGCCGTGCTGCAGGGGAAAACCGATCCGGCCCTGAACCCGCACAAGTTCACCAAGCGCCAGGCCCTGATCCTGCTGACCCACATGACGGGCGACATCCACCAGCCGCTGCACGTGGGCGCAGCCTTTGTCAGCAAGGACGCGAAGTTCGTGGTGCCGAAGTCGCATGCCGAAGTCGACGAAGTCGCGATCTTCGATTCGCGCGGCGGCAACAACCTGCTGCTGGACGACCAGAAGATCACCGAACTGTCCGCGAACCTGATCCCGCCGGGCGAGGCCAAGCCAGTGAAGGAAGGCGTGCCGAAGGCGCTGACCAAGCCCTTCCACTCGTACTGGGACAGCACCACGGTCGACTACGCGTTCCGCCGCATCCGCACCAGGACCCCGGCCCAGTTCGCCGAGGCGGCCATTGCCGGCAAGCCTGCCGTCAAGCCGAACACGGGCGAGCTCGCCACCTGGCCCTACCAGTGGGCCGACGACGCGCTGGCCGTCTCGAAGCTGGCCTTTACCGACGTGGTGCCGGGCAAGCTGGTGCCGCAGACCGGCCGCAAGGGCGAGACCTATTACACCTTCACGCTCGAAGTGCCGGCCAACTACCCGGTGCCGAGCTCGCAAATCGCCAAGGAACAGCTGATCAAGGGCGGCTACAAGCTGGCCGAGGTGCTGCAGGCGATCTACAAGTAAGACCAGCCTCGATGCGCCTGGTCCGAGGGGGCAGGGCGCTCCTCGCCCGATGGAGCCGCGGCCCCGTGCCGCCGGCTCCTTTTTTTCGCCCCGTGCCGGCAGGACGCTTCGGGGCGGCACCAATGGGGCGGCCGTATTGCAGCTAAAATAACGGTCCCGGCGCACCGCGCCCTCATCCGGATACCCCATGAATCGCCATCCCCTCCGCTGCGCGGGCCTTACCTGCCTGTTCGCGACTTCCGCCCATGCCGCCACGCTCGATGCCCCTGCCGCGGTGCCCGCCCAGCCGCTGTGGGAGCTGGGCCTGGCCGGCGGCGTAGTCAGCGCGCCCTCGTATCCGGGAGCGGATGACCGCGAGACGCGGGCGCTGGGATTGCCGCTGCTGATCTACCGCGGCAAGATCTTCCGCGCCGACCAGTCCGGCATCGGCGCACGCCTGTTCCGCACCGACGCGGCCGAACTCGACGTCGGCCTGGCGGCCTCGCTGCCGGTCCGGTCGGACGACGTCGAAGCGCGCGCCGGCATGCCGGACCTGGGCGCGCTGGCCGAGTTCGGCCCGCGCCTCAAACTGCGCCTTGCCCGTTTCGACGGCTACAGCGGCCTGCGCGCCGAACTGCCGCTGCGCGCAGTGATGGAAGTGCGCAGCGGTGTGCGCCACCAGGGCTATACCTTCGAGCCGCGCCTGGCTTACGACCGCCGCAGCATGGACGGCAAGTGGCTGTTCGAGACCAACCTGTCCGCGGTGGTCGGCGACGGCAAGATCAATCGCTATTTCTATGAAGTGCGGCCGGAATACGCGACGGCCACGCGGCCTGCCTACCAGGCGAAATCCGGCCTGGTGCTGGTGCGCGCCGGGCTGTTTGTCGCGCGCGCGATCAACCGCGACCTGCGCGCCTACGGCTTCGTGCGCGCCGAGAACTACGGCGCCGGTGCCAACGACAATAGTCCGCTGCATTTGCGCGACAATGGCGTGTCGGCGGGCTTCGGGCTGTCGTGGACGTTCAAGCGTTCGGCCGCCCTGGCCAGCGAATAAGAGCGCCTGACAAAGGTGAAGCCGCACACGCGATGCGTGTGCCCTCCATAGCTGCGTTGCAGCGTCTTGCCGTACAGATGTACTGTCTTCGCCGCTGCGTCGGGCGGCCGCATTCCTTGCCCTGAAGGTTTGTTGGGCGCTCCCAGTCGGGAACGTATTTCTTAATCTCAATCACTTGCGCCGCCGCAAGCTACCGTGGCGCGCGAGCGCAAAGAATGGGCATTTCGCACTCCACCGGAGGAGATGTCCATGTCGTTTCGCCACGCCTGCCCTGGCATTGCGGGTGCCCTGTTCCTGCTCACCGCGATGGCGGCCCCGGCCGATCCTTTTCGCGACCACGATGGCCAGCTGCCGCCGCCTTCCCAGTACAGCGGCCCGTCCTTTCGTCTCAGCCATGCCTATCCGTCCGGACTACCGGCGCCGCGCATGCCCTGGCGCACGGCGATCGGCAACGTCCCGATCAGCACAGGCAATGCCGCCGCCTACACCCAGGCGCTGAAAGACAGCATCGCGCGCGACATGGTGGCGCTGCTGGCCAATGACGGCGACTGGGACGCCGGCAGCCGCGGCTGGTACCACGATCCCTGGCTCGGCAGCCAGCGCGAGGCCATCCACGGCATGCTGGTCGGGCTCGAGCAGGTCGACAATGCGCTGTTTCCGAAGAGCGGCCTCGCCAAACCCTTCACCACCTACGTCGTGACCTATTACAACCGCATCGGTGCGCAGACGCTGGGACGCATCTGGCGCGACCCGCAGGCGCCGCAGCTGGGCGGCGGTGCGACCCAGTATGCGGACGGCTCGGTGACGGTGAAGCTGGCTTTCACCACGGCCGGCCCGCAAGCGTGGCCGGCGATGCGCGGCGCGCTGTCCTGGCCGATCATGATGGCGGCCAACGCCACCACCGGCCACTTCGGGCGGCCGACCCTGGCGCCAGCCTACCTGATGCAGGCCGATATCGTCGTCAAGGACAGCCAGTCGGCGCCGCAGACGGGCTGGGTGTTCACGACCCTGGTCTACGACCGCGACACCCGTCCGGGCAGCCGCGGGGTCTGGGACCAGATGGTGCCGCTGGGCGCGCAGTGGGGCAACGATCCGCAGGTCGACAGCGCGGCCAATGCCGGCGCGGCGCTCCTTGAAACCTGGGTCAACCCGCAGGCGCCCCTGTACGCGCTCGAGACGCTGGGCTGGGGCGGGCGCCTGTCGGGGCCGAACGATCACGGCGTCAACGACATCTCGGTGGCAGCCGAGGGCAAGCGGACCTTGACGCGCCGGGCCGGCAATTCCTCGTGCCTTAGTTGCCACGGCGCTTCGCAGTGGAATGCCGCCCATCCCGGCAAGGGCATGGCCTCGTTCATGATGCCGCTCGTCGGGCCGGGGAGGGGGCCGGCGCAGGGCCGGCGCGCCCTATCTCGATTCGCCTGCGCCCGGCTCGGCGGCCTGGCTGCGCTGGTACCAGAACCGGCCAGGCACCGAGCCGATGGACCCCGGCAGCATCCCGGGCGACTACGACCTGGCGCTGACCTTCCGCGTGCTGCCGGCCTGGCACGCGGCCAGGAGCGGCAAGGCGCATGCGCTGCAGAAGCTGGACGCGGGCGGGACGGCGGTGCGGCGGGAGTGATGTTGGAGATGGCGAAAAAAAGGCGGCCCGCAGGCCGCCTTCCTCTTTGCGCGAAGCGAATCAGCGCGATTTGACGAACGGCTTGCCCACCGCCTTCGGCGCCACCGACTTGGCCATCAGGCCCGCGAGCACGATCACGGTGACGACATACGGGATCATCTGGATCAGCGAACCGGGGATCGCGCCAATGACAGGAAACTCTTTGCCTTCGAGCTGGATCTGTACCGCCGTGAAGAAGCCGAACATCAGGCAGCCGAGCACCGTGTGCAGCGGGCGCCAGTTGCCGAACACCAGGGCGGTCAGGGCGAGGTAGCCGGCACCGGCAGACATGTCGCGCAGGAAGAAGCCGCTCTGGACGATGGACAGGTAGGCGCCCGAGAACGAGCACAGCACGCCGGCGATGAGCATCGCCAGGTAGCGCGTCCGCTCGACCGAGACGCCGGCGGCGTCGGCAGCATGCGGGTTTTCCCCACAGGCGCGCAGGCGCAGGCCGAAGCGGCTGTGGTACACCACCCAGTGCACCACTGGCACCAGCAGGAAGGCGAGATAGACGAGCGCCGAGTGGCCGCCCAGCACCTTGCCCCAGAACCAGCCGAGGAAAGGCACGTCGGCCAGGGCTTCGGTCCCGATGAATTCGATGCCGGACAGGCGCGCCGCGCCCAGGTCTGGCGTGCGGCCGCCCTGCTGGAAGATGTACTGGGCGACGACAAAGGTCAGGCCGCTCATGGCGATGTTGATGGCGATGCCGGCGACTAACTGGTTACCCTTCTGGGTGATCGACACGAAGGCCTGCACCATGGCGATGGCGACCGAGACAGCCACGCCGGCGGCAACGCCCAGCCATGGGTTCTGCGTCGTGTAGCCGACGGCGGCGGAGACGAAGGCGGAAGCCAGGATCTTGCCTTCCAGGCCGAGGTCGACGACGCCGCTGCGCTCGGCGAACAGGCCGGCCAGGGCGGCGAACATCAGCACCGGCGCACTGCGGATCATCGAGACGATCGCGCTGGGGAAATCGAAGTACTCCATGGCTTATCCTTTGCGTGTTGCGTTGATCAGTTTCAGGAGCGGCTTGGCGTAGAAGTTTTCCATCGCGCCGCAGAACAGGATGATCAGTCCCTGGATGAAGATGAAGGTCTCGACCGGAATGTTCGGCTTTTCCAGCGACAGGTCGAAACCGCCCTGGATCAGCGCGCCGAACAGCACCGACGAGAGGAAGATGCCGACCGGGTGCTGGCGGCCCATCAGGGCAATCGCAATGCCGACGAAACCGGCGCCGGCCGGGAAGTTCAAACTCAGGTAGTGGGTCGAACCCATGATCGAATTCACGGCCGCCAGGCCCGCCAGGGCGCCCGAGATCAGCATCGCGACGATGATCATGCGGCTGATGCGCACGCCGGCATAGTGGGCAGCATGCTGGTTCAGGCCGGTGGCGCGCAGCTGGTAGCCCCAGCTCGAGCGCGACACCATCACGCCATAGATGACGAGGGCGAGGATCGCGATGGGGAAGCCGATGTTCAGCGGCGAATCGCCGAAGACAGGGAACCAGGCGTTCAGGGTCGGCAGGGCGGCGGCATCGGTAAAGACGCGGCTGGCCGGGTTCTGTTCGCCTTCGGGCAGCAGCGCCTTGACGATGATGAAGTTCATCAGATTGGCGGCGATGAAGTTGAACATGATGGTCGTGACCACCACATGGCTGCCGCGCTTGGCCTGCAGGTAGCCTGGCAGGAAAGCCCACAGGGCGCCGAACACCGCGCTGCCGAGCATCGCCAGCGGGATCAGCAGCCAGGGCGAGAGCGTGGCGTCGAAAGCCAGCACGGCCAGGGTCAGGCCCAGGCCGCCGAAGTACATCTGGCCTTCGGCACCGATGTTGAACAGGCCCGCCTTCATGGCGATCGAGACGGCCAGGCCCGTGAAGATGAAGGTGCTGGCGTAGAACAGCGTGTAGCCCAGGCCTTCCGGGTTGACGACGGCCGAGTCGATCAGGATCTTCATCGATTCGACCGGGCTCTCGCCCAGCAGGTGGATGACGAGCGCGGCGACCAGCAGCGCCGACAGCAGGTTCAGGACCGGCAGGACGAAGCCTGTCGCCCAGCGTGGAAGTTCAGTTGTTTTCATGGTGTTAATGCTTGTGCATTCCGCCCATCAGCAGGCCGATGCGGGTGGTGTCGAATTCATCGATATTGAGTTCGCCGGTCACGCGGCCGCCCGACATGACCACGATACGGTCGGCCAGGGCGCGCACTTCTTCCAGCTCCACCGACACCAGGAGAATGGCCACGCCTTCGTCGCGCAGGCGCAGCAGCTGGGTATGGATCGATTCGATGGTGCCGATATCGACACCACGGGTTGGCTGGCCGACCAGCATCAGCTTCGGCGCCGCCGACACTTCGCGCGCGATCACGACCTTCTGTTGGTTGCCGCCCGAAAGCAGGCCGATGCGCAGGTCCGGATTGTTCGGACGCACATCGAAAGACTGCAGCAGGCCGGCACAGCGCTTGGCGATCTTGCCGAAGTCGAACAGGCCCCAGCGGTTCTTCACGCGGTCCTGGTAGCCGAAGACGGTGTTCTGCATGACCGAGAAATCCTTGATCACGCCGTCGCGCAGGCGGTCTTCCGGGACGTGGCCGATGCCGAGCTTGCGGAAGGTGGCGGGCAAACCGTCGGCATTCGTGCGGCGGCCGAAGGGCAGGGCACGGCCTTCGAGTTCGACCTGGCCGGAAGAGGGCAGGCGCATGCCGGCCAGGATTTCCATCAGTTCGCTCTGGCCGTTGCCGGACACGCCGGCAATGGCGACGATCTCGCCCTTGCGCACGGTGAGGTCGATGTCGGCCAGCAGCTGGACGCCGTTCGCGTCTTTCAGCTGCAGGTTTTTCACGTTCAGTACAGGTGCGCCCGGATTGAAGGGCTTGCGCGGCAGGTTGCCTTCGATCGGGCGGCCGACCATCATGTTGGCCAGCTGCTCTTTCGAGGTCTCGCGGGTGGTCACGGCGCCCGACACGCGGCCGGCGCGCAGCACCGTCACCTGGTCGGTGATGTCCATGATCTCCTGCAGCTTGTGGGTGATCAGGATGATGGTTTTGCCCTGCTCCTTGAACAGGCGCAGGATGTCGAACAGCGAGGCCGTTTCCTGGGCCGTCAGCACGGCGGTCGGCTCGTCCAGGATCAGGATGTTGGCGCTGCGGTAGATCTGCTTGAGGATCTCGACGCGCTGCTGGGCGCCGACCGACAAATCGTGGATGGTGGCCAGCGGGTCGACGTCGAGGCGGTAGCGGGTGCAGATCTCGCGCAGCGTGGCTTCGACTTCGGCGCGCTTGCTGGCGAGCTTGAAGCCGCCTTCGGCGCCCAGCATCACGTTGTCGAGCACGGTCATGTTCTCGACCAGCATGAAGTGCTGGTGCACCATGCCGATGCCGAGATTGATCGCTTCCTGGCTGCTGCGGATGGCGCGCGCCTGGCCGTCGATCAGGAGCTGGCCACTGTCGGCGTGATAGTAGCCGTACAGGATGCTCATCAGGGTGGATTTGCCGGCGCCGTTTTCACCGATGACGCCATGGATGGAACCCTTGGCGATCGAGAAGCTGACGTCAGCGTTCGCTTGCACCGGCCCGAAGGCCTTGCTTATGTTGCGAAATTCTACGGCTGGCTGCATAGCGATCAGTAGTGGAAAAGATAAATCGTCATTTCAAAAGCGCGCCGCGCCGGGAGTGCCGGCGCGGCGCGCTTTGATTACTAATGGAATCCCGAGTCGGCTCAGACCGGGCAGCTGCTCGCTGCGCGGTAGTCGATAACCTTGGTCTTGCCGTTGATGATGTCGGCCTTGACGGCATTGACGCGCTTCTCCATCTCCGGCGAGACGACCTTGCGGTTGTCCTTGTCCAGCACCCAGTCCACGCCGCCTTCCTTCAGGCCCTTGTAGGTGGTGCCGGCCTTCCAGGTGCCGTTCTTGACCTGCATGAACGAGTCGTAGATGGCGATGTCGACGCGCTTGACCATCGAGGTCAGCATCGAGCCCGGATGCAGGTAGTTCTGGTTCGAATCGACGCCGATGGCCAGCTTGCCTTTTTCCTTGGCCATCTGCAGCGCGCCCATGCCCGAACCGCCGGCCACGGCGAAGACGACGTCGGCGCCGCGGTCGAACTGCTGGCGTGCCAGTTCGCCACCCTTGGCCGGGTCGTTCCAGGCGGCGCTGGTGGTGCCGACCATGTTCGACATGATCTCGATCTTCGGCTGCTGCGCCTTGGCGCCCTGGCTATAGCCGCAGGCGAAGGCGCGGATCAGCGGGATGTCCATGCCGCCGACGAAACCGATCTTCTTCGATTTGGACGCCATGGCGGCGGCAACGCCGACCAGGTAGGAGCCTTCCTGTTCCTTGAACATGATCGAATTGACGTTCGCGCCAGGCGCGATCGAGTCGATCAGGACAAATTTCACCTTCGGGAATTCCTTGGCGACCTTGGCCACGGCCTGGGTCTGCGAGAAACCGATGGCCGCGATCATGTCGAGCTTCTTGCGCGCCAGGCCGCGCATCACCTGCTCGGCCTGGGTATCGCTGTTGGCCTGCACCTCGATGTACGGGATGTTCGTTTCTTTCTTGAAGCGCTCGGCGCCTTCGAAAGCGGACTGGTTGAACGATTTGTCGAACTTGCCGCCGGCATCATAGACGATGCCCAGCTTCGGCGCGCCGGCCGGCGCGGCAGCGGCCGCGGTACCAGCGACGCACAGTGCCGCGATCGTCATGCTGAGTTGCTTGAATTTCATGAATGAGCTCCTGGAATTTCGATATTGTACCCGGCGCAACGGCTGTGTTGGGCTGGACGGCCTAGAGGCAAGGCTCAGCCCGGGTGGGTGTCCCACCTGGATAGAACGTGGTGCCGTGCGGATTGTGGCAGTCCCGGCCATCTCATGCGGTTACGATTTGTATCCTTGCCCTCGCTCCAGCCCTGGGTGCGCGTGGATGTCGCGCCATCACCACAACATTGCGGGGAGTTCGGGGTAGCCATGCGCTGCGCCGGCGCCGGCGTGCCTTGTGCCGCGCGTTTTGCCGGTCGCTCTCACGCTGTCAAATATGCATCAGTCAGTAGATGCATGACAAATACGATTTTACTTGGCAATTTATTCGGAGGAAATATAAATGCCGACAACATTCGGCATTTTTTTTCGTTATGCCACAGATTGGACGAGCTGCGGTGCCGCGAGCGGCTGGCGGAAGCGGTCTGCGAGGAAGGCGGCGACGCGGCCCTGGGTCGCTTCCAGGTAGGGAATGTTCAGGTGGTCGGAACCGGGCACGATCTCGTCGGCGACCAGGTTGGCCAGCTTTTCGCACAGTTGGTCGGTATGCGAATGCGGCACGATGTCGTCGCTTTCGGCACGCAGCACATAGGTTGGTACCTTCAGCAGCGGGGCGTGCTTCACCGACTCGAAGCGGTGACGCAGCATGTATTCGATCGGCATGGCGCGGAACTTGCGCTTGGCAATCGCCAGGATCGAATCGTAGGGGGTGATCAGGACGACCGAATGCGCGGCGCGTTCCTTTGCCACCTGCACCGCGACGCCCGAGCCGAGGCTGCGGCCGACAACGGCGATGCGGCGCGAATCGACCTGGCCGACCGTGGACAGCCAGTCGAACAGGGTGCAGCCGTCCTCGACCAGAAGGGTTTCATCGGGAATGCCCTGGGAATTGCCGTAGCCGCGGTAGTTCATGGCCAGCACCGTCATGTTCGGGAACAGATTGCCGGCATCGCGCACGACCCAGGAGACTTCTTCCGAGCGGCCGCCGAAATACAGCACGGCCGGATGCGGGCCGGGCGTACGCGGCGTCATCAGCCAGCCGCACAGGCGGGTACCGTCTTTCGCGCGCAGGACGATCGGCCGGGTACGGTGGCCGCTGCTGCGCGGGCTGTTTACTTCGGGGATGATGGTCGGATTGAATACCAGCCGGCGCTGGTTGGCGGCGATCGCGGCCGTCAGCCCCAGCCACAACACGCTGGCAAAACCCGCCATCCCTGCCGCCATTTTTTTCGAGGTATCCATGACCACAGTCTACCTCGGCGGTAGAAAAACGTTCTGTGCGTTATGTCGCCATGCACTGCAGCATGAGTTTTGGTCAGCGTGGCAGTCGCTTTTTCGCTACAGCTGAGCTTGTTTTGGCATGGATGAGGCGGGCCGGGGCGGTTCGCGCCGGGCCTGCGACGCGACGGCGCCCGGGCGCAACCGGATCAGCGCATTACCGGGCCGTTCGCGGGGACATATTTTTCGGCCGCGAGCATGGCATGCTTCATGGCCGCGTCGCCGGGTGCCTTGATTTCCGGTACGTCCTGCACCGGGCTCACACCCTTGACCCGCATGCCCTGCTCGTAGACCAGGCGTCCGCCGAACCAGCCCGACACCAGTACACCCGCCGCGGCCAGCGCCGACATCGCCAGCGAGCCGCCGCGATGGTGGCGCGTGTCCTTGCGCATGACGACGTTGGCAGCGGTAAGCGCCAGCGCGCCGGTGTTCAGGATTGCGTGGACATTCGCCGTGCGTTTGACGTCGGTATCGCGCTCGATGGCCATGTAGTCCATGGCACCGGCGACGCCGGCCGCCAGCCCGCCGATCAGGCCGCCCGCCAGGCTGTAATACGAGGCGTTAGCGTAATCGTCGTTGTCGGTGGCGCGGTGCATGGCGTCGAGGATGAAGCCGAATGGAATCAGGGCGGCTGGCGCGACGATCAGCATCGGGTGCAGCGGATGGCCGGCGAGCGTTGACTTGGGCATGGCGGATCTCCTTCGTGGTCGTCTGGATGAAGAAGAGTCTGACACAAGCCTGTGAACCCATCCGCACGGTTAATCCGGGAAATAATTGGCCGGAGCTGCACCGGCAAATGGTCGCGGCCGCGCAGCCGTGCGGCCTGCCCGCATCGGGTAACATGAACCTTTCATCGTGCCGCCAACCATCAAGGAAATATCGTGCATTACCTGCTGACCTACGACCTCGCCCCCGACTATCTCGAACGCCGCGCTGAATTCCGCAACGAACACCTGCGCCTGGCGTGGGAAGCCCAGGAACGTGGCGAACTCGTGCTGGCCGGCGCGCTCGACGAGCCGGCGGACCGCGCACTGCTCGTTTTCAATTGCGACACCCCGGAGACTCCCCAGCTGTTCGCCGCCACGGATCCGTATGTGACCCATGGCCTGGTGCGCGCCTTCCACGTGCGGCCGTGGAATACGGTAGTTGGGGACATCGCCTTCAACCCGGTACGTCCGGGCTGACGAGCCCAGGGCCGCTGGGGCATCGCCAGGCAGCCCGTCACAGGCGGCATGCGCAAGGTCGTCAGCAGCCGGCGGCGGCCAGCGGCCGCAACCAGCCTGCCGCGGCGGACCTCAGCGGGGCACCAGTCTCAGCACCAGGTTCTGCGTCGTGGCCGCCAGCGCGCCACCCTCCATCACTGCCAGCCCGCGTGGCGAATTCAGGCCGCCCGGCAGCGGGCCGAGCACGTTGTTCTGGCTGCCCGCCACGCCGATGACGGTAGCGACCGTGCCCCCGGTGCCGATGCGGCGGATGGTGCCGTTGCCGGTATCGGCGACGAACAGGTTGCCGCCGCGGTCGATCGTGAGGCCGGCGGCGCGGCAGAAGCGTGCCGCCACGGCCTGCCCGTCGGCGCTGCCGCATTGTCCGGCCGCCCCGGCCAGCGTACGTACCTCGCCCGAGGGTGAAATTTCGCGGATCGTCGAATTGCCGGTGTCGGCCACGTACAGATAGCCGGCATCGTCGACCTCGATGTCCTGAGGTTCGCAAAAGCGTGCCGTGCCGCCCCGGCCGTCGTTGCTGCCGCAGGCACCGGCCGTCCCGGCAATGGTGGTCACATTGTTGGCACGGTCGATGCGCCGGATCGTGTGGTTCAGGGTATCGGCGACGTACAGGTTGCCCTGGCGGTCGAGCGTAATGCCTTGCGGCGAGCAGAAGCGTGCCGTGCGGGCAGGGCCGTCGCTGCTGCCGCACTGTCCCGCTGCACCGGCCAGGGTGGTGACGGCACCGGCCGGGCTGATTTGCCGGATGGTCGAGTTGCCGGTGTCGGTCAGGTACAGGTTGCCGTCGGCGTCGACTTCCAGCCGGGTCGGCGCATTGAAGCGCGCGCCAGTGCCGGCGCCGTCGCTGCTGCCGATGGCGCCCGCGCTGCCGGCATGGGTGACCGCGACGCCCTGCGGCGAGACCTTGCGGATCGTGCTGCCGTTTTCTCGGCGACGTACAGGTTGCCGTCGGGCGCGTGCACGATGCCTTCGGGGGCGTCGAAGCGGGCGTTCGACCCGGAGCCGTCGAGCGAACCGCCGCAGGTCGGACAGAGTCCGCCAGCGATCAGGAACACACCGCTGTCGCCCGGCGGGCGGCCGTGACGGGCCAGCCAGGATGGTCGGGTTCATCGTCGTCGTAGTCGCTGTAGCCGATACCGATGGCGACGCCGCCACCGCAGGCGGCCAGCGCCCCGCACAAGCCCAGCGGCCACAGCCAGCGCGGCAACCTCGATAACAATCGGCTGATGAAGCGGCGCAGGGCGTGCGCGAAAGGCGGCAAGCGCATGATGTCTCCTCCGGATGGCGGTCGGCGCCGCTGTTTGTCTGATCGAGGTTAATGGTCGCCAGGGGTGCGGGCATGAGCGCGATCAAGCGTGCGCAGGTACGAAATGCCCTGTCGGCCGGACGCCACGGGCAGCGACCTTTCATTCGTGCAAGCCCTGTTCGGTTACACTTGCCCGGCTATCAATTCCAAGCTGGAGAGTGCATGCACACTGCCGTCAACCTGTGGCCGCTGCTGGGCGTGGCCGTCATCGCCGCGGGCTTCCTGCTGCGTGCCAATCCCGTGCTGGTGGTGGTCGCCGCCTGCGGCGTCACTGGCGCCGCCGCGGCGCTGCCCGTCATGCATGTGCTCGAGTCGCTCGGCACGGCCTTCATCAAGACCCGCAACCTGCCGCTGGTGCTGCTGTTGCCCCTCGCGGCGGTCGGCCTGCTCGAGCGTTTCGGGCTGAAGGAGCACGCCAAGGCCAGCATCGCGCGCATCCGCTCGGCTACCACGGGGCGCCTGCTGATCGTCTACCTGTTCCTGCGCGAGATCTCGGCCGCCGCCGGTCTCACCAGCCTGGGCGGGCAGCCGTCGATGGTGCGGCCGCTGGTGGCGCCCCTGGCCGAAGGTGCGGCCGAAGCGCGCAACGGCAAGCTGTCCGACCGCCTGCGCTACCGCATCCGCGCGATGGCCGCGGCCACCGACAACGTCGGCCTGTTCTTCGGCGAAGACATTTTTGTTGCCTTCGGGGCGATCGTGCTGATGCAGACCATCCTGCGGGCCGAGGGCATCGAGGTCGACCCGATGCGCATGGCGCTTTGGGGCATCCCGACCGCCGTCTGCGCCTTCGTGATCCACAGCTGGAACCTGCGCCGCCTCGACGCCGCCATCCGCCGCGAAGGGGAGGGCAAGTGATCTTTTCGCTCGGATTGCTGTATGTACTGGTCGGCCTGCTGCTGGCCTTTGTCGCCGTGCTCACCGCGCTCGACCGCGCCCACCCTCGCCGCTTCACGAGCGCGCTGTTCTGGGGCCTGTACGCCGCCGTCTACCTGTTCGGCGACTTCATGGCACCCGCACTGGCCGGCGCCATCATGATCGCGATGGCGCTGCTGGCCGGCTGCGGGCTGGTCAGGGCCGGCGGCCACGGCACGCTCGACGAAGGGACACGCTCCGCCAGCGCCGCGCGCCTGGGCAACCGCCTGTTCCTGCCTGCGCTGGTGATCCCGATCGTGACCGTGCTCGGAGCGACGCTATTGAAGGATGTGCACATCGGCGAGCTGGCCCTGTTCGACAAGGCGCACCTGACCCTGGCCAGCCTCGGCCTGGGCGCGCTGCTGGCGGTGGCGGCGGCCTGCTGGCTGACCCGCGCCAGTCCCCTGCAGGGCGTGCGCGAAGCGCACCGGCTGGTCGACGCCATGAGCTGGGCGGTGACGCTGCCGCACATGCTGGCCGTGCTCGGGCTGCTGTTCTCGGAAGCCGGCGTCGGGCGCGCTGTCGCCCACGTCAGCACGGCCTGGTTCGACATCGATTCGCGCCTGGCCGCGGTCTGCCTGTATTGCATCGGCATGGCCCTGTTCACCATAATCATGGGAAATGGCTTTGCGGCGTTCCCGGTAATTGCCGGCGGTATCGGCGTGCCCTTGCTGGTTCGACAATATGGCGCCGATCCGGCCGTGATGGCTGCCATCGGCATGTTCAGTGCGTATTGCGGCACATTAATGACGCCGATGGCGGCGAACTTTAATATCGTGCCGGCGGCCCTGCTGGAGTTGCCCGACAAGAACGCGGTGATCAAGGCGCAGATTCCGACCGCGCTGCCCTTACTGGCGGCGAACATCGTCCTCCTGTATTTCCTGATGAACCTTTCCTGATGGATCAATAGCGATGAAAAAGACTGTGCTGCTGACCGGTTTCGAACCCTTCAACGGAGCGAGCATCAACCCGGCCTGGGAGGCGGTGCGTGCGCTCAAGGGCTGGCGTGGCGAAGACTTCCTGGTGGAAGTGCTGCAGCTACCCTGCGTGTTCGGTTTCGCCAACCGCGTGCTGCGCGGCGCAATCGACGAGATCAAGCCGGACGTCGTGATCTGCGTCGGCCAGGCGGGAGGGCGCGCCGACCTGACCGTCGAGCGCGTTGCGATCAACGTCGACGACGCACCGATTGTCGACAACGACATGCAGCAGCCGATCGACGCGCCGATCGTCGCCGGCGGACCGGCCGCCTACTTCGCGACGCTGCCGGTGAAAGCCATCGTTGCCGCCATGCGCGAGCGCGATTTGCGCGCATCGGTGTCGCAGACGGCCGGCACTTTCGTGTGCAATCACGTGTTCTATGGCTTGATGGACCATGTCGACGGCAGCGCGATCCAGGGCGGGTTCATCCACGTGCCTTACCTGCCCGAGCAGGCCGCAGCGTTCCCGGGCGCGCCATCGATGGCCCTGGCCGACATCGTCGAGGGATTAAGGGTGGCAGTGGAAGTCGCCGTGCGGGGTGGCGGTGAACAGGCTCAGGTGGAAGGCGCGACCCACTAATGTAGGGTGGGTGCGGCCGGCGAGGCTCCGCCCACGCGGTACGGCGGTCAATTTGCGATTGCGTTTGCAAATAGACCTTCCCCATGCGTCACGGGGTGTGACCAACAGCGCCGCCGATCAAGCGATGATACCGCGTGGGCGGAGCCTCGCCGGCCGCACCCACCCTACGAACCCGTTGAACGGGCGGGCGGCGCACGTGCCGCCATTGCGCATCGTGCCGGATGCAGCCGCCCGCCCTACGAATTCAATCCCCGTCCGGCTTCACGATCTTCAAAAACGCCCGCACCACCGGCGCATCGTCCTGCCCCGGATACGTGATGTACAGATTCGCCGACGGCGGATTCGTCCGGATCGGCACGAACACCACGCCCGGCCAGCCGATGCGGCTGGTCGTCTCCGGCAGCAACGCCACGCCCAGGCCGGCCCCCACCATCGCCAGCAGCGTTTGCGGTTCTGCCGCTTCCTGGAAGATGGTCGGCTGGAAGCCGGCGGCGATGCAGCAGCCGATCAGGTAGCGCGGCTCGGCGGACTGGTTCAGGTGCAGCGTCAGCATCGGTTCGCTGGCGATGTCGAGCAGCTCGATCGCCTCGCGCTGCGCCAGCGGATGGTGCTTGTGCACGGCCACGCACACGTTCTCGCGGAAGCACAGTTCCTGGTGCAGGCCGGCAGCCTTCAGGGATTCGTCGTCGAGGCGCGGCTCGCGCCAGAAGCCGACATCGATCTGCTTCGACCGCAGCGCCTCGAACTGCTCGTCGGGACCGAGTTCGTGGATGGTCCAGGTCACGCGCGGGAACTCGGACTGGAAGCGCTCGAGCAGGCTCGGGATCGGGCCCCACATCGCCGAGCCGACGATGCCCACGCGCAGGCGCCCGACTTCGCCGCGGTCGATCTGGCGGATGGTGTCGATCGTCATGCGCATGCGCCCCAGCAGGTCCGATGCCTCCGCCATCAGCGCCTTGCCCGCCACCGTCAGCTCGAAGCTGCGCGTGGTGCGCGCGAACAGGCGCACGCCGAGTTCCGACTCGAGCTTCATGATCTGCTGCGACAGGGGAGGCTGCGAAATGTGCAGGCGTTCGGCGGCGCGGCTGAAGCTCTTTTCCTCGGCCACGGCCAGGAAGTACTTCAACTGTTTCAGGTCGATCGACATGGCGGCGGATCAGGCGTTCGGGTTCAGGGCCACGGCCAGGCGCGCACCGATCAATGCGTTGTGTTCGACCAGGGCGATGTTGGTCGCCAGGCTGCGCCCTTCGGTGAGTTCCTTGATGCGTGCCAGCAGGAAGGGCGTCACCTTCTTGCCGGCGACACCCTGCTGCGCCGCCTCGCCCAGCGCCTGTTCGGTGATGCGGTCGATCTCTTCCTTCGGCATGGCCGCTGCTTCCGGCACCGGATTGCTGACCACCACGCCACCATCCAAACCCAGTTGCCACTTGGTGCGGATGAAGCGTGCCTGGTCTTCGGCGCTGTCGAGCTGGAAGTCGGCCTTGAAGCCCGATTCGCGCGTGAAGAAGGCGGGGAAGCCGGGCTGGCCGACGCTCAGCACCGGTACGCCATGGGTTTCCAGGTATTCGAGGGTCAGGCCGATGTCCAGGATCGATTTCACGCCGGCGCAGACCACCGCAACACTCGTCCGGGCCAGTTCCTGCAGGTCGGCTGAAATATCAAAACTGGTCTCGGCGCCGCGGTGCACGCCGCCGATGCCGCCGGTAACAAACACCTCGATGCCAGCCAGCCGGGCGCAGATCATCGTGGCGGCCACGGTGGTGGCGCCCAGCAGGCGCTGCGACAGCACATAGGCCAGGTCGCGCCGGCTCACTTTCAATGCATCCGGGGCGGTGCCGAGGGTCTCGAGCTGCTCGTCGGAGAGACCGATGCAGATCTTGCCGTCCATGATGGCGATCGTCGCGGGCACGGCGCCGGCGTCGCGGATGATCTGTTCGACCTTGCGCGCGGTCTGCACGTTCTGCGGGTAAGGCATGCCGTGCGAGATGATGGTCGACTCGAGGGCGACGACGGGCTTGCCGGCATTGCGGGCGGCGGCGACTTCAGGAGAAAACTGCAGGTAGGCTTGCATGGTGGTCCAGGATCCAATAATCAGTTGAGGGCGCCGAAGGTTTCCGGCGCCAGTTGCGGGCAGACGGTCTGGCGGCATTCGATCGTCATGGCCGACAGTTGCAGGCCGCGGCGGCAGGCCAGGGCCAGGTCGCTGCCGCCGCTGTGCAGCGACAGCACGACCGCGGCGGCAAAGGCGTCGCCGGCACCGGTGACGTCCACCACTTGCGCCGGCGGCGCTTGCAGGCGTTCGACGGCGCCGCCGCTGGTAAAGAGCACGCCGCGCGCGCCCAGCGTCACCACCACGTCCTCGGCGCCTTGCGCCTGCACTTCGCGGCAGGCCGCCGCCAGTTCGGCTTCGCCAGGCAGGTCGCGGCCCACGCGCGTGGCCAGTTCGCCTTCGTTCAGGATGAGGAGGCGCACCCCGGCAAGGGACTTCGGCAACCGGTTCATCTTCGGTTCCGACACCGCTACCAGCACCACCGAGATGCTGTCGCGCGCGGCGTCGCGCTGCAGGGTGGCGATGGCATCCATCGTCAGGTTCAGGTCGGCCACGATCAGCGAAGCGCCGGCGCGCTGCTGCTGGCGCATGTCGAGGAAGGCGGGCGTGATGCGGTCGTACAGCGCCATGTCGGCCAGGGCGACGAGCATCTGGCCTTCGCCGTCGAGCACCGCCGTGTAGGTGCCGCTGCCGGCGTCGTCGAGTTTCAGGGTGCCGCGGGTATCGATGCCGACGCTTTCGGCATGGGCGAGCAGGGCGCGTCCGGAGGAATCGTTGCCGACCGCCGTGATCAGCGACACCGGCGCGCCCATCCGCGCCAGGTTCTCGGCGATGTTGCGCGCCACCCCGCCGAAGGACTCGACCCCGCTGGCCGGATTGGAAGTGCCCATTACCAGCGTGCCGTTTGCGCGCAGCTTGCGGTCGAGATTGGCTGCGCCCACGCACAGGATGGGCCGATGGTCGGGCAGTACGTAGGCACGTCCCAGCAGGCGGCGTTCGCGCACCAGCGTGGCAATGTAGCCGGCCACGGCGGAACGCGACAAGCCGAGCTCGGCGGCGAGATCCTGTTGCGAGATGAAGGGGTTCGCACGGATCAGCTCGTACAACTGTTCTTTTTTCGAGAGTTCAGTCACGGTCGGGACCATTCAACAAATGTTTGTCAATGCTAGACAAATGTTTGATCCGCGTCAACGAATATCAACCCATCTTGTCGGCTTCACCAGATTGTAGCGATATGCCAACGGGCTGCGTCGCCTATCTCAGCCTATTTATTTGTCTGTCGTATAAATGAGCAAGAGAAATGGTATTTGCCATACATATCCGCGATAATGCATAGTTAGAATAATTTTTGGCTACGCAGCGCCCGGTGATCTCAGCACGCGGCACCTGGCCGTCTCCCCGCAAGACCGCACGCTAGCCGCACGACAAGCCTCCCCATTTCAGATTCGACAGAAGGAAAACTCATGTCCAGCAATACCCCATTCGAAGCCGCCGACGTCATCCGCGCCCGCAAACCCGGGTTTGAGCCACGTGTGGCGATGATCCTCGGTTCCGGTCTCGGCGTGTTGGCCGAACAGATGACGGACGCGGTCTCGATCAGCTATGCCGACCTGCCGGGCTTCCCGATCAGCACCGTGCATGGCCACGCGGGCGAGCTGGTGCTGGGCACCCTGGCTGGCGTGCCGGTCGTCTGCATGAAGGGCCGCGGCCACTTCTACGAAGGCTATGGCGCCCATGTCATGACCTCGGCCGTACGCACCTTCAAGCTGCTCGGCTGCGAGATGCTGCTGGTGACGAATGCCGCCGGTTCGCTGCGCCCTGAAGTCGATGCAGGCAGCGTCGTCGTCCTGACCGACCACATCAACCTGCTGCCGGGCAGCCCGATGGCCGGCCCGAACGACGACCGCTTCGGCCCGCGCTTCTTCAGCATGGCCAACGCCTATGATGCCGAGCTGCGCAACCTCGTCAAGGAAACCGCCGCCGCCAAGTCGATCACGCTGCATGAAGGCGTGTACCTCGCCGCACCTGGCCCGAACTTCGAGACCGCCGCCGAAATCCGCGCCTTCCGCACGCTTGGCGCCGATGTCGTCGGCATGTCGGTGGTGCCGGAAGTGATCTCGGCGCGCCACTGCGGCCTGAAGGTCGTCGGTGTGTCGGCAATCACCAACCTGGCCGAAGGCCTGACCCCGTTCCCGCTGTCGCACGAGCAGACCCTGAAGTACGCGGCCGTCGCCGCCAAGGACCTGGTCGCCCTGATCCATTCCTTCACCGAGCGCCTGGGTTCGATCCCGCGCGCAGCAGCTTAAACACCTGTCGAGGACTTCCATGTCACGCGCATTCATTCTCCTGCTTGACTCCTTCGGCCTGGGCGCGCTGCCCGACGCCGACAAATACGGCGACACGGGCGCCAACACTTTCGGCCACATCGCCGAGTGGGCCGCGAAAGAGGGTAAGCCGATGTCGCTGCCGAACCTGGAGCGCCTCGGCCTGGCTGCCGCCGCCCACAAGGCCAGCGGCGAATGGGCCGCCGGTTTTACGCAACGCGAAGGTTTTACCGGTGCCTGGGGCGCCGCGCGCGAACAGTCGACCGGCAAGGACACGCAGAGCGGCCACTGGGAAATCGCCGGCGTGCCGGTGCTGTTCGACTGGGGCTATTTTCCGAAGACCGTGCCGTCCTTTCCAGAAGAGTTGACGGACAAGCTGCAAGAGCTCACGGGCGTTCCTGGCTGGCTGGGCAACTGTCATGCATCGGGTACCACCATCATCGACGAACTCGGTGACGAACATGTCGCTACTGGCCGTCCGATCCTGTACACCTCGGCCGACTCGGTGCTACAGATCGCCGCCCACGAAGAGCACTTCGGCCTCGAGCGCCTGTACGAAGTGTGCGAAGCGGCCTATGAGCTGGTCAAGCCCTACAACATCGGCCGCGTGATCGCGCGTCCTTTCCTGGGCGCGAACGGCAAGTACAAGCGCACCAGCAACCGCCACGACTACGCCGTGCCGCCCACCGCGCCGACGCTGCTCGACCACGTCAAGGAAGCCGGCGGCGAAGTCATCGCCCTCGGTAAAATCAGCGACATCTTCGCGGCCCAGGGCGTGACCCAATTGATCAAGGGTGTCGACAACATGGCCCTGTTCGACCGCCTGGTCGAAGTGGCCGATACGGCGCCGTCGAAATCGCTGACCTTCGTGAACTTCGTCGACTTCGACATGCACTTCGGCCACCGCCGCGACGTCGCCGGCTATGCGAATGCGCTGCACGAGCTGGACGCGCGCCTGCCGGAATTCATGGCGAAGCTGCAGGACGGCGACCTGGTCGTGATCACCGCCGACCACGGCTGCGACCCGACTGCGCCGGGCTCGGACCACACCCGCGAACACATCCCGATGATCTTCTTCGGCCCGCAGGTCAAGCCGCAGGAACTGCCGATCGCATCGACTTTCTCCGATATCGGCGCCACCCTGGCGAACCACCTCGGCGTCAAACCCCTCTCCAACGGAACCGCACTGCTATGACCCAGAACCTGGACTTCAAACGTAATACCGCCGTGGGCCTGGACCTCGGCTGGGTCAACGGCATCAAGGTCAACCGCAATGCGGCCGACCGCCGCGCCGCCAGCCTGGCGAACCGCCGCACGGTCAAGAAGGAATACCAGGCTGCCTGGCTGATCCGCGCCGTGCAGTGCATGGACCTGACCACCCTCGGCGGCGACGATACCCCGGGCCGCGTCGAGCGCCTGTGCATGAAGGCGATGCGCCCGCTGCGCGCCGACCTGATGCAGGCCCTCGGCCTCGAGTCGCTCACGACTGGCGCGGTCTGCGTGTACCACGAGATGATCACGCCTGCGGTGAAGATCCTGCAGGGCCGCCTGCCGATCGCCGCCGTGTCGACCGCTTTCCCGGCCGGCCTGTCCAGCCTGGAGACCAAGCTGCGTGAAATCGAGCTGAGTGTCGCCGCCGGCGCCACCGAGATCGACATCGTCATCACCCGCCAGCATGTCCTGACCGGCAACTGGCAAGCGCTGTACGACGAGATGCTGGCCTACCGCCAGGCTTGCGGCGAAGCGCACGTGAAAGCCATTCTCGCCACCGGCGACCTGGTCACGCTCGACAACGTGGCCAAGGCCTCGTGGGTCTGCATGATGGCCGGTGCCGATTTCATCAAGACCTCGACCGGCAAGGAAGGCGTGAACGCGACCATTCCGGTGTCGCTGGTGATGACCCGCGCGATCCGCGAATACTACGAGCAGACCGGCTTCCAGGTCGGCTACAAGCCGGCGGGCGGCGTGTCCACCGCGAAGAGCGCGCTGCAGTACCTGACCGTGATGAAGGAAGAGCTGGGCAACGACTGGCTGCAGCCGCACCTGTTCCGCATCGGCGCGTCCAGCCTGATGACCGACATCGAGCGCCAGCTCGAGCACTACGTGACCGGTGCTTACTCGGCCGCCCATCGCCACGCGCAACCTTAAACACCGAACGGATTCGTCATGCCAACAATTAAAGAGATTCTGCAAACTATGGATTACGGCCCCGCACCCGAGAGCACCAAAGAAGCAAACGCGTGGCTGGACCAGCATGGACGCCGTTTCGGCCTCTTCATCGACAACGCCTGGACTGAAGGCCTCGAAACCTTCGCATCGAACAATCCGGCCGACGGCTCGGAACTGGCGCAGGTGACGCAAGCCACGCCGGACGACGTGAATCGCGCCGTCGAAGCCGCGCGCCGCGCGCAGCCGGGCTGGGTCGCCATGGGCGGCCATGGCCGTGCCAAGGTCATGTACTCGCTGGCGCGCCTGCTGCAAAAGCACGCACGCCTGTTCGCGGTGCTGGAGACCCTGGACAACGGCAAGACCATCCGCGAAACCCGCGACGCCGATTTGCCGCTGGCTGCACGCCACTTCTACCACCACGCCGGCTGGGCCGCGCTGCAGTCGGAAGAATTCGCGGACTACCGCGCCGTTGGCGTGGTCGGCCAGATCGTGCCGTGGAATTTCCCTGTCCTGATGCTGGCCTGGAAAATCGCGCCTGCCCTGGCCGCCGGTAACACGATCGTCTTCAAGCCGGCCGAATTCACGTCGTTGACCAGCCTGCTGTTTGCCGAGATCTGCCAGCAGGCCGGCGTTCCAGCGGGTGTCGTGAACATCGTCACCGGTGACGGCCGCGTGGGCGAAGCCATCGTGAATCACCCTGGCATCGACAAGCTGGCCTTTACCGGCTCGACCGAAGTCGGCCGCATCATCCGCAAGGCGACCGCCGGCAGCGGCAAGAAGCTGTCGCTGGAACTGGGCGGCAAGTCGCCCTTCATCGTCTTCGACGACGCCGACCTGGACGCGGCCGTCGAAGGCCTGGTCGACTCGATCTGGTTCAACCAGGGACAGGTCTGCTGCGCTGGCTCGCGCCTGTTGGTGCAGGAGTCGGTGTACGACCGCTTCATCGCCAAGGTCAAGGTGCGCATGCAGAACCTGCGCGTCGGCTCGCCGCTGGATAAATCGAACGACATCGGCGCCCTGGTCGACCCGGTGCAGCAGCAGCGCATCCACGGCCTGGTGGAAGCTGCCCGTGCCGAAGGTTGCGAGATCTGGCAGCCAGCCTGCGAAGCCCCAAGCGCCGGCTCGTGGTACCTGCCGACCCTGATCACTGGCGCCTCGACCTCGGCCGCCGTCGCCCAGACCGAAATCTTCGGGCCGGTGCTGGTCGCCATGAGCTTCCGCACGCCTGGCGAAGCAGTGCAACTGGCAAACAATACCGTGTATGGCCTGGCCGCCTGCGTGTGGTCGGAATCGATCTCGCTGGCGCTGGACGTCGCGCCGCAGATCAAGGCCGGCGTCGTGTGGATCAACACGGCGAACCAGTTCGACGCAGCTTGCGGTTTCGGCGGCTACAAGGAATCGGGCTTTGGGCGCGAAGGCGGCAAGGAGGGCATGTACGAATACCTGACCCACCGCAGCGAAGACCTGCGCCCGGCTGCACCGGTGATTGCCGAAAAGGGCAAGGTGAAACCGGCGGAAGAGGGGAGCCCGTTCGCCGTCGACCGCACCGCCAAGCTCTACATCGGCGGCAAGCAGGCCCGCCCTGACGGCGCCTACAGCCGCGCGATCATTGGTGCGAATGGCGCCTTCCTGGCCGACGTCGGCGAGGGTAATCGCAAGGACATCCGCAATGCCGTGGAAGCGGCGCACAAGGCTGCCGGCTGGTCGAAAGCCACCGCGCACAACCGCGCGCAAGTGCTGTATTACATCGCCGAGAACCTGGCGATCCGCGCCGACGAATTCGCCCAGCGGATCGCCGCGCAGACCGGCGCCAGGGACGCGGCGCGCGAAGTCGCCGCCTCGATCGAGCGCCTGTTCTACTGGGCTGCATGGGCCGATAAATACGACGGCCTCGCACACCAGCCGCCGATGCACGGCATCACCGTCGCGCTGAACGAGCCGGTGGGCGTGATCGGCGTGATCTGCCCGAACGAGAACCCGCTGCTGGGCTTCATCTCGCTGGTGGCGCCGGCCCTGGCGCTGGGCAACCGCGTGGTCGCCGTGCCGTCGGAAGCGCATCCATTGTCGGCGACGGACCTGTACCAGGTGCTCGACACTTCCGACCTGCCTGGCGGCGTGCTGAATATTGTCACGGGTTCGGCCGACGAGCTGGCACGCACGCTGGCGACCCACGGCGACGTCGATGCCGTGTGGCGTCATGACGGCTCTGCCGAGGGCTGCGCGGAAGTCGAGCGCCTGTCGAGCGAAACCTTGAAGCGCACCTGGGTCGGCGGCGGCAAGGGCCGTGACTGGTTCGATCCGAAGCAGGCCTGCGGCCGCATGGTCTTGCAGCATGCGAGCCAGGTCAAGAACGTCTGGATTCCCTACGGCGTATAAATATGGTTGGCGTCTGTAATGACGCATTTGTAGGGTGGGCGGGTTCCCCGCCCACGCGGTGATAGGTAAAGGCTCCGATGTCGTGCGCGGGCTGGCATACGCTAACTATCACCGCGTGGGCGGGAGACCCGCCCACCCTACGTTATAGAAAGGTTTAACTATGTTCCTCCCCCAAGAAATCGTCCGCAAGAAGCGCGACGGCGGCATCCTGACCGCGGAAGAAATCCAGTTTTTCGTGCGCGGCATCCCTGACGGCAGCGTCACCGAAGGCCAGATCGCTGCACTCGCGATGGCCGTCTACTTCAACGACATGAGCATGGACGAACGCGTCGCCTTCACGCTGGCAATGCGCGATTCCGGCCAGGTCATGGAATGGAAGTCCCTGAATTTGCCAGGCCCCGTGGTCGACAAGCACTCGACCGGCGGCGTCGGCGACGTGGTGTCGCTCATGCTCGGACCGATGATCGCGGCCTGCGGCGGTTTCGTGCCGATGATCTCGGGCCGCGGCCTGGGCCACACCGGCGGCACGCTCGACAAGTTCGATTCGATCCCCGGCTACAGCACCGTGCCGGATCCGGAAAAATTCCGCCAGGTCGTCAAGGACGTGGGCGTGGCCATCATCGGCCAGACTGCCCAGCTGGCGCCGGCCGACAAGCGTTTCTACAGCATCCGCGACACGACGGCGACGGTGGAATCGGTGGCGATGATCACCGGTTCCATCCTCTCCAAGAAGCTGTCGGCAGGTCTCGATGCGCTGGTGATGGACGTGAAAGTCGGTAGCGGCGCCTTCATGCCGACCTTTGAGAAATCGGTGGAACTGGCCGAGAGCATCGTCGCGGTTGGCAATGGCGCCGGCACCCGCACCTCGGCCATCCTGACGGGCATGGACGAGTCGCTCTGCCACGCCGCCGGCAACGCTGTCGAAGTGCGCGTCGCGATCGACTACCTGACCGGCAAATCGCGTCCGGCACGCCTGCATGAAGTGACGATGGCGCTCTGCGCCGAGATGCTGGTCATCTCGGGCCTGGCCGCCACGGAAGCGGAGGCGCGCGCGAAACTGCAGGCGGCGCTCGACTCGGGCGAAGCGGCGGAACGCTTCGCGCGCATGGTCGCGGCCCTGGGCGGCCCGGCCGGCCTGATGGACAAGCCGGACGCCTATCTGGAAACGGCCCCTGTCATCGTGCCGGTTCCAGCACTGCAGGCAGGCTATGCTGCTTCGGTCGACACCCGCGGCCTGGGCCTGGCGGTCGTGGCGCTGGGCGGCGGCCGCGTGCGTCCGCAGGATGCGATCGACTTCGCCGTCGGTCTCACTAACCTGGTGGAACTGGGCGACCCGATCGAGGTCGGACAGCCTCTGGCTACCGTCCATGCACGTACCGTTGATGCGGCCGAGCAGGCCGTGCGCCAGGTGCAGGCGGCGTACCAGATCGGTCTTGAAAAACCGGCGGCCCAGCCGATGATCCACCGCACCATCCGTCCGTAAGAAGGCAGCATCATGAAATACGCAAAACTGATTGCCGAAGCGGGCGCCGCGCGCGAACTGGCCTATGTGCCGTACTCGAAATTCCAGGTCGGCGCCGCCCTCGAATGCAAGGACGGCCGCATCTTCCGCGGCTGCAACATCGAGAACGCCTCCTACGGCCTGTGCAACTGCGCCGAGCGCACCGCCTTCTTCTCGGCCATGGCCCACGGCTACAAGCCGGGCGACTTCACGGCCCTGGCCGTGATCGGCCAGACGGATGGTCCGATCGCCCCCTGCGGCGCCTGCCGCCAGGTCATCCTGGAACTGGGCGGCAATGACCTGCCGGTGGTGCTGACCAACCTGAAGGGCGACATCCTCGAGACGACCGCGGCGGCGCAGCTGCCGAATGCGTTCGGGAGCTGGGATTTGAACAAGTAAGACTGCAAGGACCGGTGCTTGCCGCACCGGTCGATGTACTGGAAAGCGCTGCACGCGAAAGCGGAGCAGCGCTTTTTTATTCGCGCTTCGTCAATGGCCGCCTCATCACATCTGCTGAAACAAATGCGCATGATTCCGGCTTACCTCCAGCTCCTGCGGATAATTGCGCACCCTGAGCATCTGCCGCCCGCGCATATCGCGTGACACCTCGGCAATCGCATCCACCCGCACCAGCGTCGACCGGTGAATCCGCCAGAACTCGTCCGGATCGAGCTCGTCCGCCAGTTCCTTCAGTGTCTTGCGGATCAATAGTTCGGCAGTGGCCGTCTGCACCCTCGTGTACTTTTCATCCGACTGGAAAAACAGGATCTCGCGCGTGCTGATCATGCGCAGGTTGCCGCCGACTTGCGCCTGGATCCAGCGCAGGTAGTTGCGCTTCGGCGCCGCGCCCTGTTGCTGCAGCAGCTGGCCCAGCTGCGCCAGTTGCGAGCCGATGTCCTGAGGGGCCTGGGTGAGCCTGCGATGAAGGCGCTCGCGGGTCGTCGACAGCCGCTCGGCGGTCACGGGTTTGAGCAGGTAGTCGATGGCGCCATGCTCGAAAGCATCCACCGCGTACTGGTCGTAGGCGGTGACGAACACGATGTGGCAACGGTTGTAGAGTTGGCGGGCCGCTTCGATGCCGCCCATGCCGGGCATGCGGATGTCGAGGAAGGCGATCTGCGGCTTGTACCGTGCGGCCAAATCGACGGCTTCGATGCCATTCGTGGCCACGGCGACGACTTCGATGTCGGGCCAGGCTTCGAGCAGGCGTGCATGCAGTTGTTCGCGCATCGCTGCTTCATCGTCGGCAATCAGGGCAGTAACGCGCATTATGCTCCCTCCATCATTTTGTACGGAATGCGCACCGAAGCGCAGGCGCCGCCGCCCGGTGGCGCTTCGATCACGAGCTCGGCCGCGGCGCCGTAGAGTAGATGGAGGCGCTCGCGGATGTTCGCCAGGCCCACGCCGTCGTCGGCATGCAGGTCGATGCCGACGCCGTCGTCGCACACGTCCACGATCAGCGTGGCGCCTTCAACCCTTCCTCGCACCGTGATGGTGCCGCCGGCGATCTTCGGCTCCAGACCATGCTTGATGGCGTTCTCGATCAGGGTTTGCAGCATCATTGGCGGGAAGGGTGCGCTGCCGAGGAAATCGGGCACTTCGAAACGCACCGCCAACCTTTCCTTCATCCTGGCCTGCATGATGGCCAGGTAGGCCCGTGAGAGTTCGAGCTGCTTGCCGAGGGTGGACCCGCCAGCGGAGCGCATCTGCGGAAGGCTGGACCTGAGATAGGCGATCAGGTGCGCATGCACCTTGGCCGCTTCCGGCGGATCGGTTTCGATCAGGCGGCCGATCAGGGCCAGCGTATTGAACAGGAAGTGCGGTTCGACCTGAGCCTGCAGGGCGGCCATCTGCGACTCGACCAGGCGCTGTTCCAGCGTCGCGACCTCGGCCTTGAGGGTGGCGTCGCGCGCCACGAGTTCGGCGCGGCGCTTGCCGCCGGCCAGCACCTTCACCCCGAAGGAAACGAACACATACCAGAACGCTGGCTCGGGGGTATTGACCAGCACAAAGAAGACGATCGCCAGGAACCAGGTCAAATAGAGTTGACGCCACTCGACGACGGCAAGCCAGTCGAAAAAGGCCCACCAGAGCGCCTTGGCCTCGGCGAAAGCCTGGCGCACGAAGTCGAGTGTCCGGTTGATCTGGCTTGCCTGCACGTTCAGTCTCCGTTGTGCGTCGTGTCGTGCGTGGTCGGCGTTGCGATGGGCGTCGTCTTGTCGCCATTGATGGCCAGCACCGCATACTTGACGGCGAGGAAGATCGCGAAGAGCGTCAATGCCGTCGGAATCACGGCGATGGCGCAGGCGACCAGGAAGGCGGCCAGCAGCAGGGCTGGCCAGGGCAGGGCGGAGAAGGTGCGCAGCCCGCCACGCACGACGCGCATGCAGCTTTCCGCGGCGTCTTCGAGTTCGGCGGCAAAGGACCGGAAAGTCGTGGTTTTCATCTGTGTTCTCCCTGTAAAAGTGGATCGGATGAACACACTGTATGCCAGCGAAAGGGTCGCTTGGTGCGTCCTGCGACGAAGCGCAATTTTCATGGGCTAACCGGTAGCGTCGCCCGACGAACGGGACCGCTGGTGCGCCTCCCAGCCACGCTTGAGCAGGCCATAAAAGGCGGTGTCGGTGGTTTCGCCGGCGACGATCCAGCGCTCCGGCATATAGCCCTCCTGGCGGAAGCCCAGCTTTTCCAGCACACGGCCGGACGCGATATTGCGCGGGTCGATATCGGCTTCGATGCGGTTCATGCCCAAGCCTTCGAAAGCATGCTCCACCAGCGCCGGCAGGGCTTCGCTGACGATGCCCTGGCCCCAGAAGCTGCTGCCGAGCGCGTAGCCGATTTCGCAGCGGCGGTTGTCGCGATTCACGCCGAACAGGCTGGCTGTGCCGACCAGTTCGTCCGTACGGGTGAGCACGATGCCGAAGCGCAGGGCGCTGCCGTCGGCATAGCCCTGGGAGGCGGCAACGAGCATCTCCTCGGCCTGTGCCATGTCGGTCCAGGCACCGCGCGACCAATAGCGTACGACGGCGGGATCGGAAAAGATCGCGAACAGGGCCGGGGCGTCGCCGGCGCCCAGTGGACGCAGCGTCAGGCGTTCGGAATGCAGTAGCGGCGGCAGCGTCTCAGACATGAAAGTCTCCAGTGTGTCATCACGATGGTCTTACCCGCGATGGATGAGTTTGCGTTAGATCAAATGCCCGGGCTTTGCCGTTCTGCCTGTCGGTGCAGTGCTTTAGCATTGTCCAGTGCCCGCTGCCGACTCCACATATATGCAAATTGATATGACTAGGCTACAGCGCGCGTTTATATTACCGGAACGACGGCGGGTTTTTGCATATTTGCAACGCATCCGCCGGCCGGGTCTGGCGCAGCTTGCCCGCGGCTTGCCATCCGCTTCGCAGGCGCGCACATTGCTAGTAGATTGCCTCATCGTTTTGCCATTCGGTCACTTATTGGCTGCAAACAAGGGAGAGCCTGCATGAACGAGTCCAGACCCCAGTCGATGTCCGCCTTCTGGATGCCTTTCACGAACAACCGCGATTTCAAGAGCGATCCGCGCCTGCTGGTTTCGGCCCAGGGCATGTATTACCAGGACGTCGACGGCAACCAGGTCCTCGACGGCACCGCCGGCCTGTGGTGCGTGCCCTGCGGGCATGCCCAGCCGAAAATCGTCGGCGCCGTGCGCGAGATGATCGGCAAGCTCGACTTCGCGCCCACTTTCCAGATGGGCCATCCGGCCGCCTTCGATTTGGCCGAACGCTTGATGGACTACACCGGGCACAAATTCGGCCACGTGTTCTATACCAATTCCGGTTCCGAAGCCGTCGACACCGCCCTCAAGATCGCGCTGGCCTACCACAAGGCACGCGGCGAGGGCGGGCGGACGCGCCTGATCGGACGCGAGCGGGGCTACCATGGTGTCGGCTTCGGCGGCCTGTCGGTTGGCGGCATCGGCCCCAACCGCAAGCATTTCGGCCCGCTGCTGCCGGGTGTCGACCACCTTCCGCACACCCACAACCTGCAGAAGAATGCGTTTTCGCGCGGCGAACCCGATTTCGGCGCCGAACTGGCGGACGAACTGGAACGCCTGGTCACCCTGCACGATGCGTCCACGATTGCCGCCGTCATCATCGAGCCGGTCTCCGGCTCCACCGGCGTGCTGGTGCCGCCGAAAGGCTACCTCAAGAAACTGCGCCATATCTGCGACAAGTACGGCATCCTGCTCATTTTCGACGAAGTCATCACCGGTTTCGGGCGCCTCACCACGCCGTTTGCCGCCGACTATTTCGGCGTCGAGCCGGACATGATGACGACCGCAAAAGGCCTGACCAATGGCGTGATCCCGATGGGCGCGGTGTTTTCCAGGCGCTTCATCCACGATGCCTTCATGGAGGCGCCGGCCGGCATCGAACTGTTTCATGGCTATACCTATTCCGGTCACCCGGTGGCCTGCGCCGCGGCCCTGGCCACGCTCGAGGTCTTCCAGGACCAGGGCATCCTCGAGCACGCGAAGGGCATCCAGGCCTATTGGGAAGACGCGGTGCATGCACTGAAGGGGCTGCCGCACGTGATCGACCTGCGCACGATCGGCCTGGTCGCCGGTATCGAGCTCGAATCGATTCCGGGCAAGCCGGGCGCGCGCGCCTACCAGGCATTGAAGAAGGCCTTCGCGGACGGTATCCTGATCCGTACCACGGGCGACATCATCGCGCTGTCGCCGCCGCTCATCCTCGAGAAGCAGCACATCGACGAGTTGTTCGGCAAGCTGGCTACCGTACTCAAACACCTGGACTGAAGAGACAAGCATGAACCAACCCGACATCATCGGCCATTTCATTGGCGGGCACGTGGTCGACACCGCGGGCGATCGCTACGCCGACGTGTTCAATCCGGCGCTGGGCGAACCTTGCGCCCGCGTCACCCTGGCAAGCGTGGACGAAGTCGACGCCGCCGTCTTTGCCGCCGCCGCCGCTTTTCCGGCCTGGTCGGCCACGCCGCCGCTGGCGCGCGCGCGCATCCTGTTCAAGTACCTGCAGCTGTGCCAGCAGCACACCGACGCCTTCGCCGCCCTGATCACGCGCGAGCACGGTAAAACCTTCAGCGACGCGCAAGGCGAAGTCGCGCGCGGCATCGAGGTGGTCGAATTCGCCTGCGGCATTCCGCAAATGCTCAAGGGAGAATTTACCGACCAGATCGCGCGCGGCATCGACGCCTGGTCGATGCGCCAGCCGCTGGGCGTCGTCGCCGGCATCACTCCCTTCAACTTCCCTGTCATGGTGCCGATGTGGATGTTCCCGATCGCGCTCGCCTGCGGCAATACTTTCGTGCTGAAACCCTCGGAACGCGACCCGTCGCCTTCGCTGCTGCATGCGCGCCTGCTGAAGGAAGCGGGCTTGCCGGATGGCGTCTTCAACGTGGTGCAGGGCGACAAGGTGGCGGTCGACGCACTGCTCGACAACCCCGCCGTGCAGGCCATCAGTTTCGTCGGCTCCACCCCGATCGCCGAATACATCTATGCCCGCGGCAGCGCCAAGGGCAAGCGTGTGCAGGCGCTGGGCGGCGCCAAGAACCACATGGTCGTCATGCCCGACGCGGACATGGACATGGCGGTCGACGCCCTGATCGGTGCGGCCTACGGTTCGGCGGGCGAGCGCTGCATGGCGATCTCGGTGGCGGTGGCCGTCGGCGACGCCGGCGACAAGCTGGTGGCCGCGTTGGCCGAACGTACCCGCAAGCTCAAGATCGGCGACGGCATGGGCGAGGGCATGGAGATGGGCCCCGTGGTGACGCAGGCTGCGCGCCAGCGCATCGAACGCCTGATCGGCGAAGGCGTGGAGCAGGGAGCTACGCTGGTCGTCGACGGCCGCGGCTACCGGGTCGACGGACGCGAGAACGGTTTCTTTGTCGGCGGCACGCTGTTCGACCATGTGCAGCCCTCGATGAGCATCTACAAGGAAGAGATCTTCGGGCCGGTGCTGTGCGTGGTGCGCCTGCCGGACGTGGGCAGCGCGGTGGAACTCATCAACGCCAACGAATACGGCAACGGCGTGGCCGTGTTCACGCGCGATGGCGGCGTGGCACGCGAATTCGTGCGCCAGATCCAGGTCGGCATGGTGGGCGTGAACGTGCCGCTGCCGGTGCCGATGGCCTTCAACAGCTTCGGCGGCTGGAAGCGCAGCATGTTCGGCGACCACCATGCCTATGGCCCGGAAGGCGTGCGCTTCTACACGCGCCACAAGGCCGTGATGCAGCGCTGGCCGAATACGGCGAGCAGCGGAGTGGAGTTCGCGTTCCCGCAGATGAAGTAAAGCGACAAACAGCTATAAGCTTGCGTCTCACGGTTTGATCGAAGGGCGTAGGGTGGGCACTTGTGCCCACGCAGTCATACCGATGCTCACCGGTCCGGTGGAGACTGCAGGGAGGCGAGTCGATCGGCATGCATTTCGATACGCATGCACCGCACCGCGTGGGCATGAATGCCCACCCTACGAAAGGCACCACCAGCGCCAGCACCACCAGCGTCATCGGCACCACCCGCACCACCGCAGCAGCAGTCTCGCACCAGCAATCCAACGATAACAAGGGATGCACATGATCGAGTCTCTCCAGCACCTGCCGCCGGCAGCCGATTCGCACGGCGCACTGGCGGCGCAGTTCACCGACCTGGCGCCGCCGCTTACGGCACGGCAGGCCGCCGTCGAGGCGGCGCGCTGCCACTACTGTTACGACGCGCCCTGCACCCGTGCCTGCCCGACCGGCATTGACGTCGCCAGCTTCATCCGCAATATCCACGACCAGAACATCAATGGCGCCGCAGTCGGCATCCTCAAGCAGAACATTTTTGGCGGCAGCTGCGCACGCGTCTGCCCGACCGAAATCCTCTGCGAGGACGCCTGCGTGCGCAACAATCCGGCCGAGCGCGCACCCGTGAAAATCGGCCTGCTGCAGCGCCATGCGGTCGACAATGCCCGCTTCGACGGCCACCCGTTCGAACGCGCACCTTCCACCGGCAAAACCGTCGCCGTGGTCGGCGCGGGCCCGGTCGGCCTGGCCTGCGCCCATCGCCTGGCCATGCTGGGCCATGACGTCGTCGTCTTCGAGGCCCAGTTGAAGGCAGGTGGCCTGAACGAATACGGCATTGCCAAGTACAAGCTGCCTGGCGAATTCGCCCAGCAGGAAGTCGACTTCCTGCTGTCGATCGGCGGCATCGAGATCCGCTACGGCCAGAAGCTCGGCGAGAACCTGCAACTGCGCGAGCTGCATGCGCGATTTGACGCTGTCTTCCTTGGCCTGGGCCTGGGCGCCAGCCGCCGCCTGGGCCTCGTAGGCGAGGACGCGCCAGGCCTGCTGGCGGCCACCGACTACATCGCCGCGCTGCGCCAGGCACAGGACCTGTCGCAGCTGCCGGTGCCGCGCCGCGCCGTCGTCATTGGCGCCGGCAATACCGCGATCGACATGGCGGTGCAGATCAAGCGCCTGGGTGCGGAAGAGGTGACGCTGGTGTACCGTCGCGGCCTCGACGCGATGAGCGCGACCGGCCACGAAATCGAGATCGCCAAGGCGAACTTCGTCCACATCCGCACCGGGCCGCGCCGCTCGAGGTGCTGGTCGACGAAAGCGGTCGCGTCGCCGGCATGCGCTTCGAAGGGACGCGCCTGGAGGAGGGGACGCCTGGCGCGCACCGGCGCGCTGATCGACATCGCCGCCGATGCCGTCTTCAAGGCGATCGGCCAGGGGATGGCGCCGGCGCCGGGCGACGACCTCGCTGCCGGGCTAGTGGGTGAAGGCGAGCGCATCGTCGTCGATGCATCCCTCCGCACCCGGGTGCCGGGCATCTACGCCGGCGGCGATTGCGTCGCGCTGGGCCAGGACCTGACGGTACAGGCGGTCCAGCACGGCAAACTGGCCGCGCTGGCCATCCATAACGACTTCGCCGCGGAGGCAGCATGGCCGACCTGAGCATCGATTTTTGCGGCATCAAATCGCCGAACCCGTTCTGGCTCGCTTCGGCACCGCCGACCGACAAGGCCTACAACGTCATCCGGGCTTTCGAAGCCGGCTGGGGCGGCGTGGTATGGAAGACGCTGGGCGAAGATCCGCCGGCGGTGAACGTGTCCTCGCGCTACTCGGCCCACTACGGCAAGAACCGCGAAGTCATCGGCTTCAACAACATCGAGCTGATCACCGACCGCAGCCTCGAGATCAACCTGCGCGAGATCGCCGCGGTCAAGAAGGCATGGCCCGACCGCGCCATGATCGTCTCCTTGATGCTGCCCTGCGAAGAGGCGCCGTGGGCGGCGATCCTGCCGCTGGTGGAAGCGACCGGCGCCGACGGCATCGAGCTCAATTTCGGTTGCCCGCATGGCATGCCCGAGCGTGGCATGGGCGCGGCGGTAGGCCAGGTGCCCGAATACGTCGAAATGGTCACGCGCTGGTGCAAGACCCATTCCCGCCTGCCCGTCATCGTTAAACTCACGCCGAACATTACCGACGTGCGCGCACCGGCACGGGCGGCGCTGGCTGGCGGGGCGGATGCGGTCTCGCTGATCAATACCATCAATTCCATTACCCACCTCGACCTCGACCGCATGGTTGCTTTTCCGGTTGTCGGCGGCGCCAGTACCCACGGCGGCTATTGCGGCTCGGCCGTGAAACCGATCGCGCTGAACATGGTGGCCGAGATCGCGCGCGATCCTTTCACTGCCCGCCTGCCGATTTCCGGCATTGGCGGCATCGGCAACTGGCGTGACGCCGCCGAATTCATCGCGCTCGGCGCCGGTTCCGTCCAGGTGTGCACGGCGGCGATGCTGCACGGCTTCCGCATCGTCGACGAGATGAAGGATGGCCTGTCGCGCTGGATGGACGAGAAGGGCTACCCGAACATCGCCGCGTTCTCGCGCAAGGCCGTGCCGAACACGACCGACTGGAAGGCGCTGGACATGAACTACCAGGTCATCGCCCACATCGACCAGGACAAATGCATCGGCTGCGGCAAGTGCTTCGTCGCTTGCGAGGACACGTCCCACCAGGCCATCGGGCGCGCGGTGCTGGAGAACGGCGGCCGCCGCTACGAGGTGATCCGCGAGGAATGCGTGGGCTGCAACCTGTGCGAGATCACCTGTCCGGTCGAAGCCTGCATCACGATGGTGCCGCAGGAAACCGGCAAGCCCTACATGAACTGGAATCAGGATCCGCGCAATCCGCGCGCGCTGGCGACGCCGCCATCGCCGCCGGCGCCGCTGGTCGAAGGTGCGCAGCGCGAAGTCCCCGCTTGACCCGGGCGCACAGGCGGACGATGCGCGGCCGGCCCCGGCCGTTCGCGCCGCCCCCATCGATTGCGCTACACTGGGTTGCACCGCAACCCGACTGGAGAGGCCCACCGTGACGGAACAAGTGACCGAACACCGCGCTGTCAGCAACGAACTCTGGAACCCCGACCTTGCGCCGACAAGCGTCGCCCAGCGCACCTGGCGCTGGTACCACTTCGGGGCGCTCTGGGTCGGGATGGTGATCAGCATTCCCGCCTACATGCTGGCGGCAAGCCTGATCGACAGCGGCATGTCGGCCTGGCAGGCGGTGTTCACGGTGTTCCTGGCGAACGTGATCGTGCTGCTGCCGATGCTCCTGATCGGCCACGCCGGCACCAAGTACGGCATTCCCTATGCCGTACTGGCACGCGCCTCCTTCGGCACGCGCGGCGCCCGCCTGCCTGCCCTGATGCGCGCCGTCGTCGCCTGCGGCTGGTACGGCATCCAGACCTGGTTCGGCGGCAGCATGATCTACACGCTGCTGGGCGTGCTGCTGGGCGCCCCGCTCGAGGGCGACAAACTGCCGGGCCTGGGCATCAACGCCGGCCAGCTGGCCTGCTTCCTCGCCTTCTGGGCGATCCAGATGTATTTCATCGTGCACGGCATGGAGTCGATCCGCAAGCTGGAGACCTATACCGCGCCCTTGAAAATCGCGATCTGCTTCCTGCTGCTCTGGTGGGTCTACGACAAGGTCGGCGGCTTCGGTCCGCTGCTCGACCAGCCTTCCCAGTTTGCCGCGGGCGGACCGAAAGCGGGCCTGTTCTGGTCCGTGTTCTGGCCTTCGCTCACCGCCATGATCGGCTACTGGGCCACGCTGGCGCTGAACATTCCCGACTTCACCCGTTTCGCCAAGACCCAGCGCGACCAGGTCGTCGGCCAGACGCTCGGCCTGCCGCTGCCGATGGCGCTGCTCGCGGCGCTGGCCGTCACCGTCACCTCGGCCACGGTCGTCCTGTACGGCAAGGCGCTGTGGGACCCGGTCGACGTCGCCAGCCGCATGACGGGCGTGGCGGTGCTGGTGGCGCTTCTCATCCTCCTGATCGACACGGCCAGCGTGAACCTGGCCGCCAACCTGGTGGGCCCCGCCTACGATTTCTCGGCCCTGTCTCCGCGGCGCATTTCCTACCGTGTCGGCGGCTACATCACCGCCGGCATTGCCCTGGCGATGATGCCGTGGAAGATACTCGAGAGCACAGAGAACTACATCTTCATCTGGCTGACCGGCTATTCGGCGCTGCTCGGGCCCATCGCCGGCATCATGATCATCGACTACTACATCATCCGCAAGACGAACCTCGATGTCGGGCAGCTCTACCGCGACGACGGCGTCTACACCTATCGCGGCGGCTGGAACATCGCCGCCCTGGTGGCATTTGCCGCCGGCGTGCTGCCGAACATCCCCGGTTTCCTGCATGCCGCGCTGCCGGCCTCGTTCCCGGATGTCGGGCCGGCCTTCAAGGCCATCTATACCTATGCCTGGTTCGTCGGCGTCGTGATTGCCGCCCTGGTCTATGGGTTGATGATGAAGGGCCGCACAGTGCCGGCGCTGGGCACGGTGAACGGTTCGGCCAACAAGTATCCAACATATAAAAGCTGAAAGGGATTCCATGACGACGATCATCCGTGGCGGCACCATCGTGAACGCCGACCGCGCCTTCCGCGGCGACGTGCTCTGTTCAAACGACAGGATCGTCGCCGTCGGCGAGAACCTGGACGCGCCGGCCGACGCCACCGTCGTCGACGCCGGCGGGCAGTACGTGATGCCGGGCGGGATCGACACCCATACCCACATGCAGCTGCCCTTCATGGGCACGGTCACCGCGGACGACTTCTTCACCGGCACCGCGGCGGGCCTGGCAGGCGGCACCACGACCATCATGGATTTCGTCATCCCCGACCCGAAGCAGTCGCTGCTGGAGGCTTACCACACCTGGCGAGGCTGGGCGCGCAAGGCGGCCGGCGATTACACCTTCCACGTCGCCGTCACCTGGTGGGACGAGTCGGTGCACGCCGAGATGGGCACGCTCGTGCGCGAGCACGGCGTCAACAGCTTCAAGCACTTCATGGCCTATAAAAACGCCATCATGGCCGACGATGAAACCCTGGTGAAGAGTTTCCGGCGCGCGCTTGAACTTGGTGCGATCCCGACCGTCCACGCCGAGAACGGCGAGCTGGTCTACCAGTTGCAGCGCGAGCTGCTGGCCAGGGGCATCACCGGCGCACGCGCGCATCCGCTGTCGCGCCCCCCGGAAGTGGAGGCGGAAGCGGCCAACCGCGCCATTGCAATTGCGAACGTGCTCGGCACGCCCGTCTACATCGTCCACGTGTCCTGCGCCGAATCGCTCGAGGCTATCACCCGCGCGCGTGCGAAGGGGCAACGCGTCTACGGCGAGGCACTCGCCGGCCACCTCGTCATCGACGACAGCGTGTATGCCAGCGAAGACGAGGATTTCGCCCGTGGCCACGTGATGAGTCCGCCGTTTCGCAGCGCTCACCACCAGGCCTCCTTGTGGCAGGGTCTGCGCGGCGGCAACCTGCACACGACCGCTACCGACCACTGCACCTTCTGCGCCGAGCAGAAGGCGGCCGGCAAGGACGATTTCACCCGCATCCCGAATGGCTGCGGCGGCGTCGAAGAACGCATGGCCATCGTGTGGGACGCAGGCGTCAACAGCGGCACCCTGACGCCGTCCGAATTCGTGCGCGTGACGTCCACCAACGCTGCCCAGATCTTCAACATGTACCCGAGGAAGGGCGTGATCGACGTCGGCGCGGACGCCGACATCGTGGTCTGGGACCCGAACGGCTCGCGTACCATTTCCAGCAAGACCCAGTTCGCGAAAGGCGGCTTCAACGTGTTCGAGGGACGCACGGTACGCGGCATTCCCACCCACACGATCGCCGCCGGCAAGCTCGTGTTCGAGCGCGGCGACCTGCGCGCCGAGGAGGGCGCCGGCCGCCACATCGACCGTCCCGCTTTCGGCACGACGCAGGCATGAACCCCGTCGGCGCTGCTGGCACGGACCTGGGGTGAGCGGCTACACCAACACAGGCCGCGATGACGCTGCCTCACTGCCGCCCACGCGTTCAACCCGCGCATGCACCCCCGACCGCAACCGATAGCCGCAATCACGCATCGCCCCGCCACCACCACGAACGGAACATCACCATGTCCAGCACCCTGCGCATCAACGGCCAACGCCTGTGGCAATCCCTGATGGAACTGGCGCAGATCGGCGCCACCGAGAAGGGCGGCGTCAAGCGCCTCGCCCTCACCGACCTCGACCGCCAGGGCCGCGACCTGGTCGTGCGCTGGGCCCGCGAAGCCGGCATGTCGGTCACGGTCGACAGGATCGGCAATGTCTTCATGCGCCGCCCCGGCCGCAACAACGCTTTGGCCCCGATCGTCACCGGCAGCCACGTCGACACCCAGCCGACCGGCGGCAAGTTCGACGGCAACTATGGCGTGCTCGCCGGCCTGGAAGTGGTGCGTACCCTCAACGACCATGGCATCGGGACCGAGGCGCCGATCGAGGTCGCGTTCTGGACCAACGAGGAAGGTTCGCGCTTCGTCCCGGTGATGATGGGTTCCGGCGTGTTCTGCGGCGCCTTCAGCCTGGAGACGGCCTATGCCGCCAGGGATGTCGAGGGCAAGAGCGTGCGCGAGGAACTGGAGCGCATCGGCTACCTGGGCGACGAGGAACCCGGCCAGCATCCGATCGGCGCCTATTTCGAAGCCCACATCGAGCAGGGCCCGGTACTGGAAGATGCCGACAAGGTGATCGGCGTCGTGCCGGCCGTGATGGGCCTGTCCTGGTACGACTGCGTGGTGACCGGCATGGAAGCGCATGCCGGCCCGACCCCGATGGGCCTGCGCCGCGACGCCTTGCAGGTCGCCGCCACCATCATGCAGGAGGTGGTGGCGATCGCCAACCGCTACCCGCCCTACGGCCGCGGGACGGTCGGCATGGTGCAGGTATTCCCGAACAGCCGCAACGTCATTCCCGGCCAGGTCAAGTTCAGCATCGACCTGCGCAACGTGAACGACGAGCTGCTGAACACGATGCACGAGGAGATGCTCGCCTTCATCGCGCAAACGCGGGCGCAGTCGAAGCTGGGCATCGACATCGAGCGGGTTTCCTACTACCCGCCATGCCCCTTCCATCCGGACTGCGTGAACGCCGTGCGCGCCGCCACCGACAAGCTGGGCTACTCGACGATGGACGTTGTCTCCGGCGCCGGCCACGACGCCATCTACACGGCGCGCGTGGCACCATCGGGTATGATCTTCGTGCCCTGCAAGGATGGGATCAGCCATAACGAGATCGAGGATGCGCGTCCGGATCACCTGGAAGCGGGCTGCAACGTGCTGCTGCATGCGATGCTGGAACGGGCGCGGGCGGCAGGCTGAGGCTGCGGACGGGCGCGTGACGGATTGCGCAACGCGCTCACGGAAGCGGTCGGCCCGGCGCTTTGGCGAAGGAGCGGTGGCCTGCGGAGGCGCGGCCGGCGCAGGTGGCCTCGCCCGCAATGCGGCGGGTAAACAGGGCGCAAGCCTCGTGCACCCGTGCAATCTCCACCGGTAAACGCGGCTAGAATGCCGCATGCCGAGCAAATCTCCCATTTATCCCGGTCCGACGACGGCGCGCGGCGCCGTGCTGGCCGTGCTGCTGTCGAACGAAGACCAGACCGGCGCCGAACCGCTGCGCGGGCGCGTCACCCTGGCCGCCATCGTCCGCGCGCTCAAGCGCAAATACAACTGGCCGATCGAAACGAGCAGCTTCCCGTCGAACGCCGTGGACGGCCGCGCCACCTGGGCGACGGTCTACAGCCTGCCGCCGGATGTTATCAAGCGCGCCCTCGAGCGGGGCGGACGCGACTGGCTGAAAAGCCGCGCCGTATCGCGCCGCCAGCCGCCCCCGGACGTCGAGTGACCCGGAGGCTCGCGCTGTCCCGCCGTCGAGGCATCCGCGCCACCGCCGTTTCAAGCTGCCGCTGAAGCGGGGCCCGTTCGCGCACCTGTGCGGGGCCGCGCTTGCCTGACGGCGGCAGGGCGCCTACCTTGTAAGCATTCCAGGCGAGGACACGAGCGGATTGCCGCGCCCGCCATCGCCTGCCGAGCCGAGCAGCGCGCGTAAGGGGGGCCCATGCGTGACCTTGCCACCATCCGTCGCCCTGTGATGACGCTGGCATGCACGGCGGCCGCAATGCTGGCCTGCGCCGCCAATTCCCTGTTGTGCCGGCTTGCGCTGCAGGACGGCAGCATCGACCCGGCCAGCTTCGGCGCGCTGCGGGTCGTGGCCGGAGCGCTGGCGCTGGGCGCCTTCGTCCGCCTGCGCCGTGAAAAAGCGGCAGCCAGGCCCGACTGGTGGTCGGCGTCGATGCTGTTCGCCTGGGTCGCCTGCTTCTCCTTCGCGTATGTCAGCCTGCCGGCAGGGATGGGTGCGCTGGTGCTGTTCGGCGCCGTCCAGCTGACGATGTTCGGTGCCGCCTTGCGCAAGGGCGAGCGCTTCTCACTGCCCGGCTGGCTGGGGCTGGCCTGGCCGCCGCCGGCCTGGTCTATCTTGTGCTGCCGGGCGTCGCCGCGCCGCCATGGCCGGGCACCCTGCTGATGGCGCTGGCGGGCTTGTCCTGGGCGTGTACTCGCTGCGCGGACGGTGCGCGGGGGAGACACTGCCGATCCGCTCGGCGCCACCGCGCGCAATTTCATGTACGCCACGCCGCTGGCCCTGGCACTGTGGTTGCCTTTACGGGCGTCGCACATGCCGACGCGTCCGGGGTCACCCTGGCCATCGTTTCCGCGCGCTGAGCTCCGGTGTCGGCTACGCGTTCTGGTACGCGGCGCTGCGCGACTTGTCGGCGATGCGGGCAGCGACCGTGCAGCTGTCGGTGCCGCCGCTGGCCGCGCTGGGTGCCGTGGTGACCTGGCTGGGCGAGTCCCTGACGCCGCGGCTGGTGCTGGCCTCCAGCGCGATCCTGGGCGGCATCGCCCTCGCGTTGACCCGGCGCGGCCGCTAGCAGGCCGCCGGGTTCAGGACAGCTGTTTTTCCATGTAGACCGACGGGATGCCGATACCCGAACGATGCGGGTACAGCTCTTCGCGCACGGCGATGAAACCTGCGCACCGGTAGAAGGGCACGGCGTTGAGCGAAGCCGAGAGGAACAGACGCGTCAGGCCCGTGGTGCGCGCGGGCCGCCTCGACCGACGCAAGCAGGCTCAGACCGACGCCGCGACCCTGCGCGTCCGGGTCGACGAACACGGCATCGACTTCGCCCTCGCGCGTATCGAGCACGGCATAGCCGAGGAGGGCGCCGTCCTCGACGGCGGCCATGGCTTGTCCCAGTGCGATGCGATCGGCCAGGCTCGCCGGCGCAGGCGCGGCCAGCCAGACACCCAGTACCTCGGGCGTGTAATGCCCGGCGCACCCATGCGCGACGGCGCGCGTACGCAGGTCCCACAGCGCCGCGATCTCGCCAGGCATGGCCTTGCGCAAGCTGATCATGGCAGTTTGCCCACGTGTTCAGCCCAGGCTGCGCAGGAAGTCGAGCAGCACCTGCGCCGCCAGCTCGGCATCGTCGGCCGTCATCGTCTCCAGCGGATTGTGGCTGATGCCGCCATTGCCGCAGCGGGTGAAGAGCATCGCCACCTCGGTGAGCTGCGCCATCTGCATCGCGTCATGGCCGGCGCCGGAGAGCAGGTCGAAGCGCGGGACGCCCGCACGTTCCACCGCCGCGCCGAGCAAATCCATCAAGCGCGGCGAGCAAGGCGCCGCTTCCGCCTCGACGATTTTATGCAGCTTTTCCTCGATGCCGCGCCGGGCACAAATGGCGCTGATGCCTGCCAGGATGTCGTCGACGGCCGCCAGGCGTACGGCGTCATCGGCCGCCCGGATGTCGAGCGAGAGCTTGCAGGCGCCTGGAATCACGTTGACCGAACCCGCCGGCACCTCGAGCTGGCCGACGGTGCCGACCAGCGATGCGACCCCGCTGCAGCGCTGTTCGACGAGCAGGACGATTTCAGCCGCTGCCGCGGCGGCATCGCGGCGCATGCCCATCGGCGTGGTACCGGCATGGCTGGTCACGCCCGTCAGCTCCACCCGGTAACGCGAGCTGCCGGCAATCGCTGTCACCACTCCCAGCGGCAGGCCGCGTTCGAGCAGCACCGGGCCCTGCTCGATGTGCACCTCGACGAAGCCCAGCAGGTCTTCACGCCGGCGCGCGATCGCGCCGATGGCAGCCGGATCGTGCCCGGCCGCGACCAGTGCTGCGCGCATGGTCACCCCATCCGCATCAATCGCGTCGAGCAAGGCCGGATTGAAGCCGCCGGTGACGGCGCTGCTGCCGAGGAAAGTGCTGCGAAAGCGCACGCCTTCCTCTTCCGCGAAGCCGATGACTTCCGGGTGGAAGGGCAGGCGTTCGCCGCGCGCGTGCAGGTGGCGCACCAGCGCAATCGGCAGCAGCACGCCCAGGCGGCCGTCGTACTTGCCGCCGTTGCGCACGGTGTCGTAGTGCGAACCGGAGACCAGGGTTTTCGCACCCGCATCCTCCGCCGCATAGCGCCCGACCACGTTGCCAACGGCGTCGATGTGCGCTTCCATGCCGGCCTCATTCATCCAGGCGGCGATCTGTTCGGCCGTGCGCCGGTGCGCGGGCGTCAGGTAGGCGCAGGTCAGGCCGTCCTCGGCGTCGCTCCATGCGCCGATGGTCTCGCACCAGTCCATCACAAGCGCGCCGATTTCAGGCGTGACGTCCAGCAGCGCGTTCAGGCGAATCTCGGCGATGCGGTGCACCTGGCGCAGGGCCTCGGCCAGCTCGGCGTCACGGCCGTTCTTCAGGCGGCGGGTAAAGGTGGCGATGATCGCCGTGCGCGTCAGCCCGCGCCCGGTCGGTCCCTTGACGGCCAGGATGAAGGGAAAGCCGAACTTCTCGTTGTATTGGGCGTTGAGCGCCTGCAACTGCGCGTATTCCTCGGCGCTGCACTGGTTCAGGCCGGAGGCTGCCTGCTCGCCCGTCGATTCCGGCGTCAGCTCGCCCCGGACCGCCGCCTTGCCGGTCAGCTCGGGATGGGCGCGCAGCAGGGCCAGGCGCTCGTCCTCGCCCGCTTCCGTCACCACCGCCTGCAGCGCCAGCTTGAGCGCGGCCAGGGTGGCGAAGGGACGGCGCGTTGCCGCCCGTTCGGCGATCCAGGGCGAATGCTCGTAGATGCCGTTCAGCGCGGCGGCAAAGGCGGAGGCATCAAGGGTGTTCAGGCTGGAAAGCGTGGTCATGGCGGCGGTTCCGTGGTGGAGCAGTCGATGATAAATCCTGCAACCCGCGTCCTCATATGGCCAGCATGATGGAGCGGATTGCGCAGCGATATAGTAAGCGGTTACTTCGGTTGCAATGCCCGTGCGGCCTGGCTCACCTGGTCGCGCAGCCATTTGTGCTCGGGCGACTGGTGCACGCGCTGGTGCCACAATTGGTAGAAGCGCATGGGCGGGAATTTCAGCGGCATGTCGAAGGTTTTCAGCGGCAGCGCCTTCTCATAAAAGCGCATGAACTGGCGGCCGGTGGTGAGTACCAGGTCGGTCTGGGTCAGCATGTAGGGGATCAGGCCGAAGTAGGGCGACTCCACCGCGATCTTGCGCTGCATTCCCTGGCGCGCGAGGAAGGAGTCGATCACGCCGTGGTAGCCTGGCAGGGTCTGCGAAGGCGCCACGTGCGGCAGGGCCAGGTAATCCTCGATCGTCATCGCGTCAAAGGCGGTGCGCTTCGCATACGGGCTGTCGGCACGCATGGTGCAGACGATGGGGTCTTCGAACAGCTTCGAGATGTGCAGGTGCGCCGGCGGCTCGTCCCAGTTGGCGATCACCAGGTCCATCTCGCCGTCCGACAGCATGCGCAGGTAGTCCGAGCCCGGACCCATGCCGTGGATGGCGACGCGGCTGTTGGGCGAACCGCGGCGCACCGCGGCCACGACATTCGGCAGGAACTGGGTGTCGAGGTAGTCGGGCGCGGCAATGTGGAAGGTGCGCGCCGCTTCCTCGGGCACGAAAGGCGACTTCTTGACGAACAGGTTTTCGGTTTCGTCGAGGATGCGCTTGGCGGGTTTGAGCAGGCTTTCGCCATGCTGGGTCGGGACCATGCCGCGGGCGCCGCGCACCAGCAGCGGGTCGCCAGTCAGTTCGCGCAATTTGCGCAGCGAGGCGGAAATCGAGGGCTGCGGCTGGTTCAATTTCAGCGCCACGCGCGAGACGTTCTTCTCCACCAGCAGCAGGTAGAGGATGCGAATCAGGTGGATATCGAGGTGCTGGGGCAGGGCGGCCATGTGGGCGATGTTTGGCGTATATCCGTTCGATTATGTCGAATATACGCCATGTTTCATGTTGTACAAAATGAAATCGGTTTATCGTCAGTGAAATACTCGCGACAAGGACGTGTGCATGGACGTGTTCGGAACCCTGGGCCCCTATGGCCTCGAATGGCTCAACCTGCTCGTACGCTGGCTGCACATCATCACGGGCATCGCCTGGATCGGTGCCTCCTTCTATTTCGTCTGGCTCGATAACACCATCAAGCCGCCGGCCCCGGGCTCGGAGCTGGCGAAAAAAGGCGTCGCCGGCGAACTCTGGGCGGTGCACGGCGGCGGCTTCTACAACCCGCAGAAATACCTGGTCGCCCCGGCCGAACTGCCCAAGGAACTGCACTGGTTCAAATGGGAAGCCTATTCCACCTGGCTGTCGGGCTTTGCGCTCCTCTTTATCGTGTATTACCTGAACGCGCAGGCGATGATGGTCGACCGCAGCGTGGCGGACCTGTCGAGCTGGCAGGCGGTCGGCATTGGCCTCGGTTCCCTGGTCGTCGGCTGGCTGGTGTACGACCTGCTGTGCAAGTCGCCGCTGGGCAAGCGCGACCTGCTGTTCGGTGTCGTCATCTTCGCCTTCCTCGTGGGCGCCAGCTATGTGCTGACCCACCTGCTGAGCGGGCGCGCGGCTTACCTGCACATCGGCGCGATGATCGGCACCATCATGGTCGCGAACGTCGCCCACGTGATCATTCCCGGCCAGCGCAAGATGGTGAACGCGATGATGGCGGGGGACAAGCCCGATCCTTCCTACGGCATCAAGGCCAAGCAGCGCTCGGTCCACAACAACTACTTCACGCTGCCCGTGCTGTTCCTCATGATCAGCAACCACTATGCGATGACCTACCGCCATGAACACGCCTGGGCAGTGCTGGCCGTGATCATGGCGGCGGGCGTCTTGATCCGCCACTTCTTCAACCTGCGCCACAAGGGCCGCATCGAGTGGAAGTACCCGGCGGCCGGGGTCGCCCTGCTGGCGCTACTGGCGGTGCTGATCGCACCGAAGGCACCGGTGGCGCCGGCAGTCGCTGCGGGGCAGCCGGCGGCGGACCACGCCGCCAGTTTCGCCCAGGTGAACACCATCGTCGGCCAGCGCTGTGTCGCCTGCCATGCGGCGCATCCGACCCAGCCCGGCTTTGCCACGGCGCCGGCCGGCGTGATGCTCGATTCTCCCGAACTCGTCGCCCAGCATGCGCAGCGCATCTACCAGCAGACCGTGCAGCTGAAAGCCATGCCGCTGGCGAACCTCACCCACATGACCGACGCCGAACGGGCGCAGGTCGGCGCCTGGTTCGAAGCCGGGGCAAAAACTGGAAGGAACTGATGGATACCAACGCAAGACAGCAGCTGCTCGACTGGATCGACGCCCATTTCGACGAGGAAGTCGCCTTCCTGCAGTCGGTTGTGCGCATTCCTACCGATACCCCGCCCGGCAATAATGCGCCGCACGCGGAAGCGGTGGCGGACATGGTGCGCAACTACGGCTGGGAAGCCGAGCGCCACGCGGTGCCGCAGCAGGCCGTGCGCGACTACGGCATGGAGAGCATCACCAACCTGATCGTGCGCCGGCCCTACGGTGGCGGTGGCCCGACCATTGCGCTCAACGCCCACGGTGACGTGGTACCGCCGGGCGAAGGCTGGAGCCGTCCGCCCTACGGCGCGCAAGTCGAGGACGGCTTCCTCTACGGGCGCGCCGCGGCCGTGTCGAAGAGCGATTTCGCGACCTATATCTTTGCGGTGCGTGCATTGGAGGCGCTCGGCCGCCCGCTCAAGGGCGGCGTCGAGCTGCACTTCACCTATGACGAGGAATTCGGCGGCCTGCTGGGGCCGGGCTGGCTGCTCGAGCAGGAGCTCACGCGTCCCGACCTGGTGATTGCCGCCGGCTTCAGCCACGGCATCGTCACCGCGCACAACGCCTGCCTGCAGCTGGAGGTGACGGTGCACGGGAAAGCCGGCCATGGCGCCATGCCCGAGACCGCGGTCGACGCGCTGCAGGCGGCCACGCGCATCCTGAACGCGATCTACGGCCAGCTGCCGGAACTCAAGAAGATCAAGTCGACCGTGCCGGGCATCGACTCGCCCACCATGCTGGTCGGGCGCATCGATGGCGGCACCAACACCAACGTCGTGCCGGGCAAAGTGACCCTGAAGATGGACCGGCGCATGATTCCGGAAGAGGATCCGGTACAGGTGGAAGCGGGCGTGCGCGCGCTGATCGAGGAAGCAGTGGCGGGCATGCCCGGCATCCGCATCGAGATCCGGCGCCTGCTGCTGTCGCATGCGCTGCGTCCCCTGCCCGGGTCCGGGCAGCTGGCCGCGGCCCTGCAGCGCAATGCAAAGGCGGTGCTGGGCGAAGACATTCCCGCCCACGGCACGCCGCTGTACGCGGACGCGCGGCTGTATGGCGAGCGCGGCATCCCCGCCGTGATGTACGGCGCCGGCCCGCGTACGGTGCCGGAATCGAACGCAAAGAAGGCGGACGAAAGGCTGGCGCTGGAAGACTTGCGCAGCGCGACCAAGGTGGTGGCGTTGACGCTCCTGGATTTGCTGTCGTAGGGTAGGCGGCTCGGTCGCGAGGGTGGTGCACACGCAGCTTAGCGCCGCGGTTGCCACCGCTAGTCGTGCACCGTAGGGTGGACTCCTGAGTCCACGCGTTAGGTGCGTATGCAGTGGCAAAACGTCTTGATAATCGGCGCATGGGCGCGCCGCTCGCTTACGGGGTCTGCATACGCAGTACCGCGTGGACTCAGGAGTCCACCCTACGTTATGCCGCTGCCAGCGACAAAGGTCGTTCCGTAGGGTGGACGGCTTAACTGGTCCGCGCCGTGGTTCGCACACGCGTGCGTTGAACGCGTGGGGTAGTGCACCGTAGGGTGGACTCCTGAGTCCACGCGTTGGGTGCGTATGCTGTGGCAAAACGTTTCAATAATCGGCGCACGTGCGCGCCGCTCGCTCTCCGGGTCGGCATACACAGTACCGCGTGGACTCAGGAGTCCACCCTACGTTAGGCCGCTGCCAGCGACAAAAGGTCGTTCCGTAGGGTGGACGGCTCCACCTGAGTGCCTGTATTCATGCAACCGGTGCGCCGTCCACGCGTTCAACCAGCAGGTGCCCGTTCGCGCGCTTACGGCTGCCCACTCCCTCCCACCTTCGCCAGCGCCTCGGCCTGGCGCACCAGCCTGACGAATTCGGCGCGGTAGCCTTCGCTGTCCACTCCGCGCGCGCCATTGGCCAGGTCGGCAATCTCGGCATGGCTGTAGCCCATTACCTGCGGCTCTCCGCGCAGGCGCTGGCCGAAGGCGGCAACGGCGACCGCGAAGCGCGCGTCAAGGGGCGCGGCCTGCAGCGTCTTGTGGTCCGAGGCGGCCCGCACCGGCTGCTCGACCAGGCGGCTGCTGGACTCGCCCGGCAGCTTGTAGCGCAGGCGCACGAAACACAGCTCGTCGCCCGTGGCCGCGTTGGCCGCCTTTTTCCCTCTGTCCGCGCCGTAGCGCAGCGGGTCGACCAGCTTGCCTGCGGCGGCCGCCGGCGTGATCTCGTAGATCGCGGTGACGCTGTGGCCCGCGCCCATGTCGCCGGCGTCGACCTTGTCGTCCTTGAAGTCCTGGCGTGCCAGCATGCGCGTTTCGTAGCCGACCAGGCGGTAGGCCGCGACCCGGGCCGGATTGAATTCGACCTGCACCTTGACGTCGTTCGCGATCGGGAACATGGTCGAGCCGAGTTCCTCGCTCAGGGTCTTGCGCGCTTCCAGCAGCGAATCGATATAGGCCGCGTTGCCATTGCCCGACTGCGCCAGGCGCTGCATCAGCGCGTCGTTCAGGTTGCCTTCGCCGACGCCCAGGATCGACAGGTAAACGCCGCTCTTGCGCTTCTCGGCGATGAATTTCTCGAGCTCGCGCGGGTCGCTCACGCCGACGTTGAAGTCGCCGTCGGTGGCGAGGACGACGCGGTTGACGGCTTTCGCATCGAAGTGGCGCTCGGCCATGGCATAGGCGCGCTGCAGGCCTGCGCCGCCGGCGGTTCCCCCGCCCGCGCCGAGGGCATCGATGGCGTCGAGGATCTTCTGCCTGTCCTTGCCGCTTGTCGGTTCCAGCGCGACGTTCGTGCCGTTGGCGTAGGTGACGATGGCGATCCGGTCCTGGGGACGCAGCTGCTGCGCGAACAGGTGGAAGCCCTGCTTCAGGAGCGGCAGGCGGTCCTGCGGTCCCATCGAGCCGGAGACGTCGACCAGCAGCACCACGTTCATCGGCGCGCGCTCGGCCGCCTTGACGTCGTAGCCGCGCACGGCGATGTGGACCAGCTGCTTGTCCGCGCTCCAGGGGCTGGGCATGACGTTCGTCGTCAGCGCGAAAGGCTGGGCGCGGTTCGTGGGCCGGACGTAATCATAGGGGAAGTAGTTCACCATTTCCTCGACGCGCACCGCCGCGGCCGGCGGCAGCTGCCCCTCGGTCAGCTGGCGCCGCACGTAGGCATACGAGGCGGTATCGACATCGGTACTGAAGGTGGAGACGGGCTGCTCCTCGACCAGGACCACGCCGTTCGCTGTCTTGTCCGGGAACTTGTCCATGCCCGGCTGAATGGGTGGGGCCACGCGGGAATACGCCATCGGTGGCGGCGCCGGGGCGGGCAGGTAGGACGACGCGATCGACGAACCGGTGACGGTAACGCGCTGCTGCGGCTGGTGCTGCTGTTTCAATGCAGCAGCCTCCGCGGCAGGGGAGGCCGCGGGAGGCTGCGCCACCGCGGCCGGCTGCGGTGCCGTCCCCGCGGTCACCTCGTTGGCACGCATGTGCTGGTTCGGCTCGGGGGCGCTGCACGCTGCCAGCAGGAGGGAAACGGCTGCCATGACGGGCAGCACGGCGGAGGGATGTCGCATGTTCAGGACCTTGTCGAGTTATTGTTACTACAAGGTGCTACAGGGACAGCTTCGTTGCAATCGCGGTTACATGTTGTAATCGTTTGGCCACGCGACAGCGCTCTCCTGGCCGCAACCCGGACCTCAGCGCGGCACGATCGCGAACTGCGGCCCCTTGCTGTAGTCGGGTTTGATGCTGCGCCCCATGAACAAGGCCCAGGCTTTGCGTCCCGCTTCGCCGCCCACGCCCGCCGCGTAGGCCAGCGCCGGCTGCAGGTTGGAGGGAAAGCCCATTGCCGTGGCCGCGTAGCCGCCCATGTCGCCCGGCTTGTGGTCGAGCGCGGCCGCGAGCTGGGGGCTGTCGCAGGGCAGGGCGGCAGCCTCCGGACCGACGGTGGTCGCATAGGCTTCGCCGATGTTGTCGAAATAGGGCGCCGTCGGCGTCGCGCGCACCGTCCAGTGTAGTTGGCCGCGGCCAGCCAGCAGGCGCCTTCGCCCACCATGCGCTCGAGCGGGAAGCGCGCCTTGTACTTCAGGAGCGGCTCGGCATCCTTGAAGCCCAGTTCGGCCAGGTGGCCGACGGCGGCCGTGAAGAAGTCGTCCTGCCAGGGCGCGACGGCGGTCTTCTTCTTGTAGATCACGGCCGGGCCGTTGACGATCACGCCGAGCTTGTTCGCCTGCGGGTTGGCGCTGTACTCGCTGTTGTACCAGTCGAGGTTACTGTCGAGGATGGCGAGCAGGTCGCGCTTGAGCGGGTGGCCGTCGGGCGTGATGTAAGCCGCTTCGCCCAGCGTGCGCAGGCTCCAGGCCTGGCCGCGCACCTGGTGCGGGGCCAGCAGGCCGCGGTTGTTCTTGCGGTAGCCGGGGTTGGAGGCGAACACGTTGTACATCGCCCAGAACTGCAGTTCCTCCAGATAGTAATGGTCGCCCGTGACCAGGTAAGGCAGGTAGGCAAAACCCGGCTGGTGCGCGCTGTCGGCCTTGTAAGGCGACTTGCAGGCTTCCCTCGGGCAGGGCGGGAAGGCTTCGAGCTTGCCGGTCTTCGGGTTATGGGTGTCGCGCTTCCCGCCGAGCAGGGTCATGTACGGGTAGTCGGCGAGGCTGACCGGCAGGCCGCTACGCTTGTCGCGGTAATGGGTGGACCAGCTTCCGGCCAGGTCGGCGGTGGCGAGCGTGATCTCCTTGGCGCGCGCGTCCATGCCGAGCAGGTAGATGGCGGCCCAGCCGGGCAGGATGCCGAGGTCGTGGCGTCCGCCCGTGTTGGGCATCGCCGGCGAGGCCTGGCCGACGCCCATCGGCTCGGTCTTCGGTCCGTTCCACTTGGCGTCCATGGCACTGCTCGACACCTGCACCGACTGGTCGTAGTTCGGCAGGGCGCGCGACGCGATCAGGTAGGCCGTGTCGTGGCGCAGGTGCACGTTCGGTGCCTGTCCGCTCCAGGCCAGCATGCGCCAGCGCGCATGGTGGAAATGGGTCAGGTTCTGTTTCGCGTAGACCGGCTTGCCGTCGACGGACAGCGTGACGTCGTAGGTGATGTTGCCTGGGTCGGGTTCGTAGGCCCAGTCGTTCTCGACGGCGACGTCGACCCGCGCCTTGTCGGTACCGCGGTACCAGCGTACGGCAAAGCGGGCTGCCAGGTGCGGATGCTCGGCACCCCTGGCGCTGCGTAGCGGCGCGGCCACCTGCAGCTCGGTGACGACGGGTCCGTTCAGCCAGGCCTGGGCTTTTTGCGCCTTCAGCAGCGCGCCGAGCGAAGCGCCATAGTGTTCGCCGTCGACGACGATGTCGAGGGTGGCGTCAATGTCGCGCGGCTTCGCGGCTGCGCCATCGTCGGCCTTCTTCGCCGTCTTCACGAACGCAATGCCCAGGTCCTTGCCGGCCGGGAGGCGCGGCAGCAGCGTGGAGATGACGGCGTGGCGCACCGAACCATCGGCATGGCTGGCCTTGACGTCGACCTGCAGCGGCAGCGTGGCGCCGTCGGCCAGCCTGGCGACCAGGCCCGCGCCACGCGGCAGGTCGCCGGGCGCGAACACCTGGCCGAAGGTGAGGGGCACGTCCTTCTGTTCGCCGCGGCCTTCGTTTTCGACCACGACACCGGTGATGCCGCCGGCAGGAATGGCGAAGCGCTTGCGCGGCGCTGGCTTGCCCTTCTCATCGTCGTCGTCATCGCGCGCACCGCCTTTGCGTTTCCCTGCAGGTTCCGATGGCGGGCCCGCCCGTCCCGCACCCGGTTCCTGCACCGGTGCCGGCGCCGCATCGCCATGGCGCTCGCTCAGCACGCGGCCGGCATCGAGCTTGCCGGTAACGGGCAGGCCTACATAGCCTGGATCGGCGCTGCTCCGCTTGTCCTGGGCGTGAACAAAGGCGGTGCCAAGGCACAGCAGGGCGCAAGCGAAGGGTAAGCGAAGGCCGAGGCGCAGGCGGGAAGGAGCGGAGACAGGATGCATGCGTGGTTCAGTGTTGGATACGGATGGGTGCACATTAAAACAAAAAGCGCCCCGCAGGGCGCCCGGTACATCACTGCTTGAGCGTGCGCTCGAACAGCTTGAAGATGCGGCGGTACTGGTCGAACCAGCTTTCCGGCTGCGTGTAGGCATGCCGTTCGAGCGGGTAGCTGGCCAGTTCCCAGTTATCCTTTTTCAGCTCGATCAGGCGCTGCGCCATGCGCACCGAGTCCTGGTAGAACACGTTGTCGTCGACCATGCCGTGGCCGATCAGGAGATGGCCTTGCAGCTTGTCGGCATACTCGATCGGCGAGGAGATGCGGTAGGCTTCCGGATCGATGTCGGGCGTGTTCAGGATGTTCGCCGTGTACTCGTGGTTGTAGCTGGTCCAGTCGGTGACGGGACGCAGGGCCGCGCCGGCCTTGAACATTTCCGGTGCGCGCATCAGCGCCATGAAGGTCATGAAGCCGCCATAGCTGCCGCCATAGATGCCCACGTTCGCCGCGTCGCCCTGGTGGTTCGCCACCATGTACTTCACGCCGTCCTGGTAGTCCACCAGTTCCGGGTGGCCCATCTGGCGGTAGATGGCGGTGCGCCAGTTGCGCCCATAGCCTTTCGACGCGCGGTAGTCCATGTCGAGCACGATGTAGCCTTTTTCCACCAGCAGGTTGTGGAACATCTGCTCGCGGAAGTAGACGGGGAAGCGCTGCGTCGTGTTCTGCAGGTAGCCGGCGCCGTGCACGAACATCACGACCGGGTACTTCTTGCCCGGCTCGAGCTTGGCCGGACGGTACAGCTTCGACCAGACCGGCTCGCCGCCCGCGCTCGAGGGCACGGCCACGTACTCGGGCTGGATCCATTCGCGCGCCTTGTATTCAAGCGTGCGGGTGTCGGTCAGCTTCGTCGCGGCGCCGCCCGATACCGGCACGCTGGCCAGCTGGGCCGGCGTGTAGCTGTTCGAGTAGTGCACCAGCAGCTTGCGCTCGTCCGGCGACAGGGCGAAGCGTTCGACGCCGGCCAGGCCGGTCACTTCGCGGGTGGCGCCGTCCTTCGCGTTCACCGCGCAGACTTCATAGGTGCCGGGTGTCTTGCGGTTGCACAGCAGGTAGGCGGTGGAGCCGTCGAAGCTCCATTGCACGTCGCCGGCTTCCCACTTGCCGCTAGTTAAGGCGCGTGCGTGGCCTGCCGCGTCCTGGGTGTACAGGTGCGAGTAGCCGCTTTCCTCGGACAGGTACCACAGCGTGCGGTTGTCCGGCAGCCAGCCGAATTCGGCATTGTCGTAATTGACCCAGGCTTCGTCGCTCAGGCGGTGCACGGGTTTCAGCTTGGCGGCGCCCAGGTCGACGGTGGCGATCCAGCGGTCCTTGTTGTCGACGGCGCGCAGCATCACCGCCACGCTCTTGCCGTCCTGGGTCCAGCGCATGGCGCCGGCTTCGCGGTCGGAAATGCGCAGCGGGCGGTTGCCCTTCAGGGGCTCCTGCCTGGCGGCCGCGCGCAGCTGCGCCAGCGGATCGACGGCGATGCCGGGCAGGCTGTCGAAGGACAGGTCGTGGACCTTCCCTCCCCCAGGTCGATCAGCTTGAGCTGCTCCGGCGCCGGGTTGTTGCGGCCGACGCGGGTACGCTCATCGTCCGCCTCCTCATAGCCCGATTCGGTCACGTAGCGCGGCATCTTGCCGACGCGGCCCTTGTCCGCGCTCTTGGCGGCGGTGATGACGAGCAGCCAGCGGCCGTCGGGCGACAGGGCGCTGCCTTCGATCGTGACTTTCTCGCCCGGGTAAATCGGGGAGGGCGCGCGGGTCGGGTCGGCGCGGCGCTCTTCCTCGGCGCGCGCACGGCCGGCGTCGCGGTCGTCCTGGCGCGTTTCAGGGGTGGAGATCAGGCGCAGCTGCATCTCGCGCAGCGCGTCTGGATCCGTGGCTGCCGGGTCCTTGGCCGCGCGCGGCAGGGCGAGCGGCGCCTGCAGGCGGCTCGTGCGGTCCCAGCCGAACCAGTCGTGGCCGACGCGGAATTGCACGGCGCGGCCATCGTTTGAAAATTGCGGATCTTCCGCCTTCACGCCGCGCGTGACCTGGACCAGGGCGCCGCTTTTCAGGTCGCGCTCGAACAGGTCGCCATTGCGCATCAGGACAGCGCGCGTATGGTCGCGGTTGTAGACCACGTTCGGGCTATCCAGGCCAGCGAGTTCCTTGTCGGCGACGCGCCGTGCTTCGCCACCGGTTGCCAGGAAGGTATCGCGCAGTTGGGAGCCGGTGCGCTTCTGCTTGAAGTACACGCGCTTGCCGTCCCAACTCCACCAGGCGGCTTCCGCGGGGTTGCCGATCCAGTCCGGGTGGGCCATCGCCTGGTCGAGCGTGACGGGCGTGGGCGCAGCCGTCGCGGAAGCCGCGGACAGCACGGTCAGCGCGCTCATCGCGCTCAGAAATGTCAGTGCAGGAAGTCGCATCGTGAATGTGTGTTGAGGTGAGGGAAATAGCGTTCTGGCTAGAAAATGCGCATGCATTCTAGCTCAGCCATCGTGCTACCGGGCGCCTCACGATACGAATGTCCTGAAACAAAAACGCGGCCCGCGTACGTACGTACGGGGCCGCGTGGGCGGGGCGCAGCGGCCTGCCGGCTTGCTGCGCTGCGATGGGTTCGCTCGGGTCAGTTCACCTGGCGCAGCGTTTTCGGACGGCGCGGCAGGAACATGGCGATGCGGGCAACCACGGCCAGGACGGCCAGGGCGACAGGCAGGAATTCAAGGATCGTCATGATCAACCCCTTGCGACTGTCGTACGGGCGGCGTGCCACCCACCGTGGGCCGCGTACAAGCCATTCGAGAAACTGCGCACCGCACTGAAGGCGGCCCTGAAATGGTGGCGCAGACCCGTTTGCTGCGCCTGGGTGATCTTGTGTTGCATGCTGCTCTCCTGGTCGATACTGCGATGTTGCGTTGCAGTATAAAGAGGAGCGAGGCATAAATAAACTTTCAGTTCATGATGCCAGCGATAAGCGGCGTGAATGTTTGGCGCCTGGTCCATCGCTGAGATATTGACGCTGCAAATGTCTGTCCGTTAGGGAACTGTATGGACGGGGGAATAGCAGGTGCGCCGACGTGTTCTTGCCGGCACACCCGCAAGCGCGCACCTGGGGCGGCCCGTTGGCGCCGGATCAGTCCTCGCAGTGCTTGCCGGCGTTTGCGCGCGAACGGGTGATGCCGGCCTCGGTGCCGAACAGCGGCAGGTCCAGGTAGGACTGCTCGGTGGCTGGCACCGCGAACACATAGCCCCGGGTTTCCGGGCGATGGCGCAGCACCACCGGGCCAGGAAGACCGGCGCGAGCACGCGCTGCGCCTTGCGCTTGCCGAGGTCGAGGTAGCCGAAGCGCAGCGTCTGCGAGACGATGGCCTCGGCCGGCAGGCGTTCTTTCGCCTTGCCCAGCACGCTGGCCAGGTTGCGTGCCACCTGGCGCGCCGCCAGTTCAGGGGCGATGATGGCCGCCGTGTCGAGCGTCTCGGCCACGCCGGGACGGATACGGACCGCCAGCGCGTCGAGCACGCCGTCGCCGGCCAGCGTCACGGCAACCGAGGCCGCGCCCAGCACCGGTATGCCGGCGATTGACTGGCGATAGGCGCCGATGGCGCGAAACAGTAGCGCTTCGGCCACGCGGCCGTTCGGGTCGGCGCCCTGGCCCTTGGACTGGAACAGGCGCTCGAAGGCGAGGGTGTGCTCGCCGGCCCATTCGCGCACGCGCAGGCGCTCGGCGGCCGCTTCGACCTGCCGGGTCAGGGCCTCGCGTTCCTCGACGCGGGCGAAGGGCGTGGCGAATGGCGCCAGCCCGGAATGGAACTGCAGTGCGCCGGACGCGTGATACACCACGGCGCGGGCGCCGGCCGGCAGCTGCACCAGCGTGCGGTCGTCATGGACGACGAAATTGGCGCGGTCGTGCGGGCAGGCGTCCGCTTCCTGGATCAGGTTCAGGAAACGGCGCGCACGGGCGGCGGCATCGTCGCGGGTGAAAGGGCGCAGGGCGAGCACCTCGGCGCGGTTGGGCAGGTGGCCGTCGCAGGAGGCGGCCAGGCCATCGATCAGCTGTTGTTCGTTCATGGTTCAACCCTCCGTCCAGTACCACAGGATGCAGGCCTGCTGGGCCGGCGCCAGGTCGGCATCGACATTGCCGTGTCCCCACAGGTGATCGCGGTTCAGGTAGGACAGGTCCCAGCGGATGTTGCCGTTGTTCCAGGTGGCGGCGTTGCCGACGCAGACCGTGATCGGGTGGTTGTCGACATACCAGTCGGACACGCCGTTGTGCCAGGCCTGGTGGACCGTGTCGCCATCCGTCAGGTTGTCGGCCACGTCCTCGCCGCATTCGTCGGTAGTAATGCCATCCCACATGGTTTCCCAGGCGCCGCAATAGATGTGCATGCGCGCGAAGATGTTCCACAGGCCGCTCACGCGGTCGCGGTTCACCGTTTCGCAGGAATAGGCCATCACCCATTCGTTGTTCCAGTCCTCGCCCAGTTGCCAGCGATTCGAATAGGTGCGCCACTCGGTCTGCGGCGTGTCATAGAGCATGCGCGCACGGCCGTCCGCCTCGTGGCCGCCGTGGGTCTCGATCCAGAACAGGTCGACGTCGTCGACCCAGCTGCGGTCGTCGCCGCCCTGGTCGTTATCGCGGATATCGTTTTCCCAGGCGTCCGTGTTCGCCCAGTAGAAGGCCCGCGTGTGGCCTGCCGAGCGCAGCTTCGCATCGAAGCCGTTACTTCGGTTGAAGGTATAGGTGAGATCTCCAGCCGTGCTCACGCCTGCGGCGCGCGCGTGACTGAAGTATCGGATCGCTTCGACTCCGAACCTTGCCATGACGTTCTCCTTTTCGACTATGAATGTTCCAGCGGAAAGCAATGCCTTTGATCAAGAAAAGCGGCATTTGCGTGGAACGAAGTCCACAGTAGCGGCCCCAACCGTAACAGTCTCTGCGCCAGATCATGGTCGCGACGACTTACCCGATAGGGATTGGTGCCGCGGTGGCAGGCAGCCCAGCCCCCGGCGCCTGGCGGCGAAGCGGCAGCGGCACTCCCGGACGCCTGGCGCAGCCGTTCTTGCGGCAACGCATGAGTTGTTTAAATGCTTGCAACAGTGTCGCTTTATTGACTCTTTGTTGTTGGTAAAACCACTCTGAAAGTGACAATTTATGTGTTTTACGACAAGATTCTCAGCTATAGTCGGGTTGCATCGCAGACATGACGGCAGTGCCGCAGACATCGTTCGCGCCGGTGTCCGCCAGTTCCCGAGACTGTCGGCCGGCCCCTGTTAAAGTTCAGTTCGCAATCAGACATGATGACTTCACTGACTACCCTGATTACCCGTCTTCCGCGCCCCGCCATCGCTCCTTCCTTGTTGACCCTGGTCCTGCTGCTCGTGTCAGCGGCCTCGCATGCGGACTTGCCCGGTTTCGGCTTGCCCACGCCATGTCCGCCCAACATGAGCTGCGTCCCCGGTACCCCGACCCTGCCGCCGACGAATCCGCCTGGCACTTGCGGTCCCGCTCCCGGGGGCGACACCTGCGGCGGCGGCGGGCCGGCCTCGGGCAGTGGCGCCGATGCCTTGAACGTTGGTGCCGGCAATCCCATCAACATCATCAACGGCAACAAATACCAGCGCGAAGTGGACATGGCGCCGCTGCCGGGCGTACTCGGACTGGAAATCGTGCGCCACTACAACAGCGCCTACAGCAAGGCGGGCGCATCGACGAACCTGCTGGGACGCGGCTGGAAGCTGTCCTACGAGACCGAGTTGTACGTGACCGCCACCGCCTTGCAGGTGGTGCAAGCCGACGGTGCACGCCTGATCTTCAACCGCGATCCGCGCAACCCCAGCCTGTGTGCCGGTGCCAATCCCGCCGACGGCAGCATCACCGAGACCGCCACCGCGCGCGGCAAGGAATACGTGTGGCGCTGGACGAACGGCCGCGAGCTGAGTTTCAACTCGGCCGGAAAGCTGGTGCAAATCCTCGCGCCCGGCGGACAATTCGTCACCCTCCAGCACGATCATCGCGGCGTCCTGCTGAGCGTGACCGATCCGCAGGGACGCAGCCTGCGCCTGCACTATCTGGGCAAGGACGATCGCACGGCCGGCTTTCGCGGCGTCCAGCACATCGACAGTCCTGTAGGCCGCTTCAGCTATTCCTACGGCGCCGAGGCACCGAAGGGAGCGGAGGTCGATCGCACGCTGCTGGCGACCACGCTGGTCAAGGTCGCCATGCCCAGCGGCGCCCGTACCTATCACTACGAGGACGCGCGCTTTCCCACCCTGCTGACCGGGATCAGCGAACTGACGGCCATGGCGGGCAAGCCGGCCTGGGAACGGATCGGTACCTACGGCTACGACGTCAACGGCAAGGGCATCCTGTCGATCCGCGGCAAGGCCGGGTCGCAGGCCGAAGCCGTCCGGCTCGATTTCGCGGAGCCGGGCGTGACGACCGTCACCGACGAGCGCGGCCGCAAGACCGTCTTCAGGCATGCCGTGCTGGCCGGCAGCTACCGGCTGCTGGAAGTGCGCGGTGCCGGCTGCACCGGCTGCGGCGAGACCAATGTGCGCTACCGCTACGACGGCGCCGGCCGCCACGTCGGCACGACCATGCTCGACGAAGCCGGGTTGCCGATCGCCTCGTCCGACCTCACCACGGGATAGCCTGGGCCGCACCCTGCGCGTCACCAGGACCCTCTACCAGAACGGCAAGCCGCTATCGAGCCATTGGCAGCGCCGCTACGAATACGTGGGCGAGTCCAGCCAGCCGGCGCTGGTGGCACGCCCCAGCGTGGTGCCCGGCAAGGAGCAGGTCACGCTGATCCGCTACGGCGACAAGGGCGGCGCAGCAGGCCAGCCGGTGGCCGTTACCGAGCGCGGTTTCGCCGCCGCCCCGGACAATCGCGAAGGTATCGTGGCGATCGAACGCAGCCTCGGCTACCGCTACGACCGCTATGGCCAGCAGGTGGAAATCGATGGGCCGCTTGCGAATGCCGCCCAGCCGAGCCCTGCCAACAGCGACATCACCGTCGCCGGCTACGAAGCGCGCAACAAGCTGCTCAAGCGGACGGTCGCACCGGGCGGTGTCGTGACCGAGGTGCTGGCGCGCGATGCCGCCTTGCGCCCGACCGTCACGCGCGTGACCGACGGCCCGCTCGTCACCACGACCACGCTGCGCAACAACTGGCGCGGCCAGCCCGAAGAGGTGCGCGTGGCCACCACGATGGCCGACGGCGCCGAACTGGTGCGGATCACCCGCTATCGCTACGACCTGAACGGCAGAGTGCTGGGCGCCACCGCCGCCGATGGCCGCGCGGTGCCCGTCGCGCCGGACGGCGAGGCGCCGCAGGCCGAAGCGCAGGTCGGCGGCATCCTGGCCAAGGCCGACTGGTCCGGCCGTCCGGTCGCCTGGCAGGACGCGAACGGGCAGGGCGCCTTGCGCGCCTCGTGGGGAGCCATGGGCACCGCCGCCGAATCCTTCGTACTGGCGTTCGCCACCGGGAAGGCCGAAGCGCTGCGCCTGGTCGACGATTTCGGCCGCGTCACCGCCATCCGCAACCCCGGCCAGGGCTGGCGCATCGCCCGCCACGACGCGGCAGGCAATATCGTCGAGCTGCGCGATCCGCGTGGCGCCGTGCAGAAAGCGCGCTGGGACCACGCCGGCCGCATGCTGCAACTGCAGCGTTTCGCGCCAGGCCAGGCGCAAGCCGAACAGACCCTGAGCTACCGCTACATCGGCAGCTTCGTGCACCAGCTGCGCATCCGGGATGCCGACGGCGAACGCGTGACGACCAGCGAGCGCGATGCACGCGGCCTGGTGACGAGCGAGTCGCTCGAGATCATTCCCGCCGGCGCACTGGCCAGGGTGATCCGCCCGATCCGCATGCGCTACAACTGGCGCCACGACGACGCCGGCCGGCTGGTTGGACGCAGCATCGTCGACCAGCACGGCCGTGAAACCGTGTTGAGCCAGGAGACCGACGCGCGCGGCATGCCCGTGCGCATGGCGACCAGGGGCGCACTGCCGGCCATGCTCGGCGGCAGCACCAGCATCGCTTCACGCATCGGCTGGCAGCGCAGCTTCGCCACCGACATCGTGCATGGCGACGGCAGCGTCGACCGTTTTAGCCTGCCGGCCGGGGAAGACGCATCGTCCGCCACGGGCGAGGAGGGCGAGGCTCCCGCAGTGCTGACGGCGGCGTCGCTGGGCGGTGCGCCCGGGGCCAACCACGATGCCGCCGGCCTGCCCGCCACGATCGACACGGCGCGCGGCCCGCAACGCCTGACCTGGAATGCCGCCGGCCAACTGGCCGCCAGCGCGCGCCTCGATGGCGGCAGCCGCTATGTGTACGACGCCCGGGGCCAGCGCGTGGTCAAGATCGTCAGCAGCGCGCAAGGGAAGGACGAGGCGACCGTGTTCTTCTACGAGGGGCGGCGCCTGGCGGCGGAGGCATCCGCCGACGGCAAGCTCAGTTTCGCGTATGCCTATCTCGGCTGGCGGCCACTGGCGCAGATCGACGCGCGTGCCGATTCGCTGTGGCGGCGTGCCCGCAACTGGCTGTTCGGCGCACCGGTGCGCGCCCTCCACACGGACCAGGCAGGCAAGGTGCTGAGCATGTCGGAAGGGGGACGCACCGTGTGGCAGGAACCGCGTGCCACGCCCGGCCTGATCCAGGCCGCCGCGGCGCCCTTGCCGGGGCTGCACCAGCCCTTGCGCTACGTCGGCCAGTACCACGACGCCGACAGCGGGCTGGCCTACCACGGCGCCCGCTATTTCGATCCCGCGCGGACGCGCTTCATCAGTCCGGACCCGCGCGGTGTCGGCGACGCGCTCGACCACCTGCCGGCCACCATGCTGCTCGACCTGTATGCCTATGCCGGCGGGCGCCCGGACGAATTCTTCGATCCGGACGGCGCCGCGCGCATCCGCTATTTTGCGATCACCACCGGCGCCAACGGTGCCGCCCTGGGCGATAACCAGGGCTATACCAAGGCACGCTGGGCCTTCATCGTCGACGACATCCAGGCCGGCCCGGGCCTGAACGCGCTCGGACTGAAGCGCAATGAATACGCGCAGAACGGCGCCGGCCTGCTGGTCGACGTCAAGGGCAACTACCTCGGGGGCAACAACTCGTCCAAGACCTGGATGGGCACGGGCGGCAACGACGTCAACCTGTTCACCCAGCACTACGGCAGGAACCTGATCAGCATTCCGGAGTTCACGATCACGATGAACGACGACGATGCCACCAGACTGATCGCCAGCTATATCGCGGCGGACCGGCAGGCGCTGTTCGGTAACAGCTGTCCTGTGCGTGCCAACCTGCTCCCGCAGATCAAGTTCGCCGCCGGCGACGCCGACATCAAGGTCACCTCGGCCACAGCGAACAACGCCAACAAGCAGCGCATCCTTGCCTGCGGCACCGGGGCGAGCCAGGACCAGGCCAAGCGCCGCATCGCCAAATACGAAGCCGCATCCGAAATCAACGAGACCGGCCGGATCAACCGCGACTGCAGTACCGGAGGGTGCCCGGGGATCGGCTACTACTGCAATGCCACCAAGTGCTTCGCGCCGCGCGACCAGCTGGCCTACGGTCCGCCAAACACCACCGAGCCGGTCTACACGCCCTCGTACGGGCGCTCGCAGTTCATCGCCAGCACGCTGGTGGGCGAATTGCTGGCGGGGTACGACAGCTTTTCCGCCAATGAGCTGACCACGGTGGGGCTGACGGAGGAACGGAAAACGATGCTGAACGCCGCCAAGACGAGGGGCGACAAGATGGCGGCGTGGTGGGCCAGCACACCATCGGCCGGGACGTTCGCCGCGGCGAATGCGGCCTGGTCGAACCTGTCGGCGGCGAACAAGCAGAAGTTCACCGCCGAAACCGGGCTGGGCCAGCGCGAATACACGGACATGGTGCGCATCAAGACCCAGCCGCCGACCAATTCCAACGGGGTCGATCTCTCGGGCGATGCAAAAGCGGCATTGATCACCACCGCGATCATGAGTAATGCCGATACCAAGACCTTCCTGATGGGGATTTTCGAGAATTTCGATACCTTCACCGTGATGAGTCACGCCCTGATGCGCAAGAACATGAACGCGGCGCTCGCCTACCGGCCGAATGCAACCGAGGAGCACCTGGCGGCGATGGTGGCGCGGGCGCACAACGGCGGCAACTGGCAGCGTACCTACGCTTCCCTGACCTCGTCGGACCAGCACGACTATGTGAAGAACTTCATGGGTGCGCCTGGCCATACCGGCAAAGGCGACTTCAAGTCGCTGCGCTGCACCGACGGCTTCGGCGAGCGCACCTTCCGGCCGGGCGTCGCCGACAAGGACATCGGCGGCCTGGAAATGAAACAACTGGACCTCCAATGATCACTACCAAAATCGTTGCATGGCGCCTGCGCCATCTCATCCTGGCCGCTGCCTGCTGCACCCTCGGCCAGGCCGCAGCCCAGGGTCTGACGCTGCGCGTGCCCGAATGCAGGCCAGCCGCGCCGAAGGCCTTGCCCGACAAATACCAGGCGCTGGCCAAGCGCTACAAGGAGTTCGCCTGGGCGGCGAAAGTCGGCCGCGACGCGTCCTTCGCAGGCGGCAATGGCTGGGAGCGGGTGGACGGATCGGAGATGCGTGACAGCTACAGTTTCCGCCGCATCGACCTGAACAACGACGGTTATTGCGACTGGTATCTCGATACCTCGTCACCGTTGTCGACCGGAGGCGACCGCGATTCCATCAACACCCTGTACCTGGGCGGGCCGCAGGGCTGGACCCGGATCGGCGCCACGGTCCCGGACGACAAGCCCGACGTGCTCGGTGTCGGCAAGGCTGCGGAGCAGCAGCCGCGCTACCTGTTCGGCGAAGAGCCCGGCGTGATCTACGATGCCGGCCAGAAGACCCGCTACCTCGTCACCGCCCTGTACAGCCGTCACCAGGCACGCGATACGCAGCCGGGATACCGGATCCTGGCTTGGGACGCGGCCGCAAAAACCCTGCGCGCGCTGGACAAATGGCAGCCGGGGTCGAAAGCGGCCGAGGTGTACGCCTACTTCAAGCAGCACGGCGCCTATGTCGCACCGGGGCCTGGCGAGCGTGCCGAGGACACGGCCCTGAACTTCGACAAGGAGATCGAGGCATACGAACGCGAACGCGCATGCGGTGCCAGCACCGCGGAAGCGGCCGAACGCAAGCTCTCGCCCTACCTGCTGGCCAGCTGCAAGCGGCCGCGCTGACGACTTGAGGTCTCGAAAAGGACCAATTGCAGACGCCATGATCACGAGAGCGGCCTTTTATCCCCGCCTGCGCCGTCTGCTGTTGGCCAGCGCCTGCTGCGGCGCTGCCGGCCAGCCAGCCGCACAGGGGCTGACGCTGCGCGTACCTGAATGTCAACCGGTCGCTCCCAAGGCGCTGCCGGAAAAATACTACGCGCTGGCCAGGCACCACAAGGACTTTGCCTGGGCGCAGAAAGTCAGGCGCGACCAACCGACCGCAGGTGGCAATGGCTGGGAGCTGATCGACGGATCGGAGATGCGTGACTGGTACAGCTTCTATCGTGTCGATATCAACAACGACGGTTACTGCGACTGGTATCTGAATACGTCGTCGCCACTGTCGACAGGCGGGGATCGCGATTCCATCAATACCCTGTATCTCGGCCGCCCTCAGGGCTGGATCAGGTTCGGCGCCACGGTTCCGAGCGACAAGCCTGACGTCCTGGGTTTTCGTAAAACCGCGGCGGAGGAACGGCGCTACCTGTTCGGCGAGGAGCCGGGCATTATCTACGACGCGGACCAGAAGATCAGCTACCTGATCACCGCGCTATATCGCCGCCACCAAAGGCGAGATGCGTTGCCGGGCTACCAGATATTAGTGTGGGATGCGCGCGCAAACATCCTGCAAGCGCTCGACAAGTGGCAGCCTGGATCGAAGGCAGCCTCGGTATATGCCTACTTCAAGCAGCACGGCGCCTACGTCGCTCCGATGGACGGCGTGAGTGCAGAGGAGGCGGTGATGGACTTCGATAAAGAGATTGAAACGCATGAAATAAGGCAAGCGTGCAGCGCCGACGCCGAGGAGCTGGCTGAGCGCAAGATATCGCCTGTCCTGCTGGCCACCTGCAAGCGGCCACGCTGACAGGACTTCGTCGCCGCAGGCCCGTCACGCCTCGACGCGCTGGCCCGAGCGCGTCTGCACCGCGACCAGGCGCGGCGGCGGATTGCATTTGCACAGGCACAGGTCGCCATCGAGGGCGTATTGCCTGCCCTCGTGCGCAACGTCGAGACGGGGGCCATCCGGAGCGATGACGCCATCGGACAGGCAGCGCGGGCAGGACACGGTATCGCCCTCGAGCGCAATGGCGGCGCCATCGATTGCGGTCAGGGAACTGGCGCTGGTGACTTCGCCGCCGGCCGTGGTGGTGGCGCCCAGCGTCATGTAAAAGCGGTCCGGCATTGGCTTCTCCCCCTGCTGGCAAAGCCACGACACTACCGGTGGCGCGCCGCGCTGATCTTGATCCGTCTTAAAGCATGCCGCTCATGCGCGGCGCTTGTCGGCGATCCGGGCGTAGCGCGTGCCGTCGTCCATGAATCCGATCGTCCATTCCCCCTGCTGCACCAGCATCTCGGTGACGTTGCACGTTGCCCGGTATCCCGTTCGCAGGGTTCGCTGCAAGCGCGATATCGGGTAGAGCACCGTGGTGTCGCCGGCGCGGCGCTGCTGTGCGATCCAGGCGCGCGCCTGCTCGAACAGGGCGCCGTTCCAATCGCCGGGGAGGGGCTGCAGCGCCGGCAGCCGGCAGGGCCGGGCCGATGCCGGCCGCGTCCAGCGCGCGGCCCGCTTTGCCTGCTGCGAACGGCGCCATGGCCGCCGCCGCGATGCCGGCCGCCATGGCGAGCATGGTCCTGCGTCTTGATGTGTTCATTTCATCCTTGATGGCGGATTGTCGATGCGGGCCATGATAAGTAGCGGCGGCGACAAGCGGTGTCGCGCAGTCGCCGAATGGGGTACAGGTCCGGCGTTCGCTACCGCGGCAGCAGCGACACCGCTTGTCGCATCGGCATGCCAGGATGGGGACACGGCCGCGTGGCGGTATGTCCGGCAAGCGGGCAGGCCTCCCGTCGGCGTGAGGTGTGCAGAAGAGTCGCAGCCGCGTCGCCAGTATTTCCGAATGGAAATATATTTGGTAACATGATATTTTGAACGGTCGCGGCAACGCACCGGATGTGAAAGCACCATGCCAAGACATATCGAACACATCGATGCGATCGCGCGCCGGCAGCAAGCCGACGCGCTCTATATCGAGTTCCATCCCCAGCCGTTCGCGCAGTGGCGCAACTACCGTTACGAGGACGATGCGACGCGTTCGGCCGTTCTCGCCTGGCTCGATGCCCACGGCGTCGGCTGGACCGCTTGCGGCCCTTTCGCCGATCCGCGTGTGATGGCGCCGTATCTGGGCCAGGTCTACCTCGATGTGCCCTACGACGAAGCGCTGCCGGCCTACCGCCAGTTGCGCGACTATCTCGAGCACCCGGACGGATCGATGCGCCACGACGGCGTGCGCTTCTGCGTCATGCCGCTGGACTACGCCATGCAGAATGCCGAACACGACACGCCGGGTTACTGGGAACGCTGGGCAGAGAACTTCTGATGGCGACCAATCAGTACTCGCTGCTGCGCCAGTGGCACATGCTGCGCATGGTGCCGCGTGCGCCCCAGCAGGTCTCGGCCAAGGAGTTGTGCGAGCGGCTCGATGCCGCCGGTTTTCCGGTGGCGAAACGCACCGTCGAGCGCGACCTGCAGGAACTCTCGACCGTGTTTCCGATCGCGGTCGACGACGGGGCGCGGCCCTACGGCTGGAGCTGGCTGCGCGATGCCTCGAGTTTCGACCTGCCCGGCCTGACCCTGCCGGAAGCCCTGACGCTGACCCTGGTCGAGCAGCACCTGCGCCACCACCTGCCGCCCAGCGCCGTCGATGCGCTCGGCCCGCATTTCCAGTCCGCCGCCCGCGCCCTGTCCGCGGTGGACGGTACCGCAGCGCCGCGGGCCTGGCTGGACAAGGTGCGCAGCATCGAGCCCCTGCAGCCGCTGCTGGCGCCGCTCATGGACGAGGCGTGTCAGCGCACCGTCTACCTGGCGCTGATGCACGACCGCCAGTTGAAGCTCCACTACCGCAAGCGCGACACGGACACGCCGACCGTGTACCCGTCCGTGCATCCGCTGGCCGTGGTGCAGCGGGGAGGGCTGGTCTACCTGGTCTGCATGTTTGCCGGCTACGAGGACGTGCGCACCCTGGCCCTGCACCGCGTCCAGCAGGCCGAAGCCCTGTACGAGCCGGCGCGCCGCAAGCCCGGATTCGACATCGACGACTACATCGCCTCCGGCCAGTTCGGCGTGATCGCGGGCGAGCCGATCGCCCTGCGCGCCGTCTTCACGCGCGCGGCCGGGGAACACCTGTTCGAGACGCCGCTCAGCGCCGACCAGGTGCTCACCCTCGACGAACAGGGCCGGCTGCAGCTGGCGGCCACGGTGCCGCACACCCGTGCGCTGCTCTGGTGGCTGCTCGGATTCGGCGACGGCGTGGTGATCCAGGAACCGGCCAGCCTGCGCGAGGAAATCGCGGGCATCGCGCGCCGGATGGCGGCGGCCTATGACAAACAGAACCCGGCTGGCGCAGCTTGCGCCGGCCAAACACAGGAAACAGAGGAAGCAGCATGAAGCGCATCGAAGTAGACGAGAAGGCATTTGACGGGTTCGAAGACTATCGCGGCAAGGACGACGCGAGCCGGGCGCTGGGGCGCCTGGTTCGCTATGCGGACCGGAAGCAGGAGGAAGAAGCCGACCGCATCGCGCTTGTCATGCTGGAAGACCACTGGTTCGATTTCAACGACAACCCGGGACAGGCCTCGAACGCCCCCTTCCTCGAAGGCGTCTGCCGGCTGTACAAGAACATCCGGTCCTATCGCCTGAATTTCTATGATGCCGACAGCTTCGGGCACGCGCTGGCAGCGGTCGCCACGCTGCCCGAAAGCCGGATCGTCCTCTACATCGGCGCGCACGGCTCGAAGGGCAGAATCGGCGCCGCCAATTCGAGCAACCTGATGAAGAAGGTAGCCGAATTTTCGCGCAAGAAGAAAATCGAGGGCATCCTCCTGAGTTCCTGCTTCGCCGCCGGCCACGACGGCGCCATGCAGGAAGCACTCAAGGGCGGCAGCAACTGGATCTTCGGCTACCGCACCGCCGTCGATTTCCTCGGCAGCGTGCAGGTCGAGGCGGCGATCCTGGCGCAGATGGCGGACACCGGCGCAGGTTTTTCCGATACGGGGGACGATGTCGTCGCAGCGGTCGGCAAGGCGCTGGGGTGCTTCAATCCAGCCTGGGAAATCGGGGAAGAGCCTTGCCTGACCCTGCGCCAGGCCTTCCGCCTGCTCGTACGCGGCAAGCACATGAAGACCGTGGTGGACTACACGCAGGATGCGGCCGACAAGGCCTGGCCCTGACCTGCGCCTGGGCGCGGCGGCGCCGGCGCCGGGTTCATCTGCCATGCGTAGGCGTGGCGAGCACGAAGACCGGGCAAGAAGAACAGCGGCCCGGGCCGCTAATGCCGTTCAGTTAAGCCACAAGCTTCCGTATCCGGTAGGGTGGGCACTCCGTGCCCACGCGGTACGTGCGTCCCCAGCACCCGCAGCTCGGACAGATCGTCGAGTGGGCCGCTCCGGTGGGGCACTCTGTGCCTGCGTCGTCATGCCGACCGCTAACGCTACAGCCAGCAGCCCGACTGACTCATGCATAGTCTCTCATCCCTAGCCTGGGCTGTTGCCTGTTCTGCCAACGGTGCCTTGGATCCGCATGGGAACGAGTGCCCACCCTACGGGCCTGGCTGCGGACTCGCGGTAGCAAAAGGCGGAAGAAATCTTCGAGCACGGCTTGACTGAACGGCATTGGGCCCGGGCCGCTGCTTTTCATGAATTCCGAGGTTGGCGTGAGAGGATTCGAGTCGCCGGGCTCTACTTTTTCTCCTCGCCTTTTTTCTCGTCGCCTGCGGGCTTCGGCGGATCTGCTTGATGAGCGAGATCCGTCGGCACGACAGTAACTTCGCCGATAGGAATTCGTCGGATCAAACCACTGTTCGGCTCGAAGAGAATAATCGCGGTCGCTGTCGAGACAACCAATCGCCCACTTGCGACTTGTGCGTCATTGTTGAATACCGCGACGCAGGTGGCTGTCGTGATCGCGGGCGCGTCCTTTTTCCTGGGCTTCGACCACGTCTGAAGCAGCATCGTGCGTGATTTGACTGGTTCACAAAAATCCGGGGCGACGACAAATTTTTGCAGATAGTGACTGCCCAGTTGCATGCCAAACATCGGCACGATTGAAATCACTACTACGGTAATCATCAAAGCGCCGACCATCAAAAATGGACTGATCATGATGAGTCCGCCGAAGAATCCCGAAGCAATCGCTCCCTTGCCAAGCAATTCACCAGTTGTGTCTCGCGGATTCGGCGGTATGAGGTAGCGCCAAACACTTTTCGTTCTGGTGCGAGCGCTCGCTCTCCGGGATTTGAGGAACACCGCGCAGCATACAAGCGCAAATGGGATGAGTGCGCCGAGCAGGCTGGGCAAAAGAAGCTGCTCGAACAGTGGCCACCAAGTGATTTCTCCCAGCCCCAGCACCAGTGAAATCACGGCGTAGGCCGACAGTCCGATCAGATCAAGGACAGACGAATAAATAGATTCATGAGGCAAACCAAATACCGTCTCGACGGCCAGGGAGACACCGTAACCGAGCAGCGTGAGGATGAGACTCATCGACGAGAGGATCGTAATTCCCCATGTCACGCCACTAGCGCGCTTTTCGGCAACGACTCCCTCGTCGGTGGAAGGCGAAGGCGACGCGGATGCCTGCTGGGCCCTGGGTGTGCTGATTCTTTCGTTCATAGGCAGCTCCCTATCTGAAATGGCCTGCTGCTTCCCTTTGCGAGAATGCCCGAGACCGCCAGGTCAAGGCAGGAGCATAAGCGTTACGTTTCATTTGAAAAGCTGTACAAAGTGCTAGGGAAGCGCTGATCTATTCACGACGGCGTCTCGGCCACGACAAAATGCGCCCCGCGGCGTTGCAAATCCTCGCGATACCCGCGGTATCGCTGCGGTTTGCGCCTTGCCCGGCACATTTTTCGCGACCGATTCCGTCCAACCGGAATACATCAGCACTTTCCTAGGGGCATGCCTGCAGAGCCAGAAATAGGCGATGGAAGCGCGGCACGGGCACAGGTCGCTCTACTGGAAGCGCTATATCATTGCCGTCGAGCTAAAACGAGCCGAAAGGAATTTTGCGATGTGAAGGAAGGGCTGAAACGAAAACAGCGGCCTGGGCCGCTGTTTTTCATGCATTCCTTGGTCGGGGTGAGAGGATTCGAACCTCCGGCCTCTACGTCCCGAACGTAGCGCTCTACCGGGCTAAGCTACACCCCGACTGGTTTGAGACGCCGAAGCTGACGTCTCGGGAAGCGTTACTATAATTATACTCAGTGGTTCCTGTCAACCGCGAAACTGCAGAGCTGGAGCAGGCTTTCCTTGTATGCGCTGTCGGGCAAACCGGCGATCGATTCGGCGGCGCGGCGGGCCGCGGCTTCGGCTTCGCGGCGGGTGTAATCAAGGGCGCCGCTGCTGGTGACGGCGGCCAGTACGGCGTCGAAATGCTGCTCGTCGCCCTGCTCGATGCACGAGCGCACCAGCTCGCGCTGCTGCGGCGTGCCGTTTTCCATCAGGTAGATCAGCGGCAGGGTGGGTTTGCCTTCGCGCAGGTCGTCGCCGACGTTCTTGCCGATCTCGGCGGCATCGCCTGCGTAGTCGAGCACGTCGTCGATCAGCTGGAAGGCCGTGCCCAGCGAGCGGCCGTATTCGCCGGCAGCGCCGATCTGCTCGTCGTTTGCGCCAGCCACCAGCGCGCCCAGTTCGGCGGCGGCTTCGAACAGCTTGGCCGTCTTCGAACGGATCACCTTCAGGTAGCTCTCGTGGGTCACGTCCGGGTCGTGCATGTTCAGCAGTTGCAGCACTTCACCTTCGGCGATCACGTTGGTCGCGTCCGACAGGATCTGCATGACGCGCATGTTTTCCAGGCCGACCATCATCTGGAACGAACGCGAGTAGAGGAAGTCGCCCACCAGCACCGAGGCCGCGTTGCCGAACAGGGCGTTGGCGGTCTGGCGTCCGCGCCGCATCGACGATTCGTCGACGACGTCGTCGTGCAGCAGGGTGGCGGTGTGGATGAATTCGACGACGGCCGCGAGTTCATGGTGGGCCACGCCCTTGTATCCGTAGGCATTGGCCAGCAGCAGCACCAGCACCGGGCGGATGCGCTTGCCGCCGGCACTGATGATGTATTCGGCGATCTGGTTGACCAGGCTCACTTCCGAATGCAGGCGCTGGCGGATCACCGCGTTCACCGCGTCCATGTCGGCTGCGATCGTCTGGGTGATGTTGTTCTGTTGTGCGTGAGGGGTAGCGGCGGACAAGGCGAACCTGCGTGACGTTGATGAGGTTTGATGGCGTATGGCTGCGGATTATACGTCATGCAAGCATGAGCCGTGCCATTTCGCCAAGCGTGGCGGGTAGGCATCGTTTTCCGGCCCTCGTTGCCGCTGTGCCACGATCTCGACAATGCAACGCCGGTCTTTGACGCAACAGGCCACTCCATGTATAATTCCCTGTTCCCCGGCACCAGAGAAGCACGACGCATCGTCGCCGTAGGGATTTTTATTAAACAATTGATGAGGTTTTCAATCATGTACGCGGTCATAAAAACCGGTGGCAAGCAATATAAAGTTGTCGCTGGCGAAAAACTTAAAGTAGAACAGATACCGGCAGACATTGGTTCCGAACTCACGATCGATCAGGTCCTCGCCGTTGGCGCGGGCGAGAGCATCAAATTTGGTGCTCCCCTGGTTGAAGGTGCGACGGTTCTGGTGAAGGTCGTTTCCCATGGTCGCCACGACAAGGTCCGCATTTTCAAGATGCGCCGTCGTAAGCACTACCAGAAGCGTCAAGGCCACCGCCAGAACTTCACCGAAATCCAAGTGGTTTCGATCAACGGCTAATTGCCCCTCTCTTCAAAGTCATCAAGGAGTACTTAAATGGCACACAAAAAAGGCGGCGGCACTACCCGTAACGGCCGCGACTCAGAAAGCAAGCGCCTCGGCGTGAAGGTGTACGGCGGCCAGGCGATCAACGCCGGCGGCATCATCATCCGTCAGCGCGGCACCCCAGTGCGTCCTGGCACCAACGTTGGCCTGGGCAAGGATCACACCCTGTTCGCGCTGGTCGACGGTACCGTCAAGTTCGTCAAGCAGGGCGTCGGTTCGAAGCAGTACGTGACCGTCATCGCTAACGAAGTCGAAGCGGTTGCTGCTTAATTAGCACGCAAGCGCCGCCCCGGGCGGCGCAGTTTGTAAGGCGCAAGCCTTCCATCGAAAGGCTCTGCTTAACGTAGAGCCTTTAGTTTTTTGGCGGTCAAAAATGAAGTTTATCGACGAAGCAAGAATTGAAGTCATCGCGGGCGACGGCGGCAACGGCTGCGCATCGTTCCTGCGCGAGAAGTTCCGTCCGTTTGGCGGTCCTGACGGCGGCGACGGCGGCAAGGGCGGCTCGATCTGGGCAGTGGCGGACCGTAACATCAACACGCTGGTCGATTTTCGGTATTCGAAAACCCACCATGCGCGCAACGGCGAACCGGGCCGCGGCTCCGACTGCTATGGCAAGGGCGCGGACGATGTCTACCTGCGCATGCCGGTCGGCACCCTGATCATCGATAACGTCAACGGCGAAATCATTGCCGACCTGACCGAGCACGGCCAGACCGAAATGCTGGCCAAGGGCGGCGAGGGCGGCTGGGGCAACATCCACTTCAAGACCTCGACCAACCGCGCACCGCGCCAGAAGACCGAGGGTAAAGCAGGCGAGCGGCGCGAGCTGCGCCTGGAACTGAAGGTGCTGGCCGACGTGGGCCTGCTGGGCATGCCGAACGCCGGCAAGTCGACCTTCATTACGGCCGTGTCGAACGCACGTCCGAAAGTGGCCGACTACCCGTTCACGACCCTGCATCCGAACCTCGGCGTGGTGCGCGTTTCACACGAGAAGAGCTTCGTGATCGCCGATATTCCCGGCCTGATCGAAGGCGCGGCCGAAGGTGCGGGCCTGGGCCACCAGTTCCTGCGCCACCTGGCGCGTACGGGTCTCCTGCTGCACATCGTCGACCTGGCGCCCTTCGAAGCGACGGTCGACCCGGTCAAGGAAGCCAAGGCGCTGGTGCGCGAGCTGGAAAAGTACGACGAAGAGCTGCTGAACAAGCCGCGCTGGCTGGTGCTGAACAAGCTCGACGTGGTGCCGGAAGACGAACGCAAGAAGCGCGTGAAGGACTTCGTCAAGAAGATGGCCTGGAAGGGCCCGGTCTTCGAGATCTCGGCACTGAACCGCGAAGGCTGCCAGGAACTGATCAACGCGATCTACCTGCACCTGGAAGAAAAACGCGCCGCCGAGCAGCGCACCGAAGCGACGACGCAGATGACCGAGGAAGCGCGCGGCATTTCGTCGATCGACCCGGACGATCCACGTTTCAAGACCCTTGAAGACTAAGGGGCGCCTCACCCGCGCCGGTGTGCGTGGCCAGCTGCTGCAGCTGGTCGCCACCGCCAGTTCGCTGGCGGCGCTCGTCGCCATGCTCGATCCGGACCGGATCGCGACGAGCCTGGGCGTGTTTCTCGTTGGCGTGAACGGCTACAGCCAGTTCTTCGCCATGTATGTCGGTGTCCGCCTCGCCATCGCGGGGCTGGCACTGCTCGCGGCAAGGCGGGGCGACCAGCCCCTCCTGGGCGATCTCGTCGCAATGTTCCTGCTGGCCCAGCCGGTCGGGCGCCTGGTCGCGGCCTTCGCGATCGGCCTGCCGCAAGGGCCCCTGTTCATCGTCAGTGCGATCGAGTTGCTGGCGGGCCTGGCCTTGCTGGCCTTGCGTCCGCCGAAGCTGGCACTGACACCATGAGAATTCTGCCATGACATCCGCCACCCGTTCCGTCATCCAGCCTGCCGGCCGCATCATCGTCAAGGTCGGCTCCTCGCTCGTCACCGACGAAGGCCGCGGCCTCGACCACGCCGCGATCGCGCGCTGGGCCGGCCAGATCGCCGCACTGCGCGCGCGGCAAGGAAGTCGTGCTGGTCAGCTCGGGCGCGATCGCCGAAGGCATGCTGCGCCCGGGCTTTGCCAACCGCCCGAGCGACATCCACGAACTGCAGGCCTGCGCCGCCTGCGGCCAGATGGGACTGGCGCAAATCTACGAATCCAGCTTCAGCGTGCATGGCGTGAAAACCGCGCAGGTGCTGCTGACCCACGCCGACCTGGCCGACCGCGAACGCTACCTGAACGCGCGCGCCACGCTCACCACGCTGCTGCGCCTGGGTGTGGTCCCGATCATCAACGAGAACGACACCGTCGTCACCGACGAAATCAAGTTCGGCGACAACGATACGCTCGGCGCCCTGGTCGCGAACCTGATCGAAGCCGATGCCCTGGTGATCCTCACCGACCAGCGCGGCCTGTATTCCGCCGACCCGCGCAAGGACCCTGACGCCCGCCTGATCGCCCAGGCCAGTGCCGGCGACGCGACCCCGGAAGCGATGGCCGGCGGCGCCGGCAGCAGCATCGGCCGCGGCGGCATGCTGACCAAGGTGCTGGCGGCCCGCCGCGCCGCGCGCTCGGGCGCGCACACCGTGATTGCCCGGGGCCGCGAACCGGACGTGCTCACGCGCCTGGCCGATGGCGAAGCGATCGGCACCGAACTGCAGGCGCCGACCACGCGCCTGACCGCGCGCCGCCAGTGGATGGTCGACCATTTGCACACTTCCGGCGAGGTCGTATTGGACGCCGGCGCGGTGCAGAAGCTGACGCGCGAAGGCAAGTCGCTGCTGCCGATCGGCGTCACCGCGGTGAAAGGCGAATTCGGCCGCGGCCAGGTGATCACCTGCGTCGACGAAGCCGGGGTGCCGGTCGCGCGCGGTCTCACCAGCTACACCAGCAGCGAAGTGCGCCGCATCATGCGCCACTCCTCGAACGAAATCGAAGCCATCCTCGGCTATATCGAAGGACCGGAGCTGGTCCACCGCGACAACCTCGTCCTCCTGTGAAAGCGCACATGACCCATCCCGCCACCGTCGTCCAGGCCCAGCTCGATGCCTATAACGCCAAGGACCTCGACGCCCTGATGCGTACCTATGCGCCGGACGCCCGTCAGTTCGCGCTGCACGGCACTCTGCTGGCAGAGGGCCATGCGCAGATCCGTCCCCGCTATGAAGCGCGCTTTGCCGAACCGGACCTGCGCGCCCAGCTGCTCACGCGCAGCATCGTCGGCAATATCGTGACCGACGTCGAACTGGTGTTCCGCAACCTGCCGGAAGGCCGCGCCACGGTCGAGATGCTGTGCATCTACGAGGTCGTCGACGGCCTGATCGCCCGCGCTTCCTTCGCGACCGGGGCAACGCTGCTCCTCACGGCCTGATTCCTACACGGAACGATGCTTTCTCGGTATGATATTTCTTTTTTGAAATATCTCAGGCACCAAGAGGACAGCGATGACCGATTTTTACTCCACTCTTGCCCTTGACGAGGAGCTGCCGGCTGTCGCCGGCGAGCAGCCCAGGTTCTACATCGTTTCGCGCCGCAAGATGGCGATCCTCTACCTGGCCACCTTGGGCATGTACGGTATCTACTGGTATTACAAGAACTGGGCCTGCTACAATAAGCATTGCCCAGACGCGGCCCAGGCGGGGAACGGCGTATGGCCGATCCCGCGTGCGATCTTCTCGGTCTTCTTCACGCACGACCTGTTCGAAAAAATCAAGCACCACGGCCGCCGCAGCCCGCTTGTGGCTGCCTGGGAGCACCGCTCGCAGGCCACGATGCTGGTGATACTGACCCTCGCCTGCAATCTGCTCGACCGGTTATCGATGCGGGAGATCGGCTCGCCGACCACCGACATTCTCGCGCTCCTGATCCTGCTGCCGATCCTGTACACCAAACTGCAGGCGCAGGAAATGATCAACGCCAGCTGTGGCGACCCCACAGGCGAGACCAATGCCAGCTTCAGCGGTGCGAACTATGCGTGGACGATCATCGGCTCCTTGTGGTGGGGCCTGATCCTGATCGGCATGAGGCTGCCCGAGTAGGGCGCGGCTGAGGCGGGCCGAGTCCGCGCGCTTCGGTCTGCCGCGAGCACCGAACTCGCCCGGGTCCTTGACGTTGCCGTTTCCGCGCTTCGCCACCGTCGTGCCGGGGTTGCCTGCGCCGGCTTTCTTGCCGCTCCGAGGTGACCAACTCGCCCATGAGTCCAACGCAGGCCGGCCCCGGCGCTGCGGGCCAGGCGCGCCGGAAGCGCCGGCCTGGTTTCCGGCGGAGCCTGTTTAGAGAGTCCAGACGTACTTGAGTTCGGCCCAGTCGCGGACGGGTTGTCCGTTTTGCGTCGCGGCTTTGAACTTGCATTTGGCGAGGCCGGTGCGCGCGGCTTCGTCCAGGTCGGCATGCCCGCTGCTGGCCTTGACCTTTGCATCGAGCACCGCGTTATCGGGACCGACGAGGAAGGCGAGACCGACCGATCCCTGGCGCCGTTCCCGCTGCGCAGCCTCGGGCCACGCTGGTTTTTGCGGGCAGCTGCCGAAAACGATGGCGGCCGGGGTAGCGGCAATCGCGGGAGGCGCCGCGGGGGCGGTCGCGCAGCCAGCGAGGGTGGCAAGGAGGGGCGGCAGCATGACCAGGCTGAGGGTACGGTGTTCCATGGGGATTCCTGTCTCTTGAGTGGAAAAATGCGGACTCAGCATTATTCGATCATCTAGACAGTTTTGTCTACTTCTTTCCGTCGCGCCCACAGCCGATGGCCGGGCAGGCTGGCCTCAGCGTCCCGTCACGTCATCGGCGGCGAGCACGACGGGTGCCACGGCCTCGGGCGCAATTACCCCGTCCGGCATCGGTGTCTTGTCGCGGAACTCGCACAGGTCATTGATGATGCAGTTCCAGCATTTCGGCCGGCGCGCCACGCAGGTGTAGCGCCCGTGCAGGATCAGCCAGTGGTGGGCGTCGATCAGGAACTCCTTCGGCACCACCTTCAGCAGCTTCATCTCGACTTCGTCGACATTTTTCCCCGGCGCGATCTTCGTGCGGTTCGATACGCGGAAGATGTGGGTGTCGACCGCCATCGTCGGTTCGCCGAAGGCCGTGTTGAGCACCACGTTCGCCGTCTTGCGGCCCACGCCCGGCAGGGACTCGAGCGCCTCGCGCGAATGGGGCACCTCGCCACCGTACTGGTCGACCAGGATCTGGCAGGTGGCGATCACGTTCTTCGCCTTCGTGTTGTAGAGGCCGATCGTCGCGATATAGCCCTTCAGCTCTTCCAGCCCGAGGTCGAGGATCTTCTGCGGCGTATTCGCCACCGGATACAGGCGGCGCGTCGCCTTGTTGACGCCAACGTCGGTCGACTGCGCCGACAGCAGCACGGCGATCAGGAGTTCGAAGGGCGTCGTGAACTCGAGTTCGGTGGTCGGATGCGGATTGGCGGCGCGAAAGCGCGTGAAGATTTCTAGGCGTTTTGCCGGGTTCATCGATCAGTCTTTCCGTTCGGGCGGCGGTTCGGTGGAAGCCGCGGCGGCATTTGCGGCCGCACGCAGGCGCGCGCGTTCCATGGCGGCGGCGATGATGGCGCGCTTGCGCTCCTTCTCGGCCAGCTCCTCTTGCGTGTTGGTGGTCTCCGCGGTGACGGCGCGCATCTTCTCGACCGCCTTGGCGGCCAGGCGCGCATCGTTTTCCTCGCGCTCGCGCGTCAGGCGTTCGGTGCGGAAATCGTGGCGCGCGCGGGCGGCGTCGGCCGCCTCCTGCGACCAGGCGGCCCAGCCGGTGCTTTCCCAGTCGGGCTCGTTGATGCGCGGGACCATGCTGATGCAGTCGACCGGGCAGGGCGCCACGCACAGGTCGCATCCGGTGCACAGGCTCGGCAGGATGGTGTGCATCTGCTTCGCCGCGCCCATGATCGCGTCCACCGGGCAGGCCTGGATGCACAGCGTGCAGCCGATGCACAGCGACTCGTCGATGAAGGCCACCGGCCGCGGGCGCTCGATACCGTTCGCCGGATTGATGGGAATGACCGGGCGCCCGGTGACGCCGGAGAGCCGGCGTACCCCTTCCAGGCCGCCGGGCGGACACTGGTTGATCTCCGCCTCGCCGCTGGCAATGGCCTCGGCATACGGCCGGCATGCCGGATAGCCGCACTTGGTGCATTGCGTCTGCGGCAGCTGGTCTTCGATCAGGTCGGCGAGGGTCTTGGTCACGATGGCGGGCGGCGTAAAGCCGTCATTATCCGACAAAAGCGCGTCCCGCGCGATGTACTGCCCGGATCCCGCATGATGATTCCGACAATAAGTGGAGCACCGTACAGAGTGGCGCACGGGAGCGTGATGCAATGGGGGTATGGGCGCGCGCCTGCGTAGCCTGCCCTCATACGGAGAACAACATGAACAATCGTTTCATTGCCAAGGCCATGATCCTGGCTTTGCTGGCCGCCAACGCGCCCGCTTTTGCGCAGCACAGCCATGCCCAGGAGCGGCGCGACGACCGCCGCGAATACCGACAGGAACAGCGGGAAGACCGCCGCGAGTATCGTGAAGAGCGCCGCGAGGACCGCCGGGAAGCGCGCGAGGACCGCCGCGACGACCGCCGTGCCATGCGCGGCGCCGGACCGCGCCACGACCTCTACCGCGGCGGACGCCTGCCGGCGAACTACCATCATCGCCAGTACGTGGTCGACAACTGGCGTTCGCACCGCCTGAGTGCGCCGCCACGCGGCCACCATTGGGTGCAAGTCGGCAACGACTACGTGCTGGCCGCCATCGCCACCGGCATCATCGCCAGTGTATTGCTGGGTAACTGACAGAAGAAGGAGCATCATGAGCGAATGGATCATCGCCCCCCTGCTGGCCGTCGACCCGACGGGCCTGCCGACCTACCGCCAGGACAGTACGGGCACCACGGACAATTCCTCGGCGGAGAGTGAGGATGGCCTCGACGAGCAGGGCGACCGCCGTGGCGGCGAACGCCGCGCAGACCATCAGGGCGAGCAGGACGACGACTTCGCCCGTGGCGAGGACAGGCGCGGCGAGCTGCGCTAGCGCTGCCGGAGCTGCGCTTCAGTAAAAAATGCCGCAGCGTGCTGCGGCATTTTTTCGCGCCGGGAAGCCCGCACAGGCAGGGCTTTCCGGTTCGCCGGCTTTACGGGGCTGGACGCGCCAGGGTCTTGCGGAAGTCCGGATCGTCGAACAGCTGGCCAGCCAGCTTGCGGTAGAGTTTCTGGTACTCGGCTGCCGCCAGCGGAATCGCCGTCGCGCCCACGAACGAGGATTCCCACGTGGCATCGGTACCAAGGGTGCGATCGTACTTGACAGCATCGCCATGAGTGACGACGAAGCGGGCACCGAGCTTGGCCGTGCCGGTAACGATGGCGGGGTCGGCCTCGCTTTCGGTCAAGCGCAGGCAGTGTGCGTTGTTGCAGCAGAGGGATCACGATGCCAGGTGCCTGGCACCATTGAAAAAGCCCCGGCGCCGTAAGGCGGCCGGGGCTGTTGAAAGGGTCTTGCGGTCAGCGGAATTCGCGGATGAACTCGCCGATCTTCGGGCAGATGATCTCGCGCCAGCGGCGGCCCGAGAAGATGCCGTAGTGGCCGGCTTTCGGCGCCACGTAGTCGCGCTTCATGTTTTCCGGAATGCTGCTGCACAGCTCGTGCGCTGCCTGGGTCTGGCCGGCACCGGAGATATCGTCGAGTTCGCCTTCGACGGTGAACAGGGCCACCGTCTTGATGTCCTGCGGACGCACCAGCTTGCCGCCGACTTCCCAGGTGCCTTTCGGCAGGCGGTGTTCCTGGAACACGGTCTTGATGGTGTCGAGGTAATACTCGGCCGGCATGTCGAGCACGGCGTTGTACTCGTCGTAGAACTGGCGGTGGTTTTCCGCCGATTCCTCGTCGCCGCGCACCAGGTGCTGGTAGAACTCGCGGTGGCTCTGGGCATGGCGGCCCGGGTTCATGGCGATGAAGCCGGCGTGCTGCAGGAAGCCCGGATAGACTTTGCGGCCATAGCCAGGGTAATTGCCCGGCACGGCGTAGATCACGGTGTTCTCGAACCAGGAGAAGGGCTTTTCGGTTGCCAGGTCGTTGACGGCCGTCGGCGACTTGCGCGGGTCGATCGGGCCGCCCATCATCGTCATCGTTTTCGGCAGCTTCGGATCGTTATCGGATGCCATCAGCGAGATCGCGGCCAGCACCGGCACGGTCGGCTGGCACACCGAGATGACGTGCACGTTCGGGCCGAGGTGACGGATGAAGTCCTGGACGTAGTAGATGTAGTCGTCGAGGTGGAAGGGACCGTCGCTCAGGGGCACCATGCGCGCATCGATCCAGTCGGTGATGAACACGTCGTGGTCGGGCAGCAGGGCGCGCACCGTGTCGCGCAGCAGCGTCGAGTGGTGGCCCGACAGTGGGGCAACGAGCAATACCGTCGGCTGGTCGAGCGCGGCGAAAGCGGCGTCGGACAGGTTCTTCTTGAAGTGCAACAGTTTGCAGAATGGCTTGGTGACGGCGGCATGTTCGATGATGCCGACCGGCTCGCCCTTGATCGTGGTGGTGTCGATGCCGAACGCCGGTTTCTCGTAGTCCTTGCCCAGACGATACATCAACTCGTACCCGGCGGCGATACGCTGGGAAAACGGGGTGTGGGCGAACGGGGAAACGGGGTTCGAGAACAGCTTCGATGACGCATCCGCCCATTGCATCAGCGGGGTCAGGAAGGAGCGTTGCATCTCGTGCAATTGGTAGAGCATAGTAATCCTTCGTGGTGTTGCGCGCCGCCCCAGCGTGTGGCCGGGACGCGTCGCCCGGCGGGTCGCCGTGCGCGAAATTTCATCAATTCATTATAGAGTAACTTGCTTGACTGGTGGAAATATCGGTTTCGCCTGAACCTTCGTTCCATGCGCGCTTGAACCGGTTATACACCCGTTTTTGATAGGGCGTCCGTGATGCATCCCACATAAAAAACAATGCCCCGTGAAGACGGGGCATTGTGGTTTTGAAGTAACTGAACCGATTAATCGAAGACGGGGGTCTCGACGCCGAGGATCTTGTGCAGCTTCGGCGAGGTCGTCGTGTACTGCATGTGGATCTTCTTGTCGGGGAAGATGTAGGGGGCGGCGCCGAAGGCGGCCAGGGCCGCTTCGTGGAAGCCCGACAGGATCAGCTTCTTCTTGCCCGGGTAGGTGTTGATGTCACCGACGGCGAAGATGCCCGGCACGTTCGTTTCGAACTTCTCGGTATCGACCACTTTCAGCTGGCGGCGCTCGATGTCCAGGCCCCATTCGGCGATCGGGCCGAGCTTCGGCGACAGGCCGAAGAAGACCATCAGCATGTCCAGCGGCACGCGGCGGGTGACGCCGTCGGCGCCGGTGACCTTCACTTCGGAGAGCTTGCCGTCCTTTTCGTCGAAGCCCGTGACCTGGCCGGTGATCAGCTGCATCTCGTACTCGTCGCACAGGGCCTTCATCTTGGCGACCGATGCCGGCGCGGCGCGGAAGTCTTCGCGGCGGTGCACCAGCACGACCGACTCGGCCTTGCCGACGAAGTTCAGGGCCCAGTCCAGGGCGGAGTCGCCGCCGCCGCAGATGACCAGGTTCTTGCCGTCGAAGATCGCCGGGTCCTTGACGCGGTAGAACAGCTGGCTGTTCTCGAACTTCTCGATGCCGTCGACCTTGATCGTGCGCGCCTGGAAGGAACCGACGCCGGCGGCGATGAAGATGGTCTTGGTGATGAACTGGGTGCCGGTCGAGGTCTCGACGTTGAAGCGGCCGTCTTCGCGGCGCTGCACGGTCGTCACTTCCTGGCCCAGGTGGAAGGTCGGCTCGAAGGGCTCGATCTGCTTGAGCAGGTTGTCGGTCAGTTCCTGGCCGGTGCAGACAGGCACGGCAGGGATGTCGTAGATCGGCTTGTCCGGATACAGTTCGACGCACTGGCCGCCCACGGCCGGCAGCGAGTCGATGACATGGGCCTTGATCTCGAGCAGGCCGAGTTCGAAGACCTGGAACAGGCCGACGGGACCTGCGCCAATGATGACGGCATCGGCTTCGATGGCGCCGGCGAACGAGCTGTTAGGGGCGATGCTGCCCGCATCGTGGGTGGCATTGATAGTCATGCACGCAATCCTGTTGATTTTTTAAAAGAGGGGGCGGTGACGCGATGGCCGCTAGTGTGCCACGGAAGACGCACGGCTGCAGGCGCCGGACCAAAACCGCAACTGCCGGCGCAAGCGCGCGCCGGCGGCTGCTACATGCAATGTCAGCGGGCCAGTTGGTCGAGCTTGGACTTGACGTCTTTCCACTCGTCCGCGTCAGGCAGGGCCGGTTTGGTCTTGGTGATCGATGGCCATGCGCGCGACAGGTCGGCGTTGATCTTGATGAATTGCTGCTGGTCGCCCGGCACGTCTTCCTCGGCATAGATCGCGTTGACCGGACATTCGGCCACGCACACGGCGCAGTCGATGCACTCGTCGGGGTCAATCGCGAGGAAATTCGGGCCTTCCCGGAAACAATCGACCGGGCATACATCGACGCAGTCGGTGTAGCGACAGCGGATGCACGATTCGGTGACAACGTGGGTCATAACAGTCCTATTGATGGTGGGTGCCGCAGCGTCAGCGCGCAAGGAGGGGCCGCCAACATGGCAAAGCACTGTATTTTAGGGCAATTCGGGCTTTCCTACAAATCACGCTTAGACACAATATACATAAGCAAATGTGCTGCGTGACGTACGATGAGGCCGGTTTTGCCGCGCCGCTCAGGCCGCACCGTGGAGGTGTGCCAGCAGCGCCGCCCAGGCGCTGGCGTCCGGCGCGCCGTCGTCGACCAGCACCAGCGAGCGGCAGCGCTCGCCGTCCTCGACCGTGATCTCCCAGCGCGGCAGGTCGGCGCCTACTGCGCGCGGCGGTGTGGTGCAGAAGAAATCCAGGTGCCGCAGCACCTCCTCGAGCGCCGCGCCGTCGGGGTGGCAGGCGGTGTCGAGGGCGACCGAGCGTTCGGCACCACTGAAGCCGCCCGCGCACCTGGCGGTGATTTTCATTTGGCGCCGGCCAGCTCGGCTGTTGTCGCCGGGTCGACCATCGGCACCACCGCGGCGCTGCTCTCGCCGGTTTCCTGCCCGAGATCGACGCCGGCCGGGCCGTTGCGACCGCGCTCGGCACACCAGCGCGCCAGCGCCTCGGCCTCGGCTTCGAGGACGCGTTCGATGTTGTAGTACTCGGCCAGGTTCATGGTGCCGCAGCAGGCGCGCCGGTCCTGCTGGGCTCCGGGGGCGTCGCAAACGGCCGGGGCCAGGCGCCGGAAGCCGCGCGCCGGGGATGCCGGCGCGGTCTCGTCGGCCGGAACCGTCGGGGCGTGCTCGTCGCCTGCTTCCGGCTCGGCCAGCACTTCGCGCAGCGTGAACTGGCGCCGCACCGATTCGGCATAGGACGCCGGCTTGCCGTCCTCGAGCGTCAGGCGCAGCATGTCGTTGGCGACGTCGGCATAGGTGGCGGCAATGTCGGGCGCGGCCACCGGGGCGCGCAGCACCAGGCCGCGCAGCCAGGACGCGACCCGGTGCAGCACCGCGGCATCGTCCTCGAAGGCGGGGTTGCGCTCGAGGGCGAACAGGTCGGCCAGGATGTCGTAGACGGCCCCGGTGAATACCTGCGAAATGGCATGCACCTGGGTGCCGGCCTGCGACAGCGTCAGGTCGTTGTCGGCATTCCGGAGGCCCGTGGTGCCGCCGAGTGCCAGGCCGAATTGCTCGGCGATATCGGCCAGGAAGGTCTTGTCATGCAGGCGCGCCTTGGTCTGGGCAACCACCGCTTCGCACTGGTCGAGCTGGGACAGGGCCAGGAAGATGGCGGTGAGGTCGCCGAAGGATTCGTGCAGGCCGCCGGTCTGGGGGGGATTGTCGGCCTCGAGCCAGTGCGGTTTCAGGCCGTCGAGCACGGCATGGCCGGTCTCGTGGGCGACGATGTCGAAGGAGCGGCAGGTGAACACCCGGTCGGTTTGCCCGGAGGGCACGAACTCGCCGAACTTCAGGCAATTCTGGGTGCGGCTGTAGAAGGCGTTCATCACATTCGGCAGGCCGTAGGGAAAAACTTGCAGCGGCGCCGTATCGATGCTGCTGTTCCATTGCCACGGCAGCGGCATCTCGACCCCGCTGGACGAGAGCGAGCGCTGGTACATGGTCAGGGTCTGGCGCACCACCGCAAAGGTGTGGACGGCATCGAACTGAGGCGTGTCCGGCATGGTGACGAAGTCGCCGAAGGCGTTCGGCTCGACTGCGTCGATGCCGGGCGTGCCAGAGGCGATGCGGGCGTCGCGCGGCCCGGCCAGCACGATGCCGGGCAGGAAGGCCTTGCGCGTGCCCATTTCCGTGACCGACGGGTCCTGTTTCCACATCAGCACGCGCGCGCCGAAGGCATAGGGCAGGGGACCTTACCCGGAGGCGGCTCGTCGGCACCGCGCGGGAGGCCGGGTTGGTCGAGCAGCTGGGCAGCCTTGCGGTGCTGGCGGTAGGGCGCGCTTGGGGTGGGAACAAAGGCGACCGGCGCCGTCTCCCGCTCGAAAGTAATGGTTGTTTGATCCGGCAGCAAGACTCGTTGTTCCATGGCGCACCCTCATGTGATTGAGATACATCATCAGATAGTCGCGCCCCCGGCGGAATCGATCTTGACCCACGTCAATTGCACAGCGCACTGGTATCTCGCGCATGCAACTGGCATCATGGCGGATTGTCTTGAGCAATTATGTAAGGAAGGAATGCAGATGGCGGACATTCAGATCGTCCAGGAACACAAGCTGAGCCCGGAACGGGCGCGCGCGGCGGCGCAACAGGTGGCCGACAAGGTGGCTGCCGAGTTCGGCATGGAATGCCGTTGGGATGGCGAGGACGTGCTGCGTTTCGAGCGCAGTGGGGTGGAGGGCGCGTTGACCCTGGGCGAACAGCGCGCAGCGCTGCGGATCAAGCTGGGTTTCCTGATGAGCGCCTTCGGTCCGGCGATCGAGGCCAAGGTGGCCGACAAGATGAAGCGGGTGTTTGCCGCGGCGTGAGTACCGTAGGGTGGGCTCTCGAGCCCACGCGGTCGTACCCTTGCATACCGCAACGTTTTTCGAAGGGAACAATGATCAACCGGTGATACCGCGTGGGCACGGAGTGCCCACCCTGCCAAACCGTGACCGATCAGCCCTTCAGCTCTTCGATCAGATCGATGTACTGCTGCATCGCGTCTTCTTTCGAGGTGCCTTTCAGGCCATCCCAGGCGTCGTACTTGGCACGGCCGACCATGTCGGTGAAGCCAGGACGCTCGCCGCTGACGTCGCCGCTCGACGCCTGCTTGAACAGCGCGTAGATCTTCAGCAGGGTCATGTTGTCCGGACGCTCCGGCAGGTTCTTCGAATCGGCCTGGGCCTGGGCGAACTGGTCTTGCAAGCTCATAAAAACTCCTGTTGTGTTTGCTGGATGAGGCATTGACTGTAAGGCAATGCATGCGGGGCATCTTAGCGCAGGAGGCGGCGGGTCACGCAGGAATCGCCCGTATTTTAGAGGGCTTACTCAGAAGACAAGGGGTAGCGCCGACGGCGCCTGGACATCAAAAAAGCCGCGTCGGCCGGGAGCTCCCGGCCGACGCGGCTTCGCGCACGCCTGACTGCCTTGCAGCCCGGCTGCTTACACCGCCAGCAGTTCGACGTCGAAGATCAGCGTCGCGTTCGGCGGGATCGCGCCGCCGGCGCCGCGGGCACCGTAGCCCAGGCTCGCCGGGATGGTCAGGCGGCGCTGGCCGCCGACTTTCATGCCCTGCACGCCTTCGTCCCAGCCGCGGATCACGTGGCCGGCGCCCAGCGGGAACTGGAACGGATCGTTGCGGTCCTTGCTCGAATCGAACTTGGCGCCCGGGGTGCCGTCGTCGTTGCGCAGCCAGCCGGTGTAGTGGACGGTGACGTAGGCACCGGCTTTCGCCTCGGCGCCTTCGCCGACGACGGTATCTTCGTACTGCAGGCCGGAAGCGGTGGTGGTAGTGGACATGGTATTCCTTCGCTGTTCAAGTTGAGGGGCGATTGTAGTGCATCAATCCGCCCCGCGCCATCGAGCGCCCGCTGCGGCGCCCCCGCGATCCCGGTCTACAATACGCTTTTGACTTCTGGAGCCGCACGATCATGCCTGCTCAACAGTCCAGCACGCCGGGGAGCCCCTCATGAATGCCGTCGCCACCGCCTGGGCGCGTGCGTTGCGCGCCCAGTTCTCGAGCCGCATGCTGCTGTTGTCGCTGCTGCCGCTGATGCTGTCGCTGCTGCTGTGGGGCGGGCTGCTGTATGCCTTCGGCCAGCCGCTGTTCGACTGGCTGCAGGGCCTGTTCGCCGAGTACGGCTGGTTCACCTCGAGCGACAGCATCCTCTCGACGCTCGGCCTGGGCATGCTGAAGGTGATGGTGGTGCCGATCATGGCGATCTTGCTGCTGCTGCCCCTGATGATCGCCTCGTCGTTGCTGTTCATGGGCGTGGTCGCGATGCCGGCCATCGAAGGCCACGTCAGCCGCCGCCAGTACCCGAAGCTCGAGCGCAAGGAAGGCGGGTCTTTCGTGGGCAGCGTGGCCATCAACCTCTCGAGCGTGCTCGTGTTCGCGGCCCTGTGGCTGTGTACGGTGCCGCTGTATGCGGTGCCGCCGGTGGCGGTGCTGGTGCAGGCCGCGCTGTGGGGCTGGGTGACCTCGCGCGTGATGAGCTACGACGCGCTGGCCGGGCACGCCAGCACGCTTGAACGCAAGGCCCTGATGGCTGCGCACCGCTGGCCGCTGCTGGCGATCGGCATGGTGTCGGGCGTGCTCGGCGCCTTGCCGGGCATCGCCTGGATGGGCGGCGCGCTGCTGTCGATGGTGCTGTTTCCCTTCCTGGCGGTGCTGTCGGCCTGGTTGTACGTGCTGATCTTCCTGTTCACCGGACTATGGTTCCAGTACTACTGTCTGGACGCGCTGGAAAGGCTGCGCGGGTCGGGTGCGACGGCGCCGATGCCGGCTTGAATTTCCACGGTCGGACACCCCGGACTCAGGCCGAAAAGACAGGCCAGGTACGCCGAATCTCATCCGTGTAGGAGGCGAATACCCATGCTTGTAGGCATCAGTGCTATCCCGATAACTCGGCCGTTGTTTTTTTGCGAAAATGTTCGGGGCAGGTCAAATTTGTTGAACAGGTCTACGTGGAAGACCTGTTGATGTGGTGGAATGATGGCTTGGGCGCGGCGCATTTTCATCGCGATTTTTAGCGCCAGCCACGTGAACCAACAACGACCTCGATCACTCGAACAGACCAGTAGTACGGATGGCGAGCAGGTTGACAGGATGGGGCATTCGGAAACCGCCAGCAGGTTGCCCGAGGCCCTCGTAGGAATGACGATTCAAACCGGTTAAGCCATCATGGAAAGCACCCGCCGTTTCAAACGGCCACGTAACGTATTCAGCGCCATGCGCAACCTGCGCACGCGCGCCGACGGCAGCGCCGCGCCCGCCCTCGCCATGGCAGCGACCGCGCAGGACGCGCCCCTGTACGACACCTATCCGCACCTGTCGCTCGTCTCCGACGCAGGCGCGAACTCCGCCGAGGCTCCGCCAGGCGATGGCGCCGGACCCGAACACGAAGGCGAGCCGCCTGCCGGCAAGGGCCGCGGCAAGCGCGTCCTGTTCGGCCTGCTGCTGGTCGTCGTCGCGGCCGGTTCGGCCTACGCCGTCTACGAGACCCGCACCTCCACGCTGCAGGCGAAGCTGTTCGCCGGCATGATGAAGGACGTGCACTATCGCATGCACAAGGGCGCGAGCGACGCGATCCGCTTCCCGTCCGAGAGCCCCTACGATGCCCGCCTTGGCTACTCGCATCTCCCGGCGTTTCTCACCAGGCTGCAGTCGCGCGACTACGTCATCGAAGCGCAAGCGCGCATGTCGCCGAAAATGGTGCAGCTGGCCGACCGCGGCATCTTCGCGACCTACCGCGAAAAGACCCGTACCGGCCTCGAGATCCTCGACTGCCGCAGCCAGCCGCTGTTCGGCTCGCGCTTCCCGGAACGCTTCTACGAGCGCTTCGACGACACCCCGCAACTGCTGGTGCAAAGCCTGCTGTTCATCGAGAACCGCGAGCTGCTCGACCCGGCCTACCCGAAACGCAACCCGGCCGTCGAATGGGACCGCTTCTCGAAAGCCGTGTTCGACAAAACCCTGCACGCCGTCGGCGTCGGCAGCGGCGGGCGCGTTGCCGGCGGTTCCACGCTGGCCACGCAAATCGAAAAATACCGCCATTCGCCGGAAGGGCGTACCGCCTCGCTGTCGGACAAGCTCGTGCAAATGGCCTCGGCCACGCTGCGCGCCTACCAGGATGGCGAAGACACCACTGGCGCACGCCGCCAGATCGTGCTCGACTACCTGAATACGGTGCCGCTGTCGGCCAAGCTCGGCTACGGCGAAGTGAACGGCATCGGCGACGGCATGTGGGTCTGGTACGGCCGCGATTTCGCCAAGGTCAGTGCCGCCCTGAAGGGCCGCATGGACAATTCCGAAGCGGTGCTCATCTACAAGGAAGCGCTGTCGCTGATGATCGCGCAGCGCCGTCCTGCCTACTACCTCGGCGCCGGCAAGGAAGACCTCGAAACGCTCACGAACAGCCACCTGCGCGTGCTGGCCCAGGCCGGCGTGATCACGCCGCAGTTGCGCGACGCGGCCCTCGCCGTCAAGCTGCAGCCCTCGCTGCATTCCGGCGTGGCCGCACCCGAGCCGAACGCCTTCGTGTCGCGCAAGGCCTCGAACGCCGTGCGCAACCACCTCGGCTACCTGCTGGGCGAGCCGCGCCTGTACAACCTCGACCGCCTCGACATGTCGGTGGTTTCCACCCTCGATGCCCAGGCCCAGCAGGCGGTGACCGCCACGCTGCGCCAGCTGACCACGCCCGAGGCGGCCGCAGCGGCCGGCCTGACCGGCAAGGGCCTGCTCGGCAACGGCGACCCGGCCCAGGTGGTCTACAGCTTTACCCTGATGGAGCGGGGCGACAACGTCAACTACCTGCGCGTCCAGACCGACAACTACGACCAGCCCCTCGACATCAACGAGCAGGCCAAGCTCGACCTCGGTTCGACGGCCAAGCTGCGCACGCTCGTCACCTACCTCGACATCGTCGACCAGCTGCACCGCCGCTACGAGCCGATGGACCCGAAGGCGCTGCGCGAAGCGCGCATCGACCCGAAGGATCGCCTGAGCCAGTGGGCGGTGGAATACTTCCTGGCGCTGCCGGCGAATGCCGACCGTGGCTTGACGCCCATGCTGGCGGCGGCGATGGAGCGCAAGTACTCGGCCAACCCTGGTGAAGGCTTCTTTACCGGCGGCGGCCTGCATTACTTCGGCAACTTCAGCAAGCTCGACAATTCGAAGATCATGACCGTGCAGCACGCGCTGCAGCAGTCGACCAACCTGGTCTTCGTGCGCATGATGCGCGACGTCGTGCGCTACTACATGTTCCAGCTGCCCGGTTCCTCGGCCGCCCTGCTGGCCGACGCCAACGATCCGCGCCGCGCCGAGTACCTGGCGCGCTTCGCCGACAGCGAGGGCAAGACCTTCCTGGCGAAGTTCTGGAACAAGTACAAGGGCAAGACCCCGGACGAAGCGCAGGCGCTGCTCTTTGCCGGCGTGCGCCCGGCCGCCTCGAAGCTGGCCGCGGCCTACCTGACGATCGCGCCGAAGGCCACGCTGGCCCAGTTCGGCGCCTTCATCGACCGTTCGCTGCCGAGCAACGAGGTCGACGAAGAGCGCATCGCCAGGATGTACGAGCAGTATGCGCCGGCCAACATGTCGCTGGCCGACCGCGGTTATGTCGCCTCGACCCACCCGCTGGAACTGTGGCTGGTCGGCTACCTGCAGACCCACCCGAAAGCCGGCTGGAGCGAAGTGGTCGCGGCCAGCGTGCGCGAGCGCCAGGAAGTCTATTCGTGGCTGTTCAAGACCAGCCGCAAGAACGCCCAGGACAAGCGCATCGCCGGCCTGATCGAAGTCGAAGCCTTCCTCAAGATCCATGCCCAGTGGAAGAAGATGGGCTATCCCTTCGATTCGCTGGTGCCGTCCTACGCCACCACGCTGGGCGCCTCGGCCGACCGGCCGGCGGCCCTGGCCGAACTGATGGGCATCATCGTCAACGGCGGCGTACGCAAACCCGTCGAGCGCATCGACTCGCTGCACTTTGCCAAGGCCACGCCTTACGAAACCCTGGTCAAGCGCGCACCGAAAGTGGAGAACGAAGTCGTGCTGGCGCCGGAAGTGGCGCGCGCGGTGGCCACTGCCATCCGCGGCGTGGTGTCGGAAGGTACGGCCAAGCGCGTCAAGACCGCCTTCACGCAATCGGACGGCAATGTCATCGCGGTGGGCGGCAAGACCGGTACCGGCGACCAGCGCTTCGACGTGTATGCTAGAGGCGGGCGCCTGATCGAATCGCGCTACGTGAACCGTTCGGCCACGTTCGTCTTCAACATCGGCGAGCGCTTCTTCGGCAGCATGACGGCCTATGTGCACGGACCGCAGTCGGAGAACTACGACTTCACCAGCGCCTTGCCGGTGCAGCTGCTCACAACGCTGGCGCCGAGCCTGATGCCGATGATCGAACCGCCACAGGGCAGCGTGGCCGCGCAGCGCCAGTGCGTGCGCTGACCCGTCCGTCGCCGGCCTGCTTGCCCAAACGGATGAGCAGCCGGGGCCTGGCCTTATAATGGCTGGATGAGTCCCGGAGAAAGGGCGCGCAGCGCAAGCCGGCGCGCCGTATCGACAATTCGCAGCTTCAGCCTGGTTTCGCTGCGCGACCTGATCGTCGCGGCGGGGCCGACCGTCGTCCTGGTCGCGCTGGCCTGCTTCATCGCCTACCTGGTTGTCGACCCGGCCCCGCCGCGCATCGTGCGCCTGGCAAGCGGCCAGGAAAACAGCGCCTACGAAGCCTTTGGCGCCCGCTATGCCAAGGAACTCAAGAGCGACGAGATCAAGGTCGTGCTGCAGCCCTCGCTGGGCTCCCAGGAAAACCTGCTACGCCTGCAGCGTGGCGAAGCCGACATCGCGTTCGTGCAAAGCGGTTCCACCAGCGAAGAGCAGGCGGGCCAGCTCGGCCTGGTATCCCTGGGCAGCCTGTTCACGGAACCCGTCTGGCTGTTCCTGCGCAGCGAGGTCAAGGCCACCAGTCTCACCGGCCTGCGCGGCAAGCGCATCAACCTCGGGCCGGAGGGTACCGGCGTGCCGACCCTGTTCCGCCAGGTGCTGGCCGTGAACGGCGTCGAGCCGAACGAACTGACCATCGGCGCGCTCGAGAACACGCCGGCCACGGTCGAACTGCTGGCCGGGCGCATCGACGGACTCGTGTTCAGTTCGGCGCCGGAAGCGCCGCTGATCCAGATGCTGCTGCAAACGCCCGGCATCCGCCTGTTCAACTTTTCCCAGGCCGAAGCCTATACGCGGCGCCTGCCTTTCCTCACCCACGTAACGCTGCCGCGCGGGATCGTCGACCTGGGCCGCGACATTCCGTCCCAGGACTACCACCTGATCGCGCCCACGGCCACCCTGGTGGCGCGGGAAGACCTGCATCCGGCCCTGGTCGACCTGTTTGTCAAGGCGGCCGGCGAGATCCACGGCGGCGCCGGCTGGTTCCAGCAGCAGGGCCAGTTCCCCTCGCCGAAATTTACCGAGATTCCCGTGTCGGAGGAAGCGGCGAAATACTACCGCGACGGCCCGCCGCTGCTGCAGCGCTACATGCGCTTCTGGCTGGCGAATCTGTTCGAGCGCCTGTGGGTCGTGGTGGTGGCGCTGGCCGCCCTGGTGATACCGCTCTCGAAAATCGTGCCGCCGCTGTACGTGTGGCGCGTGCGTTCGCGCGTGTATCGCTGGTACGGCGAATTGCGCGCGGTGGAGCAGGCCTGGGAGGCCGTGCAGCCGGAAGCGGAAGAGGCGCGCCGCGAGATCGTACGCGAGGATCTCTTGCACCGCCTGGACGACATCGAGGAACGCGTAAACCACATCTCGATTCCGCTGGCCTATGCCGATGGCCTGTACGGCCTGCGCGGCCATATCAACATCGTGCGCCAGCGGCTGCGCGCATCGGCACCGGCGGCGGCCGGACCGGGCGACTTCGGCGGATAACAATTTCCTGCGGATGAGATTACACTGGCAGGCCGTGTGATTTGTCTTTAAGGAAATTATGATCCGCCGTCCTCTCTCCCTCCTGGCACTCAGCCTGGCCTTTGCCTTCGGCGCCACTCCCGGCGCCCAGGCCGCCACCTCGACGGACGGGGCGGCGGATGCGCCCGCTCAAAAGCGCAACCTGCGCGAGACCTACACCAAGCACGAATACCAGATCCCGATGCGCGACGGCGTCAAGCTGTTCACCACCGTCTATGTGCCCAAGGATGCCTCGCGTCCGTATCCCTTCCTGATGACGCGCACGCCCTACAGCGCCGGCGTGTTTGCACAGGGCGAGCTGCACTACGGTGTCGACTGGTTCCCGGAGTCCATCGGCCCTTCGCGCGAGCTGGAAGATGCCGGCTATATCTTCGTCAAGCAGGACGTGCGCGGGCGCTACATGTCGGAAGGGAAGTGGCAGGAGATGACGCCGCACGGTAAAGCCAAGCTGGCCGCCGGCGAAGGCGAGGAAAGCCGCGACATGTACGACACCGTCGAATGGCTGCTCAAGCACGTGCCGAACAACAACGGCAAGGTCGGCATCCACGGCATCAGTTATCCCGGCTTCTATACCTCCGCCAGCATCATCGACTCGCACCCGGCCATCAAGGCGGCCTCGCCGCAGGCGCCGGTCACCGACCTCTACATGGGCGACGATTCCTACCACGGCGGCGCCTTCATGCTGGCTGCGAACTTCGATTTCTACGCCGCCTTCACCTCGCGCCCGAATCCGACGCCGCTGCCGAAAACGCGCGACAGTTTCGACTACGGCGACACCGATGCGTACGATTTCTTTCTCAAGCACCTGACGCTGTCGAACATCCTCGGCACCATGACGGACGAACAGCGTCTGCTCCTCGTGCCCACCATCGAGCATGACACCTATGACGAGTTCTGGACCTCACGCGCCATCGGTCCGCGCCTGAAGAACGTCAAGCCGGCGGTGCTGACCGTTGGCGGCTGGTTTGACGCGGAAGACCCGCAGGGTCCGTTCACGACCTATGCTTCCATCGAAAAGCTCAACCCAGGCACGACCAATGGCCTGGTGATGGGACCCTGGGTGCACGGCGGCTGGGCGCGTGGGGAGGGCGCACGCCTCGGACACGTCAGTTTCGACAGCAAGACCTCGGAGTACTTCCGCCGCGAGTTGCAGTTCCCGTTTTTCGAACAGCACCTGAAAGGCGTCAAGCCGGCGAACCCGGTCGCCGAGGTCACGGCCTTCGAGACCGGCAGCAACGTCTGGCGCCGCTACACGGCCTGGCCGCCGGTGCAGGCCAAGCCACGCACGCTGTACTTCGGTGCCGACGGCAAGCTGGGCTGGACGCAGCCCGCGGCAGCTGGCACCGCTTTCGACGAATACGTGGCCGACCCGAAAAAGCCGGTGCCCTATATTGCCTATCCAGCCACCGGCGTGCCGCAGGAATACATGGTCTCGGACCAGCGTTTCGCCGCCAAGCGGCCCGACGTGCTGGTCTACCAGAGCGAAGTGCTGGAGGAGGACGTGACGATCGTCGGAGGAGTGACGCCGAAACTGTTCGTCTCGACCACGGGCACGGACGCCGACTGGGTGGTGAAGCTGATCGACGTCTATCCGGCGTCCTACCCGGAGGCGCCCGCTGGAGCCCACGGTGCCGACCCGGGCGTGCCCGCGCTGGCGCTGGGCGGTTTCCAGCAGCTGGTGCGCGGCAACCCGCTGCGCGGCAAGTTCCGTAACGGGTTCGCCAAGCCGCAACCATTCACGCCGGGCAAGGTCGAGGCGCTGGATTTCGACATCGGCCAGGTCAACCACACCTTCCGCCGCGGCCACCGCATCATGGTGCAGGTGCAGAGTTCGTGGTTCCCGCTGGTGGACCTGAACCCGCAGACGTTTACCCACATCCCGAAGGCGAAGCCGGAAGATTTCGTCAAGGCGACCCAGCGTGTGTACCGCGCGCCGGGCACCGCGTCGGGCTTGCAGGTGATGGTGATGCCATAACCGGGTAGATGGACGGCTGCCAGGGCGGCAATAGGTCGTTCGATGTACGCCGCTACATGCTGCACGCCGTAGGGTAGGCGGCTCCACCCGCAACACTTCCGCAGACGCGGCGCCTGCGCCGCCTACGCGTTCAAACCCGCGCGATCAGCCCCAACGCGCTTGAACGAAGGGCTCGAACGAATGGCCCGAACGGCAGCGCGAATGAGCCGCCGTGGGTTGAACGCGTAGGCGGCGCGTGCAGTGGCGCAACGCATCGGGCGCGATGGAGCCGCCTACCCTACGCTCCGATCCAGGGCAGGCCAGCCTTGCACCAGCCGCCAATCGTCTTGCGATGCCCCTCTGCATCGCGGTCGCCCTCGAAACCCTCCAGGATGTCGTAGGACTGCGCATAGCCAAGCTCCGTGGCCACCCGTGCGCTGTGGCGCGAGCGCACGCCCGAGCGGCACAGGAACAGCAATACCTCGTCCTTGCCCGCCACCTGCCCCAGCTGCTCGCTGAACTGCGGATTCGGCTGGCCGCCCGGGTAGGTGGCCCATTGCACGGCCACGTGCTGCGCCTCGGAAACCGAGGCGACGCGTCCAACCCAGTCGCGTTCGGCATTCGTGCGCACGTCGACGATCTTCACCTTCGGATCGCTTTGCAGCAGCGTGAACGCCTCGCGCGGCGTGACGGCACCGGCGTAGGGCTGGCCCGGCGCGCGGGTGCGCGCACTGGCGAGGATGTCTTCGGTCGTGCTCATCATTATTCCCTTTGATTAATTCGACTGCACCAGGATGGCGCCAGCCTTGCCGAAAAAGTGCGTTTTGCACCATCATGGTGCAATAAGGATAAAATGCACCATGATGGTGCGCCGCGCACCAATTGCCCGCACGCTTGCCGCAAGGCCTGTCGTCGGAGATTTTATGGTTAAACTCTCGGGTTGCCAAAGAACGAATGCGCATTTGTTCATGACAGGGAAGCTGGCATGGTTCCTGCATTAGTTCCTTGCAAGATTGTCGCACCGGCTGACGGGACAGCGCCCTCGCTGCGCGACACACCATTTTAATTAGGAGAAACGCATGGCAAAGACCGCCGCAGATGTGATGCAGATGGTGAAGGACAACGAAGTCAAGTTCGTTGATTTCCGCTTCGCGGATACCCGTGGTAAAGAGCAGCACGTCACCGTTCCTGTGTCGCACTTCGACCTCGACAAATTCGAGTCGGGCCACGCGTTCGACGGTTCCTCGATCGCCGGCTGGAAGGGCATCGAGGCATCGGACATGATCCTGATGCCGGACCCGAACACCGCCAACCTCGACCCGTTCATGGAAGAGACCACCCTGTTCATGCAGTGCGACGTGATCGAACCGTCGGACGGCAAGGGCTACGACCGCGACCCGCGCTCGATCGCCAAGCGCGCCGAAGCCTACCTGAAGTCCACCGGCCTGGGCGACACCGCCTTCTTCGGTCCGGAACCTGAATTCTTCATCTTCGACGGCATCCGCTGGAAAGTCGACATGTCGGGCTGCTTCGTGAAGATCGATTCCGAAGAAGCCTCCTGGTCGACCGACGCCAAGATCGAAGGCGGCAACAGCGGCCATCGTCCAGGCGTGAAGGGCGGCTACTTCCCGGTCCCGCCGGTCGATAGCTTCCAGGACATGCGTTCGGAAATGTGCCTGATCCTCGAATCGCTCGGCATCCCGGTCGAAGTGCACCACCACGAAGTGGCCGGCGCCGGCCAGAACGAAATCGGCACCCGCTTCTCGACCCTGGTCGAGCGCGCCGACTGGACCCAGAACATGAAGTACGTGATCTGGAACGTCGCCCACAGCTACGGCAAGACCGCCACCTTCATGCCGAAACCGATGGCCGGCGACAATGGCTCGGGCATGCACGTGCACCAGTCGATCTGGAAGGAAGGCAAGAACCTGTTCGCGGGCGACGGCTATGCCGGCCTGTCGGAAACGGCCCTGTTCTACATCGGCGGCATCATCAAGCACGCCAAGGCCCTGAACGCGATCACCAACCCGGGCACCAACTCGTACAAGCGCCTGGTGCCGGGCTACGAAGCCCCGGTGAAGCTGGCCTACTCGGCCCGTAACCGCTCGGCCTCGATCCGCATTCCGCACGTGGCCAACCCGAAGGGCCGCCGCATCGAAGTGCGCTTCCCGGACCCGCTGGCCAACGTCTACCTGTGCTTCGCCGCGCTGCTGATGGCGGGCCTGGACGGTATCCAGAACAAGATCCACCCGGGCGAAGCGGCGTCGAAAGACCTGTACCACCTGCCGCCGGAAGAAGACAAGCTGATCCCGACCGTCTGCGCCTCGCTGGAAGAAGCGCTCGACGCCCTGAACGCGGACCGCGAGTTCCTGATCCGCGGCGGCGTCTTCAGCGACAGCATGATCGACGCCTACATCGACCTGAAGATGCAGGAAGTGCAGCGCATGCGCATGACGCCGCACCCGGCCGAATTCGACATGTACTACTCGTCGTAAGCAGATAGCTCCACTGTTGCAATACGGCATCAGAAGCTGTAAGCACAGGTAACAAACGCGGGGAGGGCCATTGGCTTTCCCCGCGTTTTTATGTGGATGCGGTATATTCGGGCTCAACTCCACCTTGCACGCCCTGCGTGCCGCTTTTACCGATGCGAATGATAACGTTTGGTTTTCGCCATGGCGCCGCGCTGCTAGCAGGCGTGCTCGCGCTGCAGTTCCCGGCCCAGGCCCAGGTCTACCGTTGCACCGATGCGAGCGGAAACAAGCTGTACACGGACACGAAAAAAGGCAATTGCGAGCTGCTCGATACCGGCCCGGCATTGCCGCGTCCGGTGGCGGCCTCGCCCATGATTCCCTCGGCACGCCCGGTCAGCCCGGCGCCGGCTGCCGCCGCATCGAGCCCGACCAACTTCCCCGGGTCGACAGCTCGCAGCAGCGCGCCCGCGACGACGATCGCCGCGGCATCCTCACCGAGGAACTGCGCGCCGAAGAGAAGAAGCTGGCCGACCTGAAGCAGTCCTTCAACAATGGCGAACCCGAGCGCCAGGGCAACGAGCGCAACTTCGTCAAGTACCGAGCGCGTCGTCCAGATGCGCGACGACATCAGCCGCACCGAGCGCAACATCGAGGCGCTGCGGCGCGAAATCGCCAACATCCGATGACGGAACCCGACAGCGCGGCCCAGGCCCCGCAGCCGGGCCCGCCATCGACACAGCCAGCCTCCGGGTTCGCCGGCCTCGAGCTGCTGGCCTCGAGCGTGCTGCTGGTCGATGCCCACGACCGCGTGCGCTACGCCAACCCGGCGGCCGAGAACATGCTCGACGCCTCGCTCAAGTCGCTCTCGCGCCAGACCCTGGCGGCGCTGTTCTCCAACGGCGACGAGCTCGCTGCCCTCTGCGGCCAGACCCGCGCCCACCAGTATGCCGACCTGCGCCAGGACCTGGCGCTCGAGCGCCCCGGGCGCGAAACCCTCCACGTGCACAGCATCGCCAGTAGCCTGGACAACGGCGAGGTGCTGATCGAACTGCGCGAGAACGTCCAGCAGTTGAAACTCGATCGCGAGGAGCGCTTCCTCGACCAGAGCCAGGCCAACAAGGAACTCATCCGCAACCTGGCGCACGAGATCAAGAATCCGTTGGGCGGCATCCGTGGCGCGGCCCAGTTGCTCGAGCTGGAACTGCCGCCGCTGCACCTGGCCGAGCTGAAGGAATACACCCAGGTCATCATCAAGGAAGCCGACCGCCTGCAGACCCTGGTCGACCGCCTGCTGGCCCCGCACAGGAAGCCCCACATCGTCGGCGACGTCAACATCCACGAAGTGTGCGAGCGCGTGCGTAGTCTGGTGCTGGCCGAATTCCCCAACGGCCTGGCCATCCGGCGCGATTACGATGCCTCCATCCCCGAGTTCCGCGGCGACAAGGAGCAGCTGATCCAGGCCGTCCTGAACATCGTCCACAACGCCGCCCAGGCCCTGGGCACGCGCATCGCAGCTGGCGATGCCGAGATCGTGCTGCGCACGCGCGTCGCCCGCCAGGTGACGCTGGCCAAGGTCCGCTACGGGCTGGCATTAGACTTGCATATCATTGACAATGGACCGGGCATCGCACCCGAAATCCGCGACCGTATCTTCTACCCGCTGGTGTCGGGCAGGGATGGCGGCAGCGGCCTGGGCTTGACCCTGGCGCAAACCTTCGTGCAGCAGCACCTTGGGATGATCGAGTGCGAAAGCCGGCCTGGACTGACGGATTTCCGGATACTCCTGCCGCTGCATTGAGGCGGGCGGGTCCGCCGGGTCCACGATGAATCACAGCCCGCATGGCATTCCGAATGACCGGCGGGCAGGGCGGAAAGCAGGAAGCACATGAAACCAATCTGGATTGTCGACGACGACGCATCGATTCGCTGGGTGCTGGAAAAAGCACTGGCACGCGAGAGCCTGTCCACGCGCAGCTTCGCCAATGCGCGCGAGGCCCTGGCCGCCTTCGAGCACGAGACGCCGCAGGTGCTCGTGTCGGATATCCGCATGCCGGGCGAATCCGGCATCGACTTGCTGCAGGCGGTCAAGGAGAGGCATCCCGGCCTGCCGGTCATCATCATCACCGCCTTTTCCGACCTCGATTCGGCCGTCGCGTCCTTCCAGGGCGGGGCTTTCGATTACCTGGCGAAGCCCTTCGACATCGACAAGGCCGTCGCCCTGATCCGCCGCGCCCTCGAGGAAAGCCTGCGCGAGGCGAGCGTGGAAGCGGCGCCTGCCGAGACGCCCGAGATACTCGGCCTGGCGCCGGCCATGCAGGAAGTCTTCCGCGCGATCGGCCGCCTGTCGCAATCGAACGTGACGGTCTTGATCACGGGCGAATCGGGCACTGGCAAGGAGCTCGTCGCACGCGCCCTGCACAAGCACAGCCCCCGTGCGCGGCAGCCTTTCATCGCCCTGAACACGGCCGCCATCCCGAAGGATTTGCTGGAGTCGGAACTGTTCGGCCACGAACGCGGGGCCTTCACGGGCGCGCAAGCCATGCGGCGCGGCCGCTTCGAGCAGGCCGAGGACGGTACCCTGTTCCTCGATGAAATCGGCGACATGCCTTTCGATTTGCAGACGCGCCTTCTGCGCGTGCTCTCGGACGGCCACTTCTACCGCGTCGGCGGGCACCAGCCGGTGAAAGCCAACGTGCGCGTGATCGCCGCCACCCACCAGAACCTGGAGCAGCGCGTGCGCGACGGCCTGTTCCGCGAAGACCTGTATCACCGCCTGAACGTGATCCGCCTGCGCCTGCCCAGCCTGCGCGAGCGGGTGGAAGACATCCCGCTGCTGGTACGCCACTTCCTGGTGCAGAGCGCACACCAATTGGGCGTCGAACCGAAGCGCATGAGCGAGGCCGCGATGCGTTTCCTCAGCGGCCTGGAATTGCCGGGCAACGTGCGCCAGCTGGAAAACCTGTGCAACTGGATTACCGTGATGGCGCCCGGCCAGACGGTCGAGGTCAAGGACCTGCCGCGCGACCTGACGCAGGCGCCGCCGGTGGCCGCGGCATTGGCCGCATCCACGCCGGCGGAAGGCGCGCCGGTATCCCTGTCGGTGCCGCCCTCGCCGGACGGCTGGATCGGGTTGCTGGAACTGCAGGCGGCCAGCATGCTCAGCGCCGGCCAGTTCGAAGTGATGGACACGCTCGGCAAGCAGTTCGAATCGGCCCTGATCAAGACGGCACTGAAGCACACGCACGGCCGCAAGCACGACGCCGCCATGCGCCTGGGGATCGGCCGCAACACGATCACGCGCAAGATCGTCGAACTGGGCATCGAAGGGGCGGAGTAGGGGGCGGCCCTGGCGTAGTGCTGATCCCGTAGGGTGGGCGCCCTGTGCCCACGCGGTCATATGAACCATGCCACGACGGCTCGCCGACGCCTCGCCGCTATGTTCTCGTCATCAAGGTTTTGCCGGAAGACACGTCGACGATCAAACGACGCAACGGCGTGGGCACGGGGCGCCCACCCTACGTGATCGCACGCGTTCAACCGGCGGATGTAGACACGCGAAGGCGGAAGAGGCCCGGTGAATGGTGTAAGCTCTCGCATCGCCGCCGACCCATCCACCGAACCACATGCTGATCAACTGCGTCGCCTACCAGGAAGGCAAGAAACTGTCCGATATCCCGGTCGAGGATATCAGCGAATACCTGAAACAACCCGACTGCTTCGTCTGGGTCGCGCTGCGCGACCCTGAGCCGGCCGAGCTGGCCGAGATGCAGCACGAATTCGACCTGCATGAACTGGCCGTGGAAGACGCCTCGCGCGGCCACCAGCGGCCCAAGCTCGAGGAATATGGCGACTCGGTGTTCACGGTCGTGCATACCGTGAACCTGAACGGGGACGAGCTCTGCTCCGGCGAGGTGGCGATTTTCGCCGGCCTGAATTACGTGTTGTCGGTGCGGCGCGACTCCGCCCAGGGTTTCCTCGGCGTGCGGGCCCGTGCCGAGCGCCAGCCGCACCTCTTGAGGATGGGTTCGGGCTTCGTGCTGTACGCGCTGATGGACGCCGTCGTCGACCGCTACTTCCCCGTCGTCGACAAGCTCGAATCCGATCTCGAATCGATCGAGGACCGCATCTTCGGCGGCCAGGGCAACCAGCGCGACAACATCGAGCGCCTGTATGACCTCAAGCGCAACACCCTGGTGCTGCGCCACGCCGTGATCCCGCTGATGGATGCTGTCGGCCGCCTGCACGGCGGACGTGTGCCGCAACTGGCGATTGACACCCAGGACTACTTCCGCGATATCCACGACCACCTGCTGCGCATCGCCGGCCGCCTCGATACCATCCGCGACACCATCGCCACCGCGATCCAGGTGACGCTGTCGATGGTCTCGATCGAGGAAAACGACATCAACAAGAAGCTCGCTGCCTATGCCGCTATCTTCGCGGTGTTTACGGCGTTTGCCGGCGTGTGGGGGATGAACTTCGAATTCATGCCGGAACTGAAGTGGCACTACGGTTACCCGACGGCCCTCGGCCTGATGGCCGGCGTGTCGGGCTATATGTATCGCCGCTTCAAAAAAGCCGGCTGGTTATAGAGGCTGTGCGCCCGATCGTGCGTGCGTTGAACGCGTGGGGTGAGCCGGGCTAAATGCCCGGCAAACGCGAAGCAGGCGCTCAAGGTGCAGGCGGATCGCGGTGTCGGGTGGAGCCGACCACCCTACGTCGTGCTGCGGCGGTTGCCGATCTCCGCCGCTGTATGCCGGAGGGCGTAGGGTGGACGGCTCCACCAGGGTATACGATCGGCCCGCACCCTGAAAGCCGTCCACGCGTTCAACCAGCGCGGATACTGCCGCGCAAGCGATTCAAGCCCGTCCCGCCGTCGCCGCACTCCCCGCCGTGGCCACGATGATCAAGCCAATCGCCAGCCATTGCACGGTCGTGAGCATTTCGCCCAGCACGGTCCAACCGGCCAGCGCACCAATGGCCGGCCCGGCGCTGACCAGGATGCCGAATACGCGGCGCGGCAGGCGCGCCAGCGCCATCATCTCGAGCGAATACGGCAGGATGCTCGACAGCACAGCCACCGCCAGGCCGATGGCCAGCACGTCTGGCGTCAACAGCACACTGCCGGCTTGCGCGAGGCCGGTCGGCACGGCGAGGCAGGACGCCACCAGCATGCCCCAGGCCACCGCGTGGCCGCCGCGCAGGGTCGACACGCGCTTGCCGAACACGATGTACATCGCCCAGCAGACGGCGGCGGCGAGCGCCCAGGCCACACCGATCGGATCCAGGCCGGCCACGCCGGCGCGCAGCGGCAGCAGCAGCCACAGGCCGACGGCGGCGCAGGCCACCCAGGCGACGTCGCGGGGGCGGCGTGAGGACAGCAGCACCAGCGCCAGCGGGCCGGTGACCTCGATGGCGATCGCCACGCCGATCGGAATGCGGGCAAAGGCCGCGTAGATGGTCAGGTTCATGCAGCCGAGCATGAGGCCGTAGACGAGCAGGTTGAACGCATCCGCGCGCGCAGGGCGCACGCGCCCGGGGACGCCAAAATGCCGCCAGCAGGCAGGCCGCGAGCCCGACGCGCAGGGCGGTGACGCCGGCGCTGCCGACCAGGGGAACAGGGTCTTGGCAAAGGCGGCGCCGATGTTCACCGACACCATGGAACCGAGAATCGCCAGCCCCGGCAGCAGCGGGGCGGCGGTGCTCTGGGCGCCGGCGGACTGCAAGGATCAGTCCTGCGGCACGAGGACGTCCGCCCCCATCGCCAGCGCCACGGCTTCGGCCACGCGGATGCCGTCGACGGCCGCCGACATGATGCCGCCGGCGTAGCCCGCGCCTTCGCCGGCCGGGAACAGGCCGCGCGTGTTCAGGCTTTGCAGGTCGTCGTCGCGGCGCTTGATGCGGATCGGCGAGGAGGTGCGCGTCTCGACGCCGGTCAGCACGGCGTCTTCCTTGTAGTAGCCCTTGATCTGCTTGTCGAAGGCGACGAAGGCTTCGCGCATGGCGCTGATCGCGTATTCGGGCAGCGAAGGTGCCAGGTCGGTCAGGTGCACGGCCGGCTTGAACGACGGGATCACCGAACCGAATTGTTTCGACGGCACCCCGCGCACGAAGTCGCCCATCAACTGGCCTGGCGCATCGTAGTTGCTGCCGCCCAGGACGTAGGCACGGGATTCGAGCTCGCGCTGGAAGGCGATGCCGGCCAGCGGGTGGCCCGGATAATCGCTTGGCGTGATGCCGACCACGATGGCGCTGTTGGCATTGCGTTCGTTACGCGAGTACTGGCTCATGCCGTTGGTGACCACGCGGCCTTCCTCGCTCGACGCGGCCACCACGGTGCCGCCCGGGCACATGCAGAAGCTGTAGACGGAACGGCCGTTGGCGGCATGGTGCACGATCTTGTAGTCGGCCGCGCCCAGAATCTTGTTGCCGGCGTTCGGCCCGAAGCGGCAGACGTCGATCAGCGACTGCGGGTGCTCGACCCGGAAGCCGATCGAGAAGGGCTTGGCTTCGATGTAGACCCCGCGTTCATACAGCATCTCGAAGGTGTCGCGCGCGCTGTGGCCGATCGCCATCACCAGGTGGCGGGTCGGAATGCGCTCGCCATCGGCCAGCACGACGCCGGCCACTTCGCGCACGCCGCCCTTTTCCTCGACCAGCACGTCGGCAACGCGGGTCTGGAAACGGATCTCGCCGCCCAGCGACAGGATCTCGGCGCGCATCTGCTCCACCATCTTGACCAGGCGGAAGGTGCCGATGTGCGGTTTGCTGACATACATGATCTCTTCGGGCGCGCCCGACTTCACGAACTCGGTCAGCACCTTGCGGCCGTAATGCTTCGGGTCCTTGATCTGGCTGTAGAGCTTGCCGTCGGAGAAGGTGCCGGCGCCGCCTTCGCCGAACTGCACGTTCGACTCGGTGTTCAGTTCGCGCTTGCGCCAGAAACCGAAGGTGTCGACGGTACGCTCGCGCACGACTTTGCCCCGTTCCAGCACCAGCGGATTGAGTCCCATCTGGGCCAGGATCAGCGCGACGAACAGGCCGCAGGGACCGGTGCCGACGACAATCGGCCGCGGCGTACCGGCGGGCGGGCGGGCCGCGTCGACGAATTTGTAGCCGGTGTCGGGCGAGGGCAGCACGTATTGATCGTTCTTCAGGCGCTTGAGTACCGCGGCCTCGTTGCGGACTTCGACGTCGATCGCATAGATCAGGACGATGGCCGCCTTCTTGCGCGCATCGTAGCTGCGTTTGAAGACATTGAAATCCACCAGGTCGGCGGCATCGATGCCCAGGCGCGCGAGGATGGCGTCGCGCAGGGCGTGGTCGGGGTGGTCGAGCGGGAGCTTGAGTTCGTTAATTCGCAGCATGACTATTCGGGAAGTGCGCCGCGCGCAGGGGCGGGCGAATCGGTGTAATGCGCAAGTATAAGGCATCGCCGGGTACAGGACGGCGGATCGGCGCCGCACGACCGGAAAAACGCCTCGGCCGTTCCCTACCATTTGTCACTCTGGCTTTGCTTCGTTAAATTTCCACTATTCAAAATGCATAAGAGGGACAGAGTGGAAAGCGCGTCAGCGTGTGCTGGGAACGCGCGATATGCTGCATTGCGTGAAGATAAAAAAAGCTTAACTTTCTTCTTTAAAGCGAAATATTTTTCGACTCAAAAGCAGTGTCGCCGTCGATTCTTTGGTGTGTCGCGATAGAACCAATAATTTATGCTCAGCAATTTTGTGCAGAGCAGCATGTTGCGGAGCTTTGTACAGACTGTTGTTTCTACGCATTTGCCCTGTCGCGTTTTGTTGACACTTGGACTTTTCGTATGGTTTTATGTGTCCATTCGGATAATGTTTGATTTGTTTCAAGCATTAATTGAGCGTGGCCGTGCTAACCCCACGGGTACCGGGAAATATTAAGCATACAAAGCTGCAAAAAGCAGTCGTAACAGTTCTTCGAACGCTATACCAAAGCATCCTGAAAAGAAGGGCCCCGCGCGTTTCGACGTTGCTGGACACGCCGCGCCGCAAGGCGCGTCATGGTTGAGAGAGACAGCAGGCCTTGCCCAACCGGCGCAAGGACTGGATGAAAAAAACCACCACTTTAGAAAAGCCCAGAAGGAGAAGTTGATGACGTTTAAGTTGAAGTCGATGCCGCACGCGATCGCGTTCCTGGTTGCTACCGGCGCACTCGCAGGCATGAGCCCAGCAATGGCCCAGCAGCAGGAAACGCCCGCGATGCAACGCGTGGTCGTGACCGGTTCGCTGATCAGCCGTACCGACACGGAAACACCGGCTCCGGTGCAGGTACTGAGCGCGGCCGATATCCAGAAGAGCGGCAAGACCTCGGTCGCCGAACTGCTGACCGACCTGGCAGCCAACGGCGCCGGTACCCTGGGCACCGGCTTCTCGGGCGCGTTCGCCAACGGCGCATCGGGCGTCTCGCTGCGCGGCCTGACCGTCGGCGCCACCCTGGTGCTGATCGACGGCCGTCGCATGGCACCTTATCCGCTGTCGGACGACTCGCAGCGTTCCTTCGTCGACGTTTCCTCGATTCCTTTCGATGCCATTGAATCGATCGAAGTCCTGAAAGCCGGCGCTTCGGCGACCTACGGCTCGGACGCGATCGCCGGCGTGGTCAACATCAAGCTGAAGAAAAACCTGACGGGTACCCGAGTGAGCGCCGAAGTCGGCACCACCCAGCATGGCGGTGGCCAGACCAAGCGTGCCTCGGCCAGCACCGGCATCGGCGACCTCGACACTGACGGCTACAACGCCTTCATCACCGCCGAATGGCGCAAGCAGAACCCGATCATGGTGGCCGATCGCGACCAGTTCGGCTGGGCCAACCGCGACTGGCGTTCGCGCGGCGGCAACAACCTGACCCTGGGCGTGCCGACCAACTTGAACAATGGCCTGGTGGCAGCGAACAGCCCCTTCCTGTTCAATACCCAGGGCGCCGGCGGCGCGACCAACCCGGCGAACTTCCAGTTCCTGGACCCGAAGTGTAACTACACCCTGTACCGCGCCGGCGGCTGCGCCATCCGCGACGAAGTCACCTTCATCCAGCCGCCGACCGAAAACGTCAACGTCATGATCGGCATGACGAAAAAGCTGAGCGACGACTGGCAAATCGCCTTCAAGGGGTCGCTGTTCAAGCGCGACAGCCTGAACAACCGTGGCGTGCCGCTGACCTACTCGCCGAACTCGTTCAACGGCAACACCACCCTGATCAACGGTGTGTTGACCGGCGGCGTCAACGCCATCCCGAACACCCGCTTCGCACCAGGTGCCCCCGTCGGCGCCAACGTAATCAACAGCACCGGTGGCGAAGCCTCGCTGTACGGCTACATTCCGGGCATCGCTACGGAACGTACCTCGGACAACACCAGCACCTCCACCCGCTTCGCCGTCGACCTGAAGGGCCGTGCCCTCGGCTGGGACATCGACGCTGGCATCGGCGCTACCCGCGTCAAGACCGAGGTCGAATACCTTGGCTATGTCAACCGTCCGGCACTGTACAACGCCATCAACAATGGCACCTGGAACGTCCTGGGCAATAACTCGCCGGCCCTGATCGCGCAAGTGTCGCCGAACTTCAGCAACACGCTGACCTCGACCCTCAACTACGCCGACCTGATCGGTACGCGCGAACTGATGCAATTGGGCGCAGGTCCTCTGGCCATCGCGGCAGGTGTCCACTGGCACGAGCGCAAGCAGAACGCGCCGCCGTCGAGCCTGACCGCCAACGGTCTGGTCGCCAGTACCTCGCCGTTCACGATTGGCGACGAGACCAACTCGGCGGTGTTCGCGCAGCTGCAAGCGAACCCGATCAAGAACCTCGAAGTCACCGCCTCGGGCCGCTACGACCATTTCGATACCTACGGCAATTCGTTCACGCCGTCGGCAGGTTTCAAGTGGAGCCCGCTGCAGCAGATCGGTGTGCGCGGCACCTTCGCCCGTGGCTTCCGTGCGCCGAATCCAGCTGAAGTCGGCAATGCCGGTTCGTTCTTCACCTTCAACAATATCGACGATCCGATCCTGTGCGCCGACGGCACTGGCACCCGCCCTGGCGACGTCCCACTGCAGTGCGACATCAACCCGCCTTACGTCCAGACCACCAGCCAGAACCTGGAGCCTGAAAAGTCGAAGTCGTACACCCTGGGCCTGATCCTCGAGCCGGTCCGCGGCCTCAACATGTCGCTGGACTATTACAACATCGAGGTGAAGAACCTGATCGTGACCCGTGCCGGTAACGACCCGACCTTCGTTCCGACCTGGATCCGTGGTGCAGCTGTTCCGACCCAGGTAGCAACCGGCAACGGCGACGAGACCGTGCTTGGCACGCCGGCCGTCGGCCCGATCCTGTATGCAGCGTCGCCATACATCAACGCGGGCAGCACCAAGACCCACGGTATCGAAGCGGACGTGCGCTACAAGTGGCGCCTGGCCAACGACATGGGTACCCTGTCGGCCAACCTGACCGCGGCCCATACCTTCGGCTACGAGAGCGAAGTGGCCGGCACCACCTTCCAGCTGGCGGGCACCCAGGGCCCGTCGGTGGTCGGCGGCGCAACGGGTAATCCGAAGAACCGTGCCCAGTTCACCCTCGGCTGGAACCGCGGCCCACTGGACGTGACCACCACCGTGAACTACACGAGCGGCTTCTCGACCCTGGATCCGTCGGTGGGCGGCACCAGCTGCTCGTCGAGCGCAGGCGACGTCGGTGGCCGTAGCTACTTCGCACGTATTCCAGGCGGCCAGCCGCTGGGCTTCTGCGATGTGGCCTCGTTCACCACGACCAACCTGAACGTGCAGTACAAGCTCAGCGACAACCTGACCTTGCGCGCTGCCGTGCTGAACCTGTTCGACCGCGAGCCACCGTATGACGTCGCCACCTACGGCAACGCCAATGCGCAAACCTCGTACAACGCTTCGCTGCACCAGGCAGGCGCTGTCGGTCGCTTCTTCAGCCTGGGCCTGGCTTACCAGTTCTAAACAGTCGATGCGCACAGCGGCAGCAATGCCGCTGGTTCAAAAAAGCCCCGGGCGGAGCCTTCCGTCCCGGGGCTTTTTACGTCCTTGCGCCGGCTCTGCCTACATCGCCCCCCAGGCGCCACCCAGCACCGCCATCGCCGCCAGCGCCGCCGTTTCCGTGCGCAGCACGCGGACCCATCGACAAGGCCAGCGCCCCGGCCGCCAGCGCCGCGTCTTCTTCCTCCCGCGTAAAACCGCCTTCGGGGCCGACCAGCAGGGTCAGGTCCCGCGGCGCGTTCGATTGCGCCCATCCCGCCAGCGACTGCGTCGCCCGCGGGCTGAGCAGGATGCGCGGCGAAGTGGAGGCCGTCGCCAGCCAGGGTTTCAGGTCGGCGACCGGCGACAGCTGCGCCAGGCGGTTGCGCCCGCTCTGCTCGGCGGCGGCGACGATCACGCCCTGCCAGTGCAGGTGGCGCTTTCCGCGCGCTCGCCGGACAGGCGCACCACGCTGCGCTGGGCCGCCAGCGGCTGCACCGCGGCCACGCCGAGTTCCACCGCTTTTTCGATGATCCAGTCCATCTTGCTTCCCTCCGGCAGGCCCTGGGCCAGGGTGAGGGAATAGGGGAGTTCGACCTCGACCGGTTCGTGTTCCTTGATTAGGGCACTGGCGCGGCGCTTGCCGATCTCGCTGAGACTGGCCACGTACTGGCCGCCGCGGCCGTCGAACAGGGTCAGCGCATCGCCCGGCTGCATCCGCACCACGTGCAAGTGATGGGCAACCGATTCCGGCAGGTCGACGGTGGCGCCGCTGGCGAGCGGCTGGGGACAGTAAAAGCGGGGCATGCGGCTCCTGATAACGAAATGCAAATAAACTGCGAACGCGAAAACTGCATTTTAATTCGGCAGCATGTCACTCTGGTAAAATAACGGGCTACGGCCAGCCGTACCGCCTGTCGCTTTCCAATCCAGACTCCTGCACCCATGAAATCTACGCAAACCACCACCTTGATGGCCAACGCGATCCGCGCGCTGGCGATGGACGCTGTCCAAAAAGCCAACTCGGGTCACCCTGGCATGCCAATGGGCATGGCGGAGATCGGCGTCGCGCTGTGGGACAAGCATTACCGCCACAACCCCGCCAATCCGGGATGGTTCAACCGCGACCGCTTCCTGCTGTCGAACGGCCACGGTTCGATGCTGCACTATGCGATGCTGCACCTGGCCGGTTACGCGCTGACCATGGACGACCTGCGCGACTTCCGCCAGCTGCACTCGAAGACCGCGGGCCACCCGGAAGTGGGCATCACCCCGGGCGTGGAAACGACCACCGGCCCGCTGGGACAGGGCATCGCCAACTCGGTGGGCATGGCGCTGGCCGAATGGCTGCTGGGCTATGAATTCAACCGTCCGGGCTACGACGTGGTGGACCACTACACCTACGCCTTCCTCGGCGACGGCTGCCTGATGGAAGGCATCTCGCACGAAGTGGCCTCGCTGGCCGGTACCCTGCGCCTGAACAAGCTGATCTGGCTGTACGACGACAACGGCATCTCGATCGACGGCCGCGTCGAAGGCTGGTTTACCGACGACACCCAGAAGCGCTTCGAAGCCTATGGCTGGAACGTGATCCCGAAGGTCGACGGCCACAATGTCGCCGCCGTCTCCGCCGCCATCGCGCAGGCGAAAGAGTCGGACCGTCCAACCCTGATCTGCTGCAAGACCATTATCGGCAAGGGCGCCCCGAACCTGGAAGGCGGCGATAAAGTCCACGGCGCGCCGCTGGGCGACAAGGAAATCGCGGCCGTGCGCCAGCACCTGGTGTGGGACGCGATCCCGTTCGACATTCCTGGCGAAATCTACGAAGCCTGGGACGCGAAGGCACGCGGTGCGGAGTATGAAGGCGAATGGAACACGATGTTCGCCGAGTACGCAGCCAAGCATCCGGAACTGGCTTCCGAACTGACGCGCCGCATGAAGGGCGAACTGCCGGGTAACTTCCAGCAGACGCTGGACGCGGCGATTGCCACTTGCATCGACAAAAAGGAAACCATCGCCACCCGCAAGGCCTCGCAGAACGCGATCCAGGCGCTGGCGCCGATCCTGCCGGAATTCCTGGGCGGCTCGGCCGACCTGACCGGCTCGAACTTGACCAACTGGAAAGAGTGCGTGGCCGTGCGTTCGGGCATCCCGGGTAACCACATCAACTATGGCGTGCGCGAATTCGGCATGGCCGCGATCCAGAATGGCGTCGCCCTGCACGGCGGTTTCATCCCGTTCGGCGCGACCTTCCTCACCTTCTCGGACTACAGCCGCAACGCCCTGCGCATGGCCGCCCTGATGAAGATCCGCTCGCTCTTCGTATTCACCCACGACTCGATCGGCCTGGGCGAAGACGGCCCGACCCACCAGTCGGTCGAGCACGTGTCCTCGCTGCGCCTGATCCCGAACCTGGACAACTGGCGTCCATGCGACACGGTCGAATCGCAAGTGGCCTGGGGCGCGGCTGTTGCGCGCAAGGACGGCCCGTCGACCCTGATCTTCTCGCGCCAGAACCTGCCGTTCATGGAACGCGACGCCGCTACCGTGGCCAACGTTGCCAAGGGCGGCTACGTGCTGCGCGATGCCGCTGACGCAAAAGTCATCCTGATCGCCACCGGTTCCGAAGTCGAACTGGCGATGAAGGCGGCCGATGCGCTGGCCGGCGAAGGCGTGGCCGCGCGCGTGGTCTCGATGCCGTCGACCGACGTCTTCGAGCGCCAGGAGGCGAGCTACAAAGCGCAAGTGTTGACCCGCGGCGTACCGCGTGTTGCCATCGAGGCTGGCGTCACCGACTTCTGGTACAAGTACGTCGGCCTGGAAGGCGCCGTCGTCGGCATCGACACCTTCGGCGAGTCGGCACCGGCACCGGTGTTGTTCAAGCACTTCGGCTTCACCGTCGAGAACGTCGTGGCCAAGGCCAAGGCTGTGATCGCGGGCTAAAAATATACGACGTAGGATAGGCGGGTCCCCCGCCTATGCGTCCAACGATCGCATGCACCGTGTCACCGCTTGCCTTTGGATGCACCTACCTGCTAACGGTTTTTTTTAATCAGGAGCAAAAAGTATGACCATCAAGGTTGCCATCAACGGCTACGGCCGCATCGGCCGCAACATCCTGCGTGCTTTCTACGAAGGCGGCAAGAAGCAGGACATCCAGATCGTCGCGATCAACGACCTCGGCAATGCCGAATCGAACGCCCACCTGACCCGTTACGACACCGCCCACGGCAAGTTCCCGGGCACCGTGACCGTCGAAGGCGACAACATGATCGTCAACGGCGACCCGATCCGCGTGTTCGCGCAGCGCAACCCTGCAGAGATCCCATGGGGCGAGCTCGGCGTGGACGTCGTGCTGGAATGCACCGGCTTCTTCACCACCAAGGAAAAGGCCTCGGCCCACCTGAAGGGCGGCGCCAAGAAGGTCATCATCTCGGCACCAGGCGGCAAGGATGTCGACGCAACCATCGTCTACGGCGTCAACCAGGACGTCCTGAAGGCCAGCGACACCGTCATCTCGAACGCTTCCTGCACCACCAACTGCCTGGCCCCGCTGGTCAAGCCGCTGAACGAAGCCATCGGCCTGGAAACCGGCCTGATGACCACGGTGCACGCCTACACCAACGACCAGGTGCTGACCGACGTGATGCACGAAGACCTGCGCCGCGCCCGTTCGGCCACCCAGTCGATGATCCCGACCAAGACCGGCGCCGCTGCAGCCGTCGGCCTGGTGCTGCCTGAGCTGAACGGCAAGCTCGACGGCTTCGCCATCCGCGTCCCGACCATCAACGTCTCGATCGTCGACCTGACCTTCATCGCCAAGCGCGACACCACGGTCGATGAAGTCAACCAGATCATGAAGGCTGCATCGGAAGGCGCACTGAAAGGCGTGCTGACCTATCAAACCGAACCGCTGGTCTCGGTCGACTTCAACCACAACCCGGCGTCGTCGAACTTCGATTCGACCCTGACGAAAGTCTCGGGCCGCCTGGTGAAAGTCTCGTCGTGGTACGACAACGAGTGGGGCTTCTCGAACCGCATGCTCGATACCACTGTGGCGCTGATGAACGCGAAGTAATCACAGCACTTCGTCAAAAAAGCCGTTTAGCGTGAGCTGAACGGCTTTTTTTTACCTGCGCAATGCTGGGGTCAGGTCTGACATTCGGACACGACCTCGGCTTTGGCGTTCAGCTTTGCACCGTACGGAGCAGCAGATCAACTCTAAAGGTTGAAGACAAGTTGCAACGTCGGCCCTTCTGCGTTCGATATCGAAATCACAGCAAAGGCTGAGCCTGTGTCCGAATGTCAGACCTGACCCCATTGTCCCTTGTCCTGACCCCATTGTCCCCTCGAAATACCAAAGCCAAATCATGAATAGTGCACACAACTCTGATGTCACGCGCCGACTAGTTGGACAGCAGCTTACTTCTGTTCTCGTTGCAATTGACTGTATTTCGTTGAAATTCGTTAAATATCCATTATCGGAAAAAGGCGAGTTTTCTGACAGTGCAAATGTTGACATAGAGGAAGGCTATGAGGCCGCAGGGGAGTGGGGAGCCCTTACAATCCGAAAAGATAATGATTTAAATGGATTTCGAATCGGTGCGATACATCTAATCGCGCTCATAGGCCAATGCATTGAGGATGTAAAGCCCGATAAGAATGGCGGGTTGGAGCTATATTTTGACTCCAATACAAGTGTACGCCTGCTAGTTAGTGAGCAGGGCTTTGACTCTTTCGACCTGACCTTCAAGAGGTGATGGTTCAAACATTGAAGGGAAGAAAGTTCAGGAACGGTCAAAAAATATCCAGACAGTCACGTGCGTAGCGGTATCACGGCACGCGACGGTGCCACGACACTTAACGGTGTTGGGTCTGACATTTGTACGCGGGCTCTGCCGCACAGAGCGGTTTCATATCTGATCGACGATCGAATCGGCAACGCACCCGCCAGTAGTCGGTTATACGAAATGGTGGAGCGATAACATTGGGAAGCCACTAAACAGAACGTTCGCTGACGGCCCATTGTCCAAGACTTCGCAAACAATCATTCTTCACGAAAAAATTGGAGGGACGAGGAAATGATGAATATTGCTCGCATGGGGCTATTTATTTGTTCACTTTGTTTCCTTCTCGTCTCATGCGGGAATAGGCCGACTGAAGAAAAGCAGCTATTAGGTAGCTGGAGTATGCAAGGCAGGGAATCGGCGTGCAAAGCGAATACAAGTGTGTCTCTTGCAAAGTTGATTTTGGAAAAAAACGGTCTATTCAAAGCGGTGAACCTCCCCGCTGAGATACTGCCCCCTGTCCATCCAGCTTTGGAAGCAGGTGTCGACGGAACTGGAAACTGGAAGTTGAGCAAGTCGACAAACGGACTCGAGGTTGTCGATTTCGTTTTCGAGAAGAGCGTGCAATTAAAGGGTTCGTTGCCCTACGCAATACGCATGTTCTTGTTGGTCGAAGGAGAATCGAAATCACTTGCCTTCTATTGCGGCGACCCTGACACAGACCCACGTATCGACTTTGTAAAGGATTCGCGTTAGGGTAAGCCGTTGTCAGGTCTGACATTCGGACACAGGCTCTGCCGTTTTTTTGACATCGCGGCAGGTCTGGGGTCCGGACTTAGCGTGTTGTCATGGGTCTGAGGATTCGAAGTCCGTCCATCTTCAACTGTCTCGGCCGCAAACAAAAAATCCGTCCGGGCCAGCCAGCCCGGACGGATTTTTTTCGCCTGGTGAGGACGTGCGAAGAAATTACTTCTTCTTCGCCACCGCCTCCGGCCCGATATGCCGGTCGATAAAACTCATCATCGCCTCACCGAACTTGATGCGGTTGCTTTCCTTGGCCCAGCCGTGGCCTTCGCCCGTCATGACCATCCACTCGACTTCGTTGCCCTTCTTGCGCAGCAGGTCGCGCATGCGTTCGCCGTGGACCAGGGGCACGCGCACGTCTTCGCTGCCGTAGGCCATCAGCACCGGCGCCTTGATCTTGCCGACGTTTTCCAGCGCCGAGCGTTCCTTCATGTAGGCCTGATCAAGCTTCGGATCGCCGTGCATGCGTACGCCCAGGTCGTCCATGACCGGCGAGTTGCTGGTGTCCGAATAGCTGACCGAGAACAGCAGGCTGATGTCGGTCACGCCCACCCAGTTCACGCCGCACTTGTACAGGTCAGGGTCTTTCGCCAGGCCGTACATGGTGGCATAGCCGCCGTAGCTGGCGCCGATGATGCAGACCCGGTTGGGGTCGACGATGCCCTGCTTGACCAGCGCGGCCACGCCATCGGTGATGTCGTCCTGCATCGCCATGCCCCACTGTTTCCAGCCGGCCGTGAAGTGCTTCCAGCCGAAGCCGGTCGACATGCGGAACTGCGGCTGCAGCACGGCATAGCCGCGCGAGGCCAGCATCTGCGTCGTCGGGTCGAAGCCGGCGTGGTCGCGCGCATGCGGGCCGCCGTGGATGTAGGCGACCAGCGGCAACCCCTTGGCTGCCTGGCCCTGCGGCAGGGTCAGGTAGGCCGGGATGTTGAGCCCGTCGCGTGCCGCGTAGTTGATCACGGTCTGCGCCGCCAGTGTCTTGTTATCGAACTGGGGCATCATGCTGAACACCGGCTCGAGTACTTTTTTCGCGGTATCGAAGAAGTAGATCTGGCCGGGCTGGGCGGCGCTGTACGCCACCGCCACCACGTGGTCGCCGCGCCAGGAGAAGCTGACCTGCTGTCCAGGCAGGCTGGCGTCGAGCGTGGCCTGCATCTTCGCGTAGTCCGCGTCGAAATAATACTTCTCCTGGATCATGCTCTCGAAGCCGATGCCGATGATTTTCTTGCGCGGCTCGTCATACAGCAGCTCGCCGGTGATGTCGACGGTCGGATGCTCGGCTACCAGTTCGCCGGGCTTGCCGTTGGCGAAATCCCAGACGTACACCGCCGACTTGTCGCGCCCGTCGAAACGGCCGGCCACCAGCATCGTCTTGTTGTCGAAATCGAAGCCCAGCACGGACATGTCCTTGCCTTCGTTGACGTAGGCAGTATGGATAGGCTTCCAGGCCGACTTGTCGCCATCGCGGTAGAACACGGTCTGGATGAGGCGCTTGGTGCCCGCTTCGACGGTCAGCGCCGTGCCCACGCGTACCACGTTGGCATGGTCGAGCACCCATTCGTTCACATTGCCGGGATTGTCGAAGGTGAGCAGGCTGCGGCGGCCGGTGCCGGTGTCGAGACGGAACAGGTCGGTGGCGCCGACCGCGGCATCGCGGCCGCGCGCATTGTCGACGACGAAGAGGTCGTTGCTGTCGCCGCCCGCGCGCTGGAGCACGCTGACCGGCTTGAACGGCACGTTGGCGGCGCGCGCTTCCTGCAGGCTGGCGCTCAGCTTGCGGAAGTGGCTGCCGTCGCGGTCGACGGCGTAGAGGCCGCCGCCGCCGTCGTTGTTCTCCATCGTTTCGTCGCTGCCCTTGCTGATGCCGAAGACCAGGCGGTTGTTGTTGACCCACATGGGCGAGCTGATGTTCCAGTCCGGGTCGGACGCGACCACCTTCGGCTGGCGCGTCGCCAGGTCGATCACGGCGAGCACGAAGCGGCCGTTACGCGGGGTCAGCACGGCCATGTTCTTGCCGTCCGGCGACAGGATAGGCTGGCCGCCGAACTGGGGTTTCTTGAAGAAATCGGCGATCGGGATCTGGCGCGCGCCGTTGACGTGCACGGTCGGGACTGGCGTGTCGGCATCGGCTGCCAGGACGCCCAGGGCCGGCCCGAACAGGCTTGCGGCCAGCAGCGTGCGGATGAGGTTATTTTTCGAAATCAAAATGCGTTCTCGCAAACGTTCAGCATGGATGAAAAAAGAAGCGTCATCACCCGGGGGTGCGACGCTTCTTGTCCTTCAACTACTTGTCAGCCAGTGCGATTACTTGAAGCTGTAATCCGCGCTGAGCTGGAAGTAACGGCCCATCGGGTTATGCAGGGTCTGGTAGAAGCCCAGGCCGCTCGATGGATTGAACGGTGGCTTGCGGTCGAATGCGTTCTGGATCGCGAAGCCCAGCTTCAGGTCCTTCATGCCGAACAGACCCTTGTAGCTGCCGCCCAGGTTGAACACGGTGAACGAAGGAATCTTGCGTTCGCACAGTTCGCCATAGCCTTCGGTCTCGTACACGCAGTCGACGGTGTAGTCGCCCACCGGTGCCATCTTGCCGACATAGACCGCGTCAGCCGACAGCTGCCATGCGGCTTTCTTCCATGCCAGGCCGAAGGTGCCCTGCACGCGTGGCGTGCCACGGGTGCCGATGTACTCGATTTGCGCGTCTTCCAGCGACGGCGCGTACTTGTACGAGTGCATGTAAGCCAGCTGCAGGCGTGGTTCCAGGCGGCCCCATTCGCCGAAGTTGAACTTGCCGCGCAGGTCGATGTCGACACCCTTGACGTCGGTCACGGCCACGTTGGTCAGCAGCAACTTGATCAGCGAGATCTCACCGGCGGTTGCGCCAGCTGCCTGGTCTTCCGGGGTCAGCGGGTCACGCACGACCACGGCTGCCGGGTCGTTTGCGTAACGGGCCGGATCTTCCAGCACGCGGGTCAGGTCATAGGTACCGATTTCGTTGTCGCGGCGGATGCGGAAGTAGTCGACCGTGGCGACCAGCCACGAGGTCGGCTCCATTGCCAGGCCCAGGGTGTAGCTCTTCGACGTTTCCGGTGCCAGCGACGGGTTGGCGCCGCTATCGTAGGCGCTGTTCCAGCTGCAACCGTCCGTGAACTGGTCGTTGCAACGTGCCGGGTCGCGGAAGCCGTTCAGGAAGGCGTGGCGCACGTCGGTCGAGTTTTCTACCAGCGTCGGCGCACGGAAGCCCTCGGCATAGGTACCACGCAGGATGTAGCGTGGCGTGATGCTCCACTTCAGGCCGACTTTCGGCGTGGTCGAGCTACCGTAGTCCGAGTAGCGGTCGTGACGCACGGCGACCTGACCTTCGAGGCTCTTCAGGAACGGGATCGTCGTCTCGGCGTAGACCGACTTGATGGTGCGGCCATTGCTGAAGCCTGGAGGGCTTTGTGCCTGGTGGTACAGCTCGCCTTCGACCGACAGCGGATCCGGCGAGGTCACCAGTTTTTCGCGGCGTGCCTCGACACCGGCAGCGATGCCGACGGCGCCTGCTGGCAGGTTGAACAGTTCGCCCGACACCTTGGCATCGACCTGGTACAGCGACGACTTGAAGCCGCTGACCGAGTCGGTCATGATCGATTTCAGCAGGTCGGCATTGCCGGCGCTGTTGCCGAAGATGAACTTGCCGCTGTTGTAAGCCTGGGTGAACGGGGTCGTCAGCAGGCCGCTCGTGTTGTGCGACTCGACCTTGCTGGTGCTGCCGAATGCGGCGGTTTCCCAGTCCCAGTTGCCGAACGTGCCCTTGACGCCGGCGAGGTAGCGGGCGAAGTCCGTCGTGTTTTCCTGGCCCTGGCCTGGCAGGTCCTTCAGGCTGGCGCGCACGCGCACGGTGCCGTTGCCGCCGGCAAGGGTCTTGCCATCAGGCCCGATCAGGTCTTGCGGATACTGTGGCGAGGTGATCGGCAGTGCGCCGGTAGGCTGGCCGTTCTGGCCTGCGACCCAGTGGTACAGGCCGGTGACACGTGCCTTGTTCTGGTGCGCGATCACTTCGGCAAACGCCGTCGTGTTGGCGTTGATCTGCCAGGTTGCGCGGCTGGTCAGGCCGAGACGGTCGGTCTTGCCGCCCGAGTTGACGTCGCCGTCGGCGAGATCGTCGAACACGCAGGCGGTGCCGGTCGAGGTGGCGGACAGGACCTGGCTGGCTGGGACCAGGCGGTCGGCCGGGCAGTTGCCGTCCAGGGTACGCGACACGAACACGCCGGTGGCCTTGTCGGTCCAGTAGATGTTGCCCGGGTAGGTGTACAGGCTACGGTTGTCCTTGTAGCCCCACTGGCGCCAGTCCTGGGTACCGATGTAGTCGTCACGCTTGCTCAGGAACATCGGCTTGCGCTGGCGCACGTCGAGGGTTGCATAGACGTTGAAGTGGTTGTCGACCAGGCTGCCGAAACCGGCGGAGACGGTGCTGCGCACCTGGCGTCCGTCGCCGCGCGAGGATTCGCCCAGCGAGCCGCTGATCTCGACGCCTTCGAAGCTGTCGCGCATGATGATGTTCACCACGCCGGCAATCGCTTCCGAGCCGTAGATCGCCGAAGCGCCGTCTTTCAGCACTTCGATGCGCTCGACGGCGCCGATCGGCACCGAGTTCAGGTCGACGAAGGTGGTCTGGAATTCAGGCTGGGCATAGGGCGCCAGGCGGCGGCCGTTGATCAGCATCAGGGTAGCCTGGCTGCCGATGCCGCGCAGGTTCAGGCTCGAGGCGCCGGCGGTGAAGCCGCCGGTGCGGTCTTCGCTGATGCCGCCCACGTTCGACGAAATACCCTTGAGTACTTCGGTCAGCGAGGTTGCGCCGCCGCGGACCATCTCGTCGCGGGTGATGACCTGGACCGGGGAAGCGGTTTCGGCATTGATGCGGCGAATGTTCGAACCGGTCACGAAGACCTTGGTGACGGGCTGGCCATCCGCGCTGGTGGCGGTGGTCGAGCTCGTGGTCGAGGTCGTAGTCGTGGTCGCGGCTGGCGCTTGCTGTGCGTAAGCGCTGGTCGAGACGAAGCTCGAACCGGCAGCGATGGTCATCGCAACCGCGATGACGCTTTGTTTGAGTGCTAAGGGTTGTTTCAAAATATCTCCGTCAATGTTACGGCTAACGTTTCTTGTTTTCCTACCTCCACTATTCAAAGTGGATGAGTTTAGTCTCGCAGAGATTTGTCTTGCGTCAAAGCAAACATAGATGGAAATATGCACAAGTACATATCTTGTTGTTTTTAGGCATCAATGTACATACGAAATGTGAAGGCTTGTTACTTGATGTTACATAGTGGCCCCTGTCGCGCAATAAAGATGTCGTATGACAGGGCGTTGCCATCGTTTGTACGGAAATGACGGCCGTCGGATGTGCCGGACAATAAAAAAGGCGGGCATGGGCGCCCGCCTTGTGTTATTGCAAAACCGGTCAGCCTGGGCGGACCGGCAATCGGTTCGATCAGAAGCGGTATTCCGCCGTCAGGCGCAGGCTGCGGCCCTGCACGTCCTCGTAGTTCTGCGGAATGACGCCGCCGCCACTGCTGGCGAAGGAACGCAGGTCCACCGGTGGCCGGTGGTTGAAGAGGTTGCGCACGAAGGCGGTCAGGGTCCAGCCCTTGAAGCCACGGTAGGCCATCGTGTAGTCCCAGCGCACGTAGGAGCCGACACGGCACTCGTTCTCGGCCCAGCCGCGCTCCGCGCAGCCTTCGCTGGTGAAGCTCTCGTCGAAGAAGTCGCCGCGCAGCTGGGTGTGGCGGTTGAAGTTGACGCGCAGCGCGTTCGAGAAATTGCCGGTTTCGAGCGCGACCGTCGTATTGGCCACCACTTTCGGCGCGCCGTAGCGGCCAGCCAGGTTGTCGCCATAGCCGCCCAGCGTGGTGCTGAAGTAGCGCAGGTCGAGCAGGTAGGTGGCGTTGGCGTCCACGGTCACGCGGCCATACGGCGTGCGGATGCGCGCCGAGCCGGTCAGGTCGATGCCGCTGGTCTTGGTTTTCGCGACGTTCTCGAACATGCCCGAGGTGCCGATCAGCGGACCGGTCGTCACGCCGTATTGCACTTGTTCAGCAGGGGTGAAGGTCTTGTCGCTCGCCAGCGAACCACGCTCGATCACGCCGGCAGGCTGGTCGTTTTCCGCCGCCAGCAGGTCGGACGTACTCTTCAGGCCGATCTCGTCCTTGCGTTCGATGCGCCAGTAGTCGAGCGCGACGTTATAACCCCTGAACGGTTCCACCACGAAGCCGATGGTGGCGCTGCGCGAGGTTTCCGGTTCCAGGTCCGGGTTGTTGCGCACGTTGCTGAACACGCCGGCGGCGCATTCGTTGCCCTCGACGCTGTCGGCGCGGGCGTTGAGGATGGCGCTGTTCGGATCGCTGCTGGGGAGGCCGGCGGCCTGGTTGCGCAGGTTCTGGGCCAGGGCAAGTGCCTGCGGGCAGCGGCGTGGGTCGACCACGCCGTTATCGAAAGCGAACTTGCTCGACTGGGCGCTCTCGGTCAGGTTCGGTGCCCGGAATCCGCCTTCCCAGGTGCCGCGCAGCAGGAAGCTGCTGTTCGGCGCCCAGCGGAAGGCCAGCTTCGGCGAGACGTGGGCATCGAAGTCCTCGTACTTGTCGAGGCGGGCGGCGCCGGTCAGCGTCAGGGTGGAGGTCACCGGGGCTTCTATCTCGGCGAAGGCCGCGCCTGTCATGCGCTTGGCGTTCGCAGTGGCGGAACCGTTGCCGACGATGTCGCCTGCGAGCAGGTTGGCGGTCGGGTTGATCTCGAATTTTTCGTGGCGCACTTCGCCGCCGACGGCCAGGCCGACGCCGCGCCCGCCGATCTTCGCAATTTCACCGCTGATCTTACCGTCGAGGAAGGTCTGGGTGATCTTGCCGTCGTACCCCTGTTCCGGGAACAGGGTATTCAAGACCTCGGCCGAATTCGGCTGGCCGATCTTGTAGCCTTTGTTGAAGAAGGTGGGGTCCGTCGGGGTGAAGTCGGCATCAAATTGCGTGTAGTCACCGATGACCTGTTTGAAGCCGCTGGCACTGAAGGCGCCGCGCCCGCGCATCTTGGTCTTGCCACCCGTGACGCCGGCAGCGGTTTCCCAGTCATAGTCGTTCCAGCTGCCCTTCAGGCCGACCAGCGCCCGGTACTGCGAGCTCGTGACGGTCGTGTTGCCGCCGGCATCGGCGAAGCGGTAGCGCAATGCCGCGGGTTCACCCAGCCCGTTGAGCGGGTGCTCGGCTGGGAGAGACAGGTAGGTGAAGTTCAGGCGCTCGCCCGTGACCGGGTTGCCCCACACGACATCCGACGCGGTCGAGTCGTAGGTCGGGAAGGCGCCCTGGTACTTCGTTTCGGTGCGCGAGTAGATCGCTTCAGCGAAGGCATCGAGCTTCTCGTTGATGCGCAGCTTGCCGGACACCATCCCATTGACGCGGTCCGCTTCGGGAATGGCCTGGAAGCGCGAGAAGCGGTCGTACTGGCACAGGCCGGCCGCCACGGTGGTGCAGCCTTCGATCGGACCGCCGCCGCCGCCGTAGCCGAGGATGTTGCCCGGGTAGCTGAACGAGGAGGGCGTGCCGCGGTTGCCGAACATGCGTCCGCTGCCCGGGGCGACGGTGGTGAACTTCTGGCCATAGGCCGGATTGATGTCCTCGACGATATCGCGCCACATTACCGGGTCGCGCTGGAAGACTTCGACATTGGCCAGGACGTTGTAGCCGTCGCTGGCGATATCGCCGATGCCGCCGGTGATGCTGGCGTTGCGGGTGCCGAATTCGCTGTTCTTGAGCGACTCGTCCATGCTCGCCTTGAGCTGCACGCCCTTGAAGTCGCCGCGGGTGATGATGTTGATGACGCCAGCGACGGCGTCGGAACCGTAGAGGGCCGAGCCGCCGCTACGCAGCACCTCGACACGTTCGATCGCGTCCAGCGGCAGCGAGTCGAGGTTGGTGAAGACCTCGTTGTAGTCGGCCAGCGCATAGGGCGCCACGCGGCGCGAGTTCAGCAGGATCAGGGTCGACTGCTTGCCCAGGTTGCGCAGCGAAGCCGACGAGGCGCCGCCGGCGAACGAGTTGCTGCCGCCGATGTCGGTCAGGCTGCCGGTCGAGGCGGTGAGGGTGTTGAGCAGTTCGGTGACTGAATTGGCACCGGTGCGCACGATGTCTTCGCGGCGCATGACGGTCACGGGCGTGGCCGTTTCGGCGGCGATCTTGGCGATGTTCGAGCCGGTCACGTAGACCTTCTGTACCGGCGCGGCGGTATCGGCAGCGGCGTCGGCGGTGGCATCGCGCTGGGCCCATGCCGTTTGCGAGTACGCCAGCGTCAATGCAATGGCCAGCGCACTCTTCTTGTAAACAGTAACTTGTTTCAAAATTTCCCCCAATGGTTGAACGGCTCATCCTGGTCGCTGGCGATCCAGTTGCCTTGAGAGACAATTTGATTAAATAAATATCTACGGTCAAGTCACACTTCTCCCGAGCGCCGGGAAAAGCCTTAAGTGTATGAAATTAGCAACTTTTCATTTCCAGCCATCATTTATTCGTTGCCATTATCAAGACACCTTTCTTTCATCGGTGTAACACGTCAATACCCATCGCAACGGTTGGGTTTGCTCAAGGGGAGGGCGAATGAAAAAAGGCCGTCCACTGGAAGCGGACGGCCTTTCGAAGCGCTTGCGCGCGATCAGCGCGTCTGGGGCCAGGGCGTCAGGATCTCGAAGCCATTGCTCGTTACCGCGATCATGTGTTCCCACTGGGCCGACAGGGAACCGTCACGCGTGATGACGGTCCAGCCGTCGTCCAGCTGGGCCACTTCGTCGTCGCCGGCATTGATCATCGGCTCGACCGTGAAGGTCATGCCTTCCTTGAGCAGGAGGCCGGTGTCGGGGCGGCCGTAGTGCAGCACCTGCGGGTCTTCGTGGTAGACGCGGCCGATGCCGTGGCCGCAGTAGTCGCGCACCACCGAGTAGCCGGCGCCTTCGGCCAGCTTCTGGATCGCATGGCCGACGTCGCCCAGGCGCGCGCCGGGACGCACCGCGCGGATGCCCGCCATCATGCATTCATAGGTGGTATCGACCAGGCGCTTGGCCTCTGGGCTCGGGGTGCCGGCGTAGTACATGCGGCTGGTGTCGCCGTGCCAGCCGTCCTTGATGACGGTTACGTCGATGTTGACGATGTCGCCGTCCTTGAGGATCTCGGTCTCGCTCGGGATGCCGTGGCAGACCACGCCGTTGACCGACGTGCACAGGGTCTTCGGGAAGCCGTGGTAGCCGACATTGGCCGGCGTTGCCTTCTGCACCTTGCGGATGTATTCGTTGCAGCGCCGGTCGAGCTCCTCGGTGGAGACGCCGGGCACGACGTATTCCTTGATCATCTCCAGCACCTCGGCGGCCAGGCGGCCGGCGACGCGCATCTTGGCGATGTCCTTGTCGTTCTTGAGTTTGATTGCCATGGTCGATTCAGATGGGCGCGGCCGGGCCGCGCGAAACCAGCATGATACCCCGAGCGCGCCCATGCGCGCGAACCGGCTGCCGGAGAACGAAACAAACGGCCCGCGGAGGCGCCTGCGGACCGTTGACTTTCCTGTTTCCAGGAGCCGGGGCATCGCCTACGTACTCGACCGAAAATAAATGGGAATTTTGCCAAACAGAACCGGACGTGCCGGTTCGGATGCGGTGCAAGGCGGCGAGCGCGCCGCAGTGCAAGCGCGACCCGACGCGGCAACACGCTGGCTCCGGCGCCCAAAAACACATGTATTTCTGGGTGAGTACTTAGCCGCGCAGCGCCTGCACGGCCCGATCGAGCTCGCCAGGCGCAAAGTGTTCGATCGCGCTGATCAGCTCGACGACATGCCGCGTCGCGATGCGCTCGGCCGGGGTCAGGTGCGGGTTCCAGCAGTCCATCAGGAGGATGACGCGCGCTTGTCCGGAACGGTTCCAGGCTTCGTGCTCGAAGGTGTCGTCGAACATCATCGGCTCGCGTTCGCGCCACGCGTGTTCGCCGCCGCCACGCACATTCAGTGCGCAGCCGGACGGCACCAGCAGTGGCAGGTGCAGGACCAGCCGGGTATTGGTGGCACCGTAGTGCGGCATGATGTGGGTGCCGGGCTGCAGCACCGAGAAACAGATCTCGGGTGCCTGGCCAGCCACCTCGCACAGTTCGATGCCGTCGAGCAGCTTCGAGGTGGCGGGGCAGCGTGCATGGTTGTCGTCGTAGCGCTGGCCGTGGCGATAGAAGAAGAATGCATCCCAGGACGGCTTGCTGCCGCTGCCGCCGAGATAGCCGTCGCGGCTCTGGCCCGGCGCGAACTCCAGGAATTCCTGGAGGCCGGCCTGGGCGTCGAGCACCGCCAGCGCCTCGGCGCGGATGGTGTCGAAGGCGTCGACCAGGCCCGCCGTCCACGGATGCAGGTAGGGATCGTGGTAGGGGCCTTCGGGCAGGCCCGCGAAGTAGAGGAATTTCGGCCGCTGGTGGGGATTCGGCGGCACTTCCCTGCGCACCCCGGTGTAGCTCGACAGCGCGCGCCCGAGCCGGGCCAGGTCGGCGGCGCCGAACTGCGCGCGCATGCGCTCGAACCCCTCCACGGCCGGTGCATAGAGATGGGCGTTGACGCGGGCGATGATCTGCTGGATATGGGGACGGAAGGCCGGCGGCGTGCTGGCCATGCCCATCAGATGACGTGACGCCTGGCCATGGCGCAAGCCTTGCGACCAGGCGCGCAAGGCCAGTTGCGTCTGGCCCGCCAGGTCGAACACCTGGCCCAGCAGCAACCAGGCGACATACTGTTTCGGCTGGCGCGCGAGCAGGGCCGCCAGGGTGTCGGCGGCGTCGGCCAGTTCGCCGGCGGCCAGCAGCAGCTGCCCGCGCTGCAGGGCGACCGCGGCCACCTCGGGCGCGTGCCGCGCGGCCGCGTCGACGCACTTGCGCGCCCGAGGGAGGTCGCCGCGTGCGCCTGCCAGCTCGGACAGGAGCAGCCAGGCTTCGATACAGTCCGGCGCTTCCTCGACGACGGCGCGCAGGTCCCGCTCCGCCGCCGACATATTGTTGCCGGCCAGGTAATGCTGGGCGCGCGCAAGGGCGGCCTGGACGGCAGCCGCGGTCGTTGCCGCGGCGCTTGGAGCGAATGCGTTCACTTGCCGGCCTTGATTGCGGTCTCGTCTTCTTCGCGGAAGCGGCGGTCGCCGCATTCGGAGGCCCACTTGCGGCGCGCGTCGAGCAGCGCCTGTTCCGCCGCCGCGAGCTGCTCGTTGCGCTTGTTCCAGTCGCTGTTGCGGTCGCCACCACGGGCCGCCTTGTCGTTCGCTTCCTTCACCGCCGCCTCGTAGGCAGCGATTTTCGTCTTGCGCTCGCCCTGGAGCCGCTCCTCGGTGGCCTTCAGTGCCAGCTGCTCCTTCACAAGCGCCTCGTGCGTGCGTTCCGGGTTGCGCATCGTGCTCGAGTTGGCCTGGAACTCGGCCATGCGGGCATTCCAGTCCTGGATGGCCTTGGCGTGGACGGCATAGGTGGCGTCGACTTCCTTCGCCGCCGCCAGCTTGTCCGCCACCGCCGCATGCAAGGCGGCGCCTGAATCGGGCGCATTGGCGAGTTCGGCGCGTTCCTTGTCGAGCGCGGCGCGGCGACGTTCGGTCTCGACCCGGTTGCGATCGTTCCTGTCCTTCAGGCTCATGCAGGCACGCAGCTCGTCCTTGGTCATGATGCGGTCGCCCTTGCCGCGGCGCTTGCCGGCATCGGTCGATGGCAGGGCCTTGGCGGCCTTCTCCGACGTGCTGGCGCCCGCGGCCTTGCCCGCTTGCGATTGCGCCAGGACCTGGGTAGCGCCCAGCGACAGCGCCGAGGCGACGGCCAGCATTGCGTAACGGTGCAGCTTGGTATTCATGGCTTTCCTTGATCTGGTAAGGGCAGCGGTGCGTATTTACACCGTCGAGTTCGCCAGTGTACTGCAGGTTCCTGTTCTTGCAACGCTCGGCAAGCCCGGCAGTTGCGAGCAGGGCGATCGGGCGCCGCCCGGTCATTTCGATGTTGACCAGTAACAACAGGGAAGGGATACTGAAAGGCGGTGTGGTGTAGGTTTGAAGTTGGTTGTTTCAATTCACTTTTCGTCATGAAGGCAGTAAATGGAAACTCAGGTTGAGGTGCGTAAGGCGGTCTGGAGCCGCTACTGGTCCCACGGCGTTGCGCATTCATGCGGCGGCAGCTACGGAAATCGCTACGACGGTGCGCTCGCGCACTTCTGGCGCAGCCATTTCGACAGCATGTCCCCAGGTGCGCGCATGCTCGACATCGCAACCGGCAACGGCGCGGTGCCTCAGCTGATGCTCGACAGCGCGCCCGCCACGGTCGCCTGCGACGCCATCGACCTGGCCCTGCCCGAGCCCGCATGGCTCGCGGACCTCGCGCCGAACAGGCGCAGGCAAGTCCGTTTCCATGGACAGCAGGCAGCGGAGTCGCTTCCTTTTGCCGATGCCTCCTTCGACCTCGTTACCAGCCAATATGGTCTCGAGTACACCGACCTGGCGCGCAGCGTGCCGGAAGTCCTGCGCGTGTTGCGCCCCGGGGCAAGGTATGCCTGCTCACCCACCATGCCGATGCCCGGCCCGTGCAGCTCGCGCGGTCCGAGCTGGGGCATCTGGCCTGGCTGCAGGGACCTTCAGGCCTGCTCGAGACGGGATTCGGCATGATCGAGCCGATGGCCCGCGCGCGCACCGAAGCAGGGCGTGCGTCGCTGACCGGCGATGCGGCAGCGAACGCGTTGCGCGCCCGCTTCAATGCCCTGCAAACGGAAGCCACGCGCCTGGCGGCGGCCAGCGATTGTCCCGATGTGCTGGGCGAGGTGCGCATGGCGCTGGCGGATGTGCTGAACCTGGCGAACGCGCAGGGCGCCACTCCTGCCGCGACGGCTTTTGCGGCACTGGAGCAGCAGCTGGACGATTCGCGCGTGCGCCTGCAGGAGCTGTGCGATTTCGCGCTGGACGAAACGGGCGCGCGCCAGCTCGGGACCATGCTGGGCAAAGGGGCGTCGCCATCCTTGCACCCGGTGGTCGACAATGCGGTGCTGATGGGGTGGGGCATCGAAATCAGCCCGCTCTATTAATAGGCCACAGGAAGCGAGGCGGGCGCCTTGTTGTTCGTTGCGCCGCCATGGGCATCCACACCCTGATTGTGTCTTCCAGAAATTGTCAAGCACAAGGGCCGCTTTTGCCGCGGTCCGGTTCCCGCTATCGCAGCGCACCACACCGGAAAAGCGCGGCCGTGCATCCAATTGCACTTCATGCATGTCATTACATGCGCTCTACGTTTCGCAATCAAAGCCGCTTTCGCCGCTTGGCGACAAAACTTTGTGCGGTGCACAACCGGGTTTATTCGTACTTGCTCAAGTGCATGCCTTGTTGCTTCTTTTGCAGGCGAAGATAAAAGTAGAAAATTGTCAAGGGCCACACTCCTATATCTTTTGTTGGGTTTGGCTGCAAAAACGCAACAGTTGAGCATGGTTTCTTCTTGCGATTTGTCAATATCGCATGCAATACTGCACCGTCGTTTTGTTAGCCTTTTCCAACTTTCCGTAGTTATACAGTACGAATGTGGGGTCTTCGGGCCTTGTAAATGGAATGTATCTGCTGGAGCGAGGAGATTGAGCAGGACGCAAGAAATTACTGGAGCCAAACCCGTCGCGTAGCAATGGCGGGTGAATCCGGGCGAAAGACCCTATCAACAAGGAGATCTATGTTTAAGAAGTCGCAAGTCTGCACGGCAATCGCTCTGGCGTTTGGCGGCAGCGTAGGCCTGATCGCCATGCCAGCAATGGCGCAAGAACAACTGCAAACGACCCCGCAGCCACAGGCGACCACGCCTGCAGCAGCACAGAAGGTCGAGCGCGTTGAAGTCACCGGTACCCGCATCAAGCGTGCGGACGCCGAAGGCGCCCTGCCAGTTACCGTGATTAAGCGCGAAGAACTGGAAGCCTCCGGTTCGACCACCGTCGCTGAATTCATGCGTACCTCGACCTTCTCGTCGGCTGGTAACTTCCGCCCGCAATCCGGTAGCTCGGCCCAGTCCTTCGCCGGCATCGACCTGCGCGGCCTCGGTTCGCAGCGTACCCTGGTCCTGCTGGACGGCCGTCGCCTGCCGAAGGCACCGAACGTCGGCGATTCCGCTGACCTGAACACCGTGCCGATGGCAGCGGTCGAGCGCATCGAGATCCTGACCGACGGCGCGTCGGCAGTCTACGGCTCGGATGCAATCGGCGGCGTGGTCAACATCATCACCCGCAAGGACTTCGAAGGCGTCGCTGGCGTCATCGGCTACACCAAGCCGGAAAACGAAGGCGGCGCACGTAAGGAAGCGTCGGTCCTGGTTGGCGTGAACGGCGAAAAAGGCCGCCTGATCATGGGCGCGTCGAAGACCGGCCGTGGCATGGTGTACACCAAGGACCGTCCATGGGGCCAGACCCGCGGCGTGACCTCGTACGGCAACAACTACGACGACGGCGAGAAGCTGACCTCGATCGGCAACCTGCGCGGTGACCCAAACCTGGGCTGTACCGACCCTAACTTCTACCTGGCAGCAAACGGCGCTTGCTCGTACAACTTCAACGCTGTTGCAGCGGACGAAGCGCAGATCGACAGCCAGGCCTTCTTCGCCCGCGGCGAGAGCCAGATCAGCGACAACTGGAAGTTCTACGCCAACGCGTCGACCACCAACACCACCAGCTTTGGCCGCTACGCGCCGACTCCGGCGGCGTTCACCATCGCTGCCAACACGCCGAACAACCCGACCGATGCGCCGATCGACGTGTACCACCGTACCGCCGCTGCCGGCAACCGCGACACCAACACCGACGCATGGCTGTCGAACGTCGCCGCTGGTTTCCAGGGCAAGCTGGCCAACAACATCGACCTCGATGTCGGCGCCGCCTACACCCGTTCGACCTACAAGGAACTGGGCCGCAACTACATCGTGCGTCCGATCCTGGAACAGTACGCCAACTCGGGCCTCTACGACCTGTACAACCCGAACGCGAACTCGCCGGAAGTGCTGGGCGCGATCAAGGCCACGGTCGGCCGCGACGGCCTGTTCAAGCAGACCGACGTCTATGCGATCGGCACCTTCTATGACCTGTTCCAACTGCCAGGCGGCGGCGTTTCGCTGCTGGCTTCGGTGGAAAGCCGCGAAGAAGTCTTCGCCGATATCTACGATTCGCTGTCGGAAGCCGGCGTGATCGAAGGTTCGGCTGGTAACTCGGCTTCGGGCAAGCGTCGCGTCAGCGGTGCCGCACTCGAAATGGTGTTCCCGATCACCAAGACGCTGGAAGCCAGCGCCGCTGGCCGCTTCGACAAGTACAGCGACTACGGCAACGATTTCTCGCCGAAAATCTCGCTGCGCTGGCAGCCAATGAAGAACCTGACCCTGCGTACCTCGTACGGCGAAGGCTTCCGCGCGCCAAGCCTGCCACAGCTGAACCAGAAGGAAACCTTCTCGGCTGAGTCGGTGTTCGATCCGGCAACCTGCCTCGCATTCGGTGGCGGCACCGGTGGCGGCCTGCCTGACGAAGACGACTGCAACATCGGCAAGACTGTCCAGGTGGACACCTACACCGGCGCCAACTCGGCACTGCAGTCGGAGCAGTCGAAGCAGTTCTCGATCGGTGCTGTCTGGGACGTCATCCCGGCAGTCAGCGTCAAGGTTGACTACGCCCGCATCGAAATCGACAACAAGCTGACCCTGATCGGCGCACAGGACCTGATCGACCGTTCGAACGGCACCGATCCACGTGCGATCCCGGCCGGCCTGGCAGTCGTGCGCAATGCACAAGGCCGCATCACCCGCATCCAGCAGGGCTATGCAAACGAAGGCACGCTGAAGGGCGAATACCTGGACGTGAGCGTCACTGGCCGTTGGAAGAACGCAATGGTCGGCAACTTCGACCACGAACTGCGTTATTCGAACACGCTGAGCTACGACGACGACGGCAGCGAGATGACCGGCACGCTGGGCCTGCCACGCTATCGCGCAACGCTGATGAACAACTGGAGGCGTGGTCCGTTCGGCGCGTCGTACAACATCAACGTGACCGGCAAGAACGCCGACAGCGCAACCCGTGCAGTCCCGACCTACGTGACGCATGACGTGCAGGCGACCTACACGATGCCTTGGAACACCAAGCTGATCGCTGGTGTGGTCAACGCGGGTGGCAAGATGCCAAAGCTGGTGTCGTATGACGGCCGTAACTTCAACTTCTACCTGTACGACGGCTACGGCCGCCAGGCATACGTGCGCCTCGAGCACAAGTTCTAAATCAACGTTTTCTAGTTGATTAGCAAAAGAGGGGGTCTCGTACCCCCTCTTTTTTTTGACTGATCGCAATGTGTGGAGTCGCGGAGCCGCCTAGGCTGCAAGCTATTTCCACTTGTAAAGGTTATTCGAATAAATGAACAAGAATTCTCCCCTGTTGGGTAAATTGGCCGCACTGCTGCTGGCAGCCGGCATTGGCCTGAACGCATCGGCCGCGGGCACTGCCGCTCCGGCGACGACCGGCACACCGCTGCCTGTGCAAGCCTTTTTCAAGAAGCCGGTGCTGGGCTCGCCCACGCTGTCGCCTTCCGGCAAGAAAATCGCGATGCTGGTGTCGAACGCAGAGGGCCGCATCGGCCTGGCCGTTGCCGACATCGCCACGCCGAACAAATTCAAGGGCGTCGCCCAGTTCCCGGACGCCGACATTCGCAGCGTCAGCTGGGTGAACGACGAACGCCTCGTCTTCGACCTGACCGACCGCCAGGCCGCGCTCGGGATGCAGCTCGGCAGCGGCCTGTACGCAGTCAATGCCGACGGCAGCGACTTCCTCTGGCTCATCGAGCGCACCGGCAACTACCGCGTCAGCGGCAATTCGCTGCGCCGCCCTCTGCCTGAGCGCTATGTCTTCATGGGAACGCTCAACGACGGCACGGACGACGTCATGGTCCAGCGCTACATCCCGACCGGCCAGGGCCACCCGGCGACGACCATGATGATGCGCCTGAACACGCGCACGATGGGCACGCGCAGCATTTTCAACGAGGCCGTGCCCGATGGTGTCCAGGCCTGGCTGCTCGACCGCGATAAGCAGCCGCGCGCCGTGGTCACGACCGACGGCAAGCGCAAGGGGGCCGTCCATTGGCGCGACCCGGGCACGCCTGGCTGGACCGAACTGTACCGCTTCGACCCGACCGAGGGCGAGGACGCGATCACCCCGGTGGCCATCGACCGCGACGGCCAGCTCTACGTACGCGCCCTGAACACCGAGGCGAAGGACGGAACGTCCGCGCTGTACCGCTATGACGTCAAGGCGCGCAAGCTGGAAGACAAGCCCATGCTCAGCCTGCCGGGCTTCGATTTCGCCGGCGGCATGCTGTTCGACGCCGGCAGCAAGGCCTTGCTGGGGGTGAGCTACATGCAGGAAGCCGAGGGCGTGACCTGGTTCGATCCGAAAATGCGTAGTCTGCAGGAAGCTGTCGACAAGCTGCTGCCGTCGACCAACAACGAGATTTCGTGCAGCCGCTGCGTAGAGGCACGCCATGTCATCGTGACCGCTTCCTCCGATATCCAGGCGCCTGTACATTTCCTGTTCGACAACCAAACCGGCAAGCTGCAGCTGCTGGGCGCGTCGCGTCCATGGCTGGATTCGGCAGCGATGGCCGGCACCCAGGACTTCCAGCGCGTCAAGACGCGTGACGGCTTCGACATTCCCGTGTACGTCACCAAGCCAAAAGGCAAGGGACCGTTCCCGACGGTCGTGATGGTGCACGGCGGCCCGTATGTGCGCGGTGTCGAGTGGGGCTTCAACCCGGCCAACCAGTTCCTCGCTTCGCGTGGCTACCTGGTGGTCGAGCCGGAATTCCGCGGCAGCACCGGCTATGGCAGCAAGCTGTTCAAGGCCGGCTGGAAGCAGTGGGGTCTGGCAATGCAGGACGACATCACCGATGCGACGCGCTGGGCTATCGCCCAGGGTCTCGCCGATCCGAAACGCGTCGCCATCGTCGGCGGTAGCTATGGCGGCTACGCGACGATGATGGGACTGGTGAAGGAACCGGAGCTGTACAAGGCGGGCGTGAACATCGTCGGTGTCACCGACATCGAACTGATGTACAGCATCGGCTGGAGCGACTTCATGGATGCCGACAATCCATGGGTGCGCTACGGCATGCCGCGCATGATCGGCGACCCGAGCAAGGACGCGGCACAGCTGGCGGCCACGTCCCCGCTGAAGCAGGCCGCACGCATCAAGCAGCCGGTGCTGATGGCCTACGGGGAAGAAGATTATCGCGTACCGCTGCCGCACGGCACCAAGATGCGCGATGCCCTCATCGCCGCCGGCAACAGGAATGTCGAGTGGGTGCAATACGCGGAAGAAGGCCACGGCTTCAACCTGGAGAAGAATAACGTCGACTTCTGGACCCGCGTCGAACGCTTCCTCGACAAGCACGTGAAATAAGGCATCGTACCGTTCCGCCGAGGGCGTGCCCGAGGTCGCGAACGGTCTATCGCCGAGGCAGGGCTCTGGCGGCCCGGTCGACTTGTCGGCCGGGCCGTTGTCCGTTCAGGGAAGCTGCCCGGCTCAGTGCGCGAAACAGGCTTCCCACAGGCGCACCACCTGCTGTGCGTGATGCGTGACCAGCCCGGCATCGACCCGCGCCTCGCGCCCCTGCAGGCGCGACTGGTGCTGCAGCTTGCGCATCGCGCGGTAGGCGTCGGCGCAGGCTGCCGCCAGGCCCGGGTCGATCAGGCCGAGTTCGCCGCTGCGGCGGAGCAGGGCGATGTTGCCGGCGTTGGCAGTCAGTTGCGGATGCTGGGCGGCGTGGCGCAGCACCGGTACTGGACGATGAACTCGATGTCGATCATCCCGCCCGTGTCCTGCTTCAGGTCGAACAAAACGGTGCGGTTCGGTGCAGCCTCGTGCATGCGCCGGCGCATCTTGACGACTTCCGCCTTCAGCGTATCGGCCTGCGCGCTCCTGTCGCGCCGCAGCACATCCTCGCGGATCGCCTCGAAGCGCGCGCCGATGGCCGCGTCGCCGGCGCAGAAGCGGGCGCGCGTCAGGGCCTGGTGTTCCCAGACCCAGGCCGACTGGTGCTGGTAGCGCTCGAACGCGGCCACCGAGCTCACCAGCATGCCGCTGGCGCCGTCCGGGCGCAGCGCGGTGTCGATGTCGAACAGGATCCCTGCCGGCGTGTGCGCCGTCATCCGTGATGATGAAGCGCTGGGCCAGCTTGGCGTAGTTCGAGGGCGCCATGTCGTCCTCGTCGTCGAACAGGAAGATCACGTCGAGGTCGGACACGTAGCCCAGCTCCTTGCCGCCGAGCTTGCCATAGGCGATGACGGCGAAGCGCGGCACTTCGCGGTGGCGCGTGGCCACCGTTTGCCAGGCCCAGCGCAGGGTCGCGGCCACCACCACGTCGGCCAGCGCCGACAGGTGGTCGGCCAGGCGCTCGACCGACAGTTCGCCGGCCAGGTCCAGCGCCAGCAGCCGGAACAGCTGGGCATGATGGGTTTCGCGCAGGATGTCGAGCTGGCGTTCGGTGTCACCCAGCGCCTCGCCGAGGCTGGCGTCGAGCCTGGCTGCCAGCTCGGCCATGTCGTCGATGCCGCCGCGGTCGTCCAGCAGTTCGTCGAGCAGGATCGGGTGCTGGGTCAGGAAGGTGGCCGCCCAGCCGCTCGCGTGCATCATGCGGATCACGCGTTCGAGGGTGTGCGGGTATTCGGTCAGCAGCGACAGGTAGGCCGAACGGCGCGCAATCGCTTCCGGGAAGTCGAGCAGGCGTCCCGGGTGGCATTGGCGCTGCCGACGCCGGCCTCGCGCACGATGGCCGCCACCTGCGGCAGCGCCAGGTTGACCAGGGGCCAGCAGGCGCGTGCGGCTGGCGTCGGGCAGGCCCTGCAGGCGGGGGCGTTCCAGGTGGCCGCCAGGCGCCGGGCCGCGCCCGCCGGGTCGTCGTAGCCTAGCGTGGCCACGTGGGCTTCGATGGCGGCGATCGCCTCGGGGTCGCCGCCGATCGCGTCCAGCTCCGCGCGCTCTTCGCTGGCCGGCGCCGTCTTGTCGGCGAACATCTCGTCGAAGTGCAGGGCAACGAAGGCGCGCTGCTCCTCGATGCGCTCGAGCAGCGCCGGCACATCCGCCAGTCCCATCATCCGCGCCACGACCAGGCGGTCGGCCTCCAGCGCCGGCAGGGGTATGGGTCTGGGCATCCTCCAGGTATTGCAGGCGGTGCTCCAGGTTGCGCAGGAACGCGTAGGCCTGCAGGAGGCGTTCGACGATGTCGGGGGCGATCAAGCCACGCTCGCCCAGGAGGCGCAGCGTCTGGCGCGTGGACCGCTCGCGCAGGGCCGGATCGCGTCCGCCGCGGATCAGCTGGAATACCTGCGCCAAGAATTCGATCTCGCGGATGCCGCCGCGGCCCAGCTTGACGTTGTTGCTGCGCTCCGGGTGCAGCCGCTCCTGGCGTTTCACTTCGGCGCGGATCTGGGCGTGCATGTTGCGCAGCGCGTCGATCACGCCGAAATCAAGGTAGCGCCGGAAGACGAAGGGGCGGACGATGGCGTCGAGCGCGGCGATGTCTTCCTCCATCCCGGTGACGGCGCGCGCCTTGACCCAGGCATAGCGTTCCCACTCGCGGCCCTGGACGATCAGGTATTCCTCGACCATGTTGAGGCTCGCCGCCAGCGGTCCGGAATTGCCGTTCGGGCGCAGTGCCATGTCGACCCGGAAGGTGAAGCCATCTTCGGTGATCTCCGACAGTGCACCGATCAGGCGGCGTCCGAGGCGGACGAAAAACTCGTGGTTCGACAGCTGGCGCTGCCCGGGCCCGGCTGCCGTCTCGCCGTCTTCCGGGTAGACGAAGATCAGGTCGATGTCGGACGAGACATTGAGTTCGCCACCGCCCTGCTTGCCCATCGCCAGCACCATCATTTCCTGCGGACGGCCCGATTCGGCGCCGACCGGCATGCCGTGGGCGCCGACCAGTTCGGCCATCAGGTCGGCCAGGTGGGTGCGGATGGCGAAGTCGGCCAGGCCGGTCATGGCGCTGACGACTTCATCGAGGTCGGCGAGTCCCCCCAGGTCGCGCTCGATAATGGCGGCAAGCAACAGATTGCGCAGGCGCCGCATGGCGCGCGGCAGGGGCAGGCCGCTTGCCAGCTCGTGCTCCAACAACGCGCCGAAATCCGGGCAAGCCAGCGATAATCGGGCCAGGTCGGCGACACGTTCGGCACGTCCGGGTGCGGCGGCGATCCAGCGTTGGTAGAAGCGCGACGCGCCAGGGAGGCAAGGGGGTGTCATCGAGGAGCCATCGGGTCGTTCCAGCACAGGGATAAAAGCGGGTCCGGCCAGGCCGCTTGCGGTAGAATTGCCCGCCGTGCCTCCGGTCAGCACGATGGTAAGGTAGACGCCGCATTCCTAGCAAGCGCTCCTCTTTCAAAGAATTACATTTACGGCGAGCCTTTTTATTAGCACCTTGATGCACAATCCGGAACCGCAGGCGAGCGCAGCGCACGTGCCGCTGGCCGAGCGCTGGCGGCGCCTGCGCGCCGCCTACCGCTACGCAAACCTCGCTTCGCACCACGTACTCGGATTCACCGTCAAGCTGGCGCTGCTCGTGTATTTCGGTTTCGGCCTGCTGTTCCTGGCACTGCGCTACGCCATTCTCCCGAATATCGACCTGTACAAGGACGACATCGAACGCGCCGCCAGCCGTGCGCTGGGCAACCAGGTCGCGATCGCCCGCATCTATGCATCCTGGAGCGGCCTGAATCCTTCGCTGTTCCTGGGCGACGTCACCCTGACCGACAAGGCCGGCCGCAGGCTGCTGGCGCTGCCCTCGGTGTCGGCGACGTTCTCCTGGTGGAGCGTGGTCGCGGCCGAACCGCGCTTCGAGACGCTCGAGCTGATCCGCCCCCAGCTGGACGTGCGGCGCGGCCCCGATGGCGCCCTGCACGTGGCCGGCATGCGCATCGACACGAAGGAAGACAAGGGCGGACCGGGCGGCGACTGGGTGTTCCGCCAGCGCGAGATCGTCATTCGCGAAGGGCGCATCGACTGGACCGACGGCCTGCGCGCCGCGCCGCCGCTAGCCCTGCGCGACGTCACCCCGGTGCTGCAGAACCGCTGGACCACGCACCGCTTCGCCCTGAAGGCGACGCCCCCAAGCGCGCTGGCGCAGCCGCTGGACGTGCGCGCGCGCTTCGCCCATCCGCGCTTCGGCGGGCGCGTCTCCGACATGTCGCGTTGGAAGGGCGAACTGTATGCCGACCTGCGCGCGGCCGACCTGGCGGCCTGGAAGCAATACCTCGACTATCCCTTCCAGCTGAGCCAGGGACGCGGTTCGCTGCGCACCTGGATCACGCTCGACAACGCGCCCTGGCCGGCTTTACCGCCGACCTGGCACTGGCCGACGTCGCCGCCCGCGTCAAGCCCGACCTGCCGCCGCTGGCGCTGGCACGCGTGTCGGGCCGCCTGTCGGCCAGCGAAGCCCCCCGGTGCCGGGCGTGGCCGACGGCAAGCCCACTTTCGGCGCCAACGGCCATACCATCAGCCTGGACAATTTCCGCGTCGTCACAGGCGACGGCCGTGCGCTGCCGCCGGCCACCCTGACCGAAGTCTTCACGCCGGCGCGCGGGGCAAGCCGCAGCGGGTGCAGGTGCAGGCACGCCAGGTCGACCTGGCCGCGCTGGCGGAACTGGCGGCGCAGTTGCCGCTGTCGGCGCTGCAGCGGCGCGCCCTGGCCGACTTCGCGCCGCGCGGCCAGCTGCTCGATTTTTCCGCTTCCCGGGATGGCCAGTACCCGCGCCTGGCGGGCTATCGCGTCAGGGCCGCGTTGCCGGCCTGAGCCTGCAGCCGCAGGCGGCGCGTCCGGCCGTCGCCGCGACCCCGGGGACGCCGGCACAGGCGGCCTTCCCGGCCTTGCCCGGCTTTAGCAACCTGTCGGGCGCCATCGACGCCACCGACGCCGGCGGCAGCATCACGCTCGATTCAAGCGCGCTGGCCCTGCACCTGCCGGCCTGGTTCGCCGACCCGACCCTGCCGCTCGACCACCTCGGGCTGCAGGCGCGCTGGCGCTACCAGCCCGGCCGCCAGTTGCTGGTCGAGCTCGACAAGCTCGAATTCGTCCGGGGCAAGCTGCACGGCAGCCTGTCGGGTAATCACCAACTGCCGCTCGAGCCCGGGCACGGTCCGGGCGTGGCCGACTTCGAAGGCACGCTCGGCGGCTTCCAGATCGCCCAGGTCGGGCGCTACCTGCCGCTGGTCACGCCGGAAGGCTTGCGCGGCTGGCTGTCGGCGGCGCTGCAGGGGGCACCCTCGACGACGTGCGCCTGCGCCTGCGCGGCGACCTGTCGCGCTTCCCCTTCCGTGCAGACAACCCGGCCGAACGCGGGCGCGGCGAATTCCGCGTGGCCGGCCGCCTGAACAATGCGGTGCTGGAATACGCGCCGGGGCACCGTACGCCTGAGAACAAGGTGCTGTGGCCGCTGGCCGAAGCGATCAACGGCAGCATCGTGTTCGAGCGCGACCGCATGGAAATCCGCGGCGAGACGCTGCGCACGCTCGGCCTGAACCTGTCGAACGTGCGCGCGACGCTGCCCAGGCTCGGCACGCACGACATGGTGCTCGACATCGACGGCGAGGCAGCCGGCCCGCTGCAGGAATTCCTCGGCTACGTCGCGGCCAGCCCGGTGCTGGGCTGGATCGGCCACTTCACCGAGGATGCGCGCGGCAGCGGCGACGCCCGCCTCGGGCTGAAACTGCAGATGCCGCTGGCGAACCTGCGCGAAACCAAAGTGCAGGGCGGCTTGCAGCTGCAGAACAACGACGTGAGCCTGTTTCCCGACCTGCCGCCGCTGCAAGCGGCCCTCGGCAAGGTCGAGTTCAACGAGCGCGGCGTCAACCTGAACGGGGTCGCTGCCAATTTCCTCGGCGGGCCGCTGGCGCTGTCGGGCGGCACCCAGAAAGACGGTGCGATCGCGATCCGGCTTGCCGGCACCTTCTCGAGCGAAGGCATGCGCCGTACCGCACCGGCACCGGCAATGGCGCGCCTGGCGGGCAAGCTGTCGGGCAGCACCCGTTATGCCGGCCTGATCGGTTATCGCGACCACCAGCTGAACGTCACGCTCGATTCGACCCTGGCCGGACTCGGCCTGGAATTCCCGGCGCCGCTCAACAAGCCGCAGGGCGACAGCTTGCCGCTGCACTTCGTCCTGAACGGCGCGCCGACGGTCGACGGCGTCGGGCGCGACGAATTGCGCTTGACGCTGGGCAATTCGGTCGCGGCGCGCTACCTGCGCAGCCGCCAGCCGCGCGGTGCCTGGACGGTCGAACGCGGCGGCATCGGGGTCAACGTGCCGGCGCCCGAGCCGGACGACGGCATGATGATCAACGTCGACATGAAGTCGGTGAACGTCGATGCCTGGCTGGCGGCCGGGCGGGCGATCGCCGGCGACGAGCACGAAGGTGCTGCCGCGGGCTCGAGCCCCGGGCCGAACTTCGCCCAGTACGTGGTGCCGACGACGATCGCGGCGCGCGCGACCGAACTCTTCGTGGGCGAACGCCGCATGGCCGACGTGGTCGTCGGCGCCAGCCACCGCGGCAATACCTGGCAGGCGAACCTGCAATCGCGCCAGGCCTCGGGCCACATCGCCTGGAGCGAAGGGCAGGGACAGGGCGTCGGCAAGGTCACCGCGCGCCTGGCCTCGCTCGTGATTCCGGAATCGCAGGCCGCCGAAGTCAAAGACCTGCTCGAATCGAACAAGGGTGCCAGTGCCTCCATTCCGGCGCTCGACATCGTTGCCGAACGCTTCGAGCTGTTCAACAAGCAGTTCGGCCGCCTCGACCTGCAAGCGAGCAACGTGCAAGCGCTGGCCGGCAAGGAGTGGCGCATCGACCGCCTGTCGCTCACGAATCCCGACGGCCAGCTGAAGGCGACCGGACGCTGGCTGACCAAGGACGGCAAGAGCAATACCGGCATGAACTTTACGCTCGACATCCTTGACGCCGGACGCCTGCTCGACCGCCTGGGCTTTCCCGATACTTTGCGCCGTGGCAAGGGCAAGCTCTCGGGCGATCTGTCCTGGAACGGCCTGCCGTATGCGCTCGACATCCCGACGCTGTCGGGCCAGATCGAACTGAACGTCGGGGGCGGCCAGTTCCTGAAAAAAGACCCGGGCGCGGCCAAGCTGCTCGGCGTGCTCAGCCTGCAGATGCTGCCGCGCCTCCTCAAGCTCGACTTCCATGACGTGTTTTCCGAAGGGCTGGCTTTCGATGGCATCAGCGCCAATGCCATGGTCAACCGCGGCGTGGTCAAGACCGACAACCTCAAGATGCATGGCGTGGCCGCCACGGTACTGATGGCAGGCACGGCCGACATCGCCAACGAATCGACCAACCTGCGCGTGGTGGTGATTCCCGAGTTCAACCTCGGCACCGGGCCGCTGGTCTACGGGCTGGCCGTCAACCCCGTCATCGGCCTCGGCTCTTACCTGGCCCAGCTGTTCCTGCGGGCACCGGTGATGAAGGCGCTGACCTACCAGATGCAGATTACGGGACCGTGGAAATCGCCTACCATTACCAAACTCGACAACCCGCCGGACGCCCCCGTGCCGGCCAAAGCGAACAAGGAGTGACCCGATGACCCGCGTAGCTGCGATCCAGATGGTGTCCACCCCGAGGTGGACGGAAACCTCGCCACCGCGCGCCGCCTGGTCGGCGAAGCGGCCGCCGCCGGCGCGACGCTGGTGGCCTTGCCGGAATACTGGCCGATCATGGGCATGCAGGATCTTGATAAGGTCGGCCATGCCGAGCAGCTTGGCAGCGGTCCGATCCAGGACTGCATGGCTGCGCTGGCCCGCGAGCACGGCATCTGGCTAATTGGCGGCACGCTGCCCCTGGTGTCCGGCGAGCCGGGCCGCGTGCTCAACACGACACTGGTGTACGACCCGCAAGGCGCGCTCGTCACGCGCTACGACAAGATTCACCTGTTCGGCTTCAACAAGGGCGAGGAATCCTACGACGAGGCGCGCACCATCGTACCGGGTACGTCGGTCGGCGTTGTCGACGCGCCATTCGGCCGCGTCGGCCTGTCGGTGTGCTACGACCTGCGCTTCCCCGAACTCTACCGGGCAATGGGCGAGTGCGCGCTGATCGTGGTGCCCGCCGCCTTTACCCACACCACCGGCCGCGCCCACTGGGAAGTCCTGCTGCGTGCGCGCCCATCGAGAACCAGTGCTACGTGCTGGCTGCGGCCCGGGGCGGCGTGCACGCCAATGGCCGCCGCACTTTCGGGCACAGCATGCTGGTCGACCCACGGGGCGAGGTGCAGGCCGTGCTGCCGGAAGGCGAGGGCGTGGTCACGGGCCAGCTCGACGCGGCTTATCTCGCCGGCGTCCGCGAGAGCCTGCCGGCCTTGCGTCATCGGAAGATGTAAATCGGCAACGAGAGTGCGGCCTGCGGATGGCCGATTTCGCGGGCACTCCCGTGTCCGCCTTCCGGGGGCGATGCGATCCGGACGGATATGGCACAATGCCCGCATCCACACGAGACACGAACGCAAAATGACTCCATTCGAACCCAACCTTTCTTCCCTGGCCGTCGCCCGTGACGTGCTGTTGACGCCGTTCGGCCTTGACGAAGGCAAGTTGCTGCGCACGCTGGGAACGATGTTCACCCACAAGGTCGACTATGCCGACCTGTACTTCCAGTTCACCAAGAGCGAAGGCTGGAGCCTGGAAGAGGGCATCGTCAAGACCGGGAGCTTCTCGATCGACCAGGGTGTGGGCGTGCGCGCCATCTCCGGGGAGAAGACGGCATTTGCGTATTCGGACGAGATTTCCGAGATCGCCCTGCTCGACGCGGCCGCGACCACGCGCACGATCGCGCGCGCTGGCAGCGGCCGCGTGAAGGTGGCGGCGAGCACCACGCCCACCGGCGGACGTTCGCTCTACCTGCCGAACGATCCGCTTGCCTCGCTCGACGCCACCGCCAAGGTGCGCCTGCTCGAGCGCGTGGAAAAGATAGCACGTGCCAAGGACCCGCGCGTGGTGCAGGTGATGGCGGGCCTGGCCGGCGAATACGACGTGGTGCTCGTGGTGCGCAGCGACGGCGTACTGGCGGCCGACATCCGCCCGCTGGTGCGCGTCTCGGTGACCGTCATTGCCGAACAGAACGGACGCCGCGAGACCGGTTCCTCGGGCGGCGGCGGACGCTACGACTACGGCTACTTCAGCGACGAGCTGCTCGAGCGTTATGCCGAGGAAGCCGTCAAGTCGGCCGTCGTCAATCTGGACGCCCGTCCGGCCCCGGCCGGTCCGATGACCATCGTGCTCGGACCTGGCTGGCCCGGCGTGCTGCTGCATGAAGCCGTCGGCCATGGCCTGGAGGGCGACTTCAACCGCAAGGGCTCGTCGGCCTATGCCGGCATGATCGGCCAGCGCGTCGCTGCCAAGGGCGTCACCGTGGTCGACGATGGCACCCTGCAGGACCGCCGCGGTTCGCTCAACATGGACGACGAGGGCAATCCTACCCAGTGCACGACGCTGATCGAAGACGGCATCCTGAAGGGCTATATCCAGGACACGATGAATGCGCGCCTGATGAAGATGCCGGTGACGGGCAACGCCCGCCGCGAATCGTTCGCCCACCTGCCGATGCCGCGCATGACGAATACCTACATGCTGGCCGGCGACAAGGACCCGGCGGAAATCCTGGCATCGGTGAAGAACGGGCTGTACGCGGTCAATTTCGGCGGCGGCCAGGTCGACATCACCAACGGCAAGTTCGTGTTCTCGGCCAGCGAAGCCTACATGATCGAGGACGGCAAGATCACCTATCCGGTGAAGGGCGCGACCCTGATCGGCAATGGCCCGGAGGTGATGAACCGCATCTCGATGATCGGCAACGACATGGCGCTCGACTCGGGTGTCGGCGTGTGCGGCAAGGAAGGCCAGAGCGTGCCGGTGGGCGTCGGCCAGCCGACCCTGCGTATCGATGGGGTGACGGTGGGCGGGACGGCCTGAGCTTTTGCCCTTGTCGCGTTGATGACATGCCCGGCATTGCCGGGCATTTTTTTTGCCTGTCCTCGGTAGGGTGGGCGCCCCGAGCCCACGCGCAAGCCTGCACCTGTTAACTCGTTTGAACGCGCAGCGTCGATGCAGCCGCTGGCGGTTACCATTGCGTGCCCGCCTACGCATCGTTCCGCGTGGGCAGTTGAGATGGTCGGGGGACGATCTCAACAAAGTGCCCACCCTACGGCGGTGCGCCCGACGATCTTCAGTTCCGCAAGATACCGACAGCCTGTTGAACGCGTGGGCGGGGGACCCGCCCACCCTACGTCTCAGAACTTGTAGGTCAGGCGCGCATACACTGTCCTCCCCAGTGGATCCGTGTAGCGCGGATCGTAGCCGAGCTGGAAATTCGTCACCTGGTTGGTGAACGGCGGCTCCTCGTCGAACAGGTTCTTGATGCCGGCCGTCAGCTCGAACTGCTTGTTGCCCGTGAAAGTCGTCGACAGCGCCCAGGTCGAGTAGTGCCCGACATTGTTGGCGAACTCGGGCGCGACGGCCGTGTTCTGGTCCTGGTAGTGCGACATGTAGCGGTTCGAGAGGTTGAAGGTGTAGTCGCCCCGGACGAGCGTTACGAGCAGGTTGTGGCGCCAGCGGAACACGGGCGTGGCGTCGGCATAGCGTCCGGCGTTCTCGGTGTAAGGACCGCCGCGCTCGTTCTGGTAGTCGTACTTGTTGACGTAGGTGCCGTCGATCGAGAGGCTGAGGTTGCCGATCGGGCTGCGCGGCAGCCGGTACAGCAGCGACAGGTCGAGCCCGCGCGTGCGCACTTCCCCGAGGTTGCTGGTGATATCGAGCACGTAGTTCAGGCGCGTGCCGCTGGCGTCGTAGACGAACAGGTTCTGGTATTTCGGAAAGTTGCCGAAAATGGTCTGTTCCGCCAGCGCGCTGATCTGGTCCTTCAGGCGGATGTTCCAGTAGTCGGCCGATAGCGTCAGCGAGGGAATCGGTTCCAGCACGATCCCGGCACTCCAGGTGCGCGACCGTTCCGGCTGCAGGTTGGGATTGCCGCCGCCGCGGATGTTCTGCTGCTGCTCGCAGACGATGTTCGGATTGGCGCCGGGTATCGGCGTGCCGCCGGGACACAGTACCGGATCGTTGTAGGTGTCCGAACTGTTGGTGGTCGTCTGCGGGCCGAACAGGTCGAACAGGGTGGGGGCCCGGAAGCCCTTGTTGAACGAACTGCGCACCAGCAGTTGGCGGGTCGGCTGGTAACGCAGGGACACTTTCGGATTGAAGCTGCCGCCGACGTCGCTGTAGTGGTCGTAACGTGCGGCGAAGTTCAGTTCCAGGTCGCGGATGACGGGCACGTTCAGTTCGCTGAACAGGGCGCCGATGCTGCGCTGGCCCGACTGGTCCTGGGCATCGGCCGAGCCCGAGCTCGAGGCTTGCGAGGCCAGTGCCCGGTTGACGAAGTACTTGGCGCGGTCGCGGCGGAACTCGGCACCGATGGCGAATCCGAGCGGACCGCCCGGAAGGGTCATCAGGTCGCGGCTGGCGCGGGCGTCGACGGCGCTGCTGTTGATGCGCGCGTGCAGGTATTCGCCCAGCAGCAGCGAGTTTTGCAGGTAGTCCGCGCCCGCAGCGCTTTGCGGCCCGAACGGGTTCAGGATGCCGGCGGCCACACCTTCGATGACGCGCTGGTCGATCACGTAGCCGCCATCGAAAATGCTGCGCGCCCGGCCCAGCGAGTGCGAGATCGAGGCGTTGTAGTCCCAGCCGGCGAGTGTCCCTTCCAGGCTGGCGAGCAGGCGCGCGGTGCTGCTGCTGTCCTTGTTGAGCCGGCCGCCGGTTTCGGTGGGACGCCAGCTGATGTCGAGGTTTTCGCCCGTCAGACCCGGGAAGGCAGGGACAATGCCGTTGCCCGGATAATAGGGACTGGCCGACGTCATGGTGACGCCGATGTTCGACAGCGGTGGTGGCGCCACCCGTGCCTCGTTGGTGCTGCGGCCCCAGACGAATTCCAGGCTGGCAAGGTGGTTCGGCGTGAGCTGCCGGTTGATCCTGCCCATGGCGCTGTACTGGCGCGTTTCCGGGATGTTGTCGACGTACTGGGTGTAGTCGAATTCGCAGACCGGTTCGTCGGTGGCGGGCGCGGTGTCCGAGCGGGTCCGCGATGCCGCACCCGGCGGCTGGCAAGCGCTGGCAAAATATGGGTTGCCGGCAATGCCGAGGTCGGAAAAGAAGTTCGCCGGGAAGGTGGTGCGGCTGATTTCGTTCATGCCACGTTCCGGACGCACGCCGGTCCGCGAAAAGCTGCGGTCGGTCGCGCGCAGGGCGCTTTGCTGGTGGTAGTCGAGCACGCCGAACATGCTGTAGCCATCCCGGTTCAGGTCGCCCCAGCCGCCGGACAGATTGATGCGCTGTTCGTTGCCGCCGCCGCGGCGCAGCGGCTCGTAGCCTTCCACCGTGAGGGCACTCCCCTTGACCGTGCGCTTGGTGATGAAGTTGATCACGCCGCCGATGGCGTCGGTACCGTAGATGGCCGAGGCGCCGTCGCGCAAGACCTCGACGCGCTCGAGCGCGGCGATCGGGATGATGTTCAGGTCGACGGTGTCGGCGAAATACGGGTGGTTCGCGAGGCGCCGGCCATTGAGCAGCACCAGGGTCTTGTCGCCACCCAGGCCGCGCAGGTCGGCCACGGCGCGCCCGCCGGTGCCGGCGCCGACGGATGAGGAGCCGACGGTCGAGGTCTGATTCATCGGGATGGTATTGAGCACGTCCTGTGCGGTCGTCAGGCCCTGCTTGGCGAAGTCCGCCGCACGGATGGTCGTGATGGGCAGCGAGGTTTCGGCCGCGATCCGCTTGATCGAGGAACCCGTCACTTCGACGCGCTGGATCGGCTGGTCGCCAGCCATTTCCTGTGCCATGGCGAACGGGCCCGCAAGCAGGCTCAGGCCAGCCGCCGCGCCGAACAGCCGGCGCAGGGAACGGGACAAGATGGTTTCATTCATTTCCGGCTCCTGGTATCGGTTATGTGTGCTTGCCTTGATCGGTAATGCGTGCTTTCCTTGTGCCCGCTCGCCATGGTCGTGCGCGGAGTGACCAACGACAGAGACGTGCATCGGCGCTGCGGGTGACGAAACGAGTCTTGCATCGCGACCCATGATTCGGGTGACTTCACACAAAAAAGAGCGGGTTTTGTCGAAGCAGTGCGGCGCGACAGGCGATGCATGGGGGAAGACGTCACATGCGCGCCACAAATCCTTGTGGGCCTGAGGCAGGTGGGTGACCGGGAGCGCGGCAGTAGGTCCGGCATTGCCGCTGCCGGCGCTTCGCCCGGCGCAACGATGACGTGGGCGGCAACTGCGTACCGCGGCGGCTGACCGTCGCCCGCAGCGACGGCCGCGACCCGCCGCCCGCCGCAGCAGCCCATTACCGCAGTCGCAGCCACCACAGGGGCCCACCACTGCGGCCCACCACAGAGGTCCACCACTGGGGCTTACCACCGCGGCCCCGACTTCGGCCCGGCTTCTGGCCGGACTTCGGGCCCGACTTCGGCCCGCCACCATGGCCCACCACCGCGACCGATCATCGCGGCCCGAACGACTTGCACGGGCCGCTTGCCGCACTCAGAAGGTGTAGCGGGCGCCCACCATGAAGGTGCGTCCGACCGCGCCCAGGTAGTCGAGCGGGTTATAGGCCTGCGCGCCATAGGTCAGCGGATCGAGCGGCGCTACCTTGTCGAACAGGTTCTCGATCGTGCCGAACACTTCCCAGCCCGGCCGCGGCTTCCAGCGCAGTACCAGGTCGAAGGTGGTAAAGGAGGGCAGTTCGCAGCCGCTCGGCGCATCCTGGCCGTTGGCGAAGTGGCTGGCGCAGCCGTCCGGGTCGCCCTTGAACAGGACGTTGTCGATCGGCCCGCGGTAGTTGGCGTTGAGCGCCACGCGCCAGTCGCCACGGTCCCAGGCTGCCCGCAGGTTGATGCGGTGGTCGGGCGTGCCGATGCAGTTGGTGACGTCGCAATTGCCATGGGTACCGGCGAAGTCGCGCTCGCTGCCGTCCTGTTCGGTGCGCAGCCACTTGTCGAGGAAGGTCCATTTTCCGTCGAGCAGGAGGTTGCCCCAGTCGCCAGGCAGGCGCAACGTGTGGCGGGCGTCGAGGTCGATGCCGCGCACCTTGGTCGAGGCCGAGTTCACGTAGTTCGCCAGCACGGCCGTGATGGCGCCGGGGTCGCCCGGGATGCCTGCCTGGGCCGTGCTGGGATCGCGTGCGACCTGGCCGCGGGCAATGGCGACATCGGTCAGTTCCTGGTTGATCTCGTTCTTGCGCTTGATCTGCCAGAAGTCGACCGAAATGCTGGTACGCGGCAGTGGATCCCAGATGATGCCGAAGTTCAGGCTGCGCGAACGCTCCGGTTCCAGTGCCGGGTTGGGCGAGGTGATGACGGCGATCGCCGCCGGATCGCAGGCCGTTTCCACGCCCGGGTTGCAGCGCAGCGGATCCTCGGCGGTGGAAAACGCCGCCAGGCCGCCGACGCCGTTTTCGGCCGCACTCGGCGCACGGAAGCCGCGCGCAAACGTGCTGCGCAGGGCCAGTTGGCGCATCGGCTGCCATTTGACGCCGACTTTCGGCGTCCAGGAATTGCCGACATCGGTGAAATGATCCCAGCGCAATGCGCCGGTCACTTCCAGGCCCGGCAGCACGGGCGCCAGCGCCTCGCCGTACAGCGCGAAGACGTTGCGCGAACCGCGATAGGCGGGTAGCCCAGGCCGATCACGTTGCCGCGCTCGGTGCCAGTGGTGGGTTGCAACTCGGTTTCCTCGCGCCGCCATTCGGCGCCCACCGCGACGCCGATGGCGCCGCCGGCCAGCTTGCCGAACTCGCGCGTGGCCTTGACGTCGCCCTGGACGATCTTGGTCTGGGCGTCGTTCGAGATCATCGGCGAGCGCCGCGTACAGGGCCGGGCTGTTGAGGCCGGCGTTTTCGCCGATACGCCAGACGCTACCTATCGGCAGCGCGGCGTAGGCCGGACTGGTGGCCAGCGCCGCCGCGATGTTGGCGGCACTGGGGTCGAGCAGGGCGAAAGCGACGTCGCGCTGCAGTTGGCCATAGCGTTCGTTGGAGACGGTGTTGCGCGAGAACAGGAGAGAAGTGTCGTACTCCCAGCCGGCGACGCTTCCCTTGACTCCGGCCAGCGCACGTACGAAGAAGGCGTCGATGTTCGAGACGCGCGGGCCGACGTCGCCGGTCAGGTAGCGCAGCCGCGCGGCCGTGCCGAAGTAGGGGTTGTCGGGATGGTTGGGACCGAGGCGCACGCCGGCGTTGCTGACTGGCCCGCCGGGATAGCCGACGTTGGCGCTGACGGTGCTCGGGGTGGTCGAGGACGAGGACTGGCTGCTGTACAGGTTCAGCTCGGCGTAGCCTTCGATGGCGGGCGTGATGCGCCAGGTGCCGCGCCCGAACAGGCTGTAGTTTTCCTGCTCGGGCTGGATCTGGTTGTAGGCCAGCGTCGAGTCGATCAGGCAGCCGCCGCCGGGGTCGCCCTGCGGGTGGCTGGTGAAGTTCGCGCAGGCGGCGCCGGGGAAGGTGCGGGTGAAGCCGGATGCCGGGTCGAGGCTGCCGCGGTTGAAGTAATCGAGGGTGGCCGGGTTGCGCACGTTGCCGTTGATGGCGCTGCCGGCGGCATTGTTGCCGGTGATCGCCCCGGTGCCGCCGAGCGCTTCCTGGGCCGAGTAGCCCCACTGGCGCAGGTCGATGCGGCCGATGTAGCGGCGGTCCGAGCGGTCGCGCAGCCAGATGTCGTTCAGGCGCTTGAACTCGAAATTGAGCAGCACGTTGTAGCGGTCGGCATCGAGGTCGCCGAAGCCATGGGTGATGGCCAGGTTCTGTTCCTCGCCGTCCCACTCCTGGGTGATGCCGAGGGCGCCGCGCACCGTGGTGCCCTTGAAGTCGCGCCGCAGGATGATATTGACGACGCCGGCAATGGCATCGGAACCGTAGATGGCGGAGGCGCCGTCCTTCAGGATTTCGATGCGGTCGACGGCGTCGGTGGGGATGACGTTCAGGTCGGTGAAGACTTTCTGGCCGTCGTCGGCCAGGCCATACGGCGCCATGCGGCGGCCGTTGAGCAGCACCAGGGTGGACGCGGTACCCAGGCCGCGCAGCGAGATGCCCGAGGCGCCGGCGGCGAAGCCGTTGCCGAAGGTGGTCGGCACCGAGCCCGGTTGTCCACCGCCGGGGTCTGCAGCAATTCGGAGACGGTGCTCTTGCCCGAGCGCTCGATGTCGGCACGGTTGACGGTCAGCACCGACGAGGCGGTTTCGGCTTCGGCGCGGCGGATATTACTGCCGGTAACGACCACGCGCGACCGGCCGCTCGGCCGCTTCCTGGCCTGCGCGCCGGGAGTGGCGATCAGCGCCAGGCCGATCGCGCCGCTGCCGGCGAACAGGCGGCGGACCGATCGGGATAACAGTGTTTCAATCATGTCAGGACTCCAGGTCAAATGAAAATCCCGGTCCTGGGCCGCGGTTGATGCATCTCATGTGCTAGACGAAAAGAAATTGATTGCACACAAGAAGAACGCTTGCCGGACGGGGGCTTGTCCTGACTTTTGCATTACTGATAATGGCCTGTCTGATATCTCTCAATCGTCGGTCAGCCGTCGGGAGGACTGTCGGTTTAACGCAACCGCTTGCCGGCAACAGGGGCGGGGACGGTGAAATCCGCGGTGCAGCCGCCCGGCGGGCCGTGGACAAAAAGCCTTGCCAATGCTCACGACTTGGCGGTATAGTCGTTTTGACCTTTTTCGGATCCGTCCATGCGCCACGCTGCCTTCTTTACCTGCTATTTTTGGTTTCGCCATTCCGGCCCCCAGGCGGTGGAATAGCGGCAGGTTCACGCAACAAAGAGACCCGACCGAACAACCAGAAACCGCCAGCGATGGCGGTTTTTTTATTTCAGACCCATCCACGGAGTGACCGCATGCCCCGCACCGACGACCTACGCATCCGCGAAATGAAGGAACTCACGCCGCCCTCGCACCTCATCCGCGAGTTTCCGGTGACCGCCGCGGCAGAGGAGACCGCGAGCGCGTCGCGCGTGGCCCTGCACCGCATCCTGCACGGCCAGGACGACCGCCTGATGGTCGTGATCGGCCCGTGCTCGATCCACGACCCGCAAGCGGCGCTCGAGTATGCGCGGCGCCTGGCCGAACAGCGCCGGCGCTTTGCAGGCGAACTCGAGATCGTGATGCGGGTCTATTTCGAGAAGCCGCGCACGACGGTGGGCTGGAAGGGCATGATCAACGACCCCTACATGGACAACAGCTTCCGCATCAACGACGGCCTGCGCATGGCACGCGAGCTGCTGCGCGCGGTCAACGAGATGGGCCTGCCCGCCGGCACAGAATTCCTCGACGTGATCAGCCCGCAGTACATCGCCGACCTGATCAGCTGGGGCGCAATCGGCGCGCGCACCACCGAGTCGCAGGTGCACCGCGAGCTGGCGTCCGGCCTGTCCTGTCCGGTCGGCTTCAAGAACGGTACCGACGGCAACATCAAGATCGCGGCCGACGCCATGAAGGCGGCCTCGCAGCCGCACCATTTCCTGTCGGTGACGAAAGGGGGCCATTCGGCCATCGTCTCGACCGCCGGCAACGAGGATTGCCACATCATCCTGCGCGGCGGCAAGACGCCGAACTACGATGCCGCCAGCGTCGAGGAGGCCTGCCGCCAGCTGGCCGCGAACGGGCTGGCCAGCCGCCTGATGATCGACGCCTCGCACGCCAACAGCAGCAAGAATCCGCAGAACCAGGTGCCGGTGTGTGCCGATATCGCGCGCCAGGTTGCCGGCGGCGAGGGGCGCATCGTCGGCGTGATGGTCGAGTCGCACCTGCTGGCGGGACGCCAGGACCTGGTGCCGGGGCAGGAACTGACTTACGGCCAGTCGGTCACCGACGGCTGCATCGACTGGGATACCAGCGTCGGGGTGCTGGAAGGGCTGGCAGCCGCGGTACGCCAGCGCCGCCTGCGCGGGGATGCCGAGTAAGCGAAACGGACAGACATGAAAGACGGCGGATCGCCCGGCCGCAGCCTCGCGTTCGCCTTCCTGCATTTGCGTTATCGTTACGCCTTTTGACCAAAGCCGGGCGGGCAGGGCCCGTGGCACAGGACGGCTTCATGTTGGCTTACATACTAAGGCGGCTGTGGCAGATGCTGCCGACCATGGCGGGCGTGATCGTGCTCGTCTTCGTGCTGTTCAACTGGGTGGGCGGCGACCCGGCCTATCTGCTGGCCGGGAAGATGGCCGATGCCCAGGCGATCGCCAACATCCGCGCCCAGCTCGGCATTGACCAGCCGGCCTGGGTGCAGCTGGGGATTTTCCTGAAGCAGATCGTGACCTTTGATTTCGGCAACGCCTGGAGCACGGGCGAGCCGGTGGCGGACATCATCGCGAGCCGCCTTGGCCCGTCGCTGACGGTGCTGGTGCCGCTGACCGTGCTCGAAACCCTGTTCGGGATCGCGCTGGCCCTGGCCATCGCCTTCGTGCGCGGCTCGCTGACCGACCGCGCGGTGATGGTAGCGTGCACGGTGGGAATGTCGATCTCGATCCTGGTCTACATCATCGTGTTCCAGTATTTCTTCGCCTACAAGCTTGGACTGTTCCCGGTGCAGGGCTGGGGCGCCAGCCTGGGTGAAAACCTGCTGCACTATGCGCTGCTGCCGATCATCATTGGCCTGGCGGTATCGATCGCGCCCACCTTGCGCCTGTACCGCAGCTTCGTGCTCGATGAAGCGAACCAGGATTATGTGCGCACGGCGCGCGCCAAGGGTCTGAGCGAGCGCCGCATCGTCTGGGTGCACGTGCTGCGCAACGCCGCCATTCCCATCATCACGCACGTGATGGCGAATCTGCCGGCGCTCCTGATCGGGGCCTTTCTCCTCGAGCGTTTCTTTGGCATTCCCGGCATCGGCCGCGAAGTGATCCTGGCCGTCGAACGCAGCGATTTTCCGGTGATCAAAGCCATCACCGTGTATGTCGCGGCCGCAACGATGGTATTCAATCTGCTGGCCGACCTGCTCTACGGGGCGGTCGATCCACGGGTGCAGCTGAAATGATGGGCGCCATGCAGCAGCACGCCGTGTCGCCCGGCCTGTGGGCACTTGCCTGGCGCCGCTTGCGCGCCGACAGATTGGCGCTGGCCGCGCTGGCAGTGGTCGTCCTGTTCCTGCTGACGCTGGCGCTGTCTGCTGCCGGCATGGTCGCCGCCGATTGGGAAGAGGAGGTGGCGGTGAACTACGCGCCGCCGACGTTTGTGGGCGCCGATCCCGCCACCGTGGCGCTGGCCCGGCCGCCGGAGCCCGTGCCGCCGAACGCCTTCGACCCGCTGGCGGCCGAACTGGAGGCGCTCAAGGCGCAGGTGCGGCGCACGCACCCGCCGCGCCCGAAAGCCTTGACGCTGACCTTCGGCGCCGACAAATGGGGCCACGATATCCTCAAGAAAACGGTCAAGGGCGGCGAGACCTCGATCGTGGTCGGCCTGGTGGCGGCTTTCCTGGCGGTGGCGCTGGGCACGCTGTTCGGCGCGCTGTCCGGATTCCATGGCGGCCTGGTCGACGATTTCTTCAACTGGTTCTACAGCATTTTTACCTCGATTCCCTCGATCCTGATGATCCTCACGGTGGCGGCCGTGCTGCAGCAGAAGGGCGTGACGACGATCGTGCTGATCCTGGGCCTGACCGGCTGGACCGGACCCTACCGCCTGATGCGCGCCGAATACATCAAGCACAAGGCACGCGAATACGTGCTGGCGGCGGATGCGATCGGCGCTTCGAACTGGCGCAAGATGTTTTCGCACATTTTCCCGAACGTCTCGCACGTGGCCCTGGTGCAGGTGTCGATCCTGGTGGTGGGCTTCATCAAGGCCGAGGTGATCCTGTCCTTCCTCGGCTTCGGCGTGCCGGTCGGTACCGTGTCCTGGGGCAGCATGCTCAACGAGGCGCAGAATGAGTTAATCCTCGGCAAGTGGTGGCAGCTGACGGCCGCCGCCGGTGCGATGGCGCTGCTGGTGACGGCGTTTTCGCTGTTCACCGACGCGCTGCGCGATGCGCTCGATCCCAAACTGAAATGAGCGCGATGACCATGCCAACCCCGCCGCTGCTGCAGGTACGCGACCTGCGCATTGCCTTCCGTGTCGACAAGAAGAATACGGTCGAGGCCATCAAGGGCGTTTCGTTTGATGTGCCGCTTGACGCCACCGTGGCCCTGGTAGGCGAATCGGGCAGCGGCAAATCGGTCAGTTCGCTCGCGGTGATGGGTTTGCTGCCGGCGGAGACGACGATCGTCGACCCCGGTTCGAGCGTGCGTTTCGATGGTCGCGAACTGATCGGGCTGCCGACAGCCGAACGGCGCCGCCTGTGCGGCAAGGACATCGCGATGATTTTCCAGGAGCCGATGTCCTCGCTCAACCCGGTGTTCACGGTCGGCTTCCAGATCGGCGAAGTGCTGCGCCTGCACATGGGCATGGGAAGGCGCCAGGCACGGGCGCGCACCCTTGAACTGCTGGAAGAGGTCGGGATTCCCGATCCGTCCAACAAGATCGGCGCCTACCCGAACCAGATGTCGGGCGGGCAGCAGCAGCGCGTCATGATCGCGATGGCCATTGCCTGCGAGCCCAAGCTCTTGATCGCGGACGAGCCGACCACGGCGCTCGACGTGACGATCCAGAAGCAGATCATGGACTTGATCGCCAGCCTGCAAAAGAAGCACCGCATGGCGGTGCTGTTCATCACCCACGACCTCGGTCTGGTGGCGCAGATCGCCGACCGCGTGATCGTCATGCGCCACGGCGAAGTGCGCGAAGAGGGCACGGCTGCCCAGGTTTTCAGGCAGCCGCGCGACGCCTACACGCGCGCCTTGCTGCATTGCCGCCCGAAGCTGGACGCGCGGCCGCTGCGCCTGCCGACCATCGACGACTTCCTGGGCGGGCATGGCGGGACAGGGATCGCGTTACCGGAGCGCACGCGCGGGTATGCGCCGGACGACGAGAACGTACTGATAGTAAAAAACCTGCAGAAAAGCTTCTGGCTGCGCGAGGGCCTGTTCGGCAAGCGCGAATTCCAGGCGGTGAAGGATGTGTCGTTCACGCTGCCCCGCGGAAAAACGCTGGGCGTGGTCGGCGAGTCGGGCTCGGGCAAGACCACGGTCGGCCTGACCCTGCTGCGGCTGCATCGTGCCACCGGCGGCAGCGCGCTCTTCGATGGGCGCGACCTGGTATCGATGTCGGACCGCGATTTCCAGGCCTATAAACGGCGCATTCAGATCGTGTTCCAGAATCCATATGCCTCGCTCAATCCGCGCTTCACGGTTGGCCAGATCCTGCTGGAACCGATGCGCATCCACGGCATCGGTGCCGACGACGGCGAACGCATGCGGATGGCGCATGCGCTGCTCGAACGCGTCGGCTTGCCCGCCGCGGCCCACGGGCGCTACCCGCACGAGTTTTCCGGCGGCCAGCGCCAGCGCATCGCAATTGCCCGCTGCCTGACGATGAAGCCGGAAATCCTCGTCTGCGACGAGTCCGTCTCGGCGCTGGATGTGTCGGTGCAGGCCCAGGTGCTCAATCTCCTGCAGGACCTGCAGGACGAGTACAAGATGAGCTACATCTTCATTTCCCACGATTTGTCGGTGGTGCGCTACATCGCCGACCGGGTCATGGTGATGCACCACGGCAGCGTGGTGGAAATGGCCGATTCGGACGCGCTATACCGCAATCCGCAGCATCCCTACACCCAGTCCCTGCTGGCGGCCATTCCTCGCAGCGCCTAGTCAGTGCGGGCGAAACCGTTGCGTAAAAGGGGCAGTGCCCAGCCGGGGAAAGGGAATTGGGCTACCATGAACGGATGTCCCAGCTTTCCCTCCTGATCCAGCAATACGGCGTCCTGATCGTCTTCGGCACGGTGCTGCTGGAACAGTTCGGCCTGCCGATCCCGGCCTTTCCCGTCCTGGTCGTGGCCGGCGCGCTGGCGGTCGATGGCGGCGGCAACTGGCAACTGTCGCTGCTGGCGGTGCTGCTGGCCTGCCTGATCTGCGACTATTTCTGGTTCCGCGCCGGGCGCTATTACGGCAAGCGCGTGCTGCGCCTGCTGTGCCGCATCTCGCTCTCGCCCGACTCCTGCGTCAACCAGACCGAGGACCGTTTCAGGCGCTACGGCGCCAAGTCGCTGCTTGTATCGAAATTCGTCCCCGGCTTCAATACGATTGCCGCGCCGATGTCGGGCGCGCTCGGCACGGGCACGCGCAGCTTCCTCGGCTTTTCCGCGACCGGCGCGCTGCTGTGGGGCGGCAGCGGTATTGCCGTCGGCGCCGTGTTCCACGACAGCGTCGACCGCGTGCTGGCCAGCCTGGAAACGATGGGCAGTACCGCGCTGATGGTGCTGGGCGGTTTGCTGGCGCTCTTCGTTGCCTATAAATATGTCGAGCGCCGCCGCCATCACGCGGCGCTGGGCATCGCCCGCATTGGGGTTGCCGAGCTGATGGACCTGATCGCGGCCGGGCACGATCCGCTCATCATCGATGCCCGCAGCGCGACGGCCCAGGCACTCGACGCCGCCATTCCCGGCGCGCTCCTGTACAAAGCCTGCCCGCCGGGGCAATGGATGGCGACGCTCGACCGTGAGCGCCATATCGTCGTCTACTGCAGCTGTCCGGACGACGTCAGCGCCGCCCAGGTCGCGAAGGAATTCCTGGCCAACGGGTTTCACCGGGCGCGGCCGCTGCAGGGTGGGCTGGATGCGTGGAATGCGCATCGCCAGGCTCAGGGCGAGGTGAGGGTGGCGTAGGGTAGGCGCGGCCGGCGAGGCGGCTCGACCCGGCGAGCTGCATCAACGCGGCTTCTTTGCCGCCTACGCGTTCAAACCGCGTACGCGCTCATGCGGCGCAGGGTGCACGCATTTCTCTTTCCTTTCTTGATGTGCGCGGGCCATGCTGGCTTGGATTGAACGCGTGGGCGGCGCTCACTTTGCCGAAGTGCACATGCTCGGGTGGAGCCGCCCACCCTACGCGTAGCTGTACTACTTGCGGTTCCAGCGTGGTTGTCGTGTATGTGCAGCTGGGCTTGTACCTAAACTACAAAATTTCCTTGTAAGTGAGCAAAGAAATCCAGTAAGCTTGGGCATCCCCCGAATTTTTGCCGCAATGACTGCTTCCCTGCCCGTAACCACTGCCCGCGACGCCGGCGTCTTCGATACTCCCCGCCTGCTGGCCGACATCGGCGGCACCAATGCGCGCTTTGCCATCGAGCGCCAGGCTGGGTGTGTCGAAGCGGTACGGGTGCTCGGCTGTGCCGACCATGCGTCGCTGGCGGACGCGATGCGCGCTTACCTGGCCGCTCCCGAGGTGGCGGCCTTGGGGGAGGTGCAGCATGCAGCCGTTGCGATCGCCAATCCGGTCGATGGCGATCAGGTGCGCATGACCAACCATCACTGGCAGTTCTCGATCGATGCGCTGCGCCAGGAGCTCGGCCTGGCAACCCTGCTGGTGGTGAACGATTTCACGGCGCTGGCGCGCTCCTTGCCGCACCTGCGCGATGGCGACAAGGTGCAGGTTGGCGGCGGCGCTCCCCGCGCCAGTGCGCCGCTGGGCCTGCTCGGCGCTGGTACCGGCCTGGGCGTTTCAGGGCTGGTGCCTGCCGGCGCCAGCTGGACCGCCTTGTGCAGCGAAGGCGGCCACGTTACCTTCGCGCCCGCCAATCCCCTTGAAGTGGCCATCTTGCAATACGCCTGGACCGAATTCGCGCACGTCTCGGCGGAACGCTTCCTGTCCGGTGCCGGTGTCGAACTGATCTACCGCGCGCTGGCCAATGTGCAGGGCCTTCCGGCCGCCTCGTTGGCGGCACCGGAGATCTCGCGCCGCGCCCTGGCCGGCGAATGCGCGCTCTCGGGCCAGGTGCTCGACGTCTTCTGCGGGATGCTCGGCACCGTGGCGGGCAACCTGGCCGTCACGCTCGGCGCCCGGGCGGCGTGTACATCGGCGGCGGCATCGTGCCTCGCCTCGGCGAGCGCTTCGCGCAGTCGCCGTTCCGCGCGCGCTTCGAACAGAAGGGCCGCTTCTCTTCCTGGCTGGCAGCGGTGCCGACCTACGTGATCACGGCAGAATATCCGGCATTTCTTGGGGTATCGGCGATTCTGGCGGAAAAACTGTCGTCTTGACGTCTCGGCCCGAGGCCAATTCCGGCTGCGCCCCTTGCGCAAATGGCCGTTCCCGTGTTTTATCGGTTACAATGGTTTGCAGTTGGAAGAAACGATGTCGATTGCCGCCATGGTGCGCCCACGAGCCACGCCTCGAAGCCGCATGCCCGGCCCGCGTTTCGCTTGACTTTCACAACGGTTGTCCGCCTGGCACGCAGGCAGCCACGTGGCCGGGTCCTGTCCCGCCACGGTATTGTCGCCCGGCGCGTCCAAGCGCGGGCCACGAATTCCTGTTTCAACCAGTCGTGGCGTGAGCCGTACCGCGAATCGCGTTCAGATCGCGAGGCCTGCGCCATTGGCGTAGCCGGCGCCGTCCAGGCGTCCGCCGACCGTCCGCCGGGCGGATAGTTTTATTGAGCTTTTCTTTGGCATCGAGCTGACGACATCGAGAATGAAGACTGATGAGGCCAAGCGCGTCCTCGAGACCGCCTTGCTATGCGCGCGCGAGCCGATGACCCTGCACGGCATGAAAAAGCTGTTTGCCGATGTCGATGCGAATGGCCGCCAGCTCGGCGCCGGTGTCGGCTTCGATACCCTCAAGCTGCTTCTCGAGGAATTGCGGCACGACTGGCAGGACCGCGGCATCGAGATCGTCAGCCTGGCGTCGGGCTGGCGTTTCCAGAGCCGGCCCGAGATGAAACCGTATCTCGACCGTATCTCGCCCGAAAAGCCGCCGAAATATTCGCGGGCCACGCTCGAGACGCTGGCGATCATCGCCTACCGCCAGCCCGTCACGCGCGGTGACATCGAGGAAATCCGCGGCGTCGCAGTGAACTCGCAGACCATCAAGCTGCTCGAAGACCGTGGCTGGATCGATGTCGTCGGCCACCGCGAAGTGGTCGGCAGGCCCGCCCTGCTGGGCACGACGAAGCAATTCCTGGACGACCTCGGTCTTGCGTCGCTCGGGCAATTGCCGCCGCTCGACAGCATTGCCGATGCCCAGGACGGACGCAGCCTGGAGGCGCTGGAAGCGGCGCTGCAACAGAATTTTGAGAAGGCGGATGCCAGCGCGGCCGCCGATGACGAACACCTTACTTCACCCGTTGAAGTTCCGATTCATGACCCTCAACCGGACTCAAGCTCGGTACCCGGTCAGCACAACAACGAAACGAATGATGAATCCAACTGACACCACCGAGACCAACCCTGCCGCTGCGGGCCCGGAGGACGCGGCCAAGCCGAAGCGCCGCACCCGTGCGGCCTCCGCGGTCAAGGACGCCGCACCTGCTGTCGCTGCCGATGCTGCACCGGCCGAGAAGCCGAAGCGCCGCAGCAAGGCCGCCGCTGCCGTGAGCGAAGTCCCTGACGCCGCGCCAGCTGCCGAGCCGGCCGCGCCGGCGCGCAAGCCGCGCGCGAGCAAGGCCAGGGCCGTCGCTGCGGTCGATAGCCCGGCCGCAGCGCCGGCCCCGGCCACTGCGCCCGCAGCCGAGGCGGGTGAAGCCGGCGAGGCGCCGCGCCAGGATGCGAGCCAGCGCAAGCCGCGCGGCCCGCGCCAGATGCGCGAGCAGCGTGCCGGGCGCGAAGCGCGCCAGCCGCAGCCTGTGGCCGCAGCCGACGCTGTTGCCGAAGCGGCCCCCGAGTCGATCGAGGCAGCCGGCCAGCCGCAGGACGCGCGCCGCGAGCCGCGTCAGGGCAAGGGCACAGGGAAGAATCAGAAGGGTGGCCAGAAGAATGCTGCGGGTGCGGGCCAGCAGGGCCAGCAGGGCCAGCAGGGTAACCGCGGCCAACAGGGGCAGGCTGGCGGCAAGGCCGGCAAGGGCGGCGACCGGGCACAGAACGGCAAAACGCGGCCAGGCAAGGCGAACGACGCCGATGCCGTGTTCTCCTTTGTCACCTCCGATGCCTTCGATGCCAACGACGGCGGCCAGGGCCAGCAGAAGGCCAGGCCGGCCCGCCGCGACCTGACCGCGGACGACGACGCGCCCAAGCTGCACAAGGTGCTGGCCGAAGCCGGTCTCGGTTCGCGCCGCGACATGGAAGAACTGATAGTCGCCGGCCGCGTGTCGGTGAACGGCGAGCCGGCCCATATCGGCCAGCGCATCCTGCCGACCGATGCCGTGCGCATCAACGGCAAGCTGATCCAGCGCAAGGTGAACAACAACAAGCCGCCGCGCGTGCTGGTGTACCACAAGCCGGCCGGCGAGATCGTCAGCCATGACGATCCGGAAGGCCGCCCGTCGGTGTTCGACCGCCTGCCGACCATGAAGACCGGCAAATGGCTGGCCGTTGGCCGCCTCGACTTCAATACCGAGGGCCTGCTGCTGTTCACCACCTCGGGTGACCTGGCGAACCGCCTGATGCACCCGCGCTACAACATCGACCGCGAATACGCCGTGCGCACGCTGGGCGAGCTGGAAGAGGGCATGCGCCAGAAGCTGCTGGCCGGTGTCGATCTCGACGACGGCAAGGCGGCCTTCACCAAGATCGTCGATGGCGGTGGCGAAGGCATCAACAAGTGGTATCGCGTGGTCATCGGCGAAGGCCGCAACCGCGAAGTGCGCCGCATGTTCGAAGCGGTGGGCCTGACGGTGTCACGCCTGATCCGTACCCGCTATGGCGCGATGACGCTGCCTTCCGGCCTGAAGCGCGGCCGTTGGGAAGAGCTGGAAGAAAACGACGTGCGCAACTTCATGACGGCCTTCGGCATCGAGAAGAAGGGCGGCGACGCGGGCCAGGGCGCAGGCAAGGGCAAGGGCGCCAAGGGGCAGGGCAAGGGGCAGGATGATGCGCGCCGCTCCGACGGCAACCGCATCGACCGCGCCGACGCCAACCGCAACGTCGATCCATACGGCCCGCCGGTGGCACGCGTCGGTGCGCCGCCGCGTGCCGGTGCGGCGCCTGCCGGCCGTCCGACGGGCGGCAAGGGCCGTGGCGCCAATGCCGGCGGCTTCGGCGGCGCTGCATCCGGCCGTCCGGGTAGCGGTGGCAATGGCGGCAGCAGCCGTCCGCGCCAGCCCGATCCGCTGCAGACCACGTTCGGCTTTGCCGGCACCGGTGGCGGTGGACGTCGTGGCGGCCAGGGTCCGCGCGGTTCGGAGCATGGCCTGCCACGTCGCGGACGTCGGGGTTAAGCATCTGCCTTGGCTTCGCGTAGGGTGGGCACCTGTGCCCACGCGGTCACCCGGCGTGCACCGTCGCTGGTGCTCGAATGGATGACAGCGTGGGCATGAATGCCCACCCTACGTTTGTCGCGTTTGCTGCTTGAAGTTCGGAGAAGCAGCCTCATTTGGGATTGCCTGGCCACAGTGCGTGTCCGTGCTGATGACGGTTCCGCAGATCGAAGGGTGATGCCGCGTGGAGTCGGGACTCCACCCTACGGTTTCCGGGCCAGTTCAGTGGGTGTTGCCGGCTCTACCATGCTCCCCGCATACCTGCCACACCGTTGCCGCCATGCCATCGTGCGCGCCTGTTGTTTGCGCGTTTATATAATGGTATGGCGATTGCAGCATGCCCCGGAACAGGATATAATTTGCAGCCTAATCAAAGTTCTTCCCAATGTGTGTCTTGGTGCAAGTGCTTTCATCTGGTTGGGTTGTGAATACAAAAAGATGGGCAGATGCCCATTTTTTTTTTGGTAAAACGTTTTAAAGCCCTGGAGAAGTATCGTGCAGCAGTTTGATTTGATCGCCAGAACAGTCGGTGGCCTTGGCTACGACCTCGTCGATGTCGAACGAGGCGAGCGCGGGATCCTGCGCGTGTTTATCGATTTTCCGGCTGATGTTGCGGACGAAAAGGGGCCGATCACGGTCGAGGACTGCGCAAAGGTGAGTCACCAGTTGTCGCACGTGCTGACGGTGGAAAACGTCGATTACGAACGTTTGGAAATTTCGTCGCCCGGGCTCGACCGCCCGGTGCGTACCCTGGCCGATTTCGAGCGCTTCGCCGGCCACGAATGCACGGTGAAGCTGCGTGTCGCCATGCCTGGCAGCGCGAACCGGAAGACCTATACGGGCATCCTGGTTGCGCCGGAAGGCGACAAGATCGGGCTGGAATTTGAAAGTAAAGATGGGCCGGCGTTGTTGGAATTTACGCTGGCCGAATTGGACAAGGCACGTTTGGTGCCGCAGGTGGATTTTAGGAGTCGCAAAGCATGAGTCGCGAAATTTTGTTACTGGTTGATGCGCTCGCGCGCGAAAAAAACGTCGATAAGGAAGTGGTGTTCGGGGCGCTCGAGTTCGCCCTGGCCCAGGCCACCAAAAAGCGCTATGAAGGCGAGGTCGACATCCGCGTGAGCATTGACCGCGACAACGGCGAATTCGAAACCTTCCGCCGCTGGCACGTGGTGCCGGACGAGGCGGGCCTGCAGCTGCCTGACCAGGAAATCCTGCACTTCGAAGCCAAGGAACAGATTTCCGACATCGAAGTCGATGAGTACATCGAAGAGCCGGTGGAATCGGTCGACTTCGGCCGCCGCTTCGCCCAGGACACGAAACAGGTCGTGCTGCAGCGCGTGCGCGATGCCGAGCGCGAGCAGATCCTGCAGGATTTCCTCGAGCGTGGCGATTCGCTCGTCACCGGCACCATCAAGCGCATGGAACGCGGCGATGCGATCGTCGAGTCGGGCAAGATCGAAGCACGCCTGCCGCGCGACCAGATGATCCCGAAGGAAAACCTGCGTATCGGCGACCGCGTCCGTGCCTTCATCCTGCGCGTCGACCGCAACATGCGCGGCCCGCAGGTGATCCTGTCGCGTACGGCGCCGGAATTCATCATGAAGCTGTTCGAACTGGAAGTGCCGGAAATCGAGCAGGGCCTGCTGGAAATCAAATCGGCTGCCCGTGATGCCGGCGTGCGCGCCAAGATCGCCGTGTACACGGGTGACAAGCGCATCGACCCGATCGGTACCTGCGTCGGCATGCGCGGTTCGCGCGTGCAGGCCGTGACCGGCGAGCTCGGCGGCGAGCGCGTCGACATCGTGCTGTGGTCGGACGATCCGGCCCAGTTCGTCATCGGCGCGCTGGCGCCTGCAAACGTCTCGTCGATCATGGTCGACGAAGAAAAGCATGCGATGGACGTCGTCGTCGACGAAGAGAACCTGGCCATTGCGATCGGCCGTTCGGGCCAGAACGTGCGCCTGGCCTCGGAACTGACGGGCTGGAAGATCAACATCATGACGGCCGAGGAATCGGCCAACAAGGTGGCCCAGGAAACGGCGGCAATCCGTACGCTGTTCATGGAAAAGCTCGATGTCGACCAGGAAGTGGCGGACATCCTCGTCGAGGAAGGTTTCTCGAGCCTTGAAGAAATCGCGTACGTCCCGATTTCCGAAATGCTGGAAATCGAATCGTTCGACGAAGAAACCGTCAACGAACTGCGCACCCGTGCCCGCGACGCCCTGGTAACGGAAGCCATCGCTTCCGAAGAAGGCCTCGAAGGCATGGAAGAGGAACTGGTCACCCTCGAAGGCATGGACCGTACGACGGCCGGCAAGCTTGGCCTGGCCGGCATCAAGACGGTGGAAGCATTCGCGGGTCTCGCTTACGACGAATTCGGCGCCATCCTGGCCCTGTCGTCGGACCGTGCCCGTGAACTGATCAAGAACGAATTTAATGATGTGACCGACGATGAGATGAAGCTGGTCGACAGTAAATATGATGACCGCGCCAAGGCGCTGCAGGCGAAAGCCTGGAGCCTGGTGGAAACGGCAAAGGCATAATTTGCAAATCTTTATCATCTCCGCGACACATAGAAAAGAGGACTGAATGGCGAGTAACAACGTAGCCCAATTTGCCACCGAACTGAAGATGCCTGCAGATTTGCTGCTGACGCAGCTGCGTTCTGCCGGCGTCGAGAAAAGCTCGACGTCAGATCCCTTGTCAAAGGATGATAAGGACAAGCTGCTGAATCACCTGCGCCGTACCCACGGTGCCGGCGAAGGGACCGAGAAAAAGAAAATCACGGTCACCCGCAAGGAAACGAGCGAGATCAAGCAGGCTGACGCAAGCGGCAAATCGCGCACGATCCAGGTCGAAGTGCGCAAGAAGCGTACCTTCGTACAACGTGACGACGTCGTCACCACCCCGGCCGCCCCTGCGGCGCCGGTCGTCGACGCCGCTGAAGTGGCACGCCGCGAGGAAGAGGCACGCCGTCACGCCGAACTCGTCGCGCGCCAGGAAGCGGACCTGCGTGAAAAGCAGGAACGCCTGGCCAAGCTCGAATCCGAGCGTGCCGAGCAGGCCAAGGCTGCGGAAGAGCAGGCCAGGCGCGACGCCGCGGAAGTGGCCAAGCGCGACGCCGCTGCCGCTGCCGCCGCCAGTTCGGCCGCAGGCGAGCAGGCCAAGCAGGCCGCTGCCGACGAAGCCAAGGCGAAAGCCCGGAAGAAGCTGCCAAGGAAGCCGCCGAACGCGCTGCCGCCACCGAGCGTGCACGCAAGGCCGTGGCCGACGAAGTGGCCCAGATCAAGCTGATGATGGCGCAACCACGCCGCGTGATCAAGGCACCGGAACCGGTGCCTGCGCCCGTGGTCGCAAAGCCGGCCGCACCTGCCGGCACGCTGCACAAGCCTGCCGACAAGAAGCCGGCCGACGGTACCGCCGCCAAGCCGGGCGACAAGAAGCCGGGCGACAAGAAGTCGATCAAGTCGGCGAATGTCTCCTCGACCTGGTCGGACGACGCCAAGAAACGTGGCGCCCCGGGCGGTGCCAGGGCCGTGGCGCCCCGAGCGCGCCAAGCGGACGCGACGGCTGGCGTGCCGGTGGCCGCAGCGGTGGCCGCCGTCATTCGAACGACGACCGCGAAACCAACTTCCAGGCGCCGACCGAGGCGATCGTCAAGGACGTCCACGTTCCCGAAACGATCACCGTGGCCGAACTCGCCCACAAGATGTCGGTGAAAGCGTCGGAAGTCATCAAGCAGCTGATGAAGCTGGGCCAGATGTGCACCATCAACCAGGTGCTGGACCAGGAAACGGCGATGATCGTGGTGGAAGAGATGGGCCATAAAGCCTTCGCTGCCGCCGAGGACGATCCGGAAGCGCTGCTGGCTGACCAGGGCGAGCACGCCGAGTTCGAGTCGACCTCGCGCGCACCGGTGGTCACCGTCATGGGTCACGTCGACCACGGCAAGACCTCGCTGCTGGACTACATCCGCCGTGCGAAAGTGGCAGCTGGCGAAGCCGGCGGCATTACCCAGCACATCGGTGCATACCACGTGGATACCCCGCGCGGCATGATCACCTTCCTCGACACCCCGGGTCACGAGGCGTTCACCGCCATGCGTGCACGTGGTGCCAAGGCAACCGACATCGTCATTCTGGTGGTGGCGGCGGACGACGGCGTGATGCCGCAAACGAAAGAGGCAATTGCTCACGCAAAAGCCGCTGGCGTGCCGCTGGTTGTCGCGATCAACAAGATCGACAAGCCGGGTGCGAACACCGACCGCGTGACCCAGGAACTGGTCGCCGAAGGCGTGGTGCCGGAAGAATACGGTGGCGATTCGCCATTCGTGCCGGTGTCGGCCAAGATCGGTACCGGTATCGACGACCTGCTCGAGCAAGTGCTGCTGCAGGCCGAAGTGCTGGAACTGAAAGCACCGGTCGGCGCCCCGGCCCGTGGCCTGGTCGTCGAGTCCCGCCTGGACAAGGGCCGTGGCCCGGTCGCGACGATCCTGGTGCAATCGGGTACCCTGCGCCGCGGCGACGTGGTGCTGGCTGGTTCCGCTTATGGCCGCGTTCGTGCAATGCTCGACGAAAACGGCAAGGCGATTGCCACCGCCGGTCCATCGATCCCGGTCGAGATCCAGGGCCTGACCGAAGTGCCGGCTGCCGGCGAAGAAGTCATGGTCATGGCCGACGAGCGCAAGGCGCGTGAAATCGGTCTGTTCCGTCAAGGTAAGTTCCGCGACGTGAAACTGGCCAAGCAGCAGGCGGCGAAGCTGGAAAACATGTTCGACCAGATGGGCGAGGGCGAGGTGAAGAACCTGCCTTTGATCATCAAGACGGACGTGCAGGGTTCGCAGGAAGCACTGGTCGGTTCGTTGCAGAAGCTGTCGACCTCGGAAGTGCGCGTGCAGGTCGTCCATGCAGCGGTCGGCGGCATCACCGAGTCGGACGTCAACCTGGCAACCGCCTCGAAGGCAGTCATCATCGGCTTCAACGCCCGTGCCGACGCCCAGGCGCGCAAGGTGGCCGAAGCCAATGGCGTGGATATTCGTTACTACAGCATCATTTACGATGCGATCGACGAAATCCGCACGGCACTGTCGGGCATGCTGGCACCGGAGAAGCGCGAGACCATCACCGGTCAGGTCGAGATTCGCCAGGTCATCCTGGTCTCGAAAGTCGGCGCGATTGCCGGCTGCCTGGTCACCGATGGCGTCGTTCGCCGTTCGTCCTCGGTTCGCCTGCTGCGCAACAACATCGTCATCTGGACCGGCGAGATCGACTCGCTCAAGCGCTTCAAGGACGATGCGAAGGAAGTGCGCGCCGGTCTCGAGTGCGGCCTGTCGCTGAAGAACATGAACGAAATCCAGGTCGGCGACGTGCTGGAAGTGTTCGAAGTGACCGAAGTGGCGCGTACGCTGTAATTCGCGTCGCGGCCTAGAAAGCGCCATCTGCCGGGCCCAGCCCAGCCGATGGCGTTTTTTTTGTAGGGTAGGCGGGTTCCCCGCCTATGCGTTCACACAAGGCCTGACATGTCTGCGCGGATGATCTTGGCACCGTTTAAACAACGGTTCACATACCTGTGCCTGTGATCTCGCCCGGATTGAACGCGTGGGCGGGAAACCCGCCCACCCTACGGTCCTCCGCTTTACCGAATGGCTGTTCGTGGCGCCGGCCACCACCCGATAGATGTACCATCGTTAGAAAAAAAGCTTACATATCACCATGGCAAAACACAGCAAAACCATTCCCCAGCGCGGCCTGCGCGTGGCCGACCAGATCCAGAAGGACTTGTCGGAACTGATCGCCTTCGAACTGAAGGATCCGCGCGTCGGCATGGTGACGCTCACCGAAGTGCAGCTCACGCCCGACTACGCGCACGCCAAGATCTACTTCACCCTGCTCAAAGACAGCAAGGAAGAGGTCAAGCAGACCCTCGAAGGTTTGTCGAAAGCGGCGGGCTACCTGCGCAACATGCTGGGCAAGCGCCTGCACATCCACACGCTGCCCCAGCTGCACTTCGTGCACGACACCTCCACTTCGCGCGGCCTGCAGATGTCGGCCCTGATCGACCAGGCGAACGCCGTGCGCGCGGCCGATTTCGAGGCGGATGAAGCGGGCGCAGGCGGAAGCGCGAAGGAGAACGTCGACACGGACGCAGCCGCCAAGGCGAAATCAGAGTGAACGCTCGCCCGCCCAGAAAGCCGCGCGACCTCGTCGACGGCGTGCTCCTGCTCGACAAGCCGGTGGGCCTGTCCTCGAACGATGCGCTCATCAAGGCCAAGCGCGTGATGAACGCGAAGAAGGCAGGGCATACCGGCACGCTGGACCCGTTTGCCACCGGCCTGTTGCCGCTGTGCTTTGGCGAGGCGACCAAGTTCTCGCAAGACCTGCTGGAAGCGGACAAGACCTACGAGGCCACGGTCCACCTCGGCATCATGACGAACACGGGCGACACCGAAGGCGAAGCCATCGAGACGCGCGAGGTCGAGGTGACGGTCGAGCAGATCGAGGCGGCGCTGGCACGCTTTCGCGGTCCCATCCTGCAGGTGCCGCCGATGTACTCGGCCCTGAAGCGCGACGGCAAGGCCTATTACGAATACGCCCGCGAAGGCATCACGCTCGAACGCGAAGCACGGCCGGTCACCATCCACGGCCTCGAGCTGATCGATTACGCGGCGCCGATGCTGAAGATCCGCGTTACCTGCAGCAAGGGGACCTATGTGCGCGTGCTGGGCGAAGACATCGGCGCGGCCCTCGGTTGCGGTGCGCACCTGAACGCGCTGCGCCGCATCCAGGTTGGCGCGCTGACCACGGAGCGCATGATCACGCTGGAAGAGCTGCAGGCGCATGCCGCTCCGCTATCGCTGCTGGCACCGGTGGACGCCTTGCTGTCCACCTTCCCGTCGGTGGAGCTGAGCCCGGAACTGGCGAAGCGCTTCCTGAACGGCCAGCGCCTGGCGCTGGGCAAGGAAGCAGTACAGGTGCCTGCCGAGCTCGGCCGCGTGCGCGTGTACGCCGACGGAAAACTGCTGGGCACGGCGAACTTGCAGGAATATGCCATCCTGGCGCCGGAACGGCTGATCGCCGCTTCGTAGGGTAGGGCCGCCCAGGCCCTACCCTGCGTCCTGCTGCAAACGTTCCGAAGACCCTGGTCAAAAACCGCCGAAACCGGCACAAAACCGTTAGAAGCTCAGCAAGCCATTGAAAATGCGGGCCTTTTCCATAAAAGCGCGCATTAACCTGCTATACTAGTCGGTTTCCGAAATTGGCAGCATCGGACACATCCGCGAGTTCATCCGCACATCACGCAAATCACGCTGAAAATACATGTCAAATACCAAACGCGCAATTCGTAATATTGCAATCATCGCCCACGTTGACCACGGCAAGACCACCCTGGTCGACCAGCTGCTCCGTCAGTCGGGAACCTTCCGTGAAAACCAGGCGGTGGATACCCGCGTGATGGACTCGAACGACCTCGAAAAAGAACGCGGCATTACGATTCTGTCGAAGAATTGCGCGGTCGAGTACGAAGGCACCCACATCAACATCGTCGATACCCCCGGCCACGCCGACTTCGGCGGTGAGGTCGAGCGCGTGCTGTCGATGGTCGACTCGGTGCTGCTGCTGGTCGATGCGCAGGAAGGCCCGATGCCGCAGACCCGTTTCGTGACCCGCAAGGCGCTGGCCCTGGGCCTGAAGCCCATCGTCGTCGTCAACAAGGTCGACCGTCCGGGCGCGCGCGCCGACTGGGCCATCAACCAGACCTTCGAACTGTTCGACAAGCTCGGCGCCAACGACGAGCAGCTGGACTTCCCGATCGTCTACGCCTCGGGCCTGAACGGCTACGCCGGCCTGACCGAAGACGTGCGCGACGGCGACATGAAGCCGCTGTTCGACGCCATCCTGCAACACGTGCCGGTCCGTGACGACAATCCGGAAGGCCCGCTGCAGATGCAGATCACCTCGCTGGACTACTCGTCCTACGTCGGCAAGATCGGCATTGGCCGCGTCAACCGCGGTACCGTCAAGACCGGCCAGGACGTCATCGTCATGAACGGCCCGGACGGCACCCCGATCAAGGGCCGCATCAACCAGGTGCTGAACTTCAAGGGCCTGGAGCGCGTGCTGGTCGACTCGGCCGTCGCCGGCGACATCTGCCTGATCAACGGTATCGAAGAAATCGGCATCGGTTCGACCATCTGCGCACCGGACACCCCGGAAGCGCTGCCGATGCTGACTGTCGACGAACCGACCCTGACCATGAACTTCATGGTCAACAACTCGCCGCTGGCCGGCCGCGAAGGCAAGTTCGTCACCAGCCGCCAGCTGCGCGAACGCCTCGAGCGCGAACTGAAAGCCAACGTCGCGCTGCGTGTCTCGCCGACCGACGACGACACCACCTTCGAAGTCTCGGGCCGCGGCGAGCTGCACCTGACGATTTTGCTGGAAAACATGCGTCGCGAAGGCTTCGAGCTGGCCGTGTCGCGTCCGCGCGTGGTCTACAAGATGGTCGATGGCGTGCGCCATGAGCCGTACGAAAACCTGACCGTCGACGTCGAGGAAGTCAACCAGGGCGGCGTGATGGAAGAACTGGGCCGCCGCCGTGGCGACCTGCAGAACATGGAATCGGACGGCAAGGGCCGCGTGCGCCTCGAATACCTGATCCCGGCCCGTGGCCTGATCGGCTTCCAGGGCGAGTTCATGACCCTGACCCGCGGCACCGGCCTGATGAGCCACGTGTTCCACGAGTACGCACCGGTGGACAACAGCCGTGGCGAAATGGCCGGCCGTCGCAACGGCGTGCTGATCTCGCAGGATGACGGCGCCGCCGTTGCCTACGCGATCTGGAAGCTGCAGGACCGCGGCCGCATGTTCGTGTCGCACAACGACCCGGTGTACGAAGGCATGATCATCGGCATCCACTCGCGCGACAACGACCTGGTCGTCAACCCGATCAAGGGCAAGCAGCTGACCAACGTGCGCTCGTCGGGTACCGACGAAGCCGTGCGCCTGGTGCCGCCGATCCAGATGTCGCTGGAATACGCCGTCGAGTTCATCGAGGACGACGAACTGGTCGAGATCACGCCGAAGTCGATCCGCCTGCGCAAGCGTTACCTGAAAGAGCACGAGCGCAAGAAGGCTTCGCGCGAAGCGTAATGCACTGCGGGATGTTACGTCCCGCGTGTTGAAAAGCCGCTGTCACCGCATGCGAATGCGGGGCAGCGGTTTTTTTATGTTAGCGGCGGTGCACTGTAGGGTGGGCTTCGCATTGAAGCCCTCGGCTTCAATGCCCCACGCGGTAGAGCGTTCATGCACCCCCAGCAGCATTTTGACGTAGCGGTATGCATGAGTACAACCGCGTGGGCACGGAGTGCCCGCCCTACGACGTGTGCGCCGTTCTGGCCGAGCTTGCTAAGATTGGCTCATGCGTATCCTCTGGACTTACCTGAAACCCCACTGGCGCCTTGGCCTGCTGGCCCTGCTGTTTGCCGGCCTGGCCCAGGTGCTGGCCCTGGTCGACCCGATCATCTTCGGCACCATCATCGATCATGTAACGAAGCCGCACGCGGCCCAGGCCGATCTGATGGCGCCGGTGATGCGCCTGCTCGGCCTGGCCGTGCTGGTGGCCGTGCTGTCGCGCCTGGCGAAGGCCTTGCAGGAATACGTGACGCGCCTGGTGGTGCAAAAGCTGGGCGTGGCCATCTTCAACGACGGCCTGCGGCATTTGCTGCGCCTGCGCTTCCAGGAGTTCGAGGACCTGCGCAGCGGCGAGATGTTGTCGCTGCTGCAGAAGGTGAGGGCGGATAGCGAGCGCCTCATCAACACGTTTATTAACACGGCGTTTGCCGCGCTGGTGGGGGTGAGTTTTCTCGCCTGGTATGCGGTGACGAAGCACTGGCTGCTGGTACCGGTATTCCTGGTCGGGGTATTGGTGCTGGGCGGGCTGACGGGGCTGCTCAGCCGCGAGATCAAGACCCAGCAGCGCTCGATCGTGCGCGAAACGAACCGCAATTCCGGCTTCATCAGCGAGTCCTTGCGCAATATCGAGCTCATTAAAAGCCTGGGCCTGACTTTTCCCGAAATCCGCCGCCTGCGCAGCCAGACCGACGCCATCTTCGCGCTCGAGATGGAAAAGGTGAAGCGGGTGCGGCTGCTGTCCTTCCTGCAGGGCTCGACGCTGTCGCTGTTGAAGCTCGCGATCCTGTTTGCGCTCCTGTGGCTGATTTTTCGCGACGTGCTGTCCACCGGAGAGCTGATCGCGATGCAGTTCATCTCCGTGTCGATCTTCGCGCCGCTGCAGGAGCTGGGCAACATCATCCTGGCGCACCGCGAAGCCGAGGCCTCGCTGCTGAACCTCAAGACGCTGATGGACAAGCCGGTCGAGCGGCGCCCGCCCGACCCGGTGGAGATCGGGCCGCTCACCGAACTGCGCTTCGCGGACGTGCGCTTTCGCCACAAGGGGGCGCCTGAGGACGCGCTGCAGGGCGTGTCTTTCGAGGCAAAGCTCGGCCAGACGATTGCCTTTGTCGGGCCCTCGGGCTCAGGCAAGTCGACGCTGGTCAAGCTGCTGGTCGGCCTGTACACGCCAAACGGCGGGCAGGTTTCGTACAACGGCGTACCGACGACTGACCTGCGTTTCAACCGCGTGCGTCGCCAGATCGGCTTTGTTACCCAGGAAACCTATCTGTTTGCGGGCACCATCCGCGACAACATCCGCTTTGTACAGCCCGAGGCCAGCGACGGGGAGATCGTGGCGGCGATGCGCCAGGCTGCCTGCGCTTACCTGCTGGAGCGTTCGCCCGAGGGGCTCGATACCGTGATAGGCGAGCGCGGCATGAAGCTGTCGGGCGGGGAAAAGCAGCGGCTGTCGATCGCACGGGCGCTGGTGCGGCAGCCGGCGCTGCTGATTTTCGACGAAGCGACCTCGGCGCTCGATTCGATTACCGAGGAGCAGATCACGAACACGGTGAGGGAGATATCGCGGCGGGCGGCGCAGGTGACGATCCTGATCGCGCACCGCCTGTCGACGGTGATGCATGCGGACACGATCTACGTTCTGGAGAAGGGGCAGATCGTCGAGAGCGGGTCGCACGCGGCGCTGCTGGAGGGGAGGGGCTTGTATTACGCGATGTGGCGCCAGCAGATCGGGGAGCGGCCGGGAGCTCCCACAGGAACCATGTAAATGTCGGGGGCGACGCCCACCCTACGGTGCGTGGTATTTCCATAGGCGGGACTTCGGTAGCAAAGCGTGCGCCGATGTTCCCGTAGGGTGGGCTCCGCCCACGCGGTCTCACCGCCAGAACAGCGGCGACGGGGTGGGGACCGCTAACGCATCCCCAGCAAGGCCAGCACCCGCTCGCGGCTCACGCCCACCAGGGCCGAGGTAATCGCCAGCAGCGACTCGTAATCGTGGCTGGCGGCCGTCGCGGCGAAATCCTGGGCCGTGATGGCCAGGGCCTCCGGACTGATCTCCGGCTCGACGGCGCGCAGGCTGGCTGCGCTGAGGGCGGCGCTGGCGGCGGCTTGCGAGCGGCGCACCCGTTCGAGCGCCTGCACCACGTCGCGCAGGTTCTGGCGCAGAGCCTCGGCATTGCCCTTGTTCAGATCCTGCAACTGCAGGTCAGGCGCGACGGCTTCCGTGCCGACACGGTCGCGTCCGGAAATGGCGATGCTGTCGCGCACGGCCGGCCAGTTTGCTTCGGCGGTGGAAAATTCGATACGGCCATCGCGGCCCAGGCCTGCGCGCACGTTCAGCGGTGCCAGCGTGCGGTCCAGGCGCGCAGCGATCTGTTCGGCGCTCATCTCGGGCTCGAAGCTGGCCGACAGTTGCGGGCCGCCGGCGCCGCCGATCGAGAACGACAGCGACAGGGGCGCGGCCGCCTGCAGGCTGGCCGCGTCCAGGCCGCCGATGCGGAAACGCTGCTGTGCCGGTGCGCCGATCGAAAAGTCGAGCGCCGCGTCGACCGAGCCGCCGGCCTGGCTGGCGCGGGCGGCGAGCGTCGCGCTGAGCTGGCGTGCGCGTGCTTCGAGGTCGCGCGCGCCGCTCTTCATGCCGGCGATCCTGGCGCTCAGGGCCGCCTTGACCGATTCGAGCTGGCTGGCGACGCGATCGAGGTAGTCGCGGGCTTGCTGGGCACTGGCGACGTCGCCCTGCAGGCGGGTATCGAAATGGGGCTGGCTGCGGCGTGCGGGGGCATGCGCGACCAGGCGTTCGGCCGCCTGGAGGGCCGCGGTTTCGGTGGCGTCAGGGACCGGCTGGGCAGGAACAGGCGCCGGCGCGGCTTGGGTTCCGATGCGGCTGCCGGTCGTCGTGGCGCTATTGAGCGCCGGGCTGGTGACGGTGGGACGAAGCGAAGTTTCCATCGATTACAGGGCAGAGAACAGGGACAGCGATCCGATCCGGCCATAGGCCTTGTAGGTCGACTGCAGGGCGGTCGAGTAGCCGTTGAGTTCGGTGGCAGCCACGCCCATGTCCAGTTGGCCGATGTCGGTAATCGCCATCTGGTTCGACAGGCTGACGTTGCTGTGGTTGGCCGCCAGGGTGTCGAGGATGTTCTGCTTGCCGCCGAGGACTGCGATTTTACCGGAAACCAGGTCGAGCGCGTCGTCGAAGCCGTCGAGGTTGGCCTGGAGTGTCGCGCGGGTGGCCGGGTCATTGACGTCCAGGTTGCCGCTGCCGAGCGAGGCGATCGTCGCATCCATGCGGTTGAGCAGCTGTTCGATGCCCTTCAGGTTATCGTTGGCCGCCTGGGTCAGGCCGTTGCCGACGACCACGCGCTGTTCGTTCGTATTGCCGCCAAAGGTGTAACGCGCGCCGGGCGCGGCGCTGGCATCGTAGACCATGGCCGGGGTCGAGGTCATCGTGCCCGAAAACACGTAGCGGCCTTCCTGGTCGACGGTATTCGCGCTGTAGTACAGGCTGTCGCGCAGCGCTTCGAGCGGATTGATCATCGCTTTCAGGTCGTCCGGCGTATTGCCGCCGTCGAGCGCCCAGACGATCTGGTCGCGGCCGGAAGTGATGTCGTTGACCATGTTGCCGAGGTAGCCTTCGGTCTTGGTCAGGCGAATCTTGATCGAGGCGATGTTGTCGCGGTACTGGCCGATGGCCGCTTCCTCGCGCTGCAGGCGCGACAGGCGGACGCTGTCGACCGGATCGTCCGAGGGCACGAGGATGCGCTTGCCCGTGGCCATCTGTTCGGTCAGCTTGCTGATGCGCTCCTGGTTCAGCTGGAGCGATTTGTTCATGTTCGACTGGTACTGGGCGGTGGCGATGCGCATGATGCTTCCTTAACCCATCATCGCCAGCGTGGCGTCGAACAGGGCGTTAGCGACCGACATGACTTTCATGTTGGCCTGGTACATGTTCTGGTATTCGACGAGGTTGACGGCCTCTTCGTCCTGGTTGACGCCGCTCGTGGTCTGCCAGTCGTCCACCGCGTGGGTACGCATGGTCTGGGCAGTCACGAGGTCGGCCTGGTTCTGCTGGCTGAGCACGCCCAGCTTGCCGACCAATTGGGTGTCCGCGTCGGAGAGCAGCACGGTGCCGAGGCCCGTCACGTTGATCGTCTGGCTGTTGATCTGCACCAGTTTCTGCAGGTTGCCGGTGTCGCCTTCGGTACCGTCGCTCGAAAACGCGAGGCCTGTGGGCTCGAGGCCGGCGGTCACTTGCAGCATGTTGGTGGTGCCAGGCGTGAACACGAACAGGGGTTTGCCCGGCGTGCCGTCCATGGCAAAGCCGGCCGCCATTTGGGTGTTGACCTTCTCGGCCAGCTGGCGCGCGACGTCGGCCACGCCTTGCTGCATCGGCCGCAGGGTGTCCTTTTCGTAGACGGTCAGGCCGCCCAGCTGGCCGCCCAAGCGGGTGGCGTCGAGCGCGAAGGTGGTCGAGGCGAACTCCAGCGTGAAGCCCTGGTCGACGATGCCGCCGGTGGCGTGCAGCTTGCCGGCGACGCTGCCGATCACCAGCGCCTGGCCGGTTTTCAGCGAGATGTCGCGCACGCCGCCCGGCTGCTCGGACACTTCCAGCGCCACCTGGCCAGCCAGTTCGTCGATTGCCAGGTCGCGCGCGTCGATCAGGCTCGAGGTCGGCGCGCCGACGGCGTTCGCTTGCGAGATGCGCGTGTTCAGCGCGGCGATCTTGTCGATGTTGGCATTGGCCGAGTCGACGATGGCGCTGCGCTGCTGGCTGACCGATTGCAGCTGGGCGTTGAAGACGTTGTTCAGGCTATTGAAGCGCTGGGCCAGCAGGCTCGAGGAGGTAAGCACCTGCTGGCGCAGCGGGGTCGAGGTGGCGTTGTCGCCGGCAACCGCGTTGAGCGAGGCGAAGAAACCGTCGACCGCCACCGACAGGCTGGCGCTATCGTCGCCCATCACGCGCTCGAGCTGGGTCAGGTAAGGCTGGGTCTGCGAAAACTGGCCGGTCTCGGCATTCGCGCGCCACATCTGCTGGCTTTTATAACCATCGGAAAAACGGATCAGCGAGCTGACCTGCACACCATTGCCCACGGCCTTGCCGCTGGCATCGGCACCCACGGCCGACAGCATCGCCGCCTGGCGGGTGTAGCCCTTGGTCTGCAGGTTGGCGATGTTCTGGCTCGTTGCCGACAGCGCCAGCTGCGAAGCCAGCGCGCCCGACAGCGCGTTGTTCATGATGGTCATGGCGGAGGTCTTTCTGGAGAATCAGGGGTCTACCTGTAAATAGGCGACCGACTGCTTCAGATTATTAAGTGTTGCCGGGGGTATTTGTTTTCGGCACGAGCTGGCGCAGGATGGCATCGGCCACGCCGAAGGCGCGCTGGCCGGCCATCTGCTTCGAGAGGATGCCATCGGCCATGTCCTGCATGTCCTGGTTGACGCGGTCCTTGAAGACGCTGTCCTCGTCGGCCATTTCGCGCGTGGTCGCGCGCATGTCCTTGAGCATCTGCGAAATGAAGAAGCTTTCGAATTCGACCGCGGCCTTGGTGGCTTTCGCCAGGTAGACCGGATCGGGCGCGCCCTCGGCGGCCGGGGCGACGGCCTCGGTGTTGAGCACGCCGGCGCGCGGCAGCTGCGGATTGAGCTTGTTTTCAAACTGCATCAGATCACCACCAGTTCGCCTTCGATGGCGCCGGCCTGGTCGAGTGCCTGCAGGATGGCCATGATGTCGTCCGGCGAAGCGCCGAGGCTGTTGACCACGTCGATGATGGTCTGCAGCTTCGCGCCCGGTGGCCACTTGAACATCTGGCCCGAACCCTGGTCCACCGACACCTGCGACTGCGGCGTGACCGCGGTCTGGCCGCGCGAGAACGGGCCCGGCTGGCTGACCTTCGCGCTTTCGGAAATCACGACTTTCAGCGAACCATGGGTGACGGCGGCCGACTTCACGCGCAGGCCGTCGGCGATGACGACGGTGCCGGTGCGCGAGTTGAACACGACCTTCGGCACTTCCACGCCCGATTCCACCGACAGGTTCGACAGCTTGGCCACGAATGCCACGCGCGCGGTCGGGTCGCTTGGTGCCACGACCTCGACGCTGGTACCGTCGGCGGTGGTGGCGACCTGGCCAAACTTTCGGTTGATCGCTTCGACGACGTTGGTGGCCGTTTCGAAATGCGGGTGGCGCAGGCGCAGCAGCACTTGCGGGCGGGTGGCGAAATCGGTGGCGATTTCGCGTTCGATCATGGCGCCGTTCGGGACGCGGCCGGTGGTCGGGGTGTTCACCGTCACCGAGGAGCCGCTCTTGCCGGAGGCCGACAGGCCGCCGACGACCAGGTTGCCCGGGGCCAGCGCATAGACTTCGTTGTCGGCCGCGCGCAGTTGCGTCAGCAGCAGGGTGCCGCCGCGCAGGCTTTTCGCGTCGCCCAGCGAGGACACCGTGATGTCGATCGCCTGGCCGCGGCGGTAGCCCGGCGGGAACACGGCCGAGACCATGACGGCCGCGACGTTCTTGTTCTTCGCGTCTTGCCCTTCCGGCAGCTTGACGCCGAATTGCTTGAGCATGTTCAGCACCGACTGGCTGGCGAACTTCACCTGGGTCGAGTCGCCCGAGCCATTCAGGCCGACGACGAGGCCATAGCCGACCAGGGGATTCTCGCGCACGCCCTCGATACTGACCAGATTGCGCAGCGCCTGGGCGGCCTGCGCGGGCACGGCCGCGCTCAGGGCGAGCGCGGCGGCGAACATGATACGGCTGAGGAGGGCAAGACGGCGAAACTGAATCATGTCATTCCTGGGTTAAAACGGCATCAAGGGACCCGTGAAGAAGCGGGTCAACCATCCGGCGGAGTTGGCATCGGCCAGCACGCCTTTCGCCGAATACGCGATGCGGGCATTGGCCACGCGCAGCGACGACACCTGGTTCTCGGCATCGACATCGGCGGCGCGCACATAGCCCTTCAGGCGGACGAATTCCTCGCCCTGGTTCAGGGTCATGTTCTTTTCGCCGGCCACGCGCAACAGGCCGTTGGGCAGCACTTCCTGCACGATCACGGTCAGGGCGCCGGACAGGGCGTTCTGCTGGGTGCTGGTCGAGTCGCCCGAGAAGCTGCGATCAGCCGAGATGTCGACCCCGGTCTTGCCGAAGGTCTTGCCCAGCACGCCCAGCGGCGTCACGCCGACCGAGGAGCCCTTGCTGAAGCTGGTCCCGGCGCGCTTGCTGGCCTGGGTGGTCTCCTGCAGGATCACGGTGACGACGTCGCCGACGCGGTAGGCACGCGCATCCGAGGTCAGCGACAGCGCGTCGCTGCTGAACACGCCGCCGGATACGCCACGCGAAGCGGTTGGTGCGACCGGCACCGGTGCTTCGTCGACTGCCGCCACTTTCGGCGCGGTCGACGCACAACCGGCAAGCAGAAGGGCAAGGACGGTTGCCGCGATGCTCGCACCCTTCATCAGCGCGCCGCCTGTGCCAGGTACTGCAGCATGTTGTCGGCGGCGGACAGCACCTTGGTATTCATCTCGTAGGTACGCTGGGCAGCGATCATGTCGACCATTTCTTCGACGACCTGCACGTTCGAGCCTTCGAGCGCACCCTGTTTCAGTTTGCCGAGGGCGCCATCGCCCGGACGGCCTTCGGTTGGCGCGCCGCTGGCGGCCGTTTCCGAGAACAGGTTTTCGCCGAGAGCCAGCAGGCCGGTCGGGTTGACGAAGCCGGTGAGCGTCAGCGCGCCGAGTTCAGTCGGTGCGGCCTGGCCGGGAATCGTGGCCGAGACGGTGCCGTTTTCGGCAATGGTGATCGCGGTGGCGTTGTTCGGGACGGTGATCTGCGGCACCAGCGGCAGGCCCCGGGCATTGACCAGGGTACCGTTGGCGTCGAGCTGCAGCTGGCCGGCGCGGGTGAAGGCGGCATCGCCGTTCGGGCGGCGCACCTGCAGGAAGCCGTTGCCGGAAATGGCGACGTCGAGCTGCTGGCTGGTCGTTTGCAGGCTGCCGTTGGTGAACACCTTCTGGGTGCCGACCAGGCGCGTGCCGTTACCGAGCTGGACGCCGTTCGAGACCGTGTTGTCGGCACTCTGCGCACCCGGTTGCGTATCGACCTGGTAGTGCAGGTCTTCGAAGACGACGCGGTCGCGCTTGAAGCCGACGGTGTTGACGTTGGCCAGGTTGTTGGCGATCGCCTGCAGCTTGGCGTCTTGCGCCTGCACGCCGGTCTTGCTGATCCACATTGCTGGATTCATGAACTTCTCCTTGTATTTCCAAACGCTATGATGCCGCGGAGGGCAGGGCTTTTAAGCGCCGATTAGACGGTTACCTACCTCGTTCATCTTGTCACTGGCCTGGAACAGCTTCATCTGCATTTCGAAACTGCGGTTCAGCGCCATCGTCGCCACCATCTCTTCGATGGCCGAGACGTTGCTGCCTTCCAGGGCGCGCGAGCGCACGGTGATGTTCGGGTCACCCTGCAATTGATCGCCACTCCGCGAGACGATCAGGCCGGCCTCGTTCTTGGTCAGTTCCGGGCCTTCGGCCGTTACCAGGCGCAGCTTGTCGATCACCTGCATCGTGGTTGCGCCTTCGCCCATCACGGAAATCGTACCGTCGGTACCGATCTCCACGGCGGAGTGGGGCGGCAGCACGATCGGGCCGCCGTCGCCGAGCAGCGGGCGGCCCGCCACCGACAGCGCGCCGTTGGCATCGATGTCGATGGTGCCGGCGCGCGTATAGGCTTCCTGGCCGCCGAATTCGACCGCGAAGTAGCCGTTGCCATTGATCGCCACGTCGAGCGGACGGCCGGTTTCACGGATCGTGCCCGGCTTGGCCGAGATGGCGTCGGCCTGCGTTTTCGCCATGTGCACGTCATCGTAGCCGTAGCCGCCGAGCGACTGGGTCGAGACCAGTTCCAGGTTCGCGCGAAAGCCGGCCGTGTCCATATTGGCCAGGTTGTTCGCGTGGACCTGCTGGGCACGCAGCGTGTGTTCGGCGCCGGAGACGGCGGTGAAGATCAGTTTATCCATGCGTGTTCAGTCCTGGTCCGGTCTTACAGTGCCTGCATCAGCGACTGCATCATCTGGTTTTCGGTGGTGATGACTTTCGAGTTCGCCTGGTAGTTGCGCTGCGAGGTCATCAGGCCGACGAGTTCGGAGGTGATGTCGACGTTCGAGCCTTCCAGTGCGCCGGTATTCAACTTGCCCGACAGGCCTGCGCCCGGGGTGCCGTACAGCGCCAGGCCCGAAGCGGCATTCGCCTGCCAGCTCGTTTCGCTGGTGGCGGTCAGGGCGCCTTCGTTGGCGAAGGTGGCCAGGGCGATGGTGCCGACGGTCTGCTTCTGTTCGTTGCTGTAGCGGGCGACGACCGAACCGTCACCAGCCAGCTCGACGCCGACATAGGTGCCCGAGGCATAGCCGTCGGTGCTGTTGGTCGTGGTGGTCGCTTCGCCGGCGAACTGGGTGGTGCCGGTGTAGTCGATCGTGAAGGCGATCGGGTCGGAGCCGTTGGCCGTGTTCAGGGTCAGGGTGCCGCTCTTGGCGGCGCTGGTCAGCTGGCCCTTGCCATCGAAGCTCAGGGTGCCGGCAGTCGCTGGTGCCGCGCCGTCGAAGCCGTAGTGCACGGCCACCTGGTTGCTGCCGGCCTGCTTGACGAAGTACTGCGACACGGTGTGCTGGGTGCCGAGCGAATCGTACAGGACCGATTGCTTGACCATGTTGTAGCTCGACGGGTCGGTGCTGTCGAAGGTGGTGGTGGTCGGTGCTTTCCAGTCGGCCGACAGGTTGCCGACGAAATTCACGCCGGTCGATGCCGAGGCGGCGATCTGGCCGGTCGGGATCTTGATGTCGCCCATGGTACCGAGGGTGCCGTTCACGGTCGGGCCATAACCCTGCACCTTGCGGCCGGCGGCGTCGACCAGGTTGCCGGCATTGTCGGCGGCGAAGATGCCGACGCGGCTGTACGAGACGGCGCCGGTGGTGTCGCGGCTGACGAAGAAGCCGCGGCCGTCGATGGCGGCGTCGAGCGAGCGGCCGGTCGATTCGACCGAGCCGTTCAGTTCGATGTTCTGGGTCAGCGAGCCGACCGAGACGCCCGTTGCCTGCTCGCCCGCATACATGGCGGCGAAGTTGGCGCGGCTGCTCTTGAAGCCGTAGGTGCTCGAGTTGGCGATGTTGTTCGAAACGGCTTCCAGCTGCTCGTTGATGGCCTGGATACCGGAGAGGGCGATATTGAAACTCATGACTGTCTATCCTTGAATTAGTTGGAGGCCAGCTCGGCGGCCTTGCCGTTGAAACCAGTGATGGCGGCCGGGTCGACTGCGCCGACACCTTCCACCTGCAATACGACGGAACCGCTGCCCGACAGGCGCACGCTGCTCACAGTGCCGGCGACTTCCACACCGACAGCCGCGCCCTCGGTGGTCCGGGCCGCGATCGCATAGCTGCCCGGCGCCAGTCCCAGCGCGCCCGGATCGATCGTGAAACCCGGGTGCCGGCCGCATGGAAGGGCAGCGACACCGAATGATTCTGGCCATCGGCGCCGGTCAGCACGACATTGGTCGCGCCGGCGGACGGCAAATTGATGCTGGCGCTGATCGCCTTGCCGTCGACGCGCACACGGTCGGTGGCGACGGTGACTTGCGATCCGACCTGGCCGCCCATGGCCAGCACCTGCATGCTTTGCAGGACGCTGGCGCTGGCGCTGGTGGTCTTCGACAGGCTTTGCAGGGCCTCGGTCTGGGACAGCTGCGAGAGCTGGTTGACGAACTGGCTCGGGTCGGACGGGGCCAGCGGATCCTGGTTGCGGATCTGGGCGACGAGCAGCTTGGTGAACATGTCCTTGTTGGCGGAGACGTCGGCGCTGGCCGAGACGGGATCAAAGCCGGTGGCGGCGGTGTTGTTCGCGCCTGCGATGGCGTTATTGGTCAGCATTGTCATCCTCTTGAGCTCAGCCTTCGCCCAGTTTCAGCAGCGACTGCTGCATCGATTTGATCCGGCCCAGCACCTCGACATTGGTCTCGAAGGCGCGCGAGGCGGACATCATGTCGGCCATTTCGGCGACCGAGTTCACGTTCGAATAGACGACCATGCCTTCGGTGTCGGCCAGCGGGTTGCCCGGCTCGTAGACCTTGCGCACCGGGTCGGCGCTCTGCACGACGTCGAGCACCTGCACGCGGCCGCCCGCATCGTTTTCCATGACGGCGGCGAAGACGGGTTTGCGGGCGCGGTAGGCTTCGGCCTCGGAAGGCGCGGCGGTGTCGGCGTTGGCCAGGTTCGAGGCGATCGTGTTCAGGCGCACCGACTGGGCGGCCATCGCGGAACCGGCAATGTTGGAGATATCCTTGAAGCTCATATGTCGATGTCCGCTTGTTTAGCCTTGGCCACTGATTGCTTTTTGCAGCCCGCGCAGCTTCATGTTGATGAAGGTAAGGCTGGTCTGGAAGTCGGATGCGTTCTGCGAAAACGCGGCCTGTTCGACGCCGATTTCGACGGTGTTGCCATCGGCGCTGGGGTGGAAGGGCACGCGGTACAGGGCCTCGGCGTCGGTCGACAGCGTCGCTTCGCCGGCTTCCTCGTCGATGCGCTGTTGCAGGGCGGCGCCGAAGTCAAGGTCGCGCGCCGTGTAGCCTGGCGTGTTCTCGTTGGCGATGTTCGCGGCCAGCACGCGGGTCCGTTCGGCGCGCACATGCAGCGCGTCCGCGTGGACTCCGAGGGCTTCCTTAAAATTAATCGTCATGTTCGATCCTCCGTCGCTGTGCTGCGGTGTGTTTCGTTAGAATGGGTAAATCGTCGATTGCCAAGGTTGCTGCAATGATTTTTCGTACTGTCCGCTCAGTCGCGTTGTTGTCGGCCTTGTTGCCGGTGTCCTTGCCTGCGTTCGCTGCGCCGTCCGCCGCGCCGAGCATCGCCAGCCAGGTCGAAGAGGCTGCCCGCGCCGAGCTCGAGAAGCAGACCGCTGCTTCCGGCCTTGCCGACGCCCGTTTCGAGCTGACCGTCGTGCCGCCGCGGGTGGCACCTGCCTGTTCCGGGCCGGTCGAGGTCGATACCATCGATACCCGCCAGGCCATCCGCATGCGCTTCGGTGTGCGCTGCCCCCAGGCCGGCGCCGCGCGCCAGGAATACATCGTCCGGGCCCGCGTTTTCGCGTCGGTCGTCCTGACCGCGGTGCCGGTTGCCGCCAACGAAGTGCTCACTGAAACGCATGTTACCGTAGGGCAACGTGAGATTACCAGCATTCCCGATCCTGTGGTGAACCCAAGTGACGCAGTAGGACAAACCAGCCGCAGAATGTTGCGCGCGGGCGACGTTCTACGTAACAATTCGCTCACGGCACCCGTCCTGGTCAAGCGTGGCGATGCCGTGGTGATGATTGCGCGCATCGAAGGCATCGAGGTCAGCACGGCCGGCGAAGCACTCGATGCGGGTGCGCGCGGGGCGGTCGTGCGGGTACGTAACAATTCGAGCGGGCAGACGCTGCGCATGCGGGTCAGCGCGCCGGGAACGGTGGAACCGGTCGACATGCCGCGCACCAGCCAGTAACGATGCGCTTGTAACGATCAGCCGCCGATCCCCTGCAACTTGTCCGCCAGGCGCGCCAGCTTCGTGGCGTAGGCGGGATCGGTGGCATAGCCGCCCTTGGCCAGGCCCTGGGCAAAGGCGTGGGCATCGTTGCCGGTGCCGATCGCGCCACGATAACGCGGGTTATCGAGCAGCATCTTCGTGTAGTCGCGGAAGGCGCTGGCCGCGTCCGGATAGGCCTTGAAGCGTGCACTTGTCTTGATCGCCGCGCCGCCGACATACTCGGTGGTCGCGGTCTCGCTGACCGCGCCCTCCCACTTGCTGCCGGCCTTGATGCCGAACAGGTTGTGGCTGGTGGCGCCGTCGGCGTTGCGGATCGGGCGCTGGCCCCAGCCCGATTCGAGCGCGGCATGGGCCTGCACCAGTTCCGGTGCAACGCCGAGCTTGCCGGCGGCTTCCCGGGCCAGGGCGCGATGCTGTCGAGGAAAGCCTGCTGGTCGCCGCTGGCGGCGCCGTCGCCCTCGGTTTCCGGCGCGGCCAGCACGGAAGCCTCGCTGCGGGCACGCCAGAGGCTGCCTTCGGCGGTCAAACCCGGCGCAGGGGCGGGTGCCGAGGCGCCGCCGCCGTTCTGGATGAATTCCGCCACCTCGCCCTGCAGGGCACTGAAAGTGCTGGCGAATCCGCTGCCGCCGCCGATGGCCGCCGTCGGGCGGGTGGACGTGGTGGGCAACGTGGCCGACAGCGGCGTTGTCGAAAACTCAGCGTGGCGCATAGGTACCGTCTCCGCCGTGCAGCACGCGCTGCATGGTGGTGAATTGCTCGGCCAGCAGGTTGCCGTTGCGCGTGGTCGCGCCCTTGCAGGCGACCACCAGCCGTTCCAGCTCGCCCCAATTCGCCGCCAGCGTGGCACGGCCGGGTTCGGGCTGGGTGGCGATGAAGGTCGCCATCGTGGCGTCAGGACCGTGCAGGGCGCGCACCAGCGCCACGCGCTGGCGGCGGCGCGCATCCATCGCGTCCAGCGCCGGCGTGAGTTCCTCGGCCAGCTGGGCCAGCTCGGCACCGCGATGGCGCAGGGCGGCCTGGAACTGGCGCTCGAGCAGGGCGTGGATCTCCGCCGCGGCGTGCAGATCCTGTGCGACGCCGGCGACGAGAGCGGCGACCGCTCCCTGGCGCGTCAGGCGCGGCGCTGCCGGGGTTGCAGCCGTCATCAACGGCCTCCGTGGAAGCGCTGGATCATGCCGGCCAGGCGCTTCGCGTCGAAGGGCAGCTCGCCCTTGGCCAGCGCGTCGCGCAGTTCGGCCACGCGGGCGGCGTCGAATTCGGGCATGCTGCGCAGGGCCTCGGTGGCCGGCTGCAGCACGCTCGACTGCAGCGGGGAAGCGCTGCCCGTTGCCGCGCTCGGGGTGCTCGGTGCCGCTTCGGCAGGTGCCGCCACGGGGGCGGTGGCGCCGACTGCGGGCGTCATGATGGATGCGCCGTTTCCAGTGATTTTCATGCGGGTACCTCGGTTTTTCGATTGAATCGTCATGGTTACTTCGCCAATTGGCCGCGCAGCGTGGCCGCGTCGCGTTCGTTCGCGTCCTTGCCAGGCGCGCTGACCGACACGCCGTCGACCAGCTCTTCGGTCGCGCCGGGCGCGCCAAACATGCCTGCCACGGTGCGCGATTGCTTGCGCGTCAGGATCATCAGTTCGATGCGGCGGTTCACGTCCGCGTCGGTGTGTTCGCTGTCGAGCGGCGCCCGGTCGGCCATGCCGACCACCTGCAGCACGCTGTCGGGGCGCATGCCGCCGGTGAGCAGCTGGGCGCGCGCGGCCATCGCGCGGTTGGTGGACAGGGTCCAGTTCGACATGCCCGTCTTCTGGGCGAACATGTACTGCACCGAGTCGGTATGGCCGACGACCAGCATCTGGTTTTCCATCTGTGCGAACAGCGGCCCCATTTGCTGCAGCAGGCGCGCGAAGCGCCCGGTCGGCAGGGCGCTGCCGCGCATGAACATGCCTTGCTTGTCGGTGTCGTGCAGCATCACGCGCAGGCCGAAGGGCGTCACGGTCGTTTCCAGGTTCGAGGCCAGGCCAGCTTCCTCGCTCATCTTTTCCAGCTTCTTCGACAGCGCCTTCAGGTCGCTTGGCGAATCGTAGGATACGCGCGCGGCGCCGTCTGCGCCAGCCTCGCCCGCTTCCTTGCCCGGACCGGAACCGTCATGCATGGTCGGGAAACGCTCGATCAGGCTGCCGCTCGGATTGCTGGAGATTTCCGGGCGCTTGCCCGGGCCTTCGAGCTGGCCGGCAGCGGCGTCGCGCATCATGGCCTGGACCGCTTCCTTCTCGCGCGCGGCCATCAGCCACAGCACCAGGAACAGCGACAGCAGGGCCAGGCAAAAGTCGGCGAAGGCGACTTTCCAGGCGCCGCCGTGCTCGTCGTGGTCGTGCTTGCCGCCGCCGCGCTTGACGATGGTTTCGCCGTGGTGCTTGTCGTTCAGCTTGGACACGCTTTACCCCGTCATCCGGTCGCTGTTGCGGCGGCGCTTGTTCTGCGACTCGTCCTCGCCTCCCATGGCGTTGATCCACTGTTCCAGCTGGGCGAAGCTCGGCTTGGTGTTCAACTGGATCAGGCGGCGGCCGGCGTCGATCGCCAGCAGCGCGGGTTTCCCGGCCACGTGGGTGCACAGCACGACCTTCACGGTCTCCATCGTCGACGCCTCGCCATTGACCAGCTGTTTCATCATGTTCGAGATCGGGTCGAGCAGGCCGTAGCAGAAGAAGATACCGATGAAGGTACCGACCATCGCCGCGCCAACCTTCTCGGCGATCAGGCCCGAATCCGCGCCGCCCGAGACCGAATACATCGCCATCACGATGCCCAGCACGGCCGCCAGGATGCCGAAACCCGGCATGCCTTCGGCGATCTTGTGCAGCGACTTCGACGGCTGGGTGAGTTCCTCGTGGATGGCTTCCAGTTCCTGCTCGAGCACGCCTTCCAGTTCGTGCGCGTTGATCTTGCCCATCGCCATCAGGCGGAAATTGTCGACGATGAAAGCCAGCAGCTTCGGCTCGTCCAGGATGCGCGGGTAGCGCTGGAAGATGGCGCTGTCCCTCGGTGCCTCGACGTGGGCGTCGAGCGCCTTCAGGCCGCCGGCGGCCAGTTGCAGCAGTTCGTACATCAAGAGCAGCAGCTGGCGCTGGAATTCCGAGTCGTGCTTGGTGCGCGAGGCGATCTTCTTGAGCTGGTGCAGCATCTCGGTCAGCACGTGCTTTTCGTTGCCGATCACCAGCGCACCGAAGGCGGCGCCGACGATGATCAGGATCTCGACCGGATGCCAGATCGCAGTGACCGTGCCGCCCATCAGCGCGAAGCCGCCGAACACGCAGCCGAGCACGATGAAAATACCTAGGAGTTGCTGCATGACAGGCCTTTCTGGAGGAGGTACATTTGTTCTCTTTTGTTAGCGCGTCCCGAGGGCCGCCTTCATCTTGGTCAGCGCGCTCTTGTTGAGCTGGCAGACGCGGGCGTCCGACAAGTCGAGCACGGCGGCGATTTCCTTGTAGCTGAGCTCGAACTCATAGATCATCTGGATGACGCGCTGCTCGCGCTCGTTCAGGGCGCCGAGCGCCTGCTCGAGGCTGCGGCGCACCATCAGCGATTCTTCCGGGCCGGGCGCGCTGTGCGCCTGCTCGGTCGCTTCCTGCAGCACTTCGTCGAAGCTCAGCATCTCTTCGGCGCTGTCGTCGAGCAGGTGCTGGTAATAGTCTTCCTGGCTGATCCCGAGTGCATCGGCCGCTTCCTGCGGCGTCGGCTCGCGGCCCAGCGAACGGGTCAGGGCGCGGATGCTGTCGCGCAGGCGGTGCGCATCCTGGCGCACGCCGCGCGGACGCCAGTCCTGGCGGCGCAGCTCGTCGAGGATGGCGCCGCGGATGCGCAGCGAGGCGAAGCTGCCGAAGCCGGTGTCGGGCTCGCCGTAGCGGCGCAGCGCCTCGAGCAAGCCCATCAGCCCGATCTGTTCCATGTCTTCGCGCGACATCGCGCCCGACTGCTGCGAGTTCAGCTGGCGCACGATGCGCTTCACCAGCGGCGCATAGGCCACCAGGTGACGCTGCTCCTCGCGCGGGCTCATGCTGGCGGCGGCCGCAGCCTGCGTGTACTCGCTGGCGCTGGCGCTGTCGGCGTAATCGGCAAAATAGGCCACGTGGTCCCCGGATTTATTCAACGATCAGCTTGCCGATCATGACTTCGTCGAAGGGCTTCTCGCGGTCCTCGGCAGCATAATTGGCATCGAAAGTCTTGTTCAGCTGGGCGGCGTACTGCTCGACCGACATCGACGAGGCTTCCGCCATCGTGTGGTTCGAAAGCGCGCGCACCACAATCGAGCGCAGCAGCGGCAGATGGTCTTTCGCTTCCTTCTCGCGCTCCTCGTCGGTGGACAGCACCAGGTCGGTCGACAGGTAGTGGGTCGTCGCTTCGTTCTGGCCGCGCTTGAGCATCACGATCACCTTGTCGAGGGTGATGTACTTGACCGGCTTGTCCGACTTTTCCTTCTTCTTCGGTTCGGCGTGGGCGGATTTGCCCTCGGCCGGCGCCGCATGGGCTTCCTGGGCATTCATCCACCACATCGCGCCACCGGCGGCACCGGCGCTGACCAGCGCGACGGCAACGACGCCGATGATCATCTTGAGCTTGCTGTTCATTGTTCTGTCAGTTGGTAATTACGCGCGGCCGTTCAGGGAGAACGATGACGCGCCGGTGTTGGCTTCGGCCAGGGCATTGCCCGGCATGTGTTCCTGCTCGCGGCCATCCTGCTGGCGGCCGCGGTCGCTGCCGTCGCCCGCGAACTGCGGCGTCGCGTTGGCGCCGCGCGGGGCAGGGGCGACGTTGACGGCAACGTCCGTGAACTGGCGCTGGGCCAGGTCGCTGCGCAGATTTTCGCTGACCGTCTGCAGCTGGCGCAGCACTTCGCCGTGGGTGGCCGAGATGTTCACCTCGAGCGAACCGGCGCTGTGGCGGATCGCGATCTCGACGCGGCCCAGCATCGGTGGTTCGAGACGAATCACGGCTTGCTCCGCGCCCTTGCCGACCTGCAGCTGGAGGCGCTCGCCGAGGGCTTCCTGCAGCGTCTGGCGCCATGCGGTCGGCGGACCGGACAGGGTGACCGTATCGGCGCTGCGCTGGCCGCCAGGCGCCGGCGCAGGTGCCGCCACGCCGAAGCTGCCCGCGGGCGAACGCTCGGCGATCGGTGCCGCCTGCTCCTGCGCGGCATCGCTTGCGGCCAGGTGTCGCCGCCGGTACCCGTACCGGCAGCTGCCACCGGGGCCGGTGCTGCCGCAGCCGTGGCTGGTACCGCAGCCTGGACCGGTGGCAGCACTGCCAGCGCCGGCGCGGCCGGCAGTGCCGGCTTGCCGGCAACCCCGGCGAAGGCCTTGCGTGCGCCTTCGCCGGTGTCCGCCAGCGACATGCCGGCGTCGGGCGACGGCTTCGATTCTTTCGCTGCCGGTGCGCCCGGCAGGGCGGCCACGACCGCGGCCAGCGTGGCCTGGGCCACGGGCATCAAGGGCATTGCCATCGACATCGCGCCCAGCAGGGCGGCGTCGGCGGCCGGTTGCTGCTCGTCAGCCGGCGTTTCGGTAGCGGGCAGCGCGGTGTCCGCGAGCGGAATTTCCGCATCGGCGGCCGGCGCAGCCTGGTCCAGGCCCAGCCATTGCGCAAAGGCGCGCGCCGGCTGGAGCGGGGCTTGCTGCGCCGCGTCGCCGGCCTGCGCGGGGACGGCAGCCGCGCGCTCCTGCGCCGGGCAGGGGCCGCAGCCTCGTTCGCGGGAGCGTTTGCAGCCGGCTTGGCGGCGGTGGCGGCGTTCAGGGAAGTCAAAGTCAGGTTCATTCGTGTTGTCCGGCCGGTTCGTTCTCGCTGGCGAGCGCATACGCGATCCAGCCATCCTTGTTGTTACGCATCTCGGCAAGGCGGGCGCCGAGGCTTGCCAGCGCGTCGCCGCAGCCCGCCGCGGCGCTGTCGTGGGCGATGCGCAGTTGCGCCAGCGCCTTCAGCTCGGCAGCCGTCCACGGACCGCGCGCTTTCCATGCGGCCAGTTGGGGACCGAGCGCCCGGGCCAGCGCGTCCAGGCGCTCCCAGTCGCGCGCGGCGCCGGCCTGGTCGAAGGCCAGGGCCAGCTTGCCGATTGCCGCGCTCCTAGGCATTGCGCGCCTGTACGCCCTGCCAGCCCTGGCGGATCGTGCTCAGGACGCCGACCACTTCGTCGACCATGGCCGGATCCATCTTGATGCCGGCGCCTTGCAGGCGTGCCGAGCAGAAGTCGTAGAGGCTGGCGAGGTTGGCCACGACCTCGCCGCCGCCCTCGAAGTCGAGCGAGCTGGACAGGCCGTTGATGATTTCGCAGCACTTGTCGATGCTGGCGGCTTTTTGCTCGTAGCGCTTGCCGACGATGTGGCCGCGTGCGCGTGCCAGTTCGTCGAGCAGGCCGTCGGTAAGCAGCAGCACCAGCTCGACCGGGGTCGCGCGCGAGGTCTGCGAATCGAGATTGACAGCGTGATAATTGCCGTAGGCTTCTTGATAGGACATGGCTATGAGTTTAGTCTTTGCTGCTGCTGAACAAAGCGTCGAACAGCGAGGTGTTATAGGACATACTGCTTTGAACGGACTGCAGTTGGGTGAACTGCGTCAGGTAGCGCTTGTAGGCGCTGTCATACTGTCTGTCGAGGGCGGTTTGGCGTTCCGTCAAGTCGCCCTGCAGTTTGCCGACCACTTCCTTGCGGCGGCCGATCTGGCCATCCGCGCTGTTGGTCCACAGCTTCAGGTAGGAGTCGAGCTGGCCGGCGATGCCGCTGGTACTGCCGGCGGCGGTGCTGCCGATCAGCGTATCGAGGCCGGTCGGATTGGTTGCCAGGGCCTTCGTCATGCGCGCGCTGTCCAGGCTCAAGCTACCGTCGCGCGCCGCGAGGATGCCGAAACTGGCAAGACTCGTGCTGCCGCTGCCGCGCAACATGCCCACCAGGCGATCGCGCAGGGCCCGCACGCCACTGTCGCCGGAGAATGCACCGGCAGCGTCGCCCGCGGTCGGATCGCCAGGGCTGACCAGGCCGTCGATCGCGGATTTGAGCTTGTTGTAGGCGTCCACAAAAGCTTGCGCGTTCGACGTCGTCTTCGACGGATCGGTGGCCACGGTGAGCGTCACCGGCGCGCTGCCGGTGGTTTGCGCTTTCGACAGCGTCATGGTGACGCCGTCGATCACGTTCAGGGTGTTGCTGGCCTGGCGAATCTCGGTGCCCGCTTCGGAGCCGACGTTCACGATGGCGTCCAGGGGTTTCGCCAGCTCGGCCGGCGCGCCCAGGCGCGTTGCCAGGTTGGCGTCGACACCGCTGGTCGAGAGCGAAATCGCGTTGTCCGCGCCCGTCTGCTTCGAGGTCAGCACCAGTTCCGACGTGGGCACGCCGTTGACGATGCCGGTGCTGACCACCGAGGCCGATACGCTGGTGTTGCCTGGCGCGGCATTGATCGCGGCGGCCAGGTCGCGCACGCTCCAGTTGGGCTTCGTGTTCAGCTGCAGCGTGAACGAATTGCTACCGGCACCCAGGGTCAGCGAGCCCTGGCCGGCGAAGTCGCTCATGCTGGAGTACGACAGCTTCTGCGCGCTCGCGACCTGCTTCACAAAAAACGCGTAGCTGCCCGCGGTCGCGGTCGCGCCCGCCGTGGCGCTGGCCACGCTCGTGTCGCTGAAGGCCGCGCTGTAGGCCGAGATCGTCTTGTTCACACCGGTCATGGCCAGCAGGCTGCTCTGGAAGGTATTCAGGGCCGAACCGAGCGTGCCCAGGGCTTTTTCGGTGGCGCTGGCCGTCTGCGTCTGGCGCGTGAGGATCGTCTGGCGTCCGGACGTGAAGCTTTCCGCCATGGCTTGCGCGGTACTCGTTGGATCGTAGGTATTGCTGATGCCTGCCATTTGGTTCTCCTTGATGAGCGGGTGTTACGCCCGGCCCGCCAGCCACGATTGGGTGGCGATCTCGTCTTCACGCTTCCTGCTCGCGCGGTCCTGCTCGCGCGCCAGGGCGTCCTGCTGTTGCTCGAGCACCTTGCCGAGCAGTTCGCGGCGCGTCCACGCCTGTGCCAGGTTGCGCTGCGATACCGCCATGTTCGCCTCGTGCAGCTGGAGGTCGGTACGGTGGGTATCGGCCAGCGCGAACACGGCCTGTTTGTACTGTCCGCAGTTCAGTGCCAGCGCCGGCGCCAGGCGGCCGGCCGCGCCTTTGCCCGCGCTGCTGCCCGAAGCGCCGCTGCCTTCGGCCAGCGCGGTCAGGCGCTCGAGGTTGGCCTGGTAGCGCGCGCGCGTGGCTTCCTGGCGCGCCAGTTCGGTCTGCAATTTGTCCACTTCCGTGCCGCGCAGGCGGACCAGGGTGTCGATGCTGCGGATGCTGTCGCGGCGGGTCACTGCTTCACCTTCATGTTCGTCATCGTCATGCCATCATTGCTTGCAGTTGCGTCACGCAGGTGTCCATTGGCGCGCCTTCGCGCGTGCCCTGGCACAGGAAATGTTCGATATGCGGATGCAGGCGCACCGCGCGGTCGGTCTCCGGGTCGGCGCCAGGCGTGTACGCGCCCAGCGGAATCAGGTCGCGCACGCGCGCATGGCGTGCCAGCGAAGCCTTGAGCTTCCTCGCCGCGTTCTGGTGTTCGGGCGTGACCACCTGGGCCATGCAGCGGCTGATCGACTGGGCGACGTCGATGGCCGGGTAGTGGCCGCGCTCGGCCAGTTCGCGCGTGAGCACGATGTGGCCGTCCAGGATCGCGCGGGCCGTGTCGACCACCGGATCCTGCTGGTCGTCGCCTTCGGCCAGCACCGTGTAGATGGCGCTCATGCTGCCGTTCGGGTTCTCGCCATTGCCGGCCGATTCCACCAGCTGCGGCAGGTTCGAGAACACCGAGGGCGGATAACCGCGCGTGGCCGGCGGCTCGCCCAGCGACAGCGCCACTTCGCGCAGCGCCATCGCATAGCGGGTCAGCGAATCGCACAGCAGCAGCACGTTCTGGCCGCGGTCGCGGAAGTGCGCGGCGATCGAGTGGCACAGTTCCGTCGCCATCACGCGCATCATCGGCGACTCGTCGGCCGGTGCCACGACCACGACCGCGCGTTTCAGGCCTTCGGGGCCGAGCGACTTCTCGACGAATTCACGCACCTCGCGGTTACGCTCGCCGATCAGCCCGACGACGACCACATCGGCCACGGTCTGGCGCGTGATCAGGCCGAGCAGCACCGATTTACCGACACCGGAACCGGCCATCAAGCCGACGCGCTGGCCCTTGCCGAGCGTGAGCATCGAATTGATCGCCCGCACGCCGACATCGAGCGGCTCGTCCACCGGCGTCTTGCGCAGCGGGTTGACCTTCGGCGGGGTGAAATTCAGCGGCTGGTCGCCGCCGAGTTTGCCGAGCCCATCGATCTCTTCGCCCAGGCCATTGACCATGCGGCCCAGCCAGGACGGGCCGATCATGAGGTTCGCGGCGGTTTTCTCGGGCAGCACGCGCGCACCGGTCGCCAGGCCCTGCGCTTTCTTGAACGGCATCAGGTAGGACACCTTGTCGCGAAAGCCCACGACCTGGGCATCGAGCCAGCCACCATCGACTGTCTCGACGCGGCAGCGCTGGCCGGTGTGCAGCTTGCAGCCGACCGATTCGAGCAGCAGGCCCCGGGCGCCGATCAGGCGGCCCGTGGGCGTGGCGACCGGCACCGCGCCGATGTCGAGCGAGCGCAGAGTGTCCAACAGGGCGGTCATGCGTCTTCTCCTTCGGCGGCGGCGAGGGCGTCGCGCACCTGGTCCATGCAGGCGCTCAGGCGGCCCTGGCAGCCGGCGTCGACTTCATGGTCGCCCGCCTTGACACGGATTTCGCCCGGCTCCGGGGATGGATCGGCCAGCAGATTCCACTTCCTGGCACGCTTCGGATCGAGTTCTGCCACGCGCTTGAGTTCTTCCGGATTCATCAATACCTCGACTTCGTCGCGGGCAGGCGGCATCGCGGCCAGCGCCTCGTCGACCAGGGCGAGCAGCTGGGTCGGCTGCAGCGCCAGTTCGGCACGGATCACCTGGCGCGCGATCTTGCCGACCAGGTCCACGACTTCCTTGCGCTGGGCGGCCTTGAAATCGCTCTTGAGCTTTTTCAGGCCGCGCAGGGCGGCGTCGACCGGCTTGGCAAGCGCCTCGAACTGGGCCAGCGCCAGCGCGCGGCCTTCTTCCAGGCCGCGCTCCACACCTTCGGCATGGCCGGCGTCACAGGCTTCGGCACGGCCCTGTTCGAGGCCGGCTTCATAGCCATCCTGCTGGCCCTGGCGAAAGCCGGCCGCCAGCGCACCATCCCAGTCGTCCTGGGTGGTGTCGGCAGAGGCAGCGCCTGGCGCAGTACCCGCTGACGCGCGCACTTGCGCCAGCGGTGGGAAGTGATAAGGCCGGAACTGCTTCATTCAGCGGTGGCCTCGGCGAACAGCTGCACGTCGATCTCGCCGGCGTCGGCCAGCGCCTTGACGGCAACCATGATGTCCTTGCGGGTCTGCTCGATGCGCGACATCGGCACCGGGCCCGAACGGCGCATCAGGTCCTCGAAACTCTGGGCCTGGCGCTTCGGCATGGCCGACAGGATCGCGTCGCGCAGGGCAGGCTCGGCCCCCTTGAGCGCGATCGCCCACTGCTCGAGCGGAATGTCGTCGAGCAGGCGCGTGATGACCTGTTCGGTCTGGCGCGACAGGATGAAGAAGTCGTACATCGACATCTCGATCTGCGACACCACGTCCGGGTCGTGCGCACGCAGCAGTTCGACCATGCCGGCGCGGTTGTTCGGCAGGCGGTTCAGGATTTCGGCAACCTGGCGCACGCCTTCGACGCTCGCGCTTTGCGTGTCGAGGGCGGCCAGGCAGCGCGCCACCAGCTCTTCCAGTTCCTGCAGCAGGTCGCGGTCGATCTCGTCCAGGCGCGCCAGGTTCAGCAGCACCAGGTCGCGGCTGCCTTCCGGCAGCGACTCGATGATCTGGCCGGCCAGCGCGGGAGGCAGGAAAGCCAGGAACACGGCCTGCATCTGCACGTGCTCGTGGGCGACGAATTCGGCCAGCCACTTCGGCGAGGCGTACTGCAGGCGCGCCATCATTGGACGGATCGCGTCGCCATAAATCGTGTTCAGGACGCTGTTGGCGATGTCGCTGCCCAGCGCCAGGTCGAGCGAGCGCTTCAGGTAGGTACGCGAGGCGCCGTGCAGGCCGCTTTGCTGGCGGTAGTCGTCGAAGAAATTCCCGACGGCGTACTTCACCGAGTCGACCTTGATGCCGCTCATGCGCGACATGACCTGGGTCAGCTCGATCAGCTCGTCGCGCTCGAGGCAGCGCAGCACGGCCGCGGCCGGTTCTTCGCCAATCGACAGCAGGACGATCGCGGCCTGCTCGACAGGAGTCAGGACAGCGCCTTCTTCAGCGTTATTGTTCATTTCGGCCATGTTTCTTCTGCACCCATTGTTTGACGACTTCGGCGACGCGTTCCGGCTCCTTGCCGGCCAGCACCTTCAGATGATCGACCATCACGTCCACGGCCGATCCGGCTGGCGGCAGGTCGTAGTTTTCCAGCAGCGGCACCACCGGCGAGGCGGCAACGCCACCGGCACCAGGCAAGGCGACAGCCGCACCGGCCAGGGCCGGGGCCGCGCTGCTCAAGGCGGTGGCGCCGTTCGGCAGGGCCGCCGCGGCGGCGCCAGGTGCCGGCAGGGCGGGGACCATGCGCCCGGTAATCGTGCGCAGCAGCGGACGGGCCAGCAGCAGGTAGCCGAGCAGGGCGCCGACGATCCAGATGCCGTAGCCGGTGGCGTCGACGATGGTGTCGCGCTCCTGCCACCACGGTTCAATCGGCGCCGCCTTCGGGAAGCTCATCGCCGACACTGCCAGCACGTCGCCGCGCGCCGCGTCGATGCCGAGGCCGCCGCGCAGGATCTTGTCGATGGTGCTCAGCTCAGCCGGGGTGAAGCCCGTCCGGCATTGGCCGCGCTGGCGTTGTTCAGAACGACGGCGACGGACAGCTTGCGCAGGCGGCCACGCGAGCGCTTGATCTGGGTGATCGCACGGTCGTAGGCGTACTGGCGGGTCGTTGCGTTCTTGCGCGAATTGGCGTTGTCCTTCTCGGCGGCGGCGGCCGCTGCCGGGTCGGCGGCACCCGGCGTGCCCGGTGCTGCCGCGGGATCGGCTGCTACCGGCGGACGGTTCGACAGCGTGCCCGGCACGCCCATGGCGAGACGGTTCTTTTCCAGTTCCTCGCGCATCGCTTCGCTGGTGACCTTCGGCGCTTCGCCGTACTTCTCCTGGGTTTCCTCGATCTTGTCGTTGTCGATGTCGGCGGTGACGCTGACCTTGAAGTTGTTACCGCCCAACACCGGGCCGAGCAATTCGTTGACGTTGTTGCGCACTTCGTTCGACACGCGCTGGGCCGCGGCGTCGCCCTGGGCCGCGCCATCGAAGCCTTCGCTCAGGTCGACGCGCGAGGACAGGTAGTTGCCGGCCTGGTCGACCAGCGACACGCGGCTTGGGCTCAGGCTGGCGACGCTGCCCGAGACCATGTTGACGATCGCGGCGATCTGCTCGTTGCCGAGCGTACGGCCCGGTTTGGTCGCGATCACGACCGATGCCGAACTCTGGTCGGAAGCACCGGCGACAAAGGAATTACTCTTGGCAATGGCCAGGTGCACGCGCGCCGACGCGATGGCGTCCAGCGTCAGGATGCTCTGCGCCAGCTCGCCTTCGAGGCCGCGGCGAAAGCGCACGTCCTGCACGAACTGCGACACGCCCAGCGGATCGTTCTTGTCCATCAGCTCCAGGCCGGCGGGCAGCTGGGCGGTCACGCCCTTGGCGGCCAGCAGCATGCGTACCTTGCCCAGCTCGTTGGAGGGCACCATTACCTGGCCGCTGTCCGGATGGATGCGGTAGGGGATCTGCTCGGCCTCGAGCACGCCCATCATGTCGCTGGCGGCGACTTTTTCGCGCGCGCCGAACACCGGCTTGTAGTTGGCCTGGTCTTGCCACATGAACATCATGACCGCGGCGGTGATGACGATGGCCAGCACCAGCAAGGGGGTCAGGTTGTTGCGCAGCGCTGGCGGCAGGCCGGGCAGGGCACCGAGCTTGGCGCCTTGAAGTGCATTCTTGAGTTTCGAGATCACGTTGGTGGGTTCCGCTTGGGTGTTCGCGTCAGACAGGGAGCTTGATCAGTTCGTCGACGGCGCCCATCACTTTGTTACGTACCTGCATCAGCATCGAGAAGGACAGGCTGGCCTGCTGGCTGGCCAGCATGGCGCCCACCAGGTCGTCGCTCTTGCCGCTGTCGACGTCGGCCATCTTGACCGCCGCTGCCTGGTCCTCGGCGTCGACGCTGTGCAGGGCGTTCTTCATGGTGTCGCTGAAGGAGAACTCGGCATGTCCGCTTTGCGCGGTCGATTCGATCGACGGCGCGATCGATGGTGCATTGGCAATTCGCTGCGCTTCGTTTGTCAGTGCTGCAAGATCGGCCTTGATCTGGCCAGCCAATTCAATTCCCATTTGTTAAATCCTGTGGTTGCATTGTTGCGTGTGAGCGACTCAGCCAGTGGCATTTTTGAGACATTTGACGACTGGTGCGGCTGATTGAACGGGTCGAATGTTAAATGCCGGGCAGTGCAAGTCAGAGCAAAAGCACGACCGTAAAACCCCTCTTATTTCACCTTTCTCCTCGTACAGCGCTTGAGGGATACTATGGACTCGCTCGATTCAAGATACGATCTTACCGTACGGCAATGCTGATTTCAAAGAGGAATATCGAGTGATCCGAAACATCCAAGCAGGTATAATTGTTGCCCTAGGGAATGAAATAAAGACACTCCCCTCCAGATATAATCAATTCGCCATAAATGCCGATTAACAATTCAACACCTCAGCCGCGGCCGCACCAGGTGCTCGATCCGACCCTCCTGGGCCGGCCCGTGCATTTGCTGCCGGCCTTCGCGGCCACGTTCGCCGACGACCTGGTGGCGATGCTGGCCGCGCCAAGCTGGCGCCGTTACTGGGGCGGCTTCGTGCTCGACGGCGTCGAGTTCGCCCGTGCGCCGGAAAGCGCGTCGCTGCGCTGGCTCGGCATGGGCGGTCCGCAGGGAACGGCTGCCGTCGCTTTCGAGCGTTCGCTGCTGGTGGGACTGCTCGAAGCACGCTACGGCGGCAAGGGGCCGACCGGGCCGCTGCGCGACCCCGCGGCTGAACCCGTAACCGCCACCGAGGCACGCCTGGCGCAGACCCTGACGCAGCAGCTTGCCGAAGTACTGGCGATGCGCGTGCGGGTGGCGGCGGAAGCGGCAGGCGTGGCAGTGGAGCGCCGTGCGGCGCCCGCTGGCAGCGCGGCCCAGATCGTGCCCGTGACGCCTGCCAGGAATGCCTGGGCGATGGCCATCACGCTGCGCGAGCCGCAGAGCGGCAGCACGGCGCGCTGTTTCGTGGCGCCGGACGCCCGCATGATGGGCCTGATCCTGCAGGCGCTGCAGCCGGAACGTCCGCAGCGCACGACGCGCACGGCCGAGCCGCTTGCCGCCGGCCTGAAGGTCAAGCTCGACGGCCGCCTGGTGAGCCACCAGATCACGCTCGAGGCGCTGTTCGGGCTGAAGGTGGGCGACGTGATTCCGGTGACTGTCGGCCGCGCCGACGTCCTGCTCGACGAAGCCTGCCTGTTCACGGCAGCCGTTGCCGAGCACAAGGGAAAACTGTGTTTAACCTCTTTTGAAGACGCTGAATAAATGGACATGAATCTGAACGAGCAACTGGCTGCCGACGTCCTCCTCGATGACAACGTCGAAGCTGCCGCGCCTGTACGCAACCCGCGCCTGCCGCAAATGATGCGCCGCATCCCCGTGACGCTGACGCTGGAAGTGGGCTCGGCCCGCATCTCGCTGCAGGACCTGATGGACCTGGGCCCGGCCAGCGTGCTGCCGCTCGACTCGGTCGCTGGCGAGCCGCTGGTCCTGAAAGTGAACGGCGCCGCCATCGGCCGCGCCGAAGTGGTGGTGGCGGGCGAGCAGTACGGCCTGAAAGTGATCGACCTCGACGGCCTGAACCTGGACCTGATCGCCCCATGACCCTGAGCCGTCGCATGACCGCAGCGGCCGGCGTCGCGGCTGCACTCCTTCTGATCTCCGTTCCCGCCAGCGCCGCCGACGTACTGGCCGGCGTCATTCCGGGCGCGAAGTCCGGTCTCTCCGTCAAATCGCAGATCCTGGTCCTCATGACCCTGCTCGGGCTCCTGCCCGTGCTCGTCATGATGATGACCAGTTTTACGCGCTTCGTGATCGTGCTGTCCCTGCTGCGCCAGGCCCTCGGCCTGCAACAGGGCCTGCCCAGCCGCGTCATTACCGGCATCGCCCTGATCCTCACCCTGCTGGTGATGCGTCCGATCGGCGTGCAGGTGTGGAACGAAGCCTTCGTGCCCTACGACCGCGACCAGATCGGCCTCGAGCAGGCCCTGGCAACGGCCGAGAAGCCGCTGTCGCGCTTCATGCTGGCCCAGACCAGCAAGAGCGCGCTGGCACAGGTGGCGCACCTGGCCGGCGAAGCCCCGTCGATGAAGCCGGAAGACCGCTCCTTTGTCGTCAAGCTGGCCGCCTTCGTGCTGTCCGAACTGAAGACCGCGTTCCAGATCGGCGCGATGCTGTTCATCCCCTTCCTCATCATCGACCTGGTGGTCTCGTCGGTGCTGATGGCAATGGGCATGATGATGCTCTCGCCCCTGGTGATCTCGCTGCCGTTCAAGCTGCTGCTGTTCGTGCTCGTCGATGGCTGGACGCTGACCGTCAACACGCTCGTGGGCTCGATCCACGGTTACTAGATAAACCTCTTCATGAGTCCTGCTTAATGAGTCCCGATATCGCAGTCGACCTGGTCGCCGAAGCCTTGCGCGTGGTGATGCTGCTGGTGCTGGTGCTGGTGGTGCCGGGCCTGCTCGTCGGCCTGCTGGTCGCACTGGTGCAGGCCGCTACCCAGATCAACGAGCAAACCCTGAGCTTCCTTCCACGCCTGCTCGTGACGCTGGTCGCGCTGATCCTGGCCGGCCACTGGATGACCGGCTACCTGATGGACTACTGCGTGTCGGTGTTCCAGCGCGCCGCCACCATCGCAAGCTAAAGCGTGGAATTAGTCAACTACCTGCTGCCCCTGATCGGCGCGCTGTGGTGGCCGTTCTGCCGCATCATGGCGCTGCTGTCCTCGGCCCCTGCCATCGGTGAGGGCGCGGTACCGATTCCCGTGCGCGCGCTGCTGTCGATGGTGCTGGCCTTCCTGATGCTGCCCCTCACCAAAGGCATGCCGATGCCCGACCCGTTCTCGCTGCACGGCGTGGTCGCCATGTTCGAACAGGCGGTCATCGGCGGCGTGCTGGGCTTCGCCCTGCAGTTCGCCACTTCCGCCGTATCGATGCTGGGCTTCCTGGCCTCGAGCCAGATCGGCTTTTCGATGGCGCAGATGAACGACCCCGTCAACGGCCAGCAGTCCGACGTGATCTCCAGCGTGCTGTCGCTGGTGGCCATCTTTGTCTTCTTCGCCATCGACGGCCACCTGGTGCTGGCCAGCGTGCTGGGGCAGAGCTTCAAGGCCTGGCCGGTGGGGCAGGGCCTGGGGCCGCTGGTGCTGCAGACGGTGGCGCTGAACCTCGGCTGGGTGTTCGCCGCGGCGATGCTCCTCGCCTTGCCGATCGTGTTCTCGACGATGGTCGTGCAGATCGGCATGGGCTTTCTCAACCGCGTGGCACCCTCGCTGAATCTGTTCTCGCTGGGCTTTTCGCTGGTGACCGTATTCGGCCTGATGATGCTGGTGCAGCTGGTGCGCTTCATCCCCGAACACTACATCCAGCTGACCAACGCCGTACTCGAGATGCTGCAACAACAGATGAAGGCACCCCATGGCTGAAGGCGCGGGTGGCGACAAGACAGAAAAAGCCTCGGCCCAGAAGCTCCGGAAGGCACGCGAGGAAGGCCAGGTCGTCCGTTCGAAAGACCTGTCCACCGCGATCGGGGTCCTGGTCAGTCTGAAGCTGTTCGTGCTGATGGTGCCGACCTACCTGGAATCGTTCAGAGCCCTGTTTCGCCTTGTGTTCGTCCCTTTGGGCGAGACCGGCGCGATGGAAAATGCGATGTCGGTGGTCTTCATGGCCGCGACGCTGCTGCTGGTGAAGATGGTGCTGCCGCTGGCGGCGGTCCCGGTGGCGATCGTGATCGGCGGCCTGGTGCCGGGCGGTTGGGTCATGAGCGGCAAGAACCTGATGCCGAAAATGTCGCGCCTGAACCCGATGACGAACCTGGGCAACCTGGTCTCGCAAAAGCATGCGATCGGCTTGGCGACCTCGATCGCGAAAGCCGTGGTGCTCGGCATCGTGCTGGTGCACGTGATGCGGTCAAGCGTGTCGGGCTATGTCGAGCTGCAGCGCCTGCCCCTGGGCGACGCCATCCTGCGCGGCAGTTCCATGATGTTCGATGCGCTCATGGCGCTCGTTGCCGTGTTCGTGATCTTCGCCGTGCTCGACGTGCCGATCCAGGCCTTCCAGTTCGCGAAAAACCAGCGCATGAGCAAGCAGGAACAGAAGGAAGAACACAAGACCAGCGAAGGCCGCCCGGAAGTGAAGCAGCGCATCCGCCAGCTGCAGCACCAGCTGGCGCGGCGCAGCGTGAACAAGACGGTGCCGACGGCCGACGTCGTGATCGTCAACCCGGAACACTATGCGGTGGCGCTGAAGTACGACACCGACCGCGCCGAAGCCCCTTATGTCGTGGCCAAGGGCGTCGACGAGATGGCGCTGTACATCAAGCGCGTCGCGGCCCAGCACAAGGTCGAGACATTGACGCTGCCGCCGCTGGCGCGCGCGATCTATAACACCAGCCAGGTGCAGCAGCAGATTCCCGCCCAGTTGTACCAGGCGGTGTCGCAGGTGCTGAACTATGTGCTGCAATTGAATGCTTTCCGTGATGGCCGGCGCCAGGCGCCCCCGCGGATCCCGACCGATGTGGCCGTGCCACACCATTTGAGCGAGGTAACACCTTCATGAATTCGATGAACGCTTTCATCGCCGAGCTGCGCCGCCAGAAATACGCGGCGCCCGTCTTCATCCTGCTGCTGCTCGGGATGATCATGCTGCCGCTGCCGCCGGTGCTGCTCGACGTCCTGTTCACCTTCAACATCGTGCTCGCGCTGATCGTGATCACCGTCGCCGTGTCGGCCAAGCGGCCGCTCGACTTCTCGGTGTTCCCGACCGTGATCCTCGGTACCACGCTGATGCGCCTGGCGCTGAACGTGGCGTCCACGCGCGTCGTGCTGCTGCACGGGCACGAAGGCACGCACGCTGCCGGTAACGTCATCGAGTCCTTCGGTAACGTCGTCATTGGCGGTAACTTCGTCGTCGGCCTGGTGGTGTTCGTCATCCTGATGATCATCAACTTCGTCGTCGTGACCAAGGGTTCGGAACGTATCTCGGAAGTGTCGGCGCGCTTTACGCTCGACGCGCTGCCGGGCAAGCAGATGGCGATCGACGCCGACCTGAACGCGGGCCTGATCAACCAGGAAAAAGCCACCCAGCGCAGGAAGGACGTCGCTGCAGAAGCAGACTTCTACGGCGCCATGGACGGTGCCTCGAAGTTCGTGCGCGGCGACGCCATCGCTTCGATCCTCATCCTCATCATCAACCTGATCGGCGGTATTGCCATCGGCGCGCTGATGTACGACCTGCCGCTCGGCGATGCCTTCCGCGTCTATGCGCTGCTGACCATCGGCGACGGCCTGGTCGCCCAGATCCCTGCGCTGCTGCTGTCGGCCGCGGCCGCGATTCTCGTCACCCGCATCGGCGAGGCCGGTGACCTCGACAAGCAGGTTGGTAGCCAGCTGCTGGCGCAGCCTGCGGTGCTGTTCTCGGCTGCCGGCGTGATGGTCATCCTGGCCCTGGTGCCAGGCATGCCGAAGCTGGTCTTTTTGTCTTCGCCGCAGCCCTTGGCTATGCCGGCTGGCGCCTCTCGCAGCGCGTGGCCCCGTCCGACAATGCCGGCGTGGCCGCCATCGAAGCGGCCCTGCGCGACGAGCGCGCGCCCGACCTCGACTGGCAGCAGCTGCCGGTGGTGCAGCCGATCTCGGTGGCCGTCGGCTACAAGCTGGTCGGCATGGTCGACAAGGCGCAGGGCGAGCAGCTCACCAAGCGCATCAAGGGCATCCGCCAGAGCCTGTCCGAATCGATGGGCGTGCTGTTACCAGGCATCGGCGTGCGCGACGACCTGGCCCTGCGACCGGCGCAGTATTCGGTCAGCCTGTCCGGCGTGGTCGTGGCCGAAGGGGAGGTGCATCCCGAGCACCTGATGGCGATTCCGTCGCCGAACGTCTACGGCGAGATCGACGGCATTCCGGGCCTGGAACCTGCCTACGGCATGGCCGTGACCTGGATCGAACCGCAGCAGAAGGGCGAGGCGCTCGGCCTGGGCTACCAGGTGGTGGAAGTGCCGAGCGTGATCGCGACCCACTGCTCGAAAGTGATCCGCGACCACCTGCACGAACTGTTCCGCCACGAAGACGTGCCGGCGCTGATGGAGCGCCTGACCGCCCTGTCGCCGAAGCTGGCCGGTTCGCTGGAAAAGGCATTGAACCATACGCAGCTGCTGCGCGTGTTCCGCGTGCTGCTGGCCGAAGGCGTGTCGCTGAAGGACATCGTCGTCATCGGCACCACGCTGCTCGACGCGTCGGAGACGACCAAGGATCCGATCCTGCTGGCGGCCGAAGTGCGCTGCGCGCTGCGGCGCCAGATCGTCTCGAACATGTTCGGCAAGAAGAAGGACATGCCGGCCTTTAACCTGTCGGCCGAACTCGAGAACATGCTGCTAGGGTCGCTCAACCAGGCACGCCAGAGCGGCGGCGGCAAGGTGGCGCTCGATAACTACCCGATCGACCCGCAGCTGCTGTCGCAACTGCAGATCAACATGCCGGTCGCGCGCGAGCAGATGAAGCAGCAGCATACGCCGCCGCTCCTGCTGGTGCTGCCGCAGGTGCGCCCGCTGCTGGCGCGCTACGCCAAGCTGTTCGCGCCGGGCCTGTCGGTGCTGTCGTATAACGAGATTCCCGAGAACCGGGAAGTGTCGATCGTGGGGACGGTGGGCTAACAGCACCGCGTGGGCACAGGCGCCCACCCTGCGAAGCCGGTCACAAGCAGGGTGGGGGCCCCGAGCCCACGCCGTCACGCAACCCGCGCTACCCCTGCGCCGGCAACACCAGCGCCATCTCCGCCACCGCCCTGAACACGGGCAGCGTCAGCACATCCGCCGCCGCATCGGCTGCCACCACGGCATGCGCCGACCCCGGCGGCAATACGGCGTCGACGAAACTCCAGCGCACCACCACCAGCCCGGCACGCTCGACGGCCGCCTCGAGCGCCGGCTGGATCGCGCGCAGCCGTGCCAGGGCGACCGCGCCCGGCGCCGCCATCTCGATCGCCACGCCGCCAGGCACCGGCTCGACCTGCAGCGCCACCTGCGTGCCATCGGCCAGTTCCAGCTCCAGGCGCAATGCCGCGCGCGGACGCTTCCTGCGGCCGGACGAGCCGTCAGCCGGCTGGCGCAGCACCTGCAAATGCTGGTCGCGCGCGCTGCCAGCGTGCACCGTGAAGCGCCACGGATCGGCAGGCAATACATGGCCCTCCAGCGCACGGCCCGGTACGCGTCCGTCCTGTGCCAGCACCAGTGCGGCCGGCGGCAGCGCCGCGCGTGCGCGCAGTTCGCGGTCGACCAAACTGGCGCCGTAGTTGCCGACCATCGAACGCCAGGCCCCGGCCAGCGTACGCCCGTCCTGCGTAAAACTCAGCTGGCGCGACATGAAAACCTGGTCGGGACGCATTGCCGCGCCATCCGCCTGGAGCGGCACCCCGGCGGCGGAGGGGACGGGCACCGACTGCGGCAAGGGCAGCTCGGCCTCGGCAGTCGCGGCGAAGACGGCGGAGCCGACCGGCGACAACGCCGGCACCGCGCCCACCTGCAGCGATGGGGAAGACGGCGGAAGCAGCGGGACAATCGAGGGAATACTGTTCATGAGCGATCCCAAAATGAAAAAGGCCAGCCGAACAAGCGGCTGGCCCTCGAGATTCCCAACTAGAGGCTAGTTGAGGGAAGCCGTGATTACTGCAGGAGCGACATGACCATCGACGACATCTGGTTGGTCTGCTTCAGCATCGCGGTACCGGCTTGCATCAGCATCTGGTTCGAGGTCATCTTCGCGCTTTCCGTTGCGAAGTCGACGTCCATGATACGGCCAGCGGCGTTCTGCGTGTTGGTGCTGATGTTCGACAGGTTGTTGTAGACGTGGTCCAGACGGTTCGAGACAGCACCGATCTTCGAGCGCAGGGCGCTGACGGAGTCGATCGAGTCCGACAGATCCTGGATCGTCAGGTTGGCGGCGGTGGCGCCGGCAGCTGCGTCGGTGCCGCTGATTTCGGTGCCGGTAGCGGATGCGCCGGCGGCGGTGCCACCTGCGAAGCGGCTCGAACCCAGCAGCAGCTTGGCGTGCACGTCGGTCAGTTCGGTGGTGAAGTTACCGCTCATCGTCTCAGCCTTGTCGGCGCCGATCTGGAAGGTGACCGATGCTTTCAGCTTGCCGGTGTCCTTGTTCAGCAGGGTGGTGCCGCCGAACTTGGTGTTCTTCATGATGTTCGACAGTTCGTCAGCCAGCGAGTCGAATTCCGATTGCATGGCGGTCTGGTCGTCCTTCGACGACGAGCCGTCGGCTGCCTGGGTGGCCAGGTCTTTCATGCGCAGCAGGATGTTGCCGGTTTCGTCGAGCGCGCCTTCGGCGGTCTGCAGCATCGAGATCGAATTCTGGGTGTTACGCATTGCGACGGCCATGCCGCTGGTCTGCGACTTCAGGCGGGTGGCGATCTGCAGGCCGGCTGCGTCGTCCATTGCCGAGTTGATGCGGTAGCCGGTCGAGAGGCGGGTCATCGAGGTCGACAGCTTCGACTGGGTGGTCGACAGCGAGTTTTGTGCGGACAGCGAGGCGGCGTTGGTGTGAAGGCTCAGCATGTTGGGCTCCAGTGTTTGGTTGGTGTCAGAAGGAGCAGTTCATCTGCTCTCACAAGTACAAGACGACCGTGCTCAGCAATTCATTAAGTGCCGTACGGAAATTTCTTTAAATTTTTTTTTGTGAACAAAATGAGAAGAGCGCCGGGGATGACGGGATTGACGGGCTGTCAAGGATATCGCTACGGGGCAAGCAGGCGGCAATGCCGGCCATGGCGTTTGTGACATCAAATGCGCGACGAGTGTCGCGTCCCGCCCAAGAATTGTGTCTTCCGCTGCGCTATATATTGCCGCACGTAAATAGCGCCACCTATAATAAAGGGCGCGTAACGACAGCCCCGGTGCTTTCCGCCTCTTGTCCGCCTCCCGCGGTGCGGCGCGCGGCCCGCCCACCCATCTCCCTATAGACCATGTCCAGACACAGCAGAGGCGCAGCAGCGTTCGCGCAACCGAAGGCCGCCCAGTCCAGCGTCCACCAGCTCTTCGCCGAAGGCCTGGCATGCCACCAGCAGGGCAAGCTCGACCGCGCACTGGCCGCCTACGAACAGGTGCTGCGCATCGCTCCCAAGCATTTCGAGGCCCTGCACCACGTCGGCATCCTCTGCTTCCAGGGTGGCAAGCACAATATCGCCGCCAGCTTCATCCGCTCGGCCATCGCCATCAACCCCGGCGTGGCCTCGACCCACAGCAACCTCGGCAACGCGCTGAAGGAGCTGGGCCGCCATGACGAAGCGCTGGCCAGCTATGACCGCGCGCTGGCGCTCGCATCGAACGACGCCGACACCCTGTACAACCGCGGCACTGCGCTGCAGGCGCTCGGCCGCCATGCCGAGGCGCTGGCCAGCTTCGACGCGGCGCTCGCGCTCAATCCAACGGACGTCGACGCCCACAACAACCGCGCGCTGGTGCTGCGCGAACTGGGCCGCCTTGAAGCCGCCCTGGCCGGCTTCGACCGCGCGCTGGCATTGAAGAGCGCCATTCCGGCCGTACACAACAACCGCGGTAATGTATTGAAGGACATGCGCAACTTCGCCGAGGCCCTGCAAAGCTATGAAGCCGCGCTGGCGCTGGCCGGCAACTACGGCGACGCCTGGTACAACCGCGGCATCGCCCTGCATGCGCTGGAGCGCCCGCTCGAGGCGATCGAGAGCTACGACAACGCGCTGCAGCTGTTCGCGGATTCGGCCGACACCGGCATAACCGCGCGCGCGCGCTGTTCCAGCTCAAGCGCTTCCCGGAAGCCCTGCGCGACTGCGAACGTGCGCTGGCGCTGCAGCCCGACCATGACGAGGCACTGCGCCAGCGCAGCCGCCTGCTGCTCCAGCTCGACCATTTCGAGGCCGCCCTGGTCAGCATCGACAAGCTGCTCGAAACGAACCCCGAAGACGCCAAGGCGCTGCAGCTGCGCGCGCTGTCGCTGCGCGAAAGCGGCCAGTTCGAAGCGTCCTTGACCACGATCGACCGCGCGCTGGCGCTGGCACCGGACACCTATGACTTCCTGCTGACCCGCGGCCTGCTGTTGAAAGCCATGCTGCGCCTGGACGAAGCGCTTGTCTGTTTCGACAGGACCGTGGAAAAGCGCCCGGAAGAACCGGCCGGCCACTCGAACCGCGGCATGGTGCTGGCCGACCTCGGCCAGTTCGAGGCCGCCCGCGCCGCCTACGACCAGGCATTGACCCTGGCGCCGGATTTTGTGCAGGCGCGCTGGAACCGCGCGTTGATGCATCTTCTGCTGGGGAACTTTACGCAAGGCTGGCAGGACTACGAGTCGCGCTGGGACTTCGAAGCCCTCAACACCTTCCGCGAGAAGCGCGATTTCGACGTCCCTCTGTGGCGAGGGTGCGAATCGCTGGAGGGCAAGACCATCCTGCTGCACGCGGAGCAGGGCCTGGGCGACACGCTGCAGTTTTGCCGCTACGCGCCGCTGGTGGCGGCGCGCGGCGCGCGTGTGATCCTCGAGGTACAGCCGGCGCTGGCCGCTCTGGTGGCCAGCCTCCCCGGCGTGGCGCAGGTCGTGGCCAGGGCGATCCGCTGCCGCCATTCGACTTCCACTGTCCGTTGCTGAGCCTGCCGCTGGCCTGCGGCACCGATGAGGCCAGCATTCCCGCGCCCGGCGCCTATCTGCGGGCGGACGGCGCCAGGTGCGCCGAATGGGCGGTCCGCCTCGGCGAAAAGGGGCGCCCGCGCGTCGGCCTGGTCTGGAGCGGCAATCCCGGTCACCGCATGGACCGCTACCGCAGCATCGCCTGCAACATGCTCAAGCCGCTGCTGCTGGACGGCTTCGAGTTCGTCTCGCTGCAAAAGGAAGTGCGTCCGCTCGACAGGCTTGCGCTGCAAATGGACGGCGTGCGCCAGTTCGGCGAGTACCTGCGCGACTTCAGCGACACCGCCGCCCTGGTCGAGCAGATGGACGTGGTGGTGACGGTCGATACGAGCGTCGCCCACCTCGCCGGTGCGCTCGGCAAGCCGGTCTGGATCCTGCTGGCCGGCGGCACCCTGGTCGACTGGCGCTGGCAGATGGGGCGCGAGGACAGCCCCGGTACCCGGGCGCGCGTTTGTACCGCCAGGAGGTACCGGGCGAGTGGGCGCCGGTGCTGGCCCGGGTGGCGGCGGACCTCGCCGCACAGTTCGGGTAGGCGAGGAGAGCGCCCGGCGCCGCCTGGGCGTACAGCGATCGGGTAGAATCGGCGCCAATGACATGCCGTGGCGTTCCCGGCCTGTCCGCCCATCCTGAAAGCTGACGCATGACCCCTCTCCAGCCACGCCGCGCGCTTGTCACCGGCGCCAGCGGTTACCTCGGCGCGCACCTGGCGCGGCGCCTGCTGGCCGAAGGCTGGAACGTGCACGTGCTGGTGCGGGCGGAATCGTGCCTGGATGCGCTGAAGGGGGCAAGCGATGCCGTCACCGTGCACCGGCACGACGGGTCGACGGCGCAGCTGGTCGACATCCTGGCCCGCACGACCCGACACGGTGTTCCACCTCGCCGCCGCTTTCGTGGCCGAGCACGTCCCCGGCGACATCGACCGCCTGGTGCACGCCAACCTGCTGTTCGCCACCCAGCTGCTCGAAGCGATGCGCGTCAATGGCGTGCGCCTGCTGGTCAACACCGGCACCGCCTGGCAACACTACGGCAACCGCGACTACGATCCGGTCAACCTGTACGCCGCCACCAAGCAGGCCTTCGAAGCCATCCTTGCCTACTACGTCAACGCCCACGGCTTCATCGCCGCGACGCTGGCGCTGTTCGATACCTACGGCCCCGGCGACGAGCGGCCCAAGCTGATGCGGGCCCTGTGGCGCGCCGCACGCGAGGGCAGGCCGCTGGCGATGTCGAGCGGCAGGCAGCTGCTCGACCTGGTGTACGTGGATGATGTCGTCGATGCCTACCTGGCGGCCGAATCCGCCTTGCGCGAGGGCGGGGCGGGGCACCGGCACTACGGCGTGTCGTCGGGTGCGCCGCTCCCCTTGCGCGACGTCGTCGCGGCCTTCGAACAAGCCGCCGGCGTGTCGCTCGACGCGCTGGGGCGCACGCGCCGACCGCGAGCGCGAGGTGCTGGTTCCGTGGACGGGATTCGAGGCGCCGCCGGGATGGCGCGCGCAAGTCGGATTAGTGGAGGGAATAAGGCGCAGTAGCCCAGGCGCCATCGGCCACGGCGCTTGAGCGCCGGAGCCGGGCATTCGGGTCATCGCTGGCCCGAGCGGGCCCGCGTCACCTGATCGATGTAGAAGTCGACGATATCCTTGGTCAATTCGACATCGCGCACCGCCGCCTGGTAGAACAGTTCCCTGGCATCGCCGTCCAGCTGGCGGAAGGCGGCCAGGCGGCCGAGCTGGAAGAGGATCGCAGGAATCGGGGTGGCGGCGGTTTTCTTCTCCAGTGCGCCGGTGAGCACCTGGAACGCCTCGTCGTACTCGCCTTTATCGATATGGCGCGTGCCCAGTTCCAGCGGGCTGGCGGCCGGGGCGGCGGCCGCATCCCCATGCGTCAGACCGCTCAGATGCCTGGGGTGTGCCGCTTCACGTTGCTCGGGCGATGCGCCCAGCCATTGTTCGCAAAAGACGCCCAGGTCACGCGCTTCGGACGGCGTCAGCGACTGCCCGGGGATGACGGCCAGCGAGGTCTTGTACATGCGGTCCCTGTCGTTGTTCAGGGTGAGTCCGGCATAGGCGGGACGCAAACCCGCGTTGCTGAGCAGTGCGATCAGTTCAGCGAGATTCCATTCGCGGATATGGGTGGGATTGGCGGGCGGGCCCATGTCCTGGTAGCCCCGTTCCAGGTCGCGTTCCGGTGTCGAGATCAAGGCCACCTTCGCATGGACGAGGTAAGAGCTGATCAGTTGCATCAGCCCGGTCGGATTGACCAGGTGTTCGATGACGTCGGAATTGATGACCACCGCCTGGCGCAGGATTTCGGGCGGAATATCCACGCCCCCGCCATTTTCCAGGTCGACCTCGAACCAATGCCCGAACGGATAGTGATCGCGGCAATATTCAAAATTGCTGCCGAAATCCAGTCCGACGATCTCGAATTCGGGATGGAGCGCGACCAGCTTGCGTCCCCGGCCGCAACCGATATCGATGATGTAGCGGCACTCGTACTGGTAAGCCAGGACGGCTGCCAGCGGATAGACGTCCGGTTGCCAGATGGTGCCGTCGTCATGGATATCCGCGTAGTAGGCAGGCTCGGTACGGGCCTGGTAGCCGGGTTTGACGAAGAAATTCGCTGCAGTCATGATAATTCCTAACGAAATACTTGAAACGACAAGGGATTCAGGCCCTGGTACCTTGCACTACGCGATCCGATATTGCCGGGACACGCTTGCCGGCCGCTTGCACGCTTCCCGGCCTGGACAGGGGAAGAGGCCGCCGCGCGGGTGATTCAATACCCCAGCTTACGGATCTCGTCACGCGTGGCCACTTCCTGGATAATGCTGTCGAAACCGCTGCGCCAGTCTTTCGCCAGCATCCTGAGAAGCAGGCTTTTTCCTGCCCGGGTCAGGCTGGTGCGTATCGAACGATTTGTCAGGACGATCCGGATATTCTCGGCGAGCATATCCACATTGCCCACTGGATGTGTCAGCGCATTGACGCCATGTTTCAGGCCGATACTGCGATACGTGTCCAGGTCGGAAATACAGACCGGAATCTCCAGTTCGAACGACTCCCAGATCGTCAACGGCTGCGATTCGCTCGAACTCGGCAAGACGAAACAGTCGGCCGAAGCGAGGTAGCTCAAGGTGGCTTCGTTGGGTTGCTCGCCCAGGAAGCGGTAACGCTCGGGGTTGGCATTGACGATCTGCGCTTCCCGGTCGGCCAGCTGGAGATATTTACCGATGAAGACGAATTCGACATCGCGCTTCAAATCGTCGCCCAGCAGTTCGATGGCATTGATCGTGTCCTGCACGCGCTTGCGCGGTTCGATGGTACCGATCGAGACGATGCGCAGCTTTTCCTTGGATGCCGGTTCGATGTCTTGCGAATAGACCCCATTGTTCCAGAAAGGCAGGACATGGAACTGGGCAGGTGAATCGGATGTAAAACTGGTGTACACCGTCTTCTGGTAATTCGTCTGGAATACCACCGCGGCAGCGTGCCGGAAACCTTCCGCCAGTTGCGGCATCCTCAGGATCAGGCGGGGGCCAATGTCGGACTCGTGCATCCACCAGATGCAGGGGCAGCTTGCGCCGAATTTCGCGATGAAATCGCCGCCCATGATGGTGTTGGCGATGATGAGGTCGACGCCAGCCACGGTGGAGACGATCGGGATATCGAGCGCCTGGAGCTTGGTCTTGATATCGCCTTCGCCGTTAACACGCGGCATCACAACGACTTCATGTTCTTGACGGAGATGTTCGGCCAGACGCAATAGCGCAATGCTGGCACCGGTGGTGTAGAACTCGTCGTTAAATAAAAGTATTTTCATTAATCAAAGGTGTGATGGTGTTCGGCGTTGGCACAGCACAGGTGTCGACCGTCGACACCTGTGCTGCATTCTCATACTGCTATCCGGTACGGCTTCAGGTGCCGCCGAAACGATGCCGGTGGTCCAGGCTCAGGCCAAACTCGCTGTCCGATTGCAGCTCTACCAGCGGTATGTCTTCGAGCGCCATCAGGTCGCCGACGAATTTGTCCTCATAATATTCGCCTTCCAGCAGCCCGGGGAAGCGCATGGTGGCCAGGACGAACTTTTCCAATGGACCGCTGCCCAGGTAGTAGGCGCCGCCACGCGCCCATGGACGGTAGAAAGGCTTGCCGTAGGCGCGCCGGTTCAGCGCCGGGTCTTCACACTTGTTCCAGTGCCAGCAGCGGTCATGCGTCAAGCTGGTAATGGGGATCCCGGCATAGGCGTCGCGCTCCTTGAGCAGGAAGGTCGACGCCTTGAGCTGCTGCGGATCGACCAGGCTCTGGTCGTCGTCCACCTTCAGGATGCCGACCTGGGAACCGACGTTTTCATATACCCAGTGCAAAGCGGCCGTTACCTTGCGCGGCAAGCCTTCGTAATTGTCGGGGGCATTTACCTGGACTGCGCGCGGATGATCGATCGGAGACGTATCCGCGCCGGTCACGATCAGGTAAGGGAATTGGGCGTCTTCGAATTGTTCGGCCAGGCGCAGCGCCGTTTCCTGGTAGCGGCTGCAACTGATGATCAGCGCAAGCGAGGCTTTCGCCGGGGTTTTCACAATGGCTTCCCGGTAAACCCGCAGCAGGTCGTCCCGGTAGGGAGCAAGTGCGATCGCCGCCTTCAGGTAGACGAGTGCCGCGGCATCCTCACCCCGTATTCGCTCGATCTGGAAACGCTTGAAGTCCAGTATCCATTTGAAATCGGAGGGGATGTACGGATTTTCCTGTTCGATGCGCGCACAGATGTCCATCATGGCGGTCGCATTGTCAGGGGTGACCGCAATCTCGTGCAGCTCCACGATTTGATTGCTAAAGTTCATATGGATGTCGATGAGGTGAGAAAGATGGGGACCGCTGGCAGCGGGGCTGCCTGGCGCTTTTCGCCGCTGGAAAGCGGCTTGGCGAGCGCGGCCGGGAAGCCTGCGTATTTGTGCCAGACAATATCACGAACGCGCAAATGCAAACAAGCTGCCGCAATCGTGTCGGCAGGGGCATCCCGGCGGCCGTCAGGGCAGGATTCGGATTGCACAATCGAGCGCGTGCTTTGCAAGCACCGACCTGGTCCCGGCGGCTTTGCGCTAGAATCGACCCTTTGCCCGCATAGATCTACGTATGGAAGTCCCAAACAAGCTACCCGCTCGCCGCCTTTCGGTCGCCCCGATGATGGACTGGACCGACCGCCATTGCCGCGTCTTCCACCGCCAGATCACCCGCCATACCTGGCTCTACACCGAGATGGTGACGACCGGCGCCCTGGTCTACGGCGACGTCGCGCGCCACCTGCGCTATGACGACATCGAGCACCCGATCGCCCTGCAGCTGGGCGGCAGCGAGCCGGCGGACCTGGCGAAGAGCGCGAAGCTGGGGCAGGAGTGGGGCTATGACGAGATCAACCTGAACTGCGGCTGCCCGTCCGAGCGCGTGCAGCGCGGGGCTTTTGGCGCCTGCCTGATGAACGAGCCGCAACTGGTGGCCGACTGCGTCAAGGCCATGCGCGACGCGGTGACGATCGACGTCACCGTCAAGCACCGCATCGGCATCGATCACAACGAGAGCTACGATTTCGTGCGCGATTTCGTCGGCACCGTGCGCGATGCCGGCTGCAATACCTTCATCGTCCACGCCCGCAACGCCGTCCTGAAAGGACTGTCGCCAAAGGAGAACCGCGAGATCCCGCCGCTGCGCTACGAAGTGGCCTACCAGCTCAAGCGCGACTTCCCGGAGCTGGAAATCATCATCAACGGCGGCGTCAGGAACGACGACGAGATCGCGCAGCACCTGCAGCATCTCGACGGCGTCATGCTCGGGCGCGAGGCCTACCATAACCCCTGGGTAATGGCAGGCTGGGACGCGCGTTTCTATGGCGACGATGCGCCGCACAAGACCCGCGCCGAGGTGCTGGCGGCAATGGTGCCCTACATCGCGGCCCAGTTGCAGGAATACGGTGGGCATGGCTTGAAGCTCAACAGCATCACGCGCCACATGCTCGGGCTTACCGCCGGCCTGGCCGGCGCGCGCGCCTTCCGCCAAATGCTCTCCGATCCGAAAAAACTGGCGAGCGGCGACCCGCGTCTGCTGCTCGAAGCGGCAGCCCACATCCGCGACCTGTAGTGGCGCATGGCGGCGCCGGCCTCTCCGCCGGTGCATCGCTTCACGCCCGCACAGGCAGGCCGTGCCAGTCAGGTACCGGAAGCCATTCCGCGGCGGCCGGCGCTACGCGCATTTTACAAATTCACAACCCGTAATTACAGGCATCGGAACGCCGGCGCACCCGGCGTTTGGATGGCGCCTGCCTGCGCACCATATCGGTGCAACTTGTAGTCACACCGGTATGTTGTCAGGGGAAAGCTTCGTTTCATGTAGGAAATTTACTACACGAGCTCGCCTATTTGTCCAGACAACTCACGACTGAGCTTGCCCTGAGGCAAGTCCCCCTCCATAATTTCGCTCACAGTATTGAGATTTGCCAACCAAGCGTGCTCCCGCACGCGGCATTTCTTGCGGATGCACAATTTTCTGCTTTCGCAGTGGCGTTTTGATTTATCCTAACTAAAATTTCCCAACGGGAAGTTCTGCTGCTGTGGTGCAGGCTGTATGCACCAGTAACACCCGGGCAAATCTGATCAACGGACAGGAAGGCGAAATGAATTTATCGAAGATGAAAGTCGGCATGCGCTTGGGTCTGGGCTTTGCCCTGGTCCTCGTGTTGCTCGTGGTGGTGACGGTGGTCGGCATCGTGCGCATGGCGCAAATCCAGGACCGTCTCGACCACGTCGTGAGCGTGAACAATGTCTCGAGCCGCATGGTCATCGAGATGCGCAACAACGTGCAGGATCGCCTGGCTGCGCTGCGCGTGCTGACTTTGATGTCCGATGCCGGCGACATGGAGCCTGAGCTCAAGCGCTTCAAGGACCTGACCGCCAAGTACGACGAAGCCCAGCGCAAGGTCAGCCAGATCTTCTCTGCCGACGGTTCCGAGGCCGAAAAGGCGCTGCTGAACGACGTCAAGGGCTTCGAAGCCGCCGCGATGCCGGCCATTGCCAAGGCATCCGATCTCTACCTGGCCAACAACGCCATGGACGCCACCCGCGTCATGGTCAAGGAAGTGCGCCCGGTGCAGAAGAAGTGGACCGAAGCGCTGGACAAGCTGGTCGCGCTGGAAGACAAACAGAGCGCCGAGAGCCAGGCCGACGCCCAGAGCGCTTTCGTGAGCGCCCGTAACTTCATGCTGGTGATGCTGGTCATCGCCGTCGGCATGGGTATCGCCGCCGCCTGGATCATCACGCGCGGCCTGATCAAGCAGCTCGGCGGCGAGCCGGACTACACCACGAAGATCGCCGGCAGCATCGCCCACGGCGACCTGGCCATCGCGATCGACACCAGCACCGCCGACAAGGGCAGCCTGCTGGCCGAGATGAACGAAATGCGCAATAGCCTGGTCGGCATCGTCGGCCAGGTGCGCCGCGGCACCGAAACCATCGGCACCGCCTCGCGTGAAATCGCCGCCGGCAACATCGACCTGTCCTCGCGTACCGAACTGCAGGCCAGCTCGCTGGAAAAGACGGCCTCGGCCATGGAAACCCTGACCACCACCGTCAAGCAGAACGCGGAACATGCCCGTGAAGCGAACCACCTCGCGGCCAGCGCTTCGGATGTGGCCCGCAAGGGCGGCGACGTGGTGTCGCAAGTGGTCGGCACGATGGGCGAGATCAACAGCTCGGCCAGCAAGATCGCCGACATCATCGGCGTCATCGACGGCATCGCCTTCCAGACCAATATCCTGGCACTGAACGCGGCGGTCGAGGCAGCCCGTGCCGGCGAGCAGGGCCGCGGTTTCGCGGTCGTCGCTTCCGAAGTGCGCAACCTGGCCCAGCGTTCGGCAGCGGCCGCCAAGGAAATCAAGACCCTGATCGGCGATTCCGTCGAGAAGGTCGAGCGCGGCAGCAAGCTGGTCGGCCAGGCCGGCGTGACGATGGACGAAGTGGTGGCGAGCGTCAAGCGCGTGACCGACATCATGGGCGAGATCGCCAACGCCAGCGCCGAGCAGAGCGCCGGCATCGAGCAGGTCAACATGTCGATCATCGAGATGGACAGCATGACCCAGCAGAATGCCGCACTGGTCGAAGAAGCCGCCGCCGCCGCCCAGAGCCTGCAGGACCAGGCCGGCGAACTGGCGCGCGTCGTCAGCATCTTCAAGCTGGTCGAAGGCGAGCAGCAGCAGGCCGCCGTCGAGCCGGTCCTGGCCGCGCCAGCTGCCACCGTACCCGCTGTGCGCGCACCGCAGCCACGTGCCCAGGCTGCCCGCCCGGCGCTGAAGAAGCCGGCCGCGCAGGCGGCAAGGCGGCGCCGCGTCCCGGCAAGCCGAAGAAGCCGACCGTTGCCGCCGGCAACGACGAATGGGAAGAATTTTAATTACGGCATTGCCGGACTCACTGAAAGCCCGCAAGCAGTCAGCGGCAGATTGAATCACCTTTTTGGGGAATAACATCATGAAAAAGCCTTACCTGAGCGCCATCGCTACCCTCGCTTTCACCGCCATCGCCGGTTCCGCATTCGCCGGCGAAGTGCCTGCCTCCTTCGACCCGGCCAAGTGCAAGGTCGAGTACCCGAAAGCCTCGCTGATGAACGAAGAGCAGGGCACGACCTCGATGTCTTTCCTGGTCAATCCGGACGGCAGCGTTGCCGATTCGAAGCTGGAAAAATCGAGCGGTTTCAAAGGCCTCGACAAGGCAGCCCAGAAAGGCCTGACCGCATGCAAGTTCAAGCCGGGCACGAAAGACGGTTCGCCAGCCCAGACCTGGGCCAAGGTCGACTACGCCTGGAAGCTCGACTGATCTTCCTGCCGCGTTCGTTGTTCTGAACGTGAAACAGCACAGCCGGCCTCGCGCCGGCTGTGCTGTTTTCGGCGCCGGCCTTCGCACGTGGCTGGCGATCTTGTAGGACAATTCATGTTTTACAAGAAAACATTTGCATGAGCGCCCCCGGAAACACACGCTCCCGTCGCATCGTCGGCATCCTGGCCGTGACCCAGATCCTCGCCTGGGGCAGCCTGTACTACGCTTTCTCGGTGCTCTCGCCCCACATGGGACGCGCGCTCGGCATCGATGCCCAGGGCGCCATGGCCCCGTTCTCGTGGGCCTTGCTGCTCGGTGGCCTGGTGGCGGCCCCGGCCGGGCGCCTGTTCGACCGTATCGGCGGGCGGCGCCTGATGGCCTGCGGCTCGCTGCTGGCTGCCTGCGGGCTGCTGATGCTGGCACGGGTCGACTCGATCGGAATGTACTGGCTGGCCTGGAGCGTGCTCGGCATTGCCATGGCGCTGACGATGTACGAAGCCGCCTTTGCCACCATCAACCGCGCACTGGCCGAGTCCCCGCGCCGCGCGATCACGACGCTGACCCTGTTCGGCGGCTTCGCCAGTACCATCTTCTGGCCGCTCACTTTGGCGCTCGATGCCCGTCTCGGCTGGCGTAGCACCTGGCTGGTGTATGCGGCCCTGCAATTATTCGTGTGCGCACCCCTGCATGCGCTGCTACCCTCGCACACGGCGGCATCCGCGGGACCCGTGGCCGCGTCCACGGGCATGGCGCTGTCCGAAGTGCTGCGCGGGAGCGTGTTCTGGAAGCTGGCCGCAGCCTTCGCCGCGCAAAGCCTGGTGTCCTCGGCCCTGACCGTCGGGCTGATCCGCCTGATGCACGATGCCGGCCACCCCTTGTCGACGGTCGTGATGCTGGCCGCGCTGTTCGGGCCGATGCAGGTTGCAGGGCGCATCGCCGAGATGGCGATCGGGCGCCGGGTGCGTTCGCAGACGATCGGCAGCGTCACTTTCGCCGCACTGCCGCTGGCGCTCGGCCTGCTGTTCGTCTTCATCGACCAGTTGGCGGCCGTCGCCGCCTTCTGCATCGTGTTTGGCCTGAGCAATGGCGTGCTGACCATCCTGCGTGGCACGCTGCCCCAAGAATTGTTCGGCCGTGCGCACTACGGCGCCATCGCCGGCGCCCTGGTCTCGCCCGCGCTGGTCGCGCGCGCCGCCGGGCCGCTGGCGGTGGCGGCATTGATGGCCGAGACCGGTTCGCCACGGGCCGTGCTGGCGCTGCTGGCGGCAGTCGCCGCGCTCTCCTTCGCCTGTTACCTGATGGCGATCTGGCGTGCCCGCGCGGGCGCGCCGGCCGCTGAAGGTACGGCCGATGTGTTACGGAAATCTTAACCCGCCATCGCAAAATGTATCGAATGTAAGAACTTGCATCAGTTCTACTGCACGTAGGAAGCGTTGGCTATAGTGATCTCACACCGAACCACAAGGAGCACTACCATGAAACGAATCCTACTCACTGTCGCCGCTGCCCTGATCAGCACCGCCGCCTTCACGCCGGCACAAGCGCAAACCAGGACGGAAGTCATTGTCGTGCACAAGGCGCCACCGGCGCTGCGCCACGAAGCGACCCCGGCAGCACGGCGCGGCTTCGAATGGGTGCCGGGTTACTGGGACTGGAACGGCCGCCGTTACACCTGGGTTGCCGGCCACTACGAAAAAGTCCGTCCAGGCTATGTGTACACCCGCCCGGAATGGCGCCGTGACCGCAACGGCTGGGTCCTGGCACGCGGCGGCTGGCAGCATGGCGACCGCACCGACCGCATGGCGCACGGCGGCGACCGTGACCGCGACGGCGTCCCGAACCGCTTCGACCGCGACCGCGACAACGACGGCGTGCCGAACCGGGCGGATAACCGTCCGAACAACCCGAATCGTTACTGATCGGGCGGGGCCGGTCTTGACCGGCGCATGAAGGAAAAGGGCCACCTGCGGGGGCCCTTGTTTTGGGCGCTGCGTTCGCGCGCGGGGTTTCAGAGCCGTGCCAGCACCCCGGTCACGATGCGGTCACAGCGCGCGCCGTCGAAGGAGAAGGCCGAGATGGTCGCCGTGTCGAGGTCGCGTGCCAGCGCTTCGCGCAGCAGGCCGCGGGCGCGGAAGAACTGGCTGCGCACCGTGGCTTCCGGAATGCCCAGGGCGTCCGCCGTTTCCTGGACCGACAGGTCCTCCACGGCGCGCAGCATGAACACGGTACGCAGCTTGTCGGGCAGGGCGTCGATGCGTGCCTCGATCAGCCTGCGCGCCTGCCCACGTAGCGCGGCTTCGTCGGGACCCTCGGATGGGGCGGGCAGGGCGTCGGCCGCAGCGTCATCGCCGACCACGTCGCTGTCCCCGTTCTGGACGAGTTCGACGATGCCGGCCCGGCGCCGCCCCTTGCGCAGCCTGGCACTCGCTTCATTGACGACGATGCGCGTCAGCCAGGTCGACAGGCTGGCCTCGCCGCGGAAACTGGCCGCCTTGCGATAGGCGAGCAGGTAGGCTTCCTGCACGATATCCTCGGCTTCCGCGTCATCCCTGACGATGCTGCGCGCGGTCCGGTACAGGGCCTGGTTGTGCTTGCGCATGATCACTTCGAATGCCGCCTGGTCGCCGTTCGCCACCAGGGCCATGAGCTCGGTGCCGCTCGCATCCGTCAGCGCGATCTTGCTGCGCAATCCCATCGCTTCCTCCTCATTTGACCACCAGCGTGCCCGTCATCGTACGATGCAGCGTGCACAGGTAAGGATAACGCCCCCGGGCCCTTGCCACGAACTTCCAGCTCGCGCCCGCGGCGATGGCAGGCGAAGCCGGGCCGCCGCCGGGCGCGGTGGCGGTATGCGGAAACGGATCCTTGTTGCGCCAGACCACCGTGTCGCCACGCTTCACTTCCAGTGTCTGCGGAATGAAGCGCATCCCATCGATGAGGACGGTATGGATGCCCGGCGCAGCCTGCGCTGCTCCGCCCAGCAGGAGCAGCGCGAGCGTGCCCGCGACACGGATGTTCGGCCACGAAAACATGATGGCTCACTTGAGGCTGGCATCGAGATGCCTGGCATGCTCGAGGTGGGCGACGAAGGCCGGACGCACCTTCACCAGCGTGTCCTTCAGCTCCGCATTCTTCGCGTTCGGAATCAGGGTCTTGTCGAGCGCATCGATCACGGCCTGGTGGTAGGCGACTTCATGGGCCACGTAGGCCTGGTCGAAGGCCTTGCCCTTGAGTCCTTTCAGTGTCGCGAGATTATCGCTCCCGCCCGCCTTCAGGCTCTTGCTCAGTTCGCTGTCGCGGGGCGTCACGTTCAACTTCGTCACGAGTGCCACGGCCTGCTTGTTCACGCCCGCGTGGTCTGTCACCATCTGCTGGGCAAAAGCCTTGACCTCGGCATTCTCCGTCATGCGTTCGGCCAGCTTGCCGGCATCGATGTCGACGCTGTTGGCCGCCACCACGATGCCGGCAATCTGGGCGTCGTCCGGGGCGGACTGGGCGAGGGCGGGGCCTGCCAGCGAGAGTGCGGCGGCGATAGCGGTCCATGTGTGCAGTTGGATCTTCACGAGTGCTCCTTGTTCTGGTTGGGGTGGGTTCCTACCGAGATTGGATGTCACGTCGTGCGCGGGCGTTGCAAAAATCTTGGCGATGGTCGTTGGACGGGCCTGGAGACGCAGGCGTGGCGCGGCAAGTTATCGACGTGCGCTGCACGGCTTTTCGATCACGGAATAGAAGTACTTCAACACCGCATCGCGCGTGGCGTCGTCGCTACGCTTGAACGCGCCGAGCGCGTCGTCCCAGCGGTGCACGGACTGGTACTGGTAGCAGTCATTGCCCGTGTTGCGTTTCCCTTCATCGCTCCTGCCTGCATACAGCCCCAGCACGAACGGCGGACCGGGCTGCTTCGGGAATACCAGCCGGATATCGGTCAGGTCGACGCGGAAGCTCGGCCAGGTTGCGTTGTCGTCGAGCTGTTCCCTGAGCTGGGACGGGTTCTTGCCGTTGAAAACAGGTTTCCAGCCGCCCGCGTGGCCCAGCACCATGAGCTGGTTCAGGTCGTACATGCCCATGTTCGAGTTCAGCGGATACGGCACACCCAGTGCGAAGTCGCACCAGCCGTCGCCGTTGAAATCGGCCTTGATCTCTGCTGGTGCATCGTTCGCAAAATCCACGTCGAGCTTGGGTAACTTTGCCTTTGGCATCTTGCATCGTGGCGCGTCGGGCCGCAGCTTGATAGCGGCGGGCACGGCGGATGCGTCGGCACGAGCCGATGACAACGGCGACATCACGAGCGAAACGGTAATAACCAGTGCTGGTATATGCTTCATTTGCTTACCTCAAGTCCAAGCAGACTCGACTTTCAGCGGCAGAAGCGCCTGGACTGAAGGCCGAGCTACTATAACCCAGAATATTTGCTTTTGAGCTACTCTTCCGTACGAAAAGTAGTGGTATTTATGCAAAAAAAGGTCGATCAAGAGGTGCGTATCCTGGCTCGGCGCGGCTGGCGGCAGAGCGCTGGACAAAGGCAAGGTCGTTCCTGTCCATCGTTTCATGGCAAGGGCAGTCGTGAACGAAAAAGGCCTCGATTCCATTCGAAATCGAGGCCTTTCGGTATTCTTGGGGTGGCTGATGGGACTCGAACCCACGACAACAGGAATCACAATCCTGGACTCTACCAACTGAGCTACAGCCACCATTGTCTTGCTTTTCTGTCTCAGCACTGCCGAGACAGAACGAGATTATACAAACTCCTAAGCAAACTGGCAAATCTAATTGTTCTGCCGGGTCAACATCCTGCCATCCGGTCCGGATTCGACCTCGTGGACCGGCGGATCGAGCCCCAGCAGGCTGGCAAACGCCGCTGACAGGGCAGTAGCGCTGGCGCTGGTGTAGCCGTCCAGGCGGGCGGGGAGGACGGCCTCAGGCCTGAGGCTGGCATTGGCCGCCAGCAGGCGCGTCAATTGGCGGGCGACGGCGTCGCCGGTATCGATCAGCGTGACGGGCCTGTCCGTCGCGGCGGCGATCACGCGCTCGATCGAGGCCTGTACCAGCGGATAGTGGGTGCAGCCCAGCACCAGGGTGTCGGCGCCCTCGGCCAGCAGCGGCTCGACGTACTTGCGCAACAGTAGCGTGGTCGCTTCCGATTCCAGTTCGCCCAGCTCGATCTGGTCAACCAGGCCGTGGCAGGGCTGCAGCAGGAAGCGCGCACCCGTCGCTTCGCTGATCTGGTCGCGCAGCAGCAGGAACTTCTTGCCGGACAGTGTCACCTCGGTGGCGAGTACGCCGACCGTGCGGCTGCGCGATGCGGCGGCCGCCGGCTTCAGGCCGGGCTCGACGCCGACGATGGGCATGTCGGGATAGCGCTCGCGCAGCAGGGCGATCGCGGCGATCGTGGCCGTATTGCAGGCGACGACGATGGCTTTGGCACCGCGCTCGACGAGGAAGCCGCCGATCGCGAGCACCCGCTCGGCCAGCACCGGTTCGGTCTTGGCGCCGTAGGGTGCGAAGGCCGAGTCGGCGAAATACATCAGGTGTTCGTGCGGCAGCTGCGCGCGGATGTGGCGCAGGACCGACAGGCCGCCGACGCCGGAATCGAAGATGCCGATGGGGGCGTCGGGGGAAGTAGTTGGCGTGGTCATGGTGAGCGCGGGGGCGTGCCGCGGATCGAGACCCGCAGCGCGCACCAATCGTGTCTTAGGCGACGTTGACCGGAATGCCCTTGAGCGATTCGATCCTGGCCGACCATTCCTTCGGACCGGTGTTGTGCACCGATGTACCGTTGGAATCGACCGCCACCGTCACCGGCATGTCGGCCACTTCGAACTCGTAGATCGCTTCCATGCCCAGGTCCTCGAAGCCGACCACTTTCGCCGACTTGATTGCCTTCGAGACCAGGTAGGCCGAGCCGCCGACCGCCATCAGGTAGGCCGACTTGTGCTTCTGGATCGCCTCGATCGCGGTCGGACCGCGCTCGGCCTTGCCGATCATCGAGATCAGGCCGGTCTTTTCCAGCATCATCTCGGTGAACTTGTCCATGCGGGTCGCGGTCGTCGGGCCGGCCGGGCCCACGACTTCATCGCCCACCGGGTCGACCGGGCCGACGTAATAGATCACGCGGTTGGTGAAGTCCACCGGCAGCGATTCGCCTTTGGCCAGCATGTCCTGGATGCGCTTGTGGGCGGCATCGCGGCCGGTCAGCATTTTGCCGTTCAGCAGCAAGGTCTGGCCCGGCGTCCAGGAAGCGACTTCTTCCTTGGTCAGCGTGTTCAGGTCGACGCGCTTCGATTTCTGGGTATCCGGGGTCCACTGCACGTCGGGCCAGGTCGACAGCGCCGGCGGTTCGATGTACGAGGGGCCCGAGCCGTCCAGCACGAAGTGGGCGTGGCGGGTCGCGGCGCAGTTCGGGATCATGGCGACCGGCTTCGACGCGGCGTGGGTCGGGTACATGTTGATCTTCACGTCCAGCACGGTGGTCAGGCCGCCCAGGCCCTGGGCGCCGATGCCGAGTGCATTGATCTTGTCGCACAGTTCGATACGCAGTTCTTCCAGCTTGTTCTGCGGGCCGCGCTGCTTGAGCTCGTACATGTCGATGTCTTCCATCAGCGACTCTTTGGCCATCAGCATCGCCTTTTCGGCCGAGCCGCCGATGCCGATGCCGAGCATGCCCGGCGGGCACCAGCCGGCGCCCATCAGGGGCACGGTCTTCATGACCCAGTCGACCAGGGAGTCGGACGGGTTGAGCATCACGAACTTGGTCTTGTTTTCCGAGCCGCCACCCTTGGCCGCGACTTTCACGTCGACGGTGTTGCCCTCAACCAGTTCCATGTGGACGACGGCCGGGGTGTTGTCTTTCGTATTCTTGCGCTCGAAGTGAGGGTCGGCCACGATCGAGGCGCGCAGCTTGTTGTCGGCGAAATTGTATGCACGGCGCACGCCTTCGTTGACGGCGTCGGTGACGGTGCCGGAAAAACCTTCGAAGCGCACGCCCATGCCGACCTTCAGGAATACGTTGACGATGCCGGTGTCCTGGCAGATCGGACGCTTGCCCTCGGCGCACATGCGCGAGTTGGTCAGGATCTGGGCGATGGCATCCTTGGCCGCCGGGCTTTGCTCGGCCTCGTAGGCACGCGCCAAGTGCTGGATGTAATCGGCCGGGTGGTAGTAGCTGATGTACTGGAGAGCGGCGGCGACCGATTCGATCAGGTCGTCCTGTTTGATGACAGTCATGAAAATTCTCGGAGTAGGTGAACGGTGTTAGTGAGGCTTGGTCTGATTGTGAGTGGAGGTCACGATGCGGTCGGTATAGGCAATGGCCAGGGCCGAGAGCAGGAACACGCTATGGATAACGGTCTGCGCGACCAAAACTTTTGTCTCGTAGGCGCCCGCGTTGATGAAGGTTTTCAGCAAGTGGATCGAGGAAATGCCGACAATCGCCATAGCCAGCTTGGTTTTCAGCACGGAAGCATTCACGTGCGACAGCCACTCGGGCTGGTCCGGATGGCCGTCCAGGTTCATGCGCGACACAAAGGTCTCGTAGCCGCCGACGATCACCATGATGAGCAGGTTGGAAATCATGACCACGTCGATCAGGCCCAGCACGACCAGCATGATGGTGGTTTCGGTCAGTTTCTTTGGACGCTCCGAGCCCGGAACGGTGACGACATCCAGGATGTGATTGAGCGAATCGACGTTGCCCATGGCGGCGCCGATCAAGTCCTTCAGTTCGACCCAGAAATGGAACACGTACACGCACTGCGCCAGGATCAGGCCCAGGTAGAGCGGCAGCTGCAGCCAGCGGCTGGCGAAAATGAAGCGGTTCAGGGGAGTAAGTTGCTGCGGGGTGCGGCCAGGGTGTTGTTGCGACATCGGATACGACTCCAGGATTTCGACAAAAGACAGCCCATCATTTTACACCTCTCGCGCCGCCTTGCAGACCACCTCGTTGGAGAGCCCCGCTCCCTGGCAAGCTTGGTAAAATCGCACGCATAGGGAAGCGCGTGCCACGATGTGCCGTAAGGGCTCAGTAAGGCTCCGCGCCTAAGGTGTCTGGCAAAACTACTACGATGGAGACTAGCATGGCCGAGCAAGAGACCAACCAGGAAAACCATGGCTTGCAGGAGAACCGCGTGTTCCCGCCGCCGGCCGCGTTCGCGGCGAGTGCCGCCATCTCCGGCATGGACGCTTACGACAAGCTGTGCCAGGAAGCGGCCAGCGACTACGAAGGTTTCTGGAGCCGCCTGGCGAAAGAACACCTCGACTGGCACAAGCCCTTCACCCAGACCCTCGACGAATCGAACGTGCCATTCTATAAATGGTTCGCCGACGGCCAGCTGAACGCGTCCTACAACTGCCTCGACCGCAATCTGCAGAACGGCAACGCGGACAAGACCGCGATCATCTTCGAGGCCGACGACGGCACCGTCACCCGCGCCAGCTACCGCGAACTGCACGAGCGTGTCTGCAAGTTCGCCAACGGCCTCAAATCGCGCGGCATCAAGAAGGGCGACCGCGTCATCATCTACATGTCGATGTCGATCGAAGGCGTCGCCGCGATGCAGGCCTGCGCCCGCATCGGCGCTACCCACTCGGTCGTGTTCGGCGGCTTCTCGGCCAAGTCCTTGCAGGAACGCATCATCGACGCCGGCGCCGTCGCCGTCATCACGGCCGACGAGCAGCAGCGTGGCGGCAAGGCACTGCCCCTGAAAGCCATCGTCGACGAAGCGCTCGCCATGGGTGGCTGCGACACCATCCAGAACGTCATCGTCTACCAGCGGACAAAAGGCAACATCGCCTGGACCGAGGGCCGCGACCTCTGGCTGCACGACCTGGTCGAAGGCCAGCCTGCCGAATGCGAACCGGAATGGGTCGACGCCGAGCATCCGCTGTTCATCCTCTACACCTCGGGCTCGACCGGTACGCCGAAGGGCGTCCAGCACTCGACCGGTGGCTACCTGCTGTGGGCCGCGCTGACGATGAAGTGGACCTTCGATCTCAAACCCGACGATGTGTTCTGGTGCACGGCCGACATCGGCTGGGTGACCGGCCACACCTACATCGCCTACGGTCCGCTGGCCGTCGGGGGCACGCAAATCGTGTTCGAGGGCATCCCGACCTACCCGAACGCGGGCCGCTTCTGGGACACCATCGCCAAGCACAAGGTTTCGATCTTCTACACGGCGCCGACCGCGATCCGTTCGCTGATCAAGGCTTCCGACGTCAACCCGGACGTCCACCCGAAGAACTACGACCTGTCCTCGCTGCGCCTGCTGGGCTCGGTGGGCGAGCCGATCAATCCGGAAGCCTGGATGTGGTACTACAAGAACGTCGGCCAGGAGCGTTGCCCGATCGTCGACACCTTCTGGCAGACGGAAACGGGCGGCCACATGATCACGCCGCTGCCGGGTGCCACGCCGATGGTGCCGGGCTCGTGCACGCTGCCGCTGCCGGGCATCATGGCGGCGATCGTCGACGAATCCGGTGCCGACGTGCCGAACGGGCAGGGCGGCATCCTGGTAGTGAAACGTCCGTGGCCGTCGATGATCCGCACGATCTGGAACAACCCGGAACGCTTCCGCACCAGCTACTTCCCAGAAGAACTCGGCGGCAAGTACTACCTGGCCGGCGACGGCGCGATCCGCCACAAGGATACCGGCAACTTCACCATCACCGGCCGCATCGACGACGTGCTGAACGTGTCGGGGCACCGCATGGGCACGATGGAGATCGAGTCGGCCCTGGTGGCGAACCCGAACGTGGCCGAAGCGGCCGTGGTCGGCAAACCCGACGACACCACGGGCGAGGCAATTTGCGCCTTCGTGGTGCTGAAAGGCGCACGCCCGACCGGGGAAGAGGCGAAGAAGCTGGCGCAGGAACTGCGCAACTGGGTCGGCAAGGAGATCGGACCGATCGCCAAGCCGAAGGAAATCCGTTTCGGCGACAACCTGCCGAAGACGCGCTCAGGCAAGATCATGCGCCGCCTGCTGCGCGTGCTGGCCAAGGGCGAAACCATCACCCAGGACGTGTCGACGCTGGAAAATCCGGCCATCCTCGAGCAGCTCAAGGAATCGGCCTAAGGTCTTGACGAAGGGGTGCGGCCCTGCGCACTGCAGGGGCCGCTGCCGGCGCGCCTGCCTTCAGCACCGTGGTCGCCGGCGCTTCAGCTGCCGGTGCATCGCTTGTCCGCGCTGCGGCCCGCCGCTGCCTGCGCTAGCGCCAGGTCGTCGCTTGACGCGCCGAGGTGTCAGCTTGCAGGGCGTCACCTCAGGACAGTTTCTCCGCCACCTCTTTCAAGCCTGCCTCAGGCAGGAATCCATCGGAAATCGTCAGCACCGAGAACAGGTTCTTCCTGAGCTCGTCCAGCTCGACGGGTCCTGGCTTGAGCGCTGTCTGCAGCAAGTGAATCGCCATGTCGGCCAGCAGCAGCCGCTGTTTCTCCGGCCACGCAGCGTCGCCGCGCGTGGCGCCATGGGCCAGGCAGCTCGCTTCGACCTCGCGGTGGATGCCCCATGCCGCGCGTATGAGTTCAGTTCGTTTCGCATCGTCCATGCGTGCAGTGTACCCGAGCGGACAAGCACTCCCGCCCCGTCGGGGAGCAGCATACGAGGCGCGCCATGGCAAGCATGATGTGCCGGACGGGCACTGTGTTGTTTAGCTGCCTCATCTTTTTCGCGGCCCGGATCGATCCCTGTAAAGATGGGCCATCCGCCTGCCGTGCCGTTCAGGCATCACGTCCGTTCCGCGCCTCTGTGGAATTTAGGACGATCGTGTTTTTTTCAGGCCGCGCCATTTCGCATGCTGGAGCGTTTCTTCGCATGCTGAAGTACCCGGAATGCGTGGAACGTGTGCTCCTTGAATGCGTTTGCGCGCCGCCGTAACCTGACTCAGCCGGCAAAAACAAACCCAACAACAACGGAGATACGATGAACAAGCAGATCATGAAATGGATCGGCGCGGCCCTGCTCGCCCTCTCAATCCTGCCAGGTTCGGCGACGGCTGCCGGCTACACCCAGACCAAATACCCCATCGTGCTGGTGCACGGCTTCCTCGGCTGGGATTCCATCGGGCCCTACGACTACTGGTTCGGCATCACCGACGCGCTGCGGCGCGACGGCGCCCAGGTCCATGTAGCGCAGGTCACCGCCGCCAACAGCACCGAGGTGCGCGGGGAGCAGCTGCTCGCCTACATCAAGCAGGTATTGGCCGCGACCGGTGCCAAGCAGGTCAACCTGATCGGCCACAGCCACGGCGGTCCGACCGTGCGCTATGTCGCCTCGGTGGCCCCGCAGCTGGTTGCCTCGGTGACGAGCGTGGGCGGCGTGCATAAAGGCGCGCCGATGGCCGACATCCTGCGCGGCGTGGCGGCGCCCGGCTCGTTCTCGGAGGCGGTGCTCTCGTCGATGGTCAATGGCGTCGCGCAGACGATCGCCTTCCTCTCGGGCGACCGTACAAAGCAGATGTCGGTGGCGGCGCTCAATTCGATGACGACCTCCGGCGCGGCGGCTTTCAACTCCCGCCACCCGGCCGGCGTGCCGCGCAGCGCCTGCGGGGAGGGGGACTACCGGGTCAATAACGTGTATTACTTCTCCTGGAGCGGCGCACGTTCCCTCACCAACGTGCTCGATCCGCTCGACGCTTCGCTCGGCCTGATGTCGCTGGCCTTCCGTGGCGACAAGAACGACGGCCTGGTCGGCAGCTGCTCGAGCCGCCTTGGCCACGTCATCCGCGACGACTACGGCATGAACCACATGGATGAAGTCAACCAGGTGGCCGGCCTCGTCAACCTGTTCGAGACCAATCCGAAGACGGTCTACCGCCAGCACGCCAACCGCCTGCGTGACATGGGGCTGTGAGCATGAGGGGCAAACTCCTGTTTGCCCTGGGCGCGGCGGCCCTGGTGGCCGCCGCCCTGGTGGTCGGGCCTTCGGTGCAGGAGCAGCCGGTTGTCGCCGCGGCCCCTGTGGCGCCGGCATCCGCCGCCAGGCCCTTCGTGCGCTCGCTCGAAGGCACCCAGACCGACGGCGGAGCCCTGGTCGGCCCGGGCGAAACCCTGGTCGCGAACGAGGATCTCGTCGAGCTCTTCGACTATTACCTGAGTGCGCTTGGCGAGAAGAACCTCGAACAGGTGCGCGCCGAGATCGAACGCGAGCTCGACCGGCGACTGCGTCCACCAGCCTCGGATTCGGCCAAGCGCCTGCTGGCGCGCTATCTCGACTACAAGCATGCGCTGGTGGCGCTGGAGGCGGACAAGCGTCTCGTCGGCGGCGACGTCACGGCGATCCGCAAGCGCCTGGTCGCCATGCGCCAGCTGCGCGCACGCTACTTCAGTGCAGAGGAGAGCGGCGCCATGTTCGGCCGCGAGGATGCCGAGCAGGCCGATGCGCTGGCCCGGCTGGAAGTCCGCCAGGACACGCGCCTGACGCCCGAGCAGAAGGGAGAACGGCTGGCCGCGCTCGACGCCGCGCTGCCGCCGGAGGTGCGGGCCGCGCGCGAGGAACCGCTCAAACTTGCGCACCTGCAGGAATCCGTGGACAGGCTGCGTGCGGGCGGTGCGAACGACGACGAGGTCTTCCGGATGCGCGCCGCCGCGCTCAACCCCGAGGCGGCGGCGCGGCTGGCGGCGCTGGACCAGGAAGAGGCGCAGTGGCGCGGCAGGATTGCGGCCTACCTGAACGCACGCCGCGGCGTGCAGGAAGGGCCGGCGCTCGACGCCCTGCGCAATCGCCTGTTCACGCTTGACGAGCAGCGCAGGTTGCCGGCGTACGAGGAGGGATTGCGCTAGCGCAGGTGGCGCTGCGATCGTGGCGGGGGAACGGCGGCCCGCCGTTCTCCCGCGCGAACCTGGAGCAGCGCAAGGTGCCGCGCAAAGCCGCAGCGACGACATCGATCCCTGCCGTGCGTGCGCCGCGCCTGGTTATACTTGAACGCATGAGCCGGATCCGCCGACATCTGCTGACTGCATGGATCGCCTTGCTGGCGATGCTGTTTGGCGCGCTTGCACCAGGCCTGTCGCATGCCGTCGGGCGCGCGGGGGCGCCATCGCTGCCGGCACAGTCCGCGTCCGCCCTGCCGCTGCAGCCTGGCGCGCAATCCTTCGGCTTCCCGATTTGCAGTGCTGCCGGGCACGCTGCGCCCGTGCAGGCCGGCGGCGACGATGTCGATCCCGGCAAGGGCGCCTTCACGCACTGTCCGTATTGCGCGGACCACCATCACGCGCCCGCTCTGTTGCCGCAAAGCGCAGGCGGGTTGCTTCCCCTTGGCAGCGCCAGCCACCCACCGCTGTTTTACACGGCGCCCGAGCCGCTGTTTCATTGGGCCGCGCCCCTGTCGCGCGCGCCGCCTTTCTCTTCCTGAGCTCGTCTACCAGCGCCCCATGTCCGGCATGCAAGGGCGCACCCATTGCACAGGCTGATTGTCTACGCGGGCACCGTTTCGCCTGTCCCTGCTGGCCGGCCTGCGCCGTCGGGCACGCGCGTTGCATCGCCGCGCTTTGCGGCACTGCGTCCGTCACCTCGCGGTCCACCGTATCGAACAGGAACAAGAAGAATGAAACACCACCCCATTGCGGCCGCCGTCCTCGCGGCCTTTGCCGCGGCCGCCCATGCGCAGGAAGCGCAAGACGCGCTAGAACCCGCCACGACGTCGCACGAAAAACAGATGGGCACCGTGGTCGTCACCGGCAACCGCCCGAGCTCGCTGCCGACCCAGATCCCGACCACGATCGAGGGCATTACCGCCGCCGAGATCGCGCGCACCGTCAACGCCAGCGATGCCGAGGATGCCCTCAAGTACCTGCCCAGCCTGCTGGTACGCAAGCGCTACATCGGCGACTACAACCATGCGGTACTGTCGACGCGTGCCTCGGGCACCGGCAACAGCGCGCGTTCGGCCGTGTACGCCGACGGCATCCTGCTGTCGAACTACCTCGGCAACGGCGCCACCTTTGCGCCGCGCTGGGGCATGGTCACGCCCGCCGAGATCGAGCGCGTCGACGTGCTCTACGGACCGTTCTCTGCAGCCTATGGCGGCAACTCGGTCGGCGCCGTGGTCGACTACGTGACGCGCATGCCGCGCCGCTTCGAGGCGCACGCGAAGTTCACCCTGGCGCACCAGCCCTTCCATCTGTACAACACGAACGAACGCTTCGACGGGCGCCAGGGCGGCATCTCGCTCGGCAACCGTGGCGGCGGGTGGTCCCGGTATATCGACCTCAGCCGCAACGACAGCGAGGGCCAGCCGCAAACCTTCGTCACCCGCCTGCCGGGCGCGGGCACGCCCACGGTCAGCCCCGACAGCGTGGCCGGCGCCGTGCCTGGACAGGACCGGAGTTACCGCGACTGGCTGATCCTCGGCACCGGCACCCAGTACCACACCGTGCAGGACCACCTCAAGGCCAAGCTGGCCTACGACTTGTCGCCGACGCTGCGCGCGAGCTATGTGCTCGGCATCTGGCAGAACGAATCGGAAGGGCGCCCTGAGACCTATCTGCGTAACGCTGCCGGCGCGCCGGTCTACAGCGGACCAGTCGTCATTGGCGGGCGCAGCTATACGCTCGGCCAGACCGACTTCAACGTTTCCAATGAAAACCTGCGCCACCTGATGCACGGCCTGTCGGTCAAGAGCAATACGAAGGGAGGCTTCGACTGGGTGCTCGCCGCCAGCCTCTACGACTATGACGAAGACGAATTGCGCGCCGCCAACGTCGCGCTGCCCGGTGCGCTGGGTGGCGGTGCCGGCAGGATCGTCGATGGCAGCGGCACCGGCTGGAACACGCTGTCGGCGAAAGCTGTCTGGCGCCCGCAGGGGCAGGGCGGTGCCCACATCGTCGAATTCGGCTACCAGCGCGAAGCCTATCAACTGGCCAGCATCGAACGCGCAACGCCGGACTGGGTCGCAGGCGCGCCTGCTGCGCGCAATGCGGCCTTTGGCGGGCGCACCCGCACCCAGGCGCTGTATGCCCGGGACAGCTGGCGTTTCGCCTCTGCCTGGAAGGCCGTGCTCGGCCTGCGCCTGGAGCGCTGGCAGGCAAGCGACGGACGCACCGCCAACGCCAGCACCACGGTTGGCCATCCGGAGCGGCGTGCGACCCACGTGTCGCCCAAGGCAGCGCTTGCCTGGCAAACCACGCCCGACTGGGTACTGAAGGCCTCGCTTGGACGCGCGGTGCGCATGCCCACCGTCTCCGAGCTCTACCAGGGCGGTGTGAACGGCGCCGGCGTCCTGATCAACAACGATCCCAACCTGGCGCCGGAGCGCTCCTGGACCGGCGAGTTGACGGCCGAGCGCAAACTCGACGGCGGCTCGCTGCGCCTGACCGCGTTCGGCGAGCGTACTCGCGACGCCCTGTATTCGCAGACGAATGTGCTGGTCACGCCGAACGTCACCAATGTGCAGAATGTCGGGCGCATCGATACCGAAGGCGCGGAGCTGGCCCTGACGAAGGCTGACGCAGGGCTGCAGGGGCTTGACCTGAATGCCAGCCTGACCTGGACCGATTCGACGATCAAGCGCAACGACAAGTTCCCGGCCAGCGTCGCCAAGCGCCAGCCGCGCATTCCCGAGTGGCGTGCCACCGCGGTGGCCAGCTACCGCATCACCGACCGGCTGGCGCTCAGCCTTGCCGGGCGCTACAGCGGCGACCAGTTCTCGACGCTCGACAACAGCGACCCCAACGGCTTTGCCTATCAGGGCAGCAGCCGCTACTTCACGGCCGATGTCCGGGCCACCTACCGCCTGGACGCGCGCTGGAGCCTGGCCGTGGGGGTGGATAACCTGAACAATTACCTGTACTGGAACTTCCATCCCTATCCGCAGCGGACCTACCTTGCGGAGCTGAAGTTCGATTTGTAGGAGGAGGGGAGCGCCGGCGCACGATGCGCCGGCACTTGCCCGGCGCATCGCGGCGGCAAGAAAAACTACAGGCTGCCGAGCACCGCGAACGGTACCGATATCTTCACTTCGGCCGACGAGGCGGCCAGGCCCCAGAAGCCGGAATCGGCATAGAGCTCGATCGCGGACCAGATCCAGCACTGGTACCAGCTGTTGGGCGCCGCGCGGAAAACGGTTTCGTTCGATACACGGCCTTCCTCGCCTTCCGGATCGTTGCCGCTGCTGTCCAGCCAGCCGACGTGGTCGCTCCAGGAGGGTGTCACGTCGCTCTGCGCGACCCAGGCTTTTTCGGATGCGCCGAACACCCACAAGCGGGTGTGCTGCCGGTTGTCGGCCACGTAGAAACTGGCCATGTCGAACCAGACATGGGAATAATCGACCAGGGCGGCGAACCGCTGGCGCGGGTCGCCTTCGCCGGAGAAGAACCAAAAACCCACGCCGGCGGCCACGCTTTGCGTGCCGCGCCCGATCGACTGGGTGCGCAGGTCGTATTTGCCGGTCAGGCGATTGGCATGCTCGATGCCCTGGCCACTGCCCGACACCCAGTCGAAATCGTAGGGAGGCGCTTCCAGGCGCAATACGGCGCTTGGGAAGCTGCCGGCATCCTGCAGCACGGGGGTGTCGCGTTGCCCGAACCGCTCGACTGCCTTCAGGCGCTCGTCGACGAGCTTGCGCCACTCTTCTTCCAGGTGGCGGCGCTCGGCGGTATTGTGCCGGGCGTGTGCCAGGGCGAGTTCGCGCGCCCGTCCTGGTAGCGTGCGACCTCGAGGCGCTGGCGTTGCCGCTTCGCGACCACCTCGGCATGGTGCGCCGACAACAGGCCGCGGGCCAGGTCCAGGGGTCTCGAGCGGCGGGCTTTGCCCGTCGGGACAGCGTTGGCGTGAGCGGATGTGGCTTTCGTCGACTGCTTCGTTCATGGTGACCCTCCGTGTGATGCGCCGGCGCAGGCATTGCGGGACGGGCGAGCGAGCCGGCTTGGGCCCCGCCCTCCACGACAATGATGTGCGCCGCATGGGGGGGGGACGCGATGGGCGCCAACGACAGTGCGCAAATCCGCCGCGAAGCCGCCTGCGGACGATCTGGCGCAAGACAGGTCGACCTTCCTGGGCGGGACGTGATAAAACAAAGGCCGCCTCGAGGGCGGCCTGTGCGGGGGGACAATGCCTGTCAGGACCCGGCCAGCGGGCTGCCAACGATGCCGACGGCCAATTCCGCCCACACCAGCAGGAAGGCCAGCAGGATCGCCATGCCGGCAAACACGCGGCTCTTGCCGGTTGCCAGGCGGAGGGTCGCGAATTCCAGACCCAGGCCAGTGCCGCCCAGCAAGACGGCTGCCACGAGGAAGTCGCCAGGGCCCCAGTTCACTTCCTTCGTGAACAGCATGGCGATGGCGGGAATGCAGAGGATCACAGCCGTCGCGAACCCGACCCGAACGTAGTGGATGCCGGAGCGCTTCGGTGGCTGGTGGTGCGGGGCGGTCATCGTGTTCATTGTCGCGTCCTTGCTGTTCGGGTGGAGGGAAGGGCCGGCGCCGGCATGCGGGCCGGGCACCTCTGTACGATAGCGCGCCTTGCCAGGATTCGCAACAGGAATACCGGGCTGGCGCCGCGCTCAGGCGGGCGGTGCGATCTTCGCCGTCCTGTGCACCGACGTCGACGAGATCACGCCGATGACGAGCAGCACCATCGCCGCGCCTTCGGCCGGCGTCGGCCAGCGCCCTTCCCACAGGAAGCCGTACAGCACCGCGAACACGGTCTCGAACACGATCATCTGGCCGACCAGCGTCAGCGGCAGCGCGCGGGTGGCGACGTTCCACAAGGCGTTGCCGATCACCGAGCAGAACAGGGCGACGCCGGTGACGATGCCGGCAAACACCGCCCATTCGCTGGCCGAATGCGCATCCGATGCCAGCAGGAAGGCGGGAGGCGCCAGCAGCAGCGCTTCCAGCCCGGTCACGACGCCGATCAACAGGCTCCATTCGTGGGCGGACACCGCGTGCAGGGTGCCGAGCCAGCGGCGGTTGCCGACGGCATAGGCGGTCCAGGACACCAGCGCGCCGATGGCGCACAACAAGCCGGCAAGCGAACCCGGTGCGCCGCTGGTGAGCGATTCCCAGCTGATGCACAGCAGGCCGGCCAGGCCGAAACCGAGCGAGGGCAGCAGGCGGCGCAGCGGCAGTGCACCGGCGTCGCGGCTGCCGACCAGGGTCACGGTCAGTGGCAGCAGTCCGATGACGAGCGAGGCCAGTGCCACGCCACCCAGTTGCACGGCCGCGGCCAGCAGCACGTAATAGACGATGTTGCCGGCCAGGCTGAGCCAGATCAGCGCCCGCCATTCCCTCCAGCCCAGGCTGGGCGCGAGGCGCTTCCATGCCGGCGCAATCAGCACCGCGGCAATCAGGCCATAGGCCAGGTAGCGCCCGGCCGAGAGCTGCAGCGAGGTGAAGCCGGATGCCAGTTCAGGCGTGAGGAAGACGAAGCCCCACAGGGCGCCCGCGAGGACGGCGGCTGCAATGCCGGTCGAGGTGCTCTTTGTCGCGGTGCGGTTCAAGGTGAGTTTTGCAAGCATGTTCATTCTCCAGTAGCCGGAGATGGTGAACCGGTTGCTCGATCATGGATAGTCACGGACTACTGCGTTCTTGGCGGATGCTCGCGTCCTGCCTGCGATGCGCCGCGTTCGCGCTGGATGCGGCGGTAGGTCGCCGGGGTGGTATCGAGGTGCTGGCGCATGGCGCGCGTCAGGCCGGCCTGGTCGGCGAAACCCGCCTGCAGCGCCACCTCGGCAATCGGCCAGGCGCTCGCGGCCAGGCAGCGGCAGGCAAAGTCCAGCCGCCGCTGCAGCAGCCAGGCATGCGGGCTCATGTCCAGTTCCTCGCGGAACAGGGCGTGCAGGCGGCTGACACTGAGGTGGGCGACGCGGGCCATCGTGGCGGTCGACCAGGGCAAGCCCGGCCGCGCCTCCACCGGGCCAGCAGCGCCGCCAGCCGCGAGCGCGGCTGCGGCGTTTCCAGCGCCAGCGCGTCGAGCAGCAGCGGCACCCATCCCTGCAGCAGCGGGCGCGCAACGGCGCTTGCACTTGCCATCAGTTCCATGAATTCGACCAGCTTGCGCACGGCCGGCCCCAGCGGCGTGAACGGCCGCTCGGCCAGGCGCGCCAGCGCGTCGTGCTCCATCGCTGACCCGTCAATATCGAGGATGAACGAGCGGTTGGCGTCGTGGCTGACCTGCGTATGCCAGGCGCCAGGCGCCACCAGGGCGCCGTGCAGCGGATCGAGCCGGCCCTGCCTGCCTTCAATCTCGAGCTGCACGGTGCCCGACAAGGGCAGCACCAACTGGGCGAAAGCGTGGCGATCCCATTCCGGCTCGGTGCCGTAGCTGCGGATGGCCAGGTCGACGGACGGTGTTTCGAGCGTGGGCACGGCGAATGGGGGAATGGTGGAAGGACGAGTCTAGCATGGTGCCGAACGACTCGCCGGAGCAATAAAGAGCCCACCCGCAGGTGAATGCCGGTCATTCAAGCCATGCTGTAGAGCGCCTGACAAGACCTCCAGTCCAGCGTTGCATCGTCTCGCCGTACGCTCGTACTGTCTTCGACGACACGCTTTGTTCTGAAGCTTTTGTCAGGCGCTCTTGTACGTTCCGACGCAGATGTGACAGCGCTTATTCTTCCAGGAACGATGCACAGGCCCGTAGGGTGGGCGGCTCCACCCTTTCAGCTAGCGAACCGGCCACGTCTGTGCCGCCCACGCGTTCAACCAGCAGGCGATTCGTCGCAAGGTTTCAGCGTGTGGTTGGACGCGTGGGCGGCATCGAAGCAGCGGGCGGACACGCGCCCGGGTAGAGCCGCCCACCCTACAGGTCTGTACGATTCTCCCTGGAAGACTTCGGCTTTACTGATTGGCATTAACCCGCAGGTGGGCTTCCTCTCTTCATGCCGGCGTTTCCGTTGCGCGAGCGGCGCGCTTACCTGGCTGCGGCCACGCAGGTCTTGTACTCGGTCGCGCAAGGCACGAATTCCGACTTCGCCGGCTTCTCGTTCGGGTTGAGCGCGCGGGCCTTGTCGATGACGGTCGCCTTGCAGGCAGCAAACGTGTCCTTGCACTGTCCGATCGGCGTCATGCTGATCATCGGCTTGACGTCGTCGCGCACGCACTGGCTGTATTCCTCCTTGCACAGCTTCTTGGCCGCACCCGGCTCTGCGGCGCCGTCGGTACCGGCCACGCACTGCTTGAAGGTGTTCTTGCAGTTCAGTTGGGCCGCACGGATCTTCGTGTTCGAGTCGATGCCGAGGAAGGCCGGCAGGAAAGGCGCCACTTGGTCGATGCAGGCCTGGGTCGCGACCTTCTGTGCCTCCGCCACGGCCTCGTAGTCGTTCTGCTGCCAGCTGGCCAGCGATTGCGGCTTCGACACGTATTCGCAGCCGCGTTCCACGGAGCGCGCCTTGTGCATGAAGCGGTCTTCTTCGCCTTCGATCACCTTGGTGAAACGGGCGGCAAAGCGCAGCACGTAGTCGTCCTCGTGTTCCTTGTCGGCGTTCAGCTCGTGGTAGACCAGGTTCCAGGCGATTGGGGTGATCGACAGGGTGTTCTTGTAGGATGGCTTGGCGGCATCCTCGCTGTCGTCGTCGAACAGGTCGACGATTTTCTGGTCCAGCAGCGTGGGCAGGCCGACGCGGAAGGGGCTGGCCAGCTTGCGCGTGTCTTGTTCATCCTTGATCTCGTCGCCGTAGAAGTCGTCTTTGGTACGGCCGTTGATCGCGCTTGAGGCGCCGAGCACCGCGAGCGTTACACCGACGGCGACGTTGGTGACGTTGGCGCCGACGACGCTTGCACGCCTGACGATGCGCAGTTCGTCCATTTGCTCGTCCTTCTTGCTGCGGAAGTCGATGCTGAGGGGGAGTGGGCTTTTGGTTGCGAAGCGTGGGATCGACAGGCCGAGGGGTGGTGGCGCGACGATGATGGCGGGAGCGGTGGTATTGCCGGTTTCAGTGGCAAAGCTGGTCGTGCTGGCGAAGGATGCGGTGATGGCCAGGGCCAGGGTGGCCAGGGGGCGGAGGGTGGGGGTCATGGTTCTCTACAGTAGACGGGGGAGGCGTATGCATGGCCTGTCTGTGCAGGCTGGTCCGCAGGACGCGGTGGTTGTGTGTTGAAGTATAGAAGGTGAGATTACACACGGGCATGTAATTGGTGGGGGAGTGTGGTGGAATTGGTAGGGGGCTGGTGCCGAGGCTGGTCGAGTAGGGTTGCTATAGTGTGGGAGGGCGCGCACCTGCGGTGCGCGGAGCTGCGCCTGCGGCGGCAGCATTTAGGTAGAGGATGCGCGCCCTCGGCGCGCGGAGCTGGCGGCGGCAGCATATGGGGGGCGCGCGCCCGCGGCGCGGCGCTGCCGTCCTTCGGCGGCAGCAAATGGGCGATTCGCCCACGTTCCGCGGACCCGCCGCGCCCTGCAGGGCGACGGCTTTCGAACCCGGTCGCCTTGGCGCCCGCGCCAAACCCACATGGACACTCGTTTCAGCGACATTGCGTTCTCCACATACCGTCACTGGTACCGTCAAAAAATTCTACGGTACCAATACTGTTGTCGTGTTCAAAGTAAGCAGAACCGCTCATCAAACCTGTCAGCGATTTTTACTACTTTCTGTTGGCGCTTAACAACAGCACTCGAGCGTTGGGGCTAACATCATGCGTTGCCGTTGCCGTTTATGTCAAAATTTGTCGCCAACAGCTTGACGTCGAAGCTTCCTCCAATGAGCAGTAACGAAGCATAGTTAGCTCCAACAAAAGGGTGATCACGCCCATGAACTCATCATTAGGAATGTTCTTCATTAAATAAGCTATTACCCGCTCTAAAACCTGCCAAGCGTTCGCTCATCGTCGCGGCGTTGCTCGACATTGATACGCTCATCAAGTCTCGCCAAAAAGTCTGCTGCCCATCTTCTAACATTCAAACTTTCGTGGTCCACTAATTTTGCAAGTGCATTTTGCTCGCGCTGAAGGGCCGGTACTAGAGAACCACTCCACGTTCGAGTAAACAAGTTTGATTCAATTTCGGAGCCGAGATCTCCGGTAGAGCCGAACTTTGAAAGAAGTTCTACCAAAATAGGGTTCAACCCTAGTTCCCCCTCCTTCTCCACAAGAACCTTAACCGTTTTTGCAACGAAGAACGGGGCAATATCTGGCTTATCATCGCACCACCTCAATAAGACGCGGGACGGTACTAAATCGAAAACCCTATTTCCTCCATCACTACCCCTAGCGCGCCTCGCTTCAAATATCCATAAGAAATAAAGATATGGGAGACCCGTGGCATTAGCAATGGAATTCGTCAAGATTTTCCACGTTGGCTCAATCAAGATTTCAGCGTCTTCCCAATTGACTTCTTGTAGGGCTGACTTTACAACAGATCGAAGCTCATCAATTTCGGAATTTGAAAGTTCGCTTCCCTCAACAGCTTTACAAATCTTCTCTATTAAAGCTGTGCGGAATCCTGCGTCATCAGGGCAAAGCCATTTACAGATTACGTTCCATTGGTAGAGATCTTTTCTAGGTAGCTCAATGCCCAGCGGGCAATGCAGAGATATGTCACGGAACGCATCGCGGCAAGATTGCCTTTTTTCCGCGTCACTATGGCAATACATGAACAAAATGTCGAGGGCTACCCAGGCGTTAGTAGTGCCATTCTTTAAATTAAGCAGTTCGAGAGCAAATGCAGAAACCACATCAGGAGGCAGATGTTGCAGTACCGAACCGTAAGCCAAAATCCCCAACGATTGAACCTTAATATCTTCTCGTTCAACGAGTGTTTTCAACAAGGACAAATCTTGATCTTTTATTTGACCAGTCGTTAAAACATCTGGAAATAAGCGGCTTATGAATGACGAATCTTTTCCAAGCTCATCTATTAAGTTTCGCCAATCCGCACCATTTTTCGATGATAGACCAGCCATAGCACCGTTAAACAAACGCATCGAGGGATCTGCCGACTTTTTGGTTTCCTCCCATATCTCGCGGATTAAGCCTTGCGGGTCATCAACCGCCAAAGCTAATGCTCGACCAAAAATGAAAGTTTGACGATGCGCATGTTGTTGGGTCAGCATACTGATTGCCAACTCTATCGCCGCATGGTCTTGCGAAATTTGACGCGCGAACGTAATAGCATTCTCAGCTGCGACATCTATGAACTCGCCTTCACGATCACGATGTTCGAACGGAGGCTCAATGACTAAGATCTTTAATTTATCCTCTAGAGAAGCATCCTGTCCACCTAATAGCCGCAACCATGTCTCAAGATTCGTTATGGCTTCCGGCTTGAGCTGTTCTTTATCATATTCCAAAGCAGAGTTAATTGAGTCGAGCGCCTGCGGCCAAAATGGTCCATCGCGCGAAGCCACATCCGTAATAACCTTATCGAGAAGCGGACCCTGATCAAATTGAACCAGCTCTCGAATCTTAGGCCCAACAGTATTTTTAATCGCGCGGAGATCGCAGCTCGGCAAGCTAATGATTTCGCGCATCATATTTAAGCACTTTGCAAGATAGTCGGCGATTTCGCCCCAGTTTGCTGGCTCCCACTCTTCGATTTTACTATTTATCCCCTGATACTCCGCTCCAATAGTGCGAAATCCACCATTTAGCTCGAGTCCCGCCGAAAGTGCCTCGATTACCATTAGAGTGACCGGCTTCTCGTTTGTCGCAAGAATCGAATTTAGAAAGGCAAAGCGCTTATTTGGAGGGGCTTGAGTTCCGGATAATTGAATGCGAAACAGTTGGCGGAACTGACCGGTGGCGTTATTGCTCCAGGTCTCATTCTCCGCCATCGCTAACCGTAACAGACAGTACGCTGCCGGCTCAAAAGTTTCAGCTCGTACACTGAGTTTTTCAAGTCCCCATACCAAGTTACGCCGTGTATCTCCTATGATCACAGCTAACTCATCGCCAGTGGACGCCTCAATAATGCGTCGAATCATTCCTGCTGTAGCCCCAGGGTTCACCTCAACAAGCGCGCGGAAGAGCATTGAACCCTTCCTGGAGAAGAGCACTTCCGCGCGTCCAAAAGGGCCTTGAGCACCGCATAGTTGGGCAGTTAGTTCTTTGACTTCAGGTAGCGTGTCCATACGAGCTATCTGTGCACAGAAGCTGCCTTCCATTACTTCTGGAAGGTCTTCTATAAGTTTCAACTGCCGAGCACGCTGAGACTGCTTCCACCATTTCGCCGCAAGTCTTACGGCCAATGGCTTAGGTACCAACTGCGCAAATCTGCCTCGACGATCAATTAGTCCGCGCTCTGTGAATTCCTGCAAACATCGATAAACTAGGCCTTCATCAAGACAGACTACCTTGTCTGCAATAAACTTAAATTGGTCACTAACGTTTTCGTCAACTCCAAAGGTTTCGAAAAGAGCGCAAGCTTGTAAAATTCTTTCATGTTCCGACGAAGGGAGTGCGTTACCCCAAAGTAATTTGGTTGCAATGAGGTCGTCTGTAAGAATTCCGAGATCTGGATCGTCATTTAATCGAGCATTCGCTAACAATACTGCCATTTGCGGGAAGCCTTGAGCGAATGTGATGATCTTTCGCATCTCCACATCGTCAATCTGCTCTCTGTAAATTGGCGCAAGCATTGCCGAAATATCGTCGTCTGCAAATCTCTCTAGACGAATCATTGGCACCCCCTGAATCCGTTCAGGGGAATAATCGATGGAAACTAAGCAGATGCAGCTATCTTCTCGCTCAACTTCACACTGTAATCTAAAGTGCAGATCAACTGAACAGTTGTCTACAATGATAGTTCCCTCTGCGCCCTTTCTTATCGCGTCCCTAATCCATCCTGGGATGTTGATTGATTCTGGTGCGGCGTCGATGTAAACTATTTGATGAGCGAGGCTCTTTTCGATCTTAAGAGCAGCTTCGTAAACAAGTCGGGTTTTGCCAAGTCCAGACAGCCCAGTTACACGAAGTATTTTACGACGTTGACCGAAGTGCTTTTGAATTTCAATAATTTGGGCGCTTCGCGCGCTGTCTAGGTGGAAGGGCAGGGTATTATTGTGAGCATACCTTCCCCATTCGCCGATCGGCAAACCACCTAACGCTTTAAGCTGGGTCAGGCGCAACTTTTTTTTTAAAGCGTTTTTCAGGAAGATATAGCGGTCATCGTCCACCGAAGTCGGCTTCGCAATATCTAAATGGCCAGCCTCGAGGATCATTAACGGCTCTCGTTCTTGTGTCCGAAAACTAGCCTCCACACTTTCGCGGGATACGATTCTATCGTTGCCGCCAACAATAATTGTTATTTCAAGATCGGCTTCAATTCCTGAACTAGCCCAATTCCTGTTCAAGAGATTAAGAAAGTCGCTCTTTTTGCACAATTGACGTGTATGCCCGTTTTCCCCCCAAAATGAAAACAGCTTTCCGATTTCAGAAAGGGACGCACCTGTACTAGGGGTAGCATAAAGGATAATTTTGTTTACTTTTGTTGGGCGGCTCGCAATCTTCTCATTCATTAAGTACTGCCGGATGACAAGCCCGCCCAGACTATGACCGACTAGCGCAATTTCCTCATATTGCTCGAATCGATTATCGATTTGATTCTTTAACGCCTGAGCCAGGACCTCGATTGGCTGATAGTGGCTTTGGGTAGGAAGAAGACGGAGACCAAACTTGCCTGACGGGTACGTGAAGTGGAAGCTTTCCCAGTCAACGCTTGGGTCGCTGGCCAGAAGGTCGTCGAAACGACCCCAAGTTTCGTCAGATCCCCCTAAACCATGTACAAAAATGATTGCCTTCTCAGCCACTCTAAGCTCCGCAGTTCATGTCGAAACCAGAGCTTAACATCATTTGTTGTCGGGGCTGTCATGCAGCGATTTTCAAAAATGGCATCCCGTTATCAATGAAGGCCATCAGATAGAGCTTTTTTATGGCTAAGATACCCTACCCTCTGCGACTGCTCGATTTTTCATCAGATGATGGACAGGATCGGGCCAGGATGTGGCCCCAATTAGAGAGATGGTCAGGCCACCATCTGCGATTCGTAATCTTCAGCGGTTTGGCATTCCCCCATCGTCACGGACACCTCCGTTAGGCGCATTTTAGATTTTCAAACTGTACTGGACTGATATAGCCGATAGTGGAATGTCGCCGGCGTGGATTGTAGAACCTTTCGATATAGTCGAACACGTCAGCACGTAAATCATCCCTGGTCCGGTAGTGCTTTTTGCTCAGGCGCTCGGTCTTGAGCGTCGAGAAGAAGCTTTCCATCGCAGCGTTATCCCAGCAATTGCCACGACGGCTCATGCTGCACACGATGCCGTGCGACTCAAGTAAGCGCTGGAAGTCTTCGCTGGTGTATTGCGAGCCTTGGTCCGAGTGATGTAATACTGCGCGAGGCCGGCCACGGCGGAAGATAGCCATCAGCAGTGCATCCATTACTAGCTGAGCTGTCATCGTCGGCTGCATCGACCAGCCCACCACACGCCGCGAGTACAGGTCGAGGACGACAGCGACAAACAGCCAGCCTTCGCCAGTCCATACGTAGGTAAAGTCGGCTGCCCATTTCTGGTTCGGGCCGGTCGCTTCAAACTGCCTGTCCAGCAGGTTCGGCGCAATAGCGTGGACTGGCGAATCGAGCTGCCCTGGCGCGCGGCGACGCTTGTGACGGGCCTTGATGCCGGCTGCTTTCATCAGCCGCGCAACGCGGTTTTCGCTGCACGAAAAGCCTGCATCGATAAGGTCTCGAACTACGCGTGGTGAGCCGTAAGTGCCATCGCTGGCTTCGTCGCTGTGCTTGATTGCGTTGAAAGCCAGGCGTTTTCACGTTCATGCTCGCTCAGTGGTCGACCGAGCCAGTCGTAAAAACCGCTACTCGATACGCCGAGCAAACGGCACATCGTTCGTGTGGGCCAGATAGTTCGATATTTGGCGATGAAGCCGTACTTCACTTGAGGTCGGCTGCGAAGTAGCCGAGCGCTTTTTTAAGATGTCGCGCTCCGTCTTGACCTTCGCCAGCTCGCGCCGCATGCGCTCATACTCCTGGCTAGAAATCTTCTCGCCACCACTGACGACCTGTGCATCCACGTTGGCGTCTCTGCACCAGCGTCCCAGCAAATTGGCACCGATCCCAAGCTCTCGGGCGATAGCCGCCTTGCTCGCGCCTGGCTGGCCTACCAGCTTGACCGCCTCGCGCTTGAACTCTTCTGAAAACAACCGTCTTTCACGTGCCATGTAATACCTCCGATAGGGACATCATACCTATCGAAAGTGTCCGTCATGCTGGGGGAATGCCAGTCTTAGCCATCCAGTCCCTAGTTGCCCTCAACGTGAATCCCTTGCCGTACTTCTCTGCTGCGCTGCCGTTGGTGTGGTCTCGAATGGTATTACGCACGTCCTCAGGACACCCTGCCTCACGCAAGCGGTCTTCCATCGTGTGCCTGAACGAGTGACTCGTCATCCCCAGGATTTGAGGTGCTTGTTGACTGCTGCCGATGCCGAATCGTTCCCTCGCTCTTGGGCGTACTGCCGGAACAGTCCCTTGCCTTGGTCTTCGCCGGTAGCATCGCGGGGCAGGGCGCGCTCCTCAGGAAGCCTTGGGGGCGTCAAAAAGCCTCAGGTAGTCAAGCGTTTAATCTGAGTCAATTTAACTACCGGACCGTTTGTCGGTTCTAGTAGTTCCTGTGAAGTACACGCTCAAAAAGGTCGCGTACTTCCTTCGTGACCCGGTGGGCGGTTTCTAGGCGGCGACTCTGCTTAACGATTGGGTCGTATGCGTCTCGCAGTTCCTTAACGGTTGCAGAGAAGCCGTCCCTGTCGTCTTCAAACAGATACAAGCGGACAAGGTTTTCCTGAGACTCAAAGTTGACCTTCAATTCACTCAGGCGTATCCCACGATCCAGTTCGGTTCCTTCCTTTGACAGAACTACATCTAAAGCATGTTGCTGAAAACCGTTCATCTTTTGTAAGAAGTCAGCGAAGGCACTATTGCGCTCTTGTCGAAGCCACTTTTCATATTCAGTTCTACGAGCGAGCCATGCCCCTGCGAACCCGCCTAACATCCCGCAGAGTCCCGCTGCCAAGGAAACGATAACCGGGTCAGTGACTTGGGCATCCATACAGTAAGCTCGATTTGATCATATACGCCGTTTCAGGCAATGGGAATTGCGGTGTGGTTAGACGCTATCCTGAGTTTTCTACGCTTGCCGTTCCGAGCGACGTTGTCTCTGTTCGGCAAGCCTGTTGATCAGCTCCGTATGTTCTTCAGCCCGATCTTCGGAAGAGTGGACGTTTACAGCTAAACGTTTGTTCCCTGACACGACAGCGCTTAACTGCTCTCGGATCGCCTTTACCTCATCAGCAAGTCGATGCAAAGAATTACCTCCTATTTCGCTGAATCCCTCATATTGGGCAAAGTCGATAACAAACGAATTTACGTACTCGTTCCCTTCGGTATCTTCGAATCGTATGCGGATGTTGACGAACGGTGTGAAGGCCCCTACCCCAATTTCCCGTTCCAGATCTAAGAAGCTGAAAATAAAACTTTTTAACTCCTGATTGATCCCGAGTGACTCGATACCCAACCTGAACATCGTCAACTTATGAAACACTTTTACGACTGGCTCGTTTTGGGCTGTAACTGGCTGGTCGAGACGATCAAGAAACTCAAACGAAATTTTCTTCGCGATCCCCTTACCGGAGTTGGTAACTCTTACGTTCATAAAATTCATGCCCACATGGCTACCGCTGAGCTCAACACTGACGTTTGGCCGGATGCCTTCTAGAATGAATTCTTCAATTTGGCGTGCCTGGGCGGCGCGAAGCCTCCACGTTTCAACAGCTAAAACGATCGTCAGAACACAAATCACCACGGTTGCGACAGTAGTGATCCATCCCGACAGGGAATCAGGCGCGGCAGTCGCTGTGCCCGGCAGTAGCGCACCGATCATCACTCCAATAACTAATGCAATACAGATAGCAATCAGTGCACATACAACCAGTAGAGGCGTTTTTAAACCGTTTGAGTGATTGGCGGCCATCGATATTGGATTTCAAGAAGGGTGCCATTGCGCGGGATTGTGCAAGTGCAATACCCAATGTAGCGTGAAGCGTTTGTTTAGGTCAAGACCGCAGCACGGCCTCGAAAATCGATGTTCGGATGAGTGTCTAGCCGGGCTGTACGTTCTCTGAGGGGGCATGTCGAAAGACCCCGTAGCCCGGAGTATCAACAACGAACCGGCGATGAACTTTGAAGAAAAAGACGAGCAGATGATTGATGACTCGTGCTACTCCAAATGCCTACTCCAACATGGCAGCGTGGCTGAGCCAAATCTTCTTTATAATCAACACCTTGCATGTTGATCGAAAAACTGGCGGAGAGAGGGGGATTCGAACCCCCGGTAGGCTATGAACCTACACACGCTTTCCAGGCGTGCGACTTAAACCACTCATCCATCTCTCCTGCATGCATCGCTCTCGCGAAGCCGCCTATTATAGCAACAATTCTCGGCAGTTCAAGCACAAATCCCGCCGGCCTTCCCACATGGGTGTCCACCGCACCCGCAGGGCAGCCCACTCCACCGTGTCGAAAACATAAGCTTGTCATCTTGCTGTCATCGCGCCGACATCTTTGTTTGGTGTAATCGACGCCATCCGCTCGGCAGCAGGAGCGCGACAGGCCGGGGAAGGTAGCCGGCCGCCCAGCTTCGCCGGCTGCCCGGCGTGATGACTTCTCGGAGAATGCCCAGCATGACAAACAAGGACGTTTCAAACGCACGGCGCAATCTGCTCAAGGGCGTGGCCGGTGCCGGCGCCCTGCCTTTCGTCGGCGCCTTCATGGCGCTGAAATCGCGGCAGGCGCGGGCCGCCAATGGCGCGACCACGCTGATCGACAGTCCCTATGGGCCGCTCAAGCCCGTGGACGACCTGACCACCGGCCTGCCGCTGCTGCAGTTGCCGGCAGGCTTCACCTACAAAAGCTTCGGCTGGCGCGGCGACACCATGGCCAATGGCATGCCTTGCCCGGCAGGGCACGATGGCATGGGTGTGATCGTCGCGCGCAAGGTCGGGCGCAGCAGCGAGCTGGTGCTGGTGCGTAACCACGAGGTGGGCGCCACCGCGGCCGCGAATTTCATCGACGCACCAAGCGTGTACGACGCCGGCAACAACGCTGCCGGCTCGGTCAACCGGTTCGGCGGCGGTACCACCAACCTGCTGTTCCGCGACGGGAACTGGGTCAGCATGACGCCAAGCCTCGGCGGCACGCAGACCAACTGCGCCGGCGGCATCACGCCCTGGGGTACCTGGCTCAGCTGCGAAGAGGTGGGGTCGGATGCGATGAGCGCCACTGGCCGCAAGCATGGTTATGTGTTCGAAGTCGGTGCCGATCCGGCCCAGACCACCGGTTTGCCGATCGTCGGCATGGGCCGGTTCGCGCACGAGGCCGCCGCGGTCGATCCAGCCAGTGGCAACGTCTACCAGACCGAGGACTCGTCCGGGAAGTCGGGCTTCTATCGCTATGTGCCGGACGTGAAGCACGGTGCGCCCGGCTCGCTGGCCCTGGGCGGCGTGCTGCAGATGGCGCGGGTGAAAGGGCTGGTGAACGTCAACCTCGCCACCGCGCCAATCGACGCGCGCTACCAGCTCGAATGGGTGAACATCACCAATCCGGACCAGAACCGCGGCGATGCGCTTGGCCCCGGCGGCATCGCGGTCACCAATGCGGCCGGTCCCTTTGTCCAGGGCTGGATCCAGGGCGCGCTGCGCATGAACCGCGGCGAAGGCATCTGGTATGCCCAGGGCAAGATGTACGTGATGGACACGGCCGGTGGCGCGGTCGCGCGCGGCGCCATCTGGGAACTCGATCTCGCCACCCAGGTGCTGACCTGCATCTATTCGAGCCCGAGCCCGCTCGTGGGCAACATGGGCGACAACCTGACGGTGAGCCCGCGCAACGCCATCCTCGTCTGCGAAGACGCTTCCACCGCCGCCACCGACTCCTTCGGCTTCGGCCAGCGCCTGATGGGCATCACGGGCGGGGGCGACGCCTACATCTTCGCCAAGAACAATGTGCAGTTGAGTACCGCGCAACTGCAGGGCGCCGGCAAACTGGCCACGCTTGCGGGCGACCACCGCGCCAACGAATTCGCCGGTGCCTGCTTCGACCCGACCGGGCGCTACCTGTTCGTGAACATCCAGACGCCCGGCATCACCTTCGCGATCGCCGGACCATGGGCCAAGGGCCCGCTTTGATCCCTTACGAGAGAGAACAACGCATGAACTTCACCAAACTCGCCGCGGCGCTGGCCGCATCCCTGTTGCTGGCCGGCTCCGCCCAGGCTGCCGTCCTGCTCACCACGGGCGGCGCGTCCGCCAACGGCGTCACCGACTACAGCAGCGCCGGCAGCGTGTCCTTCGACCTCGACCTGGAAAACTTCAGCGCCACCACGCTGCGCTTCGTGCTGGAAGACAGCGACCTGGCCGGCCCTCTCGGCCTGAACGCGCTGGTGCGCAACCTGAGCGGCACCGGGCTGCACAACTTCAACCTCCAATTGAAAGGCATTGGCTTCCGCGCGGCCGGGAGCGTCACGCCTATCTTCGGCGCCGTCGGCGAGGTGCGCCATACCGGGCAGCTGGCCAGCATCGCCTTCGCCCGGCCGGAATGGGCGGAGTTCCACTTCGGCAATCCGCTGGGCCAACCCGGCAAGGCAGACTGGCTGCTCGACACCCGCGGCTTGCGCGCGGGCGATACCTTCGTCATCACGGCCGACATCCCCGAGCCCTCGTCGCTGGCGCTGATGTTGTCGGCGCTGTGCATGGCTGGCCTGATGGCCGCGCGCCGGCGCGGCTGATCCCCGGGGCACTTCCGCCCGTCGCGGGTGCGGGCGGACCTTTTAGCGGGCAATCTATGCGGGATGGTTAAGCACCGCACCGGCGCAGCGCCCCCCGTGGGTTAGCCTGACAGGCTGGTTCGCCCACGTACACCCCATGCTCGATTCCCCACTTTATCAGTCGATCTTCGCCCATTCGCCCATCGCCACGGTCATCCTCTCGCCCAGTGCCGACCCGGTCATCCTCGACGTCAACAAGGCCTTCCTGCGCCACGTCGGCCTGCCGCGCGAACAGCTGCTGAACCAGCGACTGTTCGACATCTTCCCCGAGGCGCCCGACGACCCTTCCGACACCGGCGTCGCCGCGCTGCATGCCTCGCTGGCGCGCGTGATCGAGACCGGTGCGGAGCAGTCGATGCCGACCCAGCGCTATCCGGTGCGCAGCGTCGCCGCGGACGGTAGCGAAGTGTTCGTCGAGCGTTTCTGGAACGCGGTCAACATGCCGGTCTTCGAGGACGGCGGCCAGCTGCTATGCATCCAGCACATGACGATCGAGGTGACCGAGCAAAAGCGCGCCGAGGAAGCCCTGCTCCTGAGCCGGCGCGAAGCGCTCGATGCGGCGCGCCAGGCCGAAGCCGAGCATGCGCGCCTGCATGCCGTGCTCGAGGCGGCGCCGGTCGGCATCATGATGGCCGATGCCGACGGCACCGCGCTCGAATCGAATGCCGCGCACGATGCGCTGTGGTCGCGCCGTGCCCTGCGCAAGACGGTGCCGCTCGACTTCTCCGAGTGGAAAGGCTGGTGGGCCGATGGTTCGGCGCCACACGGGCCGCTCGCGCCCGGCGAATGGCCGCTGGCCCAGGCCCTGCGCGGCGAGTCGCGCGCGAACGCCCTGATCGAAATCGAAACCTTCGACCTGCCACACCTGCGGCGCGTGGTCGTCTGTTCGGCGGCGCCCATCCGCGACCGCCGGGGAAAGCTGGCCGCGGTCGTGACCCTGCTCGACCTCAGCGAACGCCTGCGCGCCGAGGAAGCCCTGCGCGACGCCGACCGCCGCAAGGACGAATTCCCCGGCCATGCTGGCGCACGAGCTGCGCAATCCCCTGGCGCCGATCATGGTGGCGGCGGAACTGCTCGGCACGGGTGTGCACGACGCCGAGTGGGTACAGCGCACCGGCGCCGTCATCCTGCGCCAGGTGAGGCACCTGACCGGCATGGTCGACGACCTGCTCGACGTATCGCGCGTGACCCGCGGGCTGGTGCTGATCGAGCACGAGATGATCGACTTGCGCACGATCCTGGCGCAGGCCGTCGAGCAGGTGAACCCCTTGATCGAAACGCGCCGCCACCGCCTGGAGTACACGGCGCACGACGCTCCGCTGATCGTCAGCGGCGACACCAAGCGCCTGGTGCAGGTGGTGGCCAACCTGCTCAACAACGCGGCGAAATACACGCCGCCGGGCGGCCTGCTGCGCCTGGAGATCCGGCGCGTGGGCAGCTGCGCCGAGGTGGCGGTGAGCGACAACGGCATCGGCATGAGCCGCGAGCTGATCGCGCGTGCCTTCGAACTCTTCGCCCAGGCCGAGCGCACCGCCGACCGCGCCCGGGGCGGCCTCGGTATCGGCCTGGCCGTGGTCAAGCGCCTGGTCGACCTGCATGGCGGCTCGATCGCCGCGCACAGCGAGGGGCCGGGGCAGGGCAGCCGCTTCACGGTCCGGCTGCCCCTGGTCGCCGGCATGGATGATGCACCGCCCGAAGACGCGCCGGCCAAGGCACCCGCCGACGGCCCGGTACTCGATGTGATGGTCGTCGACGACAACCACGACGCCGCCGAGATGCTGTCGATGATGGTCGAATCCTTCGGCTACCGGGTGCGCACCGAGTTCGACTCGAACGCGGCCTTGGGCGCGGCGCTTGCCAGCCCGGCGGACGTCTACCTGCTCGATATCGGCTTGCCCGAGCTCGATGGCTATGAACTGGCGCGGCGCCTGCGCGCGGCGCCGGAAACGGCGCATGCGACGCTGGTGGCCGTCACCGGCTATGGCCGCGAACAGGACCGGCGCACGGCGCGCGAGGCTGGATTCGACTTCCATTTCGTCAAACCCGTCGCGCCTGCCGCGCTGGCGGCATTGCTGTGCGACCTTGCGCAGGCACCCCGGCAGCCAGGATCGCGGGGCTGACCAAGACTCACCCCCTGACGCGCGCATAAGGGTTTTTGCTGTTCGGACAAGCTTGCAAATGCGTAAGAAGTTACTCCAGAAATGGCGGCACTGACCGACAAACCAGTGGGGCGGTGTCCTACAAGTCCACGGGCGGCTTTTGGTGGTCAGAGGCCCTCTGGCTGACTACGATGTACCTGCCTCAGCCGAAAACGGCTGGCACCATCAACCAACTACAGGAGGTTCATCATGGCATCGAACAACCAAGGCGGTAACAAGGGTAACCAGGGCAACCAGCAGAGCGGCGATACCAGCAACCGTGGTTTCGCATCGATGGATCCGGAGCGTCAACGCGAGATCGCCAGCGAAGGCGGCCGCGCAGCGCACGCATCGGGCAATGCCCATGAATTCGACTCGGAAGAGGCACGCCGTGCAGGCTCGATGAGCCACAAGAATGACGGCAACAGCCAGAGCCAGGGCGGCGGCAACCAGCAAAGCGGCAAGGGCGGCGGCAACCAGGGCGGTAATCAGGGTGGCAACCAGAGCACCCGTGGCGGCACGCCGGAACAGCATGCCGAAGCCGGACGCCAGAGCCACAAGAACGACAAGTAAGCAACGCATGGCGGTGGATCTTGCCGTCGCCACAAGCTATTTACTTTAGTCAATGATGTAGGAGCAGTACTACATCAGTTCCACCCGCCCGTAGCCGGTTTTTGGCCTCCAGGCGGGAGCAGTACGCGGGAGGCACAAGGCCGATTCCCGTGCCACGGCGCCGCCGCACCGATCCCTCGTATCGGTGCCCGCGGCGCCGGAATTGTTTACGCTACCCGACGGCAAGGCCATCCCCTGCCGCTGCGGTCCTGCGCCGAGCACACAGCTTCCCTTGCACCGATTCATGCCCGTCGCCATGCGTTGCCCACATCGCCTGGCTTCCTCCCGGTATTTAGTGACCCGATGATGTATAGACAAACGTCGCGGTATTGATACATCCGTTGTAGCGTGCTGACACAATCTTGCTGAATTGCATTGCAGATCGCTGTCCAACCGTACGCATAAAGATTGCTGCGTACAATCGGATGTTTCGATGTGGAAATAATTTCGCCATGGACCGACATCCGCAGGCCGCCGAGCCGGCGCCTACCAATGCGCTCAAGCTGTCCGAACTGATCGGATCGCTCAGTTACGCACTCGACCTGACGGAAGGCCAGCCGGCCGGCCACTGCGTGCGCTCATGCTGGATTGGCATGCACATCGGGCGCGAGGCGGGCTTGTCCTCCCAGCAGCTCTGGGAACTGTATTACGTGTTGCTGCTCAAGGATGTTGGCTGCAGCAGCAATGCCGCGCGCATCTGCGAGCTGTACATGACCGACGACCGCCTGTTCAAGCACGACATCAAGACCGTCGGCGACAGCCTGCCGCAAATGCTGTCTTTCGTGTTCAAGCACGCGGGCATGAAAGCCGGCCTGGCCGGACGCCTGCGCACGGTCCTGGCGGCCCTGCGCGACGGTGGCAAGGCCGGTACCGAACTGATTGCCACGCGCTGCCAGCGCGGCGCCGACATCGCCCGCCTGCTGCGACTGCCCGAAGGCGTTGCCGCCGGCATCTATAGTCTCGACGAACATTTCAACGGCAAGGGCAATCCGGCGGGCCTCGCCGGCAGCGCGATTCCTGTCTTCGCCCGCATTGCCCTGCTGGCGCAAGTGGTGGACGTCTTCCACACGGCCGACGGCCGCGCTGCCGCGCTGGCCGAGGTGCGCGCGCGTGCGGGCAGCTGGTTCGACCCTGCGCTGCTGGCCGCCTTCGAACGCGTGGCCGAGGCCGACCTGTTCTGGTCGACCCTGGCCGCGCCGGGCATGGAGAAACTGGTGTTCGCGATGGAGCCTGCCGAGCACACCATGGTGCTCGACGACGACTACCTGGACGACATCGCCACCGCCTTTGGCCAGGTAGTGGACTCGAAAAGCCCTTATACGAGCGGCCACAGCAGCCGGGTCGCCCTCTACACCGACCTGATCGCCGAGGAGATGGGCATCGCACCGGAACGGCGGCGCTGGCTGCCGCGGCGCGATGCTGCACGACGTCGGCAAGCTCGGGGTCAGCAACAGCGTCCTGGACAAGGCCGGCGCGCTCGACCGCGAGGAATGGGCCGAGGTACGGCGCCATGCCGAGTACACCGAAGCGATCCTGTCGCGCATCGATGCCTTCGCCGAACTGGCGCGCATCGCCGGTGCCCACCATGAACGGCTCGATGGCACCGGCTACCCGCGCGGCCTGCACGCCGATGCGATCGCGCTCGAGACGCGCATCATCACCACGGCCGATATTTTCGACGCCATCACCGCCGAGCGCCCCTACCGGGGAGCGATCCCCGTGCCGCAGGCGCTGGCGATGATGGAAAAGACGGTCGGCAGCGCCCTCGATCCGCGCTGCTTCGAGGCGCTTCAACGAGCGCTCGAGCGCACGATCGATGACGCAGCCGCATGAGGCCGGCTAGCTGGCCTTGAATACCAGCGCCGCCGCGCGCCGCAGCTTCGGGTACACCACCGGCACCGTCAGCATGGTGCTGCCGATCGCCATCAGCAAGAGCGCCGTGAAGGTTTCGCTCGTGATGATGCCCTTGTCGAGCAGGATGTTCACAAAGATGATCATGATCAGGGCCTTGGTCTGCAGCAGCCAGCCGATGATGGTCGCTTCGCCGCGGCCCCAGCCGAGGATGCGGCCGGCCAGGTGGGTGCCGGCCAGCTTGCCCGCCACCGATGCGACCAGCAGCACTGCCGCCGCCACGAACACGGCCGAGCCGCCCAGCGCCCAGTTTGTGCGCAGGCCTGTGCTCAGGAAGTAGACCGGCATCATCGTCATCAACACGTGCTGGCGCAGCAGGTCGAGTTTTTTCTGGTCGAACCAGTGCGCATCCATGATGGCACCGGCAAGGAAGGCGCCGACCATGTAGTGCAAGCCGGACCAGTCGGCGGCAAAGGCGCAGGCGGCCAGCCAGACCAGGGCGGCGAACCAGCGGTCGCGCTCTTCGAGTTTGACCATCAGCGCGCGGAATCCATACGCGGCCACGCCGAACAGCAGCATGAAGCCTAGCTGGCGGCCGACGCGGGTCCAGTCGAGCAGGATCAGCGCCAGCACGCCCCAGATCGCGATATCGTCCAGGCTGGCGTAGCGCAGCACGCGCTGGCCGATCGGCTCGCGCAGGATCTCCAGTTTTTCCATCAAGAGGATCAGGATCGGCAACGCCGTCACGGCGCAGGCCATGCCCACGCCCAGCACGAACTGCCAGCTCTCTGCGTTCGCACCTTTCCATCCCGCGTAGCCCAGCATGCCGACGGCCGCGACGCAGCCGAATACCAGCGGCACGCCCAGCGAGAGCGAAGCGGTGATGCTGCTTTCGCGCCGGTGTTCCCAAGCCTTTTTCAGATCGAGCTCGATCCCGGCGATCATCACGAAGATCATTACCGCCCACCAGGCGATACCGTTCAGTGCAGCCATCACCTGCGGGTTGAACACAAAAGCGTAATAGTCGGGATAGGCGCGTCCCAGGATGCCCGGGCCGAGCAGCACGCCGGTAATGATCTGCACCACCACCAGCGGCGCCCAGTAGTCCGTATTCCCGAGCCGCCAGATCAGGTAGGGCAGCGTAAAAATCACCAGCATCGCGATCAAAAAGATCTCGGTCGTTCCCATGGCTGTGTGCATAATGTCTCTCTTGTCATTGTTATCGAAGGCCGTCGCCTTTTTCGCCCCCGGGCGACACCGGGCAGCGCATCCCGGTCAAGCATGACACAAAAAAAGTAATGGTTTGACACCGAAATTGGCCTGGTGCTATAGTCGGGTCAAACCAATGGTAACGTTTCCAAAAACGTACCGCAAGAGGCAAGGCGAGGGATCGGAGACACGATGTACAACGCACCAAGGTTCGAGACGCGGTTCACGGCAGGCGTGAGCGCAGGGATCAAATCACGTCGCAAGGCGCGCGCCGCCGCCTGGCTCACCGCCGGGTTAGCGGCCGCCGCCCTTGCGGGACCGGCCGGCGCCGCCGCCCCGGCCGCCCCCGTGGCCCGAAGTCATCCACTGGTGGACTTCCGGCGGCGAATCGGCCGCCGTCAAGCAGGTGGCGCAGGCCTACCGCGCCGCCGGCGGCGTCTGGGTCGACACGGCGATCGCCGGCGGCGACCAGTCGCGCGCCGTCACCATCAACCGCATCGTCGGCGGCAACCCGCCGACCGCCGCCCAGTTCAACACCTCGAAGCAGTTCGTCGACGTGATCGAAGAGGGCATGCTGAACAACGTCGACGACATCGCGCGCGCCCAGAACTGGGACAAGCTGCTGCCCGAGCCGATCGTCAACGTCATCAAGGTCAACGGCCACTATTACGCGGTCCCGCTCAACATCCACATGCAGGCCTGGATCTGGTACTCGAAGGCGGCCTTCCAGAAAGCCGGCATCGCGAAGGAGCCGGCCACGGTCGACGAATTCTTCGCCGCCCTCGACAAGCTGAAAGCGGCCGGCATCGTGCCGCTCGCGCACGGCGGACAGTCCTGGCAGGAGACCGTGCTGTTCACCGCCATGCTGTCCAATCTTGGCGGGCGCGACCTGTACCTGAAGGTGCTGCGCGACCGCGACCCGAAGGCGCTCGCTTCGCCCGCCTTCCGCAACGTGCTGGCGGCCTATAAACGCCTGCAGTCATATGTCGATCCGCGTTCGCCGGGCCGCAACTGGAACGACGCTACCGCCATGGTCATCTCCGGCAAGGCCGGCATGCAGATCATGGGCGACTGGGCCAAGGGCGAATTCATCGCCGCGAAACAGGTGCCGGGCCAGCAATTCGGCTGCATCGCCGGCCTCGCGCCGAATTCGCCCTACCTGATGCAGGGCGACGTGTTCGTCTTCCCGAAAACCGATAATGCCGACGCCGTACGCGCCCAGAAGCTGCTGGCGAACGTGGTGGTGGCACCGAACACCCAGCTCGCTTTCAGCAAACTGAAAGGCTCGGTGCCGGTACGGCAGGACGTCGATGCCGCCCAGCTGGACGTCTGCGCGCAGAAGGGCCTGGCGATCCTGAAGGACCGCACGCGCCACCTCGGCATCTCCGAGGTCTACCTGACGCCCGACCAGAACGGCGCCATGCAGGACGTGCTGACCGCCTTCTGGAACACCAGCATGACGGTCGACAAGGCGCAGAAGAACATCGCCGCGGCGCTGCGCAACTGAGATGCTGGCGTTTCCGCTGCGCGCGAACGCGCCCCGTCGCGGCCCCCGGCCCACTCCGCACTTCGCAGCGTACTTTGCGCTGCTGCCGATGGCGGTCACGGTGCTGGTCGCCTACCTCGGCACGGTGCTGTGGACCTTCCGCGTCTCGCTCACCAGTTCGCGCACCTTCGCCTCGGATAAATTCATCGGCGCGGCCCAGTACACCCGCCTGTTCGACAACGAGCGCTGGATGCTGTCGCTGCACAACCTGGCCATCTATGGGCTACTGTTCATCCTCGCCTGCATCGTCATCGGCTTTTTGCTCGCCGTGTTCATCGACCAGAACGTGGTGGGCGAGGGCATGCTGCGCACCGTGTTCCTGTATCCGTACGCGATGAGCTTTGTCGCCACGGGCCTGGTCTGGCAGTGGCTGCTCACGCCGGGCACCGGCATCGACAGCGTGGTGCAAAAACTTGGCTTCCCCGATTTTTCGTTCGACTGGATCGTCGACCAGGACATGGCGATCTATACCGTGGTGATCGCCACCGTCTGGCAATTCTCGGGCCTGGTGATGGCGCTGATGCTGGCTGGCCTGCGCGGCATCGACGGCGACATCTGGAAGGCCGCGCGCCTGGATGGCATTCCGGTCTGGCGCGTCTACCTGGCGATCGTGCTGCCGATGATGAAGGCGACGGTTGCCACCGTCTTCCTGCTGCTGGCAACCACGGTGGCCAAGCTGTTCGACGTGGTCGTCGCCATGACGGGCGGCGGGCCGGGCACGGCCAGCGAAGTGCCGGCGAAATTCATCATGGATCACCTGTTCCTGCGCTCGAACATCGGCCTGGCCTCGGCGGGCGCCGTGATGCTGCTCATTCCCGTGATCGCGCTGCTGGCACCCTATGCCTATGCGCGCAGCCGCCGGAGCCGCGCATGAAACGCGAGACCATCATCGCGCCGCCTCTCGCCCTGGCCGGCGCACCTGTGCGTGCCCGCCGGCGTGGCCTGAGCCCCGCGCGTATCGGCATCTACCTGTTCCTGCTGTCCGCCGCGCTGTTCTTCCTGCTGCCGCTGTACGTGATGCTGGTGACCTCGCTGAAAAGCATGGAGGAAATCCGCCTCGGGAACATCCTGGCGCTGCCGTTCGACCTGACTTTCGAACCCTGGCGCCAGGCCTGGAGCGAAGTGTGCACGGGCGCCGCCTGCGAAGGCATACGCGGCGGCTTCTGGAACTCGGTCGCGATCACCGTGCCGAGCACGATCCTGCCGATCCTGATCGGTGCCATCAACGGCTATGCCTTGAGCTTCTGGCGCCCGCGCGGCGCGAACGCCCTGTTCGGCATCCTGCTGGCCGGCGCCTTCATCCCGGTGCAGGTGATGATCTACCCTTTGGTGCGCCTGCTGGCCGGCGCCGGCATCTTCGGCTCGCTCCCCGCCATCGTGCTGGTGCACCTGGTGTTCGGCATGCCGGTGATGACGCTGCTGTTCCGGAATTACTATGCCGGCCTGCCGCAGGAGCTGTTCCACGCGGCGCGCATCGACGGCGGCGGCTTCTGGCGCATTTTCCTGCACGTGGTGCTGCCGCTGTCGACGCCGATTGCGATCGTGGCCGCGATCATGCAGGTGACTGGCGTGTGGAACGACTACATCCTCGGCCTGGTCTTCGCCGGGCGCGACAACCTGCCGATGACGGTCCAGTTGAACAACGTGATCAACACCACCACCGGCACGCGCCTCTACAACGTCAACATGGCCGCGACCATCCTCACCGCCGCGGTGCCGCTGGCGATTTACTTCTTCTCCGGACGCTGGTTCGTGCGCGGTATCGCCGCCGGCGCCGTCAAAGGCTGATGCATGTCGAACGTCCATCTACGCAAACTGTCCATCACGCTCGGCGGCAAACCGATCATCCGCGAGCTCGACCTGCAGGTCGAGCCGGGCGAATTCCTGGTGCTGCTCGGTCCTTCCGGCTGCGGCAAGTCGACCCTGCTGCACAGCATCGCCGGCCTGATCGAGGCCAGCGGCGGCAGCATCGAGATTGGCGGGCGCGACATGACCCTGTGCGACCCCAGCGAGCGCGGCATCGGCATGGTGTTCCAGTCGTACGCGCTGTATCCGACCATGACGGTCGAGGGCAACATGTCCTTCGGCCTCAAGATGGCAGGTACGCCGAAGGCCGAGATCAAGCGCCGCGTGGCCCACGCCGCCGGTATGCTGCAGCTGGACAGCCTGCTGTCGCGCAAACCCGCGCAGCTCTCGGGCGGGCAGCGCCAGCGGGTGGCGATCGGGCGAGCCCTGGTCCGCGAAGCGGGCGTGTTCCTGTTTGACGAGCCGCTGTCGAACCTCGATGCCAAGCTGCGCGCCGAGCTGCGCCGCGAACTGAAACTGCTGCACGCGCGTTTGAAATCGACGATGATCTACGTGACCCACGACCAGGTGGAGGCGATGACGCTGGCCTCGCGCATCGTCGTGATGCAGGGCGGGATGGTGCAGCAGATCGGTACGCCACTTGATGTCTACGAGCGTCCGGCCAACCGCTTCGTGGCGGGCTTCCTCGGTTCGCCAGCGATGAATTTCATCGAAGGCGAGGTCGACCTGCATGGCCGCTTCCTGGCGGGGCCGCTGGCGGTGGTATTGCAGGAGGCACCGGCGCCCTGCAGCGCAACGCTGGGCGTGCGCCCGGAACACGTGCGCATCGGCGCGAACGGGCCGCTCGACGGAGAGGTCACGCTGGTCGAGCCGATGGGCAACCACCAAATCGTCTGGATCGCCTGCGGCAGCCACCTGCTGTCGGCCCTCGTGCACGAGGGCGGCAGCTTCGCGCCCGGACAGCCGGTCCGCTTCGGGATCGATGCAACGCGGGTATCGCTGTTCGATACTGCGCACGGCATGCGCTTCAAGGCCGCCGGCATGCAGTATGCTTCTGTTTAATCGATAATGTCGACGGCTTCATGTCGACCAAATAGGGACTGTTCGTGGCAACTATCAAAGATGTGGCGCGCCTTGCCGGCGTCGGACTCGGAACCGCCTCGCGTGTCGTGAGCGGCAAGGGTTCGGTCTCGCCCGCGACGCTCGAGCGCGTGAAAAAGGCCATCGACGAGCTGGGCTTCCGGCCCTCGCACGCGGCGCGCGCGCTGCTGTCGGGTTCTAGCCAGATGATCGGCGTCTACATCCCGGTCCTGTCCGGCACCTTCTACACGCCCATCCTGCAGATCATCGATACCGAGCTGCGCGCCGCCGGCCTGCACATGGTGGTCGCGTTCGGCGTCGGCCTGGGCGACGCCCGCCGCCAGGCGATCGAGGGCATCGAATTCCTGATGGAGCGCGGCTGCGACGGCCTGATCGTGATGACGAGCGCGCTGCTGGACGAAGACCTGGAAGCCCTGGGCGCCAAGCGCAAGCTGCTGGTGGCGCTGAACCACAGCCTGGCCAGCATCGCCGACCAGTGCTTCATGGTCGACCACCGCCTCGGCGGCCGCCTGGCCGCGCGCGCACTGCTCGAACACAAGCACCGCGACATCGCCGTCGTGGCCGGCCCGTCCAGCCTCGTCGACAACGTCGAGCGCATCGAAGGCTTCATGGGCGAGTTGCAGGAAGCCGGCATCGATCCGCGCAAGCTCTGGGTTGCCGAGAGCGACTTTTCTCCTGCCGGCGGCTGGAACGCGGCCAAGGAACTGGTCGAGTCCGGGCATCCGTGCACCGCCCTGTTCTGCGCCAACGACGAGATGGCCGTCGGTGCGCTGTCCTATTTCCAGGAAGCCGGCATCCGGGTGCCGCACGACCTGTCGGTGATCGGCTACGACGACACGCCGAGCGCCGAATTCTCCGCACCACGCCTGACTTCCGTGCGCATGCCCTGGCGCGAGATGACCCTGAACGGCCTGAATGCCCTGCTGAACCGCTGCTACGACCTGCGCCGCCCGGTCGAGCGCAGCTTCCCGGTATCGGTGACGCTGCGTGCCTCGCTGGCCAGGGCCGGCAAGAGGGTTGGCAGCGGCGCAGGCAGCAGCGCCAGTGCCGCCGACACCGCCAAGCCCGGGAACCGCTCTGCCGCCAGGGCCAAGACCGGTAGCGCCGGCGATCAGCGCGGGGCGGCATGAGCGCCTCGGCGCGCGCCGGCCCGGCGCTTTTTTAGCGCATGGGTGGAAAGCTTTCCAATCGCATCGTATCCTATTCCGAACAATCCAAAGACCGACATCCTGAACCGAGACCATGACGACACCGAACAGCACTGAGCCGCATCCGCCCGCGCGCCGCGAATTCGCCGACGACTTCCTGTGGGGCTGCGCCACCTCGTCCTACCAGATCGAAGGCGCCAGCCAGGAGGATGGCCGCGTCGAGTCGATCTGGGACCGCTTCGCCGCCACCCCCGGCAAGGTACGCGACGGCTCAAGCGGCGCGGTCGCCTGCGACCATTACCACCGCTGGCCGGAAGACTTCGACATCGGCCGCGACATGGGCCTGAACGCCTACCGCTTTTCGATCGCCTGGCCGCGCATCTTCTCGGAAGTGGGCGGCAAACCCAATGAGAAGGGCCTGGACTTTTATTCGCGCCTGGTCGACGGTATGCTCGAGCGCGGCCTGCAGCCCTGGGCCACGCTGTACCACTGGGACCTGCCGCAATTCCTGCAGGACCGCGGCGGCTGGGCCGACCGCGCCACCGTCGATGCCTACCTCGCCTTTGTCGATGCCATGACGCGCCGCCTGGGCGACCGCGTGCAGCACTGGATCACCCACAACGAACCCTGGTGCACGGCGATGATCGGCAACTACGAGGGCCTGCACGCTCCCGGCCTGACCGACTTCAAGACGGCGCTGCAGGTCTGCCACCACGTGCTGCTCTCGCACGGCAAGGCGGTGCCACTGATCCGCGCCAACGTCCCCGACGCGCAGGTAGGCATTGCGCTCAGCCTGCACCCGCTGCGCGCCGCCAGCGACAGCGCTGAGGACCGCGCCGCCATGCTGCGCCACGACGGCCTGCGCTACCGCTGGTTCCTCGATCCGCTGTTCGGCCGCGGCTATCCGGCCGCCACGCTGGACGTGATCAAGGATGCCGCGCCAGTCGTCCACCCGGGCGACATGGAGGCGATTGCCGTGCCGCTCGACTTCCTCGGCGTGAACTACTACTTCCCGGAGACGATCCAGGACGCGCCGGGCGAAGGGGCCCTGGCTGCACGCGTGCTGCCGCCGCAGGACGTCGAGACCACGGCCCCGGGCTGGGAAGTCGCGCCGCAGGGCCTGGCCGACCTGCTGGCACGGATCGAGAACGACTACCATCCAGGCCCGATGTACATCACCGAGAACGGCGCCTGCTACGACGACGAGGTGGATGCCGATGGTGCCGTGCACGACGAACCGCGCCGGCGCTACCTGGCGCGCCACCTGGCCGCGCTGCGCGACGTGGTCAGGGAGGGCGTGCCGGTGAAGGGCTATTTCGCCTGGAGCCTGGTCGACAATTTCGAGTGGGCCGAAGGCTACCTGCGCCGCTTCGGCCTGGTGCACATCGATTACGCCACCCAGCAGCGGCGCCTGAAGGACAGCGGCAAGTGGTATCGCAGCTTCCTGCGCCAGGAATGACGGACCCGGACACAACGCAGAACACAAGGGAGACAACACAATGAGAAGATTTACGCCCCCGCTGCTGGCGCTGGCGATCGCGCTGGCGCTGCCGGCCGTCGCCGCGCCCGGCACGAATCGCCTGACCGACTGGCCCAAGCCGCAGAGCGCCTTCAAGCGCGATGCGGCCCTCGAGGCGCGCATTGCCGCCATCGTCAAGGGCATGAGCCTGGCGCAGAAGATCGGCCAGATGACCCAGCCGGAAATCAAGACCGCCAGTCCGGCCGACGTGAAGCAGTACTACCTCGGTTCGGTCCTGAATGGCGGCGGCAGCTGGCCGAACAATAACAAGCATGCGACGGCCGCCGACTGGCTGGCGCTGGCGAATGCCTATTACGACGCCTCGATGGCGACCGACATGGCGGTCAAGGTTCCTGTCATCTGGGGGATCGATGCCGTCCACGGCAACAACAACGTCCATGGCGCCACCATCTTCCCGCACAATATTGGCCTGGGCGCCGCGCACAATCCGAAACTGGCACAGGACATCGGCGCCGCGACCGGACGCGCCGTACGTGCCACCGGTATCGCCTGGGTGTTCGGCCCGACGCTGGCGGTGGTGCGCGACGACCGCTGGGGCCGCACCTACGAGAGCTTCTCGGAAGACCCGCTGCTGGTGAAAAGCTATGCCGGACCGTATGTGACCGGCCTGCAGGGCAGATTCAAGTCCGATGCCAACGTGGTGGCCTCGATCAAGCACTTCATGGGCGATGGCGGCACCGACCAGGGCAAGGACCGCGGCGTCACCAAGGCCAGCGCCGAGGACATGATGAATATCCATGCCCAGGGCTATTACGCAGGCCTGGCGGCGGGCGCGCAGACGGTGATGGTGTCCTTCAACAGCTGGAACGATGTCGCCGCCGGCCAGGACCACGGCAAGCTGCACGGCAGCAAACACGCCCTGACCGACATCCTGAAGGGCAAGCTTGGCTTCGACGGCTTCGTCATCAGCGACTGGAACGGCATCGCCGAGATTCCCGGCTGCCGCAACGACAGCTGTCCGCAGGCGGTCAATGCCGGCATCGACATGTTCATGGTGCCGGACGACTGGAAGGCATTCATCGCCAACACGACGAAACAGGTGGAGTCGGGCGAGATCCCGATGGCGCGCATCGACGACGCCGTTACCCGCATCCTGCGCGTCAAGCTGCGCGCAGGCCTGTTCGGCAAGCGGCCATCAAACAACGCCTATGCCGGCAAGGACGCAGCAACGCAGGACCGCGCGCTGGCGCGCCGTGCCGTGCGCGAGTCGCTCGTGCTGCTGAAGAACGAAGGACCGGTACTGCCACTGGCACGCGGCAAGAAGCTTCTCGTTGTGGGCAAGAGTGCCGACAACCTGTCGAACCAGACCGCCGGCTGGTCGCTGACCTGGCAGGGGACGGCCAATACCAATGCCGACTTCCCCCACGCCGACTCCATCCTTGCCGGCATCAAGGCGGCCGCGGGCGAGGCGAACGTTCGCTACAGCCAGGACGGACGCGACGTCAACGTGGCCGACTACGACGCGGTGATTGCCGTGATCGGCGAAACCCCGTATGCCGAAGGCGACGGCGACATCGGCCCATCGGGCACGCTGCGCCACAGCGGCCGCCACCCGGAAGACCTGGCCGTGCTGGAAGCCGTCGCCGGCAAGGGCAAACCGGTGATTACCGTGTTCGTTGCCGGCCGTCCGCTCTGGGTCAACGACCTGCTGAATCTGTCGGACACCTTTGTCGCCGCCTGGCTGCCGGGCAGCGAGGGCAAGGGCGTGTCCGACCTGCTGGTTGCCGGTCCCAAGCGGTATGACTTCCGCGGCACGCTGTCGTTCTCGTGGCCAAAGTCGGTCTGCCAGACGGATTTGAACCTTGGAAGCGCCAACTATGCGCCGCTCTTCAAGCTCGGGTATGGCCTGCGCGCGGGACAACGCTCGCAGCTGGGCAAGTTAGACTCCAGCTATCCGCCCGGCGGCTGCGGCGTCAGCAACAGCTTCCCGGTATTCGGCCAGGCCGACCGCGCCAGCTTCCCGCTGGCGATCCGCAGCGGGAGCGAGGTCAAGCCGCTCGGCGCCGACCTGAACGCGACGATCGCGCTGCCTGGCGTCTCCGTGCAGACATCGCAGATCAACACCCAGCAGGATGCGAAGCAAATCACGTGGACCGGGCCGGCGACGGTCGAAGCACGCGGCGGCAAGGCCATGGTGCTGCCGCCGGCGGCCAGCCAGGATGGCGCGTTGCGCTTCGATACCATCGTCACGCAAGCCCCCGCCGGCAAGCTGACGCTGGCGATGGCCTGCGTTGCCAACTGCGGCACGCCGCTCGACGCCACCGCGCTCTTCAAGCGCCTGGCCGGCAAGGGCAAGCAGACCGTCAAGGTGCCGCTGGCCTGCTTCGCGGCGAAAGGCGTCGACCTGGCGCGGGTCGAGGCGCCCTTCGTCGTCGGCAGCAGCGGCGCGTTCACCGCCGCCTTTGCCAACATCGAGATTCTGGGTGGCGCCGCGAAAGAGCCGGACGCCGTTCGCTGCGAGGAGCTGCAATGAGCCCGGCCCGACTCGTCGCCGACATCGGCGGCACCAATGCCCGCTTCGCGCTGCACGATGGCGGCAAGTTCGACTGCATCGAGGTCTTGTCCTGCGCCCAGCACGAGACGCTGGCGGACGCCATGCACACCTACCTGCACACGGCCGCCGGACGCGGCTTCCAGGTCGACGGCATCGCCCACGCCGCGATCGCGATCGCCAACCCGGTCGAGGACGACCACGTCAAGATGACGAACCACCACTGGAGCTTTTCGATCTCCAGCCTGCGCGACGAGCGCGCGCTGTCGACGCTGCTGGTGGTGAACGATTTCGCGGCCCTGGCCATGTCGCTGCCGTACCTGGAGCCCTGGCAGCGCGAGCGGGTCGGCGGCGGCGTCGAGCAAGCCGGGCGTCCGCTCGGCCTGATCGGCCCGGGCACGGGCCTGGGCGTGTCGGGCGTGGTCCCGGCCGGGGAGCGCTGGATTGCGCTGGCCGGGGAGGGCGGCCATGCCAGCTTCGCGCCTTGCACGCGCGACGAGTTCCTGATACTGGAGCGCCTGCAGGAACAGTACGGGCACGTGTCGGCCGAGCGCCTGCTGTCAGGGCCGGGGCTGGAGGCGATCCACCGCGTCCTCGCCGGGAACGAGCTGGGTGCGGCCGCCATCACGGGCGGGGCGCTGTCCGGCGACGCCGCCTGCCTGCGGACCGTGGAGACCTTTGCGGTATCCTCGGCAGCGTAGCCGGCAACGTTGCCCTGACCCTCGGCGCGACCGGCGGCATGTACATCGGCGGCGGCATCGTGCCGAGATTGGGCACGCTGTTCGCCAGCTCGCCGTTCCGCCGCCGCTTCGAGGACAAGGGACGGCTCTCGACTTACCTTGCGCGCATTCCGACCTGGGTCATTACCGAACCCTATCCGGCACTGCAGGGCGTGGCGGCGCTGCTGTCGGCCCACATCGGTGGCCCGCACTCCGGTAGCCCGCACTCCGGTAGCACACAATAAGGAAACCATCATGGAAAACATCGCACGCCCCGCCGCGCTCGCCGAAGCGCAGCCGGAACAGAGCCAGTCGCAGACCGGCCCGCTCGTCATCCTCACCATCCTGTTCTTCATGTGGGGACTCCTGACCTCGCTGAACGACATCCTGATCCCGCACCTGAAATCGATCTATACGCTCACTTACCTGCAGGCGATGCTGGTCCAGTTCTGCTTCTTCGGCGCCTACTTCCTGGTGTCGATGCCGGCGGGCGCGCTGATTCGCCGCATTGGCTACCAGAAGGGGGCGGTCACTGGTCTCCTGATTGCCGCCGCCGGCTGCGCGCTGTTCTACCCGGCCGCGCAAAGCGGCTACGGGTTGTTCCTGTTCGCATTTTTTGTCCTGGCAAGCGGCATCACCATCCTGCAGGTGGCGGCCAACCCGTATGTCACGGTGCTGGGGCCGGCGCGCACGGCATCGAGCCGCCTGACGCTCACCCAGGCCTTCAACTCGCTCGGCACGACGGTCGGCCCGTATGTCGGCGGGATGCTGATCCTGTCTGCTGCCGCGGTCGGCGCCGACAAGATCGCGGCCATGTCCGCGGTCGAACAGGCGGCGCACCGGGCGCAGGAAGCGGCCACCGTCCAGGGCCCCTACCTGGCGCTGGCGGCGACGCTCGCGATTCTGGCGCTGTTGTTTGCGGTCGTGCGGCTGCCGAAAGTCGACCATGCTGCAGGCCCGCCGCGGCGCAGGCGGGCGAGGGTTCGGCCTGGTCCTACCGCCACCTGGTGCTGGGCGCGGTGGCGATCTTCGTCTATGTCGGCGGCGAAGTCAGTATCGGCAGCTTCCTGGTGAACTTCCTGGGCGAACCGCAGATCGCGGGCATGAGCCACGATGCGGCCTACAAGTATGTCAGCCTGTACTGGGGCGGGGCACTGGTGGGCCGCTTCATCGGCTTCGCCGTGATGCGCTACGTCAGCCCGGGCAAGACGCTCGCCTTCAATGCCTTTGCCGTGATCGCCCTGGTGCTGCTCGCCACCCTGGGGCAGGGACACCTGGCGATGTGGGCACTCATCGCGGTTGGACTGTTCAATTCGATCATGTTCCCGACCATCTTCAGCATGGCGCTGCACGGCCTGGGACGCCACACGGGGCAGGGTTCGGGCATTCTCTGCATGGCGATTGTCGGCGGCGCCATCGTGCCCTTCATCCAGGGCGGCCTGGCCGACCGCATCGGCCTGCAGCCTTCCTTCCTGGTACCGGCGGCCTGCTACCTGTTCATCCTGTTCTACGGCGTGAAGTACGCGGGACTGCATCGCCAGGGGGATCCGGCTTGAGGGATCGTCCCGCCCGGCAGACGCGGCCGGGCGGGACGGCGCAGGAACCGGCTTACTGCTGCCGCTTCTTCTCTTCCTGCTTGACCTTCTTCGCTTCCTTCTTTTCCTTCGGCGTTTTGGCGGGTTCTTTCTTCGTGGACTTTTTCGCGTCCTGGCTTTTGCTCATGGTCTAGCTCCCTTCTGTCAGTCGAATGTGGATCTTCCAACGACACTATAACGCGAAAGGGGCTGCGGCCACCTGCGGACGCCGGCTCGACGAATCACACCCGCACCAACTCCACGCGACGGTTCCTTGCCTTGCCTTCTTCGGTCGTGTTGTCGGCCAGCGGCTGGTCCGGGCCCTTGCCGACGGCGGTAAGGCGGTCCGCCGCAACCTGTTTGGCGGTGATCGCCTTGACGACCGACTCGGCACGCGCCAGCGACAGCTTGCGGTTGTGCGCGGCGTCGCCGCTGGCATCGGTATGGCCTTCGACGCGCAGCTTCAGGCTCGGTTCGCCCTGCATCAGCTTGACGACCTCGTCGACCGCCGGCAGGCTGTCCTGGCGGATGACCTGGCTGTCGGTATCGAAGTTCAGGTACAGGGCGACGTGGCCGTCCTTCTTCAGGGCGGAAGACAGCTCTGCGGCAGGCAAGGCGCTCACCTGCTGCTGCATTGCCTTTTCTTCGACGGCCAAGACACCGATCTCGCCGCCGTCAACCCAGAACGAGATCCAGATGTTGGTCTGGGGCGTCCGGATCAGCCATTGCTCGAAATTGGGCGTATCCGCATCCTCGCCCGCATCGATATAGGGAAGGTCCATCTTGTTGTACACGGCCTGGTAACTTCCGCCATTGCGCTCGATGAATTTCTCGTTCCTCGGGTGGACGGTGTCGACCCGCGTCGCACCGAGGGCCTTCAGGGCCGTTTCATAGTTGCGGTGCGCTGCCAGACTCGACCACTTCAGGTCGCTCAACGTGAACTCCCGGCGGATGACCTTGCCTTCGACCTTGCGCAGTTCTTCGCCGGCGATGACGTAGGCGCGATCGAAATCGTGTTCCCGGTCCGTGCGCACGTCGCTGGGTTTCAGCTCAGCAGGCATGGCGACATACGGGAAAGGCGGCAAGGCCTTGGTCGTTACCGGGACCGAATTCAGGTCGAAGGGCTTCACCGCGTCCGCAGCCGGGGTGGCGGCAGGGGCCTCAGGGGTGGCAGCGGGGGCGGGCGTGGTTGCGGGCTGTGCAGCGGCCGCCGGCGCTTCCTTGGCCGGCTCCTGCGATTCGGTCTGGTTGCGTTTGCAGGCCGTCAGGCTGGCGGCAATGAACAGGGGCAGGACAAGTGTCGAGAGACGCATCATGGCAGTTCGTTTCATGATCAAAAAATAACGGAACGCCAGAATAGCAGAGTTCTATTTACATTTGGACAGTGACCTCCGTTGAATACAATAGTTTTCCGCATCCGCACCGCGATCATCAGCACCAGTTTTTATCGGGCTGCATATTCAGCCGGTGCGCCGCATCGATCACGTCCTGCAGTTCGACCGGGTCGCTGTAGGGATCCTGGTCGAGCGTGGTGACCCGGTTCAGCTCTTTCTGCCAGCGGCGCAATTCGGCGACATAGTCCGGGTCCGGCACCCGCTTGAGGACACCGTTTTCCCGCACCAGGTCGCAGATGCCGTTGTGTACCCACTCGCCACTGTGCCAGTCCGGCATGTCGACCGCGGGGAAGAGGCACACGCCCTGCAGGTCCATCCCGCGCCGCACGGCCGCCAGCGATTCGCCCATGACGTCGCGCAGCCAACTGTCGCGGCCCTGGCCCAGGCCACTGGTTTCGCCGATGATCATCGGCCTGCGATAGCGCTGCCAGACGGTGTCCAACATCTCGCACAGCGGCACGATGCGCTCGTCGCCGGGCGGCAGCGCCGCATGCGGCCCGTGCTCGCGGTATTCCATCTGGCCGAAGGAATAATTGTTGGCGCCGACGATGTCCAGGATCTCGGGCGATCCGCCGAACTCCGGGTGCGCGCGGCCGCCGATGATGTCCCAGGCGAGGAAGGTATCGACCATGGTCTCGTGGCGCGCCGCCTCGACCAGGTCGGGCCGGCCGCGCGGCGCCACCACCTGCACCAGCGGGTCGATGTGGACCATGCGCGCGCCCGGGTCGACTTCGCGGATCGCCTTGACGCCGGCAATCGCCGCCCGGCACAGGGCCAGGCGCAGGCGCATCCGGTCTTCGCGGCTGCGGCGATAGGGCGCGGCCCAGCCCCATTCGCCGGCACAGAAGGAAAAGAAGGTGATCTCGTTGATCGGCGTGAAGAAGTGCGGGCCGCGCAGTTTCGGGACCACGTATTCGGCGCAAGCGCGGCAATAGCGCGCGAAGCGATCGACGAAGGCATCGGAAAAAGGATCGAGGTCGTCCGGGTAGCCGTAGTGGCAGAGGTCCCAGATCGGCGTGATCTTCGAGGCGTTCATGGCCTCGATGGGGGGATCGATACGCGAAAAATCGTAGCCCTCGCCGCGATCGACCAGCGGCCAGGGAATGCCTTCGCGGGCCACGCCGATGCCCAGGCTGTTCAGTATCCGGTAATCCTCGGCCGTGTGGCGGTCGTGTTCCGTTTCCGCGACCAGGTCGCGCCGGACACGCTCCTCGCTCCACAGGAAGCTGGAGCACTCGAAGCCCGAGAGAAAGAATGTCGGGAAAATGCCGGGACGGCTGGCCATGCGATCCTCCTCTTTTTCATTGCGCGAGGCCGCAGCCGGCCTGGGCGGGGAAGCGTGTGCAGGATCGCATTGCTACCGAAAGTTGTCCAGAGGCGCACGACTGGGGCGCAAAGGCATCGAAGGGCGAATTTGTTGCCATGCGACAACAAATAGCACGAATGTGCGAATATTCCTCAGTGGAACCGTAATCTGGACTGTTTCCGTATGGAATCTTTTGACCGGCTACCTTATGATCACCGCTCTTTGCGCACAGCAGCCATCGCGCGCCGCTTTCGAATTACCCCTATTGCTCCACCAGACACCATGACATCCGGCGCCGTCGTCAACGAACACTACCTGAACAAGGTACTCGCACTGTCCCAGGAAGTCGGCGTCACCGCCACCGAGGACATCTACGACGCGCGTGGCATGAAGCTGCTGGCCAAGGGCGCCATGGTGTCGCCCCAGCTGCAGGAACGGCTGATCGTGCATCGCCTGCGCAAGCCGCTGGAAGCCTGCATCACGGTCGAGGGTGGCGTCGACGGCAGCGGGCTGGCCGCCAGCGCCTACCGCGCCTGCGAAGCATCGCCCGCGCTGGCGGCAATCCTGGGGGCCTGCGGCATCACGGTCGCGACGGTGCGGCGCGAACTCGAAGCGCTGCGCTTTGCGCCGGCGATGACGGTGATGCTGACCATGATCGGCCGCGGCAACGGCGACCTGCGCCACGTCGCCGAGGTGGCGGCGCTGTCGCTCGCCTTTGCGACGCACGCGCGCCTGGCGCCCGACGGGGTACGGGTGGCGGCGATGGCGGGTGTGCTGCACGATATCGGCGAGCTCTATATCGATCCCGACCTGATCAATGCGAGCCGGGTGCTGAGCTCTGAAGAATGGTCGCACGTGATCGTGCATCCCCATATCGGACGGCTGCTCATCCAGGACCTGGAATCCTGCCCGGCGGCGGTCGGCATTGCCGTCTCCGAACACCATGAACGCCTGAATGGCACGGGCTACCCGCGCGCCATGATCGCAGGGCAGAGCAGCGTCGCCGGGCAGCTCGTCGCCAGCGCCGAGCTCATCTCCGGGCTGCTGCACAAGCCGAACGCGCTGCAGCGCGCCGAACTGGCAATGAAGATCGTCAGCGGCGAGCATCCGCGCATGGTCTCGGCCATCATCTCCCAGGCCAGCCGTACGCCCGGTGCGCAAGCCTTCGAGCTCGCCTCGGCCACGATCGACGACGACGAGGTCATCCGGCTGTCGCAGCGCATGGCCGACGCGGCGGAACTGGCGGCGCAACTGGCGCGCGGCGCCGGGCTCGCGCCCAGGCACCTCGACCTGATGCTGCGCACCCGCGAACGCCTGCACATGGTCCAGCGCGCCTTCATGTCCACGGGGCTCGACATGCACGTCGCCGCGCTCGCGGGCGCACCCCTCGATCACCACGAAGTATTCGAAAGCGAGCTGGCCCTGCGCGAGATCAGCTGGCGGGTCCGCGACATCGGCCGCGATCTCGTACTCCAGCTGGGCGCCGCCCGGACCTCGATTCCCCAGGCCGGGCAACTGGTCGCGCTGCTCTGCGGGTGAACGCCATGCGCTTCCCTACGCGGCGCAGTACTGGCGGACGTAGGCTTCGTGCGGCGGCAGCTGCGCCACGGTGCGTTCGATGCCCTGGCTGATCCCGTTCAGGAAATGCGCCAGCTCCTCGTCGCCCATCAGGTCGGCCGTTTGATGGTGCTGCTGCGGCATGATGCCCTGGCCCAGCATGACCTGGATCCACGAGTTCTCCGCGAACAGCTCGTTCGCGATGCGGAATACGCGCCCTGTTTCGCGGAACAGGTCGATGCGGTGCTGCAGCGAGGCCGGTACCGCCATCTCGGCGGCAGCACGCCAGTAGGGCGTGTCGCGGCGGTTCGTCACCTTGTAGTGCAGGATGATGAAGTCGCGGATGGACGCGATATCGGTCTCGGTCTGGCGGTTGAATTCCTCGACGTCGGAAGGCTGGATGCCCTGCGTCGGGAAGCACTGCATCAGGCGGATGATGCTGCGCTGGATCAGGTGGATGCTGGTCGATTCGATCGGCTCGAGGAAGCCGCTCGCCAGGCCGACGGCGATGCAGTTGCGGTGCCAGACCTTCTTGCGCTGGCCCGGCTGGAAGCGGATCACGCGCGGAGCCATCAGGGGCTCGCCTTCGATGTTGGCCAGAAGTGTCTTGACTGCCGCCTCGTCGTCGGTGAAGCGGCGCGAAAACACGATGCCGTTGCCGACACGGTGCTGCAGCGGGATGCGCCATTGCCAGCCCGCGTCGCGCGCGATCGCCCGCGTCATGGGCACGGCCGGTCCCTGGCGCGGCGTCTGCAGTGCCGCCGCGCTGTCGTTGAACAGCCAGTGCGACCAGTCCTCGTATTCGATGCCCAAGGCCTGGCCGATGAGCAGGCCCCGGAAACCGGTGCAGTCGATGAACAGGTCGCCTTCGAGCACGGTGCCCGAGTCGAGCCGGATCGAGCCGATGTCGCCGCCGGGGCCATCGAGCGCCACGTCGACGATCTTGCCTTCGATGCGCTGCACGCCGAAGCGCTCCGAAAATTTGCGCAGGTAGCGGGCATAGGCGCTGGCGTCCAGGTGGTAGGCATAGTTCATGCCGTCCTTCGGCAGGTGCGCGAAGCGGTTTTCCTGGGCCGCGCGCAGCTCCAGGCAGTAGTTGCCGAAGTCGCCGGCCAGGCCGCGCTCGCGGCCCTTGTGCCAGAAATGCTGGAAGCCCGCGGTCCAGTGGTCGATGCCGGTGGAGCCGAAGGAGTGGATGTAGTCTTCGCCCACGTTGCGCCAGTTCTCGAAACTGATGCCGAGCTTGAAGGTGGCGCCGGTGGCGGCCATGAACTCCTGCTCGTTGATTTCGAGGAGGTGGTGGAAATTCATCAGCGTCGGAATGGTCGCTTCGCCCACGCCCACCGTGCCGATCTCGTCGGACTCGACCAGTTTGATGTCGAGCAGCTTGCCGAGCGATTTCGACAGGCCGGCCGCCATCATCCAGCCTGCCGTGCCGCCCCCGGCAATCACGACGCGCCGGATTGGCCGGCCCCCTGCATGTTCATGCTTCGTCTCTTGCATCTCGGTCTCCCTCAGCGGTTCATCCGCTTTAATAATTGCGCCCGCAGCAGGCGCGTGGTGTCGTCGTCCAGCGGCGCGAGGATGCGCCGGGCCGGTGCCGGTATGTGCGCCGCCGTGTCCTCATCGGCTTCGAACACGTAATGGCGGAACAGGCCGTGCCAGGCGCGGCGCTGTTCGAGCGGCATGTCGCGGATGCTCATCAAGGCGTGCATCAGGGCGTTGATCGGCGTGTCCATGTATTCCGGCGACTGGCGCCACCAGTAATTGACCAGCACGTTGAAGGCGTCCAGCGCTTCGATGTGGTGCCACCACATGCTGGGAATGAAGAGGGCGTCGCCAGCGTCGAGTTCCGCGACCTGGGCGTGCTCCATGGCCTGCGCGAAGCGGGGGAAGCGCGCCAGGTCGGGTGCATGGAAATCGACCAGGCTGATGGACTGGCCTGCCGGCGTGAAATCCAGCGGCCCGATGTACAGGTTGGGCAGCTGCTCGGGTGGGAAGAGCGTGAAGCGCCGGCGTCCCGCGGCCACGCAGGCCAGGTTGTCGGGCAGGTCGTAATGGGCGGCGATGCGGGTGCGGTTGCCGATCCAGATGCTGGCAAGCGCGTCGCGGCCGCCCAGGCCGACGTCGTTTTCAAACCGAAAACCCGGCAGGCAGGTGTCGACGGTGGTCGAGCCGACATAGATGGCCGGCGGCGCCGGATTGTCGTAATGGCCGTGCAGCTCGCCCAGCACCGCGTCGAGTTTCACCTTGAGCGGCGCGAAATTGAAGCCGCTCAAATCCTCGTTGTAGAAGAAGCGGCCCCCGATGTCCGGCCCGCCCAGCATTGCGATCACGCTCGCATCGCGGTAATGGCGGCGCAGGTAGCTGCTGGCGGCATGGAAGGACGTGCGCGCGGCGGCAACAAATGGCCAGTGCGCCACCAGCCCGCGCAGCACGACGGGTTCGAGCGATGTCAGCAGCGCGTCGGTGAGGACCCCGGGCGCGCTGCCGTCGATCTCGCGTATCGGCTTAGCCTGCGGCAGCATAGGCCAGGGTCTGGTTGCGCTGATGGCTTTCGCGGTTCCTGCGGTTCTTGCGCTCGACCAGGTTGCGCAGGTTCGACAGCGAGGCGATCGCCATGTAGATCGGCTGCAGGTAGCCGTCCCGGTGCAGGCGTTCCAGGGCAGCGCCGTCGAGCGCCGCCAGGCGCTCCTCGTTGATGGTGTAGAAGCCCCACAGGCGGTTTTGCGAACCGTCGTCGAGCTCGATGTCGAAGACAAAGGACTCGAGCAGCTCGTGCTCCAGCAGGGCGGCCATGAAGCCCTTGGCGCGCTGCAGGCCGAGGTGGATCGCCAGCAGCGTCGAATTCATGCGTTCCAGGTAGTCGCTGTTGCCGCCGTGCGGCATGAAGACGGCCTCGGCCTTGGCCTCGCCCTCGGGCTCGCCTGCGGCCGCGCTGATGCGCGGGCTGGCCATGTCGACGTGGACCATCAGCTCTTCGCCATCGACGCCGATCAGGAAGGGCTGGCGCTCGAGCGTCAGGGGCAGGTCGATCGCGTCCCAGCGTTCGCCTTCCAGGAACAGGTTTTCGCCCTCCTGGAAACCGAACAGCGCCAGCGCCTGGAAGCTCGTGCCATCCTGCGTCTTCTGGAAGACGACCGGGTAGTGGGCCTGCAGCGTACGGAATTCGTCCGGGAAGGTGAGGGCGGACATGACCGCGTCGCCATAGGCCGCGCCGCGGTCAAGGATCACCCGCAGGTCCTTGTGGTCGATATTGTTCAGCAAGACTGGTTTGGACATGGCGTTGTTGTTTTCAAGGGTGGTGGGTCAGATGCGCGGCAGACCGTGGCGCCGGACATGGTCGATCAGTTCGCGGTTCGTTGGCAGGGCTTTCAACATGCGCCGGGTCAGTTCGGCCGCTTCGCGGAAGTAGCCGTCGGCGGCAGCGCTGTCGCGGCGCCGCGTGCCGGTCGGTGGAACGGCGGCGCCCATCCCGTACAGGATGTACTGGTAGCTCGCCGCCGGGAACACTTCCTCGATGCGGGGGAAGTCGCCGCGCATTGGCGCCCGGTGCTGCCACAGGGCCAGCAGCTCGCTCAGGCTGGCCGGAATCGATTCGCGTTGACGGTTGTCGTGCCAGTAGCTCGAGTCCGTACGGCGGCTCAGTACATAGTGCAGTTTCAGGAAATCGATGACGCGCTCCCAGCGATAGCGGAAGACCTCGTTGAAGCGGCGCGCGACGATGTCCATGGTGTCGCGGGTAGCCGGCATCTCGTCGCTCAGCATCGCGGCGGACAATTCGACCAGGGCCAGCGCCGAGGCTTCGAGCGGCTCGATGAAGCCGGCCGACAGGCCGATGGCGACGCAGTTGCGCTGCCAGAAGCGCGCGCGGTAGCCGGGCTGGAAGCCGATCCTGCGCGGCGGGGCGCAGTCAGCCGGGCCACCTGTGGCGGCCACGTAGCTGCGCAGCGCGCGCTCGGCATCCTCATCGCTCGTGTGCGCGCTCGAATATACATGGCCGACGCCGCGCCGGCCGGGCAGGCCGATGTCCCAGATCCAGCCGGCCTGCTGGGCGGTGGACGTGGTTTGCGAAGCGATCGGGCTGTCCTCAAACGTGTAGGGAACCTGCACGGCCAGAGCGCTGTCGTTGAACAGCACGTGGCGCTGCGAAAGGAAAGGCGTGTCGTAATGCTGGCCCAGCAGCAGCGAGCGCATGCCGGTGCAGTCGACGAACAAATCGCCCGCGAGGAGGCCATGATGCGCCGTGCGCAGCGCGGCGATGTCGCCGTTCTCGTGCGATGCGATCGCCAGCACGTGGTCCGGCACGTAGTGCACGCCGAGCCGCTCGAGGCAGTGTTTTTTCAGGAACTGGCCGAACTTGCCGGCGTCCAGGTGGTAGCCGTAGTTGGCCACGGCCGCGAATTCCGGCGTCGCCGCCTGTTTCGGCGCGCGCCCGGCGGTGCACAGGTGCGGCTGGAAGCTGGCCAGGTCGGCGAAGGGCACGGCCGCATGGGCTTCCTGCCAGCGCGCGGCCAGGTCGGCCTCGCCATAGCCCCAGGGCAGCGTAAAGGGGTGGAAGTAATAATCGACGGCCGCGCCCGTGGCCCAGCCGTCGAAGCGCGAGCCCTGCTTGAAGGCGGCGTCGCACTCGCGGAAGAAATCCGATTCCGATACGCCGATGCGGCGCAGCGTATCGCGCATCGAGGGCCAGGTGCCTTCGCCGACGCCGATCGGGGCCACGTCGGGCGACTCGATCAGGGTGACGCGCAGGCCATCGGCATCGCTGGCGCGGTGGTCGGCCGCGATGACGGACGGCAGCCGTCAGCCAGCCGGCCGAACCGCCGCCGACGATGACCACGTGCTTGATCGGACTACTCGTCATGGACATGCTTCCAACAATGGTGTTTCCAGCAAGACTTTATTGCAATGAGTCTACCTGAAACGTTTCCAATTGACGAGGGTAGGAAACGCGTGTGGTAACGGAAATCCGCGGCAACGACGTAGGGTGGGCAGTTGAGATGACCGGGGGCCATCTCAGCACACTGCCCACCCTACGGTACCGGCATCCACACGAGCGACCGCCGCCGCCCGTGTGACCGCGATCCCATCAGAACTTGTAGCGGGCGCCCAGCATGTAACGAGGACCGGTCTGGGTAATCGACAGCACCTGGTTCCTGGTGCGGCCGTGGATCCGGATGCTCTCGTCGGTCACGTTGATCGCCTCGAACTGCACGCTCAGGCGGCTGTCGAAGTTGTAGCCGATGCTGATGTCCAGCTGCCCGTATGGCTCGACATACTGCGGGTTCGGCCCCGTGTCGTCCCGGGTACCGGCCAGGAACTCGTCGCGCCAGTTGTAGGCCGCGCGCACGGCCCACTTGTCGTTCTCGAAGATACCGACCAGGTTGGCGGAGTCGGACAGGCCCGTCATCGCGAACTGCTCCTGCCCGCTGGTGCTGGCATTGTCGAATTTCAGGTCCGAACGCACCAGGGTGTAGTTCGCCGACACGCCGAAGCCGCTGTTGCCGAACATGTGCTGGACGTTGAATTCCCAGCCATTGAGCTTGGCGCGCTTCTCGTTCGAATAGGTCGTGATGTCGAAGTTGGCGATCGGGTCGGTCGGCAGGCTGCTGATGGTGCCCTTTGGATTGCCGTTGTCGTCATTGACGAAATTGCCGGCGGCGTCCCTTTCGCGCACGACGCCCGGCTGGCCGTTCTTGTTGCGGAAAATGTAGTTGCGAATGCAGAGCATCTGCGTCGTGGCGCAACCGCTGGCAATCGCCTCGTTCCAGTAAGCGCCACCGATCGGCGTGCGCACGCCAAACGGCTGGGCTACAAAACTCGAGCTGCCGGCATAATTCTCCAGGTCCTTGCGGAAGTGGCCGATCGAGACGAAGTTCTGCTTGCCGTAATACCATTCCCACGACAGATCGAGGTTCTTCGACTTGACCGGCAGCAGGCCCGGATTGCCCTGCGAACCGACGCCGCCATTCACGCGTGCACCGGCGTCGAGCACCTGGCCACCGGCGATCTGGTCGTAGCGTGGCCGGCCGATGGTCTGGCCGTAGGAGGCGCGCAGCTTCATGTCCCTGCGCACGTCGAGGTCCGCATCGAAGGTCGGCAGCAGGTAGTCGTACTTGCCGGTGAGGGTGGTGAACTGGTTGCCGGAGAAATTCACGGCCAGTTCGTTTTCCGAGTTCCAGGTCATGCCCGTCGGGGTCTGCACCTTCGCGCTGGAGGTGACATCGGTCTTCTCGTAGCGCACGCCGATGCCGGTATGCAGCGGCATCGCAGTGTCCCAGTCGGTGTTGAACTGCAGGTACAGGCTCTTCGATTTTTCCGTGGAGCGCTGGTCGGTATCGTAGGTGGTCTTCGGCAGGTACAGTTCCGGCTGGCCCGACGCGCGCGCTGCGATGTCGCGTACCTGTTCGAAATCGAAGGTATAGAAGGTATTGAACAGGTTCGGGTTGTCGCTGCCGGCCAGCTTGCTGAAGTACTGGCGCACCGATTCCTGGTGCCAGACGCTGCTCGGGTAATCGGCCGCGCTGGTGGCGCCGGTCCAGGTCTCACGCTGCTGGTTCGAGAAGGCCGAGCGGTTGTCCGCCTTGGTCAGGGCCAGGCCGAAATTCAGTTCGGACGCCGCGAACAGCTTCTGGCTGCCCTTCAACTGGGCCTGCTCGATGTCGCCGCGCATGTAGCCGTTCTGGAAGGTCGAGCCGGTGACCTGCTGGCGTGCACGGTTGAAGTCGGCGTCCTCAATGCTCAGCACCGGGAAGTCGTTCCTGAAGTCGCCAGTGGTATTGCCGCGCGAGAAGCTGGCCGTGCCCAGCGTGTTGGACGAGCCGTAGGGGCTGTCCGGCGTCGACTCGGCGCTCGACTTGTGGGCATCGAATTCCACGCGCAGGTCGCTGTTCGGTTTCCACACGGCGTTAAAGCCGAGCGACTTGTTCCGGGTACGGGTAGCGAAGTCGGCGCCGCCCATCGCGATGTCCCTGGACGAGGGGATGGGCACGCCATTCGCATCGGTCTTCGGGAATACCTCGGTGTAGATCATTGGCTCGGCGATGCCGCCCACCGGATTGCCCCAGGTGCTGGTCGATTCGCCGAAGTTGAACCAGGCCGACAGGTCCTGGCGGCGGGTCTGGATCTTGTTTTCGGAATAGGTGTAGTCGAGCGTGGTCGTGAGCGCCTTGCTCGGCGCGTATTGCAGGGTCAGCTGGCCGTTCGCGCGCTGGCGCTGCACGCCGCTCATCGCGTAGTTCAGGTTCTGCGGCACTTCGTACAGGGTGGCGCCCGTCGGACGGTTGACGATGTCGCCGCCCGAAGGCTCGTTCGGCTGCGGGATGCGGCCCCAGCTGTTCGTGTCGTCGCCACGGAACGGACCACGCCAGCCGCTCACCGACGCCCTGTTGTAGCCCAGGTTGCGCTCCTGGTAGCTGCCGCTAATCGCCACGCCAAAGGTGCCGTCGGCCATGGTGGTGCTGTAGATGCCCGCCACTTCCGGGGTCACCTTGTTGCCGCGCTTGACGTCTTCCGGCAGGTTCGTGGACGACTCGTCGTAGACGCCCTTGATGCCGATGCTGGCCTGCTTGCCGTTGCGCTCGAGCGGACGCGCGGTCATCACGTTGAGCGTCGCGCCGATGCCGCCGGTCGGGGTGTCGGCACGGGCCGACTTGTAGACCTGGATCTGCGAGATGCCTTCGGAGGCGATGTTGGCGAAGTCGAAGGCACGGCCGTTGCGGTCGCCCAGGTTCGAAGTCGGCATCTGGCGGCCGTTGAGCAGCACCATGTTGAAGTCGGGGCCGACGCCGCGCACGGTGACCTTCGAGCCTTCGCCGATCTCGCGGTCGATCGACACGCCGGAAATGCGCTGCAGCGATTCGGCCAAGTTGGTATCCGGGAACTTGCCGATGTCTTCGGCGACGATGCCGTCGACAAAACCCTGGGCATTGCGCTTCATGTTCAGCGACGAGGCCATACTCTGGCGGATGCCCTTGACGACGACGGTCGCCGGCGTAGCGGAGGCCGCCGATGCGGCGGAAGCGTCATCGACGACGGCCGAATTGGTGCTGGCGCCCGAGGCCTGGCCGCTGGTGGAGGTGCTGTCGGCGGGCGTCGTCGTCGCCTGCGTGGCCGCTTCCTGCGCATGGCCTGGTGCCATGAATGCCGCGCAGGCGGCAGCCACGGCCAGGCTGATCATTTTCTGCTTTGCCAAAGGGTAGTGCATGTCTTCTCCTCGTTCTTATAGATTTGGTCGGCAGCCCCTCCAATCCCGGGTAGTGTCTCACCCATTGGCAGCGCTGCCGCAATACGCAATCCGACTCAGTCCATCCACGCTGATCAAACACGAAAGGCCGATTGCGTCCGATGAGGGGAGCAAACGGCAATTCGTCCAGTTTTACTTTGCCGGGTAGCGCAACCTGCCTGGCATTTTTGGAAACGATGGAAACGTTTCCATACAATCTGGCTGAATATTAGGGTCAGGAAAATAAATTGTCAACGGAATATTGTTAGTGCTGGAAAGTGCGTGCTGGACGCAACAATACGGCGCGCCGGCGAACAGCGTTGACACCCGAAATCGAAGGGTGCTACATTCGGCGGCACGATTTTGGTAACGTTTCCATCTACAGGCGGAGCATGACCGGAAAAAGCATGACCAGAAGCATGGCGCGTGCCGCATTGGCAGTCGCCATGTTGTCGGGTGCCGTCATGGCGGGCGCGTTTTCCGCGCCTGCACCAGTTGCCCCGGCCGCGCCTGCCGACTGGGTCCTGGACTGGCAGGACGAGTTCGACGGCGCTACGCTCGATCGCGCGAAGTGGCGCGTCGACGTCGGGCCCGGCACGCCCAGCAACAACGAACAGCAGTACTACACCGACCGCGCCGGCAATCTGCGCCTGGAAGAGGGCATGCTCGTCATCGAGGCGCGCCGCGAGCCCGAACACGGCATGGCCTACACCTCGGCGCGCATCAAGACCGCGGGACTGGTGGAACGCACCCACGGCCGCTACGAGGCGCGCATCAGGATTCCGCGCGGGCAGGGCATCTGGCCGGCATTCTGGCTGCTCGGCGCCGATATCGGGACGACCGGCTGGCCGCGCTGCGGCGAGATCGACATCATGGAAAACATCGGCAAGGAGCCTGGCATCGTGCACGGCACCCTGCACGGACCCGGCTACTCGGGCGAGCACGGCTTCGGCGGCCCGTCGGCGCTTTCGATGGGCGCCTATGCCGACGACTTCCACGTCTTTGCCGTCGAATGGGAGCCGCACGAAATCCGTTGGTACCGCGACGGCATCCTCTACCACACCGCCACGCCAAAGCTGGTGAAGGGCGAGTGGGTGTTCGAGCATCCGTTCTTCGTGATCCTGAACCTGGCCGTGGGCGGCTACTGGCCGGGCTATCCGGATGCGACGACACCGCTGCCGCAGCGCATGCTGGTGGACTACGTCCGCGTCTATCGCCGGCCGCCGGGCGCGTGAAACGCTCATGGCGGCGTTGCATCGTCTCGCCGTACCAGTCATGTAGGGTGGGCACTTGTGCCCACGCGGACTATTACGGATGAGTAATCGAAACGCCGATCATATCGCCATGGAGCGCTGTCCGCTCATATAAACATCGCCGCAATGCTCGTCGGCCCTATACCGCGTGGGCACGGAGTGCCCACCCTACGAAGCGCGATTGCTCGTCGCTGCGCTTGCGAGGCGCATCCGGCGCATGCGGTAAGATGCCCCATCGTCCACCGCCCGAGAAAACCCCGATGCGCCTTCGTCCCCTTGTCGCGGCCACCTGCGCCGCCCTCAGCCTGTGTTCCGCCGTCCAGGCCCAGCAAGCTCCCGCCGTGCAGGAAGCGGCCCTGCGCGCCCACCTGTCCTACCTCGCCGACGACCTGCTGGAGGGCCGCGGCACCGGCCAGCGCGGCGGGCTGCTGACGGTGCGCTACCTCGAGACCCAGGCCGCGGCCATCGGTTTGAAACCCATCCCCGGCGGCGGCTACCGCCAGCCGGTGCGGATCGAGGGCAGCAAGCTGCAAGCAGGCAGCAGCGTCAGCTTCGACGCCGGCGGCAAGCGCATCGCGCCCGCCATTGGCCAGGGCATCGTGTTCGGCACGGGCAGCGGCAAGACGCAGCTGGCCTTCGACGCGCCGCTCGTCTTCGTCGGGTACGGCGTCAGCGCGCCGGAGGAAAACTGGGACGACTACAAGGGCCAGGACCTCAAGGGCAAGATCCTCGTCATGATGGTCAACGATCCGCAGCCCACAAGCGAAGAGCCGAACCGTTTCGCCGGCAAGGCCTATACCTGGTACGGGCGCTGGCTCTACAAGTATGAAGAAGCGGTACGGCGCGGCGCCGCCGGTGCGCTGCTGATCCACACCACACCGTCCTCGTCCTACCCGTGGAGCGTGCCGGCCAATGGCTTCGCCCACGAGCGCTTCCACCTGGCCGGCCCCGGCAACCCGATCGAAGGCTGGCTGCACGAGGACGCCGCGCGCGAATTGTTCGCAGCCGCCGGCTTCGACCTCGACCGCCTGCGTCTTGAGGCCGAGAAGCGCGACTTCCGTCCGGTCGACCTCAAGACGCGTGCCCACGTCGAGATCAAGTCCGTGATCCGCCAGGTCGAGGACTTCAACGTGGTCGGCATCGTTCCCGGCCTTGACCCCAAACTGAAAGACCAGGCGGTCGTGTATTCGGCGCACTGGGACCATTTCGGCGTCGACCCGAACAGCGCCGGCAAGGACGGCCACGACCACGTATTCAACGGCGCCGTCGACAACGCCACCGGCACTGCCGCGCTCCTGGCAATGGCCGCCGAAGCGGTGAAGAAGCCGACCCGCCGCACCCAGGTCTTCCTGTGGCCGGCGGCGGAAGAGCAGGGCCTGCTGGGCAGCGCGGCCTATGTCGCCAATCCGGTGGTGCCACTGGCAAAAACCGCGGCCGACCTCAACCTCGACAGCCTGAATTTCGTCGGACGCACGCGCGATATCGGCGTGCCTGGCGCGGAGCGCAGCAGCCTGTACGACACGGCCGGCGCGGTGGCGAAGAAAATGGGTTTGAAGCTGGCCCCGACCATTCCAGACCTGTCCGGCGCCTACTTCCGCGCCGACCATTTCAATTTCGCGAAGGCCGGCGTGCCCGCCTTTAACGTCGGCTCGGCCGTGTTTTCGGGCGATGGCCACTTCGAGTTCGAGCACGACCAGGCCCAGGCCAGCGCGAAGATGGTCGGCTTCAAGGGCGACTACCACCAGGTGACGGACGAGTACCACCCGGAGTGGGACCTGTCGGGCATGGTGCAGCAGGCCCAGTTTACGCTCAACCTCGGCTATGCGGTGGCGAACGCACCCGCCATGCCGAGCTGGAAGAAGGGCGATCCGTTCGGGCGCGTCAAGCGTTAAGAGGGAGTCGGCCCCGCCTGGGCGCCCGCGCGATCGCGGACGCGACATGCCGCGATCCTGCGTACCGTTGCCCCTCTGCTCCTAACTCCGTTGCGGGAACACCTGGCCCTTGCCCGCGCGCTTGGCCTGGTACATGCGCTGGTCGGCCTCGCGCAGCAGGTCGGCGGCCGTGGCGCGGCTGCCGGGCGTGAAGACGGCCAGGCCGATGCTGGCGCCGACGGTCGCGCTGCCGTCTTCCACCGCCACCGGGCGCGCCAGGTCGTCGACGATCTTGTGTGCCACCGTGTGGGCGTCGGCCTCGGAATCGGCCAGGCATTCCAGCAGCACCGTGAATTCGTCGCCGGCCAGCCGGAAGACGCTGTCGGTCTTGCGTAGCGCCGTGCGCAGGCGGGCAGCCGTCTCGCACAGCAGGCGGTCGCCCGCCTCGTGGCCGAAGCTGTCGTTGACGGCCTTGAAGCCGTCGAGGTCGATGAACAGCAGCGCCAGGCTGCGCCCGCTACGGGTGGCGCGCGATTGCGCCACCGGCAGCGTCTCCTGCAGCGCGCGCCGGTTCGGCAGGCCGGTGAGCAGGTCGTGGCGGGTTTCGTATTCGCGTGCGGCTTCAAGCTGCTTGCGTTCCGAAATATCGTGCAGGAAGGCGCTGAACATGCGCTGTCCGCGCACTTCCAGTGCATTGATGCGAACCTCCACCATCAGGCGCGAACCGTCCTTGCGTACCGCCGGCAACTCGAGCCGCTTGCCCAGCACCGTCGACGGCTGGCCGGACAGGTTGCGCAGCATGCCGCCCTGGTGGGCGCCAGCCAGCTCCGGCGGAATGATCAGGCGCTCGAGGGGCAGGCCGATCGTCTCGCTGGCGGCAAAGCCGAAGGTCTGCTCGGCCGCCCGGTTCCAGACCGTGACCCGGCCTTCCTGGTCGAGGCCGATGTAGGCGTCGTTGGCATTCTCGATCACGCTGCGCAGTTCGGTCTCGCGCTCGCGCAGTTCGGCCGTGCGCTGCGCCACCCGCGCTTCCAGGTCGGCATGCAGCGCCGCCAGGGCCGCTTCCGCTTCCTTCTGGGCGCCAATCTCCTTGATCACCGCGATGTAGTACTCGATCTGCCCGGCCCCATTGGTCTTCTTGCTCACGTTCAGGTTGATCCAGACGATGCGTCCGTCCTTGTGGATGTAGCGCTTCTCGAGCTGGTACTGCTCGATTTCGCCGTCGCGCAGCTGCCCCAGCAGACCGATGTCGAGTTCGAGGTCGTCGGGATGGGTGATGTCCTGGAAAGTCAGGCGCTGCATCTCGTCCGGCGCATAGCCGACGATGCGGCACAGCGCATTGTTCACGCTGAGCCAGCCGCCGGTGGGCGAGACGAGGGCGATGCCGATGCTGGCCAGGTCGAAGATCGAGCGAAAGCGCGCTTCGCTGGCGCCCATCAGGTGGCGTCCGACCGCGGCCACGCGTTCGCGGTGCTGGACCTCCTTTTGCACCACGTCGGCCAGGTCGATCATGATGCACAGCTCGTCGGCGGTCAGCACGCGCGCGTCGCGGTCGATCGCGCACAGGGTACCGACCGCCAGCCCGCCGCTGGAGCGGATCGGCACGCCGGCATAGAAACGGATGTGCGGATCGCCCGTCACCAAAGGGTTATCGGCAAAGCGCGCGTCGAGGCTGGCATCGTGCACGATGAGAGGCTGGTCCTGCAGGATCGCATGGGCACAGAAGGCGTGCTCGCGCGGCGTTTCGCTCACATCCATGCCGACGCGCGACTTGAACCACTGCCGTTCGGTGTCGACCAGGGTGAACAGCGCAATCGGCACCTTCAGCAGCCGGCTGACCAGGCGCGTGATGCGGTCGAACACTTCCTCGGCGTCGGTATCGAGCAGGTCGAGCGAGGCGAGCAGGGCACGCCGTTCGTCTTCGTCAGGGGGAAAGCTGGGTGGCATGGGCTCCGTAGGCACAGGTAGTCATCATAAGAACCACTGTAGCAGATTGCGAAACGGCGCAAGATTCCAGGCTTGCAACGAGGCGATGCCTTCGCTCCCGGAGCGTTGCGGGGGCGCGATAGACTACTGGTTGTGGCGCACTTTTTTCGGTGGAATTAACATTTGTCCATCGAGTTCAGCGGACGGATACCGTAAGCTTCCTTTTCCTTGGGGCAATGTCGGCACCGCCGCGTGCCCCGCTTTACCTTGGGAGCAAAGCGGCGATCGAGCAAGTGGTCCACACCGGCTCGGGCGGCGACATCGACGCCGGCAGCCTGCCCGGCCTGGGCACGGTCGGCGGACGCATGCTGATCCTCCTCGACATCGAGCACCTGATGGGCACGCCCGAGATGGGCCTGGCCAATCCGCTGGCGCAAGCCGCCTGATGTCCCTTATGACTATCCGAATTCGCACATGAAACTCGCAAACCTGAAAATCGCACAACGCCTGTCCCTGGGCTTCGGCACCTTGTGCTTCCTCCTCGTCGGTACCCAGATCCTCAGCCAGGACGCGCTCGACCGGGTCAACGCAGGCACGGCCGAACTGGCCGGCCGCCGCATTCCGAACGTCATCGCCACCACCGCTGTCCAGTCGGAAATCAACGACGTTGCCATTGCCCTGCGCAACATGATGCTCGATGCCGATCCGGCCGACCGCCAGAAACAGCTCGCCGAAATCAGCGCCTCGCGCCAGGCGGCCGAAGAGCAGCTGGCCAAACTGAGCCACATGCTGGTCAACCCCAGCGCACAGGCGCTGCTCGCGCGCATGACGGAAGCGCACGAAAAATATGCCAGGTGCCAGGGCGAACTGATCAAACGGATCGAGGCCGGCGACGAAGCCGAAATGCGCCGCTACCTGAAGCAGGAAATCCGTCCGGTGCTGGCTGAACTGAAGATGGCCGTGGCCCAGCAGATCGCGCTGCAGGCCAGGATCAGCAACGAGACCGCCGAGGCGGCCCACGCCACCTTCGAGACCACCCGTTTCATGATGATCCTTCTCGGCGCGGTCTCGCTCGCGCTGGCCGCGCTCATCGCCTGGTGGAACACCCGTTCGATCACCCGCCCGATGGCCCGGGCGCTGGAAGTGGCGAACACGGTGGCCGCGGGCGACCTCACCAGCCGCATCGAGATCACCAGCCAGGACGAAACCGGCATGCTGCTGCAGGCTTTGAAGACCATGAACGAGAACCTGGTGCGCACGGTCGTCACGGTACGCACCGGGACCGAAACCATCGGTACCGCCTCGGCGGAAGTGGCCGCGGGCAGCCTCGACTTGTCCGCCCGTACCGAGCAGCAGGCCTCCTCGCTGGAAGAAACCGCCTCGTCGATGGAAGAACTGACTTCGACCGTGAAGCAGAACGCCGATAACGCCCGCCAGGCCAACATGCTGGCCGACGCCGCCTCGCAGGTGGCCCAGCGCGGTGGCCGCGTGATCGGTGACGTGGTCGGCACCATGGACCAGATCAATGCGTCGGCCGGCAAGATCGCCGACATCATCGGCGTCATCGACGGCATCGCTTTCCAGACCAACATCCTGGCCTTGAACGCCGCCGTGGAAGCGGCCAGGGCCGGCGAGCAGGGCCGCGGTTTCGCGGTCGTCGCTTCCGAGGTGCGCAACCTTGCCCAGCGGTCGGCCGCCGCCGCCGGGGAATCAAGGGCCTGATCGGCGACTCGGCCCAGGCCGTCGAGGCTGGCAGCAAGCTGGTGGGTGAAGCCGGCGCGACGATGGACGAGATCGTCGACAGCGTGCGCCGCGTCACCGACATCATGGGCGAGATCACCTCCGCCAGCGTCGAGCAGACCGCCGGCATCGAGCAGATCAACGAAGCCGTCGCCCAGATGGACCAGGTGACCCAGCAGAACGCCGCGCTGGTCGAAGAGGCTGCTGCCGCGTCCGCTTCGATGCAGGAGCAGGCCGCCCACCTGTCGCGCGCCGTGAGCGTGTTCCGCATCGACGGGGCCGAACTTGCGCGTGCCCAGGCTGCGCCGGCGGCACCGGCGGCACCGGCGGCAAAGCAACAGGCTGCGCGTCCGGCACTGGCGCAGCCGGCACGCTCGGCCAGGGCCGCCACGCCCGTGCGCAAGCCGGCCGCCCGGAAGGCGACCGTTGGCGCCGATGGCGGCGACTGGGAAGAGTTCTGATCGCCGTCACGGTAACCGGCGTCGCTTGATGACGCCGCTGCTGGAAGGGAGCCTGCGCTTGCGCAGGCTTTTTCATTTGTGCGGCGCGCGGCGGCTGCGCCAACGTCGCGCTGGGCCGCGGGCGAGCATGCTAGCATCGGTGCCATCCCTGGTGGCCGTCCCGCGGCCGCCATTCGCCCATCACCAGGAGAATCGACAACGTGCAAACCGGTATCGTGCAAGCGCCCTTCGGCCAACTGCCAGGCGGCGAGGAAGTCACCGTGTTCACGCTTGCCAACGGCAGCGGCATGCGGGTCAATATCCTCGATTTCGGCGGCATCATCACCGAGATCCACGTACCCGATCGCGCAGGCCGCCTGGCCGACGTCGCCCTCGGCTTCGACACGCTCGCTCCCTACCTGAACGACAGCCCGTATTTCGGCGCCCTGATCGGCCGCTACGGCAACCGCATCGCGGGCGGACGCTTCACGCTCGATGGCCGGCAGTACCTGCTACCGGTCAACAACGGCAAGAACCACCTGCACGGCGGCGTGCCCGGTTTCGACCGGGTCAAGTGGCAGGCCCGCGTCGAGGGCGAGGAGCTGGTGCTGTCCTACCGCAGCCCTGACGGCGAGCAGGGCTACCCGGGCACGCTCGAGGCGACGGTGCGCTATCGCCTGAGCGAAGACAATGCCATCGTGGTGCGTTTCCATGCCGTGACCGACCGTGCCACGCCGGTGAACCTGACCCAGCACAGCTATTTCAACCTCGCAGGCGGTGGAAGCATCCTCGACCACGAGATCGAGATCGCCGCCGGCGCCATCGTGCCGGTCGACGCCGACCTGGTGCCGACGGGGACGCTGATGGACGCGACTGGTACCCCTTTCGATTTCCGCACGGCGCGTCCGATCGGCGCGCGCATCGACGAGGCGCACGAGCAGCTGCGCCACGGCGGCGGCTACGACCATTGCTTCGTCCTCGACAAGCAGCCCGGTGCGATGAGCCTGGCCGCGCGCGTGCGCGACCCCGGTTCGGGACGCGTGCTGGAGCTGTTCACGCAGGAGCCCGGCGTGCAGTTCTACAGCGGTAACTTCCTCGACGGCTCCCTGCGCGGCAAAGGACAAAGCTATCCGTATCGCGGCGGCTTCTGCCTCGAGCCCCAGCACTTCCCCGATTCGCCCAACCAGCCGGGATTCCCGAACACGATCCTGCGTCCGGGCGAGGTCTACGAGACCGAATCGCGTTTCCGTTTTTCGGTCGAAAAATAGGGCGCCGGCGCCCCGTTTGCGCCCTTTTCATGCGCGGCGCATGCGCTTCTACCCGGGGCGCATGACCCGGTTACGCTAGGAGGAATGCGCCTTCTTGCGGGGGCGTTCGACCGCTATAATCGTTCGAACGACCATCGTGTCAGCCGCTCACGCCCGCATGAAAACAGCCGCATGAACACAGCGATCAGCGCTTCCTCTCTTGCCGCCGGCGGTGACCGTGTCCGCTCGCTGCTGGGCACCGCACATGCGCCTGGCACCGGGCGTTCGTGGCCGGACCCCTTGCGCGCCGTCGTCGACCTGATGCTCGACTCGCGCGTCCCGATGTTCGTCGCCTGGGGGCCGCAGCTGCGGCTGCTCTACAACGAAGCCTGCGTCGACCTGCTGGGCGGGCGCCATCCGGATGCGCTGAACCAGCCGCTGGCAGAGGCCTGCACCGGATCCTGGACCGAGGTGCTGCCCATCGTCGAAGGCGTCCTGGCGGGCGATGCCGTCCTGTGCGAGGACTTGCCCTGGGCGTGGAGCGGCAGGGACGCGAGCTGCGGCGCTATGTCTCGCTGTCGGTCTCGCCGGTGCGCGAGCGCGGCCAGGTGATCGGCGCATATTGCGTGCTGACCGATACCACGGCGCGCGTGCTGGCCGAGCAGCAGCATGCCTTCCACCTCAAGCTGGCGGCGACGCTGCGCGAACTGCTCGACCCGATCGCGATCATGGGGGCAGCAAGCGCGCTGATCGGCAAGTACCTGGCGGTGGGACGGGCCGGTTACGGCGAGATCGACGCCAGCGGCCAGGTCGTCAGCGTGGAGCGCGACTGGACCGACGGCAGGGTGGCCAGCCTGGCCGGCGCGAGCCGTCCGCTCGACAGCTTCGGCCCGGCGCTCGTCAATCAGCTGCGCCAGGGGCGGGTGCTGCGGCTCGACGACGTCGGCAGCGACCCCAGGCCGCGCCCTACGCGGCCGGCTATGCCAGCATCGATGCGCGCGCGATGATCGTCGTTCCGATCCACGAGGCGGGCCGCCTGGCGGCCATCTTCTACCTGCACGAGCCAATGCCGCGCGACTGGAACGAGCGCGCAGGTGACGCTGGCCGAGGATGTGGCACGCCACACGCGCGAGGCGGTGCGCCGCGCCCGCATCGAGGAAACCCTGCGCGACGAAACGCGCATCCTCGAGGTGCTGAACCGCTCCGGCCAGGCGCTGGCCTCCACGCTCGACCTCGACACGCTGCTGCAGGCGGTCACCGAAGCCGGCACCCAATTGTCCGGCGCGCGCTTCGGCGCCTTTTTCTACAACGGCCACGAGGAACGCGGCGACGTCATGCGGCTCATTACGCTGGCCGGCGCTGCGCGCGAGGCCTTTGCGGGAGAAGAGGGCGCGCGCATCGCGCAGTTGCTGGCGCCGGCCTTCGAGCACCACGGGCCGGTGCGCAGCGACGACCTGGCGGCCGGGCTGCAGGAGCCGCGCGTGCCGCCGCTGGCGGACCTGCCGCCGGGGCTGCCGCCTGATCTTCAACCTGTGCGCAGCTACCTGGCGGTGCCGGTGGTCTCGCAAGCGGGCACGGTGCTGGGCGGCCTGGGTGTTCGGCCATCCCGAGCCAGGTGTCTTCACCGAGCGCACCGAACGGATCGTCGCCGGCGTCGCCGCCCAGGCCGCGGTGGCGATGGACAATGCGCGCCTGTACGAGGTGGCCCGCAAGTCGGCCCTGGAGCGCGACGCCCTGCTGCAAAGCGAGCGCGCCGCGCGCGTCGAGGCCGAGCGCCTCTCCCGCATGAAAGACGAATTCACTGGCCATGCTGGCGCACGAGCTGCGCAACCCGCTGGCGCCGATCAGCAGCTCGGCCGGCATGCTCGGCATCCTCTACCGCGAAGAGCCGCGCATTCGCCAGGCCAGCGCCATCATCAGCCGCCAGGTCAAGCACATGAGCCGCCTGATCGACGACCTGCTCGATGTCTCGCGCGTCACCCGCGGCCTGGTCACGCTGCAGGTGAGCGAGGTCGACCTGTGCGAAGTGGTGCGCAGCGCCCTCGACCAGACCCGGCCGCTGTTCGAGGAAAAAGCCCATCGCGTGGAAGTCGCCCTGCCGGATTGCCCGGTCCATGTGCAGGGCGACGGCACGCGCCTGATCCAGGCCATCGCGAATATCCTCAACAATGCGGCCAAGTACACGCCGCCGGCCGGCACCATCTGGGTCACGCTGGCGAGCGATGGCGCCAGCGCGCGCCTGGAAGTGCGCGACAACGGCTCGGGCATGCCGTCCGACCTGCTGCCGAGCGTGTTCGACCTGTTCACGCAAGGGGCGCGCACGCTGGCGCGCTCGCAGGGCGGGCTGGGACTCGGGCTGGCGCTGGTCAAGAAGCTGATCGACCTGCACGGCGGCGAAGTCCATGCCCACAGCGAAGGCGTCGGGCTGGGCAGCACCTTCGCCATCGTGCTGCCGTGCACGCTGACGGAGCAGGCAGCCATGGACACGACGTCCGGCGCGCGGCGCCAGGGCGGGCTGGACGCGGCAGCCTACCGGCCGCTGCGCCTCATTATCGTCGACGACAACGAGGACGCCGCCGACAGCCTGGCGACGCTCTGCTGCGCGCGCAGGGACACGCGGTGATGGTCGAGTACAGCGCGCGCCGCGCTGGACCGGGCGACGCGCGAGCGGCCCGATGCGATGGTGGTCGACATCGACCTGCCCGACATGGACGGCTACCAGCTCGCCTCGCTGCTGCGCGGCCAGGCCGAGACGCAGGGCGCCTGCCTGATCGCCGCCACCGGCTACGGGCAGGAGCGCGACCGCGAGCGTGCACGCGCAGCCGGCTTCGCGCACCATCTGGTCAAGCCGCTCGACATGGCGGCGCTGGTGAAGATACTGCAGTCGGTGGCAAGGGCCTGACGCGGCCTGCGTCAGGTGCCCAGCACGCGCAGGGCCAGGCGCACGGCGATCGTCCACAGCACGCCAAGGCTGCCCGGGTAGAGGAGGGCGCGCCAAGGCTGCAGGGCGGCCAGCAAGGCGCCCGTATGCAGGTAGCGCAGGCCGACGTAGGCGCTGAAGAGCAGCGCGGCCTCACGAGCCTGCGCGCCGGCCAGCACCCAGCACAGGGCCAGCGCCGGGGAACAGCGGCAGGTTTTCCACATCGTTGCGCCACACGGCCGCGCAGCGGCGCACGATCGGCGCTTCCTCGGCGGCGGTAGCCACGCGCAGCAACGCGGCGTCTTCCGGTAGCAGGAAGGTGCGCGCGCGCAAGCGGCTGACGACCTGCAGGACGCTGGTGGCGGTGGTCTTGGCAAACAGGGCGATCAGCGCGCAGACAAAGGCCTGCCAGGCGGGATAGGTACTCATCGGCTTTCTCCATTTTCTTCATGCCGCGGATGCGGTGAGAGGATTATCGGAGGAGGCGGCCCGGGGCGACAGTGGCGAAAGCGACAATGTTATGGTCTAATCCGCCAGATGAGCTCACTCGTTACCTCTACCGAAGCGGCGGGCGTCAAGACCATCCGTATCGGCGTGCTGGCCTATCCCGGCTGCCTGCGCAGCGGCGTCGTCGTGCCGCTCGACGTGCTGCGCATTGCGAACACGCTGTCCGGCTACCGTCCGGCTGGCGCGCGCGTCCGTTTCGAAGCCAGTTGGCTGGGTGCGCGCGGCGAACCCGCCATCAGCGTCGACGGCCTGGGCTTCGCGCTGGCGCCGCTGCTTGACGCCCGGCTCGACGCCCTGATCCTGCCCGGCATTGCGCACGACTCGGCGCGCGACGTGGCGCGGGTGCTGGAGACACTGGCGCCGGAAATGGCGGCGCTGCGCTCCTGGCTGGGCGGTGGCGGCCTGCTGGCCTCGAGCTGCTCGAGTACCTGCCTGGTCGCGGGCGCGGGCCTGCTCGACGGGCGCAAGGCCACCACCAGCTGGTGGCTGTCGGCCTGGTTCCGCCAGCAGTTCCCGCAGGTCGCGCTCGACGCCGACGCACTGGTCGTGCACGACGGGCCCTTCGTTTCTTCGGGCGGCTTCGGCTCGACCATGGACCTGACCCTCTGGCTGATCGGGCATTTCGGCGGCGAGGAACTACGCCAGATCACCGCCAAGGTGCTGGTGATGGACGCCCACCGCGCCAGCCAGGCGCCGTACATCGCCGATGCCATGGTCGCCCGGGCGCGCCTCGCCGACGATCGCGCGCGCGCGCCGCTGGCTCAATGCGCGCCTGGACCGGCCCTGGTCGATGGCGCAGCTGGCCGCGCACTGCCACACCAGCGAACGGACGCTGCTGCGGCGCTTCCGGGAGGCGCTCGGGCATAGTCCGATCCAGTATGCGCAGCAGCTGCGCGTGGAGCGGGCCAAGGCCTTGCTCGAGACGACGGCCTTGCCGCTCGACGAGATCACGGCGCGCTGCGGCTACGAGGATGTCGCCAGCTTCAGCAAGGTGTTCAAGCGCTGGGCGGCGCTGACGCCGAGGGAGTATCGGCAGCGGTTTTCGCTGGCCAGGTAGCAGATCGCTGCGCGGCCCGGGTCAGGATTGGAGCGCCGCCATCTGCGCCAGCAGCGTGGCGCGGGCGGCGTCGATCTGGCGCGGGTTGGTCTTGACCGACAGCGCGGCGCGGTCCTTGCGGCCGAGGAAGTAGGCGACGCGTTCGGCGTTGGCGCCGGAAGGGTGGGGCAGGCCGTGCAGGATGCGGTCGCGCTTGATCACGCCTTCGCGCGCCAGCCAGTCCAGCCCTTCGGCCACGCTGGCGCCCATCGGAATGTAGAGGGCGTCCGGCATCTGCCGGGCTTCGTGGGCAAAGTAGCGCAGCACCTGTTCGCGCAGGAAGGGCTGCTTCACGATGCCGGGCGTGCCGCTGTAGTTCTTGCCGTCGACGAAAATCGGGTGGCGCAGGATGGCGCCGATCTGCACCAGGTGGGCGTCGGCATCGAACAGCGAAGCGCAGCTGGCGATGCCGAGCCAGCGCTGCATGCCGATGGCGTCGAGCAGGGCGACGAAGTTCGGCCGGATCGCGCCGCTGAACGCGCCCGCCAGGCGCGCCGCGCGCAATACGTCTTCCGGGCGCTGCCGGCCGCCAGCTGGCGCTGGGTCTCGGCCAGCGCGTTCTTCCATTGCACAAAGCCCGGCGCGATGCCGACCACGACCAGGCGGGCGCGTGGGTTGACGTATTCGAAGGGGATGTAGTGGGCGCTGACGCGGCCTTCGCGCCCCAGCAGGAAGCGCTCCGGTATCGCCGCCGGTGCCGTCACCGAACGCAGGTCGAGCGCGCGGATCGCATCGACGTAGTCGGGAAACAGGAGCGGCGTCATGGTGGAGGCTGGCGTTAATCTTGAGAAAATTATAGTTCCCGCGAAAAATTAGGTAAAGGGGCAGGAGGGCGTGCGTCGCGGGTGCCGCGCGCGGCCAGCGGGACCGGCGGTGGCGGGCGGGAGGTGGTAAGCTGGCGTGAAACAAGGGCTTCGCCGGCGAAGAACTTGCCGGCATCGAGGGAGGCCAGCATGCCCCAAGTCGCATTGATCACGGTTCACGGAATGGGCGAGACCCCGCGCGACTACGCGGCGGGCGTGTTCGGCGAGATGCGCGCCAGGCTCGGTCCGCAGCTGCGCGAGCGCGCCGCCTTCTTCTCCGTCTACTACCAGCACATCCTGCAAAAGAACGAGCAGATCGTCTGGAAGCGCGTCGATACCCAGAGCAAGGTGCATTACGACCAGCTACGCAAATTCCTGCTGTTCGGCTTTGCCGACGCCGCCGGGCTGGAAAACCGCAAGGAGATGCATGGGTCGGTGTACGAGCTGGCCCAGGGCGAGATCGCGCGCGCCCTGCTCGGTGCCTGCACCCTGAATCCGGACATGCCGGTGGTGTTCCTGGCGCACTCCCTCGGCTGCCAGGTGCTGTCGAGCTACATCTACGATGCGCAGAAGGCGCGCGCCGGCGAACCGGTGGCGGCCGGCATCTGGCGCGACATCGACGCCTGGGCGCGCCGGCGGTGGGGCGCGCACTGACCGAGCACGAAAAGTGGTACCTGGCCGCCGGCACCTGCAGCGGCCTGGTGACGACCGGCTGCAACATCCCGATTTTCGTCGCCGCCCACAAGGAGATGCACGTCAAGCCGATCGCGCCGCCGACGCCCCATTTCCACTGGCTGAACCTGTACGACCCCGACGACGTGCTGGGCTGGCCCCTGCGCCCGCTATCGCCCGGCTACGCCGCCCTGGTCGAGGACCGCGCCATCAATGCCGGGCAGGGCGCGGTGACCTGGATGCTCAAGAGCTGGAATCCCTTGTCGCACAGCGCCTACTGGCAGGATGTGCAGGTGCTCGAGGCGCTGGCGGCGATGTTGCGGCGGATGGCGGAGTGAGGAAGTGGACCGCGGAAACATTGTTGGCTGGACCCCACCCTACGGCCCCGCCTTGCGTGCCGCATCCTCGCGCTCCATGCGTGCCCGCACGCCGCCGTCGACTCCGGTTCCGCCGGGCGTCGGCTGGTGGATGGCGTTGCTGCTGCTTGGGACCGGGCTGCCCAGTTCGAACTGCTCCTTGCGGGCGACGCCGGCCGAAATACGCTCGGTGATGTCCGGTGCGATGCGGTGGCCCCAGTAGGCGCTGCGTGCCTTCCAGCCGGCCGGGACTTCCTCGCGCGGATAGACCGAGGCGCGCACGATGATGTCGACCACCTTGGCCGGATCGTCCATCAATGGCATGCGCGGCGCGTGGCCGCTGTAGTTGGAAGCGTGTTCGAAAAAGGGCGTATCGGCCGCCCGGGCAGCACGGTCGTGACGGCGATGCGGTCCTGGCCGGCCAGGCGCAGTTCCTCGCGCAGCGCCCGTCCCAGGGCCAGCACCGCGGCCTTGGTCGAGGAGTAGGACGCGTGATAGGCCTGCGGTACCTCGCTTTCCACCGAGCCGATGTTCATCAGGACGCCGTGACCCTGCTGGCGGAACTGGCGCAGCGCGACGTGGCTGCCGTAGATGACGCCCTTGAGGTTGACGTCGACGACGCGCGCGTGGTCTTCCATCGGAATCTTGTCGAATTCGCCGATCGCGCCGACGCCCGCGTTGTTGATCCAGACGTCGATGCGGCCGAAGCGGCGCACCGTTTCCTCGGCCAGGCGGCGTAGGTCCTCGGGACGGGCGACGTCGACCGTGACGACGAGCGCCGTGCCGCCGGCGGCCGTGACCTGGCCCGCGACTTCGTTCAACACCTCGGTGCGGCGCGCGGCCAGCACCACGTTGGCGTGCATCGCGCCCAGGCGCAGGGCGACGCCGCGCCCGAAACCGCTCGAGGCGCCCGTCACGACATAGGTCTTGCCGGCCACGGTGGCCGCTTCGTCGGCCGACAGCGTGCTGGCGCAGCCACCAAATAGAAGCGCCGGCAACAGGGCAAGGATGTACAGCAGCCGCCGCATGGCGGACTGGTCAGACACAGGCATAGGGACTCCACGGGGGACAACGATGAGTCCATCTTAAGACGAATCTACCGACCGCCGCTGTCCGATACCGCCTGGCACGAAAGCGTTTGCCTCAGGCCCGTTGCAAGGTGAACAGCGGCCGGATATCGCCTGCCACCGTACCGCGCGCGTTGCGGATCTGCGGCTGGCGGAAGCGCTCCAGCGCCGCGCGGCGCGTGTCGTCGAGCAGGCCAAGCTGGTCGAGCACCTTGTAGGTGATGGTGTGCAGGCCGCGGTTGTTGCCGTCCATGACCTTGATGGCGATGCCGATCCCGGCCGAGCGGACGCCGATCGCCTGCACGGCGTCGGCGCCGATCTTGGCCACCCAGTCGCCGCCGCCCGCGCTCATCAGGATGAGGTCGCTGCGCTCGGTGCCGGAGACCATGTCGGGCCGCCCCGTCATGGCGTCGAACAGCGGTCCGAGTGCCGCACCCAGGCGCGGATCGCGGGCGCCCTGGCCGAGACGGGCATACAGGTGCGCCAGGCTCGCCAGCGGCAGCGCGTAGTTCGGCGCCGAGCAGCCGTCGATCCCCAGCGGCAGGCTGGCTTCGGGCTGGCCGACCGCGTCGGCCAGCGCGGCGCGGATGGCCCGCTGCAGGGGGTGCTGCGGGTCGACATAGCCTTCGAGCGGCGCGCCGTGCTGGCGGCACCAGCCGAGAAAGCCGCTGTGCTTGCCCGAGCAGTTGTGGTGCAGTGGGGTGAAGCGGGTGGCCGGTACGGGCAGCCCCATCGCGTCGTAGTAGAGCGGCGTGCCGCAGCCGCATTCGAGGTGGGCTTCGTCCACGCCGATCTTGTCGAGGATGGCGCGCACGCCCGCCAGGTGCTTTTCCTCGCCCGAGTGGCTGGCGCACAGCAGCGCCAGTTCGCCCTGTTCGAGGCCGAACTTCGCGGGGCCCTCGCCGGCCAGGAAGGGCAGGGCCTGGAAGGGCTTCAGGGCCGAACGGGTGAAAGTGGGGTAGTGCGGGTCGCCGGCCCAGGCCAGCAGCTTGCCGCTTGTATCGACGACGGCGATCGAGCCGGCATGGACGTTCTCGACGACATAGCCGGAGGAGGGGTAGCCACGGGTGGTGGCGACAAGGGGGACAGCCTGCATGCTCGGTTCTCGCAAAAATGAATCGGTCATCAATGTAAACCAGGGCCGCGCCGCGCAGCGCACGCGCAGCCGGGCACTGGTGGAGATTACATCGGCGGCCCGAAGCGACCAGCCTGATAGTCGCGGATCGCCTCTTCGATCTCGGCGCGCGAGTTCATCACGAATGGCCCATGCGAGACGAGCGGCGCGCCGATCGGGTCGGCGTGGCCGAGCAGGACGAAGGTGTCGCTTGGCGCGTCCTCGGGCGCGGCGATGTCGAGCTCGTCGCCTTCGATGGCCATGTCGACCAGGTGGAAGGCACCGATGCGGTCGGCCGCCACGCCCACTTCGAGCGCGCCGCGCACCACGTACAGGAAGACGTTGCGGCGGGCCAGGATCGGCATGCGCAGGCGCCCGCCGGGGCGCAGGCTGACAGTGCTCATGAAGACCCCGGTGAGCGACTCTACCGGTCCCGTGCTGCCGGCGAACTCGCCGGCGACGAGATGTAGCGTGACGCGTCCGCCGTCGAGCGCCAGCGCGGGGATGTCGCTTTGCTGCAGCCCCGTGTACTTCGGCGCCGTCATTTTGAGGTGCGGCGGCAGGTTGACCCACAGTTGCAGGATCTCGAGGCGGCCGCCGCGCTCGAGGAATTCCGGCGGCGACACTTCCGCGTGCACCAGGCCGCTGCCAGCCGTCATCCACTGCACCCCGCCGGCGCGGATGATGCTTTCGTGACCGGCGCTGTCCTTGTGCATCAGCATGCCGGCGAGGATGAAGGTGACGGTCTCGAAGCCGCGGTGCGGATGCGGGCCGAAAGGCAGGCCGCGGTTGTGCGGCGGATAGGTCTGGGGACCGTGGTGGTTCAGGAACAGGAAGGGATCGACCTGGTCCAGGTGCGCGCTGGGCAGCGGCCGCTGGGTGACCAGGTCGCCGATGTCGTCACGGTAGGCCGGGTGGACCCGGCGCACGCTCTTGATGCTCATCTCATGCCTCTTTATACGATGCGTTGTGACTACGATACCGGATTTTGCTGTACCGATCCGGGGTGCACGCGCGTGCCCGTGCGGCCGATGTCCCTGTGCTAGACTCGTTGCAAAATTGCAATGGAGACAGACATGAAGACACGCATTCTCGCCGGCCTGCTGCTGGCCGCCAGTGCGCAGGCTTGCGCCAATGCCGCCCCCGCACAGGACAAACCCGCGCCCGCCGCGCACACGGGCAAGCACACGGGCGGGCAAACGGCGGTGCCCAGCGCCGCCGCGGTCAAGGCGGCCAAGTACGCCGTCACGACCTACCGCAACCGCGTCGTCGAGACCCTGGCCCGGCTGGTCAGCCACAACACGGTGGCCGACCCCAACCTGCCCTCGGACCGCAATCCCGTGCACATCGCCTTCAAGAACACCCTGAAAAGCGAGGCAGAGCGTCTCGGTTTCGACTTCGCCGACCATGGCTGGGTGGTGATCGTCGGCATGGGGCAGGGCAGCGAGCGCGTCGGCATCGTCACCCATGGCGACGTACAGCCGGTCGACCCAAGCAAGTGGAAGAAGTCGCCGTTTGTCCTGGACCAGGCCAGCGAACCGGGCAAGCTGCTCGCGCGCGGCGCCGAGGACGACAAGGGGCCGATCGCCACCGCCCTGTATGCGATGAAGGCGCTGAAGGACCAGCAGCTGCCCCTGTCGAAGCGCATCGAGCTGTATGTGTACATGGGCGAGGAATCGAACTGGGAGCCGCTGGTCGAGTTCCTCAAGACCCACGAGCCGCCGCAGATGAACATCACGCTCGACGCCGAATACCCGGCGGTGGTGGCCGAGAAGGCGTCCGGCACCATCGCCGTGACGATTCCGAAGACCGGGGCGCAGGCCGCGCCCGCGGGCCCGAGCATCGCCGCCTTCGCGGGCGGTTTCTTCGGCTCGCAGATCCCGGAAGACGCCAGCGCGACGATCGCCAACGCCACGCCGGCATTGGAAGCGCAGATCCGTGCGCGCGGCGCGAAGCAGGACGGCATGCGCTATGCATTCGTCTGGCGAGGCAGCGAGCTGCAGGTGACGGCGCACGGCGTGTCCGCCCATTCGTCGAAACCCGAGGACGGCGTGAACGCGGTGGCGATGCTGGCCGATGCGCTGGCCGTGCGGCCATGGGCGAACACCACGGCCGGCGGCGTCGTCAACTTCCTCAACGAGCTGCTGGGAACAGGCCTGTACGGCGAGAAGTTCGGCAGCATCGCCTACCGCGACGGCTTCATGGGACCGATGACCGTGGCACCGACCGTGATCCGCCAGAAGGACGACGGCATCGAGGTCTCCGTCAACCTGCGTCGCCCGCAGGGCAAGAGCGCCCAGCAGCTGACGAACGAAGTCAATGCGGCGCTGGCGGGGTGGCAGGAGCGTAACCTGCCGCTGGCGAACATCTCGGTGCGTACCGGCGAGCCCTGGCTGCGCCGCGATGCGCCGCAGGTGCCGGTGCTGATGAACGTGTTTTCCTACTTCACGGGCGTGAAGGATCCGAAGCCGGTGGCGATTGGCGGCGGCACCAATTCGCGCCTGTTCCCGAATGCGGTGAGCTTCGGTCCCGGCATGCCGGGGGAGGTGTACACGGGCCACTCCGAACACGAGTTCATCACCCTCAAGCAGCTGCTGCTGAACCTGCAGATGTACACGGCGGTGCTGGCCGAACTGGCGAAATAGGCGCTGGCGCGGGCGTGCAAGGCACGCTCCTGCCCATCGTGTCGCGGCATCATGCCGCCGCGCTCAATGCCCTTGTTGAGCGCCGAGCGCGTTGCGCAGACTCTCCGTGTTCGACTTGATGGTCTCGATGCCGCGCCGTTCGGCGGCGGCGCCTGCGGCCGGGTCCCGGCTTTCCTGCGCCAGCGCCAGTGCGCCCATGGCGATTTGGCTGTCGATAAGCGCTGCCATGTTCGCGCATATGAATTTGGCGGCGTCGGGCTTGAGCGTGGCCCAGGTGCCGGTGGTGCGCTTTCGAACCTGCGCGGGAACCCGGCCGGCTTCGACCTCCTGAATGGCGGCCAGAAGCGGCGCGGCGCCGGTAGCATCCAGGTTCGCGGTCTGCGCCTGGTAGTAGCCGAGGACCTGAAGCTTGAGCTGTTCCAGCTTCGGCGCGGTGGCCGCCTTGCTGCTCGGGCAGCGCTCGGCCATCGCGACATGGTGGAAATACTGTTCGGCTGAAGGCAGAGTGGACGTCGATGCGGCGCTGGCCTGGGCACTGCAGGCGACCGCGAGCGCGGCGACGGAAATGAATTTGCTGGGAGACATGAGGCTTCCATGAGAGGTGAGTTTCGTAATGGAAATTATATGTCAAGCTGAGTGACGTGAGGTGCCAGGCCAGGCCGCGGGGAACGCGAGAATGGCCGGTGCAACACTGTTTTGCTACCGCAGAGTTTGTCAGGGTTTTTCTCGCCAAAATGTGTCAATAATTCTATTCGTTTTGTAGGCTTAGGACTACAAAACTCATCCGCGTAGCAAAAGTCAGCAGCGGAAGTGACCAGTTCTCATAGGAGAGACGCTACCACCCCCCTTGCTTGCTGAGATCAGCCCGGCATGGGTCATTAACTGTTGGAAAAAACATACGTTCTAGTCGGAAAATGTGGTGGAAACGCCATGTTAGGATCGGTTCCTAGTCGCGATCGCCGGGCATTTTTTGCCTGCGCTCGTTTGTTACCTGCCGACATTTAGCGATGCCATGCACAGCAAAGAACTGAAGAAGCCGGACGGACGAAACCTCACTCTCTACAGCAATCGGCCGATCCCGGACGGGCTCATTGCGCCCAGCCCCTTTCCCGACCCGATGCACGCCAACCCGCACCTGCGCTGGCATCCGCTGCGCGGCGAGTGGGTCACCTATGCCGGGTTCCGACAGAACCGCACCTTCCAGCCGCCACCCCAGTACAACCCGCTGGCGGTGACGACCGACCCGAGTAATCCCACCGAACTGCCGCAGGGCGATTACGAAATCGCGGTGTTCGACAACCGCTTTCCTTCGCTCGCGCTCGAATCGCACGACCCGCCGGCGCTGACGGTGCCGACGGCGCCCGCCAACGGCCATTGCGAGGTGGTGGTGTTTACCCAGGACCCGAACGCGGCGCTGGTGCACCTGCCGCTGTCGCGCATCGAACTCCTGTTCCAGGTCTGGGGCGACCGCACCCAGCGTATCGGCGCCCAGCCGCACATCCAGTACGTGCTGCCTTTCGAAAACCGCGGCAGCGAGGTCGGCGTGACGCTGCACCATCCGCACGGCCAGATCTATTCCTATCCCTTCGTGCCGCAGGTGCCGGCGCGCATGCTGGAACAGGAGCGCCTGCACTACGCCGAGCACGGCAGCAACCTGCTGTGCGACATGGCGAAGCGCGAAGCCGAGGACGGACGCCGCGTGCTCTACCAGGACGAGCATGCGATTGCCTTCGTGCCCGCCTGCGCACGCTATCCCTACGAGGTGTGGGTGATGCCCACCAGCCCATGCAAGGACTTTGCCGCGCTCACGCCGCCAGTGCGCACCAGCCTGGCCCGCGCATTGAAGACCGTGCTGCTCAAGTACGAGACCATGTGGAACCGGCCTTTCCCCTACCTGATGGCCTGGTACCAGGCGCCCACCGACGGTGCCGACCATCCGGAAACCCAGCTGCACGCCCAGTTCTATCCGCCTTACCGTTCGCGCGATCGCCTGAAATACCTGGCCGGCACCGAGCTCGGCGCCGGCATGTTCGCGATGGACGTGCTGCCCGAGAACACCGCGGCCGAGCTGCAGGCAGTCGCCGTGTCGCTGGAGGAGGGCGCATGAGCAGAGTCGAGCGCGCCGCCGAGGTCGAAGCCAAGCTTGCGCTGGTACGCGCCTGCCTGGACAAGGCCGGGGCCGCCGCCATCCGCCTGCGCGGGATCGACTGGTTTGCCCGGATCACCGCCGGCGGCTCCAGCGCCGTGCTGCAGACGGCGGAAAGCGGCGTGGCCGAGGTGCTGGTCACGCGCGACGAAGCCGTGGTGCTGACCGACGAGATCGAAGCCGCGCGCCTGCGCGAAGAGGAGATTCCGGCCGGCTTCACCTTCCACATCGCGCCCTGGGCCCAGACCGAGTTGCATGCGCGCTATGTGCTGGGCCTGGCGGGTGATGGCACCGTGCTGTCGGACCGTCCCCAGAACGGCGAGCAGCCGCTGCCGAACCCGCTGCGCCAGCGCCGCATGGTGCTGGGCGAGGCCGAGCAGGCGCGCTACCGTTTGCTCGGGCGCGAGGCGGCCGAGGCGATGACGGAAACCCTGCGTGCGGCCAGGCCCGAGTGGACCGAATGGCAGCTGGCCGGGGCGGGTGCGGCGGCGCTGTGGCGGCGCGGCATCCATCCGGCCACTGGTGATGGCGGCCGGGGCGCGGCGCCTGCCTTTGTTCCGTCATCCGACGCCGTCGCACGAGCCGCTCGGCGCGCGCGCCATGCTGGTGTTCTGCGCGCGCCGCCGCGGCCTGTACGCGAACCTGACGCGCTTCGTCAGTTTCGGCGGCGAGGGCAGTGCGCCGCAGGAGCAGTCCATGTTGATGGAAATCGAGGCCACCGGCCTGGCCGCGGTCACACCGGGCAAGTCGCTTTCGGCGGTGTACCACGCGTTCGACGCCGCCTACCGCCATGCCGACCGCGAGAAGGCGATCGACGAGCACCACCAGGGCGGCATCACCGGCTACCTGGCGCGCGAGATCGTCGCCACGCCCAGCACGGCCGCCAGCCTGGAACCCGGCATGGCATTCGCATTCAACCCCAGCCTTGCGGGACTGAAGATCGAGGACACCTTCCTCCTCGGCCCGCAGGGACTGGACAACCTGACCCTGGATCCGCAGTGGCCTGCCGTGAACGTGCATGGCCGCCAGCGGCCGCTTTGGCTGGAGACAAGCTGATGGTGACGACCGATTCCTTCTTCGGCGGGCCGCCCGAGGTCCATGCATCCGCCCCCGGGCGCGTGAACCTGCTGGGCGAGCACACGGACTACAACGACGGCTTCATGCTGCCGGTGGCCACGCCCCAGCGCACGACGGTGGCGCTGGCCCGGAGCAACGACGATCATTTCTATTTCTATTCGAGCACGCTCGACGCGAACGTCACCTTCGCGCCGAACGGCAGCGCCCCCGCCGGTTTCGGCAGCTATATCGAGGGCTGCATCCGCCTGGTCGAGGCCGAGGGCGTGCAGGTGCCGCCGCTGCGGGTCTGGGTGTCGACCGACGTGCCGGTCGGTTCGGGCCTGTCCTCGAGCGCGGCGCTGGAGGTGGCAATGCTGCGCGGCCTGCGCCAGCTGCTCGGCTTCGAACTCGACGACGTCAAGCTCGCGCGCCTGGCCCAGCGTGCCGAGATCGAATACGCGCGGGTCAACTGCGGCATCATGGACCAGATGGCCTCGAGCCTGGCCGACGAGTCGAACATGCTGTTCATCGACGCCCGCACGCTCGAGCACCGGCTGGCGCCGCTGCCGGAAGGCACCGAGATCATCGTCATCGACTCGGGCGTGGCGCGCAAGCTGGCCGGCAGCAAGTACAACGAACGGCGCGCCGAGTGCGAGGAAGCCTCGCGCAAGCTCGGGGTGAAGGCGCTGCGCGACGTGCAGGACCCGGAGGCCGTGGAAGCGCTGCCCGAGCCGCAGCGCCGTCGCGCACGCCACGTGGTACGCGAAAACCTGCGCGTGCTGGAAGCGGCCGAAGGCGTGTCGGCCGAGCGCTTCGGCGAGCTGATGAACGCATCGCACTACAGCCTGCGCGACGATTACGAAGTCTCGATCCCCGAGCTCGACGTGCTGTGCGAGCTGTTGCGGGCGCAGGAAGGCGTGCTCGGTGCGCGCCTGACCGGTGCCGGCTTCGGCGGCGCCTGCGTTGCACTGTGCCGCGCAGGCCATGCGCAGCAGGCCGCAGCGGCCGCCCTTGCCGCTTACAACCGGGACGGCCGCCAGGGCCGCATCCTGATTCCCGTTCCGACTGAATGAAAGGATAATAATGAGTCAGTTTGAATATCCACGTCCCCAACTGGTGCGCGACAACTGGATCAGCCTGAACGGCAAATGGCGCTTCTGTTTCGACGACGCGATGCGCTTCAAGCTGCCCGACGACGTGACCGAGTGGACGCACGAGATCGAAGTGCCGTTCGCACCCGAAACCAGAATGTCGGGTATCGGCGATACGGGCTTTCACAGGGTCTGCTGGTACGAACGCGAGTTCACCCTCACGCCCACCGACGGAAGGACGATCCTGCACTTCGGCGCGGTCGACTATGCCGCGCGGGTCTGGGTCAACGGCCGCCAGGTAGCCGAACACGAGGGCGGCCATACGCCGTTCTCGGCCGACATCACCTCCGCCATGAGCGCGGACGGCAAGCAGGTCGTGACGGTGTACGTCGAGGATGATCCGGCCGACCTGGCCAAGCCGCGCGGCAAGCAGGACTGGCTGCTGGAAGCCCACTCGATCTGGTATCCACGCACCACCGGCATCTGGCAGACCGTCTGGGTCGAGCAGATCGGCAACACCCATATCGCCAAGCTGAAGTGGACGCCGATTTTTGAGACCTTCGAAATCGGCTGCGAGGTCTTCGCCGGCGGCGACATCCGCGACGACATGTTCGTCGAGGTCAAGATCTGGCATGGCGAACAGTTGCTGGCCGACGATTATTACAAACTGCTGGCGGGCGAGGCGAACCGCAAGATTGCGCTGTCCGACCCGGGCATCGACGACTCGCGCAATGAATTGCTGTGGAGCCCGGAGCGCCCGACGCTGCTCGACGCCGAGGTCACGCTGCGCTGCAACGGCCAGGTGCTCGACCGCATCCGCTCGTACACGGCGCTGCGTTCGGTGGCGATCAACCGCGACCGCTTCATGTTGAATGGAAGGCCATACCAGCTGCGCCTGGTGCTCGACCAGGGCTACTGGCCCGAATCCTTCCTCACCGGCCCGTCGGACGAGCATTTGAGGCGCGACGTCGAGCTGGCCAAGCTGATGGGCTTCAATGGCGTGCGCAAGCACCAGAAGATCGAGGATCCGCGCTACCTGTACTGGGCCGACAGGCTGGGCCTGCTGGTGTGGGAAGAGATGCCCTCGGCCTACCGCTTCAGCCCGAAAGCGATCTCGCGCATGGTGCGCGAGTGGACCGAGGCCATCGACCGCGACTACAGCCATCCCTGCATCATCGTCTGGGTGGCCTTCAACGAGTCGTGGGGCGTGCCGAACCTGACGCTGACCCAGGCCCATCGCAATGCCGTGGAGGCCCTGTACCACCTGACGCGCACGCTCGACTCGACGCGGCCGGTGATCGGCAACGACGGCTGGGAAGCTTCGGCCACCGACATCCTCGGCATCCACGACTACGACTGCGATCCGGAAAAGCTGGGCGCGCGCTATGCGGTGACCGACCCGGTGCGCACGCTGTTCGACCAGCGCCGTCCGGGCGGGCGCATCCTGACGCTGGACGGCTTCCCCCACCGCGGCCAGCCGATCGTGCTGACCGAGTTCGGCGGCATCGCCTTCGATACCAAGGGAACGCCGGAAGAGGGCACCTGGGGCTATTCGCGCTCGACCACGGCGGAAGGCTTCCATAACCTCTACCGCGGCCTGCTGAAGGTCGTCAACGAAACCTTCATGTTCAGCGGCTTCTGCTACACGCAGTTCGCCGACACCTTCCAGGAAGCGAACGGCCTGCTCAACGCGGACCGGACGCCCAAGCTGCCGTTCGAAGACATCTATGCGGCGACGCGCAACCTGGCGTCGGTGCACCAGACAACCAAAGAGGAAATCCGGCCAGGCGCCGTCTGATCCTCCGCAAGGAGGAAACGGGCGGTCGGGCCAGTAGCGCAAGAAACCGTCATCAACCGACCGCCCGGCCGTGGGCGACAAGGAGAATCAACATGAGTACCATCGTCGTCTTCAGCCACCTGCGCTGGGATTTTGTTTTCCAGCGTCCCCAGCACCTGCTGACCCGCCTGGCCCGCCAGCACCGCGTCCTGTTCATCGAGGAACCTGTCCTCGATGAAGGGGGACCGGTCCGGATGGAATGCCTGGAGCGCGGCCCGAACCTCACGGTGTGCAAGCCGCATACGCCGCTGCATGCGACGGGCTACCACGACGACCAGATCGCACTCGTGCTGCCGCTCCTGTCCGAGCTGGTACCGCCAGGCGAGCGGCCCGTCGCCTGGTTCTACACGCCGATGGCGCTGCCGCTGCTGCAGGCGCTGCGCCCGCGCCTGGTGGTGTATGACTGCATGGACGAGCTGGCCTCGTTCGCGAATGCGCCCAAGCAACTGCTGCAGCGCGAGACGGCGCTCCTGAAACTGGCCGACCTGGTCTTTGCCGGCGGCCCCAGCCTGTACGAGGCGAAGCGCCAGCGCCACCCGAATGCCCATTGTTTCCCCAGCAGCGTCGACGTCGCCCATTTCAGCAGTGCGCTCGACCGGTCGAGCAGCCATCCGGCGCAGGAAGCCATTCCCGGTCCGCGCCTGGGTTTCTATGGCGTCATCGACGAGCGCATCGACCTGGCCCTGGTCGACGCCGTGGCCGCCGCCCGCCCGGAGTGGCAGCTGGTGCTGGCCGGTCCGGTCGTGAAGATCAGCGAAGACAGCCTGCCGCGCCGGCCGAACATCCATTACCTGGGCCAGCAGCCCTATGACGCGCTGCCGCGCCTGCTGGCTGGCTGGGACGTCTGCCTGATGCCCTTCGCGCTGAACGAGGCGACCCGCTTCATCAGCCCGACCAAGGTGCTCGAGTACATGGCGGCCGAGCTGCCGGTGGTGAGCACGGCGATCGCCGACGTCGTCAATCCGTACGGGCATGTGGTGTCGATCGCCGACGGCGCGGACGCCTTCGTGGCCGCCTGCGAAGCGGCGCTGGCCCTGCATCCCGAGGCACGCGACAGCATGCGCGCCACCATGCGCGACACGGTCGCGCGCACGTCCCGGGAACGCACAGCCGAGGCCATGTCGGCGCTGATCCTGGGCAGTCCCGATCGCGCCATGGACGAGGCGCAGGAAGAGGTGCCGTCGCTGCCGCGTACCGCGCGCCATGCCTGAAGCGCAGCGCCCGGGCAGCGCGTGCATGCCCCGGGTGCCTGCGTTATCCGATCAGCTTGCTTTGCCGGGCATGCGTGCCCGGCCTGCGCTGCCCCGTTTATCCCCTTCCTGCGCCGTGCCCGTTTGGCCGCATGCATCCGCTCCGCTTGCCGCGCTGTCCGCGCGGGCAAGGGAGCCGGCGCGCATCGTGGCATCCGCCGTGGCGCTGATCTTGTTGCTTGTTCTCGCCCTGGCAGCGGCACTGCTGCCCGCACGCCTGGCCCGCGCCGAAACGCTCGCCTCGAGCGGGCATCGTGGCGCCAGTCCCGTCGGTCCGGAACCGGTAGCGGAACGCCACCACGGCGGCTTGTACCGGATCAGCGGCCGGGGACGGGTTGCCTACCTGTTTGGCACCGTGCACGTCGGCGCGCCTTCCTTCTACCCGATGGCGCCGGAAGTGGAGCGGGCGCTGGCCGGGGCCGACCAAGTCGTGGTCGAGCTCGATACGGGCGCCAAGGGCGCTTTCCTTCACGCCCTCGACAGGCATGCCCGTTACGCCCGGGGCGACGACATCGGCCGCCACCTGGCGCCGGCGACGATGGCGCGCCTGCGCACGGCCTTGCACACGGAAGGCATCAGCGTCGCCAGCATGTCCCACCTGAAACCCTGGCTGGTGGCCAATCTCTTGATCAGCATGCAGCTCGAACGCCAGGGATACCGGCGTAACGACGGCGTCGAGCAGGTCATGCTGGCCCAGGCGCGCCGGCGCGGTACACGCATCCGCACGCTCGAAAGCGCCGACCTGCAGCTGGGCCTGTTCGACAGCATGAGCGACATCGAGGCCGAGCGCTACCTGCTCGATACGCTCGACGGCCTGGCCGACGGCAGCGCGGCACGGCGCGCCGGCCGGGTGATCGAAGCCTGGCGCTCGGGCAAGGCCGCAGAGCGCGATGCCGCACTGAGCGAGGCCACCAGCGGCGGCTCGGAAACCGCCGATTTCACGCGCCGCAAATTGCTCGGCCAGCGCAACCCCGACATGGCAAGCCGGATCGACACCCTGATGGGCAAGGGCGACGTGCTGTTCGTTGGCGTCGGTTACCTGCACCTGATGGGTGAGAACGGCCTGCCGCAGTTGCTGGCGCAGCGCGGATACCTGGTCGAACGCGTGTATTGACGATTTCCAGCGCCTTGCTGCCTGCCACAACCAGCGCAGACCGGCATGTCGCCTCGTTCGACGACAAGCCAGGTTGAACGCCTGGCTTGGCCTGCCTGCTGCCCTGTCAGCGCCGGATGGCGCCGCCGCTTACGTTCACACGGTCGTTGCTGCGGAAGTCCGGCGTGGTTTCCTGGGTGAGGACTTGGGTGCTGCCATCGTCCATGCGCAGGGTGATGCGGTAGACGCGGTCGGACGACATCGAGCTGCCTGCCGAGCTGCCGCCGACTGCCGCCCCGGCGGCCGTGCCGGCACCGCTCGTGCTGCTGGCACTGCGTGGCACGGTTTCGATCGAGATGACGGTGCTGTTCGGGCTGGTGCTGACCGCGGTGGCGCTGCCGCCGCTCGAGCTGCCGCTGGCGGTATCGGCCGTGGCGCCGGCGGAGCCGCCTTCGCTCATGCTGCTTACGCCGCCGGAAGTGCCCGAGGTGCCCGAGGTGCCGGAGCTACCGGAAGTGCCCGAGGTGCCGGAGCTACCGGAAGTGCCTGAGGTCCCTGAGGTGCCGGAACTACCGGAAGTACCCGAGGACCCCGAGGTCCCCGAGCTGCCGGAGGTCCCCGAGCTGCCCGACTGGTCGTAGCCGCTGCTGCCCGAGGTGCCCGAGGTTCCCGAGGTGCCCGAGGTGCCCGAGGTTCCCGAGGTGCCCGACGAGCCCGACGAGGAGCCGCCGCCCCAACCACCCGATCCGCTGGTGCTGGTCCCGGCTCCGGTGCCGGACATGCCGCCGCTGCCGGTCGAACCGCCCGAGGAACTGCCGCTGGCGCTGCTGCCGCCGCTGTCACCGCCGCCGCGCATGCCGGCGCAGCCCGACAGGCCGATCGCGACGGCCAGCAAACCCGCCAGGAGCACGCTCTGGTGTTGTTGTTTCATATCGATCCTCCGTTGATTTTGTCGATGGGATGCGTGACGATGCCGTCTGCCACTCCGGTAAGAGGGCTGAACGGGAACGACGTTCCAGCTGACTCGGGTTGAATATGAGCCAGATCAAGCGAGGGTGAAGACGGGAAACGGGTTTCCCTGCAGACTCAGCTGCGCTGCAGGGCGGTTTTCGGCAACAGCATCCAGAGGATCGCGCAGGTGAGGAGCGCGGCGCTGCAGTCGACCATCCAGTCGCGCACGTCGGCGCCGCGGTAGGGGAACATGCTTTGCACCAGCTCGTCGATGGCACCCATGAGCGCGATGGCAATAATCGTTGCGCGGCTGCGGCTGGCCGCGTTCCCGCTGCTGGCGGTAAACCACAGCAGCGCCAGCGTCGCGTAAGCCAGCGAATGCAGCACGACACCGGGCGCGTACTGGCCGATGTCGGCGCGCGCGCCAGGGATCGAGCCGGCGATCACGATGGTCAGGAACATGACGAGCGCGGCAGCATAGCGCAAGCGGTTCAGGCGCGGGTCGAGCAGCAGGAAGGTCAGGAAGGACGGCATGGTTGACGAAATGGCAAAGCGACAACCATACCATGTCCGGGCGGCGGGCGCCGCCACGGCACTAGCCGCACATCAGATGGTCAAGGCCGGGGCGCCGTCCGCGTAGCGGGCGTCGAAACAGCTCTCGCACTCGGCGCAGAACAGGTGTGCCACGCGTACCGAGGTCTGGCGCAGCACGAGCTTGAGCTTGCCTTGCTGGCACTTGGGACAGATTTCGCGGACGTTGCCGAAGGTCAGGAGCGTGAGGGTGGAATGCTCGCCGTCGACATGGTCGACGACGACCAGAGGATTGAGCTCGCTGAGAACCAGATAGTCGAAGCCGTCGCACTGGCGGCGGCTGTCGGAGGAGGATGCGTGGGTAGTCTGTTCAGGAAAATGATGATTCATCGGTCGAACTCCCTTGTGTTTTGACATGCCGTGCAACTGCGCTTTGTCCTCTTGGATATTCCTTGCAGGCAACCCATGGCGGGGCCGGCGGGGAAGGCAGGTTTCGGCGCGCGAACTTCATCATAGTCAAAAGCGGATGCGCTGCAAGGTCTGCCCGTCCTTTTATTCCTTGCACATAATTTGGAACAAAAAAATGCCCACCAGGAGAGAGTGGTGGGCACAACCCAAGACCGGGCCAAGAGACGGTGTTCGGTGGGTGTGCGGCGCGAAGCACCGCACACCTGTCTGCAATCACGCATATCGGTTGCGTGTACTGCAGATGAATTCAGTATAGGCAGGCATTGTGACCGGGGTATGACGTAGCGCAACCTCTGCAGCTCTTCCAGGAACGAACTCGGCGGCTGACGATCTATGGAAGGGGTAGTTTTCGCTGGATGGGCAAAAAAAAGCCCGCTTCGTGAGCGGGCTGAAGACTATTTTCTTGGAGGAGAATAGTGGAGACAGGTGCCATTATGTTGCGTCGCGACATACGTGTCTAATTGTCTATTCAGATACCAGACATGCGAACGGTGAATATGTTTCGGCAACTGTCATACATATGCTTTGGTGCGAATCACTTCCGGAGATATCCGCCCAGCAGCTCCACTGGGAAAAACCTTGTCGCACGGGCTTGAGCGAGGGGCGGTCACGGGATGAATGGTCTCCAAAAACAGTCCTTGCGCCGAAATCGACGCGCAAACGGTCACGCAGACGGATGTAAAACAGCTATTCGCGCACCGGCACCGTGTAGTTCAGCGGCATGCGCCCGCCGTCGGCGTACAGGGTTTGCCCGGTAATATAGGACGCGTCGTCGCTGGCAAGGAAGGCGGCGATGGCGGCGATTTCTTCGGGTTCGCCGCAACGCCCGAGCGGCGTGCGCGACAGGATGGTGTGGCGCGCTTCCGGGCTGGACAGGACGGCCTGCTTCGCCAGTTCCGTCAGGATGGTTCCGGGGCCGATCGCGTTCACGCGGATGCCGTGCTGCGCCAGGCCGATGGCGGCTACACGCGTGAGCTGGTTGACGCCGCCCTTGGACACCACGTACGGAATCTGGTTCGGTATCACGAGTTCGGCGTTCACGCTCGACATGTTGATGATGCAGCCGCTCTGGCGCTTGACCATGTCGCGCGCCGCCGCCTGGCTGCACAGGAACATCGATTTCAGGTTGATGCGCAACACGCGGTCGAAATCCTCCTCGGAGAGATCGAGGAAGTCGGCGGCATGGGTGACGCCCGCGTTGTTGATGAGTATGTCCAGCTGTCCGAAGGCGTCGACGGTGGCGCGGAAGAGGGCGTCCACGTCGGACTTCTGGCTGACGTCGGCGCAAAAGAAGCGGGCATTGTCGCCCAGGGCTGCGGCGGCGTCGGCGCCCTCGGGGCGCACGTCGGCAAGCATCACGCGTGCGCCCTCGCGCACGAGGCGCTGGGCGCAGGCCAGGCCGATGCCCTGGCTGGCACCGGTGACGAGGGCGGTCTTGTTGGCGAGTTTCATGTGCGGGCTTTCACGGGTTCGGGAAGGGCATTGTAGCGGCAGCCCGGCCCCGCATGCACGGGAGCTGCGGCGAGTCTGCCCCGTCAGCCGGTGACTGCGGGCGCATACCTTTCCGCAGCGGTGGGCCGGCCGAAGTCAGCTGCCGATGCCGGCGCTGCCGGCGTCCCGGCAGTCGACCCGCAATGGTTTACAGCATGATCGGCTTGTCCGGCAGCTCGTTCGGGCGCGTCCCGTTGGCCGGGAAATGTTCGCGCAACAAGGAGTTGACCTGCTCGATCGCCGCCAGCGTGGCCTCATGATAATTGCCGCGCTTGAAGCCTTCGGTCATCGTGCGGCACACGGCTTGCCAGGTGCTGCTGTCGATCTTGCGGTCGATGCCGCGGTCGGCCACGATGTCGACCTTGTGCTCGGCCAGGTTCACATACAGCAGCACGCCGCAATTGTCCTCGGTGTCCCAGACACCGTAGTCGGCGAACAGGGCCAGGGCGCGCTGGCGGTTGCTGATGCCGTCCCAGGCCTCGTCGGTGGGCAGGGCCGCCTCGACGATGAAGCGCACCTCCCCCGGTGCGTTTGCTCGCCGGCGGTAATGGCCTGCGCGGCGGCCGCGAGGGTTGCTTCCGGAAAGGCGCTGGGCGTCGGCCTTGCTGCTGCGCCAGTGGCGGATGACCCGGCCCAGGCGCTGTCCAAACGATGCGTGTTCCATTACCAGTCTCCCGAAGCGCCGCCGCCGTCGAAGGTGCCGCCGCCGCCGGAGAAACCGCCTCCGCCAAAGCCGCCGCCACCGCCGGAGAAGCCGCCGAAGCCGCCACCGCCGCGGCCCATGTTGCCGATCACGTTACCGAGGATGAAACCGGTGGCGCCGCTGCCCCAGCCGCCACGCGACAGGCGTGGACGGCGCGGACGGAAAATCGAACGCACCAGCATGAAACCAAAGACCAACATCAAGATACCGAACATACCGATCCCGCCTCCTTCCGTGTTACCGCCGTTGGGGGCTAGCTGCTGCCCCTGTTGTTGCTGCGCCGCGGGAAATCGCTCCCGGTTCAGCAGCGTGGCGATCGCGCCCACGCCTGCGACCAGGCCCTCGTAATAATGGTTTTGCCGAAAGTGCGGGGCGATCACGTCCTGCAGGATGCGCTTCGATTGCGCGTCCGTCAGCACCCCCTGCACGCCGCGTCCCGCCTCGATGCGCAGGCGGCGCAGCGCACCCGGGTTGTCGCGCGCAACCAGCAGGATCACGCCGTCGTCGACGCCCTTGCGCCCGATCTTCCAGGCTTCCGCCACGCGGATGCCGTATTGCTCGATCGCTTCCGGCTCGGTCGACTTCACCAGCAGCACCGCGATCTGGTTGCCAGTCTGGGCCTCGTGCTGGGCCAGTACCGCTTCCAGGCGCTGGCGCTGGGTGGCGTCGAGCATGCCAGCCATGTCGGTGACGTGGCTCGTCAGCGGCGGCACCGCTTTCAGCTGGGCCTGCGCAGGCGCGGCCAGCATGCAGGCCAGCAGGAGTAACCAGCACTGTCGCAGCAAGTTCATCGCGTCACTTGCCGAAGTTGACCGTCGGCGCGGTCGAGATTGCTTTTTCGTTCTCGACCGTGAACGATGGCCGCGCTTCATAGCCGAACATCATTGCCGTCAGGTTGGTCGGGAACTTGCGCACGGTAACGTTATAGTCCTGCACCGAGGCGATGTAGCGCTGGCGCGCCACGGTGATGCGGTTTTCAGTGCCCTCGAGCTGCGATTGCAGGTCGCGGAAGCTGGTGTCGGCCTTGAGCTCAGGATATTTTTCGGAGACGACCATCAGGCGCGACAGCGCGCTCGACAGTTCACCCTGCACCTGCTGGAATTTCTGGAATGCCTGAGGATTGTTCAGCACTTCGGGCGTGATCTGGAAACTGGTGGCGGCTGCGCGCGCACGGGTGACCGCTTCCAGGGTCTCCCGTTCGTGCGAGGCATAGCCCTTGACGGTGTTCACCAGGTTCGGAATCAGGTCGGCGCGGCGCTGGTACTGGTTGACCACTTCGCCCCAGGCGGCCTTGGTGGCTTCGTCCTTGACCTGGAAGTCGTTGTAGCCGCAGCCCGAGAGCAGCGAGCCGGCGAGGGTGGCAAGCGCCAGCAGGCGGGTCCAGCGCGCAATAATGGAAGACGTCATCATGTTCTTGTCCATGCGAGTTGTCGAATGGTCAAAAATATACCCGTTTGCCGCGACGCCGGTCGCACGGTCGTGCTGGACGCGGGGCGAGCGCCCCGTCGACAGGTACAATATCGGGTTTGCAATGACATCTGGGAGGCCTGACGTGAATTTCATCAACAAGCTTGCCGCGGCATGGACCCGCAACGACTCGCTCCTGTGTGTCGGCCTCGATCCCGACCTGGCGCGCCTGCCGGCGCACCTGAAGGATGAACCGGACGGCATCGTTCGCTTCTGCAAGGCGATCATCGATGCCACCGCCGACCTGGCCTGCGCCTTCAAGCCGCAGATCGCCTATTTCGCCGCCCTCGGCGCCGAAGCGCAGCTGGAAACGATCTGCCGTTATTTGCGCGAGGCCTATCCGCACATCCCGCTCATCCTCGACGCCAAGCGCGGCGACATCGGCGCCACCGCCCACCAGTACGCGCGCGAAGCCTTCGACCGCTACGGCGCGGATGCCGTCACGGTCAATCCCTACATGGGCTTCGATTCGGTCGAGCCCTACCTGGAGTGGGCGGATCGCGGCGTGATCGTGCTGTGCCGTACCTCGAACGCGGGCGGCTCGGATCTGCAGTTCCTGAACGTGGAGGGCAAGCCGCTGTACCAGCACGTGGCACGCCTGGTCGCCGAGAAATGGAACCGGAATGGCCAGTGCGCCCTTGTGGTGGGCGCTACCTTCCCTGAAGAGCTGGCGCAGGTGAGGGCGATCGTCGGCGAGATGCCGCTGCTGGTGCCCGGTGTCGGTGCCCAGGGTGGGGACGTGGCCGCCACGGTGGGCGCAGGACGCACGGCAGCGGGGACGGGGATGATGATTAATTCCTCGCGGGCGATTTTGTATGCGGCGCTGGCCGAGGGGGAAGATTTCGCGGCGGCAGCACGGCGGGTGGCGCAAGAGACGCGGGATGAAATCAATCGGTATCGGGGGTAAGACAACGACGAAAGCGGTGTGCCGGCCGGGTGGGGCTGTTGCCTGCGGCGCAGGTGGTTCGCATCATTCGCATGGGCACGGGGTGCCTCGGCGGCCCCGCCCACCCTACAGGAAACGTTAGTGGCCAGATCGTGCAAACCCCATGCTTTTGCATGAACCTGCCGATAGCGCCTCCCGTAGGGTGGGCACTTCGTCATGATGGCCCCCGGCCATCATGACTGCCCACGCGGATCGTAGAAACCGTTAGCAGCGCAGGCAACAGCCCCACAAGCGTCAATATACCGTCAGGGCGAGCATCGCCCCACGTCAATACCTGCTCGGCGCAATCATCTCCACATACTCGTACAGCTGCCCCAGGATTTCCTCGGCGCGCTCGTCCGCCGTCTCCGACAGCGCATCGATCTCCCCAAACAACTGATCCACCGTTCGCGCACCGCCGGCGCCGTCGAACAGGCGCGCCGCCCGATGCGCTTCCCACTCCTCGGCTTCGGCTTCGCTCAGGGTATGCGGGAAGTTGCGGGCGCGGTAGCGGCGCAGGAGTTCGGCCAGGCGTTCGTCGTCGAAAGAGGGGCGCACGGTTGCAAACTGCTCGGGCGTCTGCATGCGCAGCGACTCGAGCTTGCGGCGGTCGTCCTTGCTGACGAAACCGCCGTACAGGTCTTCGTCGACATCGGTCTCGCTGGCCGCCGCCGGCTTCTGGAAGACCTGGGTCCAGGTGGCAGCCATGTCCGGTCCGCGTGCAGCCAGCGCGGCATGCGCGCGGCCCTGCTCGAGGTCGATGTTCCAGCGCGCGGCCATGGCAGGGCTCAGCGTCTTGAGGTTCCCCACCAGCATCGGCGACTTGTTCAGGTGCACGCTCTTGATCGGCAGCCGGGTCACACCCTCGGGCAGGTCGGCGCTGCGCGTGAACATGCGCTGGCGGATGGTGTCGACGTCGAGCCCGAATAGCTCGGACGGATCGTGGCGGCAATCCCAGACCAGCACTTCGTTCTTGTTGCTCGGATGCTGGGCCAGCGGATAGACCAGGCCCAGGCAGCCGTGCTCGACCGGAAACATGCCGGACACGTGCAGGAACGGCTGGCGCTGCTCGCGCTCGAAATGCAGGCCCATCTCGGCGGCAACCTTGTCCTTGCGCCGTAGTTCGAGGCAGAAGTCGAACAGGCGCGGCTGCGCCTTGCGGAGCAGGCGGGCGAGGGCGATGGTGGCGCGCACGTCCGACAGCGCGTCGTGGGCCGCCTCGTGTGCCAGGCCATTCGCGCGCGCCAGGTCTTCCAGCCGGAAGCTCGGCCGTCCGTCCGGGTGGCGCGGCCATTCGATGCCTTCCGGACGCAGCGCGTAAGTCATGCGCACGACGTCGAGCAGGTCCCAGCGGCCGCAATTGTTTTGCCACTCGCGCGCATACGGGTCGAGCAGGTTGCGCCAGAACAGGAAGCGGGTCACTTCGTCGTCGAAGCGGATGGTGTTGTAGCCGACGCCGATCGTGCCAGGCTCGGCAAAGGCCGCCTCGATCTGGCGCGCGAACTCGTGCTCGGGCACGCCTTGCGCCAGGCACTGCTGCGGCGTGATGCCGGTGATCAGGCAGGACTGCGGGTCGGGCAGGTAATCGTTCGCCGGCTGGCAGAACAGCATCAGGGGCGTGCCGATTTCGTTCAGCTCGGCATCGGTACGGATGGCCGCGAACTGCGCCGGACGGTCACGGCGCGGCTGCGCCCCGAAGGTTTCGTAGTCGTGCCAGAGGAAGGTGTGAGTGCTCATCGATTCTTGGAGTGGTGGTGCCCCGCTTGGGTGCCCGGATTGTCGGGCTACCCATGCGATACGTCAATGGCCAGAATCGGCAGCACCGTGTGTCACAGGCTCACGCAGTTGCGTCCGGCTTCCTTGGCGCGGTACAGGGCGGCATCGGCCGCGTCGATCAGGCTCGTTTCGTCGCCGTTCGGGTCAAGCACGGCCACGCCGAAGCAGGCCGTCAGGTGCGGCATCGGCACGCGCATGTCGGGGAAGAGCACGGCTTCGCGCATCTGCTTGCACAGGCGCTCGGCCACCATCTGCGCCAGCTCGGCTGTCGTTTCCGGCAAGACCGCCATCAATTCCTCGCCACCATAGCGCACGGCGAAGTCCGAGGGGCGCAGGCCGTCGCGGATCACGTTCGCGGCCGCGCACAGGGCGGCGTCGCCGATCAGGTGGCCGTGGGTATCGTTGAACTTCTTGAAATTGTCGAGGTCAACCATGAGCAGGGCCAGCGGACTGCCCGGTTGCGCGCCCGCGCCACCAGCTTCGGCAGCATGTCGGCCAGCCAGGTGCGGTTGTACAGGCCCGTCAGCGTGTCGTTCAGCGACAATTGCCGGTAGAACTCGCCCAGCTTCTGGCGCCGGCGCAGCAGCGCGTTGGCGGCGCGAATCCGGAACGACAGCAGGCGCAGCAGGTTGCGCGCGACGGCGTTCGAATGGTCGATGAGTTGCCAGGCCAGCTTCGATTCGATTACCAGCAGGCGCGTGTCTTCCACCGCGCGCACGGCGTCGAGGTTGGCGGCATCGTCCAGCACCGACTGTTCGCCCACGCTCTCGCCATGCAGGATGCGGGTGATGTGGCCGTCGGAGGTGCCGGCATGGCCGTCGGTCTCGACTTCGAGCATGCCCGACAGCACGATATACAGCCGCGCCCGCACCGTGTCCTCGATGGCCTCGCCCGCGTTCAGCTGCACCACCTCGCAGTCGGCCAGCGCCGCGGCGGCTGCGGCCATGTCCGCTCCGCGAAACAGTTCGAGCTCGTCGACCGGGAAACCTGCATCCCGAAAAGTACCGATATGTTTCAAAACGCATTCCTCCGCTGAGTAGAGCCGATGCTTCATTCGCCCCCTTGATGGCCTGTCCGGCTGGCGCAGTGCCATCGAGATTGCATGATAAACCATCGCGCCGCTTCGGCTCCGCTGGTATTTCAGAAACAACAATGTTCCAATGTCGGGATGAATCCGACAAACTTCCCGGCCCCAGGGCCGCAATCACCCCACCTGGTCGACGCCCTCGGCCAGGTCCACGTGCCGGCGCCTGGTGCGCGCATCGTCTCGCTGGTGCCCTCGATCACCGAACTGCTGTGCGACCTGGGCCTGGCGCCGCAGCTGGCCGGGCGCACCGGCTTCTGCATCCATCCGCAGGAGGTCGTGGCCGCGATCCCGAAAGTGGGCGGCACCAAGGACGTTAACATCGAGAAGATCCGCAAGCTCGCGCCGACCCACCTGGTGGTCAACATCGACGAGAACGAAAAGCCCACCGTGGACGCGCTGGCCGCTTTTGTTCCGCACATCGTCGTCACCCACCCGCTGGCGCCGCGCGACAACCTGGCGCTGGCACGGTTGATGGGAGCGGTATTCGGTGTCGAGGCGGCTGCGGAAACCTGGTGCGCGGCGTTCGAGGCCGAGTACGCGGCACTGCGCGCACGCCCTCCAGGACCCGCACGCACGGTGCTCTACTGTATCTGGCAAGACCCGTGGATGAGCGTATCCGGCGACACCTATATCGCGCGCATGCTGGCCGAGCTCGGCTGGCAGGTGCCGCAACTGGGGAACGATGCACGCTACCCGCGCTTTTCCTGGTCCGACGAACTCGTGGCCGGGCTGGATGCGGTGCTGCTCTCGACCGAACCCTACCGCTTCACGCAGGCCCATGCCGATGCGCTGGAAAAGCAGATCGGTATCCCGGTCTTCCTCGTCGATGGAGAAATGATGTCCTGGTACGGCAGCCGGGCGCTGGCCGGGCTGCGCTACCTGCGCGAGGTGCGCGCGATGGTCGAGGGGGAGCGGGGGGACTGAAGCGGCAAGGCCGATTCCGTCCCGCCGGCTTTCCCGGTGCTTACATCCCGCTGGTCAGGTTCTTGTCCGCGGCGGCATCGATGTCCATCGGTGGCGCTTCGCGGCGGCTCTTGTCGGCCAGGCGGCCGAGGGCGCTGTCGAGGGCACGCTTGAGTTTGCTGCCGGCCTGGGTGATGGCCTGGTGCAGGTTGACGGCGTGCTCATGCACGACGACCGGGGCATAGCCGGTGACGTGGGCTTCCATCATGCAATAGTTGCCGCCGTCGAGCTGCTTCTGGCTGTTTTCGTTGGAAAGGTGGACGTCGACGCGGTGGACGTTGTCTTCGAAACGGCCGATCGAGCTTTTCACCACGGTTTCGACGTGCTCGTCCAGGCCCTGGTGTTTATCGATGGTGCGGTCGGTGTTGACAGTGATTTGCATAGATAGCTCCGTAGTCAGAAATCTTGTAGCCGATCTTACACTTTTTGCCATTTTCAAAGAATACCGCACGGTTACAACGAGGCCTGCTCCGACAAGCGCGCGGGCATTTTTTACCGTCAGGCCTGCTGGCGGGCTGCCTGCTCTTCTTTCTCGTGGTGCGGAAAACGGTCCATTTTCGACAGCACCGGGAACAGCACTGCCCACAGCCCGGTCACGGCCAGCGTCGCCGCGCCGCCCAGCAGGATGGCGCGCACCAGGTCGAACCAGCCGGCCGTCACGCCCGACTCGAATTCGCCGAGCTCGTTCGACGCGCCAATGAAGACCGCGTTCACCGCGCTGACGCGGCCGCGGATCTCGTCCGGTGTTTCGTATTGCACCAGCAGGTGGCGTACGTAGACGCTGACCATGTCGCCGGCGCCCAGCAGGAACAGGGCGCCGAGGGCCACCGGGAACTGGCCGGTCCAGCCCAGCACCATGGTGGCCACGCCGAACACGGCGACGCCGCCGAACATCCAGGCGCCGACATGGCGGCGGATGGGCGCAAACGCCAGCAGCACCGAACAGACGGCCGCGCCCGCGCCGGCGCCGTGCGCAGCCAGCCGAGCGCGGTAGGGCCGGCATGCAGCACGTCGTGGGCATAGGCGGGCAGCAGGGCGGTGGCGCCGCCGAACAGCACCGCGAACAGGTCGAGCGAGATCGCGCCCAGCACGATCGGGCGCGAACGCACGAAGCGCAGGCCTTCGAGCAGCGTGTGCCAGCTGGCCGGCGCGGTGGCTTTTTACCTGAGGCGCGCTCGTGGTCGAGGCCATGAGCAAGGCGGACACCGCCAGCAGCACTGCCGACAGCGCATACACGACGGTCGGGCCGAACACGTAGAGCAGGCCGCCGAGCACGGGGCCGGCGATCACGGCGACGTGGAAGGTCGACGAAGCGAGGGCCACGGCCTGGCCGAAATCACGGTCCGGCACCAGTTGCGCAGCACCGCCTGCGAGGCCGGCATCATGAAGGCACGCGCGCTGCCGAACAGCACCAGCACCGCGAACACGGGCCAGACCACGTGGCTGCCGCTGGCGGTAAAGGCCAGCAGCAGGGCGCTGACCAGCAACTGGACCCCCATGCAGGCAACGATGATGCGGCGCCGGTCGTAGCGGTCGGCCACGTGGCCGGCCCACAGGATCAGCACCAGGAAGGGCGCGAACTGGGCCAGGCCGATCAGGCCGAGGTCGAACAGGCTGCCGGTGATCTGGTATACCTGCCAGCCGACGGCGACGCTCTGCATCTGGACGGCGAGGGTGCCGAGAAAGCGCGCCGACAGGTAAAAGGAGAGGTTACGGTTGCGCAGGACGCCGAGGCCGCGCGAGGGGGAAGACAGGGACATGAAGGAAGTGCGTTGCTGGCTGGGACCGTCCATTGTGCCTGAATCGGCGAAACACCGCAGGTCGCAGGGTAGGCGGCTCTACCCGCGCTGCTTGAGCCGACACGGCAGCGGCGCCGTCTGCGCGTTCAACGCGCGGGCGAACAGCCGTAGGGTGGGCGCCCCGTGCCCACGCGGACGCGTGCATTGCGTTTAAGCTATTTGACTCGTATTTCCGATCACAACCGCCGTGTCAACGCAATCATCTGTTCGACTACGGCGTGGGCACGGGGCGCCCACCCTACGAGACCGAGGCGGCACCTGCGCCGCCCACGCGTTCAGCGCACGGACGCGTCGAGACGCCGGATTTATTCCGCCGCCAGGTCCGCCTCGGTCGTGAACGCATCGGCATAAAACTCCTCCGCCGGCAGGCCGCATTGCGCCGTGTATTGGCTGCGCGCGGCGTCGACCATCACCGGCGCGCCGCAGGCATACACCTGCCAGCCCGAGAGGTCCGGAATGTCCTGCATCACGGCGGCGTGTACGTAGCCCGTGCGTCCGCTCCAGCCATCTTCCGGCAGCGCGTCCGAAATTACCGGGATATAGGTGAAGTCGGGCAGGGTGGTGGTCCAGGCTTCGCACAGCTCGTGCATGTACAAATCCTGCGGACGGCGTCCGCCCCAGTACAGGCGCACCGGGCGGGTGGACTTCAAATGCATCAGGTGCTCGACCAGCGCCTTCACGGGCGCGAAACCCGTGCCCGACGCGAGCAGCACGATCGGCTTGCTTGATTCCTCGCGCAGGAAGAAGGTGCCGAGCGGGCCTTCGAAACGCAGGATGTCGCGCTCCTTCATGGCGCCGAACACATGGTCGGTGAACAGGCCACCCGGCAGGTGGCGGATGTGCAGCTCGAGCGGGCGCTCCAGGCTCGGCGCGCAGGCCAGGCTGTAGGCGCGGCGCTTGCCGTCTTTCAGCAGGAATTCGACGTACTGGCCGGCGCGGTAGGCCAGCGCTTCGCTGGCCGGCAGCTGCAGCGTGACGATGGCGACATCCGGCGCCGCGCGCGTGATCGACTGCACCCGGGTCGGCATCTTGCGGATCGGGTAGTCGCTGCTGCCGCCGACCTCGCGCGCTTCGATGGTCACGTCGCCCTCGGGCACCGCGCAGCAGAACAGCGACATGCCCTGCAATTTTTCCTGTTCCGACAGCGCGCGCGCCTGGTGCGGCTTGTGCGCGACCACGCCGTCGACCACCTTGCCCTTGCAGGAACCGCAGGCGCCGTTCTTGCAGCCGTAGGGCAGGCCGACGCCTGCGCGAATGGCGGCTGCCAGCACGGTTTCGTCGTCCTCGCAGGCGAATTGGGTGCCGCTGGGCTGGACAGTGATCTGGAACGTCATACAATCCTCAAAATGAACAACAACAATAAATTGGGGCGCCCGCGCCTCTTGCTGGTGGGTTGCGGCGACGTCGGCATGCGTTTGCTGCCGCTCCTGTGTCCGCGTTTCCGTGTCTTTGCCCTCACGCGCGAGCAGGCACGGGCGCCGGCGCTGCGTGCCGCCGGGGCGGTGCCGGTCGTGGCCGACCTCGACCAGCCGGCGACGCTGGCGCGCCTGCGCGGACTGGCACACTACGTCGTCCATCTGGCGCCGCCCCGGCCTGAGGGCGCGCGCGACCTGCGCACGCGCAGCCTGGCCGCCATTCTACCCGAGGGGGCGCGGCTCGTTTATGTCAGTACCAGCGGTGTCTATGGCGATTGCGGCGGGGCGCTGGTCGACGAAACGCGCCCCGTGGCGCCCCGCAATGCGCGTGCGGCGCGGCGGGTCGACGCCGAGCGCGTGCTGCGCGACTGGGCCAGGCGCAGCAAAGGCAGCGTGGCGATCCTGCGCGTGCCGGGCATTTATGCGCAGGAGCGCCTGCCCTGAAACGCCTGCGCGAAGGCACGCCGGCGCTACGCGCGGAAGACGACGTGTACACGAATCATATCCATGCCGACGACCTGGCGCGCATCGTCGCGCTGGCACTGGCGCGCGCGCGTCCTGGGCGGGTGTACCACGCCACCGACGACACGCGCTTGAAGATGGGCGATTATTTCGACGCAGTGGCCGATGCCTTCGGGCTGCCGCATCCGCCACGCCTGCCGCGCGCGGAACTGCGCGCGACCGTCTCGCCCATGCAGCTGTCGTTCATGTCGGAATCGCGCCGCCTCGACAACACGCGCATGCGCCGCGAACTCGGCGTGCGCCTGCGCTATTCGCACGTCGGGCACGCCCTGGCGCAATGGGCACTGATAGAATAGCGCCCCTCCCAAAATCATTCACGACGAGTGCACACCATGACGACCATGACCTACGAAGCCTTCCTCGACGAAATCACCACGCTGCTCACCGAAATGTACGACCTGGACGACGAGGCGGCGATCAAGCTGGTGGTCGATGCGCAGGCCAACGATTATTTCGTGGCACACGACGACCATGACGCCATGCGTACCGTCGAGCAGGCGAAGAAGGAAGCCGTCGCCCTGTTCGAAAGCAAGCAGAACAAGACGCAAACCCAGGTGCGGCAGCAACTGCGCGCGCGCCACAAGAAACCATGATGTTGCAAGCGAGCATCGGTAGCGAAAAAACCATGCTTGTTGCTTGAGTAAAAACTATCTTTCCTATTATCATTGCCACCCCGCGAATATCGCCATATAAATGGCGCATTTTCCAGCCCGCAGGCCAATTTTTCACGACGAATCGACAACTGTGAAAAATTTATGCAGGTTTGTGACATTTGGAAAGAATTTAGATGCCGATCAGAAGGTTGCCGGAAGGCGCACAATATGACCCCAACCGTGTGCTGGATGCCATCATCCTGAAAACGGGTTTGAAGAACGACGCGGCGCTGTCGCGCGCACTCGACGTGGCACCGCCGGTGATCAGCAAGATCCGCCACAGTACCCTGCCGATCGGGGCGACGATCCTGTTGCGCATGCACGAGATCAGCGACTACAGCATCCGCGAACTGCGTTCCCTGATGATTGCGCCGGAAACGCTGGGCCAGTCGGCCTGAGGGGAGGGCCGGCGCATTGCCGCCGGCTGCGATCTGGACAGGATGCGGCAGGGCGGGGCCCTGCCGACAGCGACGCTCAGGCTGCCTGCGCGATGGCGCTCTGCGCCGCCGCAGCCGAGCCAATCGGCGCGCCGCACCACGCGGTCTGCACATCGGCTGCCTTGGCCACGGGCGCACCGCACCATGCCGTCTGCGCATGCGCCGCCTTGCTCACGGGCGCACCGCACCATGCCGTTTGCCCATTGGCTGCCTTGCTCACGGGGGCACCGCACCATGCGGTCTGCGCATTCGCCGCCGCCTTGCCCGCCTGACTCACCGGCGCACCGCACCACGCCGTCTGCGCATTGGCTGCCTTGCTCACCGGCGCCCCGCACCAGGCCGTTTGTGCATTCGCCGCCGGCTTGCCCGCCTGGCTCACCGGCGCACCGCACCAGGCCGTCGCCATGTTCGCCGCCTTGCCCGCCGGGGCACCGCACCATGCGGCCTGCACAGTGCCCGCCGTGCCTGCCGGGGCACCGCACCATGCCGTCTGCGCGCCGGCGGCACTGATGGCCGGTGCGCCGCACCAGGCGGTCTGCACGTCCGCGGCCTCGACTCCCGTTGCTGCGCCGTACCAGGGGTTGTTTGCCGCTGCCGTCCCTGCGGCGCCGTAGTCCAGGTCGTTCGCCGGCTGAGCATGCAGGTAGTCTTCGCCGAAGGTCGACTCGTACAGGTCGCGCATGCGCTGCCCGGCTTCCTGCTGGACTTCGGCGCCGTCCTCGCCTTCCATGCCGACATACGGATAGTGGTGCAGGAAGTAGCCGAAAGCCTGGTCGCAATCGCGGGCATATTTCATCGTGTCCAGGATGTGGTAATGCCAGAAGGTATCGACGTCGACCAGGGGCGCAGTCTGTTCGTTCGGAAAAGCCTTCATCAGGTAAAGGAAGCGGCGGTATTCGATTTCCATCGCATTCGCCTTTTCCAGCGACCAGCCTTCGCCGGATTGTTTGTGCATCAGTTTGACCTTGATTGGGCTCAAGTCCAGGGCGGCGATCAGGTTGAAGTCTTTGTTCGAGATCATGATTTATCCTTTAGTTTTGGTGACTACATCGTTATTTGTATTGGTGGTATGCGCTGTGGGAAAAGTCATGCTGGCAGATGATCCGGCCCTCCTCCTCAGTTGCCGTCGTCGTTATTGACGAGAAGCATTGATATGGATTCTCTACCCCAAGCTTCCGGATTTCCTTGACTAAACTCAACTTGAGTGACGTCAACTAATTTCCTGTGGTAAAGCTGCCTAAAGGCTGTTGAGGGCGGGGTTGGGCGCGAGGGAGGAGGGAGCGGGCGCGTAGGCCACGGAGATGAGGTTGTCGGCCGCGGGGATGGAGACGTGGACCGTGGTGCCGGCGCCCGGCCGGCTGGTGATGACGCACTTGCCGCCGAGGATGCGTACGCGCTCTTCGATGCCGACCAGGCCGAAGGAGCCGGGCTTCTGGCCGCCGCCCGTTTTCAGGCCAATGCCGTTGTCGCTGACCGACATCGAGATCGCATCCGGGTCGAGCGCCAGCTCCACCCGCACCGCCGTTGCACGCGCGTGGCGCGACACGTTGGTGAGCGACTCCTGCAGGATGCGAAACAGCGTGGTGGCGCAGCGGTCGCTCACGTGCAGGTCGTGATTGTCAGACACCAGTTCGCAGGGAATGCCGGTGCGGCGCTGGAATTCGGTAATCTGCCAGTCGACCGCCGCCGTCAGGCCCAGGTCGAGCACGTTCGGGCGCAGGTCGTTGATGATCTGGCGCACGCTCTTGATGGTGGCGTCGATCTGCTCGAGCATCCACTGCGCCCGCGCGTGCAGCAGCGGATGGCGCTCATTGGTGCGCGAGGCCAGCAAGTCGACTTCGATGCGCAGCGCCAGCAGGTTCTGGCCGAGGTCGTCGTGGATCTCGCGCGCGATGCGCTTGCGTTCGCTTTCCTTGATGGTCTCGGCATGCGCTGCCAGGCGCCGCAGGTTGTCGTTGGTCTTCTGCAGTTTCGCTTCACTGCCGCGCAGTTCGCCGGTCATCTCCTCGGCCAGTTCGATGGCACGCCGGCGCGAGGAACTCAAGGTCTGGAACAGCGCATACAGCAGGGCAGTCCCGGTCACGCCGGCCAGCATGGCCACCCAGGGAAGCAGGCTGTCGATCTCGGAATACAGGCTGCGCTTTTTCACGCTGAAATCGATGTCCCAGCCGCGCCCGCTCACGCCCACCGGCAGCAGGGCGTGAAACACCCGCCGTTCGTCGGTCTCCATGCCGGGATGGTTGTCGAAGAACACGCGGCGCCGGTACACGCCCGGCGGCCCGCCGGGTTCCTCGACCGGGCTCATGCCTGAAATCATCAGCCTGGTGGCGTCTTTCGGCATGTTGTCGAGCACGCCCTGGGCCAGGCGCTGGACGGAAAAGCCGATGCCCACCGAGCCGATGTAGGCGGCGCGCCGCTGGGCGACATCGGTGAGCGGCGTGTTGGCGCGGTACACAGGCATGCGCATGCCCAGGCCGCTCGCGGTCGACTGGATGCGGACCGCCGTGCCCGAGGTCGAGGGATCGCCGGTATCGCGCGAATAGGCCAGCGCCAGCGCGACGGCCGGCCGCGCGTGCAGGTCCATGCCGATGCGGCCGTTCCAGTACTGGCCAGGCTCGATGAAGGTGAGTACCGTGTATTCGGCACGGTGGCCCGGAGGCATGATCCTGAAGCCGGGCAGGTCCTGGCGCATCTCGGCCTCGAAGGCGGCGCGTTCGCTTTCCCGCAGATGACGGGCGAAATTCACGGTTTCGATGCCCGGGAAATGCCTGGCGAGATCGAGCCCGTTCACGTACTGGCGGAACTGCTCGCGCGTCACGTGCTCGGTGGTGAGGAAGAGGCTGGAGGTGCCGCGCAGCAAATCGGCATAGGTCTTGATGCGGCTGTCGAGGATCGACTGGACACCGCGTGCCATGTGCCCGAAACGCTCGCGCGCATCGTTTTCGATGGCCTGGCTGGTGGTGACGTGCAAGGCCACGCCCACGCCGAGCGAGAGGATCGCGCCCAGCCATGAGCCCAGCTTGATCGCGCCGATCCTGGAAATCCAGTTGTCCGCCGATTTCATCGTCATCAGAATACGCTTCGTTCTTGATTTTAGTCAGAATCGCGCAGACGGCGGGGACTGGAACCTGGCAGGACTGCTAGTTGTTTTTTTTGCGTGAAAAGACGGGAAAAATCCCGCCGCGGAAGGAGCCTCCGGGGCGGGATGTGTTCGCTACAAAGCATGGGCGAGGCGCCACGCCGGCAATTACTTGCCCCAGCTATCCTTCAGCGTGGTCACCCGGTTGAACACCGGCTTGCCTGGTTGCGAATCGACCTGGTCTGCCACGAAATAGCCGTGGCGCTCGAACTGGAAGCGCTGCTCGGCAACGGCTGCGGCCATGCCGGGTTCGAGGTAGGCAGTCACGGTTTCCAGTGCGTTCGGATTGAGCAGGGCCTTGAAATCCTTGCCGCCCGCGTCCGGGTTGGCGTCGAGGAAGAGCCGGTCGTAGAGGCGCACTTCGGCTTCGATGCTTGATGCCGCGCTGACCCACGTAATGTTGCCCTTGACCTTGTAGTTGTCCGCGCCCGGCGTGCCCGACTTCGAATCGGCGAAGTAGTTCACGTGCACGGCTGTGACTTTGCCGTTCTCGTCCTTGTCGTAGCCGGTGCACTCGACCACGTAGCCGTACTTCAGGCGCACGCGCGAACCAGGCTGGTCGCCCACGGGCGGCGTGAAGCGGAAGTAACCCTTGGTCGGGGTTTCCATGAAATCTTCCTGCTCGATCCACAGTTCGCGCGTGAACGGGAAGGTGCGCACGCCCCATTCCGGATGGTGCGGGTGGACCGGCGAGCTGCACTCGTGCGCTTCGCCTTCGGGGAAGTTATCCACGATCAGTTTCAAAGGACGCAGCACGGCGATCGCGCGCGGCGCTTTCGGATCGAGGTCGTCGCGCAGCGCGCCTTCCAGCGTGCTCATGTCGATCCAGCCGTCCGCCTTCGACACGCCGATGCGCTCGCAGAACAATTGGATGGATTCCGGCGTGTAGCCGCGGCGGCGCAGGCCGACGATGGTCGGCATGCGCGGGTCGTCCCAGCCGGAAACGATGCCCTCGTCCACCAACTGACGGAGTTTACGCTTGGACATGACGACATAGGTCAGGTTCAGGCGCGACATCTCGTACTGGCGCGGTACCGGCGGCTCGAAGAAACCGCCTTCGGTCGCGGTGGCGACGAGCCAGTCGTAGAAGGGACGGTGGTCCTGGAATTCCAGCGTGCAGATCGAATGGGTGATCGACTCCATCGCATCCGACAGCGGGTGGGTGAAGTCGTACATCGGGTAGATGCACCAGTCGTCGCCCGTGCGGTGGTGGTGCGCATGGCGGATGCGGTACAGGGCCGGGTCGCGGTTGGTCATGTTCGGGGACGACATCGCGTCCTCGCTCATCTTCGCGCGCAGGATGTGCTCGCCGTCCTTGTACTTGCCGGCCTTCATGTCGCGGAAGATCTGCAGCGACTCCTCGACCGGGCGATTCCGGAAAGGCGAATTCGTGCCGGGCGTGCCGAAGTTGCCGCGGTTCTTCGCCATGTCTTCGGCGCTCTGGCTGTCGACGTAGGCGACACCCTTCTGGATCATGTACTCGGCGATCGCGTACAGCTTGTCGAAGTAGTCGCTGGCGTAATGCAGGTATTCCTGGCCGCCTTGCTCCCACGAAAAGCCGAGCCACTTGACGCTGTCCATGATGGTGTCGACGTATTCCTGGTCTTCCTTTTCAGGATTGGTGTCGTCGAAACGCAGGTGGCAGCGGCCGTTGTAGTCGCGCGCCAGGCCGAAGTTCAGGCAGATCGATTTCGCGTGGCCGATGTGCAGGTAGCCGTTCGGCTCCGGCGGGAAGCGGGTAATGACCGGAGGCATGCCTTCGCGCGCGTGGATGCCGGCCGCCAGGTCGTTGTCGATAATGGCGCGCAGGAAATTTGACGAGGGCGCATTCGCCGACGCCGCCTTGTTTTTCTCGTTGCTCATGGAAAGAGGAGTGTGTATGAAAGTTGCAGGCATTTTACCGCAGGCAGTGCGCCAGTGCCCCGCCTATGTGGTGGAGCGCACGGTTCGCTCAGTATGCAGTGCCCATACTGGCCGGATAGGCGGACGCCAACTGCGCCTTGCAAGCCGTCAACACCAGTGCATGCCGCCCGGCGCCGCTGTCATGTTGGCGTTTTATATAGGATAATGGCCGTTTTGCCGTTTTCCGGGCCTGACGCCAGGCCCTCTGCCGGAGAGTTCCAAAAGTGGAAAATTTATACGCGATCCTCGGCGTCGCGCCCAATGCCAGCGACGAAGAGATCAAGAAGGTTTACCGTTCGCTGGCGATGCGCTACCACCCCGACCGCAACCAGGCGCCGGGAGCGGAAGCACGCTTCAAGGCCGTCAGCAAGGCCTACGAGGTCCTGTCGGACCCGGCCAGGCGCGAGGAATACAACCAGAGCGTGAACCACCGCATCGTGCTCGATGCCGAGGCCGAGGCCTTCGAGCTGTGGCGCTCGCTGTTCGCGCTCAATGGCGTCACGCTGCAGGCCTGAACCAGGCGGCCCGACTTACGCAATCACAGGAATAACAATGAAACGAGTACATCCCGAATTCGCTTACCAGTCGCGTGAACTGGAAGGCCAGATCGACGGCACGCTGGGCGATCCGCCGAACCGCAAGAACTACGACATGATGGTCGAGGCCCTGGTGTCGGAATACGCCGGCGGTTCCGGCATCGACGACGTCAACCTGATGGCCTTCGCCCTCGTTGACAAGATCAAGTTCCTCGACCCGAAAGGCCTGATGCGCGAGGCGGCCGATTACGCCGGCGGCGACCCCGCACGCGTGTTCGCCATGGCCGAGTGCCAGGGCGAGGACGGCGCCGCCATGTACGCGGCCATGACCGACAACCACCCCGAGCTGGCGCGCCAGGCCATCATCACGGCCTTCCTCTACAAGCACCAGCAGCGCTGGGAAGACGACGACCAGTCGCTCGATCAGCTGGCCGAAGGCGACGAGGGCGACGAGGATGACGACGACATGGACGGCACCGCGGCATCGGACGACTTCACGCAGATCTTCGACGGCGAAGGAGAACGCGAATGAGTGACAACGACAAGGCCAACCTGCCGGCCTTGACCCGGCAGATCAATGAACTGGTGCTGGCCGGTTCGCTGCAGCACGCCGAAGAGGCGTTCTCGAAAGCCGCCGACGAGCACGGCGACTATGCCGTGGCCGAGGTCCTGTCGACCTTGCCGCCGCAGGTCACCGCGCTGCACCTGGCCGGCTTCGACGGCGCCAAGACTTCGCTGGCGACCATGCTGGTGCCGCCCAAGGCCTGGGCCGAGAGCCTGGCCTACCTGGCCGCCACCTGGCCCGACAACATGATCGAGGACGACCCCGAGCGCATCGCCGAGGGCCTGTTCAACCACGTGCATGGCATCGTCTACGCGAACGACGACGAAGACCGCCGCCACGAACTGCTGCAGGAAGCCTCGAGCACCGACCATGGCGCCACCGTGTTCGCCATCCTGTGGTCGCTGGCGCCAAAAGAGATCATGGAAGTGGCCGGCGAGATCAACACCAAGGGCCGCTACGTGACGGGCCAGACTTCGTCCGACAGCGACATCGTGCCCCTCGCCATCGACCTGGCGAAAGCCAGCGAAGACGGCTGGGAGCGTTCGCTGATCGAGCTGTTCCCGGACTTCCGCCACAGCGCCGAGATGGCCGACGCCGAGTTCCCGGACGACCCGGACGAAGACCCGGACTTCCATCAGCGCTCCACGCGCGACCTGCTGTACCGCCTGCGCAAGCAGGTGCCCTCGGTACGCACCCTGCCGCGCCGCAGTACGCGCAAGAGCATGGGCACGGACATCTTTTCGTGAGCGGGGATCGCCAGAGCATGCTCCCTGCCATCGTCATCGAAAGGTTGCCGCGCCTGGTGCGGGCGATCAAGCTGTTGCCGGAGCAGGCCAACGCCGACGAGGCGATCGGCCTGGCCGACGAGCTCTCCGGCGTCACCGCGATGGTCTCCGAGAAGTTCACCAACGACCGCACCGCCGAAGGCATCCAGCGCGCGCTGATGCTGACCGTCGGCGGCATCTCGCTGGGCCTGGAACACTTGCTGGCCGAGGAGGGCGACGACAGCGATGCCGGCGCGCTCGACATCCTGATCGACGAGGGCGCCGAGTACGTGTTCCAGGCGGGCTTCCGACTCGTGCGCGAACTGTCCGCGCTGCCCGAGGACAGCCTGGTCGGCGAGTACGACCTGGACCCGGTGTATTCGCAGCGGCGCCTGAAGGAGCTGTTCGTCGACCTGTGCACGGCTGACCCTGGCGAGAGCTGGACCGGCTACGAGCGCTACCAGGGCCAGCTGCGCCAGCGCCTGGACGTGCAGGCGATCGTGAACGCCGCCAAGTGGCTGCGCAAGCACCACTACGAGGGCCCGGTGAAGGACCCGGACATCAATGCCGAAGGCGTGATTGCGATGGCGATCATCTTCGCGGTCGACGGCGGCGGCGTGATCGTCGCGCGCGCCGGCCAGAAGGCCTTCGAGAACTTCGTCAAGTCCGTCCGCAAGAACCAGCCCGACTTCGAAGCCGGCTGGGCCGCGCTGCTGGAAAAGGTACCGGCCCCGCACCGCGCCATCATCGCCGAACGCATCGCCAGCTACCGCGACACCTGCAGCGTGCTGAAGAACATCCACACCAAGGCACCGATGAAGCAGCTGGTCGCCGAGATGGAAAACTACGCGGGCTCGGAGCTCGACACCGAGTACCCGTAGGGTAGGTGGGGCATTTCGGGCCGATGGCCCGGAATGCAAACGCCTACGCGTTCAACGCAAGCAGGCATTGCCGATAGGCCGCCGTTGTAGGGTGGACGGGTCCCCCGTCCACGCGTTCAACCTCAAGCTCGCACCATCTATACCGTAGGGTAGGCGGGTCCCCCGCCTACGCGTTCAATTCGCGCTCGCATTATCGATCCCCGTAGGTCGACGCCGTTGTCGAGTCCCCTGTTCTCGATAACCCCACGCGAACGCGCGCATCCGGCAACTGCATCCAACCGATCATCACGCCCCGTCAATACGCTCACAAGCGACGAGGTGTCCGCCGATACCCACGCCAGTTCTCCGTTATCATGGCCTGTCCCGCACCCGGATTCACCCATGTCTTCTCCCGCCATCGCCGCCGGCAGCCCTGCATTCAAACGCGTCAACCGCGCCATGGCCTTCGGCGGCTTCTCCACTTTCGCACTGCTCTACAGCGTCCAGCCCCTGATGCCGCTGCTGGCACGCGACTTCGCCCTGACCCCGGCGCAAAGCAGCCTGGCACTGTCGATCTCCACCGGCGCACTGGCCGTCTCCTTGCTCGTATCGAGCGTGCTGTCCGAGCGCTTCGGCCGCAAGCCCCTGATGGCCGCCTCCATGCTCAGCGGCGGCCTGCTCACGCTGCTGGCCGCCTTCACCCACGACTATTCTCAACTGCTGGTCCTGCGCGCCCTGATGGGTTTCATGCTGGGCGGGATGCCCGCCGTGGCGATGGCTTACCTCAGCGAAGAGATCGAAGGCGGCTCGCTCGGCCTGTCGATGGGGATGTACATCAGCGGCAGCGCCTTTGGCGGCATGACGGGACGCGTGCTGGCCTCGGTCATCAGCGATTTCTGGTCCTGGCGCTCGGCATTGGCGGTGATGGGCGCGGCCGGCCTGTACGCGGCCTGGGAGTTCTGGCGCAGCCTTCCCCCCTCGAAGCGCTTCCGTCGCGGGCAGGGCGGCTTCGGCGGCCTGTTGGATGGCCTGCGCCGCCACCTGCGCGACCCCGGCCTGCCCTGGCTGTTCGCCTTGTCTTTCCTGCTGATGGGGTCCTTCGTCAGCCTCTACAACTACATCGGCTACCGCCTGCTCGGACCTGAATTCAACTTGCGCCAGAGCGCCGTCGGCGCGCTGTCGATCCTCTACCTGCTCGGCATCTTCAGCTCCGTCTGGGCCGGGCGCCTGGCCGACCGCCTGGGCCGGCGCAATGTGCTGTGGCTGGTGATGTCGGTGATGTTCGCGGGCCTCTTGCTGACCCTGTTCAGGAACCTGGTCGCCGTCGTCGTCGGCGTCGGCCTCTACACCTTCGGCTTCTTCGCCTCGCACTCGGTGGCCAGCAGCTGGGTCGGCCGGCGCGCGCGGGCGCCACAGGCGCTGGCGTCGGCCTTGTACCTGTTCTTCTACTACCTCGGCTCGAGCGTGGTCGGCTGGGGTTCGGGCTACCTGTGGGAGCACGGCGGCTGGCTGGGCGTGGTGGGGCTGCTGGGGGCGATTCTGGTGATGGCCATGCTCATCGCATTGCGCTTACGTGTGTTGGCGCCGCTGGAACCGGTCGGGCCCGCGGCGCCGTGATCCTGCGAGTCAAAATTTAGCTTAAGCATTGATGCAGATCATGTCTGCAGGTGGCTTTCCCTTCTTGACCTTCGGTAACATCGTCGGCTGGCAAGTTTGCAGCTCGTGTCGGCGCCGTGGGTGCCGCGCGAGCTCTCTGCCTTCCGATTCGTCCGAACCGAAGGAGCTCTCCAGATGGCAACGATGGCATTGCCGGGCCGCGCATGAACGCGTCCGATTTTTCACTTTCGGCCCTGTTCGGTACGGGCCTCGGCCAGCACGCACGGCTCATTACCCTCACCACCCCGCAGGAAAGCGAGCTCCCTGAATCGTTGGCCGCCGAGCGGATCACGGGCCGCGAAGCGATCAACGAACTGTTCTGTTTCGAAGTCGATGCGCTGAGCACCTCGGCCGACCTCGACCTTGCGCTGTTTCTTGGCGAAGAGCTGCGCCTGGGCCTGCTGCAGCCCGACGGCAGCCGGCGCTTCTGGCATGGCCTGTGCACGGGCGCGGCGTGGATGGGCGCCGACGGCGGCGTTGCCCGCTACCGCTTGCGCCTGGAGCCGGCGCTGGCGCTGCTGGGCCTGCGTCGCGACAGCTACATTTTCCAGGACAAGAACGCGCGCGATATCGTCACCGAACTGCTGGCCGATTATCCGCAGGTGCGCTTCGATTTCGACATCACCCAGGCGCTGCCAGTGCGCCCCATCTGCACCCAGTACCGCGAAAGCGATCTCGATTTCTTCACCCGGCTGCTCGCACTAGAGGGCCTGAGCTGGCGCTTCGAGCACGCGCAGGAAGAGGATCAGGGCGGGCACCGCCTCGTCGTCTTCGACAGCGCTGCGCAGGCCCCAGCCACCCCAGGTGGGGCAGCACTGCGTTTCCACGGCGTGCGCGCCACCGAGGAAGACGACGCCATCGACGGGTTCGGTGCGCGCCGCAGCGTCGCGGCGAACGCGGTCGCCAGCAGCAGCTGGCACCCGGCGCAACTGCTCGCGCCCGCCGCCGAACAGCAGTCGATGCTCGATGCCGGCGAGCTGCCGGGTATGCAGGTGCATGACGGCAGTGGCGAGCGGCGCTTCGCCGACCGGGGCGCGGCTGACGCGCACAGCCGGTTGATGCTGCAAGCGCTGGAGCGGGACAACAAGGTGTTCAGCGGCGCCGGCGCGGTACGGCGCCTGGCCGCCGGTCACGGCTTCGCGCTCACCCAGCACGAGCGCTATCCCGAGGGCGAGAATGTCTTCACGGTGCTGTGGGTGGAGCACGAAGCACGCAATAATTTCGAGACCGGCATCGCCGGCGGCGAGCGTGGCGTGGAGAAGGGCAGCTATCGCAACCGCTTCGCCTGCGTGCGCGATACCGTTGCGATCGTGCCGGCAGCGACCGCGGCGCTGCGCCGCACGACGGCTCTTGGCGCGCAGGCAGCGCTGGTGGTCGGCCTGACCGACGCGGTTTCGACCACCACGCGCGACCATCAGGTGCGCATCCAGTTTGCCTGGCAGCGTGGCGCGTCCCCCAACTCCGGCGGAATGGCCCACGACACCGACGACGCCGGCTGCGCGCCGGGGAACGAGACATCCGGCACCTGGGTGCGCGTGGCCGAAGCACTGGCCGGGCCGAACTGGGGCACGCTCTTCACGCCACGTGTCGGCACCGAAGTACTGGTCGATTTCGTCGAGGGCGACATCGACCGTCCCCTCATCGTCGCCCAGCTCCACAACGGCGTCGACACGCCGCCGTTTCCTGCCGGCGTGGAGTCCGGCGCCGACCACGCTGGAACGCTGTCGGGCATCCACAGCCGCAACTTCGACGGCAGCGGTTTCAACCAATGGCAGCTGGACGACACGGCGGGACAGGTGCGCACGCGCCTTGCCACCAGCACCGCAGCTACCCAACTGAACCTGGGCTACCTGATCCAGCAAGCGCCGGGTTCAAGCACACGCGGTGCCTACCGCGGCAGCGGCTTCGAGCTGCGCACCGACGCCTGGGGTGTCGTGCGCGGCGGGGAGGGCGTGCTGCTGTCGACCAGCGCACGTGCGTGCCGGGGCTGCGGCGTGCCCTCGACGCAGATGGATACGCTTGAAGCGGTGTCGATGCTGAAGGGTGCGCAGGCACTCGGCAAGACCCTGTTCGACGCGGCCACACAGCAGGGCGCCCTGTCCAGCAAGGACGCGGAGAAGGCACAGCGCGCGTTCATCGAGCAGATCGATCCGAAGGCGAAGGGCAAGTATGCGGGCGCAGTCGGCGGCCAGCAGGCGCTCAAGTCGCGGGCGGGCAGCCGCGAGCTCGATGGCGCGGGGCCGGTCGAGAAGTTCGGTTCCGCGCTCGTGCTGATGGATTCGGCGGCCGGGATCAACTGGGCGACGCCGGCATCGACCGTGCTCTACGCCGGCCAACAATTAGCGTGGACCACGCAGTCGGATCTGCACCTGAGCGCGGCACATACGGTGTCCTCGGTTGCCGGCAGTGCCGCCAGCTTGTTCACGCATGCGGGGGGCATCCAGGCGATTGCGGCGAATGGGCCAGTGTCGCTGCAGGCGCATACGGATGGGCTGGAGATCCTGGCGGACAAGGAAATTACGGTGATTTCGGTGAATGACTGCATTGAAATCAAGGCCAAGGAAAAGATCGTGCTGCAGGCGGGGCAGTCGGCGATCACGCTGGAGGGTGGGGATATTACGTTTGCTTGTCCGGGGAAGTTTTCGGTGAAGGGGGGGAAGCATTTGTTTGACCAAGGTGCCAAGCAATCGGCTGAATTCCCTCATTTCCCGGAAGCGGGAGCTAAGCTGAATAACTTCATCGCGCTTAACTACCGGGATGCCAGCGGTGAACCGATGGCAGGCGTGGGTTACAAGATCAAGTTCGCAGAGGGCGTCGTCATCAGCGGAACGCTCGATCAGGCTGGAAATGCTCGTCACGACAATGTGCCCGAGAAGCCGATCTCTGCGGAGTACGAAGAGCGAACGCCGCTGCCTGATCCGCCCTGGGATCCCTTGACAGCGATGTTATCCAGAGCGGACAAGATGTTCGCCGGCTGAAAATCTCCCTGGAGTGCGATACATGAACGACGAGTTCGAAAACGCATTAGCGTGGTTTTGTTCTGCCCCTGCCCAATGGATCAAGGAGGGCAGGAACAGCTTGGCCGCCGGTGCCGAGTGGATCTGGGAAGTGCTGCAGGGGGACTTTAACGATAGCGCCAGCACCGCGCAGGTCGTAACCGGGACGATCATTTCCATGATTCCGTTTGTCGATCAGCTGTGTGACGTGCGTGATCTGGTCGCGAACTGCAAGAAGCTCGATGAAGAACCTTCGCAAAAGTGGCACTGGTTCACGCTCGCCTTGACCTTGATCGGGCTGATCCCTGGGCTTGGCTCGCTACTGAAAGGCTCCCTCAAGGTCATGTTTGCCGGAATGCGAAAGGCGGGTGCGGTCAGCGGCGTGACGCCACGCCTATCCTTACATCTCGACGAGGCTATCGTTCAGCTAAACAGATTTCTCGCCCGCCCAGAAATCGTGGCCGCACTGAAGGCCATGAAGTGGGACAACCCTCATCGGCTTCTTGCGATAGAGGTCAAAAAGCTCGCTGCGAAGGTCAACACCACCGCCTTGATCGGCGCATTCGACCACGTTGCCGGAGCAGGAAAGCATTTGCTGGGTCTGGTGACGAAATGGGGTGGCAGTACCGTAGCCTCGCACGCGACAGACCTTATCCGGAAGATCGATCAGGTACGGCAGGGAGCGCATTGCCATTTGACGGGGGCTGTCGGTCCCATTCGGAATGCGATGGAAGCGCTAGCGCGGCGTTTGGAGATACAAGCCGATATGGCGCACCGCGCTTACTTGAACTCGGTGAATCCGCATGCCTTTGCGAAGGTGTCTGAAGCCGAGGAATTAGCTGCTTTTAACAAAGGAAAGCCAGCTTGGGTCGATAGGACTCCAAGCGCGGCATACCCCCAGGTCGCTGTGCCGCCAAATGCCCCGCCGGGGTGGACAAGTACAGTGTCTGGTCCAAAACGTGGGCGGCATCCACTCAACAATGCGCACGAGACGTTTAACACCATTCAAGCGTTGACAATTCCGCCTGGGACAAAGCTGTACCGTATCGTCGATCCGACCTCTTTCGATAACAGCATTTGCTGGATGAGCGAGTCCGAGTTTAAGAAGCTGAAGTCGAAAGATGATTGGAGGCGACGCTTCGCTGTATGGGCAAACTGGAACAGCAATGGAGAGTTCGTTGTCTATACCGTTCCACCAGGATCAGGCCTGAAAGTCTGGGAAGGGGTAACCGCATCGCAACGGATGGAGAAGACCGATTTTGTCCTTGAAGGGGGCGCACGCCAGATAGTCGTCGACCCGTCGCATATGGATAAGTCCCATCTGAGTCCACGGCAAAAAACCGGGTGGGGATACGACGACTTAGGGACAAGCAATAGCCTAGTCGGGGTTCCCGTTCAACGCAACCACGTTCGCTAAGGAAAAAATGAAACCAGTCCTAAATTCTCAAGAGGTATTCCTTCTCGAGCGCTACATATCAGCGGAATATTTTTGCGAACTCCGCGACACTTGGGCTGAGATGGTCAAACATTTGGAAGCTTGCCTTGACAATTGTATGCGGAATTTACCCAAGAACTATCGTTCGCGTCCTTTGCCGGAGCAGCCCGATGTCGTCTGGGGGCATCGTGTTATCCCGAACTTCCGCAAAACCCTAGAGAGTTTACACTCAGGTTACATTCTATTGACCCATGGTGATTTTCTTGGTCTGACTTGCTCATGGGGAGTGCAGAGCGATTTCAAAGGCCAAATGGACTACTGGTCCGGATGGATGCCCCGGTCGGACGAGAATATCTACGGAGAGCTTCTAGACAAGGCAATTATGCTAGCTCGCAATATTTCTCGTACTGAGCGGGCTGGGTGGGGGCCATTCGATTTGGCTGAATACAACGATTACTTCGGGCCACTAAATCCTCCTGCCCAATGGCCCATGTACCAAGTCCAAGCAAACGTATCGGTCGCAACGGGACAGAAACTCGAGCGCAGCGGTATTTATGTGCCCGATGTGGAAGGAAGTTGCGCCCAATTCTTGTTCGTCAGATATGAGACAGCGCCTACGACGAAGGTACGCACCGGAATGCGCCCGATCTTGCACCCAACAACAGGTGAGCAATATGACGAAGAGCCAATCCTGGAGGAGCGAAACTGTACGTGGTATCTCGTCGAACGCGCTTCCGGTGCGCAGGGCATCGTTCGGAACGACGCGACGACTGCTGCGCAACATATCCGTGTTCCTGGCGGCCAGGCTTGCCCAGAGACCGGGTTTTACTTTACACCCGCAAAAACGGAATCTCGGCGTTTATTTCGGAAGGGTGAAGCGATGCCGACCGTGGATTCAGGGTATGGTCGCACTATCTGGCAATGGGACAGTAATCAATCTTAGGCCGCTCAAGCGCGAATGGATCGGTCCTGCCCCGGGGCCGGAACCAATGATCATAGAATTCTAAGTTTCCAAATGTCAGCAGAACTAGAGATGGGGTGGGATGAAGACTTCGCAGGTAATGAGAGACTTTAAATGAGCTCCGCCAACTCGCTATAGGTCGCTACCATCTGAGATGTCGACCGCGAATGCTGGAAGGGCGAGCATTCGAGCCCTTTAAATTATCCAACAATCCATGCTTGAAACTAATTCGCAATGGAATTACGTGGAGCATGACATGAGCACTGAGCCGTTACGGGCAATTTTCGTTTGCAGTGTATTGGTCGCAACGATGCTCGTTGGCGTTGATTGTTTGGCCATTTCTCGCCTTGAGCAGGCTGAAGTAAAGAGCACCAAAGGAAGTGTGTGCTTCTCGATACCCTCGAATAAAGAAACCCGTGATGGAGTCTCACTTTATTCAATTCTTGTATCCGATGCGAAAGCGATCCGTCCAGGAGTGCTTCCTGAAGAGCAGTGGTATACGGCCGTCACCTCAGATGAGAAGCCGCTCTTGCTTAAGCCCAAGGACTGCATTTCGTACGGGTAGGCGCTGCCTTTAACTGAACAGCGGACCTTGCAAACACTTCGTTTAGATCATGCTTACGCTGTCTACCTTGCCGCGAAACTCAAAGAATCAAATGCCATGGGATATTACGGCACGTTTTGCCTCGTGCCGGGCGACAAAGGGGAATTGGTGGTGAAGCTGTTGCCTGCGGACTTGGATCAATGAGATGAGTGGTATCGATCCTGTGGACAACGGTAAGCGTCAAGCTGCCGTTTGCGCATTCAAACGGGGCCATTCGCCCGCTCCACGGTGAGTGGCGCGAATTTCAATGACGCACAGGCACGACGGTCAAGGCCGCTGGGTGCAAGAGGACATCGCGACGTCCAAAGCTCGGATAGCGATACTTGAGAGAAAAGCACTGGAGCGCGGCAACCACTTGATTCCTCGTCAATAAGCAGCTCGGCAGGAGGTTGAAGGTTTCGGACTGCTTGGCCTACGCAGTACTACAGCCCTTCAGCAAGCTAGGCCATTTCCTTTTTTCGTCCCGGTCCGACCAACCTTGACTCCTAGCTCGTGGGACCAGTGGCGGATAATGACGCGCTACTCTATCTTTGCTGCCGGAATCATCCGGTCCTCCTATGTCCAAGGCCTTGATGGGTACGAAAACAACCCCATCTAATCGAGCGAAACAGCTGATGAATTAGCGCCGGCGGCGTGACGGCATTTCGAACAATCTCTCTCACGGGGCGTCATTTGTGAGCCCGCACGCGAATCAGTATTTGACCGAATTTTCGTCCCCGGATTCTGAATTGGTCCGCCATTCTCGTTTCCCAACGCTAATGTGCGCCCGCTCGCGCGCATTTATCCGCAGCGTTAAAATTATTCGCTCTCTTTTCGAAGGAGGTCATCATGCTCCAAGCAAACGAAATCCAGCAACGCTACAGCCACCTGCAGCAGACCATCGGCGAAGCCGAGCAGGCTTGCCGCGCGTCGCAGGATACGCCGCCGCAGATGCGTGATTGTATCGAACGCATTTCGCGTGAATTGCAGCAGGCACGTGATGTGATGCAGTCGAACGACGAGGCGCGCATCGTGCAGTGCGTCGACAGCCTGGAAGACATGGGCGACGAGGCCAAGCGCATGAGCCGCACTATGCCGCAGATGCCGGCGCATCTGGAAGCGGTTGTCACCCGCGTGCATGCCGAGCTGTCGGAGTTCAAGCACAAGCTGCACTGAGTCTGCACTGAGTCGTCTGGCCGGCGCAAAGCCGGCCAATCGACGGAGGCGGCTGTCTCGCATGACGCGGGCAGCCGCTTTTTCATTCAATCGACAGCGCAAGCGATCAGACGATCCCGCGTGCCTGCAGCGCTGCGACTTCGTCCTCGCTCTTTCCCAGTACCTCGCGCAGCACGTCGACCGTGTGCTGGCCCAGCAGCGGCGGAGCTGCGTCGCTGGTCGCCGGCGTCGCCGACATCTTCATCGGATTGCGCACCAGCTTGACGGTGCCCGCTTCCGGGTGCGGCAGCTCGATCGCCATGCCGCGCGCCTGTACCTGTTCATTCGCGAAGACTTCGCCGACGTCGTTGATCGGCCCGCAGGGCACGCCCACCGCCTCCAGCATCGCGATCCATTCGTCGCGGGTGCGCGTGGCCGCCATCTCGGCCAGCAGCGGCACCAGCACGTCGCGGTTCTGCACGCGCAGCGGGTTGGTGGCGAAGCGCGGGTCGGTCGCCAGCTCGGGGCGGCCGCCGCTTTCCACGAACTTCTGGTACTGGCCGTCGTTACCGGCGGCGACGATCATGTGCCCGTCCGAACAGGCGAAGGTCTGGTAGGGAACGATGTTCGCGTGGGCATTGCCCCAGCGCTTGGGCGGCCTGCCGCTGTTGAGGTAATTGCTGCCGACATTGGCCAGCATCGCCACTTGCGTGTCCAGCAGGGCCATGTCGATGTACTGGCCGAGTCCCGTGCGGTCGCGGTGGGTCAGCGCGGCCAGCACGGCAATCGTCGCGTACATGCCGGTCATCAGGTCGGTCAACGCCACGCCGGCCTTTTGCGGGCCGCCGCCGGGCAGCTCGTCGCGTTCGCCGGTCACCGACATCAGCCCGCCCATGCCCTGGATGAGAAAATCGTAGCCGGCGCGATGCGCGTACGGCCCATCCTGGCCGAAACCCGTGATGGAGCAGTAGACCAGGTCCGGCTTGATGGCCTTGAGCGAGGCGTAATCCAGCCCATAGCGCTTCAGGTGCCCGACCTTGAAGTTTTCCAGCACCACATCCGACTGGCTCGCCAGTTCGCGGATCAGCGCCTGGCCCTCGGAGCTGGCGATATCGACCGTCACCGAACGCTTGCCGCGGTTGGCCGAGAGATAGTAGGCCGCCTCGCCGGTATCCTTGCCGGAAGCGTCCTTGGCGTACGGAGGGCCCCAGGCGCGTGTATCGTCGCCGCTGCCGGGACGCTCGATCTTGATGACGTCGGCGCCGAGGTCGGCGAGGTTTTGCGAGCACCAGGGGCCTGCCAGGACACGCGACAGGTCGAGGACGCGGATATGCCCGAGCGCCTTGCTGGCGCCGGGATTGGAACCGGATTGGGTCATTCTGATCTCTTTGGCAAGTCGAACGAAGCGCGATTATAGCTGGCCGCGCTCGACCGTCCTGACTGTGCGCGATGCGGGTTGCAGGCTCGCTTCGATCAGCGCGAGGGCCAGCTGCGGCTGGGCGGCGCCGCACATGAAGATGTCGGCGGCGGCGAAGCCGACTTCCGGCCACGTATGGATCGAAATATGCGATTCGGCCAGCAGCAGTACGCCCGTCACGCCCATGCCGGGGCCGAAGGTATGGAAGTGGCTGTGCAGGACGCGCGCGCCGGCCGCCAGCGCCGCTTCGCGCAGCAGGGCGTCGATACGGTCCGCGTCGACCAGCAGGCTTGGCGTAATGCCGTGCAGGTCGGCCAGCAGGTGCAGGCCAGCCGGACGGTGAAGGGCGGTCGCCGTCACTTGTGGCCGCCGCCGGAATAGGAACCGCCGCCCGAATACGAGCCGCTCGAATACGAGCCGCCGCGCGAGTACCAGCGGCCCCCGGAGCTGCTGCTGGCCCCGAACATCGACAGCCAGCTGAGGAGCGTGATCACCACGATGACGGCAACGGCGTAGAGCATGTAGTACTTTTTCATGGGTCAGTCGCTGCCTGGAGCAAGCATGGCCGGCAGCGCCAGCGCCAGGGCGCCGAGCAGCAGCAGGAAGAACACGCCGGAAAAATTGAAGAGCAGCGGGACGACGTTCAGCCCCAGCAGCCAAAGCAGGCAGCGGCCGACCTTGCCGAACATGTCGGGCGATGCGGAAGGCTGGGCCTGCGCCAGCTTGGGCGCACTCGTACCGAACCAGGCACGCAGCTGGTCGAGCGCCACCGGCGTCGAGCGCGTCCAGGTCAGTTCGTCCGTGTTCCATTCGGCGGCCAGGCGCGCCGTGCCGCGTTCGAATTCGCTTACGCGCACAGTGTCACCGCGCGCCACGCGCCAATCAAAGGCGCCCACCACATGCTCGACCCGTGCTTCGTAGTCGTAGAGTTTGCGGTAGGCGATGCCCTCGAGGCTGACCGAAAGGGACGCGGGTTCGGCCGGCACCGGCCATGCGTCGAGTACCTGGGCACGCGACCAGCCTTCGTTGGTCTCGACCAGCCAGAAAAACGCGCCGGTCGGGCTGAACATCAGGTACTCCGACCATTCGCTGCCTTCTTCGTCAACCCGCACCATGGCGCCGAGCACGCGGTAGCTCCCGTTGCCGATCTTCGCGACAGCGCCCAGCGGCAGCGACATGTTGCGGCGCTCGGCCCGTTCGCCCTGTTCCAGCACCTGTACCTGCGGCGTGGTCGCGTCCAGGCGTGCCGTGCACGACGGGCAGACGAGGTTGGTCGCCATGCCCGGCAGGTAGCCGATCGCGCTGCCGCAGGACGGGCAGAGCAGGGACTCGACGCGGCCGCGGTATTTGCCGGCGCTCGTCTTGATCTGTTCCTCGTCGCGCAGCAGCTGGGCTTTCAGCTCCGGCAGGGTGACCGCGTAGCCCTTGTAGAGCAGGGGCGCCTCGCCATCGGAGTAGTCGAGGGTCAGGAAGTCGCGCTCGCGGCGGAAGTCGGCCACGCGCGCCTGCCAGCCGGCGCCGACGCGAAACGGCAGCTCGCCCTGGCCGCCGATGCAGTCGGCCTCGCGCACGTCGGAGGCGGTGACGCGGGCGTCGCCGACCAGGTAGTTCTGGCCGGGGCGGAGCTCCGCGAATGCGGGCCAGCGTGTCCAGCCGTTCGGCTGCGGGATCGTCAGCATGAACTGGCCGGACGCATCGCCCAGCCAGCCGGCCTGCCCATCGTCGAACAGCAGATACCACTCGTTCCAGATGCCGGCCCGGTAGCGCAGCTGGATGCGGCCGACGACGGTAAAGGCGCGGCCCGCATGGCTGCCGGCGGTGCCGACCTGGATTGGCGAATAGTCTTCCAGCACCTCGGACATCTTGCCGAGGTCGCGTACCGCATCGGCGTCTTTCACGACGCTCGCGCGGCAATATTCGCACACCGCCATGACGGAGGCGTGCGAACGGAATTGGACCGGGGCGCCGCAGGAAGGGCAGGCTACGTTCTGCATCGAGGCCGGCTTAGCCGATCAGCTTTTTCAGGAGTTCGGCCTTGGTGCTGTCGTAGTCGGCGGCGGAAATCAAACCCTTGTCGAGCAGGCCCTTCAGCTTGGCCAGGCGCGTCTCGATGGAGTCATCGGCCGCGGCGGGAACCGCCGGCGCGCCGGGAGCTGCCGTGCCCGGCTGGGCAAAGGCGCCGCCAAGTCCCTGCGCCATCGCCTGGCCGACCGCCATGCCGGCACCGACGCCGGCGCCGATGCCGGCCAGCCCGCCCTCGTTCTGGGCCGCCAGCGGGATGCTGCTGGCCACCTGGAACTGGGTGAAGCCGGCCATTTTCGCGCCCGACAATCCGCCCTTCATGCCGGCCGAGATGCGCTCGTCCAGCGCGGCCTGCAGTTCTTCCGGCAGGCTGACGCTGGCGACGTTGAATTCGTCCAGGCCGATGCCGTAGCGCGCGAACGCGGTGGCAAGGTCGCTGCGTACCTGCTGCGCCATCAGGGCCTGGTTGGCCGCCATGTCCAGGAAGGCGACGTTGGCGCTGCCGAGCGACGAAGCCATCGTCGCCATCAGGATGCCGCGCAGCTGGTCCTCGACCTCGTCGCGCGTATAGGCCGCGCGGGTGCCGCTGATCTCGGTGAAAAAGGCGCGCGGATCGCTGATGCGGTAGGAGTACATGCCGAAGGCGCGCACCCGGATCATGTCGAAGTCCTTATCGCGGATCGTGATCGGCTGCGGCGTGCCCCACTTGCGGCCGGTCTGCAGGCGCGTGCTGAAGAAGTAGACGTCCGACTTGAACGGCGAATCGAACAGTTTGTCCCAGTTCTTCAGGTTGGTCAGCAGGGGCAGGGTGCGCGTGGTGAGCGTATGTGTGCCCGGGCCGAACACGTCGGCGATGCGGCCCTCGTCGACGAACACGGCCATCTGCGACTCGCGCACGTTGAGCACGGCGCCGTTCTGGATTTCGAAGTCCTGCATTGGGAAGCGCCAGGCCAGCACGCCGTCCGTGTCTTCGTTCCACTGCAGGACGTCGATAAACTGCTTCTTGATGAATGAACCGAGGGACATGATGGACTCCGTGTGGCGAATGGGGAAAATCAGGAGATGCTGCCGGCGTTGATCAGGCCGATGGACAGCGAAATGGCGCCCAGCAGGCCGCCGAAGGCACTGTTGCCGGACTCGATCTGGTCCTTCGACATGCGCAGGAGGCGCGTCGCGACCAGGAAGACCAGCAGCTGCACCAGCATGCCGACCGCGCCCCAGCCGAGGAACTGATAGTAGTTGCCGGTATAGGTCAGCGCCGAGGCGAGGGTGACGGAAAAGCCGAGCAGGGTACCGCCCAGCGACAGGGCTGCCGCGCAATTGCCTTCGCGGATGAGGTGCACCTCGTCATAGGGCGTGACCCGGGTGTACACCACAAAAAATGCCATGACCATCGCGATTGCCGTCGCGAGATGCAGCAGATAGTTTAGGATGGCGGGCACAAATTTCTCCAGAGAAGTGTCTTTCTGTCTAGGCAGAGCGATCTTAAGGCAAAACTTGTTTCATGACCAAAAGAATTCTAATACTGTCGGTTTTCGTTGTCGCCTCCTGCGGACTGGCCTATGAACTCATTGCCGGTGCCCTGTCGAGCTACTTGCTGGGCGACTCGGTCCTCCAGTTTTCGACCATCATCGGCTGCTATCTGTTCGCCATGGGCGTCGGTGCCCACTTTTCGAAGTATGTGAAGGACGAGGACGTACTGGCGCGCTTCATCGACATCGAACTGGCGGTCGGCCTGATCGGAGGCGTCTCGGCGGCCCTGCTGTTCATGGCCTTCACCTGGATGGCGGCGCCATTTCGCACGCTGCTCTACACGCTGGTGTTCCTGATCGGGATGTTCGTCGGGATGGAGGTGCCGCTGGTGATGCGCGCGCTCAACGAGCGGCGCACCGAATTCGCCGAACTGGTGAGCCGGGTGCTGACCTTCGATTACCTCGGCGCGCTGGCCGTGTCGCTGCTGTTCCCGCTGGTACTGGCGCCGCACCTGGGGCTGGTGCGCACCGGCTTCCTGTTCGGCATGCTCAATGTCGGCGTGGCGCTGTGGACGCTGTATGCCTTCCGTCTCGAACTGACAGGCCTCGGCGGACGGGTGCTGCGCGCCTGCGCCGTGCTGCTGGCGCTGGCGCTCGGGTTCACGCTGTCTGACCGCATGGTCGGCTGGGGCGAGCGCGGCCTGTTCGGCGACGACATCGTGTATTCCACCACCACGCCCTACCAGCGCCTGGTGATCACACGCTGGAAGGACGACCTGCGCCTCTACATCAACGGCAACCTGCAGTTCTCCTCGCGCGACGAATACCGCTACCACGAGGCGCTGGTCCATCCGGCGCTGCAGCAGCTGCCCTGGGCGCGGCGCGTGCTGATCCTCGGCGGCGGCGACGGACTGGCGCTACGCGAAGTGCTGCGCTACAGGCACATCGAATCGGTAACCCTGGTCGACCTCGATCCGGCCATGACGGGAGCGTTTACGACCCGCCCCGAGCTGGTGAAGCTGAACCGGGGTGCCTTCGCCGACCCGCGCGTGAAAGTGGTGAACACCGATGCCGCGGTCTGGCTGCAGGAAAGCCGCGACATGTTCGACGCCGTCATCGTCGACTTCCCCGACCCGTCGAGCTTCTCGCTCGGTAAACTGTATTCGGTCCCTTTCTACGGCATCCTGAAAAAACACATGGCCGCGAACGGCCTGGTGGTGGTGCAGTCGACCTCGCCGTATTTCGCGCCGAACGCCTACTGGACAGTGGACGCCACGCTGCGCGAAGTAGGCATGCGCACCTGGCCGTACCACCTGTACGTGCCCTCGTTCGGCGAATGGGGCTTCATCATGGCGTCGCCCCAGGCCGATTTCGCGCCGCCGTCGCAGTACACGCTGCCGATGCGCTACCTGAATGGGGAGACCACGCGCGAGATGTTCGCCTTCCCGCCCGACATGGCGCGGCGTGCGATGCCGCCCAACCGGCTCAACACCCAGTCGCTGGTGCACGAGTTCGAAAACGACTGGCGCCAGGTGATCCGCTGATGGACCGCCGCTCCTTCCTGGCAGGTGCCGGCGCAGGTCTTGCGGCCCTGGGCAGCGCGGCCGGCTTCAGCCACTTCCAGGAAATCACGCCGAACGTGCATTATCCGGGCCGTGCCGAAGGCCACTTCCTGCGCGACCTGCGCCACCTGCCGCCGCCGGCATCGCGCATCGACACCGACGTGCTGGTGCTGGGCTCCGGCGTGGTCGGCTTGACGGCAGCCTGGAAGCTGGGGAAGGGGGCGCGCGCGCGCTTGTCGTCGACGGCCCCCAGGCGTTCGGGAACGCGGCTGGCGCGCGCTACGGCGAGCTCGAAAGCCCGACGGGGGCGCACTACCTGCCGCTGCCCTCGATGGAGTCGACGCATGTGCGTGCCATCCTTTCCGATCTCGGCGTCATCGAGCGTGACCCGTATGGAGCGCGTCCGACCTATGACGAGCGGCGCCTGGTGCATGCTCCCGAGGAGCGGCTGCTGGTGAACGGGCGCTGGCAGGAGGGGCTGCTGCCGACCGTCGGCGTGGGCCCGGCGGAGCTGGCCGAGCAGCGCCGCTTCTTCGCCCACATGGCACGCCTGCGCGGCGAGCACGGGCTGGATGGTCGGCGCATGTTCGTGTTCCCGTCGGCGCTGTCGTCGAACGACCCCGCACATGCGGCGCTCGACCGCATCAGCTTTGCCGACTGGCTGACGCACGAAGGCTACCGTGCGCCCAGCCTGCGCTGGTACCTGGACTACTGCTGCCGCGACGATTACGGCGCCACGCTCGACCGCGTCTCGGCCTGGGCGGGCCTGCATTATTTCGCCGGCAGGAGCGGCCAGGCCGCGAACGCGCCGAGGATGCGGCCGTGCTGACCTGGCCCGGCGGACTGGCGCCGCTGGTGGCCGGCATGGCGGACAGCGCTGCGCGCGCAGGCGTCGCGCGGCGGCCGGGTACAGCGGTCTCCTTGCGGCGCGTTGGTGGCGGCGTCGAGGCGCTGTGCTTCCGCTTTGAAGCTGGCGTGCCGACCAGCTTCCTGGTGCGCGCGCCGGGGGCGATCTGCGCGATGCCGCTGTTCGTGGCGGCGCGCGTGGTCGAGGACATGGCGGCGCATGGGTTCGATGCGCGGCGCCACCTGCCGGAGTACGCGCCCTGGCTGGTGGCGAACTTCGTGCTGCGCGAGCCGCCGCGCGAGCGCGAGCAGGGTGGCGAGGCGGTTCCGCTCTCCTGGGACAACGTGGTGCAGGGTGCGCAGGGTGCGCAGGGCGCGCACGGGCTGGGCTATGTGGTCTCGACCCACCAGGATATCCGCGTCACGCCCGCCGAGCGCAGCGTGTACACGGCCTATGTGGCGCTGGCGGACCGCAGGCCCCAGGACGCACGCACATGGATGCAGTCGGCGTCGAAGGAAGAGTTGATCGCGCTGGCGGCGGCCGACCTGAAGGCGGCCTATGGCTGGACGCTGGCGCCTTGCGTGGAGCGGGTCGACATCACGCTGCGGGCGCATGCGATGGCCATTCCGGGGCCGGGATTTCGCAGCAATGCGGGGCTGGCGGCGCTGCGCGAGGCGGACGGGCCGATCCTGTTCGCGCATGCGGATCTGTCGGGGTTTTCGGTGTTCGAGGAGGCGTCGTGGTGGGGTTGGAGGGCGGCGGAGCGGGCCTTGGGGTGATGGCGGCTCGTTACCGCCGCGGGAACGCGGCGGTTCCATACCGCGTGGGCTCAAGAGCCCACCCTACGGTGTGCTGCTGCCCGTAGGGTGGGCACCGTCACCGAGGCCCCCAGTACCGTAGGGTGGGCACTCCGTGCCCACGCTGTCGTGCCCATGCATGCCACAGTGCGTCACCTTGCGGTCGCCATCGAACGGGCTACGGCCGATGCGTCCCCACCTCTCGCAGTCCCGCATCGTCCAGCTGCGCCGCAAACAGATCCCGCTCGCGGTCGACGATGCCATCGACCGTACGTTCGTCCAGCCCCATCGCCTCCAGCACGAAGGCCGACAGCTGCAGGCTCGCTTCCAGCGTTTCCGGCACGATCACCGTCGCACCGGCGCGGCGCAGCGAGCGTGCATGCTTCTCGTCGCGCGAGCGCACGAACAGGGGTACCTGGGCGAATTCGCGGCGGATGCCGCGTACCGCCTGCAGTGCCGACGCCGGATGGTCCATCGTCAGCACGATGGCGGGCGCCTCGTCGGCGTTCACGAGGCGCAGCAGTTCGGGCCGCGCGGCATTGCCGAAGTAGACCGGCGCGCCTTCGGCGTGCAGCTTCGACACCAGGCGCGCATCGTTTTCGAAGGCGACGTAGGCGATGCCACGGGCGTCGAGCAGCTTGGCCAGCTGCTGGCCGACGCGGTCGAAGCCGGCGATGATGATCTTGCCGCGCGCACCGGCATAGCCCTGCGCCTGTTCCTGCACTGCGCGCTCGCGGTGGGCACGATCGTCGCGCTCGCCGATGGTCCTGCCGATGCGCGCCAGCAGCGGCGTGATGAACATCGACAAGCCGACCGCGAGCATCACGCGTGCGCCCAGCGCCGGGTCGAGCAGCTTGCTGTTGATGGCGTAACCGAGCACGATAAAGGCGAATTCGCCGCCCGGGCCAGCAGCAGGCCGCCCTCGAGCGCGCGGCTCCAGGGCAGGCGGCCGGCGCGAAACAGCAGCGTGACCACCAGCGCCTTGATCGCCACCAGGCCAAGGACGGCGCCGGCCAGCCACAGCGGCGCCTCGTCCAGCTGGCGCGTGTCCATGCCCATCCCCACGGTCATGAAGAACAGGCCCATGAGCAGGCCTTTGAAAGGCTCGACCATCAGTTCGACTTCGTGGCGGAACTCGGTCTCGGCCAGCAGCAAGCCAGCCACCAGGGCACCGAGCGCCATCGACAGCCCGGCGGCGGCGGACAAGCCGGCAATGCCGAAGGTCGAAAGCAGGATCAGCGCCATGAAGACGTCCGGCTGGCGATGGCGGGCAAACGCCTTGAACAGCGGCGGAATGATGCGCCGCCCGACCAGGTAGATGAGGGCGATGGCGCCGCCTGCTTTGAGCATCGTCATCATGGCCAGGGCCGCCGCGCCGTCGCCGCTGCCGCGCGCCAGTACGCCGAGCAGCACCAGGATCGGCACCACGGCCAGGTCCTGCAGCATCAGCACGGCAAACGCCGCCTGGCCGAGCGGGCTGCCGGTGGTTTGCTGCTCGCTCATGAGGGCCATCACGACGGCGGTGGAAGAGAGCGACAGCACCACGCCGAGGATCGCGGCCGTCGCCGGCGCCTGCCCCAGCATCCAGGCGGCGCCGCCGATCAGCAGCGCGCTGGCCAGCACCTGGACGGTGCCGGCCCCGAATACCCAGGCGCGCATCGCCCACAGGCGCGCGGCCGAGAGCTCGAGGCCGATCATGAACATCAGGAACAGCACGCCCAGCTCCGCCAGCATGGCCACGCCCTGGCCGCTGGGGAAGGTCAGCCAGCCGAGCCAGGGGATCTCGTGGGTCAGCAGGCCCAGGCCATAGGGACCGACCAATGTACCTACTGCCAGGAAACCGAGCACCTGGTTGATGCGCAGGCGCTGCAGGGTCGGAATCAGGACGCCGGCCAGGATCAGGAACAGGAGGATTTCGCGCAGAAAGGGGAAGGCGTGTTGCTCTTGCACGGGGCTAAGCCTTGGCGGTTGGGGAAGGGCATTGGCATTTTATAACGGCCGGGAGGAGAGGAAGCGGCCGCCATCTGCAGGGTGGGCACCCCGCGTCCACGCGGATGGGCCGGTTCGCGGACGCGGCGATTGCGCCCTCATTCCCCGTATTGTGGACGATTGATCGCCCATGAGCGAAGCGGGATTGCGCGTGGGGTCATTGAGGCCAATGGCCTCAATGACGGCTTCACCACGGGGCGCCCACCCTACAGGACGCGCCGCTTACTCAAAAACTCCCCGCCACCGCCTCCGCCGGCGTCTCTTCCTGCTGGCGATGGCCGCTCGCCACCGGCTGGCGCGATTCGGCGGTCTTGACCAGTTCTTCGTACTCCGGATCGTCGACGCCGCGCAGTTCGATGAAGCGCTCCAGCGCGTTTTCCAACCTTGGCAGCAGGATCGCGCGTTCGCTGTGCAGCACGCTGTAGGCCGGGCGTGCCGCGGCCATGCCAATTTCGCTCGCTGTCTGCGCCACCAGCTTGGCGGCATCGATGCCGGCCTTCTCGGCGGCCATGCGCGCCAGTTCGTACCAGGTGACCGAGCCCACGTTGTTCAGGTGCCAGACCCCGCATTCGCGGTCGATCGCGAGGTCCAGGCAGGTGTGCACCAGGTCGGGCACGTAGGTCGGCGACACCGTCATGTCGTTCGCGGCCGCAAACCGCTCGCCGCGTTCGAGCGCATCGAGCGCCAGCTTGACGAAGTTGTGGCGGTCCCAGGGACCGAAGAAGGCGCTGGTGCGCACGACCAGGGCGCCGGGGTGGGCGGCCAGCACCGCCGTTTCCGACTCGGCCTTGCTGCGCCCATACACGTTCAGCGGCGTGACCGGATCGCTCTCGACATACGGGCTGCCCTTGCTGCCGTCGAAGACCAGGTCGCTGGAGAACGTGGTGAGGTGCACGCCATGGCGCGCGCAGGCCTCGGCCAGGGTGGCGGCGCCCACGGTGTTGTCGCGCATGCAGCGCTCGACCTCGCCCTCGGCGTCGTCCACGCGCACATAGCCCGAGGTGTTGATCACGGCCCAGGGTTTGTGGTGGGCCAGCGCGCGCTCGACCGAGGCGGGGTCGGCGATGTCCATCTCCATGCGCGAGAGCAGCTTGTAGTGCAGGCTGCGCTTCTGGCAGATGCGGGCAAAGGCCCGGCCCGGGGTGCCGGTAGCGCCCGTGATCAGGATGGGCGCGGCGCCCGTGCCGACCAGGCGGTGGCCGTCGGCCGAGATCGAGGTGATGGCGGCCGGCGTGGCGATCGGCGTGCACAGGAAGCGCCCCGGGCGTCGCCACCAGCCCTGGCCGCGCAGCACCGGATGCGAAGGCGTGCGGCCGCTGCCGAGTTCGCGCATCATGGCGGCCAGCGCCGTCGGGCGCGGCATCTTTGATCTCACATCAAAGGGGCCAGGTTCGTAGTAGCCGCGGTTCTGCGTGACGAGGCTATTCCAGTCGAAGGAGCCGAGCAGGGACCAGACAGTGACGGCGCGCACGTCCACGCCCACCTGGCGTGCCGTTTGCGCCGCTTCCCAGATTTCCAGCAGCCAGCGCAGCTGGTCTTCGCGGTTGGCGTCGATATGCGCTTCGGTGACGGCGATCGGCAGGCGGTAGCGCTCCCACACCTCGCCCAGCAGCGGGCCGATGCCGGGCGTCGGCGTGGCCAGCGCGCGCGAGGCTTCGATGTCGGCGCAAGGCACGCCGTCGGCGACGCCGCGGTGGTGCTGCGGATAGCGTTCCGGGCGATGGTCGAGCCAGCGCTCGCTGGTGACGTAGTAATTGACGCCGATGACATCGGGTGGGCAGGGGTTGTCGCGGAACCAGAGGAACTCGGCGGCGTCGATGCCGGTGCCCAGCAAATACTTCCACAGCTTGTGCTCCGGGCCCATCATGCCGCACAGGAGGTCCCAGGCCAGCCAGCGGCGCTCGTTGTAGAACTCGGCCACATGGGCCAGCTCGGGCGTGCTGTAGGTCTTGCCGAGGTCGTCGGTTTGCACCAGCTTGGCGTTCGGGTTGACCTTGCGGATGGCGCGCATGCACAGCACGACGGCGCGGCACTGCACCAGCAGGGCCTGGATGAAGCTCCTGTCGTCGCGCGCATGCGGATACCAGACGCCGTACAGGCCGGCGAAGCGGGCGGTGGTGCAGGGTTCGTTGACGGGCGTGTAGTACTCGAGCCAGGGATAGCGGGCGGCCACCGCGCCGGCATACTCGGCCAGGCGTTCGGGGAAGGCGGGGTCCATCAGGCTGGTGTCGCGCGGGCCGCTACCGTGGTGAATGAGTCCGGCGATCGGGGTGACGCCGGCGTCGCGCAGGGCGGGCAGGCGCTCGTCCGGCCAGCTCCAGTCGGCCTTGTCGAGTCCGTCCGGAGCGGTGCGTTCCCAGAGCACGGGATAGCGGATGGCGCGGATGCCGAGCGAGGCGAAGCGGCCGATGTCGCAGGCGCGCAGTGCGTGGCCATTGCGGTCGAGCTGGCTGAAGTATTCGTCGCGCACGCGGTTGACGGTGCATTCGAGACCGCCCCACAGTTCGAGTGGGCGGTGTTGGCTGTTCGGGCTCGTGTTATGCATGATTTCACCACTTATTAAAATTGTGACAACAAAAAGCTTTTAGACGGCCGCCAGGAAATGAAGTTCGGTCGGACGCTCGTCTGGATGCTGCGTGGACCTTGACGTCCGTTATGTCGGCCAGCCGCCGGGCAGGTTTATCCCAGGACGACGGCGATACCGGGCCTGAAGACCCCTCCGGACCGCTCCCCCCGTCGCGGCCGGTCGTTTGCGGTTGACAGCGCGCCGCCAACCTGCAACCATGCCATCCATGAAATTTCTGAACCCACAATTCTCGTTCTGCACCTGGTGGCGCCGCTGACAGCGCGCGGCCTCCACGAGAAGATGTGACTCAATGAACGCCGCCTCGATTCAGGTGGCGTTTTCGTTGGCGCGGCAGGATCGGGGCACTACCAGGAAACACAAGGAAACCCGATGAGCTCCACCACCCCTGCACCCGTCATCCTCACCGGCGATCGTCCAACCGGCCCGCTGCACCTCGGCCACTTCGTGGGCAGCCTGCGCAACCGCGTTGCCTACCAGGACCAGTACCGCCAGTTCATCATGCTGGCCGACGCCCAGGCGCTGACCGACAACATGGATGACACCGGCAAGGTACACCGTAACGTTGTCGAGGTGGCGCTCGATTATCTGGCTGTCGGCATCGATCCGACACGCTCGACGATCTTCATCCAGTCCCAGGTGCCGGAACTGGCCGAGTTGACATTCTATTATCTTAATCTGGTGACTGTCGCCCGTTTGGAACGCAACCCGACGGTCAAGACGGAAATCGCCCTGCGCAATTTCGAGCGCGACATCCCGGCCGGCTTCCTGACTTACCCGGTCAGCCAGGCCTCGGACATCAGCGCCTTCAAGGCGACCCTGGTGCCGGTGGGCGAAGACCAGATCCCGATGATCGAGCAGTGCAACGAGATCGTGCGCCGCTTCAACCGCCTGGCGAACAAGGACATCCTGGTCGAATGCAAGGCGCTGGTGCCGGAAATCGGCCGCCTGCCCGGCATCGACGGCAAGGCCAAGATGAGCAAGTCGCTCGGCAACACGATCAACCTGGGCGACAGCCCGGACGCGATCCGCGCCGCCGTCAAGCAGGTCTATACCGATCCGCTGCACCTGAAGGTGTCGGACCCCGGCCACCTGGAAGGCAATGTCGCCTTCCTCTACCTGGACGCCTTCGACACGGACAAGGATGCCCTGGCGGAGATGAAGGCGCACTACACCCGTGGCGGCCTGGGCGACAGCGTGGTCAAGAAGCGCCTGGATGTCGTGCTGCAAGAGATGCTGGCGCCGATCCGCGAACGCCGCGAGCACTTTGCCCAGGACAAGGGGCAGGTGCTGGAGATGCTCAGGGAAGGGACGATGAAGGCGCGCGAAGTGGCGGCCAACACGGTCGACGAAGTGCGCCGCGCCCTGGGGTTGTCGTACTTCTGATTGGTTTGCCCATGGCGGCAGGTGGCGTGGCTGTGCGCCTGCCGCTTGAACGCGTGGGCGGCGCAAGCGTTGGCCTTGACGCATCGTTCACGGTGGAGCCGACCCCCCTACCTTGCGCAAGGCCTGTGAGGCTGTTCGCCTGCTGGCTGAACGCGCGGGCGGCGCGGACACTATCCTGAAGCGCCATCCGCGCTGGAGCCGACCACCCTGCAATCGTACGCAGGGTGGTCGGCTCCACCCTGACATCTGCATCCACGCGGCGCGTGCGCCGCCCACGCGTTCAACCCACGTTCGAATGACTGCGGCTGTTCTCCAGCTGGTTGAACGCGAAGCGGCGCGGGCTTTATCTTCACGCCCCATGCACGGCGGGGCCGTCCACCCCAGGTCCTGGCGCGCTGTCTGGCGGTACCCACGGTATCGATATTCGCGTCTCACGCTTCCACACTCGCGTCATGTTTTGCGCCATGTCAAGCTCCCCTTTGCGGCATCGCCGATTATCGGGAATTTTGTGACAGGAGGAAATATGAGCAAGGGATTGCGGCTGACCGAGAAGTGGTTGAACCGGGCACTGTGGCTGGTGGCGCTGGCCTTCGCCGGCTTCCTGATCGGCCTGGGAGGCAAGCTGGTCGAGAACCTGGCCGACGTCGAGGAAGCGCCGACCGTCGAGCAGTTCATGGATCCGGCCCGGCTGGCAGCGCTGCGTGCCGAGCAGAAGGAAGCCGAAGAGAAGCAGGGCGCCGCACGCGAGCGGCGCGACCAGGCCGTCCAGAAGCACGAGGTGGCCCGCTCGAATACGCAGTCGGCGCGCGCCACCTTCGATAACTGGCTGGCCACCCGCAAGGTAACGGCGCGGCCCGAGCAGGACCCCGAACTCATCAGCCGGACGCACGCGCTCGACGCGCTGGAAGCGGAGGAACGCAAGGCGCTGGCGGCGGTCGAGGCCCGGGACCAGGCCCTGCTCGACGCCGGCCAGCAGGCCGAGCGCACCCGGGCGCGATGGAACGCACTCGAGCAACCGGCGCTGATCGCCCATTCCGAGGCGGTGCGTGCGCTCGAGCTGCGCGTGTTCGGCTACCGGCTGGCACTGACCCTGCCGCTGCTGCTGGCGGCCGGCTGGCTGTTCAAGCACAAACGCAAGGGCCCGTCCTGGCCTTTCGCCTGGGGTTTCATCTTCTTCGCCCTGTTCGCCTTCTTCTTCGAACTGGTGCCTTACCTGCCCAGCTACGGCGGCTATGTGCGCTATGTGGTGGGCATCGTCGTGACCGTCGTGGCCGGGCGCTATGCCATCGCCTCGCTGCAGCGCTACCTGGCACGCCAGAAGGAAAGCGAAGCGCTGCCCGACGTCGAACGCCGCCAGACCCTGCGCTACGACGTCGCCCTGGCGCGCCTCGGCAAGGGCGTATGTCCGGGCTGCGAGCGCGCCGTCGACCTGAAGGACGGCGCCACCGACTTCTGCCCGCACTGCGGGATCGGCCTGTTCAACCGCTGCGGCGGCTGCACCACGCGCAAGAATGCGTTCGGACGCTTCTGTTTTCCTGCGGTACCGCGGCCAATACCAGCCTGGCCGATTAGCGCGCTTGCCCGGGGCTGCCAGGCCTGCCGATCCCCACCGCGAGGTGCGGGGCGTGAGGGACGACGCTGCCCGCGTCACCGGGGCATCGCGGGCATCGTCGAAAAACAAGCCGGCGGGCGGCATGGCCGTCCTGGCGAATCAGTCCTGCAGGTCGGCCGGCACCTTGCCGCCGTTCTCGGCCAGCTTCTTCATCACCTGCTTGTGCAGCCAGATGTTCATCGTCGCCGAGTCGCTGGTGTCGCCGGTGTAGTGCAGTTCGGCGGCGAGTTCCTTGCGCGATTGCAGGCTGCTGTCGAGGTCGAGCAGCTTGAGCAGGTCGACGATCGAGGTACGCCAGTTCAGCTGCTGGCCCGATGCCTTCTGCTTGTTGGTCAGGATTTCTTCCACGTCCACCTGCTGGGCCAGCGTGGCGGCCGGTGCGGTGGCGGCGGGCGTCACCGGTTGGCTGGCCGGCCTGCTGGGCTTGCGCGGTGGCTGGCGGCACCGGGATGTTTTGCTGTCCGCCCGGTGCGGCCGCCGGCGCTGCGCCTGGGGCCTGGGTGGCGGCCGGCTTGTCGCGGCCCGGGAAGATCTTGTGGAAGATATTGCTGAGGATACCCATGTGTTTCTCCTTGTTGTTGTCGATGAAGTCGGTCTGATCAGCGGCGCATGCCCTGCGCCATGTGGCCGAGCGCAATCGCAAGCGCGGCGCCGCCCAGGGCTTTCACCACGTTTGGATGCTCGGCGTAGAAGTCGCCCATGCGTTCGACGACGCCCGGATTTTCCTGTTCCGCCTTCTCGGCGATTTGTTGCACTTGCTCAGGCGAGAGCTGCGATGCCTGCTCCGGCGTGATCGGGTCGGGTCGGGCGCCGCCGCCGAGCACATTCCCCAGAAGACCACCCAGACCGCCGCCGGCGGCGCCGCCAGCAAGCGAGCCGAGCAGGGAAGGACCGGCGGCCGCAAGCAGCTGGTTCAGCATGCCCGCACGCTGGTTCGGGTTGCTTTGGCCAAACATCTGCCCGACCATTTGCGGGAAGGGCGGCGTCTGGTCCGAACGCAGCGCCTGCGTGACCCCCTGCGCCACGTGCTCGCGCGGCACCTCCTGTGCCACGCGTTCGAAATCTTCGGTGGCACGGGTGTTGTCTGCGCCCGATGCGCCGTTCATGTATTGCTGCAACAGATTGCCCAAATCAAAAGCCATGATGTTCTCCTGCTTGGATGACAAGGTGAACGAGGAGGGTAGGACGCACGGTTCCCGCATTCGGTACGGTATCGAACGCATGCGGCAGAAAACCCCGGTATCCATTCCGGCTAGCAATTGGGCGGAGACCGCGCTAAGCTGACGCGATGCCCAAACCCTACCGATCCCTGTCGATGCAAGCGCCGGAGTCGCCATGAGCTGGCCTCATGCGCGGGTACTGGCCCACCGCGGCGGCGGCACGCTGGCGCCGGAAAACACGCTCGCTGGCCTGAAAGAGGGCATGCGGCGCGGCTTTCGTGCCATCGAATACGACATCATGCTGGCGCGCGACGGCGTGCCGGTGGTGATGCACGATCCCTACCTCGGGCGCACCGTGGCCGGTTCCGGCAACGTTTTCGACTACGACGCGGCCGAACTGGCGGCGCTGGACGCCGGCGGCTGGTTCGCGCGCGAGTACGAAGGCGAACCGGTGCCGCTTTTTGTTGAGTTCGCAGGATTCTGCAAGGCGCACGGGGTCTGGATGAACATGGAGATCAAGCCGGCGCCTGGCTATGACATCGAGACCGGTGGCACCGTGGCGCGCATCGCCGCGGCGCTGTTCGCCGACGAGATCGCGCGCGGCGAGATGGCGGCGGTGCCGCTCCTGTCGTCGTTCAGCCACCTGGCGCTCGAAGCGGCGCGCGAAGTAGCGCCCCAGGTGCCGCGTGCCTGCCTGATGAGCGAACTGCCGCCCGACTGGGAGCGCCGCGCGCAATCGGTCGAAGCGGTGGCCATCCACACCAACCACAAGCACCTGACGCCGCAACTGGCGCGCGAGGTGAGGGCGGCGGGGTATGGGTTGTTCTGTTACACGGTGAACGACCCGGAGCGGGCACGTGAACTACTTTCATGGGGCGTAGACGCGTTTTGTACAGACCGCATCGATTTGATCGGACCGGATTTCGCGTAGGGTAGGCGGCTCCACCCGCGAGGTGACGGACCACGCTGCCGCAATGCCGCCTACGCGTCCAGGCAGCTCCGGCATCCCGCGGTGCTGTTTCGGCCGGGGTTGAACGCGTAGGCGGCGCAGAAGTCGCGAACTTGCCGAGCAACGCGGGTATAGCCGCCTACCCTACGCTATAATCATTCTCTTTATATACGTACTGCTCTCTTTCCGCCCCGACCAACATGAAATCCTCCGAAATTCGCGAAAAGTTCCTCAAGTTCTTTGAGTCCAAGGGCCATACCATCGTACGGTCCAGCCCCCTCGTGCCGGGCAACGATCCGACCATGTTGTTGACCAACAGCGGAATGGTGCAGTTCAAGGACGTCTTCCTCGGCCTCGATTCGCGCCCGTACAAGCGCGCGACCTCCGTGCAGCGCTGTGTGCGCGCCGGCGGCAAGCACAACGACCTGGAAAACGTCGGCTACACCGCGCGCCACCACACCTTCTTCGAGATGCTGGGTAACTTCAGCTTCGGCGACTACTTCAAGCGCGACGCCATCAATTACTGCTGGGAGCTGCTGACCAAGGTCTACATGCTGCCCGCCGAGAAGCTGACCGTCACCGTCTACTTCGAAGACGACGAAGCCTACGACATCTGGGCCAACGAGATCGGCGTGCCGAAAGAGCGCATCATCCGCATCGGCGACAACAAGGGTGCGCGCTACGCCTCCGACAACTTCTGGCAGATGGCCGACACCGGCCCCTGCGGCCCGTGCACCGAAGTGTTCTACGACCACGGCGCCGACATCTGGGGCGGTCCTCCAGGCTCGGCCGAGGAAGACGGCGACCGCTTCATCGAGATCTGGAACCTCGTGTTCATGCAGTTCAACCGCGACGAATCCGGCGTGCTCACCCCGCTGCCGAAGCCGTCGATCGACACCGGCATGGGCATGGAGCGCCTGGCCGCCGTGCTGCAGCACGTGCACAGCAACTACGAGATCGACCTGTTCCAGAATCTGATCCGCGCCGCTGCACGTGAAACCGGCGCGACTGACCTGGAAAACAATTCGCTGAAGGTCATCGCCGACCACATCCGCGCGGCTTCCTTCATGATCGTCGACGGCATCATCCCGAGCAGCGAAGGCCATGGCTATGTCCTGCGCCGCATCATCCGCCGCGCGCTGCGCCACGGCCACAAGCTGGGCCAGACCCGTCCGTTCTTCTACAAGCTGGTCGACGACCTGAACCTTGAAATGGGCACGGCCTATCCGGAACTCGCGGACGCGAAAGACCGCGTGGCCCAGACCCTGAAGGCCGAGGAAGAGCGTTTCGGCGAGACGCTGGAAAACGGCATGAAGATCCTGGAAGCGCAGCTGGCCAAGGACGCGAAGAACCTCGACGGCGCCACCGCCTTCACCCTGTACGATACCTACGGCTTCCCGCTCGACCTGACCGCCGACATCTGCCGCGAACGCGGCGTGACGCTCGACGAAGCAGGCTTTGCCGAGGCGATGGAGCAGCAGAAGAAGACCGCGCGCGCCGCCGGCAAGTTCAAGATGGCGGCCAAGGTGGACTACGCGGGCGAGAAGACCAAGTTCGTCGGCTACGAGTCGCTGGTCCACAACACCCACGTGCTGGCGCTGTACTCGGAAGGCGTCTCCGTCCAGGAACTGAAAGCCGGCCAGGAAGGCATCGTCGTGCTCGACACCACGCCGTTCTACGCCGAATCCGGCGGCCAGGTCGGCGACCATGGCCTGCTGAAAACCGGCAGCGGCGAGTTTGAAGTCGAAGACACGCTCAAGATTCAGGCGGACGTGTTCGGCCACCACGGCGTGCTGCGTTCCGGCGCGCTGAAGGTCGGCGACACCGTGGACGCGCAGGTCGACCAGGCCAAGCGCGCGCGCACCATCCGCAACCACTCGGCAACCCACCTGATGCACAAGGCGCTGAAGGAAGTCCTCGGTAGCCACGTCCAGCAGAAAGGCTCGCTGGTCGATCCGGACAAGACCCGTTTCGACTTCAGCCACAATGCACCGGTGACCCAGGAGCAGATCGCCCAGGTCGAACTGATCGTGAACCGCGAGATCCTGGAAAACCACGCGACCCAGGCGCAGAACATGTCCTTCGACGACGCGGTGAAGCATGGCGCAATGGCCCTCTTTGGCGAAAAATACGGCGACGAAGTGCGCGTGCTCGACATCGGCTCCTCGAAAGAGCTGTGCGGCGGCGTGCACGTGACCCGCACCGGCGATATCGGCCTGTTCAAGATCGTGTCGGAAGGCGGCGTCGCTGCCGGCATCCGCCGTATCGAGGCGGTGACGGGCGAGGGTGCGCTGGCATGGGTGCAGGCGACCAATGCACGCCTGCTGGCTGCGGCCGCTGCGCTGAAAACCGGTCCGGACGAACTGCCGAACCGCATCGGCCAGGTGCAGGAGCAGGTGAAGTCGCTGGAAAAGGAAGTGGCGGCATTGAAGTCCAAGCTGGCCGCCGGCCAGGGCGACGAGTTGCTGAGCCAGGCGGTCGACGTGAACGGCATCAAGGTGCTGGCCGCGACGATGGAAGGCGCCGACGTGACGGCCCTGCGCGAGACCATGGACAAGCTGAAGGACAAGCTGGGCACCGCGGCCATCGTGCTGGCGAGCGTGCTCGAGGGTAAGGTCAGCCTGATCGCGGGCGTCACCAAGGACGCCACCGGTAAAGTGAAAGCCGGCGAGCTCGTCAATTTCGTTGCCCAGCAGGTGGGTGGCAAGGGCGGCGGCCGTCCGGACATGGCGCAAGCCGGCGGTACCGATCCGGCGGGCCTGCCTGGCGCGCTGGCCGGCGTGGCTGGCTGGGTGGGCGAGCGCGCCTGACCGTTTCAAGGCTTGTACGAGAAGCCGCCTGCGGGCGGCTTTTTTTCGTCCTTGCCGCGCGCACGATTGGCTTATGCACACGGGTTAGGCGTTGCGTCGTTGCAAATATGTACATAGAATGCCGCTGTTCAATCGATAACCCAAGGACGGACATGCGTATTCATCGACTTGCAGCACTGCTTCTCTGTATCGCAACGGCTTTGCCGGCCTGGGCTGCCATGCCGGCTGCCGATACCGTCAAGGGAGGCAAGGATCACCCCCTGCTGTCGCGCTTCGAGGGCGCGCGGATGATTGGCTACGAAGCCACCGAATTCGAAGAGGTCACGCTGCCGGCAGGCAAACGCTACTTCACCAAGGAGCGCAAACCGGCATTCGAGAAAACCCTGCAGCTCTCCGGCAGGTACACCCGCATCGCCTACCTGAACCCGCGCGAGCGTTCGTCGCTCGAAGTCATGCGCAATTACCAGAGCGCACTGGAAAAGGCCGGCCTGAAGATCGTGTTTGCCTGCGCCAAGGAAGCTTGCGGCGAGCGGATCAACGATTACTGGCACGACAAGCGCCTGGGTAACGGCTACCTGAAGGAGGTCGGCGCGGCGGGCACCTTCATCCACGCCAGCGAGCAGCGCTACATGGCGGCGGCAGGCACGCGCCCGGACGGCACGGCCGTGAACGTCGCGGTATGGGTGACGGGGCCGGTATTGAGCTACAACGGCGGCGCCTATGTCGAGATCGTCGAAGGCAAGGCCATGGAAAACGGCAAGGTTGCGGCCAACCTGAACGCGGCCGAGATGGCCAAGGGCATCGCCGACGAGGGCAAGGTTGCTATCTACGGGGTCTATTTCGACACCGGCAAGGCCGAGGTCAAGCCCGATTCGGCACCCGCGCTGGGCGAGATGGCCAAGATGCTGCAGCAGGACCCGAAGCTGAAGGTCTATATCGTCGGCCATACCGACAACCAGGGCGATGCCAACATGAACCTGGCACTGTCGCAGAAGCGCGCCGAGGCGGTGGTGAAGGCGCTTGCCGATGGCTACAAGATCGAGCCGCGGCGCCTGAGCGCGAAAGGGGCGGCCTCGTATGCGCCGGTGGCGTCGAACCGCAGCGACGCGGGGCGCCAGAAGAACCGGCGCGTCGAGCTGGTCGAGATGTAAGAACGGGCGGTGGCAGGCGCTGCCTGTCCCGCACCGCCTTTGCACCACCCGCGTGCAGCGATGCGCCGCCAACGGGCGCATTCGCTGCGACTCAGCAATATCTCTCCGAACTTTTCCTATTTTTTGGTTGCAAAATTGCAACAGGATATGACTATTTTGGTGCGCCGCGTCATAATCCGCAAATAGGAGTAGTATGCATCCAGAATCACCCACCTTAGCAGGCATGCGATGAGCGACACCATTCTCGAAACCGATACGATTCACTTCCAGAAGGACCTGGACGCGCGCGGCCTGAACTGCCCGCTGCCCATCCTGAAGGCCAAGAAGGCACTTGCTGAAATGGCTACCGGAGAAGTGCTGCGCATCACGGCCACCGACACCGGTTCCGTGCGCGACTTCCAGGCTTTTGCCAAGCAGACCGGCAATGCGCTGTTGTCGCACACGCAGAACAATGGCGAATTCGTCTTCCTGATGCGCCGCAAGTAAGGCTGGCAAGGCGGTAGCCTGCGCTGGCACCGTGGACCGGTCGCTGGAGCGGGCAAGCTAAGGTAGTGACGAGCACGTCTCGAAAGGTCGGCGGCAGGTACGGCCGCAAGTGCAGCGCGCGAGCCCATCTTTGGCAGGGACACTTTCCTGCAACCCCTTTATTCAATACACGTGCGATTTGGAAGCATCCCTCTAACCAAAAATCGCACGATCGTGCTTTAATTCAGCCTTGAAGCTGTTATCTCTTATAATCTGGCCTTTTAAGCCACAGTCTACCTCTTCAATTTTTCAAAGGCACACCTATGAAAGTCCTGGTACCCGTCAAACGCGTGGTCGACTATAACGTCAAGGTCCGCGTCAAGTCCGACGGCAGCGGCGTGGATATCGCCAACGTCAAGATGTCGATGAACCCGTTCGACGAAATCGCGCTCGAAGAAGCGACCCGTTTGAAGGAAGCCGGCAAGGTCACCGAGGTGGTGGCGGTGTCCATCGGCGTGCCGCAGTGCCAGGAAACCCTGCGCACCGGCATGGCGATCGGTGCCGACCGCGGCATCCTGGTCGAGACCACGGTCGAGACCGAGCCGCTGGCCGTGGCCAAGATCATGAAGGCGCTGGCCGACAAGGAACAGCCGCAGCTGATCATCCTCGGCAAGCAGGCGATCGACGACGATTCGAACCAGACCGGCCAGATGCTGGCTGCCCTGCTGGGCTGGCCACAGGCTACCTTCGCCTCGAAAGTCGTGCTGGAAGACGGTAAAGTGACCGTGACCCGTGAAGTCGACGGCGGCCTGGAAACCGTTGCCTTGAGCCTGCCGGCCATCGTCACCACCGACCTGCGCCTGAATGAGCCGCGCTACGTCACGCTGCCGAACATCATGAAGGCGAAGAAGAAGCCGCTCGAAACGATCAAGCCGGAAGACCTGGGCGTCGACGTTTCGCCGCGCCTGAAGACCCTGAAGGTCGTCGAGCCGGCCAAGCGCTCGGCCGGCATCAAGGTGCCGGACGTCGCCACGCTGGTGCAGAAGCTGCGCACCGAAGCCAAAGTCATCTGATCGCGGCCTCGCCGTCATCTCAAAAATATAGGAAACATCATGGTCGCATTAGTCATCGCTGAACACGACAATGGCTCCCTCAAGGGCGCAACCCACCACACCGTGACCGCGGCCGCCCAGTGCGGCGGCGAGGTCCACGTGCTGGTCGCCGGCTCGAATTGCGGCGCCGCCGCCGAAGCCGCCGCCCAGATCGCCGGCGTCTCGAAGGTGCTGGTCGCCGACGCGCCTTACTTCGCCGACGGCCTGGCCGAAAACGTGGCCGAGCAGATCCTGGCCGTTGCCGGTTCGTACTCGCACATCCTGGCTCCGGCGACCGCCTTCGGCAAGAACATCCTGCCGCGCGTGGCCGCCAGGCTGGACGTGGCCCAGATCTCGGAAATCACCAAGGTCGATTCGCCCGACACCTTCGAGCGTCCGATCTACGCCGGCAACGCGATTGCTACCGTGCAGTCGACGGATTCGGTCAAAGTCATCACCGTGCGCGGCACGGGTTTTGACGCCGCCCCGGCAAGCGGCGGTTCGGCTGCTGTCGAAAACGTCGCCGCCGCCGCGGACTTCGGCAAGTCGGCTTTCGTCGGCCGCGAGCTGGCCAAGTCGGACCGTCCGGAACTGACGGCAGCAAAAATCATCGTCTCCGGTGGTCGCGGCATGGGCTCGGGCGACAACTTCAAGCTGCTCGAACCGCTGGCCGACAAGCTGGGCGCCGCCATGGGCGCTTCGCGCGCGGCAGTGGACGCCGGCTACGTGCCGAACGACTGGCAGGTCGGCCAGACCGGCAAGATCGTCGCACCGTCGCTGTACATCGCCGTCGGCATCTCGGGCGCGATCCAGCACTTGGCCGGCATGAAGGACTCGAAGACCATCGTCGCCATCAACAAGGATCCGGAAGCGCCGATTTTCTCGGTGGCCGACTACGGCCTGGTGGGTGACCTGTTCGAAGTCATCCCGCAACTGGTGCAGGAACTGGGCTAAGGGGGGAACCCCGATAAACCTGCTGCGCGTCGAATTGGCGTCCTGCGATGCTCCGCACCGGCGGGCCGGCTGTACTTCCGTGCAGCTGCGCTTCTCGAACGCCACTCCTTGCGCTCGCTACGGTTTCTCGGGGGCCCTTTAAGTAACGTAGGGTGGGCTCTCGAGCCCACGCTGTTTATCCGTCGCGACCGAATGCCGGTACGATGATTGATCCGCACGTAGACCGCGTGGGCATCAATGCCCACCCTACCAAAGACACACAGGCCACGCTGGTCCGGCATTCGCCTGGCTACCGTGGCCTGTTTCACATCCAATACTGAGGAGAGACTCGTGAGCTACCAAGCCCCGATCAAAGACATGCTGTTCGTGCTGAACGAACTGGCGAACCTGGAACAGGTCAGCCAGCTGCCAGGCTGCGAAGACGCGACCCGCGACACCGTCGAAGCCGTGCTGGAAGAGAACGCGAAATTCTGCGGCGAAGTCGTTGCGCCCCTGAACGGCCCGAGCGACAAGGAACCGAGCTTCTGGCACGACGGCCAGGTCACGACGTCCGCCGGCTTCAAGGTGGCCTTCCAGGCCTTCGGCGAATCCGGCTGGCAGGGTATCCAGCATCCGCAACAGTTCGGCGGCCAGGGCTTGCCGAAACTGGTCGGCACCCCATGCACCGAGATGCTCAATGCGGCATCGATCTCGTTCGCGCTGGTGGCCCTGCTGACCGACGGCGCCATCGAGGCGTTGCTCACAGCTGGTTCCGACGAGCAGAAGGCACGCTTCCTCGAGCCGCTCATCTCCGGCAAGTGGACCGGCACCATGAACCTGACCGAGCCGCAGGCCGGTTCCGACCTGGCTGCCGTGCGCACCCGCGCCGTGCCGCAGGGCGATGGCACCTACAAGATCTTCGGCACCAAGATCTACATCACCTACGGCGAACACGACATGGCCGAGAACATCATCCACCTGGTGCTGGCCCGTACGCCGGACGCGCCGGCTGGCGTGAAGGGGATCTCGCTGTTCATCGTGCCGAAGTTCATGATCAACGAAGACGGTTCGCTGGGCGAGCGCAACGACGCCCACTGCGTCTCGATCGAACACAAGCTGGGCATCAAGGCCAGCCCGACCGCCGTGCTGCAGTTCGGCGACAACGGCGGCGCCATCGGCACCCTGGTCGGCGAAGAAAACCGCGGCCTGGAATACATGTTCATCATGATGAACGCGGCCCGCTTCGGCGTCGGCATGCAGGGCATTGGCCTGGCCGAGCGTGCCTACCAGCAGGCGGTCGCGTTCGCGAAAGAGCGCATCCAGTCGCGCGACCTCGCTGGCTCCGCCGGCCCGGTGGCCATCATCAACCATCCGGACGTGCGCCGCATGCTGATGTCGATGCGCGCCCAGACGGAAGCGGCGCGCGCGCTGGCGTATGTCGGCGCCGGCATCTCGGACGTGGCCCACTACCACGCCGACGAAGCCACCCGCAAGGCCAACCTGGCCGTCTACGAATACCTGGTCCCGGTCATCAAGGGCTGGTCCACCGAGATGAGCGAGAACGTCACCCGTGACGGCGTGCAGGTTCACGGCGGCATGGGCTTCATCGAGGAAACCGGCGCGGCCCAGCACTACCGCGATGCCAAGATCCTGACCATCTACGAAGGCACGACCGCGATCCAGGCGAATGACCTGGTCGGCCGCAAGACCGTGCGCGACGGCGGCGCAACCGCCAAATCGATCATCGGTCAGGTGCGCGAGACGCAGGCGGCACTGGCCGAGCAGCAGGGCGCGGATTTCGCCGCCATCGGCCGCCAGCTGGCGCTCGGCAGCACGGCCCTGGAAGAGGTGGTCGACTTCGTCGTCGCCAACGTCAAGTCGGACATCAAGGGCGTGTTCGCCGGTTCCGTGCTGTACCTGAAGCTGGCCGGCATCGTGCTGGGCGGCTGGCAGATGGCGCGCGCGGCCCTGGTCGCGCAGAAGAAACTCGATGCGGGAGAGGGCGATGCCGGCTTCCTGCGCGCGAAGATTGCCACCGCGCGCTTCTTCGCCGACCACATCCTGTCCGGCGCGAGCGGCCTGCGTTCGGCCATCGTCGAAGGCAGCGCCGGCGTGCTGGCGCTGGACGTCGAGCAGTTCTGAGCGGGCAGAGGCTGCGGCCTCTTTGCCTGACCAGCGGCCTGCGGGCCGCTTTTTTTGCGCCCGCCATCCGGATTTTTACGGTTTGCTGAGCTTGATTTCGGATAAACGAAGCATTACGGCCGCGTTCGTAGACTGGCTCCACCATTTACTTCCGGAGCCCTACATGCCATTCCTGACAGCGCGCACCCTGCGTGTCCCGGCCCTGGCCATCTCGTCCCTGCTGTTGCTCGCCTCCTGTGGCGGCGGCGACGATGCTGGCCCGGGACAGGTTGCCACCGATCCGCAACCACCCAAGCCCGATCCCAATCCGCCGCCGACCAATCCGCCACCGACGAATCCGCCACCGACCAATCCACCACCGACGAATCCACCACCGGCCGATCCGCCGCCGACCTTGCCGCCGGCAGATCCGCCGCCGGTCAATCCGCCGCCACCACCACCGCCACCGCCGCCGCCGCCCACAGTGGTGCTGGCCGACAGCTATACCGACCTGGTCGCCGGCACCATCGGCAGCCAGCCGAACTGGCCTGCATGGGTGGGAACGGGGCGTCCGGTCGGGGGCGTCGGCTGCCTGATCAACGAGGATTACCACCTGCATTCGCTGGTGTCGATCTACCGCAATGGCCTGCGTCTCGGCTTGCCTGACAACATCGGGCGCAGCGGCTGTGCCTACGAGCTGCATACCCACGACGTGACGGGGGTGGTGCACATCGAAACCGACGTGCCCAAGAAATTCACGCTGGGGCAGTTCTTCGGGCTATGGAACCAGACGCTCGGTGCCAACGGCGCCGCCGGCTTGCCCGGGCCGATTCGCTACTACCTGATCGAGAACGAGAAGCTGACGCCGTTTACCGGCGACCCGGCCGGGCTGGAACTGATGGCGCACCGCGAGATCGTCATCATCAGCGGCACGCCGCCGTCGGTGTTGCCGAAGTATCGCTGGCCGAGCGGCCTGTGAGGGAGGGAAGGGGGACGCCGTGCCGCTGGTCAGCCGTAGGCGCCGCCCGTGTACATCAGGTCGAAGGTGCGCGCGATCGTGGCAATCAACACGGTCGCGCCCACCATCAGGGTCGCCACCAGCAGCAGCGCCAGGATCCAGTTCGAGCGCGAATGGCTGCCGCCGGCGGCATTGAAGCGCGCGTCCCACTTGTCGTCCGGGGTCAGGCCGATGGCCAGGGCGGCAATGCAGCCGGCAATGCAGGACACCAGCAAGGGCAGCAGCGCATAGAAGGGATGGGCGCCATCGACGTTGCTGAAGATGAGTCCGCTAATGGGAATGCTGCTCACGTGCAGCAGGCCAAGGCGGTCGACGCCCCCGTGCAGGTAAAAGCGGTGCGCGCCGACCGTGCCCAGGAGCAGTGCCAATGCGGTCGCGAACGTCTTGTTCTTGTGTGCCATGCAGTAATTTAGTGACGGAATGTGTTACGTGAAACCGCAAGTATCGTTCAAGAAGGTAACAAAAGCATCACTTTTTATGTAAATGCAATGTATCAACATGCAGCACTCGGCAGGGCGCGCCGCCGCGGGTAGCGGTAGCGCCGAAAATCAGGGATAATGCGCAATTCCGCCGGGACTGCGCGCCTGTCGTTACCTCGTTATCATTAACGCTTGCTGCTGCGCGGCATTGCGCGCTATAATCGTCGGCTTTCTCCGTCCAGTACAACTTTTTGGAATTATTATGGTCGTTATCCGTTTGGCTCGTGGCGGCGCAAAAAAGCGCCCGTTCTTCAACATCGTTGCAACCGATTCGCGTAACCGTCGCGATGGCCGTTTCATCGAGCGCATCGGCTTCTACAACCCGATGGCTTCCGGCGCCGAAGTCGGCCTGAAGATCACCGCGGACCGTCTGGCCTACTGGCAAGGCGTTGGCGCACAACTGTCGCCAACCGTCGCTCGCCTGGTTGCTCAGCAGACCCCGGCTGCCTAAGTAAGGTTTTCCTGGTTTGTCCGATTCAGCAGTTGCACAAGGGGCGCAGGCCCCCGACGACCTGACCCAGGTCGGGTATGTGTCCGGTGCCTATGGCATTACCGGCGGTATCCGCGTCACGCCGTTTTCGACGGATGCGGATGCGCTGCTGAGCGTGAAGACCTGGTGGCTCGACAAGCCGAGCCTGCGCTGCGTCACCGTACGCACCGCGAAGATGCATGGCGGCGACGTGGTCGCCACCCTGGTCGGGATGAGTGACCGCAACCTGGCGGAGGCGCTGAAAGGCGCCGCCGTCCATGTGTCGCGCCGCGAGTTTCCCTCGCTTGAAGAAGACGAGTACTACTGGTCCGACCTGATTGGCCTCGATGCGGTCAACCTCGAGGGTGAAGCCCTCGGCAAGGTAACCGACATGATGAGCAATGGCGCGCAATCCATCCTGCGCATCGAGCCCGTCGCCGATCCGGAAAGCAGCGAAAAGGCGCCCGAGCGCCTCGTGCCGTTTGTGGATCAGTTCGTGAAGACCGTCGATCTCAAGCAGAAAAGAATTACCCTGGACTGGGGCCTGGATTATTAACCCGTCCACCCTGAAGCGAGGTCCCGATGCAGTTTGACGTCGTGAGCTTGTTTCCCGAGATGTTTGCCGCGTTGACGCAGTCGGGTGTGACCCGCCGCGCCTTCGAGCAGGAGCGCTGGGGCCTGACCCTGTGGAATCCACGCGATTTCACCCAGGATCGCCACCGCACCGTGGATGACCGCCCGTATGGCGGTGGCCCCGGGATGGTGATGCTGGCCCGCCCGCTCGAAGCGACGATCAACGCCGCCAAGGCACGCCAGGTTGAACTCGGCCTGCCGGCGCCGCGCGTGGTGTTCATGTCGCCGCAAGGCAAGCCGCTGACGCACGAACGTGTCATGGCGCTGAAAGACGAGCCCGGCCTGGTCGTCCTGTGCGGCCGCTACGAAGCGGTCGACCAGCGCTTGCTGGACCGCCTAGTCGATGAGGAAATTTCCCTTGGCGACTTCGTGCTTTCCGGCGGCGAGTTGCCGGCGATGGCCTTGATGGATGCCGTAGTGCGGCAATTGCCTGGTGTGCTGGGCGACGACGCCTCGGCGGTCGAAGACAGTTTCGTCAACGGCTTGCTCGATTCGCCGCATTACACCCGCCCGGAAGTGTACGAGGGCGTCGCGGTACCGCCGGTTCTACTGGGCGGCAACCACGCGGAAATTATCAAATGGCGCCGCCAGCGCATGCTGGAAGCGACATCGAAGAAGCGGCCCGAGCTGCTGGACAAGGCGCGTGCCGCCGGCCAGCTGAGCCCGGCCGATGAACAGTTTTTGGCCACGCTCCCTCCGGGGTAGCAGGCCGGAAAAATGCACCGTCAAGGTGCAAGACATGCGGGCATGTTGCCCTTGTGTTCAACCCCATCCTCTACTGGGCAACAAGTACAGCGCCAGCAAGATGGTTTTTGGAGTCATAAGAATGAATCTGATTCAACAACTCGAGCAGGAAGAAATCGCGCGCCTCGGCCGCAGCATTCCTGATTTCGCACCTGGCGACACCGTGATCGTCAATGTCAACGTCGTCGAAGGCAACCGCAAGCGCGCCCAGGCATACGAAGGCGTCGTCATCTCGCGTCGTAACCGTGGTCTGAACTCGAACTTCATCGTTCGCAAGATCTCGTCGGGCGAAGGCGTGGAACGTACGTTCCAGCTGTACTCCCCACTGATCGCTTCGATCGAAGTCAAGCGTCGCGGTGATGTCCGCCGTGCGAAGCTGTACTATCTGCGTGAGCGTTCGGGCAAATCGGCGCGTATCAAAGAAAAGCTGCCGCAGCGTCGCGTCGCGGCCGCTCCAGCCGCTGAGTAATAGCGTCTGCGGCAATAAAAAGGCATCCCTCGGGATGCCTTTTTTCGTTTTGAGTCATCATTTACGCTGGAGAAATGCTTGTGGCCAAGGTGAATTTCGACCCCTCGCACCTGCCGATCGATGCCGTTGCCGGCGAGCCGGCCATCGACGCAGACCTGCTTACCCCGAGCCGCTTGCGCGTCCGCTTTGCCAACGCGCGCCGCGCCTGGGAACCGGAAACAGGCGAGGAAACGCCATTCCAGCCTGGCCTGAAGCTGCGCCGCGCCGCGGTGCTGGTGCCGCTGGTGGCGCGTCCGGAAGGGCTCACCGTGCTGCTGACCCAGCGCACCGAACACCTGAGCAGCCATGGCGGCCAGATCAGCTTCCCGGGCGGCCGCGCCGAGGAGCTCGACTCCTCGCCAATCGAGACCGCCCTGCGCGAAACCGAGGAGGAAATCGGCCTGCACCGCCGCCACATCGAGATCCTCGGCGTGCTGCCCGAATACATTACGGCCAGTGCCTACCGCATCCGTCCGGTCGTCGCCCTGGTCATGCCGCCGTTTGATCTGCTCGCCGATCCGAACGAGGTCGCCGAGATCTTCGAGGTGCCGCTGGCCTTCCTGATGAGCGGTGCGCATCACCAGCGCATGTCCTTCGAATTGCCCGAGGGGGCAGGGCGGCGCAGCTTCTACGCCATGCCTTATGAAAAATTTTTCATCTGGGGGGCGACGGCCGGCATGCTACGCAACCTCTTCCATTTCTTGCGCGCCGGACACATCTAAGTACTCACCCAAAAATAAATGTGTTTTTGGCTTCCAGAACCGGCGCGTTGCTGCGTCGGTTCGCGCTTGCAGTGCTCGCACTGCGGCGCGCTCGCCGCCTTGCACCGCATCCAGTTCTGTTTGCCAAAATTCCCATTTATTTTCGGTCGAGTACTTACTTACGGGCCCGGATTTGATTATGGCGGGAAGCTGCGCTATCGTAGCGGGGCAGCTGGTATTGCCATAACAAAAGAAGGAATTGCATGACATTTTTATCGATTCTGTGCGCCCTGCTCATCGAGCAGTTGAAACCGCTGCGCGCAGATAACCAGGTCTACAGCGGCATCAAGACCCTGGCGATGCGCATCGAGGGCTGGTTCAATGCCGGCGAAGCGAAAAACGGCCGCATGGGCTGGTTCCTGATGATGGCATTGCTGGTGCTGCCCGTCGCCATCGTCCACTGGACCCTGGCCCGCTACCAGGTATTCCTCGTGTTTGCCCTGAACGTCGCCATCGTCTACCTGACGCTGGGCTTTCGCCACTACAGCCATTACTTCACGTCCATCCAGTTGGCCCTCAACAACGGCGACGAAGCCACCGCCCGTACCCTGCTGGCGGAATGGACCCGGCTCGACACGGTCGGCATGGACGCCGGCGAAATTGCCCGCATCGCCGTGGAAAAGTCGCTGATCACGACCCACCGTAGCGTGTTCGGCGTGTTCTTCTGGTTCCTCGTGGGCGGCCCGGCCTGCGCCGTGCTCTACCGCGTGTCCGAATACCTGGCCCGTGCCTGGAACGAGCCCGAGCATATGCGTAACGAAGCCTTCGGCCAGTTCGCCGCGAAAGCTTTCTACTGGATCGACTGGGTGCCGGTGCGCCTGACGGCGATTGCCTTTGCCGTGGTAGGCAATTTCGAGGATGCGATTTACGCCTGGCGCAATTTCGCCGACCGCTGGTCGGAAGAGTCGCGCGGCATCATCCTCGCTGCCGGCGGCGGCGCCATGGGTGTGCGCCTGGGCACCCCGTACGAGAATGCCCCGCAACTGCTGCCGGCCGACGCCGCCCTGGTCGACATGACCGATGCCGAAGCCGAGGTGCTGCCGGGCGAGGAGCCGAACCTGCGCGCCCTGCAAAGCACGGTGGGACTTGTCTGGCGTGCCCTGATATTATGGATGATCCTGTTGCTCCTCCTGTCGAGCGTGATGTGGCTCGGCTGAGCATGTCCGGACAGGCTTCGTCCCCAAGTCTTCTATAAGATATAATAGTGGGGTTGTCCTTCTCCACGTAGCATTCTTGTATCAGCAAGCAGCACTATGGCCGAGTTACCGCACACCGGGACCGAAACCGCCGCCGGCGAGTTCTTCATCCTGGGCCTCACGAATGCAGGCAGGCAGTTCCGTCCCAGCGACTGGGCGGAGCGCCTGTGCGGGGTCATGTCCTGCTTCCGGCCCGAAGGCAGCGGCGGGCGCAATGCCCACCTGCAGTTTTCTCCCTACGTACACCCGACCATGGTGAACGGCGTCAAGGCCGTTGTCGTCGACAAGACCCTGCAAAAAGCCGAACCGCTGGCCTACCACTTCGTCATCAATTTCGCCAAGGACAACGACCTGCAGTTGGTCGATGCCTGCTTTGTCGAGCTGCCGGGCGATAGCAAGGCGTAAGCGCTCCAAGTTCCCCACGCTGTTTGAGTCAGATTAAACTGCCTTGAAGTTCATGCACTAGCTTGGACTTGAGAGGGCGGAACGCTGTCGTCCCGCCCGCCAACCGTGCGCTGCGTTGCGCATCCAGGGGAAGGCATCATGAACATCGGCGACATCTGCACCGTCCAGACGATCAGCTGCACGCGCGACGAAACCGTGCAGGGCGTGGCGCTCCTGATGCGCAAGCACCATGTCGGTGACCTCGTCGTCGTCGACGGCAGCGACGGCGAAGCCACGCCGGTCGGCATCGTCACCGACCGCGACATCGTCGTCTCCGTCATCGCGCTCGGTCTCGACCCGGCCAGCCTGCTCGTCGGCGACATCATGAGCGACGACCTGCTCACCTGCCGCGAGGACGACGACGTCTACCAGACCATCGAACACATGCGCCTGCGCGGCATCCGCCGGGTGCCGGTCGTGAAGCGCAACGGCGGCCTGGCCGGCATCGTCAGCGCCGACGACCTGCTCGAGTTCCTCGCCGAAGAGATGGGCGACCTGTCGCGCATCAGCGGCAACCAGCAGGCGCACGAACGGCGCGCGCGTCACTGAACCGCGGCATACGCTCCAGGCAGGACCCACCTCGCGGCAACTTGCCTGGCAGCATCTGGCCGCGGGGTGCAGCGGCGGCGCAGGCACGTATGCCCGCTGCATCGATGCCTCTGTCGCAGCATCATCTTGAACAGCCATCTGTTACCATCGCGCTCTTGCAGCCTCTCGCGCCGCCCCCGGACCACGCGCGTCGGACCGACGCCCCACCTGACGGAATGACATGAATTTGACGAGTTTCAAGCAGCGCCTGCCCGCGCAACTGACCGCCGGCGCCCTGATCTTCCTCCTTGCCGGCGCCGCCGCGTCCGCGCCCCTGCCCAAGGGCGTGCAGCTCGGCGCCTCGGTCGAAGGGATCACCGAATACCGCCTGGCCAACGGCCTGAAGGTCCTGCTGTTTCCCGACAACTCGCGTCCGACCGTCACCGTGAACGTCACTTACCTGGTCGGCTCGCGCCACGAGAACTACGGCGAAACCGGCATGGCGCACCTGCTCGAGCACCTGCTGTTCAAGGGCGCGAAGAAGAACCCGGACATCACGCGCCAGTTCGCCGACCGCGGCATGGACTTCAACGGCACCACCTCGCTCGACCGCACCAACTACTACGAGGTGTTCCAGGCCGCGCCCGGCAACCTCGATTGGGCGCTGCAGATGGAAGCGGACCGCATGACCGGTTCCTTCATTGCCCAGAAAGACCTCGATTCCGAGATGACGGTCGTGCGCAACGAATTCGAGAGCGGCGAGAATTCGCCCACCGGCGTGCTGGCCAAGCGCATGCAGAGCGTGGCCTACGACTGGCACAGCTATGGCCGTTCGACCATCGGCAACCGCAGCGACATCGAGAACGTGCGCATCGCCAACCTGCAGGCCTTCTACCGCACCTATTACCAGCCGGACAACGCCGTGCTGCTGGTGGCCGGCAAGTTCGAGCCGAACGCGACCCTCGCGAAGATCAACCGCCTGTTCGGCGCGATTCCGAAGCCGAAGCGCCAGTTGCCGCAATTCTGGACGGTCGAGCCCACCCAGGACGGCGAGCGCAGCTTCGCGGTGCGGCGCCAGGGCGACGTCCAGATCGTCATGCTGGGTTACAAGGTGCCGTCCAGCCTGCACGACGACAGCGACGTGATGGCCTTCGCCTCCGCCATCCTGGGCGACGTGCCGACCGGGCGCCTGCACAAGAGCCTGGTCGAGACCGGCAAGGCGAGCCAGGTGTTCACGTTCGGCGAGACCGGCTACGCGCCCGGCCTGCAGTATGTCGGCGCCGTCGTGAAGAAGGGCGAGCCGCTCGAACCGGTGCGCGCCGCGCTGATCGAGGCCGTCGAGCACTTCGGCGACACGCCGCCGACGGAAGAGGAAATGGCGCGCATCCGCCGCACCTACGAAAACCAGCTCGACCGCAGCCTGAACGACCCGCAGCGGGTTGGCGTGGCGCTGTCCGAAACGATCGCGCTGGGCGACTGGCGCCTGTTCTTCACCGGCCGCGAACGCATCAAGACCATCAGCGCGCTCGAAGTGGCCGGCGTCGCCAAGCGCTACTTCCGGCGCGACAACCGCGTCACCGGCGTGTTCATCCCCGAGGACAGCCCGCTGCGCGCCGTGATCCCGCCGGCGCCGAGCGTGGAGAGCATCCTGAAGGACTTCAAGCCGCGCGAGTCCAAACTGGTGTCCGAGGATTTCGAGCCGACCCAGGCGAATATCCTGAAGCGCACCCAGCTGGCGACTGCCGGCGGCGTCAAGCTGGCGCTGCTGCCCAAGAAGAACCGTGGCGAGACCGTCACCGTCGACCTGCGCCAGCACATGGGCGACGAGAAGAACCTGTTCGGCAAGGGCGCCGTGCCCGAGCTGACCGCGGCGATGCTCGTGCGCGGCACCAGCCGCTACACGCGCGAACAGCTGGCCGACGAGTTCGAGCGCCTGCGCATTTCCGGCGGCCTGACCCATTTCCAGACCACGCGCGAACACCTGCCCGAGGCACTGCGCCTGGTGGCCCACGTGCTCAAGGAACCGGGCTTCCCGCAAGCCGAGTTCGAGCAGCTGCAGCGCCAGTCGCAGGTCGCGCTCGAGGCCAGCCGGGGCGAACCGCAATCGGTTGCCGCGCGCGCCCTGAACCGCCACTTCGACATCTACCCGAAGGGCGACGTGCGCCACGCGAACAGCATCGACGAAGACCTGGCCGAACTGCAGGCCGCGCGCCTGGACGAGCTGCGCGCCTACCACCGCGAATTCTACGGCAGCGTGCCGGCCGAGATGGCGGTGGTCGGCGACTTCGACCCGGCAGTGGTCACGCCGCTGGTCGAGGAGCTGTTCGGCAGCTGGAAGGCGGCCGCCAACGTGGCGCCGGTGCTGCGCGGCCATGCCGAGATCGCGCCGCTGGCGACCATGCTCGATACCCCGGACAAGGAGAACGGCTTCTACGCCGCGCGCCTGAACCTCGACCTGAACATCGACGACCCGGACTATCCGGCCCTGACCCGGCGAACTACATCTTCGGCGAAGGCGGCCTGCGCTCGCGCCTGATGGACCGCATCCGCCAGAAGGATGGCCTGTCCTACGGCGGCGGTTCGCAGCTCGACGCCGGCGACCTGGACCGGGCAGGGGCTTCGAGATCAGCGCCATCGCTGCACCGCAAAACCTGCGGCGCCTGGACGCGGCCGTGCGCGAGGAACTGGCGCGCGCCGTCACGGGCGGCTTCACCGCGGCCGAACTGGCGGGCGCCAAGTCGGGCCTGATGCAGCAACGCCAGCAGACCCGCGCCGACGACGCCGCCCTGGCCTCGGGCTGGACCTCTTACCTGTACCGCAACCGCACCTATGAATGGTCGCGCCAGTTCGAGGACAAGCTGATGGCGGTGACCCTGCCCCAGCTGAACGCGGCATGGCGCCGCGCCATCGACCCGAAGAAGCTGTCGGTCGTGATGGCCGGCGACGAGAAAAAGGCCAGGCCGGCGCCGTAAGCTGCACCCTGGAAGGCCGCAGCGGACCAAAAGCGCAACACTCCCGCGCTAGCAGCCCCGCCTGGATTGATGAAACCCCGGCTTCCCGGTAGAATGTTGCCTTTGGGCATCATTGTGGCAAGACCGCGGGAGCAGCAGGGATGAAGGGCAGGATCAAGCAGGAACCGAAGCAGGAAGCGAAAGAGGGCGGCTTGCCGTTTGCCGGCAAGGTGGCGATCGTCACCGGCGGGGCTGCGGGCATCGGCCGTGCCACGGCGCTGGCCTTCGGGCGTGCCGGCGCATGTGTCGTGGTGGCCGACGTGTCGGTCGACGGCGGCCATGCCACGGCCGCGATGATCGTCGAGAACGGCGGCAAGGCCTTGTTCGTGCAGGCGAACGTGACGCGCGCGGCCGATGTCGAAGCGCTGGTCGACAAGGCGGTGCACCATTACGGCCGCGTCGACTGCGCGGTGAATTCGGCGGCGCTGGAGGACGAGGGCGTGCCGCTGGTCGACATCGACGAAGCCGGGTTCGACCGCATCATGGACGTCAACGTCAAGGGCGTCTGGCTGTCGATGAAGTACCAGCTGCGCCAGATGAAAAAGCAGGGCGCCGGCACCATCGTCAACATGTCCTCGGCGCTGGGCCTGGTCGGTGCGCCGGGCATGGCCGCCTACGCGGCCAGCAAGCATGCGGTGGCGGGCCTGACCAAGAGCGCCGCGGCGGAATATGCCGGGGACGGCATCCGCGTCAATGCGCTGTGCCCGGGTGCGGTGCGTACGCCGATGCTGGCACGCGCCCTGAAGGCGGAGGCGGCAGCCGAGAAGAAGCTGCGCGAAGCGCACCCGATGGGCCGCTTTGCCGAGCCGGCCGAAATCGCCAACGCGGTGCTGTGGCTGTGCTCGGAACAATCCTCGTTCGTGACCGGCCACCAGCTGGCAGTCGATGGCGGCCTGACCGCGATCTGAGCTCGAGCGAATAAAAAAGCGGGCGGCGCCGGTGGCGCTCGCCCGCTTGTCGTTTGCGGCGCGGTTACTGCGTCGAAGCGGTAGCGGCCGCCGGCGCGGCTGCCGGTGCTGCGCCTGCAGCCGGCTGGCGCAGCAGCAGGATATGCATGCGTGCGATGTCGGACAGGCCGCCGCGTGCCTTGACGCTCTCGAAGGTCTTGATCGCGTCTTCCTTGTGGCCGGCCTTGGCCTGGGCCTGGCCGAGACGCAGCTTGGCCTCGTCAGGCTGCTTCAGGCCGCCCTTGGCGATACCCTGCTGGATCAAGCCGATGCCCTTGTCGGCCTGGCCCATGGTGGTGTAGGCCCAGCCCAGGTTGACCAGGCCGGCGCCGGTCTTGGCCTTGCTGGCCGAGGCTTCGCCGCTGGCGATGTTTTTCGCGTCGTCGGCCGCACCCTTGTTGGCGCGGCTGCGCAGGGCGTCGTGGGCCTTGGCGTTGGCACCCTTGCCCAGCACGCCGGCGGCATAGCCCGCGTCCAGCACGTTCTTCGCTTCGGTGGCGAACGTGTCGCGCAGGGCCAGCTCGGCCAGGTCCATGTACTCGCTCTCGTCCAGGGTCTTGATTGCTGCAAACTGCAGGCGGCGCAGGGGCAACGGGTTGTTCTGGTCGAAGCCCGGCTTGGACGTCACGCCCAGGCGGATCAGTTCGTCCCACCATTCATCGGCCGGGTAATAGGTGACCAGTTTCTGGGCCACGATTTCACGGGCAGCATTGTCCTTGGTCTCGCTGGCGGCGCTGCGCAGCAGTTTCAGGTCTTCCATGGTCGGCGTCTTGCCGGCCTTTTCGGTCTCTTCGATCACCTGCAGCAGCAGCGGTTTGGCGGCCGCGTAGTCCTTGTTCAGGTAGTAGGCGCGCGAGAGCATCAGGCGTGCCGTCGTCATGTCGGCGCCCATCGACTCGTAGCGCTTCAGGCTCTGGATGGCGCCCGCGTAGTTGGCCGCCTTGAACTGCATGTCGGCGAGGGTCAGCACCAGTTTCGGCTGCATTTCCTTCGGCTCGAAACCGGACTGGATGACCTGTTCGGACGTGGTTGCGAAGGCAGCGGTGTCGTTGGCAATCGAGGCCGAGACCATCTTCATGCGCGTGATGACATAGGTCTCGTAAGGCGTCTTGTTCGGCAGCGCATCGGCCTGGCCGAGGCGGGCGTTCAGCTCAGCCGTGTTCTTGGCGCTGATCAAAGGCTGCAATTGTGCCGGATCGAGCAGCTTGGCCAGCTCCGGACGCACGCTGTTCTTGGCAGCGGCAGCCGGCGCGTCGTTCTTTTGCGCATGCGCGCTCGTCATCAGGGCAGGCGCGCTGTTCAGGCCGACGGCAGCCAGCAGCAGGCAGAGGCGAGCGAGACGGAAATGGGACATGAAAGATCCTTCTAAAAAAATGAGCGGTGGATCCGCGGCAAAATGGCGAATTTGCCAATCTTGTGCAAACGCGCATTGTCCCATAAACCGGCGGGACCCTGCGCCGCAATTGTGCCGCAGGGACTACCGGGGCGGGCGTGGCGTTACATTGCGTTACCTGCCTTGACGGCAGGTAACTTGTCGTGGGCGCGCGGCCTCAGAAACCGGGAACCGGGCAACGTCCCTCGGCCTCAATCTCGCCCGCCAGCCAGGCGTTGACGGCGGCTAGCGCCGGTGCCGCGAAGCCATAGGTCATCAGGGCCGGCGCGTCGAAGTCGAGTGCCTGGTAGGGGTTCCACAGGGCCAGGTGCAGGTCAGGGCGCCAGGTCGCTTTCGCGTGCGGGCCGTAGCGGCGGCGCGAGGTCGAGGCCAGCACCGTGAAGCGGCCGTCCTGGGGCAGGGCGGCCCAGTCGAAGCTTTCCGCATCGGCAAACGTCACCAGCTCGACGTCGTAGAGCTGGCCGAGGGACGCGGCGATCTGCGCAGCAGGCACGCCGGCTTCCGAGACGCCGTCGCTGACCACGTCCTGGCGCGCCACCAGGCGCAGCCTGCTGCCCGCCGGCGGACGCACGACTTGCCCGCGTGCGCTCAGGGCGCGGCGCCATGCCCGCGCCATCAGGGCGCGGTCGGCGGCATCGGTGCTGTAGACCGGGGCCTCGTCGGCGCCGGGCGGCGCATCGGGCTCGGCCGCAAGGGCGCCCGTGCCGGCAGCGACGCCGGCGCTCGTGCCCGTGGTTGCACCTGCAGGATGGGCCGCCGCGAGCGCGCCCAGGCGTGCCAGCTTCTGCTGGACCTGCGCCATCGGCAGTTCGCCAGAGGCGATCGCGGCGGCAATCGCCGCGACCGTCTCTTCCTGCGTCTCGCGCGAGCCGATCGCCATCACCATGTCGGCGCCGGTCACCAGCGCGCGCACGGCGGCCTGGCCGGCGCCGTAGCGGTGCGCGATCGCATGCATGTCCATGCCGTCGGTGATGATCACGCCCTCGTAGCCCCAGCCGTCCCGCAGGATGCCGGTGAGGATGGGCTGCGACATCGTCGCCGGGTACTCGGCGTCGAGCGCCGGGTAGACGATGTGGGCGGTCATCATTGCCGGCGCCGGTTTTTCGCGCTGCGCGGCCATGCGGAAGGGGGCGAATTCGAAGCGTTCGAGTTCTTCGAGCGGCTTGTCGACGGTGGGCAGCGCGCGGTGCGAGTCGATGTGGGTGTCGCCGTGGCCGGGGAAGTGCTTGACGCAGCAGGCCACGCCCTCGGCCTCGCTGCCGTCCATCCAGGCCAGCGCGATGCGGGTCGCGGTTTCCGCGTCGGCACCGAAGGAGCGCTCGGCGATCACCGGGTTGTGCGGGTTGTTGTTCAGGTCCAGCACCGGCGCGAAGTTCCAGTTGAAGCCGAGCGAGCGCACCGCGCGCCACCCGCCGCGCCGACTTCGCGCGCGAGGTCCGGGTCGTTGGCGGCCCCAAGCGCCATCGCCGAGGGCGGCGCCGGCACCCAGGTCGAACGCACGACGGCGCCGCCTTCCTGGTCGAGCGCAATCAGGGCTTGCGGTCCCATCACGGCGCGCAGGGCGCCGGTGAAACGGGTCAGCTGGCTGGTATCGACCATGTTCTGGCGGAACAGGCAGGCGCCGCGCACCCGGTTTTGCGCCATGAAGGCGGCGGTGTCCTCGTCCAGTTCGGTGCCGAACAGGCGCACCATGATCAGCTGGCCGGCGAGTTGGTTCAGTTCTTCCATGCGCGTCTTCAGTTCAATTGGTCTTGGTGACTTTGCTCAGGTGACGCGGCCGGTCCGGATCGAGCCCGCGCGCTTTCGACAGCTGCGCCGCCATCACATAAAAGGCCTGGATCGCGACGATCGGGTCGAGGTCGGGCGTGGCGGCCACCGGCAGGGTCAGGTCGCGCTCAGGCACGTCGTCCGGCGCGGCCAGCAGCACGCGCGCCGCGTCCGCGCATCTCGGCAGCGAGGGTCAGCAGACCCGCCTGGGCCGGGCCGCGAGTGGCGAAGATCAGCAGCGGATAGCCTTCCTCGATCAGCGCCATCGGGCCGTGCTTGATCTCGGCGCCGGAAAACGCTTCCGCCTGCAGGGCCGAGGTTTCCTTGAATTTCAGGGCCGCCTCCAGGGCGATGGGGAAGCTGATGCCGCGACCCACCACCATGATGTTGCGCGCTGGCGCCAGCACGTCGATGGCCGCCGACCAGTCGGCCTGGCTCGCCGCGCGCAAGGCCTCGGGCAGGGCGGCAACGCCGGCTTTCAGTTCCGCGTCGTCCTGCCACTCGGCCACCAGGCGCGCACCGGCGACGAGACTCGTGATGAAACTCTTGGTGGCGGCCACGCTCTGCTCCTTCCCGGCATGCAGCGGCATGGTCCAGGCGGCGCTCTGCGCCAGCGGCGAGCTGTCGTCGTTCACCAGGGCCACCGTGGTGGCGCCGCCGGCGCGGAAGTACTGGATCGGTTCCACCACGTCCGGGCTCTGGCCCGACTGCGAAATGGCAATCGCCAGCGTGTCGCGCGTGACCAGGGGCGATTTGTACAGCGTGACGAGCGACATCGGCAGCGAGGTGACGAGGCGTCCGAGGCGCGACATGATCAGGTAGGCGACATAGCTTGACGCATGGTCCGAGCTGCCGCGCGCCACCGTCACCGCGCTGTGGAAATTCGTCGACCTGAGCGTGCGCCCGAGTTCGGCGTAGCGTTCGGTGTCCTGGCTCAGTTGCAGCGCGACGCAGTCGCCGGCGGACATGGCCTCCTGCAGCATCAGCGAGGTGGCGGGTGCGCTGTCGGTCGCGCTTTTGCTGGAATTCATACGGCTGCTCCTTCGATATGGACGGCTTTGATGTTCAGGTCGCGGCCGAGCACCACGAAGTCGGCATGGCAGCCCGGCGCCAGGCGTCCGCGCAGCGGTTCGCCCAGTAATCGGCGGCATTGGTCGACACGCGCCGCGACGCTTCCGCCAGCGGCAGGCCGATCTTCACCGGGTTGCGCAGGGCGCCGTCCATCGTGAGCGTGGAGCCGGTCAGCGTGCCGTCAGCCAGGCGCACGCCACCCATGCACTTGTGGACGACCTGGCGCCCCAGCATGTATTCGCCATCGGGCATGCCGGAAGCGGCCGTCGAATCGGTCACGCAGAACAGGTGCGGAATCGCGCGCAGCGCCACCTTGATTGCGCCCGGATGGACGTGCAGCAGGTCGGGATGATCTCCGCGTACTGCGCGTGTGCCAGCGCCGCACCCACCATGCCCGGCTCGCGGTGGTGCAGGCCCGGCATCGCGTTGAACAGGTGGGTAAAGCCGGCCGCGCCGTGTTCGAGCGCGGCGACGCCGTCTTCATACGAGCCGCTGGTATGGCCGATCTGCACGCGCATGCCCTTGTCGGCAAGCAGGCGCACGAGCTCGAGGTGGCCGTGGATCTCGGGCGCCACCGTGATCACGCGCAGCGGCGCGCGACGGGCGTAGTCTTCCACCTCGCGCAGGGTCGCTTCCTTTGCAAACGGCGGCTGGGCGCCCAGTTTGGCGGCATTGATGTAGGGGCCTTCCGGTGCACGCCGAGGATGCGCGCTTCGCCCTTGCCACGCTCTTCGATGGCCGCGCCGATCGCATCCAGCGCGCGTTCGATGTCTTCCGGCGGCGCCGTCATCGTCGTGGCCAGCAGGCTGGTGGTACCGTGTTTCGCGTGCAGGGCGGCGATGACGTGCGGCGCGTCGCCGCCTTCCATCATGTCGCGTCCGCCGCCGCCGTGCACGTGGACGTCGATGAAGCCGGGCAGGATGTAGTCGTCGTTATTCCCGTCAGGGTCGGCCGGGCTGCCGGCGATGGCCTCGATGATGGCGCCGTAGCGCAGTTCGCCGTGGATCCAGCCGTCCGGCGTGAGGATGTTGCCTTTCATGGTGCGGCCTTCTTCAGGTGACGTTCGATCATGCGCAGCGCGCCTTGCGCCGAGTCGCCCTGCGGCGCTAGGCAGCGTGCACGGGTCTCTGGCGGCAGCCAGGCCAGCAGCACTTCGCCCAGGCCGCCGCACAGGGCCAGCGGCAGGCGCGCGGACGGGTCGAGCGCATGGGCGATGCTGGCCACTTCGCGGCCCGCGTGTTCGAGGATGGCACGGGCCACCGGATCGGTGTCGCCATGCAGGATCACGAAGCGCGCCAGGCTCGCATAGGCCGTCTGGTTGGCGCGCCCGAGCCAGACCTGGACGGCATCGCGGCTGCCGCCGCAGGCTTCGATGACCTCGCGCGCAAACGCGCCGCCTGCGACGCGGCCATCGATCACCTGTTCGATATGGTTCAGCGCGCGCAGCCCCATCCATGCGCCGCTGGCTTCGTCCCCGGCCGGGAAACCCCAGCCGCCGACTTCCACCTTGCTGCCGTCTTCCAGCATCGCTTCGCCGACGCTGCCCGTGCCGATCGCGACGATCGCGCCTGGTTCTCCGCCATGGGCGCCCATCAGGGTGCTGAAGCCGTCGGTGCCCAGCACCAGGGCGGCGAAACCGGGATCGCTTGCCACGAACTGCGCGGCCCATTCCTTGTTGTGCACCCCGGCCAGGCCCAGGCCAATCGCCATCGAGGACAGGGGAGGGGAACCGATATCGGCCACCGCGCAGGCTTCGCCGATGGCTTGCATGATGGTGGTCCAGGCGTTCTGGATGCCGTGCGAGAGACCGGAAGGGCCGGCACTGGCCTGCGCCAGTTCGACGCCGTTGGCGCTGGCGAGACGTACGCGGGTGCCGGTGCCGCCGCCATCGACGCCGATGAGGTATTCGATCATGGTTGAGGGGCGCCTGGAGAGGCTGCCGCAAGCTGGAAAAGGGGTCAGGGCACTATAGGCAGGCTGCCTGGGTCTGTCAACAGGTATTTAAGTGGTATTGTTTTTGGGTAGAAGTGGTATGGTTTCGTGCCGCTGCCGATTCGCCTTGGCTAGCTCAATGAGCAGCTTCATTTATGTGAATCGGGCAGGGATGTTGCTTTTTGCTGAACGAAGTCGTGTGCCGGTTCGCCGTCATGCAGTACGAGAGGCAAAACCATTCGTGCCTTGATGCTGCGCAATGTCCTGTTTGAACTATTTCATTAATTTTCGTTAAGAACCCATCGGTTTTGTGAAACCTCATGAAATGAGACCAGGTGCCTTGCACGAACTTAACTAAATGAAACCATTCCCCATTCCTGAGTCCCGTAGCGGGTTGTTGCCAAAAGAGCTGGTTAGCCTGTTTGGTGGATTGAGCGAAGCGAATCGTGCCATTCGACTGCGCATGTCAGGTCGCCAGGGCATTGTTGATGACGTTTTGCTAGTGAAGCAGGTCAGCGGACAGGAAACCATGTGCGGCGGACTGGAATACCGTTTGTACTGTGTATCGCTGGATCCTGCCTTGCCACTCAAGGACTTCATCGCGGTTCCGGTCGAAGTGCAGTTCGTTACCGACCGAGGAGAGATGCGTTCTGTTTGCGGCATTGTCGCGGAAGCGATGGCGGGGCAGGCCGACGGTGGACTTGCGACCTACCAGCTGTTCGTGCGCGATGCGTTGGCCCTGATGGAGCAGCGCGTGAATACCAGAGTATTCCGTAACCTGAATGAAGTCGACCTGTCAGCAGCCATGCTTCGCGAATGGAAAAACACGAATCCCATCCTGGCAAAAGCTTTCGACATTGATATGTCCGGCGTACGCGACACGTACCCCACGCGTGAATTCACGATGCAGCACAACGAATCGGACGCTGCATTCCTGCGCCGGCTCTGGAAGCGGCGGGGTATTTCGTGGTTCATCAGGCCTGGACAGGCCAGCAACGATGGCAGTAGCAGCACACCTGCTCATACGCTCGTCCTGTTCGATTCGTCGTATTCGCTTGTCCAGAATGCAGCTGGTGCCGTACGTTTCAATAACGACCGGGCTACCCAGGCAGCGGACGCAATCTACAACTGGAGTGCGCTGCGGACGCTCCGGAGTGGCAGTGCCACGCGGCAGAGCTGGGATTATCGCAGCGGTGGCATGATGTCGGTTCATCTACCCACCGTCATGCAGCAAGGTGAGGCCGGAACCCAGTTTGCTTTCAGTCTTGATGACTATGTGGTCGATCCGCCGCATGCAGGACACGACGCCGCCGATTATCAGCGCTTGGGCGAACTGCGCATCAGGCGGCACGAATACGCGTCGAAGTGCTTTCGCGGCGAAGGCGGGGTGCGAGACCTCTGCGTTGGCCAGTGGTTCCGGCTCGATGGACATCCGGAAATCGACATGCATAACGACGACCAGCGTGAATTCGTCCTGACCCAGTTGTGGGTGAGCGCAGAGAATAATCTGCCGAAGACGGTGGACGAGCGCGTTCAGCGCCTGTTTTCCGTGAATGGCTGGCAGGGAGATGGTATAGCGGCGGAACTTCATGCTGCAAGCGTAGAGCGCGATATGCGTTACACGAATCGCTTTGCCTGTGTGCGGCGCGGCATTCCAATTGTCCCAGCCTTCGACCCCCGCACTGACCTTCCTCGTGTGACATTACAAACTGCCATTGTCGTCGGCCCACCCGGAGAAGAAGTGTATTGCGACGCACTGGGCCGGGTGAAGCTGCGCTTTCCAGGAACCCGCGAACAGGATCACGCATCGGGACCCGGCGCATCGAACACCGATACCGACTCTGCATGGATACGCGTAGCCAGTTTCTGGGCCAGCGACAAGTGGGGCAGCATGCATCTGCCACGGGTTGGCAATGAGGTGCTGGTCGACTTCCTCGGCGGCGATCCAGATAAACCTGTCGTCGTCGGTAGTCTGTATGGAAAACCTTTGCCGCCGGCATTCAGTCACACAGGCGAACTGCCCGGCAACCGCTTCCTGGCAGGTATCAAGAGCAAGGAAGTAAAAGGCATACGCTACAACCAGCTCCAGTTCGACGATACCCCGGGCCAGATCAGCACCCAGCTTGCAAGCGAACATGGCCACAGCCAGCTCAATCTGGGGTGGCTGACACGGCCGCGCCAGAACGGGCAGGGCGGCGCCCGCGGGGAAGGCGCCGAACTACGCTCGGACGGCGCAGTGTCGGTGCGCGGAAAATCCGGCGTGTTCATCAGTGCGGAGGCCCAGCGCGGGGCGCAAGGGGCGTTGTTGCAGCGGGAATCCTTGCTTGGATTGGCCGAGGTACTGCAAAGCGTTCAGCAGCAGCTATCGGAGCTGGCACAGACTCACCACGCCGATTCGACACCGGCTGCACAATTGGGGGACCTGGTCAAGCGGCTCAAGGCGTGGGAAAACGGAACGAACGTGAGTCCCGATGCCAGTGAAGGACAGGCTGCGGTCGTTGCCGTTAGCGCACCGGCAGGGGTAGCGATCGGCAGCCAGGACAATGTTCTGCTCGGCGCCCAAACCCAGATCGACCTTATCAGTGTGGGTACAACCCATGTCAGCGCCGGCAAAACCTTCCTCGTTCGCGCAGCCGAGAGTATCAGCCTGTTCGCGCACAAGCTTGGCCTGAAACTGATCGCGGCGTCCGGCAAGCTGGAACTGCAGACCCATAAGGACGATATGGAACTGACGTCCGCCAAGCGCATCGTGCTGAGCGCGGCAGACGAAATCGTGCTGCAAGCGCCGAAGCTGCGCTTCATTGCACAAGGGGCGCAAGTCGATATCGGTGGCAATGAGATCGTGCAGCAGTGCAGCGGCAATCACACCATCAAGTCTGCCAAGTTTGCCCACCTCACCGGTGGGGGCGGAAATGTGGCCTCCTTAAATCTCCCAGCCAGCGACATCAAGACCGACGAACGCATCATCTTGTTCGACCAGCAATCGGGCCTGCCTGTCAAGGATCGGGCTTACCGTGCAATTCTTGATGATGGCCAGGAAATCACCGGGAAAACCGATGCGGAAGGACGTACAGAACTGATGCATTCCGTAGCGATGGGAGAGGTGCGGATCATTATCGACCCGCATTCCGACAATGCCTGACAACTTCTTAAGCGGACGCCATGGCTGAACCGATCCGACGACTCCCTGATCCCATTGTCAACGCCGACGGCAAACTGGAGGGCAAAAGCATCCTCACACCGCAGTCTGTGAAAACACGCGGTGCGATTGCGATTCCTTCTAACAAAGTCATTCCAGTGATTCTCGTGCCAGGAATTATGGGGAGTAATTTGCGGGCAACAACAAACAAAAAACAAGCCCAAAACACTGAATTGTCGGTCGGGAATCCGGCTTGGCGCCCTCCAAACGGAGTCCGCGAAGGTTTGCGCGAAGCGAAAATGTGGGATGGGCGTGGCCCGGCCGTTCGTCAACAGATACTCGATGGTGACACACTTGAAGTCGACAATACGGGACTGATTGAGCCATCTGGTGAGATGGAAGGCATGACCGTCGAACAGCTGCGCAACAGATGGTGGGGAGAAGTTCACTGGTCCAGCTATGGACCATTGCTGTGCGAGCTGCAAAGCAAACTGAACAGCACGTTCGAAGCGTCTTTGATTTTGAGAAACCGGCAACCCAACTCGCACTGGGAGTCGATCATGGAATACGACCATGAAAAATGGAATGCTGCTGACATGTCCAAACTCACCGTAGGGAATCTGGAAAAATTCGCGCAGTACCAATACCCTGTCTATGCCTGTGGCTATAACTGGACGCAGTCAAATGAACTGTCGGGCATACGCCTGAAAACCCGTGTGCTGGAAATTATCGACCTTTGGATCAAGCGTAAATTCGACTGTAAGCAGGTCATTCTGGTGACGCATTCAATGGGCGGACTGGTAGCTCGGGCATGCGCCAAGCAAATCCCTGACAGGATTGTTGGGATATCGCACGGCGTCATGCCTGCACTGGGTGCTCCCTTGGCCTACCGGCGTATGGCATGCGGCACCGAAAAGAGCTCTCCATCGGCGACGATCAAAGGTAACTTCGAAATGGAGAAATTTTCTCAGATTGCCGGTGATACTACCGAAAAAACGACTCCCACAATGGCCATGGCCTGTGGTGCGCTGGAACTTCTCCCCAATCACCTTTACCCGCAACCGTGGTTGATGGCTTCAGTGAGAAAGAGGGATGGCAGTATCGAGGACGTTTGCCCGCTTTTCTATCAAAATGTTTACGACCTATATCGTGAGTTCTCAACGTGGTACCGCGTAATCGATCTGGATCTAGTTGATCCTGCTCGTAAATATGATCCAAAGACCGGCGAAGCGAAACGTGCTGTAATACGCGCGGTCGGCCAGGCCGAAAAGTTTCATACCCAGGTGCTTGATAGCTATTATCATCCAAATTCGTATGCCTATTACGGTGCCGACCCGGAGCAGCTTTCGTTCGGCGTATTTCGCTGGATAACAGACGATCAGGGTGCATTGAACCAGCAAGTACGTTCGCTGCTCATCGTCGGGCAGGGCCGGGGAACCAATTTCAACGGTGGAAAAACCATGATTATGCCCGAGAATTTCGTTGGCGCGGGAAGCAGCTATTTCTTCATGCCAGGAGCGCAAGACGCCCCGGGCGACGGTACTGTATCGCATCAATCAGGCGACGGACCGCGCGGCAGGGTCAAGCGCGTGTTCCGCACAACGGGCTTTTCTCATCAGGGTAGCTATAAGGACGAACACATGATAAGTCTTACTTTCAACCTGATAGCTCGAATAGTGCAGGAGGCAAAATAATTGAAAAGCTCAAAAAAATACGCGATAACGGCTGCGACTGCAGTCGCCGTCGCGATAGCGGTGATTGATCGAGCTTGTGACCACTTACCTGGGCCGGAGATTGGAGGAAGAAGCGTGGCGCAAAATATGACACATAAAATGAAGTCAGTATGCGTAGGCAGGTTTATCATCGATTTGCCAGAGGAATCCATTGTGAAATTTGCGCCTGCGCGAATAGCTGGGGTAAACATCAATGTGGAACCTGGATATACCGATGCAAAAATGAAGAGCGAGATCGAGCTGCGCGAGCAGGAGCTGAGCCTGCAAAAGAATGAGTATGACCAGCCAAGTTTGGAAAAAAAGAACAATGTCGATGCCCTGAACTTCAAGGCGGTAATTATGCATTACGCACGAGAAAAGCCCGTGACTTGGTTTGAGTTAGGGAAGAGGATTTCTGGTGCGGAGGAGGGGATTTCCCTCGAAGCATTCGGCCTATATGACAATCTTTTGTTTTATTACAGAGCGGAGCATCTGGCATCGCCGAAGAACGAGAATAATGTACTGAACTTAGTACGAAAAACTGAGGCGCGCAATTCCGATTCGATTCCACCGCAGCCCGGGTTTTGCATGGAGAATGGTCTGATTCACGACCCCATTTCGCCAGACGATAATGAATCGATCGCGATGTTCGCGTCCTTGAAGGGCCACCCCGACATTGCAATAAGACTCCACATGTTAGTCAATGACGACCGGGTCGAGGAATCGTTGCTGGCGCGTGACGCGAGAAGCCGTATCAAGAGACTATATCCGAACCGAATCAAGAACTTGCGGCGGCAACACCGTGCTCTCAATGGCATCGAAGGTGATGAAACGGCCAACAAGTACAAGGAGGACAATGGGACGAGTGCGCACGCGCTCATGTGGTTTTCACCGGGAAAAGCGCGGGATGTACTGGCACCTCAGTTGTCGCTGGAGCTTGAAACAGGCATAGGCCGGCCGGGTGAACCAGTCAATTCCAGTCTCTCAGACGAGGCAGTGCTTGAACTGTGGGACAACATTACGAAAAGCATCCGGCTGCGGCCAACGTCAGCTACGGGCCAGGCCGGCACTGTGACCGTAAAACATCAGGTAGCGCTGGGAGAACTTGCTGCGACGGGCCGTCGTTGTCCGCAAACAGGATATTGGCAATGCGATGCATCCGGCCAGATCGAGGACGACCAGCGCCAATTCCTCAACCAAGGTGACCTGATGCCCAAGGCCATCGTGCGCGGCACGCCGAATCTGTGGCAGAAGCTCAGCGGCGATTTGCCTCTGCATCGCGTTTCGACGGTCTGGAAGCTGGTCGCCTACGATGCGGCTGCAGTCGGGAAGTCGGCGACCGATGGCAGTGGGCTGCCCCGCCAGGCGCCAACGGCATCGGATTCCGACGATGCAGCCACCTGAGCAAAGCTGACACGCTCGTGCCCGTGACGCTAGCGCGGCCACGGCCCGACTACTTAGAGCAAGGGATCAAACTCACCATGCCCAATGTTATCCGCCTTGGCGACACGACCAGCCATGGAGGCAAGGTCGTCAAGGTCGCAGCCAGGCACTATACGATCGGCGGCATCCCTGTTGCTTGCGTAGGCGACGTATGTACATGTCCAATGAAAGGACATGACGGGTGCACAATTGCTGAAGGAAATCCCACCCACCTCGTCGAGGGCGTCCAAGTGGCTTACGATGGGCACAAGACAAGTTGCGGAGCATCTCTCATAGCCAGCCAAACCGTCTTCACGGCTGGGTAAGAATTTGCGCGAAGCGACAGTCCAGGTCCTGTTACGCGGTTGTGTAGGCAGTGCGGGCCTGCACTCAGGCTTTGGATGTTGATGAAATCGCAGCTATTTCAACTTGACCCTGCATTCATAAAAAGCGGACGACGGGTGCCCCTTACCGCCCGCGGCAGACAAACCCGTATTCCGTCACGCTGCACCCCTGCTTGATACACTGCGCCGCGTGATAGCCATGTTCCCGGCACGCCTTCAGCGTTGCCGTCATCGAGGTATCGGGCGCCGTCGGTTTTTCCGCGCGAACCGCGGATGCACGTGCGACCTGACGGACGGGACGGGCCGGCTCCTTTTTCGTCACAGGCTTGCTGGCGCTGGCAGACTGCTTGCGCACGGTCCGGCTCGGCGGCTTCGATACAGGCGCGGAGGGCGCGCGTTCCACGACGGGCTCGGGCGCGGGCGAGGCTTGCGGCCTCCCTTCAGCCGCTTCGGATGCCGGGCGTTCCACCGCCTCGGCAGCGGCAGGCGGATCCGCTTCCAGCATGACGAGGGGCGGTACCCCGGATACAGGACGGGTCTCGGTCTCCGCAGGCGGCACAGGCGCGTCGCCGGCAGCAGCTGGCTTGACCGGCTTCGCTTGACTCGCGCCTTGCGTGCCGGCTTGAACCGCCGGTCGCTCTGCTTTTGCTGCGGTGGCGACAAGCGCGAGCGCGCCCGCATCGTGTTGCTCCCGGTATAGCCAGCGACCACCCCGGGCAATGGCTGCCACGGCGAGCACGCATGCGCCCCACAGCACGTAGCGCGGCTTGAACCACGCGGGCCCGCTTCGGGGGCGCGTGAACGGTTCAGTAGCCTGTGGCGCCGGCGGTGGCGGGGTGAAGTCGAACAGGGGGTCTTGCGGCGCGGCCGCCTGCTGCGTCGGGGGAGGAGCCAGCGCCGGCTCGAACAATGAATCCTGCGGCGCGGCCGCCTGCTGCGTCGCATACTGCGCAAGCGTTGGCCCGGCTGGGGCAGTCCTCGGCTGCTGAAGGGGTTCCTCCGGGGAAGTGGACAGGTCGTGCTCAGGCGCGAGAAGCGGGAGGTGCGCGGCCGGCACCGTGGGCTCGACGGGCGCAGCGACAGGCGCGGGGGGCAAACCAGGTTGCACGTACTGCGCCTCGAGGGCAGCAATTTCCTCGAAGACGCTTTCCAAGGCCAGAGGATCCGGCTGAGAATCTGGTAGTTCCGCCACGGCAATGGGCGGGTCGGCTGCGGCGCGCTCCCGCCATACGCCATGCGTAGAACGGGGCTCGGCGGACGCCGCTTTCCTCGGCAGCGGCACCTTCGCCACCTCTGCCTTCCGTTTCGCATTGCCCGCTGTGTTCGTCGGCGGGAGGGGGAGTGCTGCGCTTTGGCCTATGTCTTCAAGCAATTGCGTTTTCATGATGTGCTACGACTTCCAATTGCGGTGGAAGGTAGAGCTTAGCGCCTTTTCAATATTGGGTTAGCGCGGTTTGTAAGCAGTTGTGAGCAGGCATGGCGGACCTGCCCTCAAAGACGGGCCCGGCGGCGGCTGTCGGGCACCCGCCGGACTCGTCGCCACGCAGCGCGCTTCAGTTACTTTACTCCACCAGTAAGCGCCCGCTGCGCTCGACCGCCACCACTTCCGCCCGCCCGCTCTCCTTGCGCACCGGGTTGACCCTGGCGCTGCCCGGTCCGCGCACGTTGACGTCGCTCTGGCGCACCGTCAGGCGGCGCGCTTCCAGGCTGCCCGAGCCGCTCAGGTCGGCGCTGATGCGCTCGACCTGACCTTCGAGCGAACCTTGCCGGGGCCGCTCATCTTCAGCGCGACGCGCTTGCCTTCGACGGCAGCCGACAGGTCGCCCGAGCCGTGCAGCGAGGCTTCCGGGTGTCCTGCACCTTGTCAAGCGTGACGTCACCGGGACCGCTGCTGTCGATGAAGGCATTGCGCACCGTCAGGTGGTCGGCTTCCAGTTCGCCCGAGCCGTCGAGGTCGGCGCGCAGCTCGTCGACTTTGCCGCTCAGCTTGGCGTTGCCGGGGCCGCCCATGCGCAGGGTGGCGCGCGCCGCCGCCAGGCCGCGTGCTTCCAGGTCGCCGGAGCCGTTCACGTCCGCTTCGAACGCAGTAATGTTGCCGCTCACGCAGGCGTTGCCGGGACCCTGCTGGCGGCTCGTGACTTTTCCACCTGCAGGCTGCAACCGTCGAAGTCGCCGGAGCCGGTGAGCTCGACCCGCAGTTCGCGCGCGCTGCCGCGCAGGTGCACGCCGCCGGGGCCGCTGACCGGGCGACGGCGCGCACTACGCGCACGTCGTCCGCTTCGAGGTCGCCCGAGCCGCTCACACGCGCATTCAGGTCGTTGCCGACACTGCCCAGGCGCACGTCGCCGGGGCCGGACATGGTCAGCGCCACATTGGCCGCCTGCACGCCGCGCAGGTCGAGCTCGCCACTGCCGCTGCCGTTCACTTCCAGCACGCGCACGGCGCCCCGGGCGCGCACATCGCCAGGACCTTGCGCGGCGAGGACGAAGCGCTCGCCCTTGATTGCGTCGACTTCGACGTCGCCGCTGCCGTTGTTGACCAGTTTCTTGAGCCCCGATGCGGCAATGCGCACGACGACTTCCGGCCGGTTGTCCTTGCCGAAGTGGATACCCCAGCGCGAACGCTGGCGCACGACCAGGGTGCCGCCGCGGACTTCGCTTTCGATCTCGGCCAGTTGCTTGGCGTCCCCAAGCAGGTCCAGGCGCGGCGCGCCTTCGCTGACGACGACGCGGAAGGGGCCGGAGACTTCGATGGCGTCGAAGGCGGCAACCGGGCGTTGTTGGGTAGTGACGGCAGGGCGCCGTTCCTCGGCGGTGACGCTGTGCATGCCGGCAAATCCGGCGCAGAGCAGGAAGGCGGCGACGGCGATGTGCTTGTGTTGGGTAGTCACGGGGTGTCCTCGTTGTTTTTGTGGTGTCGGTAGCGTCGACATTAAGGGAAACATGGCCGCTACGCGCAGCCCAACCGATAGACGTGCAAAATAGCGGTATCAACCGTCGAAGAGGGCGATGAACGGCGCGGGTTCTCCGCCCATGCCCCGGTGCACGAAGGAGCTGCCATGCTTGATTTAACTGTCCGCAAGATCGACGTCGACCTGTCGCAGGGCTTCGGCCGCCACTGGAATGGAGGCGATGCCTACCGCACCCAGCTGTTCAATGCGCTGTCGATGACCTTTCCCCTGGGGGAACAATTGTTCATCGATGCGGTGCGCGACGTGCCCGAGGCATGCCTGCGCGATCCGGTGCTGCGCGCCCAGGTGAAGGATTTCGTCGGCCAGGAAGCGACTCACCGCCATCAGCACGTGCAGTACAACCGCGAGCTCGAACGCCAGGGCCTGCCCTATACGCGCGAAGAAAAGCTCAAGAAACGCATGCGCCGTGTGGATAAGCTGGGAGTGCTGAACAGGCTGGCCATTACCTGCGCGCTCGAGCACTACACGGCGATGCTGGCCGACGGCGCGCTGCGCTACCCCGAGTGGCTGCAGGGGGCCGAGCCGCAGATGCGCACGGTCTGGTCCTGGCATGCGGTGGAGGAGCTCGAGCACAAGGGCGTCGCGTTCGACGCCTATGTCGCGGCGGGCGGCGGCTACCGGCGCCGGGTGTTGTGGTACCTGCATGCGAGCGCGATCTTCGCGATCGACGCCTTCATGCAGACGCTGCACAACCTGCGCAACGATGGCCACCTGTTCAAGGCCCGTACCTGGACGGGGGCGCTGCGCTTCTGGTTCGGGCGCAACGGGCTGGCGCGGCACATCGTGCGGCCGGCGCTGGCCTACCTGTCGCCGCGCTTCCACCCCTGGCAGCACGACAACAGGGACTTGATCGCGGCGTGGCTCGAGCACAACAGCAAGGCCTGGCAGCCCGTCCGGACGCGCGCTTCCTGAGCAGAGACGCACTGTGGCGGGAGCCAGCGCTGCCATGGGGCGCCGGGAACTGTCATAATGCGCACTCGCGCAAGGAGAACAGAGTGATTCGTTACATGGGCACGCGCAGGAACAGCGAAGGTGCCATCGTCTATGTATTTATCGTGAACGGCCTCGAGAAGGAGGTACGCGAGCACGCGCTCAAGCAGCATCCCGGCTGCTACGAGGCGCTGCCTGCTTCCACGAAGGCGAAGATCGCCGCCAATCGCGACTGGCTGTCCAAGTTGTGACCTGCCTTGCCGCCGGTGCATTCAGCCGGGCAATGCGCCCGCGGCTTGCGGCCGGCATCGTGCTGGCGCTGGCCTGCTCGAGCGCGGCGGCGGCGCCCTCTACCTTCGGCACCGTCATCGGCAGCGCCTTGCTGTGCCGCAGCCATCTCGAGAATGCCTATTTCCATCAGTACCTGACCACCGCCTTCGGCCCGGCCTACAAGCACGAGGGCGGCGCCTTCTGGTTCAAGCTTGATGCCAGCCTGTGGGGCAAGCCGGTCCTGGAGGTGATGGTCAGCGACGATACCAGCGCCATGGTGTTTGTCGGCGCCGTCGTCGATGCCAGGCCGGAAGAGCTGGAAGAAGCGATCCGGGTCAGTGCCGGACTGCATCACAAGGCCCGGGACGGTTCGGCCGCGCCCTTGAGGATTTCCAATCCGGGCAGCGTCATCGCTTATCAGAACGGCAAATCCAAAATATACTGCGCGAGGTATAAACCTCTGCCGCCAGGCCGCTAGTTCGTCGACTCCTCATGTACACCCATTACTTCAGCCTGAAGCAGGCTCCGTTCTCGATCGCGCCCGACCCGCGCTACCTGTTCATGAGCGAGCGCCACCGCGAGGCGCTGGCCCACTTGCTGTACGGCATAGGTAGTGGCGGCGGGTTCGTGCTGCTGACGGGCGAGATCGGCGCCGGCAAGACGACGGTCTGCCGCTGCTTCATCGAGCAGATTCCCGACAATTGCCGGCTTGCCTATATCTTCAACCCGAAGCTCACCGTCGCCGAACTGCTGCAGTCGGTCTGCGAGGAGTTCCGCATCGCGGCACCTGGTGGGCAGGGCGGGGTCAAGGGCTATGTCGACGCCATCAACCTGTACCTGCTCGAAGCGCACGCCCAGGGCCGCAACAACGTACTCGTTATCGACGAGGCGCAGAACCTGGCGCCGGACGTGCTCGAACAATTGCGCCTGCTGACGAACCTGGAAACGAGCGAGCGCAAGCTGCTGCAGATCATCCTGATCGGCCAGCCGGAACTGCGCACGATGCTGGCGCGTCCCGAGTTGGAACAATTGGCCCAGCGCGTCATCGCCCGCTACCACCTGGGGCCGCTGTCCGAGCCCGAAACCGGTGCCTATATCGCGCACCGCATGGCGGTGGCCGGTTTCGTCGGCGCCCCGGTGTTTCCGCCGGCGAGCGTGGCACTGGTGCACCGCATTAGCCACGGCGTGCCGCGCCGCATCAACCTGCTGTGCGATCGCGCGCTGCTGGGCGCCTATGTGGAAAACAGCCGCGAGGTGACGCGCAAGATCGTGCTCACGGCTGCCGCCGAAGTGTTCGCGGGCGAGGGGGCACCACCGCCGCCACGCAGGGCGCGCTGGCCGCTGGTGGCGGGCGGGCTGCTGGCTGGCGCCGCACTGAGCGCGGCCGCGGCCTGGCAGGTGTTGCCGCACGCGGCGGCACCCGTGTCGCCGGCCGCGTCCGCGACCGGCAAGGTCACTCCGGCGCCGGCGGCGACGGTGCTGCCGGCCGGACAGCTTGATGAAGCGGCTGCGCTACGCGCGCTGGCCCGGCTGTGGGGCGCACCGCTGCCGGCGGGCGAACCCTGCCAGGTGGCCTACCGTCTCGACCTGCGCTGCCATGCGGGGCGCGGCGGCATCTATGAACTGCGCCAGCTCGACCGCCCGGCCGTGATCACGCTGCGCGAGGGCGCGGCCACGCGCTACGCCGTGCTGGTGGGCATGGACGAGCGCAGCGCCACGCTGGAAGCCGGCGGCAAGCGCCAGCGCGTCGACCTGGCCGCGCTGGTCGCGCGTTTCAGCGGCGAATACACCACCTTCTGGACAATGCCGCGCGCCTTCCGCGACCACCGGGGCAGGGCGACGAAGGACCGGATGTCGACTGGCTGGCGTCGCGCCTGGCCCAGCTCGGCCGGGTGGCGGCGCCAGATGCCGGCCGGCCACTGGACGCGCGCACCCGCGAGTGGCTGCGCGCCTTCCAGTCGCAACAGAACCTGAAAGCGGACGGCGTGGCCGGTCCGCGCACCTATATGCGCCTGAACCAGATGACCGGCGTGAACGAGCCGCGCCTCCTGGCCGGCGCGGGGACGGGACACTAAATGTCGTACATTCTCGAAGCACTCAAGAAGGCGCAAGCCGAACGCCAGCTGGGCAACGCCCCGGACATCCACACCCCGGCACCGCTGCAGGTGGCCACGCCGGCGCCAGGGGCCAAACCGCAAGCCCTTACTGCTGGGGCTGGGAGCGGGCGTGCTGGTGGCGGGCGTGGTCGGCGTGTTGGCCTGGCGCGCGCAGGCACCCGGTGATGCTCAGCCGGCCGTGCTGGCACAGGCCCCGGCCGCAGCGACTGCGCAGCCGGTGCCGGCCCCTGCACCGGCTGTCGCACACGCGCCGGCTGCCCCACAGGCGCCATTGATCTTGCCGGATGTGCCCGCCGACACGGCCCCGCCGGTGCCTGCCAGGCCGATGCCGGCGGCACCCGCGCCGACGCCTCCCGCTCCGGCGCCCGCGCCCCGCCGCGCGCCCGGGCAGCCCGCTGCCGCATCGGCGCCTGCGCCGCGCGACGCCGTGCCGGAAGCCGTGTATTTGCCGGCCCCGGCGCGCGTAGCCGAGACGCCGGCGCCGCGTCCGCCCGAGCCGCCGCTCGAGGAGAACCTGCGTACCTTGCAGCAGCTGCCGGACGCGATCCAGCGTGAGGTGCCGAAGGTCAGCTTCGGCGGCTACATCTATTCGCCGAACCCGGCCGATCGGCTGCTGCTGGTCGACAAGATGCTGCGCCGCGAGGGCGAGGAGGTGGCGCCCGGCCTGGTGCTGGAACGCCTGCTGCCGAAGTATGCCGTGATGAACTACCGCGGCACCCGCTACCGTGTCGGCTACTGATTCCCCTGCGGCCGCGAAAGCGGTGTGTGGCAAGGTGCTGGCCGTGGTCGGCTGGTCCGGCAGCGGCAAGACGACCCTGCTCGAATTCTGGTCGGGGCGCTGGCCGCGCGCGGACTGCGCGTGAACATCGTCAAGCACAGCCACCACGACATCGTGCTGGAGCCGCCGCACAAGGACAGTGCGCGCCTGCGCGCGGCCGGCGCCGCCGAGGTGATGATCGCCTCGCCCTACCGCTATGCCATCCTGCGCGAACTGCGCGGGGAGGGCGAGCCGCCGCTGGCGACCAGCTGGCGCGCCTGGCGCCGGCCGACCTGACCCTGGTCGAAGGCTATAAATGGGAGGCGCTTCCCAAGCTCGAGGTGTATCGCCCGGCGCTGGGCCGGCCGCCGCTGTATCCCGACGATCCGCTGGTGGTGGCGGTGGCCTCGGATGAGGCTCCCGACGAGGCTGGCCTGCATGCGCCCCCATGGCTCGACCTGAATGCGCCGGCAAGCGTCCTGGCCTGGCTCGAATCCTGGATGACGGCAGATCCTAAAGTTTCCGAAAAACAAGCCGTTAATGGGGGATAACCCTCACCAGGAGCATCGCATGGACGTCGCCAGCATCGCCAAGTTGTCCACCACTATTGCCGAGACCGGCAACAAGGAAGAAGTCGCCATGACCATGCTGAAAAAGCAGCAGGACATGCAGAAGTCGATGGCCACCCAGCTCCTGGGCACCATCGCGCCGCCTCCCGCGCAGAACCTGCCGGCGCATCTGGGCCAGAACGTCAACACGACCGCCTGAGCGCTGGTAATCTTGTCCCCGCCGGTTGCCGCCACGCGGCGGCCGGGTTATCCTGCCGGGTGCCCATTCGCCCACGCCCTGCCAGGAACCGCTCCATGAACAAACGCCAAGCCGCCATCGCCGCCGCCCTTGCCGGGCTCTGCGCCGCCTCGTCCACGGGCGCTGCTGCGCAAGACGATTCCATGTATGGCAGCAAGCCGGACCAGGAGCGCTGCTACGGTGTCGCCAAGACCGGGCAGAACGACTGCGGCACCGCCCCCACGGCTGCGCCGGCATGGCACGTGTCGACAACGATCCGGCCGAGTGGAAGATGGTGCCGAAGGGCAGCTGCGAAAAGGCGGGCGGCAAGCTCAGCGCGCCATCCACCCAGCCGCCCGTCCAGGCAAAGTAAGCGGTGCGGGTAGAGGGGGGGCGCTGCTGCCGGCGTCGGCGTCGGCCTGCGCGCGCCGCACTACCGCGCCTTTCTCGCCACGCGCCAGCCGGTCGGCTGGCTCGAAGTCCATAGCGAAAATTTCCTCGCCCGCGCTGGCTGGGACTGGCACGTGCTGCGCACGCTGCGCCGCGACTATCCCGTCAGCCTGCACGGAGTCGGCCTGGGGCTGGGCTCGGTGCATGGCTTCTCGCTCGAACACCTGGCACGCGTGCGCGCGCTCGTCGATGCCGTCGAGCCGGCCCCGGTCTCCGAACACCTGAGCTGGGGCGCGCTGGGCGAACGCCACCTGAACGATTTATTGCCGCTGGCGCTGGACGAAGCCATGCTGGCGCTGCTGACCGGGCGGGTAGGGCGGGTGCAGGATGCGCTGGGGCGCCAGCTGCTGCTGGAAAACGTGTCGCGCTACGTCCGTTTTCGCGGCGACACGATGAGCGAGGCGCAGTTCCTGGCCGAGCTGGTGCGGCGCAGCGGCTGCGCGCTGCTGCTCGACGTGAACAACCTGTATGTCAACCAGCAGAATCACGGCGAGGATGCGCTGGCCGCGATCGCCGCGCTGCCGCAAGACGCCGTACGCGAAATCCACCTGGGCGGCCACCTCGACGCCGGCGGCCTGCTGGTCGACCATCACGGTGCCCAGGTTGCGCCGCCCGTCTGGACCCTGTACCGCGCGGCATTGGCGCGCTTTGGCCGCGTGCCTACCCTGATCGAATGGGACAGCGAGGTGCCGGCGCTGGAAGTGCTGCTGGCGGAAGCCGGCAAGGCGGAGGCGATCGGCGCTGCCTTCCTGGTGCCGGCGCCGCGGGCAGGCGAAGAGACACCCGCGCCGTATGTGCCCGGGCCTGCACTGCGCGCTCATGCCGGCCTGCAGGCCAGCTTTGGGCGGCCCTGTTCGACGCCGGGCGCGAAACCGAACTGGCGCAGGCCTTGCTTGGTGCCAATCCCGTCGAACTTGGGCGGCGCATCGCCGTCTACCGCGGCAACCTGCACGCCAGCTGGGAGCGCGCGCTCGCAGCAAGCTATCCGGTCCTGCGCGAACTGGTGGGGACGGCATTCTTCACGGCTATGGCGCATGCCTATGGCCGCGCGCACCCGTCGCAGGAGGGCGACCTGGCCGCTTTCGGCGCGCAGCTGGCTCGATTCATTGAAGCCTATGCGCCGCTGGCCGCCTATCCCTACATGGCGGATATGGCGCGCCTGGAATGGACGCTGCACCGCTGCGCCAGTGCCCCCGAGGCGCCGGTATTGCACGCCGTCGATCTCGCCGCCACCGACCCGGCAGCACTGGAGGCAGGCCGCTTCCCGCTGCATCCGGCCTGCGCCCTCGTTTCCAGCCCCTGGGCGGTCGGGACACTGTGGCGAGCGCATGGGGAGGGCGGTCCGCCGTTTCCGCAGCAAATGGCCACGCCGGGCTACGTCCTGGTGACGCGCCCGCGCTGGCACCCCAGCGTGACCGATATCGATGCGGCGGCACATGGGGCACTGGCGGCGCTGGCCGCCGGTGCCACCCTGGGTGATGCGCTCGACGCGGCGTTCGCACTGGACGAGGCTTTCGACCTGGGCGCACGCTTGCGCGAGTGGCTGGCGCTGGGCGTCTTCCTGCGCAGCGACCTTACTCCGACTTGAAGGTCCAGCTTTCAATGTGGCCGGTGTCCTGTGCCCCGCGGTCGCTGACCCGCAGGCGCCAGGTACCCAGGCGCGCCTTCGAGCCGAGCGACAAGGAATAGCTGCGGATGATGTTGTCGGTCCCGCTGCCGCTGCGGTTGTGCAGGTTGTACACCGTGCCGTCCGGCGCAATCAGGTCCATCACCAGGTCGCCGATGTAGGGATGGATGATGCGCACATCGACCGTCACCGCACCCGCGCTGCCTGCCGTATTGACGCTTACCGGGCTGGCCACGCCGGTCGTGTTGTTGTCGGGGATCGTGTAATCGCCCGTATTGCTGACTGTGACGCTTGCAGACACCGGCGCGGCCCGGAAGCCTGCGAGTGTGGCGGCACGCTCATTGAGTACGCGCGCGTTGTTCGAACGGGTGCTGGTCCCCATCGCCACGCCGTTGCGCGTCTTGCTGGGGTTGGACCACCAGTTGATGCGCGGGCAGCCGTTCGGGCAGTCATAGGCCATGATGGTGCGCCAGTTGCGACTCGGCGACAGGTAGCCGTGGCCATACGCATATGGCGTCGTGCTGCTGTCTTCCTCCGGATTGTGGCGCGCCCCGAACAGGTGGCCCAGCTCGTGGCCAAACGAGTAGTTGCCGACCGCGCAATCGGCGGTCACCGCCACGAAGGCCGAGGTGCTGGACGCGTGGATGGTGCCGTTGCCGCAGCCGCTGTTCCCGTCGGTCAGGAGCACGCCCACATCGGCCGCGTAGGTAGTGCGCTGGGCATGGATTTCGTCCATCACGCGGTCGTCGACGTCGGCATAGCGGCTACGATCGGTGCTGTTGCTGCCGCTCTCGCTGTAACTTACCGGCGCCACATGCGCCAGCTCCACGCGTGCATTCACGCCCGCGTTGACGTAGCCCTGGTTGGTCTCAGCCACCGCCAGGTTGATCTCGCCAACGATGTCGCCAATGCGATTCTTCGCGGCCGGCGTGTAGTTCACCAGCACGCGGATGACCGGCGTCCCGGCCAGGGCCGGCGTCACCGTCGTGCCGGGCAGCGTGGTGGCCGGTAGCTGGCGCTCCAGCGGCTGGCGTTCCAGCGGCTGGCGTTCCAGCGGCTGGCGCTCCGGGGACTGGCGCTCCAGCTCCCGGCGATATTCGCTTTCTTCGTGGTCGCGCGGGAAGGCGGCGCTGTCGATCTCGGCCACCGCATGGCTGCCATCGGCGGCGCTGCGGATGCGATACAGCTTGCCTTCGTGGCGGATACTGCCCGTTACCCGGCCTTCATGCACGACCAGGATGGTTTCTTCCGCTGCCGCTTCGGGCGTGCCGGGTGCCGCGGCATTGTGCTTGCCCACCCAGACGGCCACGCCGCCGCGCGTCGTAGCGCTGGGCGCGGCGTGCGGTGAACTGGCGCCCGTCCGGCAGCGGCATGCTCAATTCGGCCGCGCCCAGCGCGGCCGGGTTGACGTGCAGGCCAAGGCGCGCACGGCCTACCTTGTTGTCCTTGCCGAAGGGCGAGTTGGCGGCCGCGGCCTGGCCGGTGACGCTGCGCGTGGCGCCGTTTTCAAGGAACAGGGGTTCTGCCGCGTGACCGGCTGCGCTCGCCAGCAGCAGTGGGAGTGCGAGGGCGAGGGGAAGGCGTTTGATCATTGCTGGGTCTCCGTCGTTGTGGTTTTATCTTTTACTTAACAATTAAAAAATTGTTAAGTGATAAGAGTAGAACGTCGGAAACGCCTCGGTCTTGCTTCTTCGCGACAGCAGTTGCGCGATCACGCCAGAAGCGCAATCCCGGATGAGCATGCCCCGTCGAGGGCGCGGAGCGGTTCGTCGGCAGCGGCGCACCGGCTGGTCCGGGCACGCGCTTCCCCCGCCACGGCAAGGCAGATGCAAGGACAACCGACGATGGGAAGGACCGAACGAGGCGGGCACGACAAAGCCCGCGTACGGCGCCGGAGGGCGGATGAGGAATCAGGAGGGAACAGCAGGGCGAACGACAATGAAACAGCGCAACAGGAGGTGGACTCGTGCAACGCGGAGCGCGGCGCCGGAGGGCGCCGCGATGGACTCAATGGAAGGCGCGCAGGATCCGTGCTTCGCCGGTCAGGTCGGCGTAGCGCTCGTTGGCCAGCCGGGTCGCTTCCATCATGCGACACAGCTGGGCGTCCTCGAAGCGTTCGAGCTCTTCGTTGGCCGCGTTGAGCGCCATGGCCAGCTTGGCGCGCGCGTTCTGGTACAGGACGCTGGTGTATTGATCGGTGTTTTTCAGCAGCTCTTCCGCGTTTTCAATGACAAGGCGCAGATCGCCGATCAGCCTTTCCTGCGTTTGCGGGTTTTCGTCCGGAGTGTTCATCGCTCTCACCTTAAAGCCGGTTGATCACGTCTTAAAATTAAAACAAGGACTACCGGTCGCGTTTGTCTGCGCGCAAAGGTGCGCCGTAGAGGCCGGCAGTCCGCCTACTGCACCGAGATACGTACGTCGCCCACGGTCACGGTCTGGCCCGTGCGGATTTTCGCGGTCTTGCGCAGCTCCTGCTTGCCGTCGACCGACACCGCGCCGCTGGCCACCATGTTCTTGCCGGCGCCGCCGCTGTCGCACAAGCCCACCAGTTTCAACAGCTGGTTGAGTTCGACGAACTCGGATGTCAGTTCGAAAGTTGTCTTTTGCATACTATCCTCTGGAAAAATTGTAGGGCGCACAGTTGGGTTCGGTTTGCGCCCCCAACCCTCATTCCGGATCCGGCCGCGTCATGTCGATCGGAACGATCCACTGCTTGAACTGCTCTTCGTTGACATGGCCCGATTGCAGCGCCGCCTCGCGCAGCGTGATGCCGGTGTGCTGGGCGTGCTTGGCGATTTGCGCGGCGCGATCATACCCGATGTGCGGTGCCAGCGCGGTCACCAGCATCAGCGAGCGTTCCATCAATTCGCCGATGCGCGCGCGGTTCGGCTCGATGCCCTGCGCGCAGTGCTCGTCGAAGGAGCGCATGCCATCGGCCAGCAGGCGCGCGCTTTGCAGGAAGTTGTGGGCGATCATCGGCTTGAACACGTTCAGCTCGAAGTTGCCCTGGGAAGCGCCGATCGTCAGCGCGACGTCGTTGCCGAACACCTGGCAGCACAGCATCGTCATCGCTTCGCACTGGGTCGGATTGACCTTGCCCGGCATGATGGAACTGCCCGGTTCGTTCTCGGGGATGGTGATTTCGCCCAGGCCCGAGCGCGGGCCGGAGGCCATCCAGCGGATGTCGTTGGCGATTTTCATCAGGGCCGCGGCCAGGGTCTTGAAGGCGCCATGGCTGCTCACCAGGGCGTCGTGGCCGGCCAGCGCGGCAAACTTGTTCGGCGCGCTCTTGAACGCCAGGCCGGTGCGCGAGCCAAGCTCGGCGGCGATGCGCGCGGCGAATTCCGGATGCGCGTTCAGGCCGGTGCCGACCGCGGTGCCGCCGGCGGCCAGCGCCAGCAGGCCGGGCAGGGTGGACTTGATCGCGCTTTCCGCAAATTCCAGCTGGGCGACGTAGCCGGAAAATTCCTGGCCCAGCGTCAGCGGCGTTGCGTCCTGCAGGTGGGTGCGGCCGATCTTGACGATGTCGGCGAAGTCGCGCGACTTGACGAGCAAGGTGCCGCGCAGCCGGGCCAGCGCCGGCAACACTTCCTTCGTCACCGCGATCGCCGCCGCCACGTGCATGGCGGTAGGGAAGATGTCGTTCGAGGACTGCCCCATGTTGACATGGTCGTTCGGATGCAGCAGGCGTGCCTCGCCCCGCTCGCCGTTCAGCAGCTCGGAGCCGCGGTTGGCCAGCACCTCGTTCATGTTCATGTTGCTCTGGGTGCCGGAGCCGGTCTGCCAGACCGCGAGCGGGAATTCATCGGGATGGCGGCCGTCCAGCACCTCGTCGGCGGCGGCAATGATGGCGTCGGCCTTGTCGCGCGGGAGCTTGCCGAGCGAGCGGTTGACGGCGGCCGCGGCGCGCTTGACCTGGGCCAGTGCGGCAACCAGTTCCGGCGCCATCTTTTCGGTCGAAATGTGGAAGTGATGCAGGGAACGCTGGGTTTGCGCACCCCACAGGTGGCTGGCCGGTACCTCGATCGGGCCGAAGCTGTCTTTTTCTATCCGGTTTTCCATGGACTCGTCCTGTTATTTCGAAGCTGGAGCTAAAGAGTGTATCCGAACACCCGTTAATTACGCTTAGGCTACAAATTCACCCGATCCCATGGCGACCCGTCTTTCCCTACTGCTGTCGAGCTTGCTAGCAGCCTCCGTTTTCCCGGCCGCCGGCGCGCATGCGGCCGAACTGGGCGAGGCGAAAGTCGGGTCCCATATCGGCCAGCCGCTCGTCGCCGACGTCGAACTGACGATGATCGACGACGCCGCCAACCCGGTCCAGGTGCGCCTGGCTGACCCGAATGTGTACCGCGGCGCGAACATCGCCATGCCGGCGGTGCTGGGCAGCCTGAACATGTCTGTGATGCGCCGCGATGGCCGGCAGTTCCTGCATCTGACTTCGCTCAAGCCGGTGGAAGGCCGGCATCTGCACCTCTACCTCGACCTGGCCGACGGCAAGGAAAGACAGGTGCGCCTGGTGACCTTGTGGCTGACGCCCGATCCGAATCCGGTTCCGGTGCCAGCACCCGCGCCAGCCGCGCCGGTCGCCGCCGTCGTACCTGCTGCTACGCACGCGGCAGCGGCCGCTCCGGCGGGGCCTGCGCCTGCCGCGCGCAAGGCACCGCCGGTCCCATGCCGAACGCGCGCCGAAAAGGCACGCGCCGGCACCGGCAAACCCCGCTGCGTCCCCCGCGCTTGCGGCCAAACCCGCAACCTGCGCAGCGGCACCCGCCGCCGAGCACGTCAATGCCTGCGTCGCACTCGGCGAAAAGAACGCCGCCCTGCGACACGAGCTTGTGCGCCTCGAAGACAGGATGGACAAGCTGCAGCTGCTGGCCGGCCACGCGTCGGCGTCGGCGCCGGCAAAGGATGCCACGGCGGTCCCGGATGCGGACGTACAAGGCCCCGAGGCGCATGCTCCATCCAAACCGGCCGCCCCGCAGGCCGCGCCCCGCATCCACGCCAAACCGAAAAAGGCCCCGCCACCGGAAGCGGAGACGTCCTGGCTGCCGATCGCGGGCGCGGTAGCCGCGCTGCTGGCACTGGGCGGCCTGGTGGCCATGCTGGTGCGCCGCCGCCGTGCCGCGAGCGGCAAGATGGCGCAGCAACAGGAAGCTGACAGTCCGGAAAAGGGGGCCGGCGTCTCTGGCGCGGGCTCCGGCAAGCGCAATTTCGTGGCGACTGTGAAAGCGCGCTTGATGGCCTTGAGGCGACATAACCCGGCGCAGGACGCTGCGCAAACGGCGCCGGAAAGCGCTGCGCAACCGGCCGCGGAGGCGGTCGAATAGCCGCGCACGAATCGTCTACACAACTGCGAATTTTGCGCTATACTGAATTCGCTGGTTAACAAAACCACAAAAAAACGGCCCCAGGGTCCGGCGCAGCCACCACCGATAGCGTGGCGCGGGAACCGGTCTTTCGTCGCAAGACGCCTGGCTCCGGAAGCGGTCTGACTGCCAACAGCGGCAGCTGACGCCGGATGCAACCGGCAAAGAGGCGACCACCGGGATTACCTGGTGTTCGCTCTCCGAATTCAGTGGTCCGGGTTCCGGGCCGCGGCAAGAAGGCGCCCCTGAGGCGCCTTTTTGTTTGCCTCGCGATTTGTTTGCTTGAAGTTTTTGTGCGTGTAGAAATCGGACCCGTGCGGAGAGGGCGGCGCCTGTCCGGACGCGAGTTCGTCCACGCTCGCATGAACCGGCCGCCGGGACGAGGCCGCTGTTCGTCCGGCGCGGAAAACAAAAAAGCGCCCGCAGGCGCTTCGATGTCGGCCGATGCCGGCTTGGTGCGCCATACAAAACCTTCAGGACAAGGCGCGGCGTCGAAGACAGGTCGAGCGTACGGCAAGACGATGCAACGCTGGACTGGAGGTTTTGTCAGGCGCTCTTTAGTGCGGACGCATCGCCTGGTCCAGCTGTCCCATCCAGGGTTCGGTCACGTCGCGGATGGCGCGGTCGTTGGCCATGATCTGCTTGAGGAGGGCAATCTTGCTCAGGCGCTTGGCGCCGTCCAGCGCCGGGACGCCCGTCGCCGCGACGCTCGCCTGTGCAGCACATTCGCCCTGCAGCTGGTCGAAGCTGTTCCAGTCCCCCGTTTGCGCCGCCGTCGCCATCTTCCCGGTCAGGCCGGCGATGTTTTCATACATGGAGAGGACTTCGTTGGGGGTCATGTTAGCACCGCGACAATGTTATTCCGGTCGGATGACCGGTTGTCCTCCTTTTACGGCAGGGCTGTCGGGAACTTTAGGGTGTTCCTGAAAAAAAATCAAAATATTTTCCGACGCGCGGCGTGCCGGGGCAGCCGGCAGCGGCAGCACGAGCAATCGCCTGTCCATGCCGCATATTGCCGGGTTTATGCAGTCCAGCGCCCGATTCTGCGGCCTGTCGCATCAAGCCCCTGGCAGGTGCAGCCTTGACGTAGAGTGCGTGCTGGGTTGCTGCGCCGGACGCGGCGCCGACATACTAAGAGAGAGCACAAGATGAGAGACCACCAAGCTTCGAGCCTGGCCACGAACCGGGCCTGCGTCGCGGCCATCGCGCTGGCCTGGCGGCCGGCAGCGCGCAGGCGGAAGCGCCGTTTTCCTTCGAGTCCACCCCAGGCAAGCTGCCGAAGGACGTCATTCCACTGCTGTACGACGCCCACCTGGTGCCGGACATGGCCGCCGACACCTTCCGCGGCGAACAGACCGTCGAGATCGAGGTGCTGCGTCCCACGCGCAGCATCGTCCTGAATGCCGCCAACCTGGCGATCGAGCGCGCGACCCTCGCCAAACGCGGCATGGCCGAGCGCGCGCTCACGCCCATCCTCGACGCCGAACACGAAACCCTGCGCTTCGACCTCGATGCGCCGCTGGCGCCGGGACGCTACCGCCTGGCCTTGCGTTTCAGCGGCCAGATCAACCGCGAGGGCAGGGGACTGTTCCAGGTGCGCTACAAGGCGGGAGCGAGCGACAAGAAGCTGGTGGCGACCACGATGGAGCCATCCGACGCGCGGCGCATGCTGCCCACCTGGGACGAGCCGGCCTTCCGCGCGCGCTTCAAGCTGACCGTCGACGTGCCCGCCAGCTTCAAGGCCTACTCGAACACGCCAATCGAAAAACAGCAAAAGCTCGCCGGCGGCCTGCAGCGCATCAGCTTCGCGCCCACCCCGAAGATGCCGAGCTACCTGGTGGTGCTGGTGGCGGGCGAGATGGAACGCGTCACCACGCGCCAGGACGGCGTCGAGATCGGCGTCGTCACCACCGAAGGCAAGCGCGGTTCCACCGCTTTTGCATTGAACAGCACGCGCGACCTGCTGCGCTACTACAACAATTATTTTGGCGTGCCTTACCCGCTCGCCAAGCTGGACCAGATTGCCATCCCCGGCGGCTTCAATGGCGCGATGGAAAACTGGGGCGGCATCGTCTATAACGAGTCGACCCTGCTGTACGACCCGGACAGGAGCCCGGAGCAGGTCAAGAAACTCACTTTCGAGGTCAACGCCCATGAAGTCGCGCACCAGTGGTTCGGCAACCTGGTCACGATGGCCTGGTGGGACAACCTCTGGCTCAACGAAGGCTTTGCCTCCTGGATGGCGGCCAAGGCAACGGCCCACTTCCATCCCGAGTGGCGCCCCTACCTGGACGGCATCGTCGAACGCGAGAGCGTCCTGAACCTGGACGCGCGCAAGACCACCCACCCGATCCAGACCCGCATCGACAACGAGGAGCAGGCTGCCGGCGCCTTCGACGCCATTACCTACGTCAAGGGCCAGGGCTTCCTGCGCATGCTCGAAAGCTGGGTCGGCGAAGACGCCTTCCGCAAGGGCATCCGCGCCTACATGGCGAAGCACCAGTACTCGAATACCACCACGGCCGACCTGTGGGCGGCGATCGAACAGACCTCCGGCAAGCCGGTGTCGAAGCTCGCCGCCGACTGGACCACCCAGCCCGGCTACCCATTGATTTCGGTGAGCCAGCGCTGCGAGGACGGAAAGCGCCAGGTCACGCTGACGCAGGAACAGTTCCGCGTGGACGAACCTGCGCGCGAGGAAAGGCTGTGGAACGTGCCGCTGCAGGTCGGCACCATCAACGGGCGCGCCTGGTACACCCTGCTGGCGAACCGCAGCAGCACCATCACCCAGGGTACGTGCGAAGGTACGCTGGTGGTCGATCCGCAGAGCGTCGGCTTCTTCCGCATCCAGTACGACCGCGCCAGCTTCGACGCCCTGGCACGCGATGCGGCGCGCCTGCCCGACACCACCCGCCTGAAGCTGCTCACCGATACCTGGAGCCTGGTTGCGGCCGGGCGCATGCCGCTCGATGCCTACACGGCGCTGGTGGCGAAATACGGCGACGAGCCGCGCCTGGCTGTCTGGGATTCGATCCTGGTCAACCTCGGCACGCTCGATAACCTGGCGCGCGGCGAGCCGGAGCAGGCCCTGGTGCGGCGCTTCATCATCGACTTCGTGCGTCCGAAATTCGCCAGACTCGGCTGGGAAGACAAGCCTGGCGAATCGTTGGAAGAGCGCCAGTTGCGCGCGCAACTGGCGAGCGTACTGGCGCTGGCCGGCGACGAGCGCGCGATCAACGAAGCGCGCGCGCGCTTTGCCAGTTATCAGCGCGACCCGGCCTCGGTCAGCCCGGAAATGCTCGACTTCGTGTTCGGTACCGTCGGCCGCTATGCCGACGCCGCCACCTACAAGGCGCTGGGCGAGCGTGTCGCCGCGGCCGGGACCGATGAAGAGCGCCACCGCGCGGGACGCGCCATGACGGGCGCGCTCGACCCGCAACTGGCCGAGGCCACGCTGCGCATGGCGCTCTCGCCCCAGGTGCCGGCGAACCTGGCATCGATGATCGTCGCCGGGGTAGGACGCCAGCACCGGACCTGGCCTGGCGCTTCGCCACCGCCAACCGCGACGCGCTGTTGCAGAGCACCGATGCGGTCGGGCGCAACCGCGCGCTGGCGGGCGTGGTCGCGGCATCGAACGATGCGCGCCATGCGGATATGATGGAACAATATGTTGGCAAGCATTTTGGCCCGGACGCGCTGGTCGAAGCCCAGCGGGTCGGCAACGGCATCCGCGTGCGCGCGGCCCAGAAGGCGCGCCTGCTGCCCCAGCTGCGCGCCGCCCTGCAGACGCCACCACACTCACCGCAATCACATTAAATAGCGAGAAGAGGAAGACATGAAGACAAGCCCGACACCCATGAAGCGCGCCCTCGTCCTGGCGCTGTGCGCCGCCACGCTGGCACCGATGCTGGCCGCCGCGCAGTCCACGGCAAGCACGGCCAAAGCCCCTGAAAAACAGCTTGAAAAGCAGGCTGAAAAACAGGGCGACAAGCCGGCGAACATGACCGTGCTGCCTGGCGACGACTTCTTCGCCTATGCCAACGGGGACTGGCTGGCCAGGACCGAGATCCCGGCCGACCGCGGCTCCTGGAGCGCCATGGGCGCGCTCGCCGAAGAGACCAACACCCGCATCGCCAAACTGATCGAGGAGCTGGGCGCGGCCAAGGCGACAAGCGGCGAGGCGCGCAAGGTGGCCGACTTCTACGCCGCCTACATGGACGAAGCCGGCATCGAAAAGCGCGGCCTGGCGCCGATCCAGCCGATGCTCAAGGGGATCGCAGCGATCAAGGACAAGGCGGCGCTGGTGCGCGCGCTCGGCGCCTCGGTACGGGCCGACGTCGATCCGCTCAACGCCACCGACTTCTACACCGAAAACCTGTTCGGCCTGTGGGTGGCCGGCGGCCTGACCGACCCGTCGCGCAACCTGCCTTACCTGCTGCAGGGCGGCCTGGGCCTGCCCGACCGCGCCTACTACCTCGAGAACAATGCGCGCATGGCCGAGCTGCGCACCAGGTACCAGCAACACATCGCCGCGATGATGAAGCTGGCCGGCTTCGACAAGCCCGAGGAACGCGCCGCGCGCGTGTTCGAACTCGAGCTGGCGCTGGCCCAAACCCATGCCACGCGCGAGGAATCGGCCGACATCCAGAAGTCGAACAATGTCTGGAGCGCGAAGGACTTCGCCGCGCGCGCGCCGGGCATCGACTGGGCTGCCTTCTTCAAGGCTGCCGGCCTGCAGGGCCAGGAACGCTTCCAGGTCTACCACCCGAGCGCCGTCATCGGCGCGGCCAAATTGCTGGCCAGGGCCGATGTCGCCACCTGGCGCGATTACCTGGCCTTCCACCAGATCAACCAGTACGCCAGCCTGCTGCCGAAGGCTTTTGCCGACCAGCGTTTCGAATTCAACGGCAAGGCGCTCACCGGCACGCCGCAGCAGTCGGCACGCTGGAAGCGCGCGCTGGCCGCGACCAACGAGGCGATGGATGAAGCCGTCGGCAAGATCTACGTGGGGCGCTATTTCCCGGCCGAGAACAAGGCAAAAGTGCAGGCGATGGTCGCCAACATCATCGACGCATTCAGCCGCCGCATCGACAAGCTCGACTGGATGGCGCCGGCCACCCGCGCCCAGGCCCAGGCCAAGGTCAAGTCGCTGTATGTCGGCATCGGCTATCCGGAGCGCTGGAAGTCCTATGACGGCTTGCAGGTCGCCGCCGGCGACGCCTTCGGCAACGCCGTGCGTGCCGAGGAGTACCGCTATAAACAGGAACTGGCGAAACTCGGCAAGAAGCCCGAGCGCACCGACTGGGCCATGCCGCCGCAACTGGTCAATGCCGTCAACCTGCCGCTGCAGAATGCGCTGAACTTCCCGGCCGCCATCCTGCAGCCGCCGTTCTTCGATCCGAATGCCTCGGACGCGGCCAACTATGGCGCCATCGGCTCCATCATCGGCCACGAAATCAGCCACAGCTTCGACGACCAGGGCGCCCAGTTCGATGCCCAGGGCCGCCTGCGCGACTGGTGGACGAAGGAAGACCTGGCGCACTTCAAGACCGCGTCGAACAAGCTCGTCGCCCAGTACGGCAGCTATAAACCCTTCCCGGACCTGGCGGTGAACGGCCAGCTGACGCTGTCGGAAAACCTGGCCGACCTGGCGGGCCTGGCGGCCGCCTACGACGCCTTCAAGACCACGCCGGCCGGCAAGGTGGCGGCTGCCGATCGCCAGTTCTTCACGGGCTTCGCCCGGGCTGGCGCAGCAAGATGCGCGAAGCCTCGCTGCGCCGCGCCGTGCTGACCGACGGCCACGCACCGGCCCAGTACCGCACCTATATCGTGCGCAACCTGGATCCGTGGTACCAGGCCTTCGATGTCAAGCCGGGCCAGTCGCTCTACCTGCCGCCGCAGGAACGCGTGCGGATCTGGTAAGCGATGGACAACCTGGACGAGATCGCGCGGCGGACGCTGGCGCACTACGAGCAGAGTGCGCGGCAGTTCTTTGCCGGTACCATCGACCACGATGTCAGCCAGAACGTGGCGGCGCTGCTCGATGCCATCGAGGCGCCGGCGCCGTACACCCTGCTCGACCTGGGCTGCGGGCCCGGGCGCGACCTGAAGACCTTCAGTGCGCTCGGGCACCGCGCGATCGGGCTCGACGGCGCGCATGAGTTCGTCGAGATGGCACGCGGGCACAGCGGTTGCGAGGTCTGGCACCGGGATTTCCTGCACCTGGCGCTGCCCCGGGCATGTTCGACGGTATTTATGCAAACGCGTCCCTGTTCCACGTGCCGAGCGCGGCGCTGCCCGGCGTGCTGGCGGCGCTGCACGCCAGCCTGAAGCCGGGCGGCGTGCTGTTCAGCTCGAACCCGCGTGGCCACAACGAGGAGGGCTGGAATGGGCCGCGCTACGGCAGCTATTACGATTACCCGACCTGGGAGCGCTACCTGGTGGTGGCCGGTTTCGTGCCGCTGCACCATTACTACCGGCCGCCAGGCTTGCCGCGCGCGCAGCAGCCCTGGCTGGCCAGTGTCTGGCGCAAACCTATTGTTAATCAGCGAACAGAATTGCCCGGCGATCAGGCATAAGCTGGAAGCTCGATTTCAACCGAAGAGGTGATGGCATGAACGACGACCAAATCAAGGGCAAGGCCAAGGACATCGGCGGCAAGATCCAGGAAAAAGTCGGCGAAGTCACCGGCAGCCGCCAGCAGCAGGGTGAGGGATTGTCGAACCAGGCCGAAGGCAAGGTGCAGGAAAAAGTGGGCGACGTGAAGGATATCTTCAAGGGAAACAACTGATCCTGATGCCTGCAGGAACGAAAAGCCGCGATTCGTCGCGGCTTTTTCTTTGTCCGCCATTGCTCGCCAGCCATGCGCTGGCCGGCAATATTGCCAGCCTCGCCATGAAGGTACGCAAAGCGACAACAGATGGCGCCATCGCGGCGCCAGCAGATTGACTTTGGGAAGGCCGTCCTGGGGTGTCGTGCGAGCTCGGTCGCAGCTTCATTCCCGCCGCCGGGGCGGACTACGGGGCCCGCTTCGGGTGGAAGGGGAAAGGATGCGTGGCGAACATCAGCGAGATCGGCGTCGAAGACGAACAGGTGCGTCATGTTCCTGTCGAGCTTGCGCGCGTTCCCGAATGCCGCCAGGCGGGCACCGGGCAGCGTGCCCGGTGTGGCATCGGCCCCGCAAACATGCGGGGATCGGGCTCAAGCCTTGTCCCCGACCTCATCCCCCAGCACATCCTCCACATACAGCATCTGCACGAGGACCTTGATGACCGCCGCCAGGGGCGTCGCCAGTGCTACGCCGGCAAAGCCGAACAGGGTGCCGAACACCAGCTGCATGACGATGGTGAGCGCCGGCGGCAGGTCGACCGCTTTCGACTCGATCAGCGGCTGCAGCACGTAGCCTTCCACCAGCTGCACGCCGACGAAGAGCAGCACCGTGTACAGGGCCAGGTCCGGGCTGATCGAGAACGCGATCAGCACCGCCGGGACGCCCGCCATGATCGGTCCGAGGTAGGGCACGAAATCGAGCAGGCCGGCAATGATGCCGAGGATGAGTGCCAGCGGCACCCCGAGCAGGCTCAGGCCCACCGAGGTCGCCACGCCGACGATCAGCATCGACAAGGACTTGCCCAGCAGCCAGCTGCCGAGGGTGCGGCCGATGGTCGACAGCACCTCGCGCGCACGCTGCCGCTTCGCCTGCGGCACCAGCCTGATGAAGCCGTTCGTGTACAGGGTGGGCGAGGCGGCGAAATAGATACCGACGAACAGGATGATGACGACGTTGCCGAGCGCGCCGACGACGCCGCCGAAGAACAGGCCGGCGTTCGGCACCAGCGCCGACATCTGCCTGACGAGCTGCTCGGGCGAGGGCAGCCCGGCCATTACGCGCTTGAGCATGGGATGCTCGTTGATGGCCCCTTGCAGCTGCTGCAGGGATTTCGGTACGGTCTCGGCCAGCCGGGTCGCCTGCTCCGAGACCTGCGGCGCCATTGCCCAGCCGCCCAGGACGATCGCCGCCAGCAGCAAGACCACCACGAGGGCGAGGGCGATCTGGCGCTTGCACTTGATGCGCCGCGCCAGCATTGCGCTCAGCTCGTAAAACAGCACGGCGCACAGGACGCAGGCAAAGGTCAGCAGCAGGGCGTCGGCCGCGAACCAGGCGGCGGCCAGCCCCAGGATGAACAGCACCCCGATACCGTCGATGATGGCCACGCGTTTCATCAGGCTGCGTGGGGCCGCTCTGGAGACCTCGTCCGTGGACGCGGCGGCGGGCCGGCCTGGGGATTCAATATGCTCGCTCATGATGCCCCTTGATTAACAAATTGATAAGCAAAGACTACCATTTGTCACGCGCCGTCGCCGCATGGATGAGCTGCCGGCGCGCGCCCGCGGTATTGCAGAGCTATGTGAAGACACGCACGGAACGCGGCGGTACGGGGGCGTATTCTGGCCTCGTCGCGCTGTCATCCGACCGCGCCTGCCACGCAAGGAGATCATCATGAACAAGGACCAGGTCGAAGGCAAACTGCAAGACATCGGCGGCAAGATTCAGGAAGAAGCCGGCAAGCTGGTCGGCAACCCCGAGCAGCAGGTCAAGTGACTGAAGAACCAGGTCGAAGGCAAGACCCAGGAGAAATACGGCGACGCCAAGGAATCCCTGCGCGACGCCACCAACTAAGAGCCTATCCCGGTAGTCCGGAGTCGCTGCTGGCGCGCCTGACAAACGCGTGCTGCGTTGCTCGTCGTTGCATGGCCAGCCATGCGGCCTCCTCGCGCCTTGCCCGCGCTTGCCATGCATCGCCACCAGCTTTCCCCGGACTACCGGGATAGGCTCTAAGCTGCTCCAAGCGGCGCCCTGACGAAAAAACGGCCCCGGCGCGTGATGCGCCGGGGCCGTTTCTTTACGAGCGTACCGCTGCCGCCTTGCGAAGGCAGCGTGCCCGGGCTTACTGCACTTCGAAGGCGCCGATGTCGATCTTGCCGCCCAGCGTGCTGCGGGTCGTGTACGAAGCGGTGTGCTTGTAGCTCGACGTTGCCTTCAGCGACAGGCCGCCCGCCGAGTTGCCTGGTGTCGAGCCTGCGTTGACGATTTGCAGGTTATCGGTCACGCGCAGGTCGTAGGCGGCGCGGTTGACGAAGCTCGGTGCCAGCGACTGGAAGTTGGTCGTCTTGACCGCCGTCGCCTGGTTGGTGATGCTGCCGTAGCCGCTGAACAGGTTGTTGATCAGCTTGGCCGGCGTGGTCACGTTCTTGCTGACCACGACGAAGGTGCCACGGGTGCTGTCGTCGTTCACGAAGGTATTGTTCACCACGTACAGGTCGGTCTTGCGGTCGCCCACGCCTTCTTCACCGTAGGACACCAGGATCGGGTTGTTGCCGCCGGTCGGCTGCATGATCACGTTGCCGGTGATATAGGTGGTGCCGCCGTTCGGCACGTTGATCTCGTAGCTCGGACGGCCCGAAGCGGTCGTGCCGGTTTCGCCGGTACGCAGGCTCGAGAAGCGGTTGTACGCGATGGTGTTGTACAGCGCGCGCGTCTTCAGGTTGTGGCCGACATTGGCATCGTGCGAATAGTTGTAGCGGAAGGTCAGCTTCGCCACTTTGCCGATGTAGATGTTGTGGCTGTAGCCGTCGCCGTAGCCGTTGTGGCCGAACTCGTTGCGCTCCAGCGTGACGGTGCTGGCGGTGTTGACGCCGCTCAGGATGCCGTTTTCGTTATCGTGCAGGAACGAGTTACGCAGCGTGAAGTTGGTGCCTTCCAGGCGCAGGGCGGCGCCGTTCTTGTCGACGACCTTCGCGCCAACCATCTCGACATTGTCGATGACGATGTTGCTGCCGACGACGATCCAGGTGCCCTTGCCGAGAGCGTTCTTGCCGGCGGCATCGATCTTCGGACGGCCGTTCACGCCGCGGATGGTCAGGTTGCTCTTGTAGATGGCGCAGACGTCGCCCGAATAGGTGGCGGCCTGGATTTCAATGGTGTCGCCGGTCTGTGCGGCGGCAAATGCCTTGCATGGGGTCGCGTAAGTCTTGCCTGCGCCGACGCTGAGAATGGCTGCCGAAGCCGGGGCCGCGATTGCGGCGCCCAGGACGAGGGCGGAGGCGGCCAGGGTGATGCGGGTAGCGCTGATACGGATGGCTTGCATGTTGAATCTTCCTTGTGTGTGCCCGCTCGTTTGAGCGTGTCTGTAGATCAGGAACATGCAGAATACCGCGAGGAATTAATTCCGTGTGGATATATTTCAAGGTGGATTGCTAACGCCAGGACACATAGTTCACAATTCTCATAGGAAAGGAAGTGCATTTGCGGGCAAATGCAACTACAAAAAAAATTTTGATAGTGTCCCTATTTCGCAACAAAGGCCGTTGACTTTTTGTTGAGTTGTCAGAAATTTTGTGTAATGCCCGGCAACTATCGAGCTAAAAAGACAAAAAAGGCCGGCAAGCCATGTTGGCGTGCCGGCCCGGATAGTCCGGAAGGCAAACAGCGCTTCCAGAGTCGCCTGTCGATGCCAGGTCAGCGCGGTGTCGTGCCGCCCAGGTTTTTCTTGAAGAAGTTTTCGATCAGCCCATACACGTGGCGCTGGCTGGTGCGTCCCGAGATGCCGTGCTTGGCGCCCGGATAGGTCATCAGCTCGAACTGCACGTTGCGTTTCACCAGTTCGTCGATCAGGCGCGTGCTGTTGGTGAACAGCACATTGTCGTCGGCCATGCCATGCACCAGCAGCAGCGGCGACTTCAAGCCATCGAGGTGGGCGAACACGCCGCTACGGGCGTAGGCGTCCGGGTCCGACTTCGGCGTGGCGCCGACGAACTGCTCGGTGTAGTGGGTGTCGTACAGCGACCAGTCGGTCACCGGCGCCACCGACACGCCCATCGCGATCTTGTCGGATGCGGCAGCGAGCAGGCGCAGGGTCATGAAGCCGCCATAGCTCCAGCCGAACACGCCGACGCGCTTCGGATCGACAAAGCTCTGCTGCGCCAGCCAGTCGACGCCGGTCAGCTGGTCCTCGACTTCATATTTGCCCAGGTTGTTATAGATGACATCGGTAAAGGCGCGTTCGCGGCGGCTCGAACCGCGGTTGTCCAGCGTGAACACCACGAAGCCCTGCTGCGCCATGTACTGGTTGAAGTAATTGCCCCAGGTCCGGGTCACGCGCTGCGAATGCGGGCCGCCATAGGTGAAGAGGAAGACCGGATACTTCTTCGTCGCATCGAAACCGGCCGGCTTGATCATCGAGTAATGCAGCGTCTGGCCATCGTGCGCCTTGATGGTGCCGAATTCGGTGGGCAGGTGGTCGGGCAGGTACTTCGCGTACGGGTGGCTTGCGTTCAGCTCGTTATGCTCGAGCCATTGCACCATGGCGCCATCGGCGCGGCGGATGGAAATCTGCGGCGGGGTGTCCGGATTCGAGTAGGTGTCGACGAAAATCTTGCCGTTGCTTGCGAATGCCGACCCGTGCCAGCCGTCGCCCTGGGTGACGCGCGCAGGCTTGCTGGCCGTGCTGCCATCGAGCGCCAGCGCATAGGTCTGCTTGTCGATGACGGCGTCGCGGTTCGAGGCGACGTACACCTTGCCGGCGTTCTCGTCCACGGCGAGCACGCCGTCGATGCCCCATTCGCCGCGCGAGATCGGGTGCAGCAGCTTGCCGTTCAGGTCGTACAGATAGAGATGGTTGCGGCCGCTACGTTCGGAGGCCCAGATAAAGGCATTGCGTTTCTTCAGGAAGCGCAGGTCGTCGTGAATGCTGACCCAGGTCTTCGAGGTCTCGGTGAGCAGCGGACGCTGCGCCAGCGTGGCGGCATCCACGCCGACCAGGTCCAGGCGCTTCTGGTCGCGCGTCTGGCGCTGGTAGGCCAGGGTCTTCGCATCCGCGCTCCAGTCGGCGCGCACCAGGTAGATGTCCTTTTCGGGGCCCAGGTCCACCTTGCGCGACACGCCGGTTTCCGGCGACACGATGAAGAGGTCGACCAGCACGTTCGGGTCGCCCGCGGCAGGGTAGTGCTGGTCGATCACTTCGGTACGGTCGGCGAAGATTTCGAAGCGGCGTGCCACCGGCACCGGCGCTTCGTCGTAGCGTTTATAGGCGATTGCGGAATCGTCCGGCGCCCAGTAGTAGCCGGTGGTCTGGTCCATTTCTTCCTGGGCCACGAACTCCGCTTCGGCGTTGTGCACGGTGCCCTTGCCATCGTTCGTGAGCTGGCGCTCGGCACCGCTCTTCAGGTCGACCACGACCAGGTTCTGGTCACGCACGAACGAAACGTAGCGGCCGCGCGGCGAAATCTTCGCGTCCAGCACATTGCCGGAAGCAACCTTGCGTGCCGCGTCCGGTGTCGCCACGTCCACCAGGTACAGGTCGCCGGCGATCGGCACCAGCAGCTGCTTGCCGCTCGGTGCCCAGCTATAAGTAATGATGCCCGACAGCCCGGCCGTACGCGCGCGTTCGCGGCGTGCCTTTTCCTCGAGCGACAGGTTCTCGTTGGGAACGAGCTTCCTGGAGTCGACCAGCAGGCGCGTGGTCTTGTCCTTCATGTTGTATTCCCACAGGTCCTGCTGGAACTGGTTGTCCTGCCGGCCGCGCAGGAAAGTCACGCGTTCGCCGTCGGGCGACACCTTGACGTTTTTGACGCCGGGGCCGGCAAGCGAGGGTTCGCCATGGATGCGGTCGAGGGTCAGGCGTTCCGCGGAAGCGGGCGCAGCCGCGAGCACGGCCAGGAGGCAGAGGAGAAGGCGCATTGATTGTCTCGTAGGAAGTTAGCTATATGCAACGGACGAGACGATACCAGAGTCGCCCTCTAAAAGCAGTACATACCGCGCAGTACACACCGGTGATGAATGCACCGGCGACGCAGCCCCGGGGAGCGGGTCAGCCGGCCGCGCGTATCTTCTGGCGCGACAGGCGGTCGAACGACCAGGTCAGCAGCACGGCGGCAATCGTCAGGCCCAGCACGAGGCCGATCCAGAAACCGGTCGATTCCATCGGCGCGGCAGGAGAACCGGCGAACCAGCCAGGCGCGATGCCGAGGATATAGCCGAGCGGCAGCGAGAAGCCCCAGAAGGCGACCAGCTGGATGATCATCGGCGGGCGCGTGACCTGGTAGCCGCGGATCGCCGAGGCGGTGGCCACCTGGGTGGCGTCCGACAGCTGGAACAGGGCGGCGAACAACAGCAGGTGCACGCACGCTTCCTGCACCGCCGGATCCGACGTGTAGGCGCGTGCGATCTCCCAGCGGAACAGGGCGATGCAGGCCGCCGACAGCACGCCGAACGCGACCGACATGGCGACACCCACCCAGGCGACGAAGCGCGCCCGTACCGGATTGCCTTCGCCCATCGCCTGGCCGACGCGCGTGAGCAGGCCAATGCCGAAGCTGAGCGGCACCATGAACACGAGCGAGGCGAAGTTCAGCGCGATCTGGTGCGCCGACACCTGCACCACGCCGAAACGCGCCACCAGCAGGCTGATCAGGCCGAAGGCGCTGACCTCGGCAAAATAGGTGATGCCGATCGGGATGCCCAGGCGCAGCATCTCGCGGATTTCCTGCCAGTCCGGCCCTTCCCAGCCCGTGAACGGATAGGTCATGCGGTAGGCCGGCGAGAACCTGATCCAGGCCAGCATGGCAAACAGCATGCCGTACATGCCCACGGCGGTGGACACCGCGCAGCCGACCGCCCCCATGCGCGGGAAGCCCCAGTTGCCGTAGACCAGCAGCCAGTTGCTGGCCACGTTGAAGAGCAGGCCGAGGATGGCGATGATCATGATCGGCTTGGTCTGGTTGATGCTGGTCGTGTAGCCGTAGAGTGCGCGGTAGCAGGCAAAGGCCGGCATGCCGACGCTGATCACGTGCAGGAAGAGGGAAGCGCGGTCGGCCACGGCCTGCTCCAGGCCGATGTGGTCGAACAGCAGGGTGCACAGATTCGCCGCCAGCAGGGCGACCAGGCCGATGAAGAGTCCCTTCCACAAGGACTGGCGCACCGAATGCGGAATCTTGTCGTAGCGGGCGCCGCCGATCTCGTGCGCGACCACGGTATTGATCGACATCATCGTGCCCATGACGGTGACCAGCACGATCGACCATACCGAGGTGCCCAGCGACACCGCCGCCAGTTCGGCCGCGCTGACGTGGCCCGTCATCGCCACGTCGGCCACGCCCATGCCGACGGTGGCCAGCTGGCCGACCAGCATCGGCCAGGACAGTTTCCAGAGCGTGGCGATCTCCGCGCGGACGGGAGAGGAAGGCGGGCTGAGCGTGGCGGTGGAAGTCATGGGGTGCACGGCGGTCGAAAGCCCGATTTTACTGTCTAACTGATAAGGCCGTGGCGGAGAGCGGCTTGCGTGCGCTGCTCGCCCCGGCGCAGAGGCAAAACATTGTTTTCGGACGCACTGTCCCCATTTATGGAGGGACCGCAGCGTGGCCCGGAAGGGCGCCGCGCTGCACCGACTTCTCACCATTCCGGGAGTGCACTGTGGAATACAAGGACTATTACCAGACCCTTGGCGTCGACAGGGGCGCGTCCGCGGACGACATCAAGAAGGCGTACCGCAAGCTGGTGCGCAAGTACCACCCCGATGTCAGCAAGCATGAGGACGCGGACAGGAAAACCAAGGAACTCAACGAGGCTTACGGGGTACTGGGCGACCCCGACAAGCGTGCTGCCTACGACATGCTGGGCACGGACGGGCATGCCGGCGGCGACTTCCGCCCGCCGCCAGGCTGGGAAGGCTTCGACTTCGGCGGCGTGGGTGCCGACGATTTCTTTGCCGACCTGTTTGCCCAGGCCGGACGGCCGCGCCGCGGCCATGGCTTCGAGATGCGCGGCGACGACATCCACGCGACGATCACGATCGACCTGCAGGACGCCTACCGCGGCGCCACGCGCACGGTGAGCCTCCAGGTGCCGCGCCGCATGGGGCCGGGACGCGCCGCCGTGCAGGAAAAAAGCTCACCGTGACGATTCCGAAAGGCGTGACGCCGGGCCAGCAGCTGCGCTTGGCTGGGCAGGGCCACGAGGGACATGGCGGCGCCGCGCCGGGCGACCTCTACCTCGAGATCCGGTTCGCGCCCGACCCGCGCTACCGCATCGACGGCGTCCACGTGCACCAGGCGGTGCCGGTCACGCCACGGAGGCGGCGCTGGGCGGCAGCGTGTCCGTGCCGACGCCAGGCGGCACGGTCGAGGTCACGGTGCCGGCGGGCTCGCAAAGCGGACGCAAGCTTCGCCTGAAGGGCCGCGGCCTGCCGGGCAAGGTGCCGGGCGACCTCTACCGGTGCTGGACGTGGTGCTGCCGCCCGCCAATAACGACAAGGCGCGTGCGCTCTACCAGGCCATGGCGCGCGACCTGGCGTTCAACCCGCGGGCGGCGTAGCGCCTGCCATGCGCACGGCCGGGAAGCGTGCAGGCTGTTTCGCGTCTGCCGGTGCGGGCACGGCTTGCCTGAAGCGCGCGCCGTGCGCGCCGCTGTCCTCCTAGAATCGGTGCCAGATGATTCACATTTACCAATTTCGAGGAGGTCACATGGAACAGAGCGGTAATGGAGCGCTGCACGGCAAGAAGGTAGCGGTGCTGATGACGGACGGCGTCGAGCAGGTCGAGTACACGGGGCCGCGCAATTTCCTCGAGCAGCATGGTGCCCAGGTGATCCTGATCTCGCCGAAAGCCGTCGGCGAAGCGGTGCAGGGCATGCACCACGACGACAAGGGCGACACCTTCCCGGTCGAAATGCACATCAACGACGCGCGGCCCGGCGACTTCGACGCGCTGCTGCTGCCGGGCGGCGAACAGAACCCCCTGGCCTTGCGCAAGAGCCCGGAATCGATCGCCTTCATCCGCGATTTCTACGCCGAGGACAAGCCGATCGCCGCCATCTGCCACGCCCCGTGGACGCTGATCGACGCCGGCATTGCCGAGTCGAAGAACCTGACGAGCTGGCCCGAGATCCAGGACGACATGAAGCGCGCTGGCGCGGAATGGGTCGACCAGGAAGTCGTCATCGACGAAAAGCTGATCACCAGCCGCAAGCCGGACGATATCCCGGCGTTCAACGATGCGCTGCTCAAGGCGCTGAAGGTGGATCCGCAGGCGGCGGACATTGGCCCGTCGTCGTAGGGAGGGCAGTGATGATGGCATGAGTCATCATCACTGGCACGCGGGATCGGCGCCGCTTCCATTCTCCCGCATGGCGGGGTTCGTAGGATGGGCGCCCCGGGCCCATGCGGATCCCGGAAACGGCAACCGCCGCCTGTCCTCGTGCGCATGAGGGGCCGAGCGGGCTCAGCCCCCGCCAATCTCCCGCTGCAGCTTCTTCGTCAGCTTCCCGAACACCAGCTCATACGACCTGCGCAGCAGGGCCGCCGCTTCCTCGTCGCCCAGCGCATCCCTGTCTTCCACATACACCCATTTCGCCCGCGCCAGGTAGGGCGCCGGAATGATGCCCGGCCGGTCGGTCAGTTCCAGGAAGCGATCGTCGTCGACCTTGAAGCTGATGCCCGTCGCTTCGCCCAGGTTGGTCACTGCGAACATCTTGCCGCCGACTGAAAAGACGAGGTCGTTGTCCCATTTCGTGTCTTCCGTGACGCCGGGAAAAGTACGGCAGAGGGATTTGGCGGCTTCGAAGTCCATGTGTGTGTCCTGAAAATGAGCAATGGCGGAAGTTTAACTCGGCATGCACGCAGACGGAGCGCCTGCGCCGGCAGGCCCGGCGCGCGCCGCGGCGTCAAAGGTCGCTACCGAACAGATCGCGCGTATAGACCTTGTCGACGACATCGTCGAGCACGCCGGTCATGCGGTTGCAGAGAATGACGTCGGCCTCGCGCTTGAACCTGTCGAGATCGGAGACGACGCGGCAGCCGTGGAACTCGGCCGCGGACAGCATGGGCTCATGGATGATCACGTCGATCCCCTTGTTCCGGATGCGCGACATGATGCCCTGGATGCTGGAGGCGCGGAAATTGTCCGAGCCTGCCTTCATGATGAGGCGGTAGACGCCGACGACGCCGGGCTTGCGGCGCAGGATGCTGTCGACAATGAATTCCTGGCGCGTCGTGTTGGCGTCGACGATGGCGCGAATCAGGTTTTGCGGCACGTCTTCGTAGTTGGCCAGCAGCTGCTTCGTGTCTTTCGGCAGGCAATAGCCGCCATAGCCGAAGCTGGGATTGTTGTAATGGGTGCCGATGCGGCTGTCGAGACCGACCCCCTCGATGATCTGGCGGCTGTCCAGCCCATGGGTGGCGGCGTAGGTGTCGAGCTCGTTGAAGTAGGACACGCGCATGGCCAGGTAGGTGTTGGCAAAGAGCTTGATCGCCTCCGCTTCGGTGCTGCCTGTCAATAATATCGGTACGTCCTTCTTGAGCGCCCCCTCGCGCAGCAGGTGTGCGAAGGTTTCAGCGCGCGCCGAGCGTTCGCCGACCACGATGCGCGACGGATGCAGGTTGTCGTACAGGGCCGTGCCTTCCCTCAGGAACTCGGGGGAGAAGATCAGGTTGTCCGTTTCCAGCAGCACCCGGGTCTTGGCGGTATAGCCTACCGGGACCGTCGACTTGATCACCATGGTTGCGCGCGGATTGATGGCCTTGACGTCGCGAATCACCGCTTCGATGGAGCGCGTGTCGAAAGTACCGGTCTCGGCGTCGTAATCGGTGGGGGTGGCGATGATGACGTAGTCCGCACCTTCGTAGGCTTCGCGCTTGTCGAGGGTGGCCTTGAAGTCCAGCTTCTCGTGCTGCAGGTACCAGCTGAGTTCCTTGTCTTCAAAGGGCGCTTCCTTGCGGTTGAGCGCTTCCACCTTCTCGGGAACGATGTCGAGCGCAACCACCTGATGCTGTTGAGACAGCAACACGCCATTCGACAATCCGACATATCCCGTGCCTGCTATCGCGATTTTCATGCGTTTCTGTACTCCATTACGCGAATATTCCTCTTCTGGGTCGTGCTTCATTGGCTGGTGAGATCGATGCGCTGGAGCGCGATGCCAAGGACGCGCGGGTCCGGGATGCCCTGCAATGCCTGCGGCGACATCGCATCCGGTATGGAGATCGACACTTCCTGGAGCAGGGCATCCCCCGCGGGCACAGGAAGCTTGACCTGCATCGATTCACCCGAGCTGGCCACCAGCTTCCGGCTCCATGGTCGGCCGCGGTCCCCGGTGGCGACCACGACGGCCACCGGACGTGCCGGGCTGGCACCAAAGACGGCGAAATGCAGCGTCGCTTCGCACCCCTTCGCCGTACATGCTGTCGGACGCGGCAGCTGCAAGGTCGCGGCCGCCTGCGACCAGACATGCTGCGCCTCCAGGCCGTGCCAACCGCTCTTGAGCACGAGCGGAGCGTTCCTGAACGCCGACCCCAGGACAAGCGGATAGGGAATGGCGTCGTAGATCGCGCGCAGCAAGGCCGTGCGCGCTGCGCTGCCCTGGAACTGCGGACGCAATCGGATTGTGGCGTAGTACTCGGTGTCCTCGACCTCGAGGTAAGGCAGGGCGCGCAAGGCGTGAACGAGGGGCAGCAGTTGCGCACGCCGCTCCCCCGGACAGCTAAAGCCCGGGACGGTGCGAAAAGGCGACTTCTGGGTCTCATGCGCGATGGTCCGGTCGGGACAGGGCCACAGATGGGGCGACCACAGCATGTGGACATACGGAAGAACGATCACGTCCGTCGTGCCGTCGACCAGGATGTTCTGGAGGACAGGGGCCGCGCCCGCATCGAGGTCGCCGTTGAGGCCTTGCATGGCCGCCGGCCAGCCCGGCAGGGCTGCGGCCAGGTTCTTGTCGCCGCCGATATTGAAAGTACGGAAGTTGGCGCGCGGTGCCAGGTAGTTCGCCATGAAGTCGTTATTCCATGGGAGGAACATGACCGTTTCGGCCGGCCGGATGTGCCGACGCAGGCTGGCCACGAGATCCTGGTCGATCTGCTTGAACATGGTCCGGTTGTCCACGCCCTGGCGCCACTGCGCGCGCAGGTCGGGCAGGTTGAACAGGATGATCAGGAGCAGCGCGGCCAGCCACGGGCGCGTGTCCTGCCCGCCCCTGCCGCCGATCCGGACCATGACGAGGAGCCATAGCGCGAAGATGCCGAGGGCCGACCAGCGGTAGGAAGCGCGCATGACATTGAAGCCTGGCAGCGTCTCGGAGATCCAGGCATTGCCGGTCGGGACGAGCCCGATTGGTGGCGGTGCCGTCAGCGCCCGGCCGGACGGGGCGGCGTGCCCCGCCACCGGTTTGGTGGCGTTGATTTTCAATGCGGGCCCGAGCGCCATGTAGAAGCCGAAGGCCGCGACCAGCACGGCGGCCGTCGCGAATCCCTTCTGGCGACCACGCCACCACGCGGCCAGGGCGACGAGCAGGAGCGGGAGCGCGAACGTGGTGCGCCAGACCGAGTCGTCGCCGAAATAGCGCGCGTCGCTGCGCTCCACGCTCCAGCCGAGCAGGTCCGGCAGCCACAGCAGGCCTCTCGTGGGAATGGCGGCAAACGACAGGTCCAGCCCCCAGGCCCGGAAGAAATCGAGCTGCTGGGCTTCGAAATGCGACTTGCCGATATACGCGGAAAAGAGCAGGTAGGCCAAGCCGAAGCTGGCGACGTGGACTGGAACGGCGAAGCACGCCAGCGTGCGCCTGGCCTCGGGGCGCACAAGGAACGCATACAGCAGGAACATGCTGGCACCGCAGGCGAACATCATGAAGGTGTAGCCATCCATGAACACGGAGAGCACGGCAGCGGCGCAATACAGCGCCGCATCCGCCGCGCCGATGCGCCGCGACCCCGGCGCGAGCATGAACAGCCTGATGGCCGCCATGAAATAGAACGGCAACAAGGCGATCCCCAGGGACAACATGCTGTACCCGGCATGCGCCCACACGATCGGCATGCTCATCCATGCAACCGCTCCGGGCAGCGCAAGCGGCCGTCCTGCGCCGAACAGGCGCGCGACGCGATAGGCGGAAAACATGGCCAGGCCCAGCCAGGCTGCAACCATGCCGGCGTAGGCGTCGGCGGGATGCAGGCCGAGCCGGATCAGCAGGCCCGCGGGCCAGGCGCCGGCAAGCCCGAAGGCGATGGCGGCAGGCCGGGGAATCCCGAACGCATGCGTGTGAATGTCGAACAGGGACCCGTTCGCGAACGATTGCGAGAAACCCGTGGTCCATACGGCCTGGCCCAGCGTCGGCGTCATCAGGAAAGGCACCGCTCCGTGCAGCAAGAGTACGACAGCCACCGCGATGGCGACAAGGAGCAGCTCCTTCGGTGTTGCGGATGTTTTTTCAGACATGTTCGCTTCCGGATGCTGTCTGTGTAGGAAAAAAGACGGTCGCTGCCGCAAAAAACAATACGTCGCCGACCACCGTGACCATGCGTCCAAGGAGAACGGCAAGCAGCAGCTGTTCCTCCGAGACGAGTCCGTGCAACAGGAACAGCAGGAGCATTTCGCGCACGCCGACGCCGGCCGGTGCCCCCGGCGTGACCAGGCCAACCAGCCAGGCAAAGACATAGGCGCTGCCCACCGGCAGCCAGTAGCCCGTCTTCAGTCCCGCGCCACCAGCAACGGCCCCGAGCAAGCTCACGAACACCGCGGCGGAAACGAGCAGGAACAGGGTTTGCCACAGCAATGCCAGGCGCGCCTGGGGCCCACCGAGCCGGCCCACCAGGACGGCGAGCAGGGCAGCCGCGAGCAGGGCGAGCGCGACACCGGCGGCCACCGGGAAACCGGGCAGGATCAGCGGCAGCACCAGCGGGCCGGACAGCGCCCCGGCAATGGCGATGGAGCCCAGCTCCCACCCGATGGACTTGGCCAGCGGCACCGGTGCAATGCCGGCCGCCATGCCCAGTGCCTGCCGTCCAGCCAGGTGGAAGATATTTCCTGGCACATACTTCGCCAGCTGCGACAAGCCGTAGATGCGGATGGCCCCAGTGCGGCTTGCCACGGCCTCTAAGTGGCGTAGCAAGTGCCACCACGCCAAGGCAAGCAGAATATTGGCTGCGCCATACACGAAGGCGAGCAGGGCCATCACGCACCAGCCGCCCGGGGTGATGGCGGAAAAGGCCAGATCGCGCCAGTAGGCATCCAGGCGCAGGCCGACAAACGCGATGCCCACGAGGGCCAGTGCGCCGCCGAACCAGTGCAGGCCCCGGCGCAGGGCGGGCGACATCGTCAGTTGCGCGGACGGCAAAGCAGCATCGTCCACGGCAGTGGACTTCTCGTTTCAACAATGTCGAAGTAGCTCGACACCAGGCTGATGAAGCCCTTGCGCGACCAGTGCTGGAGGTGGCCTGGCGTGTTACCCCAGTCTCTGATGTACTTGCCGCGCGCCAGGTTGAGGGCACACCACAGCGGCTCGCGCGGCACGCTGAGGATCAGGTGCCGCACCGTGACGCTTTGCAGGGCCCTGAGGCCGGCTTCCGGATCCTCGAGATGCTCGAGCACTTCACAGCACACCACCAGGTCGGCAGCGTCGCGCGCGGCCTCGAGATCATAGATGCTGCGCGCTTCGAACAGGCCCGGCTGCAGGGCGCGCTGCCCGGCGTTTTCGCGTGCGATGTCGATCACGGCCGTCGAGAAGTCACATCCCCTAGCCGGGATTCCCCCCTCGTTCCAGCGCAGGACCCAATAGCCTTCGCCACAGCCGACTTCGTGGATCGAGCGGGGGGCTGCGCGGGTGACGAGCTCGGACAGGGCCGTATCGAACCCGTTCATCATCCATTTGACGATCGGGTTCTTCGAGCCGTATTTGTCGTACGTGTTGCCGATGACGATGCCATCTTCCGTCGCTCCGCCTGCAATCTTGATATTCATGAGTCGCTTCCGTCTTGTCTACTGGACACTGCGCTCGGCCGCATGCTCATCCGCCACGGGTTTGACAGCGGCGGCCGGCGCGATATTCGCGGTCTTGAAGCGGATATCCTCGAGCAGCTTGCGGTTCGCTGCCAACAGGTCGGCCACGAAGGCCACGAGCAAGGTCTGGAAACCCATGCCCAGCAGGACCGAAGCCAGGATCAGGGATTGGACGTGGCCACCGCCGTCGCCCTGCACGTAATGCCACAGGAAGCGCAAGCCGATCAGGAAGCCGAAACTGAAGAGAACGGCGCCAATCGTTCCAAAAAAGCTGAAAGGCCGGTAAATGACGAAAATGCGTGCAATCGTGAAAATGCTGCGCTTGATATACGAGGGAATGCTTTTGACCAGGCGCGAGGGGCGCAGGTCGCCGTTGACGCGGATTGGGACGGAAGTAATGGCAATGTTTTTCTGGCCCGCCTGGATAATCGTTTCCAGCGTGTAGGTATAGTCGCTGAAAACCATCAGGCGCTGGGCCGCGGGACGGCTGATCGCGCGAAAGCCGCTCGGCGCGTCGGGAATGGCCGTTTTGCTCGCCATGCGGACCACCCAGCTGCCGAGCTTCTGCAACAGTTTTTTTACGGGAGAGAAATGCTCGATGGTAGCAATAGGCCGTGCGCCAACGACGATCTCTGCTTCGTTGCGCAGTATCGGTGCCGTTAATGCGGGAATATCGTCCGCATTATATTGATTATCTGCATCTGTATTGACAATGACATCGGCACCCAGGCGCAGGCATGCTTCCAGGCCGGTCATGAAGGCCGTGGCTAGCCCCTTGTTGCCGGCGTGGCGGACGACGTGATGCACGCCATGCTGCTTGGCGACCTCGACCGTATTGTCCAGGCTGCCGTCGTCGATTATCAGCCATTCGACGCTGCTGAAACCAGGAACCGCGGTCGGCAGGGCTGCCAGGGTGACCGCAAGTGTCTGCGCTTCATTGAAGCACGGTATTTGTATGATTAATTTCATTTCTTTTATCCGTCGAAGTGGGCGCATTTTAAAGGTCGGGGCGGATTCGTGTCATCCTTTTCGTCGGCGTCTTATTTGATGTATTTACTGGAGCGGGGAGGGCGTTTCTGGTTTATGTGGGTGCTGGATGATGTTGCGTCTTGATTTTGTATGTACGGCGTTGAGGGCTGGGTAATCGAAACAATTCGTGAGAATTGATGGGGGGCGGGGGCAAGCTTTGGGGAGATTTGCCTGGCTAGGAAGGGGATGGGCTTGAAGTGTTGCGGAGTGCGGGAAGTTGCAGCCTGATTTCCGATTTATTGAACGGGGTGGAGACAGTTGTGCCAGGAGGGCAATGTTCTGCTCGCAGGTTGACTGGCGGGAGCTCGAAAGGCCAGGGCTCCGGCTGTTCGGGCGGGAGCGGAGGGGAAGCCATCGCTGCGCAAGGTCGAGTGGGGTCAAAGGTCGAGTGGGGTCAGGTCTGACATTTGGACACGAGCTCTGCTTTTGGTCGAGTGGGGTCAGGTCTGACATTTAGGTCGAGTGGGGTCAGGTCTGACATTTGGACACGAGCTCTGCTTTTGGTCGAGTGGGGTCAGGTCTGACATTTGGACACGAGCTCTGCCTTTGCGGAACGGTAGGCAGGAGGCGGAAGGCAAGAAATCGCTGCGCGATTTCCCTTAGTCGGGCGAATCGGAGAGCCCCTTGCGTCCGGAGGCGCAAGGTCGCGCGCAGGCTCGTCGCTTGCGCGCCCCGAAACCCCTGCTCGCCCCGCGTCCGTGCCGTCCGCGGAGTCGATTCCTGACGTCCGAACGCCACGCACACAAAAACAAACCCCCGCTGGCTTGCGCCAGCGGGGGTTTGTTTTTGTGTGCGTTGGTGGAGGCGGCGGGAATCGAACCCGCGTCCGCAAGCACTCTACAGACAGTTCTACATACTTAGCACTATCTTTTAATTTAACTTGGACAACGGGGATGTGCACCCTTTGTACAAGCGAGTTACCTTAAATTTCGGAAGCAACCAAGTAACCCGGTTGAGTCCTAGCCTCTGTAAATGACTCTACTTGCCTTGCGGCCCACCCCAGAGGCGAGGTAGTGTAGAGCTAGCAGCAATTAAGCTGCGAGTGCGTACGAGTTATCGTTTGCAGTTATTGATTTCTGGATGTATTTACGAGGTAACCAGTCCTCGGTATGCCCTGCGCTGCTTTGCAACCCACGTCGAAACCAGGTCGCCCCCAACGAAACTCCATTGTACTCCAATCGTGGACGGTGTGCAGTGCTGCGAAGCCGTGTGATGGGTACATGCCCCGTAGCCTGAGGTTCTGTTGCAAACCTGTGCCGTCGATGCAACAAGCGGCGCCTGGTCCATGACTGAACGGAGCAGGGGCACCGCGGCAGTCCATTCGCGGTGCCCGAACTTTCCTTACTGACCCTGGCTGTTGTGGTTGGCGACCTTGTTGCCGATATAGCCACCGCCGATGATGCCGGCGAGGGTCGCCAGTTTCTTGCCCTTGCCGCCGCCGATCTGGTTGCCGATCAGGCCGCCGATGACCGCACCGGTGCCGATGCCGACATAGTTCGGCTGGGCCGGAGCCGGGGCGGGAGCGATCGGGGCCGGTGCCGGGGCCGGACGGTAGCTCGGTTCCTGGACGTGCACGACCTTGGTCGTGTGATGCTCGATGACGCGCGGCTTCGGTGCGGTCACGGTGCGCTTCACGACGGGGGCCGGCTCCTGCTTCACGACCACGACCGGCGCCGCTGCGTTGGCGGTCTGCACGTAGGTGGTGGTGCCTGGCGCAGCGCTGACGACCAGCGGGGCAGGTGCGTCGGCGTATTGCGCTACCGGTGCCGCAGCGAGCTGGGCCGGCGCGGCAGCCTGCAGCCGGCCTGCGGCGAGCGGCATGGCAGCGGTCGGGGCCAGGGCGGCTTGCTGTTCCGGGGCGCTGCGCGAGCTCGGCAGCATGCCGGTGATGGCGGCAGCGCCCGTCAGGCTGACGACGATCACCGACACGGCTGCGGCGGCCATCAGGGGATGAATGCGGGTAGCGTTTTGCGTGGTGTTCATGGTCTGCTCCATCAGTGTTGCGTTGTCGATGGAGGTAGATTACCGATCGCGCCGGTTACACGGTAGACACCAACCCGTATCAGTCGTAATCAGTTGTAAGTGGGCAAGCAGGGCGCCAGCTCAAGCCACCGATACGGTCGACTTGGCGGTCGTACCCAGCGAACGCAGCAGCGCGAGCAAGTCGAGCGGCGTCTGGCAGAGGAAATCGGCGCCCCAGGTCGTCGGCTCGATATTGCCGCAATAGCCCCAGCCGCAGGCTACCGTCACCATGCCGGCGGACTGGCCCGCTTCGATGTCGCGCAAGTCGTCGCCGACATACCAGCAATGTTCGGGCGCGATGTTCAGGCGGCGCGCGCCTTCCAGCAGCGGTGCCGGGTGCGGCTTGGCATGCGGCATGGTGTCGCCCGAGACCACGCAGCCCGCGTGGTCCAGGCCGATTTGCGGCAGCAGCGGGTCGGTGAAACGCGCCGGCTTGTTGTTGGTGACCACGCCCCAGGCCATGCCGGCTTCCTCGATGCCCTGCAGCAGTGCGGCGACGCCGTCGAACAGCGTGCTCTCGACCGCCATGTGTGCCTGGTAGCGGTCGAACCACGCCAGGCGCAGCTCCTCGTAGCCCTCGTCGCCCGGGGCCAGGCCGAAGGCGGCGCCGATCATGCCGCGCGCGCCGGCCGAGGCTGTGGGGCGCAGCACGTCGTAGGGCGTGGGGGGCCAGGCCGCGCTCGGTGCGCAGCCAGTTGACGGCGGCGGCCAGGTCGGGGGCGGTGTCGGCCAGGGTGCCGTCGAGGTCGAACAGGACGGCGCGCGGTGCCAGGGTCGGGGCAGGGGAGGTCATCGGTTGCACAGGAAGATAAGCGGGAAGGCGTGGAGCGGTTGCTTGAGGATTGATTACGCCAGCGGTTTGGTGCAGGCCACCATGTAGTTCACATCGGTGTCGTTGTTGAGCGAGTAAATTTTGGTCAGCGGGTTGTAGGTCAGGCCCTTCATGCCGTCGACCTGCAGGCCAGCCTGGCGCATGAATTGCGACAGTTCCGCCGGGGTCAGGAACTTGGCGTAGTCATGGGTGCCGCGCGGCAGCATGCGCAGTACGTATTCGGCGCCGATCACGGCCAGCAGGTAGGCCTTCGGGTTGCGGTTGATCGTCGAGAAGAACAGCTTGCCGCCCGGTTTCGCCAGCGCGGCCGCAGCACGCACGATCGAACCCGGATCCGGCACGTGCTCGAGCATTTCCATGCAGGTGACGACGTCATACTGGCCGGCTTCGTCAAGCGCCATGTCTTCGGCCGCGATCATCTTGTAGCGCACCTCCACGCCCGACTCCAGGCTGTGCAGGTCGGCCACTTTCAGCGCCTTCTTCGACAGGTCGATACCGGTGACTTTCGCCCCCTTCTTCGCCATCGATTCGGAGAGCACGCCGCCGCCGCAGCCGATGTCGATCACGTTCTTGCCCGCCAGCGGCGCGCGTGCGTTGATCCATTCCAGGCGCAGCGGATTGATTTCGTGGAGCGGGCGGAACTCGGAAGTCGGGTCCCACCAACGGTGGGCCAGTTCGCTGAATTTGTTGATTTCGAGAGGATCGGCGTTCGTATTCATAGGTCGGAATAATAGCGGGAAATACCGGGCTGCGACGAACGCGAGGCGACAAATTCGGGCAGCCCGGTGCAAAGGCGAAAAAAAACCCCGCCGCGGCGGGGTTCATGGACAGCAGGCCAGGCCTGCTGCGTGCTTACTGCTGCTGGCGGGTGCGGGTACCGACCACTTCGATTTCGACGCGGCGGTTCTTGGCACGGCCCGACGACGACTTGTTGTCGGCGACCGGCTGCTTCTCGCCCTTGCCTTCGGTGTAGATACGGTTCGCATCGACGCCCTTGCCCTGCAGGTAAGCCTTGACGGCTTCGGCGCGGCGGATCGACAGCTTCTGGTTGTAGGCATCGGTGCCGATCGAGTCGGTGTGGCCGACGGCGATGATGACTTCCAGGTTCATGTCGCCCAGCTTCGAGGTCAGCTCGTCGAGCGCCCCCTTGCCTTCAGGCTTGAGCACAGCCTTGTCGAAGTCGAAGAAGGCGTCGGCGGAGTAGCTCACTTTTTCCGAGGTCGGGACCGGTGCCGGTGCCGGGGCGGGTGCCGGAGCAGGGGCTTCGACGGCCGGCGGTGGCGGAGGTGGTGCGACGCACTTGCCGTTCTCGAGTTTTTCAGGCGGGACGCACAGCGGCGCGTCGCAGCCAGGGACCGCGTCGGCCGGGGTCCAGTAGCCGGTACGCCAGCACAGTCCGAAAGGATCGCGCGCGATCACGCCGCGGCTGTCCTGGACGTACGCGCTGTACGGCTTGTTCGCCTGGATGTCGGTCGTCAGCGGTGCGTACGGCGGTGCGCTTTGGGCAAAGGCACTGCCAGCCATCGCTGCCGAAGCTGCGAGCATGAGGGTTGCAATCTTCTTCATATTTTTCTTTCCTTTCGGTTTTATATCTTTCCGTTGCGAAACTTTGCTGGTTCGCAGGGACGTAGGCAGAATATTAACAGCTCGGTTGCCTTGTCTGTTTCGCATTGTGAAACATGCAATTAACTTCTCGACCATTTTGCCACATACGCCATATCCGCACGACGGGGCGTGACGCAATGGCAGTGCCGGGGATCGGTCACGTTGTTTCTGCGCAACAACGTGCTCAACAACACACGCTAGCTTGACGAAGGTTTATGACAAGCATGTGTCAAATCAACAATTGTGCGGTTGGCCCAGGGTTGGCAGAACTGCCCGGAATGCATGCCTTATATAGGCGTGCATGGTAGAATCATCCGTTGGAACTCATAACCATTAGCCTGAAAGCAGTCGACCCGCCCAATGGATCAATTCGCAAAAGAAACAGTCAACATTTCTCTCGAAGAAGAGATGCGCAAGAGCTACCTCGATTACGCGATGAGCGTGATCGTGGGCCGCGCGCTTCCGGACGCACGTGACGGCCTGAAGCCGGTGCATCGCCGCGTATTGTTCGCGATGCAGGAAATGAACAACGTGTGGAACCGCCCGTACCTGAAGTGCGCGCGTGTGGTCGGCGAAACCATGGGTAAGTTCCACCCGCACGGCGATGCGTCGATCTACGACACGCTGGTGCGCATGGCGCAGGACTTCTCGCTGCGCTACACCCTGGTCGACGGTCAGGGCAACTTCGGCTCGATCGACGGCGACAGCGCGGCGGCCATGCGGTATACCGAGTGCCGCCTCGACAAGATTGCCCAGGAGCTCCTGGCCGACATCGACAAGGACACGGTCGACTTCCAGCCGAACTACGACGGCAAGGAAAAGGAACCGACGGTCCTGCCGACCAGGATCCCCAACCTGCTGATCAATGGTTCCTCGGGCATCGCAGTCGGCATGGCTACCAATATCCCGCCGCACAACCTGTCGGAAGTCATCAACGGCGCCCAGCACCTGCTGCGCAACCCGGAATGCAGCATCGACGAATTGATCGAGCTGATCCCGGCACCGGACTTCCCGACCGCCGGCATCATCTATGGCGTCTCGGGCGTGCGCGACGGTTACCGCACCGGCCGCGGCCGCGTGGTGATGCGCGCCAAGACCCACTTCGAAGAGTATGGCAAGGATGGCGGCCGCATCGCGATCATCATCGACGAGCTGCCGTACCAGGTAAATAAAAAGTCCTTGCTCGAGCGTATCGCCGAAAACGTGCGCGACAAGAAGCTCGAAGGCATCTCCGACATCCGCGACGAGTCCGACAAATCGGGCATGCGCGTCGTCATCGAACTGAAACGCGGCGAAGTGCCGGAAGTGGTGCTGAACAACCTGTACAAGCAGACCCAGCTGCAGGACACCTTCGGCATGAACATGGTGGCGCTGGTCAACGGCCAGCCGAAGCTGCTGAACCTGAAGCAGATGCTGGAATGCTTCCTGTCGCACCGCCGCGAAGTGGTCACGCGCCGCACCGTGTTCGAGCTGCGCAAGGCGCGCGAGCGCGGCCACATGCTCGAAGGCCTGGCTGTTGCACTGGCCAACATCGACGACTTCATCGCCATCATCAAGGCCGCGCCGACGCCGCCGATCGCGAAGGTCGAGCTCATGCAGCGCGCCTGGGATTCGTCCCTGGTGCGCGAAATGCTGCTGCGTACCGCCGAGGGCAGCACGATCGGCGGCATCGAGGCTTTCCGTCCGGAGCACCTGCCGAAGCACTACGGCATGCAGACCGATGGCCTGTACAAGCTGTCGGACGAGCAGGCCCAGGAAATCCTGCAGATGCGCCTGCAGCGCCTGACCGGCCTGGAGCAGGACAAGATCGTCAACGAGTACAAGGAAGTGATGTCGCACATCGCCGACCTGCTCGACATCCTGTCGCGTCCGGAGCGCGTCACGACCATCATCAGCGACGAGATGGCGCAGATCAAGAACGACTACACCGAGAACGGCAAGGATGCACGCCGCTCGGCCATCGAACACAACGCCAGCGACCTCGACACCGAAGACCTGATCACGCCGCAGGACATGGTGGTGACGCTCTCGCATACCGGCTACATGAAGTCGCAGCCGATTGCCGAATACCGCGCGCAGAAGCGCGGCGGCCGCGGCAAGCAGGCGATGGCGACGAAGGACGAAGACTGGATCGACCAGCTCTTCATCGCCAACACCCACGACTACATGCTGTGCTTCAGTAACCGCGGCCGCATGTACTGGCTGAAGGTGTGGGAAGTGCCGCAGGGCTCGCGCAACTCGCGCGGTAAACCAATCGTGAACATGTTCCCGCTGCAGGACAACGAGAAGATCACGGTCATCCTGCCGCTGTCGGGCGAGAACCGCACCTTCCCGGAAGACCATTACGTGTTCATGGCCACTTCGCTGGGTACCGTGAAGAAGACGCCGCTGAAGGATTTCAGCAACCCGCGCAAGGCCGGCATCATCGCGGTCGACCTCGACGAGGGCGACTTCCTGATCGGCGCCGCGCTGACCGACGGCGAGCACGACGTGATGCTGTTCTCGGACGGCGGCAAGGCCGTGCGCTTCGACGAGAACGACGTGCGCCCGATGGGCCGTACCGCGCGCGGCGTGCGCGGCATGAACCTGGAAGAGGGCCAGCAGGTCATCGCCCTCTTGGTGGCCGAGAACGAGCAGCAGTCGGTGCTGACCGCAACCGAGAACGGCTTCGGCAAGCGTACCCCGATCACCGAGTACACCCGCCACGGCCGCGGCACCAAGGGCATGATCGCGATCCAGCAGTCCGAGCGCAACGGTAAAGTCGTCGCCGCGACCCTGGTCGATGCGCTGGACGAGATCATGCTGATCACGACCGGCGGCGTGCTGATCCGCACCCGCGTATCCGAGATTCGCGAGATGGGCCGCGCGACCCAGGGCGTGACCCTGATCGCCGTGGAAGACGGCACCAAGCTGTCGGGCCTGCAACGCATCGTCGAGACCGACCTGGAAGAGGTCGAGCTCGAAGCGGCGCCGGAATAAGCCTGGTAAGGCCACTCCTGCGCGAGTGGCCTTTTTTTTGTCCTTGCTTTGGCTGAGCCGCCTCGGCTTGTTCGAACCCTTACCGACATCACGAATGAACAGGATCCTCCTTGCCGTGAGCGCCGCGTCCGCCTTTGCCGGCCTGCCGTCGTTCGCTCATGCCGTGCGGGAATCGCAGAACCAGTAAGCACCATCGAGAGGACCACATGACCCAGGTATTCAATTTCTCCGCCGGCCCGGCCGTGCTCCCCAAGGAAGTGCTGCGCCAGGCCGCCGCCGAGATGCTCGACTGGCACGGCAGCGGCATGTCGGTGATGGAAATGAGCCACCGCGGGCCCGAGTTCATCTCGATCTACCAGCGGGCGGAAGCCGACCTGCGCGAACTGCTGGCCGTCCCGGGCAACTACCGGATCCTGTTCATGCAGGGCGGCGGGCTGGGCGAGAATGCCATCATCCCGATGAATTTGCTCGGCCGTGTGCAGGGCGGGGCAAATGCCCCCGCCGTGATCGACTTCGTCCACACCGGTTCCTGGTCGGGCAAGTCGATCAGGGAGGCGGCGCGCTACGCCCGGGTGAACGTCGCCGCCTCGAGCGAGGCGGGCGGTTTTACCACCGTGCCGCGCCAGGATAGCTGGCAGCTGAGCACGAACGCCGCCTACCTGCATGTCTGCACCAACGAAACCATCGACGGCGTCGAATTCGACTTCGTCCCCGAGCCGCCGCCCGGCGTGCCGCTGGTGGCGGACATGTCTTCCCACATCCTGTCGCGGCAAATCGATGTGTCGCGTTATGGCGTCATTTTCGCCGGCGCACAAAAAAATATCGGCCCGGCCGGCCTGACCCTGGTGATCGTGCGCGATGATCTGCTGGACGGTGCGCTGCCGATCTGCCCCTCGGCTTTCCACTGGAAGAACGTGGCCGAGCACGAATCGATGTTCAACACGCCGCCGACCTATGCGATCTATATTGCCGGGTTGGTATTTGCCCACCTGAAGCGCCAGGGTGGCGTGGCAGCCGTGGAAGCGCGTAATATCGAGAAGGCGCGGCTGCTCTACGACGCGCTCGATGCGGACGACTTTTACCAGAACCGGGTGGAGAAATCATGCCGCTCGCGCATGAATATCCCGTTCTATTTGCGCGACGAATCACTGAATGAGCAATTCCTGGCCGGCGCGAAGGCGCGCGGGCTGCTGCAACTGAAGGGCCACAAGTCCGTCGGAGGCATGCGGGCATCGATCTACAATGCGATGCCGATCGAAGGGGTGCAGGCCCTGGTCGATTATTTGAATGAGTTTGCGGGGCGGTAGGGAGCTCCCGATGACCACGGTGTGGGCATGCCACGAATCGTAGGGTGGGCTCCGCCCACGCGGTCGTACCGTTGCGGACCCCACCGTGGTCAGCATTCCACAGTTCGATCATCGTGAACGATTGTCGCGGATAAGCCGCAATAGATCATGCGGTGATACCGCGTGGGCAGAGCCCACCCTACGATCGCTGAAGGGCCACAAGTCCGTCGGAGGCATGCGGGCATCGATCTACAATGCGATGCCGATCGAAGGGTGCAGGCCCTGGTCGATTATTTGAATGAGTTTGCGGGGCGGTAGGGAGCTCCCGATGACCACGGTGTAGGCATGCCACGAATCGTAGGGTGGGCTCCGCCCACGCGGTCGTACCGTTGCGGACCACGTCGCGTCAAGTGCCGAAGCGTTGATCTCCGAGGTCGCGTTCACGGATGAGCCGCAACAGATCGGGCGATGATACCGCGTGGGCGGAGCCCACCCTACGGTCGCGAGGTCGCATCGGTTAACGATCACCGCACGCAAACACCAACAAACAGCAGCCTTCAATCAGCACAACCATGAACGACAAACTGACACCCCTGCGCCAGCAGATCGACGCGATCGACGCGCAAATCCTCGAGCTGCTGAGCCGGCGCGGGCGCCTGGCCCAGGAAGTGGGCCACGTCAAGGCCGAGACCTCCGCCCCCGTGTTCCGCCCCGAGCGCGAAGCGCAGGTGCTGCGCGGCGTGGCCGAGCGCAATGACGGGCCCCTGAGGGACCACGACGTCCAGACCATTTTCCGCGAAGTCATGTCGGCCTGCCGCGCCCTGGAAAAGCGGGTGACGGTCGCCTACCTGGGCCCGGCCGGTACCTTCAGCGAGCAGGCCGTCTACCAGCAGTTCGGCAGCGCCGTCGAAGGCTTGCCCTGTGCCTCGATCGACGAGGTGTTCCGCGCCGCCGAGGCCGGCACTGCCGACTTCGGCGTGGTGCCGGTGGAAAATTCCTCGGAAGGGGCCGTCAACCGCACCCTCGACCTGATGCTGGCAACGACCACCATTATCAGCGGCGAAGTGTCGATCCCGGTCCACCACAGCCTGATGAGCAAGAACGGCAGCATGGACGGCGTCAAGCTGATCTGCGCCCATTCGCAGGCGCTGGCCCAGTGCCAGGTCTGGCTCAACCTGCATCACCCGGACATCGAGCGCCGCGCCGTCGCCTCGAATGCGGAAGCGGCCGTGCTGGCCAGCCGCGATGCGGGCGTCGCCGCGATCGCCAGCGAAATGGCGGGTGAGCAATACCAGCTGGGCGTCATCCAGGCCCACATCCAGGGACGACCCGCACAACCGCACGCGCTTCGTCATCATCGGCCAGCACCACACCAATCCGTCCGGGCAGGACCGCACCTCGCTGGTGCTGGCCGTGCCGAACCGGGCCGGCGCGGTCTACAATCTGCTGGCGCCGCTCGCGAAGCACGGCGTGTCGATGACGCGCTTCGAGTCGCGCCCGGCCCGTACCGGCACCTGGGAGTATTACTTCTATGTCGACGTCGAGGGCCATCGCCAGAACGAGGCAGTCGACCGTGCATTGACGGAACTGCAGGACAATGCCGCCTTCTTCAAGCTGCTCGGCTCCTATCCGGTCGGCCTTTAATTTTCCATTTTTCGAGATCAATCATGACGCAATTCGGTCCAGACTACGTTCGTGCCATCGCCCCCTACCAGGCCGGCAAACCCATCGCTGAAGTCGCCCGCGAATTCGGCCTCGACGAAGCCAATATCGTCAAGCTCGCTTCCAACGAAAATCCGTTCGGCGTGCCCGAGTCCAGCAAGACCGCGATGGCGCAGGCAGCAAGCGAACTGGGCCGCTATCCGGACGCCAACGGCTTCGAATTGAAGGCTGCCCTGTCCAGCCGCTACGACGTCCCGGCCGACTGGATCACGCTGGGCAATGGGAGCAACGACATCTTGGAAATTGCCGCCCATGCATTCGTGCAGAGGGGCGAGTCGGTCGTGTTCTCGCAGTATTCCTTTGCCGTGTACGCGCTGGCGACCCAGGGCGTGGGCGGGCGTGCGATCGTGGTCCCGGCCGTGAACTACGGCCACGACCTGGACGCGATGGCGGCCGCCATCGCGCCGGACACCCGCCTCGTCTACGTGGCCAATCCGAACAACCCGACCGGCACCTTCATCGATGCCGCGGGCATCGAAGCCTTCCTGAAAAAAGTGCCGGCTAGCGTCATCGTCGTCCTCGACGAGGCTTATAACGAATACCTGGCGCCCGAACACCAGTTCGAATCGAGCGCCTGGGTGCGCAAGTATCCGAACCTGGTGGTGTCGCGCACCTTCTCCAAGGCCTACGGCCTGGCCGGCCTGCGCGTGGGCTTCGCGATCGCCCAGCCAGCCGTCACCGACCTGATGAATCGCATCCGCCAGCCCTTCAACGTCAATTCGCTGGCGCAGGCGGCCGCGATCGCCGCGCTGAACGACAAGGCCTTCCTGGAAAAGGGCGCCCGCAACAATGCCGAGGGCTACAAGCAGCTGACCGCGGCCTTCGAGGAACTCGGCCTGGAATACGTGCCATCCTTCGGCAACTTCGTGCTGGTGCGCATGGGGGGCGACGATGGCGCCGGTGCGCGCGTCAACCTGGCTTTGCTCAAGCAGGGCGTGATCGTGCGTCCGGTGGCCGCCTACGGCCTGCCGCAGTGGCTGCGCATCTCGATCGGCTTGCCGGAAGAAAATGCGACCTTCATCGCGGCCCTGAAGCGAGCCCCGGCGCAGGCCGCCGCCTAATGCTGGGCAAGGTCGTCGTCGTCGGTACCGGGCTGATCGGCGGCTCGTTCGCGCTGGCCTTGAAGGCGGCCGGCGCGGCGCGCCAGATCGTGGGGCTGGAGCGTTCGCCCGATGCGCTGGCGCGTGCACTGGCGCTGGGCATCGTCGATGTCGCTACCGCTTCTTATGAGGAAGCAATGGAGGGTGCCGACCTGGTGCTGCTGGCCGCGCCAGTCGCCCAGACCGCTGCGATCCTGGCCGCCCGGCGCCGCACCTGGAGCCGGGCACGGTCGTCACCGATGCCGGCAGCACCAAGCTTGACGTGGTTGCCAGCGCGCGCCGGTGCTGGGCGAGGGTGCGCGGCAGTTCGTGCCTGCGCACCCGATCGCGGGACGCGAGACCAACGGGCCCGAGGCGGCCCTGGCCGAACTGTACCGCGGCAAGAAGCTGGTGATCACGCCGCTGGCGGAGAATGCGCCGGGCGACGTCGGCCTGGTCGCCGCCGCCTGGCGCCTGTGCGGCGCCGTGGTGCACACGCTCACGCCCGAGCAGCACGACGGCGTGTTCGCGGCTGTGAGCCACCTGCCGCATCTGCTGGCCTATGCCCTGGTCGACGATATCGCCGGGAAGCCGCACGCCGAGCTGCTGTTCCAGTACGCCGCCAGCGGTTTCCGCGATTTCACCCGGATTGCGGCGTCCTCGCCGGAAATGTGGCGCGACATCAGCCTGGTCAACCGCGGCGCGCTGCTCACCGAGCTCGATGCTTATCTGGCACAATTGACTGCAATGCGGGCGCAGCTCGCCGCCGGCGACGGCCCGGCCCCGAAGCCATCTACGCCAACGCCCAGCGCGCGCGGCGCGCCTGGAGCGACGCCATCGAAACAGCGGAGCCGCCACCGGTTCCGTCTCAGGAAGAATAATGACGCAGCAAAAGCCTCAATCGAAACACTATCCGCAGCACATCGACCTCGAGCCGGTGATGCATGTCGAGGGTACGGTGCGCCTGCCGGGCTCGAAGAGCATTTCCAACCGTACCCTGCTGTTGGCGGCGCTGGCAGAGGGCGAGACCCTGATCCACGACCTGCTCGCTTCCGACGACACCGCCGTCATGCTGGAGGCGCTGCGCGCGCTCGGCATCAAGTGGGAAGAAGTCGACGAGCGCAGCATCCGCGTGCACGGCGGGGGCGGCACCCTGCCCCAGCATGAAGCGGACTTGTTCATGGGCAATGCGGGCACCGCGATCCGTCCACTGACCGCGGCGCTGGCCGTGATCGGTGGCGACTACACCCTGCACGGCGTGTCGCGCATGCATGAGCGTCCGATCGGCGACCTGGTCGAGGCCCTGAACGCCGTCGGCGCCGCCATCGAGTACACGGGCGAGCCCGGTTTTCCGCCGCTGCGCATCAAGCGCGGCCACATCCACGCCAACCGCATGGCGGTGCGCGGCAATGTCTCCAGCCAGTTCCTGACCGCCTTGTTGATGGCGGCGCCACTGATGGCGCGCGGCCATGCGGTGACGATCGACGTCGTCGGCGAACTGATCTCCAAGCCCTACATCGAGATCACGCTGAACCTGATGCGCCGCTTCGGGGTCACGGTGGAGCAGAACGGCTGGGCCTCCTTCACGGTGCAGCCGGGCCAGCGCTACACGAGCCCGGGCAGCATCCACGTCGAAGGCGATGCCTCTTCGGCATCCTACTTCCTGGCGGCCGGCGCGATCGGCGGCGGCCCGGTGCGGGTGGAAGGCGTGGGCGCCGACAGCATCCAGGGCGACGTGCGCTTTGCCGACGCCCTCGAGCGCATGGGCGCGCTGGTCACCCGCGGCCCGAACTGGATCGAGGCACGCGCCAATGGCCCCCTGCAGGCCATCGACGCCGACTTCAACCACATTCCCGATGCGGCGATGACGATCGCGGTCGCCGCCCTGTATGCCGACGGCCCCAGCACGCTGCGCAACATCGCCAGCTGGCGCGTGAAGGAAACCGACCGCCTGGCGGCGATGGCGACCGAACTGCGCAAACTCGGCGCCGAGGTGGAGGAGGGCGCCGACTACCTGCGCATCACGCCACCTGCGGAACTGAGCCCCGCCACCATCGACACCTACGACGACCACCGCATGGCGATGTGCTTTTCGCTGGCGGCCCTGGACGGCAAGGCGCGCCGCGGCAATGCCATGCGCATCAACGATCCGAAGTGCGTCGCCAAGACTTTCCCGGACTATTTCGAAGCGTTCGCGGGCATCGCGCGCAACGAACTGTTTTAATCGCGCCCGGCGCGTACCAGAGGTAATCACATGCCAAATTCCCATATTCCCGTCATCACCATCGATGGCCCGACCGCTTCCGGCAAGGGCACCGTCGCCGCCCGCGTCGCCGAGCGCCTGGGCTACCACCTGCTCGACTCGGGCGCGCTGTACCGCCTGACCGCCTTGTCCGCCATCCGTGCGGGCATCGCGCTGACGGACGAGCGCGGCGTGGCGAAGCTGGCGGCCGAACTGCCGGCGCGCTTTGCCGGCGGCGACATTTTCCGGGAGACGAGGAAGTCGGCGCGCTGATCCGCGCCGAGGAAGTCGGCAACAGCGCCTCGAAGATCGCGGCGCTGCCGAGCGTGCGCCAGGCCCTGTACGCCCTGCAGCTGGGCTTCCGGCGGACACCCGGCCTGGTGGCCGACGGGCGCGACATGGGCACCGTGATCTTCCCCAACGCCAAGCTGAAAGTGTTCTTGACAGCAAGTGTTGAGGCACGTGCGGAGCGCCGCTATAAGCAATTGATTGGCAAAGGATTTTCTGCTAATATGGACGATCTGCTCGCGGATTTGCAGGCGCGCGACGAACGCGACACCCGTCGCACCGTCGCCCCGCTGGTCCCGGCAGAGGGCGCGTACATCCTCGATACGTCGGACATGACGGTCGATGTAGCGGTGGAGCAAGTGCTTCACTGGAACGCGCTGTTGTAGTTTGTTGTACCAAGTGGTGCCTGGAGCGTGCAATCCTGCCTCTTCCGGTGTTGTCCAACCTGACCCAGTTCAGAACCGCACCATCGACGGTCCTGCTGGCTAACTCGTAAATAACTCATGTCTACTGCAACCAATCAAGATTCCGGTATGGAAAGCTTCGCAGCCCTCTTCGAGGAATCGCTGTCGCGTCAAGATATGCGCTCGGGCGAAGTCATTTCCGCTGAAGTCGTGCGCCTGGATCACAACTTTGTGATCGTCAACGCCGGCCTGAAGTCGGAAGCCTTCATTCCGGTCGAAGAATTCAAGAATGACCAGGGCGAACTGGAAGTCCAGATCGGCGACTTCGTTTCCGTGGCCATCGAATCGCTCGAAAACGGTTTCGGCGATACCATCCTGTCGCGCGACAAGGCCAAGCGCCTGGCATCGTGGCTGGCACTGGAAAAAGCAATGGAGTCGGGCGAGATCGTCACCGGCACCGTCAACGGTAAAGTCAAGGGCGGCCTGACCGTCCTGACCAACGGCATCCGCGCATTCCTGCCGGGTTCGCTGGTCGACACCCGTCCAGTCAAGGACACCACCCCGTTCGAAGGCAAGACCCTCGAATTCAAGGTCATCAAGCTGGACCGCAAGCGTAACAACGTCGTGCTGTCGCGCCGCGCCGTCATCGAAGCATCGATGGGCGAAGAGCGCCAGAAGCTGATGGAAACGCTGAAAGAAGGCACGGTCGTGACCGGCGTCGTCAAGAACATCACCGACTACGGCGCGTTCGTGGACCTGGGTGGCATCGACGGCCTGCTGCACATCACCGACCTGGCATGGCGTCGCGTGCGTCACCCGTCGGAAGTGCTGTCGGTTGGCCAGGAAATCACCGCCAAGGTCCTCAAGTACGACCAGGAAAAGAACCGCGTCTCGCTGGGCGTCAAGCAGCTGGGCGACGATCCCTGGACCGGCCTGTCGCGTCGTTACCCGCAAGGCACCCGCCTGTTCGGTAAAGTCACGAACCTCACCGACTACGGCGCGTTCGTCGAAGTCGAGCAGGGCATCGAAGGCCTGGTGCACGTGTCGGAGATGGACTGGACCAACAAGAACGTGGCCCCGAACAAAGTCGTGCAGCTGGGCGACGAAGTCGAAGTCATGGTCCTGGAAATCGACGAAGAGCGTCGCCGTATCTCGCTGGGCATGAAGCAGTGCAAGGCGAACCCATGGGACGACTTCGGCATGACCCACAAGAAGGGCGACAAGGTCCGTGGTTCGATCAAGTCGATCACCGACTTCGGCGTGTTCATCGGCCTGCCAGGCAACATCGATGGCCTGGTGCACCTGTCCGACCTGTCGTGGACCGAAGCCGGCGAAGAAGCAGTGCGCCGCTTCAAGAAGGGCGACGAGCTGGAAGCCGTTGTCCTGGCCATCGACGTCGAGCGCGAGCGTGTTTCGCTGGGCGTCAAGCAGCTCGAAGGCGACCCGTTCAACAACTTCGCAGCCCTGAATGACAAGGGTTCGCTGGTCACCGGTACCGTCAAGTCGGTCGAGCCTAAGGGCGCCGTCATCGGCCTGAACGAAGAAGTCGAAGGCTACCTGCGCGCTTCGGAAATCTCGCGTGACCGCGTGGAAGACGCTGGCACCCACCTGAAAGTGGGCGACAAGGTCGAAGCACTGGTCATCAACATCGATCGCAAGGCTCGCAGCATCCAGCTGTCGATCAAGGCGAAAGACAATGTCGAGACCCAGGAAGCGATGAGCAAGCTGGCTTCGGACAACAGCGCAGCGACCGGCACCACCAGCCTGGGCGCCCTGCTGAAGGCCAAGTTCGATAACAAGAACTAATTGGCTGCCTGAGGCGACCAGATGACCAAGTCCGAGCTGATTGCACGACTGGCTGAGCGTTATTCTCAGCTGGTCGCCAAGGATGCGGAGTACGCAGTCAAGACCATCCTCGATGCGATGACCAACGCCCTGGCGACCGGGCAGCGCATCGAGATCCGTGGTTTCGGCAGCTTTGCACTGAACAGCCGTCCTCCCCGCATCGGCCGCAACCCGAAGTCCGGCGACAAGGTGATGGTGCCCGAAAAACGGGTGCCCCACTTCAAACCGGGCAAGCAGTTGCGCGAGCGGGTCGACGCGATGGTCGGGCAACCGATCATCGAAGACTGAAGTCGTCTGCGAGCGTGCAGGCAACAAGAAAGGCGTCCATCGGACGCCTTTTTTTTTGCGTGGCGATGGCGTTCTGCGTAGGGCAGGCGGGCCTCCCGCCTGCGCGTTCAACCGGCACATGACCCGCCGCGGAGCCCTGCAAGTGCAGCAGAGCCACGGAACAGGTGCCCCAGACGTGGTTTGAACGCGTAGGCGGGGAACCCGCCTACCCTACGAACGTCCCGATCGATGTCGATCAGCCCGTTCTTTGAAATAAACTTGCAGATATGCGACACTGCGCCTTTGCAGAGCGCCAGCCGGAACACCCATGAAATTCCTCTCCACCATCGCCGGATTCATCCTCTTCGTCCTGTTTTTCGGCTTCGCGCTGAAGAACACGAAGGAAGTCGAGCTGATTTTTTTCCTCGGCTACGAATTGCGCGGTCCGCTGGTGCTGATGCTGCTCGCCTTTTTCATCGCGGGAGCCGGGATGGGCATCCTTGCCATGTCGCCAACCGTGTTCCGCCATCGCCGCGAAGCCTCGCAGCACAAGCATACCGTGCAGGCGCTGCAAAGCGCCGCCGGCACCGGCACTGCCCAACCGCCCGCCGACGCCGTGACGACCCCGCGCTGAGCGCTGCACTTCAACCAAGAACAAGAACCCATGGAATTTGAAATCTGGTGGCTGCTGGCCATTCCCGTCTTCTTCGGCCTCGGCTGGATCGCCGCCCGGGTCGACATCAAGCAACTCCTGTCCGAATCGCGCACCTTGCCGCGGGCCTATTTCAAGGGCCTGAACCTGCTGCTCAACGACCAGCCGGACAAGGCCATTGACGCCTTCATCGAGATCGTCACCCTCGACCCGGAAACGGCCGACATGCATTTTGCGCTCGGCAACCTGTTCCGTCGCCGCGGCGAGATCGAGCGTGCCATCCGCGTCCACCAGAACCTGCTGGCGCGGCCCGACCTGCCGTCGGCGCAGCGTGCGCAGGCACAATATGAACTCGGCATGGATTACCTGAAGGCGGGCCTGCTCGACCGCGCCGAGGAAACCTTCAACAGCCTCGTCGACGGCAGCTACAGCGTGCAAGCCCAGCGCGCGCTGCTGGAAATCTACCAGCGCGAAAAGGAATGGCGCCGTGCCATCGACGCCGCCACCGGCCTGCAAGCCTCGGGCGCCGGTGCCCGCCAAAAGGAAATCGCCCAGTTCTATTGCGAGCTGGCCCAGGACGCGCTGGTGCGCACCGACCTGCCCGACGCGCTGTCCCTGCTCGACAAGGCGCTGCACGCGGACCGCAACAGCGTGCGCGCGACGATGCTGCTGGGCGACGCGCTGCTGGCCCGGGGCGAGGTCGAGGGGGCGATCACCACCTGGAAGCGCGTCGAACAGCAGAGCGTGCCGCATGTGGCCCTCGTTGCCGGCCGCCTGATGGATGGCTTCCGCCGCGTCGGCCGTGCGCAGGAGGGCGTCAACCTGCTGCGCTCCTACCTGGCCGAAGCCTCGTCGATCGACCTGATCGAAGTCGTGTTCAAGGCCGTCATCGAACTCGATGGCGTGGAAGCGGCCAAGCAGCTCGTCCTCGACGAACTGCGCCGCAATCCCACCCTGCTCGGCCTGGATAAATTGCTGGAAGCGCGCCTGATGGATGCGCCGGCCCACATTTGGGAAGAGCTGTCGATGGTGAAGAACCTGATCCACGGCTATACGGCCAAGCTGGCGCGCTACCAGTGCAGCCATTGCGGCTTCAAGGCGCGCCAGTACTATTGGCAATGCCCGGGCTGCAGCAACTGGGAAACCTATCCGCCGCGCCGCACCGAAGAACTGAATGTGATGAATTGAAGGTGGCCAGCTGGACGCCACGTTCCGAGTGGGCACGTCATGCAAGCCCCCGGCTCCAATGACCCCACCCTACATGAATGCATACGCGATGATGAACACGACCGCAAGCCGCCTCCTCGACGGCGCAGACTACCTCCAGACTCCGGCGCCTGCCCTCGACAGCGTTCGCCTGCTCGTCGTCGGCGACGTCATGCTCGACCGTTACTGGTTCGGCGACGTTTCCCGTATTTCGCCCGAGGCACCGGTGCCGGTGGTGCGCATCGAACGGCGCGAAGAGCGCCTGGGCGGCGCCGCCAACGTCGCGAGGAATGCCGCCGCGCTCGGTGCGCAGAGCGGCTTGCTGGGCGTGGTCGGGGCCGACGAAGCCGGCAGCCAGGTCGAGACCCTGCTGCGCGACTCCAGCATCCACAGCTACCTGCAGCGCGACGAGGCGATTTCGACCATCGTCAAGCTGCGCGTCATCGGGCGCCAGCAGCAGATGGTGCGCATCGACTTCGAGGAAGCGCCCACCGAGACCGTGCTGCGCGACAAGCTGACCCAGTTCCGCGCGCTGCTGCCGGACTACGACGTCCTCATCTTCTCCGACTACAACAAGGGCAGCCTGGTGAACGTGGCCGAAATGATCAAGGCCGCGCGCGCAGCCGGCAAGATCGTGATGGTCGACCCGAAGGGCGACGACTTTTCCATGTATGCCGGCGCCACCATCCTGACGCCGAACAAGTCCGAACTGCGCCGCATCGTCGGCAGCTGGAAGACGGAAGAACAGCTGACCGAGCGCGCCCAGGCACTGCGCCTCGAACTCGGCCTGGAAGCGCTGCTGCTGACCCGCTCGGAAGAGGGCATGAGCCTGTACACGGACGATGAAGTACTGCACGTGCATGCCGATGCGCGCGAAGTGTTCGATGTGTCCGGTGCCGGCGACACGGTGATCGCGACCATGGCGGCCATGCTCGGTGCCGGAGTGCCGCTCGACGTGGCCCTGGCCACCGCCAACCGCGCCGGCGGCATCGTCGTCGGTAAACTCGGTACGGCCACCGTCACCCGCGAGGAATTGTTCGCGGCCTGATGCGGGCCACGGGGCGGCCTGGCGCCGTCCCTACAGCAGCAACACCTCGGCCTCGCCCGGTATCACCAGCCGGGTTTCCGGGGTATATCCCTCGTCGCCCTTGAAACGGCGGCAGAACACCGTCTCGTGCGCATGGTTGCGCAATTCCTCGCTGGCCGGCAGCGTGGCCACGACCCGCTCGCCCTCGCGCAGCAGCACACGGTGCCCTGCATGTGGCTGCACACGGCCACGGCCAGCTTGCGGGTGACGGCCCACACCACCGGTTTCTGGTACCGGGGCAGCAGCTTGCCGACCGCGCCGCGCGCATCCGCCAGCAGCGACTGCACCGCGCCCACCGTCCAGGCGTCGCGCGGCAGGGTCGGCACCAGCACCAGGTTGACCGACAGGTCTTCCTTGCGCTTGTTGATCAGGAACTGGCCGTTTTCCCGTGCGATGCGCTCATTCACCGGGACGACGAACACGCCATCGGCCTGCGCCTTCACCGGCAGGGTCTCGTGCTCGCCTTCGAGCCAGATCTCGAGGTCGTCGGTACGCACGTCCTGGCGCTTGGCGCGCAATTCGACACCGAGCGCCGCGCGGCCGCCGAGCGCATCCTGCACCGCCCGCGCCATAGGGTAGAACAGGTCGGCGTAGGGCACCAGGCGCGTGCGCGCGCCCTTGATCTCGACGGTTTGCAGGGCAGCGGGCGCGGCATCGGGATCGGCCGTGGCGCAAACGGGCAGGCAGGACAGGAAGCCGGACAGCAGCAGGATGGAGGGGCGCATGGCAGGCTGGGAGTTGCCGGGGAAGCCCCATGGTTTCATGCTTTTGCCGGAAACTCAACAGGGCCTCCAATTTTCCACCTTACGTGCCTTGATTGACCTCAACAGTTCAGCGTCAACACGAATGGCCGTGCCGCGTTAAGCGCGGGTGGGCGGCATCCGCCGTCCACTTCCCGTACATGGAGAGATTCGATGATCAAGAAACTGATGCTTGCCATTGCCGTGCTGGTTGCTTCGACCGGCTTCGCGTTCGCCCAGGTCGACGTCAACAAGGCCGATGCCGCCGCGCTCGATGGCGTGAAGGGCGTGGGCCCGAGCATGTCGAAGGCCATCCTGGACGAGCGCGCCAAGGGCGAGTTCAAGGACTGGGCCGACTTCCAGAAGCGCGTCAAGGGTGTCGGCGACAAGAAGGCGGCCAAGCTGTCGGAAGCGGGCCTGCAGGTGAACGGCAAGGGCAAGGAAGGCGCCGCTCCGTCCAAGCCCGATGCCAGGGCCGACACCAAGACCGCCAAGGCGGCGCCTGCGAAGGAGGCCAAGGCCAAGGGCGGCGAGGCCAAGGCGGCAATGTAAGCTCGCGCTTGTTCCGGCTGCCGCAATGGCGGCCGGTGGTGGCGGGCACCGACATGGCGGACGCATGCCAGGTACGCCGTGGGGTGCCCTTTCTTCAGCGGGGCGACGGGCGTGCGATTAGCCGTTCCAGCAGCCGCGCCAGCAGGTTACAGCACAGCAGCAAGGGCAGATAGACGAGGAAAGTCCAGGTCTGCACCTCGCCCAGCAGCGCCCGGTACAGCGCCACCGTGCCGAGGACCAGGAACATGTGGGACAGGTAGAGCTCATAGCTCAGGCTCCCCATGCGCGCAAGCCAGCCCAGGCCGTGGCGCGCCCGTGGCGGATGGGCGTGGCAGGCCAGCAGCAGCGCGCAGGTCCCGAGGCAGAGGACGACCAGCCCGGACTTGAACAGGTGGCGGTGCACTAGGTCGGACCAGCCCAGCACCAGCACGATGCCAGTCAAGCCGAGCCAGGCCATGGCACGTGCCTGGCGCGCACCGGACGCCAGCGCTGCGCCAGCAGGGCCGCCAGTACGCCCCAGGCGATCGCCGCCATGCCCGGCAGGTAGGCCTTTTCGCGCCACACCTCGTCGGCCACCGGTACCAGGTTACGCAGCGGCACCAGGCAGAGCGCCCATGCCAGCAGCAGGCCGATCAGTACCCGGCGTGGCAGCCACAGGCAGAGCATGGGAAAGCCCAGGTAGAACACTTCCTCGATCGACAGCGACCACAGCACGTCCCAGCCCGCCGGTGCCCAGCCCGTGCGGCCCTCGTACCAGTTGAAGGTGAACGTGAGGGCCGAACCAAGCAATCCGACGGTCGTCTGCTCGCCTTCCGGCGCAAAGTCGGGCACGCCCATCCATGCCAGCAGCGTCAACACGGCCAGGACCAGCCCCAGCAGGGGCAGGATGCGCCGCGCCCGGGCAAGATAGAAGCGGCGCAGGTCCACCCGCGCCAGGTCGCCATCGCGCTCGATGATGCGGCTCGCGATCAGGAAACCCGAGACCGTGAAGAAGATGAACACCGCCTCGTAGCCATTGAAGCTGATGGCGTCGATCAAGCGCTTCGGCAGCCAGTCGCCGAGCAGGCTGGGGCCGAGCGGCAGGCGGAAGGGCAGGGCCAGGTGATGCACGATGACCAGCAGGATGGCGAGGCCGCGCAGGCAATCGATGCCGAAGTTGCGCGGCGCCGGACGCAGTGTGGCTGGTGTGGTGCCTGGCGACGGCGCGTGCGGAAGGACCGGTGGCATTGTTGTCATGTGGATAGCTTTCAGATGGACCGCCGCCATCATAAGCGCACCCGGCCGTCGCGGCCAGCAGAACCGCGCCGCGCCCCGCACGAGCGTGCCGGCCGCGCCGTTTTTGCATGTAAAGACTGCAAGCGGCGGGGTATGCATGAGAAGATAAAGCGCTTGATTGAAGCGTAACGATTTCAAGGATTCCCATGCCTCACGTCCGCATTATCGCCGGCCTTGTTGCCGCCCTGTTCGCTGGCGCCGCTGCCGCTGCCGCCACCCCCGCTGCAAAGAGCGCGGCTCCCGCCGGTCCCGACGTCAAGCGCCACCAGGCGCAGATCGACAAGATCGTCGCCGAGATCTCGCCCAAGCGCATCGAAGGCTATGTGCGCAAGCTGGTGAGCTTCGAGACCCGCCATACGATGTCGGACACGACTTCCGAGACGACCGGTATCGGCGCCGCACGGCGCTGGATCAAGGGCGAACTGGAACGCTGCGGCGCCGGCAACCTGCAGGTCGCCTTCGACAGCCACATGGCACCGGTATCGGCGCGCATCTCGCGCCCGACCGAGATCGTCAACGTGGTCGCCACGCTGCCGGGCACGCAGGAAGCATCGAAAGACCGTCTCTACGTGGTCAGCGGCCACTATGACTCGCGCAACACCGACGTGATGGATGCCACCGGCAAGGCGCCAGGCGCCAACGACGATGCTTCCGGCACGGCCGCGGTAATGGAAATGGCCTGCGTGATGGCCAAGTACAAATTCGACGCCACCCTCGTCTTCATGGCGGTCGCCGCCGAAGAGCAGGGCCTGCTCGGCGCCGGCCACTGGGCAAAAACGGCGCGCGAAAAGAACCTGAACGTCGCCGGCATGTTCACCAACGACATCATCGGCAGCTCGCGCGCCGACGACGGCCGCATCGACAACAAGCAGGTGCGCCTGTTCGCCCAGTCGATCCCCGCAACCAGGGAGATGAGCGAAGCCGTGCGCACCCTGGTGGCCACCGGCGGCGAGAACGATTCGATCTCGCGCCAGCTGGCACGCCATGTCAAGGAGCAGGGCGAGCGCTACGTCAAAGGCTTCAAGGTCAATGTCATCCAGCGCCACGACCGCTACCTGCGCGGGGGCGATCACATGCCTTTCCTGGAGCAGGGCTATGCCGCGCTGCGCTTTACCGAGCCGAACGAGGATTTTTCGCACCAGCATCAGAACCTGCGCACCGAGGACGGCAAGGTGTATGGCGACCTGACTGAATTCGTCGACTTCGACTACACGGCCAGGGTGGCGAAGGTGAACGCCGCGGCGCTGGCCTCGCTGGCGCTGGCACCTGCCGCGCCGAAGGAGGTCAAGGTACGCACCGACAAACTGGTGAACGATTCGACGCTGGTGTGGCAGGCCAATGCCGAACCGGACGTCGTTGGCTACCGCATCGTCTGGCGCGAAACCACCGCCGCCGGCTGGCAGGGATCGCAGTACGTCGGCAACGTCACCGAGGCGACCGTCAAGCTGTCGAAGGACAATTACTTCTTCGGCGTGCAGGCTGTCGACAAGGACGGCAACGCCAGCGTCGCGACTTACCCGATGCCGCTGCGCTGATCTTGCAAGGTGGGCACGGCGTGCCCACCTTGCGCCATACCGCGCCTCTGGCCCTCCCCATACGCCTTGTCCCTTCCCGGTTTAGAATGATGGTTTGAAGAACCGTGAGAAAGCAAACATGGCCTACAAGACCATCGAAGACACGATCGGCAATACCCCGCTGGTGCAACTGGTGCGCCTGCCGGGGCCGGAGATCGCTGCGCGCAACAACATCATCCTGGGCAAGCTGGAAGGGAACAACCCGGCCGGCTCGGTGAAGGACCGCGCCGCCATGTCGATGCTGAAGAATGCCGAGGCGCGTGGCCAGATCAAGCCGGGCGACACCATCATCGAGGCCACCTCCGGCAACACCGGTATCGCGCTGGCGATGGCGGCGGCGATTCGCGGCTACAAGATGCTGCTCCTGATGCCGGACAACCTGTCGATCGAGCGGCGCCAGAGCATGGCCGCCTACGGCGCCCAGATCGTGCTGACGCCGAAGACGGGCGGCATGGAATATGCGCGCGACATGGCCGAGCAGATGCAAAAGGACGGCAAGGGCATCATCCTCGACCAGTTCGCCAACCAGGACAACCCGCGCGCCCACTACGAGACCACCGGCCCCGAGATCTGGCGCGACACCGAAGGCCGCATCACCCATTTCGTCAGCGCGATGGGCACGACCGGCACCATCATGGGCGTCTCGCGCTACCTGAAGGAACAGAACGAGGCGGTGCGCATCATTGGCGCCCAGCCCGAGGAAGGCTCGTCGATCCCGGGTATCCGCAAGTGGCCGCAAGCCTACCTGCCGAAGATCTACGACAAGGCGCGCGTGGACCAGGTGGAAAACGTCGGCCAGGCGGCGGCCGAACAGATGGCGCGCCGGCTGGCGGCGGAAGAGGGCATCTTCTGCGGCATCTCGGCGGCCGGTGCCTGCGAAGTGGCGCTGCGCGTTGCCCAGACGGTGGAGAATGCAACGATCGTGTTCGTCGTCTGCGACCGCGGCGACCGCTACCTGTCGACCGGGGTGTTCCCGGCCTGAACAGGACGCAGAATGGCAAAAGGGGCGATCCGATCGCCCCTTTTTTTCGTCCTTCTTCCGTCACGGCCGCGCCGGGTGGCCGGCCGTGTGGAATATCGGAAAATTACTCGCCGCTCGAGGCGCCTGGTGCCGCGCCTTCTTTCGGCTTGAACTGCTTGTCGCTGATGCGGAACTTGTTGCGGCGGTCGCCCATCAGGTAGCGCAGGTCGCGAATCGACAGGTCGCTCACCTCGTGCATGCGAATGAGCAGCGATGCACCCACCGGCAGGCGGTGGTGCCGGATTTTGGAGATCACGGGCGGCGCCACTTCCAGTGCGCGCGACAGTGCGGCGTCGTTTTTCAGGCGCAGGTTCTCGATGAGGGTGTCCAGCAGACGGTTCGGGTTGTATTGCAGCAATTCATCCGACTCCGCATCGCTGTTCATATCAATGCCGACTTGGTTTGTCATGATCTCTTTGTTCCTATTGTGGGTTACGGAAAGTCGCTAGCGGCGTTTCGATTCCGGACGTCTTTCGAAAAAATATACTCAATTGTACAACTATTTTAGGCTCTAGTACCTATGAGCAATAGAATTCGGTGCGAAGCGTTGATCCTGTTGTCTAATCGCAACAATAGCCGCAATGCAATTCTCTCACAAACTCACGGAAAAAATAATTGTTTTTTCGTTAAACCGGAGTGTAGAGGAAACACGTGTTGCGAGACGCACGTTTCAGATTGATATGCCTGAATGACAAGACCGGAGGGGGTATGCGCGATCAAAAATGTTTCCATAGAGTACAGAAACAGAGTCGGGAGAGATACACCGGGGGAGTACCCCGGTATTTGAAGTGCTGCGCTACAGCAAAACCGCCGCTTTGTTGTGACAGCCTGTTACATGCTGTTACAACTTTCCTGCTCTACAAGACTGCGCCGCTGCGGGCTTCTCGTACGGCACGGCCGAGTTCGATCACCGACATGGCGTAGAAATAGCTACGGTTATATTTGGTGATGGCAAAAAAGTTATCGCTGGCGACCCAGTATTCGGTCGGCGCGGCGCCGTTTTGCAGGTCGACCAGGCCGTACAGCCGGTCGGTGGCCAGGGGCGTACCAGTGACGACGCCGACCGCCGCCAGCTCGTCGGGACGCAGGCTCGCAACGAGGCCGCGGTCGAGCAGGCTTTCCCAGTGGCGGTGCTCGGCCACATCGGCCGGGATCACGGCCGGGCCTTTCTCGCGCGGGTTCCACCCATGCTGGATCAGGAAGTTGGCGACGCTGCCGATGGCATCCGCGCTCGAACCGCGCAGGTCGACGTGACCGTCGCCGTCGAAGTCGACGCCATACTTCAGGATGTTGCCGGGCATGAACTGCGGCAGGCCGACGGCGCCCGCGAACGAGCCCAGCAGGGAGAACGGATCGATGTTCTCGTGGCGTGCCAGCAGCAGGGTGTTTTCCAGCTCGCTGCGGAAGAAGGCGCTGCGTGCGGCGGCGTTCGGCGCTTCCGGATAGGCAAAGGCCAGCGTGGTGAGCGTATCGAGCACGCGGAAGCGTCCGGTGTCGCGGCCATACACGGTTTCGACGCCGATGATGCCCGCCAGGATTTCCGCCGGCACGCCATAGGTGGCCTCGGCGCGCGCCAGGGCGTCGGCGTTCTCGTTCCAGAAGCGCACGCCGGCACCGATGCGGATCGGCTCGATGAAGCGTTCGCGGTAGGCTTGCCAGTTCTTCGGCTTGCCCGGCGGCGCCGGTTTTACCAATTGCACGGCCGAGTCGACGAAGCGCACCTGGCGCATGCGCGCCTCCAGCTCGTCGCGGTCGAAGCCGTGTCTGGCGGCCATCTCGTCGACGAAAACGCGCACGGCCTGCCAGTCGGCGAAGTTGACCTGTTCACCTTCGTAGTCGATGCCGCTCGCGGCGACCGCGGCTTTGGCGACTGGCTGGGGCGCGGCCTTGGCGGCCTTGCCTTTAACAAGCTTGCCTTTGGCCGGCTTGGCCTTGGCGCCCTTGCCCTTGGTGGCCTTCGTGATCCTGGCCTTGCCCTTGTCCGCCCCGTGCTGGGAGGCGGCGCTGGCGTGGGAGTGAGGTGCTGCGAGAACGAGTAGTGCGAGAATGGATGCGAAGAATTTCATCTAACTTGCGAAAGTAGGCGCTTCAGGACCGCGGCAAGATGTTCGTGGCGGCGCGGGGGCGCGTAGCGCCAGGCGCTGTAACGGGACAGGAACTCGGCCACCGCCGCCTGCGCGGGGGCGCCAGCCTGCCGGCCTGCGCGATGCGCGCGGCGTAGGCGCCCGGACCTTCATCTGCCGAACGCGCCAGTCCCAGCCGGGCCAGGCGCGTACACAGGGCCGAGTATAGCGCATCGATCGGGTCGATTTCGCGGCGCCGCTTCAAAGTTCTGGCAACCAGCAACAGAGTTATCAGGACGGCCAGCGAGAGCGGCAAACGCCATCCCAGCAGCGAGGACTGCACATAATCGAGCACGTTGCGCTGGCGCTGCGGCGTGTAGTTCAGCACCCACTGGTTCCAGCTGTTGTTGAGCGCCCCGGCCGCATAGCGCAGCTGGGCCAGCAAGGGATGGCTGTCGCCGTCCAGGCGCATCAGGCTGCCCAGGCCCTCGATGCCGAAGGGCGCGCTCTCGGGAATCGCGCTGGCCAGCCCGCGCCGCACCCGTTCGGGCGCCACCGCCGCGGTCGGGTCGATGCGCACCAGCCGCGCCGCGGCAGCCAGACCTCGGCCCGGCATGGGCGTCGGACTGGCGCACGGTGAGGTAGCCGTCCGGGGATTGAGTTCGCCGCCCCGGTAGCCGGTGACGACCCGTGCCGGCACGCCGGCGGCGCGCATCAGGAACACGAAGCTGCCGGCGAAGTGCTCGCAAAAGCCGGCGCGGCTCTCGTAAAGAAAAGCGTCGACGGCGTCGCGTCCCAGCAGCGGAGGACTGAGCGTGTACACATAGTTCTGCTCGCGGAAGCTGCGCAGCACGGCTTCCACCCGCCTGCGTGGATCGGCCTCTGAACGCAGCGCCAGGCCCGCCATCAGCGCGCGCGGATTGCTGCCCGCCGGCAGCTGCAGCCAGTCGTCCAGGCCGGGCGGCGGGCCCGGGCCTGCAGGCTGAAATCGAGATGCGAGCGCATGCGGTAGCGCAGCCGGGTTTGCAGCGGCGCGTCCGCGGTGATTTCGAAGCTGTCCGAAACCTGTACCGCCTTGCCGGTCAGTTGCGGCAGCTGCGCGGGCATCTCGAGCGCGAACAGCCAGCGCGAGTCGGCCGGCTCGGTCGTCACTTCATAGGCCAGCGGCCGTCCGCGCAGCGACAAGTCGGCGGGCGTATCGGTGGCGCCGCGCTCGCTTGGTCGCACGCGGGTCCAGGTGCGGCCATCGTAGACACCCAGCACGGGGCCGCGCCAGTACAGGCGTTCCTGCGCCGGCACGGGCCCGTCGAAACGCACGCGGAAGGCAGGCTCGGTCGATTCCGCCAGGCCTGCCATCGTGCCCGGTGCCATGGTTTCCGACATGCCGGTGCGGGCGCTGGCGGCGTCGTCGGGCAGGCCCCAGAGCGGACCCTGGATGCGCGGGAACAGGAAGAACAGGCCAAGCGCCAGCGGCATGGCCAGGCCGAGGATGCGCACGCTCATCAGCAAACGGGCGCTTAGCGGCGGGCGCGCTGCGCCGAACTGGAAGCTCATCTGGGCGGTCAGCAGCGCCAGCACCGATAGCACGGTCAGGAGCGCGGTGCCGATTCCCTGCTCGTAGAAGAAGTTCGTCAGCACCAGGAAGAAGCACAGGAACACCACCACGAACAGGTCGCGCCGCGCGTGCATCTCCAGCATCTTGAAGGTCACCAGCAGCACCAGCATGGCGACGCCGGCTTCGCGGCCGAGCAGGGTCTGGTAGCTTTGCGCCACGCCCAGCATGGCCGCCGCGGCCAGCGGCAGGAGCAGCAGCGAGGACGGCATGCGCTTGCCCTGCAGGGTGATGGCCGCGCGCCAGGACAGCGTCAGGCCGCACAGCAGCGATACCCAGGCCGGCAGGTGGGCCATGTGCGGCAGCAGCACCAGCAGGGCGCTGGCCAGCAGCAGCAGGGTATCGGCCTTGTCGCGCGGGAGCGACGTCAACTTCGCCAGCAAGGCATTCATCGCGCCTCTCCGGGTGTGCCGACGCCATACAGGGCGAGGGCGCGCAGGCAGGCGGCCTGGTGGGCCGCGCCGATGCCGGCCTCGAAGCTGTCGCCGCCCAGGCGGAAGGCATAGGGCAGGGCGCGCTGTTCGCACTCGAGCACCCAGCGCGTCAGGCGCGACAGGCGCAGTTCCAGGTCCATCCGCGGCGGCAGCTGCGCCAGGTCGAGCAGCAGTTCGCTGTGGGCGCCCCCTTCGAAATGCTTGGTGGCGAGCTGGCCGCCGTCAGCCGGGTCGAGGCGCGCGATCTGGCGCCAGGCCAGGCGCTTGAGCGGGTCGCCCGGCTGGTAGGGCCGCACGCCGGCGAAGTCGTCGTCGCCACCGTGGCCGCTGCCCTCGCTGCCGCTGTTGGAAGCCGGCGGTAGCGGCGGCGCGCCCTCCTCGGGGAAGGGATAGACCAGCGCGCGCATGTCGGGCTGCCAGTAACTCCAGGCGCGAAACAGCCCCAGCGGAAAGCGCGTGGACAGCACCAGGCGCGGCGCGGCCAGCCAGCCGCGCGCCTCGCTCGGCAGTGCCAGGCGCACGGTGGTGTTGCCGCTGGCGGGAATGTCGACCAGGTGGCGCCCCGCATCAGCGCTGCCGGCGAGGTCGACCTGGATCGCGTAGCGCGCCCGTTTCGTGGTGTTCGCCAACTGCAGTTCGAACAGCGCTTCCTGGCCGGCGAAGACGGAAGGCGCGCGCCCTGCCGCCAGGCGCAGGTGCACCAGGTTGCGCCAGGTGAAAAACAGGTCGACCACGGCGCAGGACAGCGCCAGGAAGGTCAGGCCGAAGCCGAGGCCCAGTTGTAGTTGATCGAGCCGACCAGCAGCACCAGCAGCAGGGCGGCGAAGCCCAGTCCCGGGCCGGTCGGCAGGATGTAGACCTGGCGCTGGCCGAGGAAGGCCTCGCGGCCGCGGCGCCGTTCGCGCTTCGGGCGCGGCAGCCAGCCGGTGCCGGCGCGTCCCTTCGCGCTTGACTCGGCTTTGTCGGCCGCCGCTGCCACATCCGTCGCCATGCTAGACCGGCACCGATTTCTGCAACTGCAGCACCAGGTCGCGGCTGGCCAGCGCCAGGCCCCGGGCCGATTTCAGCGGGCGCAGGCGGTGCGCGCAGACGGGCACCAGCACCGCACGGATGTCTTCCGGCAGCACGTGGTCGCGTCCTTCGAGGGCGGCCCAGGCGCGTCCCGCCTGCAAGAGGGCCAGCGTCGCGCGCGGCGACAGGCCTTCGGCGAACAGCGTGCCCTGGCGCGAGGCCGCGGCCAGTGCCTGCACATAGTCGATCAGCGCGTTGGAGGCGTGGATGCCGCGCAGGGCCTGGCGCGCTTCGACCAGTTCGGCCGGGCTCATCGCCGGCTCGAGCGTGCGCAGGAGTGCGCGCCGGTCTTCGCCCATCAGCAGCGCGCGTTCGGCGGCCGCGTCCGGGTAGCCGAGCGAAAGGCACATCAGGAAGCGGTCGAGCTGGGATTCGGGCAGCGGGAAGGTGCCCACCTGGTGCGCGGGGTTCTGCGTGGCGATGACAAAGAAGGGTTCGGGCAGGGGGCGGGTCATGCCGTCCACCGTCACCTGGTGCTCCTCCATCGCCTCGAGCAGGCCCGACTGGGTCTTCGGCGTGGCGCGGTTGATCTCGTCGGCCAGCAGCACCTGGGTGAAGATCGGGCCCGGGTGGAAGGAAAAGCCGTTCTTCTCGCGTTCGTACACCGAGATGCCGGCAACATCGGCCGGCAGCAGGTCGCTGGTGAACTGGACGCGGTTGAACTTCAGTCCGAGCGAGATGGCCAGCGCGTGCGCCAGCGTGGTCTTGCCGACGCCTGGCACGTCGTCGATCAGGAGGTGGCCCCCGGCCAGCAGGCAGGTGAAGGCAAGGCGTACCTGCTGGTCCTTGCCGACCACGATCTTGCCCACTTGCCTGGCGCTGGCATGCAATTTATTGAACATAGAGAGTTCCAAAAGTCGAATGATGCGAGGCCGCGCCCGGCATGGTAGATTAGTGCCATTGCAAGCATTCTTTCCATGCCGCGCCGAAGCCGTCCAAACGATTCTATGCGAGAACGGCCGATCCCGGTGTATGGCTGAGCAGCGCGGCCATCCCGGAATCACGGCGGCGCTGCGGCAGCGCACCGGCCGCGCTCACTGCACCAGGCACCGCACCAACCACCGCACCACGACCGCACCACCATGAGCACAGCCATCTACAGCCATCCCGACTGCCTGCGCCACGACATGGGCGACTGGCATCCGGAGTCACCCAGCCGCCTGCAGGCGATCGAAGACCAGCTGATCCTGGCCCGCCTCGACGGCCTGCTCGAGCGCCGCCTGGCGCCGCTGGCCGAGATTCCCGCCGTGCTGCGCAACCATACCGAGGGCGCGCTGGCGCTCGTGCGCGACCACATCCCGCCGCCCGGCGAGACCTATGCGCTCGACGCCGACACCTTGCTCTGCCACGCCAGCTTCGATGCCGCCCTGCGCGCCGCCGGGGCAGCCCTGGCCGCCACCGATGCGGTGATTGCCGGCGACATCGCGAACGCCTTCTGCGCGACCCGTCCACCCGGCCACCACGCCACCCCGAGCGAGCCGATGGGTTTCTGCCTGTTCAACAACGTCGCCATCGCCGCGCGCCACGCCCTCGAAGCGCACGGCCTGGAACGCATCGCCATCGTCGACTTCGACGTTCATCACGGCAACGGCACCGCCGACGCCTTCCGCGACGACCCGCGCGTGCTGATGGCCAGCTTCTTCCAGCATCCCTTCTATCCGTATTCGGCGCCCGAGCCGTTGACAGGCACCCGCGTCAACGTGCCGGTGCCGGCCGGCAGCGGCGGCGACGTCGTGCGCCAGGTGGTGCGCGAATACTGGCTGCCGGCGCTGCGGGCGCACCGGCCGCAGATGGTCTTCGTCTCGGCCGGCTTCGACGCCCATCGCGACGACGACATGGGCGGCATGGCGCTGGTCGAAGCCGACTATGCCCGGATGACGCGCGAGATCATGGCGGTGGCGCGCGAACACGCGGGCGGGCGCATCGTCAGCTGCCTGGAAGGGGCTACGACCTGTCGGCGCTGGGGCGCAGCGTCGTCGCCCACCTCAAGGTGCTGGCCGAACTCGACTAGCCCCGTCCGGCGGCGCGGGCGCCCGGCCAATTGTTACCTTCGGGTCCCGGTGCCATTTAACTGACAGTAAATTTTATTTGCATAGGCGTTTTCGCCACAGAATCTTCTTCAGTCAATCGTGCGTTTGACAGCAATCTAAGCCAGGCATACAGTCGGCTCAGCCGTAAAAAACGGCTGCGCCTGCGTTTGCCGGCAGCGATGGCGACCGACAGGCGTCCACTCAAAAACAAGGAGGAGATTGTGAAGAAAGTACTGCAGATGATGGCGGCCGTCTGTTTGATGGCCGCCTCGAGCTTTGCCGCGGCCACGAACTACACACTATGGATCAATGGCCGCACCGGTGGCGGGGTGGTCGGCAACTACAACAGCTGGACCTATTGGGGTCCCGGCACCACGGCCGCCGGCGTCAACAAGAAATCGGTCAACTGGGACGGGCGCAGCAGCATTGCTTCGCAAAGCGGCAAGATCCGCGACGCGCTCGACTGCTTCTGCACCGGTAACAACTGGTGCTATGTCGTCACCCACAGCGCCGGCGACCTGATGATGGGCTACACGATGGCCAATTACGGCGGCTCGGCGCGCGTGAAGAAGAATGCGGTCGCGAACACCTCTGGCGTCTGCGGCAATACCGACGGTACGTCCCAGACCGGCTGGAACATCAAGTGGGTGCGCGCCGCGTCGGGCGCCGGCGGCGGCTCGGAGCTGTCCGATGCCGGCTCCTGGACCACGTCCGAACCGCTGGTGCAGGACCTGAAGACCACCACCGCGCGTGCCATGTACAACCACAACACCACCCGCAACGTCTGGTTCTACATGTATGCCGGCGCCAAGGGCACCGCCTACTCGGGCATCCTGCCGGGCCAGGACGACGAAGCCGTGGCCTACCATAGCACCGGCGGCGTGGCCGGCAGTTCGGGAGGCTCCTACTGCAACCCGAGCGACTGGCTGTGCAACGACCTGAGCCTGGGGACGGCGGCCAACGAAGGCGGCAGCCTGAAGTGGAGCTACCACTCGGTCAGCTTCCGCGACGATAACGAGGCCTACAACCACTATGCCAACGGCAACTGGGGCGGCATCGTCGGCGTGGTCCGCAGCGCCGTGGTGAACAGTGCCCTCTGATCGTCCGGGAGGAGTGGCGCGCTGGCGCCGCTGGCTGCCGCTGGCGCTGCTGTTCGCGCTGGTGGCGGCCATCGGCTGGCTGGTGCTGCGCAAGGGCGAGCAGCCGGGGCCGGCGCCCGTCGCCGGTCCCGCTGCCGCTGCCCGGGGCCCCAGTTCTTCGGCCAGGTCGCGGCCGCGGGCGGGGCGCCGCCGGCAGCCGACGAGCGCACGCGCCAGCGCCAGCTGCTGGTCGAAAACTACGAACTGGCCGACCACACCTATTGCAGCTACCGCGAGGGCAGCCAGTATCCGGCCGGCTCGCGGCCGATGTCGCAGAATCCCGACCAGGCCTATCCGAACCGGCCCGTCACCGAGATGAACCCGATGCGCGGCGACGACCGCCGCAGCAACCCGAACATCCTGCTGCAGACTTCGCAGTCGCGGGTCTACCTGGCGGCCGGGGAATCGGTCTCGTTCTCGCTGCGCGCGGTCGAGCCGGGCGGCAACGGCGTGCCGCTCGTGATCACGCGCGCGCTGGCAGCCGGCATCACGACGGCGGGCGCCCGCCCGACCGCCCAGGTGCCGCTGGCCTTTGCCGACGATGGCGGCGGCGCCGATCCGGTGGCGGGCGACGGTGCTTTTGCCGCCGTGCTGACGCCATCCCAGACGGGCCTGGCGGGCTTTCACGGCACCATCCGCACCGAGGTGCGCTACACGGCCGGCGGCAAGAACGGCGCGCTGATCTTCGACGTGATCCATTCGCCCTCGGTGCCCGCCACCGGGCTGGCCCGCCGCGCGAGGCGATCGAGGACGGTTCGCTGGTCTTCGTGCTGCGTGCCGACGTGCGCCAGCCGGGCGCTATGTCGTCACCGGCCGCATCGACGACGCCCGGGGGCGGCCGTTCGCGCTGGCGACCTTCAACGAGGTGCTGGGTCCGGGGCCGAACGACATCAAGCTGGTCGCCTTCGGCAAGCTGCTCCACGACGGCAAGGCCGCGCTGCCGCTGACGCTGCGCGACGTCGACGGCTACCTGCTGAAGGAAAACGCCGATCCAGACCGCGAACTGATGCCGCGCCTGGAAGGCAAGGTGCTGACCAGCCGCTCGCAAACCCTGAAGGGCATCTCGACTGCCGAATGGACGAGCGAGGAGCGCCAGCGTTACCTGACGGAGTTTGCCAAGGACCGCAAGCTGGCCGGCGAGAACCTGGCGAAGTTCGACCCGGCGCAGCCCTTGCCGGCGAGCGCCTGCGAAACGCCGGCGCGGTAGGACATGCAAGGCATCGGGGCAGGGCCTCGATGCCTTGTACGTTGCCGCTACGGGACAGCTGCGGCGCGGCGGTCGTTGACGGCGCCGGTAGACAGTGCCGACCGGCTCGATATGAGGCTCGCCAGCGTGGTAAATCAACTTCGCCGCCTACACCCGCCACGCCCCGCTGTTCGGTATCCTTCCCCCCACGCCCGGACGCGCGCCGGTTGACGCGCCGTCGTCCCTGTAATGTGATGGCGGCAGCGGTCGGCCAACCGAGGAACCCACCGTCACCACAACAATGGAGGAAGACATGGGACGTCCCGCGCGCATTGCCTTAGTCCTCTGCCTGCCCGGCATGCTTGCCGCCGGCCTGGCTGACGCCACCAACTACACGCTCTGGATCCATGGCCGCAACGGCGGCGGCGCGATCGGCAACTACAACGATTTCGCCTACTTCGGCCCGGCCGCTACGGCTGCCGGCGTCAACAAGAAGGCCGTGAACTGGGATGGCAAGAGCGGCGTGGCCTCGCAAAGCGGCACCATCCGCTCGGCGCTCGACTGCTTCTGCACGGGGAACAACTGGTGCTATGTCGCCGTGCACAGCGCCGGCGACATGCTGATGGGCTACACGCTGGCCAACTATGGCGGCTCGCAGCGTCCGGTCACGAATGCCCAGCCGAACACGGCCGGTGTGTGCGGCGCGGGCGGCGGCACGCAGACCGGCTGGAACATCAAATGGGTGCGGGTCGCGGCGGGTTCCGCCGGCGGCAGCGAGCTGGCCGACATCGGCGCCTGGGCGGTGAGCGACGAGATCGCCCGGCAGCACAAGGTGACCACCGCGCGCGCGCTCTACAACCACAACGACACGCGCAATGTCTGGTTCTACATGTATGCCGGCGCCAGGGGCACGCTGTATTCGTTCGCGCTGCCCGGCCAGGACGACGAAGTGGTGGCCTACCACAGCGCCGGCGCGGCTTCCGGGGGCGGCGGCAGTTCGCTGTGCAACCCGGGCGACTGGTTCTGCAACGACCTGACGCTTGGGTCGGGCCCGAACCAGGGTGGGCGCGCCAAGTGGGCCTTTCACTCGGTGGAGTTTCGCGACGACGGCGAAGACTACGGGCACTACACGGGGCGGACCTGGGGCGGGGTGACGAGCCTGGTGCGGCGCGACATGGAAGCGCTGGCGCGCTAGGGCGGAGGGACGGCTGGCGAGGCTGCCGCGCGCTGGAGCGTTCCAGCGCGCGGCCGACCGCGCCTGCTCAGCCCTCGATCTGGCGCGGCGCGCGTTTGGCCGCGCCGCCGGGCCGCTTGCCGACCACGTAGACGACGTACATCGGCTGCATCTGCTCGATGTCCGGCTGCGCCAGCGCGACATCCTCCGCCATGCCCGGTGCCATGCCTGCACCCGCCGACGGGGCGGCGCGCTGGGACGGTCCGCTCAGGCAGGCTGCCAGGCACAGCGCACCGAAAGCCCCAAAGATCCATACTTCGACGTTGCGCGCGATTCCCATGACGATCTCTCCTCGAACCGGCCACAGCGGCCGTCTCGTCATCGTGCGCGCCGGCCTTCCCTGGGTATTGTCCTGGATCAAGCCAAATTTGTTACGTGTGGAAACATAACGACAGCGCGGCGGGACGCGTAGCGGGCGGCAGCGTAAAATACCGCCTCGTTCGCAGAATTTGAAAGCACAGCATGTCGATACAATGGTTCCCGGGCCACATGAACTCCGCCAAGAAGCAGGCGGAGGAGCAGATGGAGTTCATCGATCTCGTGATCGAGGTGCTCGATGCACGCCTGCCCGAGGCGAGCTGCAACCCGCTGGTCGACCGCATGCGCAAGTTCCGCCAGCGTCCGGTACTCAAGATCCTCAACAAGATCGACCTGGCCGACCCGGTCGCCACCGCCGCCTGGAAAGCCTTCTACGATGCCCAGCCGGGCGTGACGGCCTATCCGATGACGACCAAGCGCCCGGCCGACGTCGCGCGCATCCCGGAGCTGGCCCGTTCGCTGGCGCCGCACCGGGGCGTGCCGACCAAGCCGCTGCGCATCATGATCATGGGCATCCCCAACGTCGGCAAGTCGACCCTGATGAACGCGCTGCTGAAAAAGCGCGTGGCCAAAGTCGGCGACGAACCGGCGGTCACCAAGACCCAGCAGAAGCTCTACCTCGACCAGTTCACCGTGCTGGTCGATACCCCGGGCCTGATGTGGCCGAAGATCGACATGCCGAGCGACGGCCTGATGCTGGCCGCCAGCCATGCCATCGGCACGAATGCCCTGATCGAGGAAGAGGTCGCCTTTTTCCTGGGCGACGTGCTGCTTGAACGCTATCCGCAGCTGCTCACGGCGCGCTACGGCTTCAAGACGGAAGGCCTGGACGGCATCGGCGTGGTCGAGCAGGTGGCGGCGCGCCGCGGTTTCCGTGTGCGCGGCGGCGAGTTCGACGTCGAAAAAGCGGCCCACGTGCTGCTGCACGACTACCGCAGCGGGGCCATCGGCCGCATCAGCCTGGAAACCCCGGACTCCCGCGCCGCGCGCCTGGAGGCGCACCGCATCGAGAAGGAAGAAAAAGCGCGCATCGCCGCCGAGAAGGCTGCCTTGAAGGCCGAAGAGGCCGCCCGCGGCAAGCGCGGCACCTGAGGGGGTGTAGGGTGGGCACTTGTGCCCACGCTGTCTCACCGTTTGCTCAGGACCTAGGGTGGAGTCCCGACTCCACGCGGTTTCCCCGCTGAACAGAGAAACGGTATCGTGCCTCCGACAAGACGCGGCCCACGTGGCAACCGGCGCGCCACCATCCGACCCGAAACCCTTGCCAGGTATATAATCACGCCGTTCTGGTGCCCGCGTGCGCGATCTGCGCGCGCAGTTAAACGGGAAACACGATGCCACCGCGCCCCCGGCGCATGGCCAGGTGTGCTGCCCCCGCAACGGTAATCAAGCGTCGCCCCGGCGACAGACTTCCTCGAACACCACTGTGCCGCGCACAGGAAGGTGAGGCGGTCCGACTTGCAAGCCCGGATACCGGCCAGACAGGTGGACGCGCCCGGCGTGTCTCGTGGTGCCGCCCTGTGCGTCGCGAGGCTTACCGGGCGACGTTCGTGGAGTCCGGCCTGCGGGGACGCAAGCCGGGCGCACCCTTATCGAAGAACCAAGATCATGACTGCTGTTGTTTCGAACAGCGCGCCGGCCAGAACGCCGATCGCGCTGGCCTGCGCCGTTTCCCTTTCCCTGTTTGCCGGCGCCGCCCTGGCCGCCGCCGACGTCCCGGACGCTGCCGCCGAATCCGTCTCCACCGTGCATGTCACCGGTGCCCGCTTCGCCAGCGATCCGGCCCTGACGCCGATCGGCGCCACCGTCATCACGGCCGACGAGATCCGCAATGCCGGCGTCACCGACGTGAATGCCGCCATCCGCAAGATTGGCGGCGTATACGGCCGTCAGAGCTTCGACGGTTCGCCCGACTTCGCGCTCGACCTGCGCGGCTTCGGCACCAACAGCAGCCAGAACATGGTGGTCATGGTCGACGGCGTGCGCATGAACGAGAACGAACTGACTGGCGCCGTGCTGTCGACGATTCCCGTCGATACCGTCGAGCGCATCGAGATCATGCGCGGCGGCAGCAGCGTGCTGTACGGCGAAGGCGCGACCGGCGGCGTCATCAACATCATTACCAAACGCGGCGCCGATGGCGGCTACCACGGCTCGCTCGCCCTCGAGGCCGGCCAGCGCCACAGTTTCGATACGCGCGCCTCGGTGCGCCACGGCGCCGGCCCGCTGTCCTTCGACCTGGCCGCCGCGCGCCGGGCAGCCATAACGACCGCGCCAACAACCAGTTCCTGCAAAAGACCGTCAGCGGCGGCGTCCAGTGGGCGCAGGATGGCACGCGCCTGGGGCTGCGCGCCGAAAGCGCGCGCCAGGATGCGCGTTTCCCCGGTGCGCTCACCCTCCCGGAGTTCGAGCAGGACCCGACCCAGACCCATACGCCGCACGACTTCGGCGACCTCGCAACCGACCGGGTCACCGCCTTTGCCGAGCAGCGCATCGGCAGCGTGGAACTGGCGGCCGAGCTGTCGCATCGCGAGCGCGAAGTCAATTCGCGCTACGAGTACCAGACCGCGTCCGGTCCCACGGTGCTGGAGTCGACCGGCTACACCCGCCAGACCCAGTTCTCGCCGCGCCTGCGCCAGATCGCCCGCTCCGGCACCCTGCTCAACGAAGTCGTCGCCGGCATCGACCTGACCCGCTGGGAGCGCGGCGCCGCCGGCGTGGGCGCAATCAGCATCCGGATGCGCGCGCGCCGTCTACCTGCGCGACGAGCTACGCCTCGAGGGGGTGCGCTGAAGGCGCGCCTGGCGCTGGGCGCGCGCCACGAGAAGTTCGAGAAGGAGGACACGCGTGGCTATGAAGCCGGCAACCCGTTCTCGGGCGCGCCGAACGGCACCCAGTCGCAGAATGCCTGGACCCTGGAAGGCAGCATCGATCCGATCGCGGGTGTGACCCTGCACGCGAAAGCGGGGCAGAGCTACCGCGTGCCGAACGCCGACGAAAACGCTTACCGCTCGAGCGACGGCCTGCTGGACGTGCAAACTTCGCGCGACCTGGAAATCGGCATCAGCGCCGGCAGCACGGCACGTGGCGTCTCCGCACGCGTGTTCCGCCACCGCCTGCGCAACGAGATCTTCTTCGATCCGACCCTCGCCGGCGGCTGGGGCGCGAACACCAACCTCGACCCGACCCGGCGCCGGGGCGTCGAAGTGGACGGCCACGCGGATCTGGGCGCGGACCTGCGCCTGACCGGCCACTGGCAGCACGTCCAGGCAGAGTTCACCGAGGGCCCGAACGCTGGCCGCGGCATGGTGCTGGTGCCGAAGAACGTGCTGACCGCGCGCCTGACCTGGCTGCCGGCCGGCGGCGGCCACAGCGCCGACATCGGCGCCCAGTACGTCTCGACCCAGCGCTACGGCAACGACTTCAGCAACGATTGCGGCGCGCGCATTCCGTCCTATACGACGTTTGATGCCCGCTACGCCTACCGCGTCGGCCCATGGGAATTCGCACTCGCCGGCCAGAACCTGGCGGACCGCGACTACTTCAGCCAGGCCTATGGCTGCCGCAGCGGCATCTATCCGGGCAATGGCCGCCTGCTGAAGCTGTCGGCACGCTACGACTTCTGATGTCGTGAGCACCGCCATCGCCAACCCGTCGCCTGCGCGCCGGCACGCCACGCTGGCGCTGCTGGCCGCATGCGCGCTGGCGGCGCTGGCGGGCGCGGGACTGGCAGGCTCGGTGGCCGTGCCGCTGGCTGATTTTCCATCCGCCCTGGCCAGCCTGGTGCGGGGCGAGCCAGGCGGCATGGCGGCGACCCTGCTCGACCTGCGCCTGGGCCGCGCCAGCGGCGCTTTCGTGACCGGCGCGGCGCTGGCGCTGGCCGGCGTGATGATGCAGGCGCTGGTCAGGAATCCCTGGCCGACCCCTACGTGCTGGGCGTGTCGGCCGGCGCCGCCGTTGGCGCCCTGGCCGCGCTGCTGTTCGGCGCCGCGCTGTGGGCGGTCGACCTGGGCGCGCTGGCCGGCGCGGTGGCGGTCTCGCTGCTGCTGTACCTGCTGGCGCGGCGCGACCTGGCCGGTGGGCGCGGGGGCGTGCGCACGGGCGAGTCCAGCACCTTGCTGCTCACCGGCGTGCTGCTGGCCTCGGCGTGCATGGCCCTGTCACCCTGATGCTGTCGGTCGCGCCCGAGTCGCGCCTGCGCGGCATGGTGTTCTGGATGATCGGCGACCTGGCCGGCACCTCGTGGCGGGCGCTGCCCTGGATCGTACTGGGCGGCGCGCTGCTGCTGGCGCTGCGCCGTGCCCGCGACCTGAATGTCATGGCCCTGCATGCCGATGCCGCCGTCACGCTCGGTGTCGATGTGACCGCCCAGCGCCGCTTTCTCTTCATCTGTTCCGGCCTGCTGACGGCCTGCGCCGTCACCACCGGGGCAGCATCGGCTTCGTCGGCCTGGTGGTGCCGCACGCCTGCCGCCATGCCTTCGGACCCGACCACCGCATGCTGCTGCCGGCGGCAAGCCTGGCTGGCGGCGGCTTCCTGGTGCTGGCCGATACGCTGGCGCGCACCGTGCTGGCACCGCAGCAGCTGCCGGTCGGCGTGCTCACCTCGCTGATCGGCGTACCGGTCTTCCTGTTCCAGTTGCATCAACTTCACCTGCGCCGCCCATGATCGAGACCCGCAACCTCCTCCTGCGCGCCGACGGCCGCGTCCTGCTCGAGCGCCTGGACTGGCGCGTCGATCCCGGCCAGAGCTGGTGCGTGATCGGCCCCAACGGCGCCGGCAAGAGCACCTTGCTGCGCACGCTCGCCGGCCTGCGCACGCCCGACGCTGGCCAGGTGGTGCTGGCCGGCCGGCCACTGCCCGACTGGCCGCTGACGGCGCTGGCGCGCGAGCGTGCCTACCTGGCGCAGTCGCGCGGCGACGCTTTTGCCTACCGCGTCATCGAGACGGTCCTGATGGCGCGCCACCCCTATCACGCCGACCGCTACTGGGAAGGCAGCGACGACCATGCCGCCGCCGAGCGCGCACTGCGTACCCTCGACGTGCTGCACCTGGCCCAGCGCGACGTGCGCACGCTGTCGGGCGGCGAGCGCCAGCGCGTGGCGATCGCCGCGCTGCTGGCCCAGGACACGCCGCTGCTGCTGCTCGACGAGCCGGCCAATGCGCTCGACCTGGCGCACCAGGTGGCGATGACGGACCTGCTGGCGCGCCTCTGCCGCGACGAGGGCAGGGCGGTGGTCAGCGTCGGCCACGACCTGAACCTGGCCTGGAGCGGCGCGACGCATGCGCTGCTGCTGTTGAAGGACGGCGCCTGGCGCGCCGGGCCTGTCGCCGAGGTGATGCGCGCCGATTTGCTGAGCGACTGCCTCGGCCATCCGATCGCCGCCATCCACCATGGCGGACGCACCATCTTCCTGCCCGACGATACGCCGGTGCCGGTGCCTGCGAAGCTGCCTGGCCTGGCGGCGCGGAGGGCGCAGTGAAAATCTCGCTCATGCTCGCAGCCGTGCTGGCGCTCAGCGCGAACCTGGCCGCGGCCGCCATCAGCGTCGTCGACGATACGGGCCGCCCGCGTCTGCTGGCGCGCCCGGCCGCGCGCGTGATCTCGATGGCCCCGCACGTGACCGAACTGGTGTTCGCGGCCGGCGGCGGCGCGCGCATCGTCGGCGCCATGAACCATAGCGACTATCCGGCGCAGGCACGCCGCATCCCGCTCGTCGGCTCGAACAGCCAGATCGACCTGGAACGCGTAGTCGCCCTGAAACCCGACCTGCTGATCGTCTGGCAAAGCGGGAACACCGCGCGCCAGATCGCCCAGCTGCAGGGCCTGGGCATCCCCGTGTTCTACAGCGAGCCGCGCAGCTTCGATGCGGTGGAAAGCAGCCTGCGGCGCTTCGGCCAATTGCTCGGCACGGAGGAACGGGCGGGAGCGGCTGCCGCGCGCTTTCATGCGGAAGTGGCCGGCCTGCGCAGCCGCCATGCGGGACGCCCGCCGGTGACCGTGTTCTACCAGGCCTGGGACGCGCCGCTCTACACGCTCAACGGCGAGCACATCGCCAGCGAGGCGATCCGGCTCTGCGGCGGTCGTAACATCTTTGCCGACCTGAAGACGATCGCGCCCCAGGTCGAGCTCGAGGCGGTGGTGGCGAGTGATCCGGAAGCGATCGTCGGCGGCAAGCGCTATACGCCCCAGGACCGCGGCCTGTCGATCTGGTCGCCTTATCGCGGCATGACGGCGGTACGGCGCGACAACCTGTTCACGCTCGACGAGGAGCTGCTGACCCGGCCCGGGCCGCGCGTGGTCGAGGGGCCGCGGCCCTGTGCGCGCGCCTGGAGACGGCGCGTGCACGCCGCCGCGCGGCCCTTGTAGGCGGTAAGCGCGCGTTACACCCGTAAGCAAATGCAAAAATGCGCCCGTTTGCCCTAGCCGAGGGCAAAAAAGTGGTAATCTCGCGGTCGTTTTCTCCCTATTTCACCAGAAGGATATTTATGCGCCGCTCCCTGCGTTTCGCCCTTGTCGCCGCCAGCCTGGTCGCCAGCACCGCTTTCGCCACGCCAACCAATCCGCAGAACGGGGTGGAATACACGACGCTGTCGACGCCACAGCCGGTGCAGGCCGTGGGCAAGAAGGTCGAAGTGATCGAATTCTTCGCCTACCACTGCCCGGCATGCTACGCATTGGAACCTGGCTTGAACGAATGGATCAAAAAGAATGCGAATAGCGTCAACCTGCGCCGCATCCACCTGCCGTTCCAGGGCCCGGCCGATCCGGAAGCGCACCTGTTCCTGACGCTCGAAGCAATGGGCAAGGAAGCTGAAATGCATCCGAAGATCCTCAACGCCGTCCACGTCCAGCGCGTGCGCCTGATGAAGGACGAGCAGATCATCGACTGGGTTGCGAAGAACGGCATCGACCGCGCGAAATTCCTGGAAACCTGGAACTCGTTCGGCGTGATGACGAAACTGCGCCGCCTGCCGCAAGCCAGCACCAACTACCAGGTGAGCGGCACGCCGACGCTGATCGTCGACGGCAAGTACCAGACTTCCCCTGGCCAGGTCGCGGAAAAGCTGAAGATCACCGACCGCAACCAGCTGATGCAGGCCCACTTCCAGGTCCTCGATGCACTCGTTGCGAAGGCAGCCAAGACGAAATGAGTGATTCAGAACGCAAGGTCCTCGAAATGTACGAGGGCTCGCGCCCCCGGGAAGAGGACTTGTTCGAGACCAGCCACGTGAACCACGTGGCCTGGTCGCTTGTCGTCATCTTCGCCGGCATCGCCATCTGGCTCTGCATTGCGCTCGTCAATGCCGAAAACCAGCGTTATGCCCTGATGACGAACAAATGTCCGGATCCCGTGTTCAAGGGCGGCGTCGACAAGGCCTGCCTGTACACGGTGCGCTCGCGGGACCACTGGTGGGAACACCTCTGGTACGGCTTCACCCACGTCAAGCCCGAGACGGGAAAGTAAGCGGGAAACAAGAAGCGCCGCGGGCCTCAGCCCTGCGGCAGCGTCACGACGAAGCGGGCGCCGCCGAGCGGCGAGGCCTCCACCGCCAGCGTTCCCCCATGCAGCAGCACGGCCTTGCGGGCGATCGACAGGCCCAGGCCGAAGCCGCCGGTCGCGCGGTCGCGGCTGCGGTCGAGCCGGTAGAAGGGCTCGAAGATGCGTTCGCGCTCGTCCTCCGGAATGCCCGGCCCGTCGTCCTCCACGGCGATCGTGATGCGGCTGCCGTCGCTGCGCGCCGACAGGCGGATGTCCTGCGCCGCATATTTCTGTGCATTCCTCAGCAAATTCGACAGCGCGCGTTTCAGGAGGCGCGGATCGGCCTTCACGCGCCCCAGCCCGTCGGGGCAGTCGAGCGCCAGGCGCTGTGCTCCCGGCGGCAGGCCGCTCTCGACCGTACGTAGCAGCACGCCGAGATCGACACTCTGCATCGGCAGGGCCTGTTCGCTGTCGAGGCGCGCCATCCCGAGCAGCTCGTTGACCAGGCTGTTCAGTTCAGTCACGTCGCCCTCCATCGCCGCGATGCGCGCGCGCAGGGCAGGGTCGTCCGCCCTGTCGTGCAGTAGTTCGAGTGCGAATTCCAGGCGCGCGATCGGCGTGCGCAGTTCGTGCGAGACCGAATGCAGCAGGTTCTTCTGCGACACGAGCAGCTGCTCGATGCGGTCGGCCATCAGGTCGATGCGTTCGGCCAGCGGATAGATGCTGCGCGAGGAGCGCATGCGCGCACGCGCCGACAGCTTGCCGGCGCCAAATTCGTCGGCCACGCGCGACAGCGTCTGCAAGCCCTGCCAGTGCGCGCGCGACCACAGCGCGATGGGCGCGAGCAGCGCCAGCGCGACGATCACGTAGCGCACCGCCTCCATCTGCAGCGCCAGGCCGATGTCGATCGGCAGGTTGCGCGCATGGATCACCTCGTCGTCGCTGCCGATATAGCGTTCGCCGGTGAGGTCGACGCGCCGGTAGAAGGACTTGTTCCCGACGTCGAGTACGACTTCGCCGCGCTCGAGCGCACCCAGGCTGGTCGCGGGCAGGAAGGTGCGCGCCCGTGCCAGCGTCACGAGGTCGTAGCGGGTATCGGAGACTTCGCGCGCCCGGTTCAGGCGGGTGAGCCATTCGTCGGTGGGCGCGGCGTCGACATATTGTTCGATCAGGAAGATCTGGGCCGAGGCCTGGCGCCGGGCGATGTCTTCCAGCGGGTCGCCGAACAGGCGGCTCATCGTGAAGTAAATGACGAAGGTCGCCGCCGTGATCGATAACATCACCAGCATGAAAAAGCGGAAGAAAATCCGGTTCACCCGTTGTTCTCCACCCGGCGCCTGCCTGTTGTGCGTTTTACCAACATCATTTTTCTCCCGCCGACATTGTATCGGAGCAAACAGCGAACCGGGCTTTTACAAATTCACGACAATTGGCCGACATTTGATGCGGGATTAATAATTTCCCGCTGGGTAACATCAACGCAGATCAGGTTTTCCGTTTGCCCACCTGACATGCGAGTGTCGGTGGGCTTTTTTATTCCGGTCGCCGCCCAGCGGCGTGCGGCCAGCCGAAGCGCCACGAGGCCTGCCCTCCGCGCCATTGTTGCGTCAAGTGCTGGGGAGCAAGGATATGTTGGAGCTGGGCTTGCCTCAACGTAAAATAATGGCACCTGCGTTTTTGCGATCCCACCCATGACCAAGCTTTTCGCCCTGGCCCTTGCAGCTGTAGCGAACACTGCCGCTGCACAGACGCCGGCGACCAATCCGATGCCTGACGGCAGCCGCGACATGTATGTCGGGCTGGGCGTCGTGTCGGCCCCGCGCTACGAAGGCGCGCGCACGAGCGAGCGCCACGCACTGCCGGTGCTGCAGGTCCAGTGGAGCAATGGCGTCTTCGTGTCGGGCATGGGTGCCGGCATGCACCTGTCGCGCGCGCCCCAGGTCGAGTACGGACCGCTGATCGAAGTCCAGCCGCGTCGTGACGAGTCGGGGCGAAGCGGCGAGATCGGCTCCGCCACCGACACCCGCATCAGCATCATCAAGCTGCCGCCCACCACCCCCGAGAACCGCCTGGAAGGCATGGCGCCGGTCCACGCACGCGCCTGCAGGCCGGCGGCTTCCTGAACATCTATCTGGCGCCCGACTGGCGCCTGACCAGCAGCATGCTGTACGGCGCCGGCAACGCGCGCAACGGCGCCAGGCTCGATCTCGGCGTGCAGCGCCTGGCGACGACCATCGGCGACGCCCACCGCATCACGCTGTCGGCTGGGCTGGCGATCGCCAACCGCAGCTATAACCAGGCCTTCTTTGGCGTCGACGAGGCCGATTCCCGCGCCAGCGGCAATCCCATGTTCGCGGCCGGCGGCGACGCGGAAGGATGCGCGCCTGGCCGCCCGCTGGAACTGGGCGTGGTCGCCGTCCTGGATGCTCACGTCCAGCGTCCAGGCCACGCACCTGCTGGGAAGTCCGCGCCACAGCCCGCTCGTCGAGCGGCCGACCAACCTGACGGTTTCCACCGCCATCGCCTACCGGTTCTGACGATGCCACTGGCCCGCCACCTCTCCATCTGCGTCCTGTCGCTATGCGCCACGTCCGCCAGCGCGCAATTGCGTGCCGGGGAATGGGTCAGCTATCGCGATGCCTACCGCGCCATGGTGGTATTCGAAAAGTACGGCGGCGCCAAGAACTACCTGCAGAGCCAGCTCCAGGTCGCCCCCCAGGACAGGTCGGTCTCCTTCGACGGCCTGCAATTGACCCTGGCCGGCAAGACCAACCAGGTCAACCTGCCGCTCGACCCACTTGGACGCGCCGCTTTCCCCCTGCTCAAAGCGGCCTACGACGAGAACGTCGCCTTGCTGCTGAGCCGCAAGATCGGCAGCTTCACCGTGCGCCCGCGCGTATCGATCGCGCTCCAGGCCGACGGTTTGTATGAAGACAGCGAGCTGCGCGCCGCCTGCGAGCAGGCACTGGGCTTCGCCCGCTACGGCGACGGCTCGCTGCGCAGCCGCCAGTGCGGCGGCGTGCGCTTCGTGTTCGCCAAGCGGGCAGGGGAGGCCGGCGTGCGCCTGCATCGCCAGGACGGCAGCGACAGCGCGCTACCCGTCGTGTCCGGCACGGCCTTCGGCGGCGATGGCGACGACGGCTTCCCGACGGTGCTCTATCGTTTCAACGGCGCGGAGCGGGGCCAGTTGGTCACGGCCAATCCACCGCTGGCGATCGTGCCGGTCTTCGACTAAAAGCTCCCCGCACCGAAGGCAGGCGCCCTGTAGAATTGTTGCCTGACAATTTCATGGAGCCCCAATGCGCCGTTTCCTCCTGCCCCTGCTGTTATCCGCCTGCACGCTGACCCAGGCGGCCGAATGGAAGGACAGTCCGCAAGTCGCGCGCCTGTTCGCCCAGGAAGGCGTCAAGGGAACCTTCATCGTCCACGACGTCGCCGCCGACAGCTACACAGTGCATGACCGCCAGCGTGCGCAAACGCGCTACATTCCTGCCTCGACCTTCAAGATCGCCAACAGCCTGATCGGGTTGTCCACAAGCGTGGTGGCGAATGTCGACACGGTACTGCCCTATGGCAGCGGGCCAACGCGGCGGCCGGAATGGGCGCACGACATGTCGCTGCGCGATGCGATCAGGATATCGAACGTGCCGGTCTACCAGGGCATGGCGCGCCGCATTGGCCTCGAGCGCATGCGTGCGGGCCTGCGCACCCTCGAATACGGCAACATGGATCCGGGGCAAAGCGTCGACACCTTCTGGCTGGACGGCCCGCTGGCGATCAGCGCCCAGGAGCAGACGGTCTTCCTCGACAGGCTGGCGCAGGATAAGCTGGCCGTGCCGAAGGAAGCGATGGCCGCGGTGCGCTACATCCTGCGCCAGGAGGGCAGGGAAGAACTCTATGCCAAGACCGGCTGGGGTTCGCCGCCAGGCGCCACGGTCGACATCGGCTGGTGGGTCGGCTGGGTGAAAAAGGACGGCAAGCTCTACACCTTTGCCCTGAACGTCGACATTCCGGACAACGAGACTGGCGCCAAGCGGGTATCGCTGGGCAAGGCCGCATTGACGGCGCTTGGCTTGCTTTGAATTAGCGCGCCTGACAGAACCGCTCTCAGTTCCAGGCCGAGGGCGAGAACAGGTAGCCCTCGCCCCAGACCGTCTTGATCTTCTCCGACTTGGTGTCGTCGAACTTGCGGCGCAATTTCGAGATGCAGTTGTCGATGCTGCGATCTAACCCGTCGAACTCGATGCCGCGCATTTTCTTCAGCAATTCGTCGCGCGAGAGCACCCGTCCGGCCGCCTCGGCCAGCACCAGCAGCAGCTTGTATTCGGTATTGCTCAGCACACAGAGTTCGTCGCGCCAGTAGACGGTGCGGTCGCTGCCGACGATGCGCAGGGCGCCGAATTGTAGCTCGCCCGCGTCGGGCGCAGCCTTGCCGCCGCTGTTGGCGCCGCTGTTGCTTGTCCTGCGCAGCAGGGCACGCAAACGCGCCAGCAGCACGCGCGGCTGCACCGGCTTGTTGACGAAGTCGTCCGCGCCCTGTTCCAGGCCCGAGACCTCGTCGTAGGAGTCCTCGCGCGCGGTGAGGATCAGGATCGGCACCGGCGAGATCGCGCGGATCTGGCGGCAGACCACCATGCCGTCCAGGCCCGGCAGCATCAGGTCGAGCACCACCACGTCCGGCATGAAGGCCTGGAAGCGCGACAGAGCTTCGTCGCCGCGGGTGACGAGCTCGACGGTGAACTCGTAGTTGGACAGATATTCGGTAACGAGCTCGGCCAGGCGCGCATCGTCTTCCACCAGTAATACTCGGTACATGTGTTTCTCCTCGCTCGACATTCTATAAGAGCAATAGTCGTAAAACACATTTCCTACATAATGGAGACAAGCGGATACAGTTTCGGGACAGTCGGCATATTTCGCAGCCCGATTCCTCATCCCGTTCCGTCATGGGACGAAAAAAAATCCGCCGCAGCGGATTTTTTACACGGCAGCCGAAACTCAGGCCATGTTGCCGTTCACGAATTCCCAGTTGACCAGGTTCCACCACGATTCCACGAACTTGGCGCGGGCGTTGCGGTAGTCGATGTAGTAGGCGTGTTCCCAGACGTCGCAGGTCAGGAGGGCCTTGTCGTCGGAAGCCAGCGGGGTGTGCGCGTTCGAGGTGTTGACGATGTCGACGCCGCCGTCGGCCTTCTGCACCAGCCAGGTCCAGCCCGAACCGAAGTTGCCGACCGCCGACTTCGAGAACTCTTCCTTGAACTTGTCGAACGAACCCCACTTGGCGTTGATCGCGTCCGCTACTTTGCCGGTCGGGGCGCCGCCACCGTTCGGGGTCATGCAGTTCCAGAAGAAGGTGTGGTTCCAGACCTGGGCCGAATTGTTGAAGATGCCGCCCGAGGACTTCTTGACGATTTCTTCCAGGGACATGTTCTCGAACTCAGTGCCCTTGATCAGGTTGTTCAGGTTGGTCACATAGCCAGCATGGTGCTTGCCATAGTGAAATTCCAGGGTCTCGGCGGAGATATGCGGCTGGAGGGCGTCTTTCGCGTACGGCAGCGGTGGCAGAGTATGTTCCATGTCTTATTCCTCTAATTGGTTGGAAACGGTGAACGATTCGTCCGAAACGGCGCATATTCTAAACCGGATGGCCTGATGTTGCATGTTTGCTCCCGAAACCACGGTTTCGCCCGACCGGCGAGGCCTTTATTCGAGTCTTGCCTGCACGCTCGATACCTTCACTTCGGCGCTGCCCTCGGCCAGGCGCATCGTCAGTACCTGACGTGCCTTTATCTGCCCCGGCGAGCGCAGCGCCTGGCCCTCGGCATTGCTGACGATGGCATAGCCGCGCTCGAGCGTGCGCTGCGGGTTCAGCAGTTCCAGCTGCGATGCCAGCGCCGTCAAGGCATCGCGCCGTTGTTTGACCAGGCTGCACACGCTCCCGTTCAGGTGACGCTGTTCCGAGGCCAGCTGGGCACGCAGCGTGCGCAGGTCCGGGCGGTGCCGCGCCCAGCGCTGCTGCAGCTGGGCCAGCAGCACGCCGCCGCGGTGCAATGGCATGCGCACGCCATGGGTGAGGGCACCCGCCATGCTGCGCAATTTGAGGCGCTGGTGCGCGATCTGGGCTGTCGGGCTGAGCAGGCGCCGGCTGAGGTTATCCAGGCCCTGGCTCGCCTCCGACAGCGTGCGCCGCATCGCACGGCGCAGGTCGGTGGCATCCGCCGCAAGCGAGGCCATCCAGTCGTCGCGCGGAGTGGCGGCCAGCTCGGCAGCGGCCGTCGGCGTGGCGGCGCGCAGGTCGGCGGCGAAGTCGGCAATGGTGACGTCGGTTTCGTGGCCGACGCCTGAAATGACGGGGATGCCGCAGGCGGCGATCGCCCGTGCCACGCATTCCTCGTTGAAGGACCACAGGTCTTCGATCGAGCCGCCGCCGCGGCAAACCAGCAGCACGTCGACCTCGGCGCGGCGCGAAGCGGTCATGATGGCCTCGGCGATCTTGTCGGCCGCAAACTGCCCTTGGACGGGCGCCGGATACAGCACGATGTTCACGTGCGGCGCGCGCCGTTTGAGGGCCGTCAGGATATCGCGCAGCGCGGCCGCCTGCGGACTGGTAACGATGCCGATGCTGCGCGTGAACAGGGGCAGTGGGCGCTTGCGTTCGGGCGCGAACAGTCCTTGGGCCGCCAGCTTTTCCTTCAGGCGCAGGAAGGCTTCATAGAGCTGGCCGACCCCGGCGCGGCGGATCGCCTCGACATTGATCTGGTAGTCGCCTCTGGCGCCGTATAGCGTGACGAGGGCGCGCACCTCGACCTTGTCGCCTTCGCGCGGGACGAAGCCGGCATATTGGGCGCGGCTGCGGAACATGACGGAGCGCACCTGGGCGGCGTCGTCCTTCAGCGTGAAATACCAGTGGCCGGAGGCGGCGCGCGTGAAGTTCGAGATTTCCCCACCGATCCACACCAGCGGGAAGCTGCGCTCGAGCAGGCGCGCCACCTGCGCATTCAAGGCGGTGACGCTGAGGACGGCGGGTGCCGCATAGGCGGCGTCGGAAGTCGAATCGTTGAGCATGATCGTAGCGGATGGAAGAAGCCGAGCGATGAGCTTATGGCATATCCGTGGCGGATAAACAAGGGTTTTCTATCGCGCGGCGCCACGCGGGTGGCATCGCCTTTTTTGCTGGCAGCCCAGGGTGATCTGTTTTAAATCAAACACTTGCAAGGTGGTAAGGGCACTTGGGCACAATGTTATCCACAAAAAATGTGGGGAACTCAGCAGTAAGCGGCCGAGGCTGCCACAAAAGCGGGCACGTGGTGGAAGACTGTTTTGAATCAAGGGCTTAAGACATGTCGAACGGCCTTGCGCACATTGTTTTCCACAGTTTGTGTGTAAAGGCTGCGCCGGCTTGCCGAGCCGACCCCATAACGGTACGGGACATCCCGCTTTTCTCTTCCGTATGCGTAGTTCTTAACTGTGCGAAAAATTTATGCAGCGTCAAATTTCTCTTTGAAATCAAAGCGCTTGGCGGAGCGCAACACGCTTCCTCACAATTTTATCCACAGAAAATGTGAAGAAGCGCATCCTAGGGACGATGCGACTTTCAGGCCCGGGGCTTTTCCGGACGGGACCGCTTCAACGCTAAGACTGTTCAGCACATGCTGCCCGCAAACCCGCAGGCCGCGGTAATTGCTTAAAAAGCCAGCGACGCTAAAACGCTGTTCAAATTCATGGACTTAGTGTTTGCCAGGGCTGATTGCACACATTCTTTTCCACAGAAAGCGTGGATAGACCTTGATGCTCAACAAGATAGCGGCCCAACAGGAGAACGGCGGGGCCTGTAGCCATGAACTCCGCCGGAAGTCGATTGAACAACTACTTCCACCCAGCGCTCCCGCTCCCTTTGCAACAGACTGCTACGTTTCGAGGCAGAAATACTTTCCTGTTTAAAATCAAGGGGATGAAGCGAACTGGTCCCGCTTGCTCACACTTTTGTCCACAAAAAGTGTGGGCATCTACTTCAATGTTCGCTGCCGGCCGGGTGGTTCGATCCATGCTGCATTTATAGGCGCGGCTTTATTGTTGAGCTAAATCAAAGACTTAGTCTGCTCGACTGATCCTTGCGCACAATTTTATCCACAGAAAATGTTTGCAAGTTCCGCTCGGCCACTGTCACTGCACATTTCGTGCGCGTCAAAACGAAACAATGATTTCCTTCGCTGCCAAATTCTTGCGCATAGGAAAAATTTCCTTAAGAATCAAGGTGCTTGTGCCTGATCAAGGCCCTTGCGCACAATTTTATCCACAGAAATTGTGCAGAACTTTGGCCAGCAGCCTCGCGCACGGCGCGTGTCAGGCTTGCCGCAATGCTGTCAACTTGTTACATTGCCGAATTCGTTTCTATTTAGCAGGAGTTCACTTGTTCGCCATTCTCCAAGCCGCCGGTTGGCCCATCTGGCCTTTGTTGTTCGCTTCCATCCTGGCCCTGGCCCTGATCATCGAACGCCTGGTTTACCTGCGCCGCGAAAAAATCCTGCCGAAGCAGCTGCTGGGCGAAGTGATCCAGGTCTACCGCAACAACAAGGTCACCCCCGACATCATCAATACGCTGGAACAGAATTCGCCGCTCGGCACCGTGCTGGCGGCCGCGCTGCGCAACGTCGACGCGCCGCGCGAAGTCATGAAGGAATCGATCGAAGAGGCCGGCCGTGGCGTCGCCCATGTGCTCGAGCGCTTCCTGACCACGCTGGGCACGATCGCTTCGCTGGCGCCGCTGATGGGCCTGTTCGGTACGGTGGTCGGCATGATCGAGATTTTTGGCTCGCAAAACGCCAGCGGCGCCAACCCGGCCCAGCTGGCGCACGGCATCTCGGTGGCGCTGTACAACACCGGGTTCGGCCTCGCGATCGCCATGCCGGCGCTGGTGTTCTACCGCCACTTCCGCGCCCTGGTCGACAGCTTCATCATCGACATGGAACTGCAGGCCGTGAAATTTGTCGACGTCGTCCACGGGGCGCGCAAATGATGGATTTCCGCCGCGGCCGCAAGCGCGAGGATCCGGAGATCAACCTGATCCCGTTCATCGACGTGCTGCTGGTCGTGCTCATCTTCCTGATGGTGTCGACCACCTACAGCAAGTTCACCGAACTGCAGATCACGCTGCCGACGGCCGACGCCGAAAAAGCAGCCGAGAAGCCGTTCGAGATCAACGTCACCATCGATGCCAAGGGCAACTACACCGTCAACGGCACCCCGGTCTCGTTCAATGGCGTGGGCGGCCTGGCCGACGACCTGAAGGCCGCTGCGCGCAGCGGTCCGAACGGCCAGCCGGTGAAGGATCCGGTCGTCATCGTCAATGCCGACCAGTTCGCGATGCACCAGATGGTGATCAATGTGCTGGAAGCGGCGCGCATCGCCGGCTACGACAAGCTGACCTTCGCTGCCCAGACCGGCGGTAAAAAGTAACCCTCAGTTAAACAGGGCGGACAGCACCGGGCGCCTGGCCACCCGGTGCTGTTTTCTTTTGAACTCCCATGTCGAACCCTCGCTCCCTCGAAACGACCCTGACCCGCGCCTGGCTGCGCCGCGGTCCGCTCGCCTGCGCCCTGTGGCCGCTGTCGCTGCTGTTTCGCGCGCTGGCGGCGCTGCGTGGCGCGCTGTTTCGGGCTGGCGCACTGAAGGCTGAGCGCCTGCCGGTGCCGGTGATCGTCGTCGGCAACATCTTCATCGGCGGCACCGGCAAGACACCGCTGACGATCTGGCTGGCCGAGGCCCTGCGCGCGGCCGGTTTCCATCCGGGCGTGATTTCGCGCGGGCACGGAGGGGACGGCGACGCGGCGGTGCTGCCGGTCACGGTGGACTCGGACACGCGCGCGGTCGGCGACGAGCCCCCTGATCGCGCGCCGCGCACGCGTGCCCGTCTTCGTCGGGCGCAAGCGTGCCCAGGCGGGCAGGGCGCTGCTGGCGGCGCATCCGGACGTCGACGTGCTCATCACCGACGACGGCCTGCAGCACTATGCGCTGGCGCGCGACATCGAAGTCGTGCTCTTCGACGGCCGCGGGGTCGGCAACGGCTGGCTGCTGCCGGCCGGGCCGCTGCGCGAGCCGCCCTCGCGCCGGCGCGATTTCACGGTGGTGAACGCGCCTGAATTGACGCCGCAACTGGCGCGCGCAGTGGGTGGCCGGCCCTTCCGCATGGAGCTGGCCGGCGACCATGCGGAGCGCCTGGGTGGCGCCGGCGAACGCCTGCCGCTGGGGTCCTTTGCCGGCAAGCGGGTGCTGGCGGCGGCCGGCATCGGCAATCCGGGCCGCTTTTTCGCACTGCTGCGGGGCGCCGGACTGCAATTGGCCGAACTGCCCCTGCCCGACCATTACGATTTCCGCGACAATCCTTTTGCTGCGGTGGAGGCCGATGTCATCCTGATCACGGAGAAGGATGCAGTAAAATGTGGGCAACTTGAAAACCTGAAGCACGACCCGCGCCTGTGGGTCGTCCCGGTGACGGCGCGCATCGATGCCGCGCTGGCCGAACAAATTGTGGAGAAATGTCGTGGACGCTCGCCTGCTTGATATCCTGGTCTGCCCGCTGTGCAAGGGACCGCTCGAATACGATAAGAAGGCGCAGGAACTGACTTGCCGCCCCGACCGCCTGGCTTACCCGATCCGTGACGGCATTCCGATCATGTGGGCCGACCAGGCCCGCCGCATCGAACCGGTGTGAGCACCGGCCGTATGGGCTTTACCGTCATCATCCCGGCGCGCCTGGCCTCGACGCGCCTGCCGAACAAGCCGCTCGCCGACCTCGGCGGCAAACCGATGGTCGTGCGCGTGGCCGAGCGCGCGCGCGAGTCCGGTGCGGCGCGCATCATCGTCGCCACCGACCATCCCGACATCCTGGCCGCCTGCGCCGCGCATGGCGTCGAGGCGCGCATGACGCGCGCCGACCACCCGTCCGGCACCGACCGCATCGCCGAAGTGGCGCGCGAACTCGGCCTGGCGGACGACGAGGTCGTCGTCAACCTGCAGGGCGACGAGCCGCTGATCGATCCGACCCTGCTGACCGCCTGCGCCGCCCGCATCGAGGCCGGCGTGCCGATGGCCACCTGCGCCCATCCGCTGCACGAGGTGGCGGACGTGTTCAATCCGAACGTGGTGAAGGTCGTGCTCGACCGCCGGGGCAGGGCGCTGTATTTTTCGCGCGCCACGATTCCCCGGCACCGCGACGCCTTCGCTGACAGCCGCGACGCGCTGCCGCCGGGCTACGCCCCGCTGCGCCACATCGGCCTCTACGCCTACAGCAACGCCTTCCTGCAAGCCTACCCGAGCCTGGAAGTGGCGCCGCTCGAGCAGGCGGAAGCCCTGGAACAGCTGCGCGTGCTCTGGCACGGCTACCCGATCGCGGTCCACGTCACCGACAGTGCGCCGCCGGCCGGCGTCGACACTCCGGAAGACTTGGCGCGGGTACGTGCGGTGTTTGCGGCCTGAATGCGTCCTGAATACGTTTTGACCGAGGTGAAAAGGGATTGCGCGCGCGCCTGTGCCCGATCAAGTGAGGCTGCCGACAAGCCCTTCCTTACCCCTGGCGATTGGCGCTGACGCTGACTTTTGTGGTAAGTTTCGTACCAAGGCTGCCAGATATGCATCAATCCCGCTTCGTTGCCAACACAATTACAATTTTCAACATCCGTCTTAGGAATTTTTCATGCGTCTCATTCTGTTAGGAGCGCCTGGCGCCGGCAAAGGCACCCAGGCTAACTTCATCAAGGAAAAATACAATATCCCGCAGATCTCCACCGGCGACATGCTGCGTGCGGCGATCAAGGCCGGCACCGAACTGGGCCTGGCGGCGAAAAAAGTAATGGACGCAGGGGGACTCGTTTCCGACGACATCATGATCGGGCTGGTGAAGAACCGCCTGCAGGAAGCCGATTGCGCCAACGGCTACCTGTTCGACGGCTTCCCGCGCACCATCGCGCAGGCCGACGCCATGAAGGACAACGGCATCAACGTCGACTACGTGCTGGAATTCGACGTGCCCGACGAGATGATCGTCGAGCGCATGAGCGGCCGCCGCTCGCACCCGGGCTCGGGCCGCGTGTACCACACGAAGTTCAATCCGCCGAAGGTTGCCGACATCGACGACATCACCGGCGAGCCGCTGGTCCAGCGCGACGACGACAAGGAAGAAACCGTCAAGAAGCGCCTCGAGGTCTACCATAACCAAACCGAAGTGCTGCTTGGCTACTACAACAAATGGGCCCAGTCGGGCCTGCCGGGCGCCCCGAAATACCGCAAGATTTCGGGCGTGGGCCCAGTCGAACAAGTACGCGACGCGGCGTTTGCCGCACTCGCCGAGTAAGACCGAAAGCGGACGCGAGTCCGCTTTTTTTTCGTGCCCCGGCTGTACCAGAGCGCCTTTGCGCTCATGGAGCACCAATGGTTTGCATCAAAGTCAGCAGTACGCAGTGAGGCAGACTCCTTCGCCGTAGCGGGTGAAGCGTCTTTCAATGTGTGGTTGTGAATACTTGATCAAAATCTAAGGGGACGATATGGCAGCAAACTTTCTCGCGTTTGCGGTGGCGTGCGGCGCCATTGCGGTCATCTACGGGCTATGGGCCAGGGCCTGGATCCTGCGCCAGGACGCCGGCAACGAACGCATGCAGGCCATAGCGCAGGCGATCCAGGAGGGCGCCGGGGCCTACCTGGCGCGCCAGTACCGCACCATCGGCATGGTCGGTCTCGTGCTGCTGGTAGCCATCTGGTTCCTGCTGGGACGCTGGACCGCGCTCGGCTTCTTCGGCGGCGCCGTCCTGTCGGCCGCCTGCGGCTTCATCGGCATGAACGTCTCGGTGCGCGCCAATGTCCGTACCGCCCAGGCGGCAGCGAGCGGCATGAGCGCGGCCCTGAACGTCGCATTCAAGGGCGGCGCAATCACCGGCATGCTGGTGGTCGGCCTGGGCCTCCTGGGCGTCACGCTGTTCTACTGGCTGCTCACCAGCATGGCAGACGGTAGCGGCCAGTCCCGCCACGACGTCATCGAGCCCCTGATCGGGCTGGCCTTCGGCGCTTCCCTCATCTCGATCTTCGCGCGCCTGGGCGGAGGCATCTTCACCAAGGGAGCCGACGTCGGCGCCGACCTCGTCGGCAAGGTCGAGGCCGGTATTCCGGAAGACGACCCGCGCAACCCCGCCGTCATTGCCGACAACGTCGGCGACAACGTGGGCGACTGTGCCGGCATGGCCGCCGACCTGTTCGAAACCTATGTCGTCACCCTGATCGCCACCATGCTGCTGGGGGCGCTGATGGTGACCGATAACATCGGCGAAGCGATGCTCTACCCGCTGCTCCTCGGCGCGGTATCGATCCTCGGCTCCATCGTCGGCTGCGCCATGGTGCGGGCCCGTCCCGGGCGCAAGATCATGGCCGCGCTCTACACCGGCCTGTGGTGGGCGGCCGGGCTGTCCCTGCTGGGCTTTGCCGTCGTCACCTGGATGGTATGGGAAGACCCAGCCATGCGCGGCAGCATGCTCGGTTGCGCCATCGTCGGCATCGTGCTCACTGGCCTGATGGTCTACATCACCGAGTACTACACGGGCACCCAGTTCAAGCCGGTCCAGCATATCGCCGAAGCCTCGACCACCGGCCACGGCACCAACATCATCGCCGGCCTGGGGGTCTCGATGAAGTCGACCGCCTATCCGGTACTGGTGGTGTGCGCCGCCATCCTGATCGCCTACCAGCTCGGCCAGCTGTATGGCATCGCGATCGCCGCCACGTCCATGCTGTCGATGGCCGGCATCATCGTCGCGCTCGACGCCTATGGTCCGATCACCGACAACGCCGGCGGCATCGCCGAAATGAGCGGCATGCCCGATTCCGTGCGCGCCGTTACCGATCCGCTCGACGCCGTCGGCAATACCACCAAGGCCGTCACCAAGGGTTATGCGATCGGTTCTGCCGGCCTGGCCGCGCTGGTGCTGTTCGCCGACTACACCCACGCGCTTGACTCGGCCGGCAAGTCCATCGTGTTCGAGCTGTCGAATCCCCTCGTGATCGTCGGCCTCTTCATCGGCGGCCTGATTCCCTACCTGTTCGGGGCAATGGCGATGGAGGCGGTCGGGCGTGCGGCCGGCGCCGTCGTGGTCGAGGTACGGCGCCAGTTCCGCGATATCGTCGGCATCATGGACGGCAGCGGCAAGCCCGAGTACCACAAGGCGGTCGACATGCTGACCGCCTCGGCCATCCGCGAAATGATCATTCCCTCGCTGCTGCCGGTGATCGTGCCGGTCGCGGTGGGCATGCTGCTGGGGCCTGCGGCCCTGGGCGGACTGCTGGTGGGCACCATCATCACCGGGCTGTTCGTTGCCATCTCGATGACCACGGGCGGCGGCGCCTGGGACAATGCCAAGAAATACATCGAGGACGGCCACCACGGCGGCAAGGGCTCGGATTCGCACAAGGCGGCCGTCACCGGCGACACCGTGGGCGACCCCTACAAGGACACGGCGGGGCCGGCGGTCAATCCGCTCATCAAGATCATCAACATCGTCGCGCTGCTGATGGTGCCGCTCTTGCCGGCAGCCGGGTGGATCGCCGTTTCCGAGCCGCAGATCGCCCAGCTGAAGCGTCCGCCGCGGGCAAGCGTGCCGGCGACGGCCACCGCGCCAGGCGTGGCGCCGGCATTGGCACCGGCGGCCGCAAGCGCGGTCGGAGCCGACAGGCCACCGGCAACGGCGGCGACGAAAACGGCAGTGCAGGTGGAAGCGACGCGGCCCTGACCCGGACCGCGCCCGACGCTACAGTCTTGCGGCTGTGCGGCCTGGTGGGCAGCACAGCCGGTGTGCGGGACGCAGCGGTGTGGCGGAGAAGCGCGCTAGCCCTTGCCGCCCAAGGCCTGTTCGATGGCGGCCGCCAGCGAAGCATGGTCCGAGTCGCCGTGATAGCGCTCGCCGTTGATGAAGAAGCTCGGGGTGCCCTTGGCACCGTGCGCGTGGGCCTCCTGCACATCGCGCTCGACGCGTGCGCGATGGCGTCCGCCTTCGAACTCGCTCGTGAAGCGCGCCACGTCGAGCTGCAGGTTGGCGGCAAGCGCCGGCAGCGTGTCCTCGTCCAGCATGCCCCGGTTCTCGAACAGGGCGTCGTGCATGTCCCAGAACTTGCCCCGGGCAGCGGCGGCTTCGGCGGCTTCGGCGGCGGGCTGCGCGAAGGGGATGCAGGTCGGTGAGCGGCAGGTGGCGGAATACGAGGGTCACCTGGTCGCCGTGCTGGCGCTGCAGCTGGGTCAGCGCCGCGTGGGCGCGGGCGCAATAGGGGCACTGGAAGTCGCCATACTCGATCAGGGTCACGGCCGCGTTCCTGCCGCCGCGGACGTGGTCGTCCTCTGCAATCGTCAAACTGTTGCTCATGCTCTCTCCAATGGTTGGGCCGGCAGGCCGGCGATTGCAGCCATGATGGCATGAGGCAGGGCCTGTACGCCGCAGGTTTCCGTGCGTCAGTACTCTTCAGAACATGCACCCCCGGCTCGCCGCTTAGCGCAGCGAAACACGGGAGGCCAAATGGGTAATGGCGATGAGCTCCTGCCCACACCTCTTCGCCGATAGGCCACGCAGTTGCGCCAGACCATGCGCGATGACGCCACGGTTGACGTCGTTCCATGCTCGTGGTGGCGCTGCGTTCCCGGGCTGGGCATAGGGCGGATGAGCGAATGACGGCGGGCGCAAGTGCGCGCCATGGGGCGGCGCGCAGGCGGATAATCCTGCCATCGGCCAGATTCGTCAGGAGGACGGCATGGAACATGCACACGACCCCCGGCAGGGGAAGGGCGCACGGCACGAACGGCACATGAAGGCGGCCAGGATCGTGCTGGCCTTGCTGGTCGCCCTGGTGGCCAGCAGCGTTGCCGGCCAAAGCACGCAACCGCGCGCTACGGGCGCGGCGGCTCCCGCCCAGGCCAGCCCGCCGCCTGCTACCGGCCCCAGCTACGGACCGGTACTGCATCCGCAGCCGCTCAAATCGGAACCGGGCGCCCAGCCCGAGCAGACGCCCCAGGCCCGGGAAGAAAAGGCCGGCGCCGTGGCGCAGCCACGCCGGGGAGAGGTGGATCCCTCGGCACGGCCGGCACCGCAGCCGAAGGACCCGGCCGGCTCTGGAGCGGAGAAAGCCGGAAACGGGAAAAGCAGGGATGCGCGCAGGGAAACAGGAAAGGCTGCACGCAAAGATGCGCGCAACAGCGGGCCGCGGCGCGCCGTGTGGCAGCGCATCGATCCCTTGCCGGCCGTGACCTGACGGCACCGCCGCCGTCGCCACCGCTGCCGCCGCAGCCGGTCTCGACCGTACCGGGGCCGGCGCAGATCAATACCTGTCTGGGCAGCACCTGCATCGACACGCAGGGCGCCACCTACAACACGGGCGTCGGCAACGCGGCGGTCAACAGCAGCGGCAGGCTGTGCAACCGCAGCGGCAACACGATGCAGTGCTTCTGAAAAGCCGCACGCGCCTCGAATGAGCCCGGTAGCTTGCGCCCGGTAGGGCAGTCCCCGGGCGGGCAGCCCCAGGCGGGCAGCCCCCAGCAAGCAGCCCCCGGCGGGCGGCTCCAGCGGGCAGCCCCAGCGGGCCGCTGCGACGGCGATACCCTCCGCTGCCGATCCCATTCTTTTCAACTCCACGTGGTTTTTTCTCCCAAAGTTCGCTACAATCCTGCGAGTTGACGTTAACGTAAAACGTCAAAGACCGCGAACTGGACAAGAAAAGGGAAAACCATGCAAATTCAGAATAATGTGTTCATCGTCACCGGCGGCGCGTCGGGCCTGGGAGCGGCCACCGCACGCATGATCACCGACGCGGGCGGCAAGGTCGTCATCGCCGACGTGCAGGCAGAGGCGGGCGCTGCGCTGGCAGCCGAGCTGAACGGTCAGTTCGTCAAGTGCGACGTCACCTCCGAGGAGGACGGCAAGGCGGTCGTGGCCGCTGCCGTCGCCATGGGCACGCTGCGTGGCCTGGTCAACTGCGCCGGCGTCGCGCCGGCCGTGAAAACCGTGGGCAAGGATGGCCCGCACCCGCTCGACGTGTTCCAGCGCGCGGTGAACATCAACCTGGTCGGCACCTTCAACATGGTCGCGCCTGGCCGCCGAAGCGATGGGCAACACGGAAGCGGGCGAATACGGCGAGCGCGGCGTCATCATCAACACCGCCTCGGTCGCGGCCTTCGATGGCCAGATCGGCCAGGCGGCCTACGGTTCGTCGAAGGCGGCCGTCGCCGGCATGACGCTGCCGATGGCACGCGACCTGGCACGCAGCGGCATCCGCGTGATGACGATCGCCCCCGGCATTTTCGAGACCCCGATGCTGATGGGCATGCCACAGGAAGTGCGCGACTCGCTCGGCAAGATGGTGCCGTTCCCGCCGCGCCTCGGCATGCCGAAGGAATATGCCCACCTGGCCAAGGCCATCATCGAGAACGTCATGCTCAATGGCGAAACGATCCGCTTGGACGGGGCGATTCGTATGCAGCCAAAATAAGGGCTGGTCTTGTCAGGCAGCTGCGTGGAATGAGCCATCTGACAATTTAAGGTAGGATGCCAAACGGTATCGGGCGCGCAGCGCAGCTTGCGCGCCCGCTTTGCTTTTGGAGAATCCATGATCACGTTGAAGAAGTTCGCCGGTGCGGCCGCGTTGCTGACGCTGGGCGCGTTTGCCGCGGTGAATGCGCCGGCCCAGGAAGTCGCCCAGAAGGCAGTTCCAGGCACTGCCCAGGAAGCCGCCCAGCGCGCCCCCGAGATTTCTACCGGCTATGCCGACAAGGCCGGCTGGGCGGCGCGCAAGTACATGGTGGTGGCGGCCCATCCGCTGGCGGTCGAGGCCGGCTACCAGATCCTGAGGAAGGGCGGCAGCGCCATCGATGCCGCGATCGCCACGCAGATGGTGCTGACCCTGGTCGAGCCGCAGAGTTCGGGCATCGGCGGCGGTGCCTTCCTGATGCATTATGACGGCAAGAAGGTGCAGGCCTTCGACGGCCGCGAAACGGCGCCAAAGGCGGCCGACGAACACCTGTTCCAGAAGCCCGACGGCACGCCGCTGTCGCGTACCGCCGGCATCGTCGGCGGGCGCTCGGTCGGCGCGCCGGGTGTGCTGCGCATGCTCGAGCTGGCCCACAAGCAGCATGGCAAGCTTCCCTGGAAGACGCTGTTCGAACCGGCGATCCGCTTGTCCGAACGCGGCTTCCCCGTCAGCGAGCGCCTCAACGGCCTGCTGACCTGGGACGCGCATATCCGCAAGGACCCGGCTGCAGGCAGCTATTTCTACGATGCCGCAGGCAAGCCCTGGCCAGTCGGGCACGTATTGAAGAACCCGGCGCTGGCGAAAACCCTGCGCGAAATCGCGCGCGGCGGCGCCGATGCCTTCTACAAGGGACACATCGCACGCGACATCGCGGCGAAGGTCAGGAGCCATCCGACCAACCCGGGCCTGCTGACGGCGCGCGATATCGCCGACTACCGTCCCAAGCTGCGCGATCCGGTCTGCAGCGACTACCGCGTCTACACCGTCTGCGGCATGCCGCCGCCATCCTCGGGCGGCATCGCCGTTGCCCAGATGCTCGGCATGTTCGAGACGCGCGACATGGCCAGCCTGGCGCCAAAGGACGGCGTACCGGGCGTCGACGCCCTGCACCTGTTCTCGGAAGTGGGGCGCCTGGCCTATGCCGACCGCAACCGCTACGCGGCCGATACCGACTTCGTGCCGCTGCCCGGACGCGGGTTGCCGGCCCTGATCGACAAACAATATCTGGCGCGCCGCGCTGCGCTGATCACGGAGCGCTCGATGGGCGAAGCACCCGCCGGCAACCCGCTCGGGCTGGACGTGGCCTGGGGTCGCGACAACGCCATCGAAACGCCGTCGACCTCGCACCTGGTTGTCGTCGACGGTCACGGCGCCGGGCTGTCGATGACGACCACGGTCGAAGACGCCTTCGGTTCGCGCCAGATGGTCGGCGGCTTCATCCTGAACAACCAGCTGACCGATTTTTCCTTCGACTCGGTTGACGCAAGCGGCCCGATCGCCAACCGCGTCGAGCCGGGCAAGCGCCCGCGCAGCGCGATGTCGCCGACGGTCGTGTTCGACAAGAAGAGCGGCAAGCTCGTCATGGCAATCGGCTCGCCTGGAGGGCCGGCGATCATCAATTACGTTGCCAAGGTACTCGTCGGCACCCTCGACTGGGGCCTGAACGTGCAGCAGGCGATTTCGCTGCCGAACTTCGGCAGCCGCAACGGTCCGACCGAGCTCGAAGCGGGGCGCTTCCCACAGGCAACCGTGGACGCACTCAAGGCACGCGGCCATGCGGTGCGCCAGCTGGAACTCAATTCCGGCCTGCACGGCGTCATGCGCCTGCAGATCCATGGCGAGCCCTGGTGGTTCGGTGGTGCGGATCCGCGACGCGAAGGTGTCGCAAAAGGTGACTGACGGGCAATAATTTCCCTCAAGCTGCACTTTGTTTGATAACCTTACGAGGTGGACAAAGAACAAGACAGCGCGACGCCATCGACCGCAGCCGGGACGCCGGTCCCGCTGCGCCATGCCTACCCATTTTGGTCATCGGCGGCATGAGAGCCTTCCTGCTCGCTGCGCTGCTGGCGCTGGCCGCCTGTCTCGGCACGGCGGCGCATGCCGCACCGGCGCCGACGCTGCGCTTCGAACACCTCAGCGTCGAAGACGGCATGGCCCGAAACCGTGCTGACCATGGCCCGGGATGCCGACGGCTTCATGTGGTTCGGCACCCAGAACGGCCTGTCGCGCTTCGACGGCTACCGCTTCGTCAATTTCCGCAACCTCGTCGGCGACGCGACCACCCCGGGCAGCAACTGGATCCGCGTGCTCCACGTCGATCCCAAGGGCCGCCTGTGGATCGGCAGCGATGGCGGCCTGGCGCGCTATGACGCCACCACCCAGCGCTTCCAGCAATTCCTGCCGAACGAGCCGGCGCGGCGTGGCAACGGCAACCGCCGTGTGCGCGCCATCCTCGACGACGGCAAGGGCGGCCTGTGGCTGGGCACGGGCGACGGCCTGCAGCATTTCGACATCGACAGCAACCGCTTCACGACCTGGCACCAGGTTCCCGGCGACCCGCACAGCCTGGGCAACGACGAAATCACCGCGCTCGCGCTGGACAAGCGCGGCCGCCTCTGGATCGGCACCGCAACCGGGGTCGACAGTTTCGATCCGGTGCGGCGGCGCTTCGACCACCATTGGCCCAACGACGGCAAGGCGGTGGAGGTGCACACCCTACTGGCGGACGCTGCCGATACGCTGTGGATCGGCCACGTCGGCGGCCTGGAGCGCATGCAGCTGGCAGGCGGGAAGGCCGGTGCCGTGCGTAGCCTGGGACAGGCCGAGAACATGCCGCGCACCTACGTGTCCGCCATCTACGACGACGGCAAGGGGCAACTCTGGGTGGGCACCCGCGACGACGGACTCTTCCGGTGGAACGCCAAGCGCAACAACTTCGAAGTGCACCGCCAGGCGCTCAACGACTCCCACAGCCTGACCGACAACCACATCTCGTCGCTGTTTCGCGATCGCGTCGGTACTTTTTGGGTCGGCACCTGGTATTCCGGCGTCTCGCGCGTCGACCTCGGCAGCGGCGGCTTCGCGCGCTTGCTGCTCGAGCGCGACGGCAGCGGCGAGGCCGCCGACAACCGCGTGCGTGCGATCGACAACGACGGGACAGGGCGCCTGTGGCTGGCCGTGGCGACCAGCCTCCAGCTCTACGACCCGACCCTGACCGGCAAGGATGCCTACCGCTTGTGGCGTCACGATCCGAACAATCCGAACAGCCTGATCGACTCCCGGGTCAACGCCGTGCTGCGCGACCGCGACGGCCTGATCTGGGTCGGCGGACGCACCGGCATCACCAGCTTCGACGTCAAGCGCGGGCGCTTCACGCGCCAGTGCTCGTGCCGGGCGACACCCACGCCAATACGGTGCGCGCGCTGTCGCTCGGGCGCGACGGCAGCGTCTGGATCGCCACTCGCGGCGGCCTGCACCGGCTCGACCCGCGTACGCGCCGCCTGGAGACCTTTCGCCACGACCCGATGCGCCAGGGCAGCCTGTCCGACAACAACGTGCGCCCCATGCTGGACGACAGCCGCGGACGGCTGTGGGTCGGCAGCTTCAACGGCCTCGACTTGCTCGACCGCAGCAGCGGGCGCTTCCGCCATTTCCGCCACGACCCTTTCGACCCAAATAGCCTCAGCCATGACGAGGTGCACACGCTGTACGAGGACAAGGCCGGCAACATCTGGGTCGGCACGGCCGTCGGCCTGAACAAGATGGTCACCGCCGCCGACGGTTCGGTGAGCTTCGTGCGCTACACCTCGCGCGACGGCCTCGTCGACGACGCGGTGGCATCGATCCTGGAAGACGCCCATGGCGTGATCTGGGTCAGCACCAATGACGGCCTGTCGCGCTTCGACCCTGCCACCAACGCCTGGCGCAACTATACGGAGGTCGACGGCACCATCGACGGTGCCTATTACGACAGTTCGGCCGTGCGTGCGCCGGACGGCACCCTGTACTTCGGCGGCTTCAATGGGATGACCGCCTTCGACCCCGACGCCCTGCGCCACAACCGCATCGCGCCGCGCGCCGTCATCACCGGTATCGAGATTTTCAACCGGCCCGTGCAGACCGCCTACCCGCATCTGCTGAACGGTCCCGTCGAGAACACGCGTGCGATCACGCTGCCGTCCGCGTATTCGGTTTTTTCGCTCGAGTTCTCGGCGCTGCACTACGCCGCGCCGCAGCACAACCGCTTCTCGTACAAGCTCGAGGGCTTCGACGAGCAATGGGTCAGCGCCGACGCGGCCAAGCGCTTCGCCACCTATACCAATCTCGATCCCGGCAAGTACCTGTTCCGGGTGCGCGCCGCCAACAAGGACGGGGTCTGGAGCGAGACGCCGGCCACGCTCGCCATCACGATCGAGCCCCCGGTGTGGGGCACCTGGTGGTTCCGTGGCGTCCTGCTGGCGACGCTGGTCGGGCTCGGCACCGGCGGCTATACCTGGAGGGTGCGGCGCCTGAGCCAGCAGAAGGCCCATCTCGAGCGCCTGGTCAGCACCCGCACCGAGGAAATCGCCCAGCAGAACAGCCTGCTGGAACGCCAGACCGAGGAGCTGCGCGAACGCGAGCGCGAGGTGCGCCGCAGCACGGAGGAGCTGGCCGAGGCCAACCGCGCCCTGTACGAGAACGAGGAACGCCTGCGCCTGGCCAAGGACCGCGCCGAGGACGCCGCGCGCCAGAAGTCCGAATTCCTGGCCAACATGAGCCACGAGATGCGCACGCCGCTTGCCGGCGTCATCGGCATGCTCGGCTTCGCGCTGCGCGACGGCCTGCTGCGCGAGAATACGCGCGAACAGATCCTGCGCGGCCAGGCCAATGCCCAGTCGCTGCTGGCGATCATCAACGACCTGCTCGACTTCTCGAAGATCGAGGCCGGCAAGCTGACGATCGAGAACATCGACTTCGCCCTGGACGGCGCGATCAACAACGTGGCCGGCCTGTTCGAGGAGCAGGCGGCCGCCCACAGCGTCGGTTTCGCGATCGCGCTCGACGAGCGGCTGCCGCGCTTCGTCGTGGGCGACCCGACGCGCCTGCGCCGGTGCTGATCAACCTGGTCGGCAATGCCTTCAAGTTCACCCCGAGCGGGCAGGTGACGCTGCGCGTCGAGCGCCGCCCGGAAGACCGGTGGCGCGCGGGCCGGGCGCGACGCATCACATGATCCGCTTCTCGGTGCAGGACACCGGCATCGGCATCGCCGCCGATGCCCTGCCGCGCCTGTTCCAGAAATTCGAGCAGGCCGACGCCACCACCACGCGCCGCTACGGCGGAACCGGGCTGGGCCTGGCGATCTGCCGCCAGCTCGTCGAGCTGATGGGCGGGGCGATCGGCGTGACCAGCAGGCAGGGCGAAGGCAGTACCTTCAGCTTCGTGCTGCCGCTGCGCGACGGCGTCGAACCGCCGAGCATCGAACACGCGCCGCGCAGGCCGCACGCGCACCGCCTGCGCGTGCTGTGCGCCGAGGACTTCGCCACCAACCAGATCATTGCCCGCATGATGGTCAGGGAAATGGGGCACCAGATCGAGATCGTCGAGAACGGTGCCATGGCGGTGGCCGCCTGCGCGCGCGCCCGTTACGACATCATCCTGATGGATGGCCGCATGCCCGAGATCGACGGCGCCACCGCCACGCGCCTGATCCGCGCCGGCGGCGCACTCGATGCGCCCGTGCTCGACCAGCACGTGATGATCGTCGCCCTCACCGCCAACGCCAGCGACGAGGACCGCGACCGCTACCTCGCCTGCGGCATGGACGGCTTCCGGCGAAACCGATCGACGAGGCCGCGCTGCATTACCAGCTCAGCCGCGCCATCGAGCGCCAGCTGCAGCGCGGCATCGCCTTGCCCTTGATGACGTCGGCGCCGCCGACGACGGCCGAGCTCGACGCCATGTTCGGCGTGGCGGGCGAGCCCGCGTCCGGCCCTGCGCCGGGACGGATGGCCCATCTGCAGGCGCGCATGCGCACGGCCTTCGCCGCCGACCTGCCGCGCCGCCGTGCCGAACTGCACGCCGCGTTCGCGTCCGGCGACACCGAGACCTGCGCCCGCGTCCTGCACGGCCTGCGCGGCAGCGCCCTCTACCTCGGCGCCAGCGAGCTCGTCGCCATGTGTGCGCAACTGGAAAGACGCTGGACGGGGCCGAGGCGGCAATCGCAATGGCACAGTTGCGCGCCCAGTTGCCGCAGCTGGAAGCCATGCTGACCCCGTTCGAACAGGAAGCGGCCTGACGGCGGCGCGTCGCCGCGGGCGCGGCCCTGCTTCCTGACCTGACGTTCCTGTCAGGCGCGGCGAACCGCAAAAGCCTCGTATAATGTTCTTTTATGGCAACAGGTGCCTGGGAGCGGCGATGAAGGTGCTGGTGGTGGACGACGATGTGGTGTCGCGCATGATGCTGATGCATCTGGTCGACGGCTGCGGCAGGTACGAAATCCTGGAAGCGGAAGACGGACTCGACGCCTGGCGCCAGTTCGAGGCCGGGCTGCGTCCAGCCATCACCTTTTGCGACCTGCGCATGCCCCATTTGTCGGGCACCGAGCTGCTGGTGCGCGTCAAGGCCAACCCGGCGCTGGCCGCCATGCCCTTCGTCCTGGTGTCGGCGGCAAACGACAGCGCGACGATGGACGAAACCGTTCAGCTGGGCGCCGACGGTTATGTCGTCAAGCCCTTCCGCGTCGAGCAACTGCGCCCGCACCTGATCGCCCTCGAGGCCGACGAAACGCCCGCCGCCTGTGCCGCGCGCCTCGGCGTCGACCTGGCGCGCCTCGCGCTTTACTTCAGCGGCCTGGACCGGCAACTGGCGGAGGCCGGCCCCGTTCTGGACGACTTCCTGGCCGCGGGCGATGCCGCCGGCGCGGGCGAACGCCTGGCGCGCCTGCGCGAAGGCTGCGCCACCACGGGCCTCTACGCGGCGGCGGCCGGGTTCGCGCGTGCGGAAGCGGCGCCGCGCCCGGCCCCTGTCACGGCGGCATTGACGGACGCACGCGCCGCACTCGCGCGCCGGCTTGCACTCTTCGAAGGCGCAAGCAGCTAGGCGCTGAAACCTGGCTCAGTTGGTTTCGTGTTCTTCCTGCCGCGCCGCAGCCGGTGCCGGACGGTAGGTGACTACGCGGTACAGGTACCAGGCGAGTATGGCGCCAAGCACGGTCTTCGAGACCGGATCGACATAGCGCGATACTTCGGAATACTTGTCCTCGAGCAGAAAGCCGGCGGCCGTCAGCAAACCGGTCCAGGCCAGCGAGCCGATGCTCGAGTACAGCAGGAACTGCGCCAGCGACATGTTTCCCAGACCGGCCGGCACCGAGATCAGCGTGCGCACGGCCGGCACCAGGCGCCCGAACAGCACGGCCTTGCGTCCGTGCTTGTGGAAGGCCTGCAAAGCCTTGTCGATGTCGCTTGACGTGACCGTCAGCCAGCGCGCGCGGCGGTCGGCCAGCTTCTTGAGCCGCTCGCAGCCATAGATTTTCGCCGCGTAATACCAGGGCAGGGCCCCCAGCACCGAGCCGCTCGTTCCCGCCAACAGCACACCCACCAGGTTCAGGTCGCCACGCGCGACGACGAAGCCGGCAAACGGCATGATCATCTCGGACGGGATGGGCGGAAAAATATTTTCAAGCGCCATCAAGGCGAACACGCCGAGGTAGCCGCTCTTTTCCAGGAACTGGGTGATCATTTCGAACATGGCGGCCTCTGGACGGACACAGGAGTACCGATCATATACGGGCTCGGCGTGCGGCGGCGTACGGGCGGCGCTGCAGGTCATCCAGATCTCGGCCTGGGAATCTTGCGAGGGACAAGCAGCCCCAAGAAAGGCCTCTGGAACACGGCGCGACATGCCTGGTCATGCTTCCAGCATGAACTTGGCACCTTAGCGATCAGCGGTAAGCTCCGGCACGCGATTTTCTTAACTTCCAGTTAACATTTCTGGCAAGTTGTGATATTTTGCACAACTTTATTCGACTTGGCGGAAGTCGGGCTGCTTGACGCAGGAGGGATTCGTCTTCAGCACCGGTTTTTTAGCGCAAATAACGACCATCAAGGTTTCCCAATAAAACGGCTTCCTGGCAACGACGCGCCTCCAGGCCGGCCAGTACGATTTTTAGATTATCGACATGAAGATTCAGGCTTACTTCGCGCATGTTGCAGTGGCAATTTTTCTGACACTCGGTGTCGCACATGCGGGAATCCCGGGGTTTGGCGATCCGACACCGTGTGGGCCCGGAATGAGTTGCGTGCCCGGGACGCCGACTGTCCCGCCTTCGTGCGGACCCGGAAAGGGCGGAGCGGTTTGTGGCGCCGGCGGACCGGCCAGCCTGGCTGCGGCTTCGCCTGTCACTGTCGGGGCCGGTAATCCAATCAACGTCATCACGGGCAACAAGTACCAGCGTGAAGTGGACATGGCGCCACTGCCCGGGGTATTGGGCTTGGAGATCGTGCGGCACTACAACAGCGCCTTCAGTCAGCCGAACCACTCGACCAACCTGGTGGGACGTGGTTGGAAGTTGTCTTACGAAACCGAACTGCACGCGAGCCCGACTTCCTTGCAGATCGTCCAGGCCGACGGTACCCGCGTCATCTTCAGTCGCGACCGTCGCCGGCCGAGCTTGTGCGAGAGCGGCAATCCAGCCGACGGCGTGGTCGACGTCGTGCGCACCGCACGCGGCGACGAATACCGCTGGCGCTGGGCGGATGGGCGTGAACTGAGCTTCGACAGTGCAGGCAAGCTGGTGCAAATCCTGGCCCCCAGCGGCGAATTCGTCACCCTGCAGCACGACGGCCGTGGCCGCTTGCTGAAGGTAACCGATCCCCAGGGACGCAGCCTGCGCCTGCAGTATCCCGGCAAGGATGGGAACACACGCGGCTTTCGCGGCGTGCAGGCCATCGATAGTCCGGTCGGCCGCTTCACCTACGGCTACGGCAGCACCGCGGCGCCGGGTGCTGGCCAGTCGCCTGCCTTGCTGGCGAACCTGGTGCGCGTGGGCTACCCCGACAGCCCCGGCGCCGCCGCGACCGGACGCCGCTATCATTATGAGGACCCGGCCAATCCGACACTGCTGACCGGTATCAGCATCGAGACGGCGAGCGGAGCAGCCAAGCCTGCCGTGACCCGCTATGCGACTTATGCCTACGCGGCCGATGGGCGCGCCGTGTACTCAGGTCACGACGGCAACGTCGGTGCGGTCAAGCTCGACTACAAACAACCCGGCCTCACCGCGGTCACCAATAGTCTGGGCGGCGTTACGCTGCTCCGTCACGCGATCGTCGGCGGCCAATACCGGCTGCTCGAAGTGCGCGGCGAAGGCTGTGCCGGCTGCGCCCCGGCCAATACACGCTACGGCTACGACGCCAGCGGCCGCCTGAGCGAGGTCACCCGCATCGATCCTGAGGGCAAGCCTGTCGAGGCAAACCGGACCACGTTCGACGCGCTGGGCCGTCCGCTACGGGTGCAGCGCATCGCCTATGTCAACGGGCTTGCCCAGGCGCCAGAGGCCTTGTTGCGCTACGAATATGGCGAGGGTAGCGGCATGCTGCCGACTCTGATTGCCAAACCGAGTGTGGTACCGGGCAAGGAGCATGTCACCCGCATTCGCTACAACGGCCACGGCCAGCGCGTGAGCGTCAGCGAAAGCGGGTGGATGCCGGCACCGTTGCCGGGACAAGCGCCTGCCGTGCTTGCCCGCACCACCACCTATGGCTACAGCAAGATCAATGGCCGCAGCCTGTTGACCCGGATCGACGGGCCGCTCGCGAACGGCAAGAGCGCTTCGCCTCTCGACTCGGACATCACGCTGATCGCCTACGACAAGCGTGGCAACCATATCGCCAAAGTCACCGCGCCGGGGAACCAGGTCACGCTGGTGGCGGCCGTGAGCGATGTCGGCCGCCCGACGGTGATCGTCACGCCGGACGGCGTCGAAAACCGCGTCGAATACGACCGCGACGGCCGCGCCACCAAACTGGTCAAGGCCGGGGTGGCGCAGTCCTATACCTATGCGGCCTTGGGCGCGCTCGCCAGCATGACGAGTGCGACCGGCGAACGCATCCATTTCGACTATGCCGCCAGTGGCCAGCTGCTCGCCATCGCCGACGCCCAGAACAACCGCATCCGCTTCCAATGGAGCACGGAAGACGAGCTGCTCTCGCGCACCCTGCTCAATCCCGACGGCAGCGTGGCACAGGAAAGCGACCTGGCGCGCTTCGTGCCCGCCGGCAGCAAGGAAGAAGGCCAGTTCCGCGCCCTTGCCGAGACCCAGGCCGGCACAGCCTCGTTGGGTCTGGCCGCGCAGGGACGCGATGCCGCCACGCTGACGGCCGGCCGCGAACCCTACCTGCCCGCAGCCCTGGACCTGGCCTTCGACCCGGCCCGCCGGCTGAGCGAAGTGCAGGACCGCCGCCGCAACCGCACCGCTTATGTGTACGACGATTTCGGGCGGCTCGTTGCCATCGGCAGTCCGGACAGCGGCACCACCCGCTACAGCTGGGATGCGGCCGATCGCCTGATTGAAAAAATCACTGGCGCCGGCAGCACCGACGAAAACAGGATCGGCTATCGCTACGACCAGGCCGGGCGCGTCGTCGAACAGCGCACGCGCGAGGGCAGGACTGTTATCGCCTACGGTGCGCAGGGACGTCCGGTCAGCATCAGCTACCCGGGCGGGCAGGAACTGTTCGGCTATGACGCCGCCACGCGCTTGACCCTGCATACACGCGTGATCGACGGCAGGCGGTTCGCGACGGCCTATCGCTACAACGATGTGGGCCAGCTGGTGGCAAAGACCTTGCCCGACGGGCAGGTCCTGACCTACACCTACAACGGCGCAGGCCATGCCAAACCGGGCTTGCTGGCCGCGATCGGCCGGCAGGATCTGTTCGGCAAGACCACCCTGCTCACCGGTCTGAACGAAGCCGGCGACGGCTACGCCGACCAGCGCTACCAGCTGGCCAATGGGGTCGGCTACGTGCGCCAGCTGGACCGCTTCGGCCAGATCCGTCATATCGGCAGTGCCGGCATCTGGGAAGAACACCAGGCGCGCACGGCCAGCGGCCTGCTCGAGCGCCGCGTTGTCGCCGCTATGGGCCAGCGGCAAACCACGGGCCTGAGCTACGACGTGCTGGGCCGCCTGCAGGGCATGGGCAAGGCCGGCGCGCAGCACGAACCGGGCACACGCGGTTATGCCTACGACCCGGCAGGCAACCTGCTCAGCCAGATCGTCGGCGCCAGCAGCACGACCTATCGCGTGGCACCCGACAGCAACCGCCTGGTCGCGGCCGTGCAGGGTGGCCAGGAGCGGCGTTACAGCTACAACGGCGCAGGCAGCGTCACCGCCATCGGCGACACCGCTTATACCTGGGACAGCCAGCAGCGCCTGGTCAAGGTCGCGCGCGCCGGAAAACCGGTGGCCGAGTATGCCTATAACGCCTTCGGCGAACGCATCAGGAAGATCAGCTATGCCGGCAACCAGCGCAAGGTGGTCTATTACTTCTACGACGGCGCCCAACTGGTTGCCGAAGCCGAGCCCGACAAGGGCGCCATCGACATCACCCGCCAGTACGTCTGGCTCGAAGAATATGGCCAGGCGCGTCCGATCGCCATGCTCCAGCATCGCGGGAGTTCTGCCGGTGCCGCGCTGCAAGCGATTCCGACCGAGCGCACCCAGAGCGCCGGGCGCGCGCAACAGACCGAGGTCTTTGCCATTGTTGCCGACCATACCGGCGCACCGCGCGCCTTGGTCGACGAACAGAAAAAGACCGTATGGCGCGCCGAGGCGACCGGGTTCGGCGAACTGATCGTCGCCGCCGACAGCAAGCTCGTCCTGAACCTGCGCGGCTCTGCGCAGTATCACGACACCGAAACCGGCTTGCACTACAACCGCCACCGCTACCTCGACGTGGACAGTGGACGCTACCTGTCGGCGGACCCGAGCGGACAGCAGGGCGGGCCCAACCTGTATGCCTTTGCGAACAATAACCCGGTCGACAATATCGATCCGCTGGGCCTGTCGAGCAAGCCCGCGGGCGCCGTGACGACCTGGAGCATGCAGGATAAGCTGAAGTATGTGATGGAGCGGGTGGCTGCCAAATTCCCTGGTGAACTGGGCGACGCGCTATTGGAAATGGTGAGCCCGGCCTCGCTCGCCACCACGGCCGGCGTGTTTGCTGTCTGGGCCGCGGCACAGGCAACGCCATATGGATGGGCTGCGGATATTGGCCTTGCAGGCCTCGGATACCTGTTCATGGGGTCCGCAGTGCTCGATGTGCTTCATGGGGTATGGGATTCGGCCTCGCTGATCATGAACGCCAAGTGCGAGGGCGATCTCGATAAGGCAGGCGATATACTGGCGCATGGGCTGGGAGTGGCCGTCGCGAGTAGTGGCGCTACCTTAGGCGCCGCAAAGGTGTCCAAGATCGTCAAGGCGGTGTTCGAGAAGAGCGCGCTGGCGAAGGCGGTGATTTTCAAGCCTAATATTGCGAAGCACTTGAAAACAGTTGATGGGTTCGATCAGAAAACTGGCGTCAAAGGTGCCCACAATCGCGACGCTTTCTTCAGTGCGGTGTTGGACAACAGTCTCAAGATCACAAAAGTGACCCCTGGTCAGCCACCCGGAATCACGACGTATGAGTATCTGATCCCTAAACGGCTCCCCAATGGGGCGATAGAAAAGGATGCGTTAGGCAATATTGTCTACAAGAGTCCAGGGAAAAATCCGCCTACGAAAACTGTCTACGATCCGAATGTATTCCCGGATCAGAAAATTTTCGATCTGGGAAGGAAAGCCGCTGCTGATGGGTATCATGCCGCGAGGGCCAACGGGCTCCAACAATACGATGCCAAGGCGGGAGGGATTACGTTCCGCGTCTATATCGATCCAAAAACCGGCGAGATAACGAATTTCCATCCGAAATAGTGTTCATCCGCGCTTACTCGATATAGGTCGTCTGCGCCCCCCCAGTGCTGTCCCATCGGTCCTGGCCGGGCAGCATGAGGAATCGAGGAGGGCGGCCTTGCGAAAGGCAGGTCCCGGTGCAGCGCGAGCTCATCAATGGAGACGGATTGGAAAAGGTATAGTCAATGCGTAAATTAAGTACCATCTTTAAGAAATTTATTGGGCAGAATGCTGTGACTCAGACAAAAAAAGTGTTTGAAAGTCTAAATTGTCACACGGACGACGAGTATCAGGCTAAGGAGTTCCTGAACTCAATGTACTCACAAGGTCGTTTTGTTCGTGCAATAGAGGGTATCGTAAATAGGGAAGACATCATTGTTAACGATGAATATTGCCTGTTTCCTGAGCCAGACCTGAATGAGCCAATAGCGCACTTTGAAGGCGTTAAATTCGTCGCTTTTGACAGCGAACTGGTGATTTCCGAAGCGGCTTGCTCTACGATTATTGATCAGGCATGCGCGAACTACCTTCGCTTGCATCCGGAAGATACGGGTGAGATCAATGCGATTCTACAAAAACGGCTGTTCTGACCTATTTCTACTTGCCTATAACTATCTTTCCGCAGAGTTCCAGTTGCTGAAGACAGGTTTCAATCGACGTTGAGACTGGGTTGAACATGCAATCCATCTTCCCACAAATATTCGGCTACGGCTGGCCCAGCGATGAGCAATTAGTCGAGTTTGCCCGCAGCGGGCATGGATACATGGGAAATGACGGCTACTACGGCGTGACCTACGCTTCAGATCTCGACGAGTACGAACGAGTTGTCGAAAGGCGATCCATCGGCGACAACCACGTCGAAATCACTTATTGGGACGGAGAGCCTCGATCCATACAGGTAGCCGAGGCCGTCTATCTTGAGGCGCTCGCGGCATATCTGGAGTCGCGAGGAAAGAAAGAGGCGGCTTCGGCATTAGAAGGCTTGGCCGCAGAGGTCCGCGCTAAAGGCACATAAGCTGCATCATCCTTGTTCTGAGCCGTTTTCCAGGACTGCCACAACAACGGACTGGACCGGCCTTGTGGAAGGCGGGCGCGATGGCCAGTTCTGGTGCAAAGGGGCACGCAATGCAGCGCAAACTCCACGTTTCCATCATCGAAAGCCTGGAATGACCAAGCCTTATCTCTATGATGCGTCTATTCTTCCGAAAGACTTTACGCTGCCAAAAAGCTATGTGGAATTGGCCTTATCGCAAAATCAGCCGGATCTGTCCCCCTGGGAATTGTTGTTTCTGGATGTGCCGCGCAGTTCGAGCTATTACGGCGCGATGCTGCAGCGATATCCAGACAAGCCCTTGGTGCCGTTTGCTATAGCGAACGATGAAAGCGGCCTATTTAATGATGGATATGTCGTACTTGCTTGCTTTGATGGCAATGATAAGAGCGGTAATCCGACTATCTATTATCACGATTACGGAAGCGATCAGCACGTGCACTGGTCCGACAGATATTGCATACCGAACTTCGATGAATGGCTACGGGTCGAGGGGGAAGAGTCCGCACGGTATAAAGCAAGCCGGGCAGAGGATGACAGCATCTGACAAGGCGGTACTAGATGCAGCCTTCCCCTCCTGCTAATCAACAAGTATTGTCATTAACGATGGATATTGACAGTGCCTTGGATAAGCCGGCGCTGCTAAGCCTTATCGATCAAGCACGACGTTTGCATCTCTACTTCATGTCTGTTTCGACCGGGCGCGCACCGTATCATCACATGCATTGCTGAGTTTACCTGCAATTAGTATTGTCGTGCAGTACCCGCCAATGCTTCTGCTTAAGTGTATAAGGGCGGCTATCAGGAAAGAATAATATATTCAAGGAAACTGAAATTTCCAGTGATCCTTGATGTAGTCGGCAGCTGTCCTGATTCAATAGACAAGTTCACGCGCGCTGCATTAGGATGCGCATCTATTCAAGATAGCAACTTCGACAATGCGAGGCTCGTGTGAAACAAAAGCTTGAAATGGCGCAACTGCGCCGACCGCCCAATCGGCTGACGGCGGAAGAATATCGGATGTACAAGCTTGACGGCATGTCATGGGAAGAGAAGGTTCAGTTTCTAGGCGTAAACTCCGGCACCGCCACCAATTCAAATAATGACCTGCGCTCCCAAGCCCTTACTCGAGATAAGTTGATCACCTACAGCATCCTGCGTCTCCATGGATTCTCATTTCCTGAAATCAAGGCCGTTGCGCATCCAACGCGGAGTTTTCCGGATGCCGTCTCTTTACGTTCGGTGCAAGAGATCGCGACATATCTGCAAACCCAGGCCGCGTTCCCGTTTTTCATGAAACCAATCGGCGGCAATGCGGGCGCCGGATCGGTCTGGGTCGACGGCTACGCCGACGGCAAGCTGCAGCTGCGCAATGGCGATACGATTCCGCTCGAGAAATATTTCGATCGTTGGCGCTCGTTCGAGGGGATCGTGCTGCAGGCGGTGGCGCGTCCGCATCCGGAAATTGCGCAACGCTTCGGCCCCAGGCTGGCGACGGCGCGGGTGGTCGTGCTCATGGGCGAAGACGGGCCGATCATCCATCGCGCGGTCCTGCGCATTCCAGCAGGCAAGAACATGATCGACAATTTCAGGCACGGGGCGTCGGGCAACCTGCTCGGTGCCATCGAGGTCGACAGCGGGCTCGTGTCGAATGTGATCGGCAAGAAGGGGAACCAGTTGGATACCATCCCGACGCATCCCGATACCGGCGAGCAGATCATCGGCTTCACGCTGCCCGATTGGGAGAAGGCCAAGGACTTGTGCGTCCAGGCGGCACCGCTGTTCCCAGGCATCATGTACCAGTCCTGGGATATCGCCTTCACGGAGGAGGGCCCACAGACCATCGAGGTCAATTCGGGCGGCGATGTCGACGTGCTCCAGCTCGCCTCCGGACGGGGCATCGCCGACGCAACCTGGTGGAAGCTGTTCCGCGAACCGAAGCCCGGCAATGTCCTGCGGCGCTGGATGGTGCGCAGCGGTCCCTGGAAGCGCCACGCCTGATGCGAGAACGATGCAGCGGCAACCATCGCAAGGGATGATCAAGGAACGGGGCATCCTGTTTTCTGGCGCGATGGTGCGCGCGCTGCTCGACGGCACCAAGAGCCAGACGCGCCGCGCGCTGCGCCCGCAGCCGGAAGGGGAATGCGCGCCCGAAATGGCGCGGAATCGCTTCGGCCTGGCCGGCGACCGGCTGTGGGTGCGCGAAACCTATTTCGCCTTCGGCCATTGGGAAACGCGGCCCAAGGCCGGGAAGGCAGGTAACGCCCGGTATTTCATCGACCAGACGCGCACGAGCGGCCAGCGCTACCGTTACGCGCTCGACGAACCCGGCGGCGCCGACCCGCTGGCCGGGCGGGTAGCGGGCGACCTGCCGCGCTGGCACCAGCGCCCGGCGCTCTTCATGCCGCGCGCCGCCAGCCGCATCCTGCTCGAGATCGTCGGCGTGCGGGTCGAGCGGCTGCGCGCGATCAGTGCGGACGATGCGCTGGCCGAAGGCATCGATCCCCAGGGCGCCGGCGGCGACCCGGTACTGGCCTATCGGAAGGTGTGGGAGCGGATCAATGGGGCCGGAAGCTGGGATGCCGACCCGTGGGTATGGGCGGTGGAATTGAGGCGGCTGGCGCCTTGAGCCGGCTCGATGCATGTCATCCCACTGAGGCGGCATCAGGAGAACGGACAAGAAATCTGGTGGTCCCCCCGACTGGAATCGAACCAGTATCCCACGCTTAGGAGGCATGTGCACTATCCATTGTGCTACGGGGAGGACGCAGGCCGCCGAGGCGGCACGGTGCGGTTCGGCGAGCGGGCCCTGCTTGAGCAGGCCGGTATCGTGAACCGAGCGCAATTATAGCCGAGGATAGGCCGATAATTGGAAGTCAGTGGAAGCGAAGGCGCCGCAATCGGTACAATAGCCGCTTCTTTCAATTTTTCGCCGCCTCGCGCCCCTTCTTGCGCGCGCGAACGGCCCGCTCACAGAATATGGCAGTCATCTCCCTTTCGTCCGCGCAACTCGCGTTCGGCCACGTCGCGCTGCTCGATCACGCGGACTTTTCCCTCGAATCCGGCGAACGGGTCGGCTTGATCGGCCGTAACGGCACCGGCAAGTCCTCGCTGCTGAAAATTATCGCCGGGCGCTTCAAGCTCGACGATGGCCTGTTGGTCATGCAGCAAGGCATCAAGATCGCCTATGTCGAGCAAGAGCCGAGCTTCGATCCGGAGTCGACCGTGTTCGATGCGGTCGCCGCCGGCATGGGCGAACTGCAAGGGATGCTGGCCGAGTACGAAGCGCTGACCGGCCAGTTCGGCCAGGGCGACGACGAGGCGCTGATGGAACGCATGCACGTGTTGCAGGTCAAGCTCGACGCCACCGACGGCTGGAACTTGAACAACAAGGTCGATACCACGCTCGACCGCCTGGGCCTGGCGCGCGACGCGAAGATGGGCACGCTCTCGGGCGGGATGCAGAAGCGCGTGGCGCTGGCGGTCGCCCTGGTGTCGGCACCGGACGTGCTGCTGCTGGACGAACCGACCAACCACCTCGATTTCAAGTCGATCCTGTGGCTGGAAGGGCTGCTGCGCGATTTCCGCGGCTCGGTCCTGTTCATCACCCACGACCGCAGCTTCCTCGACAACGTCGCCACCCGCATCATCGAACTCGACCGCGGCAAGCTGTTGTCGTTCCCGGGCAATTTCTCGACGTACCAGGAGCGCAAGCGCGAACTGCTGGCGAACGAGGAAGTCGAGAACGCCAAGTTCGACAAGTTCCTGGCCCAGGAAGAAGTCTGGATCCGCAAGGGCGTGCAGGCGCGCCGTACCCGCGACGAAGGCCGTGTCCGCCGCCTGGAGGCGCTGCGCCTGCAGCGCGCCGCGCGCCGCGATACGCAGGGGCAGATCAAGCTTGACGTCGGCACGGGCGAACGCTCCGGCAAGATCGTCGCCGAGCTGGAAAACGTGTCCAAGTCATACGGCGAAAAAGTGATCATCACCGACTTCACCGGCACGATCATGCGTGGCGACAAGGTCGGCCTGATCGGCCCGAACGGCGCGGGCAAGACGACGCTGCTGAAGATCATCCTGGGCGAGGAAACGGCCGACAGCGGCACCACGCGTCTCGGTACCAAGCTGAACGTGGCCTACTTCGACCAGATGCGCGCCCAGCTCAACGAAGAGGCGAGCCTGGCCGATACCATCTCACCGGGCAGCGACTGGGTCGAGGTCAATGGCCAGCGCAAGCACGTCATGACTTACCTGAACGACTTCCTGTTCGCGCCGGAACGTGCCCGTTCGCCGGTGAAATCGCTCTCGGGCGGCGAGCGCAACCGCCTGCTGCTGGCCCGTCTGTTCGCCAAGCCGGCGAACTGCCTGGTGCTGGACGAACCGACCAACGACCTCGACATCGATACCCTCGAACTGCTGGAAGAACTGCTCGAGGACTATACCGGCACCGTGTTCCTGGTGAGCCACGACCGAACCTTCCTCGACAATGTCGTTACGCAAGTGATCGTGGCCGAAGGGCAGGGCATGTGGCGCGAATACGTGGGCGGCTACAGCGACTGGGAGCGCGTCAAGTCGCAAGCGCCGCAGGTGGCGGCTGCGTCCGCGAAATCGGTCCCGGCGAAGAATGCCGAGCCTGCGGCGCCGGCCGCCGCGGCAGCCGCGGTGAAGAAGGTAAAGCTGAGCTACAAGGAACAGCGCGAACTGGAAGAGCTGCCCCAGCTCATCGCCTCGCTCGAGGACGAGCAGTCGGCGATTACCGCGCAGCTCAATGCGCCGGACTTCTACAAGACCAATCCGGCCGACGCGCGCCGCATCAATGCACGCTTTGCCGAGATCGACGAATTGTTGATGGACGCACTCGAACGCTGGGAGCGCATCGAAGCCCGCGCGCGCGGCGACGCCTGATCGCTTGTCGTGGCGGCGCGTCGGCCTTGCCCCGCGCGCCGCTTTATCGCCTGCGCTCCCCGGCGCAGGCGCGTCCTGCCCTGCCGGACGGCCTCATGTACGCCTCCGCGCGATGTTCCCTATCGACGTGTGCCTAGCATATTCGTCGAACCACACCTCGTAGTCGATCAAGTCCCCGGGCGGAACTGCTCGTCTTTTCGCCGGTCTCATCAGTAACTGCGCGGCGGCTTTGCGCCGTTTTTCCGCGTCCCGCGTTGCAGGACGGGAGCCAGGGCTGCGGAGTCCGCGCCGTTTGATCCAGCACAGCCCATGGACGGGAGTTTTCTTCAGTATCGTTTCACGGGCTGCCCCGACCATCGCCGACGCCGGCTTGCATTGCCTTTCGAGAGACCACGACATGTCGAGAAACCGCTCCCATCCGCTTGCACTGGTGGCTGGCCTCATCCTGTCGGCGCCGGGCTGGGCCATTCCCGGAAGCTCGCTCGACGTCTACGGCCGCGTTGGCTGGGCACATGACGACAATCTGCTGCGCATTCCGGAAAACGAGCCCGCTTTCGACAACCAGCGCGCCGATTCCTGGACTACGGCGGAGTTCGGCGCGGTGGTCGACAAAACGCTGCGCCGCCAGCGCCTGCTGGCCGTGGGCAAGCTCTCGAAAGTGAAATTCGACCATTTCCGCCAGCTCGACTACGACGGCAAGGACCTGCAAGCCTCCTGGTACTGGGAACTCGGCAAGCGTTTCTCCGGCCAGCTCGGCAGCACCTACGCCCAGACGCTTGCGCCCTATACGGATTTCCGCAGCAACGAGCGCAACCTGAGGCGGCAACGCCGCGGCTTTTTCGAAGGAGGGTGGAAGCTGCATCCGCGCTGGGAAGCGCATGCCGCGTTCTCGCGCGAGAAATTCGAGTACGAGCTGGCCGCGCAGGCCTACAACAACCGCACCGAGAAGGTCGCCGAGCTCGAAGGACGCTACCTGGCGCGCAGCGGCAGCGCCGTCGGCCTGGTGTTGCGCCGCATCGAAGGCAGGTATGCCAATCGCCGCCCCTTTGCCACGAGCCCGCTGACCGACGATTTCCACCAGGACGAGCTCAAGGCACGGGTCGAGTGGAAGGCGAGCGGCTCCACCACGCTGCAGGCGCTGGCCGGCTATGCCAGGCGTACCCAGCCATCGTTCGGTCCGGGGCGCACGAGCGGCGCAAACGGCCGCATCACGGTGCTGCATGAGCCGCGCGGCAAGTTCGCCTACCGCAGTTCCGTGTGGCGCGATTTCGCTCCGCTCGAGAGTTCCATCGTCAGCTACACCCTGAACAAGGGCGTCAGTGCCGGCGCTACCTGGAACGCGACGGCGAAGCTGCGCGTTGATGCCGACGCGGTCTACGAGCGGCGCAACTACAACCAGCGCATCGCCTTCAGCGCCCCGGATGGCCTGGACGACACGCTGCGTTCGGCTACCCTCAAGGCGAGCTGGGCGGTGCGGCGCAAGCTGAGCGTGTCCGCAGCCTATGTCCACCAGGCCCGGACCGGCTCCGCGGTACTGGGCATCGGCAACTTCAAGTCGAACACGGTCGTCCTCAACGCGAGCGCACAGTTCTGAGCATCATGCGATGACGGTCAACGACATTCCGCTCATCTCGTTCTTCCAGCGAGTGCTCGATCCCCTGATCATCATGGGGTCGCTGTACCTGTCGTCGATGGCATTCGAGGAACCGTTCTCCGGCTATTCGCTGGTGCTGATGATTCTCGCCTTCTTCATCTCCTCGGCGGTCTACCAGCACATCGACCCCTACCGCACCTGGCGCAGCGGGCGCATGTTCGCCTATGCCCGCGACACCTTGTTCGGCTGGTGCGTGACGATTGCGGTGTTGTACTTCCTCGGCTCGGCCAGCGGGCTGAAATACTATTACGACGAACGGGTGCTGCTGGCCTGGATCATCGCCACCCCGGCCACCCTGCTGGGCAGCCATATCCTCGTGCGCCGCGCCGCCGGAGCGCCCGATCGCAGCCGTGAGCTGCGCTCCGTGGTCGTGGTCGGCGCCAACGATGTCGGCGTCAAGTTCGCCGGCGTATGCGCGCGCCATCCGCACCTGTTCATGCAAGTGCATGGCTTTTTCGACGACCGCGCCAGGGTGCGCCATCCCGCCAGCCTGCGCCATCCCGTGCTCGGCGCCGTCGCGGAGTTGAGCAGCTATGTGCGGACCCATAACATCAAGCTGATTTTCATCAGCCAGCCGATCTCCGCGCAGCCGCGCATCCGCCGCCTGATCGACGAATTGCAGGACACGACGGCCTCGGTGTACTTCCTGCCCGACGTCTACGTGTTCGACCTGATGCAGGCACGCTTCGACAACGTCGGCGGCATGCCCGTCATCGCCATCTGCGAAACCCCGTTCATGGGCCTGAACGGCATGCTCAAGCGGCTCTGCGACATCGTGCTGTCCAGCGTGTTCCTGGTCTTGCTGGCGCCCCTGATGTTGACGATTGCAGGGGCTGTGAAGGCCAGTTCGCCAGGGCCGGTGATCTTCACGCAGCGCCGCTACGGCCTGTACGGAGAAGAAATCCACGTCTACAAATTCCGCTCGATGCGGGTGCTCGACGACGGCAACGAGATCGTCCAGGCCCGCCGCGACGATGGCCGCGTGACGCCCATCGGCCGCTTCCTGCGCCGCACCTCGCTCGACGAATTGCCACAGTTCGTCAACGTGCTGCAAGGTCGCATGAGCATCGTCGGACCGCGGCCCCATGCCGTCGCTCACAACGAGCAGTATCGGAAACTGATCAAGGGCTACATGTTGCGCCACAAAGTGAAACCAGGCATCACCGGCTGGGCCCAGGTCAACGGCTTGCGCGGTGAAACGGCCACGCTCGACAAGATGGAAGCACGCGTCCAGTACGACCTGGACTATTTGCGCAACTGGTCGGTATGGCTGGACCTGTGGATCATTTTGAAGACAATCCGGGTAATTTTGACGCGAGAGAACGCGTTCTGACGCAAAGCGCTTAACGCTGCCTTAAGTGCGCCGTCGCTCGCTGGCGCGCCGCTTGTCTGCGGCGCCGGGCTGCTTATGATGACCGTGGAAGCCTCGTTCCCATCGGCGTGGCAGGGCAGGGCAACCGGATCGTGTCGCGGGGCCTTGCGTGCATGGCCCGCATCCGGGAGCTGTTGTATGGGGCGGCCACTTTTGGTTCCCCAATAGTGCGCACGCGCAGTTCGATACTGGTCAAGAAGGCGGCAAGGCACGACAGGTACGCTGGCAAGGGCAGTCCGTCGCCGCGGCTCGCAGCAGTTACGGCGCAGCACCAGGCACGGCAGGCGCGAGGTACCGGCACGTCGCCCGGGCATCGCAACAAGGCAGGTCACGGCAAGCATCGCAGCCGGTCGCGGCCCCACATCATGGCATCGCTTACATCGTCGCAACCGATCGGAGTGGACCTTGAAGAATCCAGAACCCCGCATCTATGTCGCCGGCCATCGCGGCCTCGTTGGTTCCGCCATCGTACGCGCGCTGCGCGCACGCGGCCACACGAGCATCGTCACGCGCACGCACCAGGAACTCGAGCTGACCGACCAGCCGTCCGTCCGCGCCTTCTTCCGCAGCGAGCGCATCGACCATGTCTATCTGGCGGCGGCACGGGTGGGCGGCATCCACGCCAACAATACCTATCCTGCCGAATTTATTTACGACAATCTGATGGTGCAGGCGAATGTCATTCACGAGGCCTGGCGCGCCGGCGTGGATCGGCTCTTGTTCCTCGGCTCGTCCTGCATTTACCCTCGCCTGGCGGCGCAGCCGATTCGCGAGGAGTACCTGATGGAAGGTGCGCTCGAACCGACCAACGAGCCCTACGCCGTCGCCAAGATTGCCGGCATCAAGCTCTGTGAAAGCTACAACCGTCAATACGGCACCGATTTTCGCAGCGTCATGCCAACGAATCTGTACGGACCGGGCGACAACTACCATCCGCAAAACAGCCACGTGATCCCGGCCCTGGTACGGCGCTTCCACGAAGCGAAGGCGAACTGCGCGCAGGAGGTCGTCATCTGGGGCAGCGGCAAACCGATGCGCGAGTTCCTCTATGTCGACGACATGGCCATGGCCAGTCTCCATGTCATGCACCTGGCGCCGGAAACCTATGCCGCGAACACCGGTCCGATGCATTCCCATATCAATGTCGGCACCGGACAGGACGTCAGCATCGGCGAGCTGGCCCATCTCGTGGGCGAAGTGGTCGGGTTTGAAGGACGCATCGTGTTCGATGCCTCCAAGCCCGACGGCACGCCACGCAAGCTGCTCGATGTGTCGAAGTTGCGCGCACTTGGCTGGAGCGCCAGTACGCCGCTGCGCGAAGGGCTGCGCCGGGCGTATTCCGCCTTCCTTGCCGTCGAGGTAGCCGATGCGCCCGCCTGAAAGCCCCGTGCCGGTGCAGCCGCGATGCTGCCGCGCCGGATGACGCCTGCAGCGAGGCCCGTAACGCGATCTTTTTCATGACGAGGACTTATGTCGAACATCTTTCAGGAAACGGGCGCGCGCGGCGCCGCAGCCGCCGCGGTCCGAGCCGTGGGCGTGGTCGCATTGCTGTCGGCCGCGCTGGCGGGATGCAGCGGACGCTCCGCACCGACCGGTCGCCGGGACAGGCCCTTGCCAACGTCAACGGCGAAGAGATCACGGTGCTGCAGCTGAACGAGGAGATCCAGCGCGCCGGCATCCCCGCCACGCGCCAGCCCGACGCCAGCAAGCAATTGCTGCAGGCGCTGATCGACCGCGAGCTGCTCGAGCACGCGGCAACCCAGGAAAAGCTCGACCGCGATCCGAAGGTGATGGGCGCCATCGAGCGCGCCCGTTCGCTGATCGTGGCGCAAGCCTACATGCAGAAGCGGCTGGCCAATGTCGCCAAGCCGACGCCGGCCGAGGTCGAGGAGTACTACAAGGCGCATCCCGACTACTTCGACAAGCGCAAGCAGTTCAGCATGGATCAGCTCGTCATCGCGGGGAGCGACCTCACGCCCGAGGTACGCAAGGCGGCCGATAGCGCGCGTTCGCTCGAAGAGGTTGCGGTCTGGCTCGATGCGCACGGCATCAAGTACGGCCGCGCCCAGATCACGCGCAGTACCGCCGACCTGAACCCCGCGCTGGCGAAGAAGCTGCTCGCCATGCCCAAAGGCCAACTGTTCAGCGTACGCGAAGGTGAGCGCGCCATGATGCTGTCGATAGCCGAGGTACGCGAGGCGCCGGTGCCGCTCAATGTCGCCACGCCCCAGATCGCGCAGTACCTGTTGACGCGCAAGCACAAGGAAGTGGCCGCGGCCGAGGTCGACCGGCTGCGTGAGGGAGCCAGGATCGAATACCTGAACAAGGAGCTGGCACTCGATGCGAGGGCCGCGCCGGCCAGTCTTGCCAATCCGCGTGGTACGGATGCCGGCGACGCGGGACGCGCCGGCAAGGCAGTGGCACCTGCTGCCGGCACGGCGTCCGGTACCGGCCCGGCGGCAATGCCCGAGACGGCTCCGGCGCGTACCACGGGCGCAGGAACGCCGGACGCCGCGGCGGTCGATCGCGGCGTCGCCGGCCTGAAGTAATCGGCCTCAACCAAACTCTGGAGGAGCGAGCATGAAAACACTTGCACAATGGATCATGGCAGCTGTGCTGGCACTGGGCGCCGGGTTCGCCAGCGCCGCCGAAGTGCTGCTCGGACCGGGCGACGTGGTGCGCCTGTCCGTGTACGGCAGCCCCGACCTGGCGGTCGAGACGCGGGTCAGCGAGAGTGGCGCCATTACCTTTCCCTTGCTGGGCCAGGTGGCCGTCGGCGGCCTGTCCGTTGCCGCAGCCGAGAAAAAGATCGGCAACCTGTTGGAAAAGGGTGGCTACCTGAAAAAAGCCGAGGTCAACATGATTGTCACCACGCTGGCCAGCCAGCAGGTCTCGGTCCTTGGACAGGTCAACCGGCCGGGGCGCTATCCGGTGGAAGGGCGACGCAAGGTACTGGACCTGCTCGCCATGGCTGGGGGAATCGGCTCCGAGGGAGGCGACCTCATCAGTCTGGTGCGTACCCGCGACGGCAAGACCACGCGCGAGACAATCGACGTTGTCGACATGGTGCGCAAGGGTGAACTCGACAAGGACTTCGAAGTGGCCGGCGGCGACATCATCTATGTCGAGCGCGCGCCCCGTGCCTATGTCACCGGCGAAGTGCAGCGGCCCGGGGCATTTCGCATCGAGCGGGGCATGACGGTCCAGCAGGCGATTTCCGCCGGCGGCGGCCTGACCCCGCGCGGCAGCGACAACGGCATGCGCATCACCCGCCGCGATGCCGCCGGCCGTCCTTTCACGCTCGAAGCCCGCGCCAGCGATCCGGTCCAGGTCGACGATGTGATCACCGTGCGCGAAAGCTGGTTCTGAGCCGCCCGGAGTCGCCATGAACCTCTATCAATTCCTGTTGTTGCTGCGCGCACGGCGACGCCTGATCCTGTCGACCCTGCTGGTGACGGTGTTGCTGGCGCTCGGCTGGAGCCTGATCCAGAACAAGACCTACACCGCGACCGCATCGGTACTGCTCAACTATAAAGGCGTGGACCCGCTCACCGGTGTGACCACACCCGGGCAGCTGCTGCCCGGCTACATGGCGACCCAGATCGACATCATCACCAGCAAGAACGTGGCATTGCGCGTCGTCGACCGCCTGCGCCTGGCGACCAGCCCGGTCGTGATCGCGCAGTTCCAGGACGCTACCGACGGCAAGGGCAGCGTGCGCGACTGGCTGGCCGACCTGCTGCTGCGCAAGCTCGAAATCAAGCCGGCGCGCGAATCGAGCGTCGTCGAAATCAGCTTCAAGGGCGCCGATCCGGCCTTCGCCGCCGCGGTCGCGAACGCGTTCGCCGAGGAATACCAGAACGCCTCCGTGCAGCTCAAGACCGAGCCGATGAAAAAGGCGGCGTCCTATTTCAATGAGCAGACGAAACAGCTGCGCGACAACGTCGAGACGGCCCAGGCGCGCCTGTCGAAATACCAGCAGGAGAAGGGCATCGTCAGCCTCGACAACAATCGTGTCGACATCGAGCTGGCGCGCCTGAACGACTTGTCCTCGCAGCTCGTGGCGGCGCAGGCGGCAGCGCTCGAGGCTACCTCGCGCGAACGCATGGCGGGGGGCAATGCCGTACACTCGCCGGATGTGGCCAACAATCCCCTGGTGCAGAATCTGCGCGTAGCACTCGCGTCGGCTGAAGCCAAACTGGCGGAAGGCGCTGCCCGCTACGGCAGCAACCACCCGCAGTACCGTGCTGCGCGCGCCGAAGTCGACAAGATGCGCGCAGACCTGAATGCCGCGCTCGGTACGGTGTCGAAGAGCGTCGGCGGCAATGCGCAGGTGTTGCGCCAGCGCGAGGAGGAATTGCGTGCCGCCCTGGCGGCCCAGAAGACCCGGGTGCTCGAGCTGAACCGCACTCGCGACGAACTCGGCGTCCTGCTGAAGGACCTCGACAGCGCGCAGCGCGCCTTCGATGCGGCCAGCGGGCGCTTCTCCCAGACCCGGATCGAAGCCCAGGCCGAGCAGTCCGATATCGCGGTGCTGAACCCGGCGGTCGCGCCGGCCGAACCCTCAGGCCCGCGGGTCCTGCTCAACACCCTGGTGGCAATTCTGCTGGGCAGCATCCTTGGCGTGGGCCTGGCCTTGCTGCTGGAATTGCTGCAACGGCCCGTGCGGTCCGGTGCCGACGTGCACGACCTGCTGGGTATCCCTGTGTTGGGCACCATCGAGTGGCAGGCGCCGCGCCCGCGTAGCGGCCTGCGCGCGTTGATGGCACCGCGGCGCCTGTTGCGCCTGAACTGAAGGAAGCTGCGATGAACTCACCCATCCTCTCACCGCTGCCAGCCGATACTGCGGACTCGCGCATGGGCATGCTGCTGCTCGAAGCGGGCAAGCTAACGCTGGACAACGCCGAGCGCGTGCTGCGCATGCAGAAGGATCTCGGCATCCGCTATGGCGAAGCCGCGGTGCGCCTTGGCCTGGTCAGCGAGGACGACATTCGCCAGGCGTTGGCGCGGCAGTTCGGCTATGACTACGTGCAGCCGGGGCAGGGCGCTCTGTCGGCGCGCCTGGTGGCCGCCTACGAGCCTTTTTCGCCTCAGGTAGAAGCCCTGCGCGAGATTCGCAGCCAGTTGATGTTGCGCTGGTTTGCGCGCGGCCGCCGGGCACTGGCCGTGGTCGGCGCCGACCCCGAGGACGGAGCGGCATTGTTCGCCGCCAATCTCGCAGTCGTCCTGTCCCAGCTCGGCGAGCAGACCCTGCTCGTGGACGCGAACCTGCGCAGTCCGCGCCAACAGGAGGTGTTCGGACTCAAGCCACGCCAGGGCTTGTCCGACCTGCTCGTGGGACGCACCGACCTCGACGCAATCGTGCGTGTCCCGGGGTTTGCCGACCTGTCGGTCCTGCCGGCCGGTACCTTGCCCCCCAATCCCCAGGAACTGCTGAGCCGTGAGGCATTTCGCACGCTGCACACGCTGCTGGAAAACCGCTACGACGTCCTCCTGTACGACCTGGCGCCCTTCGGCTACGGCGCCGACGCACTCGCCGTGGCCGCGCGCGCGGGCGGGTGCTGCTGGCCGCGCGCAAGGATCATACCCGTGTCGCCGATGTCGCGCGGATGGCCGAGCAGCTGGTCGAGGCCGGGGCCGAGGTCGTCGGCGCCGTCGTCATGGAGTTCTGAATGACGAGCCAGGCCAGCTCGCAGGTGTCCGGCCGACGGCAAGCGCGTCCACGCGTGCGGCGGCCGGCACCGCCGATGCGCCCATGTCTCGCCGCGGCTTTGCAGGACTGCGCCACGCAGCCCGCGCGGCGCTGCCGGAATGGTGGCCCGTGTGGCTCGGGCTGGCCGCACTGTTCCTGCCGACCTTCGCCAGTCTGGCGACCGGCGCCTGGATCGGCGAAGAGCAGGCCCATGGACCGATGATCTTCGCGCTGGCACTGTGGCTTCTCTGGCGCAAGTGGGCTATCGTGCAGGCCCTGCCTCCGGCCTCGTCCGCGACCGGCTGGGCGGTGCTCGCTGTGGGCCTGGTGCTGCACCTGCTGGGGCGCTCGCAGCATATATTGATGTTCGAGATCGGCGCCATCATCGTCGTGCTCGCGGCAATCGTGCTGGTCAAACACGGTGTGTCCGCACTGCGCGTGTTGTGGTTCCCCTTCTTCTTCATGCTGTTCATGGTGCCCCTGCCCAGCGAATTCGTGGCCGCCGTCACGATGCCGATGAAGATGGCGGTGTCCTGGGCCACCGAACAGCTGCTGTTCGCAGCCGGCTACCCGATCGGGCGTTCCGGCGTGGTGCTGCAAATCGGTCAATACCAGCTGCTGGTAGCCGATGCCTGCGCCGGCCTGCAAACGCTGCTCACGCTCGAGGCGCTCGGCCTGTTCTACCTGAACCTGATGCGCCATCCCTCGGCGTTTCGCAATATCTGGCTGGCCTTGCTGATTGTTCCGATCTCGTTTTCGGCCAACGTGATCCGGGTCGTGGTGCTGACCCTGGTCACCTTTTATTTGGGCGACGCGGCGGGCCAGGGCTTCCTGCACGGCTTCGCCGGCATGGTGCTGTTCCTGACGGCGCTGGCGCTCATTCTCGCAGTGGACTCGGGGCTGCAGTGGCTGGCGCGACGGCGCATGGCCGGGGCGCGCGGGGAGGGGACATGAACAGCCGTTTCCTTGCCAGCCTGACCCTGGGCGTGGCAATGGCGGCCACGTCGGCCCTGACAGGCGCGTTGACGCCGTCGCAGAAGACAGCCCAGGCGCGGCCCGGCTTCAGCCTGGAAGCAATGGTGCCCGCTCAATTCGGCGCCTGGCGCATCGACCCCGCCATTGTGCCGCTCACGCCCAATCCCGAGCAGCAGGGTTTGCTGGAAAAGATTTACGATCAGACCCTCTCGCGCACCTATGTCGACGATGGCGGCAGGCGCGTGATGCTGTCGATTGCCTACGGTGGCGACCAGAGCAAGGCGCTGCAGCTGCACCTGCCCGAAGTCTGCTACGTCGCGCAGGGATTCCAGCTCGTCCGCGACGGCAGCGACCGCCTCACGACCGGTTATGGCGTCCTGCCCGTGCAGCGCCTGGTCGCGCGACTGCAAGAACGCAACGAACCGATCACCTACTGGGTGACGATCGGCGAACATGCCACGCGCTCCGGCATCGAGCAGAAACTGCGGCGCCTGGCCTATGGCCTGTCGGGCGAGATCCCGGACGGCATGCTGGTGCGCGTATCGAGCATCACGAACGACGAGCCCGGCGCATGGCGGCTACAGGACCGTTTTGTTGGGGAACTGCTGGCCGCCATGGGTCCAACCGATCGTGCACGCCTCATCGGCGCGCTGCGCTGACCGTCCCTGTCATCATGTCCGACACCTTGCTCCAGGTTGTTTTCAGCTCCTTGCCATTCGCTGTGGTGCTGTTCCTCGTGATCGCGGCCGTGCTCGGCATCGGTCTCGGCCTGGTATGGCCGCGGCTGCTCGCCTATCCCTATCTGTGCATCTTTTTCTGGATGAATTCGACCAGTTACGGCAGCTTGTCCGTATTCGCCACCCCCGGTGTCTACAGCCGCGGTTCCGGCTTGCTGTTCTTCCCGGTGGTGCTCTGGTATGTCCTCGGTGCCTGGGCATGCGCCCGGGTGGCGGCGGCATTCCGGCCCGGCGGCACGACGGATTGCAACCTGCGGCCCTGGTTCTGGGGCTGGACGCTGCTGCTGGGCGCCCATGCCGCTGCCGCTATTTTCGCTGGCGTGCCGCTGAAGGACGCGCTGGCACCGTCGGGATTTTCCAACATTGTATGGATGGGGCCGCTGGTTGCACTGATGCTGCTGGCGTTCCGCACCCGCGCCGAGGCCCTGGAACTGGCCCGTTTCATCATGCTGGCCGGTCTTGGACGGGCGCTGTTTGGCCTGGTGCGCTGGGCGGCCTTTGGTGGCGACCCGAACAACGTCTACGCCAACATGAACGCGATCAGCATCCGTCTGACCTTCTTCGACATCAACGACAGCCTGCTCTGCATGATGGCATGCGCGATTGCCGCGGTGACCCTGTTTGGTACTGGCAATAGCAACGAAAAGAGCGACGATGGGCAAACGCGTCTGTGGCGGCTGCTGGCGTGGCTGGCGCTGGCGAGTACGGCCGCCTGCATCGTCCTGTCCTACCGCCGTAGCGCCTGGATAGGCTTCATGCTCGGCTGTGCTGTCGTGCTGCTGCGCTTTCCGCCGCGTCGCCGCATCCAGTTGGCGCTCGCGGCCTCGCCGCTGGTGGGCGCGGCGCTTGGCTACGCAGCCCTGCGTCGCCTGGGCCAGGCCGGCGGCGGGATGGCCAGCCTGCTCTACGACATGCAGTCACGCCGCTTCGGACCCGAGAGCGAGCGCGTTCTCGAACTGAAACTGGTGCTGGCCGATATCCTTGCGCGGCCATTCACCGGCATCGGCGCCTGGGGCCGCTATACCGGCTACCAGCAGATCTCCTGGCAGGCCAATCCGGACGGTGGCCTGTTCCTGCACAGCGGCGTGCTGCACGTGTTGCTGAAAAGCGGCCTGCCCGGGCTAATCCTGCTGGGTGGAACGATCTGCGCCTTCGTGCTGGTCGCGCGCCGCGCCCTGCGCAGCCTGCCTCCCGACCTGCTGGGCCTGGGTACGGCAGGCGCAGCCGCGCTTGCCTTCATGATCCCCGACGTACTGATCGGCACGCCCTTTCCCGGTGCGCACGACCCAGATGCTGGCCATTGCCCTGGCCTTGCCCTACATTGCGCTGGCCGCCGGCGCTACCATGCCGCTACCACGCCGGAGGCACATGCGCGTACGCTTGCGTCCCGAAGCCGAATCCCTCGCAGGGAGCATCGCTTGAGGCCAGCCTTCCACAGGGTAAAGGGCGGCCCCATCGGCCTGTCCGGGCGGCAGCGAGTCAGGGCAGGCCGGCGCGCGGCAACCCGTCACGGCAGTTGGGCGGGCGCGCAGTCGACCGATGGGGCAAGGGCGTACGCATCCGTCCCGGCAAACCCATGAACCTGCGCCTGTTCCACAATGCCTGGTCGAACCTGCTGGGGGCGGCAGTGCCGGCGCTCGCCGCGCTGGTCACCGTCCCGCTGGTCGTTGCGGGCCTGGGCGAAGCCGGCTATGGGCTGTATTCGCTGGTGACCGCCATCGTCGGCTATTTCGCCGTCATCGATATCAACGTTACGGCCGGCTCAGTCAAGTACATCGCGGCCCAGCATGCGCGCGCCGAGCACGACAGCGTGGCAGAGACGCTGTGCTTCGGTTTCACCGTCTATTTGCTGATCGGCACGCTCGGAGCGCTGGGATTGTATGGCGCGGCGCCCTGGCTGGCGGCGGAGGTGTTCGCGGTGCCTGCCACACTGGCTGGCGAGGCCGTATCCTGCCTGCGCCTTGCCGCGCTTGGCTTTCTTCTCGGCCAGCTGCAAAGTTATCTCAATAGCGTTCCGCAGGGGCTGATGCGCTTCGACGTCTCCGGTCGCATCGAGATGGTATTCGGTACGCTCGTGCCGCTGCTGACGGTGGCGGTGTTGATGCTGGGACAGGGCTTGTACGAGGTGATCGCGCTGCGCGTGGTCGCTAGCGCCCTGCATTGCCTGGTGTTGTGGCGCGGCGTGAAGCGCCTGTTGCCGCGCCTGCGCTGGCGCTGGCCGGACCGTGCCCTGCGTGGCAGCATCCTCGGTTTTTCCGCCTATTCCTTCCTCTCGCGCTTCGCCGCGCTCTCGTATGCGCACGCCGACAAATTGGTCATCGGTGCGCTCGTCGGCGTCACCGGCCTGGCTTACTTCACGGTGGCGGCCACGCTGGCGAACCGCGTGCTGGGTCTGACCTTCCGCCTCTCAGGGTGTTCTTCCCCGCCACCAGCGCACTGGCTGCCGGCGGCGAACTGGCGCGGCTGGGCCGCGCCTACCTGAAGGCTACCCGCTACCGGTCTACGTGAACGCCGCCATGCTGGTGCTGCTCGCCGTGTTTGCCCATCCGCTGCTCACCGCCTGGATGGGCGCCGATTTCGCGCGCAGCGGCGCGCTCGTACTGGCCCTGATGGCCCTGTCGCAGTTCGTCGACTCGCTTACCAGCCTGCCCACGCTCGTCAACGACGGCATGGGTTACCCCCGCCTGTCGGGCGTGTTCGCGCTCGCTCGTGCGCTCGTTGGCCTGGTGCTGGTCTATGCGGGCGTGGCCGGCTGGGGAATCGAGGGCGCGGCCTGGGGCCACCTGCTGGCTTCCTTGTTGTTTACCGTCAGCTTTCTCGTTGTCGTGCACGGGCGCACAGTGCCAACGCAGCTGTCGCACCTGTGTGCGCATGCCTACCTTCCCGGTATTGGCGCCGCGGCAATCGCCGCGGTCTTCGCAGGCGCGGCCGAACGCTGGTTCGACCGCGGCAGCCTTGACTTCGCCCTGATCGCTTTGATCAGCGCTGCGCTGCTGGCCTTGCTCGGGATGGTGTTCGTTGTCGAACGCGATGACCGCCGCTGGGCCTGGGCATGGGTCAAGGCCATGGCGGGGGGCTAGGGTGCGTGTCCTGCTGGTATCGGAGGACTTGCCGGGCGAGCAGATAGGCGGGCTCGGCAAGCATGTCGTCACGCTCGGCAACACGCTGCTCGCGCGCGGACACGAAGTCAGCATTCTCGGCCGTAACGACCTCGGGCCAGGCGCCGGCGCCGCGCAGATCGGCTTTCACGGCCGCTTCCAGCCCGGTTTCGACTATGCCCACCCCGGCTGGAAGGAGCAGCAACTCGGGCTCTTCAATCCGCTCAAGCGTCCTTACTTCGCGCGCAAGATCGGCCGCGCCATCGCGCGCCATGCTGGCCATGCCGACGTCGTGCACTACCACGGACACCTGCCGCTCGTCGGTCAATATGTCGATCCAGCATTGAACTTCGTGCAAACCCGCCACGACCAGGGCAGCGAATGCCTTACCCATCTGCGCTTTCGCGAGGGCCAGGTGTGCACGACCCGTGCCCCCCGCGATTGCTCGGCCTGCATCGATGCGCGCGCCGGCGCCCTGCGCCAGGGTATCACCGCCATCGCCGTAAATGGCTACCGCCAGGCCAGCGCCCGTGCCTTTGCCAGCCACAAGACCGTGTTCGTGTCGGACTTCCTGCGCTGCCAGTTCCTGCGTGCCGAGCCCGGCGCCGACCTGTCGCGTTGCCGCGTGATCCCCAACTTCGTCGACTATGCGCGCCTGGCCGCCATCGCCGCCGCCGCGCCCGAACCCGTGCCGGGCGACATCGTGCTGGTCGGGCGTATCGATGCCGGCAAGGGCTTCGGCGAATTTCTCGTGGCGCTAGAAGGACGCTTGCCGGCCTGGGCGAGCGTGTCGATCGTGGGGGACGGGCCCGAACGCGCCGAACTGGAACGCCGCCACGGCGGCGCGCAGGTGCGCTTTCTCGGCTGGCAGGACGGACAGCGCACGCTGGCCCGGAGCGCGTGCAGCCACCTGTGCGTCGTTCCCTCCATCTGCGAGGAAGCCTGCAGCACCACCGTGCTCGAGGCGTTGGCCTTGGGCCGTCCCTGCATTGCCCTGGCCAGGGCGGTACGCCGGAACTGGCCAGCTACCAGCAGTATCCTGGTCAGCTGCAGCTGGCCCTGAGCATGGCGGAACTGGCCGATCGGGTCCTGGCGCAGCTCGCGATCCCGCCGTGCCGTGGCCCGCTGCCGCCCCGTTTCGGCGCCGATGCCGCCGTCATCGTCCCCGACTGGTAGACCTGTATGCCGACTGAGCCCCGATTTTCGATCGTCACCTGCACTGGAACAGCGCCGCCACGCTGGACGACACGCTCGCATCGCTGCGTGCCCAGACCTGCCAGGACTTCGAGCATATTTTCGTCGACGGCGGCTCGACCGACGGCACGCTCGACATGCTGGCCGCCTATCCCGGCAACAAGCGCATCCTGCGCGACGTGGGCGGCGGCATCAGCCGCGCCATGAACCAGGGCATTGAGGCCGCGCGCGGCGCCATCGTCGCCCACCTGCACGCAGACGACTACTACGCCACGCCCGACGTCCTCGAGCGGGTAGGGCGCTGCTTCGACAGCAGCGGCGCCGGCTGGGTGGTAGGCCGGATCCAGGTACTGCACGAAGGTCGCCTGCTGCCGCAGTACCCGCAGCGGCGCTTCAGCTACCGCGCCTACGCCGCCGGTCACGCCAGCATCCCCCATCCAGCCGTGTTCGTGCGCCGCGAGTGGTTCGCGCGCGCGGGCCTGTTCGACACCAGCCTGCGCTACGCAATGGACATCGACCTCTGGCTGCGCCTGGCCGCACTGGCGCCGCCCGCCATGCTCGACGATACCCTGGCGATCTTCCGCGAGCATGCCGGCAGCGTTTCATCAAGCAACAAGCTGCAGGCGCGGCGCGAGGAATTCGCCGTGCGGCGCCGCTACCTGGCGCGCGCGCCGCTAGCGTTTGCCGTGTATTGCCTGCGTTATCTGAAGCGCATGCATGCCTTGCGCCGCACTACCACGGCATGAGCAATCGGGACGCGTATTGACGAGCGTATTGACGAAAGGCGCAATCTGTTTGTGAACAACACACAGCTGTTAAATGCTTGAAAATGAAGGGAAAACAAGCTTGATACTCTGTCGTTGGATTTCTGCGATGCAACCAAAAAATATGATGATTTGAGGAAAAAAGTTTCCTCTGTTCAATTTCTTACTGCGGTAACATCATTCCGTTACGAACGTTCCGTCAAGAACCATCGTACGGACGACGCAAGCCTGCAGCACGCGCCGTTCACGCAGCATGCGGGCCACCCCGGTCCGCTGAACAGTCATCCAACGTTCTCGGAGCATCATTCATGAAATTCAACCGACAGGGCCTGATCCAGGCCCTCGCCCTGGCATCGTTGTGCGCGCTGTCCTTGAATGCGCGCGCCGATTGGGCCCAATCGGCCGATCCACTCGTCGTCCAACCGGGGCCGGCGGGCAGTGCCATCCAGGCCCAGAATCCGCCCGGTTTCACCTGGGCCCGCCATTCCACGGGGCCGGCCGCGTACGACATCGAAATCACCCCGGCCGGCGGCGCGCCAATGGTTGCCGTGGTCGAGCGTAACTGGTACTTGCCGACCAAGGCCCTGCCTCTGGGTAATTACACCTGGCGCGTGCGTCCGAGCGGCAGCAGCGACTGGTCGACCGAGCGCAGCTTCTCGATCACTGCCCGTTCCACCGTCTTCGAAGTGCCGGACAACACCACCTTGCGCCAGCGTATCAGCGCCAAGGCACGCCCACGCGCGCTGCCGCCGTCGTTCACCTTGTATTCGAGCTGGAGCGCGGCCAAGAAGACCGAGCTCGATCCCTACGTCAGCCGCATGAATAACGAGATCAAGCTGCAGATCAATGCGCTGCCGGTCCTGAGCGATGCACGCTGGCCGATCGCCATCACCTCGCCGCTGACGGCCGCCATGGCCTCCCAGCAGACCGACATCCGCCAGCGTATCAACGAGGCCAGCCGGCAGCTGGAAGCGGCGGCCGTGATGTGGCGCATGAAGCGCGATCCGATGTTCCTGACCGAAGCGCTGCGCAAGGGCGACCAGCTGGCCAGCCTCGACCCGAAGGGCCCGACCAGCTACGCCAACCAGGACCAGGCGACACGCCAGATCTCGGTGTCGCTGATCAAGGCGGTCGACTCGCTCGCCGGCGACCTCGACGCCACGCGCAAGGCGCGCTGGCTCGACACCGTGCGCGTGCGCACCGAAGAGATCTATCGCAACCTGGCCGGCGACAATGGCCGTCTCGACCAGTATCCGTTCGACTCGCATGGCAATACGAGCCTCGTGTTCCTGGTGCTGATCTCCTCGCTGTCGCTGGGCGACATCCCGGAAGCGCAGAAGTGGTTCGATTTCTCGTTCCGCGCCTACGCCAACGCGCCCTCGCCATGGGCCGGTCCGGAAGGGGGCTTTGCCAACGGCACCGCCTATGCCGAATACGCCGCCGGCTACCTGGTGCAGCTGTGGGACCCGCTGACCCAGGCGACCGGCGTGAATTTCTACGCCAAGCCCTGGGCTCTGGGCTTCCTCGACTTCGCGACGCAGTTCACGCCGCCAGGCTCGAAGATCCACGCCTTCGGCGACGGTTCCGAGACCAAGCCCGACACCCGCGTCTTCCACGCCTTCGGCTCGCGCATGGTGTCGCCGCGCGCGGCCTGGTACGTGGCCAAGCTGGGCGGCACCGAAGACACGCTGTCGCTGCTGCAGGCACCGTACCCGATGCCGGTGGCCGATACCAAGGTCCAGCTGCCGCCGTCGAACACCGCCTACTACCCGAGCACCGGCTGGGTGTCGATGCACAGCGATATCGGTTCGAATGCGCGCAGCTCGCTGTACTTCAAGTCCAGCCCGTACGGCTCGTTCAACCACAGCCACGGCGACCAGAACGGTTTGCTGCTGTCGGTGGCCGGCCAGCCATTGCTGGTCAAGGCCGGCTGGTATGACTGGTATGGTTCGCCTTACTGGACCGACTGGTACCACCAGACCCGTTCGCAGAACGCCATCACCTTCGACGGCGGCAAGGGCCAGCTGGTGACCGGCTACCGCGAGCAGCTGCAGCGCAACGGCAAGATCATCGGCTATGCGGCGCAGCCAAGCTACGACTACACCGAGGGCGATGCGACGCCGTCGTATGGTGGCCAATTGACCATGGCCAAGCGCCAGGTCTGGCACCTGCGCAATGCCGGCAACGCGATCCTGGTACGCGACCGCCTGTCGGCAACGGTGCCGCACACCTATGAGTTCAACCTGCACGCTCCGGTGGCGATGGTGAAGGAAAACGCGGGCGCGGTGAAGATTGCGATCAACGGCCAGTCGGTGTGCGTACGTTCCCTGAACCCGAACGCCAGCTTTGCTCCGTGGATCGGCCCGGGTGCCAAGCCGAATGTCGTCGAAGACCATGGCGCCTTCTACCTGGCCAACGACGGCAAGTCGGTCGCCGAGTTCCTGGTGCTACTCGATGTCGGCTGCAAGCGTCCGGAGGTGCAGGTCACGACGTCCGGCACCGTGCGCACGGTCACTGTTGCTGGGCAAAGTGTCACGCTGAACTGAACGCAGGCCCTTCGCGGCCACGCGCTATAGTCGGTACGCCTGCCAAGGCGCGCCGCCCACGTCCCCGCGGCTGCGCGCCACGGGGACGTTTTTTTTTGGTCGCGATGCACGCCAGCCATTGGCTCGCAACTGGCCGGCGCGCGGCCGGGAGCTGCCAGCCATGAGACAGGTTTTCCTGATCCACGCGCACAGGGACCTCGAGCAACTCAACACGCTCATTGCCCGCCTGTGCGATCCGGACTTCGTCATCTACGTCCACCTCGACCGTAAATGGCAGGTCGATCCGGCACAGGTACATCCTGGCGCCCGCCAGGTGCAGCCGCGTGTCGACGTGCGCTGGGGCGGCTTCAGCCAGGTACGCGCCATGCTCGGCTCGCTGCGCCAGGTCATCGCCAGCGAACGCGATTTCGACAAGCTCGTCTTCCTGTCGGCCCAGGACTATCCGGTCTTGCCGAATGCCGTGCTCAAGCACGAACTGGCGGCGCTCCGGGGCCGCGAGCTGATCGATACCGTGGCCATCGGCCCCGGTGGCTGGCCGGCCGCCTATCGCTACCAGTTTTTCCATCGCGAGGGCGGCGCCTTGCCTGCGCGCCTGGGATGTGCGTTCGCCAGCCGTGCCCTGCGCCTGGCAGGCAGGACGCGGCGCCTGCCTGGCGGACTGGTGCCCTATGGCGGCTCGGCCTGGTGGACACTGTCCCGACCCTGCCTGATCCACCTGCTCGGCCAGGTGGACCAGCAACCGCGGCTGGCACGCTTTTTCAGCACGGTTCTCTGCCCTGATGAAATGTTTTTCCAGACCCTCGTGATGGCCTCGCCTTTCGCCTGCCGCGTGTTGCCGCAGAGTTTTCGCTACGTCCAGTGGCCGGAGGGCAGCGCGCGCAACCCCATGGTGCTGGTCGACGCCGATTTCGAGCCGATCCGTGCTTCCGGAGCGCACTTTTGTCGCAAGCTCGACAGTGTTGCCAGTGCTGGCCTGCGCGCACGCCTGGAGCAGGCTGCGCAGGGTCGGGCTGGCGGCTGATGCTGGCCTTGCAGAAGTCACGGCTGCGTGAGGCTGATCCAGCCGTGTACGGTCTCGCGCCGCGATCGTGGCGGCATCATCCACGGCATGCCGCACCGGTGCGCACATCGCGCTGTCCGGTAGGCACTTCCAACGCTCCTTGATTGCCCTCAAATGCGCGGCCCGCCCTGTTGCGTTTCGGCGGGCGCATTCTGGAACGCCTGCGCTAGTATCGACGGCGATATCTCGACAGGGCTCCCATGCGCACCAGGTCGCTTTCCATTGCTTACATCGTCCGCGACCCGCTGCCGCCGCTGCGTGCCGACGTGCTGACCCTGTTCGGTGCCGAAATGCCGCGTCACGGCGTCCATACCGAGCTCGTCGGGCAGCGCGGCGCGGCGCCTGGCGCGCCCTGGCAGGGTGGTGGCATGCACGCCGTCGGCAGCCTCGCCGGACGCTTCGCCAGCATCCTGGCGCCGCTCTGGGACGCGCTCGGCCTGCTGCGCGCCGCGCGCCGCGTGCGGCCCGACTGCATCCAGGTGCGCGACAAGGTTGCCAGTGCATGGCTGGGACTGGTGGCGGCGCGCCTGCTGCGCGTTCCCTTCGTCTACTGGATGTCCTTTCCCATCGTCGAGGGCTTCGAGGCACGGCGCGATGCCTTGCGCGGGCGCGGGCGCGGTCCGGCCTGGCTCGGGCATGCCGTGCGCGCCCGGGCCTCGCGCCTGCTGCTGTACCGGATGGTGTTGCCCCGCGCCAGCCACCTGTTCGTGCAGAGCGAGGCGATGCGCGCCTGGCTCGCAGGGCAGGGCATCGCGCTTGATCGCATGACGCCGGTGCCGATGGGCGTCGACGCCGCCCTGTTCGACCGCACATCCATCGCGCCCAGCCAGGACCCCAGGCTGGACGGCCGGCGCGTCGTGCTCTACCTGGCCGGGTCGCCCAGTCGCGCCGCTCCGACTTCCTGCTCGAGGTCACCGAGCGGCTGCGCGCGCGGCTGCCCCAGGTGCTGCTCGTGATTGCCGGCGATGCGCCCTCGAATGACGAAATGGCGTGGATGCGCTCAAGCATCGCTGCGCATGGCCTGGACGAGCACGTGCTGCTGACGGGCTGGCTGCCCCAGCGTGAAGCGCTGGGCTACGCGGCGCGCGCCGAAGTAGGCCTGTCGCCGATCCCGCGCGGCCGGCTGTTCGACGTCTCCTCGCCCACCAAACTGGTCGAATACCTGGCGCTCGGTATCCCGGGCGTGGCCAACGACATACCCGACCAGGCGCGTGTGATACAAGAGAGCGGTGCCGGGCTGTGCGTGCCGATGCAGGCCGACGCCTTTGCGGAGGCCACGCTGCGCCTGCTGGAGGACCCTGCGCTCGCTGCCGCCTGCGCCGCGCGCGGTCGGACTGGGTCCGCGCCCACCGCACCTACGACATCCTGGCCCGCGTCGTCGCCCAGGCCTACGAGCGCATCCTGCCATGTGGACCTGGTCGCTGAAGTGCACGCTGCGCTCCCTGCTGCGCACGCTCCTGCGCGGACTGTGGGCCCGCATCCTGCTGCCCGGACTGCTCGCCAACGAGCGCAGCGCGGTCCGGCTGAATGAATCCATTGCCCGGCGCGCACGCCGCCTTGGCGTGCAGGTCGACGGCGATGGAACCCGCCTGTGCCACGCCGATCGCGGCGCACCGCTCTTGACCAAGCACGCGCTACGCCAGCATCCGGAACGCTTCGTCCGTCCACGCGGCCCCGGCTCGCTGCTGCGCAACACCATCCGTACCAGCGGCACCTCCGGCACGCCCTTGACCCTGGTGCAGGCCTGGAGCGCCGTGATCCGCGAAGAAGCTTTTCTCCAGCGCCAGCTGCGCTGGATCGGCTGGCGCCCGGGCGGACGCCGCGCCTGGATTCGCGGCGATATCGTCTGCCCCGCGCATCCGGCAGATGGCCGCTACTGGTGCCATGACCGCTTCGGCCGGATGCTCATGATGTCTTCCTACCACCTGTCGCAGGCCAGCATTGGCGCCTACATCGACGCGCTGGAAAGCTACGATCCGGTCGTCATCCAGGCCTATCCGTCCTCGATCGCGGCGCTCGCGTCCTGGCTCGATGCGGGCAGCGCGCACTACCGCGGCCGCGCCCTGCGTGGCGTGCTCACCTCGTCCGAGACGCTCGAACCGGGGTGCGCGCCCTGGTCGAGACATGCTTCGGCGTGCCCGTCTTCGACTGGTATGGGCAGGCCGAACGGGTCGTGGCAATCGGCACCTGCGAGCGCGGCAGCTACCACGTGCTCACCGACTATGGCGGCGTGCAGTTGCTGCCGCTGGACGATGGCGGCTACGAACTGGTGGGGACCACCCTGAACAACCCCGCCATGCCGCTGCAGCACTACCGCCTGGGCGACCGGGTGTTGCCGGGCGACGGGGCGCCTTGTGCCTGCGGCCGCGTGTTCCCGACCGTCCAGGCGGTGCTGGGGCGCCAGGAGCGCAGCCTGGTGCTGCCCGACGGACGCATCGTCACCCGCCTCGACCGCGTATTCCAGGGGCGCGACCGCAAGCTCGTGGAAGGGCAAGTGTTGTATCGGGGCGACGGGCGTTTCAGCCTGCGTGTGGTGGCCGGCGAGGGCTTCGGCGCAGCCGACGAGGCCGCGCTGACGGCGGCTTTTCTCCTGCGCGTGCCCGGCGTAGAAGTAGACGTGGTGCGGGTTCCAGCGATTGCACGCGGCCCCAACGGCAAATTCGAGTTCATCGCGGTCGAGGGCTGAACCGTGCGCGGGAGGGGAAACAGATGATGTATGATCGAAATATTGTGCCTTTATTAAGAATCGTGAATCCGCCAGCCCTCATCAGATGTGTCGCACCCCCGGTTGCCGGAGTCCGCGCATGAAAGCGCGCGCGCCGCGCATCCTGATGCTGGGTACCGCACCGGAAGGGCGGGGCGGGGTGGCGGCGCTGGTGTCGGTGTTGCGCGACGGCGGCCTGTTCGAGCGCGAGGCGGTAGCGTATGTCAGCACCCACCGCGAAGGCGGCGTGTTTGCCAAGCTGGGCAGCGCGGCGAGCGGTTTCTCGAAAGCCGCGCTGGCCTGCCTGCGGCAGCGTCCGCGCATCGTGCATGCACACGCCGCCTCGGGAGCGAGCTTCCTGCGCAAATCGATGCTGTTGTGGCTGGCGCGGACAGCTGGCTGCCGTACCATTTTTCATCTGCATGGCGGCGGCTTTCGCCAGTTCGCCACCGTTCGTTCCAGCATGCTCACGCAGCGCTGGATCCGGCATACGCTCGAACGCAGTTCGCTCGTCATCGCGCTCTCCGAAGGCTGGGCCCAGTTCCTGCGCGGCTTCGCACCGGAGGCACGCGTGACCGTGGTGCCGAATGCGGTGCCCTTGCCGCGGCAGGGCGAGCAGGGCGAGCAGGGCGAACAGGCCGAGCAGGTCGAGCCGGGGCGTATCCTCTTCCTCGGCCGTCTCGAATGCGCCAAGGGCGTGGCCGAGCTGCTCGATGCGGCCGCTACCCTGGCGCCGCGTTTTCCGCAACTGCGCCTGGTACTTGCTGGCAGTGGCGACCTCGCGCGGCGTGCCGCGGTCGCCGCGCGCGGCATCGGCGCGCACGTCGAACTGCCGGGCTGGCTGGATGCGGCTGCACGCGAACGCGAACTGGCCCGGGCATCCGTGTTCTGCCTGCCTTCGCATGCCGAAGGCTTGCCGATGTCCCTGCTCGAGGCCATGGCGGCCGGCAAGGCGGCCGTGGCCACGGCCGTCGGCGCGGTGCCGGAAGCGGTGCGCGATGGCGAAAATGGCCTGCTGGTGCCGCCGCACGATGCTCCGGCGCTGGCGGCGGCGCTGGAGCGGCTGCTGGCCGATAGCGCCTTGCGTGGGCGTCTTGGCACGCAGGCGAGGGCGACGGTGGAACGGCATTACTCAACAGAAGCGGTGTGTGGCCAGTTGGCCGCGATCTACAACGATTTGGCGGGGGTTCGATGAATGCAACAGTACGCATGGTATGGCTGGTGAACCGTCTGCGCTGCATGTCGGTAGCGGAGATCGGTTACCGGGTGCGCCAGGCCGCGCGCACGAGAATGGCGCGCCGCGCGATCCCACGTGGCGCCCCGGCCCCTTTGCCGCGTACCCGCAGCTTCGGCCTGCCCGGTGCTCCCACCCTCGACGCCGCCCAGGTCGAAACCCTGCTGGCCGAAGCCGACCGTATCTGCGCCGGCCACGTCGTCCTGTTCGCCGACCGCAGCTTCGACGTCGGCGTGCCCACCGTCTGGAACCGCGACCCCGACAGCGGCATCACGGGGCCATCGGTGTTTTCGGGCGACATCAGTATCGACGATCCCAACCTGGTCGGCGACATCAAGCATGTCTGGGAACTGAACCGCCACCTGCACTTGGTGCGCCTGGCGCAAGCCTGGAGCGTCAGCGGCGACGTGCGCTGGCTGCACGCGCTCGAGCAGCAGCTGCGCAGCTGGCTCGACCAGTGCCCGCCGCTGACCGGCCCCAACTGGACCAGTCCGATGGAGCTGGGCATCCGCCTGATCAACTGGGCGCTGCTGTGGCAGCTCGTCGGCGGCGAGGGCAGCGTACTCTTTTCCGGCGACTCCGGCCAGCGCCTGCGCGCCGACTGGCTCGACAGCATCCACGCCCATTGCCGCACCATCGCGCGCAACCTGTCGCGCCATTCGTCGGCCAACAACCACCTGATTGGTGAACTGGCCGGCCTGTTCGTGGCCAGTTCGGTCTGGCCCTGCTGGAAAGCCTCGAGCGGCTGGATGGAGCAGGCGCGGCGCGAACTCGAACAGCAGGCGCGCCTGCAGTATTCGCTCGACGGCGTGAACCGCGAGCAGGCCTTCGGCTACCACGTGTTCTCGGCCGAATTCCTGTTCGTGGCCGGTCTCGTCGGCCAGGCCTGCGATGTGCCGTTCTCCCGCACCTACTGGAGCGTGCTGCAGCGCGCCCTGCGGTTCCTGCGTTCGGTACGCGATGTCGGCGGCCATGTGCCGAACGTCGGCGACAGCGACGACGGCGGCGTGTTCCGCCTCGACGCCGCCGGCAGCGACCGCGCGGCGCAATTGCTGGCGCTGGGCGATGCCGTCTTCAGCGCCCAGCCGGCGCTGCAAGCGGCCGGGCACAGCGCTACCCACCCGGGCGTGCGCTGGCTGCTGCACGCGCTGCCGGGGCGCCGTCCCGATGCCGACCCTCACGAGTCCGACACCGGCTGGGCCTTCCCCGACGGCGGCTATTTCCTGTTCGGCTCGCAGTTCGGCGAAGAGAACGAAATCAAGGGCATGCTCGATTGCGGCCCGCTCGGCTATCTCGGCATTGCCGCCCATGGCCATGCCGACGCGCTGGCGCTGACGCTCTCGGTGGCGGGCGAGGAAGTGCTGGTCGACCCGGGCACCTATTCCTACTGGCAGGAACCGAAGTGGCGCGACTATTTCCGCGGCACCTCGGCCCACAACACCGTGCGCGTGGACGGGCGCGACCAATCGGTCTCCGGTGGACGCTTCATGTGGCTGCGCAAGGCCAACGCCAGCATCGAACGCATGCCCAGTTCGCCCCACGAATTCGATTTCCGCGGTTCGCACGATGGCTACACCCGCTTTACCGATCCGGTGCGCCACCTGCGCAGCGTCCGTTTCGACGCGGCCAGCTCGACCCTGGTCGTGCGCGACGAGGTTGCCGCGAAAAAGCCGCATCCGGTCGAACTGTTCTGGCATTTTGCGCCCGAACTGAACGTGCGCCTGACCAGCAGCGGCCTGCACGTGCGGGGCAAGCGCTTTGCCCTGCAGATGCACGCCAGCGGCGCCGACCTCAAGCTGGAACTGGTGCGCGGCGCCGAAAACCCGCCGCTGGGCTGGTATTCGCGCTGCTACGAATCGAAAGAGCCAAGCGACGTATTGCGCATCTCCACCGTATCGTCCGCCGTTCCGGTCGAGTGCAGGTTTACAATAACGTTTTTTTAAGTACTTGACTGAAAAGCAATGCGACAATAGCGGGCAGAAGCGGATCCGGTGGGGCACAGCCGGCAACGTAAACAAACGGGACGGACGCGGCAACGCCTCGGTCCTGGATGCCGAAAACACATTGGTTCTTAGCCAAATAGTTCAGTTTCCATAATTACTACAGCTGCAGGGAAGTCCAAAAACATGCTTATTTATCTGGTGGCCGGCGCAAGGCCCAACTTCATGAAGATCGCGCCGATCGTGCGTGCATTGCAGGCACAGCAGGCGCTGTCGTTCAAGATCATCCATACCGGCCAGCACTACGACCGCGAAATGAACGACGTCTTCTTCGAGGAACTCGGCATTCCGCAACCCGACGTCTTCATGGCCGCCGGCGGCGGCAGCCACGCCCAGCAAACCGCGAAAATCATGGTCGGCTTCGAGGAACTGTGCGTGGCCGAGCGTCCCGCTGCCGTGCTGGTGGTCGGCGACGTCAATTCCACGCTGGCCTGCTCGATCGTCGCCAAGAAGCTCAACATCCCCGTCGCCCACGTCGAGGCCGGCCTGCGCAGCGGCGACATGGCCATGCCCGAGGAAATCAACCGCCTCGTCACCGACAGCATCTCCGACTGGTTCTTCGTCACCGAACCGTCGGCCGTCGAACACCTGCGCCGCGAAGGCAAGCCTGAATCCGCCGTGCACTACGTCGGCCATGTGATGGTCGACAACGTGCTGTTCCAGGCTGACAAGCTCACCCGCGCCGACACCTCCGGTTTCGAAACAAGCGCCTTCAAGGCCCAGGCCCAGCAGAATGGCGGCCGCTACGGCGTCGTCACCATGCACCGCCCGAGCAATGTCGACGAGCCGGAGACTTTTGCCCGCATCGCCGGCGCACTGAAGGAAATCGCGACGGAACTCCCGCTGATCTTCCCGGTGCACCCGCGCACCCGCGCCAACATCGAGAAATTCGGCATCGACCTGGGCCCGAACGTGACCCTGGCCGGTCCCCAGGCCTACATGGCCTTCCTCAACCTGTGGAAGGACGCGGCCGTCGTGCTGACCGACTCCGGCGGCCTGCAGGAAGAAACGACGGCACTCGGCGTGCCCTGCGTCACCATCCGCGAGAACACCGAGCGTCCGGTGACGGTGGAAGAGGGCTCGAACGTGCTGGCCGGCACCGACCCGAACAAGATCCTGGAAGAAGCGCGCAAGGTCCTGCGCGGCGAAGGCAAGCAGGGCCGCCGTCCGCACCTGTGGGACGGCAAGGCCGCCGAACGCATCGTGGAAGTGCTGGCACGCGAGCTGAGCTAAGGAAAATGGCATGTCCCCCGCCATCACACTGATGGGCTGCCGGATCGACAACCTGTCGATGGAAGAAACCCTCGTGCGCATCGAGGAATTCATCCGCTCCGGACAGCCCCATCAGCATGTGGTGGTGAACGTGGACAAGCTGGTCAAGGCCAGCCGCGATGCCGAGCTGCGCCGCATCATCAACGAGTGCGCGCTGGTGAACGTCGATGGCATGCCGGTGGTCTGGGCCTCGCGCCTGCTCGGCAAGCCGTTGAAGGAACGCGTTGCCGGGGTCGACCTGTTCGAGGCCCTGATGCGCCGTTCGAGCGAGCGCGGCTGGCGTGTATTCCTGCTGGGCGCGCGGGCCGAGGTGGTGCAGGCCGTGGCCGAGACCTATACCGCGCGCTACCCCGGCCTGGTCGTGGCGGGCTGGCGCGACGGCTACTGGCAGGGCGAGGCGGAAGAAGCGGCGGTCGCGGAGCAGGTAAGGGCCAGCGCTGCCGACCTGCTGTTCGTGGCGATCAGTTCGCCCAAGAAGGAACAATTCCCGGGCCGCTGGCAGGCCGCCATGCGCATCCCGTTCGCGATGGGCGTGGGCGGCACCTTCGACGTCGCCATCGGCCGTGTGAAGCGGGCGCCGCTGTGGATGCAGCGCGCCGGGCTGGAATGGTTTTACCGCTTCCTGCAGGAGCCGCGCCGCATGTTCCGGCGCTACTTTATCGAGGACATGGCCTTCCTCTGGCTGCTGGTCAAGGAAGCGCTGCATACCCGCAAGGGACAAACATAGGGACACGCGGTCGCAGAGCCGCCGAAGGACAAAGAAGAGGGGGGCGGCAATGCCGTCCTGGGAGCGCCGATACAGGCGCGCATCAACAAGCATAGAGAGTGACGACAATGAAGATTCTGGTTACGGGCGGCGTGGGCTATATCGGTTCCCACACCGTCGTCGAGTTGCAGCATGCCGGGTACGACGTGGTCGTGGTCGACAATCTCTCCAACGCCCAGCGCGAGGTCCAGGACCGCGTGCGACAAATCACGGGCAAATCGTTTGATTTCATCGAGGCCGACATCCGCGATCGCGCCGCCATGGAAGCGGCCTTTGCCGCTCACAAGGTCGATGCCGTGATCCACTTTGCTGGCCTGAAGGCGGTCGGCGAATCGGTGGCGCAGCCGCTGCGCTACTACGACAACAACGTCTCCGGCAGCGTCGTGCTGTTCGAGACGATGGCGAAGTTCGGCGTCAAGACGCTGGTGTTCAGTTCCTCGGCCACCGTCTACGGCGACCCGGCCTCGGTGCCGATCCTGGAAGACTTCCCGCTGTCGGCCACCAATCCCTACGGCCGCAGCAAGCTGATGATCGAGGACATCCTGCGCGACCTGATCAAGGCCGAACCGGACTGGCGCATTGCGCTGCTGCGCTACTTCAACCCGGTCGGTGCCCACGAAAGCGGCCTGATCGGTGAGTCGCCTTCCGGCATCCCGAACAACCTCGTTCCCTACATCGCCCAGGTCGCAACCGGCCAGCGCGAAAAGCTGTCGGTGTTCGGGGGCGACTACCCGACCCCGGACGGCACCGGCATGCGCGACTACATCCACGTCGTGGACCTGTCGATCGGCCACGTCAAGACGCTCGACAAGCTGGCCCAGGGGCCGGGCCTGGTGACCTACAACCTCGGCACCGGCCGTGGCAACAGCGTGCTGGAAATGGTGCGTGCTTTCGAGGCCGCCAGCGGCCGCCCGATTCCGTACCAGATCGTCGACCGCCGTCCGGGCGATATCGCGAAGTGCTATGCCGATCCGGCCAAGGCCCGCGAGGAGCTCGGCTGGATCGCCACGCGCGACGTCGCCCAGATGTGCGCCGACACATGGCGCTACCAGACCTCCGGTAACGTTGAAAAAGCTTCAGAAAACTGAGTTCACTGGCTTTTGTAAGACTCATGAAGTATCGCGTCTTCAAAGCCTGCAAACCACTAGTGTCACAGGGCCTCGAGAAACCGTAGCGAGCATCGCAAACCGACACAGCGACGCGCAGCAGGTTTAGCAAGGCCCCTACCAAAAGGACGGTTCAATAATGAAAGCAATGATTCTCGCGGCAGGCAAGGGCACGCGCGTTCGCCCGCTCACGTACGACCTTCCGAAACCCATGATTCCGCTGCTGGGCAAGCCGGTGATGGCCTACCTGGTCGAGCACCTGAAAAAACACGGCGTGACCGAAATCATGGTCAACGTCAGCTGGCTGCATGAAAAGATCGAAGAGTATTTCGGCGAAGGCGAGCAGTTCGGCGTCCAGATCGGCTATTCCTTCGAAGGCTACATGACCGACGACGGCACCATCGTGCCCGAGCCGATCGGTTCGGCCGGCGGCATGAAGAAGATCCAGGAATTCGGCCAGTTCTTCGACGACACCACCATCGTGCTGTGCGGCGACGCCCTGATCGACCTCGACCTGAAAGCGGCCCTGCTCGAGCACCGCCGCAAGGGTGCGATGGCCTCCGTCATCACCAAGGAAGTCCCGTGGGACAAGGTGTCCTCGTATGGCGTCGTCGTTACCGACGAGCAGGGGCGCATTACCGAGTTCCAGGAAAAGCCGAGCCAGGAAGAGGCGAAGTCGAACTTCATCAGCACCGGCATCTACATCTTCGAGCCGGAAGTGATCGACTTGATTCCGTCGGGCGTGTCCTTCGACATCGGTTCGGAACTGTTCCCGCTGCTGGCCGAACGCGGCCTGCCGTTTTATGCCCAGGGTCGTCCGTTCAACTGGCTCGACATCGGCACCATGTCCGACTACTGGGAAGTGCTGCAGACGGTGCTGACGGGCGAAGTCAACCACATGGACGTGCCGGGCACCCAGATCGAGCCGGGCCTCTGGGTCGGCCTGAACACCTGCATCGACTGGAACGGCACCAAGATCGAGGGCCCGGTCTACATCGGCTCGGGCGTGAAGATCGAATCGGGCGTGCACATCGTCGGCCCGACCTGGATCGGCCACGGCAGCCACATCTGCGAAGGCGCCGAGATTGTCCGCAGTGTGTTGTTTGAATATACTCGCGTCTTGCATGATGTAACACTCAATGAAATGATTGTCTTCAAGGAATACAGTGTCGATCGTGCAGGAGAAATGAAGCACGCGTCCGAGTACAGCTCCGAAGAATGGCTGAACGCCCGCGACCGCCGCCGCAGCAGCCGCAAAGAAATCGCAAGTCAGAACAGCAATAACCAATAGAAAGCGAACGCATGAAAATTTACCCAGTGATCCTCTCCGGCGGTGCCGGCACCCGTCTGTGGCCACTGTCGCGGGCTGTGCTGCCAAAACAGTTGCTGCCGCTGGTTGCCGACAAGACCATGTTGCAGGAGACCGCGCTGCGCGTGGCCGGCCTGCCGGGTCTGATGGCTCCGCTGGTCGTCTGCGGCAACGACCACCGCTTCATGGTGGCCGAGCAGCTGCGCGCGGCCGGCATTACGCCGCTGGGGATCCTGCTCGAGCCGGTCGGCCGCAATACCGCGCCGGCAGTGGCCGCCGCTGCGCATTACCTGAAATCGATCGACCCGGAAGCGGTCATGCTGGTGCTGCCGGCTGACCACGTCATCACCAATCGCGAAGCCTTCAAGGATGCGGTGCTGCGCGCCGCGACCATGGTGCGCGAAGGCGGCCTGGCCACCTTCGGCATCGTGCCGCAAGGCCCGGAAACCGGCTATGGCTACATCCGCCGCGGTGCGGCGCTGGCGAATTGCGAAGACTGCTACCAGGTCGAGCGCTTCGTCGAGAAACCGGACCTTGCCACGGCCCAGGCCTTCGTCGCGGACGGCGGCTACTACTGGAATAGCGGCATGTTCATGTTTGCCGCCGAGCGTTACCTGGCCGAGCTGGCCCAGTTCGCGCCGGAGATCGCCACCGCCGCCGAGAAAGCCGTCAGCACCGGCTACCGCGACCTCGATTTCTGCCGCCTCGACGAAGCCGCCTTCTCGGGCTGCCCGTCGGACTCGATCGACTACGCCGTCATGGAGCATACCGGCCACGCCGTGGTTGTCCCGGCCGACATCGGCTGGAGCGACGTCGGTTCCTGGTCGGCGCTGTGGGAAGTGCAGCCGAAGGACGACAATGGCAATGCCCAGCGTGGCGACGTCTATCTCGACGGCGTCAAGAATTCGCTGGTGCGCGCCGAGAGCCGCATCGTGGCGGTCGTCGGCGTCGAGAACATCGTCGTCGTCGAGACCCAGGATGCGGTGCTGGTCGCGCACAAGGACCAGGTGCAGCGCGTCAAGCAGGTGGTCGACCACCTGAAATCGAAGGAACGTACCGAGCACCTGCACCACACGCGCGTCTACCGTCCGTGGGGCCACTACGAGGGCATCGATGCGGGCGACCGTTTCCAGGTCAAGCGCATCACCGTGAAACCGGGCGAAAAACTGTCCCTGCAGATGCACCACCACCGCGCCGAGCACTGGGTGGTCGTCTCGGGCACGGCCCGCGTGACCTGCGGCGACAAGGTCAGCCTGCTGTCGGAAAACGAGTCGACCTATATCCCGATCGGCATGAACCACCGTCTCGAGAACCCGGGCAAACTGCCGCTGCACATCATCGAAGTGCAGTCCGGCAGCTACCTGGGCGAGGACGACATCGTGCGCTTCGAGGATATCTACCAGCGCTCGTAAGATCAGGACAGCCGGCACTGCGCGGGAAGGACGCCTGCAGGGCCGGGGGACCGGCAGGGACGAAAGCGGGCGGCAACGCCCGCTTTTTTTCGTCCGTCGCGCCCGCGCGGGACGGCCACGCGCACCCGTGGCTTCCTCTACACCTTGCGCAAGGTTCCCAAGTCAACAGTGTGAGGGGGTGCGCCACCCCGGCATACAATGGGTTGGTCAGTGAACCCCGACCGGAGGTGATCATGAAGACGCTCCTTGCCCGTGGCCCGCATCCGCTGCCTCTTGCGCTGCGCCTTGTACTATCGCGTGCACTGTCCCGCGCGCTCGCGCTGGCACTGCCGCTAGTCCTGCCGTTTATCCTGCTGCTCGTTGCTCCGCCATCGCACGCCCAGACCGGCAACCCGCCGCTCGATCCCGTCCTCGAAGGGCAGCTCGAACGCTGGCTCGGCGCCGGCGACCTCATCTTCGATAACGTCTATACGCGCGCGCCTGGCGACGACTCGCTCGACTTCCACGCCGCCGCCGACGACCGGGGCCCGACTTTTACCCTGGTGCGCGTCAGCGATCCGGCAGGGCAAGCCTGGCTGGTGGGCGGCTACAACCCGCAAAGCTGGTCGTCCACGGACGGCTGGCACAGCACGGAACGCGATTTCCAGCGCACGGCCTTCCTGTTCAATTACACCGATCCCGGCGTCTGGCACCAGGTGCCGAGCGGCTTCGAACTACCCAGCCAGGGCGCTTTCCAGACCTTCAATGCGGCCGACCAGGGGCCGACCTTCGGCGCCGGCCCCGACCTCCTGGTCAACGACCGGCTCGATACCGCGCTGTCCTGGCGCCTGAGCTATGGCGACCCAGGCGGCGAGGGGCGCAGCATCATCGACGGATCGACCGGCGGACAGCTCTTCAGGATCGACGCGCTCGAACTCTACGCCATCGCGCCGATTCCGGAACCGGCCGCAGCCACCATGCTCGCAGGCGGCCTGGGCATGCTGGCGCTCGCCCTTGCGCCACGCATGCGCCGCCGTACGGTCGCCGTGCGCGCCTGATAGCGGGCCATGGCCCGGCCATCCCGCAGGCGTGGCGGCGCTGCAGCCTTGTCGCGTCCATGCGCCAGGAAACGGGTGCGGCCGGGCGGGGAGTTCCCGCGCGCGTTCGCGCTGCCAGCGGAAGGAGGCGCGTACTGGCGCTCCGGCGCGCCTCCGTGGGCGCACGGGCGCACGCCTGCGCGGCTGTTCGTGAGCCTGCTCCCATGGCTGCGCATCCGGATGCGCGTGTGGCGCGCACGCGTGTGCCGGCACGCGTGCTGGCAGGGCTGCTCGCGTGCCTATGTGCGCTGCCGTTTACCGTCCTGGGCGCCGCGCCCGAAACCGGCCTCGCCGCAGGCACGGCGCAGGTGGAAGCCGCCGCGAGCTCCGGCCTCGGTCCGCGCCAGCTGGCAATCGTCATCAACGACAACGACCCGGACAGCGTCGCCATCGGCAAGTACTATCGCGAGCGCCGCGACATCCCGGCCGCGAACGTGATCCATGTGCGCCTGCCACGCGAGGCCTCGCTGCCGCTCGAACGCTTCCGCGCGCTGAAGGAGGACATCGACAGCCGCCTGGGACCAGGCATCCAGGCCGTGCTGATGGTCTGGACCGCTCCCTACAAGGTCGGCTGCAATGCCATCACCGCCGCCTACACGCTGGGCTACGACGAGGCCTTGTGCCGCGATACCTGCGCTCCCGCCCGGCCCAGCCCCCTATTTCAATGCGCGCGGCCGCCGTCCCTACAGCGAACACGGTCTGCGGCTGTCGATGCTGCTGCCGATCGCGTCGGTTGACAAGGCGCGGGCGCTGATCGACCGCGGCGTCATCAGCGGCTTTCGCCTGCTACCCGCCAGCGCCTGGTACCTCAGTACCTCCGAGCGGCGCGCAACGCCCGCGCCGTTTTCTTTCCGCGCCCCGGCTATCTGGCGTCCAAGCGCCTGCGCATCCACCGCGTCCGGGGCGACGCCATCGAAGGCGTCGACGACGTCCTCGTCTACCAGCTCGGCAAGGCCGAGGTCGACAAGCTGGGCAGCCTGCGCTTCGTGCCCGGCGCCCTGGCCGACCACCTGACTTCGCACGGTGGCGAATTGCTGGGAAGCTCGCAGATGAGCAGCCTGCGCTGGCTCGAAGCGGGCGCGACGGCCAGCTATGGCACGGTAAGCGAGCCCTGCAACCACTGGCAGAAATTCCCGAATCCGGGCGTCCTCCTGCGTCACTATCTCGATGGCGACAGCGCCATCGAAGCCTACTGGAAGAGTGTCGCCTGGCCGGCCCAGGGCCTGTTCATCGGCGAGCCGCTGGCGACACCCTATCCGAAGCGATGAGTGGCGGCGCAAGCTGCACAAAGCGTCGCAGGCCGGACCGCGAGGTGAAGCGGACAAGGGCCGCCAGGGCCGCCATCGGCGCGTCGTGGCTCCGGCTTGTTTCGTGACCGGGTGGGAACACAGCCAGCACAGGGACCGCAATGCCGGCCCCAGCACCGACGCGAGTCGGCAGCCTACCGCCGCAAGACAGCAAAAACATGGCCGTGAAGTTGGACGACGCGCCGCCGTCTCGAGGGCCGGTGAATGCAGTCCCGATGACTTGCGGCAGCTTTATTTTCTTGTAAGAATCTCTTTTGAATCAATGTGTTGCCGGCTTACCTCATCCGGAAGTATTGCCGTGAGAAATTGTGTCATTCTCCTGTCAAATTGTAGATTTATTATTGTTTCTAGTAATAAAATGACTATAAGCATGGACAACATTGCTGCGCCCCACCATCCCTTTTAGGAAGCCCATGAAAATGCCCGTTGCAACCCCTACCTCCGCCGGCCGGCTGACCGTCCTGGCGGCACTGCTGGCCGGATTGTCCGCCGGTGCCTGCGCCGCGCCAGCCGATGTCGTCATCAGCCAGTTGTACGGCGGTGGCGGCAGCGCCAACTCCACCTGAACCGCGATTTCGTCGAACTGTTCAACCGCAGCGGCGCACCGGTCAGCCTGAAAGGGATGAGCCTGCAGTACCAGTCGGCCGCCGGCACCACCTGGCAGGCGGGCGCCTTGCCGGACGTAACGCTGGCACCGGGGCAGTATTTCCTCGTCGCGGGATCGGCGGGCACGGGGGCGACATCGGTCCGATCGACCATTCCTGGGGCGCCTCGCTGTCGGCCACGACCGGCAAGGTGGCGCTGGCAAAAGTCGACAAGGCGATGACGACGCCCGAGGGTGAAGCGATCGTCGACCTGGTCGGCTTCGGCACCGCCAACCGCTTCGAAGGCTTCGTCGCGCCGGCACCGTCGATCTCGACCTCGCTGCAGCGCGCAGCCCCGGGCTGCACCGACACCGACAACAACGCGGCCGACTTCACCGCCGCCACCGTCGTCGGCCCGCGCCGCAGCACGTCGCCCATCAACAGCTGCGGCGGCCCGGTGCAGCAGGCCATCGTGCTGTCCTGCCCGGCCGGCCTGCAGGCCGAGCAGGGCAGCGCCGCCAGCGCTCCCTTGTCCGCGCGCGACGAGGACAGCATCGTCAACAGCGCCGTCATCGAATCGGGCGCGGTGCCCGGCATCAGCCTCGACGGTTTCGTCGCGGCCGGCGCCATCGGCGCCAGCGCCAACGCCACCCTGAGCGTGGCCGCAAGCGTGGCACCAGGCAGCTACCCGGTGAAGATCCGCTTCGCCAACAACGACGGCCAGAGCGCCAGCTGCACCGTGCCCGTGCGCGTGGCCGGCCAGCTGAGCATCCCGCAAATCCAGGGCACCGGCCCCAGGACCGCCTACCACAACACCGTGCAGACGACCCAGGGCGTCGTCACTGCCGTGGTCGGCAGCGGCTTCTTCCTGCAAGACCCGAAGGGCGATGGCGATCCGGCCAGCTCGGACGCGATTTTCGTGTTCGGCAGCAGCGCCGGCCTGGCCGTGGGCGACCTGGTGCGCATTACCGGTACCGTGGTCGAATACACCCCAAGCGGCGCCAGCCGTTCGTACACCGAATTCAAGGACCTCGGTGCGGTGACGAAACTGGGCAGCGGCCCGGCGATTGCACCGGCCAATGTCGCGCTGCCGGACGCCGACCTGGCCCGCTTCGAAGCCATGCTGGTGCGTTTCACCACACCGCTGACGGTCAATGGCAACGCCTACCTCGCCGAGCGCGGCGAGCTGACCTTATCAAGCGGCCGCCGCGAAATCCCGACCAACCGCTATCCGGCCGGATCGCCTGAAGCCCGGGCGCTGGCCCGCGACAACGCGGCCAACATGATCGTGCTCGACGACGGCATCTTCACGACGCCGGCGCAGATTCCCCTACCGGGCCAGGACGGCACCGTACGCGCGGGCGACACCGTCACCGACCTGACCGGCGTGCTCGACTTCGGCGCCATCGGCGGCGGCGGTGCGGCCTTCAAGGTGCAGCCGACCGTGACGCCGGTGTTCTCGCACCAACGAGCGCTTGCCTGCACCCCGTGTGGCAAGCGGCAACGTGAAGGTCGCCAGCGCCAACGTGCTGAACTTCTTCACCACCTTTACCAACGGCCAGGATGCCTGGGGCCGCACCGGCCAGGGCTGCACCATCGGCAGCCGCACCAGCGCCGGTAACTGCCGTGGCGCTGACAACATGGCCGAGTTCGTGCGCCAGCGCGACAAGATCGTTGCCGCCCTGTCGGCCGTGAATGCCGACGTCGTCGGCCTGATGGAAATCCAGAACAACGGCGATACCGCCGTCGACTACCTGGTGCAGCAGCTGAACGGCGTGATGGGTGCCGGCACCTACGCGGTCGTGCCCAAGCCGGCCGCGACCGGCACCGACGCGATCCGCGTGGCCATGATCTACAAGCCGAAGGCGGTCAGCCTGGTGGGTGGCGCACTGTCGGACGGCGACATCGTCAACAACCGCGCACCGATCGCCCAGACCTTCAAGGCCGGCAACGGCGGCAAGTTCTCGCTGGTCGTGAACCACCTGAAGTCGAAGGGCAGCTGCGGCGGCGCCAGGGGCGGCGATGCCGACAGCGGCGACGGCCAGGGGCTGCTGGAACGCCAGCCGTGTCGAACAGGCCGCACGCCTGCGCGACTACTTCCTGCCGCAGGTCGTGGCTGCCGCCAACGATCCGGACGTGCTGGTGGTCGGCGACATGAACGCCTATGGCATGGAAGACCCGATCCGCCTGCTGAACGCGGCCGGCTATGTCAACGAGATCGAACGCTTCGTGCGTCCGCAGGGCACGCCTTACTCCTACGTGTTCGGTGCCGAAAGCGGCTACCTCGACCACGCGCTGGCCAGCACCAGCCTCGACGGGCAAGTGGCCGGCGTGACCGAATGGCACAACAATGCCGACGAGCCGGAAGCGATCGACTACAACATCGAGAACGGCAACACGGAACCGTACGTGAAGGACGCTTTCCGCGCCTCGGATCACGACCCGGTGGTGGTCAGCCTGAACCTGGCGCCAACCTATCTTGATGTCACGACGTCAAGCTCGATCACGCGTTCGGCATTGCTGCTGAACCGCGCAACCGGCAAGTACAGCGCCACCGTGAAGATCACGAACACGAGCGGCGCGGTCCTGACCGGTCCGCTGCACCTGGTGCTCGAAGGCCTCCCGAGCGGCGTGACGCTCGACGGCAAGAGCGGCGAGCAGGGCGGGGCGCCTTATCTCACCCTGCCAGGCGCATCGCTGGCGCCTGGCGCCACGGTCAGCGTCACCACCACCTTCACCAACCCATCGAAGTCCAGCATCGGCTACACGCCGAAACTGTTCACCGGCACTTTCTGAGGAAGCGATCCATGTTCAAGCTGAAAAACCTGTTCACCCGTGCGCTGCTGGCGCTGATGCTGGCAACGGGCGCCGGCGCGGCGCTGGTCGGCCCGACCTACCACGTGACGGTCGACACCCGCGGCTATGAGGGCAGCGGCACGCTCGACTTCCTGTTCCTCGGTTACGACACCTCGGCGCCAGGCAATGCGTTCCTGAGCAATTTCACGGGGGACTATGGCAGCGACAGCGCCTTCGAAGGCGATGCGAGCGGCGCCATCGACAGCGGCGTGGTGCTGGGAACGAGCGACTGGTACAACAGCTTCGCGCAATCGGTGAACCTGGGCGGGCGCTTCGGCTTCGACCTGCGCTTCGACGTCGGTCCAGCCGGCGGCCCGCTCGGTTTCAGCGTCGGCCTGTTCAGCGATGCACTGGGCCAATACCTGGGCGCGGACGCCACCCTGGTCTCGTTCGAGCTGAGCCCGGGCCAGCCCGACCTGATCGCACTCGACGCCTCGCTGGTACGCGTGGCCGAGGTGCCGGAACCGGCGGGCATGGCCCAGCTGGCGCTGGGACTGGCATTGATGGCCTGGACCGCTCGCCAGCGCCGCAAGCGCTGATCGCGCGCGCTGGCCGCTTCAGGAGAAGCACACCGGACTCGCGTCCGGTGTGCTTTTTCATGGAAGAGCGGAATCAGCTGCCGGCGCGGCGCATCGCATCGAGGCGATAGGCTTCGGCGTTGCCGTCGATGATGCGCAGGCCGGCGCAGGGCCTGGTCGGCGCAGTCGGGCAGCGGGGTCTTGCCGACCGACGCCGGGTCGACCGAGATGTCGACCACATGGGTCGCCGCGGCGCTCTGGACAGGGGCATTCATGCCGGTGGCATCGGTGCCGCCGCAGGCGCTCAGGGCGCAGGCAAGGGCGGTAAGGGAGAGCAGGGAGCGGAGGATATGGGTATGCATGATGGCGTTGAGACGGGCTCGTCAGTGATGGATCTATTGTAGCTAGGAATTTTTTCCTTGGGTCAATAACTTTCTGCCGTTGGCCGAAGAAGAAAGATATTGAACGCGAGATAGCATACAGATAGGCGAAGATGAATGCTGATTGTGGGAAATATCCTACAGGAAACAAAAAGTGCGATTAGGAATCATTTTCGATGGCCGTCGCATGGACGCTACACTCCTGTCGCGTTCAAAAACCACGTTCATGTGCGGCGCATGAATACTGCGTGCACGCTTGACCCGACAACGCGGGAGCGTATGATGAGCACATGAAAAAACTTGCCATTCTCCTACTACTGGCCTTGTCTGCCTGCAGTACCCGGGCAGACGATCCGGCGTCCGCCTCAAGCACGGGGCCTGCCTCTGAGCCGGCCACTGCCGCCAATGCCGCCACTGCCGCCAATGCCGTGGCCATGCCTGCCGGTGCGCCTGGGGCGAAGTCCGACTTGCTGGCCCAGATCCAGGGCGAAAATAGGCACGGCCGCATGCAGCAGCGACAGCCAGTGCCAGTCATCCCGATCGGCGCCAAGGCCTGTGGCGGCCCGGCCAGCTACCTGCCCCTGGTCGAGCGCGCAGACGAACGGCGCCGAACTGCAGGCGCTGGCCGACCGCTACCGCGACGAGCAGCACGCCAGCAACAAGCGTTCGAACATGATCTCGAACTGCATGGTGGTGGCTCCGCCGGGCGTGGCCTGCCGCGCCGGCACCTGCCAGGCGGTTGACGCCACGGCGCCGCGGTAAGCAGACCGCGGGGTGCTGGTTCGGGGGATCCCCATGCCGCCGGCACGGGGTGTGCAAGGGTGTGCAAGCGGCGCAACTTCGGCCGGTTTGGCGTTGCCTCATGGATAACCCCATGGTACTCTGCTGGGACGCGGCCGCCTGGCCGAATCAGGAGTCATCTGGATGTCGCAAGCACCACTCGCCGGACCGCGTCGCGGACTGAAACAAGGTTTTACGCTGCTCGAATTGCTGGTCGTGATCGTCATCATCGGCCTGCTCGCCGCCTACGTTGGTCCCAAGTATTTTTCCCAGCTCGGCAAGTCGGAAGTGACGATCGCCAGGGCGCAAATCGACGCTTTCGAGAAGTCGCTCGACACCTACCGCCTCGACGTCGGCCGTTATCCGACGGGGGAAGAGGGCCTGAATGCCCTGATGGCGGCGCCCGCCAGTGCCGGCGCCAAGTGGAACGGTCCCTACCTGAAGAAGGGCGTGCCGCAAGACCCCTGGGGCCATCCGTATCAATACCGTTCGCCCGCTGCCAAGGGAGAATACGAAATCATCTCGCTCGGCCGCGACGGCCAGCCTGGCGGCAGCGGCGACAACGCCGACATTTCCTCGCTCTGATTTCCGTTCCCTTTCCTTCTTCACCACACATCCGGGCACGTCTTCATGCAGTTCGCAGTACGCACCCTTGCGCCCGACCTCTCGATCTCCAGCCTCGTGGTCGATGCGCTCGATGAAACCGACGCGCGCCGGCAAATCGAGGCGCAAGGCCTCTTCGTCAGCGACATCGCGCCGGCCGGCGGAGCGGTAGCGCGCACGCGCGGCCCGAAGCTCTCGCTCGTCCTGTTTTCCCAGGAATTGCTGGCCCTCCTGAATGCGGGCCTGGGCATCGTCGAAGGCCTGGAAGCGCTGCTGGAGAAGGAAGCCAATCCCGCCGCGCGCGCCGTGCTCGAGCGCCTGCTCGCCGGCCTGCGCGAAGGCAAGCGCTTTTCCAGCGTGCTGGCAAGCCAGCCGCAATTGTTCCCGCCGCTGTATGTCGGCATCGTGCGCGCCGCCGAAGGCACCAGCGACCTGCCGCGGGCGCTCTCCCGCTATATCGACTACCAGCAGCGCATCGATACCGTGCGCGCGAAAATCGTCAGCGCCTCGATCTACCCGGTCATCCTGCTGTGCGTGGGCGGCGGCGTGTCGACTTTCCTGATCGGCTATGTGGTGCCGCGCTTTGCCGAGGTCTACCAGGGTGCCGGGCGCAACCTGCCGTGGATGAGCCAATTGCTGCTCGAGTGGGGCCAGTTCGCGGCCAGCCACGGCACGGCCGTCCTGCTGACGCTGGGCACTGCGGTAGCGGCTGCGGTGCTGGGCGTACGCCGCATGCTGCGTAGCGGTGGCATCACGCGCCTGCTGGCGCGCCTGCCCGGTATCGGCGAGCGTGCCCGCATCTATGAACTCTCGCGCCTCTACCTGACGCTCGGCATGCTGCTTGAGGCCGGCATCACCATCGTCGGCGCCATCGAGACGGTGGGGCCGATGGTGTCAGGCTCGCTGCGCGCGGCGCTGACGAACGCGCGCCTCGCCATCGAATCGGGCCGCCCACTGTCGGACGCCTTCGAAGCACATGGCCTGACCACGCCGATCTCGCTGCGCATGCTGCGCGTGGGCGAACGCACCGGCGACATGGGCCCGATGCTCACGCAATCGGCCGCCTTCTACGACGGCGAAATCAGCCGCTGGATCGACCGCTTCACGCGCACCTTCGAGCCGCTGTTGATGGCGGCCATCGGCCTGGTGGTGGGCGCCATCGTGGTGCTGCTGTACATGCCGATCTTCGACCTGGCGGTAGACATGTCGTGAGTGCGTCCATCCTCGCTCCGGACCTGCTGGCGCGTGCGCGCCTGCAAAGCCGCCAGTCACAGCGCCCGCTCGTGGCCGAACTCGAGGCGCTGACCGGCCTCGATCCGCGCCAGCTCGTCGGCGCCCTGGCCGAGCCTTTGGACTCTCGGTCATGGAAACCACCGAGATGCTGAGCCAGGAGCCGGCTTTCGACCTGCTGCCCTTGGCGCAGGCACTGGCGCGTCACTGCGTGCTGCTGCGCGGTCCGAACCGCGAACTCACCGGCGTGATCGCCGATCCGTTCGACCTGGACCAGCAGACCTGGCTGTCGAACCGTGCCGGCGCCAGCGCACGCGCGCCACTGCACCTGCGCCTGGCGCTCGCCTCCGACATCCAGGCCTATCTGTCGCGCCAGGAAGCCTCGGCGCGCGCAGTCGACAGCATCGTCCCCAGCAGCGGGGATGGACGGCGCGACGGCAAGACCGCCGCCGTGCTCTCGTTCGCCTCGGTGTCGGAAGCGGGCAGCCCGGCCGTCAAGCTGGTCAACTCCACGCTCTACGATGCCCTGAAAGCCGGCGCGTCCGACATCCACCTGGAGAGCACCGCCGGCGGCCTGGCTGTGAAATACCGCGTCGACGGGGTGCTCGACCATGCGACCACGGTCGGCGGCATCGAGCTGGCCGAACACATCATCTCGCGCCTGAAGGTGCTGGCCGAACTCGACATCGCCGAGCGCCGCATCCCGCAGGACGGCAGTTTCCGGGTCGAGTCGAACGGACGCGACATCGACCTGCGCGTCTCGATCATGCCCAGCATTCATGGCGAGGATGCGGTCATCCGTATCCTCGACAAACGCGCCATGGTCGAAGCCTATGGCGCGCTGACGCTGGAAGCGCTGGGCTTTGACGCGCCCTCGCTGGCGACCCTGCGCGCCCTGGCCCAGGAAGCCTATGGCATGCTGCTGGTGACAGGGCCGACCGGCTCGGGCAAGACCACCACGCTATACGCGGCGCTGACCGAAATCCACAACGGCCGCGAAAAGATCATCACCATCGAGGACCCGGTCGAGTACCAGCTGCCGGGCATCCTGCAGATCCCGGTCAACGAGAAGAAGGGACTGACGTTCGCGAAAGGCCTGCGTTCGATCCTGCGCCATGACCCGGACAAGATCATGGTCGGCGAGATCCGCGACCGCGAAACGGCGGAAATCGCGGTGCAATCGGCGCTGACCGGCCACCTGGTCCTGACGACCGTCCACGCCAACAACGTGTTCGACGTGTTCGGCCGCTTCACCCACATGGGCATCGACCCGTACGCCTTCGTGTCGGCCCTGAACGGCATCTGGGCCCAGCGCCTGATCCGCATGAACTGCCCGCACTGCGCCACGCAGTACGACCCGAGCGAGGCGGAACTGGCCTCGGTGCGGCTCGAGCGCATGGAGGTCGCGGACTACCTCTTCATGCGCGGCAAGGGCTGCGGCGATTGCCGCGGCACCGGCTATCGCGGCCGCCGCTCGATCGCCGAGATATTGACCCTGAACGACGAGATCCGCGAGCTGATCGTCGACAAGCAGCCGATCCGCCGCATCAAGGCCGCCGCCCACGCGAACGGCACCCGCAGCCTGCGCCTGGCCGCGCTCGATCTGGTCAAGCGCGGCGCGACCACGCTCGAGGAAATCAAACGGGTGACCCAGCATGCCTAGACTGCCCGGACAAAGCCTGCGCCTCGGCGTCGACCACGACAGCCTGGCACTCGTGCGCCACAGCCGCCTGTTCGGCGCGGCCAGCACCGTGCTGGCTGAAGCCCGTATCGCCGATGCGAACGACGCCGCCGAACTGCTGCGCGGCCTGCGCCAGCTGGGGGAGGTCGCACCGCTGGCGCACTGGCCGGTGAGCGTGGTAGTGGCCGACGAACTGGCGCGCATGTGGCAGGTGGCGCCGCCGCCTGCGGCCGCGAGTCCCGCCGACCTGGACGCCGCCTGCGCGATGCGCTATCAGTCGCTGTTCGGCGCCCCCAGGCGGCTGGACGATCGCCGCCGACTGGCAGGCGGGGCAGCCCTTCCTGGCTGCCGCGCTGCAGGACGGCTTGCTCGCGACGCTGCGCGAATGGTCGCGCGAATCCCGCTGCCACCTGATGCAAGTCGTGCCTCAATTCGTCGCGGCGATGAATGCCTGGCGCCGTGCGCGCCGTCCCGGTGCCTGGTTCGGCCTGGTGCATGGGCAGGTGCTGAGCATCGCGGCCTACGAGGGCCCGCGCCTGGCTGCCCTGCGCAGCACCGTGGTGCCCCCTGGCGCCGGCCGCGACTGGCTCGCCAGCCTGGTCGCGCGCGAGGCGCTGCGCGTGGGCGTGGCGCAGCCGGAACTGCTGCAGGTATGCGGGCCGGCGCCGCGCGCCTGGGGCGGCAGCGACGACAAGCTGAAGTTCGCCTGCACGCTGCTGGGCGGCGAGAGCGATGACACCAAAGGCCATTCCGGCATCGTGCGCCTGGCCTGTACCGGGAGCGCCGCATGAAGCGCGTGCGCCTGGATTTCGCACCGCCCAGCCTGCGCCGCACGCTGTACCTTGCGCCGGCCTGGGCCTGGGTGACCGCGCTTGGTGCTGCCGCGCTGTGCCTGACCGCGCTGGTGCAGGTGCTGGATTACCGCGAGGCGCGCGAGGAGGTCGATGCCCAGTGGGCAGCGATTCGCGACCGCGCCGCGGCCTCGCAGGTGCAGGCGGCGGTGCCGCCGCTGGCCACCCGCGCGGCGCCGGTCGGTGCCCAGCAGGCCGTCGCCGTCAACGCGGCCATCATGCAGCTGAACCTGCCCTGGCGCGCCCTGCACGATGCCGTGCGCAGTGCAACACCCGCGAACGTGGCGCTGCTGGCGCTGGAACCGGACGCGAAAAAGCGCGTGCTGCGCATCACGGCGGAAGCACGCAGCAGCGACGACATGCTGGCCTACGTGGCGGCGCTGGGACGCGAGGAATGGTTCGGCGCAGTCACCTTGGCGCGCCATGAAGTGCAGGAGCAGGACCCGAACCGGCCCGTGCGCTTCCAGGTCGATGCCGAGTGGGGGACCCCATGATGCCGCAAGGGGGTAACGCGCTCCTGCGCATGCGCCTGGCGCTGCGTGCCACCAGTGCGCTGCTACTGGCGGCCGTGCTGCTGTGCGCGGCGGCGCTGGCGCTGCTGGCCTGGGTACTGCCGGCGCGCGACAAACTGGAACGGGAGCGCGCCGAAGCGGCGGACATCGCACGTCGCCCGCCAACGGTCGCGGCGCACGCGCCTGTCGTCGACAACGCCGCCGCCAACCTGGCGCTGTTCCAGGCCGCGCTGGGCAACCCGCGCCACCTCGAGCGCGAGTTGAAGACCCTGTTCGACCTTGCCGCGAAAAGCGGGCTGCTACTCCGCCAGGGCGAGTACAAGAGCGGCTACGACCGCAACGCGCGTCTTGCCACCTACCAAGTCAGCCTGCCGGTGAAAGGGAGCTATGCCCAGGTCTGGCAGTTCGCGCTGCTGGCGCTGCGGGCCATTCCCTTCGCCTCGCTCGACGAGGTCAGCTTCCGGCGCGAGGCCATCGGCGAGCCGACAGTCGAAGCGCGCCTGCGCCTGACCCTCTACCTGCAAGACACGCGAGGGGCGCCATGAAGCGCGCTTCCATCAAGCCGCGCCACGTCGTGCTGGGCGTGGCCCGGTGCTGGCGGCGGCGCTGGCCGCCTTTGGCGACCGCACGCCCGAGAGCGAGGTGGCCGAAGCCGTCGAGCGCGCCCCGGCCGCCGCGCAGGCGCCATCCACGCCGGCGCGTGCGTCCACGCAGGAAGCCAAACCCGCACCCGCGATCGCCCGCCTGCTGCCGCGCGAGGTCCTGATCGGCGACGCCAGGGTCGGTCTGAAGGCCGGCAGCCGCGACCCGTTCGGCCGCCAGGACTGGACACCGCCGCCGCCACCGCCACCGAAACCGGCGCCACCCCCGCCGCCCAGCGCGCCGCCGCTCCCCTTTACCGTGATCGGCAAGGCGCTCGAGGACGGTGTCTGGGAAGTCTACCTGGCCAGCGGCGACCGCACCCACATCGCCCATGAAGGCGGCGTGATCGAAGGGGCCTGGCGCGTCGATCGCATCGCGCCGCCCATGATGACCCTGACTTATCTGCCGCTGAACCAGGTCCAGCAGCTCAACATTGGAGTATTCGAGTAATGAACCGTTCCCGCATGCGCGTCTTTGCTGCTGTGCTGGCCGCTACGCTGCTGGCCGGCTGTACCGCGCAGCGCGCCTACCACGAGGGCAACGCGCTGGTCGCGCGCCAGGAGGGTGGGGGCAGGGCTGGCCAAGTACCGCGAGGCGGTGGAGGCCGATCCCGCCAATCCGCTCTACCGCGCCGCCCTGCTGCGCGCGCGATGCCACCACCACGCGCTTCATCGAGCAGGCCGAGCGCGAGCTGGCGGCGGGCCGCGCCGATGCCGCGCGCGCCGCCTACGAGCAGGTGCTGGCGGTCGATCCGGCCAACGAGCGCGGCCGCGCCGGCATGCGCCAGCTCGAGGCCGACCGCCGCCATGCCGCCTGGCTGGAAGCGGCGCGTGCCGATATCGAGAAGAAGGACATCGCGGCGGCACGCCGCAAGCTGGCCGACATCCTCACCGAGCGTCCGGGCCACGAAGCGGCGCGCCTGCTGCTGGCCGAACTCGACGAGAAAGAGGCCGTACCGACCGCCGACACGGCGCTGGCCGCGGCCTTCCGCAAGCCGATCAGCCTGGAGTTCCGCGAGGCGCCGCTGCGCCAGGTGTTCGAGATCATCGCGCGCCATTCGGGCCTGAACTTCGTCTTCGACAAGGACGTGCGCTCGGACGGACGCACCTCGATCTTCCTGAAGAACAGCACCGTGGAAGCGGCAGTGCACTTCCTGCTGGTGACGAACCAGCTCGAGCGCCAGGTCATGGACGGCAACACCATCCTGATCTTCCCGAACAGCGCGGCCAAGCTGAAGGAATACCAGGAGCTGACGGTCAAGACGTTTTACCTGGCCAATGCCGATGCCAAGAGCATCGCCAACACCTTCAAGACGATCCTGAAATCGCGCGACGTCGTGGTCGACGAAAAACTCAACCTCGTGATCCTGCGCGACAGCCCGGAGGCAATCAAGCTGGCCACCCAGCTGGTGGCCCTGCAGGACGTGCCCGAGCCGGAAGTCATGCTCGACGTCGAGGTGCTCGAGATCAAGCGCTCGCGCATCATGGACCTGGGCGTGGCATGGCCGCAGAGCCTGGGCTTCGCGCCCCTCATCGGTGGCAATGGCGCGCCCTTGTCGATCGACGAGCTGCGGGGACTGAGCAGCAGCGTGATCGGCGTGTCGGGCGTGAGCGCCACCGTCAACGCCAACAAGACCGACTCCGATTCGAACACGCTGGCCAATCCGCGCATCCGCGTGCGCAACCGGGAAAAGGCGAAAGTCGTCATCGGCGACAAGGTGCCGAACATTACCGCGAACTACTCCACTGGCGGCGGTGGCCTGAACAATGTCCTGACCGAGTCGATCAACTACGTCGACGTGGGCCTGACGCTCAACGTCGAGCCGACCATTTACCTGAACAACGAAGTCGGTATCCGCATCTCGCTCGAAGTGAGCAACCTGGTCGACACCGTCACGACCGGGAGGGGCGCTGTGGCCTACCGCATCGGCACCCGCTCGGCGCAGACCATGCTGCAGCTGAAGGATGGCGAGAACCAGGTGCTCGCGGGCCTGATCAACAGCGAGGACCGCAGCAGCGGCAGCAAGGTGCCGGGCATGGGCAACCTGCCCATCCTGGGCCGCCTGTTCGGCAGCACGCGTGACGCCAACGACAAGACCGAGATCGTCCTGTCGATCACGCCGCACCTGGTACGCACGATCCAGCGCCCGCCGGCCGGCGCGTCCGAATTTTCAGCAGGAACGGAGGCCAGCTTCCGCCGCCGTCCCGATACCGCGGTGCGCCTGCCGACAGTGCAGCCTGGCGCGCGTCCGGCCGCGATGCCGATCGCTCCGCCGCTGGGCCAGCCGGCCACGCCGCCCGGCGTGCCGCCGCAGGTGACCGGCGTTCCCCTGTCGCAGCCGATCGGCACGACGCCGCCGCCGGCACCCTACACTGCGCCCTCGGGTGCGCAGGTGACGCCGGTACCGGCGCCGGCCACGCAGCCTTTGCCGCCGGCCTCACCCACGCAGCAGCCGCCGACGCAATGAAACTGGCCGTATTCAGTCGTGAGCCGACGCGCAGTTGCGGCTTCACGCTGATTGAACTCCTTGTCACGCTGGCGATCCTGGCGCTGCTGGCGACGCTCGTGATCCCGGTCGGCCAGACCGTGGTCCAGCGCCGCAACGAGGCCGCGCTGCGCCAGTCGCTGCGCGAGATCCGCGGCGCGCTCGACGCCTATAAACGCGCCAGCGACGAGGGCCGCGTGAAAAAGGCGGTGGGCGCCAGTGGTTACCCGGAGCGGCTCGAATTGCTGGTCGAGGGCGTGCTTGACCAGCGCAGTCCGAAGCCGGCGAAAATCTTCTTCTTGCGCCGCCTGCCGCGCGACCCCTTCAATCCCGATCCCACGCTGGCCGACGCCCAGACCTGGGGCAAGCGCAGCTATGCCAGCGAAGCCGAGGAGCCGAAGGAGGGCGACGACGTCTACGACGTATATTCGACCTCCACGCGCGTCGGCCTGAACGGCATTCCCTACAGGCGGTGGTGAGCATGACCAGGAGACTCCGTGGCTTTACCCTGATCGAGCTGCTGGTGGTGCTGGCCATCGTCGCGCTGCTGCTCACCTTGGCCGTGCCGCGCTTCTTCCCCAGCGTGGACGGGGCGAAGGAAACCATCCTGATGGATAACCTGAGGAGCGTGCGCGCGGTGATCGACCAGTTCCATTCCGATACCGGGCGCTATCCGGACTCGCTGGAGCAGCTGGTGGAGAAAAAATACCTGCCACGCTTGCCGGTCGATCCGATCACCGAGAGCGATACCACCTGGACGATCGTCCCGCCCGAGGACGACAGCACGCCCGGCGCCGTGGTCGACATCCACAGCGGCGCGCAGGGCAACGGGCGTAACGGCCGTCCCTACGCGCAATGGTAGTGGCGCGCACGCAGGGGGGCGAAGCCGGCTTCACCTATGTCGGCCTGATCGTCTTCGTTGCCATCCTGGCCCTGTGGGCGCGGCGACGCTGAAGGTGGACAGCCTGCTGCGGCGCGCCGCCGCCGAAGCCGAACTGCTCGAGATCGGCGCGGCCTATGGCGAAGCGCTGCGCTGCGCAGCTATGCCGCGGCCACGCCGCGCGGCTTCCCGACGGCGCCGCCGACCCTGCAGGATTTACTGAAGGACCCGCGCTTCCCGGGCGTGCGGCGCCACCTGCGCAAGATCTTTGTCGACCCGGTCACGGGCCGCAGCGAATGGGGCGTGGTCTACCGGGCAGCGGGGGCACAGGCGGGGTCGGCGTGCTGGCGGTCTACAGCCTGTCGCAGGCCCGCCCGCTGAAGATCGGGAATTTCGACGCGCGCTTCCAGAACTTCGAGAACAAGGAACACCTGTCGGACTGGAAGTTCACAGCTGCCGGGCAAAGCGTGTCGAGCGCGGCGCCGGTCGCAGGATGGCAGCCCGGACAGCCGGGAAAGCCGGGGCAGCCGGGCCAGCCCGGCACGCCGCCGACGGTTCCGCCGCCTCCCGCCACGCCGGCGCCACCCGAACCGGCCGAACCGCCGGCCACTGAGCCTGTCGAGCCCCCGCGCGAAAGGCCGCCGGAACCGCCACCGGAGCCCGAACCCGAGCCCGAGCCTGAACCCGTTACGCCCCGGAACCGCCACCGCAGACCGGACGCACCGAGTCCGGACGGTGATTACTTGGCGCGGCGCTTGAAGTCGCGCGGGCGGAAGCCCAGGGGCGCCGAGCACGCCGAAATAGCTCACCGCGCTGGCGGTGACGATGGCCAGCAGGGCCATGGCGCGCATGAGCGGGTGGGCACGCATGCCGATCCAGTCGAGCTGCGCCTGGCCGAACCAGGCCACCGTGCCCATCACCGCCACGGCAATGACGAGCTTGAGGACGAAACTTCCCCAGCCGGGCTCCGGCTGGTAGATCCCGCGCTTGCGCAGGCCGGTGAACAGCAGGGCCGCGTTGATGCAGGCGCCCACCCCGATCGACAGGGCCAGTCCGGCCACGCCCAGGAGCGGTACGAAGACCAGGTTCAACAGCTGCGTGACGACCAGCACGCCCACGGCGATGCGCACCGGCGTGCGTACGTCCTGGCGTGCAAAGAAGGCCGGCGCCAGCGTCTTGACGAGAATGAAGCCGAGCAGGCCGGCGCTGTAGGCCATCAGCGGCAGCGAGGAGGCGATCACGTCGGCGTTATCAAAAGCGCCGTAATGGAACAGGGTGGCGATCATCGGCTCGGCCAGTGTGGCCAGGCCGACGGCTGCCGGCAGGGACAGCAGGAAGGTCAGGCGCAGGCCCCAGTCCAGCAGCGACGAGTATTCGCGGGTATCGCCTTCGGTATTGGCCTTGGCCAGGCCGGGCAACAGGATCGTCCCCAGGGCCACGCCGAGCAGGGCCGTCGGCAATTCCATCAACCGGTCGGCGTACTGCAGTGCCGACACGGCGCCCGCTGCCAGTCCGGCCGCGATCGTGGTGTTGATCAGGAGGCTGATCTGGGCCGCCGCCACCGAGAAGACGGCCGGTCCCATCTTGGCCAGCATGCGGTGCACGCCGGCATCGCGCAGGCCGACCAGCGGGTTGATGGCCAGGCGCGGGAGCATGCCGATCTTCAACAGCGAGGGAAGCTGCAGCGCCACCTGCAACACGCCGCCGATACACACGCCCACGGCCATTGCATAGATCGGCTGCGCGAACCAGTCGGCCATGACCACGGCGGCGAAGATGAAGGACAGGTTCAGCAGGACGGGGGTGATGGCGGGAATCTTGAACTGGCGCCAGGTGTTGAGCACACCGCTGGACAGGGCAACGAAGGCCATGCAGGCGATGTAGGGAAACATCATGCGCGTCATGACGACCGCGGCATCGAAGGCGGCCGGTTCGCGCTGCAGGCCGCCGCCGATCCAGTAGATCAGCACCGGTGCCGCGATGATGCCGGCAATGCTGGTCAGAACGGTTGCCCAGATCAGCACGGTCGCCACATGGTCGACCAGGGTCTTGGTCGCCTGCTGGCCGTGTTTCGTCTTGTACTCGGTGATGATCGGTACGAAAGCCTGCGAGAAGGCGCCCTCGGCGAACAGGCGGCGCAGCAGGTTCGGCAAGCGGAAGGCGATGTTGAAGGCGTCGGTGAAGTTCGAGGCGCCGAAGGCGGCGGCGAACAGGCTTTCGCGCAACAGGCCCGTCACGCGGGACACCATGGTCATGCTGGAGATGGCAGCGAGGGTCTTGAGCAGATTCATGGGGCGAGATTATAGCTGTGCAACAACCGCTCCGCCGCTTCTCTTGCCGGAAGTGTGAAGAATGAATTGCTCGGAAGGGATTCCTTCGCTATAATCGTGGGCTGTACTGAATTCTGTTAGCAGACACTTATGTTTGGCAGGCACTGGAATGGGCCAGTTTGACTCGCTAATGTTTGCAAACGCAACTTGACCCCGATTTAGGAAATTCCATGGCAAATACCGCACAAGCGCGCAAACGCGCTCGTCAAGCAGTTAAGCAAAACGCACACAACAGCGCTCAGCGTTCGACCCTGCGCACCGCAATCAAGGCTGTCCGCAAAGCCATCCAGGCTGGCGACAAAGCCGCTGCGACCAGCATCTTCCAGTCGTCCGTGTCGACCATCGACAGCATCGCCGACAAAAAGATCATCCACAAGAACAAGGCCGCTCGCCACAAGAGCCGCCTGGCTGCTGCCCTGAAAGCCCTGTCGGCCTAACAACCGGTTGGCGCGCGGCGATGCGCCGCGCAGGCAGTACAGTGGAAGAAAGACCCGCCCGACTTCGGTCCTGGCGGGTTTTTCCGCTTGTGGGGCGTGTTTTTGCTCCGCCGCCCGCTTTTTGAGTGTCGCGAGATCGACGTAGGGCGTAGGGCGGCACCTGTGTCCACGCTACGGTTCTATTACTGTGCCTCTGATCGTCGGATGGGACTGCGTGGGCGCGAGTGCCCACCCTACAGCTTCGCCGACGTCCACTTCACGCACCCGAGCGCCAGCGCCGAATTGCTGACCAAAAACGCGCCATGCCGGTAGAGCAGGGCGGTCTTTGCCTTGTCGCGCACGTCGAGCGCCCAGACGTCGCCGGTGGGTGCGGCCCACAGGATGCGACCATCGACCGCCTCGATGCCGGCGAACACCTGGTTCGGCGTCGTGCCTGGCTTGAAGAACACCATGACCGTATCGGTATCCCGGGGCGGCAGGGCCGCGACCGGCCCGCCGACCAGCACTGCCAGCACCAGCGCGGCGGCGCTCTTGCCCCCGCCGACCGGGCCTTCACCCCGGTTGAGCCACCAGGTCAGGGCGACGAAAGCCAGCCCGAACACCACGAACCAGAGCAAGTCCCAGAGGAGGGGATTGACGTCGAGGCGAATGTGGTGGATGCGCAGCACCCAGTGGAACAGTACCGCGTCGACGATGTTCCAGACGCCGAAGCCGAAGGCGGCGCTGGCCAGCAGCAGGCGGTCGCCCGTGGCCGCGGCGCGGCGTGCCTTCCACAGCTTCCACAGGCCGATCGCGGCAATCAGGTACATCAGGACGTGAAAGAGGCCGTCGGCCAGGATCTGCACCTTGATGTCGCGGAAGGGCTCGCCCGGAACCAGCGACAGCAGATGGTGCCACTGCAGCACCTGGTGCAGCAGGATGCCGTCAAAAAATCCGCCCATGCCAAAGCCGAGCAGGAAGCCGGCCCAGGCCAGCGTGCGCAGGGCGGGGATGGCGGAAGCGTCGGATTGGCGGACAGCATTCATGGTGGCTCCTGTCGGATCAAGGGAAGGTGAAACCGCTGTGCGCCATGCTAGCGCGTTCCGCCTGTGCCGCGCGCCCGCCATGCCGGCCGCATTGCCGATCCTTCTAGCCCCTAAAGCTATAGCGCACAGTAAAATACTGGTGCATAATGTGAAACGCCCATCTTATGTCTTATAGAAGACTTCCATCGCGGCGAGGGTTCCAGCCCTGCCGCCAGGCGCCGGCGCCTGCCCCATCACGGCAGGATGTCGCGCCCTGTCCATCATGCTCCCGGTGGGGTAGTATGTCCGGACCTGGTGCCGGCCGCGCGCGTGGACAGGGGCTACTTATCAAGTTGACCAATGCAGGTTTTATATTCGCGGCAGCTTCGCGAGAACTGAGGAAATAGCGCATGAGCAGTGATCCGACCATCATCTACACCCTGACCGACGAGGCGCCGCTGCTGGCGACCCACGCCTTCCTGCCAGTCGTCAGCACCTTCACCAAAGCCGCCGGCATCAAGGTCGAGCAGGCCGATATCTCGGTTGCCGCCCGTATCCTGGCCGCCTTCCCGGAAAACCTGACGCCTGAGCAGCGTGTGCCGGACGTGCTGGCCGAGCTGGGCAAGAAGACGCTCGAGCCGGACGCGAACATCATCAAGCTGCCGAACATCAGCGCCTCGGTCGGCCAGCTGGTTGCCGCGATCAAGGAACTGCAGGGCAAGGGCTACAACATCCCCGACTACCCGGCCGATCCGAAGACGGAAGAAGAAAAATCGATCAAGGCCCGCTACGGCAAGTGCATCGGCTCCTCGGTCAACCCGGTCCTGCGCGAAGGTAACTCCGACCGCCGCGCCCCGCGCGCCGTGAAAGAATACGCACGCAAGAACCCGCACTCGATGGCCGAATGGTCGCCGGCCTCGCGCACCCACGTGTCGCACATGACCCATGGCGACTTCTATCACGGCGAAAAGTCGATGACGCTCGACCGCGCGCGCGACGTCAAGATGGAACTGGTCACCAGGAGCGGCCAGACGGTCGTCCTGAAGCCGAAGGTCGCGCTGCTGGACGGCGAGATCATCGATTCGATGTTCATGAGCCGCAAGGCCCTGCTGGCCTTCTACGAACAGCAGATCAACGATGCCAGGGAAACGGGTGTGCTGTTCTCGCTGCACGTGAAGGCGACGATGATGAAGGTCTCGCACCCGATCGTCTTCGGCCACTGCGTGCGCATGTTCTACAAGGAAGCCTTCGAGAAGCACGGCGCCCTGTTCGACAGCCTCGGCATCAACGTCAACAACGGCATGGCCGACCTGTACAGCAAGATCGCCGACCTGCCGGCTTCGCAGCGCGAAGAAGTCGAGCGCGACCTGCACGCCTGCCAGGAGCATCGTCCGGCGCTGGCCATGGTCGACTCGACCAAGGGCATCACCAATTTCCATTCGCCGAACGACGTGATCGTCGACGCGTCGATGCCTGCGATGATCCGTGCCGGCGGCAAGATGTACGATGCCAACGGCCGCCTGAAGGAAGTCAAGGCTGTCATTCCCGAATCGACCTTCGCCCGTATCTACCAGGAGATCATCAACTTCTGCAAATGGCACGGCGCCTTCGATCCGAAGACCATGGGCACGGTCCCGAACGTGGGCCTGATGGCGCAGCAGGCCGAGGAATACGGCTCGCACGACAAGACCTTCGAGATCCCGGAAGATGGCGTGGCCAACATCACCGACCTGGCAACCGGCGAAGTCCTGATGAGCCAGAACGTGGAAGCCGGCGACATCTGGCGCATGTGCCAGACCAAGGACGCGCCGATCCGCGACTGGGTCAAGCTGGCCGTGACCCGCGCGCGCAACTCGGGCATGCCGGCCGTGTTCTGGCTGGACCCGTACCGTCCGCACGAGAATGAGCTGATCAAGAAGGTGCGCACTTACCTGAAGGACCACGACACCACCGGCCTGGACATCCAGATCATGTCGCAGGTGCGTGCGATGCGTTACACGCTCGAGCGCGTCAAGCGCGGCCTGGACACCATCTCGGTCACCGGCAACATCCTGCGCGACTACCTGACCGACCTGTTCCCGATCCTGGAACTGGGCACCAGCGCCAAGATGCTGTCGATCGTCCCGCTGATGGCCGGCGGCGGCATGTACGAGACCGGTGCCGGCGGCTCGGCGCCAAAACACGTGCAGCAGCTGACCGAAGAGAACCACCTGCGCTGGGACTCGCTGGGCGAATTCCTGGCCTTGGCCGTGTCGCTGGAAGACCTCGGCATCAAGACCGGCAATAACAAGGCCAAGGTGCTGGCAAGGACGCTCGACGCCGCTACCGGCAAGCTGCTCGACAACCGCAAGTCGCCATCGCCGAAGACCGGCGAACTCGACAACCGCGGCAGCCAGTTCTACCTGTCGATGTACTGGGCGCAGGAACTGGCGCAGCAAGCCGAGGACGCCGAACTGGCAGCGCACTTCGCGCCGCTGGCCAAATCGCTGGCGGAGAACGAGCAGAAGATCGTTGCCGAGCTGCTCGCAGTGCAGGGCAAGCCGGCCGACATCGGCGGCTACTACAAGGCCGACGAGGCCAAGGTGAAAGCCATCATGCGTCCGAGCGCGACCTTCAACGCGGCGCTGGAATCGGTAGCGTAAGCCGATCCGCAGTCGTTAAGTTAAAAAACCCGCCCGGCGCAAGCCCGGCGGGTTTTTTTTGTAGGGTGGGCACTCCGTGCCCACGCGGCAGGTGCATATCGCTCGGACACGAGCATCAAAACGTCGCTCGCAAACGCCTGCAATTCTGTCGACGCTACGTGGCGATACTTCACCGCCAACAAATAATACGAACGCCGTATCCGCGTGGGCACGGAGTGCCCACCCTACCTCAATGCGCTTGCCGGCACCTCGACGAACTCCCCCGGCATCAAGGGATGCGTCTGCAAGGAAAACGGCCCGATACTGCTCCGCACCAGCCGCAGCGTCGGCAGGCCGACGGCCGCCGTCATGCGCCGCACCTGCCGGTTCTTTCCCTCTTCCAGCGTGATCGCGATCCAGCTCGTCGGCTTGTCCTGGCGCGTGCGGATCGGCGGGTTGCGCGGCCACAGCCATTCGGGCTCGGCGATGCGCACCGCGCGGCAGGGCTTGGTGACGAAGTCGCCCAGGTCGATCGGCGCCTGCAGGCGCGCGAGCAGGGCGGCATCGGCCACCCCGTCGACCTGCACCAGGTAAGTCTTGGCTTCCTTGTGATCGGGATGCGCGATCTGGTGCTGCAGCTTGCCGTCGTCGGTGAGCAGCATCAGGCCCTCGCTGTCGGCGTCCAGCCGTCCTGCGGGATAGATGCCGGGAATGGCGAGGTAGTCGGCGAGGGAGGCGCGGCCTTCCTGGGGCGTGAACTGGCACAGGACCTGGAAGGGCTTGTTGAAGAGGATCAGCGGCATGAAGTGAATCTCGAACGATAGGGGCCGCCTGTGCGGGGGCTTGCAATGGCAAGGTGCACGAGACTGGTGCATAATGCAAGATACGACTTGCGTCTTATACAAGACAAAGACAAGACACACCACAGGCAGCCAACATCATATTGTAATGTAGATCGCAGGCCAGCTTTCCGCCGCCCCTGGCGCCGGCCATGCGACCACTTGGGAGAACACATGTACCAACATATCAAGGTTCCTGCCGACGGCCAGAAAATCACCGTCAATGCCGACTTCTCGCTGACCGTCCCGGACCATCCGATCATCCCCTATATCGAAGGCGATGGTACCGGCATCGACATCACCCCGGTGATGATGAAGGTCGTCGACGCGGCGGTGGCCAAGGCCTATGGCGGCGCCCGCAAGATCAGCTGGATGGAAATCTATGCCGGCGAGAAGTCGACCAATGTGTACGGCCCGGACGTCTGGCTGCCGCCGGAAACCCTGGAAGCGGTGAAGGACTATGTGGTTTCGATCAAGGGTCCGCTGACCACGCCGGTCGGCGGCGGCATCCGCTCGCTCAACGTCGCGCTGCGCCAGGAACTCGACCTGTATGTCTGCCTGCGCCCGGTTCGCTACTTCACGGGCGTGCCGTCGCCGCTGAAACAGCCGGAAAAGACCGACATGGTGATCTTCCGCGAGAACTCGGAAGACATCTATGCCGGCATCGAATGGGCGGCCGATTCCGAGGGCGTGAAGAAGGTCATCGACTTCCTGACGAAAGAGATGGGCGTCAAGAAGATCCGCTTCCCGGAGACCTCGGGCATCGGCATCAAGCCGGTCTCGCGCGACGGCACCGAGCGCCTGGTGCGCAAGGCCATCCAGTACGCGATCGACAACGACAAGCCATCGGTCACGATTGTCCACAAGGGCAATATCATGAAGTACACCGAAGGCGGCTTCCGCGACTGGGGCTACGCGCTGGCCCAGAAGGAATTCGGCGCCGAGCTCATCGATGGCGGCCCATGGTGCAAGTTCAAGAATCCGAAGACGGGGCGCGACATCATCGTCAAGGATTCGATCGCCGACGCCTTCCTGCAGCAGATCCTGCTGCGTCCGGCCGAGTACAGCGTGATCGCCACCCTGAACCTGAACGGCGACTACATCTCCGACGCGCTGGCGGCGCAGGTGGGCGGCATCGGCATCGCGCCGGGCGCCAACATGTCGGATTCGGTCGCCATGTTCGAGGCCACCCACGGCACCGCGCCGAAATATGCCGGCAAGGACTACGTCAACCCGGGCTCGCTGATCCTGTCGGCCGAGATGATGCTGCGCCACATGGGATGGGTCGAGGCTGCGGACCTGATCATTTCGGCGATGGGTAAAGCCATCCAGTCCAAGCGCGTCACCTATGACTTCGCGCGCCTGATGGAAGGCGCGACCCAGGTATCGTGCTCGAGCTTTGGCGATGTGATGATCGAGCAGATGCAATAAGCAGACAAGCCTTTTGATAACAGCCCCGCGTTCGCACGAACCCGGGGCTGTTTTAGTTGAGCCAGGCCAGGAGAATAGCGTGAGCAAAGCACCCAATTACGAACGTATTATCCCTTTTGTGTATGCGTTCTACCGCACGGGACTCAGTCCCGAGCAGTTACGTGGCCTCGGTACACCGGATCGGGGGGCGCTCGCGTCGCCGTTGGGTGAGCGTGCACGGCAACTGGCCGATCGCTTCGACCAGCTGCTTTCCGCTAAAGAAGACCAGCACGTGGACGACGCGCAGCTGCAAGCCATGCTGGAAGAGGCGCAAGCGCTGAGTAAAGAACTGGGCACGCGGCCCGGGCAAGGCTGAGGCGGGGCAGGCGGCGCGGCACAGGCGAAAAAAAACCCCGCTATTGGCGGGGTTTCTTGCTTCCGCAGGGAGGATTACATGCCCTGGATGTTGGAAGCTTGCTTGCCTTTAGGGCCTTGCGTGACTTCGAATTGGACTTTCTGACCTTCTTTGAGGGTCTTAAAACCGTTCATGTTGATTGCGGAGAAGTGCGCGAACAAATCTTCACCGCCGTCATCTGGAGTGATGAAGCCAAAGCCTTTGGAATCATTGAACCACTTAACAGTACCAGTTGCCATAAAAGAACTTTCAAATTTAAACTAATCACACGAGCCATAAAAGCAAGAAGCTTCTTGCCCCCTCCTCAGCCTGCTCACTTCTTATCAACAAGTACATAAGTACAAGTCAATGGTTGCATTGTTGATGCACTAAAGTTGTAAGTCAAGCCCTTTAGCATAGTTGTTGTTAATTTTTTCATACTGCCTGCATAAGGGGGTAAAAGCCCTTCGCGAAACGCCTGGCAGGAGTGCGCGACGCCCCGTAGACACCCGCCCGGCCTGTCGCGTGGACTCGTCGCTGGCGTTTTGCCTGACGATGCGAAACAAGCTCTTGATTTCTGCAATCGGAGCGCCATCTGCGCATTCAACGGAAAACAAGTAAGATGAAAGCGAATCGAAGTGAGCGGGCAGTAAGCTGAACGTAGTGAGCAGATCGTACCGAGCTGACGTTTACGCTTTGCATCATCCTTGAACGCATTAGAATACGCCCATGGCAACCAAGCACGATACCGAACAGCTGCTGGAGCGGCAGACAGTGAAACCCCCGCCCCTGTATCAGGTGGCGTTGCTGAATGATGACTACACGCCGATGGAATTTGTGGTGGCGATCATTCAGGAGTACTTCAACAAGGATCGCGAGACGGCGACGCAGATCATGCTTTCCGTGCACCGTCATGGTAAAGGCGTGTGCGGCGTGTTTTCCAAAGATATAGCGTGTACCAAAGTGGAGTTTGTCTTAACGCATGCGCGCAAGGCGGGTCACCCCCTGCAGTGCGTGATGGAGGAAGTATGATTGCGCAGGAACTTGAAGTATCCCTACACATGGCCTTTGTCGAAGCCCGACAGGCACGGCACGAGTTCATTACCGTGGAGCACCTGCTGCTTGCGCTCCTCGATAATCCCTCGGCCGCTGAAGTCCTGCGTGCATGCGCGGTCAATATCGATGACCTGCGCAAGACCCTGACCAATTTCATCGGCGATAACACGCCGACCGTGCCCGGCACGGGCGAGGTCGACACCCAGCCGACGCTCGGCTTCCAGCGTGTGATCCAGCGCGCGATCATGCACGTGCAGTCGGCGTCGAACGGCAAGAAGGAAGTCACGGGCGCCAACGTGCTCGTCGCGATCTTCGGCGAGAAGGACTCGCATGCCGTTTACTACCTGCACCAGCAGGGCGTGACCCGTCTCGACGTGGTGAACTTCATTTCGCATGGCGTGCGCAAGGACCAGCAGATCGACAGCCAGAAGGCGTCGGAAGGCGTGGAAGAGGCGCAGGTCGAGGGCGCAACGAAGGAGAGCCCGCTCGACCAGTTCACGCAGAACCTGAACAAGGCCGCTGCCGACGGCAAGATCGATCCGCTGATCGGCCGCGAGGAAGAAGTCGATCGCGTCATCCAGATCCTCTGCCGCCGCCGCAAGAACAATCCGCTGCTGGTCGGTGAAGCCGGTGTCGGCAAGACGGCGATTGCCGAAGGCCTGGCATGGCGCATCGTCCAGGAAGACGTGCCCGAAATCCTGCAGAACGCCGTCGTGTTCTCGCTCGACATGGGTGCGCTGCTGGCCGGTACCAAATACCGCGGCGACTTCGAACAGCGCCTGAAGGCCGTCCTGAAGCAGTTGAAGGACACGCCGAACGGCATCCTGTTCATCGACGAGATCCACACCATCATCGGCGCCGGTTCGGCTTCGGGCGGTACGCTCGACGCATCGAACCTGCTGAAACCAGCGCTCGCCAACGGCCAGCTGAAATGCATCGGCGCGACCACGTTCACGGAATTCCGCGGCGTGTTCGAGAAGGACCATGCACTCTCGCGCCGCTTCCAGAAGGTGGACGTGAACGAGCCCTCGGTCGAGCAGACCGTGCAGATCCTGCGTGGCCTGAAGTCGCGCTTCGAAGAGCACCACGGCGTGAAGTACTCGTCGTCGGCACTCTCGACCGCGGCCGAACTGGCGGCGCGCTTCATCAACGACCGCCATCTGCCGGACAAGGCGATCGACGTCATCGACGAAGCGGGCGCGGCACAGCGCATCCTGCCGAAGTCGAAGCAGAAGAAGACCATCGGCAAAACCGAGATCGAGGAAATCATCGCCAAGATCGCGCGGATTCCCCCGCAAACGGTCAACCAGGACGACCGTTCCAAGCTGCAGACGATCGACCGCGATTTGCGCAACGTCGTCTTCGGCCAGGACCCGGCCATCGATGCACTCGCTTCGGCGATCAAGATGGCGCGTGCGGGCCTGGGCAAGCAGGACAAACCGATCGGCTCCTTCCTGTTCTCCGGTCCGACCGGTGTCGGCAAGACCGAAGTGGCCAAGCAGCTGGCCTTCATCCTCGGCATCGAGCTGATCCGCTTCGACATGTCGGAGTACATGGAGCGTCACGCCGTGTCGCGCCTGATCGGTGCGCCGCCGGGTTATGTCGGCTTCGACCAGGGCGGTTTGCTGACCGAAGCCATCACCAAGAAGCCGCACGCGGTGCTGCTGCTGGACGAAATTGAAAAAGCCCACCCGGACATTTTCAACATCCTGCTGCAGGTGATGGACCACGGCACGCTGACCGACAACAACGGACGCAAGGCCGACTTCCGCAACGTGATCATCATCATGACCACGAATGCGGGTGCCGAGAGCCTGACCAAGCGTTCGGTGGGCTTCGTCGATTCGAAGGCTGCCGGCGACGAGATGGCCGACATCAAGCGCATGTTCACGCCGGAGTTCCGCAACCGCCTGGACGCGATCATCAGCTTCCGTGCGCTGGACGAGGAAATCATCCTGCGCGTCGTGGACAAGTTCCTGATGCAGCTGGAAGAGCAGCTGCACGAGAAGAAGGTGGAAGCCATCTTCACCGAGAAGCTGCGCAAGTTCCTCGGCGCGAAGGGCTTCGATCCGCAGATGGGTGCCCGTCCGATGTCGCGCCTGATCCAGGACATGATCAGGAAAGCCCTGGCCGACGAATTGCTGTTCGGCCGCCTGACGAACGGTGGCCGCGTCACCGTCGACATGAACGAGAAGGACGACGTCGTCCTCGAGTTCCCGGAAGGCGACGCACTGCCGCCGCCGGCCCCGGCCGAAACGGTCGAGATCGAGTAATCGATCGGCTGATCCAGAAAACCGCGCTTCGGCGCGGTTTTTTTTCGCCTGTGAACGGCAGCGATGCCACCTTCTTGCAGCGCCGGCTATCGTAGGGTGGGCGCCCCGTGCCCACGCTGACAACACCTTCCGATGACATGGACCCAGAGCGTGCCGCGCCCACCCTATGGTCGATGACGCAATGTCAGCTCGAGACAGCGATGCACCGGCCGCCGGATTTTTTGCCTGTATGCACGCCCACGCCGTCCACCCCTGTGGCACACTCATTCTCTTCAGCAACCCTTGCCGCAGAGAACATGAACCTGTCCCGCACCATCCTCGCACTGTCGCTGGCGCTCGTCGGCACCCAGGCCACCGCCGCCGATCCGTATTTCCGCTATCCCGCCCTGCGCGGCGACACGGTCGTGTTCACCGCCGAGGGCGACCTCTGGCGCACGACCCTGGCCGGCGGCAAGGCCACGCGCCTGACCACGCACCCGAATGCCGAGACCCACGCCGCCATCTCGCACGACGGCAAATTCGTCGCCTTTGCGGCGTCATACGAGGGCGCCCAGGAAGCCTATGTGATGCCGCTCGAAGGCGGCCTGCCCAAGCGCATCACCTTTGAAAACGGCGGCGTGACCGTGTTGGGCTGGACGGCGCAAGGCGAAGTCCTGGTCAGCACCGAAAATTCCACTGGCCCCTCCAAGCACCGCGTGGTCGCCGCGCTCGACCCGGTCAGGATGACGCGGCGCGTGCTGCCGCTGGCCGACGCCAACGACGCGGTGCTCGACGACGCAGGGCGCACCGTCTATTTCACGCGCATGGGCCTGACCATGACCAACGATAACGTGAAGTCCTACCGCGGCGGCGCCTATGCCCAGCTGTGGCGCTTCGACCTGGCAGCTGGCGGCAAGGCGCCCGGCGAGGCTACGCCGCTCTTCAAGGGCGACAGCAACAACAACCGTCACGCGATGTGGTGGCAGGGCCGCCTCTACTTCATCAGCGACGCCGACGGTGCCGACAACATCTGGTCGTCGCAGCCGGACGGCAGCGACCGGCGCCAGCATACGCGCCACAAGGAATGGGACGTGCGCAGCGCGGCGCTCTCCGATGGCCGCATCGTCTACGGGCTCGGCGCCGACCTGCACGTGCTGGAGATCGCCAGCGGCACCGACACGCTCGTCAAAGCAAGCCTGGTGTCGGACTTCGACCAGACGCGCATGCGCCGCGTGAAGTCGCCGCTCGATGCGCTGACCAGCATCGAGCTGGCCAACAAGGCCGAGCGCATCGTCCTGACCGCGCGCGGCCGCGTGACGATTGCCGGCACCGGCAGCTATCGGCGCGTCGAGATCGCCGTGCCGGACGGCGCTAGAGCCCGCAGTGCCGTATTCAGCCACGACGACAAATGGGTGTACGCGATCGTCGACGCCAGCGGCGAGAACGAGATCTGGCGCTATGCCGCCGACGGCTCCGGCGCCGGCGAACGCCTGACGATGGATGGCGCCAGCCACCGCGCCAACCTCTACCCGTCGCCCGACGGCAAATGGCTGGCCCACACCGACAAGAAGGGCCGTACCTGGCTGCTCGACCTGGCGAAAAAGACCAATGTCATCGTCGACGACGCCGGCCAGGTGGGCCTCGAACGCCCCGACCAGGTCGTGTGGTCGCCCGACAGCCGCAACCTGGCTTTTGTCCGCGTCGGCAGCAGCGAACAGCGCAACCAGATCGGCATGTTCAATCTCGCGACGAAGGAAATGAGTTTCGTCACGACCGACCGCTACGAGGCCAATTCCCCGGCATTCTCCCCCGACGGCAAGTGGCTCTACTTCCTCTCGGCCCGCAACTTCAACCTCGGCAACGCCTCGCCCTGGGGCGACCGCAACATGGGGCCCGTGTTCGACAAGCGCGTCGGCGTGTATGCGCTGGCGCTGCAGCCTGGCGGACGTTTCCCCTTCAAGCCCGAGGACGAGCTGACCAAACCCGAAGAAACGCCAACCGACAAGCCGGCCGAGAAATCGACCGCCAAGCCGGGCGACAAGCCTGCTGAGACTCCTGCCGACGCTGCGCGCGGCGGTAGCAGCGCCGATGCTTCCCATGCCGCCAAGGGCGGTGCGGATGCCACCGCGTCCGCCGGCGCAAAAGACGGCGCGGCCGCGAAGAAGCCGCTGCCGGCCGTCGTGTATGCGGGCCTGCGCGAACGCCTCTACGAAGTCCCCGTCGCCCCCGGCAATTACCGCGGGCTGGCCGTCGACGACAAGCGCCTGTACCTGCTGGACGCCGACGACGACGGCAGCAAGGGCAACCTGCTGACGCTGCCCATCAGCCGCAGCACGCCAAAGCTGGAAACCTTTGTCGGCAACGTGCGCGAGTTCGGCCTCACCGACGACAAGAAGCACGTGTTCTATCGCACCTGGGCGAAGGGCACGCCGGGCGACATGCTGATCGTCGACGCCGGCGCCAAGGCACCCGCCGACCTGTCGCGGTCGAAGGTGAAAATCGACGACTGGGCGGTGAGCTCCAACCCGCGCATGGAGTGGAAGCAGATGTTCAACGACGCCTGGCGCATGCACCGCGACTTCCTCTACGACGCGCGCATGCGCGGTATCGACTGGAACGCCGTGCGCACCCGCTACGCGCCGCTGGTCGAGCGTGTCACCGACCGCGCGGAGCTCGACGACGTGCTGGGCATGATGGTGGGCGAAGTCGGGGCGCTGCACTCGCAGATCCGCCCGGGCGACCTGCGCCGCGCGCCCAGCGAAGGCACGCCGGCCAGCCTGGGCGCGGTGCTGACCAGGGTGCCCGAGGGCTATCGCGTCGACCGCGTGTACCGCAGCGAGCCGGAGCTGCCGGCCGAGCGGGGTCCGCTGGCCGCACCCGACGTGAATGTGAACGAGGGCGACATCATCACGGCAGTCAACGGCAAGTCTGCGCTTGATGCACGCGACATCGCCGACCTGCTGCTCGACACGGCCGACAAGCAGGTACTGCTGCAGGTGCAGCGCCAAGGTGCGAAGGCACAAGCCAAGCCGCGCGCCGTCATCGTCACGCCGGTCTCGATGGCGCGTCACGCGAGCCTGCGTTATGCGGACTGGGAACAGGGCAGGGCGCAGCAGACCGACGCCGCGTCGAAAGGCCGCATCGGCTACCTGCACCTGCGTGCGATGGGCGCGCGCGACATCAATGCCTTTGCGCGCGACTTCTACGCCAACGTGAACAAGGAAGGCCTGGTCATCGACGTACGGCGCAACAACGGCGGCAACATCGACAGCTGGATCATCGAAAAGCTGCTGCGCCGCGCCTGGGCCTTCTGGTCCTCGAACGGCCGCCAGCCGCAGCCGAACATGCAGGGCACCTTCCGCGGCCACCTGGTCGTGCTGGTGGACGAGCTGACCTATTCGGACGGCGAGACCTTCGCGGCCGGCGTCAAGGCGCTCAAACTGGGCCCGCTGGTCGGCAAGCGCACGGCTGGCGCGGGCGTGTGGCTCAGCGACGGCAATGGCCTGAGCGACAACGGCATGGCGCGGGTGGCGGAGTTCGGCCAGTTCTCGAGCGACGGCGAATGGCTGATCGAGGGTGTGGGCGTGGTGCCCGACGTGGAAGTCGACAACCTGCCGCACGAGACCTTCGCCGGGCGCGACCGCCAGCTGGAAGTGGCGATCGAACTGCTGGAGAAGAAGCTGAAGGAGCAGCCGGTGAAGGTGTGGAAGCCGGCGGCGATTCCGGCCTTGAAGCGGGAGTAAGAGTGGAGGCACGCTGCTTGAAGTGGCGTGCCGGTAAGGCTGCCGATGTTCGGATGGTGAGACAGCGTGGGCACGGAGTGCCCACCCTACATATCGCGAGGTTCGTAGGGTGGGCACTCGTGCCCACGCTGTCTACGTGTCGCGAGGTTCGTAGGGTGGGCACTCGTGCCCACTGCCGATGTTCGGATGGTGAGACAGCGTGGGCACGGAGTGCCCACCCTACGTGTCGCGAGGTTCGTAGGGTGGGCCCGTCATCGAGGCCATTGGCCTCGATGACCCCACGCGGTATGACATCATGAACAGTTCGTAGGGTGGGCCCGTCATCGAGGCCATTGGCCTCGATGACCCCACGCTGTCTGGCCTCATGAATAGCCGCGCCATTACCGGAGCCGCAGGATGGCCCCGTTCAAACCATCACATCGCGTCCAGCGCCCGCTGCAGATCCGCCCGCTGGTCCTCGACATGCTCGATCCCCACCGACAGGCGGATCAAGGTGTCGCCAATCCCCAGCTCCGCCCGCTGTGCCGGCGGAATCGTCGCATGCGTCATCAATGCCGGATGCTCGATCAGGCTCTCGACGCCGCCCAGGCTCTCGGCCAGCGTGAATACCTTGCACGCTTCCAGGAAGCGCCGCGAGCCGGCCAGGTCGCCTTCGAGCTCGATCGAGATGATGCCGCCGAAGCCGCTCATCTGCCGGCGCGCCAGCGCATGCTGGGGATGCGATTCCAGCCCCGGGTAATACACCTTGCGTACCTTCGGCTCGCGCTCGAGCCACTGTGCCAGCGCCAGCGCATTCGCGTTGCTGCGCTCGACGCGCAGGGCCAGGGTCTTGATCCCGCGTAGCACCAGGAAGCTGTCGAAAGGCCCCTGGATCGCGCCCACGGCGTTCTGGATGAAGCCCAGCTTGTCCGCCAGCTCGGCCTGGTGCGCTTCGCGCCCGACGACGGCCACGCCGCCGATCACGTCCGAGTGCCCGTTCATGTACTTCGTGGTCGAGTGCACCACGATGTCGATGCCCAGTTCCAGGGGGCGCTGGTTGATCGGGCTGGCGAAGGTGTTGTCGCAGACGGTGACGATGCCGCGCTCGCGGCACAGGCGCGCGATCGCCGAAAGGTCGGCGAGTTTGAGCATCGGGTTGGTCGGGGTCTCGACCCAGACCAGGCGTGTCTCGGGCGTCAGGGCGGCGGCCAGCGCCTCCGGGTCGGCCAGGTTCACGTAGGTGAAGGTATGGCCGGCGCTGACCCTGCGCACACGCTCGAACAGGCGGTAGGTGCCGCCGTACATGTCGTCGCCGGCGACGATGTGCGAGCCGGCCGGCAGCAATTCGAGCACGGCGGAAATCGCCGCCAGGCCCGAGGCAAAAGCGAAGGCCGCGCTGCCGCTTTCGATGTCGGCGACGCAGCGCTCCAGCGCCCAGCGCGTCGGGTTGTGCGAGCGGCCGTAGTCCAGGCCCTTGTGCACGCCCGGGCTCTCCTGGACAAACGTCGAGGTGGCGAAGATCGGCGGCATCACGGCGCCGGTGGATGGATCCGGTGCCTGGCCGCCGTGGATGACGCGGGTGGCGATGTGTTGTTTGTTGTCGGAAGAGCTCACGATAGGGTCCTGCGCAAATGGTTGAGAAGGTCGAAGCGGGTGATCAGGCCGTAGAAACGGTCGCCGTCGGCGATCACGGCGGTCAGGCCGCGGTCGAGGATATCGCGCAGCTGGGCCATGCTGGCGGCCGGCGTCAGCGTCTGCAGCTGCGAGGTCATCGTAGAGGAAACCGGCGTCTGGAAGCGCGCGGCCTCGTTCGTCACGTGCAGCAGCAGGTCGGACTCGTCGATGATGCCCACCAGGCGGCCCTTGTCGATCACCGGCAGCTGGGCCAGGTCGCTCGAGCGCATGCGGTTGAAGGCGACCAGCAGGGTATCGGTCGGACTGACCGTGACGACTTCGCCGGCGTCGAAGCGGCGGCCGATCAGGTCGCGCAGGTCGCCGGTTTTCGGACGGTGCAAGAGGCCCTGGTCGACCATCCAGCCGTCGCTGTAGACCTTGGTCAGATAGCGGGTGCCGGTGTCGCAGACAAAGGTGACGACGCGTTTCGGCGTCGTCTGGGCGCGGCAGTACTTCAGCGCGGCGGCCAGCAGCGTGCCGGTCGAGGAACCTGCAAGGATGCCCTCATGCTGGAGCAGGGCGCGCGCGGTGCCGAAGCTTTCCTCGTCGGTGATGGTGTAGGCGCTGCGCACGCGTGACAGGTCGGCGATGCCCGGAATGAAGTCCTCGCCGATGCCTTCCACCGCCCAGGAGCCGGCCTCGTCGGCCAGGTGGCCGGTGTTCACGTAGTCGGCCAGGATCGAGCCTTTCGGGTCGGCCAGCACGAATTCGAGGTCGGGCTGGACACGCTGGAAGTAGTTCGACAGGCCGGTCAGGGTGCCGGATGAACCGACGCCGACGACGATGGCATCGAGCTCGTGGCTGGTCTGCTCCCAGATTTCCGGGCCGGTGGTGGTTTCGTGGGCGCGCGGGTTGGCCGGGTTGTTGAACTGGTCGGCAAACCAGGCGCCGGGAATCTCGCGTGCCAGGCGCGCCGCGTAGTCCTGGTAGTACTCGGGGTGGCCCTTGCCCACGTCCGAGCGGGTCAGGTGGATTTCGGCGCCCAGGGCTTTCAGGTGCAACACCTTTTCAGCGGCCATCTTGTCGGGCACGACCAGCACGACGCGGTAGCCCTTGATGCGCGCCACCAGGGCCAGCCCCAGGCCGGTGTTGCCGGCCGTGGCTTCCACGACGGTGCCGCCGGGTTGGAGGCTGCCGTCAGCCTCGGCCGCCTCGATCATGGCGCGGCCGATGCGGTCCTTGATCGAGCCGCCCGGGTTTTGCGATTCCAGCTTCAGGAACAGCTGGCAGGGACCGGTATCCATGCGGGTGACTTGCACCAGCGGTGTGTTGCCGATCAGGGAAAAGATTGCCGCTTGAGACGCGTGTTGCTGCTTGCGTGACATGTTGCCTCCAAATAAACGCCTTGTGGGCGCTGGGACGACGGATGAGAGAGCGCGGGTAGGGCGCCGGGCCGTGGTAAAAAAAGCATGGTACGACTGATCAAGGCGGTTTGTCTTGAACTGGCGCGAAAAGACGAACCACGGCCAGCGCCGCCCGAGGAGCGCGAGCGTAGCACTGATAAGGCTTGTCTATACAATAAGAAATTCGCATAAGTGTATGCGGTTTTTGACTTGGTGCGGAGCATTTCGCGGCACACGCTGGTGCTCCTAAGCCACGTCCGCCGTAAAATTTTGCCAACGCCTGAGCCAGACGCTTATACTGGAGCACTATTTCTTTTTGGCATGAATAACATGATCACGCACATTCGCTCCCTCGTACCCGCAGCTGCAGCTGCCCTGACTTTGTTGGCCGGCTGCGGCGGCGAAGGCGGTGTGCCGCTGGGCGAGTTCCCCGCGATCAATATGGCGGAAGGCGAGACGGTCGAGCTGAAGGCGCCGAGCTCGAAGAGTCCGGCAACGTTCAGCTTCAGCAGCAGCAACCCGGCCGTGGCCGAGGTGAGCGGCACGACGCTGTTCGCCCGCGCGCCTGGTGTCAGCACGATCACCGCGCAGCAGGGGAAGATGGGCAGCTACAACCCCACCTCGACCAGCACCACCGTGACCGTGGCCGCCTATGTCAGCCATGGCGGGATGCTCTGGATGCCACCGAGCACGACCCTCAGGAACTGGGCCGATGCAAAAGCGTTTTGCGAGAATACGACCATCAAGACCCTCGACGGATGGCGGGTGCCGACCCAGGCCGAGCTGACCGCGATGGCGTCGTCGGTGGCGCTCCCTAGCCAGGGCTGGCTGCTGGCCGACACCTGGACCTCGAACCCCGGATCCGGTGCGAATACGCACGTGGTCCTGAACCTGTCGAGCAAGGTGTCGAGCTCCATCGCCAGCGACAAGACAGCCGCCGTCACCTGCGTGAGGACGGCACCCTAAGCGCCCCTGGCCGCCTGCGCGCAGGCGCCGCCACAGGTCGTGCGGCTGATGCCGAGATGGCGCGCGGCGGCATCGCGCTGGCCGTTGAAGCGCGCCAGCACCGCCGCCGCACTTTCCTCCGCAGGCGCTTCCAGCCTGGTCGCGGGCGCGGGAAGCACCGTTTGCCCCGCGACTTGCGCCAGCTCCGGCGCGATCCCCAGCAAGAAACTCGGCGTCAAGGCCTGCAAGGGCTCGGCCGCCGTGGAACAGGGCCAGGCGCTCCATCAGGTTGCGTAGTTCGCGCACGTTCCCCGGCCAGGGGTAGGCCGCCAGCAGCGGCGCGCAGGCCTGGATTTCGGCATGCAGGTTCGGATGCGGACGCGCACCCAGCGCTGCCAGCGACTGCTTCAGCGACCACTCGGCCAGCGGTGCGATATCGACCGCGCGTGCCCGCAGCGCCGGCAGCGCCAGGCGCAGGACCGCCAGCCGGTAGAACAGGTCGGCGCGGAAGCGCCCTCGCGCACCCGCGCCTCCAGGTCGCAGTGGGTAGCGCTGATCACGCGCACCGCGATCGGCACCGGACGCGTGCCGCCCACCCGCATCACCTCGCGTTCTTCCAGCACCCGCAAGAGGCGCGTCTGCAGCGCCAGTGGCATTTCGCCGATCTCGTCCGGGAACAGGGTGCCGCCATTTGCCGCCTCGAACAGGCCCGCATGGCCGCCGCGGCGCGCCCCCGTGAACGCGCCTTCCTCGTGGCCGAAAAGTTCCGACTCCAGTAGCGACTCGGCGATTGCACCGCAATTGACCGCCACGAAAGGCCGGTTCGCGCCCAGGCTGCGCGGCCCTCGCGGTGGATGGCCTGGGCGACCAGCTCCTTGCCGCTGCCGGTCTCGCCACGGATCAGGACGGTGGCCGGCGAGCGCGCGTACAGCACCACCGTCTGGCGCAGGCGCTCCATCGCATCGGACTCGCCCCGTAAATCGTTCAGGCCGCGGCGCGCGCTGCACCGTGTTCGCGCTGCCGCGGCGGATCCGGTTCGCTTCCAGCTGGGTCAGGCGCGCCACTTCCAGCGCATCGTCGAAGGCCTGGCGGATCGAGGCGGCCGAGTACAGGAACACGCTGGAAAGATTCGCCTCCTCGGCCAGGTCCGTGATCAGGCCGGCGCCGACGACCGCCTCGATCCCTGCGCTCTTCAGTTCGCGGATCGCCGCGCGCGCATCCTCGCGCGTCACATAGGTGCGCTGGACGATGTCGAGGCCGAAAGTGGCTGAAAATTCCGCGAGCTCGGGCAGCGGTTGCTGGTAGCTGATCACGCCGACGCGTGTCGACATCTTGCGCGCCTGCGCCAGCGCACGCATGACGTCGTAGCCGCTGGCCTTGGCCACCACCACCGGCGCCGACACCCGGCCCTTCAGGTAGGCGCCGTTCGAACCGGCGGCGATGACGACGTCGCAGCGTTCGCCCGCCATGCGTTCGCGGATGTGGCGGGCCGCCTCGTCAAAGCCGAGCTTGATCGGTTCGATGGTCGCCAGGTGGTCGTATTCGAGCGTGATGTCGCGGAACAGGTCGGACAGGCGCGAGACGGACACCGTCCAGATGACGGGTTTGTCGGCTTCGACGGGAGCAGGGGAGAGTGGGCGCATGTTGCAATTTTACTGCAACGATGTTTCGTGCGTTTCATTTGAAACGACGAGTGAAACATCACGGGGACGGAAGCTGAGCGAACCCTGGATGCAAGTAGCTGAAACATAAAGGATTTCTGCTCATCGGATGCAGCCGGCATGGCTGGCACGCTCCTTGCAAAAGAGGGAGCCATTCATCACCGAACCCTCAGGAGAGCACATGACCCCATCCGCAGGCGCGCTGTTTCGCCGCGCAGTCCAGGAAGAATCGCCGCTGCAAGTCGTCGGCGCCATCAATGCCAACCACGCGCTGCTGGCCAAGCGCGCCGGCTTCAAGGCCATCTACCTGTCCGGTGGCGGCGTCGCCGCCGGCTCGCTCGGCCTGCCCGACCTGGGCATCTCGAACCTGGACGACGTGCTGACCGACGTGCGCCGCATCACCGACGTCTGCGACCTGCCGCTGCTGGTCGACGTCGACACTGGCTTCGGTTCCTCCGCCTTCAACGTGGCGCGCACCGTCAAATCGATGATCAAGTTCGGCGCCGCGGCCATCCATATCGAAGACCAGGTCGGCGCCAAGCGCTGCGGCCACCGTCCGGGCAAGGAGATCGTCTCGAAAGGGGAGATGGTCGACCGCATCAAGGCGGCGGTCGACGCACGCACCGACGAGAACTTCGTCATCATGGCCCGCACCGATGCGCTGGCCGTCGAAGGTTTCGACGCCGCCATCGAGCGTGCAGTGGCCTGCGTGGAAGCCGGTGCCGACATGGTCTTCCCGGAAGCGATGACGGAACTGGGCATGTACGCCAAATTCGCGAAAGCCGTGGGCGTGCCGATCCTGGCCAACATCACCGAATTCGGCTCGACCCCGCTGTTCACCGTGGACGAACTCAAGTCCGCCGACGTCGGCCTGGTGCTGTATCCTCTGTCGGCTTTCCGCGCCATGAACAAGGCGGCCGAGAACGTCTACACGGCGATCCGCCGTGACGGTTCCCAGCAGGCCGTGCTCGATACGATGCAGACCCGCGCCGAGCTGTACGAGCGCATCAACTACCACGACTTCGAGCAGCACCTCGACGCCCTGTTCGCAGCCCAGAAAAAATAACAACCACTGAATTGGAGATCGACATGACTGAACAAGCCCCAGCATTCAAGCCAAAAAAATCCGTTGCCCTGTCGGGCGTTGCCGCCGGTAACACGGCCCTGTGCTCTGTCGGTAAATCGGGCAACGATTTGCACTACCGCGGCTACGACATCCTGGACGTGGCCGATTCCTGCGAATTCGAAGAGATCGCCTACCTGCTGGTGCACGGCAAGCTCCCGACCGCCGCCGAACTGAAGGGCTATAAAGCCAAGCTGAAGATGCTGCGCGGCCTGCCGCACGCGGTCAAGCTGGCGCTGGAAGCGCTGCCGGCCGGCAGCCACCCGATGGACGTGATGCGTACCGGCGTCTCCGCGCTGGGCTGCGCGCTGCCGGAAAAGGACGACCACAATATCGCCGGCGCGCGCGACATCGCCGACCGCCTGATGGCCTCTTTCGGCTCGATGCTGCTGTACTGGTACCACTTCAGCCATAACGGCCGCCGCATCGAAACGGAAACCGACGACGACTCGATCGGCGGGCACTTCCTGCACCTGCTGCATGGCACCGCGCCATCGGAAGAGTGGGTGAAGGCGATGCACACCTCGCTGATCCTCTACGCCGAGCACGAGTTCAACGCCTCTACTTTTACCGCACGCGTCATCGCCGGCACCGGTTCCGATATGCACTCGGCCATCACCGGCGCCATCGGCGCGCTGCGGGGCCCGAAACACGGCGGCGCCAACGAAGTCGCCCTCGACATCCAGAAGCGCTACGAGAACGCCGACGAAGCCGAAGCGGACATCCGCAACCGCGTCGCCAACAAGGAAGTCGTGATCGGCTTCGGCCACCCGGTCTATACGATTTCCGACCCGCGCAACAAGGTCATCAAGGAAGTGGCGCGCTCGCTGTCGCAGTCGGCCGGTTCGATGAAGATGTTCGACATCGCCGAGCGCCTCGAGTCGGTGATGTGGGAAGTCAAGAAGATGTTCCCGAACCTGGACTGGTTCTCGGCCGTCTCGTATCACATGATGGGCGTGCCGACCGCGATGTTCACGCCGCTCTTCGTCATTTCGCGTACCTCGGGCTGGGCCGCGCACATCATCGAGCAGCGCATCGACAACAAGATCATCCGCCCGAGCGCGAACTACGTCGGTCCGGAAGACCTGGCCTTCGTGCCGATCGCCGATCGTAAATAACCGAGTTTTAGAATGAACAACGCCTACCGCAAACCCCTGCACGGCACGGTGCTTCACTACTTCGACGCGCGCGAAGCCGTCGACAGTATCGAAGCCGGTGCTTGGGACAAGCTCCCCTACACCTCGCGCGTGCTAGCCGAAAACCTGGTGCGCCGCTGCGAGCCGATGGCGCTCGTGCCGTCCCTGAAACAGCTCATCGAACGCAAGCGCGACCTCGATTTCCCCTGGTACCCGGCGCGCGTGGTCTGCCACGACATCCTCGGCCAGACGGCCCTGGTCGACCTGGCCGGCCTGCGCGACGCCATCGCGCTGGAAGGGGGCAACCCCGCGCTGGTGAACCCGGTGGTGCCGACCCAGCTCGTCGTCGACCATTCGCTGGCCGTCGAGTGCGGCGGCTTCGATCCGGACGCGTTCGAAAAGAACCGCGCCATCGAGGACCGCCGCAACGAAGACCGCTTCCACTTCATCGACTGGACCAAGAAGGCCTTCCAGAACGTCGACGTGATCCCGCCGGGGAACGGCATCCTGCACCAGATTAACCTCGAGCGCATGTCGCCCGTGATCCAGGTGAAGGACGGCGTCGCCTTCCCGGATACCCTGGTCGGCACCGACTCGCACACCCCGATGGTCGATGCGCTGGGCGTGATCGCCATCGGCGTGGGTGGCCTGGAAGCGGAAAGCGTGATGCTGGGCCGCGCCTCGTACATGCGCCTTCCGGACATCGTCGGCGTCGAACTGACCGGCAAGCCGGGTCCCGGCATCACCGCCACCGACGTCGTGCTGGCGCTGACCGAGTTCCTGCGCAATGCCAAGGTCGTGTCGACCTACCTCGAGTTCTACGGTGAGGGCGCATCGAACCTGACCCTGGGCGACCGTGCGACGATCTCGAACATGGCGCCGGAATTCGGCGCCACCGCCGCGATGTTCTACATCGACGAGCAGACCATCAAGTACCTGAAACTCACCGGCCGCGAAGACGAGACCGTGAACCTGGTCGAGCTGTATGCGAAGGAAACGGGCCTGTGGGCCGATGCGCTCACGACCGCCGAATACGAGCGCGTGCTGCGTTTCGACCTCTCGACCGTGGTGCGCAACATCGCCGGCCCGTCGAACCCGCACAAGCGCGTGCCGACCTCGGAACTGGCGGCGCGCGGCATCGCCGGCGTGGTGGAAAACGAACCGGGCCGCATGCCCGATGGCGCCGTCATCATCGCGGCCATTACCAGCTGCACCAACACGAACAATCCGCGCAACATGGTCGCGGCGGGCCTGCTGGCGCGTAACGCCAACGCCCGCGGCCTGCTGCGCAAGCCCTGGGTGAAATCCTCGCTGGCGCCGGGCTCGAAAGCCGTGTCGCTCTACCTGGAAGAAGCGGGCCTGCTGCCGGAGCTGGAAAAGCTGGGCTTTGGCGTCGTCGCCTTTGCCTGCACCACCTGCAACGGCATGAGCGGCGCGCTCGACCCCGTCATCCAGCAGGAGATCATCGAGCGCGATTTGTACGCGACCGCCGTCCTGTCGGGCAACCGCAACTTCGACGGCCGCATCCACCCGTATGCGAAACAGGCCTTCCTGGCCTCGCCGCCGCTGGTGGTGGCCTATGCGATTGCCGGCACCATCCGCTTCGACATCGAGAAGGACGTGCTGGGCGTGGACGCCAACGGCCAGCAGGTGACCTTGGCCGACATCTGGCCGAGCGACGAGGAAATCGACGCCGTCATCGAACAGAGCGTGAAACCCGAGCAGTTCCGCAAGGTGTACACGCCGATGTTCGCGCGCGTGGCCGACGATGGCGAAGCCGTCAGCCCGCTGTACGACTGGCGCGAGATGTCCACTTACATCCGCCGTCCGCCGTACTGGGAAGGCGCGCTGGCCGGCGCCCGCGCCTTGTCCGGCATGCGTCCGCTCGCGGTCCTGGGCGACAACATCACGACCGACCACCTGTCGCCGTCGAACGCGATCATGATGGATTCCGCCGCCGGCGAATACCTGTTCAAGATGGGCCTGCCGGAAGAGGACTTCAATTCCTATGCCACCCACCGCGGCGACCACCTGACGGCCCAGCGCGCGACGTTTGCCAACCCGACCCTGAAGAACGAGATGGTGCGCAATCCCGACGGGACCGTGCGCGCGGGTTCGCTGGCACGCATCGAACCCGAAGGCCAGGTGACGCGCATGTGGGAAGCCATCGAAACCTACATGGAGCGCAAGCAGCCGCTGATCGTGATCGCCGGCGCCGACTACGGCCAGGGTTCCTCGCGCGACTGGGCGGCCAAGGGCGTGCGCCTGGCGGGCGTGGAAGCGATCGTCGCCGAAGGCTTCGAGCGCATCCACCGCACGAATCTGGTTGGCATGGGCGTGCTGCCGCTGGAGTTCATGCCCGGCGTGAACCGCTTGAGCCTGGGCATCGACGGTACCGAGACCTTCGACGTGATCGGCGAACGCACGCCGCGCGCGACGCTCACCCTCGTGATCAATCGTCGCGATGGGCAGCGTGTCGAGGTGCCGGTGACCTGCCGCCTCGATACGGCGGAAGAGGTGTCGATCTACGAGGCGGGCGGCGTGCTGCAGCGCTTCGCGCAAGACTTCCTGGCGTCGTCGAAAGTCGCGGCGTAATCCGGACGTTTTCGAGGGCGATTATTTTCCGCCCGTGACGATGTTCGGCGCACATAAGCGCGTGGGCACGGAGTGCCCACCCTACGGGCGGCGGATCGGCTTTAACGACACTGCCACACGCGTTCGTCATTGTAGGGTGGGCACTCTGTGCCCACGCGGGACCAGCGTCACACCGGCCACGCACGGCGAATCGTCGCCCGCATCATCAAACAGGACCACGAACACATGGCACATACTCCCCAAATCAAAATCCCCGCCACCTACATGCGTGGCGGTACCTCGAAAGGTGTGTTCTTCCGCCTCGACGACCTGCCTGAAGCGGCCCGCGTGCCGGGCGCGGTGCGCGACGCGCTCTTGCAACGCGTGATCGGCAGCCCCGACCCCTACGGCAAGCAGATCGACGGCATGGGCGGGGCGACGTCCAGCACCAGCAAGACCGTGATCGTCTCGAAGAGCACCCGTCCCGGCCATGACGTCGACTACCTGTTCGGCCAGGTCTCGATCGACAAGCCTTTCGTCGACTGGAGCGGCAACTGCGGCAACCTGTCCTCGGCGGTGGGCTCGTTCGCAATCAATGCAGGCCTGGTCGCGGACCTGCCGCAAAACGGCATGGCGACCGTACGCATCTGGCAGGCCAATATCGGCAAGACCATCGTCGCCCACGTGCCGGTGACGAATGGCGAAGTGCAGGAAACGGGCGACTTCGAACTCGACGGCGTGACCTTCCCGGCCGCCGAAGTGGCGCTCGAATTCATGGACCCGGCAGCGGACGAGGAGGGTGGCGGTGGAGCGATGTTCCCGACCGGGAACCTGGTCGACGACCTCGAGGTTCCAGGCCTGGGCGTCGTCAAGGCCACCATGATCAATGCCGGCATCCCCACCATCTTTGTGAACGCCGCCGACATCGGCTATACCGGCACCGAACTGCAGGATGCGATCAATGGCGATCCGCGCGCGCTGGCGCTGTTCGAAACCATCCGCGCCCACGGCGCCGTGCGCATGGGCCTCATCAAGCATGTCGACGAGGCGGCCAAGCGCCAGCACACGCCGAAGGTCGCCTTCGTGGCGCCGCCCGCGGGCTATACCTCGTCGAGCGGCAAGGAAGTGGCGGCCGCCGACATCGACCTGCTGGTGCGTGCACTCTCCATGGGCAAACTGCACCACGCGATGATGGGCACGGCGGCGGTCGCCATCGGTACGGCTGCCGCGGTGCCGGGCACGCTGGTGAACCTCGCGGCGGGCGGCGGCAAGCCGGGCGCGGTACGCTTCGGCCACCATCCGGCACGCTGCGCGTGGGTGCCGAGGCGGTCGAGAAGAACGGCCAGTGGAGCGTCACCAAGGCGGTGATGAGCCGCGCAGCGCGCGTGCTGATGGAAGGCTGGGTGCGCGTGCCGGGCGAGGTGCTCGGCGCCTAGCACACAGCCGTCCAGGGGCCTGCAGCAGCCGGGTCGGCGCCATCTGTGCGCCGGCCCGGCTTTTTTGTCTATACAGGCCCTTTACCCATCCCTCATGGTTTATCATTGGGCAACTTTTGTGGCCGATGGGGCCACGCGCACGGAACTACCCCTGATGGACCGAATTTCAAGCAAACCCGCCGGCATCGCCGAGGCCCTGGACCTGATTGCGGCACCCGCCTGTGCCTGCGACGCCGGGGCCTCGTTTTCGCCGCCAATGCCGCCATGGCCACCCTCAGCGGCAGGCCGGTGGAAGGGCGCGCGCTGCCCGAGCTGTTTGCCGGGCGCGCCGCCCGGATTGCCGCGATCGAGCTGCGCAAATCGATGCGGCGCGAACGCGCATGGCAGGCCGTGCTGGCGACGCAGGGCGGCGACCGGGCGGTCCAGGTCAGTTCCCCGCCCCCTGCCTCAAGGGAGCGGCGCGCCAGGTGCGACCTTCGTCTTCCATGACATGACGGCGCGCGAAGCGCAAGCCTCGGCCTTGCGCACCACCGTGCTCGAGCAGAAGGCCATCCTCGATCACGCGCCGCTCGGCATCGGCTTCACCAAGGCGGGCGTGCTCATGGAATGCAACGTGCATCTGGCCGACATGGTCGGCTATCGCGTCGCCGACCTGGTCGGGCGCGACCTCGGCACGATGTTCCCCTCCAGCCCCGACTTCCAGCACCTGCGCGACGAGGCGCTGGGGGCGCTGGCGCAGGGCGGCATCTACGAAAGAGCGAATACCCTTTCCGCCGCCGCGACGGCTCCCTGTTCTGGGCACGCTTGCGCGCCAGTGCCGTGGTGCCGGGACGGCGCGAGGCCGGCATCGTCTGGACCGTCGAGGACATCGGCGAGAAATTCCAGGCCCAGCGCGAGCTGCAGGCGTTGATGGACAACGCCTCGCTGGCGATCATGTTCACGCGCGCGCAGCGCGTCAAGCGCTTCAACGCGGGCTTCCTGGCCCTGTTCGGCTACAGCGCGGCCGAGAGCGTCGACCTGCCCGTGCAGCAGCTGCATCCGGACGCGGACGCGTTCGCGCGCATGGCGGCAGCCTCGTACCCGCTGTTCGCGCAGGGGCGCACCTACGAGGACGAAGCCGAAGTCGCGCGCAAGGACGGCACCCGCGTCTGGGTCAAGGTGATCGGCTACGCCGTCGATCCGGATGACCTGGACCAGGGCTATGTCTGGATCGTCGAGGACCGCTCGCGCCAGAAGCGCGACGAGCAGTCGCTGCGCGAGGCGCTGCTGGAGAACCAGGCCATCCTCGATACCGCGGTACTGGGCATCGCCGTGGTCGAGAACGGCCGCACGCTGCATTGCAACCGCAAGATGGAAGAGCTGTTTGGCTGCGTACCCGGCCAGATCCAGGGCGCCAGCGTGCGCTCGCTGTATCCCGGCGTGGACGGCTGGCTGGCGGCGCGCCAGGAGACTGCGCGCGACTTTTCAAATGGACGCGTCAGCGTCGGCGAGCACCTGCTGGTGCGGCGCGACGGCACGACTTTCTGGGGGCGCCTGTCGGGACGGCCCTTCGACCTGGACGACCCGCACGGGCGCAGCCTGTGGCTGGTCGACGATGTCACCGCCCAGCGCGCGGCGGCCGAGGAAGTGCGGCGCGCGCGCGACGAACTCGAGGTGCGCGTGGCCGAACGCACGGCCGAACTGGCGGGCGCGAATGCGCTGCTGCAGGAAGAAATCCTCGAGCGGCGCCAGGCCGAGGCGCGCGTGCACCACATGGCCTACCACGACAGCCTGACCGGCCTGCCGAACCGCGCGCTGCTGGCCGACCGCCTCGAGCGCGCCATCCTCGCGGCAACGCGCAACGATGCTCGCCTGGCCGTGATGTTCATCGACCTCGACCGCTTCAAGACGATCAACGATTCGCTCGGCCACGCGACCGGCGACTTCCTGCTCAAGGAAGTCGCCGGCCGGCTGCCGCGCGGTGCGTGCCAGCGACACCGTGGCACGCCTGGGCGGAGACGAGTTCGTGGTGCTCATTCCAGGCGTGCATGGGATCGAAGAGTGCAGCCAGGTCGGCGACAAGATCATCGAGGCGCTGGCCGCGCCGATCCGCTTCGAAGGCCGCAGCCTGCACATCTCGCCCTCGATCGGCATCTGCGTCTATCCGGACGACGGCGGCGACGTCGACATCCTGATGCGCCATGCCGATGCGGCCATGTACCACGCCAAGGCGGCCGGCCGCAACAACTACCAGTTCTTCACCCAGAGCCTCGATGGCGCGGCAACCCGCCGCTTCGAGCTGGAAACGAGCCTGCGCCGCGCGCTCGAGAACGGCGAATTCGAGCCCTTCTACCAGCCGATCATGGACATGGGCACGAACCGCGTGCACGCGCTCGAGGTCCTGCTGCGCTGGCGCCGTCCCGGCCTTGGCCTGGCGCTGCCGGACGAGTTCATCCCCATCCTGGAAGAAAACGGCATGATCGTGCCGGTCGGCGAATGGGTAATCCGGCGCGCCTGCGAACAGAGCATGGCCTGGCAGCGCGCCGGCCTGCCGGCGGTGCCGCTGGCGATCAACCTGTCGGCGCGCCAGTTCATGCACAAGGCGCTGGTGGCCTCGATCCGGCGCATCGTCGACGAAACCGGAATCGACCCGAGCCTGGTGGAGTTCGAGATCACCGAGACCGCGCTGATGCAGCACGGCGAGCAGACGCTCGAGATCCTCGGCCAGATCAACCGCATGGGCATGGCGCTGTCGATCGACGACTTCGGCACGGGGTATTCCAGCCTGGCCTACCTGAAGCGCTTCCCGGTCAGGAAGATCAAGATCGACCGCGCCTTCATCCGCGAGCTCGAGGCCAGCAGCGAAGACCGGGCGATCGTCGCCGCCGTGATGGCGCTGGCGAACAGTTTGCAGCTGCGCGTGGTGGCCGAGGGCGTCGAGACCGAGGAACAACTGGCGCTGCTGCGCACCTACGGCTGCCAGTACGTGCAGGGCTGGCTGTTCGCGCGCGCGCTCGACAGCGAGGCGGCGCAGGCGCTGCTGAGCGCGCAATCGTAAAGCCGGCGCGCCGGCGCCGGGATCAGGCGAGCGTCGCGATGACGGGCGTGTGATCCGACGGCTGCTCCCACTTGCGCGGTTCGCGGTCGATCTCGCAGGCGGTGCAGCGCGCGGCCAGGGCGGGCGAGAGCAGGATGTGGTCGATGCGTAGGCCGCGGTTGCGGCGGAAACCCATCATGCGGTAGTCCCACCAGCTGTACTGCTTCTCGGGCTGCTCGAACAGGCGGAAGGCGTCCACCAGGCCCAGGCCAATCAGCGCCGTCATGGCCGCGCGCTCGCGCTCGGAGCAGTGGATCTTGCCTTCCCATTCGGCCGGGTCGTGCACGTCGCGGTCCTCGGGGGCGATGTTGTAGTCGCCCAGCAGGGCCAGTTGCGGGTGCTGGCGCAGTTCGTCCTCCAGCCACGCATGCAGCGCGTCCAGCCAGGCCATCTTGTAGACATACTTGTCCGAGTCGACCGCCTGGCCGTTCGGGATGTAGGCGCAGACGAAACGCACGCCCTCGACTGTCGCAGCGATGATGCGCTGCTGCTCATCTTGATACCGCGGGTTGTTCCGGACCACATCCTGGAGCGGCGCCTTCGACAGGATGGCCACGCCGTTATAGGTCTTCTGGCCGCTGAAGGCGACGTGGTAACCGGCCGCGTTGATTTCCGCGAGCGGAAATTTATCGTCGGTGAGCTTCGTTTCCTGGAGGCAGAGCACGTCCACCGGACTGGTTTCCAGCCAGCGCAGCAGGTGCGGCAGACGGACTTTCAGGGAATTGACGTTCCAGGTTGCTATTTTCATGTAAATATTCGGTCGTGAGAGGAGAGTCAGGCGTGTTGCATTGGTGCGCAGTATCGATGCTGGCGCCAGATCGTGCAACTTTTCGCAAGTTTTGCGGCCTGCATTCCATCTTGTTATTCGATTTGTATATATATGCGACCAGAAATGATCGCGTAACAAGTTTGTGGTTTAAAATCTATTGTCCGGAGTACAAATTTCTATTTACCGGTAGCGAGAAGTAACAGTTACGGTGTAGCATGTCACATTCCCTAAATATTACCTTTAGGGAATATCCGGTTGTATTTGCATAACTCGCGATGTAATATTTCGATCAGGCGGCATGTGCCGCTACCACCGCCGCGGTGCGCACGATTGGCTTCATGCGTGCATGGCTTTTGCGGTGAATGGTACTATGGTGAAATATTGCTGTATCGATAGCGAGTATTTGTACCCATATGAAAAGGACAGAGATGCGCAGTGCATTTGAAGCATGGGCCCAACGCGATGGCCACATCGTTCGTCGCCGTGAAGACAAGCCCGAGGAATACCTCGTCTACGAAACCCAGCGCCGCTGGGTGATCTGGCAGGCAGCATTGGCACACGGTGCCAAGGCCGCAGGCGAGACCTCGTCGAAATTCGCCGGCGAGGGCGAGGTCAAGGCAATCCAGCCGGACGAAGCAGCGGTACGCAATCGCGTGCTCAACGAAGTCCTGGACGCATTCAGCGACCTCGACGAGAGCGCCGGCATGGAAGGCGTGCTGAAGGTCATCCAGGGCCTGAAGAAGAAGCAGAAGGCCACGGCCGAGCAGGCCTGAATCGAGCACGCTTGATCAAGTATCGTCACTACAAGGGCGGTCTGTACGAGCTGGTCTGCGAGGCCACGCTCGAGGCCGACCTGACGCCGATGATCATCTACCGCGCACACGACGGCTCGATCTGGGCCCGCCCGAGGGCGGTGTTCTTCGAGCTCGTCGAGGTCGACGGCAAGCAGGTGCCGCGCTTCGCGCAGGTAGACTAGCATCGCGGGCCGGCTTTGCCCGGCCTGGGTGGCGTGACATTTAATTTCATTGCTGAGCCGCATCTGAAATAATATTTCAGCTGCGGCCTTCTCGCGTCCGTAGGGTGGGCTCTTGAGCCCACGCGGTATGGTACCGTCGCGTTCTCCGGTATTGGCCGAAGTCCGTGCAGACGGCACGCAGGTTCAGCACCTGCAGTCGAGTTCGGCGTTCGATACGCAGCCGAACCATACCGCGTGGACACAGGTGTCCACCCTACGGTTCTCCCTGTTCGCCTTGCCGGGCCGACGGTGACACCAAAAAAAACGGGCCGCTTTCGCGGCCCGGTTTCATTCCCGGCTCAAACCAATCACACGCGGTTCATCAGGAAAGTCGTCAGCAGCGGCACCGGACGCCCGGTCGCGCCCTTGGCCGCGCCGCTCTTCCACGCCGTACCCGCGATATCCAGGTGGGCCCAGGTGTAGTTGCGGGTGAAGTTCTCCAGGAAGCAGGCCGCCGTGATCGAGGCGCCGCCAGGCGTGCCGATGTTGGCCAGGTCCGCGAAGTTCGACTTGAGCTGCTCGTTGTAGATCTCGCCGATCGGCAGGCGCCATGCGCCGTCGCCGGTTTCCTTGCCGGCGTCCAGCAGTTCGTCGGCCAGGGCGTCGTGGGCGGCGTCGTGGCGGGTGAACAGGCCGCTGTTGTGGTGGCCCAGCGAGACGATGCAGGCGCCGGTCAGCGTGGCGATGTCGACGACGGCCGCCGGCTTGAAGCGCTCGGCGTAGGTGAGGGCGTCGCACAGGATCAGGCGGCCTTCGGCGTCGGTGTTCAGGATTTCGATGGTCAGGCCGTTCATGGCGGTGACGATGTCACCCGGCTTGGTGGCGCGGCCCGACGGCATGTTCTCGCAGGCGGCGACGATGCCGATCACGTTCAGCTTCAGGCCCATCTCGCCGATGGCGCGGAAGGTGCCCAGCACCGACCCGGCGCCGCACATGTCGTACTTCATTTCGTCCATGCCGGGGCCTGGCTTGATCGAGATGCCGCCGGAATCGAAGGTGATGCCCTTGCCGACCAGGACCACGGGCGCGTCCTTCCTGCCGCCGCCCATGTGCTTGAGGACGATGAACTTCGGTGCTTCCTCGCTGCCCTTGGCCACGGCCAGGAAGGAACCCATCTTCAGTGCTTCGAGCTGCTTGCGCTCGAGGACTTCGATCTCGAAATTGAAGTCGTCGGCGAGCTTGCGGGCGACGTTGGCGAGGTAGGTCGGGGTGCAGACGTTCGGCGACAGGTTGCCCAGTTCGCGCGTCAGGTTCATGCCGTTGGCAATCGCGATCGCTTGCGCCAGCGCGGCCTTCGTTTGCGGCGCGGCCAGCGGCATCGCCACGGTGACCTTGCGCACGCCGGTGGAGACCGGATCCTTCTTGCTCTTTTGCGCGTCGGTGCGGAACTCGCCTTCGGTGGCGGCCAGCACAATGCTGCGCAGCGCCCACTCGGGTTCACGCTCTTTCACTTCCGTCATCGGAAATGCGATAATGGCATCTGCCGCACCCAGCGACGCGAACGCCTTGAGCGTGGCGTTGACCGCGGAAGTAAAGGACTTTTCGCTTACCGCCTCATCGGCGCCCATCCCGACCAGCAGCACGCGCGCCGCAGCCACGCCGGCCACGCCACGCAGCAGCAGGGTCGAGCCAGGCTTGCCGGAGATGTCGCCCGACTTCAGTGCCGCGGTGATCTCGCCGGTTTGATCGAGGGCTTTTGCAGCCTGCGACAGTTTCTTGTTTTCGAACACCGCCACTGCCAGGCAGCCGGTCTTGGCTGCGGTCAGGGTGTTTTTTGCGTCGAATGCTTTTATGCTAAAGTCCATTTGATTCTCCGTTTCGTTTTATGCGTGCATTGTGCGCGCAGCGTGCACGCGATGTGTGCACCCCAGCTCAACCTGCAATTATAACTATCGAATGATTTTCCAACGCGCTTTGCATCGTGAACTGGCCAGCGCAGCCGGGGCAACCTTCACGGTCTTGTTCACGGTGTGCGTCACCTGGACCCTGATCGCCATCCTGGGCAGGGCCGCGGGAGGCAGGGTCGCGTCCAGCGACGTGGTGGCATTGATTGCATTCCAATCACTGAATTATCTGCCAACTGTCCTGATCCTCACCAGCTTTATTTCCGTGCTCGTCGCCATCACGCGCAGCTACCGCGATTCCGAGATGGTCGTCTGGTTCGCCTCGGGCCAGTCGCTGCTGGCCTGGATCCGCCCGGTGCTCGTGTTCGGCCTGCCGCTGGTGCTGCTCGTGAGCGCGCTGTCGCTGGTGGTTGCGCCCTGGGCCAAGATGAAGAGCGCGGAATTCATCCAGCGCTTCGAGAAGCGCGAAGACCTGAAACGCGTCGCACCCGGCCAGTTCCGCGAGTCCTCATCGAGCGACCGCGTCTTCTTCGTCGAGGGCAGCACCAACGGGTCGACCGTGGTCAAGAACGTGTTCGTCAGCACCGCGGGAGCGAACAACAGCAATTCGATCGTCGTCGCGCGCGAAGGCGTGGTGGAGTCGGACGGCAAGGGCGGACAGTACCTGGTGCTCAAGAACGGCCGCCGCTACCAGGGCGTGCCGGGCCAGGCCGATTTCCAGTCGATGGAGTTCGAGCGCTACAGCATGCGCGTGGCCACGAAGGTGCCCGTGCTGGGTGCCGACGTGCCGCTCGATGCGCTGTCGATGCCGGCGCTGCTGGCGGTGAAGAACCAGTACACGCGTTCCGAGCTCCTGTCGCGCATCTCGGCGCCGATCGTCTGCCTGCTGCTGGTGCTGCTGGCCATTCCGCTGGGTTTTGTGAATCCGCGCGCCGGCAGCTCGGCCAACCTGATTCTCGCGCTGCTGATCTTCTTCACCTATAACAACCTCGTGAAGATGGTGGAAGCGAGCGTCAAGCAGGGCAAGATCGACTTCGCCGTGGCCTGGTGGCCGCTGCACCTGTTCGTTGCGCTGATCGTGCTGGCCCTGTTTGCCTGGCGCCTGAACGTGAATCACCATTACCACCCGCTGGTGCTGTTCAGCGCCTGGAAACGCCGTCGCCTGCTGGGCAAGACGGCAGGAAAGGCGGTGGCGCCATGAAGGTCCTGCAGCGCTATTTTGCGATCAACATCTCGCAGGCCGTGGTGTTCGTGCTGGTGGCCTTCCTCGGCCTGATCTCCTTCATGGACCTCACCAGCGAGCTGCCCTCGGTAGGCAAGGGCGCCTACACCTTCCAGCACGCGCTGCTGTACGTGGCGCTGATGATTCCCGGTCACGTCTACGAAGTCATGCCCGTTGCCGCGCTGATCGGCACCATCTACGCGATGGCGCAGTTCGCGCAAAGCTCCGAGTTCACCATCATGCGCGCCTCGTCGATGTCGACGCGCATGGCCGGCTGGATGCTGTTCAAGATCGGCATCGTGTTCGTCGTGATCACCTTCATCTTCGGCGAACTGATCACGCCGCGCACGGCGCCGCTGGCCGAACGGGTGCGCCTGTCGGCCAAGGGGGCGACGCTCGCCTCCGAGTTCCGCTCGGGGATGTGGACCAAGGATAACGTGCATGCGGACGTCAAGGAGGGAGGGCGCGGCGCCGTCGTCGGCTCGCGCTTCTTCAATGCGCGCCAGATCCGGCCGGATGGCCAGTTGCTGGACGTGCGCCTCTACGAGTTCGACAATTCGATGCGCATGCGCGCGATCATCACCGCGAAAAGCGCGAGCTTCAGCGGCAACGGCACCTGGCGCCTGCAGGACGTGACGGAGACCCTGTTCTCGAACAGCCGCACGCTGCCCGAGCCGGGCGCGCCGCTCGCGCAAGGACAGACCATCCAGAGCAGCTTTGGCCAGGACACCAGTGCGGTCGCCACGCGCAAGCTGGCCAGCATGGACCTGGTATCGGAAATCACCCCGAAGATCCTGCAGGTGTCGCGGCGCGACCCCGAGCGCATGTCGGCCAACGAACTGGCCGTGTACACGCGCCACCTGGCCGAGAACCGCCAGGAGAGCGAGCGTTTCCGCATCGCGTTCTGGAAGAAGATCGTGGGTCCGCTGGCGATCTTCGTGCTGATGGCGCTGGCGCTGCCCTTCGCCTACCTGCACACCCGCAGCGGCGGCGTCAGCCTGAAAATCTTCATCGGCATCATGATTGGCGTTTCTTACATCCTGATCAATTCGCTGTTTTCGCACCTCGGCATGCTCTCGACCTGGCCGGCCTTCCTCACGGCGGTGGCGCCAAGCCTGCTGTTCCTGCTGATGGCGATCCTGGCGCTGCGCTGGGTGGAGCGGCATTGATGGACGCTTTGCCCAAGCGCGCCCTGGTCCCTGTTCGCGCACGGCGCGCGCGCCGCGCCTCCCGGGCCGCGCCCTTCGAGCGCCTGCGCGACCTGACGCGCACGCCTGCCCGATTGCGCCGTCACGCTGGCGTTTCTCGAACTGATGGAGCCGCGCCTGCCAGACGCGGTTGCCGCGATCATGGCGGAGGGGATCGAGGACGTAACGATCGTGCCGGTCTTCACGGGACAGGGCGGACATTTGCTGCGCGACCTGCCGCTGCTGGCCGAGGGCTTGCGCACGGCGCATCCGGGCTTGCGCCTGAGCGTGGCGGGTGCCGTCGGGGAAGACCCCGGCGTGCTGGCGGCGATGACCGATTATTGCGTGCGCTCGCTCGGGTAGAGAGGGGTGAACGAGGCTCCCGGCCTCATTCAACCCACCCTGCGGTCAGGTCAACACCTCAATCCAGATCCGACGCATCATGGCGCTCGGCCAGCTGCTCCTCAGGATTGCCGAACACCCGATTCACACGCCGTCCACGCTGCACCGCCGGCCGCGCGAACACTTCGTCGGCCCAGCGCCGCACGTGCTCGTATTCGTGCACCGAGAGGAATTCGCCTGCCTGGTACAGTTCCCCGCGTACCATGCCGCCGTACCAGGGCCAGATCGCCATGTCGGCAATCGTGTACTCGTCGCCGGCAACAAAGCGCTGCGTGGCCAGCTGGCGGTTCAGCACGTCGAGCTGGCGCTTCGATTCCATCGCATAGCGGTTGATCGCGTATTCATATTTTTCCGGCGCATAGGCATAGAAGTGGCCGAAGCCGCCGCCCAGGAAAGGTGCCGAGCCCATCTGCCAGAACAGCCAGTTCAGCGTCTCCGTGCGCGCCGGCGCGCTCGTTGGCAGGAAGGCGCCGAATTTCTCCGCCAGATACATCAGGATCGAGCCCGATTCGAACACGCGCACGGGCGTCTCGCCGCTGCGGTCGAGCAGGGCCGGAATCTTCGAATTCGGATTCACCTCGACGAAGCCGCTCGAGAACTGGGCACCTTCGTTGATGCGAATCAGCCAGGCATCGTACTCGGCACCGGTATGGCCGGCTGCCAGCAATTCCTCGAGCATGATCGTCACTTTCACGCCATTCGGCGTCGCCAGCGAGTACAGCTGCAGCGGATGCTTGCCGACCGGAAGTTCCGCTTCGTGGGTGGCGCCGGCGACCGGACGGTTGATGTTGGCGAAGGTGCCGCCTGACGAGGCGGGTGGTACCCAGACTGCGGGCGGAACGTAGTCGGCTTGGTCGCTCATGTGGATCTCCCAGGTAGGATAAACAGGTTGCAATCGCAATCGCAATCGCAGTCGCAGGGGCGCGCAGGCCGCGCCGCCTGGCGATGTCGAAAGCACATGACGAAAGAGCTTACCCGACTCCTGCGCTTTTCGCTGACGGCCCTCAAATGCGGAGGGCACGGGCATGCGTCGCCCCGTGCCGACGCCGAGTCCCGAAGCTGCGCAAACTGCGCCGCGGCGGCAACGAACCGCGCGCACCTTGTTCTTGCTCATGCATCAGGACCGTGTGCGGGTTTGACAGTGCCCGGTAATCCGCCCACACTTCTCGAGCACTTTCGTCCGCGTCCGCCTTCCCAACCAACAGGGTCGCACATGCTCCCAGCCATCCTCAAGCACATCGTTGCCACGCTGCGCCGCTTCGGCTCGGGCGAGGCAGATTTTCTCGATGGCCTGCGGCTGCCTGGCGGGCTGTTCGCGCAAACGCGCTGTGCGCGCCGCATCGATGCCACCGCCCGCCGCATCGCCGCGATGGGCGTGAAGATCGGCCGCTTGTCCGGGCGCCTGCATGCACGGGCGATCCCCGGCCTGGTCGACGCCGACCGCAGCCTGCGGCGCATGCTGGGCGAATTGCGCGAAGACCTGGGCGGCATGCGCCGCGACCTGGCGCTGTGGCATGTGCGCGAGTGCCATGGACGCGCCGGCGCGCGCCTGGAAACGGCGATCGCGCAGTTGAACCGTATCGCATCCGAAACCCAGGCCGCGGCCGAACGCCTGGTGCAGGAAATCGAGGAATACGACCGGGCCTAGGCTGGGCGCGCCTGGCGGCGCGCCGACGCGGGGACGGTTTGCAGTGACTTCATCCGGAACGATGCCGTAACGAGCGGCGAACAAGGGCGGCTGGCGTGCCCGCCACCATCAACTATCCCCGGGTCGGCAAAGCTCCCGCTGCGGAGCTTTGCCGACCCTGGGTCTGGTGTTCGCGCAGGCGCAGGGCTTCGCCGATCATCACCAGCACCGGGCCATGGGCCGTGCCCAGGCCCCGTGCCAGGTCCGTCAGGGTGAGGCGCTCGATGCGCTCGTCATGGCGGCTGCAGTTTTCCACCACCACCACGGGCGTATCGGCGCTGCGGCCCCGGGCCAGCAGGCGTTCGGCGGTGGCGGCGGCTTCGCGGCCGCCCATGTACTGGATCAGGGTGTCGGTATGGGGCAGAGCCGGGTGTTCCGGCTGGTCGGGGGCGGTGCTGGAGGTGAAGAAGGCGACGCTGCGGGCGACGCCGCGCCGTGTCAGCGGCGCCTTGGTGACGGCCGCCGCCGCGACCGCGGTGGTGATCCCGGGGACGATCTCGACCTCGATGCCTTCGCTCTCCAGCGCGCGCAATTCCTCGTCGGCGCGGCCGAACAGCATCGGGTCGCCGCCCTTCAGGCGCACGACAAGACGGTACTCGCTGGCGCAATCGACCAGCAGGCGGTTGATCGCTTCCTGGGCCGTTGAGCGCTGGCCGGAACGTTTGCCCACCGAAATGAGCGTGGCCTGTGAACACAGTTCCAGCATCTCGGGGGTGACCAGTGCGTCGTAGAGCACGACGTCGGCCTGGGCCAGCAGCCGCGCGCCGCGCACCGTGATCAAGTCGGCAGCGCCAGGGCCGGCGCCAATCAGGTAGACCTTGCCCATCCCCGCCATGCACCGCTCCTGTTATTCGCCTAAACGAATCATACCCGCGGCAACGGTCTGGTGCGTCACTTCATCGATCAGGATGAATGCGCCTGTAGCGCGGATGTCGGCATAGGCGTCGGCCGCCAGCGGCTGCTGCACGCTCAAACCGATGCGCGCGATGTCGTTCAGCTTCAGGCCGTCCGCAGGGTGGCGTTGCTGGGTGTTGATATCCAGCAGCGTGTCGACCCTGGTCACCTTGGCCGCCGTCTGGCGCGTGCCGTGCTTGATCCAGTACTTGCGGCGCGCATCGAGCGGCTCGTCCGACATCCAGCACACGTCCGCCACCACCTGCTTGAGCAAGGTTGCCGGCGCATCGGCACCAGCGAGCGTATCGCCGCGCGAGATGTCCAGGTATTCGTTCAGCAGCAGCGTCACCGACTGGCCGGCGGCGGCCGTATCGAGCGAACCGTCGAAGGTCAGGATTTCCTTGACGGTTGCGCTCTGGCCGGAAGGCTGGACCACCAACTTGTCGCCGACGGCAACGCTGCCCGACTCGATACGGCCCATGTAGCCGCGGAAGTCGTTGGCCTCATGGCCGTTGTGGCGGGCCACTAACTGCACCGGGAAACGGAAGGGCGCATCGTGGGCTTCGTCGTAGACCGAGATGTCTTCCAGCAGTTCGATCAGGGTCGGGCCGGTGTACCAGTCCATCCTGGCCGAGCGATCGACGACGTTATCACCGGACAGGGCCGACAGCGGAATCGCGGTCACGTCCTTCAGCCCGAGCGACTGGGCGAATTCGCCGTAAGCCTTGACGATGCGGTCATAGACGGCCTGGTCGTAGTTCACCAGGTCCATCTTGTTGACGGCCACGATCACGTGCTCGATCTGCAGCAGCTTGGCGATCGTCGAATGGCGCTTGGTCTGGATCAGCAAGTCCACGCCGCCATCCTCGCGCAGCTTCACTTTCGACACGTCGACCAGGATGATCACCGCGTCCGCGGTCGAGGCGCCGGTCACCATGTTGCGGGTGTACTGCTCGTGGCCCGGGGTGTCGGCAATGATGAACTTGCGCTTGGGCGTGGCGAAATAGCGGTAGGCCACGTCGATCGTGATGCCCTGTTCGCGCTCGGCTTCCAGGCCGTCGGTCAGGAGCGACAAATCGATGGTGTCGCCGACGGTGCGCTTGTGCTTCGAGCGCGAGACGGCCGCCAGCTGGTCGGCGAAGATGCCCTTGCTGTCGTAGAGCAGGCGTCCGATCAGCGTGCTCTTGCCGTCGTCGACGGAACCGGCCGTGATGAAGCGCAGCAGGCTGTGTTGGGTCAGTTTATCGTAGGGGGAGTCGATGCGGGCGTTCATCAGAAATATCCTTGCTTCTTGCGTTTTTCCATCGAGGCTTCCGAGGTCTGGTCATCCATCCTGGTCGCGCCGCGCTCGGTGACTTGCGTCACGGCGGTTTCGGCGATGATGGCCTCGACCGTGCTGGCGGTCGACGATACCGGGCAGGTGCAGGAGATGTCGCCGACGGTGCGGAAGCGGACCGTTTGCGTTTCGACCGTCTCGCCTTCCTTCGCCGGGGTCAGCGGGGTCAATGGCACCAGCAGGCCATTGCGCGGAATCACCTGGCGCTCGTGGGCGAAATAGATCGGCGGCAGGGCCAGCTTTTCACGGGCGATGTACTGCCACACGTCCAGTTCCGTCCAGTTCGAGATCGGGAACACGCGCATGTTTTCGCCCGGGTGGACGCGGGTGTTATACAGGTCCCACAGTTCCGGACGCTGGGCCTTCGGGTCCCACTGGCCGAATTCGTCGCGGAAGGAGAAGATGCGCTCCTTGGCGCGGGCCTTTTCCTCGTCGCGGCGGGCGCCGCCGATGCAGGCGTCGAATCCGTGTTCGGCGATGGTTTCCAGCAGCGTCACGGCCTGGGCCGCGTTGCGCGAATCGGTGGCCGGGTTACGCAGGCGCACGGTGCCCTTCCTGATCGAGTCCTCGACCGAGCCGACGATCAGGCGCTCGCCGAGCTCAAGCACGCGTGCATCGCGGAAGGCGATCACTTCGTCGAAATTGTGGCCGGTGTCGATGTGCACCAGCGGGAAGGGGAATTTGCCGGGGCGGAAGGACTTTTCGGCCAGGCGCAGCAGTACCACCGAGTCCTTGCCGCCCGAGAACAGCAGGGCCGGATTGCTGCATTCGGCCGCCACTTCGCGCAGGATGTGGATCGCTTCGGATTCGAGGGCGTCGAGGTGGCGCGCGTTGACGTCGGCGAGGATGCCGGTCGTATCTTGGAGATTCGTCATGGGTTCTGCCTTGTGTTCATGCTGTGGCTCAGGGGGCCACGGATTTGATACGGATCAGTTTGCCGTCGACCACATGCAAGCCGCATTCCTTGGACTCGGGGTTTTCCCACCACCAGCGGCCGGCGCGCACGTCCTCGCCCGGCTGGACCGCGCGGGTGCAGGGTTCGCAGCCGATCGAGGGGTAGCCGCGGTCATGCAGGGCGTTATACGGCACGTCGTTGGCGCGGATGTATTCCCACACTTCCTCTTCGGTCCAGTCCACCAGCGGATTGAACTTGGTCATGAAGTGGGCCGGATCGTCTTCCTCGACGCGCAGGTCGGAACGGGTGGACGACTGGGCGCGGCGCTGGCCGGTAATCCAGGCCTTGTTGCCGAGCAGCGCACGGCCGAGGGGCTCGACCTTGCGCACGCGGCAGCATTCACGGCGCATCTCGACGCTGTCGTAGAAGGCGTTCAGGCCGTTGGCGGCGACATAGGCGTCCACCGCTTCCGTCTCCGGGCGGAACAGCGCGATCTCATAGCCATACTTCGCCTTGACGGCATCGAGCACCGCCAGGGTTTCCTTGTGCAGGCGGCCGGTCTCCAGCGAGAAGATGCCGATCGGCAGCTTCGCTTTCAGGATCAGGTCGGTCAGCACCATGTCTTCCGCCGCCAGGCTGGAGGCGAACACGGCGGGCGAATGGTCGGCCGCGATGCGTGCCAGGATCGCCTGGGTTTCTGCGACGCGGTGGGCGAGGGCGCTCATAAGGTATCCAATGCGTCCTTAAATGCCGGCGCCAATGTCGGCGTGTTCCGGCGGGATGTCGCGTTCCTTGCGGCGGAACAGCGGCAGCGGCTGGTCGACCGACGCCTGGTAGGTTTCCGAGAACACGGTCAGGCCTTTCAGCGCGTCATGGATCGAACGGTCCTTGCGCGGGGCGTAAGCGTTGAAGCCCACCCGCGACATCGAGAACAGCTGGTCGCGCAGCACGTCGCCGATCGCACGCAGTTCGCCCGTATAGCCCAGGCGCTTGCGCAGGTTGTAGGCGATCGAGTAGCCGCGGCCATCGGAAAACTTCGGGAAGTCCACGCCGATGACGGCGAAGCGCTCGGCCTCGCCCTTGAGCATTTCGAAACGCTCGTCGGCGGCCAGCCACACGCCCAGTTCGGCGCGTTGCGAGAGCGTCTCTTTCTGCGCCAGCCAGACCGTCAAGGGCACGATGACCTTGCCTTCAGGGATGGTGACGCTCCCGGCGGCCTCTCCCTCTTCCAGGCGCAGCACGCGCCAGTCGTCGGCCACGACTTCACGGCCGCGGATGATGTGTGAGTGCACTACTTCAAGCATGGTCTTCCCCAACAAGTTCGCCTTTTGAAATCGGCGTCGCATACACGTGTTCCTTGAATGGCGTAATGCCCAGGCGCTGCGCCGTTTCGGCGAAACGCTCGCCTTCGAAACGGTTCTGCACATACACGTTCAGGAGGCGGTCGATCACTTCCGGCATCTGGTGCGCCGAGAACGAGGGGCCGATGATCTTGCCGATCGCCGAGTTGTTGCCCTGGGCGCCGCCAATCGACACCTGGTACCACTCGCTGCCGTCCTTGTCGACGCCCAGCACGCCAATCGACCCGACGTGGTGGTGGCCGCAGGCGTTGATGCAGCCCGAGATGTTCAGTTCGATCTCGCCGATGTCGTGCTGGAAGTCGAGGTCGTCGAAACGCTCCGCAATGGCGGCCGCGATCGGGATCGATTTCGCGTTCGCCAGCGAGCAGAAGTCGCCGCCCGGGCAGGAAATGATGTCCGTCAGGAGGCCAATGTTCGGCGTCGCCAGGCCCTTCGACTTGGCCAGCTGCCAGACCGCGAACAGATCAAGCTGCTTCACATCCGCCAGCACCAGGTTCTGTTCGTGGGTCACGCGCAGTTCGCCGAAGCTGTACTTGTCGGCGAGATCGGCCACGAAATCCATCTGCTCGGCGGTGGCATCGCCCGGCGGCACGCCGGTTTTCTTCAGCGACAGCACGACCGACGCATAGCCCGGTACCTTGTGCGGCTTGACGTTGCGGCTCAGCCAGTTGGCGAAAGCCTTGTTCTCAGGCTGAGCGGCCAGCGGGTCGATCGCGGGCAGGGTCTCGTAGGCCGGGGCCTCGAAATAGGCCGCGACGCGGTCGTATTCTTCCTGGGTCAGGGTTTCCGGACCATCCTTCAGGTCTTGCCACTCTTCTTCGACCATGCGCGCGAATTCCTCCACGCCCAGGGATTTCAGCAGGATCTTGATGCGGGCCTTGTACTTGTTGTCGCGGCGGCCGTACGAGTTGTACACGCGCATCACGGCTTCGGTATAGGTCAGCAGGTGTTGCCAGGGCAAAAAGTCGCGGATCACGCTGCCCAGGATCGGCGTACGGCCCATGCCGCCGCCGGCCATGAACTTGAAGCCGACTTCGCCCGCTTCGTTCTTCACCAGGGTCAGGCCGATGTCGTGGATGGCGATGGCGGCGCGGTCTTCCACGGCGCCATTGATCGCCACCTTGAATTTACGCGGCAGGGCGATGAATTCGGGGTGGAAAGTGCTCCACTGGCGCAGGATCTCGGCGAAGGGGCGCGGATCCATCAGCTCGTCAGCCGCGACACCGGCGAACTCGTCGGTGGTAATGTTGCGGATGCAATTGCCCGACGTTTGGATCGCGTGCATTTCGACGGACGCCAGGTCGGTCAGGATGTCCGGGGTCTGTTCCAGCTCGATCCAGTTGTACTGGATGTTCTGGCGCGTGGTGAAGTGGCCGTAGCCGCGGTCGTACTTGCGCGCGATGTGGGCGAACATGCGCATCTGCTTCGACGACAGCAGGCCGTAGGGCACGGCAACGCGCAGCATGTAGGCGTGGCGCTGCATGTACAGGCCGTTCTGCAGGCGCAGCGGCAGGAACTCTTCTTCGGTCAACTCGTCGTTCAGGCGGCGTGCCACCTGGTCGCGGTACTGCGCAATGCGCTCGCGGATGATGAGATGGTCGTATTGGTCGTAGCGGTACATAAATTAATCCCGGGATAGTCGGGCTGAAGGGCCCGGTAAGCTAGCCTGAATGGTAAGCCCGCACAGCTTTATTCCAAACGACTGACAATTTATTTGCTTATATACGGTAAGGGCATAAGCAATCGCATAAAATACGCCTTGGCTATCTACCATCACACATAACAACAGGAATGAACCTTCACCAACTGCGTTTCGTGCGCGAAGCCGTGCGCCAGAACTACAACCTGACCGATGCCGCCAAGGCCCTGTTCACCTCGCAGCCGGGCGTGTCGAAAGCCATCATCGAGCTCGAGGAAGAGCTCGGCGTCGACATCTTCACCCGCCATGGCAAGCGCATCCGCGGCCTGACCGAGCCCGGGCGGCTGGTACTGGCCTCGGTCGAGCTGATCATGCAGGAAATCGACAGCCTGAAACGCATCGGCAAGGAATACGCCGCCCACGATAGCGGCAGCTTCACGATTGCCACCACGCATACCCAGGCGCGCTACATGCTGCCGAAAGTGGTGCAGGCCTTCATGGGCAAGTTCCCGAAAGTGCGCCTGTCCCTGCTTCAAGGTAATCCAAAGCAGATCGCTGACATGGTGAAAAACGGCCAGGCTGACCTGGCGATCGCCACCGAGTCGATTGCCGCCGTCGACGGCCTGATCACCTTGCCCTGCTATCAGTGGGAGCACGTGCTGGTGGTGCCGCCGGAACACGAGTTGCTGCGTTCGAAAGCCGTGTCGCTGGAAGAAATCGCGACTTACCCGCTGATCACCTACGACGCGGCCTTTGCCGGACGCAGCAAGATCGATCATGCGTTTTCCCTGCGCGAACTGAAGCCCGACGTGCTGCTGGAAGCCATCGACGCCGACGTCATCAAGACCTATGTGGAGCTGGGCATGGGCGTGGGCATCATCGCCGGCATGGCCTTCGATGCCGAACGCGACCGCAACCTGCGCGCCATTCCCGTGGGTCACCTGTTCGGCATGAACGTCTCGCGCGTGGCCGTGAAGCAGGGCGCCTACCTGCGCAGCTATATCTATACTTTCATCGAGCTGCTGGCACCCGTGCTGAACCGCAAGATGGTCGAGGCCGCCATGCGCGGCGGCGAAAACTACGAGCTGTAAGAGAAAACATGAGCAATCAACAAGTCGCACAATACTATGCCCTGCTGGGCGAAGCCCTCGAGGACAAATACCTCGAGCCGGACATGGACGAAGACATCGACGACATGAGCATCCACCTGGCCAGCCTGCTGGCGGGGCACAAGGTGCTCGAGCTCGGCTGCGGCGCCGGTTTCTGGACCGAGGTCGTGGCCGAAGCGGCCGAGTCGGTGCTGGCGGTGGACATCAATGCCAACCTGGTCGATATCGCGCGTTCGCGTGAGATGCCGGAAGGGAAAGTGGGCTTCCGCGTGGCCGATGCGCTCGACCTGCCGGAAGATATCGGCAAGTTCACCGCGGTGCTGGTCAGCTTCCTGTGGTCGCACCTGAACAAGGGCGAGCAGGAAAAGCTGCTGGCCACCCTCAAGAAGCGGCTGGGCAAGGACGTGTTGCTGGTAATTTTGGACGATTCGTTCGTCGAAGGCTTCAGCGAAACGATCGCCCGTACCGATGCCGAGGGCACGACTTACCAGATCGTCACCGCGCCCGAAGGTGAACGTTTCGAGCTGCCCAAGAGCTACCAGTCCGACAGCGCGCTGCGCAAGCGGCTCGGTGCTGCCGGCAAGGAGATCAAGATCGAACGGGTGGAGTTTTTCTGGATTTTGACGTGCAGGTTGAAGTGATTCGCTAGCTGCAGATCTTTGTAGGGTGGGCTCTCGAGCCCACGCGGTCCGACGGATGAGAGTCGAGTCGGCTCTTGGAAAAGCCGCCGTGGCGAGCGCACTCTGCGCACCATGCATGGGTTCAACCGCGTGGGCTCGAGAGCCCACCCTACGCCCATCTCAACATCCGTGGCCAAAAAAAACGCGCGTGGTTTCACGCGCGTTTTTCATTTCAGGCAACCAATCAGAACGAGTGGCGTACCCCCAGCGTGAACACGCTCGGATCCGCCCCCGCCACCGTCACCGGTGTCGCCCCGGTCGTGGTCGGCGTCACACTGGTCGATGACGAATTCAACCCGAAGCTGGCCAACCCATTGTTGCGCATCGAACCGTAGGTGGTGTACACGTTGGTGCGTTTCGACAGTGCGTAGGTGTAGGCAAGCGCCCAGGCATTGCCCTTGGCATCGCCGCGCGCGGTCTCGACCTGGTTGCGCTGCAGGTTCACGAAGAACTTGTTCGAGCCCATCGTATAAGCCGCGCCCAGGTTGACCTGCTCGAACTTGTTGCTGGCGCCGGCCTGGTCGGCCGACAGGTAGTTGGCCTTCAGGTCGATGTCGCCGATCTTGACGCCCGCGCCGAAGGCCATTTCCTTGTCGTCCTCGACCGCCAGGCGCTCGAGGCGGTGGTAGCCGGCGCCCGCGTAGAAGGGGCCGTTCGCGTATTCCAGCGCCACGCCCATCAGGTCGCCCGACGGGTCGACCGTGCGCTCGCCGGCCGAGTACGCGGCCAGCAGGCTGAAACCGGCCATCGGCGCGCTCTTGAAGTTCACGGAATTGCTCAGGCGGCGTGTCAGGCGGTTGGCGGTGAAGGCGGACAAATTGCTGCCATAGAAGCCCTGGCCGAAGACGTCGGTTGCCGCGGCCACCGAGGCGATCGGGCTGTATTCGCGGCCCACCGTCACCTGGCCGAAGCTGCCCTGCAGGCCGACGATCGAGCGGCGGCCGAACAGCGCCGAATCGGCAGCGCCGGTGTCGATGGACACGCCCGCCTCGATGTTGAAGATGGCCTTCAGGCCGTTCCCCAGTTCCTCGGTCCCGCGAAAGCCGAGGCGGCTGCTCGACTGGTTGCCCGAGTTGATGACGGTACGGCGGCCTTCGCCCGGCACGTCGGTGTCCTCGACGGCGACCGCGGCGTCCATGATGCCGTAGAGGGTGACGTTGGTCTGGGCCTGCGCGAACAGGGGGAGGGACGCGATCAGCGCAGCGGCCAGGGCTTTGTATTGCATGGAAATCTCCAATAAGGTGGCGAAGGGTTCCGCTTGCCGTTCTGGCAAGCTCAACTTCGAGCATCTTATCGAAGCAATATTTCTGGTTGATGACAGGTTGGCATCCGCCGGCGGCGGACTAAAGGAAACCGGCTAAACGGTATGCCCTGTCACCGGGATGACGATGTCGATGCGCGTGCCCGGCGGCTCGTCGGCGCTGATTGTGATGTCTCCCTTCAGGCCCCAGACGCGCTCGCGCATGCCGATCAGGCCGAGGGATTCTGCCTTGTCCATGTCTTCCTCGCGGATGCCGCGGCCGTCGTCGCGGATCGTCACCAGCAGTTCGCCGTTGATGCGGTACAGGTTCATGGTGACGCTATGGGCCTGCGCGTGGCGGGCGACGTTGGTCAGCGCTTCCTGCACGATGCGGAAGATGGCCGTGCTGGCGGTATCGTCCAGGCGCAGTTCGGCTTCGTCGGCCAGCAGGGTGCAGGCGATGGCATAGCGCTCGGCGAAGTCCTCGCACAGGCCCTGCAGCGCAAAATACAGCCCGCCCTCGTCGAGCGCGCGCGGGCGCAGGTTGGTGGCGATGCGGCGCAGCGAGGCGATGGCGGTGAGCAGGTTGCCGTCCATGCCGTTAATCAGGCGCTGGGCGTCAAGCGTGGCGCCGCAGGCCTCGCGCAGCAGGGTGAGGTCCATGCGCAGCGAGGCCAGCAGTTGCCCGAGGTCGTCGTGCAGCTCGCGCGCGATGTGGGTGCGTTCCTCCTCGCGGATGGTCTGCAGCGCAGCCGACAACTGGCGCAGCTGGTCGTGCGAGCGCGCAAGCTTGTGCTCGACGCGGTGCCGCTCCGAGACGTCGCGCAGGATGATGGTGTAGAGGGTGACGCCGTCCTGGAAGGCGTCGGTGATCGAGCCTTCGATGGGGAAGGGATCGCCGCCCGCGCGCAGGCCGACCCCGGCGTAGTCGGTGGCGCGGCGGCCGGCGCGTCCGCCCAGGAAATAGTCGAGGGGCTATGGCCGCCATTGGCCGGCGCGCGGATGAAGCGCGCCGGGGGGGCCCAGCATCTGGGCAGCGGTGAGGCCGAACATGGACGCGGCCGCCGGGTTGGCCAGCACGATGCGGCTGGTTTCGTCGGCGGAGATGATGGCTTCGCCGGCGTTGTCGACGATGCGGCGGCTGTGGCGTGCGGGCGAGTCGCCGTGGTGGTCGGCATTCAGCGGGCAATCAGGTGGCCGCCGAGTAGCCCGAGCGCGAAAACCGCCGCGCCGCGCCCGCGCCGGGACCTGTTGCGTTGAAGTGTCATGGGGCTTCCTGCGAAGTCGCCCGCAATGCGGGCAAGCCTTCACGATACGGCGCGAACGGCTGAGCAGGATTGAGCGGGAGCAAACCGAGGGGCGTCGCGACGGCGCTGTGGGAACAGCGCACCACGCTCCGGACCCGGCATGAAACGGGGCCGGCCGGACCGCCGGACGGCCGGGCCGCCGGGCCGCCGGACCGCCGGACCGCCGGACCGCCGGACCGCCGGACCGCTCCCCATGAACGGTCCGGCACCGGGAGTGCCCCTTACATCTGCTTGAACAGATGCAGGAAGCTGCGGCTCACTTCGAGTTTTTCCGAACGGCCCTTGACGAGCACCAAGTGGCGGCCGCGGATGTCGCGTGTCACGCCTTCGATGGCATTCACGTTCACCAGGGTGGCGCGGTGGATCTGCCAGAACAGCGAAGGGTCGAGCTCGTCGGCCAGGTCGCGCACCGGCTTCCTGATCAGGGCTTCGAACTTTTCGGTTTGCACGCAGGTATATTTTTCGTCCGAGCGGAAGAACAGGATGTCCTCGACCGGAATCATGCGCAGGTCCTGGCCGATGCTGGCCTGGATCCACTGCAGGTGCTTCGGCTTGGGCGCGGCGATTTTTTCGGCCAGCTGCGACAGCATGGCCGTCACGCTGTCGTTGACCACCACCCCCGGCTTGCCCAGGCGCGCCTTGAGGCGTTCGACGGTGAGTTTCAGGCGCTCCGGTTCCGACGGCTTGAGCACGTAATCGACAGCGCCGCGCTCGAAGGCCTCGACCGCGTATTGGTCGTAGGCGGTCACGAACACGATCTGGCTGCGGTCGCCGATCTCGCGCGCCGCTTCCATCCCGGTCTTGCCCGGCATGCGGATGTCGAGGAAGGTCAGGTCGGGCTGGTGCTCTTCGACCAGTTCGACCGCTTCCTCGCCATTCTTGGCCTCGCCCACGATTTCCAGTTCGGGCCACACCTGCTCCAGGCGCATGCGCAGCTGGTCGCGCATCAGTCTTTCATCGTCGGCAATAATCGCAGTAGGCATGGTGGTGTCCGGTACAGGAAGGAGAGGGTGACAGGAGAGTAACAATTATTCAACGAAACCGCGTGACAGGCAAGGTCGGCCGAGGGACAGCCGTCGGCCTCGCGTCCTGGACGGTGCCTGCGCGGCGGAGCGCGGCATCAGCGCGACACCTGGTAGGGCACTTCGACCATGGCGATCACGCCGCTCGGGCTGTTGGCGGCAATGTGCAGCTGGCCGGCGTCGCCGTGCAGCAGGCGCAGGCGCTCACGGATGGTGGGCAGCCCCAGGCCGGTGCCGGTGCTGGGCACCACGCCGAAGCCCACGCCGTCGTCCGTCACGGTCACGCGCAGCTTGCCGTCGGCAACGTCGGCAACGATCTTCAGGGTGCCGCCCTCGGGTTTGCACTCGAGGCCGTGCTTGATCGCGTTCTCGACCATCGACTGCAGCATCATCGGCGGGAAGGAAGCCGTGCGCAGCTTCTCGGGAATGCGCATGTCCACCGTCAAACGTTCTTCCATGCGCATCTTCAGCAGGTTCAGGTAGGCCGTCACCATGTCGACCTCGCGGCCGAGGTTGGTAACCAGGTTGTTTTCGCGCATCTGCGGCAGCACGGCGCGCAGGTACTGGATCAGGCTGCGCTGCATGGCCGAGGCGCGTGGCGGATTGGTCTCGATCAGGTGCTCGACGGAAGCGAGCGTGTTGAACAGGAAGTGAGGCTCTACTTGCGCCTGCATCATCTGCATGCGGGCTTCGGACAACTGGCGCTGCATCGACTCGCGCTCGGCGGCGGCATTCGCGCTCAGGGTCTGCTGTTCGGCGCGCTTCTTGCCGCCGACCAGCGCCTTGGTGCCAAACAGGGCCAGCACCAGCAGCCAGACGAAGCTGGTGAACCAGGTCGAGGCCTGTTTGTGGTAACGCGACACTTTCGCTTCGGCCGCATCGTCGACCGCGCCTTCGATTGCCACCGACAATTCCTCGGCGATCTGGGGCGGCAATTCGATGTGCACCGCGTCCCCATTCGGGTGCGCGCCTTTGGGCAGGGCAAGGTCGGGCGCAGTGGTGCTGCCGCCAGTCCCGGCGGCGGGCGCGGGAGGTGTCGCAGGCGGTACCGGCGGGGTGGGCGTTGTCTCGGGCGCACCCGCACGCGGCTTGTTGCGCGGATTGAAATGGATGCCGCTGTCGTCGATCAGGATGCTCGCCTGCTCGCGGCGCGCGGCGCGCTCGGCCGCGGCAATCTCGGCTTCTCCGTCGGAAAACAGTTCTTCCTGCAGGATGGCGCCGGCGATCAGCAGCAGTGCCGCAAACAGAAAGAACTTCCACCACGACAGCTGGGTCACCCAGGTGGCCACCGCGTCGAAGGCACGGTAGAGCCACGAGAGGATGCCGGAAAAGGGATGGTGGACGGAGCTGCGCGCTTGCATGGTCAGGATAAGGTGGTCGGTTTCGATGGCGGAGCGAGTGTACCGCGTCCCCGCGCCCGGGTGCCGAAAAATTGATTGACGGAACAATCCGCCTTGCCGATGCCCGTGTTGGAATGTTGCAACTCTACCTGCCGGCGGGCGGGCATGTCAGCGGCGATGCGACAGCCTGCAGGAAGCGGGGAACAGGCTGCGCCCAGCCCCGTGGCTGCGCCGTGCGCACCTTTCATGCACCTTGCTTGAAATGCATTTCAGTCGCTGACAATCGGAAACCTTGCGCGGTATGATGAATCGGCATCCTCAACCAGCCGAATGCCGTTCGCTCCATGAAAGGAGTTACCGATGTCCGCCATTCCGAAACAATTCCGCCTCGTTACCCGCAGCGATTTCGATGGACTGGTCTGCGCGGTCCTGCTCAAGCACCTGAACCTGATCGACGACATCCTGTTCGTCCACCCCAAGGACATGCAGGACGGGAAAATCGCGATCGGCGAGCGCGACATCACGACCAATCTGCCCTACGTCGCTGGCGCCCACCTGGCTTTCGACCACCATTTGTCGGAAACCATCCGCAATAGTGGAGACCGGCGCAACCACGTGATCGATCCCGAAGCTCCCTCTGCCGCGCGCGTGGTCTGGGACCACTATGGCGGCGCGAGCATCTTCCCTGTGGCCTGGACCGAGATGATGGCGGCCGTCGACAAGGCCGACAGCGCACGCTTTACGCAAGAAGAAGTGCTGGCGCCCGCGGGCTGGAACCTGCTCAATTTTCTGATGGATGCGCGTACCGGACTCGGGCGCTTCCGCGACTTCCGCATCTCGAACTACCAGCTGATGATGGAACTCATCGACGCCTGCCGCCAGCACCCGATCGACACCATCATGGCGCTGCCGGACGTGCAGGAGCGTACCCGGCTGTACTTCGAGCACAACGAGCGTTGCAAGGAACAGATCCGGCGCTGCGCCCGCGTGCACGGCAACCTGGTCGTGCTCGACTTGCGCGAGGAAGCAACGATCTATGCCGGCAACCGTTTCGTTATCTACGCGCTCTTCCCGCAATCAAATATCTCGATTCACGTGCTATGGGGCCTGAAGAACCAGAACACGGTCTTCGCGGTCGGCAAATCCATCCTGGACCGCAGGTCGAAAACGAATATCGGCGCCTTGATGCTGGAATACGGCGGCGGCGGGCATGAGAACGCGGGCACCTGCCAGGTCTCGAACGAGATGGCGGAAGAGGTGCTGGGCGCACTGATACGGCGCATCACGCGCGAGGGCTGAGCGGCCAGGAGCCTGTTCCAGCAGGCCGGAGCCGCTGCTGGCGCGCCTGGCAAGCGGGTGCCCCGTTGCTCGTCGTTGCATGGCTCGCCATGCGGCCTCCTCAGGCCTTGCCCGCGCTTGCCATGCATCGCAGACGCGCATGTCGCCGTCCGCTTTCCCCTGCCTGCTGGAACAGCCTCTCAGGCCGGCATGCTGTCGCGCAGCAGTTCGCGGGCGGCGTCGGGCGCCAGCGGTTCCTGGAACAGCTTGCCGGCCAGGCCCTCGCAGCCATGGGCGGCAAGAAATTCCATCTGCGTGCGCGTTTCGACCGCGTCGCCGACCACCGGCATGTGCAGGTTGCGGCCGATGTCGATCAGCGTGCGTGCCATGGTGTTGCCCTTGTCGCCCTCGCCGTCGCCGTTATCGGCCTTGATGGCGTGCACCGCCGCTTTCGCCAGTTTCAGTTCGCCCACCATCAGTTCGCGCAGGAAGCCGATATCGGACAGGCCCTGGCCGAATTCGTCGATCGCCAGCCCCAGCCCGAGCTGGTGCAGCTGGGCGGCCAGGTCGCGCACCTGGCCGGGGTTGCGCAGCAGGGCCTCCTCGCGCAGCTCGATCTTCAGGTTGTCCGGGCTCAGGCCGTAATGCTCGAGGCGCGCGGCGATGGCCGTGACGAAGTCCTGCTGCGCGTATTCGCGCGGCGAGACGTTCACGCTGACGGGCACGCCCGTCACGCCCAGCTCCCTGAGTTCATACAGGAAGGTGCAGACCTGGTCGAGCACCCATGAGCCGAACTGGACGATGCGGCCGCTCTCCTCGGCTTCAGTCAGGAAGGCGGCGGGCAGCAGGACACCGTGCTCGGGGTGGCGCCAGCGCAGCAGGGCCTCGAAGCTGCGCACCTTGCCGCTGCGCGCGTCGATGCAGGGCTGGTACAGCACGAACAGTTCGCCGCGCTCGATGGCCTGCGACATGCCGGAATCGAGCTGCTGGCGCGCCTCGGTGGTCGACTTCATGTCGTTCGAGAAGAAGTGGATTTCGTTGCCCCCGGAAGCCTTGGCATGGTACATGGCGACATCCGCGGCGCGCACGAGGTCGGCCGCGCTGCTGCCGTCGTGCGGATAGACCGCCACGCCCAGGCTGGCCCCGACGGCGATTTCCTTGTGGTCGAACGAGACCGGCTGGGTCAGGCCCTGGCGCAGGCGCTCGATCATGCGCAGCGTGTAGCGCAGCGACGGCTGGTTGACCAGCACCAGCACGAATTCGTCGCCCGACAGGCGCGCCACGGTATCGCTGTCGCGCACCGATGCCTGCAGGCGCCGCGCCACCACTTTCAGGACGACGTCGCCGGCTTCGTGGCCGAAGGTGTCGTTGATGGTCTTGAAGTTGTTCAGGTCGATCAGCACGACGCCCACCAGCGACTTCTGGCGCTGCGACAGGTGCAGTGCCTGTTCGAGCCGGTCCCACAGCAGATTGCGGTTGGCCAGGCCCGTCAGCGCGTCGTGGTTGACCTCGTGTTCGAGGTGGGCGGTGCGCTGCTTGGTGGCGGTGACGTCCAGGATGACGCCGATGAAATGGGTCGTCGCGCCGTGTTCGTCAAGCACCGGCGTGATGGAGAGGTCGTTCCAGAACAGCTCGCCGTTCTTGCGCAGGTTGCGGAACACGACGTTGACAGGCTCGTGTGCACTGATCGCCTCGCGTACGCGGCTGCGTTCGTTCAGGTCCATGCCGGGTGCGGCCATGAAGCGCGAGTCGCGCCCGATCACTTCGCTTGCCGCGTAGCCGGTGATGCGTTCGAAGGCCGGGTTGACGTATTCGATGGGCGTGTCGCGGCCATCGATGCCGGTGATGACGATGCCGTTGCTGGTGGCGTGCAGGGCGCGCTCGCGCAGGCGCAGCATGCGTTCCTGCTCGCGCCGCGCGGAGATGTCGATCCCCATGCCGAACAGGTACTGGTTGCCGTTGGCGGGCACGCGCGCCCCGCACAGGAGCATGGGCGTCTCGCGCCCGCTGCGCGCAATGAAGTTGGCCTCGATGGCCACCTCCTCGCCGTTCTCGAACACGCGGCGGATGCTCTCGGCGATCAGGGACCGGGTTTTCAGGTCGAACAGTTCGACAGCGTTGCTGGCCGCAATTTCCTCCGGCGTCATTTCGGTGATGCGTTCGTGGTTGCGGTTCCAGAGGATGAAGCGGCCCTCCCGGTTGAGCGCATAGAAGGTGCCGGGCAGCAGGTCGACGATCGTGGCCATCGGCGTGCGCCCGACCAGCACGGCATCGGGCGTGGCGTCGTCGTGGACGTTGTCGATGGCGGCCACCCAGATGTGGGTGACGCCATCGGGACCGGCCTGGGGAGCAAGTCCCAGGTTCGCCTTGACCACGCCGCCATCGGCATGGCGCAGCACGACCTGGTTGGTACGGCCATGGTCCTCCGCCAGCCCGCGCCAGCGCTCGTTGCGGTCCTCGGGTTCGACGCCGACGAGCAGGGCACCCAGCGGCTGGCCGATCACGTCGCCGGCTGGAAAACCGAGCAGGCGCTCGCATGCGCTGTTCCAGGCCGCGATGATGCCGGACTCGTCGACCAGGAAGGCTGCATTGGCAGTCGGTAGGGACAAGAACATGCTCAGCGCCTTTCAAGGTGGGAGCCACCCTAGTTGGACTCGCTAAAGACTACGCGTGTTCCCCAAGTTTCGTCGCATGATGCTGAATAAAGCAAAAGCCACGGCACTGCCGTGGCTTTTCCATGTCGAAAGGGCGACGGGCCGGGCCCGGTATTGCTTCAGGCTGCCACGGTTTCCTGTTTCGGCGGCAAGGCGATCTCGTTGTCGACGCTGAACTGGTAGTCCTTGAACACGTGTTCCGCGCTCAGGATCTGGTAGTTGCCGTCGGCCAGTTTGTGGGTGGTGTCCTTCAGGCGGTAGGTGTAGTGGCCGCAGGTCCAGCAATTGAAGTTGCGCATGTGCGTGCACAGGCAGGTCTTGTCCATCACCGATACCGTCTTCGTATCCGGATTGGCCAGCACTTCGCGGTTGTACGAATTGATGTAGGCGCAATTGCCGGTGGCGTCCAGCAGGTAGCCGTAGGATTCGCAGCCCGGGCGGATGCCGGAACCGATCGCCGGCGTGCTCTTGAGCATGCGCATCGGGTAGCCGGTCGGCGAGATGCCGTTGACGATGATGTCTTCCTCGCTGGCGCGGAAGTATTCCTGCTTGACGTTGTCGGGCAGGCCGCACTCGTGGGTGACGGTGAAACGGGTCGCCACCTGCACGCCGCCCACGCCTTTTTCCAGGAAACCCACGGCGTCGGAACCGGTGAACACGCCGCCGGCCGCGATCAGGGGAATATCGATGTTTTCCGCACGCATATAGGCGAGGATTTCGTCGATGATCAGGTGCAGGTCGTAGTTCTTCCAGTCGAAACCGAAGCCAAGGTGGCCGCCGGCCAGCGGGCCTTCGACGATGATGAAATCGGGCGGGCGGTTCAGTTTCGCCACCTTGCGCAGGAATAGCTGCAGCGCGCGGACCGAAGACACGATGATGCCCAGCTTGGCTTCGCGGAAGCGCGGATGGTCCTTGATCAGTTCGAACGAGCCCAGATGCAGGCCGGCCGACATGGTGATGCCGTCGATGCCGGCGTCCAGGGCCGAAGACAGGCGCGTGCGCAGCGTTTCCTTGGGCGCATTCATGGTCAGCTTTTCCATGCAGTTCACGAAAATCAGGCCATCGCCCTTTTTCGCCGCCATGGTAGCGCCCACGTGCAGGCGCGTCGCTTCGGCCAGGCGCTCGAGGTCGAACTGCACCACCGCCTTGTCCATGTTGTTGATGTTGAACTTGTAGAGCTTGGTCTTGTCCTTGACGAAGGTGGTGTCGAACTTGCGGTCCGACACGTCCTGCACCATGGCGTCCGAGATGTGACCAATGCCGCCGAGGCGCGCCGCTTCCAGCGCCAGTTCGGAGGTCGAAATGTCCACGCCCATTCCGCCAATCATGATGGGCACGTATTCCTTGTTGCCCAGACGCAGGCGGAAATCATCAACACGTTTCATTGCTATCCTTAGACTACCGAAGTTGCGCTTGTCCGGCGGGCAGGCCACGACGGGCGGGCGCACGCGAGCAAGTTTTTTGCTGCCTTTATTCTACCCCAAGCAAAAAGAGGGCAGCGCGAGGCATGGGACGATGGAGCGGGGCAAAGCGACGCAGGAGGCCGCGTTCGCGGACCCCGCACGACACGAGCGATCCATTAGTCGCGGAAATTGTTGAACGCCAGCGGCAGGTCCTGCACATCCTTGCGCAAGAGCGCCATGGCCGCCTGCAGGTCGTCGCGCTTGGCGCCGGTGACACGCACGGTTTCGCCCTGGATCGAGGCCTGCACCTTCATCTTGCTTTCCTTGATCGCCTTGGTGATCTTCTTGGCGTCTTCGGTCTCGATGCCGTTGCGCACCTTGATGAGCTGCTTGACCTTGTCGCCGCCGATCTTCTCGACCTTTTCCTCGTCGAGGAAGCGGACGTCGACCTTACGCTTGGTCATTTTATTGACCAGCACGTCCTTCACCTGGCTCAGCTGGAAGTCGGAGTCGGCGAACAGAGTCAGTTCGCGTTCCTTCTGCTCGACCTTGGCCGAGCTGCCCTTGAAGTCGAAGCGGGTGGTGATTTCCTTGTTCGATTGCTCAACGGCATTCTTTACTTCAACCATGTCTGCTTCGCAGACCACGTCAAACGATGGCATGGCGGTTCCTTTTCGGGTTTCTCTATTATTGCAAATTCATAAGTGGCAGTATTTTAACGGACTGGCCGGAATAGAACGACCGTTTTTGCCGTCAGGACAGGGCTTACCCCTATAATCGACCCGTTTTCGCCTTTGCCCATCCCGACACCATGCACTCCACGCTCCCGATCGAACACGACGTTTCGCTGCAAGCTTTCAATACCTTCGGCCTGCCGGCAAGGGCGCGCCGCTACCTGCGCGTGTCGGACCCCGCCCAGCTCGACGGGCTGCGCCAGGACCCGGAAGCCGCGAGCCTGCCCCGTTTCGTGCTCGGCGGCGGCAGCAACGTGCTGCTCACGCGCGATGTCGAGGCACTGGTGCTGCACATGGTCATCCCCGGTCGCGAAATCGTGGGCGAGGAGGGCGATGCCGTGCTCGTACGCGCCGGCGCCGGCGAGAACTGGCACGCCTTCGTCGACTTCACGCTGTCCCAGGGCCTGGGCGGGCTGGAAAACCTGTCGCTGATCCCCGGCACGGTCGGCGCCGCACCGATCCAGAATATCGGGGCCTACGGGCTCGAAATCAAGGATGTGTTCCATTCGCTCACGACCTACGACCTGGCCAGCGGCGCACGGCGGGTGCTGGCAGCTGCCGATTGCCGCTTCGGCTATCGCGACAGCCTGTTCAAGCATCCCGAAGGCGCGGACCTGGTCGTGCTCGACGTCACTTTTGCGCTGCCGCGCGCCTGGCGGCCGAACCTGCGCTACGCCGAGCTGGCCCAGGCCGCCGAGGCCGCCGGCCTGGCCGACCCGACGCCGCGCCAGGTCAGCGACCTGGTCGTTGCCATCCGACGCCGCAAGCTGCCCGACCCGGCCGACATTGGCAATGCCGGCAGCTTCTTCAAGAAATCCGGTCGTCAGCGCGGCGCAGTGCACGGCGCTGCTGGAGCGTTTCCCGCAACTGGTGCACCATGCGCAGCCCGACGGCAGCGAGAGCTGGCCGCAGGCTGGCTCATCGACCAATGCGGCTGGAAGGGGAAAAACCTGGGCGCGGCCGGCGTTTATCCGAGGCAGGCGCTGGTATTGGTGAACAATGGCGGCGCGACCGGGGCCGAGGTGCAGGCGCTGGCGCGGGCGATCCAGACGATGTGCTGGCACGCTTCGGGGTGGCACTGGAGCCGGAGCCGGTGTTCGTGTGAGGCAATGAGTCCGGGGTGCTGGCGGACGGCCGGGAGGACCCGTCAAACGACGGGCAGTGCGAACTGCTCGCCCGCACCCGGCCTCGGGCAATTAGGCCCTGAAGGCCACCACCCGGTTGCGCCCGCGCGCCTTGGCCGCTTCGATCGCCTCGCCGGCGCGCGTTACCACGCCCTCGAACTGGGCATCGTCCTGCGGCACCGTGGTGGCCACGCCGACCGAGATGGTGACGATGCGGCGCTGCGGTTCCGGATGCGAGAGGGCCAGGCGCTCGATGGCGGCGCGGCAGGCCTCTGCCACCTGCACCGCGCCGTCCAGGCCCGTGTCGGGCAGCAGGATCGCAAACTGCTTGCCGTCGAAACGCGCCGCCACGTCGGCCGCGCGCTTGAGCTGGCCGGTGAGCACGCCAGCCAGGCGGCGCAGGCAGATATCGCCCGCGTCGCGCCCTAAACGCTCGTTGAAATAATCGAAATTGTCGACGTCGCACAGCAGCAGCGACAGCGGCTGGCTGCTGCGGCGCGCGCGCTGCCATTCGCCCTGCGCGACCTCTTCGAAACGGCGGCGGTTCGGAATCCCGGTCAGGTTGTCGTAGCCGGCCAGGCGGTCGAGCTCGGCCTGGATGCGCGCCAGCGCTTCTTCTGTCTGGCGCAGGCGGCGCAGGGCATCGTCGCGCTCCAGCGCTGCGCGCGAAGCAAGCGCATGGTAGCGCAGGCGCGCCAGCATTTCGGTGCGGCTCGGCAGGCCGGCCAGGTAGTCGCTGGCGCCGGCGGCGAAGGCGGCCTCGCGGCCCTGCGCCGCGGCATCGTCGCTTGCCTGCGGTGCCAGCACCAGCAGAGGCAGCTCGCGCGAGCGCCTGTCGTCGCGGCAGGCGTGCAGGAAAGCGTGGTCGTCGGCGTCGGCCAGCGCGCGCGATCAGCGAAGGACGCAGGCTCGCCACCTGTTCCAGCGCGCGCTCGGCGTCGGTCAAGACCAGTTCGATGTCGTCGACGCCGGCAAGCATCTCGCGCAAGGCGGCGGCGGCAGGCGGCGCGCCGACCAGCAACACGCGGCAGGGAGCGTTCTGGAACTGGACGGCGGAGGTGGATGGCATCGGATTGGCTGAGGTGAGCATGAACCTCGATTCTACCCCGAGGTATCGTCGGAATGTTGCTTTTTGGCGACGGCCGCTGCTGGCTTACAACGGAATCGAAGGCCTGCGCGTGATCCGTTATGCTTGCGCCAATTCGCAAGGAGAAACACCATGAAAGCAATCGTTACCGGATACTCGAAAGGCCTGGGCGCGGCCATCGCCGCCGAACTGCTCGGGCGCGGGATCCCTGTGCTGGGCCTGGCGCGGGGACGGGCGCCCGATCTGGCTGCGCGCTTCCCCGATGCCTTGCAGGCGGTGGAACTCGACCTGGCCGACCCGGCCGCGCTGACCGCCTTCCTGGCGGGCGGCACGCTGGCAAGCTGGGTGCAGGGCAGCGACATGGTCCTGCTGGTCAACAATGCCGGCGTGGTGTGGCCGGTGGGGCCGCTGGCCGAGCAGGATCCTGCAGCCGCCGTGCAAGCGGTGACGGTCAACGTGGCGGCGCCGCTGGCGCTGGTCGCCGCCGCCGTCCGCGCGTCGAACGGCGCCGAGCGGCGCATCCTGCACGTGTCGAGCGGTGCCGGACGCAGCGCCTATCCCGGCTGGAGCGTGTACTGCGCCACCAAGGCTGCGCTCGACCGCCATGCCGAGGCGGTGGCGCTGGACGGCGACGCGTCCGTGCGCTGCTGCAGCCTGGCGCCGGGCGTGATCGACACCGGCATGCAGGCCGAGATCCGCGCCACGCCGGAATCGCGCTTTCCGATGAAGGAACGCTTCGTGCAACTGAAGGCCCAGGGCGGACTGAATTCGCCCGAAGCCTGCGCGTGCGCGCTGGTCGACTACCTGCTGGCGCCGCGTTTCGGCAGCAAGCCGGTGGACGATTTACGCAACGCGTGAACCTGCAGGGTGGGGTAATCGAGGCCCCGCCTCGATTATCCCACCCTACGAAAAGCGACAAAAAAGCCGCCCGGAGGCGGCTGTCGTTCCTGCGCGGCGAGATTACTGCCCGCGCTTGGCCCGCGCCTTGGCCGCGATGCGCATGCGCAGCGCGTTGAGCTTGATGAAGCCGCCCGCATCGGCCTGGTTGTAGGCGCCGCCGTCCTCGTCAAAAGTAGCGATGTTCATGTCGAACAGCGAGTCCGTTTTGGAGTCGCGCGAGACCACGATCACGTTGCCCTTGTAGAGCTTGATGCGCACCCAGCCGTTCACGGTCGCCTGGGTGTGGTCGATCAGCGTCTGGAGTGCGACGCGCTCCGGCGCCCACCAGTAGCCGTTATAGATGAGCGAGGCGTAGCGCGGCATCAGGTCATCCTTCAGGTGCGCCACTTCGCGGTCGAGCGTGATCGATTCGATCGCGCGGTGGGCGCGCAGCATGATGGTGCCGCCCGGGGTCTCGTAGCAGCCGCGCGACTTCATGCCGACGTAGCGGTTTTCCACCAGGTCGAGGCGGCCGATGCCGTGCTTGCCGCCCAGGCGGTTCAGCTCCGTCAGCACTTCGGCGGGCGACATGCGCTTGCCGTTCAGCGCGACGATGTCGCCGCGCTCGTATTCGATGTCGAGGTACTCGGCTTCGTCCGGTGCCGCTTCCGGGCTCACCGTCCAGCGCCACATCGATTCCTCGGCTTCCGCGCTCGGGTTCTCCAGGTGGCGGCCTTCGAAGCTGATGTGCAGCAGGTTGGCATCCATCGAATAGGGCGCGCCGCCGTTCTTGTGCTTCATGTCGACGGCGATGCCGGCGTCCTCCGCGTACTTCAGCAATTTTTCGCGCGACAGCAGGTCCCACTCGCGCCATGGGGCGATGATCTTCACATCGGGTTTGAGCGCATAGGCACCGAGCTCGAAGCGCACCTGGTCGTTGCCCTTGCCGGTCGCACCGTGCGAGACGGCATCGGCGCCGGTCTCGTTGGCGATCTCGATCAGGCGCTTGGCGATCAGGGGACGCGCGATCGAGGTGCCCAGCAGGTACTCGCCTTCATAGACGGTGTTAGCACGGAACATCGGGAACACGAAGTCGCGCACGAATTCCTCGCGCACGTCGTCGATGTAGATGTTTTCCGGCTTGATGCCGAACTTGATGGCCTTGGCGCGTGCCGGCTCGAGTTCTTCGCCCTGGCCGAGGTCGGCCGTGAAGGTCACGATCTCGCAGCCGTAATGGTCTTGCAGCCATTTCAGGATGACGGAGGTGTCGAGGCCGCCCGAGTAGGCGAGAACTACTTTTTTGATGTCGCTCATGGAGATTCCAGTGTGGAGGGAGGTGGGTAGGTCAGCCGGCCCGCTGTCCAAAAACAGCGGGACCGACGATCAAACTAAAGGTGCTGCAGGGTTCAACTAACAATAATCAGGTGGTCTCCAACCTGCCGAGCAGCAGGTATTCGATCAGTGCCTTCTGCACGTGCAGGCGGTTTTCGGCTTCATCCCAGACCACCGACTGCGGTCCGTCGATCACCTCGGCCGCGACTTCCTCGCCGCGGTGGGCCGGCAGGCAGTGCATGAAGATGGCATCCGGATTGGCGCGCGCCATCTTGGCGGCATCGACGATGAAGCCGTCGAAGTCCTTCAGGCGCTGGGCGTTTTCCTTTTCAAAACCCATGCTGGTCCACACGTCCGTGCTGACCAGGTGCGCGCCTTCGCAGGCATCCGATGGGTTGTCGAAACGCGTGTAGCGGTTTGTGGAGACCAGCGCCGGGTCGAGGTCGTAGCCCTGTGGCGTGGAGATATTCAGGTGGAAGCCGAACACTTCAGCCGCCTGCAGCCAGGAGTAGAGCATGTTGTTGGCGTCGCCGATCCAGGCAACAAGCTTGCCGGCGATCGGGCCGCGGTGCTCGTAGAAGGTGAAGATGTCGGCCAGCACCTGGCAGGGATGGTGTTCGTTGGTCAGGCCATTAATCACCGGCACGCGCGAGTGGGCCGCGAAGCGCTCGATGATGTCCTGGCCGAAGGTGCGCACCATGATGATGTCGCACATGCGGCTCATCACCTGGCCCGCGTCTTCCACCGGCTCGCCGCGACCCAGCTGGCTGTCGCGCGTGTTCAGGTAGATCGCCGCGCCGCCCAGCTGGTGCATGCCGGCTTCGAAGGACAGGCGCGTGCGCGTCGAGCTCTTCTCGAACACCATCACCAGCGTGCGGTCGACCAGCGGGTGGTAGACCTCGTAGGCCTTGAACTTGCGCTTGATGACCTTCGCGCGCTCGATGACGTATTCGAATTCGTCGAGGGAGAAGTCGGAGAACTGCAGAAAATGTTTGATCGGCTTGATCGCGTCGGCGCCTGGCATATCGTGTCTTGGATGCTGTTATCCAGCTGATTATAGAGGGTTTCTACAAGATATGCGGCAGTGCGTCATTTGTGGCGCCAAGGCGCAGGTCTGGGGTCAGGTCTGACATTTGGACACGACCTCAAGCGTATCAGAGCCAGGCAAGCGCGCTTTTCTCGAGCAAGGCTGAGTCCCGTGTCCGAATGTCAGACCTGACCCCGGCCCTTTGGTTGTCAGGGCGCAGGTCTGGGGTCAGGTCTGACATTTGGACACGACCTCAAGCGTATCAGGGCCAGGCAAGCGCGCTTTTCTCGAGCAAGGCTGAGTCCGTGTCCGAATGTCAGACCTGACCCCAGCACTTACCCATTGTTTCTCAAGCAAGGCAGAGCTCGTGTCCGAATGTCAGACCTGACCCCGGCCCTTTGGTTGTCAGTACAAGGTCTGCGCGGATTCGTGGAGCAGCTGTCCGTACAGCTCGTGGCGGTGCTTGGCGATCTTGCCCTCGCGGACAGCCTCGAGCACGGCGCATTGCGGCTCGGCCAGGTGGCGGCAGTTGTAGTACTTGCAGCCGCCGAGGTAGGGCTTGAACTCGACAAAGGCCCGTTCCAGCATGCCTTCTGACAGGTGATACAGGCCGAATTCCTGGAAGCCGGGTGAATCGATGATGGCTGCGCCTTCACCTGCCTCGCCAGGCAACCAGTACAGGCGCGTGAACGTCGTGGTGTGCTTGCCGGTGTCGAGCGCCGCCGAGATTTCGCGCACGGCGATGTCGGCGTCCGGCACCAGCAGGTTGATGAGCGAGGACTTGCCCATGCCCGACTGGCCGATGAAGATCGACGATTGCCCGGCCAGCAGGGGCCGCAACACTTCCAGTGCGTGCTCGGGATGGGCGCGTGCCGATACCTCGTGCACCGGGTAGCCGAGCGAAGCGTACACGCCGGCACGTTCGCGCGCGCGCGGCAGCAGGTCGGTCACGTCGGTCTTGTTCAGGATCAGGTGGGCCTCGATGCCGGCCGCCTCGGCCGCCACCAGCGAGCGCGAGACCAGGTCGTCGGCAAATCCCGGTTCGGTCGCCACCACGATGAACAGGCGCGAGATGTTCGCCGCCAGCAGCTTCGACTTGTACTGGTCAGAGCGGTAGAGCAGGGTGCTGCGCTCGGCGATGTCCTCGATGACGGCCTGGTCGTTCGAGGTGCGCTTCAGGTGGACAACGTCGCCGACCGCCACGTTGGTCTTCTTGCCGCGGGTGACGCACTGGAGCAGTTCACCGCCGGCGTCGGCCAGGTAATGGCGGCCGTGGGCGGCGATGATGGTGCCGCGCATGGCGCCGCCGTCGGCCGCGCCCTTGCTCTCGCCTTTGTTCTTCTTGTCGTTCATGCGCGGGTTCGTCCTTCGTAGAGTGCGTCGGCTTTCGCCGCGCAGATGAAATCGTTCAGGGAGACGGCGTTGCCCGCCGAATGGGTGGTGTAGGCGACGACGCAGTGGCGGTAGCGCACGGTCAGCTCCGGATGGTGGTCCTCGCGGTGGACCATCCACGCCAGCGCGTTCACGAAGGCGATGGTTTCGTGGTAGTCCTTGAACGCGTAAGTACGCTCGATGCGCGGTCCGGCGAGGCGCCAGTCGGGCACCTGCGCCAGCAGCGATGCGAGTTCGTCGCTCCCGAGCGCCGGTGCGCCGTGGGTGCAGTGCAGGTCGGTCAGCATCACAGCTGAGCTCATGCGCCGGCGGCGCGCATCTGGGCGCCCAGGTGGGCAATCCGCACCGAGGCCGGCGGGTGCGAGTCATAGAACGCCGAGTGCAGCGGATCGGGCGTCAGCGTCGAAGCATTGTCCTCGTACATTTTCACCAGGGCGGACACGAGGTCGCGCGCGTCGCTATGCTGCGCGGCGAAGGCGTCGGCCTCGAACTCGTGCTTGCGCGAGGTGATCGAATTGAGCGGTCCAAGGACGAAGGTGAAGATCGGCAGTACCAGCGCGAACAGCAGCAGGGCCATCGCGTCGTCCGCGTTCGGTGGCATCGTCGGCGCCAAACGCAGCGGCATCACGCCCAGGCCGGTGTAGAACCAGGCCTGCTCCTTCAGGTAGCCGAGCAGCGCCAGGAAGGCCAGCGACAGCGCGAACATCACGACGATGCGCTTGACGATGTGGCGCAGCTTGAAGTGGCCCAGTTCATGCGCCAGCACGGCCTCGATTTCCTGCGGCGCGAGGCGCTCGACCAGGGTATCGAAGAAGACGATGCGCTTGGCTGCGCCGAAGCCGGAGAAATAGGCATTGCCGTGGGCGCTGCGGCGGCTGCCGTCCATCACGAACAGGCCCTTCGATGCGAAACCGACGCGCGCCATCAGGCCCTCGATGCGGCTCTTCAGAGCTTCGTCGGCGAGCGGGGTGAACTTGTTGAACAGCGGCGCGATCACGCTCGGGTACAGCACCATCATCAGCAATTGGAAACCGCTCCAGACGAACCAGGTCCACAGCCACCACAGCGAACCGGTGGTTTCCATCAGTTTCAGTACCACCCACAGCAGCGGCAGGCCGATGACCGCGCCAACCAAGGCGCCCTTGACCATGTCGGTCAGCCACAGCGAGACGCGCATCTTGTTGAAGCCGAAGCGTTCTTCCAGCACGAACTGGCGGTAGTAATCGAAGGGCAGGTCGAGCAAGCCTGAGACGATGGCGAACGCCGTCACCAGGGCGATCTGATGTAGCATGCCGGGACCGGTCCACCCAAGCAGGGTAGTCGACATGGCCTGCAGGCCGCCCAGCAGCGTGAAGCCGATCAGGGTCAGGCCGCCGAAAAGGAGGCCGGCGATGCCGAAGCGGGTGCGGGCAACCGTGTAGTCGGCGGCTTTCTGGTGGGTGTCGAGCGAGACTTTGGCTGCAAATTCGCTTGGCACCTTGCCGCGGTGGCGCAGCACGTGACCGATCTGGCGGGTGGACAGCCAGAAGCGCAGGGCGAGCGTGCCTACCAGGAAAACGACGAACAAAACCGAAAACGCGAGTGAAGACATTCAGTGCCTGTGAGAAAATGCAGGATTGATTAGGCAAAGAGAGAATTATGTCACAAGCCACCGATTCCGCAGTATCCGCAACCCCTGCCACGCCCGCCGGGCGCCCGAACGAGATGAACCTCGTCTGGGTCGACATGGAAATGACCGGGCTCGACCCGGACACCGACCGTATCATCGAAGTCGCCGTCGTCGTCACCGACATGCACCTGAACGTGCTGGCCGAGGGCCCCGTCTTCGCCATCCACCAGTCCGACGAAACGCTCGACAAGATGGACAACTGGAACAAGGGCACCCACGGCAAGTCCGGCCTGATCGACCGCGTGAAAGCCTCCACCGTCACCGAGGCGGACGCCGAAGTCGCGCTGATCGCGTTTCTCAAGAACTTTGTCCCGGCCGGCAAGTCGCCGATGTGCGGCAATACCATTTGCCAGGACCGCCGCTTCATGGCACGCGGCATGCCGAAGCTGGAAGCCTTCTTCCACTATCGCAACCTGGATGTGTCGACACTGAAGGAACTGTGCCGCCGCTGGAAGCCGGAACTGGCGTCGGGCTTCAAGAAGCACCAGAAGCACACGGCCCTGGCCGACATCATCGAGTCGGTCGAAGAGCTCAAGTACTACCGCGAGCACTTCATCAAGCTGTAAGTCACGCCACGGATCGGCCGCCGCGCGCGGCCGTCCATCCACATTGGCTCATACGGCTCAGCGACATAACAATTGTGTTCCAGCACGGTGCAGTCCTGTGCCAGAATCACGGGATGCCCCGAATTCACCATAGCGGTTCACCGAAGGCCCAGTCGGCCGTACGCTCGCTCATTGCCGCGCGCGACTGGAGCGGCCATCCGCTCGGCCATCCCGACCGTTGGCCCGCCGAACTGGCGACCGCGGTCGGGATGACGCTCAACTCCTCGTTCCCGATGTTCGTCGCCTGGGGCGCGGAGCTGCACCTGCTCTACAACGACGCCTATGCCCAGATCATGGGCACCAAGCACCCGGCCGCACTGGCCCAGCCTTTCAAGCAGGTCTGGGCCGAGATCTGGGACGACCTGGTGCCGATCATCGACCGGGCGCTGTCGAACAAGCCCGCCTTCTTCCAGGACCTGCCGCTCACCATCGTGCGCCAGGGCTATCCCGAACAGGCCTGGTTCACCTTTTCCTATGCGCCTCTGGAAGACGCCGCCGGCAACGTCGCCGGCATGTACTGCACCGTCATCGAGACCACCGACCGCGTCCAGGCCGAGCGCCGCGCCGCGCTCGAACTGAAACTGTCGGACGCGCTGCGCCCCCTCAGTGCCCCGAGCGAGGTACTGGCCACGGCCAGTGCGCTGCTCGGCCAGGAACTGCGCCTGACACGCGCGCTCTATGCCGAAGTGGACGACGAGGCCGGCACCTTCCATACGCCGCGCGAGTGGAGCGGGCCGGGGATGGAACACCTGTCGCGCGAAAGCTTCCCGATCGCCGAGTTCGGCACCGAGCTCATCAAGGTGCTGCGCGCCGGCGAGACCCTGATCATCGACGATGCCTTCCTTGACCCGCGCACCGCCGGCTTCCCGCAGCGCTATATCGAGGAAAACATCCGCGCCGTGCTGACCGTGCCGCTGGTGCGCGGCGGGCGCCTGGTCGCCTTCCTCAGCCTGAATCGCGCCGAGCCCTACCGCTGGAGCGCGAACGACGTGCGTTTTACGCGCGATACCGCCGAGCGTACCTGGGCCGCGCTCGATACGGCACGGGCCCAGGCCGAGCTGCGCGCCGAGCGCGACCGCAGCCGCTACATCTTCGACACCATGCTGGAAGGTTTTTCGCGGGTGGCGCCGGACTGGACCCTGGTGGAGATGAATGCCGAAGGCCTGCGCATCTGCCGCAAGACGGCCGCCGAGGTCGTCGGGCGCAACCACTGGGACGTGTTTCCCGAGGTGGCCGCGACCAATGCGGGGGCGATGCTGATGCGTACCATGCGCGAGCGCGTGCCCGGCGCCGTCGAGCACAGGGTACCGGACGCCGAAGGACGCCTGGGCTGGCACGAACTGCGCGCCTTCCCGACCCAGGACGGCGGCATGGCGATCTTCTTTCGCGACATTACCGACCGCAAGCTGGCCGAGAGCAAGCTCAAGGCGGCCGACCAGCGCAAGGACGAATTCCTGGCCATGCTGGCGCACGAGCTGCGCAACCCGCTGGCGCCGATCAGTGCCGCCGCCCAGCTGCTCGACATGGGCGCACTCAACGAAACCCGGGTGCGCCAGAGCAGCGCCATTATCGGACGCCAGGTGCGCCACATGACACGCCTGGTGGACGATTTGCTGGACGTGTCGCGCGTCACGCGTGGATTGATCGAACTCGACAAGGTGCCGCTGGACGTACGCAACATCGTCGACGAAGCGATCGAACAGGTGCGCCCGCAACTGGCGGCGCGGCGCCAGCGCCTGGGAGTGCACCTGCCGTCGACGCCGCTGGTGGTCGAAGGCGACCGTGCGCGTCTGGTGCAGGTGCTGTCCAACCTGCTCGGCAATGCCGTGAAGTATTCTCCGGACGAGCGTGCCATCGAAGTGAGTGCGCGGCCAGAGGGAGAGCGCCTGGTGCTGACGGTGGCCGACGAGGGCATCGGCATGGAGCGCGAATTGACGGAACGCGCCTTCGACCTGTTCGCCCAGGCCAAGCGTTCCTCGGACCGCTCGCAGGGCGGCCTGGGACTGGGCCTGGCGCTGGTGCGCAACCTGGTCGAACTGCACGGCGGCGAGGTGGCCTGCGCCAGCTCCGGGCCGGGGCGGGGCAGCACTTTCACGGTGACGCTGCCGCTGGCGGGGGCGCTCCCCTCGCTTGTGACTGGCGCGCGTCCGGCGCGTGCGGGAGGCGTCGGCATGTCGGTGCTGGTCGTCGACGACAACATCGACGCGGCCACCACCCTGGCGATGCTGCTCGAAGCGGCCGGACACCGGGTCGCGGTCGAACACGCGCCGCTGGCGGCCATCGAACGGGCCCGCGCGCTGCGTCCCGACGTCTGCCTGCTCGACATCGGGCTGCCCGGCATGGACGGCATCGAGCTGGCACGGCGCCTGCGCGCGCAGCGTGAGAGCGCGGGCGCGCTGCTCGTGGCGGTGTCCGGCTACGGCCAGGAAGCGGACCGCCACGCCGCCCGGGAGCGGGGTTTGCCCACCACCTGGTCAAGCCGGTCGATTTCGACGCGCTTGCCGCGCTGCTCGCCTCCAACGGCAGCGAGCGCGTCGGGGGCGCTAGGCGATCAGCGCATCTGCGTGTAGTTGACCGGGACCCAGCGGTAGCCCTTGCCCTCGCTGCGCAGGTAGCCCAGTCCCGGAACTGCAGGTGGGCGCCGCCGATCAGCGCGCCCTCCTGGCGGCGGCGTCGAACACCTTCTTGCGCGCGGCGGCTGCCGCTTTCTGGTCGCTGTCGAAGCCGATCGTCACCGCCGGATTATCGAACTGCACCGCCGCCACGTGGATCAGGTCGCCGACGAGAACCAGCTTCTTGCCGCCGCTTTCGACCACATAGGTCGCGTGGCCGGGCGTGTGGCCCTGGGCGCCCTGGACGCGGATGCCGGGGACGAGCTCGCCATCGCTGTCGAAGGGCTTGAACTTGCCGCTCTTGATGTAGGGGTCGAGCGTGGCCATCGCGTTCTTGAAGAAGTCCCTGGCTTCCGCCGGCGCCTTGTCCATGTTCGCCTGGCTCAGCCAGAAATCGGCCTCCTGCTTCGACGCGCGCACGATTGCATTCGGGAAGGCGATCTTCGACTGCGCCAGCAGGCCGCCGAGGTGGTCGCTGTGGAAGTGGGTGATATAGACCTCGTCGACCTGCTCGGGCGTATAGCCGGCGGCCTTCATGTTCGCCAGCAGCTTGCCCAGGGTCGGGCCGAACAGCGCCCCGGCGCCGGTGTCGATCAGGACCAGCTTCTTGCCGGTGTTGACGAGGAAGGCATTGTCCGAGGTTTCGAGCGGCGTCTTCAGGTGGGCTTTCGCCAGCGCGCCGGTCGTCTTGTCGGCCTTCTGGTTCAACAGTTTCTCCACCGGCAGGTCGACCGTTCCGTCCGACAGCGGGGTGATCTCGAACTCGCCCAGCATGGTGCGGAAATAGCCCGGGGCAGGGGTCTTGGCCATCGGCGCGGCGGCGAAAGCGGGAGCGGCGATGCAGGCGGCGGCGCAGGCGGCGGCCAGCAGGCGCAGGGTGGATGGCAGAGCTCGGGTCATGGGTTCTCCTCGTCGTTGATGTTGTTGGATACGGAACTTAGATACTGAACAATGCTGGGTATCGTACATGAATGCCGGGGAGCGCGTGAGTACCGGCGAAGGCTGGGACATCGCTTATGCGTCCCGGGCAAGCCGACGCCGCTTGTGGTGTAATAGCCGTCTTTGCCTGGAATTTCCACGGAATGCGAGTCACCTTCGTCCAGTGGCTGCACGGCTTCCTGCCGCAGCCGCTTGCCGCCAGCGGCGCCGAGCGCATGCGCGCCGTTGCCGGCGCCTGCGTTGGCCTGCTGGCCACAGCCCTGCTTTCCCACCTGCTCGCGCCGCAGCTGTCGGCCTGGCTGGTCTGGTCCCCGATGGGCGCCTCCGCCGTGCTGCTGTTCTGCGTACCGGCCAGCCCCCTGGCCCAGCCCTGGTCTGTCGTGGGCGGCAATACCGTGTCGGCCCTGGTCGGCGTCGCCTGCGCGCACCTGCTGCCCGATCCGGCGCTGGCCGCGCCCTGGCCGGCGCCCTGGCGATCGGCACCATGTTCGCGCTGCGCTGCCTGCACCCGCCGGGCGGGGCGGTGGCACTCACCGCGGTGCTGGGCGGCCAGGCCGTGCATGACGCCGGCTTTGCCTTCGCCTTCATGCCGGTGGCGCTGAACTCGGCCCTGATCGTCGGCGCCGCCCTCGTCTACAACAACGCCACCGGCCGGCGCTACCCGCACCTGCCGCACGCGGCCGACCGCAACGTGCATGCCACCGGCGACGCGCTGCCCGCCGAGCGGCTCGGCATCACGGAGGAAGACCTGGAAGCGGCGCTGCTGCGCTATGGCGAAGTGCTGGACGTGAGCCGCGACGACTTGCTGGCGATCGTCGACGACGCCCGCCAGATCGCGCTGCAGCGCCACTTCAAGGAGCGCACCTGCGGCGAATTGATGTCGACCCATATCATCGCCCTCGGCCCGCGCGACACGCTCGAGCATGCGCGCGAACTGCTGTTGCGCCACCGGGTGCAGTCGCTGCCGGTGCTGGACGAGACGCGCCACCTGCGCGGGGTGCTGGCGCAAGAGGACCTGCTGCGCCATTCCGGCTGGATCGCGCGCCTGCGCCACCGGTGCCGGGCGCCGCGCCGCGCGTGCAGGACGCCATGCGCCAGCGCGTGGTGGCCCTCGACGTTGCCGCGCCGATGGCCCAGCTGGTGCCGCTGCTGCGCGACGAGGGTTATCACCAGGTGGCGATCACGGGGGAGGACGGGGTGATGGTGGGGCTGGTCAGCCAGTCCGACCTGCTGGCGGCCTTGCTCGAAGAGCGGATCGAGCACGCCTAGGCGCGGCGGCCATTCCCGGCCGGGCACCCGTCCAAGCCGCGTCAGGGGCGAAAAAAAACCGGGGCAGACCCCGGTTCTTCCATCCAGCCGTACTACAGGCCGGGAATCACGCCGACTCCGCCCCGCAGCATTTCTTGAACTTCTTCCCGCTGCCGCAAGGGCAGTCGTCGTTGCGGCCCACCTTCGGCGTCTCGTGGCGCACGGTCTCGACCGCGGCCTTGCGCAGCGGCAGCCAGTAGCGGTGGATCGCCGGCAGGTTCGCTTCGATTTCCAGCGCCAGCTGGTGTGCCTTGACAGGGTCTTCGACCAGCGGCAGTTCGGCTTCCTCGATCTCGTCGGCACCCAGCAGGTAGAGCGGACGCATCAGTTCGGCCACCTCGGATTCCCAGATCGGGTCCCAGGAGCCGGGGCGCAATTCCATGCCTTCCCAGAAACCCCAGCACCAGGCTTCGGCGTCGATCAGGGTCTGGCCGGCGTGCTCGTGCTCGCAGTAGAGCGGCTCGAATTCCTTGGGCGCCACCTCGAAGGTGATCAGCACTTCGTTCATGAAGCGCATGATCAGGTTGAGGATGCGTTCTTCTTCCTTGGCATTCTTCCACTTCGGCGCCTGCTTGCCGTCCTCGCCCCAGACACGCGGCAGCCACTCGGCCGGCATGATGGTTTCCGGCCCGATCGCAATGGCCGTCAGGTAGCCGTGCAGGGTGTCCATCGTCATCGCGTCTTCCGGGCTGCGCTCGGAGAGGAGGAATTGGTCGAGTTCGTCGAATTCTTTTTCGGTCAGGGGCTGTTCGAGTTGCATGTCAGGGTCTTCGTTGCGGATGCGCGGGAACCGGGCGGCTCCCAAAGGCTGCCAGTGTAACGCCTTGGAGGCGTGCAGTGCGCGAAATAGGCCGCGCCGCCTTACAATGACGATCATGCACAACGAGTCCACCCCCACTTCGCCCGACGCCGGCCACCCGTTTTCCAGCCTCGACCCGGGCCGCGTGCTCGACGCGCTCGACAGTGTCGGCCTGCGCGGCGACGGCCGCCTGCTGGCCCTGAACAGCTACGAAAACCGGGTCTACCAGGTCGGGCGCGAGGAGGGGCCGCCGGTGGTCGTCAAGTTCTACCGTCCGGCGCGCTGGAGCGATGCCGCCATCCTCGAGGAACACGCGTTTGTCGCCGATCTGGCCGAGCAGGAAGTGCCGGTGGTGCCGGCCGACATCATCGACGGCCGTACGCTGCACAGCTTCGAAGGCTTTCGTTTCGCCGTCTTTCCGCGCCGCGGCGGGCGCGCCCCGGAACTGGACGACCCCAAGGTGCTGGAGTGGATCGGCCGCTTCATCGGGCGCATCCATGCGCTTGGCGCGACATCGGCCTATGCCGAGCGGCCCACATTGAACCTGCAAACCTTCGGACGCGAGCCCTTCGACTTCCTGCTGCGACACGACTTCATCCCGCACGAACTGCGCGCGACCTGGGCCAGCGTCGTCGAGCAGGCCTTGGCCGGCGTGGCGCGCTGCTACGAACGCGCCGGCACCGTGCCGCTCCTGCGCCTGCATGGCGACTGCCACGTCGGCAATGTGCTGTGGACGGATGCCGGGCCGCATTTCGTCGACTTCGACGACAGCCGCATGGGCCCGGCGGTGCAGGACCTGTGGATGCTGCTGTCCGGCGAACGCCATGAGCAGGTGCGGCAACTGTCCGACGTGCTGGCCGGCTACGAGGACTTCTGCGATTTCGATCCGCGCCAGCTCTACCTGGTCGAAGCCCTGCGCACGCTGCGCCTGGTCCATTACGCGGGCTGGCTGGCGATGCGCTGGGACGATCCCGCCTTTCCCGCCGCTTTTCCCTGGTTCAATACCCAGCGCTACTGGCAAGACCGCATCCTCGAGCTGCGCGAGCAGGTTGCACTAATGGATGAGCCGCCGCTCTGGCCCGTGTAGAGCGCGTTCTCGGGATACGGCTGAGCAGAAATGCGGGGTGAATACCGCGCAGTTCCAAGTGACATGATTGTCGTGTTTGACGGATAATGGTTTGGCGCGAGCGCGCGCCCAGCCAACCCGAGAACACCCATGGACAGCCAATCCGCACCACACGACGATACCGACTTCACGATCGACCTGCCTGAGTCGCAGGCTGCGCACGTTCCGGCCGCTGCGCCTGCCGGGCGCCCGCTGGAGCAGGGGGCGATCAAGGAAGCGATCGCCCGGGTCGAGGCCGAGGCCAAGGCGAACGTCGCCGCCGAGTCGCGCGCCCATGCCGAGGCGCACGCCCGCTCGCTGGCCGAGGAACGCGCCGCCATGGATGCCCAGGCCGCTGCCGCCGCGCTGGCCAATGCCCGGGCGTCCGAGCAAGCCATCGAAGCGAACCGCGCCCGCCTGGAAACCCTGCGCGCCGCCGCCCAGGCCTCGAACGAGCGCCTCGAAGCGATGCGCCTGGAAACGGCCGACCTGCGCGCGCGCGTGCAGGCCGACCACGACAGCCGCATCGCCACCGAAGCACGCGCCCGCGCCGCCGAGGAAGCGCGCCGCCGCGCCGCCGAGCAGCTCGAAGCGGAAGCGGCGATGGCCGAGGAAGCCGCGCGCGCGGCCGAGGAATTGCTGGCCCAGACCGTCGAGGCCCGGCGCCAGGCTGCCGAGCGCCTGGCCGCGGTGCAGGCCGCCCGCGAGGAAGTGCTGCACAACGCCGCCGCCGACGCGCGTGGCCCGTGCTGGCGCGCGAACGCGAACGGGCCGAGAAGGCGGCGCGCCAGACCGCGGAAAAGCTGGCCGAAACCGAGGCCGAAGCACTGGAACTGGCACGTCAGCGCGAACGCGCCGACCAGGTCGCCCTGTCCTCGGCCTTCGCGCGCGCCGCCGCCGAGGCCCGTGCACTGGAGGAGGCACGCGCGCTGGCCCACGTCGAACACGAACGCGAAGCGATTGCCCAGGCCCAGGCCGACTCCCAGCGGGTGGCGGCCGACACGTTGCGCACCCGCCTGCAGCTGGAAAAGGAATTGCGCGACGCCGCGATCCACCGCGAGCGGGTCGAACACATGGCGGCAGCCAGCGCCGAGGCACGCATCGAAGCGGAGGCGCGCATTGTCGCTGCCACCGAGGCGCGGATCGAGTCCGACCGCAAGCTGCGCGAAGCGGCCGAGCTGCGCGCCGCGGCCGAACAGGAAGCGAGCCGGCAAGTGGAAGTGCGCCTGCAGGCCGAACGCGAAGCGGCAGCCCACGCCGCCCAGCGCGCCGAGGCCGACCGGCTGGCCGCGGCTGCGGCCGCGCGCGACGCCGAGGAACAGCAGCGCGAGCGAGCGCTCGCCGAGGAGCGCGCCGCGCAGGCGCGCGCCGCTGCCGAAGCGCGCGCGGCCGCCAACGCCGCCCAGGAGGCCGAACTGGCGGCCCAGGCCGAGACAGTAGCCGCCCAGCGTGAAGCGGCCGAACTGGCCGAGCGCCGCGCCCGTGAAGCCGAAGCCCTGGCCGCCGCCGAGCGTGCCCATGCCGAGGCGGAAGAAGCCGCATTGGCGCGGCTGCAGGAAAACTCGCCGTCGAACGCGAACTGGAAGCGGCCGCGCGTGCGCGCGTCAAGGCCGACGAAGAGCAGGCGCGCCTGCTGGGCGAGCAGCTGGTCGCCGAGGAACGTGCCGCGCGGGCGCGCCAGCTGGCGCTCGAGGCCCAGCGTGCCCAGGCGGCGCAGGCGCTGGAAGCGGCGCAGCAGGAAGAAGCCGCTGCGAGGCGCGAGCAGGCCGCGGCCCTGGCAGCCCAGCGCAAGCGGCCGCGGCCGCGGAGCGTTCGCGCATCCAGGCCGAACACGCGGTGATGGAGGAAGCGCGCCTGGCGGCCGCCACGACGGCGCTCGAGACCGAACGCCAGGCAGCCGAGGCGGCACGCGCGGCGCTGGACATGGCCGAACAAAGCGCCGCCGCCCAGCGCCGCCAGGCCGAGCTGGAAGCGCGTGCGAATGAAGCAGCGGCTGCGCGCCTGGCCTCCGAACAGGAAGCGGCCCTGGCCGCACGGGTGCGCCAGGAAGCCGAGGAAGAAGCCGCACGCCTGGCCCGCGAACGCGAACAGGCCGAGGCGGCAGCGGCCCAGGCGGCCCCGGAAAAGCGCGATGCCCAGCGCGCGCTGCTGGAACACGCCCAGGCCCACGCCGAGATGCAGCGCAAGACGGCAGCCACCACCTTGCAGATGGCGCAGGCGCGGCGCGAGTTGCTGGAGCTGGAAACGAAGCGGCTGGAAGAGCAGGCCGCCGAGCTGTCGGCCACCGAGGACGCCATCAACGAACGCAAATCCGATGCGCGCCGGCGCGCCGCCTCGGAAAACATCACCCGCGAAGTCCTTGGCCGCCTGAAGCAGCAGCCGTCGGCACAGCAGGCCGCAGCCCGGCTGGCCGAAGTGATCATGAACCAGCGGCGTTCGGGGCTGGAGTAGGGTGGGGTGAATGAGGCCGGTGGCCTCATTCACAGATTCGCGCGGACGCCGTAGGGTGGGCACCCCGTTGTGAAGCCGTAATTGAGGCCCCCGGCCTCAATTACCCCACGCGGAACGATGATCTGTGTTGGCGGCTCTACTGCACAGCGTTGGCTCGAACAAGCGTCAACATCATTCCGCGTCCAGCGCTAACACCATTCATGCGTCCGCGTGGGCACGGGGTGCCCACCCTACGCATCATCCGGCGCCAACAATGTATTACATCCCCGCCGGCGCGTCGCTCGGCGCGACCGGGTTGCGCGGTCCGGTATGCACGCCGGTGACGAAATACTCGGTCTCGCCGAAGCAGGAGGTCGGCACGCCGCGGTGCTGTTCGTAGCTGATCTCGACGCGCTGGCCCATGGTCGACTCGAGCTGCTTGACCAGCTTGTCGTCGCGCACGGTAAAGGCGAAACGCTCGGGAATCGCGCCGGGCATGCTCGAGAGCAGGATTTCGCCTTCCCAGGTCTTGCACAGCCAGCCCTTCTTCGAGAACTTCTGCAGGTAGCCGGCGCGGGTACCTTCCGAGTACGACCAGGTCAGGGTGAACCAGGTGTACAAGCCCGCCAGCACCACGAGGGCGGCGATCAGGGAGAGCAGGATGGCGATGGCGCGTTGCGGCAGGGCTTTCGGCATGGTTGGTATCGTCGGTCAGGTAAGGAAGAAAACAGGTCAGGGCGCAAGGGCGCGCCGTGGCGACATTCTGCCACGGCGTCCGGGATTGTCAAAATGGCAGGCTGGATTGTCGCCAATGCGAGCGGTCACGCCACCTCGGCTTTGTCGCGCGCTTCCTCGAGTTCGTTGCGCTTGCGATGGCGGATCGAGGACCAGAGCGAGACCAGGATGAAGGCCAGCCCCGACAGGCCGGTGAACCATTCCGGAATTTCGTAGTGGACGCTGGCGAACATGATCAGCGCCAGGATGCCGATCGCGTAGTGGGCGCCGTGCTCGAGGTAGACGAATTCCTGCAGCGTGCCCTTGTAGACCAGGAACACGGTCAGCGAGCGCACGAACATGGCGCCGATCGCCAGGCCGAGCATGATGATGACGACGTCATTGGTAATGGCAAAGGCGCCGATCACGCCGTCGAAACTGAAGGAGGCGTCCAGCACTTCCAGGTAGAGGAAGCCGCCGATGCTGCCCTGGGAAATCATCTTGCCGATCGTCGGGTCTTCCTCTTCTTCTTCCAGCAGGCTGCTGATCCAGTCCACTCCGACGTAGACCAGCACGCCGACCACGCCGGAGATCAGCACGGCCAGCTTGCGCTCCTCGGGCATCAGGCTCATCGCGAAGAACACGGCCAGCAAGGTCAGCAGGATGGCCAGGCCCTCGGAGCCGTACTTGCCCACCTTTTCCTCGATCCAGCCGAGCCAGTGCAGCTCCTTTTCGCTGTCGAACAGGAAGTTCAGGAACACCAGCATCAGGAAGGCGCCGCCAAAGGCCGACACTTCCGCGTGGTGCTCGGTGAGGTGGCGCGAGTATTCCTGCGGCGTATCGATGGCCATGTGCCAGACGTCGATCAGGCCGAGGCCGGTAGCGACCGAGACGATCACCAGCGGGAACAGCAGGCGCATGCCGAAGACCGCGACCAGGATGCCGACGGTGAGGAAGAGCTTGCGCCAGAACTCGTTCCAGTGGCGTAGCACCGAGGCGTTGACGACCGCATTGTCGAAGGAGAGCGAGACCTCGAGCACGCCCAGCACCGCCGTGATCCACAAGGCCTGGATCAGGCCCGCCGTGCCGCCGTGCTGGAAGCCCCACCATCCCGCCAGGCCCATCAGCAGGACAGTGACCGCAATGGACAGCTTGAAGTGACGCATGCTTACCCCTTTGATTCCGATATTGGTTGAAATGCCACAGTTCCGTGGCATCTTAACCGTTAGATGCAGGGGAGCGGCGCAGCGCAGGTCGCCGCATGGGGTGGCTTCTGCGATAATGCCGCGCGGAATTACGCTACGCGGACCACCACTGCCCGGATCACCGCTGCTGAACCACTTAAGGAACCCCATGGACTTTGCTTATCTCGTCACGCCGGTACTGACCTGGATGGTCGTCGGCCCCATCAAATTCTTGATCAACAGTGTGCGCCAGCGGCGCTGGGCCTTCAACCTGGTCGGGAATGGCGGCTTTCCGAGCAACCATAGCTCGGTAGTCACGAGCATGGCGACGCTGATCGCACTGCGCCATGGCATCGATCACCCGGCCTTCGGCGTGGCGGTCACGCTCGCCTTCATCGTGATGATCGACGCCAACAGCCTGCGCCAGCACGTCGGCCGCCAGGCTGCCGCCATCAACCGTTTGGCCGCCGGCGCGGCCGGCCACACGACCCTGCGCGAGCGCATGGGCCATACCCTGGTCGAGATCTGCGGCGGCATCGCCACCGGTATCGGCATGGGTTTCCTTATTTATAAGGTTTTTGGCGGCTGATGCGCTGGCTGGGCGGGCAAACCCTGCCCGCCGCGCCTGTCGCGCAAGGGTATTCGCGCTCCCGCGCATGCAGTTCATCGCGCAAATACGCAGTTCATCCATACAAAACCACAACGGGCGGGATCCTCAATTGACTGGTGGGATCGCCTCCGGGATACTGCGCGCTGGCGCTTTTCATTCTCATTCTAATAAGGGCGCCCCGACAAGCCTGCGAGCTGTCCGGGGCCCCAACCATCATCAGAGTCCAACTCGGAGATCCACCATGCTGCGCAACACTCTACTCGTCCTTGCCATCGCGTCGGCCCTGGCCGCCTGCAGCAAGGAGGCGAAGGACCCGGCCAAGCCAGGCCCGAACGCCACCGCCCAGGCCAACCAGAAGGACAGCAAGCCCAGCCATGTGACGGTGGGGCCGGAAGACCTGCTGACGGTGCAGAGCGATGCGCTGGCATCCGGCCCCGTGATCACCGGTTCGGTCCAGCCCGAACGCCGCGCCGACCTGCGCGCCGAAGTCTCCGCCGTCGTGTTGCAGGTGCTTAAGGACAACGGCGAGCCGGTGAAGCGCGGCGACCTGCTCGTGAAACTCGACGAAACGGCACTGCGCGACAGCCTGCTCTCGGCCGACGCCGCCGTACGCGCGGCCGGCCAGGCGCTGGACCAGGCGAACCGCCAGCTCGAGCGCCTGAAAACCCTGCGCGCCTCGGGCATGACGTCGGCCGCCGCTTTCGATGAGGCCGAAGTGCGCCGCAACAGCGCGCTGTCGGAAGTGTCGGCGGCGAAGAGCCGCGCCGCCGTGGCGCGCCAGCAGATCGCCCGCACCTCGGTGCGCGCGCCCTTCGACGGCATCGTCAGCGACCGCAAGGTTTCCAGCGGAGATACCGCCAACGTCGGCAAGGAACTGGTGAAGGTCATCGATCCGAACAGCATGCGCTTCGAAGGACGCGTCTCGACCGACAAGATTGCCAGCGTGAAGATCGGCCAGCCCGTCAAGTTCCATATCAATGGCTACGGCACCCAGCAGTTCAGTGGTGTCGTCAAGCGCATCGACCCTTCGGCCAACGCCGTCACCCGCCAGGTCGAAGTGCTGGTGGGCCTGACCGGCGAACAGCCGCGCGTGGCCGGCCTGTACGCGGAAGGGCGCATCGACGCCGAGAGCTCGAACGTGCTGATGCTGCCGGAAAGCGCCCTGGTGCGGGCCGGCGACAAGACCTCGACCTGGCGCGTGAAGGGCAACCAGCTCGCGAAGGTGGACGTCCAGCTCGGCAGCCGCGACACGCGCACCGGCAACTACGAGATCAAGTCGGGCCTGGCCGCTGGCGACACCGTGCTGCGCAGCCCGGGCTCGAACCTGAAGGATGGCCAGAAAGTGCAGTACACCAACGCAGCCAAGGTGGCCAGCGTCGCCGCGCCGCAGGCCAGCGGAGGAAAATAAGTCATGTTCCTCTCCAATTTCAGTGTCAAGAAGCCGGTCGCCACGATCGTGCTGATCCTGGCGATGATGTGCATGGGGCTCCTGGCCCTGTCGAAGCTGCGCGTCAACCAGAGTCCCGACGTCGAGATCCCGGTCATCGTGGTCAGCATTCCGTATCCGGGCGCCTCGCCCGAGACGGCCGAGCGCGAGATCATCGACCGCCTGGAAAAACAGATGCAGAGCGTGCAGGGCGTGACCGAGGTCGAGTCTTATGCGAACGAGGGCAGTGCCACCCTGGTGCTGCAGTTCGACTTCAAGCGCAACCTGATCGAAGCCTCGGACGACGTGCGCAACGCCATCTCGGCGGTGCGCTACAAGCTGCCCACCGAGATGCGCGAGCCGATCCTGCGCCGCGTCGACCCGTCGGCGCGGCCGATCATGCAGCTGGCCCTGTCCTCGAAGAAGCAGAGCCATTCCGAGATTTCGCGCCTGGCCGAGGATGACCTGGCCGACCGCTTCCGCGCCATCGACGGCGTCTCGACGGTCAACGTGAATGGCTCGCTGCGGCGCGAACTGTCGGTGCTGCTGCGTGCGGACAAGCTGCGCGAATACAACGTCTCGGTGACGGAAGTCGCCAACGCCCTGCGCAACCAGAACACCAATGCACCGGTCGGCAAGGTGCGCGGCGTGCTCGACGAGAAAGGCATCCGCCTGATCGGCCGCATCGAGCGTCCCGAGGACTTTTCGCAGATTGTCGTCAAGCGTAACGGCGACACCATCGTGCGCCTGAACCAGGTGGCCGAGATCAGCGACGGCTTCGCCGACATCGACAGCGCCTCGATCCATAGCGGCGCTCCCAACGTCGGCATCTCGATCGTGCGCTCGCGCGACGCCTCGACCGTGTCGATCGCCAAGCGCGTGCGCGAACTGACCGCCGAGATCAACAAGGAGCTGGCGGACGGCACCGTGCTGACCGTCACCCAGGACGGCGGCGAGGAAGCACAGAGCAGTTTGAACAACGTCATCGAATCGCTGGTCTTCGGCGCGGTGCTGACCGTGTTCGTGGTCTACGCCTTCCTCAACTCGTGGCGCTCGACGCTGATCACCGCGCTGTCGCTGCCGACCTCGGTGCTGGCGGCATTCATCGCCGTCTGGCTGTGCGGCTTTACGCTGAACTTCATGACCCTGCTCGGCCTGTCGCTCGCTATCGGCGTGCTGATCGACGATGCCATCGTGGTACGGGAAAACATCGTGCGCCACATGGAAAACGGTGCCGACCGCCGCAGCGCGGCCCTGAACGGTACCGCCGAGATCGGCATGGCGGTGGCCTCGACGACCTTCTCGATCATGGCCGTGTTCATCCCGGTGGCCTTCATGCCGGGCGTGGCCGGCGAATGGTTCCGTCCCTTCGCGCTGACCGTGACCTGCTCAGTGCTGGTGTCGCTGTTCATCTCCTTCACGCTCGACCCGATGCTGTCGGCCTACTGGGGCGACCCGCCAGGCCAGCACCATGCACCAAAAAAGGGCATTTCGCGCGTGCTGGGCCGCTTCAACGACTGGTTCGACCGCCAGGCCAGCCGCTACGGCAACGTGATTGCCTGGGCGCTGCACCATCGCCGCTGGATGGGCGTGATTGCCTTCCTCAGCCTGGTTGCCGCCATCGCGCTGCAATCGACCGTGGGCGGCACCAGCTTCCTGCCCAAAGGCGACGGCAACAAGATCATGATCGAGGTGCGTACCCCGGCTTCGTCGAGCCTGCGCTATGCGCGCCTGAAGATGGAGCAGGCGGCAAGGCTCGCCCACGACATGAAGGAAACGCGCGCCACCGACGTCGTGGTGCGACCGAATGGCGGCCAGGTCTATGTCGAAATCGGCAAGCGCAACACCCGTAACCGTACGGCGGCCGAGATCGGTGCCGACCTGCGTGCCAGGGTGGCCAGCCTGGTGGGCGCCGAGTACACGGTGATCGACGACCTGGGCGGTGGCGGCAAGCCGGTGCAGATCGAGTTCACCGGCGCCGACTCGCGCAAGCTGATGGAGCTGACCTCGCTCTACATGGAGAAGCTGCGCCAGGTGCCGGGCGCGGTGGACGTGACGCTGTCGCAGCAGGATCCGAAGAACGAGCTGCAGATCGAGCTCGACCGCGGCCTGGCGAACTCGATGGGCGTGTCGGTGGGCGACGCCGCCACCGCGCTGCGCGTGACCTTTGCCGGCATCGAGGTGGGCGACTGGGTCGACCCGACCGGCGAGACGCGCGACGTCGCGGTGCGCCTGCATCCGGACGACCGGGTCAACATCGAGAACATCGAGCGCCTGCCGATCGCGATTGCCGGCACCAATACCATGGTGCCGCTGGAGCAGATCGCCCGCATCAGCATGGGCAAGGGTCCATCGGAAATCCAGCACAAGGACGGCAAGCGCGTGATCACGGTCTCGGCCAATGTCCAGGGCCGCTCGAACGGCGAGGTCACGGCCGACGCGATGGCGCTGGCCAAGACCTTCGATTTCCCGCCAGGCTATGGCCTGGCCCTGGGCGGCGCCGGCAAGGACCAGCAGGAGCTGTTCCGCGAGATGACGATTGCGCTCCTGAGCGGCATCGGCCTGATGTACCTGATCCTGGTGATGCAGTTCGGTTCGTTCACGGCGCCGCTGGGCGTGATGCTGTCGCTGCCGCTGTCGCTGATCGGTGTGGTGCTGGCCCTCATCATCACCCGCGGCACCCTCAACCTGATGAGCTTTATCGGCATCATCATGCTGATGGGCCTGGTGGCGAAGAATGCGATCCTGCTGCTCGAGGCCGCCCGTACGCTGGAACACGAAGGCTATGACCGCGAAGAAGCGCTGATGAAGGCGGGGCGCCTGCGCCTGCGTCCGATCCTGATGACGACCTTTGCGCTGATCGCCGGCATGCTGCCGGTAGCGCTGGCCCTCGGTCCGGACGGCAAGTTCTACCAGCCGCTGGCGGTGGCCATCATCGGCGGCACGATCACCTCGACGCTGCTGACGCTGCTGGTGGTGCCGACCTTCTACGACAGCATCGAGTTCGCCCGCGAACGCATGGCGGTCAAGTTCCATCGCCGTGCCGAGCGCTGGACCGTGCTGCCGGCCTTCCTGATGACCTTCATCGAGGCCATCCTGACGCTGGTGCTGGTGCGCTTCGTGTACCGCATGATCGTCGGCGCCGGGCGCTTCGTCACCGGCCGTGGCCGCAAGCGCGGCGAGCCGGTGCCGCTGGTGAAGAAGCCACGCCGCGAGGCCGCCGAGAAGGTATGATTTCCCGCCGGTTCCGATAGAGAAAAAGCCCGCGCATGCGGGCTTTTTCCTTGCTGCTTGCACAGTGGCCTGTCACGGAACACCCGTGCAGCGCCGCGCCCGTTGTGCGGGCAGCTGCGCGTGGGCGGGGCGGCACCTTCGCAGCTGTCTGGCGCATGCCTGCCGGGCTGGCAGTGCCTTTGCGCTTTCCAGGTCCGGGTGCGAGTCCGGCGCCGCCCTGGGGCATCAGTGATTGCCGCCTTCGTGTCCTGCACCCGGCTTGGTCGAGGCAGGACCGGTGCCGGTGGTGTCGCCGGTGTGGCCGACGGTCTTGCTGCCGGGAGCCGAGGTGGCCTGGGTCGGGCTGCCGCCCGGATTGGCGCCGCCGGTGGTGCCGCCCTTGCCGTCGACGACAACCGCGCCGTCCACGCCGCTGGCGCCGCCGGATGCGCCAACGCTGTCCTGCTTGGTCGATTCCTCGTTGCCGACAGTGCGCGGCGTCACGTTGGTGTTGTACTCGGTCGACGAGAGGCCGGCATTGCCCGCGTTGCCGGTGCCGGCGACGGTGCCGTCGGCCGAGCTGTTACCGGCACCTGGCGTCCTGCTCGTCACCGCGGCGGCGTCGCCTTCGCCGCCGATACCCGCGTCTTTCTGTTTGCAGCCACCCAGCAGGGCAGCCAGCACGGCAGCGGTCACGACGAGGGTAGGGAAGGTGGATTTGGTGTTCATCATGATGTCCTTGTCTAATCGATGCTGCCGGCACGCCCTGGTTTTCGCATTGCAGGGCCGCACCGGCTCGGGGGCAGAAACTGCTGTGAAGTGCACAGTGTGCGGCGGACGCGCTCCAGCGTCGGTGCGGGCGCCAACGTTCGCGAGACGAAAGCGATGCGGGTGGATGTGCGCCGGCGGATCGGCAAGCCGGACGGGGCGGACGGAACACCAGAGCCTCGGCGCAGGTGGAGCGACGCAGCAGCGGAACAGCGGAACAGCGGAACAGCGGAACAGCGGAATAGCGGAACAGCGGAACAGCGGAACAGCGGAACAGCGGAACAGCGGAATAGCGGAATAGCGGAATAGCGGAATAGCGGAACAGCGGAACAGCGAAACAGTGGCACAGCGGAACGGCGGAACAGTGGAGCAGAGAGGCGGAAATAGGGGGCAGGCCAACAGGGGAGGCAAGCCGCAAGAGGACATGCAGCAATGCTGGACGCGGAGACGCCGAGACGCGGAGACGCGGAGACGCGAAGACGCGAAGACGCGGAGACTCAGTCCGGTGCGGTCTGGCCGAGCCAGCGAGAAAAGCCGGCAAGCCGGCGGAACAACGGCAGAGCCCGCGCTGAGCGGGCTCTGCTTGGTAGGCAGCGAAGACCGATTAGCGGCCGGTGCCCGAGGTGCCGGTGGTGCTGCCGGTGCCCGACGAGTCGGTGCTGCCGGTGGTGCCGCCAGAACCGGTGGTGCCGGTGGTGCCCGAGGTGCCGCTGGTGCCGGTGCCGCCGGTGGTGCCGGTAGCGCCAGTGCCGGTAGCGCCGGTGCCGGTTGCGCCGGTGCCGGTTGCGCCAGCGCCGGTGGTGTCGCCGGTGGTGCCGGTAGCGCCAGTGCCGGTGGTGCCGGTTGCGCCGGTGCCGGTGGTGTCACCGGTGGTGCCCATTGCGCCCGTGCCGGTCGCGCCGGTGCCGGTGGCGCCCGTGCCGGTATCACCCGTGGTGCCGGTGGTGCCGCTCGTGCCCGACGTCGAGCTCGGCGCGGTGGCCGAGGTGTCGCCGGCGCCGCCGGTGCCGGCGGTGTCGTTCTTCTTGCAAGCGCCCAGCATGGAAGCCAGCAGGGCAGCGGTCAGCAGAATTTTTGGTGCTTTGGTGATTGCGTTCATTGTTTAAACTCCTCGTTCACGTCTATCTTGTGCCGTAGTCTCCAGGTGAGGCGCTGGAGGGGTAACGGCGCCAGTTCGGTTACACCATGAATCTCTTCGGCACCTCGATCACATTGCCAAACGTCGGATTGCCGCTTGCGACGCCCGAGGTATCCCGACTGCCCGGGTACCGCGCTGCTTCTCCACGTAATCCTTCGCTCGCCAAGCGTGCCCGACGTGCCAGTACGGGTTCATTGGCCTAACCCTCAGGGAACCGACGCAACACGCGGCCCCGTTCAGTGCACGAATTCGACTGTGAAAATTAGACTGCCGTAACTACCGCCAGTTCGCCGAATTGTGCCCTTCTTGCTTTATTCCGCAGTACTGCTCGCGGACTTTGATACCAGTCAAACGGTTGCCCGTTCAACCGGCCCCCCGGCGTTAGCCGGATGGTCGTTACGGGAGGCGGAACCGATTGCGGGTGCGGCTTGCGCCTTCGCCCGCTATGCCTGTTCGACGCTCCTCCCTGTGCCGGCCCCGTGGCCGGCAATCGATTCGAGTAATGCGGGGATCTCGTCGGGGATCTCCCGCGCCAGGTAGCCCAGCACACCGAGCCGCGCGGCCAGGCGTTCGCCGGCGCGCGCATGCAGGGCGACGCCCCAGCAGGTGGCCTGGGCCAGGTCCGCACCACGTGCGGCCAGGCCGGCGATGATGCCGGCCAGGGTATCGCCCGAGCCGGAAATCGCCAGGCCGACATTCCCGCCTTCGTGCTGCCACATCTCGCCATCGGGCGCGGCGATCACGGTACGTGCGCCCTTGAGCGCGACCACCGCGTTCCACTTCACAGCCGCGTCCGCCGCGCGTGCGTCCGGGGCGGCGACGATCTCGGGCTTTGGCGTGCCGGTCAGGTGCGCCATTTCCCCAGTGCGGTGTGACGATCACTGGCTGTTCGAAGCGGAAGGCCTTGCCAGGGTCCCAGCCTTGCGGCGCATGCAGCAGCGTGCCCATGGCACAGGCATCGAGCACGACGACGGTGTCGCTGCCCTGCAGGCGGCCCAGCAGGCCGTGCACCAGCTCGGCAGCCGCCGCTTCATCCTGCATGCCGGGCCCGATCAGGACCGCGTCGACGCGGTCGGCCAATGGATCCAGGCGGGCGATGGCATCAAGCTGGAAGCCGCCGGCTTCGGTTTCGGCCAGGCCGATCACGCGCGCTTCCGGCATGGCCAGTGCCACCAGTTGGGCAACGCTGGCCCCGGTGGCGACCGTGAGCTTGCCGGCACCGGCGCGCAGGGCGGCAGTGGCGGCCAGGATCACGGCACCAGGCATTTCGCGCGAGCCGCCCAGCACCAGCACGTGGCCACGCTCTTCCTTGTCGCCGCCCACGCCGGGCATCGGCAGGGGCCAGGCTTGCAGGAGTTCCGTGGTGACGTCGTGCATGACCGCAGCGGTATGGATGGCATTCATGGAAGCTCCGCTCAGGCCTTCGCCGCCGTCGGGACATCCTTGTCGACCGTGACCGGCGTGCCGGTTGATTCCAGCGGCGCGACGAAGTTCACCAGGCGCACCACCAGCTTGCCGCGCTTGCCCTCGTCCGGATGGAAGGCATACGAGGTGACCGAGCAGTTCGGCACGTCGCCGGCGCGGTCGTAGGCGAGGATGCTGGCCTCGTCGAGGCGCTCGATCAGGTAGCGGAAGCAGTTGACGATGACCTGGTGGGCGACGATGAGCACGCGTTCCTGGCGGTAGTCGCGCGAGAGCGTGTCGAGCACGCTGCGCAGGCGCAGGATGACATCGCACCAGCTTTCGCCGCCGGGCGGGCGGAAATAGAATTTGCCGACGTGCTGGCGCTGCGCGTAGAGCTCGGGATACTTGTGGGCGATGCCGTGCGTGGTGAGGCGGTCGAGGATGCCGAATTCCTTTTCGCGCAGGCGCTCGTCGGCATGCACCGCCAGCAGCGACTCGCGTTCGAGGCGGCGCATCAGGATCTTGGCGGTTTCGGCCGCGCGCACATAAGGGGAGTGCAGCACGACATTGGGCCGCTCGCCCCGGGGCAGGGCGGCGAACCAGGAAGCGAGGGCCTCGGACTGGCGCACGCCCAGCTCGGACAGGGGCACGTCGACGTCGCGCTCGGCGATGTCGATCTCGTGCCCGGCCGCGGCTTCGGCGACGTCGCGTGCGACGTTACCGGCGCTTTGCCCGTGCCTGACCAGCCAGATTTCCTGTGGCCACTTCTGTTCCATTACCTGCCCGTCGTTGATGTTGACATGACATCATCATAGACGGATTCGTCAGCGGGTCCGCGCACGATTCCGCGCGCAAACAATCGCAGCCGGCAGGCGTTCAGGCGGCTTGTTCTTCCCCGTCCAGATTGGTTTCCGCGTCGCTATTAAACACCGCCATGTCGGTGGCGCCGAGGACGCGCGCCGTGATTGTGCCGGCCGTGATGGAGCCGCTGACATTGAGCGCGGTGCGGCCCATGTCGATCAGCGGCTCGATCGAGATCAGGAGTCCGGCCAGTGCCACCGGCAGGTCAAGCGCCGACAGTACGATCAGCGCAGCAAAAGTGGCGCCGCCGCCGACCCCGGCCACGCCGATCGAACCGAACACGACGATCGCTAGCAGGGGCAGCAGGAAGCCGGCGTTCCAGGGATCGATGCCCACCGTCGGGGCGATCATCACCGCCAGCATCGCCGGGTAGATGCCGGCGCAGCCATTCTGGCCGATGGTGGCGCCGAAGGAGGCGGCGAAGTTGGCGATGCCTTCGGGCGTACCGAGGCGCGTCGTCTGCGTTGCCACGCTCATCGGGATCGCACCGGCGCTGGTGCGCGAGGTGAAGGCGAAGGCCAGCACCGGGAAGATTTTTTTCAGGTAGCGTGCCGGATTCAGGCCGCTGACGCCGACCAGCACCAGGTGCACGCAGAACATCAGGATGATGGCGCTGTACGAGGCCATCACGAAGCCGAGCAGGTTCAGGATGTCCTGCAGGCTCGAGCCGGCGACGACTTTCGCCATCAGCGCGAACACGCCGTACGGGGTCAGGCGCAGTACCAGGGTCACCATGCGCATCACGATCGCATGGGCGACCTGCACGAAATGGCTGAACGAGGCAAATTCAGCCGGCTTCTTGCCCGCGATGCCGGTGGCGGCGATGCCGATGAAGACCGAGAAGAACACCACCGCGATGGTCGAGGTCTTGCGCGCGCCCGTCATGTCGAGGAAGGGATTGGCCGGGATGAACGACAGCAGCATCGACGGCAGTGAAATCTCCTTTGCCGTCGACAGCGAGCCCTGCAGGTATTCGCCGCGGGCGACTTCGGCCGCGGATGCCGTCAGCCCGACCGCAGACAAGCCGTAGAGCTTGGCCATCAGGATGCCGAGCACGGCGGCCAGGGCGGTAGTGGCGATCAGGATCCCGATCGTCAGCACGCTGATCTTGCCCAGCGAGGCGGCGTCGCGCAGCTTGATGATGGCGCCAATGATCGACACCATGATCAGCGGCACCACGATCATCTGCAGCAGCTTGACGTAGCCGCTGCCGGCGACGTCGAGCCAGGCATTGGTGGCGGCCACTTCGTTCGACGCCGCACCGTAGAGCGCTTGCAGGGCCGCGCCGAGCAGCACTCCCAGCCCGAGACCGGTGAATACGCGGCGCGTGAAGGAGACATGGCGGGCCTGCATGCCGTAGAGCAGGGCGCAAACGGCCAGCGCGACGGCCAGGTTCAGGATCAGGGGCAAGGTCATGGAACGCCTTCCGTGGCAAACGAATGTTGCAGAAATTTAAACGCAGCATTCTATAGGCAAACGAACCCGGCCGCAGGAAGCGGTGCGTGAGCCTTTTGCCAAGTAGCTTGTCAGGGGAGTAAAGGAACGTTGCCGTGTAGCGACAAAACCCGCAAAACCAGCAGGGTTTTTCCGGGATTGTTTCCTTATGGATGGGGATATTTCTATAATTCAACGCAGCGTCCCGTCGCACTGTCGACCAACACCCACTCGCCCCAGCGCACCTCAATGTTCAAGACCCTCACTATCAAGACCCGGCTGATCTTTGTCATCGGCTTCCTTGCCATCGAACTGATTGCGGGATTCGCGATCGGTATCCTCAACCTGGAAAAGGCCAACGGCGCACTCGAGTCGATGTACACGGATCGGCTCAAGGCGCTGGCCCAGCTTGGCGACGTCGAGCGTGCCATGTTGCGCAACCAGGTCCTGATCGGCAAGGCAACCCAGCCGGGCGCAGCCGTCGGAGAGATCGTCGACCAGATGGCAGCCAACACCGCCATCGTGACGAAGAGCTGGACCGAATACGCCGCGACCAGGATGGACGCCAACGAAAAGCGTGCCGCCGAAAAGTTCACCGCTTCGCGTGCCGCCTTCGTCAACGGTGCCCTGCAGCCGATCGTGACGGCCCTGCGCGCCGGCGACATCGCCCGTGCCACCGAACTGATGAACGGCCCCATGCACGCCCTTGCCGTCCCGATGGGCAAGGACATCGATGCGCTGGTGCAGATCCAGGTCGAGGTCGCCCGCGCCGACTACCAGCGCTCGCAGGAGATCGTGAAAATCGTGCGTCTCGTCTGCGTTACCGGCCTGGCGCTGGGCCTGGTCATCGCGGCCGTGCTCGGCTGGCGCATGGTGCGCGCCATCGTGCGTCCGCTGGAAGAGGCGGTGAAGATTGCCGGCGCCGTCGCCCAGGGCGACCTGACCCAGAAGATCGAGGTGCGCTCGAACGACGAGACCGGCCGCCTGATGGCGGCCCTGAAGGACATGAACGATTCCCTCGTCGAGATCGTGACCCGGGTGCGTGCCGGTACCGACACGATCGCCACCGCCTCGAGCGAGATCGCCGATGGCAACCTCGACCTGTCTTCGCGCACCGAGCAGCAGGCCGGTTCGCTCGAGGAAACAGCCTCGTCGATGGAAGAACTGACCTCGACCGTCAAGCAGAATGCCGACAACGCCCGCCAGGCCAACGTGCTGGCCGGCTCGGCCTCGACGGTGGCGGGCAAGGGCGGCGCCGTGGTGGCGCAGGTGGTCGAGACCATGGGTGCAATCAACTCCCCGGCCAACAAGATCGTCGAGATCATCACCGTCATTGACGGCATTGCCTTCCAGACCAACATCCTGGCGCTCAATGCCGCTGTGGAAGCGGCGCGTGCCGGCGAGCAGGGCCGCGGTTTCGCGGTCGTGGCCGGTGAAGTGCGCAACCTGGCCCAGCGCAGCGCCGCAGCGGCCAAGGAAATCAAGCTGCTCATCGACGACTCGGTCGAGAAGGTGCACCATGGCGCGGCCCTGGTCGACCAGGCCGGCGCGACGATGAACGAGATCGTGCACAGTGTCGGCCGCGTGACCGACATCATGGCCGAGATCAGCGCGGCCAGCCAGGAACAGAACGCCGGCATCGAACAGGTGAACTCGGCCATCGCGCAGATGGACCAGGCCACCCAGCAGAACGCCGCCCTGGTCGAAGAGGCATCGGCAGCGGCCCAGTCGCTGCAGCAGGAAGCGACGATCCTGGCGCGCACGGTCGGCGCCTTCCGCATCGAAGGCTCGGCGCCGCTTTCGGCGCCGGCCCGGCAGACGCTCGCCGCCCCGGTGGCCAGGACGGCTGCGCCTGTCCGCCTGGGCAAGCCCGCGTCGGCCAAGGCCGTCAGCAAGCTTGCCCGCGCCGCGTCCGCGCCGAAAGCTACCGCGACTGCGGGCGACGGCTGGGAAGAGTTCTGACGGCAACGTAGGTCAGCGCGCCGCGCCTGCGAGGGTAGCGGCCCGAACGGAAGGGAGGAAGGGGGCGACGGTGTCGCCCCTTTTTCTTTTTCCTTTACGCAAACACTGCCTTGAGAAAAGTCGATCTTCGGTTCTGCTGCGTTTGCGCAGACGCGTGCCGTACTGTCGCGCTTACGCTGGGAGCTCGACCGATCATTCCGAGGAGATGTCATGCGTCCTGTTGCATTCCTGCGCCTTGCCGGCGCTGCCTTGCTGGCCATGCCCCTGCTGGCGGCCGCCGTACCGCGCTATACCGTCACCGTGCTGGCCGGCGCCGGCAGTCTCGCATGGGACATCAATGCCGCCGGCCAGGTGGTCGGCGAAGAGGGCGGTAATGCCTGGCTGTACGCGGATGGGCTGTTCACGACCCTGGGTAGCGGCGCCGGGCGCGGCATCAACGACAGCGGCCAGATTGCCGGCGAATCGGGCGGCAACGGTTTTCTCTACAGCGGCGGTGCCATGACCTGGATCACCGGCTGGGGTGTCACCACGGTACGTGGCATCAACAACGACGGCACCGTCGTCGGCATGGCCGAATACGAAGACGAGGAAGAGGGTTTCGTGCGCCATGCCTACAGCTACCGCGATGGCGTTTCCACCGACCTCGGCACCCTGTACGGCATCCGCAGCCAGGCCAATGCCGTCAATAACCTCGGCCACATTGCCGGCGGCACCGATATCGGCGGAGCGCCCAACTGGCCTTTGACGCCCTTCCTCTACCGCGACGGCGGCATGAGCGACCTCGGGCCTTTCAACGGACCGTGGAGCGAAGCCATGGCGGTCAACGACCTCGACCAGGTGGTCGGCTATGCCGGCTACGCACCCCGCGGCGGCGAGCTCTATCCGCGCGGCGCCTTCCTCTGGGATGCCGGTACCACCTACGATCTCGGCGCATTGACCGGCAGCGACTACAGCTATGCCAACGGCATCAACAACCTGAGCCAGGTCGTGGGCTGGTATGGCGACGGCCTCGCAACGCGCGCCTTCCTCTACGAGAACGGTAGCCTGCTCGACCTGAACACCCTGATCGATCCCGCGTCAAGCTGGGTAGTGTCGGACGCCACCGCCATCAACGACCTTGGCCAGATCGTCGGCACCGCCTGCCGCGCTGGCGCCTGCCACGCCGTGCGCCTGGACCTTGTCGCGGCCGTTCCGGAACCGGCAGCGTGGAGTCTGTTGCTGGGCGGGGGCGTCATGCTGGGCTGGCGTCGGCGGGTGCGCGGAAGGCGTGCCTGATCCGCGCCGACGGCTGCCCGGGGTCCTACCGGCCTAACCAGCTGCTTTCGCCGAGCCGTTCGTCAGGCAAGCCAACATACCGAATGTGGATGCGTTCGGCGGGCCCGTCCGGCAAATACTCGACCGTCAACTTGCCGTCGCGCGAAGCAAGCGTCCGGTCCGTCACCGGCAGCAACTTGTGCCGCCGATACCGGTTCAGGTCGAGATAGAGCTCGTCGTCAACCAGCCGCATGCGGATCTTGCGTCCGTTGTCGAGCAGGTACTCTCCGGCGATGTCGAATTTCAGCTCGCTGGCATCGCCACGGCTGATCGAGGGAGAAGCAAGAACGGTGGTGGAAACGAAGGCGAGGCAAAGCAGTGCACGCATGGCTGTCCTCCATCGAAAGGTTCACATCGGGTGCTTACGAGGGTTGGACAGGGGAGGGGTCAACAATACTTCGCGTATGCATCGAATTTCTCTGCACACATGCCAGGTCACGCGGATCAAGGACGGCGTTCGTAGGAAACGCGAGGCGCAACCGCAAGGAAGGGAGCGAAAACAAAAACGCCAACCCGAAGGTTGGCGTTTTCGTTGAAACTTGGTAGGCCGTGCGGGATTCGAACCTGCGACCAACGGATTAAAAGTCCGCTGCTCTACCAGCTGAGCTAACGACCCGAAAGAAGCAAGATTATAGGGGCGCGCCGTCGTGCTGTCAAACGTGCAGCACCAGAATGTTGCTGTGCAGTCTTATTTCATCCGGTCAAGGCATCCAGCAGCACTTACTTCAGCGCCGCCAGCCGGTCCTTCGCCGCCTGCGCAGCCTGCGAACTCGGGAACTTCGACACCAGGGCCTGCAGCGCCTTCTTGGCCTTGGCCTTTTCCTTCAGCTGGGCGTAGCTGGTAGCGATGTTGAGCATGGCGTCCGGTGCCTTGGGGCTGCTCCCGTAAGCGGTGGTCACGACTTCCTGGGCGAGGATCGCGTTCTTGTAGTCGCCCAGCGCGTAGTAGGCATTGCCCAGCCAGTATTGCGCATTCGGGGCGTACGCCGATTCCGGATAACGCTTCACGAAATCCTGCAGGGCGCTTGCTGCGCGCTTGTAGTCCTGTGTCTTCAAGATTTCCATGGCGCTGTCGTAGGCCTGCTTTTCCGAAGGCAGCACTTCGGCGGTCTGGCCGTCGATATTTTCCTGGCGTGGCTCGAGTTTCTTGATGCGCGCGTCAAGGTCGGCATACAGGGTACGCTGGCTGTTCTGCGCCTTGGCCACTTCATTGGCCAGCACTTCGATCTGGCCGCGCAGCTTGGCGATCTCGGCCATGGTCTGTTCGTGCTGGTTCAGGATGTCGAGCGTGACCGTCTTGTCGGACTTGGCATCGAGGCGCGTCGTCAGGTCGCGTGTGATGTTGTCGACCTTGGCACGCAGGTCGAGGATGGCGCGGCGGGCTTCATCGTCGTCGAGCAGGCCGGCGGAGGCCTGCAGCGGCAGCACGAAGGCCAGCAGCATGGCGGCAAGGCGGGACGGGGACAGTTTGATCATGTCGTGTTCTTTCTAAACCAGTCGGAAGTCGAAACGGGGAGGCCCGGGGTGCATGGCCGCAGCTCGCGGCATGTTGCGATCCGAATGTTGCAATGAAAAACGGGGCGGTTGCAGTCTGCACTGCCCCCGCCCCGCTGTCAATCAGCCGCGCCTGACAGGCTCCCATGGCGGCGTTGCATTCGTCTCGCCGTACTCGCGTACTGTCTTCGACGATGCGCCTTGCCCTGGAAGCCCGTCAGGCACGGCAGGCTGCTATCTGGCCGGATTACTGGTAGACGATGTCGGCGCGGCGGTTTTCAGCCCAGGCCGATTCGCCCGAACCGGTTGCCTTCGGCTTTTCTTCGCCCAGCGACACGGCTTCCATCTGGTTCTCGGCCACGCCCAGCGCTGCCATCGAACGGCGCACGGCTTCGGCGCGCTTCTGGCCCAGGGCCAGGTTGTATTCGGTACCGCCGCGCTCGTCGGTGTTACCCTGGATCAGGACCTTGCGGCCTTTGTTCTGGTTCAGGTAGTTCGAGTGGTTCGCGACCACTGGCTTGCCGTCTTCACGCACGACGTAGCTGTCGAAGTCGAAGTAGACGCTGCGGTTGGCCAGCACGCCTTTCGGATCGTTCAGCGGATCGACGGTCGCGGTTTCCACCGGACGGATGTCGCGCGGCTCGGCGGCTGGGGCCGCTTCCGGCGTACGCTCGACGACCGGGGTCTCGGCGACTGGGGTTGGCGATTTGCAGGCTGCCATCAGGGCGGCTGCGGCGATGATGAAAGCTACACTCTTAACGTTGCGCATGGTTTTTTCTCCTGGTCTTGGTTGGTGATGTACTTCTTTTGCTTCTTTACTTCATGAAGGGACCCCAGCTGGGCTCCCGAATATTTCCCGCTTTGGTGCTCAAGCGCTGCTTGACCCGACCGTCCACCGATACGACGGCCAGCGAGACGCGCCCGCCACCTTTGTTCGCATACATGATGTACTTGCCGTTAGGCGAGAAACTCGGTTCGGTGGCGCCATCGGCCAGGCGCAGTTCCTGGCCGCTGGCGAGGTCCTTCGCAAAGAGGGAGAAGCCGCCGTCGCGCTGCGAAATCCAGGCCAGGGTCTTGCCGTCTGGAGATACGCGCGGGCTGATGTTGTAGTTGCCGTTGAAAGTGACGCGGGTCGCATTGCCGCCCGAAACAGGCATCTTGTAGATCTGCGGGCCGCCACTGCGGTCGCTGGTGAAATAGATGGTCTGGCCATCGGCCGAGAATTGCGGCTCGGTGTCGATGCCGTTGCCGGTGGTCAGGCGGCGCAGGCCGCTGCCGTCGGCGTTGACGATGTAGACCTGGTAGCTGCCCGACTTCGACAGGGCAATCGCCAGCTTGCTGCCGTCCGGCGACCAGCTCGGTGCCGAGTTGCTGCCTTTTTCGTTGGCGATCACGCGGCGCTTGCCGGTGACGAGGTCCTGCATGTAGATGACGGGTTTGCGGTCCTCGAAGGACACATAGGCGACGCGGCCGCCGTCCGGCGACCAGGACGGCGAAATGATGGGCTCGCGTCCGTGCACGGCCACGATCTCGTTCTCGCCGTCGGCATCGGCCACCGCCAGCGCGTAGCTGCGTCCGGCGCGGTTTTCCTTCACGTAGGCGATGCGGGTCGAGAAGATGCCGCGTGTGCCGGTCAGTTTTTCATAGACATCGTCGGCGATGCGGTGGGCCTGCAGGCGCGTGTATTTCGGCTGCACTTCGCCGCCCAGGGTCGAAATCTGGCTGCCCTTGACGGTGTCGTAGAGCTTGTAACGAACGGCAAAACGGCCGTCCGGCTGCTTTTGCACGCTGCCCACCACCAGGGCGTCGGCGCCGCGCGACTTCCAGGCCGCCGCATCGACGCTGGCGCTATCGCTGATGACCTGGCCGGCATTGATGACCTTGAAGACGCCGCTGCGCTCGAGGTCGTTGCGGACGATGGCCGAGATCTGGTCCGGCGCCATGGCTTCGTCGGCAAAGGCGGCAACGGCCACCGGAATCTGGTTGCTGCCTACGCCGGCGATTTCCACCTGCAGCTGGGCCTGGGCCGTCGACCCGATCAGGAGGGTGGCGGTAAATAAAAAGGTATGCAGTTTTTTCATGCGTTCTCTCGGCAAAGATTGTTCAGTGCGGTCATTCCAGGTCTTTCATGGAGAAGCCGACCACCACAGTGCGCTCCACCGTACCATCTTTCCTTTTTGGAAGTGGTGACGATTTGTTAATGCCGCGCTCCACCGCGTCGTCGAACTGCGGTATGCCGCTGCTCTTGGTCAGGCGTACCGACAGGATTTCGCCGGTCGGCAGCTGGTCGACCTTGAAGACGGCTTTCGGGTTACCCGGCACATCGGTGCTGCCGGTGAAGTTCGTGTTGCTCTTCACTTTCGCGGCAATCGCGGCCTGGTAGCTCGGGTCGCCTTTCGGTCCGCTCGACTTCTCGGCGCTGCCGGTGCTGCCGATTGCGCCCATCATGCGCTTGAGGTCGTCGGCGCGCATCTTGTCGAGCTTGGCCTGGTCGGCCTTGTCGGCCTTGAGCTTGGCGGCTTTCTCTGCGGCGGCAGTTTTCTTCTTGTCTTCGTCGGCTTTCTTATCCGCTTCCTTTTTCTCGGCTATTTTCCGTTCCGCATCTTTCTTGTCGGCCGCGTCCCTTTTCTTCTGTTCGGCGATCTCTTTTTGACGAGCGATGTCGCGCTCCTTCTGGTCGATCTCGCGCTGCTTCTTCAGTTCAGCCAGCTTCTTCTCGCGCTCAAGCTTGATCTCCGCCTGGCTCGGCTTCACCGGCTCCGGCTCGACCGCTTTCGGAGGCGGCGGCACCGGCTTCGGCTGCGGCGCCGGCTCGGGTTCCGGTTCGGGTTGCGGCGGCGTCGGCAGGGGTGGGGCGGCAGCCGTTTCGACCTTCATGTCCCAGACCTCGGCCTCGACCGCGATCGGCTCCTTGTTCTGCCAGCTGATGCCGAACCAGAGAAAAGCGAGCAGCACGGCGTGCACGCCCACCGCCAGCAGGATGGCCGGCATGCGGTTCGGTTCGGGAGGCACCGTGTAGGGGGCGCCTGGGGTGGCTGGCTTCATTGCGGACATGCTGTTTATTTCGTCGCGAGGCCGACGCGGTTGATTCCCATTTTCTTGGCGGCCGAAATCAGTTCGATGACGTCGGCGTACTTGCTCTCGCGATCGCCGGCGATCAGCACCGGATAATCCGGATGGTCTTCATGCAGCTCGCGCAGGCGTGCGAGCAGGGCGGAGCGGTCCGGCACCGCTACCGTCGGCGCGCTTTCCTTGCCGCCGACGCCGATCGTCATGCCACCCTCGGGCTTGACCGTCACCTGGATATAGGTGTCCGGCGGCAGCGACGATTTTTCCGCCTGCGGCAGGTTGACCACGTTCGGCGTTTCGTTGGCCGGCACCGCCATGAAGATGATGAGCAGCACCAGCATCACGTCGATGTACGGGACGACGTTGATTTCGGATTTCAGTTTGCTGCGGCGTCCACCGCGCATGCTGCTGGAAAAAGCCATGTCGAATGCTCCGGCGCTCAGCGCGACTGGCGCTGCAGGATGTTGGAGAATTCCTCGACGAAGCTCTCGAAGCGGATCGCGAGGCGGTCGATGTCGTGGGTGAAGCGGTTGTAGGCGACGACGGCCGGAATCGCGGCGAACAGGCCGATCGCGGTGGCGATCAGGGCTTCGGCAATGCCGGGCGCGACCACCGCCAGCGTTGCCTGCTGCACGCTGGCGAGACCGCGGAAGGCGTTCATGATGCCCCAGACCGTGCCCAGCAGGCCGATGTAGGGCGAGACCGAGCCGACCGAGGCCAGGAAGTTCAGGTGCAGGTCGAGGCCGTCGAGTTCGCGCTGGAAGGCCGCGCGCATCGCACGGCGCGAGCCGTCGAGCACGGCGCCCATGTCGAGCGCATCGCGCGACGCCTGCTTGCCCTTGATGAATTCACCCATGCCGGCTTCGAAGATGCGTGCCAGCGGGCCGCTCTGTTCGCGCTGGGCGGAAGCGGACTGGTGCAGGGTATGCAGGTTGCCGCCGGCCCAGAAGCTGCGCTCGAACTGTTCCGTCAGGCGGCGCGCGGCGCGGATGGCGAACAGTTTGCGGAAGATGTACGACCAGCTCACCACCGACAGCAGGAGCAGGAGCAGCATGATGAGCTGCACGAGGATGTGCGCGTTGCTGATGAGGGCAAGGAAGGAAAGGTCGTGGGTCGGTGTCATCGGGTGAGCAGGGAAAGCAATATTGTTGGTTGAATACTTTTATTGATTCAAGCGGCACGCATTTTATCAGCGACATCCTCGGGGAGCGAGCGCGGGCGTACCGTGGCGAGGTCGACGCAGCCGACCTTGACGCTGGCCGCGGCCAGCAAATGCTCGCCGCGCCAGGCCTTCTGGGCAAACCGCACCGAGGCGGGGCCGAGCTTGTCCACTTCCAGCGTCAACCGGATTTCGTCGTCCAGGCGGGCAGGGGCGTGGTAATCGATGTTCGCGTTCTTGACCACGAAAGCGGCACCCGAGCGCTCGAGCAATTCCTGCTGGCCAATGCCCGCAGCGCGCAGCCACTCGGTGCGCGCACGCTCGAAGAACTTCAGGTAGTTCGCATAGAACACGATGCCACCGGCGTCGGTATCCTCGTAGTAGACACGTACTGTCCAGGTGAAAACGGAAGGCATGTCAGATTGCCAAAAATGATAAAAGGAAACATTTTACGCTATCGCCGCCAATGTTCGCCAGCGAACATGGTTGGGACAGGCAACCATACCCGAGATGCATGCAAGTCGGCGCGCGTAGTAGACGGGAGACAATGCTGTCAGGACAATAACTGTAACACTTTCTCACAATTATCGAAGCTTGGGCGCACGCATGTGCAGCAGCGCTCGTAGGGTGGACGGGTTTCCCGTCCACGCGTTCAACGGTAACGTGCACATCGTGCCACCAGCCGTGTGCCGGTTGTGCTTGGACGCGTGGATGGCAGAGCCGTCCACCCTACACTGACGTCCGCTTGATAGTGAACGGCGAAAATCCCTGGCAAGTCGGCATCAGCTCGATACTGTTGACATTCACATGCGGCGGCAGGGTGGCGATCCAGTAGGCGGTCTCGGCGATGTCGCTGGCCGTCAGCGGCGTCGTGCCTTCATAGACCTTGGCCGCGGCCGCATCGTCGCCCTTGAAGCGCACGTTCGAAAACTCCGTACCGCCACAGAGGCCCGGCGCCAGGTTGGTGGCGCGCACGCCGGTGCCGACCAGGTCGGCGCGCAGGTTGAGGGTGAACTGGTCCACAAAAGCCTTGGTGGCGCCATACACGTTGCCGCCCGGGTAAGGGTAGGCCCCCGCTACCGAGCCGAGGTTGATCACCAGGCCGCTGCCGCGCTCGACCATCGCCGGCAGCAGGGCGCGCGTCATCGTCACCAGCCCTTGGCAATTTGTGGCGATCATGGTTTCCCAGTCATCCAGCGATGCGTCCTGTGCCGGTGCCGTGCCCAGGGCCAGGCCGGCGTTGTTGATCAGGACATCGATCTGGCGCCAGGATTGCGGCAACAGAGCAAGGGCTTCCTCGATCGAGGCCTTGCTGGTCACGTCCATCTCGACCGGCAGCGCCGATTCGCCCAGCTCCGCCGCCAGCGCCGCCAGCCTGTCCTTGCGGCGGGCCGCCATCACCACCTGGTGGCCGTTGCGGACGAAAGTGCGCGCCATCTCGGCGCCGAAACCGGCGGAAGCGCCGGTGATGAAAACGATCATGTGAGTTCCTCGGTGGCAGAAGCAACAAGATTGTAGCCGATATACTGGTAGCAGCCGGCCCGGTCCCCCGCTTGGGAGGGCCGCATGGGAGGTTCCTTGCCCTCGCCGGTCAGTTCACATACAATCCCGAGTCCATTTGCGTCTCACGTAACTGGCGAAAACCTCGGTGTCCTTGATGCCGTGGCAAGGTGGATATCCACCGGGGAACGTGAGACTTCACCGCCGTTCGCCTGGGCAGCCGACAATGGGACTGTGTTGCTGCGCGACTGTCCGCTTCATTGACCATGCTGCTGGCCCACGCCGATCCAACACTGCCGTTGCCCGGTTCTCTTATCGATTGGAGTTTTGTACATGTTTGCAAAAGATCACACGCTGGCCAAGATTGACCCGGAACTGTGGGATGCCATTCAGAAGGAAAACACCCGCCAGCAAGACCACATCGAGCTGATCGCTTCGGAGAACTACACCTCGCCAGCCGTCATGGAAGCGCAGGGCTCGCAGCTGACGAACAAGTATGCCGAAGGCTATCCAGGCAAGCGCTACTACGGCGGCTGCGAATACGTCGACGTAGCCGAGCAGCTGGCGATCGACCGCGTCAAGGAGCTCTTTGGCGCCGAAGCGGCAAACGTGCAGGCGAACTCGGGTTCGCAGGCGAACCAGGGCGTGTTCTTCGCCATGCTGAAACCCGGCGATACCATCATGGGCATGTCGCTGGCCGAAGGCGGCCACCTGACCCACGGCATGGCGTTGAACATGTCGGGTAAATGGTTCAACGTCATTTCCTACGGCCTGACCGAGCAGGAAGACATCGACTACGAACAAATGGAAGCTTTGGCCCGCGAGCACAAGCCGAAGATGATCATCGCTGGCGCCTCGGCATTCGCGCTGCGCATCGACTTCGAGCGCTTCGCCAGGGTCGCCAGGGAAGTCGGCGCCTATTTCATGGTCGACATGGCCCACTACGCCGGCCTGGTCGCCGCGGGTGAATACCCTAACCCGGTGCCCTACGCCGACTTCGTCACGTCCACGACGCACAAGTCGCTGCGCGGCCCGCGCGGCGGCATCATCCTCATGAAGGCCGAGTACGAGAAGCAGATCAATTCGGCGATCTTCCCGGGCATCCAGGGCGGTCCGCTGATGCACGTCATCGCCGGCAAGGCCGTGGCTTTCAAGGAAGCGCTGTCGCCTGAATTCAAGGCCTACCAGCAGCAGGTCGTGAAGAACGCGAAAGCCCTGGCGGAAGCGCTGATCGCGCGCGGCCTGCGCATCGTGTCGGGACGTACCGAGTCGCACGTGATGCTGGTCGACCTGCGCGCCAAGGGCCTCACCGGCAAGGAAGCCGAAGCCATCCTTGGCCAGGCCCACATGACCTGCAACAAGAACGGCATCCCGAACGACCCGCAAAAGCCGTTCGTGACCTCGGGCATTCGCCTGGGCAGCCCGGCCTTCACCACCCGCGGCTTCAAGGAAGAAGACGCGACCAAGGTAGGCCACCTGATCGCCGACGTGCTCGACAACCCGCACGACGCCGCCACCATCGAGCGCGTCAAGGCCGAAGTCAAGGTCCTGACCGACAAGTACCCGGTCTACGCCCGATAAACCGGGACGTCGCCCCGGCGACGGCAAGACCGCAAAGGAACGGTAGTCCGGCATCCCGGGCTACCCTTCCTTTTTCGTTTATGATTGCACCATGAAATGTCCGTTCTGCCAGCATGAAGATACCCAGGTCCTCGATACGCGTGTATCCGAGGAGGGCGACGCCATCCGGCGCCGGCGCCGCTGCGTGCAATGCGACAAGCGCTTCACCACCTACGAGCGCATCGAACTGTCGATGCCGATCATCGTCAAGAAGAACGGTAGCCGTACCGAATTTTCATCGAGCAAGCTGCGCGGCAGCCTGATGCTTGCCTTGCGCAAGCGCCCGGTATCGGCCGAGGCCATCGACGGCGCCGTCGCCTCGATCGAGGAAAAGCTGCTCACCAGCGGCCGGCGCGAGGTCGACACCGGCTATGTCGGCGAGCTCGTCATGCAGGAACTCAAGCGGCTGGACGAAATCGCCTACATCCGCTTCGCTTCCGTCTACAAGGACTTCAAGGACCTGGCCGAGTTCCAGCAGGCCCTGGCCGAAGTCGGCCATACCCACAAATAAACAAGCCCGTACGCGTCACGCACGGGCCCGATGCAGGCTTCGCTAACGCGTGCGCGCAAAGTAGGACGCTTCGATCGCGTCCGCATCCCGCGCGCGCGAGACAAAATCGGCGATGTTCGCGGCCTGGGCCAGCGGGTCGAAGGCCGAGCCACGGAGAAAAGCCGCTACCTCGTCCAGTTGCTGCGGTGTGACGCGGCTGCGGCGGGCGGCTTCGATCGCCTCGGCGAACGTGGCCGGCTCCGTCTCGTCATACTGGTACAGGATGTGCGGCACGCTGTCCTGCAGGCGGCATTCTTCCGGATGGCGCGGCCGTGGGCTCACGACGACGCGGCCCAGCCACAGCGATTCGACCGTGCGGCAGGCGAGTCCCCGGAAAATCGAGGGCAGGTTCACGATCAGCGGCAGGTGCTTCAGCACTTGGGTGTAGTGGGCAAAGGCGGCGTGCTTCAGCTGCCGGTAATGCTCGAACAAGTCCTCCGCCTGCAGCGGATCGTTCGCGGTGGCCAGCGCCAGGATGTCCTGGTGCACCTCGGTGAAGGCGTCCGGATAGGTGATGCGTCCCGCCGTGATCTGGCCGGCCAGTCCGGCCTGGCGCAGGAAACGCTGGCGCTTGGCATACATGCTGCCGACGAAAGCCAGTTCATTCGACACGTTCACCTCCAGCCCCGGCGACGGATCCGAGGAGGTAAATGGCGACCACAGCGCGCGCACGCCCATCGACCGCAGCACATCGGCGTCATGGCGATCGAAAGCGATAAAGGCGTCCAGCCACAGCATCGTCTGCATGATGGCGCGCAGGCGATGCTGGGGCATGACGTCGGCGTTTTCGCCATGGTCGTGGAACAGCGTTTCGATGGCGATGCCGGCAATCGGAATACCGCGCTGTTTCAGGGTCAAGAGCGGCGGAATCGGAATCTGGTGCGTGTTCGCATCCATGCGGCACAGGCCATGCACCACATCGATCAGCGCGAAATCGTAGTGTTCGCGGCTGGCCAGCAGCTCCAGGCGCGCGGTATGCGGCATCAGCACGCAATCGACTTCGTGGCCGCAATCGCGCAGTGCCGCCGGAATACCTGCCGAACAGTGGTAGGCCAGCGAGACGGAATCGGAAAACTGGTTGAATTCGTACTGGATGAACAGGATTTTCATTATTGGTATCTTTGAGGAGGGGCGTGCGCTTCAACTGCCGGGATGACGATAATGCCGGACCGCGAGCCCGAGTGCGCTGCGCACGGCCGCGACGGGATCCTCGGTCGCCGGCGTCAGCATTTCGATCGACACGGTCATGTCCGGCGGAAGAGCGTGGCGCAGCAGCGCGCCGAGATGAGCATGGTCCGCCGCGCTTCTTCCCAGCGGCTGCAATCCCGGCTCGCTGATGTGGACATGTCCGATCAGCTCGCGGTAACGCACCAGCAAATCCGCGGCGTCTTCTCCATTGGCCGTCACCGACCCGATATCGAACTGTAGTCGAATCGCCGGATGCGCGGTTTCCCGCACCATCTCCGCCGCTTCCGCCGTGCCGAGCATGAAATTGCAGCCGTAAGCGGCGGGATTCGCCTCGAGGCAGACGATGCATCCCGAGGCGGCCGCGATATCGCCGAGGCGGCGGAAGAAATCGATGGCCATCGCGGTGGTGGTCGCGTCATCGATGCCGCTGCGGTCGCGGTTTTTTGGCGAACCGAATACCAGGCGTTTCGCTCCGAGGGCGCCGCCGATGGCGGCTATGCGGGCCAAGTGGTTCAGCATCGCTTCCTGCACGGCCGGGCTGCCGAACATGTTCAGACCCGTCGTACCGAAAAGCAGGGCCTGCATCGCGACGATATCGATGCCGCATTCCTGCCACGCGCGGCGAACGGCATCGAGGCCTTGCGTGTTGGATTCCTGTTTCGCATCGGCGATCGGAAAATATTTTCCGGGTGCGATTTCGATGGCATCGAACGCGAATGCATGCAACAGGCCAGCAATGCGGTCATCGTATTCGGGGTTCCATGCGAGATTGGAAATGGACAGGCGCATGGCTTCATGCGCCCCGGGCATAGTCGCGCACGGCGGCCAGGGTCGCTGCCTTGTCGTATTGGTAGGCGCCGCTCGTACCGAACAATGCCGCGTGGCGGGTACGAAAATCGTAGCGGGCCGCTTCGCCTTCGGTCTTCGAAGGCAGGCGCACACCAAAACCTTCCAGCGCGATCTCCTCGACACTGATCGGCTCGGCCGTCAGGTGGACCAGGCGCAGGCCGGCGTCGCTGGCGATGGCGATGTCCTTCCACAAATTCATCATCGGGTAGAACTGGAACACGCCGCGCGGGTCGATCTGCGCCAGGTTGTTGCCATGCTTGAGGTCGAAAATGACATTCTTGCGCAACCCGGCGCCGACCAGGCCCGGCAGCCGCACCGTGAGCGCGTTGTGGAAACGGGCGGCGACGAATTGCTCCAACTGACGGCGGTGCAATCCGTAGGGCTGCAGGCCGGCGTCAATCACCGGCGAGGTTTCATCGACACCGACTGGATCGGCAAAGACGTCGACGGTGCTGATCAGAATGAGACGCCTGCATGCGACCTGATCGAGGCAGCGCATCAGGCTGTCGATCGCTGCCTTGTCTTGCGCGGGCGAAGCGTTGGCCTTCCATTTCACGCCCGGTGCTCCGGCGCAGACCACCGTATCGAAGCTGCGGCCGCGGATCTCGTCGATATTCGTCGATCGGTATAGCGCCGGGAAATCCGCCTGCGCCATCAGGGTCGAGCCGACGAAGCCGGTATGGCCAATCAGTGCGTTCTCATGCATGCCAGCAGCCGCTCCTTCAATCGATTGCAATCCGGCCCGGCCGGTGCCGGGCCTCAATAGGCGAAATTGTAATCGGGATTGTAATGCTGCCAGAATCCGCTTGCCTCGCCGCGATAGGCCTGCTCGGCAGGGTCGGCAAACGAGGCGGGCTCGTTCTCGATGCCCAGGATATTCAGGATCTTCTCGAACGAATAGAAAATCGAGTCGACTTTCCCCGACAGCACACTGATGACGCGGCGGTCCTGGTGGACGTAGCAGCTGCGGTCGTCATAAGCGCCAACCGGTTTGGTCTTGATCGCCAGCTGCGGTCCGAGGTAACTGAATTCCTTGCCGAAGGAGGGCAGGTAGGCTTGCACCTGCGCCTCCATGCGCTCGCGATGCTCGGCCAGTTTGCCTGCCGAAACACTGGACAGGAAGGCGCGCGCCTCGGCGGACGTCCTGAAACGTCCCAGCGGCGTATGCGGAACGCTGGACAGCGTGTACACGCCCCGCTTTTCGGTCGGATACAGCGAGCACAGATCGCCGTCGACGAAGGTATAGGCGGGGAAATCGGCCTCGGTGCGGTAATAGAACAGGATCGTCGGCTCGTAGAACACGTCCACTGGGGGCTTGGTCAAATGGCCCCAGGTCGTGTCGATCAGCCAGTCGAAACGCTGGCCATTGATGCAGGGCGCGTCGGTGGTCGTTTGATCGAGGCTGACTTTCGTGCCGAAGACGGCGCAGTCCTTCAGTTTGCTCCAGAAGTAGTTGCGCGCCTTGCTGGTCAGGATCACCCTTTCGTCGCAGCGGATGATGCCCCCGACTTCCTTGCCGCCCAGGCCATAGGGCGTGGCGCGCACCTCGTGGAAGTCGATGCCGGACGAGATCATGATCTGGCGATAAGTCATGAAATCGATGAGCGAGTCTTCCTTCGGAATGACGTAGAAATTCCTGTCGATTTTCTCGGACAGGAAGGGATAGCGCTCGATGAAGCGGTTGAAACCGTCGCGCGTCTGGATCCGGGTGCGGTGATGGCGCGCGTAGTGAAAACCCTGGTGCAGGCGGAACTGGTTGTTGCCTGACGCTTCGGGAAAGACGCCCATGTGCTGCTCGAACAGGGTGACGTCGTACCCGAGCATCTTCAAGGTGGTCGCGAAATGGCAACCGTACCAGCCGCTACCGACAACAGCAATTTTCATGGTCTTCGACAGTTTTATTGGATTATTCAGCGGCACCTGCAGCGCGCCTGTTGGCCGGATCGGGTACCGGCATCACGCACCGCTCCCATAGCCATGGTGCGGGCAAACCAGGATTGTATCGGCGCCTTGCCTGGCGGCACCTTCGAAACAGCGGGCGAAAACCCGTCCATTTCATCGTACGCAGGCCGGCAGGGGCAATGCGGAGGGGCCGCACAGGGAGCGACGCAGCGACCACTCAGCCGCCTTCGCGTGCCCTGCACACGCTTGAGCCAACGCAGGCGCGCACCGGGGCTCGCTGATAACTTCACATCTCGCGCGATGGTGCGCCAACTTGCCTGTGGAGGTTTCCTTGCAGCGGTGTCGGCACGGCAGTCTTCGGCTCCAGCGGGAGCGCGCTTTCACGCTCGTCGAGGTGCTGGTGGCACTATTCGTGCTCGCCGTCGGCGTGGCCGGTGCGGCCGCCACCCAGGCACGCACGATGCGCCTGCGCCAGCAGGTCGCGCTCGAGTCCGAGGCTGTCCAGCTTGCCGCGTCGCTGGGCGCGCGCATGCGTGCCAACCCGGTACAGATGGCCTTGCCGGATGGCGCCAACCCCTATCTGTCCTTCGACTACGACGCCGCCGGCGGCGACCCGCCCGCCGCGCCCGCCGACTGCCATGGCAGCGGCGGTTGCGACCCGGCGCAGCTGGCACTGTTCGACCTCCACGAGACCGCGCGCACCCTGCGCGCGGCCTTCCCCCGGACGCATCGTCGTCTGCCGCGACAGCCGCGCCTGGAATGCCGCGCTGGGCACACTGGATTGGGAGTGCGCGGGCGGCGCCGGCGCGCCTGTCGTCGCCAAGCTCGGCTGGCGTATCCGCGGCGCAACCGCGGACGGGGCTGCCGAAGCGGTGCCGGTCGTCGCGATGGTGGTGGCGCGATGAGGGCGCGGCGCAGGCAAGCAGGCCTCACTCTGCCCGAGCTGCTCGTGGCGCTGGCGCTCAGTCTCGGCGTGCTGCTGGCGGCCGGCATCCTGCTGGCGGGCGCCCAGGCCTCCTACCTCGCGCATGCCGACGCCGCCGACGTCGACGACAGCGGCCGTTTCGCGCTGGCGCTGGTCGGGCGCGCCGTGCGCCAGGCGGCATTTGTCGACTGGGAGCACAGCGGTGCGGCGGCCTCCGCGGCGACGGCGCCGGCTGCGATTGCCGGGCTGGACGACCGCTCGCTGGGCAGGAATACGGCCGCCATCAGTGCCCCGCTGAGCGAGGCGGTCAATGGCAGCGACGTGCTGGCCCTGCGTTATCCCGGCGCAGGCAAGGCACCCGACGGCGACGGCAGCGTACTCAATTGCGCCGGCTTTGCCGTCCATGGGATGGAAGAGGGCTGGAGCATCTTCTATGTGGCGAAGAACGCCGACGGCGTGGCCGAGCTGCGCTGCAAGTACCGCGGCACGGGTAGCTGGAGCGCGGACGCAATCGTGGCCAATGTCGACGGATTCCAGGTCCTGTACGGGGTCGACATGGACGTCCCGGGCGACGGCGTGCCGAATCGCTACCTGAACGCGACGGCGCTGGCCGCGCTCGATGCCGCACTGGTGCCAGGCGGCGCCACGGCGGCCGAACGCGATGCCGATTTCGCCCGGCGCACTTGGTGGAAGCGGGTAACAAACGTGCAAGTGGCGCTGCTGCTGCATGGCGAACGGCCGGCGCAGGGCGCGGTCGTCCCCGCGGACCATGCCATGTTCGGTCTCGCGTACGCCGAGACCTTCGGGAGCGCCGACCCGGGCGTCAGGCTGGTGCCGCCCCCGCCGGCGGGCGGGAAGCGCGCCCGCTGCGGCGCCTGTTCACGGCCGTGTTTGCCGTCGGTGCGGCGGTGCCCTAGCCATGGTCCGTCCCGCTTCATTCGCCACCGAGCGCGGCGCAGCCCTCGTCACCGTGCTGTTCCCGGTGCTGGCCCTGTTGACGGTGACCATGTCCGGCACGCGCGCTGGCGGCCGCGAAGTCCGCCAGCGCCGAGCGCGATCGCCTGGTCGCGCATGCGCTGGCCGACGCCGCCCTGGTCGACGCCGAGCGCGACATCGACGGCGGCGCCGGCGCCGGCACGGCGCGCGCGGCCATCTTCGCCACGGGCGATGCCGGCGCCTTTCTCGAGCGCTGTGCGGGGTCGGCGGAAAGGCAGGGTCTGTGCCAGGCCGTACCTGCCCCGGGAATCCCTGCCTGGCAGCTGGCCGACCTGACCGGCGAGGCCGGCGTCGACTACGGGCGCTTCAGCGGCCGGGTACTGCCCGAGGGCGGGCCGCTGCCGGCGCGCCTGCCGCGCTACCTCATCGAATTGCTGCCCGCGCCGTCCGGTGGCGCGCTGTACCGGATCACCGCGATCGGCTTCGGCACGGGCGAGGCGACGGTCGTCGTCCTGCAGGTCTATTACCGCAGAGCGCTTGCGGGCGCAGCGCCCGGGGCGCCTGGCATCCGCCTCGGCTGGCGCGAGATTGCCAACTGGCCCGAATTGCACCGGGCCGCTTCCTGACAACCACGAGGAGACACCACGATGTATTGCGCGATGCCCGGCACGACATGCAGGACCAATGGGCGCGGATCCGGCTGCCGACGCGGATCCGGACGGGGGTTTTCCCTGATCGAGTTGATGGTGGTGCTGGTGATCCTGTCGCTGCTGGCCGTGGTGGCCTTCCCCAGCTATTCCAGCTACGTGAACAGGGCACGCCGGCTCGAGGGCCAGGTGGCGTTGGTCGACGCGATGCAGCAGCAGGAACATCATCACGCGCTGCACCACAGCTACGTCGCCTTCTCGGCCGCGGCGCCACGCGAGGGACTGCGCTGGTGGTCCGGCAACAGCGCGCTTGACAGCGCCTACGAGCTCGACGCCGAGGCCTGTCCCGGCAGCGAACTGCGCGACTGCGTGCTGCTGCGCGCGTCCCGGTACGCCGAATGTCGACGTGCGCTACCGCGACGCCGAATGCGGCGTCCTGACGCTCAGCAGCCGCGGCGAGCAGGGCGCGGACGGCCCGGGCAAGCGTTGCTGGCCATGAGGGCGCGGCGCACTACGGCAGGCTTCACCCTGGTCGAACTGCTGGTCGTGGTGGCGGTTGCCGCCACGCTGCTGGCGGTGGCGCTGCCCGACCTGCGCGCCCTGGTGCAGTCAACCCAGCTGCGGGCAGCCTCCAACGACCTGTTCGACGCGATCGGCCTTGCGCGCGCCCAGGCGATCGCGCGCAACGAGCGCATCGCGTTGAGGCCGCGCGACCCGGCCGGGCTCGACTGGGCGCAGGGCTGGACCGTCTTCGCCGACCGCGACGACAACGGCGTGCCCGGCGCGGGCGACGATATCCTCGCCGTGCACGGGGCGCTGGCGCCGGGCGTGGCGCTGGCGTTTGCCCTCACGAGTCCTGCGCCGCCGTACTACATCGCCTACAATGGCGCCGGACGCAGTTGCAGCGCGACGAGCAGCGGTGCTGCGCGCTGGGGCACGCTGTCGCTGTTTCATGGCGGCGGCATCCGCCGTATTAAAATCAACATGCTGGGACGGGCGCGCCTGTGCAACCCCGCGCGCGACGACAATTGCGACGGCGCCGCTGCGCCGCCTTGAGGGAACGCCGCCTCGAGCGGCGCCGGCCCGGGAACCGCGCTGAAGAGCGAAACTGAAGAACCACAGAGTGCAGATCGAGAACGACACCGACGGCATGGCGCTGGCCCGGAATGGGCGGCGAAGGGCATGTACATCACCGCGCCGAATCCGCGCGTGGGCTGCGTCATCGTGAAGGGGGCGTCGTCATCGGCGCCGGCCACACCCAGCCCGCGGGCCAGGCCCATGCCGAGATCCAGGCACTGCGCGACGCTGCCGCGCGCGGCAACGATGTGCGCGGTGCCACGGCGTACGTCACGCTCGAGCCCTGCAGCCACTACGGCCGCACGCCGCCGTGCTCGAAGGCGCTGGTGGAAGCGGGCCTCGGGCGGGTAGTGGCTGCCATGGGCGACCCGAATCCGCTCGTTGCCGGGCGCGGCATGGCCCAGCTGCGGGCGGCCGGCATCGAGACCGCAACGGGCCTGCTGGCCGATGCCGCCTGTGAACTGAACATCGGCTTTTTCTCGCGCATGCGCCGCGGCCGCCCCTGGGTGCGCCTGAAAACCGCGGCCAGCCTGGATGGTTTTACCGCCCTCGAGAGCGGCGAAAGCCAGTGGATTACCGGGCCTGATGCCCGTGCCGACGGCCATGCCTGCGCGCGCGCGCCTGCGTCATCCTGACCGGCATCGGCACGGTCAAGGCGGACGACCCGCAGCTCACCGTGCGCGGGATCGATACCCCGCGCCAGCCGCGCCGTGTCATCGTCGACAGCCGTCTCGAGATTGCGCTGGACGCGCGCATCCTGCAGGGCGAACCCTGCTGGATCGTGGCGGCGGGCGCATATCCCGAAAAGGAAGCCCTGCTGCGCGCCGCCGGCCACGAAGTGATCGTGCTGGCCAACGGCGCCGGCAAGGTCGACCTGCCGGCCCTGATGCTGGAACTGGGCCGGCGCGAAATCAACGAAGTGCACGTGGAAGCCGGCGCGAAGCTGAACGCCTCCCTGTTGCGCGAAGGCTGCGTCGACGAGCTGCTGGTCTACCTGGCCCCCAGCCTGATCGGCGCCGGGCAGGGCATGTTCGCGCTGGCGCCGCTGGCGCGCCTGGCCGACAAGACCGCATTGCGTTTTCACGAGGTGAAGCAGCTCGGCGCCGACCTGCGCATCCTGGCGCGCCTGGACACGCCCGCACCAGCCGGGATTGAACCCGATATTCACACCTAAAGGACAAGCTGCATGTTTACTGGAATCGTCGCCGCCGTCGGCAACATCAACTCGGTCTCGCCACTGGCGGCGGCCAGGACGCCGGCGTGCGCCTGGAGATCGACGCCGGCGGCCTGCCGCTGGCCGACGTCGCGCTGGGCGACTCGATCGCCATCAACGGCGCCTGCATGACCGTCGTCGCCAGGACCGACACGGCCTTTTCGGTCGACGTCTCGCGCGAAAGCCTGAACCGCACCGTGGGCCTGGACGCGCCGGGCGAAGTCAACCTGGAAAAGGCGCTGACCCTGGCCGAGCGCCTGGGCGGACACCTGGTCTCGGGCCACGTCGATGGCCTCGGGCGGGTGCACAGTTTCGAGTCCGTCGGCGAATCGCGCGAGCTGGTCATCGATGCGCCGCACGAGCTGGCCAAGTTCCTGGCCTACAAGGGCTCGGTGGTCGTGAACGGCGTGTCGCTGACCGTCAACCGGGTCGAAGACCTGGAAGCCGGGGGCGGCAAGGTGTGCCGCTTCTCGATCAACCTGATCCCGCACACGATCGAGGTCACGACCCTGAAGCACCTGCACGCGGGGGCCCGCGTCAATCTCGAGATCGACCTGATCGCACGCTACGTCGAGCGCATGCTGTCGGCTGCGCGCTGAACGCAGGTTCCACGGCGCCGGGCGGGCGCGTCAGGCCGATGCTCGCACCGCGTCGCGGGTGCTGGCCGGGCTGCTGGCCGGGGCATGGACCGGCGGATGCGGGACGGTAGCTGCCGAGGCAGACGCCGAGGCGGGAGCCGATGCGCGCGTGGCGTCCTGCGGCTTGAGCTCCCTGCCGACTCCGAAGCGCGCCATGGTGTCGGCGGTCGACGGCCGGTGCAGCCCGGCGAGGCGCTTGGCGATGTCGCCGATGGAATCGTACAGGCCCGTGCGCAGCAGTCCGCCCATGGGCGCAAGCGCGCCGGCCGGGCCCTTCGGACAGGCCGTGCAGCCTGTCGAGGAAGACGTCGGCCTTCATCAGCGCGGACGTATCGAAGCGGCGCGGGCGTTCGATGCGCGCGGTCGGCGCCACCAGTACCAGCGCATCGATCGCGACGTCCTGCAGGCCGAGATGGGCCAGGGCCCGTCGCAAGACCCGGGCATTGTGTTCGCATTGCGCTAGCGGCGAGGGTGCCGGCTCGAAGCGCCTGGCGTCCGCGTTCCAGCGCAGGTAGCTACCGTCATCGAGGATCCTGACGTCCTGCGCGAAGCATTTGGTGTCGAGGATGTAGAAACGGCGCGTACGGTGGATCAGGACATGGTCGATCTGGGCCACGTGGCCGCTGCGCGAGTCGAGCCGCAGGTCGTGGATGACGGCAGTGCGGGTGGCGTTCCGGAGCCACGAGTCGAGCAGGCAGGTCGCTTCCCGTTCGCTGCGGATGCCGGCGCGCATCGCGCGCAGCTCCCGCTCGATCAGGGGCTGCTTGTCCGGTCCCGCCAGCTTCAGCATGCGCTCGAGGATGGCCACGACCGGTTCCTTGTTGTCGATATCCTTGTAGATCATCCTCGGCTCCTGGCTAGATCGAGTGTTCAAGTCTAGGGCTGCGTCAACTATCCGCCACCGGATTTCTTGCATCAAAGCAAAATTACCCTTCCCGCATGAATTTTGTTGCGCGGCGGACGCATGCGAATCCGCGTAGACTGCGCGTTGCCGTTCAAACACGAGCTGGGCCCGCGAGAGGCAGCCGAACACGAGGAGAGAAGATGAGAATGCAAAGAACAGCGGCAGGGGTCACGCTGGCCATGCTGGCATTGGCCGCGCCTGGCGCGCAGGCGGCGCAGATGCGCGAATACCGCGCGCTCGCCATCAGCGCCGGTGGCGAGCGCATTGCCGCAGTCGAGGCCGTCGACCCGGGCGTGCCCGGCCAGCGTGCCCACGGCCGGGTGGTGGTGCGCGATGCCGCCAGCGGGCGCATCGTGTCCGAATACGATCCCTGCGCCACCTGTTCTTACGATTTCCCCAGCTTCTCGCCCGACCGCAGCGCGCTGGCCTTCATCGCCTCCGACGCCCGGGGCGGCGTCGCCACCTTGTGGGTGGCACGCGGCGGCAAGACCGTGCCGGTGGGTGCGGTCAAGGGCGTGGCCAACACGGCGCGCTGGTCGCCGGACGGCGCCAGCATCGCCGTGCTGGCCACGGTCGGCGCCACCAAGCAGACCGGCGCCGTCGAAGCCGGCGCGCGCCTGGTCGGCGAGATCGGCAGCAGCGAGGATGCCCAGCGCATCGCGGTGGTGCCGGTCGCGGGCGGCACGCTGCGCCTGGTCTCGCCCGCCGATACCTATGTCTACGAATACGACTGGACGCCGGACGGCCGCGGTTTCGTCGCCACCAGCGCCGGGGTAATGGCGACAACAACTGGTGGGTCGCGACGCTCGGCCACGTCGACGCGGGCAGCGGCGCGCTGCGCATCGTCGCGGCGCCGAAGATGCAGATGAGCCTCCCGCACGTCTCGCCCGACGGGCGCACGGTCGCGTTCGTCGGCGGCCTGATGAGCGACTTCGGCTCGGTGGGCGGGGACATCTTCACGGTGCCGCTGGCCGGCGGCGAGCCAGTCGACGTCACGCCGCGCTACGCCGGTTCCTTCAACGGCCTGGCGTGGAAGGGCACCCAGCTGCTCGCGTCGAGCCTGCAGGGCAGCGACATGGCCGTGGTGACGATCGACCCGGCCGCGCGCAGCGTGCGTACGGTGTGGTCCGGGCCGGTGGCGGCGAACGGCTCGCGTGACGGCCGCATCGTCTTCAGCGCCGACGGCGCAGCTGCCGTGTCGGTGATGGAAAGCTTCGAGCAGGCGCCGCGCATCGTGGCAGGCCGCCTGCCGGAGTTGAAGCCCGTCACGCACGACAATGACGGCTTCGCCCCCAGGTTACCGCACGCAGCATCAGCTGGAAGAACGAAGGACACACCAGCCAGGGCTGGCTGCTCGGGCCCCGCAATCCGAAGGCGGGCAGCAAGCATCCGATGGTGGTGCTCGTGCACGGCGGCCCGGCATCGGCCGCGATGCCGCGCTTCGTTGCCGAGGGCGAGTTCGGCAATCCTCTGGTGCGCGACCTGGTAGCGCGCGGCTACTTCGTGTTCCAGCCCAATCCGCGCGGCAGCTACGGCCAGGGCCTGGCCTTCACGATGGCCAACCGGCGCGACTTCGGCGGCGGCGACTGGCGCGACATCCTCGCCGGGGTCGACGCCGTGCTGGAGGCGGCACCCGTCGACGGCAACCGCCTCGGCCTGATGGGACACTCCTATGGCGGCTTCATGACCATGTGGGGCGTCACCCACAGCACCCGCTTCAAGGCCGCCGTGGCCGGGGCGGGCATCGCCAACTGGATCAGCTACTACGGCCAGAACGGCATCGACCAGTGGATGGTGCCCTTTTTTGGTGCCACCATGTACGACGACCCCGCCATCTACCGGGCCGCCTCGCCGATCGAATCGATCAGGAAGGCGAAGACACCGACCCTGCTGTACGTGGGCGAGCGCGATGTCGAGACGCCGGCGGTGCAGTCGATGGAATTCTGGCACGGCCTGCGCGCGATGGGCACGCCGACGGCGCTCGTGATCTACGACGGCGAAGGCCACGCGATCAGGAAGCCGGAACACCAGCTGGACCAGCGCAAGCGGACGGTGGAGTGGTTCGACAGGTATTTGAAATAGGGAGCCGTGGGCACAGGGTGCCTCGGCGGCCCCGCCCACCCTGCGGTTCTTGCCAACGGTCTGCGGACAGGCATCGAGCATTCGCGGCGATCAACACCCGGGCAACCCAGGGTGGGCACTCCGTGCCCACGCGCTACAGGCTTCGCCTTGCACCCGCGGCAGCGAAATCGCCGCTCGCGACGTTTCCGTGAGCCGCCATACGCCGGCGGTTCAGGCAATAGCGTACTACCCCAGGGTCAGTTTGCCTGGGCGGCGGCCGCTTCCTTCATGGCAGGCGCGGGCTGCTGCGACGGCTGCGCCGCTTTCGCTTTCTTCTCCGGATACAGCACCACCTGCACGTAGTTGTTCGTGTCCAGGTAGCGCCGCGCCGCCTGCTGCACGTCGGCCACGCTCAGCGCTTCCACGCGGGCCTCGTGGGTGAGGAGGGTGGCCGGGTCGGTGCCGTCCATCAGCGCCGACTGGATGCGTCCCAGCCAGTAGCCGTTCTCGCGCAGCGCCTTGCGGTAGTTCTGGATCCAGTTCTGCTTGACCTTGGCCAGGTCGGCCGCGCTCGGACCCTCGCGTTTGAGGCGGTCGAATTCCTCGAACGTGGCGGCGATCACCTTGTCGACGTTTTCCGGGCCGGTCGGCAGCGTCAGCGACAGCGAATAGCTGCCGTAAGGGATGCGGCCGAGCGAACCGCCGGCGCTGCCGCCGTAGATCAGCGACATCTTCTCGCGCAGCACCTCGATGATGCGGATGTTGAGCACTTCGCTCAGTGCCTGCAGGCGCATCTGCTCGTCTTCCGAGAACGGCGCTTCGCCGGTGAAGGTCAGCGAAATCGTGCTCTTCGGTTCGGTGCCGCTATGGACCGCGCGCTTGACCACGCCGCGCACGGGGCGCAGGCCGACGTCGCGCCAGCCGATCGGAAGCTCGGGCGTGGGCAGGCTGCCGAGGTAGGTTGCCAGCAGCGGTTTCACCCGCTCCAGGTCGAAGCTGCCGACCATCACGAAGGTCAGGTCCTTCGCGCTCGCGAAGCGCTCGCGGTAGATCGCGATGCTGCGGTCCAGGTCGATCTGCGCATACTCTTCCGGACGCAGCGGCCGTGGCGCGCGCGGGTGGTTGTTGTAGAGGGTGGCGACGAGCGCGTCGCCGAAGCGCGCGCCTGGCTGCGCATCGCGGTTGCGCGCGGCTTCGACCTGCTTGCCGATGAAGGACTTGAACAGGTCCTCGTCGCGGCGCACGGTATCGAAGCGCAGCCACAGGAGCTGCAGCATGGTCTCGATGTCGGTCGCGCCCGACGAGGCCCCGATCACCTCGCTGTAGCCGGACAGGCCGACGGTGACGGCGGCCGCTTTGCCGGCCAACACCTTCGACAGGTCGAGCGGCGAATAATCCTTCAGGCCCATGCTGGCGACGATCGCGCTGGCGTAGCGGGCGTTGAGGATGTCGCCGTCGCCGTACAGGCTCTGGCCACCATAGCGGGCCGCGCTCAGCAGCACCTGGTCGTTGCGGAAGTCGGTGGCTTTCAGGATCACCTTGACGCCGTTCGACAGCGTCAGGTGCGTCAGGCCCAGGGCCTTGTCCTGGCGCTCGGCGACGATCTTGCCGGGCTGCGGCGGCTCTGCCATCAGCTTGCCCAGGGATTTCTCGACATAGGGCGCGACTTCGGCCTGCTCGGCGCCGGCCACCGCCGCCAGCAGCGACTCGCCGCTCGGGGGCGGCAGGTCGGCGCGCTCGATGCCGCTGTAGATCACCAGCTTGCCGGAATTGGCGGGGATGGTGCGGCGCGCGTAGGCGTTCATTTCCTCGAGCGAGATCGTCGGCAGCATCTGGCGCGCGTAGCCGAATTCGGCGACGATGCCGGGAATCGGTTCCTGCTGCAGGAAGTTGCGCATGTATTCGGCCACGTAGGCGCCGGAATCGGTCTTCTCGCGTTCGTTGTAGGTGCGTTCGAAGCTGCGCATCATGTCCTTCTTCGCCCGCTCCAGTTCGGCGGCGCCGAAGCCGTGGCGGCGCGCGCGTTCGTTCTCGCGCACCAGGGCGTCGATGGCCTTGTTTGCGCCGCCGGGTTTCACGACGGCGCTGGCATTGAAGGATTTATGGAAAGGTGTGAGCTTGCCGAAGGCGCTCGAGCCTCCCAGGAAGGGCGGGTCCGGCAGCTGCGTCAGTTCCTGCAGCCGGCCATTGAGCATGCCGGTGAACAGGCTCTCGACCAGGCCCTCGCGGTAGCCGCGCACCGTGCTTGGCTCGCGCACCGGCTGCACCGGATAGCGGATCAGGAGGCCGTTACCCGTCGCTTCGCGGTCGGTGACGATGACGGCCTCGGTCTCTTCGCGGCGCCCAATCTCGGCATAGGGGCGCAGGCGGGCAGGGCGAGGATTGGTCAGCTTCGAAAAATGCGTGCGGATCAGCTTTTCGGCCGCCGCCGGCTCGATGTCGCCGACCACTACCACGGCCATCAGGTCGGGCCGGTACCAGTCGCGGTAGAAGCGGCGCAGTGCTTCGGGCGGGAAGCTGCGCAGCACTTCTTCCTTCCCGATCGGCAGGCGCTCGGCATAGCGCGAGCCGTTGTAGATCTTCGGGTAGAGTTTCTTGCCGATGCGGTCGCCCGCACCCTTGCCGAGGCGGAGTTCCTCGAGCACGATGCCGCGCTCCTTTTCGATGACCGCTTCGTCGAAAGCGATACCGTGGGCCCAGTCTTCCAGCACCTGGAAGGCGCGCTTGACGTTCTCGGGCCGGTCGGTCGGAATCGGCAGGACGTAGACCGTTTCGTCGAAGGACGTGTAGGCATTCAGGTCCGCACCGAACTTCACGCCAATCGACTGCAGGTAGTCCACCAGCTCATGCTTCTGGAAGTGGGTCGAGCCATTGAAGGCCATGTGCTCCACAAAATGGGCCAGGCCCTGCTGGTCCTCGTCTTCCAGGATCGAGCCGGCCTTGATCACCAGGCGCAGTTCGAGCTTGCGCTCGGGGCGGGCGTTCTTCTGGATATACCAGGTCAGGCCGTTGGCGAGCTTGCCGACCTTGACCTGGGGGCCGACGGGAATCGGCGCGTCCAGTTTCAGGGCGGCCCCGGCCCCGGCGGGCAGCAGGAGGGCGGCGGCGAATACGAAGCCTGGAACCAGGCGAAGGAGGGACGAGAAGCGTGAAAACATGGCGGTCATCGGCGAATCCGTGGCAAAGGCGGCGAGCCGCCATTGTAACGGTCGCCGCGCCGCCACGCGGGGCAAGTCAAACCTTAACGTAGCCGGCCCGCAGCAGGCTTTCCATTTCGCGCGCGGGGAGGGGCTGGCTGTACAGGTAGCCCTGCAGCACATCGCAGCCGATGCGGCCGAGGAAATCGCGCTGGGCCAGCGTCTCGACGCCTTCGGCCACCACGCGCAGCGACAGGCCGTCGGCCAGGGCGATGGTGGCCTGGGCGATGGCCGCGCTGCGCGTATCGGTGGTGATGTTGCGGACAAAAGCCTGGTCGATCTTGAGCTTGTCGAGCGAGAAGCGCGACAGGTAGCCGAGCGAGGAATAGCCGGTGCCGAAGTCGTCGAGCGAGAGCGACACGCCCATCGCGCGCAGCTCGGCCAGCTGGGCCTCGGCCGCGCTGGTATCGCCCAGCATCACGCTTTCGGTCAGCTCGATCTCGAGGTAGCGCGCTTCCAGGCCCGATTCGAGCAGCGAGGCGCGCACCACGGCAGGCACAGTGCCGGCCTTGAACTGGTGCGCCGAGACGTTCACCGCCAGCGGCACGCGCGGCAGGCCCGCGTCCTGCCAGGCCTTGTTCTGCAGGCAGGCCTGGCGGATCACCCAGTCGCCGATCGGCAGGATCAGGCCGGTGTCCTCGGCCAGCGGAATGAAGTCGGCCGGCGAGACCCGCCCCAGTTCGGAGCTCTGCCAGCGCAGCAGCGCCTCCATGCCAAGCACGCGGCCGTCCGCGCGCGCCACCTGCGGCTGGAAGTGCAGTGCCAGCTCGGCGCGGCCGATGGCGCGCCGCAGCCGCGTTTCCAGCGCCAGCCAGCGCATCGCCTCGTCGTTCATCTCGCCCTTGAAGAAGCGGAAGCCGTTGCGGCCGGCGTCCTTCTGGTGCGCCAGCGCGGCGTCGGCCGCTTTCAGCAGGTCGCCCGGGGCATTGCCGTCGCGCGGGAAGACGCTGATGCCGACGCTGGCGGTGACGACGACGTCGTGGCCCCCGATCGAATGTGGCTGGGCGACCGCTTCGATCAGGCGCTGCGCCGCGAGGATGATGTCCTCGGTGTCCTCGCAGCTGGTGAGCAGCACGAACTCATCGCCGGACAGGCGCGCCACCGTGTCGGCGGGGCCGGCGATCTCGCTGGCGCGGCGCGCCACTTCGCGCAGCAGGGCGTCCCCGGCCGAGTGGCCCAGGCTGTCGTTGATGCGCGAGAGGCGGTCGACGTTCACCAGCAGGAGTGCCAGCTGGCTGCCGTCGCGGCGCGCGGCGGCGATCGCCTGCTGCAGGCGGTCGTGGAACAGCGAGCGGTTCGGCAGCAGGGTGAGAGCGTCGTGATTCGACAGGAAGTCGAGCTGGTTGTGGGCGGCCTTCAGGGCCGACAGGTCGGTGGAGACCGAGACATAGGCGGTGAGCTTGCCGTCGTCGTCGCGCACCGCGCTGATGCTGGTGCGCTCGGGGTAGACCTCGCCGTTCTTGCGCCGGTTCCAGATCTCGCCGCGCCACTGGCCGTGCTCTTCCAGGCAGCTCCACATCTTGCCGTAGAAGGGCGTTTCGTGCCGGCCCGAGCGCAGGATGCGCGGGTTCTTGCCGATGACCTCGAACTCGCGGTAGCCCGTGATCTGCTCGAAGGCGGGGTTGACGGCGACGATGTTGGCGCAGGCGTCGGTCATCATGATGCTTTCCTGGGTGCTGTCGAATACCTGGCGCGCCAGCTCGAGCCGGTGTTCGCTCTCGCGCAGGGCGGCGTCGGCCTGGGCACGCGCGGTCGCTTCCAGCTGCAGCTGGGCGGCGTGGCGCTGCACGACGCCGTACAGGTTCAGGTTCTCGTAGGCCAGCGCCAGGTGCGCCGCCAGCGCCGCGGCCCAGCGCTCGTCCTCGCGCGTGAAGGGCGCCGCACCGGGCAGCGCAGGAAGTAGATCCAGCCATGCAGCTGGCGCAGGTCGCGCACGGCCAGGCCAAGGAAGGAGCCGCAGCGCGGGTGGCCGGGCGGCAGGGCGGCCAGCATCGGGTCGCCCGGCCCGAGCAGCAGGGGCTGGCGCGCGTGCAGCAGCGCGCCCGGCAGGCGGGTGGCGGTGCCGGCGTGCGGCGCGATCAGGTCGCGCTCGAAGCCTTCGGTACACAGGTGGCGTACGCTGCGCTCGTCGCTGTCGAGCAGGCACAGGGCGAAGCCGTCGGCGCCGAGCAGGGGCGCGGCCGCCTTGCGGAAGGCCTCGACGAGGCCCTCGACCTTGCGCTCGCCCACCGGTGCAGCAGCATCTCCTCGAGCGCGGCCAGGCGCACCGAGACGCGGCTGTCCTCGGGCACGGGCGGCGTCGGCAGGAAGGGAGCGAGCTCGCGCGCGGCCGCGGCGGCGGCCGGCGCGGTGGCGCTGTCGGTCATGCCCAGTTCGGCGTTCACGGCGTCGAGGATGTCCTGCGGATCGGAAGGTTTACTCAGCACCGTACGCACGCCGCAGCTGCGCGCCATCGCTATCGTCTCGCGTTCGGCATACACGGCAGAATAGAAAATGATGCGGGTGGCGGCAAGGTTGCGGTCGGCGCGCAGGCGCTGGACGAACTCGTAGCCGTCCATGGTCGGCATCAGGATGTCGGTAATGATCAGCTCGGGACGCTCGGCGCGTACCAGCGCGAGGGCGGCGGCGCCGTCCTCGGCTTCGAGCAGCCGATGTTCGGTAAAGCCGAGCAGCGCGAGCAGGTAGGCGCGGTTGCTCGGCCGGTCATCGACGATGAGGATGGTTGCCATCAGCACGTCTCCCGGGCTGCGGCGGTGGACTGAGGCGCGAATATCGGTACCAACATGACAACTCCAGGAATGCGCCGACGGCAGCACGCGGCGCGTTAGACCAGATCGCTGCATCATAATCCAGCCAATGTCGCGAGACACGAGAAAGTTGCATTGCAAAACGTGAAAATTAACAATTGTTCTTGAACAAATCCAATTGCGTTGCACTACTGCAACGTTTGCGGCGCGATCCGCATTTCCGTATGTGGCGAGTTGCGCCGTCTGCCCGCTGGAGGGAAATTCTGCTGCCGAGCTCCTCGCCAGGGCCGGTTGAAAGCTGGTAAATCCTTTAAAATAGCGGATTACGCACGATGCGTCACTGTTTCAAGGAAATCACATGTCTATCTCCAGCACCCAGGAAATCGTTGCCGAACTGCGCGCAGGGCGCATGGTCATTCTCGTGGACGAGGAAGACCGCGAGAACGAAGGCGACCTGGTGCTGGCCGCCGACTTCGTTACCCCGGAGGCGATCAACTTCATGATCCGCCATGCCCGTGGCCTGGTCTGCCTGACGCTCTCGGAAGAGATCTGCGACCGCCTGGCGCTGCCGATGATGACGACCCGTAACGGCACCTCCTTCGGCACCAATTTCACCGTCTCGATCGAGGCGGCAGAAGGTGTCACCACCGGCATCTCGGCGGCGGACCGTGCCCGCACGATCCAGGTGGCCGTGAACAAGGGCGCCCGTCCCGACGACCTGGTGCAGCCGGGCCACATCTTCCCGCTGCGTGCGGTCAAGGGCGGTGTGCTGATGCGCGCCGGCCACACCGAAGCCGGCTGCGACCTGACCGAAATGGGCGGACTGACCCCGGCCTCGGTGATCTGCGAGATCATCAAGGAAGACGGCACGATGGCGCGCCTGCCGGACCTGATCGAGTTCGCGAAAGAACACAACCTGAAGATCGGCACGATCGCCGACCTGATCCACTACCGCAGCCAGAACGAGAGCCTGGTCGAGCGCGTTGCCGAGCGTACCCTGAACACCGCCCACGGCGAGTTCAAGCTGATCGCCTACCGCGACAAGCCGAGCGGCAGCGCCCACCTGGCGATGGTGCATGGCGAGCTCAAACGCGAGGATGAAACCCTGGTGCGCGTGCACCAGCCGGTCTCGATCCTGGACGTGCTGGAACACCGCGCCACCACCCACTCCTGGACCATGGCCTCGGCCATGGACGCGATCAAGGCCGCCGACAGCGGCGTGCTGGTGCTGCTCAACTGCGGCGAGACCGCCGAGCAGCTCTTCGCCCAGTTCGCCTCGATCGACGCGCCCGGCGCTCGCCCGAGCGGCCGCGCGGCGACGATGGACCTGCGCACCTATGGCATCGGCGCCCAGATCCTGAAGGAACTGGGCGTGGGCAAGATGAAGCTGCTGGCCAATCCGCGCAAGATGCCCTCGATGACCGGTTTCGATCTCGAGGTGACCGGATACATCGCCTGTCCGGCGGCTTGAGCCTCGATAAACCTGCTGCGCGTCGGATTGTCGGCCTGCGATGCTCGCTGTGCGTTTGTACAGCTGCGCTTCTTGGCCAACACTCCTTCCGCTCGCTACGGTTTCCCGAGGCTTCGAGACAGGGTAGGATCACATTATTGAAACGAACAAATCACAGAAGAGGGTAGCCATGACGGTAGGAACTTATGAAAGCAATATGACGGGCGAAGACCTGCGCATCGGGATCGTGCAGGCGCGCTTCAACGCCGACGTCGGGCATGGCCTGCTGTCGTCGTGCCTGGCCGAACTGAAGCACCTGGGCGTGGCCGACGAGGACATCCTGCACGTGACCGTTCCGGGTGCACTGGAAATCCCGCTGGCGCTGCAGAAGATGGCCGAGACCCAGCAGTTCGACGCCCTGATTGCGCTGGGCGCCGTCATCCGCGGCGAAACCTACCACTTCGAGCTGGTCTCGAACGAGTCCGGCGCCGGCATCACCCGCATCGGCCTGGATTACGGCATCCCGATCGCCAACGCCGTGCTGACCACCGAGACCGACGAGCAGGCCGAAGCGCGCATGGCCGAGAAGGGCACCGACGCCGCACGGGTCGCGGTCGAGATGGCCAACCTCCTGATGGCGCTCGAAGAGCTGCATCCGGAAGAAGAAGAGTAAGCAGCAGAAAGCAGAGAAGGACGCATATGAACGACAAGACCACCCACGCCAACCCGAGCAAGAACCGCACCCCGCGCCACCGCGCGCGCGAGTTCGCGCTGCAGGGCCTGTACCAATGGCTGCTCAACAACGAGCCGTCGAGCACCGTGACGAACAACATCCGCGGCGCCCACGGCTTCGACAAGGCCGATGGCGAATATTTCGCGGCACTGCTCAACGGCACCATCAGCACCTCGATCGAGCTGCGCGAAGCGATTGCCCCCCTGATCGACCGTACGATCACGGAACTGTCCCCGATCGAGCACGGCGTGCTGCTGCTGGGCGCCTACGAGCTGAAGAACCATCCGGAGATTCCGTACCGCGTCGTCATCAACGAAGCGGTCGAGCTGACCAAGTCCTTCGGCGGCATTGACGGCCACAAGTATGTGAACGGCGTGCTCGACAAGCTGGCGGGCAGGCTGCGTCCGGAGGAAGTCGCGGCCGACGTGCGCCGCTGAGATTCGCCACGCGCTCTATATATATTAGTAGGGCCGGCTCGTAAGCCACCGATGCCTCGCGGCGCGGTGGCTTTTTTGTTGGGTGATGCGGGCAGGCGTGTACCCGTGGGGCGCGTGGGTGCCGACGTGGGTTGATCGCGTGGGCGGCGCGAAGGGCGCGGGCTCGGCCTGCGACGGCGTGGAGCCGCACACCCTGCGTCCGCGCCATAAAAAAAAAGCCACCGCGAGCGGTGGCCATGAGGAGTGAAGGTTAATAGCGCTTACAGGTTGGCCAGCGCATCGGTGTGGGCTTCGGCCGCCGGGGCTTCCTCGGCTTTCGGCGCGGGGGCGCTGTCCGGGGCGGGCGTGGCCGGTGCCGCTGGCGCCGCCTTGTTGACGACCATCTGGCTCGGTGCGGCAGGAGCGTTGGTGGTCGGCACGTGCTTGCCGCCGGCGACCGCCTTCAGGCGGTGGTATTCGGCCAGGACCTTGGCACCGTAGCCGGAGTCGCTTTCCATGTCGGCCGCGCCGACGTAGGTCTTCAGGGCGCCTTCGACCGAGCCGGTGCGCTTGACGTAGTCCTTGAGGATCTGGGCGCCGACACGGATGTTGGCGACCGGGTTCAGGGCTGCCTGGGTGCCGCCGACTTCCTCGAACTTGTCGTGGTGGACCTTGGCCATGACCTGCATCAGGCCCTTGGCGCCCATCGGGCTTTCCGCAAAGGGATTCAGGCCCGATTCGATCGCCATGACCGCAAGGATCAGGAGCGGGTCGAGTTTCATCTCGTGCGCCGTCGTGTAGGCGGTCGAGACGAGCATGTTGGCGGCGTCGCCGGCCACGCGGTAGCGCTTGGCCAGCCACGAGGTCACGTTCTTTTGCTGCCTGCTGTTGCCGAGCACCTTGGGCTCGGCGGGTTCCGGCGCGGCCTCGGCCACGACAGGCTGGGCGGCAGGCGCCGGTGCCTGGACGACGGTCACGCCGGCAGGCGCGCTGTCGGCTTCGGGAGACAACAGTTCGGACACCTTCCTGGCGGCATCCGGGTTCGTGTAGAGCAGGGCCAGTACCGCCACTGCCGAGAGACCGAACACGGTCAGTGTGTGCTGCATGGTGGTCAACAGACCACGTGCCGTCTTGCTCACTTGCGAAAACGTGATTGGCTGGCTGGCCATGGATTGGACGAGCCTTGCGCTCGTACCGAACAAACGATTGATCATCGAAGTCCCCTTTGTCGCGGCAAAAATGATCCCGTCGCTGCGCTATGGGCGCTGCGGAGGTCGGATGCCGTGCATCAGAAAAATCGTCAGGGCTTCCTGTGTGGAAGACCGAAACGCCGTCATTGCTTTGCTTCAGCTGGTCGCGCTTCCCAGTGGGGAATGGTCCAGTGGCTCAACAACTGTCTCGGGGAGGGTAGGCAGACGCCTAAAGAAAACACTCCTTAAAATGTCATATGGGGCCCCGACCCCGTGAATGTATGAGAACGGCTAGAATCTCGTCTACATGTGGCCGTCTCATCAAGTAGGGTGGATTCTAGGCGGTCGTTTATACCAAGTCAATACTAGCACGACTGCCCTTTATTACTTTTGAATCTTACTTATCTTGGGTGAGCTCAGCAATACCTTGCCAAATCAAATACTTGGCGGCGCAATTTGATTAACCGCAAGCAATCGAAAAAACAAGCAAAACTTGATGAAATATTCCGATCTCCGGGATTTTATGTCCCAGCTGCAACAAAACGGCGAATTAAAGCACGTTGGCCTCCCCATTTCCACCCATCTGGAGATGACCGAGGTCTGCGACCGCACGCTGCGCGCCGCCGGCCCGGCACTGTTGTTCGACCATGCGACGGATGCGCGCGGCGGCAGGCATGCGATGCCGGTGCTGGCCAACCTGTTCGGCACGCCGCAGCGCGTGGCCCTGGGCATGGGTGCCAGCGACGTAAGCGAACTGCGCCGCATCGGTCACGTGCTGGCGCGCCTGAAGGAACCGGAACCGCCGCGCGGCTTCAAGGACATCATGGGACTCGGGTCCCTCGTGAAAGCCGTATGGGACATGGCGCCGAAGGAAGTGAAGGGCGCCGCCTGCCAGGAAATCGTCTGGGAAGGGCAGGACGTGGACCTTGCCCGCCTGCCGATCCAGCATTGCTGGCCGGGCGACGTCGCGCCTCTCATCACCTGGGGACTGGTGGTCACCAAGGGGCCGAACAAGAAGCGCCAGAACCTGGGCATCTACCGCCAGCAGGTGCTGGGGCCGAACAAGGTGATCATGCGCTGGCTGGCGCACCGCGGCGGCGCGCTCGACTTCCGCGAGCACGCGATCGCCAACCCGGGCCAGCCCTATCCGGTGGCGGTGGCCCTCGGGGCCGACCCCGCCACCATTCTCGGCGCGGTGACGCCGGTGCCGGACAGTCTGTCGGAATACCAGTTCGCAGGCCTGCTGCGGGGCCAGCGCACGGTGCTGACGAAAGCCATCGGCAGCGAACTGCGCGTTCCGGCGTCGAGCGAAATCGTGCTGGAAGGGCATATCTACCCGGATGCGAACCACCCGTCCGGCTTCGAGCATGCGCTGGAAGGGCCGTACGGCGACCATACCGGCTATTACAACGAGCAGGACAGCTTCCCCGTGTTCACGATCGACCGCATCACGATGCGGCGCGACCCCATCTATCACTCCACCTACACCGGCAAGCCGCCCGACGAGCCGGCCGTGCTGGGCGTGGCGCTCAATGAAGTCTTCATCCCGCTCCTGCAGAAGCAGTTCAGCGAGATCACCGACTTCTACCTGCCGCCGGAAGGCTGCAGCTACCGCATGGCCGTGGTGCAGATGAAGAAGCAGTACGCCGGCCACGCCAAGCGCGTGATGTTCGGGGTCTGGAGTTTCTTGCGCCAGTTCATGTATACGAAGTTCATCGTCGTGGTGGACGAGGATGTCGACGTGCGCGACTGGAAGGAAGTGATCTGGGCCATCACGACCCGGGTCGATCCGACGCGCGACACGGTCCTGGTCGACAACACGCCGATCGACTACCTCGACTTCGCCTCGCCTATCAGCGGGCTGGGCAGCAAGATGGGCATCGACGCCACCAACAAGTGGCCAGGCGAAACGAATCGCGAATGGGGTACGCCGATCGTGATGGCGCCAGACGTGAAAACACGCGTCGATGCGATCTGGCAGCAACTGGGCCTGTAGCGAGGGGCGGGCAGGGCTGCGGATGGCGGCCCTGCCCACCCATTGAAATCGCTGCCCACAAAGCCGCGCGCTGGGTTATAATGCGCGCTGGCGGGCCCCTGCGCATTGTGGCATGGTTTACCTGGTCAGGTCGGGAACGAAGCAGCCAAAGCCGTTCACCGCAAGTGCCGCAGATCAGGCTCGCCTCCTTCGTTTTCCTCGTTGTACCTTCCCCTCTGCATTCTCTGTTCGGCATCTCGTGCCGGCGCTTCTATCTGCTCGACAATTGTTTGCCTGTCAAGACAGAAGTTGCACATTTGCATGCAATCTTCATCCCGGCCTCAGCCGGTAATGTTCGCGGCATGGCCCAACTGCGGTAAAATCGTGGCATGTCCTATCAAGTCCTCGCCCGCAAATACCGCCCCAAGAACTTCGAAACGCTGGTCGGCCAGGAGCACGTCGTGCGCGCGCTCACGCACGCGCTCGGCTCGGGCCGCCTGCACCATGCCTACCTGTTTACGGGGACGCGCGGGGTCGGCAAGACCACGCTGTCGCGCATTCTTGCCAAGTCGCTCAACTGTACCGGTCCGGACGGGCAGGGCGGCATCACCGCCGCGCCTTGTGGGCAATGCGAGGCTTGCCGCGCGATCGATGCCGGCCGCTTCGTCGACTATATAGAGATGGACGCCGCGTCGAACCGCGGCGTCGACGAAATGGCGCAGCTGCTCGAGCAGGCCGTCTACGCGCCCAGCAATGCACGCTTCAAGGTCTACATGATCGACGAGGTGCACATGCTGACCAACCACGCCTTCAACTCGATGCTGAAGACGCTGGAAGAGCCGCCCGAGCACGTCAAATTCATCCTCGCGACCACCGATCCGCAGAAGATCCCGGTGACGGTGCTGTCACGCTGCCTCCAGTTCAACCTCAAGCAAATGCCGCCCGGTCACATCGTCGGCCACCTCGAGAACATCCTCGGCCAGGAAGGCGTGAGCTTCGAACAACCCGCGCTGCGCCTCCTGGCGCAGGGCGCCCACGGCTCGATGCGCGACGCGCTGTCGCTGACCGACCAGGCCATTGCCTATGCCGCCGGCGCCGTCACCACGGAAGCCGTGCAGGGCATGCTCGGCGCGCTCGACCAGTCCTACCTCGTGCGCCTGCTCGACGCGCTGGCTGCCCAGAACGGCGCCGACCTGCTGGCCGTGGCCGACGAAATGGCCAGCCGCAGCCTGTCGTACAACGGCGCGCTGCAAGACTGGGCACGCTGCTGCACCGCATCGCGCTGGCGCAATCGGTGCCGAACGCGGTGCCGCAGGATTTGCCTGAACTGGCCGACATCCTGCGCCTGGCGCAGCGCTTCGATGCGCAGGAAGTGCAGCTGTATTACCAGATCGCCGTGCACGGGCGTAACGAGATCGGCCTGGCGCCGGACGAGTATGCGGGCTTCACGATGACCTTGCTGCGCATGCTGGCTTTCCGTCCGGGGCAGGGCGGTGCCGACAGCCTGCCAGCCGCGCCTGTGGCAAGCGCGCCGCGTGCGGCACCGGGCGCGCCACGTGCCGCGGCAGCGGCGGCAGCACCAGCACAGGCGAGCGCGCCGGCGGCGCCGGCAGCCGCAGCGCCACGTCCAGCGCCACCGAGCGCACCCGCGGCGGCCGCCAACCCGGCGCCGGCCATGAATTCGGCGCGTGCCGCCATCAATGCCGCGCTGGAAGCGGCGCGTGCGGCTTCTGGCCAGCGCGCGCCGGCCAAGCGTCCAGGCGCCGATGCGCCGCCGCCAGCACCTTCGGCACCAGCCGCCGAACCGGCAGCGCCGGCGCGGCCGATCCAGGTCGGCCCGTCCGCGCCTCCGGGCGGCACCGGTGCGCGGATGGCGCCGCCGCCTGCGCCCACGGCCGGCATGTCCCCAGCGCAAGGCGGCAGTACGCCGCCCGGGACCGTCCGCAAGGCCAGGCCCGGGCACAGGCGCACGCCCAGGCCGACATGCGCCAGCAACCGCAGGCGCGCGCAGCTTACGATGCGGGCGCCGGCGAAGACGGTCCGCCCTCGTGGGTGACCGAATTTTCCGACGACACCGCCGTCGCCTCCGAAGCGCCGGCCGTCGTGACCCGCGCCGGCGCCGGTGCGCGCACCGAGCGCGCCGCCGCATGCCTATGTCGTCACACCGGTGCCGCAGATCGATTGGGACGGCAACTGGCCGGCCCCGGTCGCCTCGCTGGCACTGCGCGGCGTGTCGCAGCAGCTGGCGCTGCAGACTGAATTGATTGGCTGCCACGCCGACGCCGGCTCGATCGTGTTCCGCCTGCGCGTGCCGGTCGACACCCTGCGCGCCAGCGGCAACAGCGAAAAACTGCAGGCGGCCTTGCAGGAACGTTTCCCCGACAAGCGGGTCAATCTCGAGACCGAGCTTGGACCTGTCTGGTACACGGCCAGCGCCGAAGCCAAGGCCGCGCGCGAGGAGCGCCAGCGCCAGGCCGAGGCGGTCGTCGCCGGCGACGCTTTTGTCCAGGAGATGGAGCGCACCTTCAATGCCTTCGTCGTGCCCGGCTCGGTGAAGCCGCCGGCCGCCTGACCCGTTCGAACCCCATTTACTATCCGATCATTGGAGAACAGCATCATGATGAAAAACCAGCTCGCAGGCTTGATGAAACAGGCGCAAGCCATGCAGGACAACATGAAGAAGGCGCAGGAGCAGCTGGCCCTCGTCGAAGTCGAAGGCCAGTCCGGCGCCGGCCTGGTGAAGGTCACGATGACCTGCAAGAACGACGTCAAGCGCGTCCAGATCGATCCATCGCTGTTGGCCGACGACAAGGACATGCTGGAAGACCTGGTCGCCGCCGCCTTCAACGACGCCGTGCGCAAGGCCGAAGCCACCGCCGCGGAAAAGATGAGCGGCCTGACCGCCGGCATGCCTGGCCTGCCGCCCGGCTTCAAGATGCCGTTCTGATCCCGGATCCATGTTCATCGTTTCGCTCAGCTATACCGCCCCGCTCGAGGAGGTCGATGCGCACCTTGCCGCGCACCGCGATTTCCTCGCCGCGCATTATGCGAACGGAACCTTCCTGATGTCGGGGCGCAAGGTGCCGCGCGACGGCGGCATCATCGTCGCCAATGCGCCCAGCCGCGCCGCGCTGGACGCCGTGCTGGGTGAGGATCCGTTCGCCCGTGCGGGCGTCGCGCGCTACGAGGTCACCGAGTTCGTGCCGACCATGACGGTCGAGGCGCTTTCCGCCTGGCGCGTCGCACAGCGCGCCGCGTAGGCTGTCCACACAAGATGTCCAAATCACTCGACTTCCTCACCGAGGCCCTGCGCCGCCTGCCCGGCATCGGCCCCAAGTCGGCCCAGCGCATGGCCTTCCACCTGCTGCAGCACGACCGCGAGGGAGCGGCGATGCTCTCGCGCGCGCTCTACCAGGCCGTCGACACGGTGCACCACTGCGCCATGTGCAATACCTTCGCCGACACCGAAATCTGCGAGATGTGCGCCGACGAGGCGCGCGACCACACGCTGCTGTGCATCGTCGAGACGCCCGCCGACCAGATGATGATCGAGCAGACCCTGACCTTCAAGGGCCTGTATTTCGTGCTGATGGGGCGGCTGTCGCCGCTCGACGGCATCGGTCCGAAAGACCTGCACCTCGACAAGCTGGTGGCACGCGCCGCCGACGGCGTGGTCGGCGAAGTGGTGCTGGCAACCAATTTCACCAACGAGGGCGAAGCCACTGCCCACTACATCTCCGAGATGCTCAAGGCGCGCGGCCTGCGGGTCAGCCGCCTGGCGCGCGGCGTGCCTGTCGGCGGCGAGCTCGAGTACGTCGATGCCGGCACGATAGCGCGCGCCATGCTTGATCGCCGCACTGCATAATGGTCGCAATGACAACCCGGTAGCCCCGGAGTGGCGGGTGCCCGTTTGCGTGCGCGCAATCCATGTTGAGGGTCCGCTGCTATCGTGGGCTCCTTCGAGCGAGGGAAAAAATTGTCAGGGCAAGACCCTGAGGGCGTGGCGTCATCGTCGAAGACAGTACACTGGTACGTCGAGACGAATGCAACGCCGCCATGGCGATTTTTTCACACGCTCTCCAAGCGGACCTGCGAGCATGCATCTTGTCGACATCACCATGTTCTACGCCGCCGAAGGCAACGGCGTGAGCACCTACCTGAATGCCAAGGCGCGCTGGCTGGCGCGTAACAGCCGCGTTCGCCATACGATTCTCAGTCCCAACGTGGACAGCGGCGGCGAGGCGCCCAGGCTGGTGCGCGTGCCTGCCTTTGCCCTGCCCGGCATCAATGGTTTTCGCATGCCGGTCTCGGTACGGGCGCCGGCCCGCCTGCTGCACCAGGCCGCACCCGACCTGATCGAGGTCGGCGACGCCGGTCACAGCGCCTGGGCCGCGCTCAAGCTGCGCCGCCGCCTTGGCGTCCCGGCAATCGCCTTCTACCATTCCGACCTGCCGCGCCTGGTAAGGCCGCGCTTCGGCCAGACCGCCGAACAGGCCACCTGCAAATACCTGGCCCACCTGTACCGCCAGTTCGACCTCGTGCTGGCGCCGAGCCAGTGATGGTCGAGCAGCTGCACGACATGGGCGTGCAGGGCGCGCGCCACCAGTCGCTGGGCATCGACAGCGCCGTGTTCCACCCGTCGCGCCGCGTCGAGACGCTGCGCGCCCACCTGCGCCTGCCGCCTGACGCGCGCCTGCTGGTCTACGCGGGGCGCTTCACGCCCGAAAAGAAGTTGCCGCTCCTGATCGAGGCGGTGCGCAAGCTGGGGCGGCCCTATCACCGGTCATGATCGGCGGCGGCGCCGAGCTGCCGCGCTATCCGCAGATCACCTATCTGCCCTTCAAGCGCAACCAGCGCCAGCTGGCACGGCTGCTCGCCAGCTGCGACGTGCTGGTGCATCCGGGCGACTGCGAAACTTTCGGCCTGATCGTGCTCGAGGCCATGGCTTGCGGCCTGCCGGTCGTGGCCACCGGGGGGCGGCGGCGTGGTCGAGCTCGTGGACGAGCGCACCGGCATCCTGGCGCGTCCGAACTGTGTCGACAGCCTGGCCGGCGCGATCGAGGCGATCTACGGTCGCGATCTGGCCGAGCTGGGCGCGAATGCGCGCCGCAAGGCGGCCGAATACTATGACTGGAACGAAATCCTGCCGCAGGTGATGCGGCGCTACCAGGCGGTGCTGGGTACGCGCGAGCAGGACGAACCGGGCGCGGAAGGCATCTGTGTTCCCGAATGAGGGGAAGGGCGCGTGGACCCCGGCAGCCGCATCGCCGGCGGCGTTGCCGGCGGTGGCGCGGCTGGCGCGTTGTCGGCTGCGTCGGCCTCGGTACTGAATGCAGGTTCCGGTATGGCGCCTCAGCAGATGATCCAGGCCCCGCACGATGCGCTGTCATCCCCACGCCTCGCCCGCGCTGACGGCGCACCGCTGCTATGCGTTTCCATCCACGACGTCGCCCCCGCCACCCGGGAAGCCTGTGCGCAGCTGGCCGAAGCCCTGCGTGGCATCGCCGACATCGCGCTGACCTGGCTGGTGGTGCCGCGCTACCACGACCGCGCGGACGACGAGCGGGCCATGCGCGCCGGTCTGGATGCGGCCCCGGCACGTGGCGACGAACTGGTCCTGCATGGCTATACCCATCTCGACAGCGCGGCACCCGAAGGCAGCCTGCGTGCACGCTTCCTGCGCGGCGTGTACACCCAGCGCGAGGGCGAATTCGCCGCCTTGACGGCGGCCGAGGCGCGGATGCGGATCGAGCTGGGCCTGGCGTGGTTCCGGGCGCGCGGGTGGGAGCCAAGCGGCTTCGTCCCGCCGGCCTGGCTGCTGGGACAAGGTTCCTGGGAAGCGCTGGCCGGCTACGGCTTCAGCTACACCACGACCTTCACGCGTTTTCACCTGCTGCCAGAGCGCGGCTCGGTGTTCGCGCCTTCGCTCGTCTACGCGGCGCGCAACCGGGCAGGGCGCCTGTTTTCGCCACTTGCTGCCAGCATGGCCGCCCGCGCGCTGGCAGGAAGCCCGCTGATGCGCCTGAGCCTGCATCCGCCCGATCTGCGCCATCCGCGCCTGATGGCGCATGCACGCCACATCGTCGCGCGCGCACTCGAGACGCGCGCCGCCGTCACCAAAGCCGAGTGTGCACAGCGCCTGCGCCAGCTGCATCCCGGCGCAGTGCGACCCGGTGCCCGCTAGCGCGGGAGCGTTCCGCCAGCGCGGCCAGTGTTACCAGCCCCGGCCCCAATAACCGCCACCCCAATAGCCGCCGCGCCATGGCCCGGCGTATCCTGGACTGCCGTAGCGCTGCACGTCGTCCTTGGTGCTCAGGCTGATGATGCAATCGCGCCATTGGTCCGATTGCTGGGCATAGCCGAGGCGGTCGCAGGCGGGGCCGTAGACGGCGATCATCTCCGCCATTTCGGCCTGCTTGCGCGCTGCGCGCTCTTGCGGGGTGGCACAGGCGCCCAGCAACAGCGCGGCCGTCAATACGATGTAGGTACGCATCGTTCACTCCTTTTTAGCGTTTGACTTGTTGGCTTCGAGCTTAGCGCAAGAATCCGAACACTGCTCGAATCCACCAATCGCGCGGTCGTAAGGGCGCGACTCGGGGCGCGCACGCAAGCGGACGCTGCTATGCGCGAACGTGGTTTTCTGGCAATATATTTAGCTTCGATAACAACAAGATGAGGGGACCATGCGCAAACCTGGCGCACCATCCTGGACCTTGCGCATTGCGCTGGGCTTGCTCGGCCTCGTCCTGCTGGCGCTGCTGGGTGCCTGGCTGTTCCTGCGCGCCAGCCTGGCGCAACTCGACGGCAAGCGCGAGACGGCCGGGCTGGCCGCCGCCGTGACGGTCGAGCGCGACGCGGCCGGTGTGCCCCTGATCCGCGGGGAGAACCGCCTTGACCTGGCCTATGCCACCGGTTTCGTGCATGCCCGGAACGCTATTTCCAGATGGACCTGCTGCGCCGCACCGCCGCCGGCGAACTGGCCGAGCTGTTCGGGCCGCGCGCCTTGCCGCTCGACCGCGCACGCCGCCTGCACCGCTTCCGCGCCCGTGCCGGCAAGGTGCTGGCCGGGCTGGCACCGCAGGACCGTGCTTTCCTCGACCGCTATGTCGCCGGCGTCAACGATGGCCTGAACGCGCTGTCGGCGCGTCCCTTCGAGTACGTGCTCGCCGGCGCGCCGCCGGTCGCCTGGCGCGCCGAGGACAGCCTGCTGGTGGTCTGGGCCATGTACCTCGACCTGCAGGGCAACCAGGAAGCGCGCGAACTGGCGCGCGGCTGGCTGCGCGAACACAGCACCCCGGCCCAGTTGGCCTTCCTGCTGCCGGAGGCAAGCGCCTGGATGCGCCGCTCGACGGCAGCGCATCCGCCTGCCTGCGGGCGCGCCGCTGCCGCCGGGAGCGCCTGGCTGGTGGGGTAAACCGGCCGCGGCACCAGCGCGCGTAGCCATGCTCGAGCGCGGCGACGCCGTTGGCAGCAACAATTATGCGATTGCCGGCAGCCGCAGCGCCAGCGGCGCGGCGATCGTTGCCGACGACATGCACCTCGGCCTGCAATTGCCGAACATCTGGTACCGGCTGGCGCTGTCCTGGCCGTCCGCGCCAGGCGAGGCTGCCGTCAATGGGCGCAAGCGCATCGTCGGCGTGACGCTGCCGGGCGCGCCGCCGCTCGTCATCGCCGGCAGCAACGGCAAGGTGGCCTGGGGCTTCACCAACAGCTATGGCGACTATCTGGACCTGGTCGAAGTCGGGATGGACGCGGAGCACGCCGGCCAGGTGCGCCTGCCGGCAGGCTGGGAGCGCCCGGCCGAGCATGCGGAAACGATCGCGGTGAAGGGCGGCCCGGCCGAAACGCTGCTGGTACGCGAGACCACGCTCGGGCCCCTGCGCGTGGCAAACGGCAAGACCTACGCGGTGCACTGGATCGCCCACCATCCGCAAGCGCTCAACCTGAACCACCTGCGCCTGGAAGGCGCGGCCACGCTCGACGCAGCGCTGGGCATCGCGGCCACGGATGGCATCCCGGCGCAGAATTTCGTCGCCGGCGACGCCGCCGGCAACATCGGCTGGACCGTCGCCGGCATGCTGCCACGCCGCGCGGCGACGGAAGGCATCAGCTTCCCGCTGGCCGCCGCCGATGGCGTGCCGACCTGGGATGGCCTGCTGGCGCCGGCCGATTATCCGCGCGTGGTCAACCCCGCCGGCGGTCAGCTGTGGACTGCGAACAGCCGCCAGTTGCTGGGAGCGGGAAGCGCGCTGCTCGGCGACGGCGGTTTCGACCTCGGTGCGCGCAGCAGCCAGCTGAAGGACCGCCTGCAGCGGCTGGGGCCGCGCACGGACGTAGCCGCCGCCTTCGACGCGGCGCTGGACGACCGCGCCCTGTTCATCGCGCGCTGGCGCGAACGCGCACTGAACACGCTCGACGTCGACGCCACCCGCGACCAGCCGCGCCGCGCCGAGTTCCGTCGCCAGCTCGAAACCAGCTGGAACGGCCGTGCCGCCACCGATTCGGTGGGCTACCGGCTGGCGCGTAACTTCATGTGGGCACTGCATGACGAGCTCTTTGGCGCGGCGAATGCGGCGATGGCCGGCCTCGATCCGAAGGCGACGTTTGCAGTGGCCAATCCACGCTGGCCGGCGAGCTTGGCGCGCCTGCTCGACGAGCAGCCGGCCGGCTGGCTGCCGCCGGGCCGGCGCGACTGGCGTGCGGTCCAGCTGGCGGCGCGATCGACCGCGTCATCGCGGATCTCGACAAGGAAGGCGTGCCGCTGGCGCAGGCCACCTGGGGCACGCGCAATACGGCGGCGATCGCGCATCCGATCGCGCTGGCGGTACCGGCGCTGGCGGGCGTGCTGGGGTGCCGCCCGACCAGCTGCCGGGCGACTCGCACATGCCGCGCGTGGCGGGACCGAAGTTCGGTCAGTCGGAGCGGATGACGGTGTCGCCGGGCCGCGAGGAGGAGGGGCTGTTCAACATGCCGGGCGGGCAGAGCGGCCACCCCTTGTCGCCGTTCTTCCTGCGCGGGCATGCCGAATGGGTGCAGGGCAAACCGCAGCCGCTGTTGCCGGGCGCGGCGCGCCATACCCTGACGCTGGCGCCTGCGCGCTAGGACGGCGGTTCAGCAACCGTACTGGGTCGGGTCCCAGAAATAGAAGCGCCCGCGGGACGCCAGGGCTTGCCGCTCGCGAGTTGGCTGGACAGGAAGAGCTGCATCTCGAGCGCGCGGCGCTCCAGCTGCGGCCGCACGACAAGGTCCGGCTTGCCGTCGCCATCGAGGTCGCCGATCCAGACGACGAAGTCGTCCGGCAGCAGCGGCGTGCCCAGTTCCGGCATCTCGCTGTCGGCAACCGCTATCGTGCGTTCGTCCTCGCCGAAGCGGACTTTCCAGTCCACTTTTACACGTGCCAGGCAAAATGTCGCATCCGAACACGGGTCTTCGAAGGTGGTCGACAGCGTGGCCGCAAGGGTGAGCGCCTGGCCATCGATGTCGTAGCGGCGCACTTCGCTGGCGCGCCATGGCTCTTCGGAGACCGGCTTCCCGCTCTGGAAGCGCTTGTTGAAATACCAGGTGCGCACCGGGCCCTCCTTCAGGCCAGGCAGGCCGCGCACCAGGAACAGCGCGGGCGCGCTGCCGGCGGTACGGGCGACTACACCCTGGGCCGGACCATCGGTCGTCGCAATCGGCTCGGCGCGGATGCGCACCTCGTCCTTCTTCAATGCACAGGTCTGCGCGCAGTGCAGGGCATGGTACTCACCGGCGGGAAACTGAATGGTATCGGCAAAGAAGGCGTAGCCCGACGGCTTGCCATGAATGAGGTGGATCTGTTCGGCGGCCTGCAGCGGGGCCGATGCGAGGATTGCGGCCATGCAGGCGAAGATGGCGATATGACGAACGACATGGATCGAAGACATGGGCTCTGGTCGCGAGGATGGCTGACCCCGGCAGTGTAGCACCGCGGCGGGCACGCCGGCACCGCTGGCCGCCGAGCGCTGAACGCCGGGCGCGTTCCCACGCGTCGGGCGTTCGCAAAACATGCGTGGCGGGAAAGCCGGGCGCTCAGCGCGCGGGCAGCTCCAGCGGCAGCTTGCGCAGCATCTGGTCGATGGCTTCGGCGCTCGACGGCCGGCCGAGGAAGAAACCCTGAACCACGTCGCAGCCGAACTGCTCGAGCAGCACCAGCTGTTCGTCGGTCTCGACGCCTTCGGCCACCACCGCCATTTTCAGGCCGTGCGCCATGGCGATGATGGCGCGGGTGATCGCCGCGTTTTCCGAGTCCTGCGGCAGGCCGCAAATGAAGCTGCGGTCGATCTTCAGCGCGCGCACGTCGAAGCGCTTCAGGTAGTTCATCGACGAGTAGCCGGTACCGAAGTCGTCGATCGACAGGTAGACGCCGATGCCGCGCAGCTGTTCGAGCGTGGCCATGGTCGCCTTGGCGTCGTCCATCAGCGTGCCTTCGGTGAGCTCGAGTTCCAGCAGCTTCGGATCGAGTCCGGTGTCTCCCAGGGCCGAGAGCACGATCTGCGACAGGTTCTCGTCCTTGAACTGCTTGGCTGACAGGTTCACCGCCATGCGCACTGCGCGCCGTCCCATCCCCTGCCACAGGCGCGCCTGGTTGCAGGCGGTGCGCAGCACCCATTCGCCGATCGGCACGATCAGGCCCGTTTCCTCGGCAAGCGGAATGAATTCGGTGGGCGAGATGATGCCGCGTTCCGGATGGCGCCAGCGCACCAGCGCTTCGACGCCGACGACGTCGAGCGAGCGCACGTCGAGCTGCGGCTGGTAGAGCAGGTAGAGCTCATCGTTCTGCAGGGCGCGGCGCAGGCCCACTTCGAGTTTCACGTGGCTCATGATCTGCATCGTCAGCGAAGAGCTGTACAGCTTGGCGTTGTTCTTGCCGCAGTTCTTGGCGTGGTACATCGCCGTGTCGGCGTACTTGAGCAGCGAATTGCAGTCGTCGCCGTCCTCGGGGAAGAGCGAGATGCCGATGGAGGCGGTGACGAAAATCTCGTTGCCGTCGATGAGGAAAGGGCGGCGCATCGCTTCCTTGACGCGGTGGGCCACGTTCAGCGCGTGTTCCACGCGTTCCAGGTCGGGGATCAGGATCGTGAATTCGTCGCCGCCCAGGCGCGCCATGTGCGTCGCGCCCGCAGTGGCGGCCTGTACCTCGTGCCCTTCCGGCGTGCCTTCCTGGACTACTTCCTCGTGCGGCGTCCCGTCGGGCAGGGCTTCGCTGCGCGAGACCAGGTCGCTGGGACGGATCGTCTCGCGCAGGCGTTCGGACACGATTTTCAGCAGGTGGTCGCCGACGTTGTGGCCGAGCGTGTCGTTGATGCGCTTGAAAGCGTCGAGGTCCATGAACAGCACCGCGAACTTCTTGTTGCCGATCTTCGAGCGCTGCAGCTCGCGTTCGAGGGTTTCGAGGAAGGCCTGGCGGTTCGGGATGCCGGTCAGGCTGTCGCAGTAGGCCAGCCGGCGGATCTGCTCCTCGGTGCGTTTGCGCTCGCTGATGTCGCGCACCAGGCCGAGCACTTCCGATGGCCCGGTGGCCACCAGGCGCGCCTCGAAATGCTGGACGACGCCGAAGCGCACCAATTCGTACTCGACCGAGCGCACCTGGCGCGTGCGCAGCACTTCCTTCAGCTGGGCCAGCATGCGCGCGGAGATCTCCTTCGGCAGCACTTCGCCGATGTGGCGACCGACGCAGCGTTCGCTGGTGAAGGGGGCCGGGGTGTCGTTGTCGTCGGCGCGCTGACCGTGCCCGCCCGGACGCAGGCGTCCGCGGCCCGGTTCGTAGTCGAGGTAGAAGCCGTCGCCGTTCATGCGGAAGAAGGTGTCGGGAATCGCGGCCAGCACGGCGCGGTTCTGGGCGTCGGCGATGCGCAGGCGCGCGATGGCGTCGCTGGCGCGCAGCACGTACAGCACCCGGTGGCCGAGGATGGGCCAGTTGATCGGCTTGGAGACGAAATCCGTGGCGCCGGCTTCGTAGGCGCTGGTGACGGCTTCGACATCGTCGCCGCCGGTGACCATCACGATCGGCACCGAGGGACCGCCTGCTTCGGCCTGGCGAATGGCACGGCAGGCGGCGAAGCCGTCAACGTGCGGCATCTCGACATCCATCAAAATGAGGTCGGGCCGGCGTTCCCGTGCCAGGGCAATGGCCTGGCGGCCGTCCTCGGCCTCGATGCCATGCAGGCCGACGTTGTGCAGCATCTCGAGCATCAGGAGGCGCATCACCGGATCGTCGTCGGCCACCAGCACGACACCGCGTTGAGGGGAAGGGGAGGCTGGCATCATGTTTCCTTCTCTAGCATGGCATTGAGCGAATGGCGGACCGCGGGGAATTGCTGTTCCAGCCCGGTCACCAGTGTGGCCGCGCCTTCGACGCTGGCGGCGCGGCCGAGTTGTTCGAGTTCCCTGCACAGGCGGGCAAAGGCGTCGGCGCCGACGTTGGCGCTGGCCGACTTCAGGCTGTGGGCGACGCGGCGCACGGTATCGGCGTCCTGGCTGGTTGCGGCCCGGCGCAGGGTGGCCAGATGCCGCGGCGTGTCGCCGACATAGGCCGCGATGACCTTCTGTACCAGCGCGTCGCCGCCGTCGCGGCTGAGGGCGCGGATCTTCTCCAGTGCCGCCGCATTGATGACGTCGCGCTGGATCACTTCGCGCGCTTCCGGCGGCAGGGTCGGCGTGCACTCGTCGTGGTGGACGGTAGCGGCGATCGGCAAGCGCGATCCAGCGCCCCATTACGCCCGCCAGTTCCTGCTGGGTGAAGGGCTTGGAGAGGTAGTCGTCCATACCGGCGGCGAGGCAGGCTTCGCGGTCGCCCTGCAACGCGTTGGCGGTAATGGCGATGACCGGCAGGGTGCGCGGCCGTCCCGCCTCGCGTTCTTCGCCGCGGATGGCGGCGGTGGCGGCAAAGCCGTCCATGACCGGCATCTGGCAATCCATTAGCACGGCCGCGTAATCGTGGATGCGCACGGCCTGCAGCGCCTCCGCGCCGTTGCGGGCGACATCGGCCTGCAGGCCAGGCTCTCGAGCATGGCCTTGGCCACCTCGACGTTGACCGGGTTGTCTTCGGCCAGCAGCACGCGGCGCATGCGCTGGCGCTCGCCGGACGCCGGCAGCGCCTGAGGCGGCGGCAGGAACTGTGGCGCCGGCGCAGTGAGGCCGCGCGGGCGCGTCGCCAGACAGGCGAACAGGTCGGCCGCCCGCGCGGGCTTGATCAGCTGGTAGGCGACGCCGGCGCCGCGCCGCTGCACCGGATCAGCGGCGCTGCGTTCGGGGCTGATCAGGATCAGGCGGGTCGGGCGCGTCAGGGCGTGGGCGCGGATCGTGGCGGCGAGCAGCAGGCCGCTCGACTGCGGCAGCTCCATGTCGATCACGGCGGCGTCGAAGGGCGTGCCCGCGTCGGCGGCGGTGGCCAGGCGCCGCACCGCATCGCCCGGGTCGCCGCTGCCTTCGCACGCGACCTTCCAGTCGGCCAGGTGGCGCTGCATGCCGATGCGGCTGGTCTCGTTCTCGTCGACGATCAGCACGCGCATGCCGGCCAGGGTGTGCTGCTGCCCGCCGGGTGCATCGGGATCGACGCGGCGCTTGTCGAAGCTGACCGTGAACCAGAACACGGACCCGCGCGTGGTGCCATTGTCGACGCCGATCGCCCCGCCCATCAGTTCGACCAGCTGCCTGGAGATCGCCAGGCCCAGGCCCGTGCCGCCGAACTTGCGCGTGGTCGAGTCGTCGGCCTGGGAAAACGCTTCGAACAGGCGGCTCCTCGCTTCGTGCGAGATGCCGATGCCGGTATCGATCACTTCGAAGCGCAGCACGACGGCCTGGCTGTCTTCGCTGGCGACGCGCACGCGCGCTTCGATACGGCCTTCCTCGGTGAACTTGATGGCATTGCCCAGCAGGTTGGCCATGATCTGGCGCAGCCGGTTCGGGTCGCCGCAGATGGCGACCGGGATATCGTTGGCGATGTCGAAGTCGAGCGCAATGCCCTTCGCTTGCGCCTGCGGCGTGTAGACCGTGTGGATGTCTTCCAGCAAGTCCCACAGGTTGAAGTTGATGTACTCGATGGTGAGCTTGCCGGCTTCGATCTTGGAAAAGTCGAGGATGTCGTTGATGATGACGAGCAGGTGCTCGCCCGAACGCTTCACCAGCCGCGTGTAGTTGCGCTGGGTGTCGGTGAGCTCGGTCCCGAGCAGCATTTCGGTCATGCCGAGCACGCCGTTCATGGGGGTGCGAATCTCGTGGCTCATGGTGGCAAGGAATGCGCTCTTCGCGCGGCTGGCCGCTTCGGCCGCGTTCTTGGCGCGCTCGAGCTGTTCGGTGCGCACCGATACCTGGCGTTCGAGTTCGTCGCGGTGGTGGGTCAGTGCCGCGCCGCGGCCCTCGATCTGCGACAGCATGTCGTTGAAGCTGTCGATCAGCGTGCCCAGTTCGTCGCTGCGGCCGTGCGCCACGCGCAGCGTGTAGTTCTGGCTTTCCGACACCTTCTGCGCGGCGCCGATCAGCTTCCTGACCGGGTCGGTGATGCTGCGCGTGAAGCGCCGCGCCAGCACCAGCGAGACCAGCAGCGCCGCGCACATGGCCGCACCGAGCACGCCCACGCTGCGCAGGATGTCGCGCCACATCGGCAGCAGGTCGGCTTCGATCACGATGACGCCGACCCGGGCGCGGTCGTTGGCGACCTGGCGGTACAGGCGCATGCGCGTCGACACCAGGCGCGCGCCGTGCAGGTTCGCTTCCACGAGTTCGGCCTCGTCGGCGATCGCCAGCGTCGGCGCCGTCTTCGCGGTGCCATGGGCCGGCGCGACGTAGTCGGCGAACAGGCGGCCATGGCTGTCGTAGAGCGCCGCGAAGCTGATCTCTTCTTTCGCGGCGAGCGAGGCGAGCAGGGTGCGCGCCAGGTTGCGGTCGTTGAAGACGAGGGTATCGGCACTGTTGGCGGCCACCACCGCGGCCAGCGAGGCCAGTGCCACGCGCTCGTCCTTGCGCCCGTTGACCACCGAGGCGCAGGCAAAGGCGATGAAGACGAACAGCAGCGCGGTACCGGTCGAGAGCAGCGACATCGACGTCAGTTTGCGGTTCAGGCTGGAGCGCTCGGATGTCGGCATGGAGGCATCAATCAGGGCAGGAGCGGCGGACGGCGTGGGCCGGCGCCAACGCGCGCGTGCCCTCCTTGCAGAAGTGAAAATTCCTGCAAGAAAAAATAGTACGTGGGAGGGGGAAGGGGGACTTTGCGGTGGCGCAAGTAGGGTGGGCAAGCGTTGCCTACCCGACGGTTCTGGGCGATACCGCTCGTGCGTTGTCGTAGCGTGACGGCTCCGCCGCCCACGCGTTCAACAGGCAGATGCCATCCGAACCACAGTCAAAGCTGGAACGCCGAAAGCGTGGACGGATGGCCCGTCCACGCGTCCTTCAAACTACGGCCGAGCTCAGCAGCAACCCCCGCTGCGCCCGGACCCGTACCGCGCTTCCTGGCGCTCGCGGAAAAACTCCTCGTAGGTCATCGGGGTTTTATCCGGATGCTCGCGCTCCATATGCGCCAGGTAAGTGTCGTACTCCGGCAAGCCGACCATCAGGCGCATGCTTTGCCCGAGGTATTTGCCGGCCTGGGCGAGGGCGGCCAGCATCACCGCACCTGCGCCGCCGGGGCCGCCACGAACGGCGATTCCTTCACCGTCGGGTTGCCGTTGTTGCGCGCATTGATGACGGTGCGGATGCCGTACACCAGCACCGCCACCACCACGACCATGAAGAAGCCGCACAGCGTGGCGTCGACATAGTCGTTGAAGACGATGCGGCTCATCTGGTCGAGCGACTTGGCCGGAGCCAGCACGGTACCGGCGTCGAGCGCGGCCTGGAATTTCTGGGCGTGGGCGACGAAACCGACCTTCACGTTCGGGCTGAAGATCTTCTGCCAGCCGGCTGTCAGGGTGCAGATCAGGAGCCAGATGGTCGGCACGATCGTCACCCAGGCGTACTGGCCACGCTTCATCTTGAACAGCACCACGGTGCCCAGCGTCAGGGCGATACCGGCCAGCATCTGGTTGGCGATGCCGAACAGCGGCCACAGGGTGTTGATGCCGCCCAGCGGATCGACCACGCCCTGGTACAGGAAGTAGCCCCAGGCGGCCACGCACAGGCCGGTCGCCAGCAGGTTGGCCGGCAGCGATTCCGTGCGTTTCAGCGATGGGACAAACGCGCCCAGCAAGTCCTGCAGCATGAAGCGGCCCGCGCGCGTTCCTGCGTCGACCGCGGTGAGGATGAAGAGCGCCTCGAACAGGATCGCAAAGTGGTACCAGAAGGCCATCATCGCCTTGCCGCCAACCACGTTGGCCAGGATGTTGGCCATGCCCACGGCCAGCGTCGGGGCGCCGCCCGCGCGCGAGATGATGGTGTGCTCGCCCACGTCCTTGGCCACTTGCGTGAGCGTTTCAGGCGTGACCACGAAGCCCCAGTTCGAGACCGCGGCGGCAGCCGACTGCGCGGTGGTGCCCAGCACGGCGGCCGGCGCGTTCATCGCGAAGTACACGCCCGGGTCGATGGTGGACGCGGCCACCAGCGCCATGATGGCGACGAACGATTCCATCAGCATCGCGCCGTAGCCGATGAAGCGGGCGTGGGTCTCGTTCTCGATCATCTTCGGCGTCGTGCCCGAGGAAATCAGCGCGTGGAAGCCGGAGACGGCGCCGCAGGCGATGGTGATGAACAGGAAGGGGAACAGATTGCCCGACCAGACCGGGCCGGTGCCGTCGATGAAGCGGGTCACGGCGGGCATCTGCATGTGCGGTGCGACCAGCACGATGCCGATGGCCAGCGCCACGATGGTGCCGATTTTCAGGAAAGTGGAGAGGTAGTCGCGCGGCGCCAGCAGCAGCCACACGGGAATGACCGAAGCGACGAAGCCGTAGCCGATCAGCATCCAGGTCAACTGGACGCCGGTGAAGGTGAACATCGGGCCAAGCGTGGCCGAATCGTGCACGTACTGGCCGCCGATGATGGCCAGCATCAGCAGGATGAAGCCGATGAAGGAGATTTCGCCGATGCGGCCCACGCGCACATAGCGCGAATAAATGCCCATGAAGAGCGCGATCGGGATCGTCGCCATCACGGTAAAGCTGCCCCAGGGCGAGCCGGTCAGGGCTTTCACCACGATCAGCGCCAGCACCGCCAGGATGATGACCATGATCATGAAGGTGCCGAAGAGGGCGATGATGCCGGGGATTTCCCCCATTTCGGATTTGATCAGGTCGCCCAGCGAGCGGCCGTCGCGGCGCATCGACATGAACAGCACGATAAAGTCCTGCACGGCGCCGGCGAAGACGACGCCGGCCAGGATCCACATCATGCCGGGCAGGTAGCCCATCTGCGCGGCGAGGACCGGACCGACCAGCGGCCCGGCGCCGGCAATGGCCGCGAAGTGGTGGCCGAACAGGACGTATTTATTCGTCGGCACGTAGTCGAGGCCGTCGTTGTACTTGTAGGCCGGGGTCTGGCGGCCGGGATCGAGTCCCATCACCTTCGTGGCGATGTAGAGGCTGTAAAAGCGGTAGGCGATGAGGTAGACGCAGACGGCGGCCGCCACCACCCACACGGCGTTGATCGACTCGCCGCGGCGCAGGGCCACATAAGCGAGCGCGACAGCGCCGAAGAGTGAGAGCGCCGCCCAGCCGAGTCGATTTCCGAGACTTTTCATGGGTGGCTCCTTAGGTTTTTTTCTCATGGGGGTACGGCGCAGCCGGGACATGCCCTCGAACATGCCGAAGCGTGCACGGACAGCGGCAGGCGGACGGCGTGTCGCCCCCATCTTGCCCCATTATGGAAATGGCAAGCGCATGATTCTAACCCGTCAAGCTTGCCATTCAGGCTACGTAGAATCACGTATGCACGCACGTTGGAATATGTCCACGTGGAAACATTTTTAGTTGCGTTTAGTTAAGCCGTCGACTAAGATGACCCGACCGATCACTCTGAAGATGCCGATGTCTGTGCAGGACTCCCAAGCGTTCCCGCTGGTGCGGCTGCACCCCGTCGCCAATGGCCAGAACGAGTGGGTTGCACTGCTGATCGACCCGGTGCCGGGACCGGCGCTGCACGAGATGCTGGCGGCGCTTTTCGGTACGCCCGACCTCCTGAGCGCGGTCGCGCCGCTCGACTGCGTGCTGCGCATTCCCGATCCCGCCGAACTCACCCCGAACCTGCTGTCGCTGCTGCCGCCGCAACGCGTGGTGCTGGCCGTCGATGCCTTGTCCGCCATTCTCGATGGCCGTGCCGAGCAGACGGCGGCGCTGCGGGAAGGTGGCTACCGCGTGCTGCTCGAGCGCGTGCCAGGCCCCGGCGCGGGGCTTTCGGCACCTCCGCAGAGCGTGGCGCGCGACTGCTCGGGGGATCGCTGCCGCCCGGCAGCCTGCCGCCCCTGTTCGCTCCGCACCTGGCCTACCACGTCGACAGCGCGCCGCGCCTGCTGGACTGCGCGCGCGCCGGCTTCACCTGGTTCAGCGGCGCCTATCCGCTCGACCCGGCAGGCGCCCCCCAGGAACCCGACGGGCCCTCGCGCCGGCGCGTACTGGGCCTCTTGGCGCTGCTCGCGCGCGACGCCGATTCACGCGAGCTCGAGCTCCTGCTCAAGCAGGACCCGGTCCTGTCCTTCCACCTGCTCAAGCTGGTCAATTCCGCGGCCTTCGCCGTCAACACCCAGATCACGAGCTATGCCCAGGCGATCGCCGTCCTCGGACGACGCCAGCTGCAGCGCTGGCTGCAGTTGCTCCTGTACGCACGCGCCGCCGCCGACGGCGCGCCGAACCTGCTGCTGCCGCTGGCGGCGCTGCGCGCAGGGCAGCTCGAGATCCTGTGCAAGGCAGACGGCGGCGAGCGCGACGACCAGGACCTGGCCTTCATGACCGGCGCCTTTTCCCTGCTCGACCGCCTGCTCGGCATGCCGATGGCCGCCATCCTGGCGGACCTGCAGCTGCCGGCCCACGTCGAGGCGGCGCTGCTTTGGCGCGAGGGGGCTCGGACGGCGCCTGGCGATGGTTGAAGGCGGAGCCGACCCGGCGCAGCTGGCCCGCGCCGGCATCGATCCACAACGCTGGTGGGCCAGCCAGCTGCACGCCCATCACTGGGCGATCCAGGTAGGCCGCAATGTCTGAGCTGCTGGCGGTGCGCTGCCACGACTTCGTCGCCTCCAGCGCGGCCCTTTCCGCCGCCGTGCTGCGCCTGCGCGGCGGCGAAGCCTGCCGAGGAACTCGGACGCATCGCGCGCGAGCTGCTGACCAGTCCGGCAGGGCGCTTCGTGGCATCCGATCCGCTCGACCTCGCCGCCTCCGTTCCGCGCGCCGCTGCGCCCGGCACCCTGCTGCAGGAAATCCACACCGAGGCCGGCTACCATGGCTATTACGAAGTCGGCGGACGCACCGACTACAGCGCGGAGGACCGCCGCCACCTGGCCGCGCTGGGAGCGCTCACCGGCACGCTGCTGCAAGTCCATTCGCTGGCCCAGCGCGCTACCCACGCCTATGCCGGCCTCGAAGCGCAGGCGGCGCGCCAGACGCAGATCCTCGAGCAGATCCACGAATCGGTCCTGACGCTCGACCAGATGGGCTATATCACGGGTTGGAACCGCGGCGCCGAGGAGCTGTTCGGCTATTCGGCGCTGGAAGCGGTGGGCCGCAACATCCTGTTCCTCTACGCCGACCAGGACGAGGAAGCCAGCGCGCTGCCCGACGCGTTCGCGGAAGAGGGCGGACGCATGATGGAAGTGCGGCGCCGTAAGAAATCGGGAGAGGTGTTCTGGGCCAGCCTGTCGCTGTCGCCGCTGCGCGACCTCGACGAGCGCCCGGTCGGCCTGATCGCCTACCTCACCGACATCACCGAGCGCAAGCTGGCCGAAGAGCGCCTGTACCATCTGGCTTATTACAACGAATTGACCGGGCTGCCGAACCGTTCGCTGTTCGCGCGCCTGGTCGACCAGGCCCTGACGGTCGCGCAGCGCAACGAGCTGTCCGGCTGCCTGCTCTTCATCGACCTGAACCGCTTCAAGCTGGTCAACGACACCCTCGGACGCAGTATCGGCGACGAATTGCTGCGCCAGGTGGCCGCGCGCTTTCGCCAGGCGCTGCGCGAGGAAGACGTGGTCGCGCATTTGTCGGGCGACGAATTCGCGGTCGGCCTGTTCGACGTGCGCCAGCATTTCGAAGCGACCACCGTCGCGCGCAAACTGCAGGCGGCACTGGACGCGCCCTTCCTGATCGAAGGTCACGACCTGCGCGTGGGCGCCAGCGTCGGCATCAGCGTCTATCCCCAAAACGGCATGGATGCCGATACCTTGCTGCGCATGGCCGACATCGCCATGGCGCGCGCCAAGGAAGGCCACGCCAACCCCGACCACAGCGTCGCCTTCTACAGCCTCGACATGAACAAGGGCATGCACGAGCGCATGCGCATCGAATCAGGCCTGCGCCACGCGCTCGGCCACGACGAGCTGCTACTGTATTACCAGCCCAAGTTCGAGATCGGCAGCGACCGCATCGTCGGCGCCGAAGCGCTGGTGCGCTGGCTGCACCCCGAGCGCGGCCTGGTACCCCCGGGCGAATTCATTCCGATGGCCGAGACCACCGGCCTGATCGTGCAGGTGGGCGAATGGGTGCTGGAGCAGGCCTGCGCCCAGGCGGCCAGCTGGCAGCGCGCGGGCTTGCCGCCGCTGCGCCTGGCGGTGAACGTCTCGGCGCGCGAATTCACCGAATCGCTGCCCGACCGCGTCGCCGACACGCTCGCGCGCCACGGGCTCGACCCGTGCTGGCTCGAACTCGAGATCACCGAAAGCACCCTGATGCACGACATCGACCGCGTGATCGGCATCATGGACCGCATCAACGCGCTCGGCGTCGCGCTCTCGCTGGACGACTTCGGCACCGGCTACTCGAGCCTGTCCTACCTGAAGCGCTTCCCGATCCAGACCCTGAAGATCGACCGCTCCTTCACGACCGGCATCCCGCTTGACGCGAGCGACTGCGCGATCGCCAGCACCATCATCAGCATCGGCCGCCAGCTCGGCCACCGCGTGATCGCCGAAGGTGTGGAGACGCTCGAGCAGTTGTCCTTCCTGCGCGACTCGGGCTGCGACGAGGTGCAGGGCTACCTGTACGCGGCGCCGCTGCCGGCAGGGCGCTTCGAGCAGGGGCTGCGGGAGAACTGGCTGCTGGTGTGATGCGTAGGGTGGACGCGGTCGGCGAGGCGGGTTCCCCGTCCACGCGGTGATAGGCTGACGATGATCTATCGCGCCCGCTCCGCCCTGACCGCACTATCTTGGCCGGCGCTTCTACTTCCACCACCACTGCCCCCCCCCGCAGAGTGATTTATGTATAATGCCGGTTCCTCAAAGGAAGCGTGGCCGAGTGGTTGAAGGCAGCAGTCTTGAAAACTGCCGACGGGGGAACCCGTTCGTGAGTTCGAATCTCACCGCTTCCGCCAGCATGCCGAACAAGAGCCCCACGACGTGGGGCTTTTTTCTACGGTCTCAGCGCGGCCTGGCTTCACCCTTTCTCACTCACTCACTCACTCACTCGGGTAACTGCCAGGCCATTGTCACCGCTACCCCGGCACGCAGCGTGTTGTGCACCTCGGCCACCGCATCGGTCTCGCTCAGGAGACGCGCGATGCCGGCGGCGGGAGCGGATGTGCGAACGGTCGCGTGGTAGCGGATGTTGGTGGCCGCCAGGCCGATTCCGGGGAACTCGGCAGTGGCCGTGACCTCGACCACGTCGATGGGAATCCCTAGTCGCCTGGCTTCCCGATACAGGTCATTGCAATAACATGTAGCGAGCGCCAGCATCAGGAATTCGCCGCCATTGAGCGCCGATCCGCCACCACCCGTCTTGCCTGGTACAGGAAAGGGGCGGCTGGCCCCATCGCTGCCGACCGTCACCTCATGGGTGGTTGGCGAACTGCATACCCGTGCCACGATCTCCATGACGTTCTCCTCGAATGGTCTTTCGGCGAGTCTTTGTCCATGACGCGCGGCTCGATGGCACTCGCACCGGTATTGGACAAATCCAGACCCGTTTCGGCTGCGGCGCCTCCGTGCCGGCCGACTCCTGGATCAATCCGGCAGCGCCGCGCGCCGCCGACCCAACGTAACTGCTAGCTTCCCACCGAAATTGCTTGTCGGTATGATTGCGCTAACTCAATAACAATCAAGAAAAAGGGGGGAGCTCCGATGAAACGACCAGGCACCGTCACACTGCGTTTTACCTCGCGTTGGCCTTATAACCCGATGAGCCTCTTGATCGCCACCTTTACCGGCTCGCGCTTCTTCAGCCATGTGGTGACCATCATCGGCGAACGCGCTTACGAAGCCTCGATGACCCATGGCTGCCGCGGGGGTGCGGTCGCGGAAATCATGCAGGGCGTGGTGCGCTATCGCGACATGCAGGTCGAGGTGCCCGACATCGATGCGGCAATCGCCTTTGCCGAGGCCCAGAACGGCAAGCCCTACGATTTCGGCGGGGCCTTCGCGCTGCCGCTGCTCACGTCCGATAACTGGAACGACGACAGCAAATGGTGGTGCAGCGAACTCGTGTTTGCGACCGTGATGGCCGGCGGCGTGACGCTGCTCGATCCGGACGAAATGCACCGCGTGACGCCGAACGACCTGTACCAGTGCTTCTATCCGAAGGGCGACATGATCCGCGCCTGAGCCCGCACACTGCAATGCAGCCCTCCAGGCCGGCTCGCTCTCGGGCTGTCCAGGCTTGGCGGCTTGCAGAGGGACGACGGCTCGTCCGCAATCCGCGCCCGCACCTGGGCCGCCCGCTATTCTGCTATTGACGTAGATCTATTGCCCTCAATACATGCATTGGTGTATTTACATTGCGCTAATTTTGATGCTACCTTAGCCACATTGCCTACAAAACAATGCGCCCAGCGCACACATCCTCATGAACCAGCGCCCCGCTTCGTTCTCCAGAGTGATCCTGCTTCTGTGCGCGTCGCTGTGCTTCAGCGCGGCACAGGCCGCCATTCCTCCTGAACAAGCCGCCTGCAGCGCCCGCCTCCAGGCCATCCGGCCCGACGATCCCAGCTTCAAGCGTCTCGACAAGATCTACCGCCAGAGCCTGCGTTTTGGCGGCACCGTGCACCGCATCCTTCCCAGCTTCCATGCCACCCACGACGACCTGGTCGCGGCGAAGAGCAGGATGTCCGCGCAGGACATTCCCTACATGGTCTACGAACTGGCGCAAGCCGAGGAACCGAACGCACGCCAGCGCGTCGCCGTCGGCGTGCTTGGACTGTTCGGCCCGCAGGCCCTGCCTTGCATCGCCGCGGCCATGCTCGATGCGCGCATCCCGGGGCGCTTCACGCTCAACCAGATAAGAATCGGTATCGAGGCCGAAAGGGTTTCGACAACCCGTGCGCAGTAGCAGTCCGTCCACGCTGTTTTGTCCAAAACAAGGGAGGGTTCATGTCACGCAAATTCAACTCCGCGCTTCGCACGGCGGCGCTCGTCGCCGCGCTGGGCGCGGTCGGCAGCTCGTACGCCTTTGTCCCGTCGGTGGGGCTGGGGGCGATCACGCCCGGCGAGTCGCACGCGGCCATTACCAAGACCGGCTTGACGACCATCTACGGGGAGCTGGGCATCACCTCGGTGTCGCGCACGATGGAGCAGGCGCGCGATACCATGCTCGAGGCCAATGCCCAGGTCGACAAGACCTTCGAGACTTCGACCGCCCACCATTGCGATGCCGAGAACATCAACCGCTGCAACGAGGTGGTGGTTGCCGCCTTCGATTCGGCGGTGCGCTCGGTGCAGGCGAATAACCTCGACGACGCGCGCAAGAACTTCGGCGCGGCGCTGCACACGCTCCAGGATTTTTATTCGCACAGTAACTGGATCGAACTCGGCAACAACAGCCTGCATCCGCAGATGGGCCGGCCGGGACGGGTAACCGGCATCTCGCCGAGCACCTTCAACGGCGACACCACCAATGCGCCCACCTGCATCGAGTCGCCCACCGGCGCCTGCATGCGCAACAACCTGATCACGCCGCTGCTGACCAGCGGCTACTACGGCGGCCAGAACCGTGATCGTCCGCCCGGCAAGTGCCGCCACGGCGGCTTCTTCGACAAGTCGCCGGGTGTCGGCGGCATCAACAAGGACATGGCGGCTTGCCTCGGCACCACCGGCAACGGCCTCTTCGACTCGCCGCACAGCGACCGCCATCCGGAAGCGGCAGCCCTGGCGGCGCAAGCCACCGCCGACCTGCTGCGCCAGATGAAGGCGAAGGTCACGCTGCGCCAGTTCAAGTCCTTCCTCGGCATCGGCGCGCCGTTTGCGTTCGCCATCGATACGACCGGCAGCATGGGCTCGGTCATCGAGGGTGTGAAGAGCCAGGTCAACGTGATCATCGACTCGCGTGCGAACACACCGGAAGAAGCCAGCCAGTACGTGCTGGCGCCGTTCAACGATCCGGGCGTGCCCACCGCGATCGTGACCGAGAACCCGGCAGCCTTCAAGAGCGCCCTGGCCGGATTGTTCGCCAGCGGCGGCGGCGACTGCCCCGAGCTGTCGATGGCCGGTGCCTACAATGCGGTGGCCGCGGCCGACAAGGGTGCGCAGGTCTACCTGTTCACCGACGCCAGTGCCAAGGATTTCTCGACCTACGGTTCGGTGCTCGACCTGGCCAGTACCAAGAAGTCGCGCCTGTTCTTCGCCCTGTTCGGCAACTGCTCGCCCTACGACCCCGTGTATTTCGCGCTGGCGCGCAACACCGGCGGCCAGGTGTTCATCCTGAACCGTCCGGAAGCGGCCCAGGTCTCGCGCCTGGCGGATGCCTTCTCGCGCACCGACACCGTCGACATCCTGACGATTTCCGGCACGCTCACACCCACGCCGCGCACCTACCAGTTCCCGGTCGACAGCCATATCAGCCGCATGAACCTGTCGGTGGCGCGCACGGCGCCCGGCACGGTCGTGGTCAGGCGCCCGGACGGCTCGACGCTGACACCGACGACGCCAGGCGCCACCGAAATCCCGCTCAGCAACACCACTGCCTATGCCATCACCACGCCGCAGCGCGGGGTCTGGTCGATCACCGTCAGTGGTTCCGACACCTTCTCGATCCTTGTCAACGGCGAGAGCGACTTCGCGTTCTCGCAGTTCCAGTTCGTCGAGCCGGGCGGACGTCCGGGCCACAGCGGCGCTTTCCCGCTGACGGGTTCGCCCGCACCCGGCAAGCAGGTATATGCGCTGGCCAACGTCGGCAGGTTCGCGGTGACCAAGTCGTACGAGTTCCGCAGCCCCGAGGGAAGCGTGCTGGCCCGCTTCGACCTGAGCAACAACGACGCCGCCGACCCGACCTCGGAGACCGGGCAGGTCACGATCCCCACGGGTCCCTTCAAGGTGTATGCGCTCGGCCAGGACAACAACCGCAACGCCTACCAGCGCGTGGTCGGCAACGTCGTCAATCCGCAGACGGTATCGGTCAGCGCGCCAACCGCCGTCGGCCTGCCGCAGGGCCAGGTCACGACCTACATCTTCTCGGTCAGGAACGACGGCCCGGCCGCGACCTTCCGCTTCAGCGCCATCGACGACAAACGCTTCGTCAGCGGCCTGGCGCCGCAGACCGCGACCATCCCGACGGGCGGCAGCGCGCTGGTGACGGTGCGCATGACGCCGCCGGCAGGCACCCCGGTGGGCACGGTCTCCACCCTGACCTTCAGCGCCGAGGATGCGAGCAACCCGGATGCGCGCAACTACGCCAGCCTGTCGAGCAGCGTGATCGCGCCGCCACTGGTGGGCGATGTCAACCGCGACGGCCGCGTCGATTGCGACGACCTCGGCATCGTGCGCGCCTCCTTCGGCTCGCGCCCGGGCTCCGGCAAGTTCAATCCGAACGTGGACCTGGACGTCAACGGCGTGATCGACGTGCGCGACCTCGCCATCATCACCCGCCTGATCCCGGCGGGCACCGTGTGCAAATAAGCTTCACGAAAGGAACCATCATGAAAGCATTCACCAAACTGCTGTTACTGGCGCTGTCGCTGCTGCTCCTGGCATCGCACCCCGCGCAGGCCGTGCCGATCCTGACCTTGACCACCGATAGCACCAGCGTGGAGCAGGGCGCCGAGTTCAGCATCGCCCTCGATGTCGCCGACATCGCCGACCTGTTCGGCTATAACGTGACCATCAACTACGATCCCGCGAAGATCCGCTTCGTCTCCGTCAGCGAAGGAGGCTTCCTGGGCAGCGCGGGCACGAGCTTCTTCGTTCCAGGCGTCGACGACGGCGCCGGCTCGGTCGCCTTTTCCGGCGCCGCGCTCATCGGAGCGATCGGCGGCGCGAACGGCGGCGGCAACCTGCTGAACTTCGTGTTTGCCGGCAGGGGGCGGGCGCGGCCCTGTTCACGCTGTCGGACCTGCTGTTCATCGACTCGACCCTGGCATCGATCGAGGTCGGCGGCGCCTCGCTCGGCGTGGTCGTGCGCGGCACACCGTCCGAGGTACCGGAGCCGGCTTCGCTGGCGCTGATTCTGGGCGGTGCGCTGGCGCTGGCTGCGCGCCGTCGCGCCGGGTGGCCGCGCCGAAAATGAGGAACTGAGCTTCCCGCAAAAGCCCCGCAGGCCGGGGCTTTTGTGCGCCTGGAGCACGCGAAAGCGAAAACCTGCTTTCATGGAAGGCTGCGGGAGGGGCGGGTTAGCAAAACGATGTGTATTGGAAATATTTTGCATATAATCTTGGCAATTTTTGTTGACGGTCGATATTTCCTTTGCCGCTGAGCAGCAGGGGGAGGAAGTGTGTCCGTTCCTGATTCCCAAGGATATCCATGCTCAAGTTGTTGCCGGCAGTCGTAGTGATGTTTGCTCTCTCCGGATGCGGAGGCGGCGGCGCCGACACTCCGGCCCCGGGGAAGGGGGGTGAGGGCCCGCCGTCTCCACCGCTTCCAACGTTCTCGGTCGGCGGCTCGGTTAGGGGCCTGGCTGCCAACGCCAGCCTGACGATTCAGAGCGGCACTGGCGCGTCCACGACGGTACCGCGGACGGCGACTTCACCTTCCCCCAGAAGCTCGTTGCTGGAGGCAGCTATCAGGTTTCGCTCGGTGCAAGCCCGCCGGGCCAGGTCTGCACGGTAGGCGGCGCGAGCGGAACCGTCGCCGCGGCGGACGTGCGCGGTATCGAGATCCTGTGCAATCCCGCGAGCGCAAGCGTGGTCCAGAGCGGAATGGCGGTGACCACCTTCGCGGGCTACCCCGGTTCGCAAGGCGAAGGCGACGGCAAGCTGACCGATGCGACCTTCGCTTGCCCTTTCGGGGTCGCGCTTGACGATGCCGACAACGTGTATGTCACCGATGCCCAGGGCGAATCGGTAAGGAAGATTTCGCCAGCGGGCATCGTGAGTACGCTGGCCAATCCCCTGGACTCGCCCGGCGGTATTGCACGCGATGCATCCGGCAACCTGTACGTCGCCAGCACACGTACCGACAAGATTTTCCAGATCAGTCCGTCGGGCGCGCTGTCGTCCACCGCCGTACGGGAGTGGGGCGGCGCCACGGTCTTGCCGGTTGGCGTCGCCATCGATGGGGCAGGCAATACCTATGTGGTCGGCCGGGGCACGCATGCCATCTACAAATTCAGTCCCGGGGGTGCTGCGAGCGTATTCGCCGGCGGCGAGAAAGTGGAAGGTTCAGCCGATGGCACCGGTGCTGCGGCACGCTTCAAGCTGCCATTTGGCGTGGCGATCGACCCGGACGGGAATGTGTTCGTCTCCGACGAAGGGAACCATACGATTCGCAAGATCACGCCGGCAGAGGTGGTGACGACGGTCGCCGGCGCGGCCGGGGTAGAAGGTGCCTCCGACGGTAGCGCGGCTACCGCCAGGTTCAGCCATCCCGCTGGCGTGACGATCGGGCCGGGCGGCAACCTGTACGTCGTCGATAACGGAAACCGCACAATTCGCATGATCACGCCCGATGGCGTCGTCAGCACGGTGGCCGGTACCGCCCTGGCAACGGGCGCTGCCGACGGATATGGCGCCGCGGCCAGCTTCAGCGATCCCTACGGTATCGTTGCCGACAAGGCGGGCGCCCTGTATGTGACCGACTGCGGCAACCATACGATACGAAAGCTGATTCCTTCGATCGGCACCAGGACCGTCAGCGTGACGCCGCCGCCGATGGTCTTTGCCGAGACGGGGACCGTGACGACGCTTGCCGGCAAACTCGGCGAAGGGGGTTCTGTGGATGGCACAGGAGAGTTCGCTCGTATATGGAGCGACACCATGCGTGCCATGGACCCGGACGGATATCTCCTGCTCGCCGAGGGCTATCCCACGCATGCTTTGCGCAAGGTGTCGAAGACCGGCGTGGTCTCGACGATAACGAGAGAAAACAACGCAAACGACACCTTGGCTTATCCGGCGTTCACCTTCGATCCAGCAGGAAATATGTACACTGCCAAGCGGCGGCCCGGCGGGTCGGTCGAAGGGCTGACGCGGCGTGACACGTCCGGCAATGTGACGACGATTTACGCTGAAGTATATGGCGCTCCAGGACTTGGCAGGATCGTCGCCGATGGTTTCGGCAACGTCTATGGCATCGATGGCGACCAGATCGACAGGATCACGGTTTCCCCGGTCAGCGCGACGGTCTTCGCCGGTACGACTGCCTCGTTCGCGCCACGCTACCATTTCGATGGCCCCGGACCTGTTGCACGTTTCCAGAGCCCGAGTGGCATCGTGGTCGATACCGAAGGGAATGTGTTTGTCACCGATGCGGCGAATCTGGTCATCCGTAAAATCAGTCCGGATGGGGTCGTCAGCACCTTTGCCGGCAAGGTGGGGCGCTCGGGTACGGCACCAGGTTATCACTCGGCAGTTGTCGATGGAACCGCAGACGCTGCACGGTTCTATTACCCGCAGGGGCTGGCTATCGACGGCCAGAATAACCTGTACGTCATCGACAACCATACCATTCGCAAGATCACGCCGAATCGTGAGGTGCGGACGATTGCCGGACTGGCGGGCGTAAAAGGATTCGCCGACGGCATGGGCGCGGCGGCCAGGTTCAGCCGGCTGGACTCGATCGTCGTCGACAAGGAGGGAACCATCTACGTCGGCGACAACAATACGATTCGCAAGATCGTGCAGAAATAGCCGGGGAAACGTGTGCTTGCGGATAAGGCCTGGGCAGCTGCCCAGCCCGGCGGACCCGCATGCGGTTCTACGCGCACCTGGTCGGTTCCGCGCCCATGTCGGTCGATGTCCCCAGGGTAACGCCGCCCACTGAAGGCAACAGTCCTGCTGGTCGGGGCTTTTGTTAATTCCGAAATGTTGCAGCGTAACAAACAGACGGCGCCTGGTTTGCGAAGCCCTTCTGTTTGCCCATGGGAAATGTATAATGCCCCACCTAAGCTGCCAAACGGCAGGGCAGGGACCGCGTGGTTGTTGCGTCGGAGGCAAGGTAGCTGGCATGGACGACAAGATTGTCGGAGTCCGCCTACGTCAAGACGAGCGGAACTGGTCAGCCGTATGTGTGATATTCGACAGATGAACTCGCTTGAGAGGGGTAAGGTAGAGGCGTAAAGAGGATACGCCGATGCTCAAGTCGTTAATCACATTCGCAGTGTTGGGAGGAAGCGCCGCCGTCGCGTGCGCCCAGAGCGGTGTCACCACGTATGGCGTAATCGATGCCGGCGTGGTCGGGCAGGGCGGCTGTGCGGGAAACTGCGCTACCAGGGTCGGTGGCGGCGTCGCCTCCGAATCGCATATCGGCATCCACGGCAGCGAGCCGGTGGGTGGCGGTGCGACGGCGATCTTCGCGGCCGAAACCGTGGTGCGTGCCGACACCGGGCGCGCCGACCAGGGCGAGCGTCCCTTCGGACGCCAGGTCTGGGTCGGTTCTGCCGGCGAATTCGGGGCAATCACGATCGGTCGCCAGTACAACCTCCAGTACCTTGCCCTGACCAACGTGGCCGACCCGTTCAAGGGCGGCATGGCCGGCAGCGCGGGCAACCTGATCGGTGGTGGGCAGCGCGTCGACAACAGCATCCAGTACTACGGCGCCCTGGCGCGCGGCATCTCGGCCGGCGCGTCCTATGCCTTCAGGGAAAAAGTCGATACCTCGCCGGCCGGGCGGGCCTGGGGCATGACGGTCGGCTTCGAGCACGGTCCGCTGACCCTGCGCGCCGCCCACCAGAACCTGAACGCCGTGCGCGTCCAGTTCAACAGCAAGACCAGCAACGACACCGCCGCCAGGAATTCGATCCTGGCCGCCAACCTGCGCCTGGGCTGGGGAACGGCCTACGCCGCCTACAGCCTGAGCCGCGGCTGGGCCAGCTCGCCCCTGTTCAACCCCGACAATCCCTACAGTGCCGGCCTGGCTCGCACGCCATCGAACAACAGCCGCGACGTGCTCGTCGGGCTGGCGGTCCCGGTCTCGCAGCGTACGACCCTCCTGACCTCGTACATCCAGAAGGACGACCGCGACCTGGCCAACCAGGACGCCAACCAGATGGCCATCGGCGCCAGCCACGCGGTATCGCGGCGCACCGATTTCTATGCCGCCTATTCGCACATCCGCAACCGCAACGGCGCCGGCTATACGGTCGGCAATGCCAGCTCGCGCGGCAACGGAAACTCCGCCTTCAACGTCGGCATGCGCCACGCTTTCTGATGAGCATCCGGCAAAGCTTTCAAGGCCCTCGAGAGCCGCGCACTCGAGGCCCCTGAAGCTTTGCCGAATGCTCGAGCCCGAATTGGCTGATCGGAGGCGTGCGCTGCGACGCCGGCTGGGAAATTTCGGTAGCCTGAACCTATTCCATTATCTTCATTCACCATCTTCACGGAGGCATCATGACTGGCAGCAGCACTCTTGATCCGGACAACTTTCCGGAAGGCCCAGACCGTAGCCTGGGCAAGGGCCACGGCACCGACGCCCTCGGTCCCAGCGATTTGTCCGACACCGGCAGCGATGTGATGGGCGGCCCCGGCTTCGCGGCCAACCTCGATGACGACCAGTTGGTCCATCTCGACGGCGGCACCAACGAAGACCAGGAAGCGAGCTTCGCCGGCGACACCGCCGGCCCGGACGTCGGCGACGCCAATTTCTCGGGTGACAGCGATGTCGGCGGCACCGGCGAACGCGCCGCGGCGGGGCGCGACACCATCGTCAAGGATGGTGCCGACATCGATACCGACCAGGTGGTATCGATTCCCGACCTGCCGCTGACGGAAGAAGATACCGACTTCCTAGCGAGCAAACCGCCGACGGGCGAGTCCGGTTCCCGTTAAATCGGCCAGCGCCTGGCGCCGACCTGTTGCGGGGCGCGCCAGGCCCCAGGCCGCCAGCAAGGCGCCCCCACCCAGCAGGATGGCCATCAAGGGCTTTGAGCGCAGGGCGGTGGCCGTATAGGCCGAGCGCTCGAACACGTGGCGCTCGGTCATGCCCTGGCGTTCGCGCAGGGTCTGGGCCGGGTCGGGCGCGTGCAGGGCGTCGGGCCGGCCGGGCAGCTTGTCGAACTTCGACTTTTGCTGGCGCCACATCGATGCGTTCATGAATTTGTCGAGCATGCGCGGCATGTAGGCGTTGCCGGCCGAGATCATCTTGGACGCGCCGCCGACGAAAATGTCGCGTTTCGGATGCTGGGCGCAATACAGGATGGCCTTGGCGACCACTTCCGGCGCATACACCGGAGGTGGCAGGGCCGCTTCCTTGTCCATGTAGTTCTTGGCGTGCACGGCGAACAGGGTGTCGATGCCGGCCGGCTTGACCAGGGTCACCGAGATCGGCGCCGCTTCCTTTTCCAGCTCCATGCGCAGCGAGTCGGTGAAGGCTTTCACCGCGTGCTTGGACGCCGAGTACATGCCCTGCAGCGGCGCCGCGCGGTCCGACACTTCGCTGCCGACATTGATGAGGGCACCGCCGCCGCGCCCCTTCATGCGCTTCACCGCTTCCAGCGATCCATTGACGACGCCCCAGAAATTGGTCTGGAACAGGCGCATGTGGTCTTCCAGCGCCACTTCTTCCAGGCGGCCGAAGGTGCCCACGCCGGCATTGTTGACCCAGGTGTCGATGCGGCCGAAGCGCTCGAGCGCCGTCTGGCCGACGCGTTCGATGTCGCCGGCATTGCCGACGTCGGCAGCGACCGTGGCGACCTGGCTGCCGTGGCGGCGCAGTTCGCTTGCAAGCTGGTCGAGGGCGTCGCCGTTGCGGGCTACCAATACCAGTTTGGCGCCGGCCTCGGCGGCCATGCGCGCGGTGGTGAGGCCAATGCCGCTGGTGGCACCGGTGATGACGATCACCTGTTCGTTGATCTTGCGAAGTTTCACTGACATGACGGTTTCCTTTATCTGATCGATACGGGAAGGACCGCTTGGCGGGCGCAAGTTCGCTGCGCCCGGCAGGCAGCCACGATGGGAGATGACGGACGAAAACCCGAGGGGCCGTACAGCTCCTCGGGCCCGGCCGTACAGTCTTAGCGAACTAACACTGTCGTGGCCATCTGCGCGATTTCAAGTCATTTTTTGCCGGGCTGGTAAATCTGGTCGAACACGCCGCCATCGGCGAAGTGGGCTTTCTGGGCTTGCGTCCAGTTGCCGGCAACCTGGTCCAGCGTGAACAACTTGATGTTCGGGAACTGCGGAGCATACTTGCGCGAGAATTTCTCGACCGTCGGGCGGTAGTAGTTCTTCGCGATGATGTCCTGGCCTTCGTCGCTGTACAGGTACTCGAGGTAAGCCTGCGCCACCTGGCGGGTGCCGCGCTTGTCGACGACCTTGTCGACCACGGCAACCGGCGGCTCGGCCAGGATGCTGACGGACGGTGCGACGATCTCGAACTTGCCCGGGCCGAGTTCGCGCAGCGCCAGCAGGGCTTCGTTTTCCCAGGCCAGCAGCACGTCGCCGATACCGCGTTCGACAAACGTCGTGGTGGCGCCGCGCGCGCCCGAATCGAGCACCGGCACGTTTTTGTACAGGCGCGCGATGAAGTCGCGCGCGCTCGCTTCGTTGCCGCCGGGCTGGCGCAGGGCATAACCCCAGGCTGCAAGATGGTTCCAGCGCGCGCCGCCCGAGGTCTTCGGGTTCGGGGTGATCACGGACACGCCAGGCTTGACCAGGTCGCCCCAGTCGCGGATGCCTTTCGGGTTGCCCTTGCGCACCAGGAAGACGATGGTCGAGGTGTAGGGGGCGCTGCGCGACTTCAGGCGGTCCTGCCAGTTGTGCGCGATAAGGCCGCGTTCACTGATAGCATCGATATCGTAGGCCAGGGCCAGCGTGACGACGTCGGCCGACAGGCCATCGATCACCGCGCGCGCCTGCTTGCCCGAGCCGCCATGCGACTGGCGAATCGTGAGGTTGTCGCCCGTCCTGGCTTTCCACTGCTTGGTGAAGGCGGCGTCGACGTCCTGGTAGAGCTCGCGCGTCGGGTCGTAGGAAACGTTCAGCAGGGTGATGTCGGCTGCGAAGGCGCCTGCATGGGCCAGCAACGCGGCGGCGGCGAGCGAATGGGCGATTTTTTTCAACATGGTGTTTCTTCCGGATGAGTTGGGGGGAGTTAGCGCCAGCTTATGGCCCGGCCCTCCGGAAGAGAACGAATGAATTCAGTTATCGATATGCGATTTTCAACGCATGCCGGACGCTGCCGCATGGGAAGGCATGCGGAAAGGCATGCGGCAGGCATGTGGGTAGAGCTTGCGGCAGGGCATGCAGTCAGACGCCCATGCAGAAGCGGCAGACCCAAAAACAAAAGCCCACGAATAGGTGGGCTCGGGAGAAATGCTGGTGCAGGGAAGACCGGTCGACCGTGAACTACCGCCTTCGGGCCAGGCATGGAAGGGCGCGAGAAACTGCAGCGAACGTGGCGTGAAGCGGGCCGGCGGATCACCCCGGCCGATCAGGGCCGTGGGAGACACGCGGGGCGCTCATGCACAAGCCGCGTCGCGGGCAGGGCACCCGCGGCCACGTACCCGGTGCGCAGCAGGCTCATCGAGCGCCAGGCCTCAGTGGGCTTTGGACAGGATGAGAAGCCAGCGGCCGAAGAGCAGTACTTCCACGTGACCTGCTTCGACACCGGTATCGCACTCGATGATCGGGTTGATCGGATAAAAACGCTTGCGGAAATCGCGGGTGATCAGGATTTCACGGCGGCCAAAGCGCATGAGGAAAGGTGCAGGAGCGTATTCCAGGCCGAAGGCATTGTTCAGAGTGGTCATTGACGGATCCCTTTGTTTGAATTGTGTTGTCAGTGAAAACAGGATAGCACAACTACTGTATAAATCCACAGCTACTGTACAAAACACCAGTAAAATTTTTTAAGTGTAGTTTTTTTGCCATCGAGCCCCAATTGATCCGCATGGACAGCTCCCACACCGACAGCTCGCCCTTTGCACGCCTGCACCGCTTTGCCGCCGCGCGTTTCTCGCCGGCCGAAGCGTTCGGGCTGCACCTGACGCTCGGCGTGCTGGCGCTGCTCCTGGCCATGACCGGCTTCGCCCGCCTTGCCGGGGCGGTGGTGGCGGGCGCGCCGATCACGCTGGTGGACGTGCAGCTGGCGAACTGGCTGCACGCGCACGCACACGACAACCCGCTGCTGAGAACTGCCATGCTGGCGCTCACCCAATTGCACAGCACCCCGGGCATGCTGGGCCTGACGGCGCTTGCCGGCTGGTGGCTGGTGCGGCGCGGGGCGCGCCACTGGGTACCGGCCCTGGTCGCCGCAGTGCCGGGGGCATGCTGCTGAACGTGGCGATGAAGCACACCTTCGAGCGCGCGCGGCCGCATTTCCTCGAGCCCATCGTCAGTCTCGACACCTACAGTTTTCCCAGCGGCCACACGGTGGCGGCCACCCTGCTGTATGGCTTCCTGGCCTGCTACCCGGTGCGCCACGTGCACGGGCGCGCGCGCCAGATGGCGATCGTGCTGGCGGCCTGTGCGATGGTGGCACTGGTGGCCGGCTCCCGCCTCTACCTGGGGCCCATTACCTGACCGACGTGCTCGCGGCCACCCTCGAGGGCTGCGCCTGGCTGGCGGTATGCGTCACCGCGACGGCGACACTGCGCCGCCGGCGCGCCCGTCGCACCCGCGCGGCCGGCACCACTCCCCATTCAATCGACAACGAGGAATCCTGAATGCGCACACTCATCCACCTGTCCGACCTGCATTTCGGCCGCGTCGACGAAGCCCTGCTGGGGCCCTTGCGCGACCTGGTCCACAGCATCGCTCCCGACGTCGTGGTGGTGTCGGGCGACCTGACCCAGCGCGCGCGCAGCGAGCAGTTCGAAGAGGCGCGTGCCTTCCTCGACACCTTGCCCGGGCCGCAGATCGTGGTGCCCGGTAATCACGACATCTCGCTCTACAACGTGTTCCGCCGTTTCGTCAAACCGCTGGCACGCTACAAGCGCTACATCACGGACGACCTCGACCCGGTCTATGTCGACGACGAAATTGCCGTGGTCGGCGTGAACACCGCGCGTTCGCTGACGATCAAGGATGGCCGCGTCAACAAGGAGCAGGTGGCGAAGATCCGCGAGCAGCTCGATGGCCTGGACCCGAAGCTCACGCGCATCGTCGTCACCCACCATCCCTTCGACCTGCCGACCAGCTTCGAGGAGGACGACCTGGTCGACCGCGCGCCGATGGCGATGGAAGTGTTCGCCGAGTGCGGCGTGGACGTGCTGCTGGCCGGGCACATGCACGTCAGCCATGCGGCCAGCACGGCAATGCGCTACCGGATCGATGCCTATGCGGCGCTGGTGGTGCAGGCGGGGACGGCGACGTCGACGCGGGGCCGCGGCGAAGTCAACTCCTTCAACGTGCTGCGTGTCGAGCACGAGCGGGTGGAAGTGGACCGCTATGGCTGGGACATGCTGACAAACACCTTCCGCGTGATCGTCACCGAGAAATTCCTGCGCAGCGGAAATGTATGGTCGCCGGCCTCGGAAGGCATGCTCGCCGCCGGCATCTGAGCAACGCGGGCCGGACGCGTGCCGCCTGGCCCTTTGCCCACTAGATCCAGTACTCGGTCAATCGGGCCATCCATTCCTTGACGCGGTCCGACCAGGGCCGGCTGCGCCAGGCCTCGCGCGTGACCTCCTTCGAGTCGCGCAAGTCTTCAATGAAGGCGGCCTCCATGTCGCGCCCGAAAGCGGGGTCGATCACCACCACGTTCAATTCATAGTTATGGATGAAGCTGCGGCGGTCGATATTGGCCGAGCCGATGGTCGACCAGGCTTCGTCGATCACCGCGGTCTTGGCATGCAGCACCGCCACCTGCAGCTGGAAGATGCGCACGCCGCCGGCCAGCAGCGGCTCGTAGAAGGCGCGGCCCGCATGCATCACCAGGCCATGGTCCGACACCCCCGGCAGCACCAGTTTCACGTCCACGCCGCGCTTGGCCGCCGCCACCAGGGCATCGACGATTTGCGGGTCCGGCACGAAATAGGCCGAGGTGATATGCACCGATTTCTTCGCCTCGTTGATCGCCACCAGGAGCGACTTGTAGATTTCGGAGTGGCCGTCCGGCTCGGTCGCCAGCACGCGCACGAACTTGTCGCCGACGGGCGCCAGGCGAGGGAAGTAATCGCCCGGAGGCAATTCGCCCGCTTCCTGGCGTACCCAGTTGTTGACGAAACTCCACTGCAGGGCAGCGACAGCCGGGCCCTCGATCTTGACGTGGGTATCGCGCCAGCCAACCTTGTCCTTGTCGACATTGTCCGGCTTGCTGCGCGAGCGGAACAGCGAGCTGTTGGCATAGTCGCTGCTGATGTTGATGCCGCCGGTGAAGGCAACCGAGCCGTCGACCACCATCAGCTTGCGGTGGTCGCGGTTGTTGACCGACCAGTTGCCCTTGGCCTTGGCCGGGTTCACGGGATTGAAGGCGAGCATGTTGATACCGGCTTCACGCATGCGCCCGAAAAACGCGTCGGGCGTGCCGATGGTGCCGACGCTGTCGTACATCACGTTGACGATCACGCCCTGGCGCCGCTTTTCCATCAGCAGTTCGGCGAACTGCAGGCCGATCGGGTCCTGGTCGAAAATATAGGTTTCCAGGTTGATGCTGTGGGTGGCGGCGCGCGCGGCCGCCATCATCTCGCGCATCGTCGCCGGGCCGTCGAAGAGCAACTGGACGCGGTTGCCGGCGATGAGCGGAATCCCCGTCGCCTGCTCCTCCAGCACGGCCAGGCCCTTCAGGTCGGGCGTGGCGTTCGCCCAGCGCCGCGCCAGCAACTGCGCCGCCTGGGCCTTGGGCAGGGTGCCGCGCGCGGTGGCGACCGTCGGGTTGGCCTTGGCGGGCGTGTCGGGCAGGGTCCCGGCGTCGGGCAGGGTGCGGCAGGCCGCGACCGTGCACAGGAGCAGCAGCGCGGCAAGCCAGGTATGGAGGCGGTTCTTGTTCATTTCGTTCCCCTTGAGGAGGCCGGACCGGCCTCGTACACGTCGGCGTCCTTCGGGCCGATGAAGAAGTCGAGCGGCGCATGCAGGAAGCGCCGGCCGAGTGCGCGCAGCAGCAGGACGCTGCGCGTGAAGCGGATCTTGCGGGCGCGCAGGGCTACCCACAGCGCCAGGTTGAAGCTGACCAGCAGGTTGACGGCGCCGATCAGTCCCACCCCGAGCGCGGCATTCGCGGCTTCCTGCGGCGTGATCATGTAGTCGAGCCCCACCAGGGCGGTGGCGAAGTTCGCCGTCGAGAAGGTGACGTGGCGGATGTCGAGCGGCAAGCCGAGCAGGTAGCCGACCGTGCCCGTGGTGCCGAGCAGGATGCCGAAGAAGAAGTTACCCATCAGGCCGCCCAGGTTGTCCTCGATGTATTGCGACACCCGCGCGCAGCGCGCCGGCCCGAGCAGCCGGCACATCGGGCGCAGCTGGCGCACGCGCTGGCCCATGCGCGTGTACAGGGCCTTGTTGTCGTAGTAGCCGGAAATCAGGCCGGCGACGAACAGCCACACCCGGCAACCGCCGCGTAGAACAGCGCCGGCGTGCCGAGCGGGTCGATGTCGTGCAGCAGGTGGCGCGCCTTGTCGGGCGTGACCAGGTGGGCACCGGTGGCTTGCTGCCAGCCGATGGCGATCAGCAGCGCCGTCGGGAAGGCGACGATCACGTTGCCGAGCACGGCGACGATCTGGGTGCGGAATACCTTGTTGACGAGCTCGGCCATGCTGTCGAAGTCGATGCGCCCGCCGTCGCGGCTATGCAGCCCGGCGGCGATGCGCTGGGCCGTCATCGCCGGCTGCTTGGTGGCGATGGTCCAGTGCAGCATGTGCACGAGCATGAAGCCGAGCGAGTAGTTCATGCTGAAGAGGAAAGCCTCGACCAGGGGCGCGGCGCGCAAATACGACAGCAGTATCTTGAAAGTGGCCATGAAGCCAACGATGAAGCCTGCGCCGGAGGCCGCCTTGAACATGTGCCGCAGCTGGGCGCGGCTTTCGGCGATGTAGTGCTCGCCGGTGCGGCTGGCGTTCTCGGTGACGTTGCGTGCCAGCAGGTCGATATTGTCGTGCACCAGGCCGCGCACGCGGTATTTGGTGTTGTGCGCTTCCACCAGCTCCTGGGCCAGCGCCAGCGCGGCCGCGCGGCGCGCCGTGAGCGGGCGCGGCGGCTGGGGTGTGGCTGCGGCGGCAACCAGCGCGCCGGGTTCAGCCGCCTGGGTGCTTGGGACGGCCGATGCCGCCGGCAAGGCCAGCGGCGTGCTGTTTTCCTGGCCCGCTTCGCTCAGGTCGACAAGGAACAGGAGTTTGCGCAGCCGGTCGATACTCTGGGTAATGGCCACCAGCACATAGGTCAGCGCGACGCTGGTACCGAAGGAGAGCGCATTGCGCCGGATCCTGCCCACCACTTCTTCGCACTGGTCGAGCATCACCAGCAGGTGGCTGGGATCGTCCGGGCGCGGGCGCGCGCCTTCCAGGAAGCGTCCGTACTCGTCGAGGTAATGGTTGACCTCGATGTTCTGCATCAGGAAAGGCGAATCGAATTCCTCGATCTGGCTATGGCTGTGCACCAGGCGCGGCTCCAGTCCCAGCGCGCAGATGCGGCAGGACAGGGTGCGGATGGCGTCGAGGATGCCCAGTACCGTGACCTCGCGTGCGCGGTCGGGCGCGGCGTCCATGGGCGGCGGCGCTTCGGCAACGACGTCGAACAGCGCCAGCCATTCGGCGTCCGGCACCGAACGTACCCACTCGTAGTCGTCATCCTTGTACAGCACCTGGTCGAGCGCGTCCGACAGGTAGAGATCGTCCAGCGCCGGCGGCAGCACGCGGTAGGAAATCCTGCGCTTGAGTTCGGTGAAGAAGCCGTCGTTGGAGAGGATGCCGATCTCGCTGTAGAGGCTGGTGTGGCGGCGCTTCTCGAGCAGGGTGACGATGTAGCTGCGCAGCGCCCAGGCCTGCTCGGGATTGCCGCGCAGCAGCTGGGTGAGCGTGCGGACGGCATCGCGCGCCTGCCCGGCGTCCGGAGCGCGCAGCAGGCGCCGGCGCGGACGCAGGCTGTCGACCAGCTCGACCAGCAGGTCGATGCGGTCGCTGTGCGGGTCGATCCGTTCAAGAATGGCAAGCATGCATTATCCGTTTCCCAGAAGCGTACAGTGTACGCGCTGGGGCCGCCGGAACTTGGTACGCCAACGAACAGATGCGGCGCCGCTCGACAGCGATTCAAACGGAACGATCGGCCACCTGCAACTGTAAATACTGCAGCAGCACCACCGTCTTGGCATCCTCGATCTCACCGCGGGCGAGCATGGCGAAAGCCTCGTCGAAGCCGATCTCGAGCACGTCGATGTCCTCCCCTTCGTCCTCCTTGCCGCCGCCTTCGCTGCAGCGCTGGCCAGGCTCGTATTCGCCGACGAAATAGTGCACGCGCTCGGTCAGCGTGCCGGGGCTGGCGAAGAGGGTCATCACGTGGCGCAGGTCGTCGACGGCGTAGCCGAGTTCCTCGCGGATCTCGGCGCGCATGCGTTCCTTCGGGTCGGCGCCTTCGAGCATGCCGGCGGCCGTTTCGATGAGAAAGCCCTGGTGGCCCGACAAACGCGCGCCGATGCGGAACTGGCGCGTCAGCAGTACGGTGCGGCGGGCGCGGTTGTAGAGCAGGGCGGTCACGCCGCTGTCGCTGGCATAGACTTCGCGCGTTTCCTCCTGCCGCTCCCCGCTGGCGCGGCGCTGCGCGTACTTCACTTCCTTGAGCGGGAAGTAAGCGTCGGAGAGGAGTTTTTCGTCGAGAATCTGGATCGGGTCGTCTCCCATGCTCGGCTCCTGGAAAGGGATGGTGCCAGCATACATGAGGCAGCCCGGGCGCCCGCGCACCGGACCGGGCGGAAAAAAAGCCGCCCGGCTTGCGCGGGGCGGCTCCGTTCAGGCTACAGGTCGATCAGAACTTGTAGCTGGCGGTGAGGCGGAAGTTGCGGCCCATCGCATTGTGCAGCTGCGGGTTGAAACCTTCGATGCCGTACGACGCATCGTAAGGTGCCGCGGTATCGAACACGTTGCGGATGTTCGCCGACAGGGTCCAGTTCTTGAAGCCCGTGTACGAGTACGACAGGTTCACCGTGGTCCACTCCGGCACCGAGCAATCGTTCACCCAGTTGCTGTACTTCGGCAGGCCGCCCAGCGAGTAGGCGGTCGACGGCTGGCCGCTGCCGTAGTAGCAGTAGATCTCCGGATAGGTCTCATAGTTGTCGGTACGGCGGTACTGCGAGACCGGGCCCACGTAGTCGATCGAACCGGTCAGCGCGTGCACGCCGCGGGTCCAGGTCGAGGACAGGGTGGCACGGTGGCGCGGGATGTCGTCGACCGAGGTGTTCCAGTCGGAGATGCCGCCGCTGGTGCCGACCAGGTTCACGGCGCGGTCGCCCTTGTGCTCTTCACGCTTGTAGGTCAGCGCGTAGTTCCAGTCCAGCCTGGTGGACAGGCGGCCCTGCTCGCCCAGCGACAGGCGGTGCGTCACTTCGAAGTCCAGGCCCGACACTTCGGTCGAACCCTGGTTCACGTAGTAACGGTTGACCGCGCTGATCGGACCGGTGCCTGGAACCGGGTTGCCGTTGGCGTCGAGGACGAAGTTCGCCGGGTTGGTGTCGCGCACGATCAGGCCCGGGTAGTCGGCGGCGTGGGTGGCCACGTGCGATGCCGACAGCAGCACGGTCTCGTCTTCCTTGCGGATCCGGTAGTAGTCGATCAGGATGTCGAGGTTGCGGGTCGGATTGAGGATCGCGCCGAACGAGAAGCTCTTCGAGGTTTCGGGCTTCAGGTCCGGGTTCGGTGCCGAGAAGCTCGACACGCGGCGCGGGCAGTCCGACGAATCGGCGCCCGGCAGCGGATTGACGCCGTCCGGGCAGCGCAGCGGGTCCTTGATCGAGGTGAAGGACTGCACGCCGCCTTCGGCGATCTGCGACAGGGCTGGCGCGCGGAAGCCTTCGGCATAGGTCGAACGCAGGGTCAGCTTGTCGTTCACGGCCCACTTGGCGCCCACCTTCGGCACGAAGCTCGATTCAGTCGGGTACTTGTCGTAGCGGCCGGCGAAGTCCATCTCGAAGTTCCTGGTGAACGGGGTGCGCAGTTCGACGAAGGCCGACTTGACGACGCGGCTGGCGTCCATCATCGAGTTCGCCAGGCCCAGGATGGTGCCGGTCTGGGTCGCCATGTCCGGGGTCATCGACAGCTTTTCCTGGCGGATTTCGCCGCCGAAGGCCAGGCCGATGTCGCCGCCGGCCAGGTGGCCGACCGTGGTCGATGCCTTGGCATCGAACTGGGCCACGTGCGCGTAGCCTTCGTTGACGACGTCGCGCACGGCGCTCGGGTCGGCAGCGGTCTGGGCCAGCGTGCGGTTCTCGGTCAGGATGCGGCGGATGACCGGCAAGTAGAGGAAGCCGCGCGCGGTCTCGGTGCGCTCGCTACGGTTGAGCAGCAGGCCGGTTTCCCAGTCCCAGGTACCGGTGGTGCCCTTGACGCCGGCCAGCAGGCGGCCGGCCTCGTTGACGTTGCGCGAACCTCCCGGGGTGTTCACGAAACGGTAGGCCACGGCGGAGCGCGAGTCGGCCCATGGATTGTCCGGATGGCCGGCCGGCAGGATCAGCTGGAAGTCGCTCGGCGCGCCGTTCGTGCGGAAGACGGTGGTCGGCGAGGTCGAGGAGATGGTCGGCGAATTGCCGGTGTACTCGCGTTCGACGCGGCTGTAGCCGAATTCGGCGAAGGCGGTGATGTCCGGTGTGACCTGGAAGGTCAGCTTGCCCAGCAGGTTGGCGTCCGTACCCTTGCTTTGCGCCTCCTGGTTGTTCCAGGTGTCGTAGTTGCAGAAGGTGCGGCCGATCAGGATCGAGCTGGCCGACAGGTTGTGCTCTGCGCGGCTGCCGGTGAGCTGCTGCGACGGGTCGCAACCGGTGCGGTTGACGATGCCGGCGGCGTCCTTCTGGGTAGTCGAGAAGTCGCGTGCGCCCGGGGTCTTCTCGCGGAAGAAGAAAGGCTGGTCGGACACATAGCTGCCGTACGGATTCAGGCGCGCGTTGATGTCGCCGTACATGTTCTGCTTGATGTCTTTGACATCGCGCGCGGCGGTGCGGTCGCGCCTGGCCAGGTCGACGCTGAAGAAGGCGTTGTAGCGGTCCTGTTCCAGGTCGCCGAAGCCGAACACGCCGTTGACGTTCCTGCGGGCGAATTCGCCGTCGTCGTTGGCGCTGGCCGAGGCCTTGATTTCGGCGCCGCGGTAGTTGCTCCTGGTGATGAAGTTGATCACGCCGGCGATCGCGTCCGAGCCGTAGACGGCCGAGGCGCCGTCCTTGAAGATCTCCACGCGTTCGATGGCCGAGACCGGAATGCTGTTGAGGTCATAGACGGCCGACTTGCCCTGGTTCGGGTCGGCATAGGCGGACGAGGTGATGCGGCGGCCGTTGAGCAGGATCAGGGTCGCGGACGAGCCCATGCCGCGCAGCGATGCCGTCGAGGTGCCTTTCGAGAAGCCGCCTTCGATGATGTCGTTCGAGGAACCCGAGCCGAAGGCCGGGATGTTGTGCAGCAGTTCGGCGACCGTGTTGGCACCGGTTGCTTCGATCTGCCTGGAGGTCAGGACGCCGACGGGCGAGGAGCCCTCCTTGTCGGCGCGCTTGATGTTGGAGCCGGTCACGTACACCTTCTGGACCGGTGCGGCAGCTTCCTGCTGCGCGAAAACGACGCCTGACGAAGCCAGGGTCAGGGCGACAGCGAGAACGCTGCGCTTTACTACGGGGTGCTGCTTGGTCAAAGAAATCTCCGATACATCTGAAACACGAACCGTCCTGGCTGGCCGACGGTCGGGCGACCTGGGCCGCCTTGACGCTTCGTACTTGTTGCCGTTACTTGGGATGCTCAGGCAGCGGGGTGCGCCTGAGGGCAACATAAAAGCATTTCAGCCAAACAAAAGTCAAATCGACGTGGATTTTTGTTTGTCACTTACAACACGTATAAGCTCAGGTGATGGGAGGATGCGCGTTTGCTAAGGCAAGCGCATAAAAAAACTTGCCCATGCATAAGTAAAACTGATGCATGGGCAGTGGGGGGAGGGAGACGGGATCAGCCGCGTGCCGGTTCGGCGACGTAGATTTCGACGCGGCGGTTGCGTGCGCGACCGGCGTTGTCGTTGTTCGAAGCGATCGGCTCGCGTTCGCCGCGGCCTTCGATGCTGATGCGGCTCGGGTTCACACCGCGCCCTGCGAGGTAGTCGCGGGTGCGGGCGGCGCGGTCGACCGACAGCGGCTGGTTGACCGCATCGGTACCGGTGTTGTCGGTATGGCCGATGATGACGACGTTGGTGGCCGGGTTTTCGTTCAGCGTGGCGGCAAAGCGCTCGAGGACAGGCTGGAAGTTCGACTTGATGTCGGCGCGGCCGGTGTCGAACGAGATGTCGCTCGGGATCTCCAGTTTCAGGCGGTTGTCCGAGGTCTGGCTGACCTGCACGCCGGTACCCTGGGTGGCCTGTTCCATGGCCTGCTTCTGCTGTTCCATGCGCTTGGACCAGATGTTGCCGATGACTGCGCCGGCGGCACCGCCGATGACGGCGCCCTTGGCCGCGCGGCTGCCGCCACCGCCGTGGTGGTGCCGCCGATCAGCGCGCCGAGTGCCGCGCCGGCCCCGGCGCCGGTGGCGGTGCCTTTCTGGGTGGCGCTCATGTCGGCGCAGCCGCTCACGCCCAGGGCGAGGATGGTGGCGGCGATGGCGGATTTGGTCAGATTGCTATGCATAGTGCTCTCCTAGAAAAAAATCCGTTTCGGAGGCGCGCCCGTGGGGCGCGTCCGCGAAACGGATTGGTCAAACAACTTCGGTACTGCGGGTACCACGCCGCGGCATTGCGGCGCAGACCAGGTCAGGTACTGCATGGCCTGTCTATATTCCTCGACCGCTGATCAGGCGTACCAGGATCATGATGACGGCAACCACCAGCAGGATGTGGATGAAGCCACCGATCGTGTACGAGGTGACCAGGCCGAGCAGCCACAGGACGATCAGGACAATGGCAATGGTGTAGAGCATGATGTGTCTCCTCATTCAACCGGCGCCGCAAGTGGCGCCGTGAAATCAGTATCGCTCTCCCTGCTCAGCATCACCGTTCGATGGCGTACATTTCGCGCAATTTTTTTTCAGGCGCGCGATTTCATGCGCGATCCGTCGTCGCCGCGCAGGCCGGGAATCCAGCCCATGAAGCCGAGCAGGCCAACGATGCCGATCAGGCAGGTCAGCAGTCCACCGCTGACCAGGAAGACGACGTCGTGCGCGGCCAGTTCGGGTCCTGCTTCGGCCGGTGGCCCGACGGACACGAGCCCGAAGCCAGTAACCACCAAACCCCAGACGATGATGCCGATCCATGCAAGGCTGTTCATGCTGTTCCCCTTTCGACGTTGTGTGGCGCGGCCGATCCGCACGCGGCGGCCGCGTTGAACGCGTAACAAGCGTAGGAATCCATTGTCGGGGTAGCTCAGCAGTATTTCCGTGCGATGGCGCACATTGCGCTGTGGAAAATGCTAAAAAAGTCGAGGCCGGCGATCCTTGCGGAAGGCCGGCCTCGGGATGGAAGGGGGCAGGGCTCAGGCGCTGCGCAGGTGCCCCTTGACGATGCGCACGCGGTCGCCGCTGCGCCATTGCGGCTCACTGCTCTGGCGGAAGGTACGCAGGCTGCCGTCGTCCAGGCGCACCCGGATTTCATAGGTGGTGGTGGCCTTCATGTTGCCCTCGACCCGGTTGCCGACCACCGCGCCGCCGACCGCACCGGCGACCGTGGCCAGTTGACGGCCGTGGCCGCCGCCGCCGACCTGGTTGCCCAGCAGGCCGCCGATCACCGCGCCCCCCAGCCGCACCCAGGCCGCTGCCCCGGGCACGCTGCTTGATGGCGCGCACCGATTCGATGTTGCCGCAGTTGCCGCACCATTTCGGTTCGGCGGCCGCGACCTGGACCGGCTTGGACCTCACCACGGTGTGCGGTGCCGGTTCCGGTTCCGATTCGCGCACGGGGGCATGGGCCGGGGCGCTCGGCGCCGGCGCATAGGCTTGCGCCACCTGCTGCGCGGGATAGGCGGGAGCAGCTGGAACGGCCGGGTAGGCGGGAGAGGCCGGATAGGCACCGCCCACGGGCTGCCGGGCCATGCCGACATCGGGCGCGACCGGGGCGACTGCCGCCTGGGCGCCCGGCATGCTCGCGGCCAGGGCGGCGCGGTCGGCTTCATTGAGCTGGCGGCTGGCATTGCCGCCGATCGAAGACGGGATCCAGCCCATGATGGCCGCGGTGCCGATCAGGCAAAACAGCACGACGGCCAGCGCCGCCAGCAGCAGCAAGGGGTGGTGCTGGGCACGCCCTGGAGGGTTCGGAATATTGTTCATGACGGTCCTTGTAGAAGGTGTGGGGGCATGCGCCCGCCGATGTAAAGATTGTCCCGAGGAACAACAGAGTATTCCGTGCGTCACCGAACATACTTCCCCTATCAGAGCCTTTACGCTGACTGAAATTGTTTGCAAATGTATCCGTCGCCGTTTTTTGCCCTCGTGGCGGGCGGCGGCCAACTGCGAGGGTCCGATGAACTTTGCTGTTTCTCCCGGCGTCGCCGAGCACAATGCCAATCAGCTGCTGGCCGCGCTCCCGCCGCAGGAGCTGGCCCAGGTGCTGCCGATGCTCGACCAGGTAAGGGTCGAGGCCGGCGAGGTACTGTCCGAGGCGGGTGAACCTTTTCGATATATCTATTTTCCGCACGACTGCCTGATCTCCCTGCTCGGGGTGGCGGGCGGGCGCATGACGCTCGAAGTGGGGCTGGTCGGCCGCGAGGGCATGCTGGGCGCCACCGTCGCGCTCGGCCACGAAACGGCCCGTGCGCGCCGTCGTGCAGCGGCCGGGCAGTGCCAGCCGCATGGACAGCGCGGCCTTCCGCGCCGAGTTTGCGCGCAACGGGGCGCTCCAGCGCGTGCTGTACCGCTATACCGACACCCAGCTGGCGCAGGCGATCCAGATCGCCGTCTGCAGCCGCTTCCACGTGCTCGAGGCGCGCCTGGCACGTTCGCTCCTGATCACGCGCGACCGCCTGCAATCGGACAAATTCCACCTCACCCACGAATTCCTGGCGCACGCACTGGGGGTGCGCCGGGTTGGCGTGACGAAGGCCGCCAGCGCGCTGCAGCAGCAGGGCCTGATCATCTATAGCCGTGGCAATATCGAGATCCTCGATGCCGACGGGTTGGCGGCGGCGGCCTGCACCTGCTACGAGATCGTCAAGGACGCGGGCGTGGGGGCGCTGTCGAGTGCGTTCGTGTAGGCTTCGAGCCCGTGCGGATGATGAGGGCGCAGGTCCCTCGGCGGTGAGGCCGCGTGGACTCAGGAGTTCACCCTGCGATTGTTTCGGGCCGTAGGGTGGAGTTCGTAGGGTGGAGTCCCGACTCCACGCGGTATCACGCACGCGCGTCGAGACCCCGAACCATTCCAGCATGCCTTCAAACGCAACGCCCCGCCTGCACGATTGCAAGGCGGGGCGTCCCGTGTGTTTGCCTGGTACTACAAGCTTGACTGCAAATTAGTGGGTTTTGCCGGTCTGGTTGCCGATGACACCGCCAACCGCTGCGCCGCCGACCGTGCCCGCTGCGCTGCCGCCGGTCAGGGCGCCGCCGATGACCGCACCGGCACCTGCGCCGATCGCGGTGTTCTTGTCCTGTTGCGACATGTTCGAGCAACCGGTCAGGCCCAGTGCCAGGGTAGCCAGGGTAGCGCTCACTGCCAGGTGTTTGATGGTTTTCATGATGGATCTCCTTTGGTGGGTTAAGCGAACCTCAATCGCTGCGGTGCCTGAGCGGCGTCGCGGACGCCATCCCTTGCACGCGCAACGGTTTGACGAGGTCCTTACTTCAGGCGCAGGTCGTTCTTGACCGACTTCACGCCTTTCACGGTGCGCGCAACCGACGCTGCGGTTGCCACGCTGTCCGCCGAGCTGACAAAACCGCTCAGCTGCACAATGCCTTCCCGGGTCGCGACATCGATATCGGCCGCCGTCAACTCCTTACTGCTTCCCAGCGCCGCCTTCACGCCGCTGGTAATGGCACCGTCGTCGACCGGCACGCTGGCGGCCACCATGGTGTTGCTGCCGCATCCGGCCAGGGTCAGTCCGAAAGCCAGGCTTGCCAGCAGCGCCAGGGCAGGTAGTGAATGCGTCATGCGAGTTCCTCGATGCCCGAACCGGTGGGCGATGGTTACAGGCTACGCAGGCTGCATGGTCGAGTCTGTTCGAGAACGCACACAGGCAGCTCGTCAGCGCGTCCGGGTCTTGCCCGGCGGCGGCGCGGTCGGCTTCTCCCCTGCCAGCGCCACCAGGCGCCCGCACTCGCTGTTCTCGCCCGGACCGGTGTTAATCAGGGGCAGCAGCGCCGCTACCGGTGCCGCCACCGCGGCCAGCGCCGCAGCACCGCCCGCCTTCAGGGCCAGCACCTTCTTGTCGACCGAGACGTCAGGCTTGCTGAACGGGCCGCGCACGTACAGCGGGGCGCGCAGGGTGAACAGGCGCAGTGCCTTGGTTTCCGGCTTGATCGTCAGGTCCATCTGCTCGTTGGCCAGGCTGATGCTGCCGTTGACGTTGATGAGCGCTTCCTCGGTGTCGACAACGAACACGTTCGACTGCATCAGGCCCTTGTTGACGTCGAAGTCGGCCGCCATGCAATTGAGCTGCACCGGCTTGTCGCCGAACAGCTTGGTGACGACGATGTTGCCCACGTTCAGGCCCATCATCTCGAGCAGCATCTTGCTGATCGTGCCCTGGTTGACCAGTGCCTTGACTTCGCCGTTCGAGGTGGCCAGCAGCGAGGCGACCGAGGTGCCCGTCGCCGACAGCTGGGCGTCGCCGTTGATCGTGCCGACCGTTGCCTGCATCTTCTCGATGGTCGGGAACAGCTGCTTGATCTCGATTTTGCGCGCGCTGACCTTGGCCGTGGCCGCGATCGTGTTCTTGCCCTTGGCGCCGCTGCCGTCCAGCCGGATCGTCGAACGCAGGGTACCGCCGGCCACGCCGAAGTCGAGCGGCGCCAGCGTGATCACGCCGTCCTTCATGACCAGGTGGGTCGAGAGCTTGCTGATCGGCAGTGTCTTCTCGCGGCGGATGCTCTCGGCGGTGTAGCGCACGTCGGCATCGATCGCCTTCCAGCGCTCGGTGCGGAACTCTTCCACCGGCAGCACCTTGCCGCCCGGCTGCACGGCATCGACGCCGCGCGCCTTCTTGCTCTCGTTCGAATCGCCGCCGACCAGCGGGCCGAGGTCGGAGAACAGCAGCTTTTGCGTCGCCACGTTGCCGCTGAGTTTGCCGCGGGGCTTGCCGCCTTCGTAGACCAGCTTGCCGCTGATGTCGCTGCTGCCGACCTTGCCCTTGAAATTCTCGTAGGTCCAGCGCCCGTATTCACGGTCGAGTTCGCCGCGCAGGCGGCCCGAGGTCGAGAAGGCCGGCGTTTCCGGCAGCGTGATCCTGGTGAAGTTGTACAGGCGCGCCATGCTGCGGCCGGCCAGTTGCAGCTGCAGGTCGACGGCTTTCAGCTTGGCCGGGCTGGTGACGGTGCCCTCGATGGCGATGCGGCTGGGGCCGCTGCGCATGTCGGCCTTGACCGGGTAGGGTACGTTCTGGTCCTTCAGCGACAGCACCTGGCCCACCTTGCCCCCGCCGGTGACGGGCGCGCCGTTGTAGCTGCCGGTCACTTCGAATCCGACGCCGTACCTCGGGTCGTTCGCCAGCGTGCGCACGTGCGCGGTGATGTCGGCGTCGGTGACGGCATCGACCACGCGCACGACCCCGTCGGTCAGCACCACGCGCTCGAGGTCGAGCTCCCACTTCGATTCCTTCTTTTCCTTTTTGTAGACCCAGTTGTAGTGGGTGCTGTCGGTGCGCTGCAGTTCCACGCGCGGCGAGTCGAAGCGCAGCACGGGGATGCCGATGGTGTGGTGCAGAAGCCCGAAGGGGTTGAGCGAGAACGAGAACTGGCGCACGCTGGCCATGTCCATCTGCTTCATGTTCGCCGGGTTACCGACGTGCACGTCGTTGGCGATCAGGTGCGGCCAGGGCAGCCAGTCGCGCAGGTGGCGGTCGCTCGGGGCCATGCTGCGCGCGGGTACTTCCCATTGCACGGCCAGGTTGCCGCGGATGGCGAAGGGCCGCTCGATCGCTTCGCTGACCTTGGCGTTGAGCCAGGGCCGGGCCCGGTTCCAGTCGAAGGTCAGGATGAAAATGACGGCGATGACGGGAATCGCGATCAGGGTGGCGAGGACGCCGAAGAGGATTTTCTTCTTCTTGTGCCCGCCGTGCTGCTTGGCGGTGCCGGGTGGGGAGGTGGTGTCGGGCATGACGATCCTTTGCGTGGGAGTCTGTCTTGGGGCCAGATTAGCGCAAAGGGTATGGTCATCAATGTGCGGTGTCGCACCGTGTGGCAGTCGAGCTTTCGGGAAGTGCCCTCTATGTGCGGCAGCGAACCGAACTCGGCTGATAACAAGCTTATAACGTTAACAACTTCCTCACATAAACAGGAGATCGCAATGAACCCAATTCGCCCAATGAATCAGCTCGCCGGCGCCGCTGCGCTGGCCGCGATGCTGGCATTGACGGGCTGTGCCAGCCCGAACCGGGCGCCGGCCGCGGCCGACGTGGCGGTGTCGAAGAATGCCGTCGACAACGCCGTGCAGGCCGGCGCCGCCGACCTGGCACCGGAAGAGATCACGGCCGCGCGCGCCAAGATGATGCGCGCCAGCGAAGCCCTGGCCGCGAAGGACTACAAGCTGGCACGCGAACTGGCGGTGCAGGCCCAGGCCGACGCCCAGCTGGCCCAGAGCAAGGCCAATTCGGCCAAGGCGACGGCCGCGTCGAACCAGCTCAACGAGGATCTGCGCGTGCTGCGCCAGGAAGTCGACCGCGCCAATTCGCAATAACTCGGCAGTAAAGCGCGGCAGTAAAGCGCGGCAGTAAAGCGCGGCAGTAAAGCGCGTGCAGTAAAGCGCGCGCGGCAAGCCGGGCGGCTTGCCCGCCACGCGACAACGATGCAGCAGCGCCGGCAGTGCGCTTCCCCGGGGCGCCGGCGACATGAACAACACCAACGCGCCACCGCGGCGCCCATGGAGGGAAAGATCATGCAAGTACGCTTCCTGAAACCGGCCATCTTCGCCAGCGCCGTGCTGCTGGCCGCCTGCAGCACCACGCCGACCACCACGCCGACGCTGGACCAGGCCCGGGCCGACTTCGTCGCCGCCAACAACAACCCGCAGGTGTCGAGCTACGCGCCGCTGGAGTTCAAGCAGGCCAGCGATGCGCTCGACAAGGCCAATGCCGCCGCCGCGAAGAAGGAAAGCCTGGAAGACATCGACCGCCTGGCCTATGTCGCCAAGCAGAAGATCGCCACCGCCCAGGAAGTGGCCCGTACCAAGGCCGCAGAAGCCAACATCGCCTCGGCCTCGCAGGAGCGCACCACCGTCCAGCTGGAAGCGCGTACCGCCGAGGCCGAACGTGCCAAGCGCGAAGCCGAGCAGGCGCAAGCGGCCGCAATGGCTGCCCAGCAGCAGGCCGCCAGCGCCCAGGACCAGGCCCGTGCCATGGCCGAGCGTACTGCGAAACTCGAGGCGATCCTGGTCGAGCTGCAGGCCAAGCAGACCGAGCGCGGCATGGTCGTCACCATCGGCGACGTGCTCTTTGCCACCGGCAAGGCCGACCTGACCGCCAACGGTATGTCGACCCTGCGCAAGCTGGCCGACGTGATGGCGCAGAACCCTGAGCGTACCGTGCTGGTCGAAGGGTTTACGGACAACGTCGGCAAATCCGACTACAACCAGGAGCTGTCGCAGCGCCGTGCCGACGCCGTGGCGAACGCACTGGGCAGCATGGGCGTGGCACGCCAGCGCATCGCCACCCGCGCCTATGGCGAAACCTTCCCGGTCGCGGCGAACGATACCGCCGCCAACAAGCAGCTGAACCGCCGCGTCGAGATCGTGCTCTCGAAAGACGCGCAGCCGATTCCGCCACGGTCGGCAGGGCGCTGATGCGCCGTAATGCAACCTAGAGGAAACATCATGGAACAGACCACCCCGAACCTGGCACATGGCTTCGACGTCGAGGCGATCCGCCGCGCCGCCGCCAACCTCGATGACGGCGCCGTCACCGTGGGCTACCAGGCCGACCGCGAAGCCGTGATTGCCATGCTGAACGACGCGCTCGCCACCGAACTGCTGTGCGTGCTGCGCTACAAGCGCCATTACTACACCGTGGGCGGCCCGAATACCACCGCCATCAAGGCCGAGTTCCTCGAGCATGCCCAGCAGGAGCAGGACCATGCCGACCGCATCGCCGAGCGCATCGTCCAGCTCAACGGTTCGCCGAACTTCAACCCGGCCACGCTGACGGCCCGTTCGCATGCCGAGTACGACGATTCGGACGATGTCCAGGCCATGATCCGCGCCGACCTGATCGCCGAACGCGTGGCAATCGAGTCGTATCGCCAGATGATCCTCGCCATTGGCGACAAGGACCCGACCACGCGCCAGATGCTGGTCGAGATCCTTGCCGTCGAGGAAGAGCACGCCGACGACCTGCGCGATTTCCTCGCAGCCTGATTCTTTTTACCTTCTACAACAACCAACAACAGGAGTTCATCATGCTAGACACCACCACCCGCGGCACCTCCCGCTCGATCGACAGTAGCCTCAACAACGCCAGCGCCGACATGAAGCTGCTGGTCAAGGACGCCCAGGCACTGCTGACCGCTGCCGCATCGCTGACCGGCGAGAAGGCCGAAGAGTTGCGTGGCCGCGGCATGGAGCTGCTCGACCGCGCGATGGGCAAGGCCAGCCACTACCAGGGTCAAGCCAAGGTCAAGGGCAAGGAACTGGCCCAGACCGCCGATGTCTATGTGAAGGACAACCCGTGGCGTACCGTCGCCGCCGCAGCGAGCGTCGGCCTGCTGGTCGGCATCTACCTCGGCCGTAAATAATTCCACCGGAGAACGCCATGGAAAAGACCGAAACCGTCGTGCATGGTCCTGGACTCATGGGCGGCATCTCCGGGCTGGCGAAGAACCTGTTCGGCCTCATCGTGTCGCGGGTGGAACTTGCCGCGCTCGAGATGTCGGAAGTGCGCAATCACGTGATCGAACTGCTGGCGATCTTCGCCGGCGCCGTTCTCGCCGTGTGGTTCGCATTGGCCTACGGCACCGCGACGATCGTGGCGCTGGCCTGGGACGCCATGGGCTGGAAGATCCTGCTGGTGCTGTTCCTGGTGTTTCTGATTATCACGGCCGTGCTCGTGATGAAGGGGCTGTCCATGCTCAAGCAAGGCAAGCTCGCTTTCCCGGAAACGATGAACGAACTCCGTCACGACCGCGACGCGCTGCTGTAGGCGCCTGACCCAGGGGAAGAACATGGAAAAACACAATCACAAGGACGAGCCGACCGGCCTGGCCGGCCACAAGCACAGCCGCGATCCGGTCACGCGCAAGGCCGAGTTGCTGCGCGAAGGCGAGTTCTATCGCGCCGGCGTCACCTACGCCAAGGCCCAGGTGAAGCACGGTGCGCGGCCGGAAGTCATGCTGCATTCGGCGATCGACCACGCTACCTGGGCACTGCGGGCCCGTGCCGATGCTCTGCTGAAACCTACCGGTACGAGCATCTCGGTGCTGGCACCGTACGCGCTGGGCGTTTTCAATTTCGTGCGCCAGCGCCGCATGGGCAAGCAAGCTTTGGCAGGCGCGGTGCTGCTGGGCGTGGCGGGCTGGTTTGCCCAGCGGCGCCGGGCGCAGCGCGAGATCTGAAGCAGGGGCGTGCGCCATCAGGCGCACGCGCAACGCATGTCGTCGCAGGATTTTCATGCCCTTCGCCTGCCATCCGGGGCGAGGCGGCATGAAGAGCGTCTGGCAAAGCCCTCCGGGCGCTTCGCGGAAATCGCGTACGGGAGTACCCGGTTGCACGCGACGCCGCACATGGCGGCGCACATGGCGGTTTTTCAGGCGCGCCATGCATCATGAATAGTGGCAGCACAAGTGCAGTGTCATGCCGGACAGGTAAGCTGATTCCAGCGCAGGCTTCTGCGCAGCACGCGCCGCGTTCGCGCAAGCGGGCGCCCCGCCCGAGCGCTTTGCGGCATGATGGATACCAGGCGCGATCGTTCGGGCGCGGTTGGTCGGCTTGTTTGAGCGCCGGTCTGCATCGCGCGGGCTGGACTCGCGGCAGGACACGACGCAGCGTGTCAACGAAGGCCGGCTTGTCGCCTTCGATACGCGGACAACGCGCAGTCCGTCGTGCCGCTGCAGGATGGTTGGCGTGCACGCGCCGTGACGCCGCAAGCGACGTCGACAGAATATGGTGGGGCTTGAGCGGCGTCGCAATCGTTGATTGGACGCCGTCTTTTTTTTGTGGAGCGCCACCACGCGGCGGCATCCTCCCGCGCGCCGCCGTTCGCGCTGCCGGGCGACCCATGCCGTGCCGGATCCAAGCCGTGACGCGCCCGCCTAGCGCGCCGCCTAGCGTGCCGGCTGCGCGCCGGTTTCGCTACGCAGGCCCGCCATCTCTTCCTTGTAGGTTTCCTGCGCCGCCTTCAGGCAGGCGGCGCGCCCGGCTTGCGGGCCCGGCGGCACGCGTGCCTGGCTTCGTCCAGCGCCGCCGCGATTTCCTTCTGGCGCGAGCGCATCCGCTGGCCAGCGGTCGCGTCCTCCTTGTACCAGCGCGCCGGATCGCCCTGCGCGATCTCGCGTGCCTGCTTGTTCGCCGCGGCCGGCGCCACGTTCGCATCGCTGCTCTGCGCGAGGGCGAGGCCGCTGGTCGCCAGCAGCACACGCCGGCCAGGGTGGCGGCAAGCGAGCGGCGTATCGATAGTCTGTTCATCTGCACCTCCAGAATGGAAACGGGCCGGCAGGCGCCGGCCCGGTTGCATGACCGGCTTCCCGCACCGGCCCCGGGAGGGCGCGGCGCAGGGCGCGCTGCGGAAGGATGCGAATCCATCCGGGCATGCCGTCCGCCGTATCGACGCCGGGGTCTCGCGGGAATCAGTAACGGTAGGCGCGGCCGTCGACCAGGCGCACGCGGTTGCCCGGACGCAGATCATAGGCGCTGTCCTGGACCACGGTGCGGTATTCGCCATTGTCCATGCGGACGTTGATCTGATACATCTCCTGGCCATTGGCGTTGCGGTTGCGCTCGACGTTGTTGCCGATTGCGGCACCGGCGACGCCGCCGGCCACGGTGGCGGCGGTGCGGCCGCTACCGCTACCGACCTGGTTGCCTGCCAGTGCCCCGACCAGGCCGCCGACGACGGCGCCGGCACCGCTGGTGCGGTTCTCGCCCTGCGTGACCTGGATCGATTCGATGGTGCCATAGCCCATCGATGCCGTGCTGCCATAGCTGCCGGCATTGGCGTAGCCGCCGCTGTTGGGGTTGCTGTACGACGGCGAGCTGGCGCAGCCCGAGAGCAGGGCGCCTGCGGCGACCACGGCTGCTGCAAAGGTACGGGTAGTTTTCATATTGTTCTCCTGACAAATGATGTACATGCAGATTAGACATCCCAGCGGCAGGGGTCTGTGCGATCACGCACGCATTGTTGCCGGTTTGATATGACTTTAAGACATCGCATGCTTATGTTCGGCAGCGAACAGAATCGCTGCCGCGTTAGGCGTAAAACGTTATTAGCGTTTTGATAAATGGAGTACGAGAACATGACGGCGAAAATGAAAAACGTGCATGTGCTGCTGATCGCCGGGGCCGCGTTGATGTGGTCCAGCCAGGGCCGTGCCCAGTCCGTGCCCGACGCGAAAACGGCCTACAACCAGGCACGCGACCTGGCCGCCGCCAACTACAAGGTGGCGCGGGCGCGTTGCGATGCTGTCACAGGCAATCCGCACGATGTCTGCGTTGCCGAGGCCAAGGCCGAGCGCGTACGCGTCGAGGAAGAGGCCGGCGCTGCCTACAAGAACACCCTGAAGGCTTACACCCAGGCGCGCATGCGCATTGCCGACGCCAACTACGAGCGCGACAAGGCGCGTTGTGGCGCCACCACGGGCAACGACCGCGACGTGTGCATCAAGCAGGCGAAGGCGACGCTCGTCGCCGCCCAGGCCGATGCCAACGCGGACCGCAAGACGATCGAAGCGCGCAGCAATGCGCGTGAAGACAAACTGACGGCTGAATACCGGGTCGCACTGGAAAAGTGCGACGCGTTTGCCGGCGCGGCGAAAGACAAGTGTGTCGACGCCGCCAAAACCGCGTACGGAAAGTGACGTACCGGCGCTCTCCTGAGCATTGCTTGACCTTTGACCAACGATAGAAAGGGATACATCATGAAAATCACCCAACGTCTCGCCACCGCCGTCTTTACCGGCGCCCTCGCTTTCACCATGGTTGGCTGCTCGTCCTCGCCGACGAAGGAAAGCGCAGGCGAATTCGTCGACGACAGCGTCATCACCGCCAAGGTGAAAGCAGCCTTCGCCGCTGACCCAACCGTGAAAGCGACCGAAATCAACGTCGAGACCTTCAAGGGCGACGTCCAGCTGTCGGGCTTCGTGGCCCAGCCTGGCGATGCACAGCGCGCCGTCGAGGTTGCACGCGGCGTGAAGGGTGTAACATCCGTCAAGAACGACATCCGCGTGAAATAAGCAGCGCCGCCGTGGCGGCGGTCTGGCAACTTTTTTTGGCAAACACATGCAACTCGCCAGTCCAGGCTCGGTCGCAACCGAGCCGAACGATTCCGCCGCCATCGGGGCAGAGCCGGCCATACAGGCCGACTCTGCCGCACCAGAAGTCCATGCCGGGCCAGGCGACGAGCTGACCCTGCACGCGGGCAGCCTGCGGCTCCCCATCCATGTGAACGCCCGCGGCCTGTCGCTGGGTATCCTGGCCACCGTGGCCTTTGTCTTTGCGCTCCAGTGGGCGCAGAAATTCTTCGTTCCCCTCCTGCTCGGCATCTTCATTGCCTATACCCTGAGCCCGGTCGTGCGCTGGCTCGAACGCATCCACATCAAGCGCATTGTCGGCGCCACCCTCGTGACGGCGCTGCTGATCGGCGGCCTGGGCGCCACCATGTACCGGCTGCAGGACGAATTCTTCAACATCATCGACGAGCTGCCCACGCTCACCCACAAGGTCACCAGGCTGCTCAGTACCGCCGCGTCCGGGCAGGGCTCGACGATCCAGCAGATGCGCAAGGCTGCCGCCGAGATCGAGCAGGCCACCGCCAGCGTCGGCGAGAACCGCGACGGCCGCGTGGTGCAGCGCCGCCCGAGCGTGTCGCAGCCGCATGCGCCGGCTTTCCGCATCACCGACTGGCTGCTGGCCGGTTCGGTCGGACTGGCGGCCTTCCTCACCCAGGCGACCATGGTGGTCTTCCTCGTGTTCTTCCTGCTGCTGGCCGGGGACACCTTCAAGCGCAAGCTCGTCAAATTGACCGGTCCCTCGCTCACGCGCAAGAAAGTCACGGTGCACATCCTGGACGACATCAATACCTCGATCCAGAACTACATGTTCATGCTCCTGGTGACGAACATCCTGCTGGCGCTCCTGATGTGGGTGACGCTGCGTGCGATTGGCCTGGAAAACGCCGGCGCCTGGGCCATCTTCGCCGGCGTGGCACACGTCATGCCCTATTTCGGACCACTCCTGATCACCACCGCCACCGGGCTCGTCGCCTTCCTGCAATTCGAGTCGCTGCGCATGGTCATTTTGGTCGCCGGCGCCTCGATGGGCATCGCTACCCTGGTCGGCATGGTCGTCACCACCTGGATGACGGGCAAGATCGCCAAGATGAACCCGGCTGCCGTGTTCGTCAGCCTGCTGTTCTGGGGCTGGCTCTGGGGCATGTGGGGACTGCTGCTGGGCGTGCCCGTGGTCGTGATCCTGAAGGTCGTGGCCGAGCGCGTCGAGGGAATGGAAGTGCTGGCCGAGTTGCTCGGGGAATAGGGGCCGCACCCTGCCTGCTCCTGCCGAGGTGGACCCGCTCTCGTAGGGTGGAGTCGAGACCTCCACGCTGTTTCGTGCCCTTGCGCCCCCGGTCCTGTGTGCTGCGAATTGCGGTTCCGCTCTCGTAGGGTGGGGTCTCGACCCCACGCCGTCTTTCGTGCCTTTGCGCACCCGGCCCTTTTGCTGCCAGCTGCGGTTCCGCTCTCGTAGGGTGGGGTCTCGACCCCACGCCGTCTTTCGTGCCTTTGCGCACCCGGCCCTTTTGCTGCCAACTGCGGTTCCGCTCTCGTAGGTGGGGTCGAGGCCCCACCCCACGGATTGGCAGGCGCACTGGTTCGCGCCGCGCCTGCTCCATCAGGCCATGCGCTTGACGTTCTTCGCACCGGTGACATGGGCAGGTGCATGGCGCAGGCTGCCCAGTTGCAGGGCGTACTGGCGGGCGAACTCGGCGCCGAGGAAGAAGATCTGCGCGGAGTAATACACCCACAGCAGCAGCGCGATCAGCGAGCCGGCGGCGCCGAAGCTGCTGGCGGTGCCACTGTTGCCGATGTAGAGGCCAATCGCGAACTTACCCAGCGTGAACATGGCAGCCGTACCGAGGGCACCGATGGTCACGTCGTGCCAGGACAGCTTGATGCGCGGCAGCAATTTATAGATCGTGCCGAACAGGATCGCGATCACCAGGAAGCTGATGCATGACGAGACCCAGCCCATGATCACGGTGGCTTCCTTCCACATGCCGCCCAGGTAGTTCTCGACGACGGCCAGGGCGGCGCTCACCACCAGCGACACCATCAGGAGGAAGCCGAGCACGAGGATCAGGCCGAAGGAGAGCAGTCGGGTACGCACCGTGTTCCACCAGCTGGCGTTCTTGGGTGGGGGCACGTCCCAGATTTCGTCCAGGCTATCCTTCAGTTCCGCGAACACGGACGTAGCGCCCACGAGCAGCAGGACGGTGGCGATGATCGTTGCCAGGCGCCCGGTTTCCTTGTTCTGCGCGCCGGCCAGCACCGACTGGATTGTTTCGGCGCCCTGGGCACCCACCAGGCCCCGCAGTTCGTTGAGGAGCTGGCCCTGGGCTGCTTCCGCACCATAGAAGAAACCGGCGATCGCGATCACCAGCACCAGGATGGGGGCGAGCGAGAACAGCGTGTAGAAGGCCAGGGCGGCGCCCTTGCTGGCGGCGCGGTGCGCGAGCCATTCCGTGACCGCACATTTCATCACATGGATGACCTGGCGCGAGAATGGAAACCATTTGTTGACAGCCATACCAGCCCTCCAGAAAAGAAAAAGGGGCACTTGGCCCCCTCGTGTACGCCCGCAGGTATGATCCCGGGACGCCCGTGAGATCGGGCCAAGTACCCCGCTGGCCGCACCCGTCGGTGCGGCCCTGCGACCTTCCGCCCGCAGGCGGAGCGGCAATTACTGAACGCGCTTTTCGATCACGATCTGTTCGATCTCGACGCGACGGTTTGGCTCCAGGCACTTGATCAGGTCCGCACGCTTCTTGTTGTTGCAGGTGACGACCGGGTTGGCTTCGCCTTTGCCGTAGGCCTTCAGGCGGCCACCGTCGACGCCCTTGCTGACCAGGTAATCGCGCACCGAGTTGGCGCGGCGCTCCGACAGCTTCTGGTTGTACTTGTCGGTACCCAGGCGGTCGGTGTAGCCGGTGATGTCGACATCGGTGATGCTTGGGTCGGCCTGCAGTGCGGCAGCGACTTCATCCAGGCGTGGTGCCGGCAGGATGACGTCGGCCTTGTTGAACTCGAACAGCTTGCTCGTTTCCAGCGTCACTTTTTCGAAGCGGGCTGGTGGTGGCGGAGCGACCGGTGCTGGCGCTGGTGCCGGTGCGGCTTCAGCCACTGGCGCAGGTGCTGGAGCCGGTGCCGGTGGTGCTGGCGGTGGGCTGAACGCATAGTTCAGGCCGACGGTGACGTATTTGTTATTGCTGCGCGAGAAGCCGAACTGCTCGTCGTCACGCAGGAAGCCGCGCACCGAGCGGAGGTCGGCCTGCAGCGACAGCTGCGGGGTCAGGGAAGCCTGGAAACCGATACCGGCGGTAGCGTACGGCGAGGTCTTGCTCAGGCGGTTGATGCCGCCGTTCGGGTTTTCGACGCGGTCACGCTGGGCGCCGACACCGAACAGCACGAAGGGACGGAAGCGCTCGCGCGACAGCATCAGCAGCGCGTCGACGCCAACGAGGGTCTGGCGGTAGGTTGCTGGAAATTCCTTGGTGCGTGCGTGGGTGACACCGGCCTGGACATCCCAGTACGGGTGCACGGCCTTGCCGACTTTCAGGCCAGCGCCCCAGTCACGGTCGTTCACGCCGAAGTCCGCGTCCGGCTTGAAACCGACGACGCTCGGCTGGACATACCAGGACGGATTGATTTCTTGCGTTGGCATGGATTCTTGAGCCAGCGTGGAGCCAGCTGCGCAGAGCAGGGCGACGGCCAGGGCGATCTTCTTCGTATTGTTCACAGGAAACTCCCATAAGTTGAAAAGGTAGGGTGACATCGCGTGCCTTGACAGTGATGTTGGAGTCAAGAATACGAGTCCGAGTTCCAGAGGGTCGGTGCGCTAGCGCACCTACAGATACTGCTGAGTGACAAAACTACAACATTGGCGACTTTTTAAGTCATGCTTCTATATAGAGGAGGGGAGAAAGACGGCAGACTGGGCTCCAAGCTTTATCCGCAATGGATAAGACGATTTCGTTGTATTTTTGCTACAAGCGCCCAGTTTCGCGCGCACAATTGATTTTTCTTAAAACTTAATTGACGAAATGCTTCGAGGAATTTTGCCAATGTGGGCTGGCGCACAGACCGGCTACCCTGACGCAGGCAATCTTGAGGTCAGTTAAGCGGAACCCGAGGTGTTGTCAGAGTGTCAGACCACACACAGCGACCCGGGCCACCCCAGTCTCTCTCTTTCATTGGAGCATATCAACATGCATGCAACGACTCATCACAACGCGGTGCAAGGCGACATCGGCGCAGTGCACACTTCCAGCAACTCAGCGTTGATCGAACGTGTGCCGCCACAACCGACCGAACGTGCGCCCATCTCGCTGGCGCCGATCGAGCGTGTGCGTTCGACGTCCGCCACCCAGCGTCGGATCGAGAACATGCAAAAGCTGATCAACGAACTGTCGACGCACGAAATGCTGGCCGATGAGATCGCGTGGTTCCTGAAGTTCTCGCCGTCGGGCGCCCGCAAGTATATCCGCGACCTGCGCGAAGCCGGCGTCATCGAACTGGCGCGCTACATCGAAGGCACCGCCACCTACCTCGGCAAGGCCGTCTACCAGATCTGCCCCGACCAGGAACGCGTGAAAGCCTTCCTGGCTGCGATCTGCCAGCCGAAGCGCGAAGGCGTTGCCCCGCGCAAGGAGCGTCCAGGCCTGCGCGAGCAGAGCATGGCCGGCAGCGGTCGCCATTTCCACATCCTGGCCGATGACACCCACTATGCCATCCGCGTGAACCGCAGCCCGGTCACCCGCGATCCGCTCGTCGCCGCCCTGTTCGGCCCGGCCCCAAGCCAGGTGGGCAAAGAGCGCGCCTGACCTTGCTACAGGAGCGTGCCGCGGCAGAGACCCGTAGCACGCTCCGTACCGACGATCGCTGTCGTCACGCACAACGCCGCGCACCGCGCGGCGTTTGCCGTTTACGTCTCCCCATCGCCGTCTCCCCATCTCCCCCCACGCCTTGCCGGTCGCTTCCACGCGCCATCGCGCCGTCGCCGCCCGACCCGCTGCGATCTTCCGGTCGCAGCGCCGCGGTCCTGGTGACTTTGTCTGCCCCTCGCAAGGCAGTCTCCACGCCGCGCAGGGCGCCGCGGGCCGAACATTGAAAACCCGGCAACAGGCCCCACCTCCGCAGGAGCGCGGCGCGGTGCCGTGCCAGACCACTCGAAAAGGACATCCCATGCTGCCAAGTGCCGATACGCTGGAAGGCAAACCCGTGCCTGACGTGACGTTCAAGGCGCGCCCGGACAACCAGTGGCGCGACCTCACGACCGATGAGCTGTTCAAGGGCAAGACGGTCGTCGTGTTCTCGCTGCCGGGCGCCTATACCCCGACCTGTTCCTCCACCCACCTGCCGCGCTACAACGAGCTCGCGCCCGTGTTTCGTGACAACGGCATCGACGCCATCTACTGCGTCTCGGTGAATGACGCCTTCGTCATGAACGAGTGGAAGCAGGGCCAGGATGCCAGGGACATCACCTTCATCCCGGACGGCAACGGCGACTTCGCACGCGAAATGGGCATGCTGGTCGACAAGCGCGACCTCGGTTTCGGCATGCGCTCCTGGCGCTATTCGATGCTCGTGCGCGACGGCATCATCGAGAAAATGTTCATCGAACCGGACAAGGAGGGCGATCCCTTCGAAGTCTCGGACGCCGACACCATGCTTCGCCATATCAATCCAGAGGCGCGCGCGCCGGAACCGATCGTGATCTTCTCGCGCCCGGGCTGCCCGCATTGCGCGCGTGCCAAGGCGGCGCTGGACGGGCGCGATTTGCGCTATACCGATTTTTCGCAGGACCAGAAGATCAACACCAGCGTGCTGCGTGCCGTCAGCGGCAACATGACCTGGCCCCAGGTCTTCATCGGCGGACGCCACATCGGCGGGGCCGACGAGCTCGAGGCTTACCTCGGGCAAGAGGCGGGAAACGCAAAACAGGCGCGCGCGTGAACACCCCGACGGAGAAGACGTGATGGAAGCCCTGATCCTCTCGAGCGTCCTGGCCGCGCTGGCCCTGGCCTGGGCCGTGCCGCGCTGGCGCCTGCGCCGTGCCACGGCGCGGCCGCTGGACGCCGCCGCAATTGCCGTTTTAGAACGCAATGTCGAGCAATACCGGGGCATGGATGCAGGGCAGCGCGCGCGCCTGGAGCGCCTGGTGCGCCGCTTCCTCCACGAAAAAACCTTCGTCGGCTGCGCCGGCCTGGAGATCACCGACGAGATGCGCCTGACCATCGCCGGCCAGGCCTGCCTGCTGCTGCTCGGCAATCGCGGCGACACGGTGTATGCCAGCCTGCATTCGGTACTGGTCTATCCCGGCGCCTTCCCGGGTGCCGCGGCGCCAGGTCGATGCCGCCGGCGTCGTGAGCGAGCAGCGCCAGGACTTGCTGGGCGAGTCCTGGGGCGACGGCCGCGTGATCCTGTCCCGGAACCACGTGCGCCGGCCTGACGCCGACACGGTGCCTTCGCACAATGTCGTGCTGCACGAGTTTGCCCACCAGCTCGACAGCGAATCGGGCAGCACGAATGGCGCGCCTTACCTCGGCAGCGCCGAGCGCTACCGCAGCTGGTCCGAGGTGCTCTCGCGCGACTTCGCGGCCCTGCGCCAGGACGCCTGGTTCGGCCAGCAGGGCGTGCTCGACCATTACGGCGCGACCAGCCCGGCCGAGTTCTTCGCCGTGGCCACCGAGGCCTTTTTCGAGCAGCCCCACCTGCTGGCATCGCGCCACCCGGCCCTGTACGAGGAATTCCTGAAGTACTACCGGGTCGATCCGCGTCACTGGCAGGCGCCGCCCGCACCCGAGCCTGCGCTACCCGAGCTGCATGCCGGCCAGGTTCTGTATGGACAATGGCAATAGGCTGCGTGCGTTTGCGTACAGAATGGCCAGCCCAGCAGGAGCATGCTTGCCGCTATCTAACAATGCAGGAGAAATCCATGTCCATCATCATTGCAGGGCATTTCCAGCTCCAGGATGAAGCCGAAGCCGCGCGCCGCGCGCTGCTCGACGCCGGTTTCAATGCCGAACGCACCAGTACCTTTTACCTGAGCCAGCCAGGGCAGCACGACATGACGCCGATCGGTGGCGACCATATCCAGTCGCCCGGCGCCAAGGAGACGCCAGTCGGCGTGCTGCAGGGCAGCGCCACCGGCGGCGCGGTCGGTGCCGCGGTCGGTGCCGTCACGGCGCCCCTGACCGGGCCGGCCGGTCCCATCGTCGGCGGCCTGGTCGGCGCCCACGTCGGCTCGCTGTTCAGCTTTTCGAAAATGAAGGAAGCAGGCGAGCGCGAGCAGGGCGGGCGGGCACCCACGGAACAGCGCATGGCCGGCATGCTCGTCGCCGTCGCCTTCGACGACGCCGGCCAGGAATCGCAGGCCGTCGACCTGCTGCGCCGCCTGGGAGCGGTTCAGATCGAGCGCGCGCGCGGCAATATCGTCGAGGGCGACTGGGCCGACTTCGATGCTTCCAGCCCGCCGGATATCCTCCACTGAGGATCCACTTAGCATCAACTGAGCATCCACTGAGCATCCACTGAGCATCCGCTGAGTATCCTCGCCGCATGCCCTGCCAACCCGTCCGGTACGGCAGGGCAGTGCTGTCGGGAGCCGACGACACAGCCGACGACGTTTGATCCACCTCAAGATTGCTCTCCTTCTCGTCCCTAGACTTGGCGCTTCCGGCCGCTTGGCCGCAACGACAAAAGGGGAACAACATGAGCAACAGCACGGGCAAGGTGGCATTGGTAACGGGCGGCATGGGTGGACTGGGCACGGCACTGTGCCGCCACCTGCACGACGCCGGCTTCACGGTCGCGCTCACCTACTCGCCGGGCAACACGACCCCCGAGGCCTGGCTGTCGGCACAGCGTGACGAGGCCTACCGTTTCCAGGCCTACCGCCTCGACGTGACCGATTTCGCCGCCTGCGAAGCCACCGTCGCAGGCATGCTGGCAGACCTCGGCCGGATCGACGTGCTGGTCAATAATGCCGGCATCACGCGCGACCGCAGCCTGCGCAAGATGGGCCTGGAGGACTGGAACGCCGTGCTGCGCACCAACCTCGACAGCGTGTTCAACATGACCCGCCAGGTGATCGAGCCGATGACGTCGCAGCGCTGGGGCCGCATCATCAATATCTCGTCCGTGAACGCGAATGCCGGCGCCTTCGGCCAGGCGAACTACGCGGCGGCGAAGGCCGGCATGCACGGCTTCACCAAGGCGCTGGCGCTGGAAACGGCGCGCCATGGCATCACGGTCAACACGGTCTCGCCGGGCTACCTGCGGACCAGAATGGTCGAGGCTGTGCCGCAAGACGTGATGATCAACAAGATCCTGCCGCAGATTCCGGCCGGCCGCCTGGGCGAGCCGGACGAGGTGGCCGCACTGGTGGCGTATCTTGCTTCGGATGCGGCCGCCTTCGTGACCGGCGCCGACTTCGCCATCAACGGCGGCCAGCACATGCGCTAACGCTTCTCCAGGCGCGTCTGGCAGGTAATGCACAGGCGCGCCTCGGGGCGTGCCTGCAGGCGCGAAAATCCGATGTCCTGGCCACATTCCTCGCACAGGCCATAGCTTCCGTCTTCGAACTTTGCCAGCGCATGGCGCAGTACGTGCAGCTGGGCTGCATGGTGTCCGGCCGCTTCCAGTGCAAGGTCGTTCAGCAGGCGCACGGTGGCCTTGTCCGCAGGCGAGGTTTCGATTTCGGAGACGGGCAGGTCGCGTTCGGCGCCGGCCAGTTGCGGCTCGGCGGCGCCCGCGAGGGCATCGAGGCGGGACGCCAGCGTGGCGCGCAAGGCTGCCAGCTGGGCTTGGTCGAGAGCGGCCATGGCGGTCTCGCGCCGGTCAGACGAAGGAGGCGCGTGCATGGCGCCGGGCGGGTTGGCCGAGCGGGGAAAAAGCCGTCCATCGCATCCTCCCACATTCACTGTGTGGAACCAGTGTAGCGCGATGCGCGCGCGATGAACATGGGCGCACGGGACGGGTCGGGAGGGTGTCGCAGCGGTGTCGCGCAAGCGGTGGCCTACGGGCCGACAAGCGTGCCGACAAGCGTGCCGACAAGCGTGCCGACAAGCGTACCGACAAGCGCGTCGGCAAGCTTGACGAATCGGTGCCCGGTCAAAGCGGAAGCGGCGGCACCTTCGTGCCGCCGCTTCGTCCACCGTGGCATACGCTGGCTGGGCTCAGGCCGGCTTGGCAGGCGGGGCTGGTGCGATTCGAGCACCTTGATCTGGGTATGCAGGTTGTCGAGCGCCATGATGACCGGCACCGCCTGCCCGGTGGCGGCGGCCCCCGCCAGGTGCAGCAGGCCCGCCACCAGTCCGGTAACGTCGCCGATCAGCGTGATCTTGCGGATCTTCTCGGCCGCGGCCGTCGTGAGCGCGACCAGCTTCTGCTGCGGCCTGCCGAGCGACTTGACGATGTAGGTGGCGGCGTCGGCATACAGGCCGTTCGCACGCTGGCGCAACAGCAGCTCATCCTCGAGCAGGGTGCGCGCGGCGGTCTGGACACGGTAAGGCACATTGCCTTCCTCATAGGCGCGGATGTCGCGCATGATGCGTTCGTGCAACTGGTCGGCGCAGGCCGAGAGCTGGTCGGCCAGCTCGACGATCTGGGCCACGCTGGCCAGGCCGTTGTCTCCCGCCGGGGCAGGCGCCGCTCCTGTCTTCGCCGCCACCTCGCCATCGCCGGCACCGGCACCGGCACCGGCACCGGCAACCGCGCCCTTGCCTGCGTCGCCGCCCGCCATCGTCTTGTCGTTCATCTGCTCTGCCATCTTGCCTCCGAATGGTTCAATCGCCCGCCAGGCCTTCGCGGATCATGCGCAGGTCGCGCCCGTAGTTGCCGAGCATGCGGCGCACCTCGTCCTGCGACAACTTGTGCATGTTCTCGCGCAGCTTCTGGTGGCCCAGCGCCACCTTGGTCAAGCCCTGCAGCGCCAGGTCGTAGCGCCGGTCGATGAGCTTGTATTCGCTCGACTTGTTCAGGTAGTGCACCTTGGCCAGCGTCACGAGCATGCGGTCGGTGTTGCGGTTCGTGAACGGCAGTTCGACGTCGAAGATCCCGAGCACGGTCTTCTTTTCATTCTCGTTGGTCTTGTAATACAGGCGGGTGAGCGAAATCATCGCTTCGAGCAGGGTCTGGACGTCGGCGTCACCGTCGCGCACCATGGTTTCCACGCTGCGGTTCTGGTAGCCCGAGGCGATCACCCGGGTCAGCAGCCGGGTCAGGCCGGTGTAGGCGGCGATATGGCGCTGCTGCAGGCCCGACTCGGCATTGGCCTTCAGGCCATTGCCGAGGTCGTCGATGCGCGGCGTCAGGTCGTAGCGGTCGTCGCCTGCAAGGAGGCTCAGCGTCTGCATGTAGAGCACCACCGCCTTTTGCACGCTGACGAAGTCCTCGTAGACGGCGCGGCGCTTGGCATCGTTCTCGCGCGCCAGCTTGTCGACGGTCGCCGGCAGGTAGGGCTGCTCGCGCTCGTAGGTGTCGCGGTAGCGGCGCGACAGCTCGGCATAGCCGCCCAGCTTGGCCGAGGCGTCGGCGAACTCGCGCACTTCCTGCAGGCTGACGGGGCCGTTGGCGGTGCCGCAGCCGCCCAGCAGCAGGCTGATGCCGAGAAGGCTGGAAGCAAGGGCAGGGCGAAATGAAGTCATCGGGTCCTCTCGACGGCAATAATGCCGGACGGAAAGGCCCATTCTGGCAAACGCGACCTGCCCAGACTTTGGTTTAGATCAAGTCACAAGGGATGAGTGCGTCGATGCGGCTATCTGCGCACGCCCCGTGCACAGGATGCGGTCGCTGTTCAGCTCTTTTGTCGCGGCGACGCCGCACCCGCCAGTGCCGTGCGCCATGCCAGGCCTTCGAGCGTGCCGGCCTGCGGCGTGTATTCGCAGCCGATCCAGCCGCCGTAGCCGAGCTCGTCCAGCAGGCGGAACAGGTAGGGAAAGTGGATCTCGCCCGTGCCCGGCTCATGGCGGCCCGGCACGTCGGCCAGCTGGATGTGGCGGATCAGGGGCAGCAGGCTGCGGATGCTGTTGCCCAGGTCGCCTTCCATGCGCTGCATGTGATAGATGTCGAACTGCAGGAACAGGTTGTCGACCGCGCATTCTTCGATGATGGCTTGCGCCTGGCGCGACCTGGTGAGGAAATAGCCCGGCATGTCGCGGTCGTTGATCGGCTCGATCAGCAGGTCGATGCCGCGTGGCGCCAGCTCGGCGGCGGCAAACTTCAGGTTGGCGACAAAGGTGGCGTGCGCGCGCTCGGGCGCGACGTTCGGCGGCAGCTTGCCGGCCATGCAATGGAGGCGCTTGACGCCCAGCTCCTCGGCATAGTCGATGGCGAGCTCGACGCTGTCCTGGAATTCCTGCACGCGGCGCGGGTCGCAGGCCATGCCTCGCTCGCCCGCCGCCCAGTCGCCGGCGGGGAAATTGTGCAGTACGAGTTCCAGCTTGTAACGGGCCAGCCGTCCGGCGATCGATTCCGGTTCGCAGGCATAGGGAAACAGGAATTCGACCGCGTCGAAGCCCGCCTCGCGTGCCGCGGCGAAGCGGTCGAGGAGGCTGAGCTCGTTGAACAGCGTGCTCAGGTTGGCGGCGAATTTCGGCATCGGGTGGCTCGAATGTTGTCAGCCCACTATCGTAGCACCTGGGCGGGGAATGCGCCGGGCAGGGCAATCGTGCGCGCGCGTGTTGGCAGGGTGGGCGGCCCCGCCCACCCTACGAAAAGCCAAAAAAAACAGCCCGGCGAACCGGGCTGTTTTTGCTTTTCCTCTCCGCTCAAGCGAAGCGCTTAGCGGTCGCGGCCACCTGCAGGACGCGGGCCGCGGCCGGCGCTGTTGCCGCCACCACCAACCGAACGGCCACCGCCGTTGCCGCCATTCGGACGGCCGCCGTTGCCGGCAGGACGCGAACCGGCTGGCGCCGCGGCGCTGCGTGGCTGGCCCTGGCCGCTACGGCCACCGCCACCGCCACCGCCAGGACGGCCGCCGCGATTGCCGTGGCCAGGCGCGCCGCTGCGCAGCTGGATCGGCTGGGCCTTGGCGTTCATGTCCGGCTCGAAGCCCGGGATCACGTGACGCGGCAGCGTCTGCTTGATCAGCTTTTCGATGTCTTTCAGCATCTGGTGCTCGTCGACGCAGACCAGCGACACCGCTTCGCCGGTGGCGCCGGCACGGCCGGTACGGCCGATCCGGTGCACATAGTCTTCCGGCACGTTCGGCAGGTCATAGTTGACCACGTGCGGCAACTGGTCGATGTCGATACCGCGCGCGGCGATATCGGTGGCAACGAGGACCTGCAGGCTGCCGTCCTTGAACTCGGCCAGCGCCTTGGTACGCGCCGTCTGGCTCTTGTTGCCATGGATCGCCATCGCGCCGATGCCGTCCTTGCCCAGTTGCTCGACGAGTTTGTTGGCGCCGTGCTTGGTGCGGGTAAACACCAGCACCTGGTGCCAGTCGTTTTCCTTGATCAGGTGCGACAGCATCGGGTGCTTCTTGTCGCGGTCGACCGGGTGGATCTTTTGCGAGATCACTTCCACCGTCGAATTGCGGCGCGCCACTTCGATCGAGGCCGGGTTGTTCAGCAGCTTGTCGGCCAGGGCCTTGATGTCGTCCGAGAAGGTGGCCGAGAACAGCAGGTTCTGGCGCTTCGGCGGCAGCAGGGCCAGCACTTTCTTGATGTCGTGGATGAAGCCCATGTCGAGCATGCGGTCGGCTTCGTCCAGGATCAGGATCTCGACCTTCGAGAGGTCGACCGTGCGCTGGCCGGCGTGGTCGAGCAGGCGGCCTGGCGTGGCGACGAGGACGTCGACGCCGTGCTTCAACAGCTTGATCTGCGGGTTGATGCCGACGCCGCCAAAGATCACGGCGGAATTCAGGTTCGTGTACTTGCCGTACAGGCGCACGCTTTCCTCGACCTGGGCGGCCAGTTCGCGGGTAGGCGTCAGCACCAGGGCGCGGATCGCGCGCGGGGCGGTCTTGCTCTTGAGCGCGGCGCCAACCGCGTCGGTCGACAGGCGCTGGAGGATCGGCAGGGTGAAGCCGGCGGTCTTGCCGGTGCCGGTCTGGGCGCCGGCCAGCAGGTCGCCGCCGCCGAGGACGGCGGGAATGGCCTGCGCTTGAATCGGGGTCGGCGTGGTATAGCCCTGTTCAGTGACTGCGCGAACGATGGCGTCGGACAAGCCGAGGGTAGCAAATGACATTAGGTCTCTTCTGGTAAGTTGTTCCGCCGCGGCGCAAGCGGCGCCAGGATCGGAGAGGGTGACGAAGGACACTCCCGGGTCACCGTACAGGCGCGCCGAAAAAGTGCCGGGTCATTATAGTGGGTTTGTTGCGCGGTGGAAATGCTTTGATGAGGATGCCGACGATTGCACTGCGCGAAAATCGTCGGCCGGAGCGCTATTTTACGCGAAAGGAACCATCAGCGGGATCATCTGTGCAAATACCTTCGGGCCGGCGGCGATGATGTCGCCCTTGTTGATGTATTCCGACTCGCCGTTGAACTCGCCAACGATGCCGCCCGCTTCCGTCACCAGCAGCGAACCTGCGGCGATATCCCAGATTTTCAAGCCCTTCTCGAAAAATGCGTCGACGCGGCCGGCAGCCACGTTGGCCAGTTCCAGCGCGGCCGAACCGCTGCTGCGCACGCCGTGGCAGCGCGAGGCGACGACTTCGTACATGCGCAGGTATTCGGCCAGCGCGCGCGGATCCGGGCCGTGGCCGGCGGCGATCAGCGCCTTGCCGATGCGGTCGTGGTTGCGCACGCGGATGCGCTTGTCGTTGAGGTAGGCGCCGGCGCCCTTGCTGGCGGTGAACAGGTCATTGCGCACCGGGTCGTAGACGACGGCCTGCGTGATCACACCGCGCTGCTGCAGCGCGATCGAGATGCAGAAGTTCGGGTAGCCGTGCATGAAATTGGTGGTGCCGTCGATCGGATCGATGATCCAGACGTATTCGCTGTCGTCGTTCAGGTTGCGCGACGGGCCGGACTCTTCGCCGAGGATGGCGTGGTCGGGATAGGCCTTGAGCAGGGTTTCGACGATCGCCTGTTCGGAGGCCTGGTCGATGTCGGTGACGAAATCGTTGTGTTGTTTTTCAGAGACTGTAATACGGTCGAGGTCGAAAGACGCGCGGTTGATGACGGTGGCGGCGCGGCGAGCGGCCTTGATGGCCGTATTGAGCATTGGATGCATATTGTTTTCCCTGAAAAAAACGCTGACGCCCACGGGCGAAGAGCGCGCCGCGGACAGTCGGAGACGAGAGTGAATTAAAGAGCAAAGCGGCGCCGAACCCGTTAAAATCCCGGCCTTCTCTGCCAGAATGTCAACGTTCGTCGCCGCGCGATGGCGCTATTTTAAATGAACCAGCCCGATTCCGACACGTCTCTTTTTACCCGCCTGCCGAATCGGCTCAGATTCGTGCTCGTCGAAACCAGCCGCGCCGGCAACGTCGGCTCGGTCGCGCGTGCCATGAATACAATGGGTTTTTCCGAGCTGGTGCTGGTGGCACCGCGCTGCGCCGACCCGTTGCGCGACCCGGAAGCGATCGCCTTTGCCAGCGGGGCGATTGACGTGCTGGAGGGCGCACGCATCGTCGGCAGCATCGCCGAAGCCCGGAGGGCAGCAATTTCGCCGCCGCCGTCTCGGCGCGCCTGCGCGAATTCTCGCCGCCGGTCTGGACCCCGCGCCAGTTCGCCGGCCACGCGGCGGCCCAGGGCGAACTGCGTCCGGCCCTCATCCTCGGTAACGAGCGCGTCGGCCTGCCAAATGAGATCGTCGAGAAGTGCAATGTCCTGATCAATATTCCGGCGAACCCGGCGTATTCCTCGCTGAATTTGTCGCAGGCGGCCCAGGTGCTGGCCTACGAATGCCGCATGGCGGCCATCGGCGACAGCTTGCCGGAAACCCCCATCGGCTTCCAGGGCGACGCCGCCAGTGTGACGCAAATCGAGGGCATGTACGCCCACCTGGAAGAAGCCCTGGTATCGATCGGCTTTCTCAACGCGGACAATCCGAAAAAGCTCATGCCGCGCCTGAAGCGCCTGTTTTCGCGTACCCAGCTGGAAACGGAAGAAGTCAATATCCTGCGCGGGATTGCCAGGCAAATCCTCAAGCGTTAAGTCTTGGGCTGAGGCTCAGGACCCGAAGGCAATCACTTCGTCGCCCGGCCCCGGCTTGCACTCGGCCCCTAGCGGCTCCCACCCCCGGTGCACCACGATGCGTTCCTTGTCGTGGCATAGCTCGACGCGCTGGGCGTTCGGGGCCTGCTGGCGCACGAAGGCTTCGATCGACGCCGGCACGCTCACCTGCAGGGCAAGCGCATGGATGTCGTCGATCGGATGGTCGTTCACATGCACCAGCGGCACGAACTGGCCGGCGAACATCATCGCATGCGAAGGAACCTTCACGGGACCGGCCTGGTAGCGGCGTTCGCGCAGCCATTCCTGGGCGCGGCTGCGCGCGCATCAAGCCCGCCCGCCAGGCCACCCCAGGCGCTGGCGAGGAGCTCGGCCACCCACTGGTTGCAGTTCTGGTAGCGCGTGCTGAAGGCATGGGCGTTCGCGCTGTACTGGCCGGCCAGCAGCGACAGCGCCAGCGGCTTGTCGAGTGCCGCCGCGGCCACGCTCGCGCCCTCCGCACCGGGCAGGAAGACCAGCGACATGTGGCCGCGCGCCGGCGCTTCCGCCCCGAGCGCGAAGCCGGCGATGCCCTGGTCGAACAGGCGCGGGCGCGATTCGTCGCAGGCGTAATACAGCTGGCGCACGGCCCGGGGCTGGCCGGGTTGTCCTTCAGTGCGATGGCGGCGTGCGAGTACAGCAGGCCGAAGCGGGACAGGTCGAGCCCCGCGCGCGACACCAGCGCCGCCTGCCCGCCAGAACGTTCCAGCTCGCGCCTGACGACGCCGGCAAAGCGCAGCACGCGGTCCTGGTCGGCTGCGGTGATCTCGGCCGAGCGCGCGCAAAGGTGGGAATGCCGGCCCAGGCGCTGCCGCCGGCGAAGAACGCGCAGGCCGCGAGCAAGCCGCGCAGGCTTGTCCCCAAGCGCCGGCGCATGCCCGGCCGTTCACCCATCAGATGGCGACTTTGTGCGAAGCGAGGTCGCGGTACCAGCCATCCTGCAGGGCCAGGAAGAAGGACTGGCGGGTGTCGGCATGGGCGAACTCGTAGCCGTAGTCGCGTTCGTTCACCCGGATGAGCTCGTCCTTGCGCACGGCGCGCTGGGCCAGGGCACGGTCCGGCACGTCGAGCGTGAATGCGCGTGCACCGTTTGCTGCGCGCAAGGTCAGGCGCGTGGTCTCGCGCTTGCCCGGGGCCTGGGCGATGTCGATCACGCGGTACTCGCCGGCGGCCACTTTCTTGTCGTCGCCCGAGCTGTCGCTGGAGGCGCCGATCGAGTCCGAGATGCTGCCCGACGAGGCGGCGCCGGCGCTGGAGGCGGACGAGGCAGCCGAGCTGCCGGCCTGGGCGGGAAGGGCGCAAGCGGCGGCGGCCAGGGCGAGGCACACGGCGCGGAACAGGGAAGAGATGGTCATGGGAGGCTTTCGTAGTCGAGCAAATGGCGCTATGGTACAAGCCCGGCGCCAGCCTGAGAAGGGCAGGCGCAACGGTGCGCGGCGAATCGCGGCCCTTGTGGCCCGATGCAAACATCCTGTGCCCTGGAAGCCCCACCGGCAGACGATGTTTGCACGCCAGCACCTGGGGCCGCATTTTCGACGACATCCTCTATTCCTGGCGGCGGCAACGGGCGTCCTTTGTCGTACACTGGGAAAAACAACAGGGATAACCAGATGGAGACAAAGCGCAGATCCTTTCTCAAGGCGGGCGTACTCGGTGCGCTCGCGCTGGCCGCCGGTGGCGGCATCTACCGCATGGCCAATCCGCCGGCGCCAGGCCGCTTCGTGCTCGACGGCGAGGCGCGCAGCGCGCTGGGGCGATCGTGCCGGCCTTGCTGGCCGGCGCCTTGCCAGCCGCGCCAGCCGAGCGCAAGGCCGCGATCGACACGACGGTCCAGGGCGTGCATACCGCCATTTCGAACCTGCCCCCTGGGCGTGCAAAAGGAAGTGCAGGACCTGTTCGGCCTGCTCGCGCTGGCACCGGCGCGGCGGCTTCTGACAGGTGTCTCGGGCGGGTGGGCGAATGCCGGCGAAGCCGAGGTCACGGCTTTTCTCCGGGACTGGCGCATGCACCGCTTCGCGCTGCTGCGTACGGCCTACGGCGCGCTGCACGACCTCGCGCTCGGCGCCTGGTATGCGCAGCCGGCCCATTGGGAAGCGATCGGCTATCCCGGGCCGATGAAGGAGTTGTCGTGAGTACGGCAGCGCCAACGATGCAAGCCCCCATCCCACGCATCGCTTCGAGAACCACACCATGAGCGACAAGAACATTCCCCTGACACCGGCTGAAAGCATCGTCCCCGACCCGATCCGCGCGGGCCTCGCGCGCGGCTGGAAAGTCGTCGATGCCGCCGCGCTCGATGCCGACCGTACCCTCGAGGCCGACGTCGTCATCGTCGGCAGCGGTGCCGGCGGCGGCGTGACGGCCGAGATCCTGGCAACGAGCGGCCTCTCGGTCATCATCGTCGAGGAAGGCGCGCTGCGCTCCTCGAAAGACTTCAAGATGCGCGAGGCCGATGCCTATCCCGGCCTGTACCAGGAGTCGGCCGCGCGCCAGACCCTGGACAAGGGCATCAAGATCCTGCAGGGCCGCACCGTCGGCGGTTCCACCACCGTCAACTGGACCTCGAGCTTTCGCACGCCCGCGCCGACCCTCGACTTCTGGCGCAGCCATTTTGGTCTCGCCGGTTACGACAGCGAGAGCCTGGCGCCCTGGTTCGCGCGCATGGAAGCGCGCCTGCACATCGGCGACTGGCAGGGCGCGCCGAACGCCAACAACGACCTGCTCAAGCGCGGCGCCGACAAGCTGGGCATCGCCTCCGGCTTCATCCGCCGCAACGTCAACGGCTGCTGGAACCTCGGCTATTGCGGCATGGGCTGCCCGACCAACGCCAAGCAGTCGATGCTGGTGACGACCATCCCCGCCGCGCTCGACCACGGCGCCACGCTCGTCACGCGCGCCCGCGCCGAACGCTTCGCGCTGCGCGGCGACCGTGTCGAGGAACTCGTCTGCACCGCCCTCCAGGCCGACGGCGTCGCGCCCAGCGGCCGCAGCCTGCGCCTGCGCGCGAAGCACTTCGTCGTGGCCGGGGGCGCCATCAATTCGCCGGCACTGCTGCTGCGTTCGAACGCGCCGGACCCGAACAAGCTGTTAGGGAAGCGCACCTTCCTGCACCCGACCCTGATCTCGGCCGCGATCTTCCCCGAGCGCGTGGAAGCCTGGGCCGGCGCGCCGCAGACGGTGTATTCCGACCACTTCCTGCACACGGGGGCCATCGACGGCCCGATCGGCTACAAGCTCGAGGCGCCGCCGCTGCATCCGGTGCTGCTGTCGACCACGCTCAACGGTTTCGGCCGGGGCCACGCGGAATTGATGCGCCAGTTCCCGCACCTGCAAGGCATGCTGGCGCTGCTGCGCGACGGTTTTCATGAAGCGTCGCCCGGCGGCAGCGTCGGTCTGAAGGACGGCGCGGCGGTGCTCGACTATCCGCTCAACGACTTTTTCTCTGGGACGGCGCGCGCCGCGCGCTGCTGACCATGGCCGAGATCCAGTTCGCGGCCGGCGCCAGCGCGGTGCAGCCGGCGCACGAGACGGCGCGCCGCTACACCTCGTGGAACGAGGCGAAACGCGAGATCGCCGCGCTGCCGCAGCAGCTGCACATGACGCGCGTGGCCTCGGCCCACGTGATGGGCGGCTGCACCATGGCCGGCGACGAGCGCCGCGGCGTGGTGGCCCCCGACGGCCGCTACCGGGGCCTTGCCAACCTGTCGGTGCACGACGGCTCGCTGTTCCCGACCTCGATCGGCGCCAATCCGCAGCTGTCGATCTACGGCATCACGGCACGCCTGGCGAGCGGGCTGGCGGCTAGCCTCACCGGCAAACCGGCGCCGACGGTGGCGGCTTGACGTGAAGAGCGCGCGCCGCATCCTGCGCACCGTGCTGCTGGTGCAAGCGGCGGCGGCGCTGGCGATCGCGTGCGCCGCCATGGCCTGGGGCGGCGCCGGCTTCCTGCGCGCGCTGGCGCTGGGCGCAGCTTGCGTGGCGCTGGTGCGCCTGGCCATCAACATGAACAACTTCGTGGTCAGCAGCCTGTACGCCAGCCCGACGCCGCCGGAATACCGCCTGCGCGGCACCGCGCGCCTGCGCCTGCTGTGGGAGGAATTCCGATCGAGCATGCTGCACACGTCCGGCACATGCCGCGCGCGGCTGCCTGCCGGCACGTTTATCCGGACGCGAAAGGAGCACCGGTGCTGCTCGTGCACGGCTATGGCTGCAACGGCGGCTACTGGGCCTACCTGCGCCCGCGCCTGGAACGCGCGCGCATCAGCCATGCGACGGTCGACCTGGAGCCCGTTGCCGCCCCGATCGACAGCTACGTGCCCCTGATCGAGCAGGCGGTGGAGGAACTGCGCGCCGCCACGGGTTCGCAGCAGGTGGCGCTGGTGGCGCACAGCATGGGCGGGCTGGTGGTGCGCGCCTGGATGCGCCGCCACGGCAGCGAGCGGGTAGCGCGCGTGATCACCCTCGGCACCCCGCACCACGGCACCGGCATGGCCAATTTCGGACTCGGCGCCAATGCCGTCCAGATGCGCTGGCGCGGCGGCGGGCCGAGCGCCTGGCTGCGCGCGCTGGCCGCCAGCGAGGACGGCGCACGGCGCGCGCTCGTCACCTCCATCTTCAGCCACCACGACAACATCATCGCGCCGCAGACCTCGAGCCTGCTGCCGGGCGCGCGCAACCTGGCGTTCGGCGGCATCGGCCACGTGGCGCTCGGCTGCAATGCGCGCGTGCTCGACGCTGTCATGGCGGAACTCGGCGCGCTCGCGTTCGCGGCCTGATCCACGATGTGCTAGATTCGGGCCGGACGCAATCCGGAGGCCCCGTGGCACGCATACTCATCATCGACGACGACTTCGCGACCGCCGCGACGGCAGCCGCGCTGCTGCGCGCACGCGGCCACGTCATGATCGGCGCCGAAGGGGAGGCGTCAAGCTGCGACCTGGTGCTGTGCGGCGCGCGCCACCCGCATGCCTTCGCACTGGCAGGGCACAAGGCAGGGACCGTGCTGCTGGCCATGAGCGCGCCCGGCGACGAGGCGCTGCGCGACCGGCTGCTGGCGGCCGGCTACAACGGCTACATCGGCTTGCCGATCGAGGCCGACAGCCTCGTCGACGAGGTCGAGGCCTTCCTGCCGCCGCCGGCGCTGCTGCTGGTCGACGACGACCCCTTCATGCTCGGCGTGCTGGCCGACCAGGTGGAGGGGCAGGGCTGGCGCGTGCTCCGTGCGGCATCAGGCGAGGAGGCGCTGGCGCTGCTCGAGCGCGAGGCGGTGGCGGTCGTGCTGAGCGACCACTGGATGCCCGGCATGCGCGGCGCCGCGCTGCTGGCCGAGGTGCGCAGGCGCCGCCCAAGCGTCTTTCGCATGCTGCTGTCCGGCCAGAGCGCGGACGAGGCGATTGCGCGGGCTCTCGCTTGCGGCGACGCCGAACGCTTCCACCAGAAACCCTGGCAGGGCGCGGCCTTGCTCGATGCGCTGCACGAGGCCTTTCGCCTGCAGCGCGGGCGCGGCCCCGTTTAGAATGCGCGTTCTATCGGGCGCGCCTACAATGGCGTTCGAGCGCATGAGGTCAGGCGCGCAGCATGGGGGCAGAATGAGCAAGAACATCAAGGAACTCGAGCAGGAAGAAGAAGCGCTGGCGCGCGCGGTGCGCAGCTCGGCCCAGCAGATCTGGCAGGCCGGCCTGGGCGCGTTCGCCAAGGCGCAGGCCGAAGGCGGCCGCGAATTCACGCGCCTGGTACGCGACGGCAGCGAGCTGCAGAAGCGCGCTCGCCAGGTCGAGGATGCCACCGACACGGTCGCGCGCAAGGCCGAACGCGCAAGCCGGCGCACCTCAGCCTCGCAGCTGGAGCCGAGGAACGGAACTGGCAGGTGTTCGAGGAACGGGTGGCCACGCGCGCGGCCATCGGCGTGCCGGCGCGGGGCGAAGTCGAAGCGCTGGCGCAGCGGGTCGATGCGCTCGAACGGACGCTGGCCGAGCTGGCGGCCGAACGGCGACAGGTGCCGGCCGTGAAGCCAGCTGCGAAAACAGCCGCAAAGGCCGCGACAAAGGCAGCCGCGAAGCCAGCAGCAAAGTCCGCGGCAAGGCCGGCAGCGAAGAAGGTCGCCGCGGCACGCGCCGCCGGGTCGAAGACCCGGGCATGACGCCGCGCCGGTCCACGGCTGTCGTCGGCACCGGGTTCAGTGATATGCTTGCGGATGACGCCAACAATGCCGCCTTCCATGCTACAGAAAGCCCCGCGCCGCACCCGTGAACGCATCCTCGAGCTCTCGCTCAGGCTGTTCAACGAGTTCGGCGAGCCGAACATCACGACGACCGTCATTGCCGAGGAGATGAACATCTCGCCCGGCAACCTGTACTACCACTTCCGCAACAAGGACGACATCGTCAATTCGATCTTCGTGCAGTTCGAAGCCGAGATCGGGCGCATCCTCACGGTGCCGGCCGGCCGGCGCTCGAACATGGAAGACGTCTGGCTCTACCTGCACCTGATGTTCGAGCTGATCTGGCGCTACCGCTTCTTCTACCGCGACCTCAACGACCTGCTCTCGCGCAACCGCAAGCTCGAACTGCACTTCAAGGCCATCCTGGCGCACAAGATCAAGGTCGCGCGCCAGCTCTGCGAAGACCTGCGCAGCGAGGGTTCGCTGCAGGCGAGCGACCAGCAGATCGGGGCAATGGCCACCAACATGGTGGTCGTGGCGACCTACTGGCTGTCCTACGAATACGTGCGCAATCCGCGCAAGTACAGCGAGCAGCAGGCCATTGCCGACGCGCTCGCGCGCGGCTGCTACCAGGTGCTGTCGATGCTCGGGCCCTACCTGCGCGGCGATACCAGCCTGCTGTTTGAAAAGCTCTCTGAAGAGTACTTGAAAAAGCTGCCTGACGAGGGTCGGGATCCGGGCGCCGCATAGGATCCGCCGGGTTCTCACATCTTTGGAAAGTCCATGAAATCAATCGCTGTCTACTGCGGCGCCTCGAACGGCGCCAGGCCCCTGTATGCCGACGCGGCCCGCCAATTGGCGCGCGCGCTGGTCGACCATAACATCGCTCTCGTCTACGGCGGCGGCAAGGTCGGGCTGATGGGCGTGATCGCCGACGAAGTACTGCGCCTGGGCGGGGAGGCGACCGGGGTGATTCCCCGCGCGCTGGTCGAGCGCGAAGTCGGCCATGCCGGGCTGACGCGCCTGTTCGTGGTGAAGGACATGCACGAGCGCAAGGCCATGATGGCCGAGCTGTCGGAAGGCTTCATCGCCATGCCGGGCGGGATGGGAACGCTGGAAGAGCTGTTCGAGATGATCACCTGGGCCCAGCTGGGCATCCATGCCAAGCCGATTGGCCTCTTCAACGTGGACGGCTTCTACGACGGCCTGATGGCTTTTGTCGCGCACCAGGTGCAGGAAGAATTCGTGCGCCCGGCGCACGCGGCGCTGCTGCACATCGATGCCGATGCCGAGGCCCTCGTGCACAAGCTGCGCGCGCCGTCCGTCGCCGGCTAGCCGGGCCGCGGTATCGCCACGCGGTGCCGGGCAGTCCGTGTTCCGGCACGGCGCCGTTTTCTTGTCAGCGCCGTGCCAGGCAAGGGCATCATGACGCGCGTGTGCAACCAGCCATGCGACCACGATGAAGCCCCTTCTCCTTGCCTGCCTCGGCTTTCACCTGCTGCTCTCCGGCTGCGCCGTCCCGGCGGAGCGGCGGGGCGCCTTCGGCTTCCTGCAGGAAGAAGCTTATCGGCGCACCAGATCCCATGTCGACCCCAGCTCGATCGGGAGCGAGCATGAACGCCTCGTGGTGAAGGACGCCATCACGCCGATCGCGCGTTTTCTGGTGGGGATGGCCTTCGTGAAGCTGCCGCCGGCCATCGAGAGCGGCCTCATGACCGCGCACGGCCGCGCGGTGCTGCGGCGCGCGCCGGCGGACAACGCCTACAACCGCTATTCGGTAACCCATGTCGGCAACTGGCGGGTGTGCGGCGGCGATGCGCTGTCGTTCACGGCGGTCTTCCAGATCTGCTGCGCAAGCATGCGTGGAAAGAAGAATACCGTTTCGTGAAAACCGGGGAAGCTGGCGCTTCGATGGCCACGAGGCGCTCGCCTGCGCGCAAGGCGGATGAAGCCGGGGAAGGGCACGATCGCGCGCTTCCCCGGCGGTCTTACATGGCCTCGGTCGCGGCCCTGGTCGCTGCCGGCGCGGTGCCGGCAGCGTCGATGAGCGCTGCCGCCTCGACGCTGGCGCCGGCGGGCGCCGGGATGCAGGGGCAGCCGACCGGCATGGACACGTGCGCTTCGAGCATGTCGGCGATTTCGCCGGCCGGCACCGGGCGGCTGAACAGGTAGCCCTGCATCTCATCGCACTCGTTCTCGCGCAGGAAGGCGCACTGCTGCTCGGTCTCGACGCCTTCGGCGATCACGCGCAGGTTCAGCTTGTGGCCGAGCGAGATCACCGCCATCGCAATGGCCTGGTCGTCCGCATTGTCGGCCAGTTCGCTGACAAAACTCTTGTCGATCTTCAGGCGGCTGATCGGGAAGGTCTTCAGCGACGACAGGCTCGAGTAACCGGTGCCGAAGTCGTCGATCGACAGCGACACGCCCATCGCCTTCAGTTCGCGCATGCGTTCGACCGACTTGGGCATGTCGCGCATGATCAGGCTTTCCGTCACTTCCAGTTCCAGCAGGGCGGGCGCCAGGCGGCTGTCGTCGAGCGCCGCGGCGACCCGTTCGACCAGGCGCGCTTCCTCGAACTGGCGCGGCGAGACGTTCACCGAGACGGTGAGCGGCGGCAGGCCGGCATCGATCCATTCCTGGGCCTGGCGGCAGGCTTCGCGCACCACCCAGTCGCCGATCTCGACGATCAGGCCGCTTTCCTCGGCCAGGCCGATGAAGCGCTGCGGCGGCACCATGCCGTGTTCCGGGTGCTGCCAGCGAATCAGGGCCTCGACGCCGAAGATGCGGCCGCTCTTGAGGTCCACCTTCGGCTGGTACAGCAGGCGGAATTCGCTGCGCCCAAGCCGGCTGTCGAGCGTGCCCGCGACCGCGTTGCGCAAGCCGTCGAGCATCACCAGCTTCTCTTCCACGCTGGCGTTCATTTCGCGTGCGTAGAACTGGAAGTTGTTGCTGCCCAGGTCCTTGGCGCGGTACATCGCGGCGTCGGCGTTCATCAGGAGCGCGCTGGCGTCGAAGCCGTCGCGCGGGTACATCACCACGCCCATGCTGCAGCTGACCTGCACCGACTGCCCCGACACCTGGATCGGTTCGGTGACGGCCACGCGGATCTTCTCCAGCAGCGGCGCCAGCACCATCGGATCGATGCCCTGGTCGGGCAGCAGGATCACGAATTCGTCGCCGCCGAAGCGCGCCAGCGTGTCGTTGCGGCGCAGGCAGGCGCCCATGCGCTTGCTGACCACCTTCAGCAGTTCGTCGCCCGCCTTGTGCCCCAGGCCGTCGTTGACGAGCTTGAAGCCGTCGAGGTCGACGAAGGCGATCGCCACGCCGGTACCCTGGCGCTCGGCGGTGCGGATCGCCTGGTCGATGCGGTCGTGCATCAGGTTACGGTTCGGCAGTCCCGTCAGTTCGTCGTGGTGGGCCATGTGGAAGATGCGTTCCTCCACCAGCTTGCGCTCGGTGATGTCGCGCACGATCGCCACCACGCCGTCCTCGACGGCGACGACCTGGCGGTGCAGCCAGCGTCCGTGCGCATGGCGGTGTTCGGCCAGCCATTCGCCTTCGCGCGGCTCGCCGTCGAGGGCCACCGACACCATATCGTCGAAGATGCCGTTGCTGCGGTAATACGGGAGCAGGTCGCACAGGCGCATGCCGCGCAGTTCGTCGCGGCTCACGCCGAACATCTCCTCGGCGCGGCTGTTGGTGTCCTCGACTTCGAAGTCGTGGATCACGCCACCGGGACCGCGCAGGGCGCGCAGCACGCAAAAGGCGTCGAGGCTGCCTTCGGATGCGGCGGCATAGGTTTCGCGGGCGCGGCGGGCACGGCGGCGGACGCGTGCCAGCTGCCACGACCATACCGACACCACGCCGACCACCAGGCCGAGCAGGGCGGTGGCGGCGGTGGCGGCCATCATCCAGGCACGGCGCGCTTTCTCGAAGGACGCCATCTGCTCGTCGCGGCCGAGGCCAATGACGATCGCCAGCGGGAAGCCGTGGAGGCGCTGCACCGTGGTGTAGCGCGCCACGCCGTCCGGTGCGCCGGAGTGCAGGGTGATGGTGCCGCCGGCGGCGTTGCCCAGTTCGATGCGCTGGCCCCAGGTGACGTTCTCGCCGATGCGCATCGCGCGCATCAGGCCATCGGTGCCGGCCAGGCCGAGCAGGCCCTGCTCGCCGTCGCGCGAAGGCTCGTAGGCGCTGGTGAAGTAGGCCGGATCGGCCTCGACGATGGCGATGCCGTCGAACTTGCCGTCGGCGTCGTTGATGCGGCGCGAAAAGTGCAGGTGCGGCTCGCGCTTGGCGGCGTCGCCCACGGTCGCGCCGACGAACACTTCGCCGTCGTCGTTATCGCGGTGGTAGAGGAAATAGGGGGCGCTCGAGACGTCGAGCGGCGCGGATTCGGGATTGCTGGCGACGACGCGGCCGCCGCGGTCCGACACCGCCACCACGAACACCAGTCCCGGCGGCAGCAGGCCCTGCTCGCGCAGCGCCGGCAAGGCGCCTTGCGCGCCCTTGAGTTCGACGGCGTACTTGAGCACCTTGAGGGTCTGGTCGATGCCGTTCAGGCTGCGCGCCATCTGGGCTTCATAGGTGTCGAGGCGTTCGCGGGTGGCCGTCTGCGCCGCGTTGATGGCGCCAGCGCGTTCGGACTCGATGAAGCGCAGCGTCAGCACCCACATCGCCAGCACCAGCAGCAGGGCGAACAGCGGCAGCGAGATGTGCGTCTCCAGGCCGCGGCCGAGCCAGCGGGACAACTGGGTACGGCGCGCCGTGCGGCGCGCCGGGATGGTGGATCGCTTCATGCGCGCGCTCTCAATGCACCAGCAGTACCGGGCGCACGCTCGAATCGAGCGCTTCGCGATCGATATAGCCGATCAGCGCGGGATCGTCGGCGACGGCGCGGCGCACGGCGAGGCTGTCGCGCAGTTCGCGCGGCGGCTGGCCACGGCCGGTGAACACCATCTTCGACCAGTAAGCCTTGAGCAGGGCAGGGGTCTTGCCGGCCACGTTCTGGTAGAAGTGGTCGCGTTCGGGCGAACCGATCGGCTGGTCGAGCGCGGTGGCGACGGTGCCGTCGGGGAAGCGTGCGGCCTGGCCGAGGAAAATGGCCGATACCTGGTCCGGGCGCAATGCGGCGATCGGGCTGCGTGCGGAAACGACGACGACCAGTTCGCCGGCATGGGCAAGTACAGGAAGCAGGAGCAGCGCGCCGGCGGCGAGCAGGCGTGAAATGTAGTTAGCCATGGCGCCCTCAGAACACGAAGTCCAGCGCCAGGCTGGTGACCTGCGCCGTCTGTCCGGAACGGAACTCCGGCTGCAGGTTGTTCATGGTGCCGCGGCTGCCGCTGCGGGGCGTGACACGGTCGTACTGCAGCTTGAGCGCGACGTTCGATGCGAAATCCCAGCGCAGGCCGGTGGTTATCGAGCTCTGCGAGGCAATCGCGTTGAGCATGGTGTCGAGGTAGCTGTTGCCGAGCGCACCGTAGGCGGCGTAGGCCGGCGGCAGGCCGGTCAGGTCCAGCATGGTCGGGCCCGCCGGACGCTTGCCCCAGACGCGCGAAAAGCCCAGGTAAGGGGTGAAGTCGCCATGGCGGACACCGCCGCTGACGTACATCGACTTCATGCGGCCAGGGAAGGCATCCACCTTGGTGTAGCCGGCTTCGCTCATCAGGAACCACTTGCCCGGGTCGTAGCTCAGGCCCACGCTTGCTGCCGTGGCACGCTTGTGCTGCGCTTCCAGGCTCTCCGCGATCTCGGCGCCCTGGGGGCCGAAGGTGCGGACCGCGTCGAACAGTTCCGGGAACAGCGTCATCGTCAGGCGCGCATTCAGGATCGACGCGCGCGCGGTGAACGCGCCGCTTTCGATCGTGTGCGACAGGCCGCTGATGCCGGTGGCGCGCAGGCGCCCGCCGTCGTACAGCGGCATGTCGGTATGGCCCCAGAAGGCCTGGGTGTTGCTGCGCACCGATTCGCCGTTCCAGTGCCAGGTGATATCGACGCCGTCGCTGTTGGTGAACGGCAGGCCGGCATAGACTTCGACCGGGGTGCGCACCCATGGATAAGCGTAGCCGACCTTGCGGTATTCGGCGGCGATGAACATCGGCAGTGCGATGCGGCCCAGGCGCACGGCCAGTTCCGGCGTCGCCTGGTATTTGATGTTGGCCCATTCCAGGCGTGGCTTGTAGGACGCATCCATGCGCTGGTCGGTGACGACCTGCACCACCGCGGACCAGCGCGGGTCGAGCGTCAGGTCGAGCTGGCCGCCCAGCTTGCTGTCGACGTGCGGGCTCACGCTACGGGTGCCGCCGGCGCCGTGACCCTTCAGGGTCCGAGGCAACGAAGTCGGCGTTCTTCTCGGTCGAATGGACGGCACCGATCGTGCCGAAGCCGGACAGTTTCCGGGACGGGGAGGCGGTGGTGTCGGCCGCATGGGCAGCGCCGGTCAGCAGCAGCGCCAGCAGGCTGGCGCATGCGGCGCCGGGAAGGGCGCCGCCAGTCGTTTGAAGCGGGTACATGGTCATGCTTTCATCAAGAATTCGCGGCTGCGCGGGGTTGTTTCCCCGGGGCCGGGCGGGGACAGCCTGGCAACAGGCGGCCGCTGCCAGCCAGGCGGCCGGCAGCGTTCAGTGTCCAGCCCTCCGACTTTAGCGAACGGATGGGTGAAAGTCGATAAATTTACCTGTCAAACCCGTCAATTCGATACCAAACTGTTGTTGTGAGGCAACGACAATTGCTGACTGCTAAGTGGCGCTCCACAGGCGTTCGCCGCCGTGGTCCAGGTGCGTGAGATAGAGGCGCAGGTCGAGTTCGAACTGGTGGTAGTCCGGCTCCATCCAGCAGCACAGCTTGTAGAAGGCCTTGTCGTGCTGCTTTTCCTTCAGGTGCGCCAGCTCGTGGACGGCGATCATGCGCAGGAAGGGGAGCGGAGCGTCGCGGAAGACGCTGGCGATGCGGATCTCGTGCTTGGCCTTGAGCTTGCCGCCCTGGACACGCGAAATCGCCGTATGCAGGCCCAGCGCGTGCTGCACCACATGGATCTTGGTGTCGTAGGCGACCTTGGCGACTGGTTCCGCATTGCGCAGGTAGTCGTCCTTCAGTTCCTGTACGTAGTCATACAGGGCCCGGTCGGTGCGCAGGCCGTGGGCGCGCGGATAACGGCCGCGCAGGAGCGCGCCGAGGCGGCCTTCGGCGAGTAGGCCGGCCGCCTGCTGGCGCAGGGGTTCTGGATAGGCGGTGAGGTAGGGAAGCGCTTGCATAGGCGCGGCAATGTATCACAGCCGCAGCGCTTGCGCGACGGCCCGCTTGCCGCCATGGCGCCGGCCCTGCCTGCTGCTGTTGGCGCTTCCGCAAGGCCGGCAGCCTTGCCTGGCGCAAGGCATGGCAGCCCGAGCCGGGGACGGATACCGGCAACGGGGCGGCGCCTTTTCCTTGCTCGCTTCGCAACAAAGCCCTTACACTGGGCGGTCGAACGTCTGCCGCCCCGGCCGGGAAGGGCGTTCATATTGCCCTGTCTTTTTCTGCAGCGAGAAGCCGCTTGACGATCGAATACCGAACCCAGCCCTTGGCGCCTGCGCTGCTTCTCGAGGAGCTGGCGTTCTATGGCGAGGTGCTTGCCCGTCGGGGCATCGTCACGACGACCGCCATGTTCGGGTGGGACAGCTGTCTCGACATCGACGACATGTGGCAGGACATGCTGGTGCCGACACGGGACCTCGTCGACTGGTTGCTGGCCGCGCAGCAGGCCGGAACGGTGATGGTCGGCAGGTCGGACGTGATCGTCTCGGCCGGAGACTGCACCTTCACCCTGTGCCACGAAAGCGATGTGCACATTGCCGCCGCAGCTGACGCGGCAGAGGAATTCTGGGTGCGCTGGACGGAGGAGGGCTATGCGCCGTATGCCGTTCCGCCGCTTCGGTAAGCTAACCGGGCGACTGCGGTTCGGCTGGGCAGTGCGGGTGGCGCACCGGCTGCCGTCCGGATTGGCACCTGCCGCGCTGGTCGTGGTGCGCCGTCCCATGTGTCGTGCCGATGAAGGCCACGCGTCTCGCATGCACTGTAAGGGACGGATGCAAGACGGTCGCTACTCGCCGCCGGGCATCGGCCGGGCCCGAAATGGCGCGCCCCCATGCGGGATGCGAGACGCGCCAGGGGCGGGCTGTGCAGCCAGCCCTTTACTCCTCCTTGGCCGACTGGCGGTTGCCCCCTTTGCTGCCGCCGTTGCTCGAGCCAGCCGACCCGGCCGAACCACCTGCCGCGCTTGCCGTACGGCTGGCCGACTGCCGGCTCTCGCCACCCTTGCGGCCGATGTCGGCCATGTGGGCACGGTTGCGGCTCACGGCTTCCCCGCCTTTCTGGCCGGCGCGGCGCGCTTCCTCGGAATCGAATTCGTGCGCCGTGCCTTTCTGGTGGGCTGCCTGCCCGCCCTTGCTGGCAATTTCACGCTGCTGGTTCTGGTCCATCGCCGCAAAGCCCCGTTTGGCGGGGCCGCTGCCGCTGCCGCCACCACTTTTTTGCGCGCTGCCGCCGGAACTGCCAGCGCTCTTGCCGTTCTCCTTGCTTGTCGCCATGTCGCTCTCCTGGTTGCCCTGCAGGTGAAGGGAAATGAGCACCGCATTGATGCGCTCGTGCGGTTAGAGACACCACCTGTTCGATAGTTCCGCCTGTTTTGCCGACTCGTCCTCAATCGGGGGCGCGCCGCGCGATGCGCATGCCCTCGCGCGGCGCCATCGCGTCGATCACGCCGCCGGCCGGGTCGATGTCTTCCTCGAGCTGGCGGCGCCGCTCGGCGAGCTTGTGGCCGAGCCGGTCCAGGTCCAGCCCTGCCGCGCGCGCGGCCTCGAACATCTCGCCTTCCTCCCTGGCGACGTGGTGTTCGACTTCCTCGGCCAGTACGGCGACGGTGGCCTCGAAGTGTTCGTCGCCGGGATACATGACCTCGAGCTGGGCGACCAGTTCGCGTACGCCCGCATGCTCGATGTCGGCTTCGTCGACCATCTCGTCGTCGCCGCTCGCCGCACGCAGCGCCGGGTAGAAAATCTCTTCCTCGAGCAGGCCGTGCGTGATCAGCTCGGCGCAGAGCTCGTCGATCAGGCCGGCCTTGCGTTCGTCTTCGTCGTCCATGCCGCGCAGGCGCGCGAAGGCGCCGAACAGCTGGCGGATGCGCTCGTGGTCGGCGCGCAGCAGCGTCAGCGCGTCGGCCGGCCCGTCCGGGCGGGGTGTGCCGGGGTTGCCATGGGACCTCCTTGGTAGGTTGAAAGCTAGGTGGGATTCGTGGCGGTGCCGGCCGTGGCGCGGGCTGCCTGCCAGCCGCCGTCGCTGGCTTCGCGCGCAGGGCCGCGCCGCCCGAGGCAAGCAGGTTCATCAGCTCGGTCTGCCAGTGGCGCCAGTGCTCCAGCGCCGGCTGCGCTTCACGCACCGACACGCCCGTCATCTGGAACGGGTCGCTGCAGGCGCCGAGCTGGCGGCCCAGGTGGATGGCGTCATCAAGCAGCTGGCGCGTGGTGCGCAGGTTCAGGGCGCCGAGCTGGCCGAGCGTCTCGACCGCATGGCGCGTGAGCTGGGTGAGGAACTGCACTTGCGCGTCGAGCTGCGCGTGCAGGGCGGGAGGAGTGGGGAAGGCTTGCATGGATGTCCTTGACGTGAACGAGGGGAGCTCGTCCGCAGGGACCGGCCATGGACGAACGAGCGTCGGTATAGACGCCGTTCGTGCGATGGAGTTCAAGGAGATTGCGCGCGCCTGCGTTTCGGTCAAGCGGGCGTCACATCAGGCCATGCCGCGTGGCGGCATGGCATACCGGCCTCAGGCGTCGGCAACTTTCAGGACCAGCTTGCCGAGGTTCTCGCCCCTGAACAGCATCAGCAGGGTTTGCGGGAACGTCTCGAAGCCTTCGACGATGTGTTCGCGGCTCTTGAAGCTGCCTTCCTGCATCCAGCGCGCGATGGCGGCCACGCCTTCCGGATAGCGGGCAGCGTAGTCGGTCACCAGCATGCCTTCCATGCGTGCGCGGTTCACCAGCAGCGACAGGTAGTTGGCCGGGCCCTTCACGGCACTCGTCGCGTTGTACTGGGAGATGGCGCCGCAGATCACGATGCGGGCTTTCATGTTGATGCGGGTGAGCACGGTGTCGAGGATGTCGCCGCCGACATTGTCGAAGTAGACGTCCACGCCCTGCGGGCAATGCTGCTTCAGGCCGCCGTGCACGTCGCCGGCCTTGTAGTCGATGCAGGCATCGAAACCGAGTTCCTCCACCACGAAGCGGCATTTGTCCGCGCCACCGGCGATGCCGACCACGCGGCAGCCCAGGTGCTTTGCCACCTGGCCGACGGTCATGCCGACCGCGCCGGCCGCGCCCGACACCACCACCGTGTCGCCGGCCTTGGGCTGGCCGACCTCGATCAGGCCAAAGTAGGCCGTCATGCCCGGCATGCCGAGGGCATTGAGCCAGGTCGGCAGGGGCGCCAGCGCCGGATCGACCTTCACCGGGGCGGTGGCCTTGTCGTCGGCAGGACCGGTCCAGAAGCGCTGCACGCCCATCACGCCCATCACGTGGTCGCCGACGGCGAAGCGCGGCGAGCTCGATTCGACGACGACGCCGACGCCGCCGGCGCGCATCACCTCGCCGATGGCGACCGGGCGCACATAGGATTTGCCTTCGTTCATCCAGCCGCGCATGGCCGGGTCGAGCGACAGGTAGAGCAGCTTGACGCGCACTTCGCCGGGCTGCAGATCGGCCAGGGCCGGTGCGGCGCGGCTCCAGTCGCTGTCCTTGGGCATGCCGACCGGGCGGGCGGCAAGCAGGAATTGGTCGTTGGCGGCTTGCGTCATGGGTGTCTCCTTCAGGGATGGTGGAAACGGTGACTATACCGAAAAAATACGGTCGTGCGTTTTTGGTGCCCGATTTTTTGTGGCTGTTTTTGCATGGCTGTTTTTACAAGGCATGCGACAATGCCCGAGCTCCTTCGACTACCATCCCCGCCACCATGACGCATCCGGAATACATCCTGACCCTGTCCTGCCATGACCAGCGCGGCATCGTGCTGCGCGTGGCCGGTTTCCTGGCCGAGCACGGCTGCAACATCATCGATTCGGCCCAGTTCGGCGACCCGGAATCGCAGCTTTTCTTCATGCGCGTGCACTTCGCGCTCGAAGACGCGGGCGTGGCCGATGGCGACCTGCGCGGGGCCTTTGCGGCCTTCTGCGAGGCGAACGCCATGCGCGGCGAGCTGCACGATGCGCATGCCAGGCCGCGCGTGCTGATCATGGTCTCGAAGATCGGCCACTGCCTCAACGACCTGCTGTTCCGCTACAAGAGCGGCCTGCTGCCGGTGGAGATTCCCGCCATCGTGTCGAACCACATGGACTTCTACCAGCTCGCGGCAAGTTACAATATCCCGTTTCACCACTTGCCGCTGGCGGCCGGCGCGCCGGAAGAAGCCAAGCTGGCGCAGGAAGCGCGCATCATCGAGCTGCTCGACATGCACCGCATCGACCTGGTGGTGCTGGCGCGCTACATGCAGATCCTGTCGCCGGGACTGTGCGAGGCCTTGAAGGGGCGGGCGATCAATATCCACCACTCCTTCCTGCCGAGCTTCAAGGGCGCGCGCCCGTATGCCCAGGCGCACCGCCGCGGCGTCAAGCTGATCGGCGCGACGGCCCACTTCGTCACGGGCGACCTTGACGAAGGCCCGATCATCGAGCAGGACGTCGAACGGGTCGATCACGCGATGACGGTCGATGAATTGACCGCCATCGGGCGCGACGTCGAATGCGTGGTGCTGGCGCGCGCGGTCAAGTGGTTCGTGGAACACCGCATTTTGCAAAATGGCGACCGCACGGTCGTTTTTTAATCACTGGGTATTCAAGCATCAATGGCTCTTAAAGCAACCATCTACAAGGCAGACCTGCAGATCGCGGACATGGACCGCAACTACTACGCCGAGCACGGGCTGACGATCGCCCGCCATCCGTCCGAGACCGACGAGCGCGTGATGATCCGCGTGCTGGCCTTTGCCCTGCACGCGAATGAAGCGCTGGGCTTTACCAAGGGCCTGTTCGACACCGACGAGCCCGACCTGTGGCAGAAGGACCTGACCGGCGCCATCGATACCTGGATCGAGATCGGCCAGCCCGACGAGAAGCGCCTGCTGAAGGCCTGCGGGCGCGCCGAGCACGTGGTCGTGTACAGCTACAGCGCCACCAGCCACATCTGGTGGAAAGGCATCGCCAACAAGGTCGAACGCGCACGCAACCTCACCGTGATCAACATTCCGGCCGAGGCGAGTGCGGGACTGGAAAAGCTGGCCAAGCGTGCCATGCAGCTGCAGTGCACGATCCAGGACGGCCAGCTGTGGCTGACCGACAGCGTCGACACCGTACTGGTCGAGCGCGAAGTCTTCAAGGCCGCCGCCTGAGCCGGCCGGCACTATAATCGATCGTCTTTCATCCTCGAGAGTACCCCATGACCCGTTCCGTGATTGCTTTCCTCGCCTGCGCCCTGGCATCGAGCGGCGCACTGGCCCAAGTGAGCGTCCTCGACCCCTGGGTGCGCGCCACCGTGCCGCAGCAAAAGAGCGCGGGCGCCTTCATGCGGGTCCAGTCGACAGCGCCGGCCCGCCTGGTGGGCGTGAGCACGCCCGCGGCCGGACGCGCCGAGATCCACGAGATGGCGATGGAGAACAACACGATGCGCATGCGCCAGGTCGACGCCATCGCGCTGCCGCCCGGTAAGCAAGTGAACCTGGCCTCCGGCGGCTACCACCTGATGTTCTTCGACCTGAAGCGCCAGCTGAAGGAAGGCGAAACCGTGCCCGTGACCCTGGTGGTGGAGGATGCCGCGAAGAAGCGCAGCAGCGTGACGGTGGAGGCGCAGGTGCGGCCGCTGACCTATGTCGCGCCGCAGGTGGGGCAGGGGCACGCGGGACACTAATCGGACCGCGTGGGGTTATCGGGGCCGGGGGCGTCGATAACGTTGGCTACTGTACGATGACTGCGTGGGCACGGGGCGCCCACCCTACGATGATCACGTTGCAGGGTGGGCGCCGCGTGCCCACGCGGTACGTGAACCGACGGCGTTACAGCGGCGCCGCCCCGATTCGCTTCACATCCCCCGACCCCACGGTCGACTTGCTGACGCGCGGGTCGCCGTAGTAATTCACGTCGCCCGAGCCGGCGATCGTGACGGACAACTCGTTGCGCGGCCAGACGGTGGCTTCGCCGGAGCCGGCCACGGTGACGCTGGCGCGGTTCGCGGCGACGCGTCCAAGGTCGACGTCGCCCGAGCCGCCGATCGACACCGTCAGCGCGCCGACCGTGCCGCGGCCGGCCTTCAAGTCGCCGCTGCCGCCGAGCGACACCGCCAGCGACTCGCTTTCCACGCCTTTCAGCTTGATCGAGCCGGAACCGCCGATGTCGACTTCCAGCGCGCGCCCGCGCAGGGCGTCCGACTCGATGTTGCCCGAGCCGCCCAGTGCCAGGCGCTCGATCGCCCGCGCCTGCACCACGACGCGGATCGATGTCGACTGCAGGTTGAGGTTGCGGCGCGCCGGGCGGATCTTCAGGGTATTACCCTCGACAACGGTCTCGAGCAGGGGCAGCAGGTTGTCGTCGGCTTCCACCGTTACGCCTTCGGTGTCGCCGATACGCAGTTCGACGCTGCCCGGCACCGCCAGCGACAGGCCGTTGAAGCTGCCCACCTGGCGGGTCTGCTTGACGATCTTGCCGCTGCCTTGCACCTGCTCGCCGCCCCAGGACCGGGGCGCGCGCCATGGCGGTGGCGGTGTAGGCGGCGCCGGCCAGGCTTGCCGCGATACAGGCGGCCAGCAGGGTGCGGCGGCCGAAGGAGGAAAGCGTGTTCTTGTTCATGGTCGTGTCCTCGTGGTGGTCGATGCTGGCACTGTAGCGCCGGGCCGCGGGCGAGGGCAGGGCTTTGCGACGAAATGCGGGCAAACGCGACCAGGATGCAGCGGACGCGGACAGACTCAGGATCGTCCCGGCACGTCCAGGTAGCCCGGCGGCACGCTTTCCGTCAGCCAGACCCCGTTGTCGGCCTGGTAGAAGCGCAACCCGTCCGCATGCATGGTGGCGGCATCCACGCGCAGGACGACCGGCTTGCCATGGCGCGCGCCCACCTCGACCGCGGTGGCATGGTCGGGCGACAGGTGGACGTGGTGGCGTGAGCCCGGGCGCAGTCCCTCTTCGCGGATGGCGTCGAGGAAGCGGGTGGCCGTGCCGTGGTACAGCTGGGGCGGCGGCACGCTTTCCCTGCCGCAGCTGCACGCTCGTGGTCGAATGCCCCTGCACGGCGCGGATGCGCAGGCCGTCATCGGACACGGCAAAGCGCTTCTTGTCGTTGCTGCGCACGACCTCATCGACCAGGGCACGATCGATGGAGCGCCCGTGGCGGCCCGCCGCCTCGATCAGGGTGGAAACCTCGACCCAGCCTTCGCTGTCGAGGGCGATGCCGATCGCCTGCGGTGCGTGGCGCAGCACGAAGCTCAGGAACTTGCTGGTTTCGACGGCGTGCTTGCTCATCTGTTTTTCGCTCTTGATGTGGACGATTGCGCCATGATAGCTCCGCAGCTGTGCATTCTGACAACAGCGCGCTACGCCGGACCGTGCAGCGGAACGCCACTTCCACTACAATCTTGCCCTTTTGTTTCCGGCAGTCCCCGGTAAGGAAGTGATGTCATGAATGCGGTTTTGTTTCTCCTGGCCTTTTGCGTCGGCATCTTCATCTCGGTGCAAGCGGCGGTCAACAGCCAGCTCGCCAGTGCCCTGCATGCCAATTCGGTGGTCGCGGCCCTGATCTCGTTTTCCGTCGGCACGCTGGTGCTGGCCATTGCCGCCTTTGCCCGCGGCGGCGTCGGCGAAGCCCTGGGCGCCTTGACCCAGCAGCCGCTGTGGAAACTCGGCGGCGGCGTGCTCGGCGCCGCTTTCGTGTTCGGCACCGTGTTCCTGGCGCCACGCATTGGCCTCTTGAACCTGGTGGTGCTGGTGATTGCGGGCCAGCTCATGATGTCGATGGCGATCGATAATTTCGGCCTGGTGCAGATGGCGGTGCGCAAGGTGTCGAACGTGCGCATGGCGGGCGCCCTGGTGGTGGTGGCTGGGGTTGCCCTGACGCTGTTCGGCGACAAGATTGTTGCAGCACTGGGACGTTAAATAATTTCTTTCTTGCAGCTGCAATTTCTGGCGAGCATGGTTTTATAATGATCGGCATTGTCGTAACGACACACTGATCGATCAAGAGCCACGCCAGATGGAATTCCACCAGTCCTCGCAAATCCCCACGCTGTCGTATGTCGAAAACGAAGACCACCCGGTCTTCGGCACCCTGGTCGAGCAGATCCTGCACCTGCTCAACTCGCGCCTGGTGTTTTCCGACGTCATCATCCACCAGAACAGCCCGCTGATGCTGCGCCAGCCGAAAGGCCTGGTTGCCGTCACCGATTCGCCGATCACGCGCGAGGAGCTGGAAGAGTTCTTCGAAGTCATCGAGCCGAACTGGGCCGAACGTATCCTCGACCGCGCCTTCGACCGCTCGATCGACCTGCACACGGCGCGCATCCGCGCCAACTGCTTCAGCTTCCAGGGCAAGAAGCGCCTGGGCTGCGTGATCCGCCGCTTCCCCAAGGAACCGCTGCCACTGGCCGAACTCGGCCTGGACGCCAACGCCCAGGAACTGGCGCGCGCGACCAGCGGCCTGGTCCTGATCATCGGCGACACCTGCCAGGGCAAGTCGACCACGATCGCCTCGATGATCGACGAGATCAACGGCCGCCGCTCGGGCCACATCATCACCATCGAAGATCCCGTCGAGACCCTGATCCCGCAGCGCAAGTGCATCATCACCCAGCGCGAAGTGGGCGTCGACGGCGACGTCGAGAGCTATTACCAGGGGGCGCTGGACGCGCTGCGCGAACGCCCGGACGTGATCATGATCGGCGAAATCCGCGACGCCCGGACGGCCCAGGAAGCACTCGCCCTTGCCGAATCCGGTCCCCTCGTGCTTGCAACTCTTCATGCGCGCTCGACCGAGATGGGCCTGCAGAAGATGCTGCGTCTGCTCGGCAACCTCGATTCCCAGGCCCAGGCGCTGGCACATGCCCTGCGCGGCGTGCTGTGCCAGGCGCTGGTGCCTTCGCTCGATGCCAACCGCTACCACCTGGCCACCGAATGCCTGACCATGAACCCGACGGTGGCGCGCCTGGTCGAAGCGGGCGACCTGGGCGCCGTGCGCGACTACATGAACAGCGGTCGCGACCCTCACAGCCACACGATGAACGTCTCGCTCGAAAAGCTGCTGGCCACCCACCGCATCGGCGTCGACGACGCGCGCGCGGCCACGACCGACCGCATCGGGTTCGCCGACCTGGTATGAAGCCGGCCGCCGTCGCGCTTCCCGCGCCGGGTCAGTAGTCGACCCGCGCGCTCACGCTCGAGATCGCCGAATAGGCGTAGACGCCCACGTACCAGGTGCCGGCCGCCGGGTTACTCAGCGTGCACGACTCCGCGGCGTTGGGCGAATCCGACTTGCAGGCATAGCTGCTGCTGGACGGGAGTTGTCCCTTGCTGACGAACATGTCGGGGTCGCCGCCGGCGCCGCTGATGCCGAAGGTCAGGCTGGACTTGCCGGCGGGGACCTCGACCTGGAAGTACTGCCAGCTGCCAGCGGCTGCGCTCTTGCCGCTCGTCCAGGCGCCGTCCGTCAGCACCGGATACGCGCTACCGGTGCCACTGCCGGTCAGGGTGCCTTTCATGCCAAACCAGCCCAGCGAGGAATAATTCGAAAAGCCGTTCGCGGGCGTGCCCTCGGCGCCGCCGCGCACGACCAGGCGGTAGCTGCCGGCTGGCAGCGAGAGGTTGGTGAACTGCGCCGAGCGGTTCACCGACAGGTTGCTCGTCGCCACCGCCACATTCGCGGCGTTGTAGATCGTTGCCGAGACGTCGAGCATGCGCAGGTATTCGAGCGGGTCGATTCGCAGGTTCAGCGTCGACACGCCCGTGGTGGTGAAGGTGAAGGTGTCGGTGTCGGTGTTACGCTCGATCTGCCCGAAGTTGCGGGCCGGGTCGATGGCGCCGCCGCTGCCAAGGACGAGCGCGCGCCCGTTCGGATTGTCGTCGGCCATGTAGGGAACGCTCTCGACGGTGGTCATGCGGTACAGGTCGTCTTCGCGGTTCGTCGCCGTCGAATACTCGCCCCGGCTCCAGGTGAACAGCTGGTTGGGCCAGTAGGCGCCCATCCAGTAATTGCCCATGATCGGACCCCACTGGTAGGCTGCGATGCCCTCGAAATATTCGCCACCGGTGCCGCCCCCGTCGTGGCCCATGCCCATCTGGTGGCCGATTTCATGGGCGCCGGTCATGCCGATGCCGTAGCCGTAGTCGAAGCCGGCGCTCGGGTTGCGGTAGAGCGTGCCCGCGGTGGTGGAACCGAAGGAATTGAGCGGCGCGAACGAGCGGCCGTCCTGGTTGACGAAGTTGATGATGCCGGTACGCAGCACATTCGCTGCGCGCGCCGCATCGTAGACGGCGCGGCTGGTGGTCACGTTCAGGTTCAGCATCGAGTACTGGTCGGCAACCGATTGCCAGGCGCGGTACATGTTTTCCCTGGTGACGCCGTTGAGCGGCGTGGAGCCGCTCATCACAGCGGCGGTATTCAGGTAAAACACATACGGGCTGCCGGGTTTGCTTTGCAGCTGCAGCACATCCTGGTTCTGGTAGGGGCCGATATGCGGCGCCTGGCGCAGCGCCATCGGGCTGTAGACCGGGTGCGGCACGGCCGCCGTGGGCCTGACGATCGAATCGGGCACCTTGAAATCCGGATCGAAGTCCGGAACGATTTTCTTGATGTCGACTTCGGTCAGCCAGACCTTGCCCGCCGCATCGGTGGTGTATTCGAAAGCCTGTTTCGTATCGTACTTGAGCAGGTAGCCATAGATTTTCTTCTTGCTCCCTTTCAGCATGAAAGCGGAATGCGGCGTATCGATCGCCGTACCCGAAATCGATACCACGCCGTCTTTCTCGAAATAGTCGCGGATGTTTGCCGCGACGGTTTTTCCATTCATCGAATGGGCGACCATCGAGCGGCTATTCGCGCGCTGCGCGGCGAAACCCTTGATGACGGTGTCCACCGTGCCGATTTCCACACCGCGCGCCGGGCTGGCGGCGGGTGCCTGGGCAAATGCGGCGCCCGAGGCGAGAGCGGCGGCAAGGGGCAGGATAAAATGAGGTGCCATGTCTTTTCCGATATATTTATTTATATTGAGTAATAGTTTTCGCATCCCACAAGTTGGCGGAATGATCGGGTGTCAAAACCGATGGCACGACATTAAAGCTGAGATTGCATTTGAGGCAATGCGATTTGGGCGAAACGCGCGCATTCCAGGGGGCGACATTGCGCCTGTCGCCAGGCCAAATGAAATTTGCCTCCAGCGCGGCGGGTCAATGTATTTACCGGAAATAATTCGTACGGCTGGGCTTCAATTATCCAGTCGGAAAAATTTCCGTTTATTATTTTGTTGTATCCAAAGAAATTCGTTGGCTCGATTCCACAGCCCTTGGCCAAATGGCGACACGACTCGTTTCTAGGTGGCACGGAGTCGATTCGGCATGCATCGGATATTGCTGTGGCGGCGCTTATCGCATCTCGCGCCCGGCCAGCCGCCGCCGGGCTTGCCGCTCCGGTGTGTCGCCCAGCGGCAGCAGCGGCGCCAGCCGCGTGAGCAGGCGCACCAGTGCCGCTTCACCGCGACGCAGTCCCTGACCGCGCAATTGCGGCAGTGAAGCCACCGGCCTTGGGACGATCGCGACCGCCGCGCGGACCAGCAGCCGTTGCAGCGGCCGCAGGAGAGGGGGCACGATGGGCGCCTCGTTCATGATCCGCAGGAATTCGAGCAGGATGGCGGAACCCTCGAGCCGCGGCGCGGTGGCGCCGAGCAGCGCATCCCATCCGGCCCAGGACTGGGGCACGCCTGTCGCGCCATACAGCCGCGCCGAGGGCTGGGCCTCGACGAAGGCGCGGTCTTTCTCGGCCGCGCTCAAAGGCGCCGCGTAGCGATGATAGGCCTCGATGAATCCAAAGACGGCGGTGGCCTGCACCCAGTCGAGCAGGCGCGGGTCGTTGGCGTGGTAGGGCAGGCCGTCAGGGGTGCTGCCTTCGATCCGCCCATGCACGCGCACCACACGGGCGATCAACTGTTCCGCAGCCGAACGCGGCCCGTAGACGGTCATCATGGCGGCAAAGCCGGTGCGGCGCAGGCGCATGCCGGGGTCGCGCTGGAAGCCGCCCTTGTCCCAGACACCCGAACGCACCGAAGGCTCCGCCAGTTCCAGCAGCACCGCGGCCACGCCGCCGATGAAGAGCACCAGCGGATTGGCGAACACACGCCAGGACACGCCGTCGGCCGGCGCCAGCGCCGGTTCGCCGGGCGGCTGCCTGAAGTCGAAGGCCATGCCCGGCGGCGGCTGCATCAGTTCCCGTATCGTCTTCCACATCGTCGCCTTCCTTCGGTAGCGCGTCCGCATGCTGGCGGGCGTCGGCGAGCACCGCGCCTTGCAGGCCGGCGGCCTGCCGGCACCCGGTCAGTCCAGCGGTACGCTGCGGTAGCGGTTCACTTCCGCGCTCGACACGGGGGCGGCGGCATTGCCCCAACTCGTGCGCAGGTAGGTCACGAGCGTCGCCACTTCGGTGTCATCCGGGTGTGGCTGAACGGGGCATGCCGTAGGGACGCGGATTGCCGGCGGTGCCGGGCGGGAAGCCGCCGTTCAGGATCACACGGATCGCGTTCACCGGTTCGGCCAGGGTCAGCGCGCGGTTGCCGGCCAGCGCAGGGTAGGGGCCTTGCCCTCGCCGCGGGCGCCGTGGCAGCTGGCGCAATGCTGGCGATACAGTTCGGCGCCGGCCTGCAGCACGGCCTGCGGTGCCGGCGTGTACGCGGGTGGCGCGGGGTTCTTCTCCGCCGGGAGCGACTTCAGGTAGAGCGCCATCGCACGCAAGTCCGCGCCCGTCATGTGCTGCAGGCTTTGCTGGACCACTTCGGCCATGGGCCCGGTCACGCCGGCGCCGGGTGCGACCCCGGTTCCCAGCAATTGCACGATGTGTTCGACGCTGCGCCCGCCCAGGCCCGCTTCGGCGTTCGAGGTCAGCGACGGCGCGTACCAGCCGAGCATCGGAATCAGGCCGCCGCCGAGCGTGTTGCCGGTGGCGCCCAGGCGGTTGCGCGTGCTGTGGCAGGCACTGCAATGTCCCAGGCCCTCGACCAGGTAGGCGCCGCGGTTCCAGGCGGCGCCCTGCCTGCCATCGCTTTGCTGCACGCCCGGCTTGAAATACAGCAGGCGCCAGCCGGCCAGGGTGATCTGCTGGTTGTAGGGGAAGCGCAGATCGTGCGGCGTGTTCGGCTGGCGTACCGGCGGCAGGCTGCGCAGGTAGGAGAACAGGGCATCCGAATCGGCGCGCGTGACCTTCGTGTAGTTCGTGTAGGGGAAGGCCGGGTAGAGCAGGCGGCCGTCGCGCGACTTGCCGTTGTGCAGGGCGCGCCAGAAATCGTCGGCGCTCCACTTGCCGATGCCGGTAGTGGATTCCGGCGTGATGTTGGGCGCATGCAGGCGGCCGAAGGGCGTGTCAAGCACGCGTCCGCCGGCATAGGGCGCGCCGCCGCGTGCCGTGTGGCAGGCCATGCAGTCGCCGGCGCGGGCAAGGTAGGCGCCACGGGCGATGTTGACGGAGGTGGGGGCGTGGTCGGCGGGCGAAGCCGAGGCGATGAATTCCTCGCGCGGCCAGGCCAGTGCGATCACGAGTGCGGCCAGCAGCGCCGCGGCAGCCAGCACCAGGAGGGCGCGGCGCTTCATGGCAGGCTCCCGCAGGCCAGTGGCAGCGGTGCGGCCGGGTGCTCGGCCGGACGCGCGTCGGGCGGCGTCGGCTGGGTGGCGAGCCAGGCCGAGATGGCGGCGACGTCGCCCGGCGCCAGGCGTTCGGCGATGGTGGCCATGCAGTCGGGCGCGTGCGCGCGGCGCACCCCCGTTGCGCCAGGCGCCGAACTGGGCGTTGACGTAGTCGCGCGGCAAATTCAGCAAGCCCGGGATGGTGGGCGCGACGCCCGTCAGGCGCTCGCCGTGGCAGGCGATGCAGGCCGGCACCTTGAGGGCGGCATCGCCCTGGCGCACGAGGCGCTGGCCGCGCTCGAGCACGGCGGCAGGAACGGCGCTTGGGGCCGGCGCGGGCACGGGGGATGCTGGTTCGAAAAGTAGTCGGCGATTTCGAGCAGGTAGGGGTCGGGCAGGTGATCGACCATCCAGGTCATCAAGGGGTACTGGCGCCGGCCTTCGCGGAAGTTGAGAAGCTGGTTGTACAGGTAGCCCGAGGGTTTTCCGGCGATGCGCGGGAAGTACTCGCCGCGCGCGCGGGTGCCGGCGCCATCCTTGGGGGCATGGCAGGCGATGCAGGCGGCCACGCGCTGTTCGATCGTGTCCGGCACGGGGCGGCGACCCGCCGGCTTGCGCGGCGGCCGGCGCCGGCAGGGTGCAAGCGAGCAGGAGGGCGACGAAAGAAGAAAGGAGGAAGCGGGCAAAGCGTGGCGCTGCGGCTGGCGGCATACCGGTGTCCAGGTTGTCAAAAGTCGGCAAATGCCGGAATGATAACCCAAGCGCGAATGAGGCCAGGCAGCGCTCAGGCAGCGGGCGGGTTGGCGCGCCAGTGGCGGTAGATGCGCAGCGCCACGTGGGCGTCGTCGGCCGCGTACAGGATCTGCTTTTCGGACAGGCGCGGCAAGGCCCAGTTGGTGGTGGTGATGCGTTTCGACTTCTGCAGGCGCTGGCCGAAATGGCGCTCGACCGCCGTCCTGGCGCCGAGCGTGTTGCGCTCGCCGCGGCGGCGCAGGGCCGTCGACAGGTCGAGCACGTTGTTGGCCTCGATGCCGAGTTTGCTGCGCAGGCGACGCAGGTCGTCGCCCAGGCCAAAGCCCACCTTCAGGATGCTTGCGGACTCGAGCACCGGACGCAGCACCGTCAGCGCCGTGGCGGCGTCGGCGCCGATCTGGAACAGCCAGGCGGTGTCGTCCGTTGCCAGCTGCACCAGGTGCGGGCCCGTGGATTCCTCGCCCTTGGCGAAAGTGGGTTTCGACTCGGTGTCGAAGCCGATGACATCGGCCTGCGAGAGCGCCGCCAGCGCGGCCGCGGCGTCCTCGCCGGACTTGACCAGGCGCACGTCGGCCATTGCGATGCCCGCGTACGGGGGCAGCGCGTCTTCCGGCACGGAATTCATCGACAAGGCGGCTTCGACAAGGGCAGGTGGCGCCAGCTCAGCCGCGCGAGAACTTCGAGGCCAGCTGCTGCAGCTTTTCCTGGCGCAGGCGGGCCGCCTCCGCTTCGGCGGCGGCGGCTTTCTCGGCCTTCTTGCGCTCGGCTTCTTTCTTGAAGCGCTGCTGCAATTGTTCCTTCGCATGCAGGCGATGGGTGTCGGTCACTTCGGCACCGGCCACACCGTCGAGGTCGTAGCGCACGGTGCCCTTTTCCATCGCGCGCAGGTAGCGCATCGAGCCGGTGTGGATGCCCAGGGCTGCGCGCATGGTCTTGCGGTCCAGGCCAGGGATGCGCGACAGCAGTTGCTTGTCGATGCCGATGGACAGCGGCAGGCAGTCGCGGAAAGCCGGGAATTGCTGCTGCAGCTGCTTGAGCAGGGCACGCGCCGAGGTCGGCGCCGCCGGGGCGGCTTCCGGACCGGCGCGCCGGCAGCGGTGTCGCTGGACGATTCGGCCGGCGATGCGGTGGCCGACACATCGGTCGGCTCGCTGCTTGCCGCGCTGTTCGGGGTCTCGGCTGGGGAAGGGGTGGTGGCGTCGACGGACTCGGCGGCAGGACTAATGGTGTTCATTGACTTCATGGTAATAACAGGAATCCGAAGGATAGCATGCTGGCCCGCACTAGTGCGCTGCCAATCGTGTGACTTCCACTGAGGATGGCCGGGTGACCGGGCGTTGTCATTGCTGCACTGCGCCGCCGGCCGCGAAATCGTGTATGATCCGCCTCTTGCCCTGCGCCCGGCTTGCGTGCGCGCAGACGGACGGAAGAGGTGTTCGTGGACTGAAGGGCAACAATATGTGGTTTGCTTATATCCATTATCGGATATATCAATTATCACCGATTCTTGCTTTAAGGCATAATGCTGCCTGTCCCATCTTTTGATCCGACAGAGACAATGCAAGCCCGTTTCGAGCCAACGGGCTTTTTTCGTTCCGACATGACCACCGCGATATTGATCCTTGCACATCGAAGCCTTGCCAGTCACACACCCGGCCACGCCTGGTGTTTTTGCAGGCTCGGTGCGCTTGATTTGCGGCTTGTCCGCCCTTAGCTAGGGCCATCCCGTTTCTTTTCCCCCCGGCCCATGCGGGCCATGGTGAATTATTGACCTCGCAGGCGGATAGCCGCCGCGACAGGAGAGTTTTTTTATGAAGAACACCGCCAAGACACTGACACTGACCGCCAAGAAGGCGCCGGCCAAGAACGCCGCGGCGCAGCTGGCAGTGCCGAAAACCGCGACCTCCTACTTCCTCGAAACGGAAGCGGCGGCCAAGGTAACGGTGGTCAAGACCCGCTCGCGCCTGGCATCGCTGAAGGCACAGGCCGAGGCGCCGGAAGCTGAGATGCCGGTAGCGGACATGCCGGTAGCGGACGTGCCGGTAGCGGACATGCCTGTTGCTGAAGTTCCGGCAGCGGACGTGCCGGTCGCGGACATGCCAGTCGCGGACATGCCGGTTGCGGACATGCCGGTCGCGGACGCTCCTGTTGCCCAGGCATCCGATGTGCCCGCTGCCCTGACCGCCGTTGCGGAAGAGTACCAGGCCAGTGCCGCCCCGGCGGGCCCGGCGCCTGTCATCGTAAGGAAGCGCACCAAGCTCGCCGCCCTGAAAGCGGCCGAGGCCGCGCCGGCAAGCGAAGCGCCTGTGCCGGTCGCCGCACCCGCCGTCGCCGCCAACGACGAAGCACCCAAGGTCGTGCGTGCCCGCGCTGCCCGCCGCATGGAGCCGTCCGTCGCTGTCGTCCCGAGCGCACCCGCCGCCGTGAACGCCGTCAGCCAGACCACCGATGCCGCCGTGCTGGCCGCGATCGATACCTCGGGCTACCTGCTGCCGGGCGTGAAAGTGCCGGGCCGCCGCGGCCGCAAGCCGAGCGAATTCACGCCGGAAAACGACGAAGTCGCGGCACTGAACGCGGTCGAGCGCGCCGAGCTGAAGGCCGTGTCGAAGGCGCGCGAGCGCAAGGCCAAGGGTGCCGGCCTGCTCAGCGGCGAAGGCTTCTCGGGCGAGGAACTCGAAAAGCGCCGCACCCAGCTGAAGAACCTGATCAACATGGGCAAGGAGCGCGGCTACCTGACCCATGCGGAGATCAACGACCACCTGCCGGAAAACATCGTCGATCCGGAAGCGATCGAAGGCATCATCGCGACCTTCAACGACATGGGCATCGCCGTCTACGAGCGTGCGCCGGAAGCGGAAATGATGCTGCTGTCCGATAACGCCGTGACGCCGACCAGCGAAGACGAAGTCGAGGCCGCCGCCGCGACGGCGCTGTCGACGGTCGACTCCGACTTCGGCCGCACCACCGACCCGGTCCGCATGTACATGCGCGAAATGGGCGCGGTGTCGCTGCTGACGCGCGAAGGCGAAATCGAGATCGCCAAGCGTATCGAGGAAGGCCTGAAGGACATGGTCCAGGCGATCTCGGCCTGCCCGACGACGATTTCCGAAATCATCGCGCTGTCGCACAAGATCGCCAGCGACGAGCTGAAGATCGACGATGTCGTCGATGGTTTCGTCGACCACAACGACAACGCCCCCGCCCCGGTCGCCGCACCGGGCAAGACCGTTGCCGGCGATGACGAGGACGAGGAAGAGGAAGAAGTCGAGGAAGAAGAAGACGGCGACGCCGCGGGCGGCGCGGCTGGCTATTCGACCGAGCAGCTGGCGCAGTTGCGCCGCGGCGCGCTGGAAAAATTCGCCCTGATCGAAGAGCAGTTCGACCGCATGGGCCATGCCTTCAAGACCACCGGCTACGGCTCGGCGGCCTACGAGAAGGCACAGGAAATCATCTCCACCGAGCTGCTGGGCATCCGCTTCACCGCCAAGATCGTGGAAAAGCTGTGCGACACCCTGCGCGGCCAGATGGACGAAGTGCGTTCCATCGAGCGCGCCGTGCTCGACATCTGCGTGAACCGCTGCGGCATGCCGCGCGCCCACTTCATCAAGGTCTTCCCGGGCAACGAAACGGACCTGGCCTGGGGCGACCGCGAAGTCGACTGCGCCTATCCGTACAGCGCCGTGCTGGGCCGTAACCTGCCTGCGATCAAGGAACTGCAGCAGCGCATGATCGACCTGCAGGCACGCGTGGCGCTGCCGCTGGCCGACCTGCGCAAGATCAACAAGCAGATGGCAGCGGGCGAGAAGCGTGCCCGTACCGCAAAGCGCGAAATGACGGTCGCGAATTTGCGTCTGGTGATCTCCATTGCTAAAAAATATATCAACCGCGGCCTGCAATTCCTCGACCTGATCCAGGAAGGCAATATCGGCCTCTTGAAAGCGGTCGACAAGTTCGAATACCGCCGCGGTTATAAATTCTCGACCTACGCGACCTGGTGGATCCGCCAGGCGATCACGCGCTCGATCGCGGACATGGCCCGAACGATTCGCGTGCCGGTGCACATGATCGAGACGATCAACAAGATGAACCGCATCTCGCGCCAGATCATGCAGGAAACAGGCAGCGAGCCGGATCTCGCCACCCTGGCCCAGAAGATGGAAATGCCGGAGAACAAGGTCCGCGAGATCATGAAGATCGCGAAGGAACCGATTTCGATGGAAACCCCGATGGGCGAGGACGGCGATTCGCAGCTGGGCGACTTCATCGAGGACAACACCACGCTGGCCCCGCTCGACGCCGCGCTGCACGCGTCGATGCGCAACGTGATCAAGGAAGTGCTGGACTCGCTGACCCCGCGCGAAGCGAAGGTGCTGCGCATGCGCTACGGCGTCGAGATGTCGAACGACCACACGCTGGAAGAAGTGGGCAAGCAGTTCGACGTGACGCGCGAGCGTATCCGCCAGATCGAAGCCAAGGCCATGAGCAAGCTGCGCCAGCCTTCGCGTTCGGACAAGCTGAAAACCTTCTTGCACGACAAGTAACAGCATTGCGCCTGGTACCGAAAACGCGTCCTCCATCCGGGGACGCGTTTTTTTTTGCCTGCTTCACTCGCGGCGTAGGGGCAGGGCTAGCGGGACAGGATGCTTGTCGCAACGCAAACGCCTTCAGCACATCCGCAACGTTTCCTTATTTGTTCGCAAACGGTTCGGCCGAAAACTGTTGACCATAACCAGTAGTCGCGCAAAGATTCCATACGGCAATATAATCGCCGGAAGAATTTTTGTTCAATTAAGCCGACAGACCATGGTTGCCCAACTCCTACGCCGCGCCTCCATCCGCACCAAGCTTCTCGCCAGCATGGCCGCCTGCCTGCTGCTGCTGCTGGTCATTTCCGCCACCCTCAGCGTCACGCTGACCAGCCGCAGCCTGCGCGAGCGCGCAATCTCCCAGGACCTGCCCGCCGTGGTGGGCGAAATCCGCAACGACGTGCTGCGCCGCATCGGCCAGCCGGTCACGGCGGCGCTGGCGGTCGCCAACAACACCTATGTGCGCGACTGGGAGCGTGCCGGCCTGCCCGACGAGGGCCTGGCTGCCTGGCGCGCCTATGCGGCCCAGATGAAGGCGGCGAACAAGGCGATGGGCGTGTTCTGGGCCTCGCCGACGACGCTGAAATTCATGGACGAGAGCGGCCTGAGCTACACGATCGACAAGGCCAACCCGAAGAACGCCTGGCTCGACGCCTTCATCAACAGCGGCGCGCCCTACGAACTGAGCATCGATCCGGACATCAAGACCGGCGTCATGAAGCTGTTCATCAACGCCCGCGTGGAACTGGGCGAGGGCAAGCTGGCCGTGGCGGGCCTGAGCCTGGGTGTGAAGGATATGGCCGACGCCGTGCGCGCCTACAAGATCGGGCAGTCCGGCTACGTGTTCCTGGCCCGCGCCGACGGCAGCATCGTGCTGCACCGCGACCCGACCCTGGGCGACGGCGAGCACAACGTGAAGGACTTGCCGGGCTATTCGCCGGAACTGATTGCTGGCCTGACGAAAAAGGCGACCTTCGCCAGCGCGCGGCGCGAATCGAGCCACGGCACCCTGATCATTGCCTCGTCCTACATTCCGGAACTCGACCTGTACGTGATCGCCGAGGTGCCGGAAGCGGAAGTGCTGGGCGGCGTGCTGCGCTCGGCCACGATTGCCAACATCGTCGCGGGACTGATCGGCGGCTGTGTCGGCCTGTTCGTGATCCTGCTGGTCAGCCGCGCGATTGCGTCTCCGGTGGCGCGCGCCGCGCGGATGCTGGGCGAAATCGCCGACGGCAGGGGCGACCTGACGCGGCGCATGCGCGTCGAAACGCAAGACGAGGTCGGCGCGCTGGCGCATGCCTTCAACCGCTTCGTCTCGTCCCTGAACAGGACGATGGGCGAGGTGCGGCGCAGCAGCGACGCCATTGCCGGTGCCGCTGCGGAAATCGCGGCGGGCAACATGAACTTGTCGAGCCGTACGGAAGCGCAAGCTTCCAGCCTGGAAGAAACCGCGGCGGCCATGGAAGAACTGACCTCGACCGTGCGCCAGAATGCCGACAATGCGCGCCAGGCCAACGCCCTGGTGAGCTCGGCCAGCGAGCAGGCCCGCCGCGGCGGCGAAGTGGTGGGCGAAGTGGTGGCGACGATGGGCTCGATCACGGACAGTTCGCGCAAGATCGGCGACATCATCGGCGTCATCGACGGCATCGCCTTCCAGACGAATATCCGGCGCTGAACGCGGCCGTCGAGGCGGCCCGCGCCGGCGAGCAGGGACGCGGCTTTGCCGTCGTCGCCAGCGAGGTGCGCAACCTGGCCGGACGCTCGGCCGCCGCGGCCAAGGAAATCAAGGCCTTGATCCAGATTCGGTTGGCAAGGTCGACGCCGGCGCGCGCCTGGTCGATACGGCCGGTGCGACCATGACCGGCATCGTGCAGGCGGTGGCCCGGGTGGCCGACCTGATGAGCGAGATCGATGCGGTCCAGCACCGAACAGAGCCAGGGCATCGGCCAGGTGAACGGCTCGATCGCGACGATGGACGACGTCACCCAGCAGAACGCGGCCCTGGTGGAAGAAGCGGCGGCTGCGGCCAGCGCGCTGGAAGAGCAGACCGCGACGCTGGCGCGCGTGGTCGGCGTGTTCAAGCTGGACGAGGCCTGGCGCGATGCCGTCCCGGCCGCCGGCGTCCGCGCGCAGCCTCAGGCGCCTGTCCTGGCGGCCTGAGACCGGCGCCCGAAGCGGGGAAGCCGTGCGCGGCTCCCCAATCGCGCGAGGCCGGCAGGTCGGCAGTTGTAATATCGGGGCGGAGCCGGCGGATCGGCCGCCTGGCCAGCCGCCATGGAGCCGCGCATGCCACGTCCTTGTCCTCGTCTTCGTCCCGCCGTATCCTCCCGCCTGTCGTTCTCGTTCCCCTTGGGCCTGCTGTTGCTGGCCGCCGCCAGCGCCGCACCTGCCCAGGAGCGCGAGGGCAAGGACGAGCCGATCTCGGCCGACCGGCCGGATTTCGTCGAGTCCAGCGAAGTCGTCGGCAAGGGCAGGGTACAGCTCGAAACCAGCTTCCTGAGCGAGCGCGAGCACACGCTGTCGATGCCGACCCTGCTGCGCGTCGGCGTGGGCGAGGCCGTCGAGCTGCGCTTCGAGACGGAAGGGCGCACCCTGCGTCACAGCAGGGAGGCGGAGACGGGCGAGCGCAGCACACTGGGCGGCTATGCCGATACCGCCGTCGGCCTGCTCTGGCATGCGCTAAGTACTCGACCGAAAATAAATGGGAATTTTGGCAAACAGAACCGGATGCGGTGCAAGACGGCGAGAGCGCCGCAGTGCGAGCACTGCCCCGCAAGCGGACGCGAGCCGACGCAGCAACGCGCCGGTTCTGGAAGCCAAAAACACATTTATTTTCGGGTGAGTACTTAGACGCCAAGGGTGGCATGCCATCGGTCGGCGTGCTGGTCGGCGCCGAGCTGCCGACAGGCTCGCAGGCGCTGCGCGGCGTGGGCGTACGGCCATCGCTGCGCGTGGTCGGCGAGTGGGAGCTGCCCGGCGAGATGCAGCTGGGCGTGATGCCCGGCGTCGCCGTCCTGCACGAGCGCGATGCCGAGCGCACAAGCTACGGCCTGCTGGGTATCGCACTCGAAAAATCCTTCGACGCGCGCCTGCGCGGCTTCGCCGAGCTGGCCCTGCCGCACATCGCGCGCAGCCGGCACGGCGGCACCGAGGCCAGCGTCGGGCTGGGCGCGGCCTGGCTGCTGTCGAAGGACTGCCAGCTCGACACCATGTTTTCGCGCGGGCTGAACCATCGCACGCCTTATGCCAGCTGGACCGTGGGCTTGTCGTTCCGGCTCTGAGCCGGCTTGGCGGGCGCATGGTGGGTGCCTACCCTACGGATGCGCAATGCGATATGCCGGCATGGCGCACCCTGCAGGGATCAGCCGGTATTGCGCAATCCCGCCGCCACGCCGTTGATCGACAGATGAATCCCGCGGTGTACGCGGGGGTCCATCTCGCCAGGCTTGTGGGCCATGGCGCGGTGGCGATGGATCAGCTCGACCTGCAGGTGGTTCAACGGGTCGAGGTAGGCGAAGCGGTTCTGGATCGAGCGTGCCAGCAGCGGATTGCCGGCCAGGCGTTCGCTGTTGCCGGTGATGGCTTCGAGCTGGCGGATGGTTTCGCCATGCTCGGCGGCGATGCGCTTGAAGATGCGCTCGCGCAGTGCCACGTCGGGCACCAGGCCGGCGTAGCGCGAGGCGATCGCCAGGTCCGTCTTGGCGAGCACCATGTCCATGTTCGACAGCAGCGTCGCGAAGAAGGGCCACTCGCGCACCATTTCCTGGAGCATGGTCAGGCGTTCTTCCTGCGGACCGTCGGCCAGCCAACTGGACACGGCTGAACCGAAGCCGTACCAGCCCGGCAACAGCAGGCGGCACTGGCCCCAGGAGAAGCCCCAGGGAATCGCGCGCAAGTCCTCGATGCGGCGCGTCTTCTTGCGCGAGGCCGGGCGCGAACCGAGGTTCAGTTCCGCGATCTCGGCGATCGGCGTGGCGGCGAAGAAGTAGTCGGTGAAGCCCGGGGTCTCGTAGACCAGGTTGCGGTAGGCGGCATATGCCCGCTGCGACAGTTCGGCCATGACGGCCTCGTAGGCGGCGAGGCGCTCGGCCTTGCCGCGGTCCTGTCCATGCGGCATCAGGCTCGCTTCCAGGGTGGCGGCCACCAGCAGTTCCAGGTTGCGCCGGCCGATCTCGGGATTCGAGAACTTCGAGGCGATGATCTCGCCCTGTTCGGTCAGGCGGATCTGGCCGTTGACGGTGCCCGGCGGCTGCGCCAGGATCGCCTGGTAGCTCGGGCCGCCACCGCGGCCGACGGTGCCGCCGCGGCCGTGGAACAGGCGCAGCTTGACGCCGGCGCGTTCGAACACGTCGACCAGTTTCAGTTCGGCCTGGTACAGCTCCCAGTTCGAGGTGAGGAAACCCCCATCCTTGTTCGAATCCGAGTAGCCGAGCATGACTTCCTGCAGGCGGCCCTGGTTGTGGATGATGCGGGTGACCAGCGGCAGCGCCATCCACTCTTCCATGATGGCGCTGGCGCGCTGCAGGTCGGGAATGGTTTCGAACAGCGGGATCACCATCACGTCGGCGATGCCCGCGCCAATGCGCAGCAGGCCCGCTTCCTTCTGCAGCAGCAGCACTTCCAGCAGGTCCGACACCGCCTCGGTGTGCGAAATGATGTAGTTGCGGATCGCGCGGGTGCCGTAGCGCTGGCGGATCTCGCGCGCGGCGCGCACGATCGCCAGTTCCGACTGGGTCTCGTCGGTATAGGTTTCGAAAGGCGAATACAGCAGGCGTGGCTGGGCCAGTTCGGCCAGCAGCAGCTTGCACTTGTCCGCTTCCGAGAGAGCAGCATAATCCGCTTCGACCCGGGCCTTTTCGAACAGTTCGGCCAGCACGCGCTCGTGCACGTCCGAGGTCTGGCGCATGTCGAGCGAAGCGAGGTGGAAGCCGAAGATGCGTGCGGCGCGCATCAGGCCGGCCAGACGCGGCGTGACCAGCATGGCGCCATGGTTCAGCTGCAGCGATTCCGCCAGCACCTGCAAATCGGCGGCGAATTCGGCCGCGTCGCGGTAGGGGGCGGCATGGCCCACTTCCTTGCGCAGGATGTTCACCGCACCAAGTTCGCGCGCGCTGGCGGCCAGCCGTGCGTACATGCCGATCAGGGCACGGCGGTAGGGTTCGTCGGCGCGGTGCTCGGACTGGTCGGTCGAGCGCTCGGCCAGGGCCTGCATCGCCGGCGTGATGTCCACCATCAGCGTCGAGGTCGACAGCTCGGCGCCGAGCGCGTGCACCTCGTCGAGGTACCACTCGAGGATGGTCGTGGCATGGCGCATCGTCGCGTGGCGCATGGTGTCGGCGTTGACGTTCGGGTTGCCGTCGCGGTCGCCGCCGATCCAGCTGCCCATCTGCACGTAGGCAGCGTCGCCCAGCTGCGCCGGGCTGCCGTGGTACTGGACGCCGATCTCGTCTTCGATATCGTCGTACAGAGCCGGCAGCTCGCGCAGGAAAGTGATGCGGTAGTAGGACAGGGCGTTTTCGATTTCGTCGGCCACCGTCAGCTTGGTGTAGCGCAGCATGCGCGTCTGCCACAGGGTGGCAATGCGCGCCTGCAGCAGCTGCAGGTTGCGCACCTGCTCCTTCGGCGTCATCGGCAGGTCGCGTTCGGCCAGCAGGCGCGCGATGTCGTGCTCGGCATCCAGGATGCTCTTCCTCTGCACTTCGGTCGGGTGGGCGGTCAGCACCGGGGCGATCAGCGCGTTGCGGAAGAAGGTTTCGACCGTCTTCTGGTCGACGCCGGCGCCGCGCAGCCGGCTCAGTGCATGGCCGACGCTGCCTTCGCGCGGACGCGAACCGGCCAGCAGGTGGGCGCGGCGGCGGCGGTTGTGGTGCTGGTCCTCGGCGATGTTGGCCAGGTGCGAGAAATAGGAAAAGGCCCGCACCACCGAGATGGTCTGGTTGCGCGTGAGCTTGTGCAGCAGCGTGGTGAGCTCTTCGCCGGCTTCGGGGTCGGCGTCGCGGCGAAAGCGCACGGCCGTCTGGCGGATGGTTTCGACGACGTCGAAGACGGCATCGCCCTCCTGGTCGCGCAGCACGTCGCCGAGCAGGCGGCCGAGCAGGCGGATGTCTTCCTTCAGCGGCGCGTCCTTGTCGGTGGTTTGCACGGCAGGTGCGTCCGGGTTGTCGGCGGGATTGTCTAGTGCAACGGGTTTGTCCATATCGGCCACAGGTTCGCTATATAAAAGTCGTCGGTTGTGCATGGCGATCGGCCACGGTATGCAGGTAGGCGCATGCTAAAATTTGTGATTCTTTGCAAGAGCCGCAGCTGGCGCAGGCCGGGTTGGGCGCGGCACCAGGTCCATCATTCATTTTGAAAGCACGAACATGACGCAGCAGGGGCTGGCGCAGCAAGACCAGGCGCAACGCGCACCATCGAAGCTGGTTATCGCATCGCGCGAGAGCCGCCTCGCCATGTGGCAGGCGGAGCACGTGCGCGACCGTCTGGCTGCATTATATCCACAGTGTCAAATTAGCATCCTCGGGATGACGACGCGCGGCGACCAGATCCTCGACCGCACGCTGTCGAAAGTCGGCGGCAAGGGCCTGTTCGTCAAGGAACTGGAAGTGGCGATGGCCGAGGGGCGCGCCGATCTGGCCGTCCATTCGCTGAAAGACGTGCCGATGGAGCTGCCGGAAGGCTTCGCGCTGGCCGCCGTGCTCGAGCGTGAAGATCCGCGCGACGCTTTCGTGTCGAACGATTACGCCAGCCTGGACGACCTGCCGCCTGGCGCCGTGGTCGGCACCAGCAGCCTGCGCCGCCAGGTCCCTGATCGCCGCGCGCTACCCGCAGCTGGTGATCCAGCCGCTGCGCGGCAACCTCGACACGCGCCTGGGCAAGCTCGACCGTGGCGAGTACGCCGCCATCATCCTGGCCGCCGCCGGCCTGAAGCGCCTGGGTCTGCCGCAGCGCATCCGGGGCGTGCTCGATCCTTCGATGAGCCTGCCGGCCGCGGGGCAGGGCGCGATGGCCATCGAGGTGGCAACCGGCGCGCGCAGCGACGGCCTCGACCTGGCGGCCGTGCTCGCGCCGCTGAACCACTTCGACACCGCCCAGGCCGTGCTGGCCGAGCGCAAGGTGTCGCGCGTGTTCGGCGGCAGCTGCCAGATTCCGCTGGCCGCCCATGCGACCGTGGACGGCGAGCAGCTGCACCTGCGCGCGATGGTGGCCACGCCCGACGGCAGACGCAGTGCCTTTGCCGAGCTGGCCGGCCCGGTCGCCCAGCCCGAGCTGCTGGGGGAGCAGGTGTCGGCGCTGCTGGCGCAGCAGGATGCGCAGGCGATCCTGGACGCTTGCCGCCAGGACGCTTGAGCCCGCGCCGCATGCCCGGGAAGGTCGTCATCACCCGTCCCCGCGCCCAGGCCGATGGCCTCGCGCAGGCCGTCGCCGTGCTCGGGCGTACGCCGGTCCTGCTGCCCCTGCTCGAGATCGCGCCTTTGGCGGACACCACGCTCCTGCGCGCGGCCCCGCAGAGTTGTCCAGCTTTGCCCTGGTGGCCTTCGTGTCGCCGAACGCGATCGACGCCGCCTTTTCCCATCTGACAGACTGGCCGCGCGAAGTGGCGATCGCCGTCCTGGGCGAAGGCAGCCGAGCGACGCTGGCGCGCCGCGGCCTCGACGCGTCGAACGCGACCATCCTCGGCCCGCAGGACCCGGCGCGCAGCGATTCGGAGAACCTGCTGGCCTCGCTCGACCTGGGGCAGCTTGCGGGCAAGCGGGTGCTGATCGTGCGCGGCGAGTCGGGGCGCGAACTGATGGCGGACGGGTTTCGCGCCGCCGGCGCCGAGGTAGTGGTGGTGCCGGCCTACCGCCGTAGCGTGCCGCCGCTCACGCCCCAACTGGCCGCCACGCTGCGCGCCTTGCTGGGCGGGCCGAACGACTGGATAATCACGAGCTCGGAGGCGCTGCGCGGCCTGTTTGCGCTTCTGGACGAGCTCGACCCCGGCTGTGTCAGCCAAATGCGCGGCCAGCACCTTATCGTGCCGCATGCCGGATCGCCGAAACGGCGCGTGCCCTCGGTCTGGAGCGCGTGACGCTCACCGGCTCGGGCGACGAGCGATTGATTGCCGCGTTACAATCTCGAACATGAACGAACTGCCGAATAATTCAGATCTGCCGGAATCCGCACCGCCTGCGCAGCCCGCCATGCAGCCACCCGTCGCGCCTCCGGTGCGCGCATCCGACGCGCCGGGCTCCGACGCCTATGGCGCGCGTGTCGTGCACCGCGCACCGCCCCCGAGCCTGGCCGACCAGTTGCTGCGGCCGCTGCCGCTGGCCGTGGGGGCGCTGGCCTTCCTGCTGGCGCTCCAGACCTGGTCGAGCCACAGCCGCATCAACACGCTGCGCCAGGAAATGGCGCGCAGCCTGCAAAAAGGCAACGAGATGAATGCGGAGACGGCTGCGCTGGCGCGCGACGTCGCCGAGCAATCGAAAGCGTTGCAGGTCAAGGTGGGCGTGCTCGAGAGCCGCCAGCTCGAGAACCAGAGCCAGCAACTGGCGCTGGAACAGCTCTACCAGGATTTGTCGAAGAGCCGCGACGAATGGGCGCTGTCGGAAGTGGAGCAGGTGCTCTCGACCGCCAGCCAGCAGCTGCAACTGGCGGGCAACGTGCAGGGCGCCCTGATCGCGCTGCAGAACGCCGACCGTTCGCTGTCGCGCTCGGACAAGCCGCAGTTCATCAACGTGCGCCGCGCGATCGCCGGGGACATGGAAAAGCTCAGGGCGACGCCCGCCGTGGACCTGGCCGGGGTAGCCGTGCGCCTCGACAGCGTCATCGCCCAGGTCGATACGCTGCCGCTCCTGTCCGACGAGAAACCTTTACTGCCGGCGGCGCCGGTGCGCGCCACCCGCGCGAAGGAGGCGCCGGCGCCGGCCGTCAAGATGACGCTGGGCGAGCGCGTGCTGGCGACCTGGCGCAACTGGAGCGCCGAGATGTGGGACGATGTGCGCCAGCTGATCCGCGTCCGCAGTGTCAATACGCCGGAAGCGCTGATGCTCTCGCCCGACCAGAATTACTTCGTGCGCGAGAACCTCAAGCTGCGCCTGCTCAACGCCCGCCTGGCGCTGCTGTCGCGCGACGAGACGACTTTCGCCAGCGACCTGGCCGCCGCACAGGAGTCGCTAAGCAAGTACTTCGATACCGGTGCGCGCACGACGCAGCAGGCCCAGGCCGCGCTGCGCCAGGTCCAGGCCAACAACCTGGCGATCGAGATGCCGACGCTGGCCGACAGCTTGACGGCAGTGCGCAACTACAAGAAGCCTTAACCCGTCTTCTCCATACGAAGTCTTAACAAGAAGTTCGAATACATGCGTCTACTTCTCTGGCTGGTTGCCCTGATGCTCGCCGCGATCGGCATCGCCGTGACGGCCCGTTTCAATCCGGGCAACGTGGTGCTGTTCTACCCGCCGCACCGGATCGACATGTCGCTGAACCTGTTCGTGGTGCTGCTGGGGCTGCTGTTCCTGACGCTCTACGGCCTGGCCCGGGCGGTGGCGGCGACGCTGCGCATGCCCGAACGGGTGGCCGCCTACCGCCTGCGCAAGCGCGAGCGCGAGGGCAACAAGGGCTTGCGCGATGCACTGAAAGCCCTGTTCGAAGGCCGCTTCGGCCATGCCGAGAAAGCGGCGATGCGTGCCGCCGAGCTGCCCGAGAACGCCGGCCTGGCCGCGCTGATCGGCGCGCGGGCCGCCCATCGCATGCGCGAACCGGCCCGGCGCGATGCCTGGTTGGCCGGCATCGCCCACGACAACACCCTCAAGACCGCGCGCCTGATGACGGTCATCGAGCTGCTGGTCGACGACCACCAGCCGGAAGCGGCCCTGGCGGCGGTGGCGGAACTCAACGCCAGTGGCCAGCGCCATATCCACGCGCTGCAATGGTCGATGAAGGCGAACCAGCAGGCGCGCAACTGGCCGGAAGTGCTGCGCCTGGTGCGTATCCTCGACAAGCGCCGCGCGCTGCATCCGGCACTGTCGAGCCGCCTGCGCGAGATGGCCTACGACAGCCTGCTGTCGGAAGAGGGACGCGACCCGGAAGCGATCCGGCGCGTGTGGGCGGACGTGCCGGCGCAGGACCGCACCAAGCCGTACATCGCCGCGCGCGCGGCCGCCGCCTTCAACGCCAGCGGGCTGCAGGACGAGGCGCGCGTGATTGCCGAGGAATCGCTCCGTGCAGGCTGGGACGAACGCGTGCTGCGCGCCTACCGCGACGCAGCCGGTCCGGCCGGATCGAGCACGCTGCTGTCGCAGATCGAACACTGCGAGACCTGGCTGCGCGAGCGTCCGCTTGATGCCGAACTGGCATTGACCCTCGGCTCGCTGTGCCTGCGCCAGAAGCTGTGGGGCAAGGCCCAGCGCTACCTGGAGCAGGCGCTGTCGGACGCGCTCGACGCGACCATGGTGCGCGACGCCCACCTGAAGCTGGCGCAATTGCACGAAGCGCTCAGCCAGGAAGAGCAGGCGGCGAATCATTATCGGCAGAGCGCGCTGGCGAATCTGTTGTGATGGCGGGCTGAGGCATCAGTCCCCTCGTTTGGTCGAGATTGATCGGCACTGACGGTGTCGTAGGGTGTGCGGCTCCACCCGACCGGCTGATCGCACGCGACGTGGGGCGCCGCTCACGCGTTCAACCCATGCATGCAGGCCCGCGGCCCGGTATCCAACCTTGATCTCCACGCCTCTGCCGAGGCCTTATCCCGGAACCGCACTTCGACCCGCAACCGTGCGTTGAACGCGTGGACGGCGTTTGCGCCGCGTCAGGGCGGGCGTGCGGGTGGAGCCGTCCACCCTACGGTTTTTTTCGCGTCCCCGGCAATATTTCGCGTCCCCGGCAATATCGCTCGGCAAGCACCATTTCTCCCACTGCGACGCGATTCGATGCGCGTCTTTGCGTCGCATGCAAGCCGCTCTTCTCGCGCCTCGCGTGATTCCACCACCACCGATCCGCACGGCAAGGTGCTGCGCCGCACAAGCTTATGCCTATTCGATATAATGCTCCCCTTTATTGATTCTTCAGCAACCAAGGACCCACCCATGAGCTTGAATAACGTCCCAGCCGGCCGCGACGTGCCGAATGATTTCAACGTCATCATCGAGATCCCGATGAACGCCGATCCGATCAAGTACGAAGTCGACAAGGATACCGGTGCGATCTTCGTCGACCGCTTCATGGGTACCGCGATGCACTATCCGTGCAACTACGGCTATGTGCCGCAAACCCTGTCGGACGACGGCGACCCATGCGACGTGCTGGTCATCACCCCGTTCCCGCTGATCCCTGGCGTGGTCGTGCGTTGCCGCGCGATCGGCATGCTGAAGATGACGGACGAAGCCGGTGGCGACGCCAAGATCCTGGCCGTGCCGGTCGACAAGATCCTGCCGATCTACAGCCACTGGCAGAAGCCGGAAGACCTGCAGGACCTGCGCCTGCAGCAGATCCAGCACTTCTTCGAGCACTACAAGGACCTCGAAAAAGGCAAGTGGGTCAAGATCGAAGGCTGGGTCGGCCCGGAAGAGGCGAAGGCCGAGATCATCGGCGGCGTCGCCAAGTTCAAGGAAAAAGAACAGCAGTAACAGCGCAGCGCGGCTGCCGGCGTGCACGCGCCGAGGGGCCGCGGCCATTGCCCATGCCGGAAATGGCATGGGCAATGGCATTGCGGCTGCATACCGGCTGCATCATGAAAAGGCCCGGCACCATCAGGTGACCGGGCCTTTTTTTGTCTCACGCGCTGCACCCCGGGCCTCGGGCCGCACCTGCCTGGGCACGCATCCGGGCACGCATCCGGGCAGGTCGCTGAGCACGTCACTGAGCACGTCACTGGGCGCGCTCAGGAGCACGTCGCCGCCAGTGTTACCAGCCGATGTCCTGCAGCAGCGGGTAGGTGAGGTCGCGCGGCGGCGTCACTTCGTGCGTCAGGTCGGAGTTGATGGACGGCTCCATCAGCTGGTTCGGCTTGGCTTCCGTGGTGTAGTGCGACACCGAGGACCCGGGCGCATTGACGGTCGGCGTGTACATCAGGATGCGGCGCCGCGTATCGGTGCCGGCCAGTCGCGCGGGGTCGATGCCCAGGCTGGCGACGACGCCGGACCGGGTGCGCGAGCGCGACTGCAGGGCGCCCAGCAAGGACGCGCCTGCCGCCTGCGTGACGCGCACCGACGGGATCGTGATGCTCGGGTCGGCGCCGCTCATGCCGGTCGGGTCGCCCGGGGCGTTGTCGGCCACCACCATGCCAATCGCACCCGCAGCCTGGACATTGCGTGCCTTGTCGACGAAGGGGCAGGTACCACGCGAGACGAGGGCGATGTTGCCGCGCACGGCCAGCGCGTTGAGCGCGTCGAGCGGGGTGCAGGCCTGGCCCAGCGCGTTGGCCGCTTCGACCACCGGCATCAACTGCCCCGTGACCGGGGTGGCGCCCAGCGGCGGACCGAAGGAGGCGTCGCCGACGTCGTAGTTGCCCGCCGCCCCGCCCGCGGCACTGCCGCCGACCGTCAGGCGCGAACGTGGATCGAGCACCTGCGGTACCGCGGCGGTGACGATCGGGCCATTCCAGGACAGGCCGTTGCCGCTGATGGCCGACGCGACCCGTTCGGCGTCGGTCATGTCGACCCAGGGCCGTTCGGTGCGGTTGTCGACCAGGTAGTAGTCCCAGATGGAAGGCACGCCGAGGATTTCGGCACCGGTTTCGTCGTCGGTGAAGGTCTGGAAGCCGAGGCCGTGCGCCATTTCGTGCAGCAGCACGGTGACGAGGTCGATGGCGGCGCCGGCATTGCGGTCGAAGCCGAGGTAGAAGCCGGGTCCGGGCAGGCAGTCGGGGAACAGGCCGAGGCGCGAATTGAAGCGTGCGATGATGTGGGGCTCGCCCGGAGTGCTGACGTCGGTGCCGGCCAGCTTGCTGGCCAGGGCGCTCGGATACCAGGTGCCGGGACGCGGCGCGTTGGTGAAGTCCGACCAGATCTCGTTCGCGCCGGCCGAGCCGAGCACGGCGCTGTTCTCGGTGCAGGACAGCGGCACGAAGGAAGCGCCGATGCGGATCGGCACCTTGCTGGTCAGGGTGGCGCCCCAGATGTCGGCCGCGTGCTGGAAGGCCAGCAGGCGTTGCTGGCCGAGCGTGGTGCCGGGATTGCCGCCCACCGGCGTGACCGGGGTCGGGTCGTTGAAGCCGACACCAGGGGCGTTCTGGTTGACGATGGTGATGGTGGCCGCCTGCGCGCTGGCCACGGCGGCACAGGACAGGAGCAGCGTTGCGAGCCGGCGCAGCGGCGTGGTGAACGACTTAGCGAACATCATGGCTGTGCTCCTCGGTGTGGGCTGGCGCGCTCTGCGCTGCATGGACGGCCTTGTCGGCGGCGGCCGCGCCCTGGACGCATTGCTCGGCCAGCTTGCCATCGGGGCCGCGCGTGACGACCGAATACACGAGGCTGCGTTCGCCCAGCCGCACCTGGCGGCTGCCGCCTGGATGGGTGATGAGCGCAGGTTGTGCGGGCGCGCGCAGCGCGCTGCTGCTGCGGCTTGGGGCCAGCGCGCGGATTTCCTGCGGCGTGGCGGCGCGCATCTGGCCGGTCTGGGCGTCGCGCACGACAACCATTCCCTGCTGTGCGGCGCCGCTGCTGCCTGCCGCCGCCGGTGCCGCGGCTTCCGGGGGCGCGCCGAGGCGCCGGCCGGGACGAACAGGCCGGCGAACAGCGCGGCCGACAGCGCGGCCGACAACACGGCGCACGGCAGCGCCTTGCGATGTTTGTTATGTGACATGGTGGGGTCTCCGGAGAAGCGTCAGGTCGACTTGCGGCGCATGAAGCCCAGTGCGCCCAGGCCGAGGGCCAGCATGGCGTAGAGCGACGGTTCGGGTACGGCGGTGACTACTCGGACCGAATCAAGGCCAATGTAGTTCAGGGTATTGGCATAGCCGACATAGCGGAAGGCAAAACGGCCTTCGCCCTCGATGTTCAGGCTGCTGCTCCATTCGCTCCAGTCAGCCGGGTAGCCGCCGGTGCCGCCAATGGTGCCGAGCAGCGTGGTGAAGGCCGAGGTGCCGCCGCCGGCCCCGGAAGCGAAACGCACTTCCAGCAGGTCGGAGAAGCCGGGGATGTCTTCATGCCGGGTCCAGAAGGTCAGGTTGGTCACGCCGGTCAGCGACAGCACGGGCGTGATCAGCCAGTTGTCGACCACGCCGAGCGGGTCGCTCGTGCCGAGGAAGCTGGCGGCGGCATAGGAATTGGCGGCGCCCGACTGCGAGCCGAAGATATCGCTGTTGCCCTGCGACCAGCTGGCGCCGCCCGGGACGCTGCTGTTGACGAGGGTCCAGGTAGACAGGCCGCCGACGTTGTCGAAGCCTTCGTTGAGCGCCTCGACCGCCCCATGGGCAGCGCCGGGCGTGGCCATCGCCAGCGCGATGGCGCCGGCCGCAAGGCAGGAGGGGAGGGACGACTTGAGAGTTTTCATGGGTGAGCTTTCATGCGGAGCCAGAAGGATGGCGTTCCACTCGCGCTGGCTGTCACGAGGCCATGGTTGATTTCATCATATGAGCTGAACGATAACGAACATTGATATTCATTCAATGTGTGCGGCAACTCGGCTGTATGGCGTAAGGTCTAACCAGGACAGGCGAAACGTGGCGGCACGCGCGTGTTTCCGCACGCCGTCAGCGCTCTTGCGCAAGCGAAAACTGGTGGACTGGCGGCGGGTTCCGGAGGGGCAGCGTGGAAGCGAAGTGGCGAAGCGGAAGCGGGAGTACGAACGCGGGAAAGGGTAAGAGCATCTAACACAACCTGCAGCGCAAGACGCTGCAACGCAGCCATGCAGGTTGTGTTAGATGCTCTAAAGCGTAGAGGACAAACGAGAGGAAACAAGCAGCGAAACTGCATGCGGACGGCGGGGCGCCGTCCGCATCCAAACAAAGACGCCGCTCAGCGCCGCGCCAGGTAGCTGCGCAGGCGCAGCTTGCCGACAATGCCGATCGGGAAGAAGTAAATCGACAGCACGAACAGCACGCCCAGCCAGAGCATCCAGCGGTCCGGATGCAGGGCCGCGGCCAGGACGGGCACGCCTTCGAGCGCGCTCGAGCCATGGGCCATCAGTTCCTTCAGGTAGTTCTGCGCCAGGATGAACAGCGCCGCACCCACCACGGCGCCATACATCGTGCCCATGCCGCCGATGACCACGATCAGCAGGATGTCGGTCATCACCTCGAAGCCGAGCGAAGTCTTGGGCCCGACATAGCGCAGCCACAGGGCCATCAGGGCGCCGGCCAGCGCCGCCACCAGCGCGGCCAGGCAGTTGGCCCAGATGCGGTAGACGACGGTGCGGTAGCCCAGGGCCTCGGCGCGGAACTCGTTTTCGCGGATCGCCTGCAGCACCCGCCCGAATGGCGAATTCACCAGGCGCAGCAGGAACAGGAAGAGCAGCAGGCAGCCGAAGAAGACCAGGTAATAGGTCAGCAGCTTGCCGTCGATGGAACGTCCGAACACTTCATTTTCCAGCAGCGTGAAGCCGGGCGTGAGTACCTCGGGTACGCTGAAGGTCTTGCCGTCCTCGCCGCCGGTGAAGTCCGACAGCTGCGAGGCCAGCACCGCGAACGAGGACGCCACCGCCAGCGTGATCATGGCGTAGAAGATCGCCCGCACGCGCAGCGCGAACAGGCCCACCACGAGCGCCAGGGCGAGGGCCACCAGCAGGGCAAGCCCTAAGCCGGTGAGCGCCGCCGACCAGGTCGGCTCGTCGACGGACGCCAGGCCGAGGCCAATGCCGTAGGCGCCGATCCCGTAGAACATCGTGTGCGCGAACGAGACGATGCCGGTGTAGCCCAGCAGCAGGTCATACGAGGCCACCAGCACGATGTAGACGCAGATGGTGGCAGCCGTGTTGAGGGGGCGCGCGCCGGAAGTCAGGAAGGGCGCGGCCGCCAGGCCCAGGAAGATCAGCAGCAGGAGGAGCGACAAGGCGCGGCTGCGCGGCAGGTCGCCCGAGAGAAGTCGGTTCATAGGTCCCATGTTGTCAGCCCCGCGCTTTCGAATACAGTCCGGCCGGGCGCCACAGCAGGATCGCGATCATCAGCACGATGTTCGAGACCAGCGCGAATTTCGGTGCGAGAAAACCCGCGTAGTTGGCCACCAGGGCCATCAGGAGGGCGCCGATGAAGCAGCCGCCTACGGAACCCAGGCCGCCGATGATGATGACGATGAAGATCATGACCATGATCTCGCCGCCCATCGCGGCCGAGAGCGTTTCCTTGTACAGTCCCCACATCACGCCGCCGAGACCCGCCAGCGCGGAACCGGCCGCGAACACGGCCACGAAGAGGCGGCGGATGCGGTAGCCCAGGCTTTCCACCATCTCGCCGTTCTCGACGCCGGCACGAATCAAGAGGCCGATCTTGGTGCGGTTCAGGGTCAGGAACATGGCGGCGAACACCACCACGCCCACCACGACCGCTACCAGCCGGTACTTCTCGATGGCGGCGTCGCCAAGGAAGATGGCGCCGCGCAGGGAAGTCGGCAGCGGCAGCGGAATGGTCTCGGCCCCCCAGATCACGTTGATCAGCTGTTCGGCGACGATCATGCCGCCCATCGTGATCAGGATTTGTTTCAGGTGCTGGCCATACACCGGCATGATGATGACGCGTTCAAAAGCCCAGCCGAGCAGGCCGGTGACCAGCATCGCCACCGTGACAGCCAGCGCCAGCACGCCGAGGTTGGCCAGCAGCGAATCGACCTCGAGCCAGCCGCGCATGGGCAGCAGCACGAGGGTGGCGGCAAAGGCGCCGACGGAAACAAAAGCGCCGTGGCCGAAGTTCAGCACGTCCATCAGGCCGAACACCAGAGTCAGGCCGCTGGCCATGATGAAGATCATCATGCCCATGGCGAGCCCGGCGACGGTGAGCGTGACCCAGGTCGGGAAACTGCCAACCAGGGGCAGCATCAACAGGATCAGGGCGGGGACCAGCAGCAGCGGCGCGATGTCGCGCGGTGCGCTCGGCAAGGGCGCATCCTGCTGGGGCGTTGCGAGGGGAAGGGAAGCACTCATTGGATTCCTATTGGTGGGAGTCGAGCGACAGGCCCAGGAGGCGCTGCTGCAAGGCGTCGTCGCCGGCCAGCTGCGCCATGCTGCCGGCGTGGGCGACGCGGCCATCGTCCATCACGCTCACCGTGTCGCCGAGCGAGCGCACGAAGTTGAAGTTCTGCTCGACCAGCAGGATCGTCGTCTCGAGCGCCTTCAGTTCGCGGAAGGCTGCGATCAGGCTGTGCACGATGGCCGGGGCCAGGCCCTTGGTCGGCTCGTCCACCAGCAGCAGCTTCCTTGGCTCGACGATCGCGCGGGCGATGGCCACCATCTGCTTCTGTCCGCCAGAGAGATTACCCGCGGGGTAGTTCCAGAATTTCTTCAGGGCGGGGAAGAAGCCGCAGATCCAGTCGACGCGCGCCATGTCGAGCGGGCCGTTCGTGGCCGCCAGGTACAGGTTCTCGCGCACCGTCAGGTTCGAGAACACGGCCATGCTCTCGGGGACGTAGGCAATGCCGAGGCGGGCGATGTCGGGCGTCGCCATCTTCGTGATGTCGCGGCCGTCGAAGACGATGCTGCCCGCGCTGGCCTTCCACAGGCCCATGATGGTGCGCAGCGTCGTGGTCTTGCCGGCGCCGTTACGGCCCAGCAGCACCGAGAGGCCGCCGCGCGGCACGACCAGGTCCACCCCTTGCAGGATGTGATACTGGCCGATATGGGTGTGCACGCCGGACAGGGTCAGCAGGGGTGCTGTATCCGCCTTCAATGGGTCAGGCATGTTCGGTTTCCGGTGTTCCAAGATAGGCTTCCTGTACGATCTTCGATTGCATGACTTCGCCGGGATTCCCGTCCGCCACCAGGGTGCCGTTGTGCAGCACGATGATGCGGTCGGCCAGCTGGCGCACCACGTCCATCTTGTGCTCGACCAGCAGCACGGTCTTGTTGGCATCGCGTTTCACGGCATGGATCAGGTCGAGCACGACCGGCACCTCGTCCACGCTCATGCCGGCGGTCGGCTCGTCGAACATCAGGATGTCGGGTTCGAGCGCCAGCAGGATCGCCACTTCCAGCTTGCGCTGGTCCCCGTGCGAGAGCGAGCCGACGCGCGCCTCGCGTTTGCCGGCCATGGCCACGCGCTCGAGGTAATGCTCGGCGCGCTCGATCAATTCCTTGTGGCCGAACCAGACCGAGAACATGTTCAGGCCCAGCCCCGCGCGGCTCTGTACCGCCAGGCGCACGTTTTCCATCACCGTCAGGTTGGGGAACAGGTTGGTCAGCTGGAAGGCGCGGCCGATGCCCAGGCGCGTGCGGCGGGCGGCGCCCTGGCGCGTGATGTCCTGGCCATTCAAGAGTACGCTACCGGAAGTGGCCGCCAGCTGGCCCGAGACCAGGTTGAAGTAGGTGGTCTTGCCGGCACCGTTGGGACCGACGATCACGGTCAGCGTGCCCGGATAAAAGTCCGCCGTCACCCCGTTCACGGCGACGTGCCCGCCGAAGCGGATGGTCAGGTCGCGCGTGGACAGGGAAGGCTGTTGCGAATTCACGGCAGTCATCTCAGCGCTTGTTCTTCACCGGCAGCGGCAGTTCGGTGACGGGAATTTCGCGCACGAGTTCCAGCAGGTCCCATTCGTTGGCCTGGTTCTTCTTGATGCGGAAGTGGTACATCGACTGCAGCGCCTGGTGATCCTCCTTGCGGAAGGTCATCGGGCCTTTCGGGGTCTCGAAGCGCATGCCTTCCATCGCCGCCACCAGCTGCTCGCTGTTCCCGGTCGGGACTTTCGACAGGGCGGTGAACACGGCGCTGGCCGCCGCGAAGCCGCCAGCGGTGAACATGTCGGGCGGTGCCTTGAAGCGCTTCTGGTGCTCGGCCACCAGCCAGTCGTTCATCTTGTTCTTCGGGAAGGCGTAGTAGTAATAGATCGTGCCTTCGGTGCCGGCGTAGTTCTTCCAGGTCTTCATCACCGGCAGGATGTTGCCGCCGGGAGCGAGGGCGATGCCGAAACGCTCGGGCTTCATATCGGCGATCTTGTTCATCGGGTTCGGGCCGGCCCAGACGATGCCGAGCACGCGCGGCTGCGGCTTGTCCTTCAAGGCGTCGAACAGGCGCTGGGTCGGCGCGGTGAAGTCGGTGGCGGTGGCCGGCGCGTATTCCTCGTGCACGACCTTGGCGCGGCTGCCGGTGGCGGCCAGCGCTTCCTTGCCGGCCTTGACGGCGTCGCGGCCGAAGGCATAGTCCTGGGCAAGGAAGGCGACGCTGCCGCCCTTGAGCGTGCTGGCGGCGGCCAGCGCATCCTGCATCGAGCTGCGCGCGGTGCGGAAGATGTACTTGTTCCACTTTTCGGCCGTGATGGCGTCGGCCACGGCCGGCTCGACGATCAGCACCTTCTTGTACTCCTTGGCCACCGGCAGCATGGCGATCGCCGAGCCGGAGGAGGTGGTTCCCACCGCGATGTCGACCTTGTCGTCGCCATAGGCTTCGGCCAGCAGGGTGCGGCCCAGGTCAGGTTTGCTCTGGTCGTCCTTGACGATGACCTTCAGCTTGCGGCCATTGATCTCCATCTTGCCGCCGGTGAGGTATTCCAGGCCCATCATGAAGCCGGTCTCGGTTTCCTTGGCATAGGCTTCGAGCGGGCCGGTCTTGCCGGCGATGACGGCGATCTTGAGGTCGGGGCCCGCGGCCAGTGCCAGCGGCGCGGCGCCGGCGGCGAAGGCGGCCATGAGGGCGATGGACAGGGGTTTGATCAGGTGGTTCATGGTGTCTCCTGTGATGCTGCGTGGTGCAGTTATTTATGGAAGCCGGGACAGGAACTGGCGGATGGCCGCCAGCGCTTCCGGTTCGGTGAGCATCGGTGCATGGCCGACGTTCGGCACTTCGGTGTATTGCAGCGTGGGCGCGGCGCGCCGCATCCAGGCCGCCTGTTCGGGTTCGACCAGGTCGGACAGGGCGCCGCGGACCAGCAACACCGGACGCTTGTGCGCCAGGCGCTTGTAGGCCAGGCGCGCGGCGAGCGATGTCGGACGCAGTTTACCTGTTTGCAGGGAGCGCGCAATGCTGGGGTCATAGCGAAGCGCGAGCTTGCCGGTGTCGTCTTCCTCGAAGGCGCGCGCGGCCCACTTGCGCCATTCCGTGTCCGGATTGTCGGGGAAGGCGCAGGCGTTGATGTCCTTCAGGTAGTCGGCCGCGTCCTGCCAGCTCGAGAGCGTGTTGCAGCGGCCCGCGTAGCCGGCGATGCGCGCCAGGCCCCGGGTCGACAGCACCGGCCCCACGTCGTTGAGGACGGCGCCCGCGATGAGCTCGATGTGGCGCACGGCCAGGGTCATGGTGATCAGGCCGCCCATCGAGGTGCCGATGAAGATGGCGCGGGAGATGCCCAGGTCGTGCATCAGCTTGACGACGTCGCCGGCGTACACGTTCGGGTTGTAGTTGTCGGGGTTGGGGTCGCGCGCCGAGTGGCCGCGGCCGCGCACATCCGGCGCCAGCACGCGCCGGCCCAGGCCTGCGATTGCAGGCGCCAGCTCGTCGAAATCGGCCGAGTTGCGGGTCAGGCCATGCAGGCAGACGACCGGCAGCCGTGCCGGCACGCGCGCCGACGGGTTGGCCTCGATGGCCAGCGCCGGGTAATCGCGTGCGTACAGTGCCAGCCCGTCGGTGCTCTGGTAGCTGATAGGTGTGTAGTTGGACACGCTGGCTCAAATCCTGTGATGCTCGAAAAGAAGGGGCCATCCGCAGGGCGCGGCGGGCGCCCTGTGGCGGCGGTTGTTCCTGCAGGATGTGGTGGCTGCAGGTGCCGTCCTGCCGTCGACCGGGGCGGCGCGTGCCTGCCGCCCGATCGTTCGTCAGGAGCGGGCCGTCAGAAGCGGTACTCGAGGGTCGCCGACACCGTGCGCGGGTTGCCGTAGAAGGCCGTCAGCGTTCCCTCGTTGCCCAGGGTCGGGAACAGGTAGCCGGCGGTCTTGTAGCGCTCGTCGCTCAGGTTCTTGCCGTGGATGCCGGCGCGGATCTTGCCGTCGGCGCGGGTCCAGATCACGCTGGCGTCATACAGCTTGTACGACTCCTGGTCCAGCACCGAGCGGGTCTCGAACTGGTTGGTGGCACCCTTGTAGGAAACGCTGCCGATCAGCGAGATCTTGCCGTTGGCGCCGAAGAGCGGCAGGGCGATGTCGTAGTTGGCGCGCAGGTTGGCCGAGTTGCGCGGGGTGTTCTGGAAGACGCGCTGGTTGGCCACGTTCACGCCGGCCACGATGTACTCCTTGTACTCGGCATCGATGTAGCTGACCATGCCGGCCACCATGAAGTCGCGCGTCAGGTTGGCGACCGCCTCCAGTTCCACGCCCTTGATCTTGGCCTTGCCGGCATTCGTGGTGACGCCGGCGAAGCTGTCGTCGACGCCGTCGCCGTTGGTGTCGATCGCCACCGAGCCCGGGATCTGCACATCCTGGTAGTCGCTGTAGAACAGGGCGGCATTGGTGGTGATGCGCCCGCCGTTGAAGGCGGACTTCAGGCCCAGCTCATAGGTTTCGATGGTTTCCGGCGCATAGCCGGCGCGGGCCTGGGCCAGCGGGATGCGGGTGCCGACCACGTTCAGGCGCGGGTCGAAGCCGCCGCCCTTGAAGCCTTCGGCATAGGACGCGTAGACGTTGTGGTCGGGGTTGATCTTGTAGTTCAGGGCGATGCGCGGGGTGAACTTCTTGTCCTCGCGCTCCAGGCCGTTGCGCAGGTCGGTATCGGTGCGGAACAGGATGGCGTTCGGGTTGCCCATTTCCGGGGTGCCGTTCAGGCCCAGGTAGATCTGGCGGTAGATCGAGGCGGTGCGCTTGTCGACGGTGTAGCGTCCGCCCAGCGACAGGCTGAGGGAATCGGTGAGGTTGTAGCTGCCGTCGATGTAGGCAGCCCAGGCCTTGGTGCCGATGTCGCCGCTGGTGAAGGTCGAGCTCGGGAAGGCGCCGGCCAGGATGGTGTCGAACTTGTTGTAGGCCTGGGCGTCGATGTAATAGATACCGGCCACGCCCTGGATGCGGTCGCCGGTGTAGGTCAGGTTGAATTCCTGGCTGGTCTGTTCGTTCTTGTACAGGGCCGGCACTTCCATGTCGACGACCGGCAGGGCGTCGAAGTCGATCGGCGCGTACGATTTGTCCTTGCGGCTGGCGGTGATCGACTTGACCGTGAACTGGTCGTTGATGCGGTATTCGACCAGGGCGGAGACGCCGTAGGCCTTCACTTCCTGCTCGTGGCCGAGCGCGCGGGTCAGGCTGGCGCGGGTGTCGAATTCGTTTTCGAGGATCGGGGCGCCGCTGGTGCGGCCGACCGTCAGGCGATGGCCGTTCTTCGGGCTCGAGTCGTCCTGGGTGCCGTCGGCGGCGATGCGGATGAACAGGTCCGGGGTGGGCGTGAACTCGGTCGACAGGCGCAGGGCGGTGACGTCCTTGTCGTAGTTCTCGGCGCCGGTGTAGAGGTTCTTGCCGAAGCCGTCGCGCTTGAAGCGGGCCACGGTGCCGCCGATGCGCAGGCTGTCGGTGACCGGGGTGCTGGCCGTGGCGACGCCTTCGATCTGGCCATAGTCGCCGACGGTGGCGCGCAGGCGCAGGTCGGGCTTGGAGCCGAGCTTGCGGGTGACATACTTGACCGCGCCGCCGATGGTGTTGCGGCCGTACAGGGTGCCCTGCGGACCGCGCAGCACTTCGATGCGCTCGACGTCGTAGATGTCGGCCACGGCCGCCTGCGGACGCGCCAGGTAGATGTCGTCGATGTAGATGCCCACGCCCGACTCGAAGCCGGCCAGCGGGTCGGCCTGGCCGACACCGCGGATGAAGGCGGTCAGCGTGGAGTTGGTCGCACGCGAGGCTTTCAGGGTGGTGTTCGGCAGGGCCAGGGCCAGCGCGGTCACGTCCGGCACGCCCTGCTTGGAGAGCTGGTCGGCGGAGAAGGCCGTGACCGACACCGGCACGTCCTGCAGCGACTCTTCGCGGCGGCGGGCGGTGACGACCACTTTCTGGACGCCGGAGGCATTCTCGCCATCGGGAGCGGGCGCGCCTGCCGACTGCTGGGCGTGGGCCATGCCGGCCATGCTGCTCGACAGCGCGAGCAGGGCGGCGGCGGAACTGATCAGCTTCATGTTGTACGTTTTGTTCTTTGTCAGGCGCATCTTGTGTCTCCTAATTTTTGGTATGGCGGCATGCTTGGATTCGCACGCCATGCAGTGTGCTCCGGTTCGGTCTGGCTGAAAAGATAACAGCGCGCCCACCCCTTGTGCGTGAATGCACAGGCCCCGGCACCGTTTTGGGGCCTGCGCTGTCGAGGGCAAATGCTGCAAACGCACAATTTACGTGCCCTCAAACCTGCATACGGGAATAGATTGCGGGAGGAATGTGCACTGGTGCACAATAGGGCGTCTTGATCTAGAACAAGTGCGCCAATGAATACCCTGCCTGAGTGGACCGACCTGCGTTTTTTCCTCGAGCTGGCCCGTGCCGGCACCCTGTCGGGCGCCTCGCGCCGCCTCGATGTCGAGCACACCACCGTGGCGCGGCGCATCGACCGCCTGGAAAAGGAACTCGGCACGACGTTATTCGACCGCTCGCGCGAAGGCTATGAATTGACCGAGATGGGACTGGCCCTGCTGCCGCATGCCGAGGCGATGGAAGGCGCGGCGCTGGCCGCCGCCGAACAGCTGGGCGGGGCGGAAGTAGCCGCCCACGGCGTGGTGCGCCCGGGCGTGCCGGAAGTGTTCGGGGTCAAGGTGGTGGCGCCGCTGCTGGTGGGGCTGCTCGATGCCAATCCCGACCTCACCATCGACCTGCTGGCATTGCCGCGCTTTGCCAACCTGGCCAATCGCGAAGCCGACCTGGGCGTGATGCTCGATCCGCCCACGACCGGGCGCTACATGGTCACGCGCCTGGCGTCCTTCCGCTTCTACCTGTATGCCTCGCCGGCCTACCTGGCCAAGCACCCGCCGATCCGCACCCAGGCGGACCTGGCCCAGCACTATTTCGTCGACTACGTACAGGACCGACTGGCCAGCCGCGAACTGTCCTACCTGGACGAACTGGGCTTCACGCCGCGCCGGCGCCTGTGCTGCTCGGGCATGACGGCGCAGATCGAGGCGGCCTCGCTCGGCATGGGCCTGATGATGGCGCCGCCCTATGCGGTGCCCGACGATGGCAGGCTGGTGCAGGTGCTGCCGGGCTTCTTCGCCGAGCGCTCGTTCTGGCTGGCCGCGCCCACCGACCTGTACCGGCTGCGCCGCGTGAAAGTGGTGTGGAATTTGCTGCGCGATTACGCCGACAGCCAGCCCTCATTGTTCGTGTAGGGTGGGCACTCCGTGCCCACGCGGTGATGGTTGGCAGCCGAATCATCCGGCACGAAATCGGAGCCGTTACCGAACATGGCGTGGGCAGGGAGTGCCTCGGCAGCCTCGCCCACCCTAGTACGTTGATCAGTGTCTGACGTCAACATGCCGCACCGATTCGCGTGGGCACGGAGTGCCCACGCTACCGAAACGGATTGCGCTCGTTGAGCTCACTCATGTACTCATCGATCCCACCCGCCTCGCGTGCGAGGAAGTTCTGGATCGCGTCCGCGAACGCCGGGTGCGCGAGCCAGTGGGCCGAGAAGGTGCGCGTCGGCAGGAAGCCGCGTGCCATCTTGTGCTCGCCCTGGGCGCCGCCTTCGAAGGTCGCGATGCCTTGCTCGATGCAGAATTCCAGCGGCTGGTAATAGGCGCACTCGAAATGCAGGCAGGGCACGTGTTCCAGTTCGCCCCAGTAGCGTCCGTAGAGCGTGTCTTCCGTGTGGATCACGAGCGAGGAGGCGATCGGCCGGCCGCCGCGCTCGGCGATGACGAGCAGGATATTCTCCGGCATGCTCGCACCGATGCGGCGGAAGAAATCGAGGTTCAGGTAGGGCGTCGAGTAATGCGCCGCGTACGTGTGGCGGTAGCAGCGGTTGAAGAACACCCAGTCCGCATCGACCGCGTCGACCCCGCGCACGCGGCGCAGCGTCACGCCCGCCTCGCGCACTTTCCGGCGCTCGGCGCGGATGTTCTTGCGCTTCTTCGCCTCCAGCGTGGCGAGAAAGTCCTCGAAGTTCGCATAGCCGCGGTTGAGCCAGTGGAACTGCACGCCGCTCCGGAGCAGGAACCCCGCCGCCTCGAGCTGGCGCGCGTGCTCCTCGGGCGGGAACAGGATGTGCGTGGACGAGACGTCCATGGCCTCTTGGGCCGCCTGCAGTACGGCGATCAGCGCGGCGCGGGCGGCGTCGTCGCGCGCCAGCAGGCGCGGGCCGGCCACCGGCGTGAACGGCACCGCGGCCAGCAGCTTCGGGTAGTAGTCGAGCCCATGGCGTTGATAGGCATCGGCCCAGGCCCAGTCGAACACATATTCGCCGTAGGAGTGGTCCTTGACGTAGAGCGGCAGCGCGGCGGCAAGTGCCTCGCCGTCGTAGAGCGCGATGTACTGCGGCTGCCAGCCAGTATCGGGCGCGGCGCTGCCGGACTCGTGCAGGGCATGCAGGAAGGCATACGACAGGAAGGGGTTCGCTTCGGCTTGCCGGGCCAGCAGGCCGTCCCATGCGGCCTCGCCTATCTCGGACAGGGAAGAAACGATATGCGTGCGATAATTCAAAAGCTTCAACCCTCGAAGGAAGTGCGCGAAATATGTATGCGGCAGGGGTGCGCAACCCGCGCCTCGTGCGTGGCCGGGCTGCCTGGCGTTCGCCGCGCTTTCCGCGCACTTCGACACGCGAAAGGCCAAGATGAACGACCGATTTTTAAACTTGTACTCGCACGGTTTTGCGCGCGTGGCCGTGGCCATCCCGCGCTGCCGCATCGCCGACCCGGCCTATAACGTCGAGCAGACCCTGAACCTGGCGCGCCAGGCGGCGAAAGAAGGCGCCGCGCTGGTCGCGTTTCCCGAGCTGGGACTGTCCGCCTACAGCTGCGAAGACCTGTTCCACCAGCGCGCGCTGCTCGATGCCTGCGAAGCGGCACTGGCCGCCATCGTCGAGGCCTCGACCAGCCTGCCCCTGGCGATGGTAGTGGGCCTGCCCCTGCGGGTCAATCACCAGCTGTTCAATTGTGCGGCGGTGGTCGCGAATGGCCGCGTGCTCGGCCTGGTCCCGAAAAGCTTCCTGCCGAACTACGGCGAATTCTACGAGTCGCGCCAGTTCTCCGCCGCCGATTGCGCGACCGTCGATGCGGTGCGCCTGTTCGGTGAAGACGTGCCTTTCGGCCCGAACCAGCTGTTCGAGGTCGAGAACCTGCCAAATTTGCGCTTTCACGTCGAGATCTGCGAAGACGCATGGGTGCCCGTGCCGCCATCCTCGTACGCGGCCATGGCCGGCGCCACGGTGCTCATCAACCTCTCGGCCTCGAACGTCCTGGTCGGCAAGAGCACCTACCGCCACCAGCTGGTGTCGCAGCAGTCGGCGCGCTGCATGGCGGCCTACCTGTACACCTCGGCCGGACGCGGCGAATCGACGACCGACATGGCCTGGGATGGCCAGGCGCTCATCTACGAGAAGGGCGATCTGCTGGCCCAGTCCGAACGTTTCCTCGACGAGTCCCACCTGATCTTCGCCGACGTCGACCTGGAGCGCATGTCGCAGGAACGCATCCGCGCCACGACCTTCGCCCAGTCGGCCCGCCGCCATGCCGAGCAGGTGGCCAGTTTCCGCGTGACGCGCTTCCCGCTGGCGCTGCCCCTCGAAGGCCGCCTGCTGCTGAACCGCGAGATCGAGCGCTTCCCCTACGTGCCGGCCAACCGCGCCTTGCGCGACGAGCGCTGCACCGAGGTCTACAACATCCAGGTGCAGGCCCTGATCCAGCGCCTGTCTTCCAGCGGCATCCAGAAGGTGGTGATCGGCGTCTCCGGCGGGCTCGATTCGACCCATGCGCTGCTGGTCTGCGCCGCCGCCATGGACCGCCTCGGCCTGCCGCGCACGAACATCCTGGCCTATACCATGCCGGGCTTTGCCACCAGCGGGCGCACGCTCAAGCAGGCGCACGAGCTGATGCGCGTCGTCGGCTGCAGCGCCCGGGAAATCGACATCCGCCCCAGCTGCCTGCAGATGCTGGAAGACCTCGACCACCCGTTCGCGAAAGGCGAGGAGCAGTACGACGTCACCTTCGAAAACGTGCAAGCGGGCGAACGGACGAACCACCTGTTCCGCCTGGCGAACCACCTGGGCGCGATCGTGATCGGCACCGGCGACCTGTCCGAACTCGCCCTGGGCTGGTGCACCTACGGCGTGGGCGACCACATGTCGCACTACAACGTGAACGCCAGCGTTCCCAAGACCCTGATCGCCCACCTGGTGCGCTGGGTGGCCGAGACCGAAGCGGTCGTGAAGGGCGGGGCGCAAGTCCTGATCAACATCCTGGAGACCGAGATCAGCCCCGAGCTGGTGCCGGGCAAAGAGAACGACGACAAGCCGGCGCAAAGCACCCAGGACGTGATCGGCCCCTACGAGCTGCAGGACTTCAACCTCTACTACATCCTGCGCTACGGCTTTGCGCCCACCAAGGTGGCCTTCCTCGCCTGGTCGGCCTGGCGTGCCAGGGAGGAGGGCCACTGGCCGGAAGAACACGGCGCCCGCAACGAGTACGACCTGGCCACGATCAAGCGCGTGCTGGGCATCTTCCTGTGGCGCTTCTTCAAGACCAGCCAGTTCAAGCGCACCTGCGTGCCGAACGGGCCGAAGGTCGGCAACGGCGGCTCGCTGTCCCCGCGCGGCGACTGGCGCGCACCGAGCGACTCCGAAGCCACCGTGTGGCTGGACGAACTGAAGAAGATTCCCGACTGAGCGCGCGACAAACCATTACCAGAAAAGGAGCAGACATGAAGCAGATTACCTGCGTAATCAAACCTTTCAAACTCGACGAAGTGCGCGAGGCCCTGGCCGACGTGAACGTCACCGGCCTGACCGTGACCGAGGTAAAAGGCTTCGGCCGCCAGAAGGGCCATACCGAACTGTATCGCGGCGCCGAATACGTGGTCGACTTCCTGCCGAAGGTGAAGATCGAAGTCGTGGTAGACGACGCCATCGTCGACCAGGTGGTCGACGCCATCATCAAGGCCGCGCGCACCGGCAAGATCGGCGACGGCAAGATCTTCGTGCAGGATGTGCAGCAGGTGATCCGCATCCGTACCGGCGAGACCGGGGCGGACGCGGTGTAGGATGCGGCGGGCGCTGGCCATGCCAGCCAGCGCGCCCGCCGATGATTACCAGTCCTCGTCCGTGCGTGCGCCTTCGTCATCCAGGTCGGCGCGCGGGATCGATTCAAACAGTGCTTGTGCCGCTTCGCGCGCCGCCCGATCCGACGCTGCGTCGAGCGGCTCGACCTCGAGTGCCTCTCCTCCTGCAACATGGAGCGGACCGCCGACATCGTCGTCATAGTCCGAGCCATCCTCGTGATAAGCTCGCAGAGTGCTTGCAAGCACATCGTTACCCAGCAAGCGCGCCAGGTAAATCCAGGTCCAGCGCTGTTGCGGATCGTCCTGGTCGTCTTCTACCAGGGCGCGCATTGCGCTGGTGTCACCTGCACTGGCGGCAAGCGTGTACCACTCGCGGGGATCGTCCGATCGTTCCGCAAGCACCCTGCGCGCCTCAAGGTGGCCCAAGCGTGCGGCGGCGGCCAGATGCTGCTCCTGAAGCAGCGCGTATTCACGTCGCTTTCGTTCATTGTCGGCCCATTCGGCCTCGACACCGGACAGCATCTTTCCTGCCTGCTGCCGGGCATACCAGTACGCGCTTGCCTGGATTTCGTGGGGATCATAGAGTCCAGCAAGAATCCAGTGCGCTTCGCCATGGCCGGCGTCGGCAGCGTGTCGTACAGCCTCGAGCAGGCCAGGAGACACGGTCTCCAGATCGCCGTCCCGGATCAGATCGAACAGTGTCGACAGCCCCATCGGTGCGATATGTGCCGCCGCCAGCATTGGGGGCAGCACGGTCGTGATGCGGCCGGTATCGAGCCGGAGCCGTGTGCAGCGCTCGCGCAGGAGCCATTCATGCAGGGCAGGGCGGGCCTGGTCACCCGGCCATTCGGTGAAGATGTGGTCTCGATGCAGCGCCGCGAATGAGTTGAAGCCGTAAGACGCGGCTAGCAGCTCGTAGACATGCGATCGCCGGACATCGAGCCCAGCGCTGGACTTGAGCTGCGCCTGAATGAAATATGCAAATGCTTTGACAGTCATGAAAACCTCTCCAGTTGTTCGCCATATTCGGAAGAGCGCACACGTTGAAGGTCCGAATGACGGCGGTCACGGATTGGTTTTGACGACGATGGGGAAAGGCAGCCTGTTTCTACTCGTGTGCAAGTATGGTGGGCACCGGAGGCCATTCTAGCACGAGGCCGGTGCCTGCCCATCCTTGCTACCCGAACTTCCAAGACCTTCCATGTCCCGGATCGGCACTGACGATCTGTCGGAGCAGGTTCCGGGCTGGCGTGCACCATGCCCGCCAGGCGCCGAGTCAGATCATGAATCCGGGTGCCGCGTTGTCCAGGCCGACACTGGCGCCGCATACCCGGTTGCGGCCGCCATGTTTCGCCAGGTAGAGCTGGGTATCGGCGAGCGCCACCAGCCTGGAGAACTCGAAACCATGATCGACCCGCATGGCTGCCAGGCCGATGCTGACCGTCGCGCCGGCAGGGAGCAGGGATTGCGTCATCCGGTGAAAGCCCTGCCTGGCCTGCTCGGCAAGGTCGGACAGGGACCGGCCGGTGAAGCCGTCGACGACGAAGCAGAACTCCTCGCCGCCCCATCGGCAAGGGACGGCATGGGCGCCGCCCAGGCCGTGCAGGACCTCGCCCATCGTGGCCAGGACCTTGTCGCCCACCTCGTGCCCGTACTCGTCATTGATGCGCTTGAAATGGTCGACGTCGAGTAGCAAGACGGCCAGCGAGGTCGTCGACCGTTCCGCTTCCAGCAGGCCGTCGACGTGCAGGCGCAGCCCACGCCGGTTCAGAAGCCCCGTCAGCGCGTCGTTCCCGGCAGCGGCCCGCAATTCGCCCACCAGGCGGAGCATGACGAGCAGGAACAGGATCCAGTTGCCGATCAAAATGTTCGACATCGTCGCAACCCAGGTAACGATATTCACGATCGGGAGCTCGGGTGCCGCATAGGTGATCGCCACGGGGCTCGTCAGGACAAACAACGCCTGTGCCAGTGCGGAGCCCGCCTGTGCAAGCGTCACCACGGACGCAACCGCGTAGGCATAGCGCGACCGCGCTTCGCGATGGCGCCAGAGCAGCCATGAGGTGAACGCGTTGGTAGCAGCCTGGAAGGAGGAGAGAGAGGCGATACGGGGCACGCTGTCGGGCAGCAGCAGCGTGAACACCAGCGTGAGCATGACCACGAGCGCCGCCAGCGCGGGCAGCAGCCACTTGGGACAGGGCCGTCCGACGAACTGCGCCGTTCCGACCAGGAAGAAGGCCTGGCCCAGGCCCAGTGGAATGTTAAACAGGAGCGAAGCCCATTGCCAGTTTTCGATCAGCCGTGGGCCGTCGAGGATGACCGCGAATCCGACGGCAAGTGTCCCGAAGGCCCACAGGCGCACGCCGGCGATATGGCGTGCGGAGGCATGCAGCGTGAAGAACATGGCACTTGCAGTGAGCGAGGCTGCGCCAAGTACCATCATCAGGGTCGGTTCGTCGATCGTCATTCGGATGCTTTCAAGGCAGCGGGCGTGCTTGTCGAAGTAGAAGCGTCAGCCTGGAAAAGTGATGGACTTTACGTGACGGTTCGTTGACGAATGGTACGTGACAGCGTCATGCAAAACACATGCGTGGGGGAGAACACCAGGCGAGAAAGGCACTTTTCCAATTAAATGTTGCTGTGTGGCAACACATTGGGTGAAAGCTCGTGCAGCGGGTGCGCGGGCGCGGTGTGCCAGGCTTCCTAGCGCCCCACCTGTACATCGAACTTCCAGGTAATCAAGCGCAGTGCGCTGATGAAGAGCGCGCTGGTCCACAGGGCGAAATCATGCGACACGCCCGTGTACAGCCCCATCAGCAGGAACATCCAGTTGCCGAGGAAGGCGCAGATGGCATAGGGTTTGCCGTCGCGGAAAACCATCGGTACCTCGTTGCAGACGATGTCGCGCAGGACGCCACCGAAAATGCCGGTGATCACGCCCATCATCGAAGCGATGAAGAGGGGCATGCCGGCGTCCAGCGCCGCCGAGACGCCGGCCACCGAGAACAGGCCCAGGCCGACGGCGTCGGCAATGACGATCAGGCGTTCGGATACGATGTGGCGCAGTGTGCGGATCAGCGGCGAGGCGATCAGGGCCAGGACAAAAATGGCGATTGCGTATTCCTGGTGCGTGACCCAGAACAGGGGGCGGCGGTCGAGCAGGATGTCGCGCAGGGTGCCGCCGCCGAACGCGGCGATGAAGGCAACGGTGAACACGCCCACCAGGTCCATGCGTTTGCGGCGCGCTTCGATGAAGCCGGAAAAGGCGCCGACAAGGATCGCCACGATCTCGATGAACTTGATGAGGGTCATGCGGGCTTGGAGGCTGTTGGCATGTTGCTAGCCTAACATGTCATGCAGCCCGGATGGTAGGACGAAGTTTGCCGCCGGCGGGTGCACTGGCGTGCCGGCTCAGGTCGGGACCGGCGCGTTCGGTTTCCGCCAGCGGCAGGCGCACCGAAAACACCACTTGCCCATCCTCGTGGCGGTAGGCGATTTCGCCCTCGTGTTCGCGCACGATGGTGGCGACGATATACAGGCCCAGGCCCATGCCGCTGCGGTTACGCGGATTGTGCAGTGAGCTGCGCTTGAAGGGATTGAAGAGGGTGGCCGCCTGTTCGTCGCCGATCGGCTCGCCGGCGTTGCTCACTTCCAGCATCGCCCAGCCGGCGTGGGCGGCCAGCGCCACCCGGATCGGACTGCCCACCTGGCCATGGTGGCGTGCATTGCTCAACAGGTTCGACAGCACCTGCGATATGCGCCCGCTATCGGCACGCACCGGCGTCGGGCCGGGCCTGGCGTACTCGTAGCGAATGGCCGGGTAGGCCAGGCGCATCTCCTCGACCAGGTCTTCGGCCAGCGCAGCCAGGTCGAGCGGCTCGAGGATCATGCCCAGCCCCAGGCCGCCGTCGATGCGGCTCATGTCGAGCACCTGGCCGATCAGGCGCTGCATGCGGTTGCTGGAGGACTGGATGCGCTTGCCGAGCGTGGGCTGGGCCTTGCTACGTTCGAGCAGGGTGCCGGCCATGTTGATCGAATTGAGCGGGTCGCGCAGGTCGTGCCCCAGCATGGCCAGCAGCTGGGCGCGGGTCGAGTCGAGCTGGGCGCGCCGCGCATTCGAGGCGCGCAGCAGTTCCGACAGCATCAGGCGGGCATTGTCGAGCACCGCCGCTTCCCGTGGGTGGGCGCGCCCGGCCACGGTCTCGTGCCAGGCGTCAAACGACCCGCGCGGCGTCAGGCGCGCGCCCAGCGGCCCGAATTCGACGCTCTTTCCGGACGGCCGGCCCAGGACACGTGTTCGATCTGCTCGGTGCGCAGCAGCAGGCACCAGCCGCCGCCGGGCGGATCGAAGGGCAGGGCCAGCATGCCGACCCATTTGCCCAGCAGCGGCTGCAGGGCCTCGGGCCACTCGTCCGTGTGATCGCGCGCCAGCAGGTCGAGTGCGTCGGCCGGCAGCGAGCAGGCGATCGCCTCGGCGATGGCGCGCTCGATGGGGCCGTGATGGACGATTTTGCCGTTGTGCAGGCACACCATCGCCTGCGCGCCGGTGGCGCCCAGCAGGGCCTCGGCATGGCGCGCCAGCGCGTCCGGGGTTCCTCGTCGACCAGCAGCGATTCGACGAGATCGGTGCGCACGCGCGCGGTGCGTTCGACCAGCTCGGCGTCCAGGCGCGCTTCGATGCTCTGGATGGTCGAGGCCATCACCTGCGCCAGCACGTCGGCCGCCATGCGGATCGCGTAGGGCACGATTTTCGGTGCCATGTGATGACAGGCGATCAGGCCCCAGAGGCGTCCATTGATGACGATCGACACGCTCATCGAAGCATGCACGCCCATGTTGCGCAGGTATTCGACGTGCACCGGCGAGACGCTGCGCAGTACGGCGAAGCGCATGTCGAGCGGCGCCGCGCCCGGCGCGCCCAGCAGCGGCACCGGCGCGTAGCCGATGTCGGCGATCATGCGCAGGGTGTTCAGTACATACAGGCGGCGCGCCTGGGCCGGAATGTCGCCGGCCGGGTAGCGCTGGCCAAGGAAAGGCTGCAGGTCGTCGCGGCGTGCTTCGGCCACCACGTCGCCGCTGTCGTCGGGACGGAAGCGGTAGGCCATCACGCGGTCGAAGCCGGTGAACTCGCGCACCTGGCGCACGGCCGTCTCGAGCAGGCCTTCGATGCTGCGCTGGCGCCGCACCCGCTCGATCGAGCTGTGGGCCTTGACGGCGAACAGGGCCACTTCATCGGCGCGGACCGCGCGCGTTTCGAATTCGGCGACGATGCGCCCGGCCGTGCCATGCACGATGGCGTCGTAGTCGCGCCCGGCTATGGTGACGGCGGCCATCGCCGGCGGGCATTCGCCCTCGCTCAGCGACGCGGTGCAGTCGGCAATCAGGTCGAGGGCGACTGCGGGCAGGGGAAGACCGGTGCAGGGCCTGCGAGTTGCAGCAGCGCGCCCAGCGCGCCCGGCACATTGCCGCTCCAGCCTTCGAGCTTGCCGGCCGCATCCATGAAGAGCAGGAAGCCGTGCGGCTGGATCGAGCCCGGAATGTGGATGGGCTCGTCGGCGCAATTTGCCAGGTCGACCTGGCGGGGGACGGGCATCGGCTCGGCCTGGACTGTCTTCAATTCGCTTCCCTTATATTGGGCGAGCCACGGATGAACAGGTACGGGCCGGCAGGAGCCAATAGTATAACGGGGGATCGGTGGGCGCCGGACGACTGGTCGGGAGCAAGCGCGCCGCGGCGCCAGGAAGGCCGGCGCGGACAGGGGTTTACAGGTCGAGGGCGGGGCGCAGCAGCACGATCAGCGCGCCCTGGCCGCCGTCGGCGCGGCCGGCCACGCAGAAGGCGACGACATCAATCATCTGCACCAGCCAGCTGTGCACGACCGAGCGCAGCACCGGCTCGCCGTTCGGCGAACCGTAGCCGACGCCATGGATGACGCGCACGCAGCGCACGCCGCGCCGCACCGAGCGGTGCACGAAGTCACCCAGCTGGCCGCGCGCGACGTCGCGCGTCATGCCGTGCAGGTCGAGTTCGTCCTGCACGGGCCAGCGGCGTTTGCGCAGCTTTTTCACCACATCGGGCCCGACGCCTTCGCGCGCGTACGACAGGGTAGGATCGTCGTCGAGCAGGCCGTCGACGTCGAACAGGTCCGACAGCGACTGCTGCATGACCAGGGCATCGTCCTCGGCCTGGGTGCGCTGGACACGGGGCTGTTTCCCCTCGCGCAGCAGCGCTTCCTGGACCGGACGGTAGACGTAGCGGTTCGATTCCGGCATTTTCTTCACGCCGGACATCGCGCCCTGGAACTCGACGGCGCGTTCGCGCGCGATGCGTTCCTGTTTTTCCCGCTCGGCCTGTTCGATGGCGCGCAGCCGCTCTTCCTCGCGGAGGCGGTCGCGCAGGGCCTTCAGGTCAGCAAACTCTTTCATGCCCCTCCAGCATCACGAATCTTCCAGGGCCTCCAGGTAACGCTGCGCATCGAGCGCGGCCATGCAGCCGCTGCCCGAGCTCGTGATCGCCTGGCGGTAGATGTGGTCCTGGACGTCGCCGGCCGCGAACACGCCCGGTACGCTGGTGGCCGTGGCCATGCCCTCGGTGCCGCTGCGGGTCTTGATGTAGCCGTTGTGCATTTCCAGCTGGCCTTCGAAGATCATCGTGTTCGGCTTGTGGCCGATCGCCACGAACAGGCCGTGCACGGTGAGGTCCTTCGTGCTTCCGTCGGCAGCCGACTTCAGCCTCAGGCCGGTCACGCCGCTATTGTCGCCCAGGACTTCGTCCAGGGTCTGGTTCAGTTCCAGCACGATCTTGCCTTCGCTGACCTTGTGCATCATGCGGTCGACCAGGATCGGCTCGGCGCGGAACTTGTCGCGGCGGTGGATCAAGGTCACTTTGGAAGCGATGCCGGCCAGGTACAGGGCTTCCTCGACCGCGGTATTGCCGCCGCCGATGACGGCCACTTCCTGGTTGCGGTAGAAGAAGCCGTCGCAGGTGGCGCAGGCCGACACGCCGCGGCCCATGAAGGCCTGTTCCGATTCCAGGCCGAGGTACTGGGCCGAGGCGCCGGTGGCGATGATCAGGGCGTCGCAGGTGAATTCGTGCGAGTCGCCAACCAGGCGAATCGGCTTCTCGTTCAAATACGTCGTATGGATGTGGTCGAACACGATTTCGGTATTGAAGCGCTCGGCGTGCTGCAGCAGGCGCTGCATCAGTTCCGGACCCTGCACGCCCAGCGGATCGCCTGGCCAGTTCTCGACGTCGGTCGTGGTCATCAGCTGGCCGCCTTGCTCGACGCCGGTCACGAGCATCGGGGAGAGGTTGGCGCGGGCCGCATACACGGCAGCGCTGTAGCCGGCGGGACCGGAACCGAGGATCAGGACTTTGGCGTGTTTCGTAGTGGTCATGGGGTGCGAGTGAGTGTAAGGGAAGTGGGAAACTGGGGGCGCGGGCTGCAGAATCAAGTCGCCAGGCGCTCGCAGATTAGCAACGCAGATTATAGACGATGATGCAGTCAAGCATGAATGGACGGCCCCGGCGCCCATATATGGCTTAGAATGACAGATTCCGCAAAAGCGAACCCATCAGCACTAGCAGCATGAGCAAGAAGAGTCCCACCCCTGTCGTGAATGGTCCCCGCAACGCGTCGGCGCGCACGCCGATGCCAAGCCGTCTCGCGCGCCTCCTGCTGGAAGCGCGCTGGATCGCCATGGCGGTCGCATTCCTGTATTTCGTCATGATTTTGCTCAGCTACAACAAGTCGGATCCGGGCTGGTCGCATGCCAACACGGTCGCGTCGATCTCCAACCTGGGCGGCAAGGCCGGTGCCTGGATTGCCGACCTGTTACTGTTCATATTCGGTTTCTCCGCCTGGTGGTGGGGCGTGCTGTTCCTGCGCGCCGTCTGGCGCGGCTACCGCCGCCTGACCGACAAGCTGGCCACGCCCAGGGAACCGGAGCACCAGGACGAGTTCATCGTCCGCTGGATCGGCTTTGCCATCATGTTTACCGGCAGCCTGGGCCTGGAATACCTGCGCCTCTGGCAGTGGAAGGTGGAATTGCCGCGCGCGCCCGGCGGCGTGCTGGGCCAGATCCTCGGCCAGGCCTCCCAGGTCGCCTTCGGCTTCACCGGCGCGACCCTGCTCCTGCTGCTGCTCTTCGGCCTGGGCTTTTCGCTCTTCTTCCAGGTGTCCTGGCTGGCCGTGGCCGAACGCATCGGCGAGGCGGTGGAAAGCACCATCGACTGGTTCCGCCTGCGCTATGAAGACCGCGAAGACCGCCGCCAGGGCGAAGCCGCTGCCGTGGCGCGCGACGAAGCGCTGGTGAGCGAACGTGCGCGCAACGACAAGGCGCCTGGTCAGGTGCCCGGCCGTGCCGAGCCTGAACTGATCGAATTCGACGAGGTGGCACCAAACCGTCCGGCGCCGCGCAGTGCGCCGCCGCGTGCCGAGCCGGTTCGTCCCGTCGAGCCCCAGCGTGTCGATACTGGCCGTGCCGATACTGGCCGTGCCGATACTGGCCGTGCCGAGCCGGTGCTCGACGTGCCCGTTGCAACGCCAGCGTTCGCCACCGCGGCGCAAACCGCAGCTGCCGAGCACCTGCCGTCGCCGATCAAGATCGAAGCGCAGATGCTGTCGGTGCCGAAAGGCGAGCGCGCCGTCAAGGAGCAGCAGACGCCGCTCTTCCGCGACTTGCCGGGCGACTCGCCGCTGCCGCCGCTGTCCTTGCTGGACGAAGCGCCGCCGGTGCAGGAAACCGTGGCCGTCGATACCCTGGAATTCACCAGCCGCCTGATCGAGAAGAAGCTGCACGACTTCGGCGTGGAAGCCAAGGTTGTCGCGGCTTACCCGGGCCCGGTTGTCACCCGCTACGAGATCGAGCCGGCGACCGGCGTGAAGGGCAGCCAGATCGTCAACCTGGCGCGCGACCTGGCGCGTTCGCTGTCGCTCACTTCCATCCGCGTGGTCGAAACCATCCCGGGCAAGAACTACATGGCCCTGGAACTGCCGAATCCGAAGCGCCAGATCGTGCGCCTGACGGAAATCGTCGGCTCCAAGGTCTACAACGACAGCGCCTCGAACCTGACGGTGGCGCTGGGCAAGGACATCGCCGGTAAACCCGTGGTGGCCGACCTGGCCAAGATGCCGCACCTGCTGGTGGCCGGTACCACCGGTTCCGGTAAGTCTGTGGGCATCAACGCCACCATCCTGTCGCTGCTCTACAAATCCGACCCGGCCGACGTGCGCCTGATCCTGATCGACCCGAAGATGCTCGAAATGTCGGTCTATGAAGGCATTCCGCACCTGCTGGCGCCGGTCGTGACCGACATGCGCCAGGCCGGCCATGCGCTGAACTGGGCGGTGAACGAGATGGAGCGCCGCTACAAGCTGATGAGTAAACTCGGCGTGCGTAACCTCGCCGGCTACAACACGAAGATCGCGGACGCGGCCAAGCGCGAGGAGCACATCCCGAATCCGTTCTCGATCATGCCGGACAATCCCGAGCCTTTGGCCAAGTTGCCGACCATCGTCATCATCATCGACGAACTGGCCGACCTGATGATGGTCGTGGGTAAAAAAGTGGAAGAGCTGATCGCCCGTATCGCGCAAAAGGCGCGCGCCGCCGGCATCCACCTGATCCTCGCGACCCAGCGCCCATCGGTGGACGTCATCACCGGCTTGATCAAGGCGAACATCCCGACCCGCATCGCCTTCCAGGTGAGCTCGAAAATCGACTCGCGCACGATTCTCGACCAGATGGGCGCGGAAGCCCTGCTCGGCATGGGCGACATGCTCTACATGCCGCCCGGTACCGGCCTGCCCGTGCGCGTGCACGGCGCCTTTGTCTCGGACGACGAAGTGCATCGAGTTGTAAAACATCTCCAATCGCTGGGCGAGCCGAATTACATTGAAGGCATCCTGGAAGGCGGGACGCTGGAAGAGGGCGGTGCCGGCGGTGGGGGCGATGCCATGGCCGGCGAAGGCGGCGGCGAGTCCGACGCCATGTACGACCAGGCCGTGGCGGTGGTGCTGAAGAACCGCCGCGCCTCGATCTCGCTCGTGCAGCGCCACCTGCGCATCGGCTACAACCGCGCCGCGCGCCTGCTCGAGCAGATGGAGCAAAGCGGCGTGGTCTCGCCGATGCAAAGCAACGGCAACCGCGACATCCTCGTGCCGGCAACGCAGGCGGAGTAAAGCCGTTGCGGCCGGCCGTGGTGCCAGGAACCGTAGGGTGGGCACCCCGTGCCCACGCGGTCGTACTGCTGCACACCGCAAAGCGACCGCCGGCTGCCAGCATCCGCACTGCGTTAAATGCCCAGCCGACACCGCGTCGTTTCCCGTCTATCCTGCACCCACGATTACTGAACCAAAGGACCCCGATGCCCAACACCAAAAACACCATCGCTCTCTTGATCGCCGCCGCCCTGGCGCTCTCAGGCGCCGCCCACGCGGCCGCCCTCGACCAGTTCAAGAGTTTCGTCGCCGGCACCAAGTCCGCCAAGGGCGAATTCACCCAGCAACAACTGAAGAAATCCGCCAACGGCAAGGCCACGCCCGCCTCCAGCGGCAGCTTCGTCTTCGCCCGCCCCGGCAAGTTCATCTGGAACTACCAGAAGCCCTACGAACAGGTGCTGCAGGCCGACGGCGACCAGCTCTACATCTACGACAAGGACCTGAACCAGGTTACCGTGCGCAAGCTCGGCAATGCTCTCGGCTCGTCGCCTGCGGCGATCCTGTTCGGCAGCAATGATCTGGAAAAGAATTTCACGCTGTCGGAAGCGGGAACGCGCGACGGCCTGGAATGGCTGAACGCCGTGCCCAAGGCGCGCGACACCACCTTCGAGCAGATCAGCATCGGCATGCGCAACGGCGCGCCGGAAGCGATGGAACTGAAGGACACCTTCGGCCAGACCTCGGTCCTGAAATTCACCAGCTTCCAGCGCAATCCCGCGCTGGGCGCCCAGCAGTTCAAGTTCGAGATCCCAAAAGGCGCCGAGGTCAGCCGGCAGTAAACAGTTGTTGTCCTGATAAACAATTGTCGGGTTGGCGCGGGTGCGCCTGGTTCAATAGATCTGCGTGCGCAGGTCGATGTGCTTGCCTGGTTCAAGCCCGACGAAGACCCCATCGGTCGGCGCGGCGACCAGCGTCACCCAGACCGTGTGCTCCTCGAAAAAGTAGGAGCGGTCCGAGCCGAACAGGGACGAGCGGAAGCGTCCGTTCCAGTCGATGCGGATGCTGTCGCCGACGCCGCCCTCGAACAGGGGCGAGGGCAGCCAGGCGGGCCATTTGGTCGTCAGCATGCTGGCCCAGGGCGGCTGCAGCGACACGATGAAACGCTCGCCGCTCGCGCGGGCGACCACGTTGTCCGGGTGCCCTGGGCGCGCGCGGTCCCAGTCCGGGTCCTTGATCCTTCCCACGCGATGCACCGGCACGAAGCCGTTTGACTCGTGCACCATCACCTCGTGACGGATCGTCGCCTCGTTCGCTTCCGCCGTCAGCTGGGGCAGGGGGTGCACCCGCGGCACCGCCAGCCGCGTGCCGGCATCGGCAGCGGCACGTGTCGCCTTGGTCCAGCGGAACCAGACGTCCTGCATCATCAGGACGGGAGGGGCTTTCTTCATCCGGAACTCCAGGGGAAAAGCGGATTATAGTGGCAGCGCTTCCATGAAAACGCCGTGGGTGCCTTTGCCTGTCTCAAGCGTGCGCGCCATCGCGGTGCGCAGCCCGCACAGGCAGCATCGGCTACACTAGTCGCATGCACAACCATTCGCAACAATTCCGCTATCCGTCGCGGCTCACGGGAGCGCGCCGTGGATGACCTGTTCAGGAACGAACCGGCGGCGCCGCTGGCCGAAGCCCTGCGTCCGCGCACCATCGACGAGGTCATCGGCCAGAGCCACCTGCTCGGTCCCGGCAAGCCCCTGAACCTCGTGTTCAAGTCGGGCAAACCCCATTCGATGATCCTGTGGGGCCCTCCGGGCGTGGGCAAGACCACGCTGGCGCGCCTGACGGCCTATGCCTTCGATTGCGAATTCATTGCCCTGTCGGCCGTGCTGTCGGGCGTGAAGGATATCCGCGCCTCGGTCGAGCAGGCCGAGCAGTACCTGGCGCGCGGCAAGCACACGATCTTGTTCATCGACGAGATCCACCGCTTCAACAAGTCGCAGCAGGACGCGCTGCTGCCTTTCGTCGAGTCCGGCCTCGTGACCCTGATCGGCGCCACGACCGAAAACCCTTCGTTCGAGGTCAACTCGGCCTTGCTGTCGCGCTCGCAGGTGTATGTGCTCAAGGCCCTGAGCGACGACGAAATGCGCCAGTTGCTTGCCCGCGCCCAGGAGCGCGTGCTCAAGCACCTGAAATTCGACGAGATCGCCATCGACACCCTGATCGGCTATGCCGACGGCGACGCGCGCCGCTTCCTGAACTTGCTGGAGCAGACCAAGACCTCGGCCGAGACCTCCGGCATCACGACGATCACCGCGGATTTCGTGGACAACGCGCTGACCCTGAATTCGCGCCGCTTCGACAAGGGTGGCGACAATTTCTACGACCAGATCTCGGCCCTGCACAAATCGGTACGCGGCTCGCATCCCGACGCGGCGCTTTACTGGCTGTGCCGCATGCTCGATGGCGGCGCCGATGCGAAATACCTGTCGCGCCGCATCGTGCGCATGGCCTGGGAAGACATCGGCCTGGCCGACCCGCGCGCCATGCAGATCGCCAACGATGCCGCCACCACCTATGAACGCCTCGGCTCCCCGGAAGGCGAGCTGGCCCTCGGCCAGGCGGTGGTTTACCTCGCCATCGCGGCCAAGAGCAATGCCGGCTACAACGCCTTCAATGCGGCGATGGCGTTCGTGCGCAAGGACAAGTCGCGCGAGGTGCCGGTGCACCTGCGTAATGCGCCGACGAAGCTGATGAAGGAACTCGGCTACGGCCATGAATACCGCTATGCCCACGACGAGCCGAACGCGTATGCGGCGGGCGAAACCTATCTGCCGGACGGCATGCCGGAACCGGGCTGGTACCAGCCGGTGCCGCGCGGGGTGGAATCGAAGATTGCCGAGAAGCTGGCCTTCCTGCGCCAGCTCGACGAGGATGCGCGCGAGGATTGAGGGCTCCGGGGAGCAGCGACGGCGGCGGCCTTGACGCTCAGTCCGACTTCGCCGCCTGCATCAGGCACCCCGACAGCTGGTCGAAATAGGCCAGGGCCGCCGGCGTGAGGTCCACCTGCTTGCGGCGCGTGTCGTCGGTGTCGGCCAGCAGGATCCAGCCTTTCTTGCGCATGCCCTTGATGCGGGTATGGATGGTGGCTGGGGCGCCCAGTTCCGCCTGCGCCATCAGGTCGCGCACGCACAGGCGCTGCTGCGCTTCGCGGGCGCGGCCGACGATGGACAGGATGCGTTCCTCGAGCGGGTCGAGCGGCGGCAGCGAGGGCAGGGCGCGCAGGGCCTGCGCCAGGTTCAGGAAGCGCAGGTAGACATCAGCGGGGCGCGTTGCCTTGCTCATGCAGGCGCGCTTCCGGGGTGTGAGCTAGGCTTGTCGGCATATCCGGTCATGTGTCGATTTTGAAATAAAGTTTCTTGATATAATCTTTTTTACGGCACTTTTGCCTATTCTACCGAAGTCGCCGCGAGCTCATGCCAGAAGTGAAGTTCAAGTTGTCCTTGTGCGGCGCCACCGTGCTGTTGTTCCTCGCCACCATCGCCCTCAACGAATTGCTGTTCACCCGGCTCGAGTTCGCACCGGGAATCAACTGGGTCTACCTTCCCGCCGGCGTCAAGCTTCTCAGTACGCTCTTGTTCGCGGAAGCGGGCGCGGCTGGCATCCTGATCGCGTCCTGGCTGGTGTGCTTCGGCTACTTTTTTCCGGACGATCCGCTGCGTTCCTTTATCGGCGGCATCCTGGCCGCCCTCGCACCCTATCTCGTCTACCGCTTCATCCTGTCCTCCAACGGAGGCAACGCCAGCCTGGCCGGGCTGTCGGCGCCGCGCCTGCTGTTCTATGCGCTGGCGTTCTCGATCGCCAGCCCAGGTCTGCACCACCTGTGGTTTGCCTTGCAGGGCGGCAAGGATGAGCTGTGGCGTAGTTTCCTCGTCATGGCCGGCGGCGACCTGGCCGGTACGCTGATCGTTCTCTACGCCGCGAAAGCGGCCTTGCTGCTCGCGCGGCCCTCGTCCGGTTCCCGCCGAAATTGACAAATCCCGCCCGAGAATTCGCTGCCAGCTTGGTACAATTGCACAATAGATAAACTGCGCGACATACCGCCAGCCCGACCTCATACTCCGATACCCATAATGATAGACATCCAACTCCTCCGCAAAGACATCGACAACGTCGCCGCCCGCCTCGCTGCGCGCAAGTTCCAGCTCGACGTGGCCGCGTTCAACGCCATGGAAGCCGAGCGCAAGGCAATCCAGACCCGTACCGAAGAACTGCAGGGCAAGCGCAACTCGCTGTCGAAGCAGATCGGCGTCCTGAAGGGCAAGGGCGAGGACACGGCTGGCGTGATGGCGGAGGTGGCGGGCCTGGGCGACGAGCTGAAGGCCAACGAAGTGGCCCTGGCCGAGGTGCAGGCAAAATTGGCGCGCTTCATGGAAGCGGTGCCGAACCTGCCGCACGAGTCCGTGCCCGCGGGCGTGGATGAAAGCGGCAATGTCGAGGTGCGCAAGATCGGCACGCCGCCACACTTCGACTTCCAGGTGAAGGACCATGTCGACATCGGCGAGAAGCTGGGCCTGGACTTCGACACGGCGGCCAAGCTGACCGGCTCGCGCTTCTCGGTCATGCGCGGCGGTATCGCACGACTGCACCGCGCGCTGGCGCAGTACATGCTCGACACCCACACCGAAAAGCATGGCTATACCGAGTGCTACACACCCTACATGGTCAACGCCGATTCGCTGCGCGGCACCGGCCAGCTGCCGAAGTTCGAAGCCGACCTGTTCTCGGTGAAGAAGGGCGGCGCGGAAGGCGAGGGCGAGCACTTCTACCTGATCCCGACTTCGGAAGTGTCGCTGACGAACATCGTGCGCGACGAGATCGTGGCACTCGACACGCTGCCGATCCGCATGACGGCGCATACCCCGTGCTTCCGCTCGGAAGCGGGCAGCTACGGCCGCGACACCCGCGGCATGATCCGCCAGCACCAGTTCGACAAGGTCGAGCTCGTACAGGTGGTCCATCCGGAGCAATCGTATGCGGCGCTCGAGGAAATGGTCGGCCAGGCCGAGTTCATCCTCCAGAGCCTGGGCTTGCCTTACCGCGTGATGTCGCTGTGCACGGGCGACATGGGCTTCTCGGCCGCCAAGACCTACGACCTGGAAGTCTGGCTGCCGGCACAGAATACCTACCGCGAGATCTCGTCGCTGTCGAACTGCGAAGCCTTCCAGGCCCGCCGCATGGGCGCGCGTTTCCGCAACGCCCAGAACAAGCCGGAACTGCTGCACACCCTGAACGGCTCGGGCCTGGCGGTCGGCCGCACCCTGGTCGCGGTGCTGGAGAACTACCAGCAGCCTGATGGCAGCGTGGCGATCCCGGACGTGCTGCGTCCCTACATGGGCGGCCTCGAGCGCCTGACGCCGGCGGCGTGAGCTCGACGCGCAAATAGCTCTTCCGTTTTCGCAAGCGGCTGCTATAATGTGGCCTCTCGCGAATTACAAGCGACCGGTTACCAGGAGAGGTGGCAGAGTGGTCGAATGTACCTGACTCGAAATCAGGCGTACGGGTGACCGTACCGTGGGTTCGAATCCCACCCTCTCCGCCAGTAAATGAAAAAGGCTCCTTCGGGAGCCTTTTTTATTTGCTGGCGGAGAGGAGCAGGGTCCTGCGGACCCTGCGCGTGGGATTCGAAGACCCGCGCCTGCAGGCGCGGGGGCGGCCCGCGGCACGTGGGCGAATCCCATCAGGCCCCGCCGGGGCCTGTTCTGCGCTGGCTCAGTGGGCGTTGCGGTTATAGCCGATACCCGTAGGGTGGGCACCCTGTGCCCACGCGTAACCTCCGAGCAGCCCGCACCCCTACCTCACACTCCCCGCGAACTCCTGATAATCCCCACTCCTCTCCAACCCCCTCAACAAGCCCGCCAGCCCCTCCGGCGGCACCGTCAACTTCCGCTTCGCCAGATCGAACCACCCCGCCGTCGACGTCACCCGCGCGCACAGCACCCCCTCCCGGTAAAACTCATTCCTCAGCATCATCCGGCTGCCGTCCTCCGACAGTCCCGCAATGCCCAGCGTCACATCGATGCTGTCGAGCAGCCGGCACTCGCGAAAATACTCGACCTCGTCGCGCATGACGACCGGCCCCAGTTGCAGGCGCATGAATTCCGACATCGGGAAGCCGTGCTCCGTGAAATACATCATGCGCACATCGGCCGACTTGTCGAGGTAGGCGGTGTTGCGCATGTGCGCGTTGAAGTCCATGTCGCCCCAGCCGGCGACCAGTGCTTTCGTGTACATGTTTTCTCCCGTGATGGATATGCGAACGCCGTCGCCAATAAGCCCACTGTACAGACCTGGCAGCCGATGAGATACTGGCCGGATTGACTTCTATGGTAGCGAACTTGCCATGCACATCCTTGTCCTCGTCCTGAACGGCGCCTTCGATACGGGTCTCGCCGCGATGCTCGATGCCTTCCAGACGGCGAACGAGCTCTCCGGCATGCTCGAAGGCCCGCAACCGCGCTTCCGGGTGACGCTTGCCGGCGTGCGCGCCGACGTACGCACGGCGCAGGGAATGACGGTGCCGGTGGTGCCGGCCGGTGAATGCGGCGTGCCCGACCTGGTCCTGCTGCCGGCGCCCGGCGACAAGATGCCCGCGCCGCTGGTGCGCACGCTCGGCGGCGGCGAAGTCCAGACGCCGCTTGCGCCCTGCGCGACTGGGCCGGGCAGGGCGCGCGCATCGGCGCCGCCTGCATCGGCAGCTTCGTGCTCGCCGAAAGCGGCCTGCTCGACGGCCACGAGGCCACCTGCACCTGGTGGCTGACGCCGCTCTTTCGCGAGCGCTATCCACACGTGAAGCTCGACGCCAGGCGCATGGTCGTCAGTTCAGGGCCGTATCTCACGGCCGGCGCCGCGCTCGGCCACCTGGACCTGGCGCTGTGGGTGATCCGCCAGGCCAGTCCGGCCCTGGCGGCGCTGGTGGCGCGCTACCTGATCGTCGACGAGCGTCCGGCGCAGTCGGCCTACGTGATCGCCGATCACCTGGCCCACGACGATGCGCTCGTCTCCGCTTTCGACCGCTGGGCACGCGCGCGGCTGGCCCGGTTTTCAGCCTCGAGGAGGCGGCAAGCGCGCTGGCGACGAGCAAGCGCACGCTGGCGCGCCGCCTGTCGGACGTGGTCGGCAAGACACCGGTCGCCTATGTGCAGGACCTGCGCATCGAGCAGGCGGTGCACCTGCTGCGCACGAGCGACCAGCCGATCGAACGCATCGCCGAACTGGTCGGCTACCGCGACGGCGTCACCCTGCGCACCCTGCTGCGCAAACGCCTGGGCAAGGGTGTACGCGAACTGCGTGGGCAACGCAGCGCCATGGCCGCGCAGCGCCGGTCTGGTTAAAACAATGCAAGCCGATAAACTTGCCACAACCGGTAGAGTGTCGCTATAATGCGGCCTCTTGCAGCGACCGCAACACCGATTCAGGAGAGGTGGCAGAGTGGTCGAATGTACCTGACTCGAAATCAGGCGTACGGGTGACCGTACCGTGGGTTCGAATCCCACCCTCTCCGCCAGGCAATAAAAAAAGGCCCCCTCGTGGGGCCTTTTTTCATTGCTTGGCGGAGAGGAGCAGGGCCCTGAGGGCCCTGCGTGTGGGCCCCAAGGGGAAGATTCGAAGCCGTGCGCCTGCAGGCGCACGGGCGGCCCGTGGCACGTGGGCGAATCCCACCGGGCCCTCCAGGGCCCGTTCAGCGCTGGCTCAGCCGGGGTTGCACGCGAAAAAGGCTCCCAACGGGAGCCTTTTTGATTCCACCGCTAAATCCGCTAACTGCCCCTCACGGCCACGGACAAACACACCCCGTCTCCAGCGACACCAGTGGCAAACTCGAATTCATCTCCGCCATATACAACTGCCGGTCATACACAAAGAACAGCCACGGCAACCCTTTCGCATCGCCCTGGTCCTTGAACGAACCGACATGCCCGCGCGCACAGCTGAGGGTCGCCAGCCACTTCGCCAGGTACAAATGATATTCGTAGAACCAGTAGGACTTCAGGTTCGGACAGGTGAAGTGCACGCCGGAGAACATGCCGGGATGGTCGCTGGCGCGCCACGAGGCCGACACATAGGCGCCGCCCGGGAACATGTTGGGACCGCCCATCGGATAAGGCGGCGCGCCGAGCTCGAAGAAGGCATGCCGCGGCCAGCTGTCGGGCGGGTCGGGCCGCTCGTTGAACAGATAGTCGAGCGTATGCAGCTCGAGAGGCGACAAGTCGTCGCGCAGTTCGATGTAAAAGCTGAAGGTGCAACTATCGGCCATGCGTGCTCCGTGGGAGGGTAAGCAACCGGGAGACGATAGCATGCTGAAAGTGGTCGAAAATGCACACTTTGTTGCACTTAGGACTATTTCGATGAACCCTGGAGCAATCGAGCCCCGGGCCGCGGCGCAAGCTAGGCGGAATCCTGCTGGCGGGGTCCGCGCACGCAGTGCAGGTCCAGCAAACCTGGCGGCAGGCTGCCGTGTCCGGCCCCGTCCAGGTCGGCGAGCACGGCAGGCACCGGCGCAAGCAGGCCGGTGACGATCCAGGCCTGGTTGCGCCCGTTCTCCTTGCCGTGGTACAGCGCCCAGTCGGCAAGGCGCAGCGCGCCTTGCCAGTCGAGCGCGCCGCTTTCCGCCCCCGGGCAGGGCAGGTAGACGACGCCGGCGCTCAGCGTGACCGCGACCTGGCAGCTGCCCGCGTCGACGGGCGTTGCGCCCACCGCATCGAGCACCCGGCCGATCAGTTCGGCAAGGTGGACTGGATTGGTTGCCGGGGCGTATACCAGAATTCTTCGCCACCCCAGCGCAGCACCATGTCGGTATCGCGCACCGCCAGCGCCAGGCGGCGCGCTACTTCGACCAGCACCGCATCGCCCACGGCATGGCCCCAGCGGTCGTTGATGGTCTTGAAGTGGTCGATGTCCATCAGGACGAAACAGTCGACGTCGCCCGGCGCCGCCTTGCGCCGCTCGCCGCTGCCGTGGGTGGCGCGCGCCGACATCTTGTCGACAAAGGAGCGGCGGTTGAACAGGCCCGTCAAGGCGTCGCGCATCGAGTGGAACTCGAGCTGGGTGTTGAGCTGCTGCAGGCGCACGGCGCTGCTGCGGGCACGCCGGTAGAGCACGAACACGACGGCGCCACCGAGCACAGTCAGCACGGCGGCAAGGGTCGTGACGAGCTGGGCCATGCGGCGGCTGCCCAGCTCGGCTTCCTTGATGCCGTTCTCGCGGTGCAGGAATTCGATCTGGCGCGTACGCTGGGTGGCGTCGAATTCTTCCTGGAGCGCCGCAATCGCCCGGTCGCGTGCAGCGCGATCGTTGGTGCGCCCCAGCTCCTGCTGCTGGCGCACGGTTGCCAGGGCTTCCCTGTACAGGCCGGCCTGTTGCTGCATGCGGCTCTTTTCGTCGAGCATTGCTTCGACGTCGCCCCAGACTTCGCCTTTGCGCAGCTCGGCAATCACGCCGTCGACCCAAGGGAGTCCTTCGGCCATGCGTCCCTGGCCCATCAGCGCAAAACCGAGGTTCGCCCTGGCCATCAGGATCAGGCGTTGCTCCTTGACGCGCTCCGACGCCGCCAATGCCAGCCGCGATTCGCGTTCGGCGCCGGGATAATCGTGCTGCCGCAGGAAGAAATCGGCGATGTTGCCGCGTATGTTGGCTTCCAGCGTGCTCAAGCCGCCCCGTTCGGCCGTGGCCAGTGCGTCGCGGAAGGCTGCAAGCGCCTCGCGGTCGCGTCCGAGGTGCACCAGCGCGGTGCCTTCCTTGAACTGGAGCTTGCCCATGGTGATCGGGCGCACACCGGGTTCCTTCAGCGCGCGGCGGGCGGTGTCGAGCCCTTTGCGGCGTTGTCGATGTTGATGTAGACCTGTGCGATTCTCGACCCGAGATAGGCACGGCGCTCGCCCGCGCCAGGTTCGTCCGGTACCAGGCGCAGGGCGCGCAGGAAGGCACCCAGGGCCTTTTCGTGCTGGCCCCTGGCGTTGAAGACATCGCCCCGGACCTCTTCCAGCGAACCGCGCAGCGCCGCAGTCGCGTTGGCCGGCATCGCTCGTGCGATGCGGTCGAGCTCGGCGGGCGCTTCCCCAGCCCGGTTCTGTTCGACCATTTGCTTGACCAGGCCGAGCCGGGCGGTCATCTCGGCCTGGGTGTCCTTGTGCTGGACGGCCAGGCGCAGCAGCGTGCGCGCGTCCTCGTGAGCCCGTTCGACGTGGCCCGTTTCCACGTACAGGGGATGCCGGCCTGCAAAACGTCACGCCGCAGCGCGTATGGCGCGTCCTTGCCGAGGCCGGCCTCCGGGGCCTCGAGCCGGCGCAGCGCCTGCGGCGAGGAGGTTTCGGCCAGTTTCGCGATCGCCGCGAGTTCCGCGCGTGCGGTGCTCCACTGTGCAGGCGCGGACGGGGCCGCCGACAAACTGGCACAAAGCAGGGAGGCAGCGAAGGCGAGGGCGGCGCGGGCGGCAAGCGGCATGGAGGGATTCGGCGTGGCTGGGAAGGTGGGGCGAGCATGGGTGTCGCCACCGTATCGCCGCGATCGCTCCATTATCTACGGAAATATAAATTGATGCAGAGCAATGTCTTCAAGCAAGAGGATGAGGCCACATGATTGATGTGTGTACGCAACAACAGCGCGCCGGTACGCCTGCGTCTCCTGCTGGTCAAGCGCGTCGCGTGGCTTGCAACCACACAGCCGCGATCCGTTCCACGTCCTCGTAGCCTTCGCAGTCGAGCTGGCCGCCGAAAATGTCCGGGTCGAGCTCTTCATACGTCCAGCCCGGACAGGTCGCGTCCAGGCGTGGAGCAATGACGTCGCGGAATTCGTCGCGGCCGTCGACAATCGCGATGCCCGTGTAGAGCAGCAGGGTGCCGCCCGGGTTGAGGCGATCGAGCGCGGCTTCGACGATCGCCAGCGACAGGCCGGCCCCATGCATGTCGCCGCCGTGGCGGTAGCGCAGCTTGTCGGGGTCGAGGATGTAGGGGGATTCGATAGCACCAGGTCGAAGCCGCCGTCGAGGTCCTTCAGCAGATCGCTGTGGCGCGTCTCGACGCGCGCGGTGCCCGCCAGGCGCGCATTCACGGCGGCCAGTTCGAGCGCGCGCGCGTTGATGTCGGCGGCGACCACCTGCGCTTCTGGAAAACGCGCCGCCACTTCGATCGCGCCGGCGCCGCTGCCGGCCCCGATATCGACCGCCCGGCCGGGCGTTGCCAGCCTGGTCATGGCGCGCTGCGCCGCGGCGATGTAGCGGTAGGTATCGGGGCCGAAGAACACGGCATCGTCGTCGCTGGTGGGGAATCGCGAGTGGAAGTACAGGCGCTCGCCGATCGTCGAGGCGCGCACGGTGGCGCACAGGCCGCCGCCGCGGCTGGCCTCGCGCTCGCTGACGACACCGGCGCGCCGCATCAGCGCGAAGATGTGCGCGGGCAGGGTGTCCTCGCGAAACGGCCGGCTCCAGCCGAACACGCCGCGCAGGTCGCGCGCCCGTGCGTTCTCCTCGCGGCCATTGACGCGCCGGTGGGTGGCAGGGGTGACGGTGGTGAAACGGTAGCCTGCATCCTGCAGGGCCTGGCCCAGCGCGAGCAGGGCGTCGAAGTCGAGAGTGGTCTGGGTCATCCGGCGAGCATGCGCGAACACGGATTCATGCTCTGTACGGCAGCGAACAGAGTATCCCGTTTGCATGCAGCTCGTGCTTTATGTGAATGTCCGAACATACCGGCATGGCGCGTATCGCCATACTGGTGGCATGCCAGGCTGGCAAGGGTGCCGGCGGGCGTCACATCAAGGATGACCATGAAGCCATTGCTTCCGGATCAGGAACACGTCCGCGTCGAGCGCGAAGTCGCGCGTGAACGTCACGAGCGCGAGCTCAACGACGAAGCCCGCGCCGGCCTTGCCCGCGACGACGAATTTCGCCTGAAAGACGCCCGCGAGAGCCTCAATTCAAGCAACCTGAGGAGAACACGATGAAATGGGAAGGCGGTCGCGAGAGCGATAATGTCGAGGACATGCGCGGCGGCGGCGGTGGCGGCGGAGGAGGAGGTTTCGGGATCGGCGGCAAGTCGGTCGGCCTGGGCACGGTAGCGATCGCCCTCGTGGCATCGCTCATCTTCGGCGTCGATCCAGGCACAGTACTGGGGGTACTGGGCGGGGGCTCCCCTTCTCCCCAGGTGCAGCAGCCGCGCGATCCGAATGCGCCCCGCGCAACCGACCGTGAATCGCGTTTCGTGCGCACCGTCGTCGGCTTGACCGAAGATGTCTGGACGCCGCTGTTTCGCGAGCAGGGCGGCACCTACCAGGCACCGACGCTGCGCCTGTTCGAACGCCGTACCGATACGGCATGCGGCGCGGGCAACGCGGCCACCGGGCCTTTCTATTGCCCGGCCGACCAGAAGGTCTACATCGACCTGAGCTTCTTCCGCATGATGCAGGAGCGCTGGCAGGTCGGCGGCGAATTTGCCCAGGCTTATGTGATTGCCCACGAAGTGGGACACCACGTCCAGAACCTGCTGGGAATCTCCGACAAGGTCCACAACGCCCAGGGACGTGCGTCCGAAACCGAAGGCAATGCCTTGTCGGTGCGGCTCGAACTGCAGGCGGACTGCCTGGCGGGGGTCTGGGCCTACCACGCCAACAAGAAGCAGTCGATCCTCGAAGCGGGCGACGTCGAACAGGCGCTGGCGACCGCCACCGCCATCGGCGACGACGCCCTGCAGCGCCAGGCACGCGGCGAAGTGGTGCCCGATTCCTTCACGCACGGCAGTTCGGCCCAGCGCGTGCGCTGGTTCAAGCGCGGCATCGAGAGCGGCGACGTCCAGCAATGCAATACCTTCGAAGCGCGCCAGCTGTAAGTGGCGGCGGCGAGCGCGATGCCATCAGGAAGTTTCGCTTTCCTGCTGCGAACAGTCGGCAACAAGGCGTGAAAATCGTTTAAAAAAATGGCGTTCATTTCCGTGCGCCTATCGTAATTCATAGCGTTTTGACATAAGTTTAAAGCCCATGCGTCCGCACCGATGAGTGGACACGCAAAACTTTTGAGGAGGAATTTATGCTGGCAATGAACTACCGGGGGCCCTACCGCGTGCGCGCCCAATACAAGTCCGACCCGACCATCGAACACCCGGGCGACGCCATCATCCGCGTCACGCGCTCGTGCATCTGCGGCTCGGATCTGCACCTGTATCACGGCATGGTGCCGGACACCCGGGTGGGCCACACCTTCGGCCACGAGTTCATCGGCATCATCGAGGACGTGGGTTCCGAGGTCACCACGCTGAAGGTGGGCGACCGCGTGCTGGTACCCTTCAACATCTTCTGCGGCTCCTGCTTCTTCTGCCAGAAAGAGCTCTACGGTAATTGCCACAATGCGAACCCGCAGTCGACCGCGGTCGGCTCGATCTACGGCTACTCGCACACGGCCGGCGGCTACGACGGCGGCCAGGCCGAATACGTGCGCGTGCCGATGGCCGACGTCGCTCCCATCAAGATCCCCGACGACATCCACGACGACGACGCCGTGCTGCTGACCGATGCACTGCCGACCGGCTACCAGGCGGCGGAAATGGGCGACATCGAGGAAGGCGACACCGTCGTCGTGTTCGGCGCCGGTCCGGTCGGCATCTTTGCCGCCAAGTCGGCCTGGCTGTTCGGCGCCGGCCGCGTCATCGTTGTCGACGAGCTCGACTACCGCCTCGAATTCGTCAAGAACTATGCGCAGTGCGAAGTGGTGAACTTCAAGGAAGTCGGCGACATGGCGCTGCACATCAAGAAGATGACCGACTGGCTGGGCGCGGACGTCTGCATCGACGCGGTCGGCTGCGACGCCGCCGGCAGCGTGGCGCAGACCGTCACTGGCCGCCTGATGAAAATGCAGGCCGGCGCCGCCACCGTGCTCCACTGGTGCATCAATTCGGTGCGCAAGGGCGGCAATGTCTCGATCGTCGGCGTGTATGGCCCGACCTTCAATGCGGTACCGATCGGTAACGCCCTGAACAAGGGCATCACGATGCGCATGAACCAGGCCAGCGTGAAGCGCCACGTGCCACGCCTGATCGAGCACATCCGCGCTGGCCACATCGATCCGAAAGCGATCATTACGCACCGCATCCCGCTCGAGGAAGTCGCCGACGCCTACCACATCTTCTCGAGCAAGCTCGACAACTGCATCAAGCCGATCCTGATTCCGCCGCGCGCCTATGAAACGACGCGCCCGGTGACGAACAGCGTGTCGGAAGAATAAGGAGAAGCGCATGGACAACCGCACGATCGTCAAGACCGATTACTACCCCGACAACAACGCCGAGCAGGACCAGGACTACGCCCACCCGACCATGAACGTGCCGGTGCAGCCCGAGGCGCGCCAGCACCGCCGCACGCGCGAGTCGCTCACCCACATCAAGGGCTGGGGCGCCGACCTCGACCGCAAGAACCGCCCCGGCGTACCGATGGAACGCACGCCGCCGCGCTACACGCCGGCCAACATGCCGACGCCGCCCGCGCAGCACCAGCACGTCGAGGTGCTGGTGTCGAACGAACGCCCCGGTATCACGCCGCTGCACGGCACGGTGCAGCCGCCGTCGGGCCTGTCGGGCATGATGCGCCGCGCCGCCTTCAAGTACACCGAGAACGACCTGCGCCACTGGCTGATGCTGCTGGGTGCGGACCGCGTCAACGTGGTCGAGGGCATCGTCGAGGACCTGGCCCACGGCCATGTACCGAACATCCTCGGCGAAATGGGCATCAAGTCCGAATGGGAGCACAACAAGGCAGGCCTGGCGAAGAAGGTCGCGATCGCCGGCGTGCTGGCCGGTGCCGCCTACTACCTGCTCAAGCGGCGCGACGAGCGTTATTGAGCTGCGCCGCGGGCAGAGCCGCAGCCATCGCGGCACTCCATTGCGCCGCTGCTTCCGGGGCCCGCAGCCCGCACTACCGTGCGCGCTGCGGGACTTCTTGCGTTTGAGCAAAATCTCCCTAATCCAGCTCGTCCACACTCGAAGAAGGTCCGGGCCGCGTTTGCGTCCGGAAAACTTCGATTGGAGACGAGATGACCCTACCCGCAACGACCAAGGCGCGCCTGCTGGCCCTGCCGCTCGGCATCCTGATTGCCGCTTCCTGCGCCCGGGCGCGCCCATGATGAGCGCGCCCAAGGCGATGACGAGCCAGGCCGGCGCCGACCTGGTATCGCGCCTGGCCCGGGGCGCGCTTCACGCGGGCTCGACAACAACCACGGCTTCACGGTCTCGCTCCAGCACCCCGGCATCCGGGTAGCCAGGTAGTACGCGCCGCGCACACCTACAAGGGCTTGCGCATATTCGGCTCGGAATCGGTGGTCGTGGTCGACGCCGCTGGCGCCATCGTGTCCGAAGCGGCCTCCGAACGCCGCCTGCACCGGGACGCGGCCAGGCCAACCGGCTCGGCGCCGTCACGGCGGACTACAGCGTCAGGCCGGCCATGCCGCCGAAAGCCGCCATCGATGCCGCCGTGGCCGCCACCGGTCGGGGCGCCAGCCACGTGGCACCGCCGAGCGCGGAACTGCTGATCTACCCGGTCATGAAGATGGAGCGCATCCCGGAAGCGCAGGACAAGCCTGAATCCGAGCTCAATGCGCTGGACGTGCGCGACGTGGTCGACCACTACGAGCTGGCCTACCTGGTGCGCACCCGCATGCAGCGCGCCGACCAGCCCCTGTTCTTCGATACCGTCGTCAGCGCGAAGGATGGGCACATCGTCGAGCGCTGGAGCATGTTGCAGACCGTCGTCGGCGTCGGCAAGAGCCAGTACAACGGCGAGGTGCCGATCAGCACCACACAGGATGGCGCCACCTTCCGCATGCTCGACCCGGAGCGCGGCACCAAGGGCGCCTATGGCGCGATGGCGATTACCAACGCCAACAACTCGAGCAAGGCCGGCGAGATGTACACCAACAGCACCAATACCTGGGGCGACGGCAAGCAGTACATCCGCGGCGGCAGCACAGTCGACGCCAACGGCCAGACCGCGGCGGTCAATGCCATGTGGGGCCTGATGAACACCTACGACGCCCTGAAGAACGTGCTCGGCTGGCAGTCGCTCGACGGCCACAACACGGCCACCTACATCGCCGTGCACGTCAACACGGCCTACGACAACGCCTACTACAGCGACACCTGCCGCTGCATGTTCATCGGCGACGGCAGCAGCTTCAGCAGCCTGGGCTCGATCGATGTCATCGGCCACGAAATGGGCCATGGCGTCACCGCGGCCACATCCGACCTGGTGTATTCCGGCGAATCGGGCGGGCTGAACGAAGCGAGTTCGGACATCGGCGGCGAAGTCGTCGAGGCCTATGCCCGCGCCGGCGGCAAGGGAGACGCGATTCCCGCGGGCGGCAACGACTGGATGCTGGGCACCGAAATCAGCCGCAACAAGACCCCGCTGCGCTGGATGTACCGCCCGAGCAAGGACGGCAGCAGCCCGGACGCCTGGAGCACCTCGCTCAAGCGCCTGGACGTGCACTACAGCAGCGGCCCCAACAACCGCATGTTCTACTTCCTGGCGCAGGGATCGAAAGCGGAGAAAGACGGCGACTACTACAGCAAGTATCTGGTGAAGTCGCCGGCGGCGATGAGCGGCATCGGTACGGACAAAGCCTTCCGCATCTGGTTCAAGGCGAACACGACCAAGTTTACCTCGAGCACGAACTATGCCGATGCGCGCGCGAAGATGGTCGAGGCGGCCGAGGAGCTGTACGGCAAGGGCAGCGTTGAGGCGGTGGCGGTGCAGCGCGCCTACGCGGCCATCAATGTCGGGGCGGATGTGGACGAGCCTGCGACAGCGGAACCCGGCACCGAGGCGCCGGACGCGGTCGCGGCCAGGTAGTCCCGCGTAGGGTGGGCTCTCGAGCCCACGCGGTCTCATCGCTTGATCAGCGCCTCACGTGTTGCGAAATGGCATGGTGTGCAGGCCGCCATCACATGAATTCAGGTTTGTCTGCGTGGTTGCAACATCGCTGGTAGGCGTCCTGTGATACCACGTGGGCTCGAGAGCCCACCCTACGAATGCGACAAAGCCCGCTCAATCCCCCATCAGCGGATACGGATTGACCGGCGTCCCTTTCCACCACTGCTTCTCAGGCGTGAGCGCCACCACCGCGAAGTGCAGGTGCGGCGCGTTCGGATCGGCATTGCCGCTGACGCCGACATAGCCGATCAGGTCGCCCCGCTTGAGCTGCATGCCTTCCTTGATGCCGTCGGCGTAGCGGTCCAGGTGGGCGTAATAATAGGCGTGCTGTTCGTTCGGATCGAACTGGTACAGGGTGACGCCGCCCGGCTTGCTCTGGAACAGCTTGGCGACCTTGCCGTCGGCGACGGCGCGCACCGGCGTGCCTTTCGGGGCCATGATGTCGAGCGCCTCGTGGTGGCGCTCCTGGCCACGCGGCTGGTCGAAAGTATCGGTCAGCTGGCTGTAGGCCACGCCCTCGACCGGTACGAGCAGCTTGGCCGGCATGCTGCCGCCTGCGCTCAGTTCCGGCGCGGTCGTGCCGTTGCTGGCCACGTGCGGGGCGGGGCGGATCGGCAGGTCGGCTTCGCTCAGGTCGGTCTGTACCAGCCCGCTGTCGGAGCCCGTGGCGGCTGGAGCCGGTGCCGGCGGGCCGCCGGCCGGCGCGGGCAGGGCGCCGCCATCGGTAACGATCGGATCCGGCGCGTCGGCAATCTCGCGCAGGTAAACGAACAGACCGCCCGCGCCAACCGCGACGCCGAGCAGGAAGGTGACCAACCATCTCATGCAAGCCTCCCGATATCAATGGGCAGCGCACCGAGGCGCTGCCCGGATCGCTACTGAACTACCTTCGAATGTCCTTTGAACGACACCTGGATCAATCCTGCAGCACGACAGGCGTGCCCGCCGCCACCACACTGGCCACTTCGGCCGCGCTCCAGTTGGTCAGGCGGATGCAGCCGTGCGATTCCGTCTTGCCGATGAATTTCGGAACCGGGGTGCCGTGGATGCCGTAGTGGGGTTTCGACAGGTCGATCCAGGCCACGCCCACCGGATTGTTGGGGCCGGCGGCGATGGTGGCCTTCTTGTCGCCCGGTTCCGCGTCCCAGAACAGCTTCGGGTTGTAGTGGTAGGTCGGGTTCGGGTGCACGCCTTCGATCTTCCAGCTGCCGATCGGCAGCGGATCGTGCTCGCTGCCGGTCGAGGCCGGGTACTGGGCGATGACGCGTTCGGCAGCGTCGAACAGCATCAGCACCTTGCGGCTGTCGCTCACGACGACCTTGGCCGCCGGCGCCAGCGGCTGGCCGCCGTGGACGCTTGGTACCACGATCTGCTCGCCCGCGCGCGAGAAATTCTTGCCGGGGTTCAGGCGCGCGATCAGGTCGGGACTGGCGTGGAATTTTTCGCCCAGGCCTTCCAGTGGCGAGGCATAGCCCATCTTTTGCAGCTTGGCCTTGTCCATCATGTCTTCGGGAATAGGCTGGAAGGGACCGGCCACGTCCTCGGCCGCAAGCACATAGTTGACGAGGGTCGGCGTCGTGTCCTGGTTCAGCGCGTTCCAGGTCGCATCGTCGAGCTTGCCGGTAGCCGGCAGGTTGCGTTGTTGCTGGAAAGTGGTCACGGCCTGGCGCATGTTCGAGCCATAGGCGCCATCGATTTCGCCGGGCGACAGGTGCATGCGGTCGAGCAGCACCTGGGCGCGCAGGTTGCGCTCGAATTCGGCGCGCTCTTGCTCGCTTGACACCGCCTGGCCCGGCGCCCCGTTGGCCGCGAGGCCTGGCTGCTGGGCGGCTCCCTGGGTTGGTTGTTGAGCCGGCTGTGCAGGCTGGGCCGCTGCGGCTGCCATCGAGGGCAGCCAGGGCGCGGCGGCGAGGGCCGCGGCGAAGGCGGGGAGGGCGAGCTTGTTGACGATGTTTTTCATATGGCACCTGCAATACTTACTGAAGGAAACCTCAGCGTAGGCGCGCGCACCGGCCCGGTCTGTGCGCGAACGAACTCAGGCACGGGGCCCCGGGCGCGCCGCGCGGCGCTACAATCGCGCCATGCGCGACCCCACCAATTCCTTCATTATCGCGCTCGAACCGCTCGGCGCCAGCTTTTCCGGCGGCGACGGGACCGTGCTGGCCGCGGCCGAACACGCCGGCATCGACCTGCCCAGTTCCTGCCGCAACGGCACCTGTCGCACCTGCCTGTGCCGGCTCGAGCGCGGCAGCGTGCGCTACCTCGTCGAGTGGCCCGGCCTATCGATCGAGGAAAAGCGCGAGAACTACCTGCTGCCTTGCGTGGCCGTGCCCCTGTCCGACCTGGTCGTCAACGCGCCGTTGGCGAAACGGCGGCCGCCCCGGCAGGGCTAGCTTTGCCGCTAGCGTGCTCGAGCGCGCGCTCGATCGCGCCCAGTACCAGCGGCCAGGCGTGCGAGCTGGTGGCGACTTCGTCGTAGTGGCTCGCGCCCGGCAGGATCACCACTTCGGCGCTGTCGCCCGCCTGCCGCGCGCGCTCGGCGAAATCGTGCGCGATGCGCGGCGGCGAAATCGTGTCGAGTTCGCCCGTGACAAGGATGGTATGGCTGCCGTTGGGCAGCAGTTCGGCGGCGTTCGTGTCGGCATACACGTCGGGACGGCCGGGACCGGGCTCGCCCGCCAGTTCCGGCGTGTCGCGGCCGCAGTTGGCCTTGATCAGCGCGCGCTCGCGGCGCAGGTCGGCCAGGCCTCCCAGGCTGACCACGGCACGCACCGGCAGCATGCGTTCGCGATGGAGCGGACTTGTCGCGGGAATCTTCGCGCGTCCCGCGATCCACTGCACCAGCTGGCCGCCGGCCGAATGGCCCACCGCCACCACCCGCTCCAGGTCGAGCTTGCGCGCCGCGCCCGGGCGGCCAGCAGGTCCAGGGCCGCATGCATGTCCTGGTACATGCCGGGGTAGCCGCCGCCGGCTTCGTCCACGCGCCGGTATTCGACGTTCCAGACGGCGATCCCGCGTGCCCGCAAGGCGCCCGCCATGTTGCGGAACTGGGTGATGCCGCCGAAGCGCTCGGTCCAGCAGCCGCCGTGCACCAGTACCGCGACCGGGAAGGGGCCGGCGCCTTCGGGGACGAACAGCTCGGCGTATTGCGAGGGGCGGGGCCGTAGGGCAGGCGTGCCGTGGGGGCCGGTCCCTGCAGGGCCATGTAGTCGGCCAGCTTCATCGGGGCGGCCGGGGCCAGGGCGGGCAGGAGGGAAAACAGCAGGGCGGACAGGCGCGGGAAGCGGTTTTTCATGGCAGAAATGGAAGCTGAAAATCGCACTATACGGGAGCGGGGCGGGATGCGCACGATTGAAAACCTTCCGGGTTCTTCCATGCTAGGCTGCGCAAAACCGCATGTTTTCACTCACCACGGGAGCAACATCATGAATCAGACGAAACAGACCGGAACCCAGAACAAGCAGTCCGACAACCTGTCGGAAGAGGAAATGGCGAAGCAGCGCGCCGGCAAGGAACACAAGAGCAGCCACGATGCCAAGTCGCGCGTGCGTGCCGGCACCGGCGAAGGCGCCGGCGGTGGCGCCAAGCAGAAGCAGAATCACTGATGGCACTGGGCGGCGCCGTCCGGTTGCCGCTCGATGTTTCCGGTAGCCGCCCGGGGACGGCGTACGTGCGAACCTGCGGCTACCGGGTCGCGATGGCAGCGGACGCCCATGGCGGCACCAGGCAGGCACGCGACCACACCACATTCACGCGAGACGCCAATGGCTACGACACACCTGCAAGATCGTGCCCATTCCACGCCCGATCCCGAGACCGATCCAACCCCACCCAGCATTCCCATTCCCGACGACGTTCCCGATCCCGCCCACGCGCCGGTCGAGGAGCCCGCGATCCCGGTGCCGCCGATCCGCGAACCGCGGGTCTAGGCGAAACCCCATGAAGAACGGCCCCTGCCGGTTGCCTGGCAGGGGCCGTTGTCATGCATGGGCGGTCTCCTGGTACTTGTAGCGCCTAGTCCTTCGGCGTCGTCTCGTCCTCGCGCTTGGCATTGTCGCGCGCGCTGCCCGGCTGCAGCGGCGGGATTTCCTTGATCATTTCCTCGGTTTCCTTCTGGCCCGGCGTCTTTTCGCCGCTGCCGATGTCGCCTTCTTCCATGTAGGGGCGGCTGCCTGCGGCCGGGTCGGTATTCTTGTGTGATGGATTCATGGTGCACTCCGCTGTTGATGACAATGTTCTGGTCATCCTAGCAGCGGCATCCGCCATCCGGCGCGCGCTAGGCCTTCGCCGGAGTGTTGCCGCCTCACACAAAGTTACAATTATGTTAGGTAGCGAACCAGCCACATGTGTGATTTTTTTTATAATATCTATTCATGACTGCATTGATTTCGGAGAAACAGATGGGCAACTCGCTGCACAACAAAATTTACCTCGGCCGCCACAGTGGATTCGCATCGCGCCGCTTCCAGGGCGTACTGGCCGTGGCCGGCATTTTCGGTGCCGGGCTGCTCTGGATCGCGCTGCGCACCCATTGAGAAAGAAACGATGGTTGCCGCCGGGCGTCACGGCGGTTACCATGACGGCCGCGAAGAACCACGAAAGCGGTAATGAAGAACGAAAAACTGACGACTGACGAATACAACGCGCTGGAATTCATCCGCCGCGGCGCCCGCAGCGACCGCGTGAATGCCTGCGTCGGGCGCAACGCCAAGCGCCTGTCCGGGCTGAAGATGATCACCTACGGCCGCGACGGTCGCGTCGACCTGACGGAAAAAGGGCAGCAGGTGCTGTTCCTGCGCAGCTGCATCGAGGCGCTGGGCGCGCTGTCCCAGGACCCGCAGGCGCCGGTGGCCGGCGACGTTGCACAGTTCCTGAGCCGCAAGTCGCACATCGCGCCGCGCCCGGAAGGCGGCTTCGACGTGACGGCCAAGGGCCAGGAGTCGCTGGCCGACATCCAGGCGCAGGAACCGCGCAAGTAGTCGTCAAGTAAGCGCCAGGCAAGCGCCGGGAAAGCGCCAGGCAAGCAGTCGGCGCGATGGCGCGCGCACCCGGCGCGCATCAGCCGGGAACCGGCCACGGCGTGGCTGGATCCTTCGACACGCCGGGTGGGGTCCTGCGAGGGGCTGTCAGCCGCGGCGGCGCCGTTGCGGATAGACGAGGGTACGCACGGCGACTTCGGCCGGCACGTTCATCGCCGCCGAAACTCGGCCGCGCGCTGCAGGCCGAGCGTCGGCACCGAGGCCACCGCCTGGTTCACCAGGTCGCGCGTACGCAGGTCGGTACGCAGCACGCGCAGGCGCGCATCTTCCACTGATTGCGCCATCGATTCGGCGCCGAGATCGTCCATCTTCATCATGTTCGAGAATTGCTATAGAAACACAGCCATTCTAGAACAACGATGTGCAAATTGCTACATGTCAATACGAATTTGCCGCTCCGCCGTCCGCAATGGCCGGCTCGGCGGGCGCGATTGTTTCGTGCGGACGCAAACCGCGTCCTTCACGCAACAGTTGCTCAAATTCGAGCGCCGGTACGGGCCGGCTGAAGTAGTACCCCTGCATCTCGTCGCAGCCGTGGCGGCGCAGGTAGTCGAGCTGTTCGCCCGTCTCCACGCCTTCGGCGATCACCGCCAGCTTCAGGTTATGGGCCAGCGCGATGATGGACGTGACGATGGCCTCGTCGTTGGCGTCGCGCGTGATGTCGGCCACGAATGAACGGTCGATTTTCAGCACGTCGATCGGGAAGCGCGACAGGTAGGACAGGCTCGAGTAGCCGGTGCCGAAGTCGTCGATCGACAGGTTCACGCCCAGCGCCTTCATGCGGTGCAGCAGTTCCACCGCCGGCGTGATGTCGCTCATGAACAGGCTTTCGGTCAGTTCGATCTCGAGGTATTTCGGCTCCAGCCCGGTGTCGGCCAGCACCGCCGCGATGTCTTCGACCAGGTCGGGTGCGCCGAACTGGCGCGCCGACAGGTTGACGGCCACGCGCAGCTTGTCGAAACCGGCATCCTGCCAGGCCTTGTTCTGGGCGCAGGCGGTACGCATCACCCAGGCGCCGATCGGCACGATGAGGCCGGTTTCCTCGGCGATGCTCACAAAACGTCCCGGCGGTACCATGCCCAGTTCCGGATGCTGCCAGCGGATCAGCGCTTCCATGCCGACGATCTTGCCGGTCTTCATGTCGAGCTGGGGCTGGTAGTACAGCACGAACTCGTCGCGCTCCAGCGCATTGCGCAACGCGCCTTCGATGCGCACGCGCTCGAGCGACTCTTCGTTCATGGCCGGCGAATAGAACTGGAAGTTGTTGCGTCCCAGCTTCTTGGCGCGGTACATGGCGATATCCGCGTGTTCGATCAGTTCGTCGGCCGGCGTGCTCTCGCTCGGATAGACCGACACGCCAATGCTGCAGGTAACAAAAAATTCCTTGGTGCCGAGCAACACCGGCTGCGCCACCGCGTTCATCACGCGCTCGACGATGGCCGGCGTCAACTGCTGTTCGCCGTGTTCCGACACCAGCACGACGAATTCATCGCCCGACAGGCGCGCCACGGTGTCCGAATCGCGCAGGCAGGCACGCAGGCGCGCCGCCACCGTCATCAGGAGCACGTCGCCCGCCTTGTGGCCCATGCTGTCGTTGACGAACTTGAAGCGGTCCAGGTCGATCAGCATGACCCATACCGGGTTGCCGCTGCGGCTGGATTGGGCGATGGCCTGCGACAGCCGGTCCTGCAGCAGCGAACGGTTCGGCAGGCCGGTCAGCACGTCGTGCTGGGCCACATGGTGCACGCGCTGCTCGGTGAGCTTGCGCTCGGTGATGTCGCTGCCGGTGCCGCGATAGCCGGCGAAGCCGCCGTGTTCGTCGAAGACCGGCTGGCCGTTGACGCAGAACCAGCGGGTGTCGCCGTTGTCGTCGCGCAGCTGGTATTCGAAATTGGCAAAAGGCTGGTGCGCGCGCACCTGGGCGATATGGGCGCGGCCCGCTTCGCTGTCGGGAATCGAATCGATGAATTCCCAGCGCGTGCGGCCGAGCAGGCGCTCGAGCACGATGCCGGCCTTTTCGGTAAAGCCGCCGGTCACCATCGTGAAGCGGAAATCGCGGTCCTGTTCCCAGTACCAGTCGGAGGACATCGACACCAGCTGGCGGAAGCGCTGTTCGCTGTGCTGCAGCGCCTTTTCGGTGCGCTCGCGCGCGATCATGTCGTCGACCAGGCGGCGGTTGATGCGTTTCAGGTCGGCGGTGCGCTTGCGGACCAGTGTCTGGATACGCTGGGCACGCGCGCTCGATGCCTGGATCCAGGCGGCGCTCATCAGGCTCAGCAGGATGCCGCCGGCCAGGGTCGCCAGGGAGGCGAGGTGGTCGGCGGCGAAGGGCGCGGCTGCGCCGTCACCTCGACCAGCCAGGGACGGCCGGCCACGTCGAGGGTGCCTGCAGCACGCGCGGTGTATTCGGGGGCGACCAGGCGGCCAAGCGGGTCGGTGCCCGGCTGGCCGGCGTCGCCGCCGCTGCTGAACACCAGGTTCGCCGGTTCGGCCTGCGGACCCGCATACACCGACATCCGGATCCGCTGTTTGCCCAGCAGGCCGGCGGCGGCCAGGGTGGCGCGCACCAGTTCGCGCCCGCGCACGACCGCGGCGGTATCGCCGATCAGGGCGCCGCTGCTGTCGTACACCGGCATCAGGAGCTGGAAACTCGGCTGGGGAACGGGATTCTGCACCAGCGGGAACAGCGTGGAGGCGGCGACCTGGCGCCCGGCGTGGGCACGCGCCAGTGCCGCATTGATCGCAGGGCGCGTTGCCGAATCGAAGCCGAAGGCCGCTTCATTGCCGGCCATCGGTTCCAGGTACTGGACGATGTTATAGCGTGCGCGCCGCCCGGCCGGCACCATCCTGCCGCCCTGCGCCTCGCTGATGAAACTGCCTGGAACGACCGTGTTCAGGTCCGCCTCAACTGCCGCGCGCTCGCTGTCGGCGATTTGCCGGTGGAAGTTGAAGGCCTGGATGTAGGGATGGCGCTGCAGCAGCGGCGTCGTGAAATCGTGGAACTGGCTGCGCGTGACCGGTGCGCCGAGGGCAAACAGCTGGTTGGTGACCGCTACCACCTCGACGGCGTCATGCAGGCCCTGGCGCACCGTGGCCACGCGCTCGTCGGCCTCCTGGGCGAACACCAGTGCCAGGTTGTCGTATTCGAGTCGGCTGACCCCGACGAACAGCACGCAGGAGGCGGCCAGGCCGGCCCCCAGGGTGAGGGCCGCCGCGCGGGTCAGGGAAAACGGCAGGCGACGCAACATGTCCTGTTCCTAGAAAGATTTTTTGCCTGTAGGCATGAAAACGACCAAGTGTGTCATATCTTGGCCCGTTTTCGCAAACACTTCCTCTCCCGGGCAGCGGTGGGCGGTGTCATTGTCGCCGCGATCAGACAAGCGCCGTTGTCGGGCTGATCAGGTTTGCATCCGCCGTGCGGCGCGCGCGGGCCGCCATGCCAGCCAGGCGACGACGGCGCGCGCGAGCAGCCGGTTCAGCAGGCCGAAACCGAGGCCGCGCCGGCGCATGACACGCCGCTGCATGCGCAGCGCGGGGAGCGAGCTGGCGTCGACGCCGGCGCCGGTCCGGACTGCGAAGAGCAGGTGGTTGTTGCCGGCGATGCCCGCAAAATCGCAGACGCGTCCGCCGAAGGCCGCCGCCAGACGCGCCGCCAGCTGGGTGCGGGCAGGGTCGTAGCTGAGGAAGTTGGCGACCAATACGCCGCCGGCGCGCAGGGCGCGGCGGCAATCGGCGTAGAAGCGTTCGCTGCCGAGCGACTCCGGCATGCCGGTGGCGTCGAAGCCGTCGACCAGGATCACGTCGACAACCGCGTCGGGCAAGGCGTCGGCGCAAGCGAGGTAGTCGGCGGCATCGGCATGGACGATGCGCAGGCGCGCGTCGTCCGGCGGCACCCGGAACTGCTCGCGCAGGGCGATGACTTCGCTGCTGATCTCGACCACGGTGATGCGCGTATCGGGGAAATGGCGATGGCAGAACTTCACCATCGAGCCGCCGCCCAGGCCCACCATCAGGATATGGCGCGGATGCGGCACGAACAGGGCAAAGCACATCATGGCGCGCGCGTATTCGAGCACCAGCGCGTGCGGTGCGGACAGCAGCATCTCGCTCTGGATGTCGCCTGGCTGGAATTCGAGGGTGCGGCGGTTGCCGCGCGTGCTCACCAGCGCAGTGGAGGCCCGCGCGGCGGCGGGCGGATCGGCAGGGTCGAGGCGGGGCGGCATGGCGCCAGTATACCGATGGGCGCGCGGCGGCGAGCACCGCTGCCAATGCAAGGGTGGCAAGGCGGCGCTCGCCTTGTCCACAGGCATGAAGTTCTGCTAAGCTGGCCCTTGCCGCCACACGGAGTCGTTCATGTTTCTCGATCATCCATCGATCACCGCCACCAACAGCCAGACCGAGCCCGACCGCATCGAGCGGCTCAACCGCGTCTATGGATATGCGATGGCGCTGGCCGACAGTGCCGGCAATGCGCACTTCGTCGACAAGCTGACCCAGCTGCATGACCACAAAGGCACCCTGATCGTGTTCTGGAACGAGCCGCCCGACGAGGCCGAGCGCGCGTATTTCGCCCGGGCCTGGGCCAGCAAGGTCGGCGACGGCAGCAGCAACGTCGAACACGAATGCTGAACCCGACCATGCTCGCACTCGATTCCACCACCATGGTGCTGGTGCTGGCACTGGGCAACCTCGCCCTGTGCAGCCTGCTGTTCTTCTTCGATTACGGGGCCGTGCGTACGCCGGCAATGGCGAGCTGGAGTTTGTCGCGCCAGGTCCAGGCCGCGAGCTGGCTGCTGCTCTGCCTGGGCGGCGCGCGCGTGGTGCCCGAACCGCTGGCGCTGCCGGCCGGCTGGGCCCTCCTGATCGGCGGCGTGGCACTCGAAGCCGGCGCGCTGTGGGAAGGCGCCGGTTCGGCGCGCCTGCGGCGAGCCGCTGTGCCGCTGGCGGTGGCCGCGGTGCTGGTGTTCCCGGTGTCGTACTGGATCGATCCGCTCGGCCTGCGCACGCTGGCCGCGGCGCTGCTGCTGGGCGCTTTCTACCTGATGGGCGCGGCGGCGCTGGCGCGCGGCTGGCGGGCTGCCAGCATGCTGCAGCGTGCGCTGGCCATCGTCACGGCGCTGCTGGCGCTGGTGGTGGCGGCGCGCGGCATCCTGGTGCTGGTCATGCCCGACGGCTGGCGCTGGCTTTCGCACGACCTGCTGCGCCAGTTGTCCACCGCCGCCTTCTACCTGCTGATGCTGGTCGGCGCCTTCGGCTGCCTGCTGCTGGCGCGCGAGCGCCAGCAGGTCGACCTGGCGCGCCTGGAGACAAGCGACCTGGTGGCCGACGTGGCGAACCGGCGCGGCTTCTTCCGTGCGCTCGCGCCCTGGATCTCGCTGGCGCGCCGCCCAGGTTCGGCCACTGCGCTGCTCGTCCTGGACCTCGACAGCTTCCGCCGCGTCAACGACGGCTACGGCCACCCGGTGGGCGACGTCGTGCTGCGCCATATCGCCGACCTGTGCAAGCGCCAGCTGCGCGACAGCGACCTGCTGGGGCGCCTGGTCGGCGGCGAATTCGTGCTGCTGCTGCCGCGCACCGGCGCCGAGGAAGCGCTGCTGGTGGCCGAACGCATGCGCGCCGCGATCGAGGCGACGCCGGTCAAGACCGAGCGGGCGATGATCTCGATGACGGCCAGCTTCGGCGTCACCACGATCCGCCCGGACGACAGCAACGTCACGCTGCTGCAGCGCGCCCGGAAGCGCTGCGGGGCGCCAAGGACGCGGGCCGCAACCAGGTGCGGCTGGCGCCGCGTCCCCAGGCCGTCGAGAGCCAGGAGAGCTAGGCCGCAGCCAGCCACGGCTTGCCGCGTCGTCATCGGGCCGTCACAATGGCGGCCCATACTCGGGGTTCCTCCATGACCAGGACGAACCGATGGCCGTCACTTATTCCGTCCCGATGTATGCCGCGGTCGAACTCGGCTCGAACGGCGTGCGCATGCACGTGGCCAGCTGCGAAGCCGGCGTCGTGCGCGTGGCCGCGACCCTGAGCGAGACGATCCGCCTGGGCGCGCCCGGGCGGGACGGCGGCGTCGACGCCGCCACGATGCGGCGGGTGCTGGCCTGCCTGCGCCAGTACCGCCAGGCGCTGCAGCCCTGGTCGCCGCGCGCGGTACGGGTGGTTGCCACGGCCGCGCTGCGCGCCGTCTGCGAGACGCCGGCCTTCCTGCCCGCGGCCGGCGCGGCGATCGGCCATCCGGTGGAACGCATCGGCAGCGAAGAAGAGGGCCGCCTGGTCTACCTGGGCGTGACCGGTGCCCTCGGTCGCGGCAGCGAGCGGCGCCTGGTGCTCGACATCGGCGCCGGCTCCACCGAAATCGTCCGGGGCCAGGGTGCCGAGGTTGAACTCGTGCAGTCTTTCGGCGTCGGTGCGCTGCGCCATGGCCTGGCATTTTTGGCGCGGGTATCTCGCAGGCGGCATTCGACGCGGCGCTGGCGTCGGCGCGCAGCCGCTATGCCGATTGCGCCCAGCTGCCCGGCATGCGGGGCTGGGAGTGCGCGTATGCCGCGCCTCGGGAACCGTGCGCGCGCTGGCCGAGCTGGCAGGCGAGCCGCTGCTGGACGCGGCGCGCCTGCGGCTGCTCTGCCGTACCCTGGTGGCGGGGAGGGCGATGGCGGCAGGCGGGGAGCAGGCCCTCGGCGCGGCCCAGGTGGCGGGCGGCCTGGCGCTGCTGCTGGCCATGGTCGAGGAACTCGGCATCGAGGCCGTCATTCCGGTGCGCGCCGGCCTGCGCGCGGGCGTCATCCGCGAGCTGCATGCACGCCATGAAGGTGCCGCACGGCAGGACGCGCCCTATCCGGAATGCGCCTGATCGACTATATTGTTTATCTTGTTAAGTTGTGGAATACCCAATGACCAGAAAATCGGTTGCCGTGGCCGCGGGCGCAGCCCCGTCGGCACGGACGAAAGCGGGCACGCCGCCCAAGGCCGCCTCGACGGCATCGCGCGAGAGCGCTTCCAGCACTGCCCCAGCCAGAAGCGCGCGCGACAACGGGCATCGCTGCAAAGCCCGCTGTAAAGCCTGCCGCAAAGCCTGCTGTAAAGCCTGCCGCAAAGCCTGCTGCAAGATCCGTGAAGCCGCCGTCGACAGCCGCCGCCAAGCCTGCCGCGAAGCCCGCCGTGAAAGCGGCTGTCAAACCGGCTGCGAAGCAGCCCGCGAAGGCGCCGGCGCGCCCTGCGGCGAAGCCGGTCGTGAGGGCTGCCGCAAAGCGCGGCGCCAAGCCAGCTGCCGCCAGGTCCGCCACCGGGGTTGCAGGCAAGTCCGCCGCTGCGCTCAAGACCGCGGCGAAAGCCGTGGTCAAGGCGGGCGCCGGCCGTGCCGCGCCAGCGCCTTCGCCGGCGACGGCGCGTCCCGCGCTGGTACGCGACAGCTTCACCATGCCCGAAGGGGAATATGCGGTGCTGGCCGCCGTGAAGGGGCCTGCCTGAAGGCGGGTTTCGAGGTCAAGAAAAGCGAACTGCTGCGTATCGGCGTGGCCACTGGTGGGCCGCCTCGACCTGGCAACGCTGCGCCAGGTGCTCGACAGCCTTCCCCAACTCAAGACGGGCCGTCCGCCCGCGCCGTAAGACGCGCTGGCGACTTACGGCGACTCGTGCCGGGACGCTTGCCGTCCCGGGGGCGCGAACGCCGGGCGCCAGCGGCGCGGCGTGCGCCTGCGCTAGTGCACCGAGGCCGAGGTCAGCTCCTTCAGTTCGCGGATAGGGATATTCGATTTCTCGTGCATGCGCAGCAGGATCGTGGCACCGACATTGAGCTTGCGGTGACGAATCTTGCTGATGATCGGCGGCTGCACCTCGAGTACGCGGCACAGCTCCGCGTCATTCTTGAGATGCATCTTCTCGATCAAGGTGTCGAGCAGCTTGTTGGGGACGAAGCTCGACGGCTCGAGGGCGCGGGCGCGGTGCATCGCGGCCAGCATTTCCTGCTTTTTTTGGCGTACGTTCATGTACTCCTCCAATACATTGGTTGGGGGGACAGGACCGTTTTGGAAGCGCCCGTTGTTGTGATAGCTTCGAGCACCTGACAACAGCTTCATGGCGGCCTTGCATCGCCTCGCCGTACACACGTACCGCCTTCGCGGTCCGCCGATGCGGGCAACGCGCCTGGCCTCGAGGCGCTCGGCCTCAAGGCCCATGAAGGCCGTATTGGATGCTCTTCTGCGTGCGGGTCGTTGTGATAGTACTACGGCTTTGCAGGGTACTCCGCACGATTCAACACAACAGCATGCAAGCTGATTGTTTCTTCGCGGAACTCACGCCAACTTGAGTCCATCTTTGGTCAGGAGCAGCACCTGGTCGGCCATGTCGGCCGCCGCGTGCGAGTGCGTCACCATGATGGCGCCGGCACCGTTGGCCCGGATTTCCTCGCGCAGCAGGCGCAGCACGCCGCCGGCCGTTTCCGGATCGAGGTTGCCGGTCGGCTCGTCCGCCAGCAGCAGCGCCGGCCTGTGCACCGGGGCGCGCGCAATCGCGACGCGCTGCATCTCTCCGCCCGACAGCTGGCGCGGGAAATCGGCGCCGCGTCCCCCAGGCCGACCGCCGCGAGCATGCCCTCGGCACGTGCCGCGCTCTCGCGTCCGTGTTCGCCGTTTAACAGCAGCGGCAGCGCCACATTCTGGTGCAGGGTCAGGTGCGGCAGCACGTGGAAGGCCTGGAAAATGAAACCCATGCGCGTTCGGCGCAGGCGCGTGGCGGCGCCGTCGTCGAGCGAGGACATCGGCGTGCCGTCGACGATCACCTGGCCGCTGTCAGGGACGTCCAGGCCCGCGATCAGGTTCAGCAGCGTGGACTTGCCGACGCCCGATTCGCCCATGATGGCGACGAACACGCCGGCCTCGAAGCGGTGCGACAGGGCCGACAGCACGGTGCGGCCGCCATAGGTCTTGGTGAGCTGCGACAGTTCGAGCATGGGTGCCTTTCGCTTAACGGGTGAGCGTGCGCCGCAGCGCGAAGCTGGCGGCATCGACCAGGGCGACCAGCACCAGCATGGCCAGCACCACGGTGGCCGCGCTCGGCATCTGGAACAGCGACAGGTGGTACTTCAGCATCTGGCCAAGCCCGCCCGCACCGACCACGCCCAGCACGGCGGCGGCGCGGATATTGTTCTCCCAGCGGTACAGGGTATAGGACAGCATTTGCGGCAGCGTCTGCGGCAGCGTCGCATAGAAAAAGGCGGCCAGGCTGGGGGCGCCGTTGGCGCGCAGCGCCGCTTCCGGCAGCGGCTCGGCGTTTTCCAGCGCGTCGGCAAAGAGGCGCCCGAGCACGCCCGCGGTGTGCGCGGCCAGGTCCAGCGTGCCGGCAAACGGACCCAGGCCGGCGGCCACCAGCAGCAGCGCGGCCCACACCAGTTCGGGAATCGAGCGCAGCACGTTCAGGACAAGACGCACCAGCGCGCGCGGCACGGCGCCCCAGCGCCCGCCTGCCGGCAGCGCCAGTACCAGCCCGGCGACGACCGCCAGCAGCGTGCCCAGCGCCGACATCGACAGGGTCTCGAGGGCGGCGAACGCGGTTTTCTTGAGAAAAGCCGGCGCCAGGTCGGGCGGCGCGAACCCGTCCAGGAATTCGAGCATGGTGCTGGCCGCCTCAGGCGTGAAGAAGGCGCCAAGATCCATGCTGAGGGTGGCGAAGCTGGCCACCACCAGTACCAGCAGGGCGCCGACGAGGAGCAGGGTACTCAGGCGCGCGCGGGCGCCGCCGGCATGGTCTTCATCCCAGCCTCCGGCGCAAGAGGGTCGAGACCAGGTCGGCCGCGGCCACCAGCAGCACGAACACGATCAGCATCGTCGCCACTTCGCCGCCGGCCATCATCCGGGTCGATTCTTCCATGCGCTGCCCGAGGCCGCCGGCACCGACGAAGCCCATGATGGCCGAACCGCGGATCGCGCACTCCCAGCGGTAGACGGTGTAGGACACCAGCTCGGCGGCCGACTCGGGCAGGGCGCCGTAGAGCAGGGCGGCCAGGCGCGAGCCGCCGTTGGCCAGCAGTGCGTCGCTGGCGTGGAAGTCGCCGGACTCGAGGATCTCGGCATAGACTTTCGCCAGCATGCCGCAATAGGTGAGGGCGATCGCCAGCACGCCGGCCGTGGGCCCGAGGCCGACCACGCGCACGAACAGCAGCGCCCACACCAGTTCCGGCACGCTGCGCAGCAGCACCAGCACCCAGCGCACGGCCTGGCGCAGCAGCGCGGCCAGCGGGCGGATGCGCCCCGTGCCCGGCGCGAGATCGACAGCCGTTCGCTGACTAACAGGGTGGCGGGAATCGCGCCCAGCAGGGCCAGTGCGAGTCCGGCCGTGGCGATCGCGACCGTGACCCAGGTCTGCTCCAGCACCAGCAGCAGGAATTCGGCGCCGTGCGCCGGGTGCAGGAAGTCCTTGAGGAAAACGCCAGCCGCGGCCAGGCTTTGCAGGTCGAACAGCAGCCGGGGCTTGAATTCGCTGTAGACGAGCATGGGCCAGAGCAGCACCAGGGCGCAGCCGCAGGCGACGAGGCGCCCGCGCCAGGCGGGGTCGGGATGCAGGGGAGCGCCGCCATCGTCAGAAGCAGGCGCCCACGGCGATGCGGTCGGGGCTTTCGTGCTCCGGATGCGGGTGCGGCGCCGCGCTCTCGTTCGCGTAGAGGGCGGCGACCATCGCGTCGGTGACCTCTTCGCGCGGCAGGTCGAACACGATGCGGCCGGCGCGCAGGCCGACGATGCGCGGAAAGTGGGCGCGCGCCATCTCGACCTGGTGCAGGCTGCAGACCAGGGTGGCACCACGTGCCCTTGCTTCGTCCAGCAAGGTGGAGAGGGTCAGGCGTGCCAGCGCCGGGTCGAGCGCGGAGATCGGCTCGTCGACGAGGAAAGCCTCGGCGCGCGAGAGCAGCAGTCGCGCCAGGCTGCAGCGCTGGCGCTCGCCGCCGGACAGGCGGTCGACGCGCGCATAGAGTTTGTCGCCCAGGCCGAAACGCGACAGTGCCTCGAAGGCGGCGTCCGGGTCGCTGGGCTTGAACAGCGAGGCCAGCGCCTGCCACAGGCTCCACTGCGGCAGGCGGGCGGCCAGCACCGCCGTGACCACGCGCTGGCGCGGCGGCAGCGGCGGCGTTTGCGGGGCGAGGAACAGGCGTGCGCGCAGGGCATGGCGCGCCCCTGCGGCAATGCCCGGGGATCCTCATCGAAGACGGTAAAACCGCCCCCGGCCGGCCGGTGGGCGCAGGCCAGCGTCGAGAGCAGGGTGGTCTTGCCGGCGCCGGACGGCCCGATCAGCGCGACTTGTTCGCCCTGCGCCAGCGCGAGGTCGAGTTCGTGCAGCGCGACCGCGCGCGTGCCGGTCAGGTGGCGCACGGTCAGCTTGTCGAGCCTGAAGGTCATGGCGTGGCGGTCCGTTCTTGCAAGGCTTACTTCAGCAGGCCGGCATTCTTCGCCGCCGCTTCAATCGCCACGTAGTTCTCGGCCCTGGTCGGGACGAATTTCGTTGCGCGTTGCAGTTCCAGGATTTCCTTGCCCTGCGCAGTAGAAGCGTCCAGGGCCAGGAAGGCGTCGCGGATTTTCTTCTGCAGCGCCGGGTTCATGTCCGAGCGCACCGACCAGTTGTAGTCGAAGTAGCCGGGCGTGGTGTAGAACACGCGCACGGCTTTTGGGTCGACCTTGCCGGCTTCGACCAGCTTTTCCCAGACCGAGATGTTCAGGGCGCCGGCATCGACCTTGCCGCCGGCGACAGCCGCGACGGTGGCGTCATGCGCACCCGAGAAGGCCACGCGTTTCAGGTCGGTGTCCGGATCGATCCTGGCGGTGAGCAGGAAGGAACGCGGCATCAGGTGGCCCGAGGTCGACGATTCCGAGCCAAAGGAGAGCGTCTTGCCACGCAGGTCTTCCAGCTTGTTGATGTCGGCCTTGGTGGTGATGAAGACCGAGCGGAATTTTTCGTCTTCGGCGCGCTGCACCAGCGGCACGACCTGGCCCTTGGAACGGACCTTGGCCTGCACGAAGGTGAAGCCGCCGAACCAGACCATGTCGAGCTTCTTGTTGACCAGGCCTTCGACCGAGGCGGCGTAATCGGTGACCGGGGTGAATTCCACTTTCAGGCCGGTCGCCTTGGCCAGGTAGTCGCCCAGCGGCTTGAACTTGCGCTGCAGTTCCGTCGGCGCCTCGTCGGGAATGGCGGACACGCGCAGCACGCCCGGCGTATTCTGGGCGGCGGCATGGCCGGCGGCGAACAGCAGGGAGGCGGTGGCGGCCGCGGCAAACAGCGACTTGAAGGTCGACTTCGAAACGGACAATGGATTCATGCGAACTTTCTCTTTTTATGGGGAATCGAATGGTCTGCACGCTTGGGCAGCAGGCGAACGCGGGATCGAGGGGGTTCCGCTATCATAGCAAAAACGGCAACTCATCCCATGCCGGGCGCATCGGGCGCCTCGGCGGCACGAATGATAAACCTTATGCTGACGTCCTGCACAATCGAGAAGCCGGCCGCGCCCAGCGCCCATGTCCCGGCGGAGCTGTACGCCGGCCTGGCGGCCGAAGCGGCCTGCATTTCGCCGAAATTCCTCTACGACGCGCTTGGCTCGAAGCTGTTCGAGGCGATCTGCGAGCTGCCGGAATACTATCCGACCCGTACCGAGGGCGCGATCTTCGAGCGCCATGGCGCCGAGATCGCCCAGGCCTGCGGGGCCGGCACGACCCTGATCGATCTTGGCGCCGGCAATTGCGCCAAGGCGGCGGCGCTGTTTCCGCTGCTGCGCCCGAGCCAGTATGTCGCAGTCGACATTTCCACCGATTTCGTGAGCGAAGCCCTGGCGCGCCTGCGCCAGCGCTTTCCGCACATCGCCATGAGCGCGCTCGGACAGGACTTTTCCAGCGGCCTGCGCCTGCCCGACAGCGTGCGTGCCGAGCGCCGCCTGTTCTTCTATCCGGGTTCATCGCTGGGCAATTTCACGCCGGCCGAAGCACGTGCCTTCCTGCGCCGCCTGCGCGGGCAGTGCGGGCTCGACGGTGCGCTCCTGATCGGCATCGATCTCGCCAAGGAGAAGGCCCTGCTCGATGCCGCCTATGACGACGAGCTCGGCGTCACGGCCGCCTTCAACCTCAACGTCCTGCGCCATGTGAACCGCCTGCTCGGCGCCGATTTCGACGTCAGGCGCTGGCGCCACGCCGGCTTCTACAACGAGGCGCTGGGCCGGGTCGAGATGCACCTGGAAGCGCGCGAGGCGCAACGCGTGCGCTGGCCGGGCGGCGGACGCAGCTTTGCCGCGGGCGAGCGCATCCACACGGAAAACAGCTACAAATACCGCCAGGCCGACGCCATCGCGCTGCTCGAGCAGTCCGGCTTCGAAGCCACCCGCGTCTGGCTCGACCCGCGCCGCTGGTTCGCCGTGATCCATGCGCGGGCGATCGCGCCGCTGGGCGCCTGAGGCCAGGGGAAAGCATGAGCGCGCGCGACGGGGGACTGGCCGGACGACTCGACTACGCGGCCGTGCGTGCGCGCTCGCTGGCGCTGGCCGCACCCCTGTCGCCGGAAGATTGCTGCGCCCAGTCGATGGCGGACGCCAGCCCGGTGAAATGGCACCTGGCGCACACCACCTGGTTTTTCGAGACCTTCATCCCGGAAGCGCGCGAGGCCCGGTTTGCGCCGTTCGACCCGGCCTTCCGGGTGCTCTTCAATTCCTACTACAACGGCATCGGCGCAAAGCACCCGCGCGCGGCCCGGGGCCTGCTTACCCGGCCCTCGCTGGACGAGGTGCGCGCCTACCGGGCCGACGTCGATCGGCGCATGGCGCGCCTGCTGGCTGCCCATCCTGCGGATGCCGGTCTGGACGCGCTGGTGGAACTGGGCCTGCAGCACGAACAGCAGCACCAGGAATTGCTGCTGACCGACGTCAAGCACCTGCTGGCGCACAATCCGCTGGCGCCGTGCTATGACGACAGTCCCCTCGAGGTGGCTGCCGAGCCCCCGGCCATGGCCTTCCTGCCTTTCGACGGCGGCCTGTTCGAGCTCGGCCACAACGGCCGCGGGTTTTGTTTCGACAACGAACTGCCGCGCCATCGCGTCTATCTCGCGCCTTTCGAACTTGCCTCGCGGCTGGTAACCAATGGCGAATACCTTGCCTTCATCGAGGCGGGCGGCTACCGCGACCCGGCGCTGTGGCTGGCCGAGGGGCTGGGACCGGGTCGCTGGCGGCGAACTGGCCGCGCCCCTGTACTGGCGCCGCGAAGGTGACGCCTGGCACGAATTCACCCTGCACGGCACTGTGCCGCTCGACCCCCACCGCCCGGTTACCCACCTGTCGCTGTACGAGGCCGACGCCTATGCGCGCTGGCGCGGCGCGCGTTTGCCCTCCGAGGCCGAATGGGAATTCGCCGCGCGCCAGGCGGCCATCGACAGTGGCGGCCTGCACCCGGGTGCGGCAAGCGGCGCAGGCCTGGCCCAGATGTTCGGCGCCTGCTGGCAATGGACGAGCAGCAGTTATGCACCGTATCCCGGCTATGCGCCGGCTGCCGGCGCGATCGGCGAGTACAACGGCAAGTTCATGGTCAACCAGTATGTGCTGCGCGGCGCGTCCTGTGCCACGCCGGCCGGGCACGCGCGCGCCAGCTACCGCAATTTCTTCCCGTCGGGTGCGCGCTGGCAGTTCACCGGACTCAGGCTCGCACGATGATGCCGGGCGGGCGCCTGCGCGTGCGTCGCCTGCGCGTACGTATCCTCAACCGGCGCGCCAACGCCTACATCCTGTCGCACCCGCTCGCCTTCACGCTCAGCGTGCTCAAGGGCTTTCGCGCCAACCAGGGCCTGCTGCTGGCCGGTGCCGTCGCCTATTACGCGCTGCTGTCGATCGTGCCCTTCCTGATGCTGGTGGTGGTGGTGCTGTCGCACTTCCTCGACCAGGCCGAACTGCTGGTCACGATGCGCCGCTACCTCGAACTGCTGGTCCCGGGCCAGTCGGTCTCGATCGTGGCCGAGGTCGCCAACTTCCTCGACAACCGCGACCTCATCACCTGGGTGCTTGCGGTGACGATGCTGTTCTTCAGTTCCTTCGCCTTCACGGTGCTGGAAAACGCCATGAGCGTGATCTTCATCCACCGGGTGGCGATCCGGCGCCGCCATTTCCTCGTCTCCGCCGTGCTGCCCTACTGTTACATCCTGGCGCTGGGCTTCGGGGTGATGCTCGTGACCCTGGTGGCCGGGACCCTGCAGGTGATGGGGCGGGAGAGCGTGCAGCTGCTGGGCATCACCTGGTCGCTCGGGGGACTGTCCGGGGCGCTGCTCTACCTGCTGGGGCTGGCCGGCGAGATCCTGGTGCTGACCTCGATCTACCTGGTGATGCCGGTAGGGCGCCTGTCGCTCTCGCATGCGCTCGTCGGTGGGGTAACGGCCGCGCTGCTGTGGGAAGTCGCGCGCCATGTGCTGGTCTGGTACTTTTCCACCCTGTCGCAGGTGAACGTGGTGTATGGCTCGATGACGACGGCAATCGTCGTCATGTTCAGCCTCGAGATCGGTGCCACGCTGCTGCTGTTCGGCGCCCAGGTGATCGCCGAGTACGAGCGGGTAGGGCGCGGCAAGCCGGAGCGCCATCCGCCGCTGTCGACCGAGCCGGTCTAGGAGCGCCTGCATCCTGTGTTCGCGCTGCGCTATGTTGCAGACCTGGAATATCTTGCCTGTCAGCATTTTTCAGCGTACGATGTTGAATAGGTGACAACTCGCACGTCGCTCCCTGCCATTGCCGCCGAGTTGATCGCGGCGACTTCCTTCCTTCGACCTGAATGACATGAACGCTTTGAAAAAGAACCCGCAGCACCTGCCCGGCGCCTTTCTTCGCCTCCTTATCACGGCCGTGGCCGCCTTTTTCCTGGCCGCCCCCCTGGCGGTCGGTGCGGCGGAAGCGACCCCAGCCCCGGCCCTGGCAGCGGGAGACGTGCCGCCCGACTATGTCGGCAAAACCCTCGACGGCGTGCCCATCAAACTGTCCGGGCAAGCGGGGAAAGTCATCGTCGTGTCGTACTGGGCAACCTGGTGCCCATACTGCCTGAAAGAACTGCCGATCCTGGACAATTTGCAGAAACTGGCCGGCAAGGAGCACATGTACGTGCTGGGCGTGAATACGGAAGAGCGTGCGGTGTTCCGCAAGGTGCTCGGTGCCGTGTCAAAGATGAACATGCACTTCGCCTACGACCCGGATGGTGCCGCCCAGAAGGCCTACGGCGTCAAGGGCATCCCGCATATGGTCATCATCGGACGAGACGGCAAGATCATTCGGGTGTACCGCGGCTATGGCGAAGACATGCTGGACCAGATCGTTGCCGAGATCAATACGGCGCTGGCAGCGCCGGTGGCCGGTGCCGGTCCGGCGCCAGTCCAGGGCGCGGCGCAATAGCCGGCCCGGTGCCGGGCCGGCCACCCGCAAAGCGGGGCGCTACCCGGAGCGCATCAGGCGGGCATCCATGTGCCCCCGCACAGCACGACGCTTGCGTCAGCTCAATTTCCCTTAAGAATCCCAATGGCACAGTCGGTTCTTGCGCCGGCATGACGCTGGGCAAGGAGAACTGTGATGGAACAAGACGTCATCCCGGGTTTGCCGCTGCTGGTCATGGCAGCGTTCATCGCACTGGTGTTCGGACTGGCGCTGCTTGCGCGCCAGTTGCACCGCCTGCACAAGCCGGTCATCGTGCGCCGCGGGGCCGGCCAGCCCGCATCACGCCAGGCGCCGCCCGAGCGCTAGCGGCCCGCGCGCTTCAGAGCACGACGCTGCGGTTGCGCCCGGCCGACTTGGCCGCGTACAGCGCACGGTCGGCCCGTTCGATCGCCTGGTCGATCGGCTCGCCATCCTCGTAGCGCGCCAGTCCCGCCGAGAAACGCACGCGCAAGTCCGGCAGCGTCGCCACCGAGGCGCTGGCCGCCAGCGTGTCGCGCAGGCGCGCCACGCCCGGTCGGGTCGCCTGGCGGGGTTTCCGGCAACAGCAGCAGGAACTCCTCGCCGCCCCAGCGGCCGATCATGTCGGTCGTGCGCAGCACCGCCTGTGCCTGGTTCGCAAAAGCGCGCAGGACGGCGTCGCCGGCCGCGTGGCCGTAGGTATCGTTGATGCTCTTGAAGTGGTCGAGGTCGATGATGCAGACGAGGAAGCGCGGCCCGCCGCGCGCGTGGCGCGTCGCGTGTTCCTGCAGCAGGGTCATCATGCGGCGCCGGTTCGGCAGCCCCGTCAGTTCATCGCGCGCGGCCATTTCCTTGATGTGGGCCAGCGCTTCCTGGAGCGCAATCTTCTGCGTCTTCAGGCGCGTGCGCATGTCCATCAGCTGCCCCGAGAGCTGGGAGATGGCCAGCATCACGATGGCCGTCAGCGCAAAATTGAACAGTTCCACGTGCGGGGGGTAGGTCGCCGGCTGGTGGTGGGCGCACCACCAGGTCACCAGGCCCATGATGGCCACCGTGTACAGGCAGACGGCGCGCAGGGCGGCCGGCCGCAGGCTGAACATGCCGAACACCATGACCAGCGCCAGCATGATCACGGTCGCGCCATGGACCGAGCCCGTCATCGTGTAGCCCGCCGCGATCAGCGACTGGGCAATGACGGTTTGCGGCAGGGCCAGCGTGGGGTCGGCGAAGCGGCGGTTCAAGCCGCTGCGGATGAAGGTATAGAAACCGCCCATGAACAGCAGGAACATGGTGGCAAGTGCTTCGATCTGGCCGACGCCGGCCACGCCGATCGATGCCATGTAGCACAGCAGCCCGACGACCGTGGCAGTGATCAGCCCCGCCAGGCCAAGCAGGGAGAGCGTCAGGCGCTGCAGGCTGTCGCTGCCGAGCAGGATATCGCCCAGGCGAGCGAACCAGGAGGGCGGGCGATGAGAATCCGGCGCCGTGGTGGTGGCAGCGGCAGTGTGCATACGCATTGTCTCGGAAGAATTTATTGGATGTCAGGGCCGGTCTGCGCCGGCAGCCTGGATTATACAACCGACAATTCTCTAAAAAACAATTTGTTGCCTTACGGATGCAAATAAATCTGCTCCGTCGCTACACTTCGACGGCGTACCGCCCGTCAGGCCCCCACCACCACCCGCGGCGTCCCCGCCGCCATGCGTCCGATCACGGCCGCCTCGCCGAAGCCTTCGCGCGCGAACAGGGCCAGCACGTCGTCGGCGACGCCGCTGTCGCAGGACACCAGCAGTCCGCCCGAGGTCTGCGGGTCGGTCAGCAGCGCACGCTGCGCCGGCGTCAGCGTCCCGGTCAGGGCCACGTCCGCGCCGTAGGCGTCCCAGTTGCGCCCCGATGCGCCGGTGAAGAAGCCGTCCTGGGCCAGCTGCAGCACGCCAGGGAGCAGCGGGATCGCCCCCATGTCGAGCTCGGCGGTGAGGTTCGCGCCTCGCGCCAGCTCGAGCAGGTGGCCCAGGAGGCCAAAGCCGGTGACGTCGGTCAGCGCGTGCACGCCTTTCATGTCGGCCAGGGCCTTGCCTGGTTTGTTCAGCTTGGTCGTGTTGGCGATCATGGCAGCATAGCCGTCCGCCCCCAGCGCATCTTTTTTCAGCGCCGCCGACAGCACGCCCACGCCCAGCGGTTTGCCGAGGATGAGGACGTCGCCGGCACGGGCGTCCGCGTTGCGCTTGACCTTGCCCGGGTGGACCAGGCCCATCACCACCAGGCCGTAGATCGGCTCGACCGAGTCGATCGTGTGGCCGCCGGCGATCGGGATGCCGGCCTCGGCGCACATCGATTCGCCGCCGCGGATGATCTCGCCGATGGTCTCGAGCGGCAGCTTGTTGATCGGCATGCCGACCAGCGCCAGTGCCATGATCGGGGTGCCGCCCATGGCATACACGTCCGAGATGGCATTGGTGGCGGCGATGCGGCCGAAGTCGAAGGGATCGTCGACGATGGGCATGAAGAAGTCGGTGGTGGCGATCAGGGCCTGCTCGTCGTTGAGCTTGTAGACGGCGGCGTCGTCGGCGGTCTCGATGCCGACCATCAGCTGTGGCGGCACGGGGAAGCCGCTCGACTTCTTCAGGATCTCGGCCAGCACGCCGGGGGCGATCTTGCAGCCGCAGCCGCCGCCGTGGGAGAAGGAAGTCAGTTTGATGGTCGGGGGGAGGCTCATGGTCGTTTCCAGTCGTTCGTTGTTCGGGGCGGGTGATCGCGCAGCAGATTATCCACCAAGTCGCGCAGCGCCGCTTGCTCGGCCGCCGGGGCGAACAGCGGCGCGCGCGCGCGCACCCGGCGCGCAGGGTGGCGTCAAAAACGGCGTCGGCTGCACAGCGCTCGATCAGGCGCGCCAGTGCGACAGCATCGCCCACCGGGAAATAGCCGGCATAGTCGGGGCCCAGCATGCCGCGGTTGCCGTCGATATTCGATGCGATCACGGGCACGCCGCTCGTGACGGCTTCGATGATCACGTTGGCGCCGCCTTCCATGGTCGACGCGATCACGAGTGCCCGGCTGCGGCGCAGGTGTGCGCGCGTTTCCTCGTGCGCCAGCGCGCCGAGCCAGCGGTAGCGCGGGTGGCGCGCGGCAGTGGCGCGCGCCGCGGCGGCAAGGCCAGGGTCGAGCGGGCCGCCGATATGCAGCAGGCGCACGCCGGGCGCCGTCACCAGGCTTGCCGCGCGCATGAAAGTGGCCGGATCCTTCTCGGCGCGAAGGTGGCCGATCATGCAGAAGGTGTGCCCGGAGGGCGCCGGCGCCAGCGCGGGCAGGGTGGGGGCGGACTGGTAGATCACGCGTGCCTTTGAATGCAGCCCTGCAGGCAGGCGCTCCAGGGCGGCTTCCTGCAGCACTACCAGCGCATCGGCCTGCTCCAGCGCGGCCTGCGCCTCGGGCGAAGTATCGATGTCGCGGTAGAGGTCGGTACCGGTCAGGACCAGCACGCGCGGCCGCTCCGGGTAACGCGCGGAAAAGGCGGCCAGCGCGGCGGCCGAGCGGCGCGCATGCAGGGCGATGAGCAGATCCGGCGCCATCTCGTCCGCGCCTGGCCAGCCGCTTGCCAGGTCGACCTCGCAGGTATCGGCCAGGAAGGCGGCCCAACGGCTGGCGGTGTGCCAGTTCCCGTTGTTGTCGGCGGCAGCAGCGGGGCTGACGATCGTGATGCGGGGACGGTCCATCGGCAGGCAGGAAAGCGGTGAGATGGGGATTATACGGCTTGTGGCGGGAGGACAAACCGCGTACGGAGCGTGGGATTCCGATCCCCGCCTTGGGCATGCGCCGACACGTCGGTAGGAGTGATCCGATTCCAGGCATTCGCCGGCTGAGGTGTAATACTCCCACGGGAAACGAAAAAGCAGCACGGGGTGGCAAGATGGGCTTCAAGGACAAGGCATGGGTGGCAGTGGGCGCATCGGCGGGAGCGGGACTCGCGCTCTATTTGCTGTCGCAGCGCCTGCGTGCCCGGGAAGCGCGGCGCCCGCTGTTGCCTGGCATGCCCGTCCTGGCTGCCGGCCAATCGCCCTCGACGCAGGCCCGGTACACGCCGGAGCCTGCCAGGCACATCACCGCGCGCGCCGTACGGCCGCACGATGTGCGCCGGGCTGCCGATCGTGTTGCCGCGGCAGGCGCGGACCTGGGCCGCCGCGCCATGGCCTTGCCGGCCGCGATTGCACGCATGCTGGCGCTGGTCGTCAGCCTGCTCCACGGCCTGCTCCGGACGGACTGGCTGAAGTATGTCGGCACGCCGGCAATGCAGAGCGGCCTGTTCCTGCTGATTCCGGCAGCCTGGCTCCTGATCTGGGAAAATTTTCTCGCCAGGAGGCGGGGACATGCGCAGCCAGTCGAGCGCAGGGGGTGGGCCCGCGGCGTGAACGGCGGGCGCCTGCTGGCCGCGGCGAGGGGCAGGGGCTGGAACAGCGTCCCGAGGAACATGCCGCATGAGCGCGCCGCGTGCGCGCGGCCGCGTGGACGAAAAAAAACGGCTGCCGAGGCAGCCGTTTTTCATTGCGGGCAGAACTTAGTTGTCGCCGAAGCTGCGACGGGCACCGTCGGCCGAACGCGGATGGGCACCGCGGTAGCCGCCGCTACCTTCACGGCGTGGTGCGCCGGCGCTCGGGCCGGTGCGGAAACCTTCGCGCGGTGCCGCGTCGCGGCTGTAGCCGCCTTCACGCGGAGCCGAAGGCTTGCTGAAGCTGCGCTGGCCCGGCTTGGCGGCGCTGCGGCCGTCGCCCGGCTTCCAGCCGCCTGGACGGGCGCCGGTGCGTGCCGGTGCCGAACGCTTCGGCTCGAAACCTTCCACCACGTCGACCGGGATGATCTGCTTGGTGAAACGCTCGATGCGCTTGACGTTCATGCCTTCGGCGTGGTTCACCAGCGACACGGCGACGCCATTGCGGCCGGCACGGTCCAGTACGGCCGATACGGTGCACGTAGTCCTCGGGGAACTTCGGCAGGTCGTAGTTCACCACGTGGGTGATGGTCGGCACGTCGATACCGCGGGCGGCAACGTCGGTCGCCACCAGCACGCGCACTTGGCCGCGGCGCATGCTGTCCAGGTGCGGTTGCGCGCGCCCGGTGTGCATGTCGCCGTGCAGCGCGGCGGCTGCGAAGCCGGCGATGTTCAGGCGGTCGGCGATGGTGTCGGCGTCACGCTTGGTGGCGGTAAACACCACGGCCTGGTCCATCGACTCGTCGCGCAGCAGGTGGTCAAGCAGGCGGTTCTTGTGCGACAGGTCGTCGACGAAGTGCACCTTCTGCACGATGTTCTCGTGGCGCTTGGTGCCGCTGGCGATCTGGATCGTCAGCGGGTCCCTGGTGATGCGGCGCGCCATGTTGCCGACGACGCCGTCGAGCGTGGCCGAGAACAGCATGGTCTGGCGGCTGGCCGGGGTGGCGGCCACGATCTTCTCGATGTCGTCGATGAAGCCCATGTCCAGCATGCGGTCGGCTTCGTCCAGGACCAGGATTTCCAGTTCCGAGAAATCGATCTTGCCCGACTCCATGTGGTCGATCAGGCGGCCCGGCGTCGCCACCAGGATTTCAGGGTTTTTCGACAGCAGTTGCATCTGCTTCGGGTAAGGCATGCCGCCCAGGATCGACACGGCGCGGATGCGGCGCATGTAGCTGCCGTATTTTTCGGTCGCGGTGGTCACTTGCAGGGCCAGTTCGCGAGTCGGGGTCAGCACCAGCATTTTCGGCTTGGCTGCGGTGAAACGGACGCGCTCGCCGCGCGAACGGGCCGACTGCGCTTCCTGCGCAGGGGTACGAGCGGGGGCCGGTGCAGGCTCGGCGCTGACCAGCTTGTGCAGGGCCGGCAGCATGAATGCCGCGGTCTTGCCCGAACCGGTTTGCGAGGAGACCAGCAGGTCGCGGCCTTCGATGGCGGCCGGCACGGCTTGTGCCTGCACCGGGGTCGGGACCGAGTAACCGGCTTCGAGGACTGCTTTGACGATCGTGGCGTGGAGGCCTAGTGCTTCAAAACTCATTGTTTTCTTTACTTTCCGTAGTGATCCGCGCTCGGTCGTGGTGACGAGCGCGAAATAGCAACGCGAACCAACAGAACGAAATGACTCAGAGATGAAAGAAATTTCGGCACAAAAGCTTTGCGCCGGGACGGTGTCAAGGATCGACACGCAGGGCGGGAGGGCTTTATGGAAGGCTACCGGACACGGTATGCCTGGCTGCGATGCTGCTTGTTAAACTGCTGTGTTTGGCTTTGCGCGCTGCTTGTCGGGCGACTGGGTGTCGCGACCTGTATTGCAACGCACAAACGACACTATACAGCACTTTGGGAAAGCGTGCAGAGTGTCGTCGATTTGATGCAGCGCAAGAATCGTGTGGGCGAATTTTGCGCTGCGTGGTTGATTGTAGCGCACCCGGCGGACCGGGTGCTTTTTTCAACGGTGCTTGCGGCGGCTGTCAGTGCCGCGGCTCACGCGCGTACCGGCTACGGCCTTGGTCTTGAAACGCTGGGTGCGGGCGCCGCTGCGCTTGTCGCCGCGGTCCGCTTCCAGTGCCATGACGGCGCCGTCGACGATGTTCTCGGCGATGTCCGAGTGCATGGTGGCCGAGGTTTTCGGCACCAGGATGGTCGAACCGGCCTTCAGGCGGGTCTGTGCCGGGATGTTGTTGGCCTGGCGAATGACTTCCGGGGTGGTGCCGAACTTCGACGCGAGCGAAGCGATGCTTTCCTTGGCGCCCGTGATCTTGTGCGTGGTCCAGGTCGACAGTGCCTGACCCCATTGCGCCAGGTTCAGGTGGAATTTCTCGGCGTTCTTTTGCGGCAGCAGGATCTTGGTGCGGTCGTCGCCGGTGATGACGGGGCGCTTGAATTGCGGGTTCAGCGCCTTGAACTCGGCCACCGACATTTCCGCCAGCTGGGCGGCAATGACCAGGTCGATGTCGCTGGTCTTGTCAATGGCCGTGAAATACGGCTGGTTTTCGATCGCCGGCAGGGAGACATTGTACTGGCCGGGGTTGGCGACGATGTTCTTGACGGCCTGGAGCTTCGGCACGTAGTTGCGCGTTTCCGCCGGCATCAGCTCGGCCAGGCTTTCGAAATCGGTTGGCTTGCCCAGCGACTGGTTCTTCTTGATCGCGCGCTGCACGTTGCCTTCGCCCCAGTTATAGGCGGCCAGGGCCAGCTGCCAGTCGCCGAACATCGTGTACAGGCGCTGCAGGTAGGTCAGGGCGGCGTCGGTCGAGGCGAGCACACCGCGGCGCTCGTCCTTGAACGTGTTCTGCTTGAGGTTGAAGTCGCGGCCCGTGCCAGGCACGAACTGCCAGATGCCGGCTGCGTCGGCGGTCGACAGCGCCTGCGGGTTGAAGGCCGATTCGATCACCGGCAGCAGGGCCAGTTCGGTCGGCATGTTGCGCTTTTCCAGTTCCTGGACGACGTGGAACAGGTACAGGGAGGCGCGGCCGGAGATGCGCGCCATGTAGTCGGGCTTGCTGCTATAGGAGCGCACGTGGCGCTCGACCAGGTTGTTGCTGATGTCGGGAATCGCATAACCGCTGCGGATGCGGCCCCAGACGTCGGTTTCCTTGTATTCGTCGACTTTCAGCTGCACGTTGCTGAAAGCGGCCGGGCCGGTGCCGAGGGCAGGGCGCGCGACGGCAGCATTCTGCATGGCGCTGACCGGAGCGGTGTCGATGGCGTGGGCCAGCGGTGCCGAGAGGAGCAGCGCCAGTGCCGTAGCGATAGAGTGTTTGCGGGTCATGTCGTACATAGCCTTCCAGTGTTGCGTCCAGGAACTGCGGACTGACGATAAGGGGGCAGTGTAAGTAGCAGCTGTCGAGCCAGTCAAGCAATTCGGGACCACGGTTACAAAATTTTTTGTCTATATTTTTTGCTAACACGCGATTCCTTTGATAACGAACGCATGGGGTATGCGGATCTGGCAAAGAATTTTACATAGGGTGCGGAGGGTAAGAAAAACGGATACCCCACCGAGTATGCCCAATATTTGGATAGAACAACATTCTACAAGGAAACAACTCAACCATTCCGCATGCTTGTTTGCTTACCAATACGGGCCGGGGATGGCAGCCGCGTTCGCCATGAAACGAACTTACGCGCCATGGATGAGTGGCCTATGAGCGCACGCAAACTGTGCGTACAATCCGGGTAACACCGCCTTGCACCTTCGCCTGCGCGGTTCACTATCTGAGAGCATCACATGAGTACCGCTAATACCAATGCCGACGACGACGCCATCGTCGCCGCCACCCGCGGCTGGCTGGAGCGGGCCGTCATCGGCCTGAACCTGTGCCCGTTTGCCAAGTCCGTCTATGTCAAGGAGCAGGTGCGCTACGTCGTCTCGCCGGCGCGCACGCCCGAGGCCCTCCTCGAGCAGCTGATGGACGAGCTGCAATTGCTCTCGGACACGCCGGCGGAGCAGGTCGACACCACCCTGCTGATCCACCCCTTCGTGCTGAACGACTTCCTCGACTACAACGAATTCCTCGATGTCGCCGATGCCGCCGTCGAGGACATGCACCTCGATGGCGAACTGCAGGTGGCCAGCTTCCACCCCGACTACCAGTTCGCCGATACCGACAAGAACGACATCGAGAACTACACCAACCGCGCGCCTTACCCGATCCTGCAACTGCTGCGCGAAGACAGCATCGAGCGCGCCGTCGAGGCCTTCCCGGATGCCGCCGACATCTTCGAGAAGAATATCGAGACCATGGAAAAGCTCGGCCACGACGGCTGGGACAAGCTCGATGTCGGCCCCGCCCGCTGACATGGGCGCGACGCCCGCCGACCCGGAGCGCACGGAGTCGCAACGTCCTGTCGGGACGACCCCGCGTCCTGTCGGGACGACCCCGCGTCCCGACACCCCCTGCGTCGCGGTCTGCTCCACCACCTTCGACGAAATCTGTCGCGGCTGCGGCCGCACGGTGGCCGAAGTCTCCCAGTGGGTGGTCATGAGCGCCGAGCAGAAGGAAGCCGTCTGGGAGCGCATCCTGGCCCAGGGCTATCCCAGGCGCAACACCTGACCGTGGGCTGCCCCGGCCGGGGCGCATCGTCATTACACCTGAGCACCGTTAAGAAGCGCACCTTCGGCGGCGCGCGGCTGTGCGATGATAGCGGCGTAACCAGTGGGATCGCTCAGTCTGCGACTATCGGTTTCGCGTGCGCCGTCACCAGCGGAATTGGTGACTTTCGGCAACAAGCAGGTGCATAATCGCGGCGTCGACCTTTCCACGATTCATGCCGGCAGCCCCGGCACCACCCATTGCGGCCACTACCATGCCCCGGATTGATGTGCGCGCTTTACCGTCCAGACTGAGCAGGCTCTACGCCAGGTCGATCTATGGCGCGCTGCTCGTGGTCGTCGCCTGCGGCCTGGTGATCCCGGCGCTGCTGGCGAGCTACTTCCTGCTCGGCGTGCAGGAACGCCGCGCCACCGTCGCCGAACTCAACGACACCCTGCAGCGCAATGCCGACATCCTCTCGCTCGGCATGCAGGAGTCGCTCTGGAACATGAACACCGAAGCGGCGCGTTCGCTGGTCGACTCGGTCATGCGCGACCCTTCCGTCGTGCGCGTCCAGGTGCGCGGCACCTCCGACACCGGATTCATCGATGCGCGCGCGCCCGCGCGTCCCCTTGGCCGGGTGGTGCGGGCCAGCCGCGACGTTGTCGTCCAGGGCGAACACATCGGCCAGCTGACGATCGAAATGGACGACCTGCGCAGCGAGCAGGAACTGCACCGCAAGCAGCGCGACTACGCGCTGGTGCTGGCGGTGCAGGTGCTGGTGTCCCTGAGCCTGATCCTTACCTTCCTGCGCCGCCGCCTGCGCATGCCGCTGCGCACCCTGACCGGCTTTTCCGACCGCCTCTCGCGCGGCGACTTCGACACCCCCCTGGTACTGGAAGCGACCGGCGAACTCGGGCGGCTTGGCTACCAGATGGAGCGCATGCGGGTGGCCATCCGCGAGCTGTTCGTCGACGTCGCGCGCCGCGAGGAACAATTCCGCACCATCGTCACCCAGGTGCCGGGCGCCGTGTTCCGCGCCCATCCGGGCGGCCCGATCGAGTTCGTCAGCGACGCCATCGAAGACATCTCCGGCTACCCGGCGGCAACCCTGATGCGCGGCAGCACCGAAGACTGGTCGAACCTGGTGGTGCCGGAAGACCGGCGCATCCAGCGCCAGGTCACGCGCGACGCCATCCTGTCCGGACGCAGCTACGAGATCGAATACCGCATTACCGATGCCCTCGGGCGCGAACGCTGGGTGCTCGAAAGCGGCCAGCCGCAGGGCCGGCCCGGCCAGCCCGGCTTCTGGGTCGACGGCATCATTTCCGACATCAGCGAGCGCAAGAACAATGAAATGCGCATCGAAGCGCTGCTGGCCCAGCAGGGCGCGATCCTCGACAACGTCATGTTCGGCGTCGTCTTCACGCGCGAGCGCCGCATCGTCTCGGTCAACCGCCGCTCCGAAGAACTGTTCGGCTATCCCGACGGCAGCCTGATCGGCAAGCCGGCCTCGGTGCTGTTCGTCAGCGACGACGAGCACGCCCGGGCCGAGGACAAATACTTCCCGGTGCTCGCGCGCGGCGGCGACCCCAGCCACGAACGCCAGTTCCGTCGCCAGGACGGCAGCCTGCTGTGGTGCCTGGTGAGCGGCAGTTCGATCGATCCCGGCCGCCCCGAGGCGGGCAACATCTGGGTCTTTGCCGACATCTCCGAGCGCAAGGCAGCCGAGGAAAAACTGCGCCTGTCCTCCACCGTGATCGAGCACATCGCCGACGGCGTGATGGTGGTCGACGCACATGGCACCATCGTCACCGTCAACCCTGCCTTCAGCCACATCACCGGCTACAGCAGCGCGGAAGTGGTCGGCCAGTCCTGGCTGGTCACGCGCGCCGGCCGCCACGACGGCGAGGCCCATGCCGGCATGCTGCGACAGGTGGCCGAGACCGGCTTCTGGCGCGGCGAACTGTGGAGCACGCGCAAGGACGGCGAGACCTATCTCGAGTGGCTGACCGTCTCCACGGTGCGCAACGATGCCGGCGAGGTGACGCATTATGTCGGCGTCTTCTCCGACATCACGCGCCTGAAGGAGTCGCAGGAAAAACTCGACTACCTGGCCCACCACGACCCGCTCACCAGCCTGCCGAACCGGCTGCTGTTCCAGGACCGCCTGCTGCATGCGATCGGCCGCGCCACCCGCGAACAGCAGCAGCTGGCCGTGATGTTCATCGACCTGGACCGCTTCAAGAACGTCAACGACACCCTTGGCCACCACGTCGGCGACGAGCTCCTCAAGCAGGTGGCCGCCGCCCGGGCGAGCGCCTGCGCGACGGCGACACCCTGGCGCGCCTGGGCGGCGACGAATTCATCGTCCTGCTCGAACACGTGGCGGGCGGCTTCGGCGCCGGCCAGGTGGCGGCCAAGATGATGGCGCTGTTCGAACAGCCCTTCACCGTGTCCGGCCACGAGCTGTTCGTCACCGGCAGCATCGGCATCAGCGTGTTCCCGGACGACGGCCAGGACCCGAACCTCCTGATCCGCAACGCCGATGTCGCCATGTACCAGGCCAAGTCGCGCGGGCGCAATGGCTACCAGTTCTATGCGCCCGAGATGGATGGCGAGGGCATCGAACGCCTGCGCATGGACGCGCTGCTGCGGCGCGCGATCGAACGCAACGAATTCTTCCTCGAATACCAGCCGCAGGTGGAAATTGCCAGTTCCCGCCTGATCGGCGTCGAGGCGCTGGTGCGCTGGCAGAATCCCGAGCTGGGTCTGGTCAGCCCGGTGCGCTTCATTCCGATGGCCGAAGATTCGGGCTTCATCAACCAGCTCGGCGAATGGGTCCTGTTCGAGGCCTGCCGCCAGATGGTACGCTGGGACGCGGCCGGGCTGGCGGTGCCGAAGATGGCGGTGAACCTGTCGGTGCGCCAGGTCGAGCGCGGGGCGATGGCGCCGCTGGTAAGCGCCGCGCTGGCGGCCACGGGCCTCGCGCCGGCGCGCCTGCAGCTGGAAGTGACGGAGTCGGTCATCATGGACAATGCCGACGCCACGGCCTTCGTGCACCAGCTGCATGCGCTGGGCGTGGGCCTGGCCATCGACGACTTCGGCACCGGCTACTCTTCGCTGGCCTACCTGAAACAGCTGCCGGTGGACGTATTGAAGATCGACCGCAGCTTCATCAAGGACATCGCGCTCGACTCCAACGACGAGGCGATCGCGATCGCCATCATCCAGCTGGGCAAGAGCATGAACCTCTCGGTGATCGCCGAGGGGGTGGAAAACGACGAGCAGGCCGCCTTCCTGCTGCGCCACGGCTGCACGCGCGCGCAGGGTTACCTGTACGGCCGGCCGCTGGCGCCAGAGGTGCTGCTGCAAGAATGGGGAACCAGGAACAATGAGAGACACGAACCCGCCCGGCACGACGCCGGCACCTAGCGCCGGCCAGCCGTCGCGCACGCGCCGGCGCTTCCTGCTCGGCGGCCTGGTGGCCGGCGGCGCCTTGCTGGTCGGCTGGGGCACGCGCCCGCCGCGCCAGCGCCTGCACACGAGCATGCCGCTGCTGCCGGTAGCGGATGGCGCGGTGGCGCTCAATGGCTGGATCGCGATTGCGCCGGACGGCATCGTCTCGGTCGTGGTCCCGCGCAGCGAGATGGGGCAGGGCGTACACACGGCGCTGCCCATGCTGCTGGTCGAGGAGCTCGATGCCGATCTCGCCAGCGTGCGCATCGCCCCGGCGCCGATCGACAAGATCTTCGGCAACCTGGCCGTGATGCGCGAAAACCTGCCCTTCCACCCGGACGAGCGCGGCAACGTCAAGGACGGCACCCAGTGGGTGCTCGGGAAAATCGGGCGCGAGCTGGGCATCATGTTCACCGGGGCTCCACCAGCGTGAAGGACGCCTGGCAGCCGATGCGCGAAGCGGGCGCGGTGGCGCGCGCGATGCTGGTCAAGGCCGCCGCCGAAGCGTGGAAGGCACCTGTCGCCCACTGCCGCACCGAGAACGGGTTCGTCATCCACCGCGACGGGCGCCGCGCCTCGTACGCCAGCCTGGTGGGGCGCGCGGCCAAGGTCGGTGCCGGCATCGACGCGGGCGACGTCAAGCTGAAGGAGCCGCGCGAATTCCGCCTGATCGGCAAACCCCTGCCGCGCCGCGACACGCCCGGCAAGGTCGATGGCAGCGCGCGCTTCGGCATCGACGCGCGCCCGCCCGGCATGCTGTACGCGGCGCTGCGCATGGCCCCGGTCATTGGCGCACGCGTGGCCTGGTACGACGCCTCGAGCGTGCTGGCGATGCCGGGCGTCGTGCGCGTGGTGGACGTCTCTTCCTCGGTTGGCCCGTATGCCGGCGCCGGTGCCGGCGTGGCCGTGATCGCGCGCAGCTGGTGGCAGGCGAAAACCGCCGCCGCCGCGCTGACCGTGCGCTGGGACGAGGAGGGCGTGGCGAAGCTGTCCTCGCAATCGATCTTCCAGGGCTTTGCCGACGCGCTCGACAACGCATCCGGCTACGCCTATTTCGAGAGCGGCAGCCAGGACGCCGATGGCGTGGCGAAGACCGTCACGGCCGAGTACCGCGCTCCCTTCCTCGCCCACGCCGCCATGGAGCCGATCAACTGCACGGCCCAGGTCGCGAACGGCAAGGTGACATTGTGGGTGTCGACCCAGGTGCCGAGCATTGCCGTCGACGTCGCCGCCAAGGTAGCCGGCGTGGCGCGCGAGGATGTCGCCATCGAGGTGATGCTGCTCGGCGGCGGCTTCGGCCGGCGCCTCGAGGGCGACATGGTGGCGCAGGCCGTCGCCATCGCGCTGCGCACCGAAGGCCAGCCCGTGCAGCTGATCTGGACGCGCGAGGACGACACCGCCCACGACGTGTATCGTCCGGCCGCGCTGGCGCGCGCTTTACCGCGCGGCTTGGCAGCGACGGCCGCCTGCTGACCTGGGACAACAAGTCCGCCAGCGGCGCCATCGGCCACCAGTACTTCCCGCGCAACCTGGGTCTCCCGGGCATGGGGCCGGACAAGACCACGGCCGAGGGCGAGTACGACATGCAGTACGAGATCCGCAACCAGCGCATCCGCCATGTCATCGTCGACAGCGCCGTGCCGCTCGGTTACTGGCGCTCGGTCGGCCACTCGCACAATGCCTTCTTCAAGGAGTCCTTCATGGACGAGGTGGCGCATGCGGCCGGGCAGGATCCTGTCGCCTATCGCCGGTCACTGCTGAAGGACCACCCGCGCCACCTGGCCGTGCTCGATGCGGCGGTCGCGAAAGCGGGCACTCCGGCGGCTGGGCGCGCCCATGGCGTCGCGCTGCACCAGTCCTTCGGCAGCATCGTCGCGCAGGTGGCCGAGGTCTCGGTGGAAGACAAGGAAGTCCGCGTGCACCGGGTCGTCTGCGCAATCGACTGCGGCATCGTCGTCAACCCGAACATCGTGGCCCAGCAGATGGAAGGGGCGGTGGTGTTCGGCCTGTCCGCCGCGCTGGGCGGCGAAATCACGATCAAGGATGGGCGCGTCGAGCAAAGCAATTTCGGCGACTATCCGGTGCTGCGCATCGACCGCGCACCGCTGGTCGAGACCGTGATCGTACCGAGCGCCGAGGCGCCGGAAGGCGTGGGCGAGCCGGGCGTGCCGCCGATTGCCCCGGCGGTGGCGGCGGCCGTGTTCAAGCTGACCGGGCAGCGCCTGCGCCCTGCCGCTGCGGCTGGCCTGAAGGGCGGGTAATGGCGGCGCCGAAGGCGCCACGCAAGCTGGCGGCGTCCGCGCGGGCGTCGTGATAGCGTGTCCCTTCGCCGTTTTCATTGACCTCATCCGTGACGACCGGGAGACCCGCATGTTCAGCATCGACGACTTCGCCAAACTGCAATTCCTGACCGGGCGCTGGCAGGGCCTGAACAAGGAAGGCAAGGAGCTCTACGAGGAATACGAGCGGCTCGACCCCGCCACCTTTCGCTCGCACAGCTATTCCAGCGCGGCTTTCATCGACCCGGCGGACGGCAGCACCATCGTTTTCAAGGATGGCGAGATCATTTCGACCTGGGGAGAGCTCAGCTGGCGCGCCACCGAGGTCAAGGACGACAGCGCCGTCTTCGAGCCGGTCAGCGCCCCGAGCCGCTTTTCCTGGCACCGCGTCGGCGAGACCGGCCTGGAAGCGCGCCAGCGCTGGACGGCCGAGGGCCGCGAGCAGGAATATACGATCCGGTTCAGCCGCGTGCTCGGGTAGGACCGCTCGCCTTTAACGTAAGCCCGCGCGTAGGGCGGACGGGAGACCCGCCTCGCCGGCCGCGTCCACCCTACGAAACCCGGATCACCCGGCCAGCCCCAGGTCCGTCGTCACCTGCTGGCGCAGCAGGTATTTCTGGATCTTGCCCGTCACCGTCATCGGGAAACTGTCGACGAAACGGATGTAGCGCGGCACCTTGTAGTGCGCGATCTGCCCCTTGCAGAAATCGCGGATCTCGTCTTCCAGCGCGCTCTCGCCGGGGCGCAGCACGATGCAGGCGCACAGTTCCTCGCCATACTTCGCGTCCGGCACGCCCACGCACTGCACGTCGAGCACCTTCGGGTGGCGGTACAGGAATTCCTCGATCTCGCGCGGATAGATGTTCTCGCCGCCGCGGATCACCATGTCCTTGGCCCGCCCGACGATCGTCGCAAAGCCCTGTTCGTCAATCACCGCCAGGTCTCCCGTATGCATCCAGCGCGCCGCGTCGATGGTCTCGCGGGTCTTCTCCTCGTCGCCCCAGTAGCCCAGCATGACGGAATAGCCGCGCGTGAGCAGCTCGCCCTTCACGCCGCGCGGCACGATGCGCCCGTCGGCGTCGACGATCTTCACTTCCAGGTGAGGGTGGACGCGGCCGATGGTCGACACCCGCAGCGGTACCGGGTCGGTGGTCGCACTCTGGAAGCTGACTGGCGAGGTCTCGGTCATGCCGTAGGCGATCGTGATCTCCGTCAGGTGCATCCGTTCGATGACCCTGCCCATCACCTCGGCCGGGCAGGGCGAGCCGGCCATGATGCCGGTGCGCAGGGTCGACAGATCGTACTGGCCGAAATCGGGATGGTCGAGAAGCGCAATGAACATCGTCGGCACCCCATGCAGGCCCGTGCAGCGCTCGGCCTGCACCGTGGCCAGTACCGACTTCGGCTCGAAGCTCTCGCCCGGGAACACCATCGTCGCGCCGTGCGTCACGCAGGCCAGGTTCCCCAGCACCATGCCGAAGCAGTGATACAGCGGCACCGGGATGCAGAGGCGGTCGCGCTGCGACAGCTTCATCGCTTCGCCGACGAAAAAGCCATTGTTCAGGATGTTGTGGTGGGTGAGCGTGGCGCCCTTGGGCGAACCGGTGGTGCCCGAGGTGAACTGGATGTTCACCGCATCGTCGAACTGCAGCGCCGCTTCAATGGTGGCCAGTTGCTGGCGCTGGGCCTGGCTCGGCTCGGCCAGCAATGCGTCGAAATTGAGCATGCCGGGCGTCCTGTCGCTGCCGAGGCGGATCAGGTGGCGCAGCTCGGGCAGGCGGGTTGAGGCCAGCTGGCCCGGTTCGCTCGCGGCCAACTCGGGAATCACGTCATTGACGATGCCGATGTAGTCGCTCGACTTGAAGCTGGGCGCCAGGATCAGCGCGCGGCAACCGACTTTCTCCAGCACGTACTCGAGTTCGGAGCGGCGGTAGGCCGGGTTGATGTTGACGAGGATGAGGCCGGCGCGCGCGGTGGCGAACTGCACCAGCACCCATTCGGCGCAGTTCTGCGACCAGATGCCGATGCGCTCGCCCGGCTGCAGGCCAAGCGCCAGCAGGCCGGCCGCCAGGCGCGTGACGCGCTCGTCGAATTCGCGGTAAGTCCAGCGCACGCCCTGGTGCGGCACCACCAGCGCCTCGTTGTCCCCATGGCGGGCGGCGATGTCGGCCAGGAAGGGGCCGATCGTCTGGCCGATGAGGGGGACGTCGTGGCCACCGTGGACATAGCTCAGGCTCTGTTGCATCGTGTCTCCTCCAGTCTTGTTGTCGTTCCTTCAAGGATAGCCTGATTGTACGGCGATTTCGCCCCGCTGATCCGAAGCCTGGCGCAGGCGCTGGAGGCAGGCGAACCATTTCAGCGCAGGTAAGCCTTCAGCACATCCGCGCCCTGGTCCATGCCGTACTGCAGGCGGTTGGCCGCGTGCGCGACGCAGGCGTCCAGGGTGCCGGTGCCTTCCACCGCGGCCTGGGCGGCAATGGCTTTCGCCGCGATGCCGAAGGCGATGATGGATTCGTCCCAGCTCAGGCCCGATGCCAGCGCATGTTCGACGATGTGCGCGGCGAGGGCGCCCAAGCGGTCGACGCGCGAGTTGTCCATGTTTCCTAGTTTTAGCATGCGGTACTCCCTTCGAATGGTCGAATGAACCGGCGCCGTAGCCGGATGCGGTGTCGGTTCGATGGTAAGCGATTCGCCCGTTCCCACTTCACACGGCTGGCTGCGCGATCGTGCACCGGCCTGCGTCTGGAAATACATTGGCATACAGCTAAGCGCCGATCGGCAGAAACTTTCAGGCGCTTCGTAAAATAGGGGTGGGCGTGTCTTATTTCCTGAAGGCTAGCGAACGCGCTATGCATATTGAATTGTCTATACTGGCTTCACGGTTGAATCCGCTTCTTGCAGAGGCTTGCAAGATAGTGGTTAGCCATTAATTAAAATCGACGTTCAATAACCCAGGAGTGAATTATGAAAAAAGTACAAGCTATTGCAGGTCGAACCATTCTCGCCGTTTCGCTGACCGCTGCCTGCGCACTGCCGCTGCATGCTCAAAATACGGCCGCCGACACTGCCACCACGGGCTCCACCACCACGACCCAGACGGTCCCGGTGCAGGAAGAAGACCATGACTACGGCTGGCTCGGCCTGCTGGGCCTGGCGGGTCTCCTCGGCCTGCGCCGCAAGCACGACGATCATCACCGCACCACCAATACCACCGCGCGTTAATTCGCGGAAAACAAATTCGGCGAATTGGTTTCAGTTTTGCGCTCGCACGCGGAAATGCAATAACTAGTTCGTCAAATTGAAAATGCCGGCACGGCCAATATGAATTTGGCGGTGCCGGCATTTGCCTTTAATGTTGCACGTGGCAGATAAACGGAAGTTGTTTTGCCGGAGCACGCCGCCAATGCATTTCCCAGGCCTCAGGTTTGCAAGCAGATGCGTTGTCGCAATAGAGCGCCGCCCGCCTCTTATTCAGCCTGTTGCAACAACTCCCTTAAATTACAATCCCGCTGCCAGCCACGCCTTTCCTCGCTCGCCTGGCTCAGGCGCGTCAGCTCTTGCGCCGACAGCTCCGCCTGCGCCTGCACCAGCCGGTCAGCCACCTGCGCGTCCGGCAGCATGGTGCCAAAGAAAGCGACTGTCTCGCCGCGCTGGACTAACAAGGTAGGGAAGTTCTCGACATCCAGGTCGCCGACGACATCGGATTCGTCCTCGACATCGATCCAAACGAAGGTCTTGTCCGGATGGCGGGCGGCCAGGCCTTCGAAGGCGGCGCGGTAGGAGCCGCAGGTGCCGCACCAGGCGGCGCAGAGGCAGGCGACGACCCAGCGGCCGGCGGCAAGGGCGTCGGCGAGCTGGTCGCGGTTGCTGGAGTCGAGGGTCAGGCTTTGCATGGGCGAATTCTACCTTGGAGAAAGGGTTTCGGCAGCAACGGGAGGTGTGGCGGCAAGCCCGCGGGCCATGGCCGGCCCTGCCGCGGCGGGTTAAAATAGCGCATGCCTATCATCCTTGCCATCGAAACTTCGTCGGAACTCGCCTCCTGCGCGCTGCATCATGGCGCCACCACCTTCTCGCGCGAATCCGACGGCGTACGCACCCATTCGCAATCCGTGCTGCCGATGGTGCAGGAACTGCTGCGCGAAGCGGGCCTGGCGCTCGCGGACGTCGACGCTGTCGCCTTTGGCGCCGGCCCCGGGTCCTTTACCGGCGTGCGTACGGCCTGCGGCGTTGCCCGGGGCCTGGCCTTTGGTGCCGACCTGCCGGTGCTGCCGCTCATCACCCCGGAGGCGATGGCCGAGGCCTGCCGTGCGCGCACCGGCGCGGGCGAGGTGCTGGCGGTGCTGGATGCGCGCATGAACGAGGTCTACTGGGCGCAATACCGCTACCTGGACGACGAAAGCGGCTGGCAGGTCGCGGCCGGTCCGACCCTGTCCAGCCCGGAAGCCGTCGCGCCGCTGCCGGCGGATGGGCCGCTCGCTGCCTGCGGCAACGGTTTCGCCGTTTATCCGCAAGCGTTTGAAGGCAAGGCCTTTGCCGCGCAGGCCGACGCCACGATCGTTCCGCATGCGCGCGAGCTGGCGCTGCTGGGCGTACGCGCCTTGGCCCGGGGCGAGGGCCTGCCCGCGGCCCAGGCCCAGCCGCCGCTCTACCTGCGCAACAAGGTGGCTTATACCAGCGCCGAGCGCCAGGTGATCAATGCCGCGAAGGCGGCCGAGGCCGCGGCCGGCAAGGCCGCAGCATGAATGGTAGCAAGGTCACCGAGCCGGCCATCGCGATGGCGTCTGCAGCCGGTCCGGCCGCCGGCCTCGCCCTCGTGCCGATGGGGCCCGGCGACGTCGACGAAGTCCATGCGCTCGAGTGCAGCGTGTTCCCCCATCCCTGGAGCCGCGCCAACTTCGCCGATTCGCTCGACGCCGGCTACGATGCCTGGCTGCTGCGCGACGCGGAAGGCAAATTGGCCGGGTACTTCCTGCTGATGTATGCGCTCGACGAAGCCCACCTGCTCGACGTGGCGGTGGCGGGCGAGCGCCATGGCACCGGCCTGGGCCGGTATCTGCTCGAGACGCTGTGCGCGCGTGCAAGGGAAATGGGCGCTGAATCCGTGCTGCTCGAAGTGCGTCCCACCAATGAGCGCGCGCTGCATGTGTACCGGCGCTTCGGCTTCGACGAAATCGGCCGCCGCAAGGGGTATTATCCAGCCCATGAGGGCAAGCGCGAGGACGCGATCGTGATGAGGTGCAGTGTATGAAGGTAAGCGAACGCGACGAGCTGTTCCTGGCCGAGATGGGTATCGGACCCCTGTGGCGCCTGCGCCGGCAGCCGGAGCCCGATGCGGTGGACGAGCCGCCCGCGCAGGAGGCGGCGCCCGCCACGGCGCCCGCGCCGGCCTGGGAGCCCGGTGTCATCCCGCCGCCGCCACGCGATCCGGCCTGGGGAGAGGTTCCCATGACCTCCGCACCCGCACCGGCACCGTGGGTACCGCCCGCGCCGCCCGTCGTGGAGGAAGAACCGGGCGACAGCGATGAGGCCATCGCCGCCATGGACTGGGTTGAGCTCCACGCGGCGATCAAGCGCTGCAAGCGCTGCGGCTCCTGCGAAGGCCGCGAGCCCGTGTATGGCGCCGGTGCGCAAACGGCGCGCTGGTTCGTCGCCGCCGGCGCCTCCACCGCCGCCGACGAAAAGGCGGGCCAGCCGCTGGCGGGCGACGCCGGCAAACTCCTCGACAATATGCTGGGCGCCGTTGGCCTCACGCGCGAGCGCGACGTGTATGTCACCAACCTGGTCAAATGCCGTCCGGCCAGTGCCAACGGCGGCGACCGCGCGCCCACGGCGGACGAAGCGCGCGCCTGCCGGCCTTTCCTTGAGCGCGAACTTGCCTTGACGGGCGCGGGCACGGTGCTGACCACGGGCCAGATCGCCGCGAATGGCCTGCTCGGCAAGCCCCTGCAGGAACCGCTGGCGGGCAGCCGCGGCAGCAATCACGCCTTCGGCGGGGCCGACCTCGTGGCCACACTGCACCCGGGCGAACTGCTGCGCCGCGGCGCCGACAAGGCCCTGGCCTGGGCGGACCTGTGCCGGGCGCGAGCTGCCCATGCGCGACGCGGCCGCTAGCTACCAGGAAGGTTTTCACCGCCGCTGGTCCCACCTGCGGCGCGCGGGGTGCGCGCCCTGGCCTGGCTGCTCGATTCTCCCGACCTGCTCGATGCCGATGCGCCGCACTGGCAGGGCCGCATCGCGACCACCGGCCCGGTGACGCCTGAGGTCGATGCCCGGCTGCGCGCGCTCGATCACGACCCGGCCGAACTCGATGCCGCGCTCGGGCCCCGCGTCTACACGCGCCTCGGCCTGTACGCCGAAAAGCTGATGGCCTTCTACTTCCAGCAGCAGGGCAGGCTGCTGGCGCACGGCCTGCAGATCCGCGCCAGCCGCAACGACACCGTCGGCGAGTTCGACTTCCTGCTCGATGCCGGACCGGATGGCGCCGAGCACATCGAGTTCGCCACCAAGTTCTATCTGCTGCAGGGCGAGGCCGGCGACCGTTTCGATGCGCTGGTCGGCCCGAACCTGGCCGACAGCCTGGGCGCGAAGATGCGCAAGATTTTTGAGCGCCAGCTGGAGCTGGGCGCGCATCCGGCGGCGCAGGCGCTGTTGCCGCGGCCGGTGGTACGTGCTCGCGCACTCGTGAAAGGCTGGCTGTTTTATCCGGCCGGCAGCTGGCCGGCGATGAGCGGCGTCACCGCCGGCCACTGCCGCGGCTTCTGGTGCGCGCTCGAGGAGCTCGACACACTCGGCGCCGATGCCTTTCTCGTCCTGCCGAAGCTGCAATGGCTGGCGCCGTTTCGTGCGGCGCAGGCGGATGCGATACTGAACCGCGCCCAGCTGCATGCGGAGCTGGAGGCGCGGTTCGAGAGCTCGCCGTCGCCCGTGCTGGTAGCAAGCGTGCGCGCAGAGCCGGGATGCGTGGAAGAGGTCGAGCGCGGTTTCATCGTGCCGAACGACTGGCGCGCGCGTGCCGAGGCGCGGCGCGCGCAGGATACGACGCGAAATATTGTTTGGTAAAATTGCAATAATTGCAAATATCGTTTGCCACCGTAGGGTGGCCCCCGTGCCCACGCGTTACGACCCTAACCAAAGCCGCATGCCGCAACGACCCGCTCCGCGGCATATCCACCCCTTGGCTCGTGGATCAAGTGACCGGGTTTTGGGCCGGCGAGCGACACCTCACCGCACCTAGCCGTTTGCATACGTCCGTACCGCGTGCGCACGGGGTGCCTCGGCGGCCCCGCGCACCCTACGGGTGGCATACCCGCGGCTCAGTGCTTGTGTTCCCCAATCAGCGCCAGCGAATCGTGCTGCTTCTGGTTGCGCAGGTGCAGGCGCAGGATGAGGGTGGTGACGCCGGCGATCGACAGGCCGAACAGGACGATGATCACGTCCAGGTTCAGGTTCAGCGTGATCATGATCGCGTACAGGGCGAGCATGGTCAGGATCGACAGGTTTTCGTTGAAGTTCTGTACCGCGATCGAATGCCCGGCGCTCATCAGGACGTGGCCGCGGTGCTGCAGCAGCGCGTTCATCGGCACCACGAAGAACCCAGACAGGAAGCCGATCAGGGCCAGCAGCGGGTAGGCGATGATCACGTCATGGACGAACACCATGATCGTCACGACCAGGCCCATGAAGATGCCCATCGGGATGACCGTCAGCGACTTTTTCAGGGGCACGACGTGGGCGGCCAGCGCCGCACCGATCGCCACGCCGATCGCGACCACGCCGATCAGGCTGGTCGCCTTGTCGAGCGGCATGTGCAGGGAGCGCTCGGCCCATTTCAGCACGATCAGCTGCAGGGTCGCGCCAGCGCCCCAGAACAGGGTCGTCACGGCCAGCGAAATCTGGCCCAGCTTGTCCTTCCACAGCGTCGCCGAGCAGTTGGCGAAGTCGCCAATCAGCTTCATCGGATTGCGTTCCTGGTGCTCGTAGCGGGCGCCGGTGTCGGGAATGCGCAGGTTGAACAGGGTGGCCAGCAGGTAGATCCCGGCGACAACCGCCATCGCCGCTTCGCTGATGCTGTCCACGCCGGTGTCGATGAGGGGGAAGTCGAAGCCGAGCAGCAGGCTTGACCCCTGTTCGCTCACCAGCGCGCCGCCCATCACGGTGCCGAAGATGATCGACATCACGGTCAGGCCTTCGATCCAGCCGTTGGCGGCGACGAGTTTTTCCGGCGGCAGCAGTTCGGTCAGGATGCCGTACTTCGCCGGCGAATACACGGCGGCGCCGAAGCCGACGACGGCATAGGCCACCAGCGGGTGCACGGTCAGGAACATCAGGGCGCAACCGAAGATCTTGATCAGGTTGGCGATGAACATGACGCGGCCTTTCGGCAGCGAATCGGCAAAGGCGCCGACGAATGCGGCCAGCAGCACGTAGAACAGCACGAATGACAGCTTCAGGAGCGGCGTCAGCGAAGCCGGGGCGCTCATCCTCACCAGCACGTCAATGGCTACGAACAGCAGCGCATTGTCTGCCAGCGACGAGAAAAACTGCGCCGCCATGATGGTGTAGAAACCACGATTCATTCGATAGGTCGGAAAACAAGTGTGGGTTGCTTTATACCATGAAAGGGTCGCCCGCCCAAAGAAGCGGAACCTCGCCGCCCCCGGACGGACGCCCGGCGGACCACGCCAATCGTGGCCAGTAGCGGGGGCATGCGAACGCGCGCACCGGGGAATGCTGGCCATATCGGCCATCGGGGGGCGGCGCGCGGCGCCAGCGCAAGGAAAGGCCCCGCTTGGTAAAATAGAGCCTTTCGCCTAATCGCGTTTTTCCTCCCTTTCGTCTTCGTCCTTCGTCTTCATCTATCGCCCATGCCACGCCCGCTCAGCGCCACCATCCATCTCGATTCGATGCAGCATAACCTCGCCCGCGCCCGCGCCTGCGCGCCCGACGCCAAGGCCTGGGCCGTCGTCAAGGCCAACGCCTACGGCCACGGCCTGGAACGGGGCATGAAGGGCTTCGTGCTGGCCGACGGCCTGGCCCTGATCGAGACCGAAAACGCGCTGCGCCTGCGCGAACTCGGCTGGATCAAGCCGATCCTGCTGCTCGAGGGGATCTTCGACGCCAGCGACGTCTCGCTGCTGGCCGAGCACAATATCAACAGCACCGTGCATTGCATCGAGCAGATCAAGATGCTGGAATATACCCAGCTCTACCGCCCGATCGACGTCCACCTGAAGATGAACACCGGCATGAACCGGCTCGGCTTCAGGCCCGAGGACTATGCCGCCGCCTACAAGCGCCTGCGCGCCATCCCGGGCATCCGCCACATCACCCTGATGACCCATTTTGCCAATGCCGACGAACTGGAACACCCGCGCCTGGCCATTGCCGAACAGGTGCGCCGCTTCCAGCAGGGCGCGCAGGGGCTGGACGGCGAGCGCAGCCTGTCGAATTCCGGCGGCGTGCTGCACCAGGCCGAGCTGCAGGCGGAACTGCACAACGACTGGGTGCGCCCCGGCGTCATGCTGTATGGCGGCACCCCGGGCGGCGGACGCACCGCGCATGATTACGGCCTGCGCCCGACCATGACGCTGTCCTCGGAAATCATCGCGATCCAGAACCTGGTTGCCGGCGACACCGTCGGCTATGGCAGCCGCTTCGAGGCAAGCAAGCCGATGCAGGTGGGCGTGGTGGCCTGCGGCTATGCCGACGGCTACCCGCGCCATGCGCCGCACGGCACGCCCGTCATCGTCGACGGCGTGCGCACCTCGGTGGTCGGGCGCGTGTCGATGGACATGATGACGGTGGACCTGACGCCCGTGCGCAACGCGCGCGTGGGCAGCAAGGTGACCCTCTGGGGCGATGGCCTGCCGATCGACGAGGTGGCAAGTGCCGCCGGCACCATCGGCTATGAATTGATGTGCGCGCTCGCGCCGCGGGTGCGCGTCCTGGAAGGAAGGTTGGGAACGAATGGCTAAGGCAAAGACCCAGTTCGTCTGCAGCGAGTGCGGCAGCGTGTCCAGCCGCTGGACCGGCCAGTGCGCCGACTGCAAGGCCTGGAACACGATGGTCGAGCAAACGGTCGAAACGGCCGGCGTGAACCGCATGTCGCAGACCGTGAACCACAAGGCGCTGGCACAGACGGCGCCGGTGCTGTCGCTCGCCGACATCGAGGCCGTCGACGTGCCGCGCTTCGGCACCGGCATCGAGGAATTCGACCGCGTACTGGGCGGCGGCCTGGTGGCCGGCGGCGTCGTGCTGATCGGCGGCGACCCCGGCATCGGCAAGTCGACCCTGCTGCTGCAGGCCCTGGCCAACCTGGCCGCCACACGCAGCACTTTATATGTGAGCGGCGAGGAATCCGGTGCCCAGATCGCGCTGCGTGCGCGCCGTCTGCAGGTGGAAGCGAAAGACCTGAAGCTGCAAGCCGAAATCCAGCTCGAGAAAATCCTGGGGACCCTGGCGGACCTGAAGCCCGAAGTGGCCGTCATCGACTCGATCCAGACCCTGTATTCGGACGCGCTGACGGCCGCCCCGGGTTCGGTGTCGCAGGTGCGCGAATGCGCGGCGCAACTGACGCGCGTGGCCAAGCAGACGGGCGTGACGATCATCCTGGTCGGCCACGTGACGAAGGAGGGCGCACTGGCCGGCCCGCGCGTGCTCGAGCACATCGTCGACACGGTGCTGTACTTCGAGGGCGATACCCAGTCGAGCTTCCGCCTGGTGCGGGCGATCAAGAACCGCTTCGGCGCGGTGAATGAACTGGGCGTGTTCGCCATGACGGAGAAGGGCTTGAAGGGCGTGTCGAACCCGTCCGCCCTGTTCCTGTCGCAGCACGACAACCAGGTGCCCGGCTCCTGCGTGATGGTCACGCAGGAGGGTACGCGCCCGCTGCTGGTGGAGATCCAGGCGCTGGTCGACGCCAGCCACCTGCCCAATGCCCGCCGCCTGTCGGTGGGCCTGGAGCAGAACCGCCTCGCCATGCTGCTGGCCGTGCTGCACCGCCACGCGGGCATCGCCGCTTTCGACCAGGACGTCTTCATCAACGCGGTGGGCGGCGTGAAAATCGCCGAACCGGCGGCCGACCTGGCGGTGCTATTGGCGATCAACTCCTCGATGCGCAACAAGCCGCTCCCGCGCGGGCTGGTCGTGTTCGGCGAAGTCGGCCTGGCCGGCGAGATCCGTCCCGCCCCGCGCGGCCAGGAGCGCCCTGAAGGAAGCGGCGAAACTGGGTTTCTCGATCGCGCTCGTCCCGAAAGGGAATGCGCCGAAGGGCAAGATCGAAGGCATGACCATCATCGCGGTCGAACGGATCGACCAGGCCTTCACCAAGCTGCGCGAACTCGATTGAAGCCGGCCGGCGCCAGCAGGCGCTGGCGGGCTACAGCTTGTGAACGGCCCCGGCATGCGCGGCACGGCCTCGCCCTGCGCCTGGGTCAGCACACCATGCTGGAACAGGGCATCGGCATCGGGATACCACATGTTTTCGGGCGCCGTCTGGTTGATCCGGTAGATGAAGGCCTCGGTCATGCCCAGCTTGCCGTAGGCCTTGCGCACCGCCACCGCGGCGGCCTTGCGGTCGCCTGGGCCGAAACTGTGAAAGCCCGGTGGGCGCCCTCGCGCGCGCTGCGCACTTTGCCGGCCAGGTACGCCAGCGTGCAGGCCGAGCTGCATTCGGTCTCCACGTGCGTGTTCAGGCCGCGCGCCGCGATCAGCCTGCCCAGCTTTTGCCCCTCGTAGGTCCAGCCGCCATTGGAAGCGAGCATCAGCGTCGTCACCACGGGCGCACGCGCCAGCGCTGCTTCGAGCTGGGCGGCAATGCCGTCGTTGATCCCGCCGTGCAGGCTCAGGGTCCTGCCATCAGTCGACAGGAAGAAGGAGGGCGCCGGCCCGGGCTGCTGGCCGCCCGTCTGGCTCCAGTGGTCGCGCAGGTTGCGCAGCGATTCGGGAACGCTGAACAGCTGGAACACGAGGCCGAGGACGACCGCGACCCTGGCCGCCGCCGCCCAGCCGCTCGAGCCGCCGCGCGCCGCATGCTTGCCGGCCGAGACCCAGGCGCCGCGCGCCATGAAGGCCCAGAACGGATACCAGAGCAGGATGACGAGGACGGCCGCCGCCGAGCTGTAGCGCGCCGGGGCGTCTTCCATCACCGTGTCGAGCAGGACGGAGCTACCCGTCTCGAAGATCTTGTTGCCGAAGTAGAGGTGCAGCCAGTAGGTGCGCGGCAGGGAATAGTCGCCCGCCAGGTGCTTGCGCAGGAAGCCGAGCGGACCCGGGTGCTGGCTGGCACCGGCGAGATCGCGGCGGCCGAAGTCGGGAACGGACCAGGCGGTCATGGAGACTCGCTCGAGGAGGCTTGGGCGGCGCGGTGGCCAGGATGGGGGACCAGGGAGTTCATCGTGGGTCATTTCATTCGACGGCGGGCAGGCGGCAGGGGCGGTATCAGGGCGCATCAAGCTGCCCCGCGCTGCGGTGAGCCACACCGGCCAGGCATCTGAAATTGCACTGTGGAAACATGGATTCTAGGTTGATTCCATGCAAGGTGCAATCATCAGGAAGGGCTTGTAGGTTTTATGCCACCGTTCAGATAACAGACCATGTCCTGCCGGCATCATCGTTCTTGCATATAATTGCGCCTCCTCTTACACATGGGTTGGGAAACGTGCAAACAGATCAGCGGCAGTCAGCGCGCAAGGTAATGAAGACCCGTGCCATGGTGGCGGCCGAGGGAGCGGCGCCCGTCATGGGGCGCACCAGCGACCTCAATGAGGGTGGGGTGAGCATCAGCCTGCCGGGGCCGATGGCGGCCGGCCAGACGGCGCAGGTACGCTTCGACCTGCTGGTCGAGGGTCAGCTCGTGCCGATCAATACCCGCGCGCGGGTGCAGTACTGCATCCTCAGCGGCGGCGATTTCAAGATCGGCTTCCAGTTCGTCAACCTGGACATGGGCGCGACGACGGCGCTGTCGCGCTTCCTGCGTTAGGGCCGAGCGAATTCCCGTTGCAGCGCGCCGTGGGCTGCGGGTCTACCTGCAGTTATCCGGCGTCCTGGCGCAGGAAGCATTGAAGAGGTCGACCCAGCGGCCATCGGGTTCCGGCGAGCTTTGCGCCTGGACCTTGAACGGGCCCGGCGCATAGAAGCGCGATACCACGCCCACCACCCGGTTCGAGCCGTTGTTGGCGCCGGCGCCACCGCCCGCCTGCAGGACCTGGAAGTTCTGGATCCAGGGCGCGCCATCGAAGCCGTCTTTCCCATCCGAGCCGGACACCACATTGTTCTCGACGGTCGCGCCGACGTCGGCACTCGTGATCTGCTGCATTTTCTGGCCGCCGTCGAGATTGCCCGCGTAGCCGAGCTTGGTCGTATGGTTCAGGTTCAGGCTGAGGGTCTGCCAGCCGAGCCAGCCGGTCACGTCGCCGAGCGCGCGGACCGCGCCGCCAAGGGCCTGGTCGCCGAATTCGATCATCGCGTAGTCCGCCGGGTTCGGCAGGTAGCCGTTGCTGGTGGCCCAGGTGGCCGTCACGATCGCGGCGCGCCAGCGCCAGGTGAGCAGGGGCGCATTCCCGTCGCGGAAGGCGGGCACGAACAGCCAGTCCCGATAGAAGCCGGCGGCGGTGCCGCTGTGCACGCAGTGCCCGGCGGTGACGACGATGCGGCGCTGGATCACCGAGGCCGAGCAGAAGCGCGGCGTGCCATTGACGGTGAAGAAGAGCTTGCCCGCGGTGATGTAGGGCCAGGCGCGGTCGGCGGAGTAGGGCGCGCTGATGCCCGCGAAGATCGGGAACACCCGGCTGCTGGTGTAGGGCGCGGTACCGTCGTTGCCCGAGGCCCTGGGCGAGACGAGCATGCGCTCTTGCGCCGGCTCGGGTGTGAACAGCCGGCGCAGCGGCAGCCGCAGCTTGAGCGCGGGCGGCCTGGCGTCGCTCCCTTGCGGCTGGGCTGCGACGCGAGGGACAACAGGGCAAACACGGGTGCTGCAAGCAAATGCTTCTTCATGGCGAGCTCCACGGAAGTGAGCGCTCAGCTTGGTACGCGCCCGGCGCACAGTTCGTGCGAAACCGCCTTGCGTTGAGCATGCTCAACACGGTTTCCTGAAGTTAAGAATAGGCGCGGTGCCATCCACCCGCGGGCCGGACCGCGACACCGGAGCGCCGGAAAACGAAAGCGGCGAGCGCCCTGTGGGCCTCGCCGCTTTGTTGATGGCTGCCCGAAGATCGGGCATGTCACTATTCGTGATAGCGGTCGTGCAGGGTACCAGCGCTGCCGCCGACTTCCTGGATGATTTCGTAGGCGATCAGGCCAACCATGCCCGTTAATATTGCGAAGACAAACATATTAAACATAGAAACAAAACGCTCTTCAGCATTCCCTCCTTGGCAGTGAACACGCTTTGAGCATAGCAGCCTGCAGAGACTTTACAAGCAGGCCGGGCACCGAAATTTGCGCGTGAATGCGTAGGGCAATCCTGTATGGACGGCATCGATCATGTGACAGCCGTACGCGGGCTGCGCCTGTGCTGTCATGGAGACGTCATCGTGCCGAAACACGTGTGTGACACGCTCCGCCCAGGCTGTCATCGATATCGTGAAAGCGGCTTTTGGCATGTCATCAACTTGTCATATTCGGCCAGTAGACTGCGCAGCGTGACGGGGAGACCCCCGGCACCACCTGAAAGGATACTGACATGCGAATGAAGCAAGTGCTCGTCTCGATTGCCGTGGCTGCCGCCACCCTGGCCGCCACCGCCGCCCAGGCCGTGAACATCACCGGCGCGGGCGCCACCTTCCCCTATCCGATCTATGCCAAGTGGGCGGAAATGTACAAGGCCGCCAGCGGCAACGGCTTGAACTACCAGTCGGTCGGTTCCGGCGCCGGCATCAAGCAGATCAAGGCGAAAACCGTCGACTTCGGCGCCTCCGACATGCCGCTGCCGGCCGCCGAACTGGCCGAAGCCGGCCTGTTCCAGTTTCCGGCCGTGATGGGCGGCGTGGTGCCGGTGGTGAACCTGCCGGGCGTGACGCCGGGCCAGGTGCGCCTGACCGGTGCCGTGCTGGCCGATATCTTCATGGGCAGGATCACCAGGTGGAACGCCCAGCCGATCGCCGCGCTGAACCCGGGCGTCAAACTTCCCGCAGATGACATCACGGTCGTGCACCGCGCCGACAGCTCGGGCACCACCTTCCTGTTCACCAATTACCTGTCGCAGGCCAGCGCGGACTGGAAGCTGAAGGTTGGCGCCGGCACCGCGGTGAAGTGGGCCACCGGCGTGGGCGGCAAGGGCAACGAAGGCGTGGCCGCCAACGTGCAGCGCATCAAGGGCGGCATCGGCTATGTCGAGTGGGCCTATGCCAAGAAAAACCGCATGGCCCACACCCAGCTGCAGAACCGGGACGGCGCCTTCCTCCAGCCCGACGACGAGGCCTTCAAGGCGGCCGCCGCCAGCGCCGACTGGGCCAGGGTGCCGGGCTTCGCGGTAGTGCTGACCAACCAGCCGGGCAAGGCCAGCTGGCCGATCACGGGCGCTTCCTACATCCTGGTGCACAAGGCCCAGCTCAACGCGGCCACGGGCAAGGAAGTGCTGAAGTTCTTCGACTGGGCGTATAAAAACGGCGACGCGGCAGCCGCCGAACTGGACTATGTGCCAATGCCCGACGCCGTCACCAAGCTGGTCCAGGATGCATGGCGCGCCCATGTCACCGATGCCGGCGGCAAGGCCATCTGGTAAGCCGGGCTTGATGCCAGGACGAACGAGGGACTGCCGCCGCAGCGGCAGTCGCGACGGCCTCTCAGTACGAACCACACAAAAACACACATGAGCGCATACCCTCCCGTCGCCATCGGCCAGCCGGCTCCGAACCCGGCCGTCGACCTGCAGTACGCCGCCCTGCGCAAGACCATGCGCAAGCAGCGCATCCAGGATTTCTTCTTCCACAAGATCACCTTGCTGTTCGCCGCCAGCGTCCTGCTGGCCCTGGTCGGCATCATCGCCTCGCTGGTCATCGGCGCCATGCCCGCCTTCAGGGAATTCGGCCCGGCCTTCATCTACACCGTCGAGTGGGACCCCATCAACGACAAGTTCGGCGCCCTGATCGCGATCTGGGGCACTGTCGTGACCTCGCTGATCGCCCTGGTCGTCGCCTTCCCGATCAGCTTTGGCATCGCGCTCTTCCTCACCGAAATCTGCCCGGCCGTGCTGCGCCGACCGCTGGGCACGGCCGTCGAACTGCTGGCCGGCATCCCCTCGATCATCTACGGCATCTGGGGCCTGTTCGTGTTCGCGCCCCTGTTCGCCGACCACGTCCAGCCGCTGCTGAAGGAGACCGTCGGCCAGCTGCCGGTGATCGGCCAGCTGTTCCAGGGCCCGACCATGGGCATCGGCATCCTCACCGCCGGCCTGGTGCTGGCCATCATGATCATTCCCTTCATCGCCTCGGTGATGCGCGACGTCTTCGAGATCGTCCCGGCCGTGCTGAAGGAATCGGCCTATGGCCTGGGCTGCACCCGCTGGGAAGTGGTGCGCAAGGTAGTGCTGCCCTACACCCGCAACGGCGTCGTCGGCGGCGTGATGCTGGGCCTGGGGCGGGCACTGGGCGAAACCATGGCCGTGACTTTCGTGATCGGCAATGCACACGAACTGAGCCCCTCGCTGTTCTCGGCCGGGAATTCGATCTCCTCGACCCTGGCCAACGAATTCGCCGAGGCGGCCTCGAACCTGCACGTGTCCTCGCTGTTCGCCATCGCCCTGATCCTGTTCGCGATCACCTTTGTCGTGCTGTCGGCGGCCAAACTGATGTTGGCGGGGATGTCCCGCAAGGAAGGTACGAAATGAAGGCGGCCATGAACCCCGTCTACCGCAGGCGCCTGCTGGCGCACCGGGTCGGCATGGCCCTTTCCGTGGCGGCCATGCTCGTGGGCCTGGCCTTCCTGGCCTGGATCCTCTGGACCCTGGTTGCCAACGGCTTCGGCTCGCTCTCGACCGCGCTCTTCACCGCCGACACCCCGGCGCCGGGCGGCGAGGGCGGTGGCCTGCGCAATGCCATCGTCGGCAGCCTGATGATGGTGGGCCTGTCGACCCTGGTCAGCACGCCGATCGGCATCCTGGCCGGCATCTACCTGGCCGAGTACGGCGCCACCAACCGCTTCGGCCAGGTCACGCGCTTCGTCACCGACGTGATGCTCTCGGCCCCGTCGATCGTGATCGGCATGTTCGTCTGGGCCGTCTACGTGGCCAACGCCAAGCACTTCTCGGGCTACGCGGGTTCGCTGGCGCTGGCGCTGATCGCCATTCCGGTCGTCGTGCGTACCACCGACAACATGCTGCGCCTGGTACCGACCAATTTGCTGGAAGCGGCATTCGCCCTGGGCGCGCCGCGCTGGAAGGTGGCGATGACGGTGCGCCTGCGCGCCGTGAAAGCTGGCGTCATCACCGGCGTCCTGCTGGCCCTGGCGCGCATCTCTGGCGAAACCGCGCCGCTCTTGTTCACGGCCCTGAACAACCAGTTCTACAGCACCGACATGAACGCGCCACTGGCCAACCTGCCGATCGTGATCGCGCAGTTCGCCATGAGCCCCTACGACGACTGGCGCGCGCTGGCCTGGGGCGCGGCACTCCTGGTGACCTTCGCCGTGCTGCTGCTGAACATCCTGTCGCGGACCGTCTTCACCCAGAAGACGCCGCGTTGATTCCCGACGAAATGTGAAAACCACCATGATCCACTCCATGCAGGCTGCCCCGGCAGCGCAAGCGAAGACCAAGACCATAGCGATCGCCAACCTCGACTTCTACTACGGGAAGACGCAGAGCCTCAAGAAAGTCTCGCTCGACATCCACGAAAAGCAGGTCACCGCCTTCATCGGCCCCTCGGGCTGCGGCAAGTCGACCCTGCTGCGCACCCTGAACCGCATGTACGACCTGTACCCGGGCCAGCGCGCGGAAGGATCGATCGTCTACCGCGAGCGCAACATCCTCGAGCCGGGCGTCGACGTGAACATGCTGCGCGCGAAAATCGGCATGGTATTCCAGAAGCCGACCCCGTTCCCGATGTCGATCTACGACAATATCGCCTTCGGCGTGCGCCTGTACGAGAACCTGTCGAAAGGCGAGATGGACGAGCGCGTGGAATGGGCCTTGAAAAAGGCGGCGTTGTGGGAAGAGGCCAAGGACAAGCTGAACAAGAGCGGCCTGTCGCTGTCCGGCGGCCAGCAGCAGCGCCTGTGCATCGCGCGCGGCGTGGCGGTCAAGCCCGACGTGCTGCTGCTGGACGAGCCGACCTCGGCGCTGGACCCGATCTCGACGGCCAAGATCGAGGAGTTGATCAGCGAATTGAAACAGGACTACACGATCGCCATCGTCACCCACAACATGCAGCAGGCGGCCCGGTGTTCCGATTACACTGCCTATATGTACCTGGGAGAGCTGGTGGAATTCGGCGAGACGGATCAGTTGTTCATGAACCCGGCTAAAAAAGAGACCCAGGATTACATCACCGGCCGCTTCGGTTAATACGGAAAAGAAGAACAGGGAGAGCAGTAATGATCGGTGAACACTCAAGCAAACAATACGACCAGGAACTCGAAGCGATCCGCTCCAAGGTGCTGCTCATGGGCGGCATGGTGGAAACCCAGTTCGAGGAGGCGCTGCACTGCTTCCGCGTGGGAGATATCGCGCAGGCGGACCACGTGATGGCCGAGGACGCGGCCGTGAACGGGCTGGAAGTGCAGCTCGACGACGCCTGCAGCCACCTGATCGTCAAGCGCCAGCCGGCGGCGAACGACCTGCGCACCATCATGGCGACCATCAAGGTGATCACCGACCTCGAACGCATCGGCGACGAGGCAAGCAAGATTGCGCGCACCGCGAAAAGCCTGCATGCGCGCGGCGTGACCGGTTTTGCCCACTACGACACCATCCGCAGCATCGGCAAGGACACCTCTGAACTGCTGCACGACGCGCTCGACGCCTTTGCGCGCCTGGACGGCAAGCAGGCCATGCGCATCATCGCCGGCGACGAAATCATCGACCACGAGTTCCGCACCATCCTGCGCAACCTGATCACCTTCATGATGGAAGACCCGCGCACGATTTCCTCGGCGCTCGACACGCTGTGGGTGGCCAAGGCCATCGAACGCATCGGCGACCATGCGAAGAACATCGCCGAGTACGTGATCTACGTGGTCGAGGGACGGGACATCCGCCACAGCAAACCCGTCGTCCAGGAAGGCTGAACATGGGAAGCACGCGCGTACTGGTGGTCGAAGACGAACCGGCCATCGTCGAACTGGTGAGCTATTCGCTGCGCGAAGCCGGCTGGAGCATCTCCTCGGTCGGCACGACGGGCGCGGCCTGGGACAGCATCAGCCGCGGCAAGCCGGACCTGCTGCTGCTCGACTGGATGCTGCCAGACCAGAGCGGCCTGCGCCTCCTGGCACGGCTGCGCGCCGACCGCGACTTCCAGGACATCCCCGTCATCATGCTGACGGCAAAGAGCATGGAAGAAGACAAGCTGGCTGGCCTGAACACGGGCGCGGACGACTATGTGACGAAACCGTTCTCGCCACGCGAACTGCTGGCCCGTTCGCGCGCCCTGCTGCGCCGCAAGAGCCCGCACCTGGCCGAGGCGCCGCTGCGCGCGGGGGCTGTCCTGCTCGACCCGGCCAGCTGCACGGTCAGCATCGAGGGCCAGCAGGTCGACATCGGCAATGCCGAATACAAGCTGCTCAAATTCCTGCTGGCCCACCGCGAGCGCGTGTTCTCGCGCGCCCAGCTGCTCGACAAGGTCTGGGGCGACCACGCCGTCATCGAGGAGCGCACGGTGGACGTACACGTGCTGCGCCTGCGGAAGGCCTTGAAGGGCGCCGAAGGGCTGATCCGCACGGTGCGCAGCGTCGGGTATATGCTGTCGGAAAAATAATCGACGATTCACTTCCTTGAAGGCCGCATGAATCCCAAACTGCTGTTCTGGGTGCCGGCGCTGTTGCGCCTGGCCTCCATCTTCGTTGCCGCCGGCGTGGTGTGGTGGATGGCCGGACCGGTCGCGGCGCTGGCGCTGGCGCTGGCCGGTGCGGTTGCCGCGCTGTTCGTGCAGCTGACCTACCTGTACCGGCTGGGCGAGTGGCTGAACGACCCGCACAGCGGACGCCTGCCGGACGGCTGGGGTGCCTGGACGGACGTGTTCGCGCGCCTCTACCGCCTGCGCCGCGAGGACGAGCGCCACCAGGCGGAGCTGGCCGAATGGCTGGCGCGCTTCCGCCAGGCCATGAGCCTGTTGCCGGAGGGCGTGGCCATCATGGACGATGTGCTTTTCCTGGAGTGGTGCAACCCGGCGGCCGAGCGCCACCTGAACCTCACGCTCGAGCGCGACAAGGGCCTGCGCGTGACCAACCTGGTGCGCCATCCGGACTTCATCGACTACATCATCCTGGGACGCTACGAGCAGCCGCTCACGCTGTCGCTGCGCGGCCGCAAGATCGAATGCCGCATCATCCCTTTTGAAAACCGGCGCCAGATCCTCGTCACCCACGATGCCACCGATACCGAGCGTATCGAGGCGATGCGGCGCGACTTCATTGCCAACGCCTCGCATGAATTGCGCACGCCGCTGACGGTCATCGTCGGCTTCCTCGAGATCGCCATGTCCGACCCGTGCATGGATGCCGCCACCCGTGAAGCGCACCTGAAACTGATGACCGAGCAGGGCGAGCGCATGCAGCGCCTGATCGAAGACATGCTGACCCTGTCGCGCCTGGAGTCCGACGAATTCCCGCTGCGGCGCGAGCGCGTGGACGTGGCGGCGCTGGTGGAATCGGTGGCTGCCGAGGCACGGGCGCTGTCGAACGGCCGCCACCGGATCGAGGTAACGGTCGACGGCCCGGACGTGATGGGCAGCATGGAAGAGCTGCGCAGCGCCTTTGCCAACCTGGCCTCGAACGCGGTGCGCTATTCGCCGGGTGGCGGCACCATCGCGCTGTCGTGGCGGCGCGGTGCGGGCGACCTGCAGTTTTCCGTATGCGACAGCGGCATCGGCATCGACCCCCAGCACATTGCGCGCCTGACCGAGCGCTTCTACCGCGTCGACAAGAGCCGTTCGCGCGAGACGCAGGGCACGGGCCTGGGCCTGGCCATCGTCAAGCACGTGCTGCTGCGGCACGGCGGGCGCCTGAACATCAGCTCCGTGCCGGGGGAGGGCAGTACCTTCACCGTGTCCTTGCCCAACACCTCCCTGCCTGGCTAGGACCGGACGCCCTGCGATGCAAACGGCACGGCGGCCGTAGCCAATACCGCCGCGCACCGTAGGGTGGGCTCCGCCCACGCGGTAGGGCGCTTGACCAGTGGAGAGTCGACCCGGCACGCGGCGTTCGCACCACGAGGGGCGGTGCGCTATGCATGGGTACGACTGCCCACCTACGCAAGCTGCCCCGGGGGCCACATGCCTCCGCCCGCCGCGCACCGTAGGGTGGGCTCCGCCCACGCGGTACGGCGTTTGACCAGTGGAGAGTCGAGCTCGGCACGCGGCGTTCGCACCACAAGGGGCGGTGCGGCATGCATGAGTACGACCGCGTGGGCGGAGCCCACCCTACGTTTCGCCGGCTTTGCGGACGAATCGACCGGACCCACTGTATTCAGGTATCGCACAGCATCCGCACACCGCGCCCGCCGCGCACCGTAGGGTGGGCTCCGCCCACGCGGTACGGCGTTTGACCAGTGGAGAGTCGACCCGGCACGCTGCGTTCGCACCATGAGGGGCGGTGCGGCATGCATGGGTACGACCGCGTGGGCAGAGCCCACCCTACGTTTCGCCGGCTTTGCGGACGAATCGACCGGAGCCACTGTATTCAGGTACCGCACAGCATCCGCACACCGCGGCCGCCGCGCACCGTAGGGTGGGCTCCGCCCACGCGGTACGGCGTTTGACCAGTGGAGAGTCGAGCTCGGCACGCGGCGTTCGCATCACAAGGGGCGGTGCGGCATGCATGGGTACGACCGCGTGGGCAGAGCCCACCCTACGTTTCTAACCCACCAGCTCAGCCTCGCGAGGGTACTGCCCACCTACGCAAGCCGCCCCGGGGGGCACATGCCTTCGCCCGCCGCGCACCGTAGGGTGGGCTCCGCCCACGCGGTACGGCGTTTGACCCGTGGAGAGTCGACCCGGCACGCGGCGCTCGCACCACAAGGGGCGGTGCGGCATGCACGGGTACGACCGCACGAAAGGAGTCCACCCTACATTACGCCGGCTTTGCCGGCCAGTCCACCAGCGCTGCCTCGCTCAGGTACGCCCGATGCAAGATGCGCACCATCCGTACAATGCAGCCACCGTCCAGCCAGCGAACCTCAAGGTACCGCCAGCCGCACCCTAAGCCCCGCCTCATCCAGTCTGCATCGATGCGCGGTACAATCGGGAATTGTCTTTCTCGACCCCGCTACCTGCCCTCCATGCTCTCTCGACGCACCTCCCTCATTGCTCTCGGCGCGCTGCTGCTGACCGCCTGCGGCAGCACCCCGCCGCCCCCTCCCGTCCCGGTCGCCGTCCAGGCGCCGCCGCCGCCACCGAAGAAGATCCGCATCGGCCTGGCCCTGGGTGGCGGCGCCGCGCGCGGCTTTGCCCATATCGGCGTGATCAAGGCGCTGGAAGCGCAGGGCATCGTGCCCGAGATCGTTGTCGGCACCAGTGCCGGTTCCGTGGTCGGCGCCCTGTACGCGGCAGGCTATAGCGGCTTCGAGCTGCAGAAGACGGCCATGGGCATGGACGAGGCGACGATCTCGGACTGGGCCATGCCGCTGTTTTCGAAGTCGCCGGGCCTGCTCAAGGGCGAGGCGCTGCAGAACTATGTCAACAAGGCGGTGAACAACCGGCCGATGGAAAAGCTGCCGAAGCGTTTTGGGGCGGTGGTCACCGACCTGAAGACCGGCGAAGCCGTCATGTTCGACAAGGGTAATACCGGCATGGCCGTACGTGCATCGTCCGCCGTGCCCTCGGTCTTCCAGCCCGTCAGGATCGGCAACAAGACCTATGTCGACGGCGGCCTGGTGGCCCCGGTGCCCGTGAAGTTCACGCGCGAGAAGATGGGCGCCGACTTCGTGATCGCCGTGAACATCTCGACCCAGGCCGACACCCAGGCCACGGTCAGCTCGCTTGACGTGCTGATGCAGACCTTCAGCATCATGGGCCAGCGCCTGAACCACTTCGAACTCAAGGATGCCGACATCGTCATCACCCCGGCGCTGGGCAAGATGGGCAGCGCCGACTTCAATGGCCGCAACCTGGCGATCCTCGCCGGGGAACAGGCGGCCGCTGCGGTGATGCCGCAAATCAAGGCCAAGCTGAAGGCCAAACAACAACAACCATAAGGAAGAGAGACCGATGAAAACCAAGCCGATGCTGACCCTGGACGACGTGAAGATCATCGCCGCGGCAAGCGAAGCCGAAGCCCTGACGAATGGCTGGGCCATCACCTTTGCCATCGTCGACGACGGCGGCCACCTGCTGTGGCTGCAGCGCCTGGACGGCGCCCCGCCGGTATCAAGCCACATCGCGCCCGCCAAGGCGAAGACGGCCGCGCTCGGCCGCCGCGAGTCCAAAGTGTACGAAGACGTGATCAACAACGGCCGCGTGTCTTTCCTGTCGGCGCCGGAGATCGAGGGCATGCTCGAGGGCGGCGTGCCCGTGGTCGTTGACGGTCATGTGATCGGCGCGGTCGGCGTGTCCGGCGTGAAGTCGAACGAGGATGCGCAGGTGGCGAAGGCGGGCATCGCCGCGCTGCTGGGCAACGCCTGAGCGGGCGCTTGCTTCGCGTAGGGTAGGCGGCTCGGCCGTGCTGCGTGCGTGGATGTGGCGTATGCGCCGCCTACGCGTTCAAGCGGCTGACGATGTGCCGGGCGGTCTGCCGCTGCGCGCTTGCGGCGTCGTGACACGTGGCGGTAGCGCAGGCCTGGGTTGCACGCGTAGGCGGCGCACACGCCGCGTCCGCATCGCCAGACCGGTCGAGCCGCCTACCCTACGCTGTGTTGAATCGCAGAAAAACGCAGCTCATCTGTAAGTAAAAATCGCGATTTCGCCCGGAATCGCGTCGGCGACGGATTGCCGGATTGGCCAAGCGGCGCTATAATTGAGGGGTTTAACCATTCACTTACTTGCCGTAGCGCCTACCCTCCATTCCTCATTCAAAAGCGACTTCCACCCTCGGGCACGCTCCATTCGCCTGCAGGATTTGGATGCCGGTCTGACGTGGCGCAGCTACGGTAACTTTATTGGGAGTTACCCTTGCCGCCATTTTTTTCTGGCCCAACCGTCCCGGCCATCCTGGCTCTCGCAGACGGAACGATTTTTCGAGGAATTTCGATTGGCGCCGCCGGTCACACGACCGGTGAAGTGGTCTTCAATACCGCCATTACCGGCTACCAGGAAATCCTGACCGACCCCAGCTACTCGCGTCAGATCGTCACGCTGACGTACCCGCACATCGGCAACTACGGCGTCAACGCCGCCGACGTCGAAGCGTCGAAAGTTCACGCCGCCGGCCTGATCATTCGCGACCTGCCGCTGCTGGCATCGAATTTCCGTTCCACGCAGTCGCTGTCGGACTACCTGAAGGCCGAAAATGTCGTGGCAATCGCCGGCATCGATACCCGCAAACTGACCCGCCTGCTGCGCGAGAAGGGCGCCCAGAGCGGCGCCATCCTGACCGGCACGCAAGGCAACCAGCCGTCGGAAATCCAGGCGCTCGAACTGGCGCGCTCCTTCCCCGGCCTGTCGGGCATGGACCTGGCCAAGGTCGTGTCGGTGAAAGAGCCGTACGTCTTCACCGAAACCGAGTGGAAGCTCGGCGAGGGCTTCGGCAAGCAGGACAATCCCCAATACCACGTCGTCGCCTTTGACTACGGCGTCAAGCGCAACATCCTGCGCATGCTGGCCGAGCGCGGCTGCAAGGTCACCGTGCTGCCGGCCGAGTCGACCGCGCAGGACGCGCTGGCCCTGAATCCCGACGGTATTTTCCTGGCCAACGGCCCGGGCGACCCGGAACCCTGCGACTATGCCATCCGCGCCACCGCCGAACTGATCGAGAAGGGCATCCCGACCTTCGGCATCTGCCTCGGCCACCAGATCATGGCACTCGCTTCCGGCGCGAAGACGATGAAGATGAAGTTCGGCCACCACGGTGCCAACCACCCGGTCCAGGACCTCGACTCGAGGAAGGTGCTGATCACGTCGCAGAACCACGGTTTCGCGGTCGACCCGGAAACGCTCCCAGGCAACTGCCGCGTCACCCACGTGTCGCTGTTCGACGGTTCGCTGCAGGGCTTTGCCCGCACCGACAAACCCGCCTTCTGCTTCCAGGGCCACCCGGAAGCGTCCCCTGGCCCGACCGACGTCGCCTATCTGTTTGACCGCTTCATCGGTTTGATGCAAGCGCAGGAGAAGAACTAAATGCCAAAGCGTAGTGATATCAAAAGCATCCTGATCATCGGCGCCGGCCCGATCATCATCGGCCAGGCCGCGGAATTCGATTACTCGGGCGCGCAGGCCTGCAAGGCCCTGCGCGACGAGGGTTATAAAGTCATCCTGGTCAACAGCAACCCCGCCACCATCATGACCGACCCGGAGATGGCCGATGTTACCTACATCGAGCCGATCACCTGGAAGGTCGTCGAACGTATCATCGACAAGGAGCGTCCGGACGCGATCCTGCCGACCATGGGCGGCCAGACCGCGCTGAACTGCGCGCTCGACCTGCACCGCCACGGCATCCTCGACAAGTACAAGGTCGAGCTGATCGGCGCCTCGCCGGAAGCGATCGACAAGGCCGAGGACCGTTCCAAGTTCAAGGACGCGATGACGAAGATCGGCCTGGGTTCGGCGCGCTCGGGCGTGGCGCACTCGATGGACGAAGCACGCACCGTGCAGCGCGAACTCGGCTTCCCGACCATCATCCGGCCATCCTTCACGATGGGCGGCACCGGCGGCGGCATCGCCTACAACGAGGAAGAATTCGAGGCCATCTGCAAGCGCGGCCTGGAAGCTTCGCCCACCAACGAACTGCTGATCGAAGAGTCGCTGCTGGGCTGGAAAGAGTACGAGATGGAAGTCGTGCGCGACAGGGCCGACAACTGCATCATCATCTGCTCGATCGAAAACCTCGACCCGATGGGCGTGCACACCGGCGACTCGATCACGGTCGCGCCGGCGCAGACGCTGACCGACAAGGAATACCAGATCATGCGCAACGCCTCGATCGCGGTGCTGCGCGAGATCGGCGTCGATACCGGCGGCTCGAACGTGCAGTTCGCGATCAACCCGCAGGACGGGCGCATGATCGTCATCGAGATGAACCCGCGCGTGTCGCGTTCCTCGGCGCTGGCCTCGAAGGCAACCGGCTTCCCGATCGCGAAAGTCGCCGCCAAGCTGGCGGTCGGCTTCACGCTGGACGAACTGCGCAACGAGATCACCGGCGGCGCGACCCCGGCATCGTTCGAGCCCTCGATCGACTATGTCGTGACCAAGATCCCGCGCTTCGCCTTCGAGAAATTCCCGGCCGCGGACAAGCACCTGACGACCCAGATGAAATCGGTCGGCGAAGTCATGGCCATGGGCCGCACCTTCCAGGAATCGTTCCAGAAAGCGCTGCGCGGCCTGGAAGTGGGCGTCGATGGCCTGAACGAAATGACGCGCGACCGCGAAGTCATCGAAGAGGAACTGGGCGAGCCGGGACCGGAACGCATCTGGTACGTGGGCGACGCTTTTGCCCAGGGCTTCACGCTGGAAGAAGTCCATGCGCTGACAAAAATCGATCCGTGGTTCCTCATCCAGATCAAGGAAATCGTCGACATCGAGCTCTGGCTGGATCACCAGACGCTGGAGTCGCTCGACAAGCCGACCCTGTACAAGTTGAAGCAGAAGGGTTTCTCGGACGCGCGCATGGCTTTTCTCATGCACACCACGCAGGCCGCGGTGCGCGAGCGCCGTCACGCGCTGGGCATCCGCCCGGTCTACAAGCGCGTCGACACCTGCGCCGCCGAATTTGCCACCGACACCGCCTACATGTACTCGACCTATGACGAGGAATGCGAAGCGGCGCCGACCGACAAGAAGAAAATCATGGTGCTGGGCGGCGGTCCGAACCGCATCGGCCAGGGCATCGAGTTCGATTACTGCTGCGTGCACGCGGCCCTGGCCATGCGCGAAGACGGCTACGAGACCATCATGGTCAACTGTAATCCGGAGACCGTGTCGACCGACTACGATACGTCGGACCGCCTGTACTTCGAATCGCTGACGCTGGAAGACGTGCTGGAAATCGTCGAGCTGGAAAAGCCGGTCGGCGTGATCGTCCAGTACGGCGGCCAGACGCCTTTGAAGCTCGCGCTCGACCTGGAAGCGAATGGCGTGCCGATCGTCGGCACCAGCCCGGACATGATCGATGCCGCCGAAGACCGCGAGCGCTTCCAGAAGCTGCTGCAAGACCTCGGCCTGCGCCAGCCGCCAAACCGCACCGCGCGTACCGAAACCGAGGCGCTGGCACTGGCGCAGGAAATCGGCTACCCGCTGGTCGTGCGTCCTTCGTATGTGCTGGGCGGCCGCGCGATGGAAATCGTCCACGAGCAGCGCGACCTCGAGCGCTACATGCGCGAAGCGGTGAAAGTGTCGAACGATTCGCCTGTGCTGCTCGACCGCTTCCTGAACGACGCCATTGAAGTCGACGTCGACTGCATCTCGGATGGCGAGACCACCTTCATCGGCGGCGTGATGGAACACATCGAACAGGCAGGCGTGCACTCGGGCGACTCGGCCTGCTCGCTGCCGCCTTACTCGCTGTCGCAAGAGACGATCGATGAACTCAAGCGCCAGACCGCGCTGATGGCCAAGGGCCTGAACGTGGTCGGCCTGATGAACGTGCAGTTCGCGATCCAGCAGAAGGAAGAGGGCGGCAAGACGGTCGATACGGTGTTCGTGCTGGAAGTGAACCCGCGCGCCTCGCGTACCGTCCCCTTCGTCTCGAAAGCCACCGGCATCCAGCTGGCCAAGGTCGCGGCGCGCTGCATGGTCGGCCAGACCCTGGCGTCGCAAGGCATCACGAAAGAAGTCACGCCGCCGTTCTACAGCGTCAAGGAAGCCGTGTTCCCGTTCGTGAAATTCCCTGGCGTGGATACCATCCTCGGACCGGAAATGAAGTCGACCGGCGAAGTGATGGGCGTAGGCGAAACCTTCGGCGAAGCCTTCGTCAAGTCGCAGATCGGTGCGGGCATCAAGCTGCCCGAATCGGGCCGCGTCTTCCTGTCGGTGAAGGCCTCCGACAAGCCGCGCGCGGTGCAGGTGGCGCGCGACCTGGTCTCGCTCGGCTTCACGCTGGCCGCCACCAAGGGTACCGCTGCCGTGATCGCCGCCGCCGGCCTGCCGGTGCTGGCCGTGAACAAGGTGATCGAGGGCCGTCCGCACGTGGTCGACATGATCAAGAACCACGAGATCGAGATGGTCATCAACACCGTCGAGGAAAAACGCAGTGCGATCGTCGACTCGCGTACCATCCGTACCTCGGCGCTGGCCTCGCGCGTGGTGACCTACACGACGATTGCCGGTGCCGAAGCGGCGATCCAGGGCATGCGCCACCTGAACGAGATTCGGGTCTACGATTTACAAGGTCTGCATAACACCTTAAACTAGGCATCAAGTAGTACCCGTCAAACCACAGAGTTCGCGCGGCTCCCGTCGTGTGGCTCTGTGGTTTTCGCTTGGTACGTCCACGAGAACTGTCAACAAGCCTCGAGCAGCCGGCATCGTGCCGCCTGCTCGACGTTTTTTAGTCATAAGCGAAAGACCATGAACACTACCGTCCCACTGACCAAATACGGCGCCGAACTGCTGAAGGAAGAGCTGCACCAGCTCAAGACGAAAGAGCGCCGCAGCGTCATCGATGCGATCGCCGAAGCACGTTCGCATGGTGACCTGTCGGAGAACGCGGAATACGACGCGGCCAAGGAGCGCCAGGCCTTCGTCGAAGGCCGCATCGCCGAACTCGAAGGCAAGTTGAGTGCCGCCCAGATCATCGACCCGGCCACGCTCGACGCCGAAGGCCGCGTGGTCTTCGCCTCCACCGTCGACCTCGAGGACCTGGAATCGGGCCAGAAGGTCAGCTACCAGATCGTCGGCCTGGACGAAGCCGACCTCAAACTGAACAAGGTGTCGGTCACCTCGCCAATCGCGCGTGCCCTGATCGGCAAGTACGCCGGCGACGTGGTGGAAGTGCAGGCGCCGTCCGGCCCGCGCGAATACGAAATCCTCGAAGTGCGCTACGTCTGATGGCGCAAACGGCCGGCCGCATCGCCGCCGCGCGCCTGCTGGTGGCCGCACTCTGGGCGGGCGCCCTGGGTGCTCGGCTATGTGGCCGCGCCGGCCGTGTTCTCGCTTGCCGGCGGCGCGCTGGCCGGTGACCTCGTCGGCGCTTTCCTGCGCCGCCTGGCCTGGATCTCGATGGCTTGTGCGGTGCTGATGCTGATCCTGGTACGGTTTTCGCCTGACCTGGATGGTGCGCGCAGGCGTTCCCTGAAGCTGCTGGTGCTGGCCATGCTGGCCTGTGCGCTGGTGATGTTCGTCGGCCTGCAGCCCGCGATGGCGTTCATGCGCGATGCGGCCGGGCCTGCGGGCATCCGCGCGTCGCCCATGTGGACACGTTTCGCGGTCATGCATGGCGTCTCGCAGCTGTTCCACCTGATCGAAAGCGTACTGGCGGCGATGCTGCTGCTGAAAAGCCGATAACGGTGGCGGTGGCAGGGTGGAGTCCTGACCCCACGCGGTGCGGCGGCTGAGCAGTATCGTAGGGTGGGCACTCGTGCCCACGCGGTGTCACCGCTGGAAACGCGATACAGCGTCCGAAGACACTGACCGCCGACAGGCCGGACGAAAAAAACCGGAGACACGCTCCGGCTTCTTGTGGAAGGGCGCTTATTTATTCAGCGCATTCTTCTTGGTGCTGGCCTGGCGCGGCTTGGCGCGCTTGATGTTGCCGCCGGCGGTCACGCGCTCGTTCCCCTTGATCATGACCTTGGTGACGCTCGGCTTCTTGGTGCCGCTGGCGCTGGCCTTGACGATGGTGACTTCGCGCATGCCCTTGCCGGCCTTGCTGCTGCGTTCCTTGACCACTTCCTTCTTCGGACGGTAGAGCACGAGCAGCTTGCCGATGTGCTGGACCGGCGCGGCGTCGAGTTCCGTGGAAATCTGTTCATACATGGCAACACGTGCCTCGCGGTCGTCGCCGAACACGCGCACCTTGATCAGGCCATGGGCGTCGAGGCTGGCCGCGATTTCCTTCATGACGGACTCGGTCAGGCCGGCTTCGCCGATCATGACGACAGGATTGAGCCCATGGGCTTCGGCGCGCAGCGCGCTGCGCTCGGCCGGAGTAAGTTTAAGCATAATAATTTTTGGATTACCTTTAAAAGCAGTATTCTACGCGAATGGCCAAGAACAAATTAAACAAAAACTGGTTGCACGACCATATTAACGACCCCTACGTCAAGCTGGCGCAGAAAGAAGGCTTCCGTGCACGGGCCGCCTTCAAGCTCAAAGAGATCGACGAAAGCGAAAAACTCATCAAGCCAGGCCAGGTCATCGTCGACCTCGGCTGCACCCCGGGCTCCTGGGCGCAATACACCCGGCGCAAGCTGTCGGGCAAGGAAGGCGGCGGCATCAGCGGCACGATCATCGGCCTCGACCTACTGCCGATGGAACCGATTGCCGACGTTCACTACATCCAGGGCGACTTCCGCGAAGACGCCGTGCTCGACCAGCTCGCTGTTGTTTTAGAGGGACGAAAAGCCGATCTCGTGCTGTCGGACATGGCCCCGAATCTGTCCGGTATTCCCACCGCGGACGCGGCGCGGATGGAACATTTGATCGATCTCGCCATTGAGTTTTCTCAAATGCATCTCAAGCTGCCCGGCGCATTGTTGGTCAAGTGCTTCAAGGATATGGGTTTTACGCAGATCGTTGAGAAGTTCCGCACTGAGTTCAAGACCGTCAAGCAAATCAAGCCCAAGGCAAGCCGGGACAAATCCTCGGAAATTTTCCTTCTCGGGCGTGGTCTGAAGAATCCAGTGGAATACAAATCCGGATCCGACCGGGATGCCGCCCTTGATATTTGAGATCGCAGCCACACATGCATCGGCGTAAGCCTCCCGCGGCGCGCGTCCACTGTCTTGTGGCGCGCCGAAATCTGTGGAAATAGTGGCAATATGGCATTATGACGGGCTGTGCGCTGCACAGCCGGCATGTTGCGAGTAAAATCGCGGTTAGAATCGCGAGAAAGAGCGCCTGGCAAAACCGTCAGCTCAGCGCATGCCCCGAAAACAGCACGAGGGCAGGGCTGGACGGCGTAACGCGGCAATGAAGGTTTTGCCAGGCGCTCCACATCGGCAATCTCAAATTGGTATTGGTGCGGATCGCATCGGAGGAGTTTTCGTGAATAATATGTTTTCCAAATCCGCCATCTGGGTGGTGGTCGCACTGCTGTTGTTCATGCTGTTCAAGCAGTTCGACCATAGCAGCCCAGCCGGCGGCAGCAAGACCATCGCTTATTCCGAGCTGCTCGACGATGTGAAGGCCCGCCGCATCAAGGACGTCGTGATCGAAGGCCTGAACATCACCGCGACCCGCACCGACGACACCAAGGTGCGCGCCACCTCGACCGTGCTCGACCGCGGCCTGGTGGGCGACCTGCGCGACGCCGGCATACGCTTCGACGTGAAGCCGCCGGAAGAGCCTGGTTTCCTGCAGCAAGTCTTCATTTCCTGGTTCCCGATGCTGCTCCTGATCGGCGTCTGGGTGTTCTTCATGCGCCAGATGCAGGGTGGCGGCAAGGGCGGCGCGTTCTCCTTCGGCAAGTCGAAGGCGCGCATGCTCGACGAAACCAACAACAGCGTCACCTTTGCCGACGTCGCCGGTTGCGACGAGGCGAAGGAAGAAGTCGGCGAGATCGTCGACTTCCTGAAAGACCCGACCAAGTTCCAGAAGCTCGGCGGCCGCATCCCGCGCGGCGTGCTGATGGTGGGTCCTCCGGGTACCGGTAAAACCCTGCTGGCGCGTGCCATTGCCGGCGAAGCGAAAGTGCCGTTCTTCTCGATCTCCGGTTCCGACTTCGTCGAGATGTTCGTCGGTGTCGGCGCATCCCGCGTGCGCGACATGTTCGAGAACGCGAAAAAGCACTCGCCCTGCATCATCTTCATCGACGAGATCGACGCGGTCGGCCGTCACCGTGGCGCCGGCATGGGCGGCGGCAACGACGAACGCGAACAGACGCTGAACCAGTTGCTGGTCGAGATGGATGGCTTCGAGGCCACCTCGGGCGTGATCGTCATCGCCGCCACCAACCGCGCCGACGTGCTCGACAAAGCGCTGCTGCGTCCGGGCCGTTTCGACCGCCAGGTGATGGTGGGCCTGCCGGACATCCGCGGCCGCGAGCAGATCCTGAACGTGCACATGCGCAAGGTGCCGATCGGCGCCGACGTCAAGGCCGACATCATCGCCCGCGGCACGCCTGGCTTCTCGGGCGCCGACCTGGCCAACCTGGTCAACGAGGCAGCCCTGTTCGCCGCGCGCCGCAACAAGCGCCTGGTCGAAATGAACGATTTCGAGGACGCCAAGGACAAGATCTACATGGGTCCGGAGCGCAAGTCCATGGTCATGCGCGAAGAAGAGCGCCGCAACACGGCTTATCATGAGTCGGGCCACGCCGTCATCGCCAAGCTGCTGCCGAAGGCCGATCCCGTGCACAAGGTCACGATCATGCCGCGCGGCTATGCCCTCGGCCTTACCTGGCAGCTGCCCGAGCACGATGCACTGTCCGGCTACAAGGACAAGATGCTGGAAGAAATTTCGATCCTGTTCGGTGGCCGCATCGCCGAAGAGATTTTCGTCGGCCAGATGTCGACCGGCGCATCGAACGACTTCGCCCGCGCCACCAAGCTGGCCCGCTCGATGGTGACCCGCTTCGGCATGTCCGAGAGCATGGGCGTGATGGTCTACGAGGACAGCGAGAACGAAGGTTTCTTCGGCGGCGCCACCAAGACCATCTCGGAAGCGACGCAGCAGAAGGTCGATGCGGAGATCCGCGCCATCCTCGACACGCAGTACGCGCTGGCGCGCCGCCTGCTGGAAGAGAACCGCGACAAGGTTGAAATGATGACCAAGGCGCTGCTCGACTGGGAAACCATCGATTCCGAGCAGATCAACGACATCATGGCCGGCCGCGAGCCGCGTCCGCCGAAGACGGGCCTGCTGACCAAGCGCACGCCTCCTGGCGACAATGGTTCCGGCGGCGTTGCCACCAACGCGACGGCACCGGCTTGATCGACTGAGCAGCATCCCCGCAAAAGGCATCCCCAAGATGCCTTTTGCGCGTTAACGACCCACATTTCTCCCCTATGCGTCAATTCTTCCAATGCGGCCGCTTCCGCTACGAGCTGGGGCAGCGCTCCCTCGTCATGGGCATCCTCAACGTCACACCTGATTCGTTTTCCGACGGCGGCCGCTACCACTCGCTCGAGTTCGCCATCTCGCGCGCCGAGGACATGGTGGCCGATGGCGTCGACCTGATCGACATCGGCGGCGAGTCCACCCGTCCGGGCTCGCCAAGCGTGCCGGTCGAGGAGGAGCTGGCGCGCGTCATGCCGGCCCTGTATGCGCTGCAGGAAGCAGGCAAGGCGCTGTCGGTCGATACCTGCAAGCCGCGGGTGATGCGCGAGGCCATCATTGCCGGTGCCGACATGATCAACGACATCAACGGTTTCCGCGCGCCCGGGGCGATCGAGGCCGTCGTCGACAGCGATTGCGGGCTGTGCGTGATGCACATGCAGGGCACGCCCCAGGACATGCAGGCCCAGCCGCATTACGAGGACGTGGTGCGCGAAGTCATCGGCTTCCTGCGCGAACGCGTCGATGCCTTGCTGGCTGCCGGCGTCGACCGCGAACGCATCTGCGTCGATCCCGGCCTGGGCTTCGGCAAGACGGTCGAACACAACTATGCCTTGCTGCGGAGCACAGGTCGCATCGCGGAGGAGCTCGGCTTGCCGGTGTTGATTGGCCTGTCGCGCAAATCGATGATCGGGGCCGTCACCGGACGCCCCGTCGAGCAGCGCTTGCCAGGAAGCATTGCAGGCGCGTTGGCTGCTTTCGCACATGGCGCTAAAATTGTACGAGTGCATGACGTTGCAGAGACGGTCGACGCGCTGAAGGTCTGGCGCGCGGCCACTGATTAATCCCCACAATAAGAGAAGAAGCATGGCACGCAAATATTTTGGTACGGATGGTGTTCGCGGCGAAGTCGGCGTTGCGCCGATCACGCCCGACTTCGTGATGCGCCTCGGCTACGCAGCCGGCAAGGTGCTGGCGAAGGACAACCCGACCGGTAGCCATCCGGTCGTCCTGATCGGCAAGGACACCCGTATTTCCGGCTACATGCTGGAAGCGGCCCTGGAAGCGGGCTTCTCCGCTGCCGGTGTCGACGTGATGCTGGCCGGCCCGATGCCGACCCCGGCGATCGCCTACCTGACCCGCGCACTGCGCCTGCAGGCCGGCGTGGTCATTTCGGCTTCGCACAATCCTTTCCAGGACAATGGCATCAAGTTCTTTTCCGAGCATGGCACCAAGCTGCCCGACAGCGTCGAGCTCTCCATCGAGGAAGCGATCGACCAGCCGATGGAATGCGTGTCGTCGGAAAAGCTCGGCCGTGCAACGCGCCTGCGCGACGCCCAGGGCCGCTACATCGAATTCTGCAAGGGCACCTTCCCGAACGAACTGGACCTGCGCGGCCTGAAGATGGTCGTCGACAGCGCCCACGGCGCCGCCTACAACATCGCGCCGCACGTGTTCCATGAACTCGGTGCCGAGGTCGTCTCGATCGGCGCCAGCCCGGACGGCTTCAATATCAACGCCGGCTTTGGCGCAACCGCGCCGAAAGCGCTGTCCGCTGCCGTGCTGGAAAACAAGGCCGACCTCGGCATCGCCCTCGACGGCGACGCCGACCGCCTGATCATGGTCGACGCCAAGGGCCGCGTCTACAACGGCGACGAGCTGCTCTACATCATGGTGCGCGACCGCATGACCACCGGTCCGGTTGCCGGCGCCGTCGGCACCCTGATGACCAACATGGCGCTCGAGGTGGCGTTCAAGGAGCTGGGCGTCGGCTTTGCCCGTGCCAAGGTCGGCGACCGCTACGTGCTCGAAGTCATGAAGGAGCGCGGCTGGATCTTCGGCGGCGAGGGCTCCGGCCACCTGTTGGCACTGGACAAGCACACCACCGGCGACGGCATCGTCTCGGCCCTGCAGGTGCTGTCGGCACTCAAGCGCAGCGGCAAGTCGCTGGAAGCCTGCTGCAGCGAACTGACGCTGTATCCGCAGACGCTGATCAACAAGCGCGTCGCCCCTGGCTTCGACTGGACGAAAGATGCCGCGATGGTGGCGGAGAAGGAAGCGGTCGAGCGCGAACTGGGCGACAACGGTCGCGTGCTGATCCGTGCCTCGGGCACCGAGCCCCTGATCCGCGTGATGGTGGAAGCCAAGCAGGCCGAAGTGGCCGAAAGCATGGCGCGCCGCATCGCGGACAAGCTGGGCGCCTGAACCGCGCCAGGCTGGGGGGGGCTGCGGCTGCGCTTGTGGCCCGGCTGCGCAGTTTCCGTGCCCGAGCGCGCTCCAGGGCGCTTGACGGCCCCAGCCCGCGGCTGTGACTGGGCTGCGGCCGTTCCCGCCCTCCGGATGCCTGATGCGACTCTGGAGCGACGATTGCGCCAGGGCCGGATGCCGACATGAGGGGGCACGGCGAATCCATTCCTATCCGGTTTGACGCGCCGCCCGCGAACGGGTATGATCAACACCATTCGGAGTGTAGCGCAGCCCGGTAGCGCACCTGGTTTGGGACCAGGGGGTCCAAGGTTCGAATCCTTGTACTCCGACCATCGCATTCAAACGGGCCGTCGACGACGGTCCGTTTTCATTTCGTCCATCGCTTTTGCCGGACTCTTCCTGCCCATAGCTCAGTTGGATAGAGCATCAGCCTTCTAAGCTGAGGGTCGCTGGTTCGAACCCAGCTGGGCAGGCCAATAAAATCAAGCACTTAGAAATGTCTGCTAGTGTTAATGGGCGTCCATTTGCTTGATTTTAAGTGCCGTGTACCCCATGTGTACTCCAGCGCTGCCATAGCTTAGTCTGACGTTATGAGGCATGGATGTGATGCAGTCGCCTGACTGTTCGACCATCGCTGAAAGGCGCGCAGCTTCACGATTTGATCTAGTGCGCTTCCCGCCGGCAGTCCGGCCTGTTACTCGGAATATAGCCTCTCTGTGCAGTCCTACCGTCGGCTGCTGCCAACGCTGGGCGGGCGTCGCTCTCGGCGCAAAACCGCCATGACCTGTCGAAAAGCCACGTACTGCGTATCCTTGGCAGTAATTGGCGAACAGGGGCGGTCCCCACTTGATGAAGTTGACGATGCCAGTCTTCACTGCTAGGGTGCTGGGCCAAAACGAGCGAGGTCGAGATGCATATTGGTGAAGTTTGTTCAATCGTTGAAGCAGTTCTAGTCCTGAGCACCCTGACCAAGCGCGCCTGGACCGAGGTCGAATTTACCCGTGCGGTAATTCGCCTTCGCCTTCCGATCTACGCGGTCGCACCATACAACGCGTCGATCGTGTCCAAGCGATATGTTGACGGTCATTTGGTCATTACTGCCGAACCTTCGATGACTGCCCGATACGTGACCCTGCTACAAGCTGAGATTGAGGAACTGGCCTATAGCCCTGGACCTCAGGTTGTCACGGATCGACCGGCTTGGCTCTGGGAAGACCAGCCGTACCAATCTTGGGATGACATCGTCGCGTTCCGCCAAGGCGATCATCGTGTGCTCGGTCATTGGGAAACCGATCAGGGGGAATGGATGGGGCAGTCGGAGGAATATTTCTTCTCCAAGCCGGTACAGGTCACCGCGAAGTCCACGTTGGTCGTGCCACGCCATACGATTGCGGAGTTGGTGCGGAACGAAGCGGTCGCTGACTTGCAAACGGCTACCGTGGACAGCGCCGACCCGCTTACTTCGCTTGTACTGGCGGAAAGCGGACAGGGAGCGATGCAAGGGATTCTAGCCAAGAATCCTGCGTCGTCGGTCATTCCCTTGGCGATCGTGGCTGAAGCCACGTCGCCCCTTGCCTCGCCAACAAATGGCGAAGCCACCTCGCCACCGCAGGCAAAGAAAACGAACACCTGGGATCAACATGATCTTCGCCGCTTGCTTGAAGAGAGCCTGATTGAAGGGAATACACATGCGGTCCTAGCAGAAAAATATGGCGTTTCGCGCCAGTTCATCGGCAAGCAGATCGCCACGGCAAAGGGCCTCTTTGGCGCGCGCAAACCATCCCCATTTGACGCCCTTGGGTCGAGGAGCCGCAAGAAATAGGTTGCATTGCCCAGTTGCACAAAACGGCCTGTAACCCGCATGGTTGCTAGGTTTGTTGGTTGCCGCAACCAGCCTGACTGGTTGCCATGCGTAGCTTTCGTTGTCGCAGTATCCGATCAACATTTAGGAACGACAATGAACGCCGATGCAAAAATCATCGCACTCGCCGAAGAGATGCGTAGCGCAATTAACACCAACGAAGCAGCCTTCCATCTGGGCCGCAGCCCACAAACCCTCCGCAAATGGGCGTGCTACGAAGACGGTCCGCTCCGTCCGATCCGCATCCACGGCCGCCTCGCATGGCCCGTCGCGCAGATCAAGGAATTGCTCAAAGGTGGCCGCGTATGATCGCGCTCAACTATACGGGCAGCAATGGCGCGGAAACGCCGGTCGTCCTGTGCGAAAAAAATCCGCGAACCGCTGCTAAGCACGCCGCTGCCTGCGGGAATGCGCACAAGGCATATCTGCGGACCGTTTACGGCTTTCAGCCGGAAGACGACGAGTACGGGGTGGTCCTCTCTGCAAGTGCACACGGCAGTATTATTGCTATCGAAATCCGGTTCTTCACGGGTTCGACGAAGACCTACAAGGGTATGTTCGAGCTGCCGCTCCATGTATTCAAAATCGACGGGATGCCAGTTACCTCGACCGCTGCGATCGAAAATTTCGTTGACCATGTGGTGTTCGTGACCGTCACCGGCCGCTACCAGTTCAACGGTATCAAACTGTCGAACGTGTTCGAAATTAACCTCGACCACAACATCGCCCCCGCGGAACCGAAGCGCTTGTCGCCAGCCAAAGCCGCGAAGTGAGACGACATGTTGACTAACAATGAAACCTCTGCGGTGATGGGGCGCATGTCGAGCGCACAGGATCAAGTACAGGCCGCCGTCGCCTGCAGCGCAGCGGTCACTGTGCTAACCAATGCCAACGGCAACCTGACGAAGACGTTTTTCCTCGATGAAAGCGGAACGATTCGCAAACAGGCCGCTGCCAAGCTCGTCTACGGCAGCTACCAGGTTCACGACGTAACCAACCTAGCAGAGCTGGATGCCATCCTCGACATGTTGGCGCCCACCCAAGCTGCGACGTACGGTCGCCCGGTGCTTGACCAAGGCGACGTCGTTGCCCAAAGCGTAACGAATCCGGCAGCGGGCGCAATCACGCGCACTCGCCAAAACTTCCAGTTCGGAGACAACGCTGGCATTCTCATGCTTGACTACGACCCGCCGAAAGGTGCGCCGGCGCTCTCGCAGGGGGAACTGCTGCAAATCGTCCGCAGTTGCTGTACACCCCTCTCGGGTGTGGCAATGCTGTGGCGCGCAAGCGCCTCGTCTGGCATCAATGGCGCGGGCGTCACCGGGCAGCGTATCTACCTGATCGTTAGCAAGGCCAGCGAAATCCCACGTATTGGTAAGCTGATCTTTGAACGCCTCTGGCTCGCCGGTTCCGGCTACTTCGCAGTCAGCAAATCGGGCCAGCTGTTGGAGCGCGGTCCCGTTGACGCATCGGTGTGGAAGCCAGAAGGTCTCGACTTCGCAGCACAGCCGGTGCTCGACAATGGCATCGTGCGTACTTGCTATGAGGGGACGATCACGGGTGCTGGCATCCTGGATGTGGCTGAGGTACACGAGTTGACTGAGGCCGAAGTCAACGACCTGAAGGAAATCAAGTCGACGGCTCGCGCCGCGATGGCGCCCCAGGTACAGGCCGCGAAGGCGCAATACATCACGGAAGTCGCGCCAGTGATTGGGGAGCGGCTGAGGAACCTGAGCTTGGATACTGACCAGGCTGCCATCAGCCTCATGCTCGAACGTGCGACGATGCAGCGCACCCTGATGGGTGACTTCCCGTTGATCACGGCCGAGGGCAAGCCAGTCACCGTGGGCGCCGTGATGGACAACCCGGAAAAGTGGCACGGTGCGCGGTTTGCGGACCCGCTGGAACCCGAGGTCGACGGCCGTGTTGCGTGGCTCAACCTGCGCAGCGGTGGCAATCCTTACCTGTACTCGCACCTCCATCATGGAACCTACTACCGCCTGGACCGCGCACCGGCCTTGATCGAAGTGTCTGCAGGCGAGTTGCCGCGCATGGTGGATTCGATGGCGCTGCTGCTGAAAAAGTCGGGTCAAATGTACGAACGCGCAGGCGTCATGGTGTATGTCAGCGACGAAGGCAAAATCGTGCAAGCTGTGGCGACCTGGATGAAAGTCTTCGTACATCGCCTGTGCCGCTTCGAGCAATACAACGTCAAAAAGCAGGAGATGGTCGTTGCTGAATGCCCGCAAGGCGTAGTCCAAGGCTTGCTGGCGAATGCAGCGCATACCCGTATGCCACGCCTAACTGCTGTGCGCGATGTCCCGACCATGGACGCGAATGGTCGTCTGATCGCAATGCCCGGTTACGACGAGCCATCTGGTCTGCTGCTCAGAAACGAGAAATTCGTTACCTGGCCGGCCGTCCGCTTGGCACCCTCGCAGAGCGATCTAAAAAATGCACTGCAAACCTTGTGGAAGCCGTTCGAGCAGTTTCCGTACGTCTCGGCTGCCGATAGATCCGTCGCCTTGGCAGCAGCGCTGACTGCTGCAGTTCGCTGCTGCTTGCGCACTGCTCCGGGATTCGGATTCAGCGCAACTGCGCCCGGCACCGGGAAGACGTTGCTGGCCCAGTGTATCGGCGTCCTGTATGACGGCACGGCGCCGGCGGTAAGCGCACCGATCACGCATGAAGAAGAGTGGGCTAAGAGTCTGTTCAGCTCGGCGTTGGCTGGCGCCGGTACCCTGCTGTTCGACAATGCGGAGCACGCGATCGAATCGGCAAGCCTGTGCGCTGTCACCACTGCTCCAGCAATCAAGGGCCGCGTCCTCGGCGAGTCGCGCGAAGCCGAAGCTGAGCACCGCTTATTGGTGCTGGCGACCGGGAATGGCCTGCAGCTGGTCGGCGACCTGAATCGTCGCTTCTTGACGTGCCGCCTGGATGCACAGGTCGAGGCGTCCAAGGTCGCTGGACGTCAGTTCGACCTGGAACCACTCGGCTACTGCCTCAAAAACCGTTTGCTGATGATCACGGCTGCGCTGACGCTGATCCAGGGCTATGTCGCCGCTGGCTTCCCGAAGGTGTGCGACGGACTCGCCTCGATGGACGACTGGAACAAGTTGGTTCGCTCGACCATTGTCTGGCTGAGCGAGCAGGGCCTCGCTGCAGGTTTCGTCGATCCCAAGGCTGCCTTATTGCGCGACAGCGCAAATGACCCTGAGGCTGCGGCGTTGGCCGTCGTGCTCGAGATGGCGAAAATGACGTTCGGACCAAACGCAAAGTTCACTGTCGCCGAGCTGGTCAAGCGCACAAGCACGACTGAGGGGTGGGGCGACCTGCTGAAAGACATTGCCGGTGATTACGGTGGTGTCGATGCGCGACGCCTCGGGAAGTGGTTGCTGAAGCGCGAGGGACGCATCATCAACTGCATGAGCCTCAAGCGTGCCGGCTTGAACCGTACGAAGACGGCGCTGTGGAGCATCAGCGAAGCCTAAGCAGTCACAGGTGCAGGGAGTGCAGGGAGCAGCAGGGTTGTTTTGACCTGAAGTGAAATCAGGTTGACTTAATTATCTGCGACCACAGGGCGGTGATCAGACTCAGCGCTCCCTGCAACACCTGCACCCCTGCGGAAAAAACGACGACTCGAATAAATCGCTTGGCGCCACAATAACTTTACATCAACTCAAATTTTCAGTTCCCATCAACATGAACACTATTAAATCTCCAGTCCACAATATGGCGCTCTTGCAGGAGCCGCGTCACCGCTGGCCGCTCAAGGCGGACTACCTGGACGTGCCGCGTGAAAAAGCGGTGGCTATTGTCGAGAGTTTCGTCACCCACTTCGGTTTCGGCTACTTGCGCGAGCGCGGCGCGTTCCGCTTCATGGCGCCAATCCTGCCCGCCCGGCTCGACGTGTTCGACCTGTACGAAGCGCTCAAAGCCGTGTTTGACACGGTCAACGGCTACAACTGGGGCGATACCGAATCACGTGCATTTAAAGAGAGACTGGAGGATGAGTTCGGCCCGTTGACCGGGCACATCGCCATCCGCCTCCAAGGCCGTTGCTTCGTAATCGCGGCCGAGAAGCCAAAGCATTAATCTGGTCGGTTTGCTGTACACGCGAATCCGGCATGCATGTGCCCGGTTCGCTTTTCTTTTAGGTGCCTCGAATGAAAACAACCAAAGCGCCCAGAGTGCCAGTCCTCGAAAATGCCTTCGAGGTCAACCTGCCGAAGTTGATGCGGGCGGCGAAGGCCACAGGGTCGTCTAGGCTCGTTCTTGACGATGGGGACGTGCGGACCGTCGCAGTGCTTACTGAGACGCGCCTGGCGGTCTTCCTAGGCGGTCGGCAGTGGGTGGTGAACATCGTGCCAGTTCAGTGCCTTCGAGACCGTGTGCGCCGTCTCATGACCTGCCCTCGCGCACACGAGGGGAATTTCCAGTCGCTTTACTTCCTAGGCAGCGAACTGGCCTGCCGGCACTGCCACGCACTGCGATACCGAACGAACATCGCCGCCAATGGGACCGACCGGGCACGGATCGCGCGATCAAAATTGCTGCTCAAGATGGGAGCAGAGCCGGGCGAGCTAGTTGCAGCACGTAAGCCTTTTAAGTGGCGCAAAAAACATCTCTTTTTGGTCTCGTGTGTTGAGCGCCTGACGTTTGTCCATTATCGAAACGTACGGGAATGGCTGAGGCGTACCTGACAGCCTGCACGGTTTTCTGCAGGCACAACGTGGGTAGCTTTTCTAAACTGTGCACGCCTTTTTCTTATTAATGTCGTGTCACGGCGTTATTTGGCTGCGAGGTCTTCAAGTTGCAGCTTTGATTGCTGTGTCTCGAATTGGGCGTAGGTCGTCCCATCCTCAAGTTTCCAGTATTCCCGCCCGTTGATCGAGTAGCCTGCCAGCACACCCGCAGCTTGTGACGGGCTTTTGAAAAGATGGTCTTGCGTCAGTCGCAATTTTGATTCTGACGGTGCCAGCGTGCCAGACTCGATCAAACTTTGACGCAGGACCGCCATACTGCCAGTCAGGCTTTTATAGGTCGTCGCGGTTGCGTCAGAACCCTCTAGAACAACCATGCCTTCGTCGGTGCGTACGCTGCGCGCGTGAATGCCAGCGACGCGCAAATGGAAGACAGCCGGGCTGTGAGGCTGCTGCTCTTGGACTACCGGTCCAATCTTCGCATCGCCTAGAGACTCGATAGTCGCGGGTGCATCGGGCAAATTTAATTGTTTTGGCTGCGAGACGAGATGTTCTAGAACCTTATGACCCAAGGCCCCGAGCAACATTTTCGCAGCCCCGAGAAACTCCTCCATAGCGTCGCGGTCGGACCTTGGAAGCGACGGTAGCTGAGGAGAGGCGAAATTTGTAATCTGATACCGACCGGCCTGCTTGGCCATTCCAACCAAGCGGGATTCCAAGTATCGGACATGCGCTTTTGTCAGGTTCTCATCTTTACTGGTGAACGCAACGACTTCAGTCCAGAAGTCTTTACCGAGCATGTGAGAGGACAGCCGATCAATGACAACCTCGGCCTCACCGATGTACACGGCATCGCTACCATCTTCGTCATCCACACCGAAGAGAAAGTAGACCCCAGGGCGATGAACCTCCGGCCAATCGCGTAGGTCCTGAAACCGCGAGCGGGGGCAAGCTAGAGCTTGGCCGCTCCAGTTGGCGATCTCCGCATGCCGGATACCTGCGACGCTTTCGTTCTGGAGGTAAATCTTAATTGTTTTGCCCATGTTGACCGGATTTCTATTTCCCTGTGACAAATGACGAGACTGCAGTAACAAGCTGATCCAATGTGTCTTCACCGAATGAATTATCAGATCTCCAGTCACCTTGCTTTCGCTTCTGGATACCATATTGACCGCCCTTGTCAACAATTCGATAACTTGTCGGCCCAGTCAATACAGGGTCGCCGTCTTCGACGCGCCAGTCGAGGACGCTTGGCCTAAGCTCGCGAAGTTTTGCAAGGAATGCCGCAGTTGTTTGAAACCGTTTGTTAGGATTCAAATGACAAGCTTTTTTTATTAATTTTTTTAATTCCCCTGAAACCCATGGAGGCATTTTATTATAGTCGAGGATTCTTCCTGCGCAGATGAGTTCGCCTATGCATTTATCCACAAAAAAACATTGGTCGGCCGGATCTTTTACCGCTTTTAAATCAGCTCGCTGTTTCACGGTCAAATATGCTAGGTCTTCATATGGCAAATATCCACCAAGGAGCTGAAACATAATCATCCCAGCTTGATATATATCACCCGTAATCCCATACGCTTTATCTACACCGAACGCTTCCGGAGGGCGGTAAAGAAGCGAGTGACCGCATGCAGGAACAGACGTCGCGCCGTCTGGAATTTTTTGTACAGAACCAAAATCTCCAATGACTGCATTGTGGTCATCACCAACATAAATGTTCGCAGGCTTTAGATCACGGTGGACATAATTTTGCGCATGTAGATGGCTCAACCCAGTCAGTATCTGAGCGGTAAAATCCATAGCCGCCACATTTCCTATGGATATTCGCTCAAGAACATCGTCTAGATCGCCATGCGGGCACGTAGGGGTTTGAAAGTAGGCCCACTCGTCATCTAATAGGCCAGCATCAAGAATCTCTAAAACGTTTGGCGCACGGATAGTCGATAGCTGCATTGGTTCAGCATGATAGTCTTTTACCCCTCCCCAATAATAGAATTTTACAGCGATCTCTCGGCCTAAAACTTTGTTAACGCCAAAGAAGACCATACCGTTACCGGCCTTAACATCTTCACGCGTAAATTCGATATTTTTAGACATCAAAATAAGTTGGTCTCGGATTTCTGCCGGCGCATTCACACCTTGAAGGTATAAGCCAGCCATCTCAACCTTTCAATAATGCCACGCGTGCAGTGCGATATGCATCAAGTTGGTACTTGTTTAATCCGACTGGAGTATCTTGGCCATTCTTTTTCTCAAATGCGGAGATTGTGGTGGGAGCTATGAGTACGACGTCCGCCTCATCGACCATCTGAAACAATCCTTCTATTTTGAAGCTGACTGGACCACTTGCAAAACCGCCGGCTTTCATACGCTTCTTTATTGCTATTCTATCAATCTTATTTTCGCGTACGAGTGCAAGAATCACCTGGTAGAAAGATCGCACCTGCTCATTTATTTCGTCGTCCTTCAATGAAATCCGCTTGGTTTCAAGTTCGCAGACGATCACACCGTCGGCACCACCTTCGACTACAACTAGCCGCGCTTCACTCCCGCTGATATCAACACCACATACCTTCATTAGTTGCCCTTTCCGCAAAACAATGCTCGAATTCTACCTTACCCTTGTGTGCGTTAGGAAACGACCGTATGTGAACACCCATCAAACCTGACCGGCTCATGTGTTCAAAAATTACATTTTTGACTTTTGCTCATGTTCAAATGTAATATCATCCTTATTGAACACCCCTGAGCATTCTTTAAAATCAAAAAGGACGAGTAATGGCAATTTTCGGATACGGTCGGGTCAGCACAAAGGAACAGACAACAGAGAACCAGCGACGCGAGATTGAAGCGGCTGGTTATGCGATCGACTACTGGCATGCTGATGAGGGGGTCTCAGGGAAGGTCGCCGCATCGCAGCGCCCACAGTTCGCTAAGATGCTTGGCCAGATCCGTGATGGCGAAACTCTGGTGGTGACGAAACTGGATCGCCTCGGCCGTGACGCCCAGGACGTCGGCTCCACCATCAAAGCACTGGCAGCCCGCCGCATTGAAGTTATCGTCCTGCAGCTCGGCAAACTCGACCTGGCAAGTGCCGCCGGCAAGCTGATGCTGACTATGCTGGCAGCTGTCGCCGAGATGGAGCGCGACCTGCTTGTCGAGCGCACCCAGTCCGGCCTAGCGCGAGCGAGGGCGGAGGGGAAAACCTTGGGACGCCCGACCAGTACAACCGAGGAACAGCGGGCGGCTATGGTGAGCCGGTTCCGTGGAGGGAAGGGGGAATCGATCAGCGCCCTAGCGCGAAACTTCGGTATCTCCAGGGCCAGCATCATGCGAATTGTGAAGCCCGCTGATGCTGCCGACCTTTCTACCTGAGGCTTTTATGGGGGCGTGCCCGCGCTCTCTTAACTGAGCGTTCCCATCGGATCGGAGAAGTCGTCGACATCAACGTTTTTGTGCTCGATCCGCTGGATTAGCTCCGCAGTTCAAGTGGCGTCCGCTGGCAGGCTCATGCTGACCACGTTGGGTGCTGTGGCTGAGATGGAGCCTGACCTGATTGTAGAGCGCACCCAGACGGTAAGACGCTGGGCCGATCCTCTTAAACGACGCCAGCGCAACGGCAGGCGATCGTCAGAGGGGTATTCGCACAAACAGGGCGTTAGCGCCTTGGCGAGGCTATACGGCGTTTCCAGAGCCGCAGTTTTGGCGATCGTGAAAGCACCTGCTTGACGATCTTCTGAGCGCCGGCCAGTAGAGTGGTCTCCAATGCCTTAGTTATCAGTCGACATCTCCTTTCGCGGCCTGCGAAGGGGCGTTGCCGGTTGCGGCGGAATGACTCTCATGGCTGAATCTCCCGCCTCGGCCCATTGCCACTGCAAGCGCGCTTTCACCTGCTGATCAGGTGGTGCCAAGGGAATCAAGTCAAGCGCTTCTTGGAAGCGACCTAGCTGACGACACAGTTCCACTCGCTCCAGGATTCTTGCAGTCGACGGCAGTAGGCCAAGCAAACGTTCCATGTTGGCTCGTGCAGCGTGTTCCTCCAAGGCTGGACCACCGCTTTCCCTACGAAGGTGGTCATTTGAGGCCCACCATAGCTTCCTGCGTAAGTATTCTTCTCGGTCAGGCAGCAAAGGAGCGAGCTGCGCCAGAGAATCGACGTAATCCTGGGCGGTACTGAGGCTGTCAAGACGTTCGGCCTCTCGCATCTCGCGCGGCAACGATGCCCATTCCCGCTCAATCCGAAGCCTGCCGCTCCGATCCCCCGTCAGCAGGTGCCATAGCCTTGACAACCAGCTTATGACGTGCGGCTCCTGATGCTCATCCATCAACGCAATATCGTCGTCCACCCAAACGACGGTACGACACGTCGGGCAGCGCCCAGCAGGGGCACCGAGTCCAGCCCACCACTGTTCATTCTTCCCATCAGACCATTGAGGCACTTCGCCATAGTAGTGCAGCGACGTGAGAGCCGAGCGGGTGAAATATCCAGCACACGCCGGACAGGCATATAACGTAGGTGAGGAAAGTCGAGTCATGAACATATGGTAGCGTTTCTACCCTCAATTGACGCCTCCAATTTGCTCTCGCCCCCTCCCCCCGGGGGGGAGGCAAAGTCGGCCCCCCCTGTCCACATATCTGACCGACCAATCCCGCAAAAATTTTTTAGCGGATAGCGGAAACGGTTTTCTTCGCACGCCTTCGAAGATGTGGATCATTCTTCTTCTAGCTACCGTGCGGCAGTCCCAGATTCTGGTTTGCGGGCACCGCCACGTCGATCATCTTCGGTTTGGGCAAATCAAGTTCGCTCATCAGCTTGCGGAAATCCTCGCGGCTGCGATCGGCCAGCCGGGCATTATGTCGTTTTTCCCAACCGATCGTCGATACGACCTGCCCCTTGTAATCGTGACCTGGCCACATGCGTGTCTCGTCCGATAACGTGAACAGCTTCTTGGTCACGCTGTCATACAGCGCGTCGCTGCTGCCACTCTGGAAGTCTGTGCGTCCGCAACCGTCGATCAGCAGGGTATCGCCGGTGAACACGTTGTTGCGCCAGACGTAGCTCATGCTGCCAGCCGTATGGCCTGGAGTATGCAGGATCTTGATTTCTTCAGCGTCGCCAAAGCGGATGATGTCGCCGTCGTCCAGTTGGACCTCTGCCGGCGAAATGCCGCAGCCGCCTGGAACCGCCGCCTGCGCACCCGTCAATTCGCGTAGCTTGCCAGCCGAAGTGATGTGGTCGGCATGCGCATGCGTTTCCAGCACATAGACAAGTTTTAAGCCAAGACGCTCAAGGTGTCGCAGGTCGCGTTCCCAATGGTGGTCGACAGGGTCGATGATGACAGCGTCATTCGAGCCGGGCGCCGTCAGAATGTATGTGAAGGTCGACGATTCGGTATCGAACAACTGGATGGGATTCAGGTTCATATTGATCTCCTCGATAAATAAACACGGATTAGTTACGACAGCGACTTCGCGATCATCGCGACGGCGACGAGTGCGGAAACGATTGCAAAACCTTTCTGTAGCTGAGGTCCGGCAAGCCGGGCAGCCAGCGAGCGCCCGCCCAGCATTCCCGCCAGCGCACCGGCCGAAAAGGGGAGGGCAATTGACCAATTCATGTGGCCGCTCATGGCAGTTGTACCGACGCCCATCAGTGAGATCAGCGCGATTACAGCGAGGGAAGTTGCAACCGCCGATTTCATGGGCAGGTCGGTATAGCGCTGCAGCGCCGGCACCATGACGAATCCGCCACCCACTCCCAGTAGCCCCGATAGCAGACCGGCAAGGCTTCCCGACAAAGCGAGTGCCTGGGCGCATGGCCTTGTCCAGATGAAGCGGCCGGTGCCGTCGCTGCGCAAGCAGACCGTGTTTCCGGTAGCGGCCGTTGCGACCTTTGTGGATGCCTGCTTGAACGTCTTGATGGCAACGTAAAACAGCACCAGCGCAAACAGAACGGCGAGCCAGTCTGCATCGACCTGCCGCGCTGCCCACAGGCCGGCAGGCGATAGCAGCATGCCGGTTACAGCGATCAGAACGGCGGCGCGATAGCGAACGGTGCCAGCGCGCAGACCCAGCACAGCTCCTAGCGCTGCAGCCATGCCGACTGCCATCAGGCCGATTGGACCTGCTTCGGCAACCGTCACCCCGACGCCAAACATCAGCAGCGGGACGGCCAGGATGCCGCCACCCGCGCCGGTCAAGGCGAGGATCAGCCCGACCACCAGACCGAGAACGAACGACGTCAGCATCTCGACCTCGGGCTTACAGTGAAACGGGCATCATCTTGCCGGCCAAGCGACAAAAAGGGATGCATGTTCAGGCTCCAGCCCGGACACGCGAGCTAGCTACCCGGTCGAGTACCTCGAACAAGGCCATACCGGCCAGCATCGCAAGCGTAAAGATCAACGGTTTCATGCCGCCCGAAGCGAGAGACGCCAATGCCGGGCCGGGGCAATACCCGGCCAATCCCCATCCTGCGCCGAAGGCGAGCGAACCCAGCACCAAGCGACGATCGACCTGCGTGGCCGTCGGCAGGCGCATAGTCGCCCCCAGAAGCGAGCGTTCGCGCTTCCCAGCGAAGGCGAAAGCGATCGTGCCAACCAGAATCGCCCCACCCATGACGAAGGCCAGCGATGGATCCCAGTTGCCAGCGAGGTCGAGGAACCCGACCACCTTGGACGGGTCGGTCATGCCCGAGACAATCAGTCCAAGTCCGAAGACAAGGCCAACCAACAATGCGGCTACGATTTGCATGTCGTTTCCTTTCAAGTAAGTAGATGACGCACGACGTAGACGGTAACGAAGCCAGCAAGCATGAATGCTGCCGTCGCCGCGAGCGAACGAGGTGACCTGCGCGAGATGCCGCAGACACCGTGGCCGCTGGTACAGCCCGAGCCGTAGCGGGTGCCCACGCCGACCAGCAGGCCCGCCGCTATCAAGGTTCCAGTGCTCGCATCGACCGTCACCTCAGGCAACGCAGCGAACAATCCATACAAGACGGGGGCGGCAACCAAGCCTGCCAGGAAGGCACCGCGCCACGCGAGGTCGCCGCGAACTGGTCGTAAGAGGCCGCCGAGGATTCCGCTAATGCCAGCGATCCTGCCGTTCAAAAGGACAAAGGCCGCCGCGGCGAGTCCAATGAGGAGCCCGCCCGCCAGTGCTGTCCAAGGCGTGAAATTCATCCAGTCGATTGTCATTGCGGTACTCCTTTTTCAGGTTGGCAGAACAACTCATATAGAACTCGCATGATCTCCATGGCTTCGCGGCTTTCGATCTTGTAATAGATCTGCTTGCCTTCACGCCGGGTGCTAACGAGCCCTTCCTCGCGCAGCACCCCCAGTTGTTGGGACAAGGTGGGTTGCTGGATCTGCAGCAGCGCCTCGAGTTCGCTGACGCAGAATTCACCCTGCGTTAGCTGGCAGAGCAGGAGGAGGCGGTCGGGATTGCCAAGCACTTTCAGCATGCCGCAGGCACGTGTCGCGGACGCTTGCATCGCTTGCAGATCAAGTTTTTGGTTGTCGCTCATCGTCGATTCCTTATTGCGTTTCGGTATGTCTGGGGATATTATATGACTTTACGATCTATATTTCAATAGATTGTTGTTGGATGACTTTAACAGGAGAGCATATGAACATCCGTTACCTCGACAAAGAGTTCGCGATTGCGCCCCAAGTTGCGCCAGGAGCATTGCCCAACCTGCGTGATGCGGGCATCGCCACCATTATTTGCAACCGTCCCGACGGAGAAGGCAACGATCAGCCCTCGTTTGCCGAGGTGGCAGAGGAGGCCCGGCGGCATGGCGTGGTTGCACACTATCTACCTGTGGTGCCAGGCAAGATTACGCCGCGCGACGTGGAGGCTTTCGCGGCGATCATCGCCGATGCGCCGAAGCCGGTACTCGCTTATTGCCGGACCGGGTTGCGAGCTGAAACTTTGTGGCAGCTGTCCGATGGTCTGCGACAGCGCGGGCAGAGCATGGCGAAGGGCAAGGCCTGACCGATGCCGTTGCTGACCATGCGGGTCATCGATGCCTTGCAGCGCTACCTCATGGATCGGTCGGCGAAATCAGAGATTTTGTCGATTTCCTGCAATCGAAAGAGGGCAGGCGGATCTTTGCGAAGTGGGGTTGGAAAACCTGACCTCCTGCGGCGAAGCATAGTCGCCGGGTCGATTGCGCCCAGTGCCCACAAGGGTCGGCGCTAACTTGCAACAAAGAACGGTGCATTCCGTTCTCATGGATGCGTCTAAGATAACGTTTGGAAGCGATGCCGTTCTCGTGTCCATTGAAGGCCTTTGCGTATGCAAAGGGGGATGTCCCCATTCAGCATTCACTTTCGACAGGAGGTTTCAATGTTTCCGGCAACAACAGAAAAAGCCGAGCGCAATACGTCGGCAGCCGCAATGCAACGATTCGACCAGCAGCTGCGAGAAAACATCGCAAACATCAGAAGTGCGGACAGGGAGGCGATAGAGCGGCGCTTGAACGAACTCGACCGTGAGTGGAATGTCGAGAGGGCAATCGAGCTCGAAGCGCCGAGCATGATTCTCCTTGGCCTGGCCTTGGGTAGCCTGAGCAACCGTAAATGGTTCGCGGTCTCGGCGATGGCAGCGAGCATGGTCATCCTGCACAACCTGCAGGGCTGGTATCCGCTCTTGCCCGTTTTCCGAGCCGCAGGACTGCGTACCGCCGAGGAGATCGAGCAGGAACGCATGGCATTGAAGGCATTGCTGGGTGAAAGATCCAGCCTGACACATTCAATTCATTAAGGAGACGACGATGTTCGCAGCCACCGCCACACAAGTGTCGGGCCATACCTCGGCGCATCTGAACGATCAAATTCGACATGAAACGCAGGAACGGATCGCCGAATATGAACGCAACGACAGGAATGCCTTAATTACCCGCCGCCTCAAGGACTTAGAGCACGAGTGGGATGTCGAGCGTACCCTGCAGACCAATTTCGCTACGCTTTCGCTCGTCGGACTGGCACTTGCTCTCAAGAGCAACAAGCGTTGGCTGGTGCTGGCTGCCGGTGTGCCGGCCTTCATGGTGCAGCACGCGCTGCAAGGCTGGTGTCCACCGCTTCCCGTGTTGCGCAGGCTTGGCGTGCGTACCGCAAGAGAAATCGCCGACGAGCGCTTTGCATTGAAATCGCTGCGCGGCGACTTCGACGAGGTGACGTCCTCGAAGGATCCAGACGCGATCGTCCGTGCGGTCCGCGCATAGGTCCTGACCGGGCCGGGCGGTACTGTTCCACCCGGTATCGATACCATGGAGCGCGGTCTCGACGCGATCGCGCAACTGGTATCAAGCTTCCCGGATGGCCGCTATGCATAGTCCCGAAGAGGGCGTTCCACTGCCGCCGCGGCAGACGCCCTGACATCCCTTGATAGATTAATTGCTCGCCCTTGGCCCAGAGGCTTTCTGGTCAACGACACCTGGAATGTCTTTAGTCGGTCTTGGAAATTTGCCTTTCAGATCGTCCACGCCGGACTGGGGCTTGGCAAGCGCACGCAGATCCGAGCGCCTTTCACGTTTTTCGACCGTGCTGACCTTCAACTGCTTGTCACGGGCCTCACCCAAGCCTGGCATGATTTCACCCTCCCTGTTGAATGACCAGGCAAGCATGGCTTCGCCGAGCGGCATTTTGTCGCCTGGCTCGCCTTGGTGCCCCGTATGCCAAACGTGCCAGGTTTTGCCATAGCTGTTCATTTTCTTCTTCATCAGTGCATGTTCGGCAGCGGCTGGCAGTCCTGGCGCAACCAGCTGGCCGGACAGGATTTCGCCATTATGCGGATGCCAGTATTTCCGTTCCTCCTGGGGCAGGCTATTGAATAGCTTCTCGGAAATAATATATTCAACCCCATTCATGTTGGCGCTTTTTGTATTGCTATCGAAGAGCACGCATTGCGCGAAGTCCTCGTTCATCTGATGGCAGTAATGGTGTGCCTCCATCTGGATTTCCGGTTTAGCTTTCATTGGATGAAATCCATTCAGATACACATCGAATCCTTTGAGGGGAGAATTGCTCTGCAAGATCTTCGCGCCTGCCTCGAGCATCCTGGTGTCGCCATATTTTGCCTCGCCTGCCGGATTGGTCTTGGGCGGCGATCCGGACTGCGCCGCCGCTACGCCTCCGCTCCCGAGTCCGACTGCATACACTGCATACACTGCCGCAGCCACATACGCATTTAATTTCATGTCGAGCTCCTCTGGTTTACATTCATCTTCCGTACATTTCCAAGGAATAGCAGCGCAGGCGGCAACCGCGGTGTCGCTGAAACATTGATGATTTTCGCTGTGCGGCGCTGGGGCCAGCATGGGCGCTGCCTGGGAAATATTAAGTTAACATAAACTTAATAAAAGTAAGGGACCAGTTTCCTGACCTTTGCCTGATATGCGGGATAGCCGGGATAACGCTCGAGCAGCCACCTTTCCTCGCGAGTTGCTTTGCGATCGAAAAATACGCCCAGCAGCAAGGTCAATACGAGACGCAACGGACTCAGGGTAGATAAAGCAATCCCGAGCGCAACCAGCAGCAGGCCAAAGTAGATAGGATGCCGGACAAGGCGGTAAGCGCCGCTCGTGACCAGTTCCGCCCCGGGCAAGGGCCGGGGGAAGGGCGTGAGCGATTTCCCGAGAGAGACCGCGCTACTCCCAAGGACGGCAATTCCGGCCAGCGCAACAATCGTTCCAAGGAAGCGGAACACCGTCGGCGCCGGCCAGGCTGGTCCGACCCTGGGCGCCAGCAGGAACACTGCAAACAGCAATGCCTGGATCAGTACCCAGGCCTCGCCACGGCTGCCGAAGCGGTTCCCATTCATGTGATCTCCAGTTTTCACCGAGCGGCGCGCCGTCCCGCCTTCAGGCTTGTGATGTCGAGGCCGCGCCACCATCGACAATGACTAATGCTGACAAGTGCATCCCGTTCTATTTTTTTCAAGGCGCGGTGCAAGTGTGTCCAGATCGTACCCGGCCTGAGAGGCCGCCTCGAGCAGTCTGGCGGGGGACTCATTGCCTGCGCGGGAAAGCGCCCACATCAACGTCGACCGCCGGCCGGTGCGGCAAGAGCCGAGTAGCGGCTTGGGTAACTCGGCCATCAGCAGCTTGAACGCGGCCGCATGGGTATCAGTGACATTGTCGGGCGTCGACGGGAGGTACCGTGTTTCGATCCCAAATCCGAGACCGCGAGATCGGGGCTGCGTTGCTTGAATTTCATGTGCTCTCCTGGGTGGTCAATTTGCAGGCAGATCAACTGTTCCAGCGGGCTTAAGCCCCAGGGGGAAAACGCCGCAGCTCCGGTCATACGAAACGCGGCACCCTTCAGTTATTGCGCTTGGCTGCCCGTGCGCAGCGAGTCAGGGTTCGTTCAACAGCATACGCCTGGCACCGGGTCTTTCGCGTGCATGGCACGCCGGCCACCAGCGCCAGTAACAAGGCGCATCGGCGCCAGTGGACAGCTGGTCGACATCCGCGCACCCGAAGTGCAACCGGGCGACTGGTAGTGGTCCATGTCGGCGGGTGCGTCATCGTCGACGGCATGGTGGAGGAGGGCGAAAGCGAGCTCGATACAGCCATCGTGAACGGCGAGTCTGCGCCCTTGTTCGTCGGTCCGGATATCGCGCGTCCTTGCTGGCGCAATCAACCTGTCATGCCGCATTGTCATCCGCGTCGAGCAGCCGTATGGACGGCGCTTCGTCGACCGTATCGGGGTCCGCATGCTTGAACTGTTCGGCGCGAGGAATGCCGCCGCCTCGCAGGCAGAACGCTTTTGCACGCTGGCTGATTCCAGCCGCGCTCGCGTTGGTTGTCGCCAGCTTTGCTGCAGGCTTCCTGGCGCACGGCGACGCCACCTCAGCAGCCCTGCGTGCATTGTCGGTGCTGGTGGCCGCATGCCCGTGCGCCGTCGGCCTGGTTCTGCCGCTAGCCTGTTCGACGTCGGCAGGCAGCGCTGCTCGCAACGGCATCCTGTTCCGCGATCCGGCCTCGCTCGAAGCACTGGCAAATGCACGCGAAATCCTGTTCTACAAGACCCGCACGCTGACCGAAGGTCGCCTTGCGCTGTCCGAGACGATCACCTCGCCGGGCCTGTCTGAATCAGAGGTACTGTACCGGGCGGCGCAGGCCGAGCGTGGGATTGCCCATCCGGTTGCCGTGCGATCCTGGATGCAGCCGCCAACCTGCCGGTAAACAAAACCACTACCGGCACCGCCCAGCGCTACAGGCAGGGCAGCCGCTGGCAGAGCGTCGATGGCGAGTGGGTGGGCCGGCCGGAAACGCAGACTTTGTCGCCAGTTATGGAGTAGCGCTGCCGCACATGCAAGGGACAACAGGCGATACCCGGATTGAGGTTGCTCGCAATGCCATCTGGATCGGGGCCTTGCTACTGCAGGATACTGTTCGCCCAGATGCCAGCGACGCGCTCGCTGCCTTTGCCGAGAAAAAGCTCACCCTACGTATGGTTACCGGTGACTCGTTTGACGCAGCCTGCCGCGTTTCCTCAGCCGTCGGCCTGCCGCGGGCACAAGTTTTGGCTGCCTGCTCGCCGGAGCACAAAGTCGATATTCTGGAAGCGGCTGGTCGGCCGGCTGTTTTCGTTGGGGATGGCATCAACGACTCCCTTGCACTGGCCGGGGCCGACTGCGGTATCTCGCTGCAGGGAGCGACCCCGGCGGCGGTGGCAGCTGCCGGGGTCGTGATTGCCAGCGGCGGCTGTATCAGGTGCTTGCCGCCTGGCGCCATGCGCACCGCACGGTCCGCATCGTGCGCCAGAACCTGGTGTTTCCGATGGCCTACAACGTGCTCGTGCTGGGGTTGTCGACCACAGGCACGGTGCCGCCTGTGGCAGCGGCATTCGCCATGCTTGGCAGCAGCCTGAGCGTCATCCTGAGTACGACGCGTCTGGCGCGTTTCGCCGGAAAACAAGCGGCTGCCGGCGACGCCGCAGACACGCCGGTCCGCACGCCTACGCCGGTTGAAGCAGCGATCACCGTCGCCGGGCTCTTGGCGCGCCGGATAGCACCTATGGATCTGCCTCTATCAGATGAGAGCGCAGGCAACTGAAGGAAGGCTGGTAGAAGTCGACTCGTTGCTCCTGCTTCATTGCACTTGCACGTTTGGTACTTGGGCTTTTGAAGGCGGTACACGCATGGACCGCCGTCGAAACATTGCTGGTGGCGCTCCGCTGCGACGAGGCAGCCATGTGATACTGATGCGGTAGGGGGGGGGCTCACCCAGCAGGAACTTTGAAGGTGGACTTTCGGAGACGGGTGCCGAACTAATGTCCTATAAGCACATCGTGGCCGTCGTGTTTGTCGTGGACCCCAAATTTGTCGACCAAGGTGGCACTGGCTTCGTTAAGACCTTGTACCTCAACTTGCGCACCGAGCCTGCGGAACTTAAACACGACCTTATCCAACGCACTGATGGCGGTGATGTCCCAAAAATGTGCATGGGTGAGATCGATGTGTACTGTGTCCAAGGCCTCCGTGTAATCGAACGAATGGACAAGCTGGTCCGAGGAAGCAAAGAAGACCTGTCCCGTCACGCGGTAGCGCCGAGAGCGACCGGCGTCGTCAATCTGCGAACTGACGTCCAAAAGCCGGCTCACCTTCTGGGCAAAGAAAATACCGGATAGTAAAACTCCGGTCAGCACGCCTTTTGCCAGGTCATGGGTTGCCACGGTGACGACGACAGTTGCGATCATCACGATGTTCGAACTGGTTGGGTGTTCGCGCAAATGCCTGATCGAACTCCAGTTGAAGGTGCCGATAGACACCATGATCATGACCGCGACAAGCGCCGCCATCGGAATCTGCCTTACCCATTCACCCAAGAAGACCACCAGGATCAGCAGAACGATACCGGCCGTCAAGGTCGAAAGCCGACCGCGTCCACCGGATTTCACGTTAATGACGGACTGGCCGATCATCGCGCAACCTGCCATGCCGCCAATGAAACCGGTTGCGATGTTGGCGACACCTTGGCCCACGCATTCGCGGTTCTTGTCGCTTTTGGTGTCGGTCAGGTCGTCGACGATGGTGGCAGTCATCAGCGACTCGAGCAGTCCCACCACCATCAAGGTTGCCGAGTAGGGGAGGATGATCTGGAGGGTCTCGAGGTTGACCGGCACGTTCGGGATCAAGAAGGACGGCAGGCTGTCCGGCAACTGACCCATGTCGCCCACGGTGCGGATGTCCAAGCCCATTGCGATCGACACACCTGTGAGCAAGACGATTGCAACCAGCGGGGACGGGATCGCCCGCGTCACATACGGCAGGCCGTAGATGATGGCTAGGCCTGCAGCCGTGACAGCGTACACGTGCCACGTCACGTTCGTCAGCTCAGGCAACTGTGCGAGGAAGATCAGGATGGCCAGCGCGTTGACGAAGCCGGTCACGACAGAGCGTGAGACGAAGCGCATGAGCCGGCCAAGCTTGATCCACCCCGCGGCAATTTGGAACGCACCTGCAAGGATGGTCGCGGCAAGCAGGTAGTCCAGGCCGTGGGTTTTTACCAAGGTCACCATGACGAGGGCCATCGCTCCGGTTGCAGCAGAGATCATCCCTGGCCGTCCCCCGAAGAAAGCGATCAGGGTCGCGATGGAGAATGACGCATACAGGCCGACCTTCGGGTCGACGCCGGCAATGATGGAAAAGGCGATCGCCTCGGGGATGAGTGCGAGTGCGACCACGAGACCTGCGAGGAGGTCGTTACGGACGTTGGAAAACCAGTCCTGGCGAATGGCTTGTAAAGACATGAATTACCTTCTCAGGCGAGTAGCGCCGAGTAAAGATGAATGAACACCCTGCGCGAACAGATGCGCAGCGGATTGGAAGCGGGAATAGCAGATGCGATGTCGCAGCAGGCGACATCGATTTATCTGCCGATGAGAAGGTGTCTTACGGGGGAGTAACGGAGCAAAAATAGCCGCGCGGCAAACCTACTCCTGGGTAGGAAGGTTCATTCCGACCGAGACATAACCCGGCGCACTCAGCGGCGTGCAGCACGTGAGAGAGCGTTTCGGATGTACGGAAGGGATTGGGCATAGTCCTCTATTTTGCACCGCAGCAAAGACGTGGTCAAGGCGCGCTTGACTGTCAGCGAAAGGGGCGGAGGCCGTGCCTGGAAGGCTGAGTGTACGAGGTTGCGCAAGTAACAGGTTCTCAAGCGTTCTCAATTCGCCGGAAGCGTAAGCCTGGCAATCATTCCGCCGCCGCTTCCACGCGTCAGTTCCCATGAACCCTGGTAGCGCGAAACGATCGCGCGCACGATCGACAGCCCGAGGCCGCTGCCCTGTCCACCGCCCTTGCGCCAGAACCGGTTGCCGGCTCGGGCGATATCGGCGTCGCTCAGTCCATCGCCCTGGTCCTCCACCGAAAAAGCGACACCCTGGCCGGCCGAGTGGATGCGCAGCACCACTGGCGCGTCCGCTGGGCCGTAGCGCAGCGCGTTGTCGAGCAGGTTGCGCAGCGCCGTCATCGCAAGCGAAGCCGGGATGCGCAAGGTGCGGTCGGCGCCGCCCTCGTCGATGATGCGGATCATCTGTGCGCTCGCCGCGGGCAGCTGGGTAATCACATGCTCGACCACGGTGCGTGCGTCCAGCTGGTCGTCTTCCTCGAACGATACCGAGCCTTCGACCCGGGCCAGCATCAGGAGCTGCTCGATCATGCTCTGCAGGCGCAGCACGCCCTGTTCGGCACGGTCGAGGGCGACGCGGCCGTCCGGGCCCGGCCCGCTCAAGCGCGCGACTTGCAGGTGGGTCTTGACCGCGGTCAGCGGCGTGCGTAGTTCGTGGGCTGCGTCGCCGGTGAAGCGCCGCTCGCGTTCAATCGTGCGTTCGATCTGCGCGAGCAGTGTATTGACGGTCGAGACCAGCGGAGCCAGCTCGCCGGGAAGGCTTTCGACGGAAAGAGGCTGAAGGGCGTCCGGCGCGCGGGCGGCAAGCGCGCTGCGGATGCGTTCCAGCGGCCTAAGGCAGCGCCGGATCGCAAACCACAACGCAATCAGGGTCGCAGCCATCGCGATCAGGAAGGGGACGAAAGTTGCAAAAGCGATGTTGTGGAAGAGTTGTGCCCGGCGCTCGGTCCGGTCGGCGGTCGTGATGCGCACCCCGTTCTGTTCGATGGTGTAGCTACGCCAGATTACGCCATCGATGGTCCGGGTACGAAAGCCCGGGGCGGTCATGCCGAGAAGGTCCGGACTGTTGCGAGTACGGCCGAGAATGCCACCGCGCAGGAGCCTGATCTCGCATGCGACGCCGTCGGTACGGATGAACGAGGGGGCAAGGCGCTGCGCAACTGGGCGTGACGTCAGCGCGGGCGTGTCGACGACGAGCGCCGCCACCATGCGCGCCGAGGCGGCCAGGCGTTCGTCGAGCGCGTCGCGGAACTCCGAGCGCAGGTCGACCAGGGTCCAGATCGACGACAGTGTCCAGAACAGGGCAAAGGAGGCACCGATGGCGAACAGGAGGCGCAGGCGCAGCGTTTTCATTTTCCGGCCTCGCCGAGCCGATAGCCGAGTCCGCGCACGGTCTCGACAATGTTTTGCCCGAGCTTGCGGCGCAGGTGATGGATGTGCACATTCAGGGCATTACTCTCGACACATTCGCCAAGTCCATAAAGGCTGTCCTTGACCTGGTCCGTGCTGAGGATCCTAGAACCCGAGTTGAGCAGCGTCTCTAGCAGGGCCAGCTCGCGGCGCGACAGCTCGACCGGCTTGCCATGCAACCTGACTTCACAAGTGGCCGGGTCGAAAGAGAGCGCACCATGTTCGATCTTATCGACACTGCGGCCTGCGCTGCGGCGTTGCAGCGCATGCAGGCGCGCGGTCAGTTCCTCCAGGTCGAATGGCTTGACGAGGTAGTCGTCCGCACCCGCGCGCAGTCCGCCTACCTTGTCTTGGATGCCGTCACGCGCGGTCAACACCAGTACAGGCCAGTCCTTTCCATTCGCGCGCCAGCGCCTGAGCAGGGCCACACCATCGCTATCGGGCAGCCCCAAATCCAGGATGATGACGTCGAACCGTCCCGTCTGGACCGCGGCATCGGCCAGCGAGGCATTGATGACATGGTCCGCATCGATTCCCGACAGCCGCAGCCCGGCGACGATCCCGCTGGCGACGAGCTGGTCGTCCTCCACCACTAGCACACGCATGAATACACCCACTTCAAAAAGCGCCATCTTAACCGCCTGCGATTAGCCGGCGGTTAACTAGGTCGTGCATGCCTGACGGGCGCTGCGGCCTGTAGGTAATTTATTTCTTCACCTTAACGCTCTGGTAATCGGCGCTTCATATCATCGTCTCCCGTCACTCCCGGTCGTCTACGAGCCCGGAGGGCGCTAGAAGATCGAAGCGGGCCGCCGGCCCTTCAATGGAGGCTAGGAATGGGAATGACGGAGATAGCAATAGGACCGCTGGTATTGCCGACGGCACTGGTGGTGACGTTCGGGGCCATCATGCTGGGGTCTGCGCTCGGCAATCGTATCGCCAAGGCCGAAGGAGTACAGGTCGAACGCCTGCTCTGGCTAGTGATTGGCATTGCCGTGGTCGCGGCACGTGCCGCGTTTGCAAGCCAGTACTGGAGTCAGTATGCAGCCGAGCCGTGGCGCCTGATCGATGTGCGCGACGGCGGGTTCCGGCCAGCGGCCGGAGTCGCGGCAGCGCTCATCGCCAGCGCTTGGCTAGTCGGGCGCCGGCCGCTCCAGCGCAAGGCGCTGCTTTCCGGTGTCTTTGCCGGGGCGCTCCTGTGGGTCGCCGGGACCGTCACCTTCACCCTTTATCCCTCTTCAGGAAGGCTCCCTGTGCTGACCCTGACCGACCTCACGGGGAAGGCGGTGCCACTCACTACATTCGCTGGCAAACCGGTCGTGGTCAACCTGTGGGCCAGCTGGTGTCCACCATGCCGGCGCGAAATGCCGGTGCTGGAAAGGGCGCAGCGCACCACCCCTGGCGTTGCGTTTGTATTTGCCAACCAGGGCGAGACCGCGGAAACGGTCAATGCCTATCTCAAGGCGGAATCCCTAGTGCTAAAGAACATGCTGCTTGACCCCGCCGGCAGTGTCGCCGCGGCGGCGAATGCGCCGGGCTTGCCGACTACGCTCTTCTTCGACGCGACAGGCCAGCTGGTGGACCGGCGGATGGGCGAACTGTCCCCAGCAACGCTTGCCGAGCGTCTCGAACGCCTGCTCGCCGCCCCGGGGGCGCCGGCATCCGGAATGAACTCCATGACAAAGGAAATTCAATGAATATGCCGATTTTTTTATTGCTGCACGCTGCCGTGCTGCGCGTCCTTGGACTTGCCGGGCTGGCGCTGCTGTTCCTGTCCGCCTCGCCTGTCCTGGCAGAAGAAGCTTTCTTGCCACCTGAACAGGCCTTCAAATTTTCCGCACGCATGGCAGGCGAGGAAATCGAGGTGCGGTACGGGATCGCGCCAGGCTACTACATGTACCGGGAGCGCTTCGCGTTCACGGCGCGCGGTGCCACGCTCGGCACGCCGAAGCTGCCGCTCGGAGCCGTCGTCTACGACGAAACATTCCAGAAGAACGTCGAATCCTACCGTGGGAACCTGACGATCCGGGTGCCTGTATCGGCGAGCGAGGCGTTTACGCTTGTGGCGACCTCCCAGGGCTGTTCGGACAACGGCCTCTGCTATTCGCCGATGACTTCCACGGCAGCGCTTAACGTTGGCGGCGCGGCCGGAAGTGTGGCGGTGCCTCCTGGTGACGGGGCAGGCGCCTCCGCCGGCCGCATCGAGAAAGCCCTGTCCAGCCGTGACCTAGCGCTGATCCTGCCCATGTTTCTTCTGCTGGGCCTGGGGCTGGCGTTTACCCCTTGCGTGCTGCCGATGCTGCCCATCCTGTCGTCCATCATCGTCGGTAGCGGCGCCCAGGGCTTGCGCATGCGCGGGTTTGCATTGTCTGCTTCCTACTCGCTGGGCATGGCGCTTGTCTACACCCTCATGGGGATAGCAGCCGGCCTCGCTGGCCAAGGTCTTGCCGCTGCGTTGCAGACGCCGTGGGTGCTGGGCGGCTTCGCTCTCCTGATGGCGCTGCTGTCGCTGTCGATGTTCGGCGTGTACGAGCTGCAGATGCCTGCCGCCATCCAGACGCGCCTGATGGGGAAGTCGAACAATCAGGGCGCGGGTACCCACGCCGGTGTGTTTGTCATGGGCGCACTGTCCGCGCTGATTGTCGGGCCCTGCGTCGCCGCGCCGCTGGCGGGGGCCCTGGTCTATATCAGCCAGACCAGGGATGCGTTCATCGGCGGCAGCGCTCTGTTTTCGATGGCGGCCGGCATGAGCATCCCCCTGCTGTTACTCGGTGCATCGGCGGGGGCGCTGCTGCCAAGGGCAGGCGCCTGGATGGACGGCATCAAGAAATTCTTTGGCGTTCTCATGCTTGGAACGGCGCTCTGGATCGCGTCCCCGTTCATACCGCCACGCTACCAGATGCTCGGCTGGGCACTGCTCGGACTTGGCTATGCAGTGTGGCTGCTGTCGAAGCACCGCCATCCGGTCAATGTCGCCGTCGGCGTGCTGGCGGGGGCGCTTGGAGCGGTGCAGCTGGCAGGCCTGGCATACGGCGGCGCCGATCCGCTGTCGCCTTTTACGCAAGCGGCGCAGGCCCATGGCGCGCAAACCGCCTTCCAGCGCGTGCGCACCGTCGAGGAGCTCGATGCGGCGCTCGCCGCGGCCGGCGGCGCCCCGGTCATGCTCGATTTTTACGCCGACTGGTGCGTGTCCTGCAAGGAAATGGAGCGCTTCACGTTTTCCGATGCACGTGTGCGCAGCCAGTTCGACAAGCTGATTCTCTTGCAGGTCGACGTTACCGCCAATAGCGCCGCCGACCAGGCGCTCCTCAAACGTTTTGGGCTGTTCGGCCCGCCGGGAATCATTTTCTTCGGCACCGCAGGCCGTGAAATTGCCGGCACACGGGTGATCGGCTACCAGGATGCGGATGCGTTCCTGCACTCGCTGGCCGTCGTGACCGGCCCGGCTACCTGAATCAATTTTCTAGAAACTGGAGAACATATGCATCACCTTAGGACTACCCGCGTCGCGATGGCGATCGCTGCCGTCACTTTCGCGTCCTTCGTCCACGCCGCGCAGCCGGTGCCGGCGGTACTGAACGGTGCGGTCAGCGCTGGCGTGAAGGTCGTCAAACAGTTTCCCGCCCCGTCGGGCCTGACGGGCTGGGTACTGGCGCAGGGCGGGAAGCATTCCATCGTCTACACGACGGCCGATAAAAAGACGCTGATCGCGGGCGTACTAATCGACGAACGCGGCCAGAATCTGTCGTCAGTCCACGAAGCGGCCCAGGTGCCGCAAACCGACCTCTCCGCAGCCTTCGCCAAGTTGGAGAAGTCCGCCTTTGTGGCCGAGGGCACGGCGCGCAATCCGAAGAGCGTCATCTATGCCTTTGTGGATGCGAATTGCCCCTTCTGCCATTACCTCTGGCAGGCGGTCCAGCCATACGAAGCAGCGGGCTTACAGGTGCGCTGGATCCCGGTGGCGACGCTGGGCCCGACGAGCATGCCCAAGGCGATTTCCGTGCTTGCCGCCAAGGACAAGGTGGCAGCGTTTCGGCAAATGGAAGAAAACCATGGCAAGCCGTGGACGGCGCCGGCCGGCGTGAGCGAATCCTCGCACCCCGCGATCGCAACCTCGATTCAAGCGAATGGCGAGGCAATGGCAGCATTCGGCATCGGCGGGACACCGGGCATCGTATGGCGGGACAAGCAGGGGAAAATCAGGGTCAAGAGTGGTATGCCCCGCCTTTCAGAGATCCCTTCAATGACCGGTTTGCCCGCGCAGAGAAACACAAATCCAGCCTTGGAGAAGTTTATGTAGCCAGAACCGGTGATTAACGGCAGTTGCTCGAAGAACCAGGCGAATGCACCCCGGTGCCGCGCGCCGATGGTAAGAATGGTTCACTATACTGCCTGTACGAGTTACCGCTAGAACGAGTCAGGTCATCCGTATTTTTCAGGAGAAAGCCTTATGATTTTCCGCCAGCTATTTGAACCTTTATCCAGCACCTATACGTATCTCATCGGCTGCCAGGAAACAGGCCAAGCAGTCCTGATCGATCCCGTAATCGTCACGATCGATCGCGATCTGGAAGAAGTGCGGCGTCTGGGGCTTACGCTCGCCTATAGCGTCGATACGCATGTCCATGCTGATCACATTACCGCGGCGCTCGAACTGAAGAAGATGGTCGGCAGCAAAATAGCGGCTCCTGCTGCAGAGCGGGTTTCCTGTGCTGATATAAACCTGGAGGAGGGAAAACCATTCAGGGTTGGCAGTATGGAATTCCAGCCTCTTCACACGCCAGGCCATACATCCGGCCATTTCAGCTATGTGCTCGGTGATCGTGCATTCACGGGCGACGCGCTGCTGATCGAAGGCTGCGGGCGAACCGATTTTCAGCAGGGTGATTCGGATGTGCTTTTTCAAAGCGTGCGTGGAAAATTGTTTGCATTACCTGATGACACGCTCGTGTATCCGGCACACGACTACCAGGACCGATGGGTATCGACTGTCATGCAAGAAAAAAAGCGCAATCCACGGCTTGGTGGTGAGCGCACGATCGAGCAATTCCGGGAGATTATGGCTGGCCTCAATTTGCCATATCCGAAATTCATCGACTACGCGGTGCCAGGGAATAAAGAATGCGGAGTTTGTCCAACGGACTTGCCGACAAACCTTGATAAATATTGCCAACAGATGACGGAAAGCCCGCAGGGCTAGCCTGCGCAGCTCCAGGAATGCCTTTTGCGATTCTTAGTTGACGAATCGGTGCCGACTTTGATGGGCAGTCAGCATAGTCCTGCCGCCGCGCGTCGTTCGGCACTCGGCGTCATATCAAAGCCCAAGTCACGGATGTCAGTCGTCCCTTGAAGCCGGACATGAAACGAGTCGGGCCAGCCGGCCCGCCTGAACCCTTCTTCTAACAGATTGAGGACAGCTTCCCGTTCGTTCGCGCCATATGCCGTGATTCTGGATTTACGCCACGGGTGGTCAGCGCCATTCTTGAAGTAGACGTTCCATTCACGTCCGAACATGTCGGCAAGCTGATAAGCGGCTCCAGTATCCCGTCCCATGTCGTCTACGACTGCTCCCATCCGGGGTCTGACGTAGTAGTCGCGGCCATCGTGTGTCCAAACGAACTCCATCAACTGGCGCTTGTTCAGGTTGTGTGCGAGCACCTTTCTGGTGCCCGCTTCTTCCACAACATATTCGTCACGCTCGGTAATTGCCAAGAAATCATCCAGTCGGTCTTTCTGGGTCGCTGCCGGTGGGACTCGAGTGTGTGCCATTCATGAACCTCCTCTGTTAAGCCTATCGATCCTAAGGATTCCTTAGTGTGGAGTCAACAAAATACTAAGAATATCTTAGCCTTTTAGGGCTGCAGATGTCCGTCTTCGCTAAGCGAATGAAAGAAGCTCGACTCAGGGCTGGGTTGTCACAGGAAAAGCTCGGCGTCCTGGCAGGGATCGATGAAATGTCATCGAGCGCGCGTATGAATCAGTACGAACGGGGCAAGCATGAGCCAGACTTTTCGCTGGTCGAGCGGGTGGCGAAAGTTCTCGACGTTCCTGAATGCTATTTCTACTGCAAGGACGATGATGTCGCCTTGGTTCTGGTCCAGATGCACCAAGTCCCCGCAGGTCAGAAACAAGAAATGATCGGCGCAGTCAGGCGAGTGCTGGCTGACTGGTCTGCTTAGGTTCAACCACGAACTCTACTGCAGCCTGTTCCAACACCCATGCTTCGATCTGATCATGCCATTTCCTCAGTAGATCGAGAGGGCGCCGGCGGTAGTGTTTCTCTGCCAGGGCGCTCGGTTTGTGGCCCATGATCTGCGCCGAGATGCCGCTCGGCATTTCAACCCATTCGCACAAGGTGCCGAATGAACGACGGAGACCGTGCAACGAAACGTGAGGCAGGCCTGCCGCTGCCAAAGCCTTGGTGTGGGCAATACGCGGCTCAGCTAGCCTGCCGTCTTCCGCAGTCGGGCTGCTGAACACCCAGTCGTTACGGCGGGGTAGCGACGCGAGAAGCCACGAGACGAACGGCGTGAGGGGGATGGTGCGCTCGCCCTCGACCTTGTCCTTGATAGTCAGGCTCCGCCATTGGAAGTCAACGTCGCCCCAACGCAAGCCGGCGAGTTCTTCACGACGTGCGCCCGTCAACAGCAGCGCTTGAAGGTATGCGCTGATGACTGGATTTTTGATCTTTTGCACGGCGGCAAACCATGCCGTCAACTGCTCTCGCTGCAGGCTGTCGCCGTCCTTAGTCTGTGCTTTTGGAAGTGCATCCCGCACCGCACGCGCATTGTATGCATCGGGTGGCACAATGTCTCGGTATGCAGGGAAATCGGCAGCCCAGCGAATGAATGCTCGCAAGAGTCGATAGCTCTGCGCGGCATTGGTTGGCCGTGTTGCCGCCTCATGTTCAAGCCACGTCGAGATTTTTTGTCCAGTAAGCTGGGCCAGGGGCAGCTGCATTAAGGGGGCCATGGGTCCGGCGACAGTCACACCCTTGCCACGTTTCTTCGCCTCACCGCCGGGTGCGGTCAGCGTCATGTGGTTCTGCAAATGCCCCGCGCTCCATTTTGACTTGCGTGTATCGATATAAAGCGGCCATATTTCCCCGAGGGTTACGCTCTGCCTTATAACCTCAGCTCTTGCGGTCTCAACGGCCGATGCCTTGGCGACGCGTTTAGCGTGTTCCTCAGCCAGTTGGTCTGCTTTGACCTGACGAGGGTCTTGCCCGCCATCAACGATCACCTTGAGCCTGCGCGCTTCGTTCTGTGCAGCAAGCAGGGTCCAGGTCTTAGGATCGCCAATCGTAATGCGGATGACCTGGCCGTTCAATTTCGCCTGAAAGATGAACGCCTTTGCGCCGCCCGGTGAAGCGCGGAGACCCAATCCCGGCGCTGCTGCATCCCAAAGAAAGGCGGGAAGCTTCGCTGACTCACAGCGGAAATCCTCGATGCGCCCCGCCGTAAACTTGATTTTTGCCACTATTTACTCTCCGCAGGCTTCGTGTACCCTCTGTGTACCCCGGCGAGCAGTATATCAAGCAGTATGAATCAACACAACGTCGACTGGCATCGATCGTAAACCATTGAATTCAAACAAAATAACAATTCCGGTAGACCACAATCAACACGCCGGAATGCCGAGTTGTTCAGCCTTCTAAGCTGAGGGTCGCTGGTTCGAACCCAGCTGGGCAGGCCACAGCTTCCACCACGTCTCCCACTGACCTGCCTAGCCTTCTTGGCCGCTGCCATGCGTTGGATTGCGTGTGCTGCCCTCGAGGCACGCATCGGTGGCGGAGAAGGGCTCCGCCGTCCCCGAGGCGCAGTCTGCGCCTGTCGTTCCACCCATTCCCAGCATCATCCGCGACGATTCCCGCGCTTCCGGGCGATATTCCTCGATGCTGCTGCAGAAACGTGCCGATAAGGGGTGTAATGCACCCTGCAGCAACGCACACCGCATTACCCTCCCGCAGTGACCACCGGTACCTCGGGGTGCTTGCGCCTCATTCTGTAACAGCCACGCGTGCCCGCGCCTGTCATGCGAGGGTAGGGCGGGTATGGTCGACAGCGCAACCCGCCGGTCCGCGTGCCTGCCACCGCCATCGTTTCCCGCATGGCTGCGCCCGGGTCTGCCGGCGTCCCGCACGCATGTTCGTCCCTGCATTACCCATGCTGCATGGCGTAGCGCTGAGCACTCACCTGGCTATTGTCAAGACACCCTCCCCAGATTCGTAGCAAGCCTTGCGCAGTGTCATATTTGTCACGGCTGAGCCCTCGCAAACCGTTGTGAGCACGCGACGCCGTGCTCATGGAAGGTGGTGTAGCGGCGTCCAAAAATCAGCTCAACTGTTACCAAGCGTGAGTAAGTTGCGTCACAGAAATCGCGTTTTGGTTTCGATTTGTCCGAATTTGCCTACAAAACGGCGGCCATGCGAGCTCTAAATTTGGCGATATTATTGCATTCAAGATACGTTATTATCCACGGGGAATTTAACATTCCCTGTGCATACAGCTCAGCGCTAACATTTTCACGCTTTCGTCAAATAATCCGCCAAATTACTGATTTCTATGGGAGAAATGCGGATTTCCGCATTTGCGCATGCTGTGATTTTTGAGAGATTCTCATCTTTTTGCAACATTATTTCGACGCACGAATTAACATAAATATCAAACTTTTCTCTTGCTCATTTGTGTAAGCGCAAATATCATGACTTTCGGTTGTACTCTTGTTAAAAATGTAACCACACCTATTGGATGAGTCATGAAAAAATTTATCGCACGTAGCCGTCAACTTGGTCAGGGCATGACTGAGTACATCATCATCGTCGCGCTGATCGCCGTCGCCGCAATCGCAGTGACCCAGCTGTTCGGCACGACCGTTCGTTCGCAGATGGGCGCGATCGCCAAGGAAGTTGGCGGCGATAACGCCGGTTCGACCATCGCCGAAGCGAAAGCCGCTGGTGGCGCTGCTGCAACCGCTGCTGCGAAAAAACGTTCGCTGTCGACCTACGGCGACCAGGAGCAAACCGGTTCGGCTGGCACCAACTAATAGCCGTACCCGGATGCCTGCGACAACTGTGGCGGTAATGCAGTTGTCGCGGCATTCCAGCAGTCCTCCCCGATTCAAGTAGCCCCTACCACGTACTACATGACGCCCATCCATCGCCCGTTTCGTCAACTCGCACGCCAGCGCGGACAAGCATTGATCTACGGGATATTCATCCTGTTCGGCGCGCTCATCGCAACCTTCTTCCTGTTTAACACCGGCCAGATGTCCGCGGAAAAAACGCGACTGGTCAATACCGCCGACGCCGTGGCCTACAGCGCCGGGGTGATGCACGCACGTGCACTGAATTTCAACGCCTACACCAATCGCGCTATGCTCGCCAACGAGACGACGGTCGCGCAGATGGTGAGCGTGTCGTCCTGGTTGAGGTACTCCAATCAGCACATGAACCGCATCAATCCGATGCTGTGCCAATACTATTACGCCATTCCGCTCGTCACCGCGACACTCGAGTACGTGCCCCTGTGCTATGCCCTGACCTACAAGGTCGTGGCGCAACCGGTGCTGACTGCCGCGCAAAATGCCTTCAATGCCATCGGTCCTGCTACCGTTGCCGCCTCCGAGTTGGTGAAGAAAGCCCAGCAGGCCGCCCAGCTCGCCGCGTTCGTCGCCCTTCCCCTGTCACGCAAAGAAGTGATGGAAGACGTCGCCAACGCCAACTATAAAGACGACGGGACCATCTCCGTCGATACCCTTCCGCTGACGGATAACTGGACGCTGTTCGATGGCGGCTTCTTCATTAAACAACGCACCACCGCCGGCAACGAGCGCGCTCGTTTCCGCTCGCTCGAGCTGGCAATCGTCAACAGGGACACCTTCGTCGTCGATCGCTCCTGGACGTCGCAGTCCCCCTGGCCGTGTATTCTGCTGCCGGTAGGACGGGCCAACCACACGGGCTCCACGACCCTGAACGGCTACACCAGCTGGCGGGCAAACGACAATGCGACGTTCACGATCCGCACCTGGAAGTGGAGTCTGTTTAACTCCGGCTGCAAACAGACTTTCTCCTACACGCTCGGTACCGGCAGCCAGATTGCCGCTACGTCCAGCAGCGGCAACTACAAGTATTCCGGTGTGCCGAGCTACTTCGATTTGTCCGACAACGCGCTGAAGTACGGCCCCTCCAATCCGAGCGCCGCGAAGAAGGACGATCCGAAGCTGCAATTCGCCATCCGTCTCACCCGCGACAAGGCGCAACAGAAAACTTCGGAAGGCCGCTCGCAGATCAAGCCGTCGGGCCGCCTGGCTGTTTACAACAGCAACCAGGCCGGGAACGTCATGGCGGCGGTCTCCACTTCCGAAGTCTTCTTCGACCGGTCGCACGCGCCGCGGGCCGACGGTCGCCGTGAGCTTGCCAGCCTGTTCAATCCATACTGGCAGGTCCATCTCGTCCCGAACTCGGACGCCGTGACGGCGGCCGCCATCGCATTACAAGGAGCAGGACCTTGAAGTTCCGTAGCACAATGTTGTCACGAATGACGATTGCCGGCGCCGGCCTCTTGCTTGCCTGCGCTGGCGGGATGGCCAACGCGGGAACGGCCATGGAAAAGCAGATCATCCAGGCGCCGATGCCGCATAACGAGTTCGGCGGCGGCCCAAAGATCAAGGTGCACTACATGCGCTTGCACATGGGTGAAGAAAGCGATCGGATGCGCGAGCAGAGCCGAGGCATGGTCAAGTCGCTACAAAATATGGTCGACATGTGCGTCAAGATGCGCCGCCTCCAAAAGGCCTCTGTGAATCCGCCACGCCAGTTGCCGGACTACGCCGAGGGCTACATGCAGGACACCTACACCACGGCCAATCGCGAGATCACCTATACGCGCATTTATCGCGCCGAGCTGAATGACGATTGCAGCCTGAAGGAACGCGACGACTACACGGCCGTGCTGAGTTCGCAGGCGGGGAAGTGCGAGATCGACCTGACCGAGCGCAAGGCCGAAGGGGAGTGCGATGCGGCCGTACACGCGCGCTCACCCGTGGTTCCACGCGCCCCGGGCGCCGTGACGATACAGCAGCAGATCGCCGCGCTCAAAGCGAATCCTCGTACGGCGGCGGTGGCGGCGCAGGTGGAGCGAATGGCCGGTTCCTCCGGCCCGACCGGCAGGACCAAGGTTATCGCCGGCGTCAAGTGCGAGGAAGCGAACGGGGGTAAACCGGGCGACCTTACCTGCCGCGCGCTTGGCGGCTCCTTCCGTCCCTATACCGAGCTGTTTGTCGAAACGAACGAAGGCGGCTACCCGGTAGCGAAGGCCCGCGAGGCGCGCTTCGATGCCATGGTAGGAGCCGACGTGTTCGCGCCGCACCAGCGCGGCGGTTTCCGCATCAACCCGAGGAGCGACGAATGAACCGACTCACCGCATCGCGCCGGCTCGCCCAGCATGGCCAGGCCCTGACCGAATTCCTGCTGATCGCGCTGGTATTGATCCCGATTTTCCTGGTGCTGCCGCTGATCGCGAAGTACCAGGACATCGCCCACGCAACCGAAATGGCGGCGCGCTATGTCGCATTCGATGCCACCATCCGCAACGACCAGAACAGCACCTGGAAAACGCCCGAGGAGCTGTCGGGCGAAGTGCAGCGCCGTTTCTTCAGCAACCCCAACGCGCCCATCAAGACTGGCGACGTTCCAGGCGACTTCAAGGCCAACCAGAACCTGTTCTGGCGCGATCCTGAAGACAAATCGCTCATCCGTAATTTCGGCAGCGACATCCGGGTGAGTTTCGGCGAATCGCTCAACGCCGATCGTGCACATGCTTTCAAAGGAACCAAGGACGGCCAGCCTTTCCTCCTGTTCCAGGACCCGCTCAAGCTGAAGTCGAACGGCATGTACCGCGCCAACGTCACCGTCACCCTGGCCAACCTGTCCAATAACCTGGTCGGACCGACCAAAAGCTACGACAAGTTCAAGAACATCAGCCTGACCATGACGCGCCATACCGACCTCGTCATCGATCCATGGGGGGCGCGCGGTCCAGGCCAGGTGATCGACAAAGTGGGTGATCCACTTGCTTATCCCGCTAGTGCACTGGAACCTTTACGTGTAGCCGTGGATGCGCTCGTTGGCATCATGGAGAGCCCGCGTTACCTCCCAGGCGCGTGCTTCACATGCGGACCGAAAATCGGCAAGCTCGACTACTGGCGCGACGACGTGCCTGCCGATCGCTTGCCGTAGACGGGAAGGGCATGCTGAATTTTTCACTTCGCGCGGCACTGCCGCGCCGGCTCGTTTGTACTGGCTTGTTGCTGGCTTTATCCAGTGCGCCGCTTGCCGCCGCACCTGCGTGGCCGACTGTCAAGCTGCCACCTGCGGCCGAGACTTTTCCCATCGGCGAACAGATGATCGTCAACGGCATGCCGATGCGCATGCAGGGCTTCGTGCTGCACATGGAGCCGAAGGAGGCCCTCACGTGGTTCCGCCGCAACATGGGCAAGCCGCTGATGGAAGACCTTGTTGACGACAAGCTCGTCCTTGGCCGCGCCGAAGGAGACTTCTACATGACGGTGCAGCTCGAGCCGGCCGGTCCTGGCGGCAAGGGCGTGCGCGGCACGGTAGCGGTCACCGACCTGAAAGGGGCTCACGACCGCCGCGACGAGAACGCGGCCGCCAACGCGCGCATGCTGAACCGCCTGCCGGGCGGCACCAAGCTGCTCAACCAGATGAGCTCCAGCGACGGCGGCAAGTTCGCTGCCTACGTGGTGGCCGAGAACGGCCACAGCGAAACGCTCAATCGCAACAGCCTCGTCGACAACCTGCGCCGCGAGGGCTTCCATCTCGAACGCGACAACCCGCTCGACCAGCCCGCCACGAAAGGCCTGCCGGACCCGCTGCGCCGTGGCCGCACCTTGAGCTTCAAGGGCAAGGGCAAGGAAGCGACGGCCGTCATCCGCGCCAACGGCAACGGCCAGACCAGCATCGTCCTCAACACCGTCACCACCATGGAGCGTGTGAAGTGAAATCCCCACGTCGTTCCCAGCGCGGCCACATGATCACCGAATACGTGGTCGTCTGTGGCGTGCTGGCGTTCATCCTGTTCGTTCCCATCGCCGATGGGGCCAGTTCGGGCCAGTCGAGAACCACCGTCGAGATCATCATCGACGGCTTCACCAAGGCCTACAAGAAGTTCAGTTTTGCCCTCTCACTACCAACTTGATCATGAAGCTCAGCCAACAGCAAACCGTCTCAAAGATTCGTCAGTTCAAGCCCAACCGGACTTGGGCCGTGCTCATCGTCGCGCTCGTCATCGGCGGCGGGGCTGCGCTTGCAGCGCGCAGTTACCTGAACCGCCAGATGGCGTCGATCGAGGCCAAGGCCAAGGGCTCGACGGTCACGGCGATCGTTGCCAAGGGGGATATTCCCAAGGGCACGCGACTATCGGCCGAGAACATGGCGCTGCGCCCGATCCCGGTCGAATTCGCCCATTCGGTGGCGGTCACGCCGGACGACTTCGAGCGCATCGACGGCCAGGTGCTGGCCTATCCGGTCAAGAGCGGCGAGATGATCATGTGGGGCCTGCTCGAAACCCAGAAGGTGCCGACCTTCTCGGCACGCGTCGAAACGGGCCGTCGCGCCATGACGGTGCCGGTCGACGAGATCAACTCGATCTCCGGCATGCTCGAGCCGGGCGACACCATCGACCTGATGGTCTCGCTCGACCGCGAAGGCAAGAAGTTCACCTTCCCGCTGCTGCAAAGCGTGGACGTGATGGCGACCGGCCAGCGATCGGAGGACGACCCTAAGGGCGGCGAGCCGCGCCAGTACACGACGGTGACCGTGAACACCTCGCCGGCCGAGGCACGCCAGCTGATCGCCGCGCGCGAAATGGGCAAGCTGACGGCGCTGCTGCGCAATCCGCAGGACAAGGGACCATTCGACGAGAAGCGCTACGACGTTGCAGGCCTGCTGGGCCTGGATGGCCAGGCACCGCGCATCAAGGCTACCGGAGGCCGCGGGCCGCGCCGCGTGGCCGTGATCTACGGTGGTCCGAACGTGTCGAACCTGCCGCCGGAAGCGTTGCGCCTGGCGCGCGCGGCAAGCCCTGCGCCCGAGCCCGCGCCTGCCGCGGTGCCGCCCGCCACGGCCCCTTGATTTGCCTGTCTTGCACTGCGCCCCGCGCCCGAACCACCGACGTGAACTGAATTAATGAACAACTTCGCACCAAGCCTGACCACGCAGCCACGCCTGCCTTCCCTGAAACCAATGATCGCCAGCCTGGTGCTGGCACTGGCCAGCCCGGCATTGTGGGCGCAGACCACCCCGGCGGTGCAAGCGTCCCGGGCACCGCCGCCAAGCCGGGCACCACCTCCGCGCCGGCAGCGAAAACCAGCCCGGCGAGCACGCCCGTCGCAGCGCCGGCCAGCAAGCAGCCTACCGCGTCGGCTACCGCGCCGGCTACCGCGCCGGCCGCTGCCAAGCCGATGCCAGGTCCTTACGTGCCTGAGCCGGCCGCCAGAGGTCACGCCGGTCATGCGCACCGTGAGCACCGCCATGCCGCGCCAGGACGCGAAGCGCAAGGCGCCGCGCGACGCCGTCTACGCCCCGATCCAGAAACCCGACGACGACGGCCAGATCCCGGAAATCCAGATGTTCGTGGGCGAGTCGCGCGTGTTCCCGGCGCCGAATGTCGCCCGTATCGTGGTCGGCAACGGCCAGATCATGTCGGCCACCGCCCTCGACGGCAAGGAAGTCATCATCTTCGGCAACGCCGCCGGCACCACCACCCTGTTCGTGTGGAACGAGGATGGCCGCTACCAGCGCGTCAAGGTCAACATCATGCAGGGCGACATCAGCCGCGTCGCGCGTGAGGTGGCCGCCTTCATGGCCGCCATCCCCAACGCCAAGGTCTCGATCGTCGGCGACAAGGTCATCGTCGAGGGCGACGCCCTGTCCGACGAAGACCGCGACAAGGTCGGCGAGCTGGCCAAGCGTTATCCGCAAATCGTCAACTTCACCAGCGCGGTCGGCTGGGAAAAGATGGTCATGATGGACGTCAAGGTCGTCGAGTTCCCGAAAAGCGAGCTGCGTGAACTGGGCCTGAAATGGACCGCCAACGGCGGCGCCGCCATCGGTGGCGTGTGGGGACCGATCCGTCGCGGCACCGACGGACCCTACCAGATCGGTATTCCGACTGGCGACAACGGCTTGCCGATTACCGACATTCCACCGAACGGCGCTGCGAATCCGAACGGGGGAGGGGGCGTGACGATCCCGCAGTCGCTGAACGTGCTCGGCGCCCTGAATATGGGCCTGTCCGCCAAGCTCAACCTGCTGGCGCAGAACGGTACCGCCAGCGTGCTGGCCGAACCACAACTGTCCGCGCGCAGCGGCGTCAAGGCCAGCTTCCTGGCCGGCGGCGAGTTCCCCTATGCGGTCACGACCATCCAGGGCCCGTCGGTGATGTTCAAGCAGTACGGCATCAAGCTCGACGTCGAGCCGCGCATCGGCCGCGACGGCATCATCCGCGCTGTCATCGATTCCGAGGTCAGCTCGATCGACCAGTCGGTCACGACGGCCGCCGGTCCGGCCTTGCTCACGCGCCGCACCAAAACCGAGTTCAACGCACGCAGCGGCGAAACCATCGTCCTCTCCGGCCTCCTGCAGCGCAATATCAGCAGCGACATCGACAAGGTGCCGGGCCTGGGCAACATCCCGATCCTCGGTGCGCTGTTCCGCTCGAAGCGCTACCAGAACAAGGAAACCGAGCTGGTCGTGTTCGTGACGCCAACCATTGTCGATGCCCATAGCCCGGGCCTGGTGGACCGCGTCAACAAGACCACCGAGCGCCTGTCCGACCGTCTCGACAAGTCGCCTTACCTGAGCGACCCGCTGCAGCCTGGCAAGGATGCGCAGAAGTTCAACCAGGGCCCGGGCGCGGGCGCGACCGTGCCACGCAGCGACAGCAACATGCCGCCGGCTCCGGCCCAGGCACCGGTCGCCGGCGAACCGCCGGTCGCCATGCGCGCAACCGGCGCCGATACCCCGGGCGCCACCGCGCTGCTGGTCCTGCGCGACGGCCTGGTGCTGCGCGCCGAACCGTCCGATGCCAGCGCCGCGCTGCTGGAACTCGGCTACCACGCCGTGGTCGATGCCGGCACGCTGGAAGCGCCGGCGGGTCTGTCCGGCAAGTGGCGCCATGTCGCGGTCGGCCAGGTCAGGGGCTGGGTACGCGCCGACAGCGTGGCCGCCGCCGACCAGCAGGCGGCGCCGCGCGCGGCCGACAGCGGCGCTGTTGCGCGCAAGGCGGCAGGCGGCACGATGCTGGCGCAAGTCGCCAAGCCTGCCGTTGAGGACCGCGCCGCTGCCGACCGCCAGTACCGCGTCGTCCTCGACGGCCTGGCCGTCCACGTGAGCCCGGACATCAATTCGGTCGTCGTCGCCAAGCTCGGCGGCAACCAGCTGGTCAACGGCGCGGCTGCCGCGAAAGGCAGCTGGATGCCGATCGAATCCGGTGCGGTGCGTGGCTGGGTCTCGGCCCAGTGGCTGCAAAACGTCGCCATGGCAAACTAAGGGCAGCACGATGTTACAAGTAGAAATCACCAGCCCGGACGGCTCGCAGCAGCTGGTCCAGGTACCCGATGACAGCGTCATCGGCAAGGCCCGCGAGAACGAGATTCGCCTCAACAGCTGGCGCGTGGGCAAGGAGCATGCGCGCCTGTTCAAGACCCCGGGCGGCGTGCTGCTCGAGGACATGGGCGCCTTCGGCGGCGTCTTCGTCAACGAAAAGCGCATCGAGACCCAGCACGGTCCGCTGGCCGCCAACGACATTATCGGCGTCGGCCCTTATAAACTGCGCGTGATGGAGATCGGCGACGCCGGCGGCGTCGTCCAGGCGGCGTCGCCCACTTCGCGTTCGACCTCGGCCGCCTACCGCAACCAGAACGCCACCGAGGCCCTGCAGGCGGCGCGCGTGGCCACCGAGAAGGCCCAGCACGAGGCACAGTCGGCGCGCGCAGCGGTGCCTGCGCGCCCTGCAGCGGCCGACGCGCCGGCTGATTATCCAATGGTATTGGCCCCGGTCGAGGGCCTGAAGGCGCTCGAATTCGAATGGCGCAAGCGCATCCACACGCACCTGCTGGAAACGATGGACCTGCGCCGCCATGACGTCTCGCGCATGAGCGACACGCAGCTGCGCGCCGAGACCGGTGGGCTGGTACAGGAAATCATCGACCTGCACGACGAGGAAATCCCGCGCGAACTCGACCGCGCCCTGCTGAGCAAGCAGGTGCTCGACGAGGCCGTGGGCCTGGGCCCGCTGGAAGAACTGCTGGCCGACGACAGCATTTCCGAGATCATGGTCAACCGCTTCGACCAGATCTATGTCGAGCGCAAGGGCCGCCTGCAGCGCCACCCGCTGACCTTCACGGGGGACCGCGCGGTGCAGGGCGTGATCGAGCGCATCGTGGCGCCGCTGGGCCGCCGCATCGACGAATCCTCGCCGATGGTCGACGCGCGCCTGAAGGACGGTTCGCGCGTCAACGCCATCATCCCGCCGCTGGCGCTGAAGGGCCCGACGCTCACCATCCGTAAGTTCGCCAAGCGCAAGCTCACCGTGGAAGACCTGGTCGAATTCGACGCGCTCAGCCCGGAGATGGCCGAGTTCCTGCAGATCTGCGTGGAAGCGCGCAAGAACATCATCGTCTCGGGCGGTACCGGTTCCGGTAAAACCACGCTCCTGAACATCCTGTCGAACTTCATTCCGGCGGGCGAGCGCATCATCACCGTGGAAGACGCGGCGGAACTGCAGCTGCACCACGAGCACCTGATCAGCCTGGAGTCGCGCCCGGCCAACGTGGAAGGCAAGGGCGCCGTCCACATCCGCGACCTGGTCAAGAACACGCTGCGTATGCGTCCCGACCGCATCGTCGTCGGCGAGTGCCGCGGCGCCGAGGCGCTCGACATGCTGCAGGCCATGAACACCGGCCACGAGGGTTCGCTGACCACGCTGCACGCGAATACCCCGCGCGACGGCCTGGCACGACTGGAAACGATGGTGCTGATGGCGGGCATGGACCTGCCGCTCGGCGCCATTCGCGAGCAGATCACCTCGGCGGTGGACATGGTGGTGCAGCAGACCCGCTTTGCCTGCGGCTCGCGCAAGGTCACCAGCATCACCGAGCTGAGCGGCATGGAAAGCGGCAAGATCCAGATCCAGGAGCTGTTCAAGTTCGTCAACAAGGGCTATGGCGCGGGCGGCGACCACGGCGGCAACAAGGTGCAGGGTTACTTCACCGGCTGCGGCATGGTACCGACCTTCTACGAAGAGTTGCGCGCCGCCGGGGCCGACCTCGACATGCGCATTTTCGACCCCGTCGATGCCGAGCGCCCGGCTGGCACCCTGACCCAGGATGGACGCGCATGAGCTCGAACAGCAACGAAGTCCTGATCGCCTTTACGGTTGTCATCGCGGTCGCGGCGGCGCTGCTGGCCTGGTTCCTGATCGACATGGGCACCGTGACGCTGGCACGCTACCGCGCCAGCTTTACCGAGCGCGCGCGCTTCCAGGCCCAGGAGTTCTTCCTCTTCATCGACGCCCGCAAGCTGTTCGTGGCCAACCTGGCGATGATGGTGCTGGTGCCGGCCCTGGTCTGGATGATCTCCGGCAAGGCGCTGCTGGTCATCCCGGTCCTGCTGATGATGGGCTTTTTCCCGCGCTTCCTGTACGCCCGCATGCGCGCCAAGCGCATGGAGAAGTTCGAGCACCAGCTGCCGGACGCGCTGATGATGCTCTCGGGCGGCATGCGCGCGGGTGTCGGCCTGTCGGCCGCGATCGCCCAATTGGTGGCGGAAGCGCCGGCGCCCCTGGGGCAGGAGTTCTCCCTGCTGCTGCGCGAGCAGCGCCTTGGGGTGACGCTCGAGCAGAGCCTGAACAACCTGTCGCGCCGCGTGCCGACCCAGACCACGGTGCTGGTCGTCTCCGCCATGCGCATCGCCACCGAGACCGGCGGCGGCCTGGCCGAGACGCTCGAGCGCACCGCGCACACGATCCGTTCGCGCCTGCAAATGGAAGGCAAGATCGCGGCGCTGACGGCGCAGGGCAAGCTGCAGGCATGGGTGGTGGGCCTGCTGCCGGTCGGGCTGATGCTGGTATTGAACAAGATGGAACCCGAAGCGATGTCCTTCCTCTGGGACAGCAGGATCGGCTGGGCCACGCTGGCCGTGCTGACCGTGCTCGAGGCAATGGGCGTGTACGTAATCCGGAAGATCATCGCGATCGACGTGTAAGGAAATCATGGAAAGCATGCTTCTCAAGAATGCCGGCCTGGTCGTGGCCGGATTTGCCGTGGCGGTGGGCCTGTCGGTGGCGCTGGTCGCCTGGCTGGTCTCGCGCGTGCTGGCCGACGTGCCGAAGGAAGACCGTTCCTACAAGGACGAGCCGCCAATGGGTTTCAAGATGTTGTGGTATCCGGTGCACTGGATTTCCCACTTCCTGGGCCCGGTCATCGGCGGCAAGCGCTACCAGACCCTGCTGCTGCAGCTGCGCAAGGCGGGCCTGGAGTACACGATTTCGCCCGAACAGTTCGTGGCCGCGCGCCTCGTCGGCGCGCTGCTGTGCTTCCTGCTGTTCTGGTGGATCTTCGGCTCCTTCGACAAGGCCGACCTGGGCGAGGAGGGTTTCTCGCTGTCGAACTATTTCGAGGTCGGCGCCGTCGGCGCACTGCTGGGCTACCTGTACCCGGCCCTGTGGCTGCGCGACACGCTCGCGCGCCGCCGCAGCGAACTGCTGAAGTCCTTGCCGTTCTACCTCGACATCATCACGCTGTGCGTGGAGGCCGGCCTGAACATGCAGGGCGCCATGATCCAGTCGGTGGAGAAGGGCCCGCGCGGCGTGCTGCGCGATGAAATCCAGCGCGTGCTGCGCGACATCCGCGCCGGCAAGAACCGCGGCGACTCGCTGCGCGCCATGTCCGACCGCCTGAACGAGCCGAACGTCACGAGCTTCACCACCGCCGTGATCCAGGCCGAACTGATGGGCATGAACCTGGGCCCGGTGCTGCGCGCCCAGGCCGACCAGCGCCGTACCGAACGCTTCCTGCGCGCCGAAAAGCTGGCCATGGAAGCGCCGGTGAAGATGCTGTTCCCCCTGATCGCTTTCATTTTTCCGTGCACGTTTATCGTGCTTTTCTTTCCAATCGCCATGAAATTCATGCACGAGGGACTCTAGGATGACAGGTAATCGCGAACGTTCCAAAGAAGAGCCGTTCCGCCTGCAGACGGGCAGCGGAATCCATACGCTCGACATCGCCGTGGCCAACAATTTCTGGCGCCGCCTGCGCGGCCTGATGCTGGCACCGCAGCTGCCCGAAAACGGCGGCTTGCTGATCACGAAATGCGACAGCGTGCACTGCGCCTTCATGCGCCAGGCCATCGATGTCGTGTATCTGGACGGCGAGGGCAGGGTGCTCAAGTGCGTGCCGCACCTGAAGCCGTGGCGCGCCAGCGTCAGCTACAGCGGGCGCGACGAGAACGGCCAGTCGTACGCGCGCGCGCCATACGCTGGAGCTGGCTGCGGGCAGCATCGCGCGGCTGGGTGTGCGCACGGGTGACCGATTGCTGCATTCGAGCCTGGGCTCGGCCGAGGTGGTGCAGGCTGTGCCGGTGACCGCGCGGGCCAGCGCCCAGCGAGGCTCGGCCATGATCGAATTCGTGATCGTTGGGCCTATCCTGACGCTGATCGGCCTGGCGGTACTGCAATACAGCATGCTGTTCTTCGCGAAGAACCAGCTCAACCATGCAGCCTTCATGGCAGCCCGGGCAGGCAGCCTCGGCAATGCTTCGATCACAAAGGTGAAGACCGCCTATATCAAGGCGCTGGTACCCGTGTATGGTGGTGGCACCAACGCCGCCGAGCTGGCCGAATCCCTGGGCAAGGCCACGGCGGACGTGGCGGCTTTTTCCAAGGTCGAACTCATCAATCCGACCAAGGAAAGCTTCATGGACTGGGGCAATAACCCGGCATTGATGGCCAAATACCAGACCAACGGCAAGCGGGTGATCCCAAACAGCGGCCTGGCGTTCAAGGACCACAACGTGGGCGGCAACTCGGGCCAGACCGTCCAGGACGCAAACCTGATCAAGCTGCGCATCATGCACGGCTATGAAATGAAGATTCCGATCGTCAAGACCGTGTTCAAGGCTTGGCTGAAGGCGCGCGATCCGCATACCGATGCCCTGTACACGGCCATGGTGGCGCAGGACAGGATTCCCGTGGTGTCCAATGTGACGCTGCACATGCAGAGTGACGCCATCGAAGGCGATCCGATCAGCGCGCCCGGCGCCGGTAACGGCGGCACCCCGACCAACCCCGGCGACCCGCCGGAAGGCACCGACCCGCCGCCGAACTGCAGCGGCATCGGTTGCAACCCACCGCCGGAGCCGGTCGATCCAGGGACCCCATGCACCGGAGCAGACTGCCCGGTCTGCCCGGCTGGCTGAACCGACTACCCGCAAGATCTGACACGACAATTTGTATAGTGCGCCCGCAGGCCGGGAAGCCTGCGGTTGGCGCTCGCCTGCATTCTTATAAAAGTTATCCATGTCCAAGACGAACGTTTCGAAAGCCACGCGGAAGGCATTGCTGTCCGCTCTATTGCTCACTGGCGGTACGCAGCTCGTGAGTGCCGAGGGGATACCTGGCTTCGGCGATCCGCCTTCCGGCTGCGGCGTCACCATGAGCTGCCCCGGCACGCCAACTCCGCCGATCATCCCGCCTGGCACCACCCCACCGGGCACCCATCCGCCCGGCACCTGCGGTCCGGGCAATGGCGGCGCAACCTGCTCGGCGGCCGGTGCGGCCGTCAACCCCAGCGCCGGCAACGGCGAGATCAACGTCGGCGCCGGTAACCCGATCAACATTATCAACGGCAACAAGTACCAGCGCGAAGTCGACATGGCGCCGCTGCCGGGCGTGCTCGGGCTGGAGATCGTCCGCCACTACAACAGCTCGATGAGCGGGCAGGGTGCCTCCACCAACCTGGTCGGACGTGGCTGGAAGCTGTCCTACGAGACCGACCTGTACGTGGTCGGCCGTACTGTGCAGATCGTGCAGGCCGACGGCAGCCGCATCATCTTCAACCGCGATCCGCGCGACGCGTCGCTCTGCGCCAGCAACAACCCCGCCGACGGCAAGATCGTCACGCGCAAGACCAGCAAGGGCGAAGAGTACGTCTGGCGCTGGACCAATGGCCGCGAACTGAGTTTCGATTCCCGCGGCAAGCTGGTGCAGATCCTGGCGCCGGGCGGCCAGTTCGTCAGCCTGCAGCACGACGCGCGCGGCATGCTGGTGAGCGTGACGGACCCGCAGGGGCGGCGCCTGCAGCTGCAATACCTCGACAAGGCGCAAAGCGCAGACGGGATTTCCTTCCGCGGCGTGCAGAGCATCGTCAGCCCGGTCGGCACCTTCCGCTACCACTACGGCAGCCCGGTGCCGAAGGGCGCCGATGTACCGGCCAAAACGCTGCTGGCGAACCTGGTCAAGGTGGAGATGCCGACGGGTGCGCGCTACTACCACTACGAGAGCCGGGCATTCCCGACCTACCTGACAGGTATCAGCGAACTGGCCGCGAACGAGGCGGGCAAGGTCGCGTGGCAGCGCGTATCGACCTACGGCTACGACGACAACGGCAAGGGCAACCTGAGCGTGAAGGGCTACCCTGCACGTCTGGCGCGTGGTGCCGACGGCAAACCGGTGTCGCCTGCGCGCCTGGTCGAAGGCACCGGCGTGCAGCAGATCACGCTCGAGCACGGCGCCGGCATGACGACGCTCACGAACAGCCTTGGCCAGAAAACCGTCTATCGCCACGCTATCATCGGCGGCCAGTATCGCCTGCTCGAAGCGATCGGCGCCGGCTGCGTGACCTGTGGCGAGTCGAATGTGCGTTATGGCTATGATGCGGACGGGCGCCTGGTCGCGACCACGAAGCTCGACGTGAAGGGCGTTCCGCTGTCGACCGAAAGCACGCGCTACGACGCACAAGGGCGTCCAAGCATGGTGGTGAACTATGCTTACGCGAACGGCAAGGCGCTTGCCGGCAAATTGAAAATGCGCCTCGAGTACGCGGGCGACAGCGAGTCGCCGGCGCGCATCATCCGGCCTAGCGTGGTCCCGGGAAAAGAAGTCGTGACCGAGATCGCCTACGTGGAAGCGGGCGCTGCGCAGGGCATGCCCGCATCGATCAGTGAGCGCGGCTTCCTGCCGACCTATGAAGGCACGGGCGTTGCCGGCGTCATCGAACGCCGCATCGGCTATCGCTACGACGGCTACGGCCAGCGCGTCGAGGTCGACGGGCCCTTGCCGAACGCAGCCGGCAAGGCCGATCCCTCGAACAGCGACATCAGCCGCACCGTGTATGACGCCCGCACCAAGATGCCGCTGCGCACGGTCGCGCCAGGCAATGTCGTTACCGAGTTCCTGGAGCGCGACACTGCGCTGCGCCTGACCGCAACCCGCACCGTTGACGCGGCCGGCAGTCAGACCGTCTCCATCCGCCACAACTGGCGCGGCCAGCCCGAAGAGGTGCGCATCGACAGCGCGCTGGCCGACGGCAGCGGCGCACAGTCGCGCACCATCCGCTACAGCTACGGCCCGAACGGTCGCCTGCTCAGCGTGACCCAGCCGGGCAATCTCATCAGCCGGTTTATCTACGACGTTGCCGGCCGCATCACGCACCGCATCCTCCCCGACGGCAGCAAGCTGGTCGCCGCGGTGGACACCGAAGGCCGCCAGCAGGAAGCAGCCACCTACACTGCCCAGGACCAGCTAACTGGCCGGGCGCAATTCGACTTCAACGCAGGCAACCGCGTCGCCGCGACTGGCGACGGGCTGGGCGCCCAGGGAAGCGTTTCCTATACCGACGCCGGCCAGGTCGCTCGGCTGACCAATGCCCTCGGGATCGGTACACAATTCGACTACGACGCCTATGGCCAGCTGACCAGCGCGACCATCGCCGCGGGCACCGCCGACGCCAGCACCATCGGCTTTGCCTACGATGTGAACGGCAAGCAGATCAAGGTAACGGACGCCAAAGGCGTGACCACCCTGCGCCGGTATGACGACTTCGGCCGCAAGATGTTCGAGGTCAACGGCGACCGTGGCATCGACCTGTTTTACTACGACCCCGCAGGGCGCCTGATCGTGCGTTCGGACGGCCGCGGTACGACCACGCGTTTCACCTACGACCTGCAGGGACACATGCTGAGCGCCGGCTCGGACAAGATCGCCGGCCTGATGCAGTACCGCTACCTGGGCCGCAGGCTGATGGAAGTCCTGGCCACGCCCGACGGCAAGGCCGAGCATGCAACGGAGCGCACCCTGTTCCGCTATGACGCCGTCGGCCAGGTTCTCGAGGAGCGCCGCATCATGGCGCGTGTTGACGCAGCCCCGGGCCAGGCGCCGCTGGAGTTCGTCACCGCCAGCGAATACGACGAAGCGGGACGCCTGCTGCGCCAGACGCTGCCGGACGGCCACAGCCTGGCCTATCGCTATGCGACGAACGGCGGCCAGCTGGAAGCCGTGTTGTTCGACGACGAAGCACTCGTCACCGACATCCAGCAGAGCGTGGCCGGCGGCTTGACGGGTTACACGCATGCGAACGGCGTGCAGCAACGCATCGCACTCGACGCGCGTGGACGCATGACCGAACTTGCAGCCGTTGGCCGCGCCACGGGCGAAACCAGCTGGTGGACGCGCGTGATGGCCTGGTTCGGCAAGGAAGCAGCGGCGCCGCGGGTGCTGTACAGCCAGGCCAATCGCTATGATGCGGCGGACCGCCTTACGGCGATAATGCGCCAGCTCGGTGCGACCGGACCGCGTGCTGCGCAGACCCTTGCCGAGAACTACGGCTATGACGCACGCGACCAGTTGACCACCGTCGCAGACGGACACGGCGCCACCCTGAGGTACACCTATGACAAGGGCGGCAATCGCACTGCGGAGCAGGGCGGTCCGGTGCTGACCCAGGTGAACGCCGGCAAAGCTGGCCAGGCACCCGCCACACGTACCTACCTGTACGCGGAGGGCAGCAACCGCCTCCTGGGCACGGCACGCGCGGCGGACGGCGCGGGTGGCCAGGTCGCGGAAACCGGCCTGTTCTACCGCCCCGGCGGCGTACCGATGGCGCGGATCGGCTTCATGCCGACGCTGGGCCAGCCCGGCATCGTGCAGGGACGCAGCAACCGCATCGAATACAACGCTGCGCGCAGGCCGATCGCGGTCTATGGCCCTGATGGCAAACTGGTCGCCGCTTATCGCTACAACGCGAATGGCGAGCGGTCCGCAAAGACGGTGTACGCGGCCTCCGCGTCGGCACCCGGCTTTGTGCGCACTTCAGCCGTCGCAAGCCCAAAGGGCCTTACCACCTACAGTCTCTATCGCGACCAGCGCCTTGCCGCCGAAGCGGACAGCGAAGGCCACATCCGTACTCACTACATCTACTTGCACGGCAAGCCGCTCGCCAAGATCGAGATGTCGCCAGACGTCGGTTGGCTGCATAGTCTGCGCAAGTCGCTGTTCGGCGGCCAGGACAGTGTCGCCCATGTCTATGCCATTCATACCGACCACCTCGGCACGCCGCAGGCAGTCAGCAACAGTGCCCAGCAGATCGTCTGGCAGGCCAGCACCACGGCATTCGGCAAGGCGCAGATCCTGCACGCGGCTCTGTCGGCTGGCAGCGGCAATGTTTTCGAGATGAACCTGCGCATGCCGGGGCAGGTGTATGACGCGGAGACGGGGCTGTCGCAGAACTATCTCCGCGATTACGATCCGGAGCTGGGGCGATATACGACCCCTGATCCGCTGGGGCTCGAGGGTGGCATCAATCCGTACGTGTACGTTGGGTCAAATCCGCTTACCCGGATCGATCCGCTGGGCTTGTATCAGAGCGACATTCACTATTACATGACGATGTTTCTGGGGATTGCTGCAGGATTGACACCGGAGGAGGCGCGGATCGTGGCCCTGGCAGCGCAATTTGTCGACGATAATGAAGACACCGAGCCGATGAACCTCGACCATTTCCTGAGCGACGATCACCGTACCAGATTGCTGACCTATCACTTCACAGCAGTGGAATCGCATGTAGACCCCGCTACCGGGAAGCTCGATGGGCAATTGGGACATTACGGCGATCCGCCGGATAGCCCGGCGTATATCAATATTCCTCTTAACGCACAATTAAATCGTCTCGAAAATGCTGCGGAACTTAGTCAGTTCGACGAAAAAGTCGCGTGCAAACGCGGTGCTAGGTTGCAACTGATGGGAGAGTTTTTGCATTCTTTCGCCGATAGCTTTGCACACCGCGACTCAAACAATATGCCATTTCCGCTGGAAGTAGGGATTGGACACGGCGGGTACGGTAGTAATCCGGACTATACCTATGACCACTACTCACTTGGTGGGCCTGGAGGATTTAATTGGGACTCCAATGAGGCGCGCACTTTGCAAATGGAAAGAGAGATGTATGTCCGGATGAAGAACATCGGTGGTACAGGAGCCGCGAAGACATTGTTTGACGCGGATTTCGAGTCGTTTTTAAAAGAGTTTAACGACATTCATGAACATGAAGGTGCCTTTGGTAACGGTTATAACAAGTTAAATCCAGCCGAAAGCGATAAAATTCAGTTACTTCAGTCTAAGTTGAATGAATGGGGCGTTACAGAGGTGAATTGGACCAATCCTGGTGCGCCTTACAAAGGGGTATATTCAAAGACCGACGGCTTGGCTAATCGGAACAAGTATTTGTGCGACGCGAATGGGCATGCTTTGGATCAAAAATTGTACCAAGGCACGATCCTGCCGACTTGCAACCCTTGATGCTTTTGCACCGGTTAATACATTTTTGAGTGAGAAGATGAAGCCTACAGGGACGAATAAGTTGGGGAGGGCATTGCGAATGTTGTTTGTGTTGGCTTTTGCAAACCCCGAGGCAATTGCTGGAGCTTCTGATTGCGTATCCCTACCGATCTACAACGGGCATCCGCAAGAGGTGAGGGGATATGTCAAAGCGATTGGAGAATACTGTCTTCGGCAAGATATTAATGCGGTTAAGCGATTCGACGTGCACTCCGGAACGTTCAAGGCATTTGATGGCGAAGGATTGATCAGCATCTCGCAGTCGCCCGAAGGCAATATGGAGGCAACAGGTGGAGCTATCAATTATCGCATTGAATTAGGTGGGCATCGGCTAACTGCGGAAGCTGAGGAAATGGTCGGTATCGAAAATCGCTCGGGTAGGGTAGGCGTGGCGGTCCGGAACGGCTTCATTGCCGTTCCTGGCAATACCAAGGCTAATCGCGGTATTTCATTTCGCGCAGATAGCACGCCGCTTAATCTTGGAAAGCGTCAATGTCCCATTGGTATCATCAAGTGCGAAGATATACCATCGTCTCAGACGGTCGATGGGCGCAGTCCTACCTATGGCGAAACCAACTATGTGATAGAAAAGATGGTGATCCACGCGGGTTGGCGTGGTGTGGATGTCGGTGGGCGTAACAATGTCCTCCGAGACAGTGTGATCGAAGTCGCCGGCAGGGTGGCTGTGTTCCAGTTTGGGCCAAATGCGGTTATCGAAAATAACACGTTTGTCGTGCATGGCAAGGGTGAAACTGGTGCTTTTGACGCAGTGCTGAAGTTGCGGGATGCGCATGGCGCTGTCGTACGCAACAACACTTTCATCTTTAAAGGAGGTCTCTTCACCCGCGCACCGGCGGCAATCAACTTGCTCGACTCAAAAGACGTGCGCATTGAAGGCAACACGTTCAAGGGTTTCGACCAGAAAGTGCGTGCCAACGGTGACTCGACCTACACCCTGAAATGATGCCCTCTTACAGGCAGCGACGACAACGACAACCAGCTTACAGAAAAAGATCACAAGGTCATATCTCCAGCATCTGCCTGCCTATGATGAAGATCTGTAGTTTTGTAGTGTTCTCGCTGTTGTGCAGTATCTTGCCTTACTCTCACGCGCAAAACACCTGCCGGCCGATAGAGAGGACGGATCTAGAGCAGATCGAGTTCGTTTTGGCTAAAGATATTCTGATACCTGGCACTTACTGCCTCACGGATAATATCGTCAGTCCACGGATTTATATATCCATGGAGAAAGATTCGGCACACGTATCGCATTGATAAACGTAGGTGCGTCCAATGTTGCGCTCGATCTTGCAGGTCGCATGCTTTCAGCAGACGCTGGAGGGCTAAAAGGAGGCGATGAGCCGCAGGCCGCGCTGTACGTGGAAGACGGCCGCGATGCGGTCATTCGCAACAACCGCTTCGTCATCAAGGGCGCAACGAACAATGCAGTCGCGATGATGTTCAAGAATTCCGCAGGTGTTGTCCTGGAAGGCAATACCATCGAGGGCAAGGCCGGTTTGTATCGAAAGCTGGACGAGAAAAGCACGGTCGATGTCAGGCCGGCTAAGCAGTGACAGGAATGTTCAATAGCAGCCGTGGTACTGGCAGTCGTGCGGTGTCCGGGGAGTCGCGCCGCGGCATCGTCCATTTGAAAGAACACATGAAAAAGCTGCTTGCCCTTGTCTGGATGCTCGTGCTCCTGGTCTCAACCGCCACTGCTGCACCAGACCACGCCGAGGACGTCGCCAGGGCCCAGCAGGCCGCGCTGGACTGGCTGCGCCTGCTCGATGCCGGGCGTTACGGCGAGAGCTGGGATGCGGCGTCCAGTTATTGGAAAGCCGATTACACGCGCGAGCACACGGCGCGGGTATTGCAGGAACTGCGCGCACCGCTCGGACGACTCGCGTCGCGCAAGATTCGAAGGTCGGAATTCCTGGTGGTGCCGGACGGTGACTGCGTCCACATCGTTTTCGACTCCGTATTCGCCAACAAGCCCGAGCACGCGGAAACGCTCGACATGCAGCGAGAGACGAGCGGTGAATGGAAGGTGTCCCTATGGGGGCAGCGCGCACGGTATCGCGACGACTGACGTCGCCCTGGAATCACAAGCGGTTTGGGAAGCAAGGTAACAAGTAGTCCAGAAGCGGACATCGGCTGAGCGAATGTCCGATAAAAGGGGAGGGCGTGCACTGTGCCGGCATGCCCACAAGCGCAACGCATGAGTTTTTAAGAAAAAGATTATGTCGACAACCACTTCAATCAAAGCCCTGGTTCACACGGCGCTGTCCGCATTATTGTTCTCCGGCGGCGCCGAGCTTGCGCACGCCGGCATCCCGGGCATCGACCCGCCTTCCGGCTGCGGCGTCAACATGAGCTGCGTACCCGGCACGCCGACGCCACCGTTCACGCCGCCGGGCACAACGCCGCCCGGCACCCATCCACCCGGCACCTGCGGACCCGGCAACAGCGGCTCCCCCTGTGCCGCACCGGGCCCGGCAACGAACCCCGGCAGTGGCAACGGCGAAATCAACGTCGGCGCCGGTAATCCGATCAACATCATCACCGGCAACAAGTACCAGCGCGAAGTCGACATGGCGCCGCTGCCGGGCGTGCTTGGGCTGGAAATCGTCCGCCACTACAACAGTTCGATCAGCGGTCCCGGCGCCTCCACGAACCTGCTGGGGCGCGGCTGGAAACTGTCCTACGAGACCGACCTGTACGTTGTCGGCCGCACCGTGCAGATCGTGCAGGCGGACGGCAGCCGCATCATTTTCAACCGCGACGCGCGCGATCCATCCCTCTGCGCCAGCACCAATCCATCCGACGGCAAGGTCGTCGTACGCAAGACACCCAAGGGCGAAGAATACGTCTGGCACTGGACCAATGGACGCGAACTGAGTTTCGACAGCCGCGGCAAACTGGTGCAGATCCTGGCGCCGGGCGGCCAGTTCGTCAGCCTGCAGCACGACGCGCGCGGCATGCTGGTGAGCGTGACCGATCCGCAGGGGCGCCGGCTGCAGCTGCAATACCTCGACAAGGCACAGAGCCAGGCCGGTAACGCCTTCCGCGGCGTGCAGAGCATCGTCAGCCCGGTCGGCACTTTCCACTATCGCTACGGCAGCCCACTGCCCAAAGGCGCCGAGGTATCGGCCAACACGCTACTGGCCAACCTGGTCAAAGTGGACATGCCGACCGGCGCGCGCTATTACCACTACGAAAATGCGAAGTTCCCGACCTACCTGACCGGCATCAGCGAACTGGCGACGAATGCCCGCGGCAAGGCCGACTGGCAGCGCGTGTCGACCTACGGCTATGACGACAACGGTAAAGGCAACCTGAGCGTGAAAGGCTATCCGGCGCGCCTGGCACGCGGAGCCGACGGCAAGGTCCTGCAACCTGCGCGCCTGGCCGAAGGCACCGGCGTGCAGCAGATCACGCTCGAGCACGGTGCCGGCAGCACCACGCTAACCAACAGTCTGGGGCAAAAGACCGTCTACCGCTATGCGATCATCGGCGGCCAGTACCGCCTGCTCGAGGCGCTCGGTGCCGGCTGCGCCACCTGTGGCGAGACCAATGTGCGCTACGGCTACGACGCCGAAGGCCGCGTGACGGCAAGCATGATGCTCGACGAAAAGGGCACAGTACTGTCGGCAGAGGGCACGCAGTACGACGCCCAGGGGCGTGCGCGCCAGCTGATCAGCTATTCTTTTGTGAATGGCAGATCGTTGCCGGGCAAGGTGAAGATGCGTTACGAATACGAGGGCGACAAGCCCTGGCCGGCGCGCATCGTCCGTCCGAGCGTGGTGCCGGGCAAGGAGTACGTCACCACGATCAAGTATGCCGACAGCGCCGTGCTGGCCGGGCTGCCTACCGAGATCAGCGAAGAGGGCCATATGCCTACGCTGGAGGGCAACGCCTCGGCCGGCACCATCGCGCGGACGCTGCGCTACCGCTATGACGGCTACGGCCAGCGTGTCGAGATCGACGGCCCGCTGGCGAACGCGGCGACCAACCCCGGTCCGCTCAACAGCGACATTACCCGCACGCGTTTTGACGCGCGCACCAAGCTGGCGCTGCGCACGGAGGCGCCCGGCGGCCCCGTCACCGAAGTACTGGAGCGCGACGCCGCGCTGCGCCCCACCGTTACGCGTTTCACCGATCCGTCGGGCGTGCAGATGGTGCGCGTGCGCTACAACTGGCGCGGCCAGCCCGAAGAGATGCGCGTGGAAGGCACACCTGCGGACGGCGGGCCAGTCCTGTCGCAGACGATGCGCTACACCTACGACCTGAACGGCCGGTTAATAGAAGCGACGCTGCCGGGTGAACTGAGCAGCCGTTTCACCTATGACGCCGCCGGACGCATGACGCGCAAGCTGCTGCCGGACGGCAGCGCTGTCGAGGCCGCATACAACAGCGAAGGGCGGCGCATCCTTGCCGCCGTACGCCGCGCCGATGGCGAGCGGGCAGGCCTCACCCACTATCGCCTCGACGAGCATGGGCGCGTCGCCGGCATGGAGGATGGCCTTGGCGTCGTTGCGAACGCAAGCTTCACGTCGGCCGGAACGGTGGCGGAGATCACCAATCCCCTCGGCGTTGCCACGCGCTTCAGCTACGACGAGAACGGCATGCTGACCGGCCGCACCGACGCGGCCGGCACGCCCAACGCCGCATCGATCAACTACGTTTATGACGCCCGCGGCCGCCGTGTCCAGCTGACCGACCCCAACGGCGTGAAAACGCTGCGCCGCTACGACGATTTCGGCCGCCCGATGCTGGAAACGAATCCCGACCGCGGCGTGACGCTGTATCTGCACGACGCGGCCGGCCGGATGCTGGTGCGTTCGGATGCGCGCGGACACGACACCCGCTACCGCTACGACGTGCAGGGCCACGTGATTGCCGTCGGCACCACCGCGGTGCCGGAACTGACCCGCTACCGCTATGTCGGACGCCGCCTGGTCGAGATCGTTGCGACGCCGGACGGCAAACCCGAACACGCCACCGAACGCACCAGCTACCGCTACGACGCCTTCGGCCAGGTGCTGGAAGAAAATCGCTGGTTCGCGAAAGCCGACGTCAAGAACGACACCGTGGGCCTGCGCTTCGTGACCACCAGCACCTACGACGAGGCTGGCCGCCTGAGCACCCAGGTGCTGCCGGACGGCCACGTGCTGCGCTACCGCTACGGCGACAAGAACGGCATGCTGAAAGCCATGTACTTCGATGACGAACCGGTGGTGGCGAACATCGCGCGCGGCCCGACCGGGATCACGGCTTTCGAGTCGGGCAATGGTGTGCGCCAGACGATCGAGCGCGACGCGGGCGGGCGCATCACCGCGGTGCGCGCGATCGGCACGGCCGTCGCTGCTGAAGGCTGGATGGCGAAGGCGCGCACCTGGTTCGGTGGCAGCAGCAAGCAGGAGGCGCGCGCGATCTACGCGCAGGAGAACCGCTACGACCGTGCCGGCCGCCTGGTGCAGATCGGCCGCCAGCTGGGCCAGGCCGGCGCGCTGCCGGCGCGCAGCGTGGCGGAACACTACGGCTACGACGCCCTCGACCGCCTGACGGATGTGGGCACGGGCGATGCGCCTTCTGCCCGCTATGCCTACGACAAGGGCGGCAACCGTATCGAAGAGTGGCACGCGTCGGCCGTGAGCCGTGTTGCCTCCAGCGGGGCGTCCGTTGGCGACGCGGGCGGCACGCGTGCCTACCTGTACGCACCCGGTACCAACCGCCTGGTCGGCCTGACCCGCCCGCTGGCCGACAGCGGAACCGGCTCCCTGCACGAACGCCTGGACAAGGGTACGGCCAACCTGTTCGAGAGCGCCTGGTTGTACCGTGCCGGCGGCGCACCATTCGCCCGCATCGGTTTCACCGCCTCTGGCCTGACGAACGCCGCGGCGCAATCCCAGCCCGCCAGCCGCCGCATCGCCTACGATATCGCCAACCGTCCGATGGCGGTCTACGATGGCGCCGACCGCCTGGTGGCGGCCTATGCCTACAATGTGCAGGGCGAGCGCTTTGCCAAGACCGTGTATCCCGCGGCCCAGCCTGCAGGGATCGTGCGCACGGCCCTGCCTGCGCAGGCCAGGGGCACGACCACGTACAGCCTGTACCGCGACCAGCGCCTGGCGGCCGAAGCCGACGGCGAGGGCCACATCGTCGCCCACTATCTTTACCTGGACGGCAAGCCGGTGGCCAGGGTGGACATGCGCCAGGAGACGGGTGTGTTCAGCCGGCTCTGGCAGCGTATCCGCGCGCTTGGCGCATCGCGTGGCCAGCAGCCATCGGCCTCGGGCAGCGCCGCCGCGATCTATGCCATCCACACCGACCACCTGGGCACGCCGCAGGCGGTGACGGACGCGGGCCAGGACATCGTCTGGCAAGGCAAGGTGACTCCTTTCGGCCAGGCGACGGTGGTTCACGCCAGCATGAACGCCGCGAACGGCAAGGCTTTCGAGATGAAGCTGCGCCTGCCGGGGCAGGTGTTCGACGCCGAGACCGGCCTGAATCAGAACTACTTCCGCGACTACGACCCGGCGTTGGGGCGCTATACGACGCCGGACCCGATGGGACTGGCCGGCGGCATCAACCCGTTCGCGTATGCGGAAGGGAACCCGCTTGGCAATACCGATCCGCTGGGCCTGTATTCGATCGAAGTCCACTATTACATGACCTTCTTCCTGGCACGGGTGGCCGGCATCGACTTCGACACGGCGCTGACGATCGCGCAGGCCACGCAGCATATCGACGAAGACCCCGACACCTGGCCGATGGACGAGAATGCGCCCATCCAGAGCAATAATCCGCTGACCAGCGATGCGCGCAACCGCCTGCAGAAGTACCACTTCACGACCTCCAGCCCGGATTGGCTCAACCCCTTCGACTACGATCCGCCGCGCACGCTTGCCGAGAAAGCCTTCCTGCTTGCCACCGGCATGGACCTGGACAGCTATATCAAGCGGCGTTACGAGAACCCGAGCAATCCGCAGTTGACAAGGTTGATGAATGCCTCGAACCGGGCACCGACGGCCTGTGCGAAAGCGCAGTTCTTCGGGGAGTACCTGCACGCTTTCGAGGACACGTTTGCTCACCGCACGCAGGACAATTCACCGATCCGGCTGAATTTGAATACCGGCCACTTGTGGTGGGGCCACAGTCCGGACCTGACCTACAATCATACGGTGATCATTCCGGAGAATCCGGCCTTCATCAGGGAGATCGGCATCTGGGACCAGAATGAAGCGCGCACCTACACGATGGAAAAGGAAGTGTTCGCCAAGATGCAGCAGTTCGGGGGCGGCAGCGCCACGAACGCCGCGACCGGACAGCCGATCAAGTTCGGCGACCTCACCGACTTCCTGCGCAACTGGAATCAGATCCACGACGACGGAAATAAAATCAGTGCCCTGCGTGCCCAGCTCAGCAGTTTCGGTCTCGGCACGATCCCGGACTTCGATAACACCTGCGCGACGGCCAAGCGCCGCAACTATCTCGGCGGCTTGAACCAGTCCACGTATGACGGCACGATTCTGCCGACGGGCACGGCGACCGATGCCCAGCTCGCCCAGGCCTGCGGAGGATAATCGGGGCCACGAAGAGCGGCGCGCATACGATGCATGATCGGTAACGCGCGCTGCTTACTGGCGCGGCGGTGCCCCGGCACTGCCACGCTCCAATACAATCACATACAAGGGCAAACAATGAAAACACGCTTCCCGTTCCTGCTTGGCGCCACCCTGGTGCACCTGACGTGCGGTGCGAGCGCCACCGTTCCTTTTCCGCCGATCGAGGAAGGGGAGTGGACAATCGGCGTCAATGCCGTCTTTGCAAACGGTGAGAAGACCGCGGTGCCGGAAAAACCTGCAGGCTGCATGCATCCGATCCGCAATATGCAGAAGGAACTCGGCAAATTGGAGGAAAAGGGATGTCGCGTCCATATGGGCGCCGGCACCAGCGAACTCGTGCGCTACGCTATCGCCTGCCCCACGGCCAGCGGCGAGCAACGCATGGACATTAGCTTGACGGTGCCGGACAGTCGCAGCTTTCGCCAGGTAATCAAGAGCGAACAGGGTAGCAGCGAATTGACCGGCCGCTGGGTAGGACAGTGCCAGAGCAGAACCGACGAGCCGCGGTGAGCGAGCGGATGCGCTCTGCACACGTTTGTTATGATGAGGGACAGGTTCGATGAAGTCATTTGACCCGCTCACCGAGCGGTATCGCCGCCTCCCGGCAGGCGCGTGCTTCGCATTCGGGCTTTTGCGTCAGTTGTTCTTCGCCGCCTGCCTGGGCGGCGCGGCAATGCCGGCCAGTGCCCAGGCGGCACCCGCACCGGCGCAAGCATGCCTGCCTCTGGTCAATCCCCGTGGCTGGTCCGTCACCGTTTTCGAGCCCGGCAATTATTGCCTCGGCCACGACCTGAAACAGGTGCCGCGTACCGGCTGGCTTCGGCTTCCGCATGCGACGATTCCACACGAAGCCATGATCTTCGTCGGCCCCGGCAACGTCACCATCGATATGGCCGGCCATAGCGCCGTGGCGGCGATCGACTACGGCAAAGGAATGACGCATCTCGGTGGTACGACGCGCACCGATGGCGCGCCACGTGCTCCACGGGAAGTGGCCCGTGCGATCACGCTGCGCAACGGCAGCATCCGGACAACCGTGCAGGCGGCGGTCGTCATGGCGCACCGGTGGAATGGCGAGAACCTGCGCTTGTCCAACAGGCCGATGGGCGCGAGTTTCCTGGTCGGGGCAGAACTGAGCGATGCGCACGGCGACCTGACGCGCTACCAGAATACAGATTACGTTCTCGAAGACCTGACGCTGACGTCCGACCAGATCGTGGTGCTCATGCAGGGAAAGCGCAACATCATCCGCCGCTGCAGGATCATCGGCGGCAACGGGGCGCTGAACCTGTTCGGCCCTGACCTGGTATTCGAAAACAACGAGATCGTCATGACGGCGCGCAGCCCGGCGCAAGCGGGCGGCGAGCCCCAGGTGGCCTTGTATGTCGAGGACGGCCGGAATGCGCGTATCCGCAACAACCGCTTCGTGATCAAAGGGCAGCCGGACGGGGCGGTGGCGATGGCATTCAAGAACTCGGCGGGGGTGGTTTTGGAGGGCAATACGGTCGAGGGCAAGGCCGGCCTGTACCGGACCGTCGACGAAAAGAGCACAGTCCAAGTCAGGGCGGTAACGCAATGATGCGAAGTACGGCGCGCATGACGACCGTGGCGATTGCAGACGGCTGTTTTTCTATTCCGGCGAACAGATCGTCTTTGAAGTGCTTGCCGTTTGGCGCGGTTCCACCAGCACCCGGAGACACAAACAATGCGTAGAACGATTCTCGCCGCAGTCACGTTGGCGACCCTCCAGTTGCCGTGCTCCGCCGGTGACACCATTCCTTTTCCTAAGCTATTGGAGGGACAATGGGAGTCGACGTTCAATGACGTCGGATCGGATGGGCAGATGTCGCAGGCGCCCAGGACTTTCGTCATGTGCGTGCTGCCGACAGCGAACATGCAGCGCGCTGTCGAACGCCTGCGCGACGAGGAAAGCTGCAAGCATCGTGTCATTGCGAGCGATACCAACAGCGTGACGTACGCACTGACCTGTCCAAAGCAGGATGGCGACACGCATACGGTTGTCACCGTGACCGCCCTCGATGAGCGCCACTATCGCATGACGGTCAAGACCGAAGAGGGCAGCAGCGAGGCGACGAATCGGTGGCTCGGGCAGTGCAAAACCGGGACGGAGAAATCAGAGTGAACGAAACACGACGGCGCTTCATCGGCTTCCTTGTCGCAGCGAGCTGCGTCGTCACGGGCGTGCTGAACGTCCACGCCGCGCCGCCGCCGGGAGCGGCAAGCCAGTATCGGCTGCTCGACCTGGCCGCGTGCAGGAAACCGGCCGCGGTCGCTCCCGCATTGCCGGGGCCGACCTTCGAAGCGTATGGGGCGCAGCGCCGCTTGCTGAACCTGGACGGCAGTGGCCGATGTGTCTTGATGGATTTCTGGATCGCGCGCCTGGGCGGGAGTGAGAGCCCTGGCATGCGCGTGCTCGAGCATCGGTTCATGCGCGTCGTCCACCGAAAATGGCAGCCCTTCGATACGCCATTGCGGTGGTATCCCTTTGCGGTGCAAGAGCGCAGGTCCGGCAAGACCTACCTGGTGGACGTACCGACCGAAGAAGACCTGGACGACTTCATGGTGCTGAAAACCGGGGTGCCTCGGGTATTCACGGTGACCGGCTGGGTCGATCAGCAAGGCTTCGTTTCCGAACTGGCCTTGCAGGAAGTGACCGAGGGCCGTGCGGATATTCTGCGCGCCCTGTCGGTGTTACTTGAAACCCGCGCCATCTCCGGGCGTGCCGCACCCGCCGCGGAGCGTGCCCGTATTCGTGCATTGCGGGACGCGGCGAACGCCGCCTCGCCATCAACTTCTCCGTAAACGACATCGGCCGCCAATGTCGCCATTACAACGGCCGCGTCATCAAAAACATACTAAATGTTCAAGATGTCGATGTAATATGTGATTGTTAAATGGTCGAGTATTAACGGTTACCAGATGTCCGGAAACCGCGCGCGGCCAGACGCATGAACATGGGGAGGGCGTCCGGTTTCCGGCACGCCGAAGAGTGTAACGCTTCACTTTTCTACTACAACACACAATGTCCAAAACTGCCTTGTACAAGGTCTTGCTGCATGCCGCGCTGTCCGCGGTCCTGCTCAATGGCGCCACCGTCGGCGTGCGTGCCCAGACGACGCTCCCCGGCTTTCCGTTTCCGCCACCCGCCTGCCCTCCGAATACCAGCTGCGTCCCTGGCACGCCGCCATTCACGCCGCCAGGCACGAATCCGCCGGGCACCTGTGGGCCCGGTAATAGCGGCAGCACCTGCGGCCAGGGCGGGCCGGCCACGATCGGCAGCAACAGCAGCGTCAATGTCGGCGCCGGCAATCCGATCAACCTCATCAACGGCAACAAGTATCAGCGCGAAGTCGACATGGCGCCGCTGCCGGGCGTGCTGGGGCTGGAGATCGTCCGCCACTACAACAGCAGCCTGTCCGGCCCCGGTGCATCGACCAACCTGGTCGGGCGTGGCTGGAAGCTGTCGTACGAGACCGATTTGTACGTGGTCGGCCGCACGCTGCAGATCGTCCAGGCCGACGGTAGCCGCATCATCTTCAGCCGCGATCCGGCCAACCCGTCGCTGTGCGCCAGCGACAATCCCGACGAAGGCACGGTCAGCGTGCGCCAGGGCCGCGGCGGCGAGGAATATCTGTGGCGCATGGCGGACGGCCGCGAGCTCAGTTTCAACAACAAGGGCAAGCTGGTGCAGATCCTGGCGCCGACGGGGGAATTTGTCAGCCTGCAGCATGACAGCAAGGGCTGGCTGGTCAGCGTGACCGATCCCCAGGGCCGGGTACTGCGCCTGAACTACCTCGACAAGGCCAGCGCCAGCGCCGGCAACGCCTTCCGCGGCGTGCAGAGCATCGACAGTCCGCTGGGCCGCTATACCTATGCCTACGGCAGCAAGCCTGCGCAAGGCGCTGCCGTCGCCCCGAACGTGCTGCTGGCGAACCTGGTGCGCGTGAATTACCCGCAAACGGGCATGGGCCGCAGCTATCACTACGAAGATGCACGCTGGCCGACCCTGCTGACGGGGATCAGCGTCATGGACGCGGGCAAGCTGGCGCGCCTGTCCGCCTATGGCTACGGGGCCGACGGCAAGGCCGTGCTGACCAAGCAGGCCGGCGACACCAACAAGGTGACGCTGGAATTCGGCGCCGGCCGCACGCTGCTGACCAATAGCCTGGGCCAGAAAACCGAGTACCGCCATGCGATCGTTGGCGGCCAGTACCAGCTGCTGGAAGTGCGGGGGCCCGGCTGCGCCACCTGCGGCGAGACCAATGTGCGCTACCAGTACGACCCGTCCGGGCGCCTCACCGAGACGGTCAAGCTGAGCGACGCCGGCCAGCCCCTGCGCGGCCTGCGCACGGAGTTCGACGCGCTGGGGCGTCCTGCGAAAATCAGCCAGCTGGTGTATGTGGGCGGCAAGCCGCAAGCCGGCAAGCTAAGCATGCGCTATGTGTACCGCGAAGCCGGCTTGCCGGCCCAGGTGGCGCGTCCGAGCGTCGTGCCGGGCAGGGAGGCGCTGACCTCGATTACCTACAACAGCGCCGGCCAGCCGCTCGAAGTGAGCGAAAGCGGCTGGGCGCCGGGCGCGGGCGCCGAGCCTGTGGCGATGACGCGCAGCACCCGCTATGGCTACCGCCGCATCAACGGCCGCAGCGTACTGGCCAGCGTCGACGGCCCGCTGCCGAACGGCCCGACCGCGAGCCCGCGCGATTCCGATATCACCCTGCTCGAGTGGGACCCGAAGGGCAACGCCATCGTCGCCGTGACGGGCGCCGGCAATGTGCGCAGCACGCTGGAATACGACGCTCTGTGGCGCATCGCCAGGGTCACCAACGCGGGCGGCGCGTCCAGCAGCTTCAGCTACGACGCGCGCAACCGCCGCAGCGCGGTCGCTAGCAGCGGCATTGTCTACCAGACGCGCTTCGACGCCATGGATCGGGTGGCCGAGACCGGCATTACCCGCAAGGGCGCCTATACCGCATTGACGAAGCAGGGCGCCGACCTGACGGGACGCGACAGCTGGAGCGTGACGCACGAAGGCGTGCTGTCGCGCCGGCTGGCCGATAGCGAAGGACGTGTGCTGGAAGCGAGCACCCAGGCGGGCTCGATGCGCCAGGTCCGCCTGTTTGGCTACGACGAGGCCAACCACCTGGTGAGCGTGACGGATGGTTCCGGCATCACGCGCCAGATCGTCTGGAATGCGCTGGGCCAGGTGGCGGCGCGGGTCGACGCGCTGGGGCGCGAACAGCGCTACCGCTACGATGCCGACGGCCAGATGGTCGAAGTGACCGATGCGGCCAATACTCCGTTCGCCGGCAGCATGACGGTCGGCCGGGATGCGCTTGGCCTGACCGACGAGATCCGTGCGCCCAACGGTGCGCGCACGCGCTACGTCAACGACGACTTCGGCCGCACCCTGGTCGTGTCCAGCCCGGACAGCGGCACCGTCACGCGCAGCTACGACCTGGCCGGCCGCGTGATCGGCAGCACCGACAGCCACGGCAACCGCGCCACCTATGCGTACGATGCGGCCGGGCGCATTGCGCGCCAGACGATCCTCAAAGCCGGCAACGGCAAGCCGGTGACCACCACCTGGCGCTGGCAGGGCAGCGACCTGCTGGCGATCGACCATCCGGCGCAGAGCGAGCGCTATACCTACGACGCCAATCACCGCTTGCTGGCCAAGACCGTTACCCTGCATCGCGCCGGGGCGGAGCCGATCGTCAGCCGTACCAGCTACGAATACGATGCCGACGGCCAGCCGCGCAGCATCACGCTTGCCGATGGCAGCGTCATCGAATACAAGCGCAATGCCCAGAATGCGCTGGTGGCGCTGGAACGCCACCGGGTGCGCACGTCCTGGCTGCGCTGGTTGCTGCCTTCGCAGACGCTGGTGTCGAAGATCGAGCGCGACCAGGTCGATATCAGCGCTTTCGAATATGGTAACGGCGTGCAGGCGCGCTACCAGCGCAGCCCGGAGGGGACGCTGGCACGCATCGTCTACCGCCGCGCGCAGGACCCGGCGCCGGGCACGGTCGTGGCCTCGGCCGGCATCGAGCGCCTGCTCGGGATCGCACCTGCCCATGCGGCCATGGCCCCTGCCACGGCGGCTCAGCCGGTAAACGTGCTTGGACTGCCGCGCGAGCCGAACAGCCTGTTCGACTCGCGTTACCTGTGGGACGTGCAGGGCAACCTGCTGGGCGTGCGCGGCAACGACGAGACGCGCGACTATGCTTACGATGCCCAGGACCGCCTGATCGTCGAGGCGCGCACCCGCACCACCTCCGGCCTGCGCCAGGTGTCGCAGGAGGGGCCGGCAATCGACGCCCGTTACTTCTACGATGCCAGCGGCAACCGCCTGCTCGCCCAGCAGCCGGCCGCCGGCGTGGACGCGGCCACCGTGCGCACGGCTTACCAGCCAGGCGCCAATCGCCGTTCGAGTGAGGCTGGAGGCGCTCAGCCGATCCGGTACGATGCCAGCGGCCTGCCGCTCTCGATCGGCAAGCGCGCCTTCGAATGGGATGCGCTGGGCAAGCTGACGGCCGTGCGCGAGGACGGCAAGGATGTCGCCGCCTACAGCTACAACCACCGCGGCGAGCGCATCGCCAAGACGGCGGCGGGCGACACGCGCCACTTCCTCTACACCGGCCGCAAGGTCGCAGCCGAACTCGATGCACACGGCCGCGTGACGCGCGAATACCTGTACCTGGCCGACAAGCCGGTCGCCATCATCGATCATGCCGACGGTGTGCAGCCGGAGAGCGGGGAACGTTCGGGCACCGGGCAGGCATGGCACGACATCGGCCTGGTCTTCAAGTCCTGGCTCGGCAACGCGCGCGAAGCGGTCGCCTACCTGCACACCAACCACCTGGGCGCACCCGAGGTGGCGACCGACGCCGCGGCGAAGCCGGTCTGGGTGGCGCAGTACAGCGGTTTCGGCGTGATCGCAGTGAGCCACAACCAGGACGCGTTCGTGCAGCCGCTACGCCTGCCTGGCCAGTACGAGGACGGCGAGACCGGGCTGTACTACAACGACCACCGCTACTACGACCCCCGCGAGGGCCGCTACCTGAGCCCGGACCCGCTGGGACTGCGGGCCGATATCAACAGCTATGCCTACGTCAGCAACAATCCGCTCAGGTACATCGACCCGGAAGGGCTGGTGCTGTTCGCGTTCGACGGGACCGGCAATACCCGGGATGATGCCTGGCTGGCGGCGAACGGCGGCTCGCGCTCGAACGTGTCGCAGTTCTTCGATCGCTACCAGGATGGACCGAAATACTATATTTCCGGTGTCGGCACGGTCGATACCAGCGATGCCGCGCGACCGATACGCCCCGGCGATTTTGTCCCCTGGTACAACGTCTTGCCGAATGAGACAGCCGACATGGCGTTCAATTATTCGGGCAACGCCAGGATCGTTCGGATGGAAGAGTATTTCAATAACGCTGCCGATACGGCGGCCGACGACGACGTCATGGAGATCGATATCGTCGGCTTCAGCCGCGGCGCTGCGCAGGCCCGCGACTTCTCGAACCGGATCGCAGCCCGTACCACGGACGGCTGGTACAAGTACACCGTCAAGGGAGCAAATGGCGAAGACATCGTGAAATGCCAGAAAGTCAATTTCCGCTTCCTGGGCCTGTGGGACACCGTGCTCAGTACGAACAGCGGACCCGCGTACAACCTGGCCATTCCCGCGCAGTTCGCGCACGTTTCGCATGCGGTTGCCCTCAATGAATTCCGCGGACAGTCGGTCCGCGATCTGCCCGGTGGCAGGTTTGGCGCCTTCCCGCTCGAATCGATCGGTGGCGCGCCAACGCCCGACGGGAAAGTCAGGATCGAACGCGGCTTCCTCGGTGCCCATGCCGATATCGGTGGCGGCTTCGGCGCGGGCGAAAACCAGCTGGCGCAGGTTGCGATGGAGTGGATGGTCAAACAGGCAGCCACTGCCGGGGTGAAGGTAGACGACGCGCCACGTACCGTGATCGCCACGACGGTGTTGCACGACAAGAGCAACAACCAGAACACGCCCGACGGCGTTCCCACGCAAGAGGACCGGGAGGTGCGCTACCGGGACGGCACCAGGACGACCCAGCGCCAGATGGACGGTGTCGGCATGAAGTTCAGTGACACCGGCCAGTTCATCAGCTACCGTCCGGGAACGGTAAATGGTAGCGGTAACACGGTGCGGGGACCGGTTCCGGGCTTTGGCACAGGCACCGTGGATATGAAGGGCTATCTCAAGTGGCTCAAGGAAAACGGTTACGATCTCAATTTAACGGTGCAAGGTCCATGAAACGTCCGGTCTCCATCCGTAAAGTAAGCCCTATGCGTCGCAGCATGTTATGGATCGCCGCGCTGTTGCCTGCGGTGGCAGCCTGCGCCCGCGGCGCCAGTCGCCGTGACGACGCACCCCGTGCCATCCGGATCGGTGTATTGCGCCTGGACGCCAGGACCGATAAATGCGGCGTAGAGATCTATGACGACAAGGGATACCGGATCGATGGCGGTTCCCTGGTCAACCTGAAAAACGTGGGCAATTCGAGCTTCCCCGGTGGGGAACGCGGTCTGCCAGCCTTTATTCGCGCGACCTGGACAGCCTGCCGGTCGACCCCAAGCGGGGCGCTTACCGGCTATGGCAGTCCCGTGATCGCCGACTACACGGCGAAGGTCGCTGAACGTATTCCTGCCGAGGTGTTGGAGTTCCTGCGCACCAAGGGTGGCAGCCTGAGACTGAAGATCCGCCTCGTCGATGATGGCGTTCTAGTCGGATGGGATGTGGAGAAAATCGTTTCGGCGGCAAGCTGGAAGCCTGGCGATGGGCCTTCGGGCGTGCATTACTACATGGCCGGCGGCGACTTCCGCGAAGACCAGGTTGTCAACGGCAAGGTCGTCGAACGGGGCTGGGAGCATCCGCCCAGTAGCGTCAGCAACCTGAAGCGACCCTAGCGTCGTCCCAGGCAGGCGCAGTTGCACGGCGCGGGGCAGCGCCGCGATCTGTTTTGCTTCACTATCCCGGTATGTGTTACCGGATCGCCGTCCCTTCAGTGCGCAGGCCCCGCAGCCTGCTCCTTCGTGGCTGTACGGGCGAAGGCGCGTGCCAGCACCGCATGGCGATGTTCGAAGAACTTCTTGACGAACCAGCCGACCACCGGACCGCCAAAGCGTGGCGAGAAGGTCAGGTTGTCGGTGACGCAGGTGCCGCCGGCAACAGAGGTAATGATGCGCTCGTGACGCCAGGAGCGCATCGACAGGAGCGGTGACTGCTCGACGAAACGGTGGCCCGGAACGATTTCCGAGAAGGTCAGTTTCGACATGTCGACCGGGAAGATACCCAGCAGCAGGAACTGGCACCGGCAGAGCGGCTTGTCGAGCGTCGTGTCTTCGCCGATATGGGTCATCCCTTTCGGGAAGGTGATCTTCAGCACAGGCCACATTTCCTGCTTGATGCCGCGGATCGAGGTGGACCAGGTCCAGACGTCCGCAGGCGATGCGGGAACGGTGGTTGTCAGGGTGTGTCTTATGGTTGTCATCTGGTGTCCTCGCTGCGCTTGTTGTGAAGGCATCCGACAAAACCGCCGTTGCCTGGTGCGACGCGTCGGCGTCTGCACCGGCTCCCGTGCCGGTTTGTGGAGGCAAGGACATTTTGGTCCGGATTGTTACACCGCTCCGTTCGCTATTTCGCAGTTCTGCGGAAAACCAACATCGCCCGGGCAAGCACTTGCGACGCTAGGCAGGTGTTGGCATTTTGCAAACGGACGCCGCCAGACTGGCCTTCGTGATAACGTTTAGACATCGTGAGCCCATCGGTAAAGGCTCGACCATGACGGAGTCGGTATGCGTGTTCATCGTTGGTTCGGCGGCGCGGTCGTGTGCATCGCGCTGGGAATGTCGTTCACCGCGCGCAGCAATGCGCAGGAGGGGGCGCGTCCGGCAGCGGCACCCGGGGACACATTCACGCTGAAGCTGCCCGGCCCGGCCGATACGGCGGCGGCCGATACGGGCACCGTCCAGTTCATCGGCACGGCCACCGTGCTGATCCGCTACCAGGGCCTGACCATCCTGACCGACCCGAATTTCCTGCACAAGGGCGAACACGTCCACCTCGGGTATGGCCTGACTTCGCAGCGGCAAACCAATCCGGCCATCGACTTCGACAAGCTGCCACCGATCGACCTCGTCATCCTCTCGCACATGCATGACGACCATTTCGACAAGCTGGTGCAGGAAAAGCTCGACCGCAGGATTCCCATCGTGACCACCCGCGAGGCCAGCGAAAAACTCAAGCGCCTCGGCTTCCAGCAGCGTTTCGCGCTCAGCGAGTGGGACCGCCTTGACGTTACCAAGGGCAGCGCCCACTTGCGCATCAGCTCGGTTCCGGGGCGCCACGGCGCGGCCGGGGTCTCGGTGCTGCTGCCGAAGGTCATGGGCAGCGTGCTCGACTTCGGCGCGAATCCGGACACCCCGGACTACCGCATGTATATCAGCGGCGATACGCTTGTCTACGACGATATCCGCAGCATTCCCCAGCGCTTCCCCGGCATCGACCTGGCGCTGCTGCACCTGGGCGGTACCCGCATCCTGGGCGTGTTCAAGGTCACCATGGACGGCAAGGACGGCGTGCAGATGATGCAGATCGTCAAACCGAAAAAGACGATTCCGATCCACTACAACGACTACGATGTGTTCAAGTCGCCGCTGGCCGATTTCGCGCGCGAGGTCAAGTCGGCCGGGCTGGAGGAGAGCGTCGTTTTCCTGGCGCATGGCGACACCTATACCTTCACGCTGCGCAAGCACTGACGCGCCCTTGCGGGTTCAGCCCAGCGGTGCTTCGTCGCTCGGCGAGGCCGGATCGAGCGAGGTCAAATCGGCCGCGTAGGCGTGCGGCATCACGACCGGTACCTGCAGGCAGATGCTCTTGGTTGGCAGTACCGCTTCCCAGTCCTTGACGAGCTCGCGGTAGGCCACGCCGACCGGCCGAATCTTGCGGTCCAGGTCGAATAATCCGAGGGCATTCACGTTGCCGCGGTCTTCGCGCAGCGCACTGTCCCAATCGACCTGGTCGGTCAAGGAATACCAGGTAAAGCCGACCAGCGGCACCCCGTTGTTGCGCACGCGCAGCACGTTGGCCCATTCCTTCTTCAGCCAATACACGGCTTCGTCGCCGGCCGGGCCCTGGCACAGGTTGGTTTCGGTATGCATTACCGGCAGCCGGTAGCGGTTGTAGTACTGGTGGGTGATGACGGCATAACCGAAGATTTCGCCTGCGGCGCGCGTCAGGCCATCGGCGGAGACGTAATGCTCGTTGGTCTGGTAATAATCGTTCCCCATGATGCAGTGGTGCTTCAGGTTATGCTGGAGGAAGAAATGGTATTCCTCGCGCGTCATCCCGTTGTCGAGCAGGTATTCATACATTTCCGAATCGACCCGGCGGCCGTAGTTCAGGTCCAGCGCCAGGAAGCGGCGGGCGTTGTTGATTTCGGCGGGGCCGATGGCCTCGGGCGCCTCGGCATGGAAATATTCGGTCGATTCGCTCTGGATGAAGAGGGCGTCGGGGCGCACTTTCAGGATGGCGTGCATCGCCAGGATATTCGCCTTGACCAGGTGCTTGATGGCTTTCACGAAGGCGGCATCGCTGCGCGCTTGTTCGTTCCACCAGCCGTACAGTGTGGAAAACATGGCGCAGATCCACATCTCGTTGATCGGCGTGTACATCTGCACCCAGGGAAAACGCCGCGCGAAAACCCCGGCGTAGGCCGCGAACAGTTCGGGGAAATCCGGATTCTGGAAGTTACCGATCCAGTCGGGTACCCCGAAATGGCAGAGGTCGACGATGGGCGCGATGTTACGGCGCTGCAGGTCGGCAAAGGCGAGGTCGGCGAATTCCCAATCGAAGCGGTTCGGTCCCAGGAAAGTGCGGTGCAGTGGCGGGCCGTAGCGCAGTACCCGCAAGCCGAGTTCTTCGACCAGTTCGAAATCGCGCTGCCAGTAGCGGTAATGCGCGCATTTTTCGAGTTCGTCCATCCGGACGCGCCCGCCGTGAATCGTCGGATTGCTGTTCTCGATGCCGGTCGCAAAAATAAACCCTGGATACATGGACGTCTCCTTCGTCACAGTCGACCCAAGCAGTATCGTCCACGGCAGTGCCGAATGCTAGCGTGCGTGCGCGCCGCCACGGTAAAGGTTATGCTGGCAGCTCAACCATTCCCCGCCCCCCCCGCATGCCATCCACCACCCGACCGCAAGTGCCCGACCTTGCCCACCGCCGCATGGCGATCGGTCTGCTGGTGTCGCTGCTCGTGCATGCGGTGATCCTGTCCGTCCACTTCGGCATCCCGGGCATGCGCGCGGGCGGGGCGAGCCCGATCAGCGTCACACTGGCGCCGCTGCCGCCGCTGCCACCATTGGCGCCTCCCGTTGCCACGCTGCCGCCACTGCCGGACCCGCCGTCGCTTGCGCTCGACACTGCGCCTCGCGGGGCGACCCCGCCATCCGAGCTGGCCAGGCGGCGCCATTACCTGCTTCCGCGCCGCCAGCGCATTCCGGGTTGCGCCTGTTCGACCCGCTGCCCAAGGCCCCGCCGCCCGCACCCGTGGCAGCCAGGACCAGGCCTGTGTCCAGGCGCAGGCGTGCCCCGCGCGCCCCGGCTGCGTCCGCGCCCGAAAGCACGGTCGCGGTCATTGCCCAGCAGGATAATCCGGAAGCGTCGTTCAAGGTACCACTGGAAGGACCTGTGCCGGCCGCACCGGAGCCGGAGGTGGCGCAAGCGGAACCGGAAGCGGCCGACGATGTCGTCGATGATGCGGACGAGCGAGCGCTGGCCCGGAGCGGGAGCGCCTGGCCGAGGAGGAAGCGAGGCTGGCCGCTGAGCGCATTGCTCAGGAGGATGCAGCACGGGGGAGGCACTGGAGCGCACGCGACTGGCTGAACAGCAACGGCAAGAGGCCGAGCGCTCGCGCGAGCAGGCTGCGCAGCACGCCCGGCGCAACAGCAACGCGAACAGGAGCAGGCCAGGCTGGCCGAGCAGGAGAGGTCGGCCGCAGCCGAGCGTGAGCGCGTAGCTGCATTGCAGCGCGCCGACGCTGCCCGCGAACAGGCGCGCCAGCGCGATCTGGCCATCGCGGAGAGTGCATTGGCCGAGGAGCGCCGCCGCGAGCAGGAGCGCGAACGGCTGGCAGCGCGGCAGCGCGAGGAGGCGCAGGAGCGGGCGCTCGCGCAGCAACGCGAGGAGGCGACACGGCGTGCACGGGAGGTGGCAGCCCGGGAGGAACAGCGCCGGCTGGCCGAAGACAGCGCGCGGCGGCAGGCCGAGGAGCAGATGCGGCGCCTGGCCGAGGAGAACGTACGGCGCCTGGCGGGGGAGCAGTCACGGCGCCAGGCCGAGGCCGACAGCCGCCGCGTCGCGGAGGACAGTGCGCGCCGGCTGGCCGAGGAAAGCGTGCGGCGCCAGACGGAGGAGGCACGGCGCCTGGCACAGGAGGCCGCACGCAGGCAGGCAGAGGAAGACATACGCCGCGTTGCCGAAACGCGCCAGCGCGAAACACAGGCAGCCCAGCGCCTGGCCGAGGAAGCGGAGCGGCAGCGCAGGCGTGACGAGGAATCGGCGCGGCAGCAGGCGCAGGCCGTCGCGCGCCAGCAGGCGGAAGATGCGCTTGCCGGGCGGCGCCGCGCGGAGGAGTTGGCGCGCCAGCAAGCCGAGGGCGCCAAGCACGCACGCCAGGCGCAACTGGCGGCCGCGCCCGCATCCCCTGCGGGGAGGGCGACGGACTGGCCGGCAACGGTCCCGGCCGCGGAGCTGGCGCGGGAGGAAACGGGACCTTGCCTCGCGGAATGCTGGGGAGCGACCTGGCCAGCCGCGCACGCGAACTGATGCGCGGCATCGACCTGCCGGGCGAGCCCCGGCGGCGCTGCGTCCTGCCCAGCAGTTGCCGGACGGGCGCAGGCGGGTCGTCGACAGCGCCGAGCGCGACGTGCCCGTCCGTCTGTACGTGGACAGCTTCCGCCAGAAAATCGAACGCAATGCCGCGCAAATCCAGATGCGCGTGGCCGGCGGCCCGGTCGCGCCGATCCGCTCGTCAGCGTGGCGTTGCGCAGCGACGGCAGCGTCGACGACATCACCATCGTGCGCTCCAGCGGACGCGCCGACCTCGACGAGGCGGTGCGCCGGATCGTGCGCCTGAACGCCCGTTATGCCGCCTTCCCCGCGAATGTGGCGGCGCAATTCGACGTCATCGAGATCCGCCGTGTGTGGCTGTTTTCCGAGACCCTCAAGCTGCTCGAGGAAGTACGCTGAGCGCCTGAATTTTACGCATGGAAACGCATGCCGGCCGCGCCAGCCGTGCCCATCCGCCTGCCTGTCTTGCCTGAGCCTGCCGTTTGATGTGCATCTAAGCCGCCTGTGGTGGAGGCCGTACGCTGAGTTGGTCAGCAGTGGAACGGCTATTCATTTGATAGGCAAGCTCATGAATTTACCAACAGAAATTTTGTGGCGGCGTTGCGCGCTCCTGGTGAGCGCGCTGGTGCTGGTCGGGTGCGCATCGGGCCTGCAATTCCGGTCCGATGACGGCAAGACCGCGGCAGACCCACCCCCGCCGACCGAAATGATCACCGAGCAGCTGATCGCGGCCGAGAAGACGGCGGCGCTCCAGCAGGGCGAACAGGATCTGTCGCGCCTGATCGTGCGTAATCCGCCACCCTATACGATCGGGCGCGGGGACATCCTGTCCATTGTCGTCTGGGACCATCCCGAACTCGCGGGAGGGGGCATGACGGCTGCCACGGCTGCGCTCGACGCGGCTGGCGCCAACACGGTTTGGCGCAGCGAACGCGCCGCAGCCAGGCTTCGTCGTCGACCACCGGGGCGCATCCAGTTTCCGTTCGCGGGCCTGCTGCCGGTCGAAGGCTTGACCGAGGAACAGGCGCGCGCGCTGCTCACGCAGAAGCTGGCGCGCTACATCGCCAATCCGAACGTCACATTGCGAGTCCAGGCATACCGCAGCAAGCGCGTCTACATCGATGGCGAAGTGAAGTCTCCCGGCCTGCAGGCGATCAACGACATCCCGATGACGCTGGTCGAGGCGATCAACCGCGCCGGCGGCATGCTGCCGACCGCCGACCAGAGCCGCATCGCGCTCGAACGCGGCGATGCGCGCTACCGCATCAACCTGCGCGATCTCGTCCAAAAGGGAATCAACCCGGCCAACCTCATGCTGGCCCCGGGCGACGTCGTGCGCGTGCATTCGCGCGACGAGAGCAAGGTCTTCGTGTCGGGAGAGGTGGTCACGCCACGGGCGCTGACGATGCACAACGGCCGCCTGACCCTCAATGAAGCACTCGGCGAGACAGGCGGCATCAGCCCGCTGAGCGGCGACGCGCGCCAGATCTACGTCGTGCGCAAGACGCCTGAGCGCACCCGCGTGTTCCAGCTCGACGCCCGCCTGGCAGGATCGATCGCCATGGCCGAGTCTTTCGAGCTGCGTCCCAAGGACGTGGTCTACGTGGCCGCTTCACCGCTGGCGAACTGGAACCGTCACCTGAGCTTGCTGTTCCCGGGGGCGCTGACTTCTGCGGTCGGCGTCACCACGCGTCCGTGAGCCGGAGACGACCATGACCAAGCCCTCAGACCACCATCCGCTCACCCCCCATGTGATGCACAGCCCGCCGATTCTGAGTGTTCCTTTCGATCCCCGGCCGCCCCGGAGCACCTCCGACGAACCGACCGTCGACCTCAAGGGGCATTTCAACACGCTCTAGCCGAGTCCGATGATGCCGATGACCGCGGTGCGGTCGCGCAGTTTCGCGGTGAGCTGCTCTAGGAGTGCCGATTGGTGTTCGTCGCGCATGGATATCCTCGCCAACATTGGGGGGTAGGGTGGGGAAGGCGTGCCGCCTCAGGTACGGAAGGGCACGAATTTATGGATGAGGCTGAGCCGGGCTGGCTCGGGCTGGGGCTCGGGTACCGGCGTGGGGACGGCGACGGGCAGTTGTGGCGTGTATTCGCTGACGATGGCCTTGACCATCGATTCGATCATGCCGCGCTCGTGGGTTTCACAGGCCATCATCAGGCAGGTGATGCAGGTTTCGAGCACGCTCGGACGCAAGGCGTTTTCCTTCATGCGCATGATGCGTGGGTGTTCGCTCGGGAACACGGTGCCGTCGGTCAGCAATTCCTCGTGCAGCTTTTCACCCGGAAACAGGCCGACGAACTTGACCTCGATGTCGCCATCCGGGTTTTGCGGCGTTTTTTCGGTCAGGCCGGACATGGCCAGCAGCGTGCGGGCCAGTTCGACGATGCGCACCGGTTCGCCCATGTCGAGCACGAAGACGTCGCCGCCCTTGGCCATCGCACCCGCCTGGATGACGAGCTGGGCCGCTTCGGGGATGAGCATGAAGTAGCGCGACACTTCTGGGTGGGTAATGGTCAGCGGGCCACCGCGGGCGATCTGGCGCTGGAAGAGCGGGATCACCGAGCCGGACGAGCCGAGCACGTTGCCGAAGCGGACCATGCAGAAGGTGGTGCGGGTGCCCGACCGGGCCGCGGCAGCCTGGAAGATCAGCTCGGCGATGCGCTTGCTGGCGCCCATGATGTTGGTCGGGCGCACGGCCTTGTCGCTGGAAATGAGCACACAGGTTTCGACGTTGTGGGTGGCGCAGGCCGAGGCAACCACCTGGGCGCCGAGCACGTTGTTGCGCAGGCCTTCGACGATATTGGTCTCTACCAGGGGGACGTGCTTGTAGGCGGCGGCATGGTAGACCGTATCGACGTGGCTTTCGCCGAGGATGCGCTCGACGAGGTCGGCATTGCAGACGGAACCGAGGTGGGCATCGATGCGCAGGTCGGGAAAGCGGGTGATGAGTTCCTGGCGGATGGTGTAGAGGGCGTATTCCGAGTGGTCGAGCAGGTGCAGGCGGATTGGCGCCAGCGTGACGATCTGGCGACAGAGTTCGCTGCCGATGGAACCGCCGGCACCGGTGACGAGCACGGTCTTGCCACGCACGCAGCGGGCAAACAGGTCCAGGCGCGGCGGCACCGGAGGGCGTCCGAGCAGGTCTTCGAATTTCAGCTCGCGGATCGAGTCGCGCGGCCGGACGCGGTCGTCGGCGAGGTCGACCAGGCGGCTGAGGATTTTCGTGGTGACGCCGGCTCCGGCCAGGCGCTGCATGATGTCGCGCAGCCGCTCGGTCGGCATGGCGGGCACGGCGATCACGACTGTGCGGATGTCGTGGGCGGCGACGAGCTGGGCCAGGCGGTCGGTATGGAAGACGCGCAGGCCCGCAATCGTGCGGTCGATCAGTGCGCGCTTGTCGTCGAAAAAGCAGATCGGACGGTATTCGTCGCTATTGCGCATCGTTTGCGCCAGGCGCGCCCCAGCCTCGCCGGCACCATAGATGGCCACCGCATCGGAAGCCGGACGGCGTGCACTATGGCTGCGCAGGAAATTACGCATGCCGATTCGGGAGGTAACCACATACGAAAAGACGATGAACCAGTAAATGGCCAGGGCACTGCGCGGAAACATGGCGTCGTTAATCGCGAACAGCACGACATAGGCGCACAAGACCGCAATGCCGAGCGCCAGACCGGTGGTACTGAGCAGGCGGCCGTCGATGAAACGGATCACCGCGCGATACAGGTCGGACATCGACAATGCGGCAATGGTAACGAGTGCCACGAGAATATATGAGGCCGGCCCGTAATTGGACGCGAGTTTCAAATCGCCACCTCGCAATAACATGGCGATCAGAAAACAGAGGGGTAATGCAACCAGGTCGATGGCGACCATTAGCGCGATTTTGGTGGTCCGATGCAGCGATACCATTCCGGCGCAAAACTGGCTTAATACACGGTTGGAAAGTGTGAGCATGATGCGCGTTACTCGGTCAGGTGGGTTGCAATAAGAACGGTAAAGGCGATGCGCGGACGGATTCTAAATAAAAGTGCTGCTGGAAATATGAGTGAGCGTTAAATTAAAAGCTGGAGTAAGGGCGGCAATGAGAGTAACTGTTGCTGAGTAAGTTTATTATCGGGCGTCATCGGATTGATGAGTTTGAGGCTGCTCAACCGAGAAATGTGAATTAAAACGAAAAGGTCTGTTTATTTAATTCTGGAAATGACTCCAGGAAATTAATAGGCCGTTTCCGCGAGATTAATTCCAATTGGAATTAATTTGCGGCAGGATGAAAAGAAGGGAGAAGGTGGCGCTGTGCGCCTACCGGGCAGCCCGAGCGGGGGCACGGCCATTTCATGCGGGATGGAGGCGCAGGCGCGAACGGCCGCCATGCGCGGCCCGTGCAGGGTAGTAGCAGGGACGGCGGCAGGATCCGGACGCCATCCCTGTCGATCAGGTCCCCGGGCGTGGCTGTGGCGCCATTGGCGGCACCACGATATTGTCGTTCAGACGCAGGAATTTGAATCCGGCCAGGCGCTGGCCGTTCTTGCCTTCACGCGCATCGCGCGCTTCGCGTTCGAGCGCACGCCCGATGAAGGAGTCGAAGCTTTCCTCGCGCACCCTGGGCGCCTGCGAATGCAGCAAGCGCCGCTCGCCGCCCGGCCCCAGCACCACCAGACCGACGTGCGAGGCCCAGTGCTCGCCGTCGCGCGTCGAGATCACGTTGACGAAATCGCCCTCCTGCAGCTGGCCGGCGATGGCGGACACCGCTTCCTTCGGTACATAGGTTTGCCGGCTGGTTTCAACCGGGATGTCGCGACGGGTGTTGTGGCGTGTCTGCAAGAAACGCGCGCGGTCGACCCGCATCTCGTAGGAAGGGCCGCCGGCGCCGGCCAGTTCGGCACTGATGTCGGTAACCAGCCAGCGGTTCGCGACGTTCCAGTCCATCTCCGTGTAGTGGTTGCGCGTGGCCACGCCGATCACGCCCTCGCGGTAGCGGATCCGCTGCAGCATCCAGAAGAACTCTTCCCACGAGCGCGACAGGGCCATCGCATAGGTGTGTTCCGCAAAGACAACGCAGTCGCTGCGTTCGAGGCTAAACAACGGCAAATTGTCGTGCACCTCGAAAGGGAACTCGCCCAGCAGGTTCAACAGGTAGGGCTGGCCGAGGTTCTTGCGCCCGATCGCGGCGATACGCTTGCGCAGGTCTGGTTCGGCTTCATGTACCCAGGCGACGTAGCGGCCCGCCTCGGCCGGGCTCATCTGGTAGATCGGTTTTTGCAGCAGGTTCTCGAGGGAGACCGCTGGCATGCCTGCCGAGGCTGGGACGGGCGGGCCGGGAGGGGTGGCGCAGCCGGCAAGGATGGTACCGGCCAGCAGCAGGGGAATGAAGCGCATGGTGGGTCTCCACGATATTTTCCTGCAACGCTAACCTGCCGTCCGCTCTGGTGACAATGAATATTTGTCGCCCGGTCATAACCTTGTTGTCGCGAGTTTCGAACATTCCTTCAAGTTATAGGCGGGGCCGCACAGGGTATTTTTCAGCTGTTAACTTATAGCCAATACTACGAATATGGCGGCGCCTGCCTGCCGACAGCATCACACCCTACCTATATTCAGCAGACAGAACCATGTTCAAACAAAAGCCGCTGGCAGCTGCCGTGTCGATGGCCCTGTGGAACCTGACAGCCGTTCCGGCCATGGCGCAGACGACGGGCCCTGACACCGGGATGCAGACCGTCGAGGTAACCGGGATTCGCGCGTCGATGGCGAAGTCGCTGGGCGTCAAGAAGAACGCGGCCGCCAACGTCGAAGTCATCACCGCGGAAGACGTCGGCAAGATGCCCGACAAGAACCTGGCCGACTCGCTGCAACGCCTGGCCGGCGTTGCCGTGCGCACCGACTATGACGAAGCCGAGAAGGTCTCGATGCGCGGCACCAATCCGGACATGTCGCTCATCATGTTCAACGGCCACTCGGTGTCGGTGGGCGACTGGTACGTGGCCGACCAGGCCTCGAGCTCGCGCTCGACCAGCCTGTCGCTGGTGCCCTCGCACATCCTCAACCAGGCGGTGGTCTACAAGACCAGCCAGGCCAATATCGTCGATGGCGGCCTGGCCGGCACCATCAACGTCACTACTCGCAAGCCGCTGCAGGCCAAGGAGCGTTTCACCGGCGTCATCAGCGGCGGCCTGAGCTATACCGAATTGCCCGACAAGACCGCGCCGGACTTCAATGCCACGCTCAACTGGAAGAACGAGGCCAACACCTTCGGCGTGATGGTGCAGGCCTTCGCCGAGAAGCGCTATGTGCGCCGCGATTCGGTGTCGCGCTTCGCCTACGGCACCAGTAGCGGCTGGGATGTCGTCAACACCTCGACCATGCTGGGCGTGACCGACGCCTCGCTCGCCGGCAGCGGCTACACGGCAGCCGACCTGAACGGCGTACGCCTGCCTGGTTCGATGAGCTCGGAATTTGTCGAATCCGTGCGCGACCGCAAGGGCGGGCTGATCTCGATGCAGTTCAAGCCGAACCAGGACTTCGACGTCACCCTGACCGGTTTCCATTCGGCCATGGACGCGAACAACCACGGCCGCCTGACCTCGAGCGCCATCTACTCGATGTTGCTCGGCAAAAACCAGCCGCTGGGCGCCACCGCCGCTACCTCGGCCAACACAAACTCGAACGGCCAGCGCGTCTATGCGCAAATCCGCAACCCGGTGATCGTGACCGAGCGCACGATGTACGGGCATGAATTGAAAGTGTTGAAGGCGGCCGACATCGTTTTCCCCGACGGCACCACGCCGCAATACGTCGGCAACTCGGAAGGTTTCTTCCGCGACGGCGCCCAGGGCACGGGCTCCTTCCTCGACCTCGACGCCAAGTATCGCGTCAACCAGGACCTGATCCTCAAGGCCCTGCTGTCGACTACCCGCGGCGTCGGCAAGACCGACCGCGACCAGGGCCTGACCCTGGCACGCTACGGCACCGGCATCTCGTACGCGCTGGGCGGCCTGCACGATGCGCCGTTCGTCGCGTATCAGAACGCCGGCAGCAACCAGCCCGGCCTGAACGCGGACGGCAGCGGCTACACCATCGTCGACCGCGCGGCATCGGGCGTGAAGACGGTCGACCGGGAATCGAGCGCGCAGCTTGACGCCGAGTACAAGCTCAATACGCGCTGGGTGCAGTCGCTCGAATCGGGTGTGCGCTTTGCCGACCACAAGCGCACCAGCGGGCGCTGGGGGCCCGCTTTCCGCCAGCCGATCACGATCAACGCCGCCACCGGCCGCGTGACCACGCCGACGCCGACGCCGATGACGGGCTGGGTGCCGTATCCGGGCGACTTCGGCGCAGGCCTCGACGGCAACGGTTGGGACAACACCGGCTTCAGCTACACGCCGGAAGCCACCCGCGCCTATATTTCCGAGAACATCAAGGAAACCTCCAGTGCCTGGGAGCGCCGCGTGAGTTCCGAGATCGACATGCGCGAGCGCCAGGCCTCGGCCTACCTGATGGCCAACCTGGAGTTCGACCGCTGGTCGGGCAACGTCGGCGTGCGCTATGTGCGCACGACGGTCGACGCGAATATTCCGGTGCCGATTCCGGCCGACCCGGCCACTGGCAAGCGTCCGTGCGACCGCTACCCGCCGGGCACCACGCCGGTGCCATGCGCGGCCTATCCGGGCGCGATCAACGACGCTGGCGACGCCTCGGCCCTGTTCGACGCCAGCTCGGGTCTTCCCTTCGATCCGAAGGGGGGCACCATGTACTACAAGACGGCAAGCCACCGCGTCTTCAATAACGTGCTGCCGAGCCTGAACCTGCGCTACGAGATCACACAGGACATGATCGCCCGCTTCGGCGCCAGCCGCACGATCGGACGCCAGAACTACAATGCCTACGGCACCGGCTTCGGCACGCCCGCCTGCGACGCCAGCGGCTGCAAGGTCACCGGTCCCAACCCGGACCTGAAACCCCTGACGTCGGACAATGTCGACCTGTCCTGGCAGTGGTTCTTCGCACCGCGTTCAGCCGTATCGGTAAGCCTCTTCCACTCGAAGATCGATGGTTACGTGAAAACCGGCACCGTCGGCACCTCGACGATCGACCTGACCGACCCGCGTGACAACACGGTCAAGCCCTTCTTCATCAATACCTCGTCGCAACAGGGCGCGGAGATCAGCGGCCTGGAACTGTCGTACGAGCAGCCGTTCGGCGCCAGCCCCTGGGGATTCACCTCGAACGTCAGCCGCGCGAAGACGAAGGTCGACGATGGCCGGCCGATGGTGGGGGCCAGCGAGTGGGCCGGCAACCTGGGCCTCTACTTCGAAAACGACAGGCTTTCGGCGCGCCTGGTTACCAACTACCGTGGCGAGTACGTGAATAGCAGCACGGCGCCTTCGCCGACGGCCAACAGCCAGGGCATGTCGGTGATCAACGGCGTGGCGATGCCGACCGCGCCGACGATGGCGGCACCGGTGACGACGCTGGCCTTCAACGCCAGCTACAACCTCACGCCGAACCTGATCCTGACGTTTGACGCAACCAACCTGACCAACGTGAAGCGCGCCTACTATCGCTACAGCGAAGAGGAGCAGCAGAAGCTGGACGTCAGCGGCCGGCAGTTCTACGTGAACCTGAAATACAAGTTCTGACCGGGGAGCGTAGTGTGACGAGGGGGGAGCCGCGGCTCCCCTTTTTCATGATCATACGGGGCGTGCCGACCGGTGTATGTCCAGTCCTACGCGAAGACGCGCCGCTTTGGCAGCTCATCCGTGCCTCCAGTGTGCGGCAGCTAACAGTGGCGATCGAGCCCAGTCGATATGATGGAGCCGTGTGAGTGAGGCGCCAGCGAATTCGTTCTGCAGGTGGCCAAATATCTCAACAGGTTAGCCGGTCGCCTCGAGGATCGGCACCAATTTTCGGCCGCCGCCGCAGGGCGACGGCTTAATCGACAAGCGGAGGCCGCATGTCTGTCACGACCAAGAATCCACCGAAACACCTGGTGCGCGAATACCTCGAGCGCCGGTCGCGCGATCCGAAACCGCCGCCGACCCCCGAGGAGATCCGCCGCCAGCTTGGGTGGGAGATGGTCTCGCCGTCGCAGATGAAGCTGGCCAGCGGCCGCTCCTGACGCGGGCCTTCCGCGCACACTTTCAACAGAGGAGAAGCACATGACCAAGCGCATTGGCAACAAGCACGAAGCCCAACACCGCGGCCGCGAGGAACGTCTCGACATCCGCCGCATGAACATCGCACGCGAAGCGGTCAAGATCGCCGAAGCCCGTGCCAAGTATCGCAATCAGGTGAAGGGTCAGCCACCGATGAGCCTGTCGGCCTCGGCTGCCTGACCCCGGCACAACGCATCACCATACAGGCAGCAAGCCGCGCTGCCGGAACGAAGCCCGCCGCCAGGCGGGCTTTTTTTCGTCCTTTGCTTTGCCCGCCGCCGCGCTCGCCCCCACATTCGCGCCAGTCGCCGAAACCTTCGCCATTCACCGAGCGCGCGCCGCCGTTCGCCGAAAGCCGCTTTCCAGCCGCGCCGCCCGCCCTTATCGTGCTTACATCACAACACGGAGGGTAATATGAGTGACGATAACTATACGATGCGCAAGCAGATGATGTGGGGCCTGGTCCTGATCGCGGTCGGGACGGTCTTCCTGCTCGACCGCCTGGACGTCCTCGACATGCGCAGCCTGTGGCATTATTGGCCGCTGCTGCTGGTCGTGGCGGGCATCAACCAGACCATCGGCTATCCCAGCGCACGCGAATTCAGGAATGGCCTCTGGACCGTCTTCGTCGGCTTGTGGCTGTTTGCGGTGTTCGAGGGTTTGCTGGGACTGACCTTCGGGAACAGCTGGCCGCTGTTTATCCTGATGGGGGGCCTGCAGATGGTGCTGGCCCCGGTCATTGCCCGCCGCTTCCCGCAATCGAAGGAGAACGACCATGTTTAAGGACACGATGGACGAGCGCCGCGCCGCACGGCAGGCGCGTCGGGAAGCGCGCCGCGATGCCCGCGCCAACCGCAGCGTCACCAGCCAGGTCGTCATGGGCGTGATGGTGATTGCCATCGGCTTGCTGTTCTTCCTCGATAACCTGGACATCATCGACGTCCACGACGCGCTGGCCTTCTGGCCCATGGTGTTCATCTTCGCCGGCGTCGCCAAACTGCTCGATACGTCCAGCCCGAACGGCTACCTGGTCGGCCTGGCCGGGATCGGCATCGGCACCGCGATGATCCTGCAGCGCCTCGGTCTCATTTACGTCAGCTGGCGCAGCGCCTGGCCGCTCGTGCTGATCGGGATGGGAGGCGTACTGGTGTACCGGGCAGTGACCGGCCCGCGCAACCCGACCCACGGTGTGATCGACGACAAGGCCGGCGAGATCGCGCAGACGGTGGACGTGACGGCGGTGCTCGGCGGCTTCGACCGGCGCGTGCACACGCCGGATTTCCGCGGCGGCGAAGTCACCGCGGTCATGGGCGGCTGTGCGCTCGACCTGCGCCAGGCGTCGATGACCGGCGAAGCGATCATCAACGTGTTCGCGTTCTGGGGCGGCGTGACGCTGAAGGTGCCGCCCGACTGGACCGTGATCCTGCACGGTACCCCGATCATGGGCGGCTTCGACGAGAAGACAGTGCGGCCACCCGACAACAGCAAGCGCCTGATCGTCCGCGGCTACGCGATCATGGGCGGCGTGGAAGTACGTAACTGATGTCCGGCACGGTCGACGGCGCGGCCCGGGGCGCGCCGGACAGGCGGCGCAGCATGCTGCTGTACCTGGCCGGCTGGCTGCTGCTGGGCGGCCTGCTGGGCGGAGTGGTTGCCGTCGCCAGCGGCGCCCCCGGGGCGCGAGCCTGCTGTTCGCCGTCCCGCTGACATTGGTGTTCGGCTGCGCCAGCGGCTTCTCGACGTATTACCTGTGCCGCGCCTATCCGATCGCCAGCAGTCCGCCGCTGTCGGTGCCCGGCGTGTTCGTGGGCACAGCGGTCTGCGTGAGCGCTTTATGGAGCGTGGCCGGCGGCGGCTGGAGCGAGTTGCTGCGCGAGCTGGTGCCAGGCTTGCCGGCACTGAACCGGGCGATCGCCACCTTGATGTTCGGTCTCGGCGTCATCCTCTACGGCCTGACGGCGGCGGCGCAATACCTGGTGCTCGAATTCGAACGCGCACGCGGCCTGGAACGGCGCGAACTCGAAATGCAGCTCGCTGCCCAGGAAGCCGAGCTGCGCATGCTGCGCACCCAGGTCGATCCCCACTTCCTGTTCAACAGCCTCAATTCCATCAGTGCGCTGACCTCGATCGACCCCGCGGCCGCGCGCGGCATGACCCTGCAGCTGTCCGACTTTTTCCGCCGCAGCCTGGGGCTGGACGCGCAGCGCAAGGTCACGCTGGAGGAAGAGCTGGCGCTGGTACGTGCTTTCGTGGGGATCGAACAGGTGCGCTTCGGCGCGCGCCTGGCCTTCGAAGAGACCATTGCCGATGATGCCGGCACCTGCCTGCTGCCGCCGATGCTGCTGCAGCCGCTGGTGGAGAACGCGGTCAAGCACGGCATCGGCGGCCTGGTCGAGGGAGGTACGGTGCGCATTGCCGCCCAACGGGATGGAGCGCTGCTGCGTATCCGCGTCGAGAACGATGCCGACGACGAGACGCCCGGCACGGCGGCCGCCGGCTGCGGCATCGGCCTGGCGAACGTGCGCCAGCGCCTGGCCGCGACCTATGCCCACGAGGCCAGCGTCCACTTCACGCGCGAGACGCACTCGTTTCGCGTGGACCTGGCGCTGCCTGCGGAAACGATTGATCAAATGGAGAACTGAATGCGGGTCATCATCGTCGACGACGAATTTCTCGCGCGCGCGCTGCTGCGCGAGTACCTGGCGGCCCATCCCGAGGTCGAGATCGTCGCTGAATGCGCGAACGGCTTCGAGGCCGTGAAAGCCATCGGCGAACTCCAGCCCGACCTGGTCTTCCTCGATATCCAGATGCCCAAGCTCGATGGCTTCGAGGTGGTGGAGCTAAGCGGTGCGCGCACGCGCTACGTGTTCGTCACCGCTTACGACCAGTTCGCGCTGAAGGCTTTCGAGGTACGCGCGCTCGACTACCTGCTCAAGCCCTTCAGCCGCGAGCGCCTGGCCCAGGCATTGGCCAACGTGGCGGCGCGCGCCAATCCGGTGGAGCAGCTCGAAGGCGTCGCGCACGAGGCGGCGCGCCGCCATGGCCCGCTCTCGAGCGCGTGCTGGTGCGCGACGGCGCCCGCGTCCACGTGGTGCCGACCGCCAGCATCGACTGGATCGAGGCGCAGGACGACTATGTGCAGATCAGCGCCGCCGGCAAGACCCACCTGAAGAACGGGCGGATGGCCGAACTCGAGCAGGGCCTGGACGCGGCGCTGTTCGTGCGCGTGCACCGTTCCTACATCGTGAACCTGGGCGCGATCGAGCGCATCGAGGCGCCGACCAAGGACAGCTGGTGCGCGGTGCTGAAAGACGGCAAGCGCGTGCCCGTCAGCCGCAGCGGCTACCAGAAGCTGAAGGAACTGATGCGCTAGTTGACGGGCAGGGTATCGACCTGCCACCAGCGCGGCAGCAGTTCGCGCACCTGGGCGGAATCGAAGCGGTCGTCGATCAGGTAGACGACGCCGCGGTCGAGTTCCGTACGGATCACGCGTCCGGCAGCCTGCACCACCTTCTGCAAGCCGGGGTACAGGTAAGTGTAGTCGTAGCCCGCACCGAACATCGCCTGCATGCGGGCGCGCAGCTGCTCATTCACGGGGTTCAGCTGGGGCAGGCCCAGCGTGGCGACGAAGGCGCCGATCAGGCGCGCGCCGGGCAGGTCGATGCCTTCGCCGAACGCACCGCCCAGCACCGCGAATCCGATGCCGCGCCCGTCCGGGTGGAAGCGATCGAGGAAGGCGGCGCGCTCGGCCTCGCTCATGCGCCGTTCCTGGCGCCAGACCGGCACGGCGGGATGGCGCTCGCTGAATGCGTTCGCCGCCTGTTCCATGTAATCGAAGCTGCTGAAGAATGCCAGGTAGTTGCCTGGTGCGGCCGCGTACTGGTCGGCCATCAGGCGCGCGATCGGCGCCAGCGAGGCGCTGCGATGGCTGTAGCGCGTCGAGATGCGGGCAGCGATGTGCACGGCCAGCTGGTCGGCCGAGAAGGGCGACTCGACGTCGACCCAGCCGGTGTTCTCGGGCAGCCCGAGCAAGTCGGCGAAATAGTGCCGGGGCTGAGCGTGGCCGAGAACAGCGTGACCGAATGGGCGCCCTCGAAGCGCGGCTTGAGGTAGGGCGCCGGGACCACGTTGCGGATGCAGATGGTGGTGTCCTTGCCGTCGCGCCCATCGCGGGAAAGGTCGCACAGCGCGTGCTCGCCGAAGCTTTCGGCCAGGCGCTGGAAGCCCAGCGAATCGAAGTGGAAGCGCTGCAGCGCATCGTCGAGCGGCACCGCGGTTTCGGCGAGGTAGTCGTTGATGGCGCTGGATGCCGCCGCCAGCGTGGCGAGCAGCTTTTCAGGGGGCGCCGGCAGCACCGGTAAGGGGCGCCGCTGCTTGCGTCGACGTCGCCCCAGCTGCGTGCGACTTTGGTCAGCGCCTTCTTGACCGGTTCGGGCGCGGCCGCGCGCGCCAGGCGCAGGGCGGCGCGATCGAGTTCGCCTGTGTACATCGAACGCGCACGCGATACCATATTGTGCGCCTCGTCCACCAGCACGCTGACCCGCCAGCCGTTTTCCTGGGCCAGCGCGTAGAGCATCGCGCTGCCGTCGAAATAATAGTTGTAGTCGCCGACCAGCATGTCGCTCCAGCGCGCCATTTCGCCGCCCGGGTAGTAGGGGCAGACGTCATGCATCAGGCCGACCTCCCGCAAGCCTGCGCGGTCGAGCACGGGTACGGCCAGCGCCGCCTGGCGCGCCGCCGGCAGGCGGTCGTAGAAGCCCCTGGCGAGCGGGCAGGAATCGCCCTGGCAAGCCTTGTCCGGGTGTTCGCAGGCCTTGTCGCGCGCGGTCAGTTCGAGTACGCGCAGCGGCAGCACGGGCGTGCCGGCGTTCGCATCGGCCGCGCTGGCGGCAATGGCCGCGGCGGCGTCCAGGGCCAGCTGGCGGCCCGGCGTTTTCGCCGCGAGGAAGAAGATCTTGTCGAGCTTCTCGCGCGGCGCCGCCTTGAGCACCGGGAACAGGCTGCCGATGGTCTTGCCGATGCCGGTGGGCGCCTGGGCCAGCAGGCAGCGCCCGCTGCTGTTGGCGTGGAAGACGGCTTCCGCGAGCTGGCGCTGGCCCGGACGGAAGGCCGCATGGGGAAAGCGCAGCGCGGCGAGGGCGGCGTCACGCGCTTCGCGGTGGCGCAGTTCCTGCTCGGCCCAGGCAACAAAGCGGCGGCACTGGTCTTCGAAGATCGCCTGCAGTTCCGCGGCGCTGCGCGTTTCGCGCAGGGAGGTCTCGTGGCCGCTGCCGATCTCGTAATAGACCAGGGCCAGCTCGACCTGCTCCAGTCCCAGCTGCCGGCACAGCAGGTGTCCGTAGACGCGCACCTGGGCCCAGTGCAGCTGGCGGTGATTCTCTGGTATCGAGGACAGCTTGCCGCGGTAGGTCTTGACCTCCTCGATCAGGTTCTGGTCCGGGTCGAAGCCGTCGGCGCGGCCGCGCACGTGCAGCGGGCCGTAGTCACCGGACAGGGAGACTTCGGTGCGATAGTGCTCGCCACGGCGGCTCGCCACCACCGCGTGGCCGGCGATGCCTTCCTGGGCGGTGGGCGAAGGCGTAAAGCGAAAGTCGAGGTCGCCCTGCTTGGCGGTGAACTCGCAGAGTGCGCGGACGGCGACGACGTAGCTCATCGGGACCTCAAGCAGCCTGCTCCCACTGCAGGTAGCACACCGCCACCGGCATCTCGTGCGCGGCGCAGTAGTCGATCCAGCGCAGCTGGTTGTCCTGCAGGCGGTCGCCCGGCCCCTTCACCTCGATCATGCGATAGCGCCGCTCGGCCGGCCAGAACTGGATCAGGTCGGGAAAACCGGTGCGATTGGCCTGGACGTCGAGCAGGATGCGTTCGCACCACTTGCGCAGGTGGGCCGGCGGAATGCAGTCGAGAGCGAGTTCAAGAAGGGCGCGATCGAGCGCTTCCCAGCCGACGAAAGGCGAGGCGATGCCGAATTTGGTCTCGAAGTGCTCGAGGATGGTGGCACGGTAGCGGCCGTCCTCGAGCTGGGCCAGGCAGTCGTCGAATTCGCGCGCGCGGCGCCGGCCGAAATCAGGGCTGTACAGGTCGGCCGGACCGCGGTGGAAGGGGTGGAAAAAGGCGCCGGGAATGGCCGCGAAGATGGCACGCCAGCACAGCAAGCCGAACAGGGCGTTGGCCAGCATGTTCTCGACATAGAACACGGGAGCGGTATCCATCGCCAGGTGTTCGCGCACGACACCCTCGACCCACCAGTCGCCCACGGGCAGCGGCAGGCACAGGTCCAGCCGCACCGGGCCGGCCGCGCGCGGCGACCGTGCGCGGATGGCCCAGTTTGCGCGCCAGGCGCGGGCCGATGCGTCCGAGGTGCTGGCGTTCGGCTTCGCTCTCGGGCAAGCCGCGGGCGGCCTCGCATAGCTCCCAGGCCTCAAGGTAGCGTTCGGCTTTCTCCAGCACCCGGATCGCACGCCCGCGCGCGCCGGGGTAGCTGCAGCGCGCATAGGCCGCATGGGCGCGGGTCCAGTCCTTTTCCTTCTCGAAGTGCTGGCCAACCTGGAACAGGAACTTCTCGCGCCGGCTTTCCAGCCAATCGTTGTGGAAGGCATGCGCGGGCAGGTCGTCGAGGATAGTGTCGACCGGTTCGGTGGCGGCGGCAAAGCGTTCCTTGCAGGCATGCAGCTGCAGGTAGTGGTCGATGTCGGCGCGCTCGCGAAAGCCGCGCGAAGCATCGGAAAACTCGACCTGCTCGAACCGGTAGACGCCCAGGTCGGACAGCACGAATTCGGTCCAGTCCTGGCGCAGGTTGCCGAAGAAGATCAGGCGCAGGCGGTCGCAGAGGGGCTTGACGAGGATGCGCAATGCGACGTCGTCGCAGCCGGGATACCAGGCGGAGAAAGCTCGGCTGTCGGCGAAGTGTTCGCGCAGTTGTTCGAGCTGCTCGGTCTTGCGCGCGGTTTTCTGGCGCAGCTGCGGCGCGAAGGCGGCCGCGATTTCCGGCTTGAGCAGCAGGTCGAACAACTCGTCGAGCGTTACCTCGGGGTCGAGCGCCACCCAGCCGGTCGGCAGCAACTGCTGCGCGGCCGCGACCGGGCAGCCGATTTCCGGGTAGCGCAGCTTGGTCGCGCGGAAGAGCGCGCCCTTGCGCATGACCATGCGCACGAAGAGGGCGCGCGCCGGCTGCGGCAAGCCGGGGAAGGCGCCAATGAAGGCCTGTTCTTCGTCGGTCAGCAAGTCGCTGTAGCGCTGGCCGATCCAGTCCAGCACCGCCTGGAAGTTATCCGGTAATAAAACTCGTTTTCCAGAACCCTGTTCATCTCGAGACGCGCAACTGTGCTTTTGTACAGTATAGCGTCCCGCATCGCCCCGGCACAGCGGTTTCAGCCGCCGCGCCGGACGGCCGTGGTTTTTTGCCACATCAGGGACGGGCGGGCCTGGGCAGGCACTTGGCCCCGCTGCAAGTGCCGGCCGGCTCGCGTTCGCCACGGTGGCGCTCCGACTGCGAGATGATGGCCGAGATCAGGGCGACGTCGCCGTCCACCTGCTGTTCGCTGCCGGGGACGGGTTTGCGATTGCGCGCACCGGCAGCGGCTGTGGCGGCGCCGGATGCCGCCGTGGCTGCAGCCTTGCCCTTGACGGCGGCGGTACGGCGTGCGCCAGGCTTGGCATCGGCTGCACGGGCGAGCTTGACGACGCGCTTGTCCTGCGGGCGCGCGGCGGGGCGTGGTGGCGCGCTCTTCGCTGCCTGCGGCGTCGACGGCTTCGGCACCACGGCCGCCGGCTTCGTCGTCACGGTGGACGGTTTCGCGACCACGGCGGCTGGCGGCGTGACCACCGCCGCGCGTACGGGCGCGGTGGCGGCCACGGCCGGTGCGGGACTTGCCGGCGCCGGCGCTGCCGGCTTGGCGGCCGCCGCTTCGTGCGCGGGCAGCATCACCAGCGGCGGCGGCGCGGTGCGCATGCGCGGACGCTCGTCGACGACGATGGCGGCGGCGGCGGGGGCATCGGCTGTGGCGACCCGGGCAGGGGGACGCGGAGGGGCTGCCCGGCACGGGCGTGACGATGGTTTCGCCATCGACGCGCTCGGCCGCGGCTGCTGCGTCGTACTGGGCCCTGCAGCTCGCGCACGGTCTGGTGGTTGTCGTAGGCCAGCCAGGCGACCCCGCCGGCGAGAATACCGGTGAGCGCGGCGGCAGCGCCATACCAGGCCAGGCGCGCGCTCGACACACGGGTGCCGTTGCGGCGTGCCGAGTCGCGTTCAAGCATGGCCAGGATGTTGTCTTCGCCGGCGCTGCGGCGCGACGACATCAGGTTGGGTCTTGTCGAGGCTGCTTGATTTTCGTCTGTAGGGCGCACGGGATACCTCCTAAGATGGGCGTTTCTGCTCGATTAGAAACAATCTGGGGAAAGCCATGCTGATCTTTATCGCACTTTTGTACTTTTGCCTCGCCTGCAGCCTGATCTGGCTTGCCTGCTTCCCAGGCGGACGCGCGATCGTGCTCGGGTGGGTGTTCGGTTTGCGCGGCCGCGTCGCGCGCGTCGTCCGCAGGCGTCCGACCGCACCGCGCGAGCCGATGCAGCCGCGGCGCACGCTGGCGGCAAGGGGCAGCGGCGCGCGCCAGCTGCTGCGCCGGCATGCCGTCATCCTGGCGATCGCCGTGCCCGCGGTCGCCATCCCCTCGCTGCTGGCGCTGGTCATGCGCACGCCCGACATGCTGCCCGGATACGAGCCGAGCGAGGCCCTGCCGGACGCCCAAATCGCGGCCTTGCTGCGTGGCGAACAGCTGGTGCCGCCCAGCGATCCGCCGCCACTGGCCTTTACCACCCAGGAAGTCGAACAGGTACGGCCGATGCTGGTCAACGCCAGCCGCAACTGGGGCCTGATGCATCCGGACTTCAACCAGCGCCTGCTGCTGGCGTTCAAGATCATGAAGGAAAAATATGGCTACGAAATGGCGCTGCTGGAAGGCTACCGCAGCCCCGCGCGCCAGGACATGCTGGCCCAGATGGGGGGCGCGGTGACCAACGCCCGCGCCTTCCAGAGCTGGCACCAGTACGGCCTGGCGGCCGATTGCGCGTTCTGGCGTGATGGCAAGCTGGTGATTTCGGAAAAGGATCCATGGGCAATGCGCGGCTACCAACTGTATGGCGAGGTCGCCGAACAGCTGGGCCTGACCTGGGGCGGGCGCTGGAAAATGATGGACCTGGGCCACACCGAACTACGCCTGCGCGGGGTGATGCGCCGCTGAGTACCATCGTTCCGACAGCGCGGGCGCGGGTTTGCGAAAGGTCAAATTTTCGGTAGGCAATTAGTGCGAGCATTGCCTGTCCGACTTTTCCGACTTTCAACCACTCTCACACGCCCCCGCTATGGCCCGTCTCTGGAAGTTCCTCACCGACAGCCGCGTGCTTGTCGTGATCGGCATCACCGCCCTGGTCGGCATCCTTTTCCTCAGCGTCGACACTTTCGAACTCGGCCTCGCCTGGGCCGTCATCGCGACACTTGCGCTGATGGCCTTGTGGGGCATCTACTGGAGCGTGCGTCTGGTGCTGAACAAGCGCGCCGCCGCGCGGCTCTCGGCCAGCCTGGCGGCCGGCGCCGATGCCGCTGACCCCGAGGGTGAGCGCGGCAAGAGCGAAGTGGCGGTGCTGCGCAAGAACATGCTGGAGGCGATCTCGACGATCAAAAGCTCGAAGCTGGGCCTGATGCGCGGGTCCGCGGCGCTCTACGAGCTGCCCTGGTACATGATCATCGGGAACCCGGCGGCGGGCAAGAGCAGCGCCATCGCCCATTCCGGCCTGACGTTCCCTATCCCGGGCAGCAAGGCAGTGCGGGGCGTGGGCGGCACCCGCAACTGCGACTGGTTCTTCACCACCGACGGCATCCTGCTCGATACGGCCGGACGGTACTCGGTGCAGGAAGGTGACCGCAATGAGTGGTTCAGCTTCCTCGACCTCTTGCGAAAACACCGCCGGCGCGCGCCGATCAACGGCATCCTGATTGCCGTCAGCGTCGCTGAATTGACGAGCGGACCGGCGGGCGCCTCGATCGAGCTGGCCAAGAGCCTGCGCACGCGCGTGCAGGAACTGACCGAGCGCCTGGGCGTGTACGCCCCCGTCTACGTGATCTTCACCAAGGCCGACCTGATTGCCGGCTTCTCCGACTTCTTCGCAGACAGCGAACGCAGCGAGCGCGATCGCGTCTGGGGCGCGACCTTGCGCTACAACCGCCGCAGTTCGCCCCAGGACGTACTGGCCTTCTTCGATGCCCATTTCGACGAGCTGCACGAGGGGCTGAAGGAACTGAGCCTGGCTAACATGGCAGGCAACCGCAGCACCCGGATGCGCCCCGGCGTGTTCACCTTCCCGCTCGAATTCGCGGCCATCCGCACGCCGCTGCGCGCCTTCCTGGCCACCCTGTTCGAGGAAAACACCTACCAGTTCAAGCCGGTCTTCCGCGGCTTTTATTTCACCAGCGCGCTCCAGGAAGGCACCGTGCAGGACCTGTCCTCGAGGCGCGTGGCCAGCCGCTTCGACCTCGAACTGCGCGAGCGCCAGGGCGAGGAGGCGGAACTGGACGGCGACGGCTACTTCCTGCTGGAGCTGTTCCGCAAGGTGATTTTCGCCGACAAGGACCTGGTCAAACGCTACACCAACCCGGCCAGTACGCGCCTGAAGTATGCCGCCTTCTTCGGAGCGACCATCGTCCTGGGCGCGGCGCTGGGCGGCTGGAGCTGGGCCTACATGGGCAATGCCCAGCTGGTGGCGAACGTCCAGGCCGACCTCGATAAAGCGGTGCGCCTGCAGGACAAGCGCCATGACCTGCAATCGCGCCTGGAAGCGCTCGACATCCTGCAGGACCGCATCGAGCAGCTCGACAAATACCGCGAGGACCAGCCGCTGGCCCTTTCTTTCGGCCTGTACCAGGGCGATAAACTGGAGCGCAAGCTGCGCGACGAGTATTTTGCCGGCGTGCGCGCCGTGATGGTCGAGCCGGTTGCCAACTCGCTCGAGAACATGCTGACCGAAGTGAACGCGCATGCCGCCGAACTCGACCCGAATGCCCTGGGCGCGCCGAGCGCGCGTCCCGGCCAGCCCTACCAGGACGTCTCGCCCACCAACGTGGCCGATGCCTACAACGCGCTCAAGACCTACCTGATGTTGGGCGACAAGGAGCACGCCGAACCGGGCCACCTGAACGACCAGCTGACGCGCTACTGGCGCACCTGGCTCGAGGCCAACCGCGGCGCCATGCCGCGCGAGCAGATGATCCGCAGCGCCGAGCGCCTGCTGAGTTTTCACCTGGCCCACATCGGCGACCAGGCCTGGCCGCAGGTGACCCTGAAACTGAGCCTGCTCGACGCGGCCCGCGAAAACCTGCGCCGCGTGGTGCGCGGCACGCCGGCGCGCGAGCGCGTCTACGCCGACATCAAGACCCGCGCCGCCACCCGCTTCCCGGCAGTGACGGTGGCACGCCTGGTGGGCGAGGGCGACGCTGGTCTGGTAGCGGGCAGTCATGCGGTCAGCGGCGCCTTTACCCGCGAGGCCTGGGAAAAATACGTCATCGGTGCCATTCGCGATGCTTCGAACCGCGAGCTGCAAAGCACCGACTGGGTACTGAAGACGGTGGCCAAGGACGACCTGACGCTGGAGGGCAGTCCTGAACAGATCCAGAAGACCCTGGTCGACATGTACAAGACCGAGTATGCCAAGGAATGGGTGCGTTTCGTGGGTGGCGTGACGGTGGCCGACCTGAAGGGTTTCGACGGCAGCGTGCAGGCGATGAATCGCCTGGGCGACCCGCAGACTTCGCCGATCGCGCGCCTGCTGAAGAGCATCTACGACGAAACCGCCTGGGACAATCCGGGGGCGCCGCGCGCCAGCATGGGCAAGACCGAGCGCAGCCTGCTGGCGTGGTTCAAGGAAGTGATCCTGCGCCGCGCACCGTCGGATGCACGCACGCTGGCCGACGCGGTCGGACCGGTGGGAGCAGGCACGGCGGGCGGCGCCGGCGCAATGGGGCCGATCGGCCGCGAGTTCGCCGGCGTCGCGCGCCTGGTCGGTGCGCGCGAGCGCGAAGCCTCGCTGATGAACGGCTACCTCGATTGCCTGTCGCGCCTGCGCACGCGCCTGAACAGCCTGAAGAACCAGGGCGATCCCGGTCCCGGCGCCAAGCAGTTCATGCAGCAGACGCTGGAGGGCACAGGTTCGGAGCTGGCCGACGCCCTCAAATACGTCGACGAGCAGATGCTGACCGGGATGAGCGACAGCCAGCGCGCCGCGCTGCGTCCCTTGCTGGTGCGCCCGCTGGTACAGACCTTCGCCATGATCGTGCTGCCGTCGGAGTCCGAGATCAACAAGACCTGGCAGGCGCAGGTGGTCGAGCCTTTCCAGAAGTCGCTGGCCGACAAGTATCCGTTTTCCATCGCCAGCAAGATCGAGGCGACCAGTACCGAGATCGGCCAGTTCTTCGGTCCCGAAGGCGTCGTGGCGAAGTTCGTGAACACCTCGATGGGGCCGCTGGTCGTGCGCCGCGGCGACGTGCTCTCGCCACGCACCTGGGCCGACATCGGCATCACGCTGGTGCCGCAGGCGGTGTCGAACTTCCCCGGCTGGGTGGCGCCGCTGTCAAGCAATGGCGTCGCTGCGCCGTCTGCCGCCGGACCGCAAAAGGTGTTCCAGTTGCAAGCGCAGCCGGCGCCCGGCACCACCGAGTACACGATCGAAATCGACGGCCAGCAGCTGCGCTACCGGAATACGCCGCCGGTGTGGACCAACATGGTGCACCCTGGCCCAGGCACCTCGGGGGCGCGCATCAGCGCCGTGACCTTCGATGGACGCACCGTGGAACTGTTCAACGAACCCGGCCAGTTCGGCATGCGCCGCATGATCGAAGCGGCCAGCCAGAAGCGCAAGAGCGCCGACGTCGTCGAGCTGCGCTGGAATGGTCCGAACGTGTCGGTGGCGGTGGACCTGCGCCTGGTCAGCAGTGCCGAAACGGCCAGTTCTTCCAGCGGCGGCAAGGGCTTCCGGGGCATGCGCCTGCCGCCGGCCATCGTCGGCCGGGCTGCTGCCTATCCGACCGTGGCCAGCCTGGGCGCGGGGGAGCCATTGATGCGCGCACCCGTATCGCACCGGATCGGCTACTTCGGCAAGATCCCCACGCGCAGCGACTTCGTCAAGCTGGCGCACGATGCCACCGCGGTCGGCATGCTCGACGACTGGCTGGCCGCCGTCATGCAGCAGCTGCCGTCGGATGCGCGCTGGAAGATCAACTACGATGCCATGGCACCGGTCAGCTTTGCCTTCGTCGGGCCGGCGCGGCGCCATGCGCTGGCCGGACACCTCGTCGCCAGCCATGACGCGCCGGGCCGGCGCTTTCCTTTCTCATGATGCGCACGCTCGACGTTGCCGATCCGGCCGCCTTTGTCTCCCGCTGTCCGCTGGCCTTCGCGCCGCTCTGGTCCTTCCCCGGAAGCGGCCGCGCCCCAGGTCGTGGAAGCCTGCGACCCGGCGCTGCACCTGCAAGGCATCAGCGACGCCAGCATCACCCTGGGCGAATGCGATGGGGCGCTGGCGGACTTTCTGGCCAGCGGCACGGTCGGCGGCCTGCGGGCTGCTCGACGGCGAAGACGCAAGCCGCATCATCCTGGCCTTGGGTCTCCTGCTCCAGCCGGTCATGCACAGCAAACCCACGCGGCTCGACAAGAGCCTGGTGCTGCCGCTGCCCGAAGAGCACACGCTGCGCGCGCCGGTAGCGGCGTTCTGGCTGGAGCTGGTGGCGCCTTTTGTTCGCCGCACCGAATTCGACCTGGCCCTGTTCCTGACCCGGCTGGAAGGGCGGCCGGTGCTGGTCATCGGTTTCTGCGGCGCCGCCGCCCAGGCGCTGCGCGCCATCATCGATCCGCATGTCGCGCGCGAGCAGCAGGTGCGCATGATCGATACCGGGTGGATCGACGAGCAGCTCGGGCTGGATGTCGACGTGCGCGCGCTGGCCAGCTATCTCGACCAGCCGCAGTTGCCCCTGAAGCTGGCGCGCGAGCTGTTCCTCAAGACTTTCATCGGAGGCGCTTCATGAAACACGTCCTTGTCCTCGCGCTTGCTGCCCTCGGTGCGGCAAACGCCCATGCCCGAGCGCCGGCACCCGCGCCGGCGGCACCCATCGTGGTGGCCGGTACCGTCGCTGACGAGGCCAGCAAGGCCGCGCTGCTGGCGCGCCTGCGCGCGGTGTACGGCGCCGACCGGGTGGTCGACCAACTGGGCGTCGGCCCCGTCGCGGCGCCGGCCAACTGGAACGACTATGTCGCACGGTTGATCGGTCCCAACCTGAAAATGATCAGCCGTGGCCAGCTCAAAGTCGAGGGCAGCACGGTCAGCCTGCGCGGCGACGTCGCCAGCGAAGCACAGCGTCAGCAGATTGCCGGTGACATCGCCGCCAGCCTGAACCCGACCTACATCGTCAACAACGGCCTGCGCGTGGTGGCCTCCGAGCAGAACGTGCTCGATGCCGCGCTGGCGAACCGCATCATCGAGTTCGAGTCGGGCAAGGCCGCGCTGACGCCGTCCGGCATGGCGATCCTCGACCAGATGAGCGAAGCGCTGAAAAAGCTGAACGGCATCAAGGTGGAAGTGATCGGCCACACCGACAACGCAGGCTCGCGTGCCGGCAACCTCTCGCTCAGCCAGGCGCGTGCCGAGGCCGTGAAGACCTATGTCGCCGCGCGCGGCATCCAGGGCGAGTCGATCATGGTGTCGGGCGAAGGACCGGACCGGCCGGTGGCGGACAATCGCACGCCGGATGGGCGCGCACGGAATCGCCGCATCGAGTTCAAGGTCGTGCAATAGCTGCTCGCGGCCTGCAAAGGCCAGGATGAAAAACACCGCCGGCATTGCTGCCGGCGGTGTCGTTTCAGGGGATATCGCAGCGTCAGGGCAGGGTGATCGTCACGTTCGCCGCACGTGGCGGCAGCTTGACCAGGTCGTTGTAGGCGGCCAGGGTGCTTTCGGTGTCGTGCCCGAGCTTGGCGCGAAAGCCGACGTAGGCGGTGAGGCCAGCCAGTGTGAACACGGATGTCAGCACCCACAAGGACAGATCGCTGCGCAGCGTGTTGACGACCTGGTCGGGGCGCTCGGCGTGCGGCGCGAAACCGCGGTTCTTGCCGCGCATCCGCGCGATCTCGTCGCCCAGGCGCGCCACCAGGTAATTCAGCTTGTCATGGCCGTCGAGCGCGTAGCGGCCCTCGAAACCGAGCAGCAGGCACATATGGAACACCTCGAGCGCCTGCAGGTGCACGCTGCCTTTCGCGCGCAGGTCTTCCAGGCGGTTGAAAAAGTGCTCGCCCGCGAGCTGGTCGCCGAAGACGCGCAGCTGCAGCGGGCGTGTCTCCCAGGCTTCGCGCACTTCATAGTCCGATCGCAGGATGATTTCGTCGACCGCCGAGCAGAAGGCATATTTCGCGGCCGTGACATCCTCGGCGGCCACGCCGATCGCCTTGGCATTGCGGTCCACATCGCCGAGAAAGGCCGTCATGTGGTCGGCAAACGCGGCCTTGTCGTGCGGGCCGCAGCCGTTCTTGAGCAGGAACAGGGCGTAGAAACCTTCGTACATCAGGTCGACCAGTGACTGCGGGTTGGCGCCGCCGGTGCTGCGGGCGGCCGGTGCCGCGCGGCGTTCGACATGGGCGCTCATGCTGCCACCCCGATCAGGTCGAGTTGCAGGTCACGGATACCGTTCGGGACATAGATCGAGATCGCCTGGTTCTGAGCATGTTCTCGTACAGTAGCCCCTTGTTCTCGAGGGCGAAGTAGCAGGTATCGGGCCGCACCGGCAGCGCCGCCGGCACCTGCGGCGCATACATCAGCTTCACGCCGGGCAGGGCCGAGAGCACGAACTTGTCGACGTCCTGCGGCGCGCCGAGCTTGAAGCGCAGCGGCACCACCTCGACCAGTTGCAGCGCCGGCATGTCGGCCGACACCGCAAGGTAGAGCGCGGTCTGGCCCGTGATCTTGCCCGAGTCCAGCGCGCCCACGTGGTAGGACGGGCGGTCGTTCCTGAGCGCGATCGAGAAGTAGCGGCTCGATACCACCGTATCGAGCAGGTCGCGCAGGATGTCGGCCAGGCGCGCGAACGCCGGCCCCGGATCGGCATGCGCATAGGCAGGAAGGTCTTCGAGGCGATAGTTCCGCGAATAGGCCATCAGGCCACCGGCGAGGGCCAGCATGTCGGAAAACAGGCGCTCCGGATGCAATTCGGGATGGTGCAGGTAGTGCGATAGCGCCGCGTAGCCGGTGCTGGCCGTGTGCAGTAGCCAGAACGAGGACATGTCGCCGCCGCGGATCTCGACCACCTTGCGGCTCGGCTCGCGCATGTGGCCGTACAGGGCGTTGACCTTCGCCAGCAGCTTTTCCATCAGCCGCGCGACCAGGTTGTGCAGGCCGGGCGCACCGTCGATTGCCACGCTCGGGGCGATGAAGGCCGGATCGACTTCGAAGCCGCCGGTCGCGACGCGGCGCAGCCGCAGCAGGGGAAAACTCTCGTAGGCGTCGAGCGCATCCTCGTCCGACACCAGCCGCAGGGTCTTCTTCAGGTAGGTGAGCGGTGCATCGGCGGCGGCCGTGAACAGGTCCTGGGTGTCGCGCTCGTGCTGGACGAAACGGGCGTCCATGCGGTGCAGGTCGGGCTCGGCGCAGTTCTCGCCATGGGCCTTCAGGGCGGGCAGGGCGGCGTGGAAGGTGATCGTCTGGGTGCTGGGGGCGAGCGCGCCCAGTTTCACCCGGGAAGGGAGTGCGTCGCCTTCGGGCGCGCGATACAGTTCGCCATCCGGGAACAGCAGCGACAGCGCGTCGATGCGCAGGACGTCGTGCTTGAGGGCCTCGTGGTCCACGACCAGGCGGCGCACGCCCCAGGCGTAGGGGTGCAGCGCGCGCGCGGTCTGGTTCAGGCGCGCCTCGTGGTAGCGGTCCTGCTGCTGGAAATGTTGTGGACGCAGGAATAGTCCTTCGCCCCACAGCAGTTTCGATGGCATGTTCACTGTCACCTCTCGAAGAAATGGGAAAGCGGAAAATGTTGAGCTTGCTGGAAGCAGATGCGTGCTTATTGACAGCGCGCAGATCCGAGGTCATTGACATTTGAATCGGTTGGCTGCGCGCCAGTGCCGACGCTCAGCGCACAGGCCTGCATGCCCACCGTCAGCCCGGCCTTCTCGGCCTGCGCCGCATCGAAGGCAAGGCGCCAGCGGCCGGGTGCGGGTGAGTGGTACAGCGCGACCACGCCCACATAGCCCGCTTCCCGGCCCACCTGTTCCAGTACCTCGTAGCGTTGTCCCGGCACCGGGGTGATGTCCTTGCTCGCGACCAGGTCGGCACCGAACGCTTCCTTGTCGGCACCGGGCGTCAGGAAGGCGTCGTAGGGAGCGGCGGCAAAGGCGGCTTGCTGGCGCAACTGGTATACGCGCGCCCACCAGTGCCAGCGGGCGTCCCTTGGCGTCGACGTTCAGGCGCGGCGCGGCGTGCAGGCGCAGGGCGACCTTGCGCGGCGGTTTGGCGGCATCAGGCATCTCCGGGGCCCTGGCGATACCGGCGGCGGCCAGTGCGCGGCCGGCAGGGCCGTCGCTGGCGCAACCGGCGAGCGACAGCGCGCAGAACAGCAGACAGGTAGTTCTCATGAATTAATTGCCTTTCGTAAATGACACCATCGCTCATTTAACAGGAACGCCACGCGCCGCCACTGCGGCCGCGCAAGCCCCTTGCGATTTGTATCCCGCAAGGATCACCTGTCCAGATGTTGACTACGCGCAATTCTGCTGAGAACGCTTACCGAATAATGGCGTCTGGTTCAACGCAATGGAGACCGAAATGATGTTCAAACGATTGATGCCGGTACTGGCCTGCGCCGCCTTGCTGGCTGCTTGCGAAAGCCCTGGCGGCGGCACCGCCAGCGCTGCCGCGGGCACGACGATGGCGAGCGCGATGAAAGCGGCCGACGCCGCTGTCGCCGCTGGCCAGCACGACAAGGCCTATGCTGCGCTGAAAAGCGCAAGCCAGACCTTCCCGACCGAGAAGACCCCATGGGTACGGATGGCGCAGATGCGCTTCGACAGCGCGCATTACGGCGAGGCGATCGTGAACGCGCAGGAAGCGCTGGCACGCGATCCCGACGACACGGTGGCGCACAGCATCGCTGCCGTGAGCGGCCTGCGCGTGACCAGCAAGGCGCTGGCGGACCTGACCCGCAAGAACAAACTGAATGGCAATGTGAAGAGCGAGGCCGAGGAGCTGGCCAAGCTGCTGCGCACCAGCCTGGGCGAAACGGACCTGGTACCGGGCAAGAAGAACCTGGCACCACGTCCGCGTCCCGTGCCCACGACCGCGTCCGCCGCGAGCCCCTCAAAACCCCCAGCCACCTCGAGCGACCCCTTCGGCGCGCTCAAATAATCCCGCGGGCCGGCGCCCGCCGGCCTCGTAATCCCTCTGGAGCTGACATGGCCAAAAGTGAAAGCGTGCAGAAGCGCCTGCAGAAAGTGCGCGCGCCGCGCGTGCAGATGACCTACGACGTCGAGATCGGCGACGCCATCGAAAACAAGGAGCTGCCTTTTGTCGTCGGGGTGGTGGGCGACTTCGGCGCCGACCCGCAGGCCGAGAAGAAGCGCCTGAAGGACCGCAAGTTCGTCAACGTCGACGCTTCCAACTTCGACGAAGTGCTGGGCGGCGTGGCACCGGCGCTGCAGTTCCGCGTCGAGAACCACCTGAGCGACGAGGGCGGCCAGTTCGGCGTCCAGCTGCAGTTTCGCGAGATGGCCGATTTCCGCCCGGAGTCGGTGGTGCAGCAGGTCGCGCCCTTGAAAGGTCTTCTGGAAGCGCGCACCAAGCTGGCCGACCTGCGTAACAAGCTGGCCGGCAACGACAAGCTCGACGACATCCTGAGCGAGGTCCTCGGCAACACCGAGAAGCTCGCAGGCCTGCGCAAGAACACGGAGGACAAGTAAATGGCGGCGATTCTCGAACAGGCAGCCAAGCCTGCGCTGGAGCTGGACAACTCGCTGCTCGACCAGATCGTCGAGCAAAGCCGCGTCGCGGCCTCGCCGAGCGAACACGAACGCGCGCGCGACCTGATCTCGGAACTGGTCACGCAGGTCATGTCGGGCACGATGGTGGTGTCGAACAACCTGTCGGCAATGATCGACGCACGCCTGGCGGAACTCGACAGCATGATCTCCACCCAGCTGTCCGCCGTCATGCATGCTCCGGAATTCCAGAAGCTCGAGCGCAGCTGGACCGGCCTGCAATACCTGGTGAAAAATTCGTCCACCGGCGCCGGCCTGCAGATCCGCATGCTCAACGCCAGCAAGCGCGAACTGGTGAAGGACTTCCAGGCTGCGCTGGAGTTCGACCAGAGCTCGCTCTTCAAGAAAGTCTACGAGGAGGAGTTCGGCACCTTTGGCGGCGCGCCCTACGGCGCCCTGGTCGGCGACTTCGAAATGAGCCGCCAGCCCGAGGACATGTATTTTCTCGAGCAGATGTCGCACGTGGCCGCGGCCAGCCACGCGCCCTTCATCACATCGGCCGCGCCGGAACTCTTCGGCGTCGACAGCTTCGGCGACCTGGGCAAACCGCGCGACCTGGCCAAGGTCTTCGATACCGTCGAATACGCGAAATGGAAGGCCTTCCGCGAGTCCGAGGATGCGCGCTACGTCGGCCTGACGCTGCCGCGCTTTCTCGGCCGCCTGCCGTTCAACCCGGTCGACGGCATGACCACCGAAGGCTTCAACTATGTCGAGGACGTCGACGGCACCGACCACACCAAATACCTGTGGTGCAACGCGGCCTATGCCTTCGCCGCCAAGCTGACGCGCGCCTTCGAAGACTACGGCTGGTGCGCGGCGATCCGCGGCGTCGAGGGCGGTGGCCTGGTCGAAAACCTGCCGACCCACACCTTCAAGACCGACGAAGGCGAAGTCGCGCTGAAGTGCCCGACCGAAGTGGCGATCACCGATCGCCGCGAGAAGGAGCTGTCGGACCTCGGCTTCATCTCCCTGGTGCACTGCAAGAACACCTCCTACGCCGCCTTCTTCGGCGCGCAGTCGGCACAGAAGGCGAAGAAGTACGCGAACGAGGCGGCCAATGCGAACGCGATGCTGTCCTCGCAGCTGCAGTATATCTTCGCCGTCTCGCGCATTGCCCACTACATGAAGGCCATGATGCGCGACAAGATCGGCAGCTTCGCCGCCGCGTCGAATGTCGAGGATTACCTGAACCGCTGGCTGACCCAGTACGTGCTCCTGGACGACAACGCCAGCCAGGAACAGAAGGCCCAGTTCCCGCTGAGGGAAGCGAGCGTGCAGGTGTCCGAGGTGCCGGGCCGGCCGGGCTGCTACCGCGCCGTGTCCTTCCTGCGGCCGCACTTCCAGCTCGACGAATTGTCCGTTTCGCTCCGACTGGTCGCGGAGTTGCCGCAGTCGACCAAAAACTAAATCACTTTTCAACCTGAACTGGAGTAAGCAAACATGGCAATTGACGTATATCTGCAAATCGACGGCATCAAGGGCGAGTCGACGGACGACAAGCACAAGGACTGGATCGAGTGCACCTCGGTGAACTGGGGCGTGAAGCAGCCGCGCTCGGCCACCGCGTCGACCGGCGGGGGCCATACGGCCGAACGCTGCGAGCATGAGGAAGTCTCGTTCACCAAGCTCGCCGACCTGGCTTCGCCGATCCTGCTGCAGACCTGCTCGGCCGGCAAGACCATCCCGAAAGCCAAACTGGAATTCATGCGCGCCGACGGCCAGGGCGACCGCATCAAGTACTTCGAGATCGAACTGGAGAACGTGCTGATCGGCGCCATCATGCCGGCCGTGCACGAAGGCTCGATCATCCAGGAGAAAGTCGGCCTGAAGTTCTCGAAGATCAAATGGAAGTACACCCAGCAGAAAGTCACCGGCGGCGCCGGCGGCAATACGTCCGGCGGCTGGGACCTGGCGACCAACAAGATCGCCTGATCGATAGCACCTCACGGCCGTCGCCCTCGCGGCGGCCGTGTTTCGCTTCCGGAAGCACCTTCCAGCAGCACCTTCGTCGAACGCGCCACCATCCAAGGGTTTGCCATGACAGGTTTCATCCCCGGCCTGCTCGATCGCCTCATGGACGAGCGCAGCGAGCAGGGCAGGGCGGCGCAGGGCCTGAACCTTGAACAGATCAAGGACCACGTTGCGCGCGACCTCGAAGCGCTGCTCAACACGCGCGCGGCCATCCCGAGCGGCGCCTTCGACGGTTATCCGCGCGCCCGCGCCTCCATCCTCAATTACGGCCTGGTCGACTTTGCCGCCTTCTGCCTCACCAGCGACGAAGACCGCGCGGCGATCTGCGCCAGCCTGAAGACGGCCATCGAGACCCACGAGCCGCGCCTGAAGGATGTCGCCGCGCGCATCGAGGCGGTGGCCGGCAGTGTCAACCGCCTCAATTTCGTCATCCACGCGCGCCTCGACCTGGAAGGCGCCGGCGAAACCGTCGACTTCAGCGCCGTGCTGCAGCCTTCCTCGCTGCGCTACGCGATCAGGAAGGGCAAGCGCTAGCTTCACTACCCAACAAAGGACGTCACACGCATGGACATCAATCTCAAGACCCTGATCGGCAAACTGAACGGCGCCACGCGCATGGCCGCCACGCGCGCGGCCAACATCTGCGTCGGCATGGGCCACTACGAAGTCGATATCGAACACCTCTTCCTCGCGCTGCTGGAGCAGGCCGACTGCGACGTCAATGTCGCTGCGCGCGCCTGCGGCATCAGCGTTACGGGACTCGAATCGGATCTGCGGCGCGAGGTGGCGCGCTTTGCCGGCGGCAGCACGCGCACGCCGGTATTCTCGAAACACCTGCCGACGCTGCTGGAGCATGCCTGGCTGATCGCCTCGCTAGGCCGGGATGGTTCGGGTGCGCCCAACGCGATCCGCAGCGGCCATCTGCTCCTGGCGCTGCTGACCGAACCAAGCCTGGCGCAACTGGCGCAGCGCGGTTCGCCCCTGTTCGCCGACTTCGCGCTCGAGCGCCTGAAGCACGACTTCGACAAGCTCACGCGCGGCTCGAGCGAAGCGACCGCCACCGCTGCGGCGCAGGACCGCGGCCAGGCCCTGGGCGGCGACCCGGTGGGCGAACTCGAAGCCGCCGCGCCCGGCAAGACGCCGGCGCTCGACCAGTTCACCACCTGCCTGACGCAGCGCGCGCGCGGGGCAAGGTCGACCCGGTGATCGGACGCGACCCTGAAATCCGCCAGGCCATCGACATCCTGATGCGCCGGCGCCAGAACAACCCGATCCTGACCGGCGAAGCGGGCGTGGGCAAGACCGCCGTGGTCGAAGGCCTGGCGCTGCGCATCGCGATGGGCGACGTGCCGGAAGTGCTGCGCGGCGTCGAAATCCACACGCTCGACATGGGGCTGCTGCAAGCCGGCGCCAGCGTGAAGGGCGAGTTCGAGAACCGCCTCAAAAATGTGATCGACGAGGTCAAGGCGAGCCCCCATGCCATCATCCTTTTCATCGACGAGGCGCACACGATGATCGGCGCAGGCGGCACGGCCGGCCAGAACGATGCGGCCAACCTGCTGAAACCCGCGCTGGCACGCGGCGAACTGCGCACGATCGCGGCCACCACCTGGAGCGAGTACAAGAAGTATTTCGAGAAGGATGCGGCCCTGGCGCGGCGCTTCCAGGTCATCAAGGTCGAGGAACCAAGCGAGGAAACCGCCTGCGCCATGCTGCGCGCGATGGCGCCGCTCATGGAGGCTCATTTCGGCGTGCGCGTGTACGACGAAGCGATCGTCGGCGCGGTGCGCCTGTCGCACCGCTACATCAGCGGACGCCAGCTGCCCGACAAGGCGATCAGCGTCCTCGACACCGCCTGTGCCAAGGTGGCGCTTGGCCAGAGCGCCACGCCGGCGCTGCTCGAAACCTGGATGCGCCGCATCGAGCAGATCGACGTGCAGATCGGGGCGCTCGAACGCGAGCAGAGCGCCGGTGGCGAGCATGCGGCCCGCCTGATGCAACTACGCGGCGAGCGCATGGCGGCGCTGACCGAGCAGGAACGCCTGAACGCACGCTGGGAACAGGAGCGCAGCCTGACGGCAGACATCGCGCGCATGCGTGGCGAACTCGAAGGCGGACGGGGCGATGGTCCGGCATTGCGCGCCGCCGTCGAGGAACTGCGCACGCTGCAGGGCGAGACGCCATTGGTGCCGGTGCAGGTCGACGGCAATACGGTGGCGGGCATCGTCGCCGCCTGGACCGGCATCCCGCTCGGGCGCATGATGAAGGACGAGATCAGGACCGTCATGCAGTTGCAGCCGCTGCTGGAAGAGCGCATCCTCGGCCAGTCGCATGCGATTGCCGCCGTCGCCCAGCGCGTGCGCACGGCGCGCGCCAACCTGGACGATCCGAACAAGCCGAAAGGGGTGTTCCTGTTCGTCGGCACCTCGGGCGTCGGCAAGACGGAAACCGCGCTGGCGCTGGCCGACCTGCTCTACGGCGGCGAGCGCAAGCTGGTGACCATCAACATGAGCGAATACCAGGAAGCGCACAGTGTCTCCGGCCTGAAAGGCTCGCCGCCTGGCTATGTCGGCTATGGCGAAGGCGGTGTGCTGACCGAAGCGGTGCGGCGCAATCCCTACAGCGTGGTGCTGCTCGATGAAGTCGAGAAAGCACACCCGGACGTGCTCGAGCTCTTCTTCCAGGTCTTCGACAAGGGTGTGCTCGATGACGCCGAAGGACGCCAGATCGACTTTCGCAACACGGTCATCATCCTGACCTCGAACACGGCATCGAGCACGATGATGGCTGCTTGCCTGAACAAGAGCGCGAGCGAGATGCCGAAACCGGACGAGCTGCTCGACGCGATCCGGCCGCAGCTGGTCAAGCAGTTCAAGCCGGCCTTCCTCGGCCGCCTGGCCGTCGTGCCTTTTTATCCGATCAGCGACCCGGTGCTGGCCAACATCATCCGCCTGAAGCTGAACCGCATCGGCCAGCGCGTGCTGGACAACCACGGCGCCACGTTCGAGTACGACGAGGCGCTGGTAAACGCCGTGCTGGCGCGCTGCACCGAGGTCGATTCGGGCGCACGCAACGTCGACACCATCCTCAACGGCAGCATGCTGCCCGAGATCGCCGACAGCGTGCTGGCGAAGATGGCCGAGGGCGGCGCGATCGCACGCATCAAGGTCGGGGCCACGCGCGCCGGCAAGTTCAAGTACACGGTCGAACCGGCATAAGGAGGCCCCATGCTCGACGTCGAACAGTTACTCAAGCCGGTCAGCGTGGAGAGCCCCTGCGGCGAGGACCTGGCGTTTTCCAGCGAGGTGGACGCGATTGCCCAGGCACGCAAGGCCGACGACCCGTCGCTGGAGCAGGGGGCATGGGTCACCACGCTCAAGGAAGCGGACTGGAAGTTCGTCAGCAAGCGCTGCGCGCTCCTGATTGAAACGCGCAGCAAGGACTTGCAGCTGGCGGTCTGGCTGGCCGAGGCCACCGCCAGGACGGCCGGGCTGCGGGCGCTGGGCGAAGCGCTGCTGGCGATCGCCGGCTTGTGCGAGCGCTACTGGGACGGGCTGTATCCGCAGCCGGACGAAGACGGTTTCGAACGCCGCATCGGTAACCTGTGCTGGATCGCGGCGCGCATTCCCCAACTGGCGACGGAATGCCCGGTGACCGAAGGCGCCACGTTCTCGATGCGCGACATCGAAGCGGCCCGTGCCCATGGTGCGGAAGCGATCGCCGAGGTCGAGGCGGCGCGCAGCCGGACTTCGCGAGCCTTCCAGCAGGCCCTGCTCGAGGATTGCCAGCACTGCCTGGATGCGCTCGCCAGACTGGAGGAAGCCGTCGACGCGCGACTGGGCGTGGACGGGCCGAGCTTCAGCACCGCGCGCAACGCCTTGCAGAACCTGGCGCACTTCGTGACGCCTGCGACTGCCGCCGTCGCCGTCAGCGCGGTCTCCGCGGCGCCGGCGCCGGCAGTGGCGGGCGTGGCGGCCGCTGGCGCGATGGCCTTGCCGATGCCGGCCAGCGTGCTGCAGACCCGCGCCCAGGCGCTGGCCCAGCTGCGCGCGGTGGCCGACTACTTCCGCCACACCGAGCCGCACAGCCCGGTCGCCTACCTGGCCGACAAGGCGGCGGCCTGGGGCGAACAGCCGCTGCACCTCTGGCTCAGGAGCGTGGTGAAGGATGCGGGCGCACTGGCCCATGTCGAAGAACTGCTGGGAATCGAAGGCGAGGGAACTTAGCGTGCCTGACAAACCCTCCATAGCCACGTTGCGGCGCCTTGCTCTGGAGGGTTTCTCGGGCGCGCCCGAATGGGCAGAGGTGACGAAATAATCTTTCACCCGCAGTCAGGGGTGAAAGATTATTCCAGGGCGGCCGGCTGCCGCCCTGTTTTTTTGAGACCGCGCGAAAATCGGCAGCTTGTCCGGTTGCCGCTCAGCCCCCGCCCTCCCGGCCGTCAGAGGCCTTCGCTGCGTCACCGCCGCCGGGCCGGACCATCGCCGACGCCTTGGCGATCTGGTCTTCCACGTTCTGCACCGCCTGGCGCGTGGCCTGGGTCACCTGTTCGTAGCCCTGGAAGGCATTGTCGATGGCGGACTTGATGATCTCGACCGCATTCTCCGAGCCTGGCTTGACGTTCTGCGTGACGTCGTAGATCAGCGCCGAGAGCGTGCTCTTGGCTTCGGCCATGTGGACGTCGGCCGCACGCCTGAACTCGCTCTGCATCTCTTCGATGATGGCCTTGAACTGGTCGCGGTACTCGGCGTTGCCGGCCATGTCGGGCGACATCCGGGCGGACAGTGCATCGAAGGCGGCGCGGGCGTCGCGCGCCTGGGAGAGGTCGCGGCTGGCGGAGAGGGTCTTGTCCATCGTGCTGCGGGCGGTATTCATGTTGAGCGCCACCACCTGTTCGAGACCTCTGACAGTCTTGTTGGCGAGCATGTCGAAGGTCTGCATTTGCAGGTCGAACAGGGTTTTGGTGGCGGATGCGAATTGTTCCGGACTCGTGAACATCAATGTCTCCTCGGGTTTTTTTGGATCAAACGACGGACGACGTACGATTCTGCCGCACCTATTATTGGGCAACGATGAGCTTTCTGCAACGGCCGTCCCGATACGAAGTGGCGGCCGGATGGAGCAGCCCATGGCAGCGAGCATAAACGACAGGGACCGTCCGTCAAGCGCGGCCTTGACCTTGTCATCGTGGGAAGGTATATGCTGGGGTGATCTACTCGACAGGATCGGCACCATGAATACCCCATCGGGCGCAATGAACATCGGCGACGCGGCGCACGCGTCAGGCGTCTCGGCCAAGATGATCCGCCATTACGAGGCCATCGGACTCATCAAGCCTGCGCACCGTAGCGAGGCCGGCTACCGGCGCTATTCAGGCCAGGACCTGCGCGTGCTGCAATTCATCCACCGCGCGCGCGGACTCGGGTTTTCCCTCGCGCAGATCGGCGCGCTGCTGGCGCTGTGGCAGGACCGTTCGCGCGCGAGCAGCGACGTGCACGCCCTGGCGCAGGCGCATATCGAGGCGTTGAACCAGAAGATCGCGGAGATGGAAGCGATGCGGCGCACGCTCGAGCAATTGGCAGCGTCCTGCCACGGGGATGCGCGCTCTGCGTGTCCGATCCTGGATGATCTGGCGGGGCAGTAGAAGAGGGAGCGTACAACGCAAAACGCCGCAAACCTTTTGCAAGGATTGCGGCGTAAGGAGAGCTCAGAAACGCAAAACGCCGCAAACCTTTTGCAAGGATTGCGGCGTTTTGCGCCGGTAACCGGATACTGCCTGCACCAGAAAACTTGGTGCCCACGGAGGGACTCGAACCCCCACACCTCGCGGCACATGGACCTGAACCATGCGCGTCTACCAATTCCGCCACGTGGGCACTGCAACTGCTAACACTACGCTACCTTCCGCGTGGGCACGGAGTGCCCACCCTACGGTATCGCGATACTACTACTACTACTTCTGCGGATGACTGCCAGTAGATGGTGCCCACGGAGGGACTCGAACCCCCACACCTCGCGGCACATGGACCTGAACCATGCGCGTCTACCAATTCCGCCACGTGGGCACTGGTACTGCTCATACAACGCTTTACAACGAACTGCTGCGGACAACTTCCGGTAGAGTGGTGCCCACGGAGGGACTCGAACCCCCACACCTCGCGGCACATGGACCTGAACCATGCGCGTCTACCAATTCCGCCACGTGGGCACTGATACTGCTTGTTACCGAAGCTGATACAATATCAGGCTTTCCAGTTTTTCGCTAGATCAACTTTCGTCGCTCGCTGCGTCAAACTTGCCCGACCTTGCCGCTTTTTTCTTCCGCTTCACATGCTGTCGTTGCGAAAGAGCCGAGATTATAGCGGAAGGATTGCAAATGTCAAAGACCCTTCCTTGGGGAAATTCGCAAGCTCGCACGACGGTGCTGCGAGGGGCAGTGGTCCGGATGATGCATGCCGAGGCCGCATATCCGCCCAGGCCCATCCCGAGGTCCGCGCACGCTGAAGCACGCACATTGCGCACGGTACGTTAGGCGAATCGCGCGGTCCTCCGTTACACTACGCCTGTCAAGCTGTCAATCCAACCACGGTGCCGGCCGGTCCGGCGCTTAAAAAAGAATTCAAGAAAACGATTTGAAGCAACCTACTCATACCATTCCTAGCCGCGAGGAAATCCTCGGCGTGTTTCGTGATGCAGGCGCACCGCTCGACGCAGCAGCGCTTGCCCGTGCCCTGCAAGTCAAGCCGGCTGCCCAGGAAGTCCTGGGCCGGCGCCTGAACGCGATGGAGCGCGATGGCCAGATCCGCACCAACGGCAACGGCCTCTATATGCTGGCCGACCAGTCCGGTTTCATCGCCGGCAAGATCGCCGCGCACCGCGACGGTTTCGGCTTCGTCATTCCGGATGAACCAGGCGACGACCTGTTCTTGAACGACAAGGAAATGCAGAAGGTACTGCATGGCGACCGCGTCCTCGCGAAGATCGTCGGCACCGACCGCCGCGGCCGTCCGGAAGGCACCATCGTCGAAGTCGTCGAACGTGCCAATACCCACATCATCGGCCGCCTGCTCAACGAAGGCGGCGTCTGGATCGTCTCGCCCGAAGACCAGCGCATGAGCCAGGACATCCTGGTCGCCGGTTCCCCGGGCAAGGCGCGCGCCGGGCAGGTGGTGAGCGTCGAGCTGATCGAACAGCCGGCGCGTTTCCAGCAGCCGACCGGCCGCATCGTCGAAGTCCTCGGCGAACTGGACGACCCGGGCATGGAAATCGAAATCGCCGTGCGCAAGTTCGGTGTGCCGCATGTATTCTCGCCAGCCGCACTGAAGCAGGCGGGCAAGCTGCCGAGCGAAGTACGCGATGCCGACCTGGTCGACCGCGTCGACCTGCGCGATGTGCCGCTTGTCACCATCGACGGCGAAGACGCGCGCGACTTCGACGATGCCGTCTACTGCGAACCGGTCAAGGTCGGCGCCGAGGATGGCTTCCGCCTGCTGGTCGCCATCGCCGACGTCAGCCATTACGTGAAACCGAACGATGCGCTCGATGCGGACGCGATCGAGCGCAGCACCTCGGTGTATTTCCCGCGCCGGGTGATCCCGATGCTGCCGGAAAAGCTCTCGAACGGCCTGTGCTCGCTGAACCCGGCCGTCGACCGCCTCTGCCTGGTCTGCGACATGGTCGTGACCAGCGCCGGCGAAGTCACCGCCTACCAGTTCTATCCGGCCGTGATGCACTCGGCCGCGCGCCTGACCTATAACCAGGTGGCCGAAGTGCTGGCCGACCGCCACGGCGAGGAAGCCGCACGCCGTCCGGCCATCGTGCCGCACCTCTTGAACCTGAACGCGGCCTTCCACGCGCTCTTGAAAGCGCGCCACGAGCGCGGCGCCATCGATTTCGAAACGACGGAAACCTATATCGTCTGCAATGCGATGGGCAAGATCGAGAAGATCATCCCGCGCACCCGCAACGACGCGCACCGCCTGATCGAGGAATGCATGCTGGCCGCGAACGTCTGCGCCGCCGACCTCCTGATCCGCCACAAGCATCCGGGCACCTTCCGCATCCACGGCACCCCGACCGAGGAAAAGCTGAACCAGCTGCGCACCTTCCTGCGCCAGGCCGGCCTGAACCTCGGCGGCGGCACCAAGCCGACCGCGGGCGACTACGCCGCCGTCATGCGCGAGATCAAGGACCGTCCGGACGCGGCACTGCTGCAGACCATGCTGCTGCGCTCGATGCAGCAGGCCGTCTACAGCCCCGACAACGTCGGCCACTTCGGCCTGGCCTACGAGGCCTATGCCCACTTCACCAGCCCGATCCGCCGCTACCCGGACCTGCTGACCCACCGCGCCATCAAGGCCATCCTGCTGGGCCGCAGGTACGAGCCGAAAGGCATCGACGTCTCGAAGCTCAACACCACCGTCTCGAACGCCGTGCGCAAGCAGGCCGCGAAAGACAAGGCGGAAGGCAAGTCGAAGGAAGAGAAAGACCTGACCATCTGGGACGCGCTGGGCGTGCACTGCTCGGCCAACGAGCGCCGCGCCGACGAAGCTTCGCGCGACGTCGAGAACTGGCTCAAGTGCTTCTACATGCAGGACAAGCTGGGCGAATCGTTCACCGGTGTCATCGCCGGCGTCACCACCTTCGGCATCTTCGTGCAGCTCGACGAACTGTATGTCGAAGGCCTGGTGCACATCACCGGCCTGGGCCAGGATTATTTCCAGTACGACGAAGCGCGCCACCTGCTGCGCGGCGAACGCACCGGCAGGACTTTCGGCCTGACCGACCGCGTGACCGTGCAGGTCGCGAAAGTCGACCTCGAAGCACGCAAGATCGACCTGGTGCTGGCGGAGGAGGGAGCTGCCGCACCGGCGCAGCCGCAAGGACAGCAGAGCCAGCAGGACGGGCAGAATGCACGCGCCGACGGCGGCCGCGGCAACCGCGGCGGTAACGGGAACGCCAGCAACGGCGGGCGCGGCGGACAGCAGAAGCAGGAAGGCAATCGCGATGGCGGCCGCGAAGGCGGCGGCAAGCGTTCGCGCCGCAACCGCAGGAATGGCGGCGCCGCCAACCTGTCGACGCCTGGCCACCTCGACGAGCCGGCGGTCGACACGCTCGCACTGACCGCCGTGGCGGTGCCGCAGCCGCAGGTCGACGAAGCCGATCCGGACCAGCCGTCCGCGAAACCATCGCGCCGTGCCCGCAAGAACGCCGCGGCCGCGCGCCGCCGTGAGGAAGCGGAGACGGAATCGGCCGCGCAGGCAGCCGCAGCGGTCGTGGCCGCGGAGCCGGTTGCCACACCGGCGGCCGACGCACCCCGCCGCAGGGAGCAAGCCATCGCGCAAGGGACGCAAGAGCGCAACAGCTGATGCCGCCGCGTCGCGCCAGCGCGATGCCGAGGCCGCGGACGAGCCGGCGCCCCAGCCGGCCGCCGAGCCAGCACCTGCACCGGCAGCCGTCGCGGAAACGCCGCCGGCCGTCAAGCGTGCGCGCCGTACCAAGGGCGCGCAGGCTGCCGAGGACAGCGTTCCAGGCCCGGTGCCAGCTGCCGCGCCGGCAGCACCTGCGCTTGCCGAACCGGCAGCGGACACGCCAGCGGCCAAGCCGCGCCGAGCCCGTGCGGACAAGGCCGCCTCTCCAGCGTCGGAGGCCCCGGCAAAGAAGAGCACCGCAACAAAGAGCGCCGCGACCAGGACGCCTGCAGTCAAGACCGCGGCGACGAAGAGCACCGCAGCCAAGAGCACCGCAGCGAAGAGCACCGCAGCGAAGAGCACCGAAACCAGGAGCGCCGCCACCAAGAGCGCCGCCACCAAACCCGCCGCGAAGAAGTCGGTCGCGGCAGGCAGCACCACCTCCAAAACGAAGAAGAAGTAAGGCATGAAGAATAAAATGATTTTCGGCTTCCACGCGGTGACCTCGCGGCTGCGCCACGAGGCCCAATCGGTGGAAGAGATCTTTGTCGACGCCGAGCGCAACGACGCCCGCATGAAGGCCCTGATCGCGAACGCGAAAGAGGCCGGCGTGCGCGTCATGCCGGTCGACGCCGCCCGTCTCGACAAGATCGTCGGCACCCGCCGCCACCGGGGCGTGATCGCCTTTGCCAGCCAGCTGGCGCTGGCGCGCAACCTCGACGAGCTGCTCGATGCCATCGACGGCCCGCCGCTGCTGCTCATCCTCGACGGCATCACCGACCCGCACAACCTGGGCGCCTGCCTGCGCGTGGCCGACGGCGTTGGCGCGCATGCGGTCATCGTGCCGAAGGACCGCGCGGTTGGCCTGAACGCCACCGCGGCGAAGGTCGCCAGCGGCGCCGCCGAGACGGTTCCCTACATCACGGTGACGAACCTGGCGCGCACCATGCGCGACCTGAAGGACCGCGGCATCTGGCTGATCGGCACCTCCGACGATGCCGACAAGGGCCTCTACGAAGCCGACTTCACCGGCCCGACCGCGCTCGTCATGGGTTCCGAAGGCGAGGGCATGCGCCGCCTCACCCGCGAAACCTGCGATTTACTGGTGTCCATCCCGATGTTTGGCTCGGTCGAGAGCCTGAACGTGTCGGTGGCGTCGGGCGTCTGCCTGTACGAGGCACGCCGCCAGCGCGGAGCCTGAACGGGCTTGCGGAACCGGACCTTCCCGCGAGGTCCGATGCCTCCGGCAAATGGGCTGTCCGATTCTGTCGGCAGCCCATTTTTCGTTTTGGCGCCGTGAACATGGCATGCGGCCGTGCAAAATGTGGCCGGCACGCTACAGCCTGCTCATGCATGGCAAGTGTTGCGTAGGTGCAATTTGTGCCGCTGCCAGCGACGGATAATGGGTGCGCCTTGCCCCCCATTCCGACCCCGCTGGAGGAAACATGACTTCGCCTTGCTATCGCCCTTCAGGCCGCGTGCCGGCAGTGGCGTATCCGATCGCCTTCATCGTCTCCAGCGCACTGCTTCCGTTTGCGTGGCTGTACGCATGGCTGATCATCCATGCGCCTGTCGTCATCAAGGTGTTCATCGCCTTCGGCATGTCGTTCGCGATCGGCTGGCTGGTGAAATTCCTTGTTGCGCAGGGCAAGGTGCGCAATCCGGCCTGGGCCAGCCGCGCCGGCACCGTCCTGGGCCTGGCAGGCTGGTACCTCGGGTGGTGCGCGTGGGGAGCGCTGACGATGTGCGCACTCGGCCGGGAGGAGCTGGGCGTGATCGCCGGCCAGATATTCGTGAAGCTCGCCACGCAGCCGTGGTTGCTGTTCCGGCTTGCAGCCGACACTGTCCCCACCGGCACGACGAACCTGTCGGGCTGGCCGCTCAGCGGCATCTGGCTGGCCGGCGTCTGGCTGCTCGAACTTGCCATCCACCTGATGCTCCCGCCCTTGTTGGCACGCATGCGCGCGGAGGAGCCGTTCTGCGAAGCGACGAACGCCTGGGCCGAAAGAATCTTGGTCCGGCGCAGGTTCCATCCCGTCGACGCCGCCCGGACCTCGGCCTGGCTGGAAGCCGATCCCCAGGCCATCCGTGCCGTCCTGAGCCCGTCAGCGGCGGATGGGACCAAGAGCCACGCCGAGGTGATTCTTTACCGCGGCGGCGGGCTTGACGCCCATGTCTCGGTCACCAACGTGCATGTCAGTCTTGGCGAGAAAGGCCAGGTGAACAAACGGCGCGAAGCCGTGGTCGAGTACCTGCGCCTGCCGCACACGAACGTCGATGCGCTGGTCGGGGAGTTGCTTGGCCAGGCGCTGGGCGAGTTGGGCAGCGAAGCCGCTGCGGCACTGCCGGTAGCCCCGGGGCTTGCTGCTGCGCTCGCGCACCTGGAAGCGGGACGGCATGCCGAGGCAAGCGAGGCGGCGCTGCCGCATGTGGCCTCCGGCGATGTCGCCGTGCGCTCGGATGCGCGCAGGATCTGCGCGCTGGCCTGCTCGCGCCTCGGTCACTGGACGAGCGCGGCCCGCCATTTCGAGTCCCTGTTCGACGAGGAGCCGAGCGCCCACAATGCCCTGCAGCTGGCGACCACGACGGTCATGGCGGGCAGCTTGCAGGATGGCCTGGAGTGGATCGAGCAGGCCCTGGCGATCAATGCGCAATCCGGCGAATTGCCGCGCATGACGCTGCTGACGAGTTTCGTCACCGCCTTGAAACAGGCCGGACGCGCGGCTGAGGCGATGCCCTACGTCGACCAGATCCGCCTGGCCTACACCGAGCTCGGTTCGACCGACCCGACCGTCCTTTACGCGCGCTCGATGCCCTTCTTCAGCGCCTTCCTGGCCAACAGCCTCGGTTTCGTGCGCGCCGCGCTCGGGCCGGAGCAGGGCAGGCGCTGGTATGCCCACATGCTGCCGAGCCTGGACGCGGCCGGCAGGGCAGAGCTGGACGCATGGCTGGCCAGCGAATTCGGCCCGGCGCTCAGCCAGGCCTGAGGACTGCGGCGGCGACGGGCGGCCGCACCGACCCACGCTTGCCCGGGAGGCCGGTGGCGCGCCGAATCGCCGGCGTCGAAATCGGTCCTGTCCAAGCGGCCCCGCGGCGGATAAGCTACCATTGCCGCTGTTTTCATTCTGTCCTCATTATGTTTTACTCGTTGCGCGAAGATATCAACAGCATCATCGAACGCGACCCGGCCGCCCGCAACGGCTGGGAAGTGCTCACCTGCTATCCCGGCCTGCATGCGATCGTCCTGCACCGCTGGGCACACGCATGCTGGCGCATGAACCTGAAATGGCTGGGACGCTTCCTGTCCTACCTGGCGCGCGTCGTTACCGGCATCGAAATCCACCCGGGCGCCACCATCGGCCGGCGCGTCTTCATCGACCACGGCTTCGGCGTCGTCATCGGCGAGACCGCCGTCGTCGGCGACGACTGCACCATCTACCAGGGCGTGACCCTGGGCGGCACGACGCTCACCGCCGGCACCAAGCGCCACCCGACGCTCGAGCGCGGCGTGATCGTCGGCGCCGGCGCCCCGGTGCTGGGCGCCTTCACGGTGGGCGAATTCGCCAAGATCGGCTCGAATGCCGTCGTCGTGAAACCCCTGCCGGCCGGCGCCACCGCGGTGGGCAACCCGGCCCACATCATCCGCAAGGAAGACCAGTCGAGGAGTGCACGCATGTTCGCCGCCTATGGTGTCACGCCCAACGGCGACGATCCGCTCTCGAAAGCCCTGCGCGGCCTGATCGACCACGTCGCGCGCCAGGACGAGCAGCTCGAACGCCTGACGGCCACCATCCAGGCCGCCGGCATCGCCTGTCCGAACATGCGCGAGGGTGATAAACTCGATTCCGCCGAACTGAACCGGCTGGTCGACTGAGGAAATCCATGACTGACGAATCCATGAGCGCGGCGGCGGGCGATGCCGCCAATGCCGCCAATGCCGGCGCGAACGTGCTGGACCCATTCGAGATCCGCGTGCTCGCGGTGCTGGCCGAGAAAGAGGCGCTCACGCCCGACAACTATCCGATGACGCTCAACGCCATCGTCAACGGCTGCAACCAGCTTTCCAGCCGCGATCCGGTCATGCAGCTGGGCGAAGATACCGTGCAGGACACGCTGCAGCGCCTGACCGAGCGGCGCCTGGTGAACGCCGTGAGCGCGGCCGGCGCGCGCGTCATCAAGTACGAGCACCGCATGCGCATCAAGTGGACGCTCGAGCAGGACAAGGTGGCGGTACTCACCGTGCTGATGCTGCGCGGCCTGCAGACGGCCGGCGAAATCCGCACCCGCAGCGGGCGCCTGCACGAATTCAGGACGGTGGCCGAGGTCGAGGCCACGCTGCAGTTTTTGATCGACAAATACCCGCCGCTCGTGGCCAGGCTCGAGCGCGCCCCGGCACCAAGGAATCGCGCTATGGCCAGCTGCTCGGCGGCGAAATCTCCGCCGCGCGCGACGACTCCGCCTTTGGCGCCGCGGCGCCTGCTGCTGCGCCCGGCAGCCGCATCGGCCAGCTGGAAGCAGAAGTCGCCGGGCTGCGCGGTGAAATCGCCGAGCTCAAGGCACAGTTCGAAGCCTTCCGCCAGCAGTTCCAGTAAGCGGCGCTCCCCGCGTCAGCGCCCGGGGCGCTTGTCGGCCGCGGCCATCACCTTCTCGACGGCGGCGATCACGAGTTCCGGTTCTTCGAGCTCGATATTGTGGCCGCTGCGCGCCGTCAGCACTTGCGAGCCGTCGCTGAACTGGCGCAGGAAGTTTGCGTGCAGGCCCTGCTTGATCGCCACCGCTTGCGGGGCCTGGACGAAGAACTCGGGCTTCTCGGTCTGCTGCACCGAGGTCAGCACCACGGTCGGCACGTCCGGCAGCTTGCCTGCCAGCGCCAGCTTGCCGCTATCGAGCACGGGCTGCAGCAACCTCAATTCCGCCTGAAACCTGGCCGGGACAATGGCTGCGAACTGGCGGTCGTCGTTTGCGGCGCGTTCCGCGTCGAGCTTGCGCAAGGCTGGATTCAATCCCTCGTCGCTCGGGTCGACCAGCACCATGCCCGCCACCTGCTCCGGATGGCGCGCGGCGTAGCTGCGCACCAGCAGGCCGCCGTAGGAGTGGCCGACGAGGATGAAGGGCGGCGCCAGCTTCGCCGCTGCGACCAGCTGTTCCAGTTCCACGCTGTTCTGTTCGATGGTGCGCGGTTCCGGCCGCGCCTCCGAGCCGCCATGGCCGGCGCGCGAATAGGTGAAGACGCGCGCCTTGCCGGCCAGCGCAGGCGCCACCTTGCGCCAGGCGCGCAGGTCGGTGCCGAAGCCGGATTCGAAGATCACGGTGTAGCGGCCGCTGCCCGCGGTGGCGACCTGCGCCTGGTAGCTGGCGCCTGCCGCGGCGACCTGCTGGCTTGACGTCGGCAGCGCCGCCGGCGGCGTGGTCTGGGCCTGCGCCATGCAGGAGCACAAGGCCAGGACGCAAAAGCCTGCGATGCATGAATGTCATATCGTCTCGATTGTGTAGGAGGGGAGAGCGGCGGGAGCGCGGCGAGTCGCCGCGGTCCGCCAGGTGCCCCCACCGGATGGGCGGGGGCGGGAAGCGCATCGCCGGGATGTGCGCGGGGAAGATCAGCCTTCGTCGCGCCAGCGGCGCAGGCGAATCGCACCGGCGATCATCGCCACCCCTGCCACCACGCCCGCCCACAGGTCCGGCTGGGCCAGGGTCTTCCAGGAGTAGGCCAGGATGCCCAGCATGTCCGCGCCATGGTCGCCGCGCGGCAGTGCCGAACCCGCGTCCATCAGCCAGGTGCCCGGCACCAGTCCGAACAGGCAGATCTCGATGACCTGGTCCACCAGCCAGTCGGCGTTGATGGTGGTGCCGGAATACATGCCCAGCAGGTAGTCGAGCCACTTGAGCAGGACCGCCGTCATCAGCGGCACGCCGACCGCCCACAGGAACACCTTCGACTTCGCCCAGCTCGACACCAGCATCAGCCAGCCGGCAGTCGGCAGCGCCCACAGCACGTAGACAGGCACCATCGCCACCAGGTACAGCGGCGTCAGGTAGAGCTTGGGGTTGGTCAGCACGGCGCCGAACAGGTGCAGGCCGTGGTAGCTCGCCGCCAGGCCGGCCAGCAGCAGGATCACGAGCGAGGTCACGACCGCGATGCCGATGCTGATCAGGGGCGCCGCCACCAGCACCGTGGCCAGTTTCGACAGCACGGTCTGGGTGTCCGATATCGGCAGCGACTTCCAGAACAGGATGCTGCGGTCGCGCCGGTCGTCGTAGAGCGCGGCCAGGCAGTAGAAGAAGGCGACCACCGGCAGCACCACCAGGATCGGGGCGCCGACCGCGACGTAATTGCCCGCGGCCGTGTCCGCGATCTGCTCGCGCACGACGGACGTGATGGCCTCGCCGGCGTGCGACCCGTGCACCTTCGCATTGCCAATGGAAATGGTGACGTCGTCCCCGGCCATCTTGCCGCTGGCGATGCCGTAGCCGACGACACCGCCGATCAGCACCACCATGATGATGGCGGCGATGAGCGGCGCCCAGACGAAGCCGCCCTTGTGCTCCCAGAACTCGCGGCGGAGCAGCCATTTCATCGTATTCATGCGTAGGTTCCTTTCATCGTTGCCACAAACAGGTCGGCCACGCTCGGGTTGCGGGTCTCGCCCAGGGCTGCCAGCTGGGCGCGCGACACGCCGCCGGCACGTGCCGAATCGAACAGCATCACCGACTTGCCGAACACGGTGCGCTGGTCCAGCGGCTGCAAGGCGTTGGCGGCGGTGACCTTGTCGGCGGCGACCATCACTTCCACATAGCGCTCGCCGACTTCGTCCATCGAAGCGGCCAGCACGATCTTGCCGTCGCGGATGAAGAGCAGGTCGGTCAGGATGTGCTCGACTTCTTCCACCTGGTGGGTGGTGATGACGATGGTCTTGTTCTCGTCAAAATAGTCCTCGAGCAAGTTCTGGTAGAACTGCTTGCGGTAGATGATGTCCAGTCCAAGCGTCGGTTCGTCGAGCACGAGGAGCTTGGCGTCGATGGCCATGACGAGCGCCAGGTGCAGCTGCACGATCATGCCCTTCGACATTTCCTTGACCTTCATGGTCGGGGTCAGGCGGGTGTTGGCGATATAGCGTTCGGCGCGGGCGCGGTCGAAGCGCGGATGCACGCCGGCCACGAAGTCGATCGCATCCATCACCCGCAGCCAGCGCGGCAGGATGGCCACGTCGGCGATGAAGCAGACGTCCTGCATCAGGGCGTCGCGCTGGGTGCGCGGGTCCAGTCCCATCACCGACAGTTCGCCGTCGAAGGGCACCAGGCCCAGCGCCGCCTTCAGGGTGGTGGTCTTGCCGGAACCGTTGGGGCCGATCAGGCCGACGATGCGCCCGGCCGGGATCTCGAAGTCGATGTTGTCGATGGCGGTGCGCTTGCCGTAGCGCTTGGACAGGCCGCGGGCGGAAATGACGGCGCTCATGCCGATCCTCCCGGCTGCGCAGTGTGCAGCAACTGTTCGATGTTCAGGCCCAGCAGGCGGATGCGTTCCACCATGGCCGGCCATTCTTCGCGCAGGAAGCGCTCGCGTTCGCTTGCAAGCAGTTTCTCGCTCGCTCCTTCAGTGACATACATGCCTATCCCCCTTCGTTTTTCTACTAGGTTTTCGTCCACCAATTCCTGGTATGCCTTGGATACGGTGATCGGGTTCAGTTGGTACTCGGCCGCGACCTGGCGAACCGAGGGCAGGGCGTCGCCTGCCTTCAGGACGCCGTCGAGCATCATGCCGATGACGCGGTCCTTGAGCTGGCGGTAAATGGGTGCGTTGTCGTTCCAGCCGATATTCATCGCCGGTCCTCCTGTCGTCTCGTCCTTGCGGCGTGTAAGCGCATCGCTGTCTCCTGTGGTGGGTATCGCTGTGGTGTTGTAGTGAACTATAACAGCGCCACTCTTTACAGCAGCCGCAACGCGACGAACTGCAGGAAAACGGACATGGACGGTCGAAATTCGCTGCCGGGACGAAACGCAAGCGCTCCTGACAACGCTTTCAATGTCTTGCATCAGGACTCGATCATGTTCCGGATAACAACAAGCCATTATGGTCGATTTTTCCACTGGAAAACTCACCAAGGATTGCATGCCCCGTACAGCGCGCAAATGGCAGCTCATCAATAGAAATATTCAATCGATTTTGCGCGCACGATTGGACACACATTTGTCATTTTTATATTTCTCTTTTACTATTTTTTCCAGTAGGAACAGCGCACGTTGCGCCGTCCGGAAAGCGGAGAAAAGAATGATCATGAAGCGAACAATGAAGCCCATCGAATTTGCAGTCGCCACGGTACTGCTCGGCCTGTTGGGTGGTTGCGGCGGTGGTGGTGGTGGTGGTGGTGGCGGTGGTGGTGGCGGTACGACCCCGCCACCACCGGTCGCGACCGACTTCACCCTGGGCGGTACCGTCAGCGGCCTCGGCCAGGGCGCCAGCGTGACCCTGGCCAACGGCGGCGAGACCCTGCCGGGCCTCGCCAACGGTATATTCACCTTCCCCACCAAGCTCAAGGCTGGCGCCACGTACAACGTCACGGCGACGCCGCCGGCCGGCTACACCTGCAAGGTCAGCAACGGCGCGGGCACGATGGGCAGCGCCAACAACACCTCGACCGCGGTTGCCTGCGCACCGGTGCAGCTGGCCGGCGCCATCACCGCCCTGCAGGAACCGCAGGGTGTGACCGGCGACGCCAATGGCAACCTGTACGTCGTCGACGGCGGCCCGAACGCGGTCCTGAAGATTGCGCCTAACGGCACCGTGACCACGCTGGCCGGCGGCACCGCCAAGCCTGGCTACGCCGACGGTCCGGGCGCCACCGCGCGCTTCCGCTTCCGCCTCGGCAGCGACGTGCTGGTCGATCCGCAAGGCACCCTGTTCGTCTCCGACGAGTGCAACGGCATGATCCGCAAGATCGCCGCCGACGGCACCGTGTCGACCCTGGCCGGTTCCGGCACGACCCTGTGCAACAACGTCAACCCGGGCGCCATCGGCACCGGCAGCGCCGACGGTGTCGGTACCGCCGCCAAGTTCGAGCGTCCGAACCGCATGGTGTCCGACGGCGCCGGCGGCGTGATCGTGATCGATTCGCTGGCCCGCGCCTCGGTGCGCCTGGTGAACGCGAACGGCACCGTGACCACCCGTAGCTGGCCTGTTCCGGTCGGCCTGAACGCTGCTCCGACCTTCTATGCGCTGGCACGCGGCCTGGACGGCACGCTGTACTTCTCCGACTTTGAAAGCCGCATCTGGAAAGACGTCGGCGGCACCCTGCAACTGTTCGCGGGCGGCGCGGTCGGCATCGGCTCGCAGGACGGTACCGGCGCCGGCGCGCGCTTCTCCGCCATCACCGACATGGTGGTCGCGCCAACCGGCGACCTGTACGTCGGCGACTTCGCGATGGTGCGCAAGGTGACCACGGCCGGGGTCGTCACGACCGTTGCCGGCAGCCCGACGCGCGGCTTCGCCGACGGCCAGGGCACGGCCGCACGCTTCAGCTCGATCCGTTCGATCGGCCTGGACGGCGCCAACCTGATCGTGGTCGACAATGACCAGAACAACCTGCGCCGCGTAGGCATGGACGGCACCGTGACGACCCTGTCGGCAACCCCGGCACTGCGCGGCTCGCAGGACGGCACCGGCGCGGCAGCCCGCTTCAACTGGCACACCTCGCTGGCAGCAGACACGGTCGGCAACGTCTACATGGTCGACAGCATCACCCACGTCGTGCGCAAGACGACGCCGGACGGTGTCGTGAGCACCATCGCCGGCAAGTCGGGCGTGGCAGGCGGCGCGGATGGCGCGGCGGCTAGCGCCACCTTCAACAGCCCGCGTGCCATCGCGGCAGGCAGGACGGCTCGCTGTGGGTGGCCCAGGCGACGGGCCTGCGCCGTATCCTGAACGGCACGGTCAGCACCGTCGACCCGGCCATCTCGGCAACCAATGTCGCGGTCGACCCGGACGGCAACGCCATCGTCGTCTCGAACGGCCTGGTGCAGCGCGTGACCCCGCTTGGTGCCAAAACCGTGCTGGCAACCGCGGCGCAGGTGGCGACCCTGGTCGGCCAGCCGACCGTCAACTTCGCGCCGCAGGCCGTGGCCGTGAACGCCGCCGGCGACGTCTTCGTCTCCGACACCGGCACCGTGGCTGTCTACCGCATCACCAAGGCTGGCGTGCTGAGCGTGTTCGCCGGCACCCCGCTGAACGAAAAGGGCGATGTCGACGGTCCGGTGGGTACGGGCACGCTGGGCTTCTACGAGGTCGAATACATGACCATCGACGAAGCGGGCAACCTCTACCTGAGCGGCCAGGGCAGCGTGCGCAAGATCAGCCCGGCCGGCGTGCTGTCGACGCCTGACTACGGCTGGGGCAAGACGGTCATCGGTGCCGTCGCCTACTCGGGCGGCAAGCTGTACGGCATGACCCGCTACGCGCTGCTGCAGTCCTACCTGCCGTAATCCTGCAGGGTAAGTAGTCCGGCCTTCGGGGGAGTGGCGTGCAGGCGCCGCTCCCCCGAAGGTTTTTTTTCGCCTGTAGCGCCGGTTTTGATCGGGCGAGCGCAGGCGGCGCCAGGGCCGCTGGCTGCCGGGCTCGCTTTACCGCAAGTCTTGCTCGGGTGGTCTAGAGGGGCGTGCCGTCGACGGCGCGGCGGGTGATGGCGCCGTCGATCCCGACCGCGATCCAGCCGCCGCGCGCCGGGGTGGCGTCGCTCTCCCAGTCGGGCAGCACGTAGCGGCGACGGCTGCCGTGCAGGTGCAGGGCAGGGCGGTGGGTGTGGCCATGGATCAGCACATCGGCGCCGGTGGTGGCGAACACCGTCTCGATCGCTTCAGGCGTGACGTCCATGATGTCGTAGGACTTGGTGGTATGGGCTTCGCGGCTGCCTTCGCGCAGGCCGGCGATGATGGTCTTGCGCTGGGCCAGCGGCATGGCCAGGAACTGCGCCTGCCATGCTCGATTGCGCACCATCTTGCGAAACTCCATGTAGTTCGCGTCCAGCGTGCATTCGGCGTCGCCGTGCACGAGGGCGATGCGCTGGCCTTTGACCTCGACCACGTGCGGCTCGGCCAGCAGCGTCAAGCCCGCGGCCCGTGCAAAATCCGCGCCGACCAGGAAGTCGCGGTTGCCGGCCATCCAGTAGAGTTCGACGCCGGCGTCGGCGAGCGTACGCAGCGCCGCCACCACGCGGGCGTGGAAGGGCGTATCGAGGTCGTCGTCGCCGGCCCAGTATTCGAAGATGTCGCCCAGCAGGTAGAGCTGGCGGGTGTGCGCCGCGTGTTCGTGGAGGAAGCTGAAGAAAGCATCCGCGGTCGCGGCATGCGATTCCTGCAGGTGCAGGTCGGAGATGAAGAGCGCAAGCGTGCGCGCGGGAGTGGACATCGTGGTTCGGCTCCCGCGCGTGCGTGGTTTTACTGTACGACTTCGATTTTCTCGATGATCACCGGTTCGGCCGGCACGTCGGAGTGCATGCCCGAACGCGAGGTCTTGATATTGTTGATCTCGTCGACGACTTCAAGGCCCGAGGTGACCTTGCCGAACACGGCATAGCCCCAGCCGTCCTGGCCCGGGTAGTTCAGGAAGTCGTTGTTCTTGGTGTTGATGAAGAACTGGGCCGATGCCGAGTGCGGCGCCGAGGTGCGGGCCATGGCGATCGTGTACTTGTCGTTCTTCAGGCCGTTCTTGCCTTCGTTCTCGACGGTCGCGTCGGTCGGTTTCTGCTTCATGCCCGGCTCGAAGCCGCCGCCCTGGATCATGAAGTCCTTGATCACGCGGTGGAAGATCGTGTTGCTGAAGTGACCCTTGTTCACGTAGTCCAGGAAGTTGGCAACGGTCTTCGGTGCCTTCTCGGCGTCCAGTTCGACGGTGATGTTGCCCTTGTTGGTGGTCATGAGTACGGAGGTCATTGGGTGTCCTTTTTTGTTGGGATGCGAAATGTGCAACCGTTATTTTACAAGCTTATCGCCAGTGAGGATGGTCGCGGACCGAATCACGATCGGCGTCACCGGCACGTCCTGCATGCCGCGCATGTCGTCGGTGACCACATTCTTGATCTTGTCGACCGTCTCCTGGCCCTTCACCACGCGCCCGAACACGGTGTAACCGTGACCGTCCTGGCCCGGGTAATCGAGGCCGGCATTATCGTTGACGTTGATGAAGAATTGCGAGGTGGCCGAGTTCGGGTCGTTGGTGCGCGCCATCGCCACCGTGTAGGGCTTGTTCGACAGGCCGTTCTTCGCTTCGCTCGGGATGGCTTTCCTCACGCCGGGCTTGTCGACCAGCTTCTCGGTGTAGCCGCCGCCCTGGATCATGAAGTCGTTAATGACGCGGTGGAAGACCGTGCCCTTGTAGAAGCCCGACTTCACGTATTGCAGGAAATTGGCTGTGCTCTTGGGCGCCTTCTCCTGGTCGAGTTCGAGCACGATCTCGCCCATCGTCGTCTTGATCGACACCTGCGGGTGATCGGCCGCCAGGGCGGTGCCGCCCAGGCTGAAGGCACATGCCGCGGCGGCAACATAGGTCAGGAAGGAGCGGCGAATCTGTTTTTGTGCATGCATGGTGCATCTCCTTGGTGGACGTGGCGCAATGCCGTGTCAAGTCTTTTACAGAAAAATAAACCTGAGCCATATGCGGCCAGTCCGGATTTTATCAATGCTATACTTTGTCCAGAACGTCCCATTCTATCAAATAAGAACAACACAGAGGGTCAGGCGATCTCGACGCAAAGATGACTTTCCGGTGCCCGTCCATGCGGCGTAGCGCCTGTCTTCCGTATTGCTATGGGCGTCCGATCCCCTCTCGATTCATCACCACCAATGAGCCAATTAAAGATCTATAACACGCTGGCGCGCGAGAAGCAGGTTTTCGTCCCAATGCAGGCCGGCAAGGTCGGCATGTATGTCTGCGGCATGACCGTCTACGACTACTGCCACGTCGGCCACGCGCGCATGATGATGGCCTTCGACGTCATCTATCGCTGGCTCATGGAATCCGGGTACGAGGTCAAGTACGTGCGCAACATCACGGACATCGAGGACAAGATCATCAAGCGCGCCGCGGAAAACGGCGAAACCATGTCCTCGCTGGTGAACCGCTTCATCCAGTACATGGACGAAGACCTCGCCACGCTGAACATGCTGCCGGCAAGCATCGTGCCGCGTGCCACCGAGCACGTGCCGGGCATGCTGTCGATCATCGAGAAGCTCGAGGCCAAGGGCCTGGCCTACCGCAGCGACGATGGCGACGTGAACTACGCCGTGCGCCAGTTCGAAGGCTACGGCAAGCTGTCGGGCAAGTCGCTCGACGACCTGCGCGCCGGCGAGCGCGTCGACGTCAACACCGGCAAGCGCGATCCGCTCGACTTCGTCCTCTGGAAAGCGGCCAAGGAATCCGAGCCTGACGAAGCGAAATGGGATTCGAAGTGGGGCCGCGGCCGTCCGGGCTGGCACATCGAATGCTCGGCCATGTCCTGCGCCCACCTGGGCGAGCAGTTCGACATCCACGGCGGCGGCCAGGACCTGCAGTTCCCGCACCACGAAAACGAGATCGCCCAGAGCGAAGGCGCCTTCGGCAAGCCGATGGTGAACTACTGGGTCCACAATGGGTTCGTGCGCGTCGATAACGAGAAGATGTCCAAGTCCCTGGGCAACTTCTTCACCATCCGCGACGTCCTCAAGAAATACGACCCGGAAGTGGTGCGCTTCTTCATCGTGCGCTCGCACTACCGCAGCCCGCTGAACTATTCCGACGCCCACATCGACGACGCCAAGGGTGCGCTGACGCGCCTGTACACGGCGCTGGCCGCCGTCGACCTCGGCGACGAGCAGGTGCAGGTGGATTGGGACGAGGCGCATGCCGCGCGTTTCCGCGACGCGATGAACGACGACTTCAACACGCCGCTGGCCGTGGCCGAAATGTTCGACCTGGCCAGCGAAGTCAACCGCAGCAAATCGCTCGCCGCGGCGCGCCAGCTCAAAGCCCTGGCCGGCGTGCTCGGCCTGCTGTACCGCGCGCCGCAGGATTTCCTGCGCGGCGGCAGCGGTGATGGCGGCATGGATGCAAGCGCGATCGACGACCTGATCGCCCAGCGCGCCGCCGCCAAGAAGGCACGCAGCTTTGCCGAGGCCGACCGCATCCGCGCCGAGCTGACGGCGGCCGGCATCATCCTCGAAGACAAGCCGGATGGAACGACGGGTTGGCGTCGCGCATGATGGCAGCGGAAAAGGACAACGGCGGCGCAGCCGGGGACGACGCGCCCGGCCTCGAAGTGCCCGCCTACTGGGCCGAGGCCAGGCTGAACTGATGCGGCGCGACCGCATCATGAAGCGCCTCATCCCCCAGTTCGGCGACATGCACCTGAAAGGGCATCCCGACCCGTTCACCACGCTGGCACGCTCGATCGTCGGCCAGCAGGTCACGCCAAAGGCGGCCGATGCCGCCTGGACCAAGCTCAACGCGGCCCTGCCCAAGTTGACGCCCAGCGGCGTGATCAAGCTGGGCGCCGAGCAGCTGGGCGCCTGCGGCCTCTCGAAACGCAAGACCGAATACATCCTCGACCTGGCCGACCATTTCAAGGCCAAGCGGGTGCACGCCAACCTCTGGTCCGAAATGGACGACGAGGCGGTGATCGCCGAGCTGGTCCGCATTCGCGGCATCACGCGCTGGACAGCCGAGATGTTTTTGATATTTAATCTGTTGAGGCCCAATGTCCTGCCGCTCGACGACGCAGGCTTGATCCAGGGCATCAGCCAGAATTATTTCTCCGGTGAGCCGGTCTCGCGCAGCGATGCACGCGAGGTCGCGGCGAACTGGGAACCCTGGCGCACCGTCGCGACCTGGTACCTGTGGCGCAGCCTCGACCCGGCCGCCGCGACCGCCACGGCGTCCACCGGCACCGCCGGTACGGTAGAATAACGCCTGATCGCCGCAGGCTGCCGCACGCCGCGGCCACAGAACAACCCGGAGGTACAATGACTAAAACAACTTTCCTCAGCTTCGAGCAGCCTATTGCCGAGCTCGATTCGAAGATCGAAGAACTGCGTTTCGTCCAGGACGATTCGGCCGTCGACATCTCGGAAGAAATCGACCGCCTGGCCAAGAAGAGCCAGCAGCTCACCAAGGACATCTACGCCAAGCTGACGCCCTGGCAAGTCTCGCAGATCGCGCGCCACCCCCAGCGTCCGTACACGATGGACTACGTGAACGAGATCTTCACCGACTTCCATGAACTGCGCGGCGACCGCAGCTTCGCCGACGACCAGTCCATCGTCGGCGGCCTGGCACGCTTCAACGGCCAGGCCTGCATGGTCATCGGCCACCAGAAGGGCCGCGACACGAAAGAGCGCGCGATGCGCAACTTCGGCATGCCCCGTCCGGAAGGCTACCGCAAGGCCATGCGCCTGATGAAGCTCGCCGAAAAGTTCAACCTGCCGATCTTCACCTTTGTCGACACCCCGGGCGCTTTCCCAGGCATCGATGCCGAAGAGCGCGGCCAGTCCGAAGCCATCGGCCACAACCTGTACGTCATGGCCGAACTGAAAGTGCCGCTGATCGCCACCATCATCGGTGAAGGCGGCTCCGGCGGCGCGCTGGCGATTGCCGTGGGCGACGCCGTCCTGATGCTGCAGTACGCCACCTACTCGGTCATCTCGCCGGAAGGCTGCGCCTCGATCCTGTGGAAGACCTCGGAGCGTGCATCCGACGCCGCCGACGCCCTCGGCCTGACGGCGCACCGCCTGAAAGCCATCGGCCTGATCGACAAGATCATCAACGAACCGCTCGGCGGCGCCCACCGCGATCCGAAAGGCATGGCGCAGATGCTCAAGCGCGCGCTGGCCGATACCCTGCGCCAGTTCCACGGCATGAAGACCCGCGACCTGCTCGAAGCCCGTCACCAGAAGCTGATGGCCTACGGCAAGTTCAAGGAAACGACGCCGAGCGAAGAGTAAGCGGTAGCAGCCGTACCGAGAAAGTCGTAACGCGTGAGTCGTCCCCAAGCCGGGTCCGTCCCGGCCACCTTCGCGCGCGCCCTCGCGGCGCTGCGCGCGCAATCCTCTCCTTCCTCCATTGCGGTAGTGCAGCGGCGGCCTCGATTCGATGGTCCTGCTGCGGCTGGCCGCCGATTGGTGCCGCGAGCAGGGCGTCGCGCTGCACGTCTTCCACGTTCACCACGGCCTGAGCCCGAACGCCGATGCCTGGCTCGGCCACGTCGAGTCCGGCGCGGCGGCGCTGGCCTCGCCTGCGACCATCGCCGGGTGACGGTGGAGAAGGGCGGCGCCGGCGTCGAAGCCGCGGCGCGCAAGCTGCGCTACCGCGCGCTCGGCGAGATGTGCGCGGCGCACGGCGCCACCGTGCTGCTGACCGCGCATCACCTCGACGACCAGGCCGAGACCGTGCTGCTGCAACTGCTGCGCGGCTCCGGGCCGGCAGGCCTGTCGGGCATGGACGGCGCCAATGCCGCCCCGAGCTGCTCGGCAATCCTGACCTCATCATGGCGCGTCCGCTGCTGCCGCACGCGCGCCCGAGCTCGAAGCCTGTGGACGCCAGCAGGGATTATCTGGGTCGAGGACGAATCGAACCTGGATGCGCGCTACGCCCGCAACGCCTTGCGCCACACCGTGATGCCGGCGCTGGCGCTGGCCTTTCCGGGCTTTCAAGCCCGCTTTGCCCGTAGCGCGGCGCATGCGCAGTCGGCCCAGCGCCTGCTGGACGAGCTCGCCGCCAGGACCTGGTCACCTGCCTGATCGATGACGCGCTCGACGTCGCCCGGCTGCGCGCCATGAGCATCGACCGCGTCCATAACCTGCTGCGCCACTGGTTCAAGCAGCGCGCGCTGGCGATGCCCTCGACCGCATGGCTGGAAGAGATGGTGACGCAGCTGTTGGAAGCGCGCGAGGACGCCCAGCTGCTTGTGACCCATCCGACCTGCCACATCCGGCGCTACCGCGAGCGCCTGTACATCACCCCGAAACTGCCGGCGCTGGCCGGCATGCGCGACCCCGACGACGAGGGCGTCATCGAGAAGCTGGGCGAATCGTTTGTCTGGCGCGGCGAAGCCCGGCTGGCGTTTCCAGCTATGGCGGCGTGCTGCACTTCGAGCCTGCCGGGCAGGGTTTCGAGGCAGCCTGGCTGCGCAGCCAGCGGCTCGTCATCGACTTCCGCAAGGGCGGCGAGCGCCTCAAGCTTGCCGCCAACCGGCCGACGCGCAGCCTGAAGGCGCATTACCAGGCCTGCGACGTGCCAGCCTGGAGCGTATGCGCCTGCCCATCGTCAGCAGCGGACCGGACCTGCTGTACGCGGCCGGCCTCGGCATGGATTGCCGCCATTTCGGCGCGCCAGGCTTAGCGCTGATCGCTCTGCGCTGGGAATCAAGCGAGGCTTGAGGTCCGCCGGCAGCGGGCGTTCGCCCCGCCGCACCGCCACATTGTTGCGGATCGGGAGCCACTCCCGCGCACGCTCGTGCCCGCTAATATCCGAATAGTTTCTATGCGAAAAACGTATTACCTTATTTTCGTTTCGTATAGCTTTTGGAATTTCCTCTCTTGTGATTTTGCGATGCAACATGTTATTGTAGTTGCTCCCTTTTGATCTTCTACAAGCTGGAAAACATCCTGTTATGGCTTTAATTGTCCACAAATACGGTGGTACGTCGATGGGCTCGACGGACCGTATCAAGAACGTTGCGGCCCGCGTCGCCAAGTGGCATGACGCCGGATACAAGATCGTCGTGGTGCCCTCGGCAATGTCGGGCGAAACGAATCGCCTGATCGGCCTGGCGAAGGAAATCATGGCCGAGCCGGACCCGCGCGAACTGGACATGATCGCCTCCACCGGCGAGCAGGTGTCGGTAGGCCTGCTGGCGATGGCGCTGCTGGCCATCGGCAAGGATGCCGTGTCCTATACCGGCTGGCAGGTCGGCATCCGCACCGATTCGTCGTTTACGAAAGCGCGCATCCAGTCGATCGACGACTCGCGCGTGCGCGCCGATCTCGATGCCGGCAAGATCGTCATCATCACCGGTTTCCAGGGCGTGGATGAGCAGGGCAATATCTCGACGCTGGGCCGCGGCGGTTCGGACACCTCGGCCGTGGCAATCGCCGCCGCGCTGAAAGCCGACGAGTGCCTGATCTACACCGACGTCGATGGCGTGTACACGACCGACCCGCGCATCGTGGACGAAGCGCGCCGGCTGGAAAAGATCACTTTTGAAGAAATGCTGGAACTGGCTTCGCTTGGCTCGAAAGTGCTGCAGACTCGCTCGGTCGAGTTCGCGGGGAACTATCAGGTACCGACACGCGTGCTGTCGTCCCTGACCGACCCGCACATGCCGCTGCAAGAAGAAGCCAACTCCGGCACCCTGATTTCGTTTGAGGAAGAAACCAACATGGAACAAGCCGTCATCTCCGGTATCGCCAACCACCGTGATGAAGCCAAGATCACCGTCATGGGCGTGCCGGACAAGCCAGGCGTCGCCTTTCACATCCTGGGCCCGGTATCGGACGCCAACATCGAAGTGGACATGATCATCCAGAACCAGTCGGTCGACGGCAAGACCGACTTCACCTTCACGGTCTCGCGCAACGACTACCAGCGCGCCATGTCGGTGCTCGAAGCCCAGCGCGAACAGCTCGGCTACACCCGCCTGGTCGGCGACGCGAAAGTGTCGAAGGTCTCGGCCGTCGGCGTGGGCATGCGCAGCCATGTCGGCGTCGCCTCGGAAATGTTCCGCACGCTGGCGGAAGAGGGCATCAACATCATGATGATCTCGACTTCCGAGATCAAGATTTCGGTGCTGATCGACGAGAAATACATGGAACTGGCCGTACGCGCCCTGCATAAAGCGTTTGGCCTGGAGAAAGCTTAACTTTTTCCCATATTTTCCGCCGTGCGCCTTGACCAATCCGGCACCGGCGATTAAGATGCTTGCACTCAGCGCTAGCGCAGTCTGCTGGAGTTGATTGGAGACGTGGCCGAGTGGCCGAAGGCACATCCCTGCTAAGGATGCATATGGCTTATACCCGTATCGTGGGTTCGAATCCCACCGTCTCCGCCAGAGTTTCAAAGATAAAAGCCACCGCAAGGTGGCTTTTTTCTTTCCTGCGGCAGTTATTCTACCCGCCAGCCTCATTCCTTCACCGGCGCCCCCAGCGGCAAATAGCCCTCGAGCTGCCTGGTCGAGAAATCGCGCAGGCACACACGGCCGCAACTGGTCGAGGCCTCGTAAGCCCGGATCGAGCCGTTTCCCGTCGGGCTGAGCGAGACGAACAGTCGCACGTGGCTGCCAGGCTTGTTCATCGCATCTCCGGGCCTGAGTTCCGCGTAGGAGGGAAGTGGGCGGGCTACTTCCTTCAGGCGTGCCGTCGTACGGCGTTTGACATTCCAGGTCTGCGAGACAAAGCCCGAGCAGTCGACCCCGGCGGCGCGGCGGTCGACGCAGTCGCCCTTCCTGCACGTACAGATATTGCCCCCTGCATAGCCCTCGGCGGTGCGCTGCATGAACGCGGCGATTGTGATGTAGCCGCCCCAGTTGTAGGGGATACCGGTAACGCGCTTGCCCAGCTGGCCCTCGAGGTAGGCCGGCCTCAACCAGCGCTTGCCGCGGGCGGGTACGCAGGCGGAGACGGCGTCTGGCCGGTAGTTGGCGGAAGTGACCTGCCACTGCGCGGTGCGGTAGGCTTCCGCGGTCGACAGGATGGCGGCGCGGGTCAGGCCGGCGCCGGTCGACTCCCTGGGCCCGGTCGCGCTCGCGGGCGTCACCGCTCGAGCGGATTGGACCCTGCTGGGCGGCGATGCGCCGTATCGTTTCCTCCTGGCGCCGTGCGAACTGCGCGTGCGGGAAGGGGTTGAGCGACCACAGCCGCGTGCGATCGGGGTGCGATTCCATGAAGTACAGCGTGCCCGTGCGCGACAGGGCCAGGTAGCGGTTTGGCACGAGCTCGAGGAATTCGTCGGGAACGTCGTAGCCGCCGTCGAAGCTGCCGTCGCGTGCATAGCGCAATACCCACACCTTCGCCCGGCCCACGCCTTGCTGCTGCGCGAACTGCTCGGCACGCACATAAAAGCGTCCATCCTCATCCGTCCCCAGCAGGGCAACCGAGCCCAGCAGAGCGGGCGCAATGGCGATGGGCAGGCGCGTCATGCGTGGCGGCTCCCCCCTGCGCACTTCCACGCGCACTTTGCCGTCGTCGCCGCGCACGGTGCGGTATTCATCCGGTTGGCCCTCGCCTGACGCGGCGCGCAGCCAGCGCCCGGTGCCGGGTGTGCCGCCGCTGTTTTCCGGGGTGCCGTCGGTCTCGCCGATGCTGTCCTCCAGACCGCGCCGTTCGCCTCGAACATGGCGGTGGCGGCGGCCGCGGGCGCGGAGCTCGCTTCCGTCGACGCTCGGTCGAGCAGCTTGCCGGCGCCCGTGTCGCTGCCCACATACACGGGCTTGTCTTCCAGCACGTACACGGCCCGCCCCTGGCGGACGATGTCTTGCGCCAGGCTGTGTGGACGCAGCGGCGCGGCCAGTTCGGCCTTGCCCGTGGGCGAGACGCGCAGGACGCGGGCGTTGACTGCGTCCAGATCAACACGCCCTCGTTCCCGGACTCGACCAGGCCGGTCGGGCCGACCGCCGGCGCCTCCGGCGTGTGCTGGGTAATGCCCAGCTGCTGCGCACCGCTGCCGCGCGGGAGGTCTTGATCACCGTGCCGCGCGGGTCGCCGGTTGTCGGTGCCGCGGCCGGGGCCGCGCGCGTCGCCAAGGCAGAGCAGGGCGGACAGGAGCCACAGTGAACGGTTCAGTTGGCTTTTCAGGATGATGTTCAGACAATTCATTTGTCGAGCTCCTCGAGTACTTGCTGCATCCGTTTGACATCGACCGCCGTGTTGTAGAACTTCTCGCCCGCAGTCAGGCGCCGGGTGTATTCGCTCATGGTGATATTCGGGAAGCCCTTCACCTGTACACCGACGACGCGGCCGCTCGCGTCGAACAGGGGCGATCCGGAGCTGCCGCCCGCGGTATGGCAGGTATGCCGCAGGTTCGCGGCCGTCGCTTTGTTGTCCACGGCCTGGCAGTCGCGCGACAGCATCATCGGCAGGCCGCCGGGGTGATGGATGAGCTCGACCTTGACGGGCAGGGCCGCATTGACGTCGGCGAAGCGTGCCACGGGCCGCCCGGCCAGCAGGGGCAGGTCGGCAGGGGCGACCCTGAGCACGGTGATGTCCGGTGTCTTGTAGGTTTTCGCATCCAGGCAGCGCAGCGTCACTGGCGGCCTGGTGTCGCTCAGGTAATCGAGCAGGATGTCGACGTCGGCGCACGACTTTCCGCTGCGGCTGAACGCGGACGACGCTTCGATGCAGTGGTGGTTGGTCATGATCTTGCCCGGCGCCACCAGGAAACCAGTGCAGGAAGACATGTCGGAGGTGAACAGGAGCTTGACCACGCCCCGTGCGCGCTGCTGGGCCGGCGCCGCTTTATCCAAGTCGGCAATGCTGGCCCAGGGCTGGTCGACGGCGCCGATCGACAGCGGCCGCGGATCCCTGCCGCTGTCGGTGAAATAGTCGGACAAGGTGAGCCGCAGCGCGCGCGGCCGCGCCGGCGCTTCGACATATGCGCTGACCTCGCTTGCCTGGAAGCGCATGGTGACCAGCGGCCGCTCGGGATCCACGTCCAGCAAGGACAGGCGTTGCAGTTCATTGCCGGCTTCGTCGCGCACTACGATGAATGCGGTCTCCTTGCGGGGATTGCGCAAGCTTGTGAACTTCAGCCGGATGAAGCTGGCGTCGTTTGCCTTGATGGGCGCGCTGCGCCACCACACGGTGCCGCCGTAGTCGCTGTAGGTGGCCGTCAGACCGAGCGGATGGCGCTGTTCGAAGCTCGGTTCGCGGCCGCTCGCCGTCGTGACAGTCGAGGCCAGCATGAACAGGCAGAGCAGCGCGGCAAGGGTTCTTTTCATGGCAGGAGGTCTCCATCGCAGCCTTTGGTGAAGGAACAAGCCGTGTAGTCCTCGACATCGGCTACGGCCACCTTGGGCAGGCCGGTGAACGAAATGTAGGTGTCGCTGAACATCGCTGCGCTGTAGCGCTTGAGGACCTTGTTCTTGCGCACCACAACCCAGAAGCGCTGCTCTCCGTTCGGCAGCCTGGTGGCCTGCAGGCGCTTCACGTCGCGCATGACCAGCGACAGGCCGTTGACCGTGTTGCCCTGTTCGTCGAGGGCATAGGAAATGTTCACCGAGGTGCTCGGGCTGGCGTCGCCACGCAGTATGCAATTGCCCCTCGGGCAGGTGCCGGGACGCAGGCGCAGCACATCCTGGCTGAAATCGAGTGCCCTGGCAAAGTCGATCCGGCCAAAGCGCATCTTGCTCTCGAGCCCGTCGATGAAGGTGGATGTGAAGAGGATCCGGTGCTTGATCCGCCTGGCGTCGATCTTGGCCGTATCGCGCTCGACGCGCTCGAACAGGAGGGCCGCCAGGGCGGACACGTAGGGCGCGGCGAACGAGGTGCCGGCGTAGCGGGCGTAGCCGCCCCCGAACACGGCGCCGGTGGTATCGCCCACCGCCGCGACGTCGAACTGGATGCCGGAATTGGAAGAGCCGAGCAGCCTGCGCCCGCCGGCATCGAGAGCAACGACACTGATGACCGCATTCGCACCCTCGCCCTCGTTCGACCAGCATGCCGGTATGACCCGGCATGCGACGCCCTGTTTGTTGAAGTCGGTTCCTTCGTTGCCCGCCGCGGCCACGAACACGACCCGGTGGCCATAGCCTTCGACCGGCGAGATCACATGGGCCAGCTGGGTCTTGATGCCGTCCTCCTTCGCTTCATAGGCCTGGCTGATATTGACGACGCGCACGTCAGGCATGCCGATCTTGTCGGCCTCGGTCACGAACAGGTCCTTGTTGAGGTTATCCCCCACATGCTCGACCTGCCAGATCACGGCATCGGGCGCGGCACCGACGACGAAAGGCGGCGTGCTCTTGCCGACGATCAGGCTCGAGACAAAGGTCGCGTGATCGAAGGCGTCGCTCAGAAAATTGCGCAAGCTGCCGCACGTGGGCGAGGACGGTACCTTGCCCATTTTCGATACATCGATCGGCAGGGGCGTGTAGAGGACGATGGCGCTCTGGCCGCCGCGCTTGAACACACAGTGCGCTTTGTCGGCATAGCCATCCCAGACCCCGACGCCAAGGGGCTTATTTGGCATCACGCGCTGCGGGCCGCGCACGTAGTTCATTACCTGCAAGGGGTTGGGCGCAGGGCCCGCGCCGCTGCCGCTGCCGCTGGGCGCGCGGACGGCGGGGCACTCTGCTGCTTCAGGTGGATGGGCACGGTGGCGCGCATGTCGGAGCTCAAGCCGGACAAGCCGTTGCGCGCGCGAATGGCGTCGACGACAGTGTTGAAGACGTTTTCGATTTCCTTGCGTCTGGCGGGGTTGTCGCGGATGTGGATCTGGATCGACTTCGCCGGGAGCATCATGGTGGTCACGCCGTCCCGCAGTTCCGGCTTGCCGCCGGGATTGAGCCGTTCGATGACGCGCTTGCACCGGGCATCGAAGACGTCGCATCCGCGCAGGTCCCTGGTGACCTTCAGGGGAATGTTGTCGAGCTCGGGGTTCGCGACCACGCGCTTGCCGGCCAGGTAGGACTTGATCGGCACCTCGGGCAGGCAGATGATGTAGCGTGGCAGGCTGGCGTCGTCGCAGCTGAACTCCTCCGGCGAGACCGTGGTCGACCAGGGCAGCTTCTGCATGCGCCAGCTTGCCCGGCCCTTGACGACGGAACAGATGTGGCCGTTGCGCCTGCACAGCGATAGGCTCAACAGGTCGGTGACGACGCCTTTGGGCCAGCCGAGTTCAGCCTCGATGAGTTCGGCGGGATTCTTCGCCGACTTGTTGAGGAAAGCCTCCATGCGCAACAGGCCGCGGTCCACCAGTGCGCCGGTCACTTCCGCGGTGTTCTGCTCGAGGTTGCCACCCTCGAAACGCAGGTTCAGGCGATCGTCGTCGTGGGACGGACCCTGGGCCAGGGCGCCCAGCTGCAGCACAACCGGGGCGAGGGCGGCGCAGGCCCGGCGCCAGCCGCCTCCACCGAACCCGGAACGACGCGTCGACATACGAGCCACCTCGCCGTTGGCCGTTAACGATGGACCTTGATGGAAATGCTGCCGCCGGCCACGGGCCGGTCCGGGGAACGGAAGGCAGGCCGCCGCCGTTGCGTTCCGGCGTTTCTTCGGTTCCCGAACCGGCACCGCCTGCGCCGGCATTGCGCAGGCTGGCCACGAGTGCCGCCAGCTTCGCCTCGCCGCGCTCGACGATCGGCGCCAGTACGCGCTTGATCCGGTCCCTGTCTTCCGGCGACAGCGGCTTGAGCTTGCCATCGCTGCCGACGAACAGCGCCAGCCCCTGCAGGTTCTTCGCCAGCAGCGCCTGCTCCGCCGGGGTGGGTGCGCCCAACACCAGCCAGTAGATCAGGGCGACCTGTTCGGTTGTCACGGTCGGCTCGCCGATGGCACGGGCGATTGCAAAGCGGTCGGCGGCCGACAGCAGTTCCTCGCCCGTGGTCGAGGCGACAAACCTGGCGGTGCCGACCGACTCGTTGACCAGGCGGCGGATCGTTTGTACCTCGCACAGCTTGTCGTAGTCGCGCAGGATGCCGACCGCCGCGCCATAGCTCATCGCCGTCACCGGCGGCATGGCCGCGCGATAGGTAGTTTGGGCACCCTCGACCAGGTCCTGGATGCCGCTGATGTCGGGCGAAAACAGGAACACGTCCGCATAGGATTCGGTCGAGGCGCTGCCAAACGAGAACATGCTGGACGTAATCGCAATCGCCTTTGCGGAGACCCCGGTCACGCCTTGCAGGCCCGCGACCAGGCCGCCGGTCAGGCCCAGCTCCTTGCGGCCGAAGGCATAGCGCTGCGCGGCCAGGCCAAGGTTGCGGAAATACGCCTTGCACCCGATATCGGCCATGGCCATGCCGGTCTCGATGAAATTGCGCACGACGGTCGCATCCGAACGAGCCGCCTGCGGGGCGGACAGCGCCGCGTTGATGTCTTTCAGGGAGCTGTCGAAGGAGCGCTGCAGTTCGGCCACGGTGCTGGCCGAGATCGTTTCCGCCGGAGGCTGGATCGATGCGCACCCGGGCAAGAACATGAGGGGAAATCCGAACAGGATGGAACAAACGAACCGGTCGCCACGGAGTTTCATCACGCTTCCTTTGCCTCTGGTTGCGTTTCCCGGCTGGCGCCGGGGGCGCAACGCAGCTTGAGCCATCGATGCCGCACTGGCGCTGCTGGCAGGCCGAAGCGGTCCCACAGTCTGTATGCAGTCGAACTGGAAGTACTGGATGCGAAATCCAGTCTAATGTAAATACGGTAAAATTGTAGGACTGCGCCGACAAAATTTCGTCAAGATGTTGTTATTTCGACGTCACTGCCGGTCGCTCCCAAGGACTGCCGGGCGCGGGCGCTGGGAACGGCAAAGGCGCCGGAGATGTACAGGAAGGGCGCGAGCTCAGCGCGGACGGTGCTGGCGCCCGCTCGTCCGCATGCGGCTGGCGCGCCCCGGCAACGGGCGCGCCTGGGCCACCGCGAGATCGGTGGTCAGGCGGTGCAGCGACAGCAGATCGGCGCAGGCGGCCATCGCTGTGCGGCCGAGTTCGGCATCGCCGGCCTCGACGCGGGTTTCGATCGCGTGCAGCGCGCCGAGCAGGAAGGCGTTGTCGGCGCGCCGCGCCTGCAGGCAGTCCAGGCCCAGCATCTCGATAACGGCTTCCTCATGCGCCAGCTCGGCCTCGATGATGGCGACCACCCCCGCGAAGCCGCGCACGAATGCCGCCTCCGGTTGCTGGAAGAGCCCGTGCAGGCGCGCGAACAGCAGCTTGCGTGCACGGCGCAAGGCATGGGCGGCGACATGGGGCGCCGCGGGCATGTGCGGCGAAGGCATCTGGCAGACATGAACCGGCGTGGATCGGAAAGTTTGCGTCGGTCGGTGCAGGCACCTTTGATCTAGATCAAAGGTGCCTGTCGCCAGCAGCGCTCGCCCGCGTGTTCAGGCAAGCGTGGGCGCATCGCGAAACGGGCGCGCATCGATGGGGATGTCGATCAGGAAGGTGGTGCCGCGCTCGCGCGCACTGTCGAGCGCGATGCTGCCGCCATGGCTCTCGGCCACGCCGCGCACATATGGCAGGCCGATGCCCCAGCCTTTCTGCTCGCCGGCCCGGGCCGACTGGGCACGGCGGAACATCTGGAAAATCGATTCCTGGTCCTCGACCGGAATCGGGTTGCCTTCATTGTGGACCGACAGCAGCAGGCGCTCGTCGACGGACCGGACCCTGATGCGGATGGTGGTTCCCGGACTGCCGTATTTCACCGCATTGCCGACCATGTTCTCGAGCGCGCGCTTGAGCGCCGGGCGCGACCACCAGCCGAGCACCGGTTCGCCGTCCGTTTCGATGTGGTGATCGCGGGTGAGGGCGGCATCGCGGCACACTTCGCTCACGACCTCGCCGATGTCGAAGCGTGTCAGCTCCAGCTCGGGGCGTCCGTTACCGTGGAACAGCATCGAGTCGAGCAATTCGCGGATCAGGCCATCGGCGCGCCGGATGTTGCTCAGTACCTTGTCGGCGAATTCGCTGGTCCGCGCGGGGTCGGCGTTGCGTACGATGAGTTCGGCGGCCAGCGCGGCGGCATTGAGCGGATTGCGCAGGTCGTGCGTCAGCGCCGCGAGGAAGCGCTCGCGCAGGGCGCTGTGCACCGGGTGAAGGCGTTGACCGCATCCTGATGCCGCCATCGATCGCGTGGTGGATGGCCGCGGTTTCCCTGAGCGTCAGCGTGGCGCCGTCCTCCTGCAGCACCTCGAGGATGACACTGCGCAGGATCTGGTATTCGCCGATCAGCGCCTCGTGGTCGTAGGCGGACAGGCGTGCGCGCTCGCCGCCATGTTCGGCCGCGATCGTGGCGCCCGCCACCGCGTCCGCGCGCGGATAGCCGGGCGTCACCGCCTCGCAGATGTTGTCGTAGAAGGCCGGCAGCGTATCGACCAGTACCGGATGGCGCAGCGCATCGGCTTCCCCGATGGCGGCGCGCACGCGCTCTTCCCAGCGGGCGAACACCCGGTCGCGCAGTGCGAGCATGCGGCGGGAAGTGGGAGCAAGGTCTTGCTGGTCGGGTTTCTGGTCGCTGGCGAAAGTCATCGATTGGGCAGGACGCCGCCACCTTGCCGGTGGCGCATCTGTTTGATAATTATTGGAAAATTTACCACGGTGCGGCCGGAAGGCGGCGCCCGCCCTGCAGTGTGCGCCCGCCATGGGCAAGCAGCGGGGCCATGCCGGTGCCGGCAGGTACGCATGCCGGGATCGGGACGTGCATTCTTGCTGCTTGTCAACGCCAAGGGCCGGCCGCGATGGGAGCATGGATTTCGGTCCCGGACGCGTGGAGGAGAAATGGATGAGCTGCTACGGTATTTCGAGGAGGAGCTCGGCGTGTTTGGCGGCTACGCGCGCGAGTTCCGCAAGCGCTTCCCGAAGCCGGCAAGCGACCTGCACCTGGCCGGCGAAAGCTACGAAGACCCGAGCGTCGCGCGCCTGATCCAGTCGGTGGCGCTCCTGAGCGCGCGCATTCACAAGCGCCTCGACGACGACTACCCGAAGTTCACCGAGTCGCTGCTCGAGAGCCTGTATCCCCATTACCTGCGCCCGTTGCCCTCCTATTCGGTGGCGCAGCTGCTGGCCCCTGGCGCGGACGCTTTCTCGCTCATCGCGCGGGGAACTTCGCTGCGCAGTCATCCGGTGGGGGGCACGGTCTGCCAGTTCCGTACCGTCTATCCGGTGCTGGCGGGCCCGCTGCGCATCGTGCAGGCGTCCTTCAGCGTCCATGGTGGCGCGGCCGGGGCGCGTCTGCCTCGTGGCGCGAACGCCTTCATCGCCGTCGGCTTCGAGATGAAAGGTTCGCTGCGCGAACTGTGCGCGCGCGGCCTGGCGCCGATACGCGTGTTCGTCGAGGGCGACCCGTCGCTGCGCGCGGTCCTGGTCGACACCCTGTGCATGCGCGCCAGCCAGGCCTGGGTGCAAGGCGCGGACGGGCCATGGCTGGCGCTCGATGCGGTACCGCTGCGGCTGGCGGGGTTCGGCCAGGACGAGGCACTGCTGCCATTGCCGCAGCGCTCGCATCCGGCCTTCGGCCTGCTGACCGAATACTTCAGCTATCCCGAAAAATTCAACTTCATCGACATCGACCTGGAACAGGCGGCGCACCTGCTGGCGCCCGGCTGCACGCGCTTCACCGTGCACCTGGCGCTGTCCGGACTGCCCCTCGATTCCGACGCGGCGCGCATGCTGTCGGCGCTGTCGCCTGCCAACCTGCTGCTGGGCTGCACGCCGGTGGTGAACCTGTTCCGCAAGGGCGGCGACCCGATCCAGCTGTCGCATACGCGCGCCGAGTACCCGCTGGCGGCCGATGCGGCGCACGCGGCAGCCTTCGACATCCACAGCATCGACCGGGTTTCCCGGTGCGCGAACTGCGCGGCGCCAGCATCACGACCGAGTTTGCGCCGCTCTACGCGCTGCGCCATGGCCAGGGAGGCGATCACGGCCACTTCTGGGTCGCCCGGCGCGACGAGGCGCTGGCCGGGGTCAGTCCCGGCCACGAGATGCGCCTGGCCCTGCTGGACGCGGATTTCAATCCGGGCGATGCGGCCGGCGCCACCATATCGACCGAGCTGACCTGTACCAACCGCGACCTGCCTTCACAGCTGGCCCACGGCCTGCCCGGCGGCGACCTGGTGGCCGAGGCCGCCTCGGGCAGCCTGCCGCTGCGCCTGTTGCGCAGGCCGACGCCGAGCTACCGTTTCGGCAGCGGCCACGGCGCGCACTGGCGCCTGATTGCCCACCTGTCGCTGAACCACGCGGGCTTGAGCACGGCGAGCCTGCCGGAGCTGCAGCGCATGCTCGCGCTCTACGACCTGGCCCGCTCGCCCGTCGCACGCCGGCAGATCGCCGGCATCGGGGCACTGGAACACGGCACCGTGCGCGCCTGGTTGCCTACCCGTCCCGTGGCATCACTGATGCCGGGCGTGGGGATCCGCATGCGCGTCGACGAACGCGCTTTCGTGGGCAGCGGCCTGTACGTGTTTGCCCAGGTAATGGACCGCTATTTCGGCCTGAACCGGCAGCTGAACTGTTTCAGCCGGCTCCAGATCGTCTCGAGCCAGACTGGAGAGGAGATCCTCGCATGCGCCCCGCGCACCGGCGAAACGCTGCGGCCGTGATCGAGCGCCTGCTCGCCGCGCCCCACGAGTTCGAATTCGTGCAGGCCGTGCGCGTGCTGCTGGCCTGGCTGGCGCGGCAAGGCGTGGCGCCCGAGGCCGCCTTGCGCGAGCACCTGCGCTTCGAAAACAGCCTGCGCCTGGGGCTTTCCGCCGGCGCAGATCGAGGCCCCCGGTATGCGAGTCCGGGACCAGCCTCGTTGGTGTGGACGATGCTGGCGAGCCGGCGCCGCCGCGCCTGCGCATGACGCCTGCCTTCATGGGCCTGCTGGGCACCTGGGGGCAGCCTGCCGGCCCATGTAACCGAGCGCATCGCTGCCTGGCAGGCCGGGCACGATGACGAGGCGCCGCGCGCCTTTCTCGACATGCTGTCGGGGCGCATGCTGGCGCTCTTTACGAGGCCTGGTTCAAGCATCGCATCGAACTGGCGCCTGCGGGCGGCGCGGAGCGCCTGCGGCCCTTGCTGCTGGCACTGGCGGGATTCCCGGACGACAGCCGCGCCCTGGCCGGCAGCGTGCCCGCGCCGGAGGCCGGTGAGGTCGCCGCGCCCGCGGTACCCGCCGACCTGGTGGCGCACTTCGCCGGCCTGCTGCAGGGACGCCCCGTGTCGGGTGTGGTGCTCGAGCGGGTGCTGGCGAGTTACTTCGGGGTCGCCATCGCACTCGAGGAAGCCGTGGGCCACTGGAGCCGACTGCTGCCGGCGGAACAAAGCGCTGGGGACACACGCGCTGCTGGGCCAGGACACCGCGCTCGGCGAGCGCAGCTGGCGTCCCGACCTGCGCGCGCGCCTGCGCATCGGCCCCTTGCGGCGTGCCGCATTCGAGCGCTTCCTGCCCAGCGGCGAGTCGGCCGCGACGCTGCGGGCGATCCTGCGGGTGCTGGCGCCGCCTTGCGTCGAATTCGAAGTGCAGCTGGTGCTGTGCCGGAGCAGCGTCGGCCCCAGCTTCCTTGGCGCTGGCGGGGACGCGCCGCGTCTCGGCCGCGACAGCTTCCTCCTCACCGGCGCGGTGGCCTGCGACCGCGCCGACATGCGCTACGTCATCGCGCCGATGGCCGCGCTCGCGCCCTGAGCGGACGGCAGCAAGGCAGCAGGGCCGCCCGGTGAAGCGGCGGCCCCGCTATCGGCCACCGTGCCGGCGGCCATGGCGCTACTGCCCCTACTTCAGGATCAGGTTCGCAAAGTTGATCGACTCGCCGATGAAGGCGACCGCACATCCTTCCGCCGGATACTCGAAGTCGAAAGCGACCTTGCCCGCGGTGTCCACGCCGATCAGCTTGGTGACGGTTCGGCCGGCGGCGACCGAGTAGGTGACGAGGAAGTGGCCGGGCGCGCTTTCATAGACGCTCGAACAGATGTCGGAAAAAATCGCCGGTGTCGGCGAATAGGCCCAGGTCTCGGCGGCCGTGCGCGCCGTTTCATCGATGGTGTAGCGCGAAGGCGTGCTGTAGTCGCGCGTGACGCCCGGCGCGGTACCCGGCGGCTGGTTGGCGCTGCCCAGCCCGTTATTGAACAGCAGCAGCTCGCCGTTCGATGCCATCGACAGCGCGTGCTGCCCGACCGGCGGCTTGCCCGCCTTGAGCTTGAGCGCCAGTGCGCGTAGCGAAGGGTAGTCGACATACCAGTGCTTGCTGGTGTCGCCCAGCAGCCACTTGATGCGCCCGCTGGCGTAATCGAGCTTGACGACGAAGTTTTCGCGGCTGGAGATCAGGAGCGAATCGTCGGCCGGGACATAGACCGCCGAATTCATGTGGAACCAGTCGACGCCGTCGCGCACGAAATTCGACGGATCGTCGCCGCCGGCCTGCATGGTCGAACGGAAGATGGCGTTCAGGTCCCATTCCTTCAGTACCTCGCCGCCCGGGCCGACCTCGGCCAGGATGGACTCGATCTTCCGAATGCCGCCATCCTGCGCGTCGACTTCGGCGAGAAGCCCAAACTTGCCCAGCGCGAGGTCGTGGTGGAAGTTGGTATAGCGCGCGGATGCGAGCCGGGCGGAGGTGTAGGTGCCGTCGAGCCTCAAGCGGAAGAGCTCGGGCGCCGTCTGGCTACCGACGTAGAAGGAATCGGGCTTGAACACCGAGCTCAGGGAGTCGCCCGCGCGCGCGCCGAGCCAGCGCAGGTTGCCGTCGGTGTCGAGCACGGCTGGCGTGGCGAGGCCGTTCTGCAGCATCATGTAGTCGAAGCCAGGCACGGCTGTCGCGCTGCGCGCGGTGCGCACCTGGGGTGTACTGTAGCGCGCCCCCGGTCCCGTGTACGCGGGCGTGGCCACCGCCACCTGCAGGGCGTGGGTGGAATTGTCGTGGAAGGTGGCGGTGATGGAAACGGCGTTCTGGTACCCGGCGTACAGGCCGAACACGGCAAAGGCGAGCCGCTTGTCCGCCGGGCGCCAGGCGCCGTTGCGTTCGAGCCAGGCGCGGGTGTAGGTGACGGCGACCGGCTTCGAGAACGTTCCCGGCTTGGGCGCCACGGTGAATGCAATCCGGTCGAGGTCGTCGAAGTCCTTCATTTTCAGGGCGACGTTGGCGATGAACGGTGTCGGGCCGGCGCTTTGTTCGGCAAGGCCGACTTCGGCCTCTTCGGCCTGGTCTTCATCGAACTTGCTGCAGGCGCTGGCCAGCAGGCAGGCGCCCAAGACCATACAATGGCGCAAATGATGGCGAATAACGGGCTTCATGCATCCTCCAGGTTGACGGCATACGGATGGGTTATCTCTTCGATTTCCGCGGCCTGGCCGCGTTCCCCTGGCCGGCTCGCGATAGCGAATGGCGCAAGAAACCCGGCTGTCTGGCTTGACCTTCCCATCGTGGGAAGGACCAGGCTGGATGGATCGCAAGGAGATTACCTATGGAAAACAACACCCACCAGCATGAGGCTGCCCCTGCGGCAAGCTTTGATATTTCCGGCATGACATGCGCTTCATGTGTCGCGCGTGTCGAAAAAGCCCTGCGCGCGCTGCCGGGCGTGACCGACGCTGCCGTCAACCTGGCGACCGAACGCGCGACCGTGCGTGGCAGCGCCGCACCCGAGGCCGTCCTCGCGGCCGTACGCGCGGCCGGCTACGACGCCACGCCCGCGCCGGCACGCGGTGCTCCTCCGGCCGCAACGGGAGCGGCCGCACCGGTCCGCCATGCTGTTGCGCGGTGGTGGCCCGTCGCCGCGAGCGCGCTGCTGACCCTGCCGCTGCTGCTGCCGATGCTGGGCGGCCTGCTCGACCTCGAGTGGAGCCTGCCCGGCATCCTCCAATGGCTGCTGGCCACGCCTGTGCAGTTCTGGCTGGGCGCGCGTTTCTACCGCGCCGGCTGGAAGGCACTGCGTGCCGGCAGCGGCAACATGGACCTGCTGGTGGCGCTGGGCACCAGCGCCGCGTACGGGCTGTCGGTCTACCTGCTGCTGGCCGATCCACATCCCGGCCATGGCGCCCCGCACCTGTATTTCGAGTCCTCCGCTGTCGTCATCACGCTCGTCCTGCTCGGCAAGTGGCTGGAACGCCGCGCCAAGGGCCAGACGGTCGAGGCCATCCGCGCGCTCGAGGCGCTGCGCCCGCTCCAGGCGATCGTGCGGCGTCCGGGCGGCGACGAGCCCGTTCCCATCGACGCGCTGCGCGTAGGCGACCGGTTGGTGGTGCCCCCGGGCGCCCGGATTGCCGCCGACGGCCGCGTGCTCGAAGGCCGCAGCGCCGTCGACGAGTCGCTGCTGACCGGCGAAAGCCTGCCAGTGCCGAAGGCGCCCGGCGACAAGGTAGCGGGCGGCGCGATCAATGCCGACGGCGTGCTGCTGGTCGAGGTGGGCGCCGTCGGTGCCGATACCATGCTGGCGCGGATCATCCGCCAGGTCGAGGATGCCCAGGCGGTCAAGGCGCCGGTGCAGCGCCTGGTGGACCGCGTCAGCGCGGTGTTCGTCCCCATCGTGCTGCTGGTCTCGCTCGTAGCCTTCCTCGGCTGGGGCATGGCCACCGGCGACTGGCAGGCGGCGCTGCTGCACGCGGTGGCGGTGCAGGTGATTGCCTGTCCCTGTGCGCTCGGGCTGGCCACGCCGACCGCGATCATGGTCGGCACCGGCGCCGCCGCCCGCCACGGCATCCTGATCCGCGATGCCGAAGCGCTCGAGCTGGCGCACGCGGTGGACACGGTGGTGTTCGACAAGACCGGCACCTTGACCAGGGGGCGGCCGCGCGTGCTCGCCCTCGAAGGCGACGACTCCGCGCGCCTGCTGGCGCTGGCCTGGGCCGTGCAGCGCCACAGCGAGCATCCGCTGGCGCAGGCGGTGACCGAGCATGCACGCGCGGCGGGTGCGGCATCGCCCGACGCGCTTGAGGCGCAGGCGCTGCCGGGGCGCGGGGTGCGGGCGGAAGTCGAGGGCGCGACCGTCTGGCTGGGCAGCGAACGCCTGATGACCGAGTTGGGCGCGGCGACCGATGGCCTGCGCGATAGCGCCCGCCGGCACGAAGAACTCGGCCGCAGCGTGTCCTGGCTCGCGCGCGCGGGACGCCACCGGCAAGGCCGGCGTGCTGGGCCTCATCGCCTTTGGCGACGAGATCAGGGAAGGTGCCGCGCAGGCGGTATCGAGCCTGCAGGCAAGGGGTGTGCGCGTCATCATGCTAACGGGCGACAATGAGGGCGCGGCGCGCGCGGTGGCGGAGGCGCTCGGCATCACGCACTACCAGGCCGGCGTGCTGCCGGAAGAGAAAGCCGAGGCGGTGCGTGCGGCAATGATGCGCGGAGCGACCGTCGCCATGGTCGGCGACGGCATCAACGATGCACCGGCGCTCGCCGCGGCCCATGTCGGCATCGCCATGGGTGGGCTGGACGTGGCCATGCACACGGCCGGCATCACGCTGATGCGTCCCGATCCACGCCTCGTGATGGACGCCATTGTGATGTCGCAGCAGACCTACCGCAAGATCCGCCAGAACCTGGGCTGGGCCTTTGCCTACAATGTCGTCGGCATCCCGCTGGCGGCCTTTGGCCTGCTCAACCCGATGCTGGCCGGCGCCGCCATGGCATTCAGTTCGGTCAGCGTCGTGAGCAACGCCTTGCTGCTGCGCCGCTGGCGCCCGGCCGCCGTCCAGCTACCAGTCACCACGGGGGCCGAAGCGCCCCAAACCAAAGGAGAACAGAGCATGTATGAACTGACCGTCGAAGGCATGAGCTGCGGCCACTGCGTGAGCCGCGTGACGAAAACCGTGCAGGAGATCGACAGCGGGGCGCAGGTCGCGGTCGACCTGCAATCGAAGAAGGTACGCATCGACAGCGCGGCCGACCTGGAGCGCATCGCGGCGGCGATCGACGCGGCCGGCTATCCAGTGACGGCGCGCTCGGCGGCGTAGGGTGGACGGCTCCGTGGTACTGCATGCGCACCTGTACCGGAAGAGCCGTCCACGCGTTCAACACCGGTAAGCAGGCCGCGCGACTCCCGTCACCCGTGGCTGTGCTTCACAGGCTTGCGTACTGACACCGCGCCAGTCGGGGCGGCCTGGCCGTTTCCAGGCGCTTGCGGCGCCGGCGGCAGTTCCCCGGTCCACTCGCGCGCGACGGTCCCGGCGGGATGCTGGTACCAGCCCGGGTCGCGGTAGTCTCCGCGCGCCAGGCCCTGGCGCACCTTCAGCGTCGTGAACATCCCGCCCATTTCCAGGTTGCCGAAGGGCCCGCGCCCGCTCATCATCGGCAGCGTGTTTTCCGGCAGCGGCATCTTCATGTCGCCCATCGAGCCGCCTTTTTCGCCCATCACCATGTAGCCCGGGATCAGGTCGTTGATCTTCTTCGCCACGCCGCGGTGGTCGACGCCGATCAGGTTCGGCACGTCGTGCCCCATGGCGTTCATCGTGTGGTGCGACTTGTGGCAGTGGAAGGCCCAGTCGCCCGGGTTGTCGGCCACGAACTCGATGGCGCGCATCTGGCCGACACCGATGTCCACGCTCACCTCCGGCCAGCGCGCCTCGGGCCGCACCCAGCCGCCGTCGGTGCCGGCGACCTCGAAGCGGTGCCCGTGCAGGTGGATCGGGTGGTTCGTCATCGTCAGGTTGCCGACGCGGATGCGGACCCGCTCGCCCAAAGTGGCCACGAGCGGGTCGATGCCGGGGAAGACACGGCTGTTGAAGGTCCACAGGTTAAAGTCGAGCATGGTGTTGGTGCGTGGCGTGTAGCTGCCCGGCTCGATGTCGTAGGCGCCCAGCAGCATCACGTAATCGCGCCCGACCGCATGCTGGCGGATGTCCTTCGGATGCGTGACCCAGAAACCCATCATCCCCATTGCCATCTGCTGCATTTCATCCGCATGCGGGTGGTACATGAAGGTGCCGGCATGGCGCGCGACGAATTCGTAGACGAAGGTCTTGCCGGGTGCGATGCCGGGCTGGGTGAGACCGGTAACCCCATCCATCCCGCAGGGCAGGATCTGGCCATGCCAGTGGATGCTGGTGTGCTCGGGCAGCTTGTTGGTAACAAAAATGCGCACCCGGTCGCCCTCGACCACTTCGATCGTCGGGCCCGGGCTCTGGCCGTTGTAGCCCCACAGGTTGGCCTGCATGCCGGGTGCGAGTTCGCGCACGACGGGTTCGGCCACCAGGTGGAATTCCTTGACGCCGTCCTTCATGCGCCAGGGCAGGGTCCAGCCGTTGAGGGTGACGACCGGGTTGTAGGGACGGCCATTGGGCGGCGCCAGCGGCGCGGCGGTGGCGCCGGACGCCTGGGTCGGGGCTTCCGGCAGCGTGGCGGCGCCGGCCTTGCTGACCTGGGCGGCGCCCACCAGCGCGGCGGCGCCGCCGAGGAATGTGCGACGTGATGTCATTGTGCGTGTTCCTTGTCGTGCGAATGTTGGGTGGTCGGGGCGGCAGGCGCAGGCGGGGCAGCCATCGCCGGCCCGAGCGGCCCGCCGAGCGCCTCCTCGAGGTCGGCCTCGGCGCGCCAGTAGCCCTCCAGCGCACCGATGTAGGCGTTGACGGCGCCGGCCTGCTCGCGTGCATCGGCCAGCAGTTCGAATGTACTGGCGAGCATGCCGTTATAGCGCAGCAGGGTCTCGTGCGAGATCTGCTTCCTGAGCGGCAGGACGGCGTCGCGGTAGTGGCGCGCCAGGTCCCAGGCGGCGCGATAGCCCGGTAGCGCTCGCGCGCCTGGCTGCGCGCCCTCACCGCGGTGTCGGCGACCTGGCGCAGCGACTGCATGTAGAGGGCTTCGGCCCGCGCCACGCGTGCGCCGCCCCAGTCGAACAGCGGCAGTTCCAGCGCGATCTCGTAGCCGCGTGCGCGTGGCTCGCCGGTTTCGCGTTTGGTCTCGACGCCCAAGTCGAGCACGTTCACGAAGCGCGTGGTGCGCGTCAAGCCCAGGCTGGCGGCCAGGCTGGCGCTTGCCTCGCGCGCGGCCTGCACGTCGAGCCGGCGTGACAGTGCCAGGCGCTCGGGTTCCGGGGATCGAGCGGCGCCGCCGGCAGGTCGGGCAGGCGCTCGGGCAGGGTGAAGGAGGTGTCCTGACCCCACATGCCCAGCTGCCGCGTCAGCGCTTCGCGCGCGGCGACGGCTTCCCTGGCGGGCGGGTCAGGCTCGCGCTGGCTTCGGCATAGAACACCTGCTCGCGCGCTTCGTCGAGTTGACTGGCATTGCCGGAGCGTGCCATCCGCCCCATCAGCTCGGCACTGGCGTCGGCCGCGGCATTCACCCGGCGCGCATAGTCTTCTTCGCTGGCGCGCGGCCACCGCCTCGACCCAGGCGCGCCGGGTTTCATAGGCGTGTTTTTCGATTTCCAGGCCGACCGCCAGCTTGGCTTCCTCGAAGCGCCGCCTTTCCATGCGCGTCGACAGCGGCAGGGTCAATGCCTCCAGCAGGCCAAAGCTGAGCGAGCGTTCGATGTCGACGACCCCGCCGCCAGCCAGGCGCTTGAACCCGAAGGAGGGATTCTGCAGCCGCGCCGCCTGCGCCAGCTCGGCCTGGGCGATGCCGACCTTCCAGTAGCTCGCCTGCAGGCCCGGATGGTTCAGGAGGGCGATGCGCACGGCGGCATCCTGGTCGAGCGGCCGTGCCAGCAGTGCCCGCACCGTGTCGGCCACTTGCCGCTCGTCGGCCGGGTTGCGCGCCAGGACCGGCTGCAGGTTGGCGCGCGTGCGCGCGGCGTCGGCAACGGTGTCGAAGCCGCCGTCGGGCGTCACGCTGGCGCAGCCGGCCAGCAGCAGGGCGCCGACGAGCGTGGAAAGCGCCGCGCGCGTCACGGCTGCGCTCCATGGGCATGTGCGCCGCCAGCGGCCGGCGAGCATGTCGACGCGCTCGCCATGTCTTTGCCAGCGCAGCAGCCGGACTGGCAGCAATCGGGCTTGCAGCAACCGTCTGCGCAGCATCCGTTCGAAGCGCCGGCAGCTTGACCAGCCATGCACGATGGCGGTGCGGCCGCGTTCAGGGCCGCCAGTACTTCAACTGGCCCGGCCTTCTTGCAGCAGCCACCGCAGGAAGCAGCTTCGTGCGCGGCGGCCATGCGATGGGCCGCATGCGGATCGGGAGTGACGTTTGGTGCGGCCGCGCCGGCCATCCCCTTGCAGCAGGCGCAGCCGCCATGCGCCGCGCCGCTTCCATGCATGGCGTGCGTGCGATGGCCGGCGTGCGGCTCGGCTGCCGCGACCGGAAGAGCGGGGGCAGCCCCGTGTGCGGTATGGGGATCCGGGGAGGGGCCAGCAGCATGGCCGGCGTGCGGGTCGGGAGCGGCTGCCGAACCGTGTCCGGCATGCCCGGGGGCGGACGCCGGAGCCGGCGCAGCGGCGCCGTGGCCGGCGTGGGCATCGCCGTGACCCGCGCCGCCCATGGTCAGCATCATCGAATTCGTGGCCCCGACGATGCGGTTCTGTTCGCGCCAGCCGCGATCCGGGCTGGCGGCGGCTGCGGCAGGTGCGCGGTAGCGGGCGGCGTCGACGTAGCGGACGGCGGGGACCTGGGCGTCGGCCGCGGCGGCTGGAATCGACGGCTGGGCGGGTGCGGCGTGGGCAGCGGCCGCCAGCAGGCAGGGCGCGGCCACGCGGAAAAGCGTGCGTGCGAAAGTCATGACATCCTCGTGTGAGACGATTGGTACGGCCGCGCGTGCGCTGACAGCGCAGCCACGGGCGGAGCGAACGGCAGGAGAATCAGGCGACGGGGAGGCGGGGAGGTCGTTCGGGCAGGGCCAGGTCGACCGAAGGCACGTCGCCGTCGGCGAAGGGCACCGTCCAGGCCGGCGGCGCGTGCACCGCGAGCGCCGGCAGGGGAGCCGGGACAATGGCGGCGCCGATCGAGCAGGCCGCGCAGGCGCTGCACTTGCCGGCGCCATGATGGGTGCCGGCAGCGTCGTCGTGCATGGCGGCCATGGCGGCGTGATCCATGCCAGTGGCCATTGCCTGCATGTGCTCCGCATGCGCATCGCCGTGCGGGGCGGCAGCGGCAACCGTACGCGCCCGTGGCCCGCTGCGCAGCCGAGCATGGCCGCCGAGGCGAAGCCCGGAAAGGGCAGCGCCAGCAGGACGAGCCAGACGATCAGTGTACGCAGGGTGGTGTTCACCGGATTATTCTAGCACGCGCCGGCAAAGCGAAACCCGGCGGTTGCCAGCGTCAATACGGGCTGTTACTATCTTGCTTTTTAGATAATCCGCATTCGGAAAGAAGCGAGGACGCCCGCATGGCCTGGATTGCCCAGCTCTTGTTTCCGCGCCGCAGGAGAAACCGGCGCGAGCTGGCCGCGCGGGCCATGGAAGTGGTCGCGCGGGTGCTGTTCGACGTCGGCGTCGACCGTTTTCGCAAGGGTTCCCTGCTGGTCGACGCCGAATTCCGCGTGCGTTTCGTCAGCGGCGACGTCCCCGGGCCCGTCCTTGCCGCCGTCCAGGTCGCCAGCCTGGCACAGGCGCGCGCGCTGCCTCTTGAGCTCGACCGGTCGCCGCTGGGCGCGGCGCTGCTGAAACGGCGCGTGGCGCTGGTGGTGCAGGAGTGGCTGGGCTGCGTGCTGGCCCAGTCCGCCGAGCTGCGCGCGCTGCCGGCGCGGCGTCAGCCGGTGCTTCTGCGGAAGGCCGCGGCCTCGAAATAGACCCGGCTGATCGCGGGGTCGAAGGCGGCCACCGTCGCCTGCAGGCGCTCGATCGCCACGTCCACCTCGTCGATGCGCATGCCGCGCCGGAAGCGCACGGCGGCCGTCAGCAGCACGTCGTCCGGCCCCAGCTGCATCGTCATCAGCTGGCCGACCTTCTCGATGTCGGGGTCTGCAGCGAACAATTCCTTCAGTTTCCCGGTCTGCTCCACGCCCACGCTTTCGCCCACCAGCAGGCCGCCCGTCTGGCGTGCCAGCGTGAAGGCCGCGCCCACCAGCAGCAGGCCGATCAGGATCGAGGCGATCGGGTCGATGGTGGGATTGGCCAGCAGTTGGCCAAGCAGGATGCCGCCGGCCGCCACGACGATGCCGAGCAGGGCCGCCGTGTCTTCGATGAAGACCGTAAACACCGAGGCATCCTTGCTGGCCTTCACGGTCTGCCACAGCGTGGTGCCCGGCTGGCGGCTGCTGTTCAGTGCGCGCCTCGACACGTTCCAGCTGTATCCTTCGAACACGAAGGCCACGCCCAGCACGACATAGTTCCAGAACGGGTCGCCCGCCGGCGCCGGTTCGCGCAGGCTGTGGATGCCGTGGTAGATCGACAGGCCGCCGCCAAGCGAGAAGACCGACAGCGCCACGATCAGGGCCCAGAAATACACGGCCTTGCCGTAGCCGAAGGGGTGGCGCGCATCGGGCTTGCGGGCGGCGACCTTTTCGCCCACGAGCAGCAGCAGTTCGTTGCCGGTGTCGACCGCCGAGTGGATGCCTTCGGCCAGCATCGCCGCGCTGCCGGTCAGGGCGGCGACGACGAATTTGGCGGTGGCGATGCCGAGGTTGGCGACGATGGCGGCGTAGATCACCTTGCGGCTGTCGCCCGCGGGCGGCGTTTCCTTGTTTGCGGTCATGGATGAGCGGGGAGGTTCGGTTGAAGCCTAGTCTAGCCAATTCGCGGTTCTCGACGAGCGCGGCTGGAAATGACGATCGCGTCCGGGATAGCTGCGCGGTTCGCTCGTCCTCCGGCACAGCAGGCATGGCGGGGGCGGCATGAGCGTACGCAACCTGAACCGCCTGCTGGCGCCGCGTTCGGTGGCGCTCATCGGTGCTTCCGAGCAGCCGGGCAGCCTGGGCGCGACCCTGCTGCGCAACCTGGTCGCCGGCGGCTTCAAGGGCGGCATCCACCCGGTCAATCCGAAGTACACGGAGCTCGGCGGCCTGCCCGCGGTGGCAAGCGTCGCCGAACTGGACACGGCGCCGGACCTGGCCGTGATCTGCACGCCCCCGCCACGGTGCCGGGCATCATCCGCCAGCTGGGCGAAAAGGGCACGCGCGCGGCCGTCGTGCTCAGCGCTGGCCTGGCGGAAGCGCGCGACGAGCGCGGGCGCTCGCTCAAGCAGGTGATGCTCGACGCCGCCAACCCCTACCTGCTGCGTATCCTGGGCCCGAACAGTGCCGGCCTGCTCACGCCCGGCCTGGGCCTGAACGCGAGCGTGGCGCACAGCGGCGCGCTCGCCGGGCGCATCGCTTTCGTGTCCCAATCAGGCGCCCTGATGACCGGGGTGCTCGACTGGGCGCGCTCGCGCGGCATCGGCTTTTCGCACTTCATCGCGCTGGGCGACTCGAGCGACGTCGACCTTGGCGACGTGCTCGATTACCTGGCCAGCGACGGCGCCACAAGCTCCATCCTGCTGTACGTCGAAAACCTGCGCTACGCGCGCAAGTTCATGTCGGCGGCGCGCGCCGCGGCGCGCAGCAAACCCACCGTGGTGCTCAAGGCCGGGCGGGTGAACGGGGGCGTACGCGCCGCCGCCAGCGAGAGCGGGGCGCTGGCCGGCATGGATGACGTCTTCGACGCCGCCATCCGCCGCGCCGGCATGCTGCGCGTGCCCACCACCGAGGGCCTGTTCGCGGCCGCCGAAACCCTGGCCCACGCCAGGCCCTTGTACGGCGAGCGCCTGGCCATCGTCGCCAACGGCGCGGGCCCGGGCGTGCTGGCGCGCGACGCCCTCGTCTGCGGCGGCGGCAGCGCCGCCGTGTTCGCGCCCGAGACGGCCGAACGCCTGGCCGCGTTGGTCCCGGCGGGCGCGGCGCCTGCCAACCCGCTGAACCTGCACGGCGGGGCCGAGCCGGAGCGCTACCGCCAGGTGCTCGAAGTATTGCTGCGCGACCCCGGGCTCGATGCGGTACTGGTGATCCATGCCCCCACCGCCACGGTCGACAGCGCCGACGTCGCCGACGCCATCGCCCCCGTTGCCCGCGCTGCCTCGCGCAACGTGCTCTCGTGCTGGCTGGGAGGCGACTCGGTGGCACCGGCACGCGCGATCGCCTCGCAGGCCGGCATGCCGACCTATGCCACGCCCGAGGATGCCGTCGCCGGCTTCCTGCAGATCGTCCACTACCGCCAGAACCAGAACCTCCTGATGCAGGTGCCGCCCTCGGTGCCCAGCGCCCTGGCGGCCGAGCGCAGCACGGCGCGGGCACTGGTGCGCGAAGCCCTGGCGAGCGGGCGCCACCTGCTGTCCGATCCCGAGACCAAGGCCATCCTGCGCCTCTACGGCATGGCGCTGGTGGAGACCCGGCCCGCGTCCAGCGTCGAGGAGGCGGTGCTGGCCGCCCGCGGCATCGGCTTTCCGTCGCCGTCAAAATCCTGTCGCCGGACGTGATGCACAAGTCCGATGTGGGGGGCGTGGCGCTCGACCTCGATTCCGAGGAAGCCGTGCGCGCCGCCGCGGGACGGGTGCGCAGGCGCCTGGCCGAGCTGCGCCCGGATGCGCGCTTCGAGGGTTTTTCTGTGCAGGCGATGGCGCGCCGCCCGGAAGGCCACGAGCTCATTTTGGGTGCCGCACTCGACCCCGTCTTCGGTCCGGTCATCCTGTTCGGCCAGGGCGGCATTGCCGTGCAGGTGGCGAACGACCATGCGGTGGCCTTGCCGCCGCTGAACGCGGTGCTGGCGCGCGACATGGTCGAGCGTACCCGCGTGGCGCGCCTTCTGGCCGGCTACCGCAACCGCCCGCCGGCCGACATGGACGCCATCCTGGCCGCGCTGGTGCAGGTGTCGCGGCTGGTGGCCGACATTCCGGAAATCGTCGAACTCGACATCAATCCGCTGCTGGTCGACGCCAGGGGCGCCATCGTGCTCGACGCGCGCATGCGCCTGGCGATGGCCGACCGCTCCGGCAGCACCCTCGACCGGCTGGCAATCCGCCCTTATCCGCGCGAGCTGGAGGAAACCATCGCCTGGGACGGCGGCAAGCTGCTGCTGCGTCCCGTGCGTCCCGAGGACGGGCCGGCCCACCTGCGTTTTTTCGACGCGCTCACGCCCGACGACGTGCGCTACCGGATGTTCGTGCGCATTCGCGAGCTCCAGCCCTCGCAGCTGGCGCGCTTTACCCAGATCGACTACGACCGCGAGATGGCCTTCATCGCCACCCGTCCGGGACCCGACGGCCTGCCCGAGACGCTGGGCGTGGGAAGGGTGGTGGCGGACCCCGACAATATCAGCGCCGAGTTCGCGGTGACGGTGCGCTCGGACCTGAAAGGCCTGGGGCTGGGACGGATCCTGATGGAGAAGCTGATCGCCTATTGCCGCTCGCGCGGCACCCGCGAAATCGTCGGCGAAGCGCTGCCGCAGAATAACCGCATCATCGGGCTGGTGAAGAAGCTCGGCTTCCAGGTGATGCCGGCGGGGGAAGAGGGCGTGCGTTCGTTCAAGCTGACTTTGTAATGAAAGAACATTTCATTGGTGGCCGGGGGATGAAATAATGTTTCGCTCTCGTAGGGTGGGCTCCGCCCACGCGGAAACATCGGTTGAAAGATGGGAACGGGGCCGCGAGCTAGCAGAGGCTGCATCCGCGTGGGGCATTGAAGCCGGGGGGGGGCTTGAATGCGAAGCCCACCCTACGGGAGGGCGCGGGCTGTTGGAACACGACCGCAGCCACATCAACGCCGGAAGCGCACGTCCTCGGTCACCACCTTCATCTCGCCCTTGGGCTTCTTGGGCTTTTTCGGCTTCTTGACGACCTGGCCGCTGGCGTTCGTTTCGGGCACGCGGTGGTCGGGCTCGAAACCGGCTTCCTCGACGCGTTTCAAGGTCTGCCCCGTCAGCAGCTCGATGGCGGCCAGCTGCTGCACCTCGTCGGCGCAGACCAGCGAGACCGCTTCGCCGGAAGCGCCGGCTCGGCCCGTGCGACCCGAGCGGTGGACGTAATCCTCGGCCACGATCGGCAGGTCGACGTTGACCACCACCGGCAGGTCGTCGATGTCGAGGCCGCGCGCGGCGACGTCGGTGGCGACGAGCACCTTCACTTCGCCCGCCTTGAAGCGCTCGAGCGCGCGCAGGCGTGCCGGCTGCGGCTTGTCGCCGTGGATGGAATCGGCGGCGATGCGCTTCGCCTGCAGCAGCTCGACAAGTTCGTCGACACCGCGGCGCGTCTTGACGAAGGCCAGCACCTGGCTCCAGCCATGTTGTTTGAGCAGGTGCAGGAAGAGCTCGGGTTTCCGCTTCTTGTCGACCGGCACCGCCCACTGCCTGATCGCCTTGACCGTGGTGTTGCGCGGCGCCGTCTCGATGCTGACCGGATCAAGCAGCAGCTTTCCCGCCAGCGCGCGGATGGCATCGGAAAAAGTAGCGGAGAACAGCAGCGTCTGACGGGCCTTGGGCAGCGCCGCCAGCACCTGGTCGAGCTCGCGCGAGAAGCCGAGGTCGAGCATGCGGTCGGCCTCGTCCAGCACCAGCATGCGTGTGCTGCCGAACTTGAGCGCGTTCTGGCGATACAGGTCGAGCAGGCGGCCGGGCGTGGCCACCAGCAGGTCGACGCCCTTGCGCAGGCGCATCATCTGCGGATTGATGCTGACGCCGCCGTAGGCCACCATGGTCCGCAGCGGCAGGGCACCGCCATAGGCCTTGAAACTGTCGTGCACCTGTTCGGCCAGTTCGCGCGTGGGCACCAGCACCGGGCGCGCGCCGAGTTGCTGGCGAGCGGGTCGCCTTCCATGGTCAGGCGCTGCAGCAGCGGCAGGGCGAAGCCGGCGGTCTTGCCAGTGCCGGTCTGGGCCGCGGCCATGACGTCGCGCCCGGTCCAGCACGGCGGGGATGGCCTGGGCCTGGACCGCGGTCGGGTTCTTGTAGTTGAGCGATTCGAGGGTGCGGACGATCTGGTCGATCAGGCCGAGCGAGGCAAACGACATGGAAACCTTGGAGCAAATTGAACAGCCGACAGTGTAGCCTGCCGTGCGCGTGCGAGCACGGTTTCCAGCACGCGCGCCTGGGCACACGACGGTCGCAAGCGCCCAGGTTCACAGATATGTCTGGCGTGCGCGGCGCCACGTGCATGCCTGGCGCACGTAGGGCGGCCGGCGGCGCTGTCCTTAGAGCCTATCCCGGTAGTCCGGAGTCGCTGCTGGCGCGCCTGACAAACGCGTGCTGCGTTGCTCGTCGTTGCATGGCCAGCCATGCGGCCTCCTCGCGCCTTGCCCGCGCTTGCCATGCATCGCCACCAGCTTTCCCCGGACTACCGGGATAGGCTCTTAGAAATCGACGAACGAAGCAAGCACGCAGCCCGTGATCGGCTTGACCGGTTCCTGGCGCCCCTGGCAGCCACCGATGACGAGACAGGCGAGGGCGATGGCGCCCCAGCGCAGGACAGGTTTCATGACGCTTCCTCCTCCGACTTCATGATAGCGCGCCCCGTGCGCCACGCAAGCGCCGCACGTCAGAAGCGGTAGGACAGGCTGGCCCGCAATACCGGATAGACCTTGTAGTCCGATACGTCGCCGGCCAGGCGCGCCTGTTCCTCGGCAACGTCGCTCGCCAGGCGCTGGCATACGGCGGTCGCCACCGTGCAGTTGAGGCTGCGCAGGCTGACGCGCGCCGAGCCACGGTAATAGGCGCCCAGGTCGCCGCCGAAGCTCCAGCCGCGCTCGTCGCTCAAGGCATTGCCCCAGCCGATGCCGAGGTAGGGCGCGGCCTTGCGGAAGTCCACCTTGCCGACCAGGATGCCGACTTCGGCGATGTTGTACTGGGTGCCGTTGAGGCGGAAGGTCGACAGGCCGTTCGGCTCGGCAACGGCGTCGAAGCGCGTATTGTTATAGATGACGCCGCCCGTGAGCCGGAAGCTGCTGCCGGCGCGCGGATACCAGTCGAGCAGGGCGTCGACCGTCTGCAGCTTGCCGTCGAGGTCGTACTCGAGCTGGCCGGAACTGCGGGTGAAGTCGTGCTTGAAGTAGTTGACGCCGAGCCGGCCATTGAGCGAGGAGGCCAGCGGAAAGCTCAGGTGGGCGCCGACGCCGGTGCTGCCGGCATCGAGGCTGGCCCCGACCTGGGCCGCGGCGGGCGTGGCGGCCATGAGGCAGGCCAGCATTGCAGGAATGAACGGATGTTTCATGAAGACCCTCGTCGCATGACATGTCGTTGGGGTGATTCTAGCGGCGACCCTGTCGTAAGCGCACCACTGCGCCTATTCCGCGCGACAAGTCGACGCGCCAAGTCGGCGCGCCAAGTCGGCGCAACAAGTTGTAAATGTGTGTTGCAGCGAACAAAGTTTTTACTTTGGGCCTGATACAGTACGCCTTACATGACAACGAGAGGACCTTTCATGAAATCCCCACTTCGCTTCCTTCTTGGCGCCGCCTTGCTGGCTGCAGCCGCCACGCCGGCCCTGGCCCAGACCAATGTCAGCATCAGTATCGGCCAGCCCGGCTTCTACGGCCGCCTGGACATCGGCGACTTCGGCCAGCCACCGGTCGTCTACACCCAGCAGCCGGTGGTCGTGGTGCGCGAAGTGCGCCACGTGCGCGCCGAGCCGATCTACCTGCGCGTGCCGCCCGGCCACCGCAAGAACTGGTCGCGCTACTGCGGCCGCTATGGCGCCTGCGCGCGCCCGGTGATGTTCGTGCGCGACGACTGGTACACCAACACCTATGCGCCGCGCTATCGCGAGCGTCACCACGGCTACCGCGAGCCGGTGCGCGAAGTGCGGGAAGTCCGCGAAGTGCATTATGTCGAACACGATCGCCATGACAGGCACGACAAGCACGACAAGCACGACAAGCATGACAAGCACGGCGGCGGCCACGGCCATGGCAACGGTCACGGCCGCGGCCATTAAGTAGGCAGCCCGTCCCTGCGTCCGCGCCCACGCCGGCGCGGATTTTCCTCCGGGTGTACACTTGCCATATCGCCAATGTGCTGGCATTGCCGGCGGGCGCAACGGACGGAGGATGGCTTGCAAAGCGAAATCGTGATCGTCGGAGGCGGGGCGGGCGGACTGGAACTGGCCTGTAAACTGGGACGCAAGCTCGGTCCCTCGAAGGTGATGCTGGTGGACTGCCGGCTCTACCACATCTGGAAGCCTTCGCTGCACGAGGTGGCGGCCGGCACGCTCGACATCCACCAGGAGGGCCTCTCCTACCAGATGCTGGCCCACGATAACGGATTTACCTTTGTCTACGGCCCGATGACGGCGCTCGACGGTGCCGCGCGCAGCATCACCGTGGGCGCCGTGCGCGCCGCCGATGGCGAAGACGTGCTGCACGAGCGCCGGATTGCATTCACTTCCCTGGTGATCGCCGTCGGCAGCACCTCGAACTACTTCGGCGTGCCGGGCGCACGCGAACACACCATTTCCCTGAACGCCACCGAAGACGCCGAGCGCTTCCGCCTGCGTCTCCTGCGCCTGATGGCCGTGGCCGAGCAGGCGCGCGAGGAACGCGAGCGCGCTGGCGGCGGACAGGACGACGCCCCGCTCGACATCGTCATCATCGGCGGCGGCGCCACCGGCGTCGAACTGGCGGCCGAATTGCGGGAAGCATCGGGCGTGTACGCCACCTACGGCTTCACGCGCCTGCAGGTGCAGCGCGACGTGCGCATCACCCTGCTCGAGGGCGCACCGCATCCCTGGCGCCGCTGCCCGAACGGGTCTCGAGCGCTGCCCTGAAGCTGCTGGGCGAACGCGGCATCAAGGTCGTGAACGACTGCCGCGTCACGGCCATCGAGCCCGATCGCGTGCTGGACAATGCCGGCAACGTCTATCCAGCCAGCCTGTGCGTGTGGGCTGCCGGCATCCGCGCCCCGGAGCTGCTGGGTTCGCTCGGCCTGCCGACCAACAAGGGCGGCCAGATCGAGGTCGACACCCACCTGCGCGTGCCGGGTCCGCCCGGGCATCTACGCTTTCGGGGATTGTGCCGCCTGCATCGATGCGGAGGGCAAGCCGGTGCCACCGCGCGCCCAGGCCGCGCACCAGCAGGCCGACTACCTGGCCGACGGTTTCCTGCGCCGCGCCGCCGGCAAGCCACCCGGGGACCTTCCCTACCGCTACCGCGACTACGGCTCCCCTGGTTTCGCTGGGCAAGACGACCAGCGTCGGCAACCTGATGGGTTCGCTGCGCGGGGCAAGCTGGTTTGTCGAAGGGATGATGGCGCGCCTGATGTACACCAGCCTGCACCTGCTGCACCACAAGGCCGTGCTCGGCACGATGCGCACCGGCGTGCTGGCGCTGGCGCGCTTCCTGGTCAGGCGCGCGACGCCGCTGGTGAAGCTGCATTGAAGGAACCGGCACGCCTTGCCGGCGTGCCATGGCCGCCCGAGGGATTCAGGCCGGTGCGTGGCGCGGCAGGATCATCGTCAATGCCGCGCCGCCCTCGCGCCCCGTTTCCAGGCTGACGCTGCCGCCGAGGGCACGGGCGCGTTCGCGCAGCAGGCGCAGGCCGTGGCAGCGGAGCGACTCTGGCTGGCCGTTCGCCATGCCGGCGCCGTCGTCGCGCACGGTCAGCATCAGCTGGTCGCCATCGTCGTCGAGGATGACGTCGATCGTGCGCGCATTCGCATGGTGCAAGGCGTTGCGCAGCCCTTCCTCGGCGCAGCGCAGCAGGGCGACGTTCTGGGGGCGCGTATAGGCGTCGTCGTCGTCGGGCAGGCTGACGCGGGCCGTAATGCCATGCTCCAGGCTGAATTCGGCCACCAGTTCGGTCAACGCGGCCTTGATGCCAAGGAACTCCAGCTTGTCGTTCCACAGCGTCAGCTGCACCTTGCGGTTGGTCTCGATGATGCCGTTGAGCAGGCTTTTCATCTGGTTGGCCCGGTCCACCGCCTTGGCATCGGTCAGGCCTTTCGACAGCAGGCCCAGGTGCATGGTGAGGGCCGTCATCGACGAGCCGAGGCTGTCGTGCAGCTTGCGCGCGAGCAGGCGCCGGTCGTCGTCCCAGCAATTCATCAGGTGGGCGACCAGCTCGGTCAGCGCGGCGGTGCGTTCGGCAACCTGCCGTTCCAGTTCCGGGTCGAGGTGCTGCGGTTCCGGTGCGGTCATCGTGGGCTCGGTGAATGTTTCCCAAATCATACAACAGCTTCGCAGAGGGAGTGCGCACTGAGGTGCTCGGCGCCGCGTGTCACGCCCCGGAGTGTGGAAGGGCAGGCACAGCGTGCGCTGCCGAACGGTGTAACGCGGCATTTGGCCTCACGCTGGAGCCCTGGACTTCTTATTCAATAAACAACTCTGGGAGCTAGCATGCCAAACAATACCGAGACGCCCATCGACGCCATCACCCTGCTCACCAAGCAGCACCGCGAAGTCGAGGACATGTTCGAACAATTCGAAAAGATGACCGACCGCGCCAAGGTGAGCAAGAAGAAGCTTGCCGACCAGATCTGCAATGCCCTGATCATGCATACCACCATCGAGGAAGAAATCCTGTATCCGGCTACCCGCGAAGCGAGCGAGGAAACCGAGGACATGGTCGACGAGGCCGTCGTCGAGCACGCCTCGGCGAAAGACCTCATCGCCCAGGTACAGGAAATGGATCCAGGCGACGAGCTGTACGACGCCAAGGTCAAGGTGCTGGGCGAAATGGTCGAGCACCACGTCAAGGAAGAAGAGGAAGAAATGTTCCCGAAACTGCGCGAACTGAAGCTCGACCTGGCCCAATTGGGCGCCGAGATGGCGGCCCGTGCCAAGGAAATCCAGGCAACGATGTAAGCGTCCTGCGCCTGCCGGACAAAACAGAACGGCGCCCTCGGGCGCCGTTTGTTCGTCTCGGGGATGCCGCGCTCAGCCGGCGGGGGCCGGCAGCGGTGCCGGTTCGCCCAGCGCGCCCAGCAGCTGGGCGATGTCCACCGGTTTCACCAGGTGCATGTCGAAGCCTGCTTCCAGCACGCGGCGCTGGTCCTCGGCCAGGCCATAGCCGGTCAGGGCGATGAGGCGCATCGCGCCCGTTGCCGGGTTGGCGCGCAGGCGCCGGGCAACCTCGTAACCGTCGATGCCGGGCAGGTCGATGTCGACCAGCGCCACCGGGGCAGGTGGGCCGTGGCCAGGCTGACGCCGTCCAGCCCGTCGGCGGACTGCAGTACCGGGTAGCCATAGACGTCGAGCATGGTGGCCATCATCTCGCGGCCGTCTTCGTTGTCTTCGATCAGGAGCACCGAGGGCTTGGCCGCTTCGTTTTCCATGACCATGGCGGCAGGCGCGGGCTGGTTCACCTGCTGCGCGCGCGGCAGGCGGATGACGAAGGCACTGCCGGCGCTGGCGCCGCCGCTGCTGGCGCTGACGCTGCCGCCATGCAGTTCGACCAGGCGCCGTACCAGCGACAGGCCGATGCCGAGGCCCCCCGGGCGCGGTCCAGGCTGATCGTGCCCTGCACGAACACGTCGAATACGTGCGGCAGCAGGTCGGGCGCGATGCCCACGCCGGTATCGCGTACGGAGAGGAGCACTTCCTCGTCCTCGGCGGCGATCGCGATGTCGATGGTGCCGCCGGCCGGCGTGTACTTCAGGGCATTGTCGATCAGGTTGGTGGCGATCTGCTCCAGGCGGGTCGGGTCGCCGTCGACCCAGTTCGGCGCCAGGTCGACGTTGATGCGGTAGCCGGCGGTGCGGCCGGTGGCGCGGAAGGTATCGAGGCAGGCGCCGACCAGGCTGGCATGTCGACCGGTTTGCGTGCCAGCAGGATCTTGCCCGACATCGCACGCGACAGGTCGAGCAGGTCGTCGACGATGCGCGAGAGATGCTGGCTCTGGCGCTGGATGATCTGGCGCGCGCGCGAAGCCATTTCGGCGCGGGCGCCCGGCATGTCGATCAGGGCGGCGGCGCTGGCAATGGCCGACAGCGGGTTGCGCAGCTCGTGGCCGAGCATGGCGAGGAATTCGTCCTTCGCATGGCTCTTGCGTTCGGCGGCCTGGCGGTCCTCGATCTCGCGCATCAGGCGCTCGTTGGTACCGGTCAGCTCTTCCGTGCGCTGCGACAGCTTCTCGGTCTGCCGGCGTAGCTGCTCGTTCTTGTTGGCCAGGGCAACGAAGACCGACACCTTGGCATGCAGGATCTGCGGGATCACGGGCGTGAACAGGAAGTCGGCGGCGCCGCGCTGGTAGGCCTTCAGGCGGTCGATCTCGTCGGCCAGGAAGGCGGTGACGAAGATGATCGGGATGTCGGCCGAGCGTGCGCGCTGGTGGATCGCCTCGGCGGTCTCGAAGCCGTCCATGCCGGGCATGTTGACGTCGAGGATGATGACGGCAAAGTCATGCAGCAGCACCTGGCGCAGCGCTTCCTGGCCGGAACGCGCGGCGAGCACCGAATAGCCGGTTTCGTCGGCCCATTGGTCTAGCAGGCTCGTCAGGGCAAGCAGGCTGGCGGCATCGTCGTTCACGACGAGGATCTTGGGTTTGTCAGTTGTCGGCACGTCGTTCCTGCTGGTTCGTCGGAGTGTGGCCAAAATTATCGCGGGTGTGAAAGGATAGCAGACCGGCTTTGTTTTCCAAAGTAAAGACAGGTCAACGGGACTCGCGCTCTGTTAGAAATGATAGCACGGCAATTTACAATGTCTTGTGGCAATTGAGGGCGAGTGTTGCGCGGCTGTCGCCCAAGCCTGTGGTTTTCGTGTTCGACACCGCACATACGGTCCCGGCCCGCTATGCGATAGTGGAACCGTGTCCGGTTCAACCGTGTCTACGGTGGATGACAGGCCGCTCACTTAAGAGGAAAAACATGGATATCAAAACCATCGTAAACGAGCAGTACCATGGCAAATCGCTGGCCGAACTGGCCGATAGTCCGCTGACGGCCCTGGTTGGCGTCGGCGAGAAGGAGGCCAACGCCCTGCGCGAGGCCTTCGGCGTGACGACCGTGCGCCAGCTGGCCCAGGTCAAGATCGTCGCCAACGCCGTCGCCATCGACATGATGGCCGATGCCGAAGCGGCCACGCCTGGCGAAGTCGCCAAGGAAACCCTGCTCGACGACGCCGTCGAAATGACTTTCCCTGCCAGCGACCCGATCTCGGTCGACGCCGGCATCACCCGCATCGAAGTCGCGCCCGAAAAGGTCGAGGCCTCACGCGACCACCAGAGCGCCGTGTCGATCGCCGCGCACAACGAGGAAGCCTCGGGCCAGGCCAACGTCGGCACCGGCGGCACCGCGTCGAAGGACGTCGGTACGGCCTGAGTTCGATAGTGGATCGGCGCTCACCGGCGCCTGCGCCTGGCAACGGCGCCCTTGTTCCGCGGTAGTTAGCGGGGCGGGGCGCCGTTTGTTCGGGGGTACCGGGGTATCCGGTTTTCGTAGGGTGGGCTCTCGAGCCCACGCGGTCCAGGATGTGGAGGTATCGGTACAGCAGCCAGCGGGACTAGCTGTGAACGTTCGCGTTTCATGGAGTGCCAGCTATCGGCACCGCCGGGGTGATGCGAGCCTTGCACCGCGTGGGCTCGAGAGCCCATCCTACGACGGCAAACGCTGACGCGTTCCGCCGGCATTCCCTCAGCGGTGCGGCACCAGCTCCGCCGCCTGCTTGGCGGGCGTCTTGACCGCCACCTGGCGCGAGCCCGCGGTGGAGCAGAAGCGATTCTTGCCGGCGCGCTTGGCTTCATACAGCGCATAGTCGGCGATGCTGATCAGCGCGTCCACCGATTCGGCGTCGTCGGGATAGATGCTGATGCCGATGGAGGTCGACAGGCGCAGCGTCAGGTCGTTGATGAAGAAGGGCTCGGACAGCGCTTCCACCAGCTTCGAGGCCGGGCCTTGCGCATCCTGCAGGCTGTGGATGTCGCCCAGCACGACCATGAATTCGTCGCCGCCGAGGCGCGCGACCGTGTCTTCCTTGCGCGACGAAGCGAGCAGGCGCTGCGAGACCATCTTCAGGATCTCGTCGCCATAGGCATGGCCGTAGGTATCGTTGATTGCCTTGAAGCCGTCGAGGTCCAGGTACATGATCGCCGCCTTCGCATGGCTGCGGTTGGCATGCTGCAGGGCGGTTTCGATGCGGTCTTCCAGCAGGCGCCGGTTCGGCAGCCCGGTCAGGGCGTCGTGCAGGGCCAGTTCCTGCTGGGCCTTCGAATACTGGGCCAGTTCCTTGTAGAGCAGGCGCACTTCCAGCATGTTGTGGATGCGCTTGTGCACTTCCAGCAGGTCGAAGGGCTTGCTGATGAAGTCGCGCGCGCCGGCCTCGAGGGCCGCGATCTTGAAGCTGGGCTGGGCCGTCAGGGCCAGCACGGGCAGGTAGCCGCCTTTTTCGATTTCCTTCAGGCTTTTCATGACCTGGAAGCCGTTCAGGCCGGGCATCTGCAGGTCGAGCAGGATGAGGTCGTAGTTGTGCTCGCGGTGCAGCGGGCAGACCTGTTCCGGCTCCATGGTCGAGCTGACGTTGGAGTAGCCCTCTTCGCGCAATATCTCTTCCATCAGCTCGATATTGTCTGGCGAATCGTCTACGACCAGGATTTTGGCGTTCAAAATGTCTTGTCTGCTCGGCATGCTTCTTCTCGTCGAAATAGGTACTGGAAGGAAACAAATTTCATACAGGAATCCAACTTTCCCACTCCAGGTAGTCTAGCAAAGACCCAGGAATTTCTTGTAGGACAGCGCCGCGTCGGGTAGTAGGAACTTCACAATCGTGCCCGGCCGCTTGGCGGACGCACCAGAGAAGCGACCGCGGCGATCAATTCGCTCGGTTCGACCGGCTTGGAAATATGCGAAGAAAAGCCCGCTTCCAGGGCGCGCAGGCGGTCTTCCGAGCGGGCAAAGGCGGTCAGTGCGACGGCCGGCAGCAGCCCTCCACGGTCGCGCGGCAGGGCGCGTACCCAGGACAGCAGTTCGAAGCCGTCGACTTCGGGCATGCCCAGGTCGGAGATCAGGAGGTCGGGCATGTCGGCCTGCAGCGAGGCAAACGCTTCGCGCGCGCTGGCGGCGATGCGTACCCGCGCCTGGCAGTCGGTGAGGATGCGGGCAATCAGCTCGCGCGCATCGCGGTCGTCGTCGACCACCAGCACCGAGGCGCCTTCCAGGTCGCGGTAGGTGAGGTCGGGCGCGGTCGGCGGTGGCGAGCCGAGAGCCAGGCCGCGGCTGCGCGCCGTGTTCGGAACAATCTTGGCCAGCGGGAGCTCGATCGTGAAGCTCGCACCCCGGCCTTCGCCGGCACTCTCGGCGCGCACGGTGCCGCCGTGCTGCTCGATCAGGTGCTTGACGATGGCCAGGCCCAGGCCCAGCCCGCCGTGGCGGCGCGTCATCGAGGCGTCGGCCTGGCGGAAGCGCTCGAACACGTGGGTGATGAATTCCGGCCCGATGCCGGCGCCGGTATCGCGCACGGTCACCATCACCGAACCGTCGCGCTGGCCCAGTTCGACCGTCACCAGCCCGTCGCGCGGGGTGAACTTGATCGCGTTCGAGAGCAGGTTCCACACCACCTGCTGCAGGCGCGCCGGGTCGCCGGCGATCATGCCCGGACTGGCCTCGTAGCGCTTCTCGATGCGGATGTTCTTGGCCTCGGCGGCCGGGCGCACGGTGTCGATGGCGGCATCGACGAAGCCCTGCGGGCTCAGCGTCTGCATGTCGAGCAGCACCTTGCCCGACGTGATGCGGCTCATGTCGAGCAGGTCTTCGATCAGCTGGGCCTGGGCGCGCGCATTGCGTTCGATGGTCTGCAAGCCGCGCTGCAGGTCGTTCTGGTCCTTGCCGCCGCGGCGCAGCACCTGTGCCCAGCCCAGGATGGCCGAGAGCGGCGTGCGCAGTTCGTGCGACAGGGTGGCCAGGAACTCGTCCTTCATCTGGCTCGAGCGCTCGGCCTCGGCCCGCGCCTCGCGTTCGCTCTCGAGCAGCACCTTGCGTTCCTCGGCCGCCTGCTGGGCCGCTTCGTAGAGGCGCGTGTTGTCCAGCGCGACGGCGGCCTGGGCGGCGATGCCGGCCACGATGCGCTCGGTGCGCTCGGTGAACACGCCCGGTTCCGGATGGCCGAAGAACATCGTACCCATCGGTTCGCCCGAGGCCGCCATCACCGGAACCGAGAGGTAGCTGCGCACGGCGGGCTGGCCGGACAGCGGGGTGAACTGGGTCGGACCCTGGCCATAGCGCGGGTCGTCCGTGATGTCGCTCGAGCGCACCAGGCCGGTGCCGCGGAAGCTGGGGCCGAACAGGGCGGTGGCCTGCGGTTCGCCGAAGCTCTGGAATTCGTTGGCGACGCCGCCGGACAGGGTGTAGAGCGAGAACGTCGGCCCCTTCGGCTTCCTTGCCGTGATAGAAGAAGCCGGCGAAGCGCGCGCCGGCGATGCCGCTGGCGGCCTCGACGGCCACTTGCAGCAGCGAGCGCAGGTCGCGCGTGGAAGCGAGGGCACTGCCGGTGTTGTTGAGCAGTTCGAGCACCTTCGATTCGTCGCGCAGGGCTTGCTCGACACGCTTGACCTGGTCGACGTCGGTGTTGGTGCCGAACCAGCGCACGACCTTGCCGTGGCGGTCGCGCACGGCATTCACGCGGGTCAGGAACCAGCGGTACTGGCCATCGGCGCCGCGGATCGGGTATTCCATCTCGAAAGGCGCGCCGCTCTCGATCGAGGCGCGCCAGTGTTCGCGCATGGCGGGCAGGGCATCGGGCTCGACCGTGTCTTGCCAGCCCCAGCCGGTAGCAAGCTCGGGCGTGGTGCCGGTGTACTCGTACCAGCGCTCGTTGAACCAGACGATGGCACCGTCGGCCTGGGCCATCCAGGCCAGCTGCGGGATGGTATTGGCCAGGGCGCGCAGGGTTTCCTCGCTCTGGCGCAGGCTGTCCTCGACGTTCTTGCGGCTGGAAATGTCCTGCACGACGCCGGTCATGCCGATGATGCTGTCGCGCTGCTGCGGGTCGGCATGGTTGGCGCGGCCCACCAGCGCGATCCAGCGCGCCTGGCCGCCGTCGGGCAGCAGGCGGCATTCGATGTTCAGGTCGGTATGGGCGGCAAAGGCATGCAGCACTTCGCGGCGCACCGATTCGCGGTCCTGTTCGTCCAGGCGCGCGCAGGGCCGGCCAGGAATGGGGAACTTCCGGCTCCAGCCCGAGGATGGCGGCGGCGCGCTCGCCCGGGATCAGGCGGTCGCTGGCCGCATCCCAGCGCCAGTCGCCGAGGCGGCCCGCGGCCAGGGCCACCTGCAGCCGGTTGTTGCTCTCGATGAGGGCCTGCTGGTCGGCGCGGCGGCGCGTGATGTCGTGGAAATACAGGGTCAGGCCATCGGGCGAGGGATACATGCGCGCCTCGATCCAGCAGGCCAGGCGCGGGTAGAAGAACTCGCGGCTGCCGGTCTGGCGCGAGGCCATCGCCCGTTCCAGTTCGGTGGCGAGATTGCTGCCGCGCAGCTCCTCGAACTCTTCCCACAGGTTATTGCCGAGGAGGCCAGCGCGGGTCTTGCCCAGCGGCGCCAGCAGTTCCAGCGCGCGGCCGTTGATGTAGGTGATGCGCCAGTCGAAGTCGACCGCGCAGAAGGCATCGGTCAGGCTCTCGAGCATGTTTTCCATGCGCTCGTTGGCCTGGCGCAGGGCTTCCTTGGCGGCCATGAGCTCGGCCTCGGCATTGCGGCGTGCCGCCAGGGCGTGGCTCGCGTTGCGCACTGCGGCCGAGCGCATCAGTTCGAGTTCGTCGGGCTTGTCACTCATGCCAGGCCCTCCACGGTCGCGGCGCACGCAGCGCAAGCCGGTCCGGCGTGGACCGGCACGGTGGCGGAAGGCGCAGCGGATGCGGTTGGGCGAAGGTCATGATGGTCAAGCTGTCGGCAACGCGCAAGGACGCCGCGTGCCCTGGCTCCCGGCCATTCTAGCCCAGCGGCCGGGCGCTGTCGCACACGCTGGTGCAGCACTCAGGCGCCCGTCCGCAATTGGTCGGCCACCTTGTGCAGGGCGTCCTGCAACTGGTCGAGCTCGTATGGTTTCTGCAGTGACTGGTAAGGGAAGTCCAGGTGGCGCAGCAACATGTCGCCGTAGCCGGAGGCGAAGATGACCTTCAGGTGCGGATGGCGCACCAGGGCTTCGCGCGCCAGGTCGACACCGGACATGCCGGGCAGGCTGACGTCGGTGAAGAGCACGTGGTAGCGGCGCGCGCCCATGCGCTGCAGGGCGTCTTCCGGGTGCGCCGTGCCTTCGGCCTCGTAGCCGAAAGCCTTGAGCATTTCGCACACCCGGTATTGCGAGTCGAGGTTGTCCTCGACCACCGGGGATCGACAGGGTGCCGGAATCGGCGGCCGGTTCCGCGGAGGCCGCACGCGTTGCCGGGGCCAGCGCGCAGGCGATGCCGCCCACGGTGGCGCCCTCGGTAAACAGCGGCGTGAAATACAGGTCGTAGCGCTCGGACGCGCCGCCGAAGCCGACGGCCGCTCCCGCTACCAGTGCCGCCTCGCCGCGCCAGGCGCGCGCGGCGCCTTCCTGCGCGGCGGCGAGCGGCGGCGGCAGCACCGGCGGCACCGAGCCGCCCGGCACGTGGCCAAACGCGGGCCCGGCCACGGCTCCGTAGGCCTCGTTGCACAGGACCGCCGACTGCGGCCCCCATTGCAGCAGCATCGGCAGCGGCGTATTGAACATCAGGTCGGCCGCTACCCGCAGCGGCTGCGGCCAGCCGGCCGGATCGCCGAGCGAGGTGGCGCTCCAGTCATAGGCGGAAACACTGCGGGCAGACATACCGGAAGAAAGCATGGGAAACGGCCTGTTAAATATTCGAAAACATGGTCGAATCGTACACTAAATGCGCAGCGGTTGGCGACGCGTCCGTGCGTCGCGGCCGGCGCGCGGCATCAGGGCAGGCCATGGCCGGCGCCGGCACAGGCAATTGCCTCCTCCAGCCTGTCGTTCCCCCAGAACATCTCGTCGCCGGTGAAGAAGGTCGGCGCGCCGAAGATGCCGCGTGCGGCGGCGGCCTCGGTGCGCTCGCGCAGACGCAGTTTCGCCTCCGGGGCCTGGGCAGCGTCGAGGAGCGCCTGCGCATCGGGCACCAGGCCGTCCAGGGCATCCAGCACGGCCTGCGCGTCGTCGATCTCGCGGTCCTCCACCCAGTTCTGCAACATGACACGGCGGCAGAAGGCACCCATCCGGGCTCGTGCACCGCCAGGGACGCCACCCTCATCGGCAGCAAGGCGCGGCGGGGAAAGGCCGAGGGCTTGCACCATGGCAGGCCGAGGCGCGCACACTGGCGTTCCATGTCGCGCCACATATAGCGGCCTTTCGCTTCCTGCAGCACGAAAGGCGAGGTGTTCCAGCCGAGTTCGCGGAAGATCGGGCCGAGCAGGAAGGGGCGCCATGCGACGGCGACCCCGGCGGCGCGCGCCAGGTCCTCGATGCGCATGACGGACAGGTAGCTGTAGGTGCTGCCGAACTCGAACCAGCATTCGATGGCCACGGGGCCGGTCGCGGTGTCGCGGGATGGCAAGGCCGTCTCCTGTGGCGCCCGGGCGTGGGCATCGAGCAATGATAGCAGCAGCCCGAGGCGGCACGGCGGCAGGGCGCCAGGGCCAGGGGCAAAAAAAAGCCCGCTGCGGGAGCGGGCTGAATCTATTTCCGAGGAGGAATATAGAGGAGACAGGAAGGATTATGCTGCTGCGCAATAATTATTTCCAATTTATATTCGCAATGACTGTCATTGACGATTCATATGGCTCGTGAGAGGGCCGCACGGGAGCGCATTTGCTTGGTGCATCGCAGAAAATGTTTTACCATGGCAAATATGTCACGACAGTGTAGTTCGCCTGCCGCAGCCCGGCTGCCCCTATCGCCACATTCGTCAAGGGTAGGCGGGCCTGGCCGCGACCCGGCGCGCGCGCGCGCCGGGCCGCGGCCAACGGAGCTGCTGCAAGCGGCCATGGCGCGATATCATGAGCTCGATGTGCAAGCCGCCGCGCCATGGCCAGGACGGCCCGCGACGATGCACACGTTCCAGCAACCGAACCTCGGCCGATGATTCGACACCGTCTCTCTTCTTTCTTGCCCGGGCGCCGTGCCCCGGGCATGCGCCTGGCCGGCTGGCTGCTCGCGTGCGCCGCGGCCGCGTGCGCGGCGGCCGCCGTGGTGCCGATACCGGTGCTGGCCCAGAGCGCCGGCAGCCTGGCGCTGGAACGCCGCGTCAAGGCCGCCTTCCTCTACAAATTCTGGGCTATGCCGAGTTTCCGGCGGGTGCCTTTGCCGACCAGGGCGCGCCGGTGACGATCGGTGTCGTCGGCTCCGACGAGATGGCGGCCGAACTGACCCGCGTCGTCGCCGGGCGCCAGGTCGGCGGACGCGCCCTCGTGGTGCGCTCGCTGCGCGAAGGCGAGCTGGTCCGCGCCGGTGCACCTGCTCTTCGTGGCCGGCAACGACAGCGCGCGCACCGGCCGCATCCTGCGCGCCGCCCCCGGCGCACTGCTTCCCGTCACCGAGTGCGATCTCGGCCTGCAGCAGGGCAGCGTGATCAATTTCAGGATAGTCGACGAGCGCGTACGTTTTGACGTGTCGCTCGATTCGGCGGAAAAGAACAATGTCAAACTCAGTTCGCGGCTGCTGACCGTGGCCAACCGCGTGGTAAAAGGAAATAGTTGATGAATGCACGCGATAGCGGCACCGTCCGTAGCAAGCTGATCAAGATGGCGGTGTTCACGACCCTGGCCGCACTGCTGTCGGCCTCGATCGCCATGCTGTTGCTCGATTTGCGCACCTTCCAGCGCTATTGGGTCGACGACCTGGGCACCCAGGCCGACATCATGGCCAGCGTTACCGCGCCGGCGCTCGCCTTCAACGATGCGGCCGCCGCTACCCAGCAGCTGGCCGTGCTGCGCGCGCGTCCGCAAATCCTGGCCGGCGCCGTTTACACGAATACCGGCGTGCGCTTCGCCACCTATGCCAAGGCCGGTACCGAGCAGACCCTTCCCGCGCGGCCGCAGACGAACAGCTACCGCATCGACCACGGCGAACTGGAAGTCTGGCGCGCCATCGTCGAGAACGGCGAAGCGGTCGGCACCCTCTACCTGCGCTCGCGCTATGGGCTGGTCGACCGCCTGCTCAACTACGGTGCCATCCTCGGCGGCGTGATGCTGGGCGCGCTGGTGGTGGCGGCGCTGGTGGCTTCGCGCCTGCAGGCGGCGATCACGCGCCCGCTCGAAGCCGTGACGAACGTCGCACGCCAGGTAATGCAGCGGCGCGATTTCACCCTGCGCGTACCGGGCAACAACAGCGGCGAGATCGGCGTGCTGGTCGATGCCTTCAATGACATGCTGGCCGAGATCGGCCGCCGCGCCGAGGCCCTGCAGACGGCCAACCGCACGCTCGAACGCGAGATGGACGTGCGCCAGAAGGCCGAGCAGGCGCTGATCGTGGCCGACCGGCGCAGGACGAATTCCTCGCCACCCTGGCGCACGAGCTGCGCAATCCGCTGGCGCCGATTCGCACGGCCTGGACATCCTGCGCATCCGCAGCGGCGACGCCCAGGCCACCCAGCGCGCCACCGACATCATGGAACGCCAGCTGCGCCAGATGGTGCGCCTGGTGGACGACCTGCTCGACGTCTCGCGCATCAATACCGGCAAGTTCGCCATCAAGATGGGCCGCGTGGAACTCAAGGCGGTCGTGAACGACGCGCTGGAAGTGGTGCGTTCCTACATCGAACTGCACGGCCACGAGCTGGCCATCGACCTGCCGGACCGGCCTGTGTTCCTGCACGGCGACGCCACGCGTCTGGCCCAGATCCTGTCGAACCTGCTCAACAACGCGGCCAAGTACACCAACCGCGGCGGACGCGTCAGCTTGTCCGCCCACGTCGAGGACAGGACCCTGGTACTGGACGTGGCGGACACCGGCATCGGCATCGCGCCGGACATGCTCGACTCGGTGTTCGAGATGTTCGTCCAGGTCGATTCGACCCTGGAGCGCACGAATGCCGGCCTGGGCGTGGGCCTGTCTCTGGCGCGCAAGCTCGTCGAGCTGCACGGCGGCAGCATCGCCGCCCACAGCGAGGGCCTGGGCCGCGGCAGCCGCTTCACGGTGCGCCTGCCGATCGTGGTCGAGCCGGAACTGCCGGCCAAGCCGACCCCGGCGGCCTTCATCAGCACCGAGACCTACCGCATCCTGCTGGCCGACGACAACGTCGACTTCGTCAACAGCATCGGCGCACTGCTGACCGCCATGGGCCACAGCGTGGTGATCACCCATAACGGGCCCGACGCGCTGGCCGCCGCGGCGCGCTTCTGTCCGGACTATGCGTTCCTCGACATCGGCCTGCCGCAGATGTCGGGCTACGACCTGGCGCGCGGCATCCGCAAGCTGTCCTGCGGGGCCATGACCACCATGATCGCCGTCACTGGCTGGGGCCAGGAAAAGGACCGCCAGCTGGCCTTCGAGGCCGGTTTCGACCACCACATGGTCAAGCCGGTGCGCTTCGAGCAGATCGAGGAAATTCTCGGCAACCGCAGCATCATCAAGAAGCTGCGTACCTGAGCCTGCCCCGGCAGGCGCCGGGCGGCAGGGAAGGAATGAACGACGGGGATGCAGGGCACCCCCGTCGTTCCGCCAGCGGTCAACCCGGAGGGTCAGCCGCGCCTGGCTTTGCGGCGCCGTGCCAGCAGACCCAGCACGCCCAGGCCACCCAGCATCATGCCGTAGGCTTCGGGTTCGGGAACCGGTGCGAGCATCATGGCGCCGCCAAAGGAAGCGCCATCGTCCGACACCATATTTCCGTTCACCCGGATGGTGTAGTCGCCGGCAGCCAGGTTGCCCCCGGCCACGGTCCAGACATCGGTCGCCCCGGTACTCATCGAGGTACCCTGGCTGATCAGCGTGTCGTTGCCGTCGTACAGCCACAGGCCGGTGATGTCGAGCCCGACGTCGGCGGAGCGGCTGACCGAAGCGACGATCGCATCGAGGTTCATGCCGACGGTACCGTCGACGGTGAACGTGAAGCGGTCGGCGAAGGTGCTGCCGCTGTTGCCTTCCTCAAAGCTGTCGCCGAAATAAGCGCTCATGTCGACCAGGTCGAGCGCCTGGGGCGAGTTGCCGATGACTTGCGCGAGCACCGGCGCCGAGCCGAAGGACGCGCTCGCCAACACGATTGCAGCAATCAAAGATTTTTTCATATCAACCTCACGAAAGAATCCAGTCGCGTCATGCGGCTGGGTTGTAGCAATCGGGGGACTTCATGCTAGCAAACGCAGGGAGGCGCGCGCGACGATTGCAAGAGGTGTGACTGTGCGGCGACAGTTGCTGCGTAAAAGAAATATTCAACGGTGATGCCCATGTACCCGTCGGTTTCATAGGAGAGCAGTGCCGGATCAATTGTTGAGTAGAAAATGCGATCGCATTGCTGTGATGCTGTCAGCCTATGCCTACATAAAGAGAGGGGGGAATCCTTGGCAGAGCTAAGCCAGATTTAAGACTGGCGTATGTTTGCTCAGCAAAAGACGGGTGTGCCGGGTAGAAGCTGGGGAGTGACAGAAGAAACAGACGGGAGAAAAGAAAAATGGCCCAGAATCGCTTCTGAGCCATTTTCTTGAAACTGATGGTGCGGCTGGCAGGAATCGAACCCACGACCCCTTGGTTCGTAGCCAAGTACTCTATCCAGCTGAGCTACAGCCGCCCGAGGCACGCATTATAGCGGCACCTGGCGGAAATGGGAAGAGGCCTGGGGCAGGCGGCTTTGCCCTGGCAGGAACATCGGGTTGGCATCGATGCCGCCTGCGCGTCCAGCCACCCTGCGATTCAGCGTGCCCTCTGCAGTCGAAAGAACAGGAGGTCCGTCGAAACTGCCCCGGCCGCCGCGACGCGACAACGAAAAAAGGCCAGATCTTGCGATCTGGCCTTCGTATTCGTGGTGCGGCTGGCAGGAATCGAACCCACGACCCCTTGGTTCGTAGCCAAGTACTCTATCCAGCTGAGCTACAGCCGCCCGAGGCACGCATTATAGCGAAGTGTGCCGCGCTTGGGAAGCGCTTATTGCATGTCGGAAAATCGCATGGGAAGCGCCGTAAGTCGCGACATGGAAAGGGGCGCGACAAACGAAAAAGGCCAGATCTTGCGATCTGGCCTTCGTATTCGTGGTGCGGCTGGCAGGAATCGAACCCACGACCCCTTGGTTCGTAGCCAAGTACTCTATCCAGCTGAGCTACAGCCGCCCGAAGCACGCATTATAGCGGGGCAGTGCGCAATTGCCAAGCTTTCCATCAGGGCGTGTCCGAAAGGGGCCGGGAAGGCGGCAGGCGGGCACCCCGGATGCGATGAAAAGCGGGCAGGTTCCCGTGCAGACGGGCCGGAAATGAAAAAGGCCAGATCCTGAGATCTGGCCTTTGTATTGGTTGGTGCGGCTGGCAGGAATCGAACCCACGACCCCTTGGTTCGTAGCCAAGTACTCTATCCAGCTGAGCTACAGCCGCCCCGTGAGACGCATTATAGCAGTGGCATGTTATTTGAGGAAGTCTTAATTTATTACAACTCGCAGGCCGGCTCTGGTAGATTGAAGCACTCTGTATTCGATCCAAGAAGACTATGTTGGGGTTCATGAAGCGCGTCCTGTCCCTGCGGGCGCGCCTGTTGCCGGCGGCGGGCCTGGCCGTCCTGTTCGCGGTGTTTGCCAACGACGCGCTTGCCGTGGCGCGCAACCTGCGTTTCGAACGGGTGTCGATCGAAGACGGCCTGTCGCAGGAATCGGTCATGAACATCCTGCAGGACCGCCAGGGCTTCATGTGGTTCGGCACCCAGGCGGGGCTGAACCGCTACGACGGTTACCGCATGACCGTCTACCGCAGCGACCCGCGCGATCCGTCCTCCCTGCCCGACGGCTATGTCAACGCGTCCTTCGAGGACGCCGAGGGCCGCCTCTGGTTCGGCACCAAGGGCGGCCTGGCGCGCTTCGACCCCGCGAGCGGCAAGTTCGTGCGCTACGCGCTGCGCGACGCTCGCGCCCCAGGACGGCAACCGCAGCGTCAACGCCATTGCCGCCGACCGCCGGGGCGCACTCTGGCTCGGCACCAGCGAGGGGCCTGAAACGTTTCGACCCTGCCACTGGTGCCTTCAGCACACTGCACCGGCTCGATGGCGGCAGCGACGATGTCGTCAGGGCACTCGCCTTCGATGCCCGGGCACCCTGTGGATCGGCGGCGCCGGCGGGATCGGGCGCCTGGCGCCGGGCGCCACCCGCATCGCATACCTGCCGGCGCCAAGCGACCCGCGCCGCTCCCGCATCCTGGCCCTGTCGATGGGGCCGCGCGATACGCTCTGGGTCGGCAGCGAAGCCGGGCTCGAAGCATGGAACGTCGCCACGCCCCAGCCGGAGCGCCGCGCCGTCACCGCCGCCGAGGGCCTGGGCGAGGTGCGCGTGCTGGCGCTCTACCACGATCCTGGGGCACGCTCTGGGTTGGCACCGATTTCGACGGCCTCAAGTGGCGCGACCCTGCCAGCGGCCATTTCGTTTCCTACCGCAGCCAGCCGCTCGACCGCACCACGCTGTCGGACAACCAGATCGTGGCGGTGCGCATTGACCGTACCGGCACGCTCTGGGCCGGTACCCGCTTCGGCGGCGTGAACCGCACCGACCTGGCCAGCGGCGGCTTCTCCCACTACAGCTTCCGGCCGGAGAGCGGTTTTCGCAGCGGCTACGAGAAGGCGCGCGACGTCGCCGTGCGCGCCGACGGCAAGCTCTGGCTGGCCACCACCGGCGGCGGCCTGGTGCTGGTCGACCCGGCCAGCGAACGCACCGAACAGCTGCGCCACGTCCCCGGACGCGCCGACAGCCTTCCGGACGACGTCATCCACAGCCTGAGCGTCGCCGAGGGCCGGCTCTGGGTCGGCAGCGCCGGCGCCCTGGCCTGGTCCGGGCTGGCCGGGGGCGCTTCCGCCGGGTCGAGCTGCCCGGGCTGGGCACGGCCACGGTGCAGGGCGTGGTGCGCACGCGCGACGGCGCGCACTGGGTGCTCACGCGGGCCGGGCTGTACCTGCTGGGGCCCGACCTGCGCGTGCGCCGGCACTGGCAGCACGACCCGCGCGACCCGCGCAGCCTGGGCGACAACACCGTGTTCGCGCTGGCCGAAGACCGCGCCGGCATCCTCTGGCTCGGCACCGACAATGGGCTCGACCGTTTCGACCGCGGCGAAGGCGTGTTCACCCATTTCCGCCACGATGAAGCGGACCCGGACAGCATGCGCAACAGCCGCGTCTACGACCTGCTGTACTCCAGCCGCGGCGAACTCTGGCTCGGCACGGCAAGCGGCCTGCACCGCATGGAGGGCGGCGCCAGGCCGGCCTTCCGCTTCATGCCGGTATCGAACGCGCGCGTGGCCACGCCGATCGGCGCGATCCTGGAAGACCTGCAGGGACGCGTATGGGTCAGCACCACCGACGGCATCAGCCGGCTGGAGCCGGGCAGTGGCGTCTTCAAGCACTACACCGCCAAGGACGGGCTGCCGGGCGGCAGCTATTTCGTCGGCTCGGCCGCACGCGGGCCCGATGGCCAGCTGCACTTCGGCGGCGTCAACGGCTTGAGTTCCTTCCTGCCGGATGGCATCCGCGACAACCCTTATCCGCCGCTGGTGCGCATCACCGATTTCCTGGTGGCGAACAAGCCCCACCCGCTGCCCGGCCCGGTCGGCAGCATCGGCCAGATCACGCTGTCGCACCGCGAATCGGCGTTCTCGCTGGAGTTCGCCGGCCTGCATTACGCCGCCCCGGCCAGCAACCGGTATTCCTACCGGCTCGAGGGCTTCGACGAAGCCTGGGTCGACACCGATGCCACCAAGCGCTTCGCCAGCTATACCAACCTCGACCCCGGCAACTACGTGTTCCGTGTCCGTGCCAGCAACAAGGACGGGGTCTGGAGCGAGGCCCCGGCGGCGCTGACGATCACAGTGACGCCGCCCTGGTGGAAGACCTGGTGGTTCCGCCTGCTGGCCACGGCGCTGCTGGCCAGCCTCGGCGTGGCCGCCTACCGGCTGCGCGTGCGCGCGCTGGTGCAGCAGAAGGGCATGCTCGAGCGCCAGGTCGGCGCCCGCACCGCCGAGCTGGTACTGCAGAAGGACGCGGCCGAACGGCGCAAGCGCGAAGCCGAGCAGCTGGGCGAGGCGGCCGACCAGGACGGCGCAACATCGCCCTGCTGTCCGATATCGGCCGGCGCCTGACCGCCAACCTCGATACCGAGGCCATCATGACCACGCTCTACGAGCACGTCCAGGTGCTGATGGACGCTCCGGTATTCGCGGTGGCGGTGGCGCGGCCCGACGGCGAACAGTTCGATTTTCCCTATGCCGTCATCGAGGGCCGCCGCTGCAGCGGTGGCGCGCGCGAACGGCGCGACCCGCGCCAGCTCGCTGGCTGGTGCCTCGACCAGGCACGCGAAGTCTTCATCAACGACCTGGCGCGCGAGTCGGCACGCTACCTGCCGGCGGCCGAGCCGGATGCGGTGGCGGCGGCGACGCTGCCCTGCGACGGCGAACCGTCCCGGCCGGACGCGCTGCCGCGTGCGCTGATGTACGTGCCGGTGACGGTTGGCCAGCGGGTGCTGGGCGTGCTCTGCGTGCAGAGCTTCCGGCCCGCCGCCTACCAGCGCATGCACCTCGACATGCTGCGCACGCTGGCCGCCTATGTCGGCGTGGCGCTGGACAACGCCCAGGCCTATCGCCAGCTGAAGGATGCCCAGGCCCAGCTGGCGGCCCAGAAAACTCGCTTCGCTCGGCTCGCTGGTGGCCGGCGTGGCGCACGAACTGAATACCCCGATCGGCAACAGCCTGCTCATGGCCAGCACCCTGCAGGAAAAGACCTGCCACGTGAAGGCAGCTTTCGAGGCCGCCACGCTGCGCCGTTCGGAACTGGCCGGCTACATTGGCGCGGCCGAGGAGGCGTCGGCGCTGATCGTGCGCAGCCTGCATGGCGCCGCCGAGCTGGTGGGAAGCTTCCGCCAGGTGTCGGTCGACCAGGCCAGCGCCGCGCGGCGCCGCTTCGACCTGGCCCAGGCCAGCGGCGAAATCACGGCCACCGTCATGAACAAGGTGCGCCTGGGCGGCCACAGCCTGGTGCTCGCGGTGCCCGAGGGGATCGTGATGGACAGCTATCCCGGCCCCCTCGGCCAGGTCATCATCAACTTCGTCAACAACGCGCTGCTGCACGCTTTCGACGAGCCGGGCGGCAGCATGCGCCTTTCGGCCGATCCGATCGACGAGGCCTGGGTGCGCATCGTCTTCGAGGACGACGGCCGCGGCATCGCGCCCGCGCACCTGGCCCGGGTCTTCGATCCCTTCTTCACGACGCGCATGGGGCAGGGCGGGACGGGCCTGGGCCTGAACATCGCCCATACGATTGCCACCACGCTGCTGGGCGGCAGCATCCGTGTCGAAAGCACGCTCGGCGAGGGCACGCGCTTCATCCTGACGCTGCCGCTGGTGGCGGCCGAGGCGCGGCCGGTGGAAGAAGAAGGGCGCCTGCCGGCCTAGCCCGGCTCTTCCTGCCGGCGCCGCGAAACGGCGGCGCCGGTGTTGCACCGATGCCGCGCCGGCCGCCGTCGCGATCGGGTCGGCGCTAAATATTATTGTTAGGAAATTATGGATGTGTCAGCATCCCGTTTTGTTCTTTTGAGAAACGGTGGAACAGGGCATGTCTGAACAGCTTTTGGAAACGAACCCGGGATCCGGGATGCATCCCTTCGGTGAGGCGATCGAGAACACCTCCGGCATGGGCAAGTTCCATGCGTTGCCCGACGGTGTCGCACGGTGGTCGTGGGGCGGTTTCGTCTTCAGCTGGATCTGGGCCGTCTGCAACGGCAACTGGATCGGCCTGCTTGCCTTGTTCCCGGGCATCGGCTTCGTCATGCGCATCGTGCTGGGCGTGAACGGGCGCAAATGGGCATGGCAGAACCGCCGCTGGGACAGCGTCGCGCATTTCAACCGCGTCCAGCGGCGCTGGAGCATCGCGGCCCTCGTCTTCGGCCTTGCCATCCCGGGGATCGGCATCGTGGCGGCGGTTGCCATTCCGATGTACCAGGACAGCCAGTACCGGGCGCCGCTGGCGGCGGCCCATGGCTATGCGAACGAGGCTGCGCAGGCCGTGGGGCGCCATATCGCCGCACACCGCGCCCTGCCGCGCGACCTGGACGAAGCCGGCTTCCAGGCGCCGCTGCCGGCCAGCGTCGACCACCTGGCGATCGACCCGCGCAGTGGGCAGCTGCTGGTGACGGTCAACGTCGGCCGCCTGCGCGGCAAGACCTTTTCCCTGGCCCCGACGCTGGAAGCCGATGGCAGCATCAGCTGGCGCTGCCTGTACGGCGAGATCCCGCGCCGGCAACTGCCGAAGGCGTGCAGTTACAACGTGGCCGATCCGTTCGCCCTGTAAAAAAAACTACCCGACCAGGTTGATCGCCCGCCCGGCCTCCCAGGCCTCGATGTTATCGACCAGCATGTCCGCCAGCGTCTGCATTGCGCCGCCGCTGGCCCAGGCGACGTGTGGGGTGAGGATGAAGTTCGGCAGGCGCAGGCCGAGCAGGGGATTGCCAGGGGCGGGCGGTTCGAGGCTGAGCACATCGAAGCCCGCACCGCCGACGCTGCCCGCCATCAGCGCCGCCGCCAGGGCCGCTTCGTCGACCAGTCCCCCGCGCGCGGTATTGATCAGGAGGGCAGTGCGCTTCATGAGGCCCAGTTCGCGTGCTCCGATGAAGCCCCGCGTTTGCTCGTTCAGGGGCAGGTGCAGGCTCACCACGTCGGCGCTGGCCAGCAGTTCGTCCAGAGGCACCTGCGCGACGCCATCGACATCGATCGGCGAACGCGTCGCGGTACAGACCTCCATGCCGAAGGCCTGGGCGATGCGCGCCACGCGCCGGCCGAGGGCGCCGAAGCCGACGATGCCCAGGCGGCTGCCGGCCAGGTCGCCGATCGGATGGTCCAGCAGGCAGAAGCGGTTCGAATGCTCCCAGCGCCCGGCCTCGACGTCGGCGACATAGGCGCGCAGGTTGCGCCGCAGCGCCAGCATCAGGGTGAAGCAGTGCTCGGGCACGGACGCGAGGGAATAATTGCGGATGTTGACGACCTGGACGCCGCGTTCGCGGCAGGCGGCCAGGTCGACATTGTCGGTACCGGTGGCGGCAATGGCCACCAGGCGCAGGTCGGGCAGGCGCGCCAGCACCTCGGCACGCAGGGGCACCTTGTTGGTGACGGCGATGCTGGCCCCCTGCAGGCGTTCGCGCACCTGGTCGGGGGCGGTGGCCGGGTAATCGCGCCATGCGTGCGCGAAGGCCGGGCGGCGCAAGCGGGCGTTCAGGCTGTCGCGGTCGAGGAAGACGATGCTGTGCATGGCGCGTGAAGTCAGGTTGGATGGCCGATTGTAGGCCATGGCTGGCCAGGACGAAAAAAAGACAGGGCGAACCCTGTCTTCCGGTGCTCGGGGCTTGAGCGGTGGGTCTTATTTGCTTGCTGCGGCGGTGGTGTCCGCCTTGTGTTCCGCGCTGTCGGCCTTGTGTTCGGCCTTGTGTTCCGCGGCGTCGGCCTTGGCTTCGGCCTTTTTCTTGGTGGCTTTCTTCTCTGCCTTGGCCTTGGTCTTCGCGGCGTCCGCTTTCGCGTCGGCGACGTCGGCTTTCGCCTCGGCCTGGGCCTTTTGTACCTTCGCATCCGCCTTCGCAACATCCTTGGCTTCCTGGGCTTCGGCCTTGGCCGCCGGAGTAGTCGCCTGGGTCGCGGCGGTCTGTGCGAATGCCGAGGTGGCGAACAGGCCGGCGATCAGGGTAGCGACGATTTTGCTCATGGTGATCTTTCCTTCAGTAGTGGAAAAAGGGTGGTTCCCCGGGTGAACGCCTGGGCGGGCCGTCCGGTGCTACTGTGCCCTTAACGTGGGCCGCTTCGAAGGCGTTGACGTGCTTTTACATCCGGTTACAAACGGCCCCTCACGCCACCCGGGCCCGACGGTTAGCTGCCGTACAGTCGCGCCGCGCCGTGCGTCCTAGACTGGCCGCACCAGGATTCGCAGGAGCCAGCCATGACCGACGCCCTCAAGCTGTACAAAGAAAAGCGCGACTTCACGATCACCTCGGAGCCCGCGGAGGGCGGCGAGCCGGGCCGCGAGGCGCTGACCTTCGTCATCCAGAAGCACTGGGCCAGCCGCCTGCATTACGACTTCCGCCTCGAACTCGACGGCACCATGAAGAGCTGGGCGGTGCCGAAGGGCCCCAGTTACGACACCCAGGACAAGCGCATGGCCGTACACGTCGAGGACCACCCGATCTCCTACGCCGACTTCGAGGGCACGATCCCCGAAAAGCAGTATGGCGCCGGCAAGGTCATCATCTGGGACAAGGGCACCTGGACGCCGGAAGGGGACCCGCACGAGGGCTACCGCAAGGGCAACCTGAAGTTCGAGCTGAAGGGCCACAAGATGCACGGGCGCTGGGTGCTGGTGCGCATGAAGGGGCATGGCGACGAAAAACAGGAGCCGTGGCTCCTGATCAAGGAAAAGGACGACTATGCGCGTCCGGCCGAGGAATACTCGGTGGTCGAGGAAATGCCGGACAGCGTGAAGTCGTTGCCGATGCCGGGCAGCAGCGAAAAAGTCCCGGCCAAGGCGCGTGCCAGCAAGGCGGGCAGGGCGACGAAGGCAAAAGCCGACGCGGCCGCGGAAGAAGCGGTGGCGGAAGGCGTGGCCGACGAGACCGGCGGTAAAGGCACGAAAGCGGCCAGGAAATCCGCTTCGAAGCCGGCCGCCAAGGCTGCGGCCAGGCGCGGCGCGAAGCCGGCATCGGCCGCGGCGCTTCCCGCCGGCGTCGTCGAGGTCACGCTGCCCGAGGAATTTGCCCCCGAACTGGCCACCCTGGTCGACAGCCCGCCGGCCAACCCCGAGGAATGGGTGTTCGAGGTCAAGTTCGACGGCTACCGCATGCTCACGCGGATCGAGAACGGCGCCGTGCGCCTGATCACCCGCAACAACAACGACTGGACCGACAAGCTGCGCCCGTTGCAGGAAGAGATCGCGCGCATGGGCATGCCGGACGGCTGGTATGACGGCGAGATCGTCGTCCACGATGCCAACGGCCGCCCGAATTTCGGCATGCTGCAGCTGGCCTTCGACGGCAGCCACGGCGCCGACATCATGTACTTCCTGTTCGACGCGCCCTACCTGGGCGGCTACGACCTGCGCAACGCCGCCCTGGTCGACCGCCGTGCGCTGCTGGAAGCGGCCCTGAAAGGCGCGAAGCGCTCTGAAAAAGTGCGCTTTTCCGACGAATTCGGCACCGATCCGGAAGGCTTGGTAGTCGCCGCCTGCAAGATCGGCCTGGAGGGCGTGATCGGCAAGCGGCGCGATTCGCGCTACGTATCGCGCCGCTCGCCCGAGTGGATCAAACTGAAGTGCGGACTGCGCCAGGAATTCGTCATCTGCGGCTACACCGACCCCAAGGGCTCGCGCACCGGCGTCGGCTCGCTCCTGCTCGGCACCTACGACCAGGAGGGGGTGCTGCGCTATGCCGGCAATGTCGGCAGCGGCTTCAATGCGGAGAGCCTGCGCGAAGTGACCGCGAAGCTGAAAGCGCTCGACACCGACGTCAGCCCTTTCCCTCCGCGCTCGGTCCCGGGCCGCAAGCACCACTGGGTCAAGCCCGAGCTGGTGGCCGAAGTGAGTTTCTCGGAGTGGACCAATACCGGCTCGGTGCGCCACCCGGTATTCCAGGGCCTGCGCAAGGACAAGCCGGCAAAAGGCATCACGCGCGAAGTCGCCAAACCCGTGGAGGAAGTCGAGATGCAGGACAATGCGCAGAACGCGGCCGCGCCCGCGAAAAAAGCCGGCAAAAAGAAAGCAGCACCAGCTGAAGCTGCCGTAGCGGCGCCGGCGGGCAAAGGCGACGAGACCGTCGCCGGGTTGCCCGCCACCCTGAAGGTCACCCACGGCGAGCGCGTCGTCGACGCCAAAAGCGGCGCCACCAAGATGGACCTGGTGCGCTTCTATGCCCAGGTGGGCGCGCTGATGATGCCGCACCTGAAACGGCGCCCGGTGTCCCTGGTGCGAGCGCCCGCCGGCATTGCGGGCGACCTGGTCTTCCAGAAGCACGCCGACATCAAGAAGCTGCCCGGCATGAAGCAGATGGACACGGCGCTCGACCCGGACCATCCGCCGATGCTGGAAGTGGACAACATTGCCGGCATCCTGGCCGCGGCGCAGTGGAACGCGATCGAGTTCCACACCCAGAACGCCACCAGCAAAGCCTACGAGACGCCCGACCGTTTCGTCTTCGACCTCGACCCGGGCGAAAGCGTCGAATGGGCGGCCATGCAGGAAGCCGCGCAGCTGATGCGCGCTTTTCTGGAGGAGCTGGGCCTGCCGGCCTTTCTGAAAACCAGCGGCGGCAAGGGCCTGCACGTGGTGGTGCCGGTCAAGGGCGGGCTCGACTGGGACACCGTGAAGGGCTTTTCCCAGGCGGTGGTGAAGCACCTGTCCTCGACGCTGCCGGACCGCTTCGCCTTCAAGAGCGGCGCCAAGAACCGGGTGGGAAAAATCTTCATTGACTACCTGAGGAACGGCCAGGGCGCCACCACCGTCTGCGCCTGGTCGGTGCGGGCACGGCCCGGCCTGGGTGTGTCGGTGCCGCTGGCATGGGATGAACTGGCCGACCTGAGATCGAGCGACCAGTGGAACGTGATGAACATCGGCGAGCGGATTGAAGTCGGCAACGCGCCCTGGGACGGCTACGACAAGGCGGCCCGGACGCTGACGGCGGCAATGAAGAAGCTGGGCTACAAGCCCTAAGAGCCTATCCCAGTAGTCCGGGGAAAGCTGGTGGCGATGCATGGCAAGCGCGGGCAAGGCGCGAGGAGGCCGCATGGCTGGCCATGCAACGACGAGCAACGCAGCACGCGTTTGTCAGGCGCGCCAGCAGCGACTCCGGACTATCGGGATAGGCTCTAAGTACTCACCCAAAAATAAATGTGTTTTTGGCTTCCAGAACCGGCGCGTTGCTGCGTCGGCTCGCGTCCGCTTGCGGGGCAGTGCTCGCACTGCGGCGCACTCGCCGCCTTGCACCGCATCCGAACCGGCACGTCCGGTTCTGTTTGCCAAAACTCACATTTATTTCCGGTTGAGTACTTAGCTACCGAGCCTCGCGCGCCCCGCAACTGCGCCCGGGGACATCCTCATCGATACTGCCGGGGCGAGCCGCCAGGACAATCCGCTGGCGCGGGCTCAGCGCTGCTTGTTGATGAACCCCGCCACCCGTGTCAGCGCAGCCGGTGCGATGGTCTCGTCGATCGTGGCATATTCGGCGGTGCCACCCGTCTTCGCGGTCTGGAACAGGTGGTTCAGGCCGGGGAGGATGGCGCTGTCCGCGCGGCGGTTGCCGCCTGCGCGCAGGGCCGCCGCAATGCCGGCGATGTTTTCCGTGGCCGGTACCGGGTGGTCGAGGCTGCCATTGAGCGCCAGCACCGGCGCGCGCACGGCGCGCCATTCGCGGCCCGGATCGGCACTCAGGACCGTGCGCAGCCGGGGATTGCGTGCTTCCTCCAGGCGCAGCGAACCATGGTGCATGTTGTATTTCTTGAGCAGCGCCTGCGCTTCGGGCTGCGCTTCCTGCAGGCCCTTCAAGACCGCCATGCGCGCATCGGCATCGGCTTCGTCGACGACGATGCGGTAGTAGCTGGCGGCATAGGCGACGATGCGCTCGGCTTCTTCAGGCGTGGCGCCGGCGTCGCGGCTCTCGATGCGGTCCTGCAGCAGCATGTTCTGCAGGCCGGGCAGGCCGACGCCCGCCATCGAGACGACGAAACCGACTTCGCGCGGAGCGCGCGCCGCAACCGTGGCGGACAAGCTCGAGCCTTCGGAAAGGCCAATCAGGCCCACTTTCGAGAACTGACCCCTGGCGCGCAGCGCACGTACGGCGGCATGGGCGTCGTCGGCCAGCTTGTCCCGGGTCAGGGTGTTGAAGTCGCCGCTCGAGCGGCCGTTGCCGCGCTTGTCGTAACGCAGCACCGCAATGCCGTGGCGCGCCAGGTAGTCGGCCAGCACACGGAAGTGCTGGTGCTCGGCGATGTCGGCGTCGCGCGTGGACGGGCCGCTGCCATGCACCAGCACCACGGCCGGCGGACGCTTGGCCTTCGCCGGCAGCGACAGCGTCGCGCCCAGCATGACGCCATCGCCGCCGGGAATGGCCAGGGTTTCGTCGCGGTAGGGGAAGGGGGCCTGGGGCGTCTGCGGGCGCGCCTTGCGCGGGAACTCGGCGACCTGGCGCAGCGTCAGGGGAAACTCAGCGCCGCCCTGCTTCCAGGTGCCCTTGAAATGGTCGCCTTCCCAGGTCATGGCCAGGGTGCCGAAGCCCAGCACCAGGTCCACATTGGCGCCGTCTTCCTTGACGCTCTTGAGCGGGATATCGTACTGCCCCTGGTCGGGACTGGCCATCGAGGCCCAGGCCGCCCCGTCGGCGGGTGAAGACGTCGGCACCGAGACGCAGGGTAGGGCCGTCCGGGATCGTGATCGCTCCCATCCAGCGGCCGGGGTGATCGGCCAGGACGCCGGCCTGGGCTGCCGCCTGCGCGGCCAGGAGTGCGGCGAATGCCACTGGCTTGAGGATTGCCGTCTTCATGTCTCTGCTTCCCTTCATTGTCGTGATGACGCCTATTCTAGGTGACAAAATTTCCTCCAGGTAAATTAATCGATATGCATGTGATAACGCGGCGGCGAGGGGGAGCGCGCAGCCCGACAAGAAAGCGCTGTGGGATGCGCACTGTGTAATTTCGACAGTCTGTTCTGACCAGAAGAGCAATAGCGCAGTCGCCAAACCGAGGGGTCGAATGGCAGCGGAATGTTCGCGATGAACGCTTTGCTTCGCGCCGATGCTCATGAAGCAGCTGGAGAAAATGTACGCCGACTTGCCGGAAATTATCGAAAAGGAAGATCTGGCACAGCACTCGAAGGAGGAATTCGGGCTTGTATGCTCGAACTTCCCGGCCATACTCGAGCAGGAGCGGTGGGATTTTGAAAAATATCACGCGCACGAGCTGGCCACGGTCCGCCGGGGACCCCCTCGGTAAGCCGTTAGCGCCTGCACATCCAAGGATAATCGTCTGCTCGCCGGTGCTCTTGAAGCCGGCCTCGACAGGTGGCCGCGCTTCCCGATTCCCGCGATCTTTTTAGCGAAATTGGCTAGCTCTGCCAGCGTTTCCGAGGCGCCTGGGCGCCCGGCTCACTGCGGTTTCACCGGCCACGCCGGACGTCGGTAACAAGCACCGGCAGGGACCACCCGCCGCCCATGTCGATTCCGCGGCACATGCCCGTCGTGCCTTTTTCGGTCTGGATGAAGCGCTTGCCGTCCCAGGTCCATTCGTCGATGTGCATGCAGTCGTAGCCTCCGCCCGATCCCGAGGCGCTGATCTTCCCATCCGCATAGTCCGTGCCCATGGTCGAGACGAGCCTCGGCGCGAAGGGTGGACGCTCGTTGACCGTCCAGTAGGCTTCTCCGGTACCGGCCGCCCCCATCCAGCAGGTGGCCGATGCCAGGAGCGTTCCCTGCGACAGGCGCTGCAGGCTCACGGAATCGGGCTCGCCGCCCGCCTCGGCCATGGCGGGACAATTGTCCCCGACGGAAGCGGCCAGGGCTTTGCGGAGCGATGCCAGGTTTGACGCGGACAAATCGACGGGCTGGTCGACGGGCGCGACCTTTGCCGCGACGACGACCGGCGCCGGCACGGCTGGCAGCACCGTGCGCTCGTCCTTGCTGCCCTTGCGCACGAGCGCACCCGGCGTGCCGAGGCGGCCCGGAACTCGTCCATCTTCAGCAGGACCGCGGCAGCACCCTTGTCGGACAGCCGCCAGGTCCGGCGACCCTCCGTCCATTCGATCGTGCTGCGGCGAAGCAGGGCCGGCAGCAATGCGGCCGTTTGCGCGGGTGCGAGCGCCGTGAACCACTTACCTTGCGGAAGCACGACCTGTCCGGCCGGCTTGCCGTCGATCCGCATGTTCAGGGAGCGCCCGGGCGGAACCTCCGCGTCGTCTTCCCCGTAGTGGCCGACATGGATCTCGCTCGAGACGGGCTGGTCCGGCCCGGCTTTCCGGGTCAGCAGGACCGACACCGGCAGCGTCTTGCCGGGCGCGGCGTCGTCGCCACTGTCATCGTCCGCGATGCTCTGGTAGCCGGCGGCGCGGCAGGTACGTGTGTTGTCGCAGGCGAGCTCCCAATCCTCATGGGTGAAAGCAATGCCGCGGGGTGCGTTCGCCAGCGCGGGATGCGCGAACGCCAGCGCGGCGACGAGCGCGTAAATGCCCCTGACCAGGGCCGTGCGGGGTGTGACGATGTCCATATCTTTCCGGGGTTCAGGGCCTGACGCCATAGCGGTCGATGAAGCGGTTCACGCCGCCCGGGTCGCGCGCCAGCCAGGCTTGCAGTGCCGGGCGGTAGGCTCCGCGGTACATCAACAATAGCAGGGCCGGCTCGAGCTGGCCATCCTTTGCCATGGCCTGCAGCCGGCGCAGTGCCGGGTCGCGCGTTTGCTTGTCGGGTGTACTGCCGAGATCATCCAACACCTGCAGGGCGCGGCGCCAGGCATGCAGCTCGACCTCGAAAGCCGAAGCCTGCTTGTCCTTTACGGCGCGCGCTTCGATTTCGCCCAGCGCCAGGGCCAGGCGGAAGCTGCCTTCCGGACCGTCGCTGCGGCCGACGACATCCTGGTCGAGCACGACCCTGTCCTTGCCGTCCTTGTCCTTCGACACGCTCACCCCGCGCCGGAAGCGCAGCGGACTCAAGGGCAGGCCCATGGCGTCGCGCAGTGCGGCCAGCTTGCCCCAGCTCGGCTGCTGGGACGGATCGGCCGCGATGGCGGCAAGCAGGGCCTTGTCGGCGGATTCCCGTTTGCCCTGGGCGACGAGGGAGTCGGCGAGGAAGCGCCAGGCCTGTGGATTATGCGGCTCGATCTCGGTTGCGCGGCGAAACAGCGGCTCGGCCTGGGCATACTGTTTCTGGAAGAAGTAGCAGTCGCCGGCGCCGACCCAGGGTGTGGAGGCCTGCGGGTCGAGCGCCATGGCTTGCTGGTATTTCGCCAGCGCCTCGGGATACTTGTGTTCGGAAAAGAAAACCTCGGCTTCGTCCAGCGCCGTCCGCGCAGCGGCGTTGGGCTGGTGCACAGGCGAGGGAGTGTCCTCGTCGAGCTTGCGCAGTGCCTCATGGGCCAGCACGTCGTCCGGATCGAGTTCGAGGGCGCGCTGAGCGAGGCCGCGCGCATTCTTGCGCAGGCTGTCGGCCTGTTCGGGCGCCGCCGACTTCGACAAGTCCTGCAGCAGTCCCGCCGCAACCGACAGCGGCAGGGACGACTGCGGGGCGCCGGCACGGGCAGCCTCGAAACTGGCGAATGCTCCCTTGTACTTGCCCTTGGCGACCAGCGCATGGCCGTCGTCAATGCGCTTCAGGCAGGCGTCGTCGCAGGTGGTGGTGGCCCAAGCCGCGGGAAAGAAGGCCGCCAGGGTGGCGGCCAGGAGTGGTTGACGTAGCATCGCGGTCCTCGAAGTGAAGCCGTATGCTAACCCGGCAGGCGCTGCCGGTGTCTATCGAATTATCACGAATGCAACCCACCGGCCGGGGAGCCGGCCGGTGGGCCGCCGCAGGCGCAGGCGCCCGCTTCCCAGGCACGATTCAATAGCGGCGCGTGGTGGTGCCGTTATAGGTCTGCTTGAATGCCCTGGACTGGATTTTCTTCCAGATGAACGTTGCAATTGCCATCATGATCATCTTGCGCATACTGCCTCCTTGTCGAATGGCGACGCCAACGCCGCCGGTGTGAATGTGCTCCTTGCCGCGGGCGAACAAAAACCGTCAGCCCGGCGACTCGTTCTTGAAAATGCCCCGGATGTTCATCGCCATCAGCGCCACCTGTAGCGAAATCAGGGCCCATGCTTCGTCGTGCACGCCCCAGATGATCCACAGGACGTTACTGAGGATGAACATCCAGAAGCCGAAAATCCGCTTCCCGGCTTTTTTCGAGCCGATCATGAAGGCGGCGTAGAGGCTCACCGCCATGGCGGGCCATTGCAGCAGGTCGATCCAGTCACCCATCCCTCAGGCCGCCTTCCTGCGCCGTGCCGGTGCCTTCTCGGCGACGGCCTTCGCGGCAGGCTTTTTCGCCGCCGCTTTCCTGGCAACCGGCTTCTTCGCGGCCGGCCTGGCGCGTGCGGCTACCGCTTCCTCTTCCTCCGCGTGGGTAGCAGCCTTGCGTTTGCCCGGGGCCGGTGCGTCGTCATCGCCTTTGCGCGCGGCAGGCTTCGGCGCGCGCTTCGGCGGTGGCGGCTCGTCGTCGTCCTCGTCGTCGGTCGCCGCCGCTTTTCCCGGCTTCTTGCCGAGGCTGGCCTGCAGCAGCGAGACCAGGTCGATGACATTGGTCGCCCTGGCCGGCCTTTCTTCCGGATCGGGCATGGTGATGGTCTTGGTCTGCCTGGCCTTGATCTTCTTCTCGATCATGGCCAGCACGTCCTCGCGGTAGGTGTCGTGGTACTGCTCCGGCTCCCAATCCTCGGCCATGCCCTGCACGAGGGCCATCGCCATCTTGAGTTCCTTGTCGGTGACGGCCGCATTCTTCGTGTCCTTCGTCGGGATCTTCAGTTCGCCCGGGTCGCGGATCTCGTCGGCATAGCGCAGCGTGTTCATGACGATGGTGTCGCCCACGCAGACCAGGGCCGCGAGGTGCTGCTTGACGCGGATGACGACGTGGGCGATGCCGATCTTGCCGACGCGCTTGAGCACGTCGCGCAGCAGCGCATATACCTTGTCGCCGCCCTTGCCGGGCGCGAGGTAGTAGGGCTGGTCGTAGTAGAGGAGCGGAACATCCTCCGCGTCGACGAAGGCGAGGATGTCGATGGTCTGGGTCGCTTCCGGATTGGCGCGGCGCAGGTCCTCGTCGGAGAGCACCACGTATTCGCCGTCCGCGTATTCGTAGCCCTTGATGATGTCGTCCCAGGACACTTCCGCATTCGTGTTCTTGTTGTAGCGCTTGAACCCGATGGGCGAAAAGTCGCGGCGATCCAGCATGTGCAGGTCGAGCCCCTTGTCGCTCACCGCCGGGTACATCTCTACCGGAATATGCACCAGCCCGAAGCTGATGGCGCCTTTCCACATGCTGCGTGCCATGGGTTCTCCTCGTACTATTCTTATTCGCCGACGCTGCCGGTGACCGGCAGCACGATGCCCGTAATGTAGCTCGAGCAGGCGTTCGAGGCCAGGAACACGTAGGCCGGCGACAGTTCCTCCGGCTGGGCGGCGCGGCCATAGGTGGTGCTCTCGCCGAAATGGACGATCTTGTCCGGCGACTGGTCGGCCGGGTTGAGCGGGGTCCAGACCGGGCCGGGCGCCACGCAGTTGACGCGGATGCCCTTGTCCAGCAGGTTGGCCGCCAGCGACATCGTGAAGGCGTGAATCGCGCCCTTCGTCGACGAATAGTCGAGCAGCATCTTCGAGCCCTTGATGCCGGTGACCGAGCCGGTGTTGACGATCGCCGCGCCGCGCTTCATGTAGGGCAGGGCAGCCTTGGCCATGTGGAAGTAGCCGTAGATGTTCGTGCGGAAGGTCTCGTCGAAGCGTTCTTCGGTGATGTCCGCGAGCGAACTGGCGTGCATCTGGAAGGCGGCGTTATTGACCAGCACGTCCAGCCGCCCCCATTCGGCCACCACCGCGTCGACCGCCTGCTGGCAGAACTGCATGTCCTTGACGTCGCCGGCAATCGTCACGCAGCGGCGGCCTTCGGCTTCGACGCAGCGCTGGGTTTCGGCCGCGTCCTCGTGTTCGTTCAGGTAGAGGATGGCGACGTCGGCGCCTTCGCGCGCGAACAGCACCGCCACGGCGCGGCCGATGCCGGAGTCGCCGCCGGTGACGATCGCGACCTGGCCTTCCAGCTTGCCGCTGCCCTTGTAGCTTTCGGCCATGAAGCGCGGCTTGACCTCCATCTGCGCTTCCAGTCCGGGTTTGGCCAGGTGCTGGGAAGGCATCGGCGGCACCGGCTGCTGGGCGCCGATCTGCACCGGCTTCTCGCCTTCCTGCTGGCCGGCGCTGGCGTCAAGCTGGTCCTGGCGGTTCTGGATCGCCTTCTGGTGGTTCGCTACATCGTCCTGGTTTGCCATCGCACTTCCTTTCCTCTACTCGTGTCGGGACCGCGCCAGTATCGGCCGCCCGCCGGCGCGCGACGGTGCGGTTCCACACACAGCGCGGCACTTCGCCGCTCCCGGCCGCCTTCCGCCCCGGATGCTGCGGGTTTATGTCAAAATTGCCACTGCCCCGCATGCAAATGCGTATCAAGGAGAAAACATGTCCGACCAGGCTGCCATCGGCTTGCTGCTCAGCCAAACCGAAGAGCGTCGCGCCGAGCTGGAGGCTGCCTGCGCGGGCGGGTTCGCGCGCCTGCTGTCGGCCGGCGACGCCGCGGCAGTGCGCGCGCGGCTGGCAAGCGAACGGGTCGACCTGCTCGTGATCGACCTCGAGGGCTTCGATCCGCTGCTCGACCGCGAGGCGCTTGCCGGCCTGGTGGCGGCGCGCGCCGGTGCACCTGCTTTTGTCCTGTGTCCGTTTGCCAATGCGCGCTGGCTGCCGCTCCTGATGGCTGCCGGCCCGATCGGCTATGCGATCACGCCGCTGGCGCCGGCAGAAGTACCAGTAGCGCTTGCCGCCTGCCTGGCCGGCCGCGCGCCCGCGGCACCCGGGCTGTCCCCGCAACTGGCGGCGCTGCGCGCGCTGGTGCGAGCGGCACTCGCGCCGGAGCAGGACCCCGCGACACTCGGCGAGCGCCTGTGCGCGGCCCGGGCGCATGGCCGGGCGTGGTCCATGCCGGCCTGTTCGAGCGCGAGCCCGGCGGCGAACTGCGCCTGGGCGCCCAGCGCGGCGAACCCGCACTGGACCTGGCGCGTGTGCTCGGCCGCGGCGAGCGCCTGCTGGGGTCGCCGCTACGTGCCGTCTTTCCCGGCCTGGTGGCGGCCGCCGCCGACGCGGTCGTGCTGCTCGATGTTGTGGCGAAGGCAGGCGATCCGTCCATGGCCGCGGCCCTGCGCGCGCACGGCGTCGACTGCGTGCTGGCACTTCCGGTTCCCGGCAGTAGCGCGGGCGAACCGCGCGGTGCGCTCTGCCTGTCGTTCAAGGCGGCGCCGCCCTTCACGCACGAGGAATTCGCGCTCTTGCTGGAACTGGCGGAGCTCGCCGGCATCGGGCTGCGCCTGGCGGACTTGCAGGGCGAGCGCGCCGGCATGCTGGCGCGCATCGCCCAGCTGTCGACGATCGACGCGCTCACCGGCGTGGCCAACCGCCGCCATGGGGAATCGCTACTGGAGGCCGAGGTCAAGCGCGCGCGCCGCTACGGCCTGCCGCTGGCGGTGATCGCCTTCGACATCGACCGCTTCAGCGAGGTCAACGCCCGTTTCGGCCACCCGGTCGGCGACCTGGCCCTGCGCGCCGTGGCCGAGGCGACGCAGAAGATGCTGCGCGGCAGCGACATCCTGGTGCGTGCCGGCGACGAGGAATTCATCGTCATCGCGCCGCACGCGAGCGCTGCCGATGGCCTGAAGGTGGCCGAGAAGCTGCGCGGCGCGATTGCCGCTACCGTCATCCCCGGCGTCGACGGCGTCACTGTCAGCCTGGGCGTGGCGGCGCTGGGCGAACAGGAGAGCGCCGACTCGCTTGCCGTACGGGTCAACGCCGCCCTGGCACGCGCCAAGCGGGCGGGTCGCAACGGCGTCGAACTGGCACTGCAATAGCGTACGTGGCGCGCCGGATGGGGCGCTGCCGAGGGTAAGCCCGGCCCCGTGTTACCCTTGCGCTTTTGAAACGGACGAGCAATGCTGCACTGGTTGAGGCACTACCGGCGCGCGCTGCTGCCCGGCGATATCAGCGCCGGCGTGGTGGTGGCGATGATGATGATCCCGCAGGGCATGGCCTATGCGCTCGTCGCCGGCTTGCCCCCCGTGGCGGGCATCTATGCCAGCATCCTCCCGCCCGTCCTGTACGCGATCTTTGGCAGCAGCAATACACAGTCGGTCGGCCCGATGGCCATCATCTCGCTGATGACGGCGTCGAGCCTGGCGCCGCTAGCGGCCCCCGGCACCCCCTTGTACGGCATGCTGGCCGCGCAGCTGGCCCTGCTTTCCGGTGTGGTTCTGCTGGCCTGCGGCCTGCTGCGCATCGGTTTCATCGCCAATTTTTTCTCGCGCCCGGTGATGAGCGGTTTCACCATCGGTTCGGCCATCGTGATCGCGCTCGGCCAATTGCCGGTACTGCTGGGCGCACCGCTGTCGTCCCTGGCAGGGGCGCGGCCGGCGAGCTGGCTGCTCGGCCTCGGTTCGCTGGCGGTGCTGCTGCTGGCACGCAGCCATCTCGCGCCGCTTCTCCGCCGCTGCGGGGTGCCGGCCAGTGGCGCGGACATCGGGGTGAAACTCGTGCCGATGGCCGTGGTGCTGGGTGCGACCGCGCTGGTACCGCTGCTGGGGCTGGACGCGCTCGGCGTGAAAACGGTCGGCGCGGTGCCGGGCGGGCTGCCCGTGCTGAACCTTGGCGTATCGCGCGAGCACTGGCAGCCGCTCTTGCAGCCGGCGCTGCTGATCGGCTTCATGGTCTTCCTCATCAGCATGTCGGGCGCCCAGGCGCTGGCGCTGAAACGCGCCGAAAAATTGCACAGCAACTACGAACTGCTCGGCCTGGGCGCAGCCAACCTGGGCAGCGCGCTCAGCGGCGGGTTTCCTGTCACCGGCAGCATCTCGCGCTCGGCGGTGAATTTCGCCGCCGGCGCCAACACCCAGCTGGCCAGCCTGATCACGGCCGGCTTGCTGGCCCTCGCCCTGGTGGGCCCCACCGGCTGGCTCGCGTCGTTGCCGCTGCCGACGCTGGCCGCGACGATCATCGTCGCCGTGCTCGGCATGCTCGACACCGGTACACTGCGCACCGCCTGGCGCTACGACCGCGCCGACGCCGCCGCCCTGCTGGCCACTGCCGCCGGCGTGCTGCTGCTGGGCGTGGAAGCCGGCGTCGTGATCGGGTAGCGCTGTCGATGGGCGCCCTGATCTGGCGCGCCAGCCGGCCCCACATTGCCGTGCTCGGCCGCATTCCCGGCACCGAGCACTTTCGCAACATCGAGCGCTACGCCGCCGACACCACGCCCGGCTTGCTGTTGCTGAGGGTGGATGCGGGCCTGTTCTTCGGCAATGTCGAGGCCGTGAACGAACGTATCGAGGACGAACTGGCCGCCCATCCCGGCACGCGCCACCTGGTGCTGGTGCTGTCGGCCGTGAATGCCATCGACACCTCGGCGCTGTTCGCGCTCGACGAACTGAACACCATGCTGGGCACGCGCGGCGTCGCGCTGCACCTGGCCGAGGTAAAGGGGCCGGTGATGGACCGGTTGCGGCACAGCGCGCTGCTGGGGGCGCTCAGCGGCGAGCTGTTCCTGAGCACGGCGATGGCCTGGGACGCATTGTCGGGCGAGGGCGGCTGAGGGCGCGGCCAGGCAAGCATCGGATTCGGCTGGAACTAGGGGGAAGTCGAGGAAGCCGGATGATGGATGAGCGGCGTGCGGAGGCCGGCGCCTGAAGGGCAGCGCTCCGCTTCGTACCAGTCCTCGTCATGACCGGATGTCATCGGTATCCGCCTCTCCACACCATGTTGATAATTTTCTGACATTATCTCTGATGATGGCCGGGTTGGCGGCACATGCTGGCTGTTCGCCGGTAGGCTGCAATCCTGCTCGCGCCTTGCCTGCCCGCTTCGGCCAGCTGCCGGTCGAGTGGCGGGTGTCAGGCGGTGGCACTGGCAGGTGATTCCATTTCGGTGCATGCTTCTTGAGATGCACCACATCGGTGCATGGTCAGCCCGCGAACCGGCTGCGTGCGGCCGGAAAAACTGGCACGATTCCTGCTGCGCTTGAAGCAAAGGAGAATGACATGCAGATTCGAATGCTCGATGCCACGGCCGTGGCGACCCATGCGCTGCAGTTGCGCGGGCTGTTGCAGGATGCGGTCGCCCATGGGGCCTCGGTCGGCTTCGTCACGCCGCTGAGCGACACACTGGCAGACGCATATTGGCGCGAGGTGCGCGAGGCCGTGGCGGCGGGCGGCCGCATCCTGCTGGTGGGCTGGCGCGACCATGTGCTGGTTGGCACGGTCCAGCTCGACCTGTGCACCAAGCCGAACGGCAGCAACCGGGCCGAGGTGCAGAAACTGCTGGTGCACAGCGGCGCGCGCCGGGGCGGGGTGGCAACGGCGCTGATGGAGGCAGTGGAAGTGCAGGCGCTGGCCTTGCGCCGCGGCCTGCTGTATCTCGATACCGAAGCAGGTTCGGGCGCCGAAGCGCTGTATGGACGGATGGGTTACACGAAGGTGGGCGAACTGCCCGAATACTGTGCGACCCCGGCAGGCGCCTGGCGTGCCACCGCCATCTATTACAAGACCCTGTTCGTGCGCGAGCGCCAGGGATCGCTGCAGGGGTGAGAAGACAGTGCGCCGTGCACCGGCGAACGCGCTGCCCTTGCAGCCCGCCGGACCTGGCCGGCCTCTCAGGAACTGCTCTTGCGGCGTTCCGGGCCCGTATGGGGCGGCGCGAGCTGGATCGGTGCCGCGTTGCCCGGGTACAGCGCCGTGACGTCCTTGTAGACGGCGGCGATCGCGGCCATGTCGGCATCCTGGTCGCCCGTGAGGCGCAGGTGATCGATCAGGCACAGTTCCTTCTTGCGATAGTCGAGGTAGACCAGCATCAGCGGCACGTTCGCTGCGCTTGCAAGGTGGTAGAAGCCGCTCTTCCAGTGTGGGCGATAGCCGCGCGTGCCTTCCGGCGTGATCCCGACCCAGCACCATTTCTCCGCCAGCATCTGCTCGGCCAGCTTGCGCGTTGCGCCCATCGGTGCGCGGCGGTCGACCGCGATGCCTCCCCAGTAGCGCATCAAGGGGCCCGTGGGGCCGCGGAATAGCGAATCCTTGGCCAGCCAGCGAAATGGCAAGTCCAGCGCCCATTTGCCGAGCAGGCCGATCAAAAAGTCCCAGTTCGAGGTGTGCGGGTACACGACAGCGATGCCGTGCGGACCAGGCAGGGGCCGGAAGCGCATTTTCCAGCCAAGCAGCGTCAGCATGCGCAGCGCGGCGCGCTGGCTCCAGGTGGGCAATGCCGCGGGATGCAGCTGGTAATCACTCATGTTTTCTCCGTCGGCCCCTTGTCTAGCCGCCATCTGGTCGATCGGTTATCTTCTGCACAAGAAAATTTTCTTACCTTGTGGAAAACGAAGCGGAGGATTCTATAGCGGAGAAGGGAGGGCGACAAGCAAAAAAACGGGTCTTGCGTGGAGCGGGACCGTGTCGTCCCGCTTCCTGTTTCAAGCTTGCCATCCCTTTTCAGCCGGATACACGATGGATATCGCCATCCATCATAGGCTGCGCTGCAGTATTCCGCGCAAGGCACGCGATGCGTTCGGCGCCGCAAGTCGCTATTCGCGCCGCAAGTCGCGCTTCGCGCGTGGCCGGCCAGGTGGCGGCAGTGCCGGCGCGCGAGGAAAAGGGATGCATGCTGGCGATCGCGGGGGATGCGCCTGCGCGAGGCGGTGCGAAGCAGGGAAAGCCTGACTGGCGGGCTGGGACTGGGCGGCCGGAATGTCGTCGACGACGCGTCGATCGATGCCGTGCTGGCACATCCAATCCTGCTGGACCGCCCATTCCTGTCATCGCCGAAGGACCTGCGCCTGTGGCGCCCGTTGGCTAGTTCTGGTGCTGGAAAGCGCCGATGTCCACGCCCCCGGTCTTGCCATGCGCCTTGCCCAAAAGGGCCTGGCCAGGCTGGTCGAGGGAGATGCCCTTGCCGATTGCGGGCGAGCGCGCGCTGAGGCGGAAGTCGGGCGTTCCGGTGCGGCTGTACTCGACGAAGGCGGGTTCGGCCGCGATGGTGCCGACGTGCTCGCGCCCTGGCGGCAGGCGCCAGTCGGCCACCGCGTTCTGGAACACCAGGTTGTGGCGGTACTGGTTGTTATCGCCCGTGACGCCCTGTTCGAGGATGCCATGCTTGTTGTCGAAGACGATGTTGTTGGCAACGAGCGTGTGGTCGTTCGGCCCTTTCGCGTAATAGAAGTCGCCGCCGCCCACGACGATGCCCGAGCCCGAGGTGGACACCGTGTTGCCGGTGATTTCGACGCGCTGGGCGTCATGCCACAGGTGGATGCCGGCGCCCGAGACCCGATAGACCAGGTTGTTGCGGATGCGCGCCTGGGTGCTGACGTAGATACCGTGGTGGAAGCGGCACTCGAGCGGCCCGATGTCGTGCACGTTGTTGCCGATGACGTCTGCGTGCTTGCCCTTGTAGTAGCTGTCCACGCCGATGCCGGAGCCGCCGGCACTCTCGCAGGGCACGTCGAGGCCGACATGGTGCACGTGGTTGTCGCGGATGCTGTTGTGCGAGCCGCCGTTGTAGATGCCGCTGAGCCACTTGCTGCCGCTCTGGTACTGGTTGCCGTCGATCTCGAAGCCGACGATGTCGACATAGCTGCCGCGGTTGTCCCAGGCACTGGTGGTGCGCGAATCGAGCGGCGGCACGATCTTCGCTCCCCAGCGCTCGGACGACTGGAAGATGATGCGCGCTTCCATGCTGCCGCTGGTATTGGTGCGAAAGCCCCCCGTGTACTGGCCGGGTGCCACGTAGACAGTCGTGCCCGCGGTCACTACCTGGGCCGCGCGGCCAATGGTGCGGAAGGGCTCGGCCTGGGTGCCGGGGTTGGCGTCCGATCCGTTGGGGGCGACGTACAGGTTGGTGCGCACGACTTCCGGGACCACCAGCTGCTCGGACGAGCCGTCGCGCAGACGGCAGCCGTCGAGTCCGAGCAGGAGCGCGCAAAACAGGACCGCGTGCCAGGCATTGGCGGGATTGCCATGGGCGCGGGAAGAGGGCGTGGAGCGGGGGGCTGGACGTGGCATGGCGTTCTCGTGGACGGCGGACACCGCCCAAGTGTCGCCCGGCAGGCACGTCTCCCGGCCCGGTTTCCTCAAGTTTGCCTTTGAGCGCACGCAAGATGTGGTACCCGACCCCATGCATGCAACGCGGGGGCGGCGTCGCCGCGAGGCCGAGCCCCGGGCGGCGCCCGATGCGGCAGGGCGCGGCCGAGCCGGCCGCAGGCGGGGACGCCATGCCCGTGCGGCGCGCCCGCGCAAACGCAGGGCAGGCAGCACTGCGCCGCAGGGGCACGGTACTCCGGCAGGGCCACGGGCAGCCGCGTGCAGCTCCCCGCCCGCGTTCAGGCTGCGGGCACCACTCGCGGCATGTATGCCTCGATAAATTCGGGCGGCATGCGGCGCGGGCGGCCGCCACTGATGTCGATGCAGACCAGTTCCCAGCGTCCACGCAGGACCGTGGCGCCGTCGCTGTCGCGCACCAGCTGGAAGCGGCGCTCCATCGACAGCTTGCCGTCGCCGCCCACCAGCCAGGTGGCCAGGGTCAGGGCCTCGCCGAGCACGGTCGGCAGCAGGTAGTCGTATTCGCCGCGCCGGATCGCCATGGCCCGGTCGAGGCGCCGATAGTCGGCAATGGACAGTCCCAGCGCTTCGGAATGGGCCCAGCCGGCCTGTTCGCACCAGCGCACGTAGACCGCGTTGTTGGTGTGATTCAGGCCATCGATGTCGCCGGACTGCGGCGCCAGGGCGAGCGTAAACGGTTGCGGATAATCCCAGTCCAAGTGCTTTCCTTTCGTGTCGGACTGCCGGCCCCGCGGTCGGACGCGAGGACAGGCAGGCCCGCCATTCTAGCGGCTGGGAACGCATGACGCCCGCCCTCAGTCGAATTCGAGCAGCAAGCCCTGGTGGTCCGAGCCGGTGCGGGCCTCGTCCACTGCCATGCGCCGCACCCGCGGCGCCAGGTCGCTGCTCACGAAAGCGAAGTCGAAGGTGAAGGGCGTGCCGGCGCCCGGATTGCTGTCGCGCAGCCCGACCGTGGGCGCATGGGCGCGGCCGGGATGGACCAGGTGCCAGGCATCGCGCAGGGCGGGTGTGCCATCGGTAAAGGGCGCCAGCAGCAGGGCATGCTCGCTCGAGTCGGGCAGCATGTTGAAGTCGCCTGCGAACACGGCCGGGACCGGCCGCGCCGTCGCCGCGAATGCGCCGGCATCCCCCTTGCCCGGGCGCGGGTGCAGGGCGTGCAATACGGCTTCGCGCTGCAGCGTGCGAAGTTGCGCGACCTGGGCCATGCGCTGGAGCGGCGAAAAATACTCGAGGTGGCAGGACAGCACGCGCAACAGGCCGCGCGGCGTCTGCAGCGTGAGCTCGAGTGCGCAGCGCGGCATGCTCATCACGCCGGGGTCGCTTGGCCAGGGCAGCGAATGGCGCAGTACCTGCAGGACGGGATAGCGCGAGAACACCATGCTGCCCAGGCGTTGGCGGCTGCCGTCGGGCGCCAGCGTATCGACGGCGACGCAGGCCATGGGCGTATAACCAGGAAAGCGTGCAGTCAGTTCGGCAAACTGGTCGCCGCCGGGGCTGCCGTCGCGGGCGGGAAATCCGCTGGCCACTTCCTGCAGGCAGAGTATGTCGAAATCGGAGAAGCGGTCGAGCGCAGCGGGGACCTGGCCGACGTCGGCGCCGCCTTCCGGAGTGCGGGCGGACTGGATATTCCAGGTGATGAGCTTGGGCATGTTGGTCCTCCTTGATATGGTCCAAGTCTAGGCCGCGCGCGACGTCCGGATCTGATTTCGCTCAGCCGTGCGCACCGAACCGTTGCGACGGCGGGAGGATCAAACGAACGTGCAAAAGGCAAAACGGACGCGCCCGAGTGGTAACGCCTGACGCGTGACGCAGGGCGGGAAGGAATGCCAGGAAGTCCATGAGCAATGCAAGGCGCGCTGTGCCGGAAGGGAGGGCCGGGTGTTTACGATTGTTCTGCTGCTGTACCTGCAACAGCAAACCGAGGTCACGCTTGCCGGCAGCAGCCTGCGCGGCGTGTACGGTACGCGCGCGGAATGCGAAGCGGCCGCCGTGCGCTCGCGCGGTCCCCTGCCGACACCGCGCGGCTACGCGGCCGCATGGCACGATGCCCAGTGCCTGCCGATCAACCGCGAGGTACGCGTCGATGAACTGGCTGCCCAGGATATCGGCAAGCTGTTGCAGGGACAGGTGCCGCGCGACTGCGGTGCCAGTGGTGCGTGGCGGCGCATGTCCGAGCTGTGCGAGGCGGCGACCGGTGGCGTGCGCGGGGGCGGCGCGCTGCCGCGCACGCGCTAAGCGTGCACTGGAGCGACCGGTCTCGCCTGCAGCGCGCCTGGCGGTCAGCCGGCGCTGTGTGAGCCGAGGGGCAGGTGCGCGTCAGTCCGCGCGGGCGCGCAGGCGTGCTGGTTGATGGACGCGCCCAGCTGGCGCTGCCCGGTTTCGTGGTGGTCGAGTTCAGCTGGCGGTGTTCGGGTTGGCGGTGGCCGGGGCCCGGGCAGCACTGCCCAGTCCCGTGGTGGCGGGCCCAGCCGACGCCGCGAGGGCTCGTAACAGACAAGCCCAGCTGGCGCGGCGAGGGCTCGTCATGGACAAGCCCAGCTGACCTTGCAAGGGCTCCTGGTGAGCAGGCCCGGCCGACGCCGGACCGGCTTCTCACAGCCTGGTCCAGCTGACGCCGACAGGGCAGTCCGCCATGACCCCTGCGGAGCGGCCGTCCGCCGGCCCCAGGCCGCCGACGCTGCCGCTACGATAGCAGCGCACGCGGCTGCCGACGGTCTTGCGGTAGATCGTCACGCCATCCGGCGCGGTGTACCTGGCAAGCGTGACGGCGCCGCCGGGTTCGGCATGAGCGCCCGCGACGGCCTCGGCAAAGCGCTGCCATTTACGGTCGGGCTCGGCGGTGATGGGGCTGCCGCCCTTGCGCAGCTCGCGGTCGATGCGGCCGGCCATGCGCCGCGAGCTGGCGAGCAGGTCGCCCGGCAAGCGTGTCGATAGCGTTGACGCGGAGGGGGCTGTGCTGTCGGACGTGTTTGCCGTTGGTCCGCCTAGGTCGAGCGTGACGGCCGTGTCGCTGGCGGCGGCATTCGCCTGTGCGGTCTCCATGCCCGGCGCTGCGGCAGCGTCGGCCTGCTCCGGCAGGTCGGCTGGCGGCGGGACAAACACCGGCTCGGTCCGCGCGGCGTCGGTCTGCCGGGATGGACCCTGCTGGGGCGCGCGCTGAGGCGTGCGCACAGCCGCGGCGCGCGGTGCGTCCACGGGAGCGAGCAAGAGGAAAGTCGAGGCCGGCTCGCGCGCGGCCGGACGAAGGGCTGGGCGACCCGCCCCCCATAGCCAGCCAGGCCAGCACCAGCAACAGGTGCAACCCGACCGTGAGCGCCAGCGGTCCCCCGAGGGCGCCTGGCGACCGTAGGCTGCGCCACATCCGGCGCCGTCTCCGCGCACGCCGTCCGGCAGCACGCCGTCCAGCAGCACGCCGTCCAGCAGCACGCCGCCCCCTGCACAACGTCCCCGGCGCTCCGTCCTGCAGCACGCCGTGTTACTGCGTCGCCGTCAGTGCCTGGCGGATGCGCACACAGCGCTCGTCCTCCTGCGCGCGTCGAGCAGGGCGCGGCGCGTACCCGCGGACAGCTCCTTCATCAGCTCGGCGGCCTCATTCAGGCGCTTCACGCTGGCCGGGGTGCAGGCGGTCGGAATCAGGGTGCCGGCATACGAGCGCATGTAGACGGGGCCGGCTGCCTTGTCGATCGCCGGCAGCTGCGCCAGGCGGGCAACGGCGGTCTGCTCGGCCAGGGCCTTCTGCTCCGTCGGGTAGAGCGAGTACATGGCAGTGCGGATCTTCGAGAATGGCAGCGTCGTCTGCAGGTTCTGCACCGTGCCGAGCCACTCGGTCTTGGTCGCCGGGTCGGGACGCACGACGGTGGCAGCGAGTGCCGCGGCCTGGCCGCTGTCGGACTTGTCGCGTGCTGCTTCCGCCTCCACCAGCGCGGCGCGCCCGATGGTTGTAGCGGTTCAGGCGGGCGATGATGGCCCAGCGCAGGTCCTGGTCGACATTCAAGCCTTCGACCGTCGTGCCGCCGGCAAGGACGTCGGCCAGGCGGCCGAGCGCCGCCGGCGTGCTCGACAGGGTCAGGTAGCTGTTGAACCAGCGGCGCTGGAAGTTGCTGTTGCCCTTGTTGGCGACTACACCGTTCCAGGCCATCTCTTCGAGTTGCACCCGGGTCTGCTGCGCCCAGCGGGTCTGCAGGCCCATCGCGTCGAGGTAGCCTTTCGATGCGCCCACCTTGCCCAGCACATCGCCCAGCAGCGTGTAATCCTTCTCCAGCGGCGCGTTCACGAGCGCGGTCTTGATGAATTCGTTCAGCGGCAGTTTGCCGTCGCGCACGCCATCCCACAGGCTTTGCCAGAGCATCGTGCGCAGCAGCGGTTCCTCCACCTGTGCCAGGTGTTCGCGCGCGGTGGCAAACGAGCGCCCGTCGAGCTGCACCTTCACGAAACCCCAGTCCTGGTAGTTCGGGTAGACCAGGTCCGGGCAGGCGCTGCCCACCAGGCCAGGCACGCGGGTCGATGCGCCCGAATAGGTCACGGCCGCGGTCTGCGCCGGGACCAGCTTGCCGCCGGCGAGGGTGAAAGTGGCGACCTGGACGCGCTGTTCGCGCAGCGTCGGGAATTGCCGGCTGGGCGCCGTTTGCGCCAGCGTGAAGGCGCTGATCTTGCCGGCCTTGCAGCTGAAGCTGGCGGCGATGGTATTCACGCCCGGTTCGTACAGCCACTGGCGCGTCCAGCCGGACAGGTCGCGTCCCGCCGCCTCGCCCAGGCTGCGGATGAAATCGTCCAGCTTCGCGTTGCTGTAGGCGTACTTGGCCAGGTAGTTGTGCACGCCTTTGCGGAAGGTTTCCGCGCCCAGCAGGTGACGCAGCTGCATCAGGGTCGAGGCGCCCTTCGAATAGGTGATGGCGTCGATATTGTCGAATGCGTTCGCCGTCGACGGCACCGGCACCTCGATCGGGTGGGTGGTCGTCTTCTGGTCCTGCTCGTAGGCGGCCTGCTTGCCCGACGAGTAAAAACTCTGCCAGGCGTCCTTGAACTCGGTGGCCTCGCTTGTCGCCAGCGTGCCCATGAAGGACGCGAAGCTTTCGTTCAGCCACAGGCCGTTCCACCACTGCATGGTGACGAGATCGCCAAACCACTGGTGCGCCATCTCGTGCATGATCACCGAAGCCAGCGACTGGCGCTGGGCGTCGGTCATTTTCGCCTTGTGCAGGAAGCGGCCCTCGGCAAAGGTGATCGCACCGGCATTTTCCATGGCACCGTAGAGGAAGTCCGGCACCAGCAGCTGGTCGTATTTTTCGAACTGGTAAGGGATGCCGAAGTAGTTGTCGAAGAAGGCCAGGCCGTCCTTCGTATAGCGGAACCAGTCTTCCGGCGTCACCTGGGCGGCCACCGACTGGCGTGCCAGCAGGCGCATCGGGTACTTGCCGCTCTTGTCTTCCCACACTTTATAGGGGCCGGCGTGCAGCGAGAAGTTATATGGACTCAGCTTTTTCGATGCCGGGAAAGTCCAGCGGCGCATGCCGTCCAGTTCCTCGATCTTCGTTTCTCGCGTGGTCGAGACCACCTGCCAGTCGGCCGGCGCCGTGGCGGTGACCTGGTAGGTCGCCTTCAGGTCGGGCTGGTCGAAGACGGGGAACATCTGGTGGGCGGCGGCCGGCTCGAAGTGCGAATAGGTATAGACGCGCTTGTCGACCGGGTCGACCATGCGGTGCAGGCCTTCGCCGTTGGTGCTGTGCAGGCGCTCGTAGGCGATCACGACCTGGTTGCGGCCCTTGACCAAGTCGGCGGCGGCGATGGTGATGAACCAGTTGTTGTACTTCGCATCGACTGTCTTGCCGTTGACGCTGACCGATTTCACCGTCGCCTTGTCGAGGTCGATCGTCAGCGGTGCCGTCGCGTCAGCCAGGTCGAAGCTGGCGCGCGTCACGCCACTGAAGCTTTCCTTGCCGGTGAGCGTGAACTCGAGCGCGTAGTCGACGTTCGACACGCGCGCCGAACGCGCGGCGGCGTCGACCTGCGACAGGAAGGCGTTGTCGGCACGCGCTGCCGGGGCTGCCGGGGCTGCCTGTGCACCGTGAACGGCGCAGGCGGAGGCGACCGCCAGGGCGAGGATGCGTGGGGCAAGGAAGCGTGCGATGGGGCGTGATGCGAAAGTGTTCAAGGGCAGTCCTGGTGAGCGCGCGCCGCCGACCGGCGCGCCTTGCGAATCGCGCAAGAATACCACGCAAGGCAGGGCGGCTCCAGTGGCAGTGCACGACGGGTTCGCGCTGTATTGACGGGCGCGGCGGCGCGCGCACGGTGCCCGTGGCCGGGAAAGCCGGTGCTATACTTGCGCCCATTTTTCTTCACCGCGGGCAAGTCCCGCATCGAGCGCGACGGAGTCGGGATGAGCTGGATTTACCTGGTGGTGGCAGGCTTGCTGGAAGTGGCCTGGGCGGTGGGCCTGAAGTACACCGAGGGCTTCACGCGGCTGTGGCCGTCGGTGTTCACGCTGGTGGCGATGGCGGCCAGTGTCGGCATGCTCGGCCTGGCACTGCGGCACCTGCCGCTGGGGACGGCCTACGCGGTCTGGACCGGCATCGGCACGATCGGCACGGCCGTGTTCGGGATGGCGATGCTGGGCGAGCCGGCCGGGGCGCTGCGCATCGGCTCGATCGGCCTGATCGCGCTGGGCATCGCGGGCCTGAAACTGCTGACGCCGGGATAAGAAAAAGGCCGCCCGGCATCCTCGCGAACGAGGCGCCCGGGCGACCGGTTGGTCACACTCGGCGAAACGCGGCAAGCATCAACAGGAATCAGCGATAAAACGCTTCGACCTTGCCCTTGAGCTTGATCAGCATCGGCTTGCCCTTGCGGTCGAGGACCTTGCCGGCAGCGACCTTGATCCAGCCTTCGCTGATGCAATATTCTTCGACGTCGTGGCGGTCCTTGTCGTTGAAGCGGATGCCGATTTCCTGCTGGAACACATCGCGGTTGTGGAAAGGGCTGCTCGGGTCGATCGAGAGCCGGTCTGGGAGTGGGGGGAGGGTAGCGGTATCGTTCATGGTGGCGAATTATCCACCAGAACCGCGCCGCGTACAACGCTGGCGCGTGCGCAGGCGCGCCGCCGCTCCCGATCCGGGCGGCCACTAGGCTGCCTTGATCCCCGCCAGTAGCTGGTTCAGGCTGTCCAGGTCGATCGGTTTCGTCATGTGGTGGTCGAACCCGGCCTCGCGCGAGCGTTTGCGGTCTTCCTGCGCACCCCAGCCCGTCACCGCCGCCAGCACCGTGCCCTCGAGGTCCGGCAGCTGGCGCAGGGCACGCGCCACTTCGTAGCCGGTCATGCCGGGCATGCCGATATCGAGCAGGGCCAGGTCCGGCGGCAGCGCGCGCGCCGCCGCCAGCGCCGCCGTGCCGTCGTGCACCGTGCTGACCTGGTGGCCCCGGGATTGCAGCAGCTGGGCCAGCAGGTCGGCGGCATCCTGGTTGTCGTCGGCAACGAGGATGCGCAGCGGCCCGCGCTCGCCCTGCGACTGCGCGTCAGGCGTGGCGCCCTGGGGTGCCTGCGGCTGGTCCGGCGCCAGCGGCAGGCGCAGGGTGAAGGTGCTGCCCCGGTTCGGGCCCTCGCTCACCACGCTCACGGTGCCGCCATGCTTCTGGGTCAGGCGCTTGACCAGGTTCAGGCCGATGCCCAGGCCCCCTTGCGCATAATCCATGCCGTGGCGGCCCTGGTTGAACATCTCGAACAGGGTCGGCAAGGCCTCGGGGGGGATGCCGATGCCGTTGTCGCTGACGCTGACGACGGCGCTGCCATCCTCGCTGCGCACGGAAAGCGCGATGCTGCCCCCGCCCGGCGTGTATTTCGCCGCATTGGTCAGCAGGTTGCCCACCACCTGGGCCAGCCGGTTGGCGTCGGCGTCGAGTTCGACCGGCGTCTCGGGCATGTCCAGCGTGAAGCGATGCCGCTTTTCGTCGATCAGCGGCACGGCGGTCTCGACCGCTGCCCGGATCACGTCCTGCAGGGCCACGCGCGTCTTCTTCAGTTCGACCTTGCCGCTCTGCACGCGCGCCAGGTCGAGCAGGTCGTTCACCAGGTGGACCAGGTGATTGGTCTGGCGCTCCATCATGTCGCGCACCTTCGCTACCGCCGCCACATTGTCGGGACGGAGGCGCATCAGGTCCAGCCCGGTCCTGATCGGCGCCAGCGGGTTGCGCAGCTCGTGCGCCAGGGTCGCCAGGAATTCGTTCTGGCGCTGGTTCGCTTTCGACAGGTCGGCCGCCAGCGTGCGCAGTTCTTCCTCGGCGCGCCTTTGCTCGGTGATGTCGCGAAACAGCACCGCGACCTTGTCGCGCGAGGTTTCGTCGGCACGGGCAATGAACACGTCGAACCAGCGGCCCGGGCCGCGGCCTGCTGCACCATGCGCTGCGGCTCGCCGCTGGCCGCTACCTGGGCGGACACGGCGTTCCAGTGCTGCTCGATACTCGGCGCCATGTCGCGCGCACTCTTGCCGACGGGGTCGAGCAAGCCGGTATGCCGCTCGAAGGCGGGATTGGCCTCGAGGAAACGGTGGTCGACCACGGTCCCGTCCGCGCCATGGACCAGCTCGACGACGCAGAAGCCCTCGTCCATCGAGGTCAGCAGCGTGCGGTAACGCTCTTCGCGCAGGCGCAGCTTCTCGTCCATCTCCTTGCGTTCGGTAACGTCGAGGACGGTGCCGACCATGCGCCGCGGCCTGCCCCTGTCGTCGCAGTGCAGGGCGCCAGTGAACTCGAACCAGCGCAGAGCGTGGTCCGACGCCCGGTAGAAACGGCCCTCGTAGCGGAAGGGCTCGCCGGTTGCCAGCGTGCGGGCCATGGCCGCCTGGTAGGGCGCGATATCGTCCGGGTGCACCAGTTCGGTCAGCAGGCGCACGGTGTCGACCGGGGCGCCGTCCCGGGGAATGCCGACCATGTCGTAGAGACGCTCGTTTTCCCGGGTCGGGTTCTCGTCGTCGGCACCCCAGCTCCAGATGCCGAGGCTGGCGGCATCGGTCGCCAGGCGCAGGCGCTCGGCATTCGCGCGCAGCGAGATCTCGGCGCGGCGCCGCGCGGTGATGTCGATCACGATCGCCAGGATGCTGGTGGGCCGCGTCGCCCCCGGCTCGACGATGGGCGCGACCATCTTCGCGGCCCACACCTCGGTGCCGTCCGGCCGCAGGTAGCGGTTCTCGACCTCGAAGGGCGTGCCGCTGGCCAGCATGCGCTCGATCAGGGCGGTGTTTTCGCGCCGGTCGTCGGGGTGGATCAGGCCGTCGAGCGGATGGCCGACGACCTCGTCCAGCGGACGGCCGACGATCGCGCAGAACTTCTCGTTGGCGCGCACGACGCGGAAATCCAGGCCGGTTTCCGCAATGCCGGCGGCGGTCTGGCCGAACAGCGACCGCAGGTGCGCTTCGCTGCGGCGCAGCTCGATGGTGGCGGCCTCGACGCGTTCTTCCAGGGTATGGTTCAGGCGCCGCACATCCTGCTCGGCCTGCACCCGGCTGGTGGTTTCGATCACGGTGCTGCTCATGCCGGCGATGGCGCCCGTGTCGTCCCGCAGGGGCGAATAGAAGAAGCTGAACCAGGCCGGATCGCAGCGCCCGCCGCGCTCGATCGGCAGCTCGATGTCTTCGCGGTGGAAGGCTTCGCCGGCGTACGCGCGCTCGACCAGGGGCCCTACGCGCGACCAGACTTCCGGCCAGACCTGCTCGACCGGCCGGCCCAGCGCCCAGGGATGTTTTTCGCCCAGCAGGCGGGTATAGGCTTCGTTATAGATGAGGACGCGCTCGGGGCCCCAGGCAATGGCCATTGGAACGAGGCTGTCGAGCATCATGCCCGTGTTGGCGCGCAGCGAGGACGGCCAGCCGGCGATTTCTCCGAGCGGAGTACCGGCCCAGTCGGTCCGGTTCAGCAGGGAATGAAATGCGGAGACCTCAGGAAAGCTGCTTTGATGCACGTGTGGATCCATTGTTCACCGGTGTTCTCTTGCGGCACGTGATGATCATGGATCATACCGCTAAACGGGGCATGCCTCCATTCGTGCCGGGTGGGCGCGTGCATGACCGCGTTGCCGCATGCCTGCCGTTGCCAGCGGTTCAGCTACGTCCGAACTGCGGGTTCGGACGGGTCAGGTAATACCATTCCGAATTGGCGCGCGCCCTGGCATCGGGGAACAGGATGCGGCCGCTGAACTCGGCCAGGACCGGGGTGCCGTCGGCACGGGTACCGATCTGCTCGCCTTCCTCGACGGGATCGAAACTGGCCCAGGGCTTCACGAAGGCGTCGTCGGCATGCAGCTTGTCGTGCACGACGACCATCTGCAGCGCTTCCATCTCGTCGAAAGGCAGCGGCTCCGGGTCGGGCGCGTCGATCAGCTTCAGGTGGGCCAGCGTGTTCATGATCGCGCGGTAGGCCACCTCGGGCGCCTGCGGATCGAGGTGCTGGCCGCACTCGAGCGTGAGCGCGTAGCCGCCGGTGGTGCGCATGTATTCGGTGGTGCCGACGCCATAGCGCAGCACGGTTTCCAGTTCCGCCGCGTCGCCGCGGGTACGGCGCTGCACGCCGCCGCCGTAGGCCGCCATCCAGCCCGTCACGAAGCGGCGCACGCCCGGGCGCCGCGCCAGTGCGCGTTCCTTCTCGGCATGGGCGAAGGGCTCGAGCGGACCGTCGTTGTTCAGCGGCCCGACCATGACGAAAGGCTCGCCCTTGGCGGCATTAAAGGAGTGCAGGTCGAGCAGCACGTCGTGCTGGGCCAGCAGCGGGCACAGCCAGTTGGCGATGCGGTCCTCGAAATCCTGCGGCGCGTCTTTCGGGAACAGGTTGCGGTTCAGGTTACGGTCGCCGTTGCGCTCGTTCCTGGCATAGGCCAGCGGATTGACGATCGGCACGAAGGTAAGGCTGCCGGCGACGATGCGCAGCTCGCCGCTGTCGAGCTGGGCCATCACGCGGCGGATCGCTTCCACGCCGCAGATCTCGTTGCCGTGGGTGGCGCCCATGATGATGACGCTCGGGCCTTCGCCCAGGCCGGTATAGTTGACAAACTTGAACTGCAGATTCGGTTCGGAGCGCATGTAATGGTGACCCGGGGAAATATCAGTGTCGACATTTTATGCCGAAACCCTGGCAGGCGTCGGACACGCATGGCATCATCCGCGACTCCTATTTTGCTTCCTGTAATCATGTCCAGCGCCAGCGCCCCGCGCGCAACCACCCCCAGCACGCGCCTTCCGGGCCTGGATACGCTGCGTGCGCTCGCCGTCACCCTGGTCGTGCTGCACCATTACACGCTGTTCGTCTCGAACGATGACTACACCTTCGGCTGGGTCGGGCGGATCGGCTGGATCGGCGTCGACCTGTTCTTTGCCCTGTCCGGCTACCTGATCGGCAACCAGATCTTCGCCGGCTTGAGGAGCGAGGCCGGGCTGTCGCTGCCGCGCTTCTACGCGCGCCGGCTGCTGCGCACGCTGCCGAACTACCTGGTCGTGCTGCTGGTGTATGTGCTCTCGCGCGCCGTGCGCGAGGAGGCGCCGCTGCTGCCTTTGTTTCGTTACCTCAGCTTCACCCAGAACCTGGGCCTGGCGCCGGGTACGGCCTTCTCGCACAGCTGGTCGCTGGCGATCGAAGAGCAGTTCTACCTGGTCCTGCCCGCGCTGGCGACCCTGGGACTGTGGTGGGGACGAGGGAAGGGCATGCGCCTGGCCTGGACGGCACTGGCGCTGGTGGTCCTCGGCGGCATGCTGCTGCGCGCCCAGCTGTGGCTCGCTCACGTGGATGCGCACAAGTATGGGATTTACTTCTACTACAAGCTCATCTATTACTCGAGCTTCTGCCGGCTCGACGAACTGGTTGCCGGCGTGGGCCTGGCGCTGCTGAAGAATGCCCACCCCCGATGTGGACGCGGCTGCGCGGGCACGGCAACCGGATGCTGGCGGCCGCGCTGCTGGTGCTGGCGCCGACGGCCTGGCTGTTGCTGGGCGACCGCTACGGTTTCGCGGCTACCGTGTTCGGCTACCCGCTACTGGCGCTGGGCTTCGGACTCCTGATCCTGGCCGCGCTGTCCGGGCGTTCCTGGCTCGGACGCCTGCGCATTCCCGGCGCCGCCAGCCTGGCCCTGTGGTCGTATGCGCTCTACCTGGTCCACCGCGGCGTCGGCGCGCTCGCCGCGCCGTTTCTTTCCCGCCCGGGCTTTGGCCCCCAGACCCCGCTCGCGATCGCCCTGATCCTGCTGCTGTCGGTGCTGGCCGGCTGGCTGCTCTACCGGCTGGTCGAGACGCCCTTCATGCGCCTGCGCGAGCGCCATGTCCCGTGCAACCTCAAAACGCCAGAACTCAGTCCCGCGCCTCGATGACGTCGAAGGCCGCCGGCATGGCGCCCGTGTAGGCGAGGGTCGCATGCACGCGCTCGCGCATGTCCTGGCCAGCACTCGCTTCGATGGCGGCGCGCAGGCCCGGCCGCGCTTCCCGCGTGTGGGGCTGGCGTAGGCTTCGACCAGTAGCGCGACCAGGTTGGTGGGGGCGCCGCAGCTGCGGCGCAGGCTGGTATCGATCACGCCCAGCAGCGTGCGCTGCATGGCCGGGGTCGGGTTCTGGATGTGGGCGAACACGCTCGGCGTGTTGGCGATGGCCTCGCACATGGTCCGTTCGATGGCTTCGGGCTTCAGGTCCGAGGCGATGTCGAAGTAGCGCCGGTCCCAGCGCGTACGCGCGTAGGGATGGCCGGCGGGGAAACGGTCGATGGTCTCCAGGCCGAGCCGGTGGCTGGCGCGCGAGAGCAGGTCGAGCAGGACGGGCATCAGGGGCATGGCGTGTGGCGGAAAGGTCGCATGGCGCAAGTGTAGCGCATGCCGGGGTGGGTCATCCGGGCTACACTGGTGGCGTGATTCCGGACGATGCCAAAGGAGGCCCGATGTCCACCCGACTAGCATCCTGCAGCTGCGGCCAACTGACGGCGAGGGTCAGCGGCGAACCGGTACGCGTCTCGGTCTGTCACTGCCTGGCCTGCCAGAAGCGCAGCGGCAGCGTGTTCGCCGCGCAGGCGCGCTTTCCGCGCGAAAACGTGGCTGTCAGCGGCCAGGCGACGCAGTTCGAAAGGGTGGGCGACGCAGGTTCGCGCGCCACCTTCCGCTTCTGCCCGCACTGCGGCGCCACCGTGTATTGGGACGCGCAAGGCCTGGAAGCGTTTCTCACGATTCCCGTCGGCGCCTTTGCCGACCCCGGCTTTCCGGCGCCGAACGTGTCGGTGTACGAGGAGCGCATGCACCCCTGGGTGGTGCCGCCCCCGCATGCCGAACATCATCCTTAAGCGCCGAAACGCCCGGCGCGGAAATCCTCGACCGCCTGGTGCAGCTCGGCCTGGGTATTCATCACGAAGGGGCCGTACTGGGCGATCGGCTCGCCCAGCGGCCGGCCGGCGATCAGCAACAAGCGCGTCGGCGCGCCGTTCTGCGCCGCCTTGACGACGACGCCGTCGCTGCCGGCGGCATTGTCGAGAATGGCCATGCGCGTCTGGCCGATACCCTTGCCGCCGACGATGGCTTCGCCGCGGAACACATACAGGAAAGCGTGATGCCCGGCCGGCAGGCGCTGCTCGAAACTGGCGCCGGGCGGCAGTGCGATGTCGAGATAGACCGGCTCGGTGCCTTCGCGCTGGACGGCGCCCGCCACCCCATGGCTGCTGCCGGCGATGACCTGCACCGTCGCGCCCGATGCCAGCGTGAAGCGCGGCACCTCGCCGTTCGGGATGTCGCGGTACCAGGGCGCGCGCAGCTTGTCTTTCGCCGGCAGGTTCAGCCACAGCTGGAAGCCTTCCATCAGGCCTTCGCTTTGCTCGGGCATTTCGGAGTGGACCACACCGCGGCCAGCTGTCATCCACTGCACGCCACCGTCCGTGACCAGGCCTTCGTTGCCGGCGCTGTCGCGGTGGCGCATGCGCCCGTGCAGCATGTAGGTGACGGTCTCGAAGCCGCGGTGCGGATGCTCGGGAAAGCCGGCGATGTAGTCGCCGGCCTTTTCGCTGCCGAAGGCATCGAGCATCAGGAAAGGGTCGAGGCGGCGCTGCAGGGTCTGTGTGAGGACGCGGTTGATCTTCACGCCGGCGCCGTCCATCACGTATTGGCCGGCGACGATGCGTTCGACGCCGCGCGATACGGCGACGCGTTCGTGGTTTGCTGCCTGGGTCATCGTCTTCTCCTTTTTTGCTTGCGCCGCCGTGCGGCTTACGCCAGGGCGGCTTCGATGGCCGCGTCGGCCTCGGCCCGGCCCTTCGCCGCGGCGTCCGGGCCCATCGCCTGGCCGGCCGAGTACACGAAAGTATGGTCGGTCATGCCCAGGAAGTTCAGCAGCATGCGCACGAACGGCACTTGCGGGTCGGCGTCAGCCGGGTAGATGCCGCCGCGGGAGGTCGCGACGAAGACTTGCTTGCCCTTCAAGAGGCCTTCCGGGCCGGACTCGGTGTAGCGGAAGGTGACACCGGCGCGGGCGATGGCATCGAACCAGCTCTTCAGTTGCACCGGAATGCCGAAGTTGTACATCGGTGCGCCGATCACGACCACGTCCGCTGCCTGCACCTGGGCGATCAGGGCGTCGTCCAGGGCCACGCGCGCGGCCTGCTCGGGGCTACGCTGTTCAGCCGGGGTGAACAGGGCACCCAGCGCGGCTTCGTCCAGTTGCGGGTGCGGATTGCGCGCCAGGTCGCGGCTGACGACGGCCGCGTCCGGGTTGGCGGCGGTCAGCCTGGAGACGATGCTCGCGGCGACACGGTTCGATTCGGATTCGGCACCGCGCAGGCTGGAGGTGATGTGCAGGATATTCATGTTCGGTCTTCCTCTTGGATGATTGATGTGTCGATGGGTCCACTTTATCAATTCCAAAAACGTGTCGGAAGACCTTAGAATGGATAACATTATTCAACCAATGGAACAATCGCCATGGAAGTGGAACCGAATGACTTGTTGCTGTTCGCCCGCATCGTCGAGGCCGGCTCGTTCAGCGCGGCGGCACTGCGGGTAGGGCAGCCGAAGTCGACGGTGTCGCGCCGCATCGCCCAATTGGAAAGTACGCTCGGCGAACGGCTCCTGCAGCGCACCACACGCAAATTGATGGTGACGGAATTCGGCGCCAGCCTGCTCGAACACGCGCGCAAGGTGGCCGACGAAGCCGAGGCTGCCGGGGCGCTGGCCCAGCATCGCCAGGCTGCGCCCAGCGGGCGCTTGCGCATCTCGCTGCCGGCCGATTTCGCCAACCTCGGCATGAGCGCGATGATCGGGCGCTTCCTCGATCGCTATCCGGCCGTGAACGTCGAACTCGACCTGTCGCCGCGCCGGGTCGACCTGGTGGCGGAGAACTTCGACATCGCCATCCGCATGGGCGACCTGCCGGACGATTCCTCGCTGAACGCGCGCCGCGTCACCCTGCAGCGCTTCGGCCTGTACGCCTCGCCCTGCTACACGGCGCTGCGCGGCCTGCCCGAGCATCCGGACGACCTGCTGGGCCACGACCTGCTGTGCCTGCTCAGCCGCAGCGGCGGCGCCGTGCCCGGGTGCTCCAGCGCGGCAAGGTGCGCTGGGAGCGCGTGCCGCCGGCGCGGCTGACGGCGAACTCGCCCGACCTGCTGGCGCGCATCGCCTGCAGCGGTGCCGGCATTGCCGCCAGCTCGGAACTGTTCGCCCAGCCATTGGTAAAAAAGGGGGAGTTGGTGCGGGTACTGCCGGAGTGGGACTTGCCGGCGGCAACCGGCTGGGCGGTCTTCCCGGGCCGGCGCCTGATGCCGGCCAAGACCCGCGCTTTTCTCGACATGATGGACGAGATGTTTTGCGGCGAAGTGGCCAGGTCCGGCTGAGGAGCTGACCCCTTGAAGGGAAACGATGGCGCGCGCGGCGCCATCGGGTCTCCAGGCTGGGCGCCTGGATTACTGGGACGGATCGTTCGATGCGTCCAGCGCGAGCAGCTTGCCGTCTTCGAAGACGTCGCCGTCCTTCAGTTCGGCCGTGGACATGCCGCCCATCTTCGGCAGTTCCAGGGCGATGCGGTCGCCGCGCTGGGTGTAGCGGCCTTGCGGCGCGCAGGTGCCGAATTCCGGCGTCGTCTTCACGTCGCTGCCGTCGATGAGCAGGAAGAAGAACAGGGTTTCGCAGCTGTTGCCGCGTCCGCCGCTGCTGGCCATCAGGATCGCTTCGCGTCCCTGCGACAGGGTGAAGCTGCGCACCGGGAATTGCCAGGGCGCGTCGTTGCCGTCGAAGAGGGCCTTGCCGTTGAGCGTTACGCGTCGCTCGTCGAACTCGCCGCTGCGGACCAGTGGACCGGCCGAGGTGGCCAGCGCCGTCGGCAGCGAATCGGCGTTGCTGTCGATGTTGCCGCTGTCGCTGACTTGCGCTGCCTGGGCAGGCGCGGCGGCCGCGGCGGCGGGTGCCCTCGGGGGCGGCCGGCTCGGCGTTGGCGGCGATCGCATCCTCCAGCGAGACCTCGGCCGCGGCCTGCTGGGCGCGGTTCTTGTATGCGACATACGAGGGGATGGCGACCGCTGCCAGGATGCTCAGTCCAAGGATGCCGACGATCAGGCCGACGCCCCAGCGCGACCAGCTTTTCTGGACCCGGTTGAAATGCTCCAGGCTTTGCCAGTGGCCGTTCTTCCAGGCCATCTCGCGTCCCTTGATGCCGAGCCAGATCGCGACACCGAAGCCGACGTAGGGCACCAGGGCCAGGAGGCCGATCCAGGTGCGGTTGCCGATCGCCCAGATCCAGTTGAGGAGGAAGGCGCCCCAGCTCCAGCCCGCGACCCCGTCCGGTACGGCCGGCTGGGCCATCGGGTAAGGCTGCGCAGGCGGCGGCACCTGTGCGGGCGCGGGGGCCGGCTTGTCGAGGCGAGGCAGCGGGGGCGGCAGGTCCGATGGCGGGGTGCCTGCGCCCGGCGGGTTCACGGGGGCGTTGCCGGCGCTGCGGCAGGGTCCAGCGGCTTGCCGCAGCGTTGACAGAAGGCGCTGCCCTCGACAGCCTGGGTGCCACAAGAAGTACAGAACATGTTCATTTCCTTAGGTAAAAGCGCGGCATCCGACCGCATCGATACGCGCATGGCGCTGCGTGTGCGGGCAGGCGGATGCCTGAAAAAAAAGGGGTGGCGAGTGCCGCGGTCTCGTGCGAACGGCTTCAGTCGACGAAGTTGCCGATGAGGGCCAGCAGGGCAATGACCGAGAGGATGACGGCGGCAATCGCCATCTTCTTGCCGGCCTCCTGGTTGCGCATGCTGACGATGCCGAACACGAGGCCGATGACGCTGAAGAGGAAGATGCCGGTGGCGGTATCGTGGTCCAGCGGCGCGTCGTCGAGCAGGGCCATCGCGCTCAGGAGACCGCAGATCAGTCCGCCGATCGGCAGCCACAGTCCGGGCTCGCCCGGCCTGGCCACCGCGGCAGGCGCGGCGTGCTGCAAGCCGCCGCACTGGGGGCAGGCGGGCGCCGATTCGTGGATCTCCTTGCCGCAGCATCGGCAAAACATCATTCCCGGTAACTTCATGCCCCAATGTCTCCAGTCGTTTCATGGACGCGCGCAAGCTGCGCGAGTTGCGCCATTTTAACGGGTGTTGCCTATCGGAAAACTATTGAATTGTCACAGGGCGGTGAGGGGACACATGCGGAGGGTGAGGCGGGGGTGCCTGCCGGTGTGGAAGATCGAGAACGCGCGGCAGGCACGCGGATGAGGGCCGCGCGCCAACGACCAAGCGCCAGGCAGCTTGGCGCCCGTTCCTGCGCTGGCCGGCGAGTGTCGGCCGACCAGGCCGATCAGGCCGGCCGGTTGCCCATCATCTCGCCCAGGCGCACCTTGCGCTCCGGCGCCCAGTCCGGATTGAAGGCGATCGTCTTTTCCTTGAACAGCATCACGACCGTCGAGCCCAGCAGGAAGCGGCCCATCTCTTCGCCCTTTTTCAGGACGACCGGCTGCGAATCGTAGGTCCACTCCGAGATGCGGCCGTTGCGCTGCGGGTTGACGACGCCATGCCAGGGCGTGGCCATGCTGCCGACGATGGTCGCGCCGACCAGCACCATCACGAAGGTGCCGAACTGTTCGGACTCGAACACGCACACCACGCGCTCGTTGCGCGCGAACAGGCCCGGCACGCCGCGCGCCGTGGTCGGGTTCACCGAGAACAGCGCGCCCGGCACGTAGATCATGCGCGTCAGGCGCCCGTCGCAGGGCATGTGCAGGCGGTGGTAATCCTTCGGGCTCAGGTACAGGTTGGCGAAGCTGCCGTGCTGGAAGTGCGCCGCGAGCGTGGCATCGCCGCCGACGAGCTGGGTGGTGGTGAACTTGTGGCCCTTGGCCTGCAGGATATGGTGGTCGTCGATCGCGCCGAACTGGCTGATCGCACCGTCGACCGGGCAGACGAAGTCGGCCTGCGCCAGCGGGCGCACGCCATCCTTCAACGGGCGGGTGAAGAACTCGTTGAAGCTCGGGTAGCTGGCGATGTCCGAATTGGCCGCCTCGTCCATGTTGACGCCGTACTTGGCGACGAACCAGCGGATCAGGCGGGTCGTCATCCGGCCCCCGCGATGGCCGGCGACGCGCCCGGCGAACGAGGTCAGGGCCTGCTTGGGCAGGACATATTGCGGCAGAACTTTGAAGCGGTCGGACACGGTGGCAACCCTGATAACGAGTGACGATGGCGAATTATAAATAACGGACGTGCTGATGCATATCACTGTTTGCACCCGTCCATTCACCGCAGTGTAGCGCATCGGGCCGGGCGCGCAGGCGCGGCTTGCCCCGGAGGGCAGGTGCTGTTGGCGCATGCATATCGAAAATAAGTGCCCGGAAGCATCGCAAGCTTCCCGAACTCATGGACAATACCGGCTCGTTACCTTGTTCGATTGATATGCATATTCTTTCTCCGCTCCGCCTGACTTTCATGGCTGCCACCCTCGGCGCCGCCTTTCCCGCCCTTGCCCAGGACACGGCCGCCGCCGCCAAACCCGACACCACGACATCCGCGCCCGCCCAGCCCATCCAGAAGGTCGAAGTGCGCGGCGGCGCCGACAGCTATGACCCGCGCCGCGACGATACCGCCAGCAAGGTCGTCATCGGCCAGGAAGAAATCGCGAAGTATGGCGACACCAGCGTCGTCGACGTATTGAAGCGCGTGCCCGGCATCACAGTCAGCAGCCCGAACGGACGCGGCGGCGAAATCCGCATGCGCGGCCTCGGCGCCGGCTATACCCAGATCCTGCTCAACGGCGAACGCGCCCCGGCAGGCTTTTCCATCGACCAGCTCTCGCCCGACGTCATCGAGCGCATCGAGGTACTGCGCGCGGCCAGCGCCGAATATTCGACCCAGTCGGTGGCCGGCACCATCAACATCGTGCTGAAAAAAGCGATCCGCAGCGGCCAGCGCGAATTCAAGATCGGGGCGCGCGCCGGCCAGTTCCGCGGCCCGACGGCCAACATGCAGCTCTCCGACAAAGCCGGCAGGATGTCGTATTCGATCGCCGGCAGCGTGATGCACGAAACTTTCGACCGCAGCGCCGTCAGCGACGAGGCGGCCTTCGGCCCGGACGGCAACCCGATCCTCGTCCAGCACACCGACGGCGTCGAGGACGGGCGGCTGAACCTGTTCAACCTGGCGCCGCGCCTGAACTGGACGCTCGAGAACGGCGACACCGTCACCTCGCAGAGCTTCGTCAACGTGGCGCGCTTTCGCAACCACGGCGTCGACACGACGGCCAGTGTGCTCGGACCTGTCGCGCCATACCCCGTGCTGGACGAGGCCATGCGTTCGGACAACGACGTGCTGCGCACGGAGCTGAACTGGATCCACAAGATGGCCGATGGCGCCAAGCTCGACGTCAAGGCGGGCCTGGTCGGCGGCCGGAACACCACCATCATGCGGCGCTGGGCCGCCGTGCGCCCGCTCGACAACGTGGTGCGTTCCGACAGCGAGGAGCTTGGCGCCACCACGGTCGGCAAGTACAGCAAGACGGTGGCAAAGGGCCACGCGTTCGCCACGGGCTGGGATGCCGGCTGGTCGGTGCGCGAGGACGAGCGCCGCGAAAGCGAGACGGGGCGTCCCGTTTACCCGGAACTGCCTGGCGGCGAACAGTTCGAGGCGGAAGTGTCGCGCCTGGCCGTGTATGCCCAGGACGAATGGAGCTTGACCCCGCGCTGGTCGGTCTACCTGGGCGCGCGCTGGGAAGGCATCCGCACGCGCACGACCGGCAATACCTTCGATACCGGGCGTTCCAGTTCGAACGTGTGGAGCCCGGTGCTGCAGACGCTGTGGAAGATCCCGGAAACCAAGGGCGACCAGCTGCGCTTTGCCCTCACGCGCACCTACAAGGCGCCGCCGCTCACCAGCCTGATCCCGCGCCGCCAGACGGCGGTCGACAACCGCTCGACCGATCCCGATTACGCCGGCAACCCGGACCTGAAGCCCGAACTGGCGCTGGGCCTGGACGCCTCCCGGGAACACTACTGGGCCGAGGGCGCGCTGCTGTCGGTCAGCGGCTCGGTGCGCCGCATCGACGACTACACGCGCTGGCTGGTCGCCTTCGACGGCGCGCGCTGGGTGGCGATGCCATCGAACGCCGGGCGCGCCATCACGCGCGGCCTGGAAGTGGAAACGAAGTTCCCGCTGAAAGCGCTCCTGAAGGATGCGCCGGCAATCGACCTGCGTGCCAGCGTGGCGGCCAACTGGTCGCGCGTCGATGGCGTACCGGGACCGGACAACCGCCTCGACGGCCAGAATCCGCTGTCGGCCAACCTCGGCATCGATTACAAGCGCGGCGACCTGACGACGGGCGCCAGCTTCGCCTGGAAGGGAGGCGCAAACCTGCGCCTGTCGGAGCGCCAGACCAGCATCCTCGAGAGACGGCGCGACCTGGAAGCGTATGCCCTGTACAAGTTCAATCCGAAGCAGCAGCTGCGCGTGGCCCTGTCGAACATCCTGGGCGAGGACTTCGTCAACCGCGGCAGCTTCCTGGAAGAGGGGCGCGGCCTGGTGCAACGGAACGCGCGCATCGAGGGCGCACCCAGCCTGCGCGCCACGCTGGAACTGAAATTCTGACGGGAGGCGGGGCACGCGCCCGGCCTGCGGCCGAATGAAAAAGCCGCCTTTCGGCGGCTTTTTCCTGCTTGCTCGCGACAGGCCGGGCGCTTGAGCGCCGGGCTGCCATGATCAGCGTACGCGACGGCGACGAACCGCGGCCACGCCGAGCAGGGCGACGCCGAACAGCGCGACCGAACCTGGCTCCGGCACTTCGCTGGCGATCTTGAACTGGCCGTTGCCGCCGATGAAGAAGTGGTCGCCGGCGACGTTCTTGTAGCTGCCCTTGCCGCAGCCGGGACCCTTGAAGCCGGCCAGGCCGCAGGCCACTTCGCTGAACCAGGCGGCTGCCTGGACGCGAGGTGGTGCTGGCGTTGGTGAAGGCGAAGGCGTCGACCGCGAAGCGCGACAGGTCGTTGCCCTGGCGGTCGAAGAAGTAACCCGCTGCCAGCATGCCCGGCTGCGCCGAGGCGAAGACGCTGACCTGGCCGTTGCTGAGCGGGCTGCCCTTGGCGTCGACGTTGCCGCCGCCGCCCATCAGGACGTCGAACGAGGCGATCAGGTTGCCCAGGTTGGCACCGTAGTAGCCCGCGGTCGAGCCATACTGGCCGGTCACCGGGTTCTGGTACATGCGGATGGTGCCGCCGGTGAACGTGAAGTCCTTGCCGTACGTGCCGGTGCCATAGGCGACCAGCACGGCGCTGATGTTACCGCCGGTGTAGTTCAGCGGGAACAGCTTGCCGTTGCTGTCGGCCTGCGACAGGTTGAACACGGCGTGTTCGGTGAACGTGAACGAGGTGGCGCTGGTGGCCTTCAGCTGGATGAAGCCGCTGCCGTTGATGTCGAGGTACTCGCCGATATCCTGGCCTTTATGGTACCCGCCACCATTCGGATTGAATACCCAGTCGTTCAGGATCGGCGCTGCCTGCGCGGCGCTGACGGACACTGCGAGGGCTGCGGCGCAGCCGAGTTTTTTAAGGAAGGTCATTGTCGTGTTCTCTGTGTGTGGAAATCCCGCGTCTTTACATGCAAGTAGCATGCCAGCAGGAAATTTCCCAACAGAATCAGCTACTTGCGGTTACAGCCACCACCCTCAACTTGCCCGCTGTAAAGTTTGCCGACACGAAACTAGCCGCCAGTTTCACCCTGCCACTCGTCCGCAAATGCGTTGCGAAACGATACCAGCATGGCCACGCGCTCCCCGGCCAGCGCCCGGCCCGCCGCAGTCTGCATCGTTGCCGGCAAGCCTGCAAGCTTGCAGGAGATATGGTCGAGCGCATAGGCACGGTCGTCCAGGCTGCGTGCGGCGGCCAGCGGATCGTCCGGGTGGGCGAGGGCGCTGCCGATCCGGCCGGCGATATAGAACATGCGCGCCAGGCCCACCGCCCCCAGGGCGTCGAGGCGGTCGGCATCCTGGACGATCCGCGCCTCGATACTGCACGGGGCAATCGCGGCCGAAAAGCTGTGCGCTTCGATGGCGTGGGCGGTGGCGTCGAGCCGCCCCGCTGGATATCCGAGCGCAGCCAGGCGTTCGCGTGCCAGGGCGGCCGAGCGGCGCGAGGCCATGCGGCGCTCCGGATCGTCCTTGGGCAGGTTGACCAGGTCGTGCAGGTAGCAGGCTGCCAGCACGACCAGGGCGTCGGCGTCGGGATGATGGTCGAGCAGCAGGCGCGCGTTGCGCCAGACCCGGCGCAAGTGGCTCGCGTCGTGGGCGCCGTCCGGCCCTGTCGAGCCGGCGTCGGCCGCCAGCGCTGCCAGGCGGACCCGCCATGCGCCGAGCTCAGGCGTGGACATCGTCTTCCAGGCTGCCCGCGCGCTGCGCGAGGGCGTCGGCTTGCGCGTTACGGTGGCGCGGTATCCAGCGCAGGGTGACCCCGGCAGGCGCGCCAGCAAGGCATGCACGCGCAGCCGGTAGGCACGCAGGGCGCCCGCGCCGGCGTCCTGCGGGCCATTGACGTCATCGATCACGACCTGGCTGTCGCCGAATACGGTGAGCCCGGTGGCGCCGTGGGCGAGCGCCGCTTCCAGCACGGCAATCAGCGCCAGGTACTCGGCTTCGCTGCTGTTGCCGTGGCCGGCTGCGCGCGACAGTTCGACCAGCTCGCCATCCGGGCCGCGCAGCAGGGCGCCGATGGCGCAGCGCCCGGGATTCGGCCTGGCCGAACCGTCGAACCAGGCACGCCAGCCGGTGGACGCGCCCCGGTGGCGCGCCCGCCGCTCGGCAGCTGCCTGCGCGCGCGTGTTGTGGCGCGCCTCCAGCCTGGCCGCTTCCTGCGCGCGCAGGGCGTCGCGCCTGGCAAGCAGCCCTGGCAGGCTGTCCGCGCCGGCGCTCGCCGTCAGCGTGGCGTGCAAGGCCTGCGCCAGCGGCATGCCGCTCTGCCGGGCCAGCCGCCGGCTGATGGCAAGTTCCTTCCTGTTGGCCGCCGCTTGCAGCCGCTCGAGTTCGTTCATGGCGGCAGCATACCCGATCCGCGGCGACCGGAGGACTGCCTCCCCGCCCATACAAGAGAGGACGGGGCAGGCCGGTGCGCACGCTCAGCGGCGGCGGGGATTGTCCGGGCTGCCGTCGCGGCCGTTGCGGATGCCGTCGCCGTCACGGTCGTGGTCGTACTTGTTGGGTACGCCGTCGTTGTCGCGATCGCGGTCGTACTGGTTCGGGATGCCGTCGCGGTCGGAATCGCCGCCATGGCGCTCGTAGCGATCCGGCATGCCGTCATGGTCGCGGTCGCGGCCCCGGTACTCGTGCGGGCGGCCGTCACGGTCGTACCAGACGTCGCGGCGGTAGCCGTCGCGGTAGCCGTCGCGGTAGCCGTCGTGGCCGCCATAGGCGCGGGCCTGGGCATACGGGTTCCAGCGGCCTTCCTGGATGAACCAGCGGCCCCCGCGCTGCTGCCATGCCGGCGGCGCGTAGACGTAACCGGGGCGTTCGACGATGTAGCTGCCTTGCACCCAGTGGTGACGGTGGCCGTTCCATGCCCAGTACCCCGGCGACCAGACATAGCCACGGCGCGCCACGGGCGGGCGTTCATACAGCGGTGCAGGCGGCGCCGAGCCGATGTACACCTGGAAGTCGGTCTGTGCCATCGATGGCAGCGGTGCGTAGGCGGCGGCGCCAATGGCGATCAGGGTAGCGAGAGTCAGGCTGCGTTTCATGTTCGTTCTCCAAGTCCAAAGCGGATGATTCACTATATCAACCACATCGGCGGCATGGGGCGTTTGAAGCATGTTCTTACATCTGAAACAGATTTGGCGAACGGATGCGGCAACGCGGGAACGGGCGGGAAACGGAGGCGGGACAGGAGGGAATGCAAGAGAAGAGGCCGGGCCGCGTCGAAGGGCCCGGCGTCCATCGGCCACGCGACGCGCGGCTCAGCTGCGGCTGGCACCCTTGCCGCGATCGGCAAGCAGGGTACGCCCTTGTTCGGCGGCGGCCGGGCGCTTGCCCTTCACGACCACGACGGCCATCCGGGTTTCGCTGGCGATGCTCGAATCCTGGATGACGGCGGGACGGGCCTGGGCTTCGGGCACGGCATCGGCGATATAGCTGGCCGAGCCGATAGCGGCGATGGCGACGACGAAAACGGCTTCCATGTGCTTGGCGATGTTCACAGTGTTTCTCCTTGCGGGTGGGGTGGCGATGTGTGCACTCTAGCCAGAGCGCCCCGCCGGCGTAAGCGGATTGCGACAAGCCGCATGAAAAGCGGGATGACCTGCACAAAACCGCACCTGACGGGGGCTAACCGGCCTTGAACGCCGCTCAAATGACGCTAACGCGAGCATAAGCTGCGCCACAGGCCTGTCCGGCGCCTTTCCGCTCCCCGCTAGCCGCCGGCGGGCGCGCGCGGCCCTGCGCCGCCGCGAGGAGAACACATGCAGGGAATGATCGCCACCGCCGTCGCAAGCCTGGCCGCCAATCGCCGGGCCTGGCGGCGCGCGCGCAATGTGCGGGCTGGAAGCCGGAACGCGGCGCCTGGCAGGACGCGCGCGGTAGCGGCCACGGACCGGCAAGGCGCCGGCGCGCCGGCCTGGTGGAGCGCCCTCGGCGCACTGCTGCTCGTCGCCGGTGGCGCGGCCGTGATCGCACTCCACGCGCGCGCGCTCGGCGGCGCCGTCCTGCCCGCCGCGGGCGGCGGCGTGCACACGCTGGCCGCCTTCCAGGGCGCCTTGCCCGGCCTGGCCTTCAGCGTGCCGCGCGAGCCGGGCGTGAGCCTGACGCAGCATCCGGGCGGCGCCTTGCTGGTGGTGGCGGACATGCGCGCTGCGCGCCCGGTCGTCGTCGACCTGTGCCAGCAGATGCTCGATCGCGACAGCGGCCGCCTGGCGCCGCTGCGCGTCGGTGCCCGCTTCGGCGACGTGGCCCGCTGGGTGGCGCACAAGGACGGCGCGGCCAGCCCGGTCCTGCTGCGCAACGTGGTGCTGGCATCCGACGCGATGCCGCTGCTGGACATAACAGGCAGGGCGCGCGGCGGGGCGCCCTTGCAGCTGCGCTGGCGTGGCCCGCCCGCAGTCAGCTGGGTCGGCGAGGGCGGCGCCGTCGTGCGCGGCGACAGCGGCAACGCCACGCTCGGGCGCGAAGGCTGGCTGGTCTGGGGCGGGCAGGGCGCACTGCGGGTGGCGCGGCGCGCAAGCGGCAGCTGCCCCGCAGCCGGGGGAACTGGTGCTGACGCGCTACCATGCCGTGGGGTCGGCCGGCCCGGCACTGGTGGCGGCTTTTCCGCAACAGGGCCCCGTCCGCAGCGCGGTGCTGGCGCCAGGCGACTACCGGGTGCCGGCCGCGCCGCCCGCCGCGCTGGAAGACGCTGCGCTGTTCGACAGCCTGCTCGCGCGCGGCCTCCTGCGCCTGGCGCCGGGCGGACTCGTCGAGGTGGCGCCGCGCGACCTGGCCCTGTGGCGCATGGCCGGCGCCGACCTGCGCGCGGCCGACCTGCATCGCTGGGATGGCGTACGGCTCGACGCGGAGGGCCTGCGCCTGCTCGCCCGCCTGCACGGCCGCGCCGACGGTGCCTTCGTACGCGAGCAGGTACGCATTTTCAATGCCGAGCGGCGCCTGCTGGCCTGGCGCCTGCGTCCTGGCGGCCTGCCCGCGGGGAGCTGGCAAGCCAGCGTCGGCGGCGTGGCGGTGAGTGCCAGGGCGGCCATGCCGCCGGCAAGCAGCCGGCTCTTCGCGAGCCTGCCCGCGGGCTGGGCACCGTGGCAGCGCGTGGACGATTGGCCAGCGGGAGCCGGCGCTGCCGCGCCTGTGCGCCTGGTGCTGCGGCTGGGGCAGCCGGCCCGCGGCGGCGAACGCTTCGACCTGATGCTGGCGGGACGCCTGCGCGCGCTCGAGGGAGCCGCGCTGACCGGAGACCAGGCACTCTGCCAGGGCGGGCCTGCCGCGATGCCGGCGAGGTGCGCGCGCTGACACTCCAGCTGCTTCCCGGGGCGCGCCAGGTGCTGCTGGAGGCGGCGCCGCTCGACCTGGCGGCCATGGGTACTTACGACGGTGCCTATCGCCACCTGACCCTGAGCGGCGGGCACCTTGCGTGGAAGGCCTTGCCGCCGCCCACGGCAAGCGGCACGACCGCTACTACCGAGGCGAGGATCAGCGACCGCCACGGCACCCCTTGTGGCAGGACGGCGCCACGACTGCCGCGGCCCGGGGCGCCGGCCTGTCGACCCTGCTTGGCCTGCATCCCGGCCACGCCGGCAGCATCGCCGGCATGCTGGGGCGCTTGCCCGCGTCCAATGGCGAGGCGCACGCCGCCCGCCTGACGCTCGACCTGGCCCTGCAGCGCGCAGCGCAGGGCGTGCTCGACTGCGTCGGCCTGCGCCGGGGCAGCTGGGACGGTGCACGCTGCCAGGGCGGCGGCGCCGTCCCAAGCGGACGCCAGGCCGGCCTGGTGCTGCTCGACACCGGCAGTGGCGACATCCTGGCCGCCGCCAGCGCGGGCGCGGCCGATACCTCGGCGTCCGCGTGGGAGGAAGTGCGCGATTTCGATCGCGCCGACCCCGCGCGCAGCCCGCTGCGCCAGGCGGCGCTGCAGCACGACGGCGGCGCCGAGCGCAGTCCGGGGTCGACCTTCAAGATCGTCACCGCGCTCGGCCTGGAACTGGCGGCGCAGCGCGATCCGCGCCTGGACGCGCTGCTCAGCGGGATGGCGCTGCCCGGCATCAACCGCCTCGCCGCCGGCCGCGGCTTCGCTTTCCGCACCGACGCCGCGACCTATCCGAGCGCGGGCAGCAGCGCCCATATCACGAATTTCCGCGACCAGCAGCTCGACAGGCGTGCGAAGGACGGCAAGCTCGGACTGGCCGAGGCGCTGGGCTACAGCCTCAATACCTGGTTCGCCTGGACCGCGGAACTGAGCGACGCCAGCCTGTTCGGCCGTCCGGCGGGCGGGGCGCCCAGCCTGCGCGCGCTCGACCCCGAGGCGCTGGCCGGCGTGCGCCCGGTGGCGGACATGGCACGCAGGATCGGCTTCGAGCGCAGCCTGCGCCTGGACGGCGGCCTGCTGCCGCCCGACTACGGCTGGCGCCCACGGGACGCGCTGGAGGCAAGCGTCGCCGCGTTCGACCCGATCGGCTCGCGCCACGAACTGCGGCAGATGGCGATCGGCCTGCGCATGCAGGCCACGCCCCTGCACATGGCGCTGGCGGCGGGCGCGGTGGGCGAAGGGCGGGCGATCGTCCCGCGCATGTTGCGGGAACTGGACGGGCGGCGCGCCGTCGATGCCGCTGGCGCGCCGCTGGGCGTGCGCCTGGACCGCATCCGTGCCGGCCTGCATGGCGTCGTCACCGAGGGTACGGCGGCGGGGGCCTTTCGCGATCCCGCTTTCGCCGGGCTGCGCGCCGGCCTGTATGGCAAGACGGGCACCGCGCCGGTCGGCCAGGACGGGCTGGCGACCGTCTGGTTCACCGGCTGGCTGGAACCGGGCAGCCTGCCGGGGCAAAGCCGGCGCCTTGCCTTTGCCGCGTTCGTCAGCCGTTCCGGCGAAACCGGCGGGGCGCATGCGGCACCGGTGGTGGCCGCGCTGCTGCGCACGATGGCAATGCAGCGGCCCGAGCCGGAGCACAACTGATCCGCTCCAGCGCGCCGTATTTCCGTGGTTCTATGGCATGATTGACAAAGTCCGTTATTCCACGGACATGCCCATGATCCGGAAGGAAGAGACAGGTATGCGTTTGCCGGGAACCCGGTACCAGGAGCCAGGCTGGGAGCAGGTGCGCAAGCTGCTGGGCGCCTGTTCGCTGGACGCTTTCGCGCGCGCCGGCCTGGCCACGCTGCTCGAATCGCCGCCACCGCAATCCCCGGACGACTACATGGACGCGCTGGCCGCCAGCCTGCACGGGGCGCGCCGTTCCAGCCGCGCACTGGCCCCCGGCAACAGCTACGGCGAGACTGTGTTCGAACTGGCCTTGACGCTGGCCTGGGAGCTGGCAGCGCGCCCGGCCGACTGGGAAGCCTTCCGCACCGCGATCGCCGCCGAGCATGCGCGGCTGCCGTCCTTCTGGGAGCGGCCTGGGGGCGAAGCGCTGCTGCGCAAGAAGGTCAACGATATGTACGCCGTCCTGCGCGACAAGGTCGACGCCGACAATTACCAGGCGGCCTGCGGCCGGCCCTGCAGCCCGAACCGGATCTACGCCTACCGCATGCTCGACACGGCCTACGGCGAGATCGCGCGCCTGTTCGACGCCTGGCGCGAGCACCGGGCGCAGGTGGGCGCGATCCTCGGCCGGCCCCTGGACGCCGCCGCGCCCATCGAAGTGCGCCAGCTGCGCTCGATCGGCGACTGCCGTCCCGAATGGATCCTGCGCTGGAGCGAAAGCCTGGAGCGCTTCACGGGTGCGGCGGGACCCCTGCACACGCGTTCCAAACGCTTCGACAGCCTGAAGGACAATGCCGGCAAGATCGGCGAGATGCTGCGCGAGATCGGCGAGTACGACACCCTCTCGAGCAACCGCGACCTCGACTGGCTGCACGAGCGCGGGCTTGCTGCCGACTGGATGGAGGACTACTGGCGCGTGCTCGGGGAGTCCGAGGCGGCTACCACGCCGGGGCCGGACCTGATCCCGGAGGCGCGCCAGGATGCGCTCGATGCGCCGGCCGGCGTGCCCGAAGACGCCGCTCCGCCGCTTGCGGACGAGGCCCTCGATGCGGCATCGGCCGCGGCGCGCGCGCTGGCCGTTTCACTTCCCCCGGCTATCTGGTAGCGGCACGCGCCGCCGAGGATGCGGGCAGCCTGACCGCACAGGTGCTGGCGTCCGATACGCTGCCGGTCCGGCTGGCGGTGTACCTGAAACTCCTGGGCGCCGGCGACGACAGCTATCCGCAGGCCTGGCGCGATCCGGCCAGCGGCGCACTGCCGACGATGGCGCAGCTGGTCGGCCTGGATGGCGTATCGCTGCCGACGCTGCGCAAGCGGCGCGACGCGGCGATTGCCCGGCTGACGGCCGCGATGGCGCAGGCACCACGAACAGGGAGACCCGAATGACTGCAAGTAGCGATATCGAAGGCAAACTGCGCGAGCAACTGCTGGTGGGACGGCGGGTGGAGGGCGACCGCCTGCTGCTGGGCGACGCCGTGCTGCGCGCCGCGCTCGACGGCAGCCGTCCGCTCACGGCCGGCGAGCGCGCCGCGTTGCAAGCCTCCCCATTGACCATGCGCCGCCTGCGCACGCTCGCCCTGGAGCGGCGGGCCGCCGCCATCGATGCGTGGCAGGGCAGCGGCGGCATGCTGCGCGCCGCCGACAGCGGCGCCGGATTGACGCAGCTGGCCACCGACGACGGCTGCTTCCGCCTGCACTTCGCCGGCAGCGGCGCCGCCTGCCGGGTCATCCTGCAGCTGCTGCCGGAGGCGCCATTCGCCGCGCGCCTCCTGCGCGAGGCGGTGCTGCTGCGCGTGCTCGATGGCGCCGGCACTGAAATACTGCAGGGGCGCCTCGATGCCGACGGCGAATGCGAGTGCGCCTGGCCCTTTCCCGATGCGCCCGCAGAGCACTTCCAGCGCCGGGGTGCGCGCTTCAGCGTGCAGGCCACCTGAGGCCACGGAAAACGCCCATGTTCGAGCTCTTCAAGCGCGTCCCGAAACCCGCTCCTTTCGACGGCGCCGGGCTGGGGACGGCCATTGTGGCGCGCCAGATCGGCGGCGGCTGCGCGCTGCCGGCCGGCACGACCGGGGTGGCGGTCGACCGCGCCGGGCGGACGCGACGCATCGCTTGCAGCGGACGGGTTGCCCTGCTGGACGGCGAAAGCGGGTGGTGCTTCCATCCCGGCCCCTACGGGTGCGACCTGGTGCCGTTCGCCGCGAGCCCCGAGATCGGACTGCGCACCGGCTTCGTGATCGACAGCCCCGACCCGCGCGTGACCCAGCAGCGTTTCGACTTATTCCTCGCCAGCGAAGCCGAGGGCGAGCTGACCCTCGCCGGCCTGGTGGCGGCCATCGAAGCGGCCCTGCAGCGCGAGCTGGCCCAGGAATCTGCTGCTGCCGCCATGCACGACGCTCGAGGAATGGAACGCGTTCCGGGCCGGTTTCAACCAGCTGCTCTACACCCGCTTCGGGCTGACGGTCGACGATTGCGTGCCGGTGGACCTGGCGGGCCGGGTCGAGTATGCGCAGATGCTGCGTGCCCGGACGGACGCAGCCACGGCGGCCGCGGCGGCGCCGCTCCCCTGACGCGCCCGCCACCGCGAGCGTCCCGCCGGGCTCGAGGGCCGTACCCGACCCGGCGCACGAGGATGCGCGTGCCTTGCGCCGCCTGTTCCTCGAGCTGCCCTGCGTGCTGTGCGGCCTGCGCATGGCGGCGCTGCCCACGGGCCAGGCGCTGTTCCGCCAGCAGCAGGCGCTGTTGACGCGGCTCGACCTTGCCAGCCTGGCCGCGAGCACGATGCCGGCGCTGGAGCTGGCGGCGCCCGGCCAGCCGCTGGCGCTTGACGCCCGGCTGCGCCGCCTGCGCCACAGCCGCCGCGCGCGGCGCGGCGCTCGACGAGGCCTGGGCCCTGCTGGCGCGGCTGGAGCGCGCCGGCGACGCGGAGCTGGCTGCGCTCTTCGGCGATCTCGAACGCATCGTGGCCAACCTCGAGGAGGCGCTGGCCGCACGCAAACGCGTCGGGCCCGCGGAGGACGACGAATGAACATGCCATCGAAAACCGCAGACCGTGTGGACGTGCGCAGCCTGCTCGCCGACGGCGGCGAGGTGGTGGTGACGGCCACGCGCCGCCCGCGCGACGGCCGCGCCGACATCAAGTGCAGCGTGCCCGGCGCGCCGCAGCTGGCCCTGCGCATGCAGGCGGTGGCCCGGCTGGCGCGCCACACCGAGGCCAGCTACGACAGCCGCGACCAGGTCGTGATCAGCCTGGACCGCGCACCCGCGCCGGAGGAGCGCGACTGGGAACTGGCCGTGGTGCTGGCCGACCGCATGGTGCGCGGCCTGCTGCCGCGGCGCGCTGCTGGCCAACGGCTGGTCCGGTGCCTGGCAGCTGGGACGGGTCGAAGGACATGACGTGACGGGTGCGCCCGCGGGCGCGCTGCTCGGCGGCCCCGGTCACCTGGGGCATCTGGGCACCCTCAGCGGCCAGCCCGACGTGGCCGCGGCCGTGTCGTCGGCACGTGCCTGGTTCCCGCTGCACAGCGGCGGCATCAACGACAGCCTGTGCTGGGTGGAGGTCAGTGTCTATCCGCTGGCGGCAGGCGCCGACGAGGAAGCGATCGCCGCGCCCGGCCTCGACGGGCCGCGCCAGGCGGCCTTGCGCCAGGTGCTGGCGGGGGCGCGCCATTTCGATGGAGCCAGGGCCGCACGCTGGCGCACCACCGTGCGGTTCGGCGAGGAGGGCTTCCAGGGCGAATCATACGAACTGGCGCTGGTGCTGGCCGACCGCCTGGCGCGCGGACGCGAATTCGTGCCGCGCGGGCGCATCATCGCCAGCGGCTGTTCGCGCGCCTGGCATGCGGGAGCAATCGACCCGGTCGAGGGCCTGGGGCCGAAATGCGCGCTGATTGCGCGCGAAGCGGCAGCGGGCGACCGCGTGCTGCTGCCGCGCGCCTGGGAGCGCGACCTGCCCGCAGGCTTGCGCGAGGCGCTGGCGGCAAAGGGCGCGAGCCTGGCCTGCATCGAGCGGATCGGCATCATATGACGGGCGGCACAGGGCGGCGTGCGGCGCAGGGAAAGCCGCATCTGGCTGATAGAATCGGCGTAGAGCGCCTAACAAAACCTTCATAGCCGCGTTGCGGCTCCTCGCCGTACAGTCGTACTGTCTTCGTCGCCGCGCCTTGCTCTGAAGGTTTTGTAAGACGCTCTTGGCAAGAGGATGGCGGCCTTATCGAGGTTGAAGTCACGAAGATGGAGTCGGATCATGTTCCAGATGTTCGGTTTTGGCGGCACCCGCTGCCCGCGTTGTGAGCACAAGAGCGCCGGCGGCGACCACTATTGCGCGGCCTGCGGCATGACGCTGGGGCGCCGCGCAGCGCGCCGCTGCTGCGCGAAAACCGCTGGATCGCCGGCCCCGACGAACTGGCCGTCTTCTTCGGCGTGCGCGAACTCTCCGGCCTGTTCGTGAAAACCCTGCGCGTGCCCGCCACCGCCCGCGCCTACATCCTCCAGGGCGAGCGTGCCACCGAGGTGCCGCAGGGCGAATACGAGATCGAAGGCTTTTTCACGCGCCTGAACCACCTGCTGCGCGATGGCCATGCCGAGATCCTGGTCACGCGCACGAACGCCTTGCCGGTGGAGTTCAGTCTTGAAGTCGAGACGGCCGAACACCTGGTGGTGGAGGCGCGTTTCACCGTCGACCTGCGCATCGAGAACGTGCCGGCTTTTGCGCGCCACTTCATGACCATGCCCGGCACCGTGACGGTGGCCCAGCTGCACGAACTACTGGCGCCCGGCGTGCGCCAGCTTGCCGCCGAATTCATCGGCAGCCAGTCGCTGCGCGAGATGGCGGCCAACCGCGCATTGCGGCAGCAGTTCGACGAACGCCTGCAGGGCGCGCTGCGCCTGCAGCTGGCCGGCTATGGCCTCGGCGTGGCGGCCGTGCAGACCCTGGCCCTGCGCCACGACAAGTTCGATGCCAACCGTGCCCGCATCGGGACCCTGTGGCTGGCCGCCGACGAACGCCGCGTCCAGATGGAGCATGCGCGCCAGCTCGAGGAACTCTACGACGAAGGGGAGTGGCACAAGATCCGGCGCGAAGAAGGGGAAGCGCGCCTGCGCCTGCGCCGCCTGGAAGCGCGCCAGGCCGAGACGCTCGAACGGGGCGAGACGACGCTGGTCAATTCCGAACGCTACCTGGCCCTGCGCACGCGCGAGATCGAACTGTACGGGCGCATTGCCGAAGCGCGCTCGCGGCGCGAAGCCATCGACCGGGGCGCCGGCGAAACCCTGGCCGAGCTGGAACACGCGCTGGCGCGGAAACGCGGCGTCCGCGCCGGCGAGGCGGCCGAGTGGGCGCAAGTGCAGGCGCTGGCGCGGATCCGCATGCGCGGCGCGCTCGAACTGGCGCAGCAGGAAACGCTGCAGGCACGCCGGCTGGCGCAGCAGCGCTTTTTCGCAGCAGCTGCTGGTGCAGCAGATCCGCAACAAGGTCGAGCAGGCCGCGGCCATCGAGGACGCCACGCGCCGCCGCGCCGAGCTGGCGCGACTGGCGGCAAGCGAAGCGCAGGCGGCCCAGCAGGCCTGCGAACTCGACGAGGAAGAGCACAAGGCGCAGTTCGACCTGGTACGGCTGGCCAATGCCGCGCGCCGCCGCGCCGCCGAGCGCGAGGAAGAATGGCTGGAATCGCAGCAGGCGGGACGCCTGCGTGCGCTGCAACACAGCCAGGACCTGGAAGCGGAAGGCCTGCGCCAGCAGATCGAGGCCTTGCGCCGCGCCGGGGGGCAGGAGGATGCGATCGCCCAGCACGAGAAGCTCCTGCGCACGATCGATGCCGAAGCGCGCCAGGCACGGGCGGCGAAGGAAGTCGAGCTGCTGGCCCAGGAGCGCCAGGCCGCCCATGAACTGGCCCGCGCCGAAGCGCTCGACCGGGTTGACGACACGACCAAGCTGGCGGTGGCCGCGGCCCCCAACGCCGCCGTGCTGGCCGACTACCTGAAGACGCGCGTGCACGCGGGGATGGACGCCGGCCAGCTGGCGGCGCTGGCCGGCGTGGTCGCCGCCGGCGGCGCGGTAGGCGCGCTCGATGCCGCGCGCCTGGTGGAGGAAGCGGCCGAACGCGAACGGGCGCGCCGCGACCTCGAGGTCGACAAGGACCGCGCCCACCAGCTGGCCTTGCTGGCGCTGCAGAACGAGGTCAACAAGGCGGCGCTGGGCGCGCAGGCGCAGGTGGCCGGCGGCGTCGGCGCCGCCCTCGTGTCCGCAAGCGCCGGCGCCCGCTGCGCGAATGGCCACGCGCTGGCGGCGGGCGAGCGCTTCTGCGCCGCCTGCGGTGCGGCGCGCACTGGCTGAGCGCAAGCGATGCCGACAGCCCTCGACAGGATCCGCGACCTGCGCGCGCTGCACGCGGACGGCTTGCTGAGCGACGCGGAGTTCGCGCAGCGCCGCGACGCGCTCCTCGACGCTGTGCCGGCCGCGCCGGCAGGGCCTGCGCGCGGCACCGAGCTGGGACTGATGCAGGGCCAGCACGTGGGCCCCGCCGGCCGCCGCTACCGTCTGGAGCGCCTGATTGCGCTTGGGGGCATGGGCCAGGTATGGCAGGCCACCGACCTCGCCACCCATGCGGAGCTCGGCCATAGTGCCCGGGTGGCGCTGAAGATCCTGGCGCCCGAACTGACCAGCGCAAGCGGGCCCGCCCGGCTGCTGATGCAGGAAGCGACGCGCGCGCGCCGCCTCGCCCATGAACACATCGTGCGTGTCTATGACTGGGCCCAGGACCCGGCCACGGCCAGCTTTTTCCTCATCATGGAGTGCCTCGAAGGCGAGGACCTCGAGCGGCTGCTCGCGCGCACCGGGCCGCTGCCGCTGGCGCGCGTGCTGGCGCTGCTGCAGCCGCTTGCCGCGGCGCTCGACTATGCCCGGGCAAAGCACGGGCTGGTGCACCGCGACATCAAGCCGGCCAACGTGTTCGTCACCAGGAAGGCCGAAGTCAAGCTGCTCGACTTCGGCATCGCCGCGCGGGCCCGGGCTGGCGGGCATCGCGGCGGGACGCCCGCCTTCGATGCGCCGGGCGCATCCGGCACGCCCGGCTACCGCGCGCCGGAAGCCGGCACGCCCGGCCTGGTCCCGGCGCGCAGTCTCGACGTTTTACGCGGTGGCACGCATGATCGGGCAGATGCTGACCGGGGCGCTCCCTGCGGGGCCAGGGCACGAGCCGCCTCCTGCCGCTGGCCTGGCCCCAGCCGCGTGGGAGCTGCTGCGCGCCGGCTGGGCCGATGATCCGGCACGGCGGCCCGAGAGCGTCAGCGCGTTGCTGGCGCGGTTGGCCGCGGCTGCCGCGCCGGCGCCGATCGGCTGGGCAGCGCTGCCGCGGCGCGAAAACGCGCTGGCGGATGGGCCGGCTGCCGGCCCGGTCCCGGACGCCGGCGATGGGCCGGACGAGATCCGGGGACGAGACTCGGGACGAGACTCGGGACGAGACCCCGGACGAGATCCAGGACGAGAAGCCGGACGAGACGCCGGACGAAACGCCGGACGAGAAGGCGGACGCGGGAACGCCGCAGCCGATTCCGCCGCCACCGCCAGTCGAGAGCCCGCGCCTGGCGCCGCTGCCCATCGTGCAGATAGGCCACGCCACTGCCGTGCAGGCCGAAGCCGGACGCGCGCTGCGCGAGCAGGCACGGCGCGCGCGCGACGAGGCCGATGCGGCCCGGCGCAGCCGGCGCGAAGCCCTGCGCGAACAGCTGGCGGCGCGCCGCGCCGAAGACGCGGCCAGGGCGCGCGAAGCCCGGGAAGCGCTGCAGCGCCAGGCATTGCAGGCAAAAGCGGCCGCAGCCTACCTGGCCGAGCAGGAACGCGAACGCAGGCAGGTGCCTGCGCACCCGGACGCGGCGTCCTCGCCCATGCCACCGGCGGCGGCAGTGCCGACGCTGCGCGACCGCTTCCTCGCCGGCGACGCTGGCGGTCCGGAGATGGTGCTGCTGCGCGCCGGCCGCTTCCAGATGGGCTCACCCGAACACGAGCGCGCGCTTGCGCTGGCCGAGGGCGCGAGAAAGCACTGGCTCGCACGCGAAACGCCGCAGCGCTGGGTCGGCATCGAGCGCCCCTTCGCACTCGGACGCTATCCGGTGACGGTCGGCGAGTGGCGTCGATTCGTGGAGGACTCCTCCTGGCGCGGCAGCGGCGACGTGGACTGGGCTTCGCCCGGCTTTCCCAGTCCGACCTGCACCCGGTGGTGGGCGTCAGCTGGCATGACGCCGGGCGCTACCTTGCCTGGTTGAGCGAATGTACCGGCTGCCGCTACCGCCTGCCCAGCGAAGCCGAATGGGAATATGCCTGCCGCGCCGCGACCAGGTCGGCCTTCAGCTTCGGCGAGCGCATCGACACCGGGCTGGCCAACTACGACGGCAACTTCACCTGGAATGGCGGCGAGCGCGGCGCCTGCGTGGCCGGCACGACGGCGGTGACGCGCTTCCCCCGAATCCCTGGGTCTTCACGACCTGCACGGCAACGTCTGGGAATGGGTACAGGACAGCCTGCAGGAGAGCGATCAAGGCGCGCCGCGCGACGGCAGCGCCCGGGAAGAGGGCAAGGAGAACGGGGCCGGCCGCGACCGCCGCGTCCTGCGCGGCGGCGCCTGGCGCTCGCCTCCGCGCGACCTGCGCTCGGCCCTGCGCAACGGTTTCTCCAGCACGCTGTCGAGCAATATCGTGGGCTTCAGGGTGGCGCGCGAGCTGTCCGACGCCGAGTGCCTGCCGCTGCAGTTGCTGGCGTGAACGCCCACCCGCGGACGACCGCGCCCGCGCCCGATTCCTGACGGCTAGCGTGCGCAAGGCGGCAATCGCAAGGAGTAGGCTGTGGCCTGTCGAATGGTCCATCCACCGCACTCGAAAGGAAGCGCCATGAACATCCCGGAGCACCTGCGGATTCCGTTGATCGTGTTCGGGCTGCAGGCCGCCTTGCTGGCGGGCTGTGCGCTCATCTTCATCGTGATGTTGCCGCAAGGGCACTGAGCGTACCCGGACCCGGGCGCGGCCCTAGAGGCTCAGCGCAAAACCGTGGTCGTGCGCCGCAGGGGACGGCAGGGACAGGCGCAGCTCGGGATACGGATCGGTGCGAAAGCGCCCGTCCGCGGGCCAGCCGCTCAAGCCGCTGGTCGCCGCCGTCGGGCTGAGCGCGGTCTCCACGCCCGTGCCCGGATCGAGATGCCAGAAGCCGCCGTCGCGGTGGAACAGCAGCGGCAGGCCGGGCGCGCCCTGGCCCGGATGGCTGCCCGGATGGCGCTCGGGGTCGAGCAGCCAGATGGCCTCGTGCGCCGCGCCGGCGTCCGTCCGCTGCAGGACGATGCCGTTCGGCAGCACGGCCGCCACCTCGAGCACGACCACGCCGGGAATGCTGGCGGTGAACGCCAGGCGCATCCCGGGACGCAGGGGCAGCGCCATGTGCTTGCCGGGCCAGGCGCCATCGACCAGCAGGCCATAGCGCGAAACGTCTTCGATTTCGTAGCCCGCGCGGCCGCGCCGGATCAGCGCATGCCGGGCCGAGATGCGCCGCGTCAAGCCTTCGTGTGCGATGCCCTGGCCGTCGTGGTGGGCGAGCAGCACATCGGCCATGGCATCGGGCCCAGGCGCCCCAGTACGCATTCGTCCAGCGCGAACAGGCGCAGGTAGCGCGCCTGGCCTGCTTGCGTTGCCGGGCCGGCGATACAGGCCGCGCTGGCGGGGCAGGCATGGGCGGGGGCGCGCGCCGGCGGGTCGGTCTCGAGCAAGTCCTCGTCCCAGGCGATGCTGGAAAAGCCGAGGTCGATCTTGCCGCCGCCGGCATCGAGGTCGAGATGGGCGATGCCGGCATTGTAGGCGCTGACGTCGATGTCGAGCCGGCCGCCGCCATCGAGCTGCCCGCGCACGGGCAATCGAGCCGTCGTCGGCGCTTACGCGGACGTTCTTGTGGGTGGCAAGGAAGGTCTGGTGGATTTCGTGCAGGCTGGCGTCCAGCCGCGGCGCCAGGATGAGCAGGGTCGCCACCCGGTGCGCGCAGGCAGGCCAAGGGCTGGACGGCTGCGCAGTTCAAGCGCGATGCGGTATTGGCCGTGTTCGAGGTCGCGCGAGGAAAATTCGAGAAAGACCGGCAGCCATTCGCCGCGCAGGGTGCGGTGAAGGCGTGGCGCGCACCGCCGTCGAGGCGCAGGCGCGAACTGGCGAGCAGGGTGACTTCGCGCGCGCAATCGGCCGGCATGCCGCGCAGTTCCAGCTTCAGCAGCTGGCGCCCGCCGGCCGCGCGCGGGTCGAAACCGCTCACATGCAGGTGGGGACGGACCGGACTTGCGGCGCAGCGGACCGGGCCGCTCGGCAGGATGGCCGCTGCCTGGACGACCGCGGCGGCAGCGGCGATGTCCCTGGCTTCGCTATCGACCGTGCCGATCTGGCGCGCCGCTGCCGCTGCGGGCGCCGGCTGCGCGTGGCCGTGCGCGCAAGCGCCGTCCCCGGGCATGACCCAGAGGGTGCAGTGCGGATGATCGGGATTGCTGCAACGGTTCATGGTCGGCGAGGTCGTGGGAGTAGCGTCTGCCTGGCCGAGCATACGCCGATCCGCCCAGCCGTGGCGCCCGCCTGGGCTCGCCGCACCGTGTTTTCCTGACAGGGAATCAGGCGGAGGGCAGCGCAGTCTCGTCGCGGTGGGGGCCCCGCGTGCGCAGTACGATGGCGGTCAGGTTGTCCGGCTGCAGGCCCACCGGCGGGCGCAGCGCGATCTCGGCGAACAGGGCCTCCACGCAGGCGGCCGCACCCGCGCCGGCGAACAGCCGCGGCCAGCGCGCGACGAACTCGGCCGGATCGAGGCAGGACCAGAAGCCGTCGCTGGCGAGCAGGTAGCAGGCGTGCGGCCGCAGCGTCACGGCGCGCCGGTCCGGCAGCGCGCGCAGCCAGGGGTGGCAGGATGTCGGGCGTGAGGGCGAACAGGGCGTCGTCGAGGCGGGTCGGATCGACGAAGGTATTGCCGAGGATGAAAGCCTGGGCGATCTGGGGCGCATGCGCGCCATGCACGGCGCGCCGCCATTCGTCTTCGTCGACGAGGCCGGCCAGGGCCAGCACCGTGGCCGGTACGTGGTCGATCGTCAGTGTCCGCAGGTCGTCGGCATCGATTTCGTAGAGGCGCGAGTCGCCGGCGTGCCAGAGCAGCGCATCGGCGCCGGGCGGCAGTTCGAGCAGCGTCAGTGTCGTGCCGGGACGCGGTCCGGCCAGCGGCGCGAACTGCCGCTGCAACTGGCCGTGCAGGGCGTCGAGGTGGGCGGACAGGGTAGGGATGTCGCTGCAGGCCGGGAGGCCTAGCAAACCCTGGGCGAGCGCCTCGGCCGCTTCGCGACCATGGCCGTGGCCGCCCATGCCGTCGAGCACGGCCAGGCGCACCTGGCCGGGCGGCCAGCCGGGAACGCGGCGCCGCTGTGGCCCCCCTCGACCAGGCAGGCGGCGTTGCCGGCGGCGTCGATGAGCACGCAGTTGTCCTGGTTTTCGGCGCGCTGCAACTCGCCGACGCCGAGCGCGCTGCGCGCCGCAACGTCCAGGTGGGGACCGAAGTCCAGGCTGTCGAACATGCGCCTCGCTGCCTCCTGTGATGGGTGCGGTGGATGGGGAAAGCCTGCCGGGGCTGGCCGGGCCAAGGCCCCTATGGTATGTTAAGGTTTTGGAAACGCCAAGCACCCATGCTGATTCGTCCCTTCGAAGCTGCCGACCTGACTGCCGTGGCCCGCCTGTTGCGCGCCAGTGCCAGCGAATTCATCGTGCACGAGTCCTCCCCGGAGGGCGCGGCCACCTTCCTGCGCGAAAACGACGAGGACGGACTGCGCGGCTATCTCGCGCAAGGCTACGCCTACCACGTGGCTTGCGATGGAGACGCGCTGGCCGGTTTCGTCGCGATGCGCGGCAACGACCACCTGTTCCACCTGTTCGTCGACAAGCGCTGGCATGGGCAAGGCCTGGCGCGGCGCCTGTGGCTGGCGGCGCGCGACGCGGCGCTCGCGCGGGGCGGCAGCGGCAGCTTCACCGTCAATGCCTCGAATTTCGCGATGCCGGTCTACGAGCGCTTCGGTTTCGTGCGCACCGCGCCCACCCAGTGCGTGAAAGGCCTGTACTTCAACCCGATGCGCTTGACGCAGGATTGACCCTGCCTCAGCGCCGCCCTTCGTCGGCGCGGCGTAGCCACAGGCTGCTGGCCCAGCCAGCGAGCGGCACGCCATCGACCTCCGTGCTTACCTGCCACCAGTCGCCATCGCGGCGGCCCGTCGTCTCGACTTTCGATCCGGCTGGCAGCACCACCACCCGTGGCGAACCCGTGCCGCCGGCGGCGCGCAGGTTCAGCGGCGCGGCGACGCGGTAGCTGCGTCCCGGCCGGGGCGCTTCGATCCGGCGGTGGCCGGCGCCGCCGGCGGGTCGGACCGGTGCGGCGCCAGCCACCACAGCGCGCTGCCGATGGCCGCCGTGCCCCCGACCAGCACCAGCAAGGCGCGTGCATTCGGGCGGCGCCACCAGGCGCGCGCGGCGTCGCATGCGCGGCCAGGACCAGGGTCGCGGCCAGGCTTGCTGCGCCACAGGCCAGGGCGAGCGGCAGCGCTTCCATGCTCACGCTTCCACGCGCAGCACGTAGTGGCCGGCGACGATGTGGTGGCCGACCGGCACCGTGGTAGGCCTCCTCGCCCGCCGCCGTGTCGATGGCGGCGACGAAACCGAGCCGTTCGTCGAGGTGGTAAAGCGCCTGCGTGGCCGCCAGGCGGGTGACGTGGCAGCCTTCCAGCCCGGCCTCGAAGCGGAAGGCCGTGCGCGACAGGCCAAGCCGATCGGCGCCGCCGGCATGGAGTCCGTCGGCCCCGCGCAGGCAGGTGGCGGCGTCGAGCACGCGCAGCAGGAGCCAGGGCCGTCGTTCCGCGTCCGAAGGTGAGGGGCGCGCCGTGCTCGACCGCGAGCGCCGGCGCCTGCGGCAAGCGCACGAGGGCGCTGTAGCGGTCCGCCATTGCCGGCGCCGGTGCCAGGACCTGGATGTCGACGCCGTCGAGCGGGGCGAAGCGGCTCGGGACGGCGATGCGCTGGCGTCCGTCCGCGCCCAGCACGTGGACCTCGTCCGCTGCGTCGACGGCGAAGCCGATCAGGGTATCGCTACCCAGCGGGCCGGCGCCGAGCTGGCGGTCGAACCCGAATTCGACGGCGGCTGCGCCGGTGTCGCGGTAGCGCGAGAGGCGCGGCAGGGCCAGGGCGGCGAGGGCAATGCGCGCCCGTGCCACTGGGGCGTAGGTGGCTTCCAGTGCCGCGGGAGCGGGCGCGCTCGCCGCCCGCTGCAGCGCCGGCACGGCCGTGAGCTCGGCATCGTCCGGGGCCCGCGTGCGCGACTTCCACACCGCCGGCGCGCGCCCGGGCAGCAGGGGCAGGCGCCTGCTCGGGCACGAGAGCAGGCGGCGTGGCGAGCGCCGGCGCGGCGGCGCTGCGCGTCACTTTCAATAGCAGCCGCGCCGTGCCGGCGGTTCCGTCGGGCTGGCGCGCGCGCGGACCGTGTAGTAGCCGGCGAGCGCATCGAAGCTGCAGTCGAAGGCGTCCTTTGGCCGCACCTGCACTTCCAGCGGGGCATCCGGTCCGTCGTTGATCAGGAGGATGGCCCCATCCTGGGCGAAGGGCCAGCCCGGCACCGCGTGGGTACAGCTGGCCGCGTCATGGCCGAGCACCGTCAGGCGTCCGTTCGGGTACACCGGGCAGACCGGCTGCCAGATGGCGCTGTCGCGCGAAACGCTGACCGTGTAGAGCACCGCCTCGTCCGGCGCCGGCAGGTAGACCGCATGGCCGAACTTCACCTCGACCTGGCCAGGTTCCACCGCGTCGGAGCCCAGCACGTGGTAGCGCACCTCGTCAAGCCCGAGCAGGTCGCCAAAGTCCTTCTGGTGCAGTGCCTGCAGCGATTGCGCCAGGTCGCGCACGCGGGCGCCGCGCGTCAGGTGGCGGTCGTCGTCGACCTCGTCCTGCGGCAGCATCAGGGTGACGTGCGAGAAGCAGCGGGTGGCGGCGCGGCCGCGCTGTTCGCGCGGGGCGCGTTCGAGCAGGTCGCGCAGCAGGGGACGGCGCGCGAACAGCGCCAGGCCCGGTGCCTGCCACAGCGCTTCGGCATTGAAGACGTCGCTGACGCGGTTCAGGGTTTCGTGTTGGACGTAGACCGGCATGATGTCAATTCTCCTCTAAGGTGGACTCGCCTGCGGCAGCCACGGCTAGCAGGGGGAAGATGAAAAACAGGAGGTGCGAGCCGCCGGCGGAGAGAAAACTCATCGGCTGGCCCATGACGGGAAAAAAGGCGAGGTTGGTGCCCCAGGAGAGCAGGAAGTGGCCGAGCACGAAGGCGCCGCCGCCGCACAGCAGGAAACAGCGGAAGCGGCCGCGCCAGGCCTCGTGGTAGTTGCGCGCCGCCGCACCCGCGCGCCAGGCGCGCAGCGCCGCATGGAGCAGGGCGCACAGGAACAGGGCCTGCAGCGTCCACAAGCCCAGGCCGGCGAGCAGGCCATGGCGCTGCAGCAGGAAGGAAGGCGCGAAGTCGTCCTGCACCGCCGGGATCGCCAGCGCCGCGGCCGCGCCCTGGCCGAGTGCGGACAGGCCGAAGGCGCTGTCGATGCCGCTCCAGCCGCCGGCGCCGATCGCCTGCGCGCCCAGCAGCAGCTGGGCACCGGTATGCGGATGGGCGGCCGGGTCGAGCCAGACGCCGAAGCGCTCGCCGTAGAAGCGCCAGCCTTCCGCTTCCAGCGGGCTGGCCGCGCGCAGCAGCACCAGGGCAGCCGCGCCGGCGCACAGCAGTCCGGCGACGGCCAGCGCCGCACCGCGCCGGCGCGCCGCGCACGACCAGGCCAGCAGCATCGCCGCGGCCCAGACCAGCAGCAGGATCAGCGGCGAGTAATCGTCGACCTGCACCAGGGCCACCGCCAGCAGCGCGGCGAACAGCAGCGCGGGCGCGACCAGGCGCAGCCAGGGGAGCAGCGAGCGAGAGCGCGCGTCGCCGCTGCCGAGTCCCAGCGCGATGCAGTGCGCGCACAGGGCCGTCAGGGCGAGTTTGGCAAATTCCACCGGCTGCAGGTCGAACACGCCGGTCTCGTCGCCCCAGCCGACCTGCACCAGCAGTGCGCCGACCGCGACAAAGGCCAGGGCAAGGAGCGCCGCCTCCACCCGCGCCGGCGCCGGCTGTGCGCCACGCGGCCATGCGGTCCAGACGCCGAGCAGGCCCGTGCCGAGCGTGACCGCCGCCGCCGTCTTCTGGAAGTGGCGCAGCCAGGCGCTGTCGGGCGCGCCCGTGCCCAGTTCCAGCTGCAGCAGCAGGCCGGCCGCGAGCAGCACCACGGCGCAGGCGATCACCCCGCCGCCCCGGCACCAGGCCAGGACGCAGGCCAGCGCAGCGCAGGCGGCCAGCAGCGACCATGCGGCACCCGGCGCGGCGCCCAGGCGCCCGGCCAGCAGCAGCCCGAGCCCGAGGATGGCCAGCAGGACGCCGGCGCCGAAGCCCAGCGCCTGGGCCGGGTTCTTGCGGCCTTGTCCGCGCCGGGCGAGCAGGGCGGCGAGCACGCCGCCGGCAGCGGCCAGGCCTGCCCACCAGGAGGCCTGCGCGGGCACGGCCCAGGATCGCGGCGCGTCCACTGCCAGGACACGCCAGCGGGGAGTTCGGCGCGCGGGGCTGTCCGCAGGACGAGCTTGCCGGCGGGTTCGAGGTGCAGCCGGTCGCCAAGCACGGCTACGCTCAGGCGGGTGCGCCCGACCCTGAGCGCGGTGACGCCGGCCAGCGGGAAGTCGACGAGCGCGAGTTCGCGCGGCAGGCCCGCCGCGTCCACCAGCAGCGGCAGGCGGGCCGCGCCGGCCAGCAGGACCGGGTCGCCATCCTCGAGGACGATGGCCGCGCCGCCGGTATCGACGTCGGGGTTGCCGATGCGATTGCCGCAATCGAGGCTGCCGCCAAACGTCACCGGCCGCGCAGGCGCCAGCGCGGAAGGCGCGATACGGCGCCAGACCGAGAAAAGGCGTGCGCCCGCACCTGCATCGGGACAAGGCGGAAGTGCCGCGCCGTCTCGCTGCAGCAGGACGCCGTCATAGCGCCAGGTATGGGCCGCGTCGCTCAATAGCAGGTGGCCGGTGCCCGCTTCGCGCACGCGGTAGGCGCGCGCGCCGAGCTGGAAGCGCATGCCTGTCCCTAGCGCGACCGCGCCGCTGCGCGTGCGCACCGGGCCCGCTCGATGCCGATCGGTGGCGCCCCTGCCATCCCGGCCGCCCACCAGGCGCCGGCGTCGTCGCGGCGCAGGCTCAGGCCCCGCCCGGGGCGCCGGCCGCGGCCAGTTCGTTTCCGCCGAGTTGGAGCGCGCCTCCCGCGGCCAGGGTCACGTCGACGCGGGTGGGCAGCCAGGCCGGCGGCATGCGCACCAGCGCCGCCGCCATCAGGGCGCACAGCAGGACAAGGAGCGCGGCGGCCGTCATCCTGCCGATGCGCGCGGCGCTCATGCGACGCTCCGCCATGGCTGCGCCGCCCCGGCCGCCGCCGCGATGAGGCGGCTGATCTCGAGCGCATGGCGCGGCCGGTCTTCGCGCCGCGCCGCCAGCAGGGAGCGCAGCAGGGCCAGCGATGGTGCCGGGTCGGCCCCTCCGCGCGCGGCGCAGGCGGCGAAGTGCGCTGCTTCGTCCTCGGCCAGGATGGCGGGCAGGGCGCCGTCCCAGCGTTCGCGCAGGTGGGCCGCGGCGGCGTGGCCGTGCTCGCGCCAGGCGGCTGCGCAACTGCCGCAGTAGCGCAGGGTCGCGCCGCTTGTCACGAGATAGTAGAAGACCGCGCCGAGCGCGAAGTAGTCGGTGCGGGCGTCGGTCAGGTAGCCGGCACCTTGCGGAAAGAACTGTTCCGGCGCCTGCCAGCTGGCGGTGCCGGTGTAGGAATGGGCGGCGGTATCGAGCAGGCTGCGGTTGGTGCCGAAGTCGGCCAGTTTCAGGGTGGCGCTCCTCCGGTCGAGCAGCAGGTTGCCCGGTTTCAGGTCGAGGTAGCGCCAGCCGTGCGCATGCACCTTGGCCAGCGCGCCGTTGATCTGTCCCAGCCAGGCGAGCGCCTGGGGCAGCGCGATGCGCTCGCCCGCCGCGCCCAGCGCCCTCATGTGGGCACCGAGGTCGCCGTCGAGCAGTTCCAGCGCCATCGCGGGAAGGCCCTCGTGGCTGCCCTGGTCGAGCAGGCGGACGATGTGGCGCCCGTCCCGGGCGACAACCCGCCGAGGAAGGCGATTTCGCGCTGGGCGCATTCGCTCCAGCGCTGGCGCAGCGTGGGCGCGGCGCCTGCCATCTGCTCGCGGTTGACGAGTTTGAGTGCGACGTCCCTGAAGCCGTCGCGCCGGGCGCGCCAGAGCAGGCCGTAGGCCGAGCCGCCCAGCTGCTCGCACAGGCGGTAGTGGCCCCGCCCAGTGCCACGATGTCGCCGCTTCCTGCCATGTGTTCCCCCTGAGTGCGGCACGGCGCCGCCGCAGGGGCCTAGCCGAGGGGAGGGAAATGGCCGGAACGCGGCGGGGAGGGGAAGGGCGAAAAAAAAGCCGCGTCGGCTGACGCGGCTCGTCCGGTATGTCCGTGGAAGGGATCAGCGGCGATAGCCGTCGCGGTCCCAGCCGCGGTCGTGGCCACGGTCCCAATCGCGGCCGCGGCGATCGTCGCGGTCCCAGCCACGATTGTGGTGGCGGTGGCGCGGCTCGACGTAGACGACGGTCGACCCGCGGTAATAACGCGGCTGCTCGTAATACACCGGGCGTGGCTGCTCGTAGTAGACCGGCTGCGGCTGGACGTACACCGGGGCCGGCTGGTAATAATCGACCGAAGCATAGCCGCGGCCGCCGTAGCGGCGGTCATCGTGGCCGCCGATCGAGTTGCCCACCGCAGCGCCGAGCACGCCGCCGACGACGGCGCCGCCGCTGCCGCCGGCGCTATGGCCGATGGCTGCGCCCAGCACCGCGCCGACCGCCGTATTGACGCCGCGATCGCCGGCGAATGCCGAGGGCGAGACGGCAGCCGCGGCCAGGATCACCGCACCAAAGCATTTTTTGTTCAACATGGCTTTTCCTTTTGCCGGGGCGGGGATCGGAATGATCGCGACAACGTCCGGGCATGGATGAACTATAGCGAGACCCATCCGCAAGGCCACGTCCTTATACAGATTATTACAAGTGGTACGGACGCAGTAACATTATTCGGGCGCTCGTCGCGGACCGCCCCTTGCAGACCGCCGTGCCCGCCCCATCTAGGCATGAGAACAACTTTTCCCGAGCGTACATGTCAGCCTTGCGCAATCTTGCCGTCGTCCTCGTCCTGCTGGTTCTCCTGCATGTCTATATTGGTGTGCGCCTGATGCCTGACATGGGCCTGGGCGCGGCGGGCATGGCCGGCGGCGCCATGTTGCTGCTGCTGTCGACGCTGCTGGTGCCCGTGGGCCTGCTGTCCTCGTCGCTGCGCAGGCGGCGCTGGTCGGAGGGGCTGGCCTGGTTCGGCCTGCTGGCAATGGGGATGTTTTCGTCGCTGCTGGTATCGACCCTCCTGCGCGACATCGTGCTGCTGCTGGCGCGCATCGCCGGTCTCGGGAACCCCGGCCTCACTTACTGGAGCGCCCTGGCGGTACCCCTGCTGGCCTTGCTGGTGACCTTCCTCGGCTTCGTCAATGCACGCCGGGTGGCGCAGGTGAAGCAGGTCGACGTACCGATCGCGGGCCTGCCGGAAGCACTGCACGGCTATTCCATCGCCCAGATTTCCGACATCCACGTGGGCCCGACCATCAAGCGTCCCTACCTCAACGCGATCGTCAACCGGGTCAACGCCCTGCGTCCGGACGCCATTGCCGTCACCGGCGACCTGGTCGACGGCAGCGTCGGGCGCCTGGCCCTGCATACCGCGCCGCTGGCACGCCTGTCTGCACCGGACGGCGCGTTCTTCGTCACCGGTAACCACGAATATTATTCGGGCGCGGACGAGTGGATCGCCGAGGTGCGCCGGCTCGGCCTGACGGTGCTGCTGAACCAGCACGTGGTGCGCCGCCGCGGCGGCGCCGCGCTGATGATCGCGGGTGTGGCCGACTATTCCGCCCACCATTTCAACCCGGCGCACCGCAGCGACCCCCAACTGGCCGCCGCCGGCGCGCCCGGCGACGTCGCTGTCAGGATCCTGCTCGCGCACCAGCCGCGCAGCGCCCTGCTGCGGCCGAAGCCGGCTTCGACCTGCAATTGTCGGGCCACACCCACGGCGGGCAATTCTTCCCGTGGAACCTGTTCGTGCCGCTTCAGCAGCCTTTCGTCGCCGGACTGCACCGCGTGCGCAAGCTCTGGGTCTACACGAGCCGTGGCACCGGCTATTGGGGACCGCCCAAACGCTTTGGCGCACCGTCGGAAATCACGCTGGTGCGCCTGGTCGCCGCGTAGCGCGGGCGTACGCCCGCGGTCAGGCTGAGGCTGTGTAGCGGTCTTCGCCTGCGCTTCGGCCGGGACTGCGTAGCGTGGCCTCCGCCTGCGGTTCCGCCGAGCTGCGCATCGTGGCCTTCGCCCACGGCTCGGCTGGGGCTGCGTATCGGTCGTCGCGCGCAGTTTGGGTGCAGCTGCATGCGTGGCCTTCGCCCCGGGTACCCCAACGGCTGCCTGCTTGCGACCGCCGGACAGGGCTGAGCAAGCCTGTCCCGGCAGCTTGTCGCGAGGCATGTAAAGACAGCCAAACGTTGCCAAATGCGCTATCGTGCCCCTTCCTGCCATCTTCGAAGGACCGTCCGCATGAATCGCATCAAGACCCCCATCCTCGGCCTGCTGGCCGCCTCCCTGTTCGCCTCCGTCGCCCAGGCGGCCAGTCCCGGCAACGACCCGGCGGCCCTGGTGCGGATCCGCGATACCGCGATGCAGAGCAATTACGCCCGGGAACGGATGGCGGACATGACCGACCTGATCGGGCCGCGTCTCTCCGGCTCGGCCGGGGGGCGGCTGCCGTCACCCAGTGGCCGAGGCCATGCGCGCGCTGGGCGCGAAGGTGACGCTGCAGCCGGTCAAGGTGCCGCACTGGGTGCGTGGGCTCGAGACGGGCGAGCTGGTCGACTACCGCGGCCGCCCGGCCGGCATCAGCCAGCGGGTCGTGCTGACCGCGCTGGGCGGATCGGGCGCGACGCCGGAGGCCGGCCTGCGCGCCGAGGTGATCGTGGTATCGAGTTTCGAGGAGCTCAAGGCGCGCGCAAGCGAAGTGAATGGCCGCATCGTGCTCTTCGACGTGCCCTTCGACCAGGCGATGGCCGACGTCGGCCTGGCGGGCCAGGCCTATCGCCAGGCTCGAACTACCGCGTCAATGGCCCGCGCATCGCCGCCGAGATGGGCGCGGCCGCGGCGCTGGTGCGCTCGGTGGGCGGCGCCAATTATCGCCTGCCGCACACCGGCAACTCCGGCCTGCAGGACGGCGCGCGCATTCCGGCGGCAGCCGTCACGGTCGAGGACGCAATGCTGATGAGCCGCCTGGCCAGGCGCGGCCCGCTCGTCATGCGCCTGGTGCTGACGCCGAAAATCCTGCCCGACGCCGATAGCTACAACGTCATCGCCGACTGGCCGGGGTCCGACAAGGCTGGCGAGATTGTCGTCGTGTCGGGCCACCTCGATTCCTGGGACCTGGCCACCGGCGCCCATGACGACGCCGCCGGCGTTGCCAGCGCGATGGCGGTATTCGAGACGCTGAAGAAACTCGACTACCGGCCGCGCCGCACGATTCGCATGATTGCCTGGATGAACGAGGAGAACGGTACCCGCGGCGCACGCGCCTACCTCGACAGTGTCGCCGCGAATCCGGCCAGCCACGTGGGTGCCATCGAAAGTGACAGTGGGGCTGGCCGCCCCTTCGGTCTGCACGCCAGCGTGCCGGCCGCGTCCACGCCCCTGTTCGCGCCGCTGCAGGCGGCCTTGCAGCCGATCGGCGCCGGCGTCTTCCAGCGCCAGGGATGCGCTCGCGACCGGCGATTTGTCGGGTCTGGAGCGCGCGGGCGTGCCAAGCTTCGCGCCGCTGATCGACAACTCGACCTATTTCAACTACCACCATACCGCCGCCGACACGCTCGACAAGGTGGATCCGGATAACCTGCGCCGCCACGTCGCAGTGATGACGGCGACGGCGTGGTTCCTCGCCAACATCGAGGAACCGGTCGGGCGCGCGGTGGTGCCGGCCTCGTTTTCCCGCTGACTGCCCGGCTGCGGCGGCACGCCTCATGTGGCGCAGGCAGCGCCACCAGGCGGTGTTGATGCCTGCGCGAACGCTGCCGACCCGTACGCGGCCCTATCCGCCGTTGGGGTAGACTCCCCGCACACATCTCAACGGAGGAAACCATGACTGGACGGAAGAAACTGGTTGGACAGCGTATCGCCGTGCTCGCCGCGGACGGCTTCGAGAAAGTGGAACTGACGGCGCCGGTCGCGGCGCTGCGCACGGCCGGCGCCGAGGTCGATATCATCTCCCTTCGCTCGGGCAAGATCCGCGGCATGAACCTGCACCAGCCTGCCGACCTGATCCCGGTCGACTTCACGGTCGACGAGGTCAGCGCCCGCGACTACGACGGTCTCCTGATTCCGGGAGGCTTCATGAACCCCGACATGCTGCGCCAGTCCGCCGAGGCGCGGGACTTCGTGCGCGCCTTCGATCTGCTGGGCAAACCCATCGCAACGCTCTGCCATGGCCCCTGGGTGCTGGCATCGAGCGGCTTGCTGTCGGGCCGCACGCTCACCTCATGGCCGGGCGTACGCGACGACATGATCCATGCGGGCGCGATCTGGCTCGACCAGGAAGTCGTTCGCGACGGCAACCTGGTGACCAGCCGCGGACCGCAGGACATGCTGCCTTTTGTCCGCGAAATGATCGCTTTGTATGCGGGCAACGCGGGCAGCAAGGCGGCGCTGCGCCAACGCCACCATTCGGATCCGCAGCGCGAGGGCCGAGCGTCGTGACGAGCGCTGCCATGCCGCTGGATGCCGCGCCCATCGCTGGGCACGGTGCTCGGCCTGGTCCTCCCGGGTGTGGGCGTGATGGCGGCACGGTCGAGCGGCGAGCGCATGTCCGCCGCCGAGGCACGGTCGGCCTCCGTATAAGGCTTGCCTGCGAGACCGGCGGAGGGAGGGGCGGCGCTGCGTGGCGTGCCGCTGCCCCGTCTGCCCAGGCCGAGATGCCGTTTCCGCATAGCGAGCCGGCGCAGGGGCGGGCTCGGTACCGCACACCCGTCAACGCCAGCGTGCTTGCGCGTGCGACTCCGTGCGACTGCATGCGACTGCATGCGACTGCATGCGACTGACATAGCGGCGCGCCGACGCCGATCCGCTCGCGCGTCGTCGGCAAGTAGCTGGTGGCCTGCGCCTCGACCATTGCTTCCGCTCGCGTTGCCAAGCCTGCGCCTGCTGGAGGCGCGGCCTGTCGAGGCGTCAAGCACCGGGGCGCGCACACCTGTGACCCAGCCTGTGCAGGCATGCAGCCGCGCAGCACCCGCATCGCCCAGGCCCTGCATGGCTCGAGCCGCGAAATCGCCCGGCCCGCCAGTTGGGCAAGCGTCGGGCTGGCTCGGCGCCCACCCGGGCGGCGCTACGCCAGGCCAGCTGCACTCCCGGTGCTGTCAGTCGTGCAAGCACAGGCCTGGACTGGCGTGCATCGGCGTTCACACACAGAGGCCACGGCTCGTGACCCATGACGCAGCATGGGAAGCGGTACCGCCGCTGCATGCGCCGCGGCGGCCTCCCTATTCGATTGCTACCCGTCTGACCGCCCGTGCGTGGCCACGGAAGGGTCGGCCATAGACGGTCTGGATGCCGCTGGCGAAATTCTCCCCCCAGACCAGCTGGGAACGGGTTTCGTGCGGTTCGGCAGACCAATACCATTCGCGCGCGAACTCTTCGCGCAGGTTCGCGAACAGCAGCGAGAGTTCGCGCCGGTTCGGTAATTCGCCACCCTGGCTGCCTGCCCAGTCAAGCGCACCGGGCCAACTGACATCGGCGGCGTCGCCGGGCAGGAGAATCAGGTGGTGGTCGGGCGCGCCATCCTTACCAAGGATGACACCGGCATACAGTTCGCCTTCCTTCAGTGTTTCTCGTAATTGCATATAAATGCCCATCGTTGTCCTCGCGCGTCCGTGACTGGTTATTCGTATGACACCGGGCTCTTCGTTTTAGTTGCCGCCGTTGGCGCTCCAGACACGACATGGATCATGGAAGTGTTCGATTTCACAGGAATAAACTGTTTTGATTCTTTATTACTCCAAGAAAATTTATTCGCAAAAAGATTGAACTAAGGAAGTTTCCTACCCTCAAAGGTTACGTATTCACTTTTTACGCTAGGAAATTTCCTCATGAAAAAGCAAGCCCTCTTCGCCGCCATCGCCATCGCTTTCAGCGCCACCGCCGCCTCGGCAGCCACCGTCACCCTGACCGGTTACGACAGCCTGACCGCCACCCCCGGCGGTACCGTGAACGCCACCATCCCGGCCACGACCTATAACTATTATGTGTCGCCGACCGGCTCGGATACCGCAGCAGGCAGCAAGGCCGCGCCATTCAAGACCCTGGCCCGCGCCGCCAAGGCCGCCATCAAGCCGGGCACGACCGTGTTCGTCGCTCCCGGCACCTATGCCGGCGGCTTCAAGACCACCGGCAACGGCACCGCGACGGCCCGTATCTACTGGGTGTCGACGACGAAGTGGGGCGCGAAGATCGTGCCGCCGGCAAGCTCGGTCAACAAGAACGCTTGGGACAACCGCGGCAACTACGTCAGCATCGTCGGCTTCGAAGTCGACGGTTCGAAGATCCAGAGCGGTACCAAGTGGACCCTGGGTATCTACACGGGCGGTTCGTACAACGTCATCGAAGGCAACCACGTGCACCACACCGCCACCACGATTCCTTGCTCGAGCGCAGGCGGTTCGGCCATCGGCGTCGACAGCTACTACAAGGGCGTGATGGGTGATGTCATCGGTAACGTCGTGCACGACATTGGCCCTGCCGGCTGCACCTATGTCCAGGGCATTTATCACAGCACCTCGGGCTCGATCAAGAACAACGTCGTCTACCGCGTCGGTTCGGCAGCGATCCACCTGTGGCACGATGCGACGAACGTGAAGATCATCAACAACACGGTGAGCTCCTCGGTGTTCGGCATCATCGTCGGCGGCGGCGACTATTACTTCACGACCGCTGGTGCCAACAACGTCCACGTCCACAACAACATCGTCTACGACAACAAGTACGGCATCTCGGAGCAGGGCAAGACCGGCAGCGCCAACACCTACAAGAACAACCTGGTCTACAAGAACACGACCTACAACTGGCAGCTGCGCAATGGTCTGCAGCACACCGGCACCCTGACCACCGAGCCGCTGCTGGCTGGCTACTCGCGTACCGCCGCCATGCCGAACTTCAAGCCGAGCACCAGCTCGCCTGTGATCGGCCGTGGTCTCAGCACCTACGCGCCGACCACCGACATCGATGGCCGTGCGCGTAACGCGAGCACCGGCTTCGACATCGGTGCCTACCAGCATTAAGCAAAGCACCAGGCAGCCCGGTACAGCACCGAGTACCTGAATAGCACCAGCACTCACTGCGGCACCGAGCTGCCCGCATCCTTCCGCCGCCTGAGCAGTCTACTGACTGCCCCGGGCACGGTTTACACCCGCGTCGCCGCCAGGCCCGCGGGTTTTTTTTCGTCTGTCGATGCCGGCGACCGCGCGCAGGGATGACGCCGCGATGGCCGTTGGCGGCCATCGAACGCACCTGCGCGGGTGATTTCTACTCGGAAACTACATTTGTGGCCATGATAATCCGCGGAAATATTTCCAAGAAACCTTTGAACTTAGGAAGTTTCTGCACCTCAAAGATTACGCATTCACTCAATACGTCAGGAAAATTTGCATGAAAAAGCACCTCACCGCAGTAAGCTCGTTCCGCCTCAATCCGGTCACCCGTGCCACCGCTGCCGCCATGCTCAGCTTGTGCGCCGCCACGGCCACGCAGGCTGCCGATCGTTACCCGACGGACGGCGAGGGCACAGCCTCCGCCGGCTACTCCGCTGCCTACCGGTCCCCAGCTGCACGCCAGGTTGTCGATGCTTACCGCACCTTGCTGCACCGTATGCCAGACAGTGCCAGCCTGGCCTACTGGACCAGGCTGATGGGCCGCGGGATGACGATCGCGCAGGTCGAAGCCCGCCTCAAGCAAACCGACGAATACCGCAAGCGCGTATCGCCGCCACCGGTCGCTCCCAAACCGACGCCCACGCCACCGCCCGCGCCAGCTCCGACGCCAGCCCCGCCGCCTGCGCCGACCCCGACGCCGCCGGCGCCAGGCCCGACGCCCATCGCACCCGGCGCACCGCTCGCCACGCCGAGCACCACCTACCATTATTATGTGTCGCCGACCGGCTCCGATACCGCTGCCGGCACCAGGACAGCCCCGTTCAAGACCCTGGCACGTGCGGCCAAGGCGGCGCTAAAGCCAAGCACGACCGTGTTCGTGGCACCCGGTACCTACGACGGTGGTTTCAAGACCACGGCCAACGGTACGGCCAATGCGCGTATTTACTGGGTGTCGACCACGAAGTGGGGCGCGAAGATCGTCCCGCCGGCAAATTCGGCCAACAAGACCGCCTGGGATAACCGCGGTAACTACGTCAGCATCGTGGGCTTCGAAGTCGACGGTTCGAAGATCCGTAGCGGTACCAAGTGGACGCTGGGCATCTATACCGGCGGTTCGTACAACGTCATCGAAGGCAACCATGTGCACCATACCGCCACCACCATCGCCTGCAGCAGCGCGGGCGGTTCGGCGATCGGCGTCGACAGCTACTACAAGGGCGTGAAGAGCGATGTCATCGGTAACGTCGTGCACGACATCGGCCCGGCCGGCTGCACCTATGTCCAGGGCATCTATCACAGCACGTCCGGCACCATCATGAACAACGTGGTCTACCGCGTGGGTTCCGCAGCGATCCACCTCTGGCACGATGCAAACAACGTCAAGATCGTCAATAATACGGTGAGCTCGTCGGTCTTTGGCATCATCGTCGGTGGCGGCGATTACTACTTCACCTCGGCAGGCGCGAACAATGTTGCTGTCTACAACAACATCGTCTACGACAACAAGTACGGCATCTCGGAGCAGGGCAAGACAGGCAGCGCCAACAGCTACAAGAACAACCTGGTCTACAAGAACACGACCTACGACTGGCAGCTGCGCAATGGCCTGAAGCATAGCGGTACGATTTCGTCGGATCCGCTGCTGGCCGGCTACTCGCGAACCGCCGCCTCGCCGAACTTCAAGCCGAGCACCAGTTCGCCAGTTATCGGACGCGGCATTGCAAGCTATGCACTGCCTGCCGACATCGACGGCCGCCCGCGTAACGCCTCGACGGGTTACGACATCGGCGCCTACCAGCACTAAGAGCCTATCCCGGTAGTCCGGAGTCGCTGCTGGCGCGCCTGACAAACGCGTGCTGCGTTGCTCGTCGTTGCATGGCCAGCCATGCGGCCTCCTCGCGCCTTGCCCGCGCTTGCCATGCATCGCCACCAGCTTTCCCCCGGACTACCGGGATAGGCTCTAAGCACGGCGACCGACCATCTCGGGCACTGCCCGCGCAGCCCATCGCTGCGCGGGCTTTTTTTCGCCTGGATCCGTGGGCGAGGCATTCAATGCGACACAGAACCGAGTCGTTTCCCGGAGCCATGGCCCGCTCTGCAGACACCGGCTGACCGCGCTGCGGTGGAGCGTTCCGGCATCGAGGGCGACGCCGCTTCGCCGTCGGATATCTCCCTGGATTTAACAATCGTCCAGAATCCCGATGTTCGGTATCCCACAGGAAATTTCCTTTAAGCCTTTGATACTCCTAGAAAATTTATTTGAGAAAAGATTGAACTAAGGAAGTTTCCTACCCTCAAAGGTTACGTATTCACTTTTTACGCTAGGAAATTTCCTCATGAAAAAGCAAGCCCTCTTCGCCGCCATCGCCATCGCTTTCAGCGCCACCGCCGCCTCGGCAGCCAGCGTCACCCTGACCGGTTACGACAGCCTGACCGCCACCCCTGGCGGTACCGTGAACGCCACCATCCCGGCCACGACCTATAACTATTATGTGTCGCCGACCGGCTCGGATACCGCAGCAGGCAGCAAGGCCGCGCCATTCAAGACCCTGGCCCGCGCCGCCAAGGCCGCCATCAAGCCGGGCACGACCGTGTTCGTCGCTCCGGGCACCTATGCCGGCGGCTTCAAGACCACCGGCAACGGCACCGCGACGGCCCGTATCTACTGGGTGTCGACGACGAAGTGGGGCGCGAAGATCGTGCCGCCGGCAAGCTCGGTCAACAAGAACGCCTGGGACAACCGCGGCAACTACGTCAGCATCGTCGGCTTCGAAGTCGACGGTTCGAAGATCCAGAGCGGTACCAAGTGGACCCTGGGTATCTACACGGGCGGTTCGTACAACGTCATCGAAGGCAACCACGTGCACCACACCGCCACCACGATTCCTTGCTCGAGCGCAGGCGGTTCGGCCATCGGCGTCGACAGCTACTACAAGGGCGTGATGGGTGATGTCATCGGTAACGTCGTGCACGACATCGGCCCTGCAGGCTGCACCTATGTCCAGGGCATTTATCACAGCACCTCGGGCTCGATCAAGAACAACGTCGTCTACCGCGTCGGTTCGGCAGCGATCCACCTGTGGCACGATGCGACGAACGTCAAGATCATCAACAACACGGTGAGCTCCTCGGTATTCGGCATCATCGTCGGCGGCGGCGACTATTACTTCACGACCGCTGGTGCCAACAACGTCCACGTGCACAACAACATCGTCTACGACAACAAGTACGGCATCTCGGAGCAGGGCAAGACCGGCAGCGCCAACACCTATAAAAACAACCTGGTCTACAAGAACACGACCTACAACTGGCAGCTGCGCAATGGCCTGCAGCACACCGGCACCCTGACCACCGAGCCGCTGCTGGCCGGCTACTCGCGTACCGCCGCCATGCCGAACTTCAAGCCGAGCACCAGCTCGCCTGTGATCGGCCGTGGTCTCAGCACCTACGCACCGACCACCGACATCGATGGCCGCGCACGTAACGCGAGCACCGGCTTCGACATCGGCGCTTACCAGCACTAAAGCGTAGTCCAGGGGCGGCGACCAGCACGGTCGCCGCCCCGGCGCCGGATGCCAGGCTTCGCGCCACATGAAACCCGTACAGTTTGCGCTGTGCGGGTTTTTTTCGCTCCGGATGCGCGCGGGCGCGGGCATTTTGGCCCGCAATGGCCGTGGTGTTGATCCCGCGCAGACCTGTGCCACAAATGCGTCTTGTAGAGCGAGGGGCTTCGTGTAGAATCAATTCTTTCAAGTCGCAGGTCGGGGCGGACGTCCCGGTGGCGCCGCGCTGCGGGCCGGCGCTCCTGAGGCGGATCGAACACGGTACCTGGCATGTCACGCAACCTGCAACACAAGTTCCTCGGTTTTACGTCCTTCGACGGCGCGGCGCTTGCCCGCGCCGTTGTCTTTTGCGGCCGCCCGCAGGGGCGCATGCGCAAGTCTCTCTCCGAGCATCTCGCCCGGCTTGCCTGAGCTCGGCCGACGAGCAATCGTCGCGCCCGAGCACGCCAGGCTACCAGCGGCCCGCAACGGCCAGCATCCACATTTTCCGCACTTTCGGGGACGCCCCATGGATATCGTAGAGATGAATATGAAACAAGATACGCAACAAGCACATGACACCGAAACTGGCCCGCTGCGTCCGCGCCGGCGTGTCGCCAAGCAAGTGCTCGAACGCGGCGAGCGCCTGCGCCAGCGCGCGGGCGTCATCATCGGTCTGTCGCTGGGACTGGTGGCGCTGCTGACGATCCTCGAGTAAGTCCCGCACCGGGGAACCTGGCCGGTCGGCGCCATCGCGGCAGTCCGCCGGCGCATGGCCTGCGGTTGTGCTCCCAGGCGCAGGTTTACCCGGCATCGGTGTTGCCATTTGCGGGCTGTTCGCCCCCGCGCGGTTGACCTCGGGCGTCACCTTGAACCATTCGAAGGCATCGGGCGGCAGCGCAGCATTGCGGGCGAGTTCGAGGGCGCCTTCGGGCGGGAGTGCGGGATCGAGCCAGAGTGCAGCGTCCTGCGCGCTGAGCACCACCGGGCGGCGGTCGTGGATGTCGAGCATGCCTTCGCCGGCGGCGTCGGTGACCAGCACGAACCCGGCTTCGGCACGGTTTTCCTCATAGGGCCCGAAGTTGGCCAGCGCCAGCATGAACAGCGGCGCGCGGTCCTTGCGGTGGATATGCCAGGGCTGCTTCTTGCCTTTTTCGCCCGTCCATTCGTACCAGCCCTCGGCCGCCACGATTGCGCGCCCGTTCTTCAGCAGGCGGCTCCAGTAGCGGTTGGTGAGCTTGTCGAGCCGCGCATTGATCGAAATCGGCAGCTTGCCTTCCGCCCACTTGGCACGGTAGCTCCAGAAAACGTCGTCGATGCGGCGCTCGCCGTCCTGGATGTGCATCAAGGGGCGGTAGGTGCCTGGCGACACGTTATAGGCGGGCGCGGACTCGCTGTCGTACACGGCATCGGCCCAGCCGAAGACGTTGGCGTAGTATCGGGCCGTTTGGCTCTGGTCAAATCGTCCACACATGGGATCATGGTACTGCAAAACCCCCGAGCGCACGGCACGCGACGCGGCTGCGGAACGCCCCGCCTGCGCACCGGTGCTATCCTGAAGCCTGTTCCCAATGATGGGATCGAGATCGGGAAGAGAAGGAGTCGAGATGGCGCTACCCTGGCTGAAGGTATTGAAGTCCGTTCCCTGGAGCGATGTGATCGCGGCCGCGCCGCAGGTGGCCAACGGTGCGCGCAGGCTGTGGGACACTGTCGGGAGGAAGCCCGGCCCGGCGCCGCAGCCCGACCTCGGCGAGGCGATGGCCCACCTGCCGCCCGAGGAAGACATCGCGTTGCTGGCCGCGCGTATCGAGCAGCATGAGGCGACCATGGCCCAGCTGCATGGGCAGGTGCGCGACGCATCGCGCCTGATCACCGAACTGGCCGACCAGAACGCCCAGCTGATTGCGAAGATGGAAGCGGCACGCGAGCGCCTGAACCTGGTCGGTTTCGTGGCCGCCGCGGGGGTCGTCGTGTCCATCGTGGCGCTCGCACTGGCGCTGGCCCACACCTGAAACACCCTGCCACGCACGCCGGGGCGAACATGAAAGGCCACCGATGAAGTTTGTCCTGCTGCTGTTCCTCGGCTTCCTCTTCATTGCCATGCTGCTCAACGGCAGCCGCAAACGCGGCATGCTGAACGAGGATGCGAACAAGGCCGTCACCGGCCTGGCGACGGCGATGCGCTATTTCCTGTATGGCTTGCTGGTGCTCGGCGCGGCCGCGTGCGCGGTGCTGATCTACCAGGGCAGCTGAGGCCGCTGTCCCCATTGAAGCCGCCGTGCGCCCGGCCCTGCCGCGCGTTTACAGCGGCTCAGGCCGGCAAGTCCGCGCGCCGTCCTCCCTTGAATAGCAACACTTCCAGCACCAGCAGGATGGCGCCGGACAGCGCCAGCAGCGGCATCAGCGCGCACAGCCCGGCCGCGGTGAGCAGCGCCAGCGGCGAGGCCGCGCGCCAGGCGCCGGGCAGGAGCGCCGGCAGGCCGAGCCCGGCCGGGCGCATGCGCTTGAAATACATCACCCAGCCCGATACCAGCGAAAACAGCACGCCCAGGCCGAACAGCAATAGCAGCAACTGGTTCCACAGTCCGAACTCGCCGCGGTGGAAAGGGATGCCGAGCGCCGTTGCCTGGCCGAAGGCGGTGGCTTCGCTCCAGCCCGAGCGGTACAGCAGCGTGCCGCTGTAGGCGTCGAACAGCAGGTCGAAGCGCGCAAGTGGCCGGGCCGTGTCGCTGCTTGTCGCGTGCCAGACGCCGTGCGCACCTTCGGGTGGGCTGAGCTTGAGAGCAAGCGGCGCGCCGGGGCGGCGAGCGACTGCGCGCGCCGCGATGCCGCTTCCCAGCCGAGGGGCGGCGCGCCTGTGGGGGTCGAATGCAGGTGGCGCGGCGCCTGGGGCGAGGCCTGGCCGGCGGCATCGCGCAACTTGCGCACCTGCACGCCCGCGTACTGGCTCCGGGTGATACCGGTGGCGACGATGACGAGGCTCAGCACGCCGAGTGCGACGCCGGAAACAGCATGCCACTGACGCCAGGCGGCCCGGCCTGTCTTGCCCGCACGCGGCAGGCCCGTTTGCCCCGGCCGCGGCCACCACAGCCAGGCGCCGGTGACGAGCATGACCAGCAGCCAGCTGGCGGCCAGTTCGATCATCCAGCGCCAGCCGTCTCCCCTGCAGCAGGCGTGAATGCAGCCTGCGCGCCCCCTCGGCGAGGCGTGCGTCGGGTGCCTGGGTGCCCAGCACGCGCGCCGTGTACGGATCGACGAAGACGGTCAGCGGGCCCGACGGCGCTGCTGCCGGTGCGCCGCCGTGGTGTGCGTGCGCCGCACCCGCGCCCCCTGGCGCCATCAGCACCTCGAGCGCGCGCCCCGGACTTGCCGGGAGCAAGACCGAGCGCACCCGATACCCGTGGGGTGCGGCGGCCTCGGCTGCGGCCAAGGACAGCTCGAGGGCGCGCATCGGGCCGGCGGGCGTCACCCGCTCCAGCGACGCGTACAGGCGCGCCTCGAACTGGGGCGTGAAGATGTACAGCAGCCCCGTCAGGGTGGCGAGCAGGATGAAAGGCGAGGCGATCAGTGCCGCCCAGCCGTGCACGCGCAGGTAGAGGCTGCGGCGGCGTGCCCCGAGGGCAGGGGTGAAAGGCATCGCATTGGTCGTCATCGTGTCCTCGTCGAATGGCTGGCCGCGGCGCATTGGCGCACCGGCCAGGCGCCCACCATCGTAGCGCGCCATACGGATGAGCGGCGCCGCCGAGCCGCGGGCAGGGCTGCCATCGCCGTCGCGTGCCCGGACGCAGCAAGCGACGTGGGTATCGCCAGGACCGCGACGGCGTCGTTTGCGCACACGCAGGGGTGCGCAAACGACGCCTGGCACGCGCGCCGCGCCGGTCCAGGCAAGCAGGCCGGCGCGGGAGGACTTCCCCTAGCGTGCCGGGCTGCGCCTGCGCAGGGCCGCGGCCAGCGCCGCCAGGCCCAGCCCGAGCAGACCCAGGCCGGCCGGTTCCGGCACGGCGACGGGCGCGGGCACGAGACGCGTCAGTCCATCGGGATAACCGCCTTCGCCGTCGATGAAATTCACCAGGCCGGGGTCGACCGCCGTCACGCGCGCGGTACCGCTAAAGCGCAGGGCCAGTGGCACCAGCTCTCCGGCCCACGGGTCGTTCGCGTACTCCGGATGCTCGCGCTGGGAGTAGCGCGCCGAAAAGCGGTACACGCCTGCGCTGCCGGTGGATTGGTAGTCGAGGGCGATGTTGTAGACATAGACCCGGCTCAGGCTGTCGAAGGCGGCGAAATTCGTCGGGCCGCCATCGCCGAACCGGGTAGTGGCGCCCGTAATGTTGTCTTCGCCATGTGCGGCGGCGAAGCGCGCATAGGCCCGTTCGGTGTCGATGAAGATCTGATAGAAGGCGATCGAATGGTCGTCGTCGTGCTGGACGACGTAGCCGGAGATGCCATTCCCGCTGAGGTCGTACTGGATATAGCCTGCGGATGCGTCGAGGGAAAACAGCGTGGTCGCTGCCAGTGCAATCAGTTTCTTGATCATGGCTGCCTGAGGGCGTGGGGAAAGACGGCTGTTTTCAAGCAACGGCCATGCCACCAGTCCGGAAACCATCGGTATCAAGGACTTAGCGGCGCCCGGGATGGCCCGGTGCACCGGGGTGTCAATATTTCCGACACCTGGACGCCCAGCCATTGCGCAGAGTGGGTTTGTCAGCCTGTCATGCCGCCCTTGCCACACTCCTTGTCAGGCGCGCATGACACAAGATTCACAGTGTTGCGCGGATGAAGCAGAGGCGAGAAAAAGCGATTTTCATCCTGCCATGAAAGCGCGGATTGGCTAGCGCGCCGTTCTAAAATTCGCTCAAGAAATTTGCCTCACGGAATTCTTTCTTTCTTTCTTCTCCTGCAGCGCTACCGCGCCTACCCCCACCACCATGAACACGACCGCACATCAGCGCATGCCGTACGCGTGGCTTGCCCTGTTATTTCTCGGCGCTCCCGCCTTCGCCACGGAAGCCGATACCCCCACGCCGACGACGGAAGTCGTCTCGCCCCTGTCGTTCAACACCACCATCGCCTCCCAGTACGTCTCGCGCGGCTTTCGCCAGACCTGGGGCAAGCCGGCGGCGCAGGCCGGGGTCGACTATGCGCACGCAAGCGGCTGGTCGGCCGGTGCCTGGGCCTCGAACGTCAGCCGCCGCTATGTCGAGGGCGCGAGGTTTGAGGTCGACCTGTACGGCGGCTACAGCGGCACCGCCGGTCCGCTCGGGGTCAGCCTGATGGCCTATTACTACGCCTACCCGGGCGCGCTGATCAAGGCGACCGGCACCCGCTTCAACTACGGCGAAGTGTCGGCCGGCCTGGCCTACAAGGCGCTCTACGCCAAGTACAACGTCACCTTCACGCGCGACTTCTTCGGCATCACGAATGCGCGCGGCACCGGCTACCTCGACAGTGGCGCGAACGTCGACCTCGGCCACGCCACCACGCTCAACCTGCATGCGGGCGAGGGCCGCGTCGCCGGCGCCGGCAACGATTACTGGAACTGGCGCGACGTCAAGATCGGCGTGACGCGCAAGTTCACGGGCGGCTGGAGCGGCGCCGCCGCCTTCACCCGTGCATTCGGCGCCACCCACGCCTACGACAGCTACACCACGGGCGTGCCGGACACGTCCGGGCACATTGCCTTTTCGAACCCGGCCAAGAATACCTTCGTCGTCAGCCTGACGCGGACCTTCTGAACGTCTCCCACCTTGATACGATCATGAACACCACAGCATCCAAGCCACGCCGCTTCGCCTTCCTTTCCACGCTGTCGCTGAACGCGCGCATCTGCGCCAGCGCCACCGCCCTCGGTATCCTCAGCCTGGTCCTGACTTCCAGCTTCATCGCCGTGAAGAACAGCGCGTCGGCCGAACGGGTCGCGATGGAACTGGCGCGCACCTCGGCGCGCGAAGCGGCCGGCGTGCTGCAGGCGCGCATCGGCGCCAACTTCGCCGCGGTCGATACGCTCGCGAGCCAGCTCAGCACAACCCACGGCGCCGGTCACGCGCTGGCGCGCGAGCAGATCGGCGAAATGACCCGCTCGCTGGTGCTCGGTTCGCCCGACCTGATCGGTGCGGCCGTCACCTTCGAGCCGAATGCCTACGACGGCAAGGACGCCGAGTATGCGGGCAAGAAGCCGCACTACGACGACAGCGGCCGCTACATGCCTTACTACACGCGGGCTGCGAATGGCGGCATCGGCATCGAGCCGATCGTGTTCACGACCACGCCCGGCGCGAACGACTGGTATGACATCCCGAAGGCAAGCGGCAAGAAGCACTTCACCGAGCCCTACGTGTATCCGATCAACGGAAAGGACGTGCTGATGGCCTCGATGGTCGCGCCGGTCATCATGGACGGCGGCTTCAAGGGCACCGTCAGCGCCGACTTCCAGGTGGCGACCCTGGGCGCCATCCTGGGCGACATGAAGGTGATCGAGGGTGGCGTGCTGACCCTGGTCTCGAACGGCGGCCTGTACGCCAGCCACCCGGACGCGGCGCGCCTGGGCAAGAAGGCGGCCGACATCCCCGAAGCGGCACTGGAGAGCATTCGCCGGGCAAGCCCTATGAATTCGTCGACGCCACCAACACCGTGCGCCTGCTGCAGCCGCTGCGTGTCGGCCCCGGCATGGCACCCTGGGCGGTGGCGCTGAGCTTCCCGCATGCAGTCGCCACCGCATCGGCGCGCGAGCTGGCCACCTACGCAGCACTGGTCTCGGTCGCCTGCGCGCTGCTGGCAGCTTTCCTGCAGGTGACGCTGCTGAACCGCATGATGCGTCCCCTGCGCACGCTCGCCACGGCGATGTCGGGCCTGGCCGGCGGCAATGCCGACCTGAGCGCGCGCCTGGAAGTGCGCGGCAGGGACGAACTGGCCATCATTGCGGCCGGCTTCAATGGCTTCGTGGCCAAGATCCGTGGCGTACTCAGCCGCGTACGTACGAGTTCGGACAGCGTGGCCCTGGCCAGCGGCGAGATCCGCCGGGGAACGCCGACCTGTCGGCCCGCACCGAGCAGCAGGCCAGCGCGCTGGAGGAAACGGCGGCATCGATGGAAGAACTGACCTCGACCGTGCGCCAGAACGCCGACAACGCGCGCCAGGCCAACCAGATGGCCGAGTCCGCGTCCAGCGTTGCCCAGCGTGGCGGCGAGGTGGTCGGCCAGGTGGTCGAGACCATGGCCTCGATCGAGATGTCGTCGCGCAAGGTCGTCGACATCATTTCCGTCATCGACGGCATTGCCTTCCAGACCAATATCCTCGCCCTGAACGCGGCCGTGGAAGCGGCACGGGCGGGCGAGCAGGGCCGCGGCTTTGCCGTCGTCGCCAGCGAGGTGCGCAACCTGGCCCAGCGCAGCGCCGCTGCTGCCGGGAAATCAAGGGCCTGATCGGCGACTCGGTCGACAAGGTCGGCGAGGGCTCGATGCTGGTCGCCGAAGCCGGCGAGACGATGCGCCAGGTGGTCGAGAGCGTGCGCCGCGTGAGCGACATCGTCAGCGAGATCAGCGCGGCCAGCGTCGAGCAGAGCAACGGCATCGGCCAGGTCAACAGCGCCATCGGTCAGATGGACGACGTGACCCAGCAGAACGCGGCCCTGGTCGAGCAGGCCTCGGCGGCCACGGAAAGCCTGCAGCAGCAGGCCGCGACCCCGGGTGGCGCTCGTTGGCGAGTTCCGCATCGACGCGGCGCAGCCGCCAGCGGGCAGGGCAGACCCGGCACCGCTGGCGCTGCCGGCGCGCTGAGCGCGCGGCAGCCGGTACCATCGACGGGGCGCACGCGCCCCGTTTTTTTCGTCCGTCGCCCTCGCGCCGCCGGGCAATGTTGCACCTTTGATCCTGATTTCCCTGCGCCTGTGCTAGAATCGCGGCCGCTGCCCGGATGGTGAAACTGGTAGACACCCGGGACTTAAAATCCCGTGCCAGAAATGGCGTGCCGGTTCGATCCCGGCTCCGGGCACCAGCATGCCTGCGCCCCGCGCGCGGTGCGGTGCAGCACGGCAGTGGCCTCACACAAGCACAATCGCCCGCGTGCCCTCATGCCGTTTTCCGGCGGCGCGAACATCCAGCCAGGCCTGCAGCACCCAGGGCGAAGAGGGCCAGGCTCGCTGGCTCAGCAATAGCATGCTGCTTCGGCACAACGTGACGCAACAGGTCGTTGTAGCGCTCCCCATCCGTGTTTTCCAAGTACCAGTCGAGCATCGCAACCATGCCAGGATCCACCTCGCCACGGGTGACATACCCGGACGGGTAGCGCACGTTCGGCTGGAGCGTGTACCAAGGAAAAGGCGATCAGACTTGCTTGAATGAATAGTACGAAATGAAGCGGAACGTATCTGGCGAATTTGTCCCGGAGAAGTTAAACCAGATATGGTAAGACAAGCCTTCCGTGTCTTCGTCGCCGATCTCGAACAGCGACGGTCCGCGGTTGTTGTAGCGCGCACTGACCCGCTCGATATCCGAATAGCCGTTTGGTGAAAAATTATGCACGCTCTCATTGGCATTGCCGACAGTCAGGTCGAAGTAGGCTATCGACAAGTCTTCTTCGTTCTGGACGATATAACCGTACAGTTCGGGGCTGCTGACGTTCCATTGCACGTAGCTGGCTGATGCGTTGAGCGACAACAGGGCGGTGGCTGCAAAGGCGAAAAGTCTTTTGAGCATGATTGTTGTCCTTTGTGGTTGAGCCACGTCGTGGAGCAACCTTCGTGCCAACAGAAAATTAACTTTTAGTATCAATTATTTATGCGGCCGCGTCGTCGCCGGCGGTGTCCCGCTGTCAGTTTCGTCGACAGCGGGGCACGGCATTCGGCTACGGCCGAGCCAGCGAATGGTGTAGCATGCTCCCCGGCGCAAGCATCAGCAGGGCGCCACCGGAAGAAGTACAAGGAACGACATTGAACATCACCATCAACGACCAGCTGCGGGCCTTCGTGGACCCGCTGACCGACATCGAATACGCCGCGCTCGAGCGCAGCCTGCTGGCCGAGGGCTGCCGCGACGCCCTCGTGCTCTGGGGCGACACCCTGATCGACGGCCATAACCGCTACGACATCTGCCGCAGGCACGGCATCGAATTCCGCACCGTCCAGAACAACAACTTCGCGTCCATCGAGGACGTGATGCTGTGGATGATCGACAACCACCTGGCGCGGCGCAGCGTGTCGGACTTCCAGCGCGGTTTGCTGGCCCTGCGCAAGAAGGAAATCGTCAGCGCGCGCATGGCCCAGAAGCTGGCCGACGAACCGCCCGCACCAAACCCGGACGACATGGACAGCCGGCCGCCGCCGCCCTGGAACACGCGCGAGGAAGTCGCCAAGGCGGCGCGGGTGTCGAGCAACACCATCAGCCAGATCGAACGCATCCAGAAGGCGGCCACGCCCCAGCTGGTCGAGGCGGTGCGCAGCGGCACCATCTCGATCAACGCGGCGGCGAACGTTGCCCAGCTGCCGCAGGAAATGCAGATCGCCGCGGTGGCGGGCGGGCGCAAGGAGTTGCAGCAGGCCGCGCGCCAGGTGCGCGAGCAGAAGATGGCCAGCAAGCCGAAGAAGCTGGGGCCGGACGGCGAGCCGGTCGACGAAAAGCTGGCCCTGCGCGCCGAGATTGCCTCGCTCAAGGACCGGCTTGCCACCTTGCTGACCGAGAACGACATCCTCAAGCAGAAGCTGGCCGCCGCCGGGGCTTGACGCCAGGGGCCGGCCTCGAACGACAACAACAAAGGAGATCACGCATGTCGCTGTCCCGCTACCTGTCACCGGCGCTGTTCGGCGCCACCCTGGCCGCTTTCGTTCCCGCCTTCGCTCCATCCACCGCGCTGGCCGGGACCGCCCCGCTGGCAAAGCGGGAAGCGCCTGCCTCCGCCGACCTGGCCCGCTGGCGCAAGAGCGCGGCGCGCGTGACCATCCTGCGCGACAAATGGGGCATTCCCCACGTGTTCGGCAAGAAGGATGCCGATGCCGTCTTCGGGATGCTGTACGCCCAGGCCGAGGACGATTTCAACCGCGTCGAAATGAACTACATCAACGCGATGGGGCGCCTGGCCGAAGTCGAGGGCGAGCGCGAAATCTGGCGCGACCTGCGCATGAAGCTCTACATCACCCCAAGCGACCTGCAGGCCAAGTATGCCGCCAGCCCGGCCTGGCTGAAACAGCTGATGGTCGGTTTCGCCGACGGCCTGAACTTCTACCTGCACACCCATCCGGAAGTCAAACCGAAGCTGATCACGCGCTTCGAGCCCTGGATGGCGCTTGCTTTTTCCGAAGGCAGCATCGGCGGCGACATCGAAGAGATCGCGCTGAAAGACCTGGAAGCCTTCTACGGGGGGCGCGGCGAACCGAAGCTTGCCGACAACCGCAACGTGCACGACGAGGAGCCGCGCGGCTCGAATGGCTTCGCCATCGCGCCGAAGCTGAGCAAATCAGGCCACCCGCTGCTCCTGATCAATCCGCACACCTCCTTCTACTTCCGCCCTGAAATCCACATGGTGAGCGACGAGGGCCTGAATGCCTATGGCGCCGTTACCTGGGGCCAGTTCTTCATTTACCAGGGTTTCAACGAGCGCGCCGGCTGGATGCACACCTCAGGCGGCGGCGACGTCATCGACGAATACCTGGAAACCGTGACGGAGCGCGATGGCAAGGTCTTCTACAAGTACGGCGACGGGGAACGCGCGATGCGCGCCGTGCCGGTCACGCTACCCTACAAGCAGGCTGACGGAACAATGGCCAGCCGCACCGTCACGGCCTGGTTCAGCCACCACGGCCCCATCATCCGCAGCGAGAACGGCAAGTGGGTGGCCGTCAGAATGATGGACGAGCCGGTCAAGGCGCTGACCCAGTCCTACTCGCGCACCAAGGCGAAGAATTACGCCGCCTTCTACAAGGCGATGGAGCTGCGCACGAATTCCTCGAACAACACCGTGTATGCCGACGGCGACGGCAATATTGCCTACTTCCACGGCAACTTCATCCCGAAACGCGACCCGCGCTTCGACTGGACCAAACCCGTGGACGGCAGCAACCCCGCCACCGAATGGCAGGGCCTGCACGATATCAAGGACACGATCACGCTGTTCAATCCGGCCAGCGGCTACATCTCGAACACGAACAACTGGCCGTTCTCGTCCTCCGGCGCGAACAGCCCGAAACGCCAGGACTACCCGGCCTACATGTGGTCGCTGCCTGAGAACGCGCGCGGCGTCCACGCCGAACGCGTGCTGAAAGACGCGAAAGGGCTCACGCTCGACAGCCTGATCGCCACCGCCTACGACAGCTATCTCACGGCTTTCGAGCCGCTGGTGCCCCAGCTGGTGCGCGACTTCGAAGCCCTGCCGGCGAGCGACCCGCGCAAGGCGGCGCTGGCGCCGCAAGTGGCGGCCCTGCGCGGCTGGGACCTGCGCTTTGGCGCAGCATCCGTGCCGACCTCGCTCGCCGTCTACTGGGGCCAGGAGATGGTGGCCGCCGCGGTCCCGCAGGCACGCGCGGCCGGCCTGCCGACCGTGGACTACATCACCACGCGCATTGGCGCCGGCGAACGCCTGGGCGCGCTGGAACGGGCGACGACGAAATTGACGGCCGACTTCGGCACCTGGCAAACGCCCTGGGGCGAGATCAACCGTTTCCAGCGCACCAGCGGCGCCATCGACCAGCAATACGACGACAGCAAACCGAGCTACCCGGTCGCCTTCACCTCGGCCACCTGGGGTTCGCTGGCGTCCTTCGGCATGGTGGCCAAACAGAAGACGAAACGGATTTATGGCGACCGCGGCAACAGTTTTGTCGCCGTCGTCGAGTTCGGCCCGAAGCTGCGCGCGAAAAGCATTCTCGCGGGCGGGCAGAGCGGCAACCCTGCCTCGAAGCATTTCGCCGACCAGGCGGAGATGTACAGCCGCGGCGAGTTCAAGGATGTGCTGTTCTACAAGCAGGACATCGAGAAGCAGCTCGAGCGCAAATACCACCCCGGCCAACGGGAGACGCGATGACGCGCAGCGAAAAGGACAAGATGGCAGCCGGCGAGCTCTACCACCCGAGCGCGCCCGAGCTGCAGGTCGAGCTGGAAGCCTGCGCGGCCTGGCTGGCGCGCTATAACGCGGCGATCGGCGAACCGGCCGCCGCCTGGCATGCGCTGGCAGCGGAGCGTCTCGGCGCGGTGGGCGAGGGCGCCATGCTGCGTCCGCCGTTCTACTGCGACTACGGCTTCAACATCCACCTCGGCACCGGCGTCTTCCTCAACTACAACTGCGTGATCCTGGACACGGCGCGCGTGACCATCGGCGACGACACCCGTATCGGGCCGGCCGTGCAGATCTACACGGCCGACCACCCGCGCGAGCCCGATGTGCGCCGCAGCGGCCTGGAACGCGGCGTGCCCGTCACCATCGGCCGCAATGTCTGGATCGGCGGCGGCGCCATCGTCCTGCCGGGCGTGACGATCGGCGACGATGCCATCGTCGGCGCCGGCAGCGTCGTCACGCGCGACGTGCCGGCGGGCGCGACTGTCGTCGGCAATCCGGCGCGCGCCGTGGGCAAGAAGGACAACGGCTGAGCTGGCGCCGGTGATTGCCGCCGCGCTATAATTTCGCGATTCTCTTTCGGCGTGGGCAGGCAGTGGCAAAACTCTATTTCAGGTATTCGGCGATGAACGCCGGCAAGTCGACGGCGCTGCTGCAAGTGGCACACAATTATGAAGAGCAGGGCCAGCAGGTCAAGCTCTACACCGCCGCGATCGACAACCGCTACGGCGTCGGCCTGATCACCTCGCGTCTCGGCGCCCAGCGCGAGGTCGACACCTTCGACGCGCACACCGATTTCCTGGCCCAGGCCCCGGCCGTTGCCTGCGTGCTGGTCGACGAAGCCCAGTTCCTCACCACCGTCCAGGTCCAGCAATTGCACCAGCTGGCGCAAGTGCGCGGCGTGCCCGTGATCTGCTACGGCCTGCGCAGCGATTTTCGCGGCGAACCGTTCCCCGGCTCGGCTTACCTGCTGGCGCTGGCCGACGACATCGAGGAAATCAAGAACATCTGCACCTGCGGCAAGAAGGCGACGATGAACATCCGCGTCGACACGGCAGGGCGCCGCATCCGCGAGGGCGAGCAGGTCAGCATTGGCGGCAACGAGAGCTACCGCCAGGCTTGCGGCCGCTGCTTCTACGCTGGCTGAACATCTGAAATGAGCGCCTTGGCGGCCTGCACGGCCGTGCTGCCTGCGTTCCTGTGCAGCCATGGCGCAGCGCTGAGCGACATCCTGCTCTACCTGGTTCCGTCGGCCGCGCTCGCTTTCCTGTTCTGGATGCTCAGCAGTGCCCATCCGGCGTTCTTCCTGCTGACCGCACCCGGCACCCTGTGCCACGAGCTGGCGCATTTCGGCGTGGGCCTGCTCACCAATGCCGAACCGGTCGCCATCGACCTCTTCCCCAAGCGCAAGGGGAAGGTCTGGGAGCTCGGCTCGGTCAGCTTTGCCAACCTGCGCTGGTACAACGCGGCGCCGGCGGCGCTGGCACCCTTGCTCATCCTGCTGTTGCCGCTGGGCGTCGCCGCCTGGCGCACTCGCCCGGGCTGGCATTTCATGCCGCTCGACCTGCTGCTGGCCGTTTTGCTCGCGCCACAGTTCCTGTCGTTCTGGCCGTCCCCGGTGGATTGGCGCCTGGCGGCGCGTTCCTGGCCCTGGCTGCTGGTCGGCGCTGCCGTGGCCGGCCTGTACTGGGGACGCGGCGTTTTGCCGTTCCTGTAGCCGGCCGCGGCGCCGCAACGGCCTGGCCTGGGCGGGGCGCTCTTGACCGAGTGGCATCGACTCTATTTCCGTTCATAAAATTTTTCGCGGCGTGCCCTTAAGCCAGCCTTAATCCGGCGCCGCGCAAGCGTATCTTGCGGCTCTGCGCGCTTGCGTCATCCTGTAGAATGGGTTCGCTCGCCGTCGATACCACTGGTATCCGGCGCCGGTCCGGAGCGGCAGCAGGAAGTTGCCATCCGGATTTTGAGTGCCTGGCAGAGGTGTTGCCAGGTGCTCTCAGCCAAGATTCGCATTCACGTTCGGAGAACGCATACATGAAGAAGCAGATGTTGATGGTCGCCCTGGCATTGGCCGTGTCGACCCACGCGGTCACCGCCCAGCAGCCCGAGAAAGCCCCCTCGCTCCAGATGAAGCCGGTCGCGGCCCAGACCCAGGCCGCCCTGTGGGCTTCGCGCGTGCTCGGGCGCTATCACTACAAGGCGATGCCGCTCGACGACGCGATGTCGGAGAAGATCTTCGACAATTACTTCGAGACCCTCGACAGCGAAAAACTGTATTTCACCCAGGCCGACATCGACCGCTTCACGCCCATGCGCACCAAGCTCGACGATGCCATCAACAACGAGGACCTGACCGTCCCGTTCACGGTCTACAACCTCTACCAGCAGCGCTTCACCGACCGCATGAACTATGCGCGCAGCCTGCTCAAGACCAAACTCGACTTCACCGCCGACGAAACCCTGCAGCTCGACCGTGAAAAAGCGCCCTGGGCCAAAAGCGAAGACGAAGTGCGCGACCTGTGGAGGAAGCGCGTCAAGAACGACTGGCTGCGCCTGAAGCTGGCCGGCAAGAACGAGAAAGCCATCCGCAGCACGCTCGACAAGCGCTACGAGAACTACATCTCGCGCCTGAAAAAGCTGAACAACGAAGACGTGTTCCAGATGTTCATGAACGCGTATGCCACCGCCATCGAGCCGCACACCAATTACCTGGGTCCGCGCTCGGCGGACAATTTCGATATCGCCATGCGCCTCTCGCTCGAAGGCATCGGCGCCGTGCTGCAGTCGCGCGACGACTACACCGTGATCCGCGAAATCGTGCCGGGCAGCCCGGCCGACAAGTCCGGCAAGCTGAAAGTCGGCGACCGTATCGTCGGCGTCGCCCAGGGTGACAAGGCGTTCGTCGACGTGCTCGGCTGGCGCATCGACGATGTCGTGCAATTGATCCGCGGCGAGAAGGGCTCGACCGTGCGCCTGGACGTCATCCCCGGCGACGCCGGCGTCGATGCCAAGCACATGACGGTCTCGATGGTGCGCAAGAAAATCAGCATGGAAGAGCAGGCCGCGAAGAAGTCCATCATCCAGGTCAGGGAAGGCGGCGTGACGCGCCGCATCGGTGTGATCTCGCTGCCGACCTTCTACCAGGACTTCGAGGCGCGCCGCAAGGGCGACAAGGACTTCAAGAGCGCCACGCGCGACGTCGAGCGCATCCTCGGCGAACTCAAGAAAGACAAGGTCGACAACGTGCTGATCGACCTGCGCAACAACGGCGGCGGTTCGCTGGTCGAGGCGGTCGAACTGACGGGCCTCTTCATCGACAAGGGCCCGGTGGTGCAGCAGCGCAGCGCCGAGGGCCGTGTCGAAGTCGAATCCGACACCAAGGCGGGCCTGGCCTGGGACGGCCCGATGGGCGTGCTGATCAACCGCGGTTCGGCCTCGGCCTCGGAAATCTTTGCCGCCGCCATCCAGGACTACGGCCGCGGCCTCGTCATCGGCGAACCGAGCTTCGGCAAGGGCACGGTGCAGACCCTGATCGACCTCGACCGCTTCTCGCAGTCCGAGAAAGTGCGCTACGGCGAACTGAAGATGACGATCGCCCAGTTCTTCCGCATCAATGGCGGCACCACCCAGCTGCGCGGCGTCACGCCCGACATCAAGCTGCCCGTGACCACCGATCCGGAGGCCTTCGGCGAATCCTCGTTCGACAACGCGCTGCCGTGGGTGTCGATCAAGCCGGCCAACTACATGCCGGCCGGCGACCTGAAGGAACTGGTGGGGCCGCTGCAGAAACGCCACGAAGCCCGCATCTCGAAGGACAAGGAGTTCCAGGACCTGCGCGAAGACATCGCGGAAGTGCTGAAACTGCGCAAGGAGAATGCGATTTCGCTGAACGAAGCGGTGCGCCGCAAGGAACGCGACGCCCAGGATGCGCGTGCGCGCATGCGTGAAGCGCGCCTGGCGGCGGGCAAGGGCGAGAACACGGACGAGCCGGCGGCAGCGCCGGGCGGCAAGGAAGCCCGCAGCAAGGTGCCGGTGCCGACCAAGCCGGTCAAGGCCGTCGTCGCATCGCGCAACACGCCACAGCGCGACGACGGCCTGCAGGCCGACGAACGCGCCCTGTCGGCCGAGCTGGCGGCCGAGAAGGCCGCCAAGGATGCCAAGGATGTGCTGCTGCAGGAGGCCGCGCATATCCTGGCCGACGAAGTGGGCATGCTCAAGACCGATACCCGGATGGCCTCCCGCACCATGCCCTACATGGCGACCTCACGCCCGGAGTAATCCTGGCTGGCGGCGGTCGGGAAAGCAGTTTTCCCTAAAAGAAAGCTTCCTCTTGGAAGCTTTCTTTCATTTAAGAACAAGAATCAATCGAAACAGGCGCATATTGGCACCGTGTTAGCATGATATTGCTTTGTAAATACTTCCCGCTCTCAACAGCGGTATCCGAGCATTCATTGTCATCACAATAACAGGAGTCGCCCATGCAAGTTCGCCACATCGTTTTCGCCCTCGTCTGTGCCGCCGCCGGTACTGCCCAGGCCGATATCGTGCAGATCGCACGTCCCGATCGCATCGTGGAGCCGATGCCGGCACAGATCGCGCCGATCAATCCAGCCACCCCCGCCATCCCGGCAGTGCCGGCGACGCCAGCCGTGCCGAATGGCCCGGGCATCCCGGCGACGCCTGCGATTCCGGTCACCCCGGCCGTGCCCGCCGTGCCTGGTATCGTGACCTTGCCGGTTGCGCCCATTGCCGTCGAGGTGCCCGAACCGGCAAGCATCGCGCTGCTGCTCGCCGGTGTGGCCGGCATGGGCGTCCTGCGCCGCCGCCGCGCACGCTGAAGCGCGCGCTATGCAAGCGGCGCGACCCGGACGGGCGCGCCGCTTTTTTTCTCGTCCAGCGGTGGCGCAATGCAACGGCAGGGGCGGTCCGCTCCTGGCCGAGGACCCCTGGCGAACGCCCATCGGGTCTTTGACAACATCGCCCCCCTTTCCGGTACAATCCTTGTGAACGATCGTGCTTTTTTGGCGCGCAAACAAGGAGACGGAATGGACCTGAATTATTCGAACGAGGACCTGGCATTTCGCATTGAGGTGCGGGCCTTCCTGGATGCCGAGCTGCCTGCGGACCTGCAGCAGAAGGTGCGCAAGCACCTGCGCCTGTCCAAGGAAGACAGCGTCCGCTGGCACAAGATCCTCGCCGCCAAGGGCTGGGTCGCGCCCGGCTGGCCGGTCGAGTTCGGCGGTCCGGGCTGGACGGCCACCCAGCGCCACATCTTCGAAGAAGAATGCGCCCGCGCCGGCACGCCGCAGATCATGCCTTTCGGCGTGAACATGGTCGCGCCCGTGATCATGGCTTTCGGCAGCCAGGCCCAGAAGGACTACTACCTGCCGCGCATCCTGTCCTGCGAGGACTGGTGGTGCCAGGGCTATTCCGAGCCAGGCGCCGGCTCCGACCTCGCGTCGCTGAAAACGACGGCCGTGCGCCATGCCGACGCCGACGGCGACTACTACCTCGTCAACGGACAGAAGACCTGGACCACGCTGGCCCAGCATGCCGACATGATCTTCTGCCTGGTGCGCACCGACACGGGCGTACGCAAACAGGAGGGCATCTCCTTCCTGCTGATCGACATGCACAGCCCCGGCATCACGGTACGCCCGATCATCATGCTGGACGAAGACCACGAGGTGAACGAAGTGTTCTTCGACAACGTGCGCGTCCCGGCCAGTAATCTGGTGGGCCAGGAAAACCGCGGCTGGACCTATGCCAAGTACCTGCTCGGCCACGAGCGTACCGGCATCGCCGCGGTGGGCCGATCCAAGCGCGAGCTGGCCTTCGTGAAAACCCTGGCCGCGCGCGAAAACAAGAGCGGGCTGCCGCTGATCGAGGACCCGCTCTTCGCCGCGAAGCTGGCCAGCCTGGAAATCGAACTGATGGCGCTGGAAATGACGGTGCTGCGCGTGCTGGCCAGGCCGAACCAGGCGCCGGGACCGGAAGCGTCCGTACTGAAGGTGCGTGGCACCGAGATCCAGCAGGCGCTGTCCGAGCTGATGGTCGAAGCCGTGGGGCCGATGGCGCTGCCTTTCGACCCGGCCTACCTCGAGGGCGAACGCGAACACAGCCTGGTCGGCGACGACGAGGCCGCGCCGCTGCTGGCGCACTACTTCAATTATCGCAAGACCTCCATCTATGGCGGCTCGAACGAAATCCAACGCAACATCATCTCCCAGATGATCCTGGGCCTGTAAGGAGAGCACAGTGGACTTCAATTTCAATCCCGAGCAGCTCCAGTTCGCCGACGCGCTCAAGCGCTGGATCGGCCGCGACTACGGTTTCGAGGCGCGCCGCGCCATCATCCACTCCCAGGCCGGTGTCTCCGACGCGGCCTGGGCTACCCTGGCCGAACTGGGCATGACGGCGCTGCCTGTGGCGGAAGCGCATGGCGGCTTTTCAGGAAGCGCGGTCGACATGTTCGTCGTGATGCGCGAACTGGGCCGGGGCCTGGTGGTCGAGCCATATTTTGCCACCGTGCTGGGCGCCGAGTTCCTGCGCCTGGGTGCCCAAGCCGGCTTTGCTGCGGCCGAGCTTCTTGAACGCGTCGCCGGCGGCGAACTGAAACTGGCCTGCGCCCTGGGCGAACGCCAGTCGCGCCACGACCTGTTCGACATCGCCACCCGCGCACAAGCGAGTGGCGACGGCTGGACGATTAGCGGCGAAAAGAAGGTGGTGATTCACGGCTTTGAAGCGGGCGCGCTGATCGTCTCGGCGCGCGCAGGTGGCAGTGAAGGCGGCGGCCAGCGCGAGCACACGGCGGCGTGCTGCTCTTCGTGCTGCCAGCCGATACCCCTGGCGTGACGGTCACCGGCTACCGCACCCTCGACGGCCAGCGCGCCGCCGACATCCGCTTCGACGGCGTGCAGCTCACGCGCGCGCAGCTGCTGGCCGACGAGGCGGCGGGTGCCGATATCCTCGACGCGACACTCGACTATGGCGCCGCGCTGCTGTGTGCCGAAGCGCTGGGCGCGATGGAAGCCCTGTTCGAAGCGACGCTGGACTACCTGAAGACGCGCCAGCAGTTCGGTGCACCCATCGGCAAGTTCCAGGCCCTGCAGCACCGCATGGCTGACATGTTCGTCCACCTCGAGCAGGCCCATTCGATGGCGCTGCTGGCGGCGGTGAAGATGGCGGCCACGGATCCGGTCGAACGCCGCCGCGCCGTCTCGGCCGCGAAGTACCGCGTCAACCAGGCGGCCCGCTTCGTCGGCCAGCAGGCGGTGCAGCTCCATGGCGGCATGGGCGTGACCGACGAACTGCCCGCCGCGCACTACTTCAAGCGCCTGGCCGCCATCGAACTGCAACTGGGCGACAGCGACCACCACCTGGCGCGCTTCATCGCCCAGCCGGGTTTTGCGACGGGTGTCGTCGAGGCGGAGGCCGCATGAGCGATCAATGGTATTTCGAGGACTTCGTCCCCGGCCAGGAAATCGAACTCGGCCAGCGCAGCGTGACGGAGGAAGAGATCATCGCGTTCGCCACCCAGTTCGATCCCCAGCCCTTCCACATCGACCGCGACGCGGCGGCGCAATCGATTTACAAGGGCGTGATCGCCAGCGGCTGGCATACCTGCGCGATGATGATGCGCATGGTGGTCGACGGCATGCGTTTCGAGGAAGCGAGCATGGGTTCGCCGGGGCTGGACGGCGTGCGCTGGCACCAGCCGGTGCGCGCCGGCGACACGCTGTCGCTGCGCTACATCACGAAGGAAGTCAAGGCCTCGAGCTCCAAGCCCGACCGCGGCGTGGTGTGGTCGACCTGGGTCGCCACCAACCAGCGTGGCGAGACCGTGTGCACGATCGAGGGGATGGCGATGATGCGGCGCCGGTCGGCCGGGCAGGGCGGCTAGCCGGGAAAATCGTCGGCAAGCGCGCGCCCGCCGTCGTCAAGCGCGGGCCAGGTTCGGAATCGGCCGGCCCGCCAGCAACCGGAACTAGCGGTTGCGAAGGCCTCGAATCTGTTCGGCACAGCGGTCGCCTTCCCGGAGCAGCTCGACGACCTTCGATTGGATCTCGCGATATTCCTTGAGCAAGGGAATGCAGCAGGGTTGGTCGTCGAGCCGCTCGGTAACAAGAAACAGCGCGCGGTGGCTGCTGTATGGTTGCCGTGTGGAACTATCCTCATTATGCTTGCCTTCCGCTTGACAACCAATGTCGCTACCAGGTGTCGTCGCCAGGATGCGACAACTTGTCGATCTTGTCATGGCGGCCGCTGGCCGCACCATGCGTTGGTCCGCTGCGCTGGATGACGTGTGACATGGTTTGTCGTACCCATCTTTATGATTGGTGTTTCGGTCCGTGAAAACCGTGATCGCATTGCCGCGTCTGTCGACCGCAAGGGCAGGCAGCCATGGCGCACCTTGCTTGTGCACCGAGACGCAAATGATCAAACCAATCCACGCTACCTGGAACCCTATGTCACCGAACAATTCCCCGAGTGTCGTCCAGCCGGGCAGTAGCGATTTCCCGGAGATCTCTGCACTGTCACACCATGAACTCGACCTTCTGCTGGCGGAGGCCGAGCAGGCGCGGCTTGAGGAGATCGACAGGTATTGGACGCTGTGCCAGTCCGACCCGAAGCTTGCGCAGAGCGTCATCGATGACGCGGCACCAATCCTTGCCGATGTCTTTCACCTGGCCCACGACAGGTTCGACGCACCGAAGCCAGGCGCCCTGGCCTGCCTGTCGAAAGCGACAGCGCGACTGCTTCAGGTCGAACCGGTGCGCGCGGCCCTGGTGGACGTATTGCCGGTCTCGCCGCTAGCGGATCCGGTCGACACCTTGTGGGAAAACGGCCGGGTCGTCGCGCTCAAAAGGGTGGAAGGCAAGCGGGTGGTCGTTCTCCGGTATGACGGACAATTGTTCAATCCGGGAACCGTTCCCGAAGAGGTCCTGGTCGCAGACCAGGATTGTTTTATCGTCTGCGAATTGGCGCGTGACGACCATGAAAACGAATACGAGATCCTGACGGCTTATGTCATCGGATTACTGGCAGGGGGCAAGTGGAACGCCGTGCAGGTCGGCCTGCGCGCGAGGAGCGATCTGATGCGGGACCTCGAGGCCATGGAGACACTGGCGGAATGTGGAAGACTGAGCGGCGCACCATTCGATGCCAGGCCTTTCGCCGACTTCCCCACGGGTCGCGATGCTCTCATTGCACGGATCCGGGCCCGTAAGGCGCGGCTGCGGCTTGCCGATGCGATATCGCCTGCGCAGCAGTCGAATCCTGATATCGACGCCGACGCTTTGTAACCAGCCCATGTTCCATCCAGCGATACGACGCCGTGCTGCGCAATCGGCGCAGCCTGCCGTCATGACTTGCAGGCTGCGTCGCCGGGCAACGGGCGGCCGATCAGGAAGGCCGCGCTAGTGTGCACTCAAACGGCGTGCAGGGTGTAGCTATTGTCCTTGTCGAGCTCGAAGAACTGTTCGCCCCGGACGGGATCCGGGGTGTCGGTCCATAGCGTGACCCTGGACACCAGTTCCTCGACCAGCTGACGCAAAGCCCCGTTCTCTTCCATCGCGGCCATCAATTCGTGCCTGGCAATACCGGGCAGGAACAAGGGGGCCAGGGCAAGCCTGTCGCTCAGTGGGGGCGGGACGGCGCCGCCCAGCTTCCCATGCACCAGTTTCTGCAGGCGTTTGACGTCCGGATGATAACGGGCATCCGTTACCGGCAACTGGAACATGTTTGGCGGCCTGCTGCATTCCACCCGGCAGACGATGAATCCCTCGCGCGGCTGGCCGACGCCGGCGGCGCCGTCGAATGCCAGTTCAACCGTCGGGCTTGCATAGACGGCCTTGCGGCGCGAAGGCTTGTCGTCCGGACGGGTCAATTCCCACAGGTTGTCGACGAAATACGGGACATTGCCCGGCATGCGTGCCCCTGGATGGGGCCTGTGCTCGCGCGCTGGATCGAAAGTGGCGCGAGAAACTGCACGGTACATCTGCATTGGAAGCTCCTGATTTTTTGTTTGTTGGTTAAACGGGCGCGAACGGGACGGCAATGCCCTTGCACCGGTCATTGCTGACATGCTGGCTGGATCTGTTCGCGGGCCTGCCGCTAACGCGCACCTTGTTCGGCAGTAGGGAGCAGCTCAGGAATAGTTCGCAGCCATGCGCAGCGCAGTGTCCTTCAGCTCGGCACGCAGTGTCGCCGGGCTGTGCACCTGTACCGCTGCCCCGAACCCGGTGAGCCAATAGACGAGTGTACGCGTCGATGCCACGGTTGCGGTTACATGGACCGAGCCGTCCGGGCATGGCTCGAGCAACTGATCGGGGGCGAGCGGTGTTTCGAATAAATGCTCGGCGACCGCGCGCTGGAAGGTCGCGCGCAAGACAATGGGCGGCCCTGTCAGGAAACCGAATGCGCCCGAGGCGATGAAGGCATCCACATCGAAGCCAGGGTCTCTTTTCGCTTCTTCATACACGAGGCCCGCTTCCTGTACGCGGTGGAGCGCGAGCGTGCGAACGTCGTCATGGCCTGCAAACGTGCAGACCAGGTAAATGATCCCGCCGCGCTGCACGATGGCGAGGGGATGCACTGCCGGATACAGCGTGGCTTCCTTCGCGTCGCGTTTCTTGTAGCGCAGGGTCAGCTGCAGATCCTTCATCAAGGCCGTGTAGACGGTGCGTTGACAGTCTTCGTTCAAGGCAGGAGGCTGCAGCGGCTGCAGCGGGGCGATCGTCCGTATCTTGTTCAGCCAGGCCTTCGACGTCACCGTTTCATCCATCGCACCCAGCACCCGCGAGGCGGAGCGGAACTGGGGCTGCAGGGCATCGAGTGCGGTGGGCGGTAATTGGTTGCACAGATGTTGTTCGACCAGCGTCAGCGTGAGCGCGTCGGGAATGGACAGCCCAGGCAGATCGAAGCTCGACGCGTCGCGTTGCCAGCTCCAGCCATAGGGTTTTTCCCGGTCGTCCGATATCAGTGGAAACAGCGTGGACAGCTCGATCAGGTCACGCTGGATCGTGCGGGCGCTGACCCTGAAATCGGCGTCGCGTAGTTGCTGCTGCAAGTCTTTCACCGCGACTTTCGCAGGGGCGCGGGGGACCAGGCGCAGCATGGTCCATTGGCGAAGGACGGTCAGATTGGTAGGCACGGATGTTTACTGGTTGGCGCGAGCTGTTCTCCGAATCGGAGCGCTCGCGAAGTCATGGGTGTTCGAAGCGCGGCCCGCGTCAGAGCAGTCCCTCGTTCTTCAATGCGGCGATCAAGCTTTCGCCGTCCATCGGTTCGGAAAAATCAGCCTCCGTCAGCATCATGACTTCAAGGAGCAAACATGGATCAAGACCTTCGGCATGCCGGCGAATGTCGTCAACGCGTGCATGCGCTTCATTCAGGGTCTGGACAAGTTTTCTCATCTGTTCGAGGCGGGTACGCGAGAGGCGCGGCCGAATTCAAGGGGCAGGCAGCTCTCAGGTGAACAAGGCGATTTGACCTTGCGACCCGTGCGAACGCGCGCTCATCTGTTCGTAGCGATCGCGGACCATCTTCGGGTCGAGCGCGTGCGCGGCGGTCGCGATCTCCGCCAGGCCGACCCGAAGCACCTGGGTCAGGCGCGCTGCGGTGAGATAATCCAGGCCGATTTCGCCCGCTTCGATGCGGCTCACCTCGTCTGGCGGGAGTCCGGCGGTAATGGCGAGGTCCTGGGGAGACATCTTGCTACGCTCGCGCAAGACCTGCAGGCCGAGGGAAATTTGGAAGTTCGAGATCATGAGCATAGGTTACTGTAGGCATAGTCCTACGGCAATATGACGTCCAAAATTAGCTGTCTCGTAGCAACAGTAGTTAAACAAAGTGCACGAGTGGTCGCTGGCGGCTTTCGTGCCAGGCATCTGGCCTGGCCGCTGTCGGCCGGGCGCGATCCTGGTACTGTCGGCAGACGTGCCATGCAGCTCGCCCGTTTGCCATGGATGCAGGGTAAGCGCGCGTGCGACGTATTGCGTCGCACCGCGCTTCCGGCGACGGCCGGTACGACGGCGGGCAATGGGATACTCAACCGTTGAGATACATTTCCGCCGCAATCCTCGCGTATTGCGCGATCTCGCTCCTGGCGAAATAGGTGGTCGACCCGCCGATCCAGTTGGTGAGGACGTCTTCGTTCCCGGTCGTCATCTCGAGCATCGCCGGTCGAGTGCCATCCGAAATGCGCACACCCAGGCGCGACCGGGCGTTGACCAGCATGACGCTGCAGCGCTGTCCTTCCAGGGTCAGCGGAACGACCCGAGTCAACTCGGGACTTTGCAAAAACGGCAGCACCGCGCGCGCGAATGCGAATCCGGACTGCAGCCCGGGTGCGTCGCTCAGCGGTGAGGAGCATGCTTCACTCGCTTCCCGCAGGCTCTTCGCGCTCAGGCTGTGGCGCCCGCCCTCCGGTAGCGGTTGCGCCCTTCCGCCTTTGCCTGGTAGAGCAGGGCGTCGGCGGCACGGATGAGGGTGGCGCTGGCCTCGCGGGCATCGGGCACCATGGCGGCGATGCCCATGCTGAGGGTGAGCACTGGCGCGGTGGGCGAGACCGCGTGCGCAATCGCCAGCGCGTCCAGTTCGGCGAGCAGGCGCCGGGCCACGCCCTCGGCGCCGAACGCATCGACCTGGGGCAGCAGGATGGCGAATTCCTCGCCGCCGTAGCGCGCCACCATGTCCTGGGCGCGGGCGGCGGCGTCGGTCATCGCGCGTGCCACCTGTTCCGTGCAGAGGTCCCCCGCCTGGTGGCCGTAGCGGTCGTTGTAGAGTTTGAAGTGGTCGATGTCGGCCAGGATCAGTGCCACCGGCAGCCCTGCCCGGCGCAGCGGCGCCATTCGGTTCGATGCGCTCGCTGAAGGCGCGCCGGTTGGCGACGCCCGTCAGGCTGTCGGTCAGGGTCAGGGCGCGCAGGGCGTCGGCCTGGCGCTTCACCGTCAGCTGGGTGCGCACGCGGGCGCGCACGACGGCGGCGTTCACGGGTTTACCGATGAAGTCGGCGGCACCGGCTTCGAGCGCCCGGGTTTCGTCCTCGGGCCGCCTCAAGGCGGTCACGAAGATGACCGGCAGGTCCGAGGTGTCGGGATTCTCGCGCAGCGCGCGCAGCACGGCGTAGCCGTCCATGCCGGGCATGGCGGCGTCGAGCAGGACGAGGTCGGGCCGGGCCGTGGCGGCCAGCTCGAGCGCGCGCGGGCCGTCGAGCGCGAACAGCACCTCGTGCTCGTCCTGCAGCGCGCCGTGCAGGATCTGGACGTTCTCCATCGCGTCGTCGACGACCAGGATGCGTCCACTCTGTGCGAGGTCGGTCCAGCTCATGCTTCTCCCTTTGGCTCCAGTATAGCCCGCACCAGCGCGGCCGCGCGCTCGAAACGCAGGCTGCCGACCGCGTCCGCCAGTTCGGTGGCATCGCCGGCATCGAGCCTTGCCGCCAGCGGCGCGCGCAGGGCTTCCCAGGCCGCGACCGCTTTCATGTTGTTATTCTGGAGTAGTTCGCAGAGTTGCGCCAACGCGTCCTGCGTCGCCTCGGCGCGGCCGGCGGGCGCCGCCGACTGCGCGGGCGCCAGCGTGCGCGCCACATCCGCCATCGTCGCCAGCGCGGCCTCCAGCGCCGCCAGGTGGGCATCGAGGGCGGCACCGTCCGTGTGCGGCAGGGCCAGCTCCAGGGCCAGCGCCACCGCTGCCACATCGACCGCGCCGAGGTTGGCGGCCACGCCGCGCAGGCGGTGCAGGTCTTGCGCGGCCTCGCCACGCTCGCCCCGGTCCAGGCGCGCGCGCAGGGCGGCGGCCGTGCCTTCCTGGCCAGCGGCGAAGCGCTGGAACACGGCGGTGAAACGGGCCAGGTCGCCGCCGAAGCGCGGCAGGGCCTCGGCCAGGGCGATGCCGGGCACGACATCGTCGCGCGCCGCAGGGAGCTGCGCGGACGGCAGGCTTGCGGCCTGCGCCGCGCGCCCGGACACGCGTGCCAGCGTCGCAACCAGGTCGTCGACATCGACCGGCTTGGCCAGGTGCGCGTCCATGCCGGCGGCCAGCGCGGCGCGCCGGTCCTCGTCCATGGCGTTGGCCGTCATCGCCACCACGGGCAGCGTCAAGCCGCGGGCGCGGATCGCGGCGGTGGCGTCGAAACCGTTCATGACCGGCATCTGCAAGTCCATCAGCACGACATCGAAGTCCGCGCCGCGCTCGCCCAGCAGTTCCAGCGCGGCGCGCCCGTCGCCTGCAAAGCTCGGCTGGGCGCCCGCGTGCAGCAGGATGTGGCGCGCCACTTCCTGGGTGACGGGGTTGTCTTCGGCCACCAGCACGCGCAGGCCGGCCAGGCGCGCCGCCGCCAGGGCGGGGCCGGCAGCGCTTGGGCGGGCGCGGCGCCGGCCAGTTCGGAAAGCAGGGCGTGCAGCGCCGACGGCGTGAAGGGCTTGGCGAGGGTGCCGGCTACTTCCAGCCCTGCCACCGACGCGACATGGCGCGCACATTGCGGCTCGGCGGCGACGAGCACGACCGGTGGCAGCCCGGCCGCGCTTGCCAGCTGCGTGCAGGACGCCGAGGCAGGGGCGGCGAACACCAGGTCGAAGCCCGTCGTCTCGCGCACCAGTGACAGCGCTTCGTCCACGCTGGCGGCGCAGGCCGTCTCCCCAGCCGTAGCCTTGCAATGCCGCGCACAGGGCGGCGGCGGCGCTGTCGTTGGCCTCGATCACCAGGGCGCGGCGCGGCGCGGCTGGCGCCAGCCGGCCCTCGATCTCCGCAGCGGCCAGGCCGAACGCGAGCTCGAAATGGAAGGTCGACCCCGCGCCGGGACGGCTGTCGACGGCGAGCGTGCCGCCCATCAGGCCGACCAGGCGGCGCGCGATCGACAGCCCCAGGCCGGCACCGCCGTACTTGCGGCGGGTCGAACTGTCGCCCGGGTAAAGGCTTCGAAGAGGCGCGCCTGTTCGCCCGCGGCGATGCCGATGCCGGTGTCGCGCACGGCAAAGCGCAGGCGTACTTCAGTTGCCGAGCGCGCCGCGACCTCTACTGCCAGCACGACTTCGCCCTGCTGCGTGAACTTGACGGCATTGCCGACCAGGTTCAGCAGGATCTGCTCGAGGCGGCCCGGGTCGCCGCGCAGCGTGGCGGGCACGCCCGGCGCGACGGCGAAGACCGGCTCGACGCCCTTGTTCCAGCGCCGGGTGCGCTGAGAATCGCAATGCTCTGCAGCGTGGCGTCGAGACGGAAGGGCACTTGTTCCAGTCCGATCCGGCCGGACTCGATACGCGAATAATCGAGCAGGTCGTTGAGCAGGCCCAGCAGGGATTTGGAAGCGGCCGCGATATGGGCGACGTGGCCGCGCTCGCGGGGAGCGAGCGGCGCTTCCTGCAGCAGGCGCGCCAGGCCGACGATGGCATTCATCGGCGTGCGGATCTCGTGGCTCATGTTGGCGAGGAATTCGCTTTTCGCCCGGCTGGCGGTCTCGGCTTCGCGCAGGGCCTGCACCAGGCGGTCCTCGGTACGCTTCAGGTCGGTGATGTCCAGGTGCAGCTTGTAGGAACCGCGCACGCGCCCGTCCTTGTCGATGTCGGGCAAATAGTTGCCCCAGATGTGGACCGGTTCGCCCGCGGCGTTGCGCAATTCGCACTCGAAACGCTGGGGCTCGCCCGCCATCACGCCGCTGGCATAGGGTGCGAAGGGCAGGCGTACGCGCTCGGGCACGAGCTCGTCGGAGGATCGGCCAAGCGCCTCCTCCTCGCTATGGCCCATCCACTCGAGCAGGGGCCGGTTGGCAAAGCGCAGGCGCTCGTCGGCGTCCCAGTAGCTGACCGGGGCCGGCAGGTTGTCGGTGACGGTGCGAATGAAACGTTCGCGCCGGCGCAACCGGGCACTCGTGGCGCGCAGGGCGGCGTCGGCAGCCACGCGGGCGCTGATGTCGCGCATCGTCACCTGCATCATGCCGGGCCCGCCGATGTTCAGGCTGGAGAGCTTGACGTCGGCGTGGAAGGGGCTGCCGTCGGCGCGCTGGTGCACCCACTCGAACTGGACACCGCCTTCGTCCAGGGCGCGGCGCATGTACTGGGCCGCCAGTTCCGCCGTGGGGGTGCCGCAGGGCTGGAACGGGGGCGAGGCGCTGGCGGGCGAGAGCATCAGCAAGTCCTCGACGCGCGCATAGCCGAACAGCGCGGCCGCTGCCGGGTTGGCGCTGACGAAGTTGGCCTTGTAGGCCAGCAGTGCCTGGGCATCGCGCGAGGCCTCGAACAGTACGCGGAACATCTCCTGGTTGTCGCGGTTCTGCTGCTCGAGGAGCTTGCGCTCGGTAATGTCGATCACGACCGCGTTGATGCCGACCAGCTCGTTCCCGGGGCCGAACACGGGATAGTAGCTCGACAGCCAGTGGCGCATCACGCCCGGGCGCGCCGGCACGTCGCCGGACGCTTCCAGGTCGAGCAGGGGCCGGCCCGTCTCGAGCACCTGCCGGTAGGGCGCCTCGAAGGCGGTGCCGGGCTCGCCCAGCAGTTCGGGCAGGGTGCGGCCGATGTGGCTGCGCGCCGGCACCGCGTTGATCGCCGCCAGGTAGTCGTTGATCATCACGAAGCGCAGCGCCCGGTCGACGAAACAGAGGCCCACCGGCGCCGTTGCATAAACGGTTTCCACGCGCGCATTGAGTTGCTCGAGCTCGGCGGTGCGGGCATCGACCAGCGACTCGAGGCGGCCGCGGTAACCCACCAGCTCGGCTTCGACCTGGCGCAGGGCGTCGCCGACGACGGCTGCCTCGCGGATGGCCGCGGGCGGCAGGACGGGGCCCTCGCCGCGCCCGAGCGCGACGGCCGGTGCGCCGAGCGCGCCCACCGCGCGTGCGATGGCCCCGCCGATGTGCCAGGCCAGCACCAGGCCAAGGGCCAGCAGGGCGCTAGACGCGGCGATCGTCGCCGGCAGCGTGTTGCCAAGCAGCGTGCGGGCCGCATCGTCGGGGTAGCCCGGGGCCACCGTCCAGCCGTGCCGCTGCGATTGCGACCAGGCCGTGTGCCATGGCGCCCCGTTGTCGCCGCCAGGACGGAGCAGGGCGCCCTCGGCCGCGCCGGGAATCGCGGCGGCCAGCCCGGCGTTCATGCCTGCGCCGACCTCGAATAGTCCGTCGTTGCGGGCGACCATGCGCCCCTGCGGTCGAATACCTCGGCACTCCAGCCCGGCGGCAGCTGTTGCGCCGCCAGCAAGTCGGCCACGCGCCTGGGCCGCTGCTGGACCGACAGCACGTAGGCCACCTTGCCGCCTTGCCATACCGGCACGTCGCTCGATACCACCCCAGGCTGATCGGGACTGCTGCGATACAGGCTGGACGTGCGGCCGTCGCCGTGGCGCAGCACCGCCGCCACCTCTTCGGCATTGCCGGGCGCCGGCACCGCGCTGCCGTAGGGATAGCGCGTGTGCAGCAGGGTTGCACCGTCCCTGCCGCTGAGGACGAAGGCATGGCCGGTGAATTCCGGCCGCAGCAGCTGGCGTGCGTGTTCATGGAAGCGATCGAGCGAATCCGGCGCCGGGGTCGGCCAGGCGGCGGCGACGCGTGCGGCCGATTCGGCACTGTCGAGTTCCCGGTCGAGGGCGGCCACCGGGGCGCGCGTGACGGTGGCGGCATCGCGTGCCACGTGTTCCTGTTCGCGCTGCCCGGCGTCGCGCACGAGGGCGATCGCCCCCAGCATGATCGGCAACATGCTGGCCAGGACAAGGGTGATCAGCTTCGAACGGATCGAAGGCAGGGCAGGGCGGCGGAAGGAAAACAAAGAGGATCCAGACAGGATGGACGACCGAAAGGGGGCGGGCGGCCGGCGTCCATGGTAATGGACGCGGCCGCCCACGGGAAAGCGGCCGGGCCGCGCCGGGCCGCTTTCCTTCCTATCTGTAGACCCTCAGCAACAGGTCATGACGGATGGTCAAGCCGGTTTGGCAAGGTATTTGGCCAGTTCCAGTTTGGCGATGGCATTGCGGTGCACCTCGTCCGGGCCGTCGGCCAGGCGCAGGGTGCGGTTGCCGGCCCACTGGTAAGCCAGCGGGAAGTCGTCCGAGACGCCGGCGGCGCCGTGGGCCTGGATCGCCCAGTCCAGCACCTGCTGGGCCACCGTCGGCGCCAGCACCTTGATCATCGCGATCTCGGCCTGCGCGCCCTTGTTGCCGACCGTGTCCATCATGTAGGCCGTTTTCAGGGTCAGCAGGCGCGCCGCGTCGATGCGGATGCGCGACTCGGCGATGCGCTCGCGCCAGACGCCCTGTTCGGAGACCTTGCGTCCGAAGGCGACGCGGGCCTCCAGCCGCTTGCACATCAATTCGAGGGCGCGCTCGGCCACGCCGATGGCGCGCATGCAGTGGTGGATGCGGCCAGGTCCCAGGCGGCCCTGGGCGATCTCGAAGCCGCGTCCTTCGCCGAGCAGGATGTTCGAGGCCGGCACACGCACGTTCTCGAACAGGATTTCGCAGTGGCCGTGCGGCGCGTCGTCGTAGCCGAACACGGGCAGCGGACGCTTGATGGTGATGCCCGGCGTGTCGCTTGGCACGAGGATCATCGACTGCTGCTGGTGGCGCGCCGCGTTCGGATCGGTCTTGCCCATGACGATGAAGATCCGGCAGCGCGGATCGCCCGCGCCCGAGATCCACCACTTGTGGCCATTGATGACGTATTCATCGCCGTCCTTTTCGATGCGGGTGGCGATATTGGTCGCGTCCGACGAGGCGACGTCAGGCTCGGTCATGGCAAAGGCCGAGCGCATCTCGCCGCGCAGCAGGGGTTCGAGCCACTGCTGCTTGTGTTCTTCCAGGCCGTAGCGTTCCAGGGTCTCCATGTTGCCGGTGTCCGGTGCCGAGCAGTTGAACACCTCCGGCGCCCAGCCGACGCGGCCCATGATTTCGCACAGGGGGGCGTAGTCCAGGTTGGACAGGCCTTCGGGCGCCCGCCGGGACTTCGGCAGGAACAGGTTCCACAGGCCCTGTTCACGCGCGATCGGTTTCAGGCGCTCGATGATCTGCGTCGGTACCCAGCGGTTGCCGGCCGCGCCATTGCGGTCGACTTCTTCCTTGTAGGCCTTTTCGTTCGGATAGATGTGCTCGTCCATGAAGGCGAGCAGTGTGCTGCGGAGTTCCTTGCAGCGGTCGGAGTAGTCGAAATCCATGCTGTCCTCTTATTGGTTGGCGAACTTCCAGGCCATCTCGGCCATGGGACGCGCGGCCTTGCCGTTTTCCAGGGCCTGGGCGCTGGCGGCGGTGCCGTCGACATAGCGCTTCATGATGCCCTGCATGATGCCGGCGAGGCGGAACATGTTGTAGGCCAGGTAGAAATTGAAATCTTCCGGGCGGATCGTCTTGCCGGTGCGTGCGCAGTAACGGGCGATATAGTCCTGCTGCTCGGGAATGCCGAGTGCTTGCAGGTCGAGCCCGCCGATGCCGCGGAACTTGCCTGGCGGGATGTGCCAGCTCATGCAATGGTAAGAGAAGTCGGCCAGCGGATGGCCCAGGGTGGAGAGCTCCCAGTCGAGCACGGCCAGGATGCGCGGTTCGCTCGGATGGAAGATGATGTTGTCCAGCCGGAAGTCGCCATGCACGATGGACGTATCTTCGCCCGGCGGGATGTTTTTCGGCAGCCATTCGATGAGCTGGTCCATTGCCGGGATCGGCTCGGTGATCGAGGCCTGGTACTGCTTCGTCCAACGCTCGATCTGGCGCGCAAAGTAATTGCCGGGCTTGCCGTAGTCGGCCAGACCAATGGCGGCATAGTCCGTCGTGTGCAGCAGCGCGATCACGCGGTTCATCTCGTCATAGATGGCGCCGCGCTCGGCTGGCGTCATGCCCGGCAGGGACTGGTCCCACAGCACCCGGCCTTCGACGAAATCCATCAGGAAGAAAGCGCGGCCGATCACCGATTCGTCGGTGCAGAGCGCAATCTGGCGCGGCACCGGGAAGCCGGCGCCATGCAGCGCGTTCATGACGCGGTATTCGCGGTCGATCGCGTGCGCGGAGGGCAGCAGTTTTGCCGCCGGGCCGGGCTTGGTGCGCAGCACGTACTGGCGCTCGCCCTTCTTCAGCTTGAAAGTGGGGTTGGACTGGCCACCCTTGAACTGCTCGACCTGCAGCGGGCCGCGGCCGATGTCCGGCACATTCGCGTTCAGCCAGGCGTCGAGTGCGTCGACGTCGAATTTCTGGCGCTCGGACACCGGCTTGGTGCCCATCATTTCTTCATACACTGGCGTCTCCTCCTCGTGTGTTGGTCGAATGATTGTAGCCGATGAAACGAACGACCGTACTATTAAATTGGCAGCCAAAACGGCTGGGGTCAGGTCTGACAAATGGACACGGACTCAGCCTTTGTGACCAAAACGGCTGGGGTCAGGTCTGACAAATGGACACGGACTCAGCCTTTGTAAGCTTCCACAGTGGCGAACGGCTGGGCTCGTGTCCGAATGTCAGACCTGACCCCCGCCTTTCAGCGGGTCTGACAAATGGACACGGACTCAGTCTTTGTAAGCTTCCACAGTGGCGAACGGCTGGGCTCGTGTCCGAATGTCAGACCTGACCCCAGCCTTTCAGCGCGAGCGGCGATATTGCGCGAACAGCTCTTCCATGGTCGTACTGCGCACGCCCGGCTGCAGCGGAGCGGGGGGCACGTGGTTGACGAAGCGCACCACCCAGTCGGCCGGCTCCTGCCCGACGTCGAGTGCGTTGATGCAGCCCGCGGACTGGGCCAGGCCGCCGAGGAAGGTGCGTTGCCCCGTCAGCGCCAGCGACAGGATGGCGCAGTTGACGCCGCCGTGCAGCACCAGCAGCACCGTGTCCCAGTCAGGGTCGGCGCGCAGGCGGGCGATTTCCGGGTGGACGCGGTCCATCAGTTCGCCGACGGATTCGCCCGCCGGAAGCGCTGGTCCGGGGCGACGACACCCTCGAAGGCGCCGGTGAAGGCGCGTTTCAGTTCGTCGGTCGGGATGGCGGAGAGGCGGCCTCCCTTGATTTCATGGAGCGCTGGCCAGGTGTCGACGGCGATCTGCTGCCCGGTCGCGGCCAGCACCCGGGCCGCCGTCTCCACGGTACGGGGCAAGCCGGAGACGATCACGCGGTCGAAGCGCACGCCGGCGGCGGCGAAGGCGGCCCCGGCGGCATCGGCCTGGGCGCGGCCGTCGGCGTTCAGGGGCACCTGTTCGGGCAGCTGCGGCTTGCCGGCGGCGTCGAAGTAGGTCACGCTGCCGTGGCGCATCAGGTAGATGCGGCGGCGCGCCGGTGTTTGATCATGCATGGGGTCCTTGCTTGGAAGCCTCGGGTTTCTTATTTATCTTACACGGAAGCCATTGCTGAGCGCGGCCAATCAGCCACATTCGGCGCCAACTTCGGGCCAACAAGTAATGCCGTTGGTCAATATTTGGACTATCTGCCTTAGAATGGATCGCATTTTCACGTCGATTGGCAAGGGGAAGCATGGCAAGGCCAGAAAAAGTCCGGCTCGGGGAAGTGCTGATGCAACAGAAGCTGCTCTCGGAAGAGCAGCTGAACCAGGCGCTCGCCGAGCAAAAGCGCAGCGGGCGCAAGCTCGGGCGGGTGTTCGTCGAGAACGGTTTCGTCACCGAAGACCAGATCTCGGGCGCGCTCGCACGCCAGCTGAACATCCCCTACATCAACCTCAAGTTCTACAACATCAGCGACGCACTCGTGCGCATGCTGCCGGAAACGGCCGCGCGGCGCTTTCGCGCGCTGGTGCTGGAAGACCGCCGCGAGACCCTGCTCGTGGGCGTGTCCGATCCGACCGACCTGTTCGCCTACGACGAGATCGCGCGCCTGCTGAAGAAGACCGTCGAGCTGGCCGTGGTCAACGAGACCGAGGTGCTGCACACGATCGACCGCATCTACCGCCGCACCGGCGACATCACCGACTTCGCCAAGGAAGTGGAAGCCGACATCGGCGACGCTTTCGTCGACTTCGGCGCCATGACGGCCAATCCGGGCCTGGAAGAAGCGCCGGTGGTGAAGCTGTTGCAGTCGGTGTTCGACGACGCCGCCCAGGTGCGCGCGTCCGACATCCACATCGAGCCGCAAGAAGGGCGCCTGCAGATCCGCTTCCGTATCGACGGCGTGCTGCACCTGCAGACCGAAGCCGATATCAAGGTCGCCACGCCCCTGGCCCTGCGCCTGAAGCTGATGGCCGACCTGGATATCTCGGAAAAGCGTTTGCCGCAGGATGGCCGCTTCGCCGTCAAGGTGAAGAACCAGCGCATCGACGTGCGTATCTCGACCATGCCGACGGCCTATGGCGAATCGGTCGTCATGCGACTCCTGAACCAGGGCAATACGACGCTGCGCCTGGAAGCGATCGGCATGCCGCACCGGCTGCTGGAACGCTTCCGCGCCATGGTGCAGCGTCCGAACGGCCTGGTGCTGGTGACCGGCCCCACGGGTAGTGGCAAGACCACCACCCTGTACAGCGCCCTGGCCGAGCTCAATTCGGTGGAAAAGAAGCTGATCACGGTCGAAGACCCGGTCGAATACCGCCTGAAGGGCATCAACCAGGTGCAGGTGAACGACAAGATCGAGCTGTCCTTTGCCCGCGTGCTGCGTTCAGCCCTGCGCCAGGATCCGGACATCGTGCTGGTCGGCGAGATGCGCGACCAGGAAACCGCCCAGATCGGCCTGCGCGCCGCGATGACGGGTCACCTGGTGCTCTCCACCCTGCACACGAACGACGCGGCGTCGACGCCGCTGCGCCTGATGGACATGGGCGTGCCGCGCTACATGGTCGGCGGCTCGCTCCAGGCCGTGCTGGCCCAGCGCCTGGTGCGCGTGATCTGCGAAAGCTGCAGCACGCCGCACGCGGCGACGCCGGCCGAACAGACCTGGCTGCGAGCCGAACTGGGCGACCTGGTCGGCCAGCAGCAGTTCTTCATTGGCAAGGGCTGCTCTCATTGCAACGGTACCGGCTACCGCGGGCGTACCGGTGTCTACGAATTGCTGGAAATGACGCGCGCCGTGACGGATGCGGCGAACCACCCGGACCCGGCCCACTTCCTGAAGGTGGCCCACGCCGAGATGAAGGGCGAAACGCTGCGCCGCCACGGCGTTGCACTGGCCGTGCAGGGCCGCACGACGATCTCCGAAGCGATGCGCATCAGTAACCAGGTCGAGGAATAATGCCCTTCTTTGCCTACAAGGGCCGCAATTCGCGCGGCGAACTGATGCACGGTGTGCTCGAGGGGCTTGACGCCGGCGCGATTGCCGACCAGCTGTTCGGCACGGGCGTGACGCCTGTCGAAATCGTCGCCACCCGGCGCGGCCCGGCCGACGTGGCCGCCGGCGGCGGCATGCAGGCCACCGGGATCGCCTGCGCGAGAAGAAAGTCACGTCGATGGACGTGCAGCTCTTCAGCCGCCAGATGCACACCCTGTTGAAGTCGGGCGTGCCGATCATGCGCGGCCTGAACGGCCTGCAGGAATCGAGCACCAGCCCGGCTTTTGCGCGCGTGATCAAGGACTTGCGCGAGTCGCTCGATTCGGGCCGCGAACTGTCGGCCGCGATGCGCCGCCACAACGACATCTTCTCGAATTTCTACCTGTCGATGATACGGGTGGGCGAAATGACGGGCCGGCTGGAAGAAGTGTTCCTGCGCCTGTTCGACCACCTGGAATTCGACCGCGACATGCGCGACCGCGTGAAGGCGGCGCTGCGCTACCCCAGTTTCGTGATGATCGCCATGGTCGTCGCCATGCTGGTGGTGAACATGTTCGTGATCCCGCAGTTCGCCAAGGTGTTCGACAGCTTCCACGCGACGCTGCCCCTGATGACACGCATCCTGATGGCGACCTCGCGCTTCACGGTCGACTACTGGGGGCTGCTGGCGGGCCTCGGCATCGGCGCCTGGCTGGGCTTTCGCTCCTGGGTGAACACGCCGAAAGGGCGCTATGCCTGGGACCAGCGCAAGCTGCGTTTCCCGATCGCCGGCAAGATCATGCTGAAAGCGACCATGGCCCGTTTCGCGCGCAGCTTCGCGCTGTCGATGCGCAGCGGCGTGCCGGTGGTGCAGGTGCTGACGGTGGTGTCGCAGACGGCCGACAATGCCTACCTGTCCGCCCGCATCGAACAGATGCGCGACGGCGTCGAACGCGGCGAAAGCATCCTGCGTACCTCGACCGCGGCGAACGTGTTCACTCCGATCGTGCTGCAGATGATTGCCGTGGGCGAGGAAACCGGCTCGCTCGACGACCTGATGGACGAGATCGCCCTGATGTACGAGCGCGAGGTCGACTACGAACTGAAAACCCTGTCGAGCCAGATCGAGCCGATCCTGATTACCTTCCTCGGCGTGATGGTGCTGGTGATGGCGCTCGGCATTTTCCTGCCGATCTGGGACCTGGGCCAGGCGGCCCTGCACCGTTGATGCGGACCCTGCGCAGCGACAAGCAGCGTGGCGCCAGCCTGTTCGAGCTGGCGCTGGGCGCCATCGCGGCCTCGCTGCTGGCTGGAGTGTTGTTGAACAGCATCATCACCTACATCGGCGAAAGCGAGCGCGTCGCAGTAAAACAACTCATCGGTTCGCTGCGCACGGCGCTGGCGGTGCGCTCCGCCCAAGTCATTTCGACAAGGGGCGAGGACGGTTTGATAGCACTTGCATATCAAAATCCGATGGATTGGCTCATGAAGCGCCCGCAAAACTACCTCGGCGAGTACTATGCACCCGAAAAGGATGAACTTCCGACAGGGAATTGGTACTTCGACAAGGTGGATCACACCCTTGTCTATCTGCCTAGCGTGGCAAAATCTTTTTCTTGGGAAACATCAAAATTTCTCATGTTCAAGGTAAAATTCATTCGCGTGCCCAGTCCGGTCGATAGCAGTGGACGGAACAAGGTCACCACCGGCCTGGTACTCGATCAGATCCCTGATCAGACAGCCACAACACCTAACCAAGCGGCATCTGATCCGCACTTATCCCTCTCGGAGAACAATCAATGAACAAGAGCATCAAAGCGTCGCAAGGCGGTTTCACCCTGATCGAACTGATCGTCGTCATCGTCATCCTGGGCATCCTGGCCGCGACCGCGCTGCCGAAGTTCACCAACCTGAGCGGTGAAGCCCGCCTGGCCAGCATCAACGCCGCCCGCGGCTCCCTGCTGTCGACCTCGGCCATGATTCACGGCAAAGTGCTGGTCAGCCCGACCGCGATGACCGGTGGCAACGTGACCGTCGAAGGCGTCGTAGTTCCGATGGACACCACCGGTTCGCAATACCCGACCGCATCGGCCAAGCTGGCTGAAGCGGCCGGCCTGGGCGCTGCCGACTACACGATCTATACCAAGGATTCGCCTGCCGGCACCGGCGTTCCAAGCATCTCGGGCGCCAACCAGTTCGCCCTGGTCCCGAACAGCCTGGTGGGCACCACTGCCGCCACCACCTGCTACGTGCTGTACACCGCTGCCCTGGGTGCCAACACCGCACCGACCGCGACCCTGGTCGGCACCGGCACTACCGCAGCAACCGCTGCTTCGTGCCAGTAATTAGTACCTGAGCTAGCGTGGCCGGCCTGCAACTTCGACCCTTCCGTCGCGTTCCCGGCCACCTGGCTCGCCTCCACCATGGCTTCACCATGGTGGAACTCATCGTCGTCCTCATCCTCGTCGGTATTGTCGGCGCCATTGCCGCCAACCGCTTCTTCGAACGCTCCTCCTACGACACCGCCGCCTGGACTGAACAGGTGCGCGCCGTTCTGCGCTACGGCCAGAAGGTGGCGATCGCCCGCAACCGCCAGGTCCATGTCTTCCTTACCGCCGATCGCATCGCCCTGTGCCAGACCGACGTCAGCGGAGCCGGCGGGACCTGCGATGCCGCCGACCGGGTGCTCGCGCCCGGCGGCGGCAACAGCGACAGCACGGCGACCCGCACGGCCTGCGCCTCGACCACATGGATGTGCGAAGGACGCCCGGCGGGCGTTACCATGACGGTGCCGGTCGCCAGCTTCCGCTTCGACGCCCTCGGTCGTGCCATCGGCATCGGCAACACGCGCGCCGCCATCACCATCACCGGCAATGGCACGACAAACGAGATCGGCATCGAACCGGAGACCGGCTATGTCAACTGAATCGACTGTGCGCGCCGCGGCCCCTGGCCCCTGGCGACAGGCCGGCGTCACCATGGTCGAGCTGATCATGTTCATGGTCATCATCGGCATCGCGCTGGCTGGCATCATCCGCGTCATTACCATGACCACCGCCAACAGCGCCGACCCGCTGGTGCGCAAGCAGGCCCTGATGATTGCCGAAGGCCTGCTCGAGGAAGTGCGCCTGGCCCAGTTCACCTATTGCGATCCGACCTCGGCCCAGGCCGATACGGCAACGAGCGCGGCCGATTGCACCGCGGGCAAGGAGCTGTGGGGCAGGGAAGCGGGCACCTCCGCCGTGCGCCCGTATGACAACGTCAACGACTACGTCACCGAGCCGAATACCCCACAAGCCTCATTCAACTTCAACAATGTGCTGACCGACGCCGCCGGCCGTGCGATCGACGTGCGCGGCTATTCGGCCACGGTCAGCATCATCCCCGCCGCCATCGGTGCCGGCGGCATTGCCGCCGCCAACGCGGCCGGTGCCGCCGACGCCGACGCGCTGCGCATCCGCATCACCGTCAGCGGGCCCAGCGGCGACCCCGTCGTCCTCGACGGCTACCGTGCGCGCTACGCGCCGAATTTCCGATGAGCGCGCGCACCATTCGCCGCGCACAGCACGGCTTCACCCTGGTCGAGGCGGTGCTCGTCATCGCCATCATCGGCATCCTCGGCGCCATCGTCGCCGTCTTCCTGCGCGCCCCGATCCAGGGCTATGTGGATTCCGTAGCGCGCGCCGAAACCACCGACGACGCCGACCTGGCGCTGCGCCGCATGGCGCGCGACATTCGCCTGGCCCTGCCCAACAGCGTGCGCGTGAACGCGAACGGCGATGCCATCGAATTCTTGATGACGAGCACCGGCGGGCGCTATCTGGCCGCCGACGAAGGGGCTGCGGGCACCAATCCGCTCGACTTCGAGAACAGCGCCAACCGTGCCTTCGACGTCGTCGGCTGGGTCAGGGCCGATATCAATGTGGGCGACCTGGTCGTCGTCTACAACCTGGGGCCCGGCATCGAGCCGGTCGATGCCTATCAGATCAACGCGGCGGGCGCTTTTCGCAACGCCGCACGCGTCGCCGCTCGTGTCACCAAAAACAGCGACATCGATACCGCGACACGCACTATCCTGCTGGCGGATAACCCATTCGCGCAGCAAAGCGAACCCATGCCTTCGCCCAGCCGGCGCTTCCAGGTCGTCAGCGGTGCGGTGTCCTACCGCTGCGAGGGAACGCCCGGCAACTTCGTGCTGCGGCGCTACGAGGGCTATACGATCACGCCTGCCATGTCCGCGGCGGCGCCAACTGGTGGCCGCGTGGCGACCATGGCCACGCGCGTTTCCACCTGCGCCAACCTGTTCCGCTACGATAACGCCCTCGACAACGCCGACAACCTGCAGGTGCGCGCCAGCGCGCTCGTCATCCTGACGCTGGCCCTGCGTACCCGTAACGGCACCGACCCGGCGGTGCGCCTCGTCCACCAGGTTCACGTCGACAATACGCCATGATCCAGCGCTTTCCATCCCTCATGCGGCGCCGCGCCCTTGGTTCCGGCCTGGTGACCGCCATCTTCCTGCTGGTGGTGCTGGCCGGCCTGGGCGTGGCCCTGGTGTCGGTGTTCACCACCCAGCAGCAAAGCTCGCTGCTGGACGAAAGCGGTGCGCGTGCCTACCAGGCCGCCCGTGCCGGCATCGAATGGGGTCTGTTTCGCAAGCGGATCAACGGCGCCTGCGTGCAGAAATTCTCGTTCAGGCCGCCAGCCGGCTCGGTGCTGAACAACTACACCGTCACCGTCGAGTGCAGGGACGTCGGGGCGGCGCCCTTGCTCCAGACGATCATCACCGCCACGGCCTGCCCGGCGACCTACGCCGAATGCCCGACCGAGCAGAACCCGCTGATCCAGCCCAACAACAGCGCCGACTACGTTCAGCGCGTGATCGAGGTGCAGCTGTGATGTCCATCCTGCGCTCCCTTTCCCGGCGCCTCGGCGCGCTGCTGGCGCTTGCGTTGCTGGCGCTGCTTGTCAGGCCGGCGCATGCCGACACGCCGATCGCCCTGTATGCCGCCTATGACGGCCGCATGAACTTCACCGGCACCCAGGTGAGCTGGCGCGCCTACGCCAACAGCACCCGGGATGCCACGGCCGCCTGCGTGGTCTATACGCCCACTTCCACGCTCACCGCCAACCTGACGATCCCACTCGGGGCGACTATCGTGGCCGCCCACCTGTACTGGGCCGGCTCGGGCACGGGCGACTACAACGTCACCCTGCAGGGCACAGCCGTGAGCGCCACTCGCCGCCACACCTCCACGACCGTCGGGGGAGGACTCAATTACTACGGCGCGGCCGCTGACGTCACCAGCATCGTCAAGGCCAAGGGCAGCGGCACTTACTCCTTTTCGGGCTTGTCGGTGTCCAACGGCGATCCGTGGTGCGGCTCGCAGGCGGTGCTGGGCGGTTTTTCGCTGCTGGTCGTGTATTCGCACCCGCTCGAGCCGGAACGCGTGCTGAACCTGTACGAAGGCTTCCGCTACGTCCAGAACAGCACCGTGAACGTGTCGGCATCGAACTTCCGCTGGGCCTCGCCGGCGATCGCGGTCAAGGAAAAGGCGCGCGTCGGCCACATCACCTGGGAAGGCGACACCACCCTGTCCGGAGGCGGCGAGCGTCTGCTGTTCGAAGGCACCGAGCTGACCGATTCGATGAACCCGGCCGGCAACCAGTTCAACTCGCGCAGCAACATCAACGGCGACAATAATTCCTACGGCGTGGACTTCGACGCCTACGACACGACCGTGACCATCTGGGCCGGCTACGACGCCGTGGTCGACACCTCTTACCAGACTGGGCAGGACCTGGTGCTGCTGGGCGCGGAGGTGCTGCTGGTGCCGACCTTGCCGGTATCGGACATGACGGTGGCACTGACCGGCCCGACGGAGCTGCAGGTGACGGTGCCGGCGAACTACAAGATCGTCCTGTCGAACAACGGGCCGTACACGGCGCCGGGACCGCTGACCGCCACCACCGTGTTGCCGGTCGGCGTCAGCTACACCAGCGCCAGCGGCACCAACTGGTCCTGCTCGGCCGGCGCGCAGACGAGCACCGGCCAGACCGTGATCTGCACCTATACAGGGGCGGTGGCGCCGGGAAGCAGTTCCTCTGAACTGACACTGACGACGGCCGTGACCTCCACGGGCGAAAAGACGACCAAGGTGACCGTCGGCGGTGCGGACGACGACAAGCCCGCCAACAACAGCGCCACGCACACGATTGTCGCCAAGGCGGCGCCGCCGCCCCCATCGACACCGGCCGCGGCGTATGTGTTCACGAAGGGCGTTTGTCCGATCGGGTCGGCGATCGGTGCGGCTACGGACAGTGGACCGTGCTCCATCTATGCCGGGCCGCGCATCGCGGGCGAAACACCGCTGACGTCCCAGCCGATCTACGTGACGGCCGTCGATACCGCCAACCGTGCCGTCGCGCAGAGCAAGACCGTTGCGACGCCGGTGACGATGAAATTTTCGCTGAGCTGCATCGAACCGGTCGCGAATGCCGGTGTACGAGCCAGCTATGCGGGCACCCTGTTACCGCGGTGCACATCCAATGGCCAAATGCCGGCGACGGGCAGCGCGACCGACTGGTCGTCCGACGTCCAGGTCAACTTCCCGATGAACGTGGCATCGGTTCCCTTCAGCTTCACCTATGACGATGTCGGTTCGGTGCAACTGAACCTGTTGCAAGGGACAAAAACGGCCTCGGCCAGCTTCGTCTCGCGTCCGTGGAAGCTGGGCTTCCGGAGCATTCGACGCGAGAGCGACGGCGTGGAAGACCCGGTCGACCATGCGCCAACCGATCCCGGCTTCGCCATGGCCGGCGAACCCTTGTCGGTCGAGATTGGTGTGCTGCTCTACGGTAAGACCGAGAAGGATGCGAACCCGTGGGCACCGAACTTCGGCAACGAAAAGCGCAACGCGGACACCACCTGCAAGCTCGCGCCGACGCTCGCGAGCGTCCAGCAGAACAAGCTCGACACCGCAACGACCTTCCAGCCCAGCGCCGGCGAGGTGCGCGAGAGCGATATCACTCAATGCGGCGGCGGGTCGGCGGTGATGAGCCAGGCCTGGACCGAAGTCGGCATCACGAATTTCATTGCCAAGCTGGACAATTATCTCGGTGTCGGCGATATCGGGCCTACGGCCGAGCGGACGGTCGGCCGCTTCTATCCAGCCTACTACACGACGAATCTGTTCGGTCCTTTCGCCTGTCCTCTCGACGACGGCAATACTTCGACGGAAAAGAAATGCCTGTTCGACTGGAACAGCGAGGCGCCGATGCCGGCAGTGTACGCGGGACAGGACTTCAGGGGCGAAGTCTATGCGCAGAACGTGGATGGCGACCCGGTCAAGAACTTCGTTGGCGACTGGTACAAGCCGGTGACCCTCACGGCCGTGGCGGCCTCGGGCGGCGCAGTACTGCCGAAGAACTTCGCGTCCGCGACCTCGTTCGCCCCGCTGAAGATGACTGACCCGAACACCAAGCTTGTTTCCTATGGCGAGATCGCCGGCACCTTGACCTATGCACTCGACAAGCCCTACACGGCCGGAGATGCGCGGACCACCATCTGGACCGCGCCGAGCCTGGTGTTCCTGCGCGCCAACTCCGACGAGGTACGCCTGACCGGAACGGGCACCAGTGCCAGGGTACAGATCAAGTCCATGCGTGCGCCTGAAGCGGTGAGCGAGGGCGGCATCAACGTCCTCAACGGCCGTACCAGAGTCGCGAACGCGCTCGGCACCGATATCCTGCCGACGCCGCTGGCGGTCCAGGTCGAATATTGGGACGGCAGCACCTGGCGTGCCCACCCCGGCTTCGTGGACCCGACCGGGAGCGCCATGAACAGCAACACCGCAAGCTTTATCGACTGCACCTATGGCCTGGCCAGCGCGGCGTCCAGGCCGAACAACTGCCTCGACGTGCTTGCAGGCGACGGCAAGCCGGTCGACCTCACGCAGGGTAAAGGCACCCTCTGGCTGAAGCGGACCGGCAAGCTGACAAGCGGCCGCAGCCGCGATGGCCAGGTCAGCGTGCAGTTCAAGCTGCGCAGCTGGCTGCCGAGCACCAACGGCCGCGTCACCTTCGGCCGCTACCGCAGCCCTGTGATCTACATGCGCGAAGTGTACTGAGTCAGCATTTGATGCCTCTAAGCATCACTTAATCCAGCAAATCCGGTATTTTTTGTTGCCGACAGGATTTATTCGTCCGTTTTTGCGTGAGCTTGAATATAATCAAGCGCTACGGTGCACATTCCTGTCACCCCACGGAAATCTCGATACGGTCCGCATGCATTTTTTCAGAAAAGCCAAGAAAAGAGAAGGGTGGCTCGCGATCGCGCTGCAGCGCGATGGTCTTTCCGCCGTGAGCATGCAGACCGCGCCGGACGTCCGGCCCCAGGTGCGCCAGGCCGTGTTCTATGCCGGCACCGACCATGCCGAGCTGCTGGAAAAGGCCGGACGCGACCTGCATGCCCATGCCTACCGCGCGATCACCGTGCTCTCGCCCGGCGAATACCAGATCCTGCTCGTCGACGCCCCCAACGTGGCCGTCGACGAATTGAAAACCGCGGTGCGCTGGCGCCTGAAGGACCTGCTCGACTTCCACGTGGACGACGCGACCATCGACGTGGCAGACCTGCCGGTCGACGCCAACGCCGCCGTGCGTGCCCAGCATTCGATGTTCGCCGTTGCCGCGCGCAACAGCGTGATCGGCGCGCGCCAGAAGCTGTTTTCGGCCGCCAAGGTCGACCTGTCCGTCATCGACATTCCTGAAATGGCCCAGCGCAATATCTCGGCGCTGGTCGAACCGGCCGGGCGCGGCGTCGCCATGCTGTCGTTCGGCGAGGACGGCGGCCTGCTGACGGTGTCGTACCGGGGCGAACTGTACCTGGCCCGCCGTATCGACATCGCGCTGGCCCAGCTGCTCGACGAGGACCACGACCGCAAGAACGCCTCCTTCGACCGCGTCACGCTGGAACTGCAGCGCTCGCTCGACAACTTCGAGCGCCAGTATTCCTTCATCAGCGTGGCGAAACTCGTGCTGGCGCCGTCGCCGATCACCGGGCTCGACGAATACTTGTCCAGCAACCTGTACACCCCGGTCGAGACGCTCGACCTGGCCACCGTGTTCGATTTCGCGCGCGCGCCGGAACTGGCGGACGTGGGGCTGCAACAACGCTTCCTGGTGCCGCTCGGCGCGGCCCTGCGCCACGAGGAGACGGTGCTGTGACCCAGCAGATCAACCTGTTCAATCCGATCTTCCTGCAGCAGAAGAAGATCTTTTCGGCGCGTACGATGGCGCTGGCGCTCGCCGTGCTGTTCGTCGGCACCGCGGGTCTCAACGCCTACGGTAACTGGCGCGTGACGAACATGCAGAAGGAAGCCGACGTCGGCGCGGCCCTGCTCGAAGGGCGCAAGGCGCGCCTCGCGAGCGTGACGGCGGAATTCCCGCCGCGCCAGAAGAACCCGGCCGTCGACGCCGAACTGGCGGAAGCCGAAGGCCAGCTGGCCGCGCTGCGCCAGGTCTCGGGTGTGCTCGAACGCGGCGAGCTGGGCAATACCCGGGCTATGCCGAATACTTCCGCGCACTGGCACGCCAGCACGTCGATGGCCTGTGGCTGAGCTCGGTACAGATCAATGGCGCGGGCATCGACATCGGCGTGCGCGGCCGCGCCCTCGACCCCGAGCGCGTCCCGGGCTACCTGAACCGCCTGACGCGTGAACCCGTCCTGCGGGGCAAGGCCTTCGGCAGCCTGCAGATCGTGCAGGGCGCGCCTACTTCCCGCAGCGACGCCAGCGGCGCCGTTACCAGCGTGCCGGCACCGTACGTCGAGTTCAGCCTGCAGTCGACCCCGGAGGCGCCCAAGCCATGAAAGAACGCCTGATTGCCCTGGGCGCGCGCATCGACGCGCTGACGCTGCGCGAACGCGTGCTGCTGTTCGCGGCGGTGGCCGCCAGTGTCGTCTTCCTGATGTATTTCTTCGGCCTGAAACCCATGTTCGCCAGGCAGGAACAGCTGCGCGGTCAGATCGTCCAGCAGCAGAACAACATCGAAGGCATCGACAACGAGATCCGCCAGAAGATCGAAGCGGCCCAGGTCGACCCGGACGCGCCCACGCGCACCCGCATCGCCACCGTGCGCGCCCAGACGATCGCGCTGGCCGAGGCCCTGCGCGCGATGCAGAACGGCCTGGTGGCGCCCGAGCGCATGGCGCCGCTGCTGGACCAGATCCTGCGTGCCAACGGCAGGCTGCAGCTGGTGTCGATGCGCACCTTGCCGGTGGAGTCGGTGCTGCACGCGGCCCGTGGTGTTGCACCGGCCGCAGCCGCGGCCCCTGTCGATGCGAATGCGGTAACGGCGCCGAACGCGGCGGCCAAGCCTGCGGACTTGTTGTATCGTCATGGCGTCGAGGTGACGGTACGCGGCAACTACCTCGACATGATCGGCTACATGGCCGCACTCGAGGCGATGCCGACCCAGTTGTTCTGGGGCCGTGCGCAGCTGGAAGCGGAAACCTGGCCGGATTCGCGCCTGACGCTGACCCTGTACACCCTGAGCCTGGATGCGAAATGGATGAAGCTGTGAAGACCATTGCCCGACACGGTGCGGCGCTGTCGCTCGCGCTCCTGGCCGGCCATGCCGCGGCCCAGCCGCTGCAGGATCCGACCCGGCCGCCGGCCAGCCTGATGGCGGGGCAGGGTACGGCGCGGGCGATAGCCGCCGCGCCCGTCCAGCGCGCGCCGCAGCTGCAATCGGTGCTGATCGCGCGCCAGCCCGGCGGGCGCCATGTCGCCGTGATCGACGGCGAGACCGTGCGCGTGGGCGACCTGGTGCGCGGCGCCCGCGTGGCGCGCATCGATGCGAACGAAGTGGAACTTAGGCGCGGACGTGCGCGCCAGGTCCTCACACTGCACGCGCCGGCCGCGGGAGCTGCACGCTCCGCCGGCGTCGAACGAGTACGACACGAATGACGGGAACGAGAACAACGATGCGACAACCCACCCTCCTGGCGCTGGCCGCAAGCACGGCGCTGTTGCTGTCCGGCTGCCAGAGCACGCCGCCGCATGCCACCTACGACAAGATCAAGCAGGAAGTGGCCACCGCAGGCGCGGCCGGCCGTGGCGCCGCACCCGCCGACGATGCCGTCGCCAATGCGCTGCTGCCGCCCGCCGCCGCGCTGGCCGGGGAATTACCGAAGGCCCGCCCGGCCCTGGAGGAGCGCTTCAACGTCGCCTTCAACAACGTGCCGGCGCAGCACTTCTTCCGCTCGATCGTGGCCGGCACCCGCTACAACATGCTGGTCCATCCCGACGTGGCCGGCACCATCAGCGCCAACCTGAAGGACGTGACCCTGGTCGAGGCGCTCGATGCCGTGCGCGACATGTACGGCTACGACTACCGCATCGACGGCACCCGGATCACCATCCGTCCGCTGACCATGCAGACGCGCATGTTCCACGTGAACTACCTGATCGGCAGCCGCCGCGGCAGCTCGAACCTGCGCGTGAGCTCGACCACGGTCGCCAGTGTCGGCACCACCGGCAGCGGCAGCAACAGTGGCGGCGGCAGCGGCCAGGGCAACCAGCCGAACGGAAACCAGAATAGTCCGGGCGGCCAGAACGGCGGCAACCAGACCCAGGTGGACAGCACCGACGTCAACACGCTGTCGAACAACGAATTCTGGACCGACCTGAAATCGTCGATCGAAGCCATCGTCGGTTCGAAAGAGGGCGGGCGCAGCGTCGTCGTCAGCCCGCAGTCGGGCGTGCTCGTGATCCGCGCCATGCCGGAAGAACTGCGCAACGTCGACATGTACCTGAAGGCCACCCAGCTGGCGGTGGACCGCCAGGTGATCCTGGAAGCGAAAATCCTCGAAGTCGAACTCAACGACCAGTTCCAGAGCGGCATCAACTGGGCCAGTTTCTCGTCGATCGGCCACTCCAACAGCAACCGCGTTGCTACCGGCCTGATCGCGCCGGGCGCCGGCCTGCAGCCGCTGCCCTTCAACGGTGGCCAGCCGCCCGTGATCAGCAACGGCAGCGGCCTGGCGGCCAGCACCGGCTTCTCGCTGTCGAACGCGGCCAATGCTGCCGGCGCGCTGTTCGGTTTCGCCTTCCAGTCGAATAATTTTGCAGCGCTGATCTCGCTGCTGGAAGCGCAGGGCACCGTGCACGTGCTCTCGAGCCCGCGCATCGCCGCCGTCAACAACCAGAAGGCGGTGCTGAAGATCGGGACCGACGAATTCTTCGTGACCGGCGTGACGACGACCACCAACACCACGGCCGCCGGCAACACGGTGACCCCGAGCGTGACCCTGACCCCGTTCTTCTCCGGCGTGGTGCTGGACGTGACGCCGCAGATCGATGACCGCGGCAACATCCTGCTGCACGTGCACCCATCGGTCAGCCAGGTGACGACGATCACCAAGGGCATCAACCTCGGCTCGGCCGGCTCGCTGACGCTGCCGCTGGCCGCATCGGCGACCTCGGAACTGGACAGCATTGTCCGCGGCCAGGACGGCCAGGTGGTTGCCATCGGCGGCCTGATGCGCCAGGCCTCGACCGACGACACCAGCCAGCTGCCGGGCGTGGGCCGCGTGCCGGTGCTGGGTAGCCTGTTCCGCAACAAGAACAAGGTCAACCAGAAGCGCGAGCTGGTGGTGCTGATCAAGCCGACCATCGTCGACAGCGCCAACAACTGGAGCCAGGACCTGCTCGACACCAGCCGCCGCATCGAAGAGCTCGATCCGCGCACGCTCGATACCCGCAGCGGGGAGCGCAAGTAATGTACGCAGCGCACTTCGGCCTGCGCGAACTGCCGTTCGGCATCACGCCGGACACGAGCTTCTTTTTCGGCAGTCCGCGCTCGCAGGAGGCGCTCAACACCCTGCTGGTGGCCGCGCGCAGCGGCGAGGGCTTCATCAAGATCACGGGCGAAGTCGGCACCGGCAAGACGCTGCTGTGCCGCAAATTCATGGCGACCCTGGGCGACGATTTCGTCACCGCCTACATCCCCAACCCCTTGCTCGAGCCGCGCACGCTGATGCTGGCGCTCGCCGACGAGCTGGGCCTGGTGCTCGAGCGCGAGGTCGACCAGCACCAGCTGCTGAAATCGATCACCCATCGGCTCGTGGCCCTGGCTGGCCAGGACAAGCGCGTGCTGCTCTGCCTGGACGAAGCGCAGGCGATCCCCGTGGAAAGCCTGGAGGCGCTGCGCCTCCTGACCAACCTGGAAACCGAAAAGCGCAAGCTGCTGCAGATCGTCCTGTTCGGCCAGCCGGAACTGAACCGCAAGCTGGCACTGCAATCGATCCGCCAGCTGGCCCAGCGCATCACCTTTCACTACCACCTGGGTCCGCTTGGCCGCGATGACCTCGACTTTTATGTGGCCCACCGCCTGCGCGTGGCCGGTTACCCCGGCGCGCGCCTGTTTTCGCGCCGCGCCATCGATCGCCTGTACCGCGCCAGCGGCGGCATTCCGCGCCTGGTGAACATCCTCGCGCACAAAGCGCTGATGCTCTGCTATGGCCAGGGCCGGCAGCAGGTGGAAGCGGCACACGTCAACGCGGCGGCGCGCGACACCATCGCGACCCAGCGTTCCTTCTGGCGCTGGCTGGTCGGCGCCGCGATGGCCAGCACCGCGGCCGGCATAGCCTGGACTTTTGTACGATGAGCCTGATAAACAAGATGCTGCAGGACCTCGATGCGCGCGGCAAGGCGCGCAGCGAGGAGATGCCCCACGAGATCCAGCCTGTACCGCGGGGCGGCGCCCCCATGCCCGCACTGCGGGTCGCCGCGATCGCGGCGGCGGTCATGGTGCTGGCCATGGGTGCCACCGCCTGGTATGTGCTACCGCTCAAAGGCAAGACGTATGACGTGCAGCCCTTGCCGCCGTCACAACCTGTTCCGCAGGCACCGGTGACGGTCGCCGAGGTGGCGCCGCCAGCCGCGCCGGCGGCCGCAACCGAACCTGTCGCAGCCGATACCGCGCCAGCGGCGACTGCTTCAACGGGCGACACCGCGGCGGCGCCCGCGACGACGAGCAAGCCTCCCCGGACGGCCAGCGCTCACCGTGGCGCGGCAAAACCGGCCGCAGGCACGCGCCTCCCGGCCACCCCACGCGCCGTGACGCCCGCCGCCAGCGGACCGGCGCTTGCAGGCGAGGGCCGCATCGAAACGAGCAACCAGGCCAGCGAGAATGCTTACCGCCGCGCCCTTGGCAGCTTGCAGGATGGGCGCGTCAGCGAAGCCATCGCCGGCCTCCAGGCCGTGCTCCGCAACAATCCGAAGCACGAGGCGGCGCGCCAGACCCTGGTAGGCCTCCTGATCGAAGCCAAGCGCGAGGACGAAGCGATGGTCCAGCTGCAGCAGGCCCTGACGCTGGACCCGCGCCAGCCGGCCATGGCCATGCTGCTGGCACGCCTGCAGATCGAGCGTGGCCAGCCAGGCATCGACACGCTGCTGCGCACGCTCCCTTACGCGTCGGGCAAGGGCGAGTACCACGCCTTCCTGGGCGGCGCCCTGCAGCGCCAGGGACGCTACCGCGAAGCGGCCGATCAGTACCAGACCGCCTTGCGTAGCGCGCCGGACAATGCCGTGTGGTGGATGGGCCTGGGGCTGGCACTGCAGGCCGAGAAGCGCAACGCCGAGGCAGCCGACGCCTTGCGGCGCGCGAGCAGCCTGGGTACCCTGAACCCCGAGCTGCAAGCGTTCGTCGAGCGCAAGCTTGCACAGGTAAGCCCCCAATAAGACCTCCGGCGAAGTCGCCCCGTCCCGCCTGGCGTCTTGCGGTTGGGCGCACGCCGTCCCTGGGGGCCTGGCGGCCGCCCAGGGTAGAGGTCAGCGAACGCCGACCCTCAGATCTTCACCAGCTCGACCCTGCGGTTCTTCGCACGGCCCGCTTCCTCCTTGTTGTCGGCCAGCGGCTTCGTAGCGCCATGTCCGGCGGCGCGCAGGCGCCTGGCGTCGATGCCGGCCGCCACCAGGCTCTGCACCACACTGTCGGCGCGCTGGCGCGACAGATCCAGGTTGCGCGCGGCGTTGCCACTGTCGTCGGTGTGGCCTTCGATGGCCAGCTTCAGGCTCGGGTCGCCTTTCAACAGTTTCGCGATTTCATCGACGGTCGGCTTGCCGTCCGGGCGGATGCTCGCCTTGTCGGTATCGAAGTTGACGTAGAGGGCGATCTTGCCTTTCGCGGCGAGCTCCTTGCCCATGGTGTCGGCCGTCACCAGCGACACGCTCTGCTGCATCGCCTTTTCCTCCACCGCCAGCAGGCGGGTATCGCTCTCGCCCGTCATCAAGACCAGCCAGACGTTTTTCTCGGGCGTGCGCACCAGGTAGCTGTCGTAGGACATGCTGAAGTCGTCGACCCGCAGCTTGTCCTGGCGCAGCGTGGTTTCGCTGACTTCCTTGCTGGTGTTCGCTGCAAGCAGGGCCTTGTCCCTGTGGTCGACCGCGTTCACCTTGACGCCGCCCAGGCCCTTGATGGCCGCTTCGTAGTTGCGGCGTACGGCCATCTGCGACATCTTCGCGTGGCGGTTCGAGAAGCTGCGTGTCTCGACCTGGCCTTCGACCGTACGGAGTTCCTTGCCGACGATGATGCCGACGGCGTCGAAACGGCTGTTTCTGGTGCTCTGGAAGGCCTGGTTCAATTCCGGCGGGTAGGCCAGGTAAGGGAAGGACGGCAACGCGGCGGTGGTGACTGGGATGGCGTTGATGTCGACCGGCTGCGCGGCGGTCGGGGGCGTGCCGCTTGCCGTCACCGGCGTCGCCGCCCCGTTGGCGCCGACATAGCCGACCGTCTGGGCGAACGGCTTTTCCTCGATGGCCAGCAGGCGCACCGTGCTGTCGTTGGCCATGACGACGATCCAGTGGCGCGCATCGCCCTTGCGCGCGAGGTAGACGTCGTAGGACATGCGCAGGTCCGGCACGAGCAGCTTGGCCCTGCGGATCTTGTACTCGTAGTCGTCTCCGCGTCCGCCATAGAGCGCTTCCTCGTAGGGGCCCACGGTATTGACCTTGGTTGCGCCCAGCTCGCGCATCGCGTTCTCGTAGTTGCGGCGGATCTCCAGCTCCGACATCTTGGCGTGGCTTGGCGAGAAGCTGCGGGTCGCAACGCGCCCTTCGACCGCATGCAGGTGGTCGCCCAGGATGACCATGACCCGGTCCATCGGCAACTCTTCGGTGCTCTGGAAGGCCTGGTGCACGGTCGGCGGGTAGTCGACATACGGGAAGGGCGCGATCTTCCCGCCCGCCTCGGGCACGGTGTTGAAGTCGAAAGGTGGGTTCTCGCCGCCGTCGGCGAGGTCCGGCGTGGTGGGCTGGGCGGCGGCAGGGGCCGGCGCGGCAGGCGCTGGGGCCGGTGCCTGGCTCGCGGTGTCGGTCGCGGCCGGCGTGCTGCCCGCCGCGTCGGCTGCGGGCGCGGTCTTCTTGCAGGCCGCCAGCGGCAAGCTGAGGGCGACGAGTAGCGGAAGGAGGCGCAGTGATGTGGTTTTCATGGGTCCTGGTCGGGAAGTTGAACCAGGAATTCTAGCAGCGCATGTTGATAGAAAGCTATCCGATTCTCACGACGGTTCATGCGCTGGCCCATCCAGGCTTGCTGCCTTGCCGGGGGAGCGGCAACTGCCCTTGTACGGCGTGCGGAGATGCTCCAGGCATCCTTCTATATGTAGTCGCTGCGCGGATTGTAGCCAATCGCCGCGCGCGCGATGGCCGCATCGCCCGGCGATACGCGTGCGAGAACGGGAATCAGCAGATCGAAAGTCTCCTGCCAAAGCGCGGTCCGGTATGTTTCATCGGCCACCTGGCGGGAGCTTTGATACATGGCCGCGGCTTTCAGCGCCTTTCCGGCGGCAGCCAGAGAAGCCGGCATGTGATACGCGAATCGATCGCGCAGGATGCCATGCAGTTTGCGGGTCAGCGCTTCGTTCCAGTGCATGGCGGTGAAGGAAACGAGAAAGCCAAGGGCGTCGTGGGACGTACGCGCCATTGCCCGGTCGAGCGCCGCCTGGACGCAGCGCTCGAGAATCTGCTGCAGCGGGTGGCTTGGATTGACCGTCATCCGGACGTTTCTGAGCGAAATGGCCTTGTCTTCCAGGACTGTCGAGGCATACGCCAGCGCGGAACACATTTCCTGGAGGGCGAAGGACCATTCCTCCGAGACCGCAAGCGCCTCCGTTGCGCAGGCTTCGAACAAAGCGAGCGCTTCCGCTTCCTGTGGCGACCCGCTGGGTGAATATGCCGCCACCTGGGCCATGACGCCGATATTCACGTGTGTCCGCCGGCCATCCGGAGCGAGGCCTTGCAAGATGTCGAGCGCGAAACGGCCGAGTTGGGGCCAATAGTCGTCTTCCGGGTTGCCATGCCTCAGCAGGCAGCGAATGGCCTGCAGCGCAGCGGCCGCGCTCCCGGACCGGAGCATGTCAGTCCAGGAAGCCAGCGTGCGGCAGGATGCATCGATCGACTGGGCAAGCGGGTCGCGCTCGGCGGCCGTGCATTTCGCGAGCATGAAGACCGATTCCTGGATGGATGTCTCCATCATGTCGGCGGCGAATTCGGGACGGTGGGCCTGGAAAGCGAGGGCGAGGCACAGCGCGAGCCCTGGGTTCCCGTGCAGATGCAGCGTCATGAGGACGGGGAGGGAGTCTTTCGATTGCCAGTGGGTGTCGACCAACCGTGCGGCTGCCGCCAGATCCTGTTCGGCCACCTCGAGCAGGATCTTCCAGACGTGGGCACGCAGTTCCCCGTCGAACCCGATGGACCTTGCCTGCAGAGTGCGGATCAGGCTGGCAATGCGTTTTTTCGGGTCGACGGTCGCATCCTGCGCACAGCTGTTGACCATTTCCTCCAGCTGCCTCGCCAGGGAAGGAGAGCCGTTCGTATTGAACTCGACCGGCAGGGAACGGAGATAGTTGGCGACCCCCATGACGACTTCGTGCTCGCCACGACGGCGCATGGCTTCCAGCTGGGCGACGAAGGCAGCCTGCAGTCTCTGGCCATGCCACTTTTCCATGGCCGCGATCTTTACAGACGTTGCCGCAAGTACGCGCACGCCGATGCGTGGCTTGATTCCCGACCAGGGAAAATGACGGCGCTTGAATTCGGTGAGATAGCTCTCGCTGAAGATGTTCGGCGTCGCAAGCAAGCGCTGGCGCCTCCCGCACCACCATTGGCCCAGACTGACCAGGCAATACTGCTCGGCGGGTGTGCAGGAAGCGAACAGCCGGTCCCGTTTCGCGATAAATGCCTGGCGTTCTTGTGCCGACAGGTGACGTTGGGGGACAAATGCTTCGACAGGCAGGGTCAACATGGCGGTTCTCGCGGGTGGCAGGGTTCCGACATCGGAAATTGCTGCACGTCACGAGTATACCCTGCGCGGATCTTGTCAGGCCGCCATGTCAAGAGGATGCTTCCGCGTCAAGGCACCCGGATGTCTGCGAGCCGCATCAATGCCTCGTGCAGCGTATCGTCGTTCTTGGCAAAGCAGAAGCGCACGATGCCCGACTCGCGTGCGCTGCTGTAGAAAGCCGAGACGGGAATCGCAGCGACTTTCGCTTCCGCCGCCAGCCACTGCGCGAACTGCGCTTCCGGCAGGCTCGATATGGCGTCATAGCGCACGCACTGGAAATAGGTCCCGTCAGCCGGCAGCAGGGTGAAGCGGGTCGTGGCCAGGCCGGCGCGGAACAGGTCGCGCTTCTTCTGGTAAAACGCGGCCAGGCCAAGGTAAGGCTCGGGGTCGGCCATGTAGTGCGCCAGGCCGTGCTGCATCGGCGTATTCACCGTGAACACGTTGTACTGGTGCACCTTGCGGAATTCAAGCATGAGCGCGCGCGGCGCGGCCACGTAGCCGACCTTCCAGCCCGTGACATGATAAGTCTTGCCGAAGCTCGAGACGACAAACGCCCGTTCGGCCAGTTGCGGGTGGCCCGCCACCGACAGGTGCTGCTCGCCGTCGTAGACCATGTGCTCGTAGACTTCGTCCGAGAGCAGCAGGATCCTGGTGCCGTCGACGATGGCGGCCAGGCGGTCGAGGTCGGCGCGGCGCAGGATGGAGCCGGTCGGGTTATGCGGCGAGTTGATCACGATCAGCCGCGTGCGGGCGGTGACTGCCGCTGCCACCTTGTCCCGGGCACGCTGTAGCCGGCCTCCCCGACTTCCATTTCCACCGGCACCACGGTGCCGCCGGCGAGCGCGACCGCGGGCGCGTAGCTGTCGTAGGCCGGCTCGATGACGATCGCCTCGTCGCCCGGGTGCACGCAGCAGAGGATGGCGGTCGTCAGCGCCTGGGTGGCGCCGGCGGTGATGGTGATCTCGCTGCCCGGGTCGTAGCTGTGCTTGTGGAGGGTGGCGATCTTGGCGGCGATCGCCTCGCGCAGGGTCGGCACGCCGGGCATGACCGGATACTGGTTGTGACCGGCCCGCATCGCCTCGGCGACGTGCTCGACCAGGCGCGGATCGCAGCCGAAATCCGGGAAACCCTGGCCAAGGTTGACGGCGCCGTGCTGGACGGCAAGCGCCGACATGGTCGAGAAGATGGTGGTGCCTACCTGGGGCAGGCGCGATTGCAGTTCGGGAGTGCTCATGGGGCGGCCGTGGCATGAGAGGTGGACGATTCCAACGCGGCCGCTGCGCGCGCCTTGACCCAGGCCTCGGGAAGCATGATGCGGAACAGACCGGCCTGCAGGGTCTTGCGTCCGAGTTTCAGCAAGGCCTTGTCCTTGGTAACCAGTATGGCGGCGCCGGCATCGCGCGCGAGTTCGAGGAATTTCTGGTCGTCGCGGTCGCTGCAGACGGGCAGCCGGATCGGCTTGCTGTCGGGGGCAACGAGGGCGACGAGCGCATCGAAGCGTTCGGCGGCATGCGCGCGGCTGGCCTCGTCGAGCGGCAGGTGCGGGTAGTGCAGCACGATGCGGTATTCATCGCGGCAGTCGGCGCGGGTCACGGCCGCGACTTCGCCGCGCTCGAGCGCGGCCAGCAGCGGCGCCCAGCGCGGGTCGTGGAAGACGAAGAGGTCGAGGCAGACATTGGTGTCGAGGACGATGGGTGGGGCGGAAGCGGGTATCATGTGGGAATTATTGCTCAGTTCTAAATTCAGCGTGCGACGGCGGCCTTACCGCGGTCGCGCCGCTTGGTTGTACTGCCTGTTTGCGCTACCGTCACGCCTTCACGTTTTTATGCTCATCGTCTTATCGCCCGCCAAATCCCTCGACCTCGATACCCCCAGCCCGACCACGCAGCACACGCTTCCGGATTTCGTCGACCGCGCCGCCCAGCTGATCGGCGTACTGCGCGACCTGTCGCCCGGCCAGGTAGGCGACCTGATGCACATCTCGGACCAGCTCGCTAGTCTGAATGTGGCGCGCTATGCCAGCTGGACGCGCGACCATGACGACGGCTACCAGGCTGCCATGGCTTTCAATGGCGACGTCTATGCCGGACTGGACGCGCGCAGCCTGCGGCCGGAGGCGGTTGCTTTTGCCCAGCGCCACCTGCGCATTCTGTCGGGCCTGTACGGCTTGCTGCGCCCGCTCGACCTGATTCATCCCTATCGCCTGGAAATGGGCACGAAGCTGACCAACCCGGGTGGCAAGGATTTGTACACCTTCTGGGGCGAAACCATCACCGCCGCGCTGAATGCGGAACTGGCACGGCTTGGGTCCAGCGCGCTGGTGAACCTGGCTTCGGAAGAATACTTCAAGGCGGTCAAGCCGAAGCTCCTGAACGTGCCCGTGGTCACGCCGGTGTTCGAGGATTGGAAGAACGGCAAGTACAAGATCATCTCGTTCTACGCCAAGCGCGCACGGGGCATGATGGCGCGCTACGCGATCGAGAACGGCATCCTTGAGGTGGAAGCGCTGAAGGCGTTCGACGTCGACGGGTATGCGTTCGTGCCGGAGGCATCGAGCGGGCGCAGCTGGATGTTCCGCCGCAAGGTCGAGGCGTAGGGACACAAAAAACCCGCGCCAGGCGCGGGTATTTGTTTATTGCACCGCATCCTTCGGCGCCGCCTTCGGCCCGGACTTCGCCCAGAACTGCCACCACGGTGCTTCGCCCCGGGCGTTCGGATTGATGAAGCGGCTGTCCGGGTAGTTGCGCTGGAAGACGCGCTGGGTGTCGTCGCGCAGCTCGAACATGCCGAGCTTGTCGTAGGAACGCATCATGATGAACAGCGCTTCCTCGCGTGCCGGCGATTCGCTGTAGTCGGCGACGGTATTCTGCGCACGGTTGAGGGCTGCCAGGTAGGCGCCGCGGCGATAGTAGTAATTCGCCACGTGCACCTCATACGAAGCCATCGCATTGATCAGGTAATTCATGCGCGCGACGGAATCGGGCACGTATTTGCTGTTCGGGAACTTGTCGACCAGGGCCTTGAACGCTGCGAAGGCTTCGCGGGTCGCTTTCGGGTCGCGCTCGGTCGGGTCCTGCGAATAGATCACGGAGAGGAAGCCGATCTGGTCGTTGAAATTGATCAGGCCGCGCAGGTAGTACATGTAGTCCACCTGCGGATGATTCGGGTGCAGCTTGATGAAGCGCTCCACGGCCGCGAGGGCCTCCGCCTGGTCCTGGGCCTTGTAATGGGCATAGGCAATTTCCATCTGCGCCTGAGTGGCGTAGGTGCCGAACGGATAGTTCGATTCGAGGCGCTGGAACAGTTTGATTGCGCTCTCGTATTGGCCGGCGCCCATCTCGTCGCGTGCCTCAGCGTATAATTTCTCCGCCGACCACTTCTTGGTCTCGTCAGACGCCTCCGGCAAAATGCCGCAACCCGACAGACCCAGCAAGACACTCGTAGCCACTACCACCAACAGTTTTTTTTGCATAGCTTTTTGCAGAAAAGTTTTACCGAGATTCAACGAACGGCTGATTATAGCCGATGGGACTGACGTGATATTAACTCCTGCGCCGAATTCGGCGGATTTGCCCCTCGACCCTGATTTCGACGATGAAATCGATGTCGAGTTTCCTGAAGTCGCCGCCCTTGCCAGCGGCATCGACCTGTCTCCGATCAGCCTGCACCTGGACGCCTCCGCCTGCGGCCAGCGTCTGGACAAAGTGGTCGCCGGCCTCGTGCCGCAGTTCTCGCGCAGCCGCCTGCAGCTGTGGTTCGACGGCGGCCACGTGCTGGTCGACGGCAAGCCGGCGCGCGGCAAGGATACCGCCTATGGCGACGAAACGATCGTCGTCACGCCGCAGCCGGCGCCCGAGGACACGGCGTTTGCCCCGGAAACCATCGACCTGAACATCGTCTACGAGGACGATCACATCCTCGTGATCAACAAGCCGGCCGGCCTGGTCGTGCATCCAGGCGCCGGCAACTGGTCCGGCACGCTGCTCAACGGCCTGCTGCACCACGCGCCGCAGCTGGGTTCCGTGCCGCGCGCCGGCATCGTGCACCGCCTGGACAAGGATACCAGCGGCCTGATGGTGGTGGGCAAGACCCTGGCGGCCCAGACCGACCTGGTGCGCCAGCTGCAGGCGCGCACCGTCAAGCGCGAGTACTTCGCGCTGGTATGGGGTACGCCACAGCTGTCGGGCACGATCGACGCGCCGATGGGACGGCATCCGAAGGAGCGCACCAAGATGGCGGTCTCGACCAGCCTGGGCGCGAAGCCGGCCATCACGCATTACACGCGCATCGCCGAAGGCATGCTCGATCGCCGTCCGGTGAGCCTGGTGCAGTGCCGCCTGGAGACGGGCCGCACCCACCAGATCCGCGTCCACATGCTGTCGATCGGCTTCGGCCTGGTGGGCGACTCGGTGTACGGCAAGACGCACCTGAGCCCGGTGTTCCACCGCCAGGCACTGCAGGCCCGCCGCCTCGGGCTGGTGCATCCGGCCACCGGCGAGCAATGCGAGTGGGTGGTGCCGCTGGCCCGGACTTCGCCGAGCTGATCGCCCGCGCCGGCATCGCCGAGCCGGAAGCGGCGTGATGGAGCAGACCCCGGACGCGGCGCAGCTGATCGTGCCGGACTGGCCCGACGCCCCCGGCAACATCGGCGCGCTGGCCACCACGCGCTGCGGCGGGGTTTCGCTCGGCCCCTACGGCGACGGCCTTGGCGGCGGAGGGCTGAACCTCGGCCTGCACGTCGGCGACGACCCGGCGCTGGTCCAGAAAACCGCGCCCGCCTGCAAGCCTGGTTGCCGGGCCGGCCGGCCTGGATCGCCCAGGTGCACGGCGCCGACGTGGTCGATGCATCGACGGTCGGGCCCGGCCAGCCGACCCGCACCGGTGACGCCAGCATCGCCACCACGCCAGGCGTGGTCTGCGCGATCCTGACGGCGGACTGCCTGCCGGTGCTGTTCGCCGACCGGGCGGGGCGCGTGGTGGGTGCGGCCCATGCCGGCTGGCGCGGCCTGGCGGGCGGCGTGCTGGGCCAGACAGTGGCGGCGATGCGCGCGGCCGGGGCGGAAGAGATTACCGCGTGGATGGGGCCGGCCATCGGTCCGCTCGCCTTTGAAGTGGGCCAGGACGTGTTCGATGCCTTTGCCGCGGCGCTGCCCGGCCAGGACGTCGGTTTTGCCTTCCGGCGCCACCCCGGGAACGCGCACAAGTACCTGGCGGACATGTTCGCGCTGGCACGCCTGATGCTGGCGCGCGACGGGGTAATGAGCGTGGCTGGTGGCGTGCACTGTACCGCCACGGAAACGAGCCGCTTTTACTCGTACCGGCGCGATGGCGTGACTGGCCGCCAGGCGAGTTTGATCTGGCTCAAATAGGCCTGCATTCCAGGGCTGCATTCGCACGCGAATACTGTCTAGTTCGCGGTATTGCCTGGCGCTTGCGGGCCCGTCTCGGCGGCCGCTGGAGCGGTGTCGCCAGCCTCGGCAGCCAGCTGCTGGCGCGCCGCCATCTCGTGCCGCGCACGCCGGCGCGCGCCGCCGGTGAGGTAAAAAAGTATAGACAAGGGCAACACGCCATAGCCGAAAAAAGTCATAATTCCGGCAATTATCGAGCTTTCCGTGGCCGCCATCAGGATCACGACATAGCCCCAGCCGATTGCGACGATCCACATGCGTTTCTCCGGTTGCTCGTTTCAAGTAACTATTTCAGCTAGCATTTCAGCTCATAACCGATTCTAACGGATGCCGACATGAACATGCCCGACCCCCAAGCTGTTGCCGCCACCTGGATGAACCAGTTCACCGATCCCGCCGCCTGGCAAGGCTGGCTGAAGATGCCGGCCGTGGAAGGCTTCAACGGCACCGCGGCCAATCCGCTCGCGGGCGTCCTGAAGGACTTCAACGTCGGCATCGCGCCGCAACGCGTGGAAGAACTGCGCAATGACTACCTGCAGAAGGCTGCGCGCCTGTGGCAGGACCTGATGTCCGGCAAGACGCCGGCCTTGCACGACAAGCGTTTTTCGTCCTCGGAGTGGACCGCCAACCCGTTCCCGGCCTTTACGGCCGCATCCTACCTGCTCAACGCCGACTTCCTGCTGGCATTGAGCGACGCCGTCGAGGCGGGCCCGCGCGAACGCCAGAAGATCCGTTTCGCCGTGCAGCAAATGGTCGACGCGATGTCGCCGGCGAACTTCCTGGCGACCAATCCCGAAGTCCAGGCCAAGATCCTCGAGACCAAGGGCGAAAGCCTGACGAAGGGCTTGCAGAACATGCTGGCGGACATGCAGAAGGGCCGTATTTCCCAGTCCGACGAGTCGGCCTTCGAGGTGGGGGTGAATGTCGGCACGACGCCCGGTCAGGTGGTCTACGAGAACGAGCTGTTCCAGCTGATCCAGTACAGCCCGGCCACGCCGACCGTGCGCGCCGTGCCGCTGCTGATGATTCCGCCTTGCATCAACAAGTTCTACATCCTCGACCTGCAGCCGGACAACTCGCTGGTGCGCTACGTGGTCGAGCAGGGCAATACCGTCTTCATGGTGTCCTGGCGTAACCCGGACAAGTCGATGGGCGCGCTGACCTGGGACGACTATGTCGAGCGCGGCGCCATCGAGGCGATCGGCGTGGTGCGCGAGATCAGCGGCCAGGACAAGGCGCACGTGTTCGGCTTCTGCGTCGGCGGCACCATCGCCGCGACCGCGCTGTCGGTATTGGCCGCGCGCGGCCAGCAGCCGGCGGCCAGCCTGTCGCTGCTGACGACCCTGCTGGACTTTTCCGACACGGGTGTGCTCGAGGTCTTCGTCGACGAAGCACAGGTGGCGCTGCGCGAGCAGAATCTGGCTAAGGGCGGCATCATGCCGGGACGCGACCTCGCAACCACCTTCTCGGCCCTGCGTCCGAACGACCTGGTGTGGAATTACGTGCAGCAGAACTACCTCAAGGGCAAGACGCCGCCGGCCTTCGATTTGCTGTACTGGAATGCCGACAGCACCAACCTGCCAGGACCGATGTTCTGCTGGTACCTGCGCAACACCTATCTCGAGAACAAGCTGAAAGTGCCGGGGAAGCTGACGGTCTGCGGCGTGCCGGTGGACCTGGGCCGCATCGATTGCCCGGTCTTCATCTACGGCTCGAAAGAAGACCACATCGTGCCGTGGCAGGCCGCGTTCGCGTCGATGAACCTGCTCAACCCGAAGAAGGCCAAGGCCAACCGCTTCGTGCTGGGCGCATCCGGCCACATTGCGGGCGTCATCAACCCGGCCGCGAAAAACAAGCGCAGCTATTGGGTCAATGACAAGAACGGCAAGAGCCGCGCGCGTACGGCCGAAGACTGGTTCGCCGGCGCCGTCGAGCAGAAGGGCAGCTGGTGGCCGGAATGGGCGCGCTTCCTGCAGGAGAACGGCGGCGCCGAGGTGCCGGCACCGAGCCAGCCGGGCAACGAGCAGTACCTGCCGTCGGAGCCGGCGCCGGGGCGCTACGTCAAGGCGCGTGCCGACTGAGGGCGGCTGCACGCGTGCTGATCTTGCTTGAAAATAAAATGGGTGGTAAAACCGATAATTGCTGCACCTGCACTGCCGACATGGTATTTTCCGCCTTGCCGGTGCTGTAGGGCAGCATTGGAGACCGCAGGAGCCTGGCGCGCCTGCATCGAATCATGTACAAAGCGCGTGCCCACGAAGCCTCGCGCAACCTATGGAACTTGAGATGAGTAGTGCAAAAAACAGTACCGAGCGCCTGATCAAGAAGTACCCGAACCGTCGTCTCTACGACACCCAGACCAGTTCCTACATCACCCTGACGGACGTCAAGCAACTGGTCCTTGACGCCGACGAGTTCACCGTGGTCGACGCCAAGTCCAACGAGGACCTGACCCGCAGCATCCTGCTGCAGATCATCCTGGAAGAAGAGGCGAACGGTGCGCCGATGTTCTCGAGCGCGGTGCTGGCGCAGATCATCCGCTACTACGGCCATGCCATGCAGGGCATGATGGGTTCTTACCTGGAAAAGAACGTGCAGGCGTTCACCGATATCCAGAACAAGTTCACCAGCAATGCCGCCGGTGCCCTTGAAGGCAAGCCCTTCAGCCCGGAAATGTGGACCCAGTTCATGAATGTCCAGGGCCCGATGATGCAGGGCATGATGAACAACTACATCGACCAGAGCAAGAACCTGTTCATGCAGATGCAGGAGCAGATGCAGAACCAGAGCAAGGTGCTGTTTTCCGCCTTCCCGTTCCCGCCTGCGCCGACCGACAAGAAGTAAGGGCAGGGTGGCCGGCGGCAGCGCCTGCCGCTGCTCCCGGCGCGGTTGTCGCAGCTGTATTTCCGAGGCATTTCCTGCGGCCCTAGGGTGGAGTCCCCGACTCCACGCGGTCATGCGCTCGCGGACCGCTCACTTTCCCGTGTTCCCCACCGTGCGAATCCGTTGTGGATTCGCCCAGTGCGGGCGCCAAACCGCCCCCACTGGTGTCTTGCCCGCCCCGCTTCGGGTACAATCGCGGATTGCCCAGAATCTTTTGACGCTCTCCGCCCATGCTCGAACTCCGCCGCAATCCCGCTCCTGTCGCATCCGCCGACGCTCCCGCAGCAGTCCCGGCCGCCGCTTCGGCCGCGCCGCTGGTCCTCCCCGCCGTCGCGCCGGGCGCAGCGCCCAAGGTCGGGTTCGTCTCGCTCGGCTGCCCGAAGGCGCTGGTCGACTCCGAACAGATCCTGACCCAGCTGCGCGCCGAAGGCTACCAGACCGCCAAGTCCTACGATGGCGCGGACCTGGTGATCGTCAACACCTGCGGCTTCATCGATGCCGCGGTGCAGGAGTCGCTCGATGCCATTGGCGAGGCGCTGGCCGAGAACGGCCGGGTGATCGTTACCGGCTGCCTGGGCGCCAAGAAGGACGCCTCGGGCCAGGACATCATCACCAAGGTGCACCCGAAGGTGCTGGCCGTGACCGGTCCGCACGCGGTCGCCGAAGTCATGGACTCGGTGCACCTGCACCTGCCCAAGCCGCACGATCCCTTCATCGACCTGGTTCCCGACCACGGCGTGAAGCTCACGCCCAAGCACTACGCCTACCTGAAGATTTCCGAGGGCTGCAACCACCGCTGCAGCTTCTGCATCATCCCGTCGATGCGCGGCGATCTGGTATCGCGCCCGATCCACGAGGTGCTCATCGAGGCCGAGAACCTGTTCAAGGCCGGCGTCAAGGAACTGCTGGTCATTTCGCAGGACACCAGTGCCTACGGCGTGGACGTGAAATTCCGCACCGGTTTCTGGAACGGCCGCCCGATCAAGACGCACATGACCCAGCTCACCGAAGCCCTGGGCCAGCTGGCGCGCCAGTACGACGCCTGGGTGCGCATGCACTACGTCTATCCATACCCGCACGTCGACCAGGTCATCCCATTGATGGGCGACGGCCACGTGCTGCCTTACCTCGACATCCCGATGCAGCACGCCCATCCGGATGTGCTCAAGCGCATGAAGCGTCCGGCCAGTGGCGAGAAAAACCTCGACCGCATCCTGGCATGGCGCAAGATGAATCCGGACCTCACCATCCGTTCGACCTTCATCGCCGGTTTCCCCGGGGAGACGGAAGAAGAATTCGAATACCTGCTGGACTTCCTGCGTGAAGCGCAGATCGACCGGCTGGGCTGCTTCGCTTACTCGCCAGTCGAAGGCGCGACCGCCAACGAGCTGGCCAATCCGGTGCCGCAGGAAGTGCGCGAAGAACGCCGCGCCCGCGTCATGCTGCTGCAGGAAGAAATTTCGCTCAAGCGCCTGCAGGCCAAGGTCGGCAAGACGATTCGCGTGCTGATCGACGAAGTCAACGCGCGCGAGGCGATCGGACGCTCGGCCGCGGACGCGCCGGAAATCGACGGCGTCGTCCACATCAAGCGCTCGCTCGTTCCCGGCAAGGCCAAGCTGGCGGTCGGCCAGTTCGCCGATGTTGTCGTCACCAAGGCGGACGCGCACGACCTCTGGGCCAGCCTGGCGTGATGCTGTAGGCTTGCGTGCTCGTTGAGGCCGCGCCTCGACGGGCAGCCGAGGCGGGAACGGGTAAAACCGAAATCAAGGGGTGGCGTGGGCTTGCGGCCTGACGCGGTATAGTACGGCTACAGGCTTCCCGGGCCGCTGCGTCACGCAGTGGTCGAGCCGCCTGTTTGCTCGCCACCTTCCGCCCGACATCGCCATGCCCAAGAAATCCCTCCAGACCACCCTCGTCCACACGGACTACACGCCCCCCACCGGCTTCGACGCCTATCCACCTGCCATCCACCACGCCTCCACGGTGCTGTTCAAGGACATGGCGGACCTGCGCTCCGGCCAGTGGAAGGACAAGAGCGCCTACACCTACGGCCTGCACGGCACCCCGACCACGTTCACGCTGGAAGCGCGGCTGGCGGAGATCGAAGGCGGCAGCCACTGCCTGCTGGCGCCCTCGGGGCTGGCGGCCATCTCGATGGTGGACTTCGGCCTGTTGAAGAGCGGCGACGATGTCCTGCTGCCCGATAACGTCTACAACCCGAACCGCGAATTGGGGCGCTGGCTGTCGAACGACTTCGGCATCAGTGCGCGCTACTACGATCCGCTGGTGGGCGCCGGCATTGCCGAATTGATCCAGCCGAACACCAAACTCATCTGGACCGAGGCGCCGGGATCGGTATCGATGGAAGTGCCGGACTTGCCGGCGATCTGCGCGGCAGCCCATGCGCGCGGCGTGCTGGTGGCGCTCGACAATACCTGGTCCGCGGGCATCGCGCTGCGCGGCTTCGACCTCGGCGTCGACATCGTCATGACGGCGCTGACGAAATACCAGTCGGGCGGCTCCGACGTGCTGATGGGGGCCGTCGTCACCCGCGACAAGGCCATCAATGACCGCATCGCCATGGCGCACATGCGCCTGGGAATGGGCGTGAGCGCGGACGACGCCTACCTGGTCATGCGCGGCCTGCCGACGATGAAGCTGCGCTTCGAGGCCCACGACGCCTCGGCACGCAAGGTGGCCGCATGGCTGCAGGCGCGTCCCGAGATCCGCCGCGTGCTGCACCCGGCCTTTCCGGATTGCCCCGGGCACGAGCACTGGCGCCGCGATTTCACCGGGGCGGGCGGTTTGTTCTCGGTGATTTTTGATGCACGCTACACGGAGGCGCAGACCGACCGCTTTGTCGACGCCCTTGAACTTTTTGGACTAGGCTACAGCTGGGGCGGCGCCAATAGCCTGGTGGTGCCTTATCGGATGGGGACGATCCGGCGCGACTGGCAGGAGCAGGGCACGCTGGTGCGCTTCAATATCGGGCTGGAAGACACATCCGACCTGATCGCCGATATCGAGCAGGCGCTGGGCAAGCTCGGCGCGTAGGCGTACGGGCGGGCGCCCTGGTGCCATGCGGACCGGGACACGAAACGACAAGGCCGCGAGCGTATCGCGGCCTTGTCGTTTTGCCGGTATTAGCCTGCCGGACTTACTGCTTCAGCACGCGGCGCAGCGTAGCGGCCAGGTCCTCGGCCGAGAACTTGGCGACATAGGCGTCGGCGCCGATCTTCTTCACGTGCTCTTCATTGGTCGTGCCCGACAGCGAGGAGTGGATGACGACCGGCAGGTTGGCGAAGCGCGCGTTCTTCTTGACGTTGCGGGTAAGCGTAAAACCATCCATCTCGGGCATCTCGAGGTCGGTCAGCACGAGGGCAACCTTGTCGTAGACGCTCTTGCCTTCGGACTCGGCGGCGTCGGCGATGTGGTGCAGCTGCTCCCAGGCTTCCTTGCCGCTCTTCGTCATCACGAAAGGCAGGCCCATGACCTCCAGGCCCTGTTCGATCAGGGCGCGTGCGACGACGGAATCGTCGGCGGCCAGGATGACCGAGCCCGGCTTGATCGCGATCTTCGCGCCCACGGTCTGGGCGCTGATCTCGGGGCCGGTATCCGGATTCATGTTACGCAGGATGGTCTCGACGTCGAGCACCTGGGCCAGGCGGGCGGGCGCGCCGTTCTCGCCTTCCAGGCGGGCGATGCTGGTGACCATGCCGCTGCCGGCGCTTTTCTCGGCCGACATCACCTGGCTCCAGTCCAGGCGCACGATCTCTTCGACGCTCTCGACGGCGAAGGCCTGGGTAGTGCGGGCGAACTCGGTGACGAGCATGATGTTCAGTCCGGTCTTCGGGATCACACCAGCAATCGCCGGCAGGTCCAGCACCTGGATGATCTGTCCGCGCAGGTTGACCACGCCCAGCACATGCGGCGGCGATCCGGCCACGGCGGTTACCGACGGCATCGCAACGATCTCACGGATCTTGAACACGTTAATGCCGAACAATTCATTGCGCTCGCCGTTGGCGTCGCCGCCGAGGCGGAACAACAGAAGCTCGAATTTGTTGGTGCCGGTGAGGTTGCTGCGCTCGTCGACTTCCTGCTGAACTGATTTCATATTCCATCCCGAAAAGTGATAATGCCATCAGGAAAGTATTCTAGCCGCTAAAATGCCGAAATGCGCAAAAACGTCGTCAAATCGGCATGGCTTTGTTGTTGTTGAGATCCAAAAAACCACGAATTAGACGATACGCCTTCCAGACGATGGCCAGCGGGAACACCGCCCAGGCAAACAGGAGGCCGATGATCGAGAAGATCAGGATCCAGCCGATGACGACCCAGAGCACGTAGTACCAGAAGGAGCGGATCATCCAGCTGTGGTGGGTCTGGACCATGGTGCCTGCCGTCTCTCCGCGCTTGATGTAGTTGAAGATGAGCGGAAGGAAGGAGAGCATGCCAAGCGACAGCACGAGACAGGCCCCGTGTACCAGGTAGAGGATGCGCGCCATCTGCTTGGCGTCATCAAGTTCGCGATCCAGGACGAGCTGCTGCGACATGCGCTTCTCCTTGCGGGACGACCCCGCTTCGGTCCGATTGTAGCAGCGATTCCCGAGCAGTTCCGCTCCCCTGCGTGCTTGCGCGCGGCCCCTGGGCGCGCGGGCAAGGGCGCGGATGTCAGCGCCGATTCCGCCACACTTCTATAGCTGGGAGCGCACCCAGGCTGCGATGCCGCCGGCGTCCATGGCCCCAGCCTGGCGCGCGACTTCGCGCCCGCCTCTGAACAGCGCCAGCGTCGGAATGCTGCGGATGGCAAAGCGCGCGGACAATTCCTGGGCGCGTTCCGTATCGACTTTCAACAGGCGTACATGCGGCTCGAGTGCGCTTGCGGCCCGCGCATAGTGCGGCGCCATCATCTTGCACGGCCCGCACCACTCGGCCCAGAAGTCGACCAGTACGGGAATGTCGTTGCGAGCGATATGACGCTCGAAGCTGGCTGCGGAAACGTCGAGCGGATGTCCCGCAAACAACGGCTTGGCGCACTTGCCGCAGACGGGGGCGTCGGTCAAACGGGCCGGCGCCATGCGATTGACGGCTTCGCATTGAGGGCAGACGATGTGGATGGGGTCGGTCACGTGAATCTCCTCGCACAGTCGATTGTGTTGACCGTATTGTATGTCGTCGGCGCATGCTATCGTCCAGCGCGTGCTCCGTGCGCCTGCGCGTTGACGAGATAGGTCTGGCTGGTGCGCAGTAGTGAGCGTCGGAGTGGTCCTCGTCGGCAGCGATCAGATGAATAGCTAGACCGCGATAGGCTGGCAGGCGCACATCACTGTTCCTCGACGGGCGCGCGACGCACTGGCTTCGGGACCAGGGATGCGCACTTCGCCGCAGTGTGGCAACTGATAGACATCATAATAATACGACCGTCGTCACTGCCGCGATCGAGCCGGAAGTCGACTCTGGCTGCCTTGCTAAATATTCCAACTAGATGGCTTTACGAGCGGCTTCCGAGGGTCATTTCGCGTTTTCTGCTGACGTGTACACCGACATCGCGAAAAGCAGTCATCGCGTTGAACTGGAACCCATCCAGGTCTAGTTGACCGGTGAAAAAAGCGATTGGGATGGTCGTTTCTACTCAGCCGAAGAAGAGTAAGGTGTCGTTCAAGGGGATAGATCTAGAAGGGATGAGGGAACGCGCAAAGCAGATGGACGGCAACGTTGCAATGCCGCCTTTAACGAAACCGTATCCAATTCAGTACCTTTTAGTGGGGCCGCAGTGTGGTTTTTGGTATCAGTGCTCTGCAAGCATCAGTATCCACGCAACTGATCGAAAGTTCCGTCACATGGCCGAGATCATCCCCGCTATCCAACCAGAAGGATAAGTTCGCAGCACTGCTGAAACGCCCCCACGGATGACCACAGTAATGACCCCCACATCGTAACTCTCTTCGTTTATCGGCGCGCATCCCAATATCCCGAAATGAAGTTGTAGAATCGAATGTAAAGCCGTCGAGCGTCAAACGGCCTTGAAACAGTTTCGCAGGAGATGACGATGAGCGCCCCAGCATTTGATCGGACTCATCCCATCCCAATTGGATGTTGACGAACTTCACCTTCGTCAGGTCCCTCCTGTCACTGCCCACTGTTATGCCGAATTCATCCCAAATACAGGTAGTTATGCTTGTGCCTGCCTTGGTGCATCGCGGCTCGCTGGGCAGTACTTTCATCCATGATGAGATTGTGCCGCCAAGCCAGACTGTTGTGCCATTTATCGACAACGATGCGCCGCTTATCGCAACAGAGGGGCCACCCCTGCCCGCAATACTGTTGGCTACGTTGTGCAGTCGTTCTGTTTTCTCAGTGGGTGTGGAAACATGCGCTGCAGCGGAAAAAGGCGGGAAGAATAACAAAAGGATTATCAATGATTGACGAAGGCGCATAGCGTTAGATCCTGCCAAAAATGTCATTGAAGTTTTTCCTTAAATAGATCAGTGACTGTTCCTTAGCCGCGACCAATGTCTTGATCGTCTCCTTGCGGACCTTAGCGGTCTCTTCCATGAAATGCTCTACTTCGGTCGCTGATTCTCCGCGGCGCACCTTTGTCGGGTTTGCTTTGGCCCACGCCAGCACATAGCTGTCCTGCCAACTGCATGCCTTCGGATGGATCAAAAATGCTCTCGCAACGTTCGCTGGGTCAGCGGTCAGATCGCCATTCCAACGGCGCGCGATCGATTTGCCTACCGATTGCACTGCCACTTGTGCGAGCAATGCTGCGAGAGTGTGAAAGTGATGAGTATCGTGGTCTTTGGCCAGCTGGACCAGGACGGGTCACTTCGTCGGCGGCAACCCATGCTTCGACGAGCAAGTCCGAGGCAGCGCCGTTGCTGTCTTCATCGTCCACGCTGATCGCGTACAAGCGGGAATGACTCGAAAACTGCATCAAAGCGGTGCTGACCTGTTGCGTCAGGGAGGGACTCATAGTGGCCTGCACTATCCGGAAAAGAAGAGACGGTTGGGAATGATGCATGCGCCCCGCCGAAGTCCTTGCGCGAGCACAACTTGAACACTGTACGATCCCGCTCGTGCGTACTGTTGTGCCATATCAAGTCTTGAAGTAAAGCAGCGCCGAAGCGCACGCATCGCTGTCGACCCCAAGCATGCGCCGCAGCAAGCGCCGCGGGCGTACAATCGGCCCGACCCTACTTGCCACTTCGTCAATGAGAAAAGCACATGCCGGTAGCGCGCCGCTGATCGGTTGCGCGGGCTGGAATATCCCGAAAGAGGCCGCTGCCGCCTTTCCCGAAGCGGGCAGCCATCTGGAGCGTTATGCCGCCGTGTTCCCGGTGGTGGAAATCAATTCGTCCTTCTACAAGCCGCACCGGCCGCAGACCTATGCGCGCTGGGCCGAGAGCGTGCCGCGCGACTTTCGCTTCTCCGTGAAGGTGCCGCGCGCGATCACCCACGATGCGGCCCTGCGCGATATCGACGAGCCGCTGGCGCGTTTCGCCGGCGAGGTGGGCGAGCTGGGCGACAAGCTCGGCTGCCTGCTGGTCCAGCTGCCGCCCAAGCTCGGTTTCCACGACGAGAGCGCGCGCGAGTTCTTCGTGCGCCTGCAGGAGCGCTTTGCCTGCATGGTCGCCTGTGAAGGGCGCCACCCGAGCTGGTTCAGCGACAACGCCACCGAGTTGCTGCGCGAGCGCGGCGTTACCCGCGTGATCGCCGACCCGGCGGCCGGCCAGCCCGGCCCGCACGTGCCGACGACGAGCGACATCTACCTGCGCCTGCATGGCGGGCCGCGCATCTATTATTCGTCGTATCCGGACGACTACCTGGCCGCGCTGGTGCGCGACCTGCGCGTGCACGGCGCTGCCGGCCGCAAGGTCTGGTGCATCTTCGATAACACCGCGGCCGGCGCGGCCGTGCCGAACGCGCTCGCCGTGCTGGACGCGTGCCGGGACGCGGCGCCACAGGCCGTGTAATACTGCCTCCATGGACACGGCCCCGATGCAAGCCCCGTCCAGGGTGACGGCGACATTTCGTTTCTACGACGAACTGGGCAATTTCCTGCCACGGGAGCGCCGCGGACATGCATTCGCGGCGCCGTGCGCGCGTGCGGGGACGACCAAGCACATGATCGAGGCACTGGGCGTGCCGCATACCGAGGTTGCGCTGATCCTGGTCAACGGCGAGTCGAGCGGACTGGACCGGCTGCTTGCCGACGGCGACCAGGTGTCCGTGTATCCGCGGTTTTCCCGCTTCGACGTGGGGCCGGTCCAGCGTGTGCGGACGCCGCCTCCGGCGCCGCTGCGTTTCGTCGCCGACGCCCACCTTGGCGCGCTGGCGCGCCTCCTGCGCATGGCCGGCTTCGACACCCTGTACGACAATGCCTACCAGGACGACACGATCGTCGCGATTGCAGCCGGATCAGGCCGGGTGATACTGACGCGCGATCGCGAACTGCTCAAGCGCCGTGGCGTGCAGCACGGCTGCTACCTGCATGCAATCGCGCCCGACGAACAACTGCGGGAATTGTTCGCGCGCTTCGACCTGGCTGAAACCGCCCGCCCGTTCACGCTCTGCCTGCACTGCAACCTGCCGCTACGCGCGGTCGACAAGGCCAGCGTCCTCGATCGCCTGCCGGAATCGGTGCGCGCGCTGCACCACGAGTTCACGCTGTGCGACGCTTGCGGGCGGGTGTTCTGGAAGGGGTCGCACCACCGGCGCATGGCCGCGATGCTGGCCGGCCTCGCAGCCGACCCGCCGCCTGGGGAGAGGGGGCATGAGTGAGCTCGCGCCGAACCTGCCGTTTCCGATCCGCACCGAGTGTCCGCCCGGTGCCTGCGTGTGCGAGCGCGCGCGCCTGCTGGCCGATCCGGGCGGCGACTTCCGTCCGCTGGCAATCGACCGCAAGCAGGAGCAGAAGCTGCTGGCACGAATCGAACGCATCGACAGTTATGCCGACCTGCAGCATGTGCAGGACTTGATCCGCAAGAACGTCGGGGCCGAACTGCGCATCGCACCGGGGCCGAACGAAGTGCGGTCGATGCGCGGCATCATCATCGTTCTCGAAGAGAAGCCCGGGCTATGCAAGAAAGTGCGCCAGTCGGTGGCGGCCGCAGTGCGCAAGCGCCTCCAGGAAAAGCCGGAAATTGCCTACGCCATCCTCGATGCGGGCACGCTGTTCGGCGGCACCTAGCGAACCGCGTCCGGCCGACGCTTCGCGCGGCGTGCGACCATCGCCACCATGGCGACAGCCATCAGCCAGGCGGTGGTGGGTTCCGGCAGGTCCGTCCCCGGCGGCGGGTCGAGCGGCGGATTCGACGGCGGGCCTGGCCGGCCGGGATCGGGAACCGGCACGAACGGGCTTGGCTCGGGGAGCGGCGGCTCGCCCTTGTCCAGCGCCGGGGGCGGCATGAAGGCCACGGGCGGCTCGACCGTGACTGCCCCGGATAGCGGCGGCGCGCTGACCGAGGCCAGCAACTGGATGTCCGGCGGGTAACCGTGGATCGGCGGCGGCGCCGGGCGGTCGAAGCCGCCTGCAGGCGGCAGTGACAGGCGTGGCGCCGGCCTGCCGACGACACGGGCCGGAACGGGCTTTGGCGTCGGCGTGCGGACACGGGCAATGAGGCCGGCTTCCCAGGCGGCCCCTTCGAAGACCGTGGACGTCGAGCGACTCGGGCTTGGGTGCATCCGGCTCGACCGGCAGGCGCGGAACGGCCGAGATGCGGTTCGCGCAGCGCGCGCGCATCTCGCTACGGCCATCGCTGAGAAGCATTTCGCCCGGCCGCAGCATGACCTTCCTGGCCGTCCAGTACACCTGGTCGCCTTTTCGATAGGAGACATAGACGGCGCGCGCGGCCGAGACCGTCACCGGCTGCGCGCGTCCCGGGTCGAAGCCCGCATAGTGCAGCGCAACGACCTTGTCGCTCCGGACGATTTCCGCAAGTTCGGCCGCATCCGCCACGCCGCCGGGTACGACCGAGTAGCGATACACGGGCCGCCTGGCCGCTGGGGTGCCGGCGGGAGCTACCGGCGTCTCCACGGCCGGGCCTGCGCCGATACTCACCATCGACAACTGCGGCACCTGCGCGGGCATCAGGCCAAACGCGAGGGCACAGCAGGCGGCGCACGCGGACACGAGCTTCATGACGCGCTGCCGCAGCTGGAGTCGTTGCATGTTGCGTCGAACTGATGGGTAGCTGCGGTCCATGTATGCCTTTGGGTAAGATATGTCCCACAGGGTAGAGGAGGCACAAAGGGGAAGCTATTTTTTGAGCGGCAATTTCGTCAAATTTTGCGATAACGCAAACGATCCGTTGGGCATCTGCGACGTAATTCTTTGAGGAAATTGAGTCCTGGAAAAACCCGGTGTATGTTGTGCAAGGGCTTTGAAAGGTGAGGAAGCGCGGTCATTCCAGCTTGTGGCGGCGCGACACTGCCCCTACGCTTTTCGACGCCAGGGGCCCGGGCATCGCCGCGCGGCGAGCCGTTCGGCGCACGGCCTGCAGGCTCATTTGTGCGCGCGAGCGCGTGCACCTGCAGCCAGGCATAGCCGGCGAAGGAGAAAAATGAAGCGCTGGCGGACCGTTTTCACCGTGACCATACTCGCGGCCATGGCAACGCTGGCCAGCAGTTCCGTCGGGGCGGTAGTGCTCGCTATCTATCCCGACATCATGGGATGCGAAGCCGGCTGCCCGACCGTCGCTGGCGGCTGGCCGGCGCCTTACCTGATCGACTATCCCGCCATCTCGCCGGTCGGCTCGGTCGCCCTGACCGAAGCGCTGCTGGGCGACGACAAGATCTGGCCGCGCGAGCTGGCCCTGAGCTTCGCTTTCTGGCTGGCCGCCAGCGCGGTGGCGCTATGGATAGGCAGGCGTCTCGCCGCCGCGTCGAGATCCGCACCAGGGAGCTGAGGGCGCCCGGTGGTTGCCCTTTCATCCTGACAAGGGTTTTCAGCACGATCCCGACAAGAAGGCAGCCCGCCATCGCCAGCGACCAGGCGCCGTGCAGCGTGTTCTATCCGATCGACACCCCGCGTGCCATCTCTTCCTTGCCGATCTTCCCGACGCGGCTCGGTAGGACAGGACGCAGCAGGCCCTGGACGCCGAGCAGGAGCAGCCCGCAGCCGATCACCGATTCGCCCACCAGGTCGCCCTGCAGGCCGCCCACAGACTCATCGCACCAGGCCCGCCGCCGAAGAGGAGCCAGAAAACGCGAGAGACGGGGTAGCGCGAGCGTTTCGATGTGCTCATGGCAAGGATGAACTGCTTGAGCCGGCGATGATCGTGTGCATACCCGCGTGGCGGGGGCGCAGCCGGCGGAGGCGAACGAAAAAAAGGCCGCACATGGATGCGGCCTCCCTGCTTGCCTGCGCGCGCGCGGCTCAACGGCGGCGGAAATGCCCGCGATGACGGTGACCACCCCAGCTGCGGCCGAAACTCAGGCCCAGCCCGATCGACACCGGCGGGTACCAATACGGTTCGTAGACCGGCGCGGGATAGACTGGCTGAGGCACATATACCGGCACGCCGACGACCGGCGCCGGTGCCGGGTTGACGAAGACATTCGAGCTGGTGACGACGCCGGCATCGCCGGCACGCGCACCGGTACCGAGCGGCACGGGCGTCACGGACACGACCTGCCAGCCGTTCGGATCGGCGGCCTGGGCGTAGCCGCGGGTGCCGTAGTTGGCGGGACCCGGGCCAGGGCGGCGCAGCCTGCGAGGGTGGCAAGCGCCCATAATAACGAGTAGTTTTTCATGACGGTCCTCCTGATCCCGCCATGATAGTTTTTCCGTGTCCATGCGACGCCTGCAATTACAGCTTGTTACACCTGCGCTCGCGCCCGTGCATTCGCAGGCCGCGACAGTCGGCGTTCGGCGGCGCAGGGCACCAGACCCCGCACCGTCCCACGGTGGCAAGGGTGCCCTCAGAAGGCTTGTTCGCCGGCGACAAGGCCGCTTGCGACGAAGGGGGCCAGCGGCACCGCGTTGGCGATCGCCAGGTAGCCGGCATCGTTCGGATGCAGGTGGTCGCCGCTGTCGTAGGCGGCCAGGAGCCGCGTACGCCGTGCCGGATCGCGCAATGCCGCTTCCGTATCGAGCAGCGCGTCGAATTCGCCGCTCGCGCGCATCCAGTCGTTCACGCTGCGCCGTACCGCCTCGCGCGCGGCCGTGTAATAGACGAAACCCTCGAAGGGCGGCAGGGTAGCGCCGATGATGGCAACGCCGCGTGCGTGCGCGCGCGCAATCAGTTGGCGGTAGCCGGCGATGAGCTCGCTCGCCGGGATCGGGTTGGACCCGGAGCTGTAGCAAATGTCGTTGATGCCGATGAGGGTGACGAGATAGCGTACGCCGCTCGTCGCGAGGACGTCGCGGTCGAAGCGCTCGAGCGCGGCGCGGCCTGCGAGCAAGGCTGTGGGGTAGTCCTTCAGCATCGAGTTGCCGCTGATTCCACGGTTGACGACGCCGATGCGTCCTGCCGACCCGAGCGAGGCCTGCAGGCGCCGGGCGAGGTAGTCCGGCCAGCGCCGGTTCGTGTTGGCGGGGCTGCCCTGGCCGTCGACCAGCGAGTCGCCCGGGCGACCAAGCACGGCAGGCTTCCCTCGACATCGACCTCGGTGAGGAAGGGCCAGGAGGCCAGCGTCCGTGCCACCGGCATGGTGGCGGTCGTGCTGTAGTCGCCGCCGGGCGAGAGATAGTTGCTCTGGAGCGCAACGTTGTGCAGCGTCGTGCCTGGCGCGCTGCCGGGCAGGTAGAGGCTGACGGCGAGGTCGGCCTGGGCGGGCACGGCAAGGTCGACGGGATCGGACATGGCCGGCGTACCGGCCGGAATGGTGATTGCCGCCGCGCCACCGAAGCGCAGTTCGCGCAGGCTGCCCGCGTTCACCGAGGCCCCGCTTGCGCGCAGGCCGATGCTGGCGCGGCCGATGCGCAGGGCCGTACTGCCCATTTCGTTCGAAACGCGGATGCGGACCCGCGCGCCACCGATGCTGGCGCGCACGACCAGCCTGAGCGTCGACCCCGAGAAGTTCTGGACGCTGGCCGCGGGGGAGGGCCGGCCGGTGCCGTGCCCCGGTGGCGCACCAGCCTGCGCCGCTTGCGAGCTGGGCGCGTGCGGACAAGGCCGGGGTCGCCAGGGTCAGCGCCAGGGCAGGCCCTGCACGCAGGACGCCACGGCGGGCCGGCGATGGGAGAACGGATGACGCGTGAAGACAAGGCAGCTGCTTGACCATGGCGGAGTTCCTCTCTCGGTGAGCGTCGTCAACGATGGGTTGACGTGACCAATCTAAAGCGCCGCCGCCATGGTGCTCAAGAGCCGCACTGTCATGCATTTGCGCTGGCGCAGACGGTGACGATATTTCGCTTGACCTTGAGAAATTGCTCAGTGCTGGCAGGCCGGCCGCCTCGCCGCGGGGCCAGGGCGGGGCGCCAATCCGCGGGCTCCAGGCGCGCGCATCGAGCAGGGAGGGCATCGCGTCGCCAAACGAGACCGGTCCCGCCGCGATAGCTCGCGCCGGGACCGGAAAGGGTGGTGCTGGACCGCCGCCGGGGCCGAAGGCCGCGTGCGCTAGCCGCCCGGTGTGTGGCGGCGGCCCGGTGCGCGTTTATTTGCGCAGGTTGCGGCGGCGCAGGGCGCCGACACCCAGCATACCGGCGCCGAGCAGGGCCAGCGAACCCGGTTCAGGTACTTCGCCGCCCGGGTTGCCCGAACCGCCCCGTTCGAAGGCGCCCACGTACAGGGTTTCCGGCGTGGCGCCGGTGCTGCCGTTCAGGAACTGGATACCCCCGCCGACGATGCATTGCGACAGGGTCGGGCAGAAAGCCAGCGCCGCGGCGGCCTGGGCATCGTCCAGCACGAAGCGGTGCGTGCCCGACTGGCCGATGCCGCCCGTATCGCTCAGCACCATGTCGAGTCCGACGTAAGCGAAGGTTTCGATCGTATTGCTCACGGTGCTGTACAGGCTGAGGTAGAGGTCGGTCAGGGTAGCGTCATTGCCGGGCCCTCCTTCGCTGATGTTGACCACGAAGCCGAGCTCGGCGGCGCTGGTGATGCCGTCGATATCGGTGAGCAGATAGGTGTTGTTGCCGGCGTTGCCCGCGGTGTTGTCGCCCCCCTCCAGGCCCATCTGGCAGGTCGTCGTCGGCGTTGCAGGATTGCCGCCGAAGGTATGGGTGACGCAACCGGACTCGGTGCCGTTCCGTCGGCGGCCGTTGCCGTTGTCCTGGACGGTGACGACCGTCGAGACATTGCCCAGGCCGGTACCCGTGTTCTGGGTTCCATTGACGTAGACGAGATTGGCGAATGCAGGTGAAGCACCAGTCAGGACTGCCGCGCCGAGCGCGAGTTTCAGGATGGTTCGTTTCATCGCTAGCTCCCTTGTTGAACTTTCGTTCTTATGCGCCTTGGGTTAAGGCGTGACCGAGTTCAAGCAAGTAACAAGCCAGTGTCAATACATTGAGGGATATCAGCTACTTATGGTAAACAAGCAGGCGCCCTCGGCTGGAGGTGTAAAGTTTCTCGACTGCGTGGAAGATGCCAGAAGATAGCGTATGGATGAGCGCATGTTCTCATCAGTTAGGTGCGGATCTCGGCAGTCCTTGCCATCCGCCAGCGCCCGGCACGGAAGACGCGTGACGGCAGCCGCATCCAGGATGACCAATAGTGGCTGCCCATGAAAAGGCGCCAGCTGCTCAAGGCAAGCTGGCGCCCAGGCCGGCCGCGCAGGCGGTCGGCAGCCCGATACGGGATCAGCGCACGCTTACGCTGACGCTACGCGTGCTGGTGTTGCCGGCCGCGTCGCGCGCGGTGGCGCTGATCGTATGCGTCCCTTTGGCGATCTTGCGCGTGTTCCAGCTGTACGACAGCGCGCTGCCGCTACCGCTGGCAACGACGGCGCCGTCGATCGCCAGGCTGTGGCGAATGCCGGCTGCGCCGCTGTTGTCCGATGCGCTGACGGACACCGAGACCGTTCCCGCGACCGTGCCGGTGGTGGGGTTGTCCACGCTCAGCGCAGGTGCCGTCGTATCCTGGGCGACAACGGTCGTGCCGTTGGCAACGTTGACGGACACCGCCGCCGAGCTCCCGGCATTACCGGCGGCGTCGTAGGCGACGGCAACGAGCGAGGCCATGCCATTGGCGACCCCGGCCGAATTCCAGCTGAAGCTGTACGGGGCGGCGGAGTCGGTAGCGACGACGGTACCGTTCACTTTCAGGTCGACCCGGGCCACGCCGACATTGTCGGAAGCATTGACGCTGACGGGAACCAGACCGCTGACCGAACTGCTGTCAAGCGGTGCGCTGATCGCGGCCACTGGAAGCGTCGCGTCGACGGCGCTGGCATAGGCGCGTGCGGCGCTGACGGCGGCGGCTGCATTGACACGGCCATGGCCGAACACGGGATCGCGGCCGGCCGCCCCCAGGTCGACAGCTGTCTTGAACAGCAGGGCTTCGATCTGCTCGCCGCTCAGGTCGGGGCGGGCAGCCATCATCAGCGCGGCAACGCCTGCGCTCACCGGGCTGGAAAAGGAAGTGCCGTTCCACGACGAGTAGCCGAGAGAATTGTTTGTGGTCCAGATGCCGCTGCCGGGCGCTGCCAGGGACACGAAGCTGCCCCAGCTCGAGAAGCTGGACTTGGTATCGCTGCTCGTCGTCGAGGAGACGATGATGTAGGCCGTGTCGGGCGTCACGTTCTCGTTGACGTTGGCGTTGCCGGCGGAAATGAATACCAGGCCGCCCTTGCTCTTCATGTAACGGGCCGCGCTTTTTACGGACGAGCTGGCTGCAATACCCGTATAGCTGACGTTCGCCACGCGTGCGCCGTGGTCGGCAGCGTAGGTGATGCCGTTGGCGATCGTGCTGAAGTAGGCCGGGCAGCCGGTACCGTCCTTGTAGGCAATCCTCACCGGCATGATTCTGGCGGAGCCGGCGACGCCCGCGACGCCAATGGCGTTGTTGGTGCTTGCTGCCGCCGTACCCGCGACGGCGGTGCCGTGGCCGCACAGGTCGCTCGTATCGGTGTTGTTGTTGTACACGTTATAGCCCGGAACGAGGCGCTCCTTCAGGTCCGGGTGCGAGGCGTTGACGCCGGTATCGAGCACGGCGATCGTGACGCCGCCGCCCTGGGTGCTGTCCCATGCCGTCGGCGCGCCGATCTTGTTGATGTGCCAGGCGCTGCCGATATACGGGTCGTTCACCGCCATCGCGAGCTCGACCTTGCGATCCAGTTCCGCGAACTTCAGCTCCGGACGGCGCGACAGCCTGGCGACCGCTTCCTCTTCGGACAGGCCGGGCGGCAGGTCGACGATGTGCATGCGGCTCTGGCCGAGCTTGCGACGCTTGCCGCCATGGGCCTTGATGAGCTGATCGAGGTCGGCGTCGGACAGGCCGGCGCGGGCTTCGATCAGGATGCGGCCGCGAGCGAACTCGCCGGCCGGTTCGGCACTGGCGGCGGCACTGAACGACAGGCTCAGTGCGGCAGCGGCCAATGCGGCGGAGGTTTTACGGAAGGTAAGAGCGGAGAATGCATGCGAAGCGATGTTCATGAGAGCGAGTCCTGCGTAGGGGTAGAGAGCACAGGACTGCCGGCGAGCAGGGACACGCGAAGGCGTGCTCGCAGCTCAGTGGATGTTTGGCAGTCCTGCCGTCATCGAGCCGGGTGGCTCATTAGACCGTTGACTTTGCGTCCTCCGCTTTCGCGAAGTTTGCCCTGTTCAATATCTGAGCCCAGTGTAGAACGTGAATTTCCCCATGGCAACCAAAGCCCGCCAAAAAAACAGGCATTTGTCTCGTTTACGGGAAACTTTGACACAAAGCAAAGACTCGTTTGTTTAGCGTCCGGCAACGCGGCAGGGCTCGAACCGGGGGTGGCGCGTCAATGCGCCGACGGGCGGATCAGGCGGGAAAGCCGACGCAGCGGCGTCGGATTCGCGGTCTGGAGCGGGAAGAATGGGGCGGGAGGAAGAGCTGGTGAAGCGCAAAGGACAAACAAAAAAGGCGGGCAAGCCCGCCTTTGTCGATTTCTGCCGAACCGATCAGCGGCCGTTGCGGCGGCGGGCGGCGAAGCCTGCGCCCAGCATGGCGATTCCGAAGAGCGCCAGCGAACCCGGCTCGGGCACTTCGCTATCAACGGTGCCCAGCTTGATCTGGCCGTTGCCGGAAATGAAGAAGTACTCGCCGGGGGCGTTGGCGTAAGCAGTGCCGTTGCAGCCCGCACCCGTGAAGCCGGCGTACTGGCAGGCGACTTCATCGACGAGCGTCGCGCTTGGGCGGCCCACGGTATTCGCGTTGGTAAAGGCGAAGCCCATGATGGACTCCATCGACAGGTCGTTGCCCTCGCTGTCGAAGAAGTAGCCCGAGGCCAATGCGCCGGCATCGGCGCGGGCGAACACGCTCACTTCGCCATTCCTGATCGGGCTGCCATTCGAGTCGACCTGTCCGCCGCCGCCCGCCAGCACGTCGAACGAAGCGATCAGGTTGCCCAGGTTGGCGCCATAGATGCCGTCCGTGGAGCCGTATTGGCCGTTCGTCGGATTCTGGTACATCCGGATCGTGCCGCCTGCAAAGGTGAACTCACCGCCGAAAGTACCGGTGCCGTTCGCCTCGAACACGGCGGTGATATTGCCCCCAGGGTATTTCACCGGGAAGAGCTGCCCATTCGAGTCCGCCTGGGTGATGTTGAACACCGCGTTCTCGGTAAACGTGAAGCTGCCGTCGCCCGTCGGATTGAGCTTGATGAAGGCGTTCCCGTTCACATCCAGGTATTCGCCGATGGTCTGGCCACCCTCGAAGCCGCCACCTGTCGGGTTGAATACCCAGTCATTCAGGATCGGCTCGGCTTGGGCAAGGCCCATGGCCATGGCAACAGCGCTGGCAACAGCAAATTTCTTCAAAACATTCATGATCATTTTCCTTATTGGCGGTTGATCGGATTGGATACGACCTCCGCATAGTGAGCAAGGTGCGTGCCAGTGCCGCCGATCCTCGTAAAATCAAGGACTTGCATTTTTTTGTTAACTCAGCAGTAAGGAAAATGTAAAGATTGGCGACGCGCGGATCGCTCGGGCGCCTACTTGAAGTTGCAGGGAATCATGCTGCGGACGAGCAAAAGGCCGGCCGGACGGCCCGGAGTCCGGCGGCACGACTGCCGTCGCGCGCCGGATTAGGCAGGCAACAGAGCGGGCAAGCCCGCTCTGTTCCTGACGCGGCGATCAGCGTCCGTTGCGGCGACGGGTCACGAGTCCGGCACCGAGCATCGCGATGCCAAACAGCGCCAGGGACCCGGGCTCGGGCACTTCGCCCAGCTTCAGCTGCCCGTTGTTGGACACGAAGAAGTACTGGCCCGGTTGATTGGTATAGGCGCTGCCGTTGCAGCCTGGACCGGTGAACCCGGCGTATTCGCAGGCCACTTCGTCGACCAGCGTGCTGCCCGGCCTGCCGACGGTATTGGCATTCGTGAAGGCAAAGGCCAGGATCGACTCCATCGACAGGTCATCGCCATTGCCTCGATAGAAATAGCCCGGTGCCAGGTCGCCTTCGCCGGCGCGCGCGAAGACGCTGATCTCGCCGTTTCTCAGCGGGCTACCGTTGGCATCGACCTCGCCGCCGCCGCCGGCGAGCACGTCGAAGGTGGCGATCAGGTTACCCAGGTTGGCGCCATACACCCCGTTAGTGCCGCCGTACTGGCCGTCGGTCGGGTTCTGGTACATCCGGATCGTCCCGCCGCTGAAGGTGAAGTTGCCGCTGAACTGGCCTGTGCCGCTGGCCTCGAAGACGGCCGTGATATTACCGCCGTTGTAATTTATCGGGAACAATTTCCCATTCGAGTCCGCTTGCGAGATGTTAAATACCGCGTGCTCGACGAACGAGAAGCTATTGCCACCCGTCGGCGTCAGCTGAATGAAGGAATTCCCATTCACATCCAGATATTCACCGATCTCCTGACCCGCTTCAAAGCCTCCTCCATTAGGATTGAACACCCAGTCATTCAGGATCGCAGCAGCTTGGACACTGCCCACGGACATTGCGACAGCCGCAGCACAGGCTAGTTTCTTGACTAGTTTCATGATTCTCATCCCCTCGTGTGGTGGTGAATCGATAGGTACAGCGCTGCAAAGCTAAGCAAACTGCATACCAGCGTATTTACACGACTGGTAAACAAGCACTTGTGACTTATCGTTTCCTCAGCAGTCGTGCGAAGTGTAAGTAATCCCGACAGCGAAAACCGTGACTGGAGAGTGAGCGGGAGCGAACTGGCGTGCTGCCGGGGCAGCCCGAGTGTTGCATGTCCTTGAAATTGCTGGGGTTTAGCGTTGCAGGGCGCCGACATGCGCGCCCTTCGGGTGAATACTGCTGAGCGGAAGATTTCTCGACAAACGTCTTGCACTGGCGGCGCGGGCAGGCGGGTACGACCGTCGAGCTGCCTTATGCCAATACCGACAAGATGCCATCCAAGCCACTGAAATTGAGCGCCACATCGGCCCTGGCCTGTACCACCGGCTTGGCACGGAAGGCCACCGACAGTCCGGCGATGCTCATCATCTTCAGGTCGTTGGCGCCGTCGCCCATGACGATCGCCTGGGCGGGATCGCAACCCAGATCCTGGCATACGCGCGCGACCGTACGCATCTTTTCCTCGGCGTCGACGATGCCCCCGACGACGCGTCCGGTCAGCCGGCCTTCCACGACTTCGAGCACGTTGGCGTGGGCGACGTCCAGCCCCAGGCGCGCCTGCAGGCGCTCGGTGAAGAAGGTGAAGCCGCCCGACACCAGCAGCGTCCTCAGCCCGGCGGCCTTGACCGCGGCCAGCATCGCCTCGGCACCCGGCGACAGGCGCAGCCGTTCCTCGTACACGCGCGCGAGCGCCGCCGCATCCAGCCCGGCCAGCAGCGCCACGCGGCGCGTGAGGCTTTCGGAAAATTCCAGCTCGCCGCGCATGGCCGCTTCGGTGATCTCCGCCACCTGGGGTTTCAGGCCCTGCATGTCGGCGATTTCGTCGATGCACTCGATGGTGATCAGGGTCGAGTCCATGTCCATCGCCACCAGGCGGAAGTCGGCCAGACTGCGGCCTGCCGCGATGAAGGTCGCGTCGACGCCGGCCTCGAACGCGGCAGCGGCGACGGCCGCGCGCACGTCCGCCGTGGCGCCGACGTCCTCGCAGCGCAGCGCATGCGCGGACAGCCGGTGCACGCGCGCGGGCTTGGCCAGCGCGCCGATTGCGCCGAGTCGTTCGGGCGAGGCGCCGGGCCCCTGCAGTACCAGGTTCATCGTCATCGTTCAGGCCAGCAGTTGTTTGATGGTTTGCTTCACCTGCAGCACGCGGCTGGCGAGGTCCGGCATGCTGGCCGTAAGGCGCAGCTTGTCCTGGCCGGCCAGCTTCACGTGGCGGTTCTTCTGGATCAGCGTGATGATCCTGATCGGGTCGATCGGCGGTTTTTCCATGAACTGCAGGCTGGCCGCTTCGCTGTGGGCGTCGATCTTGACGATGCCGACCTGTTTCGCCGCGATGCGCAGGCGGTGCGTCTCGACCAGGGCCTTCACCTGCTCGGGCAGCTTGCCGAAGCGGTCGATCAGTTCTTCCTGCATGTCGTCGATCTTGTCCTGGCTTTCGCAATTGGCCAGGCGCTTGTAGATCGACAGGCGCTCGTTGACGTCGCCGCAGAAGTCGACCGGCAGCAGTGCCGGAACGTGCAGGTTGATTTCGGTGGTGCTCGACAGCGGGGCCGCCAGGTCCGGCTCCTTGCCGGCCTTGAGCGAGCGGACCGCTTCGCTCAGCATGTCCGAATACAGCTGGAAGCCGATTTCGAGCATCTCGCCGGACTGGTTCTCGCCCAGCACTTCGCCGGCGCCGCGGATTTCCAGGTCGTGCATGGCGAGATAGAAGCCGCTGCCCAGTTCTTCCATCGCCTGGATCGCGTCCAGCCGGCGCTGCGCCTGCTTGGTCAGGTTCTGCACGTCGGAGACCAGCAGGTAGGCATAGGCCTGGTGGTGCGAGCGGCCGACCCGCCCGCGCAGCTGGTGCAGCTGGGCCAGGCCGAATTTGTCCGCCCGGTGCATGATGATCGTGTTCGCGGTCGGCACGTCGATGCCGGTCTCGATGATGGTCGTGCAGAGCAGGATGTTGAAGCGCTGCGCGACGAAATCGCGCATCACCTTTTCCAGGTCGCGCTCGTGCATCTGGCCGTGGGCGACGCCAATGCGCGCCTCGGGTAGCAGCTCCCGCAGCATGGCCAGGCGGTTCTCGATGGTGTCGACCTCGTTGTGCAGGAAGTAGATCTGGCCGCCGCGTTTCAGTTCGCGCAGGCAGGCTTCGCGGATAATCGAGCCGTCTTCGCTGCGGACAAAGGTCTTGATCGCCAGGCGCTTCTGCGGCGCGGTGGCGATGATCGAAAAGTCGCGCAGGCCTTCGAGCGCCATGCCCAGCGTGCGCGGGATCGGCGTGGCGGTGAGCGTGAGCACGTCGACTTCGGCGCGCAGGGCTTTGAGCGCTTCCTTCTGGCGCACGCCGAAACGGTGTTCCTCGTCGATGATGACGAGCCCCAGGCGCGTGAACTTCACGTCCGGCGAGAGCAGTTTATGGGTGCCGATCACGATGTCGAGCGTGCCGTCGGCCATGCCCTTGATCGCGTTGTTGATCTCCTTGCCGGTACGGAAACGCGAGAGCTCGGCGATTTTCACCGGCCAGTCGGCGAAGCGGTCGGCGAAGGTTTGCGCGTGCTGTTCGGCCAGCAGCGTGGTGGGCGCGAGGATCGCCACCTGCTTGCCGCCCATGACGGCGATGAAAGCCGCGCGCAGGGCCACTTCGGTCTTGCCGAAGCCGACGTCGCCGCAGACCAGGCGGTCCATCGGCCGGCCCGAGGTCATGTCCTTGATGACGTTATGGATTGCCTCGGCCTGGTCGGGCGTCTCGTCGAAGCCGAAGCTCTGGGCGAAGTTCTCGTAGTCGATGCTGGAGTATTCGAAGGCGTGGCCCTGGCGCGCGGCGCGGCGCGCGTACAGGTTCAGGAGTTCGGCGGCGGTGTCGCGCACCTGTTCGGCGGCTTTTCGCTTGGCCTTGTCCCACTGGCCGGAGCCAAGCGAGTGCAGCGGCGCATCCTCGGGCGAGGTGCCGGAATAACGCGAAATGACATGTAACTGGGATACGGGAACGTAGAGTTTGGTGTCCTTGGCGTACTCGAGGTGCAGGAACTCGGTCTCGCCTTCGCCCAGGTCCATCGAGATCAAGCCCATGTAGCGGCCGATGCCGTGGTTGATGTGCACCACCGGGTCGCCGATCTTCAGCTCCGACAGGTCGCGCACCATCGATTCGACCTGGCTGGTCGCTTCCTGCTTTTTCTTGCCCGCGCGCCTGCCGGAACCGGCATACAGCTCGGTTTCAGTGATAAAGGCAATGCAGCCGCTGGCTTCCTCGTAGAGCTCGAAGCCCGCCTGCAGCGGCGCCACGCCCAGCGCAAGCCTGGCGCTGCTCGTGCGCATGCCCTCGAAGCCTTCGACCGGCGTCACCGCAAGCCCGTATTCGTTGAAGTACTGCTGCAGGGTTTCGCGGCGGCCGTTCGAGTCGGCGCAGATCATCACGCGGCAAGCGGTCTTCGCGATGAAGGCGCGCAGGTGGGCCAGCGGGTCTTCCAGGCGGCGGTTGACGGCAACGTCGGGGATCGGGCCGGAGAGTTCCGAGGTCGGTGCCTGGGCGTCGCGCGCGATGTTCCAGCGTCCGTGCGGCTTGGCGCAGGTGAAGAATTGTTCGCTCGAGAGGAAGAGTTCGCGCGGCTCCAGCAAGGGGCGCTCGCGGTCGCTCTTGAGGAAGCGGTAGCGCGATTCGGTGTCCATCCAGAAGCGCTGCACGGCCGCCTCGATGTCGCCCACCAGGGCCAGCGGGCCCTCTTTCGGCAGGTAGTCGAACAGCGTCGCCGTCTCGTCGAAAAAGAGCGGCAGGTAGTATTCGATGCCGGCCGAGGCGATGCCGTTGCCGATGTCTTTATACACTGGAGACCTCGACGGGTCACCTTCGAATCTTTCGCGCCAGCGGCGGCGAAAACTCGTCCGGGCCGCCTCGTCCATCGGGAATTCGCGTCCCGGCAGCAGGCGCACTTCCCGGACCGGATACAGCGAGCGCTGGGTGTCGGCGTCGAAGGTGCGGATGGTGTCGATCTCGTCGCCGAACAAGTCCAGGCGGTAGGGCAGTGCGGAACCCATCGGGAACAAATCGATCAGGCCGCCGCGCACCGAGTATTCGCCAGGGGACATCACCTGCGAGACGTGGGTATAACCCGCGAGGGTCAGCTGGGCCTTGAGTTTGGCTTCGTCGAGCTTTTCGCCCTGGCGGAAGAAGAAGGTGTAGGCCGCCAGGAAAGAGGGCGGCGCCAGGCGCACCAGGGCCGTGGTCGCGGGCACCACCAGCACGTCGCACTGGCCATTCTGGATTTCATGCAGGGTCGCCAGGCGTTCGGACACCAGGTCCTGGTGCGGCGAAAACGCGTCGTAGGGCAGGGTTTCCCAGTCGGGCAGCAGGTGGCAGGACAAGGTGCCGCCGGCGAACCAGGCGATTTCGTCGAGCAGGCGCTGGCCATCGCTGGCATTGGCAACGACGACGGTGAGCATTTGCTTGCCGGCCTTGAAGGCAAGGCCGGCAACGGCCAGCGCATAGGCGTCGGAAGAGCCGGCAAGCGCAGGCAGGACGAAGCGTTGGCCGGGTTTGGGGAGGTGCTTGTTGAGATCGAAAGGCATGCAGGCGTGCGTTCGGTGTCTGGCCAAAAGGGTTGTTCATTATAGACGAACGGTCCCTTCCACGCCCCGACGCCACGCGCCCGCGGCCGCTCTCAGCGCCGGCGCATCGAAGAGACGGCCACGCCGGCCAGGATGACGCCGAAGCCGGCCGCATGGTACAGGTGCGGCGCTTCGCCAAGCAGCGGCCAGGCGGCCAGCGTGGCGAACAGCGGAATCAGGTACAGCGACATGCTGGCGCGCGAGGGACCGGCCAGGGCCACCAGGCGGTCGAAGCAGAAGTAGGCGCCCAGGCTGGGCACGACTGCCAGAAACCGAGGGCCAGGTAGAGCCGGCCGTCGGCGAAATTGGCCACGCTGCCGCCCACCGCTTCCAGGGCGGCGAAGGGCGCCAGCACCAGCGCGCCGCCGCCGCACAGCGCGGCCAGCTTGACCGTGCCGGGCAGTGGCGGCAAGGGCAGGCGCCGTCCCGCCACCGTGTAGAGCACCCAGCCGCAGGCGGCCAGCAGTACCCACAGGTCACCGGTGCCGAAATGCAGCTGGCCCAGTGCCGTGACCTCGCCTTTCGACAGCACGACCAGCACGCCGAGGATGGCCAGCAGCATGCCGCCGGCCTGGCGGCGCGACAGCGGCACTTTCCAGACGACGGTCTCGAGCAGCGTGACCAGTGCCGGGCAGGCGGCGAAGATGATGGCGATGTTGGCCGCGCCCGTTTCGCGCGCGCCGATGTATTGCGGTCCGACGGCCAGGCCCATGCCCAGGCCGGCGAGCAGCAGGATGCGCGGCCAGGCGGCAAGCAGGACCTGGCGCCGTACCCACAGGCGCGGGCCGACGGCGGGCAGCAGCAGGAGGAAGGCCAGCAGCCAGCGTCCAAAAGCAAGGAAGAGCGGGGGAATGGCTGCGCTCTCGGCCCAGCGCGCCACGACCAGGTTGGCGGCGAACAGCAGGGGGGCGATGACCATGAGGGGCAGTTCGGCTTCCAGCGGCGCTGCGCGGTAGCCAAGTCCTGCCCGTGAAACTGCTTCTGACACGGGAACTCCGGATAAGACAATGAAAGATTGCGGATGAAACGGGGTGCGGTTCAGTGAACGCTGCACCGCGCCGCTGTGCTGGGAGGCGCCCAAAGATTTTAATGCGCTGCACAAAAAATATTCTTTCGTTATCGCGAGCGCATAACTGATATTCACGAAGGAATCTCTGTATTTCGATTAAAATGAAGAAGAAATATCTACGCGCACCAATTATGGGAGGAGAAGCACCAAATGAGGGATGGCGAACTGGACGAGATCGATCGCAGGATCCTGCGCACGCTCAGCCGCGACGGCAGGATCAGCAACCAGAAACTGGCCGAGACGGTGAACCTGTCGCCCACGCCATGCTGGAACCGGGTGCGCGCGCTGGAGGAATCGGGCCACATCAGCGGCTACGCGGCCGTGCTCGACCAGCGCACGCTCGGCGTGCCCGACACCGTGATCATCGAGGTGACGGTCGACCGTCACGACGACGATATTTTCCAGCGTTTTTCGGATGCCCTGGCGGAGTTGCCCGAGGTGATGGAGGCCTACCTGCTGTCGGGGGAATACGACTACCTGATCAAGGTGGCGGTGGCCGGCACCGAAGGGTACGAGCGTTTCCTGCGCCAGAAGTTGTACCGGCTGCCCGGCGTGCGCCATACGCGCTCGACCTTCACGCTGCGCTGCCTGAAGCGCATGCCCTCGGTCAGCCTGTAGCGCGGGCGAAGGGGATCAGTTGGACTGGAGCAGGCGGCCGACGCCGGGCTGCTTCGCCAGGTCCATGCCGCCGCCGCCGATCTCGCCGGCCGTGGCCTCGCACCAGGCGCTCTGGCGCGCCGGCGTGGCCGTGCGTACCTGCTGCAGCAGCTGGCGCGCATCGTTGATGGCGCCGTTCCTGATCTGGGCGCGCGCATCGTGGGTCACGCTCGCGGCCAGCACCTGCTCGGCGCGCTCGGTCACTTCGCGGTTGCGCGACTTCCAGCCGTCGAGCGTGTCGCCATAGCGCCGCATCGAGGCCGGCAGGACCTGCATGCACAGGTGCAGCCCCTCGAGCGCGAGCGCATTGTTGTTGAGTACATTGCGCACGGTCGGCAACAGTGGCGCGTTGGCCCGCCGTGCGGCGTCGGCACCCCCGTCGCCGGCCGCCGGCCTGCCGCGGCCGTGCTTGAACAGCTGGACATTGGGCGTGGTGACGCTGGGCGGCTGGTCGGTATAGCTGACCCTGCCACCAGGGCCGATGACCTTGTAGATCTCGGCGCTGGCGGCATGGGCTAGCAATAACAACAGCAGGGCGGCAATCGAACGCGGGTGCATTTCAGGTATTTCTGGTTAGAAATTATCATCATCTTAGCGCAATATATTGACGGGGTCACGTGCCTTTTGCGACCGGCTGTCGCTAAAAGTGCGCGGCTGTGGTAGTCGGGTGATCCGTCCTCACCCCGGGCAAGCGGCTGGGCAGGCGCCGCCAGCGGGCGCTTTGCAGAAGATTCTGCGCCGCGTCACTACAGCGGGCAGGCCCGCAGCGTGTTGCCGGGATTCTATGCTGCGCCGCACCATATCCGATCCCGCTAGACTGCCATTTTGGCGTGCCGACCATGGCGCGCAGTCAATGGAGGTTCAATTGGATATCAGGACGATCATGACACCGAAACCTGTCAGCCTCGGGCTGCAAGGTGGCGGCACCTATGGCGCCTTCACCTGGGGCGTACTCGACCGCTTGCTCGACGAGGAAGCCTTCCGCTTCGACAGCCTCTCCGGCAGCAGCTCGGGCGCCGTCAATGCGGTGGTACTGGCCGACGGCTATGCCGAGGGCGGTGACGGCGCGGCGCCCAGGCCGCGCTGCGGCGCTTCTGGACCACGCTCGGCACCCTGGCCAGCGTCAGCCCGATGCAGCGCACGCCGCTCGACCGGCTGGCCGGCAACTGGACGATGGAACACTCGCCCGCCTACCAGATGCTCGAGATGCTCGGCGCCCTGGCTGGTCCCGTCATGGAAACGGCGCTTTCCCTTAACCCGCTGCGCAATCTGCTCTCCAGCCTGGTCAACTTCGAACGGGTGCGCCATTGCGAGGAGCTGGAACTGTTCGTCGCCGCCACCAATGTGCGCACCGGCACCGGCAGGATCTTCCGCCGCGCCGAACTCGACGTGCAGAAAGTGCTGGCGTCGGCCTGCCTGCCGACCGTCTTCGCCGCCGTCGAGGTCGAGGGCGAGAGCTACTGGGACGGCAGCTATGTCGCCAACCCGCCGCTCGCGCCACTGGTGGAACGGCCGCCGCGCGACCTGATCGTGGTACAGAACAACCCGGTCGCACGCGCCCGCATGCCCCGCAGCATGGCCGACATCAGCAACCGCTCCAACGAGATCGCCTTCAACATCAGCTTCGTGCGCGAGATCAGCACCCTGCAGTATGTGAACGGCTTGCCGGACGAAAGCCGTGGCGCGCAGATGGCCTTCGCGCCGATGCGCCTGCACCTGATCAGCGGCACGGACACGCTGGGGAGCTACGACATCTCCAGCAAGTTCAACCCCGAACTGGCCTTCCTGAACCACCTGCACGACTGCGGCGTCGCCGCCGCGGAAAGCTGGCTGCGCGAACACGGCAGCAGCGTCGGCGTGCGGTCCACGATGGACACGACGCCCGTCTTTTTCGCCGACCAGGCGCTGCGCGCCTAGGCGGCCGCGCTGTCAGGTGCCGGCGCGGGCACCCTGCGGTTAGCCACCCCGAAGGGCACATGCACCATCGGAATCGTTCCGCCGGGTGTGCTGCGCAGGTGCGACATCTGGTCGTCGAAGAAGATGTGCGGCTTGAACACGGACAGCACGCGCGACTTCTCCATGCCGCCCAGGAAGAAGGTTTCGTCGGCCGAGACGCCCCAGCTTTTCAGGGTGGTCACCACGCGCTCGTGCGACGGCGCGCTGCGGGCGGTGATGATGGCGATGCGCACGATGCGGCGATACTGGGGATCGCGCCGCTGGGCGGCTTCCTCCAGGCGCTGCATCATCGCCAGTTGCTGGAACAGCTTCGCCAGCGGGCCCGGGCTGTGTGGCCGGTCCATGTGCAGGGTCTCGTGGGCGTGGAATTCGTCCAGGTCGTTATTGCGCTTGAAGACGGTTTCCGACTCGTCGTCGGCCAGCACGCCGTCGAAGTCGAAGGCCACGCGCAGCTCGAGGTCGTCGTCCTCGTCGGAGATCCGCGAGGGCAGCACCAGGCCGGCGGGGTAATCGATGGCAATCGCGCTGCTGACGTCTTCCGCGTTGGCGCTCAGGAACAGCGACGCGTTGAAGGCCGGCAGATACGGGTAGGGCGGCTTGCCGGCCATGAAGGCGGCGCGCGAGATATCCAGGCCATAGTGGGCGATCGAGCGCAGCACGCGCAGTCCCGTTTCCGGCGAATTGCGTGAAAACAGCACCACTTCGACCGGCGACTGCTCGGGGAAGCACTTGTTGATGTTGAGGAAGCGCCGGATGAAGGGGAAGGCGACGCCCTTGCCGAGCAGGGTATCGAGGTGCTGCTCCTGGTAGGCGCGGTATTCTTCCGGGCCGCGCTCGAGATAGACCTGGTGCGATTCGGACAGGTCGAACAGGGCGCTCGACGCGACGCCGATTACCAGCTTTTGTTCAATCGGAAATGGCATGGGTCTCCTGGCGATGCGTTGGCGCCACGAGCCCGGTGGGCGCGCGTGGCTGTTCGGTTCAATTCTACCGGACAACAATGCAGGAGAGGAAGCAGGGCGGGGGAGCGCGGCTCGGGCGGGAACAGCAGATGCAGGAAAAGGAAGGCCGGGAAAAATCCCGGCCCCTGCGGCACGCCGGGGCGTGCCGCGCAATGGGTGGCTGGCTTAGCGGCCGGTACCGCCGGTGGTGCCGGTGGTGGTGCCGGTTGCGGTGCCCGAGGTGCCGGTCGTGCCGGTCGTGCCCGTGGTGCCGGTCGTGCCCGTCGTACCGGTGGTGCCGGTGGTGCCGGTCGCGCCCGAGGTGCCCGAGGTGCCCGTGCCCCAGCTGCCCGAGGTGCCGCCGGTGGTGCCCGAGGTACCCGAAGCGGCGCCGCTGGTGCCCGTGGAGCCCGATGCGCTCGAACCGGTCGACGAGTCGGTGCTGGTGCCGGTCGAGCTGCATGCTGCCAGGCCCAAGCCCATCACGCCGGCCAGGATAATGCTCAGAGTGGTGCGTTTCATGTTTTTCCTCCTTGGTTTGTAAAGGCCTTCATGATGCGAGCGCTCTCTTCAGTCCACCATAGGAAGGACGCGATAGCGCGTGTAGGACTAACCGGACAGTTAATGAAGAGTTAAGCCGGCGCGGCCGTGAAAATCAGCGCTGGTCGCCACGGGTCGCGGTGCTTGCGCCCTCGGCCGGGCCGCTCGCGCTATCGACCGCACCGGTGGTGCCGGAGGTGGCGGTGGCGCCGGCCGATCCGGTGCTGCCGCTCGTCATCGAGCCGCTGCGCGCGCCGGAAACGCTGGCATCGACGGGGGTGCTGGTGCCGGTATTGTCGCCCGCGTTGCCGCTCATGCCGGCGCAGGCAGCCAGGCCCGGGCGGCGGTGGCGCCGACCAGCAGGTTCGAAAGAGTGCGCTTCATGGTCAACCTCGCAAAGTGATGGGAGGTTTCCATGATGTGGCGGCGGCGGGCGCCGCGCCATAGGAAGGCCACCAGCATGGCTGTAGGACATGCCGGACAGCGGCCGTGCGCCGCTTGCAGGCCGCGCCTGGCAGCTCAGCCCGCGCGCACCTGCTCGAGCCAGTCGACCAGCGCGCTCGACACCAGCGGCCGGCTGTAGAAATACCCCTGCCCCTTGGCGCAGCGCAGCGCGCGCACGGCCTCGGCCTGGCCCGCCGTCTCGATGCCTTCGGCCACGGTGTTCATCCCGAGGCTCTGCGCCACCTTGACCGTCGCTTCGATCAGCACGCGGTGGTGGTGGCTGGTGTCGGCCTGGCAGACGAAGGAGCGGTCGATCTTGACCGTGTCCACCGGCAGCAGGTGCAGGCTCGACAGCGACGAGTAACCGGTGCCGAAGTCGTCGAGGGCGAGCTTGATGCCCAGCGCCTTCAGTTCGTGCAGGCGCGTCTGGATCTGTTCGTCCTGGGCCGCCAGGCTTTCCGTCACTTCCAGCTGCAGGCTGGCCGCCGGCATGCCGGTGCGCTCGAGGATGGCGGCCACCTTCGCCGTCCAGTCGGCCTGGGCCAGCTGGGCGCGCGACAGGTTCACCGCGATCAGGCGCGGGGCTGACACTCCCAGCTGGCCGCGCCAGGCCATGAAGTCGCGGCAGGCGCGTTCGAGCACGAAGTCGCCGATCTGGTCGATCAGGCCGCATTCCTCGGCCACGCCGATGAAGTCGAATGGCGGCACCAGGCCGCGCGTCGGATGCTGCCAGCGCACCAGTGCCTCGACACCGGCCGCGTGGTCAGTCGTGCCGGCCGGATCCAGGCCCACGACCGGCTGGTACATCACGAACAGCTGCTCTTCGCGCAGCGCCAGGCGCAACTGCGCTTCGATGTCGGCACGCCGCGCGGCCCGTTCGCGCATCGCCGCCTCGAACAGCACATGGCGGGCGCCGCCGGCGCGCTTGGCTTCGAGCATGGCGATACCGGCGTCGCGGATGGCTTCGTCGGCGTCGACGGCCGCTGCACTGCCGGCCGTGGCGCCGCTCCAGAACACCCCGATACTGGCGCGGCAGGCGAGCTGGTGGCCGTCGACATCGTGCGGCCGCGCGAGCGCGTCGAGCAGGCGCAGCGCCAGGCGTTCGGCTTCTTCGGGGTGGCGCAGGCCGCCCAGCAGGACGATGAATTCGTCGCCGCCGACGCGTGCCACCAGGCCGGCGCCGCCCACACCCGGATCGACCCGGCCGCCCACGGGCAGGCCGCCGGCGCGCATGCGGTCGGCGAGCGCCTCCAGCAGGCGCTCGCCGACCGAAGTAAGCAGACGGTCGCCGGCCGCCTGGCCGAGCGTGTCGTTCACCTGGCGGAAGCGGTCGCAGTTCAGGAACAGCAGGGCGAGACCATGTCCGCGCGCGCTGTCCTGGGCGGCACGGTCGAGCAGCAGTTGCACCTGCTCGCGCGCGGCGCCGCGGTTCGGCAGGCGCGTGAGGGCGTCGGTGCGGGCCGCGCTGCGCAGGCGGCGGCGCAGGGTTTCCTGCTCGCGCTCGATTTCGAGGGTGGCGTCGGTAATGGCTACCATCAAGCGCTGCTGGTCGAGCTTCAGGAGGCTGATCGACAGCACTTGCGGCGCACCCGGCGCCCGGGTGCTGCCTACCGGGACGCGCAGCGCCTCGCAGACCACGCCGGAGGGCGCATCGAAGCCGGCGGCCAGCTGGCGTAACTGGGGCGCGTTCGGCTCGAGCAGGGCGAACAGGTTGTCGAGGTCGCCGTTCGGCGCGAGCGGCATCAGCAGGTTCGAGGCCATCGGGTTGAGCATTTCCACCACCCCGTCCAGGCCCGTCTGGACGAGCCCGATCGGCGCCCGGTACAGGAACTGGACGAGCGTTTCGTAGGCATCGATATGGTCAACCTGCATGGCGGCTTCGCTGTGGCGTGTTTTCATGGAAGGTCAGGTCGGCGTGCCAGGCGGCGACGCGGTTGCGTCCGCCGGACTTGGCGTGATACAGGGCCTGGTCGGCCCGCTTGAGGAGGGCGTCGATGCTGCGGGCATCGCTGGCCGCGGCGCCGACAGGGACGGCGTCGAGGACGGCCACGCCGGCGCTGACCGTGTAGGCGATCTCGACGCCGTCGGCCAGTACCAGGCGCGTCGCCACGGCCGCGCGCAGACGCTCGGCAATCGCCAGCGCCTGGGCCAGGCCGGTCGAGGGCAGCAGCACCGCGAACTCTTCGCCGCCCAGGCGCGCCACGGTGTCGACCGCGCGGAAGGTCTCGCGCAGGGCACCCGCCAGGTCGCACAGGACGCGGTCGCCGGCCGGGTGGCCGTAGCGGTCGTTGATCTGCTTGAAGTGGTCGGCATCGAAGACCACCGGGGCCAGCGAACGCGGAGTGTGCGTCGCCCGTTCCACTTCGAGCTCGGCGGCTTCGAAGAAGGCACGGCGGTTCGCCAGGCTGGTCAAGTGGTCGCAATAGGCGGCCTGGCGCCGCTTCTCGCTGGCCGCGCGCTTGTCGCTGATGTCGCGCAGGATCAGGCAGTAGGCGGGCGCGGATGGCAGGCCCGCGCCTCGGCGTCTTCACCGCCGGCGAAGTCCTCGCGCTCCGGCAGCGGCGCAATCAGGGCGCTGCACCAGAACTGGCTGCCGTCGGCGCGCAGGCGCAGGCCTTCGTCCATGCTCCAGCCATTGGCGTCGGCTTCGCGCAGGCGGTCGCGCAGGTGTTCGGCGGTCATGGCGTCGGGCGGATAGAAAATCGAGTAGGGCGCGCCGACCACGTGCTCGCCGAAGCCGGTGACGCGGGCGATGCTGTCGTTCCAGTCGCACAGGCGGCCGTCGCGGTCGAGGGCGGCCAGCGCGTAGTCGCTGATGCGGGAGAGGATGGCATTCAGCCAGGCGTCGCTCTGGCGCAGCTGGCGTTCGCGCCGCACTTCGGCGGTCACGTCCCGGATCACGGCCATGAAGCGCGCGGCGTCGAGCTTGAGCAGGGTGAAGGCGAGGATCTGGGGCGCGCCGCGCTTGCCCCGGGCCGCACGCAGGTGGATGTGCAGGCCCTCGAAGACCATGCCCGGCGCTCGGGGAAGGCCGCGCACTGGGCGCGCAGGCCGGGCGCCACGCCGTCCAGGACGTCGAACAGGTTGGCCAGGTCACCGTCGGGCGACAGCGGCATCAGGAGCTGGGCCGCGATCGGGTTGATGATGGCGATCTCGCCCTCGGTCCCGGCCTGTACCAGCCCCACCGGGGCCAGGTACAGGAACTGCATCAGGGCCTCGTGTTCGGCACGCAGCTCGTCCACGCCCAAGCCATCCGCCATTGCCGTCACCGCCGCTGCACCAGCACGTAGCGGGTGGCGCTGGCGGTGCTGGCCAGCAGGCGCAGCTTGACTTTCACGGGGCGCATGCGCAGGGTCAGGACGTAGTCGATCGTGTCGTCCAGTTCGCTGGCGTCGTCCGCGGCATCCTCGAAGCGCTGGGCCACCATGAAGTTGTTCAGGCAGGGTGCGACATTGGTGAACAGCGGCTCGCCCAGCACCCGCTGAGGGGACAGTCCGGCGGCCTGCGACTCGAAGGCGTTGTAGCGCTGGACGATGGCGTCGGCATCGAAGCCGATCACGCCGAAGTCGAGCGCATCGAGCTGCTCCTGGCTGCTCGCTTCGAGGGTGGAGGCCAGATCGCGGTCGTCAAAGGATGGGGTGGTCATAAGGGAAAGCCTCCAAACGAAGGACTTGCAATAAAAATTTACACAAAGAAACAAATGGTGGCAGGTGCTGGCGCCGAAGTCAATTGTGAGCAGGGTTTTGCCGGCCATTACGTTACAAATTCTACCGTCTGGTTGACAATCGTGGCCCACGGCTGGCACCATCGCCCGCCTCGATTGCCAAAACTGAAATAATGGACCCAGTTGCGCCTTCTCCGTGGTGGCAGGACGCGCCGGCGCTGGCCCGCGTGGTGCGCGACCTGCTCGCGGCCGAGCTGTCGCTGGCCCGACCCGGGCGGGTGCTGCCGCCCGCGCCCTGGCCGGGCTCGATCGACCTCGGCGCCGATCTCGGCGCCGATTCGCTCGACCTGATGGCGGCTGCCACGGCGCTGGGCGATTTGTTCGGGATGACGAACGATGCCGGCGGAGGGTCTGCTGGCCGCGCGCACGCTCGACGGCTGGATCGCCGCCGCGCGCGCCGCCCTGTCCGGGGACGATACCCGGCTGACCTTCCGTACCTCGGGCAGCAGCGGCACGCCCAAGCGCTGCACGCACCGTCTGGCCGCACTATGGGAAGAGGTGAACGAACTGGCGCTGCTCGTCCCGGGGCGGCGGCGCGTCCTGTCCGCGGTCCCGGCACACCATGTCTACGGCTTCCTGTTCACGGTGCTGCTGCCCCGGGCGGGTGCCGCCCTGCCCGTGACCGACCTGCGCGCCGCGGCGCCCGGTGCGGTCGTGGCGCAACTGCTGCCGGGCGACCTGATGGTGGCGCACCCCGACTTCTGGGACCTGGCGGCGTCAAGCGAACCGCGCTTCCCCGCGGACGTCGTCGGCATCAGTTCGACCGCGCCGCTGCGCGATGCGAGCGCACGCGCGCTGGCATCGGGCGGCCTGCGGCTGCTGCAGGTGTATGGCAGTTCGGAGACGGCCGGCGTTGGGTGGCGCGACACGGCCGACGCTCCCTATCGCCTGTTCTCGTACTGGCGCCGTGGGGAGGAAGAGGGAACGATCGAGCGCGAGACCGGTGGCGAAGGCGAGCGCTTTGCCTTGCAGGACCGGCTGTCCCGAGCGGGCCTGACACCTTCCTCCCGGAGGGCCGCATCGACGCGGCGGTACAGGTGGGCGGCACGAATGTGTTCCCGGCTTATGTGGCCGAGGTACTGGCACTGCACCCGCAGGTGGCGCAGTGCGCGGTGCGGCCGATGCGGCTCGACGAGGGCAGGCGCCTGAAGGCTTTCGTGGTGCCGCACCCCGGGAACGATCCGGCAGCGCTGCGGGCCGGCCTGTCGACGTGGATCGGCGCGCGCCTGACGCCTGCCGAATGCCCGGCCGCGTATTCCTTCGGCCCCGACCTGCCGCGCCAGCCGAACGGCAAGCCGGCGGACTGGATCATCGACGCCCGGGATTGAGCCTACTGCTTCGGCACGAACACCGGCGCACCCTCGGGCGTGACCACCGTGTCGGCGCGCGGATGCGCGTCGCCCTCGGGTTCGTCGTCGGTGATCGGCTCGGCGTCGAGCGTCGGCTCGGCACCCGTGCCGCCCAGCGTGGCCGGATCGATGTCGATCGCGCGCAGCTGCGGCATTTCCGCGAACTCCGTGTAGACCCAGTCGTCGTTCTCGCGCAGGATGCCTTCCGGTTCGGGGCGCTCCACCACCGGGCGCCTGGCCAGGGCCACGTCCATGTAGTCGAGCCAGATCGGCAGCGCCAGGGTGGCGCCGAATTCCTTGCCGCCGAGCGAGCGCGGATCATCATAGCCCATCCAGGCCACCGCCACCAGGCCGCCGCCATAGCCGGCGAACCAGCCATCGAAGGCATCGCTGGTGGTGCCGGTCTTGCCGGCGATGTCGGCCCGGCCGAGGCGCTTCGATGCGGCGGCGCCGGTGCCGTAGCGGGTCACGTCGCGCAGCATGCTGTCGCTGACCCAGGCGTTGCGGGCGTCGAGCACGCGGGCGCTTTCCTGGTTGGCCGCCGGCGCTTTTTCCTCGAACAGGGCGCTGCCGTTGCCGTCTTCGATCTTTGAAATCAAATAGGGCTTGACCGCATAGCCGCCGTTGGCGAACACGGCATAGGCGCCGGCCATCTGCAGGGGCGTGACGGCACCGGTGCCGAGGGCCAGCGTCAGGTTCTGCGGGTGGCGCGCCAGGTCGAAACCGAACTTGCCGAGGTAGTCGCGGGTATAGCCCACTTCCAGCGCGCGCAGCAGGCGCACGGTCGGCACGTTCTTCGAGTGCGCCAGCGAATAGCGCATGGTGATGGGGCCGTCGAATTTGCCGTCGTCGTTCTGCGGCGACCAGGTCGCGCCCGCGTTCTCGCCCGGCATGTCGAGGGGCTCGTCGAGGATCAGGGTGCCCGGCGAATAGCCCCTGGCCAGCGCGGCCGAGTACACGAAGGGCTTGATCGCCGAGCCGGGCTGGCGCCAGGCTTGCGTGACGTGGTTGAACTTCTGCAGGTTGTAGTCGAAGCCGCCGACCAGGGCCTGGTAGGCGCCGGTGTTGGCGTCCAGCGCGACAAAGGCGGCAGCCACCTGCGGCACCTGGCTGATGCTCCATGTATCCTTGCCCAGCCTGGTGATGCGGACGACTGCGCCCGGGCGGATGCGCTGCGTCTCTTTCGCCTTGTCCGACAGTCCCGCCGCGGCGAACTTCAGGCCGGCGCCGCTGATGGTGATGGTGTCGCCGTCGATGGTCTCGACCTTCACCGATTTGCCGGAGGCGGACAGCACGACCGCCGGCTCGAGGCCGTCGCTCGACGGCCGCTTCTGCAGGGCTTCGACGATGGCTTCCTCGCGTTCCTCGTCGTTCTCGGGCAGCTCGATGCGCGCTTCCGGGCCGCGGTAGCCGTGACGGCTGTCGTAGGCCAGCACGTTGCGGCGCACCGAGGCATAGGCCGCTTCCTGGGCCTTCGAATCGATGGTGGTGTAGACGCGGATGCCGCGCGTGTACGACTCCTCGGCGTACTGGGCGAACACGACCTGGCGGGCCAGTTCGGCCACGTACTGGGCATGGGCGCCGAATTCCTGTGGGCGCGCATGCACGCGCATCGGTTCGGCAACGGCCTGTGCGTACTGGGCTTCGCTGATGTGGCCCAGGTCGCGCAGGCGCCGCAGCACCTGTTCCTGGCGCAGCTTGGCGCGTTTCGGGTTCACCGCCGGGTTGTGGCGCGCGGGGTTTTGCGGCAGGCCGGCCAGCATCGCCGTCTCGGCAATCGTCAGCTGGTCGAGCTTCTTGCCGAAGTAGCTGCGCGCGGCGCTGGCAAAGCCGTAGGAGCGCTGGCCCAGATAGATCTGGTTCATGTACAGCTCGAGGATCTGGTCCTTGGTCAATGCGTCCTCGATTTTCTTGGCAAGCATGACTTCGTTGAGCTTCCTCGACAGGACCTTCTCGCGCGACAGGAAGAAGTTGCGCGCCACCTGCATCGTGATGGTGGACGCGCCGCCCGAGCCGAAGCCGCCGCGCACGTTCGACAGGAGTGCGCGCGCCGCGCCCGTCCAGTCGATGCCCTTGTGTTCGTAAAAGCGCGCGTCCTCGATGGCCAGCACCGCCTGTTTCATCATCGGCGGAATCTGGGCAATCGGCACGAAGTCGCGGTGTTCCTCGCCGAATTCGCCGATCAGGACTTTATCGGCCGTGTAGATCCGCAGCGGGATCTTCGGCTTGTAGTCGGTAACGGCGTCGATCGAAGGCACCTTGGGCACGATCGCCATCAGGAACCATGCGGCCACGCCGGCGATGACGAGGACGATGGCGGCGAGGATGAAGAAGATGAAACCTTGCTGCTTCTTCATGAGACGGCGGGGCGGCGGCGAGGCGTGGCAGGACGTGTTCAACGGGTGTTCTCCAGCTGGGGGCCGCGCAAAAGGCAGGCCCGGGCGGGGCATTATAATCCTCTTTCATTCCCTGAAAGCATGTGCGATAGTCACGCTTTCAGCCCCTCTTGAGTGAGTATCGCCACCTTGCCCTGCCAAGGGCGCCAGGCAGTACCGAAAGAATCCCTATGCCTTACGATCCGCATCCAGCCGGCGTCAAGCCGTATATCCCGGCGTCGAGCCAGCTCCCAGAAATGACCATCCGCGCCCTCGTCATGGGCGTGGTGCTCGGCATGATCTTCGGCGCCTCCTCGCTCTACCTCGTGCTCAAGGTCGGCCTGACGGTGAGCGCCTCGATTCCGGTGGCGGTGATCGCCATCACCCTGTTCGGCATGTTCAAGAAGATGGGCGGGCGCGAATCGACCATCCTCGAAAACAGCATCACCCAAACGGCCGGTTCGGCGGGCGAGTCGCTCGCCTTCGGCCTGGGCGTGACGATGCCGGCCATCATGATCCTCGGCTTCGACCTGGAGATCTCGCGCTTGATGCTGGTGGGCGTGCTCGGCGGCCTGCTCGGCATCCTGATGATGATCCCGATGCGCCGCACCATGATCGTCGACGCCCACCGCGAACTGAAGTACCCGGAAGGCACGGCCTGCGCCGAGGTACTGAAAGCGGCCGCCACCGAAACCTCGCGCGAAGCGGCCGGCGAGGAGCGCATGCCCGGTTCGGATGCGGCGCGGGATGCCAAGCGCCGCGCGGCCATCATCTTCGGCGGCTTCGGCCTGGGCCTCCTGTACAAGGTGGCGAACGTGTCGCTCAAGGGCTGGAAGGACGTGGCCAACTTCGAATTCGGCGCGCCGTTAAAGGCGGGTTCCGCCGGTGCCGAGATTTCGCCGGAACTGGTCGGCGTCGGCTACATCATCGGCCCGCGCATCGCCTTCACGATGGCGGCCGGCGGCGTGCTGTCCTATCTGCTCCTGATCCCGATGATCAAGTTCTTCGGCGAGCTGCTAACGGTTCCGGTGTCCCCGGGCACGATGCTGATCAAGGATATGTCCCCCGACGACATCCGCGACGCCTATGTGCTCTACATCGGCGCCGGCGCCGTCGCCGCGGGCGGCCTGATTTCGCTGGTGCGCTCGCTGCCGTCGATCTGGCGTGGCCTGAAGGGCGGCCTGGCCGGCATGGGCGCGGCACGTGCTGCCAAAGGTGGCGCGCCAGGCGCGGCGCCGTTGCGCACCGACCAGGACATCCCCTTCAAATGGGTGGCGATCGGCTGCCTGGCCATCATCGCCATCATCACCTTCGCCACGCCCCTGCACATGAACCTGCTGGGTGCGCTGCTGATCCTGGTCTTTGGCTTCCTGTTCGCCACCGTGTCGTCGCGCCTGACGGGCGAAGTGGGTTCCTCGTCGAACCCGATCTCGGGCATGGCGGTGGCCACGCTGCTCTTCACCTGCCTGATCTTCCTCGTGATGGGCTGGACCGGCGGGCGCTACTACGTCACCGCGCTGTCGGTCGGGGCGATTGTCTGCATCGCGGCCAGCAATGCAGGCACCACCTCGCAGGATTTGAAGACGGGCTTCCTGGTCGGTTCGACCCCGCGCCTGCAGCAGTACGCCATCCTGTGCGGCGCCTTTGCCTCGGCGCTCATCCTCGGGCCGATTTTGCTGAAACTGAACGACGCCGGCACCGTGTACGTGCCTGCCGCCCAGGTCGCGCCCGGCATCACGGTCGATGCCGCGACATTGACGGAGACCGCCCAGCTGCAGGGCCCGCAAGCGGCGGGCGACAGCAAGACCTATAAAGTCTGGCGCAAGGTCGGTACCGCCGGCGGCCCGGAAGGCAAGTACCTGGTGGGCGAGGACGGCAAGCTGGCCTACCTGGTCGACCCGGGCATCAACGGCCACTACCACCAGCGTCCGGACGGCACCGAGGTCAAGAAATACGACGCGCCGAAGGCCGTGCTGATGTCCTACATCATCAAGGGCATCCTCGACCAGCAACTGCCGTGGACACTGGTGCTGTTCGGCGTGATGATTTCGGTGGTGCTGGAAATGGCCGGCATCCAGGCGCTGGCCTTCTCGGTGGGCGTCTACCTGCCGCTGGTGTCGACGCTGCCGATCGCGGTGGGCGGCGCGGTGCGCTGGCTGGTCGACCGCCGCAACAACAAGCTGCCGCAGTATGCCTCGCTTAACGAGGAAGAGAAGGTGGCCGCGGGCGACCGCAGCTCGGGCACCTTGCTGGCTTCGGGCTATATCGCCGGCGGCGCGCTGGCCGGCATCGTGATCGCCATCACGGCGGGCGTGATGACCAATTTCGACAGCATGATGGCGAAGTGGGCAGAGACGTCGAATCCGTTCTTTGCGGGGCCGGATGCGGATCTGCTGTCCTTGATACCGTATGCGGCGATCATCCTGCTGCTGTATTGGGTGGCGCGCGAAAAAGCGCAGCAGTAGAAGGAACGGGCGCATTGGGCGCCCGTTTTTTTGCACGCGGCGCATGCTCATCGACTGTGATACAGCGTGGGCTCGAGAGCCCACCCTACGTGTGCGGACGTTCGTAGGGTGGGCACTTGTGCCCACGCGGTTTCACCGTTTGCACGGACGCGGCGGCAAAATCCAGCCGGTTGCCCTCACACAAACGCCAGATCATGCTGGCGTATCACATCGTCGAGCCACTCGTCCGAATGGCTGAACCGATACCCCAGCCCCGCCGCGCGTCCCGTGTCCAGCACCATCGGCTCCGCAAAATCGAAAGGCGACAATACCCCCGGCGCGGCCTGTTCGGTCACGCGGCGGGTCGGCGCAGGCGCGCCCAGTACGCCCGCCACCCGCTGATACAGCCCATGCGCCGACAGCGCACCGCCTGACGCCGCATTCACCGGCCCGGTAAAGTCCTGCGCGCCCACCCAGTCGAGAAAGGCCGCGGCCTCCTGCGTGCCGATGAACGACAGCTTCGCCGCGGCATCGGTATAGGGCAGCGCGCGGCCCTGGCGCAGCAGCTCGACATACCAGGCCAGGCGCCCGGTGAATTCCTCAGGGCCGCCCAGCACGTGCGCCAGGCGCACCGCGACCAGGGGCAGGGAGCCGTCGCGGCCGAAATAGGCTTCCGCCTGCAGCTTGCCGGCGACATAGCTCTCGACCGCGCGCGCCGGGTCATGCCGGGGTAGCCGGTGTCGATGCGCTGGGCCAGCACCGGCAGGTCGGTTTCGCGCACCGCGGGGCCGCTGGCATGGATCCCGCGGTAGACGTCGATCGTCGAAGTCAGCACATAGCGCGCCACCTTGCCGGCGAAGGTGCGCACGGCGATCGCCGCATCAAGCGGGCTGTAGCACATCTGGTCGAAGACGAGGTCGTAGCGCGCGCCAAGGAAGGCCGCGCGCATCGCCGTCTCGTTGCGGCGGTCGACGCGGATGCGTTCGATGCGCGGCCCGAAGGGATCGGGCGCGTAGCCGCGGGTGGCGATCGTCACGCGGTGTCCCGCGCGCACCAGGCGCTGCACCAGCAGCTTGCCGAAATAACGGGTACCGCCTATCACCAAAATATTCTTGTGCATGGCTTCTCCTTGACGAATCGCGTATATTTTCTGCTCAGCTGTGCAAACGCACAAACGAGAAAAAACAGGCACTATGAACAAGAAAAACTTAAGCATGGTGAGGCCATGAAACCCCTGCGCAGCCTGTCCGGGCTGATCGACTTCGACTGCGCCGCGCGCTGGGGCAGCTTCAAGCTGGCCGCGCGCGAACTGCACAAGACGCCGGCGGCGGTGAGCCTGCAGGTCAAGCAGCTCGAGGAAACGATCGGCTTTCCGCTGTTCGTGCGCCACCCGCGCCATATCGCGCTCACCGAAAAGGGTGAGGAACTCGCCATTGCCATCGGCCGCATGCTGGGCGACCTGCGCGCGAAAGTGGCGGCGCTGCAGCGCGGCGACGAGGAATCGGTGCTGCGCATCTCGACGACCCATTCGTTTGCCATCAAGTGGCTGGTGCCGCGCATGCACCGGTTTACGAAGCTGTACCCGGAACTGGATATCCGCATCGATTCGAACGACGCGCCGGTCGACCTGGAAGCGGACAGCACGGACGTGGCCATCCGCTACGGCCCGGTGCGCGAGGGCGACCCGTCGACCCTGCTGCGCGAGCGCCTGGTGCCGGTCTACAGTCCCGAGCTGCTGGCCCCCGGCCAGGCCGAGCTGACCCTGGCCGACCTGGCCAGCCAGCCGCTCCTGTGCGAGAAGTCGCCCGAGAGCTGGCTGCAGCTGCTCAACGAGAACCGCGCCCTCAAGGGCAGGCATGCCCACCCCTACGATTTCTCGCGCGGCTACAGCCACTGGGGCGTGCTGGTCCAGGCGGCGGTAGCAGGGCAGGGCGTGGCCCTGGTGCCCTACGGGATTGCCTGCCAGGACATCGCCTCCGGGTCCTTGCTCCGCATTCCCTGCCGCAGCGCCCGGTTCGACAACGGCTACCGCTTCCTCGCCAACCCGCACAAGGAACACATGGGCAAGATACAGCGTTTCCGCGCCTGGATGGACGCCGAGATGGAGGCAATGCGGCGCGAGATCGACGACATCGCCGAACCCGACGCCGCGTGAGTCCGCAGGCCGGGGATGGACATAGCCACCGCCGCCGCGACGATCACGCCTGCGGTGCCATCCAGACCAGGTTCCACAGGTGCCCGTCCAGGTCCTCGAAACCCTGGTCGGCCATGAAACCGTGGTCCTCCAGGGGATGCGGGGTGCGTCCGCCGGCGGCGACGGCTTTCTCGATCAGCCCAAGCAGCTCTTCGCGGCTGTCGCAGTTCAGGCAAACGATGACTTCGTTGGCCTCGCGGGCGCGCACGACGGGCTTGTCGATCAGCGAGGCGAAGAAGGGCTCGCTCGTCAGCATGACGCGGACCGTGCCGTCGGCGATCAGCATGCAGGCGGCGTGCTCGTTGCCGAAAGCGGAATCGAAGCGCATGCCGAGCGCGGAAAAGAAGCCGCGCGAGCGCTCCAGGTCCTTGACCGGCAGGTTGATGAAGATCTCGTTTTTCATGTTGTCCTCGTAGATGCATGGAGAGGTGGATCGGGTCCTGCCTCCCACGACGAAGGGCGCGCCGGAAATTCGACAGCAGGGCGAAAAAAAACGGCAGCCGCGGCTGCCGTTTTCATGAGCGTGTGCGAATTACTTCACGCCGTGCATCAGTTTCTGGATGAGCGGTGCCAGCAGGAACAGGATGCCGCCGCCGATGACCAGGATCCAGAAGCCCGAGGTGTAGCCGGACAGGGCCGAACCGACCGACATGCCGGTGTCGCCCGAGACGTGCGAGGCGAAGATGCCCGACAGGTTGTTGCCGATACCGGTGGACAGGAACCAGCCGCCCATGCCCAGGCCGACCAGGCGGGTCGGTGCCAGCTTGGTCACCATCGACAGGCCGATCGGCGACAGGCACAGCTCGCCGATCGACTGGATCGTGTACACGGCCAGCAGGGTCCAGGCCGGGATGTGGTTCTGGTCGTCCAGCAGCTGCGACAGCGCGTACATCAGGAGGCCGAATGCCAGGCCGTTGAAGATGATGCCCAGGCCAAACTTGCGCGGGATTGACGGGTTGACGTTGCGCTTGCCCATGGCCACCCAGACGGCGGCGATGATCGGTGCGAAGACGATGATGGCCACCGAGTTCACCGACTGGAAGTAGGCCACCGGCATGTCCCAGCCGCCGATGTTGCGGTTCACGATCTCGGACGCGAGGAAGGTGAAGGAGCTGCCGGCCTGCTCGAAGAAGCACCAGAACAGGATGTTGAATGCGAAGATGATCATCATGGCGATGGTCTTGTCGCGCGAGACTTTACCTTCGCGCACGCCTTCGACGATCAGCATCAGCGCCAGGATCACGAACAGGATCGACAGCACGATCTGCAGGTTGCCGGCGCCGGCGGCGAGCAGCAGGTAGAAGACCGGAATCACGACCAGCGAGCCGACGATCACGCCGAGGAGGCGCTTCGGGCTGGCCAGCTCGCCGATAGGCGCGCCGATGCCCTTCAACTGCTTGCGGCCGATGAAGAACCAGACCAGGGCGACCAGCATGCCGATGGCGGCGGCGATGAACACCACCTTGTAGGCCGGGGTGCTGCCGTCGCCGTAAAGCTGGGCGAGCCAGGTCGTCACGATCGGCGCGAAGAAGGCGCCGGCGTTGATGCCCATGTAGAAGATGGTGAAGCCGGAATCGCGGCGGGTGTCATGGATGCTGTACAGCTGGCCGACCATGGCCGAGATGTTCGGCTTGAACATGCCGTTGCCGACGATGATGGTTGCCAGGCCGAGCTTGAAGATGTCCGGGTCGGGCAGGGTGATCATGAACAGGCCTGCCGCCATGAAGACGGCCCCGACAAGGATCGAGCGCTGGTAGCCGATGACGCGGTCGGCCACGTAGCCGCCGAAGACCGCGGCGGCATACACCAGCGCGAGATAGGAGCCATAGGTCAGGTTGGCATCGGCCTGGCCGGCGGCGTTACCCTCGTGGAACTGGGCAACGATGTAGAGCACGAGGGCCCAACGAATGCCGTAGAAAGCGAAACGTTCCCAGAATTCGGTCATGAACAGCATCCACAGCGGTGCTGGGTGGCCCATGATCTGTTTGAATTCCGGTGGTGTCCCCTTGTCGGTTGTAGTAGCTGCACCGCTCATGCGGTTCCTCCCGAAGTATTTTAGAAAAAAGCTGTTTTGTTGGAAGCTTGGGTCGTGCCCGAATTTCCAGTTGCGACGCATTTTAGTGGAAATTGCTGAGCGCAAGAAATTTATTTGCCAATGTGGTAAATAGCCGCGCCGGTCGCACTTGCAGCCGTGCCGGCGCTTCCGGGCACGCATGTCCTCGCCAGTTGTCGTATATTGGCGAAACAGCCAGTCATATTACCGGGAGGTTCCATCCCGGCGTACTTAGAAAAGGACATCCTGCATGAACTACGAAGTCGTCGATACGCTCATTTCTCCAGAAGGCCGGCTGGAAGTCCTGTCCAAGGCCGAGGTGGCCAAGCTGCTCGACACCAGCCAGGGCGGCCTCTACAACATATTCCGCAAGTGCGCGCTCGCGGTCCTGAACTGCGGCAGCTCCATCGACGATGGCAAGGAACTGCTCGAGCGCTACAGCAGCTTCGACATCAAGGTGATCCAGCGCGAACGCGGGATCAAGCTTGACATCCGCGGCGCACCGGCCATCGCCTTTGTCGACGGCAAGATGATCAAGGGCATCCACGAGCACCTGTTTGCCGTGCTGCGCGACATCGTCTACGTCCACTTCGAAGTCACCGACAACCCGCGTTTCGACCTGTTGCGCCCGGAAGGCATCACCGACGCGGTGTTCCACATCCTGCGCAATGCCAACGTGCTGCAGCCTCAGCGCAACCCGAACCTGGTGGTCTGCTGGGGCGGCCACTCGATCAACCGCGTCGAGTACAACTACTCGAAAGAGGTCGGCTACGCGCTCGGCCTGCGCGAACTCGACATCTGCACCGGCTGCGGCCCGGGCGCGATGAAGGGCCCGATGAAGGGCGCGGCCATCGGTCACTCGAAGCAGCGCCTGCACGGCGGGCGCTACCTCGGCATTTCCGAACCCGGCATCATCGCCGCCGAGTCGCCCAATCCGATCGTCAACGACCTGGTCATCATGCCGGACATCGAAAAGCGCCTGGAAGCGTTCGTGCGTACCGGTCACGGCATCTGCGTGTTCCCGGGCGGTGCCGGTACCGCCGAGGAGATCCTGTACATCCTCGGCATCCTGCTGCACCCGGACAATGCCGAGATGCCGTTCCCGCTCGTGTTCACGGGGCCGGCGACGGCGCGCGAATACTTCGAGCAGATCGACGGCTTCATCGCCCAGACGCTCGGGCCGCAGGCGCAGGCGCGCTACAAGATCATCATCGACGACCCGGACGCGGTGGCACGCGAGATGCAGGAAGGGATCAGGAAGGTGCGCGAGTTCCGCAAGGCCAGGAGCGACGCCTATTACTTCAACTGGCTGCTCAAGATCGACCAGGAATTCCAGAAGCCCTTCAAGCCGACCCACGAGAACGTGCGCAACCTGAAGCTGCACAAGAACCAGGAAACCCACCTGCTGGCGGCCAATTTGCGCCGCGCCTTCTCGGCGGTGGTGGCCGGGAACGTCAAGGAAGAGGGTATCCGCGCGATCGAGGAGCACGGCAAGTACGAGATCCATGGCGAGAGCACGATCATGGAGCCGATGGACGCTTTGCTCGCCTCGTTCGTCGAGCAGAGCCGCATGAAGTTGCCGGGCAAGGCGTACACGCCGTGCTATACGGTGGTGCTGTAGGGTAGGCGGGTTCCCCGCCTACGCGTCCAACCGGCGTTGGCACAGGACCTAGGGTGGGCTCCTGAGCCCACGCGGTAGGGCGCCTGCGTGTCGAAACGCTGATGCGGCCGTGCTGCATGACGGTTCCGAACGCTGTCAGGCGGCCTGGGTACGCCGCGGCCGTACCGCGTGGGCACGAGTGCCCACCCTACGCCTGCATGACGGTTCCGGACGCCGTCTGGCGGCCTGGGCGCGCCCCGGCCGTACTACGCGGTATGCGAAGGCAGGACCGCGTGGAGTCGGGACTCCACCCTACGCCACTTCCGAAGCCAACAACGAAAAACGGGGCGCATCGAGCGCCCCGTTTTCCATTCGACCAAGCGAAGGATCAATCTTCCTTGCGCAGGTGCGGGAACAGCAGCACGTCGCGGATGTTCGGCGAGTCGGTCAGGATCATGATCAGGCGGTCGATGCCGATCCCGCAGCCGCCGGCCGGCGGCATGCCGTATTCGAGCGCGCGGATGTAGTCGGCGTCGTAGTACATCGCCTCTTCGTCACCCGCATCCTTGGCTTCCACCTGCGCCAGGAAACGCGCTGCCTGGTCTTCCGGATCGTTCAGCTCCGAAAAACCGTTGGCGATCTCGCGGCCGACCATGAACAGCTCGAAACGCTCGGTGATGCCCGGACGGGTGTCCGAGGCACGTGCCAGCGGCGACACTTCGACCGGATAGTCGATGATGTAGGTCGGCTCCCAGAGCTGGGCTTCGGCCGTTTCTTCGAACAGGGCCAGCTGCAGCGCGCCCAGGCCCGCGTTGGCGAAGGGCTTGACGCCGAACTTCTTCAACTCAAGCTTGATGAATTCCGCGTCCGCCAGCTGCTCGGCAGTGTACTCGGGCGCGAACTTGTTGATGGCCTGGACGATGGTCAGGCGGTGGAAGGGCTTCGACAGGTCCAGCTCGCGCCCGCCGTAGGACAGCACGGCCGTGCCTTGCGCGTCGATCGCAGCCTGGCGGATGACGGCTTCGGTGAAGTCCATCAGCCAGGTGTAGTCGGTATAGGCCGCGTAGAACTCCATCATCGTGAACTCGGGGTTGTGACGGATCGACACGCCCTCGTTACGGAAGTTGCGGTTCACTTCGAACACGCGGTCGAAGCCGCCCACGACCAAACGCTTCAAATACAGCTCGGGCGCGATACGCAGGAACATCTGCATGTCGAGCGCGTTGTGGTGGGTGATGAAGGGTTTCGCCGCCGCGCCGCCCGGGATCGGGTGCAGCATCGGCGTCTCGACTTCCATGAAGCCGTTCTTTTCCATGAAGCGGCGCATCGACGACAGCGCGGCGGTACGCGCCTTGAAGGTGCGGCGCGTCTCTTCGTTCATGATCAGGTCGACGTAGCGCTGGCGGTACCTGGTTTCCTGGTCCGCCAGGCCATGGAACTTGTCCGGCAGCGGGCGCAGCGACTTGGTCACCAGGCGCAGTTTGCTCACCTTGATGGTCAGCTCGTCGACCTTGGTCTTGAAGAGCGTGCCCTCGACACCCAGGATGTCGCCCAGGTCATAGGTACGGAAGGCTTCCATTGCCGCTTCGCCGGTCGCGTCCAGGGTCACGTAGATCTGGATGCGGCCGTCGGCGCGTGGGCCCGAGGCATCCTGCAGGGTCGCGAACGCAGCCTTCTTGCCGGCTTCGCGCTTGAGCATCATGCGGCCGGCCAGCACCACGGGAATCGCTTTCTCTTCCAGCTCTTCACGGGTCAGGCTGCCGTATTGCTCGATGAGCTCGGCAGCCTTGTGCTCCGGCTTGAAATCGTTCGGGAAGGCGACGCCCCCTTCGCGGATCGCAGCCAGCTTGGCGCGGCGCTCGGTCATGATCTTGTTCTCGTCGGCGGCGGGCGCTCCCTGTGCCGGGGCGTTGTTCTCTTGGTTTTCCGTAGTCATGGTTGGTACTCGTTTGATTATTCAGTAGGGCTGCGCAGCGTTCAGGCGAACAGTTCGTCGACCGTCAGTTCGGAGAAATCGGACACGATCTTGACGACGTTGTCGAATTCGGCAAACGCGTCGGCCGGCAGGGTAGTGGTGATCACCACGCAGCGCATGCCGGCGCGGCGGGCCGCTTCCACGCCCAGCGGCGCATCTTCGAAGACGATGCAGTTCGACGGCTCGGCGCCGCAGCGCCTGGCCGCTTCCAGGAAGACGTCCGGATGCGGCTTGCCACGGGCAACATCGGTGGCACCGACGACGGTGTCGAAATGGCGGCGCAGGTCCAGGCCGTCCAGGGTGAACTCGACGTTCGCCGGCGGCGCGGCGGTGCCGACGGCCAGCGCGATGTCCTGCGATTGCGCGTCCGCGATCAGGTCTTCGAAGCCTGCCACCGCTTTCAGGTGCGGCGCATACAGTTCGCGGTAGACCGATTCCTTTTCGCGGTTGAGCGTGGCGACTTCCTCGTCGGCCAGGTGCTCGCCCATATGGGAACGGATGATCTCCTTGCCCTGGCGGCCCGCCGTCGTGCGGAAGAACTCGTCCGCATCGATGTCGCGCCCGCGGCGGGCGAAGAAGGTGATCCACGACCGGGTATGGAAGCCCATGTTGTCGACGATGGTGCCGTCCATGTCGAAGATGAAAGCGCGTTTCGGCAAGCCCATTACACGCCCTGTTTCAGCGAAGCGGAGATGAATTCGTCCAGGTCGCCGTCCAGCACGTTCTTGGTGTTGCCGGTCTCGAAACCGGTACGCAGGTCCTTGATGCGCGACTGGTCGAGCACGTAGGAACGGATCTGGTGGCCCCAGCCGACATCGGTCTTCGAGTCTTCCAGCTTCTGCTGCTCGGCCATGCGTTTGCGCATCTCGAGCTCGAACAGCTTCGCGCGCAGCATGTCGAAGGCCTCGGCCTTGTTGCGGTGCTGGGAACGGTCGTTCTGGCACTGCACGACGATGCCCGACGGGCCGTGCGTCAGGCGCACCGCGGAGTCGGTCTTGTTGATGTGCTGCCCGCCCGCGCCCGATGCGCGATAGGTATCGATGCGCACGTCGGCCGGGTTGATCTCGATTTCGAAGGATTCGTCCACTTCCGGGTACACGAACAGCGAGGTGAACGAGGTGTGGCGGCCATTGGCCGAGTCGAACGGCGACTTGCGCACCAGGCGGTGCACGCCCGTTTCAGTCCGGAGGTGGCCATAGGCGTACTCGCCCTCGACCTTGATGGTCGCGGTCTTGATGCCGGCGACCTCGCCGTCGGACTGTTCCAGGATCTCGGCCTTGAAACCCTTGCGTTCGCAATAGCGCAGGTACTGGCGCAGCAGCATCGAGGCCCAGTCCTGGGCTTCGGTGCCGCCGGCGCCGGCCTGGATGTCGATGAAGCAGCTCGCATGGTCCATCGGGTTGCTGAACATGCGGCGAAATTCCATGCCCTCGATGACGGTCTTGATGCCATCGAGGTCGGCACTGACCGCCTCGATGGTGTCGTCGTCGCCTTCTTCGCGGCCCATCTCGAACAGATCGGCGCAGTCGGCGAGATCCGCTTTCGCTTTCTCGAGCGTCAGCACGACGCCTTCGAGCGCTTTTTTCTCTTTACCGAGGTCGAGCGCCCGCTTCTGGTCGTTCCAGACGGTCGGGTCTTCCAGTTCTTCGTTGACCTGCTCTAGTTTCTCTGCCTTCCGATCGAAGTCAAAGATACCTCCGAAGTTCGGCTTCACGGCTGGTCAGGTCGTTCAGCAGGGCGGAGATGGCGTTGATGCGTTCAGCTTCCATGGTCGTGGCGTCGTGTTTGAGTTGAATCGAACCTTCGATTATACCCCAGTCAGCCTTCCAGGCGGCGCCGATCGCGTACCCGCGGGGGGCGCTCGGCGGTGCGTGGTTGCGGTGCGTCGCGCCACTGCCGTATTATCCCCCGGTTCCCATCCGAAGACTTCCCATGCGCCATTCGATCCCTTGCCAAATCGGCATCGTCCTTCTTCCCGCCGTGCTGGCCGCGCCCGCGCTTGCCGCCAGGCCTGCCGCCCCGAAGGGCGCCAGCACCACCCTTGCCGTGCTCGAGACCACCGACCTGCATTCGAACGTGGTCGGCTACGACTATTTCAAGCTGGCGCCCGAGCCTTCGATTGGCCTGGACCGTACCGCCACCCTGATCGCCCAGGCGCGCGCCGAGTTTCCCAATACCGTCCTGCTCGACAACGGCGACACCATCCAGGGCAACGCGCTGGCCGATTACCAGGCGCTGGTGAACCCCGTGCGCTGCGACCAGACCCTGAGCATCTACAAGGTCATGAACGCACTGAAGGTGGACGGCGCGGCAATCGGCAACCATGAATTCAACTATGGCCTGGGCTTCCTTGGCCAGGTCACCGGCCAGCGCTTCAAGGTGGCGGGCGTCGACCAGCCGAAGCGCTGCGCCGGCCCGGCCTTCCCGCAGGTGCTGGCCAATGTCTACAGCGTCCGGACGAAACAGCCCCTGTTCGCGCCCTGGCGCATCATCGAGAAGCGCGTGCAGGCGCAGGACGCGCGCGGCCGCGCCATCACGGCCGTCGTCAAGGTCGGCATCATCGGCTTCACGCCCCCGGCCATCATGTCCTGGGACAAGCGCTGGCTCGAGGGCAAGGTCTACACGACAGGCGTGGTGGAAGCCGCCGAAAAGTACATCCCCGAGATGCGCCGCAAGGGGGCCGATATCGTGGTGGCCATTTCGCACGGCGGCCTGGACGACAGCCCGTATTCGCCGGCGATGGAAAACGCCAACTGGTACCTGGCGCGTGTGCCGGGTGTGGACGCGATGCTGCTCGGGCACTCGCACCAGCTCTTCCCGAACGCGGCCAGCACGGCGCCCCAGTTCAACCTGGCGGGCGTGGACAAGGCCAGGGGCACGGTGCATGGCGTGCCGACGGTAATGGCCAACCTGTGGGGCAAGCACCTGGGCGTGGTCCAGCTGCACCTGCGTGCCGACGGCAAGCGCTGGACGGTCGAGAAGGACAAGACCGTGGTCGAGGCGCGCGCGGCGCAGGCGGCCGACAAATCGTTTGTGGCAGCCGACCTGCAGGTCCTGGCGCTGATCCGCGCCGAGCACGAGGCGACGATTGCCTATGTGAAGACGCCGGTCGGCAGCACCGAATTTCGCATGGCGACCTATTTTGCCGATGTCGGCGACACCTCGGCGATCGCGGTGGTCAACGCGGCGCAGACGGCCTATGTGAAGAAGTATGTCGCAGCCAACCTGCCGCAGTATGCGAAGCTGCCGGTGCTGTCGATGTCGGCCCCCTTCAAGAGCGGCAACGCCGGCGCCTTCGACTACACCGACGTGGCCGCCGGTGCGCTGGCGCTGAACAACGCGGCGGACCTGTATCTCTACCCGAACGCGCTGTATGCGGTGAAGGTGGACGGCGCCGGGCTGAAGGCCTGGCTGGAGACGGCGGCGCGCCGCTTCAACACGATCGACCCGAAGCAGACGGCCCCGCAGGAACTGGTCGACGCGAGCTTCCCCAGCTATAACTTCGATACGCCGACCTCGCTTGACATCAGCTACGAGATCGACCTGACCCGCGCGCCGGGCGAGCGCATCGTCAACCTGCGCCTGCGCGGCGAGCCGGTGAATGCGCAGCAGGAGTTCATCGTGGCGACGAACAACTACCGCGCCAGCGGCGGCGGCAATTTCCCTGGCCTCGACGGCAGCAAGACCGTGCTGGCTTCGCCCGACACCAGCCGCGACGTGCTGATCGCCCACATCCGCGCGACGAAACAGCTCACGCGCGCCGAACATGGCAGCGTGCGCAGCTGGCGCTTCGCGCGCGTGGCAACGGCGGGACCGGTGGTCTTCCATTCCGCGCCCGGCATGCTGAAGCTGGCGCGCGAGGCGGGGCTGGACAATGTCAGCCTGCTGCGCGAGGACGACGGGGCGGGCAAGGGCTTCGCGCTGTACGCGCTGGACCTGGCGAAATGAAGACCATCGCGCTCGCACTGGCGTGGCTGCTCGGTGCGGGCAGCCACCTGGCGCATGCGCAGGCCGGGATGCCGACGCAGGCGACCGACCAGTCACGGATGGACAACGCGCGTGCGGCCTGGCGCCTGGGGCTTGCCCTCAGGAATGGCGAAGGGATGGCGCGCGATCCGGCGCGTGCGGCGGCCTTGATCAGGCAGGCGGCCGAGGGCGGCGTGCCGGCGGCGATGTTCGTGCTGGCGAACATGCTGGCGGCGGGCGAGGGCACATCGCGCGACGAGGCCGCATCGCGGCGCTGGCTGGAAGCGGCCGCGGCGCGCGATTATCCGGAGGCGCTGCAGGGCTTGGCCATGCTGGAACCGGATCCGCGCAAGGCGGAGCTCCTGATGCGGCAGGCGGCGCATGCGATGACACATCGGGGGCGGATTGACCGTCTTGAGGCGCGTGGTTGCCGGCGTGGTTTGAACGCGTGGGCGGCGCCGGAGCCGCGTTGGTACAGACGGTCGGGTGGAGCCGCTCACCCTACGTTACTGTGACGCTGTGGCTGGGCCGGGCGTGGTTTGAACGCGTGCGCGGCGACGGTGCGGGCGGTCGGGTGAAGCCGACCACCCCGCATCCGTCATCCTTAGGGTGGACGGCTCCACCCGAAACGGTGCGTCATCGAGGCGTGTGCGCCGCTGAGCGTTCGCCGGGCATTCAGCCCGGCTCACTCCACGCGTCCAGGCGCAGAGTGCGCGTCCGGCGGCGGGCCGGAGACGCGCTGGCGCTCCGCTTCAGCCTTCGTTCTTCGCGATCTCTTCCGCCGCAATCGCCGCCAGGTCGGTCAAGGCCTGCAGTTCCGACGAGCGCAGCTTGCGCGGCTCGCGGTCGATCACGCACAGCGTGCCCATTGCCTGGCCGGCGCGGTCGCGCAGCGGTACGCCGGCATAGAAACGGATGTGCGGGTCGGCCAGCACCAGCGGGTTGTTGGCGAAGCGCTCGTCGCTCATCGCATCTTCCACGACAAAAGGACCGTCCTGGAGGATCGCGTGGCTGCAGAATGCCCATTCGCGCGGCGTCTGCTGCGGCTGCAGGCCGACGCGGGCCTTGAACCACTGGCGCTTGGCAGTCAGGATCGAGATCAGGGCGATCGGCGACTCGGTCACTTTCGAGGCCAGGCGCACGATGCGGTCATAGCGCTCTTCGGCAGGCGTGTCGACCAGGTGCGCCGCTGCGACCGCCGCCAGGCGCTGGCCTTCGTCGGCCGGCACCGGGAAACGCGCATCGGGATCGGGCAGGTATTCGGGATCGGTCGGCGTCGGCGGAACGCGGCGCTCTTCGAAGCCGGCCTGGCCGGAGACCTTGTTCATCAGGGCCCGGATATGGCTCTCGCGCGTGCGGCGGTGGCCTCCGGGCGTTTTCCACGATTCGATCGCGCCACTTTCCATCCAGAGCTGGACGGTGCTAGTGGCGACGCCGAGCAGCCGGGCGGCCGCGCTCGTGGTCAGGATTGGATCCTCTTCCATCAGATTGCTGTTCATCAATATTCCTACTGTTTAACGAAGTATAGCCGATTTGATGAATCTAGCTAAGCACTGGACTTTCGAAACAAGGAGTTACAGCAAACCGACAGTTCAGGCAAATTGTATTGCCTGTCAGAAAGTTTTAGTGCACAATGCCGTCGATTTCATCAATATGTCACCTTTTGTGTAACTATCTCTTCGATCAGGACCGTCATGCCGCTTTCATCAGTCAGTCTCGCAGCCCGTCTGGGCGCCGCCTTTGCGCTCGTTCTCCTCGTGACCCTGACCCTGGCCATGTTCGCAGTGACGCGTGTCGACAGCATCGAGGCCAGCTTACGTAATGCCGAGCAATTTCGCTCCGGCCAGCTCGAGCCTCTGTACGCGGCACGCGAGGCGCTGGCCCAGACCGGTATCGCAGCGCGCAATGCCTACATTTTCCAGGACGCCACCGCGGCGAGCCGCGAGCTCGACCTGGTCGACGCACGCAAGGCCGAGTACCTGGCGGCACTCGGCCGCCTCGATCCGCTGCTGCGCGGCGACCCCCATTACGACCGCGTCCGCGCGGGAATGGACAGCATGGCGACCGAACTCGAACGCCCGCGGCGTTTTCGCGCGGCGGGCGAAATGGACGCCTTCGGTCGCTTCCTGGTCGAGGAGTGCAGCCCCCTGCGACGCCGTATCGTTGCCGACATCGACGTGCTGTTGACGGAGCTGCAGGCGCGCAGTACCCGCGCGGGCGCTGCAGCCGCCGCCGAGGCAACCGGCGCGCGCTGGTGGATCAGCGGCCTCGCCGCGCTGTCCGCCCTGCTGTGCGCCGTCATCGGCCTGGCGATCGTGCGCAGCCTGACTGGCCAGCTCGGCGGCGAACCGGCCTATGCCACCGCCGTCGCCCAAGCGATCGCCAGGGGCGAACTGCAGCACCGGGTCGAGATCGGCCGCGCCCGCCCGGCCAGCCTGTTGCATGCGATGAGCACGATGCGCGACAGCCTCGGCGGCATCGTCGCCCGCGTGCGCGGCGGCACCGACGCGATCGCCGCAGCGTCGGCCGAGATCGCTACCGGCAATCTCGATCTTTCGCGGCGCACGGAGACCCAGGCGGCTGCGCTGGCGCAGGTCGCCGGCTCGATGAAGGACCTGATCGGCTCGGTACGCGAAAACGCCGGCTACGCCGCCCAGGCCAGCACGCTGGCCGAGGATGCTGCGCGGATTTCGGTGCAGGGTGGCGCCGCCGTCGACGGCGTGGTCGCGACCATGAACCTGATCCAGATTCCTCGCGCCGCATCGAGGAAATCATCGGCGTCATCGACGGCATCGCCTTCCAGACCAATATCCTGGCCCTGAATGCCGCCGTCGAGGCGGCGCGCGCCGGCGAGCAGGGGCGCGGTTTCGCGGTCGTGGCCAGCGAAGTGCGCAACCTGGCGCACCGCTCGGCTGCGGCGGCGAAAGAAATCAAGCTGCTGATCGAGGACTCGGTCGGGAAAGTGGACGCTGGCACCGCGCTCGTCGGTGAAGCCGGCGACACGATGCGCCGCGTCGTCGACGGCGTCGGCCGGGTGTCGGCAATCATGGGCAGCATTTCCGCCGCCACCCGCGGCCAGGGCGAAGGCATCGAGCGGGTCGATGCGGCGATCGTGCGCCTGGACGAGATGACCCTGCAGAATGCCGCCCTGGTCGAGGAAGCCTCGGCCGCGGCGCAGTCGCTGCGCCTGCAGGCGGACGAGCTGGCGGCCGTCGTTGGCACCTTCCAGCTGGAAGAAACGGGTGGCGCACGCCGGCCGGCTGCACGGCCCGTCGCGTCGGCGCAGCGCCTGGCCGCCTGATCCGGCACGAAGGGAGGCCAGGTCCGTGGCTGGAGTGGATTGCCGGCCAGGGCCGGCGCGAACCCTCAGTGCAGGGCTTTTTTCTCCGGCTGCACCAGGATGAAGGGGTGCACCACCGAGGCCCAGAGGGCGGCGTCGGCGGCGGTCCAGGTACTTGCCTGCAGGTCCGACACCTTGGCCACCTTGCCCTCGGCCATCCAGCGCGAAATGCTGTCCTTGTCGTCGTGCGAGACGCGCAGGGCGACCTCGATCAGGTCGAGTTCTTCGCTGACGTAGATCACGTTGCCCTGGGCGAAATGGCGCTCCAGCTCGCTCCACTGGATGCGGCCGGTCTCGCGGTTGATCTTGTCATGCAGTTCGGTATCGTTCTCGGGCTTGGTTTTCATGTGTGGCTCGTGTGCTGCAATGTTCAGATGATCTCGACCGTGGGAAGCGGCGAACCCGCCCATGTTAACCGATAGGCCTGCGCCTTGCGTACATTGCCGACCAGCGCGGGCCGGAAGCAGGCGAGGTTGGTGCCGCTGGATGCGCGCACGCTCGGGTAGATGATGCCCATGGAGCCGGCCTCCAGCAGCTCGGCCGCCAGCGCCTGGGAAGCCACGTAGCTTTGCGGGTCGAGGCAGGCGGCCAGGCTGCGTACGCCGCGAATGTCGTGGAAGCTGCCGGAAAAATCGGCCAGCATCGCCTGGTAGGTGACGCTGTCGTCGAAGCGCTTGATTTCCTGGTATTCGACGGCCTTGTGGAAGCTGACCTCGGCCAGGGCCGTCTCTGCCTCGAAGGCGCAGTACCACGCGCCGCGGCTGCCATCGTTGAAACGGCTGCCTTCCGGGCGCGCGTAGGTATAGGCGGCGTTGATGATGCGGAACTGCGGCACGCCGAACACCAGCTCGTCGACGCCGATACCTGGCAGCAGGCCGCTCTCGCCGCGCAGGCGCTCGTTGGTGGCGTTGTCGAGATCGAAGAGGTCGCGCAGGGTGGCGTCGTCGTCGGCCAGCGGCGCCAGCACCGAATCCTCGACGTCGGCAAAGCGCGACGGGATCAGGCGGCAGGTGTCGAACTGGCGCAGGCTCGTCAGTTTGGGAACGACGGCCAAGGTCAGAGGCCTCCGCGGCGCGCGTCGAGTAGCTGGCGCACCGTCTGCATGGCCAGCAGGCCGCCGCCCAGCATGTGGGCCAGCGGGGTGCGACCGCCGAAAATCATGTTGCTGTTCGGGAGCATTACCCACTCGTCGGCGAGCTTGTCGCCATACAGGATGTGCAGGGCCTTGTAGATGCCGAGCAGGTAGGAGATGCGCGTGATGCGGTCGACCTCCAGCACGCGGTCGCTGTTCTTCTTCCAGTCGTAGAAGCTTGATCCGGACAAGCCGCCGAGGAGTTCGCGCGCATCGTCGTCGCGCAGCTGCCAGGCGGCGGCCAGCTTGAAGAAGCCCGTCAGGGCGGATTTCGACAGGCGCTCGCGCTCGGCGCGGGAATTCAGGTCGATCAGCACCGCCGGTTCGAAGCGGCTCCTGGGATAAGAGTAGGCGTGGGCGGGTTTCATCAGGTTCCTCCGATAATGGAGTCGTTATACTCCGTTTTCGTACCTGATGCAACTGATAGTTGTCAAGCCGGCAGCGCCGTGACAGAATCGCTGTCGACTTGTCAATAGGAAATTATTCTATGCGTTGGCGTTCGGCGGGGCTTCTTCTGGTGGCAGCGGTCGTGATAGCGGTGGCCGCGGCGGGCTTGGCACGTGGTTCGCGGGTGCCCGCGGACGCGCTCAGGCAGCAGGTCTTCCAGGCCGAGCGCGGCTTTGCCGCAACGATGAAGGCGCGCGATTTCGACGCCTTCACCGGCTACCTGTCGCGCGAGGCCGTGTTCATGAGCCCCGCGGGGCCGCAGCGCGGCAAGGAAGCCGTCGCCGTCGCCTGGCGGCCGTATTTCGACAAGCCGGATGCGCCGTTCTCGTGGGAGCCGGACCAGGTCGAGGTGCTCGATTCGGGCACGCTCGCTTTCAGCAGCGGTCCGGTGCGCGATCCGTCGGGCAAGCAGGTCGGGCGCTTCAATTCCGTCTGGCGGCTGGAAGGGCCGGGAACCTGGCGGGTGGTGTTCGATCGCGGGTGCGATTGCGGGCGCTAGCGGGGGCAGCGAAACGAGGCGCACGGCGAGCAGACGCGTGGTTTCCGCTGCCGGTTGGACGCGTGGGCGGCGCGAGCGTCGCGTGGACGTCGCGGTCGCGGTGGAGCCGACCACCCTACGGTTATGCCGGTTCGGCGTGCTCCACCAGCAGCTGCACTTTAGTGACCCCGTTGTACTCGTTGGCGTCCAGCCTGAACGCCACGCGCGCACGGTCTCCCAGCCCCTCGGTGCGGCCGAACCAGATGGCGTCGTAGCGGCGGCCATTCTTCTCCAGCAGCAGTTTCAGGTGCTTTTCCTTCAGGATGCGCTGGCTCAGCACGCGGAATTCGTCGCAGAACACGGGCGGCGCAAAGCCCTGGCCCCAGACCTGGCCATCGCACAGCTCGATGAAGGCGGTGGAGTAGAACTCGTCCTCGAGCGGGCCGTCGGTCTCGACCACGCGCTCGAGCTGGGCTTCGGTCAGCCAGGCGCGGCCCACGGCCTCGAAGGCCTGGCAGAAGGTGTCGAAGGATTCGTGGCGGATGGTGAGGCCGGCCGCCATCGCGTGGCCGCCGAACTTGTCGATCAGGCCTGGCACGCGTTTGGATACCAGGTCGAGCGCGTCGCGCATGTGAAAGCCGGGGATCGAGCGGCCCGAACCCTTGATGAGGCCCGCGCCGCCCGGCGCGAAGGTGATCGTCGGCCGGAAGAACTTTTCCTTCAGGCGCGAGGCGACGATGCCGATCACGCCCTGGTGCCAGCCTTCGTCGAACACGGCAATCGTGCTGCTGTCCTGGGGCGCGAAGCTGTCCAGGTGCAGCAGGGCGGTATCCTGCATCTCGGCTTCGATTTCGCGGCGCTTGAGGTTGATTTCGTTGAGCTGCTGGGCGATCGCCCAGGCGCGGCCCTCGTCGTCGGTGGTGAGGCACTCGATCCCGAGCGACATGTCTTCCAGCCTTCCGGCGGCGTTCAGGCGCGGACCGAGCGCAAAACCCAGGTCGAACGGCGAGGCGCAGCGCGCTTCGCGGCCTGCGACCCGGAACAGCGCCGCGACGCCCGCATGCATGCGCCCGGCGCGCATGCGTTTGATGCCCGGGCGACCAGGATGCGGTTGTTGGCGTCCAGGCGCACCACGTCGGCCACCGTGCCCAGCGCGACCAGGTCGAGCAGGTTGTCCAGCTTCGGCTGGTTCTGCGCATCGAACACGCCGCGCCGGCGCAGTTCCGCGCGCAGGGCCAGCAGCACGTAGAAGACGACGCCGACGCCGGCCAGGTGCTTGCTCGGAAAGCCGCACTCGGGCTGGTTCGGGTTGACGATCACGCGCGCCGGCGGCAAGGCGTCGCCCGGCAGGTGGTGGTCGGTGACGACGACTTCGATGCCGCGCCGGTTCGCCTCCAGCACGCCCTCGATGCTGGCGATGCCGTTGTCGACCGTGATGATGATGTCCGGGGACTTTTCGCGCGCGGTCAGTTCGACGATCTCGGGCGTGAGGCCATAGCCGTACTCGAAGCGGTTCGGCACGATGTAGTCGACCTGCGCGCCCATCGCGCGCAGCCCGCGCAGGGCCACGGCGCAGGCGGTGGCGCCGTCGCAGTCGTAGTCGGCGACGATGGTCATCTTCTTGCCGGCGCCAATCGAGTCGGCCAGGAACACGGCCGCGGCATCGATATGGCGCAGCGCGTTCGGCGGCACCAGGGGCCGCCAGTTCGCTCGCCAGTTCGCGCGGGTCGGTCAGGCCGCGCGCGGCGTAGATGCGCGCCAGCACGGGGTGCACGCCGCCCTGGCGCAGCATTTCGGAATGGCGCACGGGGCAGGGGCGGGTGGAGAGTCGGGTTTTCACAGCAGTCGGTCCAGGGGTGGGGCGGCGCCAGAACTTGCGTTGCGCCAGGGCGTTGGTGGTGAATTCGGCCAGGGCCTCGCGGTGCCCGAGCACGAGCGACACGCCGCGCAGGCGTCCCTTCATCAAGGCTGCCAGGATGGGTGCGAACAGCCCGGCTTCAAGCATCTGCATCTGCGCGACCCAGCCGCCCCAGTCGGCGGCGCGGGCATAGGGCGCCACGCTGCCGCACACAAGCACGGTGTCGGTTGCGAAGCCGGTCGACAGCGCGGCGATGAGCGCGGCGGGATCGTCGATGCGGACGTCGCTGAGTGCGGCCAGCCATGGCGGCGTGTCGAGCGCTGCCAGGCGCAGGCCAGGTGCGCGCTGGCGCGTGGCCTCGGCGCCGCCCCAGAGCCAGAAGCCGTTCACGGCCGGCAGCCGGCGCGCTTCGCGGGCAGCGTTGACCGGGTGCGCATGCCATTCGATCTGCACCTCGTTCTGCAGGCGCCTGAAGGCGGCAGCCTGGGCGCCTATCGGCATCCAGTCGGTCAGGTCCATGCCCGGGGCCGCGTCGACGGTCGCCGTGTCGAGTTCGCCCCAGCCGTCGGCACGCATGAACCAGGTGGCCGCGTCGCCATACACCAGCGCATGGCCGCGCTCCTCGAACAGGGGGCGTGCGGCGTCGAACAGGGCGCGGCTCTCAGGCTCGGCCAGGCCAAGGGCGCCGGGGTCGCCCATCATCAGGTGGGTGCGGGCAATCTCGATGTGCACCGGCTGCACGACGAACCAGGTGCCTGCTGCCTGCTCCACCCCGTAGGCGCGCATCGCCGCTGCCGCGACCGCCGGGCGTCCAGCATCCTGCAGGCCGAGGAAGCGCGCCAGCCATGTTTCGTGCGGCAGGGCGCGTACCGCGTCGTCGCCCGGCAGGCGCGCATGGTGCGCGGTCTTCGAGGTCAAGGCGGCGAGGGCGGGAGCCTGCAGGGCACGCACCAGGTCGGGCGCGAATTCGGTGACGGGGAGGGCGTACGGAAGGACGATCGTGAGCTGGGACATCCCATGATTGTAAGTCAAAAGCGCGGCTGGAGCCCGGGCAATGGGCGGTGTTGACGCGTTGGCAAGCGGCCGGGCGTGCGTTCGCTTGCGCGTTTCGCAAGGGCGGCAAACGGTCGCCACGAGTCTGGCTTCCCGGCACGAATGGCGGCGCGCCCTGTCATGGATGAGCTTTGTGTGGCAAACTGCGGGGTCAAAGTTGTCAAACACTAAAATACATGAGCATCATCCACAAGCTGCCGTACGAATGGCTGGTCGGCCTGCGCTACACGCGCGCCGGCAAGCGCAGCGGCCGTAACCGGTTCATTTCCTTCATTTCGCTCATTTCCGTGGCCGGCATCGCCCTCGGCGTGGCCGCGCTGATCGTGGTGCTGTCGGTCATGAACGGCTTCCAGAAGGAAGTCACCGACCGCATGCTGTCGGTGCTGGCCCATGTCGAGATCTACGACCTGCGCGGCGCCATGCCGAACTGGCAGCAAGTCGAGCGTGACGCCCGCCGCAATCCGCAGGTGGCCGCGGCCGCACCCTTTGTCGAGCTCCAGGGCATGCTGCTGCGCGACGGCGTGATGAAGCCGGTGCTGATGCGTGGGGTGCTGCCTTCGGCCGAAGTCACCGTCTCCGACGTCGCGAAGCAGATGCGCCAGGGTAGCCTGGCCAGCCTGCGGCCCGGTTCCATGAATGTTGTGCTGGGCAGTGCGCTGGCGAAGAACCTGGGCGTGCAGCCGGGCGAGCGCATCACGATGCTGCTCGCGAGCGGTTCCGGCAGCGGCGGAGGGACGCAGAACGCGCTGCCGCGTACCCGGACCTTCGTCGTTTCCGGCATCTTCGAGGCCGGCCACTACGAATTCGATTCCGCGCTCGCGTTTGCCCACCTCGACGACGCCGCCATGGCCGCCCAGGTGAATGGCCCGTCCGGCCTGCGCCTGCGCCTGCACGACATGCACCAGGCGCCCCGCGTGGCGGCCGAGCTGCGCCGCAGCATGGGGGGCGAACTGGTGATGCGCGACTGGTCGCAGGTAAACAGCATCTGGTTTGCCGCGGTCGGCTCGCAAAAGCGCATGATGTTCATCATCCTGGCGATGATCATCGCCGTGGCCGCCTTCAACCTCGTGTCGACGCTGGTGATGACAGTAAAGGACAAGCAGGCCGACATCGCCATCCTGCGCACGCTGGGCGCCTCGCCGCGCTCGATCATGAAGATCTTTGTCGTGCAGGGGACGCTGGTGGGCATCCTTGGCGCCGCTCTCGGCGTGGCGATGGGCGTGCTGGTGGCGCTGAACGTCGACGTCATCGTTCCCCTCATCGAACGCGTGCTCGGGGTGCAGTTCCTGTCGAAAGAGATCTACCTGATCAGCGAAATTCCTTCCGATCTGCGCTGGCCCGACGTGCTCGCCATCGGCGGCTTCGCGGTACTGCTGGCCTTCCTGGCGACGCTCTACCCCAGCTGGGCTGCCGCACGCGTCAAGCCGGCCGAAGCGCTGCGCTACGAATGAGCCGCGATCACGAACCTGTTGCAAGAATCGACGAACCATGAGCTTCATCCAGAAACTTCCCTCGCATTTGCCCTATGAGTGGCTGGTCGGCCTGCGCTACACGCGTGCCGGCAGGGGCGCCGCCAACAACGGCTTCATCTCCTTCATCTCGCTGATCTCGGTGGCCGGCATCGCGCTCGGCGTGGCGGCCCTCATCATCGTGCTGTCGGTGATGAACGGCTTCCAGAAGCAGGTGACCGACCGCATGCTGCAGGTGCTGGCCCATATCGAGGTGTTCGACCCGCGCGGCGACATGCCGCAGTGGCGCGAGGCCGAAACCCAGGCACTGCGCCATCCTTCCGTGCGCGCCGCCGCGCCCTTCGTCGAGTCGCAAGGCCTGCTGCAGCAGGGCAGCGTAATGCGCCCGGCCAGCATTCGCGGGGTACTGCCCGAGGCCGAGCGCAAGGTGTCGGATGTGGCAAACACCATGCGCCAGGGCCGTTTCGAGTCGCTCACGCCCGGCAGCTTCCACATCGTGCTCGGCTACGCGCTGGCGGGCGGGCTGGGTGTGCAGACGGGCGACAAGGTCACCATGCTGCTGGCCCAGGCGCAGCAGACGACGCCCGCCGGCATGCTGCCGCGCATGCGCACCTTCACCGTCTCGGGCATTTTCGAATCCGGCCACGCCGAGTTCGACGCCAGCCTGGCCTTCATCAACATCGAGGATGCCGAGCGCATGGAGCGCCTGTCGGCACCGGCCGGCCTGCGCCTGCGCATCGCCGACATGCGCCAGGCGCCGCAGGTGGCGGCTGAACTGGAAAAATCGATGCCGGGCGACCTGGTCATGCGCGACTGGTCGGCGCTCAACGCGGTCTGGTTCGGCGCCGTACAGACCGAAAAAAAGATGATGTTCATTATCCTCACCCTGATCATCACGGTGGCTGTCTTCAACCTGGTCTCGACCCTGGTGATGACGGTCACCGACAAGCAGGCCGACATCGCCATCCTGCGCACGCTCGGTGCGTCGCCAGGCTCGATCATGAAGATCTTCATGGTGCAGGGGGCGCTGGTCGGCCTGCTCGGCACCGCGCTGGGCGTGGGCGGCGGCGTGCTCGTCGCCCTGAACATCGATGTCATCGTTCCATTCATTGAACATTTGTTGGGAGTGCAGTTCTTGTCGAAGGATATCTATCAATACAGCGCCGTCCCCTCGGACATGCAGTGGCCGGACGTCGTCACCATCGGCCTGGTCGCCGTCGTGCTGGCCTTCCTGGCCACGCTCTACCCGAGCTGGTCGGCCTCGCGCGTGAAACCCGCGGAGGCGCTGCGCTATGAGTGACGCAATGAATACCCCGGTGCTGGCCTGCCGCGGCCTGGGCAAGACCTTCAGGCAGGGCGACTACGAAGTGCAGGTGCTCGATGCGATCGACTTCGCGGTCCACCGCGGCGAGCGCGTGGCCATCGTCGGCGCCTCCGGCTCGGGCAAGTCGACGCTGCTGCACCTGCTGGGCGGCCTGGACACCCCGACCACGGGCTCGGTCACGCTGATGGGCGAGGACTTCGCCACCCTGTCCGAAGCGCGCCGGGGCGACCTGCGCAACTCGCGCCTCGGCTTCGTCTACCAGTTCCATCACCTGCTGCCCGAGTTCTCGGCGCTCGACAACGTGGCCATGCCGCTGATGATCCGGCGCGAGAAGCGCGCGGTAGCGAAGCAAAAGGCGCAGGCCATCCTCGAACGCGTGGGGCTGGGCAAGCGCGTCGTGCACCGTCCGGGCGAACTGTCGGGCGGCGAGCGCCAGCGCGTGGCGCTGGCGCGTGCACTCGTCACCGGCCCCGCCTGCGTACTGGCCGACGAGCCGACCGGTAACCTCGACCAGAGCACGGCCCACAATGTGTTCGACCTGATGCTGGAACTGTCGCGCACCCTCGGCACCGCGTTCGTGATCGTCACGCACGACATGGAACTGGCACGCCGCTGCGACCGCGCGCTGCGCATGACGGAACACGGGCTGCAGCCGCTGGAGGCTTGAGGGCCCCCATGTGGATCGACACCCACTGCCACCTGGACGCACGCGAATTCGGCACCGAGGCCCCCGCGGTGGCCGCGCGTGCGGCGGCGGGCGGTGGCGATGATCGTGCTGCCCGCTGTCGAACGCGGCAACTTCGCCGCGGTGGCGCAGCTGGCCCACACCCAGCCGAACGCCTGCTATGCGCTGGGCATCCACCCGATCTGCGTGCCCCAGGCGCTTGACGAAGACCTGGATGCCTTGCGCGCGGCGGTACAGGGGGCGATGGGCGATCCGCGCTTCGTGGCGATCGGCGAGATCGGTCTCGATTTCTTCATCCCGCACCTGTGCGAGCCGGCCATGCGCGAGAAGCAGGAGCGCTTCCTGCGCGCCCAGCTGCGTATCGCGCGCGACTTCGGCCTGCCGGTGCTGACCCACGTGCGCCGCTCGCAGGACCAGGTGCTGAAACACCTGCGCCAGATCACGCCGCCGTCCGGCATCGCCCATGCATTCAACGGCTCCTTCCAGCAGGCCGGGAGCTTCATCAAACTGGGCATGCACCTCGGCTTTGGCGGCGCCATGACCTTTACGCGCGCTGCAGATCCGGCGCCTGGCGGCCGAGCTGCCGCTCGCTTCCATCGTGCTCGAGACCGACGCGCCCGACATTGCCCCGACCTGGGTGCACCCGGGCCGCAACAGTCCGGAACAGCTGCCGGCCATCGGTGCCGCACTGGCTGCCATTCGCGGCATCCCGGTCGACGAGTTGCGGCCGGCGGCATGGGAGGCCTCGCTGACCGCGATCCCGCGCCTGGCGCCACTGCTGGCGGCTGCGGCGGCTTCCTGAATCGAGGGCAGGCGGGTAGCCGGGCTCTACTGGTCATACATACAGTCGACGCGGTCCTGCGTGCGAAGTTCGCGACAAGCGGCCTGAGCCCGATGACACGGCGCAACTGTGTAATGTCGGGTTCGTGCGACCATGGCGTTTTGGGGTCGGGGAGACGGCATTGGACAGCGCGAGCGCATTCCTGCGGGTGCTACAGCACGAGAAATCGCTCACTACCGCGCACCGCGTCCTGCGCCTGCGCCTGGCCCGGGGCGAAGCCGCCAGCGACGCCGCGGCCGACCGGCTCGACGACATCCTGCTACCGCAGCGCATCGCCGGCAGCGAGTCGATTTGCGGCGGCATCGAGTATCGCGTCTCCTGCGTCGCCAGCGACGCGTCGCTGCCGCTGAAGGAACTGATCGCGCTGCCGGCCGAAATCCAGGTCGTCACCGATCGCGGCGGCCTGCGCAGCATCTGTGGCATCGTCACCGAAGCCCGTTCGGGCGACAGCGACGGCAGCCTGGCCACCTATCAGCTGGTGCTGCGCGACGCGCTCGCCGTGATGGAAAAGCGCGTCAACAGCCGCATCTTCCGCAACCTGAACGAACTGCAGATCGTCCAAGTGCTGTTCGACGAGTGGCGCCATGCCAACGCGGTGCTGGCGGGCGCTTTTGAATACGAGTTTGACGCGCTGCTCGACCTGCGCCAGTATCCCGCGCGCGAGCAGACCATGCAGTACAACGAATCGGACGCCGCTTTCGTGCGTCGCCTGCTGCGCCGGCGCGGCATCTGCTGGTGCGTGCGTCCTGGCCGCGCACGCACCAGCAGCGTGGAGCCGGATCGCGACGCGGTGCCGGCGCACACCGGTGCTGTTTGCCGATGCCAGCCACCTGCCGCAGAGCGCGGCCGGCAGCCTGCGCTATCACCGCGATGACGCGACCGGCGAGCGCGATGTCGTCACCACCGGGGCGGCGCGCGCCGCCTGAGCGCGGGCAGCGCCGGCCGCCATAGCTGGGATTACAAGGGCGCCGGTGGCGGCGCCTTCATGGCCAGCACCGCCCGCAGCGCAGTCGACCAGGGCAATCACGGCAATGCCCTGGCCGCCACGCTCGACGACTACCAGGTCGAGGCACCGCACACCGGCAACGACAGCGACGACCACTGGCGGCTTGGCGAACTGCGCATGCGGCGCCACGAGTTCGAATCGAAGTGCTTCCATGGCGAGGGCACGGTGCGCGACCTGCGCGCCGGCGAATACTTCGCGCTGGAAGACCATCCCGAGATCGACACCCATGCGCCCAGCGAACGCGAGTTCGTCGTCACCGAACTGCGGGCGCAGGTGCGCAACAACCTGCCGGGCGAGCTGTCGGCGCGCGTCGAGCGACTGCTGGCGCGGAGCAGCTGGGCCGAGGCCGGCGACGACGATGCCAATGTCCGTATCGGCTTCACCGCGGTGCGCCGCGGCGTGCCGGTGGTGCCGGCTTTCGACGCGCGCACCGACCTGCCGCATCCGCCGCTGCAAAGCGCACTCGTGGTCGGCCCCGAGCACGAAGAGGTGCATTGCGATGCGCTCGGTCGCGTCAAGATCCGCTTTCCCGGCATGCGCAGCGGCGACCACGAACACGCGGGCGGCGCTGGTGCCTCGGATTCCGCGCGCGATTCGGCCTGGGTGCGCGTCGCCTCGAACTGGGCCGGCAACGGTCCCGGCGCCCAGCAGTGCGGCGCACTGTCGCTGCCGCGCGTCGGCAGCGAGGTCCTGGTGGCCTTCCTCGGGGGCGATCCCGACAAGCCGGTCGTGCTCTCGCAGCTGTTCAACGGCCGCGCGGTGCCGCCTGCGCTCAGCGCGAACGGCGCGCTGCCGGGCAACCGCTACCTGTCCGGCCTGCGCAGCCGCGAGATCGGCGGACGGCGCGGCAGCCAGCTGCGTTTCGACGACACCCGCGGCCAGATCAGCGCCCAGCTGGCGAGCGACCACGCCGGCACCGAGCTCAATCTCGGCTGGCTGACGCGCGCGCGCCGACGGCGAGGGCGAGCCCGGGGGCGAGGGCGCCGAGCTGCGCACCGACAAGGCCGTCGCCGTGCGCGGGGGCAGGGCGTGCTGATCAGCGCAGAAGCGGGCGAGGGCGGCCAGCTGGAACGCGAGGCCCTGGTTGGCCTGGCCGAGGTCATGCAGGGCGTGCTCGACGAAATGGCGCGCCAGGCGATCGACCACAACGAGGACGAGGAAGCGAAACCGCGCCTGGCCGAACTGGTTGAAAAACTGAAGCGCTGGCATGAAGGCTCGAACCTCGCCGAAGGCAAGGGCGGCGCGCCCATCGTCGCCGCCAGCGGCCCGGCCGGGGTACTCGTCGCCAGCGAAGACAATGTCGCCATCGGCGCCCAGTCGAAGATCGACCTGGTGTCGGCGGCCGACACCGAGCTCTCTGCCGGCCGCAATATTTTTGTGCGCGCCGCCCGCAGCCTCAGCCTGTTCGCCTATTCGCTCGGCATGAAGCTCGTCGCCGGCCGCGGCAACCTGGTCCTGCAGACGCATGAAGGACATATCGAGATCAAATCGTCCGGCCGCATCAGCCTGATCGCCGCCGAAGGCATCGACCTGCAGGCGCCGCATGTGAAGGTGGTGTCCGAGGGTGCGCAGACGGAGTGGCGCGGCGGTGTGATTACCCAGCAAAGCAGCGGCGAGCAGGTGGTCAAGGCAACGCGAGTCGTGCACGGCGGCCCGGGCGGCGCCACGCCGACAGGCCTCGACCTGGCCAATGGCGACCTCGTCGCCGACGAGCGCTTCCTCGTGATCGACCGCCAGACCGGCAAGCCCGCCAAGGGCCAGCGCTACGTCGCCCGGCACCAGGACGGCACCACCATCGAAGGCGTGACGGACGATGAAGGCTTTACGGCGGTGTTGCAGACCTACGCCCTGGGGGATGCGGAGATCCGGTTGCTGGCCGATGAGGATGAGGCGTCGGCTAGCGCGGGCGCGGCATGAGGGCGGCCCGCGTGACAACGGACCTCGGTTATGGTGGCGGCAAACCGCGCGATGCAGTTCGTGTAATCATTTTTTGCGCAGGTGAACATTGATGCTTCGAGTTCGCATGATCGCACCGTGGCTGCTTGCACTTGTTGTGACCGCAAGTGTACTTACGGTAGCCGCCAGGACGTCCCGGACCGCCGAAGACGTGGCGGAGGTATCGGCGCTGACCCGACAGACCAAAACAGTCTGCGTTGGCCGGTTCCTGATCGACGTGCCGGAGCAGGCGCAGGTACGCATCGAACCGGCGATGGTGAGTGGTTTCGACATCACTCGCTCGAATGAAGTAGCGCGGAGTTTCGCTGCCAATCTAGCTGACAGAGAGCAGGTGTTGGCGGCAAAACCCAATATGCTGGGCAAACGGAACATCGAATCCGTGACCGATGTACGTGGCGGCGAATTCACTGGCAAGGTATTTGTTCACAGCCGCTACCGCAGCTACAGTATCGAGAGCGAAAAGCGTGTCTACAGCGACAGCGTTTCTGTGGAAGGGCATGTCCACAAGGACGGCGTGACGCTCAGCTTTGCAGCTGACACTTTCGATCCGGCGCAGACAGACCTCTTACCCCAACTGCTTGCCCGGCTTGTCAGCCGCGGCGACGAGGAAAACCCGGACGCTCGCGGATTTTGTATCAGCGGTGCATTTATCCAGGACAGTAATAAAGAAAGCCGTTCCGAAAGCATATCGATGTCTGCAAGGCTGTCTGGCCATCCCGATGTCGACATGGTTTTGTGGACGAATGCAGCCAGCATAAAAGGACCGATGCTGCTTGCGCGAAATGCTGCGGCAATGGACTTGCTAACGCGGGCACGCTCGCGCACTTTGCGTGAGGGTAGCCGCGTGATCCATCGCATGGCCGGTGAGGAGGTCGCGCTGAAAGTGGCTGAAATGAACCTCGCCACGGTGTACGGCTTCGCGTGGGAGACCCGAGGGACAGATGACAACGTCGCCGTTCCGCATCTGTCATTTGAAATGGATTCTGGTGTCAATCCGCGCGCGGGCGGCAAACCGGTGTCGTCCAGCTTGAGCGAAGATGCCATGCTCATGCTTTGGGGCGCGATTTCATCCAGCATCCGCCCGCGAGCGCAACATGACTGAGCCGACGCGACCGATTCGCCAACCGACAGTCGACGCCGACGGGAGCCTGGTTGCCCGTAGTGTCGTCACGCCCAAGGCCTTTAAGGTTCGCGCGAAGGTGACGGTAGGCTCGCGCAGGGTCATCCCGGTCATCTTCGTTCCCGGAATCATGGGTAGCAATCTACGCGTGCGCGTGGACGCTGATGCAAAGCGCGACGATTCCCGCACGGAGCTGCCGTCAACCGGCCGACCGGGCAAAGGAGCTGCAGACCGAGCGAACAACGACTACGCAAAGGATAAGACGGATCTAACCCAGCCAGGCGCGCCTGCCTGGCGTCCCCCTAACGGTTACATCGACGGTTTATTCGAAGCGTTCGCGTGGAAGCAGCGCAAACCCGACCTGCGTCAGAAGATTCTCCATCCGTCGTCACTCGAGGTCGATGACGATGGCGAGCTCGGCGACGCGCCGCCCGGATTGAGCCAGGAAGAGATGCGCGCGCGCGGCTGGGGTGAAGTGCACCAGGATTCATACGGCGCGGTCCTGATCGAACTGCAGAAGTATTTGGATACTACCTTTCGCCTGAATGTGCGCCGGGAGCGCGAAATCCGGGACCATTGGAAGCGGGTAATGCAATGCGACCCGGCACGCTGGGGCGTGCGCAAGATAGCGCGCATTACCGAGTCCGAACTCGAACACTACGCCGCTTTCCAGTATCCCGTCTACGCCGTCGGCTACAACTGGCTCGAATCATGTGCGGCCTCGGCACAACGCTTAAGCCAACGGATTGACGAGATCAAGCATTTCTGGAATTCACGCAAACATGAGTGCGAACGAGTCATTATTGTTACGCATTCCATGGGTGGCCTGGTCGCACGTGCTTGTGCGCGCAGTCGCGCAAAAGATCGGGATGACCCAGCGGATATCGCCGGCATAATCCACGGCGTGATGCCGGCCTTGGGCGCTCCGGTCGCTTATCGGCGAATTGCAGGCGGCACTGAAGGCGAACGCTACAGCAATGGCTTTATCGATAACCTCAAAGCCAACAGGTTCGTTGATATTGCCGGTACAACGCCAGAGCAGACGACTGCGGTCATGGCGACGTCGCCCGGCGTGCTCGAATTGCTTCCGAACCACCTCTACCCGAGGCCCTGGCTGCTGGTGAAAACCCTCAGTCGTGTAAATAACGAAGATAAAGAGCAACAAGTTTTGGCTTTACCAGCCGGCGACCCGTATGAGATGTATCGCGATACCGAATCTTGGTACCGCGTGATCAATCCCCATTTGGCTGATCCCGCAGGACTTTTCAAGAACCAGCCGGGCGGGGTAGCGGGTGTCATTCGTAAGGCAATCGATGCTGCAGAGCACATGCATCGTGAAATCCTGACCGTCGCCGAAAGTGAAGAGAAAGGCACGGCCGGGTCGCCCTATTACCACCCTAATACCTATGCGTTTTATGGCTCCGATGCCGATCGGCGCGCATACGGCACGGTGTCATGGGCGGCTCGGGTGCCCCCGGCAAACGGAACGGCACTGACGTCTGCCAACACCGCCAACGCGCGCCCGGCCGGATACACACCCAAGGGGGGGCGCGAGGTCGTGATCGAAGGACGGACAAAACTGCGATTCCACATGTGGGGGCAGGATGCGCCCGGTGACGATACAGTGCCACGGCAGTCCGCTTCCGGCGTCGACCAGCACGTGCGCGCCACATTTGCCGCGACTGGATTCGGTCACCAGGAGTGTTTCACAAATGGCGCAATGCTACTGCTTACGCGCCACTTGATCGTCAAGATTGTTCAAGGCATCAAATGATGCGGATCGTCCGGCGTTGTACGAAATGGCTGCTCGCGCTGGCGGTCGTGGCTATTGGCGGGTTAGCCGGCATTCGGGCAGTACACAGCGGTGAAGACATGAAGAAGGTGGCAACCATGACAGAGCGCATGAAAACCGTGTGCGTAGGGCGATTTCTCGTCGATGTTCCGGAGGATGCGCAGGTATCGCTAAAGCCCGCGCGAGTGGGTGGGTTCGACATCACGCGTAACGAAGAGTCAGTGGATCAGTTCACAAACTGGCTGTCCACCCGTGAGGCAAAACTTGTCTCAGCTGCGAATATGCTTGGCCGGAAAAATGTCGAGTCCAGTAAGGAAATCCGCGGCGAGGGCTTCGTCGGAAAAATTCTGGTTCATAGCCGGTACCGCAGCTACAGTGTGGAAAAAGCTGAGCGCAAATATTATGAAACCGTTTCAATAGAGGGCCATGTAAACAAGGGCGGGGCGACATTTAGTTTCAACAGCGAGGGCGACGATCCTTCGCGTGTTCCAGTCGTCGCTGCGCTGATGACCCAGTTGCTCAGTCGAGCCAATGATGAAATTCCAGCCACGCCGGGATTTTGCATTAACCGAGCAGTGCTTGCCGACCCCTCTCAAAAAGAGTTAATTGAAAGCGTACCGATGTTTGCGAGCTTTCCTGGGCATCCTGACCTAGTAATGGCGTTCTGGTCGAATTCAGGTGCGAGTCCCGGCCCGGGTCTATTGGAACGTAGTGCCGCCGCACTCGACGACACGCCGTTCATGCGTGCGCGTTCACGGATATTGCGTGAAAAGGGGCGGATCATTAACGGGCTAGCGGGCGAAGAATTTGCCGTCAAAGGGACGGAATTGAATTTTGCAACGGGCTACAGCTTTAACTGGGAAATGGCTGGAAAAGAAGGTGATCCATACCTGCCGTCCCTGTCGCTTGAATTACGTGCCGGCGTAAACCCCCGCGCCGGCGGCAAACCCGTCCAGTCCAGCCTGAGCGAAGACGCCATGCTCAAGCTCTGGGACAAGATCTCCTCCAGTATCCGCCTGCGCCCGACCAGCGTCGAAAAAGTCGCGAAGGCCGAAGCGCCAGCGATGCCGCTGGGTGCCTATGCCGAAGCAGGGGAACGCTGCCCGCAAAGCGGGTGGTGGTTGTGCACCGATGCCGGCAGGGACGTCGGGGTACTGGGCGGCCAGCGCCAGTACCTGCGCGCCGGCCAGAAGATGCCGCAGGCGCTGTTGCTGCCGCCGCAGACCCTGTGGCAGAAGGTGCGCGGGCTGCAGCCGAGTTACGAAAGCCGCACCCGCACCGCCTGGAAGCTGGTCGACAAGCGCGAGCGCGCACGGGTCGATCCCGTGGTGCCGCTGGCGCAGGCGACGCTGGCGGCGCAGGTCGATGCAGGCAATGCCATCGGCAGCCCGTTTTCGCTGGCGCAGCCGGGTGCGCCCATTGGCTGCTGCGCCAAGACCGGCATGCAGTGCCCGGCGAGCGGCTGGTGGCGCTGCGAGGAATCGAGTGCGCTCGACGGCACGCGCTGGTTCGCCGCCGGCAGCCTGCTGCCTGCGGCAACCTTCACGCTGCCGTCCAGTGGCTTCGGACGCGGGTTCGGCAAGCCCGAGTCGATCCAGCGCCGCAGCCTCTGGCAGCTGGTGCGGCACGCCACGCAGCCGGGGTACGACACCGGCGATCCCGAGCCGGACAGCGAATTCCCGGACAGCGGGTTGCCCGACGCCGGCGACGCGCCCGGCAACGCCTGACGCCAGCAGCGGACAGGCTGACAGCGCGCGATGCGTTCGGCGATCCTCGGCTTCGTCGCCGGCGTGGCGGTCCTGCAAACGCGCGCAAACCTGCCCGAGCTTCCGACGATGCTCGGCTGTGCCGCCGCAGCGCTCCTTCTGCTGTTCGCCGCCCGTGGACGCCTGCGCATCGCCGGCGCGGCCTGCGCAGGCGCGCTGTTCGGCTTTTGCTGGGCGGCGCTGCTTGCCCACCATGCGCTACGACCCAGCCTCGACCGGGCTGACGAAGGTCGCGACATCGCACTGGTCGGCACGGTCGAAGCGCTGCCCCACGATTTCGGCCAGGGCGTGCGCTTCCATTTCGCCGTCGAGAAGCTGTTGACCACCACCGCCCGGGTGCCGCCGCTGCTGGCCCTGTCCTGGTACCGCGCGGAAGGAAGCGAGGTGGCACTGCGCCCCGGCGAGCGCTGGCGGCTCAACGTACGGCTGCAGCGCCCGCATGGCAACGCCAATCCGCACGGCTTCGACTACGAAGCCTGGCTGCTGGGGCAGGGCGTGCGCGCCACCGGTTACGTACGCGCAGGCGGCAATCGCCGCCTCGACGACTTCGTCGCCACCCCAGGCCATATCGTCGAGCGCTGCCGCGACGCGCTGCGCAGCCGCATCCTCGCCAGCCTGGACGGGGCGCCCTATGCCGGCGTCATCGTCGCCCCGGTGGTGGGCGACCAGCGCGGCATCGGCCAGCCCGAATGGGATGTGTTCAACCGCACGGGCGTAAGCCACCTGGTGGCCATCTCGGGCCTGCACATTACGATGATCGCCGGCCTGGCGGCGCTTGGCGCCTCCTTCCTGTGGCGCCGCTCCTTCTTCAGCCGGGCGCAGTTGCCGCTGCTGCTGGCCGCGCCCAAGGTGGCGGCACTAAGCGGTGCGGGCGCGGCGCTGCTGTACGTGGTACTGGCCGGCTTCGGCGTACCGGCGCAGCGCACCCTCTACATGCTGGCCGTCGTCGCCTGGGTCCATGTGGACGGGGCGGCTGGCAAGCGTCTTCACCGTGCTGTGCCTGGCCCTCGGCCTGGTGGTGCTGCTCGACCCCTGGGCCGTGCTGTGGCCGGGCTTCTGGCTGTCCTTCGTGGCGGTGGCATCCATCCTGTATGCCGGTGTCGGCCGGGCCGGACGCGAGCCGCATGGCTGGCGCGGCGCCTTGCGCACGGCGGCGCGCACCCAATATGCGGTGACGCTGGCGCTCGTGCCCTTCACGCTGCTGCTGTTCGCCCAGGTATCGCTCGCCAGCCCCCTGGCCAACGCCATCGCCATACCCGTGGTGAGCTTCATCGTGACGCCGCTTGCGCTCGCCGGCAGCCTGCTGCCGGCGCCACTCTGCACGCCGGTGCTGGAACTGGCCCACCTGGCGCTGGCCACGCTGGCGCGCGGGCTCGACTGGCTGGCGGCCACGCCGATCGCCGTCTGGAGCGTGCCGATGCCGCCGCCCGCGCTGTTCCTGCTTGCTTGCCCGGGAACGGCCTGGATGCTCGCACCGCGCGGCTGGCCGCATCGCTGGGCGGGCGCGGCGCCCTGGCTGCCCCTGTTCACGCTGCTGCCCACCCATCCCGAGCAGGGAGACCTGCGCGTCACCGCCTTCGACGTCGGCCAGGGCATGGCGCTGCTGGTGGAAACGGCCAACCACCGGCTGCTGTACGACACCGGCCCGCAATATGCGCCGGGCCAGGATGCCGGCAGCCGCGTCCTGCTGCCGTACTTCCGCGCGCGCGGGATCAAAACCCTGGACGGCCTGGTCGTCAGCCACAGCGACCTCGATCACGTCGGCGGCGCGCAAACCCTGATGCGCTCGCTGCAGGTCGGCTGGGTCGCCAGTTCGCTCGGCCTCGGCCATCCGGTGGTGCGCGCCGCCAAACGCCACACGCGCTGCAGCGCCGGCCAGGCCTGGGACTGGGACGGCGTGCACTTCGAGATGCTGCAGCCGGCGCCGGCCAGCTATGCCGACATGGGCATGAAGTCCAACGCACGCAGCTGCACGCTGCGCATTTCCGCGCGCGCCATGCGATCCTGCTCGCTGCCGACATCGAAGCGGTCCAGGAAGCGCAGCTGGTGCTGGCCGATGCCGGCAAGCTGCGCGCCGATGTGCTGCTGGCGCCCCACCACGGCAGCGGCACCTCGTCCACGCCGGCTTTTCTCGCCGCGGTGGCGCCCTCGATCGGCGTCTTCCAGGTCGGTTATCGCAACCGCTATCGCCACCCCAAGCGCGAGGTCTTCGAGCGCTACGGCGCGCTCGGCATCGCGCGCCTGCGCACCGACGAATCGGGCGCGATCGAGTTTGCGTTCGGCAGCACGATCGGGGTGAGCGAATACCGGCGCACGCATATGCGCTACTGGTACGACCGGTAGCGGGCGTACCGCGCGGCCCGCGGCAATAGGGGTTTCCCTCTAAAGAAGGAACGGACGCGGGCATGTGACATTACAATCGGAGTCCCTTGTCGATGCCCGCGCGCCGTATGACCAAGCCACTCCTGCACTTCTGCCACGGTAACAGTTTCCCGTCCGGTACCTATCGCCAGCTGCTCGACGCCCTCGGCGCGCACTACGAGGTGCGCAGTACCGACATGGTGGGGCATGACCCGCGCTTCCCGGTAGGCGACGGCTGGAGCGGCCTGGTCGACGAGTTGATCAGCGAGCTCGAAGGCTACGGGCGGCCCGTGATCCTGGTCGGCCACTCGCTCGGCGGCATGCTCAGCACGATGGCGGCCGAGCGCCGTCCCGAGCTGGCGCGCTGCGTGGTGATGCTCGATTCACCGGTAGTGGCCGGCTGGCGTGCCCTGGCGTGGCGCCTGATCAAATTGCTGGGCAAGGGCTCGCGCTTTTCGCCGGCGCGCTTTTCCGAGCGCCGCCGCAACGTCTGGCCCGACCGCGAGACCGCCTATCGTCACTTCATGTCGAAGGACATCTTCGCCGCCTGGGCGCCGGGCGTGCTCGACGACTACCTCGACGTCGGCCTGAAGCCGCATCCGAACGGCGTCCAGCTGCGCTTCGACCGCGCGGTCGAGACCACCATCTACAACTCGTTGCCGCACCACATGGGCGAGGTGATCCGGCGCGACTTTCCGGTGCCCGTCGGCTTCATCGGGGCGACGAATTCCGAAGAGCTGCGCCAGGCTGGCCTGGCATCGACGAGAAAGCTCGTCGGCGAGAACTTCGTGATGACGGAAGGCGGCCATTTGTACCCAATGGAGGACCCGGCCCGGGCCGCGCAACTGACCCACGCGATGATCCAGCGTTTGCTCGGCAGCACTGTCAATAGCGGCGAAACGCTGACGGAAGGACAAGTTTGACGGCGACCGGCGCCGCCTTTTCGCGTAAAATCGCGGGAATTTGCAGACTCCCTGACAGCATTCCCTGAAAGAACTCAGCATGGCAATCAAAAGCGATAAATGGATCCGCCGCATGGCGCAGGAAACCGGCATGATCGAACCCTTCGCGCCGGGACAGGTCCGCGAGGCCGACGGCCGCCGCATCATTTCCTACGGCACTTCTTCGTACGGCTACGACATCCGCTGCGCCGACGAGTTCAAGGTGTTCACCAACATCAACAGCACGATCGTCGACCCGAAGAACTTCGACGAGAAGTCCTTTGTCGATATCAAGAGCGATGTCTGCATCATTCCGCCGAATTCCTTCGCGCTGGCACGCACCCTCGAATACTTCCGCATTCCGCGCAATGTGCTCACCGTCTGCCTGGGCAAGTCGACCTATGCACGCTGCGGCATCATCGTCAACGTCACGCCCTTCGAGCCCGAGTGGGAAGGCTATGTGACGCTGGAATTTTCGAACACGACGCCGCTGCCGGCCAAGATCTACGCGGGCGAGGGTTGCGCACAGGTGCTCTTCTTCGAATCCGACGAGGTCTGCGAAACGTCCTACAAGGACCGCGGCGGCAAATACCAGGGCCAGCATGGCGTGACGTTGCCGAAGACCTGATACGGTTTTCGGCACCTGCCCCTGTAATTCGTATCATGTTAGGCGAGGCCAGGCATGGCAGATTGTTGCAGCGGCGGCTGTTCCGCCAATAAGCCACCCGTCGATCCCGCCTACCGCCGGGTGCTCTGGATTGCGCTCGTCGTCAACGCCGCCATGTTCGGCGTCGAACTCGCCGGCGGCTGGGCGGCGGGCTCGGTCTCGCTGCTGGCCGACGCGGTCGACTTCTTCGGCGACGCCGCCAACTACGGCATCTCGCTGTTCGTGCTGGGCCTGGCGCCCCTGTGGCGCTCGCGTACCGCGCTGGTGAAAGGCGCGACCATGGGCGCCTATGGCGTCTTCGTGATCGCATCCGCCCTGTGGCACCTGGCCGCCGGCGTCGTGCCGGTGGCGCAGACCATGGGCACGATCGGTTTCGCGGCGCTTGCCGCCAACCTGCTGGTGGCCGCGCTGCTGTTCGCATTCCGCAACGGCGACGCCAACATGCGCTCGGTCTGGCTGTGCACGCGCAACGACGCAATCGGCAATGTCGCCGTGCTGCTGGCCGCCTTCGGGGTCTGGCAGTCCGGCAGCGGCTTGCCCGACCTGTTCGTGGCTGGCGTGATGGGCCTGCTGGGCCTGAGTGCCGCGCGCAGCGTCATCCTGCAGGCGCGCGCCGAAATGAACGCCGCTCCGCCCACCGTCCCGGCGCCCACCATCGAGTTGAAGCGCAGGTGAAACCCCGCGCGGCGCTCCTCCTCTTCGCGCTGCTCGCAGGCGCCCCGATGCTTCTCGCTGCCGAGCGCGAACGGACGCAGACCGGAGCGCGGCCTGGCACGTCCATCTCGGGTTCGGCGCGCCTGCGGGCCCATGACGAAGACGCGGGCTTATCGCGAGGCGCATGGCGTCGTGTCCGGCGCGGTGAACGAGCTCCGGCTGGGCGGCGTGCTGTTTCGCTTTCCGCCCGACTCCACCCCGGAACCGTACAGCGCCGGCCCCATCGTCCGTGGCGAGGCCGACAGCGTGCACACCCACCTGGACCTGAGCGGGTGGATCGCACCGCGGCCGCGGATCAGGTCCGAGGCGAACGGCATGGCGGCGGGTGGATGCGTTGATCGTGAAATAAGCCGTAGCGCATCCTGAACTGGATGCAACCGATCGGTCAGCACAAAAAAAGAGGAGCCGGCGGCTCCTCTCTTCACATTGGCGCGGCGCCGATCAGTCCTGGCGCACGCAGTCCACGAAGTAATCGCGCCGGCCATTGACTTCGCGCTTGACCAGGCCGTGCACGTCCGTCTCGAAGCCGGGGAAGCGCTCGTTGAAGTCGCGTGCAAAGCGCAGGTAGTCGACGATGGTCTTGTTGAAGCGCTCGCCCGGGATCAGGAGCGGAATGCCCGGCGGGTAAGGCGTCAGCAGGATCGCCGTGGTGCGGCCTTCCAGGTCCTCGATGGCCACGCGCTCGATGGCGCGGCGCGCCATCTTGGCAAAGGCGTCAGACGGCTTCATCGCAGGCACCATGTCCGACAGGTACATCTCGGTCGTCAGGCGCGCCACGTCGTACTGCTTGTAGAAGTCGTGGATCGAGTTGCACAGGTCGCGCAGGCCGCGGTTTTCGTAGCGCGGATTGGCCGCGGCGAACTGCGGCATCACCTGCCACATCTGCTTGTTGCGGTCGTAGTCGTCCTTGAACTGCTGCAGCGCCGTCACCAGCGTATTCCAGCGGCCCTTGGTGATACCGATGGTGAACATGATGAAGAAGGAGTACAGGCCGCACTTCTCGATGATGACGCCGTGTTCGGCCAGGTACTTGGTGACGATCGAGGCCGGGATGCCGGTTTCGCCGAACTTGCCGTCCAGGGACAGGCCCGGCGTGACGATGGTCGACTTGATCGGGTCGAGCATGTTGAAGCCTTCGGCCAGGTTGCCGAAGCCGTGCCAGTCGTCCTCGGCGCGGATCATCCAGTCCTTCTGCTCGCCGATGCCTTCCTCGCCTTCGACGTCCGGGCCCCAGACCTTGAACCACCAGTCTTCGCCGAACTCGAGGTCCACCTTCTTCATGGCGCGGCGGAAGTCCAGCGCTTCCAGGATCGATTCTTCCACCAGGGCGGTGCCGCCCGGCGCTTCCATCATGGCCGCGGCCACGTCGCAGGAGGCGATGATCGAGTATTGCGGCGAGGTCGAGGTATGCATCAGGAAGGCTTCGTTGAAGGCGTCCTGGTCGAGCTGCACCGATTCCGATTCGCGTACCAGCACCTGCGAGGCCTGCGACAGGCCGGCCAGCAGCTTGTGGGTCGACTGGGTCGAGAAGATCATCGACTGCTTGGCGCGCGGGCGGTCGCGGCCGATCGCGTGCATGTTCTTGTAGAAATCGTGGAAGGTGGCGTGCGGCAGCCAGGCTTCGTCGAAGTGCAGGGTGTCGATCTTCCCGTCCAGCATTTCGCGCAGGACTTCCACGTTATAGACGACGCCGTCGTAGGTCGACTGGGTGATCGTCAGGATGCGCGGCTTCTTGTCCTTGGCTTCACGGGCGAAGGGGTTGGCTTCGATCTTGCGCGCGATCGATTCTTCCGTGAATTCCTCGAGCGGGATCGGACCGATGATGCCGAGGTTGTTCCGGGTCGGCATCAGGAACACGGGGATCGCGCCGCACATGATGATCGAGTGCAGGATGGACTTGTGGCAGTTGCGGTCGACGACGACGATATCGCCCGGCGCGACCGTGCTGTGCCAGACCATCTTGTTCGAGGTCGAGGTGCCGTTGGTGACGAAATAGCAGTGGTCGGCGCCGTAGATGCGCGCGGCGTTGCGCTCGGACTTGGCGACCGGACCGGTGTGATCTAACAGCTGGCCGAGTTCCTCGACCGCGTTGCAGACGTCGGCGCGCAGCATGTTCTCGCCGAAGAACTGGTGGAACATCTGGCCGACGGGGCTCTTCAGGAAGGCGACGCCGCCCGAGTGGCCCGGGCAGTGCCAGGAATAGGAGCCATCGTAGGCATAGTTCACCAGCGCGCGGAAGAAGGGTGGCGCCAGCGAATCGAGGTAGGCCTTGGCTTCACGGATGATGTGGCGCGCGACGAATTCCGGCGTGTCCTCGAACATGTGAATGAAGCCGTGCAGCTCCTTGAGGATATCGTTCGGGATATGGCGGCTGGTGCGCGTCTCGCCGTAAATATAGATCGGTATGTTCGAATTCTTGTGGCGGATCTCCTGCACGAAGGCGCGCAGGCGGGTCAGCGCATGGTCGGTCTCTTCGATCGAGCCGCCGCCGAATTCCTCATCGTCGATCGACAGCACGAAGGCCGAAGCGCGCGACTGCTGCTGCGCGAACTGCGACAGGTCGCCATAGCTGGTCAGGCCCAGCACCTCCATGCCTTCCTTTTCCATTGCGGCGGCCAGGGCGCGGATACCGAGGCCCGAGGTGTTCTCGGAACGGAAGTCCTCGTCAATAATGATGATGGGGAAACGAAATTTCATTGACAGCTCCAATGCGAAGCGCCGTGGGGGCCAGCCGCATCCTGTTGGGGAAGGGCTGGCCTCGCACGGCACCGAAAAATAAGAAGCGGATTTTCGCAGAAATTCCGCTGCCCGGTGAACATTTTTTTATTAGGGTAACGAGTTGGGCACGGGAGCGGCGCGCCGTAGGGTAGGCGGCAGGGCCCGGGCGGCAGAGCGACCCGCGGCAGGCGCGCCGTCCACCCTACGGTTTGCGCAGGTAGGTCACGTAGGCGTAATCGAAGCCATTCGTCTCCGAACGATGCTGCTCGCGCGCCAATTCCGTCCACACGGCCGGGTCGATCGCCGGGAAGAAGGTATCGCAGGCGAAGGTGTGCGCGATCTCGGTAACGATCATGCGGTCGGCCAGGCTTATTGCCGCCTCGAAGATCTGCGCGCCGCCGATGATGCTGGCCGGCTCTTCGCCCACGAGCCCGATCGCCGCTTCCAGCGAGCTCACGGCATCCACACCATCATGGCGCCAGTCGCCGTTGCGGGTGACGACGATATTGCGCCGTCCCGGCAAGGGCCGCCCGATCGACTCGAAGGTCTTGCGGCCCATGATGATCGGCTGGCCCATCGTCACGCGTTTGAAGTGCGCCAGGTCTTCCGGCAGGTGCCAGGGAAGCTGGTTGTCGATGCCGATGCCGCGTTGCGCGTCGATGGCGACCACGAGCGTCAGCCGGGTCATGGCGTCACCACGCGCAAGAGAAGGGTAGAGCAGGGAAGAGCGCGCATGTCGTGGTCCTTGTCACTTGGATAATCGTAAGCCGCGATGGTGTCGCCAGTGAATCTTCCTGTCAAGCCTGCGGGATGAGCAGCCTTCGCTCCTGTGTTATCTCAGCACGCCCGATGGGGCTCCGTGGAAAGCTTACTGCCGGGCTGGCGGCGGTGCCGGCTGGCGCAAAACGGAGGCATGATGGAATCGACGGAAAAGGCGCTGAGCTTTACGAGTGTGCATGAAGAGCACGCGCTATTGCTCGCGGCGGGTGGTCAGCTGCTCTTCGCTGTTCTGGTGGACTGGGAATGGATATCGCTCGAGTCAGCGTTCGCTCCGGTGCTGCCGGCGATTTTTGCGACGCTGATCGTGCGCGAGCTGGTGAAGACCTTGCAGCGGGTGCAGTTCAATGGCAGCACGGTGCGGGTACTCGACGTGACGAGCTGGTATCGCTGGCGCGGTTTCGATCTGGCCGAGGTACAAAGGATCGAGTATTGCCAGGCTCCGTCGGATAAGGGCGGCGCCTACCTGAAGCTGTGCTTGAAGCCGAGCAGCCACCGCCGCTGGGATACGGTCCGTCTTGTCCGCGTCGGCTTGAGCGGCGATGGCCGGCTGCTCGCCGCCCTCAGGGCGCGCCTCCAGGCGCTGCGGCCGGATCTGGAGGTGCACAAGCTGCCGTCGCACTATCGCGACGGGCCCGGGCCGGCGAGTAAACCTGCGAAAGCGGCGAGGAAATCCGCCAGGCGTCGCAAGCCTCCGAAAGCGGGCCGGGCGACGAGGCCCGAGGCTGCTGCAACGACCTGCAACGAGGCGGAGATTGAGTCCTTCTTTGACAGCAGATCGGATGATGACGATTAGGCCTGGTCGAATAATCCACGGCCATCCCATCTTTCCATGACGCTGGCTGACTGCGCGGTGACTGCCTTGCCCGCATACGCTGGCCCCAGTTTCTCCAGCAGCCGCGGGAACGCGCGGCAGTAGCTGGACTGGATACCGGCCAGGCGCGCCAGCTGCGCATACCCGACGACGGCATCGGGCGGCACCGCGCCCAGCACGCGCCGCACCCGCTCACGCCAGTCGTCCGGCCACGTTGGCTGCAGTATGCCGAGGTCCTGTACGGCGTCGCCGCGGCGCAGGAGTCCACCCGACAGTACGCGCGCCAGCACACCACGCCGGGCCCCGATCCTGCGCGCAAGGCCCGGCTGCATGAGGTCGAGCTGGCCGCAGGCTTCGCACTGGAACATCAGGCGCAGGCGCACGTCCGCGCCGACCTGCAGCACGGTGCCGGACGCGAGCGACGCGATGTCGACCAGCAGGTTTTCGCGCAGCGCGTGCGGCGGCAGGGCATAGTCTGCGTAGACGGCGGCATCGGCCAGCAGCAGCTGGCGCGGAGAGTGGACATCCGCGTGGACGTCGCCCTCCAGCCCGAACCCGGCGATCGCATGTGCGCTGTCAGCCTGCTGGGGCGCGCGCTTGCGCGTCGGCCGCAGCGAAATCGCCTGGAGGGTGCCGATGCGCATCCGGACAGGCGGAATCAGGACGCCAGGCCGTCGATGGCGGGAAAGACCTGGAATACATGGCCGGCCTTCTCCCAGGCCGCGTCGCCTTCCATGCGGAAGCTCCACTCGCGCTCCCAGGCGCGGCTGTCGATCAGCGACTGCAGCGCGGCGTGGGCCAGCTCCGGATCGTGCACATAGTAGATCAGTTCACGCTGGCCATTCCAGGTGCTGCGTGCCAGGAACAGCACGTTGGGCGCGTCGTTGTTGGTGCGCGCCGCATGCAGGGCCGCATCGATCTCGTCGCCAATCTCGAACAGCAGCGCGCTGTCGGCCGGACTGGGCATGCCACTGTCGATCAGGTCGACAGCATCCAGCGTCACCACAAGGTGCCAGCAGAATACCTCGGTATGGGGGAAGGCGAGCAGCGCCTTGTTGATCACGATGATCTCCGGCAGGCCACTCCTGGTTGCGTGCACCAGGACCTCCCGCGGCTCGGGGATATCGATCGTGATATCGGCGCCGGCTTCTGGCGCGGTCATACCGCCACCGGCGCCTTGATCCCTGCATGCGACACGTAGTCGACGACCTCGAAATCCTCGAAACGGTAGTCGAACAGCGAATCGGGCTTGCGCCGGATAGCGAGTTTCGGCAGCGGGTGCGGTTCGCGCGACAGCTGCAGCTCCGCCTGTTCGAGATGGTTCGAATACAGGTGGCAGTCGCCCCCGGTCCAGACGAAGTCGCCCACCTCCAGGCCTGCCTGCTGCGCCATCATGTGGGTCAGCAGCGCATACGACGCGATGTTGAAGGGCACGCCGAGGAAGATGTCGGCGCTGCGCTGGTAGAGCTGGCAGGACAGCTTGCCGTCGGCCACATAGAACTGGAAGAAGGCGTGGCAGGGCGGCAGCTTCATCTGCGGGATGTCGGCCACGTTCCAGCTTGACACAATCATGCGGCGCGAGTCCGGGGTGCCGCGGATCTGTTCGAGCACCTGGCTGATCTGGTCGATGTGGCCACCGTCCGGGGTCGGCCAGTTGCGCCACTGGTAGCCGTAGATCGGGCCGAGGTCGCCGTTGGCGTCGGCCCATTCGTCCCAGATCGAAACGCCGTTTTCCTTCAGGTAGGCGATGTTGGTCGAGCCTTGCAGGAACCAGATCAGTTCATGGATGATGGACTTCAGGTGCACCTTCTTGGTGGTCACCAGCGGAAAGCCCTGCTGCAGGTCGAAGCGCATCTGGTGCCCGAACACGGACAGCGTGCCGGTGCCGGTGCGGTCGGTCTTGAGTGTGCCGTGCTCTTTCACATGGCGCATGAAGTCGAGGTATTGGCGCATCGCGAGCCCTTCAGGATAAACGCGCCATTGTAGCCGATGTCAGGGCACCGGCGAATGTCGCGAGGGCCTCGACCAGCCGCGCCTCGGGCATGTCCAGCAGGTTGTCGCCGACGTACAGCTCGAAGTAACTCGTGTCCGGCAGCACGCCGTGACTGACGCGGTTGAACATCCAGATGCCGTGGCGTTCGGCGAGTTCCGCACGGATCGCCAGCGCGCGCTCGCGCGAGACAGGCAGGTGCAGGTGGAGCATGTTGGCGGCAGGCAGAGCCGGGTTGACGCGGATGACCGGATGCGCGCGCAGCGCCTCGTACAGGAACTGGGTGCGGCGGAAGTAGTCGGGCATTGCCGCCAGGCGCGCGTCGAACTGCATCGCGGCGGCAACGACGTAGGGCGAGCGGTGGATCACGTTGCCACCCTGGCGCCGGAACCACTCGGCCGATCGATCGACGAACTCGCGGCTGCCGGCGAGCATGGCGCCACCCAAGCCGCCAATGCCCTTGTAGAGCGACACATACACCGAGTCGAAACCGGCGGCGATCTCCTGCACGCTCTTGCCATAGCCGGCGGCTGCTTCCCAGAGGCGCGCACCGTCCATGTGCAGGTGGGCGCCGCGTGCCCTGACATGGGCCTTGATCGCTTCCAGTTCAATCCAGGGCGTCACCTGGCCGCCGATTTCCCGCATCGGAATCTCGATGCCCACGGCCCCCAGCCGGTCCGGCACGGCTGCGAGGTCGGCGACCATCCATGGCCGCGTGCGCTCGCCCACCTGCAGCGCGTCGAAGTGGCCGAGCAGCTGGTAGTTGGAACGTTCGTGGACGAAGATGTGCGAGGTCGGATGCAGCGCCGCCGGGGCGTTTGCGCGGTCCTGGCAGGCCAGGCGCAGGGCCGTCACCTGCGCCATGGTGCCGCTGACGCAGAACACGGCCGCCTCCATGCCGAGCAGCGCGGCGACCTTGTCCTCGAAGGACTCGATCAGCGCGCCGCTGCCGTAGACGTCGTGCTCGACGCCGTGGCGTTCGCACCAGTCGGCCATGGCGGCGAAGGTCTCGGCGGGGGTGCGGGCGCGATGGCCGGGGAAGACGGTGTGGCAGCGGCGGATCAGTTCAGCATCAAGCAAGATGGGCTCCTCGTGAGGGCTGCAACTCTACACCGAACGCATCGTCTTTGGAATGGTGTGGCATGTGGCATTCGTATGGCCCGGCACGGTTGCATCCGAACGGCCCGCGGCGTGGCGTAGGGTGGGCACCCGTGCCCACGCGGTATCACCGGCCGATCTGCCAATGCCATCGTTGCGGGCCTTGCACCAGGCATGCGCACGACCGCGTGGGCACGAGTGCCGCCGCGGGTTGTGCGAGCAAGGCGGGCGCCGGCCCGGATGTGCGAGGCGCAGCACGCGTGGAGTCAGGACTCCACCCTTCGGTGCGCGATCGATTCTCCTAGTGCTCCACGTGCACGTTATGGAACTGCAGCGCCGCCAGGTTGGCATAGATGCCGCCCTGCGCCACCAGCGATGCATGCGTACCCGTCTCGACCACGCGGCCGTCTTCCATGACGACGATGCGGTCGGCGCGCTGCACGGTCGCCAGGCGGTGCGCGATGATGACGGTGGTGCGCCCCAGCATGGCCGCTTCCAGCGCGCCCTGCACCAGGCGTTCGGACTCGGCATCGAGCGCGCTGGTCGCTTCGTCCAGCAGCAGCAGCGGCGGGTTCTTCAGCAGCGCCCGCGCGATCGCGATGCGCTGGCGCTGGCCGCCCGACAGGCGCACGCCGCGCTCGCCCAGGAAGGAGCGGTAGCCCTGGGGCAGGCGTTCGATGAATTCGTGGGCGGCGGCCATGCGTGCCGCCGCAATCACTTCCTCGTCGCTCGCTTCCGGCCGGCCGTAGCGGATGTTTTCCATCGCGTCGTTTGAAAAGATCACCGTGTCCCGGGGACGATGCCGATCGCGCCGCGCAGCGTGTGCAGGTCGAGGTCGCGCACGTCGACGCCATCGAGCAGGATGGCGCCCGCCTGCGGGTCGTAGTAGCGCAGCAGCAGCTGGAACAGGGTCGTCTTGCCGGCGCCGGACGGGCCGACGACGGCCACGGTCTCGCCTGGGCTGATATCGAGCGACACGTGCGACAGCGCGGCCGTGTCCTGGCGCGAGGGGTAAGCGAAGGTGACGTCGTTCAGCGCGAGTGCCGCGCCGTTCGACGAACGTGCCGGCAGCGGGCGCGGGTGCGCAGGGTTGCGAATGTCGGAGCGTGCGGCCAGCAGTTCCAGCAGGCGCTCGGTGGCGCCGGCGGCGCGTTGCGCTTCGCCCAGCACCTCGGAGAGGGCGCCGATCGAACCGGTCACGATCGAGGCATACAGGATGAACTGGCCCAGGTCGCCGGTGGTCATGCTGCCGCGCAGGACCGCGTGCGCGCCCAGCCACAGCACGAAGACGATGCTGCCGAAGACCAGCACGATGGCGATCATGGTCAGCAGCGAGCGCGCGCGGATGCGCTGCATGGCGGCGCTGAACGCGCGCTTCGACGGAATGGCCGAAGCGTTGCGCCTCGATGCCCTCGTGGGTATAGGCCTGCACGGTCGGCATGGCGTTCAGGATTTCGCCGGCGAGCGCCGAGGCGTCGGCGATGCGGTCCTGCGAATCGCGCGAGAGTTTGCGTACGCGGCGGCCGAACAGCACGATCGGCACGATCACGCCGACCAGGAGGCCCAGGATGATGGCGGTCAGCTTGGCGCTGGTCACGAACAGCATCGCCAGGCCGCCGACGAACAGCAGCGTATTGCGCAGGGCCAGCGAGATGCTGGTGCCGACCACGGTCTGGATCAGCGTCGTGTCGGTGGTCAGGCGCGAGAGCACTTCGCCCGTTTGCGTGGTCTCGAAAAAGGCGGGGCTCTGGTGCACCACGTGGCGGTAGACGGCGCTGCGGATGTCGGCGGTGACGCGCTCGCCCAGCCACGACACCATGTAGAAGCGCGCGGCCGTGGCCACGCCCAGCACCGCGGCCACGGCGAACAGGCCCGGAAGGCGGCGTCGATATGGTGGATGCCGCTACCGGTGGCGGCCCCGCCGAAGCCGAGGTCGATCATGCGCTTGAAGGCGGCCGGAATGGCGAGGGTGGCGCCGGCCGCGAACAGCAGGGCGATCCCGGCCAGGATGAATTGGCGGCGGTAGGGAAGCAGGAAGGGCAGGAGCCCCTTGAAGGCAGCCAGGCTGCCCTTTTCCGGGCGGTTCTGGCGGGAGCCTTGCTGCCGCCGGCGGCATGTGCCGCTGTGCTGGCAGCCGGGCTTGCTGGAATGGTGGTGCTGTCGGAACGCTTGTTCATCGTGTCGCTGGTTGTCGCGCGCTTGTCGTGTTGCAGTGATATTCGCGTCGCTTGCTTGTTAGTGTTTCAGTCGCTCGGTTCAAAGTTTCATCGGCCGCACATAGCCCGTCATCTCGAGGTAGCCGCGGCCGGCCGGTACGCCCTCGCGCCGCACCGCCACGGCGCCTTCCCAGTAGACGGCGCCGGTCGAGCGGCGCGAGTCGAGTTCCTGGTCCGGCTGCAGCGGGTCGATCTGCCAGCGCGTGCCGCCGAGGGTAATCGTCGTCGCCACCGGATACTCGGCATTGGTGCGCGGGGAGCGCCAGAGTGTGCGTGGCGCGAAGCGCACCGCCTCCGGCGCGTAGCGCGTCACCTTGCCGCCCTTCGTGCGCAGCATGCCCCGGGCCCATAGTTTAGCACCGTCCCTGGCGCGGACCTGGAAAGCCATCAGCGCCGAGCCGTCGTCCAGGTTCGCCCCGATCCAGTCCCAGCCGCTGGCTTCGGGCTGCAGCGCTTCGCTCGACCATTCGTGGTCGAACCAGGCGCTGCCCGTCACGTCCTGTACCTTGCCCGCGCGCCCGGCCTTGCCGCTGACACGCAGCTGCGGCAGGCTGTAATAGTAACTGGCATGCTGCGCGGCCGGCCCCTTGCGCGAGTAGCCGCCTTCGCCCTGTGCCAGCGGCGGCTGGGTCGGCGCCAGCGTGAGTTCCAGCGTCAGTTCCGCCGAGCCCACGCTGACGCGGTAGTTGCCGTCGGCGCCGCGCAGCATGCGCCAGTCGTCCAGCTTCACATCGAGGTCGCCCGGTTTGGCCCAGGCGAGGTTGAAGCCGGCGCGGGCGCTGCGCTGGTCGTGCACGAGGTGCCCCAGCGCGGGGTCGGAAATGGCCGCGTGGCCGATCACCAGCTGGTGCGGCGCAAACGCACTCGGATTGGCCGGGTCGTGTTCGGTGCGGCTGCGGAAGAAGGTCACCTGGAAGCCGAGTGGCTTGCCGCTGGCGGTGGTGAGCCAGCCGGTGACGTACCACCACTCGGTACGAAAGTCCGGATGGGCGCCGAAGTCGCGCGGATAGGCCAGCGCGACACCCGGCTTGACCGGAGCGAAGACCGGCGGCGCGGCCAGGCAGGCTTGCGCCAGCAGGAGCAGCAAAACGAGAACGAAGCGCATCACCAATCCTCCCTGACGGCGCGCACCGGCCCGCCGGACAATGCATAGCGCCCGGAGACGAGCGCAGTCGCCACCGAGGCCCCGACCAATATCGCCGCCACGGTGCCGAGCAGGCCCCGGGGCAGGTGCAGGCTCATGGTCCAGTGGAAGGACTGCGGGTTGACGACGAAGACGAGGATCAGGCTGATGACCAGGCCCAGCGCGAAGCCGCAGGCCACGCCCAGGCTGGTGAGCAGGCCGCCCTCGCAGGCAAGGATGCCCAGCACCTGGCCGCGGGTGACGCCCACGTGGCGCAGCATGCCGAATTCGCGTGCGCGGGCCAGCGTTTGCGCCGAGAAGGTCGCGGCCACGCCCGACAGGCCGATGACGATGGCGATCGCTTCCAGCAGGTAAGTGACGGCAAAGCTGCGGTCGAAGATCTGCAGGCTGGCGGCGCGGATTTCGCCGGGGCGCGCCAGCTGCAGCGCCGGGCCGAACGGCAGGCGGCGCAGCTCGCGCTCGATGCGCGCCAGCGCCGCGTCATTCTCCGCATGGATGGCGGCGTCCGTGACTTCCTGGGCGCCGGTGACGGCGCGGTAGTCCGACAGGCGCACCACGATCGATCCGGTCTGGTTGGCGTAGTCGCGCCAGACGCCGGCGACAAGGAAGGGCGTGGGCTTCCCGCCCAGCGGCACCGTCAGCGGCTGGCCGACGCGCACGCCATACAGGTCGAGCATCGCCTCCGAGACCCAGGCCGGGCGCGCCCCAGGCGGCACCGGCTGCGATTCGCCGACCAGGTAGAGCAGCTTGCCGGGGTCCGTCGCATCGATGTCGCGAGCGATCAGGACCACGTCGGGCCGGTCCGCCGCCAGCGAGACCGGCCGCGTGCGCAGGAACTGCACCGCGCCGCCCCCGGCCACGCGCCGGATCGCTTCCTGTTCGGCGCTGCCGAGGAAACCGGAGCTGCCCGCGGCGGCCGTGCGCACATACAGGTCGGCCGGCAGGATGTGGCGGATCCAATCGTCCACCGACACGCGGAAGCTGGCGACCATGATCCCCATCGCGACCATCAGGCTGAAGCTGGCCAGCACGCCGCCGAGCGCGATCGAGGCCTGGCCAGGAGCATTCGCCAGGCGCGCCAGCGTCAGGGCCAGCACCGGCGAGATGCGCCGGCCCGGTCGCAGGAACAGGCGCTCGAGCAGGCGGAAGCTGCTGCCGGCCAGGCGCGGCATGAGGCCGATGCCACCGATCAGGAGCAGGCCGATGGCGAAGTAGCCAAACAGGGGCAGCTCGAATACCGGCGGCGCGAAGGCGCAGGCGGCAGCGGCCAGCAGGCACACCACCGAGGGCCAGGCCCGCGCCAGGCGCGCCAGCGCCACCTCGTCGTTGCCCGACTTGAGGGCGACGGCGGGGCGGGCGCGGGCAGCCTCCAGGGCCGGCACCAGGCAGCCCAGCAGCGCGACACCCAGTCCCAGGCCGAAGAACACGCAGGCGGCCAGCGGCGTGAACACCACCTGCGGCTTGATGCCCGGGAAGTAGCCGGCCCCGAGGTCGCCGCCGAAAAAGCGCAGGGCCAGCGCGCCGCCAGCGCATAGCCGCCCGCGACGCCGAGGAGTGCGCCGATGATGCCCAGGCTGGCGCCTTCCAGCAGCACCTGGCGCAGCAGGCCGCCGCGTTCGACGCCGAGCACGCGCAGGAGCGCGAACTGGCTGCGGCGGCGCATCACCGACAGCGCCTGGGTCGAAAACACGAGGAAGGCGCCGGTGAACAGGGCCACCGGGGCCAGCACGGTGAGGTTGACGCGGTAGGCGCGGCTCAGGTTGTTGTTGCGGCTTTGCTGTTCGCTGTCGTTCGGCTGGCCGACGCGGAAGCGCCCGGGAAAATCCCGCTCCAGGTCGGCGGCCAGGCGGGCCTGGAACTGCCCGCGGTTCACGCCCGGTCGTAGTTTGAGGTCCACGCGCGAGAGCTTGCCCAGCTGGCCGAAGCGCCATTGGAGGCGCCGATGTCCATCACGCCGAAACGCTGCCCTGGCCGGGCGCGCTGCACGGGGCCGGCCACGCGCAGGGCGAAGTCGCGGTGCCGGCACGCAGCACCAGCTCGCCCCGGAGCGGGTGCCGAGCCAGGCCTGGGCGGCCGGCGACAGGAAGACGCTGCGGTCGTCCAGCAAATCGCCGGCGCGCCCGTCGCTCGGTACGCCCAGCAGGTCCGGCGCAATGTAGGGGGTGCGCGCAGGGCGTCGATGCCGACCAGGCGCAGCGCACCCCGGGCTTTCGGCACCGCCGCCTGCAGTTCGAGCACGGGCGAGGCGATCGCCACGCCCTCGTATCGGGCCAGGCGCGGATAGACGGTTTCGTCGAACAGGGCTTCGCGTCCATGCACCTGGACGTCGGCCTGGCCCGACAGGCTCTTGATCGCGCTGGAGAATTCGTTGAAGGCGGCGGCATTGATCAGGTGGATGGCAAAGCCCATCGCCACGCCGACGGCGATGGCGACCACGGCCAGCAGCGCGCGCACCGGATGCGCACGCCACTCGCCGAGCAGCAGCCAGCGTGAGAGCGGATTCAGCCCGGACATTCCACCGCCAGTGCTTCGGCCTGCCGCCGTGCTTTCAGGCTGAGGACCTGGCCGGCCTGGCCGCCCGTCCGGGCCTGGTCTTCGCGGGCCCAGCGCTGCTTCAGGCGCAGGTGTTCGCACTTCTTGCGCCGCCGCATCGGCACGCTGCATCTTCAGGCGCTCGCGCATCTCCTTCTCGAGGCGCACCAGCCGCACCTGTTCCTGCTTGTCGACCTCTTCCAGTACGGCCTTCTGGCGTGCAAGGCGTGCCGCCGCCGCGGCCGGGTCGCCGGGCGTTGGCGACGGCACGACTGCCGTCGTGCCGGCGGCGCAGGGCCGTTCGCCGTAGCTGACCTTGCCGTCAGAGGTGCACTTGTACACCGTCTGCGCCGCCGCGCCGCTACCGAACGCGCACAAAACCAATACCGTCATGAAATTCTTCATCAATGTTCTCCCGGGTTCAAAGGATTTTGCCGGGGTTCATGATGCCGAGCGGGTCGAGCGCGGCTTTGATGGCACGCATCATCTCCAGTTCGACCGGGTCCTTGTAGCGCTTCAGGTCTTCGCGCTTGAGCGCGCCGATCCCGTGCTCGGCCGAAATCGAGCCGCCGAAGGCAACCACGCTGTCGTGGACGATGCGGTTGATATCTGACTGATGGGCAAGAAAAGCGTCGTGCGCCACGCCCTCGCCCGGGGCGACGTTGTAATGCAGGTTGCCGTCGCCGAGGTGGCCGAAGCAGACCACCTGGCAACCGGGAAAGGCGTCCGCGAGTTTTGCATCGGTGGTCGCGATGAATTCGGCGATGCGCGAGATCGGCAGCGACACGTCGTGCTTGATGTTCTTGCCGGCACTGGCCTGGGCCAGCGGAATGTGTTCGCGCAGCTGCCAGAGGCCGCCCGACTGCGCCATCGAGGTGGCCACCACCGCGTCGCCGGCAATCGCGGTCTCGAGCGCCGCTTCGATCGCGTTTTCCAGCATTCCGACCGCATGGCTTTCCGATTCGCTGCTCGACACTTCCAGCAGGGCGTATTGCGGATGGCGCCCGTCGAAGGGGCGCGGCAGGTGGGGAAAGTGGGTGGCGACCAGGTGCAGGCAGAAGTCCGACATCAGTTCGAAACCCGTCAGGCTGGAAGCGCAGCGCTCCTGCATCAGCGACAGCAGGGCCAGCGCATCCTCGGCCGATTCCAGTGCCACCAGGGCGACGGTCGAGGCCTTCGGTTGCGGATGCAGCTTCAGGACGGCGCCGGTGATGATGCCGAGCGTGCCTTCGGCGCCGATGAAGAGTTCGCGCAGCGCGTAGCCGGTATTGTCCTTGCGCAGGCCGCGCAGGCCGTCCCAGACCTCGCCTTTCGGCGTGACGACTTCCAGGCCCAGGCAGAGTTCGCGCGTATTGCCGTAGCGGAGCACCGCGGTGCCGCCGGCATTCGTCGACAGATTGCCGCCGATGGTGCAGCTGCCTTCGGCCGCCAGCGACAGCGGGAACAGCATGCCGGCGGCGGCCGCGGCGTCCCGGATGCTTTGCAGGATGGCGCCGGCTTCGACGGTGATGGTGCGGTTGGTGGCGTCCACGGCCCGCACCCGGTTCAAGCGCCGCAGCGACAGCACCACGGCCGCGCCGCTGGCATCTGGCACGCTGCCCAGCACCAGGCCGGTGCGCCCGCCCCGGGGCACGATGGGCACGCGATGTTCCGCGCAGGCGCGCACCAGTTGCGCGACCTCGGCGGTGTTCGATGGCAGCAGGACGGCCCGCGCGCGGCCGGTGAAGCGGCCGCGCCAGTCGGTGAGGTAGGGCGCCATCGCCGCCTCGTCGGCCAGCACCCAGGACGCGCCGACGATGTCGCGGCAGCGCTTGAGCAATTCATCCGTCATGCGTCCTCAGTCATGCGGTACTTTCACCTTGTCGAGCAACTCCTTGGCCAGCTTTTGCGCCGCCTTCTTGTAGGGGCGCAGGTAGAGCAGGGCGCAGGCGAAATAGATGCAGACCAGCGCCACCTCGCCCATCGCCATCATGCGCGAGAGCTCGGTCCTGTCGCTCCAGGCGCGGACGGCGCCTTCCGCGAAATACAGGAGGATGACCATCGACGACCATTGCAGCGTGTAGAGGTCGCGCTTGAAGACACCGCGCAGGGGAACGAGCAGCGGCAAGGCCTTCAGTGCCAGCAGCGAGCCGCCCGGATGCAGCGGGGCGACCCACATTTCCCAGGCCACCAGCCAGCCGATCAGCCAGAGCAGGCTGGCAATGGCACCACCAAGGAAGATCTTCGGGGTTTGCATCAGCGTGGTCCGTGGGGTTGTGGTTGCGATGCGCCTTGCAGGCGCGCGGCGGCGTCGGCCAGGCGGCGTCCAAGCGCGATCGCCAGGCGCTTCTCGTCTTCCGTGACCGGCTTGTCGCCATCGATGCCGGCCCAGTGGGTGGCGCCGTAGGGACTGCCGCCGCTGGAAGTATTCATCAGTTCCGGATGGGTGTAGGGCAGGCCCATCACCATCATGCCGTGGTGTAGCAGCGGAATCATCATCGACAGCAGGGTGGCTTCCTGGCCGCCGTGCAGGCTGCCCGTGGAGGCGAACACGACCGCCGGTTTGCCCGACAGGGTGCCGGCCAGCCATTCGGCCGCGGTACCGTCGAGGAAGTATTTCATGGCCGCCGCCATGTTGCCGAAGCGCGTGGGCGAACCCAGGGCCAGTCCGGCGCATTCGGCCAGGTCGGACAGTTCGACATAGGGGCGCCGCCGTCGGGAATGCTCGGGGCGGTCGCCTCGGTCACGGTCGAGACCGCGGGCACGGTGCGCAGGCGCGCTTCCGCGCCGGGCACGCTTTCGATGCCCTGCGCGACCAGTTCGGCCAGCTTGCGGGTAGCGCCGTGGCGCGAGTAGTACAACACGAGGATGGTCAGGGTAGTCGGGTTCATCGTTGATATTATAGAATGCTTTGCTTGATGAATCAGGGTGCGCGCCTTGGGTCCAGCGTCGGGGCACGATCAGGCCATCGACGGATCGAACGCGCGGCACTCGCCAAGCTGTATCCGTAAGCCGCATGCACAAGCGGCACGCATAAGCGACCCTGCCGAGGCACATGCTGGAGCACCCCCCGGACACGGGCCCGCACGAATCCTGAAAACGACATGCTTTCCAAAACCGTCAACGCGATATCCCGTTCCACAGCCGGCCTCTTCAAGGGCGTGGATGCCAGCAGCGTCGAGCGCGTACGCGGCCTGAGCGCTCACGAGGCACTCGACCTGGTCCGCTTCGCCCGGCGCCGCCTGCGCGAAGAAATGCTGCCGCAAGTGGCTGGCAGCCTGACCTTTACCACCACCCTTGCGCTGGTCCCGCTGCTGACGATCGTACTGGCCATTTTTACCACGTTTCCGATTTTCGGTCAGCTCCGCACGGCCCTGGAGACGTATTTCGCCCAGGCCCTGATTCCGAAGGCGATCTCGAGCACGATCATCTCGAATTTGACCCAGTTCGCCAGCAAGGCCAAGGGCCTCTCGCTGCTCGGCGCCATCGTCCTGCTGTTCACCACGACGACGATGATGGGCATGATCGAACGGGTGTTCAACCGCATCTGGCGCGTGCGCCGCCCCCGTCCGCTGACCCAGCGCGTGCTGGTGTACTGGGCCCTGATCACGCTGGGGCCGCTGCTGTTCGGCCTGTCGATCACCCTTACCGCCCAGCTGTTCACGGCCACCGACGGCATCACGCGCGCCGCGCCGATGGTTGGCGCCTTCTTCTCGATGCTCGCTTCGGTGGCGCTCACCACGGGCGCCTACACGCTGCTGTACGTGACGGTGCCGAACCGACGCGTGGGTTGGCGCGACGCGCTGTGCGGCGCGCTGGCTGCGGCACTTGCGTTTGAACTGGCCAAGCGCCTCTTCGCGCTCTTCATCCGCCAGTTCCCCACCTACGCCATCATCTACGGCGCGCTGGCGGCGCTGCCGCTGTTCCTGGTGTGGATGTACCTCTCCTGGCTGATCACGCTGGTGGGCGCCGTGCTGGCGGCGGCCCTGCCGATCGTCAAGTACGAGCGCTGGTGGCACGTGCCGGCGCCGGGCGGCGAATTCATCGACGCAATGGCGGTGCTCAAGGTGCTGCATGGCGGCGCGCATGCGACCGGCTCCGCGCTGGTCACGAGCAGCGCCTTGCGCGCGCATACGCGGATCGGCTACGACGAGCTGAGCCTGCTGCTGGAGCAGATGGTTGGTGCAGGCTGGGTCGGCCGGGTGCAGGTCGAGGCGTCCAGCCAGGGCATCTGGCGCGCGACCGCCCGCAGCGGGCAGGATGCCTGGGTGCTGCTGGCCGATCCGGAAAAATTGCGTGTGGCCGAGGTGTCGCCTGTTCGTGTTCGGTGGGGCGGAAGCAGCGCTGTCGCCGGCGGCCCGGCCGGTGGCGGGTTCGAACCTGTCGCTCGATACGGCGGCGCTGGCACGCCAGGTGGAAACCGCAGTGGAGGAGGGGCTGGAGGAGCCGATTGCCGCCTATTTCGCCCGTGCTTGATGCATGGCCCGGATGATTGTTCGAAACGCCTGATGGTAAGCGCAGGGCCCGACGTTCGTAGGGTGGGCACTTGTGCCCACGCGGGATGGCACGGGTGAGCAATCGAACGGCCCGATCCCGGTCGCGATGCACCCCGACGTCGCTCGCGGCCCGAATTCTCATCGGTACCATGCCGCGTGGGCACGAGTGCCCACCCTACGGTGAACCAGATCGCCGCAAGCCACCCCTACCAGCTCAACTTCCCCGTCAGCATCTCCCAATACATCACCCAATCCGCCTTGAACGACAACCACGGCTGCGCAAACGTCGCGGGCCGGTTGTGCTCGTAGAAGAAATGGCCGACCCAGGCGCCGCCATAGCCGAAGACGAGCGCAGCCAGGATCCACCAGGCGTTGCCGCTCACAGCGGCCGTGACCAGCGCCACCAAGGCGCTGGTGGTGCCGATGAAGTGGGCGCGGCGGCAGCGGCGGTCGGCATGCTGGGTCAGGTAGTAGGGATAGAACTCGGCGAAATTCATGCTGTCGTCTCCTGGGGGCGTGTCGTCGCAAATGCGGCCAGTGCGTCGAGCACGGCATCGGGCTGCTCGCTCATCAACGAGTGGCCGGCGTCGACCTGCACGATGGTGCCACGGGCGACGGCACCCGTGAGCAGCCTGGTCGAGCGGGCCGGGGTCATCATGTCCTTGCGTCCGAAGATGAACAGGACCGGGCAGGCCAGGGCGCGCGCCGCCGCTTCGCCGTTGGCATAGCTGTTGCAGGCGGCAAAGTCGGTATGGAACAGGCCCTCGGGATTGAGCGCCGACATGCGCTGCATCAGCCGGCGCGCGCCGCCCAGCACTGAAAAGCCCGGAGCCGGGCTCGACGGCTTGTGCGCGATGCTCGAGTGCGACCAGATGTTGACCATGTCGATCGCCGCCGGCTCGTCGTCGCGGGCGGTGGCGAGCAGGGCGTCGGACACCTTCATCGGGTAGGTCGTGCCGAGCATGGCCAGGGCCGATGCGCGCGCCGGCTGGCGATGCGCGGCCTCCAGCGCGATGAGCGAGCCCATGCTGTGGCCGACGAGGAGGGCACGCGCCACGCCCGCCGCGTCGAGAAGCGCCAGCAGCCAGTCCGCCATCTCCTCGACGCTGCCAAGTGCCGGCCCGGCACTGCGTCCGTGCCCCGGCAGGTCGACGGCCAGCACGCCATGGCCGTGGTGTGCGAACCAGCGCGATTGCAGGCCCCAGACCGAGTGGTCGTTCTGGGCGCCGTGGATGAAGACGACGGTCGGCAGCGCCGCGTCGAAGGCCCTGCCGCCCGTGTAGCAATAGGCGGCCTTGCCATGGATGTCGAGGATCATGCTCAAGCTCCTTTCTGCGCCGCCTTGAGCGCGCGTGCCAGGTCGTCGATCAGGTCGTCCGCATCTTCCAGTCCGACCGAGAGGCGCATCGTGCCCTCCGTGACGCCGCTCGCGGCCAGCTGGTCAGAGGGGACGCGGAAGTGGGTCGTCGAGGCAGGGTGGATCACGAGCGACTTGGCATCGCCCACGTTGGCCAGGTGCGAGAACACCTGGAGGCTGTCGACGAAACGGCGGCCCGCGGCGCGGTCGCCCTTCAGGTTGAAGGTAAAGACGGCGCCGCAACCCTTGGGCAGCAGTGTCTTTGCCAGCGCGTGGTCCGGGTGGCTGCCTAGCTCCGGGTAGGAGACCGAGTCGACCATCGGGTGGCTCAGCAGGAACTCGACGATGCGGCGCGTGTTGGCGACGTGGCGCTCCATACGCAGGCCCAGCGTCTCGATGCCCTGCAGGATGGCAAACGCATTATGCGGGCTCATGGTTGCGCCGAAGTCGCGCAGGCCCTCGCGGCGCGCGCGCAGGGCGAAGGCGCCGACCGTGGATTCTTCCGTGAACACCATGCCGTGGAAGCCCTCGTAGGGCGCGCACAGTTCGGCGAAGCGCCCGCTGCGTTCGAACGCGCGTTGCCAGTCGAAGGTGCCGCCGTCGACCAGCAGGCCGCCGATCGCGGTACCGTGCCCGCACAGGAACTTGGTAGCCGAGTGGAAGACCAGGTCGGCGCCGAGATCGAAGGGCTTCATCAGCCAGGGCGTGGTGAAGGTGGCGTCGACCATCAGCGGCAGGTCGTGTTCATGGGCGAGCGCGCCGATGCGCGGGATGTCGAGCACGTCCAGGCCGGGGTTGCCGAGCGTTTCGCCAAACAGGACTTTCGTCTCCGGCCGGATCGCCGCGCGCCAGGCATCGATGTCGCGCGGGTCGACAAAGGTCGTTTCGATGCCGAAGCGTTTCAGGGTATAGGCCAGCAGGTTGTGCGAGCCGCCGTACAGGGCTTTCGAGGCGACGATGTGCGAGCCGGCTCCGGCGATCGTGCACAAGCCCAGGTGCATCGCCGCCTGGCCGCTGGCCGTGGCGATGCCGGCGACACCGCCTTCGAGCGCGGCGATGCGTTCCTCGAGCACGGCATTGGTCGGGTTCGAGATGCGCGAGTAGACGTGGCCGCTGCGTTCCATGTTGAACAGGGAAGCGGCATGGTCGGAATCGCGGAAAGCGAACGAGGAGGTGAAGTGGATCGGGGTGGCGCGCGCGCCGGTTGCCGGATCGGGCGAGGCGCCTGCGTGCAGCGACAGCGTATCGAAGCCGGGATATCGTGGACCGCTCATGGATGGCTCATCTAGGCAATAATGATGGCCGGCATCGTAGCATTCTTTCATCTGGCGGCGACAGCTCGCGCTATCCCGGCGCAGGCTGTTCCCTCGCAAACCTGGATTTTCTGCTAGGCTTAGGCTACATTCGTGTTATGCCTTAGACAAAAGTAGATAGAACAACTTACAGTGAATATTCCAACAGAAATGCCAACTGACGCCGGGGTGGCCAATATGAAAGTTTCAGAGATCCTGCAGGTGAAGGGCAACATCCTTTACACGGTGACGCCCGAGACGCTCCTGGCCGATGCCGTGAACACGATGTCCGAGAAGGACATCGGTTCCCTGGTGGTGATGGAGTATGGCGACCTGGTCGGGATGCTGACCTTCCGCGAAGTCATCAAGGTGCTGCACGCGAATGGCGGCGCCCTCGGTGCCGGCACGGTGCGCAAGCACATGGACGACAGCCCGATCACCGTCACGCCCGACACCGAAGTGAACGAAGTGCGGCGCATGATGCTGGAAAAGCATGCGCGCTACCTGCCGGTAATGAATGCCAAGACCCTGCTGGGCGTGATCTCGTTCTACGACGTCGCACGTGCGGTGCTGGAAGCGCAAAGCTTCGAGAACCGCATGCTCAAGGCCTATATCCGCGACTGGCCGGCCGAGCAGGCTGCCGAAGACTGAGGCAAGCCAGGGTGGGCTGCTCGTCAATCAGGCCCGCGCCTGGTTGACTCGACGCGGTCGAACGCCGTTTGCCTCGCCGCGGCTCGCATGCGCGCCGCGGCCACCCGTCCCCATCAAGCCGCGCGCTCCACAGGCTGCTGTCCCAGCCACGCCAGCAAGTCCTGCGGCGCCAGCGGCCGCGCGAACAGGTAGCCCTGCGCCAGCGGGCAGCCCAGCGCATGCAGGATCTGCGCCTGGCGCTCGTCCTCGACCCCTTCGGCAACGATCGACAAGCCCAGGTTGCGGCCCAGCTGGATCACCATCTCGGCAATGCTGCTGCCGCGTGCCGAGCCCGTGATTTCGGTGACAAAAGCGCGGTCGATCTTCAGGCGGTCGACCTGCAGGCGCTGCAGGTGCGACAGCGACGAGAAGCCCGTGCCGAAATCGTCGATCGCGATCGACACGCCGGTGCGCTTGACCTGGGCGAGCAGGTCGGCGAGCTGCTGCGGCTCTTCCATCGCCATCGATTCCGTGATCTCGAGCTCGACGTATTCCGGCGGCGCGCCGGTCTCGTCGAGGGCGCGGCGCAGCACCTCGACGAAGTGCGGATGGCGGAACTGCACCTGCGAGACGTTGATCGACATCGTGAACGCCTCATGGCCTGCCTGGTGCAGGCGCACCAGTTCGGCGCAGGCTTCGCGCAGCACCCAGGCGCCGATCTCGACGATCATGCCGGAGTACTCGGCAATCGGAATGAAACGGTCGGGCGGAATCATCCGGCCGTCGGCCGTGCGCCAGCGCAGCAGCGCCTCGGCGCCGAAAGGACGATGGGTGGCCAGGTCCACCTGGGGCTGGTAAGCCAGGTAGAGCTCGCCGCCCTTGAAGCCGCTGCGCAGCGCATGCATCAGGCGCACGCGTTCGCGGATCTCCACGCCCATGCCGCGCGAAAAATAGAAGTGGCCGCCGCGCTGCTGGGTCTTGGCACGCTTGAGCGCAATATCGGCGTCCTTCAGGGCGTCGGCGCCGCTGCCGTCATGTTCAGCCAGGCGCACCAGGCCGAAGGTGCCCGAGACCTGGACGTCCTGGCCGTCGATCGAGAAGGGGACAGCGAACAGGGCGTCCAGCGCTTCCGGGGTGTTGAGGGCGCTGTCGCCGAGCACGGCGAAGATGTCGCCGCCGATGCGCGCCACCGTCAGGCGAGGGTCGAGCTGCTGCTGCAGGCGCTGGGCCACCGCCACCAGCAGCAGGTCGCCGAAGCCATGGCCGAGGGCGTCGTTGGTTTCGGCGAAATGGTCGAGGTCGACCAGGTCCAGCGTGGCGTCGTGTTCGCCCGCGGCGGCGACGGCGGCGTCGAGCGCCTCGACCAGGCGCGTGCGGTTCGGCAGGCGCGTCAAAGGGTCGGTAAAGGCGGCCGCGTTCAGGCGGCCCACCAGTTCGACGTTGTCCAGGCCCACCGAGACGACGCTGGCAAACACGTTCAGGAGGCGCCTGGCGCCTTCGCTTGCCGGTGCGGCGAGGTCGACGGCGGCAACGAACTCGCGTCCCGACTTGCCGGCGAAGTAGAGTGCCAGCAATCCGGCGCGAAGCGAGCCTTGCGCGCCGCCAGCGCTTGCTGCGCAAGCGCGGCCAGGCGGGGTGGGCGTGGGCCGCGAGCGTCGTTCCTTCCAGCGAACGGGCCTCGCCCGCCGCGCCGATCACGCGCAGCTGGCCGGCGTCGTCGAAGCACAGCACGCCACCGGGCTCCTGGCCGAGCAGGGCCGCGGCCTGGGCCAGCACCGAGCGCGCCACGTCGCGGGCGCCGTGCAGCGTCATCAGCTCGGCCCCGGCATGGACGATGCGTTCGAGCCCGGCACGGCCATAGCCGAGCGCCTGCAGTTGCTGGTAGCAGCGCACGGCCGCGGCCACGGTCGTATAGAGCTTGGTGCGGGTGAGTTCGGACTTGGTGCGGTAGTCGTTGATGTCGAGGTCGCGGATCGCGTCCATCTCCGGCGCGTACCCGGGTTGCCCGGTGCGCAGGATGATGCGCACGTCGGCGAGGCCCGTGGCTTGGCGCACGTGACGGACCAGGTGCAGGCCGGCGTCGGGCTGTTCCATCACGACGTCGAGCAGGATCACCGCGATGTCGGACTCGCGTTCGAGCAGGGAGCGCGCCGCGCGGGCCGAATAGGCGTGCAGGAATTCGAGCGTGCGGCCCTGTACCTCCAGGCCCGCGAGGGCGAAGGTGGTGGTCGAGTGCACGTCGGCGTCGTCGTCGACGATCAGGATGCGCCATGCCGGCCGTTTGCCGGCCACGGGCATGCCTTCTTGTGGCTCGTCCAGGAATACCAGGTGGTCGTGCGCGGCGGCGTCACCCGGCGGTATCGATGCGGGCATTGTTCTTGCGTCTCCAGGATGGGCTCGACATACTTTACTGATCCAGTATAGCCGGAATTGCCGAGTTGATAGGTCGAATATTGCGCTACGGCAAAAATATGCCGGATTTCGGCAACAGCCCCGCTTGCCAGCCCGGCGAGCGGCCCCCATACCAAGCCCCGCGCCGGCTGGTAAAATGGATTTTTTCACCCTACTGCGCCTACCATGTCCGGCAATACTTTCGGCAAGCTGTTTTCCGTTACCACCTTCGGCGAATCGCATGGTCCCGCGATCGGCTGCGTCATCGACGGCTGCCCGCCGGGCCTGGCCCTGTCCGAGGCGGACATCCAGCCGGAGCTCGACCGCCGCAAGCCCGGTACCTCGCGCCACGTGACCCAGCGCCGGGAAGCGGACCGGGTGCAGATCCTGTCGGGTGTCTACGAAGGCGTCACCACGGGCACCCCGATCGCGCTCCTGATTGCCAACGAAGACCAGCGCAGCAAGGACTACGGCAACATCGTCGAGACCTTCCGTCCCGGCCACGCCGACTACACCTACTGGCACAAGTACGGCGTGCGTGACCCGCGCGGCGGCGGCCGTTCGTCGGCGCGCCTGACGGCACCGGTCGTCGGCGCCGGCGCGGTGGCCAGGAAATGGCTGCGCGAGCGCCATGGCGTCGCCTTCATGGGCTGCATGCGCCAGCTCGGCGAGATCGAGGTGCCCTTTCGCGGGTGGGAGCACGTGGCCCATAACCCGTTCTTCGCCGCGACGGACGACGCGGCGCTGCTGGCGCGGATGGAAGCCTATATGGATGACCTGCGCCGCGCCGGCGACTCGATCGGCGCGCGCATCGACGTCGTGGCATCGAACCTGCCGGTGGGCTGGGGTCAGCCGATCTACGACAAGCTCGATGCCGACATCGCCTACGCGATGATGGGGATCAATGCGGTCAAGGGCGTCGAGATCGGCGCCGGCTTCGCCTCGGTCGCGCAAAAGGGTTCCGAGCATGGCGACGAACTCACGCCCGAAGGCTTTGTCGGCAACCATGCCGGCGGCGTGCTGGGCGGGATCTCGACCGGCCAGGACATCACGGTCTCGCTGGCGATCAAGCCGACCTCCTCGATCCGGGTGCCGCGCCGCTCGATCGACAAGGCCGGCGTGCCAGGCCTGGTGGAAACCTTCGGCCGCCACGACCCTTGCGTGGGCATTCGCGCCACGCCGATTGCCGAGGCCATGCTGGCCCGGTGCTGATCGACCACGCGCTGATGCATCGCGCCCAGTGCGGGGACGTGGTGGTGGACACGCCGCGCATCGGGCCGCACGGCGCCTGATCCGACAAGGAAGCGGCGCGGGTCCTGTCAGGGCTTGAGCGCCGCGACCTCGACCTGGGTACGGCGCTCGACCGCGCGCACCACCAGTGCACGCAGGTCGTTCAGCAGCGAGAACTCGGCCTGGCTCAGGCTGACCGACGGGAAGCTGTCGTCCCAGTCGCCATAGATGAAGCCGACCGGCTGGCCACCCATGCACAAGGGGATGACGACGAAGCAGCGCGCGCCCGTCAGACCGGTCTTCCACCACGCCGGCAGCTTGGCGGCGAATGTGGGATCGCGCGCGTTCTCGATGAAGATCACGCGGTCGCTGGCAAGGGCCGCGTGGAAGACGTCGGCCGCATAGCCGTCCGCGAAACCGAGTTGCGGCATCAATGCCCGTGCGCCTTCGCCGAAACCCATCTTGGCCAGATACTTGCCCTCGCGGCGGTTGCGCAGGAAGGCAAAGGCACGCGTGAACGACAGGCCCCGGTAGATCGTCTCCAGCGCCATCGATGTCATCTGGCCGGGCGTGACGTCGATGCCGGCGTCGCGCATGTCGGCCACGCCGCTCATCAGGATGCGGTTGCCCGCTTCGCGCTTGCGCGTCACGGCCTCGGCCTGCGCGCTTCACGGAAGGCCTGGCCAGCGGCGCGATCGTCAGGTCGGCGGCCGCCTCGGTCTTGGCCTGGTTGACCGCGTCGAGGATGGCGTCAAGCTCCACGCCCAGCATCGGCGCGAATGCGCTTGCCAGGTCGCGCACGCGCGCGGCGCCAGGCGCGTCGTCGTGCCACAGCGAGTCGGCGCAGCGCGTGGACATCGTTCCCAGCGCCGCCAGCCAGTCGTCGTGGCGGAATGCGGCATTGCGCTCGCCGGGTTCGAGCGTGCGCATGCTCGCGACCAGGTTGCGCGGCAGCCCCAGTGTTCGGCGGCGGCCCGTCCCAGCTCCTCCAGGCTCAGGCCCAGCACGCTGCGTTCGCCGCCCCCAGCGCCGGGCGCCTGCAGGCGCGCCCACGCTTCCGGCAGGTAGAAGGTCACCATCATGCGTCCCAGGGAATGCAGGATGGAGCAGACCACGGCTTCCTCGGGGTCGCGGGTGGCCGCGCGCGCCGCCACCTGGTGTGCCACCATTCCGGCCAGCACGGCTTTTTCCATCTCGACGTGGGCCGGCGCGGAGTCCGGCCTGTTCCTGGACAGTTCCTCGATCAGCTTCAGGCCCAGCGCGAGGTGGCCGATGGCCTCGGTACCCAGCACCAGCACCGCCTTCGAGACGGTATTGACCCGCTGGCCGAAGGCCGAGTACATGCCGCTGTTGGCAAGGCGCAGCACCTTCTGGGTGAGCACCGGGTCCGACAGCACGGTCTGGGCCATCGAGAATTCCTGCTCGTCCTCGCCGCGCATCGACGCCAGGATGGCATTGATCGCACGCGCAAAGCCCGGCATGTCGCCCTGGCGGCGGGTGCGCTCCCACAGCAGGGCGAGGGTGGCGTCGGCCGTGGCCGGACGGTCGGTGGAGGGCGAGATGCCTGGTTGCGTCATGGTGTGCTTGCCCGTGGTTCGGACGGCGGCAATGCCGTGTAATGCTTGTCTTCGAGGGCCGCGAGCGCGACATCCGCCGGCATCGGCTTCCCGGTGAGGTAGCCCTGCACGTAGCGGCAGTCGCGGCCCTGCAACCAGGCCAGCTGCTCCTCGGTCTCCACGCCTTCCGCGACGACCGCGAGGTCGAGGTGGCGCGCCATGTCGAGCACGGCGCTGCAGATGGCCGCTTCCTTGTGCGCGCCCGGCAGGTCCTTGACGAAAGCGCGGTCCACTTTCAGCACCGAGATCGGGAAGCGCTTGAGGTAGGCCAGCGAAGAATAGCCGGTGCCGAAATCGTCGATCGCGATGCGCGCGCCGCGCGCGGCCATGCGTTCGAGGATGGTCTCGGCATGCACCGGGTCGACCATCAGGGTGCCCTCGGTGATCTCGAGCACGAGGCGGTCACCCGGCAACTCCGAGAAGGCCAGCGCCTCGTCGAGCACGTCGAGGAATTTGTCGTTGCGGAACTGGCGCGGGCTGATGTTGACCGAGATGTAGAGCGGCCGCCCCGCCGCTTCCTCGAACTGGCGGATCTGGGTGCAGGCCGCCTTCAGGGCCCAGGCTCCCAGCAGGGTGATCAGGCCGTTGGTCTCGGCGATCGGGATGAAGCGCACCGGCGGCACCATGCCCAGGGTCGGGTGCTTCCAGCGCATCAGCGTCTCGAAGCCCTCGATCAGGCGTGTGCGCGCGTCGACGATGGGCTGGTAGTAAAGCAGGAATTCCCCTTCGCGCACGGCGCTGAACATGGCCGCCTCGAGCGAGATGTCGTGCTGGGGCGCGCCGCCTTCGCGCGCGCTGTAGACGAGGGCGCGGCCCTTGCCGGTTTCCTTGGCGCGGGCCAGCGCCGCACCGGTCAGGGCCAGCAGGGTGTTGTCGTCCTCGGCATGCCCGGGACAGAGCGCGATGCCGATCGAGGCGCCCAGATGGATCGTATGGCCGTCGACCTCGAAGGGCGTTTGCAGGGCCGCGAGCAGGCGTCCGGTCACGAGCTTGATCTGCGCCTGGCTGACCGTGCCGGGCAGGATGGCGACGAACTCGTCGCCGCCCAGGCGCCCCAGGGTATCGCTGTCGCGCAGGGTCTTGCGCAGGCGCGCCGCGGCCTGGCGCAGCACGGCGTCGCCCACCGGATGGCCGGCGCCGTCGTTGACTTTCCTGAAGCCGTCCAGGCCGACGGTGGCGAGCGCGAAACCCTGGCCGGAACGGCGCGCGTTGGCAACGACCACGCGGATGCGGTCGCCCAGCAGCAGCCTGTTCGGCAAATCGGTGAGCGCGTCGTGGGTCGCCATGTGGCGCAGGCGCTCTTCGGTGGCGAACTGCGCACTCATGTCGCGCCCGACGACGAGCAGGCTGGCGTCAAGCTCGCCGGTCGCCGCGATGCGCAGCTCGAAAGGTAATTCGCGCCCCGGGCAGCGCAGGCGTACGCGCAGCTGCACCGGTTCAGAAGTGGCGCAGGCGTCGACGATGGCGGTGCGCAGCGCCGCGCTGTCGGTCTCGGCGACCAGGCTGGCAAGCGGCAGGTCTTGGAGCCTGCCTTCCAGCCCCAAGAGGCGGGCAGCGCGGCGGCTGGCCGTGCGGATCTGGCCCGAGGGCGCGAGACGAAAGACGGCGTCGCCCGCCGCTTCCATCAGGCCGTCCAGGCAGGTGGCGCCGTGCGCCTGGGCTGGCAGAGCGGACGGCAGGGCGGTAGGGGAACGCATTGTCGAATATCTGCCTTCTTGCTGGCTTGGGAGCGAAAACCGCGCGACTTGTGCAAGCGCAGGGAACTGTATCACCGAAAAATTCTGAAGGGCATTGCAACGCGCCCCGCGTGGACATCGTTTGCGCTAGCGCAGGGTTGCCTTGCTTGACGCCGCGCTTTGCGCTAGCCTGTTGCCGAAACGAGTTGTCGATCGATCAACTGCGCTGCGTCTGGTTGCCCATCAGCATTGTCGCCGATGGAAGCGAGTGGAACCAGCCGCTTGGCTCGTTTTCGATGCTTTTGCGCAACATAATCACGAAATATCACATCTGGAGCGCCGCGTGCGCGAGGAACCGCGATGAATCCCTTCGACACCCATGAAGTCCTGAACCAGGCGCCGCCCTTTGGCGACATCAACCTGTTCCGCTGCGACCCGGCCCTGCAGGAAGCCCTGGCGCGCGAGGGTGCAGGCTGGGCGCTCGACGCCCTGGCTTCGCTGGGCGAGCGGCTCGGACGCGCCGAGGTGCTCGACCTGGTCCGGCTGGCCAATGCGAACGGCCCGCGCCTGGTCAGTTTCGACCGCAGCGGACGCCGTGTCGACGAGGTGGAGTTCCATCCGGCCTGGCACAACCTGATGAGCCTGATGATCGGGGCCGGCGCGCACTCGGCGCCCTGGCGCGACCCACGTCCCGGTGCCCAGGTCGCGCGCGCCGGCGCCTACCTGCTGTTCGGCCAGGTCGAGAACGGAGCGCAGTGTCCGGTGACGATGACCTATGCCTCGGTGCCCGCCCTGCGCCGCGCCGGCCGCCTGGGCGAGCGCTGGCTGCCGAAGATCCTGTCGAACGAATACGACCCGCGCTCGCTGCCGGTCGAGCAGAAGCGCGGGGCCCTGATCGGCATGGGCATGACCGAAAAGCAGGGCGGCACCGACGTGCGCGCCAACACGACGCGGGCGCGGGAGATCGCCCCGGTGACGCGCGGGCGCGCTTCGGCGAAGAAGGCGAGGGCGCCTGGCAGATCGTCGGCCACAAGTGGTTCTTTCGGCGCCGCAGTCGGACGCCCACCTGATCCTGGCGCAAACCGGCGAGGGCGGCAGCGCCGACGGGTCGCCGCCCGGACTCTCATGCTTCTTCGTGCCGCGCTACCTGCCGGACGGCAGCCGCAACGCCATCCGCGTGCAGCGTTTGAAGGACAAGCTCGGCAACCGTTCGAACGCCTCCTCGGAAGTCGAGTTCTGCGACGCGGTCGGCTGGCTGGTGGGGCCCGTCGGGCGCGGCATCCCGACCATTCTCGAGATGGGCGGCTACACGCGCCTGGACTGCGTGGTCGGCACGGCCGGCATCATGCGCGCGGCGCTCTGCCACGCGCTGCACCACGCGCGCGGGCGCAGCGCCTTCGGCAGGCCGCTGGCGCAGCAGCCCCTCATGCAGAACGTGCTGGCCGACCTTGCCCTCGAATCGGAGGCGGCCACCGCTTTCGCGCTGCGCCTGGCGCGCTGCTTCGACAGCCTGGACGATCCGATGGAAGCGGCGCTGGCCCGCATCCTGACTCCGGCCGGCAAGTACTGGCTGTGCAAGCGCGGCCCGGCTTTTGGGGCCGAGGCGATGGAGGTCATGGGCGGCAACGGCTATGTCGAGGACGGGCCGCTGGCGCGCCTGTACCGCGAGTTCCCCGTCAACTCGATCTGGGAAGGCTCGGGCAACGTGATGTGCCCGGATGTGCTGCGCGCGCTGGCCAAGTCGCCGGAGAGTGCGCGCGCCGCGCTGGAGGCGGAACTGGCCCCGGCCGCCGCGCTCGACCCGCGTTTTGGCGCCTACGTGGCGCGCGCCTCGGCCAGGACATGGCCCGGGCTGGCGAACTCGACGGTCGGCGCCTCGCCGAGCGCCTGGTCATCGCGGTCCAGGGCGCCTGCCTGCTACGCCATGCGCCGGCGTTTGTCGCCGAGGCCTTCGTCGCATCGCGCATCGCGCAAGACGTCGGCGGCGCCTTTGGCCGGCTGCCGGCAGGGCTCGACCTGGACGCCATCCTGGGGCGGGCTTTGGCGGTTTAGGGTGAAATTTCTACAGCGGGGCGCGACAAACCTGCGCGCTACTGGGATAATGGCGGGTTACGATCCACAGGCAGCCTGGCAACAGTCCATCGTAGCGGTGCATGCGCCGTCCCGTACCCGCGTACGGCACGGCGAGGCACCGGCGATGCGGCCGCAGTCCGGCGCTCCACACACCAGAACAATTCCATGTCGATAATGAAACAAGACCCGCGCTTTCCCAGCCTCTTCATCCTGAATCACCCGCTGATCCAGCACAAGCTGTCGCACATGCGCGAGCACGACACCTCGACCCGCACCTTCCGCGAACTGCTCAAGGAAATCACGCTGCTGATGGGCTACGAGATCACGCGCGACCTGCCGCTGACGACGCGCCCGGTCCAGACCCCGCTGGTCACGATCGACGCACCCGTCATCGCCGGCAAGAAGCTGGCGATCGTGCCGATCCTGCGCGCCGGCATCGGCATGAGCGACGGCCTGCTGGAACTGGTGCCCTCGGCACGTGTGGGCCACATCGGCGTATTCCGCGACCCCGAGACCCACGAGCCGGTCGAGTACCTGGTGCGCCTGCCCGACACCACCGACCGTACCTTCATCCTCTGCGATCCGATGGTCGCTACCGGCAACTCGGCGGTGCACGCGATCGACGTGCTGAAAAAGCGCGGCGTGCCGGACGAGCAGATCCTGTTCCTGGCCCTGGTTGCCGCGCCCGAGGGCGTGAAGGTCTTCCATGACGCCCACCCGAACGTGAAGCTGTATGTGGCCTCGCTCGATTCGCACCTGGACGCGCACGCCTACATCGTCCCTGGCCTGGGCGACGCCGGCGACCGCATCTTCGGCACCAAGTAAGCGGTGGCGGGAGCGATGCAAGCGGGCTTCTTTGCCCGCCTGATGCAGGCGAACGAGACGTTCCGCGCCGGCCTGCCGGGCACGTTGCGCAGGCTGCAGGACGTGCGGGCCGGTCTCGATCCGGCGGCGCCCGCGGCCGACCTGGTGGCCGAGCTGGGTGCGCTGCTGCACACGCTTGCCGGCGCGGCCGCGACCTTCGGTTTTCGCGAGATGGGGCAGGGTGCGCGCAGCCTGGAGCAGCGCCTGCGCGTGCTCACCGCATTCGATCACGTCGGTGCAGGCGACTGGTCGGCCTGGCTGGCGGGCGTGGAGCAATTCGCACAGGCGGGCCTGGCAGGCTCGCGCTCTGCGTAGCACGGCCCGCCTCCGGGCGTGTTGCCTTGAGCAAAAAATCTTGCATGAAGCCGTTTGATCCACCGCAAACTTGCCACCCTTCGATCGCCTATATTCTCCTTACTGCCGACGTAAAACCGTTAGCGTGAAAGTTGGCTAGCAGAAGCACCTTATACCGGGTCAATACTGCCTTCAAGCAATGTTATTCGACATCCTCAGGTACTGCTTTCCAGCAATGTAACGCGCCTTGTTTTTTTATTTTGCGAAAATTGGGTGCACGCGGTTTTATTCGGTATAATACGGGATCGTTGGGTTCGAGCTAGTAGTGCAGTCTGTCTGTCATTTCTTTCTTGCTACTTCAAACGATCATAAACGGGCGTAAGCCCACTTAACTGAAATAGGAAATTGTAATGGCAACTGGCATCGTTAAATGGTTCAATGACTCCAAGGGTTTCGGCTTCATCACCCCTGATGAAGGCGGCGAAGATCTGTTCGCGCACTTCTCGGCTATCCAGAGCCAAGGCTTCAAGTCCCTGCAAGAGAACCAGCGCGTCTCGTTCGACGTGACCTCGGGTCCTAAGGGCAAACAAGCATCGAACATTCAGCCGATCTAATCGTCGCTGAGTTACGATGAAAAATCCTCGGCACTGCCGGGGATTTTTTTCGTCTGTTGGTTTCAAAAGATTGTTGACGGAAGTTAATAAGCTGGGCCGCCCTGCTGTTTAATTTCCGTTCGCCAATAATCAGGCTGGGCATAGGCCCGCCGGAGAAAGTCGACGAAGGCGCGGATACGCAGCGGCAGGTGGCGCCGCTGGGCAAATACGGCATGGATGTCGTTGCCTGGCGCCGCGTATCCGTCGAGCACCGTCACCAGTTCGCCCGACTCGATTTGCGCGGCGACTTCCCACATCGAACGCCATGCCAGGCCGCGGCCCCTCAAAGCCCATTCGTGCAGCACGGCGCCGTCGTTGCACACCATATTGCCGGCCACCCGCAGCGTCACCGTCTTGTTATTCTCGCGAAAGGTCCAGCCGCGCTGGCTGCCTTCGCTGCTGATCGCCAGGCAATTGTGGCGCGCCAGGTCGGCCAGCGTGACGGGCGTGCCATGACGCTTCAGGTAGCCCGGCGCTGCCACCACCACCCGCGCATTGTCGGCGAGCTTGACGCCGACCAGGTTCGAGTCGCCCAGGCTGGCGATGCGAATCGCCACATCGATGCCTTCACCGACGACGTCGACGACGCGGTCGTTCAGGTTGAGGTTGACGGTCACGTCGCGATGTTCGGCAAGGAAGGAGGGCAGCAGGGGTGCCACATGCTGGCGCCCGAACCCGGCCGGAGCCGATACGAGCAGGTGGCCACGTGCATGGGCGCTGCGTTCCGACACTGCGGTTTCGGCGTCTTCCAGTTCGCCCAGGATGCGCTGGCAATCCTCGAGAAAGGCCGCGCCTTCATCGGTCAGTACCAGGCGCCGGGTCGTTCGCTGCAGCAGCTTGACGCCGAGCCTGCTCTCGAGGGAGTCGAGGCGCCGGCCGATCATTGCCGGGGCGATGCCTTCAGCCCGTGCCGCGGCCGACAAGCTGCCGCGCGCCGCCACCTCGACGAAGGTGGAGATCTCCTTGAACTTGCCCATGGTCTTGCCTCATCTGTGACAAATACGCACAGATGATGTGCATAAATGTATCGTTTAGCTACTTTCTGTTGACTATACTTGATGATATGACAAACGCCAAGCTTGCCTCTGCCCGGCGTTCGCGACACGATTTTTGACATCACAGCAAGGAGTTTCACCATGACCATCGCTCTCCCACCAGGACTCGACATCCGCGCCGAGATCAAGCCAGGCTACGAACAGATCCTCACGCCCGAAGCGCTCGCGCTTGTCGCCAGCCTGACGCGCCAGTTCGAGCCTCGCCGCCAGGAACTGCTCGCCGCCCGCGTCGAACGCGCGCGCCGGCTCGATGCCGGTGAGCGTCCGGATTTTCTGCCGGAAACCGCGCACATCCGCGCCGGCGACTGGACCATCGCGCCCATCCCGCAGGCACTGGAATGCCGCCGCGTCGAGATTACCGGACCGGTCGAGCGCAAGATGGTCATCAATGCGCTGAACTCCGGTGCCGACAGCTACATGACGGACTTCGAGGATTCGAATTCGCCCAACTGGGACAACCAGATCACGGGCCAGATCAACATGGTCGATGCCGTGCGCCGCACGATTTCGCTCGAGCAGAACGGCAAGACCTACAAGCTGGGCGACAAGGTCGCGACACTGGTCGTGCGTCCGCGCGGCTGGCACCTGGACGAAAAGCACGTGCTGGTCGACGGCAAGCGCGTCTCGGGCGGCATCTTCGACTTCGCGCTGTTCATGTTCCATAACGCAAAGGAACAGCTGGCGCGGGGCGCCGGGCCATACTTCTACCTGCCGAAGATGGAATCGCACCTGGAAGCGCGCCTGTGGAACGACATCTTCATCGCCACCCAGGAAGCGCTCGGCCTGCCGCGCGGAACGATCAAGGCAACGGTGCTGATCGAAACCATCCTGGCCGCCTTCGAGATGGACGAGATCCTGTACGAGCTGCGTGAACACAGCGCTGGCCTGAACGCGGGCCGCTGGGATTACATCTTCTCGTGCATCAAGAAGTTCAAGCTGGACAAGGACTTCTGCCTGGCCGACCGCCCGAAGGTGACGATGACCTCGCCCTTCATGCGCGCCTACGCCCTGTTGCTGCTCAAGACATGCCACAAGCGCGGTGCGCCGGCCATCGGCGGCATGTCGGCCCTGATTCCGATCAAGAACGATCCGGAGAAAAATGAGGTCGCGATGGGTGGCGTGCGTAACGACAAGGCGCGTGACGCCAGCGACGGTTACGACGGCGGCTGGGTTGCGCATCCCGGCCTGGTCGAACTGGCGATGACGGAATTCAAGAAGGTGCTGGGCGACAAGCCGAACCAGATCGAGAAACAGCGTCCGGACGTGGAGGTGACTGCCGAGCAGCTGCTCGACTTCAAGCCGGAGACGCCGATCACCGAAGCGGGACTGCGCTACAACATTAACGTCGGCATCCATTACCTTGGCGCCTGGCTGGCAGGCAATGGCTGCGTGCCGATCCACAACCTGATGGAAGACGCGGCGACCGCGGAGATCAGCCGCTCCCAGGTCTGGCAATGGATCCGCTCGCCGAAGGGCGTGCTCGAGGACGGCCGCAAGGTCACGGCCGAGATGGTGCGGGCGATGATCGGGGAAGAGCTGGTCAAGGTGAAGGGGGACGCGCCGAACGGCGACAACCCGAGCTACGCGCGCGCGGCCGTCATCTTCGAGGAAATGTCGACGTCCGAGCAGTTTGCCGAGTTCCTGACGCTGCCGCTGTACGAAGAAATCTGAGTCGCCCCCTTGGCGCGAAATGACGCCGTCCTCCGGGCGGCGTTTTTTTTGCTGCGCCATTGGGCTCGACCAGCCTGCTGCGCCCGGGCGCCAGGATACCCGGCAGTTCCGTAAAAACGTAACTAACCAACGGGAAGCGCACTGCGACAAGCAATGCGCGGCTGCGCACGCGCCAGGGCGAGGCCAGCAAAATGGGGGGGCAGGGTATTCGCGCGAGCCTGGCGCTGCTGGTTCAGAACACGTTTTTCCACTCGCGCAGGACGGCAAACGCCTCTACCGGCGCGGCGCCTTCGCCTAGCTTGCCGGCCGCCACCAGCGATGCCACGATCGCAGGATCGCGGTAGCGCAGGAAGGGATTCGTGCTGCGTTCCAGGCCGATGCTCGAGGGCACCGTCGGCAGGCCTGCCGCACGTTTCGCGCTCTCGTCGCGCATGCGTAGCGCCAGCGCCGCGTTGTCCGGATCCACGGCCTGGGCAAATCGCAGGTTGGACAAGGTGTATTCGTGTGCGCAGTAGACTTCAGTATCGCCGGGCAGGCGTGCGAGCTTGTCCAGCGACGCCGCCATCTGCGCCGGCGTGCCTTCGAACAGGCGGCCGCAGCCGCCGGCGAACAGCGTATCCCCGCAGAACAGCCAATGCAGCCCTGGCGTGCGCCGCACATAGGCGATATGGCCCAGGGTATGTCCAGGCACCTCGAGCACTTCCAGTTCCAGGTCCAGCCCCGGCACGACCACGCGGTCGCCTTCGCCCAGCGGGTGCTTCACTTCGTCGATGCCATCGTTGCGGGGGCCGTACACCGGAACCGGAAAGCGCGCCAGCAGATCGCGCACGCCCCCGATATGGTCAGCATGATGATGGGTGAGTAGAATGGCGGTGAGGCGCAGGCCGTGGTCGGCGAGGCTGGCAAGGATGGGGCCGCTGTCGCCGGGGTCGACCGCCGCGGCATGCACGCCGTCGTGGATCAGCCAAAGGTAATTATCCTTGAACGCAGGTACGGTCAGGACAGTCAAATCGTTACGACTGCCGGCAGGGAGGGCGTCGCGTCCAGCTGCGTTGCCTGGGGGAGGGGTCATGGGTTCCACGCAAAAGGAGTGTGATGGATAGCGCTGCATCGGAAAAATCCATTATAGCGCTCGACGAATGGCTGCTTTCGCCGGCGGGTGCCTACGTGCGCGCTTTCGAACAAGCCTGCCTCGACGAGCTGACGGCCGACATCTTCGGCTTCAATGCCGTGCAAATCGGCGTGCCGCAAATCGATGCGCTTGCCGCCAACCGCATGCCCAACAAATGGCAGGCGGCCACGCGCACGTCCACCTTCGACGAACTCGAATTTGCCGCCAGCGGCAAGCAGATCGCGGTCGCACTGGATTTCTCGGAATTGCCATTTGCCTCGCAAAGCCTGGATTTGGTGGTGCTGCCGCACGTCCTGGAATTTGCGGCCGAGCCCCACCAGGTACTGCGCGAGGTCGAACGCGTGCTCATCCCCGAAGGGCAAGTCATCATTTGCGGCTTCAATCCGGCCAGCCTGTGGGGCATGCGCCAGGGGCTGGGCAAGGTAACGCGCAGCGGCTACCTGCCGTCGGCGGGCGAATTCATCTCTATGCCGCGCATGAAAGACTGGTTAAAATTGTTGAATCTTGGCGTAACGCGCAGCCATTTCGGCTGCTACGCGCCACCGTTTCGCACGGCACAGTGGCTCAACCGTTTCACCATGATGGAAGGGGCGGGTCAACGCTGGTGGCCCTATCTCGGTGCCGTCTACATCGTGCACGCGATCAAGCGCGTGAAAGGCATGCACCTGATCGGGCCGGCGTGGAACAAGAAAACAAGCCGGGCGCCGCAGGCGGTGCCGGCGACGAATCGGCATCATCGAAAATAATTGGAACAGGAAAGACCAGGCGGCATGACGAAAGTGGAAATTTTTACCGATGGCGCTTGCAAGGGCAATCCCGGCGCCGGCGGTTGGGGCGCGCTGCTGGTCGCTGATGGACACGAGAAAGAAATTTTTGGTGGGGAACCGAACACCACCAATAACCGCATGGAACTGAAGGCCGTGATCGAGGCTCTTGGCGTGCTGAACCGTCCGTGCGAAGTCGTACTGCACACCGACAGCCAGTATGTGCAGAAGGGGATCTCGGAATGGATCCACGGCTGGAAGGCGCGCGGCTGGAAGACGGCCGCCAAGGAACCGGTCAAGAACGACGACCTGTGGAAGGCGCTCGACCTGGCCCAGCAGCAGCACGCGGTCGAATGGCGCTGGGTGCGCGGCCACAACGGCCACCCCGGCAACGAGCGCGCCGACGTCCTGGCGAACCGGGGTGTGGCGACCTTGCGTCGTTGATTGTCGCATGCATGCGCTATACTGCTGACTTGCCGCGATTCAATAATTTCGCTCAACTCAGACCACAGTAGACCCCATGCGCCAGATTGTCCTCGATACCGAAACCACCGGCCTGAACCCACGAACCGGCGACCGCGTCATCGAAATCGGCTGCGTCGAGCTGGTCAATCGCACGCTGACCGGCAATAATTTTCACCGCTACATCAATCCCGAGCGCGACTCTGACGAGGCCGCGCTCGCGGTCCACGGCCTGACCACAGAATTCCTGAGCGACAAGCCGAAGTTCCACGAAATCGTCGAGGAACTACGCGAGTACATTCAGGGCGCAGAAGTCATCATCCACAACGCGCCCTTCGACCTGGGCTTCCTGAACCACGAGTTCCAGCGCCTCGGCCTGCCGCCTTTTGTCGAGCATTGCAGCGGTGTGATCGACACCCTGGTCAACGCCAAGGAAATGCACCCAGGTAAGCGTAACTCGCTGGACGCGCTGTGCGACCGTTACGGCGTCTCGAACGCCCACCGCAAGCTGCACGGCGCGCTGCTCGACTCCGAGCTGCTGGCGGATGTGTACCTCGCGATGACGCGCGGCCAGAACTCGCTGTCGATGGATGTCGAAGTGGAAGTCAGCGATGGCGGTGTGCTGCTCGATGCCGTGCCGCTGGGTGATATCCTTGTCCTGCCTGCCGGCCCTGATGAACTGGCGGCGCACGACGAGGTGCTGGCTGGGCTCGACAAGGGTGTCAAAGGACAGTGTGTTTGGAGAAATTATTCTCTTCAGGGGTGACGGTAGAGAAATCTTGTGGCATAATACGCCTCGTTGTCAGGGAGGTTAGCTCAGGGGTAGAGCACTGCATTCACACTGCAGGGGTCGCAAGTTCGAAACTTGCACTTCCCACCAGAATTGAGTTTTTCTACACAAGCGCATGCGCGCACCAGATCACCGCGGCAAAAAGCTCGCAGGGATGGGGAAAGAAAAGCGAACACAAGAGGCCAGCTGGCAAAGCTGGCCTTTTTTGTTTTCGTCGCCATAAAAAATGGAACCGGTCGCTCGAGCCCCATGTCCACGCTTGCGAATCGTCAATGGCCCGCCGCGTCACGACCAGCTCCGCCACTACTGTTCGCAGCAAGGCTCTGGCGTCACATAAACCTCATCCAGACGTGGTCGAGAGACCTTCCAGAGCCCGGAGACACCGCCACAGAGGAGGGCAGCTGCGGCGAGATGCCCGACGGCAGGGACGAGGGCACTGGCCATTGCCGAGCAGACGCGGGGGGAATCGCGATTGTCCGACAGGGCGAGATGCCCTGTCGTTGACGATTAGCCGGCCAAATCTTTCAGGACACCGGTTACGGCGCTTCTCCAGGCATATATCCGAGCGACTCTGCGGTCGTCGTGGTTCTTGCGCGCGGCAGGGGCAGCTTGACGCTGATCAGTGGGAACATCATCTGGTACTCAACCGGTTCGCACGCGATCGCGGTTCCCGGATTGCAAACCTGTGCCCGGACCAGTCTGATACACGTCGACGCATTCGGGTTTGCATCGCAGGTATGGCGGTTTGCCGCGGGATCCGCCGGCAGGAGGCCGGGTTCGATTCTCGTCTCCGTCAGGCTTCCGTCGGCATTGCGTACGAGCGCGAGGTAATCGATCCGTACATGCAGGTCGGTAATCGGCGCACCCAGCGGCAGCTCGCCAGGCGCATTACGAAGTACCGAAAAGTAGCGTAGGCGATCGAGCTCTGCCGGGTCGCGGAAGTTTGTCGATGCTGCCGCGGTCGCCGCCCGCCGTGTTACCTCCTGGAGCGTGTTGTAGAGATACATGATGCGGGCGAGCTCGATAATGCCGAACACGAAGGCAAGGAACACGATGACGAGAAGCGCGAATTCAACGGCGGCGACACCGCGCTGGCGCTTCGGCGACGGCATTGTGCCGAAAGAGCGCTTAGTTACTGACATAGGGCACCGTGGCGACTGCAGAAACAGACCAGCCATATCGGCCGGTGTCGACAAATCCGAACAGCTGGTCTTTCAGGCGGAATTGAATGCCGACATCGACGGACTCGGGCAGCGGACCGTCTTCGACGCCGGTGCAGAGGTTGATCATGCCGGTCCCTGAGGTACCACAATGCAAAATCACCGTGATGCTGCCTTGATCGGGAATGAGTTCGACGAGCTCCCCCCTGATGATTTCCCGGGCGGTGTTTGCGGCCGCTAGCGCCAGGGCTGGGTCACGCATTTCCTGTTCGGACACGGTCGACAGGTAGCGTGCGCCGTCCTGTGCGGCTTTCTGGACCACCGTGTAGTGCCAAAAAAAGATGGCAAAGAATAGCGGGGCCGTAAAAAAGACGACCAGGATCGGCAGCACAAGGGCAAGCTCGACCGCAGCGGCACCATGTTGCCGGTGCGATGGCTTGTTGAGGTATCCGCTCATAGGAAGAGCTCCACTTTGCCGACCAGTGCCGACTCGGGAACCACGCCCGCGAATTCCGCACTGATCTTCGTATTGGTGGCCGGTACGGTCATGAAGAAACGCCCTATGCCCAGGACCGTGGCGGTCACATCGGTTCCCGCCGGAACAGGACAGGCGAGCAAGGGGATGTTCAGGACGCGGCGTCCCGTTTGCGATATCGCCAGGTGGGCGGAAGACGGAGCGCTGTAGTTGCTGCCGCCCGTTGCCTGGTAAGGGGTCGCCGATCCGCCCGGATAGCTGGAAACACCCGGCTTTGGCTTGTACAAGCTTGCCCAGTCGCCGGTGCCGAATGTGGCGTAGCCCTCCTTCGGTTCCCTGGCGCCGGGCGCGTAAGCGTCATACCTCGCGGCCTTGGCGTACGACCACAACACGCCGTAATTGTCGGCGGTCGTGCCGCTAGGCGCCGTGAGCGGATCGGCCACCGTTTCCGCGCGCCCTGCGTCGGTATAGGGCTTGGCCGTCTGTTCGCCGGTATGGCCCATCCAGGCAACGGTGGCCCGGGCGAAGGACTTGACGTTGTAGTCAGGGGGTGCCCCGTTTGCGTTGCAGTTGCCTGTTGTGTAGTCATCGAAACGCGAGTTCAGATGATTGAAGAGGGACGCAAGCGGGAATGGCCGGGAAACATGGATCGGCGCGCCCATGACGCCCGGCGCCCAGATTTTTCCTGCGCACACTGAAGGGCCCACTTTCGAGACGGTCGTGTTCGCGCTCGAGTAGGGCTTTCCAGGCAAGGTGAAGGGGTCGACAACAAAGGTTTCGCCAGCTGTGCCGTTCGGGTTCAGTGCCATCAGGTCATAGCTGACACCGCGGCGGAATCCGAATTCGACCAGTTCGGCTACCGCGGGGGGACCTGGATTCGTCCGCAGCGCGCCGGCCGCCGGCGACATCGCGCAAATGGCCAGCGGCGTAAGCTTCAGATTTGCGCGTCCTGCTATTGCACGGTCGGCGATGGTGAAGGACGCAAGCGCAGGGGAAATCACCCCGGCCATGAAGGTGGTACCGCTCCCTGAGCCGTCCTCGAGGCGGGTCGTGTCGACTTCGACGTAGTAAACACCTGCGGGCTGGGCTTTTGCGCCTTCGGCGCTGGTCCAGTCGCTGGCGAGAGCCGGCGATTTGCTGAACCGAATCGCCGAGTTCGACCATGTGTACGAACGGCCGTAGGTGTGACGATAGGTATTTGCGATTGCGGCAGCCTTCGCCATCGCATTGGTCACCCCCGCAGCGGTCCCATCAAGTTGGCCAGCGGCCGCCAGCGCCACCGCTTTCGCCATGCCATGCAGTTCGGCCTTTCGGTTATACATTTGCCCAAGGTCGATGGCGACAGCGCACATACCGAGCATCACGACCAGGGCACCGCCACACATGATGGCGAAGGCGCCATCCTGCCGGCGTGGGGGCAGCCGAAGTGAACCCGGGTGCCACCGCCCGGCGCTGTCGATATGACTAGGTCTTGCCCTTGCCTGCCCACGCGTGAACATATGCCTGCCTCTCGGTCGCACAACTGGAGCGTCGTCTTGACCGATTTTAGGGGCATCAACTGCTGTGGGATTGATCATGAGCAACGACATCGCGTAAGGCGGGCGTTGGCCGATTCAAATTGGCGGGAATTGCTACCGCCAGGATGAACGAGCAACCGCAGCCTCGCCGGAGCGGTGGCCGCCACCGCAATGGTGTCGTCATTGACGCCGTGTTGTTGCATACTGAAATGCATACGACACGGCGCCGAGCCGATGCCTCCAGTGCTTACCCGACCATCACCTCGCTGATCTGCATGACCGGCGTCTGGTTCGTGTAGTTGGGGATGTCGGCCATGATGGCCTTCGAGTGCGGACCAAAGCCAGCCTGGAACGCATCGAGCGAATCGCAGTACAGGTGGCCCATGGCTATGTAGGGCGTGTTCGCGCCCGGCGCGCCGCCCGGGAGCGCCCTGTCAACCGTGTAGAACTTGCAAGAGTCGCCCATCAATTCCTTCACCATCGGCATGTGCCGGTCCCGGTAATAGGTGTCGTCGAAGCGGGCGTCCGGGCCGTTCGGGTACATCACGCTTACTTTGATCATCGATTGTCTCCCTGTCCTGGTTGGCGCGAGAATGCAGCCTCATCCTGCGCCGGGGGACGGCGCTTTGCAAGTCGGCGTGGGTAAGTCGAAGATGCCTGCGCATGCGCCGGCTGAGCCGTGGCGCGAGCCGCGCGAGCACCGATGGGCGATCGGCGTAGCATGGGCGCGACCCGCCGCGCAGCAGGCGCGGCGGCGCATCCCCTACCGCTTCCACCCCATTGTCAAAGGAGAATCGCATGGCGAAAGTACTGGTTCTGTATTACTCCACCTACGGTCACATCGAACAGATGGCGAACGCCATTGCAGAAGGCGCCCGGAGCGGCGGTGCCGAGGTGGTGATCAAGCGCGTGCCGGAGACGGTGCCCGAGGAGGTGGCACGCAACGCCCACTTCAAGCTGGACCAGGGGGCGCCCATCGCCACCGTCGACGAACTGCCCGGCTACGACGCCATCGTCATCGGTGCGCCCACCCGCTACGGCCGCATGCCTTCGCAGATGGCGGCCTTTCTCGACCAGACGGGCGGCCTCTGGGCGCGCGGCGCCCTGCACGGCAAGGTCGGCGCGGCGTTCACCTCGACGGCGACCCAGCATGGCGGCCAGGAGACGACGCTGTTCTCGATCATCACCAACCTGTTGCACTTCGGCATGGTCGTGGTCGGCCTGCCGTACAGCTTCGCGGGGCAGATGACGCTCGATGAGATCACCGGCGCCAGCCCCTACGGCGCCAGCACCATCGCCGGTGGCCAGGGGCAACGCCAGCCCAGCCAGAACGAACTGGAGGGCGCGCGCCACCAGGGCGAGCTGGTGGCAAGGACAGCGGCCAAGCTGTTCGGCTGAGTTGTCCGGGTCCCAGGCCCCGAACCCCGACCCGTCCACCATGGGAGCCGTCAGGAGCTTGACGGGATTGAGGATGGTCCAGTAACTGCTGCCGACGCCGCGGGTCGAAGGCTTGTCGGTGACGTGGAAGCCCGTCATTCCAGATGCTGCACCCACGCGTCCATACGGTAGCAGTACCCGGCAATACCGGCCACGCGCTTGCGGAACTGTTGCGGGAGTGTCGCGGCAACCATGGCGGGCGTCTTCGCATCCGGCGAACGGCTTCCCGGCAGGCAGCGCCGGTCAACCGTGCCACCCTCGGCCGGGAATATCTCTATCATCGAGCGGACCCCGGCCCGGCCGGACTCTTCCCTGGGCCGCCGATGCGGCCGGTTTTGCAGAAGGCTTGACGATATGGACGACCTGAGCGACCTGAAACTATCGCGGCGCGACCTGTTGAAGAGCGGTGCCGCCGCCGCGACCAGCGTCGCGCTCCCCGGCACGGCCGCCGGGACTGCGGCCGACGCCGCGGACGCAGTCCCGGCGGCCAGCACGCCGCCGCCCCAGCATGCCAGTGCACGCTGCGGGTCAACGGCCGCACCCACGCGCTGACCCTCGACACCCGCACCACGCTGCTCGACGCACTGCGCGAACACCTGCAGATGACCGGCACCAAGAAGGGCTGCGACCAGGGGCAGTGCGGGGCCTGCACCGTGATCGTGGCGGGGCGGCGCATCAATTCCTGCCTGAGCCTGGCGGTCATGCACGACGGGGACGAGATCACCACCATCGAAGGCCTCGGCAGGCCGGGCAAGCTGCACCCGATGCAGGCCGCTTTCGTCAAGCACGACGGCTACCAGTGCGGCTACTGCACCCCGGGCCAGGTCTGCTCGGCCGTGTCGGTGCTCGAGGAAATACGCCAGGGCATCCCCAGCCACGTCAGCGCCGACCTGAACGTGCGCCCGCTGCTCAGTGCCGAGGAGATCCGCGAACGCATGAGCGGCAACCTCTGCCGCTGCGGCGCCTACTCGAACATCCTCGACGCCATCGTCGAGGTCGCCGGAGGCAAGGCATGAAGGCATTCACCTACCAGCGCGCCCGTACGCCCGCCGAAGCGGCCGCAGCGGCAGTCAGCCACCCGGGCGCACGCTTCGTTGCCGGCGGCACCAACCTGCTCGACCTGATGAAGCTGGAGATCGAAACGCCGCCGCACCTGATCGACATCAACCACCTTGGCCTGGACCGCATCGAGGCCGCGCCAGGCGGCGGCCTGCGCATCGGCGCCCTCGTGCGCAATGTCGACCTCGCGGCGAACATGGCAGTGCGGCGCGACTATCCGGTGCTGGCCAGGGCATTGCTCGCGGGCGCCTCGGCCCAACTGCGCAACAAGGCCACCACCGCCGGCAACCTGCTGCAGCGCACCCGCTGCCCCTATTTCTATGACCCCGACCAGCCCTGCAACAAGCGGGTGCCAGGCAGCGGCTGTTCGGCCATCGGCGGCTACAACCGCAACCACGCCATCGTCGGCACAAGCGAGGCCTGCATCGCCACCCACCCGAGCGACATGGCCGTGGCGATGCAATTGCTCGACGCCGGCGTTGAAACCGTGCGCGCAGACGGTGCCACCCGCGTCATCCCGATCGCCGACTTCTACCGCCTGCCGGGCAAGACGCCCCACATCGAGCATGCGCTGCACAGCGGTGAACTGATCACGGCGGTAACGCTGCCGCCGCCGCTGGGCGGCTACCAGACCTACCGCAAGGTGCGCGACCGCGCCTCCTATGCGTTCGCCCTGGTGTCCGTGGCGGCGGTGGTGCAGCGCGACGGCAGCGGCCGCGTGGCCCTCGGCGGGGTCGCCCACAAGCCCTGGCGCACGGCTGCGGCCGACGCCGCCTTGCCGCGCGGCGCACGCGCTGCAGTCGACAGCCTGCTGGCGGGCGCCACGCCGACGCAGCAGAACGCTTTCAAGATTCCGCTGGTCCAGCGTACGTTGGAAGCGGTACTGGCCGACGCCGAGGAAAGGCCAGGCATGAAATTCACTACACCCGCCACCACCAACCCGATCGACCAGGGCAAAATCGTCGGACGGCCGCACGACCGCATCGACGGCCCGTTCAAGACGACCGGCACCGCCACCTATGCCTACGAGCAGCACGCGGCCGCGCCGAACGCGGCCTACGGCTATGTCGTCGGAGCGGCAATTGCCAAGGGACGCATCGCCGCCATCGACCTGGCCGCTGCCAAGCGCGCCCCGGCGTGATCGCCATCGTCACCGCCGATAACGCCGGCAAGCTCACCAAGGGCAAGTTCAACACGGCACGCCTGCTGGCCGGTCCCGAGGTGCAGCACTACCACCAGGCCGTGGCAGTGGTCGTGGCCGAGACCTTCGAGCAGGCGCGCGCCGCGGCGCGCCTGGTGCGCGTCGACTATGTCAAGGCGCAGGGCCAGTACGACCTGATGCAGGCCAAGAACACGGCCCAGGTGCCGAAGAAGGAAGAAAAGCCGGAAACGCGCGCGGGCGACTTCGACAAGGCTTTCGCCGGGGCGCCGGTCAAGCTGGACGCCACCTACACCACGCCCGACCAGTCGCACGCGATGATGGAACCGCATGCCTCGGTGGCGGCCTGGGAAGGCGGCAAGCTGACGCTCTGGACCTCGAACCAGATGATCAACTGGGGCCGCGAGGACATGGCGCGCACCCTCGGCATCCCGAAGGAAAACGTGCGCCTGGTGTCGCCCTACATCGGCGGCGGCTTCGGCGGCAAGCTGTTCCTGCGTTCGGAGGCATTGCTGGCGGCGCTGGGCGCACGCGCGGCCGGACGTCCTGTGAAGGTGGCGCTGCAGCGGGCCCTGATGTTCAACAACACCACGCACCGCCCGGCCACGATCCAGCACATCCGCATCGGCGCCACGCGCGAAGGGCGCATCACGGCCATTTCCCACGTCAGCACATCCGGCGACCTGCCGGGCGGCCAGCCGGAGACGGCGGTACAGCAGACCCGTCTGCTGTACGCGGGAGCGAACCGCTTCACCCAGCTGCGCCTGGCCACCCTCGACCTGCCCGAGGCGAACGCGATGCGCGCGCCCGGCGAGGCGCCCGGCATGATGGCGCTCGAGATCGCGATCGACGAGCTGGCGGAAAAAGCTGAAGATGGACCCGGTCACCTTCCGCATCGTCAACGACACGACAGTCGACCCGGAGAACCGCACGCGGCCGTTCTCGCAGCGGCGCTTCGTGGAATGCATGCGCCAGGGCGCCGAGCGCTTCGGCTGGAAGGGTCGCAAGGCCCAGCCGGGAAGCGTGCGCGAGGGGCGCTGGCTGGTCGGCATGGGTGTGGCCTCGGCCTTCCGCAACAACATGCTGATGAAGTCGGCGGCGCGCGCGCGCCTGGAAACCGATGGCACGGTGACGATCGAAACGGACATGACCGACATCGGCACCGGCAGCTATACCATCATCGCCCAGACCGCGGCTGAGATGATGGGCTTGCCGATCGAACGGATCGCCGTGCGCCTGGGCGACTCCCGCTTCCCCGCCTCGAGCGGATCCGGTGGGCAGTGGGGCGGCAACAGTTCCACGGCCGGCGTGTATGCCGCCTGCGTCAAGCTGCGCGAGAGCGTCGCGACCAGGCTCGGGCTGGACGCGGCCAGCGCCGAGTTCAGCGACGGCCAGGTGCGTGCAGGCGGACGGGCGCTGCCGCTGGTCCAGGTCGCGGCGGGCGGCGCGATCGAGGTCGAGGACATCATGGAATACGGCGACCTGGAAAAGAAATACCAGCAGTCGACCTTCGGCGCGCATTTCGTGGAAGTGGGCGTCGACGCCGCCACCGGCGAGACCCGCGTGCGGCGCATGCTGGCCGTGTGCGCGGCAGGGCGCATCCTCAACCCGAAAACGGCGCGCAGCCAGGTGATCGGGGCGATGACGATGGGGGTGGGCGCGGCGCTGATGGAAGACCTGGTGGTCGACAAGCGGCGCGGTTTCTTCGTGAACCACGACCTGGCCGGCTACGAGGTGCCGACCCATGCCGACATCCCGCACCAGGAAGTGGTGTTCCTCGACGAACTCGACCCGATGTCGTCGCCGATGAAGGCCAAGGGTGTGGGCGAGCTGGGCATTTGCGGGGTGGCGGCCGCGGTGGCCAATGCCATCTACAACGCGACGGGCGTGCGCGTGCGCGACTATCCGGTCACGCTCGACAAGCTGTTGCCGGGCATGCCGCCCCTCGTTTGACCCGGACAGGCGTGCCGGGAGCCCGGCGCGCCACCGCGCCGGCTGGCACCCGTGCGCCGCGCAAGTGCGCGCGGCCTTATCTTGTCGATAACAATTAGCTCTACTCGAGGCACGACAATGGAATGGTTATCCGATCCGGGCATCTGGATAGGCTTCTTCACGCTGGTCGTGCTGGAGATCGTTCTCGGCATCGATAACCTGATCTTCATCGCCATCCTGGCCGAAAAGCTGCCGCCCGAGCAGCGCGACCGCGCGCGCCTGCTCGGCCTGTCGCTGGCGATGCTGATGCGCATCGGCCTCTTGACGATGATCGCCTGGATCGTCTCCCTGACCGAGCCCCTGTTTTCGATCGGCAGCCTGTCCCTGTCCGGGCGCGACCTGATCCTGCTGCTGGGCGGCCTGTTCCTGCTCTTCAAGGCGACGATGGAACTGCACGAGCGGGTCGAAGGCGCCACCCACACGGGGGGCGGGCAGGTGGCCTACGCGGGTTTCGGCGTCGTCGTGGCCCAGATCATCGCGCTTGACGCCGTGTTTTCGCTCGATTCCGTCATCACGGCGGTCGGCATGGTCGACGAACTGGGCGTCATGATGGCGGCCGTGGTCGTCTCGATGGGCGTGATGCTGTTCGCTTCGAAGTCGCTCACCCGCTTCGTGAACGCCCACCCGACCGTGGTGGTGCTGTGCCTGGGCTTCCTCCTGATGATCGGCCTGTCGCTGATTGCCGAGGCCTTCGGCTTTCATATTCCGAAGAGCTACCTGTACGCGGCGATCGGCTTCTCGGTGATCATCGAAGCCCTGAACCAGCTGGCCAGGCGCAACCTGGCGCGCGAGGAGGCGCTGGTGCCCCTGCGCGAACGCACTGCCGACGCGGTGCTGCGCATGCTCGGCGCCAAGGGGCGAGCGAGGGCGCGGTGCTTGCGCCCAGTTCGTCGCGCCAGCCTCCCGAGCCGGCCTTCGATCCGGCCGAGCGCAATATGGTCAGCGGCGTACTGAGCCTGTCGCAGCGCTCGATCCGCTCGATCATGACCAACCGCTCGGACATTTCATGGATCGACATCGACGCCGACGCCGACACCATCCGCGGCCAGATCATGGAAACCCCGCACAGCTTCTTCCCCGTGTGCAAAGGGCAGCTTGACGAAATCCTCGGCGTGGTGCGGGCGCGCGACCTGATGGCCGACCTGGCCCTGGGCGGGCGCATCGACCCGGCCCACCTGCGCAGTCCCATCATCCTGCCCGAGTCGGGCGACGTATTGAAGGTCATGGAAACGCTGAAGCGCTCGCATGGCCAGCTGGTGATGATCGCCGACGAATACGGCACCCTGCAGGCCTGGTCACGCCGATCGACATCCCTGGAAGCCATTGCCGGCGACTTCCCCGACGAGGACGAGCAGCCGGCCGTGGTGCAGGAAGGCCCGGGCCGCTGGCGCATCGACGGCGGCGCCGACCTGCATTACCTCGAGCAGGTGCTGGAAACGGATGCCCGTGAGCGAAAGCGACGACTACACCTCGCTGGCCGGCTTCATGCTCGAGCGCTTCGGCACGCTGCCGGCCGCCGGGCAGGCTGTCGAGCTCGACGGCCTGCGCTTCGAGGTGCTGCGGGTGGCGGACCGGCGCATCGCCGAGGTGCTGGTGACGCGCGCCGCATCCGGCAGCGCGCGCGCCCGCAGCGCCTGAATGTCGCCCGCGGCAAATGCGCCAGGCCGCGACCCTGCGCCAGCGTGCCGCCCGGTGCCGCTGGCGGCCGCTTCTCAGACCGGGATCGACGAATTGCCGCCCGCGGAGGAACCGTAGTTCTGCAGCTCGCCGAAGGGCAGGCGGCGGTCGTTCAGGGCCGCGAGGATGGCCTGCAACTGCGCTTCGTCCGGATGGATGTAGACCATGACCTGTTCCACCTGGTTCTCGAAGTAGGGGGTGTAGGGCACGTCGGTCTCGGGCATGACCTTGGCCGCGAAGCTGCCGTCCTGCAGTTCGCCGAAGAGGGTGACGATGGTGGCTGGTGGTGCGCTGTTCTTGACTGTCAGTTCCATGATGCTCCGATGGTGAGATGGATGAGCGCGCGCCCGGTGCGCGCGGTTCGGGAACATGATCGCGCGAAATCGGCTGAGGCGGCGCAGCCTTGCGGTGCGCGAGTGCGCGAGTACGCGGCAAGGACTGCGCGATCCGTGCGGGGCGCCTCGCGCGCCCGCCGGCATGCTTGCGCACTAGCGCGCGCCGCCCTCCGGCACTGCAATGTTAGCTTGATCGCCACGCGAGCCCGTCGTTGGGCTCCGGCGCGCCGCGCTCCAAGGCCGCGCTGTTCGAGCAGGGCTCACGCCCCGCATGCCCGTCCACGCGGGCCGGGGCTGCACATTCCACCACACAGGAGGTCATCATGCCGCAGGGAGACAAGTCGTCGTATACCGACAAGCAGAAGCGCCAGGCCAAGCATATCGAGCAAAGCTACGAGAAGCGCGGCACGCCGCCGGCGGAAGCGAAACGGCGCGCCTGGGCCACCGAGAACAAGGTGTCCGGCGGGGGCAAGAAGCATTGAACGGCCCGCTAGCGGCGCGCCGTCTCAAGGCTGGAGCGTCAGCCCGTTGAGCCGCAGGTAGTCGTCGAGCAGGGCCGCGCTCGGCGTGCCTGCCGCCAGGCCGACATAGGTGTCCGGTCGCAGCAGGTAGAGGGCGTCGCGCGCCAGGCCGGCACCCAGGCAGGCTTCGCTCCAGTCGAAGCGGCGCAGCGGCACGCCGTGCAGCGCGCACCAGGTGGCCAGTTCCGCGCCGGGCGTGCCATACACGTGCGCCTGCCAGCCCGGCCTGGGCAGCGGTGCGTAGTTGTCCGCGCCCCGTCCGTTGCCCGTGTCCGCCGTGGCCGCTGACCCGCTGGCAATCACGCTGGCTACCGCATCGTCGGCGGCGCGGACCGCCGCCTCCTCGTGTCGCTCGCTGCGCTTGCCGGCGCGCCGCCCGGGAACCTCGACACCGCTACCCATGGCCACCCAGGGTAGCCGGTCTCCCCATGCACCTTGCCCGCGCTGCCCATGTTGAGGGGTGCATGGCGGTAGCGCAGCGCCGTCTGCGACACGACGCGGAAAAATCCCCGGCGCGCACGCGGAAAGCGTGCCAGCAGCGGCAGCACGCGCGGCACCAGGCCGGTGCGCACGACCTCGGCCAAGGGGCCATCGGCCGTGATCACGCTGAAGGCGCGGTCGGTGGTATCGACCAGGCGCCGGGCGAAGGGCAGGCGCTCGGCCTCGTAGCTGTCGAGCAAGGCCTCGCCCGCCTGCCGCCGCAGCACGGCCGCCAGCTTCCAGGCCAGGTTGAAGGCGTCGCCGATGCCGGTGTTCATGCCCGGCCGCCGGCCGGGCTGTGGATATGCCCGGCGTCGCCGACGAGGAAGGCGCGCCCGCGGCGGAAACGGCTGGCTACCCGGTGGTGCACGTGGTAGGTCGAGAACCAGTTGAGGCGGCGCACGTTGATCAGGAGGTTGTCGATGGCGCGCTGGCTCACGTCCGCGAAACCCAGCGTGTCGGCGCGCCCGGCCCGTTCGTCGCGCACGGTGCCCACCAGGCGCGCGGCGCCGCTCGGCCCCAGCGCGAACACGGCCAGGATGTCGGACTCGTCGAGGTCGATGTGCAGCTCGCCGTTCAGGGCCGGGCTGTCGCCCTCGATGTCGGCCACGTAGAACACCTGGCGATAGGTCCCGCCCGGAAAGCCGGCGTCGATCAGGTGGCGCACCACGGAGCGCGCGCCGTCGCAGCCGGCCAGCCAGAGCGCGCCGCAGGTTTCGGTTTCGCCCGATGCCCGGCGCAGGCGGGCCAGCACCTCGCCGCCGTGCTCCTCGAAGCCGAGCAGGGTGCAGTTGCGTTCTACCTCGATGCCGGCTTCGCGCAGGCGCTCGACCAGCATCGCTTCATGGCGGTCCTGGGGGTAGACGTGGACGAAGGGGTAGGGCGTGAGGCCGCCTCCGAGCGCGCCAAGTTCCACGCGGGCCCGGTGTTCGCCCTCGGCCCAGAGATTCAGGGCCAGGATGGGATGGCCGGCGTCCAGCACCTGCCGGTCCAGCCCAAGGGTGCGGTAGAGTTCGAGCGTGCGGGCCTGCACCACCAGCGCGCGCGGGTGGTACCGGGCCCGCTTGCCGCGTCGACGATGCGCACGGCCACGCCCAGCCGGTGCAGGCACAGGGCCAGCACCAGGCCACTGGGGCCAGCGCCGACGATCAGTACCTCGGTTTGCGCCATCGGTCACTCCGGCTCGTCATGCGTCAGCCCCCATCCTACGCCAGTCTGGCGCCCGACCGCCAGCGGTCAATCGTGTCGCCGCCAGCGGCGCGCCCAGGCCGCGAGAAGCTGTGGCGGCGCCGACATTCGTGCGCCGTGCACGCCCCCGCGCTTGCATCATGAGAGAACAGGCGAACAGGGAGGACGGCCATGGAGACTAGCGGCACGGACGCGCCAATCCGGCGCATCGGCATCCTGACCGGCGGGGGCGACGCGCCCGGCCTGAACGCGGTCATCCGCTCCTGCGTCCTCGCGGCGAATGGCCTCGGCTGGGAGTGCCACGGTATCCGCGACGGTTTCGATGGCCTGCTTGCGCCTGAACGCTGCGCCGGCGAGCCGGTCTGGCGCCTGGAGAGCGAGGACGTTCAGTCCATCGGCCACCTGGGCGGCACCATTCTCGGCAGCACCAACCGCGGCAATCCGCTGCATTACCCGGTGCGCCTGGCCGATGGCAGCATCGGCGAACGCGACCGGATCGGCGAGGTGGTCAGCCTGTGCCGGGAGCGCGGGTTCGACGCCCTCGTCATCGTCGGCGGCGACGGCTCGATGGGCATTGCCCAGGCCCTGCATCTGGCGGGGCTGCGCGTGGTCGGGGTGCCGAAGACCATCGACAACGACCTGGCGCATACCTTTTCCACCTTCGGTTTCGATAGCGCCGTCGGCTTTGCGACCGAGTGCATCGACCGCCTGCACACGACGGCGCACAGCCAGCACCGGGTGATGGTGGTCGAGGTGATGGGGCGCTACGCCGGCTGGATCGCGCTCCATGCCGGTATCGCGGGCGGCGCCCACGCGATCCTGCTGCCGGAAATCCCATACCGGCTGGAAGCGGTGGCGGCAGCGATCGCCCGGCGCGACGCCGCCGGCCACCACCATTCGGTGCTGGTCGCGACCGAAGGCGCGGCGCCGCTGGCGGGCAGCTTGGCGTTGCGCGCAGGGGCCGAGCCGGGCCGCGCCGAACGCCTGGGCGGCATCGGCGCGCGCCTGGAGCACGAACTGGCGGCGCTCACGGGCAAGGAATGCCGCGCGGTGGTCCTGGGCCACCTGCTGCGCGGCGGCAGCCCGTCGGCCTTCGACCGTGTCTGCGCCTCGCGCTTCGGCGCGGCCGCCGCGGTGCGCGCCCTGGCCGGCGGACGCGCCGGCGTGATGGTTGCGCTCGGCTGGCAGGCGATCGAACTCGTGCCGCTGGACCAGATCGCCGGTCGCACCAGGAGCGTGCCCGTCGATGGCGACACGGTGGCGACGGCGCGCGAACTGGGCATCTGCCTCGGCGACAGCTGAGCATGGGCATCGCGTCCCCGATGCGCCCGTCAATAACAGTGCATTTTTGTAATCCCTGTCCGACATGCTGTGAGGGTGCGTGCCGATGGGCGCGGCTGTGCCCAGGTTGGATAATTCTGGTAATCAATCAACAATAAACCGACACGTTCATGACGCCACCGCTCGTTACCGCTGTTCCCGCAGTCGCCCAGGCAGAAGTTGCCGGGGTGCCGCGGCCACACGCCCTTCCGCCCCGCCTCCCGCGCCCGCCCGCAACCTGTACTTCGCGCTGTACGCCGACCCGCTGGGCAATGCCAGAGCCGGCGAGGAATTCCTGCGCCAGCAAATCGCCGCCGTGCAGGGCATCCCGGCCGACCTGCCGCCCACGCTTGCGCAGCTGGAGGACTGGATGGAAGCGCGCACCGACGCGGTCGGCGCCGAGTACCGCGATTACCTGGCCGCGCGCAAGAGCGGTGCGCCGCGCCGCTATTTCCAGAACCAGGCGCATGCGCTGTATTTCCTCAAGGCCGCCGCGCCCACCAAGCTGGTCGACGGCGCCTGGCTCTACGGCATGCTCAAGCACTGGGACAGCCCGGATTTCCACCCGCTGATCAAGACCTACCTCGAAGAGCTGGGTGGGGGCGCACCAAGCAAGAACCACGTGACGATCTACCGCAAGCTGCTTGCCACCCATGGCGTCGAGGGCTGGGAGAGCCTGAGCGACGACCATTACCTGCAGGGCGCGATCCAGCTGGCGCTTGGCCACAATGCCGAACGCTTCCTGCCGGAGATCATCGGCTACAACCTTGGCTACGAGCAGCTGCCTCTGCACCTCCTGATCACGTCGTATGAACTGAACGAGTTCGGCATCGATCCGTATTATTTCACGCTGCACGTCACGGTCGACAACGCCGCCAGCGGCCATGCGCGCAAGGCCGTGCAGGCCCTGCGCGACCTGATGCCGCGCGTGGGCGACCGCGCCGCCTTCTACCGCCGCGTGCTCGACGGCTACAAGCTGAACGAACTGGGCGCGAGCACCAATTCCGTGATCGCCGAATTCGACCTCGAGACCGAACTGGTCGACATCCTTGCCCGGAAGAGCGGCGTCGGCAAGAACATGCACTCGGATTACTGCCGCGTGGCGGGGCGCTCCGTCAACGACTGGCTGGGCGACCCGGCGCAGATTCCGGGCTTCCTCGGCGCGCTGGAAAGCGCGGGCTGGATCAAACGCGGCGAAGATGTCGAGCACAGCCGTTTTTGGCGCCTGATCCACGGAGAGCGTGCCGAGATGTTCGGCGTCTTCTCGGCCTATGAGCAGCAGGTGCTGCGCGACTGGATCCTGCACCCGCCGGGGCACCCGCGCGCCAGGAACGGGTGCTGACCCACCGCGCGCGCGCCAGCGCACGCTCGACAACCCGGGCCAGCATGCGGACCGCAGCAGCAGCTTCCCGGAGCGGGGCCTGATTCGCCGCCGCGCCGCCCGCGACACCGAGAACGACAACGAACTTGGCCTGCTGGAGCGCCGTGTCGCAGCGGCGGCCGGCAAGCCGGACGCGATGGCGCTGCTGGCCGAACTGATGGGACCCGGCGGCCACCACAGCGCGACAGGCCTGATGGCCACCCGCATGTACACGCAACTACTGGATATCTGAACGCGTTGGAATCAGGGCAAGCTTCGGCGGCGCCTGCCGCTGTCGCCGTTTGCCGTTCCGAGCACGACCAGCCAGACCATACCAATTCCAACGATAGGGACTTCTGTGTATATCCTCGAACAACGTTTTTTGCGCGGCCCGAACATCCACGCCGACACGCCCTGCATCCTGAGCGTGATCGACCTGGAAGACCTCTACGGCATCTCCTCGAAAGACTTGCCCGGCTTTAACGACGCCCTGCTGGCGGCGCTGCCATCCCTGCAACAGCAACTGCTGCCGACCGGGCAGCCCGGCGGCTTCGCCCAGCGCCTGCGCGCCGGCACCTATCTCGCGCGTGGTCGAACACGTGACGCTGGCGCTGCAGTCGCTAGCCGGTCCCACCGTCGGCTATGGCCGCACCCGCCCGGCCACGGGCCGGCCCGGGGAGTACCGCATCGTCTGCCAGTACGCCATCGAAAAGCTGGCCGAACCGGCATTCCGGATGGCGGTGGACCTGGTCACCGCGCTTGCCCATGGCGAAGAATTCGACGTCGACGCGCGCCTGGAGGAACTCCGTTCGCTGGGGCACCGCTATGCCATCGGCACCAGCACCGCCGCCGTGCTGGCCGCCGCCCACGAGCGCGGCATCCCGAGCATGCGCATCACCGAAGAAGCGAACCTGTTCCAGCTGGGCTGGGGCTCGAAGCAGAAGCGCCTGCAGGCCACGACCACGGGCGACACCAGCTATGTCGCGGTGAAGATCGCCAGCGACAAGCAGCTGACCAAGGCGCTGCTGCAGGAAGCGGGCGTGCCCGTGCCCGAAGGCGGCACCGTCACGACAAGCGAGGAAGCCCAGCGCGTCGCGCGGCGCCTGCGCGTGCCCGTCACCGTCAAGCCGCTCGACGGCAACCAGGGCAAGGGTGTCACCACCCGCTGCAGCACGCCCGAGGAAGTCGCGCGCGCCTTCGAGTTCGCGCGCGAGTACGGTCGCCGCATCATCGTCGAGCGTTTCGTGGAAGGGCGCGACTACCGCGTGCTGGTGGCCGGCGGCCGCGTGGCGGCGGCCTCGTTCCGCCGTCCCGCGCACGTGATCGGCGACGGCGTCAGCACGATTGCCGAACTGGTCGAACGCGAAAACGGCAACCCGGCGCGCGGCAGCGGCCACACCAACATCCTGACGCGCATCGCGCTCGACGCCCATGCCGAAGACATGCTGCGCCGCCAGGGCTACATGCCCGACTCGGTCCCCGCCGCCGGCGTCGCCATCGAGTTGCGCAGCAATGCCAACCTGTCCACCGGCGGCACCGCCGAGGACGTGACGGACCTGCCTGCCCGAGACCACGCGCGCCCTGTGCGTGCGCGCGGTCAGCAAGATCGGCCTGGACGTGGCGGGCATCGACATCGTCTGCCAGGACATTGCGGTGCCGCTGATCGAGCAGGGCGGTGCCGTCATCGAAGTCAACGCCGCGCCGGGCATCCGCATGCACCAGCATCCAAGCAAGGGCGAAGCGCGCGACGCGGGCGAAGCCATCATCGACGGCCTGATGGGGTCTTCGAACGGCCGCATTCCGGTCGTTGCCGTTACCGGCACCAACGGCAAGACCACCACCACCCTGATGATCGGGCATACGGCGCGCGTCGCCGGACTGGGCACTGGCGTCACCACCACCGAGGGCGTCTTCGTCGACGGCCGCCGCCTGGTGCAGGGCGACTGCACCGGCTACTGGTCGGCGCGCACGGTGCTCACCGCGCCGGACGTCGACTTCGCGGTGCTGGAAACGGCGCGCGGCGGCATCCTGAAGCGCGGCCTCGCCTTCGACTACTGCGACGTCGGCGTCGTGCTGAACGTCTCGCCCGACCACCTGGGCCTCGATGGCATCGACACCATCGAGGACCTCGCCCAGGTCAAGGCCGTGGTGGCCCAGTCGGCCGCCCGTGCGGTGGTCCTGAACGCCGAGGATGCGCTGTGCGTCTCGATGGTGCGCCGTGCCAAGCCGGGCGCGGAAGTCATCTTCTTCTCGATGAACCCGGACAACCCGATCCTGCTCAAGCACCTGGAGGACGGCGGCCGCGGCACCTATGTGCAGGACAACGCGATCGTGATCGCCGACGGCACGCGCCAGCAGGAACTGATGCGGGTCGAAGCCATGCCGGCTTCGTACAACGGGCTGGCGCGCTACAACATCGCCAACGCCCTGGCCGCGGCGGCCGCGCTGATGGCTGCGGGTTTTTCGAATGTCCAGATCGCGGACGGGCTGTCGACCTTTGTCTCCGACAGCAAGACCAATCCGCTGCGCACGAATGTTTTCGACGTGCGCGGCGTGACCGTCATCGTCGACTACGCCCACAACCCGGCGGCCTATGCGGCCCTGGCGGAGATGGCGCGCGCTGCTGCCGGGTCAACTGGTCGGCATCGTCACCGCGCCTGGCGACCGCCGCGACAGCGATTTGATCCAGGTGGGCGAAATCTGCGGCGAGCGCTTCGACGAGCTGGTGGTCTACGAGTCGCAGAGCCGTGGCCGGCCGACGGGCGGCGCGGTCGACCTGATCCTGGAAGGGGCGGAGAACGTCGTCGGACCGTCGGATACGCTGCACCGCGAGATCGAGGTCGACAAGGCAATCCGCCTCGGCCTGTCGCTGTGCAGCCCGGGCGACGTGCTGGTATTTGCATGCGGTACCTCGCTGCAAACCTTCATCGACGCGCTGCGCGTGGACGATCCGGAGAGCGCGGCGAAGATCGAGGCGCAGACGGCGTAAGCCAATCGCACTTCGAGATACAGCCCCGCCAGGTGCGGGGCTTTTTGTTTCTGGTAGGGTGGGCGCCCCGTGCCCACGCGGTGACAGGTTCCGCACCGCCTCATGGCTCGGTCCCGCGTCGCACGGGCGCCCACCCTACGGTTGCCCGCGCCGATGCGCACACCGCGGGACCGCGTGGAGTCGGGACTCCACCCTACCGTTGCGGTGCGGATGCTCACATGGTGATCCCGCGTGGGGTCAAGACCCCACCCTGCGGTGCGCCGCCGCTGCTGGCCCGTGCATGAGGATCGGCCAGCTGCCCCAACCGGCCGCATGGCCTCGGCGGCCCCGATGTATCGCAGGGTGGGCACCTGTGCCCACGCGGACTCGCCATTGGTTCATATGCACCGCTATCGCAAGCCCGAAAAGCAAAGCGGCCCCGCAGGGCCGCTCGCGAACACACGACGCGAAAACTTACGCCGCTTCCATCTCGATCCGCTGCGCGATCTCCGGCTTGGTCGGACGCAGCGCCTCGGTCAGTTCCGAAATCGACGAACCGCAGCCGAACACCAGCACGTCGCCGGGCTGGCAGAGCGCGAGGCCGGCGCGGATCGCGCTGTGCACGTCCAGCTCGGTCTGCAGGTGCTCGCCCGGGAAGCGGCCCAGGCGCGCGCCTTGCACCAGCAGGGCGGCGACGCTGCCGGACACGCGGCCGCGGTTCTCGGTCTCGTAGACCACCAGGTCGTCGAAACCGGCGGCGCAGGTGCGGCCGATGTCGACCAGGTCGGCGTCGCGGCGGTCGCCCGGCGCGGCCACCACGCCGACCACGCGTCCCGGCGTCATCGCGCGCGCCGTTTCTGCCAGGGCCGCATAGGCGGCGCAGTTGTGGGCATAGTCGACGATCACCGTCACGCCTTCGACGTCGAACACGTTCGAGCGCAGCGGGTTGTGCTTGCTGTCGGAAACGAAGCTGCGCAGGCCGGCGCCGATCTCGTCGTTGCCGAAGCCGCTCGCGGCCAGGGCCGCGGCCGCCGCCAGCGCGTTGGCGATGTTGTAGCGCGCGCAGCCGCCGAGCGACACCGGCATCTGGCGCACGTCCAGCAGCGCTTCATGGCGGGCGCCCGTGGCCAGCACCAGGGTGTTGTCCTGCAGGTAGGCACCTCGCCCGCCCCGTTCCAGGTGGCGCAGCAGGACGGGGTTGTCGGCATCGAGGGCGAAGTACAGCACTTCGACGGTGTCCTGCAAATCCTTCGCCATCGCCACGCAGTAGTCGTCCTCGGCGTTGAGCACCACGGCGCGCGAGGCACGCTGGGCCACCACCGCCTTGACCTTCGCCAGTTCCTCGACGGTTTCGATGCCGTCCAGGCCCAGGTGGTCGGAGGACACGTTCAGCACCACCGACACGTCGCAGCGGTCGTAGGCCAGGCCGCGCTTGAGGATGCCGCCGCGGGCCGTTTCCAGCACGGCGAAGTCGACTTCCGGCGAGGTGAGGAGGGGTGCGCGCCGAGCGGTAGCCGGTGCAGTCGCCTTCCATCACGCGCTGCCCGTTCATGTAGACGCCCTCGGTGGTGGTCACGCCCGTGCGCAGGCCGGTCTGGCGGACCGCGTGCTCGATCAGCAGCGAAGTCGTGGTCTTGCCGTTCGTTCCCGTGATCGCCACCGTCGGGATGCGGCCATCGTCCTGGCCGAACAAGGCCTCGACAATGGCGGCGCCGGCGTCGCGCGGGTGCCGCGGCTTGGATACTGGTGCATGCGGATGCCCGGCGCGGCATTGACCTCGATGATGCCGCCGCCCTGTTCGCGCAATGGCTGCGCGATGTCCTCGCAGATCACGTCGATGCCGGCCACGTCCAGGCCGATCGTGCGCGCGGCGCGGATGCAGATGGCGCGGGTTTCCTCGGGCAGCAGGTCAGTGACGTCTTCCGCGGTGCCGCCGGTGGACAGGTTGGCGTTGCCGCGCAGGTCGACACTGACGCCGGCCGGCAGCACGGAGTCGAAGCCGTAGCCCTGTTTCGCCAGGACGTCTTCGGCGATCGCATCCATCGGGATCCTGGTCAGGATATTGGTGTGGCCGTCGCCGCGCGCCGGGTTGCGGTTCTCGATCTCGACCAGCTCGCGCACGGTCGACCTGCCATCGCCCGTGACGCAGGGCGGACGTCGCCAGGAGGCGGCGGCGATCTTGCTGCCGGTGACGAGCACGCGGTAGTCGCGCCCGCGCAGGTATTCCTCGACGATCACGTGGCGGCCGTACTTGCGCGCGTGGTTGAACGCGGCTTCGACTTCCTCCGGCGTGGTGCAGACCGTGGTCACGCCCTTGCCCTGGTTGGCGTCGAGCGGCTTGATGGTCGCCGGGCCTTTCAGGCGGCGTGCCACGCGCTGCGCGTCTTCGAGCTTGCTGACGGTGGCGCCGCCCGGCACCGGCACGCCGGCCTGCTCGAGCAGGGTCTTGGTCAGCTGCTTGTCGCTGGCGATGCCCACCGCGATCGAATTGGTCGCGCCGGTAATGGTCGCCTGCAGGCGTTTCTGGCGGCTGCCCCAGCCCAGCTGGAACAGGTTCGCCTCGTCGGTGATGCGCAGCGCCGGGATGCCGCGGCGCAGGGCCGCGTTCACCACGGCGCCGGTGCTGGTGCCGATCGCATAGTCTTCCGCCGTCTCGTGCAGGGCCGCCACCGCGGCATCGAGGTCGAAGGCGTCGCCGCGGCCGAGCGCGGCGATCATCTCGAGGGCGACGTCCAGGCCTGTCCCGCCACCTGTTCGGTGCGGTAGCCGCACACGGCACGGCGCGCGTGTGGCTTGCGCGGAATGTCGATCGTCGTGCTGAAGTCGCCGGCGGCACCCGCCAGGCGCTGCAGCTCCATCACGACCGGTTCGACGGCGTCAACGGCGCAGGCCAGGTTGGCCAGCCGCGCGGACACCTGCGGCGCCAGGCCGGGCAGCAGGGCGACCAGGCGCGAGCCCAGTGCGGCGCCACGGCCACGCCTTCGGTATCGATGACTGCCATCAGGCAGGGGGCTGCGCTGTAGAGGTTGGGGCCGCGCAGGAAGCGTTTTTCGATGGTTCTCATGAGATCGGGTTCCGTTTCGTTACATTTTCCAAAAATTCGCGCAGCGAGGAAGACATCGCTTTTGCATTCGGGTCCTCGTCGGTCGGCAGGTACCAGCGGCTGCCGGCCGGCAGCAGGTGCAGGCGCACGTCGATCAGTTCGGGAGTGGCGCGCTCGCGGATGTCGGCCATGTTGGTGTCCATCGTGCGGCCATCGACCACGGTGACCGAGCCTTCGCCCAGCACCTCGATGCCGCGCCCGCGCTCCACCACCGGGGCCGTGTCCTCGTCGATGCCGATGCCCATCAGGTAGGGGTTCTGCGCCACCACCGAGAGCAGCCGCGCCAGGCGCTGGCGCTCGGAGAAGTGCTGGTCGATCACGACCTTGTGCAGGAAGCCGAGGCCCGCGCCCAGGCTGACCGCGCCCTTTTTCGGCAGCAGGTCGGTCTTGCCACAGGCCAGCATGTGCCCCGACATGGCCGAGGCGCCGGCGCTGGTGCCGCCGATGCAGGCGCCGCGCACCTTGAGCGCCGTGTGCATCTCGGCGTCGAGCGCCGTACCGCCGATGATGGCCAGCAGGCGCTTCTGGTCGCCGCCGGTCATGAAGATGCCGTCGGCCTCGGACACCATGCGCAGCTTTTCTTCGTCGTTGGCGTCCTGGCGGCTCTCCAGGCGCAGGTGGGCGCGCTGTTTCACACCCAGGTCCCCGAAGGCCTTGTCGTAGACTTCCCACATTTCGTCGGCGATCTGGCTGGCGGCCGTGATGACGACGATGCGGGCATGCGCGCCGCCGGCAAGTTCCACGAAACGGGTCAGGATGGCCTTGTCGTGCTTGCGGTCTTCGCCTCCGCCGATGATGACGAGGTGGCCGTGCGATGCGGTCCGGTGCGGTTCGGTTTTCATTTTTCTTCGATGGTTGCAGTTGGCATCTGGGTATTGCTGCACGAGGCAGCTTCGGTTTTGGTGACGGCAATGAGGCCCGTGTCCACGTCCTTGTCGATCAGGTCGATGCCGCGCTGCAGCGCGGCCGAGAGCGGCATGCCCTGTTCGAGATAGCCATAGACGGTGCGCGCCAGCATGGTGCGCACGATGTGCTCGCCGACGCCGGTAGCGGCGATCGCGCCCAGCGGTCCGGCATAGAAGCCGCTGCCCATGACGGCGGTGTCGCCCACGCGCCCCAGCAGCGAGGGTGCCGAGCCGCCGGTGGAGCCAGCCACGGCAAAGTGGCCGTCCGGGCCGCGCACGACGGCGCCGACGGTGTCGTGGGCGGCGTTCGGCGGCAGTTGCAAGGGCGTCTTGTAGTTCCAGAAGCGTTCGAACATGCGGTTGTCGATACCGGGCATGGCGGGCACCGAGCCGGCCAGCTGCTTGAGCAGCTTCTCGTGCTTCTCGCGCTGGCTGGGCAGGATGGGTTTTGCCGGTTCCAGGCCGAGGGCGCGCGCCAGGCGGTCGGCGCCTTCGCCGGCGATGAACACGTGCGGGGTGTCGGCAATGGCGCGTGCCAGCAGGATCGGGTTGCGCACGTCGCGTACGCCCGCAACGGCGCCGAGGCGTCCGCGCGTATCCATGACCGAGGCGTCCATTTCGATCGTGGCGCCGTCCAGGCACAGGACCGAGCCGGTGCCGGCGTTGAAGCGTTCGTCTTCTTCGAACACCATGACGGCGGCGATGGCGGCATCGAGGGCGTCGCCTGTTTCGAGCATGTGCTCGCGGCCGCGGCGGGCGGCGGCTTCGCAACCGTCGGTGTAGTCCAGCGGTTCGCCGGCACCACCATGGGTGACAATCGCAAAACCTTTTAACGTGTTACTCAAAGCAATTCCCCTCGAAATGTTCTTGCCATCGCGCTCGTGACGTGTGGCATATCTGATAGAGGATTATGCAAAATGAGATAGAGAACACCTATCGGTACAGCCGCTGTGCCAATGTAAGAAGAAACTTACATCGGAGACAACTTTTCTTAAGGCAGCAGTTTGGCTGGATGATGGCGAATGGCGCGCAGCAGTTCCTGCGCTACCTGCAGGCGGATGGGTTCCGAGACATAGCTGCCGATGTCGACCGTGCGGTCCGGCGCTTCCAGCCGGATCAGCTTGCGTTCGCGCGGGCGCGGCGGCAGCACGCGCGTGCGTACCGGGTCGAGCCGGATCTGTTCGCGCCGCCCGCAATCGATGCGCTCGACCAGCAGCCAGCGTTCGGTCAGCGCGATGTGTTCCACGTCGAGCGCATGGCGGGCGTAGTGCAGCAGCGCCCAGCCCACAGCGGTCATTTCGAGCAGGGCGAATGCGAGCACGATCCAGATACCCTGCAGCAGGAAGACAAGGGCGATGCCGAAGGAGCCGCAGCACAGCAGCGCATAGACGAGCAGCGACTGGCGCGGCGTCAGCGAGCAGTTGCGCTTCAGTGTCCAGGTGCGTGGCATCGTGCGGCCGTGGGGGAAAGGGCAGAACCCGATGGATGCATTATAGATAAGAGCACGCCCAGGGCCCGCGCGGGTTCGCGCACTCCTGTCGGGCAGCGGACGTGACTGCCATGCAACGCTGCGGCGGCAGGGATCGCCTGCCTGAGGGGATTCTGGTACTATTTCGCCCCTTCAACGAAAGGCTCACATGACGAAGGCTTGCGGCGTCGACTTCGGTACGTCAAATTCAACGGTCGGCTGGCTGGGACAATCCGCCGGCGGGGGCGGGGCGGCGCACAGCCTGCTGGCCCTGGAGGATGGCAAGGCAACGCTGCCTTCGGTCGTCTTCTTCAATGCCGACGACGACGAGGTGCGCTATGGCCGCGCCGCGCTGGCCGACTACCTGGCCGGCTACGAGGGCCGCCTGATGCGCTCCCTCAAAAGCCTGCTCGGCACCAGCCTGATGGACGGCCAGACGGAAGTCGCGGGGCGGTCATTGCCGTTCCGGCTGCTGCTGGCCCAGTTCATCGGCGAACTCAAGCGTCGCGCCGAAAGCCAGGCAGGGCGCCGCTTCGAGCACGCTGTCTTCGGCCGTCCGGTCTTCTTCATCGACGACAACCCCCAGGCCGACCGCCTGGCCGAGGATACCCTCGCCGAAGTGGCGCGCAGCGTGGGTTTCCGCGAAGTCGCCTTCCAGTACGAACCGATCGCCGCCGCCTTCGATTATGAATCGACCATCGCCCGCGAGGAACTGGTCCTCATCGTCGACATCGGCGGCGGTACCTCGGACTTCTCGCTGGTGCGCCTCGGTCCCGAGCGCGCCGGCAAGCCCGAGCGCCGCGATGACATCCTGGCAACCGGTGGCGTGCACATCGGCGGTACCGACTTCGACAAATACCTGAGCCTGGCCGCAGCCATGCCGCTGCTCGGCTACCGCGGCCTGTTGCGCTCCGGTGCCGAGATCCCGTCGAGCTATTACTTCAACCTGGCGACCTGGCATACCATCAACCAGGCCTATACCCGCAAGAGCATCGCCCAGCTGGAAGACCTGGTGCGCGACGCCAGCGAGCCGGGGCCGCTGAGGCGCCTGCAGGGCCTGATCGACGAACGCGCCGGCCACTGGCTGGCAATGCAGGTCGAGGGCGCGAAGATCGGGCTCTCGTCGGAGGAAACGGTGGTGCTCGACCTCGACCGCCTGCGCCCGCCCGAGAAGCTCGTCGTGACGCGCCCGCGCTTCGAGGAAGCGATCGGGCCGCTCCCGGACAGCATCGACGCCACCGTGCTACGGTTGCTGGCGGACGCCGGCGTGACGGCGAGCGCTGTCGATACCGTCTTCTTCACCGGCGGCTCGAGCGGCGTGGGCCTGCTGCGGGCACGCGTCGGCGCCCTGGTGCCGGATGCGCGCAAGGTCGAGGGCGACCTCTTCGGCAGCATCGGCGCCGGCCTGGCGCTCGACGCCCGGCGCAAATTCGGCTGACCCGGTCGGCACACCCCAGTTTCCACACCAGGACCGCCATGTTCGAACGCCCCATCGTGATGCTCGACTTCGAGACCACCGGCCTGTCGCCCGACATGGGCGACCGCATTACCGAAGTCGCCGCCCTGCGCATCGAGGACGGGCGCGTGACCGAGCGCTATGTCTCGCTGGTCAACTGCGGCGCCCGCATCCCGGCCTTCATCACCGGCCTGACCGGCATCACCCGGACATGGTCGACAGCGCGCCGCCGGCCCGTCAGGTGGTGCCGGAGCTGCTCGACTTCATCGGCGCCGATACCCTGTCGGCCCACAACGCCAGCTTCGACGAGAAATTCCTGGCGGCCGAGAGTGCGCGCCTGGGGCAGCAATGCCGCCACGTGGGCCTGGTCTGTTCGCTCAAGCTGTCGCGCCGCGTGTTTCCCGGCATGGCCAGCTACAAGCTCGGGCAGCTCTCGCGCCAGCTCGGCATTGCCTTTCGCAGCGCCGCGCACCGCGCCGAGGCCGACGCCGAAGTGGCCGCCGAGGTGCTGATCCACATCGGCCGCCACCTGGGACGCTCCTACGACCTCAAGTTCATGACGCCCGAACTGCTGGTGGCGATCAACAAGCTGGCCGCGGCCAAGGTACCGGGCTGGTTAAGCAAGAACGCCAACCAATTCTCAACGGAAAAAGGTGCGACAGCCCTGCCTTGAAAAGCATTACAATGCCGCCATCATGATGCGTCGTTGTATTGTCCACGTCCTGCTGTCGCTGCTTCTGCTGGTCTCCCAGCAGATGGCGCTCGTGCATGCGATGTCGCACTGGACCGGCAAGCTGGGCGCAGGCAACCCGGCGGCGCAGCAACTGGAACGCGACGCCGACCTGTCGAGTGCCGTCGCCCAGGACCAGAGCTGCAGCCAGTGCCTGGCGTTCGCCCAGATGGCCGGCGCCATCGGCAGCAGCACCCGCAGTTTCGTCCCCCTCGACCTGCGCACCGAGCGCGTCACCGCGTTCGCCTTCGTCGAAGCTTCCCCCAGCACTGTTCCCGTCTTCCATTCGCGCGCACCGCCGCGCTTCGTCTAGGTCCACGTCGTCCGCCATGGCCTGCCGTCCCCGACGGCAGCTGCCCTGTATTCCCTATTCGAACTGGAAGAACACGATGTCGAAACACACCGTCCTGGCCGCGGCGATTGCCGCCGCCTTTGCTTTGCCCCTGTCCGCCCACGCGGCCACCAACACCGCGACTCCGGCCGAACTGGATGCCATCCGCGCCCAGATCGCCGAGATGAAGCAGTCCTACGAAGCGCGCCTGCAGGCGCTCGAACAACGCCTGCAGGATGCCCAGGCCGCCGTGGCCGAGGCCCAGAACGCGGCGGCCGCCGCCCAGCAGGCCTCGAGCCAGCCGGCACCAGGCCCGGCCGCCGTCCCGGCGCCGGATGCCCAGGCTGCACCAGGCGCCCGCGCCGCAGGCGACAACAGCTTCAACCCGAGCATCTCGCTGGTCCTCGGCGGCACTTTCAGCAAGCTGTCGCAGGATCCCGAGACTTACCGCTTCGGTGGCTTCATGCCGCCAGGCGGCGAAGTCGGCCCCGGCAGCCGCAGCTTCAACCTGGGCGAGTCGGAACTGACGATGTCGGCCAATATCGACCCCCTGTTTGCCGGCCAGCTGACCTTTGCCCTCAGCGGCGAGAACGAAGCCGAGGTCGAGGAAGCTTTCGTGCGTACCCGCGAACTGGGCGGCGGCTGGAACCTCAAGGCAGGGCGCTTCCTCTCAAGCGTCGGTTACCTGAATGGCCAGCACAGCCACACCTGGGACTTCGTCGACGCGCCGCTGGCCTATGGCGCCTTCCTCGGCGGCCAATACAAGCCGGACGGCGTCCAGGCGCGCTGGCTGGCGCCGCTCAACACCTTCCTGGAAGTGGGCGCGGAACTGGGCAGCGGGCGCAGCTTCCCGGGCAGCGACCGCAACAAGAACGGCTTCAACGCCACCAGCGTGTTCGCCCACCTGGGCGACGACATCGGCGATTCGGGCAGCTGGCGTGCCGGCCTGTCCTGGCTGCGTACGGGTGCGGCCGGCCGCGCGTACGAGGACATGGAAAGCGGCATCCCGACCGCGTTTGGCGGCCGTTCGACGCTGTGGATCGCGGACGCCGTCTACAAATGGGCGCCGAACGGCAATCCGACGCGGCAGAATGTCAAGCTGCAGGGCGAGTACTTCCGCCGCAAGGAGAGCGGCAGCCTGTCGGTCGAGGACCTGTCCGACCGCTATGCGAGTTCGCAGTCGGGCTGGTACCTGCAGGGCGTCTACCAGTTCATGCCGAACTGGCGCGCGGGCCTGCGCTACGATCGCCTGGCGTCGGGCACGCCATCCATCGGCCTGGTCGACGACGGCGCTTTCGGATCGGACGCGTTCCCGGCCCTGGCACGCTACAACCCGAAGCGCGCGAGCGTGATGCTCGACTGGAGCCCGTCCGAATTCTCGCGCCTGCGCCTGCAGTTCGCGCGCGACGAGGCCCGTCCCGGCGCGCTTGATAACCAGCTCTTCCTGCAATACATCATGAGCCTCGGCGCCCACGCCGGCCACACGTTCTAAGGAGTACGACATGACACCCATCTCTACCAGACTGCTCGCCCTCTGCACGCTGGCCCTCGGCATGCTCGCCCTGCCTGCGCAGGCTGCGCTGAACGTGCTCGCCTGCGAGCCCGAATGGGCCGCGCTCACACAGGAAATCGGCGGCGACAAGGTCAGCGTCTCGAGCGCGACGAATGCGCTGCAGGACCCGCACCGCGTCGAAGCCCGCCCCGACCTGATCGCCCGCACCCGCAATGCCGACCTGCTGGTCTGCACGGGCCTGGACCTGGAAGCGGGCTGGCTGCCGCTGCTGGTCCAGCAATCGGGCAATGCGAAGATTGCCAAGGGCCAGCCGGGCTATTTCGAAGCGGGCAGTTTCGTGCCGCGCCTGGAGGTGCCGGCGAAACTCGACCGCGCCGAGGGGACGTGCATGCCTTCGGCAATCCGCACGTGCACTTGAACCCGCACAACATCGCCCTGGTCGGCAGCCAGCTGGCCAGGCGCCTGGCCAGCATCGACCCGGCGAACGCCGCGCTGTACGCATCGCGCCAGGCTGACTTCAGCGCGCGCTGGGCCCAGGCCATGCGCAAGTGGGAAGCCCAGGCGGCGCCCCTGCGTGGCCTGACGGTGGTCGAGCATCATCGCAACATGGAATACCTGCTGGCCTGGCTGGGCATGCGCCAGGTCGGCACGCTGGAACCGAAGCCGGGGATCGAACCCTCCGCCGCCCAGCTGGGGCAATTGCTGGCAGGGCTCGAGCGCCAGCCGGCGAAGATGGTGCTGCGCGCGGCCTACCAGGGACGAACGCGCCTCGCAGTGGCTGTCGCAGCGCGCACGCATCCCCGCGGTGGTGATTCCCTTCACCGTGGGAGCGGACGCCCGGAGCGGCAACCTGTTCGCCCTGTTCGACACGACCGTGCAACGCCTGGCGGAAGCGGCCAAGTGAACACCGAGACCTTCGACTTCCTGATCGTCCTCCCGGCCTTCGTTGCCGGCCTGCTGGTACTGGCGACCCACATTCCCCTCGGCGCCCAGGTACTGCGCCGCGGGATCGTCTTCATCGACCTGGCGATCGCCCAGATCGCCGCGCTGGGGGTGATCCTGGCCAGCACCGTCGACCTCGACCCGCATGGCTGGACCATCCAGCTGGCGGCCGGCGGCGCCGCGGTGCTGGGCGCCTTGCTGCTGACCTGGACCGAGAAGCGCTGGCCGGACGTGCAGGAAGCGCAGATCGGCGTGCTGTTCGTGCTGGCTGCCACCGCCGGCCTGCTGCTGGTTGCCCACAACCCGCACGGCGGCGAGCACCTGCAGGACCTGCTGGCCGGCCAGATTCTCTGGGTCAGCTACGACCAGCTGGTCATCCCCGCGCTGGGCACGGTGCTGATCCTGGGGCTGTTGGCAGCCTTCCGCAACCGCTTGCGGCGCCTGGGCTTCTACCTGGTGTTCGCGCTGGCGGTGACGGCCTCGGTGCAGCTGGTCGGCGTCTACCTGGTCTTTGCCAGCCTGATCGTGCCGAGCCTGGCGGTGCGCCATTATCCCGAGTCGCGCAAGCTGCCGGTGGCCTACCTGGTCGGCGTGGCCGGCTACGCGGTCGGCCTGGTGCTGTCGGTGGTGCTCGACCTGCCGTCCGGCGCGCTCATCGTCTGGTGCCTCGCGCTGCTGGCGATGCTGGTGTACGCGCTCGGACCGAAACGGGCCATGCAGGCCTGAACCGCCGAACAGCACGCGCGGTCCGGCCGCACCAACCACCCGCCCGGCAGCGCCGCGGCGGGTTTTTTCATGCCCGCGCCACCGGCACGATTGTGCCCAGTCAAACGGATGCAGACTCAATTCATTAAAATTTTGTTAATACTTATGAGGCCGCTTGTCCGCCTTATTCATGATCGCCGGCGCTGCGGAGCTGCGGCCCATCCTTGAGAGCATCCGCGCGCCTACACGGGGGAACAGCATGAACCGGCAGAAGCTCGGGCAGGAAAACCAGCAAACCTACCTGTGGTTCCGCGAAGCCGCTGAACGCGGCAATGCCTACGCCCAGTTCAACCTCGCATTGCTCTACAAAAAGGGTGAAGGCGTCCCCCGCGACGACACGCGTGCCGTGGCCTGGCTGCGCCTGGCCGCCATGCAGGGCCTGGCTTTTGCCCAGAACCACCTGGGCGCGATGTATTACCACGGGCGCGGCGTGGCACGCTGCGATACCGAAGCCGCGCGCTGGTTTCGCCGCGCCGCCGAGCAGGGCGATGCGTCGGCCCAGCAGAACCTCGGCCACATGTGCCGCCAGGGCCGCGGCGTCGCCCACGATCCCGAACGGGCCCTGTCCTGGTATTACCGGGCGGCCGAGCAGGGCATGCCGGGCGCCCAGAACCAGCTCGGCGAATGCTACCTGGAAGGCATCGGCACCGCCGTCAACCATCCGCTGGCAATGGCCTGGTTCCGCAAGGCGGCACTGCAGGGCGATGCCCCCGCGCAGCTGAACCTGGGGCCTGATGTACCAGCGCGGCCAGGGCGTGGACGCGAACGACAAGCAGGCCCTGTACTGGTTCCGCAAAGCCGCAGCCGCCGGCGAGCGCGGCGCCCAGCGCCAGCTCGGCATCGCCTACGCGGAGGGGCGCGGCGTGCGCGCCGACCCGCGCCGCGCCTGCGCCTGGTTGACGCGCGCGGCCGACCATGGCGACCGCGAAGCCCAGTTCCTGCTCGGGAACATGTACGCCAGCGGCGCGGGCATCGAAACCGACGAGCGGCGTGCGCTCGACTTGTACACCAGGGCGGCGCGCCTGGGCCACGTGGCGGCCCAGTACAACCTGGCCAACATGCATGCCCACGACCGCGGCACCGAGCGCGACCCGAAGCAGGCCTTCGAGTGGTACCGGCGCGCCGCCGAGCAGGGCGCGGCGAATGCGCAGTTCAACCTGGGCGTGAGCTTTGCCAACGGCCAGGGCGTCGAACGCGACGAGGCGCGCGCCGCGCACTGGTACCGGCTGGCGGCCGAGCAGGGCGATGCCAGCGCCCAGAACAACCTGGGCGTCATGTACGCCAGCGGCCAGGGCCTGCCGCACGACGACCGCCTGGCCGTGTACTGGTACGAGCAGGCGGCCGAGCAGGGCCATGCGCTGGCCCAGTACAACCTGGGCGGCATGATCGGCAGCGGGCTGGGAGTTGCGCGCGATCCGGTGCGTGCCTACATGTGGATGCTGCTGGCGGCCGAGGGCGGAGACGCCACCGCCAACGTCAACAAGTCCATCGTCGCGCGGCGCCTGTCTCCCTCCGAGATCGGGCGCGCGCTCGACCTGTCGCACAAGTGGCAGCTGAGCCACCGCGAAGGGCGCAACCGGCAGGAGTGACCGGTGTATTGCCCCGTATTGACGCGCGCACCGATGTCGCTTACGGCCGGGTTTCGCGTTATGATGCCTTTCGGCACATTTCGCCTACCACGACTTTTCGTCCCGAGAACAATATGCACATGAGACACGCAACACTGGTCGCCGTCCTGGCGACGCTGTTCGGCGCCGCCCACGCCGCCCCACCGGCAAGCTGCCCGGCCGGCACCCCGACCTATCCGCTCACCCAGAAGGTCGACCAGGTCGACAATTACCACGGCACCACGGTCGCCGACCCCTACCGCTGGCTGGAAGACGCCAACAGCGCCGACACCAAAGCCTGGGTCGATGCCCAGAATGTCGTCACGCAAGCTTACCTGGGCCAGATCCCCCAGCGCGAGGCGATCCGCCAGCGCCTGACGAAACTCTGGAACTACGAGCGCTACTCGGTGCCTTCAAAAGACGGCGGCCGCTACTTCTACACCCGTAACGACGGCTTGCAGAACCAGTCGGTGCTGTTCACGATGAAACAGCTCGGCGACGCGCCGCGCATGCTGCTCGACCCGAACACCCTGGCCGCCGACGGTACCGTCGCCCTGGCAGGCGCGGAGGTCAGCCCGGACGGCAAGCTGTTGGCCTACAGCACGGCCGCGTCCGGTTCGGACTGGAACGAGATCCGCGTGCGCGACATCGACACCGGCAAGGACCTCGACGACCACGTCAAGTTCGTCAAGTTCTCGAACACGTCCTGGACGAAGGATGGCAAGGGCTTCTTCTACAGCCGCTACGACGAGCCCAAGGAAGCGACCAGGCTGGCCGACGTCAACTACTTCCAGAAGCTGTACTACCACCGCATCGGCACCCCGCAAAGTGCGGACACCCTGGTCTACGACCGTCCCGACCAGAAGGAATGGGGCTTCGGTGGCCAGACCACCGACGACGGCCGCTACCTGGTCATCACGACGACCAAGGGCACGGCGCCCAAGTACCGCGTGTCGTACAAGGACCTGTCGACACCCGATTCCAAGGTCGTCGACCTGATCGACAACTTCGACGCCGGCTACACCTTCATCGACAATGTCGGCAGCGTCTTCTACTTCAGCACCGACCGCAACGCGCCGAAGAAACGCATCGTCGCCATCGACGTCAGTAAACCAGGCGAGTCGAACTGGAAGGAAATCGTCGCCGAGGGCGCCGACACCCTGGCCGGCGCCGACATCATCAACAACCAGCTGGTGCTGGAATACCTGAAGGATGCGAAGAGCGTCGTGCGCGTGCATGACCTGAAGGGCAAACCCGTGCGCGAGATCGCCTTGCCGGGCATCGGCACCGTGGGCGGCCTGTCGGGCAAGCGCGGCGAAACCGAGACCTTCTATTCGTTCACCGGCTTCACCACGCCGACCACGATCTACCGCCTCGACATGAAGACGGGCAAGAGCAGCGTGTTCCGCCAGCCGAAGGTCGATTTCGACCCGAACGCCTATGAAACGCGCCAGCAGTTCTTCACCAGCCGCGACGGTACCAAGGTGCCGATGTTCATCGTCTCGAAAAAGGGCCTGAAACTGGACGGCAGCAACCCGACCTACCTGTACGGCTACGGCGGCTTCAACATCTCGATGACCCCGGGCTTCTCGCCGGCCAACCTGGCCTGGATGGAGATGGGCGGCGTGTATGTGGTGGCCAACCTGCGCGGCGGTGGCGAGTACGGCGAAGCCTGGCACCAGGCCGGCACCAAGCTGCAGAAGCAGAACGTGTTCGACGACTTCATCGGCGCCGCCGAATGGCTGGTCGCGAACAAGGTGACCTCCCCAAGCAAGCTGGCGATCGGCGGCGGCAGCAACGGCGGCCTGCTGGTGGGCGCGGCGATGACCCAGCGTCCGGACCTGTTCGGCGCCGCCATCCCGATGGTCGGCGTGCTCGACATGCTGCGCTTCCACAAGTTCACCATCGGCTGGGCATGGACCTCGGACTACGGTTCGGCCGACAACGCGGACGAGTTCAAGGCGCTGGTGAAGTATTCGCCGCTGCATAACCTGAAAGCGGGCACGCAGTATCCGGCGACGATGGTCACCACCGCCGACCACGATGACCGCGTGGTGCCGGCGCACAGCTTCAAGTTCGCCGCCGCGGCGCAGGTCGCGCAGGCGGGCTGCGCACCCGTCATCATCCGCATCGACACCAAGGCCGGCCACGGTGCCGGCAAGCCGACCGCGAAGCAGATCGAGGAGGTGGCGGATCGCTGGGGCTTCCTGGCGAAGGCGCTGAAGATGTAAGGGAAGGGCGGGCGGACTCCGCCCGCGTTGCACGGACGTCGGGCCAGCGAATCAATCGATTCGGCTGGCCCGATTTGTTTTCAATGCCAGTTGTTCGGCGCCGCGCATGAGTTCCACGCCGCCGCTGCACATGTTCTCTACCGCGTGGAGTCAGGACTCCACCCTACGAACCGCGGCTCACGTAGGGTGGAGTCCTGACTCCACGCGGTACGGCGCCTCCATGCCGAGGCGTAGCGTGGGCACCCCATGCCCACGCGGAAGTCAGCGCCGTGTTTGCAGATCAGATCGTGACCCGTTTGCTCATCGTTCCGCGCGGGCGCGGGGTGCCTCGGCGGCCCGCCCCTACCGATGCACGACAACGAGCAAGGCCTTCGCCTCGGTCTTGCCCAGATTGCGAATCACGTGATCCTGGTCCGCCGGATACCGCGCCGTCCCGCCCGCCTTCACCTTGCGCTTTTCCAGCCCGACCTCCACTTCCAGCGTCCCATTAATCACCGTCATGTGCTCCTTGGTGCCCGGATCATGCGCCTGCGAAGCGAGCGCGCCGCCCGGCGCGAGCGTCAGCTCATACCATTCATACTGCCCGGCCAGCTCCATCGGGCCCAGGATGCGCAGGATATAGCCGGCATGGTTGCCCGGCAGGGTAGGCGTCTCGTGGGCGTCGACGACGCGGATCGCTTCGACATCCCGGGTTTCGGAAGCCAGCAGTTCGCCGATCTGCACGCCGAGCGCGTTGGCGAGGCGCCAGGTGATGGCGATGGTAGGATTGGCCTTTTCGCGCTCGATCTGCGACAGCATCGATTTCGAGACCCCCGCGATACGCGACAGGTCCTCCAGCGTCAGGCCGCGCGCCAGGCGCAGGCGCTGCAGGGTGGCGCCGACTTCGGGCGGGGCATTGTTGGTCATGACCGGGGTTTTCATCTCGATAAAGGCAGCACTGGTGTTGGAGTCGGCCGCAGCTTGCCAAGTTCGACAGGTGGGCGTAATATTCATTATATTGAATTTTAGTTCGAGATAGCGAAAAAGCAGCAGGGCACTGAAATCGAACGGGTTCGGAACAACGGTACAGCATAGTCCGGCGGACGGTCAAGCCGCCGCCAGTCATTCGCACAGACAGCACAGACAGGGAAATCACATGAGCGATCAAGGGAAAAACGCGTTTTACACGGGGCTGCAGCAGAATTTGTCGACGCTGCGCGAACAGGGCCTGTTCAAGCCCGAGCGCGTACTGGCCTCGCGCCAGGGCGCGCAAGTGCAGTCCGATGACGGCCGCACCCTGATCAACATGTGCGCGAACAACTACCTGGGCCTGTCGGGCGACCCCGAGACGCAAAAAGCGGCGGAAAGCGCGCTGGCGAAATATGGCTACGGGCTGTCCTCGGTGCGCTTCATCTGCGGCACCCAAACCGTGCACAAGGAGCTCGAACAAGCCCTGTCGACCTTCCTCGGTACCGAAGACACCATCCTGTATGCCGCGGCGTTCGACGCCAACGGCGGCGTGTTCGAGCCGCTGTTCGACGAGAACGACGCCATCATCTCGGACGCCCTGAACCACGCGTCGATCATCGACGGCATTCGCCTGTGCAAGGCGGCGCGCTACCGTTATGCCAATAACGACATGGCGGACCTGGAAAAGCAGCTGATCGCCGCCACTGAAGCCGGCAAGCGCCACAAGGTCATCGTCACCGACGGCGTGTTCTCGATGGACGGCACGATCGCCCAGCTCGATAAAATCGTCGCGCTGGCCGAAAAGTACGGCGCGCTCACGCTCATCGACGAATCGCATGCCTCGGGTTTCATGGGCGCGACCGGCCGCGGCACCCACGAGCACTGTGGTGTCATCGGCAAGATCGACATCATCACCGGCACCCTGGGCAAGGCCCTGGGCGGCGCGATGGGCGGCTTCACTTCCGGCCGCAAGGAAGTCATCGAGACCCTGCGCCAGAAGTCGCGTCCTTACCTGTTCTCGAACACCCTGGCGCCGATGATCGCCGGCGCGTCGCTGTCGGTGCTGGAACGGATCAGCAAATCGACCGAACTGCGCGACCGCCTGCATGAAAATACCGCCTACTTCCGCAAGGAGATCGAGCGCATCGGCTTCACCATCAAGCCGGGCACCCACCCGGTGGTGCCGGTGATGCTGTTCGACGCCCCGGTGGCGCAGAAATTCGCCGCGCGCATGTTCGAACTGGGCGTGCTGCTGTCGGGCTTCTTCTATCCGGTCGTGCCGATGGGGCAGGCGCGCGTGCGCGTCCAGATATCGAGCGCGCACACCCGCGAGCAGCTCGACACCGTGCTGAAGGCCTTCGAGCAGGCCGGGCGCGAGCTGGGCATCATCAAGAATAACTAATCAGGCATTACGACAGGAATACAAGAATATGGAACGCATCCTCATCATCGGCGCCAACGGCCAGATCGGCAGTGAACTGGTCTCCGCACTGGCGCAGCAGCACGGCGCGGACAACGTGCTCGCCACCGACATCGGCGCCACCAACGTGTACGGCGCGGCGCGCTACGCCCAGCTCGACGTGCTCGACAAGGCGCGCCTGGCGGCCGTGATTGCCGACGAGGGTGTGACCCAGGTCTACCAGCTGGCCGCGCTGCTGTCGGCCACGGGCGAAAAGGCGCCACTGAAGGCCTGGACGCTGAACATGGATGGTTTGCTCAACATCCTGGAAGTCGCCCGCGAACGCCTGGAAGCGGGCAAACCGCTGAAGGTGTTCTGGCCTTCGTCGATCGCCGCATTCGGCCCGAACACGCCGAGCGAGAACACGCCCCAGTACACGGTCATGGACCCGACCACGATCTACGGCATCAGCAAACTGGCCGGCGAGCGCCTGTGCGAGTACTACCACAGCAAGTACGGCGTGGACGTGCGCTCGATCCGCTACCCGGGCATCATCAGCTTCAAGTCGCCTCCGGGCGGCGGCACGACCGATTACGCGATCGCCATCTTCCACGCGGCGCTCAAGGGCGAGACCTACGAGTGCTTCCTCGGCCCGGAAACGACGCTGCCGATGATCTACATGCCCGATGCCATTCGCGCAACGATCGAATTAATGGACGCGCCGAGCGAGAAAGTGGCGATCCGTTCGTCGTACAATGTGGCGGGCGTCTCGTTCAACCCGCGCGAACTGGCCAGCGCCATCAAGCGCGCCGTGCCGCATTTCGAGATCGCCTACAAGCCCGACAGCCGCCAGGCGATTGCGGACAGCTGGCCGAAGAGCCTGGACGACAGCCGCGCCAGCGCCGACTGGGGCTGGAAAGCCAGCATCGGCATCGAGGAAATGGTGGCGAGCATGCTCGAGAATATCGACATCAAGGCCGCTGCCTGATCCGACCCTTTTATCACCATAATAATAAAAACGCGCAGAGAGACAAATCCAGATGGACATGAGTGTTTTCGATCTGTTCAAGATCGGTATCGGGCCATCGAGCTCGCATACGGTGGGCCCGATGGTGGCGGCACGCCGCTTCCTGCTCGAATGCGGTTCGCTCGAGGAAGCGGTCGGCGTCGAAGCCCACCTGTACGGGTCGCTGGCCCTGACCGGCGTCGGCCACGCGACCGACAAGGCCGTCATTCTCGGCCTGATGGGCGAGACCCCGCAGGACATCGCTCCTGATACGGTCGAGGACAAGCTCGCGGAAGCGGAACTGGACGGCGTGCTGCGCCTGCTGGGGACAAAAGAAGTGCCGTTTTCCGCCAAGACGGGCCTGGCCTGGCACATGGCCTCCACGCTGCCGGAACACCCGAACGGCATGCGCTTCGTGTTGAAACTGCGTGACGGCAGCCATATCGAACGCATCTATTATTCGGTCGGCGGCGGCTTCATCACCGCGGCCGGCGAAGCCCAGGTGCGCGCGTCCGAGCCTCCTGGCACCCAGGCCGTGTCCGTGCCGTTCCCCTTCGACACCATGGTGCAGTTGCTCGAGCAGGGCAAGCGCCACGGCCTGTCGATCCCGCACATGCTGCGCGCGAACGAACTGGTGCGCATGACCGAGGCCGAGCTGGACGCTGGCCTGGACCGGATCTGGAACGTGATGCACGACTGTATCGCGCACGGCCTGGTCACCGAAGGCCAGCTGCCCGGCGGCCTGAACGTCAAGCGGCGCGCGGCCAAGCTGTGGAAGCAGGCGCATTGCGTCGAAGGCAAGCGCGTCAACGAATTGCCCCACGATTCGACCCACCACGTCACCTTGTACGCGATGGCCGTGAACGAGGAAAACGCGGCCGGCGGACGCGTCGTCACGGCGCCGACGAATGGCGCGGCCGGTATCATCCCGGCGGTGCTGCGCTACTACGCCGAGGACTGCCGCCCGAGCAACGCCGCGCGCGGCATCCGCGATTTCCTGCTGACCTCCAGCGCGATCGGCATGCTGTGCAAGAAGAATGCCTCGATTTCCGGTGCCGAAGTCGGCTGCCGGGGCGAGGTCGGCGTCGCTTGCGCGATGGCGGCGGCCGGCCTGGTGGCGGCGCTCGGCGGCAGCAACGAACAGATCGAGAACGCCGCCGAAATCGGCATCGAGCACCACCTCGGCATGACCTGCGACCCGATCGGCGGGCTGGTGCAGATCCCCTGTATCGAGCGCAACGGCATGGGCGCGATCAAGGCCATCACTGCCGCTTCGCTGGCACTCAAGGGCGACGGTACCCACTTCGTCAGCCTCGACAACGTCATCGAGACGATGCGCCAGACCGGGGCGGACATGCAGGCGAAGTACAAGGAGACCTCGCTTGGCGGGCTGGCGGTGCACGTGGTAACGGTGAATCACGCGGCTTGCTGAGCTAAATATCGTCGCTTTCAGGGTGGGCGGGGCCGCCGAGGCGCCCCGTGCCACGCGGTGGGGACATGCCATCCCCGCTGCACCAATCTCGACCGCATCCGCAGGATTCCCCGGCCCGCACTATAATAAAAGAATCAACGCGAGCCCAACCGGATCATCCTACGTATGCACTATGTCTCCACCCGCGCGACGAGCGCGTCCGCTTCCCGCAATCCGGAAACCTTCTCGACCATCCTGCTGGGCGGCCTGGCCCCTGACGGCGGCCTGTACATGCCGGCCGAGTACCCGCGTGTGACAAGCGAGGAGCTCGACGCCTGGCGCCGCCTTTCCTACGCCGAGCTGGCCTTCGAGGTGCTGCGCAAATTCGCCACCGACATCCCTGACGACGACCTGCGCGCGCTCACCCGCAAAACCTATACGCCCGAGGTTTACCGCAACGCTAGAAACGACGAGTCCGCGGAAGACATCACGCCCCTGCGCACGCTGGAGGACGAGGGCGGGCGCAAGCTGATGTTGCAATCGCTGTCGAACGGCCCGACCCTGGCCTTCAAGGACATGGCGATGCAGTTGCTGGGCAACCTGTTCGAGTATGCACTGGCGAAGAATGGCGATGAGCTCAACATCTTCGGGGCCACCTCGGGCGACACCGGCAGCGCCGCCGAATACGCGATGCGCGGCAAGCGCGGCGTCAAGGTGTTCATGCTCTCGCCGAGCGGGAAGATGAGCGCCTTCCAGACCGCGCAGATGTTCAGCCTGCAGGACCCGAACATCTTCAACATCGCCGTCGACGGCGTGTTCGACGACTGCCAGGACCTCGTGAAAGCCGTGTCGAACGACCTGGCCTTCAAGGCGCGCCACAAGATCGGCACCGTCAATTCGATCAACTGGGCGCGCGTGGTGGCCCAGGTTGTCTACTACTTCCGCGGCTATCTCGCGGCCACGGCGAACAACGAGCAGAAGGTCTCGTTCACGGTCCCCTCGGGGAACTTCGGGAATGTCTGCGCCGGCCATATCGCGCGCATGATGGGCCTGCCCATCGACCGACTGGTGGTGGCCACCAACGAGAACGACGTGCTCGACGAGTTCTTCCGCACCGGCGTCTACCGCGTGCGCAAAAGCGCGGAGACTCTCCACACCAGCAGCCCGTCGATGGACATCTCCAAGGCGTCGAACTTCGAGCGCTTTGTCTACGACCTGGTCGGGCGCGACAGCGAGCGTACCCACGCCCTGTTCCGCAAGGTCGACACCCACGGCGGCTTCGACCTGTCGGGCAGGCCCGGCGCGGACGGCGACGAGTTCGCGCGCGTGGGCGAGTACGGCTTCGCTTCCGGCAAGTCGACCCATGCCGACCGCCTGGAGACGATCCGCATGGCTTTTGATGACTACGGCATCGTGGTCGACACCCACACCGCCGACGGCATCAAGGTCGCGCGCGAGCACCTCGAACCGGGCGTGCCGATGATCGTGCTGGAAACCGCGCTCGCGGCCAAGTTCAACGAGACCATCCTCGACGCATTGGGCGAGGACGCCCCGCGTCCCGCCGGCTTCGAGGACATCGAGTCGCTGCCGCAGAAGTTCGTGCTGATGCGCCCGAACGTCGACGAGATGAAGACCTTCATCGCCGCGCATACCGGACTATGAGGGGACTGTGAACATGGGTCCGAACGACAAAGCCGCAGCGCGGCCGATGCTGAGCGTGCGCGAAGCCCTCGATACGCTGCTGGCCGCGGCGCGTCCGGTAGCGGAGGTGGAACAGGTGCCGACATTGGCGGCGAACGGCCGCGTGCTGGCGCAGGACGCCGCATCGACCATCGCGGTGCCGTCCGCCGATAACACCCAGATGGATGGCTACGCCGTGCGCGCGGCCGACTGCATCGATGGCGCCGCCACCCTGAAGGTAAGCCAGCGCATCCCCGCCGGCACCGTCGGCGAGCCGCTCGAACCCGGTACGGCAGCGCGCATCTTCACCGGCGCCCTGATTCCGCCGGGTGCCGATGCGGTAGTGATGCAGGAGCAGTGCGAAGCCGCCGGCGACATGGTGACGATCCGCCATGCGCCAAAGGCCGGCGAATGGATCCGCCGCGCCGGCGAAGACATCCGCGCCGGTGCGACCATCCTGTCGGCGGGCACGCGCCTGCGCAGCCGTGGAGCTGGGCCTGGCCGCATCGGTTGGACTGGCGACGCTGCCCGTGCACAGGCGCCTGCGCGTGGCGGTCTTCTTCACTGGCGACGAACTGACCATGCCGGGCGAAGCACCCGGCGGGCAGCTGCCGCCGGGCGCGATCTACAACTCGAACCGCTTCACCCTGCGCGGCCCTGCTGGAGAACTTCGGTTGCGAGATCGCGGACCTCGGCATCGTGCCCGACACGCTGGACGCCACCCGCGCGGCGCTGCGCGAAGCGGCGCGCACGAACGACCTGATCATCACCTCGGGCGGCGTGTCCGTCGGCGAGGAAGACCACATCAAGCCTGCAGTGGAAGCGGAAGGGTCGCTGAACATGTGGCAGATCGCCGTCAAGCCGGGCAAGCCGCTCGCGTTCGGCGAGGTGCGCAAGGAAGGCGGCGATACCGCGTTCTTCCTCGGCCTGCCGGGCAATCCCGTCTCGAGCTTCGTCACCTTCCTGCTGTTCGTGCGTCCCTTCCTGCTGCGCCTGCAGGGCGTGAGCGGGCCGGTCGAGCCGCGCGCCTGGATGGTGCGCGCAGACTTCAACCTGCCCAGGGCCGATCGCCGCAACGAATTCCTGCGCGCGCGCATCAATGCCGGAGGAGGCCTGGACCTGTTCCCGAATCAGGGCTCGGGGGTACTGAGCTCGACCGTCTGGGGCGATGGCCTGGTCGACAATCCGGCCGGACGCACTATTCAAGAGGGCGACATGGTGCGCTTCATTCCCTTCAGCGAACTGCAGCACTAAGAGCGAGAGCATGGACATCGAATTGCGGTTTTTCGCCTCCGTGCGCGAGGCGCTCGGCACCAGCAACGAAAAGGTGGCGCTGCCGGAAGGCGTGGAGACGGTGGGCGCCGTGCGCGCACCTGGTCGAGCGTGGCGGCGCCTGGGCGGCGGCGCTCGGGCCGGAGCGCGCACTGCGCATGGCCTTCAATCATGTGATGTGCGGGCCGGAGACGGTAATCGAGGAGGGCGGGGAAGTGGCCTTCTTCCCGCCTGTGACCGGGGGGTAGACCCGACGCCGCTTGCGGACAGGGTTTGATCCCGCAGGGTGGACGGCTCGCCATTCAGGCCCACGGCCTGAATGGCTCCACGCGGTCAACGCACGGGTGCAGGCCGACATCCGAGGGGAAGCGCGATGCGTACGCGTGGACGGGAAACCCGTCCACGCTACGGCCATGCCTACAGCGCTGCGATCGACTTTTCGGCCAGCGCCAGCAGTTTGGCGCAATTGTCGCTGCGCGCACCGAAGTCGCGCCAGGCCGTCGTGCGCGCCATCTCCTGCCACTTCTTCAGCGTTTCAAGGTCCATGTCGACCACGCGCGCCCCGACGCGCGAGTAGACGCTGGCGACCGCCGCATCGTCGGCCTGCGCCATGCGCAGCGCGAACTTTTCCAGGTCCGCACCCACCTTCAGGATGGCCGCCTGCTGGTCCTTGTGGAGGCGGTCGAACACCGTCTTCGACATCAGGAGCGGCTCGAGCATGAACCAGTAGCCGCCGCCGCGCGGCGTGGTCAGCGCGCCCGACACGTCCTGCAGGCGGAACGAGATCAGCGAGGTCGAGGACGTGAAGGCGGCGTCGAGCGCGCCGCTTTTCATGGCGTTGTGGATTTCGTTGGACGGCACGTTGACCACCACGCCGCCGGCTTCCTGCAGGACCAGGTCCATCTCGCGCGAGCCGCCGCGCACCTTCAGGCCGCGCACGTCTTCCGGTGCCGGGATGGGCGCGCCGCGACGACGCGACGCCGCCGGTCTGCCAGATCCAGCTGACGATGACGAGGCCCTGGTCGGCCAGGATGCGGGTCAGCTCGCGCCCGACCTCGGCGTTCTTCCAGCCATAGCCCTGGGAGTACGAGGTGACCAGGCCCGGCATCAGGCCGATGTTCGCTTCCGGCGCCTCGGCGGCGGCATATGACAGCGGCACCAGGGCCAGGTCGAGGCCGCCCTTGCGCAGTGCGCTGAACTGGCTGTTGGCCGGCATCAGGGCAGAATTCGGATAAATGGAAAACTTCAGGCCGCCGCGGGTGTGCTTCTCGACCTCGGTGGCGAACATGCGGCAGAGGCGGTCGCGGAAGTCGCCTTCCGTGATGCTACCGCCGGGGAACTGGTGCGAGATCTTCATCGATTGCGAAGCAGCCCAGGCGCTTTGCAACCAAAAGGGGCTGGACGCGATCGCGCCCAGCACGGTCCTGCGGGCCAGGAGCGGCCCTGTCTTCAACGACATATTCATCCTCCAAGATGAGCAAACGAACTACCGGGCGAATCGTGGGCACATCGGGGTGCCCATCGTTCACATGTGTGCAGAGTACAGACTGATCTTATGCACTTTGGTGCATATAAGAATATTCTTTCGAGAATGCTTGTCAAGCAGAATATTGTTGTCTTAACAAATGCACCGTGAATAACTCGGCAGTATCGGGCCTGTCGCACCCGCCACGCTTAAGACCCGTCAAGGAGGAGGGCTTCCTACTTCTTGTCGAGGCGATCGCACACACCGCAGGCGATGCCGCGCCTCATGTTGCGGTAGCGCGTGCCGACAAACAGGGCCGAGGCGACGAGGGCCCAGGCCAATGCATAGGGCCAGGCGCGCGCGAAGAGCTCGCCGCGCGCCATGTCGACGCCGAGCAACAGGCCGAACATCGAGCAGGCAGCGGCACAGTACTGGACGATCCAGTGCGAGAGTGGGGGCATGGCGGACTCCTTCACAGTTTGTCCAGGAAGCGGCGCAGGACGGCGTTCGTCGCCTGCGGCTGGTCGATCATGGCGAAGTGGCGGGCGTTGTCGACGGGCTCGACCTGGAGCCGCTGCGTGCCCGTCATCAGCTCCCGATAGTAGGCCAGCTTGTCGGCAGCAAGCATGCCGCCCGCCGTGGCGGCGTCGGGGCCGTACCGGGGCGCCAGCACCAGCACCGGCGCCGTGATCCGCGGCAGGCCTGGACGCAGGTCGCGCGCCAGCACGGCACCGACCCAGCTTGCCACGGCCGCCGGGTCGCTGCGCGCGGTGAGCTGGGCCAGGTCGTCGGCCTTGCCCATGTCGACCGCGCCGATGCTGCGCATGTACTGGCGTTGCTGGGCCGCGAAGGCGGGCGGCGGCGTGGCAGCCATGCGCTGGCGCATGTTCTCCGCCATGGCCGCGCGTTGTTCGGGCGGCGTATCTTCGCTGCGCGGCATCACCGGCAAGCCATCGATGCTGACCACGCCACCAATGCGCGCGCCCATGTCCTCGGCCAGCGCAATGGCCAGGGTGCCGCCCAGGCTGTGGCCGACAAGTACCGGCCTGGACAGCTTGCGCGAATCGATCAGTTCCGCGAGCGCGGCCCTGGCCGCATCGAACGGTCGCGCCATTGACGCCCGGGCGGCCGTCGAAGCCCGGCAGCGTCACGACGTAGAGGGCGCGGGTGGGTGCGAATTCGCGCACCACTTCCTGCCACACCCATCCGCCGGTCGCCAGGCCGGGAATCAGGATCATGGCCGGTCCGTTGGCGCGGCCGTGGCGCTCGACCAGCATGCCCGAGCTCGAACTGTTCGGCGGGTGCGGGGGCTGCTGCAAAGCGGTTCGGCGCGACCGCGGAAGCTGCGGGAGCGAGGGCTGAGGCAACCGGGGCGGCGGATGCGCTTGCAAGGCCGAGGACAACTGCGAACGACAAGACTGCTTTCATGCTGGCTCCTGGTCGGGGTGGAAGATGGTTTCGATCGGTTGCTGGAACAATGTGGAAATCGCGAAGGCAAGGGGCAGGCTGGGGTCGTAGCGCCCGGTCTCGATGGCGATCACGGTCTGGCGCGACACGTCGAGCAGCTCGGCCAGGTGGGCCTGGCTCCAGCCCCGTTCGGCGCGCAGGTCGCGGATCAGGTTCTTCATCGGCCTGCCAGCTTGCGTACGATGCCGACGACGCCGGTGCCTCCGCAGAGCACGCACCAGACGCTGAACATCGAGAGTTTCGGATAGCCGGCGATTTCGAGAAAGCCGTAGCTGAAGGTGAGCCCGGCCGTCAGCGCCGCGCTGAGGGCCACGTTCTCCAGCAGGCGCATGCGCACGAATTCGTCCACGCGTCCCACCTGGCGCACGATGGCCCAGATGGCGGCGGCGAAGCCGATCATGGGGCTGAGGAGGATGAGCGTGCGCAGGGCGCCGGGCGCCATCGGGCGGCCGACGTGGATGGCCACTCCCAGGATCAGCGCATACAGCGCAATGGCGCCGAACAGTTCGCGATGATAGATCCGGGCAACGCGTTTTTCGTGCATGTCGAACTCCGTGGTGTAAAGGATGCTTTACATCGTAGGCGCACCGGCGCCCGATGTCAAGCGACCTTTACATCTGTCTCGCACACCGCAAACTCGTCTACAATGCGCCTCCGATTCCCGCGCACCAGCCAGCATGCCAGCTTCCTCGCCACCTCCACCCCGCGTCGCCATCGTCGGCGCCGGTCCGCCGGCCTGATGGCGGCCGAAGTCCTTGCCGCGGGCGGCGCCACGGTCGACGTCTACGATGCGATGGCCTCGAGCGCGCGCAAGTTCCTCCTGGCCGGGAAGGGCGGCATGAACATCACCCATTCCGAACCGCTGCCCGATTTCCTGGGGGCGCTACGGGTCGCGCACGGGCGAAGTGGCGCGCTGGCTGGAGGGCTTTGGCCCGGCCGAGGTGCGCGCCTGGATCCATGCGCTCGGCATCGATACCTTCGTCGGCAGCTCCGGCCGCGTCTTCCCGGCCGACATGAAGGCGGCGCCGCTGCTGCGCGCCTGGCTGCACCGCCTGCGCGAAGCGGGCGTGCGCTTCCATACGCGCCACCGCTGGCAGGGCTGGCGCGAGGGCCAGCTCGTCTTCGCAACGCCCGAGGGCGAACGGCTCGAGAAGGCCGACGCGACGGTTCTTGCGCTTGGCGGCGCCAGCTGGGCGCGCCTCGGTTCGGACGGGGCCTGGGTCCCGCTGCTGGCCGAACGCGGCGTGGAAGTTGCGCCGCTCGTGCCCAGCAACTGCGGCTTCGACACCGACTGGAGCGCGCATTTCAGCGAGAAGCACGCCGGCAGCCCGCTCACGACGGTGGCGATCGCCCATGAGGATGCGCATGGCGCACGGGCGCGCCGCCAGGGCCAGTTCGTGGTGACGGCGACCGGCATCGAGGGCAGCCTGGTGTATGCCTTATCGGCGCCGCTACGCGAGCAGATCGCCGCACGCGGCAGTGCCACGATCTGGCTCGACCTGCTGCCGGACCTGGCGGCCGCACGCGTGATGGATGAGGTGACGCGCCCGCGCGGCTCTCGCTCGATGGCGAGCCACCTGCAAAGCCGCCTCGGCATCAAGGGCGTGAAAGCGGGCCTGCTGCACGAATGCCTGACGCGCGAGCAATACGCCGACCCGACCGGCTGGCGCAGGCGCTCAAGGCGCTGCCGCTGGTATTGAAACGCACGCGCCCGATCGACGAAGCCATCAGCAGTGCGGGCGGCGTGCGTTTCGAGGCGCTCGACCCCAACGGCATGCTGCGCGCGCTGCCTGGCGTATTCGTGGCCGGCGAAATGCTCGACTGGGAGGCACCGACCGGCGGCTACCTGCTGACCGCCTGTTTCGCCAGCGGCCGCGCGGCCGGCAGGGGTGTGTTGGAATGGATGGGCGCCTGAGCGGCATCAAGCCGGCTCACTGCTCGAAGCGCACGTCCCCGCTGCCGGTGCGGCTGACGCTGCGCTGGGACGGCTCGCCATACACTTCCACATCGCCGCTGCCGCTGACCGAGGCGGCCAGGGTTTCGCGCGCGGTGACACTGGTGTTGCCCGATCCCGTCTGGCGCACCTTCACGCGTTCGGCGCGCAGGCGCTGGGCATCGAGGGTGCCGGAACCGTCCGATTCGACCGAGACGCTGCGTGCGGCGCCGGCCAGCGTGAGCGAGCCTGAACCGGAGAGCCTCGCCTCGATCTCGTCGCCGTTGCCGGCGTCGAGTGTCAGGTCGCCGCTGCCCTGCACCGCGGCGTGGGCCTGGCGGTAGCGGCCATTGAAGACGATGCTGCCCGAGCCATTGAGCTCGACCTCTATGCGTTCTCCAGAGAAGCCGTTGACGACAGTGTCGCTGCTGCCGTCGACGGCCACGCGGTCCAGCGCCGGCAGCGTCAGTTCCACCGCCAAGGGCCCGCGATGGCGCAGCACGATGCCGCGCGTGCCGATATGCAGCACCCGGCCGTCCTGCACCGTCTCGATATTGGCCAGCAGGCGTTCTTCGCCGCGCACGACCAGCTGCGGCTGGGCGCCATAGCGCAGGGTCAGGTCGATCGGGCCGGACAGCTCGACCGCGCGCACGTCGTGCCCGACCGTGCGGGTCTGTTCGTCCATCATGCGGCCTTCGAGGCGTGCCGGGCCGCCGTGCGTGCGCAGGGCGCCGAAGGCGAGGCCGATCAGCACGAAAGCCAGCAGTAGCAGGCCCAGGCCCACCCGTAACAAGGCGCGCATCGATTTTCCTTATCCGCCCCGCAGCAGGGCCATGTTCATTTGCAGGTAGCGTTTCGCGCCCAGCCCCGCGTAGCGGGTGATCACGATCGACAGCAGGAACAGCAGGATGCCGCCGACGACCATGGCCAGCCCGAGCGCGGCCTGGGTCATGCGCGACTCTTCGTCCATGTCGGTCGAAATCTCGATGGCGCTGCCGGCCACGCGCTCCGCGCCACGCACCACGCGCGAGGGCGACACGGCGCCGTCTTCGGCCTTCTCGTCGACCACCTCGATGCCGTGCTCGCCGATCGTCACCCGGGTGCGCGCGCTCGGTGCCGACTCGACGGCGACCCGCGCAGCGGGCCGTCCAGCACGAGTTCGTTGGCACCGGCCAGGCCGCTGGCCGTGAGGGCGATGCCGCCGATATAGAAACCGAAAGCGCCCACGTACAGCGCGGCCAGGAGCGCACCGAACACCGCGGCGGGAATGACCATGAACAGATTGAAGATCAGGAGTCCGACGACCGACACGAGCATGCGCAGCAGGTTGGCCGGGTTCTTCTGCTCGGCGAAGGCGTTCATGTGGGTGTTGGCGCGCAGCGTCAGCGCGACCTTCTTCGGGTCGTCGAGTTCGCGGCCAATCTCGTCTTCGCGGCGGCCGCTATTGACGCCGTCGACGAAACGCTGCTCGTACCAGGCCAGGGTCTTGGCCTGCAGCTCGGGCGGCAGGCCGAGCATGGCGCGCTTGAGCTGGTCGAGGTATTCCAGTTTGCCCATGGGTGCTGTGGTCTCGTCAGGCGTGGCCGAGGGCGAACATCGAGAGCAGGGCGGGCGTATGCGCGCCAGCGCGGCCGCCGAACAGTTCCGGCAGCACGAGCGCCGCCGTACTGGCCGCAACCAGGGCGAGGACGGCGATGGCCGAGAGGCCCAATCTGTAGTGCAGGTTCCAGCGCATGTGTGTGTCTCGCGTGTGCCGCGTGCGGCGAAGTGGGGTAGTGCTATCGGATGCTGCTACTGTACGGATCCGGCCGGCCCCTGGCCAGGGGCGTGCGACAAACTGTCGTTTTGAGGGGCCGGGCTGCGCCCTTCGATGATGACCGCGGCGGCGTCCTGGCCGCTGCGCACCGCCGACTCGAGGGTGGCGGGGTAGTCGCCGGCCGTGTAATCGCCCGCCAGGGCGAGCCCCGGGAAGTGGCGTGGCGTTCGGCGGACGCACCAGGCCAGGCGTGCAGGCGAAGGTCGCGCGCTTTTCGGTGATCACGCGGGTCCACAGCGGCTCGGCCAGCGCCGGGTTGCCGAAGGCCTCGGCCAGCTGGGCGGCGACCAGGCGTGCCAGCGCTTCCTGCGGCAGCGCGGCGGCAGCTGCCGCGGCGCTGATCACGACGGCGACCAGGCCGGCCTGGCTGGCATCGAGCTGGCCGCGGTCGAACGCGAACTGGCCATGGCGGCCTTGCGCGGCATCGTCGAGCAGGGCGCAGAAGGGCAGCGGCAGGCGCAGCGCCGTATCGTATTGCAGGTAGCAGGTGGCGATCGGCTGGTAGTCGAAAGCCTGCAGCTGGCCAGTCAGCGTGGCGGCTTCGGGGAAGGGGACCAGCAGCGCCGCGGCCCCCGTGGGCGGCAAGGCCAGCACGACGGCATCGAACACAGCGGCGCCCTGGCGCTCGACCCGCAGCTCCCAGCCGGCGGCCAGCCGTGCCAGCCCCGCGACCTTGGCGCCATGGTGCACGACGCCGCCCCGGGCCGCCAGGTGGCGCGCCGCCGCCTGCGGGAACAGGGCGCCCAGTTCCACGCGCGGGATCAGCATGTCGGACGCGGCGCGGCGCGCGCCCAGGCTGTCGCGCAGCACCGCCGCCGAACACGTTGGCCGAGGCCTCCTCGAGCGGGGTATTGAGTGCGGCCAGGCACAGCGGGCGCCACATCAGCGCAACCAGGCGCGGCGTCTGCTCGAAGCGCTCCAGCAGCTCGGCGACGGGAACATCCGTGTTCAGGCGCCAGCCCATCCAGCGTGCGCTGGTGGAAAAGCGGCCCAGTGCCAGCTTGTCTTCGCGGCCCAGGCCTTTGGCGCGCAGCAGCCCGACGATCATGTGCCAGGGCGCCGGCAGGCGGGGGGCGACCAGGTCCATGCCGCCGCTGCCCTGTGGGTAGCGCATCTGCAGCGGCAGGCGCAGCAGGGCCCGGTCCCGGTCGACCTCGAGGCGCTTCAGGAGGCGCAGGGTCTGGTCGTAGGCGCCGAGCAGGATGTGCTGGCCGTTGTCCAGCATGCGGCCTTGCAGTTCGACGCCGCGCGCGCGTCCGCCCAGGGTGCGGCTGGCTTCGAACAGCGTGACGCGCTGGCCCTCGCGCGCGAGCGCCAAAGCCGCCGCGCAGCCAGCCCAGCCGCCGCCGACGACGGCGACCGAGCGGGCGCCAGCCGTCTTTCTAGTTGCGAACATAGGTCTTCCACGCCAGCCAGAGTTTCCTCAGCGGGGTGAGCGAGATGCGCTGGTTCAGCACGTGGAAACCGTCGCGCGCGATCTCGTCGAGCAGCGTGCGGTAGATGGCCGACATCATCAGCCCCGGACGCTGGGCGCGCCGGTCTTCCTTCGGCAGCAGCGCCAGCGCCTCGTCATACATCTTCTGCGCGCGCTCGGTCTGGAAACGCATCAGCGCCTCGAATTTGTCGCTGTGGCGCGCGTTCAGCAAATCGGCCGCCGTCACGCCGAACTGCTGCAGCTCGTTCACCGGCAGGTAGATGCGGCCCTTGCGCGCATCTTCGCCGACGTCGCGGATGATATTGGTCAGCTGGAAGGCCAGGCCCAGCTTCTCGGCGTACTGCAGGGTTTGGGGATTGGTGACCCCGAAAATGCTGGCCGAGAGGATGCCGACCACGCCGGCCACGTGCCAGCAGTACTTGCGCAGGCCCGCATAGTCCAGGTAGCGGCTCTGGTCGAGGTCCATCTCCATGCCGTCGATGATCGCCTGCAGGTGCTGCTCTTCCAGGTGATAGACCTCCAGGTGGGGCTTGAGGGCCTGGGTCACCGGATGCGTCGGCGTGCCTTTGACCATGCTCGACACTTCCGTGCGCCACCAGGCCAGCTTGATGCGTGCCAGCGACGCGTCGGTCGCCTCGTCGACCGTGTCGTCGACCTCGCGGCAAAAGGCGTACAGGGCCGTGATGGCGCGCCGGCGCTCCGGGGCGAGGAACAGGAAACTGTAATAGAAGCTGGAGCCGCTCTGGACCGTCTTTTGCTGGCAGTATTCGTCAGGAGACATGTAAAAATGACAATGTTAGGCGTTGCGAATGCGCTATCTTAGCCGATGGCGGGCTCCGCGCGGGCGGCGCGCCGGCTTTTTCGCGGGTGTTCAGCGCATGCGCAGGGCGCGCCACAGCATGACGAGGTAGTCCGCCTTGCCCAGTACGGGGCGCTGGCGGTAGACGTCGAAGCCGGCGCGCTCGATGCGTTCGAGGATACGCAGGCCGCCCTGCACGACCAGGCGCAGCTCCCAGCCGATGCGCCCGGGCAGGCGCGCGGCGAGCGGGGCGCCCCCCAGCATCAGGGCGCGGGCGCGCTCGACCTCGAAGGCCATCAGGGCGCGAAAGGCCGGCGTGTCGGCCTGCGCCAGGATATCCGCCTCGTCTACCCTGAAGCGCGCCAGGTCTTCCCGCGGCAGGTAGATGCGCCCCTTGGCGATGTCGACGCCGACGTCCTGCCAGAAGTTGATCAGCTGGAGGGCGCTGCAGATGGCATCCGAGTCCTGCAAGTCGCGCTCGTCCTGGATGCCATACAGGGCCAGCATCAGGCGCCCGACCGGGTTGGCCGAGCGCCGGCAATAGTCGAGGAGCAGCGGATAGTCGGCGTAGCGCGTGGTGACCACGTCCTGGCGGAAGGCCGACAGCAGGTCGCGCAGCGGCTGCAGCGGCAGCCTGAATGCGGCGACGGCAGCGGCCAGGCGCGCGAATACCGGATCGGAAGGGACCGCGCCGGCAGCGATCTCGTCGAGCCCGGCCTCGTAACGGGTCAGGCCGGCCAGCCGTTCGGCGGGCGTTGCGTCGCCTTCGTCGGCGACGTCGTCGGCGCCGCGCGCGAACGCATAGATGGCCTCGACGGCAGGCACGAGGCGGCGCGGCAGCAGGATGGAAGCGACAGGGAAGTTTTCGTAGTGGTCGACGGGCATGGGGTGGCGCGACGCATTTGCGAGCGTCGCGTCATATGAAATGCGGGTTTGCATGAATATCATGATTATAATTGTCGGCTTGGCAGTATGCGGACCCGGCTTGCAGCTTTGCTGCTGATCATCCTTATGCAAGCTGCTGCCAGCGAACGTTTCAAGACCGAACAATAAAGGATACGCCCCGTGAGCATGCCGACCCACTCTTCCGCCCGCCTTCCGGTTCGTGGGCCTCGCCCGATCACCGTCCTGGCCATGGCGCTGAGCCTGCTGCTGGCCGCCTGCTCGAAGGACGAGCCGCCGCCACCGCTGCGCCCGGTACGCGCCGCCGTGCTGACGCCCGCTGCGGGTGGTGCCAGCACCGAGTTTTCCGGCGAGGTGCGCCCACGCATCGAGTCGCGCCTGGGCTTTCGGGTCGCCGGCAAGATCACCGCGCGCAAGGTGGATGTCGGCGCCCCGGTGAAAAAGGGGGACGTGCTGATGCAGCTCGATCCGCAAGACCTGCGGCTGGCGGCGGCGGGCGCCCAGGCCAGCCTGCGCGCGGCCGAGACCAACCGCGACCTGGCCAGCGCCGACTTCAAGCGCTACCAGGAATTGCGTGCCAAGAACTTCGTCAGCCAGTCCGTGCTCGACTCGAAGCGGGCCGCCCTGCGCGCCGCCCAGGCCGAAGCCGACGCCGCCCGCGCCGCCTACCGCGGCCAGTCGAACCAGGCGGGATATGCCAGCCTGGTGGCCGACATCGACGGCGTGGTCACCGGCATCGACGCCGAGGTCGGCCAGGTGGTGAACGCCGGCACGCCGGTGGTGCGCGTGGCCCGGACCGACGAGATGGAGGTCGTGATCGGGATCCCCGAGGACCAGGTCGGCGGGCTGCGCAATGTGACGGCCGTGCTGGTGCGCCTGTGGGCGAACCAGGGGCCAGGCGATTCCTGGCCGGGTGCGCGAGGTGTCGCCGGTGGCCGACCCCGCTACCCGCACCTATGCGGCGCGCATCGCGATCCCGCCGCGTGCGGACGTACGCCCGGGAATGACAGCCACGGTGCAGTTTGCTTCCAGCAGCGGGGGCAGCGGCCTGCGCGCGCCCCCTGACCGCGCTGTACCACGAAAAGGGTGCGACGAGCGTCTGGGTGGTGGAGAACGGCGCCGTGCGCCTGGTTCCGGTACAGGTCAATGCCCTGGTCGGCAACGACGTGCTGCTCGGCGGCGGCGTCAAGGCCGGCCAGACCGTGGTCACGGCCGGCGTCAACATGCTGCGCAATGGCCAGAAGGTGCGCATCCTCAGCGCCGATGTCGCCCGCCGCGGCGACACCGAGGCGGCCGCCACGGGTGGCGCGGCCGCGGGCGGGGCCGCAAGCGGGGGACGCAAATGAGGGGCTTCAACCTGTCGCGCTGGGCGCTCGAGAACATCCCGCTGACGCGCTACCTGATCGCGGCGCTGCTCATCGGCGGTATCCTCAGCTACGGCCAGCTCGGCCAGGACGAGGATCCCCCCTTCACCTTCCGCGCCATGGTCGTGCGTGCCGTCTGGCCGGGCGCGACCGCGGTGCAGATGGCCGAGCAGGTGACCGACAAGCTCGAGAGGAAGCTGCAGGAAACGCCCTATATCGACCGCATCCGCAGTTTTTCGAAACCCGGCGAGACGACCATCATCCTCGAGCTGCGCGAGTCGACGCCGCCGAAGGACGTGCCCGACTCCTGGTACCAGGTACGCAAGAAAATCGGCGATATCCAGGGGACGCTGCCGGCCGGCGTCATCGGTCCCTTCTTCAACGACGAGTTCGGCGACACCTACGGCTCCATCTTCGCGCTTTCGGGCGACGGCTTCACCTATGCCGAAATGAAGGATTACGCCGATTTCGTGCGCCAGCAGCTGCTTGGCGTGCCGCTGGTGGCCAAGGTCGAACAGTTCGGCGTGCAGAACGAAAAGGTCAACATCCTGTTCTCGAACAAGAAATTCGCCCAGCTCGGCGTGCCCTTCGAGCAGATCGTCAACCAGCTGGCGACGCAGAACGGGATCGAACCGGCGGGCGTGCTGGTCACGCCCACCGACAACCTGCAGGTACGCGTGACCGGCGCGATCCGCAGCGTGCGCGAGCTGGAAGACCTGCAGCTGCGCGCCGGCTCGACCACATTCCGCCTGGGCGATTTTGCGGTCGTCAAGCGCGCCTACCAGGATCCTCCCGTCGAGAAGATGCGCTATAACGGCAAGGAGGTGATCGGCCTGGGTGTGTCGATGGAGAAGGGCGGCAATATCATCAAGCTGGGCAAGTCGCTCGACGAAACGGCGGAGCGCATCCGCGAGCAGCTGCCGGTAGGTATCGAGCTGGAACGGGTGTCGAACCAGCCGCTGGCGGTGACGAGTTCGGTGAACGAATTCATCCGCACCCTGATCGAGGCGGTGTTCATCGTGCTGGCCGTCAGTTTCGTGGCGCTGGGCCTGCATACCAGGCCCAAGCTGTCGATCGATGTGCGCCCAGGGCTGGTGGTGGCGCTGACCATCCCCCTGGTGCTGGCGATCACCTTCCTCTTCATGCGCATGCTCGACATCTCGCTGCACAAGGTGTCGCTGGGCGCGCTGATCATCGCGCTCGGCTTGCTGGTGGACGACGCGATCATCGCCGTCGAGATGATGGTGCGCAAGATGGAGGAGGGCTTGTCGCGCTTCGAGGCGGCCACCTATGCCTACACCTCGACCGCGATGCCGATGCTGACCGGCACCCTGATCACGGCCGCCGGTTTCCTGCCGATCGGGTTGGCCAAGTCGGCCGCAGGCGAATACACCTTCTCGATGTTCTCGGTGAATGCCATTGCCCTGCTGGTGTCGTGGATTGTTGCCGTCACGTTCACGCCCTACATCGGCTTCATCCTGCTGAAAGTGAAGCCACACGCGCCCGGCCACTCGCACCACGACGTGTTCGATACGCCGATGTTCCAGCGCTTCCGCCGCCTGGTTACCTGGTGCGTGGAATTTCGCATGATGACGATTGCCTTGAGCCTGGCCGTGTTCGCGCTGGGCGTGTTCGGCTTCAAGTTCATCGAGAAGCAGTTCTTCCCGGACTCGAGCCGGCCGGAACTGATGGTCGAGATGTGGCTGCCGGAGGGCACGAGCTTCGCCGCCAACGAAGTGCTGGTGAAGAAGTTCGAGGCTTTCGTGCGCAAGCAGGAGGGCGTGGAGAGCATCACGAGCTATGTCGGCACCGGCAGCCCGCGCTTCTACCTGCCGCTCGACCAGATCTTCCCGCAGTCGAACGTGTCGCAGTTCGTCGTGCTGCCGGTTGACGCCGCCGCGCGCGACCGACTGAAGGCCAGAATCGAAGACGTGTTCCGCAACGACTTCCCGGAAGCACGTGGGCGCGTCAAACTGCTGCCGAACGGGCCCCCGGTGCCGTATCCGGTGCAGTTCCAGGTGGCCGGTCCCGATATCGGCGTCGTGCGCGGCCTGGCCGACCAGGTGAAGGACGTCCTGCGCGCCAATCCGAATGCGGTGGGCGTGAACGACAACTGGAACGAATCGGTCAAGGTGTTGCGCCTCGACCTGGACCAGGACAAGTTGCGCGCGCTCGGCGTTACCTCGCAATCGGTGCGGCGGGCGATTGCCACCGTGCTGTCGGGCACGACCATCGGCCAGTTCCGCGAGACTAACGAGCTGATCGACATCGTCGTGCGCCAGCCGGTCGAGGAGCGTTCGACGATCTCGGTGTTGCAGGAAACGAATATCCCGACTGCTTCGGGGCGCTCGGTGACGCTCGGCCAGGTGGCACGCGTCGAATTCGTCTGGGAGCCGGGCGTGATCTGGCGCGAAGGGCGCGAGTGGGCGATCATGGTGCAGTCGGATGTGGTGGCCGGTATCCAGGGGCCGACCGTTTCCGGGCAAGTGAGCGACAAGCTGGCCGGCATCCGCGAGAAACTGCCGGCGGGTTACCGCGTGACGCTGGAGGGCGCGGCGGCCGACAGCTCGGAAGCGGAAGCATCGATTTCCGCCAACGTGCCGCTGGTATTGTTCATCGTCTTCACGCTGCTGATGCTGCAACTGCACAGCTTCTCGCGCGCGCTGCTGGTGTTCCTGACCGGGCCGCTGGGCGTGGCGGGGGCGGCGATGGCGCTCCTGATCCTGAACCGTCCTTTCGGCTTCGTCGCCAACCTGGGCGTGATCGCCCTGTTCGGCATGATCATCCGCAACTCCGTCATTCTGGTCGACCAGATCGAGCAGGACATCAAGGCCGGCGCCGAGCCCTGGGACGCGATCGTCGAGGCCGCGGTGCGCCGCTGCAGGCCGATCCTGCTGACGGCCGCCGCCGCCGCGCTGGCCATGATCCCGCTGTCGCGCTCGGTGTTCTGGGGGCCGATGGCGGTGGCGATCATGGGGGGCTTGCTGGTGGCGACGGCCTTGACGCTGCTGTTCCTGCCTGCGCTGTATGCGGCGTGGTTCAGGGTGAAGAAGCCGGTGCGTTGACGGCGGGTGCATGAATGCGCGTTAGTGGCCGGCGTCGGTGCCAATTCGCGTGGGCTCGAGAGCCCACCCTACGAAACCAGCGATACGTAGGGTGGAGTCCTGACTCCACGCGGTCCACCGGTCGAGTTGACGCGCCATCGTTGGCAACGTGATTTCGTAGGGTGGGCTTTCAAGCCCACGCGGTCTCACCGCCGGATTCCGCGCGGCGACTGACGGCAACCGGGCCGTCCGCACGCCCCGCCATATATGCACACCACCTACGCCCCGCACTCCATCAAATTTCATACTGTAGTGTCAGAAAATCCAGTAAAATACCGGGTTGAAGTTGTAGCCCCTAAACAATGGAGTGCAAGGGCGGCCGGTTTGACTCTCGGGCGCCCTTTGTTTTTGTGGCAATATGCAATCCTGCGCGAGGATGGCGAAATTGGTAGACGCACCAGGTTTAGGTCCTGACGCCAGCAATGGTGTGGGGGTTCGAGTCCCCCTCCTCGCACCACGAATAATTATTTTTTTGGACGATTTTTACGATGGCAACTGCAGTCGAAACCCTGGGTAAACTCGAGCGTCGCTTGACGATCACTTTTCCGCTGAGCGACGTCCGTACGGAAGTTGAGAAACGCCTCAAGAAGCAGGCCAAGACCGCCAAGGCACCTGGTTTCCGTCCAGGCAAAGTGCCGCTGAAGATGGTCGCTGCCCAGTACGGCTACCAGATCGAATCCGACGTGCTCAACGACCGCGTCGGCCGCGCCTTCAACGACGCCGCCAACGAGAACGGCCTGCGCGTTGCCGGTTTCCCGAAAATCGAGCCGAAGCAGGACGCACCGGAAGGCATGCTGGCCTTCGACGCGACCTTCGAAGTTTTCCCTGAAGTCAAAATCGGCGACCTCGCCGGCGTCGACATCGAAACCGTGTCGGCCGAAGTCACCGACGTCGAGATCGACAAGACCATCGACATCCTGCGCAAGCAGCGCGTGCACTACCACACCAAGGGCGAGGCAGGCGAGCACGGCGACGGCGGCGAAGCCGTGGCTGCCAATGGCGACCGCGTGACGGTCGACTTCGTCGGCGTCATCGATGGCGTGGAATTCCCAGGCGGCAAGGCTGACGACTACGCCTTCGTGCTCGGCGAAGGCCGCATGCTGCCGGAATTCGAAGCCGCGACCGTCGGCCTGAAAGTGGGCGAGAGCCGCACCTTCCCGCTGGCTTTCCCTGAGGATTACCATGGCAAGGACGTGGCCGGCAAGACCGCTGAGTTCACCATCACTTTGACCAAGCTGGAATGGGCGCACATGCCCGAAGTCGACGCCGAATTCGCACGTTCGCTGGGCATCGAAGACGGCTCGATCGAAAAAATGCGCGCCGACATCAAGACCAACCTGGAGCGTGAAGTCAACGCCCGCGTCAAGGCCCGCAACAAGGAAGCCGTGATGGACGCGCTGGTGAAGGTCACCGAGATGGACGTTCCGACCGTCATGATCCAGCAGGATTCCGAGCGCCTGGCCGAGCAGACCCGCCAGGACATGGCCCAGCGCGGCATGGACGTCAAGAACATGCCGTTCCCGACCGAACTGTTCGCCGAGAAGGCCGAGCGCCGCGTGCGCCTGGGCCTGATCCTGTCGCAGCTGGTGAGCGAAAACAGCCTGGAAGCAACGCAAGAGCAGGTGAAGGCGCAGATCGAAGACTTCGCACAGAGCTACGAAGATCCGAAGGAAGTGCTGAAGTACTACTACAGCGACCGTCGTCGCCTGGGTGAAGTCGAAGCCCTTGTATTGGAAGAAAACGTCGTTAACTATGTACTTGGCAAGGCGAAGGTCAGTAGCAAGGCCGTCGCTTTCGATGAATTGATGGGCAGCAACCCACAAGCTTGAGCGAAGTCGTAAGCTCGGCGACTGGACCCTCAGGGGACGGTCGCCCGGCCGCTTCACCAGGCACCACTTACAAGGAACGAGACAGGTATGAACCGTAATCCGGCATTGGACACCCAAGCACTCGGCCTCGTGCCGATGGTAGTTGAGCAAAGCGGGCGCGGCGAGCGCGCGTACGACATCTACTCGCGCCTGCTGAAGGAACGCGTGATTTTCCTCGTCGGTCCTGTCAACGACCAGATGGCGAACCTGATCGTGGCCCAGATGCTCTTCCTGGAAAGCGAGAATCCGGACAAGGATATTTCGCTGTACATCAACTCGCCGGGCGGTTCGGTGTCTGCGGGTCTGGCGATCTTCGACACGATGAACTTCATCAAGCCGGACGTCTCGACCCTGTGCACGGGCCTGGCCGCGTCGATGGGCGCCTTCCTGCTGGCCGCTGGCGCCAAGGGCAAGCGTTTCTCGCTGCCGAACTCGCGCGTCATGATCCACCAGCCTTCGGGCGGCTCGCAGGGCATGGCGTCCGACATCGAGATCCAGGCCAAGGAAATCCTGTACCTGCGCGAGCGCCTTGCGCGCATCATGGCCGACAACACCGGCCAGACGATCGAACAGATCCACAAGGATACCGACCGCGACCGCTTCATGTCGGCCGAGGAATCGGTCGATTATGGCCTGATCGACAAGGTGTTGACCAACCGAGCTTGATGCAACCCACAAGGTGTTGCTGAAAAACGCCCGGGCGCCAACACGTTCGGGCGTTTGTTTTTTATTTCGGGTAGCATGGCGGTGTACGTGAGCTCTTGTTGCGTGCTCCGTGATCGCACTATATTGGGGAAGTTCGAGGCGAGCTTCCCATCCATAGCAATTCATTAGAAACCTGCCCCATGTCTGACAAAAAATCTTCCAGCGGCGAAAAGCTTCTGTACTGCTCGTTCTGCGGCAAGAGCCAGCACGAGGTCAAGAAACTGATTGCGGGACCCTCGGTCTTCATCTGCGACGAGTGCATCGACCTGTGCAACGACATCATCCGCGACGAGACCTCGAACGTGGAATCGGTGAGCGGCGCCAAGTCCGACCTGCCGACGCCGCACGAGATCGCCGAGCTGCTCGACCAGTACGTCATCGGCCAGCAGACCGCCAAGCGCATCCTGTCGGTGGCTGTCTACAACCACTACAAGCGCCTCAAGCACCTGGGCAAGAAAGACGACGTCGAGCTGGCCAAGAGCAACATCCTGCTTGTCGGCCCGACCGGCTCGGGCAAGACGCTGCTGGCGCAGACGCTGGCGCGCATGCTCAACGTGCCTTTCGTGATTGCCGACGCGACCACGCTGACCGAAGCCGGTTATGTGGGCGAAGACGTCGAGAACATCATCCAGAAGCTGCTGCAGAGCTGCAACTACGAGGTCGAGAAGGCCCAGCGCGGCATCGTCTACATCGATGAGATCGACAAGATTTCGCGCAAGTCCGACAACCCGTCGATCACCCGCGACGTGTCCGGCGAAGGCGTGCAGCAGGCGTTGCTGAAACTCATCGAAGGCACGATGGCCTCGGTGCCGCCACAAGGCGGGCGCAAGCACCCGAACCAGGATTTCGTCCAGATCGACACGACCAACATCATGTTCATCTGCGGTGGCGCTTTCGATGGCCTGGCGAAGATCGTGCAGAACCGTTCGGAAAAGGGCGGCATCGGTTTCGCAGCCAGCGTGAAAAGCAGCACCCAGCGTTCGAACAGCGAAATCATGATGGAAGCCGAGCCGGAAGACCTGATCAAGTTCGGTCTGATTCCGGAACTCGTTGGCCGTCTGCCTGTCGTTGCTACGCTGAATGAATTGACGGAAGAAGCACTGATCCAGATTCTGATCGAGCCGAAGAATGCGCTGATCAAGCAGTATTCGAAACTGCTGGAAATGGAAGGCGCGGAACTCGAAATTCGCCCAGCCGCATTGCACGCGATTGCCAAGAAAGCATTGGCACGCAAGACCGGCGCACGCGGTCTGCGTTCCATTCTGGAACACGCGCTGCTCGACGTGATGTACGAATTGCCTAATCAGCAAAACGTCGTCAAGGTCGTGATCGATGAAAATACGATCACAAATGGTGCCAAACCTTTGCTGATTTACAGCGAAACCGCAAAAGCCTCCGGAGAAAATTAAAAAATTCCGCGCGGAAACCACAAAAAGGCTTGTGCGCGGGATGCTTGGCGGTACAATTTACCTCAATAAAAGCATCCGGCTTCAACCGAAAAGCCACTCGTGACGCCGCGTCACGCAGTGGCTTTTTTATTTCAGAACGGGGCTTTTATTGGAACGACCAGATTGCATTTGCGACTTAAGTTTTTTACTCGCAGAAAATATCTTTGGCCGGTCTTGAGATTTAACCGTGTACGCCCAACATCCGTTACACGATTTTTATAAGGTATGCCATGACAACTTCGAAATTAACCGAGCAAACGACGCTGCCCCTCCTGCCGTTGCGCGACGTGGTCGTGTTTCCCCATATGGTGATACCGCTGTTCGTTGGCCGCCCGAAATCGATCAAGGCGCTTGAAGCTGCGATGGAGCAGGGCAAGAGCATTATGCTGGCCGCCCAAAAAGCTGCCGCCAAGGACGAACCTTCCGCCGCGGATATTTACGAAATCGGCTGTGTCGCGAACATCCTGCAAATGCTGAAGCTGCCCGACGGCACCGTGAAGGTGCTCGTGGAAGGCGCCCAGCGTGCCCGAATTGACAGCATCAGCGATGGTGCCACGCACTTCGTCGCCGAGCTGACCCCGCTGCATTCGGAAATCGGTGACGATTCCGAAGTCGAGGCGATGCGCCGTGCGATCGTCCAGCAGTTCGACCAATACGTCAAACTGAACAAGAAGATCCCGCCCGAGATCCTCGCTTCGCTCGCTGGCATCGACGACGCCGGCCGCCTGGCCGATACCGTTGCGGCGCACCTGCCTCTGAAGCTCGAGCAAAAACAGGTCATCCTGGAAATCTTCAACGTCGCCAAGCGCCTCGAGCACCTGCTCGGCCAGCTGGAAGGCGAACTCGACATCCTGCAAGTGGAAAAGCGCATCCGTGGCCGCGTCAAGCGCCAGATGGAGAAGTCGCAGCGCGAGTATTACCTGAACGAACAGGTCAAGGCGATCCAGAAGGAACTGGGCGAAGGCGAAGACGGTGCCGATATCGACGAGCTCGAGAAGAAGGTCATCGCCGCCAAGATGCCGAAGGAAGCCCTTGACAAGGCCACCGCCGAAATCAAGAAGCTGAAACTGATGTCGCCGATGTCGGCGGAAGCCACCGTCGTGCGCAACTACATCGACACCCTGGTGTCGCTGCCATGGAAGAAGAAGTCGAAGGTCGTCAACGACCTGTCGAACGCCGAAAAAGTGCTCGAAGCCGAGCACTATGGCCTGGACAAGATCAAGGAACGCATCCTCGAGTATCTCGCGGTGCAACAGCGCGTCGACAAGCTCAAGGCCCCGATCCTGTGCTTCGTCGGCCCTCCGGGCGTGGGTAAGACCTCGCTCGGCCAGTCCATCGCCCGCGCGACGAACCGCAAGTTCGTGCGCATGGCGCTGGGCGGCGTACGCGACGAAGCCGAGATCCGCGGCCACCGTCGTACCTACATCGGCTCGATGCCGGGCAAGGTGCTGCAGTCCCTGGCCAAGGTAGGCGTGCGCAATCCGCTGTTCCTGCTGGATGAAATCGACAAGATGGGTGCGGACTTCCGCGGCGACCCGTCGTCGGCCCTGCTCGAGGTGCTGGACCCGGAACAGAACCACACGTTCTCGGACCACTACTTGGAAGTGGACTTCGACCTGTCGGACGTGATGTTCGTGGCCACCTCGAACTCGTTCAACATCCCGCCGGCACTGCTGGACCGGATGGAAGTCATTCGCCTGTCGGGTTACACCGAAGACGAGAAGACCAACATCGCCCAGCGCTACCTGCTGCCGAAGCAGGTCAAGGCGAACGGCCTGAAGGAAGGCGAGATCAAGGTGGAAGAGTCGGCCATCCGCGACATCATCCGCTACTACACCCGCGAAGCCGGCGTTCGTTCGCTCGAGCGTGAAATCTCGAAGATCTGCCGCAAGGTCGTCAAGATGCTGCTCCTGAAGAAGAGCGAAAAGGCGGTGGTCGTCAACGGCAAGAACCTGGACAAGTTCCTGGGCGTGCGCCGCTACGACTTCGGCGTGGCCGAGAAGGATAACCAGGTCGGCCAGGTGGTCGGTCTGGCGTGGACGGAAGTCGGCGGCGACCTGCTGACGATCGAAGCCGTGAACGTGCCTGGCAAGGGCGCCATCATCCGCACCGGTACCCTGGGCGACGTGATGAAGGAGTCGATCGAAGCGGCACGCACCGTGGTTCGCAGCCGCGCCCAGCGTTTCGGCATCAAGGCGGAAGCCTTCGAGAAGAGCGATATCCACATCCACGTGCCGGAAGGCGCGACGCCGAAGGACGGTCCGTCCGCCGGTATCGGCATGACGACGGCGCTGGTCTCGGCCTTCACCGGTATCCCGGTGCGCGCCGACGTGGCGATGACGGGGGAGATCACGCTGCGCGGTGAAGTGCTGCCGATCGGCGGCCTGAAGGAGAAACTGCTGGCGGCGCATCGCGGCGGCATCAAGACGGTCTTGATCCCCGAGCAGAACGTGAAGGACCTGGCCGAGATTCCGGACAACGTCAAGAACAAGCTCGAGATCGTGCCGGTGCGCTGGATCGAGAAGGTGCTGGAAGTGGCTCTGGAACGGCAGCCGCAAGCGCTGGTCGAGGTACCGGCCGTATCCGTTGCCCCAGCGCCTTCGAGCGAAGGGCAGGGCGACGTCGTCAAGCACTAATCGACGTTGGTACCAGGAATGGAAAGGCGCCTTCGGGCGCCTTTTTTTGTCTCTCCCGTTTGGAAAACCTGGGGTCAGGTCTGACATTCGGACACAGACTCGACATTAGGGGCATGACAACGGATCACGACAGTGCGTGACGGCTCGCGTGCCGTTCGCAAGACGCTTTGATAACTGGTCGCCAGGCATCGACGAAAGCGTGCAATAGCAGAGTTCGTGTCCAAATGTCAGACCTGACCCCAGCTTTTCTTGCATGCCAATTGCCAATTATTTGGCCTGCATGGAGTACCAGAGCCGCAACGTGTAAGCAGATCGGTAACAATGTTGCTTGACAGAAGCAAATCGCCCTTGTTTAATACGCCGTTGCAGTTTTTTGCAGGAAGGCGCAGCGCCGCCGCGCCAGAACGACAAGAGGATACGAGTGAACAAGACAGAACTGATCGAAGAAATCGCGAAGTCCGCGGACATTACCAAGGCGTCGGCGACGCGCGCCCTGGACGCGATGATCGAAGCGGTGACGAACACCCTGAAGAACAATGACAGCGTGACCCTGGTCGGTTTCGGCACGTTCACTGTTGGCGAACGCGCTGCCCGTACCGGCCGCGATCCGCGCACCAAGGAACCAATCAAGATCAAGGCAGCAAAGGTTCCAAAATTTAAGGCTGGTAAAGCGTTAAAAGATGCTGTAAACTAATGCCTTCTCTGCGATGACACGCAGAGGAAACATCCTGGAAGCGTATGCCGCCAGGATGAGGTAATACCAAGTATTTGTGGAGCGGTAGTTCAGTTGGTTAGAATACCGGCCTGTCACGCCGGGGGTCGCGGGTTCGAGCCCCGTCCGCTCCGCCACCGATTTGGAAAGACATGTGTTCCCGTGCAGGGTGCTTTGTCCGCTCCGTCGAAAAATACACAGAATTTGGAGCGGTAGTTCAGTTGGTTAGAATACCGGCCTGTCACGCCGGGGGTCGCGGGTTCGAGCCCCGTCCGCTCCGCCAGATTCAAAGTGATAAGCATGTTGTCCCGGCGGAAGGTCGGCGAGTCCATCTTATCGCTTCCGGAATAGTAGTGTGTGGCGCCAGTGTGGCGCCTCAGAGAAGAGGCGAACGCGAGTTCGCCTTTTTTTTTAACTTGTGCTTTGTAGCCATTGCCAAAGTGATTGGTTGACCATGTTTGATTTCGTACGTAATAACAAGCGCGTGTTGCAGCTCCTGCTTCTGCTGCTGATCATTCCCTCGTTCGTGCTGGTCGGCGTCGAGAGCTACCAGAACCGCGGCGACAGCGCTGCCGGCGTCGCCACCGTGGAAGGCCGCAATATCACCCAGCAGGAGTGGGACGAGGCCCAGCGCGCGCAGATCGACCAGGCGCGCGCCCAGATGGGCGCGCAGTTCGACCAGAAGAAGTTCGACACCCCGCAAGCCAAGCGCGACGTACTCGAAAACCTGGTGGCCGAGCGTGCCGTCGGCGCCGAGCTGGCCCGTAGTCACCTGACCGTGACGGACCAGGCCCTGGCGAAGCGCATCATGGACTTGACCGGATTCCGCAAGCCTGACGGCAGCTTCGACACCGACCAGTACAAGGCGGCACTGGCCGCCCAGAACATGAATCCGGTCGTGTTCGAAGAGCGCATGCGCCGCGACATGGCGATCCAGCAGCTTGCCGGCTCCGTTCAGTCCACGGCCTTCGCGCCACGCTCGGTTGCCGCGCGCGTCTCGAGTATCAACGACCAGGAACGGGAAGTCCAGGAACTGATGTTCCCGATCGCGCAGTTCCTGCCGCAGGTGAAAGTCACCGACGCCATGGTCAAGGCCTTCTACGACAAGAACGCCAACCTGTTCGCCATTCCCGAGCAGGTGAAGGCCGAATACGTCGTGCTCGACGCGGCCGCCGTCGAAAGCCAGGTCGCCGTCACCGACGCCGAAGTGGCCCAGTTCTACAAGGCCAACCAGAAGCGTTTCACGACGCCTGAAGAGCGTACCGCCAGCCACATCCTGATTACCAAGGCACAGGGTGCCAAGCCCGCCGAAGAAGCCGCTGCCCGTGCACGCGCCGAAACCGTGCTGGCCGAGGTGCGCAAGAACCCGGCCGACTTCGCCGCCATCGCCGCGAAACAGTCGCAGGATCCCGAGTCGGCAGCCCAGGGCGGCAACATCGGCGTCGTGAAACCTGGCGAAGGCGTCTTCGGCAAGGCCGTCGAAGAAGCGATCTATGGCCTGAAAGAAGGCGAAGTCAGCGGCATCGTCGCTTCCGAATTCGGTTTCCACATCCTGAAGGTCACCGCCATCAAGCCGGCCGCGCAGAAGCCCCTCGAGGCGGCACGCGAAGAAATCGCCGGCGAACTCAAGAAAGCCAGGCTGTCGAAGAAATATGGCGAACTGGCCGAGCAGTTGAACGACATCGTCTACGAGCAGTCCGATAGCCTCAAGCCGGCGGCGGACAAGCTGGGCCTGAAGATCCAGACCGTCGAGAACCTGACCCGCAAGCCGAATCCGGCCCTGGGCGAGGCGCCGTACAACAACGAGAAGTTCCTGAACGCGCTGTACTCGGCCGATTCGATCAAGAACAAGCGCAATACCGAAGCCGTCGAAGTGGCGCCGGCTGTGCTGATCGCCGGCCGCGTGGCCGAATTCAAGCCGGCGACGAAGCGTCCGCTCGCCGAAGTCGAGCCTGCAATCCGCCAGCGCGTGACCATGGAAGAAGCGCTGCGCCTGGCCCGCCAGGCAGGCGAAGCGAAAATGGCTGCCGCCAAGGCGTCCGGCGACGCAGCCGGCTTCGGCGAGGTCAAGGTCGTGTCGCGCACCAAGGAGCCGACGATCAACCCGGCAGGCGCCATGGCCGTCTTCAAGGCCGACGTGACGAAGCTGCCGGCCTATGTCGGTGTCGACGTGCCGGGTAGCGGCTACGCCGTCTACCGCATCGGCAAGGTGTCGCAGCCGGCCCAGCCAGACCAGGCCCGCCGCGCCCAGGAAGCCGAGCAGATCGGCCGCCTGATCGGCGAAGCCGAGCTGTACAACTTCGTGGAAGCGATCAAGGCCAAGTCCAAGGCGAAGATCAATGTCGCTGCCGGCCAGGAAGCGGCGAAGACCGAGTAAGCCCAGGCCCGCTCGAAGAAAAACCCGGTTGCGCGAGCTGCCGGGTTTTTTTACGTTCTACAGCGCCATGATGGACAGCGACCTGCCGCAGGGTGGACGGCGAAACCGCCATCAGCTGCGTAGAGCAGACGCTTGCGCCGTCCACGCGTTCAATCGGGCCCGATGGGCTGCGCGGCGCGCGACGGGGATTGCCGGAGAGGGAGAGCAGGGAGGAAGGCCGCTATTGCGGCCCGGCTTGCCTACGCGGCATCCTTGACGCCGATGGTTTCAATCAGGACCGGTTATCCAGGGCGAGCGCGCAGGGACGGCGCCGGCGGCCTGCGCCGACGCCGTTTTAACCGGCGTGCAGCGTTCTTGCAGCCGCAAGAAAATCCGCGGGCGCGATGTCCGCCAGCGCGAGCACCTGCGCGCGCCCAACCTGCACGAAATTGCGGTCGATCGAGCGCAGGTAGGCCGGATCGTAGTGCTCCACCAGCAGCTGGTCCACCAGTTCCGGCATGGCGCCGCTGTTGGCGAGCGCATGCCAGGCGTCGATGCGGGCGCGACCATGCAGCTGCACCAGGTGATCGAGCTGGCCATTGAGCGCCCGGGCGTCGCCCGCGAAGTGGCTGTAGTCTTCCATCAGCAGCCGCACGCGGTTCGGGCGTGACAGCTGCAGGGCGATGCAGGGAGAGGCGCGCATGCGTTCCATCACGGCGTCGGGCACGCGCAGGTTGCCGACCTTCTTGCTCTCGGACTCCACGAACACGGGCTTTGCCGGATCGAAGTGGCGCAGCTTGTCCCAGATGCGCGTTTCGAACATCTTCTGGCCAGGTTGCGGCTCGTTCGGCAGGTGTCCCAGCACCGAGCCGCGGTGGGCCGCCAGCCGCTCGAGGTCGAGCACCTGGGCGCCGATGCCGTCCAGGGTCTCGAGCAGCCGGCTCTTGCCGCTGCCGGTGGTACCGCAGATGACGCGGTAATGCAGCGCCGGCGGGTTCTCCAGGGCGCCGCTGACGTGGGCCCGGTAGGCCTTGTAGCCGCCATCGAGCTGCACCACCGGCCAGCCGATTTTCGCGAGGATATGCGCCAGCGAGCCGCTGCGGTTGCCCCCGCGCCAGCAATACACCAGTGGCTTCCAGTCGCGCGGCTTGTCGGCGAACTCGGTCTCGAGGTGGCGCGCGATGTTGCGTGCCACCAGTGCCGCGCCGAGCTTTTTCGCCTCGAAGGATCCAACCTGCTTGTAGAGGGTGCCGACGCGAATGCGCTCCTCGTTGTCGAGGACCGGGCAATTGATCGCGCCGGGCAGGTGGTCGAGGGCGAACTCGCCTTCGCTGCGGGCATCGATGATGGTATCGAACGTGCCCAGGTCGGGCAGGATGTCGGCGAAGCTCAGTACGGCAGGGTATTTCATCGTGATTTGATCAGGTTCGAGAAGGTCGGCCAGATGTTATTGAGGATAATCGGGTGCGCCTGCGCGGTCGGGTGCAGGCGGTCGGCCTGGAACAGCGCCGGCTTGTCGGCCACGCCTTCGAGCATGAAGGGCACCAGCGGCGCCTTGTATTCGGTGGCCAGCACCTTGTACATGCCGAAGAAGCGTTCGGTGTATGCGCGGCCATAGTTCGGCGGCATGCGCATGCCAACCAACATGACTTTCGCCTCCTTCTTCTGCGACAGATTGATCATCTGGCGCAGGTTGTTTTCTGCCGCCGCCACGGCCAGGCCGCGCAGGCCATCGTTCGCCCCGAGTTCGATGACGACGATCTGTGGCTTGTGCTGATCGAGCAGGGCCGGCAGGCGTGCGCGTCCGCCGCTGGTGGTTTCGCCGCTGATGCTGGCGTTGACGATGCGCGCGTCGATCTTCTCGCGCTGCAGCTTCTGTTCGAGCAGGGCGACCCAGCCCGCGCCCCGTGCAAGGCCATATTCGGCCGAGAGGCTATCGCCCAACACCAATACGGTTTTTGGTGCAGAATAAGCGCTCGCCGACGCGGCCAACATGAGCGCACCGACAGACAATTTCTTGAAAATGGCAAGCATGCGTGATAATCCCGAGGGCTATAAAAATACGACCACCGCCGCGGCGGGCCAACCGGCCGCGATCGAGGTGGCGGGGCTGTCGAAGCGGGTGGCGGACGCCAGCGGCGAACTCACCATCCTGCACAGTGTCGATTTTACCGTGCAACCGGCCGAGACGCTTGCCATCGTGGGCGCGTCCGGTTCCGGCAAGTCGACGCTGCTCGGTTTGCTGGCCGGGCTCGACACGCCCAGCAGCGGCCGTGTGCTGCTCGATGGCACCGACATCTTCGCGCTCGACGAAGACGGTCGCGCCGCCTTCCGCATGGCCAAGCTCGGCTTCGTGTTCCAGTCCTTCCAGCTGCTGCCGCACCTGACCGCGGTTGAGAACGTGATGCTGCCGCTTGAACTGCGTGGCGACGGCGAGGCGCGCGCCAAGGCCGAAGCGATGCTCGGCCGGGTGGGGCTTGCCAGCCGCCTGCGCCACTATCCGAAATACCTGTCCGGCGGCGAGCAGCAGCGCGTGGCCCTGGCGCGTGCTTTTGTTACCGAGCCACCCTTGCTGTTTGCGGACGAGCCGACGGGCAGCCTGGATGCCACCACCGGCGAAGCGGTCATCGGGCTGATGTTCGAGCTCAATCGCGAGCGTGGGTCGACCCTTGTGCTGGTGACGCACGATCCGGCGATGGCGGCACGCTGCGGGCGGACGATTACGATTGCGGCGGGGCGCCTCGTCTGAAGATGGTGGTGCCGGGTTGTTCCACCCGGCGTCGTGACAGGGCGCCGTAGCGCGGGCCGTATTGAACGCGTGAGCGGCGCGTACGGTGCGTAGATGCGGACGGCCGGGTGGAGCCGCGCACCCTACGCCACCGGCAAGCGGCCTGCCACGAGGTCGTTCAGGGTCTGCCTGACGGCGGCGGGCAATTCGCCGGCCGTCATCCCGATCGGGCCGACGCCGGCGTCCACCAGGCGGTCAGCCGCCGCGCCATGCATCCAGACCGCACCCATTGCCGCCTCCCAGGCGGGCCACCCCTGCGCCAGCAGGGCGCCGCAGACGCCTGCCAGTACGTCGCCGCTGCCGCCGGTCGCCAGGCCGGGGTTGCCGGTCGGGTTGATCACGACTTCGCCATCCGGCCGCGCCAGCACCGTTCCCGCACCCTTGAGCACGACGACGGCCTGCATGCGCCGCGCCAGGTCGCGCGCCGCGGCCAGGCGGTCGGCCTGCACCTCGGCGGCGCTGCTGCCGAGCAGGCGCGCCGCTTCCAGCGGATGGGGCGTGAGGATGGTCTCGGCGCGGCGGCGCGACACGCGCGTTCCCAGCTCGGCGCTGGCGGCGATCAGGTTCAGGCCATCGGCGTCGACGACGATCGGCTGCGCGGCATCGATGCCGTGGCCCAGCACGCGCATCGCTTCGTTCGAATCTCCCATGCCCGGCCCGAGTACCAGCACGCGGCCGCCGATGTCGAAGGAGCCCGAGGGACGGAACATCAGTTCGGGCTGGCTGCTGTCCCAGAGCGGCATTGGCACCGGGTCTGCAGCATCGATCGTCACCGCGAACACGCGGCCGGCGCCGCCGTACAGCGCGCCGCGCGCGCGCCAGCACCGCCGCGCCGACCATGCCATGCGCGCCGCCAAGCACGGCGACGTCGCCATACTCGCCCTTGTGCGCGTTGCTCCGGCGCGGCACCAGCTGCGCTGCAAAGAGGCCAGGGCTGGCCAGGCGCGCGCGCGGCAGCTCGAACGCTTCCGGGTCCGTCCCCAGTGCATCGACCACGACCGCGCCCGCGTGCTCGCGTCCTTCAGCCGTGTGCAGGCCAGGCTTGTCGGCGATGAAGGTGATGGTGTGGGTCGCGCGCACGGCCACGCCTGCGGGGCCGACCACGGCGCCGGTATCGGCATCGAGCCCGCTCGGCACGTCCAGCGCCAGCACCGGGCAGCGCAGGAAGGCGACCGCGAGCACCAGCTCGCGGTAGCGGCCTTCCAGCGGACGCGCCAGGCCGATGCCGAACAGGCCGTCGACCACCAGCGCCCAGTCGCGCACGTCGGGCGCCACGTCGGCGAAGTTGGAATTGCTGGCGCGGGCGCGCGTCAAGGCCTGCGCCGCTTCGGGAGTCGGCGTGCCGCTGCCGGCCAGGTGCAGCACCACGACGTCGACCCCGGCTTCGCTCAGGTTGGCCGCCAGCTCGAGGGCGTCGCCGCCGTTGTTGCCGGGACCGGCCAGCACCAGCACCGGTTTGCTCTTCACGTCCCCGAAGCGTTCCAGCACGAGGCTTGCTGCGGCGCGCCCGGCCTGGCGCATCAGGCTCCCCTGTTCGACCTGGGGCGCGAGGCCCGCTTCGATTGCGCGCACCTGGGCCACGCTGTATAGACTACTTCCCATCCTCACTCCGATTCACATGGCTAGGCATGCATTCTCGCCAATTTTGGGCCTCAGCGTGAATACAATTGGCAAAAACTTCAGGCCCGGGCAACGAATGCGGAAGCGGACGCATACAATAAGCGCACGCAATTTCTACTTTCCACCAGCACGAGGATACACAATGGATTGGCAGTTCTGGATCGACCGCGGCGGCACCTTTACCGACATCGTGGGCCGGCGCCCCGACGGGCAGCTCGTGACGCACAAGTTGCTGTCGGAAAATCCGGAACAGTACCGCGACGCGGCCGTCGCCGGCATCCGCCACCTGCTGGGGGTGTCCGAGCAAGAGCCCGTGCCTGTGGCCCGCATCGAGGCCGTCAAGATGGGGACCACCGTGGCGACGAATGCGCTCCTCGAGCGCAAGGGCGAGCGCACGGCGCTGGCGATCACGCGCGGCTTTCGCGACGCGCTGCGCATCGCCTACCAGAACCGCCCGCGCCTGTTCGACCGCCACATCGTGCTGCCCGAATTGCTTTACGGCGAGGTAGTGGAAGTCGACGAGCGCGTCGGCGCCCATGGCGAGGTCGTGCAGGCACTCGATGCCGCCGCCGCGCGCCCGCGCTGCAGGCGGTGTACGACGGCGGCACGCGCAGCCTGGCCATCGTGCTGATGCACGGCTACCGCTACACCGCCCACGAAAGGGCGCTGGCGCAGATCGCGCGCACGATCGGCTTTACGCAGGTCTCGACTTCGCACGAGGCGAGTCCCCTGATGAAGCTGGTCGCCCGCGGCGACACCACCGTGGTGGACGCCTACCTGTCGCCCATCCTGCGCCGCTACGTCGACCAGGTGGCGCTTGAACTGCCCGGGGTGCGCCTGCAGTTCATGCAGTCGAACGGCGGCCTGACCGACGCGCGCCTTCCAGGGCAAGGACAGCATCCTGTCCGGCCCCGCCGGCGGTATCGTCGGCATGGTGCGCACGGCGCGCCTGGCGGGCTTCGAGCGCGTGATCGGCTTCGACATGGGCGGTACCTCGACCGACGTCTCGCATTTTGCGGGTGCGCATTTGTCAGACTATGAACGGGTGTTCGAGACCCAGGTGGCGGGCGTGCGCATGCGCGCGCCGATGATGAGCATCCACACGGTAGCGGCCGGCGGCGGCTCGATCCTCCACTTCGACGGCAGCCGTTATCGGGTCGGCCCCGACAGCGCCGGCGCCAACCCGGGGCCGGCCTGCTACCGCCGCGGCGGCCCGCTGACCGTCACCGACTGCAATGTCATGTTGGGCAAGATCCAGCCGCGGCACTTCCCGCACCTGTTCGGACCGAACGGGGACGAACCCCTTGATGTCGCCGTGGTGCGCGAGCGTTTCGCCGCCCTGGCGCGCGAAATCGAAGCGGCCACCGGCGACGTACGCTCGCCCGAGCAGGTGGCCGAGGGCTACATCCAGATCGCCGTCGGCAACATGGCCAACGCCATCAAGCAGATTTCGGTCCAGCGCGGCCACGACGTCACCGACTATGCGCTCACCAGCTTCGGCGGCGCCGGCGGCCAGCATGCCTGCCTGGTGGCCGACGCCCTCGGCATGAAGACCGTGTTCGTCCACAGCCTGGCCGGCGTGCTGTCGGCCTACGGCATGGGCTGGCCGACCAGGGCGCGATGCGCGAACAGGCGGTGGAGGAGACGCTGGGCGAGGACACCGTCGCGTCGCTGGCACGCCGCCTCGATGCGCTTGCCGCGGGCGCGCGAGGAACTCCTCCAGCAGGGGTGGACGCCGCCCGCATCGAGGTCCTGAGGCGCGCGCACCTGCGCTACCGGGCACCGACTCGGCGCTCATCGTGGACTTCGGCAGCGCGGCTGCGATGGCGGCGCAATTCGAAGAGGCTTACCGGCGCCGCTTCTCTTTCCTGATGCCGGGACGGGCATTGATCGTGGAGGCGGTATCGGTGGAAGCCACGGGCCGCTCGGATGCGCCACCGGAGGGCGTCGCCCCGGCGTCCCGACGCAGCGCCGCGCCGCAGGCAGCCGAGCGGGTGCCGATGTTCGGCGCCGGCGCCTGGCAGGGCACCGCCATCTACCGCCGTGCCGACCTGCGGCCGGGCGATTGTGTCAAGGGACCGGCCATCGTCGCCGAGAAGAACGCCACCACCGTGGTGGAGGCGGGTTGGCAGGCGCAAGTCACGCCCTACGACCACCTCGTGCTCACGCGCGTGGAAGCGCTGCCGGCAAGGCAGGCCATGGGCACTACGGCCGATCCGGTCATGCTGGAGATCTTCAACAACCTGTTCATGTCGATTGCCGAGCAGATGGGCCTGCGCCTGCAGAACACGGCCTACTCGGTCAACATCAAGGAGCGCCTGGACTTCAGCTGCGCGATCTTCGATGCGGCCGGCAGCCTGGTCGCGAATGCCCCGCACATGCCGGTGCACCTGGGCTCGATGGGCGAGAGCATCAAATCCGTGATGCGGGCGAATGCCGGCCGTATGCGCGCCGGCGACGTCTATGTGCTCAACGACCCCTACAACGGCGGCACCCACCTGCCCGACGTGACGGTAATCTCGCCCGTGTTCGACGAGGCCGGACAGGAAATCCTGTTCTACGTCGGCTCGCGCGGCCACCACGCCGATATCGGCGGCACCACCCCCGGTTCGATGCCGCCCGATTCCACCCACATCGAGGAAGAGGGCGTTTTGCTGGACAACGTCAAGCTGGTCGATGGTGTCGACGGCGTGCTGAAGGAAGACGAGATGCGCGCGCTGTTGACGGGCGCGCGCTACCCGGCGCGCAACCCGGACCAGAACCTGGCGGACCTGCGCGCCCAGGCGGCGGCCAACCAGAAGGGCGTCGAAGAGCTGCGGCGCATGGTCGCGCATTTCGGCCTGGACGTGGTGCGCGCCTACATGGGCCACGTGCAGGACAATGCCGAGGAGGCGGTGCGGCGCGTGATCACGGCACTGCAGGACGGCGCCTATACGGTGGAACTCGACAACGGCGCGCGCATTGTGGTCGCCATCACGGTAGACCGGGAAGCGCGCAGCGCCCGCATCGATTTCACGGGCACGTCAAGCCAGCTGCCGAACAACTTCAACGCGCCCTCGAGCGTGTGCATGGCGGCGGTCCTGTACGTGTTCCGCACGCTCGTCGACGACGAGATCCCGCTCAACGCCGGCTGCCTGAAACCCCTGGAAGTGATCATCCCGCCCGGCTCGATGCTCAACCCCCATTATCCGGCCTCGGTGGTGTCGGGCAACGTGGAGACCTCGACCTGCATCACCAACGCCCTGTACGGCGCGCTCGGCGTGCTGGCCGCGTCCCAGGGCACGATGAACAACTTCACCTTCGGGAACGCGCGCTATCAGTACTACGAGACCATCTCCGGCGGCAGCGGTGCGGGACCAGGCTTTCACGGCACCGACGTCGTGCAGACCAACATGACCAATTCGCGCCTGACCGACCCGGAAATCCTCGAGTTCCGCTTCCCCGTGCGCCTGGAGAGCTACGCGATTCGCGAAGGCTCGGGCGGCGCCGGGCGCTGGCATGGGGGCAATGGCGGCGTGCGCGCATTGCGCTTCCTGGAACCGATGACGGCGGCCATCCTGTCGAACAACCGCATTCACGCGCCCTTCGGCATGGCCGGCGGCGCGCCGGGTGCGCGTGGCGTGAACAGGGTCGAGCGCGCGGATGGCCGGGTCGAGCAGGTGGGTCACATTGGCAAGGTCGAGATGGCGGCGGGCGATGTGTTCGTCATCGAGACGCCGGGCGGGGGAGGATACGGAGAGCCCTGAGGGCGCCGCAGGGGGAGCCCGCCCCTGCCCCAACGGGGATGGGCGCCCCGTGCCCGCGCCGTGCCGGCGTCGCCGCCAACGCCGTTCAGCGCTTCGCCGCCGCGCAGCTCATCTGCGTCACCTTGTCGACGCAGGCGCCGTACTGGTTGATCCCGCTGAAACCATACACCGTCACCCCGGGCGCGGCGGGCGGGGCGGCGAACGCAGCCTTGCCCTCGGCCACGCGCTGCTGCGCCCCGGTATCGACCCGCTGCACGCACACGAGCTTCGCCGGCAGCCTGGCCAGGAGGATGCTGCCATTGCTGCCGACCGTGCATTGTGCGGACGCGGGCGGCGCACTGCAGCTGTCGGCGACGGTCTGCCAGCTGCCCACGATCCAGCCGCTGCCGACGCAGCTGGCACGCCGTTCCCGGGCGATGCCGCCGGCCTGTCCCGCCGGGCAGGCCAGCTGGCGCGTCTGCGCCGCCGGCGCGCTGCCCGTGCATTCGCCCGGCAGCAGGCGGGCATTCGGGTCCTTGCCGGCGTCGTACAGGAAGCCGTGCATCGCCACGTTCCAGACCATCGTTTCCCAGGTGCTGAACTCGTTGCCGTTGATGAGGGACCAGCCATCGGCCCAGCGTCGCAGCCCGGGCAGCGATTCCCAGCGCGGATAGACCTTGTTGCTCACCGCCGTCTGGTAGGCGGCGCCGCTGCGCCCTTCGGTCGGGCCGAACACGACGATGCCCGGCACGTTGCCGATCGGTTTGCCCACATGCTCGGACGAGACGCCATCGGACAGGCCGGCCTTCGTGAAATAAGAGTCGAGGTGGGTCGGGCTTTGCACGACGTCGGCGCCCAGGCCGGTGACAAAGGAGCGGCCCAGGGGATTGAGGCCCAGCGCGAAGTCGGCGTACTGGCTGACCGCGTCGAGGTAAGCCTGGCGCTTCGCCGCGTCGTTCGTCAACAGCGAGGCGAACGCATACACGTCGGCATACTTGCCCTGCGTCGTCGCCGCGCCCCAGGCGATGAAGCGGGTCGCGCCCTGCGGATAGGCCTGGGTCTCCGGTGCCGGCCCCGCGTAGCTGCCGCTATCGGCGAAGTGGAGGACGCGCCCCTGAGCGCTGCCGCCAGGGACGCGTCGACCGGCCTGCCTGCTGCAGGAGGTAGCTGCTGAAGTGCGCGGTCTGCGCGCTGGCCGAGCTGTTGCCGGGCAGGTACTGCTCGGGCCATGCCCCGGTGCCGGCGACGATGGCTTGCGCTGAGGCCTTGAACAGCGTGTGGTAGCCGGTCTCTCCCGTGGCCAGGTAGAGCTGCAGCGCCGGGTACATGAAGCGCGTGCGCGCCGCCTTGACGTCGGCCGTCCTTGCCAGGTAAGTCCAGGCGCGCGGGCGCGCCAGCCAGGCAGGGCATCGGCACGCGCGGGGTCATACGGGCGCAGCATGCGTGAGGCGTGCGCGAAGATCCCCGCCGACAGTGCCGTCACTTCCTCGGTCACGGCCCGGTGCCGTAGCGGCCCGGGTCGTTCGCGGCGCTGTGCAGGCCATAGGCCGGATGCCCGTTGGTCTCGGTGCCGGCGCGTACGCCGCCGTATTGCGGATCGCGCGGGTCCGACACCTGCAGGTTTTCCCAGCCCAGCACGGCCCACAGGGCTTCGTCGAGGAAGTCGGGGATGCCGTTGCCCGATTCCGGGATGTTGTACTGGCGGTCGATGAAGTGGCCAGGCACCGCTTCGAAATACGACAGCATCAGGATGGGGATGATGGTGTGCATTGGCCGCCGGTCGAAGTCGCCGGCGTCGTGGTGTCCGCCCTTTATCGGCGCCATCGCCATCGCCGGCGGCACCGAAATCGACGGCGTCGCCACCCACGGCGTGCGGGTATCGGCCACCTGCGCATGGCAGAGCGCGCGCGTGAACCGGGTGTAGGGCGCGGTCAGCGCCATACCGCAGCGCTGGTGGTACATCCCGCGCGCCATCACATAGGCGATCTTGCGGCTGGCCTCGTCGCCGACGGCGAAGGGGCGCGAACGTCCGCAGCCCGGCACCGCGACGAAATAGGGGCCGCCCTCCGGCACGGCGTCCAGGCGCAGGCGATACACGTGCTCGCCCGAGCTGGCCGGCGTCACGGCGGTGTCGTCCTTCATGTAGACGCCCTGCGCGCCGAGGATCACCCGTCCGCTGCCCTCGTCGACCACCTCGTAGCCGGGTGCGCTCGGCAGGCGCAGCCACCGGCGTCGCCCAGCCAGGCGCCGAAGTTGGCGAAGCGCGAAGTGGCCAGCCGGCTGTAGCCGACCTGGTTGACCTTGATCGATTCGCAGAAGGTGCTGCGCTTGCCGAACACGAAGCCGGTGCTGCCGTAGGGCGTGAGGATGCTGGCCTGCTGGCCTTCCGGAGGGCCTTGGCGATCCGCAGGTAGACCTTGTGGCGCACCGTCACCGGATACAGGTTCGGGCTGGACTTGGCGAGCGCCGCCGCCTCGTCGTGGGGCGCGGAGCCGTGGCTGATGGCGAGCGGCGCCTCGGCGTTCACGCGCCAGTGCGCCGGCGCCAGGTCCAGGCTGTCGGGCCCGGTCGCGGCGCCGCCGGCCTCGTTGGCGGGACCGGTCTGCAGTTCGACCACGAGCACGCCGGGGGCGGCCATGTGCGCGCCGACGATGGCGGGGGCGGCCTGTACGGCTGCGGCGAACAGGAACGCCACGCCCGCTGCGGCGAGGCGCCTGGCGGAAGGGAAGGTCATCGGTATCCTTTGCTTGTGAGACCGCGGGCAGCGGGGCCGCGGCGCGCCGGGACGCAGGGCGGGAGCCCGCTCCATACGCTCGGCCCGCACTCTACCGGGGCCTGGCTTACAAAAGGATTACGGATCGGGAAACGGGGTTTCTCCGGCGTTCACTGCCGCCGCGGCAGGCCATCCGTGGGGAGCAGGGCCTCGGCCTCGAGCGCAGCCAGTCGTTGCCGGGCCGCTTCGGCCTGCGTCAGCAGGGGGTAGCGATCGCCTCGGGCAGCGTCGCAATGGCGGCGCGCAGCGCTGCCTGGTAGGCCGCCCGGCAGCGCTCTTCCTCGAAGGCGGCCACCGCGCAGCGCACTGCCAGCAGGAAGTCGCCGGCATCGAAAGGCTTGGCGATGAAGCGGTAGATGGCACCCCTGTTGATCGCGTCGACGATGGCGTCGACATCCATATAGGCGGTCACCAGCACGCGCCGGGTGGCCGGCTGCAGCGCGAGCGTGCGCTCGAACAGCTGCACGCCCGACATGCGCGGCATGCGGTGGTCGCTGACGATGCAGGCGAGCTGCTCCCCGGCCGGCAGCTGCTGCACCAGGCGCAGCGCTTCTTCGCCATCGCCGGCTTCGACGACGTGGAACCAGGGACGCAGGATCGCCGTCATGACCGAGACGTTGGCCCCCATGTCGTCCACCACCATGACGGTGTGCCGCTCGTCCTGGGCGTGGTCATCCTTGCCCGCGCGGGCCAGGTTCTCTTTCTTGAAAATTGCCATAGGTTCCGTCAATACAATGGTGCGAGGGTGGCCCTGCATCGTGTATTGTATACACAACTTTCGCAAGACTATCCCACGCAGGTACGCATACCTCCCAGTATGCATGACCCGATCCGACGGAGCGACAGAGGCAAACATGGACAGGCGCGCGACCCTCACGACAGCCAGGCCGCGGCATCAGGACACGAGGCAGGACACGCGGCAGCAGCGCCTGCCGGCCTACGCCAAGCTGACGCCGCCGCGCCTGCACGCGGCGCTGCCGCGCCCACGCCTGTTCGCCCTCCTCGACGACTTGCGCCGCGACCATCCGGTGATCTGGCTGGCCGCGCCGCCCGGCGCCGGCAAGACCACGCTCGCCGCCAGCTACCTGGCGCGCATCGCGGCACCTGCGATCTGGCTCCAGGTCGACGCCGGCGACGCCGATCCCGCCACGCTGTTCTTCTTCCTCGACGAAGCAGCGCGCGGCCTGGCGCTGGCGGGACCGGTCCGGACGTACGGCCATCGTGCGGACAAGGGCGGGAGCCTCGCACGCGCGTACTTCCGCACTTTCTATGCGCGCCTGCCGCCCGGCACCGTGCTGGTGCTCGACAATCTGCACGAGGCGGACTGGGACCGCGCCGGCGAACTGCTCGCATCCGCCCTCGCCGAAGTGCCGGCGCAGGTGACGGTGCTCGCGCTCGGGCGCGAGGCGCCGCCGGCACGCCTGGCGCGCATGGAACTCGAAGGACGTCTTGCGCGGCTGGGCTGGGACGCCTTGCGCCTGGACGAGGACGAAGCGCGTGCGCTGGCGGGGCTGGGCGCGCACGAATCGGCCCCCGCACAGGAATGGCTGCGGCTCGCCGACGGCTGGGCGGTCGGCATCGCCATGCTGCGCAGCCTGGGCGCCAGCGGCTGCGAGCCGGGCCTGCCGCTTGATGGACGCGATGCGCTGTTTCGCTACTTTGCCGGCGAAATCGTCGATCGCCTGCCGGCCCGATCCCAGCACCTGCTGCTGCAGCTGTCCTGCCTGCCCAACTGCCCGGGAAGCGATGCCGCGCAGTTGACCGGCGACCCCGCCGCCGCGCGCTTGCTGGAAGACCTGTACCGCCGCAACCTGTTCGTCGAGCGGCGCGGCGCCGATGGAGGCTATGTGTTCCACCCCTTGTTCGGCGAATTCCTCCAGCACCGGGCACGGGCGCTGCTGGGCGAGGCCGAACGCCGCGCGCTGATCGAACGCGCCGCCGGCATCGCCGAGGGGCACGGCCGGTACGACGAGGCCGCCGCGCTGTACCGCGATGCCGATGCCCATGCGCCGCTCGCCCGGCTGCTGCTGCGCAGCGCTCCCGCCATGATGCGGTGCGGGCGCGCGCAAGCCTGGCGCCTCTGGATGAGCTGGCTGCCCACCGGCCTGGTCGACGCCGAGCCCTGGCTCTGGTACTGGCATGGCATATCGCTGCGCGAGGTGCGGCCCCTGCATGCGCGCAGGATGCTGGCGCGGGCCGAACGTGTCTTCGAGGAGGCCGGCGCCCGCGAGGCCTGCCTGCTGGCGCTGGCGGCAATCCTCGACAGCTACGAGGACGAATGGTCGGACTGCAGCGCGTTGCCGCACTGGGTGGCCCGCATGGTGGACAGCCTGGAGCGGATCGACCTCGGCTGCCTCGACCCGGGCATCGATCTGACCCTCCATTCGCGCCTGCTGGCGGCGCTCCTGCACGCGGACCCCGCCTCGGCGCTGCTGCCCCCTTGCGCGCGCCGTGTCGAAGCGACCCTGCCGCTGGTCGAGGATGCGTCCACGCGGCTGGCGGCAGCGGCCTGCCTGCTGCGCTATTTCGATGCCGAAGGCGGCAGCGCGCGCGCGCATGCGCTGGTTGCCGCGATGAGCGGGCCGGCGGAGGACGCGGGCGTCAGTCCGCTGGAGCAGGCGCGCTGGTACGCGCGGGTGGCGCGCTGGTACGGCCGGGCGGGCGACATTGACCAGGCCCGGCAGGCGGCCGGCAGCGCGCGGCGCATCGTAACCGAGGGCAGCGTCGACCCGCTGCTATGCCAGGCGCTCGAGATGCACCACCTGCTGGGCACAGGCGAACTGGCGGCCGCGCGCCCCGGGTGGACGCGCCTGCGGCCCGCGCTGGCAGCGGCGCACCTTTCCGATCGCGTGGAGTGGAGCGCGCTCGACGCCCGGTGGCATGCGCTCTCCGGCGACCTCGCGGGTGCGCAGCACAGCGCGCGCGATACCTTGCGCCTGAGCGTGGACGCGGGCTTGCCGGCCGCGCAGCGTGCACGCTTCGAGTCCTTCCCGGGGGCTGCCATGCCGCCGCCGGGGGAGTTCGCCGAAGCGGCGCAATGCTACGAGCGCGCCCTGGGCGCCGCCATCGGCCTGCACGGCCTGCTGCTGCGCGAGGAGCGCGGGTTCATCGACGCCTGCGCCGCCGACGCGCAGGAGCAGGCCGACCAAGCGCGCGCGCACATGGCCGCGGCCATGCGCCAGCACCGCACGCGTGCGGCGACGGCGCTGTTTCCGATGTTTGCGGGCCTGGCTGCCCGGGTGGCAGCGCTGGCACTGGAACACGGCATCGAGCCTGCACACGTGCGCGCCATCGTCACGCCAGCGCCTGGCCGCGCCGCGGCGCGCGCCGGCAAGCTGGCCCTGGCCTGTCACGGTACGCACGCTCGGCCCCTTCGAACTGGCGCTGCACGGGACACCCGTGGCGTCCGGAGGCAAGGCCCAGCAGCGGCCGCTGGCACTGCTGAAGAACCTGGTGGCGGCCGGCGAGGGCGGCAAGGCCCGGGCGCGCTGGTAGCGCAGTTGTGGGGCAATGCCGACATCGCCAGGTCGGCACTGAACGTCACCGTGCACCGGCTGCGCAGGCTGCTGCAAAGCGACGAGGCGGTCGTGGTGTCGGGCGGGCGCATCGTGCTGGCGCAAACGCAGGTGTGGTCCGACCTGGCGGCGCTGGCCCGCCTGTGCGAGGAGCTTCCCGCGCTCGGGGCCGCGACCCCGCCCGCCGACCTGCGGCAGCGTGCCCGCGCACTGCTCGACCTGTACCGCGGCCCCTTCTGCGAAGGAATCGACGACGCCTGGACCCTGGTGCCGCGCGAGCGGGCGCGCAGCCTGTTCCCGGTGCCGTCGCCAGGCTCGGGCAGCAGCTGGAAGGGGCGCGCGAATGGGAGCTGGCACAGGACCTGTACGCGCGCGCTGGCGGCGGAGCCCCCCTGGCCGAAGCGAATTATCGGGGCGCGATGCGCTGCGCCCATGCCTGCGACGGCGCCGCCGCCGCGTTCGGCGTCTACCGGCGCTGCCGGGAAACGCTGTCGATCGTGCTGGGACTGGCGCCGGCGGCGGAGACGGAACAGCTTGCCGTCTCCCGGGACTGAAGGGGGCGCGCGCCGGCTAGCTTCAGGCCGCGTTCTTCAGGCCCAGCACCTCGAGTGCCTCGATCTGCGGCAGGCGCATGAACAGCGTCTCGGCCTGTGCCATCAAGGCCTGGGCGATCGGGCCGTTCAGGTGGGCCTGGCGCGCGCCTTCCGTTTCGAATGCGTCGAATACGCCGAAGGCGCTGTCCGACATTCGGAGGGCGAACCAGACCGGCGTGCCGGCCTCGGCGTTGGCCATCTCCAGCGCCTTGCGGAGGAAGGCGGCCACCTCCGCTTCCTTGCCGGGACGTGCTTCGAGGCGGGCGAACAGTGCGTGCTTGATCATGCTTGTTTCCTTTCTTGTAGGCTCATCGCGAAGTGCGATGTGTGCACTGTACTGGCCCAGCGCTCCCCGCGATATTGGCATGATTGACATCTTCGGTAGCGATCCGGCCACGGCCCTCTGGAGTGGCGGCGCGGCGCGCCAGTCATCGTGCGCGCCGCAAGGCAGCCGCTTACCAGGAAGCCCGGTAGGAGTTCACGTTGAAGTTCGGATTGCCCGTGATGGTGCGCGTGTCGACGAACTCGAAGGACGCCATCTGGATGCGTTGCAACTGCGCGATCGTGTCCTGGCTCCAGTTTGCACTCGGCTCGCCCGTCAGGTAGGCATTGCTGCCGATGTCGGCCACGTACACGCCATAGCGCTTCATCGCCGTGGCGATGGCGCGCGCCTGGGCGGTCCAGGTGGCGGGAATGGCGAAGTCGCTGCGCAGGCGCATGACGGCGCCGAAGGGAATGCCGCCCGCGGTCGGCCCACCGGCGGCGTGGGTGGCCGGCCATACGAAGGATTTGTCGAGCACGCTGTCGCGGAAAGTCACGCGCAAGGCATGGCGGATTTCGCCGGTACTGGCTTCGTCGGCGCGCATCAGGAGCGGCAGGATCGGCAGGCCGGCGGCGTCGGCCGAGGTCCAGGTCTTCGGACGCATGGCGTTCGAGCGAAGGTCCCAGGCGGCGGTGGAGTAGGCATGCCACTGGCCGTTCACCTTGTAGGTGAAATAGCTTTCCCACAGGCGGCAGGCGTTCTTCTCCACGACCAGCACGTGGCGGTCGCCGCACTGGCTCGGGTCATTGCAGCTGCCGTATTCGGCCTTGACGATGCTGTCGTTGGGGTAGGGGAAGCGCCTGTCGGCGGCGGCCAGCTTGCCGCACGAACGCGTGATCGCATGGCTGGCGTCGGGCGTTGCGCAATCGCTTTCGGCTGGTACGCCGGCGCCATTGCCGGAATTCGGGTCGACGATGGCGAACGACACGGCCGGCCAGCGCGTTGTCGTGCTTGTGCCGTCGACGACATTGTAGGGAATCCCGTAGTAGGTCGTGTAGTCGGCCTGGTTGACGTTGCGGCCGAAGTCCATGTGCAGGGCGCGCGTGCCGCCGATGCTGGCAATCCAGGTGCTGCTGCGCGGGTGCGCCGGGAAGCGGTTCAGGTCGTCAATGCGGGTATTGAAGACTGCGTTCGAAGGAAAGACCGGGCAGGCGGCGATTTCCGGGCTCGTGCCAGGCGGCGGCGGGGTGGTGCTGGCAGCGACGAACGGCACGGTGACGCTGCCGGATTGCGGCGGGTCGCCCGCCCAGGTGGCGCTGATCGTCACGGCATTACCTGCCGGCATGGTCGTGGGCGCGTGGTATTCGCCGTTTTGCGAGTTGATCGTGCCCACGGTCTCGTTCCCGCCCGGGATGCCGTTGACCGAGAACTTCATCGACTTGCCGACGCCGTCGAGTTTGCCGACGAAATAGATCCTGCTGCCAAGTAGAAAGGGCGCGCGGCCGCTGTATTCGACCGTGACGGTGGCGAACGCGGGCGCGGCCACTACCGTCGTACAGAGCGCTGCCAGGATGATGGTGTGCGAAAGACGCATGGATTCTCCGTTCATTTGTTGTGGTTGAGGGGCATGCCGGGTGCGCGAAAGCGCAGCCCGGCAGGCCGTGCCCGGGCACCGCTGGCCGGGGCGGGCGCCACGATAAGCCAGCCGCGCTTACGGATCGGTTACGGATACGGGTGCCGTGCGCGCCTGCGCCAGCTGCGCCCGCGCCCGGCTGCAGACCCGGCGCGGGCGGCGGTGTACTATCCGGGGTTGTCGTCGAACCCTGCTGTTTCCGCAGCGCCCGCGAAGGACCGTTCATGGATTTGCCCACGCTTTCCCGTGCACCGGCACCGCGGATTGCCACTTTGTGCCAGCTGCTGGCCTGCCTGTTCCTGCTGCTTTCCAGCCTCGTGCATGCGGCGGCGCCCGGGCAGCTGCGCTTCGAGCAGCTCGGTGTCGAACGCGGCCTGCCCCATCCATCGGTGAGCGCGATTCTCCAGGACCGTGCCGGCTTCATGTGGTTTGCCGGGCAGGGCGGCCTCTCCCGCTACGATGGCTACCGCTTCGTCACCTACAAGCACGATCCGCTCGACCCGCGCAGCCTGGCCGACGATTCGGTGCAGGCGCTCATCGAGGACCGTACCGGCCAGCTGTGGGTCGGCACCCGCAACGGCCTGCAGCGCTTCGACCGCCAGCGCGAGGATTTCACGCCCTACCTGGGCGCCGCGCCCGGACTGCAGCCGGGCGACTACCTCGACGTGCGCGCCATCGCAGCCGACCGTTCAGGACAGCTATGGCTGGCCACGCGCACCGGACTGGTGCGTTTCGACCCGGCCAGCAAGCGCGTCGAGCTCCTGCGCCACCGGGAAACGGACCCAAGCTCGCTGGCGTCCGACGAGGTATATGCGCTCGCCTTCGACGCGGCGGGGGACTCTGGGCCGGTACCGCCGCCGGCGTCGACTACCTGGCGCCCGGCAGCCGCCGCCTCGCCCACTTTCCGGTGGAGGCATCGGCGCAGGCCGATCCCCAGCGCAAGCAGGTGCGCGCGCTGGCCTTCGACGCCGCGACGCTCTGGGTCGGCACCGCGCGCGGGCTGGAAGCATGGAAGGCCGGCGGCGGCCAGCCGCGTGCGCGCCGTCATTTCGGCGCGAAAGAGGGCATCGGCCAGGGCGCGGTCACCACGCTGTACCGCGACGGGCAAGGCAGGCTCTGGGCAGGCACCCAGAACGAAGGCCTGAAACGCTGGGACGAGGCCACCGGCCGCTTCGACGGCTTCGCGCACGCGGCCGGCAATCCGGCCACGCTGGCCGACGACCATGTCTCCAGCCTGTACCAGGACCGGTCCGGCAGCCTGTGGGTCGGCACCTGGTTTGCCGGCATCAGCCGCGTCGACCTGCGGGGCAGCGGCTTTGCGCACGTGGCCGCGGCGCAGCCGGGCGCGCCGGGTAGCCTCAGCAGCAACAAGATCACGGGCATCCTCGGCGACGGCGTCGACGGCCTGTGGCTGTCCACCTACGGCGGCGGCCTGAACCGCCTGGACCTGCGCGACGGCAGCGTGCGCGTGGTGAGGCACCGGGCCGGCGTGCCGTCCAGCCTGAACGACGACCTGGTCAGCTGCCTGGCGCGCGACCGCACCGGGCAGCTCTGGGTGGGCACGCGCAGCGGCGGCTTCGGCCGTTTCGATCCGGCCAGCGGGCGCTTTACCGCGCGCCCTCGGCGGCGGTGGTGCCGATTTCGTCCAGGCCATCGTGCCGGACCGCGAGAACATCCTGTGGATCGCCACCCGCGGCGGTTCTGTACCGCTTCGACCCGGCGACAGGCGCGCTGCGCAGCTACCGTCACGATCCGTCCGACCCGGCCAGCCTGGCAGACGACTTCGTCTGGAGCGTGCTGGAAGACCGCGCAGGCAGGCTCTGGGTCGGCACCTCGAACGGCCTGGACCTGCTGGATCGGGCCAGCGGCCGCTTCAGTCACGCGCGCCACGATCCGCGCGATCCCGCAAGCCTCAGCCACAACCGGATCTCCTACCTGCTGGAAGCGCGCGTCGGCACGCTGTGGGTGGGCACCGGCGCCGGGCTGAACCGGTTGACGCTGGACGCCTCCGGCATGCCGAGCTTCCGGGTGGTCGGCGCACGCGAGGGCCTGGACAACCCCACCGTCAACGCCATGCTGGAAGACGGGGCGGGGCACCTGTGGATCAGCACCGGTGCCGGCATCAGCGACTTCGACCCGGGCAGCGGGCGCTTTCGCCACTACACGGCGCGCGACGGCATGGCCGAGGGCGACTATTTTGTCGGCTCTGCCTATCAGTCGCCGGATGGCAGCATGTATTTCGGCAGCTTCAACAGCGGCCTGACGATGTTCCATCCGGCGACGGTACGCGGCGACCCCCACCCGCCCCGGTGGCGCTGACCGGCCTCATGGTCGACAACGTCCCGGTGCGGGCCGGCAGGCTGCCGGCGGGCGTCGGCCTGGACGGGCCCATCTCGCAAGCGCGTGAGCTGATTCTGCCCTGGCGGCACGCGGTGTTTTCGCTCGAGTTCGCGGCCCTGCATTTCGCCGATCCGGCCCGTAACCGCTATGCCTACCGCCTCGAGGGTTTCGACCGCGGCTGGGTCGAGACCGGCGCGGACAAGCGCTTCGCCACGTACACGAACCTCGACCCGGGCCGCTACACCTTCCGCGTCAAGGCCAGCAACAAGGACGGCGTCTGGAACGGGGAAGGCGTGGCGCTGGCGATCACGATCACGCCGCCGTACTGGAAGACATGGTGGTTCCGGGTGACGGCGGCGGCGCTCCTGCTGGCCATGGGCGCGGCGGCCTACCGCCTGCGTGTTCGCAGCCTGGTGCGGCGCCAGGTCCTGCTCGAGCGCGAAGTGGTCCAGCGCACGGCCGAGGTGGTGCGCCAGAAGGAGCAACTGGCCGAAGCGCTGGGTGAATTGCGCCGGGCGCAGGACCAGCTGGTGCTGAACGAAAAGATGGCCTCGCTCGGCACGCTCAGCGCCGGCGTTGCCCACGAGATCAACAACCCGACCAATTTCGCCCACGCCGGCGCCCGGGTGCTCGAGATCGAGCTCGAAGCCTTCCGTGCCTACCTGACCGCGCTGGCGGGCCCGGATGCCGACGGCGACGTGATGGGCGGCCTGCACGCGCAGATCGACGCGCTGCGCGAGCGTGCCGCCACCATCCTCGAGGGTACGACGCGTATCCGCACGCTGGTGGCCGACCTGCGCACGTTTTCGCGTCCCGATGCAGCGCAACGCAGGACCATGCCGGTCGGCGCGATCCTGCGTTCCACCGTGCAGCTGGTACGCACCCGCTATGCGCAGGCCGCCGTCATCGAATGCGACCTGACGGCCGACCCGCCGCTTGCCTGCTGGCCGGCGCAGCTGGGCCAGGTCTTCATGAACCTGGTCGTCAACGCCTGCCAGGCGATCGAGGCACGCCGGGCGGGTGGCGACGACCCGGGCCCGGGCCTGCTGGCGATCCGCAGCCGCGCCGACGCGCAGTTCCTGTACCGGAATTCGAGGACAGCGGCTGTGGCATCCCCGAGGCTGCCGTCGGCAGGATCTACGACCCCTTCTTCAGCACCAAGCCGCCCGGCGAAGGCACCGGGCTCGGACTGTCGATTTCGTTCGGGATCGTCGAGCGCCACGGCGGCAGCCTGCGCGTGCGCTCGACGGTGGGCGCGGGTACCTGCTTCACGGTGCAGCTGCCGCTGGCGGCGCCTGGAGGGGCCTGACGCCGCGCCCTGTGCCTATTGCAGCGTGTAGGGCGACAGGCTGATCACGGCGTTGCCGGCGGCGCCGCCGTAGTTCGTGTAGGTGCGGCCTTTTTCCAGCGTGTAGAACGAGTCGACGTAGTCGTCGTCGTTCGAAAACCAGCCGGCCGGCATGACCTTCAGGATGGCCGTGGCCACCTGGCCGATCACCGCGTACTGGGGCGCGAAGGCACCGAGCAGCGTCGTCACGCCCTGTGACAGGGCCACGGCAAGTTCCTGGTAATTGGTGCTGTCGTCATGCTCGAACAGCTGGATGTTGGCCGCGCCATAGCGGTAGCTGCTCCAGAAAATCATGATCTGGTTGGGCGCATAGGTGGTGCCGTCGTTGTCGAGGTAAGGCATGTCGACCACCGTCAGCTCGGCCTTGGCCTGGTCGGGCTGGACGCCGGAGACGACGGCGAAGATTTCCGCGCCGCCGGACACCCAGGGCTCCTGGTCGTTCTTCAGGGAGACGTGGGTCAGCTTGCTGGTCTCGATACCGCCGGCCATGGCCTGGACGCCACCGGCCAGGCTGTGTCCTGCGATCGCCGGTGCCGACTGCATGCCGGCCGCGCGCAGGCGGCGGTTCAGGTAGGCGATGCCGGCGCGCATGTCTTCACGGCCGTTGATGCCGGCGATGAGCACCGGATACGCGGGGGCGACGCGGGCGTCGAGGCGATGGCTGCGGCCCAGCTTGTCGAAGGCTTCCACCTCCATCCATTCGCGGCGCTTGCCGGCGGGCGCATACGCGACGAGCAGCTTGTCCCAGTCGACGTGTCCGCTGTAGCCTGCCGGTGTGTAGAGGCGTAGCTGCATCAGGCTCCTGCTGTCGGCGCCGATGCCCTTGTGCTCGCGCAGGCGCTGGTCCACGACGCGCAGCTGCTCGGCATCCGCGCGCACGCTGGCGGACATGCCAGCGACGCTGCCGCCGGCAGCGTTGGCCGCACCAGCGCGACGGGTCAGGTCGCTGACGATGGTGTCGAGCATGACCGGCTTGCCATCCAGGCTCACGCGCCGGGCCAGCACGCTTGTGGCCTGCGGGTCGGCAAGGAGGCGCGCCACACTCCAGGCGCCCAGGCGCTTGGCCTGGTCGACCACGGCGGCCTGCTGGCCGGGCACTTGCCGGGTGCCGGGCCCGCCGGCGCCGTGGGCGGTGGCCATCATCGCGCCGCCGATCGCCAGTGCCAGCACCAGCTTGTTCAGTACTTTCATGTTTTTCTCCGTTCTTGTTGTGGGCACGGTCCGGCCGCGCCGCGGGCGCGATGGACGTATTCCGGGGACGGAAACGGTCCACCCGCGCCGTACTGGCGGTCGCGCCAGTGGACACTGGTGCCCGGGCGCGGCCAGAGCGTGGTTCTCGGTGATGGAAAGAATGCGCCGGCGGCGGCCGCGTCTTGCGGCCACTACCGACGAGTTCAACGGTAGCACCCGGAGCAGGGTGGGCTGTACTAGTATTTCTGATATGTATGCGATGTGTAAGCACACGCGATGCGCCCGCCGGGCAGGGGACGGGCGGTCAGCGAAACGACAGTTGCGGCACTGCCGCGGGCTATCCCTGGCAGAGCCGCCAGGGATAGCCGCCGCGCAGGCGCTAGGTGGAAATACCGTACTTGCGGCGCAGGCCCGGTATTCGTCCGTCAGCGGCCCCAGCCGCGGGTGCTGCGGGTCGAGCGCGCGGATTTTATCGAGCTGGGCAACGCACACTTCGCCCAGCGGGTGATCCCAGCCGAGCTCGCCGATCTGGCGCAGCACGCCGCCGGCCGCGGCGATCATCACCTGCAGGTCGTTCGGCGCCAGGTGCAGCGCCTCCAACAGGCTCTGCACGGCGCCGCGCACGTCGCCCATGTTGCGCTTCTCGTCGGCCACGCCCAGCAGGATGCGCGCCTGTTCCCTGAGCTGCTTGTGGACGCCGTCGGCCAGTTCGCGCCGGCCGGCCTCGGCGAAGACGCGCTCGGCGTCCTCCGGGGTGACGCCGCTGCCGGCATCGTTCATCACCGCCAGCATCACTTCCTGGCCCTGCGTCGAGCCGGTGGGCCAGGCAGGAGCGCACCAGGCCCAGTTTCAGCCCGGTCGACAGCGTCGTGGCACTGCGCACGGCGGCGACGGCCGCCTGCAGGCCGGCGAGTGCCGCGCCCTTGTTGCCGGCGGCCTCGTGCAGGGCCGCGTTGGCGATGTTCAGGCAGGCGTCGAGCTCGGGCCCGGCGCGCAGCGAGCGCTCCAGGTCGCGCACGACGCCGGACGCCTGCACCGCGTCGCCGCGCCGGACGAGGGCCTGCACCAGGCGCAGGTGGTCTTCCGGATCGCGAAATTCCGAATAGCGCGCGCGAGCGACGACCTGCTTGAAGGATTTTTCGGCGCTTGCCGCGTCGCCCGCCGCCAGCGCCACTTCACCGAGTTTGCGCAGGCGCCGTACCAGGTGGGGCGAAATTGCCACCGCTTCCTCGAGCACCTTCTGGGCGCCGGCGGCGTCGCCCGCGGCCTCGTGGCAGCGCGCCAGCAGGTCGTAGGCAGCCATCAGGCGCGGATTGGCGCCGATCAGCGCCCCCAGCGTCGCGCGGGCCGCATCGAGACGGCCCCGGGCGAACTCGGCGCGTGCCAGGCCCAGCCCCGCCCAGCCGAGGCTGCGGTGGGCCAGCACCTTGCGATAGGTTTCCTCGGCCTGGGCGTGCTCGTCCAGGCTGGCGTGCAGCTCGGCGCGCAGGCGTGCCAGGTCGAGCGCATGGCGCGGATGCGCGATCTCGGCCGCGGTGGCCGAGCGGATCGCCTCGCGCAGCTTGCCACCTGCTACCAGCTGGTAGGTGGGCAGCAGCACCGCGCGCCGCTCGAGCGCGCGCGCCCGATGCGGGCGCCGAGGGTGTCGGCCGTGAAGGGTTTCAGGACATAGTCGGTCGGCGCCAGCTCGGCCGCGCCGATCACCTTGCCGTAGACGGCTTCGGAGGTCAGCATGATGAAGATCGTCCAGGGGCTCAGCAGCCGATGGTGGCGCAGGTCTTCGAGCAGCTGCTGGCCGTCCTGGCCGTCGCTGCCGCCGACACCGCCGCCGAGGTCGTATTCGCACAGCACGATGTCGTAGGCGCGCCGCGCCAGCTGGCGGATCGCGGTGCCGGCATTCACGGCGAACTCGATCTTGTGAATGCCGGACAGGTTCAGCATGTTCTGCAGGTTGCTGCGCATGCCGGGATTCGGGTCGATCACCAGTACCGACAGCTTGCCATGTTCTTCCATCGTTTCTCTCGTCTGCCCGAGGCCAGCCGGCCCTCTCGTCACGCTACGATACCGCCAAGCGTGGCGCTGGGCAACAACTGCCCGCCTCCGGCGAGGGCAATATTGTCAACCCTGTATAATAGCGGGCTATCTTCCACCCGCAGCCACGCTGCATCAACCGACTTCAAAGCCATGTTGATTCTGCCGGGTTCCAACGCCCTGTCCGTATTTCGTAGCCAACGCCTCCTGAGCCAGCTGCAAGCCGCCGCGCCGGCCATTGCCGGGGTCCAGGCCCGCTTCTACCACTTCATCGATACCAGCGCACCGCTGTCGACGAGCGACACCGAGCGCCTCGGCGCGATGCTGACCTACGGCGAACCGGTGCCGGAAACGCTGTACGAAGGGGCGACGGAGGAATTCTTCGTCATCCCGCGCCTGGGCACGATCTCCCCCTGGGCATCGAAGGCGACCGACATCGCCCACAACTGCGGCATGACGCATGTGCACCGCATCGAGCGCGGCGTGGCCTACAAGGTGGTCCTCAAGAGCGGCATCCTGGGCAGCAGCATTGGCGCACCGAAGAAGCTGTCGAACGAGGAAACCGAGGCGGTAGCGGCCTTGCTGCACGACCGCATGACGGAAACGGTGCTGCGCAGCGCCGAAGGAGCGGGCGCGCTCTTCGACGAGCTCGCGGGCAAGGGGCTGGAATCGGTCGACGTGCTGGGGCAGGGCCGCGAAGCGCTGCTGCGCGCGAACAAGGAACTCGGCCTGGCGATGTCGATCGACGAGATCGATTACCTGTTCGAGGCCTTCACCAGGGCGGGACGCAACCCGACCGACGTCGAGCTGATGATGTTCGCCCAGGCGAACTCGGAACACTGCCGCCACAAGATCTTCAACGCCGACTGGATCATCGATGGCGTGAAGCAGGAGCGCTCGCTGTTCCAGATGATCAAGAACACCCACCAGCTGCAGCCCAAGGGCACGATCGTCGCCTACAGCGACAATTCCTCGATCATGGAAGGGGCGCTTGTTACCCGCTTCTATCCGCAAGGCGCGAACCAGGAATATGCGCCAAGTACGCAGCTGACCCACACCCTGATGAAGGTCGAGACCCATAACCACCCGACCGCGATTTCCCCGTTCCCGGGCGCCTCCACCGGCGCCGGCGGCGAGATCCGCGACGAGGGCGCGACCGGCCGCGGCGCCAAGCCGAAGGCGGGCCTGACCGGTTTCACGGTGTCGAACCTCATGCTGCCGGGCGCGCAGCAGCCCGGGAGAACGCGGCCGACGTCACCGCCACGGGCGACAAGGGCACGGCCGCCGTCTACGGCAAGCCGGAGCGCATCGCTTCGCCCCTGCAGATCATGATCGATGGCCCGCTCGGCGGCGCCGCCTTCAGCAACGAATTCGGCCGTCCCGTGCTGGGCGGCTACTTCCGCACCTATGAACAGAACGCGGGCGCCGCGGGCGGCGTCTACGGCTACCACAAGCCGATCATGATCGCCGGCGGCATCGGCAACATCGCGGACGAACACACCTTCAAGAACGATATCCCGCCAGGCAGCCTCCTGATCCAGCTGGGCGGACCGGGCATGCGCATCGGCATGGGCGGCTCGGCCGCGTCCTCGATGGCAACCGGCACCAACACGGCCGACCTCGATTTTGACTCGGTCCAGCGCGGCAACCCGGAGATGGAACGCCGCGCCCAGGAAGTCATCAACGGCTGCTGGCAGCTGGGAGCTAGCAACCCCATCATCTCGATCCACGACGTCGGCGCCGGCGGCCTGTCGAACGCCTTCCCCGAGATCGTCAACGATTCCAGGCGCGGTGCGATCTTCGACCTGCGCAAGATCCAGCTCGAGGAAAGCGGCATGGCGCCGAAAGAAATCTGGTCGAACGAATCGCAGGAACGCTATGTTCTCGCGATCGCGCCGGAAAGCCTGGACGTGTTCAAGGCCCTGTGCGAGCGCGAGCGGTCGCCCTTTGCCGTGATCGGCGTGGCGACCGAGGAACGCCAGCTGAAGCTGGTCGACCCACAGAACGGCAACAACCCGGTCGACATGCCGATGGACGTCCTGCTCGGCAAACCGCCGAAGATGCTGCGCGACGTAGCGCACGTCGAGCGTACGCTGCCGGCCGTCGACCTCACCGGCATCGAACTGGCGGAAGCGGCGCGCCGCGTGCTGCTGCTACCGACCGTGGCCGACAAATCCTTCCTGATCACCATCGGCGACCGCTCGGTCGGCGCCATGACTGCGCGCGACCAGATGGTCGGCCCCTGCAGGTGCCGGTGGCCGATTGCGCCGTCACCACCATGAGCCATGAAGGCTACCAGGGCGAAGCGATGGCGATGGGCGAGCGCACCCGCTGGCCACCATCGACGCCGCCGCTTCGGGCCGCATGGCCGTCGGCGAGGCGATCACCAACATCGCAGCCGCGTCCATCGCCAGTATCGAAGACATCAAGCTGTCGGCGAACTGGATGGCCGCCTGCGGCCAGCCTGGCCAGGACGCCGCCCTGTTCGATACCGTCCGGGCCGTCGGCATGGAACTGTGCCCGGCGCTGGGCATCAGCATCCCGGTCGGCAAGGATTCGCTGTCGATGCGCACGACCTGGCGCGACGAGGGCCAGGACAAGTCGGTGATCTCGCCGGTGTCCCTGATCGTCTCGGCTTTCGCGCCGGTCCCGGACGCGCGCCGCGTGCTCACGCCGCAGCTGCGCCTGGACAAGGGCGAGACCGTGCTGGTGCTGATCGACCTGGGCCGCGGCAAGAACCGCATGGGTGCATCGGCGCTCGCACAGGTCACCCAGCAGCTCGGCGACAGCGTGCCCGACGTCGATTCGCCCGATGACCTGAAGGCCTTCTTCGCCGCCATCGGGCGCCTGAACCTGGACGGCAAGCTGCTGGCCTACCACGATCGCTCGGACGGCGGCCTGTTCGCCACCCTGTGCGAGATGGCTTTTGCCGGCCGCGCCGGCGTATCGGTCAACCTCGACATCCTGGCGATGGAAGGCGAGCATGCCTCCGACTGGGGCGATGCCAAGAACTGGGCCAGCCAGGTGGGCGAGCGCCGCAATGAGCTGACCCTGCGCGCACTGTTCAACGAGGAACTGGGCGCTGTCGTGCAGGTGCGCCAGGAAGACAAGAGCCTGGTGATGAACGTGCTGCGCGAGCTGAACCTCGGCGCCTGCAGCCACATCATCGGCAAGGTCAACGACCGTGGCACGATCGAGTTCACGCGCGACGCGAAGGTCATCTACAGCGAGCGCCGCAGCAGCCTGCACCGCCTCTGGTCCGAGACCAGCTGGCGCATTGCGCGCCTGCGCGACAACCCGGACTGCGCCGACCAGGAATACGAGCGCCTGCTCGACGAAAGCGATCCGGGCCTGTCGCCCAAGCTCAGCTTTGATCCGGAAATCGACGTGGCCGCGCCCTTCATCGCGCTTGGGGTGCGTCCGCGCGTGGCCATCCTGCGCGAACAGGGCGTCAACTCGCACGTCGAGACGGCCTGGGCGATGCACCGCGCCGGCTTTGCGGCGGTGGACGTGCACATGAGCGACCTGATCGCCGGCCGCGCCACATTGGCCGACTTCCACGGCGTGATCGCGGTGGGCGGCTTCTCCTACGGCGACGTGCTGGGCGCCGGCGAGGGCTGGGCCAAGACCATCCTGTTCAACAATCAGCTGGCCGACCAGTTCGCGGCCTTCTTCGCGCGCCAGGATACGTTCGGGCTTGGCGTATGCAACGGCTGCCAGATGCTCGCCAACCTGAAGCCCATCATCCCGGGCGCCCATGCCTGGCCGAAGTTCACGCGCAACAAGTCCGAGCAATTCGAAGCGCGCTTCGGCATGGTCGAAGTGCTGGACTCGCCGTCGATTTTCTTCGAGGGGATGGCCGGGACCCAGGCACCGCTGGCGATCGCGCACGGCGAGGGCTACGCCGACTTCTCGCTCACCGGCGACCTCAACCAGGTGGTGCAGTCGCTGCGCTACGTCGACAACCGCGGGCAAGCCACCGAGACCTATCCGTTCAACCCGAATGGTTCGCCTGGCGGACTCACCGCGGTGACCACGCCGGACGGGCGCTTCACCGCCATGATGCCGCACGCCGAGCGCGTGCTGCGCACCGTCGTCCATTCCTGGGCGCCGGAAGGCTGGGGCGAAGACGGTCCGTGGATGCGCATGTTCCGCAACGCGCGCAAGTGGGTAGGCTGAGGCCGCCCGCGACCAGGTAGTTTCCCGGCAAAAAAGCGCTTCGTCCCGAAGCGCTTTTTTTTGTTCAAAAATTTCCTGGCTCAGATTCAGCGGCTTACGCGGCTGAACTCGCACAAGCGGGCGCCGCGCGTCACCGACACGATCGGGCTTTTACCACGGGAGACGCATCGTGAAGACCGGCACCTGGCCCCTCCAGGCACCGCCACGGGCAAGACTCGCAGGCACCCTGGCGCGCCTGGACATTGCAAGCAAGGGAAGGGTGCCGCTGCCCGGTACGATGCGCAGTGCCGGGCGAGGGCCCGCTGCGGACGTAAAAAAGGCGCTTCCGGGGAAGCGCCTTCGTTCCGGTGGCACGGTGCGGAAGATCCGCGCGTCGCCGCCGCCGGGCCCGCGTGATTACTGAATCTTGGCCTTCTTCATCAGCGACTGCTGGAATTCTGCCACTTTACGCTGCGCCACCTGTTCGCCGAGCTGACGCTTGACCTGTTCGAGCGGCGGCAGGGTCGGCACGCGGCTGTCTTCCAGCTTGATCACGTGGTAGCCGTGTTCGGTCTTCACCGGCGTGTCGGTGATCGCGCCTTTTTGCAGCGCAAACAGCGCCTTGTTGAATTCCGCCGCGAAAGGACGCACGTCGACCCAGCCACCGCTCTGCGGCGAACCCAGGTCGCCGCCCTGGGCTGCGGAGCCCTTGTCCTTGCTCTGCTTGGCCAGTTCCTCGAAACGGGCGCCGCCCTTGAGCTTCGCGATGATGGCCTTGGCATCGGCTTCGTTTTCGACCAGGATATGGCGCACGCGATATTCCTTCTCAGGCGCACCGGCCTTGATCCGGTCGTACGCGGCCTTGATCTCGGCGTCCTTGACCGGATTCTTCTTCAGGAAGTCGCTCACCATTGCGTCGAACATGATCTTCAGGCGCATGTTCTCCAGGGCAGACTTCACATCAGGGCGGGTAGCCAGTTTCTGCTTCTCGGCTTCCTGTATCAGTACTTCGGCGCTGATCAGGTCCTGCTTGATCGCCTGGCGCACTTGCGGCGAGTCTTCGGCACCCGAAGCGACTGCGCGCTTGACTTCCTGATCCAGCCGCGATGCCGGGATCGGCTTGCCATTGACGGTCGCGACATTTTGCGCGAATACGGGCGCAGCCAGCATGACGGTCATGGCGAGCAGGAGGCGGGTTGGCTTCAACATCATCGTTCAGATCCTATAAAAACTCAAAAGTTGCCCGAGGGCGAGGCTCCCGGCACCGCGAAGATGCCGGCAGACATTAATTTTACTGCACCTTTGCCTTCTTGATCAGCTCGCCGTAGTAGGCAGCGACTTTCTGCTGCACCAGCTGGTTGCCAAGTTCCTGCTGCTTTTCCTCGAACTTGCGCACCACGGTCGGGCGCGAGTCGTCGACCTTGAACACATGGAAGCCATAGGGGCCGCGTACGGGCGTATCGAGGAAGCCGCCTTTTGGCAGCTTGGCCATCGCGGCAGCGGTTTCAGGTGGAAGGAAGCTGCTTTCCTGCCAGTCGAGATCGCCGCCTTTGCCGGCAGTGCCGGTATCCTTGCTTTGCTTGACGAGGTCCTCGAATTTCGCGCCGCCCTTGAGCTTGGCGATGACGGCCTTGGCTTCGTCTTCGGTGGCGAGCAGGATATGACGGAGGTGGAAATCCTTCGATGCCGCCGTTTCTTTCGCGTAACGGTCGTAGGCTGCCTTGACATCGGCCTCGGAGACCGGATTCTTCGTCAGGTAGTCGCGTCCGAGCGCCTGGATGAGAATCGCGCGGCGCGCGTCGTCGACTGCGGCCTTGACCTGGGGCTTCTTGTCGTAGCCGCCCTTGAGCGCTTCCTGCATGACCACTTCGCGGAAGATCAGCTGTTGCTTGATGTCTTCGCGCAGTTCCGGGCTGTCCGGGGCGCGGCCGCCGGCCACGATCTGCTTGACGGCTTCCTCGACGCGGGCGCTCGGGATGGCCTTGCCGTTGACAACGGCAGCGTTCTGGGCAAATGCGGGTGCTGCGACCACAGCGGTCAGGGCTAACAGCAGGCTGGCTGGCTTCAAAGTCATTATGTGTTCCTGTGGAGGAGTTGCTAAGTTACGTGTTAATTATTGTGTAGAGCAATTCGATTGTGCGACAGAATTCTTAAGCGAGCCTGATAGAGGCGCACCGGCGGCAAGGCAGCCGTGCCGCTTGCCGCCGACTGCGCGCCTCGATCATCCCGCCTGCGCTTTCGAACCGGCCTCAGTCCAGTTCCGAAGGCGCCAGCGCCGTGATCGCAAGCGCATGGATCTCGGCTGCCATCATATCGGCCACGGCATCATACACCAGACGATGTCGCATGACGAGCCTCTGGCCGGCGAAGCGGTCGGACACGATCTTGACGCTGTAATGGCCCCCGCCCGAGGCAGCGCCGGCATGGCCCGCGTGCAGGTGGGAATCGTCGCCGACCTCGAGCAGGGTGGGCGCGAGCGCCGCCTGCAGGCGTTCGCGGATGCGTGCGGGACGAGAGTCGACAGAAATGTCCGGGTTCATGCTTCCTCCTGCGGAACGTGTTTGACGAGCAGCAGCGAGAGTGCCACCGTGAAGATGAAGAAGATCGCGGTCATGCCGTACATCTTGAAGTTGACCCAGGCATTGGTGTCGTCCTTCAGGACCACGAAGGCCATCAGGAGGTTGAGCGCGCCCAGCAGGATGAAGAAGCCGATCCAGATGAAGCCGACGCGCGGCCACAGCGCGTCCGGCAGGGGCAGGGCTTCTTCCATGGCCTTGCGCATCAGGTTCTTGCCGAAGAAAACCTGGCTGACGAACAGGATCACGGCCGAGGCCCAGTACAGGATGGTGGGCTTCCACAGCATGAAGGTCTTGTCGTGGAAATAGATGGTGGCACCGCCGAAGACGACGATGACGACGAAGGAGACCCAGAGCATGCCATCGACCTTGCGCCGGCGCGCCACCAGGTAGCCGATCTGCAGGACGGTGGCGAGGATGCCGACGGCGGTGGCCAGCATGATGGCGGCCTGGTCGGCGGCGACGGTACCCCCCGATACCAGGCCGCCCAGGTATTGCTGCACGAGCGCGGCGGCGGCCGCCTCGTTTCCGTTCCCCCATTTATAGGCGATGAAGAAGAGAATCAGGGGAAAAAGGTCGAACAGGAATTTCATGTCGCTCCAGGTGCGGGCAAATAAAGTGGGAAATCAGATTGCCTCGAACCGCAGCGCGGCCGAGTTGATGCAGTAGCGCAGCCCGGTCGGCGGCGGGCCGTCGGGGAACACGTGGCCGAGATGGGCGTCGCAGACGGCGCAGATGATCTCGGTGCGCACCATGCCGTGGGTACGGTCGGTCTTTTCGATCACGTTCTCGGGGTCGAGCGCCTTGAAATAGCTGGGCCAGCCGCAGCCGGACTCGAACTTGGCGTCCGACTCGAACAGGGGCGTATCGCAGCAGACGCAGCGATAAATGCCGTGCTCGTGGTGGTCCCAGAACTTGCCGGTGAAGGCGCGTTCGGTGGCCGCATGGCGCGTTACCTGGTATTCCATCGGGTCGAGCTGGGCACGCCACTCGGCGTCGGTCTTGGTCAGTTTTTCGGTCATGATGGTTTTTCCTGAATGATTCAATCGAGCGGCTCACGGCGCACGAAGCAGGGCTCACGAAGAGCAGCTTACCTCGAGGTGCGTAGCCCAGTCCGGCGGCAGCGCGGCGTAGGCCTCGCGCCCCGGCTGCTCGTCGAACGGTTGTTCCAGCACGGCGAGCAAGTCGCGCACGCCGGTATAGTCGCCGTTCTGCGCCTGTTCGATGGCTTGCTGGGCCAGATAGTTTCGCAGAACGTACTTGGGATTGACGCGGTTCATGGCCTCGCGCCGGCTTGCATCCTGGCTGTTTTCCTGGCGCAGGCGTTCGCGGTAGCGCAGCGCCCATTCGTCGAAGGCGGGGCGGTCGATGAACAGGTCGCGCAGGGGCGCGTCGCTCTGGGCAAGGTCACCGTCGGGCGCGATGCGCAGGTCTCCCAGGCGCCGGAACAGCTGCGTGAAGTCGACGTGGCTCGCCTGCATGATGGTGAACAGGCTGTCGAAGAGAAGCCGGTCGCCTTCCTGATGCGTTGCCAGGCCCAGCTTGGCATGCAGGCGCTCGTCCAGGGCACGCTCGAATTCCGGCATGTAGACGTCGAGCGCGTCCTGGGCAGCGTCGACGCTGTCGATCAGCGGCAGCAGGGCATTGCCCAGCGCATAGCAGTTCCAGTGGCCCACCGGCACCTGGTTGGCATACGAATAGCGCCCGCCCTGGTCGGTGTGGTTGCAGATGTGGTTGACATCGAAAGCTTCCATGAAGCCGAAGGGGCCATAGTCGAGCGTCAGGCCGAGGATGGACATATTGTCGGTGTTCATCACGCCATGCATGAAGCCGACCGACTGCCAGCCGGCGATCATGCGCGCCGTGCGGCGGGTGACTTCCTTCAACAGCGCGGCATAGGGATTGGCATCAAGACGCAGCGCCGGATAGAAGGTCGCGATGACGTAGTCGGCCAGCTGGCGCAATTGCTCAGGCTGGTCGCGGTAGTGCCAGTGCTCGAAGGAGCCGAAGCGCACAAAACTGGGCGCCATGCGCGTGACCACGGCAGCCGATTCGACCGACTCGCGCATCACGCGCTGGTTCGATCCCGTCACCACCAGCGCACGCGTCGTCGGGATGCCGAGCGCGGCCATCGCTTCGGAACAGAGGAATTCGCGGATCGAGGAACGCAGCACGGCGCGGCCATCTCCCATGCGCGAATACGGGGTCTTGCCGGCGCCTTTCAGCTGCAGTTCCATGCGCCCCTCGGGGCCGTCGAGGTCGCCGATCAGGATGGCGCGGCCGTCGCCGAGCTGGCCAGCCCAGACGCCGAACTGGTGGCCCGAATACACGGCCGACAGCGGCAGCGATCCGCTCGGCACCCGGTTGCCGGTAAAGGCGGCCACGTAATCCTCGCGCTCGAGCAGCTGCGGATCGATGCCCACGAGCGCGGCCGCGCGGCTGCTGGCGGCCACGAAATAGGGCGCGGACAGCGGCGTCGGCATCAGGCGCGTGTAGAACGCGGGCGGCAGCTCGGCAAACGCGTTGCCGAATGGGAGTTCGTCGGGCGTAATGGCAGCTCCAGTCAGGGTAGATATGGCTTGGACAGCGATTCTACCGTACCGGGCCAATTCTATCGGCGCACGCCTGCAGCGCAACCGCGCTTGCACCCGGTAAGCGAAGGCCTGGGCGATCATGCTGCACTGCGACATCGAAACATGTTGACGCGCTGCATTACGGCGTTTCACACTCGTTGCGACAGTTGACAATTCGATTACAGGAGACCTCCATGACGCCGTATCCGCAGAGCCCCGTGATGGGCCAGATGATGGACCAGCCCCTGCTCATTTCCAGCATCATCAGCTTCGCCGCGCGCCACTACGGCAACGGCGAGATCGTGTCGCGCCGCGTCGAAGGCGACATGCACCGCTACACCTACCGCGACTGCGAAGCGCGTGCGCGCCGCATGGCGAATTGCCTGCAAGGCCTGGGCGTGGCCATGGGCGACCGCGTCGCCACGCTGGCCTGGAACGGCTACCGCCACATGGAGCTGTATTACGCCGTCTCGGGTTCGGGCGCCGTGCTCCACACGATCAACCCACGCCTGCACCCGGAGCAGATCGCCTACATCGTCAACCATGCCGAGGACCAGTACCTGTTCTTCGACCTGACTTTCCTGCCGCTGATCGAAGCGGTGGCGCCGCACTGCAGGAGCGTGAAGAGTTTCGTCCTGATGAGCGACCGTGCCCACATGCCGGCGGAAACAAAAATCCCGAGCCTGCTGTGCTACGAAGACCTGGTCGCCTCGAGCAGCGACGATTACGCCTGGCCGCAGTTCGACGAGAACTCGGCCGCCTCGCTCTGCTACACCTCGGGCACGACCGGCAACCCGAAGGGTGCGCTGTATTCGCACCGCTCGACCATCCTGCATGCCTATGCCTCCTCGATGCCGGGTGCGCTGAACGTGTCCTCGCGCGACGTCGTCGTGCCGGTGGTGCCGATGTTCCATGTGAATGCCTGGGGCCTGCCGTATTCGGTGCCGCTGTCCGGCGCCAAGATGGTGTTCCCGGGCGCGGCCCTGGACGGCAAGTCGCTCTACGAGCTGTTCGAGGAGGAAAAAGTGACCTTCTCGGCCGGTGTGCCGACGGTCTGGCTGGGCCTGATCAACCACGCGCTGCAGAACAATCTGCGGTTCTCGACCTTCCGCCGCACGGTGATTGGCGGCTCGGCCTGCCCGCCGGCCATGATGGATACGCTGATCGACAAGCTCGACGTGCACGTCATCCACGGCTGGGGCATGACGGAAATGTCGCCGCTCGGCACCACTGGTGGCCTGCAATCCAAGCACCTGGCCATGTCGAAGGAAGCGCAGCGCAAGATCCTGCAGAAGCAGGGCCACGCCATTTTCGGTGTCGACATGAAGATCGTGGACGACGACGGCAAGGAGCTTCCCTGGGACGGCCAGACCTATGGACACCTGTATGTAAAAGGGCCGTGGATCGTCTCGGGCTACTTCCGCGGCGAGGGCGGCGATGTGCTGCAGGACGGCTGGTTCCCGACAGGCGACGTCGCCACCATCGACGCCGACGGCTACATGCAGATCACCGACCGCAGCAAGGACGTCATCAAATCCGGCGGCGAGTGGATCGGCAGCATCGACATCGAGAATATCGCGATGGCGCACCCGGCCGTGCTGCAGGCGGCCTGCATTGGCGTGGCGCACCCGAAATGGGACGAGCGGCCGATGCTGGTGGTGGTGCGCCGTCCGGGCCAGGAAGTCACGCGCGAGGAGCTGCTCGCCTTCTTCGAAGGGAAGATCGCGAAATGGTGGCTGCCGGACGACGTCGTGTTCACCGAGGCGCTGCCGATGGGCGCGACCGGCAAGATCCAGAAGAACCGGCTGCGCGAGCAGTATCGCGAGCACAGGCTGCCGACGGCGTGACCGCGGGCTGATAGCGCGACCTGGCGCCGCCGGCTGTGGCGGCCAGGCGTGGGGCGTCAATGCCGAACGGACTCGAGCGGCAACAGGTGGCGGAAGGTCGGCTCGATCCCGCGTGCATGCAAGTGGCGCACGATATCTTCCAGGGTGGCGTCGCGCAGCAGCAGGCTGTCGTTCGGGCTTGCCCCCAGGAGCGGCCTGCGTCGGGAAGGACGCGGCCTTCGGCTCCGGCGCGCTCGTCGCCGCGATGGCCGGCCCCGGGCGCGCAGCGCACCCTCGAACTGCGCGGGGGCGATGCATTCGAGGCCCTCCGGAAAGCGGCCTGCGCGCTTGGGGGCGGCGCCATCTCCAGTCCCGTGTCGTCGATGAAGGAAGCGCCCATGCCGGGATGGATAAAGGCGGCCCAGCGCCCGTTCGCCGTGTTCAGGCAGGGCGGCAGTTCGACCGGCGCGGCGGCGGCGCCGGGCGCGACGACGATCCGGAAGCACGCTGTCGCGCAGTCCTTCGAGGAAGGCCTGCGCAGCCTCGAGCGTGACCGGTGCGGCCAGCGATAGCCACAGGCGAAATCCTCCGTTGGCGGAAATGCTGACCGCCGGCGCGGGGAAATCGTACCGCGCTTGCAGCAGGTTGGCCGCTTCGCACAAACGGCGCCAGTGCGCACCGGCGTCGCCGGCGCGGTCGTCGGCCCTGTTGCGCGCGAACGGCAGGACGATGGCACGCGTGCGGTCGGCCTCGTGCAGGGCCAGGGGCTCGCCATGGGCTCCGGCAATGCGTGGACCGAGCAGCGCGGCCGACAGGCCGGCCGGGAAGTACAAGCGCATCAGTTCGTGAATCAGTTTTTCCATCATGGTCCTCGTTGGCACTTCGCAGCCGTTCCGCCGGCCAGGCAGGAGCGCGCCGTCGTGTGACGGGCGGCGCCTGCACGCTAACCCGGTATTCTGGCACAGCGCCTGCCTATCGTGTGGGGTACCCGGTCAGCCGCCGCCTCGGGTGAAGGAAATAAGACGATCGTACTTTTTTCGGTTATAGTTGAAAGAGCCAACCCAACTACTACAAGGAAGAGACATGAGCGCAGACTACGTCGTGCATGGCAGCGTTGCCGTCGTCACCCTGAACAATCCGCCGGTCAACGGCCTGGGTCTCGTGACCCGTACGGCGGCGGTCGAGGCCCTGCGCCGCGCCGAGAGCGACGAGGCCGTGAAAGCCATCGTCATCACGGGCGCCGGCAAGGTGTTTTCGGGCGGCGCGGACATCCGCGAATTCAATTCGCCCAAGGCACTGACCGAGCCGACCCTGCACACCCTGATCGCCACCGCCGAGAATTGCAGCAAACCGGTGGTGGCCGCCATCCACGGCGTCTGCATGGGCGGCGGCCTGGAACTCTCGCTCGGCTGCCACTACCGCGTCGCGCTGCCGGGCGCGCAGATCGGCCTGCCGGAAGTCAAAATTGGGCTGGTGCCGGGCGCCGGCGGTACCCAGCGCCTGCCGCGCGTGGTCGGGCTGGAGCAGGGCCTGAACATGATCGTCTCGGGCAACCCGGTGCTGTCCGAGCAGCTGGCGCAGACTGCGCTGTTCGACAAGGTGTTCGACGCCGGCGCCGACCTGGTGGCATCGAGCGTCTCCTTCGCCGAAGGCATCGCCGACGCCCGTCCGCTCCCCAAAGTGCGCGAGCGCAAAATCGACTACCCGAACCACGAGGCCTTCCTGCAATTCTCGCGCAACACCGTGAAAGCCGCTGCCGGCGCTTTCCCGGCGCCGCTGGCCTGCGTCGAATGCGTGGCCGCCGCCGTCACCGAGAAGTTCGAGGATGGCCTGAAGTTCGAACGCGAGCGCTTCCTGGCGCTGGCCCAGACGACCGAATCGAAAGCCCTGCGCCACGCCTTCTTTGCCGAGCGCGCCGCCAGCAAGGTACCGGACGTGCCGGCCGACACGCCGACGCGCAGCATCGCTTCGGCGGCAGTGATCGGCGCCGGCACCATGGGCGGCGGCATCGCGATGAACTTCGCCAACGCCGGCATTCCTGTCACCATCCTGGAAACGAAGCAGGAAGCGCTCGACAAGGGCCTGGCGACGATCCAGAAGAACTACGAAAACACGGTCAAGAAGGGCAAGCTGAGCCCCGAAAAGGCCGGCCAGCGTATCGGACTGATCAAAGGCACGCTGTCCTATGAGGAGATCGCGCAGGCGGACATCGTCATCGAGGCCGTGTTCGAGGACATCAGCGTGAAGGAAACCGTGTTCCGCCAGCTGGACGCGGTGATGAAGCCGGGCGCGATCCTGGCCTCGAACACCTCGACGCTGGACCTGGACAAGATCGCCGCCTTCACGCAGCGCCCGCAGGACGTCATCGGCCTGCACTTCTTCAGCCCGGCGAACGTGATGAAGCTGCTCGAGATCGTGCGCGGCAAGGAAACCGGCAAGGACGTGCTGGCCACCGCGCTGGCGCTGTCGAAAAAGATCAAGAAGACCGGCGTGGTCTCGGGCGTGTGCGACGGCTTCATCGGCAACCGCATGCTGGAACAATACCTGCGCCAGGCCTTCTTCCTGCTGGAAGAGGGCGTGCTGCCCGAGCAGGTCGACAAGGCGATCGAAAGCTTCGGCTTTGCGATGGGCCCGTTCCGCATGAGCGACCTGGCCGGCAACGACATCGGCTGGTACATCCGCAAGCGCCGCTATGTCGAGTCGCCGGAGATCGAATACTCGAAAGTGCCGGACCTGCTGTGCGAACAGGGCCGCTTCGGCCAGAAGACGGGCGCCGGCTGGTACGACTACAAGCCGGGCGACCGCACCGCCTACCCGGCACCGAGCGTGCACGAACTGATCGCGCAGAACCTGGCCGCTACCGGTGTGGAGCGCCGTACCGTGCCGGAACAGGAGATCGTCGAGCGCCTGGTGTACGCGCTGGTGAACGAGGGCGCGCGCATCCTGGAAGAGGGCATCGCCCTGCGCGCGTCCGACATCGACATGGTCTACCTGACCGGCTACGGCTTCCCGCTGCACCGCGGCGGCCCGATGCTGTATGCGGACACGGTGGGACTGGCGAACGTGCTCGAGCGCATCCGCGGCTTCGCGCGCGGCCGCCATGGCGACGCCTGGCAAGCGGCGCCGCTGCTGGAGCGCCTGGCGGGCGAGGGCAAGGGTTTCAACGGCTGAAGTAGCGGCCGGGGGATGGTGCGGGGCCTCGCTCGCCGCACGGGAAGGCCTGTCGGTGGTGCCGGGCTCCGCCCGCCAGGTCGCCCGCTGTCCGTCGCCCCGCCAGGATAGCCTTGCAAGACGACACGACGCCGCTGGTTTCAGCGGCGTTTTTTTTCGTGGCTCAGGCTGAAGGAAGGGGTTTCAAGGCTGTCCGCCGGGGCGTGTGGAATAAATAAACATTTTGGTTTACTTATTGTCGAGCCGCTTTTAGGATGCTGGTAGTGCTTCCTTCGGACTCGCCATGAAACACGCCTTGCTGATCGCCAGTGCCTGCCTGCTCGCCTTGTTGTCGACCGTCGGTGCTTCGCTGCCGTATCCGATTCTCGCGCCCCTGTTCGGTGCCGGGGGCGCGAACGGCTTGACGGGCTTTCTCGGCCTGCCGCCGGAACTGCTGCTGGGCCTGGCCCTGATGGTCAATCCGCTGGGACTGCTGCTCGGCAGCGCCGTGCTGGGGCCGGTGTCGGACCGCCTCGGGCGCCGCCGGGTGCTGCTGGCAACGGCCATTGGCGGCGCAATCGGCCACGCCCTGACCGCGGCGGCGCTGGCACTCGAGTCCTATCCGCTGTTCCCCGGCGGCGCGCTTCGTCACGGGTTTGCTCGAAGGGAACGGCGCGATCATGCGGGCGATGCTCGCCGAGCGCATCGAGGGGCCCTTGCGCAACCATGCGCTGTCCTGGCTGAACGGCGCCTTCAACCTGGGGCTGGCTGGTCGGGCCACTGCTGGCGGGCCTGACGGTGGATGCCGGCATCACGCTGCCGTTCTACATCGCCGCCGGTGCGCTGGTGCTGGGTGCGGCGCTGGCGGCCCGGGCACTCGAACGCGAGCCCGTGCGGGGCGGGGGCGGCAGCTGGTGGGCGCATGCACGCGAACGCCACGCGCTCACGCTCTTGCGCCAGGCCCCGCTGCGCATGCTGTTCGGCGTGCATTTCGCGTATGCCTGCGGGGTTGCCGCCTTCTACGAATTCTTCCCGCTGTGGCTGGTGGACGTGGGCCGCTACGGCACCCGCGACATCGCTTTCGTGAACATGGGCATGTGCGCACTGATGACCTGCGCCGCGCTGTTTGCCGGCCGGGCCAGCCGCCACGAGCCGCGCCGTAGAGCCGCCGCCCAGGCCGCGCTGGCGGCGCTGGCGATCCTGGCGGTCGGTTTCGGCAGCCTGGGAATCGGCCTGGTCGCGATCGTGCTGTTCGGCCTGCCGCATGCCTACTACAACGCCACCATCCGGGGCTGGGCAGCCGACCAGTTTGCCGCCTACGGGCAGGGCGCAGTCATGGGCTTGCTCTCGACCACCTTTTGCCTGGCCAATATCGTGATGGCGCTCGCGGGCGGGGCGCTCTCGGTGATCGACACGCGCATCGTGCTGGTCGTCGGCGGCTTGCTGGCAATCACGGCGGCGCTGGCGCTGCGGCGCTGGAGCGGCCAGGCGGTCACGGCGCCCGCCAATGCGGCATCCGCCGCCGCTGAGGAGAGACGATGAATACCCATGACCAGGTGCTGATGTTGCTCAAGACCCGCGGGCCGCAGACGGCGCAGGTCCTGGCCAGCCTGCTGGGCCTGACCGCGATGGGCGTACGGCGCCAGCTGGAAGCGGCCGTCGACGCGGGCCTGGTGAGCTACCAGGACAGTCCGGGCAAGGTCGGGCGGCCGGTGCGGCGCTGGCTGCTGACGGAAGCCGGCAATGCGCGCTTCCCCGACCGGCACGCGGAGCTCACGCTGGACCTGATTGCCGGCGTGCGCACGCTGTTCGGCGAATCGGGCCTGGAAAAACTGATTGCCGCGCGCGAGGAAAGCAGCGAGCGCGCCTACCGCGAACGCATCGGCCCCCATGCGACGCTCGACGACAAGGTGGCGGCCCTGGCCGCGGCACGCTCGCTGGAAGGCTATATGGTCCGAGACCGAGCCGCGCATCGACGGCAGTGTGCTCCTGCTCGAGAACCATTGTCCGATTTGCACGGCGGCGCGGGCCTGCCAGCAATTCTGCCGCTCGGAGCTGGAAGTATTCCGCCGCGTTCTCGGCACCGGCGTGAGCGTCGTGCGCATCGAGCACCAGCTCGAGGGCGCGCGCCGCTGCGCCTACCTGGTCAGCGAGCCGCCTGCCTCGCTCCCCTAGGCCAGGCGCAGGCGCCTTGGCTCGCCGCCGGCGGCCATGCCAGATCAGTCACCATGTCAGAGCGACCCCAGATCACTGCGCCGTCGATGCCCGGAGCCCTGCTGCCGGCCCATCTGCCGGCTCGGCTGGACGCGCGCTTTGCCTCCCAGTTCGGCGCCCAGTACGCCGGGCCGTTCGCGGCGGAGGGCGCCGGCACCGATGGCGGGCTGGCACTCTACCGGGCGATTGCCGAACAGTTGCCGCATGGCGCGCTGTTCGCGGTCGACCGCGACCTGCGCTACCTGCTCGCGCGCGGCGCCAGCCTGCGCGAAGCTGGCCACGAGCCGGCCGACTTCGAGGGCCGGCTGCTGCACGAAGCGCTGCCGCCGGAGCTGGTCGCGCACTACGAACCTGACTACCGCAGCCTCCTCGCGGGCATGCCCCTGGAGCGCGAGCATGGCGTCAACGGCCGCGCATTCGCCTCGCAGGGCATCCCGATCGCCGCCAGCGACGGCACGGTGCATGCGGCGCTCGTGGTGTCCTACGATGTTACCGAGCGCCGCCTCGTCGAGAAGCGCCTGGCCCTCCTCGATGCATTCGCCGACGCCCGGGCGTGGCACACGAGGCGGTGGACGTGGAACGCGCCGCCACGGCCATGCTGGAGGAATACCTCGGCGCGGTCTGCTGCCGCATCGCCCACGACCCGTCCCGGCCTTTCGTGATCGGCAAGGCCACGCTGACCCTCGACGATGTCGGTGCGGACAGCCTGACCCGCCTGGCCCAGGCCATCGGCAACATCCCGGCAAATGCGGTCAAGTACACGCCGCCGGCGGGCACCATCCGCGTGCGCGTGGCGCGCGAAGATGGCCACGCGCTGGTGCACGTCGACGACGACGGCCCCGGGATGTCGGCCGGGACGCTGGCGCAGCTGTTCGCGCTGTTCGTGCGCGGCAGCGAGCGTGCCGCGGATGCGCCGGGCCGGCTCGGCGTGGGCATGTGGATCACGCGCCAGCTCGTCGAGGCGCATGGCGGCTCCGTGCGCGCGGCCATGGGCGGCCCCGGCCGGGGAAGCGCGTTCACCATCGTCTTGCCGCTGGCGCCCGGCGCCCGGCGCCTGGGCCGTGCCGGGACGGCGCCTGGACGGCGCCTGGTGAGGTCCGTCCGCGCCGCTGCCCTGTTCAACAGCGACCCGCTTTGCTTCCAGCGTCCGGTACGCATGGCCTGCAAAAGAACATGCCGCCCTCTCGGGCGGCATCGTCATGCGGACGGAGAACGCCGCGCAGCAGCGCCTCCGGGGTGGGGCAGGCCGTCTCAGTCGGCGGCGTAGATGTTGTTGTCTTTCGTTTCGCGGACGAACAGTCCACCGATGACCACCGTAATCAGCGCGATGATGATCGGGTACCACAGGCCATAGTAGATGTTGCCGTTTGCCGCCACCAGCGCGAAGGAAATCGTCGGCAGCAGGCCGCCGAACCAGCCGTTACCGATGTGGTAGGGCAGGGACATCGAGCTGTAGCGGATGCGGGTCGGGAACATCTCGACCAGCATCGCGGCGACCGGACCATAGACCATGGTCACATACAGCACCAGGATGAACAGCAGCAGTACCACCATTGGCTTGTTGATGCGCGCCGGGTCGGCTTTTTCCGGGTAGCCGGCCGTCTTCAGGGCGCCGACGACTTCCTTGTTGAGGGCAGTCTGGCGTGCCTTGTCGGCGGCGACGAAGTCCAGGCCGTCAGGCGTCATGGTCGCGTTGAACGAGCTGATCACCTTGTCGCCCACCTTCACCTGGGCTACCGATCCGGCCGGGGCGTCCACGGTGGTGTAGTTCACCGAGGCGGTGGTCAGCATGCGGGTGGCGATGTCGCAGGACGAGGGAAACTTCTTGGTGCCGGTCGGGTCGACCTGGAAATTGCAGGTGGCCGGGTCGGCGACGACGACGACAGGCGAGTTGTTGATGGCGGCCTCGAGCGCCGGGTTGCCGTAGTGGGTGATCGCCTTGAAGATCGGGAAGTAGGTCGCGGCGGCGATCACGCAGCCGCCGAGGATGATCCACTTGCGGCCGATTCTGTCGGACAGCGAGCCGAAGATCAGGAAGAAGGGCGTGGCCAAGGCCAGCGCGATGGCGATCAGGATGTTGGCGGTAGGGCCGTCGATCTTCAGGATCTTCTCGAGGAAGAACAGGGCATAGAACTGGCCCGTGTACCAGACCACGGCCTGGCCCATCGTCAGGCCGAACAGGGCCAGGATGACGATTTTCGCGTTCTTCCAGTTGAGGAAGGCTTCCGACAGCGGCGCCTTCGAGGTCTTGCCCTCGGCTTTCATCTTGGCGAACGCGGGCGACTCGGCCATCGACATCCGGATCCAGACGGAGACGCCCAGCAGGATCACCGACAGCAGGAAGGGAATGCGCCAGCCCCAGGCCGTGAAGGCTTCTTCGCCGACGGCGGTGCGGGTGCCCAGGATGACGAGCAGCGACAGGAACAGGCCCATGGTGGCGGTGGTCTGGATCCAGGCGGTGAAGGCGCCGCGCTTGCCCTCGGGAGCGTGCTCGGCCACATAGGTGGCTGCGCCGCCGTATTCGCCGCCCAGCGCCAGGCCCTGGAGGATGCGCAGGGTGACGAGGATGATCGGCGCCGCGATGCCGATCGAGGCATGGCCCGGCAGCAGGCCGACGATGAAGGTCGAGCCGCCCATGATGAGGATGGTGACCAGGAAGGTGTACTTGCGGCCGATCATGTCGCCGAGGCGGCCGAACACGAGCGCGCCGAAGGGGCGCACGATGAAGCCGGCGGCAAAGGTGAGCAGGGCGAAGATGAAGGAGGTCGTGGGGTCGCCGAGGAAGAACTGCTTGCCGATGATGGCGGCGAGCGAACCGTAGAGGTAGAAGTCGTACCATTCGAAAACGGTGCCGAGGGAAGAGGCGAAGATGACCTTGCGTTCCTCTTTCGTCATTCCCGAGGAGGCAGGCGCCGCCTTGCCCCCCGCGGCCATGCCGGGTGTGATAGCCATGTGTGTGTCTCCGTATAGTCTAGTTTATGTCGTCGGATAGCCGCTCCACGCCCATGCAGGGCGAGTAGTTGGCTCGGACGCAGTGTGGACCGTTAAACTTACGTCATGCTTGCTCCAAACTTACCCGAAACTTACTGACCCTTGCCACGACGGGTTGCGCGCGCACGCCGTCTTTCACGCTACAGGTTTCGACAGCGTCCTCCACCGGAAAATCCCGGACGCATATGAGCGGGCGCAAGCGCCAGGTTTTGCGAACGACCGTTCTTATCTTGTGCTATTCTCGATCGATACCAATGAAAAAGGGGGAGACACCATGCAGGATGCCGTCATCGTATCCACCGCCCGTACGGGCCTGGCCAAGTCGTGGAAGGGTGCCTTCAACATGACCCATGGCGCCACGCTCGGCGGTCATGTGCTCGCGGCCGCCATTAGCCGTGCCGGCATCGAGCCGGGCGAGGTCGAGGATGTCGTCATCGGCTGCGCCAATCCGGAAGGCGCCACCGGTGCGAACATCGCGCGCCAGATCGCGCTGCGCGCCGGCTGCCCCGTCACCGTCCCTGGCATGACCGTCAACCGTTTCTGTTCGTCGGGGCTGCAGACCATTGCGACCGCGGCCCAGCGCGTGCTGGCCGGCGAAGGCGAGATTTTCGCCGCCGGCGGCGTCGAGTCGATCTCCTGCGTGCAGCAGGAAATGAACACCCACATGCTGCGCGACCCCTGGCTGCGCGCGCACAAGCCGGAAATCTACTGGTCGATGCTGCAGACGGCCGAAATGGTGGCCAAGCGCTACGGCATCGGCCGCGATCGCCAGGATGCCTACGGCGCCGCGAGCCAGCAGCGCGCGTTTGCTGCCCGCGAAGCCGGCCGCTTCGACGCCGAGATCGTGCCGATGACGACCGTCATGGGCGTGGCCGACAAGGCGTCGGGGCGCCTGCTGACGCGCGAAGTGACGATTGCCGCCGACGAGGGCATCCGCGCCGATACGACCCTGGAGGGGGCGTGGCGAAGATCCGCAGCGCGCTGCCGGGCGGCGTGATCACGGCCGGTAACGCCAGCCAGTTCTCGGACGGCGCCTCGGTGGCGGTCGTGATGAGCGCGCGCATGGCGCAGGCGAAGAACCTGGCCCCGCTGGGCGTGTTCCGCGGCTTTGCCGTGGCCGGCTGCGAGCCCGACGAGATGGGCATCGGCCCGGTATTTGCGGTGCCGAAACTGCTGCGGAAGGCCGGCCTCACGGTCGACGACATCGGCCTGTGGGAACTGAACGAAGCCTTTGCCGTGCAGGTGCTGTACTGCGCCGACCGGCTCGGCATCCCGATGGAACGCCTGAACGTGAACGGCGGCGCGATTGCCGTCGGCCATCCGTATGGCGTGTCCGGCGCGCGCCCTGGTGGGCCACGCGCTCATCGAGGGCAAGCGCCGCGGCGTCAGGTATGTCGTGGTGACGATGTGCATCGGCGGCGGCCAGGGCGCGGCCGGGCTGTTCGAAGTGCTGTGATTCGCAAACGCACTCACAGCCATCCCTGTCATTCGAGAACCATATGATCAAGCACATCGTGATGTGGAAGTTGAAGGAACACGCCGAGGGCGCCGACCGCCTGAGCAATGCCCGCGAGATGAAGCGCCGCCTCGACGAGTGTGCCGACATCGTCCCCGGCATCCGCACTTTCGAGGTCACCCTGGCCCAGCCCGGCCTGGAGGCGACCTGCGACCTCATCCTGTATTCGGAGTTCGACAGCCGCGAAGCGCTCGCCGCCTACGCCAGCCACCCGACGCACAAGGCACTGGTGCCCTTCATCGGCGCCATCCGCGAAGGGCGCCAGTGCATGGACTACGAAGTCTGAACCCACGCCAACCACCCATCAATAACAACGGAGACAGCATGCGTACGACCCAGGAACTCTTTTCATTGCAGGGCAAGACCGCACTCGTGACGGGCGGCTCGCGCGGCCTCGGGCTGCAGATGGCCGAGGCGCTCGGCGAACAGGGCGCGCGCCTCGTCATTTCCTCGCGCAAGCAGGAAGAACTCGACGCGGCGGTCGCCCACCTGGCGGCGCGGGGCATCGAGGCCAGCAGCATCGCCGTCGACCTGTCGATCGAGGCGAACGTGCAGCCTTTCGTCGAGGAAGCGCTGCGCCGCCTCGGGCAGATCGACATCCTGGTCAACAATGCCGGCGCCAGCTGGGGCGCCCCGGCCGAGGACCATCCGCTGGAAGCCTGGGACAAGGTCATGAACCTGAACGTGCGCAGCATTTTCCTGGTGTCGCAGGCCGTCGGCAAGCTGTCGATGATTCCGCGCCGCTATGGGCGCATCGTCAACATTTCCTCGATCGCGGGCCTGGCCGGCAACCCGCCCGGCACCATGAGCACCATCGCCTACAACACTTCGAAGGGTGCGCTGGTCAATTTCACGCGCGCACTGGCTGGCGAATGGGGCCGCCACGGCATCACCGTCAATTCCATCGCGCCGGGCTTCTTTCCGTCTAAAATGACCAAGGGCGTGCTGGCGACGATCGGCGCCGAGAACCTGGCCAAGGATGCGCCGCTCGCGCGCCTGGGCGACGACGAGGACCTGAAGGGTGCCGTCGTGCTGTTCGCCTCGGACGCCGGCAAGCACATCACTGGCCAGATCCTGGCCGTCGACGGCGGCGTGTCCGCGGTCTGAAGGGGAGAAGCGCATGAAGGATTTCAGCGGCAAGGTGGCCGTCATCACCGGCGCGGCCAGTGGCCTGGGGCGCGAATTCGCCGACATCGCGGCCGGCCTGGGCATGAAGCTGGTGCTGGCCGACGTGCAGGCCGACGCGCTCGAGCGCACCACCGACGACATGCTGGCCAAGGGCTGCGAAGTGCTGGCCATGGTCTGCGACGTCAGCAAGGGTGCGCATGTGCAGGAATTGGCGGACGCGGCGATGGCGCGCTTTCACGCCATCCACCTGGTATTCAACAATGCCGGCGTCGGTTCGGGCGGCCTGATCTGGGAAAACAGCGAGGCCGACTGGGAATGGGTGCTGGGCGTGAACCTCTGGGGCGTGATCCACGGCGTGCGCGTGTTCACCCGCGCGATGCTCGACTGCGCCAGGCGCGACCCGGCCTACCAAGGACATATCGTGAACACCGCCTCGATGGCGGGGCTGCTCAATGCCCCGGCGATGGGCGTCTACAACGTCTCCAAGCACGCCGTGGTGTCGCTCTCGGAAACCCTGTACCACGACCTGCAGCTGGTCGATGCGCCGATCGGCACCTCGGTACTGTGCCCTTACTTCGTTCCGACCGGCATCAGCCAGTCGCACCGCAACCGTCCTGACGAACTGAAACCCGACGGCGGCCCGACCCCGAGCCAGATGGCGGCCCAGGTGCTGACCCACAAGGCGGTAGAGTCCGGCAAGGTGTCGGCGGCGGACGTCGCACGCATCACATTCGACGCGATCCGCAACAAGCAGTTCTACATCTTCTCGCACCCGCATGCGCTGGGCGGCGTGGCCGAGCAGATGGACGCTATCCTGCACGGCAAGAACCCGCCGGATCCGTACGCGGCGACGCCGCACATCCGCGAGATGCTGCGCTCGCGGCTGTAAGACCGCTACTTGCCGTCGACCAGGCCGGTGCTGGCCGCCGTCGGATCGTTGCGGGGCAGCTCATCGGTCGAGCTGCCGCGGTTCGGGGTCTCGCAGCCGAGCAGGGCGCCGGCAAGTCCGGCGGCGAGCAAAAGTCGGGAGAAGCGCATGGGAGCCTCCGTGCGGTGATCGAGTCGCGATGGTGGCGCTGTGGTGCGGGGCAGGTTTGATCTCGCTCAAACCGTTCGATGGAACGCAAACCGTAGCGTGGGCACCCCGTGCCCACGCGCTAGAACGGTCGCTTTCGTAGGGTGGGCTCTCGAGCCCACGCGGTCACCCGGTAGCGAGCCGCTGCGCTCGATCTCGCCTGGGGCGAGCTCCACACTGGACTTCCAAAGGCCGTTTCGACCATCATGCGCTCTACAGCGTGGGCTCGAGAGCCCACCCTACGAAGAGCCACGGCCAGCACAACCTCAGGGCTGCACCGTCCGCTCCTGCAACTCCGGCGGCGCATGCTCATACAGCTTCACCACCGTCGACGTGCGCGTGCCGTACCCGGGCGTCTCGATGCACACGGCCGACAGCACCCGCTCGAGGTCAATTGGCACACCGGTTTCCGGCAAACGCGTATCGGGCGCGCGGGTAGTGTCGGCCAGCATCTCGAAATAGGCGTCGTCCGGCGCGCCCTGGCACAGCAGGCTGGCGAACTGGGCCTTGGTGCGGGTCACCTTTGGCCAGGGCGCGTCCAGCAGCCCGTTCGAGACACCATAGATGCGGCCCGGTTCCAGAGGCTTGCCGTTGCGCTCGTCGCCCCCGGCGCGGTTCGAATACCAGTACAGGGCGCTGGCGTCGCCCAGCACCAGGTTGTAGCCATTGTAGACATCGCCGCGCGCGGCCACCAGATCCAGGTAGTCGGCTGCCGACAGCGAACCCTTCAGGAAGTCCGCCACCAGTTCTCCCCGCGACGGCGCATTCGCCCGGCCTTCGCCGGGCGCGCGGATATTGGTCAGGGCGGCGAAACGGGGCCGTTCGGCCCCTCGCGCGTGATGCCCATCCAGCTGCCGCCGTGCTCGAGGTCGCGCCCGGCGATGACGTTCGGCTGATCAAGCCGGGTGCGGCGGGCGCGCTGGGACGGTCATAGAATTCGTCGCGGTTGGCGCAGGCGACCACGGGCACGCCGGGGATGACCCGCCAGGCAAAAACGATCAGGCACATGTGGTCAGCTCCATGAAGACTTCGGCGCGGCGCGGACCGGCGATCAGGCCGCCGAACCCGTCGGCCACGGCGGCCGCTTCCAGGCGGGCGGCGAAGGATTGGAGCACGCCGGGATAGACTTCCATCCAGGTCTGGAGGCCATCCTTGCTGCCAGGACGGCGCATGAGCTGCCTGCCGGCGACGTCCGCCGCGGCGGCCGCCTGGAAAGCGCGCACCAGCGGCGCCAGACGCGCGGCATCCTCGTCGCGCACCTTGTAGTACACGTAAAGATCGATCATCAGAGATCGAGCGCGTCGAGGGAATACGGCAGCGGCGCGAACCGCAGCACCGCGCCGGCGGCCGAACCCAGGCGCACGTCTTCCTCGAGCGCGCCCAGCTTGACCTCGACCAGGGCGTCGGCCCCGCCCAGGCCATTCGGCGCGGCGTTCACGACCATGCCGCAGGGCTGGTCCGGGTCGTTTGTCGAAAACACCTCGTCGCCGGCGCGGGCAGCGGCGTTCTCGATGCTTGCCAGCGCGGTGCGGCGCTTGAGCTTGCCCAGATACTGGCTACGCGCGACGATTTCCTGGCCCGGATAGCAGCCTTTTTGAAATTCACGCCGCCCAGCAACTCCAGGTTGACCATTTGCGGCACGAACTGTTCCTGGGTGGCAGGGAGGATCTGCGGCACGCCGGCGTGGATGGCCGCCAGCTGCCAGGCGGCATTCCCGCCCAGTGCCAGGTTCGCCCCCAGGCCCGGCAGGGCGGCGATCGCCCGCTCGCTTGACGTCAGCCAGAGGTAGCGCGGCGCGCCAAAGGCGTCGTGCAGGCGGACCAGGGTGCCGTCCGCGCCGCTTGTCATGCCCAGCGTCGCGCCCGGCAAGGCCAGCCCGGCCGCGCGCAGGGCCGCTTCGCCGGCCGCGCCGCCGACACCGAGCACCGCGGTGACTGGCGCCTCGTCGGTGGCGTCGCGCAGCTTGGCCCGGCACGCAGCACGAACATCGACAGGCGCTTTTGCAGGGGCGCCTGCAGCGCGCGCGGCAGCTGCAGCCAGACCGTGCCTTCGCTATCGCGCCAGATCAGGAAGGTGGCCTGCAGCCGGCCCTTCGGGGTGCAGAAGCCGGCGAGGCGCGCTTCACCCGTGCCCAGGTGCTCGACGTCGTTGGTGAGCTGCTTGTGCAGGAAGGAGGCCGCGTCCTCGCCGGCGACGGCGATCAGGCCAAGATCGGTGACGGGTGCGACGAATCCGGCCGAAAGGTCGGCAGTGGTGAGCGTGCGGCCGAAATCCTCGACCTGGCTCGCTTCGTCGATATGGAAACGGGCGCCGTGCGACGCCAGATATTCTGTCCAGTTGCTCATAAATGGAATATGCTTTGCGGTTTAGGCTTTAGAATGACGGCCTCATTATAGAGTTGTCGAGCATTTCGCGCCGGAGACGGCGCGGACGCGGCGAAAACCCGCGCGCGCCCTCGGGGCGATCAGGGTCGCCACCGCGTCCATAACCAGAAAAAAGAGAATGGCACTGATTAAAAAAACCATCGTTGTCGGCGTGATCGTGTCAATCGCGGCCGTCGGCGGCTTTTCCTGGTGGTCCAGGCTGCCGCTGACCACGACCGAGCCGCCCATCGACTTCACCATCGCCCCAGGCAGCGGCGTGAATGCCGCGGCCCAGCAGATGGCCAAGGCAGGCGTACCCATCAATCCCTTCCTGTTCCAGGTGCTGGCGCGCCTGACCGGCGACAGCGCACGCATCAAGGCCGGCAGCTACGAGTTGAAACCCAACACCTCGCCGCGCGGCCTGCTGCGGCAACTGGTGCGCGGGGAATTCGCCCAGGAAGCGCTCACCATCATCGAAGGCTGGACCTTCCGCCAGATGCGCGAAGCCATCGCCGGGGCCAAGACCCTGCGCCACGACACCGACAAGCTGTCCGATGCCGAGCTGATGGCGAAGGTGTCGCCTGACTTCAAGCAGCCGGAAGGACTGTTCTTCCCGGATACCTATCTGTTCGCCAAGGGCGCCAGCGACCTGCAGATTTATAAACAGGCGCACCAGATGATGCTGGCGCGCCTGAACGCGGCCTGGGAAAAGCGCGCGGCCGACCTGCCTTACAAGACCCCCTACGAAGCCCTGATCATGGCCTCGATCGTCGAAAAGGAAACCGGCCAGAAGAGCGAACGGGGAATGATCGCCGGCGTGTTCGTGAACCGCCTGCGCACCGGCATGATGCTGCAGACCGACCCAAGCGTGATCTATGGCATGGGTGCGCGCTACGAGGGCAAGATCGCCAAGAAGGATTTGCTCACCGACACCCCGTACAATACCTACACCCGCTACGGCCTGCCGCCGACGCCGATTTCGCTGCCGGGCCTGCAGTCGCTGAGCGCGGCCCTGGCGCCGGCAAAGACCGAGGCCCTGTATTTCGTCTCGCGCAACGACGGCACCAGCCAGTTTTCGGATAACCTGAACGACCACAACCGCGCCGTGAACCAGTTCCAGCGCGGCATGGCCGGTAATGCCAGCAAACCATGACCGAGCGCGGTAAATTCATCACCTTCGAGGGCATCGACGGGGCCGGCAAGTCGACCCATATCGGTTTCGTCGGCGAGTTTCTGTCCTCGAAGGGCAAGACCATCGTTTCCTCGCGCGAGCCGGGCGGCACGCCGCTGGGCGAAAAGCTGCGCGACCTGCTGCTGCACGAAAAGATGCACCTGGAAACGGAAGCGCTGCTGATGTTCGCCAGCCGGCGCGAGCACATCGCCCAGGTCATCGAACCCGGCCTGGCCGCGGGCAACTGGGTGCTGTCCGACCGTTTCAGCGACGCCAGCTTCGCCTACCAGAGCGGCGGACGCGGCATGGACCGGGTCAAGATGGAAGCCCTGGAAGCCTGGGTGCACCCGGCGCTGCAGCCGGACCTGACCCTGCTCTTCGACGTGCCCCTGGAAGTGGCGCGCGAGCGCCTGGACGCGACGCGCACGCTCGACAAGTTCGAACGCGAACAGGAAAGCTTTTTCGAACGCTGCCGCGCCGAATACCTGCGCCGCGCCGCCCAGCATCCCGGCCGCTTCGCCGTCATCGACTCGACGCGCTCGATCGAGGAAACCCGGCATACGATCGCCGCCGCCCTGGAGACCCTGTTGTGACGATTTACCCCTGGCAACAATCGGCATGGGAGCAATTGCAGCAGATGCGCGCGCGCCTGCCCCATGCGATCCTGTTCCATGGCCCGGCCGGCATCGGCAAGGCCGATTTCATCGAATCCTTTGCCCAGGCGCTGCTGTGCGAGCGCGTCCAGCCCGACGGCCGCGCCTGCAGCAGCTGCGCCTCCTGCGGCTGGTTCCTCCAGCACAATCATCCGGATTACCGCCGCGTGCGGCCGGAAGCGCTCGAAGACGAGGCGCCAGATGAAGAGGGCGAGGGCGAGAAGAAGGCCAAGGCCAGCAAGACGCCTTCGAAAGAGATCAAGATCGAGCAGATCCGGTCGCTGGCCGACTTCATGAACATCTCGACCCACCGCCAGGGCCTGCGCGTGGTGGTGCTGTACCCGGCCGAGGCGCTGAACATGCCGGCCTCGAACGCCCTGCTGAAAACCCTGGAAGAGCCGCCGCCGGGCACCGTGTTCCTGCTGGCCTCGAACGGCCTGGACCGGCTGCTGCCGACGATCCTGTCGCGCTGCCGCAAGTTCGCGCTACCCATGCCCGACCATGCCGCGGCGCTCGCCTGGCTTGCCGGGCAGGGCGTGCAGGATGCGGACAGCTGGCTGCGCGAGGAGGGCGGCGCACCGCTCGCCGCGCTGGCCCAGTCGCAAGGCGGCAGCCGCGAGGAACTCGACACGCTGCTGCAATTCCTGGCACGGCCCAGCGTCGAGGGCGCCCTGCGCCAGGCCGAAAAACTGGCCAAGGGTGCGCTGGCGCCGCTGGTGGCCTGGCAGCAGCGCTGGCTCTACGACCTGCTGGCGATGAAGCTGGCCGGCAGCCTGCGCTACTATCCACGTTACCAGAAGGAACTTGCAGCCTTGGCCGCCAAGGTGCACACTGCGAATCTGTTACGTGCAATCAAGTCGACCAACGAACGGCGCGCTGTCGCGGACCATCCGCTGTCAAGCAAGCTGTTCATCGAGGACATGCTGCTCGACTATACGGCTTGTTGCAGCCCCGCTTGAAAGGATTACGATGTCCGGCAATATTCCCGACCCCAACTCCGTGCTCGTTCCCAGGCCGTCGGTCCTGTCGCTCGCCATCAAGGAAAAGGCCGCTCTGTACGCGGCCTACATGCCCTTCCTGAAGAACGGCGGCATGTTCGTGCCGAGCACCAGGCAGTACAAGATCGGCGACGATATCTACCTGATCCTGTCGCTGATGGACGACCCGAACAAGTATCCGATCGCCGGCAAGGTGGCCTGGATCACCCCGGCGGGCGCCAACAACAGCAAGGCGCAGGGCATCGGCGTGCATTTCCCGTCCGACGAAACCGGCCAGCGCGCGCGCGCCCGCATCGAGGAAATCCTGGGTGCGGCGCTGCGTTCCTCGCGTGCCACCCATACCCTGTAATCCGCCTATCTCCCGCTTGCGTTCCATGCCGTCCTACGTCCACCGTCTTGCCCGCCGCGTCGACTTGCCCGTCATCGTCGACATCTACAATTCGACCGTCGCCTCGCGCGAAGTCACCGCCGACACCGAGCCGGTCTCGGTCGCCTCGCGCGAAGCCTGGTTCGACGAGCACACGCCCGAGCGCCGTCCGCTGTGGGTCATTCATGATGCCGAGGATCGCTCGGACAATCCGGCAGTCATTGGCTGGATGTCGTACTCGAATTTCTATGGCCGCCCGGCCTATTCTGGCACGGCCGAGCTGTCGATCTATATTGCGGAGAACTGGCGCGGCCGCGGGATCGGGAAGTATTGCCTGGAGCAGGCGATCGCGTTTGCGCCGGAAATCCGTGTCCACACCCTGCTCGGCTTCATCTTTGGCCACAATGGGGCAAGCCTGGCACTGTTCCGCAAGTTCGGCTTCGATACCTGGGCGCATTTCCCGCGCGTGGCGAACCTGGACGGGGTCGAGCGCGATCTGATTATCCTGGGCAAGCGCGTCGTCGATTGACGTGGCTGTGAACAGTCGAGCGTCCGCTGCGTTCACAATTGCCTCCGTGATACCTCGCATGTGTGCCCGCACGGATTGAACGCGTGGGCGGCGTACCCGCAGCGTCTGCTCATCCCGTAGGGTCCAGCCGCACACCCTACGTGACGCATCGAGGCGCATGCCCGTACAATATCGGCATGTACATCGATTCCCATTGCCACATCAACTTCCCCGAGCTGGCCGCACGCATGCCCGAGGTGCTCGCCAAAATGGCCGAGAACCGCGTCACCCACGCGCTCTGCGTCTCGGTCGACCTGCCGGACTTTCCTTCGGTGCTCGCGCTGGCCGAGCAGTATCCGCACATTTACGCCTCGGTCGGGGTCCACCCGGACTACGAGGACACACCCGAGCCGACGGTCCAGCAGCTGGTCGACCTGGCCCGGCACCCGAAGATCGTCGCCATCGGCGAGACCGGGCTGGACTACTACCGGCTGCAGGGCGACCTGGAATGGCAGCGCGAGCGCTTCCGCACGCACATCCGCGCCTCGCGCGAGAGCCGCAAGCCCCTGATCATCCACACCCGCGCCGCCAGCGAAGACACCATCCGCATCATGCGCGAAGAGGGCGCGGGAACGGGCGACGGCGGCGTCGCCGGCGTCATGCACTGCTTCACCGAGTCGCTGGCGGTGGCCGAGGCCGCCATCGAAATGGGCTTCTATATCTCGTTTTCCGGCATCGTCACCTTCAAGAGCGCAAAGGAGCTGCAGGCGGTGGCGCGCGCCGTGCCGCTCGAGCGCATCCTGATCGAGACCGATTCGCCCTACCTGGCGCCGGTGCCTTACCGCGGCAAGATGAACGAGCCGGGCTACGTGGCCCACGTGGCCGAGTTCATCGCGACCCTGAAGGACCTGCCGCTGCGCGAAGTGGCCGACCGTACGACGGAAAACTTCTTCAACCTGTTCCAGCACGCGCGCGCCTAGCATGGATCCACGCCGCCGCATCGTCCTGCTTCGTCTCCTGCAAGGCTCCCTGCTGGTCCTCGGCGCCCGCGCCGGGCTGCTGCAGGCGGCGCCCGCTGCGCCGACCGCCGAACAACTCACCACCTTCTTCCGCGCAGTGCAGCTGGACGACGCCAGGACCGTGCAGGCCATGATCGGCAAGGTGGTCAACGCCAACCAGCGTAACCCCCTCGGCGGCGAGCCGGGCCTGGTGCTGGCCCTGCGCGAGGACGCGATGCGGGTGTTCCAGGTCTTTCTCGACCATCCCGGCACCGACCTGGAAACCCGTGCGGCCAACGGCAATACCGCCCTGATGATGGCGGCGTTCAAGCGCCAGCGTGCGGCCGTGGATGCGCTGCTGGCCAGGGGGGCGAAGGTCAACGGCGCCGGCTGGACCGCCCTGCATTATGCCGCTGCCGCCGGCGACGACGGGATCGTCGAACTGCTGCTGGCCAGAGGGGCAAAGATCGACGCCGTTTCGTCCCTCAAGAGCGGTGCCTACACGCCGTTGATGATGGCCGCGCGCGAAGGCCAGGACGGCACGGCGCTGCTGCTGCTGAAAAAGGGTGCCAACGCAGGCCTGAAGAACAGCGAAGGCTTGAGCGCGGTGCAGATCGCGGAACGGGCCGGCAAGTCGCGCGTGGCCGAGGCGATCGCCCGCGCCCTGCGCTGATTCTCCGATCGCCGCATGGGCAGTCCCGCGGCCGCGTCGTCGGGCGAACTGACAGGTGTTCCCCGCCTTGCTCTTCATTTCGTTTGAGCAACTCGCACAGCATAATCTCCTTACCGTATCGCTGACTCTATCGATTTGCGGCCGGGCGTCGATCGCCAACCGGCCGCCTACCAAGGACATCCCATGCTGAACGAACGCGAAATCGAAAGCTGCTACCTCGGGCAATTCATCCCGGTCCACTATCACCACAACATGCTGATGGACCCGAAGCGCATGGATGCCTTCCAGGCAGCCATCGCCCACGCCGTGCGTCCCGGCATGAAAGTGCTGGAACTGGGCGGCGGCACCGGGGTGCTCTCGTACTTCGCGGCCCAGCAGGCCGACAAGGTGTATTGCGTCGAGTTCAACCCCGACCTGGTCGTCGAGGCGCGCCGTTTCCTGGCGAAGAACCCGAACGGGCACAAGGTCGAGGTCATCCACGCCGACGCCTTCGACTACCTGCCGCCGGAGCCGGTCGACATCGTCATCTGCGAAATGATCCACGTCGCCATGCTGCGCGAAAAGCAGGTGGCCGTGATCGAAGCCTTCAAACAGCGCTACCTCGCACGTTTCGGCGGCCCGCTGCCGGTCTTCATGCCCGAAGCCGTGGTGATGGCGGTGCAGCCCATGCAGCAGGACTACAGTTTCCACGGTTACTACGCGCCGATCGTGCAGTTCCACGACACCGAGACCGCCTATCCGGGCACGGTCGGGCTGGCCCAGCCGGCCGTCTACAGCGTGCTCGACTTCGCCGGGCCGGTCGACAGCCTGATCGCCTGGCGCGGCAGCTTCACGGTCGAGCAGGACGGCGTGCTCAATGCGCTGCGCTTCGTTACCAAGAACGTACTGTCCATCGTGCAGGAGCAGGGCGGCACGATCGACTGGCTGAACCATTACATGAGCCTGCCTTTGGTGCGCGAGCTCGAGGTGGTGGCCGGCGACGTCGTCGAGGTGGCGTTCCAGTACCGTGCCGGAGCCTCGATCCCCAGCCTGCAGGCCTCGCTGCGCGCGACGCTTGCCTGCGAGGACGATTTCGCGGCCGAGGCCGTGGCCACCGCGCCGGCGCGCACGCTCGCCTTCGCCTGAAGGGCGAGGCGCAATCCCTCATCGGCACATTGCGCATCCTGGCCCCGCCAGGATGCCATTCGTCGCATCCGGCTGGAAACGGGGCAGGGAGACGCCCTAGACTGGCGCTTCATCTTCAACGTGGAGCGCATCATGTTCGGTTTTCCTGCTCTGGCTGCTGCTATTGTTCCTGTGCTGGCCCATCGCGCTGCTGGCCCTGGTGCTGTACCCGCTGGTCTGGCTCTTGCTGCTGCCGCTGCGGCTGCTGGGCATCGCCGTCGACGGGGTGTTCGAGCTGCTGCGCGCCGTCCTGATGCTGCCGGCCCGGGTACTGGGAAGGAATCCGCGCTAGCGATGCCCTGGCCAGCTCTGCCCGGCAGAGTGTGGGGCAATTAACAGACGCGGGGCGCATGATCCCCTACTGTGGAGTCGAACGCTTTCACCCGAAAGCGCGCTTTGACTGTAAGGAAAAGATTATGCGCCTGGACATTTACCGCAGAGCCGAAAGCGACGGCAAGTTCTCCTACTTGGTCGTTCCGGAAACCCGCAATATCCCCGAAGAAGCGACGAATACCGACTGGGAAGTGGAGGCCCGCGCCTTCGAGATCGACGACAATGCCGACCAGCTCCCCGACTACGACATCGCCAACCTGAGCGGACAGCTGGCCGAAAAGGGCTATGCGATGACGGCATTGCACTGATGCGGCGCTGACACCGCATTACCACCGCGCCGGCGCCATGCTGCCGGCGGCGAACTTCGGCATGCGCGCGACATCCTGCCGGGTTTTCGCCGGGGGCACCGACGAGTCCCTGGCGGATATGCTATTCTTGCGCCCTATGTAAATCGACGACGGCCTGCGGGCGCGTTCGGGGGAGGGCGACATGAAGTGGACAGTGGTGGGTTTCTATTTCCTGACGGTTCTCCACATTCACTTCCGCGGCAAGGTGCGCCTGCCATTCGGCCGCCAGTTGTTCGACCACTCGTCGTTCATGGCCCCCATCAATTTTTTCATGCACCTGTTTTCGCGGGTGCCGAGCACGCCCTACATTCCCGTACAGGATTTCGCCGAGCTCGCGCCACTGCAGCAGAACTGGCAGATCATCCGCGCCGAGGCCGAGCAATTGTTGGCCATGAAGAAGATCAAGGCCGCCGAAAAGAACGACGACGCCGGCTTCAATTCCTTCTTCAAGACAGGCTGGAAACGGTTTTACCTGAAATGGTATGACGCCAGCCATCCTTCGGCCGAGCGCCTCTGCCCCCAGACCTACCGCCTGCTGCAGTCGATTCCCTCGGTGAAGGCCGCCATGTTCGCCGAGCTGCCCCCGGGCGCCAGGCTCAACCCGCACCGCGATCCCTTCGCCGGATCGATGCGCTACCACCTGGGCCTGGCCACGCCGAACGACGACCGCTGCTTCATCGAGGTCGACGGCGAGCGCCACAGCTGGCGCGATGGCCAGGGCGTCATCTTCGATGAAACCTTCATCCACTGGGCCGTGAACGGCAGCGAAACCGACCGCATCATCCTGTTCTGCGACGTCGAACGTCCGCTGCGCTTCCGCTGGATGGGGGCGATCAACCGCTGGCTGGGTCGCACCATGATGACGGCGGCGAGCTCGCCCAACGAAACCGGCGACCAGACTGGCCTGGTGAGCAAACTGTTCCGCATCTCACACGTGATGGGCGGCTACCGCCGGCGCTACAAGGCCTGGAACAAGACGGCCTATAAGGTGACGAAGGTCGCGCTGATCGCCGGCCTGGCGGCGCTCATCTACTGGATCTGAGCGGCGGATTGTCGTCATCGGCACCCGGACTTTCGGGATCCGCGCTGTCGGGATCCGGTATGACGCGGGTGAGCTTGTAGTCCTCGACGGAGCGGGCCAAAGCCAGGCCGAGCACGTCCTTTAACTCCTCGGGCTGGGTGCCCTTGTCGAGCTGCTGCCTCGCGAAGGTGTTGCGCAAGGTCCGGCCCCCGGAGCGCGCCAGGTCCATGCCCGCGCGTTCGAAGGTCGCACGCATCTGCATGTAGACGGTCTTGCGCGTCATCCGGCCGCCGCTCAGGTTGGCCGGGAACACGAACTGCCCAGGAATCGCCATCGCTTCGCGCTCGGCAAGCCAGGCGCGAAGCTCCTCGGCCCCACGACGGGGGAGATTCACCTCGTGTTCATGGCTGGTATCGTGCTTTTCCTCTGGGGTGATCGCCAGCATGATCGACCCGTCGAGCGCGGCCTGCCTGCCCACTTCGGGTACGAGCAGGCCGACCGCTTCCGACACCCGCAAGCCCGCCAGCGCGATGACGACCTGCATGGCCCGGTCGCGCCGGCGCTTCCAGCCAGCGAACGCGCTGGTGCGTCCCGGGTGGGGAGCCTGCGCCGTCAGGGCGGCGAAAAAGCGCTCCAGTTGTTCGTCGGACAGGGTACGCCCGGCCTCGTCCTTCGTCATGTGGGCGCGGTCGATGGCGAGGATCGCCTGCTGTGCCGGGTTGGGCGTCACTTCCAGATGTTCATAACACCGTTCCAGCAGGCGAAGGTAGCGATAGGCGATCTTGCTGTTGAGGACACGCTTGCCCTTGACGGTACGGTTCACGAAGCGTTCCAGGTCAGCCTGGGTGAGGGTGGAGAAGCTGAGCCTTTGTTCGGCCATCCAGTCCGCGAAACTGCCGAACATGAAGACATAGATCTTCGCCGACGCGGCCGAGAGCAAGCGCAGGGTGCCGTCGGCGCGCGTACGGCGGCCAGTCTCGGCAAAGGCCTCGGAGGTAAGGAACTGCTTGAATGACCGGATCGGGTCGGCATTCCACGACGTCAGGGTGCGCATGGCGAAATGTGTCGGATGGGGATGGCATACCTTAACATAAAATGGTAACTAACCCACGAGACGCCCGATACACACCTATATCCTGACGGATGCGGACTACCGGATAAACTGACTCTACACAAGGCAGGCCAGCAAAAGCGGGGGCGGCCATTCGTCGACCCGAACCAGGAGCGGAAACGCAAGGAACGCAACCTTCGCAGACGTGTAACACTGGCGTCTCTGCAGCGGCAAGGCTTGACGGGAGACGGGCAGGGCTGTGCAAATCGAGGAGGGTGGTCGACCGGCGCAATGCGGCTCGGTCAGTCTGCACGGCCCGTCTCCTGGCAGGCATGTTCGCCGAAACGCCTCCGATCCCAGCCGCAACCGGCGCCGCGCCGCCACGGCCGGACTGCCTGAAGTTGAGAGGAAGGGTACAGCGCCTGTCAGCGGTACACCAGCACCGGAATGGCGCTGTGCACCAGAACCTTCTGCGTCTCGCTGCCGAGCAGCATGGCGCCAACCCCGTGACGCCCGTGCGAGGCCATGATGATCAGGTCGCAGGCGCGTTCGCGCGCAACGCGCAGGATTTCCTCGTAAGGCCGGTCCGACCGGGCGAGCAGCGTGCTGCACGGCACATCAACGGCGCGCGCCGCGTCGGCCAGGACCGCCAGGTAGCCGGCACCGCGCCGTTCGCTGTTTGCGAGGTAATCCGTTTCGGTCATCTCGATCGATTCGGCGTCGAAAGTGAAGGTGCGAAATGCCGGCAGCACTGTGATGCCGGTGAGCTCGGCACCGACCTCCTTCGCAAAACTCACGCCCGCGAGCAGGGCGCGCTGGGACAGTTCCGACCCGTCCGTCGGTAGCAGGATGTGCTTGAACATGGCCGCTCCTCAGTGGCTGCGGCGGCGGGCGCCGCGTCGTCGCCAGTCTCGCGCCGGTCGGTGCTCCCGGTTTGATCGCGCTCAATCGAGTGCGCATGGGGGCGTCAGCTTGTGTTGACGAAACATCAAGGATATCCTGTAGCGCTGCCTGCTGTGATGCGTCGGACTTGCCTGCGCCGCGCGCGCAAGTCCACAGTCACCGCCATTTCACAGGGTCCCATGTTCATCCTGAACCGCTCTCATGCCGACGACATCGACCAGGTGCTCTTCGAACTCCACCGGAACCCCGCGGCGACGACCGAGCTGGAGCGGCTCGGCAACCTGTTCGCCCAGCGTGCTTTCCTGCGCAAACTGGCAGCCATCCTGCGCGCCGCCTCGCAAGCGCACCGCACGCCCGGGACGAGGGTCACGGTCCAGCTTGACTGGATCGACAAGCGTCCTTACCTGGCTTCCATATCGACGCCAAAGGTCTGGCACAACAAGGTGGAAGTAGGGGACGCGGCGGTATTTTTCATCGATGAAATCCGCGCAAGGCCATCGTCGCCCGTGCCCCGTACCGCAGTGGCGGCGTCCGGCCTGATCCTGCAGGCCAAGCGGACGACAGCCTTCAGTGCGCAGCTCCCGACTGTGCACGTCCACAATAACGCGTCCTCGCGCAAGGAATACGCGCTGCTGTCGGCCTGGCCGCCGGCGGATTTGTACCTGTCGACGCATCAGTCGAGTCTGCTGCTGTCGGGCCTCGACTTCCAGACAGGTTATCCTGCGCTGGACCAGGCCAACACCCGTGCCCGGGGCTGGTACGTCGTCACACCGAATTCGCAGCCTGCGCAGATCGTCGGGACCGCCGGCAGCTACGGGTTTGTCCCTCCGTATGACCGCGACTGGCGTTCGCCATGGATGGGGGCACCGTCCGTGTTCGGCCGGCGCTGCGGCCTGACGCTGGGAAGGATGCTCGTCGGATTCTTCACGCGCGCGGCAGCCCATGCACGGCCCCAGCCTGGCGCCATGTTATTTCCGCGCATTGGGCAGGCGTTCGATCTCGTGCGTGGTTGGACGCCGGCCCAGGCCACCGGTTCGGGTTGGGACGACCTGTGCAACGCCTTGCTGTCCTTGAAGAACAAGCGGATCGGAGGACACGGCGGCCCCGGCGCGCGCAGCCATCGCAGCCAGCGCATCCTGGCGTTCTGTTACGAACCGTCCAGGCACGAGGGCTTCGTTGGCGGCATTGCGAAGGCGGCGGACATGGACGAGGAATCAGGCGGCGAGCACGCATATCCGATCCTGACTGTCAGGCGCACGGGATTCTCGGACTGGACGCCCAATGCCCGTGATCGTGACAGGTTTGCGGATGCACGCCATGCCGACGGCGATGGTTGAGGGAAAAGCCGGGAGTATCTCCAGCCTGCCATAACAGCGCATAATCTATATTATGTTAAATGCGCTATGCGGGCGTGGGACTGGTTATGCCCTGTTCGCCAAGACGGGACGCTTGCCGCGAGTGGCGCCTTGCAGGGATGGACGCCGGGCCGCTTCCAGGCCTGGTCTCGACCTGGCAGTCGGCCGATCCCTCGGGTGTTCCCGTCCGCCGCCGTGGACGTGCCCCGCCTTCCCGATTTCGCCTGGCGTTCGCCTGCGGATGAACTCCCCGGGACGATCCACCAGCGCGTGTCGCACCTGTCTTCTGCGCGGACTCGCGAGCGCAACGGGCTGCACACGGGTCGATGCTCGCGTTCGCCACCAGAGGTGGTCGTTACCGCGACAGCCCGGCGTGCATCACAAGACACGGTCCCTGGCGACGCGATCGACGACGCAAGTCGTGCTCGCGTTGCGTGCCGACCGTCCCGTGGGCACGCCGTGGTGGCCAGGTTTCGCGGCGTTCGCGCCGGCGCACGCGGCCGAAGCGATCGGCCGCCGAGGCGCTGCGCCGCCCGACAAGGGAACCACAATGCGCCCGCCGCGTAGCATGGGCCCGGCTGCAAGGACATGATCGCTTGCGCGCACCAGGGAGCACTGACATCCGCCACCAGCCTGGACCGCACGGCTCCCTCGACGACCGAACCGGAGCGCTAGTGACTCATCGGGCCCCGCCCGATGCGCGGCAAGGCGTTTCCGCCAGCCTGACTTGCAGCCATTCCGAGAGGACGATAAGCGTTGTCGTCGCGGCCCGGAGGACCGAACACCGGGCAAAGCGGGTGCCAAGGAGTTGCCGCAGGCTGGATCGACCCGCCAGATCAGGGTGACGGCAGCGCCTGCATGGCGGATCGACGCACACACCCAGTTCTGAACGCGGCTGCTTCACGTCCGGCCCAGGCAAGCGGGAAGGTCGAGCGAACCTCGCCTTCCTGGCACCATTCCGGGCGCCGCTACAAAACTCGACAATATATTTGCTAATGTCGAGTTGGAGAAACCGGTTTCACAAGCGCGGTGGCTGGAACGGTCGCCCGGTGTTCAACGAGCACGAATGTCAGCGCTATTTGCGAAGCGGATGTCCGGACCTCAAGCAGTGCCGACGCGACGCACGCAATGCAGCCGCGATTCCATGCCGCGTACCCGGATCTTCCGGGCACTTCCGTCCGCTCCTGCGGCGATGGGATGGGGTATCCGCAGGGAGCCGCACACCGGCAGACGCCCTGCTGCGCGCATAGGTTCCTCGTCCAGGGACGCTAGCAAACCAGGCCGGTCCGCGCGTGCGCAGCCGGGACATCGATGCAATCGCGCCGCCCTGCCCGCCGCTCACGCAATCCTGCGCACCGACTCCCGCACCACCAGGCTCAGCGACGGCAATTCCACTTCTCCGCCCTTCTGCCCCACCATCCCCAGCATCATCCTGCCGATCCCCATTCCTACGTCGTAGAGGGGCTGGCGCACGGTCGTCAGTGGCGGCGTCGTGTACATCGAGCTGTGCAGATCGTCGAAGCCGACGATGGAAATGTCTTCCGGCACGCGGATGTTGCGGCGGTACAGGGCCAGGCGCGCGCCATAGGCACTCAGGTCGTTGCTGGCGAAGATGGCGGTGAAGCGCTGCTGCGAGGCCAGCAGGCCATTCACGGCCAGCAGCCCGCCGGACTCGTGGAAGTCGCCCGGCACGATCAGGTTCGGATCGATATCGATCTTGTGGCGCGCCAGCGTGTCGCGGTAGCCGGCCAGGCGTGCACGCGCGTCCTCGTGGTCTTCCGGACCGGCAATGAAGGCGATGCGGCGGTGGCCCTGCTCCACCAGGTGTTCGACGGCGTCGCAGGCGCCGCGGTAGTTATCGAGGGAAAAGCCCATCAGGCGCTCGCCCGCAAGCTTGCGGCCGAAAGCGACAATCGGCACGCGCTGCGAATAGCTGCGGATCTGCTCGTCGCTGAGTTTGCCGGTGAGGATGACCACGCCATCGACGCGGCGGCCGATCAGCAATTCGACCCGCTCGGCCTCCTCGTCCGCATGCCAGTGGCCGCTCATGATCAGGAGCGCGTAGCCGGAGCCCTTGACGGCATCCTCGATGCCGATCATCGCCTGGTTGAAGTAGCCACTCTCGAGCGACTGCGTCAGCACGCCAATGGTGCGGGTACTGCCCATCTTCAGGCTCTGGGCCAGGCGGTTCGGCTTGTAGTTCAGTTCCTCGATGACGCGTTCGATGGTACGGCGCTTGTCGTCCGAGACCTTGGCCGTGCCATTGAGGAAGCGCGATACGGTGGCGGGCGACACGCCGGCAATGCTGGCGACTTCGTACAGGGTGGTGGTGCTGTCGTCGGTTTTCATGGGGCTGTAAGCGGCGCCTTCAGGGGTAGGTCGAGTATAGCACGCAGGGTTTTATCACTTTGCCATCACGGCGACGGCTGCGGTCGACACCGGAGCAGCCGACACGCCGGGCCGCATCTCGGCACAAGCAACATGAAAGCGTTTCATAACGGGGTCGGGATAACCTGCCGAAAATTCGTTGTAAAAATTGTTTGACTTCCAAACGAGACGAAATGTACCATGAAATCGTTTTCACGGCCAATGAAACCGATTTCTTAGAAAAGTGGCCGGTCAACCAGTCATTCAATAATTCCAATCGGAGACACGCATGGAAACCTCTGCACCGCAACGCGGGCGGCACGCCAACGCCCAGATCCAGTTCGCCATCCTCACTCTGCTGGCCGGTATCGGCAGCGCCCAGGCACAAAACGCCGACACGCAAGCCGCTGCCCAGTCCCCGGCGGCAGGCAACGCCCAGCCAGCGGTGGCCAGCTCCGATTCGAAGGTCATTCCCGAAGTACGCGTTACCGCGACCAAGCGCAGCACCCCGCTGCAGAAAACGCCGATCGCCATCACGGCGCTTTCCGCCGCTAACCTGGCCGACAACCACGTCCAGACCATGCTCGACGTCGTCGCGCTGGTGCCGGGTTTCCAGGCCACGGCCCAGGGCGACCATGGCGTCACCACCATGACGCTGCGCGGCATCGGCAACGACAGTGCCAAGACCCAGTACGCCGATCCGGAAGTGGCCTCCTTTGTCGACAACGTCTATTCGCCGCGTGCGGAAGGCGCCACCGCGCTGATGTTCGACGTCGCGGGCATCGAGGTGCTGCGCGGCCCGCAGGGCACGCTCTGGGGCCGCAACTCCACGGTCGGCGCGGTCAACATCCAGACGGTCAAGCCGGAACTGAACAGCCGCAGCGGCTACGTCGAGGGCGGCATCGGCGACTACCACCGCTTCGGCGCGCGCGGCGCCGTCAACGTGCCGCTGTCCGATACCGCCGCGCTGCGCTTCGCGATCGTCCACGAGCAGCACGACGGCTATGTCGATTACCAGAACTTCCCGGGCGTGCCGATCGAGAGCCAGCGCGCCGCTTTCGTGGCCGCCGGCGGCGACCCGGCCGCCTTCCGCCCCATCAACGGGAACAACTACGTCATCGGCGGCGACAAGTACAACGCCCAGAACCAGACCGCTGCGCGCGTCAGCCTTCTGTGGAACATCACGCCCAGCGTGCACTGGAACGTCGCCTACGAAAACTTCGCCGACCGCGGCACGCCGAGCGCGAACCTGATGCAGCAGCCGCGTCCCGGCCAGGACCACTGGTCGATGCTCTCCGATAGCGCGCCCTGGATCAAGCGCGACAGCCATAACATCCGCAGCCGCCTGAGCTATGACCTGAGCCCGGACCTGGCGCTGCATTATATTGCCGGCGTCTCGGCCTACCGCGGCTCGATGCGCTTCGACCAGGATGGCGGCTCCGTGCTGCCGACTTCCATCCGCTCGGGCGGGGTCTGGCAGGAGCACACCACGACCGACTCGCATTACCGCAGCCACAGCCACGAACTGGAACTGCAGTCGCTGGGCGCGCGCACCGTCGACTGGCAGGCGGGCCTGTACTACGCCGCGGAAAAGAACGACATCCGCTTCGACATCCCGATCATGAACGGCACCGAGGACGGCACCGTCGTCTGGCAGGGTTCCTTCATCCAGCCGAAGGAGACCGTGGCATCACGCGCTGCCTTCGGCCAGGCCACCTGGAACGTGAGCGATGCCCTGCACCTGACGGGCGGCCTGCGCTACACCCACGACCGCCGCGAAAACGTCGGCGGGCGTGCCTATACCTGGGCCTACGATGCGACGGCGCCGCAGCTGCCGCTCAACCCGTCGATGGACCCGCGCCTGCCGGGCCAGGGTTTCAAGGAAGACGTCCCCGGCAACGATGGCGTGTTCAAGGGCAGCAAGGTGACCGGCCTGGTGCGCGTGAACTACGACCTGGACCGCAACAACATGGTCTATGCCAGCGTCGCCACCGGCTACAAGTCGGGCGGCACCCAGGACCGCGGCCTGACCTACCAGCCCGAGACCCTGACCAACTACGAGATCGGCTCGAAGAGCACCTTCATGGGCGGCGCCGTGCGGGTCAATAACGCCCTCTTCTACTCGAACTTCAAGGACTTCCAGTTCAACTCGCCCGTCAACTTCTCCGACGGCAGCCGCGGCCTGGCGATCGAGAATGCCGAAGGCGCCAAGGTCTACGGACTGGAATCGGAAATCGCGGCGCGCCTGTCCCCAAGCGACCGCCTCTCCATCACGCTCGCCTTCCTCAAGGCGGAGCTGGGCCGCCTGGTCGCCGGCTCGAACGACTACGCACTGCCGCCCTGCACGGTCGACACCCGCATCGCCACCTGCCTGGACGTCAGCGGCAACAAGATGCCGCATGCGCCGCGCTTTTCCACCACCATCCAGTACCAGCACACCTTCCGCCTGGCCGACGGCGCCAACCTGGTCCCGCGCATCACGGCGCACTACGAGACCGATGCGGAACTGTCGGTGTTCAACCTGGGGCCGGAAGACCGCCAGGAAGCCTATGCGACGGGCGACATCGGCCTGCGCTACCAGAACGGCAAGGGATGGTGGATCGATGCCTGGGTGCGCAACGTCAACGACAAGAAGATCAAGACCAGCGCCTTCAACGGCTTCGGTCCCTGGCTGGCGCAGTACAAGCCGCCGCGCACGATCGGCCTGAACACCGGCTTCGATTTCTGACGCCGCGGGCCAGTCACCTGCACCACGCTTGCCCCGTCCATGCCTCGCGCCATGGACGCGGGCCGGCACCCGCCTTCACCAACCAGAGCATTCATGAATACCATATCTGCCTCAAGCCGCGCCGTCGCGGCCAGCGCTTTTCCGCCGGGTTTCACATGGGGCGTGGCCACGAGCGCCTTCCAGATCGAGGGGGCGGCAAGGAGCGACGGCAAGGGCCCGTCGATCTGGGACACCTTCTGCGCCAACCCCGCGAATATCCTCGACCGCAGCGACGGCAGCGTCGCCTGCGACCACTATCACCGCTACCGCGAAGACGTGGGGCTGCTGGCCGGCCTTGGCGTGGATGCCTACCGCTTCTCGATGGCCTGGCCGCGCGTGCAGCCGGCCGGCAAAGGCGCGTGGAATCCGGCCGGCTTCGGTTTCTACGACCGCCTGCTCGACGAACTGGCGCGCCACGAGATCCAGGCCCACCTCACCCTGTACCACTGGGACCTTCCCCAGGGCCTGCAGGATGAAGGCGGCTGGCTCAATCGCGATACCTGCGCACGTTTTGCCGACTATGCCCAGGAGGTGATGCGCCGCTTCGGCGACCGTATCGCGACGATCGCGACCCACAACGAACCCTGGTGCACGGCCAACCTCGGCTACGGCAATGCCCAGTTCGCGCCGGGCGTGGCGGACCTCAAGCAGAGCGTGCAGGTGTCGCACCACCTGCTGCTCTCGCACGGCCTGGCGATGCAGGCGATGCGGGCCGCCGGCGGCAAGGCGAAGCTGGGCATCGTGCTGAACCAGTGGACCGCCGACCCGGCCACCGATTCCGCAGCCGACCGCGCGCTGGCCGAATGGGAGTATGCCCGCTCGGTGCAGTGGTTCATGGATCCGATCTTCAAGGGCCGCTATCCGGAACTGGCCCTGCGCGGCCACGGCGCCAACGCCCCCGTCGTGCACGCGGGCGACTTCGAGACCATTGCCCAGCCGCTCGATTTCCTGGGCTGTAACTACTACTTCCGCAGCTGGTGCAGCGCCGAGGGGCTGCCCCCGCCGGCGCCGCACGGCACCACCGACATGGGTTGGGAAGTCTACCCGCAGGGCCTGACCGAGCTGCTGCTCAAGCTGCGGGGCGAATACGACCTGCCGCCCATGTACATCACCGAGAACGGCATGGCCAGCGCCGATAGCGTGGTCGGCGGCAGCGTCGATGACGCGGCGCGCATCGCCTTCCTGGAAGCACACCTGGACGCGCTGCGCGCAGCCATCGATGCCGGCGTCGACGTGCGTGGCTACTTCCTCTGGAGCCTGCTCGACAATTTCGAATGGAATTCCGGTTACAGCAAGCGTTTCGGCATCGTCCACGTCGACTATGCCACCCAGCAGCGCACGCTGAAGGCGAGTGCCCACTGGTACCGCGATTTCCTGGCCGCGCGCAGCCGCGCCTAGACATGGAGGAAGCATGGATACGCTGATGGACTCTATCTACACGGACGGACCGCGCCTGGTGGCCGACATCGGCGGCACCAACGCCCGGTTCGCGCTGGAGCGCGCGCCGGGCAAGCTGTCGCTGGCGCGCACGCTGGCCTGCGCCAATTATCCGCGCTTCGAAGACGCCGCCGCGGCCTACCTGGCCGGCGCCGGCGCCGGCTTGCAGCGCGTGCGCCACGCGGTGGTGGCCATTGCCAACCCGGTCGATGGCGACGCGGTCCGCATGACCAATCACGACTGGGCGTTTTCCACCCGGCTCGCGGCGCGCGAACTGGGCCTGGACACGCTGCTGGTGGTGAACGACTTCACGGCCCTGGCGATGAGCCTGCCGCGCCTGTCCGGCGCCGAGCTGGCCCGGTGGGCGGCGGCGTGGCCCGTCCCGGCTGCGCAATCGGGCTGGTCGGCGCCGGCACAGGGCTCGGTGTCTCGGGCCTGGTCCCGGCGACGGACGGCTCGTGGACGCCGCTGCACAGCGAGGGCGGGCACGTCTCCTTCGCGCCGGCCGACGAGCGCGAAGTGGCGGTGCTGCGCCATTGCTGGGAGCGTTACGAGCACGTGTCGGCCGAGCGCCTCGTGTCGGGGCCGGGCATTGCCCTGATCCACGAGAGCCGCGCGGCGGCCGGCCGCCCCGGCAAGCCCGCACTCCCGCTCGACACGCCGACGATCGTCGCCCATGCACTCGACGGGCGCGACCCGCTCTGCCTCGAGACCCTCGAATGCTTTGCCGGCATGCTCGGCACGGTGGCGGCCAACCTGGCGGTGACCACTGGGGGCACGCGGCGGCATCTATATCGGCGGCGGCGTGGTGCCGCGCCTGGGTACCTGGTTCGCGCGTTCCCCTTTTCGCGCGCGCTTCGAGCACAAGGGGCGTTTCACCGGCTTCACCGCCGCCATCCCTACCTGGGTGGTGACGGCGCCCTACCCTGCACTGACTGGCGCGGCCGCCCTGCTGGCGGCCACACTGGAAACCAGCGCCACGCGGGAGATCGCACATGCAGGCTAAGCCCATGCGCTCGCCCTTGCTGTGGGTACCGAGCGGCTACTTCACGATGGCGCTCGGCTATGTGATGCTCACCAGCGTGACCGCCATCATGTTCAAGAACCTGGGCATGGACAACGGCCGCGCAGCAGGGTATTCGAGCCTGCTGATCCTGGCCTACACGATCAAGCCGCTGTTCGCGCCTTTCGTGGAGATGTACCGCACCAAGAAGTTTTTCGTGCTGTGGGCCCAGGTGCTGATCGGGGCCGGTTTCGCCGGCGTCGCCCTGGCCTTCAGCCTGCCGGGATACATGACTGTGCTGATGGCGGCCTTCTTCGCGCTGTCCTTCGTCGGCGCCACCCAGGACGTCGCCAGCGACGGCGTGTATGTCACCTCGCTCGATGCCCGCGCCCAGTCGCTGTACTGCGGCATCCAGAGCCTGTCCTGGAACATCGGTCCGATCGTCGCTTCCGGCGGCATGGTCTACCTGAGCGGCTACCTGCACAGCCATGTCTACGGCCACGACGCCAGGGTGTTCGGACCGGACTGGATCGATGCCTGGCGCGTGATCTTCCTGCTGGTGGCGGGCGTCACGCTGCTGATGGCGGCCTGGCATGCGCGCACCATGCCCGATGGCGCGCGTGCTGCCGACACGCCATCTTCCGTGCGCGACGCCGGGCGCATCCTGCTCGACGCTTTCGTCACGCTGTTCAGGAAGCGCGGGATCTGGCGCATGCTGGCCTTCGCCTTCCTGTTCCGCCTCAGTATCGGGCTGCTGGAAAAGATCGGGCCCTTCTTCATGGTCGACCCGGCTTCGAAAGGCGGACTCGGCATGTCGAACGAGTTGCTTGGCCTCGTCTATGGCACCTACGGGCTGGCCGCCGTGCTGGTCGGCTCGCTGCTGGGTGGCTGGTACGTGGCCCGGCGCGGCCTGAAAGCCACGCTCTTCGTGCTCTGCTGCGCAGTGAACATTCCGAACGTGACTTTCCTCCTGATGAGCATTTACCTGCCATCGAGCCTGTTCGTCATCGCGGCCGGCGTCGTCATCGAGAAGTTCTTCTTCGGCTTCGGTGCGGTCGGCTTCATGATCTACCTGATGCAGCAGCTCGCGCCGGGCAAATACACGACCACGCACTATGCCTTCGGTACCGGGGTGATGGGCCTGTGCGGCATGGTCACGGGCGTCGTCAGCGGCCACCTGCAGGAGATGCTGGGCTATGTCAGCTACTTCGCTTTCGTCATGGTGGCGACCATTCCCTCGTTTATCGCCACCTGGTGTGCGCCTTTCCATCAGGCCGATCCGGGCGCGGTCGCGATCGACGCCGACGGCAAAGCGGTGGCGGCATGAGGCGCTTCCTCTGCCTGCTGTCGCTGGTGGCCGGACCAGCTGCCGCCGCGCCGACGGTCGCGCCGATCAAGGTGAACGGGCTGGGCTTCCTGCCTGGCGCGCAGAAGCTGGCGGTGCTGCCGGCCGGCGCGGGCGACCGGTTCGAGGTCGTCGGCGAAGACGGCAAGCGCGTGTTTGCGGCCGCCTTGTCCGCGCCGGTGTCGTGGGCGCCCTCCGCCGAGCGGGTACGCGTGGCCGACTTCAGCGGGCTCGCGGCGTCGGGCAGTTACCGGCTGCGCGTGCCCGGGCTGCCGCTGTCGGACCGGTTCGTCGTCGCCCCCGATGCCTATCGTTCGCTTGGCGCGGCGGCCCTGAAAGCCTTCTACTTCAACCGCAGCGGCATCGCGCTGGACGTCCGGCATGCCGGGGCATACGCGCGCGGCCGGGCACCCTGACGACACCGTGCTGGTGCACGCCTCGGCGGCCTCGCCAGGCCGCCCGGCCGGCACCGTCATTGCCGCGCCGCGCGGCTGGTACGATGCAGGCGACTACAACAAGTACGTCCCGAGCGCCGCCATCTCGACCTGGACGCTGCTGGCCTTGCTCGAGCATTTCCCGGACGCCTACCGCGGCGAGGACGTCAACATCCCTGAATCCGGCGACGCCGTGCCCGACCTGCTGGATGAGGCCATGTGGAACCTCGACTGGATGCTGGCGATGCAGGATCCGCAGGATGGCGGCGTCTACCACAAGCTCACCAACCTGCGCTTCGACGCCATGGTGCTGCCGCACGAAGCGATGCGCGAACCGCGCCATGTGGTGGCCAAGAGCACGGCGGCGGCGCTCGACTTTGCCGCGACGATGGCGGTGGCCAGCCGTGTCGTGGCCGCTTACGAGGGGCGCTGGCCGGGGCTGTCGCAGCGCATGCTGGCCGCTGCCGAAGCGGCATGGCGCTGGGCGCAGGCGCATCCCGCCGTCCATTTCAAGAATCCTCCCGACGTGCTGACCGGCGAGTACGGCGACACGCAGCTGGCCGATGAACGCGCATGGGCGGCGGCCGAGCTCTACATCACGACCGGGAAGGACAGCTATGGCGCGGCGATGCAGCTGGACCTCCCTCCCACCACCGTGCCGGCCTGGGACGACGTGCGCGCGCTAGCGTGGATGTCGCTCGCCCACCACCGCGCGCGCCTGGGCCGTGCGGAGGACCGCGCCCTGGTCGCCCGCGGCGTCGATGCGCTGGCGGCGCGCCTGGCACGGCAGTCCAAGGCTGCCGGCTACCGGGTCTGGATGGAAGGACCGGACTTTGTCTGGGGCAGCAATGCCGTGATGCTTAACGGAGCGATGCTGCTGTTGCAGGGCTACCGCCTGAATCCGAAGCCGGAATACTTGGCGGCGGCCCAGTCCGGCCTCGACTGGGTCCTGGGACGCAATCCGACGGCCCGTTCCTTCGTCACCGGCTTCGGTGCGCGCCCCTCGCTGCATCCGCATCACCGGCCCTCGATCGGCTACAAGCTGGCGGCGCCCGTGCCCGGCTTCGTCACCGGCGGACCCAATCCCCTCCAGCAGGACAAGGCGGAGTGCCCGCCCTATCCATCGCGCCTGCCGGCACTGTCCTATCTCGACCACGCCTGCAGCTATGCCAGCAACGAGGTCGCCATCAACTGGAACGCGCCGCTCGTCTACGTGACGGCGGCCCTGCGGGCCCTGACGCCGAAGGAAACCACGATGAAGCCACCCCTCGCGAACCTCGACGACCTGCTGCGCGAAGAAGAACAGCTGCGCTTCGAACGCTTCAGCAATGCCGACGCGCTCGACATCGGCATGCGCCTGGTGGCCCTGGCGCGAGAGGCGGGCAAACCGGTCACGATCGAAATCCGCCGCAACGGCGCGCTGCTGTTCGCGCACGCGACGGACGGCGCGCCGCCCGACCACGCCGAGTGGATCCGCCGCAAGGCCAACCTGGCGAACCGGCTCGGACACAGTTCGTATTACGTGCATACGGAGGTGCTGGCGCGCGGCGGCGACATCGATGCGATGCCGGGGTTCGATGCGCGCGACTATGCCGCCCACGGCGGGGCGTTCCCGATCGTCGTGGAGGGCAGCGGGCAGATCGGCACGATCACGGTCTCCGGTCTGCCGGGGCCGCAGGACCATGCACTGGTCGTGTGCGCCCTGCGTGCCTGGTTCAAGCGCGGCGCCTGAGGAGATGCACATGGACACACTGGTACATTGGGGCATCCTCGGCACGGGCGGCATCGCCCGCGCCTTCGCGCTGGCCCTGCGCGATACGCCGGGTGCGTGCCTGGCGGCGGTGGGTTCGCGCACACTCGCCTCGAGCACGGCATTCGTCGCCGAACTGGGCGCCCCGGCTGGCGCGCGTGCCTGCGGCTCGTATGAGGAGCTGGTCGCCACACCTGATGTGGACATCGTCTACATCGCGACCCCGCATCCGCTGCACGCCGTGAATGCCTTGATGGCCCTGGACGCAGGCAAGCCGGTGCTGGTCGAAAAACCGTTCGCGATGAGCCTGCGCGAGGCCGAGGCGGTGGTTGCCAAGGCGCGGGACAAGAAGCTCTTTCTAATGGAAGCAATGTGGACGCGGTTCATGCCGGCCTTGGAGGCGCTCAAACGCGTCGTCGACGCTGGCGAAATCGGCACGCCGACCCTGCTGCAAGCGGACTTCGGCTTCTCTGCCCCGCTCGACCCCGAGCACCGCGTCAACAAGCGCGCACTGGGCGGCGGCGCCTTGCTCGACCTCGGCATCTATCCGCTGTCGATCGCCAGCGCCATCCTGGTCCAGCCCGCGGATATCACGGCGCAGGCGACATTCGGTCCGACCGGCGTCGACCTCACCACGGTATTCAGCCTGCGCCACCCGGGCGGCGCGCTCTCGAGCTGCAGCTGTTCGCTGCGCGCGCAGCCCGTCCGAGCTGACGGTGTCCGGCTCGCTGGGGAGCGTGCGCCTGGAATCGATGTTCCACATGGCGCAGGCGGTCGTCGTGCCCTTGAACGGCGCCGATCCCGCCCCTTCCGCATACAGCTTCACATCGCCATGGCTACGTGCACGAGGCGCTGGCGGCGGGCGAAGCGCTGCGTGCGGGTCTGCTCGAACATCCTGTCATGACCCACGCCGATACCCTGGCTACCATGCGCGGGCTCGACACGATCCGCGCGCGCATCGGGCTGCGCTATCCGGGCGACTGAGAGCGCCTGACCAAACCTCCGGGCGTATCCCTGGCAGTGCAACCGGAGACCTTCGTTGAGACCCCGAGGACTATCTGATGAACGTCCGCAGTCGACCCGAAGCGGACGGTCACCTTCTAGCTTCGAAGCTTAGTTCTCCGTCAAGGTCAACGCCATAGTGGCCAAGCGGAGTTCCAAAGGAATAGCAATCTTCGTAGTCCCTTCCAATCGCGCTACAGTGGATGACGAGTGAGTGCTTGTTTTCGAAGTCGAGGCGCAGATCAAACGCCGGAATGGAACAGTTCACTGCCGTGATCCGTTGTCCACAAACGGTTTGGCTGCCGTTGACCATCGGGCCATCATTGGCGTTTGACATATGGCTTCCTGCAATGACTTCTGATTCAGCGTCGATTCGCCATGGGCACCAGATCAGCATTGAAAAGGCACCGTCATATAGCCGGACTAGCTCACTCAAACAAGGATTGTTCGTAGGCTTTCGTTTGAGCGTCCGAACGCCAATGCTTAGGCCGAGGACAGACCCTGAACCTTCACCGCAAACGGCGCCCCAACATTCTTCGCCGACCAATGCTGACAGATCGCGCAGGAGCGCATCGCGTAAGGACATGCTGACTTCCTAGTTAATTGTTGAGGTGTCTGTTGTCACAGTCCGCTCTTGGCCGAAAGCGGCCGGTCGTCAGGCGGTCAGTGTACCGGATCAGTTGTCAGTCAGGAATTTTTTTGAGGTCCGGCTTGCGTTTGGCGAGCGTCCGCTGCCGCCTCTCAGCGCACGGTCGAGTGCCGACTGCGTGCTTCTCAAAGAATTGATCCTAGCTAGTTATTCGCGTCGGATATGCTCGTCATCAGAAGATACATTTGGACTTATATTTGGGTAGCGACTAGAGTACAACGGAATTCGGGCAATATTGCTGCGACTCGGCTTGTAAGAATTTCCTCAGCTTGTTCTATCGAAGAGCGGCAAATATGCGCACTCCACTCCCAGATAACACTAGTCGTAGAGTGATCTCATCCTATGAAAACAATGGGCTGTTGTATGGCACTCTGCTCGGTGTTCTTGTAGGCGTTCTGATAGCGGGACCGCACTTCAACGACTGGGCGATTGAAAAAATCCTGGCAGCTATCGCTGTGTCATCGGCTGTGATCGGGAGTGTAGGCCATTTTGTGATTTGGATTGTCTACGTCGCTATGAGTGAAGGACCAGGTTCCGATGATGATAGTGAGGTGCAGGATGGTTCCTCGACGAATGGCACTTACCAAATCGAAGACTGACAAACGGCGCCGCGTCAGAGAAGGTAGGGTGAAGGACTGCTCCTGGCCGATTGCAATGGGATGGACTCCTCCTCCCCCTGAGGGCACGTTAGTGCCAAACTGGAGTTTCCACACAACCGGTTTGGAAAGAAGGAGTCCGCCATGAAGATTATGCGCGTTGGGGTCGATTTGGCAAAGAATGTCTTTCAGTTGCACGGTGTAGACCGCTCGGAAAAGCTGGTCTGGCGGTGCAAGCTGGCCCGGGGTGACTGGATCAAGGTACTGCTCGCGAGGATTGAGCCGGGCTGCGAGATCGGTATGGAAGCGTGTAGCGGCGCGCACCACTGGGCTCGACTATTGCAGGCAGAAGGTTTTACGGTGAAGCTAATTGCTCCGCAGTTCGTAAAACCCTATGTCAAGAGCAACAAGAACGACGCCAACGACGCCGAGGCAATATGCGAGGCGATGAGCCGGCCGAGCATGCGTTTCGTAGCCGTCAAAACCGTCGAGCAGCAGGATATCCAAGCTACACACCGGGTGCGCTCGGGTTTGATGGATCAGCGCAAAGCGAAAGCCAACCAGCTGCGAGGTCTGGCGTCTGAATATGGGTTGGTAGCGCCGAAAGAACTGGTGCACTTGAGGTCGGCAATCCCGCGCTGGCTTGAGGATCAGGAAAACGGGCTAAGCGAACGCTTTCGTCGGCTGTTGCGTGGCCTGTGGCGAGATCTGCTCACTTTCGACGAGCGTATCGAAGAACTCGACCGGGAGATAGAACAGCTTGCTCGGCAAGACCCAGCAGCTGTACGTTTGCAGCAAGTGCGTGGCATCGGGCCGCTTACCGCGACGGCATTGCTGGCAACGGTTGGAGACGCGAGTCAGTTTTCCAACGGTCGAGAGATGGCTGCTTCGTTTGGGCTGACGCCCAAACAAAACAGCTCTGGAGGAAAGGAGAGATTGCTCGGCATTAGCAAGCGAGGCGACGCTTATCTGCGCAGTTTGCTCGTGCATGGCGCCCGAGCGGTTATCCGAACGGCTCAAGCGAAAACGGATCGTTTGAGCACTGGTAATGCGCATCGCGACGACGCGACACCCGAATATTGCCGCGGTAGCGTTGGCGAACAAGATGGCTCGCATAGCCTGGGCAATGCTCACTAAAGGAACCGATTATCAACCTCAAACCGCGTAAGCACAGCACTAGAAGTACCTGAAGAAGTCTCTGAACCACGATTGCATGACAAGCCGCGTGATGGCCAACAGGTCGAACCGGCGCTGGCGAAACCCGATAACGTCTGAGGCCTTCGAGCCCGTGATAGCAATAGGGAGTCAGCGCGCGAATAGCCCATCAGGGTCTAGCACCTGTGACAGGTGCAGCGTTACGAGACCGGATATACGTGAGCAGTCGTACCTCACGGCCTGAAGACGGATTGTTTGCAAACGAGGAGGAGTCCATATACAGACGTTCAGAATGACCCAGTGTATGGCGTTGTCTTAAGGACAAGCAAGGGTTTTTACTAGGATTCCAAGTCCCTATTCGGTCAACTTGCGATTCCCCGCCGACGAGACGATCTCGTCGTGCCGCTCGTTGTCGGTCTTGTGCAGGTAGGCCGCCGTGGTGGCGATGTTGGCGTGGCCAGCCGTGTCCTGCAGGGTTTTCAGCTGCACGCCATTGTTGGCGTGGTTGGTCAGCATACTGTGGCGCAGCCAGTGGGCCGAGGCGTGGCGCAGCACGGCGGCCGTGTCGCCGTCGCCCGCTGCTGCGGCCACGGCGGGCCGCCTCGGCGAAGATGCCTTTCAGCGCTTCCGAGGCGGCTTCGTCGGTCAGGCGGGTGATCGCCCGGCTGCGGCTCGACAGCACCAGCGGCGTGCGGTCGGCGCGCGCAACCTCCGGCGGAAACCCGAAGGCGACGCGGTAGCTGCGAAAGGCGTCGAGCATCTCCCCGGCACCGGCAGGCGGCGCGGCTTGTTGCCCTTGCCGACCACGTCGAGCCACCAGCGCTCGTTGCCTTCCGTGTAGATCGAGCCCATGCTGGCGCCGACGATCTCGTTCAGGCGGGCACCCGTGTGGGCGAAAGCGATCAGGAGGAAGCGGTCGCGCTCGCGCCGGCGCAGTGCGGCAGGCGTGTCGGCGGGCCGGCGCGTGGCGGTGGCAATGGCCAGCGCGATCGCGTCCAGCGTCAGGTAGCGCGTGATGCGGCTGGCGGCCGGGGTACGCACATTGCGCACCAGCGCGCCGGGATTGCGGCGCAGGTAGCCGGTCTGCTCGGCAAAGGCCATCAGCCCCTTGACCGCGATCATCGCCTGGCGCCGGCTCGGATCGGACAAGGGCCCGGTGAAGGGCCGGTAGCGCGGGTCGTTGCGCGGCCATTTGGTCGTCGAGATCCAGTCCGCCGGGGGATTCCTGAGGAACTCCTTGTAGGCATTCAGGTCGGCCACGTTCAGGCTCGCCAGGGACTTCTTCGCCTCTTCCCGGCACCAGGTGAGGAAGCGGTAGAGTTCCTTCTGGGTGTTGGCGACGGACTTGGGACTCAATTCGCCGTTGGCGATGAATTCCCTGGCGATCTCGGCATCGGTCTGGGCCTCGGTGATGGGATCGTCGGCCACGCGGAACATCTTGACGCCGAGGCGGCCGCTGGGCGCGGCTGCGCCGGCGTCTGCCGGGGTAGGACCGAGGTCGATGGGAATGAACTTCGTCATGCTGCATGGATTGATACTGTATGGGCATACAGTATATCATGGCAATCGGTCCGGGTTGCAGCATTCGCAACTGCCCCATGCTAAGCTGTTCGCATTCGATCCAGATCAACAGGAAGACCATGAATGCGATTCAACTCGACACCGGCGACGCCCTCATCGTCGTGGACCTGCAAGTCGATTTCCTCCCTGGCGGCGCGCTTGGCGTGCCGCGCGGCGACGAGGTGATCGAACCAATCACGCGCTTGATCAACCTGTTTCGCCAGCAAGGCTTGCCCATCTACGCCTCGCGCGACTGGCACCCCGAGAACCATGTCTCCTTTGCCGAGCGCGGCGGGCCGTGGCCGCCCCACTGCGTGGCCGGCACCGCAGGCGCGGCCTTTTCCGACCGGCTCGACTTTCCGCCGGAGACCGTGATCGTGTCCAAGGCCGATACGGCCGACGCCGATGCCTATTCCGCCTTCAACGGTACCGGGCTCGCTGCGAAGCTGCGCGAGCGCGGCGTGGAACGCGTCGTGGTCTGCGGGCTGGCGACTGACTATTGCGTGCTGAACACGGCGAACGACGCGCTGGAAAACGGCTTCGCCGTGCTGGTCGTGCCGGAGGCCGTGCGCGCGGTGGATGTGCAACCGGGCGACGGCGAGCGGGCGCTTGCCGCGATGGTGGCGCGTGGCGCGCAGCAAGTAGGCCTGGACGCACTGGCAACGGCCGCCACGCCGGCTTGAGTTCAGCCGGCCGCGCGGCCGCCAGCAATGAAAAACCCGGTCACGGCATCCGCCGGACCGGGTTTTTTCATGGGCGCCCGCCGGCGCCCTGCCGTGCAATCAGGATTGCACGCCGTTCAGTTTCGAACGCGAACGGGCGTAGCCGAAGTAGACAACCAGGCCGAGCACGAGCCAGACCAGGAAGGCGACCCAGGTGGTGAGGCTGAGGAAGGACATCAGCGCGAAGCAGAAGATGATCGCCAGTGCCGGGATGACCGGCACGCCCGGGCAGCGGAAGGCGCGGTGCAGGTCCGGGCGCTTCTTGCGCAGGATGATGACGGCCAGCGACACCAGCGAGAAGGCTGCCAGCGTGCCGATGTTGACCAGCTCGGCCAGCACGTCCAGCGGCACGACCGCGGCGATCAGGCCGAAGATGATGCCGACCATCCAGGTGGCGAAGAACGGGGTGCCGTATTTCGGATGCACGGTCGACAGGCGTGCCGGCAGCAGGCCGTCGCGCGACATCGCGTACAGGATGCGGGTCTGGCCGTAGGCCATCACCAGGATCACCGTGCTCATGCCCAGGATCGCCGCCAGGTCGACGAAGCCGGCGACCCAGTCTTGTCCGGCGAACTGCAGGGCCAGCGACACGGGGTGATCGACGCCCTTGAACTGCATGAAGGGCACGATGCCGGTCATGATGGCCGCAACGACCACGTACAGCACGGTGCAGATGCCGAGCGAGCCGATGATGCCGATCGGCAGGTCCTTCGCTGGATTCTTGACTTCCTCGGCGGCCGAGGTGACGGCATCGAAACCGATGAACGCGAAGAACACCAGGGCGGCCGCGCTCATCACGCTACCCATGCCAAACGGCATGAACGGCTGCCAGTTGTCCGGTTTGACATACTGCACGCCGACGAAAATGAACAGCAGCACGACGCCAGTCTTGATCAGCACCATGATGTTGTTGATGCGGGCCGACTCGCGCACGCCCAGCGAGAGCATGAAGGTCAGCACCATCATGATCAGGAAGGCCGGCAGATTGAACACCGTCTGCACGCCCGGAATGGCACCGGGCGCGGCGCGCAGGGCTTCCGGCAGGACGACCCCGATGCCCTTGAGCAGCGACTGGAAATAGCCCGACCAGCCGACAGCAACGGTCGACGTCGCCAGGCCGTATTCGAGCAGCAGGTCCCAGCCGATCATCCAGGCGACGATTTCGCCCAGGGTGGCGTAGGAATAGGTATAGATGGAACCGGCGACCGGCACGGTCGAGGCAAATTCGGCATAGCACAAGGCGGCGAAACCGCAGGCGATGGCAGCGATGACGAAGGACAGGGTCAGCGCCGGGCCCGCGGTGACGGCGCCGGTGCCGGTCAACACGAAGATACCCGTGCCGACGATTGCTCCGATACCCATCAGGATCAGGTCCATTGGACCGAGCACCTTTTTAAGGCCGCCAGGCTTGTTGCTGGCCGCGACCATGGTATCGAGATTTTTCGTTCTAAAAAGACTCACTGCGTGTTCTCCTGTTTTTCATTATCTTTCTCCTCCAGGAACGGCGCCGTTGCCGGCTCCCCTCCCCGCTTTCCCGCTTTGCTACTTGCTGCCGGCCCTGCCGCTGGCTTGCATGCGACCGCGAGGCGGCAACATCGTTCAACGCCGACGGAATCGGGTAGGAGCTGCACGAAGGTATGCACTACCAGGGGAAACACGCCCGTGTTCGCAGACAGGAACGCGCTCGACCGCGCTGACAGCGCCGGGCAGCGATACGCCTGCGCTGCCCGCCGTAAATACGCGATAACAAAAAGCCAGCACGGTATTATTGCTCCGGCAACCCCTGTTGAGCAAGCGCCCGTCATCGCGCGCCGCCCCACCGGAGCGCTTTTTTCCGTTCCGCGTCGTATTTTTCGCTCTCCGGCGGGAAGCGGAGACGGCCGCGGCGCCCTTACGCCCGCTGCCGACGCCTTCGCTGCGACCACAGGCGCCAGTACAGCGCGCCGTTCACGGCCAGCACCAGCGCCGCCAGGACCAGCTGGTGCGTGCGCGTCAAGCCGCCCGGGTACAGCAGGGACAGCAGGTAATGTTCGACAAAGCCGCCACCGTAGCCGTCCAGGCCCGCACGCAGGCGCAAGTCGTTTTCAATCGTGGTCAGCGGACAGATCCACCCGTTCAACTCGATCAGCACGCCCCACGCCGCTGCCGGCAGGTGCAGCCGGGCCAGGTGCGGGCGGCGCAAGACCGAAGGCGCCGAGGGCCACGAACAGCACGAAGGCGGCGTGCAGCACCAGGACCAGCGCGGCGCCCGGGGCGGCCATCATGGCGCCGGCACCTCGGCCGGGGATGTCGCCGCCGCCGCCGCCGGGGCAGGCGCTGCGCCATCGACGCACTCGCGCGCGAAACTGCCCAGCATCGCGATCGCCGTGGCCGCCGTGCGCAGGTAGAAGGCCTGCAGGTGGAACACGTGCCAGCGGCGCCGGTGCACCTCCAGGCGCGCGTTCACCCCGCAGGCGCGGGCGTGCGCTGCCAGCCGGGTGGCGTCGGCCAGCATGATTTCCTCGTCACCGACCTGCACCAGGAACGGCGGCAGCCCGGCCAGGCTGGTCTGTAGCGGCCGATGGGCGTCGATGCCCGGCGGGCAGGCATACCAGTCGATGCCCTGGCGCACCCAGCCGGCGCGCACCATCGGGTCGCGCGCGGCATTCCCCACACGCAGGGTCGCCCAGCGTGGGGTCGGTCACCGGGGAGATCAGTGCCAGGCCCGCGGGAAGCGGCGATCCGCCGTCGCGCAGGCGGATCGCCACGGCCAGCGCCAGGGGCCGCGCCGGCCGAGTCGCCGGCCAGGACGATCTGGTGCGCCGCCAGGCCACGCGCGCGCATGGCGCCGTAGCAGGCCAGCGCGTCTTCCGGGCTGCGGGATAGGGGTGCTCGGGCGCGAGGCGGTAATCCGGCACCCAGACCGGCAGGCCGGCGCTTCTCGCCAGCCGCGTGGTGATGCTGCTGTGGGTCGCCGGGTTGCCCAGGCAGAAGGCACCGCCGTGCAGGTAGAGGATGGCGCCGGCGCCAGGCTGCGCGCCTGGGGTGACGATCTCGGTCGGCACCCCGCCTGTCCGCGCACGGCGGCGCATGACGCCGCCCACGCCCGGCATCAGCGGCGCCAGCAGGTTCACAGCGAAGCGCTGGGCGCGCGCGCCGAACGGCGGCCCGATCAGCGGCTTGAAGCAGGCGCGCAGGAAGCCGCGCTGGAATGCGGCGGCGAAGCGTTCGCGCCGGGACGGGTGGTCGGCCACGGCGAGCGCACCCGGGCTGCCCGGGCAGCGGCAGGGTAAAACGGTAGGCGAGCAGGCTCGCATGGCGGGTCAGCCAGCGGTAGCTGAAGGTAAACCCTGGCCAGTTGGCGCTGTTGTGGCCGTTGCGGTCGAGATACCAGCTGCGGCAGCCGTTCCAGACGCTGCGGCCCAGGCGCCGGCGCAGGCCGGCGTTGAAGCGGAAATGCACGCTCGGGTCGACCTCGATCGCGCTGGCACCGGCACGGCGCAGCGCATTCATGCAGCGCACCACGTGTTCGGCCTGGCTCTCGAGCATGTAGACGATGGAGTTGTGGCCGAGGTTCGTGTTCGGGCCATACAGCATGAAGAAGTTCGGAAAACCCGGCACCGTCATGCCCGGGTAGGCGCTCGCGCCGTCCCGCCAGGCGGCGTTCAGGTCGCGCCCGCCCCGCCCGCGAATCGTCATGGGCGCGAGGAATTCGGTGGCGGCAAAGCCGGTGCCGTAGATGATGGCGTCGACTTCGACGTGGTGCCCGGCCGCGGTCTCGATGCCGGACGGCGTAATGCGGACGATCGGGTCGGTGACCAGTTCCACGTTGGGGCGCGCGAAGCAGCCGAGGTAGTCGTCCGACAGCAGGATGCGCTTGCAGCCGACCGGGTAGTCGGGCTGCAGCTGCGCCCGCAGCGCCCCCGATTCCACCTGCCGTTCCAGCATGCGCCGGAATGGCAGGCCGACCGCGAACCACATCAGGCGTTGCAGGCGCGTGAAGGCCAGCGCGCGCGCCTCGTATTTCGCGTAGATCAGGCCTCGGTGCAGGCGCATCAGCACAGGCAGGCGGCGAAACAGCGTACGCCGCCAGGCCGGATAGGGCCGGTCGGCGCGCGCTTTCAGCCAGGAGGCCGAACGCTGGAACACGGCCAGCCGGGCGACTTGCCCGGCAATTGCCGGGATGAACTGGGTGGCCGAGGCGCCGGTCCCGATGACGGCGACGCGCTTGCCCGCGAGCGCGTAGCCATGGTCCCACTCGGCCGAGTGGAAGGCGCGGCCGCGGAAACTGCCGGCACCGGGGATGTGCGGCAGCGCCGGACGGGAAAGGAGCCCCGTGGCGCTGACCAGGATGCGCGTGCGGAGTTGCCCGCCGCCGGCCAGGGTGATGCTCCACAGGTCATGTTCGTCGTCGAAGGAGGCGTTTTCGACCGCGGCGGCGTAGCGGATGTGTCGTTCGACATCGAAGCGCCGGGCGCAGTCGCGCAGGTAGGCGTGGATCTCGGCCTGGCCTGCGAAGTGGTGCGACCAGTCGGGATTGGGCGCGAACGAAAAGGAATACAGGTGCGAGGGCACGTCGCAGGCGGCGCCGGGGTAGGCATTGTCGCGCCAGACGCCGCCCAGGTCCGCTTTCTTTTCCAGCAGCAGCAGGCGTTCGATGCCGGCGCGTTTCAGCGCGACCGCCATGGCGATGCCGCCGAAACCCGCGCCGATCACGACCGCTTCCAGCGGTGGGTCGGCCTCGCTGGTTTCGCGGGCGGCGGGTCGATCGGGCGCGCTGGTCATCTGGGCTTCCTCCGGGAGACGGGTAAGCGAATGATTCTCGCATGCAACAATCACGGCGACAATGCGCTGGGCATGGATTCGTGGATCGGGCCCGGCACTGCATCGTCCCCTTGCCCGCTGTTCGCCGCTGTGGCGTGTCGATGCCGCGTGCATGACGCCGGTCCATGCGGCGCTGGTGTAGCATGCGCGGACGCACGCGGCTCGGCAAGCGCGGCACACGTACAGGGAGAAGCACATGGCGGGACCATCGAAGTGGCTGGCTGCGGGACTGTTCGCGTTCCCGCTGCTGGCGGGCGCGGCGCAGCCGATCGTCGAGGTATACAAGAGCGCCAGCTGCGGCTGCTGCAAGGGCTGGATCAGGCATCTGGAGGAAAACGGCTTGAGCGTGCGCGCGCATGACGTGCCCGACACAAGCGAATACCGGGCGAAGTTCGGCATCCCGCAGGCGCTCGGCTCCTGCCACAGTGCGCGCGTCGGTGCCTATGCCATCGAAGGACACGTGCCTGCGAGCGAGATCAAGCGCCTCCTGGCGACAAAACCGAAGGCGGCCGGGCTGGCGGTGCCGGCGATGCCGCTCGGCTCGCCCGGCATGGAGGGACCGCGCAACGATCCCTACGACGTGCTGCTCGTGGCGAAAGACGGCAAGACGAGCGTGTACAGACACTACGACTAGGGTCGCAGGCCAGGCGTGCTCCTACAAGGTCTTGCCAGTGCTGCCGATGGCGCGTCCGGCGCGGCCAGGCGACAATCGCGCCATCGATATCGACAACGCAGACAGGAGAGCACCATGGGGACGGAAGCATCGAGTACCTCCGGCAACGCGCCGGGACCATCGGCGACGCTTGGCGTCGGCGGCGCGACGAGCGGCCAGGAAGGAGCGACGCCCACGCACGAAACGCAAGCCGAGACCGGCGGCAGCGGCGGCGCGCAACTGACCCAAAGCCAGGGCGAAGGCATCGGCGCGCCTGCCGGCCAGGCCGGCGTCACGGCAGGGAACCCAGCCCCTTCAAAGGACAGCGCGATGCAGAGCGGCGCGACGGGCGCGCAGGATACGCGCGCGCGGCAAGCCGGCGGCACCGGCACCGGGCTCGGCTCGCCCGAATCCGGTGCCAACCAGTCGGAAGACGATTTGCCGCCGACGCCGTAACGGGTGCCGCGGGCGGATCGGTTCAGCCCACCCGCCCGCTGCTGCCGCCATCGAGCGTGATCGTGCCGTGCTCGCCGGGGTCGACGTCCGGCGTGGTGCCGGTCATGGCCGCTTTTGCCATCTGGAACAGGCGCACCATCTTGCTGTCGTTCGAGTCCCAGTACTCGGCGCTGTGCGGCGCCACGCGCACCAGCACGACGTGCTCGTCGTCCGGGCCGTGCGGGAACCAGGCCTGCACCATCGGGTTCCACAGGGCGCGGATGCGCTCGCGGTCGACCACGCGCTCGGCGGTGCCGCTGATCGATACATACAGGCTGTCGTCCGGCTGGGCAAAGCTGACGTTCACCTCCGGCTGCATCGCGATGTTCTGCCACAACGGTGTGTGGATCGAGGTGTAGAACCACAGGCCGCCCTCGGTGTCGGTTTCCTGGTTGGTCATCGGGTGGCTGATCAGGTGGCCGTGCTCGTCGACGGTGGTAAACATCGCGAAGCGCATCGAGCGGATCTTGTCGGCCAGCGCGGCCGCCTGGGCGGTAGCGTTCGTCGTGGACATGTTGAATCCTTCTTCGTACGTTGATCGAAGCGCCAGCCTAGCGCGAACTGTCGCGCGGCTCGGTGCGGCGCCGAACCGAGTCCGCGCCGAACTCGGAATCAGCCGCCGGCGCGCGCCGGCTCGTAGCGACCAGGCGCGAGCGTGCCCAGCGGATCGAGCGCCCCCTTGCGCGCGACCGTGCGCCAGTAGCTGTCGCTGCCGGGGTCCAGCCTGCCCATGGCGTGGTTGCCGACACGGTAGGGAATGTAGCCGGCGTCGAACATCCGGCCGAAGACCTCGTCGTGGCAGGCGCGTGCACGCGCCGCTTCGTGCGGGTCGTGCTTGTCGTAGGCGACCGTGAGCACACCGCCCAGCGTACGCTCGTTGATCATGCTGAAGGTGGCGAACAGGTCGAAGCCGTGGCGCTCGAAAGCTGGGGCGCGCCAGTTCGTGCACGGCCAGCATGTCGGCGCCGCGCAGCGGCAGCACCGGCGACACCCACAGCAGGCCGCAGCCGTCGCGTGCGGGGTCGGCGGCCTCGGGAAAGGCGGCCGGCAGCCCGGCCAGGCGGCGCCAGTAGGCACCTGCCAGGAAGCGCCCGTCGGGCACGCCCCGGTTCATGGCGAACAGCGATTCGCCGAGCGCCACGCGGGCACGCAGGCGGCGCCCGGCGCGGCTTTCGCCCAGGCAGCGGCCGACCAGGGCGCCAAGGCGCAGGCTGCGCTCGCTGACGAAACGCAGCCGTCCCGGCAGGCCGCGTAGCGCGCGCCGCAGCGCCGCACGCGCGGCCGCCACCTGGGCATCCGATCCATAGAGCGCGCCGGACACGGTCCAGGGGCGATGTCGCCGCCGGCGCAGAGCGCGGCGCGCGCGGCCTCCGGCAGGCGCGATCCCTGCGGCACCTGTGCGCGCGGGAATACCATGCCGCCCGAGATCACCCGCATGTCGTTGCCAATGTGGACGATGCTGCGCAGGGTACCGTCCAGGCGCAGCGGGCGCAGCGCGTCGACGACGGCGGCAATGTCGGCGTGCTCAGGCACGCTGTAGAGGAAATGGTTGACGCACGCCGCCTTCGGCATCAGCCAGATGCCCAGGCGCGTGACCACGCCCAGATTCGACTGGGTGAACAGGCCGTCGAGGAAAGGCCCGACGCCGTAGGGGAACAGATGGGTGGTTTTCGCTCCGTGATAGTGGCCGAAACCGGTTTCCAGCAGCTCGCCGTCGGCCATCACGATCTGCATGCCGGCCACGTGCTGCAGGCGATTCCCATGGGGGGAATGGCCGAAGCCGCGCTCCATGATGTTGCCGATGTAGCTGGTGTCGGGGCCGGCGCCGGTGCAATCGGCCCACAGCAGGTCGCCATGCTCGCGCAGGTAGCTTGAAAGCTGGCGCTGGGTGACGCCGGGCTCGATGACGGCATAGGCCAGCTCGGTGTCGACGTGGTGGATGCGGTTCATCCGCGACAGGTCGAGCAGCACCTGGCCGGCGCCGACGGCGCAGGCGTCGCCATAGCCCCAGTTCTTGCCGGTGCTGATCGGATAGACAGCCAGGCCGTGCTGCGCGGCGAGGCGCACGACCCCGGCCACCTGGCCGGCATCGGCAGGGCGCACCACGGCCAGGGGCCGCATCGGACGCCCAGCGGTGCTGCGCGCATAGCGCTCGCGCGTGGCATCGTCGCGCAGCACGTGCTCGTGGCCGACCAGGTCTGCCATCGCCGCGAGGGCCAGGTCGGCGCCGGCGCGCAGGTCGGAAAGGTTGGTCATGCCGCCTCCTCCATGCCGCACACAGGCGCGCCAGGCGGCGCGCGATGCCGGGCTCGTCCTCCCGGGCGAAGAAATAGGGATAGAAGGAACGTTCGGCGCCGTCGGCGAGAACACCGCCGCCCCAGCGCGATCTGCGTCGCCATGTGGTCGAGCGGCAGGCGCAGCAGGACGGCCGGCGCGCCGACCCGGCTGCAGGGCCGTTCGCCGCCGAAATCGGCGAAGCCGAGCATGCGCTGGTAGAAGGCGACATGGCGCGGATTGACCTCGATGACGTAGTCGGTATAGCCGTGCAGCCGGTTCGCGTACAGGTAGGAGATATGGATCAGGGCGGCGAACACGCGCCTGGACATGCCTGGGTCGATCGCCAGCCGCGAAGGCTCGCACAGGCGCCGTCCCTGGCGCCGCAGGAGCACAAGGCGGTCGCCAAAGTTCTCGTCCGCCGGCAAGCGGCCGCGCATGTCCAGGCACAGGCTCATGGTGCCGACCAGTTCGCCGGCGGTTTCGGCGTACAGCGTGATCCTGTCGCCCGTATCGGGATCGAGGCCGTCGCCCCCTCGCTGGCATAGCCGCGCCAGGCGTACATGCGATCGAGCAGGACGCGCGCCTGGCCGCGGTCGCGCGGCGAGTCGGCCAGGCGGACGTTGAAGACCTGGTCGTCGGCGGGAATGCCGCCAGGGCGTGGGGCGGTAGCCGCGCTGGCACGGGCGCGGGCTGCCGCATGGAAGCTTGCGATGGGCATGTCGTCTGCTACAGGTGTTTCATCTACCAGCATGCTTGTTCTCCAGTGATATCGTCCCGCCCCCGGCGGAAACGTGGCGAAAATGTGGCAAAGCGTGCGGCTCAGCCACGGGACTGCCAATGAGACAAGGTCAGCAGTAGGCAGGTTCCCGGCTTTGCGGCAACTTCTTTGCGGTATGAACATGCATCAAGCTTCGGAGCAATTTGCCACAAGCATGCGCTGGATGGTTTCGTGGCCTCGCTGGGGGATGCCGCGACGCATTTTTGAGCGGCATCAAGGGCAAAAAGGGGTGGCGAAACGGGCGTCGTACGCGGCCATATAATCGCTGGGCGGCCTGCCGGTCCGTGCCGTCCGCCAGTTCACATCGAGGACTCCCGAATGCCGCTCGCTCACCGCCGCCTGTCGCCCCGGCCGCATGCTCCCCTGCCCTGTCGCGCGTCGCCATGAGGGCGCATCCTGTATGCGTTTCCGGTGCTCGCCCGCTGCCGCCCGGCGAACGCGAACCTGCGCCGTGCGGCCCTTCGTGTGCGCTCTGGCCTGCAACACTCGGCACCGCGCAGCGGTGCAAGCGCCATGGGTAGCCGGCCCTGCCCAGGCGGGCCGCCTTCGGGTGCCGCACCGCGGCTGGTCGCCCATGTGGTCAGCCGGCTCGATTCTGGGGGAGCGGCCTGCTCGACCTGATCGCCCACCTGCCGGGCGACCGTTATCGCCACGCCGTACTGTGCCTGCGCGACCACGGGGTCCTGCACGCCCAGCTGCGCGAGCGCGGCGTCAACGTGATCGACCTGAACCGCAGCGAAGGCGCCTATCCCGGCCATTTCCTGCGCCTGGTGCGCGCCCTGCGCGGCCTGCGTCCGCACCTCGTGCATACGCGCAACCTGGGCGGCCTGGAAGGCCAGCTGGCAGCGTTTCTCGCCGGCGTGCGCCTCCGGGTGCATGGCGAGTACGGCCGCGAACCGGCCGAGCCCTGCCGTTCGCGCCCGCCCAGCCTCGTGCGGCGGCGCCATGCGCCCGCTGGTCGGCCACTACGTTGCGAGCAGCATCGAACAGGAGCGCTGGCTGATCGAGCAGGTCGGGGCCGAGCCCGCGCGCGTCTCGCACATCTCGAACGGGGTCGACAGCCTCGAATTCCATCCGCGCCTGGGCCGCACGCCGCCATCGGTCCCGAGGGTTTCATGTGCCATGACGCGTTTGTCATCGGCAGCGTCGGGCGCATGGACGATGTCCAGAACGATACGACCCTGGTCGAGGCATTCCTGCGCCTGATCGCTTCGCCCCACCCGGCGCATGCGCGCCTGCGCCTGCTGATCGTGGGCGACGGTCCGACGCGCGCCGAATGCCAGTCCATGCTCGACCGCGCAGGCGCCGCCGGACGCGCCTGGCTGCCGGGCGAGCGCGCCGACCGCGCGCGCCTGATGCGGGCGATGGACCTGATGGTCTTGCCGGCGCTGGCCGAAAGCAGCGGCAACGTGCTGCTCGAAGCCATGGCCAGCGGCCTGCCCGTCGTCGCCACCGCCGTCGGTGCGCACAAGGAACTGGTGCAGCCGGGGCTGACCGGCATCCTGGTGCCGCCGATGTCGCCCGACGTGATGGCCGCCGCGATTGCCGATTACTGCCGCATCCCCGACATGGTGGCGCGCCATGGCGCCCGCGCCCGCGGCAACGTCATCGCCCACCACAGCCTGCCGGCGATGGCGCGCGGCTACCTGGCGGTGTACGACGCGCTGGCCGGCGCGGGCGCCGGCTCCTGAGACGCCCTGGCTTGCCCCGTGTTCAGGCGGGCAGGACGAGCGCCTCGTGCGGCGGTTCGATCCGCGCCCGGTGTCCCCGGAGCGTTGCGCCAGCCACCGTTCCAGCATCATGAGCTGCCAGACGGTCTCGCCGTGCAGGCGCGGATCCTCGGGCACGCGGCGTGCGAGCAGCAGGTCGAGGAAGTCGCGGCGCAGGATGCGGCGCCGCGCCAGGTCCGACAGGCTGTCGCCGGCCAGTGCGCGCAGGCGCGGTTCTTCCTGCAGCCAGCGGCCGAACGGCAAGACCGGTGCGCTCTCGTGGGCAGTGCCACGTCCTGCCTTGAGCGCACGCAAGGCCTGGTCGAAGAGACGCCGCGCGCCCGCCTCGCCTTTGTGTCGCGGGCCCAGCCGCGCCGCCATCGACAGCAACGCGTCATCGAGATAGGGCAGCACCGGCCGCAGTCCAGCCGCGGCGCATGCCGCGCTGAACGCGGGCAGTACCCGCAGCGGCAGATCGCCCTGCAGTTCCAGCTCGATCGCGCGGTTGACCGGGCTGCGTGCCTGGGCCGACCACCATGCCTGGTCCAGCGCGGCGGCCGGCGCTTCCGGGTCGACCAGTTCCGGGAAAGGCCGGGTCGACGACGCCCGCCGCGCCCTGCCGGAGCAGGCGGTTGCGGCGGCGCAGGCGTACCGGCGCCGGCGCCAGCGAAGCCTCGATGCGCTCGCGCATCCGTGCAAAGGCGCCCGGCAGCCGGCCGCCAAGGCCGAACAGCACCGGCTCGACCAGCAACTGGCGCAACGCGCCTGGCAGGCGCTCGTAACGGCTGACTTGCGCCAGGGCGCCGTAGCGGCGCCCGCGTCCAAAGAGCGCGGCGGCACCCATGGCGCCATGCAGGCTGCGCAGGCCATCCTCGCGCGCCATCTGCGCGCCCAGCAGCATGGTGATCGCACGGGGTCGGCACAGGGCCCGTCGCCCGTGCGCGCAAGGGCGACGACGCCTGCTTCGATGTCGTCCGGGCCGACCTCGCGTTCGCGGTGGTGGCTGCCCAGCCGGCGCGAGGCGGCGCGGACCTGGGCAAGGATATCGCGGTCATGTGCGCCGAAGCCGAGTGCGTAGGTGCGCACGGGTGCCGCGCCGACCCGCGCCAGCATGGCCGCCAGCAGCGCACTGGCCGGACCGCCGGCGCAGAGCAGGCCTGCGCCATCGTCCCCGGAGGTTGCCAGCGCGCTGGACAGGCCGTCGATGAGCCGCTCGTGCGGATCGCTCGCGCTTGCGTGTTCGGCGAAGCGCATGCGCCAGTAGCGCACCCGCTCCACGCGTCCGCCGCGCAGGTGCAGGCATTCGCCCGGTGCCAGCCGGCGCTGGCCGGAAAACATGGGGCGGGCGCCACAGCCGCCCAGGTAGAGGTAGTCGAAGATGGCTTGCGGATCGATTGCGCCGGCCGCTGCGGGATGGCGGGCCAGCGCCGCGCTGCTGCTGGCAAAGAGCAGCGCGCGCCCCGCGCCCGGTAGAACAGGGGCCGGCTGGCGCACCGGTCGACCGCCAGCAAGGCTTCGCCACGGACCGCGTCGAACAGCGCGAAGGCAAATTGCCCGGCGAGCGCGGCGCAGGCCTGCGCCCCCTGGCTGTGCCACAGGCGCGCGAGTCCGTCGGGACGGGGACCCCAGCAGGCGATCAGGAGCCCGTCCTCCTCATGGAGACTGCCTTCGTCGGCCGCGGCAACCAGGGCGACCGCGCCGAGCGCGTGCGCCGTGCTGCGCATCGGCCCCCTTCCCGAGGGCCCCGGCCATGGCGGCAATCGGCCAGCCGTTCGGTTCGTGCGAGAACCAGCCGCACAGGCCGCTCACGGCGCCACCTCGGCAAACACGGGTGCCAGCTCGCCTGCCAGGCGGGCGCGGTCGATCTGGCCGTCGCCGGCACGCGGCAGCGGCGCGGCGCACGTCGATCATGGCCGGTAGCATGTGCCGGGGCAAACGGGCGCGGCAGGCGCCGAACAGGATGTTCGAATCGAGCCGGGCACCCGGGCGCGATGTGGCGAGGAGCGCGATCACCTGGCCCAGCACTGGATGGGCGATACCGACGGCAGCCGCCTCGAGGACCAGGCCGGTGCCGACGACGATCTTTTCGACCTCGCGCGGGCTGACGCGATAGCCGCCCGTCAGGATGGTGTCGCCCCGCACATCGGCCGGATACAGGTAGCCGTCGGCATCCCTGCGCGCGCTTGCGCCCGGAAAATGCCCGGTCTCGCGGTTCGACAGTCCCGCCATCGACGGCAGCAGGCGCAGCTGGCGGGCGCTGGCGCGGGCATCGTTCCAGTAGCCGAGCGGCACGAGGTCGCCGCGCCGCACCAGCTCGCCGGTTTCGCCCGGCGCACATTCGCGTCCGTCCGGGCGCACGACGCGCAGGTCGGCATACGGCAGCGCGCGGCCGATGGAGCCGGGGTGCGCGTCGAGCTGGGACGGCATCAGGCTGGTCGCGCGGCAGGCGTCACCGATATCATGGAGCAGGTGGATGCGCGTGCGCGGCAGTGCGGCCCGCAGCAAGTCCAGGCTGGGACGATCGAGTCCGCCGCCGGCGCAGGCGAGAAAGCGCAGGCGGTCCGATGCACCGCGCGGCATCGCACCCGAGAGCGTGCGCAGGGTGTCGGCGGCGGCCAGCAGGCCGGTTGCCTCGCCCCGCTCGAGCAGCCGGGTCAGCGCGGCCGGGCCGGATCCGCTGTCGAGCACCGCGGTGGCGCCGGCGGCCAGGGGTGGCCAGGAGCGCGTTCAGGCCGTAATCGCGGTGCAGGCCGATGGTGCAATGGATTCGGTCGCCGGGCGCCATGCCGAGGCAGCGCGCGCTGGAAGCGGCGCCCGCGACGAGGTTGCGGTGCGAGAGCGCCACGCCGCGCGGTTCGCCGGCGTCGCCGGCACCGGCCTACGAGCGCGCGGCCAGCGAGGAACTGCCGGGAAGCGCCGCCGGGGCGGCCGACAGCCCGGCAAAGGCGTCCCAGGACAGCACCCGCAGCGCGCCCGCGGCCGGTGTCGCGGGAACGGTATGCTCGACGTCCGCGCCGCCGAGCACGACCACGGTGCGCAAGGAGGGGCAGCCGCGTACGATCTGCTCGAAACGGGCGGAGTCGGCCTGGTCGCTGCTGGCAGTGACGAGGATGCGCGCGCCGCAGTCGCGCAGCAGCGCGGCGCATTGTGGCGGCGCCATGGCGGGGTCGACGAGCACGAAAGCGCAGCCGGCCGCGCCGGCACCGAACAGCGCCGTCACCGCCTCGATGCTCGCCGGCAGGCGCACCGCGACGCGCTCGTCCGGTCCGCAGCCGCAGGCGCGAAGGGCCGCACCGAAGCCGGCGACGGCCGCAGCCAGCGCCGCGTAGCTGAGCCGGTCGGCCCCGTGGCGCAGTGCGGTTGCGGTCGGCAGGCGGGCCGCGGCCTCTTCTACCAGTTCATGGGCCAGTTGGGCCATCGTGTTCTCCGATCATGCTCAAGAGCGCCGGACAAGGTGTCGATAGCCGGGTTTGCGGCTCTTCCTCGTACCGGCGTACTGCCTTCGTCGCCGCGCCTTGTGCTGAAACGCCGACAGGCGCGCTGAGGTAAAGAGCCATGATTGAGAAAAACTGACAGCGGGTTATTGATAACGATCAATAGTTCCGGAGAGCTTCACCCTGTGGGCGCGCAAGACGGGCCCAGCGGACGCGGGTCTAATTGACATAAATACATGATCGTGCCAACGATTAACCGGGTTCGACACGCCAGCAACGCGGGGCGAGCCCTCGGGCCCTCGAGCCCGATTACGCAGGAGATGCCCGCGCCATGAATGCTCCGCTGCTGACCACGCCCCGCGTGGAGCCCTTCTTCTTCGATGCCGCGCCGGGCACGCGCTTCAGCCTGTATCACGCCCCCAACCCCCAGGTGGCGCCACGCGGTGCCATCCTCTATGTCCATCCCTTCGCGGAAGAACTCAACCGTACCCGGCGCATGGCGGCATTGCAGTCGCGCGCTTTCGCCGAACTCGGCTACGCGGTCCTGCAGATCGACCTCTTTGCCTGCGGCGACAGCTGTGGCGAATTCAACGCGGGCCGCTGGGAAATCTGGCACGAGGACCTGGCCCTGGCCGCCAACTGGCTGGCGGAGCGCGATACGGGCCCCCTGACCCTGTGGGGCCTGCGCCTCGGCGGCCTGCTCGCGCTCGACGCCGCGGCGCGACTGCGTCCGCGCCGGGTGCTGCTGTGGGAGCCGTTCATGAGCGGACGCGCCTGCATGAACGGTTTCCTGCGCCTGTCCGAACAGCTGCGCGACCCGGCCCCCGGCGCCCCGCGCAGCACCGCGGCGCTGCGCGCGCAGCTGGCCGTGCATGGCGCCATCGAGGTCGGCGGCTACGAGGTGGCGGTGCCGCTCGTCAAAGCGGTGGATGCCTGCGACGCCGCCCACGTCCAGCTGCCGCCCTGCGCGGTGCACTGGTTCGCCCTCGGCGGGCAACCCCGGCAAGGTGGCCGCCAGCGCGGCGCGCCTGGCGCAGCGCTGGGCCGGCGACGGCGTGGCGCTGCACTTCCATCCGGTCGACGGCGCCCTGGCCTGGAATGGGCAAGGGCCGCTCGATTGTCCCGTCTTGCGCGAAGCGACCTGCGATGTGTTTTCTGGAGACCCGGCATGAAACTCGAACAGCGCGCACTGCGCTTTCCTCCGGCGGCAACGCCCTGATCGGCATCGTCGACGTGCCGGAACGCCCGCTGGCGCGCGGGATGCTGCTGCTCCACGACAGCCTGCAGTACCGGGCTGGCAGCCATCGCCAGTTCACCCTGCTGTCGCGGCTGCTGGCCGCACGCGGCGTAGCCGTGATGCGCTTCGATCGCGGCGCCAGCGGCGACAGCGCCGGGGAGCCGATGCCGGCGCACTGGAAGAGCGCGCCGACGTGTCGGCGGCAATGAAAGAATTTTTCACGCATGTGCCGGAGATGAAAGAATCTGTCATCCTGGCGACGGGCGACGCGGCTGCCTGCGCGCTCGGCTACGCCGCGAGCGATGCCCGGATCACCGGCCTGGCCCTGCTCGAGCCGGAATGGGATGCCGCATCGCCCGGTGCGGCGCCTGCGTCCAAGCCGCCCTATTCCGCCGCCGACCGCCTGTTTCGCCGCGCCGCCGCCTTTCGCCATGCCGCCACCCGCGCCCGTGCGCCGGCAGAGCCCGCGCCGCCCGCTGCTTCCGTGCTCGACGGGGCGCTGCGCGACTACGAAGGCCAGGTGCTCGTCGTCGGCAGCTCCGCGCCGGCCGGCGAGCCGGCGCGTGCCCGCACCCGCCATGTCGAACTGACGGGCAGCGAGCTGCGCCTGCGCCGCAGCGCCTGGCGCGACGCCGTCGCCTTTGCCTGCGCAAGCTGGCTGACGTCCTGGTAGCGCGCCATCCCGCCCACGCGGGATAAAGCCGGCAGCAAGCCCGGCGGCAGCGGACGCATCGGGCCCAAATCGTCTATAGTGATGCCTCTTTGAAAATTTTAGGGCGCCCAACAAGCGCTCCATGCAGTCGCAGCGTGCGAACCGGTCCATTCCGGCTCCAGGCTGCAAGCGGCCATGGAGCGCCTGGCTGGCGCCCGTAGACTTGCCATGAAATTTGACGTCGCAATCGTCGGCAGCGGTCTGGCCGGCCTCTCGGTGGCCCTGCATCTTGCCCAGACGCGCAAGGTCGCCATCATCTCGAAACGCGCGCTGCAGGATGGCGCCAGCAACTGGGCGCAGGGCGGCATCGCCGCCGTCCTCGATTCCGGCGACAGCCACGACCAGCACATCGCCGACACCCTCGTCGCCGGCGCCGGCCTGTGCGACGAGGCGGCCACCCGCTACATCGTCGAACACGGCCGCGCCGCCATCGAATGGCTGATCGAGCAGGGCGTGCCCTTCACGCGCGACGCCTCGGCCGAACTGGGCTTCCACCTGACGCGCGAGGGGCGGCCACAGCCAGCGGCGCATCATCCACGCGGCCGACGCCACCGGCCACGCGGTGCAGGTCACGCTCGAACAAAAGGTACGCGCCCATCCGAACATCTCGCTGTTCGAACACCACTGCGCCATCGACGTCATCACTTCCGACAAGCTGACCGGCAAGGGCGTGCACAGTGGCGCTCCCCACCTCGTCGGCCAGCCGCGCTGCCACGGCCTCTACGTGCAGGACGAAGCGAGCGGCAAGGTACTCACCTTCGAAGCCGAGCACACCGTGCTGGCCACCGGCGGCGCCGGCAAGGTCTACCTGTACACCACCAATCCCGACACCGCCACCGGCGACGGCATCGCCATGGCCTGGCGCGCCGGCTGCCGCGTGTCGAACATGGAATTCATCCAGTTCCACCCGACCTGCCTCTACCACCCGTACGCGAAATCGTTTCTCATCACCGAGGCGATCCGCGGCGAAGGCGGCTTGCTGAAGCTCCCTCCGGAAGCGGGCGTGGCCGCCGGCACGCGCTTCATGCCGGCCCATGACGAGCGCGGCGAACTGGCCCCGCGCGACGTGGTGGCGCGGGCGATCGACTTCGAGATGAAAAAGCGTGGCCTCGATTACGTCCACCTCGACATCAGCCACCAGAGCCCGGAATTCCTGAAGGAGCACTTCCCGACCATCTACGCGCGTTGCACGGAACTGGGCATCGACATCACGAAGGAACCAATTCCCGTCGTGCCGGCCGTGCACTTCACCTGCGGCGGCGTGGTCACGGACCTCGCCGGCCGCACCGACATTCCGGGCCTGTACGCCGTGGGCGAAACCACCTGCACCGGCCTGCACGGCGCGAACCGCCTGGCCAGCAACTCGCTGCTCGAATGCGTGGTCGTCGGCCGTGCCTGCGCCAGCCAGATCGCCGCCGCGCCGCGCATCGAGAACCCGCCGCTGCCGCCCTGGGACGAAAGCCGCGTCACCAACGCCGACGAGGAAGTGGTCATCGCCCACAACTGGGACGAACTGCGCCGCTTCATGTGGAACTACGTCGGCATCGTGCGCACCACCAAGCGCCTGGAGCGCGCGCAGCACCGCATCGCGCTCTTGAAGGAAGAGATCGACGAGTACTACCGCAACTTCCGCATCACGCACGACCTGCTGGAGCTGCGCAACCTGGTCGACGTGGCCTCGCTCATCGTCAACAGCGCGTTGTCGCGCCACGAGAGCCGGGGGCTGCATTACTCGCGCGATTATCCGGACACGCTGCCCAAGGCCCTGCCGAGCGTGCTGACACCGGCGCGCCGCTAGGCCCAGGCGCGCGGGACACGCTCCCGATTGCGCTATCCTGTGACCGTCATCGCAGCCCGCCCGTCCGGCGGGCTGCTGTTCATTCCAGCCCATGAAAACGAAGCTGTCCTTTTCCACCGCCCTGCTGCTGACCGTACCGCCCGTGCTCTGGGCGGGGAACGCCATCGTCGGGCGCATGGTGCGCGATGCCGTCCCGCCCATGACCCTGAACCTGCTGCGCTGGGCCATCGCGCTGCTGATCCTGCTGCCGCTCGGGCGCGCGGCCCTGCGCCCCGGCTCCGGAGTGCTCGCCAACTGGCGCCGCTACAGCCTGCTCGGGCTGTTCGGCATCGGCCTGTACAACTCGCTGCAATACCTGGCCCTGCAAAGCTCCACGCCGATCAACGTGACCCTGGTGGCCGCGGGCATGCCGGTCTGGATGCTGCTGGTGGGCCGGCTGTTCTTCGGGGCCAGGGTCAGGCGCAAGCAAATCGCCGGCGCGCTGCTGTCGATCGCCGGCGTGCTGGTGGTGCTGTGCCGGGGCGACCTCGGGCAGCTGGCGGCGCTGCGCCTGGTGGCGGGCGACCTCTATATGATCCTGGCGACAATTGCCTGGTCCTTCTATAGCTGGCTGCTGATGCAGCAGCGGGATGTGCCCGGCTTGCGCGCGGACTGGGCCGCTTTCCTGCTGGCCCAGGTCGGCTACGGCGTATTGTGGTGCGCCGCGCTGAGCGGCGCCGAAGCGGCCAGCGCCGGTATCGACGTCGCCTGGAGCTGGCCGCTCGCCGCGGCCCTCCTCTACGTGGCGATTGGGCCGGTCCATCGTCGCCATGCGCTGCTGGGGCGCCGGGTCATGCGCGCCGGCCCCACGCTGGGTTCCTTCTTCATCAACCTGACGCCCCTGTTCACCGCACTGCTATCCTCGAGCTTCCTGGGCGAGCCGCCCCACCTGTATCACGCGCTCGCCTTCCTGCTGATCGTGGGCGGCATCGCCGTCTCGGCGCGCTGAGTCGGCCACACACCAACGAAAGGCCACAACAAAGCGCTGTGCCACGCCGTCGCGGTCGGTCGGCGGTGCTCGCCCTGTTTTTTCGCCGAGGCGCGGCAAGACGCGCGGGATGCTCCCGTCCCGCTGTACAATCAGTATTTCCTTTTGGTAAGTTGTACACGTGCCCGGCGCCGCCTCCACGACGCGCTTGCCGGCGTCGCCCTCCTGACATCCGCTCACAACATCATGAAAAAAACGATCACGAGACTTGCCCTCACCCTCAGCATCGCCGCCGCCATGTCGGCATGCGGCACCACCGCGCCGGTGCAGCAGTCCGCCGCGCAGATGCGACAAACCCACGGCTACGTCGCCGTTGCGCTGCCGCGCCTGCTCGGCGTCGGCGCACCCGAGATCACGCTGCGTCCCGTCGGCGGAGGCGCCGAGTACGTCCTTGCGCCAACGGCAACGGACAGCGAAGTGCTCGGGCTGTGGGTGCCGCCGGGCCAGTACGAGATCGTGCAAATGCGCGGGTCAAACAAGGACAGCTACACACCGGTCGAGGTCAAGGCCGGCCACGTGACGGACATGGGCGGTATCGCATGGGCAGGCATTGGCGACAATGAACAGGTGCTCCTGCCGCTGCGGCACAAGGACTTGAGCGCCGCGGTCGATGCGGCAACCCGCTCCTTCGACGGCTTGGGCCTGGGCGAGCGGATCGAATGGAAGCCGACGGCGCCACCGCCGGTCCAGCACGTACCGACGGCGAACAACCTGCCGGCTGGCGGCATGCTGGTCCAGGCGATCGCGGCCTACGTCGACTACGCGAACAGGACGCCTCTACGCACGCAACTGCGCAGCGCGAAGAGCCTCGAGGAATTCACGAAGCTGTATCTGCCGTCGGCGGCGCCCGTCATGGGCGGTTCCAGCGCCGACGCCGCGGGGGCAGTCTACCCGGGCGGCAACTTCGGCCAGCTTCGGCGCCGCGACGCCGCCGGCAGCTGGCGCGTGATCGACACGGGCACCATCTCGCCGCTGACCGCCGTCGAAGCGGCCGGGCCGAGGGTGCTGGCCGGTACCCACGACGGCGTGCTGCTCGCCAGCGCCGACAAGGGACAGACCTGGTCCCGGGTGCATGGCTTCGATAAAAAAGAAAACGTCATCAACATTCACTTTGCGGGCAATGGGTACTTCGTCCTCACCGGCAAGTTTGCCGGAGCGGCGACGGGACGCACGGCCGAGATCGAAAGCCTGCAGGTGTATGTCCTCGACCCGTCGACCATGGCACCGACACTGTTGCGCAAGATCGATTTGCCGAAAAAGCTGAACTGGTTCCAGATGGGTTCGCTTGGAGCCAGCGTGGCCGGCAATTACTATCTGGTCAATACGCTGGCGAGCATCGAACGTTACGACCTGGGCGCGCGCACCTGGAAAACCGTGTCGGCACCGCATGACGTGACCCATCTGCGCAGTGCGAAGAACGGCGCGATCCTGACCGCCTTCAAGGCGCAGGGCGGTTTCTCGAAGCTGAGCGTGTCCCTTGATGCCGGCAACTCGTGGAAAGCCATGGAAACCCCGCCCTATCCGGTCAACGACATCCAGATGGAAAGCCTGGAGGCCGGCCACGCCTCGCGCTGGGATACCGGCGCCTTCACCTCCGCCATGCAGTTGACGCAGTACGACCCTTCCTCCAAATCATGGAAGGCGACCTGGACCGCACCGCCGGCGACCTGCACGAGGACGGTGCGCGATGCCAGCGGCAAGGAACAGCTGTGCGTGACGGGCGGCGGCAGCATCTTCCGCATCGGCGCGGGCAAGATGGTGCCGGAGTTGCTGGCGGAGTGATGCGCCGCTGATCGCTGCTCGCCTCCCCCGAAAAGCCCGCTCCCGAGCGGGCTTTTTTACGCCCATGCCCGACAGCCGGGCCAGCCCCGGTAGCGCCGACGCCGCATGACCGCCCGGAATCGTGTGTTGGCCGCCCCGGCAAGAATGCTACGATCCCATCCGAATGGAGGATGGAACACGATGGCTGAAGGATTCACGCAACACGACGGGGCGGTGCAACTTGCCGATTTCCTCGAACGCCATCCGAAAACGCTCGTGCTGACCGGCGCGGGTTTGTCGACGGCATCTGGCATTCCCGACTACCGCGATCGCGATGGCGTACGGCGCGGCAAGCTCCCGATCCAGGGACCCGAATTCCGGCGCTCGCAAGCGGTCCAGCGGCGCTACTGGGCCCGCAGCATGGTCGGCTGGCCGACCCTGGCCAAGGCTTGCCCGAATGCCGGGCACGCAGCGCTGGCTGCGCTGGAAGCGGCGGGACGCATCGGTTCGCTCCTGACGCAGAACGTCGACGGCTTGCACCAGCAGGCCGGCAGCCACGCCGTGCTCGAGCTGCATGGCAACATCCACTCGGTCATCTGTCTCGACTGCGGGGCCCGCATGCCGCGCGCCTTCGTACAGACCCAGCTGGTGGAGACGAACCCGGCGCTTGCCGGCGCGATGGCGAGGCCCTTGCCCGACGGCGACGCCCAGCTGGAACCCGGCGCGCTCGAAGGTTTCCAGCTGCCCGGTGCGATCACTGTGGCGGCACCCTGATGCCGGACGTCGTCTTTTTGGTGACAACGTTCCGGCGGCACGCACAGCGCTCGCCGTGGCGCAAATGGAGGCGGCCGATGCGCTGCTGGTGGTGGGTTCGTCGCTGATGGTGTTTTCCGGTTTCCGCTTCTGCCGCATGGCACGCGCCGCCGGCAAGCCCATCGCCGCCGTGAACCTCGGCATCACCCGTGCCGACGAACTGCTGAGCCTGAAAATCGAGGAATCGGCCGAAAGGCTGCTGCCCGCGGCGGCAACCCTGCTGGGCGCCGACGCGGCGCCGGTTCCCATCGACCTCATCAAGGAAAGGGGAATACTTTGACGATACAACGCGATTCATTCGGCCGCACCTCCAGTGGCGCCGGCTCCGGCTTGCCCCGCGCCGCTGCTGGCAGGCATCGGCCTGGCCGCTTCCCGGCTCTACGTGCGCAGCAAGACCAAACAGGCCGAGACCGACAATCCGCCACACGGCAAGTTCGTCGACGTCGACGGCGTACGCCTGCATTACCGGAACGGGGCAGCGGCCCGGCGCTGGTGCTCCTGCACGGCAACGGCGTGTATGCGAGCGACTTCGAATACAGCGGGCTGGTCGGCCAGCTGAGCGAGCGCTACCGGGTGATCGCCTTCGACCGCCCCGGCTACGGCTACAGCGCGCGTCCGCGCTCCACGGTCTGGACACCCGACGCCCAGGCACGCCTGCTGCACCATGCGCTGCAGGAAATCGGCGTCGATTCCGCGATCGTGGTTGGCCACTCCTGGGGCACGATGGTCGCGCTGGCGATGGGCTTGCAGGTGCCCGACGTGGTCCGCGGCCTGGTGCTGCTGTCGGGCTATTACTATCCGACGCTGCGGTTGGACGTGACGGTCCAGGCGCAGCCGGCGATTCCGCTTATTGGCGACCTGATGCGCTACACGGTGTCGCCGCTCATCGGGCGTCTGCTGTGGCCGCTGCTAGCGAAGCGGGTGTTCTCGCCGCAGCCGGTGTCCGAGCGCTTCCGCCGCCTCGACCCGTGGATGGCACTGCGGCCCGGCCAGCTGCGCGCCGCCGCGGCCGAAGCGGTTCCTGATGGTGCCCGCGGCCGCCTCGCTATCGAAGCGCATCGGGCGCCTGCGGGTGCCGGTGCAGATCGTCACGGGGACCCAGGACAAGATCGTCTGGCCGGGCAACGAGTCCGAGCGCTTGCACGAAACGCTGCGGGAAGGCGAGCAGTCGAGCGAGCTGCACCTGATGCCCGGTGTGGGGCACATGGTGCATTACGCGCATCCCGAGCAGGTGGTGACGGCGGTCGACGCGATCGCCGCCCAGTGGGCGAGCCGCCGGCGCTGCGCAGCCCACGGGCGGAAGCCCCGGCACGGGCCAGCGAAAGCGGCGTGTAACAGCAAGGTGGAATGGACGGGCCGCCGAGGCGTCGACGTTGACGGCGTGGGCACGGGGCGCCCACCCTACGACACAACGGTAGGGTGGGTGCTCCGTGCCCACGCGGGAAAACCGCGTTACCCGACAATCCGCAACGAATAATCCGTCGCCCGCACGTCCTTCGTCAGGCTGCCGATCGAGATCCGGTCGACACCCGTCTCGGCAATCGCCCGCACGGTACCCATGTTGATGCCGCCGGACGCTTCCAGCAGCGCACGCCCGGCATTCACCCGGACTGCCTCGCGCATCATGTCCAGATTGAAGTTGTCGAGCAAGACCGACTTGACCCCGGCCGCCAGCGCTTCCTCCAGCTGGGCGATCGTTTCGACCTCGATCTGCACCGGGACGCTGGCAGCCCGGCTCGCATTGAGCGCCGTCGCATTCGCCAACGCCTGGGTCACGCCGCCAGCCGCCGCGATATGGTTTTCCTTGATCAGGATCCCGTCATACAAGGCCATGCGCTGGTTCTTGCCGCCGCCAACGCGCACCGCGTACTTCTGCGCCAGGCGCAGGCCCGGCAGCGTCTTGCGGGTATCGAGAATCGCGGCCTGCGTGCCCGCGATCACGTCGACGTACTTGCGCGTCGCGCTGGCCACGCCCGAGAGCAGCTGCATGAAGTTCAGCGCGGCGCGCTCGGCGGTGAGCAGGGAGCGTGGCGAACCTTCGATCGTGCAGACCACGGAATCGGCGCTCATCAGGTCGCCCTCGGCATATTGCCAGTCGATCTCGATGTCCTGGTCCACCGCCAGCATCACGCCCTCGAACCAGGGCGCGCCGCAAAGCACGGCTTCTTCGCGCACGATCACGCGTGCCCTGGCGCGCGGCGCTTCCGGTACCAGCTTGCCGGTCAGGTCGCCGCTGCCGACGTCTTCCAGCAGCGCAGCCAGGATGTTCTGCTCGAAAGCGGCTTGCAGCTTGTCGTCGAAAGCGGCGTGAGGGTTCTTCGGAGTCGTCATGCGGGTCCCACGTTCGAATACAGGTTGGCGTTCTGCTCGAGCGCGCCGCTCGGCAGCGCTTTTGCCTTCTTGGCGGCGGCGAAATCGAGCATGCGGTCGATCGCGCGCACGGCTTCGCGGCCGATGGCGGGGTCGACAAACACTTCGTTGGCGCCAGACTCGAGCACCTCGGCCAGATTGCGCAGGCCGTTCATCGCCATCCACGGGCAATGCGCGCAGCTCTTGCAGGTGGCGCTGTTGCCGGCGGTCGGCGCTTCGATGAAGTGCTTGCCCGGGGCAGCCGCGCGCATCTTGTGCAGGATGCCGTTGTCGGTCGCGACGATGAAGTGGGTGGCGTCGAGCGTGACGGCGGCGTTGATCAGCTGGGTGGTCGAGCCGACCACGTCGGCCTGGGCCACGACGTTGGCCGGGGACTCGGGGTGCACCAGCACCTTGGCATGCGGGTACTCGGCCTTGAGCAGGTCGAGTTCGATGCCCTTGAACTCGTCGTGCACGAGGCAGGAGCCCTGCCACAGCAGCATGTCGGCACCGGTCTGCTTCTGGATCCAGGAACCGAGGTGACGGTCCGGCGCCCACAGGATCTTCTTGCCCTCTTCGTGCAGGTGCTTGACGATATCGAGGCCAATCGAGGAGGTCACCATCCAGTCGGCGCGTGCCTTGACGGCGGCGCTGGTGTTGGCGTAGACGACGACGGTGCGGTCCGGGTGCTGGTCGCAGAAGGCCGCGAATTCGTCGGCCGGGCAGCCCAGGTCGAGCGAACAGGTCGCTTCCAGGTCCGGCATCAGGATGGTTTTCTCGGGGCTGAGGATTTTCGCCGTCTCGCCCATGAAGCGCACGCCGGCCACCACCAGGGTCCTGGCCGGATGGTCGCGACCGAAACGGGCCATCTCCAGCGAGTCGGAGACGCAGCCGCCGGTTTCCTCGGCCAGGTCCTGCAGTTCGGGATCGACGTAGTAGTGGGCGACCAGGACCGCTTCCTTTTCCTTCAGCAGGCGGCGGATGCGCTCTTTCAGGACGAGCTTTTCGTCGGGCGACGGTTGCTCGGGGATGCGGGCCCAGGCGCGCGCGGTGCAGGCGGCGCCGTCTTGCGGGTGGTCGTATTCGTAGGTCTGGATGGGCAGGATGTTCATGCGCTGTCGATTCACGTTAATGGCGGAATACCGGCGCGCTTGTGCCGCAGCCGGTTGAACGCGTGGGCGGGAGACCCGCCCACCCTACGGGGTCATGCCGGCGAACTGTCCGCGCGATGCCCCGTACAATCAGACGACATCAGGCGATGCCCTGGCTCGTCAGGTACTCTTCGTAGGTGCCGCGGAAGTCGACGACTTCGTTCGGCTTCACTTCGAGCACGCGCGTGGCCAGCGAGGACACGAACTCGCGGTCGTGCGAGACGAAGATCAGGGTGCCTTCGTATTTGTCGAGCGCGATGTTGAGCGACTCGATCGATTCCATGTCCATGTGGTTGGTCGGTTCGTCCAGCAGCAGCACGTTGTGGCGGCCCAGCATCAGCTTGCCGTACATCATGCGACCCTTTTCACCACCGGAGAGCACCTTCACCGACTTCTTGACCTCGTCGCCGCCGAACAGCAGGCGGCCCAGGATCGAGCGCACCGCCAGGTCGTCGTCGCCCTCTTTGGTCCAGCGTCCCATCCAGTCGGTCAGCACGTCGTCCTTCTGGAATTCTTCGGTTGGATCCTGCGGCATGTAGCCGACATTGGCGTTCTCGGCCCACTTCACGCGGCCCTGGTCGGCCGACAGGCCGGTGATGTCTTCGCCGCCGATGCAGCGCAGCAGCGTGGTCTTGCCGGCACCGTTGGCACCGATGATCGCGATGCGCTCGCCCGCCTCGACCATGATCGAGAAGTTGCGGAACAGCGTACGGTCGTAGGATTTCGTCAGGCCCTCGGTCTCGACTGCCAGGCGGTGCAGCTTCTTCTCGCCTTCGAAGCGCACGAACGGGTAGGCGCGCGAGGACGGCTTGAATTCCTCGATCTTGATCTTCTCGATCTGCTTGGCACGCGACGTCGCCTGGCGTGCCTTGGACTTGTTGGCCGAGAAGCGGCGCACGAAGTCCTGGAGTTCGGCGACCTTTTCCTTGGCCTTGGCATTATTTGCCAGCTGCTGGTTGCGCGCCTGGGTGGAGGCGAGCATGTAGTCGTCGTAGGAACCCGGGTACACCTTCAGGGTGCCGTAGTCCATGTCCGCGATGTGGGTGCAGACCTGGTTCAGGAAGTGGCGATCGTGCGAGATGATGATCATCGTCGAGTTGCGCTGGTTCAGGACGTCTTCCAGCCAGCGGATCGTGTTGATGTCGAGGTTGTTGGTCGGTTCGTCGAGCAGCAGGATGTCCGGATTCGAGAACAGGGCCTGGGCCAGCAGCACGCGCAGCTTCCAGCCTGGCGCCACGGCGCTCATCGGGCCCTGGTGCAGGTCGCTGGCAATGTCCAGGCCCAGCAGCAGTTCGCCGGCGCGCGCTTCGGCCGAGTAGCCGTCGTATTCCGCGACCTTGCCTTCCAACTCGGCGGCGCGCATGTAGTCGTCGTCGGTCGCTTCCGGATTGGCGTAGATGGCGTCGCGCTGGGCGATCGCCTCCCACAGCTCGGTGTGGCCCATCATGACGACGTCGAGCACGCGCACGTCTTCATACGCGAACTGGTCCTGGCGCAGCTTACCCAGGCGCTCGCCCGGGTCGAGGCTGACGTTGCCTGCCGATGGTTCGAGGTCGCCACCGAGGATCTTCATGAAGGTCGACTTGCCGCAGCCATTCGCGCCGATCAGGCCGTAACGATTTCCTTCGCCGAACTTGACGGAAATGTTTTCGAACAGCGGCTTGGCGCCGAATTGCATCGTGATATTTGCTGTAGATAGCATGCTGGAATGGCTGTTTAGGCCAGGAAATCAGAGGTTTATCGAATGGCGGGCATTATACAGCACGCCTTGGCGGCGGGAGGCGAATCGCCCTCTGCCCGGGGCCCGCCCTAGCCGGCGCCGCCGCGCAACCGGCGGGGTCGCCTCCGCTTAACAAATTCGTAACAAATTGCAATTTCGAATAGAAACTCAAACAAGCCCTGCCTACACTGGCGGTGTTCGTGACTCCTGTCCCTGCCGCCTTGACGCCATCCACACCGCCCCCTTCGCCGCCCCCTTCGCCGCCCGCCCCGCATGCGCCGCGCCACGTTCCCGCCCTCGACGGCTGGCGTGGCCTGGCCATCGTCTGCCTGCTGCTCGGGCACTTCTTCCCTGTGCCGGGCATCAACCTCGGCCTGGTCGGCGTGCATCTGTTCTTCGTGCTGTCGGGCCTCCTGATGACGCGCATCCTGTTCCTGCAAAAGGCGCCGCTGCCGCTGTTCTACCGGCGCCGCATCGCCCGCATTTTCCCATCGGTCTATTTCTACCTGCCCGTCGTGACCGCTGTGTACCTTGCCTGCGGGCGTCCCGTCGACCTCTTCGAGCTGGCCACCGCCGCCAGTTTCACCAACAATTACCTGACAAACGGCACGCCCTGGACCATGCCCTTCGGCCATATCTGGTCGCTCAGCGTGGAAGAGCACGCCTACGTGCTGCTGTCGATCGTCGCCATCGCCAGCCGCGCCACGCTGGCGGGCGGCATCCGCGCCGTCGGCATCGCGACCGCCGCCATCGTCCTGGTCGCCTGCGTGTACGCCACCGTGTTCGCCGGGCGCTGGACTGGCCTGTGGGACAACTCGGAAGTGGCTGCCTTCGGCATCTTCGCTTCAGGACTGCTGCTGTTGCTGGGTGCCCGCGGCCGCCCCGGTCCATCGTCCCGGGTGCTGCCCGCCATGCTTGTCCCGGGCCTGATGCTGCTCGGCCTGGCGGCACACTGGTGGTCGCTGCCGCGCGTGGTGCACCTGCTCGCCGGCTGCGGCGCGTTCGCGCTGGCCGTCAATGCACTCGATCGCGCCCCTTCCTTCCTGCGCAGCGTCCTCGAATGGCCGCCCTTGCGCCAGCTCGGCACCTGGTCGTTCTCGCTCTACCTGTGGCAGCAACCTTTCTACCAGCTGGTGCGCCACGAAGGCCTGCATCCTGCCCCGGGCCTGGGTCTTTCCTAATCGTTGGCGTGGCCGCCTTCCACCTGGTCGAGCAGCCTGCCCGCGACTACCTCAACCGGCGCTGGTCCGCCTCGGCGCGCCGCAGCGATGACGCGCAAGCCAGCCCGCTGGCCTGAGCTGGGCGCGCGGCTCAAGGAAAACGCAAGGTGGGGTAATCGCTCAACAGGAGCGTGAAGCCCTCTTCGTTGCTGCGCAGGCGCGCCTGCGCGCCGAACGGAATCGTCACCCGGCGCGGCACGTGGCCGAAGCGCAAGCCGGTCAGCACGGGAACGGGGAGCACTTCCCGCAGATAGGCGAGCATGGTGTCGAAATCGTAGCCATTGTCCAGGTGCCCCAGCCTGTATCCGGAAAAGTCGCCCAGGATCACGGCCTGCTGGCGCGCCAGGACGCCGGCCTGGTGCAGCTGCAACAGCATGCGCTCGACCCGGTAGGGGTGCTCGCTGATGTCCTCGACAAACAGGATGCCACCGTCGACGCGCGGGAACCAGGGCGTGCCGATGAGCGAGGCCAGCATCGCCAGGTTGCCGCCCCAGATCGGGCCGCTGGCATCGAGCACCGGGTTGCCCAGGGGCCTGCTCGGTGATCAGGTGGGTGGGCCCGGCCAGGCAGCGCCAGAAACTCTCGATGGTGAAGGCGTCTGGCTCCGGCGCGCCGAAGTCGCCCGCGAGCAGCGGCCCGGCGTAGCTCGGCGCGCCCGCCTTCGCCATCAAGCCCATGTGCAGCGCCGTGATGTCGGAATAGCCGACGAAAATCTTGCCGCTGGCCGCCAGGCGCTCGAAGTCGAGCGCGGGCAGCAGGCGGGTCAGGCCGTAGCCGCCGCGTACCGCCAGCACGAGCTGGACGTCCGGATTGTCGCTGGCGGCATAGAGCTGCTCCAGGCGCGCGGCGTCGGTGCCGCCGAAGCGCTCGTGCACCGCATCGGGATCGTAATAATTGAAGACGCGGCAGCCGCGTGCGGCGAGACGGGAAATGCCGCGCTCGACGGCAAGCCGGTCCGGCGTATAACCGGCGGGGGCGACGATGGCGACGCCAAGGGGGGAAGTGCTCACTGTCTGACGAAAAGGCGCGGTGTTGAGTCCGGCGCCATCTTACCCCGCGCATGGAAGTCGATCAAGGTAAGCAAGCGTTCGTTCAGCTGGGCTGGCAGGTCGTGCCCCATGCCTTCGATGACCTCGAGACGCGCTCCCGGCACCCGGGCCGCGACGTCCTCGCCGCAGGCCAGCGGCACCGGGGGTCGCTGGCGCCGTGGATGACCAGGGTCGGCACCGTAATCGACTGCAGCAAGGCGCTGCGGTCGCTTGCCGCGGCCACCGCCAGCATCTGGCGCATGGTCCCGGCCGGACAATGGCTGCGCCGCAGGGCCGTGCCGCGCGCCGTCGCAGGTGCTTTTCCGGAGTCGGATAGGCCGGGCTGCCGATGGCCTGCTGCAGGGCGACCGCCTGGTCGATGAGCGACTCGATATCGTTCGGGCTGGCGGGACGCCGCAGCAGCGCCTGGCGCGCGGCATGGCTCGGGCCCGGCAGGCCCCGGCGGCCGCTGCTGGACATGATGGAAGTGAGGCTGAGCACGCGCTGCGGGTGCTGCGCGGCCAGGATCTGGGCGACCATGCCGCCCATCGAGACGCCGACCACGTGGGCCTTGGCCACGCCGAGCGCGGAAAGCACGCCGAGCGCGTCCTCGGCCAGGTCTTCGAGGCGGTAGGCCGGGCGCAGCGGGAGCTTCAGGCGCGATTTGAGCCAGCTCCACCACAGGTTGGGCTTGCCGGCACGGTCGAACTTGGTCGACAGGCCGCAGTCGCGGTGATCGAAGCGGATGACATAGAAACCGAGCTCCACCAGTCCTTCGACGAATTCGTCGGGCCAGCTGGTCAATTGCATGCCGAGGCCGTGCAGCAGCAACACCGGCGTCGACTTGGCGTCTCCGGCGGTGTCGAAGGCGATGCGGAGTCCGTTGGCGGTCAGGGTCGGCATGGCGACTGGACCGGCTGCGCGGGGCGGCATCGATGTGTGGATGGGTACGGCAAGAGAGGCCTCCTGTACGGTGAAGGCCAGCATAGCATTTTCGCAGCGTCTGCGGCGCCGCCCCGGCGTGCGTGCGGCTAGCCGGCCACGCTTCGGCGGGCAGCCTGCCGGCGCTCGGCAAAAAGCCCTTGAGCATGCTGCTGGCTTCCTCGGCCAGTACGCCGCCGCTCACTTCGGCATGGTGGTTCAGCACGGTGTGCGCGAACAGGTCGAGCACCGAGCCGCAGACACCGGTCTTCGGGTCGCGCGCCGCGAACACGACGCGCTGCAATCGTGCATGCATCATCGCGCCCGAGCACATCGCGCAGGGTTCCAGCGTCACGTACAGGGCGCAGCCCGGCAGGCGGTAGTTGCCGAGCTTTTCGGCGGCGGCGCGCAGGGCGACGATTTCGGCATGCGCCGTCGGGTCGTGGCGGCCGATCGGCTGGTTGAAGCCGGTGGCGATGACTTCGCCGTCCTTGACGACGACCGCTCCCACCGGCACTTCGCCGGCCGCCCGCGCCAGTTCGGCCTGGGCCAGCGCCAGGCGCATGAAGTGTTCGTCCTCTGGCGTGGCGGCCGTGGCGCCAGCCGCCGTGCCCATGTCGTCCGCCACGGGCGCCAGCTCGGGGAACTGACCCGGCATCGTCTCAGTCATCCGTGATTTCGGCCCAGCAGTTCGGCGTTTCGTGCAGCACCAGCTTGTGCAGGTGCAGGCCGGTGCCGAAGCGGTCGGTGTAGGCCGCTTTCAGGATGCCGAAAGCGACGCGCGCCAGGTTCTCCACCGTCGGGATGCGGTCGATGACGACGGTCTTGTGGCCGGGCAGGCTGGCGAGGAATTCGCGCACCTTGTCGTCCTTCTCGTAGACGAGGAAGGCGTGATCCCAGACGTCGACCAGGTGCTCCTTGGCGAGCGCCTTGATATCGGAAAAGTCCATGATCATGCCGTTGTCCGAGTTGCCCTCGGCTTCGATGACGGCGCCGACCAGGGTGATCTCCAGGGTGTAGCGGTGCCCGTGCAGGTTGCGGCACTGGCTTTTGTGGTCGGGAATCCGGTGGCCGGCATCGAATTCGAGTTTGCGGGTAATGGTCAACATCTGCGTAATTGGAAATTGCTGCTCAGGGAATCTGGAGCAGTTTGTGGGTCTGGAGGCTGAGCTTCCATTTCGGGTTGTTGCGGCAGGTTTCGATCGCCAGGCGCGTGTTGTGCGCGGCCAGCGGACCATCCATCGGCTGCACGAAAAAGTTCTCGAAGTCGAGGTGCTCGTAATGGGACAGGTCCTGCAGCGCCTGCGGAATCACGACCTTGATTTCGTTGCCCTTCTCGACCACCAGCTTCGAGCCCATCTTCGGGCTGACGCAGATCCAGTCGACGCCGGCCGGCACCGGCAGGGTGCCGTTGGTTTCGATGGCGATCGTGAAGCCGTGCGCATGCATGGCCTCGATCAGGGCGGCGTCGAGCTGCAGCAGTGGCTCGCCGCCGGTGAAGACGACGTACTTGCTCGCGGCGTAGCTTGCCGGCCACAGGCCATTGATCTCCGCCGCCAGGCTGGCCGCGTCGCGGAACTTGCCGCCACGCTCGCCGTCGGTGCCGACGAAATCGGTGTCGCAGAACTGGCAGACCGAGGTGGCGCGGTCGGCCTCGCGTCCGCTCCACAGGTTGCAGCCGGAAAAGCGGCAAAACACCGCCGGCCGTCCGGCATGGGCGCCTTCGCCCTGCAAGGTGTAGAAGATCTCTTTGATGCTATAGGTCACGGTAAGCCTCTCGTCAACCTTCCATTATAACCGCCCTGCACCACCTTGCCGACCCGTGGCTGGTCGCGGGCCGCCATTCCTAGCAATTGCCACGCGGCATAGTTGTTGACTCCCAACAAGAACCCCCCCTTGGTCCTGGGCTAACTTTACTGGAGGAAATTTCTTATATCCGTAAGAAGGAGCGACATGACGACCGCACTGGCCCGCACTACCGGCAGCATCCTGGCGCTCGCGATCCTGCTTGCCTGCATGCTCGGCGCTCTCGGCGCGATGGCTCCCGAAGGCGGTGCCGGCGCCCCCGGCCTGGGCATGCTGGCGACGATCCTGTCGCTGCTCGGCGCCGGCGGCGCAGTCTGCCTGTTACTGCGCCGGGTGATCGACGCCGACGACTGCGCACGCGAGATCGGCACGCGCCTCGCGCGCGAAAGCACGGCGCGCCAGCAGCTCGAAAACATGCTCGCCGAAACCCAGGCCGTACTCTCGCGGGTGGTGCGCCAGCAGGAAAACGCGCGCGACGGCGAGCGCGGCCGCATTGCGCACGAGATCCGTGGACGAACTCGGCCAGATGCTGCTGTCCCTGCGCATCGAACTGTCGCTGCTGCAGGTCTCGAGCAACGGCATCCATCCTGCCGTGCACCAGAAGAGCACGGCGATGATCGTCACCCTCGACCTGGCACTGCGCTCCCTGCGCGCGGTCGTCAGCCAATTGCGCCCCCTGCCCCCGGGCGAAGGCCTGGACGCGGCGCTGGCACGGCTGCTGGCCGAGTTCACCGACAACAGCGGTATCGCCCATTATTTCGACGCGGCGCCCCTGCCCGTCGGTGCGCCGGGCACGGGGCCCGATGAAGACGCCCTGCTCTACCGCGTACTGCAGGAAGCGCTCGCCGACGTCGCCCGCCAGGCCAGTGCCACCGAAGTGCACGTTTGCCTCGACCGCGGCGGCGAGCGCCTCAGCCTGCGACTGGACGACAACGGCGTCGTGGCGCCCGACGGCCGCAGCATGGCTTGCGGTTGCGGAATCGAGAGCCTGCGCGAGCGGATCGACGCGCTGGGCGGACAGCTGCGTATGAGCAACACTCCGGGTGCGGGAAATGCCCTGCTGCTCAGCCTTCCAGCGCCCCGTGGGCTGGTAGCCGGCTGAGAAGTCAATCCTGTGACGTTTGCTGCAAATCAATAGCGAGCACCCCTCGCGGTTGCAGAATCGGGCCTTGTCAGCAATCAATAGATTGCTCCACGGATAGTAAAGGCCCCTCGATGACCAGCACAAGCACGCAGTGTTCCTCCCATCCGGTGCCGGATGCCCCTGCCGCCAGCACGGGCGCGGCCGGGATGCGCGAACTCGCCGCCTCGGTCACGGCGCCGCTGGCCGGCATGGGTGCCAGCCTCGGCTTTGCCCACCAGCTGATGGAAATGCTCGCCATTCCCGTCTTCGTGCTCGACAGCCAGGGCCAGGTCCTGATCTGGAACCGCGCCTGCGCGCGCCTGACGGGTGTGCCGGCGGGCGAAATCATCGGGACCGACAACCACTGGCACAGTTTCTACGAGGAGCCGCGCCCGACGCTGGCCGACCTGGTCATCCAGAACCGCACCGACGAGATCCGCCACATGTATCCGCGCCATGGCAAGCCGCAGCCGGCCTGCGGCCACTTGTCGGTAGAGACCTGGTGCGACATGCCGCGCGTCGGCAAGCGCCGCTATCTCGGCGTCGACGCCAGCCCCATCTTCGACGAGCACGGCCACCTGAAGGCCGTCATCGAGAGCCTGCGCGACCTCACCGACGAAAAGATGGCGCAGATCGCCCTCGAAAAGCTGGCCACCCGCGATGGCCTGACCGGCCTGGCGAACCGGCGCTGCTTCGACGACACGCTTGCCGCCGAGTGGACGCGCGCGCTGCGCCAGTGCCAGCCGCTGTCGCTGCTGATGGTCGACGTCGACAACTTCAAGGCCTATAACGACGCCAACGGCCACCTCGGCGGCGACGAATGCCTGAAACGCATCGCCACCGCCGTGGCCAGCGAAATGCGTGCCAACGACCTCGTGGCCCGCTACGGCGGCGAGGAATTCGCCGTGATCCTGCCGAACCAGTCGCTCAAGGGCGCCGCCATCGTCGCCGAACGCATCCGCCGTCGCGTGGAAAGCCTGGAGCTGCCGAATGGCCTGGCGCCGGCGAAGCGGGTGACGGTGTCGATCGGCGCCGCCACCGCCATTGCCGGCCCGGACAACAACGCGAGCGAACTCGTCGCCATTGCCGATGCCGCCCTGTACCGGGCCAAGCATCTCGGCCGCAACCGCATCAGCCTGCCGTCCGCGGAGGGCTGACGGCCGGCCTGCCGTCAGCCGGGCCGCTGCGTCCGAAAGTACCTACATTTCCGCGCTGTTCATTCCCTGGGGAATATCTTATGCTTCGCGCTAGAATTTTTCCCAAGGAGACAGTGTGTCCAAACTCATCCCGACGGCGCTCCTCGCGCTGTCCGCGCCGATCCTGGCCCTCCCGGCGACCGCCGCCCCGCGCCAGGCTGCGTCCGCCGCGTCCGCTTCCAGCAGCGACGTGTTGCCATTCAAGGCGACCGAGAAAACCCTGGCAAACGGACTGAAGGTCATCGTCGTTCCGACCGGCTTTCCCAATCTGGTGTCGGTGACGATTCCGGTGCAGACCGGTTCGCGCAACGAAGTCGAGCCCGGCAAGTCGGGCTTTGCCCACTTCTTCGAGCACATGATGTTCCGCGGGACGAAAGCCTACCCGCCCGAGAAATACCAGGAAATCATCACGAAGTCGGGCGCGCGACAGAACGCCTACACCAGCGACGACCTCACCAATTACTACACCACCTTCGCCAAGGAAGACCTGGAGACGGTGCTCAAGGTCGAGGCCGACCGCTTCCAGCACCTGGACTATCCGGTCGAGGCCTTCAAGACCGAGTCGCGCGCCGTCCTCGGCGAGTACAACAAGAACAGCGCGAACCCGATGCAGAAGCTGTTCGAGGTCCAGCGCGACGCGGCGTTTACGACCCACACCTACAAGCACACGACGATGGGCTTCCTGAAGGACATCGAGGACATGCCCAACCAGTACGAGTACTCGAAGGTGTTCTTCGACCGCTGGTACCGGCCGGAGCGCACCACGGTCATCGTGGCCGGCGACGTCGACCCGAAACGCGCCATCGCGCTGGTCGAAAAGTACTGGGCCGGCTGGCAAAAGGGCAGTTACAAGGCGCCGGTGCCGCTTGAACCTGCCGCGCGCGGCGCCCAGTACCGCCACGTGCCATGGCCGACGCCGACCCTGCCGCTGGTGACAGTGGGCTTCCGTGCCCCCGCCTTCTCCGACAGGCAGAAGGACCAGGCGGCGCTGTCGATGGCGCTGTCGCTGGCCTTCGGCCATACTTCGCCCCTGTACAAGCGCCTGGTGCAGGACGAACAGAAAGTCGACCAGCTGTTCAACTACGCGCCGACCCGGGTCGATCCGAACCTGGCGACCATCGGTGCGCGTGTGAAGAACCCGGCGGACGCGCTCTACGTGCGCGATGCCATCCTGCAGGCGGTCGCCAGGCTGCGCGACACGCCGGTCTCGAAACAGCAACTGGCTGACGCCAAGTCGGCCAACAAGTATGGCCTGATCCGCTCGCTCGACAACACCGAACAGATCGCCTCGACCCTGGCCTCCTACGTCCATTTCGAGCGTTCCTACGGCACCCTGAACCGCTACTACCGCCTGGTCGACAGCCTGACCCCAGCCGACCTGCAGGCGGCCGCGCGCAAGTACCTGGTCGACGACAGCATGATCGTCACGACGCTGGCAAATGGCGCGCTCCCTAGCGGGATCGAGACCCTGCCGAAGGTCGCCAGCCTGGCGCCGCAGGCAGCCAGCGCGAACATCGACATGCTGGTGCAGAAGTCGGCGCTGCCGCTGGTGCGCTTCAAGCTGCTCTTTGCCGCTGGTTCCGCGCACGACCCGAAAGGCAAGGAAGGCCTGGCCGCGCTGACGGCGTCGATGGTTTCCGAAGGAGGCTCGCGCGAGCGCAAGCTCGACGAGATCGACAAGGTCCTGTTCCCGCTTGCGGGCGGCTTCAGCGACCAGGTCGACAAGGAAATGACGACCTTCACCGGCTCGATCCACAAGGACAAATGGGATGAATTCCTGGACATCGCGCTGCCAATGCTGCTCGAGCCGGGCTTTCGGGAAGAGGACTTCCGCCGCGTGAAAGACGGGCAGAAGAACGCCCTGCTGCTCGACCTCAAGGACAACAACGAGGAAGAGTTCGCCAAGGAGCGCCTGCAGGCGAATGTGTTCGTCGGTACCGGCTATGCGCATCCCGTCCTCGGCACCGTCAAGGGCATCGAATCGATCACGCTCGACGACGTCAAGGCCTTCTACCGCCAGGCCTACACCACGGGCGCGCTCAAGGTCGGTATCTCGGGCGACGTCAGCGACGCGATGACCGCTTCCTTGAAAGCGGCGCTCGCGCGCCTGCCGGTCGGGCCGGGCCTGGCGGCGACGGGCGTGCCGCAAGCGCGCAAGCCGAACGGACTGGAAGTGGAAATCATCGAGAAGAACACGCGTGCGACCGCGATCTCGTTCGGCCTGCCGATCGAGGTGACCCGTTCCCATCCCGACTTCCCGGCCCTGTGGCTGGCCAAGACCTGGCTGGGCGAGCACCGTGCGTCGAGTGCGCGCCTGTACCAGCGCATCCGCGAACTGCGCGGCCTGAACTACGGCGACTATGCTTACATCGAGGCCTTCCCGCGCGGGATGAACGGCTTCTTCCCGAGCCCGAACCTGGGCCGCAAGGCGCAGCTGTTCGAAGTCTGGATCCGTCCGGTGGCACCGCAGAACGCCCATTTCGCCCTGCGTCTCGCGCTGTCTGAACTGGGCAAGATGGTCGACGGCGGCATCAGCGAGCAGGACTTCGAGACGACCCGCGGCTACCTGATGAAGAACGTCTTCGTGATGACCGCGACCCAGGACCAGCGCCTCGGCTACGCCCTCGATTCGCAGTGGTACGGCACGCCGGAATTCACGAAAATGATGCGCGACGGGCTGTCGAAGCTGACCGCGGCCGATGTCAATGCCGCGATCAGGAAGCACCTGTCGGCGCGCAAGCTGTCGGTCGTGATGATCACCAGGGATGCGGCGGCTTTGCGGGAAGCGCTGGTAACGGATGCCTTCTCGCCGATCAAGTACGACGCGGCCAAGCCGCAGGCCGTACTCGACGAGGACGCTATGATCGGCAACATGAAGCTGGGTATCAAGGCGGAGAACATCAGGATCACGCCGGCGGCGCAAGCCTTCGCCGAGTGAGGGACGCGAACGCCGCAAGCGCGGCACCCGCGAAGCACGCAGCGTCCGGATTTCCCGGCGTTGCGGCTTGACAGTAGAACGGGCGCCCGAGGGCGCCCGTTGTCATTGCGCGGCCGGCAAACATCGCCGGCTCATGCAAGTGCGCTTACTTGGTCATCTTGTCCCAGCCGTGACGCACGGCGGCCTTCATGCTGTCCCAGGTACCGCCGACGCCGCCGGTGCTGCCAGTGCTGCCGGCATTGCGCGATTCCCAGCTGCTGCGCAGTTCGGGCTCGACGTCGTCCCAGGGGCGGTTACGGTACAGTTCGCTCTGGCGCATCTGCGTGCCATAGCTGTAGGCCGGGGCGTAGTCGTCGTACTTGCCGCCGGTGCTGCCGTAGGTGCTGGTGAAGTGGTTGCGGTAGTACTCGTCGTCGCCCATCATGCTCGACTGCGCGCCGCCGAGCTGCTCGACTTCCACTTCGGTGTGGCGCACCGTGTCGTGGATCTGCTGTTCGCGCTGGGTGACTTCCTTGTTGATCGTCACTTCCTCGACCACGCGCGCCGATTTCTGCACGACGGCTTCCTCGGCCGTTTCGCGCATCTCGATCGACTGCTCCTTGAAGGCGGTGGCATCCAGGCCGCTGATCGGTTCGTTGACCGGACGGCGCTCGACGTTCACGTGCTCTTCGCGCAGGCCGATGCTTTCGTTGACCGGGGTTTCGACGATGCGCGAGTAGATGCGCACGCCGCCGCGCTGGACTTCACGCTTGCCCACTTTCAGCTGCTCTTCCACTACCGGAATGGCGGCGGTATCGCGCATCGTGGCGGTGTCGCGCTGCTGCGAACCGAGGGTCGACGAGCCCTGCAGGCTGCCGGACGAGGATGCCGAGCCTTCCAGCGAGGAACCGGTCAGCGAAGAGCTCGACAGCGACGATGCGGCCTCGGTACGTCCGCCCATGCCGGCCGAGGTGCCCGTGGTGTTCTGCTGCAGGTTGCCGCTGCCCGAGCCGTAGCTGCCCACGCTCAGTTCGTCGCGCGATCCGAGCGGCTCCTGGTAGGTGGTGCCCATCGGATTCGGATCGTTGAGCGACTGCTGGTTCAGCGGCAGGCGGTCGGTGTCGGACTGCAGCGACATCGACTGGCCACCCATGCTCGAGCCTGCGCCGCCCATCATGGCGCCCGAACTCATGCCGGTGCCCATGCCTGCGCCGCTTGCCCATTTTTCCGACTGCTCGTCGATGTCGATCGGGCCGTAGCGCTCGACGATGTCGGCGGCGCGCTCGACTTCCGGCTCGCTGTCGGTGTTCACGGTCAGCACGTGGTTGCCGCGCTCGACGGCGGTCGAGTACTTGGTGCTGTGTTCGCTGTTATCGGTACCGAAGATATCGCTGAAGAAGTTCTTGATGCTGGCGCCGATGCCCGGCTCGGTGCCGGCGGCGTCGGTCGAGGACCCCAGGCTGGAATCGGTGCCCGAACCGGTGAGCGAAGGTGCATTCGTGCTCTCGTTCCCATGCGAGAGGCGCACATCGGCGCTCGAGAAGCCCGAGGACAGCAATTCGTTCTGGGCGTTGGTGGCGTCGTTGTGGTTATCGAAGACAGCTATCAGAGTATGTTGCATGATCATTCCTCCAGATACATTGGTTACTTCGTTGGCGGGGGCCCGGAATCGTCGAAACGTTCGACATTGACCTGCTCTGCCTTGAGGACGACTTCCTGCTGGTGCCGTTCCTCGCGGCGTGTCCGGGTGATGTGGAGCTCTTCCTTGATGCGCACGCGGCGCTCCACCACCAGCACTTCCTCGAGGATCGGCACGACCAGCGTGTCCCCCTCCTGGCGGGTGGTGGGTACCTCGTCGGGCGCGACGATCCGATCGACCGCGACATGCCGGACTTCCACCTCGTCGTGCCCGAGGGCTTCGTCGATGGTGACCGGCTGTTCGACCACGGTTTTGTGGATCCGCACGCCGCGCCCCGTGTCCACCGTACGGGTGCCGATGGCAAGCTCCTCCGCGGCGACGGGGATCCGCAAGGGGTCCGGTGCTGTGGGTTCCAGGGGCCTGCCTGTCATGTTATCTGCCATGAATACGACTCCGTTCGGTTGCTGGCGCGAGACGAAATCAGGTTACCCCAAACCGTTGGGGCATGCCGCACCATTGACCCCTGTAAATGTTGAGGTCAGTCGGCAGTGCGTGCTTGCGGGAGAAAGGGGTGGCGCGCAAGGGCGCCCGTGAGTAAGGGCGCGCTGGCAAAGGCGGGTCGCGACGCAGGGGCGCCGCGGGGTTCAGTTGAACGGGTTGTCGACGGTCTTGATATCGGGCGGAGGAAGCCGTGCCGGCAGGTCCTGTCCCTCGAGTTTTTCCACGACCGCCGACAGGATCGCGTGCAAGCGGCGCGCATGCGCGAGACCGGCCTGGTCGAGCGTGATGTCGACGTCGCCGGAGATGGTGATGCGGTCGAGGCGGTTCTCGAGCATCAGGTCGCCGACGTGCAGCACGTCGGCTTCGTTAGCGAAGGGCACGAAGCCGGCCTTCTTGGTGGGCATGGGTTTCCTCTCGGCGTCAGGGTTGAATCGGGGTCAGGAAAAACGGAAGGACTTCTTCTGGCGGATCCTCGGCAGGTTCAGCATGCGCTCCTTCTGCGCACGCGTCAGCGAAGGCAGGAACTCGATGCCGACGATGCGTTCGAGCTCGGCCACCGGAATCACCTGGATGTCGGCGTTGGCGCGGTTCTCGGTAAACCAGGCGGCCGCCGCCCTCTGGCGCGGGCTGTACACGACCTTGTACAGATGGGTCGGCACCAGCACCTTGCCGACCTTGCGCAGGTTCGTGCCGAGGAAGGCCGGCCCGGTGATGACGTACAGCTGTCCTTCCTTCTTGGCCATCTTGCGCACCGCGCCCTCGATCGGCGCCCAGATGTGGCGGTTATGGTCGCCGTCCTGGGGCACCATGTTGGCCAGCGTGAAGCTTTCGCGCTGGGTCTGGCGGTCGGGCATGTCGCCGTTCGGGGTCATGTGGCCGCGGTCGAAGCCGCTGCGCGCGTAATCGTCGAGCTCGGCGCGTTGCGAACGCGGCAAGCGCGGTTCCGGATGGAAGGCGTTGTCGCGCTTGAGGCCCTGGGCCGAGGCGACGTTTTCGGCGCGCAGATTTTCGGCCGACCACAAGGGCGTACGCGTCACGCCCGAATGCATCACGCTGAATACGCCGTAGCACAGCTCGCGCGTGGCCGCGGCCAGTTTCGGGTTGCGGATTTCCGGCGCGCGGCCGTCGGCATAGTGGTCGGGGCAGCCGCTGGCCAGGGCCAGTGCGGGTGCCAGCAGCGTACCGGCGAAGGCAAGCCCGGCAAGTAGTTTCTGGAACATGTATCGATCGAATGTGTGTGACAAACGCGCATTGTAGCCGACACACATTAGCGACGCGAGAAAGGCAGCCGCCCCTGTCAATACCCGCGCACGGCTGAGAGCGACGGGTGCATTGACCGAAAGAATCGTCTAGAATTGCCGCTCTTTCGATAACATTCCATCCGGAAATAGATACCGTCAATGGAAAAGGCTCCGTTCCCGGAGGACCTGCGGCGTTTCGTGCTCACCAGCATCCCGTCCGTACCCTTCCTTGAAGCCCTGCTGCTGCTGCGCGCCAATCCGGCCCAGCAATGGCATGGCGACAACCTGGCCCAGCGCCTCTACGTAGGCGAGCGCAGCGCGCAGGCATTGCTGCAGGACCTGTGCCGTGCCGGCATGGTCGCGCCCTGTCCCGAGCCTGCGCAGCGGTGCTACCAGTACCAGCCCGCTACCAGCGACCTGCGCGAGCGCATCGACGCGCTGGCCGACTTCTACGCGCGCCACCTCGTCGAAGTCACCATCCTCATCCACTCTTCCCTCGACCGCAAGGCGCAGCAATTCGCCGATGCCTTTAAATTGCGTAAGGATTCCTAAGTGGCGCAAACCATCTATATTCTTTGCATCCTTACCTCGCTGGCCTGCGCCTGGCTGCTTTTTGCCAGTTACCGCCGCACCGGGTACCGCCTGCTGTTCTGGAGCGGCTCGTGCTTTGCCGTGATGACCTTGAATAATTTGTTCCTGCTGCTCGACAAGATCGTTTTCCCGAACGTCGACTTCCTGCCCGCGCGGCTGGTGAGTGCGCTGGTGGCAATCTCGCTGCTGCTGTATGGCCTGATCTACGAAAAGGAATGAGCATGACCGACCTGTTCACCGGCGCGATTTGCATGGGCTCGCTCGTCATCGCCCTGTTTTTCCTGCGCTTCTGGCGCAATTCCGGCGACCGCTTCTTCCTGTACTTCGCCCTGTCCTTCTTCATCGAAGGCATGCACCGGCTGTACTCGGCCGTGCACGATGCCGGTGGCGAGGATTCGCCCCTGCACTACCTGATCCGCCTGCTCGCCTATGGCTTGATCCTGTGGGCCATTTTCGAGAAGAACCTGCCGCGCGAGAAGAACGGGCGGTAGCGTGCGCCCGCCCCCGCCGCCAGGGCCGATAATGGTGTCATGACATTATCTTGAACGGAGGACAGCATGGCGACAAACGACCCGCGCGACCAGCCACAGGCACCGCAGACCCAGACCGACGAATTCAACCGTTCGGAAAACCTGCTGCCAGGCGAAGAAGGCGCCGAGGATGGCCGCTTCGAGGTGGCCGAGGAAGTCAACCTGGACATGCAGGCCGACGACACCCGCCGGGTAGGCCAGCTGCCCGAAGACCTGCCCGGCAGCGTGACCGAATCGATGCCGGACACCGTCAAGACGGAGCCCGAGGACGAGAACAAGGGCACGCCCTGAAACTCACCGGACCGGGCAGCGCAATGGAAAAGGGCACCGCTGGTGCCCTTTTTTACGCCTGCGCGCCCCGTCTGGTTCGCTCGGAGCCCTGCCTGGCTACATCGTCAAGCCCATGCGCAGTCCCTCGATAGTATGGGCCTGCACGATCGGCTCGAGGCGCTCGACAAGGCGGCAGGTGATGTGGCGGCGCAGTTCGGGCGCCAGCGTCTCGTAGTAGGCGTGGGTCAGCTGCAGGTCGTGCTTGGCGGCGTTCCCCGCGTCCGGCGCGTCGACGCCGAGCACGAACACCGGGCGCGACTTGTTCGAGCGGTTGGCCGTGCCGCGGTGGATGGTGAGGGCCGAGCGCGCGGAAATGTCGCCCATGCGCGGCAGCTTGCGCTGGCGGCGCTCGTCGTAGCGCGCCCACTTGTCCTGGGCCGGGAACATCGGGTCGTCCCCAAGCAGGTCGTCCCATTGGGTGCCCGGCGCGATCTCGAACGGCCCCATGTCCTCCTCGACGTCGACGGTGGTGATGTTGAAGGCGAGGGAGTTCAGGCGGCGGCCGACCAGGGTCGCTTCCGGTGCGGGGAAATCGCGGTGCCGGGGCTGGTGCAGCGCGCCCGGGCCGGGCACGTCGAAGCCGGCTTCGACCACGCGGTAATCGGGGCCGAGCACGGCGCGGCACACCGCCACCACCCAGGGATGGGCGATGATGTCGGCAAAGCCCGAGATGCGCTCGGGGTGCACTTCCACGTAGTAGCGGCTGGGTCCGCGTTCCAGGACGCCGCCCGGCTGACGCTTCGCTTCGTCGAACAGCGTGGCGATATCGGCCCCCAGGCGCTCGACCCAGGCGCGCTCGAATGCGCCCTTGCAGGCAATGATGCCGTCGCCGTACAGGCCGCCCATGATGGCGGACACGTCGTACTGGTCGGCAGCGGGTGTTGCAATGCTCATCCTCGTTCTCCTTCGCGTATTTCCTGTGGCATGGCGCCGCGGCGCACAGCCATGTTACTGCGAAAAACCGGGGGCGGCGCGAAAACGCCGCCGCAAATCCTGACTTGTTGAAACAATCCGACAGGGATCGCGCGGCCTCACCAGTCCAGCGTGAGCAGCAAGGCGCCCATGCGCGGCCAGCACAACTGGCTCAGTTCATCGCGCGCGGCCCAGCGGAATGCGTCCATCTCCGGGGTCGGCAAGCCGGTGGCGTGGTGCGGGAAAAAGCTGGTACAGACGAGCTGCGACAGGTCGCCCAGCTCCTCGCCGGCTTCGACCCGGAACAGGTGCAGCCGCTTGTCGCGGCGGTAGTCGAACTCGCCGAGGTCCTGGAAGCGGTTCGCATCGAAGACGACGCCGGTCTCCTCGCGCAATTCGCGCATGGCCGACGCCAACGGTGTCTCGCCGGGGTCCTGCATCCCCTTCGGGATGTCCCAGGCGGCGGTACCCGTCACGTGGCAGAGCAACAGGCGGCCGCGGGTATCGCACACCAGGGTGCCGCAGGAAATGGTGTGCTTGCTCATGCGGCCCCGCCCCCGCATCCGGCGCCGGCTACGCCCCGGCCGGCTGCGTCATTCGATCTTGTCGTTGGTGTCCGCATTCATGTCCTTTGTCGGTGTTGGTTTGGCGTGACCGCCCATGCGCGGCGCGCGCGCCCTCCCCTCGATCGCCGTAGCCAGCGCCTGTTCCAGTGCCTCCATGCTCACCGGCTTGGTCAGGTGCTGGTCGAATCCCGCTTGCTGCGACAGGTTCATGTCGCTTGCCGCACCCCAGCCGGTCAGGGCGACGAGCACGGTGCCTTTGAAGTCGTCGCTGGCGCGGATCGCGCGCGCCAGTTCGTGGCCGTTCATCCCGGGCAGGCCGATGTCGAGCAGGGCGAGGTCGGGCTTGACGTCGCGCGCCGCCGCCAGTCCCGCCACCCCGTCGTTGGCCATCCGCGTCTGGTGCCCCAGCGCGCCGAGCAAGGCGACCAGGCTCTCGGCAGCGTCGAGGTTGTCGTCCACGACCAGCACCCGCAAAGGGCGCATCAGTGCCGCCGCCTGGGGTACCGCCTCGCCCGAGCTGCCCGGTGCGCCGCCTTCGCGCCGCAGCGGCAGGCGCACCGTGAAAGCTGCCGCGCCCGCGTCCGGCACTATAGGCCTGCACCCGCCCGCCGTGCAGCTCCACCAGCCGGCGCACCAGCGAGAGCCCGATCCCGAGCCCGCCACGGGCCCGGTCCAGGCTGCTGCGCACCTGGGTGAACATGTCGAACACCGAGCCGATGGCGTCCGGCGCGATGCCGATCCCGCTGTCGGTCACGGCCACCACTGCCGCTTCATCCTCGCGCCAGGCCGCCAGCCGGATGCGCCCGCCGCCGGGCGTGTACTTGGCCGCGTTGTTGAGCAGGTTCGACAGGATCTGCACCAGCCGGGTCAGGTCGGCGTCGAGCGGCAGCGGTTCGCTCGGCAGTTCCACCGCCAGCACATGGCCGCCTGCCTGGATCAGCGCCGTGCTCGTCTCGACCGCCATGTGCACGGCCTGGCGCAGGTCGACCGGCTCCTTTTTCAGCTCGATGCGCCCGCGCGTGATGCGGGCGATGTCGAGCAAATCATCCACCAGGTGGATCAGGTGGCCCAACTGGCGGTCCATCATCTCGTGCACGCGCGCCGCCGTGGCCGGGTCGCCCGGCGCCATGCGCATCAGGTCGAGACCCGTGCGGATCGGCGCCAGCGGGTTGCGCAATTCGTGCGCCAGCGTCGCCAGAAACTCGCTCTTGCGGTGGTCGGCCTCGGACAGGTCGGAGGCGATGCGGCGCAGTTCGTCCTCGGCGCGCTTCTGTTCGGTGATGTCGCGCGTGATCGTCGCCAGGCCCAGATGGCTGCCATCGGCGCCGTGGACGGCGAAGCCCTTGAAGTAGACGGGCCTGCCGTCGCCGCTGCCACGCGCTGCGAACTGCAGCTCGCCCTCCCACTTGCCCTGCGGGCCGGACAGTGAAGGCAAGACTTCGGCCCGGACGAAAGCGCGGCAGCTTTCGGCGACGAAGTCGAGCAGGCGCGCGCCGCGGATGTCGGCCCCGGGGCCGAGGCCGGCCATGGCGCGCCCCGCCAGGTTCAGGTAGACGCCGCTGCCGTCGCCGGCGAAGATGCCGATGAAGTCCGAAGACTGCTCGGCCACGGCGGCCAGGCGCCGCACTTCCTCCTCGGCCTGGCGCCGCTCGCTCTGGTCGCGCAGGTAAATGGCGATGCCGCCGCCGGGGTGGCAAAGCAGTTGATCTCGTACCAGCGCCCCCAGGCCGACAGCCAGGCCTCGAGCCGGGCCGGCACGCGCTCGCTGCGGCAGCGGCGGCAGGCGCGCTCATGCTCGCTGCCTATCCATTCCGGGAACAGGTCCCAGAACACGGCGCCGAGCAGTTCGGCGCGGGCATAGCCGCTCACGCGCTCGGCCGCGCCGTTGGCATAGGCGATGCGCCAGCCCGCGTCGAGCGCGAGAAAGCCGTCGCTCATGCTCTCGAGGATCGCATGCGAGTGCTCCTCGGCCGCCTGGCGTCCGGCCGCCTCGTGGCGCTGGCCGATCACGAGGGACGCCGTGTTCGCCAGCAGCGCCATGGCCGCGTCGTCGCGCGCGTCCCTGGCGGCACCCTCGCGGTAGTACCGGAAAAGGCGCCCAGCACGGCACCTGCGGGTGACAGTATGGGCAGCGCGCGGCTGGCGCGGACGCCGGCTTCCAGCGCGGCGGCGCGGCAGCGCGCCCACAGCGGATCGGTGGCGATCGCGGCCGACTCGACCGCTTCGGCGCGCCAGGCCGCGGTGCCGCCGGCCGCGCCCAGCGGCGCCATGCCAAGCGCGTCGAGCTCCTCGCGCAGCCCCTGAGGCAGGCTGGGAGCGGCGGCGTGGCGCAAGCTGTCGCCGGCGCCGGCAGACTGGATCCCGGCCAGCACGGTGCCGCCAGCGTACTCCTCGGCGGTGCGCGCCAGCACGTCGAGCACGTCTTCCAGCGGCGCGTTCGCGACCGCCAGTTCCAGCGCGCCGCGCTGGCCCAGCGCCAGCAGGTTGGCGCGCGTGCGCTCGGTGACGTCGACGCCGTGCACCAGCACTCCCGACACGCTGCCGTCGGCCTCGCGCAGTGCCATGTAGACGAAGTCCACGTAGTAGGTCTGCAATGCGCCCGCGCCCGGGCCGGACAAGAGCAGCAGGCGCACATTGCTGCCCTCGTGCGCTTCGCCGCTGCGGTAGACCCTCTTCGAGCAACTCGACAAAGCCCTGGCCGGCCATTTCCGGCAGCGCCGTGCGCAGCGCCCGTCCCAGCAGCGGCCGGCGTCCGACCAGGGTGGCGAAACGGTCGTTGGCGATGTCGAACACCAGTTCCGGGCCGCGCATCACGGCCATGAAGGCGGGCGCACGATAGAAGATGTCGCGCATGCGCTCGTGCGCCGCGCGCAGTTCGGCATACAGGCGTTCGCGTTCCTCGCCGGCCTGGCGGCGCGCGCTGTCGTCGGCGAAGGTCAGTACGGCGCCGGGAGGGCCCGCGCCGTCGGCCATCGGATGCAGCGAAAACCTCACCGCCAGCGCGCTGCCGTCGCGCCGCAGGAAGCGTGCCTCGTCTTCGCGCAGCGCGGCGCCGGTGCGCACCGCCTGCGCCAGCCTGTCGCCCTCGCCGGAAGCGCACAGCTGCGCCGCAATGTCGCGCCCGACCATCTCGGCCGGCGCATGGCCGAGCAATGCCGCACCTGACGCGTTCATGAAGGTGCAGCGCGCCTGCGCATCGAGCCCGATGATGCCTTCGCCCGAGGACTCGAGCAGCAGCGCGAAGCGTTCGGTACTGGCGCCCAGCGCCTCTTCGCTGACGGCGAGGCGGTCGGTGGCCACGCGCTCGGCGGCGTGGCGTCGCGCACGATTTTTGCATAGCCGCGCAGCGTGTCGCCGTCGCGCAGCGGGATCGTCACCCCGTCGGCGAAAAAGCGGCGGCCGTCGCGGCGCAGGTGCCAGCGCCGGTCCTCCGCGCGGCCGGTCTCTCGCGCGCGCGCCATCTCGCTGCGCGGCACGCCGGCGGCGCGGTCTTCAGGCAGGAAAATCATGTCGGACGGCTGGCCGATGGCCTCATTCGCGCTCCAGCCGAGGATGCTCTGCGCGCCCGCTTCCCAATCGGTGATGCGGCCTTCGGCATCGGTGCCGATGAAGGCGTAGTCGCGCAGGTTGTCGAGGATCAGGTGCAGGCGCTCGTCGCGCGGCGCCGGCAGTCTTCCCGGATCCGCCAAGCCCTGCCTGGCGGCGGCCAGTTCGGCGTCCTTGCGGTAGAGATCGACGAAAACCCCTACCTTGGCGCGCAGCGCCGCCGCATGCAGGGGCTTGGCCAGGTAGTCGGCGGCACCCAGCGCATAGGCGCGCTCGAGCGTGGCGTCATCGGGGTCGCCGGCACTCAGGAAGATGATCGGCACGGCTTGCGAACGCGGATGCTGGCGCATCAGTTCGGCCGTCTGGAAGCCGTCCAGTGTCGGCATCTGCACGTCCAGCAGGACCAGGGCGAACGCATGCTCGAGCAGCTCCCGCAGCGCCGCCTCGCCCGACCGCACCGCGACGAGCACCGCGCCGACGCCGGCCAGTATCGCTTCCAGCACCGCCAGGTTGGCGCTCTGGTCATCCACGAGCAGGATGCGGGGTTGGACGGTGCAATTCATCTAGGGATGGTCGCTCGGGCGCCGCACCGGCGCGGGGTGGTTGCAAAGAAGGCAATGTATGCCTACCCCTTATGAATGTCAATTGTGCGCGCTCGCCAGGCCGGGCACCGCACACTAGCGGATCGCGTGACCATAGCCTGGACGGAGCCGTAATGGATTTTGACATCAGTTTCATGAACAACGACCTCGAGCACTGGGCGATCGCCATCGCGATCACGCTCGCTTCCACCGTCGCGATGCACTGGACGCGGCAATTCATCCTGCACCGCATGGAGCAGCGGGCCGCGCGTACCGCGACCATGGCGGACGACCTGGTCGCCAAGATGCTGCGCAAGACCTATATCGTCATCATGCTGGCGCTGTCGGCGCACCTGGGCGGCATGGCGCTCGACCTGACGGCCAGGCAGCGCACGGTCAGCTCGCACGCCGCCATTGTCGCGCTGATCCTGCAGCTGGCCATCTGGGGCGATACCCTGCTGCGCGCCTGGCGCGACCATACCCGGGTCGGCGACGGGCGCAAGGCCTCGCGCACCATCGTCTGCTTCCTGCTGCGCCTGACCCTGTGGGTCGTCGCCTTCCTGATGGTCCTGGATAATTTCGGTTTCAATATCACCGCGCTGGTGGCCAGCCTCGGCATCGGCGGCATCGCGGTGGCACTGGCCGTGCAGAATATCCTCGGCGACCTCTTCGCCTCGCTGTCGATCATGCTCGACAAGCCCTTCGAGATCGGCGACTTCATCATCGTCGGCGACGTGCTCGGCTCGGTCGAGCACATCGGCCTGAAGACCACGCGCCTGCGCGGCCTGGGCGGCGAACAGGTGATCTTCTCGAACGGCGACCTGCTGAAAAGCCGCATCCACAACCATAAACGCATGGAATCGCGCCGCGTCGCCTTCATCCTGCGCGTCGCCTATGGTGCCAGCGAGAGCCAGCTGGCGCGCGTGCCGGTCATGATCCGCGAGGTGGTCGAGTCCCAGGGCAGCGTCGCCTTCGAGCGCGCGCACTTCTTCAACTACGGCGAATGGTCGCTCGACTTCGAGGTGGTGTACCACTTCCAGAGCCCGGACTACATCGCCCACATGGACACCCAGCAGGCCATCCTGCTCGAGATCTACCGCCGCTTCGAACGCGAGCGCATCCGCTTCGCGCACCCGCTGTCGATCGTGCGCCTGGCCGATACCGAGGGCGATGCCGCCATGCCGGCGCGGACGTATGCGCCCTCGCCGGCCGCTTCCTACCGGGGGTAATCCGGACGGCTTTGCCGCTCGCCGCCATGGACTGGGCGGTTCCGCCAGCCATGTGTCGACCGCCAGGGCCGGTGCTGGCACGGGCGAGGATCGTGCCACCGACCATCTATCGACGGCACACGCCCGCAAAAAAGCCCGCCGGGCGCAAGCCGGGCGGGCTGGATTCGGGGCGCAGGAAGCGCCCTGGCGGGCTTGTTGCCGCGTGTGATCAGGCAGCCTGGACCGGCAGCACCTGCGCGCGGGCGGCGGCGCCGACGGCGGCGTCGATCTCGGTGTCGACGGTCGTCGTCGCTGGACGCGCCTTGTTCGACGGCGGCGTGGTGCTGATCAGTTCGTGCATGCGGCCCGCGGTCTTGTCCCACGAGGTGTTGGCGACGACGTCGCGCATGCGCTCGACCAGGGCTGCCTTTTCCGATTCGCTGGCGGCCAGCATCTTCTCGCAGGCGGCGATGAACTCTTCCGGCGTCGAAGCGATGGCCACCACGTCGCCGTAAGGCACCTTGACGTCGGTGATGGGCGTGGAGACGCTGAGCTTCTCGGCAGCCATGTATTCCAGCACCTTGGTCGGGCTGATGAACTTGGTCGAGTCGTTCATGGCGAACGGCAGCAGGCAGACATCCCAGCCGGCCAGGAATTTCGGCAGCTCGTCGTAGTTGCGCTGGCCCATGTAGTGGACATTCGATGCGCGCGGCAGCTCGGCCGGGTCGATCTTCACGACCGGGCCGACCAGCACGATCTGCCACTCGGGATGGGCTTCGGCCATGCGGCGCACCAGTTCGGTGTCGAAGCGCTCGTCGATGACGCCGTAGAAGCCCAGGCGCGGACCGGCGATGTTCTGCTGCTCAGGGTGCGAAATGGCGCTGTCGAGGGCCTGGCGGAAGTGTTTGGCGTCGACGCTGCTCGAGAAGCAATGGGCGTTGGCGTGGCGGTCTTTCTTCGCTTCGTACAGGCTCGGGCCGCCGGTGAAGACCAGGTCGGCGATACCGAGCAGGGCCGATTCGCGCTGCAGCAGCTGCTTCGGCGGATTCTTGAAGGCGGCCAGTTCGTCCATGCAGTCATAGACGACGAGTGCCGGGTCGAGGCCTTGCAGCAGCGGCAGGGCCATCGGGGTGTAGAACCAGACCACGGGGCGCTCGCCCTCGGGCACCAGGTCGGCCAGCAGCGCTTGCAGGGCCGGCAGCTGGTCGTCATGGAAGCCAGGTGCATGGATCGCGGTATGCGGACGGCACACCGTGATGTTCGGCGCGACGGCCGTTTTCTTCAGGTGTGCCTGACCTTCTTCGTAGACGGGTTCCTCGACGAAGAGAATATTGTAGTGTTCCGCCAGGCGCGTCATCAGGTGCTGGGGACGCTGAAATACGAAATCCCAGCGCAGATGGCAAAACACGATCAGGGTCGGCATGTTGATTTCCTTTCGCCTTTGTGGCGCTTTAGTTGATCTTGGGTCCCGGGTCTGGCGACTGTCGCGCTTGTCTCTTCACGCAGCCTTCTTCCAGCCGGACCCCGCAATCGTAACATGCAATTTTTATATTATTTTCATTTATGCAAGGCAAGATTAATGTCGAGAACGGATTTTTCCGCTGAGCGCCGCCAGCCTCCATAGGAGAGCTTGGTGCTGCACCGCCACTCTCGTCAGTTCAGTCCTACATCGAGACAGGAAAATCCACTACGAAAACTGATCTATACAGGAGGCATGCCCAAGCGTGCGCGCGCGTGCGAGGCACTGCCGGCGCGGCTTCCGAGGGTTTTTGCCCGCCGTGGGGGAGCTGCCCGGTGTTACCAGGACCGTGGGCCTGGAACCAGCTTTGCGCAGTGCGCATGGCGGACGAGCGCGCCGCCGCCAGGGATGGCGGCAGCATTTTTGCTGCACTGCGGTAGCAGGCTCAGCCTGGCGGATAGGGCTGGGCGCCCTCCGCGTGGCCGTGCTCGTCGAAGCCGTCGGCCGTGTAGACGTCGTCAATGCCGAGGGTGCCGAGGGCGTCGCAGAGTTCGTCCACTTCGGCGCCAAGGTCGGCCGCCAGGTCGGTCGCCTTGACGACGCCGCCCCAGGGCGGTCCGCCGTCGAGCGCATACAGGTTCACACGCAGCGCGATATGGTCGCCGGCATCCTGGGGCGCCACCACGGCGCGCACGCGGTCGGCGGCGAGCTCCTTGGCGTTCAGCAAGGTGTTGATTTCGGATAGAGTGCCCAGCATCGTCAGCTCGGACACCCCCTGCTCCTTGGCACCAAAGAACAGGTCCTGGTAGAGGAAGTCCACGCCCAGCCGCTCGGGATCGGCCGCCAGCGAGCGCCTGACCAGGGGCGCGACGCGTTCGGTCCAGGCGCGGTAGCGGCGCATGCGGTCGGCAAAGTAGACGTCGGCGCCGATCTCGTCCTTCGGCACCGCATAAAATGGATCGCCGCCCTTCTTGAGCGAAAAGCCCAGCAGGAAGCGCAGCTCCATCGCCGTTTCGTCGGGCGCGACCGGTTCGCCGGTCCAGCCACGAATGCTCGCTTCCAGCAGCGGCGCGGCGAGCGGCTTCCTGCTCGACAGGCCCGCGGCCGCCTCGCGCAGCAGTTCCTGCAGGCCGCTGTAGCTGACATGGTCGATTTCGGCCAGGTCGTAGGCATGGCGCACCAGCGCGACCTTCGCCTGCGGGCTGTCGAGCTCATGCGCCTTGAAGCTGGCTGCGAGGGCCTCGTAGGCCTCGTCGTCGACGAAGTTTTCCTGGGCCACCAGCCCGCCCGTGCTCTGCACGAACAGAGGGATCAGGAAGGCGTCGATTTCCAGTTCGGGCTCGCCTTCGCGGCGGATGTGCAGCGTGGCCGCCTGTTCGCCCACGTGAGCGCGCAGCAGGCGGCAGGCCTGCGGGTCGGTAAAGCGGGCCAGCTCGATGGCGCCATACAGCACTTCGTCGCGCTTCTTGCGCAGCGCCTTGCGCACCGCGACGAGCAGCTCTTCCTCGCGCGCGGCGGCGGTTTCGGGATCGCCCTCCTCGCCTTCGGCAACCTCGAGTGCCAGGTCGGCCAGTGCCTGGGCCAGCGCGTCGCTGTCGGGTTCGTTATCTGGCGTCGGCTTGCGCGGCACGGGCTTCTTGTTTTTCGGCATGACAGGCTTCGTTGAATGGTGGAGCCGCCATGGTAGCAAATTGCCCGCCGGGCGCGTCGCGGGCAGGCCGCCGGCACCCCGGGTGCTTGCCTGCGTCTAGCTCGCGCGCTCGGCTTCGGCGACCACCCGCACCGACGCCAGGGCGTTGAGGATCTCTTCCGGTTCGGCCGGCTTGGCGATGTGGATGTCGAAACCGGCCTCGCGCGCACGCACCTTGTCGGCCAGCTGGCCATAGCCCGTGAGCGCGATCAGCAGCGTGGCGGCGAACTGCGGCATCGCGCGCAGGCGCCGCGCCAGTTCGTAGCCGTTCATGTCGGGCAGGCCGATGTCGAGGATGAAGACGTCGGGCCGCTCGAAGGCCGCCCATTCGAGCGCGCTGGTGGCGTCGTAGTAGGTCGACACCAGATGGTCGCCGGCGGCTTCGAGCAGCAGCGACAGGCTGACGGCGGCGTCGATGTTGTCGTCCACCAGCATCACGCGCAGCGCCGTCGGCATCTTGCCACTGGGCGCGGCCGGCCGGGGCGCCCGGCGTGACCAGCGCCGCCAGCTCGTGCTTGAGCGGCAGCTTGACGGTGAAGATGCTGCCGGCGCCGCGCCCCGGGCTGCTGGCCTCGACGCTGCCGCCGTGCAGCTGGATCAGGCTGCGCACCGGGGGCCAGCCCGAGGCCGAGCCCGCCCCGGGCGCGGTCGGCCTTGCGTTCGCCCTGCGAGAACAGGTCGAACACGCGCGGCAGCAGTTCGGCGGTAATGCCTTCGCCGTCGTCGGCCACGGTCAGCGTCGCTTCCATGCCGGCGCTGATCAGGTCGAGCTGGATGTCCCCGTGCGGCGGCGTGTACTTGGCCGAATTGGTCAGGAGGTTGGCCACGACCTGGGTGAGGCGGGTCTGGTCGCCCCGCACCATCACCGGATTGGGCGGCAGGCGCAGCTCGAGCCGGTGCTGGCGTTCTTCCAGCAGCGGGCGGGTCTGCTCGACCGCGCGCTCCACCACATCGCGCAGGTCGACGTCCTCCAGGCTGAGCGTCACCAGCCCGCGCGTGACGCGCGAGACGTCCAGCATGTCCGACAGCAGCCGGTTCATGTGCTCGACCTGGCGGCCGATGACGTCGCCGGCATAGCGCGCCCGGTGGCCGTCGACGTCGGGCATCTTCAGCAGCTGGGCGGCGGTGCCGATGGGCGCGAGCGGGTTGCGCAGTTCGTGCCCGAGCATGGCCAGAACTGGTCCTTGGCGCGGTTTTCCTCCTCGGCCATGTGGCGCGCATGCTGTTCGCGCTCGAGCAGGGACTGGCGCTCGTTGCCCGCGCTCTCGCGCGAGGTCTGGGCGCGGCGCAGTTCGCCGCCCGCCTGGCGCAGCGCGGCCAGCAGGCGGTCGATCTCGACGATGCGCGAGGCCCGCACGGGCACGGCCTCGCCGCGGCCCAGCGCGCCGACGGCTTCGCGTACCGTGGCGATGGCGGCAGCGTAGTTGTGCACGAACCAGGCGGCAACGATGGCGGCGCAGGCCAGCGCGGCCACGAAGGCCAGGGCCGCATCGCGCCGTGCCGGTGGCACATCGGTAGCCAGCGCCGCAGGCGGCGCGCTGACGGCCACCAGCCAGCCCGAGCGCGGTGCCCGGCTGAAGCCCGCGAGGGCGCGCGCGCCGCTGCGCATAGGCAGGCCAAGCGCGCCGGAACGCAGGGCACCCGCGCCGGCGGTGGCCGCGGCAGCGGCGGCCAGCAGCGCCGGCGGGGCATCCTGGCCGATGGTCTCAGCGCTGCCCGTGCTCGACGCGATCAGCTTGCCGCCGCGGTCGACCAGGTCGATCTGCCAGTCGCGCGGCAGGCCGGCCTCCGCCAGCATGCGGCGGAAATGGTCGCTGCCGAAGCCGGCCGCGACGACGTAGCGTTGCGCGCCGGATGCGGCAGGCAGGGCGACGGCCGTGATCAGGCGCCCGGCCACGCGGCCCGGGACCACGTCGATGACGGTCGGGCGCGTACTTGCCAGGACGTCCTGCAGGTAGGTGGGAGCCGGCGCTTGCGCCAGGGGCGTGCCCAGCGGGGCCAGCGTGTTGACGATTTCCTCGCCATCGAGGCCGATCAGCATGGCCCAGCTCGAGGCGCCGCCAACGGCAAGCCCCGCTTCGCGGTGGAAGGCGGCCAGGTCGCCGCGCGCCAGCGAAGGCGACGCGGCCAGCACGCGCAGCGCCGCGCCGGCGTCGGACAGCTCGTCGTCCACCAGCAGCGCGATGCGCTCGGCCTTGCGCGCCAGGCCGTCGCGGGCACGGGCGCTGTCGCCGTCGTCGAGCAGGCGCAGTGTGAAGCCGGCGAAGAGGATCACCGGGACGAGGATTGCTGCGGCCATCAAGTACAGGTAGGCACGGATTTGCATCGCGGGCTCACAGGTAGACGGCCGTCGACATGACAGCCAGCAAAATCGATGATACCAATCTGCCATCGTAAAGCAAGAAGAGACTGAGAATTCCGGCGCCAGCGTTCAAAATCGGCGCCGGCCCCTGTTCCCTGCCCCAGCGGCGCTACGATGCGCGGCGCGCGATGTTATGCTTCGGTCATCCCAGCCGGTCGCGCAGCCGGCCCCGTGCCCTGCGCCACCGCCCAACCTGCCCATTGCCGAAAGTCCGTCCGATGCTCGACAACTATTTCAAACTCAGCGCCAGCGGCACCACCGTCCGGACCGAACTCCTGGCCGGCCTGACGACCTTCCTGACGATGGCCTACATCATCTTCGTGAACCCATCGATCCTGGGCGACGCCGGCATGCCCAAGGAGTCCGTGTTCGTCGCCACCTGCCTGGTCGCCGCGCTCGGCAGCGCGGTCATGGGCCTGTACGCCAATTACCCGATCGGGATGGCGCCGGGCATGGGGCTGAACGCCTACTTCGCCTATGCCGTCGTGCTCGGGATGGGCGTGGCCTGGCCGGCGGCGCTGGGGGCCGTGTTCATCTCGGGTTGCCTCTTCATCCTGGTGTCGGTGCTGGGCCTGCGCGGCATGATTGTCAACGGCATCCCGCATTCGCTGCGCACGGCGATTACCGTCGGCCTGGGCATGTTCCTGGCCCTCATCGCCCTGAAGAACGCCGGCATCGTGGTCGGCAGCGAGCCGACCCTGGTCAAGGCGGGCGACCTGCACAAGCCCGAAGCGATCATGGCGATTGCCGGTTTCCTGCTGATCGTCACGCTCGACCGCCTGCGCGTGCGCGGCGCCATCCTGATCGGCATCGTCGCCGTCACCGTGCTCTCCTTCTTCTTCGGCGGGAACACCTTCCATGGCGTGTTTTCCGCGCCCCCGTCGATCGCGCCGACGCTGTTCAAACTGGACATTCCGGGCGCGCTGTCGGTCGGCATCCTCAACGTGGTGCTGGTATTCTTCCTCGTCGAACTGTTCGACGCCACCGGCACCCTCATGGGCGTGGCCAGCCGCGCCGGGCTGCTGGTGGAGGGCAAGATGGAGCGCCTGAACCGCGCCCTGCTGGCCGACTCCGGCGCCATCGTCGCCGGTGCCGCGCTCGGTACCTCGAGCACCACCGCCTACATCGAAAGCGCAGCCGGGGTGCAGGCCGGCGGGCGCACGGGCCTGACTGCCCTTGCCGTGGCCGTGCTGTTCCTGGCATGCCTCTTCATCGCCCCGCTGGCGGGCGTGGTGCCGGCCTACGCCACCGCGCCGGCGCTGCTATTCGTCGCCTGCCTGATGCTGCGCGACCTGGGCGACATCGAATGGGGCGACACCACCGAGAGCATCCCGGCCGCGATCACGGCCCTGGTCATCCCCTTCACCTACTCGATCGCCGAAGGCATCGCCTTCGGCTTCATCACCTACGCCGCACTGAAGCTCACCACCGGCCGCGCGCGCGAGGTCAAGCCGGTGGTGTGGGTGATCGCCGCCCTGTTTGTTTTCAAGATCGTCCACATCGGTACCTGAGAGCGAAGTCGCTCTGGCAAGAACACGGCCGGCTTGCTGAACGGCTGAGTCGTTTCCACGCCGCACTTGGGAGAAATTGCGGGGTGAACGCCCCGTGCGCCGATTTATCCCGGCGCCAGAGGCGCACCCGTGCTGCTTCTGGGATACAATCTGGCCCGAGCCCCACTGCCGCCGAACGCGTGCACCGGCGCTCCTTCCTCGAACGACAGGCCAGCCGGCGGCAGCATCAGCCGGCGCGGCCGCAGCCGCACAGATTGCTTATGAAATCATTCTCTTCCCTCGCGCTGGCCCTGTTCGGCCTCGCGCACGGCACCGCTTTCGCTTCCGGCGGCGCCGCCGACGAATTGCCGCAGATCGGTACCATCCACAGCGCCCTGGTCGTGACCCGGCCCGACACGATCCCCGAAGGCAGCTGGTTCACCTCGGCCGAACTGGGCGCGATCAGCACCTCCGGCAATACCACCGGCACCTCGGTCAGCGGCAAGATCGATGCCCGCCACGAGACCGCCGACTGGAGCAACGAGTACATCGTCTCGGGCTTTTTCAAGGAAGACGAGATCACCGACGACGAGGGCGAGCGCGAGCGACAGCGCTCGGCCCAGCGCTGGGCCCTGTCGGCCAAGGCCGCCTACAAGCTGATGAACGAAGGCAGCCGCGCCTTCGTCCTCGGCTCGCACGTGAACGACCGCTTCGGCGCCTATACCCGCTACACCTCGTTTGCCGTCGGACATGGTTCCCAGCTCTACAATACCGACACCAAGGCGCTCGACGTCGAGATCGGTCCGGGCTATTTCAGCGGCGAGCGCGAAAACGGCGAGATCGAGAACGGCATGACCGTGCGTGGCGCCGCGCGTTTCCGCTGGCAGGTGAGCGAGGCGGCCGCCTTCGTGCAGACGGTGAGCGTCGAGCGCGGTACCTCGAACGTGCACTCGATCGCGGAATCGGCCCTCTCGACCAAGATCAACGACACCATGCAGATGAAGGCCGCCTTCAGCGCCCGCAATGACACGAACGTGCCGGCGGAAAAGAAGAACACCGATACCCAGACCTCGCTCACGCTGGTGTATTCGTTCTGAGTGGTATGGCGCCAGGCGCGTGCCGGGCCCGTGGCCCCGCATGCGAGAATGGCGCCATGGAGCGACGAAACGACTACAAGACGGCCCTGCTGATCGACGCCGTCATCCACCGGCCGGAGCCGGCGCGTGCGCTGGCGGGCATGGGCGTCCCCTTCGACGTGGCGCGGCGCGTGCTGACCAAACCCGATGAACGGCGCCATCCGACGCCACCGCCGACCTACCGGCGCGGCTGAAGGCGGCCTGGCGTCCGGGCCGACACCATCCTGGCGAACATTCGGGGGCAATCCGGGCTGGACCGCTGGCCGTCGCGCGTGCCGGCAAAGGACACGCGCGGCATGGCAGCCCGGGCGTCAGTGGGGCGGACGGGCGGACTTGCGCCGCTCGCGCTGGCGATACAGCTCGGGCGAGCACAACACCCGCAGCGCCACCCGGCGCGGCACACCTACCTGTTCCAGAAATTGCAGGGCGGGATGGAGTCCGTGCTCGGAACAGATGTGCAACCCGGCGTCGACACGGGCCGCCATCACGCGGTCCCTGCGCACATCGTTCTTGTCGAATTCCGTCATCTCCGTCCTCCGTCTTGACATTGTAATATGGTAACACCAGCCGTTACCAACTTAAAGTAGTTTCTCAAGAGTCTGACGTAAGCGCTTGAAGAGCTGGTTGTTTCACAACGATAGATTTTTTCTTCTTGCCAATAAACTGTCTTTACAGTTAGGCGCACGAATCCGCCGATTCCGCGGATTCCGTTAACGCGTCAGGCCTGCGGTTCGTGCACATCGTCCACCTCGACCGGCTCGGCCGCGATCTTCTGCTCGGCCAGCGCCAGGTCGTCCTCGTCCGCCGCCAGTCCTTCCTGCGCAGCGCCGCGCACCCGGTCGTAGGCCAGTTCCACCAGCACCGGGAAGTGATCGGAACCGAAGTGCGGGAGGCGGCGAATGAAGGAGAGCGTGAAATGCCGGCTGTGGAACAGGTGGTCGAGCGGCCAGCGCAGGAACCAGTGGTCGGCGTGGAAGGTATTGAACATGCCGCGGCCGATGCGCGGGTCGAGCAGGCCGCTGATCTTGCGGAACAGCCGCGTCGTGGTCGACCAGGCCACGTCGTTCAGGTCGCCGGCGACGATCACCGGCGTGTCGACCTCGGCCACGCTCTTGGCCACCACCAGCAGTTCGGCATCGCGCTCGGTCGACTCGTCGTGCTCGGTCGGGCTGGGCGGTGCCGGATGCAGGAAATGCATGCGCACCTTGCGTCCGCTCGGCAGGATCGCCAGCGCATGCATCGAGGGAATGTCGTCCTCGACCAGGAACTGGATCGCCGCGTCCTCGAGCGGCAGACGCGAATACACGTGCATGCCATACAGGTTGTCGAGCGGGCATTTCAGCGCATGCGGGTAATCGGTTTCCAGCACGTCGAGCCGCTCCTGCCACCAGGCGTCGGTCTCGAGGGTGACGAACACGTCCGGCTGGTGTTCGCGGATGAGGGCGATCAGGCCGTCGGTATTGCGGTTGGGGGTGAGCACGTTGGCCGTCAGGATGCGGATCCGTTCGGCTTCGCTCACGCCCAGCGCCGCCTTCACTTCGCGCGGGTAGATGCGCGTGTAGGGAATGATCCACCAGGCCTGGTAGCCCAGGCAGAGCGCATTCACCGCGATCAGGCCTTGCGAGACTGGGTCGGCGAGGTCGTCGACCAGCAGCTGCGCCGCCAGCACGACCAGCGCGACGATCGTGATCTGCAGGCGCGGGAAATCGAGGTCGCGGATCCACCACTGGGTGGCGCGCGAAAAGGGCACCAGGGTGGCGATCAGGATCAGGGCTACCAGGGTCGCAAACAGGGCCAGGTGCATGGTCGGGTACATCCTCTGAGGCAGTTTCGTGTTGGAAATTTGACAAGGAATGCCGACAGTATGCCCGTTTTTGACGGAACGGCCTGTGCGCTAGCGTCCAGAGTGTGCGCACCCGGCGGCCCGGCCCTCCCCGCGCTGGCGTGCGTTGACGATTTGGCCGCTGGGCGATACTGGTCACCCCGACAACTCCCGATGCTCCGCTCATGGCCCACCGCCCGCCTTTCGTGATCCTGACCCGCCAGGGATTCGACGACCTGCTGTCCCGTCTCGCGCCAGCCGGGTCCGTGCTCTACCTGAACCCGGGGTGGCCAGCCTCGATGAGATCGCCGCGCTGCAGGCGGCCGGGGCGCGCGTCGAGCAACTCGACGCGGACCTGGCGCCGCCGCCCCTGCCGCCGCTGGCGGCATTGGACGAGCCGGCAGCGTGGATCGAACACGCGGCATCTTCCGATACGGCGTCCGATACGGCGTCCGGTACGGCGCCCGGTACGGCGTCCCGTACGGCGCCCACCACGGGATCGGCCCGGCCGTCCGCTGCGGCATCCACCGCGCTGCCTGATGCGCCCCCTTCCCCGGCTGCGGCAGCGTCACCGTCCACCTCATCCACGGCGCGCAGCACCCCTCCCCGCTACCTGCGCCTGGCGCGCTCGGCGCGCATGTTCGCCGGCCAGGCCCTGCGCCGCCTGCGCGATGCCAGCGGCCGCAACCTGATGGTGCTGCCCTACCTCGGCTTCGGCAACGGCCGGCGGGTGTGGATCAAGGGACGGGTGCTGGACGAGCACAGCTTCCGCGAACAGACGGACAGCGACAGCGGCTGGAGCAACCTGGTCGCCCTCTACCGGCGCCTGGAGGCCGACGAGGTGGCGAACGCACGGGTGCTGGTCCATCTCGGCGGGCAGACCCGGGAAACCGTGACGGACGCCGGCGGCTATTTTTCCTTCGACCTGCGTTTGCCGGCGCCGCTCGCGGGCGGCATCCACACGGTGGAACTGGACCTGCCGGACGAGCGCCACCCGGACGGCAGTCCGGTGGCCGCCAGCGCCGAGGTGATGGTGCCGCAGGCCGGCGCGCGCTACGGCATCATCAGCGACATCGACGACACCGTGCTCTGGACCAATGTCACCAACAAGCTGAACATGGCACTGATGCTGGCGCGTTCGAATGCGCACACGCGCAAACCCTTCAAAGGGGTGGCCGCCTTCTATCGGGCCTTGCACGGCGGCGTGTCGGGAAGCGATGGCAATCCACTGTTCTACGTCTCGAGCAGCCCCTGGCACCTGTACGGTCCGCTACTCGACTTCCTGCGCCTGCAGGGCATCCCGGTGGGCCCGCTGCTGCTGCGCGAGCTGAACGTGCGCGACGTCCTGAAGCTCACCCAGCACGGCAGCCACAAGCTCGACAAGATCGAGCTGATCCTGAGCTTCTATCCGGACATGCAGTTCGTGCTGATCGGCGACAGCGGCGAGCAGGACCCCGAGATCTACGCCGAAGTCGTGCGCCGCCACCCGGAATCGGTGCGGATGATCTACATCCGCAACGTCAACCCGGATCCGGCGCGCATCGAGGCACTCGACCGCCTCATCGACGAAGTCAGCACGACCGGCACCCAGCTGGTACTGGCGCCCGACAGCGTGTTTGCCGCCTCGCACGCCGCCGCCGAGGGCCTGATCAAGGTCGACCGCCTGCCTGCGGTGCGGTCGAGCAAGAAGGACGACGACGGCGTCCTTCCCGATCTCTGAGCGCCTGGCCGTACCAGCTCAGGCCGAGGCGCGCGCCGCCTCCGGGCGTGACGGCGCGCGGCGCATCAGCATCAGGGCGATCAGGCTCAGCAGACAAGCCGCCGACAGGTAGTAGCCCACGTAGTTCAGGCCATACTTCGTCGCCAGCGAGGTCGCGACATACGGCGCCAGCGAGGCGCCGAGGATGCCGGCGAGGTTGAAGGTGAGCGACGAACCCGTGTAGCGCACTTCCGGTGGGAACAGTTCGGCCAGCAGCGTGCCGAGCGGGCCGTAGGTGAGCCCGGTCAGGCTCAGGCCGAGCACCATGAACAGCCCCACCAGCACGATGCTGCCGGAACCGAACAGCGGGCCATAGGCGAGGCCGAACAGGATGATCGCCACCGTCACCCCGATCATCGCCGCGCGGCGGCCGTAGCGGTCGGCGATCAGCGCCGAAGGCGGGATCAGGAGGCCGAAGAAGATCACGGAACCCAGCTGCATCAGCAGGAACTGCGTACGCGAGTAGCCGAGCGCGGTCGTGCCCCAGCTGAGCGCGAACACCGTCATCAGGTAGAACACGACAAAGGTGGAGGTCGCCATGAGGGTGCCGAGGACCAGCGCGCGGCCATGCTGGCGCAGCACCGCCACCACCGGCACGCGCACGCGCTCGTTGCGCGCGATGACGGCCTGGAAGTCCGGCGTCTCGGTGATTTTCAAGCGTACGTACAGACCCACGCCCACCAGCAACGCGCTGGCCAGGAAAGGCACGCGCCAGCCCCGGGCGAAGAACTGATCGTCCGACAGCGTCTGCGTCAGCAGCAGGAACACGCCGCCCGAGAGGAAGAAGCCGATCGGCGCGCCCAGCTGCGGGAACATGCCGTACCAGGCGCGCTTGCCCGGCGGTGCGTTCTCGGTGGCCAGCAGCACGGCGCCGCCCCACTCGCCGCCCAGGCCCAGGCCCTGGCCGAAGCGGCACAGCGCCAGCAACAATGCCGCCATCGTACCCAGGGTTTCATAGGTCGGCAGCAGGCCGATGACGATGGTCGAGATCCCCATGGTCAGGAGTGCGGCGACGAGCGTCGCCTTGCGGCCGATGCGGTCGCCGAAGTGGCCGAACAGGGCCGAGCCGATCGGACGGGCAAAGAAGGCAATCGCAAAGGTGGCGAAGGACTGCAGGGTGGCGGCGGCCGGGTCGGCGGCCGGGAAGAACAGCTTCGGAAACACCAGCACGGCAGCCGTGGCGTAGATGTAGAAGTCGAAGAATTCGATGGTGGTGCCGATCAGGCTCGCGAAGAGGACGGTGCGGGCGCTGTTCGGATTGCTGCCTTTGGAAACCGTCATGCTCCAGTCCCTTCATCGTTGGCGGCCTGCGCCAGGGCCGCGCGCACTTCCTCGGCATCGTCTGGGCGGGTGACGCGCGCCACCTCGACGCCGTCCTTGAGCACCACCACCGTGGGCCAGAGCTTGATGCGGAACGAGCGTCCCAGCGGGCGGCCAGGGCCGTCCTCCACCTTCAGGTGCCGGGCGGCGGGAAAGTCCTTCAGCGCACGCGCGATCAGCGGCTCGCCGGCGCGGCAATAGCCGCACCAGTTGGTACCGAAGTCGAGGGCGACGAGGCCCGGCAGCGCGTCGACGGCGCTGCGTTCGGGCTGGGCGGTTTCGTAGGTCATTGCTAGCTCCTCAATAGTGCCAATAGGTCAAGCCTACCTGAAACACCGTCGAGGAGCCAGCACCTTATTGCGCTATCTCAATGCGCACCAGCGCCGCCATTCAATGCGCATGGCCGCCCTCCTCCGCGCAATGCGCCGGCTGCTCGCGGCACAGCCTTTCCGGGCCTCCAGTGCCAGGCGCCGCGCGGCCATCTGCGCCGGGGTGCGCGCCGGCGCCAGGATCTCGTCCTGGGTGAAGACGCGCCCGTTCTTGATCACCAGGCGCACATCGGCGGCGGCGCGCAAGTCCGTCAAGGGGTCGCCGCGCACGGCGATCAGGTCGGCCAGCTTGCCCTTCTCGACCGTGCCGAGGTCCTTGTCGACGAAGGCCATGCGCGCCGCGTCGCGCGTCACCGAATACAGCGCCGCCAGGTTGCCCTGCACCGGGGCCGCGCCGCGCATGTTCAGGTGCAGCGAAATGCCCGGCACCACCAGCGGCGAATCGGTGCCGTTGGCCACCAGCGCGCCCGCCGCCTTGACCTTTGCCTGCTGGGTGGCGTCGTTGACGATGGCGGCCAGTTGGGTGGCGGTCGGCGGCTGCGCCGTTTGCAGTCCGGTGACGAAATTCGGCGGCACCGGGATGAAGCGCGGGTCCGTCACGATGCCGGGGTCGAGCCCTGCCAGGGCGCTGGCGGAGAACAGCGTATCGATCAGGTGGAAGTTGCCCTTGCCGTAGACATCGGCCGCATCCTGTAGGTGATCGCACGCGCGAACGACTTCGACCAGCCATAGCCCATGCGCTGGGTGGCCGACAGGTGGGTGGTGCCGGCAAGGCCGGTGGCCGCGCCCGGCTGCACCATGTGGGTCCCGCTCGGCACGCCGAGGTCGAGCGCGCCCTGGGCGATGCGTTCCATGATCGGAATCGGCGCGCGCACATAGCTCTTCAGGAAGTCCGCGTCCATGCGCTTGGCCTTGTCGATCTCGATCTGGGCGATCTGGGGCGTGCGCAGGGTGCGGGCAAAGCTGTAGAACAGGCGGTTGCCTTCCCACAGCGGCGGCGAGATGAAGAGGCGCGGCCCGATCAGGTTGCCCGCTTCCAGGGCCTCGCGCATTTCCACGCTCTGGTGCAGCGGGCCGGCCACCGACTGCGCGGTCGTGATGCCGTAGGACAGCATCAGCTGGGCGATCTGGCCGAACTGGCCGCCCTGGTACAGGGTCAGCGGGTGCAGGTGGGTTTCGACCAGGCCCGGCATGACGGTCAGGCCGCCCGCGTCGACGACGCGCGTCGCGCTGCCGTGGTCCGCATGCGGTGCCACCGAAACGATCCGGTTGCCCTCGACCACGATATCCACGTCGCGCCGCAGCGCCGTGCCGACGCCGTCCCACAGCGCGCCGGCATGGATCAGGGTGCGGCCTTCGGGCACGGCCTGGCGCCAGCTCAGCTCGACCGGTACATCGCGCGTGCCGCTGCCGTCGGCGCGCACGGTGCGCACGCGCTCGGCCGACTTGTAGAGGATGGTCTGGGAGTCGCCGCCCCAGGCCGGCAGGTCGGCCGGGTCGTCCGTGACCTGCCGCGCCGGGCCGGTGGGGGCGCCGTCCGGACCGAGGGGCATCACGTGCAGGCGCGAATCCATGATGAAGGCGACCTTGCTGCCGTCCGGCGCAAGCGCCGCCGCGCGCCTTCGTCGCGCTCGGAGATCTGGCGCGGTGCCGCGGCGACCGGGTAGAAGACCGCCGTGCGGGTGGCCAGGTCGATCACGCGCAGCTTGTTATAGCCCTCGCGGAAGCGGTTGTTGATGCGCTCGTTGTCGACCAGGAGGATGCGCTGGCCGTCGGGCGTCCATTGCGGCGTGCTGACCTGGGTGCTGTTCGAGGCGATGATGACTTCCGATGTGCCCGTCGCGCGGTTCCAGATCTCGAGCTGGCCCGACAGGCTGGTGTAGGCGATGCGCGTGCCGTCCGGCGACAGCTTGGGTGTGACCAGCGAACGCCCGGGAATCGCCGCCAGCCGGGTGCGCGCGCCAGTCGCGAGCGTCACCTGGTCGATGGCCAGCTGCCCCGCATTGCCGCGCTCGGAGGAAAAGTACACGGCGCTGCCGTCACTCGTCCATTGCGGGTTGGCGTCGCGGTCCGGGTCGTTCGTGAGCCGCACGGGATCCTCGCCGATGCGCATGGTCCAGACGTCGTTCAGGGCGACGAAGGCGATGCTGCGCCCATCCGGCGACAGGACCGGGGCGCTGATCCCGCGCACCGGCCGCGTCCTGAAGTTGTCGAACTGGCGGTCTTTCTTCCTGGCAAGGTCGGGCGGCGTAGCTTCAGCTCGGCCGTGAAGCCGATGTCGCGCAGGTCCCCGCCCGCGGTCGCGCGGGTGCGGATCTTGCCGTCGGCCGTGTAGAGGAAGCGCCCGTCGGCCTGGAAGCGCACCGGGAAGGGAAAGATGTCCTCGTCGTTCGTTACCTGCGTGGTACCGACGACCAGCTGGCGCGCCGCGTTCTGGTAGACCAGTGCGCTGCCGTCGGGCAGCCAGGCCGGCGCCGTGCCGGGTGCCACGACGGCCGGCGCGCCGCCTGCGAGCGGCGCCGTCATGACGTTCGTACCGTCGACATAGGCCAGGGTCGTGCCGTCGGGCGACACGACCGGGTTGCTCTCGGCCCCGGGTCCGGTCGTCACCTGGGTCGGCGCCCCGCCCAGGTCCAGGCGCCAGATCTTGTACTGGCCATCCATGCCGCGGTCGGACGAAAACACCAGGCCGCTGCCGTCGGGCAGCCAGGCCGGTTCGCGGTCGTCAAAGGGTCCGCTCGTCGTTCGCGCGCGCCGCTGCCATCGGGGCGGATCGTCCAGATATGGAAGTTTCCTTCCGGCGCATAGTTCTGGAAGGCGATGCTGCGTCCGTCGGGCGACCACACCGGCGCTGTCGGCTCGAGGCGGTAGTCGGTAATGCGCACGGCGCGCCCGCCGGCGGACGGCATGATCCACAAGGCCCCCTGGGCGGAGAACACGATGCGTTTGCCGTCGGGCGAGGGAGCGGCGGCCATGTTGGTGCCTTCGCGCAGCTCGACGGTGAAGACGCGCGTCGGGCCACGCAGGTCGTTGAGCTGGTCGACGCCGCCCTGCCACTGGCAGGCGCCGAGCAGGGCCGCGCCGATGGCGGCAGCCAGGATGCTGCGGACGAGCGGTCGGGTGGGCTGGATGTACTTGCAGGTCTTCATGTCGTGCCTCCGGATGGATTGCCGAAATGCACCGAAACGGTGCGTGTTGACCTGCCCATCATGGAAGCCGTGCCTGACGAATTGCTGACTGTTGAGTCCGCTTAGAAACAGCCGGGCCGGGTTCGAACGATTTCCTGCGCTGTCTCAAGCTCAGCCGCTGATCCGTGGGAACTTTCTTGCTGTCCGGCTGCAAAAAAAGAAATGCCGAGCAAGGTGAAATGCTTAACGGACGCATCCTTCTCCGGATGGCATATTTGTTTCAAACTCGTCAATAGGAGGACACCATGTCTGACAATCTGCAAAAAGCCGGCGCCCAGGACCGCAGCCGCATCAACGTGCACGAGGAATGGGAAGTGCGCCACTGGACCGAAGCGCTGGGCGTGTCGCGCGAAGAACTCGAGCGCGCCGTCGCCGCCGTCGGACCGGCCGTGAGCGCCGTGCGCGAACACCTCAAGCGTCGCTGATCCGCCTTCCTTGTCGTCGTACCCCCGGCCGGATACCGCGTGTCCAGCCCGGGCGCCGATCTTGCGGCCGGGCCTCCGGCACCGCCTGGCAGCCCGCTTCGCCCGTCGCCCTCACCGGCGTCGTGACCCGGCCCTTCGGCCAGCCCGTCAGGCAGCCCTGGCGATCACCTCCGGCCCCACCGGGGACATCCGTGCGCCCTTGCGCGCCTTCGTGCGCCCGCCCCGCGCCTTCGTGCGCGCCCCGCACGCCTTCGTGCGTGCCCCGCACGCACTCATCCCTATACAAGGAGCCCAATGTGGATATCCGCGGCTATATTGCATCCCTGAACATTACCCTGCCGAACGCGCTGTTCGCCCTTGCGCTTGCCGTCGTCAGCTTCCTCGTCATCCACGGCGCCCTGGCCCTGTTCCGGCGCCGGCTCGACCAGCTCAGCGACGAGTGGGCGCACCGTCCTGTCGCCGAAATTCTGCGCAGAACCCTGGCGCGCACCAGCAACCTGGTGGTGTTCGCCACCAGCATCCTGATCGGCCTGTCGGCGCTCGACCTTCCCCCACCCTGGAACGCGCGCGTCAGCCACCTGTGGTTCGTTACCGTCGGCCTGCAGCTGGCCATCTACCTGCACAGTGCCATCAAGGTCACGGCCAAGCGCTATTTCCTGACCCACGACCGCGGCCACGGCGGCGTCGACGCCCAGGTGACGGTCGCGCACACCCTGATCATCTGGGTGCTGCAGACGAGCGTGTGGGTCATCTTCGCGCTGGCGCTGCTGGCGAACCTGGGCGTGAACATCACGACCTTTGTCGCCAGCCTCGGCATTGGCGGTATCGCCATCGCACTGGCCGTGCAGAACGTGCTGGGCGACCTGTTCGCCTCGCTCTCGATCGCGCTCGACAAGCCCTTCGAGGTGGGCGACTTCATCGCCATGGGCGACATCTCGGGTACCGTGGAAAAGGTGGGGCTGAAGACGACGCGCATCCGCGCCCAGAGCGGCGAGCAGATCGTGATCTCGAACGCCGAACTGTTGAAGAACACGGTGGCGAACTACAAGCGCATGGTCACCCGGCGCATCGTCTACAACCTGCGCGCCCACCCGGACACGCCGCCGGCGGCAGCCTCGCGCGTCCCGACGGCGATCGCGGGTATCATCGGCAAGCACGAAAAGGTGCGCTTCGACCGCGCCCACCTGTCCAAGTACACCCAGGACTATATCGAGTACGAAATCGTCTACACGATGCTCGACGCCGACTACGACCTGTTCATGAATACCCAGCAGGCGATCATCCTGGCGTCGATGCAGATGTTTGCCGACCTCGGCATCTCGACCGCGCCGCGTGCCCAGCAGCTCCTGCTGCAGGAAGCGGCCGAGCCGGGTGCGGCGGAGTTGCCGAACGACCCGCGGGCGCGCCACCCCGCGGCCTTGCGCAGCCTGCCGAAAGGCGCCTGAGGCGCCAGGCGGCGGCTGCTTTTCCAGACACGCTATCGACAGGAGAATCTGCATGAACCAGCCACCGCAACAGCAACAGCCACCCGGTACCGAGTCCCAGCTCACACCCGCCGCCGACCACGGCGAAACCAGCTACGAAGGCTCGGGCAAGCTCACCGGCAAGGCCACCGTCATCACCGGCGGCGACAGCGGCATCGGCCGCGCCGTCGCACTGGCATTCGCGCGGGAGGGGCCGATGTCCTGATCGCCTACCTGAACGAGCATGAGGACGCGCAGGAGACGGCGCGCCTGGTGGAAGCGGCCGGCCGCCGGGCCGTGCTGATGCCGGGCGACCTGGCCGAGCCGGCACACTGCCGCGCGATCGTCCAGCGCGCCGTGCAGGAATTCGGGCGCATCGACGTGCTGGTGAACAATGCCGCCTTCCAGATGACCCACGATTCGATCGAGGAGATTCCCGATGAGGAATGGGACTACACCTTCAAGGTGAACATCACCGCCATGTTCCACATCTGCAAGGCCGCGGTGAAGCACATGCCGGCGGGCTCCTCGATCATCAACACCACCTCGATCAATTCCGACAACCCGAAGCCGACGCTGCTGGCCTACGCTGCTACCAAGGGCGCGATCGCCAACTTCACGGCCGGGTTGGCGCAGCTGCTGGCCGAAAAAGGCATCCGGGTGAACTCGGTGGCGCCTGGGCCGATCTGGACGCCGCTGATCCCGGCAACGATGCCACCCGACCAGGTGGAAAGTTTCGGCCAGCAGGTGCCGATGAAGCGCCCTGGCCAGCCGGCGGAAGTCGCGCCCGTGTACGTGCTGCTGGCGTCGAACCAGGCCAGCTATATTTCCGGTGCGCGCATCGCGGTGACCGGGGGCACGCCGATTCTGTAGCGCGGGTTCGTCGTGCGCAGCAGCGCGTTCGCCGGCGCCGCGCGCGCCGTAGGGTGGCGTCCTGACTCCACGCGGTAGTACGCATCCGATGCGCACCGCGAAACTGACCCGGGTGCTCGCGATTCGAGGGCGTGAACAGCTTTGCGGCGCCTGGCGGTACGACCGCGTGGGCTCGAGCCCACCCTACGCCCCCTGCGATTGGTAGGGTGGGCTCTCGAGCCCACGCGGTCCAGCCATCGCGCATGGCGCACTCACGCTCGGGCACCCATGGCGCTCAGGCGTTTTCCGGATCGCCCTGCGCCACCACCCGATCACGCCCACCGCGCTTGGCCGCATACAGCGCCCGGTCGGCCGCTTCCACCAGGCCGGCGGCGTCCAGTTGTCGCCCGGGCGCGCTGCTCGCCACCCCGATGCTCAGGGTCACCTGCGGATGCAGCGCAGCGGGCGCGTGCGCCATCTTCAAGCCGGCCACGTGCTCGCGCAGGCCGTTCGCCAGCATGCGCGCCTGCTCGAGCGTGGTGTCGGGCAGGATGGCCGCGAACTCCTCGCCGCCGTAGCGCGCCGCCACGTCCGCCGGGCGCTTGAGCATGCTTGAGAACGCCTGGGCGACGGTGACGAGGCAGGCGTCGCCGGCCTGGTGGCCGTAATAGTCGTTGTAGGCCTTGAACGAATCGATATCGAGGAGCAGCAGCGACAGTGCACTGCCGCCACGCTGTGCGCGCCGCAGTTCGCGGTCCAGCGCCAGGTTGAAGTAGCCGCGGTTGTGGATGCCGGTCAGCGCGTCGACATGCGAACGGGCCCGCATCGCCTCGGCATGATCGAGCAGCTGGCGCTCACGCACGTTGACGCCGCTGACGTCGCGGATCTCGACCAGGCAGTAGCTGTCCTTGCCCTGCCTGAAAGGCGTGACCGCGATCGCCTGGTCGATGCGCGCGCCGTCGAAGCTGCCGGCCTCGCGCAGCGGGAACGGCGCGCGGCCCTGCGACGGGGAACGTTCGCGGCCGTGCCGTGCTCGAGCGCGGCCAGCACGGCCTCCTCGACGCGCGAACTGCGCAGCTCGGGGAAGACGTCGAACAGGATGTCGCCCTCCACGCGCGCGGCCGAGCGGCCGGAACGCGCCACCATCCAGCGGTTCCAGTGGACGATGACGGAGCGGGAGTCGAGGACGACGAGGCCGCAGTTGACGAGGTTGAGGGCGGCGGAGGCGAGATCGCCGGTCTGGTCGGGGAAAGCGTTCAGCATGGATGGGCTTGGAGCAGGGATGGGGGATGATACTGCATGCGTGGGGGCATGCCAGGGAGGAGTCCGGGCATTAAATCCCATCGCGCGAGGCAACAATGCGCAAGTTTTCGCGTGGGCACGGGGTGCCCACGCTACGGTTGCGGTGCCACGACGGCGTCCGCCAACATGCTGCCGCATCCGCAGCCGTCACGGTCTTCTATCAATATAGTGGGGTCGGCACCGGCGTCGGTGGCGGGGGCGGCGGCTCGGTCTCCGGCGCCGGCTCGATCACCTCGACGGCCTCGTCCTCCGGCGCAGGTTCGGCCGGCTGGGCCTCGTCGGACGGCACGCCCTCGACCAGGTCGCCCGGCTCGATGAATTCCTCCTCGGGCTCGGACTGCTCGATGCGCGGTGCGGCCGCGGGGCGCCCGCCGGGGAAGATGGCCTCGCGATCGAGCTTGCCCGCGTCAAAGGCGCTCTTGAAGAAATCGCCAACGAGCAGGATGGCATTGTGGCCGCCCTGCCCCCAATAGCTGCTGCGCATCGTCACGCGGTTGTCGTTGAAACCGACCCAGGAGCCGGCCACCAGGTTCGGGTGCATCAGGATGAACCAGCCGTCGGCATTGTTCTGGGTGGTGCCGGTCTTGCCGGCGACATCGCCGTAGATGCCGAAGCGCGAGCGCACGGCGGTGCCGGTGCCGCGGTTGACCACCCCGCGCAGCATGTCGATCAGGGTCGTGCTGGCCGCCTGCGACATCGCCCGCTCGGGCGCGATGTTGGCGAAGTCCGCAACCACCTTGCCGTCGCGGTCGAGGATGCGGCGCACGAACACGGGTTTGCGGTATTCGCCCTGCGCCGCGATGGTGGCATAGCTGCTCACCATTTCCAGCAGGGTCACGGGGCTGGTGCCGAGCGCCAGCGAAGGCACCTGGGCGAGTTTACTCTGGCGAATACCGAGGTTGCGCGCCAGCTTGACGATCGGCGGCAGGCCGACGTCCTGCATCACCTGCGCCGTGATCGTGTTCTTCGAATACACCAGGCCGTCGCGCATCGTCATGCGGCGCCCGCTGGTACCGGACATGTCGGTCGGACGCCAGACGGTGCCGTCCGCGGCGCGGATGTCCATCACGGCATCCACGTAAGGGTGTTCGGGTGCCAGGCCGCTTTCCAGCGCGGCGCCATACACGAAGGGCTTGAAGGTGGAACCGGGCTGGCGCGCGGCCTGGGCCACGTGGTCGAACTGGTCGCGCGCAAAATCGCGGCTTCCCACCCAGGCCTTCACCTCGCCCGTGGTCGGGTCGATGGCGACGAAGCCGGCCTCCAGGCGCGTCTTGGCATCTTTGAGCGTGCGCAGCCGGTCGCGGTCGGCCTTGACGCGCTTGAGCGCGGCCGTCGGCGCCTCGCCGCCCTCCACCGCGCGGCGGTAGGCGCTGCTTTCGCGGATGAAGGCATCATCGGGCTGGATGGATGGGTTTGCCAGTAGTATTCGAAGGGCGTGACGTCCTCGCGCATCGACGTGAAAGTGGAGGTCGAGGTCGACCCCGGCACCCAGGAATGGGCCCACTCGACGTCGGCCACCGCCTGCAGGGCAGCTGCCTGGCGCTCGACCGCGCGCGTGGCGGCGGCCTGCAAATCGGGGTCGAGCGTCGTCTCCACCTTCAGGCCGTCCAGGGCCAGGTCGTAGTCGTTCCCGTCGGCCCACTCCAGCAGCCACTTGCGCACATAGGCCGTGAAGTGGTTGTCGCGCCCGCTGCGCTCGACCTGGCGCTCGAAGTGCAGCTTCATCGGCCGTTTTTTCAGCGCTTCGAAGCGCGCGCTGTTGAAGGCCCCGTGCTTGAACATCTGGCCCAGTACCACGTTGCGGCGCGCCAGCGAGCGCTCGGGATTGGTCACGGGGTTGTAGTAATAGGTGCCCTTCAACATGCCGACCAGGGTCGCCGCCTCGAGCACGTCGAGCTTCGCTGCCGGTTTGTCGAAATAGGTGCGGGCTGCCATCTCGATGCCGCGCGCGTTGTACAGGAAAGGCACCGTGTTCAGGTAGGCTTCCAGGATCTCGGTCTTGCTATAGGTGTTCTCGATCTTGACCGCGGTGATCAGTTCCTTCAGCTTGCGGTTGATGCTGCGCGCGCGCCCGATCTCCTCGGGGAACATGTTGCGCGCCAGCTGCTGGGTGATGGTCGAGCCGCCCTGGGCATCGCCCTTCAGGCTGGCCACCAGGGCCCCGGCGATGCGGGTGAAGTCGACGCCATGGTGGTCGTAGAAGCGGTGGTCCTCGGTGGCGATCAGGGCGCTGACCACGTGCGGCGACACCTGCGAGAGCTTGACGCGCTCCTGCAGGCCCTGCTCGAAGGTGCCGAGCTCCTTGCCGTCGCTCGAGAGGATCACGCTCGGGCGTGCGCTGCTGACCTGCTTGAGGTCGGCGATGCCGGGCGTGAGCGGGATCAGGATCAGGAGGTAGGCCAGCAGGAGGAGCAACAGGCCCGCCATGCTCCCCAGGCCGACCAGCAGCACCTGTTCCCAGCGGGGACGCCCGGCCAGGAAACCGTGGGCCTGGCCGACACCTTGCCGCGCCCGGTTGCTGGCGCTGCCGAACAATTCCTTTGCCTGCTGGCGGATGCCGTTCTCGGTCTTTTCGTCCTGGTCCACTGGTTTCCTTGCTTGCGAATCAATCTCCAGGACGCAGTATAGCCGACGGCGGGTCGCGTCACGGTTGGGCGCCGGCGGACGGAGGGCGCCCGCGGCCGGCGCAGGGGGCCCTGCCGGCGCGCCTGCTTTCGGCTATCATGTCAGGATGTCTTTACGAAATCCTATTGCCGGGGCCGCTGATCTGCCGCCGGCGACGCGCGTGCTGCGCCAGTTCCGCGTCGTCTTCAATTCGGTCAAAACCCATTTTCGCCAGGTCGAACGCGAAGCCGGACTCGGCGGCGCGCAGGTCTGGGCCCTGTCCGTCATCGCCGAAACGCCCGGGATCGGCGTCACCGAACTGGCGCGCGCGCTCGATATCCACCAGTCCACCGCCAGCAACCTGGTGCGCACGCTCGCGACGCGCGGCCTGGTCGCGACCAGCCGCGAGGGCAGCGACCGCCGCGGCGTGGCGCTGCGCGCCCTTCCCGCCGCCGAGGCCCTGCTGGCGCGCGCCCCGGCGCCTTTGCCGGCGTGCTGCCCGACGCCCTCGCCAGCCTCGACCGCGAAACACTCGAGCGCCTGGGAACAGGACCTGGCATGCCTGATCGCGCGCCTGGCCGTCGATGGCGACGGTGCGCAGGTGCCGCTGTCGCAGATTTGAGCGGCGCGCCGGGCTAGCCCGGGTCACCTGCCCGCAGCCGGCCCAGCGCGGCGTCGACGATGCCTTCGACGCTGCCCGCCCCGGCGCGTGCATTGCGCAGGAAATGGGCGTCGCTGCCGGTATGCGTCACCTGGTACAGATGTTCGAGCGCAGCTTCGCTGCCCAGCGCCTGCGCGTGCGGCTGCAGCAGGCGCAGCGTGGTCAGGATGTCCTCGCGCAGCGAGATCGATTCGTGCCGCTGTGGATGGACCAGGGTGCCGTCCAGGCCGAAGCGGCAGGCCTGGAAGCGGTTGTAGTTGTAGACCAGGTAGTCGTCCTCGCAGGGCGCCGGCTCGCTGCCCTCCAGCAGATAACGGCACAGCGCCTGCAGGTAGCAGGCCAGGGCGGCGGCCCGTTCGACCGTCAGCGGCGTGTCGCAGACGCGCAATTCGATGGTGCCGTACTCCGGTTTCGGGCGCAGGTCCCAGTAGAAGTCCTTCATGCTGCGCACGATGCCGGTATGTTCCATGCGCCTGAAATAGTCGCGCTCGAAGGCCTCCCACTCGAGGATGAAGGGCGCCCTGCCCGACAGCGGGAAGGCGAACACGGAATTGAGGCGCGCCGACTGGAACTGGGTGTCGCTCCCCTGCAGGAAGGGTGACGAGGCCGACATTGCGATAAAGTGCGGCACATAGCGGTTCAGGGCGTGCAGCAGGAACAGCGCCTCGTCGCCCGAACCGCAGCCGATGTGCACGTGCTGGCCGAACACGGTGAACTGCTTGGCCAGGTACCCGTACAGGCTCGATACCTCGCGAAAGCGCGGCCTGGCGAAAATCTTGCGCTGGGACCACTGCTGGAAAGGGTGGGTGCCACCGCCGCAGACGCCCACATTCAGGCGGTCGCCCGCGCGCAGCAGGGTGTCGCGGATCTGGCGCAGCTCGCCCAGCAATTCGCCATGGTGGGTGTGCACGCTCGAGTTAATCTCGATCATGCTCTCGGTGATCTCCGGCGTCACATTCCCGGGGAACGGCGCGCGCCCCAGCAGTTCGAGCATATCGGGCGAAGCCGGTACCAGGTCGAAGTCCGACAGGCTGACGAGCTGCAGTTCCAGTTCGACGCCCATGGTCAGCGACTGCGATTGGCTGAATGGGGGTAGCGCCATGATCAAGCCTCCTTGGCAATACGGTGTTCATTCGCCCAGACCACGGCGCGCTGGGTCAGCACCGGTCCAAGCACGTCGAGCAGCAGCATGACCACCGCCAGCGGCGCCAGGCTGTCGAACAGGTCGACGCCGATCCAGCGCGTCTGCTCCATCAACAGGATCGCGAATACCGCCATCGGCGTGAGCGCCATGCCCGACAGCGCCCCTTTCCGTGCCGTGATGCCGGACACGCGGGCGAAGGCCGTGCATACGCCGATCTTGACGACCGCCCGCACCAGCACCAGCAGCAGGCCCAGGGCCAGGCCGCCGCCGAGGTGCTCGAGCTCGACCCTGGTGGCGACAAAGAAGAACATCAGCACGGCCAGCAGATCGCCGAGCACGCCGAAGTTGCGTTGCGCGGGACTGAGCGCGATGCGCCGGTGGCGCGCCACCAGGCCGAAGGTCAGCGCCGCCAGCACCGGCGAGAACTGCAGCACGTGGGTGACGGCCACCAGCAGCACGACCGCCAGCGCAAAGGCCAGCGTGGCGCCTTCGGCGGCCCCGATCAGGCGCAGCCATAGCGGGACCAGGCGCCGAACAGCGCGCCGAGTCCGCTCGACACGGCCAGCACCAGCAGGCTCCTGGCGGCGGCGTGGGCCAGGTCGCCCGAGGTCTGGAACAGACCGATGCCGACGACGACGTTAAAGGTGAAGACCGCCATCACGCAGTTCAGCGCCGTCAGGTGCAGGGCACGCTCGGTGACCTGGCCGGCGGCACCCTGTTCGTTGAGCACGCGCAGCAGGCCAGCGGGCGAACTCGACATCGCAAGCGCGGCCGTCAGCGCGGCCGGCAGCCGCTCCATGCCGCACTGCCCCGCGACCAGGAACACGGCGGCGAAAGTACAGGCTGCCTCGAGCACCGAGGTGACGACGATCCAGGGGTTGTTGCGCAGCCAGCGCAGGTTGATGCGGTAGCCCAGTTCGAACAGGATCAGGCCGAAGCCCAGGTTCGCCAGCAGCATGAAGTTCCTGGACTCGGACGGCGGCAGGTAGCCGGCGGCCAGGTTACCGAAGACGAAGCCCGCCAGGCCATACACGGCGATGCGCGGCAGCGCGGTCCAGCGGTAGATCAGTTCGCCAGCCATCCAGGCCAGCGTCATGGCCAGTGGCCAGGCAAGTTGCAATCCAAGATCGGCATAGTCAGGCATGGGCTCTCCTTGACGCGCGGAAGCGGGAGCATCTGGACGGGGCCGGGCCGGCTCGCGTCGACGATGGCGACGGGCGTGCGCCGCCGGCCGGGTACGATGCTCAGGATGTGCGCCACCGGGCGGTGGGCCTCCCGCAAAAAACCGCCCCCGGTGGCCCGGGGGCATCGAAAAAGAAGCGCACGCAGCCTGTGCACACGCCTCCTCGCTGATCGACAGCAGCGCCGTAGCGGCGACCCTGTGACTCAGCCATATTGCCTGACTTTTAGTTCGATAGCAACTACATTTGTCCGAATGTATGGACGCTAGCGCACCTGGCTGATCGCGCAAACGGAGTTGCGACCCTCCACCCGGCAGCTGTTACGCTCGCGCCCGTCACGGTCCCATACCTTCACCAGCCAGGCCTCGGTCCCGGTGCGTTCCATCGTCATGTAGCCGAAGCCGTCGATCCAGAACTCATGTGGGCGACGACCGCGCCCGGGGCCGGCGACTGGCCCGGTGGCGGCATCGCCGGCAGCGGCACGATGTCTTCCGCCGTCCCCGAAAAGCCCGACACGAACTGGGTCGGATGGCGGCTGGCGAAGCTGACCTGCTCCCACAGGTGCACGTGGCCCGACAGCAGCATCTGCACCGACTCCGGCAGATAGCCCGGCTCGACGTCGCCGAACGCGTCCAGCAAGCCCCGGTCGCCGCCGAACAGCGTGACCGCGCCGCTCTTCGGGTCGCGGTTGGCACCGAAGGCGAACAGGGGATGGTGGTCGACCGCGATGTTGTAGCGCGCGGCGCCGGCCAGCTGCGCCACCTTGCGGGCGGTGTCGGCATAGCGGGCGCGGCGCGGGTCGGATGGCGGCAAGCCCTTGTAGCTGGTGTTCGCGCTGTCGAACACGATCAGCTGGGCGCCGGCGCCAAGGGGCACCGCATACGGGTCGCTGTGGTCGCCGAGGGCATCGTTGGCCGGCAGGTCGCAGTCGCGTCCGGTCTCGAAGGGACGGGGGTCGAGGTAGCGCCACCAGCCCTGCCCGGCGCGGGCACAGCTTTCGTGGTTGCCGCGCGCGAGCACCCAGGGCGCGGCGGCGAGGAGCTTGCCCGCCGGGGTAAAGAAGTCGGCGGCCCAGGCGTCGAAACCGTAGCCGTAGGGGCTGCCGGCGCAGCCCGCCCGGCCGGCGGGGCACGGGTCTTCGCGGTAGTGGTAGTCGCCCACGTGGACCACCAGGTCGGGCTCGAAAGCGGCTGCACTGGCCGCCACGCGCGCGAACGGATAAGCCCTCGGGTCGTTGCAATCCTGGGCCTCGCGCCCTTTCAGGCGGCAGCCGGTGTCGCCAATGACGACGATGCGTTCTGGTGCCGCTTTTGGCACCGGCAAGGCCTTTGCCGAAGACGGACGCGGTGGCGGCGCCAGCCGCGATGGGCGCTTCGCAGGTCAGCACGGCCTTCGTCGCCGGCGCGTGGGGCTGGCCAGGGCGAACCGGAATGCCCGCATGCGGCACGCGCACACGCATCGGCAGCAGGTGGCCGTCCACGCTCAGCGGCGGACAGGCGGGCGCATCGAGGATGACGCGCGCGGTGGCGGCGCCGTGCGGGCCGATGACGACAAAGGCTGCCGCCTCTTGCCTGGGGTCGGGGGCAGGCTGGCGCAGGCGGCCAGCGCCGGGTCGGCAACAGGCAGGCGGCTCGCCGTGGCAGGAAGGATGGCATTCGGGACCTCCGGCAAAAAAGTGCAAATGTATCACGGCAATATCGTGGGCGAGCGATGCCGCCGGTGGCCGCAGCCGGGCGCGGCCGCCGTCAAGCTTGCGTTAGCATATTGGCAAAAGGAGTACGGAGAAAAGGACGCACAATGGAGATTGCGCCGTGGCTGCAGGCGGGTTTTTGGGGCACCGTTGCCGGTGCGGCGCTGCTGCTGGGCGCCGCGGCCGGCTACTGGTTCCGGGTGCCGCCGCGCCTGGTCGCCGCCATCATGGCGTTCGGCAGCGGCGTGCTGATTTCGGCGCTCTCGTTCGAACTGATGGACGAGGCCTTCCGCACCGGCGGCTTCGGCGCGACCGCGCTGGGTTTCCTGGCCGGCGCCCGGGTCTACACCCTGGCCAACTGGTGGCTGGCGCACGGCGGCGCCAGACACCGAAAACGTTCATGCAAGCAGCCGAGCGAAGCCGAGCACGGCGGCAGCGGGGTGGCGATCGCGGTCGGCGCCCTGCTCGACGGGATTCCCGAGTCGATCGTGATCGGCCTGTCGATGCTTGGCGGCGGCAAGGTCAGCCTGGTCGCGGTGTCGGCCATTTTCCTGTCGAACGTGCCCGAGGGCTTGTCGAGCGCGGCCGGCATGAAGAAGGCGGGCCGCCCAGCCCTGTACATCTTCGGCATCTGGGGCGGCATCGCCCTTGCCTCGGGCCTGGCGGCGCTGGCCGGGTTCACCCTGTTCGAAGGCGTCGCCCCCGCCACGGTGGCCGCGACCACGGCGGTAGCGGCCGGCGCCATCCTTGCCATGCTGGTCGACACCATGATTCCGGAAGCGTTCGAGGAAGCACACGACTTTGCCGGGCTCATCACGGTGGCCGGCTTCCTCGCAGCCTTCGCACTGAGCAAGCTGGGCGGGTGAACGGACGACTGCGCCCCTGGCTACCTTGCCGCCGTCGCCGGACGTATCGCAGCACGGATCTTGCGCCCCAGCTCCGCGTCGTCGATCGGCGGGTACATCTCGATTTTCCCGACGTTGTTGGCGATGATGCCGGCGACCAGTGCGCCGCCAATCACGGTGCCCACGATGTTCGGCCCCGCTCCCGGCGCCAGCGCGACCTGGTCGGCACGCTGCTGCACCACCTTGTCGAGGCTGTCGACCACGTGCGCTTCCTGCTCGAAGATATAGAAGAAGCGCGGCGGCTTCGCGCCGTTTTTCGGGACGTAGATCCCGCCCATCTGTAACCGTGGTTTTGGCTGGACCATGGCATTGGTCATCCAGATCGTCCGGTCTTTTCCGAAGTAATAGACGCCCTCGGCATCCTCCCTGGCGGCGACGTACACGCCGGGCAGCGCGCCCTCTTCGCAGCGGACATTCAAGCCCCGATAGGACACCGTCGAGATCTTCTCCTGCAAGGCGATCTCTTCGTGGCGATCGGAGACCGCGAAGTCTTCCGGGCGCGTACTTGCACAGCCTGCAATGACGAGCGACAGCATGGCGGCACCGACTAGTTTGACTGGATTCATTGGACTTTCTTTTTCCTTAATTGAAGACACCGGTGGGCGCACCGGAGCGTACAAGCTTCCCTGTCCGAACGGCCGCTTGCCGGCAAGCTTGCCGCAGGGTGAAGAAACCGAGGTGGGCAGAGTAGCAACTATTGCACCGCCTGTCACCCGGCAGCGCGCCGCCCTGCGACATGGTCGCCCAACCAGCTAACCTGCCAGACCGCGCAACATAAGTGGTCTTGCCAATTCCGCTTCTCGGCGATACCATGGACTTCGGCAAAGCCAGCGCTGAGCAGCCGGCAGGAGAGCTTGCGACCGATATCCGGCGGGCGCCCATCCACCATAAAAGACACGGAGACAAATCGATGAACGACGAAAACGGCCGCCTCGCGGGCCGCCGCAGCATATTGAAAGCGGCCGGCGCGACCGGCCTGTTGCTGGCAAGCGGCGGCGCTGCGCACGCCGCCCTCTCGAGCGCGCGCAAGCGCTATGCCGTAGTCGGCGTCGGCTCGCGCGCACGCATGTTCACGAATGCGATGACGGGCCCATTTCGCGACACGAGCGAAATCGTCGCCGTCTGCGACACCAACAAGGGCCGCCTGGCGCGCGCCGTCAAAACGATTTCGGGACACGAAGGCCAGCGCGCCGGCCGCCTACCTCGCCGCCGACTTCGACCGCATGCTGCGCGAAACGAAGCCGGAATTCGTGATCGTCACCACGCCCGACGCGCGCCACGACGACTACATCGTGCGCGCGCTCGACGCCGGCTGCGACGTCATCACCGAAAAGCCGATGGCGACGACCGCCGAGAAGACCCAGCGCATCCTCGATGCCGTCAAGCGCAGCGGCCGCCACATCCGCGTCACTTTCAACTACCGCTATTCGCCGCCGCGCAGCCAGGTGAAGGACATCCTGATGTCAGGCGAGATCGGCGACATCATCTCCGTCGACTTCACCTGGCTGCTCAACACCGTGCACGGCGCCGACTACTTCCGCCGCTGGCACAGCAACAAGGCCAATTCGGGCGGACTGATGGTGCACAAGTCCACCCACCACTTCGACCTGGTCAACTGGTGGCTGGGCGCCCAGCCGGAGACCGTGCATGCCTTCGGCTCGCGCCAGTTCTACACGCCCGAGACGGCGCGCCGCATGGGCCTGGCGAGCCACCACGAGCGCTGCCTGACCTGCCCGGAAAAGCAGAAGTGCAGCTTCTATTTCGACCTGGCGGCCGACCCGGGCCTGAAGTCGCTTTACCTCGACAACGAGCAGTACGATGGCTACTTCCGCGACCAGTGCGTGTGGCGTCCGGAAATCAACATCGAGGACACCATGAACGTGATGGTCCGCTACGACAATGGCACGCACCTGAATTATGCGCTGCAGGCCTATGATGCCTGGGAGGGCTACCACGTCGCCTTCAACGGCACCAAGGGCCGCCTGGAACACCGCATCGTCGAGTCCGGCGGCGCGGCGGGCGCGGCCAAGGTGCAGAGCGGCAGCGAGAACGTCTCGATCCGGGTGATCCCAATTCGCGGCCAGGCCCGCGACATCACGCCTTGGACCGGGGTGGGCAGCCACGGCGGCGGCGACAACGTCATGCTCACCGAGATCTTCGGCAACTCCCCTCCGGACAAGTACAGGCGCGCCTCCGACGAGCGCGCCGGCGCCTGGTCGGCGCTGGTCGGGATCGCGACGAACAAGTGCTTCGAGACGGGGCAGACGGTGCGTGTGGCCGACCTGGTCACGGGCTTGACGCCGCCGGACCGCGCGCCGATGCCGACGCGCGCGACCCCGGTGCCGATGCCGATCCGGATCAAGATTCCTTGAACAGTCGGGTGGCCGCGCGCGCTTCGAAGCGTGCATAGTGCCCACGCATGTAGCCGTCGAACCTGGCCGCGTGCTGGCCAAGGTGCGATGCGTCAAGCAGTGCTCCGTTGGTCACGCCGAGCTTTGCGGCCTGCTCGCGCACGTCGGGGTGCAGCTGCACAGTGTAGGTGTAGTTCGGGCCAGGCTTGAAACCGAGCAGGCAGCGATCAAACAACTTGTCGACGTGGCTGGCAAGCAGCAGGCCATTTGCCCCGTCGAGACGCTCATCGTCGCTGTCGCAGTCGCTCCATGGTTTGATGTGAGAAGCCACCAGAAGCTCGGGAATCGTCGTTTTGGTCAGGGCGCACGTTTCTCCCTGTTGCCAAGCCCTGATGACACGCGACCTGAATTTGCCTTGGCCAATGCGCGCCGCAACGAGCACCTCGCGCGTAGTCGGGCCAGACGGAGCCTCGAGCGCAAGCAGGTCGCCCAGCAAACCGGCCGGAGGCAGTTCGGTCACTTCGACCTCGGAGGTCCCGTCGTAGGCAGGGTTTGGCGGGCTGTTTGCCCATTCGGCTACGGCCCTGAGTCGCTTCTTGCCGGGTCTGAGCGTGATCGTGGATGTCCCCCAGGGATAGTCAACGCCCGCCAATGCCGGATTCAGTTCTTTTGTATAGCGGAGTACGATGTCCGTCCGGCCAGCGCCTGCTGTCACTCGAACCACCTCGACGTAGTACTTGACCGGATCATGCCCTTCCCACCTTTCCCACGTCGTCATCAGGTCTCCGGCTTCGGGCAAGTCGGCGTCATCGATCGTGACTGTTTCGACCGAATGCATCCAAGCAATGCTGAGCGAGTATTTCGCCATTCAACTCTCCTTTCGATACGGCAGCCGGGAACGGACGGCGTGCGCCGCAGGCTTTACAATAGCAGCAGGCCCGGCAAGCGGGCATACGGATGACGCCACACAAGGTAAAAATGATAGTTCTTAAAGTTCCATACGCCGAAAAGGACGAAGCCAAAGCACTGGGCGCGCGCTGGAATCCCACGCGCAAATGCTGGTACATCCCCGATGGCAAGGACGCCGCCCCATTCGCAAAGTGGGTCACGGCAGGTGCCGAGGCGGCGGCCGGGCCGGCCTCGCCATCCTCGCGCGATGCGTTCGGGGCCAAGCCGGTCGTCGGATCGAAATACGTCGAACTGGCCCATGCCTGCAACCCCTTCGAGGAATGCCCGGAGTGCAAACCGCGCCTGATCGAGAGCGGCTGGCTGGAAGCGCACCAGGCGGTGCGCAGGCTGCTGGCCGGGCTTTGAGCCCGAGCGGGCGCTCCCTACTTGACCCGCTGCTTCTCCAGCTTCCTCGCCAGCGTGCGCCGGTGCAGCCCCAGGCGGCGCGCCGCCTCCGAGATATTGAAGTCCGTCTCCGCCAGCACCGCGTGGATGCGCTCCCACTCCAGCGTCTTGATCGAGGTCGAGCGGTTCGTCAGCTCGATGTCGGTCGTGCCGGCCACGTGGCCGAAGGCGGCCTCGATATCGTCGGTGTTCGAGGGTTTCGCCAGGTACTGGCAGGCGCCGAGCTTGATCGCCTCGACCGCGGTGCCGATGCTGGCGAATCCGGTCAGCACGACAATCAGCATGGTCGGGTCGTGCGCATGCAGCAGCTGTACGCAGGACAAGCCGGATGAATTGCCCTTGAGCTTGAGGTCGACCACGGCGTAGCCGGGGTCGTGTTCCTTCAGGATCTCGGCCGCCTCGTCATGGCCAGGGGCGTGCAGCACGCGGTAGCCGCGCCGCTCGAAGGAGCGGCCGAGCGTACGGGCAAAGGCTTCGTCGTCCTCGACGATGAGGAGCAAAGGCGTAGCGGCATCGATACCAGTCTCGACGCTGTTGTCCACGATCTCAGACATGCTCGCCCTCCCCCTGCAAGGCGATCGCAGCCAGCGGAATGCTGAGCACAAGCTGCGCCCCGCCCTCGTCGCGGTTGCGCGCCGTGACACCGCCGCCCGGGTGCGGGCGACGTTCACCACCAGAACAGGCCGACCCCGGCGCCGGCCCGGCTCTTGGTCGACTGGTAGGGTTTGCCGAACTGGGTCAGCATGGCGGGCGCAAAGCCCGGGCCGCGGTCCGTCACCACCAGGGTCAGGATGCCGTCCTCCACCGCCGCTTCCAGCCCCACCCAGTGCGGCGAAGCCTCCAGCGCGTTGTCGAGCAGGTTGTCGATGGTCTGCTTCAGGGCCGAATCGAAAGCGACCGGGACATCGTCGACGATGCGGTTGTCGTAGGCGAAGACGGCGGGCTTGCGGCTGTCTTCCCACTCCTCGGCCAGGCCGTCGAGGAAGGTCTGGATGGTGGTGCGCACGGCCGACTCGCCACGGGCGCTGCCGGCCGACAGCAGGATGCCGCTGACGATGGCCTTGCAGCGCGCCAGCTGGGTCTGCATCTCGCCGATTTCTTCCTTCAAATCCGGATTGTCGCGGAAGGCCGGCATGCGCTTCCAGTCGCCCAGGATGACCGACAGGGTGGCCAGGGGCGTACCGAGTTCGTGGGCGGCGCCGGAAGCGAGCAGGCCCATGCGAACGATATGGTCTTCCTCGGCGGCGCGCTGGCGCAGGTCGGCCAGTTGCGCAGCCTTGGCGCGCAGGGTGCCGCTGATGCGCGAAACGAAGATCACCAGCAGCGCGGCGTTCAGGGCGAAGCAGATCAGCATGCCCTGCACGTACAGGCTGGCGATGCCGCGCGCATGGTCGAAGGGCAAGGCCAGCGGCTGGGCATATACGGCCAGCAGACCCAGGCAGACCAGGGTGACCCCGACGATGGTCCAGGTCGACCAGGCTTCCAGCAGGACGGCCGAGATGATGATCTGCAGCAGGAAGAGGAAGGCGAAGGGGTTGGTAGTGCCACCGGACAGGTAGAGCTGCACCGTGAGCGTGGCCACGTCCACCAGCAGTGCCATGAACAGCTCGGCGTTGGCGACCGGACGGCGCTCGTGCCAGCGCAGGTGGCTGGCAATGTTGAAGGCGATCAGGCAGGCCAGTACCTGCAGCATGTGCACCAGCGGCAGGTTGATGTCGAAAACCAGGATGGCGGCGGCGATCGTCGTGATCTGGCCGATGACCGCGATCCAGCGCAGCTCGATGAGCTGCAGCATGTTCTTGTGCCCGGCGGCGTATTCGACGTTCGCCTCGGCGGCCGAGGCACTCGAGGGAGCGATTCTTGTTAGTAGATCAAGCTTTACTGCCATTGTTCCTTGCCTTCGCGGCTTCCTTGTGCGCGGAGCGCGCGACCAACCACCACGCCCCGGCCACCATCAAAGCCAGAGCATACCAAGTGATGGCATACACGAGGTGATTGTTTTGAAAGGAAATCACGGTCAGCCCGCCGACCGGCTGCCCGGCGCGCCCGCCGGATCCTGGCCGCGGGCGGCGTCGACAAAGTACGGCGCCAGCGCCGCCGGTGGCAGTCCGCGCGCGGCGCCGATCGCGGCGACGTCGCGCGAGAACCAGCGGTTCTTCACGGGGTCGTTTTCGCGCAGGAAGCCGCCGCCCGGCTCGCTGATGCGCAGCAGGGCGGTGAACGTGTGCATCCCTTGCTCCCTGTTGCAGGGATTGCCCGCGGCACGCCGTGCCGGGTAGCGCGCGCCGATGTTGGGGACGATGGGAATGAAGCCGCGGTTGACGAGGACGATCGTCCCGTCAGCCGTGCACAGCGGCGTGAGCAGCCAGAAGCCCGCGCCCAGGTCGGATACGGCCTGGACGGGCGTCGTGTATTCGTAGAGGAAGTGTCCGACGAGACGTACATGCCGGTATTCGTCGGATTCCTTGCCGACCTGCCCCCAGCGAGCCCGAGGCGGTGGCGCGGCGGGATCGGCCTTGACGCGCGATTCCACCCGTTCGATCAGGGCCAGTTTCCATTGCAGGCGCATTACCTGCCAGGTTCCCAGCCCTGCGAACAGCACGATCAGGAGCAGCCCGAGGATCGCGATGATCGCCCGGCCAGATGCTGGCCGGGCAGCTGCCGCCTGACCGTGCGGCGACATCATTTCATGTCGTGCATGCCATGGCCGGTGACGCTTGCGGCGTCGCCCATGCCGGGCATCATGTTGGCGTTCATGTGGTACATGACCCAGATCGACCCCGAGAGCACGATGCCCAGCAGGACCAGGGTCAGGATCAGCGCCATCATGTTCCAGCCGCCTTCCGACTTCGAGTTCATGTGCAGGAAGTACACCATGTGCACGACCAGCTGGACAGCGGCAAAGCCCATGATGACGAACTTCGTCATCGCCGGGTCGAGCACGTTGTTCATGACCAGCCAGAACGGAATCGCGGTCAGGATCACGGCCAGCACGAAGCCGATCGTGTAGTCCTTCAGGCTGTAGTGCACGCCCGGCTCGTCGCCATGGGTATGGCCGTGCAGGGCGTCGTGGGCGCCGTGGGCGTGGTGATTGTGATGTTCGCTCATGGCAGCGTTCCCATCAGGTAGACAAAGGTGAAGACGAAGATCCAGACGACGTCCAGGAAGTGCCAGAACAGCGACAGGCAGGACAGGCGGCGGAAGTTTTCCGGGGTCAAGCCGTGCTTGCCCAGCTGGACCATCAGCGTGACCAGCCAGACGATACCGAACAGCACGTGCAGGCCGTGGGTGCCGACCAGCGAGAAGAAGGCGGTCAGGAAGCCGCTGCGCGACGGGCCGGCGCCTTCATGGATCAGTTCGACGAACTCATAGATTTCCAGGCCCAGGAAGCAGGCGCCGAGCAGGCCGGTGATGGCCAGCCATACCTGGGCACGCTTCAAGTTCTTCGCCTGCGCCGCGATCATCGCGAAGCCGAAGGTGATCGACGACACCAGCAGGAAGGCCGTGTTGACGCCGACGATCTTCAGGTTGAACAGCTCGGCGCCCGACGGGCCGCCCGCATAGTTGCGGCCCAGGACTGCATAGGTCGCGAACAGGCTGGCGAAGATGAGGCAGTCGCTCATCAGGTAAATCCAGAAACCCAGCATCGTGCCGTGTTCCGGGTGGTGCTCGCGCACGTGGAATTCGCGCGCGGCGGCGCCGCCAGCGGCGCCGTTCAAGGTTGCATTGACGTTAGACATGGTGTTAGACATGGGCTTCCAGCAGTTTCGTACGTGCATTCTCGGTACGGGTCACTTCGTCCGCCGGAATGTAGTAGTCACGCTTGTAGTTGAAGGTATGGACGATGGTCGCGACGATCGTTGCCACGAAGGCCAGGCCCGTCAGCAGCCACATGTGCCAGATGATCGCGAAACCCACCACCGCCGACAGCGCCGAAATCACGAAGCCGGCCCAGGTGTTCTTCGGCATGTGGATCGCGACATAGTCGTTCAGCGGACGCTTCCAGCCGTTCTTCTTCATGTCGGCGAAGGTGTCGTTGTCGTGCACCATCGGCGTGAAGGCGAAGTTGTAGTCAGGCGGTGGCGACGAGGTCGACCATTCCAGCGTACGGCCATCCCATGGGTCGCCCGTCACGTCCGCATTGATCTTGCGATCGCGCCAGCTGACGAAGATCTGCATCAAGAGCGCCGCGATACCACCAGCAATCATCAGGGTACCGATGAACGAGATCACGAACAGCCATTGCAGCTCGGGGTCTTCGAAGTGGCTCGAACGACGGGTAACGCCCATGAAGCCGAGGATATAGCCCGGGGTAAAGGCAACCCAGAAGCCGATCGACCACAGCCAGAACGAGACCACGCCCCAGAAGCGGTTCAGCTTGAAGCCGAACATTTTCGGGAACCAGTAGTTGAAGCCCGCGAACAGGCCGAACAGCACGCCGCCGATGATCACGTTGTGGAAGTGCGAGGTCAGGAACAGCGAGTTGTGCAGCACGAAGTCGGCCGCCGGCACCGCCAGCATCACGCCGGTCATGCCGCCGATAACAAACGTCAGCATGAACGACACGGTCCACATCATCGGCAGCTCGAAGCGGATACGGCCGCGGTACATCGTGAAGAGCCAGTTGAAGATCTTCGCGCCCGTCGGGATCGAGATGATCATCGTCGTGATGCCGAAGAACGAGTTCACGCTCGCACCCGAACCCATGGTGAAGAAGTGGTGCAGCCACACGAGGTAGGACAGGACCATGATGACGCAGGTCGCGTACACCATCGAGGTGTAGCCGAACAGGCGCTTGCTCGAGAAGGTCGAGACGACTTCCGAGAAGATACCGAAGGCCGGCAGGATCAGGATGTAGACCTCGGGGTGGCCCCAGATCCAGATCAGGTTCACGTACATCATGGCATTGCCGCCACGGTCGTTCGTGAAGAAGGCGGTATCGAACAGGCGGTCCATGCCCAGCATGGCCAGCGTCGCGGTCAGGATCGGGAACGAGACGACGATCAGGATGTTGGTGCACAGCGAAGTCCAGGTGAAGACTGGCATCTTCATCAGGTCCATGCCCGGCGCGCGCATCTTGACGATGGTGACAATGAGATTAACCCCCGATAACAGCGTACCGACACCCGCAATTTGCAGAGACCATATGTAATAGTCGACGCCGACACCCGGACTGGCCAGGATGCCCGACAGCGGCGGGAAGGCCAGCCAGCCGGTACGTGCGAATTCACCGACGAAGAGCGAGGCCATGACCAGCACGGCGCCCATGGTCGTCATCCAGAACGAGAAGTTGTTCAGGAACGGGAAGGCCACGTCGCGCGCGCCGATCTGCAGCGGCACGACATAGTTCATCAGGCCCGTCACGAAGGGCATCGCCACGAAGAAGATCATGATCACGCCGTGGGCGGTGAAGACCTGGTCGTAGTGGTGCGGCGGCAGGAAGCCGGCATTCTCGCCGAAGGAGATGGCCTGCTGGGCGCGCATCATGAGCGCATCGGCAAAGCCGCGCAGGAACATCACCAGGCCCAGCACCATGTACATGATGCCGATTTTCTTGTGGTCGATGCTGGTGAACCAGTCGTGCCACAGGGTGCCCCACAGGCGGAAGTAGGAGATCAGCGCGATCAGCGCCGCACCGCCCACCAGCACGCCTGCGAAGGTAGCGATCAGGATCGGCTCATGGAAGGGAATCGCATCCCAGGTGAGCCGTCCGAAGATTAGCTTCGTCAAGTCAAAAGAGTCTTGCATGGTTACTTCTTCACAGAATTGGTTGGGGTTTCGCAGACCTCGCCATCGGCCTTGGCAACCTGGCGCTTCGCATCCTTCGGCAGCTGCTTCAGTGCGATGTCGTTACGCACGCGCTGCATGTCGAGCGCCATCTGGTGGTTGGCGCAAGTCGTGCCTTCGGCCACGCAGCGGTTCACGACGGCATTGAACAGCGCCGACTGCACCGTGCCGTAGTAGCGCACGGGCTCCTTTTCCGACGGCTTTTCCAGCGCCAGGTAGTCGGCGCGGCCCAGCGTGTTGCCGCTGGCCTTGACCTTCTGTACCCAGGCGTCGAAATCGGCGGCGGTGGTGCCGCGGTAGGCGAACTTCATGTGCGAGAAACCGTCGCCGCTGAAGTTCGAGGACATGCCCTTGTAGTCGCCCGGCTTGTTGACGACGGCGTTGAGCGTCGTCTCCATGCCCGGCATCGTGTAGATCATGCCGGCCAGGGTCGGGATGTAGAACGCGTTCATCACGGTCGACGAGGTCAGCTTGAAGCGGATCGGGGTATCGACCGGGGTGACCAGTTCGTTGACCGTCGCGATGCCCTGCTCCGGATAAATGAACAGCCACTTCCAGTCGAGCGACACCACCTGCACTTCGAGCACCTTGGCGCCGGCCGGCATCGGACGGGTTTCGTCGATGCGGTCGAGCGGACGGTAAGGGTCGAGCTTGTGGGTGCTGATCCAGGTGATCAGGCCGAGCGCGATGATGATCAGGAGCGGCGCGCCCCAGATCACGAGTTCGAGCTTGGTGGAGTGGTCCCAATCGGGCTCGTACCTGGCGTTGGCGCCCTGGCGGTATTTCCAGGCAAAGACAACGGTCAGGATCATCACCGGAATGATGATGATTAACATCAGCCAGACCGACACCTTGATCAGGTCGGCCTGCTGCCTCGCGATATCACCGGCGGCATTCATCGTCACCGTATTGCAGCCGGACAGCAGCGCAAGCAGGAGGATCGACAGCCCGGGACGGACAATTTTAGGAATCATGCTAGGTATCTAACGTTACATGGGAATGAGAACATGCTACTGTACTGCCATCGGCCTTAGCTGCACATTGGACGTTTTGTCCCACCCTTGCCCAGGCCAGGGGACCAAAAAGCGGGGCCGGAATCAAACCTGGAGACCGAGATTATGCAAAGCACGAATACGTACGGCGGCGCAGGTGCCGCTCCCGTAACCGCTCCCTGCAGTGGAGCACGCAATATCAATGCCCGGGACGGCCATATCTCCCCGAGCGAAATCGCTGTCGGCGTGGTCATCGGCCGCGCTTCCGAGTATTTCGACTTCTTCGTCTACGCGATCGCCTCCGTGCTCGTCTTTCCACAGGTATTTTTCCCGTTTGCGGACCGGCTTGAAGGCACACTATACGCATTTACCATTTTTGCGTTCGCATTCATCGCGCGCCCCTTCGGCACCGTGATCTCGATGATCATCCAGCAGCGTTTTAGCAGGGAAATCAAGCTGACCATCGCCCTCTTCCTGCTGGGCACCTCCACCGTCGTGATTTCCTTCCTGCCCACCTATGCGCAGATCGGCACCACTTCCATCATCCTGCTGTCCCTGATGCGCATCGCCCAGGGCCTGGCCCAGGGCGGCTCCTGGGACGGCCTGCCCTCGCTCCTGGCCCTGAACGCGCCCGAGCACAAGCGCGGCTGGTACGCGATGCTCGGCCAGCTGTCGGCCCCGCTCGGCTTCCTGATCGCCGCCGGCATGTTCGCTTACCTGCTCGATAACCTGCAGAGCGACGACTTCCTGATCTGGGGCTGGCGTTTCCCCTTCTTCGTCGCCTTCGCGATCAACGTCGTCGCCCTGTTCGCGCGCCTGCGCCTGGTCTCCACCTCGGAATACTCGCGCCTGCTCGACGCCCATGAACTCGATCCGGCACCGGTCGGCGAACTGGTGCGCAACCAGGGCAGCAACATCGTCATCGGCGCCCTCGCCGCGCTGGCCAGCTATGCGCTCTTCCACCTGGTCACCGTGTTCCCGCTGTCGTGGATGCAGCTCTACGACACCCGTCCGATCAGCGGCTTCCTCTACATCCAGATGTGGGGCGCGGCCGTCGCCGCCGTCGGCATCCTGATTTCCGGCCTGGTTGCCGACAAGGTCGGGCGCCGCACGACGCTCGGCACCCTCGCCGCCCTGATCGCCATCTTCTCGGCCTTCGTGCCGATGCTGATCGACGGCGGCGAATCGGGCCAGAATGCCTTCATCCTGATCGGCTTCGGCCTGCTCGGCCTGTCCTACGGCCAGGCTGCCGGCGCGGTCACCTCGAACTTCGAACAGCGTTTCCGCTACACCGGCGCGGCCCTGACCAGCGACCTGGCCTGGCTGGTCGGCGCGGCATTCGCTCCGCTGGTTGCGCTTGGCCTGTCGGCCAACTTCGGCCTCGGTTATGTCAGCCTGTATCTGCTCTCGGGTGCGGTCGGCTCGCTGGCGGCGCTGTCGCTGAACCGCAAGCTGGAGATTCGCGACTAAGCTGCGTTCCCTGCATGTGAAGACGGCCGGACTGCGTGTCCGGCCGTTTTTGTTTGGCGCTTCCCTGCAGCCGGGCGAGCGTCGGTGCTGCTTGCGGAACCCCTCTGCCAGGCCAACGCCGTATTCCTGCGCACCGAATCGTCGCCTGTGCGCGACGGATTTTTTCGTTGGCGCGAGCGTCCAGGCAGTGTTGAGGGAGCGTGCACCATGCGCAAGGTACTGGCCAACATCCCGGCGGGCACGGCAGTGCTCGAAGGCGTGCTCGAGCTGCCTGCCAGGCCGGCCGGGGTTGTCCTGTTCGCCCACGGCAATGGCAGCAGCCGTTTCAGTCCGCGCAACAACATGGTGGCGGCGGCCTTGCGCGCCGCAGGCATTGCCACCCTGCTGCCCGATTTGCTGACGCGCGAGGAAGACGCGCATCGCTCCAGCCGTTTCGACATCGACCTGCTCACCGCCCGCCTGCACGCGGCCGCGGCCTGGCTGTCTACCGAGCCCTTGAGCGCACCGCTGCCCCCGGGCGTCTTTGGCGCGAGCACCGGGGCCGCCGCTGCCCTGCGGCTGGCGGCCGATAGCGGAAGCAGCGTGGCGGCCGTCGTCTCGCGGCGCGGCCGGCCCGACCTGGGGGCGCCGCGCTGGAACAGGTGCTGGCGCCGACGCTGCTGGTCGTGGGCGGCGCAGATACCGCGGTGATCGAACTGAACCGACTGGCCCTTGCTGCCTTGCAGTGCGAGAAGGCGCTGGAAATCGTGCCGGGGGCGACGCATTTGTTCGAGGAAGAAGGCGCGCTCGAGCGTGTGGCCGAGCTGGCGTGCGCGTGGTTCATACGGCACTTCCCGTAAGGTTGGCGCAGCCGGCGACCCGGCATGGCCGCCGACGCGGCGGTAAGGGCAGCTAGCGCTCCACCAAGCGCAGCTTGGGCGTGTCACGCTTGTCCACGGTCCGGAGCGCGTCCAGAAACGGGAGATGTCGCGATCCCCGCGCCGGCAGCTCCGCCGCCCCCTAAGCCAACGCCGTATCGAGCACGGTCATCAGCACGAAGCCGAAGATGACCGCAATGGTCGCGGTGGTGCCGTTGCCGTTCTCGCGCATCTCGGGGATCACGTCGTGGACAATCACGAACAGCATCGCCCCGCCGGCCGCGGCCAGCGCCACCGGCAGCATGCCGGCCGAAATGCCGATCAGGGCGACGCCCGGGGCCGCCGCGACCGGTTCGATCAGCCCCGACAGCACACCGAAGCCGACGGCCGCCAATCGGCCGTAACCGACCGTGCGCAGGGCCAGGGCCACGACCAGGCCTTCCGGCACGTCCCGGATCGACACGCCGGTCATGAGGGAGTTCGCCTTTTCCATGTCGATGCCGGCGTAGGCGACGCCGATGGCCAGGCCCTCGGGCAGGTTGTGCAGGGCCACGGCCGTGACGAACAGCCAGGCGCGGCGCAGCGAACTGGCACCGGCGCTCCCGTTGAGCACTTCGGCCGGTTCGATCGCGTGGCTCATGAGGAGGATGGCACCGGCGCCACCCATCAGGCCGACGCCGGCCAGCAGGCTCGCTTCCCACGGGCCGGCGCCCGACGAGCGAGCCGCCGCCAGCGCGGGAATGACGAGCGAAAAAGCAGTCGCACCGAGCATCACCCCGGCGCCGAAGCCAAGAAAACTGTCGTAGGTGCGTTTCGAAAAATTCTGGGAAAACAGGACAGGCAAGGTGCCCAGTGCGGTGGCCGCGGCAGCGATCCCGCCGCCGAGCAGGGCCGCATGCATTTTCGCGTTCGCGTGCATGACCTGGTCGACGAGGCTGCCGAGCAGCAGCAGGCAGCCGACCGCGCAGATCAACAGGCCGATCACGCGCCGCACGGTCAGCGTGCGCGCCAGGGCGCCGCCCAGGCGCAGCTTATGGATATTCGTATTCATCCGGATTCCTTTCCGTTCGCCTTGCGTTACCATCCTGCCATCTCAGGGGAAAAAGCGGCGCAAGATGAAGGTACAGCCGCGGCGCGCGAGGGCGCGCCGCAGCTGCGGTCATGCCTGTTTGCCTGCCGATCTACTCAATCGTCCGCCGTTCAAGGCTTGCTGACAGCCGACGCGCCTTTCGGCGTGGCCGGGTCGAGGCCGAGCTCGGCGCCCGTGACCGGATCCTTGGACGGATCGGACATGGTGCGCATCTGCATCTGCTTGAGCGTCTCGATGTCCTTGGCCGGCAGTTTGACCTCGGCTTCGCCGGAGCCGCCGTCGACCGCCATCTGCTTTTCGCGGTCGGTGACGAAGTCCCACTTCTCGCCCTGGTTCCACGGGCCGCGCATCTCGCCGGGACCCTGCGACATGTTGAAGTAGACGCTGGAGAAGCGCGGATCGACCGGCATTTTGCCTGGAGGGAAATTCGACTCCATCGAATACAGGGCTTTTTCGAAGGATTTCTGGTGCGCGACTTCGCGCGTCATGAGGAAGCCCAGCGCTTCCTTCACACCCGGGTCGTCGGTCAGCGCGATCAGGCGCTCGTAGACGATCTTGGCGCGCGCTTCGGCGGCGATGTTCGAGCGCAGGTCGGCGGTCGGCTCGGTAATCGAGTCGATGTAGGCCGCGGTCCAGGGCACGCCAGCGGAATTGACCAGCGGCGTGCCGGCGCCGTACAGCACCTGGGTCACGTGGCTGTCGTTGCCGGCGCCGGTGATCTTGCGATACATCTCGGCTTCGGTGTCGACCGCTTCGGCCAGTTCACCCTTGGCACCCTTGTTCAGCATGGCGACGATGTGGCCGATCACCTCCAGGTGGCTCAGCTCTTCGGTCGCGATGTCCATCAGCATGTCCTTGCGGCCTGGATCGTCTTCCGATACGGCCTGCGTGAAGTAACGCATCGCTGCGGCAAGCTCGCCCTGCGGGCCGCCGAACTGCTCCAGCATCAAATTGGCCAGGCCCGGATTGGGACCACTGACCCGGACGGTGTACTGGAGGCGCTTGTTATGTGCAAACATATTCACTCCTTCGATAGATTAAGACTAAGCGTTCACGCGAATGCGTGCAACGCTATCGCTACACGGCTGAACGCGCTTTCAGCGCCAGCCGGACGTGAGGCTCATCATCGCAGCGTTCGCTGCATGCGTAATCAGCAGCGCCGCCGTGTCGATGTAGGACAAGGGTGACAAACTGTTAAAGCCGATAAAGCGCGGAAAGCAAGGTTTCCCTATGGCGAGAGGGACCGACAGTTACAGCTGAGCTGAACACCCGGGCTGCCCCTGCTCCAGCCGGCCGGGGCCGTCGTTGCTAATGAAATACCCCGGCGGATGACGCGGCATATGCCGACAAGGGCTTGCGTCGGGCTCCTACGCCGTGCGCCCAACGGCAGCGCTAGCATGTTGGTTATTCGTCAATCCGGAGGGATGCCAAATGTTTTCACTGAACAAATTGAGCCCGACCATCACCGACATGATCCGCTTCGATCACTCGCACGTGATGGTAACGTTCCACCAGTACACGAAGGACAAGGCGCCAAGCGTCAAGAAGGCGCTGGCCGAAACGATCTGCACCGCCCTGGAAATCCACGCGACGCTGGAAGAAGAAGTGTTCTATCCAGTCATGCGCCAGCTCGACAAGGGCGAACCCTTCGTCCACAAGGCCGAGCCCGAGCACAACGACATGCGCCGCATCATTTCGGAACTGCGCCGCACGAGCGGTTCCGATCCGCGCCACGACAAGCTGCTGCTGGAACTCATGCGCGACGTGATCCACCACGTGGCAGACGAGGAAACGACGCTGCTGCCGCAGGCTGAAATGCTGATGAGCAAAGCCCGCCTGTCGGACCTGGGTGCGCAAATGACCAAGCGCCGCATGGAACTCATCGCGCCGAAAGCCGGGCAGCTGGCGAAGAACCACGCCGTTGGCTTCTCGGGCAGCACCGCCGCCGTGGTCGTCGGCGTTGCCAGCGCCCTGTTCGCGATGCGCACCCTGGTCAAGAAACCAGGCGGGGGCGAGAGCAACAACCGCACCTGGGCCAACGCCAACTCGATGCCGCACGGGAGCTGATATCGGGCAGGTCCGGACGCAGGCCGGGCCCTGCCCGGCGAATTTCCAGGCGGTGCGCACTGCATCCCCGGCTTGGGCACGCGACGGACACTGTCCGTCGTGTGCCTTTGTCCTTTTCACCCCAGCCAACGCACCATCCACGGCACCAGCACCGGCGCCAATACCGCCGTCAGGATGCCATTGAGTCCCATCCCCAGTCCCGCGAACGCGCCCATCTCGGCGCTGACCTGGAAGGCGCGCGCCGTGCCGATGCCATGCGCCGCCACGCCGAGCGCAAAGCCGCGCGCCGCATGCGACTCGATTTTCAAGGCATTGAACAGGAAGCGCGCGGTGATGGCGCCAAAAATCCCGGTGCCGATCACCAGCACGGCAGTGAGCGCAGGCACCCCGGCCAGACGTTCCGACACGGCCATCGCAATCGGCGTGGTCGCCGACTTCGGTCCCACGGTGCGCGCCAGGAGCGGCGAGCCGCCCAGCAGCAAGACCACCGCGACGCTGCTGACGATGGCCGTCACGCAGCCGGCGACAAGGGCGCCAAGGAGGGGCAGGAAGGCGCGGCGCATGCGCGGCAACTGGCGTGCGAGCGGCACCGCCAGCGCCACCGTTGCCGGACCCAGCAGGAAGTGCACGAACTGGGCGCCGGCGAAATAGCGTTCGTAGGACATGTTCGACAGCAGCAGCGCCAGGCTGACCAGGCCGATCGCGATCGCCACCGGATTGGCCAGCGGCGAAAACCGGCAGCGCGCATGGATGGCCTGGGCGAGGATGTAGGCGCAGAGCGTGATCGTCAGTCCCAGTAGCGGCGAGGCCGACAGGTAGACCCAGAAGTGGCTGAGGTTGGCGAAGCTAGGCATCGTCGGACGCCTTCGTTTGCGGGTCCGGTGTCATGCTCTTCAGCACGAGGGCGGTGACAGCCAGGGTGGCCAGCGTGCTCACAGCCAGCGAAGCGACGATCGCAATCCAGTGCCCGCTGCCGCTGCCGGCCGCGGCGACGATGCCTACGCCGGCGGGGACGAACAGCAGCGACAGGTGGCGCAGCAGCTCGTTGGCGGCGGCTTCGATACGGGTTTGCAGGGACGGCCAGATGAGCAAGGCGGCAAACAGCAGCACCATGCCGGCGACCGGGCCCGGCACGGGAAGCTTGAACAGGAAGACGATGCCTTCGCCGAGGCATTGGAACAGAAGGAGGATGGCGAAGGCGGGGAGCAAGCGGGACTCCGGTCGGGGTGAGGTGGATATGAAGATTCCGATACGTCGATGAGGCGACGCCTTCGCATTGTGCCATCAGCCGGGGTGGCGCTACGCGCGCTAGCGTGGCGCGGACGAGGCGCCTGCGTCGTCATGGGGCGCGTGCGTTCGGAGTGGCTCACGCAATGGTTGCAGGCGGGATCGCGTGGTATGGGCGGGTAAGACGGCGTGGACAGGGGAGTCCACCTCAGGTTCATTCGCGGCAGTCTCCGCGGGGGGATGCGGCGGGCGTCACGGGGTGGACAGCGTGGGCACGAGTGCCCACCCTACGCACGACAGGGGCTGCGCGCGGCCGACGTGCGCGCAGCGTCCTGTCGCTTTATGCCATCTCGGCGGCTTGTCCGATCGCGCCGCGCTTGATCTGGTCGCGCTCGATCGATTCGAACAGGGCCTTGAAGTTGCCTTCGCCGAAACCGTCGTCGCCCTTGCGCTGGATGAACTCGAAGAACACCGGGCCCAGCTGCGGCTCGCCGAAGATCTGCAGCAGGAGGCGCGGCTTGCCGTCCTGGACCGCGCCATCGAGCAGCAGGCCGCGTGCCTGCAGTTCGGCGGCGTTCTCGCCGTGGCCCGGGATGCGGCCGTCGAGCATCTCGTAATAGGTGGCAGGCGGCGCGCTCATCAGGGGCACACCGGCCGCGCGCAGGGCGTCGACGGTCGTGATCAGGTCATCGGTCAGCAGCGCGATGTGCTGGATGCCCTCGCCGTTGAACTGCATCAGGAATTCCTCGATCTGGCCCCCGCCCGCCTTGCCTTCTTCATTGAGCGGAATGCGGATCTTGCCGTCCGGCGCCGTCATCGCCTTCGAGGTCAGGCCGGTGTACTCGCCCTTGATGTCGAAGTAGCGGATTTCGCGGAAGTTGAACAGCTTCTCGTAGAAGCCGGCCCAGAAGGCCATGCGGCCGCGGTAGACGTTGTGGGTCAGGTGGTCGATGATCTTCAGGCCATGTCCGGCCGGGCGGCGGTCGACGCCCTCGATGAATTCGAAATCGATGTCATAGATCGACTTGCCGTCTTCGAAGCGGTCGATCAGGTACAGCGGCGCGCCGCCGATGCCCTTGATGGCCGGCAGGCGCAGCTCCATCGGTCCGGTCGGGATCTCGATGGCCTGGGCACCGAGTTCCAGCGCGCGCTTGTAGGCCTTGTGCGAATCCTTGACGCGGAAAGCCATGCCGCAGGCCGATGGGCCATGCTCGGCGGCGAAATAGGCGGCGTAGCTCTTCGGCTCGTTGTTGACGATGAAGTTGATGTCGCCCTGGCGGTAAAGGACAACGTTCTTCGAGCGGTGCACCGCGACCTTCGTAAAGCCCAGCGTCTCGAAGATCGGCTCGAGCAGGCCCGGCGTTGGCGAAGCGAACTCGACGAACTCGAAGCCCATCAGCCCCATTGGATTCTCAAACAGGTCAGCCATCTTGTTTTCCTTTTGATGCAAAATAGTCTCCTCCAGACGGCGAGCAGGCCGGGTAGGCCCTCCCGCGCCGGGCGGAATATCCAGGCCGGTGCTCATGGCGCCGGCCACCCCTTCGTATGTACGAGGCGCCGCGCTGGCATGGCCGGGCGGCGTCAACGACCGGAATGATACGCTAGTTGGGCCTTGCCTTCCTGCCCCATGATGTCGAAAACTTACGCCCGCGCCACGCGCACGCGGTCAAACGTCCCAGGCTGCGGGCAGTTTTTCTGCGGCCATGTCGATCTGGTTCAGCGGCGCCCCTGCTCCATCAGCAGGGTACGGATGTCGCCGAGCAGCACGGCCGGATGCAGGTAGGACGTCGAATAGATTTCGCGCACCTCGCCGCGCGGATCGAGCAGGTAGACCTTCAGCATGTGACTCAGCACCGGGATACGCGTGCCCGGCGCCTTGGGCGCGGCCACCGAGACGTCCTGGCCGAAACCGCCCAGCAGCGGCGCCAGTTCCCTGCCATTGCGGGTGGTGAGGAAATGCCAGTCCAGGCCGCGCCGGTCACGCGCCTCCTGCCCGCCGTAGCTGCGCATCGCCACCGGCGTGTCGTATTCCGGATCGAAACTCATACTCACGAAGCGCACCTTGCCGCGCAGGGCGGGGGTGCGCTCGATCGTGTTTTTCAGCTCATGCAGGGTGGCATACGCCAGCGGGCATCCCTTGGGATCGCTGCAATAGGTGTAGATGAAGGAGAACAGCGTGACCTTCCCCGTCGTGAACTCCGACAGGCGGTGCACGCTGGCGTCGCTATCGAGCACGACACCGTCGGGTGCCTTCATGATGCGTTCCAGGCGGTAGCTGCCGGGCGCGGGCGGGGTAAAGCCGAGCGGCGGGACGCTTGACGTGGCGCTTGCTGCCGCCATACCGGGCGGGCCGGCGGCCAGTACGAGCGCCAGCAGGACGCCCCGCCCGGCCGCTACGCCCCGCCGCGCCAGGCTGCGGCCCCGGACGCAACCAGCTCGCGCGCTCGCGCCGCTCACCGCGCCGCAAGCCCGGCGGCGCTGCCGGCGTCGCCGCCGTAGGCCGTTTGCATCCCGGTCTGGGCGCCGAATTTCATGTGGTGCGGGCGGCCGAGTTTCAGCTTGTAGAAGTCGACCGTCCACTTTTCGTTGAGCTCCTTGCCGTCCCAGGCGAACAGCTTGACGAACTGCTCGTCATCGAGACCGCCCTTGTCCCACTTGGCCAGGAGCGACGAGCTGACGTACACGCGCTTGCCATCCCAGCTTTGCGAAATCATGTTCACCTGCGAGCCGGTTTTCTTCGCATAGGTCTGGCGCGGCGCTTCCGGGTTGCTGATGTCGAAGTAGCGGGTGGTGCCGTCCATGAAGGTGTTCACCCACAGCCCCTTGCCGTCGGCCCGCATTGAGATATCGACCGGCAGCGGCGTCTTCGCCGGGTCGCCGATGGCGGCCACGTCCTTCGCCTGCCACTGGCCCTTGGCATCCTTTTTCACCAGCCAGAGTTTGGAGGTAAGTGCCGTGGCCGTGATCGCCCAGTCCTCGCCGCCGGCGAGCGACCAGCGGATTTCCAGCGGCGCGCCCGGCACGTTCAGTACCTGCTCGGGCTGCATGGATTTCAGGTTCCACACCACCATCGTGTTGCCGAACTGCTTCATTGCGCCCCCGTCCTTGACCAGGGTACCCAGCGGCGTCATGTAATTCTTCTTGCCGGTGAAGCTGGAACTGAGCATCACGTTTTTCGCCGGGTTGATGGCCAGGTCGTAGCCATAGCCGTCGCCGCCCTTCAGCGCCTGCGCGGCCGGGATGTCGTACTTGCGGATGAACTCGCCCTTGTTGTTGTACAGGGCCATGCCGGTGGCGCCGCCGCCGTCCTTCGTGTTCGACAGCGCGCCGATCAGCATCCGGCCGGGCAGCGCATAGAAGGTATGCGGGCCGACCAGGCCGGATTTCTGGGCGAAGTCGGCGATGGTGTTGACCAGGCGTGGCTTGGCGGGGTCGGTATGCACGTCGAAGACATGGATCTTGCTGTCGTCCAGGCCGCCGGCCCAGAGGAAGCGGCGGTCGTCGGTGAAGCCGGCATGGTGGGCCTCGCCGCGCCCGCCCACCGAGATCTGGGTGATTACCTGGCCAAAGCGGGGCGACTTCGGATTGACGTCGAGGGTCACGAGCTTGTCGGAGCCGTCGCCCATGCCGGGCACGCCCAGCGTCCACACGTAGAGGTAGTCCTCCTGCCCCTTGATGAGGTTCGACAGGTAGGGCGAGTTGCAGGTTTCGTCGGCAAACACGGGAGTGCTGCCGAGGCCGAGCATGAGGGCGGCAAACAATGCCGCGCGCGTGAAACGAGTGGTTCGCATCTTGATCTCCTGTGGGTGGCTATCCGGTTCGACGCGCGGGCGGCATTGCGCCATTCCCGGCCGCTGTATGTACAGCAGGATCAGCATACTCTTGCCGAACGCAAAGATGGTAATGTTTTAGCATCGCTCGCCCGCGGTGTTGGGGTTTGCGCCACATCAAAGTCGATGGGGAACGGGAACCAGCGCGCGGGACCGCAAGAGACCCTTGCACCTGAAAGAGCCTGACGAAACCTCGGCGGTGTGCGTCGCTAGCGAACCTGTGGCTGCGTCCGCTTGACTGCGCGACCTAAGCGGGCTTCAGCGTTTTTGTCCGGGCATCAGAAAAGTACCCGACCTTGTCTCCCTGAAGTTCCTGGGCAAGACGCTCGCATAACGCCAGCCCGATAGCATCAAGGGCTTCCACCTCTCGTGGATCGTTAAACTGCCGGTAGTGTGCTGTTTCGTAGCGGGCTAGCCAGCTAGCGATCGCCTCTACGACATCTGGCGAAAGGCCTAACTCGCCAAGTTCGACATACTCGCCCCTCATAGGGTCACGGACACCGGTCCCAGAGAACATTCCATCGACAATCAGGTAGCGCATCTCACTGCCTTCTCAGCTGTTTCGTCCGCTTTTGGCCGTTTGCGGACGTTCAGAATTGATCAGTGTACGGTGTTGTTGCTATCACGACAAGCAGGAGGTTTAGTCCGGCGCTCTTACTCTCCGAACGCCGCGACAACCAGTTCACGCAGCCACGCATTGCCCGGGTCCTGGTTGTAGCGCCGGTGCCAGAACACCTTGGTCTGCAGGGTCGGCAAGCTTAAGGGCGGAGTAATCGCCACCAGCCCAAAAGGCGCGGCAGCCTGCTCGGCGAGCTTCTGCGGCACCGTCACCACCAGTTCGCTGGCGCTGACGATATACGGCACCGCCGTGAAGTGCGGCACGCGAAAGCGCGTCGACGGGCCGATGCCCGCTTTCTCCAGCAGCGCGTTGACCCGTTCGTAGGGGCTGTCGGCCGAATCGACCAGCAGGTGTTCGCAGGCGAGGAAGCGCGCAAGCGTCACCTCGCCACTCGCCAGCGGATGGGCGTGGCGGACCATGCTGACGTACGGCTGGCGAAACAGCAGGCGTCCGTACAAGGCTTCCGACACGTCGTCGAAGGCGCCGACGGCCAGGTCGACGCGGCCGCTTTCCATTTCTTCCTTCAGGGCGATCGCGCCGGCGCGCACCGAGCTGATGCGCACCCCGGGGGCCAGGCTGCGGCAGCGTTCGATCAGCGCGGGCATGAAATAGACTTCGCCGACATCGCTCATCGCCACGGTGAAGCCGCGCGTGCTCGTCGCGGGATCAAACCCGCTGCGCTGGTTGAGCGCCAGTTCCACCTGCGCCAGCGCCGCACCCACGGGTTCGGCCAGCTGCTCGGCATAGGGCGTCGGCTGCATGCCTTGCGCGGTGCGCACGAAGAGTTCGTCGCCAAACGTGCGGCGCAGCCGGGCCAGCGCATTGCTCACGGCGGACTGCGTCAGGCCCAGCCTCCTGGCCGCGCTGGAGATATTGCGCGCGCGGTAGACCTCCTGGAACACCAGCAGCAAGTTCAGGTCGATACTGTTCGGCTCGATCACCGGATGCCCCCGCTATTTACGATGTGAATAGTCTACATTTTTCTATTGATATCGTAAAACTCCTTGGCATCTTGTACAGTGACCGTTCGAAGCGGCGCCTTCACCGCCGCCATGGAGACCGCCATGTCCTACCAATCCGGATTCGGCAACGAATTTGCCACCGAGGCCCTGCCGGGCGCCCTGCCCCAGCACCGCAATTCGCCGCAGCGCGTCGCCTACGGCCTGTATGCCGAGCAGATTTCCGGCACCGCCTTCACGGCGCCGCGCAGCCATAACCGCCGCTCCTGGCTCTACCGCATCCGCCCGGCCGCGATGCACGGCAGCTTTAGCCAGATCGATGGCGCCCGCATCGTCGGCGACTTCACGCGTGTACCACCGCCGCCGAACCAGATGCGCTGGAGCCCGCTGCCGATGCCCGATGCGCCCACCGACTTCATCGACGGCTGGGTGACCATGGCCGGCAACGGCTCGGCAGAGAGCATGACGGGCTGCGCGATCCACCTGTACGCGGCCAACCGCTCGATGACGGAGCGCTTTTTCTATTCCGCCGACGGCGAACTGCTGATCGTGCCGCAGGAAGGCCGCCTGGAAATCGCCACCGAACTGGGCACCATCGAGCTCGAACCGCAGGAAATTGCCGTGGTCCCGCGTGGGATCCGCTTCCAGGTAAGGCTGCCCGACGGCCAGGCGCGCGGCTACATCTGCGAGAACTTCGGCGCCCTGCTGCGCCTGCCGGACCTGGGTCCGATCGGTTCGAACGGCCTGGCCAACCCGCGCGACTTCCTGACGCCAGTCGCCCGTTTCGAGGACCGCGAGGGCGAGTTCGAGCTGGTGGCGAAATTCTGCGGTAACCTGTGGCGCGCGAAGATCGGGCACTCGCCACTGGACGTGGTCGCCTGGCACGGCAACTACGCGCCGTATAAATACGACCTGCGCCACTTCAATACCATCGGCTCGATCAGCTACGACCATCCCGATCCGTCGATCTTCCTGGTCCTGCAGGCGCCCTCGGATACCCCGGGCGTGGACACGCTCGATTTCGTGATCTTCCCGCCACGCTGGCTCGCCGGCGAAAACACCTTCCGCCCGCCCTGGTTCCACCGCAACGTGGCCAGCGAGTTCATGGGCCTGGTGCACGGCGCCTACGATGCGAAGGCCGAGGGCTTCCATCCCGGCGGCGCCAGCCTGCACAACTGCATGAGCGGGCACGGCCCGGACGCCGCGACCTTCGACAAGGCCAGCAATGCCGACACCAGCCGGCCCGTCAAGGTGGCCGACACGATGGCCTTCATGTTCGAGACCCGTAACGTGCTGTGCCCGACGGTCCATGCGCTGGAATCGCCCCAGTTGCAGGCGAACTACCAGGACTGCTGGGCCGGCATCCAGAAGCATTTCCGGGCCACGCCGTAAGCGCGCCATGGCACACCAGGCCATCCTGCACTTCACCACCCGTGGGCGCGGCACGCTCGACATCACGCGCGAGGTCGAACAGGCGGTTGCAGCCGCGAACGTCGCCTGCGGCCTGGCCCACGTGTTCGTCCAGCACACCAGCTGTTCGCTGACCATCACCGAGAACGCCGACCCGGACGTGCGGCGCGACCTGGAGACGGTACTGGCGCGCCTCGCGCCGGATGGCGATCCGGCTTACCGCCATCGCGACGAAGGGCTGGACGACATGTCGGCGCATGTGCGCACCGTGCTCACCGATACGGCGGTCACGGTGCCGGTCGGCGACGGCCGGCTGCTGCTGGGCACCTGGCAGGGCATTTACCTGTGGGAGCACCGCACCGGCGGGCACCGGCGCACGGTGGTCGTGACGGTGATCGGCTGAAGCCGGCAGGCACGCCACCGGCCTGGACTAGTTTGCCGGGGTCCCCGCTGCCGGTTCTTCCGGCCTGAAGTAAGGCGCCACATTCCCGGCGACCTGGGCAAATTCCTTCCCGCTCAGCGGCAGGCGCTGGAAGGCAGCCCAGGCTGCGCGCGGCCGCAGGTTCTCGCCCCGGGCGGAATCGGTCCCGTACAGCACCCGGTCCAGCCCGATCTGGCGCAGGCGCCGCGCCAGCAGCGCGGCCTCCTCCGGCTTGATATCCGGCTGCACCATCGAGGCGACATCGAACCACAGCCCGCGCGTGGCCGGATGGCGCTGCTGCACCGCCTCGGCCAGCGTTGCCAGCACTTCCTGCGCGGGCGGATCGTCGAAGCCGGGCCCGGTGCCGCCCAGGTGCGCCACCTGCACCGGTACGTCCGGCGCGGACGGCAGCACCTTGTCGAGGAAGGCGCGTGCCTCGTTGGCACCGTAGGGACGCTTGTTGCGGATGCTGGCGCGCATGTGCACGACAATCGCCATCCCTTCCCGGTTGGCTGCCGCGAACACCTGCGCCAGGCGCGCCACATGCTCGGGCTGGTCCAGTTGCACATCCGAATTGCCGAGATGGAGCTTGATGCCATGCTTCAGGCCAGGCTGGCCCGCGCAGCGGCGGATTTCCTCGAGCGCATACGCCTTCAGCGGTGCGATGCCGCAGAAGGCAATCAGGCGGCCGGGAAACTGCGCCGCCTGGGCCGCCGTCCAGTCGTTCTCGCGCCTGACCTGCGCGTACTCGTCGGCCACCCGGTGCCGCGGGCTGCCGTACATGTAAGCGGTGGAGAGCAGCACCGCGCGGCGGATGCCGGCCGCGTCGAGAAGCGGCACCAGTTCCTTTGCCGGCAGCGGCTTGATGCCCGCCTCCGGCCCGAGCAGCTTGACGATACCGTCGCTGAAGACATGCTGGTGATGGTCGACGTCGGGCGCCGGGGCAGCCATGGCGGCCGGCGTGCAGAACGCCGCGATGGCGGCCATCAGTAAGTACTGGACACGGCGCATTCTGCTCTCCCGGCAATGGTGGACGGCACAGTGTAGCGCGTGCGCCCGGCGCGTCAATACGGGGGCGGCCTCTTATTTGAGGGCGTCGGCGCGGCACATCATCGCGTACTTCCCCTTCAGCTTGAGATTCATGTAGCCGTGGCGGCCGGGTTCAAGGCGCGCCGCGATGAGCGGATAATACGCCGCCAGGTGCGCGCGGGCGCGCTCGAGGTCATCGGGCGTAGTCACGACCATGCCGCCGCGCGGATCGCGCATGCGCACGTCGCCGACGTAGACCACCTTGCCGCGGGCGGCTTCGAAGGTGACCACCGGGTCGCCATCGCAGGGAAGGAAAATATAGGGTTGCCGGCCGAAGCGCGCGACCAGCCCCGCGATGCCGTAGCGCCGCGCGCCCCTCGGTCGCGTCGACCCTGGCGACGATATACCCGCCCCGCGGCGTGGTGATGAGCGAGGCGGCCCAGGCGTCGCGCACCCATTGTTCGGGCGTGACATCGCCCTTGAAGATCTGCAGCTCGACTTGCGGGCTCACGCCCATCACGATGATCGCGTCGTCGCCGAAGTCGGCGTAGTTGGAACGCGGGTCGAGCCCGGGCGACACGGCGCAGCCGCCGAGCAGGGTTGCACCAAGTAGCATGACAAGGAAGATCGCGCGCATGGGAAGCCTTATTGTTCAGAGAGAAACAATTGTAGCGCAGTCTGCTGATCGATACGTCGTCAACGGGGAAGGCGCCATGTGCGGCGCCGAACGAACTGGCGCGCTTGTCCTAGAATGGAGGCGAACCGGGCAGCTGCCCGACCGCGGGAACCACGCATTGACCACGACCACCACGACCGTCGCCCCCATCGCGCTCGACGCTGCCACCCTGGACGCCGCGCGCAGCTTCAACCGCAAGCTGGCACGCGCGCCGCGTTTCAAGGCGCGCTCCCGCCTCATGCCAATCCTGGCGCAGGCCCTGCTGCGCCTGTCCCAGGTCGGCGCCGACCGCAGGCTGGCACGGCGCGGCATCGGGGTCGAGACCCGCGTCGCCACGCACGCGGGCCTGCGCGTGCCGGTACGCGTGCTCCGTCCGGCAGCGCATTCAGCCAGCCCGCCGCGTGGCGTCGTGCTCGACATCCACGGCGGCGGCTGGGTCATCGGTAACGCGCGCATGAACGACAAGCACAATGCGGCGCTGGTCGAACGCTGCGGCGTGGCGGTGGTCTCGGTCGACTACCGGCTCGCGACCTTCACGCCGATGGCGGGTTTGATGGACGACTGCCTCGCTGCCAGCCGCTGGCTGCTGGAGGGCGGCATGCCGGAACTGGCCGGGTTACCGCTGATCGTGCGCGGCGAATCGGCCGGCGCCCACCTGGCCGCGGCCACCCTGCTGCGGCTGCAAGCCTGGCCCCGCCTGCTGGAACGCATCGATGGCGCCCTGCTCTACTACGGCGTGTATGACATGGCGGGAACGCCGAGCGTGCGCGCGGCCGGAGCGGAGACCCTGGTGCTGGACGGGCCCGGGATGACGGACGCGCTGCGCCTGCTCACGCCAGGCCTGGACGATACGGCACGGCGCGCGCCGCCGCTCTCGCCGCTGTACGGCAGCCTCGAAGGCATGCCGCCGGCACTGATGTTCGCAGGTAGTATCGATCCGCTGCGCGACGATTCGATCCTGCTGGCCGGGCGCTGGCGCGCGGTCAACGCGGTCGATCTGCAGCTGCTGCCGGAGGCGCCGCACGGCTTCCTCCATTTTCCGACGCCGCTGGCGGACATCGCGCTGGAATACAGCCATGCCGGGTGCGCGCGCGGCTGGACGACTGGCACCGGCACCATGGAGACAAAGCGGTGGCCGCCAGCCTGGCCGCCGGCCGCGCCCTCGAATAAGACCTACTTCTTGCGCAGCGCCGCGATCTGGGCACGCAGGTCCCTGACCTCGTTGGCGAGGCTGTCGCGCGCGGTGGCGGCGCCGACCAGTTCCATCTCGGCCGCCAGGCGCGCATCCGATTGGGTGGCGGTAGCGGCAAGGTTGCGCTCGAGCTGCTGGCGCAGGTCGGCCAGCTGCGCGTCCTTGCCTTCGATCGCCAGCTGGTCCTTCGCCTTGCCGACCAGGGCATCCATTGCCACCTGGCGCGCGTTGCGCAGCTCGGCGTTCAGGCGCTCGATTTCCTCCTCGCGCTCGGCAATCGTCGCCAGCGCCTCGTCGCGCGCGCGGCCCGCATCGTCCAGGTCCCGCTGCAAGTCGTCGCGCTCGGCCTCGAGTGCTTCGCCGGCTTCGCGCAGTGCCGCCATGTCGCTTTCGTGCCGGGCCAGGGCCTCGCGCGCCGGCGAGCCGGCCTCCTCGGCGAACTGCTGCGCCCAGCGCGCCAGGTCGGCCAGCAAGGCCTCGGGCAGCTGCGCCTGCGGCGGGGCTGGTGGCGCCGCGTGTTCGGCGCGCCACGCCGCCAGGTGGCGGTGAATCGCGGTCGGCGTCCCGCTGCCCAGCGCATCGCGTACGGTGTCGATAGTGACCTGCCGGCCCTCCCCCTGCAGGCGGCTTGCCGCCGCCGCCACTTCCTCGTATGTCAATTCCTGGCGCGCCATGTCCATGATCGTGTAGTGAGATTGGATGCTGTCCGGGTCGATCATACGTTACCGGCCCACATTACCGGCGCCGCCGACGTCCCCGTGGCGTTGCATGTCAGTCAAGCCGATCCTATACTCGTGCGGTCGCGCCGCCGGCGCATCACCAGGACCCCGTCATGAAACTCGGCTATACCATCATCTATGTACCCGACGTCGCGGCCGCGCTCGCGTTTTTCGAGACCGCCTTCGGGCTGACGCGCCGATTCCTGCACGAAAGCGGCGCCTATGGCGAGCTCGAGACGGGTGCCACCACGCTGAGCTTCGCCGCGCACGAACTGGGCGAAATGAATTTCCCGGGCGGCCACGTGGCTGCGCACAGCTCGCCCCAGCCGCTGGGCTTCGAGATCGCCCTCGTGACCGGCGACGTGCCGGCCGCATGCATGCGGGGCCCTGCGGCCGGAGCGCGCGAAATGGCGCCGCCGACCCACAAGCCCTGGGGCCAGACGGTGTCCTGGGTACGCACGCCGGACGGCGTGCTGGTGGAGCTGTGCACGCCGGTCACCGGCTGAGAGGGCGCGCCTGCGGCCCCTCAGTCGCCGGGCCCTTCGCCAGGCATCGTATCGGCCATCAGGCGGAGTTCCTCCGGCGTGAGTTCTTCCGGCTTCTTGTCGGCCAGGCCGTCGGTAGCGTCGTGGCTTTGTGGGGCGGACTGCTGGCTGCCTTGCTGACTTCCTTGCTGGTTGCCCTGCTGCTGGTTTTGCAGCTGCGTTTGCTGTTGATTCGCTGCGTCGCCTGATTGCTGCTGGCTGCCAGATCCATTCTGCGATTCGTTCGTCATCATGCCCTCCCTGCGATTCGGTTCGAGATGACGCCAGTGTGACATGTCCTTGGCGGCGCTGGCGTCCGCATGAATCGCAGCTGCCGGCGCCCCGGTGTAGCGCCCGGAGTGCCGGCAGACCCGGACAGCCTTACTTCATCGTATAACTCTGCTGCGCCGTATCGACCGCGAAGTTACGCGTCGTGTCCCAGTAGGTGAAACTGTAGCGCACCACGTCGCCGATCTTCAGGCCGCCCGCCACATAGGTGTTCACGCTGCCATCGAGGCGCATGCGCACGTTCTGCTGGGCACCGTTGTTGACCGTGTAGTGCACGTCGGCCCAACTGCCGGTGGTGGTATTGAACTGCAGCATGGTGCTCGAGGTCTGCGTCACCGAGGTCGGGCCGCTCGGCGTGGTCGGCGGCGGGGTAACCGTGCTGCCGGAATCCCAGACGATGTCGTCGATCGCGAACTGGAAGGTCGAGGCAGGCAAGCGGTTGGCGTCGCTCGAGATCATGAACACGTCCAGCAGCGACTGCGCCGCCACCTTCGGCCCCAGCAGGGTCGATACCGGCACCGTGGCCTGCGCCCAGTCGCCATTGCGCACCAGGCCGTAAGCCGTGGTGTTGGCCGGGAAGTTGACCCAATTCTGGTTCGTGTAGGTGTCGCCCACGCCGATGTTGAACGAGACATTCGCCGGAATCTTGATGCGGAACTTCACTGTGCCATTGCGGAAGTTCGACAGGTCGCGCGCCTGGCGGGCCTGGACGCCGCCGCCGAACCACTGGCCGGGCGCCGTGTAGTTCCAGGCGATGACGTTGCTGCCCTCGAAGGGTGCCGTGTTCCCTGCGCCGGATGACGCGCCGTTCCACAGGAAGATGTCGGAACTGGTCCCCGCAACGAGTTTGCTGTTCACGGCCGTGGTGTCGGTGAACACGCCAAACTTGCCCACCTCCGGCACGGTCTGGTTGCCCAGCTTGACGCTGCCCTTGCCATCGAGCTGGTAGACGCGGACATAGTCCACATACATCGTGCCCGGCAGCGGCGCCGTCACCTGGCCGGGGCTGGCCGCGTCAGTGAAGTTGCCGCCGACGGCCAGGTTCAGCAGCAGGTAGAACGGCGCCTGCAGCGCGGTGGAATTGACCGGCAGCGGCGCATCGTACATGTTGCGCTCGACGCCGTTGTCGACGACCGTAAAGCGCATCTGGTTATCAAGCCAGTACATCCGGTAGGTGACGAAGCGGTTCGCCAGCGAGGTCGCGGGAACGTACCAGTTCTTGGTCTGCCAGGCGGTCGAGGCCGCGCAACTCTCGTTGCCGGGCACGCAGGCGGCCTGCTGCCAGGTGATGACGTTCGAGCCGGTGAAACGGTCGGTCGAGGGCGATCCGGCGGCGGCGCGCACGGAGGCCCTGTGGCCCATTTCCATGATGTCGATCTCGCCGTTGCGCGGCCAGGTCTGCGGGCTCACGCCCAGCATCCAGGCGGCCGGCCACAGGCCAGTGCCCAGGGGCGGGGTGCTGAGGCGGATCTCGATCATGCCGTACTGCACCTGCACCTTGCCCTTGCTGTCCACCTTGCCCGAGGTGAAGACGTTGCTGCCGACGGTCTGGCTGCGTGCCTGGATGGCCAGTGCGCGCGTGCCCGACTCGAAGGGCACGTTGGTGATCGACAGGTTGTTCGGGCTGTAGTATTCCAGCTCGGCATTGCCGTAGCCGCACAGGTTGATCTGGCAGCCATTGCCGTCATAGGTGTTCCAGACGGAGGTGTTCAGGCTGGTGCCGTTGAATTCCTCGGACCACAGCAGCTGGCCGATCTGGGGGTTGTCGACGCTGGCCGTGGCATGCGCGCCGCAGGCCAGCAGCAGCGACGCCGCCAACGTTCGGGAAAGCGCGTGGAAAGGTTTCCAATTCCGTGTGTGTTCTGGGTGACGGTGTTCGTTCTGGTTATTCACTTCGACTCCTCGGTTAACTCCAAAAGAAAGCGGGCCGGATGTGCCGGCGCCGCGGCCTGCCAACTTGCTTGCGTTGGTCTCGAATTGAATGGGGTCGGGAGAGATCCCGGTAGCGCGAATGGAAACGTTTCCAAAGGATGGAGGAGAATATATGCCGAATTCGAACGAGCGTCAAACGGCACGCATGATGCGTGCGGGCTTACCCGGCGGGCATGGCGACATGCTGGTGTAGTCGGGAGTTGCCCGTCAATGGCCTCGAGCATGGCAAGGCGGACCAGGCAGCGGCGCGCAACGCAGTCCACCACCATGGTGCGGCAGCGCCCGCACCGCCCGTCCCCGTGTCGGGCCGCGGCGCCTGCCCTATTCGTCCTCGTCCTGCAGCTGCGCGAAACAGGCCAGCGCCGCCTTGCCGAGGCCGTCGACAACGAAGGGTTCGTCGGCGGCGAAGCGGGCGCCGTCCACCAGCAGGCGCAGCTTGCCGAGGCGGTCGGCCAGCGCCAGCAGACGCGGGCGAGCGGCGGCGCGTCCGTGCTGCCCGGGTCGAGCGGGTCGAGCCCCGCCGACGCGTTGATCGCCGCGCTGACGGACTCGGGAAAATCCCACAGCGTCGCGATCTGCGCCGACAACAGGCGCGACCGCATCAGGAGCGCCTCGACGAACGCGGGCGACTGCGGCACCGTGCCCTCCTCCGCCAGGCCGTCGATCAGGCGAAAGGCCACCACGAGCCCGATGTTGGCCATCAGCCCCGCCAGATAGGCTTCGAAAGCGTGGGCGCGCATGGCGGGCGCGAGCCGGGCGGCGGCCTGGGCGCACTTTTCCGACTGGCGCCAGATGAGCGGGGCCACCCGCCGCGCCAGGCGCCCGCTCTGCATGCTCATGACCGGGCGGAAGGCCACGCGCGCGAGCAGCATGCGCATGCCGTTCTGGCCCAGCAGCATGACGGCGGCGTCGATGCTGCTGACCGGCGGCCCGGCGTGGTAGCGCGGCCGGTAGCATGGCCGGTTCGCTTCGCGGTAGACCTCCGCCACCAGCACCAGGTCCTGCGACAGGTGGCGCGACAGCGCGGACACGTTCATGTCCTCGTCGCGCAGCAGGCGCATCAGTTCAGGGATGATTTCGGGAACGCGCGGCACCAGCGCGGCGCCGCTCTCGGGCGCGGCCGTCAGCGCGGCCAGGCGCGCGAGCACCTCGCCTTCCAGGGTCGCGGCCGCGGGCAAGGCGCCGCCCGCGGCCAGCCAGCGGTACCAGGCGGCGTCGACCTCGGCGGCGCTTGCCGCCGGCGCGGTGTCCTCCTCGCGCTCGTCCTCGTGCGCCGCCGGCGCGCGTGCAGCATCCCCGCCGCCTTGCCCGTGCCCTCGCCGCCGCCCAACAACTTGCCTATCCAGCCCATGTGCGTCCTGCCCGCCAAAGAATCGTTCCGCCCCGATTCTAACCCGTGGGCGCGGCGCGCACGGGCACGGGCACGGCCCTACCGTTGACGACCTGACAATTCACCGGTGCGCGCCCGCATCCGGCTCGCATGCGATGATTGCGCCAGGGCGCCCATGACAAAGGCGTCCCGCATCCGGCCCCGGCGCCGGCTGGAACTTCGCCGGAGCACATCGTCGTACCATGACAGACATCCTGATCATCCTCTTTCTGATCCTCCTGAATGGCGTCTTCGCCATGTCGGAACTGGCGCTGGTGTCGGCCAAGCGCATGCGGCTCGAAAAACAGGCCCAGGAAGGCAGCCGCGGCGCCCGTACCGCGCTCGACCTGGCGGACGAGCCGAGCAACTTCCTTTCCACCGTCCAGGTCGGCATCACCGTGATCAGCATCTTCAACGGTGCCTTCGGCGAAGCCTCGCTGGTCGCGCGCCTGACCCCATGGTTCAAGGAGATGCCCCTCACCGCGCCCTACGCCTACCAGCTGGCCCTGGGGCTGGTGGTCATCTGCATCACCTTTGTCTCGATCATCCTTGGCGAGCTGGTGCCGAAACGCATCGCCATGCAGTACCCGGAGGCGATGGCGACCTGGATCGCCCCGCCCCTGCGCACCCTGTCGATCGTGATGAAGCCCTTCGTGAAAATCCTGTCGCTCACGACCGAGGCCATCGTGCGCCTGCTCGGCATCGGCCGCCACAAGGAGGAGGCGCCGACCGAGGAAGACATCACCGGCATGATCAAGGAGAGCACCGATGCCGGCGTGTTCGAGAAGACCGAATTCGACATCGTCTCGCGCGCCCTGCGCCTGGACGACCAGCACCTGAAAGCCCTCATGACGCCGCGCGTGGACGTCAGCTTCGTCGACCTGGAAGCCACGCGCGAGGACAACCTCGAACGCATCGCCAACAGCCGCTACAGCCGCATGCCGGTCTGCCGCGGCGACCGTTCGCAGATCGCCGGTTTCGTCCATACGCGCGACCTGCTGGCCCAGGCGGTGCGGGCCGGCACCCTGGACGCCATCGACATCGCCGGCGCGGTGCAGGAAATCCTGTATGTGCCCGAGACCGTGAGCGGCATGGCCCTGCTGGAACTGTTCAAGAAGAATAATGCGGAACTCGCGCTGATCGTCGACGAGTACGGCGACATCCAGGGCATGGTCACGCTGACCGACGTGATGAGCGCCCTGGTCGGCGACGTCACCGTCATCGGCGAGGAGCACGATCCCGACGCGGTCCAGCGCGAGGACGGCAGCTGGCTGCTCGACGGCGGCATGGCGCTCGACCGCTTCCGCGACCTGATGGCAACGAACGAACGTTTCCCCGGCGAGGACGCCAGTGCCTACCACACCCTGGCCGGCTTCGTCCTCTACCAGCTCGGCTACATCCCCCAGGCCTCGGAAACCGTGCAGTGGGGCGACTACCGCTTCGAGGTCGTCGACATGGACGGCAACCGCATCGACCGCCTGCTGGTCGTGCACGCGCCGGCGCCACCCGAACCCGTCGAGGGCGAGGCAGTGCCGGAAGACCGCGTCGGCTGAGCATGCCCGGCCGTCCTGCGGCCGCTATTAACGTCGCCTGTTCCTGTCCACGATACCGCTCCTGGGCGGCACCCTCAGCGGCTGCCTGCAGCAAGCGACACGCGCACCCGCGCATGCCCGTGCCAGCATCGCCGACTTCGACGCCGCGCTCGCGCAAGCCCTGCGCGATGCCGAGCTCGATTCCGCACGGGCCTGGCGGGAGCTCGAGTTCCGCGACGACGCCCTGACCGAAACCCAGACCAGCATGGCAGGGCGCCGCTCCGAACGCCGCATCCACCCGCGTGCCATCGAGCTCATCGTCAGCGCCGAAATCTCGAATCGCGCCAGGTACGAGAAATCCTATCGGCAGCCGACCTGGCCGGGCGGCAGGTCGGGCGTGACCATCGGCTTCGGCTACGACCTCGGCTTCGTCAAGCCGAAGGCCTTCGCCGATCACTGGAAGGACCTGTTGACGCCTGCCCAGATCGCCGACCTCAGCCCGGTATGCAGGGTGCAGGGCGCCGCCGCGGCGCCACGGGTGGCTTCGGTCGGGCACGTACACGTGGAATGGGATGTCGCGCAGCAGCAGTTCCAGCGCTTCCTGCCCTTCGTGGTCGCGGAAACCGAGGACGCCTTCCCGCATTGTGCCGAGCTGTCCGACATGAGCCTGGGCGCGCTCGTGTCCCTCGTCTACAACCGCGGCAGCGACACCGATCCGGACAACCCGCGCCGCATTCACATGCACCAGTGCCGGGTCGCCATGCAGAACCGCGAGTTCGACACGATTCCGCGCTACCTGCGCGACATGAAGGTCATCTGGGCTAACGAAAGGAATGCGCGCGGCCTGCTGGTGCGGCGCGAACTGGAAGCAAAACTGTTCGAAGCGGGCTTGTCGTGAACCCGCGCGCGCATTGCGCCGTCCTCGGCGCCCTCCTCGGCGCGGCCCTGGCGCTCCTTCCCTGCGGGGTGGCGCTGGGCCAGGCCGGCGCGTCGGTCGGCGCCGGCATGGCCGCGGCCGAACGGATCGGCCAGGAGCAGTCCATCCTCAAGGACAAGTCCGCGGCCGGGTCGCTGGGCCGGCTCGGCAAGTTGCCGGAACTGGAACAGGGCAGCGGCCTCGATACGACCGACAAATGGATACTTGAGGGCAGCCGCGGCTACCCCGCCTGGAACGGGAAGATCGATCCCGCACTCCTGAACGGAATGAAGGGCAAATTGCCACCAGGCTGGCGGCAGGGACGCGCGTTCCCGGACAAATTCGATTCGTCCACCGAGGACCCGAGGGTCTCGGCCATCATCAAGGCCGGGAAGATGCAGAAATACACCTTCGACGACCTCGTGCGCGACTCGAAGGAACTGGACGTCCCGCGCGAATGGGGTCTCGCGCCCGGCACCATCAAGCGTCCCCGCGGGTCCTGCCCCCAATGCCAGGAAGTGGACCCGGGGCCGGCGGGCGTGGTGCTGACCCAGGTGCACAAGCTGCCCCTGCCTTCCAGTACGGCGGAAATCGCCGCGCTGGGGCTGGCGAAGCAGGACAGCGCCGCGTGCAGCAGCGCAGTGAAAGAGATGCGCCTGCAGGACGCCTCGGGTTACAGCCTGGTCGACGACGAACGCTTCCGGGTGCAATGCCTGGCTGCGGGCGGCGATGGGCGCCCTGGCGCCCTGGGTGCGGACAGGAAGCCGGAGGTGGCGGCCTGCTTCGCCCTGTATGCGCAGTTCGACGAGACGAGTGCCTGGAGACGGCGGCCAGCAAGCGCGACGAGGCCCTGCTCCAGCAGGCCGGCATCCTGGTGCGGGTGGTGCCTGGCCTGCCGATGAAGATCCTGTGTTCGGCCTGGAGGGCGAGCCCGGCAAGCGTGCTCACCGCCCGTCACTGCCTGGCGCGCGAACAGCTGCTCGCCCCCGCCCAGGACGCGGTCGCTCCCGGGGCGCTGACCTTCGTCCCCTACGCCCAGGCCACGTCGGTGCGCTTCGATCCGAAACAGCGCCGCTTCGGCTACGTCGTCAGCGGCGAGATCGCCAGGGACGGCGCCGTACTGCCCCTGTCCTACCCCACCTCGCGGCCCAGGATCGACGAGGACCTGGTGCTGCTGTCGGTCGAGGCGGCGGACGCCACGCGTGCCGTTCCGGACGATACGGCCAGGCCGGCGGTGGCGGTGCCGCCGCAGAGCCGCCAGGGCAGCTACATGACCGTCATCGGATTTCAGGAATTCGTCTACCGCGCCTATCTGCTGAGCGCGCGCCTGAAGGAGGAAACGCTGCCCACCGACGAAGCCACGGTGGCCAGCGGCGAGTGGCGCAAGTTCGTGCGGGTGCATCGCAGCCCCATCTGCCGCAGCCTCGTCAGCGACCGCGGCAGCCTGCGTCACTTCTGCCAGACCTTCGGGCGCACCAGCGGCGCCCCGCTTTTCACCTTCGACAGTACGCCGGGAACGCGTCCGGCCACCTATCTCGTCGGGGTGCAGTCGCGCGGCCTGTCGGGCGTCGAGGGAACGCGGGCCAACAACGAGGCGGTCGCGGTGCGCCAGGGAGTCCACCCCTACCTCGACAAGCTGCTGGGCGGCGCCACCCCATGAGCGGGAAGCCGGCGCCCCCCTGCATGCGGGATTTGCCGCATGCAGGGGGGCGGTGGAATATTGCATGTTTGCATGTCGGAACTGCATTAGAATCCTATTCCTTTGCACTTACCGGCGCAGGCAGCAATGGCAGAACCCACCCAGCATGACCTTTCCCAGCGGCAGCTTCCCAAACAAAAGGAAGCGGCCCAGCAGTTGCGGCGCGGCCTGAAGAGCCGCCATATCCAGCTGATCGCCCTCGGCGGCGCCATCGGCACCGGCCTCTTCCTCGGCATCGGCCAGACCATCCCGATGGCCGGGCCGGCCGCCCTGCTCGGCTACGGCATCGCCGGCATCATCGCCTTCCTCATCATGCGCCAGCTGGCCGAACTGGTGGTCGATGAGCCGGTCGCGGGGTCGGTCAGCCATTTTGCCGACAAGTACGGCGGCCACATGGCCGGTTTCGTGGCCGGCTGGAACTACTGGGTCATGTACGTGCTCGTCAGCATGGCCGAACTGTCGGCCGTCGGTATCTACGTCCAGTACTGGTTCCCGCAGGTCCCCGCCTGGGAATCCGCGCTGATCTTCTTCGTGCTCGTCAATTCGCTGAGCCTCCTCAACGTGCGCGCGTTCGGCGAACTGGAGTTCTGGTTCGCCGTCATCAAGGTGGTGGCGGTGGTCGGCATGATCCTGTTCGGCATCTACCTGCTGGCCTCCGGCACGGGCGGACCGCAGGCCGGCGTAGCCAACCTGTGGCGCAACGGCGGCTTCTTCCCGAATGGCGCGGCCGGGCTGGCGATGTCGATGGCGGTCATCATGTTCTCCTTCGGCGGACTGGAACTGATCGGCATCACCGCGGCCGAGGCGGACGATCCGGCGCGCTCGATCCCGCGCGCTACCAACCAGGCCCTCTACCGCGTGCTGATCTTCTATATCGGCGCCCTGTTCGTGCTGCTCTCCCTCTATCCCTGGCAGCGGGTCGGCGCCGAAGGCAGTCCTTTCGTCCTGATCTTCGATGCCCTCGACAGCAAGTTCGTCGCCCATGCGCTGAACTTCGTCGTGCTCACCGCCGCACTGTCGGTCTACAACAGCGCGGTCTACGCCAACACGCGCATGCTCTACGGCCTGGCGGTCCAGGGCAATGCGCCGCGCGCGCTTTTGAAACTGAGCCGTAACGGCGCGCCGGTCGTCGCGCTGGCTGTCTCCGCCTTTGCCACGCTGGTCTGCATCAGCGTGAACTACTTCATGCCGCGCGAGGCCTTCGGCCTGATGATGGGCCTGGCGGTGGCGGGACTGATCATCAACTGGGCCACGATTTCCATCGTACACATGCGTTTTCGCACGCTGCGCGCCGGCAAGCCGACGGGCTTTCCGAGTCCCCTGCATCCGTTCTCGAACTGGCTGTGCCTGGCTTTCCTGGCCGGCATCCTGGCGGTCATGTACCTGACGCCCGGCCTGCGCGTATCGGTGTACCTGATTCCGGCCTGGCTGCTGCTACTCTGCGCCGGCTACGCCCTGCGCCGGCGCGGCGCCCGCACGGCCTAGCCGCTCGCTCGTGCCGGGGCGGCGCCGGTTTCGTTAGACTGGGCGCTGGATTTATCTTCACGGCGCGCATGAAATCGTTCGAACAACCCCTGGCGCCGGGTGACGCGGCGCCGCAAGGTGGCGCGCAGCTGACTGGTACCGATGGCCAACCCGGCGCCGACACCCTCCTGGCCGGGGCCCGTGCGCCGGCACGCGGGGCCGGTGCCGATGAGCGAGTTCGAGGCGCGCTGGCGAGCGGTGGCGCCGCCGCCCGCCTCCTGATTGGTCCCTGGCGCAGGGGTTCACTGCGCCCCCTGCAGCCTGAGGCTGAGGAGCTAGCCGCAAACGGTAGGGTGGGCGCCCCGTGCCCACGCCGTCCGCACCTGCCCCGTCCCGTGCGCTCGCCGCCGCCGCAACCCAGTATTCTGGTAGCAAACCGACAACGCCGGCCTGGGCTGGCCTGTCGTCCACTGACCCAAGCGGACAAGCCTGTCCAGAACCGAATGACCACGCTCCGATCCGATGCCGCGCTGCGGCGCGAGCAGATCCTCGATGCGGCCGACGCGGTGTTCGCCGCCCACGGCATCACGGCGCCGCTCGACCTGGTGGTGGCGCAAGCCGGCGTCGGCCGCGCCACGCTGTACCGTAACTTCCCCGAGCGCGCCGCCCTGGTCGAGGCCCTGTTCGACCGCGCGCTCGCGCAACTCGAGCTTGAACATGGCGGCGCCGACTTCTTTGTCCTCCTCGAAGCGGTGGCGCTGCGCATCGTCGCCGCGCCCGCGCTGGCGGACTACTGGCGTGCCCTCGATGCGGTGTCGACCGCGCGCGGGCCCGGCGAGCGTATAGCGCGGCTGTTCCGCGCGCCGCTGGCCAAAGCCGTGCGCAGCGGGTCCTGCCGCGCCGACCTCAAGCCCGCCGATATGCCCCTGGTCTGCGGCATGCTGGGCGCGACCCTGCGCGGCAGCTCGCCGGCGCGGCGGCGCGCGCTCGTCAAGCGCACGCTCGACCTGCTGGCGGCCGGCGTCGCAGCGTGGCCGGAGCGCTAGATGGTCGTGCTGCTAAAGCCCACGCCGAACTGGGAAGAGCACGAAAAAGCCGGGGCTGCCCGGCTCCCCCGCGATGCCCTGGCACCCGCCGCTGGTGCGCCTGGCGTATGCGCTCGTCGCCCTCCTGGTGGGCCTCACCGGTGGCCTGGGCAATGCGCTCGTCTCGGCCAACCTGGCCACCATCCAGGGCCAGCTCGGCCTGACCCCGTCGGAAGGCACCTGGCTGCCGGCCGCCTACGTGATGGTCAACATCACGGTGAACCTGCTGGTCTTCAAGTTCCGCCAGCAGTACGGCATGCGCATCTTCACCGAGATCGGCCTTGGACTGTACGCGGCCGTCACGCTGCTGCACCTGCTGGTGGGCGGCTTCGCGATGGCCGTTGCCGTGCGCGCCGTCAGCGGCTTCGCCGGCGCGGCCGCCACCACGCTGTCGATGCTCTACATGCTGCAGGCCATGCCGCGCGCCTACACCGGCAAGATGGTCGTACTCGGGGTCGGCATCCCCAGCCTGGCCACGCCGCTGGCCTGGCTGCTCTCGCCCACGCTGCTGGTGTATGGCCAGTGGCACAACCTGTATCTGTTCGAAGCCGGCCTCGCACTGTGCTCGCTGGCGGCCGTGGTGATCCTCAAACTCCCGCCGGGCATGCACATCAAGGTCTTCGAAAAACTCGACTTCCTCACCTTTGCCCTCATGGCGCCGGGCGCGGCGATGCTGGTCGCCGCGCTGGCCCAGGGCTACAGCCAATGGTGGTTCGACGAGCCCTGGCTGGCCTACCTGCTCATTGGCGCGGTGGTCCTGATCAGCACTGCCTTCTACATCGAGCACCACCGCGCCAACCCGCTGATCCAGACCCGCTGGCTGATGACGCCCACCATGTTGCGCTTCATCGTCGGCGCCTTCCTGATCCGCTTCCTGACCTCGGAGCAGACTTTCGGCGCGGTCGGCCTGCTGCGCACCCTCGGCATGGGCCCGGATCAGATGCAGCCCCTGTTTGCCGTGATCCTGGCCGGCACCGTGCTCGGCATCGCCGCCAGCTCGCTCAGCTTCAGCCCGAAGACGCTGATCCCGCAGATCATCGTCGCCATCGTGCTGCTGGGGTCCGCGGCGGTGCTGGACTACGGCCGCACCAGCCTGGACCGCCCGCAGGACTTCTTCTTCAGCCAGTTCCTGATGGCGGTCGGCAGCGGCATGTTCCTCGGCCCCCTGGTCCTGCTGGGCATCACCCAGGCATTGAAGTTCGGCCCCAACTATGTCATCACCTTCACGGTGGTGCTGTCGATGACGCAGACCCTGGGTGCGATGACCGGCTCGGCTCTGCTCAGCACTTACCAGCTGCATCGCGAGCAGGTGTATTCGAGCGAACTGGTCGCGCAGATCAACCCGGCCGACCCGCAGGTGGCGCAGCGCCTGCAGCAGCAAACGGGCGTGTATCGCGCCACGGTCCTCGATCCGGTCCAGCGCGCGGCGCAGGGCACGGCGCTGCTGGCCCAGATCGCCCGGCGCGAAGCGAACGTGCGGGCCTTTAACGACGTGTTTGCCTTGAGCGGCGTACTGGCCCTGCTGTTCCTGTTCTGGTCCCTGTTCGTGGCGATCCGCGCCGCGATCCGCAACCGCAGGCTCGATGCGGCCGCCGCCGCTCCAGCCAACCCGGCGCCCGCGCGCGCCGTCAACACCTGAGATTCCATGAACCAGCCTTCCCGTCCCACCCGCGAAGAACTCGACGAAGCGGCCGCCAACCCGCCCGCCCCGACCGACTCCGACGACAGCGCCACCAACGGCGCTGCCGGCACCCCGGCAGCCATGCCAGCCGGCCGCAGGGCGACCGATCCGCCGGTGGTGCCGGTCACGCCCGCCGCGACATCGGCAGCGGCGCCCGCCGCGCCGCCAAAGATCATCAAGGCCAGTGCGCGCTCGATCGCGCTGATGGCGGTGGTGGCGGCAATCGGCATCGCCCTGATCATGTGGGCCTGGCACCTGGGTCCCTTCAACACGGCGCGGGTGAGCACCGACAACGCCTACGTGCGCGGCGCCATCACCGTGCTCTCGCCGCAGGTCAACGGCTATGTCACCGAGGTGCTGGTGAAGGACTACCAGTACGTCAAGGCCGGCCAGGAATTGCTGCGCATCGACGACCGCGTGTATGCCGAGCGGGTGCGCCAGGCCGAAGGCCAGCTGGCCAATGCCGTCGCCCAGTTGAACAACGCCGAGCAGACCCAGGCCCAGAACACGGCGTCGCGCGGCTCGGCGCGTGCCAACCTGGCCGCGGCCGAAGCGGAACTGGCGCGTGCGCGCGCAGAACAGGCCCGGGTCGACGAGCTGGCCGAGCGCGGATCCGTGTCGCTGAGCGAACGCGACCGCGTGCGCACCTCGGCGCGGGTGGCCGCGGCAAACGTCCTGAAAGCGCGGGCCGACATCGACATCGCCGGCCAGCGCATCAAGTCCACGACCGTTTCGCGTGGCGGCTTGCAGGCCCAGGTCAGCATGGCCGAGGCAGCCCTCGCGCTGGCGAAGATCGACCTGTCCAACACGGTGATCAAGGCGCCGCGCGACGGCCAGGTCAGCGAGGCGACCGTGCGCCGCGGCCAGTACGTGACGGCCGGCTCGCAGCTGCTGTTCCTGGTGCCCGACCAGCTGTGGGTGGTAGCCAACTTCAAGGAGGGCCAGACCTGGCGCATGCGCGTCGGCCAGCCGGCGCGCTTCACGGTCGACGCCTTCGAAGGCGCCTCCCTCACCGGCCACGTCGAGCAGATCGCGCCAGCGACGGGTTCGAGTTCTCGGTGCTGCGCCCCGACAACGCTTCGGGCAACTTCACCAAGGTCGTGCAGCGCCTGCCGGTGCGCATCGCCATCGACCCGAGCCAGGAGCTGGCGCGGCGGCTGCGGCCGGGCATGTCGGTGACGGCCGAAGTCGATACAGGCGCGGTGCCGCGCCAGGACGCTCGGGCCGGTGCGGCGGGTGGCCGATGAGGAGCCGGCGCGCGTTCACGGGTTTGCTGGCGGCGCTGGGCGCGGCCAGCCTGTCGGGCTGCCTGCCGGCCTGGCGTGCGGCGCCGGCGGGCTCGCAGGTAACGCCACCGGCCGCCTGGCGCGAGCCTGCCGAAGGCAACGCAAGCGTCGAGCCGCGCTGGTGGCGTGCCTTTGGCGACCCGAGGCTCGATGAGCTGGTAGCGGCGGCACTTGCCCGCAACAGCGATGTCCTGATCGCCGTGGCGCGGGTCGACGAAGCGCGCGCCCAGGCCGAGCTGGCGGAAGCGGCGCGCCTGCCAGCCGTGAACGGCGCACTGGGCGTACAGGCCGGCCGGGCGCTGCAGGCCACCGGCATCAGCGACAGCAAGACGATCCAGCCGGCGCTCCAGGCCAGCTGGGAGCCGGACCTGTTCGGGCGCATCCGCAACCAGGTGCGCGCGGCCACGCTGCAGTACCGCGCCAGCCAGGCCGAGCGCGATGCCGTGCTGCTGGCCGTGGCCTCGACCACCGCCCAGAATTACATCGCCCTGCTGGCGCTCGATGCCCAGCTCTTCATCACCCATGAAACCGTGGCCTCGCGCGCGGAAGCTTTGCGCCTGGCGACCGACCAGGCGCGGGTCGGCTATATCTCGCAGCTGCAGCTGACCCAGGCCCAGTCGGAATACCAGTCGGTGTTGCAGGCCATTCCGGAACTGGAACTGGCCGTGCGGCGCCAGGAAAACGCCGTGCGCCTGCTCGCGGGCGAGCTCCCCGGCCGCTCGAGCGCGGCAAGGCCTTCGATGCCCTGCTGCTGCCGCCCGTGCCCCAGGCCCTGCCCTCGCAGCTGCTCGCGCGCCGGCCCGACATTGCCCAGCGCGCGCTGCTGCTGGCGGCCAGCGACACGGCGCTCGCGCTGCGCCGCCAGGCCTTCCTGCCCCAGGTGTCGCTCAGCGCCCAGCTGGGCAGCCTGTTCGTCAATGCGCTGGATTACGATCCGGTCACGGTCTGGAGCATTGGTGGCAGCGTGCTGGCGCCGCTGTTCTCCGGCGGGCGCCTGCGCGCCGGATACGCGGCGGCTGCTTCCCAGCGCGACCAGGCAGCATTCGCCTACCGGCGCGCCGTGCTCACCGCCTTTTCGGAGGTGGAAAATGCGCTTGCGGGTGTGCCGCGGCTTTCGGCACAGGTAGGCCACGCGCAGCAAAGGCGCGAGATCCTGGCGCGCTCGCTCGGCTATGCGCGCGACCGCTACCAGGCCGGCTACGCCTCTTATCTCGAGCAACTCGACGCCCAGCGCAATTTATTCCAGGTAGAGCTGAACCTGGTGACGTTGCGGCGCACACAAATCGATAACCTGGTCGCGCTGTACCGGGCGCTGGGGGGTGGCTGGGCGGCGCTGTAGTATCCTCGAGGTGCACACCTTTGGCTGGGATCTCGTCGCACAATAGCGAACACGCTAGGTTTGTGCTGCTGCGGCCGAGCGCCAGCGTGTCGTCCATACCAGCGCTGTACCGCGTGGGCTCGAGAGCCCACCCTACCACGTCAACACCGTCAGCAGATCGTAGGGTGGGCTCTTGAGCCCACGCTGTCTTTCGTGTCAGTGCGCACCGTACGGCTTCATGCGACCCGGAGGGAAACCGCATCCCACGTGCATGAATCCCGCGCATTTTTCATCAGCCATGCTGCATCGCACCACGAAAATACTTCGCTGCAGAGTTCGCGCGGGGTCTTGCAGGATTTATCATTTCAGCTTGCCGCACATCACCTCACAAAGGAAACGCGCATTATGAGCCAGGGTAACCCTCTGTCGCTGCATGTCCCGGAGCCAACCGGCCGTCCGGGTTGCAAGACCGATTTTTCATATTTACAGTTGAGCAAGGCCGGCGAAGTCCGCCGGCCACCGGTGGATGCACAGTTCGGCGATACCGCCGACCTCGTCTCCTCCCTGATCCGCGTGCTGGACGAAGACGGCAATGCCGTCGGTCCCTGGGCGCCGGACCTCTCCCCCGAACAACTGCGCTTCGGCCTGCGCACGATGATGAAGACGCGTATCTTCGATGCGCGCATGGTCATCGGCCAGCGCCAGAAGAAAATGTCCTTCTACATGACCTCGCTCGGCGAGGAAGCCATCGGCACCGCGCATTCGCTGGCCCTGAAGGACGGCGACATGTGCTTCCCGACCTATCGCCAGCAAAGCCTCCTGATGGCGCGCGAATACCCGATGGTCGACATGATCTGCCAGCTGCTCTCGAACGAGCGCGACCCGATGAAGGGACGCCAGCTGCCGGTCATGTATTCGGTACGCGAAAAAGGCTTCTTCTCGATTTCCGGCAACCTGGCGACGCAGGTGCCGCAGGCGGTCGGCTGGGCCATGGCCTCGGCCATCAAGGGCGACACGAAAATCGCCTCGGCCTGGATCGGCGACGGCGCCACCGCGGAAAGCGACTTCCATACCGCGCTGACCTTCGCCCACGTCTACCGCGCCCCCTGCATCATCAACGTGGTGAACAACCAGTGGGCCATCTCGACCTTCCAGGCAATCGCCGGCGGCGAGAGCGTCACCTTTGCCGCCCGTGGCGTCGGGGCCGGCATCGCATCGCTGCGCGTGGACGGCAACGACTTCCTGGCCGTGTACGCGGCCTCGTGCTGGGCGGCGGAACGCGCCCGCAACAACCTCGGTCCCACCCTGATCGAATGGGTGACCTACCGGGCCGGCCCCCACTCCACCTCCGACGATCCGTCGCGCTACCGCCCGGCGGACGATTATTCCCGCTTCCCGCTCGGCGACCCGATCAATCGCCTGCGCCAGCACCTGACGAAAATCGGTGCCTGGTCCGACGACGAACACGAGCGCGTGCAGGCCGACCTCGAAGCCGAGGTCATCGCCGCGCAGAAGGAAGCGGAACAATTCGGTACGCTGGCCGATGGGCGCGTACCGAGCGCCGCGTCGATGTTCGAGGATGTCTACAAGGACATGCCCGAGCACCTGCGCCGCCAACGTCAACAACTGGGGGTATGAAAATGGCACGCGACAAAGATCCGGTCACCACGCAGATGACCATGATCCAGGCCCTGCGTTCGGCCATGGATGTCATGCTCGGCCGTGACGACAATGTAGTGATTTACGGCCAGGACGTCGGCTACTTCGGCGGCGTCTTCCGCGCCACCGACGGCCTGCAGGCCAAGTATGGCAAGAGCCGGGTGTTCGACGCGCCGATTTCCGAAGGCGGCATCGTCGGTACCGCCGTCGGCATGGGCGCCTACGGTTTGCGTCCGGTCGTGGAAATCCAGTTCGCCGATTATTTCTACCCGGCGTCCGACCAGATCGTCTCCGAGGCGGCGCGCCTGCGCTACCGCTCGGCCGGCGACTTCACCGCACCGATGACGATCCGCATGCCCTGCGGCGGCGGCATCTACGGCGGCCAGACCCATAGCCAGAGCCCGGAGGCCCTGTTCACCCACGTCTGCGGCCTGCGCACGGTGATGCCGTCCAATCCCTACGACGCCAAGGGTTTGCTCATCGCCTCGATCGAGAACGACGATCCGGTGATCTTCCTGGAACCGAAGCGACTGTATAACGGCCCCTTCGACGGCCACCACGACCGTCCGGTGGTGTCGTGGTCCAAGCACCCGCTGGGCGAAGTCCCGGAAGGCTATTACACCGTCCCGCTGGACAAGGCGGCGATTTTCAGGCCGGGCAACGACCTGACCGTGCTCACCTACGGCACCATGGTCTGGGTCTCGGAAGCTGCCGCCATGGAATCGGGCGTGGACGCCGAGATCATCGACCTGCGCACCCTGTGGCCGCTGGACCTGGACACCATCGTCGAGTCGGTGAAAAAGACCGGCCGCTGCGTGGTCGTGCACGAAGCGACGCGCACCAGCGGTTTTGGCGCGGAACTGGCTGCACTCGTGCAGGAGCACTGCTTCTATCACCTGGAAGCGCCGATCGAGCGCGTCACCGGATGGGATACTCCCTATCCGCACGCGCAGGAATGGGCGTATTTCCCGGGGCCCGACCGTGTCGGCGCCGCGTTCAAACGTGCGATGGAGGCGAAATAAATGGGTATTCACGTCATCAAGATGCCGGACCTGGGTGAAGGCATCGCCGAGGTCGAAGTCGTGGCATGGCATGTCAAGCCGGGCGACACGGTCAAGGAAGACCAGGTGCTGGCCGACGTCATGACCGATAAAGCCACCGTCGAGATTCCCTCGCCGGTGCACGGCGTCGTCACCTCGCTGGGCGGCAAGCTCGGCGAAGCCATGGCCGTCGGCGCCGAGCTGATCCGCCTCGAGGTCGAAGGCGCAGGCAACTTCAAGGGCGATGCGAAAACGCCGGCCGAAGCAGTCAAGCAGGCCTTTGTCGCCGCGGCGGAAAGCGCCGGCACCACCGCGGCGCGCGCCGGCGGTGGCGCCACCGTCGACGAATTCATCCCGATCACCGTGGCACAGCCGGAAACGGTCGTCACCAGCGTGACCAGCGCCGAGACCGCGGCGCCGGCCAGGGCCGCGCCACCGGCGAAACCGGCCCCGGCCTACACGCAAGCCGGCGGCGGCGCAGCGAGCCCGGTCCACCACGGCCGCGCTGCCGGCGAAAAGCCGCTGGCCGCTCCCCCGCCGTGCGCCAGCGCGCCTGGGACATGGGCATCGAGCTGCAGTTCGTCACCGGCAGCGGTCCCGCGGGCCGCATCCAGCATGCCGACCTCGACGCATTTGTCGCACGCGGCCAGAAGAAGGCCGCGGAAGGCGACCGCCGCTATGCCGTGCTCGAGGGCGAACAGGCCATGCCGGTCATCGGCATGCGCCGCAAGATCGCCGAGAAGATGCAGGAAGCGAAACGCCGCATCCCGCACTTCACCTATGTGGAAGAAATCGACGTCACCGAACTGGAAGCGCTGCGCGTGCAACTGAACGCACGCTATGCCGGCCAGCGTCCGAAGCTCACACTGCTGCCGCTGATCATGCGCGCCACCGTGCTCGCGATCCGCAAGTACCCGTCCGTCAACGCCCGCTTCGACGACGACGCCAATATCGTCACCACCTACAATCCGGTCCACCTGGGCATCGCTGCCCAGACCGACGCCGGCCTGATGGTACCGGTAGTGCGCAACGCCGAGGCACGCGACCCCTGGTCGGCCGCCGCCGAAGTGGCACGCCTGGCCGAGGCCGCGCGCGCAGCGGCAAGGCCCTGCGCGAAGAGCTCAGCGGTTCCACCATCACCATCACCAGCCTGGGCGCCCTGGGCGGCATCGTCACCACGCCGGTCATCAACCGGCCGGAAGTGGCGATCATCGGCGTGAACCGTATCATCGACAAGCCGGTGATCCTGAATGGCGCCATGGTCGCGCGCAAGACAATGAACCTGTCGTCCTCCTTCGACCATCGCGTGATCGACGGCATGGTGGCGGCCGAGTTCATCCAGACCATCCGCGGCTACCTCGAGTGCCCGGCAACCCTGTTCGTGGAGTGAAGCGATGAACCAGATTACGACGAAACTCCTCGTCATCGGCGGCGGCCCCGGCGGCTATGTCGCCGCCATCCGCGCCGGCCAGCTCGGCATCCCGACGATCCTGGTCGACGCCGGCCAGCTCGGCGGCACCTGCCTGAACATCGGCTGCATTCCCTCGAAGGCCCTGATCCACGCGGCAGAGGAATTCGAAAAGGCCGGCCACTATGCCAGCGGCTCGGCCATCGGCATCTCCGCCGCCGCGCCATCGATCGACATCGCCCGCACCGTGGCATGGAAGGACGGCATCGTCAAGCGCCTGACCGGCGGTGTCGGCACGCTGCTGAAGAAAAACGACGTCCAGGTGATCCAGGGCTTCGCCCGCATCCTCGACGGCAAGACGGTCGAGGTCAAGGGCGCCGACGGCGAAATCCAGCGCATCGGCTGCGAGCACCTGCTGCTGGCCGCCGGCTCGGAAGCGGTGGAACTGCCCTTCATGCCCTTCGGCGGCATGGTCGTCTCGTCCACCGAAGCGCTCTCGCCGTCCGGCATTCCGAAGCAGCTGGTGGTGGTCGGCGCCGGCTATATCGGCCTCGAACTCGGCACCGCCTACCGCAAGCTGGGTGCCGAAGTCACGGTTGTCGAAGCCGCGCCGCGCATCCTGCCCGCCTATGACGCAGAACTCACCAAGCCGGTCGGCGCTGCCTTGAAGCGCCTCGGCATCGACCTGCGCCTGGAAACGAAGGTGCTCGGCCTGAACGCGGCCGGCGACGGCGTGCGCGTGCAAACGGCCAACGGCGAGGAACTGACGCTGTCGGCCGATAACGTGCTGGTGGCCGTCGGTCGCCGTCCGCGCACGGGCGGCTGGGGCCTCGAGTCGCTTCAGCTCGACATGAACGGCCGGGCGGTGAAGATCGACGACCAGTGCCGCACCTCGATGCGCAACGTCTGGGCCATCGGCGACATCGCCGGCGAGCCGATGCTGGCGCACCGCGCAATGGCCCAGGGCGAAATGGCGGCCGAGATCATCTCGGGCAAGCGCCGCCACTTCACCCCGGCAGCGATGCCGGCCGTGTGCTTCACCGATCCGGAAGTGGTCGTGGTCGGCATGACGCCGCAGGAGGCCGACGCCGCCGGCGTCGAGGTCATCAGCGCGAACTTCCCGTTCGCCGCCAATGGCCGCGCGATGACGATCGAATCGACCGACGGGTTTGTGCGCGTGGTGGCCCGGCGCGACAACCACCTGATCCTCGGCTGGCAGGCGGTCGGGCGCGGCGTGTCCGAGCTGTCCACGGCCTTCAGCCATTCGATCGAGCTCGGCGCCCGCCTGGAAGACGTGGGTGGCACCATCCATGCCCATCCGACCCTGGGCGAAGCGGTGCAGGAAGCAGCCCTGCGGGCATTGGGGCATGCCTTGCATATCTGATTCCTGGCGCCTGCTCCTGCGGGCGGAAACATAATTACCAACGGGAATCAAGTGTTGGTGTAAAAGCGCGGAAACTCATTTCCGCGCTTTTTTTTAACCCGACCAGATTTCCGTTTCCCGCACTTCACAAGCTTATGTGTGAGCGCCAGATAATCAGCCTGAGATGAATACGAGCCAGTGAGAATGCGTGAGAATCCCAATCGGCAAGTTTCTGGGAATATCTATCAAGCCTGGCATATGCATTGATAAAATCTGCGAATGCGGATAAAACCTGCGATAATTGCGGCCGTGCGGCGATAGGGCCGCATGCACATAATAGTCAGAATAAGGTTCCTGGAAAATGTTCAAGAAAATCGCAGTTGCAGCAGCACTCGTTATCGCTTCCTCGTCGGCGCTGGCCCAGCAATCCCCGGAGTGGTATGTCGGCGCCGATGTCGGCTCGACCAAGATCGACGGCGCGGACCGTGAAACCGGCCTCGGCGGCTTCTTCGGCTACAAGATCAACAAGAACTTCGCAGTCGAAGCCGGCTACCACCGCCTGGCGAAGGCCGATGTGGCCTACTACGATCCGGAATTCGATGCCGACGTGCGCGCCAGCGCCAAATTCGACCAGATCGACTTCTCCGTCATCGGCACGCTGCCACTGAGCGAAGGCTTCAACCTGTACGGCCGCCTGGGCTACAACCGCCTGGAAATCAAGAGCACTGCGACGGCGACCATCGGTAGCGAGACCGGTAGCGCGCGGGAATCGCAACACGAGAACAAGGTCCTGTACGGCCTGGGCCTGTCGTATGACTTCGCTCCGAACGTCACCGGCCGCCTCGAAGTGCAAAAGCCGCACAGCGACATCACCAAGATCGCCGTCGGCGTCGCGCTGGGCTTCTGATCGTCATTCTCCACCGTGACCGGCTGCGCCGGCACCGTGCAGAATCCCGGAATGCGCAGGCATTCCGGGATTTTGTTTTTCATGCGGTTTAGCGGGCGATCGCCGCTCCGCACTGCCCGCTCCGTCAAACGATCGCGTAAATGGGAACAGGATGCCGCATAAGCGGCTCGGCAGCGAGTGACTCGCGACGGCTTCCATCGACATTTTATTCCAGCAGCATAGCCGAGTGGTGTTCTCGTCTGCCCTGGTGGTCATGCAAGGCCTGTCGAATATCTGCTTGATACCACGAAAATGTAAGGGCGGTATCCATGCCGATTGGGCTGACGTGTTTCCCCGATCGGTCGCGGGATGGAAAAGCGGTCGAAATTAGTTCAATGCAGAAATATTCTCGTAAGACAATAATAGGTTTTAATAAGGTCCTGAAAATGTACAAGCAACTTGCAGTTGCGGCGGCGTTCGCCATCGCTTCCTCATCGGTTCTTGCTCAGCAAGCACCGCAGTTCTACGCCGGAGCCGACTTCAGCTCCATCAAGTCCGACGACGTGCCGCATGAAAACGGTTACGGCGCGTTCGGCGGCTACAGGATCAACGAGCACTTCGCGGTGGAAGCGGGCTACCACCGCCTTGCCAAGACGACGACGTCGTACGACTATGAGTCTGACTCATTCAGTTTCCACAGCTCGGGCCACTCCAAGCTGTACCAGGCAGACGTCTCGCTCATCGGCACCCTCCCCTTGGGCAAGGGCATCAGCGCCTACGCTCGCCTTGGCGTCGATCATCTCAAATCCAAGGGCAGCGGCACCGTCACGATCAATGGAGTGACGACGGACATTACAGGCTCCGTCTCGGCCACGCGTGGCCTGTACGGTATCGGTCTGTCCTATGCCTTCAGCCCGACGATCGCAGCCCGCATCGAAGTGCAGAAACCGCACAGCGAGATCGTCAGGACTGCCGCCGGCGTCGCTTACAGCTTCTGATCCTGTCGTGCCATGGCCGTGGCCGACGATCGACCCGGAACTGCGGGCATGCAGCTCCGGTCTATTTTTTCCCGTATCGCTGCCGCCAGCGGACTGATTTAACAATTCAGCGGATTAATTGACCGATCGGTTAGAAAGCGTGAGATTCCAAGCGCCTGAATCGATGAGGATATTCTCCATTGAAGCGCTCACAGCGGGCGAATATGTGCGGCCGAATTGTAAAATTGGCCAAATTGAGCGATAATAATGAGCGACGGCAATAACTCCGTTCGCTAAAAATAATCGCATTAGGAAATTCAGAAATGTTCAAGCAAATCGCAGCTGCTGCGGCACTCGTCATCGCCTCCTCCTCGGCTTTCGCCCAACAGGCACCGAAATTCTACGTCGGCGCCGACGTCACCTCGACCAAAGCCAAAGATACCGACGGTAACGAGACCGGCTACGGCGCGTTCGCCGGCTACAAGTTCAACGAGAACTTCGCCATCGAAGGCGGCCTGCGCCGCCTGGCCGATATCAGCGACACGTACTACGACGACTACTATGACGTCGACATGAACGAGAAGGTCAAGCTCAACCAGACCAGCATTGCCGTCATCGGCACCCTGCCACTGAGCAGCGGCTTCGGCATCTACGGTCGCCTCGGCTACAACCATGTGAAAGCCAAGTACCGCGTCACCGCAAGTTCGGGCGGTTTCAGCGCATCGGAAGCGGATTCGTACTCGGAAAACAAGGTCGTCTACGGCGCCGGCCTGACCTATTCCTTCACCCCTGCCATCGTCGGCCGCCTGGAAGTGCAAAAGCCGGTCAGCGACCTGACCACCGTCGTTGCCGGCGTGTCGTTCGGCTTCTAAGCGCACGACCTTCCGGCAGCGCCGGATTGCCTGTCGAAACCCGGACCGCGCAGGCGGCCCGGGTTTTTCTTTTTCCGGAATATGGTGCGGGCCGTGCCGCGCGCCCCGCCTGTACAATTACACAACACTTTCGCACAGGCTCCCATGGCGACCGCCCCCCGCATCCTCGTGATCTACGCCCACCCGGCGCCACACCGCTCGCGCATCAACCGCCGGCTGGCCACGGCTGCCGCAGCGCTCGACGGTGTGCTGGTGCACGACCTGTACGAGACCTACCCCGATTTCTTCATCGACGTGGCGCGCGAACAGGCGCTCCTGGAAGCAGCCGAACTGGTCGTGTTCCTGCATCCGATCCGCTGGTACAGCATGCCCTCGCTGCTCAAGGAATGGGTCGACAGCGTGCTGCTGCCCGGCTGGGCCTACGGCCCCGGCGCCGCCGCACTGCGCGGCAAGGTCTACTGGCTGGCCGTCACCACCGGCAGCCCGGAAGCGAGCTACGGTCCAGGCGAACGCCACGGCCGGCCCTTCGCCGACTTCCTGCCGCCTTTCGAACAGACCGCCCTGCTGTGCGGGATGACATGGTGGCCGCCGCACATCCTGCACGGCACCAACAGCACGGACGACCAGGCGATCGATGCCCACGTTGCCGCCTTCCGCGACCGCCTCCAGGCGTTCCTGCGGACCCCACGGACGGGAGCCGCCCATGGAACATAGCCTGCTGACCAACGCCCTCGTCTACCTGGCCGCGGCCGTCCTCGCCGTGCCGCTCGCCAAGCGGCTGGGACTGGGGGCCGTGCTCGGCTACCTGCTGGCCGGGATGGCCATCGGTCCCTGGGGCCTGGGACTGATCCGCGAAGTGGAAGACATCCTGCACTTTTCCGAATTCGGCGTCGTGCTGCTGCTCTTCCTGATCGGCCTCGAGCTCGAGCCCGAGCGCCTGTGGACCATGCGCGGACCCATCTTCGGCTGGGGCAGCGCGCAGGTAGCGCTGGTGGCCGGGGCCCTGTTCGGCGCGGTCGTGCTGGCAGGCGTCGACTGGCGCGTGGCGCTCGTGGCCGCGCTCGGGCTGTCGCTGTCATCAACCGCCATTGCCCTGGCGACCCTGGGCGAACGCAACCTGATGGCCACGCCCGCCGGCCAGGCCGGGTTCGCCCTGCTGCTGTTCCAGACATCGCGGCCATTCCGATGATTGCGCTCGTGCCGGTCCTTGGCGTGGCCGCGCGCGACGCCGCCGGCGGCATCGATGCCCTGCGCCTCCTTGGCGTGGTCGTCGGGGTCGTGCTGGCGGGCCGCTACCTGGTGCGCCCGGCGCTACGCATCATCGCCAAGTCGGGCATGCGCGAGATCTTCACGGCCTTTGCGCTGTTACTGGTGATTGCCATTTCGCTGCTGATGCAGTGGGCCGGCATGTCGATGGCGCTGGGCGCCTTCATGGCAGGGGTGCTACTGGCCGACTCGGAATACCGCCATGCGCTGGAAACCGACCTGGAGCCCTTCAAGGGTCTGCTGCTGGGGCTGTTTTTCATTGCGGTCGGGATGTCGGTCGACTTCGGGGTGTTCCTGTCGCGCCCCTGGCTGGTCCTGGGCCTGGTCGTCGCTTTCCTGGCGATCAAGCTGGCGGTGCTGTTCGGGCTGTCCTTCGTTTGCCGGATCGCGCGCGGCCAGCGCTGGCTGTTCGCCTTCCTCCTCTCGCAAGGCGGCGAATTCGCCTTCGTCGTGTTCGGCGCGGCGGGCACGGCGGGCGTCTTCACGCCGGAGACGGGATCGGTCCTGGTCGCGGTGGTGGCACTGTCGATGGTGGCCACGCCGCTGCTGCTCCTGCTGCACGACAAGCTGCTGGAACCGCGCTACCGCGGCCAGAACCGGCGCGAGGCCGATGCCATCGAGGACAACGAGGGCCATGTGATCGTCGCCGGCTTTGGGCGTTTCGGCCAGATCGTCGGCCGCCTGCTGCGCGCGAACGGGATCAGGCTGACCGTGCTCGATCACGATCCCGACCAGATCGAACTGCTGCGCCGCTTCGGCTTCAAGGTCTTCTATGGCGACGCCACCCGGAGCGACCTGCTGCATGCCGCCGGCGCCGCCAAGGCGCGCGCACTGGTGCTGGCGATCGACGACATCGACGACAGCCTCGCCCTGGCCGACGCCGTGCGCGAACAGTTCCCGATTTGCCCATCCTCGCGCGCGCCCGCAACGTCACCCATTACTACCAGCTGATGGACCGCGGCGTGACCATCATCGAACGGGAAACCTTCGAATCGGCCCTGCAGCTGGGCCGCCGTACGCTGCGCCAGCTCGGCTACGGCGCCTACCGCGCGCGCCAGGCGACCCTCAAATTCCGCGAGCACAACCGCGCCAGCGTCGACGCCGTCTATCCGTATTACAAAGACCGCGAGCAGTACGTGTCGATGGCCAAACGCGCCAGGGATGAGCTCAACGAGATGTTCGCGCGCGATCTGAAGAATTACGAGAACGAGACCGATCGCGGCTGGGACTAGGCGAACCTGGAAAGCACCTTGCCCGGGGCTCCGGCCGCTCCACCGCACGGGCCAACCCCGCCTCGCGCTTTCGGCCGGAAGCGCATCGGCAGCGGGACCGCGGCACGCCTGGCGCGGTCCCGCGGGCGCTTCCACGCCCGGTTGCACCGCCCAGACCCGCCCGATCGTCTTAAGGCTGGGTTACCAGGGGATCGTCTCCCTTCCCGATTTCGCTTGGTGTAAACGCAAATTCAGGCGCTTTGACCATGCCATACGAGGTAAAGGACACCTCGTGCCCCAGTTTGCCACTGAAGGTGACTTCGTCGCCGCGCTTGAGCGAACTTGCAAGCTTCTTGCCTTCGTCCGTCACCATGACCATCTTGAATTTCACGTCGCCATGCTGGGCAACGACCAGGGTGCCGAAGGTATCGCCGATCTCTTTCACGGACGCCTTCCATTTGACGACATCCTGTCCGGCCGCATACATGGCGTTCTTGTATTTGTCGGCGACTTCCTTTTCAAGAATGGCGTTGTCCTTGGAATCGGCTTCGCTGTAATCGTCTTGCATCTGGTCAACCAGCTTCATGAACTCCTGCTGCGCAGGGGGCAGTTTCGACGAACACCCGGCAAGCTGCACTACGGCCGCCGCCGCAGCGACGAGAAAAATTGCTGACCTCATTACTTCTCCTGTTAAGAACCCACTCCACCCGATAACGCTACAGAATTTGTAGCGATAATCAGGATAACACTCATTGTTTCTTTTAATCAACTCGAATGATGTTGAGCCGGAAAAGGGAGGCGATTCAGTGCATTCCGTGTAGAAACACGGGCGTCAGTTCGCAATGTATCCTGACAGCAACAAAAACGGCGATAATGGCAGCGCAAGTCGGCAGTTGCCGCAGGCGCCATCTCATTAATCCGGAAAAAGTGATAGCCTGTGCGAGTGGCAAACTGCGCTTCGCCGGTGCATTGCCACTGGCGCCGCGGCGAGTCCGCCGCCGTGGCGATTTCGCTAATATGTGTAGAATACCAAGTTTTCCCACCGGATACTAAGTGAACAAACGAGATCCCAGCAGCGCATTCCTTGCCACCGGCGGGGCGGTCGGCGCGCGCATCGCGGCCATGGACTGGTCCGCGCACGCGCTCGGCCCGGTGTCGGGCTGGGATCCGGCCTTGCGCACGGGCCTGGGCATCGTGCTCAGTTCCTCGTTTCCGGCCTTCCTGGCCTGGGGCGAGGAAATGTCGCTGTTCCATAACGACCCCTACCGCCCCATGCTCGGCAAGAAAGACAATGTGCTCGGGCGTCCGTATTCCGAGGTCTGGCACGAAGTCTGGGATACGCTGGGCTCGTACGCACGGCGCGTGCTCGCGGGCGAGTCCTTCTTCTTCGAGGACTATGCCACCACGCTCGAGCGCAACGGCTTCCCGGAACCGGCCTGGTTCACGTTTTCCTACAGCCCCCTGCGCGATGAAGCGGGCGAGGTCCGCGGCCTGATCTGCACCGTGGTCGAGACGACCGGCAAGGTCACCGCACTCGCGCGCCACAGGGAAGCCGAGGAGCGGCTCGCGCTCTCGCTCGAGGCCTCGGGCAATATCGGCACCTGGTCGTATGGGCTGGACGACGGCCTGACGACGGTCGACGAACGCTTCGCACGTCTGTTCCAGGTCGATGCCGCGCTGGCGCGCAGTGGCACCGAGCTGACGCGCTTTACCGACGTGGTGCATCCTGACGACCGCGCGCGTCGTGGCGGCGATCGCGGCGGCCGTGCGCGACGGCACCCTCTACGATATCGAATACCGCATTCCGCAGAAGCGCGGAGTCGACACCGGGTCAACGCCCGCGGCAAGGTGTTCACCGACCCCGGCGGCGGCCAGCGCCGCTTCGCCGGCATCGCCGTCGACATCACCGCGCGCAAGGCCGCCGAACAGGCCCTGCGCGACACCGGAGCGCGCCGCCTTGCGCGCTACGGCCCGCGCCGACGAGAGCCGGCGCCGCCTCGACGCCCTGCTCGACGCCGCCCCTGTGGGCATTGTCTATGTCGACGCGGCCGGCGGCCTGCTGGCGGCAAACGCCACCAACCGCGTGATCTGGGGCGAACACCCGGCGCCGGCGGCGACCGACGAGTATGCCGCCTGGCGCGGCTGGTGGCCTACCGGCAGCGAGCGTGCCGGCCAGGTCGTCGGCGCCCACGAATGGCCGCTCGCCCTTGCCCTGGCCGGTGCCGACACCGCCGAGGCGACGGTCGAGATCGAACCCTTCGGCCGGCCGGGCGTGCGCAAGACCATCCTGGTGCGGGCGCAAGCCCTGCGCGACGAGCATGGCCTGGTGGCCGGCGCCGTCGCCGCCAACATGGACGTCACCGCCCAGGTCGCGGCCGAACGCGCGCTCCAGGCCAGCGAACAGAAATTCCGCAACATCACCAACCTGATGCCGCAAATGGTCTGGTCGTCGGGCGTCGACGGCCGCGACCAGTACGTGAACCGGCGCTGGCATGAATTTACCGGCCTCGAGCGACTGGGCGACGCGCGCAACGGCTGGCGCGCGCTGGTCCATCCCGACGACCTGCCTGAATTGCTCGGGCGCTGGCGCGAGAGCTTCACGCGACACCAGCCCTTTGAACTCGAGCACCGGCTGGCGCACCGCGATGGCGGCTACCGCTGGGTCATCAGCCACGCCCTGCCCTTTGCGCTCGATGGCGGCCCCGTCACCCACTGGATGGGCACGCTGACGGACATCCACGACCAGAGGGCGAGCGAAGAGGAACTGCGCGCCGCCGCGCGCCGCAAGGACGAGTTCCTGGCGATGCTGGCGCACGAGCTGCGCAATCCGCTCGCGCCGATCAGCAATGCCGCCCAGCTCCCGGCCATGGCCGGCCTGGATGCGGCGCGGGTACGCCAGTCGAGCGAGGTGATCACCCGCCAGGTACGCCACATGACGGCCCCGGTCGACGACCTGCTCGACGTTTCCCGGGTCACGCGCGGCCTGGTTGCGCTCGAACGCGTGCCCCTCGACCTGGGTACGGTGGTGCGCGGCGCAATCGAGCAGGCGCGCCCGCTGATCGACGCTCGCGGCCACCAGCTGTCCGTCGCCTTCGACGGCAGCGGCCTGATCGTGGACGGCGACCGCACGCGCCTGGTGCAGGTGCTGTCGAACCTGCTCAACAACGCCGCCAAGTACACGCCCCGGCGGGCGCATCGCGCTGGTCGTCACCGCCAACGGCGACGCCAGCGTCACCGTCGCCGTGCGACAGCGGCATCGGCATCGCGCCCGACATGCTGCCGCACGTGTTCGACCTGTTCACCCAGGCCGAGCGCACGCCCGACCGCTCGCAGGGCGGATTGGGACTGGGCCTGGCGCTGGTGCGCAGCCTGGTGCAACTGCACGGCGGCGCCGTCGAGGCCAGCAGCCCCGGCCTTGGCCAGGGCAGCACCTTCAGCCTGACCCTGGCCGGCACGTCGGCCTCCCCCGCGTCCGGCGCGCTGCCCGCTGGCGCGCCTGCCGCACGGGCAGCAGCCGTGGCACGCCGGGTACTGATCGTCGACGACAATGTCGACGCCGCCGCATCGCTGGCCGCGGTGCTCGGCGAACTTGGCCATGCCGTCGCCTGCGCCGGCAGTTCGCGCGAAGCGCTGCTGCTGGCCGACGGCGACTGGCCCGAGATATTCATCCTCGACATCGGCCTGCCCGACATCGACGGTTACGAACTGGTGCGCCGCCTGCGCACCGCCCAGGGCCAGCGCCCGGCGTGCTTCGTCGCGCTGACCGGCTATGGCCAGGCACGGGACAAGGTGCTGGCCCACGGCGCGGGTTTCGACCACCATTTCGTGAAACCGGTCGAACTGGCGGCGCTGCGGGCCGCCATCGATGCCGAGATCACGCTTTCCCCCCTCGCGGGCACAGCCGGCCATCACCGAAGCGTCCAGGCCGACGAACCAGAAGTTGAAGATTATGCGAAAAACTGACGACGACAAACAGGACCTGGCCTACAACGCCGCCGAGTTCTGCTCCACCAAAGACGCCGCGCGCCTGCTGGGCGTGTCGCACCGCACCGTCCAGCTGTGGGTCGAAAACGGCGCGCTGCAGGCATGGAAGACCGCGGGCGGGCACCGCCGCATCACGATCGCGTCGGTCAACCGCCTGGTCGAGGCGCGTCGCCAGGCCACGGTGGCCCCGCCGGTCGGCCCCGCCCGGGGCCGCGCAAGCTGCTGCTGGTCGACGACGACCGCACCATGCTGCGCCTCTACGAGCTCGAGATCGCCGGCTGGGGCCTGCCGGTGACGGTGCTGAAGGCGCACGACGGCTTCGAGGCGCTGCTGCGCATCGGCGAACAGCGCCCGGACATCCTGGTGAGCGACCTTTCCATGCCCGGCATGGACGGCTTTCGCATGATCCGCACGCTGCGCGCCGATCCCGCCTGCGCCGAGATGGCCATCATCGTCGTCAGCGGCCTGGACCGTCCGACGATCGAATCGATGGGCCTGCCCCGCGAAATCCCGGTCTTCCCCAAGCCCGTGCCCTTCACCCAGCTGCGCGCGGCGGTCGAGCATGCCCTCGCCGGCGCGCCCGTTGCGGCCTGACGCCGGGCCACGCTAGCGCCATGCCTGACCCGCTGCTGCCCACCGACGTAGCGCTGCTACCGCCGGCCCTGTTCGACGCGCTCTCCGACAGTCTGCTCGTCCTTGGGGCCGACGGACGGGTGCTGCTCGCGAACCGCGCCGCGGGCGCCCTGTTCGGGCTCGACCCGGCCGAGCTGGCCGGACGGCAGGCGCAGGAACTGGCCGTCGAGGCCCTGCCCGGCTCGGCCGAGGTGGCGGCCGCCGGCCCCCTGCTGCGGCGCCAGCTGAACGGGCGCCGCCCCGACGGCACCAGCTTTCCGCTGGAACTGGCGGCCAGCATGATGACGGTCGGGGGCGAACGGCGCCTGGCCCTGCTGCTGCGCGATGCCGCGCCGGCGATCGAAGCGGCCTGGCGCGACCGCGCCGCCGGCGAGCGCCGCCACAAGACCTTCCAGCTGGCCTCGCACGAGCTGCGCACGCCGCTGGCGAGCATCGTCGGCTTTTCCGAACTGCTCATCAAACGCGACTTCGACCAGGCCAGCGCGCGCGAACTGCTCGAGATCGTGCATGCCCGGGCAGGCCTGCTCTCGACCGTCGTCACCCGGGTGCTCGACCTGGCGCGCATCGAGGCCGGCGGGCGCCATCTGCTCCGCTGCGCGGCCGAACCGATCGAGGGCGTCCTGACCCGGGCACTGGGCAGCGTCGCGCCGCTCGGCCAGAACGGGCGCATCCGCCTCGAACTCGCACCGGGCCTGCCGCCCGTCGCCGCCGACGCGCACCGCCTGCAACAGGCGTTCGCCAACGTCCTCGCCAACAGCATCGCCTACTCGGACCCGCCCACGCCGATCACTGTCAGTGCCTGGCTCGACACCGGCGCGGTTGCCGTGCGGGTGGCGGACGCGGGACGCGGCATGAGCCTTGACGAGCGCGAGCGGCTGTTCGAAGCGTTCTACCGGGGCCCGCATGCGCACGGCCCGGCACCGGCCTGGGCATGGCGATCTTCAAGGAGATCATCGACCTGCATGGCGGAAGCATCGAGGTCGAGTCGAACCCGGGCCGCGGCACCGCCGTCACGGTGCGCCTGCCCCTTGCCGGAGCCTTGCACCATGGGTGATGCCATCCTGGTCGTGGACGACCAGCGCGAACTGCGCCTCCTGATCCGCCTGAGCCTCCTGGCACTGGGACGGGTCGAGACCGCCGGATCGGTGGGGGAAACGATGGACAAGGTGCGCAGCGACCGGCCGCGCCTGATCGTGCTCGACGTCTCGCTCGGCACCGAGAGCGGCCTGGAGCTATGCCGGGCGCTCAAGTCGGATCCGGCAACGCGGGAGATCCGCATCATGCTGCTGTCGGCCCACGGCCAGCAGGCCCGATATCGCGGCCGGCATGGCCGCCGGCGCCGACCGCTACATGCTCAAGCCGTTCAGCCCGCGCGACCTGCTGGCGGCCGCCGCCGAACTGATGACCTAAGTACTCGACCGGAAATAAATGTGAATTTTGGCAAACAGAACCGGATGCGGTGCAAGGCGGCGAGCGCGCCGCAGTGCGAGCACTGCAAGCACGAGCCAACGCAGCAACGCGCCGGTTATGGAAGCCAAAAACACATTTATTTTTGGTCGAGTACTTAGACCCCGCCAGGGGCGGCTACGCCTCCACGGGCAATGCGTGGCGCCAGCGCGGGCGCGGCCACCGCCTCGTTGTAGCGCCCCGGTGCCCGCGGCAGCGTGACGTGGAAGACGGCGCCGCCACCGGGCGCGTCGCCGATCGCGATGCCGCCGCCGTGCTCCTCGACGATGCGCTTGCAGATCGCCAGGCCCAGGCCGGTGCCGCCGCTGCGCCCGTCCTGCGGGCCCGATCTGGACAAAGGGTTTGAATACGCGCTCGCGCTGGTCCGGCGCGATGCCGGGGCCGCGGTCGGACACCGACAGGCGCGCACCACCCTCGAGCGGTGCCGGGAACAGCATCACCGCGCTGCCCGGCGGCGCCACCTTGATCGCGTTCGACAGCAGATTCGTCAGCACTGGGTCATGCGGTCGGCGTCGAAGGTGGCCGCCAGCCCGGGGTCGGCGCCGGCATCGAGCACCAGTTCGACCTGGCGCGCCGTGGCCATCGCGCGCATGGTGCGCATTGCTTCGCGTGCCAGCGGCAGCAGGAGCTGGGTGCGCGGCGCGAAAGACATCATGCCGGCCTCGATCTTCTGGATGTCGAGCATGTCGTCAACGAGGCGGTTCAGGCGCAGGCAGTTGGCGTTGCAGATCTCGATCACCTCCTGCACATCGAGCGGCAACTGGCCCAGCGCGCCCTCGGCGAGCAGCGCCAGCGAGGCGCGGATCGAGGTCAGCGGCGTGCGCAATTCGTGCGAGACGGTGCCGACGAACTCGTTCTTCATCTGGTCGATCCGTTTGCGTTCGGTGATATCGCGCAGGAAGATGCTGAAGACCGCCGCCGCGCCCGCCCCGGTCAGGCTGGTGCTCATTTCCACCGGAATTTCCAGGCCGTGGCGGTCGGTGACGACGCGCTCGATACGCTCGCCCAGCATGCCCTGCTGCCCGTTTTCCACGAACGCCAGCATGGGCGCCGATTCAGGCGGGCGGAAGCGTTCCGGCAGCATCAATTCCACCAGGTCATGCCCGATCGCCTCGTGGCGGCGCCAGCCCAGCAGGGCTTCGGCCTGGCTGTTCCATTCCTTGATGCGGCCCTCGAGGTCGGCGGCGATGAAGGCATCCTGCGAGGCGTCGACGATGGCGCGGATGCGCGCTTCGCTGGCCTGCACTTTCTCCGTGGCGCCGCGCAGTTCGTGGGTGCGCGCCTCGACCAGCACCTCGAGCGTGCCGTTCAGTTGCTGCAACTGGCTGCGGCGCGCCTCGAGGTCCGTCACCGGTGTTGAGCGACTCGCGCAGCGCGCGCACCTCGGCATAGCCGCCGGCCTGCGGCACCAGCGGCGCCGCCCCGTCCTTGAGCGCGCTGGCCGCGCTGGTCAGGCGCTCGAGCGGGCGCGTGATGCGGCGCGCCAGCGCCACGCCGGCCAGCGAAAACACCAGCGCCAGGGCGACCCCGCACCAGAGCATGTAGCGGCGCATGGCGCGCACCGGCGCATAGGCGCTGTCGACGTCCTGGCGCACCAGCACGGTCCAGCCCAGTCCGCGGTAATTGGCATAGCCATTGCCCGGTGGTAGCCGACCACGTAGTCGCGCCCGTCGCGCCAGCGCTCGAGCACGAACCCGCCCTGGCGCTCGGTGGCGGCGCGGTACAGGCTGCCCAGGTGAGGCGGCGATCGAGCAGGTTCGACGGTCCCAGCAGCACGCGCCCGGTGCGGTCGAGGATCAGGGTATCGACCGGGCTGCGGCGCGCGACCGAACCCACCACCGAACGCTCGACTTCGCGCGCCCAGTTCCACGACAGGTGGGTGCCGAGCACGCCGCGGATCTTGCCGCTCGCATCAGCGAAGGGAAAGGACAGGTCGACGAAGCGGCGCGGCTCGGCCTGGGTCGGCAGCAGCCTGGCCAGCAGCACCGCCTCGTGGACGTCGCCGACATAGCCGTCGAGCAAGCCTTCGCGGAACCACGGGCGTGCCGACACATCCGCGCCGACCAGCAGGCCGTTGCCGGTAGCGCGCACCTTGCCGTCGACGCCGACCACGCCGATCCATTCGTAGTAGCTGTAGCTCTGCTGCACGCGCGCCAGCGCGCGTGCCAGGGCGGCGCCGTCGGTGTTCGGGTCGGTGAGCGCGGGCTGCGCGGCCATCAGCGCCACTTCGCGGTAGCGCTCGAACATGCCGCGCTCGAGCTTGTCGGAGGTCTGGGCGGCCAGGTCGGCGAGACCCTGGCCGATCGCGTTCTCGGCGTCCAGGATCGCGCGCCGCTCGACGAGCGTGACCAGCGCCACCGTCAGGACGATCGACAGCAGCGAGAACGCCAGGGGCGAGCTGGGTGGCGAGGCCGCCTGGCAGGAATTTGTTCAGTTTGCTGTACAAGTCACCCTCATATTGCTTTTGACCAACAATTGCACCCTAGCACGGGAGCGCGCCACCGGCGCACCCGGGCGCATGTGGAATGAAGGCGTGCCCGGCCGCTCATGCCGGCGCCCTCCCCGCCGCCGGCGATGGCCGGGCAAGCACCATGCCCGGGCGCAGCGCGGTTTCGGTGACCTCGGCCAGCGGCGGCTGGTAGCCGTCGTCGATCCAGTGCAGGGCAATGTGCATGACACCGCCGACCACGCCGGCCTGCAGCAGGGAGTCGGCGGGGCTCGCCGGCGGGCCAGGCGCGTCCGTCCCCCTTGCCGGTGCGGCAAGCTCGCGCGCGACGGCGGCGCCGATCGCCCGCAGAGGCCGCGTCGAAGGCCCTGTCCACTTCCCGGCTCACGCCGCGGATCTCGACCAGGAAGACGCGCCCGAAGCCGGATCGCGCTGCAGCGCCGCGAAGTAGGCCGCGAGCATGGCGCGGGCGCGGGCCACGCGGCCGCGGCCCGCGGCCCGCGCTGCCGCGGTGATCTCGCCGAAGACGCCATAGGTGACGGTATTGAAGCAGGTGACCAGCAGCGCTTCGCTGTTGTCGAAAGACTCATAGAAATAGCGTTCGGTCAGCCCTGCCGCTTCGCACACGGCCTTGACGGTGGCCTGGCGATAGCCGCGTGCGCCATACACGGCCAGCGCGGCGGCGATCAGCCGGGCGCGGCGCTGGGCACGGCGCTCCTCGGGGAGACGCCGCGGTAGGCGCGCGCAACAGGTGTGTCAGGAGTCATGGCCCCATTTTGACACATTTGCTTGTCAGTCAGAAAGTGACAATGTACAGTGTCACTTCATTAAAAATACAATTCGAGACACCATGTTGACCCCGCAATCCTCCGGCACTGCGACCCAGGCCGGATTGCATCACGACGCGCCCCTCGACGTGCTGATCGTCGGCGCCGGGCTGTCGGGCATCGGCGCCGCGGCCATGCTGCAGGAACGCTGCCCCGGCAAGCGCTACGCCATCCTCGAGGCGCGCGGCGCCATCGGCGGCACCTGGGACCTGTTCCGCTACCCCGGCATCCGCTCCGACTCCGACATGTACACGCTCGGCTACGGCTTCAAGCCTGGCTGGACGCGAAAGCCATCGCCGACGGCCCGGCGATCCGCGCCTACATCCGCGAGACCGCCGCCAGCCACGGCATCGAGCCGCACATCCGCTTCCACCACAAGGTGGTGCGCGTGACCTGGTCGAGCGCAGATGCCTGCTGGACGGTCGACGCCGAGCATGGTCCGAGCGGCGAAACGCGCCGGCTGCGTACCCGTTTTCTCCACATGTGCAGCGGCTACTACGACTACGACCAGGCCTACCGGCCGCGTTTCGAGGGTGAAGAGGCTTACCGCGGACGCATCGTGCAGCCGCAGTTCTGGCCCGGGGACCTGGACTACGCCGGCAAGCGCGTGGTCGTGATCGGCAGCGGCGCCACCGCCGTCACGCTGGTGCCGGCGATGGCCGCACAGGGCGCACACGTGACGATGCTCCAGCGTACGCCCACCTATGTGGTGGCGCGCCCGTCGGAATACCGTTTTGCGCAGCGCCTGCAGCGGCACCTGCCGCCGAAACTGGCCTACTGGGCCACGCGCTGGCGCGTGATCCTGGAAAGCATGCTGCTGTACCGCCTCGCCCGCAGCAAACCGGAGCTGGCGAAGAAGAAGATCGTCGAGATGGCGCGCCACCAGCTGGGGCCCGACTTCGATGTCGCCACCCATTTCACCCCAAGCTACAAGCCCTGGGACCAGCGCGTCTGCGTGGTACCGGACGGCGACCTGTTCCGGGCGATTCGCCGCGGCCAGGCTGAAGTCGTGACCGACCACATCGCCCGCTTCAATGAAAGCGGCATCGTGCTCGCTTCGGGGCGCGTGCTCGAAGCCGACGTGGTGGTGCTGGCAACCGGCCTGTCGCTGAGAGTGCTGGGCGGCGCGACGATCACGGTCGACGGCCTGCCCTTCGACCCAAGTGCCGCCATGTCGTACAAGGGCATGATGCTGAGCGACATGCCCAACAGCGTCATGACCTTTGGCTACACGAACGCTTCCTGGACCCTGAAGGCCGACCTGACGGCCGGCTACGTCTGCCGCCTGCTGAAGTACATGGACAAGCATCGCGTGGACATCGCCGTGGTGCGGCGCGAAGCGGGCGTGCAGCCGGAACCCTTCCTCAGCTTCACCTCGGGCTACGTGCAGCGGGCGGCAAGCCTGCTGCCGAAGCAGGGTTCGCGCCGGCCCTGGCAGGTCTACCAGAACTACCTGCAAGACATGTTCACCATCCGCTTCGGGCGGATTGCCGACGGCGTCATGCGCTTCGGTGCGAAAGGAGGCATGCCGTGAACCTCACGAACCGTGTCGCCCTGGTCACCGGTGCCGGCAGCGGCATCGGCCGCGCCACCGCCGTCGCCCTCGCCCGCCGCGGCTGCCACCTGGCGCTATGCGACATCGACGCCGCCGGCCTGGAGGAGAGTGCCTGGATGCTCGGCACCCGGGGCGTGCGCGTGACCACCCATGTGCTGGACGTGGCCGACCGCGAGGCCGTGCGCGCCCTGCCGCCCGCCATCCACGCCGCCCACAAGCGCCTCGACGTCCTGGTCAACAATGCCGGCGTCGCCACGGGCGGCAGCTTCGAACAGGTGAGCGAGGCCGATTTCGACTGGCTCATGGAGATCAATTTCGGCGGCGTGGTGCGCATGACGCGCGCCTTCCTGCCGCTGCTGCGCGCCAGCGACGAGGCCCGCATCGTCAACGTGTCGAGCATCTATGGCATCGTCTCGCCGCCGGGCCAGGTGGCCTATTCGAGCAGCAAGTTCGCGGTGCGCGGCTTTTCCAACGCGCTGCGCCACGAGCTTGAAGGCAGCACCGTCGGCGTCAGCGTCGTCCATCCGGGCGGCGTGACCACGGCGATCGCGCGCAGCGCCCGGTGCCCGCTGGCACCCCGCTTGAAGATGTCGAACGCGGACGCCGCCTGGCCGAGCGACTGCTGCGGTTGCCACCCGAGGCCGCCGGAGAAATCATCGCCCGCGGCATCGAGGCGCGCGCCGCGCGCATCCTCGTCGGCACCGACGCCAAAATCGTCTCCCTCCTCGAAACGCCTGGCGCCCGTGCACTACTGGCGCCTACTCAAGAAAGCCGCTTCCCGATGAACGTACTCCTGTTTGCCCTCGGCCTGACCCTGTTGATCTTGCTGGGCCTGGCCTTCTTCAGCGCCCGCACCGCACGCCGCATCGAAGGCTTCCTGCCGCCGCGCGGGCGCTTCGTCGAGGTGCCGGGCGCGCGCCTGCACGTTCGCGAACTGGGCGAGACTGACGCCGACCGCCCGGCGATCCTGCTGGTGCACGGGCTGGGCGGCCAGGGTGCCCACTTCGACTACGGCGTGGCGCAGCAACTGGCCGCGCATTTCCGCGTGATCGTGGTCGACCGCCCGGGCTCGGGCCACTCGCTGCGGGGCCCCGGTGCCGGCGCCGACGTCTCGGCCCAGGCCGCGGCGCTGGCCGCCCTCATTGCCCAGCTGAAGCTGGTGCGTCCGGTCGTTGCCGGCCACTCGCTGGGCGGCGCGATCGCGCTGGCGCTGGCGCTCGAGCATCCGGCGTCGGTCGGCGCGCTGGCGCTGGTGGCGCCGCTGTCGCACGCGCCCGAAACGGCGCCGGCAGCGTTCCGCGCCCTGACGATCGAGACCGGATGGCTGCGCAGCCTGTTCGCCTGGACCCTGGCCACCCCAGCCTCGATTGCCGGCAGCAAGAAGGTGTTGGCCGCCGTGTTTTCCCCGGAAGCGGCGCCGCGCGACTTCGCCGTCAAGGGCGGCGGCCTGCTGGGCCTGCGTCCGCGCGCCTTTCTGGCAGCGTCGAGCGACATGCAAGCGATACCGCTGCGCCTGCCGCAGCTTGAGGCGCGCTATGGCGAACTGGCGCTGCCGGTGGCGGTGCTCTACGGCCGCCAGGACGCCATCCTCGACTGGCGCAAGAATGGCCAGGCGCTCGCCGAGAAGATTCCCGGTGCGCGGCTGGAACTGGTCGAAGGCGGCCATATGCTGCCGGTGACCCAGCCGGAGCACACGGCCGACTTCGTTGCCCGCGTCGCCGGTTCCGTCCCGGTCGCGGCTGGCCACTGAGCCACTTTCCCCGCCAGCCGGACTGGCGCGCGTCGCAAGCGCCGCGGATGCTATCGTAGGCGATGGGCACGGCACGGTGCCGCACCCGGCAATCTGATATTGGAGCACGTATGCTGGTAGTAACTCATGGAGGCAAGTTCCATGCGGATGATGCCTGGGCGGTCGCGGTACTGGCCATCCTGTTTCCCGACTGCGAGATCGTGCGCACACGCGACCCCGCCATCATCGGGTCGGCCGACTTCGCCATCGACGTCGGCGGCATCTGGGACCCGGCCACGGGCCGCTTCGACCATCACCAGAAGGGCTTTGCAGGCGCGCGCCCGAGCGGCGTGCCCTACGCCAGCGCCGGCCTGGTCTGGCGCGAGTACGGGGCGCGCTGCGTCGCTGCGCTCGCAAGCAGCCACGCGGGCACCACGCTGAGCCCGGAGACAGCCCAGCAGATTGCCTATGCCATCGACGCCGACATCGTCCAGTACCTCGATTTGTCCGACGTCGGCGCGGCCAAGAACGCTCCCGGCGGCTATGGACTCTCGGCCGTCGTTTCGGGCTTCAACCCGAACTGGCTCGACGAAGAACGCCTGGGCCATGGCGAGCCGACGGAAGCCTACCGCCTCGGCCAGTTCAGGAAGGCGATGACCCTGCTCACCGACATCATCGTCAATTCGGTGAAATACCGCGTCGGCGCCATCCTCGCGCTCGACCAGGTGCGCGGCGCCGAGCCCCTCGAAGGCGGCCGCGTCCTGTTCCTCAAGAACGCCGCCCTGCCCTGGACCGCCGTCGTGCGCAAGGAAATGCCGAAGGTGCTGTTCGTGATCAGCCACAGCATCGCCGAAAGCCGCTACCTGATCCACACGGTGCCGGTCAGCGCTGAAAGTTTCGAGGCGCGTGCCGACCTGCCCGAGCCCTGGGCCGGTTTGCGCGACGCCGACCTGGCCGCGGTCACCGGCGTGCCGGACGCGACCTTCTGCCACAACGGCCGCTTCATCGCGGCCGCCAAATCCTACGAAGGCATCCGCACCCTGGCGCGCCAGGCGCTCGATGCGGTCGACTCGGGCGCGACCACGCTGGCCGAGGCGCTGGCGCGCTGAGCGGGCGCGCCCGGGCGGCGTGGCCTGGCGCGCCAGCAGGATCCCGCATGGACGGGCCGCCCGGCAATGCCGCGCCGCCCGTCCATGCCGACACGGGAATCCCGGATGAGTTAAGATCGGTGCCGCAGCGGCCGCCGCACGCGTGCGCCGGCCACTTTCCGTCGACCTCCCCTTGCGCTGACCGCCCTGTTCCCATGTTCTCCATCGTCCTCAACATCGTCGGTACCCTGATGCATTTCTATGTGGCGCACCGGCTGCAGCGCATTGCGTTTGTGCGCGCCAACGTCGCGCCAGGGAGTTGGTGGCTGGCCGCCCTCGCCGTCTGGCTGGTCTACCTGGCGGGCATCCACCGGGCGCGGGCGCCATCGACTGGCGTTGGCTGCCGGGGCAGTTCGCGCTGACCTGGCTGGGCATCCTGTTCCTGATGACCCTGTGCCTGCTGGTGGTCGACCTGGCGACCGGCTTCGGCCTCTGGTGGCGCACGCGCGTTTCGCACCTGCTGGGCGGTGCGGCGCTGGCGGGCGTGGTGCTGAGCGGATTCGCCATCTACCAGGCCGTGCGCGCGCCTGCCGTGGTCGAATACGAGGTGGTGATGAAGGATTTGCCGCTCGGGCTCGACGGCACGGTGCTGGTGGCGCTGTCGGATCTGCACCGGGCGCGCAGCGCCGCTCAGGCTGGATGCAGGCGCGCGTGGCGCAGGTCAACGCGCTGCAGCCTTCGGCGGTGCTGCTGCTGGGCGACCAGGTCGACGATGCACCGCTGGGCGAAGCGCGCCTGGCCGAGGTGCTGCACGGGATCACCGCGCCACGGGGCGTCTGGGCCGTGACGGGCAACCACGAATACTACGGCGATGCCGCCACCACGATGGCCGAGTTCAAGGCCGGCGGCGTGCACTGGCTGCGCGACGAGGCGGTGACGCTGGTACCGGGGCTGCGCCTGGCCGGCATCGACGATATCGGCCGCACGATGCATGCCAGGGGCGACGTCACCGCCGGCCTCGTGCGCACGCTGGCGCAGCCGCTGCCCGACGTGGCCAGCGGCGCTGCCAGCGGCGCCACCATCCTGCTGTCGCATATTCCGGCCGACGCGGTGATACGGGAAGCTGCCGCGCACGGCGTCGGCCTGATGCTGTCCGGGCACACCCACGGCGGCCAGGTCTGGCCCTTCAACTATCTCGTGGCGCAGCGCTTCCCGCAAGTCGTGGGGCGGCACCTCGTGGGCGACATGACGCTCGTGATCAGCCGCGGCGCCGGCAGTTGGGGGCCGCGCATGCGCCTGTGGCGGCCGGGCGAGATCGTCAAGCTGACCTTGCGCGCGCCGCACTGAGGGATAGTCCCGGACTTCGTCGCCGCACCATGCCCTGAAGCCCGGGCCGGCGCTGCCTGGGCGCGCCAGCCCGGGTGTCGTCAGCGGTTGCCGTCCTCACGTGCCGAGTTGCCCTCGTCGCGATCGGTCTCGGTGCTGCGCATGCCGCCAGCGCCCTGCTGGTTCAGGCCGCCGGATTGCCCCGCGGACTGGCGGTTGCCGGCGCCCTTGCCGATGCCTTCCATGCCAGTCTGCACCTGGCCGCCCATCGTGCCGGCGTAACCCTGCTGGTCCCCTTCCTGCGCCGAGCCGTCGTCGAGCAGGTCGTCGGTACGGGTGGCGGACTGCTGGCTGGCGTCGCCCCGGTCCAGCTTGCCGCTGTCGCCGGTTCCGCCTACCCCCATGCTGCCGGCACTGCTGGTGCCGTTCTTCGTGATCTGGTCCCAGGATCGGCCGCTGACATCCTTCTTGTCGGTACTCGTGGACATGTTCATCTCCTCGTTCAATGGTGTGGGCGATGATAGCTTTCTGGCACGACGCCGCAATAGGCACACCGGCGACGCCGCTGTAGGACTCGGCGCACGGGCAAAAAAAGCGGCGCCTGATGGCACCGCTATCGCTCGGCCGGGCACACAGCCCGCGCCGATTACTTCTTGAAGTACAGGGCGCGGCCCGACAGCTTGATGGTGCCGGTGCCGGTGGCCATGTCTTCGCCGCCGGTCAGCAGGCCGCCGCCGGTCGATTTCGCGAACTTGCCGGTGCCGCCGGTGATCTGGAAGGTGGCGCCCGAGAACACATACTTGGTGCCTTCGCCGGTCGGCACCATCTGGCCGCTGTAGTTGGCGAAGATCTGGTCGCCGCTGGTGGTCATGACGATGAACTTGCCATTGCTGAAGTTAAACAGTGGCGGGATCGGCGTGATGCAGTCGGTCGCGATGAAGACAACCTTGCCGCCCATCAGCTTGCTCTCGCCATGGCCGCTGATGGTGCCGCCGAACTGCGACAGGCAGCGGCTGGCGGGTCCTACGGCTTCGACGAGCACGCCCTCGACATCGAGCGGCTCCAGTACCCATTCGCCTGCCGATGCGGTAGCCGAGGCGGCCAGCAACAGGGAAGCGATGGCTGGGGCGACGTACGCGCGCAGGGAAGATTTGAACATGTGTTTCTCCGGTATTGATGGTGGGTTTGATGAAGATCAAATAGTATCTATTTTGCAAAAATCCTCGCGCACAATCACTCAGCCGTGTCGCAACCAAGATACATTTATTCGCGGTAACAAAAGATGCTGCGCACGTGCATTTTCCTAGCCGTGCGCCGCCATCGGACAGGCTGCGTTACAAAACCTGCAAGCTCATCGATTGGAGAAACCATGCGTGTCGCCACTTTCAACGTGAATGGCATCGGCAGCCGGCTCGGCGCCCTGTTGCAATGGCTGGAAGAGACCCGGCCGGACGTGGCCTGCCTGCAGGAATTGAAGGCGCCGCAGGAGCGCTTCCCGCTGGCCGAGATCAATGCCGCCGGCTACGGGGCGATCTGGCAGGGGCAAAAAAGCTGGAACGGGGTGGCGATCCTGGCGCGCGGCACCGAACCGGTCGAGGTCACGCGTGGCCTGCCGGGCGACGACAGCGACGAGCAGAGCCGCTACCTGGAGGCCGTGGTCGGGGAAGTGGTCATTGCCTGCCTGTATCTACCGAACGGGAATCCGGCGCCGGGCCCGAAGTTCGACTACAAGCTGGCCTGGTTCGAGCGCTTCATTGCGCGCGCCGCCCAGCTGGTCGAGACCGGTGCGCCGGTCGTGCTGGCCGGCGACTACAACGTCATCCCGACCGAGCGCGATGCGTACAAACCCGAGCGCTGGGTGACGGATGCCCTGTTTCGGCCCGAGTCGCGCGCCGCCTTCGAGCGCCTGCTGGCCCGTGGCTGGACGGACGCGCTGCGCGCCACCCATCCGGACGAAGTGATCTACACCTTCTGGGATTACTTCCGCGATGCCTACGGCCGCAATGCCGGCCTGCGCATCGACCACCTGCTGCTCAGCCCTGCGCTGGCGCCGGCCCTGCGCAGCGCCGGCGTCGACCGCGACGTGCGCGGCCGCGAAAAGCCGAGCGACCACGCGCCGACCTGGGTGGAACTGGACCTGTAGGCAGACCCGGCTCAGCGCCCGCTGCGATCGGCCAGGAACTGCTGCGCGCGCGGGTGCGTCGGATTGCCGAAGAAAGCGTCGGGCGTGCCCGTCTCCGAGGATGCGCCCCTCGCTCATGAACCAGACGCGGTCGGCCACGTCGCGCGCAAAGCCCATCTCGTGGGTCACGCACACCATCGTCATGCCCCCGTGCGCCAGGCGGCGCATCACCTGCAGCACCTCGCCCACCATTTCCGGGTCGAGCGCGCTGGTGGCTCGTCGAACAGCATGACCGGCGGGCGCATCGCCAGCGCGCGCGCGATGGCCACGCGCTGTTGCTGCCCGCCCGACAGCTCGTGCGGATAGGCGCCCGCCTTGTGGGCCAGGCCCACCTGCTCCAGCAATTCCATGGCGTCGGCACGGGCTTGCCCCCTTGCCGGCGCGCTTCAGGCTCACGGGAGCAAGGGTGCAGTTCTCCAGCGCCGTCAGGTGCGGAAACAGGTTGAAGTGCTGGAACACGAAGCCGATGCCGGCGCGCAGCGTTTGACGTCGACCCCGCGGCCGTGGATGCCGCGCCCGTCGACCTCGATGCGCCCGTCGTCGATTTCCTCGAGGCGGTTCAGGGTACGGATCAGGGTCGACTTGCCCGAACCGGAGGGGCCGCACACGACCACCACCTCGTTCTTCGCAACGCGCCCGGTGACGTCCCTCAGCGCGTGGTAATCGCCGTACCACTTGTTCACGCCCGTGAGGGCAATCATCGTGTCAGTCTCTGGTGTCATAGTCAATGTAAAGCGGGTGCGGCGCGGCTGCCCAGGCGCCGCTCGAGCAGGAAGGCCAGGCGCGACAGGCCAAAGCACAGCACGAAGTAGGTCAGGGCCAGCACCAGGTAGACCTCCACCGCCTTGGTGAATACCAGCGTGTTGACCTGGGTGGCAATGAAGGAGACTTCCGACAAGCCGATGATATAGCCCAGCGAGGTGGCCTTGATCGTGGCCACCAGCTGGCTGACGAGCGACGGCAGCACGTGGCGCAGCGCCTGCGGCAGCACCACCAGGCGCAGTGCGGCGCCATAGCCCAGGCCCAGCGAACGCGCGCTTTCCATCTGTCCTTTCGGCAGCGAACGGATGCCGGCCGCGACGATTTCGGCGAGGTAGACGGCGTCGAACAGCACCAGCGTCATGAGCATGGTCGTGACCTGCCCGGTTTTCACACCCGTGACGGCCGGCAGGAAGAAGTAGGCCCAGAACACCACCAGCAGCAGCGGCAGCGCACGTACGACCTGCACCAGCGCCGCAACCGGCCAGCGCACGGCGCGCCATGGACTGACGCGCGCCACGCCCAGCAGGAGGCCGAGCGGCATGGCGAGGAGCAGCGCCGCGCCTGAGAGCAGCACGGTCAGCGTCAAGCCGCCGAGCGGCCCGTTCGGATACTGCCCGATGAGGAAATACAGCCAGTAATCCTGGATCAGTTCAATCATCTTCACACCGTCCTGACCGGGAAGCGGCGCGCATACAGCTGCGCGGCCAGCGAAATCAGCAGCGACACCGTCAGGTAAGCGAGCGTGGCAAACGTGAAAGCCTCGGCGCTGCGGAAGGTCGCCGTCTCCACGCGCGCGGCCTGGTACATCATCTCGGCCGCGCCAATGACGGTGGCGACGCTGGTGTCCTTCCACAAATTCACCGTTTGCGACAGCAGCGGCGGCACGGCGATGCGGATCGCCTGCGGCATCAGCACCAGGCGCACGCTGGCGAAGCGGCCCAGGCCCAGCGAGCGGGCCGCTTCCAGCTGCGCGGCGGGGACGGCGCGGATGCCACTGCGAATATCCTCGGCCATGTGCACCCCGCTGTAGAGCGCCAGGGCGATGGTGGCGCAGATGGCTTCGGGATTGCTGTCGTAGAGCGCCATCTTCACCGGCTCGGGCAGCAGCTCGGGAAAGGCGAAATACCAGAACAGCAGGTGTGCCAGCAGCGGCACGTTGCGGACGCCCTCCACCACCGACGCGCCGATGGCGCGCAGCGCGCGGCTCTGCGACGTGCGCATCAGCGCGAGCGCGGCGCCCAGCGGCAGCGCCAGCACGAAGCTGGCGGCAAGCAGTTGGAGGGATAGGAAGAAGCCTTGCAGCAGCCAGTCATGGTACTGGCCGGACTGCAGGATGGCGGGGTCGAAAAACGTCAACGGCTGTTACTCGGCAGGCTTGGCTGGGCGTCAGATCTTGTCGGTGCTGATCGCGAAGGCGCGCCTGGCGATGTTCGGGCGGGTACCCGGGCCATACCATTTGTTGAACAGGGTAGTGGCCGCACCCGAGCTTTCCAGTTCGCGCAGGGTGGCGTCAACCACCGCCTTCAGGCTTTTTTCGCCCTTGCGCAGGCCGAGCGCGATCGACTCGACACCGATGCTGTTCGGCAGGATGACGAAATTCTTCGCATTCGGGCCGAGCTTGCCGTAGTCGGCCAGCAGCGAGGACTCGTCGTTCACATAGGCGATGCCCTTGCCCTGCTGCAGGGCCTGGAAGGCCTGCTGGGTATTCTCGAAGGTGACGATGGTGGCCGTCGGCACGGCCGCGCGGATGTTCGATTCCTGGGTGCCGCCGCGCACGGTGACAACCTTCTTGCCGGCCAGCTGAGGCAGCGCGTTCACGCCGCTGGCGGCGCGCACCATGACTTTCGAGCCGGTGACGAAATGGGTCAGCGCGAAATCGACCTGGGACTCGCGCTCCTTGTTATGGGTCAGCGTGGCCGCCAGCACATCGACATGGCCCTGCTGCAGCTCGGGAATGCGCGCGGCTACCGACATCTGCTTGAAGACCGGCTTGACGCCGATCTTTTTCGCCACTGCTTTGGCGATATCGATCTCGTAGCCGACCAGTTCGCGCGTCTTCGGATCGATGAAGCTGTTCGGCTCATCGGTGCCGAGCACGCCGAAGACGATCTCGCCCTTCTTCCTGATATCGGCCAGCTGGTCGGCCCGGGCGGCGCCGGCAAAGGCAAACTGGACGGACAGCGCGAGGGCGCAGGCGAGAACGGTGCGGCGGGATGACATGTGCTTCTCCAACAGGGACGTATGCGAGCCGTGGAGTATATGGCATGTGCTTTCATGCAAGAACGACTGAATTCCCATATGAACATTCGCTGCGGGCATAAGCAATCCAGCCAGTCTGCCCTTTTCACCAAGCTTGCGATCTAGGCTATAGTAATTGACATGTCCAACATGTCCGCCCTCACCAGGCGGACGATTATGTGAGCCCAGACCGTGACCCAAACGACCGCGCCCGATACCGACCTCCCACTCGACATGACCATCTTCGGCGGCATGGGCGACCTGGCCATGCGCAAGCTGCTGCCGGCCTTGTACATGGCTTACCTGCATGGCAACCTGCCGCCCTCGACCCGCATCCTGTCGACCGGCCGCCAGCCGTTGGCGCGCGAGGCCTACCTCGCCCACGTCGAAGAAAATTCGCGCGACTTCATCGCGAAGGAAAACTTCAACGACAAGACCTGGGACGGCTTCCTGCAGCTGCTCGAGTATGTCGTGCTCGACGTGCAGGCCGCGCCCGACTTTTCCAGCCTGGCCGCCGCGTCGCGCCCCGGTGCCCAGCGCGTGTTCTACCTGGCCACCGCGCCTTCGCTGTTCACGCTCATCTGCGAGAAGCTCGCCGGCGCCGGCCTGGTCGACGCCCACGCGCGCGTGGTGCTGGAAAAGCCGCTCGGGCGCGACCTGGCCTCGGCCCGCGAGATCAACGAAGCCGTCGGCCGCCATTTCGCCGAGTCGCAGATCTACCGCATCGACCATTACCTGGGCAAGGAGACCGTGCAGAACCTGATGGTGCTGCGCTTCGGGAATTCGATCCTGGAACCGATCTGGCGCGCGCCGAATATCTCGAGCGTGCAGATCACGGTGGCCGAGGAAGTCGGCGTGGGCAGCCGCGCGGGCTTTTATGACAGCACCGGCGCGATGCGCGACATGGTGCAGAACCACCTGCTGCAGCTCTTGTGCATCGTCGCCATGGAGCCGCCGACTTCGCTCTCGCCGGACGCGGTGCGCGACGAGAAGCTGAAGGTGCTGCGCTCGCTGCGGCGCTTTCGCCTGGCCGACATCGCGCGCGACACCGTGCGCGGCCAGTACGGCCACGGCGTCTCCGGCAACCAGGAAGTGCCGGGTTACCTGGAAGAGCGCAACGTGCCGGCGGGTTCGAACACCGAGACTTTCGTCGCCCTGCGCGCCCACATCGACACCTGGCGCTGGTCGAAAGTGCCCTTCTACCTGCGCACCGGCAAGCGCATGGCGCGCCGCTCGTCGAAGATCGTCATCGAATTCGCCAACCCGCCCTTCCCGCTCTTCCCTGGCGCCTCGGGCAGCGCGCCTGGTTCGGCATCGGTTACCGTGGCCAACCGCCTCGTGATCGAGCTCCAGCCTGAGGAAGCGATCAAGCTGCAGATCATGGCCAAGGAGCCGGGCAGCGGCATGCAGATGCAGCAGGTGGCGCTCAACCTCGACCTGCAATCGGCCTTCCAGCAGCGCCGCGCCGAAGCCTACGAACGCCTGCTGATCGACGTCGTGCGCGGCCGCCTGACCCACTTCATGCGCCGCGACGAACTGGAGGCGGCCTGGGAATGGGCCGACCCGATCATCGACGGCTGGGCAACGCTGGCCGAGAAGCCGCATGCCTATGCGGCGGGGTCGTGGGGGCCGCCGGAGTCGTTCGCGCTGCTGGCGCGGGATGGGTTCAGCTGGGTGGAGTGAAGACCAGGGAAACACCAGATTCGATGCCTGGCTGCCGTCCTGCTGGCCAGCCTCTCGACAGCATGAAAAACACGCCCGGCCAACAAGCCGGGCGCGAGTTCAATGCCGGTTTGACGATACCTTAGTTCGAGCCGGAGCCGCTTGCATTGCCGCCTGCGGCCACGGAACCGCCCGCATCGACGCCCACCGGCAGCCTGGTCGACGCCGCACGGTTCGCCACACCCTTGGCTGCGCCGACAGCCGAGCCGGCAGCGGTACTGCCGGTGGCACGGGCGTTGGCAGCGGTGGCCGCGGCGTAGTGGCGGGTTGCGCCGGCCTGGCTACGGACGCCGTCCACGACCGGTGCCGCCGAGGCGCGTGCGCTGCCCACTGCCGAACCTGCCGCACTGCGCACCTGGCCTGCCGACACGCCCGGCTCGAGCGCGACCGAGGCGCTGCCGCTGCCGCTGCCGCCGCCCGTCACGCTACCGCTCGCACCGTTGCGGCTGCCCGTCACGGCGACGTCGCGGCTGCCGCTGGCCTGGCCGGCGGCGGCGCCCGAGCCGCTGGCTGCGCCATTGCCCGTTGCCGTGGCGCCGCCGAGGACAGAGCCGCCGCGGCCAAGACCACCGGCCAGGCTGGGCGTGCCCCCCTTCGCGCCCTCGGCTGAGGCACCGTTACCCGCTGCGGCACCATTGCCTGCTCCTCCGGCATTGCCCGCCAGGTCGGCACCTGCACGGCCGAGCTTGCCTGTCAGGCCGGCGTTGCCCGCGGCGTCGCCGCCTCCCGTGACGCTGCCGTTCACAAGCGATCCCGCACGGTCCAGGCTACCGGCCAGGCCCGTTGGCGCGCCGGCCGCGCCGGACGAGGAAGCGTTGGCCGAGCCATTGCCGCTACCCGTCGCCGAGCCGGCAAGTCCGCCGGCGGAGCGGTTGATGCCGCCGCCCACCACCGTCACGCCGTTCACCGAAGTGACTGCGTCGCCGGCGGCGTTGCCACCGACCAGGCCGCCTGCCTTGGCACCGCCATTCGCGCTGCCGTTGCCGCGTGCATCGGCGCCAGCCTGGCGCTGCGCTGCGCGCCCTTCCAGCAGCGAACCGGTGCCGCGGGTGACGGTCTCGACGCCGCCCATGCGGCCACCCATATTGCCCGCGCCGCCGAGCATGCCGCCGACCGAGCCGCCCAGGCCGCCGCCGAGGTCACCGCCACCCAGCAACTGGGCGTGGGCGGAAGCGGCGAAGCTCAAGGACAGGGCGAGGGCAAGGTGACGGACGATGTTCTTGGTTTGCATGATGGTTTCTCCTGAAAGTGGCGCGGACAATCCGGCGCCGATATCAGGAAAACGAACGGGCTCGGCGGTTTATTCCGTCACCGCGAAAATATTTGCACATATTTTTTCAGCGCAGGCGCGCCGGGTCGATGCGCAGCCCGGCACCGACGACGCCATGGCCGACAATATTGCTGACCGCAGCGTTGTCGGGGCGCGTTGCCGCCTTCGCCAGCGCCTCGACCGCGCGCGCCGCCTCCGGCCTGCCGGGCGTGGGCAGCGACGGCGCCAGCAGCCGCCACCAGCGGTGCGGCGAACGAGGTGCCGCGCACCTGCCGGTACGGCGGAGAGCCGATGGCGGCGCTCACCATCTGGCTGCCCGGGGCGGCAAACATCACTTGCGGGCCGCGTCCTGCTTCGGGCAAGGGCCGCCCGCGCGCATCGACGCCGGTGACGCCGACGACACCCGGGTAGCTTGCCGGGTACAGCGGCGGCGCGGCCGGGCCGTCGTTGCCAACGGCCGCCACCAGCAGGTGCCCGCGCCCGACCATGGCCGCGACGACACGCTCGAGGGTCGCGTTGGCAGGCCCGACCAGACTGATGTTGATGACCCCTATCTTTTGTTTGGCCATCCACCCGAGCGCATCGGCGATGGTCGCCGCCGAGCCGCCGGTCGGGCTGTCGCAATAGATATCGGCTGCGTACAGGCGCGCTCCCGGCGCGGCCCCGCGAAAGCGCCCAGATTCGCCCACCATCAGCGCCGCCACGGCGGTGCCGTGCGGTGCCGGATGACTGGCGCCGCCGCAGCCATGGCGCTCGATGGCGCTGCCGGCGAATACTTCGTGCGCCACGTCGACGCCGCTGTCGACCAGGCCGAGCGCCAGGCCGCGTTGGGCGCCCGGACGCGAAGCCGCTGCATCGACGCCGGCGCTGGCGCTGGCGCTGCCAGCGGGCGCCATGCCGGACGCGCTGCCCGTATAAATATGGTTGAAGTCATAGGAGCCGGCGGGGTCGAGTGCGCGCAGGCGCTCGAGTGCCGACGCCGTCGACACGCCGGCCGGCACCCGCAGCGTCACCAGCGTCTCGCCGAGCTCCTCGAAGCGCTCCTGGCGCGCCACGACCAGACCCATTCCCGCCGCGGCACGCAGGGCGGCATCGGAGGGGGAATTGGCGAGGATTTCGCCGCGCACGGCCGGCTCGCCGCGCGGGTCGGCTTCCAGCAAGTCGGGGTGGCGCTGCAGCAGGGTCTCTAGCTGACCCAGGCGCAGCGCGCGCAGGTCGCCCGGCACGACGCGGTCGAGCAGGCGCTCGGCCGGACGCGCCAGGCCGTTCAGGTCGCCCCTGGCCCAGCGGCTGCGGCAGGTTCAGCGACGGCAGGCGCAACTGGGCATGGGCCGCCGGCCAGCCGAGCAGGCAGGCGGCGAAGAGCGCGGGAGGGAGGAAATGGTTCGGTTTCATGGTAACGATCATAAAGTAGACAGCATGTCTTGAAGAAAAACGTTTGAGAGATGGAATAAAATCCCCCGCTTCCTCGTTTAATTCATGTGAGCCACACCAAACCCATGTTTGCCACCGAAATAGCCGCCCTCCTGCCTCGGCTGCGCCGTTTCGCGCGCTCGATCACCTTCCACCGGGAAGATGCCGACGACCTGGTCCAGATCGCCGTCGAACGCGCCCTCGGCCGCAGCGAGCAGTATGCCGAAGGCACGCGCCTGGACAGCTGGATGTTCAGGATCGTCAGGAATGCCTGGATCGACGAGGTGCGCAGCCGCACGCGGCGCGACCAGGTGTTCGCACCCGAGGAAGAAGGCGAGCATGTCGGCGACGATTTCGCCGAGGCCCACCAGCAGCGCCTGGCGATCCAGAAGGCGATGAGCCTGCTGCCCGAGGAGCACCGCGTCGTCATCGCGCTGGTGCTGGTCGACGGCCTGCCCTACAAGGAGGCGGCCGAGGTGCTGGACATCCCGATGGGCACGCTCACGAGCCGGCTGGCACGGGCGCGCGAGGCCTTGCAAAAACTGTTGTCCGATCAAACGAGGACCGTGAAATGAATTTTTCCGACGAAATCCTGATGGCCTATGCCGATGGCGAACTGGCCGAACCCGAGCGCAGCGCCGTCGAACGCGCCCTACGCGAAGACCCGGCCGTCGCCGCCGCCGTCGAACGCCACCGCGCCCTGCGCGCCGACGTGTTCGCCGCCTTTGCCGGGGTGCTCGATGAGCCGGTGCCCGAGCGCCTGGTGCCGCCGCGGCCGGCCCCCGTGCATTCGCTCGAGGAAGCCCGCGCCGCGCGGGCCAGCCAGGCGGCCCAGCCTGCGGCCAGGCAGGCAACCGTGTCCGCGCCACGCTCGAGCTGGGCGCAATGGGGCGGCATGGCCGCCGCACTGGTGATCGGCGTCCTCGCCGGCAGCATCATGCTGGGCGGCCGCTCCGACGGCCAGTTTGTTGCCGATGCCGGTGGCCGCCTCGTCGCCCAGGCCCCCGCTGGCGACGGCCTTGACGCAGCAACTGGCGAGCGAACAGGGCAGCGCGCAGGTGCGCATCGGCACCAGCTTCGCCAGCAAGGACGGCAGCTATTGCCGCAGCTTCCAGCTGCCCGGCAGCGCGGGCCTGGCCTGCCGCGAGGGCGACGCCTGGCGCATCCCGGTGCTGAAGGAAACCGGCGGCACCGGCAGCGGGAGAGTACCGCCAGGCCGCCAGCCAGACCCCGGCCGCCGTGCTGGAAGCGATCGACGAACGCATCGCGGGCGAGGCGCTGGACGCGCAGGCCGAACGCGCCGCGCGCGGGCGCGGCTGGCAGCGTTAATGCACGAGGCATGCAGGACGGGAACGGCCAACGCTTCCGTCTTGCGTGACATGGCAGCCATCCGGCAGCACCTGGGTCGCCCGCTTGTCGTTCGAACCTGCTCCCTGGCATGCAACGTCCGGCGCGCTGCAATCGAGCGGCTTGCCCGGACTGGCTGTGCGCCCGCGCCTAGTCGATCAGGCGGATCGCCGGCCTTCCATCATCACTCTTGCCGATCACCTCGTGGACCGAGGTTCCTCGCTCCACGTACCCGTCTTCACTTGTTGCGATCTGCCCATCAGGGAAACGCGCTTCGATCTCGTACCCGACTTCGCCTGCGACAACAAAGTAGAGCCTGGTGGACTGCCCCGCTTTCAGGGCCGGCAGGGTAACCGTGCTACTGTTGCTGCTCGACGCGTGCTTCAGTATCAGTCCGCTCAGATCGTTGCCGCTGTCATTCTCGATGGCCACGTGCACGAGCGGCTGATCCCAATGCTTGACCACCGCCGTGATCGCGCCCACAGCGAAACAGATTGCTGCCAGCAGGAGTATCCCAATACCTTTCGCGAAGCGCGCCATCCTTTGGCTTCCGATCAGTTTGTTCGTGAAAATGCTGGGGTCAGGTCTGACAAATGGACACGAACTCTGCTCTTGCATCGCCCACAAAAGCCCACAGCTGGGCCCGTGTCTGAATGTCACGTGAAAATGCTGGGGTCAGGTCTGACAAATGGACACGAACTCTGCTCTTGCATCGCTCACAAAAGCCCACAGCTGGGCCCGTGTCCAAATGTCAGACCTGACCCCAGCCTGGTAGGCACGGCAGCCGGGCTTCAGCGATCCGGCTCCCGGCCATCGGCACTTGCGCCGATCACGCGTGCGCGTTCTTCCAGCAGGGCCCGCTCGCGCGCATTCGCCGCCAACCCCGCGGCACGGGAAAACTCGGCGGCCGCTTCCCGCCGCCGTCCCAGCTTTTCCGTGAAATCCCCGCGCACGCTCGGCAGCCATTGATAATCGCGCAGTGCCCCGTCCCGCGCCAGCGCATCGACCAGCGCCAGCCCGGCCGCCGGCCCCCTGGCCATCCCGACGGCCACCGCCCGGTTCAGTTCCACCACCGGCGACGGCGCGGCCTCGGCCAGTTCGCCGTACAGCCGGGCAATCTCGTTCCAGTCGGTCTGGGCAGCGCTGCGTGCGCGCGCGTGGCAGGCGGCGATCGCCGCTTGCAGCGTGTACGGTCCGCGCCGTGTTACCGGCTGTTGCGCGCGCGCCAGCGCCGCCAGCCCGCGCCGGATCAGGATGCCGTCCCAGCGCGAGCGGTCCTGGTCGAGCAGCAGCACCGGCCGCCCGGCGCCGTCGACGCGCGCGTGCATGCGCGAGGCCTGCAATTCCATCAGCGCCACCAGTCCCCGGGCTTCGGATTCGTAGGGCGCCAGTTCCGCCAGCATGCGTCCCAGGCGCAGCGCTTCCTCGACCAGCGCCGGGCGCATCCATTCGGCGCCGCTGGTGGCGGTATAGCCTTCATTGAAGACGAGATACACCACTTCGAGCACCGCCTCGAGCCGCTCGTGCAGTTCGCCGGGCGGCGGCAACTCGAAGGGCACGCGCGCCTGGCCGAGCGTGCGCTTGGCCCGCACCAGGCGCTGGGCGACCGTCGCTTCCGGCACCAGGAAGGCGCGCGCGATCTCGGCCGTGGAGAGGCCGCCGAGCAGCCTGAGCGTGAGCGCCACCCGCGCGTCCAGGGACAGCACCGGGTGGCAGGCAGTGAACATCAGGCGCAGCAAGTCGTCGCCGATGATGTCGTTGCGGGCGGCATCGAGGCCGTCGACGAAATCGGGCACGATCAGGGCCTCCTGTGCTTCCAGGTCGAGGCCGATCTGCTGCAGCTTTTCCCGGAGAGATTTATCGCGGCGCAGGCGGTCGAGCGCGGCGTTCTTCGCGGTACGCATCAGCCACGCTCCCGGATTGTCCGGCACGCCCTGCCCCGGTCAGGTCTCCAGCGCGGCAACCAGGGGCGTCGCCGGCCAGTTCCTCGGCCAGGCCGATGTCGCGCACAAGGCTCGCGACGCCGGCGACGATTTTCGCCGACTCGATCCGCCAGACGGCGGCGATGGCCGTATCGACCTGCGCGGCCATCAGCCTTGTGACGCGATGTCGGCCGGCACCTGGCTCATGTCCATCCAGGGACAGCTCCCAGACATGGCCATCGAGGTCCTCGAAGCCGTGGCCGTACATGAAGCCGTGATCCTGTTTCGGGTTCGGCGCCCGGCCGCCGGCGGCGAGCGCCTTGGCCACGAGGGCATCGACTTCCTCCCGGCTCTCGCACGACAGGCAGGTGAGCACCTCGGTCGTCTCGCGCGCGTTCGCCACCGGCTTGTCCGTAAAGGTCTGGAAGAAGCGCTCGACCAGCAGCATCGCGTAGATGTTCTCGCCGATGATCATGCAGGCCGCGTCGTCGTTGCTGAACTGGGGGTTGAATTCGAAACCCAGGCTGGCGAAAAAGGCGCGGCTGCGCGCCAGGTCGCGCACGGGGAGGTTGACGAATATTTGCTTGTGCATGGTCTTATCCTTTCGTGGTGGTGGTGTCTTCAAGTTCGCGGAAACGCTCGAGCGCTTCGGTCTGGGCGAAATCGTCGAGTTCGAATACCTGGCGCACCTCGATTTCTGCGTCGAGGCCCTGGCCGCGCGGGTTCGGGAAGCGCCGTGCCCATTCGAGCGCTTCCTCGCGGCTGCGCACGCCGATCATGGTGTAGCCGGCGATCATTTCCTTCGATTCCGTGAACGGGCCGTCGATGACCCTGCGTTCCTTGCCCTGGTAGCGGATACGCCAGCCGCGGCTGCTCGGGTGCAGGCCGTTGGCGTCGAGCAGGACACCGGCACGCGCCAGCTCCTGGTGGTATTCGCCCATCGCATGAAGCAGGCTTTCCGCCGGCATGGCGCCGGCTTCGGATTCGGGGGTGGCCTTGACGATGATCATGAAGCGCATGTCGATTCTCCTGTGGTGTACGGTTCAGCCCGGTGTCAGCGGCAGCCGCGGTTTGCCGGGTTTCGATGACACGACGAAGGGCAGCACAGGAAATCGACATGCGCCACGAAAAACATGAAAAATATCTCTGCCCGCGTCAGGCCTCGTAGCACGGCGCCAGCGCGCGCACCTCGACGGTGGCCCACTCGGCAGCCGGGCAGCGCGCGGCCAGTGCCACCGCTTCCTCATGCGTGGCCACGTCGACATGGTAGAAGCCGCCGATCATTTCCTTGGCTTCCGCAAACGGTCCATCGAGCATGCGCGCCTTGCCGGCTTCTTTTTGTTACCCGGGTAGCGCGCGTCAAGGGCGCGAGCGACTGCGCCGCCACCAGCACGCCCTCGCGCTGCAGCGCGGCGCCGAAGTCGAGCATGCGCTGGTACAGGGCGCGCCCCTCGTCTTCCGTGCGCGTGGCACGCTGGCCCACCGGTTCGTGAATCAGCAACATGTAGGACATGGGTCTTTCTCCGCGAAGAGTGTCACAAAGGCAAGCAGTATGCGCTGGAGCGGGTCTTCAGTAAAGCATTCGTCCTGGTCCAGGCATGGACTCGTCTCAATCGTGCCAGACCTCGTACCGTCCGACGCCTCCTACACGGCCGCCACACCTGCTCCTATTGTCCCCGCGCAGGCTGGCGCTACTATGAAGGAACCAATTCATACAAGCAGGAGGCAAGCATGGGTGAAAACAAGGGCAAAGGCATGAAAGGCCGTAACTACGATGAAATCAGCGGCGTAGGTACCAGTGTCGCCGGCGTGACCGGGACCACCGGCAAGCTCAACGATGGCGTGCGCGATGGCGGCGTCGGCAAGCCTGCCGCGGCCGATAGCGGCAACCTGAACCGGCAATCGGCCGAACCGAATGACGGCGACACCACGCCGGCGCTGGGCACCGGCAATCGCTCTGGCGCCGGCGAGAGCCGCCAGGGCGCGCCGGGTGACCCGAATTCCCAGTCGGGTCAGGGCGGCAACCTGCAGGGAGGCAAGAGCCTCGACCAGGACGTGCTCGGCAAGGAAAACTGAGCATGCGCAGTTGATAATCTAGTTATACTCTCGCCTGAAGCGCAGCTGCAAGAAGGCTGCGTTAGCGTGGCCGGCCGGCGTCAACCCGCCGGCCGCCGCGCGTCCTGATATCCCCCTGCCGCCCGTGGCGGCAGTCCACCACGAACCACCCTCGACCGCCCTCCTCAATGAGCGCTTTTCGACCTTTCTTGCGCGCCCTCGTGCTGGTGCTGATCGCCACCGCCGCCTGGATCCTGCTCGGCCCCTGGCTGAAAACGCGCTGTACGCGGTACGCCTGGCTTCGATGCCCGCCCTCACGGCGCTGCCGGTTCCCGTGCGCGGCGTGGCGGCGCGCGACCTGCGCGACACCTGGGGCGGCGCCCGCGGCGGCGGCCGCAGGCACGAAGGCATCGACATTTTCGCGCGTCGCGGCACGGCCATTACGTCCAGTACCGAAGGGCTGGTCCTGCGTGTAGGCACCAACTCGCTCGGCGGAACGGTCGTGTGGGTGCTGGGACCTGGCGGCCAGCGCCACTACTACGCCCACCTGGACAGCTACGCCGACATCGAAACCGGCCAGCGCGTGCGGCCAGGCACCATCCTCGGCTATGTCGGCACTACCGGCAATGCGGCCGGCACGCCGCCGCACCTGCACTACGGCATCTATGAAACAGGCGGCGCGATCAACCCGTATCCGCTGCTGCGCCATGCGCCCGCCAAGGCGGAAGCCAAGGCCGAAGCCAAGGCGGAAGCCAAGGCGGAAGCCAAGGCGGAAGCCAAGGCGGAAGCCAAGGCGGAAGCGAGGGCGCAAGCCAAGGCCGAAGCCGGGGCGAAGGACAAGCTGGCCGCATCCAGGCGCAGGGGCGCACCGCGCACCAATTGCATTGAGCCATCCGCGCGAACGGCGCCTCTTCGCGCGCTGTGCTTCAATGACGCTTCCATCGAGACCATGATGAGCAAAGGAAGCATGCAGTCCAGCCCGCCCAAGGCCGCCAGCCCCGCCGAACTCGACGACGACACCCTCGCCTTCGTGCGCCGGGTGTTCGGCCATGCGCGCGCCGGCGACAGCGACGAGCTGGCCGCACTGCTGGCCCGTGGCCTGCCGCCCAAGCTGCGCAACGAGCGCGGCGACAGCCTGCTGATGCTGGCCTGTTACCACGGTCACCTCGATACCGCCCGCGTCCTGCTGGAACACGGTGCCGACCCCGAACTGCTCAACGATGCCGGCCAGACGCCGCTGGCGGCTGCCGCCTTCAAGGGCGATGTGGCGGTAGCGACCCTGCTGCTGGATCACGGCGCCGGTGTCGACAATGCCGGTCCGAACGGCAAGACCGCGCTCATGCTGGCCGCCATGTTCAACCGTGTCGACATCATGCGCCTCCTGCTGGCGCGCGGCGCCGATCCGCGCCTCGCGGACGCCGCCGGCGTATCGATCCGCGAGGCGGCCGCGAAGATGGGGGCGCAGGACAGCCTTGCCTTGTTGACCGAACTGCTCGAGGGCCGCTGAAGCGTCGCCGTTCGCCCCGCTCAGGCGTGGCGCGCACGCGCCGCCCGCAGGAACTCGGTGGCGCCGGCAACCGGCAGCGGATGGCTGAACAGGAAGCCCTGGAACAGGTCGCAGTCGCAGGCGGCCAGCGCCTGGTGCTGTTCGCGTGTCTCCACGCCTTCGGCCACCACGTGCATGTCGAGCTTGTGGGCCAGGGCCATGATGCCGGCACACAGGTCGGCATCCTTGGGATCGTCGGCCACGTTCTTCACGAACGAGCGGTCGAGCTTCAGGTAGTGCACCGGCAGCTGGCGCAGGTAGGACATCGACGAAAACCCCGTACCGAAGTCGTCGATCGACAATGCCACCCCGCCGCCGCGCAGGCGGTGCAGGATGGCGATCGCAAGATCCGGGTCGGACATCATCATCGATTCGGTCAGCTCCATTTCCAGGCAGCCGGGCCCGATGCCGTATTCGCGCATGACGTCGAACACGTAGTCCGGCAAGGCGGCGCTGGTGAGCTGGCTGGTGGATAAATTGACGGCTACCGGCACGGTACCGATCCCGGCCTCTCGCCAGCTCGCCGCCTGGCGGCAGGCTTCCTCGATCACCCAGCGTCCCAGGTGCAGCAGCAAGCCCAGCTGTTCGGCCAGCGGGATGAATTTATCGGGCGCAACCAGACCGACCCCTGGACGATTCCAGCGGATCAGCGCCTCGACGCCGGCGACGCTGCCGTCGCGCCGCACTTTCGGCTGGTAGACCGGGGCGAACTCGCTCGAGCCGACGGCGGCGCGCAGGTCGCGCTCGAGCTCGACACGTTGGGCCACGGTGGAGCCCAGCTGGGGCGAATAGAAGCGGTACTGGTCGCGCCCGCTGTCCTTGGCCGCGTACATGGCGGCCTCGGCGCGTCCCAGCAGCGCGACGGCGCTGTGGCGGCCGCCGCGCGACAGGCTGATCCCCGCGCTGAAGGTCAGGTGCAGCGGCTGGCGCAGCACGGCATAGGGTTGGGCCAGGAAGGCGCGGATCTGCTCGACCTGGTGCGCCACGTCCTCGATCGACTCGGCATGCGGCAGGATAAAGGCGAACTCGTCGCCGGACAGGCGCGCCAGGCTGGCCAGCGGCACGTTGCACTGCTGCAGGCGCTGGGCGCCCAGCTTGGACATCAACAATTGCTCCTCGAGCGCCGCCTCGAACATCGTGCGGTTGGCCAGCCCGGTGAGCGAATCGGTGATGCGTTCCTGCTCGATCCGGGTATGCAGGCCGCGCAGCTCGGTGATTTCCGTCGAGAAGCCGATCAGGCACATCGGCTGGCCGGGCAACTGCAGCGGGATCTTGCGCGAACGGAAAACGTGGCGGGCGCCATCGGCACCGACGATGACTTCCTCCCGCACCACGCGCTCGCCGCCGGCCAGTACCTCGCGGTCGATCTCGGCAATGCGCTGGGCCAGCTCGGGCGGCATCAGCTCGGCGTCCGTGCGTCCGACCAGGTCCTGCAGCGGCCGGTCGTACAGGGCCAGGACCGGCGCATTGGCGTAGAGGTAGCGGCCCTCCACGTCCTTCAGGTAGATCGCGGCGTCGACATTCGACAGGATGGCGTTGAGTAGGTCGTTTCGCTCGATCAATTCCCTGACGGCGCGGCGCTGTTCCGTGATATCGGTGGAGATGCCGCAAAGGCCGATCACGCGGCGTTCCTTGTCGAACAGCGGCAGCTTGACGGTACGGAAGGTGCGCCGCTCGCCGCTGCGCAGCTGGACGACTTCGTCGGCATCGACCTTGGCAGCGTCGGTCATGGTCGCGTGGTCGGTGCTGCCGATGTCGGAGGCCGCCATGTCGACGAAGCCGGTGTCGGGGTGGCCGATGATTTGCGCGGGGTCGGCGCCGAACACGGCGGCCAGTGCCTTGTTGGCGAACAGGTAGCGCCCGCTCGTGTCCTTCACGTAGAAGCAGGCGTCGAGATTATCGACGAGCGTCCACAAGCTCTCCAGCTGGGTACGGTCAACTCCGGGCTCACCGCGTGCTTCGTCCATGCTGCCCCCCCTCGCGACGCCTCGTCGGCGCATTTCCAGGCCATGGCATCCATCGCGCATCATGCGCTTCGCATGACGCATGGGTGCAGTGTAGCGCCCTTGGGGCTTGTTGCGGCAAATCAGTAAGCACCGCTGCGCAAAGCAGCCACAACAGCAAAAAAGAGACTGTTGCGTCTCTCCCGGCTCCGCGGGCGGCGGGCGAACGGTAGGGTGCACCCTCGTCCGCGAGGGCTCACGACCGTGCAAACAAGAAGGGCCGGCATGATGCCGGCCCTCGAGGAATGCGGTCGTGGCGGATTACTTCGTCACCGCCAGCATGCTGCGGCGCCCGCCCTTGAAGGTGTACAGGGTGATGGTGCCGTCGCGGATGTCCCCCCGCTCGTCGAAGGCGATCGGGCCGGTCACGCCCGCGTAGCGGGTCCTTGCCAGGGTCGGCAGGTAGGCCGCCGGTGCGGTCGAGCCGGCTTTGACCATGGCGTCGGCCATCGTCATCACCGCATCATAGGCGTAGGGCGCGTTGATCTGCACGTCGATGCCGAAGCGCTTGCGGTAGGCGGCGCGGAAATTGTCCATCGCCGCCTTGCCGGCCGCATCGACGCCGCCCGCCTCGGCGCAGAACACCTGGCCGTCGGTCATCGCGCCACCCGAGAGCTTGTGGATCTCGTCCGAGCAGATGCCGTCGCCGCCCATCATCCTGGCCGTGAAGCCGAGCTGTTTCATCTGGCGCAGCATCGGGCCGGCCACCGCACTCATGCCGCCGAAGAACACCAGGTCGGGCCTGGCGGCGCGGATCTTGGTGAGGATGGCGCTGAAATCGGCGGCCTTGTCGTGGGTGAACTCGCGCGCGACCACGGTTCCGCCCTGTTGCTGCAGGGCTTTCGCGAACTCCACCGCCAGGCCCTGGCCGTAGGCCGTGCGGTCGTCGATCACGGCAATGCGTTTCGCGCCCATTTCCCTGACGGCATAGTGGCCGAGTGCCCGGCCCAGCTGGACGTCGTTGGCGACGACGCGGAAGGCGGTATTGAAACCCTGCTGCGTGTATTTCGGGCTCGTGCTCGAGGGCGAAATCTGCGGGATACCGGCCTGGTGATAGATTTTCGAGGCCGGGATCGTGGTGCCCGAGGTTTCATGGCCCACCACGCCATTGACGCGGGCGTCGACCAGTTTCTGGGCGACATTGGTCGCCTGTTTCGGATCGCCGCCGTCGTCCTCGGCCACCAGTTCGAAACGGACCTTCTTGCCCTTGATCTGGACGCCACGGGCGTTGAGCGCCTCGATCGCCATGCGCGCGCCGTTCTCGGTATCCTTGCCGAAATAGGCGACCGGGCCGGTGACGGCGGCCGAATGGCCGATACGGACGACTTCCTGGGCGGCAGCCCCGCCAGGCGCCAGGATGGCGGCAGCCACGACGGCGGCGCCGACGGTGGCGAACAGATGCTTCTTCATTGATTCCTCGATTGATTCCGTGACAACGCGTGTAGACGCGAAAACGGAAACTATAGCAAGGATGGGCTGCGCGCGTGCGGCAGCGCCCCCGCCGGCCTGGTGCGTCGACGGGGGCCCAGCATGTACACCGCGCCTGGCGGACAGGTCGCCAGCGCCGGCGCCACGCACGCCACACCTCGAAGCCGAAGCGCGCCCTTGCCGACGCCGCGCACGATAGCGGGCACGAAGCAGACAGGGGTGCCGCTTGCGGCATACTGGACCTTCGTTCACACCGATCGGCCCAGGCGCGCCGCTAGGAGTTTCCCATGACGAAGCCGCGAGCAGAGGAAGACAGGAGCATGGAACCCGCCGCCAACGCTGCACCGCTCTCCCTGCGCACCCTGGTGTATCGCTTTCTCTTCTTCGACTGGCTGTTCGCCGACGTCGGCCGTGCCCGCACGCCCCTGGAACGCCATGCGGCGCTGCAGCACAACCGGCGCATGGGCCTCTACCTGCCGATCTATTTGCGCCGCTGGTCCTTCCTGACGGTCTTCGATTTTGCCCTCGGCTGCCTGGCCGAACGGGCGCTCCAGGCCACCCTGTTGTCGGCCTGGTTTTTCACCTGGACCTGCATCACCGCCACCGGCGCCGTCGTGATTACGGTCGCGTGGGTCTTTCTTACCCAGGTCCGCCAAAGCTAGCGGACTGGACAGCTGCCTCTCCTCCGCGCAACACTTTTCTTAAAAACATTCTTGACACCGAACTATATTCGGCCTACAGTCAAACGCATGTCCTTTCATCTGTCCATGCCAATTTCCCTATCGCTCGCCGCGCGACACGCGCCGGCGCTGCTACGACTACGCGCCTGAGCCCGTCGCGCCACGCCGCGCCGCTTCGCTTCCGGTCTCGCCGAGACCCCCGTAGTCAGAGGAATTTGCACGATGAACAGCACCTGTCAAACCATTCGCGGCACCATGTTGCACCACACCATGCACGCTGGCGCACGCATGTCGGTGGCCTCCGCTTTCGCCGCCGGTCCTGGCCTGCTGGCACTACCGATCGGTTGCCGGGCCTAGCGTCACCTGGCCCGCCCGGCAGCCAGCGCCACTCCCGCAGCAATCCCATTTCATTTACGCAGGAGTTTCATCATGCTGAGCAACCCGTCATCGAAATACCGCCCCTTCCCCGCCGTTCCGCTGGCCGACCGCCAGTGGCCAGGCAAGACCATCACGCGCCCGCCGATCTGGATGAGCACCGACCTGCGCGACGGCAACCAGGCACTCATCGAGCCGATGAGCGTCGAGAAGAAGCTGCGCTTTTTCGACAAGCTGGTGCAGATCGGCGTGAAGGAAATCGAAGTCGGTTTCCCCTCGGCCTCGCAGACGGACTTCGACTTCGTGCGCATGCTCGTCGACGGCAAGCGCATTCCCGACGACGTCACCATCATCGTCCTGACCCAGGCGCGCGAGGAACTGATCCGCCGCACGGTGGACTCGGCGGTCGGCGCGAAGCGGGCGATCGTCCACGTGTACAACTCGGTGGCGCCGGTATTTCGCCGCGTCGTGTTCGGCATGGAGCGCGACGAGATCGTGCAGATTGCGGTCAATGGCACGCGCCTCATCAAGGAGCTGGTGGCCCAGCACCCGCAAACCCAATGGGGCCTGGAATATTCGCCCGAGTCCTTCTCGACCACCGAACTCGATTTCTCCAAGCAGATCGTCGACGCCGTCAGCGCCGTCTGGGAGCCGACGCCAGCGCAGCCGATGATCGTCAACCTGCCCTCCACGGTGGAAGCGAGCACGCCCAACGTGTATGCCGACCAGATCGAGTGGATGAGCCGCCACCTCGAGCGGCGCGACAGCCTGGTCATCAGCGTCCACCCGCACAACGACCGCGGCACCGCCGCCGTGGCGGCGGCCGAACTGGCGGTGCTGACCGGCGCCGACCGCGTCGAGGGCTGCCTGTTCGGCAATGGCGAGCGCACCGGCAACGTCGACCTGGTCACGCTGGCACTGAACCTCTACACCCAGGGCGTCGACCCGGGACTGGACTTTTCCGACATCGATAGCGTGCGCCAGCTGGTCGAGGAGTGCAACCAGCTGCCGGTGCACCCGCGCCACCCGTATGCGGGCGACCTGGTGTTCACGGCCTTCTCCGGTTCGCACCAGGATGCGATCAAGAAGGGCTTCGCCGTGCAGAAGGCGGACGCGCTGTGGGAAGTGCCCTACCTGCCGATCGACCCGGCCGACCTCGGGCGCAGCTACGACGCCGTCATCCGCGTCAACAGCCAGTCGGGCAAGGGCGGCATGGCCTACCTGCTGGAACAGGAATATGGGCTGGAACTGCCGCGCCGCCTGCAGATCGAATTCTCGCGCGTGGTGCAGAAAGTGGCCGATACCAGCGGCCGCGAAATCGCCGCCAGCGACATCCACGCCCTGTTCGCACGCGAATACCTCGAGCGCGAGGCGCCTTACCGCTATGGCGCACACCGCATGACCGAAGACACCCGTGCGGGCGATGCCGGCAACAAGCAGGTCGAGATCGAGGTCACGGCCGAGCACGAGGGCCAGCCCTGCGTGCGCCGCGGCGCCGGCAACGGCCCGATCGACGCCTTCGTCAATGCCCTCGGCCTGGACATCCGCCTGATGGACTACCACGAGCATGCGATCGGTTCCGGCGCGAATGCGCGCGCGGCCTGCTACGTCGAACTGCGCGTGGGCGACGGTCCTACCCTGTTCGGTGCCGGCATCGACAGCAACATCGTCACCGCGTCCTTCAAGGCCGTGCTGTCGGCGGTGAACCGCCACACGCAGGCGCAACCCGCGCGCACGGTGGCGATGGCCGCTTGAGCGGGACGGGCGGCGGCAGGGCCGCTGCCTTGCCGTGCCCGGGCCCCTTGCCGCCGGCAGCCCGTTCCGACCGCCGCTCCGACATGAAACGACGACTGTTCCTGCTCCTCTGCGTGCCGCTCGCCGCGCGCGCCGCACCGCCAGCCGATCCTGCCGCCGGTGCGCGCCTGTTCGCCAGCCGCTGCGCCTCCTGCCATGGCGTCGGCCCTTCGGCAAGGGGCGGGTTCGGCCCGCAGCTCAACGCTTTGTTCGGCCGCACGGCCGGGGCCACACCGGGGTATGCCTATTCGGCGGCGATGAAAAAGTCGCGGATCGTCTGGGACGAGCGCACGCTGCGTGCGTTTCTCGCCGATCCGGATGAGGTAGTGCCCGATACGAGGATGCGCTTCTGGGGCATGGGCAACGAACGCCAGGTGGGCGATTTACTGGCCTACCTGCGCAGCTTCCAGCCGGCTGGCGGTATCGCGCCGGTGGCGCCGGCCACGAGACGCTAGCGGCGGCGGCGAACCGCCGCCTGTCCGGCATCGCGCAGCCCGGTGCTAGTCATGCACCACGCGCCCGAACAGCAGGATCACGCCCGCCATCACCAGCGCCAGCGGCCACCACTGCTGGACAGTGGCGGCATCGAACAGGCCGGTATCGCGTGCCAGCGCGACGCTGCCGACGACGATGGCCGCCAGCGCCACCAGCAGGCCCGGCGCGCCGCGCTCCCAGCGTCAATTCGCTCCATGTCTTCCTTTCCCAGCATTGCCAGCGCAGCGCTCGCCGCCGGTCGTGACGCCCATGCGTATGGGCACACCAGATTCGTTTCCAAAAGCATATGTTGGCGAACGTCAATTTGTTACTAGCAGATGTGCTAGTAGCTGGGCAATGCGGATCCGGCCCCGCCGGGCTGCCGGCGCGCGAAAAACTAGCGCGTCCTGCCGTGCAGCGCCTGGCGCGAGCGTTTGCGCTCCTCGGCTTTCTCGAAACGGCGCTTCTGCTCGTCGGTCTCCGGCAGCAGCGGCGGGACGGCCTGCGGCTTGCGGTCGGCGTCGACCGCCACCATCGTGAAATAGCAGCTGTTGGCGTGCCGTACCGTGCGCTGCTGGATGTTTTCCGTCACCACGCGGATGCCGACCTCCATCGAGCTGGTCCCAGTGTAGTTTACCGAGGCCAGGAAGGTGACCAGCTCGCCGACGTGGATCGGCTGCAGGAACATCACCTGGTCGACCGACAGCGTCACCACGTAGGCGCCCGAATAGCGGCTGGCACAGGCATAGGCGACGCTGTCGAGGAGTTTCAATATGGTGCCGCCGTGGACATTGCCGGAAAAGTTCGCCATGTCCGGCGTCATCAGGACCGTCATCGTCAATTCGTGGACGGGTCTGCCGTGGTGGTCGTTCATGTGGGTCCTGGTTGGGAGGGAAGAGGCGTTCGTTCTCGACGATTGTACGGCGCTTTGCCGGCGCTTACCGGCAAGCCCCAGGGTTGCCGGCGAAGGCGGCATGTCCCTCGGCCGCCAGTGCCCCGTCCGCCAGCACCATGAATTCGCCCGGCGCCGCACCTTCGGCCAACACGACGGCCGAGCCCAGCGCCACCGGCGCCCGGAAGCGCACCGACAGGGCCGTGACGGGGCGGCCCGCCCGTGCTTGCAGCAGCGCGCAGGCACGGCCGAGCGTGTGCATGCCGTGGATGATGGGTGCGCGCAGGCCCATCAGGCGCGCGCTCCAGCCGGCCAGGTGGATGGGATTCCAGTCGCCTGAGACGCGGGCGTAGTCGCGTCCTGCGGAAGCGGCGAGCTGCCAGCGTCCGATCTCCGCCCCGGGCTGGGGTAGCGCGGCCGCGCTGCGGCGCCCGCCCGTGCCGCGCTGCGCCAGATAGGTGCTGCTGCAGGTCAGCAACGGGGTGCCGTCTGCGCTGACGCTGGTTTCGAGCCGGCACAGCACCGCGCCGGATGCGCTCGGCGGCAGGATGTCGATGCGGGTCGACAGGCGCAATGGCCCGGCGGGCAGCGGCGCGTGCGCGACAAGCAGGTTCTCGACGTGGACCATGCCGGCGATCCGGTACGGAAAAGCGGGCGACAGCATCGTCGCCAGGTGGGCGCGCTGCACCGGCAGGTACCACCAGGTCAGCGCCACCGTGCCCGGCGCGAAGTCGAGTGCGGCGTTGTAGGCCTCGCACTCGACGCGCGTGGGCGCTTCCATCAGGAAAGTGGAAGTCAGCGGCGCAGCCGCACGGTCCCATGCCGCCCGGGCGCTTGAAGAGCGCGCGCAGCAGCAGTCTCGCGCCCATCGGCGGCAAATGCGCCGCCCCATTCGAACCGAACAAAATTTCCCTTTCTTCCGCCCGCTGGGGCAGCTGCTGCGCGAATTGTCAAAACTTCCATCGGTAAAAAACCGCTGATTGATCGATAATACCGCCTGACGACGCACTACCGCACTGTCGCTTTACGGAGACCGTATGAACAAAGTTGGCCCATCGACCCTGTCGATCCAGAAAAGTTTGATGCCCCTGCCCCCCGCCGACCGCTCGGCGCTGCTGCAAAACCCCGGTTTCGGACGCGCGTTCAGCGACCACATGGTCACGATCCGCTACACCGAAGGCCGCGGCTGGCACGACGGCAAGGTCGAGGCGCGCGGCGCCCTGCCGCTCGACCCGACGACCATGGTCCTGCACTATGCGCAGGAAATCTTCGAGGGCATGAAGGCCTATCCGCAACCGGACGGCGGCGCCGCCCTGTTCCGCCCGGAGGCGAATGCACGCCGCTTCCGCAAGTCGGCAGAACGCCTGGCGATGGCGCCGCTGCCGGAAGAGCTGTTCCTGGAATCGGTGCACGCCCTGGTTTCTGAAGATCGGGACTGGATCCCCCAATCGGAGGGGTCCGCTCTCTATCTGCGCCCCTTCATGATCGCCACCGAGGCGGCCCTGGGCGTGCGTCCGGCCAACGAATACCTGTACTGCGTATTCGCTTCCCCGGCCGGCAACTACTTCAAGGGCGGCGCCGCCGGCGTGACGCTGTGGGTCTCCGAGAACTATATCCGCGCCGCGCCCGGCGGCACCGGTGACGCCAAGTGCGGCGGCAACTACGCTGCCAGCCTGGCAGCGCAGGCCGAAGCCACGCGCGAAGGCTGCGACCAGGTCGTGTTCCTCGATGCCGTCGAGCGCAAATGGGTCGAGGAACTGGGCGGCATGAACATCTTCTTCGTCTTCGCCGACGGTTCGGTCCAGACGCCGCCGCTGACCGGCACCATCCTGCCAGGCATCACGCGCGATTCGCTGATCACGCTGGGCCGCGACCTGGGCCTCACCGTGCGCGAAGAGCCGTATTCGATCGACCAGTGGAAAGCCGATGCCGCCAGCGGCCGCCTGGTCGAAGCCTTCGCCTGCGGCACCGCGGCCGTCGTCACCCCGATCGGCAAGGTCAAGGGCCGCGGCTTCGAAGCGGCCATCGGCGACGGCGGCGCGGGCCCTGTCACCACGCGCCTGAAGTCGGCGCTGCTCGACATCCAGAACGGCCGCGCCGAAGACAAGCACGGCTGGATCCAGCGCGTGTTCTAAGCGCTTCCGCGACAGCGCCGCAGCGAGGGCAGCCCCGGGTTGGCGCTCAGTCAGTCAAGCTGAGGTCTTCCAGGAAGAACCGCGCAGACCTGTAGGGTGGGCGGCTGTACCCGGCCGCCTGCCCGCCCGCTGCTTGGATGCCGCCCACGCGTTCAAGCAGACGCTGAAAGCTTGCGACGGATCGCCTGCCGGTTGGACGCCGCCCGCGCGTCCGACCACACGCTGGAACCTTGCGACGAATCGCCTGCTGGTTGAACGCGTGGGCGGCACGGACGCTGCCGGTTCGCTAGCTGAGAGGGTGGAGCCGCCCACCCTACCGTCTGTGCATCGTTCCTGGAAGAATAGGCGCTGCCACCTTGGCGTCGGACCGGGATTGGAGCATGCCCGGGTTGTTGCTTTTCGCCTGCGGCGAGCAGGCCCGGCCCGCCTGCATGGCGCAGCCCCTTTCCTTTGCTGCACATATGTTTCATATGCGCAACAGTTGTCAATAAGGGTTTGCACGTAGGCAATTATCTCTTCTATCATGTCGCTTGGACTACGCAATTCGCGTCGTGCCACTACTACACATCGAAAAGACATGAAAAAACTCGCTATCGCATTGGCTCTCGGTCTCGCTTCGCTGGGCGCCCAGGCACAAACCACCACCGTCGAAACCGCACCGGCCAAGTCCCTGTACTTCGTCGTTGGCGCCGGCCTGACCTTCGGCGGCGACAAGCTTGCTACCGCCGAGTTCGAGAACGGCGGCGAAATCAATATCCACGCTGGCAGCATGATCGCCCTGCTGGCTGGCCTGGAATACCGCGTCAGCCCGGAATTCTCGGTGCAGGGCACCGTCGGCTACCACGTCGATAACGCCAGCGCCAGCAACGGCGACATCCGTTTCGAGCGCGTGCCTGTCGAACTGCTGGCCTACTACCACGTGAACGAGCAAGTGCGCGTCGGCGGCGGCCTGCGCTACGTCACCAACACCGCCCTGCGCAGCAGCGGCGCCGGCGACATCGGCGACTACGACTTCAAGAACACCACCAGCCCGGTCGCTGAAATCGAATACCTGGTTTCGCCGCAAGTGGGCATCAAGCTGCGCTACGTGAACGACAAGTTCGAAGAGAAGCAGTTCGGCGGCAAGGTCAAAGGCGACCACGTCGGCATCCTGGCCAACTTCTACTTCTGATGCCCGGGGGCGCATCCCTGCCCCCCCCGAGCAGCAAGGCAAAGACCACGAGGACTCGTGGTCTTTTTTCATCCCTCGTTTCTGCACAGCCGGCGCCGGGTTATGATGCGGCCTTTCCGGCCGCCCGATCGAAGCGCATGCTCAAACTCAGCCTGGACGCCCTGCTCACCGTCGACACCATCGCCCGCCGCGGCTCCTTTGCGGCCGCCGCCAGGGAACTGTTCCGGGTGCCCTCGACGATTTCCTATACGGTGGCCAAGCTGGAAGAAGACCTGGGCGTACAGCTGTTCGAACGCTTCGGACCGCGGGTGGAACTCACGGCCGCCGGCGCCGAACTGCTCAAGGAAGGCCGCTACCTGTTGAAAGCCGCGGGTGACCTCGAGCGCCGGGTGCGCCGCGTCGCCTCCGGCTGGGAGACCGAATTCACGCTTGCCATCGATTCGATGCTGTGCCCCGATCCCTTGATGACGGAAATCGACGTCTTCTGCGGCGTCGCCGACCAGACCCGCCTGCGCCTGCTGAAGGAAGCCCTGTCGGGGACCTGGGAAGCCCTGCTCGAGCGGCGCGCCGACCTGCTGGTGGGCGCCGCCGGCGCGGTCCGCGGGCGGCGGCTACGGCGCTGCCGCTGGCGACCGTCGGCTTCGTGTTCGTGGTGGCGCCCGGGCATCCGCTGGCCGGCGCACGCGAACCCCTCGGCGAAAGCCGACCTCGCGGCCTGGCGCGCCGTGTCGGTATCGGATTCCGCACGCCAGCTGCAGGCGCGCACGGTCGGCCTGCTGTTCGGGCAGAACACCCTGGCCGTGCCCGACATGCAGACCAAGCACGCCTTCCAGCGTGCCGGCCTCGGTTTCGGCTTCCTGCCCCAACCCCGGGTGCACGAGGACCTTGCCGCGGGGCGCCTGGTCGCCAAGGCGGTGGAGGAACCCAAGCCCGACGAAACCCTGTACCTTGCCTGGCGCACCGGCGAGGAAGGCGCGGCACTGGACTGGTGGAAGAAGCGTTTGCAGGACGGCGCCGTCGTGCGCCGGATGCTGCTGCCCGCAGGGTGCGGGCAGGTGTAAGGATGCTGCGGAGCTAGCTGGCCTTGGCGGCGGGGCCGCCGCCAAGGCCATGAGCGCATTTAGTGCGGCAGGTCGAACACCAGCACTTCAGCGTCCGCCGCGCCCGACAGCGTGATCGCCGCTTCCCCGTCGACCCGCACCGCGTCGCCGGCCGCGAGCAGCACGCCGTTCACGCTCAGGCTGCCCCGCGCCACGTGGACGTAGCCGATGCGGCCCGCGGGCAGCGGATGGGACAGGCTGTCGTCGCCATTCAGGATGGCGGCGTAGATCGACGCATCCTGGCGCAGGGTGACGGAACCGTCGCGGCCGCCCGGCGACGCCACCAGGCGCAGCTGGCCCTGTTTCGACGACGGGTCGAAGTGCTTCTCCTCATAGCCCGGCGCGCCGCCGATCTCGTTCGGCTGGATCCAGATCTGCAGGAAATGCACCGGCTCGGTGCGCGACCCGTTGAATTCGCTGTGGACCACGCCCTTGCCGGCACTCATGCGCTGCACGTCGCCGTAGCGCAGCACCGAGCCGTTGCCCATGCTGTCCTTGTGTTCCAGGGCGCCGTCGAGCACATACGAGATGATTTCCATGTCGCGGTGGCCGTGGGCATCGAAGCCGCGGCCGGCGGCCACCCGGTCTTCGTTGATGACGCGCAGTGGGCCGACGCCCATGTGGGCCGGATCCTGGTAGTGGCCGAACGAAAAGGTGTGCTTCGAATCGAGCCAACCGAAATTGGCGACGCCACGTTCTTCGCTTTTACGTACTGTCAGCATGATGCGCTCCTGTTGTTATGGGCCCATTCGAACCATTCGAATGTCGCTGCGGCGGCGATCCTGCTGTCTTTCTCGCCCGCCGCCGAGGCCGCGTTGTGCATGAAGGACATTATGCGCGCCCCAAGCCGGGGCAAAAAGCGAGTAGTTTGCCGGCCTATCGTCGAAATTTTCGAACGCGCGTTCCGCCATGCGTTCAGCCACTGTCGCGGGCACGCATCGCCTCGCCGATCGCATAAAACTGGCCGCCGGCCACGTGATGGATGCTGCGCCAGCCCGGTGCCGCGTGCTCGAACTGCCAGTGGCCGTCGCGAAAGGCGCGTTCGTCGGCCCAGGCGGCAACGACTTCGCCGATGAAGAGGTCGTAGACCGCCTGGTTGTGCGGCTCGGGAACCAGGCGGCATTCCAGCCAGGCCGCGCAGCCGGCGACAAAAAGGCAGCGCGTCGCCGGCCAGATGCATCAGCGCGACGCCGCTGGCGCCCAGCTTGCCGGGGTCCCGGGCCAGCGAGCGGTTGCCGACGTCGTGGGTCAGCTGCAGCTGGTCGACCGTGGGCACCTGGATCACGAAGCGCCCGCTCGCCTCGATAAGCAGGCGGGTGCGGGTCGCCTTGTCCAGCACCACGGTGAGCTTGGGCGGGGCGAAGTCGAGGGCGCAGGCCCAGGCCGCGGCCATGACATTGTCGACGCCCTCGTGGTGGGCCGAGACGAGCACGGTCGGGCCATGGGTCAGCAGGCGATAGGCTTTTTCGAGGGGAACACTGAGGATATGTGGAGGCATGGGTTTTTCGAGAAATGCACGTGTGACCCACGCATGGTACCGATTATCCCGGCGCGGGCGGGCACGGATGCGGATTGGCCGGGCGAATGGAGCGCTGCGCAGCGCTTCACGCCAGGCGTGCCAGTTCCTCTGCGCTGAAACCGGCACGGCGCCGCGCCTCGATGTTGAAGGGCCCCTTCAGCACCGGCGCCTTGTACTGCACCGTCAAGACCTCGTAGGTGGAGACCGGCTCGCGCCCCTGTTCGGCGCACAGGTGCAGGTACCAGCGGTTGCCGATCTCCACATGGCCGACCTCGTCGCGCAGGATGATGTCGAGGATGGCGGCGGCCACCGCGTCGCCGGCCTGGGCCAGCTTGGCACGCAGCGGTGGGATCGCGTCCAGCCCGCGTGCTTCCAGCGTCCTCGGCACCAGCGCCATGCGCGCCAGCACGTCGCCGCGGGTCTTCTCGACCATCTCCCACAGGCTGTCGTGGCCCGGAAAGTCGCCATAGGCGTAACCCAGCGCCTTCAGGTGGTCGGACAGCAGGGAAAAGTGGTAAGCCTCTTCCTTCGCCACGCGCAGCCAGTCGAGGTAATAAGCATTCGGCATGCCGGGAAAGCGCCACAGCGCGTCGAGCGCCAGGTTGATCGCGTTGAACTCGATGTGCGCGAGCGCATGCACCAGCATGGCGCGGCCCTCGACGCTTGCCATCGAGCGCCGCCCGACCAGGCGCGGCGGTACCAATTCAGGCTTGTCCGGACGCCCCGGGATGGCACTGGCCGGCTCCAGCACGGCGCGCGGCGCAAGCGTGACGAGGCCGTCGGCGTAGGCGCCTGCCAGCGCGGCGACACCGCCTACCTTGATGGCAGGGTCGGTCTGGAGCAGGCAGGCCAGCGCGCCGGCGCGCAACTCGGGCGGATGGGACGGCATTGAAGGATTCCTTGCGAACAAAGGCGACAGTCTAGCAAATTCGACGAACGCCCTGCCGCCGGCCCGCCCTCATTTCCTCCCTGTCCGGCTTCATCCGGAACGAGATTGTTTCGTGATGCCGGCGCCAGCCCGCTTGCGATCCAGGGATGCCGCCCTGGACCGCAATGACCCGCATTCCCTTTGATCGCGGCATTGCGGCAGTCCGGACGGGCCAGGACGCCGCCCTGTGCGGCGCCTGCCTGACGACGTTCGTGCTTCGTGCAGGAATCATCATGCGTCCATACTCTTTCCTGTTTCCCGCTTCCATGTCCGTCCTGGCCGCGGGCGCCACAGCCCAGAACCTGCCCTGCCCGCAACCCGATACCGGGCCGATGTCCACCGTCCGGGTGAAAGTACGCCCCGCCCCGCGCACATCGACGCCAGGATCGACAATGAACAGCCGATCCGCCTGTACGCGGTAGCGCCCTGCCAGTTCGCCTCGCGCGACGGCAAGGTGCGGATGGAATTCAAGCGCGGTCCGGCCGGCGAGGACATGTCGATGAGCTATCTGCCGGACCGCCGCCTGGCCTGGGTCGTGGTGTCGAGCGTGCCGATGGCAAGCCGCTCAATTGTCGAGCCGGGCGCACCTCGTCCGGGAGGCAAGCCTCCCGGGCATCTCCGCTGCGCATTTCCATCTTGCCAATCCGGCGATCGGCCCCATCTGGCGTTGCATGAACGATCGCTCCCTGCCAACCAGCCAGCGCCATGCCTTTCACCCGGCCGTGCAGGCCTGGTTCGCTGCCAGTTTCCCGGCCGCCACCGAGGCCCAGCTGCGCGCCTGGCCGCCGATCCAGGCGGGGCGCGCGACCCTCGTGGCCGCCCCCACCGGCTCGGGCAAGACCCTGACCGCCTTCCTGGCTGCGATCGACGCGCTGGTCAGGAAAGCGCGGAGCAGCCGCTGGCGGACGCCACCCGCGTGCTCTATGTCTCGCCCCTGAAAGCGCTGTCGAACGACATCCGCGTCAACCTCCAGGCGCCGCTCGCGGGCATCGACGAGCAACTGGCGGCGATGGGCCTGCCGCCGCACGGCATCCGCAGCGCCGTGCGCACCGGCGACACCACCACGGCCGAGCGCAACGCGATGCGCAAGCGCCCGCCGCACATCTTGGTGTCGACCCCCGAGTCCCTGTACGTGCTGCTCGGCTCCGACAGCGGCCGCGCCATGCTGTCGAACGTTCAAACCGTGATCGTCGACGAGATCCACGCGGTCGCCGGCAGCAAGCGCGGCAGCCACCTGTCACTCAGCCTGGCGCGGCTCGATGCCTTGTGCGGCCGCCCGCCCGCCCGTGCGCATTGGCCTGTCGGCGACGCAAAAGCCGCTCGCGCTCGTCGCGTCCTTCCTGGTCGGCGCGGGACAGGACTGCGCGCTGGTCGACGTCGGCCACGTGCGTGCGCGCGACCTCGGGCTGGAACTGCCGCCGGTGCCCCTCGAGCCGGTGATGCCGAACGAGGTCTGGGAGCGCGTCTACGACCGCATGATGGAGCTGGTGGTGCTGCACCGGACCACCCTCATTTTCGTGAACACCCGACGCATGGCCGAGCGCATCGCGCGTCACCTGGTGACCGCCTGGGCGCCGGGCACGTGGCGGCCCACCACGGCAGCCTGACCAAGGAGAGCCGCCTGGATGCCGAACAGCGCCTGAAACGCGGTGACCTGCGCGTGCTGGTGGCGACCGCCTCGCTGGAGCTGGGCATCGACATCGGCGACGTCGACCTGGTCTGCCAGGTGGGCTCGCCGCGCAGCATTTCCGCTTTCCTGCAGCGGGTCGGGCGTTCGGGCCACTTCGTGGGCGGCATGCCCAAGGGGAGATTGTTCCCGACCTCGCGCGACGACCTGGTCGAATGCGCTGCCCTGCTCGACTGCGTGCGCCGTGGCGAACTGGACCTGCTGCGCATTCCGCGCGCACCGCTCGACGTGCTGGCCCAGCAGATCGTGGCCGAAGTAGGCTCGCGCGAGTGGGAAGAGGACGCGCTGTTTGCGCTGGTGCGGCGCGCCCAGCCCTACGCGGACTTGCCGCGCGAGCGCTTCGACGCGCTGCTGCGCATGCTGGCCGAGGGTTACAGCACCAGGAACGGCATCCGCGGCGCCTACATCCACCGCGACGCCGCCACCCGCTCGCTGCGCCCGCGCCGCGGCGGCAAGCTGGCCGCCGTCACCTCCGGCGGGACGATTCCCGAGAACGCCGACTACACGGTGCTGCTCGAACCCCAAGGCCTGTCGGTCGGCACCGTCAACGAGGACTTCGCCGTCGAGAGCCTGGCCGGCGACGTCTTCCAGCTCGGGAACACATCGTATCGCATCATGAAGGTCGAGTCGGGCAAGGTACGGGTCGAGGATGCACATGGCGCGGCGCCGAACATCCCGTTCTGGCATGGCGAGGCGCCTGGGCGCAGCGACGAACTTTCGCACGGCGTGGCACGCCTGCGCGCCGAGGTCGAGCGCGAACTGGCCTCCTCCAGCGGCGAGGAAGCCCTCGACCGCGCGACCGGCTGGCTGACCGAGCACCTTGGCCTGAAGGAGGACGCGGCCGGCCAGATCGTCGACTACCTGGCGCGCGCACGGGCGGCCCCTCGGCGCCCTGCCGACCCTGGACACGCTGGTGATGGAGCGCTTTTTCGACGAGTCAGGCGGCATGCAGCTGGTGATCCACAGCCCTTTCGGCAGCCGCATCAACCGCGCCTGGGGCCTGGCCCTGCGCAAGCGCTTCTGCCGCAGCTTCAACTTCGAGCTGCAAGCCGCGGCGACGGAGGACGCCATCATCCTGTCGCTCTCGACGGCCCACAGCTTCCCGTTAGAGGAAGTATGGCGCTACCTGCGCGCCGGCAGCGCCGAGCCGGTGCTGGTGCAGGCGCTGCTGGACGCGCCGCTGTTCAACGTGCGCTGGCGCTGGAACGCCACGACGGCCCTGGCCCTGCCGCGTTTTGCCGGCGGGCGCAAGGTGGCGCCGCAGCTGCAGCGCATGAAGAGCGACGACCTGCTGGCGACCATCTTCCCGGACGGCGCCGCCTGCCTGGAAAACATCGCCGGCGACCGCGAACTGCCGAACCACCCGCTGATCGACCAGACCCTGGACGACTGCCTGCACGAGGCGATGGACAGCGAAGGCTGGCTGGCCCTGCTGCGCCGCATCGAACATGGCGACATCAAGCTCGTCGCGCGCGACCTGCCGGCGCCCTCGCTGCTGGCGGCCGAAATCCTCAACGCCCGCCCCTACGCTTTCCTCGACGACGCGCCGCTCGAGGAGCGCCGCACCCAGGCCGTGCTGAACCGGCGCTGGAGCGATCCGGCGTCCAGCGACGACCTGGGCGCGCTCGACGCCGATGCCATCGCCACGGTGGCCGGCGAGGCCTGGCCGCCCGCGCGCCATGCCGACGAAGTGCAGGAAGCGCTGGTGGCGCTCGGTTGCGTGACCCAGCGGGAAAGCCTGGATCGCCAAGGCTGGCCGGATTGGCTGGACGAGCTGGCGGCGGCCGGGCGCGCTACGCGCCTGCAAGGCGAGGGCTTGGACGCCTGGGTCGCGCTGGAGCGCCTCGACTGCGCGCAGGCGGCCTGGCCGGGGCGCGCGCCACGCCCGCCCTGCGGGTGCCTGCCAGCCACCGCGGCAATGGCGGCGCGCCGTGGACGCGCGACGATGCCCTGGTCGAGGTGCTGCGCGCGCGCCTGTCCGGCTTCGGCCCGCAGACGATCGCCGCCATCGCCGCGCCGCTGGCCCTGGGCGAAGGCGAGGCCGCGATCGCCCCGGTCCGGCTGGAAAGCGAAGGCTATGTCCTGCGCGGCCGCTTCACGCCGGGCGCGCAAGACGAACAATGGTGCGAACGCCACCTGCTGGCCCGCATCCACCGCGCCACCATCCGCGGCCTGCGCCGCGAGATCGAACCGGTCGAGGTGCGCGACTTCCTGCGCTTCCTGTTCGACTGGCAGCATCTCACCGTGGATACCGGCTGGCGCGGCCAGGACGCGCTGCCGCTGGCCGTCGCCCAGCTCGAGGGCTTCGAGGCCCCCGCCGGCGCCCGGGAAAGCGAACTGCTGGCGCTGCGCGTGCGCGATTATTTCGGCTACTGGCTGGACGAATTGTGCCGCTCCGGGAAAATCGTCTGGACCCGCATCGATGCGCCGCGCTCGGCCGCCGGCGGCCCCGTGCGCACGACCCCGATCGTGCTGCTGCCGCGGCGCCAGGCCGCGCTATGGCATGAAGTGCCCCTGCCCGCCGGTCCGCCCGAGATGTCGCCGCGCGCGCTAAAGGTGCTGGAGGTGCTGCGCCGCCATGGCGCCATGTTCCTCGACGAACTGCAGTTCGACACGCGCATGATGCCGGTCGAACTGGAGGCGGCGCTGGCGAACTCGTGGCCACCGGCCTGGTGAACGCCGACAGTTTTGCCGGCCTGCGCGCGATGCTGGCCCCGGTCGCCAGGCGCGCCAGCATGGACCGCAAGCGCCGGCGCGGCGCCGGCCCGTCGATGGAGGAAGCAGGCCGCTGGGCGCTGGTACGCCGCGTCGTGCCGGAGGAAGGCGCGGACACGCCGCCCGCCCGGCGCCGCCTCGCCCCCGAAACCCCGGAGCACGTCGCCATGACCCTGCTGCGGCGCTATGGCGTCATGTTCTGGCGCCTGCTGGAACGGGAAGCGGCCTGGCTGCCGTCCTGGCGCGAACTGCTGCCGGTCTACCATCGCCTGGAAGCGCGCGGCGAGATCCGCGGCGGGCGTTTCGTGGCCGGCTTCTCGGGCGAGCAGTTCGCGCTGCCGGAGGCGATTCCCGCCCTGCGCGAAGTACGGCGCCGGCCGCCGGAGGGCAGCCTGGTCTGCGTGTCCGGGGTCGACCCGCTCAACCTGTGCGGCACCCTGCTGCCCGGCGACAAGGTCCCGGCGCTGGCCGGCAACCGCATCCTGTTCCGCGACGGCGTGCCGGTGGCGGCCGTCGTCGCCGGGAAGATCGTGTGGCTGGCCGACCCCGGCGCGGAGCGCGAGCTGCAGCATGCGGCGCTGGTACGGCGCTATTGAGGGGCCGCCCTGCCGGGGGCGGCCGCGCAGCGATAGGCGGCAGCATGTGGTCTTGTCGTCTGTCATCAGACAAGGGCCCGGCGTATAATCCGGTCACCACGATCAATCCGCCCGATGTCCCCCATGACCGCAACGCCGCTCCCGCCCGTTCCCCTGAAACGCCACCGCAACCTGGCCCAGGGCGTCGTTGCCCACCTGAGCGACAGCATCCGCGCGGGAAGCCTGAAACCGGGCGACAAGCTGCCGACCGAGTCGGAAATCATGCGCCAGCTGGGCGTGAGCCGCACGGTGGTGCGCGAAGCCATTTCGCACCTGCAGGCCTCCAGCCTGGTTGAAACCCGCCACGGCATCGGCACCTTCGTGCTGGAACCTGCGCCTGCCCCGATGGGACTGGATCCGGCCACCGTGGTGACGATGCGCGACGTGCTGGCCCTGCTGGAACTGCGCATCAGCCTCGAGACCGAGGCCGCCGGCCTGGCCGCCAACCGCCGCAGCGAGGAGCAGCTGGCGCAACTGCGCAGCGCGCTCGACAGCTTCCACGAATGCGCGCGCGCCGGGCGCGAGACGGTCGGCCCCGACATGCAGTTCCACCTGCTGCTGGCGCAGGCGTCCGGCAACCGCTATTTCCACGACATCCTCGGCCACCTGGGCACCAACATCATCCCGCGCGCGCGCCTGAATTCGGCGCGCCTGGCCCATGACGACCCGGCGCACTACCCGGAACGCGTGATCCACGAGCACGAGGACATCTACAATGCGATCGCGCGGCGCGACCCGGACAGCGCACGCGCCGCCATGCGTACCCACCTGAGCAACAGCCGCGAACGCCTGCGCCGCGCCCAGGAAGACGCCGAAACGCGCGAGAAGTAAGGCGGCCATGAATCCGCAGCGAACGCGCGTGCGGAAAAAGCCCTTAATCCGCTTGCAAGCTTAACCGTAGCAAACTAAGATTCCGCAGATTGGCAGCGGCCCCTGCATCGCGGCGCCGGCCCATCATTCATCCAGGATTGAAGCACACATGAAGAAAACCGCCGCGCTGAACGAAGCCAGTGCCAATGAGCCGCGCCTGTACCGGGTAGTATCGGGCAAGATCGAGGAATTGATCCGCGCCGAGAACATCCGTCCCGGCGAGCGCCTGCCCTCCGAGCGCGACCTCGCGACCAAGCTGGGCGTGAGCCGCACCTCGCTGCGCGAAGCCCTGATCGCGCTGGAACTGGGCGGCACGGTGGAAGTGCGCGGCGGCTCGGGCGTGTATGTCAGCGAGCAGGCGACGCCCGTGGCGGAAGCCGTCACCGCCGGCCCCGGTCCCTTCGAGGTGCTGGCCGCGCGCCGCCTGATCGAAGTCGAGGTCGCGGCGCTGGCGGCCAAGCATGCCAGCGCTTCCGCCATCGACGCCATCCTGGTAGCGGTCATGGAGATGGAGCAACACCACGAGGAACGCAGCGGCAACGAATCGGCCGACCGCAACTTCCACCTGGCAATCGCCCGCGCCACCGGCAACAGCGCGATGGTCGGCGTCATCGAATACCTGTGGAGCCAGCGCGGCTCGCTCTGGCACAAGCTGAAGGAACACTTCCAGACCGAGGAATTGCGCCAGCAGACCCTGATCGACCACCGCAACATCTTCGCGGCGATTGCGGCACACGACGTCGCCGGCGCCAAGACCGCGATGCGCGCCCACCTCGACCGCGTGACGCGTACCTTCTCGCGCGGGTAAGGAGCCGCGCCCGCGCCCGCCCTCATTGAAGATCCGCTCAAGGAGGCGACGGCGGCCGTACGTGGCGCCGCGCCTGTGCGCTTGCACTCCAGCAGCGAGAACCGTGGCTTACAGCGGCAGCGCCGCTCCCGGCGGACCGAACAGGCGGCACGCCATCTTGCGCTCGGCGTCGCCAATCGAATGCTCCTTTACCGGCTCCAGGGCCGGCGTCCCGCACTTCGTGCACACGGTGCGCCCGGGCTTGTCTCCGCCATGGACGATCCGTTCGAGCTCCGCCGCGCGCGGCGCCTTGCAATCGACTTCCTTCAGCGTCATCCAGTATTCGCCGGTCGGAATGGCCGGGGCCGGCGTCTTGCCCTGCCTGCTCCCCTGGGTGTGGATGGTCGTGCGGAACCAGGCCCGTACGCGGTCGCCCTTGACCAGGACGGGTTTGGGCAGGATGCTGAAGACGAGCAGCTGGCCGTCGAATTCGTCGGTCTCGGTAATGGGCACCAGCATTCCCGCACGCGCCGGCCGCGCTTGCGCACAGATGCGCGGCAGCTGTTTCTTGATGAGCGGGCCAACCTCGTAGGGGTCCTGATCCTGCATCGAAAAATTGTGCGCGGCCTGGATCACGGCGGGCATCTGCGCGATGCTCTGGCGTTCGGCGGCTGCGAAGTCGGGTATCCCGGAAGTGGAAGCGACCGCAAGGTAGGCAAAATTATCGGTCATCCAGCTGCCGTCGCAGGCAAGCAGGAAGTGTTCGGTCGCGATTTCCTTGTCTGCGGGCCTGTGCCTCAATACCCGCACCATCACGGCCTTGCCGATTTTGATGGCCGGCGCGGCGCCCAGGACGGTATGGGTCCCGTAACGCTCGCTCAGGGTGAGGTAGTCCGCGCCCGCCGCGGCGGCGCCGGACGCCCACAGGACAGCGGCGCAGGCCGCCAGCATGGTGCATGCCCGCCTGCTTGCTCGGTGCATCATCGATGTCTCCTCCGGTAAAGGCCAGTGCGTTCGAAAAGACGCGTGCTTGTCCCTTGAATGTCGAGCTGGACTATAGGGGGCCGAACGGACCTTGTCCATACAGCATGCCCGGATAGGGTCCCGTGGCAAGCGATCACCTCGAAGCCAGGCTGCTCCGGTCGCGCAGTTGGGAACGCGGGTGGCACGGCCACTTTTGCCAGTTTGTTCAGGCCGAAAAATAACTGGCTCGTCCAGATTGCAGAACTGGCCCGACCAAAGTACAATTGTCCGCACACTAATAATTTGCCTGAGGAATTGACTGGGGAAACTCCTCAAGGCGGACTGGCAGCAGCGGCGCATGCCGCACCAGTACTGGCATCGACCGGCCGTGACCTCGGCGATTTGCTCTCGTCACGACGGCACGGGTACGCGAGGTACCCATTCGTGCGATTCGGGGAAACACCCGGACGCTACCCACGATCACACGCAGGAGACACGTAGTGAAACACCAGAGCAACATCATCGGCCCACGCACGGCCGAACAGCGCTTCATTCTCACCGCCGTCACCGTCGCGGTCCTGACCCTGGCGCATAGCGCGGCCGCCGCGGACGCCCCGATGCAGCGCGTCGAAGTCACGGGCTCCTCGATCAAGCGCCTCGCCGCCGAAAACGCCCTCCCCCTCACCACGATCAAGGCCGAAGAGCTGACCAACCGCGGCCTGACGACGATGTCGGAAGTGGCCACCGCCCTGACGGTTGCCTCGACCAACGAGCCGGTTGGCGGCGGTGGCGGCGGCACCATGATCAACATGCGCGGCCTCAATACCAACCGCACCCTGGTGCTCCTGAACGGCCGTCGTCTCGCCAACGAGGCGCTCGGCGACAGTTCCGTCAACGTCGACGTGATCCCGATGGCCGCCATCGAGCGCGTCGAAGTGCTGCGCGACGGAGCCTCCGCCCTGTACGGCACCGACGCCATCGCCGGCGTGGTGAACTTCATCACGAAGAAGTCGATCAAGGACGTGTCCGTGAGCGCGAGCGTCGTCGAGCCCGAGCACCAGGGCGGCGGCCAGCAGCGCCGCTTCGGTTTCGTTGCCGGCAAGGGCGACCTGGCCGAAGACGGCTGGAACATCTATACCGCCTTCGACACCCAGAAGCGCACTCGCCTGCTGCAGAAGGACCGCCCGGGCATCACCGACCCGGCCACCATCGTCAAGCTGGGCGGCACCGCCTTCGTGCCGAACTCCTCGAGCGTGGGTGCCGCCTCGCCGGCCAACTACACGGTCTACGCGAACGGCAAGCCGACCAGCACCACGGGCAACCCGTATTTCGCGGCCGGCTGCGCCAGCCCCTTCGCGACCCAGACCACGATCCCGTCGACGCGCGCCTCGGGCGCGGGCAGCCGCACCTGCGTCACCGATCCGACCCTGTACCCGGAACTGCTGCCGGAAGCGGCGCAGACCACCCTGTTCACCAAGGGCAGCCTGGCGCACGGCGACGGCAAGGTGTTCTCGGTCGAACTGCAACTGGCGCGCTCCTACATCGACGCGGGCGACGCGCCCCAGCCTTTCGGTGCGAACGTCGACTATGACCTCCTGAACGGCTCGTCCGGCCGCCGTCCGCTGATGATCACCAAGGCCAGCAAATGGTACCCGGGCGGCAGCGGCGGCGTGCCCGCCGTGGCCGGCGTCACCGGCCAGGACCTGGCGCTGAACTGGAGCCTGGACGAACTGGGCGGCGTCGTCAGCCACGACGTGCAGACGAACCACCGCCTGGTGGCCGCCGACGAAGGCGACTTCAAGGGCTGGGACTACCGCGTCGGCGCGTCCTACGCCTACAGCCACCGCGACGTCGGCCTGAAAAGCGGCTTCGTGAAGACGCCCGGCCTGTATGCGGGCGTGGCCAACGGCACGCTGAACCCCTTCGGCCCGCAGGACGAGGCCGGCCGCGCCTACCTGGAAAGCATCTCGGCCGACGGCCAGACCTACCGCGAAGCCGACGTGCGCTACTACGGCGCCGACTTCAACCTCTCGCGCACCTTCATGGAGTTGAAAGGCGGCTCGCTCGGGCTGGCCATCGGCGGCGACTGGCACCGCGAGACCTTCGAAGAAGACATGAACATGCTCGGCAACGAGGTGGTCTACAAGATTTCGGGCAGCCCTGGCCGCAACCCGAGCGGATCGCGCAAGGTGGCCGGCCTGTATGCCGAACTCGATGCGCCCGTCACCAAGCAGCTGAACCTGAATTTCGCCGTCCGCGGCGACCATTTCAGCGACTTCGGCTCGACCTTCAATCCGAAGGCCAGCTTCCGCTACCAGCCCTTGAAGGAAGTCATGATCCGCGGTACCGTCAGCACGGGCTTCCGCGCGCCGACGCTGCCGGAACTGTACGGCACGCCGCGCACGCTGACGGCGTCCTCGTTCAGCTGGGACGACCCGCTGCTGTGCCCAAGCGCCACGCCAGGCGCCGCCGGCACCGGCCAGGTGACCACGGATCCCCGCTACGCCGGTTTGAACCTCGATCCTTCGCGCGTCTGCAACACGCGCCTGACCACGCTGACAGGCGCGAACCCGGACCTGCAGCCGGAAAAATCGAAGACCTATACGATCGGTTTCGTGGTCGAGCCATTCAAGAACTTCATGGCCACCGTCGACTTCTGGAAGATCGACATGACCAGGACGATCGCGCAGATCGACGAGCCGACCATCTTCAACAACCTGGGCCAGTACCAGGACCTGTTCGTGCGTAACCCGGACGGCACGCTGCAGTACATCACCAAGACGCGCCTGAACATGGGCGGCCTGAGAACCCAGGGCATCGACATCGGCATGAGCTACCTGCTGCCGACCGCGAACTGGGGCCGCTTCGGCGCTTCGCTCGACGGCACCTTCACCGACAAGTACGAAGGCCAGAACGAAGTGGGCAGCGAGTGGATCGATGTCGTCGGCCGCGTGGGCGCACTGGCCACCGGCTCGACCTCGTCGAACACCTATGTCTTCAAATGGAAGCACACGGCGCGCGTGAACTGGACCTATGGCCCCTTGTTCACCCAGCTGACGCAGCAGTACTCGTCGAGCTACGAAGACACCAACGCCCTGCCGACCCAGAAGCCGGGCCAGCCGTTCTACAACGTGATCGAGCCCTACAGCGTCTACAACCTGACGGCCAGCTACAAGGTGTCGGACAAGTTCAAGATCGGTGGCGGCGTGAACAACCTGTTCGACACCGACCCGCCCCTGTCGAACCAGCGCCTGTCCTCGCGTGTCGTGTTTGCGCGTAACATCGCCAAGCCGATCGGCCGTACCTTCACGGTGCGTGCGGATTACACGTTCTAAGCTTGAACGCGTGGGGTGGACGGGTTCTCTGTCCACCCTGTTTTTCCCCGGAGGTCCCGCATGAAGTACCCCGCGACCCTGCTCGCCCTTTCCTTTCTCGCGGCACCCGCGACCGCCGCCGGTCCCGCCCCCGCCAAAGCCGTCCGCATCATCCTCGTCGGCGACTCCACCATGGCCACCAGATCCGGCTATGGCGACGCCCTGTGCGCGCGTTTCACGCTTGAAACCAGCTGCATCAACCTGGCACGCGGCGGGCGCAGTTCCGGGAGCTTCCGTGCCGAAGGGCGTTGGGACGAGGTCCAGGCGCTGCTGAAGGATGGTGCCTCGTTCGCAGCCACCTATGTGCTGGTCCAGTTCGGCCATAACGACCAGCCGGGCAAGCCGGGCCGCTCGACCGACCTGGTGACGCAGTTCCCCGCCAATATCGATCGCTATGTCACCGACACCGTCGCCGCCGGCGGCGTGCCGGTGCTGGTCACGCCGCTGACGCGCCGGTCTTTCAAGGGCAACTACCTGAAGGACGACCTGGCGCCCTGGGCGGCCGCCACCCGCCGCGTGGCAATCGAGCGCAAGGCAGCGCTGATCGACCTGAACGCGCTCAGCGCGGCCGCCGTCCAGAAGATGGGCCAGGACGAAGCCGATACCCTGGCACAGGCCCCGCGACCCGCCGACTATGGGGCGGCTTCGCCCGCGCCCGGCACCGAGCCGCAGGGCACGCCGAAAAGCGCCTTCGACCGCACGCACCTCGGTCCCAAGGGTGCCGGGCTGTTTTCAGGTATGGTCGCCGGCGAGCTGGTACGCCTGTTCCCCGCCATGGCGAGCAGCCTGAAGGCAGCGGCACCGCACACGGTCCCTCAACCATGATGGGGTCGAAGCGCCACATGAAGCACACTTCCCTCACCCTGCTCCTGCTGGCCTCCCTCGCCGGCAGCGCGTTGGCAGCGCCCTCCCTTCCCGGCGGCGCGCGAAGAAGCACCGCTGGACGGCTGGGCGGCGCAGGAAGGCGGCACCCGCGGCGGCCTCGAAGCCGTACCCGCCCGCGTGTTCACGGTCGCCACCCCGGCGCAGCTGCGCGCCGCCCTGGCCGACAGGAACGGTGCGCCACGCATCGTCGCCGTGCAGGGCATCCTCGACATGAGCGAAGGGCGCCCCTACACGAGTACCGCCGACCAGGCCGAGCGGGGCGAGGTGCGCCTGCGCAGTAACACGACCCTGATCGGCCTGGGACCGCGGGCCGGCTTCGTCAACGCCCACCTGATGGTCTCGAAGGTTTCGCAGGTCATCATCCGCAACCTGAACTTCCGTAATCCCTGCGACGTCGCTCCCGTCTGGGACCCGAAGGATGGCCGCGAGGGCAACTGGAACGCGGAGTTCGACAGTATCTCGATCGTTGGGGCCACCCACGTCTGGGTCGACCACAACAGCTTCACCGACGCGCCCTTCCTCGACGACCGCCAGCCGGTCGAGAACGGCAAGCACAAGCAATGCCACGACGGCACGCTCGACATCCGCGACGGTGCCGATTTCGTGACGGTGTCCTACAACCGCTTCGCCCTGCACCAGAAGAACATGCTGATCGGCGCCAGCGACAAGGCGGTCGGCGACAGCGGCCACCTGCGTGTCACCCTCAGCAACAACCTGTTCGAGCACATCGCCAGCCGCGCGCCGCGCGTGCGCTTCGGCCAGGTCCACCTTTTCAACAATTACCACGTGGGCGACCGCAAGCATCCGGTCTACAAGTACGAGTACGGCGTGGGTGTGGCCCGGCGCGCGCGCATCGTCTCGCAGGCGAATGCCTTCGATATCGCCGGCGCCCGTTCCTGCCTGGATGCGGTGCGCAGCTTCGAGGCCGAGGGGCGGACCCGCAGGAGGGCGGCGTGTTCACCGACAGCGGTTCGCTCCTCAATGGCGCGCCGCTTGGTGCCTGCGGCGCGTCCGGCTCGCCCGCCTGGACCGTTCCCTACCCGTTCTCGCCGCGCCCGGCCGAGGCGGTGCGCGCCCATGTGCTGGCCACCGCCGGCACCGGCAAGCTGGTCGAGCGGGTAGCCGTCGCCGGCTGCCCCACGGCGGATTTCCTGTTCTGCGACGGTTTCGAGCGCACCCGTGCTGGCGACTGGGAGCGCCAGGCCGGCAGCGATGCCGGCCTGGCCGCACAGCCGGACGGCGCGCGGAACCAGGTGCTGCGCATGACGGGCACCGGGCGCGTCATGGTCCTGGCAAGACAGCCGAAGCTGGCCACGCTCGTGCAGGACAACGCCTTCGTCGAGACGCGTGTGCGCTTGCAGCCAGCCCGCGCCACCCAGCAGTTCTACCTGATCGGACGCCATGTCGACGCGCGCAACTGGGTCGGCGCCGGCGTCGAGCAGCTGCCTGGGACCGACACCGTGCAGATCCAGCTGCTGCGCATGCAGGATGGCGTGTTGAAGACGCTCAAGCGCGCGCCGCGCGCGCGCCCTGCCGACGGCCGCTTCGCCATGCTGCGCCTGGAGATGACGCCCTCGCTGCTGGCGGTGTATCTCGATGGCGAAAAGATCACGACCGCGCCGCAGCCTGCGTTCAGCGCACCGAGCGCCCGCGTCGGGCTGCTGGCCCGTGGCGGCGGCATCGAGCTCGACGACCTGCGTGCAGGCGTCCCGGGCGTACAGCCCGCACGCATTGCGCCGTCACTGGCCAGCCAGGCATTCACCGCGCAGGCGGGAGACCCGGCGCAGCACCTGGCCGTCAGTGCCCTTGCCAGCGATGGCGTTTCGCGCCTGGCTTTCCGCGCCACGTCGAGCAACCCGGCGGTGGTGGAAGTCACGCCTGCGCCAGGCGGCATCACCATCACACCAAAAGCGCCCGGCAGTGCGGCCATCGTACTGGCAGGCGTGCATGACCCCGCGCTGCAAAGCACGCTGACGGCAACCGTGACGGCGGCCTTCTCCGCACCGGCCGGCGGGAGCACCGTCGCAATCGCCCAGGCCGTCCAGCCAGCCGTGGGCGCCACCGCGGTGCCGCCCGACACGCCGCTACGCATCCGCTTCGACCGCGCACCCCGGCTGGCCGCCGCGGGATCGGTGCGCATCTTCCGCGCGGGCGACGATGCCCTCGTCGATATCGTCCGCCTGGGCGAGGAAGTGCGCGCCATCGGCTACCCGGCCCAGCCGCGCTCGCGCTACCTGCGCATGACCCCGATCACGGTCGAGGGCGACACGGTGCTGGTCCGCCCGCACGCGGGCACGCTCGCCTATGGCACCGCCTATTACGTCATGGCCGAGGGCGGCGCCTTCCTCGACGCGGCGATTGGCGGCCAGCCTTTCGCCGGCATCGGCAAAGGCGGCTGGCACTTCCGCACCGCCGACGCGCCGCCTGCCGGCGCGGTCCTGCGCGTGGACGACGACGGCGCCGCGGACTTTCGCACCGTGCAGGGCGCGGTGAACCACGCCATGCGCGCCTTCCCGAAGGCGGCGCCGGTCACGGTCGACGTGCACAATGGCCGCTACGACGAACTGCTCTTCATCCTCGGCAAGGACAACGTGACGATCCGGGGCGAAAGCCGCGACGGCGTCGTCATCGAGGCCCTGAACAACGACGGCATCAACCCCGGTTCGGGCGCCAGCCAGGGCGCCGCTTCGCCATCGTTCACCGGCGGGCGCCCGCTGCTGTCCGTCGAGGAAGCGGACCTGCTGACCCTGGAAAACCTCACCCTTCGCAATACCACCCGGCGCGGGGACACGCGTTCGGGCCAGGCCGAGACGGTCTACTTCAATACCGACAGCGGCCGCCTGGTGGCGAAAAATGCCAGCTTCTACAGCGAGCAGGACACGATCCAGGTGAAGGGCTATGCCTGGTTCCATCGCACCCTCGTCGAGGGCAATGTCGACTTCATCTGGGGCGCGAACCGCGCGGCCCTGTTCGAGGCGAGCGAACTGCGTACGGTCGGCGACAGCGGCAACCCGCAATCGGGCGGCTACCTGGTACAGGCGCGCACGGTGACGGCAACCGACCCCGGCTTCGTGTTCCTGGACAGCGTGCTCACGCATGGGCCTGGTCCGAAGGGCAATGGCGTCCCAAGCGGCGCCACCTACCTGGCGCGCAGCCCGGGCACGGCATCGACCTGGGACAACGTGGCGTTCGTCAATTGCCGGATGGGAGAGCACATCGCGCCCGTCGGCTGGGCCGGCGCGGGCGTGAACCGCGAGCCGGCGCCGCATCCTGCGATGGCAAATGCAGCGCAGGGCTGGCGTGAGTATGGTTCGACCGATTTGGCGGGCAAGCCGCTGGACCTGTCGAAGCGCGTGGGCGGCTACCTCATGACGGCCGAGGAAGTGGAGGCGCGCTTTGGCAGCCGGGCGAGCATCTTCGCCGGATTTGGCGGCGGACAGGGGTGGGATCCGGCGCCGTGAGTAGTGGCGGTGGTACCGCGTGGGCTCGGGGAGCCCACCCTACGCCTGCACGCGCGGTTTCGTAGGGTGGGCACTTGTGCCCACGCCGTATGGGCATCCGAACGGTGTTACCACGTGGGCACAGGGCGCCCACCCTACAAACCCTGCGCGGGCAGCTTCTGTAGGGTGGGCGCTCCGAGCCCACGCGGTTCCGCACCGGCGGCTAAACCGTACGCTAGCGCTGCTTCGCACCCATGTGCTCATCCAGGAAGCGCACCGTCGCCTCCACCGTCGGCGCCAGCCAGGGGTCGAACAGCCAGAAGCTGTGCGGCGTCTCGGGCAGCACGACCACGCGGCTGGGCACGCCCGCGGCGGTCATCCTGGCGATCATCTCGTCGCGTCCCACCGAGAAACGCGGCTGGTCACTGCCGATGAACAGGATCGGCGGCGTCTGCCGGTTCACGTAGAACGTCGGCGAGGCTTCGCGCCACAGCGCTGCTTTTTCCGCATAGCGTCCGCCAAACCAGGCGCCCGCCGCCGACGGCTTCCTGGCCGGGTCGTCCTCGTACTTGCGCGCCGCCTCCGAAGTAAAGTCGGACAGCCCGTCGATATTCACGATCGCCTGCGCCGCACTCGAGACCGCGCCAGGCGCCGCCGCATCAAAACGCGCGATGCCGTCGGTAACGCCCACCAGGCTGGCAATCTGTCCGCCTGCCGAGCCGCCGCCCACGGCGATGCGCCCCGGATCGATGCCGTATTGCGCCGCGTTGGTGCGCACCCAGCGCAGCGCCGCCTTCACGTCGACGATGGCGGCCGGGTACGGGGCTTCGCCCGAGAGCCGGTAGCTGACCGTGGCCGCCGCATAGCCGCGTTCGGCCATGCGGATCGCCATCGGCGCGAAGTTCGTGCGTACGCCCGTGCGCCAGCCGCCGCCGTGCACCAGCACAATCGCAGGCAGGCGCACAGTGCCGCGCTTCGCCGGGAGATACAGGTCGAGCTGCAGCGCGCGCTCGCCATGGCGTACATAGGTGAGGTCGCGCAGCACCTCGACTGTTGCCGGCGCCTCGCGGCTGGCGACGGTGATGAAGGGGTAGCGCCCCACCAGCCTGGCGTACGTGGTTTCAGCGGTGTAGCTGTCGGCCGGCGCCGCCGGTTCTGCCGCCGCCGGCAGGCTCAGGGCTGCGATGGCCATGGCGGCGCTCGCGGTCAGGCGCAAGTTCATCGGGTTTCTCCGGATTGGTCGTGGACGCGGAAGGCCACGCGCCGGCGCAGTGTAAGTCCGGGCGCCAGTATCGTCAGGCCGTTATGCGCCGGGCCGCCCGGCAGGTTGTGGGCGTTGATCGCATGGTCCACCGGCTCGAAGCAGAAGACGTCCCTGCCGACCGGCGTGTAGAGGATGAAGTAATCCATGTCGGCCACGATCTCCAGCGCCAGCCGGCTGTCCGGCCAGGCGACGATGGCGCGCCCGTCCCAGCCGCGGAACACGTGGTCCACGGACTCGCCGGGCAGCGCGCGCGCCTGCGCGAAATCCCAGGCCGCGGGCAGGTCGATGCCATCCGCGGGCAAGCCGAGCGGCCCGCGATTCCAGGTGCCGCGCGCCCCTGCCTGCAGCGTGACGCCGGAACGGCGCGGCAGCCAGGGATGCAGGCCGAGCCCGAAGGGCAGCGCGGCCGTGCCGGTGTTGGTCGTTTCCAGCGTGACCTGCAGCGCGCTGTCGGTCAGCAGGTAGCGCAGCCGCGCCGCATAGGAAAATGGTGTCCCGTCGCGTCGGTCGAGGTGCAAGCTGACGCTGCTGCCGCAGTGCGCCTCCACCCGCCAGGGATGCTGCCAGCCGTCCCCATGGATGGGACAGGGTTCGCCGGGACGGTTCGCTTCCAGCGCGACCTTTCTATCCTCGAACACGAAACCGCTCGGGTCGATGCGGTTCGACCAGGGCACGAGCGGGAAGCAGGCCAGCTGCGAGGTCGTCGGCGGCGGTGCGCCCTCCACGTGCACATAAGGACGCAGCACCGGTTCCGCGCCGCCGGCGCCCAGCCAGTCGAGGCGGCCGAGGCCACCCGCGGCGCCAGGCAGCACTTCGGCCTGCAGCCGCTTGCTGCGCAGCGTGACGACCTGCAGTGCGGCTGGCGGCTGCATCAGCGGTACATCGGCCCGTCGAGCAGGAACTTGCCGCCCTGGTAGATCGTCGTCACGTCGTCCTTCTCGGGGAACTCCGAGGTATCGGCGAACTTGTGTGCGAACAGGTCCGAGCTGTCCTTGGCCTTGTAGCCGAGGTGGCGCGCGAAGCGGTTGTCCCACCAGACGCTGCGGTTGTCCGACATGCCGAAGACGATGGTGTGGCCGACCCGCGGAGCGAACAGCGAGCAGCGCAGCATTTCAAGCAGGTCGTCATAGCTGAACCAGGTGCTCATCATGCGCTTGTTGACCGGCTCCGGGAAGCTCGAACCGATGCGGATGCACACCGTCTCGACGCCGAAGCGGTCGTAGTAGTAGCGCGACATGGTCTCGCCGAAGCACTTGCTGATGCCGTACATGCTGTCGGCGCGCGCGGGCATGCTGGCGTCGAGCATGTCGGTGGTCTTGTAGTAGCCGACCGCGTGGTTCGAGCTGGCGAAGATCACGCGCTTCACGCCGTGCTTCTGGATGGCTTCATACAGGTTGGCCACGCCGAGGATATTGGCCTGCATGATGTCCTCGAACGGCGCCTCGGTGGAGATGCCGCCGAAGTGCAGCACCGCATCGACGCCTTCCATCAGCGACAATACAGCCGCCTTGTCGGCCAGGTCGCACTGCACGATTTCCTCGTTCGGGCCTGCCTCGCCCATCGGGGCCAGGTCGGACAGGCGCACGACGTCTGCCCAGGGCTGGATGCGTTCGCGCAGCACGCGACCGAGGCCGCCCGCGGCGCCCGTGAGCAGGATGCGCTTGAATGGTTTGGAGGGTGGAGTGTGCGTCATGCCGGTTCTTCCTGGTGGGGTTCGAAATGAATGCTGCGATGGCTGCGAGTATGCCATGAAAAATCATTAACCGGCTAGTCCGCCTTGCGCATGCGGTCAGACCACATTAGAATGGCCTGACCAAAAAGGCAATCCGACAGCAGAAGGCCGCGGCTTTTGGATTTCCACCACAATCCATACGAGACAACGATGAACCTGCCCACCAAGCTGCTTGCCACCCTTGTCGCGTTCGCCGCCCTGCACGGCGCCGCATCCGCCGAAGGCCCCTACCGCAATCCGGACAACAAGAACGCCAGGGACGCGGGCGAAGGCACTTACCCGGTACCCTACAAGAAGCCCGTCCCGGCGGAGATCACTGCCGCCCTGCACCGCATCCGCGGCTACATGGAAGCGCAGACACCCACGCGCGTCGTCACCAAGTCCGGGGCGCCCGTTACCGACTTCAGGACTCCGGTGAAGGATGCCGTCGTCGAGGAAGGCCCGGCCGACTTCGGCCTGCAGGTCTACGAAATGGGCGTGGTCCACGCCGGCATGCTCAAGGCCGCGGAGGTCACCGGCGACAAGCGTTTCACGGACCTGACCGCGCGCCACCTGAACTTCATCGCTGAAAAACTGCCCTACTTCCGCGCCCAGGAAGAACGCTTCCACCTCGAGCGCGCGAATGCCTTCTCGCGTTTCCTCGACCCGCGCTCGCTCGACGACGCCGGCTCGATGTGCGCGGCGATGATGCGTGCCCGCGCCGCCAGGGTCGGCCCGGAGCTGTCGCAACAGATCGCCGTCTGCGGCGACTGGGTCGCCAACAAGCAGTTCCGCCTGGCGGACGGCACGCTGGCGCGCCAGCGCCCGCAGGCGGCCTCGCTGTGGGCGGACGACATGTACATGGGCGTGCCCGCCCTGGCCGAACTCGGGCGCATGACCGGCAAGCGCGCCTACTATGACGACGCGGTGAAGAACGTGCTGCAGATGTCGGGTTACATGTTCAATCCGCAGCTGGGCCTGTACACCCACGGCTGGAACGCCAACAACCCGGACGCGCCGCAATTCTACTGGGGCCGCGCCAACGGCTGGGCGGTGCTGTCGATGTCGGACCTGCTCGACGTCCTGCCGAAGGACCATCCTGGCTACCCGAAAGTGCTCGAGCAGCTGAAGAAAAGCCTGCGCGGCATCGCGCAGTACCAGTCGGGCACGGGCCTCTGGCACCAGATGCTGGACCGGAACGACTCCTACCTCGAGACCTCGGCCAGCGCCATCTTCACCTATGTGTTCGCCCACGCGGTGAACCAGGGCTGGGTCAGCCCCACCACCTACGGATCGATCGCGATTGCCGGCTGGGCGGGCCTGTCGACCCGCATCAACGAGCGTGGCCAGGTCGAGGGCACCTGCGTCGGCACCACCTTCGCCAGCGACCAGGTGTACTACTACAATCGCCCGGCCAGCGTCGACGCCCTGCACGGCTACGGTCCGGCACTGCTGGCAGGCGCGGAAATCATCAAGCTGGTGAACAACCCGGCCTTCACCATCGAGCACCGGGTGCGCACTTATCACTTCGTGCCGAAGGGCTTTGATACCAACTACCGCGAACACCACTGATCGAACGGAGAGCCACATGTCCACCATGAATCTGCGTTGTACCCTCGCCGGCCTGGCCGCCCTGGCGGCGTTGGCACCCGCCCTGGCCGCCGAGCGCCTGGTCGTCACGGTCAGCCACGACCTCGCGCTGGCCCGCCCATCCGAGACCATCACCATCCCCTGGCTTGAAGTCAATCGCGCCCTGCCCGGCGCCCTGATCCAGCGCCTGGTGGTCAAGGATGCGAAGGGGCGCGTGCTGCCGCACCAGGTGACGAACGTGGCGCCGCTGGCGAAGGACCCGAAGAACGTCGGCGCCGCCTACGGCGAACTGATTTTCCAGCACGACTTCGCGGCTGGCGAAAAGTCGGCCAGCTTCACGATCGAAAAAACCGAGACCCTGGCGCCGGTCTTCCCCGCGAAAGCCTTCGCCCGCTACGTGCCGGAGCGCCTGGACGACTTCGCGTGGGAGAACGACCGCATCGGCCACCGCACCTATGGCCCGGCGCTCGCGGCCCCGGCGCCTGAGGGCAGCGGCAAGGAAGTGCTGGTGACGAGTGGCCTCGACCTGTGGTTCAAGCGCGTCGACTACCCCATCGTCGACCGCTGGTACAACAAGGGCCACGACCACTATCACAAGGACGAGGGCGAAGGGATGGACCAGTACAACGTCGGCAAGTCGCGCGGCTGCGGCGGCACCGGCGTCTGGAACGGCAGCGCGCTCTTCACCAGCACCAACTACAAGACCTGGAAGGTGCTGGCCAACGGCCCGGTGCGTGCCGTGTTTGAACTCAGCTACGATGCCTGGGACGCCGGCGGCATCCAGGTGACCGAGACCAAGCGCTTTACCGTCGACGCCGGCCACCAGCTCGACCAGATCGAGAGCACTTTCACCTTCAGCGGCCCGCAGCAGATCACGGTGGCCGTCGGCCTGAACAGGACGCCCTCGGACAAGAAGCAGGATCCGAAGATCGCGGTCGTCAAGAGCGAGTCGGATCCGTCGCTGCTGCAGTGGGTGCAGCAGGCCAGCAATGGCGCCATGGGGACGGCCGTCGTGCTGCCCGGCGCGACCGGTTTCGCCGAGGACGCGCTCAATCACCTGGTCCTGGCGAAGGTGGAATCGGGCAAGCCCTTGCGCTACCTGGCGGGGGCTGCGTGGGACCGCGCCGGGCGCGTCACCTCGCAGGAGGCCTGGACGAAGTATGTGGCCGAGGCGGCGGCGCGGGCGAAGAGTCCGGTCAAGGTGAGCCTGGCGCCACGCTGACCGCTTTTCCGCGTCAAGCGCGCTGTCGGGGCGCTGGGCGGCGCCTTCCGACCAGGGAAGCGTTTCCTTGTCACGAACCATCCGTTACACTGGTGACCGGCTCCCGCCGCCGCCATTGGAGAACAGATGCGCCCTTCCCGGATCGTGCTTTCGGCCCTGTTTTACGCAGTCCTGTCCGTGCTGCCCGCACAGGCGAAGGACGCCTGCTACAGCCGCTACGACAAAGAGGCGGATCCGGCCGCGGACGCCACGTTCGACAAGGGAACGTCCGCATTCAGTCAGGGCGACCACGCGGCGGCCGTGGCAGCGTGGGCAAGCCTTGCCGAGACCGGCGACTGCCGCGCCCAGTACAACGTCGGCACCGCCTATCTCGCCGGAAGCGGCCGGCCAAAGGACATTTCTGTGGCACTGGCCTGGTTCCGCAAGGCCGCCGAGCAGGGCAACGCAAAAGCGCAGTACAACCTGGCGGAGGGGTACCGTGCCGGCGAAGGCATCGAGAAGGACCTGGGCCAGGCCATTGCCTGGCACCTGAAAGCTGCCGACCAGGGCATGACCAGGTCCCACGCCATGCTGGGCCTGATTTACGACAAGTCACCGGACGTTCCGCGCGATATCGAGAAAGCGGTGCGGTTCTATCGCCAGGCGGCCGCCCAGGGCGAAGCCGGTTCCTGCCTGAACCTCGGTGTCATGCATGCGCTCGGCGAAGGCGTCGAGCGCGACAAGGTCCTTGCCCACTTCTTCGTCGGGATCGCGGCAGCGGCGCATTTCCCGGCGGCCGAGGTCACGCTGCCGAAAATCCGCGCCAAGATGAGTGTGCAGCAGATCGAGGAAGCCGAAGGGCTGGCCAGGAACTGGACACCGGCGACTGCGCTGCCCGACAGATCGAGGACAGGACGGTTCTGAGCGAAGCCGCCGCATGCTGCGCGCGTATCGTCCTTCGAATGGCGCGGGCGGGCGGCGGCTCCGTTATTCCGATCCTGATCGCAATCTCACCCGCTCGTGCCCGGTCACGCGCGTGCCGGCACTCCGCGCGCAACAAGGCATCCGGTCGCGAAGCAAGCCAGCGCGCTCATACCGACGATGGATTCGGTTCGAAATTCAGGCAGTGCGAGGGCGAGCTGGGCGAAATAGGCCATGCCGAACAGGCTGCCGCCAAGCGCCACCGCACCGCACCAGGAGCGCGAGCGGAACAGTCCATAGGCTGTCGCGTATGCCCATACGCTCAGTGCCACCGCCACGGCGAGATTCCCGAGTACCCAGAGCTTCGGGTTGATCCAGTCGCTGACACCGATGACGAAACAGTCGGGAACCCACGCACTGCGATCGTTCCAGCCCTCGAACAGCCGGCCGTCGAAGCAGAACATGCCCAGCCCGAGGAGCGTCAAGGCAAACCAGACCAGGGCAACTCCGCCACATGCCGCGGCAGCTGCAAGCACGATGCGTATGCCGGATTGTGTGTATCGGAACAAGGCGGACCACAGTCGAAAGAGGCGAATTGGCAGCGCTGATCGACGCGCATTAATGCAAGCGGTCGCACCGAATGGATCAGTGTAAGACCATCCTGGCTCCCCGGGCAAGTCACGCCCACATCGAAGCTGGGCTAGGCGACGCTAAGCTTGTCTACCCGGGCCCGGGAGCCGCGGTGCGAACGATTCCCGGTGGAGGGTTCGCATTTGGCTCGGCAACTTTCGGTTACCATGCCGTCGTATCTCTACTTCCAGAATGACTGCACACATGATTGTACGAACCTTGGTTTTTTTCGGTTGCCTGCTGGTCTCTCCGCTGGCGGCAGCGGCCGACTGGGAACCTCTGCAAGCAGCCGCACTCTCCTTCATGGACGTCGGCACGATGGCCGAGAAGACCATGGCGCTGTGCGATAAGGCGGAGCTCGGCAATGACGAGCGCGCGCGGTTGGCGGCAGCTTACCGGCATTTCAGGGAAATCCATTTGCCGCAAAAGGCGGCCGTCAATGCTTACGTGATCGAATCGGCCAGGCAGCTCGGCCCGGATGGCCCGCAGTTCCTCGCACGGTTCCAGGACCCGGCCGTGCGCAAGGAGTTGGCCGAGTGGTTTCCCACCAAGCGGGTCAGCAGGGACTATTGCGTCGTCTTGCTCACGAAAATGCTGGACGGGCAGTACCTGGCCTTGAACTTTAACGACTATGCCATCCGGATCCGTGAAGAAGGAATGCTCGGATCCAGTCCTGGCAAAGTGGATTAGAGCGTCTCACATCACTCCCTCCCGCTTGTCCTATCGGCACAGGTGCAGTTACTCCGGCATACTTCGTGCCTGCAACCGCGAGCTCATCCAATCATGCGTACCCACCGAATCGCCGCAACATGCTCCGCGCTGGCTATCGCCGTTGCCTGCAATGGATGCGCTGCTCCGCAAGGGCCCCGGGCCAGCCCGGCCATAGCGGGGAAGTCGGGCGAGCAGGTCCTTCCCAGTTATGTCGCCAGCGTCACCCACGCCATCCGAAGCAATACGCTCTATGGCGGTTCGATTCCTTCGGAGGGCAATCCGTCGGTCACGTATCGGCTTGAATTGCTCCCGGATGGGACAGTGACGGCCGTCACGCTTCAGGAGCCAAGCGGTCAACCCGCTTTCGACGAGGCCGTTCGGAGAGGGATCCTTCGGGCCTCGCCGCTGCCCAGACGCGCGAACGGCGTTTCGGAATTACGGATGATTATCCGCTTCCATATGAAGAGTTGAGCGTGCCCTCGCATCCATAATGCGGGGGAGCTGACATACCGCCGGCTGTCCTTCCGGTCGCTTGCACGCTCTCATCCGCTGCAGCTCGGTCAAGAGGTTTTGCCGGCGGCTTCCAAGGCCCTTTGCCCAAGCACCTGGGTTCGCGTCAAGGCGCAAGCAAAGCATCCCGCGCCGCCGCCGCAATCGCCCCGCTCAGCTCCTCCAGCAACTGCGACGCCGCCCGCGCGTGCTGCCAGTACAAGGGCACGTCCAGCGGCGTGCCGGGCACCAGCTCGACCAGCTTGCCCGTTGCCAGCTGCGGCGCAATCAGGACGTGCGGATGCATTCCCCACCCCATGCCGGCCAGCGCTGCCGCCACAAACGCTTCGGCCGAGGGCAGCGTATGGCGCGGCAGTTCGACGTGGCGATGACAGAGGCGCCGCGCCCAGCGTGCCTGCAGTTCGTCCTTCGTGTTGAACTGCAGGCTGGGCGCCAGCGCCAGGCTGGCCGCACCCACGCCGTCGGCGAAATGGCGCGCGATAAAAGCGGGACTGGCCGCCGCCAGGTAGCGCATCGCTCCCAGCGCGCGGCTGTTGCAGCCCGATGCAGGCCGCGCCATGCCCGTCACCGCAGCCACCACCGCCCCGCTGCGCAGCCACTCGCCCGTATGGTCCTGGTCGTCCACCGCCACCTCGATCAGCACCGGACGTTCGGCCGCAAATCCAGCGATGACCGGGGCCAGCCAGGTGGCCAGGCTGTCGGCATTCACGGCAATCGGCAGGGCGACACGCGCATTGCCGCCCAGGTCCTGCCCGGGCAGCGTGCCGCGCAGGTCCTGTTCGAGCAGGCGCACGCGGTCGACGTGCTGGCACAGGCGGCGGCCGGTCTCGGTCGGGCGGCAGGGCTGGTCGCGCACCACGAGGGCGCAACCGACCCGTTCCTCGAGCTGGCGGATGCGCTGCGAAATGGCCGAGGGAGTCACGTGCAGCGCCTGGGCGGCGCGCTCGAAGCTGCCTTCACGCACCACGGCGGCCAAGGCGGACAGGGCGGCATAATCGAGCATGGGATCAGTTTTGCTTATGTAAGTGAAGAAAAGATAGTTTGCCTTCATTGCACGAGGCTGACAAGATCGTCGCCATGAATCCACTCCCTACGCTGACGCTCGCCTTTCCCGTCTTCCTCCACGGCCTGCTGCTCGGCTTCGGCCTGATCGTCGCCATTGGCGCGCAGAACGCTTTCGTGCTGCGCCAGGGCCTGCGCCGTGAGCATGTCGGCAGCGTGGTGCTGTTCTGCGCGCTGGCCGACGCCGTGCTGATTACCGCCGGCGTGATGGGCCTGGGCCAGGCGCTCGGGCAAAGTCCCCTGCTGGCGCGCGCGCTGGCGTTGGCCGGGGCCCTGTTTCTGGCCGTCTACGGCTGGCGCGCCTTGCTGCGGGCACGCCAGGTGCAGCGTCTGGAGGCGGCGGCTGGCGCGCAGGGGCTCGGCCGCGGCGTTGTGCTGGCGCAGGCGGCCGCCATCACCCTGCTCAATCCCCACGTCTACCTCGACACCGTGCTGCTGGTCGGCAGCATCGGCGCACAGCAGGCCGCGCCATTGCGCCCGGTCTTCGTGCTGGGTGCAAGTGCGGCCAGCCTGATCTGGTTCACGCTGCTGGGCTTTGGCTCGCACAAGCTCGCGCCCCTGTTCGCGCGGCCACGTGCGTGGCAGGTTCTGGATGCTTTCATCGCCTTGACCATGTTCGCGTTGTCGGCCATGCTGGTGCGGCACGCTTTTTCAACGCTTTGAGGACCCGCATGTACATCAGGAAGGATCACCGTCTCGACAACCACGACGCCATGCTCGCGCTGGTGGAAGCGCATGCGCTGGGCGCCTGGGTCGTGCCGTGCGCGGAAGGCCTGGTCGCCAACCACGTGCCCTTCCTGCTGGATCGCTCGCGCGGGGCCCACGGCACGCTGATCGGGCATGTCGCGCGCGCCAATCCGGTGTGGCGCCAGCTGGAAGGCAGCAGTGCCTCCATCGTGATGTTCCGGGGGCCGCAGGCCTACATCACGCCGAACTGGTATCCGGGCAAGGCGGAACACGGCAAGGTGGTACCCACCTGGGATTATGCGGTGGTGCATGCGCACGGCCTGGCGCGCGCGGTCGAAGAGCGCGACTGGCTGCTCGACATGCTGGAGCGGCTGACGCATGCGCACGAGGCGGCGCAGCCCAGGCCGTGGCGCGTGTCGGATGCGCCGGCGGAGTATATCGAGAAGCTGCTGGGCGCGATCGTCGGCATCGAGATACCGATCGCGCGGCTCGAGGGCAAGCTCAAGGCAAGCCAGGACGAGGCGGTGCGCGATCGGATGGGAACGGTGCACGGCTTGCAGGCGCTTGCAGGGGCAGGTGACATGGCGCTTCTGGTTGCTGGTGCGCTGGACCGGAAGGAAGGCCTGTAGGGGGATCGACTCGCAGCCAGGTGGCATGCGTTGCTCGAACGCGTGGACGGGAGACCCGTCCATCCCACCGGTTGGCGCGGGCCGGCTCCGCGTGGCTCGGCCTTCGTGGCTATTCTAGCCGCCGAACGGCGTCTCGGCCACGCCCTGCACGCCGGGGCGCAGCATGATGGTCGCGCCGGCCCAGGGGTCGGCAGGATCCTGGCCGGCGCTGATCGAGGTGACCAGCAGGGTGTCCAGGTTCGTCCCGCCGAAGCTGCACATCGACGGCTTGGCCATCGGCACGGCAATCGTTCGATCCAGCTTGCCGTCCGGCGTGAAGCGCAGGATGACGCCGGCGTCGTTCCCGCAGGTCCAGTAACAGCCGTCGGCGTCGATCGCGGCGCCGTCAGGGCGGCCGGGATGCGTGCGCATGTCCACGAAAGGCCGGCGGTTCGACGGCAGCCCCGCATCGAGGTCGTAGTCGAAGGCCCATACCTGCTGGCTTTGCGGGTGCGAGTCCGACAGGTACATGGTGCGCCCGTCCGGCGAAAAGGCCAGGCCGTTCTGGGTCAGCAGGCCGGATACGACCGGTTCCGACAGCCCGTCCTCGTTCGAATAGCGATACAGCTGGCCGACCGCGCGCTCGGCCGCCATGTCCATGAACATGGTGCCGCTCCAGAAGCGGCCCTGGCGGTCGCAGCGGCCATCGTTGAAGCGCATGCCCTCACCCAGCGATGCAGGCACGGCCAGGCGTTCGCCGCCCGCCTTGCCGGCCTCGCCGAGCGCCAGGCGGAACAGGCCCGTCTCCATGCCCGCCACCAGAGTGCCGTCGCGGGACGGCGCAATGCAGGCCACCATCTCGTCGGCCGTCCAGCTGGCAAGCTGGCCCTCGCTACCGAGCCGCCAGACGGTTCTGGCGACGATGTCGACCCAGTACCAGCAGCCGTCCAGCGCACTCCACACGGGGCACTCGCCGACCAGCGCCCGTCCCTCGCCTATCCGTTCGATCGCGACGCTCATGCCTGCGGCTCGCGGATTTCGTCATAACGCGGTACCAGCGTCTTCATCACGCCCCAGGCGATCAGGTAAGCCACGGCGCAGAAGCCGAACATGATGCTGTAGCCGGTATGGATCTGGCCGATCGCGCCGTAATAGTCGAACAGCCAGCCGCCGATCTTCGTGATCAATACGCCGCCGATGCCGCCGGCCAGGCCGCCGATGCCGACCACGGAACCGACCGAGCGTTTCGGGAACATGTCCGAGACGGTGGTGAACAGGTTGGCCGACCAGGCCTGGTGGGCAGCGGCGCCGATGCCGACCATCAGGACCGGCACCCAGAAGCTGATATAGCCCAGCGGCTGGGCCAGCAGCACGGCCAGCGGGAACACGGCGATCATCAGCATCGCCTTCATGCGGCCGTCGTAGGGCGTGGCGCCCTTGTTGATGAAGAAGGTCGGGAACCAGCCGCCGCCGATACTGCCGATCATGGTCATGCTGTAGAGGATGGCGAGCGGCCACTGGATGTCGGTGCTGGCCATGCCGTATTGCGCGGCCAGGTATTTCGGTAGCCAGAACAGGAAGAACCACCAGACGCCGTCGGTCATGAATTTGCCGAAGGCGAAGGCCCAGGTCTGGCGGTAGCCGAGCAGTTCCCACCAGGAGAGGCAGCGGCCGGCCGGTTTGCCGTCCGCGGCGGGGGCCGCGTCGTCGCAGGTGATGTAGGCCAGTTCCGGGGCGCCGAGGCGCTTCTGCGAAGTCGGCTTTTCATAAAAAATCATCCACAGGCCCAGCCAGACGAAGCCGATCGCGCCGATGATGATGAAGGCCGCTTGCCAGCCCCAGGTGGCGGCAATGACGGGGACGCTGATCGGCGCCAGCACGGCGCCCACGTTCGCGCCCGAGTTGAAGATACCAGTGGCAAAAGCGCGGTCCTTCTTCGGGAAGTATTCGGCGGTGGCCTTGATCGCGGCCGGGAAGTTGCCCGATTCGCCCAGCGCCAGCACGGCGCGCGCCGCCATGAAGCCGATGACCGACACCGGCACGGCGGCCAGGTCGATGGCGCTCATCGCACCAGCGAGGCCCTCGCCCATCGGCACGGCCACCGCGTGCATGATGGCGCCAAAAGACCACACGACGATGGCCAGCGCGAACGCGCCCTTGGTGCCGAGCCGGTCGACGACGCGCCCGGCGAACAGCATCGAAATCGCATAGACGAACTGGAAGGCGGCGGTGATGTTGGCGTAGTCGGTGTTCGACCAGCCGAATTCGCGGGTGAGCTCGGGCGCCAGCAGCGACAGCACCTGGCGGTCGAGGTAATTGACGGTGGTGGCGAAGAACAGCAGTGCGCAGATGGTCCAGCGGTAGGTGCCGATCTTGCCGCCGGCGGCGGCATTCGCGTTGGAAGATGGGGAAGTGCTGGCGGAATTGCTCGCGGGCGCGGCCGGCTGCTTGATCGTCTCGGTTCGCATGGTGTCTCGTCGTTGTTTTGTCTAATCGGTCTCGCAACCCCCGCCACTCTGTGGTGGCTGGCAGGTCGTAAGTCATCGTACAACAGGGTTGGTGCGGGAGGCAATCCTCCGTTTGTATCGCTGCTGTATCAGCGCAGCCGATACGGCAAAGGCGGCGGACGTCACGCCGCCGCCCTTTCAGGTCACCGGCGCCGGATTGAACAGCGTCAGCGCGTTGTGCAGCTTCCAGTGCTCGGCCCAGGTCTTGCGCCCGCTGGCCACGTCCAGCATCAGGCGGAACAATTCCCAGCCCACGTCTTCGATGCTCGCCTCGCCGCTGGCGATGCGGCCCGCATTCACGTCCATCAGGTCGTGCCAGCGGCGCGCCAGATCGTTGCGCGTCGCCACTTTGATCACCGGGACCGGCGCCAGGCCGTAAGGCGTGCCGCGGCCGGTGGTGAAGATGTGCACGTTCATGCCGGCCGCCACCTGCAGCGCGTGCCGCAGATGAAATCGCTGGCCGGCGTGGCCGCGTAGATCAGGTCCTTCTTGCCGTTCAGGCGCTCGCCCGGCGAGAGCACGCCGGAAATCGCGGCGGAGCCGGACTTGACGATCGAGCCCATCGCTTTTTCGACGATGTTCGACAGGCCGCCCGCCTTGTTGCCTGGCGTCGTGTTGGCGCTGCGGTCGACGCCGCCCCGCTTGAGGTAATTGTCGTACCACGCCATCTCGCGCACCATCGCGGCTGCCACCTCAGGGTCGGTCGCGCGCGCCGTCAGCTGGTCGATGCCGTCGCGTACTTCCGTCACCTCCGAAAACATGACGGTGGCGCCGGCGCGCACCAGGAGGTCGGTGGCATAGCCCACCGCCGGGTTGGCCGTCACGCCCGAGAACGCATCGCTGCCGCCGCACTGCACGCCGACCACGAGATCGGATGCGGGGCAGGTTTCGCGGCGGCGCGCATTCAGCACTTTCAGCTGTTCCTCGGCCGTGGCGACGATCGAATCGATCATCGACATGAAGCCGACGTGGCCGGCGTCCTGCAGGCAGACCGTGGCCGGCTCGCGGCCATTCAGGATGGGAATGCTCCCTTTCGGGAACAGGCGCGCCGGCTGCAGCTTCTCGCAGCCGAGGCTGACGACCATGGCCTGGCCGCCGAAATTCGGGTTCTGGCTGATGTTGCGCAGCGTGCGGATCGGCACGTCGGCATTCGGCGCCTCGATGGCCACGCCGCAGCCATAGCTGTGTTCGAGGCCGACGACGTCGTCGACGTTCGGGTACAGGGGCAGCAGCTTGTCCTTGATGACTCTGACCGCGTGGTCAACCACGCCGGAGACGCATTGCACGGTGGTGGTGATGGCCAGGATGTTGCGCGTGCCGACGGACCCGTCGGCATTGCGGTAGCCCTCGAAGGTGTAGCCGTCCAAAGGCTCGAGCACCGGCGGCTTGACCGTGGCGACCGGCAGGCCGGCCAGCTCGACGGCATCCGGCATGCGCAGCGTCGCTTCCGAGACCCAGCTGCCGCGCGGCAACGCGCGGGGCGGCATAGCCGATGGTGACGTTATAGCGCGTCACCGGCTCGCCTTCGGCCAGGTCGCGCAGTGCCACCTTGTGGCCCTGGGGCACGGCGTCGAGCAGGCTCAAGCCGTCGGCAAAGACGGCACCGGGTGTCAATCCGCCGTCGTTGACGACGATGGCAACGTTGTCGTTGGCGTGCATGCGGATGTAGCGCGGCGTGTCTGGCGATGCGCCATCGCCGCTTGGCGTGCCCTGTCCGGCGCGGACGATTTGGATGCTTTGCATAGGAAACCTGCCAATCGGATGAGTGCGGCCGACAGGGCAGAAAGGCACCCGTCGACCATCGTTGAGTCGGGCCGAGTATGACAGCAAAAATTTGATCTGGCTAGTCCGCATTGCGCAATTGGTCAAACCAATTTAGAATGGCCTGACCAAATACACAATCGGACCGCCATGCTGAAACGAGTACCGAGTGGAGACAACCCTGCCGACCCGATGGCTACAAACCAGGGTCAGCATGCACACACTGCCGAGCCGCGCCTGTACCGGGTCGTGGCCGACCGCATCGAGGCCCTGATCCGCAGCGAAGGCATCGCCGCCGGCGCGCGCCTGCCGGCCGAACGTGAGCTCGCCGCGCGGCTGGGCGTCTCGCGCGCCTCGCTGCGCGAAGCCCTGATCGCCCTCGAACTGGGCGGACGCATCGACGTGCGCGGCGGCTCGGGCGTCTACGTCTGCGCCAGCGCACCAAGCGCCGAAGTCGAAGCCGGCCCCGGTCCTTTCGAAGTACTCGCCGCCCGCCGCCTGATCGAGGCCGAGGTCTGCGCCATCGCCGCGCGCGTGGCCACGCCGGGCGCCGTCGACGCCATCCTGCGCGCCCTCGAGGAGATGGAGCGCAACCACGACATCTATTCCAGCAACGAGACGGCCGACCGCGAATTCCACCTGGCGATCGCCCGCGCCACCGGCAACAGCGCCCTGGTCGGCACCATCGCCTACCTGTGGGAACAGCGCGGCCGCCTCTGGCACCGCCTGAAGGAGCACTTCCAGACCGAGCAGCTGCGCCAGAAACCCTGCTCGACCATCGCCGCATCTTTGCCGCGATCGCCGGGCGCGATCCGGCCGGCGCGCGCAGCGCCATGCGTGCTCACCTGGAACGCGTCACGCGGACCTTCTCGCGCGGCTAGGAGGCAGCAGAAGCACAAGGAAAGGCAGCACGCGAATACAGATCAAGCACCGCAGGTACAAAGCGAACACGCAGCAAAAGGCAATGTTGGTACCAGATGATGGCCCACGTGCGACCACGGCCGGAAGGTAGCGAACCGGTCCCGCCGCAGTGGCAGCGGACACGCGAGGTGTCCAAGGCGCCGCAGCCCCAGGCTGGGCACATTCATGTCGGTCAAAAAAACATACGGAGACAGCTTCATGAACCACGTACGCAAGTCCGCCCGCCGCACCCTCGCCCTCTCGTCCATCTCGCTCGCCGTCCTCGCGCTGACACAAGCCGCGTGGGCGCAGAATGCGGCGCCGATGCAGCGCGTCGAAGTCACCGGCTCGAGCATCAAGCGCCTGGCCGCCGAGGCCGCCCTCCCCGTCACCACCGTCAGCGCCCGGGAACTCACCGCGCGCGGCATGACGACCCTGGCCGACCTGATGATGTCGCTGCCCCAGTCCTCGTCGCTGGCGCCCTCGAACGCCGGTTCGGGCACCAACATCAACCTGCGCGGCCTGGGCGTGAACCGGACCCTCGTGCTGCTCAACGGCCGGCGCCTGGCCAACGAGGCCATCGCCGACGGCTATGCCAACCTGGACGTGATTCCGATGAGCGCGATTGCCCGCGTCGAGATCCTGCGCGACGGCGCCTCCTCGATCTACGGCTCGGACGCCATCGGCGGCGTCGTCAACTTCATCACCAGGAGCACTTTCGAGGGCGTGCAGGTCACCGGCCAGTATATTCAACCGGAAAAGCACGGCGGCGGCGACGAGCAGCGCCTGACGCTCACCGGCGGCACGGGCAACCTGTCCACGGATGGCTGGAACGTGTATGCCACGGTCGATGCCCACCGCCGCAGCGCCCTGTACGCGCGCGACCGCGCCGAGCTGTCGACCCCGGACATCCTGGCCAGCATCGGTCGCGCGCCGACCCTGAGCGCCGGCGGCTATGCCATGCCCGCCAACTACACCACCAGCGCCAACCGCACCGCCGCCAATCCCTACTACGCCACCGGCTGTACCGGCCCGTACTCGATCCAGGGCGCGCGCAATACCTGTATCCTGAACAACCAGGAATACGGGATGGCGCTGTACGAAAACCAGCAGGTCACCTTCTACGCGCGCGGCACGAAACAGTTCAGCGAAGAGCACAAGCTGACCGTGGACTACATGCGCGGCGAGGAATACATCATTGCCACCCGCAACCCGACCCAGAGCGTGGCGGTCGGCGGCGTGCCGGCTACCCTGCCTTCGACCAGCAAATGGTATCCGGGCGGCGCGGGCGGGGTGCCGGCCATGCCGGGCCTCACCGGCCAGCCGCTCTTCGTCACCTGGAGCGTGGCCGACCTGGGCCTGGCCGCAACGAAGGACGTGCAGGTCAACCAGCGGCTGGCGATTTCGGACGAAGGCCGCATCGGCAGCTGGGACTACCGCGCCGGCCTGGTACACGGGGTCAGCACGCGCAAGAACTACTACCGCGACGGTTACGTGACGGGCGCCGGCCTGAACGCCGGCTTGATGAACGGTTCGCTCAACCCCTTCGGCCTGCAGGACGCGGCCGGCATGGCTTACCTGGAAAGCATCTCGGTCGATGGCCAGATGAACCGCACGTCGAAAAGCACCTTCTCCGGCGTCGATGCCTCGCTCAGCCGCTCGCTGATGGAATTGAAAGGCGGTTCGCTCGCCTTCGCCGTCGGCCTCGACCTGCACCGCGACACCACCCAGGACGAGCGCCTCCCGATCGTCAACGCCGTCACCTACGCGAACGCCGCAGCCGCCCGCGGCGAAGGCGCGCGCAATGTCTCGGCGCTGTATGCGGAACTGGATATCCCGGTCACGAAACAGCTGACCTTCAACGTGGCCGCCCGCGACGACTATTTTTCCGACTTCGGCAATACCTTCAACCCGAAGGCGAGCTTCCGCTACGAGCCGAGCAAATCGCTGATGTTCCGCGGCTCGGCCAATACCGGTTTCCGCGCACCGACCCTGTTCGACCGCTACGGCTACCGCACCGCCGGCCCGAACGGCCTGACCGCCGGCCGCTGGGACGATCCGACCCTGTGCCCCGGCGGCAAGCCGGGCGTGGCCGGCTCCGGCACGGCGCTGCCGGGCCAGGTGGCGTCCGAAGTGTGTAACGCCCAGCTGCCGCGCCAGGTCGGCAGCAATCCGGAACTGCAGCCAGAGAAATCGAAAGGCTGGACGCTCGGCGTGGTGATGGAGCCGATGAAGAACGCCACCCTGTCGCTGGACTACTGGAACATCCGCATGGAAGACATGCTGGCGAATCTGCCGGAACAGGCGATCTTCCTCAATCCGGCCAAGTACGCCGACCTGTTCGTGCGCAATCCCGACGGCAGTCTGTACTACGTGAAGAACATCACGATGAACCTGGGCGGACAGAAAGCGGCGGGCGTGGACGTCTCGGCCAGCTACACCTTCCCGAAATCGGTGGCGGGCACCTTCAAGGCGGAGCTGGACGGCACCTGGCTGACCCAGTTCGACAACCAGCTCGAGCGCGACAGCGAATTCGTATCGAACATCGGCCGCTTTGGCCTGGCCAGCAACGGCACCACCAGCAGCTTCCCGATCATCACCTACCGCTGGAAGCACACGATGAAGCTGGCCTGGAACCGCGGCGACCTCGGTGCCCAGCTGACCCAGAACTACAATTCCTCGTACGAGGACCAGAACCTGGTGGCGGCGCAGTACCATCGCCGCATCGAACCCTACAGCGTCTGGAACCTGACCGCCAGCTACAACGGCATCCCGCACGTGGGCATCACCGCGGGCATCACCAACCTGCTCGATGAACGCCCGCCGATCACCAACCACAATGGCTACACCTATGGTTACCTGAGCAGTGCAGCGAGTCCGATCGGACGGGCCTACAACCTGCGACTGACCTACACTTTCTGAAGATGGACGCACGGTGGCCGGCGCTGGCAGCCGGCCAGTGCGAGCAACAACGTAACGGAGACAACATGCAAGTCAAGCACACCAATGCGCAGCGCCGTTCGCTGCTGCGCGCCGCCTCGGTGTCCGCCGCGGGCCTGTCCCCGGCGGCTGCGCGCTGGCCAGGGGCGGCGCGGCAAGCGCGGGTCCTGCCCCTGCGGGCGATCCCCGGGCGCGCGCAAACCATCGTCGACAGGTTCAGGAAGCCGCTCGCTTTTCGCCAGCAGGACTTCGACATCACGGCATTCGGCGCGAAGCCCTGCAAGACGCGGATGGTGGAAGGCTATGTGGCGCACCACGAGCCCGGCCAGGTCAGTACCCCGGTGCCCGATGCGCCCGACTGCTATGGCGCGATTGCCGCGGCGATCGCGGCCTGCAGCCAGGCCGGTGGCGGACGCGTGGTGATTCCGGCCGGCAACTGGCTGGTCAAGGGCCCGATCGTGCTCAAATCCCACGTCAACGTCCACCTGGCCAGGGGCGCGCATGTCTACTTCAGCACCGACCCCGACGACTTCGCCAGGTATGGCGAGTACGACTGCGGCGCCAACGGCAAGCTGACCATCTCGCGCTGGCAGAGCAACGATTGCCTGAACTATTCGCCGCTGGTCTATGCCTACGGCCAGACGAATATCGCCCTCACCGGCGAAGACTGGACCAGCATCCTCGACGGCCAGGGCGGCGTGCCGCAGGCGAACGGCGACTGCTGGTGGGACTGGAAGGGCAAGCGCAAGCCCGGCCCGCGCCAGCAGGAAGCGCAGAACGTCGTCAACCAACGCAACCCGGCTTCGGTAACGGCGATCGCACCAGGCCTCACCGCCGCCCAGATAGCGCTCATGGAGGGCAAGGACGACAAGTGGCGCACCGACGAAGCCTTCCTGCCGACGCTGTCGGAGGCGGGCGTGCCGGTCGCGAAGCGCGTGTTCGGCCGCGGCCACTACCTGCGCCCCTGCATGGTCGAATTCATCGGCTGTACGGATGTCCTGCTGCAGGGCTACCAGTTGAACGGGTCGCCGTTCTGGCAGCACCACCCGGTGCACTGCACCCGGCTGGCGATCCGCGGCGTGCACATGGACAGCATGGGACCGAACAGCGACGGCTTCGACCCGGAAGCCTGCGACACCGTGCTGGTGGAAGGCTGCACCTTCAACAGCGGCGACGACTGCATCGCCATCAAGGCCGGCAAGAACCGCGATACCCAGTTCGGACCGACCCGGAACGTGGTGATCCAGGGGTGCATCATGAACAGCGGCCACGGCGGCGTGACCCTGGGCAGCGAGATGTCGGGCGGGATCGAGCACGTGTACGCCCAGGACATCGAGTTCCGCAATGCGCATTGGGCCACCGACTCGCTCAACACCGCGATCCGCATGAAGACCAACATGAACCGCGGCGGTTTCCTGCGCCACTTCTACGTGCGCAACGTGACCATGCCGAATGGCGTCGCGCTCAAGCCCCAGGTCTACACGCCCCTGCCCGGCTCGCCGATTCCGAACCGCTCCGTGGGCTCGTCCGCCGGCGCCGTCGTCACCATCGACTGCGACTACGCGCCCACCGCCGACAACGTGCGCACGCGCCCGCCGATCGTCGAGAACGTCCATATCTCGGGCGTGAGGGTCGGTAACGTGAAGACGAAGGATGGCAGCTTCTCGTGCTACCAGGCCCTGCTGTTGCTGGGGCCGGTCGCCTACGACTACAACGGACCAGCCGGCGCCGAGATCCTGCCGATCCGCGACGTGACGATCACGGACTGCGATTTCGGCAATCCCGTGAACGTGGCCCAGCCATGGTTCGTGTACAACGTGCGCAATGTGAAGCTCACGAACGTGACGATCGGCGGCAAGGTCGTCAACACGACCCTGTCGGCGTAGATGCGCCTGCGGCGTGTGGGTTTCGCAAGGTGGGCACTCCGTGCCCGCGCGATATAGCACGGGCGAGTGTCGAAATTTGACCATGAACGCGGCCCTTGCATGTTGGACTTGTGGGCGCGTTTCGATGTGCAACTGTTCCATACCGCGTGGGCACGGAGTGCCCACCCTACAGAGCGCGGCTCGCTGATTGATCCGCTGCGCTCACCGTTTCACAAAATTGGTCAGACCGCTTGCCAAGCTCGGCCTTAAGTGAAGCTCACGAACGTGACGATCGGCGGCAAGGTCGTCAACACGACCCTGTCGGCGTAGATGCGCCTGCGGCGTGTGGGTTTCGCAGGGTGGGCACTCCGTGCCCGCGCGGTATAGAACAGTTTCGAGTCGAAATGCTGCCGCAAGCCGAACTGCAACGGCCGCGTTCACGCCGAAGTTTCGACACTCGTCCGTGCTATACCCCGTGGGCACAGGGCGCCCACCCTACGAAGCAGTCTCAAAAAACTGGTCGGACCGCTTGCCAAGCCCGGCCTTAGGTTGTACGATGACTGATAACTGCAGTACAGACTGAGGCAGGAGACGGCCTCATCCACATCCCAACCTGAAGGTACCGACCATGTTCACTCCACAAGACGTCAAGACCATCCTCTCCTCCGGCCTGCTGTCCTTCCCGATCACCGACTTCGACGCCCAGGGCGACTTCAAGGCGGACACCTATGCCCAGCGCCTTGAATGGCTGGCACCCTACGGCGCCACCGCCCTGTTCGTGGCCGGCGGCACGGGCGAGTTTTTCTCGCTGACGCCCGAGGACTACACGCAAGTGGTGAAGGTGGCAGTGGAAACCTGCCGCGGCAAGGTGCCGATCCTGGCCGGCGCCGGCGGCCCGACCCGGATGGCCATCAAGTACGCACAGGAAGCCGAGCGCCTGGGCGCCCACGGTATCCTCCTGATGCCGCACTACCTGACCGAAGCGAGCCAGGACGGCCTGATCGAGCACGTGGCCGCCGTCTGCGCCTCGGTGAAGTTCGGCGTCGTCGTCTACAACCGCGACCGCTGCAAGCTCAATGCCGATTCGCTCCTGAAACTGGCTGACCGCTGCCCCAACCTGATCGGTTTCAAGGACGGCATCGGCGAGATCGAATCGATGGTCACCATCCGCCGCAAGCTGGGCGACCGCTTCACCTACCTCGGCGGCCTGCCGACCGCGGAAGTCTACGCCGCAGCCTACAAGGCGCTGGGCGTGCCGGTTTACTCGTCGGCCGTGTTCAACTTCATCCCGAAGACCGCGATCGAATTCTACGAAGCCGTCCGTACCGACGACCACGCAACGCAAGCACGCCTGATCGACGACTTCTTCCTGCCTTACCTGGACATCCGTAACAAGAAGGCCGGCTATGCGGTCAGTATCGTCAAGGCCGGGGCCTCGATTGCCGGCTACCCGGCAGGCCCGGTGCGCGCGCCGCTGGTCGACCTGGCACCGCAGGAAGTCGAGCAGCTGGCTGCCCTGATGGCCAAGCTCGGCCCCCAGTAAGCTCGGCCCCCACACATTGATTGACAACGGCGCGCCTCGGCTGGCAAAGCCCGGCGCGCCTTTTTTGTATTCGAAGAGGAGAACATCTTGACCATCACCATCAATGGCGAACAGCTGATCGGCGCCAGCGCCCTGAGCGGCACCGCGCCCTCCTTCCGCGCAGTCAACCCGGCCACCGGCGAACAGTTCGAGCCCGGCTTCGGCACCGGCACCGTGGAAGACGTCGAGCGCGCCTGCACCCTGGCCAACGAAGCCTTCGACACTTACCGCAATACCTCCCTGGCGTCGCGCGCCGCTTTCCTCGAACTGATCGCACAAAACATCGAAGGCATCGGCCCACTGCTGATCGAACGCGCCATGCAGGAATCCGGCCTGCCCCAGGCCCGCCTCGAAGGCGAGCGTGGCCGCACCGTGAACCAGCTGCGCCTGTTCGCGAAAGTCGTGCGCGACGGCCGCTTCCTGACGACCGCCCTCGATTCGGCGCTGCCGCAACGCACCCCCGCCGCGTCCCGACATCCGCTTGCGCAAGATCGGCCTGGGCCCCGTCGCCGTTTTCGGGGCCAGCAACTTCCCGCTGGCCTTCTCGGTGGCCGGCGGCGATACGGCATCCGCGCTCGCTGCCGGCTGCCCGGTCGTGGTGAAAGCCCACGGTGCCCATCCCGGCACCTCGGAACTGGTCGGCAAGGCCGTGCAAGCCGCGGTGAAGGCCGCCGGCCTGCCGGAAGGCGTGTTCTCGATGCTGCATGGCGACGGCCGCACGATTGGCCAGGCCCCGGTGGCCCATCCGGCCATCAAGGCGGTCGGCTTCACCGGTTCGCGCCAGGGCGGCCTGGCACTGGTGCGCACGGCCCAGGCACGTCCCGAGCCGATTCCCGTCTATGCCGAAATGAGCAGCATCAATCCGCTGTTCCTGCTGCCGGGTGCAATGACGGAACGCGCCGTCCAGATCGGCACCGGCTTCATCGATTCGCTGGTGCTCGGTTCCGGCCAGTTCTGCACCAATCCGGGCCTGGTGGTAGCCCTCGAAGGCCCTGAACTCGATACCTTCCGCGACGCCGCCAGCACCGCCCTGGAGGGCAAGGTCGGCAGCACCATGCTCACTCCCGGCATCCACTCGGCCTTCAACAACGGCGTTGAAAAGCTCGGCAGGGAGCCTGGTGTCAGCCTGGTCGCCCGCGGCCAATGCGGCACCACCGTCTGTGCCGGCCAGGCGGCCCTGTTCGAAACCGATGCCGCCAACTTCCTCGCCAACCCGGCGCTGGAAGACGAAATCTTCGGTTCGTCCTCGCTGATCGTGCGCTGCGCCAGCCTGGCGCAGTTCAAGCAGGTGGCCGAACACCTGGACGGCCAGCTGACGGCAACCATCTTCCTGAACGAGAGCGACCGCGATGCCGCGCGCGCCCTGCTGCCCATCCTGGAACGCAAGGCCGGCCGCATCCTGGTCAACGGCTACCCGACCGGCGTCGAAGTCTCGCACGCGATGGTGCACGGAGGTCCCTTCCCGGCCACCTCGGACAGCCGCACCACGTCCGTGGGCGCCAGCGCCATCGACCGCTTCCTGCGTCCGGTCAGCTACCAGGACCTGCCGGGCTGGCTGCTGCCGGAAGCGCTGCAGGACGCGAATCCCTTGAACCTGCACCGCATCAAGGACGGCGAGCTGGTCCAGGGCTGATGTCGAAGGGCGCCCGATGCGTACATCGGGCGTTCGATCATGGCCGCGGCTATTCATGGTGAACACCGCGGCACCGGCGCCCGGCGGCCGGCCCGCGTGCCGACGTCCATTCTGAGGGGGTATGTGGCTCGGGCACGCGCCCCCTATGCCCTGTGCATACCCCTCCGGGTGGAGCGCACTGACGGCTGACGCGCCGCCGCAACAAGCTTGCAGTATTTACGTTTCTTTTACTATTTGTCACGCCGGCGGTATAGAGTTATGCCAGGTACAGTGTGATGCGCCTCCAATCGCTCCCGAGAAGGTGGCGGCATGCCGGCGTATTTTCTGCAATCTGGTTCCCGTCTAGGCCGCCATGGATGCTACCGCTTCGCAATGCCCCGCTACCGGCGCCGCCGGACCGTTTCGGCGCTTCCTGTCGCGCGGGGTCCTGACGGGCCGTCCGGGCCGCGTCACCGCCTCGTTCACTATCCGGCCTCGCGCACTTCGCTGCCATGCGCGGCGCCGCCGTCGCCGCGCTTCCTGCGCCGCCCCGCTTCACGCCGACATGCGGTACAAGCGCGCATCCTGAAAACCTTGTTGACGACCCACGCGCACGCGCATAGCGGCGCGCCGATGAACCGTGCACCAGGACATGCAGCGGGAGGCGGGAATGTGGCAAGAGCGGCAGGCGCCGAACAGCGGGGCAAGCGCACCGGCTGGTGCACAGGTGCAGGGTCAGGGATCGGCAGGAGCGCAGGGGGCGGCGCCCTCGCTCGCGCTGCCCAAGGGTGGCGGCGCGATTCGCGGCATCGGCGAAAAATTCGAGGCCAACTCCGCCACCGGTAGCGGATCGATGACGATCCCCATCACGACCAGTCCGGGACGTTCGGGCTTCGGTCCGCAACTGGCGCTGCACTACGATTCCGGCAACGGCAACGGTCCGACCGGCTTCGGCTGGCAGCTCGGGCTACCCAACATCACGCGCAAGACCAGCAAGGGCGTGCCGCGCTATCTCGACGCAGCCTGGTCCGGGTGCGGGCCCGGGGCCGGGTACGATGCGCAGGCCGATTACGAGCCGGACGTTTTCATCCTCTCCGGCGCCGAAGACCTGGTGCCGGTGCTGGCCGCGGATGGCCGGCGCCATGAAGACCGCGCCAGCGTGCCGGGCTATACGCTGCACCGCTACCGTCCGCGGGTCGACAGCGTCTTTGCCCGCATCGAGCGCTGGACCCGGGACACCGACGGCGATATCCACTGGCGCGTCTGGAGCGCGGACAACCTGCTCACCGTGTACGGGCTCGATCCGGATGCGCGCATCGCCGACCCGGCGGCGCCCGGGCAGGTGTTCAGCTGGCTGATCTGCGAAACCCGCGACGACCGCGGCAACGCCATGCGCTACGTCTACAAGCGCGACGACGGCGCGGGAATCGACCTGTGCGCCCCCCAGAACGCAACCGGGGCCCGGGACAGCCCGCTGCGCGCCACCAACCGCTACCTGAAGCGCATCCTCTACGGTAACCGGCGCCCGCTGCTGGCCGACCGCGGCACCGCCGGCGCCTTTGCCGCGGCCTCCTGCGGCGCTGACGACTGGATGTTCGAAGTAGTGCTGGACTACGGAGAACATGATGAGTCGGCGCCGGCGCCTCAGGAAGCACGGCCCTGGCCGGCACGCCCCGATGCGTTTTCGAGCTACCGCGCCGGTTTCGAGGTGCGCACCACGCGCCTCTGCCGGCGGGTCCTGATGTTCCACCATTTCGCGCAAGAAGAAGGCGTCGGACACGCCTGCCTGGTGCGCTCGACCGATTTCGACTTCGAGGCGCCCGGCGCCGTCACCGACGGTACCACGCCCCATTACTCCTTCCTCCGCGCCGTGCGCCACGCGGCGTACCGGCGCACGCCGGGTGGCTACCGGCGGCGCGCCCTGCCCCCGGTCGAATTCAGCTACGCCAGGGCGCGCATCGGCGAGCGGGTCGAGGAGGTCGCGGCGCCGGAGCGCGACACGCTTCCCGTGGGTGTCGACGGCGCCACCTGGCGCTGGGTCGACCTGCACGGCGAAGGCAGCGCCGGCATCCTGACGGAACAGGGCGACGCCTGGTATTACAAACGCAATCGCAGTGCCCTGGAGGGCAGGCCGCTTTCGGGCCGCCCGAATCCGTGCCCCGCAAGCCGAACGCCAGACTGGCGGCGGGCGCCGCTCTGGTCGACGTCGACGGCAACGGACGCCCCGACGTGGTGCTGCTGGACGATCCGGCGCCGGGCATGTACCGCCACGACGAAGCCGAGGGTTGGCTGCCCTTCCGTCCCTTTCCGCGTGCCGTGCGCGGCGCCCGTGCGGAGGGCATGCGCTTCGTCGACCTTGACGGCGACGGCCGCACCGATCTCCTCGCGGGCGAGGCCGACAGCCTCGTCTGGCATGCCCGGCTTGCCGACGACGGCTTCAGCGCGCCACGCCGGGTGGCGCAGGCGGCCGACGACGAGGAAGGGGGCCACGCCTGCTGCTCTCCGGCACGGCGGCCACGATCTACCTCGCCGACATGTCGGGCGACGGCCTGGCGGACATCGTCCGGGTCGGCAATGGCGACATCAGCTACTGGCCCAACCTGGGCCATGGCCGCTTCGGCGCACGCATCGCCATGGCGGGCGCGCCAAGCTTCGACGAGCCCGGCGCCTTCAGCCCGGCGCGGCTGCGCCTGGCCGATATCGACGGCAGCGGCACCACCGACATCATCTACCTGCACCGGAAAGGTGTGCGCCTCTATTTTAACGATTCGGGCAACGCCTGGAGCTGCCCGCGCCAGCTGCCCGCGTTTCCCGGCCTGGACGATCCGGCCTCGGTGGTTCCGGTCGACCTGCTCGGCAACGGTACCGTCTGCCTGGCCTGGTCCTCGCCCCCCCTGCCCGGCGCGGCCGGCAGGCCGCTGCGCTACGTCGACCTGACCGGCGGCATCAAACCGCACCTCCTGACCGGCTGGCGCAACAACCTGGGCAGCGAGATGCGGCTCGAGTACGCGCCCTCGACCCGTTTCTACCTGCAGGACAGGCACGACGACCGCCCCTGGCTGACGCCGCTGCCCTTCCCGGTGCACGTGCTGGCGCGCGTCGAGACCATCGACCATGTCAGCCGCACCCGCTTCGTGAGCCGCTACGCCTACCACCACGGCCATTACGACAGCGAGGAGCGCGAGTTCCGCGGTTTCGGAATGGTCGAACAATGGGACAGCGAACGCTATGCCACGGCCGATGAGGGTGCGGCTGTCGATGATGCCGGCAGCGGCGCGGCGAACGCCGACCGCGCCTACACCGTGCCGGCCGTGCATACCAGGACCTGGTACCACACCGGCATCCATCTGGCCGGCGGCGCCCTCACCGATCGCTTCGCCGGACTGGGTCCATGCGCCGGCCGGGGCGAATACTTTCGCGAGCCCGGCCTTGGCGATGCCGAGGCGCGCGCACTGCTGCTGCCGGATACGGTGCTGCCGTCCGGCTTGTCGTGGGACGAGGAACGCGAAGCGGGCCGCGCGCTGAAGGGCACGATGCTGCGCCAGGAAGTCTACGGCGAGGCCGCCGAAGCGGCATGCGACGCGCTGCCGGCTCCCGTTCCCTACAGCGTCGCCGAGCGCAATTTCACGGTACGCCTGCTGCAGCCGCGCGGCGCCAACCGGCATGCCGTGTTCCTGACCCACGCGCACGAATCGATCAGTTACCAGTACGAATGCGAGGCCCACGACCCGCGCATCGAGCACGTCCTGACGCTCGAGGTCGACGACCACGGCAACGTGCTGAAGGAAGCCGCAATCGCCTATGGCCGGCGCACCCTCGTGCGCGGCCCGGATGCGGGCGGCAAGCCAGGCCTGCGCCCGAACCCGGCGCTGGCCGCCCTGCACCCGGCCGACCAGGCAGTCCAGACGACCGATCTGCTTGCCTACAGCGAGAATCGTGTCACCAACGCGATCGACGAACCGCATGCCTATCGCCACCCGATGCCCTGCGAGACGCGCAGCTACCAGCTCGGCGGCTTGCGGCCGACAGGGCCGGCCGGACGCTACCGGGCTTGCGACCTGGTGGGAAAGCGGCGCCAGGAAGCGTTCTGCGCCAGTGCCCGCCGCGCGAGCTCGAACCCGACATGCCCGGCGCGGCAAGCTCCATGCCGCCGCCTGACGGCGCCTGGCGCCGCCTTACCGCCCAGGCGCGCACGCTGTATCGGCGCGACGACCTCGCGGGCCTGGCGCCGCTGGGAACGAGCGGCGCGCTCGCCCTGCCCGGCGAACAGTACCGGCTGGCCTTCACGGCCACATTGCTCGATCGGGTCTATGCACGCCCCGGCGCGGACGGTGCAAGCCCTTCCCTCCTGCCCGGCAACGTGGAGGCGCTCGCCGACGAAGGAGGCTACTACGTGCGAAGCGCGCCGCTCAAGGCCGCGGGCCTGTTCCCCCGCGACGACCGCGACACCGACTGGTGGGTAGCCTCGGGCCGAAGCTTTTACAGCCCGGACGCGCACGGCGACGGCGGCGACGGCAGCGCCGCCGAACTCGCGCAGGCGCGCGCCCACTTCTACCTGCCACGGCGCTACCGCAATCCCTTCGGCCATGATGCGCTCGTCGACCACGACGCCTACGACCTCCTGATGATGCGCAGCCGCGATCCGCTGGGGAACGAGACGGTCGTCGAAGCGGTCGACTACCGTGTACTGCAGGCGCGCCGCATCCGCGATCCCAACGGCAACCGCAGCGAAGTTGCGTTCGACATTCTCGGACAGGTGGTCGGCACGGCGGTGATGGGTAAAGCCGCCCCGGCGCCGGTTGAAGGCGACACGCTGGACGGCTTCGTCACCGATCCGCCGCGGGACGCGCTGGACGCCCTGTTCGGCTCTGAACAGCCGCACGCGGCGGCGGCGCTGCTGCTCGCTGGGGCGAGCACGCGCATCGTCCATGACCTGGACCGTTTCCAGCGCACCCGCGCCGCCCATCCGCACGACCCTGCGCAATGGCAGCCGCCCTGCAGCGCGGCGCTCGCGCGCGAAGTGCACGTGGCCGGGCCGGAGCTCAAGGGAGAGCCCCGATCCAGCTCAGCTTCAGCTACTTCGACGGTTTTGGACGCGAGATCCAGAAAAAGCGCGAGGCCGAGTCCGGCGCTGGATTCGGCGCCCGCACGCAGGAGCAGCCGGGGCGGCGCTGGGTCGCCAGCGGCTGGATCGTCTTCAACAACAAGGGCAAGCCGGTGCGCCAGTTCGAGCCCTTTTTCAGCGCCGGTCCACGCTACGAGCCCGGTACCCGCGCCGGCGTCAGTCCGGTGCTATTCTACGACCCGCTCGGGCGCGTGGTCGCCACCCTGCAGCCGAACGACAGCTACGAGAAGATCGTCTACCGCGCCTGGGAACAGGTCTCGTTCGACGCCAACGACAGCTGCCTGCTCGACCCCCGCCGCGACCCGGACATCGCAACCCAGGTCGCACCCTATTTCGCTACCCTGCCCGGCAGCTGGGAAAGCTGGTACGCCCAGCGCAGCGACGGCAGGCAGGGAGAGCGCGAGCGCCTGGCAGCGGCCCGCGCCGCCGCCCACGCCGGCACCCCGACCGCCACCTGCCTCGACCCGCTCGGGAGGACCTTCCTTACCCTTACCCGCAACCGGGTCGTGTGTCCGGGCCACCCGGCCGATGGCCGCACCGAGACCTTCCACACCCGGATCGAACTCGACCTCCTCGGCCGCCAGCTGGCCCCTGCGCGACCCCAGCGGCCAGGCGCTTGCAGTTCCCGGGCGCACCGCCATGCGCTTCGCCTACGACCTGATGGGCAACCGCGTCCGCAGCACCGGCATCGACGCCGGCACCCGCTGGATCCTGCCCGATTGCGGCGGACTGCCGATGCGCGCCTGGGACAGCCGCGGACACGTCGTTACCACGGGCTACGATGCGCTGCGCCGGCCGCTGCTCCAGAGTGTACGCGGCGAAGGCCCTGGCGCCGATCCGCGCACGCGCGGGCGGGAGCTCGTGGTCGACCGCATCGAGTACGGCGAAGGCCTGGCCGACGCCGGGAAGCTGAACCTGCGCACCCGCATCTACCGCCACATGGACACGGCCGGGGTGGCCACGAACGCCGGGCTGGACGCCGAGGGCCGGCCCTGGCAGGCCTACGACTTCAAGGGCAACCTGCTGCGCAGGACGCGGCGCCTGCTGGCCGACTACAAGGCTATCCCGGACTGGCATGCGGCGCCGGCGCTGGAGGATGAATCCTTCGAAAGCAGCACCCGCTACGACGCCCTGAACCGGCCGACCCAATTCGTTGCGCCACACAGCAGCCGGCCGGGAACCCGGCGCGACGTGATCCAGCCCGTGTTCAACGAGGCCAACCTGCTGGCGCGGCTCGAGGTCTGGCTCGAACGCCCTGACGAGCCGGATGCACCAATCGATCCCGCGCGCGACGGGCCTTGCGCCGCCGGCATCGCGCACATCGCCTACAACGCCAAGGGCCAGCGTCTGCGCATCGATTACCGCAACGCCAGCACCACCCGCTACCACTACGACCCGCTCACCTTCCGCCTGGCGCGCATGACGACCCGGCGCGCACCGGGCCGGGCCGCGCGCGGCGCCACGCTCCAGGACCTGCGCTACAGCTACGACCCGGTGGGGAACCTGATCGCGGTGCGCGACGCCACGCGCCGGGCCAGCTGCTTCCGCAATGCGCGCGTGGCACCGGGTACCGACTACGTCTACGACGCGCTGTACCGCCTGGTCAGGGCCGGCGGGCGCGAGCACCTGGGCCAGCAGGACGCGGGGGCAGGACCCGGCCGGCCCGGCGACAGCCTGCGCGTGCTGCTCGACCAGGCCGACGACGGCGCCGCCATGGGCGCCTACACCGAGGATTACCTGTACGATGAAGTCGGCAATTTCCTCGAGCTGCGCCATCGCGGCGGCTCGGCGCGCCACCGCGGCTGGACGCGGCATTACCACTATGAGGAGCCCGGGACCTTCGACGACAGCGCCGGCAGCCGGATCACGGGCAACCGCCTCAGCCGTACCTGGAACGGAGACGGCGGGGACACGGACGCGGCGCGCTACCGCTACGATGCACACGGCAATGCCATCGATCTTCCCCAGCTGGGCGGTGCCCATGCGGGCACCAACCTCGACTGGGACTACCGCGACCGCATGACGCGCGCCGGGCTGGGTGGCGGGGGCGAGGCCTGGTATGTCTACGACGCCGCCGGCGAGCGGGTCCGCAAGGTGTGGGAAAAGGCGCCCGGCTGCACCGAGGAGCGAATCTACCTCGACGGATTCGAACTGCTGCGCCGCCACGCCGGCCCCGTCGCTCCCGACGGCGCCGTGTTCGAACGCGCGACGCTGCACCTGCTGGACGACACCCGCCGCATTGCCCTGATCGAGACCCGCACCCGCGACACGGCACACGCCGACCGCGCGCCGCGCCAGGCGATGCGCTACCAGCTGGGCGACCACCTCGGTTCGGTGAGCCTCGAGCTCGACGAGGATGCCGACATCGTCTCCTGCGAGGAATACGCCCCTTACGGGCAATCCACCTGCCGCGCGGTGCGCAGCGCAACCGAGACCGCCAGCCGCTATCGCTTCACCGGCAAGGAGCATGACGAGGAGACCGGCCTGTCGTATTTCGGTGCCCGCTATTACGCGCCCTGGCTCGGACGATGGACCAGTTGCGACCCCAAATTGTCCGCCGACCCCTACGTGTACTGCCGTTGCAATCCGGCGACGCTGGTCGATCCGGACGGCCGCGAAGCGACCTTCGCGAACCGCCTGTGGGGTGGCGTGCGGGCGCTGGGCGGCGCGGCGCAGGCGCTGGTCGGCGCCGCCGTGTTCGTCCAGATCGAGGTCCCGGTCGCCGCCCAGGTGGTGGTTGGCGGCATCGCGGTGGTGCACGGCGTGTCCGACATGGAGGCGGGCTTCCGCCAGATGATCACCGGCCGCGAGGAGCGCAGCGTGGTCGAGGAAAGCGTTACCGTTGTCGCGCGCGCGGCCGGCGCGGAGCGCGACACGGCCCGCGCCATCGGCACCGGAGTCGACATCGGGCTGGGCTTCGTCAGCCCGGCGCCGGTCAGCGGCGGACCGCGCATGGGCTATGCCCTGCGCGCGTGGCTCTTCCGGCGCGGTGATGACGATGGAAGCGGCGCGCGCCGCCGAGGCGACGCGGCTGGCCGAGCTCGCCCGTCCGTCCCAGCTGGTCACGCCGCTGGCGATGGCGGCCACCAAGCTTGGCCCAGGGGGCGGCGCTTCCAGCAGCGAGAGCGGCAGCGGCAGCGGCAGCAGCAGTAGCAGCAGCGCGGAGGGTTCCGGCGGGCCGGGAGAACCGTCCAGCTCCGGCGGGGCGCCGGCGGAACCGGGCGGCAGCAGCGGCGGGACCAGCAGCAGCGGGGGTGGCGCCAGCTTCAGCGGCGGCGCCACCCGACCGCGCTCGCAGTTGCTGGCCGGTGACCGGCGCGCGGCCCGGGCCGATGCCATCGCCGGCCTGTGGGAACGGCGCATCAGCGGAAACATGACCCAGGCCGACATCTACACGCTGGAACGCCTCGAGTCCGAACACGGCGCCGAGGCGGTCGTGCATTTCGAGGAATCGGGACGGCTGCCGCGCGACTTCGAATTCAGCCACCTGTACAGCGCGTCGGAATACCCGGAATTCGCGCGCCGCGCCGACCTGGGCGTGCTGACCGACCACATGGACCATATCCAGGGACACCATGGCGGCGATACCACGGTGCCGCTGCACGGCGAGCCGCGCAACGCATCCTGGGCCGACGACTGGGGCACGCAAACCATGGGCAACAGCCCGGAAGAACTCGATTATCTCGGCATGACCTGCCACTGACCACGCCGCCCACCGGCGGCACCAGCGTTCGAAACGAGAGGAAAGCGCCATGCCACAAGTAATCGTTGCCCGCCTCACCCCGAGCCAGCCGACGAGCGGCGCGGATTTCAGCAGCTACCTGACCAACCTGTCGATCCGGGCCTTCGACCTGTCCTTCGGCAGTCCGGAGGCCGGCACCCTGGTCGGCGAGGCCAGCGGCGCATGGATACCTGACAGCGGCCCCGGGGCCAGCGGTCCGGCATTCACGCCGGCCACGCAGCGCATCGTCCAGCACTTTACGCCCTACCTGATCGCACCGCCGCCGGCCGCGCCGGTCTACGACATCCGGCTCGAAGCGGTGGCGACGGCGATCATCGCGCTGACGCCGGCGGGCGCCGAATTCGGCAGTGCCGACCTGCGTCTCGAGGTCCGCCAGGGTGCCACCCTGATGGGCGAGCACCGGCTCGAGTTCAATGTGCTGACGCTGCCCGACGGCCCGCTGGTGGCCGACCCGACCGTCTACATGGCGGTCGACCCGCCCGGCCTGCTGGTGGCGCTGGCCGCCCCGGGCACCCCGTCCGCGCTCGACCTCCTGCCGGACGACGGCAGCGCCCCCTGCGCTCATGCCGCTGCGCGACGCCATCGACGCCGTACTGGCGCAGGATCCGGGCGGCGGCGCCAGCCTGGCCAACCGCAGCCCGCTGAGCGTGCAGCAGGCGCGCCACGTGGCGCGCGAGATCATCTGGAACCGGGCCGTGGCGGCGCCACCGGGCCGCCCCGCCGGGCGCCGGCTGGAAGACATGTACACCCGCCCGCCGACCCCGAGGGCTGGAGCGCCACCGAGATCGACCGGGCCGACATGGACCGCAAGCAGTACGAGGCCAACCTGCTCGGATACAACGCCCTGCTGGACGCCGATGCGCAGCGCCTGGCGCAGTACGTGTATGCGGCCTCGGCCGCCGTGTGGGCGGAGCAGCAAAGCGCAGCGCCCGGCCGGGTCGGCCTCGGCTTTCCGGTCGAGACCGGGCCAGCCCCGGTCGCCGGCCCCACCTTGCGCCATGCCGAGACTGTCCTGCAAAGCACGCCGCCCTTCGTGCTGAGTTTTACCGTGCCCGCCTCCTGCTTCTACGCGCTGGCGCTGATGCTGGCGACCAGCGTCGCCCACGAGGACCGTTACCACATGGCGACCGGCGGCGACGAACGCCAGCTGGCGACCGCGATCAGGGCGGCCATCGATGCCGGCACCATCGCCGCCGCCGCGATCACGCCCGAGAACGCGGCGCGGCGCCTCGGCGCGATCGGTCGCGGCCGCGCCACCCACGCGACGCTGTGCGTGCTCGACGCCGAGACCATGGCGCTCGTCACCGCCTGGCTGGCGTACATGCCGGCTTCGATCGACGACTTCTGGCAACAGGCGCCCTTCCCCGCGGCACCCGGCCACTTCGACCTGGTGCTGGCAGCGCTCATCCAGCAAACGGCACTGACGCCGTCGTCCGCGGCCCTGATCGCGGCCATCAAGGCGATCCCCGTCACCGGCACGGCGGCGCTGAAACTGCTCACGGTGCAGGACTGGCGGCATTTCTTCCTGCCCGCAAACGCTGCCCTGCTGCCCGAATTCACCCGCCCCGGGACACCCGAGGAAAGAGTGGACGCCTTTGTCCGCCGCGTACGCAAGTTCTTCGAAGTGCTGTCGGCGCCGCCGGTACCGGCCCCGGGCGCGGTGCCGGGGCCGCCGGCCATCGCGATCGCCGACAACGACCCGATCAACGCCTTCATGGCGCTGGCACCCGGTTTCGGCTTTCCGGTCGGCGACTGGCTGGACCCCGCCATCGAGGCCGCGCTGCTCGGCGTGTTCCCCGACGATCCCGAGGCCCGCGCCTGGCTGCTGGGCGTGCTGCACCCTCGACGACCTGGTCGGCGCGACCGCCGGCATCGGCGCCGCGCCGCTCCAGTTCTCCCTGATGGAGGCCCTGTATGCGCGCGGCTTCACCTCGCGCGACGCGATCCGCGCGCTGAGCGACGAGGAATTCGCCCATGCCCTGACCGGCACCGCCGCCTATCCGCATGCCGCCGCCATCATGGCCGCGGCGGGCGGCTCGGCTGCCCTCCCCGAGGCCCTTGCGGGCGGGCCCTTCATGCCGATCAACCCGGACGGCGCCCTCGTCAACTGCATCCCGCCCTGGCATCTGTCGCCGCTGGGGCCGGTGCGCTATCTGCAGGAACTGCTGGCGACCGGGATCGGCGCCACCTGCGAGGAACCGGCCGCGAGCGGCGAATCGCTGGCGGCGCTGGTCGCCGGCCGGCGCGGCGACATCGGCAGCCTGCTTGCCACGGCGGCCAACGTGCACATCGCCCTGCCGCTGATCGACATCGTCAACGAGAACCTGGAACACCTGGCCGCCGGCGGCGCCGCCGCGACGGGCGGCATCGTGCTCGACACCGACGGCGCCAGCCTCGGCGGCCATGCGCTGGGCCAGCAGGGTGCCGTTCCCGGAGCCGGCGAGCACACCTCCGGAACGCCTGTACGCGGCCCTGCCGGCCCATTCCAGCCCGGCCACGCCGGTGCGGGCGCCGGACGCCTACACGGCGCTGGGCGCGGACTTCTCGGCGCCCGCGCTGCCCTATTCGCAGGCGCTGGACGTATCGCGTTCCTACCTGCGCGCGATGGGGTGCGGCGCTACGCCACCATGCGCGCCTTCCGCGAAAAGATCACCGCCTTTGCCATCGACGCCGGCCAGGAGGCGGCGGACTTCCAGGCGCACCTGTGGCGCTACCCGTTGCGCTTCGAGTTGGCCCTGGAGTACCTGTGCCTGTCCCGTGCGCAGTACACGCGCTGTACGCGGCACCGCTGTCCGCGGCTCGCCTGCGCGAACTCTACGGTTTCCCGGCCGAGATGGCGGGCCGCCTCGACTGGCGCAGCGTGGCGGTCGTGCTGCCCGAATTCCTGCGCCGTACCGGCCTCGCCTACTGCGACTTCCTGGCCCTCTGGCGTTCAGGCCATGTCCTTTTCGAAAACGGGGCGTCCCGCCAGGACGGCAATACCCATCCGGACGAGCATGCGGACGCGCACGGGTTCCCTCATTGCCCGCCGTGCTGCGCCGACGACTATGTCCTGCACTTTCCGGAGGCCTCCTCGGTCGACGACGCGCTCGCGCGGCTGGCGGTGTTCATCCGCCTGTGGCGCAGCCTGCATTGCCTGCCCGGCGCCGGCTATGGTTTCGCCGAACTGAGCGACATCTGCGCGGTGCTGGGCCTGACGGCCGGCGGCAAGCCGAATCCGGGCTTCATCGCCCAGCTGGCCGCCTTCCAGATCCTGCGCGACGACTGGTCGCTCGCGCTCGGCGTGGATGACACCGCGCCGGACGGGGCAAGCGCTGCCGACCGTACGCGCCTGCTCGGCCTCTGGTCGGCCCCGGGCACGCGTCCTTCGGCTGGGCGGTCGACCACCTGCTGGCGCGGATCGAAGACCGTGCCGAACGCGAGCACGCCCGGGGCGGCGCCCGGGCAGCCAGCCGCGCCACCGGCCGCCGGAATTCATGAAGATCCTGCGCGCCAATCTCGACGCGCTGTCGCAACTGGCGGGATTCGACCCGGCCAGCACGCCATGGCACGCGCAGCCGACCAGCACCCTGCGCTTCGCGGAAATCCTGGCCAAGATCTACGCCTCGGCCTTCACGACCGGCGAGCTGCTCTACCTGTTCACGAGCGACCAGCACCTGAACGGCGACGATCCCTTTTTTGCCCAGGACCGCAACGAAGCGCTCGACCAGCCGTTCGACTACCCCGAGGAGGGCCACCCCTTCGACTTGTGGCATTTGCGCGCGCGGCTGCTGGAACCGCTCGCCGAGGAGCAGGCGCAGGCGATCGGCTGGCATGCGATCGAAAGCGCGATGCGCACCGACTACGGCTACGCGCCCGCATCCGGCAACGATCCCCTGCGCGTGCTGGGCCACCATTTCTTCCCGCGCATGATGGAAGAACTGGGCTTTGCCGCCACGCCACGCGCGCGCCAGTACCGTACGCCCCTGAGCGGCACGGTCCCGAACATGTGGAATCAGCCCCGGCAGGCCCGTTCCAGTACGATGCCGCCGCCGAGGAGCTGGTGGCGAGCCTGCCGCTGCCCGACGAGGCGGTGCTGGCCAAGCTGAACGCGATCGAGCAGCTGACGGCGGCGGAACGGCTGGCCGTGCAGCAGCTGTACTTCAGCCCGCGCGCCGAGCTGGCGCGCTTTTCCTTCCTCTTTCCCGACCTGCACGAGGCCGAGCGCGCGCTGATCGAGGAAGCCGACGAGCGCGCCCGCTGGCGCTACTTCCAGCGCAGCTATGCCCGATTCGCGGCGCGGACGCGTGCCGTCGCGGGCCACCTGGCCGGCCACGTCGCCTTTGCCAGCGACGGCCAGCCGGTCGACGATGGCCTGGCCGCCCTGGTCCTGCGCAACCTGCTTGGCGACGAGAACGCGGCGCTCGGCCCCGGGAAGCGGACGACGGCCAGCCCCCCACCACCCATGCCTGGACCGTACCTGGCGGCGGCGCCTGCGCGGCGCTGACGGCGCTGGCGGGCACCGGCCTGCCCGGGCAGTTCAGCAGCGACAGCGGTGCCGCATGGCAGGAGATGCGCGGCCCGCTGAGCGCCTTCGGCCCGGCGCGCGACCGCTGGAACGCGCCCTTGCCGACCGTGATCCCACGTCTCGACCTGGCGCCGGCCCCGGCCACGCCGCGCTTCGCGATCGTGCGCAACGGGCTGGCGATCCGCGAGTCCGACGGGCTGGCCCCGGGCGGCGCGGAAGGCTTCCAGGTACGCTGGAGCGGCGTGCTGATCGTCGAGCATGGCGGCAGCTACACCTTCTTCGCCGGCGCCCCCAGGCCCGACTGCGAGGCGCCCGGGGACGAAGCCTGCGACCACGCCCGCTGGCGCATCAACCTGCGCCGCGGCCAGAAGACCTGGCTACTGCTGAACCGCCGCTGGGACGGCGAAAACGCGCCGGACCGCGCATCGGGCCCGCTGCACCTGCGGCGCGGCGCCTATTTCATCGACATCGACTTCCACGAGGAGACGCCCGAATTCGACGAGCCGCTCGAGCTCGGGCGCGCTGCCACCGGTTTTACCGTCAAGTACAGCGGTCCCGACACCGGCGACCGCATCGCCGCGCTGCCGCAGGAACGCCTGTATCGCGACGTCGTCATGGCGCCCCTCGACAGCCGCGCGGCACTGGCGCCGGCCGCGCGCGCCTACTTTGCCAACCAGTATCCCGGCAGCCTGCGCGACATCCGCCGCACCTACCAGCGCGCCTTCAAGGCGCTGCTGCTGTGCCACCGGCTGCGCCTGTCGGCAACGCTGGGACCGCGCGCGGCCGTCTCCGAAACGGGCTACCTGCTGTCGGCGCCGGCGCTGTTCGCCGGCACCACCTACGTGGCGGGCACTCCCTACAGCTCGCACCGGGCCTGGTTCGACCTCAACCTGCTGCCGGTGGGCGACGCCTACAACGGCGACCCGGAGCGCCAGCCGCCGGCCCCGCTCGACGCGCGCGACACCCTCGGTTTCACGCCGCCAGGCCCTGTTCGACTGGTTCGAGCGCCTGCATGACTACACCGTGATGCGGCGCGCGGTGCTGCGCGGCGCTGGCCGCCAGGCCTGGCTGAGCTTCGTGGAAGCGGCCAACCAGCAGCCGGCCGACGTGGCGCCGCTGCTGATCGACCTCGGCATCGACCTCGATCACGCGCCGCTGCTGCTGGCCTTCCACGAAGGCGTCGCGATCGATTGGCCGCGCCTGGCCGACGAGCGCTGGGCGCTGCGGCTCTGGCACGCGGCGCAATGGGTGCGCCAGCTGCTGCGTCACTTCGTGCCGCGCGACCTGGGGCTGGCGCAACCGGCCGCCTGGGCCGGCGACGACGGAGCGGCACTGGCCGCAGCCAATGCCGGGCTGACGCGCTTCTACCGCGATGGCATGATCGAACGTGGCGAACCGCGCCGCTATCTCGACCTCGAACGCCTCAACAACGAACTGCGTGAGCGGGCGCGGACCGCGCTCCTGGCCTACCTGTGCGGCATGGACCGGGTGGCGCTGCCCTTCGCGCCGGGCACCCATGCACGCGTGCCGCGCGACCTGTCCGCCTTGCTGCTGCTCGATACCGAAGCGGGGATCTGCCAGCGCGCCAGCCGCGTCGAGGAGTTGACTGGGGCGCTGCAAGCCTTCGTGGAACGCGCGCGCCTGCGCGAAGAGCCTACCCTGCCGCCGGTTGCCGCCTTCACCGCCGCCTGGGACGCGCGCTTCGCCAGCTTCCACCTCTGGCAAGCCTGCCGCCGGCGCCAGCTGTATGCCGAGAACCATGTCGAGTGGAGCGAGCATGCGCAGGCCATCCGTTCCGAGGCCTTCCGCTTCCTCGAATCGGAACTGCGGCGCCATACGCTGAGCGCACCCGTGCCCGGCGGCATGCTGCACTGGCCCGGCCCGCACTGGCCGGCGCACGCGCCGCTGGCAACGCTGCAGGCGCGCGAACCGTCGACGCTGGCGCAGCGACCGCACCCGCAAAACCTCGGCCTGATGGGCATGCCCGGGCGCCATGCGCGTCCGGCCTGGCTGGCGCCGCTGGGCGCCGCCGCACAGCCGCCGCGCGACGACGAAAACCCCAACGACCCCAACAATCCGAACGGCCCGGGCAAACCGAAAACACGAACGGCGTGCCGGACAGCACGGGTCCCGGCGCGGCGCTTCCTGCCGCAGGCAACACCGAGCAGCCACCGCTCTGGCTGCAGGCGGCGGTGCGGCTGGGGACGCGCTTCCTGCGCATTGCCGCGGCCGCCGAGCCCCAGGCCAGCGCATCGTTCAGTCCGATCGTACCCGCGCCAGGCGCCTGCTGCGCCGAGTGCGGACGCATCCACCCGCCGGTGATGGACGAATACTATTTCTGGCTGGTCGATTCCGCCTATTACGACCCGGCGGGCCTGAATCCGTCGGACCCGACCCTCTACCAGGACGCGGACTGGGGCGCGGTGCCGCCCGACATGCGCTCGGACTGGCACCGGCGCGACAAGCTGCCGCCGCTGCTGGCCTGGTCGACGCGCCGGATGGTGCGCCTGGCCTGGTGCCGCGTGCACAATGGCGAGTTCCAGGTGCCGCGCTGCTCGGACGAGGGAGCCCATGTGTCGGGCAGCGGCATGGTGGCTGAACTCAGCTTCCTGGGACGCGAGGGCGACTCGCTTCGCTTCGCCATCACCAATGCCGGGCCGACGCCGCCGGGTTACGCGGACCCCTCGCCCTGGGGCTTCCGCTACGACATCGTCCCCGACAGCGTCACCGTCCTGCCGGAGGTATTCCCGACATCCGTGCCCGGCCCCTTCCCCGGCGCTCTGGCGGCCTATCCATTCTTTCTGTATGCGATGCCGGGCGCGCCGCTGGAGCCCTCGCTGTACTCGACGGCGATGGCGGTTGCCGGTGCCCTGCGCACGCATTGCCGCACCGACGCGGCGCTCGGCTGGTACGAGCGCTATTTCGCGCCTCAGGACAAGGACCTGCGCTGGTCCACTTGCCGCGTGCTCAGGCCGTCGCCGAACGACCCTCCCGAGCAGCCGCCGACCCGCGGCCGCGGCCGTGGTCGGGCGGCCCAGGCGGGACGCGGCCCCACCCGCGCCACGGCCGACACGGCCGCCCGTCTCGGGCGCAGGGGCGGAACGGGCGACGCCTGCTGCGACACCGGCGTCGGCTCGGCTGCCGAAGCGCGCCGCCGCAGCGTGCTGCTCGCCTACCTCGAGACCCTGCTCGAATCGGCGCGGGCCGCGCTGTGCGGCGACAGCGCCGAGGCTCATGCACTGGCACGGCTGCGCCTCGACGCGGCGGCGCGCTATCTTGGCCCCCGGCCGGTGACCATCCGCGGCGACGACGCGTCCGCACCGTCGACCGTGGCCGCCTTCGTGGCGCGGCTGGCGCCGCTGAACCCGCGGCTGATGGAACTGTACGACAGCCTCGACGACAACCTGGCCGCGCTGCGCCACTGCCTCGGCAAATCGCGCCTGGCCGCACCCGCACCTGCCGCCGGTTCATGGTGGGGCGAGTCCGGGATGCGGCGCGGCTGGCGCGAGCCGGTGGAAGACTGCGACGACGACGGCTGCTGCTGCCCGCCCGGGCCTTACCGTTTCCTGTTCCTGCTGGGACGGGCGCTGGAAACGGCGAACGAGGTGCGCAGCTTCGGGGCGGCGCTGCTGGCCGCCTATGAGAAAGGCGATGCCGAATTCCTGGCGGCGCTGCGCGCGGGCCATGAACGCCAGTTGCTGAACCTGTCCGAGGAGCTGCGCCGCACCGAGTTCCGCCAGGCCGACTGGCAGGTGCAGGCGCTCATGAAGAGCAAGGAAGCGGCCCAGACCCGGCGCCAGTACTATGCCGATCTCGTCGCGGGAGGCCTGATCGCGCGCGAGCAGAGCTACCAGTTCCTGACGCAGGCCGCCATGGCGACGCGCACGGCCGGCAATGTGGTCGAGGGCGTATCCCAGGCGATGAACCTGATTCCCGACATGACGACCGGCGTCGCAGGCGTGGCCTCGACGCCGGTGTCGGTGTTCCAGATGCCGATCGGTACCAAGCTTGCCCATGCCTTCGCGGCGGCGGCGCGCATCCTCCTGACCGTGGCCGATGTCCAGGGCACGCAGTCGGGACTGGCGCTGACGGAGTCCGGCTGGGACCGGCGCGAAGTCGACTGGCTGTTCCAGATCTCGGTGCTGGACGTCGAAATCGAAGCGCTCGAGCGCCAGATCCTGGCGCGCTCGAGCGCACTCGCGACGGCGCCCTGCGCCAGCTGAACAACCTGGTGCAGCAGAAGCAGCAGGCCGCCGAACTCCAGGACTTCCTGCGCGACAAATTCACCAACCACGCCCTTTACCTGTTCCTGCAGCGCGAAACGGCCGCCCTGCACCAACGCATGTACGACATCGCACGCTGCTGGGCGCTGCAGGCGCAACGCGCGTACCGCCTGGAACGGGAATTCAACACGCGAACCTTCCTGCCGGCCGACACCCGGGACGGCTTGCACGAAGGCCTGCTGGCGGGAGAGCGGCTTGCGACCGCACTGCGCGGTATGGAAAAGGCCTATCACGACGGCAACGGGCGCACGCTGGAACTCTCGACCCGGCTCTCGCTGCGGGTCGATTTCCCGCTGGCCTTCCTGGAGCTCAAGACCACCGGCCGCTGCGAGATCGCCATCCCCGAATGGCGCTTCGACCGCGAATACCCCGGCCATTACATGCGCCGCATCCGCTCGGTCAGTTTGACCATCCCTTGCGTCGCCGGACCGAATACCGGGGTGCACTGCAAGCTTACCCTGCTGGGCAGCGCCACCCGTGTCGAGCCGACGCTGCTCGACATCGAGGATTGCTGCCCGCGCGAGTGCACTTGCGGCTGCTGCGCCGGCCGTCGCTACGAAGCGCAGCCGGACGATCCGCGCATTGTGCGGCGCTGCGGTGCCACCGAGAGCATCGCGACCTCGCATGCACAGAACGATGCCGGCCTGTTCGAACTGAATTTCCGCGACGAGCGCTACCTGCCCTTCGAATACGCCGGCTTGGTCAGTCTCTGGCGCTTCGAACTGCCTGCCGAGACCAATGCCTTCGACACCGATACCGTGACCGAGGTCGATTGCAAGTTCGACTACACCGCTTGGGAGGGCGGCAGCGTCCTGCGGGAGGCCAGCTGGGCCGCCGCCTCGAACATGCTGCCCGGCGGCGGCCTGCGCTATTTCGACTGGGCCCGTGGATTTTTCCGATGCCTGGCACCGGTTCACGGCGGGCTTCCTGGCCGGTCGGCGCGAGCTTTGCGCGCGCCGGCTCGCGCTGCGCATGCACCGCGGCATGTTCCCCTATCTGCCGGGCCAACGGCCGGTGCGCATGCGCCGCCTGGAAATCTGGTTCGAGGCGCGCACCTGCGAGGAAGGCGTACGCAACGTCGAACTCGAGTTTGTGCCCGACCGCGACCTGCCCTGCGGCGACGACGGCGAAACCTGCTGCGAGCGCTACCAGCTGACCTGCGTCGCCAGCGCCGACTGGCCCTGCCTGTTCCACGGGGTACTGGACTATCCATTCCCCTACCTGGAGGAAGACTGCGCTCGGCAGATCGGCGAATTCGTGTTTCCGGAGACGGTCAGCGCGGTGCGCAAGGCTTACCTGGTCTGTTCATACGAAGCGGGGGCGCCGCAGCGGTGCCTGGCCCCAGCGGATGTCTGCCCGGAGGGTTGCAGGACGCCCTGCTGAGCGCGCGCGCGGCCGGTCCGGGACGCCGTCCGCGCGACTTTTTATCGGCGGCAAGCCCCGGGCCGGCCCAGGGCTTATCTTCGCGCAAACCACCTGCTGTTCGATTGAATCGCAGTTGGAAGTCGCGCGCGGCTGGCGTAAAGTCCTGTCACCCCGAACCAGACGAGACTGCCATGTACGCCAATGCCATGAACTGGAACAAACTCGATACGCTGGGGGCGCAGGCCCTGAAAAGCATGGACCGCAGCCGCCAGGCGCGCGGCAAGACGATGGAGCGCGCCGGCTACGGCCCGCGGCAGACGGCATCGGCCGTCGTCCTCGCCGAGCCGGGCCTGGAGCTGCGCCGCTACGGCGGCACTGCCGGGGATGCGCCACCGGTGCTGCTGGTACCCGCCCCCATCAAGCGCGCCTACATCTGGGACCTGGCGCCCGAGATCAGCGTCGTGCAGCGCTGGCTCGAACGGGGCTACCGTGTCTACATGGCGCACTGGACGCCGCTTTCCGAATCCGGGTCCGACTCCGGTCATGACTTCGGCCTGGACGACTATGCCGACCGCCTGCTCGATGCCTCCGTGCGCGCCATCGCGGCCGACGGCGCCGCCGGTGGCCATGGCAAGCCCGTCATCGCCGGCCACTCGCTGGGCGGCATCCTGGCGGCCGTCTACAGCGCCCTGCACCCGGAGAGCGTGCGCGCCACCATCCTGCTCGAAGCCCCGCTGCATATCGAACCGGCCTCGTGCTGCTTCAACCGCCTGGTGAAAGCCACGCCCGACGCGCGCGAGATCGCCGCCCTGTTCGGCCAGGTGCCGGGCGTTTTCCTGAACATGATGAGCGCCGCAGCCGAGCCGCAGGCCTTCCAGTGGGAGCGCATGTTCGACCGCTGGCTGTCGCTTGGCGACCGGCATGCGCTCACCACCCACATGCAGGTGGAACGCTGGACCCATGACGAGTTCGCGATGCCGGGGCGGCTCTTTGCCGACATCGTCGAGTCCTTCTACCGCAAGGACGAGTTCATGGCCGGCAGCCTGGAGATAGCCGGGCGCAGCGTGAGCCCGGCCGCACTGCGCGCGCCGCTGGTGAGCGTGGCCGACCCGCGCAGCAAGCTCATTCCCCGGCGGCAACCCAGCGCTTCCACGAGGCGGCTGCCAGCCCGGCCAAGCTGCTGCTGCACTACGAAGGCGACATCGGCGTGAACCTGCAGCACGTGGGCGTGCTGGTGGGGCGCAATGCCCATGCGCGCATCTGGCCGGCAATCTTCAACTGGCTCGACGCCGAAGCCGCGCTCCCCATCGCCGCTACGGACACGGCAGGCCTGCGTTGAGAAGTGCGCGCGCCGGTGCGGCAGTGCCCCAGTGACCACGAGGGCGGGTGACCGCAGCCCGGTCTCGATGTAAGCTGTCCCTTTCTGAACCTGAAGGGGGATGTCATGCTCGGCAAGAACTCGGTTTGTCTTGGCTTCAAGGACGCGGCCCTGGAAGCGGCGCAGTTTTACGCGGCCACCTTTCCCGACAGCGCCGTCACGGCCGTCCATCGCGCTCCCGCCGACTACCCGGCCGGCAAGGAAGGCGAGGTCCTGATGGTCGAATTCACGGTGATGGGGATCCCCTGCCTGGGCCTGAACGGCGGGCCGGACTTCGTCCACAGCCAGGCTTTCTCTTTCCAGGTCGCCACCGACGACCAGCAGGAGACCGACCGCCTGTGGGATGCGATCGTCCAGAACGGCGGCACCGCGAACGTCTGCGGCTGGTGCCAGGACAAATGGGGCCTGTCGTGGCAGATCACGCCGCGCGCGCTGACGGCCGCCGTCACCGATCCCGATCCGGCGGTGGCCAAGCGCGCTTTCGAGGCGATGATGGGGATGGGGAAAATCGATATTGCCGCGATCGAAGCGGCCCGGCGCGGGTAATGTGACCGGCTGCGCGGCGAGCCGGCTTCGTGCGGGCGCTGCGCCGGCCGGCGCCCTGCTGCAGCGGCCCCCGCCGCCAGGCGCCGCGGTCCGGGCGAGGCGGCTTACACCAGCCCGGTCAGGTAGTAGACCGCGATGACGAAGAACACGGCCAGCGTCTTGATGAGGGTGACGGCGAAGATTTCGCGATAGGACTGGCGGTGCGTCAGGCCCGTCACGGCCAGCAGCGTGATCACGGCGCCGTTGTGCGGCAGCGTGTCCATGCCGCCGCTGGCCATGGCCACCACCCGGTGCAGCACTTCCAGCGGAATCTGGGCCGCCTGCGCGCCCGGATGAACAGGTCGGACATGGCGGCCAGCGCGATGCTCATGCCGCCCGAGGCGGAACCGGTGATGCCGGCCAGCGAACTGACCGATACGGCCGCGTTGATCAGCGGGTCGGGAATGCTCCTCAGGGCGCTGCCGACGACGACGAAACCGGGCAGCGCCGCGATCACGCCGCCGAACCCGTATTCCGAAGCCGTGTTCATCGCCGCCAGCAGGGCGCCGCCGACGGCCGCCTTCGAGCCTTCGGCGAAGCGCGCACTGACGCGTTTGAAGGCGGTCGCCAGCACCAGCAGGATCCCCAGCAGCAGTGCGCCCTGCACCGCCCAGATCGCCACCACGGTCTTGATCGGCGTCGTTACCGGCGCGTGCAGGCCCGGCAGGATTTCGGGCGCCACCGTGAACGAAGTCCCATACCATTCGGGAATCATCCGCGTCAGCAGGAAATTGGCGACGCCGACCAGGATCAGCGGCAGGATCGCCAGCAGCGGGTTCGGCAGCGATTTCGCCTGCACGCGCTCCGGCTCGTTCGCCAGCGCGCTGCCATAGCCTTCGCCGGCAGCCATCGCGGCGCGGCGGCGCCATTCCAGGTAGGCCAGCCCGACCACGATCATGAAGACCGAACCGATCGTGCCCAGCATGGGTGCGGCCCAGGACGTGGTCTTGAAGAAGGTGGTCGGGATGATGTTCTGGATCTGCGGCGTGCCCGGCAGCGAATCCATCGTGAACGAGAAGGCCCCCAGCGCCAGCGCGCCCGGCATCAGGCGCTTCGGAATGTTGCTCTGGCGGTAGAGCTCGGCGGCGAAGGGGTACACCGCGAACACCACCACGAACAGCGACACGCCGCCATAGGTCAGCAGCGCGCAGACGGCAACGATGACGGCATTCGCGCGCGAGCGGCCGATGTAGCGCACCGCGGCGGCCACGATCGATTCCGAAAAGCCGGACAGCTCAATGAGTTTGCCGAACACGGCGCCGAGCATGAAGACGGGGAAGTACAACTTCACGAAGCCGACCATCTTCTCCATGAAGATGCCTGAAAACACCGGCGCGACAGCAGCCGGGTCGGTCAGCAGCACCGCGCCGAGGGCGGCGATCGGTGCGAACAGGATAACGCTGTAGCCGCGGTAGGCGGCGAACATCAAAAACGCCAGGGCGGCGAGGACGATCAGGAATGACAAGCTTGCTCCTTTTTTCTCTTGTTTCTCACGACCGGTCGCGTTCTGCGGACCGGCTTTTCGTCTCCGCCCATGTGCGGCTCACCATGTTTCGAACGGCCGCAAGCGATGGTGGTCCGACCACATGGGCCCGGTCGATTATTCGCGATCGTTGCCGAATTTGAAATACGTAGAACTACGGTAGTAGAACTACGGTAGCGATCCGGACCTCGGCGCGGTGCCGAAGCGCACGCGGCGCGGCGGAACAAGTTGTCAATGTAGAATGACCTTTTTGCCCCCTACGCGCCCATGACCTGCCTGCCGAAGCTGCCCGCATCGTCCCCCGAACTCGTCCTCGGCCTCGAGGACCGGCCCGGCCCCCTGATCGGCATGCTGGCTGCCCTGCAGCACTTGCTGGCGATCATCGTTCCAATCGTCACGCCGGGCCTCCTGATCTGCCAGGCGCTGGGCGTATCGGCCCGCGATACCAACCTGATCGTCTCGATGTCGCTCGTCATCTCCGGCATCGCCACCTTCGTGCAGTGCCGCCGCATCGGGCCCTTCGGCGCGGGGCTGCTGGTCGTGCAAGGCACCAGCTTCAATTTCGTCGGCCCGCTGATCGCCGGCGGCACCCTGATGGTCAAGGCGGGAACCCCGGTCGAGGGCGTGATGGCGGCGATCTTCGGCGTGGTGGTGGCCGGCTCCTTCATCGAGATGGGTGTCTCGCGCGTGCTGCCCTTGCTCACGCGCGTGATCACGCCGCTCGTCACCGGCATCGTGGTGCTGATGATCGGCCTTACCCTGATCAAGGTCGGCCTGGTCAGCATGGGCGGCGGCTTCGCGGCGATGGGCAACGGTACTTTCGCCAACGGCCAGAACCTGCTGCTGTCGAGCGTGGTCCTCGGCTTGATCGTCGTCCTGAACCGCATTCCCGTGGTCTGGATCCGCAGCAGCGCCATCATCATCGCGCTGGCGGCCGGCTATGCGCTTGCCGCCATGCTGGGCAGGCTCGATTTTTCCGGCATGCGCGCCGCGCCCCTGTTCCAGGTACCGAGCCCGCTGCATTTCGGGATCGCATTTTCCTGGACGCTGTTCATCCCGATGATCGTCATCTACCTCGTCACCTCGCTCGAAGCCATCGGCGACGTCACGGCCACCAGCAAGATCTCGCGCGAGCCGGTCGAAGGCCCGCTGTGGATGCGCCGCATCAAGGGCGGCGTGCTGCTCAATGGCGCCAACTCGCTGCTAGCTGGCCTGTTCAACACTTTCCCCAGCTCGATCTTCGCCCAGAACAACGGCGTCATCCAGTTGACCGGCATCGCCAGCCGCCATATCGGCATGTGGATCGCGCTCTTCCTGGTCGTGCTGGGACTGTTCCCGGGCGTGGCGGGCGTGATCCAGGCGGTGCCCGAGCCCGTGCTGGGCGGCGCCGTGATCGTCATGTTCGGGGCGGTGGCCGCCGCGGGCATCAACATCCTCGCCAGCGTGAAGCTCGACCGGCGGGCACTGCTGATCGTGGCCGTGTCGCTGGCACTCGGCCTGGGCGTGTCGCAGGTGCCCGAATTCCTGGCGCACATGCCGGCGGCGCTGCGCACCGTGCTGGAATCCGGCGTGGCGACCGGCGGCATCGCAGCCGTGCTGCTGAACTGGTTCCTGCCTGCCCCGTCGGACGCGAACACCGCCGCCGACGCGCCTTGAACACATCGCGCTGTGCGAATCCGCACACCCGTTTCGCATCGGCAGTATTCTGTTGACAATATTGAAACCGGAAAATACAGTTTCATTGCAGCTGGCCGGATTCCGCCAAGAGAAACGCCGCCGCCATGCCGTCGCGCCGTACCCTGCTTCATCGCCATCCCGGCCTCCCCAGGCCGGCGCCCCCAGGAAAACCAGGAGACAGCATTAATGAAGAAGACCATCCTTGCAATGGCCGTGCTCGCCGCATGCACGTCGGCCGCTTCGGCGCAAACCAGCGTCACCATTTATGGCATCGTCGATGCCGGCCTCACCCATGTCACCAATGACGGCCCCACCGGCGACCGCACCACGGTCGAAGCCGGGCAAATGCTGGTCTCGCGCTGGGGCTTCAAGGGTAGCGACGACATCGGCGGCGGCCTCAAGGCACGCTTTGCGCTGGAGGGCACGCTGCTCAACGATACCGGTGGCGCCGGCGTGCCGACCGGTACGCCCTCGAATACCGCCCTGTTCGACCGCGAAGCCACCGTCGGCCTGGCGGGGAACTTCGGTTCGATCGACATCGGCCGCCAGAACATCCTCGGCATGGGCTCGGTCGCCCTGGCCGATCCGATGAATTCCGCATTCGCCGCAACGAGCCCGAACGTCCTCTTCGGCGGCATGAACTACGCCGCCGTGTATGGCGCTTACGGTGCGAACAATGGCGGCAGCGCCCTACGCCAGAGTAATTCCATCAAATACGTCTCGCCGAGCTTCCACGGCGCCGGCTTCGCGCTGATGCGCGCCTTTGGCGAACAGGCCAACGGCTTCCAGAAGAATTCCTACCAGGGCGCCTCGGTGTTCTACAACGCCGGCGCCTTCGGTGGCGGCGCAGCCTATGCGCGCATGAAGAACATCACGGACAGCGACCTGCTGAAGTCCTTCGGCATCGGCCTGAAGTATTCGCTGCCGGCGGTCGTGCTGAAGTCGACCTACATCCAGAACGAACTGGAAAGCACGGGCCGCAAGATCGCCATCCTCGGCCTAGGCGTGGACGTGCCGGTGGGGCCTGCCCTCACCCTGAACGGCGCCTACTACAACACGCGCCGCAGCGGCGACCTGCGCGACGACTCGCAGCAATACATCTTCATCGCCCGCTATGCGCTGAGCAAACGCAGCACCTTCTACGGCTCGTACGGGCACGCCGCCACCGACAGCGTGGTGCGCGATGGCCAGATCAACCTCGCCCAGGGCTTCGTCGCGGTGGGCAGCGACTCGGCCAACCGCTTCACGGCCGGCATCCTGCACCTGTTCTGAACCTCGGCCCTGCGGAAAGCGAGCCGGCCGGGCGGCAGCCCCGCCGGCTTTTTTCATGCCGGCGCGTGGACGAACGCGGCCTTCGTCTACACTGCCCGTTTCGAACGCACAGAGCACATACCATGAGCACACCCGACGCCGACGCCGTACCCGAGGGCTTCGAACGCATGCAGCGCGGCGGCCCCTTCATCGCCGGCCTCGGGCCGCTGTACTGCCGCCGGAATCCTGAGTCCGGCGAGATCGTGATCGCGATGCGCATCCAGCCGCAGCACACCAACATGCGCGGCATTGCCCATGGCGGCATGCTGGCCACGCTGGCCGATGCGTCGCTGGGCCTGGGATTGACCCTCCACTGCGACGGCCGACACTCCTTCCTGACCGTAAACCTCAGCACCGATTTCATCGACGCCGCGCGTCCGGGCGACTGGGTCGAGGCGCACGTGCACATCGAACGCATCGGCCTGCGCGTCGCGTTTGCCGGTTGCACCCTGCAGGTAAAGGGGAAGCGCATCCTGCGCGCCAGCGGCGTGTTCACGGTGATGAAGCCGCTGACGCCCGAGCAGCTGGCGGCCGGCTACTGAGCCTCAGGACTCCAGGCGCGCGGCGATCTCGATCAGGCGCGGGCGCACTTCCTCGAGCAGGAACTCCTTCGACACGCTCGACGCCGGCCCGCCGCAGTTGATCGACATGAGCTGGCTGCCGCCGATCGGCATGAAGCCCACCGCGATGCCGTTGACGTCCTTTTGCCAATCGCCGAACGAGGTGGTGCAGCCATAGGCCTCGTAGTCGCGCAGGCCCTTCTCGAAGCCCTCGCGCAGGGCTGCGTGCGCCAATTCGTCCAGTTCCAGTGCGCGGCCGAAGATGTCCTTGCGTTCCTGTTCCGGTGCTTTCACCAGGTAGGCGCGGCCGATGGCGGAGGCCGCCAGGGGCATGCGCGAGCCCACCTGCAAGGCGAGCGCCAGCGCCGCCGTGCTGCGGCAGACCTCCACATAGATCATCGACAGCCGGTCGCGCATGGCGATCGAGACGGTCGTGCCGGAAAACTCGGCCAGCTCCTGCATCATCGGCCGCGCCAGCTGGCGGATGTCCAGGCGCGCCAGCATCGCGCTGCCGAGACCCAGCGTGGCGGTGCCGAGCACGTAGCGGCCGCCGCTTTCCTGCACCAGGTAGCCCAGTTTGGTGAGCGTATAGGTGAAGCGCGTGACGGTGGACTTGGGCAGGCCGCAGCGCTCGGCGATCTGCTGGTTCGACAGCGCCTTGTCGGCGCGGCGGAAGCAGGCCAGCACCTCCAGCCCGCGCGCCAGCGCCGTGATGTAGTAGCGGTCTTCGGCGGAGCGTGCGGTATCGATTCCGGCTGCTATCGGGCCCTGCGCTTCCGGTGCGTCTGTATCGCTCGCTGGCATGGTCTGCTCCCCAGTTGAAACGGCATCGAAAAGCGTGCGGCGCGCGGCCGGAAAACCCTTCCCGGAGCGCCTGGCGCATGGCACACTGAACCAGCGCCGATGCCTGCGGGCGCAACCCGCGTCCTCTACGAACAAACCGTTGCTCGTCCGCGCAAAGTATCGTATTCTTTTTTCAATTCTATTCCATTTTACTGCACTCGGTTTCGCCAGGCAAAACTATCGCTGCCCGGCGCGCTATGCAGTCCAGGCCAGGGAGCGACAACGCATGCACCTGTACCAGAGACGCGGGAAAGGCCTCTACGCCACCACGAGCCTGGCGCCGCCCCGCTAGGCATCCCCGCCTCACCCGCACCAGCATCCAAAGCCCTACGACGATACCCACCACGGAGACAGTATTTTGGCGCTTTTCCTGCAGCAGGTCCTCAACGCCCTGACCCTGGGCGGCGTCTACAGCCTGGTCGCGCTCGGGCTCACGCTGGTCTACGGCATCCTGCACGTACCGAACTTCGCCCATGGCGCCTTCTACATGGCCGGCGCCTATGCCGCCTTCTTCATGGTCGACCGCTTCGGCCTGAACTACTGGTGGGGCATGCTGGGCGCGGCCGCCAGCGTGGCCTTCATCTCCGTGCTGTCCGAACGCCTGGTCTTCCACCCGCTCCGCAAAGCCCCCTACCTGCACCAGATGATCGCCTCCATCGGCGTGCTGCTCTTCCTGGAAGCGGGCGCGCAGGCCATCTGGGGCGCCGACTTCCACCGCATGGCGACGCCCTACACCCAGCTCCTCGAATTCGGCGGCCTCACGCTCCCGGCCCAGCGCCTGCTGATCATCGCCGCCGCTTTTCTCCTGGTCGCGCTGCTGCAGCTCTTCCTCAAGAAAACGGTCACCGGCGCCACCATCGTCGCGATGGCGCAGAACCGCGACGGCGCCGCCCTGGTGGGCATCGACGCCAACCGTGTCGCCATGCTCACCTTCGCCATTGCCGGCGCCCTCGCCGGCATGGCGGCGGTGCTGTACGCGCCGATCAACCTGGTCTACACCTCGATGGGCAACCTGGTGATCACCAAGGCCTTCGTCATCATCGTGCTGGGCGGGATGGGCAGCGTGCCCGGGGCGATTGCCGGTGGCCTGATCCTCGGCTTCGCCGAGAGCTTCGGCGCCTTCTACATCTCCACCGACTACAAGGACATCATCGCGTTCGCCCTGCTGGTACTCATCTTGTCGGTGCGGCCGCAAGGCCTGTTCGCGCGGGGAGCGGGCGCATGAAAGCCACCCTCGGCTGGTCCGCCCTGCTGCTGTTCGCCCTCGCCTTCCCTTACCTGGCCGGGAACGACTACCACCTCACGGTGATGTCGACCGCCTATATCTATGCCATCGCCACGATCGGCCTGAACCTGATCACGGGCTACACCGGCCAGTACAACCTGGCGCACGCCGGCTTCATGGCCGTCGGTGCCTACACGGTCGGCATCCTCACCGTCGACCATGGCGTGCCGTTCTGGATCGCCTTCGCGCTGTCGGGCGTGGTGGCCGCCGTTCTCGGCTTTTTCGTCGGCCTGGTGTCGCTGCGCCTGAAGACCCACTTCTTCTCGATCTTCACGCTCTGCGTCGGCCACATCATGTACCTGGTCATCGAAAAATGGGAAAGCCTGACCCACGGCACGGTGGGCATCATGGGCATTCCGGCACCCGAATCGATCGGCCCGCTGGACTTTTCCGAGCCGCGCACCCAGTACTACTTCGTGCTGTTCTTCCTGGTCGCCAGCCTGTGGATCATGCACCGCATCGTGCGCTCGCTGCTGGGGCGCACCTTCATTGCGATTCGCAACGGCGACGAGCTGGCGCAGGCCCTCGGCATCGACCTGATGCGAAACAAGCTGCTCGCCTTCATGCTGTCGGTCTTCTTCTCCGGGATGGCGGGCGGCCTGTATGCCGGCTATGTGCGCTTCCTCGGGCCGGGCGTGGCGGGCGTCGAGCACACCTTCGACATGACGATGTACATGCTGGTCGGCGGCATCGGCACCCTGCTCGGGCCCCTGCTGGGCGCCATCGCGATTCCCTGGCTGACCCAGTACCTGCAGTTCCTGCAGGAGTACCGCTTCGTCGTCTTCGGGCCGCTGCTGGTGCTGCTGGTGATTTTCCTGCCCTATGGCCTGGTCGGCACCTGGCAGAACCGCCGGCGCCGGATGGCGGCGCGCGCCGCGGGCACCGCCAGCAGCCCTGCGGCCACGGCGCCGGCGCGCGAAGGAGCCAGCCATGCTTGAGATCAGCGCGCTCACGCGGCGCTTCGGCGGCCTCACCGCCGTCAACGAGGTCAGCGCGATGTTCGAACGCGGCAGCATCAACGCCATCATCGGGCCGAACGGCGCCGGTAAGACCACCTTCTTCAACCTGGTCAGCGGAGCGGTCGCGCCAAGCTCCGGGCGTATCGTGTTCGACGGTCGCGACGTGACCGGCATGCGCGCCGACCAGGTCGCGCGCCTGGGATTGGCGCGCACCTTCCAGAGCACCACCCTGTTCGATACCGCCAGCGTGCTCGACAACCTGATCGTCGGCCATCGCCTGCGCACCCGCTCGAACCTGCTCGACGTGCTGCTCGGTACGCGCCGCCTGCGCGACGAGGAACGCATCTGCCGCGAAAAGGCGCATGCCGCGCTCGACTTCGTCGGCCTCTCGCACATCGCGTCGCGCCTGGCCGGCGACCTCTCGCAGGAAGAACGCAAGCGCGTCGCCTTTGCGCTGGCGCTCTCCACCGATCCAAGGCTCCTGCTGCTGGACGAACCGGCGGGCGGCGTCAATCCCGAAGAAACCGAGGGCCTGGCAAGGCTGATCCGCAAGATGGCGGCCAGCGGGCTCACCGTCTGCCTGATCGAACACAAGATGGACATGATCATGAACCTGGCCGACCACATCCTCGTCCTCAACAACGGCGAGAAAATCGCCGCCGGCACGCCCGCCGAGGTGCGCGCCAACCCGGTCGTGATCGAAGCCTACCTGGGGAGCGAACATGCTTAGGCTGCAAGACGTTTCGCTGTCCTACGGGAGCTTTCGCGCCCTGAACGGGGTGAGCCTGCATGCCGACGAGGGCGAACTGGTGGTGCTGCTCGGTTCGAACGGCGCGGGAAAAAGCTCGATCTTCCTCACGGTGAGCGGCCTGCAGCGCGCGGCAGGCGGCAGCATCCGCTTCGGCAACCGGGAACTCGTCGGCCGCAAGCCTTCGCAGATCGTCGCCGACGGCCTGGTGCAGTGCCCGGAGGGACGCAAGCTGTTCCCCGGCATGTCGGTGCTGAAGAACCTGACGCTGGGCGCCTACGTGCACCGGCGTGATGCGAAAGGCGTGCAGCGCACACTCGACGAGGTCTTCGAGCTCTTCCCCATCCTGTTCGACAAGAAGGAGCAGGCGGCCGGCAGCTTGAGCGGCGGACAGCAGCAGATGGTGGCGATCGGGCGCGCGCTGATGGGCCGCCCGAAAACGCTGCTGCTGGACGAACCCTCGTTGGGCCTGGCGCCGCTGGTGGTCAAGCAGATGTTCGAGGTGATCGCACGCATCAACCGCGCCGGCACCACCGTGCTGCTGGCCGAGCAGAATGCCTACGCGGCGCTGAACATCGCCAGCCGGGCCTATGTCATCGAGGGCGGCCGTATCGTGCTCGAAGGCGGGCGCGAAGAACTCCTGAACAATGCGCAGGTGCGCAAGGCATACATCGGCGCGTAGGCAGTCGGCGCGCCGGGCAATCCCGTAACACCCACAACAAAGCAAAACCAAGGAGACATCCATGAAACTGCATGCCCGGTTTTCCCGCCGCACCCTCCTGTCCGTCGCCACCCTGGCCGCGTTCGGCCTCGCCGGCGCCGCCCAGGCCCAGGAAACCATCAAGATCGGCTACTCCGGTCCCCTGAGCGGCGGTGCCGCGCTCTACGGCAAGAATGTCCTGTCCGGCATGCAGATGGCCGCGGCCGAGATCAACGCGAAACCGCTCGATATCGGTGGCAGGAAATACAAAGTCGAGATCGTCGCACTGGACGATAAGTACAACCCCAGCGAGACCGGCATCAACGTCCAGCGCCTGGTGCAGCAGCACAAGACGGCGGCCGTGCTGGTGCCGCACTCGGGCGGCGTGTTCGCTGTGCAGGCCTTCAACGAGAAATCGAAAGTGCTGCTGCTGGCCTACACCAGCCTGCCCCAGGTGACGGAACGCGGCAACAAGCTGACGATCCGCATCCCGCCCGACTTCACCACCTACATCGCGCCCTTCACGAAAGCGATGATGACGAAGCATGGCAAGAACGTGGCCATGGTCCAGGCCGACCACGATTACGCCAAAGCCTGGGCCGCCGCCTTCAAGCCGGCCTGGGAAGCGGCCGGCGGCAAGGTGGTGGCGGAGAACCCGATGTCGTACAACAAGGCCACCGATTTCTACAGCGGCGTCAGCCGCGCCATCCAGGCCAAACCGGACGTCATGTTCCTCGGCGGCGCCTCCGAGCCGACAGCACTCGTGGCCAAGCAGGCGCGCGAACTGGGCTTCAAGGGCGGCTTCATCATCCTCGACCAGGCGAAGATGGACGAAATGGCGAAGGTCATGGGCGGCATGAATCAGCTGGAAGGCGCGATCGGCGTGATGCCGATCGCGAACGACGAGCGTCCGGAAGCGGTGGCTTTCACGACGCGCTTCCGCAAGCTCAATCCCGGCAAGGACCCGAGCACCGAGATCAGCCTGAACTACTCCGCCGTGCACGCAACGGTGAACGCGATGAAGCTGGCGGGCACCACCACGGATGCGGCGGCGATCCGCGCGCAGATGGAAAAAGCCTTTACCACCCTGCCGGCGGCGAACAACCCGAACGACATCGACGGGTTGGACGCCAAGGGCGGGACGATCGCCAATACGATCATCGGCGTGGTCGAGGGTGGGAAGATCAAGGGGCAGTTCCTGCGGGCGCTGAACGCGGGTAAGTGATGCCGCAGCGCGTCAGCCTGGCGATGCCAATGACCCCGGGCCGGCGCGGCGTGGGCACGGGGTGCCCACCCTACGGGCTGGATACGTGTAGGGTGGGCGCCCCGAGCCCACACAGTGGCTGTCGAAGCCTGTGCAGCCGCTGTCGATCCTGCGTTCCGACGAGGTTCGGCGAGGCGCCAGCCGACCACTGACCTGTCGTTCTCTCAAAGCACGCCGCGCTGCCTGAGTCCGGCCAGCCGCTCCTCCGACAAACCCAGCAAGTCCTGCAGCACCTCGTGCGTCCCTTCGCCCAGCCCCGGCGGCGCCCGGCGCACGGGCAGGCGTTCGCCATCGAACCGCCAGGGCGACGCGAACACGTCGACGCTGCCTGCTTCCGGGTGCGGCATCTTCTGCACCAGGCCGGCGTCTTGCGAACGGCGCGAAGTCAAGGCTTCGTGCAGGCCCGCTACTTCGCCGCAAGGAATACCGGCCGCAGCCAGGGCGTCAAGCAATTCGCCGCGCCCGCGCCGAGCCAGTTCGCCCAGGATTTCCGGCATCAGCGCTTCGCGGTTCTTCGTGCGCGCCAGATTGGTGCGGAAGCGTTCGTCCGCCGCCAGGTCAGGGCGTCCGATCACATCCTTACAAAAGCGCAGGAACTGGCTGTTGTTACCGACCGCAATCACGAGCGGGCCGTCGGCCGCCTCGTAGACGCCATAGGGCATGATCGACGGATGGCCATTGCCGTAGCGCGGCGGGTCGCTCCCGCGCAGCAGGGCTTCCAGGCCATAGTAGGCGGTGATCATCAGGCCGCAATCGAACAGGGCCACGCCGAGGTGGCGCCCGCGCCCGGACTTTTCGCGCGCGTATAGCGCGGCCAGCGCTCCTTGCGCGGCGTACATGCCGGTCATCATGTCGACGGCGGCGACGCCGAATTTCAGCGGCGGCTGGGTCGGCTCACCGTTCAGGGCCATCAGGCCCGCTTCGCCCTGGATCACCAGGTCGTAGCCGGGGCGCGCCGCCTCCGGGCCGTTGCGGTCGTAGCCGGTGATCGAGCAGTAGACGAGGCCGGGCTGCTCGCGGCTGAGTTCCTCGTAGCCGAGGCCGAGTTTTTCGATTTCGCCGAACTTGAAGTTCTGGATGACGACGTCGCTCTTCTTCACCAGCGCGCGCGCCAGCTCCTGGCCTTCCGGCGTTTTGAGGTCGAGGCAGACCGAGCGCTTGTTGCGGTTGACGCTGTTGAAATACGGCGTCTCCGTGGACCCGATGCGCATGCCCCAGTCACGCGTGTCGTCGCCGCGCTCCGGGTGCTCGACCTTGATGACTTCGGCGCCCAGGTCGCCCAGCACCATCGCGCACCAGGGCCCCGCCAGTACGCGCGACAGGTCGAGGACGCGGACGCCGTCCAGCGGCAGGGAAGATGGACGAGTCACGCTGGGCTCCGTGCGGTGGTGAGGGCCGGGAGGATACACGAGCCGGCGCGGCCCGCGCCAGCGGCAAGACGGCTCACGCTGACTGGGCGCCGGCTGCGCGCCCGAGCGCGATATAGCGCGCCAGGTGATGGTCCTCGTCGCCCAGTTGGTGGTCGATCAGCACCAGGCGCTTGGCGTAATGCGCCAGCGGCAGCTCCTGTGTCATGCCGATGCCGCCATGCAGCTGGATGCATTCCTCGGCCACCAGGGTGCCGATGCGTCCGATGGTAAACTTGGCGGCGGACAGCGCCCGTTCGCGCGCGACCCGTTCGCCGTCCAGGCTGGCCGCGGCATTGATCACGCTGGACCTGGCCTGCTCGATCTCCAGCAGCAGGTCGGCCATGCGGTGCTGCAGCGCCCTGGAAGCTGCCGATCGGGACGCCGAACTGGCGTCGCGTGCGCAGGTAGTCGAGCGTCGCCGCCTTGGCCGCTTCCATCGCCCCCAGGCTTTCCGCGCACAGGGCCAGCACGCCGCGGCCGAGCGCGCGCTCCAGCGCCGGATAGCCGCCGCCCTCCTCGCCCAGCAAGGCGCCGGCGTCCAGGCGCAAATCCGTAAAACCCAGTTCCGCGACGCGGCCGCCGTCCATCGCCGGACAGCCCTGCACAAGCAGGCCGGGCGTATCGCGCGGCACCAGGAACAGCGAAATGCCCGCCTCGGCATCGACTTCGCGCGCCGTGCGCGCCGATACGACGAACAGCCCTGCCGCATCGCCGCCGGCGACCACCGCCTTGGCGCCGTCGAGTATCCAGTCGACACCGTCGCGGCGCGCGCTGGTCTGCACGCGCGCCGGCTCGTAATGGGTGCCTGGCTCGTCATGGGGTCAGGGGCGGCAATGACGGCGCCGGACGCGATCTCCGCCAGCACCGCCTTCTGCGCCGCGTTGCCGGCCGCGGCGATGCACTCGGCTGCCAGCACCGCGCTGCCCAGAAGGGGTTCCACCACCAGGCCGCGTCCGAGCGCTTCGAACACGACCGCGATATCGAAACCGGCGCCGCCAAAGCCGCCGTCCCTTTCCCTCAGCAAGGCGCCGATCGCGCCCAGGTCGGCGAAATGCTGCCACATCGCGTTCGAGTAACCGAGTGGCGAAGCGGCGATGCGCTGGCGCGTTTCGAAGCCGTACTGCCCGGCGATGAAGCGGTCCAGGCTGTCGGCGAGCATGCGCCGCTCTTCGGTATGGCGAAAGTCCATCGCGAGTTCCTTCCGTTTCCTACAGACCGAGGATCATCTTGGAGATGATGTTCTTCTGGATTTCGTTCGAGCCGCCGAAGATCGACAGCTTGCGGTTGTTGAAATACTGGGCGGTGGCCGCGGCGGCGAACTCGGGGCCGAAGCGCGGGCCCGCGTAGTCGACGTCGAGCATCGCCTGGCTGAACGGGCGCGCATACACGCCCATCGCCCTGCGCGTCAGCGACAGGATCTCCTGGCGGATCTCGGTGCCGCGGATCTTCAGCATCGAGCTTTCCGCCCCGGGCACGCCGCCGCCCGCCACCGCCGCGATCACGCGTAAATTCGTCGTCAGCATGTTCGCCAGGTCGATCTCGACCCGTGCCAGGCGCGCAGCAAAACCCGGGTCTTCCAGCAGCGGCCGGCCATTGCGCAGCTGGCTGGCGGCGATGCGCTTCAGGCGCGCCAATCCGGCCACGGAGAAACCGACACCGGCGATATTCGTCCGCTCGTAGGTCAGCAGGTACTTGGCGCAGGTCCAGCCGCGCCCTTCCTCGCCGACGAGGTTCTCGACCGGCACGCGCACGTCGGTGAAGAACACCTCGTTGACCTCGTGCTCGCCGTCGAGCGTGACGATGGGGCGCAGCTCCACGCCCGGCGTGTTCATGTCGATCAGGAGGAAGCTGATGCCCTCCTGCTTCTTCGCCGTGCGCTCGGTACGGACCAGGCAGAAGATCATGTTGGCGTAGTGGCCGAGCGTGGTCCAGGTCTTCTGGCCGTTGACGATGTAGTGCTCGCCGCCGGCATCGACAGCGCGCACGGCGCTCGTCTGCACCGCGGCCAAATCCGAGCCTGCGCCCGGTTCGGAGTAACCCTGGCACCACCAGTCCGAGCCGTCGAGGATGCGCGGCAGCCAGTGGCGCTTCTGCGCCTCGCTGCCGTACTTGATCAGGACGGGGCCCAGCATGTTCACGCCGAAGGGAACGATGCGCGGCGCGTTCGCCAGGGCGCACTCGTTCTCGAAGATGAATTTTTCGATCGGGTTCCAGCCAGGGCCGCCGTATTCGCGCGGCCAGTGGTTGGCCAGCCAGCCGCGTTCGTTGAGGATGGCGTGCCAGCCCGCCATGTCGGCCTTGTCCAGATGCTGGCCATTGGCGACCTTGTTCGACAGGTCCGCCGGCAGCTTCTCGGCCAGAAAGGCTCGCACCTCGTCACGGAAGCGTTCTTCGTCAGGGGTGAAATGCAGGTCCATGGCTATCCCGGAGTCAATGTAGCGCCAATATGGCAGTGCGAACCGCTGTGCGAAACATGGTTTTGCTTCAGGCTTTACGCTGAACGATACCGACTTCCGCCCGCACTGTAAACGTCGAGCGAGCCGATCTGCACACTATGCCGGGCGATGCGCCTGTAAATCGTGCGCCTTGCTGCCAGGTAGTTCCGCTGTGCAAAACAGGGCGGGGAAGTCCCCATGAAAGCAGATTGCGCTCGGCAAGCCTTGAAAGTGCGCCCGCTGGTCCAATATCACCTTAACATGCAGCCACTAGGAGGGTGTTTCCATGAGTCCGCAAGATTCCCAGCTTCTCCAGGATTTCCTGGACCAGCTCATCCAGGCGCGCGGCCTGCCGAAGGATCCGGAGGCCGAGGCCATGATCCAGAAAGCGGTCGCCTACCAGCCCGATGCCGCCTACCTGCTGGTGCAGCGCGCCCTGCTCCAGCAGCAGGCGCTCGACAATGCCAAGGCCGAGATCGCGTCGCTCCAGCAGCAATTGCAGGCGCGCGGCGGCGGCTCGGGCGGCGGCTTCCTCGATCCGCACTCCTGGGGCAACAGCGCGGTCAGCGGGCACAAGCCCGGGCGGCCAGCACTATCCGTCCCAGCATCCATCCAGCTACCCACCGAACTATCCGCCGCAGTACCAGCCTGGCTATGCCCGGGCACCGTCCGGCCGGTTCGGCAGTTTCTTCCGCGGCGGCGGCATGGGCGGCGGCATGGGCGGCGCGCTGGGCAATATCGCATCCACCGCGGCGGGTGTGGCTGCCGGCGCCTTCCTGTTCCGGGCCTGGGCAATTTGCTGGGCAACCATGACGGCAATGGCTTCCTCGGCAGCAACGAGGGCTTCAACTCGCTGGCGAACGGGGTTGAGGACGGCGGCAGCCACGCGTCGCTGGCCGATAACGCGTCGGATTCATCCAGCAGCCTGCTGGGCGGCGATGCGGGCGGCGGCGGGATGGCCGACGACCTTGGACTGGGCGATATCGGCGGCGACTTCGACGGCGGCTCGGACGACAGTTCGTTCGGCTGACGGCAGGTAAGAGGCCAGGCCTTGCCGGCACGGCGGTCTTGCTGCCGCTGTGTTAGCATTCGGCCGCCCGCCAGTCACGCCGCCATCAATCATGTCCCTCCAGATTTCCCGCATCCTGCACGCAGGCTACCTGTTCGCTTGCGAAGGTGGGCGAATCGCCTTCGACCCGATCTTCGAGAACCCGTTCAGCCGCAACTGCCACGCCTTCCCGCCGGTCGCTTTCGACCGCGAGCAGATCCGCGCGCTGCGCCTGGACGCCGTCTTCATTTCGCACTTCCACGACGACCACTGCTCGCTCGACAGCCTCGACCTGCTCGACCGCGCCACGCCGATCTACCTGTACTGCCTGTTCGACGAGCTGTTCGCGATGCTGCGCGAGCTGGGTTTCATGAACGTGCAGGCCCTGCGGCTCGATACGCCGGTCCAGGTCGGCCCGTTCACCGTCACGCCGCGCATCGCCATGGACGAAGAGGTCGACTCGATGTTCCAGGTGCAGGCGGCGGGCCTGAACCTGCTCAATGTCGTCGATTCCTGGATCGACCCGGACACCCTGCCCGCCCTGCGCGCGCTCGGCCCCTGGGACATGGTGCTCTGGCCCTTCCAGACCATGCGCGAGATCGAGGTGCTGTCGCCTTCGCGCGCGTCGCCGGCCCCCGCCATCCTGCCGGCCGAGTGGATCGAACAATTGCACGTGCTGGCCCCGCGCTACGTTGTGCCCAGTTCCTGCCAGTTCCAGCAGGAGAGCTGGTCCTGGTACAACCGCGCCTTCTTCCCGATCAGCTATCGCCAGTTTGGCGCCGAAGTCGAGGCTGCGCTGCCGGGCACCCGCGTCGTGCGCATGAACCCGGGCATCTCGTTCCGGCTCGGTGCCGACGGCCTGCTGCCGGCGCCGCCGCTGGACTGGGTGCTGCCGCTCGGCGACCAGGACGTCGATTACGACTACGACCCGCAGGCGCAGCCACCCTCCACCGCCGGGATCGCGCGCCAGTTCGCGTCGCTGGACCCTGGCCAGGCCACGCGCGTACGCGACTACTGCCAGGGCGGGCTGCTCGCACGCTACCGTTCGCTCGAGCTGCCCGAGGACAGCTATTTCGAACGGCCCCGCACCTGGCGCCTGTCGGTCTACGACCACGGGGGCGCGGGCACGCACTATCACTATCGCGTGCAGGGCGACGACATTGCGCTCCTCGCCGACGCGCCCGGATCGGTGTCCTGGGCTACCGAGATCCCGGCCGCGAAACTGCACGCGGCCTTGGTGCAGGGCGAATCGCTCACCTCGATGTACATGCGCATCAACGACACCGTTTTTGACGCCGAGACCGAGCGCGAGCTCGCATCGAGCGAACTGGTCGACGACCCCTTGATCCGCTGCCTTTTCGACGACGCCTTCGGCGCTTACCAGGCCGCGCAGCTGCGCCGGCTGAAAGAAACCCCATGACCATTACCATCCTGCCCTACCGTGCCACGCTGGATCAAGCCTGCGACTGGCTGGCGCTGCAGACGGACTCGCCCTGGACCCTGGCGCGCCTGCTCGAGCATGGCGTCACGCCTTATGTCTGGCTCGACTACGACCCGGCCCATCCGGACCTGTTCGGCGAGGCCAACGGCGGCTATGCCGCGCCCATTTTCTTTGAAGGCGATACCGCACGCCTGGCGGCCGGCAGCGAGGACGTCCTGATCACGATGACGAAAGATGCCTACAACATCGTCGCGCGCCTGCCCGAACCGGGCTTCCGGCGCCAGTTGCACGAGCTGCGCTTCCTGAAGAAGGACCTGGAAAAGCTGGTCAAGGCGGTCAAGCGCGCCGCGCAGCCGGCGCCTCCTCTGCCCGTGGCTGCCGAGTCCACCGCGGGCATCTACAAGGAGCAGGCCGTGGCCGCCTTCGGCGCGCTGGTAAAACTCGACCTGGCCGCCCAGCTGGCAAGCGGCGGCGGCATTTTTGGCGACGAAGGGGCGCGCATCAAGGCAAGCACGAAGAAGGCGAAGTCGAAGATCGTGTGGAATCCGGTGGTGCTGGCGCTCGGCCTGCACGACGTCTACCGCGTGCCGCTACGCGGTTTGCATCGCGCCTTTGCCGCCCACGACTTCCTGCAACCCTGGCGCGCGGAGTGGGAACGCAGCCTGGCCCTGCTGGGGCATTGATCCCGGGCCAGGCTAGGCGCCCCAGGTAAAGCTGGCGCTGGTGGCGGCAACGATGATGAAGCTGTTCGTGTTACTCGCATACAGGTAGTAAGCAAGCGCCCCGGCCGGCAAATTCGGGGGCAGGTAGGCGCTGATCGCCACCTGCGGGTCGGGCAGCGAGCCCTCGGCCGTGATCCAGAGCGATCCCCGCGCCCTGGCCGCGGCATCGAGCAATGCGGGTTCGACCAGGTAGAAACACAGGCCCGCGAATGTCAGCGTCCCGCGCTGGTAGTTGGACTGGCCGCTGCTTTCAGCCGAACCATACGGAATGTCGAAGGCGAACGATGCCGTTCCGCTTTCCCAGTCGATGGTCGAGGACAGCAGTTCCGCGTCGTGGAAGCTTGCATCCTCGTAGCGCGTGCCGAGCAGGCTGTTGAGCGACGTCATCGCAACGCTCCACTGCGACGCGCGCATGCGGGACGGAAGTTCATCGGATTGCGCTCCCGGCCTCGTAGTCGGCCTTTGCCGCCAGGTAGCGCCGCAATGCCGTTTCCGGGTCGAGCCCGGCCATCAGCAGGTTGACGATTTCGCGCTTGTCGGCCGAGCCGATCTCCCTGCAGGCGTCGCGGTGGGCACTGAAGTAGGCATACCACGACACCTCGGCCGGACGCTCCTTGCGCGGCTTGAAGCGCGCCGGCACCCTGGCGCTGGCCGCACGGGCGAACTCCGCCAGCTGCGCCGGCGCGCCCGACCAGTCGGCGCGTGCCAGTTCGCCCCGCAGCGCCTGCGCCTCGGGCCCGGTTGCCGCATCGGGGCATGCCGGGTGCACCGCCAGGGCGGCCAGGTCGGGCAAGCCCGGGCGCGGCAAAAATCGCTGACAAAACGCAGCTTGGCCGCGATGCCGAGCGGCTCGGCGCGGTCCATCGCCGCGTCTTTCGGGTCGAGGAAGCGCCCCAGTTCCAGCAGCGCCGGATAGCTGATCGGCTCCGCGCCGCGGGTGCGCAGGTGGTGCAGCAATGCGCCGACGAGGCGCGCGCCGATCTCGATGTCGTTGAGCGTAAGGGCAAACGCCGGGATGGGGGTGTCGGTCATGGATGTCGTCAAGTCAGTTCAGAACCAGGCATCGCGCATGTCGAGCGTGGTGGTGTCGAGGCTGGCCAGCAAGTCGAGTTGCTGCGCCACCTTCGGCAGCTCCCAGCGGAAGAAGTAACGGCAGGCCTGCAGTTTGCCATGGTAGAAGTCCTCCTCACGCCCGGCCAGGCGACGCGCCGCCACCAGGGCCTGCTCCAGCCACATCCAGGCGACGACCGTGTGGCCCACCGCTTCCAGGTACAGGCTGGCGTTGGCAAGCGTCTTGTTAAGGTCCCTGGTGCCGTAGAGCGCCGCCGTGACCTCCCTGACGCGGCGCCAGGTTTCATCCAGCTGCTGCGCCCAGTCCTGCAGTTCGGGCACCTGCGCCGCGCGCACGCGCGCGATGCAGGCCGCCACCTCGGCGCCGACGGCCTCGAACAGCGCGCCTTCCCCGATCACCACCTTGCGGCCCAGCAGGTCGAGCCCGTGGATGCCGTGGGTGCCTTCGTGGATGGGATTGAGGCGGTTGTCGCGGTAGAACTGCTCGACATTGTATTCGCGCGTATAGCCGTAGCCGCCGTGCACCTGGATCGCCAGGCTGTTCGCCTCGACGCACCATTGCGAGGGCCAGGACTTGGCGATCGGGGTGAGAAAGTCGAGCAGCATGCCGGCGTGCTGGCGGGCGTCAGGCGTGTCGCCGGTGCGCTGCTCGTCGACCAGGCGCGCACAGTACAGGATCAGTGCCAGCGCACCTTCGGTATAGGCCTTCTGCGCCAGCAGCATGCGTCGTACGTCGGTGTGCTCGATGATCGCCACCTGCGGCCTGGCCGGGTCCTTCTCGGCCGGATGGCGGCCCTGAGGGCGGCTGCGCGCATAGTCGAGCGCGTGGAGGTAGCCGGTGACGCCCAGCACGGTCGCGCCCAGGCCGACGCCGATGCGCGCCTCGTTCATCATGTGGAACATGTTGGCGAGACCCTTGTGTGGCTCGCCCACCAGGTAGCCGACCGCACCGGCGCGCCCGCCCGGCTTGAACCTGCCTTCGCCGAAGTTGAGCAGGCAGTTGGTGGTGCCGCGGTTGCCCATCTTGTGGTTCAGGCCAGCGAGCGCGATGTCGTTGCGCTCGCCGAGGCTGCCGTCCTCGTTCACCAGGTATTTCGGCACGATGAAGAGCGAAATGCCCTTCACGCCGGGAATGAGCTTGCCGTCCGGGCCGGGAATCTTCGCCAGCACCAGGTGCACGATGTTTTCCGCCAACTCGTGTTCGCCCGCGGAGATCCACATCTTGTTGCCGCGTAGCCGGTACTGGCGCTCGCCCTCGGGGCCATCAAGCGGATCCGGCTCGGCGCGCGTCGTGATGTCCGACAGGCTGGAGCCGGCCTGGGGCTCGGACAGGCACATGGTACCGAAGAAGCGTCCGCTCAATTGCGGGCGCACGAAGCGCTCCACCTGGCGCGGGGTCGCCGTTTTCAACAGCGTATTCGCATTGCCCATCGTGAGGAAGGTATAGGCCGAGGTCGCCACGTTGGCCGCCGTGAACCAGGCGGCGATCGCCCGGTCCACCACATAGGGCAGCTGCATGCCATCGAATTCGTAGTCCTGGCCCGCCGCCATGAAGCCGGCCGCGCAGAAGGCATCGAGCGCGGTTTTTACTTCCGGGATGATGGTGACCTTCTCGCCGTCGAAGTGCGGCTCCTGGCTGTCGCTCTTCTTGTTGTGGGTGGCGAACAGGTCGACCGCGATCTGCTCCGCGGTGTCCAGGGCCGCCGTGAAAGTCTCACGGCTGTGGTCGCGGTAGCGCTCGCGCGCGCACAGCGCGTCCACGGCCAGCCATTCGTAGAGCAGGAAGTCGATGTCGCGGCGGTTCAGGATGGTCGATTGCATGGTGTCCCTTGGCTGTGATGCGGTCTGGCGCAAAGGATAACCGATTGCCGGCCGTGTGGCAGCCGGGGGCAGCGGCGCGTCCGGCTCAGGGTGTCATCACCGTCCCTTGGCCGGGAGCCAGCACCCCGATCACGCCGCCCCACGCGCACATCAGCTTGGAATCGCTGTTCAGGGCCGGCATCGGCCCGACCATCACCGTCGGCGCGCCCACCATCCACATCCCCGCTGGCACGGGCATGCAGGGCATGGGCGTCAGTACGCCGAGGGCCGCCGCCGTGGCCGCCGCCACGGCAGGGTTGGCCATGCTGGTGCACACACCGAAGGGCGGCACGTTGACGATGGGCGCGCAGTCGGCAATGTTCGCGGCCGGCACCCCGCCGACCAGCACCCGGTTGGCAGGCAGCACCACCAGCGTGCTGGGCGCGGCCCCGAAGCTGCACTGCAGGCTGGCACCCATGCAGACCGCAAGCCCCATGCTAGGCCGCCTGCGGGAGGCCGCGCGCGTCGAAACGCTCGAGCACCGTCAATGGCACACCTGCGCCAAACTGGCGCCGCTCCGACATCGCACCGTTCGGATGGAAACGGCGCCACAAGCCGTCCGGCAAACCGCGTACATAGGTCGTTTCCTCGAACAGCAGCCCGTTCGGGTAGAAATCCTGCTGCAGGCCGTGCAGCTGGCCCTGGCGGTAGTGGGTGCGGCGCACCAGCACGCCCTCGATCGAGTAGAACTCGGCCGGGCCGTCGAGGCGGCCGTCGAGGAAGTGCAAACGCGCCGAGGGCCGGTGCGGCGCGTACAGGATGATGCACTCGCCCTGCTGCACGCCACCCACGAACGACAGTGCGGCCCCGGCGCCCCGTGCGCGTGCACCTGCAGCACGCCGTCGAGCTTTCCGTCGGCCAGCGCGCCCTGCATCTGCAGGGCGCCGTCCGCTTCGAGTAGTTGGAATGGCTGCCTGTCCATGCGGTTTCCTTCTCAGTTGACTTTCACCAGTCCGCCCTTGAGCGTCAGCATGCCGCCGCCGTCGACGGTCTGGCTGGCGCCGGCCTTGCTGGTCAGCGACAGCCCCGCCTCGTTCGTCAGCGAGGTGCCGGCCTTGTTCAGCAGGCTGGTGCCCGCCTCGGCACTCAGGTCGGTGCCGGCCTTGCTGCCGAGCGACGTGCCGGCCTCGATCGCGATGCTGGTGCCAGCCTTCAGGACGATCTTCCCGCTGACGTCGATGGTGAGGTCGCCCTTGATGGTGAGGGTGTACTTGCCGCCCACCTCGTGGGTGAAATCGGCGCGGCTGTCGTGGGTCTCCGCGCCCTCGACCGTGACGCTGCGGGTGCCCTTCACGGTCGCCGTCTCGTTGCCGGCAGCGACGCTGGTCGTCAGGTTGCCCCTGGTGACGGTGACGCTGCGGTTGCCTTCCTGGACTTCCAGGGTCTGGTCGTTCCTGACCGTGCGCTTGTCGTCGTGGCCCACCTCGCGCACCGCGTCGTTCAGGACGGCGGTCTTCATGTCCTTCTGCGCGTGCAGGTAGAGTTCTTCGGCATCCTTCCTGTCGTTCAGGCGGATCTCGTTGAACCCTTCGCCGCCCTTCGTCGACTGGCTTTTCAGGCTGCTGGTGGCCGCCTCCGCCGGCAAGGCGTAGGGCAGCGGATTGGCGCCGTTGTAGACGCAGCCGGTGACGAGCGGCCGGTCCGGGTCGCCGTCGAGGAAGCTCACCACCACTTCCTGCCCGACGCGCGGGATGAACTGCGCCCCCAACCCTTGCCGGCCCAGGCCTGGGCCACGCGGACCCAGCACGAGCTGTTCTCGTCGTTCTTGCCGGCGCGGTCCCAATGGAACTGCACCTTGATGCGCCCGTGCTCGTCGGTCCAGATCTCTTCGCCGCTCTTGCCCACCACGACCGCGGTCTGGCTGCCGTGGATGCGCGGGCGCGGTGTCGCGCGCTGCGGGCGGTAAGCCACGTCGCGCGGCAGCGCCGAAAAGCTGTTTTCGTAGGCCAGGTGCGAGAACGCATGGCCTACCCGTTCGACCACCCACTCGACATTGGCGTCGGGACGCTCGTGCCCAGCCAGGAGAAACGTATGGCCGGGCACCAGCGCCCGGCTGTCGCTGGTGCCGGACAGGCAGCGGCCGCGTGAATTCAGCTCCTCCATGCGCTGCTTCGCCAGGGCTTCGCCGGCCGCCTTGGTGGCGTAGCCGCCCGGGTATTCCGCCACCACCCGCGCCGGCTGGCCGCCTTCCGCCAGCGCCGCCAGCGAGGTGGCCGGGGTGACGAAGGCATAGTCGCCGGTGCGAAAGGCGGTACTGCCGGCCTGCAGTCCCAGTTCTCCCGCGCGGATGGCCTGCAATTCGCGCGCGCCGATTGCGGGCGGCATGAAGTCGATGGTGGCGCCGCCCGGGCAGACCGGCCAGGCGTCAGTACTGTCGGCCAGCACCAGCGTGTGCACACCGGTCGCATGGATGAAGAAGTAGTGGATGCCCTCTTCTTCCAGCAGGCGCGCGACGAAAGCAAAATCGGTCTCGCCGTACTGCACGCAATACTCGCGCGGCTCGTAGCTGCCGGACAGCCGCAGCTCGTAGTCGGTGTAAGCGGCCGCGGCAAACACCGCCTCGACGATGTCGGGCACGCTTTTCGCCTGGAAGATGCGGTAGTCGGACGACAAGCTCAGCCACCACAGCCAGGGCCGCAGTTCCAGCACATACACGGCGAAGCCTTCCTCGGCCGGGCGCTGGCGGATCGATGCGCACATGCCGTCGAAGGGCCGCTCGACGGTCCCGGCGCGCAGGGTCAGGCTGACATGCTTGCCCAGCGCGTCGGCCAGCACGATGGCGGCGTCGGTGCCGCGGCATTCCAGCGCCAGCCGAACAGGCCACCGAGCAGCTCCTCGCCCTCGAGCCGCTGCGGGAACAGGGTGTCGAGCGGGGCGGCTGCCGACAAGGCCAGACCGGTTGCGCTGCTGTCGGCATGGCCGGGCATCAGATATGGTCCATCGTGCGCGCCGGCTGGCCGTTGAAGGTAACCAGCTGGTAGCTGGCGTAATGGTTGGCCGTGTAGAACACCAGGTCGCGCGCGTAGTCGATCAGGATGCGGCTTTGCGCATTGTTGCCGTTGAATTCGACCAGGGTGGGGATGCGCCCGGCCACGTGGGCCGGCGCGTATTCCTGCGCATAGCTCAGCCAGCACAGCTTGACCTTCTTCTTGTCGCTGCCGGCGTGCACGTACAGGTTGCCGATCTCGCCGCGGGTCGAGAACAGGGTGCGCATGCGCGCCGGCGCCACGGCGGGGATGCGCATCGTCGCCAGGCCATGGGCGCTGCGGATGTCGGCAAAGCCCAGGGAAGCGCTACGGTAAGGGGCGGCAAGGTCGAAGGCCACCGTGCCGGACTTGATGTCGGCGTTGCGCTGGCGGATGTCCCCGATCACTCCCTGCTCGCGCGCCGGCAAGGCGCCCCTGTCGATGCTCAGCAACACGTCGGCATGCATGTCGGTCTCTCCCGGATGATCAGCGGTACCAGCTGCCGCGGTGGAATTCGAAAACCCCGGGCAGCGCCACATGCAGCTCCTTGCCGTCGCGGTCGTACTCGAGGGTGATGGCATTGGACACGGAGTTGTGGATGATCCCGACCAGGCCCTGGCGCGTCCCCGGCGTCACATAGGACAGGTCGAACAGGCAGGCGTTGCCCTGGCGGTTTTCCTTGGCCACGGCCTTGTCGATCTGCCCCAGGATATGGTCCTGCTCGGTGCCGATCACGCCGGCGCCGACGCCGCTCGCCGACTGGCTGCGGAAATCGTGGCTCGGATACAGGGTCTTGATATCGGCGCGTATGCTGGCCGCGGTCTTGCGCAGGTGGGTGCCGCCGCGTACGGTACGGATGTTGTCGCCGATGTCGCCGTTCACGCCCACCTGCACGTCGTAGCTCTCGTCGCTCGCCACCGTACATGCCAGGCCCGCCTCGAGCAGCTTGGCCACGGCGATGCGCTCGCGGTTCTTCGACTCCGTGTTGCGCGGATCGACAATCACCAGCAGGGCTTTCGCCCAGGCGGTATCGTCGACCAGCACATTGCCGATATTGCTGCCGTCAAAGGCCACTACCTGTCTTCCCATGTCCCCCTCCTCCTGTAGGGGCGCGTGTCCCGCGCCCTAGATGCCGTGCCGTTCCAGGATGGCGTCGGCCAGCGACGTCGCCAGTTCGTCCATGATTACCCGGTCGATCTCGCGCGCGCCAAGCGCGCCGCAGCGCTGCAAGACCCAGTCCACCGTGTCCTCGCCGAAGCCGGCGAAATCGGGGTCGCCCGCCGCGGCGCGCTCGGCCACGCGATCGAGCTTCTGGCGCACGATGCCGCGCAGGGCTGCGTCACTCAATGCCAGGTAGGGCACGACCGCCATCCGCGCCAGCAGCGCCGGCTTGAAGATGGCGGAGAGCTGCGGCGCCAGGCGCGCGGCCAGCGTCCGTGCCGCCGGACGGGCCGCGCCGGTGCAAGCCTGCAGCACCAGTTCGGCGCCGGCGTTCGAGGTGGCCAGGATCACGGTGTTGCGGAAGTCGACGGTCAGCCCGGTGCCGTCCTCCATCGCGCCCTTGTCGAACACGTTGTAGAAGGCTTCCAGCACGTCCGGGTGGGCCTTTTCGAATTCGTCGAGCAGCACCACGCTGTAGGGCCGCCGCCGCACGGCTTCGGTCAGCACGCCGCCGCTGCCGTAGCCGACATAGCCCGGCGGCGCGCCCTTGAGCTGGGAGACCGTGTGCGCTTCCTGGTACTCGGCCATGTTGATCGTCACGAGGTTGCGCTCGCCCCCGTACAGGGCGTCGGCCAGCGCGTAGGCGGTCTCGGTCTTGCCAACCCCGGACGGCCCGGCCAGCAGGAACACGCCGACCGGCTTGTCCGGGTCGAGCAGGCCCGCGCGATAGGCCTTGATGCGGTTGGCCACCAGCGCCAGGGCGTCATCCTGGCCGATCACCCGCCGCGCCAGGCGCGCGGCCAGGGTGCGCACCGCGTGGCTCTCGTCGGCCAGCATCTTCCCGACCGGGATGCCGGTCCAGCCGCCGATTACCGCGGCCACCGCCTTCGAATCGACGCACACCGGCACCATCGGATCGTCCTGGCGGATCGCTTCCAGACCCGCTTCCAGGCGCTGCAGCTGCAGCATCAGGCTGCCCGGCCCGTCCTCGTCGTCTTCCGATGCATCGGCCGCGGCGATTCGCTGGCGCAAGCGCAGGATCTCGTGCACGGCCAGGCGTTCCTCTTCCCAGCGCAGCGCCAGCGCGGCAAGGCTGGCGCCCATTTCCTCCCGTTCCGCGGCCAGGGCGGCAATCCGCTCTCCGTGCGCGAGGCCGGTCGCGCTTTCGCGGCGCAGGCGCGCCAGCTCCTCCTCGAGCGCGGCGATGCGCCGGCGCGCACCCTCCACCTGGGGCGGCGTGTCGTGCTGCCCGAGCGCGACGCGTGCGCAGGCGGTGTCGAGCACCGAGATCGCCTTGTCCGGCAGCTGGCGCTCGGGCAGGTAGCGGTGCGACAGCGCCACCGCGTCGCGCACCGCGCCTTCCAGGATGGTCACGCCGTGGTGCTGCTCGAGGCGCGCCGCCACCCCGCGCAGCATCGCCGTCGCCGCCTCCTCGCCCGGCTCCTCCACCTGCACCAGCTGGAAGCGCCGCGCCAGCGCCGGATCCTTTCGATGTACTTCTTGTATTCGAGCCAGGTGGTGGCCGCGATCGTGCGCAGGGCGCCGCGTGCCAGCGCGGGTTTGAGCAGGTTGGCCGCGTCGCCCTGGCCCGCCGTACCGCCCGCGCCGATCAGCGTGTGCGCCTCGTCGATGAAGAGGATGACCGGTGCCGGCGAAGCGCTGACTTCCGCGATCACGCGTTTTAGCCGTTCCTCGAATTCGCCCTTGACGCCGGCGCCGGCCTGCAGCAGCGCCAGGTCCAGCGTGCGCAGGCTGACGCCCTGCAGGCGCGGCGGCACGTCGCCCTCGGCGATGCGGCGCGCCAGGCCTTCCGCCACGGCCGTCTTGCCGACGCCCGGCGCGCCGACCAGGATCGGGTTGTTCTGGCGCCGGCGCAGCAGGATGTCGATGACCTGGCGGATTTCGCCATCGCGGCCGGTGACGGGATCGATGGCACCGGCTTGGGCCGCGGCGGTCAGGTCCTCGGTGTAGTCGGCGAGCGCGCCTGTCTCTTGAGCCCGCGCGCCGGCACGCTCGGCAGGCGCGGGTCCGTTCTCGATCGACGCCGCGCACCAGATGGGCAGGGATGTGCGCAGGGTGTCGCGGCCGATGCGCAGCAGCGACGAGCCGCCAGCCGCCAGCTGGGCGCGCGCGCCCTCGTGTTCCAGCAGCGCCAGCAAGAGCGTGCCGGAGCGTACCTGCGGCTGGCGCAGGTGCAGGCTGGCGATGACCCAGGCTTCCTGCAGCAGGCTGACAAAGGCCGCCCCCAGCGGCGGTTTGCGCACGTTGCCGCGCCGGACCGCCTCGAGCGCCATGCGCAGCTCCGCTTCCAGAACGGCCGCGCCGATCGCGCATTCGGCCAGCACGCAGGACAGGTCGTTGTTCGGCGTGCGCAGCAGTTCCAGCAGCAGGTGCTCGGCTTCGACGTGGAAGTGCTGCTGCGCCATGCAGCTGCCGATCGCCGCTTCCAGCGCGCCGGTGCAATGGGGGTTCAGTGTGGCGACGAGGGCGCCGTAGTCCAGGCTCATGCGGAGTCCTCATGCGTGGCAGCGCCGGGCGCCGCCAGGGTGAAAGCGGCGGTATGCGAGTCCCCTGCCTTGCCGAGCCAGGCGCCCTGCCCCAGGCGGCAGCCTTCGGACAGCACGCAGTCGGCATGCTCGGGCAGGCAGGCCATGCCGATGCGGCAGTCCAGGTCCGGCCCCAGGTAAACCAGGCGCACAGCCGGGCCAGGTCGGCATGGCGCGCGCCGCCCGGCAGCAGGTCGCGGAACAAGGCTGCCGGCAGCGTGCCGAAATCGAGCGCGATCGCGCCGTCCGGCTGCCAGGCGCGCCGCCCCAGCACCGCGCCGCGGCCGAGCCGGTGGTTGCGGCCGGACCGCCCGGGCTGCTGCGCAGCCCGGGCTCCAGGTCGAGCCAGCGCCCCGCCGCTTCGCGCCCGCTCACGCGCATGCCGAAACAGCGTCCCAGCAGGATGCACAGGCCATGCAGCGACCGTCGCGCCTGGGACGCCGCCGGCAGGTGCGCAAACAATGGCGCTCGCGCTTCGTCGTCCGATGCGCCGGCCAGGGCGCGCAGTGCAGGCGCCAGCGGCCCCGCGCCCGGTGCGCTGAACGGCCCCGCGCAACGCATTGCATCGGCCGCGCGCCAGGCATAAGACAGCAAGCGGTGCTGGAAAATGCCGAGGAAATCCGCGCTCGCCCCGTCGCGCGCGAGCAGGCTGGTCCGGACCAGGTCGACGTAGGGCTCGGGCAGCGGCCCGTCGCTGCCGGCCAGGCCGAGGAAGTTGACGAAGAGGCGCGGCGGCCCGCCGGCGCCGGCGTGCATGTCCTCGAGCGGCAGCGGACGGAAGCCGAACTCGAAGGGCGCGCGCAGGCTCACCGCTTCGCGCGATGGATCGCTCCCCTCGCCCAGTGGGACGGGGGCCATCCCCTGTGCGCGCGCCAGTTGTTCGAGCAGGTCGACGGCCTGGACGAAATCGAACTCCCCGGGCGCCGCCTGCAGGCGCGCCGCCAGGAAGGCGCGGATCTGCTGGTCACAGCGGCAGCTGCGCGCTGGCGAGCGCGCCCCAGTGGCCGGCCACACGGCCGTCGTCGTGCTCGATCGTCAGCTCCACAAACGTGTTCACGCCGCCATACAGCGCCAGGAAACGCTGCAGCACGGCGCCGAACAGGCAGATGGAACTGCCGCGCATGCCGTCCGGCGCCAGGCGCAGGGTCAGCGCATAGCCGCGCCGGTAGCCGTGCCAGGGGTCGCCCCCCACATGGCGCGTGACGCGCCGGCAGCGCAGCGCCGCCAGCGCGCCGATCTGGCGGTCGGCCACGACGCTGCCGCCCAGGTTGTTCAGGGCCAGCAATTCCTTCAGGCGCAGCAAGCCCTCCGGTCCGTCGGCCAGCGACAGGTGGTTCAGCGACAGCTGCGACACCAGCTGCCAGCGCGCCGCGCCGTCGGGCCGGGCCAGCGATTGCCGGCTGGGTGCATGCAGCAGGCGGATCGCACCGATGGCGCCCGCGTCCTCGGTGTCCAGCCGGGTGCCGGCCGGCAGCGTCTCGGCCAGGCCGCGGTTGGTGCACAGCAGCCTGGCCACCAGCGTACGCGTTGCCGGCACAGCCGGGTCGCAGGCCGGGTCGACCAGCAGCAGGCGCATGTCGGTCCCGCCCAGCGCGGCCTTGAAGGCCGGGCCGCGGCGCGCATGCCAGTAGACCTGGCGCGCCGTCCTGTTCGTCCCGTGAGCGCCGAAGAAGCGTGGCAGGGTCGCGGCGCGCTCGCCGGGCACGATGGCCGCCACTTCCTCGATGCTGTAGATCTCGGTGGCGCGCTCGCGGTGCACGTCGGCCACCAGCTTGTACTGCGAACGGGTGCCATCCACCCGCACCGGCTCGGAAGTGCGCGGGAACAGGTTCAGCACCGGCGTGCAGCCCAGCATGAGCGCGTCGGGCTCGAGCTCCAGCGTCTCGATGGGCCGGGCGCCCAGCACGAACAGCAGCTCGCACCAGGCCCGCTCCACGGCCCCGGCGGCACGCCGGCGTGGCGCCCGAGCTGCGCGCAATCGAGCTCGAAGAACTGGAACTTGGCCGGGCAGGAAAAATATTCCAGCAGCAGGCGCAGGCCCGGGTGGGTGTCGTCGTGCTCGGGCAGCAGCGCTTCCTCCGCATCCAGGCCGACGAAGCGCGGCAAGCTGTCCAGCACGCCGCCGCGCCCGGCGGCATCGCGCCAGCGCACTTCCAGCGTGTGCGCGTACAGCAGGTCGCACAGGCGCGCGGCCGCATCGTTCGAGCCCTTCACATGAAAGCGCAGGCGTCCGAGGTTCGCCGCCGCCGGGTCGAAGGTCAAGGGAAAGGCCAGGCGCAGCGACAACACGCTGCGCTTGTCCGGATGGCGCGACAGGTCGTCCAGGCGCTCGGTCAGCAGCGCGCTGCGCGCCACCCGCAGCGGCCATAGCGTCAGCGGAAAGCGGCTCTGGAAGCGGATGGTGGTGCCGTCGGCCGTATCGACGAACATGGCGCCGCCGCGCGCCAGGTCGTAGCCGGTGCCGAGGTCGATCTTCGCGGTATCCGGATCGACGTGGACGATGCTGCTCGACGGGAGCGGCCGCGCCGCGTGCGGGAACAGCTGCTCGAGCAGGGTCGCGGCCAGGCTCGAGGTGCTCTCGTCAAACGTGCGGTGCAGGCGCGCGGCCAGGAAGGCGAAACCCTCCAGCAGGCGCTCGACGTGCGGGTCGGCGCTGCCTTCGCTGGACAGTTCCAGGCGCGCCGCCACCTCCGGGTGCTCGCGCGCGAAGGTGGCTCCCGCATTGCGCAGGTAGCGCAGCTCGCGCTCGTAGTCTTCGCGCAGGCGCGCGCCGTCGGCGCCGGCAGCCTTCATGCGTCCTCCAGCGCCTGCACGATAGCGCCGCCCGATCCGAGCGCCACGCTGTAGCGCGCCGGGCCGACCCTGCCATCGAAGCGCACCGCGCCCGACACGCCCACGCGCAGCACGCGCGCATCAGGGTCGGGCACGATCTCCACGCGCGGCACCAGGAGGCGCGGCTCGAAGGCGACGATCGCCCGCAGCACAGCGCGCGCCAGCACCTCGCGGTCTTCGGCATTGGCCGCATACAGCGTGGACGGGTCGGGCAAGCCATAGTCGATGACGCTGAGCTGCCGTCCAGGCACCGGCACGCTGCGTGCGTTCAGGAGCCGTGCCAGTTCGCGTCCGATCGAGGCGCGCAGGCCAGGCGCGTCGAGGGCGCGCCCGTGCCCGTCCGGGCCCAGGCGCTCGAACAGCGGCAGCCGGTGCGCATCGCGTGCAAGGTCCACGAAGCGCCCTTACTTGACGAGCTTGTTGTTCGACAGGTCCCAGGTGGCCGCTGCCGTGCCTTCCTTGCTGCCGTCGGTCTTCTGCGAAGTGAGCTCCCACTTGATGGCGGTGAAGTTCAGCGACAGGGTTTCCACCGGCTTGCCGCCCGAGCCGCCGCTGACGCTGACATTCGAGATGATGGCGTTCGACAGCGTATAGACGATCAGCGGCACCGTCTTGCCGCTGTCGTCGCCCGAGTTGCGCCCCACCGTGATCATGGCTGTGGGGATCGACTTGCCAGCGCAGCAGTATTCGTTCAGCGTCGGCGTCGAGCCATCGAGGAACTTGGTGACGGTGAATTCGCCGATGTGGGGGCGGCCCGAGGTGCGCTCCCTGTTGCTGACGTCGTTGGTCACCTGCATCGCCACGTTGTGGCTGTACGACATCAGTTCGATCTTGTCGGTATAGCCTTCCAGCGCCGAGTCGCCCTTGATGGTGTCGCCCAGGTCGAGAATGATTGCGTCCATGCGTGTCTCCGGAGCGCAAGCGGCCCTGTGCCGCCTGCGTGATTGTGTGAAGAGCGCCCCGCGGGGCGCCGCTGTTTGCCAGGCGCCGATCAGCCGGCCGCCGGGGGCGGCAGGTCGGCTACCAGGCGGATCGAGGTCGTCAACTCTTCCAGCTGGAAGTGCGGCTTGAGGAACATGGTGGCGCGGTAGGCGCCCACCTTGCCCGGCACGCTGACCACGTCGACGCGTGCCTCGCGCAGCGGATACTGGGCCTTGAGCGACTGCGGCGCGTTGTCGTTGACCAGCACATAGTCGGCCACCCAGTTGTTGAGGTAGCGCTCGACCTGCTCGCGCGAAGTGAAGGAGCCGATCTTGTCGCGCATGATCACCTTCACGTAATGGGCGAAGCGCGAGGCGGCCAGCACGTAAGGCAGCATCGAGGAGATCGACGCGTTCGCATTGGCCAGGTCCTTGTTGTACTTCTTCGGACGGGCCGCGGTCTGGCCGCCGAAGAAGACGGCGAGGTCCTCGTTCTTCTTGTGGCACAGGGCCATGAAACCGAGGTCGCTCAGTTCCTTCTCGCGGCGGTCGGTGATGCTGGTCTCCAGCGGGCACTGCAAGGTGCGCAGCTTGCCGCTGTCCTCCACCGGATAGTTAAACACCGGCAGATCCTTGACGGCGCCACCGCCCTCGACCCCGCGGATCGCCGCGCACCAGCCGTACTTGGCGAAGGCATCGGTGATGCGCTGGGTCAGCGCGTAGGCCGGATTGCCCCACAGGTAGCGTTCGTGGCTGGCGCGGCTACCGTACAGCGTGCTTGACGCCGTGCCGTCCTCGTTGCGCACAAAGGCGCGCTCGCTCCCGAACACGTTTTCCTCGTAGGCCAGGCCATCGACCGGGTTGCCGGCGTCGCCATACGGCAGGCGCAGCAGCATGCGCGGCATGACCAGCGTCACGTAGCGGGCGTCGTCGCTGTCGCGGAAGGCATTCCACTTGATGGCATCGGCGCCCTCGAAGGCCTTGGCCAGGTCGCGCGGGTTGCCCAGTTCCGTGAACGAGTCCAGGCCAAACAGTTCCGGTTCCGCCGCCGTGATCAGGGGCGCATGGGCGGCGGCGGCGACGTTCGACAGCTTGGTCAACAGGCCGATTTCCGGCGCCTTGCGCCCGAAGCTGTAGTCGGCCATCAGCACGCTGAACGGGTTGCCGCCGAAGGTGCCGTATTCTTCCTCGTAGACCTTCTTGAACAGGGCCGACTGGTCGAAAGCGACCGCCTTCTCCAGGTCGTTCTTGAGGTCGTCTCTAGCGATGTTCATGACCTTGAGCTTCAGGCGCGCGCTCGTTTCGGTGCCGAACACCAGCAGGTGCAGGCCGCGCCAGGCCGACTCGAGGGCCTGGAACCGTTCGTTGTGGAGGATCTGGTCGAGGCGCTCGCTGATCAGGCCATCGATGTCGCGGATGCGCTTGCTGATCACCTTGACAGAGTCTGCCTCCGGGCTCGTGTCGGCGCGCGCCGCGTCGAGCGCGGTCTTGAGGATGATGGCGGCGGTTTTCTTTTGCGTGTCGTCGTAGGTGGCCTTGATCACCATGTCGATCAGGCTGGGATTGCTCACCTTCAGTTCGGCGTGTTCGAGCGCCGCTTGCTGTTCTGTTTTCAGGTCAGTTTCGGTTGTCATGTTCTGCTCTCGTCGAATGGAATGGCGCGTCCGGATGCGCGCGTGTCAAGCCTGGTCGGGCGGAGTGTCCCCGGCCATGTCCTCTTCCGCCTTGCCGCCGCTCTTGCCACTCTTCTCGGGAGCGCCGCCCGGCGCGGGCCGGACCGACCTGAACTCGGCGTCGAGCTGTTCGCCCAGCTTCACGTTGCCGTCCAGGCGCGCCAGCATGTCGCGCAGGCGCTGGCGCTCCTCGTAGAGCTCCTTCAGGGCTGGCACCATCCTGAGCAGCTCGACCGGGTTGAAATGGTCGAACTGGGTGAAGGTGAAGGTCGCTTCCAGGGCCTTGGCCGCCTTGTGTTCGGCCAGCTGGCTGCTGGCCGGCAGGTTCAGCGTCACCGTCGGGGCGATCTCCTTGAGCATCTCGTCGAAGTTGTCGCCGTCGATTTCGCGGAAGGCCTGCTCGGCGACGACCTTGCCCTTGGTGCCGTCGAGGTCGGCAAGGATGCCGACGACGAGCGGCAGCTCCTTCTTCTCGACGGCATCGCCGATTTCCACGTCATATGTGATCTGCACCCGCGGCGGGCGGTTGCGGTCGAGCCAGTGCTGGCCATTGTCGATACCGGACATCGCTACTCCTTCAGAAACCGCGCCCTCGCTGGACGCGGAAGGTGGATGAAACGACGAGCTTGGCGCGGCCGCATGCGGCTTGCCGGGCGCTCCTGCCCTGTGCTTGGGGAAAAAAGAATACGCCCAAAAAACCACATTGCGGGGGTCTGCAATCGAAAATATATTTCTTAAACCACATCAAATTTTCGTGTATATTTTTGTTCCATTTCTTGAGTGACTCCTGGTTATGCACGGTGGGTCGAAGATCGCAATCGGGGCGCCAGGCGGTGCCGGAAGGAGGGGCGTTGCACATCTCGACTGGCAGTTCGCACGCCCCCTGGGCACGCCGCGCCATCCTGCTGGGACTGGCCCTGCTGGCCGCCGGATGCGCGAGCCGGCCTTCCCCTGCCCGCCCTGTTCGGGCCACGCATTGCCCTGTCCGATTTGCGCCTGGACGTGGCGCGCGACGCCAATGACAACATGCCCCTGCGGATCGAACTGGTCGCCGCCGGTGACGAGCAGCTGCTGGCCAGGCTGCTCGAACTGAGCGCGGCGCAGTGGTTCGACCCGCTGGCCAATTACCGGCGCGACTACCCGGCCACCCTGCGCTCCTGGGACTACGAACTGCCGCCCGGCGCGACCCTGCACCTGCAGCCAGCACCTTGCGCGGGCGCCAAGGCGGCGGGCCTGGTCCTGTTCGCCAGCTACAAGGGCAAGGGCGCCTACCGCCTGCGCCTCGATCCCTACCGCAAGGCGGTCGTCACGTTTGGCGCGATCGACGCCAGCGTGGCCGGCACGCCGCGCTGACGACCATGCCAATCCCATGAATCCACCTACCGAAATGTCCTCCGGCCTGGCCGGCCTGCCCGATGCGGTGCGCTGGTACGAAGGCATGGCGCTGCTGCCGCACCACTTCCAGCAAGCCACGGCGCGCGCCGAGATGCTGGCCGCCGCCCTGCTGCGCGCGCGCGACCCGCTGCACTGGGGCCTGCTGCGCCTGGCCCTGGAGCAGGACGGCACCGAGGTGACCGTCACCGCCCTGGAAGCGGTCATGCCCGACGGCTTGCCGGTGGTGGCCGGACCGGGACAGCGCCTGTCCATCGACCTGGCACGGCACCAGCCCGACGCCGAGGGCATCTGGCGGATCAGCCTTGCCGTGGCGGCGCAGACGCTGGAGCGCCGTCCCGAGCCGCCGCGCTATCTCGAACACGGCAGCGTGCGCGTGGCCGACCAGAACCCTGGCGGGGCGGACGAGGTCATCTCGGTGCTGCGCCCGAATCTGCTGCTGGTGTGCGGCCACGGCCAGGGCTATGCCGATGCCGAGCTGCTGCCGCTGGCGCAGTACCGTCGCGCGAGCGGCGTGCCGGTCGATACCGGCTACATCGGCCCCTGGCTGCGCATCGGAACGGAGCTGGTCCTGCATGGGCGCATCCACGCGCTCGGGCGCAAACTGCGCTCGGCCTATGCCCAGATGGCGGACGACCCGGTCGATGCATCACGCCCTGTCGCGCGCCGCGCCCTGCTGCCCGTGCTGGGTGCGCTGGTGCTGGAACTGGACAGCATGTGCCAGCCCGGTACCAGCCACCCGCAGGTCCTGTACGGCGTACTGGCGCGCCTGCTCGGCGCCCTGGCTGCCGGCACCGGCGCGGCCGTGCTGCCGACCTTGCCGCGCTTCGACTACCGCGACCTGGCGGCGGGGTTCACGCCCTGCTCGACGCGCTCGACAGGCTGCATGCGCAGCTGGCGCCCGACTTCGACTGGGCGCCCTTCCGCAGCCTGGGCAAGCAGGAGTTCGAGATCGCCCCCGCCATGCTGGGCGGCGCCGCGCCGTATGTGGTGGCGCTCCTGAAACCGGTGCGCGCGAGCGACGACGACATGCGGCGCTGGTTCGAGGAAGCCCTGGTCTGCTCGGCGGGACGCAACGACCGGCCGCAGCACCACCGCATCCGTGGCATCGGCAAGGCGCAGCTCCCACCGGGGTGGCGCAAAGCCTGGGCGGGGACGCCAGCCGCACCCTGTTCCAGCTACAGGTGGATGCCGGCAGCGCCGATTATTTCGACGCGGCGCTGCCGCTGCGCATCGACGGGCCCGGCGGCAGTGCCGACGGCTACATCGAGCCGCTCGCGATCGAGCTGTTGCTGCGCCCGCGCTCCAACGCCACCGCGGCGCCGGCCGGAAAGGACACCTAGCATGGAACCGATGCGCGAACCCATGCGCGAACGGGTAGCAGTGCAGACCCGGGCGATGCCAGGCGAGCATCCGCGCGAACGTCCCCGCTGGCTGCAGGACGGCAATCCGCTCGGCGGGCTGTTCCGCGACGCCGTCGACGCGTTTTACGCCTTGCTGGCGGCGCAACCCCGCATCGGACCGGGCGCGGTCAGCCTGGAAGTGGCGCACGAGGCAGCGCGGCGCATGCAGGATGCGCTCGGCGACATCCGCCTGGGCATGGCGCGCCAGTCCTGGTCGCGCCAGTACAGCGGCGAGGAACAACTGGAGGCGCTGCAGTATGCCTTTGCGCTCGTGGTCGACGAGACCCTGCTCAACGAGCCGTGGCCCGGCCGCGCGGCCTGGGGCGAATACCTGCTGGAATGGCGCCTGTTCAAGACGCGCAGCGGCGGCGAACGCCTGCTCGAACGGATCGACGCCGTGCTGCACGGCCAGGATCGCGGGCAGCGCGACATCGCCGAAGTCTACCTGCATTGCCTCAGCCTCGGGTTCGCCGGGCGCCTGCGCGACCGCCCCGATGGCCCGGCCGAGCTGGCGCGCCGCCGCACCGAGCTGTTTGCTTACCTCTACCCGGACGCAGTGCCCCTCGACGCGCCCGGCTTCGTGCTGACGGAGGCGCCCGACGAACACCTGGTGCGCGCAACGCCGCGCACCCGCGGGCTGTCCTCGCGCATGCGCACCTACCTGCTGTCGGCCGCCGTGCTGGCCGTGCCGCTCGTGGCCTCGCTGATCGTGTGGCTGGCATTGCGTCCCATCGCCGGCGACGTGCTGCGGCAGATCGGGGGCGCGCGCATGAACGCCAACGCGGTGATCGTCCTCGTGCTGGTCCTGGTGCTGTTGCTGGTGCTGGGCGTGTTTGCCTGGCTGTGGTGGCGCCGTCGCCGCGCGGCGGGAACCGGGCAGCCGCCAGCGGCCGTTCTGCCTCTGCAGGCCAGTGTGTTCGCGCGCGCGCTGCGGACCCTGCATCCGAAGGGGGCCGACTACCGCTACGAGAAGGCCTGCGTGCTGGTGTGCGGCGGCGCCACCAGCGGCAAGACCGACCTGCTGCGCGCCGCCGGCATGGAGGCAGTCCCGGCGAGCGAGGGCATAGCCAGCGGCTGGTGGCGCAGTCCCGAAGGCGTCGCTTTCGAGCTGCCCTCGAACGCCTGGGAAGCCAACAGCGGCCCCTGGACCGACTTCCTGCGCCTGATCGAGCGCCATCGCAGCGTACGCGCGCTCGATGCCATTGTCTTGGCCGTCCCGTTCGCGCAAGTCGCCAGCGACGCTGTCGATGGCGAGCGCATCTACCGCAAGCTGGTCGAACTCCAGGACCGGCTGGGCCTCGCGCTGCCTGTTTACGTGGTGGTCACCGGTTGCGAGGACGCGCCCGGCTTTGCCGAATGGGCGGCCCTGCTGCCCCCGGGGCCCGTAGCCAGACGCTCGGCTGGTCGAACCCGCATCCGCCAGCCGTGCCATGGCGGCGCGAAGTCGGCGAGGAAGCGGTGGCAACGGTGGTGGCGCGGCTGCGGCGCCTGGCCGGCGCCCTGGCGGCGCGGCGCGACCCGGGCGAGCATGGCGCGCCGATCTTCCTGATGCCGGAACGCATCGCGGCGGGTCTCGCCCAGCTGCCGGCGGCGCTGCACGCGGCCATGCGGCCGAACGCCGTGCTCACGCCCTTCTCCTTGCGCGGCATTTACCTGAGCGGGCGCGCCCTCCCCGCGGCGCCCCGGGCGACGGTGGCGGCCGACCCGTTCGCGCCGCCGCCGGCGCCTGGCGCGCCCGCCGCGCCGCTGTTTTGCCGCGACCTGTTCGCCACGCGCATCTTCGGCGAGTTCGGCCTGGCGCAGCCGGTGGCGCGGCGCGTGGCCGCCGACCGCCGTGCCCGGCGCGTGGTGCTGGTCGCCAGCGCCTTCGTCGCCGCGGTCTGGCTGGTGGCGCTGGTGCCGACCTGGTTCTCGCTCGACCGCCAACTGCAGTCGATGCGCACGCCGCTTCTCGGCATGCACAACGCGATCCTCGACGCCGGGCGCGACGTGCGCATCGACGAGCGCGCAACCATCGAGCTGCTCAGCGACATCGACCGCGTGCCCGACTGGGATACCCGGCGCGCGGCGCTACCGCTGTCATGGTTCGCCTGCTGCGGCGGTCTCGAACCCGAGGTCCAGGGCGCGTTTCGCAGCTATTACGAGAAGGTGCTGTTCGACAGCCTGGACGAGGCCCCCCGACGAACGCGCCGCGCGCTTGACGGCGGACGCGCCGGCGCCAGCGGCGGCCAGCGCCCTGTTTGCCTCGCCCGAGCGCATGGCGGAATTTGTCGCCATGCGCGAATTCGTCGCCGCGACCCTCGAATTCGAATACCAGCACGCCCGCTTCGAGACCCTGGCCGGGGTGCGCGGCGGTACCTGGCAGGACGCCACCGCCCTGTTCTCCTACCTGTTCGGCCTGAAGCTGAACCCGGGCACGAGCCGCAGCGTGACACTGTTCGACCGTGCCGTGCGCGACAGCACCACGGGCACGAACGGGCGCGAACGCCAGCACGATGCCACGCGCTTTCGCAAGCACCTGAAGGTGCTGCACCGGGCCTGGCTCGAGCACCTGTTCGGTGCTAACGAGCTGGCAACGCTGCAGCGCGAGCTGGTGCGCGGCGTGCGCGCGCTGGCCGCCAACCCGAACAGCGAGAGTGGCGAGCTGGCCGGCCTGCAGGCCGACATCGGCAAGCTGCGTACCCTGCTCGCCCGTACCGATGTCGCCTGGATGGCCGACGGCCGCCTGGCCCGGGCGAAGCCTATGCCAACCTGGATGCGCGCATCCGCAAGTCGCGCCTGCTCGGCCCGGACATTGCTGGCCAGCTGGCCGACGAGGTCGTGGCGCGCCAGGCGGCGTTTCGCAGCAGCGTCGACGCCGACAGCAGCGGCGCCACGCCGGTGCTGGCCTATGCCGAAGGCAAGCAGCTGCTGGTGAACGAGGACCTGGCCGGCCTGGAGGAAGCCCTCGGCCGCCTGCTGCAGCACCCGTTCGCCCAGGGGGACGGGCACGCCGGGTGCGGCCCTGCCCGACGGCGCCCTGCCCTGGACCTGGGACGACGCGCGCCTGCAGGCGGCGCGCACCGCCGCGGCCGACCTGCAAGCCTATGAGGGGGCAGAGCTGGCCAAGGCCCCGCCCGCCTACCAGGACGCGCTGCGGCGCCTGGCCCGCTCGCAGGCGGCCGTCCTGGTCGAGCGCGAACTGGCGGCCGCGGTGCTGCCGGCACAGTGCGACGCGCGCTGGCGCTGCGCCAACTTCGACGATGCCCGCAGCCACCTGGTGCCGCTGCTGGCCGACCTGCGCAAGCTGGAACTGGGCATGCTGGCCGAACGCTGGCGTGGCCTGCTCGACCGCCAGGCGGCAAGCCTGGTACGCAGCGTGGCGGCAGCTGCCGACGCCGGCAAACTCTATCTGCCCGACGCGGGCGCGGCCGCCGGCTGGGACGGCAGCCGCGGCGGCGCCCTGGCGGCCTATGGCCTGGAAGGCCCGGCCGAGCTGCCGGACTACCTGGAAAGCCAGCTGAACGTCCTCACCGAGCTGGCCGCCGCCAGCAAGGGCGCGCGCGCCTGGCTGGCCCAGGAGGGGGCCGGCACGCCGGTCGATGCCCGGCCGCTGCTGGCCGAGTGGTCGGGCATCGACGCCGAGCTGGCGCGGCGCAGTGCCAAGCCCGGGCGGCGCGCTGCAGAAGCTCGAAGCCTGGCTGGGCACCGACGTGGCCGAACTCGACAGTGTCAACTGCGCGGTTCGGCTGGCCCGCGGCACGGGCGGCGGTGACTATTTCGGGCCGCCGCCTCGGCCGCGCGGCAGCCACCTTCCGGCCGCGCTGCCTGGCCTTGCAGGCAAGCCTTGCCCGCGCCGGTTACGAAGCCATCGCCGGCCACTTCGAGCAGCAGCTGCTCGGGCGCTTCCCCTTCGCCGCCAACCTCGAGGCGGCGCCGAGCGACCCCGATGCGGTACGTCAGCTGCTGGCCTTGCTGGAGCGGCACCTGCCGGGGACGCGCGGGCCGCTGGCGCGCCAGAAGGACGCGCGTTCGGCGGCCGCTGTCGCCTTCCTCGACCGCCTGGATGCCGCGCGGACCCTGCTGGGCGCCATGCTGGCCGAGGACCCCGCCGGCGGCGTGGCGGCCCTCGACCTGTGGCCGCAGTTTCGCCTGAACCGCGCCCGCGAAAAGGGCGCCGACCAGATCATCGAGTGGGCCGTCGAAGCCGGGGACGCGCTGGCGCCGCCGCTGGCGGGCGGTGCACCCGGGGTGGCCTGGCGCGTCGGCCAGCCGATCACGCTGCGCCTGCGCTGGGCGAAGAACAGCGAGGTGAGCCCAAGCCCGGACCCGGCGCGTCCCGCCATGCGGGTCGATGGCCGCAACGCCAGCTGGCACTACGACGACCCCGGGCCTTGCTGCGCGTGCTGCGCGAGCACGCGGCGCCCCTGTCGGAATTGGGCGAACGCGAAGCGCGCCAGGGCGGCATGCTGCGCTTTGCAGTACCGACGCGCGACGCCGCCGGCACGCCGGCAACCACCGTGGCCTATGCCCGCCTGGCCGTCGCCCGCCACGGCAAGCTTGAGTCCCCGGCAATGCCCGCCTTCCCGGGCACCGCCGCGCCGCCGCTACCGGCCTATCTCAACGACAAAGGAAGCGCACCATGAAGCGCGACGATCCACAGGACGATGCGTTCGACGCCCTGCTGCTACCGATCAGCGACGCCAGCCCGGGCGGGGACGACCTGCTGCACGGACCGGAGTTCGACGCCATCGCCGAAGCCCGCCGCGAGGACGATCCGACCCTGCCGCGCGGCGTCTGGACGGCGGAGCTGAAACGGGCCGACTGGCCGCTGGCGGCGCGCCTGTGCCGCGAGGCGCTGGCCACGCGCAGCAAGGACCTGCAGGTGGCGGCCTGGCTGGGCGAAGCCTGGATCGCACTCGAGGGCCTGGCCGGCGGCGTGCGTGCCACCGGCTGGTCGCATTGTTGTGCGAACGCTTGTGGGAATCGCTGCATCCGCTGCCGCGGGACGGCGATATCGAATTCCGCACCGCCCCCTGGCCTGGCTGGACGAGCACTGGAGCCGCGCACTGCTGGTGCGGGTGCCGCTGCTGCGCGGTAGCGGCGTCGACGCGCACGAGGTAACGCTGGCCGCCTGGCGCGAAGCGCTGGCGATGGACAACAGCGAACGCAAGGCGGGCGACAAGAAGCCTGCCGCGGCTGCCAACGCCGGTGTCCTGACGCGCGGCCAGGTGCTGCTGCAGGTACGCGCGCTGCCATGGGCCGAGCTGGCGTCGACGCTGGCCGAACTGGAAGACTGGGCCGCCAGCGCCAAACGCCTGCACGATGTGCTGGAGCGCCAGCTGGCGAAGGACGCGCCGCCGCTGCACCGCTTGCGCGGCCTGCTGGACGAAGCCCGCCGCGTGGTGCAGGGGTGGATGAGCGAGCGCCCGGAGCGGCCGGCGCCGGTACCGCCGCCGCAAGCGCCAATCGCCGAGGCTGCAAAGGATATGCCGGTGCCGCTCGCCCCCGTGGCCCCGCCGGGCCAGGCCGCAACGATCGCGAGCCGCTCGGAAGCCTATGCGCGCCTGCGCGAGCTTGCCGACTATCTCGCCCAGCTCGAGCCCCACAGCCCGGTGCCGGCGCTGCTGCGGCGTGCGGTGGACTGGGGCGCCATGCCCTTCGACCAGCTGCTCAGGGAGCTGACGCACAATAACAACGAGATGCACAAGGTGCTGCTGCGCGACCCGATCGAATAGCGGTGGACGCGCCCTGCGTCAGCCAAGGCCGTGCAGGCGCAGCCAGGCCAGGCCCCAGTGCGACACCAGCCAGGCCAGCACCGCGCAGTTGAGGACCACCGTGATCCGGAAGGCGCGGCGAAACGATTGCTTGCGCGTCTTGTGCCGGAACATCTGTTGCGCCACCAGCGCCGCCGGCCAGCCCCCTAGCAGGCCGAGGACGTGCAGGGTGTCCTCGGGCGTCCGGCGCCGGCCGCCGCGCGCCGCGCGGCCTTGTCGGCCGCATACGCGAAGAAGGTGAGCAGGTTGACGCAGGCGAGCATACCGGCGATCCAGGCCGGCAGCCTGCTCTTGACGACGCACAGCGCCAGGATCGCCGCACAGAGGAGCGCGGTCAGCATGGCGCGGCCGGGTCTCGGCGGGGACTGTCCCGTACCGGCATCCACGAACATCACGTTCGCCGCGCGCGGCTGCCCCTTGTCGCTGGCCGACAGGTGGTAGGTGACGACGTCGCCCGGGCCGGGCGTCCGCCACCGCCCACGGCGCTGACATGCAGGAAGACCGCGGGGCCACCGCCGTTGGGCGTGATGAAGCCGTAGCCCTGCTCGTCCTTCCAGGTCGTGACGCTCCCCGGTAGCGGGGCGGCCTGCGCTCGCGCATTTACTCTTTCGTGGCAGGCGCGGTGGCGGCGGCGACCTCGGGGACGCCGCCGCTCTTGACTGCCTCGACCGGGAGGTTCTGCCACTGGCAGACCTGCGAGGCCGCCACGCCCTTCAGGAAGGCCCGGCGCACCGAGCCTGCGGCGATCGCCGCCGCCACCTTCTTCGAATAGCGTTCGGCGCCGCTCAGCTTGCGCACCCAGCCGCGGAAGGGAATCAGGTCCTGCGCCGTGCGCTGCACCGCGTTGATGGCCTGTTCGTTGGCCAGCGTCGAGGCGCGCTCCATCAGCGAGGGGCGCGTGTCCGAGACCGGGGCATCGAGGTCGGCGCCGAGCACTTCGTCGAGCTTGCGGATCTCGACCGACAGCACGATGCAGGTGGCATCCCTGGGCATCACGTACGGTGCCTTCTGCGCTTGCTCGAGCACATCCGGGATATCGGCGCGCACGACGTTCAGGTCGTTCAGGGGCGTCACGGCAGCGTCGCCCATGCGTTTCGTGGTGTCCGAGGCGCAGGCGCCCAGGGTCAGCACGAGGGCAAGGCTTGTCAAGCGGAGGGCGAACTGCTTACTGGAGCGGATGTGCATGCTGTTCCTGTCTTCGACATTCAATAGGGATGGTGCGGGGCGTACAGCGCACTGCGGCCAATGGCTGTCATTGCGCTTTGCCGGCGCCGCCGACGGCGCTGGCAACGGCGTTGGCTCCCGCAGGCGGGTTGGTGGCGGCAACGATCGTGCCCGGTTTGCCGCAGGCCAGGCCGGGGCGCTCGCTCATGTATTTTTCGCGCAGCCGCGCGGCCTGCGCCTCCTCCTGGCCCGACAGGGGCGCGTAGGTCCGGCCGTAAGGCCAGCCGTAGCCCCAGCGGTAGCTGGTCGGGAAGTACGGTACGCCGCCGCTGCTGCGCACCCGGCGAGCATGGTCGTGGCCAGGACCTGGCTGCCGGCGGCGGCGCGGACGCAGTTGCTCAGATCGCGGTCGGCCTGCAGCCGCTCCTCGGCGGTGCCGCCACGCCAGTAGGCCAGGTCGTGGGCGACGCAGCAGTTGCACCAGTCGACCTTGCCCACCAGCGCGCCGTCCGGGAACATGCTGCAGCCGTCGCTGGCGAAGTCGGCCAGCGACGGCGCTTTCGTGGTGGCGCATCCGGCCAGGGCCAGCGCCGCGCAAAGCGCCAGCGCGGCTGGGGACGGGAAGGTAATCGGGGAAACGCGAAGCGTCATGCTCGGTCGGCTAATTGCCAAATGACAATGGCGGAAGTCTACCGAGCCTGTTACCACCTGTCTACTCCTTGTGGCTAATCCGCCAATACCGGATTTTCCAGCCCGCGTGCGGAAATCCCGCCGGCTGCGGTACCATGGCAGGTTTCGCCGGCGCCGGACACACCGGGCCGAGCACAGATCGTCATTCATCCAGAGGCATCACACCGTGTTCGCAGTCCTTTCCCTCGACGTGGGGGCCGCCATCAAGACCCTCGTGCTCACGCTCGACCTGGTCGGCACCTTCGTCTTTGCCCTCTCCGGCGCCACCGCCGGCGCGCGCCGCCGCCTCGACATCTTCGGCGTGCTGGTGCTCTCCTTTGTGGCCGCCAATTCGGGCGGCATCGTGCGCGACCTGCTGATCGGCGCGACGCCGCCCGCCGCGATCAGCGACTGGCGTTATCTCGCCGTCTCGATCCTGGCCGGCATCGTCATCTTCTTCTGGTACCCCTTCATCAATCGCCTGCGCAGCCCGGTCCTGTTCTTCGATGCGGTCGGCCTGGCGCTGTTCTGCGTGGCAGGCGCCCAGAAGGCGCTGGTATTCCACCTCGAGCCGATGATGGCGGCCCTGCTGGGCATGCTGACGGGGATAGGCGGGGGCATCGCGCGCGATGTGCTGCTCTCGAACGTGCCGGCCGTGTTCCGCTCGGATATCTACGCCGTGGCGGCGCTGGCCGGTGCGGGCGTCGTCGTGCTGGGCGACGCGCTGGCGCTGCCGACCACCGCTACCGCCTGCGCCGGCGCCGCGCTGTGCTTCGGCCTGCGGATGGCGGCCGTGCGCTTCGACTGGCACCTGCCGCGCGCGCGCACGCTCGACCACGCCGAAGGGCAGCGCGAAGTCGACGAGCGCGGCGACAACCGCTGAACTACACGCGCCGTCCCGCCAGCGCCAGCGGCAGCGCGCGACCAGCGGTTCGAGGACAGCGAAAAGCTCAGCGAGCGCACCTGGTGGAACCAGCCGGCCGGCACATACAGCATCTCGCCCGGCCCGACGACGCACTCGACCAGCGCCGCCTGGCGCGCCAGCGGGAAGCGCGCATAGTCCGGCGCTTCCGGGTCGAAGGGAGAGCCGAACAGCAGCGCATTGGCTTCATACGGGGACAGGTAGGCGTCGTGGTGCGGCGGCGCCAGGAAGATCCGCTTGCTGCCCCAGACCCTGGGCGAACAGGTTGTCGTCGTAGTCGGCATGCAGCGGCGTCACCGTGCCCGCGGGGCCGATCCAGAAGCGCGGCGGGCCGGGCCTGCTGAAATACGCGGGCCAGTGGCAGAAGCGGTTCAGCGCGCGTAGTTCGAGGTTGCCGAGATAAGGCGGCAGAGCGTCAATGCCTGCGGCGACGCGCTCGAGGTAGTCGCGCATCGACATGTCCTGCATTGCGCGGTCGGGGGCGAAGGCCGTGTTGACGTAGTCGCCGACGCGCGCGCACCGGCAGCGACGGGAACTCTTCCAGCAGGGTCCGGGGCGTCAAGGCCGAGAGCGGCCAGCGTCCCACCACGCCGTCGATCAGGAACGGCAGGCCGCGGGCAGCCTCGCGCGCGAAAGCGTCGGGAGACAGACGCCCCAGGCGCGGCACCACAGGCAGCGGCGGCAGGTCGCGCGCCGCTTCCCTGATCGCCACGCGCATCGCTTCGATGGAGCTGACCCCGCGCACGCCTGCATCCCTGCGTTCGCGCGCCGCCTTCTTCTCCAGCGCTTCCTCGATTGAGGCCGGCAGGGTATCGGCCAGGCGCGGCGGCAGGCGCGCGCCGGCGGGAGTCGGGGAATCGGGGTGGTCCATCGTGCGCCTGCTCTTGTTCGTATCGGGGCGACAGGATAGCGCAAAGGCAGGGCGAACTCCAGGCCGCGGGTGCCTGCTATTCCGACGCCTGTGCGTCCTCGATCGCCAGCTCGATGCCTTCGCGGACGTCGCTCAGGAACAGCAGCGCGTCGCCCGAATAGCTCGTCCCCGGCACCGCCAGCTCGACCAGGCAGTCGAGCATCTGGCCGAACCAGGTCAGGTCGATGCCGCGCCCGGGCAGGCCGTGGGCCTCGCGCAGGTAATCGACGGCGCGCGTGACCAGGTTCGGGTCGCGCCCCAGCGAAACGACGAAGTCGACATGGCCGAGCGCGATCTCTTCGAGCTTGTGGGCGAAGGTCTCGACGATATCGTTCGAGGGCTGCATCGCGCCCGGATAGACGCAGGTCGCGAACGCGCGGCAAGCTTCGTTCAGTGCAGCCCGGTGAAACTCGATCACGTGGTTTCCTCCTGTGTTGGCGCAGGCCTTCCCGCGCGAGCCATTTTACGGCGCGCGCGGCGCACGGGGCGCCCTGTTGCGCCGGTTCATGAGCCCGCAGCATGAATGGGCCCACATATTACGGACGCGGTATCATGAATCCCCGCCTATCCGGCACCACTCCTTCACCGAGCACCCAGCATGGCCCGCGACAACATCAACGACATCCTCGTCTTCTTCGCCGTCGCCCGCGAGCGCAGCTTCACGCGCGCGGCGGGCAAACTCGGCATGACGCAGTCTGCGCTCAGCCACATCGTGCGCGGCCTGGAGAACCGGCTTGGCGTGCGCCTGCTGACGCGCACCACGCGCAGCGTCTCGCCCACCGAAGCGGGCGAGCGGCTGCTGCAGAACGTGGCGCCGCGCCTGGCGGAAATCGAGGCCGAGCTGGCCGCCATCAGCGACATGGGCGACAAGCCCACCGGCACGGTGCGCATTACCGCCATCGACCACGTCGTCGACACCATCCTGTGGCCGCGCATCGCGCCGCTGCTGCGCCAGTATCCCGACCTGCACGTCGAGATCAGTTCGGACTACCGCATGGTCGACATCGCCGCCGAGCGCTACGACATCGGCGTACGCCACGGCGACCAGGTCGACAAGGACATGGTCGCCGTGCGCCTCACGGCAGACGTGCGCATGATGATCGTCGGCGCCCCGGCCTATTTCGACTGGCATGCCACGCCGGTCAACCTGGCCGAGCTCCTGAAACACAACTGCATCAACCTGCGCCTGGCCAGCAGCGGCGGCCTGTATGCCTGGGAGCTCGAGCACGAAGGCCAGCTTGTCGAGGCACGCGTGCGCGGCCAGGCAGTGTTCACCAGCGCCTATGCCATCCTCAACGCGGCCCTCGGTGGCTGCGGCCTGGCCTTCCTGCCCGAGAGCCTGGTCGAGCCGCACCTGGAGAGCGGCGCCCTGGTCGCCGTCATGCCCGACTGGTGGCCGCGCTTCCCCGGCCTGCATGCCTATTATCCGAGCCGGCGCAATACCTCGCGCGCCGTCTCGGTCGTCATCGACGCGCTGCGCCTGAAGGCGTGAGCGCGGCCGCGGCCGGGCTGCCGCAACCGTCGGCCCGTGCCGCCAGCCATGCCAGCGCGCTTGACGCCAGCAGCAGGCCGGCACTCAGGCTGAAGGTGGCGCGGTAGCCGCTGGCGTCGAACAGCAGGCCGCCAAGCGTGGCGCCCAGCATGATGGCCAGCTGCACCACCGCCACCATCAGGCCACCGCCCGCCTCGGCTTCGTGCGGCAGGGTTTGCGCCAGCCAGGTCCACCAGCCGACCGGCGCCGAGGTGCCGACCAGGCCCCAGATGGCCAACAGCAGGCATGTGGCCGGCACCGATGCGCCACAGGCGATCAGGCCCAGCGCCAGCGCCGCCATCGCCAGCGGCATGATCACCAGCAGCCGGTACAGGCGGCCCTGCAGCAGGCGGCCGATCAGCGCCGTGCCGACGAAACCCGCCACGCCGACCGCCAGCAGCATCAGCGACAGCGTCGTCACCCCAACGCCCGTCACCGTTTCGAGGAAGGGGCGCAGGTAGGTAAAGAGCGCGAACTGGCCCATGAAGAACAGGCTCACCGCCGCCATGCCATAGGCCACGGGAGTGCGGCGCAGCAGCCGCAGGATACCGCCCGCGCCCATGCCTGTCCGGGCCGGCATCGGCGGCAGGCTGGCCAACTTCCAGATCAACGCGAGCGCCGCCACCGGCACCACGCAGAAGAATGCACCGCGCCAGCCGATGACGGAACCAAGAAAGGCCCCGAGCGGCGCGGCCACCACGGTGGCGAGCGCGTTGCCGCCATTGACGATGGCGAGTGCGCGCGGCACCTCGTGCAGCGGCACCAGGCGCATCGCGGTGGCGGCCGACATCGACCAGAAGCCGCCGATGGCGACCCCGATCAGCGCGCGCCCCAGCATGAAGAGCGCGTAATTCGGCGCAAAGGCCGCGACCGCGCCGGAGACCATCATCAGGAGGGTCAGCGCGAGCAGCAGGGTCTTGCGATCGAGCCTGCCCGCGAGCGAGCCGATAAACAGGCTGGTCACGAGCGCAAAGGCGCCGGAAATGGCGATGCCCTGCCCTGCCTGGCCTTCGGTGACGCCCAGGTCGGCGGCAAGCGGCGTGAGCAGGCTGACCGGCATGAATTCGGAGGCGACCAGGGTAAAGGCGCCGAGCGCCATCGCGAAGACGGCGCCCCAAGCGGCGGAGCGCTCGACGGCCTGGCCAGGGCTGGGAGGTGGAATGGTTTGCATGATGCGAGAGAAAAAAGCTGCCCCAGCGATTGCGCCCAGGGCGCAATCGCATGAAAACAAGGTCCAGGGAGGCGCCGGAGCGCCAAGGGATGCCGCTCAGACGGCGAGCGTGGCGTTGTCGATCACGAAGCGGTACTTGACGTCGCCTTCGAGCATGCGCTCGTAGGCAGCGTTGATTTCGTCAGCCCGGATCATCTCGATGTCGGCGACGATGCCGTGCTCGGCGCAGAAGTCGAGCATTTCCTGGGTCTCGGGAATCCCGCCGATCATCGAGCCGGCCAGCGCGCGCCGCTTCATGATCAGGTTGAACACCTGCGGCGACGGGTGCGGCGTGGCCGGCGCGCCGACCAGTACCATGGTGCCGTCGCGCTTGAGCAGCGACAGGAATGCGTCGAGGTCGTGCGGCGCGGCCACCGTGTTGACGATCAGGTCCAGGCTCTTCGCGTGCTCGGCCATGGCGGCACGGTCGCGCGAGACCACCACCTCGTGCGCGCCCAGCGCCGGGCTTCGGTGCGCTTCGATTCCGAGGTCGTGAATGCCACCACGTGCGCACCGAGGGCGCGCGCCAGCTTCAGGCCCATGTGACCGAGGCCGCCGATGCCGACCACGCCCACGCGCTTGCCGGGACCGGCCTTCCAGTGGCGCAGCGGCGACCAGGTCGTGATGCCGGCGCAGAGCAGCGGCGCGACGGCCGCAAGCTGGTCTTCGGCGTGCCGGATGCGCAGCACGAAATGCTCGTGCACGACCACCTGCTGCGAATAGCCGCCCAGGGTGTGGCCGGGTGCGTCGGCGGTGGGGCCATTGTAGGTACCGACCATGGTGTCGCAGTAGTTTTCGAGGCCGGCCTCGCAGTCGGCGCAGTGGCGGCAGCTGTCGACCATGCAGCCGACGCCGACCAGGTCGTCCACCTGGAAGCCGTGTATATGCTCGCCCACGGCGGAGACGCGCCCGACGATCTCGTGTCCGGGCACGCACGGGTACAGGGTGCCGGCCCACTCGCTGCGCACCGTGTGCAGGTCGGAGTGGCAGACGCCGCAGAAGGCGATGTCGATCTGCACGTCGTGCGCGCCGGGGGCGCGGCGCGTGATGTCGAGGGGTTCGAGCGATTTGTCGGCGGCGTGGGCGCCGTAGGCTTTGACGGTCATGGCATATCCTTTTCAATGGTGCATGGGCGCCGGCCGGATCAGGGCCGGTGCGCGAGACCACGAATGGTAATGCCAAATGCATAGGCCGAGCGCACGGGGATTTGTTTGACCTTATGAATGGAATTCATCAATTGCTGGGTCACCGTGGCAACGCGAAGGCCGGCTCGGCACCGATTGATGAAACGGGTTCATGACCCGCCAACGGAATCAGTGCGAGCAACCACTCGTGTAATACGTGACCATCTCGCCCAAGCGGGTATCGCTTGCGGGCGGTGAAAACGCCAGCAGCGCGGGATCCGGGATGGCCGCGCGCGGCGCGCCCGGCGCGCCGGCTGGTGGCGCTTCCGGATCGTCAGCGTCGTATGTTCGGCGCAGGCCTCACTGGTTTTCAACACGCGGCCGCAATCCCAACGGTGGAGATCGCGGCGGGCCCGCGCGCACGAAAAATGCAGGGCTTTGAGTTCGGCAAGCAGCGTCTGCAAGGGCGCATCGCGCGTCTTGAGGCCGTCCGCATAGGCTTTCCACTTTTCCTCGGAATGGAAGGGCTCGGCCTGGGTGCAGGCGGGAGGCGCCACCTTTTCCCAGGCACAGTCGGCCGATTCGCAATGGAAGACGCAGGCGGCCGACGCTGCCAGCGGCACGGAGGCGGCTAGCGCAAGGACCAGGCGGAGGGATGTGCGGCGTGTTTTCATCGAAGGCGACGCGCGTGACAGGACAGGCTGGCAAGCATACCTCAAGGGCCCACCAGCAGCTCCGGCCCGATCTCGCGCACCGACTTCACGCCGGTCAGCACCATGGCCGTCCTCAACTCATTTTCCAGGATCGCCAGCAGCTGTTCGACGCCGGCCTGGCCGCCGGTCGCCGGCGCATACACAAACGCGCGCCCGGCGCGGCGCCGCCATCGACGTAGTGGAACAGGAAAGGTGGCAGCCTGCGGCGGGCGGCTGCGCGGAAGTCGAGTGCGGAGGCAATGATCATGGGGTCGTCAGGATCGGACGTGGTCGCCTATTGCAAGCGGCGCCGTCGCGCCGGCCAGGTGGTGGCAAATTACCAACAAGCGTGAAAAATAGTTTGCGTAGCGTGCCGCTGCCGAAAAGGCTCTGCGCGGCCGACTTTCGCTTCGCCCGGCCTGGCCTGGCCCCGCGACGCTGGACAATCTCGCGCATTCTCACGCCACCATGCCGAAAAACCCGCGTGCCCGAGCGAATTTGGGCGGCATCCGTGAAATTGTCACGAAACGAGCGCCCTTTCCGCCTGCGCGGCAGGCGACGACAGCCCCGCTGCCCCATGCGCCCGACATTGCGTTTTCGCCAATTCTCCATTACAACTAGGAAACTTGCGTAGAGCGGCTGCCCATGAATAAGAGAAAAGTCGGTAAGGTCCTGATTGCCTGTGTGCTGAGCGTCGGCGCGTTCGTCACCTATCGCAGTTTCAGCTGGGATTATCTCGGGCGGGTCAACAGCCTCGAGCTCGATTTGTCGAAGCCCGACGCGCTGATCCTGACGCCCAGCCTGTCGACGCTGCCGCGCGACCTGCTCACCATCCCGCTCGCGCGCGACGTGCTGCGCGAGGACTTCGTCTTCTACTACGAACAAGGCGAAGACCGGCTCGGCCTGAAGGGCAGCCTGCGCCGCATCGCCTACGAACACGAGCTCAATTGGGGCGACGAACTGATTCGCATGGTGCTCGACCAGCCGGCGGAAGTGGCCCTCTGGCGCGACGCGGACGGCACCCTCAAGCATTACGCCATCGCTGTCACGCGCGGCAACCTGGCGCGCCTGCTGGAAGAAGCCGGCAAGGTGGCGCTGAAGGACACGCAGCTGCGCCGCGCCGGCGAACTGGCGGTCGGCGCCGACAAGGTGCCGGTGTACGCCCTCGACTACGGCAATCAACGCACCCTGCTGTTCGCGGCCAGGGGCGAGCGCATGGTGATCCTCTCGCATCCGGGCATGCTCTACGGCGTGCGCGCGGGGGCCCGCACTCGCCGCTCCCGTGGCCGCAGTCCAGCCGGATGGCGCGGCGGACGCCGGCCGGCAGCCGCCCGAGACCGCGCAACAGGACGCCGTCCCCGACCCGGGCGCGGCGGCCATCGTCGCCGGCCTGCTCGGTGCCGACCCCAGGGCGCACGGCGTGTTCCACGGCCAGTTCCAGGTCGCCGGCGGCATCCCCGCGGGCCACAGCGTGCTGGTCAAAAGCGATTTCCTCTCCTTCGGCTACCAGCCCTTCTTTGGCGCCCTGCAGGCGCTGCGCTTCGATTTCAGCCGCGGAGCCTGGCGTTCGCAGGTACTGATCGACGGCGCCCGCCTGCCCAAGGGCGGCTACGACAGCAGCGCCCTGTGGGCTGCCCTGCCCCACGATGCGAGTGCCTGCTTCAGCGTGCCGGCCGACTGGAAGTCGATGACGCCGGTGCTGGAGCACTTCGGCGAGGCCGAGGCGCTGCGCGGCTTGCCGGCGCAATTCGCGGGACCGGTGGCGGCCTGCTGGTACCCGTCCTCGCGCCTGTACACGCCGGTGTTCATTGCCCAGCGTACGCAGGCCGCTGCCGCTACCGGCCATGATTCCCCGGGCAAGCTGTTCGCGGCCGCCGTCGGCACCGATCCCGCTGGCGGTGCAGATGCCCGGCCAGCCACCCCGGGCGCTGGCAGCGCGAGGTGAACACCCGCGAAGGCAAGCTCGCGCCGACCCTGGCCGCCAGCGGCCGCACGGTCGTGTTCTCGGCCGACCCGGCCCTGGTCGAGCGCGTGCTGGCCGTGACGCGCAAGCAGGCGCCGGCCGTCTCCGACACGCTCCCCGCGCCTGGCCGCACGGTGGGCATCATCAGTCCCGCGCCGCTGGCCCAGCTGGCCATGAAGGAAGCCTTCGAGGCCCTGCCCGCGGCCAACGAGTCGGTACTGCGCGGTGCCGCCGACGCCCACCTGCTGCCGCGCCTGGCCGCACTCGGCAAGTATCCCGCCTACCGCATGGTGGTCAAGGACATCCCGGCCAGGGGCCTCGCCTGGACGCCGCTCGAGTGGCAACCGGTCCGATGACCCGGCGGCGGGCCATATTCCGGGTGGCGGCGCTCGCCGGCATGGCGCTGGGCGCTGGCCCGGTCATGGCCTTGAGCGCGCCGCTGCGCGCGGAGACCCGGCTCACGCCCGCGCAAAGCCGCGCCTTCCGCGGCTGGATGGTGCGCATCGTGCGCGACCAGGTGCAGCGAGGCCCCTCGCCACGCTGGCAGCACCGCGACTGCGCGGGCCTGGTGCGCTTTGCCGTCACCGAGGCCCTTAGCCCGCACGATGCACGCTGGATGCGCGCCAATGGCATGCGCCCCGACGCAGGCCTGCCGCCCGAACTCGACCTGGACGCTGGGCAGGCGCTGCTGCGCAACCGCTGGGTGCAGACCGGCGGCACCGTCGGCCATTTCGTCACGGCGCTGGCCCTGGTACAGCACAACAGCCGCCCCGTCGGACGCGACATCAACGACGCCCAGCCGGGCGACCTGCTTTTCTACGACCACGGCGACGCCCAGCACCTGATGGTGTGGATGGGCGCGAGCGTGGCCTATCACACCGGCACCACGACACCCGTCGACAACGGGCTGCGCGGGGTCGGGATCCGACAACTCATGAACTGGAAGGACACGCGGTGGCAGCCAGCGGTCGACAATCCGAATTTCGCCGGCGTGTACCGGCTCTCGTTTCTTTCGTGAAGCTGGCCCTGAGCGGCGTGCTGGCCCTGGCGCTGCTCGGCAGCGCCGTCAGCGCGGGCGAGCCCGGTAGCGAACCCGGTAGCGGGACCGGTCTTGCGCCAAGCAACTACACACTCTTCAAGGGCGAGCCCTTCTTCCTGCTCTCGGACGCCACCTATGGCAGCAAGGAAGTGGCGAAGGTGCGCCTGGAAGTGCCGGGCCGCGACAGCGCACGCGCCAGGCTGGAAGCCTATTCCGGCGTCGACGTCGTCGTCTACCGCGTGCCGCAGCCGATCGAGTTCCTGAAAAAACAGCGCAACCTGCACCGCATCGAGGTGGCCGGCAATTACCGCGGCGAGGGCCTGGCCAATACCCTGCGCTACCTGTGGGACAGCTGGTGGAAGCAGTCGCGCATGGTCTGGCGCAAGCTGTTCACGGCCGAGGCGCGCCGCGCCGTCACCAGCACGCAGCCGAAATTATCCACGGGCGAGGCAATCTTCCGCCCGACCGTATTTGCCCACCACCCGCAATACAAGCCGCTCGCCGGCTTCGAGATGGTCGACAGCTTTCGCTACCCGCTCTGGCAGGCCAGGCCGATCGAACCGCCCAAGGGCGTAAAGCTCGACGGCTCCAGCAGTGACTTCATTCCCTCGGGCGGCGCCGGCAACTTGATGATCCCCGTCGGCATGCGCAAACCCGGCCTGTACCTGGTCGAGGCAATGATCGGCGAACACCGTGCCACGACGCTCGTGTTCGTGTCCGACACCATGGCCGTCACCAAGGTATCGTCGAACCAGATGCTGGTGTGGGCCGCGCGGCGCGACAACGGCGCCGCCGTACCGGGTACCCATGTCGCCTGGAGCGACGGCACCGGCGTCCTGCAGTCGGGCACCACCGGCAAGGATGGCGTGGTCGCGCTGGAGCGCGGCAGCCCGGAACACACCTATGTGCTGGGCGAGGATGCCAGCGGCGGCGTGTTCGTCTCCGAGAACTTCTATTACGACAGCGAGATCTACAACACCAAGCTGTATGCCGTGACCGACCGCCCGCTGTACCGCCCGGGCGACGAAGTCAACGTCAAGTTCCTGGGACGCGAGTTCAAGTCGGCGTGCGTATCGAGCGCCGCGCAGGCCGGGCCGGTCGCCCTCACCGTGTTCGATCCGAACGGCACGCCCCTCCTCACGCAAACCCTGCAATTCTCGTCCGCCACCGGCACCGAGACGCGCTTCCGCCTGCCCGATAGCGCAAGCGCCGGCGGCTACGAACTGCGTTTCCGCTACGGCGACGATACCTATGGCGCCGCCTTCCGCGTCGCCGAATACGTGAAACCCCACTTCGAGATCGACGTGCGCCCGGCGAAGGCCGAGTTCAAGACGGGCGAAACCGTCTCAGGCAGCATCGCCCTGCGCTACCCCGACGGCAAGCCGGTGAAGAACGCCACCCTGAGCGTCAGCCTGCGCAGCCAGAAGAACACGATGGTCGAGGGCGAGCTGCGCTATAGCGGCATGTTCCCGGTCGAACTCAAGACCCAGGAGATGACCAGCGACGCCCGCGGCAACGTCAGCTTCACGCTGCCGGCGGCCAGCGACCCGTCGCGCTATATCCTGACCGTGCTGGCCACGGACGGCGCGGCCTACCGCGTGAAGACCACGCGCGAACTGCTGATCGAGCGCTCGGCAAGCAGCTACCAGCTCAAGGCACAACGCCAATTTTCCGACCCCGGCCAGCGCGTGCGCTTCGACCTGGTGCCCGATGTCCAGGCCCAGGGCAAGCCCGTGCGCCCGGTGCGCTGGGAGATGGTGCAGTTGGAGACCCAGGCGAAAACGGCCGGCGAGTTCAATCCGGCCGCAACAGGCTGGGACGTGGACTTCGCCCGCGCCGGCTCCTATCAACTCAGCCTGCGCGACGCGCAGGGCAACCTGCTGGCGGCCACCAGCCACTGGGTCAGCGGCGACGGCGTGCAAGCCACGCCGGGCAGCATCGAGATCGTGCTCGACAAGGCGGCCTACGCGCCGGGCGAGACGGCCGAAGCCCTGGTCACCTTCTCCGACAACGCCGACCAGGCCCTGTTCACGCTCGAGCGCGACAAGGTCGAGCAGCATGGCCTGGCCGCCGGCGGCGCCGACTGGTTCCAGTCCCAACGCGTCGCCCCGCGCCAGTGGCGGGTACGCATTCCGGTGCGCGCCGACTATGGTCCCAACATGACGTTCTCGGTGGCCACCACGCGCGGCGGCGAATTCATGTTCGAAAACGCGGGACTGCAGGTGATCGAACCGCGCATCGCACTGCAGTTCAAGACCGACAAGGAGGTCTACCAGCCCGGCGAGACGGTCACCCTCGACGTCCTTTCCCAGGTCGACGGCAAGCCGGTATCGACCCTGGTGGCGCTCGGCGTGGTCGACGAGATGATCTATGTGCTGCAGCCGGAGATCGCGCCGGACATCGGCGACTTCTTCTATCATCCGCGCCGCAACAACGTGCGTACCACCGCCAGCCTCTCCTTCATCAGCTATGACATGGCCCAGGGCCGCGGCGGCGACGCGCCTGCGCGCCACAACTACAACGAGCGCGGCGTGAAGGTGCTGGAGCGGCCACGCCGCGACAATGTCGACACGGCCTTCTGGGCGCCCACGCTGCAGACCGATGCCAACGGCCACGCGCGCATCACTTTCACCATGCCCGACGCGCTGACGCGCTGGCGCATCACCGGGCGGGCGATGGATGCGCAGGGGCGCGTGGGCCAGCGTACCGGCTACCTGCGCTCGGACAAGGCGGTCTACACCAAGTGGACCTCGCCCGACTGGCTGCGCGCCGGCGACGCGCCGCGCGCGGCCGTCGCCGTGTTCAACCGGGGACAGCAAGAGCGAGCGCTGGAAGTGAGCCTGGACACCGGCAGCGCGACCGGACGCATGACGACAAGCCTGGCAGCGAAGCCCGGCATCAACTACGTCGAATTTCCGCTGACCGGCGGCGCACGCGCCCTGCGCCTGGAAGTGCGCGCCAACGGTAAACTCGTCGACGCGCTCGATGCCCCCTGCGGACGCTGCCGCTGGCCTGGAACAGCCAGCACACGCAGCTCGTGCCGATAACAAGCCTGGACACGCCGCTCAAGCTGCCGCCGGACGCGCGCAACCTGCGTGTCTCGTTCGCGCAAGGGGCCGCCAGCCACTTCACCCGCATTGCCGACGACCTGATCGACTACCCTTACGGCTGCGTCGAGCAGACCTCGAGCCGCCTGATTCCGCTGACGATGGCACTGCAGGGCATGCGGGGTGGCGCGCCTGAAGTGCGCGAGCGTTTGCTGGCCACGCTGCAGGCAGAACGCCTGCGCCTGGTGGCCATGGCCGGGCCGGACGCGGTGTTCGGCTGGTGGGGCAACGGCACCCGCGAGGACCCCTTGATGACGGCCTATGCCTACTACGCCGACTGGCTGGCGGCGCGTTCGCTCGGCATCGAGATGCCGGCCGAGCACTGGAACAATGTGCTGGCGGTCTACGGCAAGCACGGCCTGAAGGCACCCCTGTTCGATCGCGCGCTGGTGCTGTGGCTGGCCCATGAGATGGGGCTGCCGACCCAGACCCTGGTGACCGGCCTGGTGGAAGACCACGGCGGCATGCGCCTGCGGGACGGGACGGCCCGAGGCGCATCGCTCGGCTCCCTCGTGCTCGACGCGCCGGCGGATGGCAATCGCGACGCGCTCGGCCTGGCCCTGCTGTCGATGCTGGCAGGGGACGAGGGCACGGCGCTGCCGCCGGCGCTCGAAGCCCAGGTCGACGTGGCCTGGAAGCGGGTCGCCGCCATGCCGGCACCCCTGGCACGCGCGCTGGCGCTGCTGGACGGTCGCCTGCCCGCCCTCCAGGCGGACGTGCTGCTGTCCTCGGTGCGCGCGGAGATGCCGACCATGGACCGCGCGCTGACCCTGGTCTGGGTGCAGAAGAAGCTGGGTGGCGCGCCCGTGCCGAAGGGACCTGTGCTCGTATTGGACGAGGCTTGGCAGCCCGTCAGCGGCGCGTCCACGCTGGCCAGTTGGCGCCCGCGCGCGGCCGGCGCCCTGCCGGAACGCCTGCGCCTGGCCCAGGCCGCGCCGGCCGGCACGGTGGCCGTGATCGAATACGAAAGCCGCGCGCCGCAGGTGCAATCGCTGGCGGTTGGCGTCAAGCGCCGCATCCTGCGCATGGTGCCGGCGAAGAACGGCTACCGCCTGCAGCCGCTCAAGGCCAGCGAGGTGCTGCGCACCGACCAGCTCTACATGGATGAAGTGACCCTGACCCCGACGGCCAAAGCCGGCCGCCCGCGCTTCGGCCTGGTCGAGGTGGCGCTGCCGCCGGGTGCGAACGTGGAGCCGACCACCTGGGGTATCAAGCTGCTGGGCGGGAAGGAGCCGACCCCGCTCGAGCGCGCGCGCCATGTGTCCCGCCGCGACGGCTACGCGGTACCGATCGACGTGCTCGAGGGCGAAGTCAAGGTGCGCCACCTGCTGCGCTTTGCCCAGAAGGGCAGCTATGGCCTGCCGCCGGCCCGCTACTACCGCATGTACCAGCCCGACCAGGTGGCCTTCGAGGGCGCCGGCGGTCGCCGCGTGCTGCAGGTGAAGTGATGCGCACTGCCGCGCGAGGCTTCCTGGCGGCGCTCCTGGCGGCGCTGCTGCTGGCCGCCGGCCCCGCCATGGGCGCGGAGACGCTGGACGTCGCCTGGCTCCGGGACGGCAAGGTCCAGGCGATCGCGCTGGCCGAAGGCGGGGCCGCGCCTCTTGCGCGCGTGGACGCCAGCACGGCCGTGCCCCGGGCAGCCTGTGGAAGCTCTTCGTCTATGTCTACGCCGCCGACACCGGGGTCGCGATGCCGGATTATGTGTGCAAGGGACGTCTGCCTGAAGAAGTCTATTGCTGCGAGCCCGGCGGCAGCATCGACCGCGACAGCGCCCTGGCCCAATCCTGCGGCCCCTTCTTCGCGCCCACGCGCCTGATGCTCGAACGCGCCGCATGGCAGCGCTACTGGGGCGCGCGCCTGAACGCCCCGCTGGCCGGCGAATTCGCCTGGCTGCGCGACCCGGCGGGCCTGGCGCCCGAGCGCAGCGCCAGCCTGGCCAGCCTGCTGCGCGCGCTCGCCAGCATGCCGCCAGCCGGCCGCGCCGACGCCGAGAATGCCCTGCTGCGCGTGGTGCTCGACGGCCGCGGCGCCGACAGCGTGCGCTGGTTCGGCAGCCGCCTGCGCGTGAAAACCTATTCCCGGCACCAGCCCGGGCGGCCGCAGGAGCGACTCGGCGGCGGCGCCGGCTGGCTGGCCGACGGCACCCCGGTCTGGTTTGGCGGCGCCGGCACCAGCGCCGGCATCTTCCGCAAATGGGGCCGCCAGCTGGCCGCCAGCCTGCCGCCAGGCGCCCCCGCTGTCGATGCCGGCTGCGTGGTGGTCGACTTCTTCGCGCGCTATCCGGTGCGCAGCCTGGTGGGGCCACATGGCCCGGCGCTGCCCGGCCCGCTGCATGGCCGCCACGTCGTCTCCTTCGAGAACGGCCAGCAGCTGGCCTTTCGCGCCAACGGCTCGATGAGCATGCTGCGCGAGGGCGGGCGCATCCGCATCCGTGGCCGCTTCGGCACCAATGAATACGTGGCGCGCGTGCTCGAGCGCGAAGCGAACGCCCGCCCCCGGAGGCGCCAGCCAGGGCCCTTGCGGTGGCCGCGCGCAGTTACCTCGAGCAGAACGGCCGCGCGGCGGCCTCCTGCCAGCAGATCGCCGACAGCAGTGCCACCCAGCGCGTTGGCCCGAATCCCGCCGGCCCGGCAGCGCTGGCAATCGCCGCCTGGACCGACCGCCTGGTGGTCGAAAACGCCACCGTGCGCTATCACCGCGACACCCCGGGGCCCGGTGTGCTGGCCTGGACCCATGCCGTGCGCCAGGCCGAGGCCGGACAAGGCTTCGACGCCATCCTGGCGCAGGCCTATCCGGGCGGCGTGCTCGGCATCGCCGGGGTCGGGCGCGCTGCCGCCGCCTGTTCGAGAACGAAACCTGGCTCGCTACGGCCCTGCCGCGCTGGGAACGCATCTTGCTGACCCAGCCGGGCTACGAACGCCCGCCGCAACTGCCGCTGGTCTGCGCGCTCAATGGCGGCGCGCCCTACCCGAACAGTCGCGCAACCGGGTTTTCATGCGTCCCCTGGCCACGCGCGAAGACCGCATCACGCTGGCCCACGAATACCTGCACATCGCCCTGCGGCGCCATCCGCGCGGGCAGGACGAAACCTATGTCGAGGGCCTGGCACGGCGCCTCCTCGACGCCAACCTCGGGAGCTTCTGAGATGCCGCGCCTACCCATCCTGCTCGCGCTGGCCGCCGCCTGCGCCTGCCCCCGCTGCCGGCGCAAACGACGCTGGAGACGCCCGTCGGCGGCTGGAAGCGCGCCGGCCTGGTCGACAGGTCCGACGAGCTGGCCGTGAATTACCCGTACAACCTGATCGACCGCGGTGCCCAGAAGGGCCGCACCATGATCCGCGGGCGCCTGCAGGCGGCCGGCCACAAGCGCCCCTTCCACAAGCTCGTCGTCAACGGCAACCCGACGCCGCTCTACCTCGATGAGGAAGGCCGCTTCGCGCGCGGCTACTCCTTCGGCAGCGGTTCGAACAGCGTCGAGATCCGCAGCCCCGACGGCAAGCCCGTGAAACGCGTGCAGTTCTACGAGGCCGACCGCAGCCGGCCGCAGCCTACCCTCCGCATACTCGGCGCCTGGGACGACAACCAGGCGGAGATCGACCTGCACATCGTCACGCCCGATGGCCAGCACGCCTACTGGGCCCATCCCTTCCTGACCAATGGCGGCGGGCTCGATGCCGACAGCGTCGACGGGCCGGGGCCCGAGATGTTCACGATGACGACGCCGCTACGCGGGCTCTACCAGGTCTGGATCAACTACTGGGGCAATTTCGGCGACAGCGGCTACCATTTCGACGAAAGCACGCGCCAGCGGCCCATCATCACCAGCCGGGTCACCCTGGTCTTCAACGAAAACACGGCGCGCGAGCGGCGCGAAGACCTGGTGATCCCCCTTCGCAGCATCGGCGAGCTCACCCTCGTCAAATCTTTCGTGTACTAGGATGAAGAATCGATTCTGGATGGTGCTGTGCCTTGCCGCGGCCAGCGCGGGTGCGCAGGTCACGCTGGATGCGCCGCGCGGAGGCTGGCGCAATTCACAGGGTGCGCGCGAGGAGTACAGCCAATCCGTCAACTATCCTGCCGCCTCTGTCGGCATGCAGCCGGTCCAGGGCGAGACGGCGCAAATCCGCGGCCGCATCGCCGGCGCGCCCAAGCGCAAGCCGGCGACGCTGGTCGTGAACGGTGTCGCCATGCCGATCGAGGTGCAGGAAGACGGCAGCTTCGCCCGTCCCTACAGCTTCGGCAGCGGGTCGAACGGCGTCGAGCTACGCTCACCCGGCGGCGGCTCCCGCGCCCGCACCCAGTTCTACGACGGCTACAGCGGCAAGACCCAGTCACGCCTGCGCGTGGTGCTGTCCCGGGATACGCCAGGCACCGACCTCGACATGCACGTGGTCGGTCCCGATGGCGCCCACGCCTGGTACGGCAGCCGCGTCATGCCCAATGGCGGCGCGCTCGACGTCGACGTCACCACCGGCTATGGTCCCGAGATCTTCGCCAGCGCGGCGCCGCTCGCGGGCGCCTACCAGGTCTGGGTGAATTACTTCGGCGGTGGAGGCGCGGTTGACGATAAAAGTGCCGCATTGACGGTCGCCCGGGTGACGATCATCAGCAACGAGAACACGCCCCGGGAAAAGCAGCAGACCTTCCAGGTGCCGATGCGAGCGCCCGGCGAACTGACGCTGGTAAAATCCTTCGTCTTTCCCTGAGCCCCAAGACTCGCATGAACCGCGACAGGAGAACCCTGATGACCCAAGCCGCCGCCGGGATGCTGCTGGCCGCGGGCGCGCCCGGCGCCTCCGCCGCCATCCTGCCCGCATTCGGCCCGGCGCCGGAGACGATTTCCCTCTGGCCCGAGGGCGGCGTGTGCGCGAAGCCAGGCCTCGGTCCGATGCGCGTCGAGGACGGCCGCACCAGCAATGTCAGCGAACCGGTGCTGACTGTCTTCGCTCCCTCGCCCGATCGCGCCAACGGCACCGCCGTCGTCATCTGCCCGGGCGGCGGCTATGTGCGCCTGTCCACGGTGCGCGAGGGCGAACAGTACGCGCGCTGGCTGGGCAGCCTGGGCGTCACCAGCTTCGTGCTCACCTCGCGCCTGGCCGAATTCGGCCATCCGGCGCCGCTGCGCGACGTCCCTGCGCGCCGTGCGCCTGGTCCGCGCGGGCGCGAGCCGCCACGGCGTGCGCCCGGACCGTATCGGCGTCATGGGCAGTTCGGCCGGCGGCCACCTGGCTGCCTGCGCCGGCACCCTGTTCGAGCATCCGCTCGGGCGCACAGGCGCCGAGCTGGACGGCGTCAGCGCCCGCCCCGACTTCATGCTGCTGATGTACCCCGTGATCGCGATGGACGGAGCGGCGGCGCACGCCGGTTCGCGCAAGGCCCTGCTGGGCGCCGCGCCGGTCCGCCGCCGACATCGCCCTGATGTCGCTCGAGCGCCAGGTCACGCGCGCCACGCCGCCGACCCTGCTGATCCACACCCAGGCCGACGAATCGGTGCCGGTCGAGAACAGCATCCTGTTCTACCAGGCCCTGGTACGCGCCAAGGTGCCGGCGGAGATGTACCTGTTCGAGCACGGGGAGCACGGCATGGCGATGCGTCCCGGCCTGGGCACGGCATCGACCTGGCCGCGCCGCGCCGAGGAATGGCTGCACGGCCGCGGGCTGCTCGATCCGGCATGAACCTGCCGCGAGGCGGTCTGTCCGCCCTTGTCCCTCAACTCCAACCCTGATCCCGATGCGTTCCCTTCTCCTTTCCACCGCCCTGATACTGCCCGCGCTCGCCTCGGCAGAGGTTCCCTATTTTCCCAGGTTCGCGCGCCAGGCTTTGGATGCCGAAGTGCTGTCGTGGGAGCTGTGCCCGAAACCCGAATACCCGCGCAGCTCGGCGCGTAACGAGGAGGAAGGCAGCGTCACTCTGCATTTCACGGTGGGTGCGGACGGACGCCTGCTTGCGACGCGCGTCGCGAGCAGCTCCGGCTATCGCGCCCTCGACGCCGCCGCCTATTCGGCGCTGTCGCAATGCCGCTTCCGCCCCGCCAGTATCGACGGCGATCCGGTGCAGATGACGATGTACGTCCAGTACATCTGGAGCCTCGAATGAAGCGCGCCCTCCTTTCCCTGCTGGTGGCGGGCGCCTGCGCGCACGTGCAGGCCGCTTCCGTAAGCTGCGGCCCGTCGCGGCACGCCGACCCTGCTGCGCTCACGCGCGCCGATGCGGCCCTGAAAAGGCCAGGGCCAACCCGGGCGCGCAGGGAGCTGCTGCTGGCCGAGGCGCTGGCCGACTCCGCCGGCGCCCTCGCCCGGCACCCGGGCAATGCCGCCGCGACGCCGAAGGACCGGCCAGGCGCGCTCGACCTGCTCGGGCGTGCGCGTACGATCTGGGCCGCGGCGCAACCGAACGCAGAACTTGCCAGCCGCCTGTGGCAGCGCGGGCGGCGCGACTTGCTGGCCCACCACTGCCCACTGGCGCTGGGCGAACTGGAAAGCGCGCTGGGCGCGGCCGACAAGGCGGGCGACACCAGACTGGCGGAGTCGATCCTGCGCGACCTGGCCCGGGTGGCCGGGGCGATGCGCGACGATGCCGTGCTCAAGCCCATTGCACCGCGCCTGTCTGCCCTGCTCGAAGCGGACAGCGCGCCGCTGGCGCAGGACCGGCTCGATGGCTACCTGGCTGCCGCGGGCTACTACTACCGGGCGCAGGACAATACCCGCGCCGAGACGCTCCTCAAGCGCCTCCGTGAGCAGGCACGGACGGCCAACCCGCAGGATGGCGCCCTGCTGCGCCGCCTCGACTTCGAGCTGGCCAGCGTCCTGTATGCGCAACTGCGCTACAAGGAAGCGCAAGCCTTGAGCGCGCCCCTGCAGCGACCGCCTGTGGAAGCGCCGACACCCTACCTGATGCACAAGCAGCTCGAACAGGACATGGCCGCGCGCGTGCGCGCCGGCGACCTGGCCGGGGCCGCGACACTTGGCCGGGAAGCGCTGGCGCGCTATACCGCCGAGCGTGCACGCGCCGACGCCAGCATGACCGCGGCGGCGGCCAGCCAGGAGGCCGCGCTCGCGCAAGGCCGCCAGATCGATGCCGCGGCCGCAGCGGCAAAGCTCGCCCGGAGCAAGGCCGACGTGTCCTCGCTGCGTACGATGGCCGCCGATATCCAGAGCGACCTGGGCGAAATACTGCATGCGCAGGGGCAACTGGACGCGGCACTGCCCTTGTACGAGACGGCACTGCGCGGCTATCCGGCTCCCGAAATGGTGCACGTCTACAAGGTCAACCGCATACTGGCCGCCATGGGAGCACTGTACCGTACGCGAGGCGACACCCGCGCGCTGGCGCTGCAGCAGCAGGTGCATGCCGCACTGCTGCCGCGCCTCGGCAAAGGACCACCCCGACGTCATCGCCGCCGAAGACGAAATGGCGGCGCTACACCTGGCGCTGAAGGATTATGCCGCCGCCGCGCCGCTGGCTGCGCGCCAGCGCGAACGCGCCGAGCGCAGCCAGGCGCCGCCGGCGAGGCTCGCGCCGATCCTGGAAGCGCAGGCCGACATCGCCACGGGCCAGGGCGACCGCGCCGGCGCGCTCGCTTCGCTGGAGCACGCGGTAGCGGTGTGGGCGTCCGCGGGCGAAGCCGGTGCCGCGCCAAAGCGCAAGGCGCAAGCGCGCGTGGACGCGCTGGCCAAGGGCATGGGTGCGGCGCCCGCGCGCCAGGCGAAGCGGGCGAAATAGCGTAGCACAGGCAGGGCCGTCGCCTGACGCGGCAAGCCCTGCGCCGGCGCGGGCGCGTCCCTAGCGCCGGTCGCGGCTAAAACCGTCCGCGCTCCAGCCTTCGCTACCCACCCCGTGGTGGACATGGAAGAGCCGCCCCGGATCGAGCGCGTCTTTCACCCGCAGGAGCCGGGCATAATGGCTGCCCCAGTAGGCATCCTGCCAGCGTTCCCGGAAATAATCGCTTTCCGAAACATAGGCGCCCGCGTTCGGCGCAGCTTTCAGCAGCGCGTCCATCGCGCCTCGGATCTTGGCCGCCGCGCCCCGTGCGCGCTCCTCGTCGCGCGGCTTCTCGAGCAGGCCCGGATAGGCCGGACCGCTGCCGCCGGCAATGATCGCCAGCGCGAAGGCATCGAGCACGGCCGGGTTCATCGATGTATTCCCGGTCGCGGCCAGCGCCTCCTCGGGCACCGCCGGCCAGGCCCTTGTTGAAATGCAGTTCGAAATCCCACTGGGCGGCCGCTGCGCACAGTGCCTCGACCAGCAGCGCCTGGCCCTCGGCGTGGAGCAGCTTCGCCGGCAGCCAGGCCGACTGGTAGCCGTGGATGAACCAGCCGGCTTGCTCGCCGTCGCCGGTCCAGAAGAAGCGGTCGGGCGAGGCCTGGGCGCCGCCGTCCATCGTCATGATGCCGGGAGCGTGCTGGGCGAAGAAGCGCGGGTTCCAGAATTCGCGCGCCGGTACGGCCATCACGGTCGGCTCTTTGACACTGTATTCCTTGCGCTCGCGCACCCAGGCGAAGAATGGCGCCCACACTGCCTGGGCCTGGGCGCGGTCCAGCCCCTGGAACACCATCGACAGTTTCAGCCGCTTGCCCTCGCGCAGCGAGACCGTCTCGCCCCAGTGTTCATTGAACAGGCTGGTGGCATAGAAGTCGACGAAGCGCGCCACCAGGGCGCGCCAAGCCTCGGGCGTGGCGGCCGTGATCTCGCCGAACACCGCACCGAAGAACGCCGGCAGCGGATGGGTTCTCAAGGTCAGGCGCGTGACCACGCCGAAGCTGCCGCCACCGCCGCCCTTCAGGGCCCAGAACAGGTCGGGATTGGTGACCGCATTGGCGATGCGGACCTCGCCGTCGGCGGTGACGACTTCCGCCTCGATCAGGTTGGCCGCCGCCGTGCCGAAGCGCTTCGAGAAGCTGCCGAAGCCGCCGCCCTGCACCAGCCCGGCGACGCCGACGGTGGTGCAGCCGCCGCCCTGCACGTAGCGCCCGCCACGGGTGGTGACCGCGGAATACGCATCGGCCCACATGGCGCCGGCGCCCACGCTCACCGCCGCCTGGGCCGACTCAGGTGGGCAGCCCTGGCCGACAAAGGCTTCGTGCATGCCGACCGCGTTCATCTTGCGCGTCCACACAAGCAGCGAATCCGGCGCATTCGAGGCGCCGTGGTAGCTGTGGCCGCCGCCCTTGACCACCAGGCGCAGCTTGTGGCGCCGTGCGAACTTGACGGCGGCGGCAACGTCGCGTGCATCCTGCGCAGCCACTGCGTAGCTGCTCGGGCGCGATTCCCACGCGTCCTGCCAGCCGCTGGTCTGGGTCAGCGCCGCATGGTCGCCGATATAGAAGGGGTTCCTGATACCGGCCAGGGCTTCCTTGCGGACGGCGTCGCTCTGCCCGCGAGCGAAGGGCGAAACCGGGCTCGACAGGCGGCCCCCGACCTCGTCGCGCAGCGCTGCCATTCGCGCGCGCCCGGCCATCCCGCCCTGCCCGGCCGCGCGCGCATATGCGGCAACGGCGCCGGCTTGCCCTGTGCCAGCGCCCTGGCCGGCAGGGCGCCTGGCAGGAGTGCGACCGAACCCATCATCCCCAGAACTTCCCGTCGTTTCATTGTCCCCCCTTGTGAACGGCAGCTTCGTATAGTTTCCCAAGAGCATATCGTAATGACAAGAAGCGAGCGAGCTTTTTGCGGGCCGCCCGGCACGGTGGAATCTGCCAGAATGCAGTCTGCAGCTTTCTTCGCCATTCGCCCACATCATGAACACCGAGCTCAACCGCGATTCGATCGCCACCCTGGTCCACGACTTCTATGCCGACATCCGCCGCGACAGCACGCTCGGTCCCGTGTTCGACGCCGCCATCGGCGCCGACTGGGAGCCTCACCTGGCGCGCATGGTCGACTTCTGGTCGTCCGTGATGCTGTCGAGCGGCGAATTCAAGGGCAATGTGTACGGCAAGCACATGGCGCTGCAGGGCATCGCGCCCGAGCATTTCCGGCGCTGGCTGGGCCTGTTCGAGTCCCATGTGCACCGGCTGTTCGCGCCCGAAGTGGCGGAAGGCTTCCTGGCGGCGGCGCGGCGCATCGCCGCCAGCCTGCAGTATGGGTTTTTCGGCCGCGTCGAAGTCGCCTAGCCTGCCTCGCGGACGCGCTCTTCGCGATGCGGAAATGCGCGCACGTCGCGCAGGACTTCGCGCGCGGCGTTGTGGCCCGGCGCCCCGGTGACCCCGCCGCCCGGATGGGTACCGGCGCCGCAGGTATACAGGCCCTGACCGGACCGCGGTAGTCGGCATGGCCCAGCATCGGCCGCGCCGCGAACAATTGGTCGAGCCCGAGCGCGCCGTGGAAGATGTCGCCGCCGACCAGGCCGAAGCTGCGTTCCAGGTCCAATGGGCTCATGATCTGGCGGCCCAGCACCGAACGCTTGAAATTCGGCGCGTAGCGGTCGACGGTGGCGATCATCAAATCCGCGACCTCGTCGCGATGGGCGTCCCAGCTGGCGCCATCGGGCAGCTGGGGCGCGACATGCTGGCAGAACAGGCTGGCCACGTGCTGGCCGGGCGGCGCCAGCGTCGGGTCCAGCGTCGACGGGATCAGGAGTTCGACGATCGGCTCGCGCGACCACCCCTGCGTGCGCGCATCCATCCAGGCGCGTTCCATGTAGGCCAGGCTGGGAGCGATGATGATGCCGCTGCCGTGGTGTTCGGCCGCCTCGCGCCCGGGCAGGCAGCGAAAGTCCGGCAGTTCCGACAGCGCCACGTTCATGCGGAAGGTCCCTGAACCACAGCGCCAGCCGCGCATGCGCCGCAGGAAGTCCTCGGGCAGCGCGGTCGCATCCACCAGGGAGGTATAGAGCAGGCGCGGGTTCAGGTTCGAGACGACCACGCGCGCGTCCAGCCGCTCGCCCTTCGCGGTGACGACGCCGCTGGCCCGGCCGCCACCCACCAGCACTTCGGCCACCGGGCTGGCGGTCCGGATCTCCACGCCGAGTGCGCCCACGGCTTTCGCCATGGCCTGGGTGATCGCACCCATGCCGCCGATCGCATGGCCCCAGGTCCCCTTCTTGCCGTTGACTTCGCCGAACACGTGGTGCAACAGCACATAGGCCGAGCCGGGCGCATACGGGCTGGCATAGTTGCCCACCACGCTGTCGAAGCCGTAGGCGGCCTTGATCGGCGCACTCTCGAACCAGCCGTCGAGGTAGTCGCCGGCCGACTTCGTGAACAGGTCGAGCAGTTCGCGCTGGCTGGTCAAAGGCAGCCTGGCCATGCGCTTGCCCAGCTTGCCCGCCTTGAGCAGCTCGGGCAGCACCGCCAGCCATCCCCCGTCGACGCGGTTCGGCGGTGTTTGCAGCACCAGTTCGCGCAGCAGGTCGGCGGCGCCATCGAGCTGGGCGTGGAAGGCATCGAGCCGGTCGGCATCGCGCTGGGAGAACCTGGCGACTTCGGCATGCGTGCGGCCGGCGCCGATCTTCAGGTAGCGGCCGTCCTCGAAAGGCAGGAAGTTCGACAGCGGCCGCTCGACCACGCGCAGGCCGTGGCCCGCCAGGTTCATGTCCTGGATTACCTTCGGATTCAGCAGCGACACGGTGTAGGCCGCGACGGAATTACGAAAGCCCGGGTGGAACTCCTCGGTGACGGCCGCCCCGCCGACGACCTCGCGCGCTTCGAGTACGGTGACCTTCAGGCCGGCCCGTGCCAGGTAAAAGGCGCATACCAGGCCATTGTGGCCCGCCCCGATGATGACTGCGTCGCGCATCTGAATCCTCCCCGAGTAGGCGCCCATTGTGGCCCAGAATGGGGCATGGCGCACCTCCCAGAATGATGGGTTCCCGGAGCGCGTGACTACACTCCCATCGCTGCGTTGCGGCGGCTCGCCGTACACGCGTACTGTCTTCGCCGCTGCGCCTTGCCCTGGAAGTGTTGTCACACGCTCCGATTACTCCAGGGCGCGCTGGCGCGATTCCACGTCGACGCAGGCGATCGCCACGGCGCCCAGTACCAGGAAGGCGGCCAGCATCAGCAGCGACAGCGTGAAGCGGGTCGCCATCACCGGCGCCACGATGGCCGGCGCGAACAGGCCGCCGAAGCGTGCCACTGCCCCGGCCAGGTCCATGCCGCTGGCGCGCAGGTCGGTCGGATAGACCTCGGGCGTGAAGGCATACAGCGCACCCCAGGTGCCCAGCAGCGCAAAGCTCATCAGGAGCGTCGAGCCGACCACCACGGCGGTGGCGTCGCCAAGGCTGTAGAACAGGCAGCCCAGGGCGCTGAGCAGCAGGAAGCCGATCAGCGTCGGCCGGCGTCCCCAGCGCTCGACCCCATAGGCCGACAGCGCAAAGCCCGGCAGCTGCACCGGGGCCAGCAGGATCAGGAATTCCTGGCCGCGCATGAAACCGAAACCCTGGGACGCGAGCTTCACGGGCAGGTAGACGAAGACGCCATAATAGGCGATCGAGATCAGCGCCCAGGCCGCGAACAGGGCCAGGCTGCGGCGGCGCAGGCCGCCGGCAAAGAGCGCCCCAGGCCATGTTTCGGCGCGGTGTCAAGCTGCAGCGCCGGGATGGCGACCGTGCGGCGGTTCACGGCGGCGACCCTGGCCAGCACCGCGCGCGCCTCCTCCAGCCTGCCGCTGCGGTGCAGGTACATGGGCGACTCCGGCACGAAGGGGCGCAGCACCACGCCGACCAGCGCCGGCAGGCCGGTCACGAAAAAGATCACGCGCCAGGCGTCATCCCCCCACCGCAGCGCCGCCAGTGCCAGCACGGCCAGCGCGATGGTGCCGACCGCCCAGAAGGACTCGAGCAGCACCAGCCAGCGCCCGCGCCGGTCGCTCGGCAGGAACTCGGCCATCATCGTGTCGACCGGCAGCGTGCCGCCAACGCCGATGCCGGTGGCAAAGCGCAGCGCCAGCAGCCGAGGAGAAGTCGGGCGCGAAGCTCGATGCGACCCCGCAGCAGGCGTCGAGCACGACGGTGGCGATGAGCACGGGCCGGCGCCCGATGCGGTCGGCCAGGCGCCCGAAGCCGAAGGCGCCGACCAGCATGCCGACGAAAAACAGGGTCCCCGTTTCGAGCGCCTGCGGGGTGGACAGGCCGAAGCTGCGCGCGATCGAGGGCGCGCTGAAACCGATCGACAGCACCTGCATGGCGTCGGCCATCCAGACCAGGCCGAAAATCAGGAAAAGACGGTACTGGAAGCGGCCGACCCCGGCCGCCTGCAAGCCCTGCTCCACTGTCGCTGTCCCATGCGCCATCGTGCTCCCCTTTGAAGAAACGGCTGCCTCGCCCTTGCGCTTGCGGCCGGGCGCAAGGCAGCACAGCCAGTCTGCAGAAGAAAACCGGCGCGCACTGTGCATTGGAAGACATAACCGGGAGAAACCATGCGTCGCCGCCCGGTTCCCACGCCGTTTTCATTACCCAAGAAACAACAATCTGGGCGTTTTGGACATAAATGCTGAGTAGCGCTTTGGGTTTGCGCCGAAACTTGCCAGAATAGCGACGCTTCGACGCGCGGCACCAGGTCCGCGCCGGGAAGACGACTTTCGTACCAGCCGCCCGCACAGGGCACCAATCACAAGGAATGATCTTGGCCTCGATGATGTTCTATAGCAGCCCCGTCGCCCTCAATCGCGAGGCGCACCGCAACCTCAAGCTCGACACCGCGTCGACCGATTTCGCCTACGCCGCCGGCACCAACTCGATGCTGCTCGCCGCCAGCGAGATCGCCGATGCCGCCCGCGACTATCCGGTCGTCTTCATCGGCGGCGAAGGCCAGCCGTACACCGTGGCCGCCATCATGGGCATGCGCGACGGCGAAAACCTGTTCGTCGACGCCGACGGCAACTGGGAGAGCGGCACCTACCTGCCCGCTTTCGCCCGCCGTTACCCCTTCGTGCTGGCCGAAGGCGGCGCCCAGGGTGGCGAGCTGACCGTCTGCTTCGACGAGGCATCGCCGCGCATGACCAGCGAATCGGGCACGCCCCTGTTTGACGAACAGGGCGGCCCGTCCCAGCTGCTGCAGGACGCCATCGCCTTCCTGGAGCTGTTCCACACCCAGATGCAGCAGACGGCGCAGATGGCGCAGCGCATCGCCGAGGCCGGCCTCCTGGTGCCGCGTACGATGGAAATGGTGCGCGGCGAGCAGCGCTACGCGCTCAATGGCGTCCACGTCGTCGACCGCGACAAGCTGATGGCGCTGGACGACGCGACGGTGCTGGAACTGCACCGCTCGGGCGCCCTGTACGCCATCCACGCGCACCTGATGTCGCTGTCCCGTGGCGAGCGCCTGGCTGCTGCCCTGACGCGCGCCTGGCCGAGCAGAAGGCCGCGCAAGACCAGGCCGGCTAAGGGGGGCTGCGCACTGCCCCTGCGCCCGCCTGGAGTGGGCGCAGGGCGGCGCGCGTCCTAGAACAATTCGAGGTTGACCGGCGCGGATGGTTTACGCGGCGCGTTCGGCGCCGGCCAGTCGCGCATGCGCTCGGCCGGATAGTGGCGCAGGAAGCTGCGCGCCAGCTCCAGGTCGCCGCAGGCCAGCCAGCTGTCGACCTCCTCATGCGGCAGCACCACCAGCGAGCGCTTTTCGTCGCCCGGCCGGTGCATCCGCCGCAGCAGCGGATGCTCGTCCGCGTTGATGGTGATCTGGGTGAACGAGGTCGACACGCCGCCATCCGGCTCGGCCCAGTCGCGCCACAGGCCGGCGACATAGAACAACGCATCGTCGCGCATGCCGATCGCATGGCGCACGGCGCGGCCGCTCTCGTAGCAGGGCTCGTAGAACCAGGCCATTGGCACCGCGCACAGCTGCAGGCGGCGCCAGCTCGGCGCGAACGAACGCCGTTCGGCCAGCGATTCGGCACGCGCGTTCATCGTATCGAAGGGCTTGATCTCGGGCGGAATCATGCGCCGCGGGACCATGCCGTAGCTGGCCAGGCAGGCTTCTCGCCTGCCGTTCTCGCCGCGCCGGACGATGGGCGCGTCGTAATCCTTCCAGGTCTCTTCCGGCCAGCGCCAGTCCGCAGGCAGCTCGCTGAAGGCGCCGAGCGAACCGAATTGCTCCGGTGTCGGCGGGCGGTAGTTAACACACATGACTGCGGCACATGGCTGCGCGCCCTAAAACCCTTGGTGGACCGTAGCCAGGTGGCTCACGGACGGCGTGCCGTCGAAGCAGTGTTCAACGAGGCAGCGCCACTCGGTGAAGTCGGCGCTGCCGCGGAAGTGGACGTTATGGTCCTCGACCGTCTGCCAGCGCACCAGCAGGCGGTAGCTGCGCGGGTGCTCGATGCCGCGCTGGACTTCCATGCCCTCGCAGCCGCGCGCACGCCGGAACAGCGGCGTCGCTTCGCGCACCGCCGCTTCAAACGCCTCTTCCATCCCTGCCTTGATCAGGAACTCCGCACTCTCGATGACCATCTTCTTCCTTCACTGAGGGGAAAACGTACGGGCCGGCCGTTTGCACGGCCGGCCCGGCATATCAGACGCCTAGATGCCCACCATCGACACGGCCTTGGTGTTGAGGTAGCCCTCCATCGCCTCCGGGCCGCCTTCGGTGCCATAGCCCGAATCCTTGATGCCGCCGAACGGCAGTTCGGCGCTTGGCGTCGCCGGCTGGTTAATCCACAGCATGCCCACTTCCATGCGGTTCATCAGGAGCTGGGCGTTCTTGATCGAACGGGTGAAGGCGTAGCCGGCCAGGCCGTAAGGCAGGCGATTGGCCTCAAGGATCGCTTCTTCCAGGGTCTCGAAACCGCGCACGGCCGCGATCGGGCCGAAAGGCTCGTCGTTGAAGACCGAGGCCGTCAGGGGCACGTCGGCGAGAATGGTCGGCGCGAAGAAGTTGCCGGCTTCGCCGACACGTGCCCCGCCGGTGGCGACGACGGCGCCCTGCGCCTGCGCATCCTCGACCACCTTGGCCATCGCGCTCACGCGGCGGGCGTTGGCCAGCGGCCCCAGGTTGGTGCCGTCCGCCAGGCCGTCGCCCAGCTTCAAGCTTTCGGCATGCTGGACCAGCGCGCGCGTGAATTCGTCCTTGATCGCCTTGTGCACCAGGAAGCGGGTGGGCGAAATGCAGACCTGGCCGGCGTTGCGGAACTTGGCGGCGCCGGCGGCCTTGACGGCCAGGGCGACGTCCGCGTCCTCGGCGATGATGACCGGCGCATGGCCGCCCAGTTCCATCGTCACGCGCTTCATGTGGGCGCCGGCCAGTGCCGCCAGTTGCTTGCCGACCGGCGTCGAGCCGGTGAAGGTGACCTTGCGGATGATCGGGTGCGGGATCAGGTAGCCGGAAATCTCGGCCGGGTCGCCGAACACCAGGCCGACCACGCCGGGCGGCACGCCGGCATCGACGAAGCACTGCATCAGCGCGGCAGGCGAGGCTGGGGTCTCTTCCGGCGCCTTGCACAGGAAGGAGCAGCCGGTGGCCAGCGCGGCGCCGAGTTTACGCACGATCTGGTTGATCGGGAAGTTCCACGGGGTGAACGCGGCGACCGGGCCGACCGGCTCCTTCAGCACCAGCTGCTGGGCGGCAGGGTTGCGCGACGGGACGATGCGGCCATACACGCGCATGCCTTCGGCGGCAAACCAGTCGATGATCTCGGCGCCGGCCAGGGTTTCGCCCTTGGCTTCGGCCAGCGGTTTACCCTGTTCCTGGGTCAGCAGGCGGGCGATGTCGCCGGCACGTTCGCGCAGCAGGTTGGCGGCGCGGCGCATGACCGCGGCACGCTCGGCGGCCGGCACAAGGCGCCAGGCTTCGAAACCTTTTTGCGCCGCTTCCAATGCGCGGTCGAGGTCGGCGATGGCCGCATGGGCCACGGTGCCGATGGCCTGGCCGGTCGCTGGATTGACGACCGGAATGGTCTTGCCGCCGGTGGCCTCGACCCATTCGTTGGCGATGAGGAGGCGGGTGTCTGGATAGCTGGACGTCGTCATGGCGTATCGATTCCTGTGTCTGGGAAAAGCGCCATCTTACCCTGTACGCGGGCGTCTTGCAGCGGCTGCACCCGCCCCGTGGTGGTTCAGGCCGAGGGGGCCGCCTGCGCAGCGGAGGTCGGGCCGTGCGTCGTTGGCCGCGCGCCCTCCCAGTCGAGGCGGTCGATGCACATGCGGCGCGCCGTTTGCGCCTCGTCCCAGGCGTGGTAGACGATCCAGGTCTGGCTGCCATCGGGCGAGACCGTGAACGAATTGTGGCCGGGACCGATGATGCCGGGCCGGCTGCCCATCAGCAGGGCCTCGTGGCCGCCTTGCGGGCGTTCGTAGGGACCGAGCGGATGGTCGCCAACCACATAGCTGACGCCGTAGTTCTCGCGCTCCCAGGCGCCGCCGCTGTAGAAGCAGTAATAGCGCCCGTCGTGGACCTGCACCGAGGCGCCCTCCACGGTGTGCCAGTCATAGACCCGCCCGTACATCGTGCGCCCCTTGCGGAACACGTGCCAGTCCTCGTGCGGGCGCACCACCACGCGCGGCTCGCCGGCGAGGGTCGTCATGTCGACCAGGCGGTCGACGACGATGCCGGTGCCCACGCGGTGATCGTCTTCCAGCTCGAGGAAGTCGACGCAGTAGAACAGGTACCACTGGCCATCCTTGTCCCTGAACGGATGGGCGTCGATCGAGAACGGCTGGTCCGGCACCAGGATCTTGCCGCTGTCGACAAACGGCCCGGCCGGATGCTCGGCCACCGCCACGCGCAGCTTCTGGTCGGTGCCCTCGTCGGCCGAGCCGGACGAGTAGTACATGTAGAAGCGGCCTTCGTGGAAAGCGACTTCCGGCGCCCAGTAATGCTCGGCGCCGTTGTTGTCGAGCGCGTGCCCGACGGGCTCCCACTGCACCAGGTCGGTCGAACGCAGGACCGGAATCTGGCGCCCATCCGCGCCGCCCGGTGCCGTGCCGTAGGCATAGTAGACGCCCTCGTGTTTCAGCACGAAGGGATCGGCGAAGATCTCCGGGTAGACCGGGTTCTGGTAAGTCTGCTGCACTTTCTGTCTCCTGGAAAGCGGCGACCGCCCGGCGCAGGGCGGTCGTCGGTCTTGCGTGTGCTACCCGGCTGGCGTGACGTCGCCTTACAACTTATAGCGCAGGCTCAGCCCATACGTGGTTGGGTTGTAGCGGATATCGCGCGGCTGATACGGCCCGAGTTCGCTCTTGAACTTCGCATGCGTCAGGTTGATCGCATCGAAGTGGAGCGACAGGTTGCGGCTCAGCTCATAGCCGATGCTCAGGTCGACAAAGGTGTTCGCCTTGACGATGCGGTCCTGGTTGAACGGCGGCTCGGCGATCTGCTCGACATAGTCGCCGCGGCGGGTCGCAGCCAGGCGGCCGGTGATGCCGTTGCCTTCATAGAGCAGTGCCAGGTTGTAGTTCTGCTTGGCCACGCCGATCAGCGCGGTGTTGGCGAAACTGTCGGTGCCGAACTGGGTCTTGGTTTCGTTCTCGCCGTCGATCCAGGTGTAGTTGAACTGGGCGCCGAAATTGCTCCAGATACCAGGCAGGAAGTCGAAGAACTTCTGGACACTGAATTCCGCGCCCTTCAAGGTGCCCTCGCCCGAGTTCTGCGGACGCGTTACGCGATAGACCTGGCCACCGATGGTCTCGTCGGCCGTGAAGTTCTGCAGGTAGCCGTCGATCTTGCGGTGGAATAGCGCCACCTGCGCATAGCCGTTCTTCGCGAAATAGTACTCGAGCGTGGCGTCGAGGTTGGTCGAGCGGGTCGGATCGAGATTCGGGTTGCCGGCATTGCCGCTGCCCGGCGCGTTCACCGTCGGCGGAATCAGCGACAGTGCCGGATTCATCTCGCGGAAACCCGGACGGGTGATGGTTTTGCCGGCGGACAGGTGCGACTGCAGGTTTTCGGTCCAGCCGACGGTGGCGGCGATGCTCGGCAAGACGTTCGTTTCCGAAGTCGACAGGTCGACATCGCTGACGACGTCGCCGATCTGGCTCTTGCCGCGCAGGTCGCGGTTCACGCGCACGACGCGGGCGCCGGCCTCGCCGGAGAGGTCGATGTTGCCAAGCTTGGTGCCGAAGCGCGCCGACAGGTAAAGGGTGGCGCTCTTTTCGCGCTGGTCGAACAGGCGCGTCGGGTCTTCCGGCACGCGGCCGCTCGGTGCGCCGTAGCCATTGCGCACGAGGTCGCGGTTGTTGAGCAGGAAGTCGGCCGAGGGGGTGGCCCAGGGGCCGCCGAGACGGTCCAGTCCTGGCACGATTTCCTCGAAGTGTACGCCGAACTGGCCGATCGGGGTCGGGCGCACGGGACCTGCGAAGTCGGAGTGGCCTTCGGCGCCATGGTAGCTGGCCTTGCGCGAGGACAGGCGGATACCGCCCGTGATCGCATCGAAGAAGCCGTCGCCACCGAGACGATAGACGGCGTCGGAACGCAGCTGGAACTGGTCGCCCCGCTGCTCGTTCCAGTTCTGCACCAGGCCGCGCAGCACGTACTGGCTCGGGTCGCGCAGCGCGTTGGCGCTGGTGGGCGTGGTCACCGCGCTGTAGCCGCCGTGGCCATCGCTGCCATAGGCGAACACGCTGGAGCTGGCGCCCGGAATCTGCTGGTCGACGATGATGGTGTCGTTGACGAACTTCGAGCGGGTGTAAGCCAGTTGGGTATTGAGCGTGAGCGGCCCTTCGGCATAGCGCAGGCCGAGGTTCAGGTAATTCGTCGTGGTGCGCTCGTCCTGGCCCCAGGTACTGGTGGCGGTGTACGGGTCCCAGTCGTAGGCGCCCGGGCCGAACTGCGCCGCAGGCGCGTTGGCCGACAGGATCGGGCAGATCACGCCGACCGGCGTGTTGCAGTGGTTGCCCTGGGGAGCCAGCACCACGTTGTTCAGGCGCGGCGCCCAGGTGACGATGTCGAGGATGTAGTTGACCGCGCTCTTGCCCTGGTAGCCCATACCCAGGTACTGGGCGCTGGCCTGCAGCTGCGGGCTGATCTTCCACGAAAACGCGCCGTGCACGCTCTGGCGCTCGCGGTCGCCGCTATTGTAGATGCCGCCGATGTTGGGTAGCTGGCCCAGCACATCGCCGGCATTCACGGGCGCGAACGGCGCCGTATTGCCGATGCGGGTAGCGGTGCCGTCCGGGCTGACCGAAAACACGTTGGTCGGACGGTCCACCCATTGCACCGGATAGGTCCAATTCTCGCGGTGCAGCGCAACGTCGAGCAGCACGCCCATTTCGCCCAAGCGCGTGTTCCAGCGATCGCTCACGAGGAAGCCGCCGGCTGGATTGTGCTTGGTCTTGGTGGCGTCGCTGCCGTTGGTCTTCTGGACGCGGTCTTCCAGGAAACCGGTAACCGTGTATCCCGGGAAGTCGAAGGGCGATCGCAGGCGCACGTTGACGGCGCCGGCGATGCCGCCCTCGAACTGGTTGGCCGTGGCCGACTTGTAGACTTCGAGGCCGCCGATCGACTGCACTTCCAGGTCCTCGTAGGACAGGCGGCGCCCGGCGGCCGTGAAGATCTCGTTGCCGTCGAGCGTGGTGGCGACGTCGGGCAGGCCGCGGATGATGACGGAGCTGGTCTGGCCGCGGTCGCGTCCGACCTGTACGCCGGCGATACGCTGCAGCGCGTCGCCCACCTGGCGATCGGGGAACTTGCCGATGTCGTCGGCATTGATGGCGTCGACCACCTGCACCGCGTCGCGCTTGATCGCCTCGGCCGAGCGCAGGCTCTGGCGCAGGCCGGTGACTTTCACGACGGCCGGCGCCTGGGCCGATTCGGGCGCGGCATCGGTGGCTGCCGTTGCTTGCGGCTCGGTGGTGGTTTGCGCCAGCGCGCTGGCCCCGTAGGCCGACATCAGCATGATGGCGGCGCAGATCGGCTTGACTTTGAATCGGGTCATGCAAGTCTCCTGATTGGTATGAATGGCGTATGGCTGGCCGAAGCGTGGGCCCAGCCGCCGGCCGGTCGCAGCCGGCTTGGGACGTATCACATACTAAAAGAGGGCAACTGGCGCCACCCATAACGAAACACGCAAGAGCTATCCGAAATCGTCATGGCATGCCGGGTGCATGCATGAAAGGCTTCAGGGCACGCGTGCCAATGCCTCGGCCGTGCTCTCGGTCCACCCCGGCGCGAACACCTGGCCGTCGGCGTCGAACAGGAAGGCACGCGTGGCCGGGAACACCAGCTCGACGCGGCTGCCCGGGCTGGCGGTGCCGTGTCGGCATCGCTTTTCACCGCCACCATTTCGCCGGTGCCTTCGACCTGCGCATAGACCAGGAGATGTCCCCGAGGTATTCCACCAGTGCGACCGTCGCGCCGATGCCGTCGCCCTGCCCCGGGCGCACCAGCTGCAGGTGCTCGGGGCGCACGCCCAGCGTGACGCGGTCGCCGCTGCGTGCACGCGCCACATCGGCCGCCACCTGCACGCGCGCGCCGCCGGCCAGCTGCACGCCGGCGCTGCGGCCCGCGGGCCCGGCCAAACTCGCTTCGAAAAAGTTCATGCGCGGCGAACCGAGGAAACCGGCCACAAAACGGTTGGCCGGCCGCTCGTACAAATCGAACGGCGTACCGACCTGCTCGATGCGCCCGCCGTTCAACACGACGATCTTCTGGCCGAGCGTCATCGCTTCGACCTGGTCGTGGGTCACGTAGATCATCGTGCTTTTCAGTTCCCGGTGCAGGCGCGCCAGCTCCACGCGCGTCTGGCCGCGCAGGGCCGCATCCAGGTTCGAGAGCGGCTCGTCGAACAGGAAGACCTCGGGTTTGCGCACGATGGCGCGCCCGATCGCCACGCGCTGGCGCTGGCCGCCCGACAGCGCCTTCGGCTTACGGTCCAGCAGGTGCTCGATCTGCAGGATGGCCGCGGCGCGCCCGACCCGCTCGTCGATCTCGCTTTTGGGCACCTTCGCCAGCTTGAGGGCAAAGCCCATGTTTTCGGCCACGCTCATGTGCGGATACAGCGCATAGCTCTGGAACACCATGGCGATGCCGCGCCGGGCCGGTTCGATGTCGTTGGCCACGCGTCCGCCGATTTCCAGCGTGCCCTCGCTGATGTCTTCCAGGCCCGCGATGATGCGCAGCAGGGTCGACTTGCCGCAGCCGGAAGGCCCGACGAACACGACGAACTCGCCGTCCCCGATGTCGAGGTCGATGCCCTTGATGACGCTGTTGCCGTCGTACTGCTTCTTGATGCCGCGAAGGCTGACCGATGCCATGCCGTACTCCTGAAAAGTTATCCTTTGAGACCGCTCGCCGCCAGGAAGCCCTGGGTCACGCGCCGCTGGAAGACCACGTAGGCCAGGGCCACCGGCAAGGCTCCGATCAGCGCCGCCGCCATCAGCTGGGCGTAGCGTACGCCGAACGCGTCGTAGGTCTGGGTCAGCCCGAGGGGAATCGTCATCATCTCGTTCGAGGTCACGATGATGAAGGGCCAGAGGAAGTTGTTCCAGGCGCCGATGAAGGTGACGATCGCCATCGCCCAGACGATGTTGCCGGAAATGGGCAGGTAGACGCTCCACAGCACCCGCAATGGGCCCGCGCCGTCCATCACTGCCGCCTCGCGAAAGTCCGTGGGAATCGCATCGAAAAACTGCTTGAAGACGTAGATCACGACCGGCGACACCACCTGGGGCAGCACGAGGCCGGCGTAGCTGTTGATCAGTCCCAAAGCGTGCATGGTGCGAAACAGCGGCACCAGCAGCGCTTCGAAAGGCAGCAGGAAGGCCAGCATCGACAGCGCGAACAGCAGCGAGCGGCCACGGAAGCGCAGCTGCGAGAAAGCGTAGGCCGCCGTCAAGCTGATCGCCATCGTGACGATGGTTACCAGGAAGGCCACCAGCGCGCTGTTGAACAGCCAGCGCGGCAGGTTGCCGGCACTGAGCGTGATGCGAAAGGCCGACAGGGTCCAGGTCTGGGGCAGCCAGTGGAAGGTGGCGGACACGGTTTCGTGTTCGGGGCGCAGCGCGGTGGACGCCGCCCACAGCAGCGGGAACAGCCACAGCGCGGCCAGGATGACGGCGCTGGCGACCGCGACAACCGTCCACCCAAGTTGCGACCCGCCTTTCATACGTCCTTGCATGGCAGCTTTCATGCCGCCCTCCGTCCGATCGAGCGCGCCAGCAGCGACAGCGCGATGACGACCACCATGAAGGCCATCGCCACCGCCGCCGCGTAGCCGGCGTCGCTTTGGGTGAATGCCGTCTCGTACATGTAGTGCAGGGTGACGCGGCTCGTGTTGTAGGGCCCGCCGCTGGTGAGGATATAGGTCTGGCCGAAGACCTTGAGCGAGGCGATCAGCTGGATCAGCAGCGCCGTGCCCATCACGGGCTTCAGCGCCGGCCAGGTAATGGCCCGAAACAGCGTGAAGCCGCGCGCGCCGTCGAGTGCAGCAGCCTCGTAGAGCTCCGCGGGGATATTGCGCAGGCCCGCCAGCAGCATCAGCATGTTGAAGCCGACCGTCCACCACACGGTGCCGATCGCCACCGAGGGCAAGGCCCAGTGCACGTCGGCCAGCCAGGCGCGCTGGCCGCCGACCAGGTAGTTGATGACGCCCGACGACGGCTGCAGCATCCAGTCGGCGATCAGGGTCATGACGGAGATCGGTAGCACGTAGGGCAGGAAAAAAGCGCCCTGCAGCCAGGATTGGAAGCGCACGAAGCGGTGCACGAGCAGCGCCATCACCAGGCCCAGGGCGGTCAGCGGAATCACCGTCAGCAGCGCGAAATAGAAGGTGTTCCCGAGCGAAGCCCAGAACGACGGGTCCTGCACCAGGGTCGCGTAGTTGGCCAGGCCGACGAAGCCGCTGGTGCGCGTCAGGCTGCTCTCGGTCAGGCTCAGGTAAAAGGTCTGCAGCGCCGGCCCGAAGAAGAACAGCAGGAAGGCGAGCAGAAAAGGCGCCAGCAGCAGCCAGGCCGGGGAGGTTTCGCCGCGTGCGCGCCGGGCGTGGCGAACCGCCGGCGCGGGTTCGGGGCGATTTGCCTGGGGACGGCGGTGACGTGTGCGGCGGGGCTCAAGGTGGGCATCTCCATCAGTAACGCGGCGGCTTCTTGCGCAGCAGGCGCGAGGCTTCTTTTCGAACATCTCGAGCGCTTCAGCCGGCGTCAATTGGCCGGACAGCGCCCCGGCATGAATTTCGATGCCATCGCCTCGACGGGACCGGCCGCGCCCATGTACCAGCCATCGGGGTCGTAGACCACGTGCTGCGCGGCCGACGCGTACAGCGCGTTGGGCATCAGGGCGCGTGCCGCCGCCGACTCGGCCACCGGACGGTAGGCCGGCACGTGGCCGCCCTCGGCCCAGCCCATCGAATGGCGGCTGACGTAGGCGATGAAAGCGAGCACCGCCTGCACCTTTTGCGGCGACATGGTGCGACCCTCGTTCGCCGGCATGGCAAAGGCATGCGAATCGGTCCAGACGCTGGCGTCCTGGTATAGCTGGGGGAAAGGCACGATGCCGTACTCGAAGCCGAGCGTGCGCGCCCTGGTCGCCCGCACCAGTTCCGGCACTTCCCACACGCCGTTGATCATGAAGCCGGCGCCGCCGCCCATGAACTGGCTGGTGGAAGCGGGATAATCGAGGCCTACCGGGCCATAGCCGCGCGTGAACCAGGCGCTGACCTTGGCCAGCTCCTCGACGCCCGCGCGGCCATACACGAACTGGCCGTTCTCGATCAGGCCTGCCTTGCGCTGGGCCAGCAGCGACAGCCACAGGCGCCAGATCGCGTACGAGCCCTGCCCCGACTCCATCGCCAGGCCCGTCTTGCCGGTGCGTTCCTTCACGCTGCGAAAGGCGTTGGTCAGGGCGTCGTAACCGACGATGGGTTTGAGGGTGCCGGACGCGTCCAGCAGGCCCGCCTGCCCGGCCAGGGTCTTGTTGTAGTAGAGGACCAGCGGATGCAGGTCGAGCGGGATGGCATAGGTGGCGCCGCCGTAGCGCGACTTTTCCCATTGGCGCGGGAAATAGTCGCCCGCTTTCAGGCCGGCGGCGGCCAGCTCGGCATCGCCGATGGGGCGCAGCACGCCGCCCCCCGCCAGGTTCGGCAGGCGCGACAGGTGGACGGTGGCGATGTCCGGCCCCTCGCCCACCACCGACGAGGTGATCAGCTTGGTATAGAAGGGCTCGCCCCACTTGAGCGTGGTGCTGACCACGCGCACGCCGCGCTGGCTGGCGTTGAAATCGTCGATCATCGCGCGCATGCGCGCACCGTCGCCGCCGCTCAGAAGCGTCCAGACCCTGACCTCGACCGGGCTCCGGGCACGCGCCAGCTCGGGCGCACCCAGCATCCCGAGCAGGATGGAAGACGCGATAAACCGCCTGCGTTGCACCACATTGTCTCCGTTTCGTTCGACGGCTGGCCTGTGCCGGCCTGTCCGTTTGCTTCGCTGTTTGTGAACTCGTGCTATCGAGCCATGATTATTTCACCATTCCCGTCAGCCAGCCTGTCCCCTTGCGCAGGGAGGCGCGCCGGCGCTAGCGGATCAGCGTCGGCCCCTTCACCACCGGCCTGCCGCCCACCCACTCGAGCTTGTCGATGTAGAGGAAGCGCCGGTCGCCGCGCTTGCCGTCAGCCTTCAGTTCCCAGGCGTGGTAGGCGATGTAGTCCTGGCCGCCCACCTGGAACACGGCCTGGTGGCCCGGTCCGAACAGTTTCGACTCGCGGCTGGTCTTCAGGAAAGGCGCGTCGCCCACCGGCTCGCAGGGCCCCATCGGCCCGGCGCAGCTGGCATAGCCGGCCGCATAGGTGCCGTCGCCGAAGTCGTTCGCCGAATACATCAGGATGTATTGTCCGCCGCGCACCACCATGGTCGGCGCCTCGATGACCTTGCCTTCCCAGGTGCGGCCATTCGTCAGCAGGCGGGTCGGCTGGCCCAGCACGCCAAGTCCATCGGGCTGCAGTTCCTGGGCGAAGATATGGGTCGGCTGGTTGCAGCAGTTGCCGTCGCTCTTGAAGTAGAGGTAGAGGCGGCCGCCTTCCAGGAACGGGCTGGCGTCGATGGTGCCGCCCAGTTCCGTCTGGCACACCAGCGGTTTGCTGGCCTGGTCGACGAAGGGGCCGGCGGGCGAAGCCGACACGGCAGCACCGACGCACTGCTTGTCCGAGGCCTGGTCGTGCGCGGTGTAGTAGAGAACATAGCGTTCTCCCAGCTTGATCACTTCCGGCGCCCAGACGTGCGGCACCTTCGGGCGCACCCAGCTGGCCAGCGCCGGCATCGCATCCGGCAGCGCGCGCCAGGTGTGCAGGTCCTGCGAGTGCAGCAGCTGGACGTGCTTTTCGTTGGCGTTGGTGGCGTAGGCGTAGTAGCCGCTGCCGTCGGCCAGCACGAACGGATCGGGGAAGTCGCCGATCGTGCTGACGGCCGGCTGCTCATGGCTGCAGCCGAGCAAGGCGACGCCGCACAGGATGGCGATTCCAAACGACTGCCTCATGCCCTGCCCCTGGCTACGGTCTTCGTGCGCGTGCATTTCCCCATGTCCCCTTATTGAAATATCGGTCGGCCCGGCAAGCCGGGCGCACTGTCATGGCTGAGATCATACGGATCGGGATGGGCGATTTCCCATAACGAAATTCGCGGGATCTATGCCAAATCCGTATTTGTCAGGGAGTGACCGCAGCCAGCCCGGCCGCCTCGCGCAGCGCCGCGAGCATGGTCTCGGCCGCCGGCGACAGGTGGTGGCGCTTGCGGGTGACGATGCCGTAGACGTCGGCGCGCAGTCCCAGGTCGAGCGGGAGTACGGCCAGCAGGCCCGCCTCCAGCTGCGCCTGCACCAGGCCCGGCGGCAGCGCGACGATGCGCTCGCTCCCCTGCAGCAGCTGCGACACCAGCGGCAGCGACAGGGTCTCGACGATGTCGAAGGGCTGCTCCAGCCCCTTGGCGAGGAACATCGCCATCAACTGGTCGCGCAGGCGCCCCGGCGGCGGCAGGATCCAGGCGGCGCCGGCCAGGTCTTCCAGCGCCAGGTCGGACCGGCCCAGCCAGGGATGCCCGGCGCGCACGATCAGGCTGCGCGGCTCGTCGGCGAGCGGCTCGAAATCGAGTTCGCTCGCAGCCGACGGATCGTGGATGCGGCCGATGACGATGTCGAGCTCGCCCGCGCGCAGGTCTTCGATCATGGTGCGGCTGGTCTCCACCCTGACTGCCACCTGCACGCGCGGACTGCGTTCCTTCAGCAGTTTCAGCGCCTGCGGCACCAGCGAGGTCGCGGGCGTCAATACGCTGCCGACGCACACGCGCCCGCTGGACCCGGCCTGCCCCTGCATGATTTCCTGGTGCGCCGCATCCATCTCGGCCAGCGCCGCGCCGGCGCGCCGGATCAGCACCTTGCCGGCCCAGGTCGGCACCACGCCGCGCGGCAGGCGCTCGAACAGCGGGACGCCCAATGCGTGCTCGAGTTCACCGATCAGCTTGGAGGCACCCGGCTGGGTGAGGCCCGCTGCTTCGGCGGCGTGCAGGATCGAGGCATGGCGGCCCAGTTCGACCAGCAGCACCAGGTGGCGGGTCTTGAGGTGAAAGCGGATGAACCGGGTGGAAGACGAATCGCGCATGCCGCATTATGAAATTTTTGTTAAAAAATCATAAAGCATGGGGGATGGGGCGTCAAATCGGTTCAGGCGGGTGTCACGGTTCGGCAACGGAACGGAAAACAGCGCGGCATGGCGGTCTATCCGGTGAACGGGATGCTGCGTCGGCATCCTGGCTCGGCCTCCAGTCCGGATACGCCACACCTCGCGTCAAGAACGACGGCAGTGCTCGTGTCCAAATGTCAGACCTGACCCCAGCCTTGTTGCTGATCGAATGTTCCGGTTCCTGTTACTCGCCCCGGTACCGTACAACGCCGCCCACCACCGTTTGCAACACCCTGACATTGGCGATGTCCTCCTCCGGTATCGCCAACACATTCCGGTCCAGGACGATCAAGTCTGCCAGCTTGCCCACCTCCAGCGAGCCAATCAGTTTTTCCTGGCGCAGCGTGTACGCCGCATCGATCGTGGCCGCGCGCAGCACGGCGGCGCGGGTCATGCCGGGTTGCGGCGTCAGGCGCCCGGCGAATTCGGGGCCGGCATCCGGCGCGGCGGTGCGCGTGACGCCCACCTTCAGGGCGAACCAGATGTCGAGCGGATCGACGGGCCAATCACTGCCATAGGCGACGACGCGCGCCGGCGTCGACCAGCACGGCCTGCGGTTCCACCGTCGCGTAGCGCGTGGGGCCGAGGTAGTCCTTCAGGGCGCCGACCGTGTCCGCCGCCGGTTTGGCCCACTGGAAGGAGAGCACGGGCCTCACGTCCAGCGCGGCGAAGCGGCGGTAGTCGGCTGGTGCGACGATTTCGGCATGGGCGATCGCCGGGCGCAGCGCCCTTCCCGCTCCCGTTTCGCGCAGCGCCGCGATGGCATCGAGCGCCTCGCGCACGGCGCGGTCGCCGTCGGCATGGATGTGCGGATCGATGCGGGCCTGCGCCAGTGCGGCCAGGGTCTCGCGCAGCGCAGTCGGCGAAAAATAGCTGGGCGGGCCATTGCCGGGCCCGGGCCGCCAGTCGGGCTGTTCAAGCGTGCCGCGGTTGACCAGGTAGGGTTCCAGCATGGCGCCCGTAAAGGCCGGGGCCGCGATGACGCCGTCCATGAAGAGCTTGGCGTGGCGAACCTGCATCGACGGACGCACGCGGGTAGGCCCGGCGTCGAATCGCCTTTGGTGGCGCAGCAGCTCGGCCACGGCCTGGCGCGGGGTCGCGCCCTTGTCGAGGTCGATCAGCACGGCGAAGTGGGCACGTGCGCTCAACTCGCCCCGGCGCTGCAGGCGTGCGAAGGCGGTAAGCGTCTCGGGATCGGTCCAGGCGTCCAGAAAAGTGGTGATGCCCTGGCGGCGCATGGCGTCCAGCGCGGCGCGCGAGGCGGCCAGGTTCTGCACCGGGGTCAAGGGCGGCAGCAGGCGCATGGCCAGGTCCTGGCGGCATCTTCCAGCAGGCCCGTCGCGCGGCCAGCGGCATCGCGCACGATCTTGCCGCCGGCCGGGTCCGGGGTGGCGGCATCGATGCCGGCCAGGGCGATCGCGCGCGAGTTGATCTGCACCGAGTGGCCGAAGGAAGAGCGCACGATGATGGGCCGGCGCGTCTTCAAGGCATCGAGCAGGGCTGCACTGGTGGCTACGCCCTCGGGCTGCATCCCCTGCTGGAACCAGTTTACCACCAGCAGCGGGCGGTCCGGTTCGCGCTTCCTGTCGCGATCGATGCAGGCCTGGATGCGCGCCTGGAACCGGGCCACGGTCAGGCGCGCGTAATCCAGGCTGCAGTTGAGCAGGCGGCTGCCGCCAGATTGCGGGTGCATGTGGGCATCCACCAGGTCCGGGCATGAGCATGCGCCCCTGCAGGTCGACCACGCGCGTGCGCTTGCCGACCAGCGCGCGCACGCCGGCGTTGTCGCCGACATAGACGATGCGGCCGCCGCGCACGGCCAGCGCCTGCCGCACGCTGTCCTGTGCATCGACCGTGTAGACGACACCATTGCGGTAGACCAGGTCCGCCGGGCGTTCGGCGGCGGCTGCGCAGCCCGGAAGAGAAAGGAACACCAGGGCGAAGATCTTCATATGCCTCCCATGATGGCCTGATGATGGCCTGACACCGCGAACTCAGTCGGCGCGCAGTGCGGCCGCTGTCGCTTTCAGCCAGCCTGGGGCCGTTCGGCGGTCCCAGACGAACCAGGCCGTCTCCGTCGCCTCGACCGCGCGGTCGGCAACCTCGACCCGCACCAGTGCCGGGTCCTCGAGCACGAACTGCGGCAGGTAGGCCAGCGCCTCGCCACGGCGCACAAACGCCAGCAGCAGGTGCAGGTCGTCGGCCCAGTAGCGGATCGCGCGCGGGGCGGCTTCGGCGCGCCAGCCGTCGGAACGGGCGCCGCGCTGGGCGCCGCACAGCAGCGAGCGCGTCGGGCAGGCGAACGGGTGCGCCAGCACAGCCTCCAGCGGCACCGGCCCCCCACGGCAGCAAGCGGATGGCCGGCGCCGGCCACCAGCTGTAGCTGGAAAGCGCCCAGCGCCACGCTCTCCCAGTCGGCCGACCAGAAGCGCCCTCTTCCGTCCATGACTTCACCCGTGACGATGGCCGCCATGGCCTCACCGCGCGCCAGTGCGCCCAGCGCGTCGTCCTCGTAGGTCGCCTGCAGGCGCACGCCGGCATCCACATAGCCCGCCAGCGCTGCGGCGACGCGGCCCGCTTCACGCGCCAGCAGGATCGCCGGTCCGGCAATGCGACAGTCCACCGTGGCGTGGGCGCCGAGGATGTCGGCCTTCGCCTGCCGGGCCATCGCCAGCAGCAGCTGCGCGCTGTCGACCAGGCGCCGGCCGCTGGCATTGAGCACCAGCTGGCGGCTGCTGCGGTCGAAGACCTCCGTGCCCAGGCTGTCCTCGAGGCGGCGCAAGGCTTTCGAGACGGCCGAAGGCGTCAGGTGCAGTTGCTGGGCGGCCGCCGCCAGCGACGCGTGCTGCGCGACCGCGAGGAAAACACGGAGATCGGCCAGGTTCATTGTCCAGCCAGGACACAGATGATGAACATTCGTTGCTTTACGCTCAAGTATCGATTCCCTACTATGCACGAGTTCATCCCGCACCTCAAGCCGCCATGCATCGATTCCGCCTGCCCGTCCTTCCCGTCTTCGCCTCCCGCACGGACGCCCTGCGTCGCCTCGCCGGTGCCTGCCTGCTGTTCCTGCCCCTGTCCGTGACCGCGCTCGAGCCGAGCCACGGCGTGCATGGCATGGTGCTGTTCGGCGACAGGGATGGCCTGTACGCCGCGCACCTGCCGATGTTCCACGCGCCGCACGACACCCAGGTCGTCCTGCGCGTGCGCTTTGCCGATCCGCGGCTCGAACGAACGATGCGCGCCCGGCTCGATGCCAGGACGGCACTGTGGACGCTGGAGCCGGAGCGCTTCGCCCTCGGGCGGCTCGCGCCCGGCGCAGGCGACCCGCTGCGCGCGTTCAGGGCCCGCGCCGTCGAGGGCCATTTCAGCGCGGCGGCGTCACCCGCGTGCAGGACGCGCAACTGCGCGTCGAGCGCGTCGTGCTCTACCGCCCCCTGCGGCCGCAAGCGGCCGTGCACCCGCAGTCGGCCTATGTGCCGGTCGGCCGCTTCCTCGTCAAGCTGGTCGACAGCCGGCCCGATTTCGACCACATCGTGCGGCTGCGCCATGCCGTGCCTGGCCCGGTGACGGTACCGAAGCGCGGCGTCGAGGAAAGCGCCGCCGCCCTGGCGCGCCGCGCGCCTTATGCCGCCACGGTGTACTACGACACCGCCGACCTGCGCTGAACGGGCGCTAGGCCGCGGCCCCCGATGCCGCCTGCGCCGGCACGTCCATTTCGATGCGGCGGATCGGCGTGAACAACCAGGCCAGTGCGGACAGGCCGACCAGCACCGCGCCGCCGCCCAGGAACAGCTGCGCCAGCGTGATGTGGGTCAGCAGCCAGCCGGCGCCCGCTGCCGACAGGGGCGCCAGGCCCATGAAGATGAACATGAAGATGCTCATCGCGCGTCCCATCATGTGCGCAGGCACGCGGCGCTGGATCCAGGTATAGACCGTCACCTGCATGAAGCCCGACAGCACGCCGACCAGGAGCAGCAGTCCGGCAGCGAGCCAGGTTGCGCCGACGCTGCCGATGGGCGCCACCAGCAGCCCGGACACCCCGTCGACCAGCAGCAGCGTGGTGCCGAAGCCCGCCAGGCGCAGGCGCTTGCCCGCCACCGCCGCCCCGGCCATGCCGAGCAGGGCGCCGGCGCCGCTCGCGCCCATCAGGATGCCCGGGTCGAGGCGCCATGCTCGCTGCCGTTCGCCAGCACCGGCAGGGCCACCTGCATCGTCCCGCCGATGAAGAGGGAGACGATGCCCCAGTAGGTAAAGCACAGGCGCAGCGCCAGGTCGTTCCACACCATGCGCAGGCCGTCCGCGACCGAGCGCAGCACGGACGCGCCCTGCGCGCCGCGCCTGCCCTGCCCTGCGGCCGGGCGCAGGCTCACCTTCGACAGGGTCCATGCCGACACCGGGAAGCTGGCGCAATCGAGGCCGAAGGCCAGGGCCAGGCCACGCGCATCCGCCAGCTGCGCGCCAGCCTGCGCACCGTTGCCGGCAAGCGCGATCAGCACCGCTGCCAGCAAGGGTCCCGCCAGCATCGCCAGCTGGCGCAGGCCCATCATGATGCCGTTGGCCGCTGCCAGGTGTTCGGCAGGCAGCGCCTGCGGCAGGATCGATGTGCCCGACGGGATGCTGAAAGCCTGGGCCAGGCCGAGGCCGAATGCGAGGATGCAGACGATCGTCAGGATCACCCGCGGCGACATGACCACGGCCAGCGTGGAACCGAATTGCCAGGTGGCGCCCGGCTCGACCTGCAGGACGAAGACCGTGACCGCCGCCAGCAGCAGCGCGTTCGCGTACTTGCTGAGCATGAGCACGCGCTTGGGCGAATAGCGGTCGACCATCGCGCCGCCCAGCAGGATGAAGACGGCGCGTGGAATGCTCATCAGCGCCAGCACCAGGCCCAGGGCCAGCGCGCTGCCGGTGAGTTTCAGGACCAGCCAGGGCAAGGCGACGATCGACAGCTGGTCGCCCAGGTTCGAGATGACGCCGCCGCGCAGCAGCCAGCGGAAATTCGGGTCGCGCATCAAGGCCGGGCGCGTCGACTGGGGATTGGACATCGTGTTTCCTTCCATGGTAACGGGCGCGCCGCGGGCCGCGGCGCTGTTGAGAGCGCCTAACAAAGGTGAAGCCGCACGCGCGATGCGCGCGCCCTCCATAGCTGCGTTGCATCCGCTCGCCGTACAGGTGTACGGTCTTCCGGTTCGCCGATGCGACGGCTGCGTCGGGTGGACGCATCCCTTGCTCTGAAGGTTTTGTTAGGCGCTCCAGGGTGGATCAGCGCGCCTGGGCCATCGCGGCCACCAGCGCCAGAGCCTGGCTCAGCGCCTGCAGCTCGGCGGGCGTGGAATTGCGCAGCAAATCCTTGCTGATCTGTTCCGCCAGGACGTGGGCGTGGCCGAGCAATTCGCGGCCCGCCGCCGTCAGCGCCGCGTAGGCCACACGCGCGTCGCGCGGTTCCTGCTGGCGTTCGACCAGGCCGAGTTTTTCCAGCGGCAGCAGCGTGCGGGTGATGCCCGAGGCGGTCAAGCCATGGCGCTCGGCCAGGTCGACCCGGCGCAGGCGGCAGCCCGGACCCTGGCTCAGGTGGTGCAGCAGCAGGAAGTCGTTGAAGCTCAGGCCGTGGTAGCTGGCCAGCGCCCCGTCCAGGCGGCGCATCACCACGGTCTGGGTGCGGGCCAGTTGCAGGACGACGTCCAGCTGCGGGCTGACGGGGCCGCCTGGCGCCGGTTCGATGTGCGATGGGTTCATGGTCACTGGGGGTAGTTGAGTGATACTTGAACGATACGTGAAAGATACTTGAGTACGCAAGCATTATCGTATATGCATGACGTTTTTGTGCCGACGACGATGTTGGGCGAACACGCGGCATGCCGGTGCTGGCCGCTGCTGCGTTACCCGCGCACCTGGTCGGTTTCGCCACGCGGGCACTCCCGGCGGGGCCGCCCGCGCCGCTTATTTTGCGCAGGCCTGCAGCTGCGCGATACCGCCGAACGCGTCCAGCGCGGCCGCGCCCTCCTTCTGGATACGTTCATGCCAGGCGGCCGCATCCGCCTCGCGCCGCGACACCGCCGCCGGGAACACGGCCGTCAACACCGGGTCTTCGATGCGTGCCTTGGCGCGCGCCACGCCATCGCGCATGACAATCGGATCGCTGCCCAGGTCCTGGTGCAGCTTGATCGATCCTTCGCCCAGGCCGCCACCGTCGGCGTAGACGGCAAAAGCGTGGCGCCCGGTGGCGGGCCGATAGACGACAGCCAGTGTCCCCGGCTTGATGGCGTGCTGCTCGATGAAATCTTGCGGCAGCACGATGTAGGGAATCCTGGTGGCGTCCACATAGCGGCGCTGGGTACCGGCGGGCTGGCCGGGAATGCCGATCGAGGTCGCGCTGATATACGCTTTCCCCGGTAAAGGGTCGCCCGCTTTCTGAATGAGCGGCACATTATGGGGCCCCGTCTCGAAGCCGAAGATCCTCACGCCGCCATAGTCGCCGCTGGCTCTCGCTTTTTTCCAGGCTGCCTGGCACTTCGCTTGCCAATGCTTCTTGTCCGTCTTGCTCGTGACGCGCTTGCCGTTTTCGAAGGCCACCACGCCATCGCAGGTAAACGACAAGCCCTTGCCATCGACCAGATAGGAATTCGGCGCGCCGTCGGCGTCGACATTGTAGGGCGCGCGTTTGAACAGCACCGCGTTGTTGTGGGTCCATGGGTCGCCGTTCGCGATGCCTGTCGGGCAGGTCTGGGCGAGGACAAGGGAAGACAGCGGCGCCAGGATGGCTGCCGCCAGGATCGGTTTCGTTCGCATAGGGTCTCCAGGAGCTGGTTCTATTCGGGAACGACGGCATGCGGCAAGCTGCAGCCGCAGCGCGCTTGCAGGTCGACGTACGGCGGAGCTCGGCGCTTGCAGGACGCGCTGCCAGGCACGCTTTCGCGGCGGCGCCACCTGCATTGCCATAGTATCCTGCTCGCGTCTCGCCGTCACGGCACATGCTGCGCATCCCTCGGAAGTCGGGACCGGCCGGCGCAAGTGCGCAACAATGGTTCCGGCGCCAGCGCCGGGAGGGACGACGAGAAAATCGGCGGGCAGCACGGTTGGCGCGTGCTGCCCCAGGCTTTCCAGGGCTGACGCCCATAACACGACATGCGCGGCGACGAACGCAATGCCGCGGTGACCGAGGCGGCAAGGAATTGCCTCCAGTATCCAGACGCGGCCCCCGACCGGCAAGCCTGATGCCGGTTCGCCGCCCTTGCGACAGCGGGCATCCCATCCGGGTCCACGCAGCCTGGACCCTCGCAGGATCTGGGCCGCAAGCGGCGCGTGACGGCTGACGGGGAATGCTATGGGGCGGTCTTGCGCACCTGGCCGGGTCGCGCCGCGCCGCCATAGACCACGCTATGCTCCGCCGCCGGATAATGCGTGCGGACCAGTTCGCCGATGGCGGCGGCGATCTTGAATGCGCCCTGGGCCGACGGTTCGATCGGCGACACGCTGGCATAGTCGGCTTTATCCGTGCAGACCAGGCGCAGGTCGAGCACCGGCAGGCGGCGCGCCACCGCTTCGCGCAGGATGACGTCGTTGAAGGTCGCAAGGGCCGTGCGCAGGCCAGGGGCCAGCCCCGGCACGCTGTCGTAGATCGTCGCCACCGCCGTCGGCTTGCCCTGCGCCAGCACGCCATCGAGCATGCGCCGATAATCGCGGGCGAAGGCCGCCTGCCAGCCGGCCAGCAATTCCATCCCTTCCAGCACCGTCGCCACCTTCCTTCCCATCTCGCCGACCAGGCCAAGCACGTCGTTGCCCCCGCAGCTGACGAACAGCCAGGTGGGCAGCGCGTCCAGCTGGCCGATGCGCGCCAGTTGCCCGGCCAGGTCGGCCAGCACGTCCCCGTCGCGCGCCAGCAGGGAGACGCCGTGGCGCGGCCCGAGGCTGGCGCGCAGCTGCGACGTGACGTCGGTTCCGGGCGAGACATAGGGGGCGTTATCGAAGATCGAGTCGCCCAGCAAGACGATGTGTTCCATTTCCGTTTCCTTCGGTTTCCGTGCGTCGTCTTTTGACAACGCACCACTTGTTCGGCGTCGCGCGGGACCTCGCCCGGCCACGGTCGGGGCCGTAACCAGCATACCCTGCCCCGCCGCCGGTGCGCGCCCAACACGATGCAGCCTAAAGGCGCCTGCGACAGGCGGCGTCGCATGGTCGCGCCGCCACAACGCCGAGCGGGCCAGGAGTTTCCATAAGGAAATAAGTCTGCAATAATTGAACATTCATTCAGCCGCCCCGCCATGCCTGCCCGCCTGTCCAAATCCAAGCTGATGGCGTATCGCCAATGCCCGCGCCGCCTCTGGCTCGAACTGCACCGTCCGCAGCTGCTCCAGAATGACGCGGCAAGCGTGGCTTCGTTCGCCACCGGACACGAGGTCGGCGACCTTGCGCGCCAGCTGTACGACCCACGCGGCAAGGGCGTGCTGATCGATGCCCGCGGCGAAGGCTACGAGGCCGCGTTCGCGCGCAGCAGCGCGCTGCTTGGGCGGCGGGCAGCCGATCTTCGAAGCGGGCTTTGCCCACGGCGGCGCCCTCGCGTTTGCCGACATCCTGCTGCCCGTGCGCCGCGGGGGCACCGCCGCTGGCGCATGATCGAGGTGAAGTCGGCCACGTCGCTCAAGGACTATCACCGCGAGGACGCCGCGGTCCAGTCGCACATCGCCCGTGGTGCCGGGGTGGCGCTCGACAGCGTGGCGGTGGCGCGTATCGACCGCGACTGGGTCTACCCGGGCGGCGGCGATTATGCCGGCCTGCTGGTCGAAGAGGACGTGACGGGCGAGGCATTCGCCCGCGATGCCGAAGTGAAGGAGTGGATTGCCGACGCCGGCGCCATCGCCCTGCGCCGCAAGGGAGCCGCAGGTCGACCCCGGCGGGCATTGCAGCGCCCCCTACGAATGCGGATTCAGTGCACATTGCCGCGGCGCCGAGGTGCCGGCCCGCTTTCCCGTCGCCTGGCTGCCGCAGGTGCGCAGCAAGGCGCTCAAGGCCTGCATCGCGGACGGCGCAGCCGACATGCGCGAGGTGCCCGATACGCTGCTGAGCGACAAGCAGGCACGGGTCAAGCACCATACCCTGTCCGGCCGCCCCTACTTCGATGCCGCAGGCGCCGCCCAAGACCTGGCCCCGCACGGCCTGCCTGCCTGGTTCATCGATTTCGAGACCATCAGCCTCGCGATCCCGCGCTGGCAAGGCACCAGTCCCTACCAGGCGATCCCGTTCCAGTTCAGCGCTCACCGCCTGGGGCGCACGGGCAAGCTGGAACACCGCGCCTTTCTCGACCTGTCCGGCGCCGATCCCTCGCGCGGCTTTGCCGAGGCCCTGATCGCGGCCTGCGGCGATCGCGGGCCGGTATTCGTCTACAACGCCGGCTTCGAGGCCGCGCGCGCATCGCGGAACTGGCGGCGCGCTTTCCGCGCCTGCGCGCCGGCCTGCTGGCCATCAATGACCGCATCGTGGACCTGCTGCCGGTGGCGCGCGAGCGCTACTACCACCCCCGCCAGCAGGGGAGCTGGAGCATCAAGCACCTGCTGCCGGCGATCGCGCCCGACCTGCGCTACGACGAACTCGAAGGCGTGCAGGATGGCGGCGGCGCGATGGCGGCCTACCTCGAGGCCATCGCGCCCACGACCACGGCAGAGCGCAAGGGAGAGATCGAAGGCCAGTTGCTGGCCTACTGCCATCTCGACACGCTGGCCATGGTACGGCTGTGGGAATTCTTCACGGCGCGACAGCGCTTGTCGTAGCGGCGCTTAGCATCCTCTGGCCGCCGCATGCAGCGCGGCGCCGCCATTCAACAATTTTTGCCCGACACGATGCCCAACCTGAACTGGTTCCTCCCCCTTGACGCCTGTCATTCCCTCGACGAACTGACGCCGCAGTGGCACGCGCTGCTCGAACAGCACCGGATGACGCCCGCCTGCGACGCCGAACGCTACGCGGACGCGCTGCTCGCCTTCGTCGGCATGTCCACCTTGTCGCCGCACCTGAAGCTCTCGGCCGTGCTCGCGTTCGGTTCCGCTTTCGACATCGACCTGCGCCTGGCGATTGGCGCCCTGGCCGAACAGACCTGGGAAGCGGACGTGGCCTGGCCCGACAGCGTCGCAGCCAGCGTCGCCGACAACGGCCCGGCGCTGAACGTCGCCACTGGCGACGCGCAGCTCGCCGCTTTTGTGCTCGGCCGCCTGGCCGGGCTGCGCGAAACGATGCAACACGATGGAACGCGGCTCGAGGCGTGGACGGCGGCGTTCTGGCAGCGCTTCCTGGCGATGGCTTGCCGTCACGGTTCGCCGGATGCGGTGGCGCTGGCACTCGGTAACGGCGCCGATCCGCTGGCCGCCGACGGCGCGGCGGCGCTTGCCGCCGCGGCGGCGGGCCCCGGCAGCGACGAGGACACGCCCGCCCGGCAAGGCGAGGACGAGCATGTGATGCAGCTGCTGCTGGGCGCCGCTTCCGCGCGCGCCGCGGTGCTGGCAACGGCACTGCAAGCGGCGGCCGGCGCCGACAGGATCGCGATGCTCGACTTCCTGCTGGAGCAAGGGGCCAGCCTGGACGCTGCCGGTCCCGCCGCGCTGGCTGCCGCCGCGCGCCACCTCGCCTTCGACGCCTTCGAGCACCTGCTCGGACGCGGGGCCGATGCACGCGGGGCGGAAGTACTCGCTGCCGCCGTGGTCTCGCTCGACGAGACGATGGTCGAGGCGGTGCTGGCGGCGGGCGCCGACGTGCAGGCGCACGCCTGCGTGGCGCTGACGGCGGCGTTTTCCGCACAGCCCCGGGACCTCTACGGCGGCGAGCCGGATTTCATCCGCCCGCGCGCCGACATGGTCGCCCTGCTGCTGCGCCACGGTGCCCGCTGCGACGACGCCGGCGTGGTCGACGCCCTGGCCGGTGGGTATCGCGCGGGCGAGGTCGTGGACACCCTGCTGGCGCACGAGGACATCGACGCCGGCGGCATTGACTTCATCGCCTCGCTGGCCTGCCGCGCCTTCGCGCCGGCTGCACGGGAAAGCAGCGCGCCATGAGCAATGCCTTCCCCGAACGCGTGCACATCGATGGCCAGGACTATGAACTGACCGGTTATCCGCTCGAGGGCTTTCTGAAGAACTGGCCGGACTGGCCGCGCTTTCCGGCCTGGCCCTGCAACGCCGTAGGCTACACGGCCAGCTGGATCGTCGCCAACGGCCACTTCTGCCTGGCGGACCTGCGCTGCCCTGTCCAAGCGCCGCTGGTGGTGCTGTTTCCGGGCGTGCCGGCGCCGGTGCCGGCAAGCTGGGTGGACGGTCTGCTGAAGGCGACGCGCGGCGAGCGGCGCCATGTGAGCTACCCGTCACGCCTCATCTACGAGGACGAAGTCTACCTGGAGGTGCGCGGTGGCGCGATCCTGCGCGAGTGGCGCCTGGACCTGCGCGGCGTGCCCGACCAGACGGACGACGAACTGCGCCTGTCCCTGCCACGCTTCCTGTGGCCGGCGCGCCTGCGCGAGGCGGAGCCAGATGAAGGAGCTGGCGGCGCCGGATAGCGCCCGCCGCGGGCACCCGCGTCACGCAGGCACGACCGCCGTCACCTCGATCTCCACGCGCGCCCGGTCCTCGACCAGGCCCGCCACCTGCACGGCGCTCATCGCCGGATAGTGGCGCCCGATGATGTCGCGGTAGGCCGCGCCGATTGCCGGGTAAGCCGCGACGTATTCCTTCTTGTCGAGCACGTACCAGGTCATGCGCACGATGTGTTCGGGCCCCGCGCCGCCCGCGCGCAGCACGGCGACCACGTTCTCGAGCGCCTGGCGCACCTGGTCGGCGAAGTCGTCGGTACGGAACACGCCCTCGCGGTCCCAGCCCACCATGCCGCTGACGAATACCATCCGGCCCGAGGCGGCCACGCCGTTCGAATAGCCACGCGGCCTGGGCCACCCCTCTGGTTGCAAGAATTCCATGCTCTGCCTTCAGTCCATGTGTTCGCGGCCGCGGTCAGCCAATGGCGGCCGCCACGGCCAGCAGTTCGCGCGCGATGATCAGCTGCTGCACCTCGGTCGCGCCTTCGTAGATGCGCAGCGCGCGGATTTCGCGGTACAGGCGCTCGACCGGCTGCTCGCTGACCACGCCCAGGCCGCCGAACATCTGCACGGCCGCGTCGATCACCTGTTGCGCCGTCTCGGTGGCGGTGAGCTTGGCCATCGCCGCCTCTTTCGTCACGCGCCGGCCGCTGTCGCGCTGCCAGGCCGCGCGGTAGGTCAGCAGCGCGGCGGCATCGATCCCGGTCGCCATCTGCGCCAGCTTGGCCTGGGTCAGCTGGAAGTCGGCCAGGGTCTTGCCGAACATCTTGCGCGAGGTGGCGCGTGCCAGCGCTTCATCCAGCGCCCGGCGGGCAAAACCCAGGGCGGCGGCGGCGACCGACGTGCGGAAGACGTCGAGCGTGGCCATCGCCACCTTGAAGCCCTGCCCCGGCGCCCCCAGCCGCTTCGAGGCGGGCACGCGGCAGCCAGTGAAGCGCAGGCGCGCCAGCGGATGGGGGCGATGACGTCGATGCGTTCGGCGATCTCGAAGCCCGGCACATCGGCATCGACGATGAAGGCGGAAATACCCCGCGCGCCGGGCGCTTCGCCCGTACGCGCGAACACCACATAGAAATCGGCGATGCCGCCATTCGAAATCCACGTCTTCTCGCCGTCGAGCACGTAACCGTCGCCCTGAAGCGTGGCCGTACAGCTTAGTGCAGCCACGTCGGAACCGGCGTCGGGCTCGGACAGGGCAAACGCGGCGATGGCTTCGCCGCGCGCCACCCGCGGCAGGTAGTCGCGCCGGTTCTCTTCGCTGCCGAACAGGGTGATGGCGCCGCTGCCCAGCCCCTGCATGGCAAACGCGAAGTCGGCCAGTCCCGCATGGCGCGCCAGGGTTTCGCGGATCAGGCAAATGGCGCGCGTATCGATGGCGTCGCCGAAGGCACCGTAGGCGCGCCCGCCGATCGCATGCCCGAGCCAGCCGGCTTCGCCCAGCTGTTTCACGAGGGCGCGGCAGGCCGCATCGACATCATGATCGTGCCCCTGGGCGATGTGCCGCGCGGCCCAGGCGTCGAGTTCCAGCGCCAGCGCGCGGTGGCGCGGTTCGAAAAAGGGCCAGTCCAGGTAATCGGTATCAGGCATGCGGGCTCCTCTCAGTTGCCTTCGAACTGCGGCTTTTCCTTGGCCACGAAGGCGTGGTAGGCCCGATGGAAATCGTTGGTGGCCATGCAGATCGCCTGTGCCTGCGCTTCGGCTTCGATGGCCTCGTCGACGCCCATGTTCCACTCCTGATGCAGCATTTTCTTGGTCATCCCGTGGGCGAAGGTCGGGCCGGTGGCGAGAAGCGCGGCGAAGGCCCGGGCTTCAGGCAGCACGCTCTCGGGCGCGCACAGGCGGTTGAAGAAACCCCAGCGCTCGGCTTCCTCGCCGCCCATGCTGCGCCCCGTGTAGAGGAGTTCCGCGGCGCGGCCCTGGCCGATCACGCGCGGCAGCAGCGCGCAGGCGCCCATGTCGCAGCCGGCCAGGCCGACCCGCGTGAACAGGAAAGCGGTCTTGCTGCGCGCGGTGCCGTAGCGGATGTCGGATGCCAGCGCCAGGATTGCCCCGGCGCCGGCGCAGACGCCGTCGATGGCCGCGACGACTGGTTGCGGACAGGCGCGCATGGCTTTCACCAGGTCGCCCGTCATGCGCGTGAAGGTGAGCAGGCCCGGCATGTCCAGTTTGGTCAGCGGGCCGATGATCTCGTGGACGTCGCCGCCGGAACAGAAATTTTCGCCCGCACCCGTGATGACCACCGCCTTGACGTCGTCGGCAAGGCTGAGCGCCCGGAACAGGTCGCGCAGTTCGGCATACGACTCGAAGGTGAGCGGGTTCTTGCGCTCGGGACGGTCCAGCGTGAGCGTGGCCACGCCCTGCGCCACGCTCAACTGGAAGTGGTGTGGCTGGTAGCCGGCAAGGCTGGTGCGGTTGCCCGCCAGCTGCTGCGGTTCGCCTGCGAGGTAACGCATTCGTTCTCCTAGGTTTGTTCAGGGGTGCTGAGCCCCGCTTTCAGTGTCGACAGCAAGCGGAGCAAGGTGCCGCGCTCGTGCTCGCCAAGGCCCTTCAACAGCTCGACGATCCAGGCTTCGTGGCGCGCGGCCATGCGTTTGAACGCGCGCCGCCCGTTTGGCGTGAGCCTGACCTGGTATGCGCGGCCGTCGCCCGCTGCCGGCTCGCGCACCACCAGGCCCTCTTCTTCCAGCAGGTTGACGATGCCGGTCACGTTGCCGCTCGTGACCATCATCCGTTGCGACAGCTCGCCCATGCGCAGCCCTTCGGGATGACGGTCGAGCTGGGCCATCAGGTCGAAGCGCGGCAGCGTGATGCCGAATTCGGTACGCAGGCGCGAGCGCACTTGCGCTTCGATGCGGGTGGTACACGAGAGCATGCGCAGCCACAGCTTGAGTGCGTCGTGGTTGTCGTCAGTGAGGCGGCTTTCGACGTCGAGTTCGGCCGGTGCCGCATCGTCGGTAGCGGACGATCCGTTGGCTCCCATGTTCGTGGCTCGTCGTTCCATGCGCTTAACCCTCGAGCAGCCTGGCCGCCACTTCCTGCGGCGACAGCCCGGCTCCCGCCGCGGCGATCTGGCGTTCGCGTTCCAGGTTGCGTTCGAGCTGCAGCTTGCCGGCGTAATACTGCTTCGGCCAGGCGATGTCCGTGTAGCCGAGCTTGGCCGTCTCGTGCAGCGTCCAGGTCCGGGTCGGCCAGGTGGGGCCGCGCGATGGCGCACAGGTCGGCGCGGCCCGAGGCGATGATGCTGTTGACGTGGTCGGCCTCGAAAATGGCACCGACGGCAATCGTCGCGATGCCAACCTCGTTGCGGATGCGGTCGGCGAACGGCGTCTGGAACATGCGCCCATACACGGGCTTTTCGAGTTTGCTGACCTGGCCGGAGGAGACATCGATCATGTCGGCGCCAGCCTCCTGAACAGGCGCGCCACCGCGACGGCGTCGGCTGGCGTGAGTCCCCCTCGACCCAGTCGTGGGCGGACAGGCGCACGCTGATCGGCTTGTCGAGCGGCCAGGCGGCGCGCACGGCGGCGAACACCTCGAGCGGGTAGCGGCAGCGGTTTTGCAGGCTGCCGCCATATTCGTCGCCGCGCCGGTTGGTCAGCGGCGAGATGAAGCTCGACAGGAAGTAGCCATGCGCGCAGTGCAGCTCCAGCCAGTCGAAACCGGCTTTCGCCGCCTCGCGTGTCGCGCGCACGAAGTCGCGCTGGATGCGCTCCAGGTCTTCGCGCGTGGCTTCGCGCGCCCATTGCGACACGCCCTCCAGGTACTGCTGGCTGGATGCGGAGACCAGCGGCCAGTTGCCCTCTTCCAGCGGCAGGTCGGTGCCGTCCCAGGCGCGCCGGGTCGAGCCCTTGGCGCCGGCGTGGCCGAGCTGGATGGCGATCTTCGCGTCGCTGCCCGCATGCACGAAGTCGACGATGCGCTTCCATGCGGCCGTGTGCTCGGGCGCGTACAGGCCGGGGCAGCCGGGCGTGATGCGGGCGTCCGCCGAGACGCAGGTCATCTCGGCGAAGACCATGCCGGCGCCGCCCAGCGCGCGGCTGCCCAGATGCACCAGGTGGTAGTCGCCGGCGACGCCATCGACGCTTGAGTACTGCGCCATCGGCGAGACGACGATCCGGTTCTTCAACAGCGTGCCGCGCGCCCGAAACGGCGTAAGCATCGGCGGCATCGGCCCCCGCGGGGGGCAGGCCGGCCTGGGCATGCGCGCGGCGCGCGATCCATTCCTCGAAACGGACCACATAGGCGGGATCGCGCAGGCGCAGGTTTTCATGCGACACGCGCTGGCTGCGCGTGAGCATCGAATAGGCGAACTGCTCGGCCTCCAGGGCCGTATAGCGCGCCACGTTCTCGAACCACTCCATCGAATTGCGCGCCGCGCTCTGGATCTTCAGCACCTCGACCGCCCGCACTTCCTGGTAGCGCGCCAGTGCCGCCCCGATATCGGCGCCGTCGGCGTCGGCAAAGCTGCGCGCCAGTTCGATCGCATCCTCCAGCGCCAGCTTGGTGCCGGAACCGATCGAGAAGTGCGCGGTGTGGGCGGCGTCGCCCATCAGCACGGTCGGCACGCGCCGCCCGTCGACACTGTTCCAGTGCACCCACTCGCGGCAGACGATGCGCGGGAACGTGATCCACATGCTGGAACCGCGCCCCTGCGACGCGTTGCTCATCAGGCGATGGCCACCCAGGTATGCGGCGAACAGGCGCTCGCAGAAGGCAATGCTCTCCTCCTGGCTCATCTGATCCAGGCCGGCGCGGCGCCAGACCGCTTCCGGCGTCTCGACGATGAAGGTCGAGGTGTCGCCGTCGTACTGGTAGCAATGGGCCTGGAACCAGCCATGCTCGGTTTCCTCGAAGGCGAAAGTAAAAGCCTCGAATTTCTTCTTTGTGCCGAGCCATACGTAGCGGCAGTGGCGGCTGTCGACATCGGGCTGGAAGGTGGCGGCATGGCGCGCGCGCACCCGGCTGTTGATGCCGTCGCAGGCGACGACGAGGTCGGCGCCATACCGGCTGGCGACGGCCGCGTCCTCCTCCACCTGGGTCTCGAACTCCAGGCGCACGCCGAGTTCCTCGCAGCGCGCCTGCAGGATGTTCAGCAGGCGCTTGCGGCCGATGCCGCAAAAGCCATGGCCGCTGGAGGTGATGGTGCGGCCCTTGAAGTGGACGTCGATGTCGTCCCAGTGGTTGAAGGATTGCAGGATGGTGCGCGCGGTGGGCTCGTCGGCGGCTACCAGGTTGCCCAGGGTCTGGTCCGAGAACACCACGCCCCAGCCGAAGGTATCGTAGGGACGGTTGCGCTCGATGACGGTGATCTCGTGGGCGGGATCCGCCTTTTTCATCAGGAGGGCGAAATACAGGCCAGCCGGGCCGCCGCCGATGCAGACGATCTTCATGGCGCGGCGCCCTGCTGCGTGAGCTCGCGCGCTTCCTGGCGCAACTTGAAGCGCTGCAGCTTGCCCGTCTCGGTGCGCGGCAAGGCTGTCCGGAACTCGATGCGGCGCGGGTATTTATAAGGGGCGACGACGCCCTTGACGTAGTCCTGCAGGGTTTTCGTCATCTCTGCGCTCCCCTCGCCGCCGGCGCGCAGCACCACGTAGGCCGTGACCACCTGCCCCCGTTCCGGATCGGGCGCGCCGACCACGCCGCATTCGGCCACGGCCGGGTGCTGCAGCAGCACGTCCTCGATCTCCGGCCCGGCGATGTTGTAGCCTGCCGAGATGATCATGTCGTCCACCCGCGCCTGGAACCAGTAATAGCCATCCTCGTCCACCTGGTAAGCGTCGCCGGTCAGGTTCCAGCCATTGCACACATAGTCGCGCTGGCGCTCGTCGGCCAGGTAGCGGCAGCCGGTCGGGCCCTTGACGGCAAGGCGCCCGGTCACGCCGGGGCCGACCGGGTTGCCGTCCTCGTCCAGATGCAGGCCCGGTAGCCGGGAATCGGGCGGCCGGTGGCACCGGGGCGAATGTCGGCACCTGCGGCGGAGATGAAGATGTGCAGCATCTCGGTCGCGCCGATCCCGTCGATCATGGCGAGACCGGTGGCACGCTGCCAGGCCTGGCGCGTTTCCAGCGGCAGCGCTTCGCCGGCCGATACGCTACGGGTAAGGCTGGCGAGGTCGTAATTGGCGGCCAGCGGCGCCATCTGGCGATAAAACGTGGGCGCGGTGAAGCAGACCGTGGCGCGGTAGCGGGCAATTGCGGCCAGCAGCGCGTCCGGCGTCAACTTTTCCAGCAGCACCGTCGAGGCACCATAGCGCAGCGGGAACAGCAGCAGGCCGCCCAGGCCGAAGGTAAACGCCAGCGGCGGCGAACCGATGAAGACGTCATCCGGATTTGTGGCCAGCATCGAGCGCGGGAAGCAGTCGCAGATCGCCAGCACGTCGCGATGAAAATGCATCGTACCCTTCGGCCGGCCGGTGGTGCCGGAGGTAAAGCTGAGCAGGCACACGTCCTGCGCGCAGGTAGCGACCGCCTCGAAGCGCGGCGGCATCGCCGCCATCAGCGCTTCCAGCGAGACCGGTGCGCCGTCGTTGAAGGTGAGCACGCGCGGCGCAGTCTCTCGGTCGGCGCAGGCGAGGTCGAGTTCCGCGCGCAGGTCGGCGGCGCACAGCACCGCGTCCACCCGCGCCAGTTTGACGATGGTGGCCAGCTCCCTGGCGCGCAGCAGCGGCATGGTGGGTACGGCGATCAGGCCCGCCTTCCACACCGCCAGCACGCAGGCCGCCATCATCGGATTGTTGGCGCCGCGCAGCAGCACCCGGTTGCCGGGAACCAGCCCCATCTCACCACGCAGCACGCCGGCGATGCGGTCGACGACTTCGAGCAGCTCGGCATAGGTCCAGGCCAGCTGCGCGCCGCGGATCGCCGTCGCCGCGCCGAAGCCGCGCGTTACCATCGCGTCGAGCAACTCGGCGGCGCAGTTCAGGCGCTCGGGATAGCGCAGCTCGGGAAGATCGAACAGCAGCTCCGGCCACGCCTCAACCGGCGGCAGATTGTCTTGCGCAAACGTATCCAGGTAAGCGGTTCCGCTCATGGTGTCTCCGGCCAGTGGTGGGCGCGACGACGGCGCTCGCGCCGTGTCGCAGGTGATGACCATACTGTCGTGCTGCAGATACTTTAAGCCTAAAGTATCGGGAAGGACAAGCGATTCCTGGCGGGGCCCAGGCTGGCGAGCGAGCGGTGCCGACAAGCTTGCCAGCGACATGTGGCGGCGCCGAAGTCGCGAGCCGCGCACGAAAAAAAAGGACGCCGAAGCGTCCTCCTTGCGAGCCAGCGATTGCGCCGGCTCCCGTCCGGTTACCCCGATCAGCGGCCGCAGCCCAGCGAGCGGATGCGGTCGTAGGCCGTCTTGGCTTGCACCAGGCCGTAGCCGTAGCGCGTATCGCGGCCGGCCGTGCCCAGGTCCTGGGCGCTGTTTGCCAGCGAGGTACGGATCTGCGACGCGGTGCAGGTCGGGAAGTAGCTCCACACCAGTGCGGCAACAGCAGCGACGTGCGGCGTTGCCATCGAGGTGCCGCTCATGTAGCCGTACCTGCCCTTGGCGACCGGCAGGGTCGAATAGACCTGCACGCCAGGGCCGGCCAGTTCGACCTTGCTGTTGTACTGCGAGAAGCTGGCCCACTGCTTGTACTCGTCGACCGCCGCCACCGACACCACGCTGCTGTAGCCGGCCGGGTAGGACTGCGACGAATTGCCCGCATTGCCGGCTGCGGCGATGGAGAGGATGCCGGCCGCCGCGATGTTGGCAAACGCGTTCGACTCGGTCGTGCTCGAGCCCGAACCGCCCAGCGACATGCTGATGACGTTGGCGCCGGCGGCCTTGCACTTGTTGGCGGCGGTGGCCAGGTCGGACGAATAGGCCCAGCCGCTGGCGCTGAACACCTTCACGATGTGCAGCTTGATGCGGCGGTTGGCGTTCACGCCGACCACGCCCACGCCGCTGTTGTTGATGGCGGCAATGGTGCCGGCCACGTGGGTACCGTGGCTGTTGGTGTCGGTATACCACCAGCCGGTACCGGAATCGTATTCGCCGGTCATGGTGTTGCCCGACAGGTCTTCGTGCGAGCGGTCGAGGCCGGAGTCGATGATGCAGACCTTGCGGTTGGCGGCGTTCGTGTCTGGCAACACGTCGGCCTGAACCATCTTGATGCCGTAAGGGACTTGCTGGCCGGTGTAGTACGGCGTGCCGGTCGAAGGGGTCGTCAGCGCCAGCGGATAGCGCTTGAAGTCTTCTTCGATGAACTCGACGTTCGGATTGTTCTCCAGTCCTTTCAGTGCGCTGCGCGGCACTTCCATCGACACGGCGTTGGTGCCGAAGATTTCGCTCTTCACCGTGCCGTTGAGGCTACCGGCCACCGATTTCATCGCCGTCTTGGCGCCGGCCTTGAAGGACACGATGACGCGGACGTTCTCGTCTGCCGGGGCGCTGGCCGAATTGGCCGAGCCGCACAGGATGGTGACTGCGGCGGCAACAACACACATGCTCAGTTTCTTTGCAACTTGCTTGGTCATTTAAGTCTCCGTGAATAACGCTTATGAAAATGCCGCGCGCTCTCTGGACGCGTGCACGTTTTTTGTAAAAACGCCTCTTTGCCGCTGTAACGGCTGCGCAAGTGTAAATATGAAAAGCTGACTTAGCAATCGAAGTTTTAATCGTGTGGCGCTTGTCGTGTAAATGCCGCAGCCCGCTCCCGATATTCTTTGGACGTAGATAAAATATGCATTCCAAGCGGCAATCCCATCAGCTTTCGTGCAATCTCACTCCCTCTGTGCGGCATGTCATGAAGCGATTGTCTACAACGGTTCCGGGCCGCCCTAGCAGAATGGCGAGGTGCGGATACGCCGCATTCGGAGTAAGCCCGGGCGGTCGATATAATCGCGACGCATTGAATTTGTATAGATGAGTGAATATAATCCACTTTAAATACTCCCGGGAATCTCTTAATTGCATTTCACCGATGGGTTCGACGCGAAGCGCCAATTGACGGCAAAATAAAAAAAGGCCCACGCATGAGGTGGGCCTTGTCATTGACGCCTTGCCTGTCTATTTCGCGGCCGCAGACCTGGCACGCGCCGCATGCAGCTTGCGGTAGCTGTCGAGCAGGCGATGGTGGCGGTCGAGGCCCTCGAGCGCCATGCTGGTCGGCACCAGGCCGAAGAAGCGCACACTGCCATCGACCGAGCCCAGCGCCGCATCCATGCGCACGTCGCCGTACATGCGGCGGAAGTTGTGCACGTAGTCGCCCAGTTCCAGCTCGTCGTCCAGCACCACTTCGAGCACCACGTTCAGCGCCTGGTAGAACAGGCGGCGTTCAACCGTGTTGTCGTTGTATTGCAGGAAGGCGCCGACCAGTTCGTGGGCGTCCTCGAACTGTTTCAGCGCGAGGTTGATCAGCAGGCGCAGTTCGAGCACCGTCAGCTGGCCCCAATCGGTATTCTCGTCGAACTCGATGCCGATCAGGCTGGCAATATCGGAGTACTCGTCCAGCTCATTGTTCTCCAGGCGTTCCAGCAGCGCCGCCAGCTGGTCATCGTCGAGACGATGCAGGTTGAGGATATCTTCGCGGAACAGCAGGGCTTTATTCGTGTTGTCCCAGACCAGGTCTTCCACCGGATAGACTTCCGAATAACCGGGAACCAGGATACGGCAGGCCGTCGCGCCGAGTTCGTCGTACACGGCCATATACACTTCCTTGCCCATCTCTGCGAGGATACCGAGCAGGGTGGCAGCTTCCTGGCTATTCGAATCCTTGCCTTCGCCGGAGAAATCCCACTCGACGAAATCGAAATCGGCTTTGGCGCTGAAGAAGCGCCACGACACCACGCCGCTGGAATCGATGAAGTGCTCGACGAAGTTATAGGGTTCCGTCACGGCTTCGCTGGCGAAGGTGGGCTGCGGCAAATCGTTCAGGCCCTCGAAACTGCGTCCCTGCAGCAATTCCGTGAGGCTGCGTTCCAGCGCCACTTCGAAACTCGGATGCGCGCCGAACGAGGCGAACACGCCGCCCGTGCGCGGATTCATCAGGGTGACGCACATCACCGGATACAGACCGCCCATCGACGCGTCTTTTACCAATACCGGGAAACCCTGCTCTTCCAGGCCCTTGATGCCGGCGACGATGCCAGGGTATTTCGCCAGCACCTCCTGCGGTACATCGGGCAGGGCCAGTTCGCCTTCCAGGATCTCGCGTTTCACGGCGCGCTCGAATATCTCGGACAGGCATTGCACCTGCGCCTCGGCCAGCGTATTCCCGGCGCTCATGCCATTGCTGGCATACAGGTTTTCGACCAGATTCGACGGGAAATACACGGTTGCGCCGTCCGACAAACGTTGGTAGGGCAGCGAGACGATGCCGCGCTTCGCATTACCCGAATTGGTATCGACCAGGTGCGAGCCGCGCAGTTCGCCGTCCGGGTCGTAGACTTCCAGGCAGTATTCGTCGAGGATCCCGGCGGGGACCGCATCGTTTGGCCCCGGCTTGAACCAGCGCTCGTTCGGGTAATGGACGAAATCGGCATTGGCGATGTCTTCGCCCCAGTACACGCCGGCATAGAAGTGGTTGTTGTTCAGGCGTTCGATGTATTCGCCCAGGGCCGAGGCCAATGCGCTTTCCTTGGTCGCGCCCTTGCCGTTGGTGAAGCACATCGGCGAATGGGCATCGCGAATATGCAGCGACCAGACATTCGGCACGATATTGCGCCAGGAAGCGATTTCGATCTTGATGCCCCAGCTCGCCAGCATGGAGGACATGTTGGCAATCGTTTGCTCGAGCGGCAGGTCCTTGCCGGGAATATAAGTGGCGGCCTGCGCATCCGGCTGCAGGGTCAAGAGCGCCTGGGCATCGGCGTCCAGGTTCTCGACTTCCTCGATGACGAATTCCGGCCCTTCCTGCACCACTTTCTTGACCGTGCAGCGCTCGATCGAACGCAGGATGCCCTGGCGGTCCTTTTCCGAAATGTCGGTCGGCAGCTCGACCTGGATCTTGAAGATCTGCTTGTAGCGGTTTTCCGGGTCGACGATATTGTTCTGCGAAAGCCGGATGTTTTCGGTCGGGATGTCGCGGGTATTGCAGTACAACTTCACGAAATAGGCCGCGCACAGGGCAGACGACGCCAGGAAGTAGTCGAAGGGACCGGGCGCAGAACCGTCGCCCTTGTAGCGGATGGGCTGGTCGGCGATGACGGTGAAGTCGTCGAACTTGGCTTCCAGGCGCAGTTTATCGAGGAAGTTGACTTTGATTTCCATGGGGGATGTCCAAATGAGTACGCAAAACGGGGATCGGCCATTATCCGTGGTTTCGGGCGCACGGCAAAGGTGAAAGATGTGGGCGGGTGTGGGGGAGGCAGGTCGGCCGGACCAGGTGCATGGGCCTCTGGGGGCCGTTACCGCGAGTCAGCGGCTCGATCCGCAGGGTTCATCAAGGCCGGTGGCTGCAATGAAGGGACCCATCGCCCCGCCGTGGCGAAGCCGCGCGCCGGAATTGGCAGACGCTCCCCGCGCTCTGGTTCAGCACCGCCAGCCCGAGGCGATGCGCTCCTGAAGGTCCGCCCTGCCCGCCTGAACCCGGACAGGCACGCGGCGCGGCGCATCGGCTCGGCATCGTCGCGAGGGCCGCGGACCAGATGCCGCCCTTCGAGGAGCCGGACGACCAGCACCCGACCTGTGCAGCGACTCGTGAACGATTCTCCATCCGAATTGTATTGCGCTTGTATTTACAAAGAGGCAGAATTGTCTGGCCGACTATCGGGGGACATTATGATGAATCATCGTAGAAATGCGATTGGCGGATTGCTCGCGATGTCTGTTTCCCTAGCCTTGCGCCCGGTCTTTGCCCAGGCAAACAATGGCATTTCTGCCGAAGGAATGGAAAAATTCGATGATTTCCCGCAAGAGTTCCAGGATGGGATGTTCCGATCGCCTGACCCCAACAAGAATTTCGGGTCCACGTCGCCGCCTGAAACCTATAAGGCAATTAGTGGCGTGCTTTTGCGCGGTGCGCCGTTTGATTGCCGACCGATCGACGTCGCCTATTATTTTGCCGCCCTGCGCGAAGGAATTTTGCCTGATGCTGTAATCGCCGATATCAGGGACATCGCGGCTCAGGCAAAACAGCCTCGATTGGCCCAGCCGGGATTCCTGAAATTTTTCGCTTACGATTGGGAAAAGAATAACTATTTCAATCCGGTCGTGGTTGGCTTTTTTCGTGGCAATGGATTAAAACCCTATGCGGGGGACGAAACGCCATGGTGCGCGGCCTTTGCCAATTGGTGCATTTCGAGGTCGCGCGTGCGCGCAGCCAACGTCATCATCTTCGATAACCAGACTCGTGCACTTGGCACGCGGAACGCGTCTTCCGGTTCGTTCCGCTGCTGGGGCAGCGAAGCGACCATGGACCCGCGTGAAGGCGATCTGGTCGTCTGGGCGAAAACAGGTACAGTTACCGTAAATTGTCCAAGTGTCGGCCAAGGTCATGTTGCCTTTGTCACGAAAGTACAGGTGGGGGCTGGTAACAAGCGCTCATACCATGTGGTGGGAGGAAACCAGGGTTTCCGCGGAGCCGTGGTTCAAAGTGTGAACGGCGCGCTCGTCAGGCCCGTCGACGTAGCCCAGGCGGTTTCGCGTCGAGTCATCGGAAACCATTTTGCGGACCGCGTCATTCATTCGGTTCGCACACAAAGCTTTTTTCGGTAATTCCTGGGGAGCGAAGATGCGCTCATATCTCCTCGCATTCGGCCTGATGCTGGGTCTGCCCCAGGCCGTCAGCGCCCAGACCGGCGACGACTGGATGTTGAATCAACGTGACAAGGACGTGATCGGCATCGTTGAAGTACGCGTCGGCGCAAAAGGATCGCCTCTCGATGCCGTGGATCCGGAGCGCGGCACTGGCACGCTCATATCAGCCGCGGGGCACGTCCTGACGGCCGCGCACCTTTTCACTGATAAGAGCTACGCGGTCTGTGCATCGGCCGCCGGTGCGGACCCAAATAAAGCATGTCGAATCGATTTCTATTGGCGCGGAGACCCGGCCAACCGGTTTTCGCTCACGATATCAGGCCCTCGTCAGGCGGACCGCGACTACATCGTTCTCGGCCTGCCGTCGGCCGCCGAGAAGATCGGTCGGCCAGGCTGGCCCTTCGCTACGCTTGCGCGCAAGGCATCCGACAACGAACCCGTGTATGCCGCGGGATATCGGGGATCGGATGCCGTGCAACCCGGTTCGGCAAACACGATCGACACCGCACGCGGCGTACTACGTGCCGACATGGCCAGTGGGCGTTGCTCCAACGCTTACGGCATCTCTCGTAACGCCACAATGCAGACTTCACCGGGCCTGAGTGGCGCCCCCACGTTCAACCGGCTCCATCGTGTCGTCGGCATCGTCCTGGGCGAGGCCTGCGCCGCCGATGACGGCGGGAACGCACAGGACGCCCCGAAATCCCGCATTCTCCTGGTGCAGGACATGGAACGGCTTTGCGCCAGTCCGGCCCTTTCGTGTTTTTTCGGGTTCGACGGCGATATCGATCCCGCTCGTGCCGACGATACCACGCCATGGTACAAGCGCTTGATTGGTGGCGAAGCGGTCGCGGACAACTATGCCTATGGCCTCAAAATCCGCGAGATCGCCAAGTTCCAGAATTTGCTGGGATTTTGTTCGCTACTGGCCAGCGATGCGCAACTCGTCCGATCCGTGCAAGCCGATGCGGAGGCTGGCGGTGAACTTGCCATTGTGTTCGACACGGTATGGGCAGTCTGCAGGCCTGGTGCCAACCTCATCGATAGCCTTCCGAGCCGTCAACGGCTACAGCGACTGGCCGATGCCGGTTATGAGCCTGCCCAGCAACTGGCAGCGATGCTCGTGCTCTTCGAGCTCGGACCCAAGCTGGCATCGCGACGGTCACCTGAAGACCCGGTCCAGATCAGCCAGTCCGAGCGCGTTTCGCTCCGGCGCGCCGAAGCTTACCTGAGGTCGGCAGCCGCCCACGAATGGTCAGCTGCGTCGATGACGATGTTCGACTTATGCCGTACCCGCGTTTTTTCATGCCCGCGAAGAGAAACAGATGCCTACCTCGATGCTGCGGTGGCGGATGGGCAGCGGGACGCACTCCGTATGGCGGGCATCCTTTTTCTTGTCGGCAACGAGCCTGCCCTTACCCGCAGATATGGGGTTTCGCGTCCGCAAAACACTGAACGGGCGTTGGCGCTGTTCGGGCAAGCGGCAACGCCGCAAACGGGGACGACGAACAATCCTGGCTACATGGCTTATGATAATTATTCAGCCGGCTACCTGGGCTATTTCAGCTGGGGAGGCATGTATCGGGGAAGGACACTGATGCCCACCAACGTGCTTGTCGCACAACAATACAACGGGGGCTGCAATAGCAACGGTCCGGCGGTACCGCCACTCTTCGAGTACTGCACCATGATCAACGAGGTGGGACGCTTCAACAATCTGACAGATCGTACGATGAGGCGGGCCGCCTGGTCCACGATCCAGCAACTTGCGCAATGGGCGCCAATCGCCGGTCCGCTGGGCAAAAACCTGGCGACCTGGTCGCCCGATGGTAGCGGCATAGACCGGATCGACTGTCCATTGAACGACGAGCTTGTGTTTGCTGCACCTACTGTGGTGCCTGCTTTCAGGCCCCGGACCGCCTATTGTTATTTTGCAAATCCGCAGGTCGAGTAGGCGTTTGCGTGTTGTTGTTCCCAATCCTGCAGCGGAGCCCGCGACGAAATCGGGACCGGCAGCAGGCCGGGCTTCACGCTCCACAAGGGTTTGCCGGCCCGGGCCTGCGCGGCGCCAGTCACCCGCCGTGTCCGCACGCGCCATCTGCATGCGTGCCAGCGCCGGGTACAGCGGCGGGCTGAAGACGCGCGCCAGCATGCTCGACACCAGCGCGCAGGCCATCAGGCTGAGCACCATCGAGTGGCCATCCACCATTTCCATGACGATGATGAAGGCCGTCAGCGGCGCCTGGGTTGCCGCCGCCAGAATCCCACCATGCCCGGGCGATCAGTGCCGGTGCCTGGGTGCCGTAGAACAGCAGGGCGACGTCGTTTCCGAGCGCGGCGCCGACGGCGAGAGGGGGGCGAAAATCCCTGCCGGCACGCCGGACCAGGCGCTGAGCCAGGTCGCCACGAACTTGAAGAATGCGTACACCATCGGCATCGTCGCCACCCCATCGACCATACCGCGCGTGGGGGCATGGCCGGAGCCGAAGGCCGCGCCCGCGGCCACCAGGCCGATGGCGGCGACAAGCAAGCCGCACAGGGCGCCGAACAGGACCGGGCGACGCGCGCGCAGGCGGCTCATGGGGTCGCGCCCTGGCCGCCTGTCGACGCGATCAGGAGCCGCGAAAGCAGTCCGCCGGCCAGGCCCGTGCACAGGGCGAGCACCAGCCCCGGCAACAGCAGCGACAGGCCGACCGTGCCGGTATGGATGACGCCGAAACAAGTGGCATTGCCATGGACCGATACGGCGACGAGACCGCCGAGCACGATCGCCGCGATGATCAGGCCACTGTTACGCTGCTCCGGCGCGCGCCCAGTTCCTCGATGGCGAACATGACCCCGGCCAGCGGGGTGTTGAATGCGGCCGCGATGCCCGCTGCGCCGCCGGCGACGAGCAGGCCGTGGACGGTAGCGTGCGGGCGTGACGGCCAGGGCCTGGTCGACCCAGCTTTGTTCCCCGCGCCAGTCCTGGGCCAGGGCGCGCCACAGGGATATCACCATCAATGCCGGGCCGTCGTGCATATTGGAGAGTTTCCCGCATGCTGGCGCCGTTATACTGCGGGGTTCCCTCCCCGCTCGTCCTGCCTGGCGTCCGGGCACGCAGCTTCACTATGTCGACCAGCATGAACCATCGCTCCACCACCCTCCTCCTGACCTCACTGTTCGCCGCCGGTCTGCTGGCATATAAAAACCCGACGCTCGGGGACTTCGGCCACTATGCCCGTCAACACATCCGCACCATGGCACAGTCGGACGGTGCGAACGATCCAGTGGGGGCCTTGATCGGCGAGATCTCCGGGCCTGCCGTCACGGCGGCGACAAGCAGGTCGGACTTCGTTTTCTTCAGCAGCTTCAGTGGCCAGGAATTCGGCTACCGCTGGCGCGTGCTGGGCATTGCCGGCAATTTCGTGCCGCTCGAGATAGCGAAAATGCGAGCGCCGGCTGAACACCCCGTCACCGCGCCCCCGGCGGCGACTGCCCTGGCCCTGCCTGCGGCGGAGCCGGAACCGGGCAATCCCGTCTCTCCTTCCTACGATTGCAGCCAGGCGCGCGTCTTTGCCGAGCGGGTCGTCTGCGCGGATGCGCCATTGGCCTACCAGGACCGGCTGGTCGCCGCCTTGTATGCCTGGCAGCGCTCGGCGGCCGCGGCAGCGCAGCGCCAGCCCCTGCTGGACGGACAGCGCACCTGGCTGGCGCGGCGCAACGCCTGCACGACGGTCGATTGCGTCTCCGCGGCCTATACGCAGCGGATCGCCCTGCTGCTGGACACGCAGCCGCCAGCGGGCGCGCTGCCGCTTCGCCGCGGCCAGTGCATGCACGACTCGATCGCCCGCATCGGTCAGCGCCTGGAGGTGTCCGGTGCGGAACAGGAAGGCAGCGGGACTCGCATCGAATATCGCAGCGGGCTGCAGGGCGTCTCCTACGAGACCGAGCCCGAAGTCGCCCGCAGCCGGCCGGGGGATCCTGTCCTGGTCTGCCTGCATTCGGTGCCGGCCGATTGCCCGCCTGGCGACGACCGCGGCTCGGAATACGCGGCATTCAACCGCCGCACCGGGGAAGCCTGGACGCTGCCGGACAGCCAGCACAGCTGCGGCGGCGCCTGAAACCCAGCCGGTGTCGCCGCGGACCGGTGCCAAGGCGTCAGCGTCCTGGCATGCCCGGCGCCGCCAATACCCGCGCCGGCAAGCCGTGCAACCGGTAGAACTGGCGCAGGCCCTCCGCTGCCAGCGCTTGCGGCACGCCCCCATGCACCAGCGTGCGCTCGAGCGGCAAGCCGCGCCCGGCCGGCGCATGCGCGCCCGGGGACAGCGCCGGCACCAGCAGGTCGCCGACGAGCTGGAAGCGGGTCGGGCTGCGCCAGCGCGCCAGCGCCACCCACTCGCGCTCGGCGTGCAGCTGCGGCGGCCGGAACCGCGGCAACACCATCGCGACGGCCTGGCGAAATCCATCCCAGCAGGAGGCCAGCACCTGCCCCACGTTCTGCTCTCCAAAGCGCTCGCCCGCCGCTGCCTGATAGGTTTCGAACGCAGTGAAGATCGCCCCCAGGATGGCGCGCTGGCTTGCGGGATCGTAGATGGCGCTGGCGAGCAGGAAGCTTCGCTGCGGACCGCCGTGCACGGCCATGTCGAGCTCCGCGGTACGCAGGCCGAGTGCGTACGGCAGCCTGCCTTCGTGACGTTCGAGTGCGGCATCGGCGCCCTCGAACAGGCGCACCAGGTAGCGTTCGAAGTAGGAACCGGCCGCTTCGATGCCTTCGGCCAGGGCTTCCCCGAAGCGGTATTCCGGCGCGGCGGGCCGGCGCACGCGGCGCTCGTCGATGAAGGCGGTCAGCAAGGGCAGCGCATAGGCGTCAAGGGCGGCCTCGCCGGCAAAACGGCTGTCCTGCGCGGGCAAGGCGCCGTCCGCGACGGCCTCGTGAAGCTGGGGGCCGTCGGCAAGGAGGTAGAGCAGCCGCGGGGCCGGCCGGGCGTCGAGCGCACCGGTGAAGCCGCGCTGCTGTATGGCGCCCAGTTCGGTGCCCACCACGCCCCGGACATGCTTGTTGAAGGTCATCAGCTCTCCTGCGAAGTCGGCAAGGGCGCTATCGTAGACGACAGTGCGACGAGCCACGTCGCAGGCCGGTCTTGCTAGCGACCCGGTTCGAGCAGCGCCGCGATACGCTCCACGAATGCCCGTTCGGCGGCGACGGCATCGGGGAAGTCCTCACCATCCTGGCGTGGCGGCACCACAATGCCGTCGACGACGAATGCGATCTCCGCGTCGGCCATCCAGCTGTCGTGACACAGCGGCTGCGCCGGCGCCGCGCCCAGCGGATACAGCAAACCGCCGGCCACCAGGCGCTTGCCCGGATGGAGCCGGTAATGGCTCATGTAGGTCGAGATCTGGAAGTAGTCCTCGCGGTCGACGTCGCCGGCGCCATGGCGACCGCGGCCCTGGAAGTGCATGCGCTTGTACTTGGTATCGAAGACCGCCACGCGCACGCCGTCCTCGTGTTCCATGACGATGTCCGGAATGATGTTGCGCTCGTAGAAGCGCCCGGCGTGCAGGAAGATGGCCGGGGATGACACCCGCCAGGCCGGGAAACTGCGTGCCAGCAGCTTGCGGACATAGATTTCGAACAGCTCGGCCACGTTCAGCAGGAAGCCGGGGGCGCTGCTGCTGCCCGTAGGATGCTGGCGGGCCGCGTCGAGCCTGACGATCATGGCCGCCAGCTCCAGCACCCTTCGGTAGGGCGCGAAGATCGGATTGCCCAGGCTCTTGTCCGACTGGGCCGCGGCGACGGTCGCCCGCGTCACGGGCCGGCCGGACCGGCGCCCGGCCAGGTCCGCGCGCACGTGGGCAATGCGCCCCAGCATGCGCTTGCCGCCGTTCCGGTCGATCACCGATATCGCTTTCGCGAGCACGTCGACGATGGCCACGCTGGCCTGCTGCTCGCGCGCCACCGTCGACACCTTGCCCAGGAAGGGAATGTCGTCGCGCACCAAGCGCGCCACGTCGATGCGGCCGCGCACCACCGGGTCATGGCGGGCGACGCTGCGGTAAGCCTTGGGCAAACCCAGCAGGAAGGCCTTCTCCAGCGCCTGCACGAACATCATGTAGAGCAGCGCGCGGGCGTAGTCCATCGTCCCGGCCTCGATACGCGCGCCCGGCGAGAACCCGTCGTCGATGAAAATATCGTTCGCGAAGTTCAGCATGCGCTGCATGAAGGCATCGCCGAAGCGCGAACCGATATCGAACGCCACCTTCCCGAAGCTGAAACGCCCGACGTAGTTGCCGGTCTGGATCGTGGCCTCGGCATCGGCGCTCGCGCCCAGCGCCACCACCAGTTCCTCGTCCCGCTTGCGCCGGCTTTCCGCCGCATCCTTGCCGCCGAAGGAAAACAGGCCATTGCCGGCCGCAAGATAGGCCTCGAGGGTGACCGTCAGTCCCGCGGGCGCAGCCTTGCACGCCTTCAGCGCGGCCGCGCCATCCGCTGCTTCCGACAGGGCGCGCCGTTGGCAATTGTCTTCGACGCGAATCATGCCGCCGGCGCGGCCTTGCCTGGGGCGCGCGACAGCGAGAAGATCTCGCGTGCGGTCTTGAGCCTGTCCTTGACCTCGCCCGCGCTGTATTCGGCGCGCAGGTACTCCGCCAGTAGCGGCTCGATGCTGGTGTCGAACAGGTCGCGCACCGAGGCCGCACTCAGGCCACGCTGGGCGAGCTTCATGAAATAGGCATGGCCGATTTCATACGAGGCGCCCAGTTGCAGGCCCTCGCGGATGAAGGTGTTGAGTTCGCGGCAGATCTCTTCGTAGCGCTGGGCATGCTTGTGGTCGCCAAACGTGTCGCGCACGACCCCGTAGTCGCAGGCCGTCGGCACCCAGGCGAAACGACGGCGCAGCGCCATGTCGAAGCTGTCGATGCTGCGGTCGATGTCGTTCATCGTGCCGATGAAGACCACGTTGGCGGGCACGCCGAAGTCCGGATCCTCTCCCTCTTTCGCCAGGTAGCTGTACTGGGTCTTCACGCGCAGTCCGGTCTCCCTGCCCTCGCGGTCGACATCGATGCGCTTGGAGTCCTCGAGGCAAACCAGCACCTCGCCCAGCACGCGCGACAGTTCCGCGCGGTTGATCTCGTCCACCACGAAATAGAAGGCCCGCGGTGCGGTTCCCGCCAGCCTGTCCGCCCGCAGGGCGTCCATCGCGCGTTTGCAGAACAGCTTGAACACGCCCGGCTTGACCACGAGGTCGATGCCGCTGCCGGCGGGGACGGGTTTGAGCCCTTCGATGAAGTCCTCATAGGAGTAACTCGGATGGAACTGGACGATTTCACGCATCTCCGCGAGCGCGCGCCCTTCCAGCATGGCGCGCCTGGCGATGGCCTCGGTGACCATGTGGGTCTTGCCGGTGCCGGGCGGACCGTAGAAGATCGTGTTCTTGTGCTCGAACTCGATGGTGGTGCCGAAGCGCTGGTACAGGAAATTCGTCAGCTTCTGGCTGATCTCGAATTCGAGGCTCAGTCGACCATTGTCGCCGTCACGCCCCCAGGACCGCAGCGTTTCGCGGTCCCAGGTGCAGGTATCCTCGGGGCTGATGTTCCAGGCGGCCGTGAGGGCGCGCTTGATCGCTTCGGTTGCCTTGTAGCCTTCGAGCTCGTCTTCGTCAAGTTTCAGCAGGCGGCCGATCCTGCGGATCACCTCGCCCTTGTACAGGGCAAGCAGGCGTCCCGGGTTGTACATGTAGGCGACCTTGCGGGCGAAGTTGATCTCCAGCGGGCTCAGGTCGTCGCGGTCTGCGTAAGCGGCCAACGCGACCAGCACCGGCCTCACCTCGCTCTCGAAATACTTCTGCGCCTTCGCTTGCGACACCGGCTCGGCATTGCCTTCGGCACTGGCCTGGCCTGCGATCCGGAACAGGGTTCCGGCCGCCCCGGCCCCGGCCTTCGCCCGCGTGCGGAACACGCCGTAACCGTTGCTGCTGGCTGCGCGGAACCGGCCACAGTGCGTGGTCTGGCGCTCGATCAGGTAAGTAAAATAAGGCTGGCCTCCCTCGTCGAGCAGGCCCGTATAGCGGTCGAGCGGCATCTCGGCGATCGGGACGCTGTTCTTCCAGTCGAGGAACAGGCGCCATTCTTTCTCGACCACCGGTTTCAGCGGCTCGCGCTTGAAGCTGTCCCATTCCCGCTTCAAGGCAGCGAGGCTGTTCTCCGGGTTCGTGTTCATATCGTTCATCTCGTTCGGTTCCTTGTCCATCATGCCCCCGCCAGTAGCGCGCGCGCCGCGATCACGCGCCCGTAGGCGGCGTCGGCATCGAAGCCCTCGATCAGCAGCGTGAGGATCTCTTGCGCCTCCTCGTCGCTCACCTTGCTGTAGGCCTGGCGGTTGCCCTTGAAGTGCTGATAGCGCAGATCCAGTGCTTTGGCTTCCGTGCGGCGCTTGCGCGGCGTGACGGCACGCCGGGCTTCGATCACGTAGGCATCCAGCTGCGCCTGTGCGGTCGACCAGTCGAATTGCGCCACCGCCTGCTTGTCCGCCTCCCAGTCGCCCTTGTACCCCTCGCTGGGCCGGCCGCGCGCCTTGCTCACTGCCAGGCAGGCGAGAGTCGGATAGCCGTTCAGCAGGCAGAAACGCTCCACGAACAGCAGCTTCATGCCAATGCCGATCGGTACGGCGCGCTGGAGTTCGGCGTCGTTCGCATCGAGCGCGCGCGCCTGCTGGAGGATGTCCGAATAGAAGACGGGAGCCCCGCCGGTAGCATGGGCATGCGTCACGAGGGCCGTGTACAGGCGCGTGCCGACGTGGATATCGTTGAGGGTGAAGTCGGAGAAGTCGAGGGCTGCCTGGGGAGTTGCCATGTGCGCTTTCGGGAGACGGTTGACTGCTGCCGGGTGGCCGGCAGCTTATGTTCTAAAAACTATACCATTGCCAGAGGGAAATTTCCATCGCTGTCGTTGCACCCAGGTGGGTGCTGGGGCGCTGTTGGCATCGATATATGTCGAGAAACCATCGTAGTCGACGGCGCGACAGGGGGTGTCGCGCCGCGGACACGACCGGACGGAGCCGCCGTGTACATATTTGTTGACAAATTAGCCAGCCACCGCGATATTGCCCGCAATCACCATTCATTTCACCCCATGCTCACTGTCGACACCCCTGCGAGCAGTTCCTGTACCGACGCCGGCGCACCGCTGGCCCTTGCTGCTCCCGCGCTCCCGCGCGTCTTTCACTTTCGCTTCACCGGCAGCGGAAGGGAATATTTCCGCATCTGGGTCGTCAACCTGCTCCTGAGCCTGGCCACGCTGGGCATCTATTCAGCCTGGGCCAAGGTGCGCCGCCTCGCGTATTTCGACCGCAGCACGCTGCTTGCCGGCGCCCGCTTCGACTTCCACGGCCAGCCCACCGCCATCCTGCGTGGGCGCGTGCTGGCCGTGGTGCTGCTTGCGCTGTACAACTACGCCTTCGGCTTCTCGCTTGTCTTCGGCCTGGCAAGCGTCGCCATGCTGCTGCTGGCGCTGCCGTACATGATGCGTGGCGCGCTGCGCTTCCGACTGGGAAACACGTCCTGGCGCGGGTTGCGCTTCCGATTCACGGGCTCTGTCCCCCACGCCTACCGTAGCTACCTGTCGCCGATTACCGTCTTCCTGCTGCCGGGCGTGGTGGTGGCTGTCATGGGGCAGACCCCCTGGTCCGCCCTGCCTGTGCTGCTCTACCTCGGCTGGCCCGCAATGTATGCCGCGATGAAGCGCTACCAGTACGGGCACGTCGCCTTTGGCGACCAGCACACCACGACCGAACTGCCGACCGGGCCGTTCTTCGGGATCTACCTCCGCGGCCTGCTGCTCGCGTCCTGCCTCATCGTCCTTTTCATGGGGCTGGGCCTGCTCAGCATCCCGCTGCAAAAAGTGTTTGCCGCGGAGACAGCAGTCATGGCGATCGGCGTGGCCGGTTCCCTGGCGAGCGCTGTCGTGGCCTACCTGCTGCTCGGCCCGTACCAGCAGGTACGCACGCTCAACCTCTGCCTGCCGCGCACCAGCTTTCCCGGCGTCCGTTTCGTCTCCACCTTGACGGCGCGGGGCTACGCTCGCCTCCAGCTCAAGAACCTGGTCCTGACCCTGCTGAGCCTTGGCTTGTATCGCCCGTTCGCGGTGGTCAGCGCCTACCGCTACCGGCTGGCCCACCTGGCGCTCGAAGTCGACGATGGTTTCGACCACATCCTCTCGAGCGCCGGTACGGACGGCGGCGCCGCAGGCGACAGCAGCGCCGACCTCCTCGGTATCGATCTTTCCTGGTGACCGCCATGCACGCCGCAACCTATTTCGACGGGCGCAGCGCCCGCGCCCATGCCGTGGAACTGACGGCGGACGACGAGCGTCTCTTCCTGCATGGCGAAGCCGAAAAAACCTATCCCACGCGGACCACGCGCCTGGCCGAGCCTTTCGAGCACGGCGCGCTGACGCTGTATTTCGACGACGGCGCGCGCTGCGAAGTGGCCGACGCGGGCACCGGCACGGCACTGCGCGTGGCGCTCGGCTACCGGCCATCGCGCGTGGTGCGCCTGTCCCGGCATACCGGGCCGCCCTGCTGGCGCTGGTACTGCTGGTGTCGCTCATCCTGGCGACGCTGTTCTGGGGCGTGCCCGCCGCGACCGTCCATATCGCCGCCGCGCTGCCGCCCTCGGTCGACGAGACCCTGGGCGAGAGTGCCCTCAAGGCCCTGCACGCCAGCCGCACGCTGCAGGACAGCCGCCTGAGCGACGAGTGGCTGGCCGAAGTCCATGCGGCGCTGGCGCGGGTAGCGCCGGCCGACACGCCGGTACGGCTGCTGGTACGCAAGTCGGACCGCCTGGGTGCGAATGCCATTGCGCTGCCAGGCGGGACCATCGTCGTCTCCGACCTGATGGTGCGCCTGGTCGTCGGCAAGGCTGGCGAATTCGGCGACGCCCAGAAAGCGCAGCTGGCCGGCGTGCTCGCCCACGAGATCGGCCACGTGCGCATGCGCCACGGCACCCGCATCCTGGCCGGTTCGTCCCTGTCCGCGGCATTGGCTGCGGCGCTGTTCGGCGACTTCAGCACGGTGGGCGGCTTGCCTGCCGTGTTTGCCAGCATGAGCTATTCGCGCGACATGGAGTCCGAAGCGGACGAGTACGCGATCGCCCTGCTGCGGGAACGGGGAATCTCGACGCTGCCGCTGGCCGACCTGCTCGAGCGCATCGACGGGGGCGGCCTGGCTGACGAAGAGAGCGAAGAAGATGCGCCGAACTGGCTCTGGCAAGCGGTCGACAGTTTCACGAGCACCCATCCGATGACGGCGGAACGCGTGGCGCGCCTGCGCAGCGCAGCCCGTCCCGGCGACTGACCAGCGCGGACCTGTTTATGCCGGCCGGCGCCGATGGAAGGTCAGCGGGCTGTAGGGCACGGCGGACGGCGGCGGCGAGCGCAGGATGCCGGGCTTCATCGCGCCGACGACGTGCATCTCGCAAGGCTTGCAGTCAAAGCGCAGCGTGTAGGTGTCCTCGCCGGTGCTCAAGGTCATCGGCTCGGCCTTGACCTGGCCCTGCACGCCCTGCACGCCCTTGGCCTGCTTCGGGCACAGGTTGAACGAGAAGCGCAGGCAGTGCTTGGTGATCATCAGCGACACCTCGCCCGGCTCCTGGTGCGCCTCGTAGGCCGCGTCGATCAGGCCGACGCCGTGCTTGCGGTAGAACGTCCTCGCCTTTTCGTTGTAGACGTTGGCGAGATAAGACAGCTGGGTTGCCGGATAGACGGCGGGCGGCTCGGCTGGTGCCTTGCGCTCCGGCCGCTCCCAGGCGGCCAGGCGCGCCGCCTCGTGGGCCGCCACCGCATCGCGGCGCAGCGCGTTGATGGCGGCGGCCGGCACGAACCAGGGCTGCGACAGTTCCAGCGCGATGCCGTCGGCTTCGAACATCGTGTTGCCCAGCCTGGTCAGGCTGGTGCGCAGCGCGGCGTCGGCCTGCTCGGCGTTGTGCGCGCGCTGCAGCGCCAGCTGCGCGCTCGTTCTCGTTTCGATGCCATCCTCGTCGCGCAGGGTCAATGCAAGACCGCCATCGAGCTCCGACAGCGTCAGGTGCAGGGACACCTTGCGGTCGGCCGAGCGCTTGTTCAGCGCCGCTTCCCATTGGTGGTCGCGGTTGCGGTGGACCTGCGTGCCCGGTTTCAGGCCGGGCAAAGCGCTGACCGGCTCGTTCGGGAACACGCGCCAGCGCTGGCCCTCGTCGCTCTCGCCCAGCTTCTGCACCGTGTTGACCCCGATGCCCACGCTGGAGCGCTTGTTCATGTAGTTCAGGCCGTCGCCATTCGCCAGCGGCGCGTCCGTCATCATCTCGATGAAATCCGGGCCGACTTTCGTGACGGCGCCGACCAGCACGCCGAGGTACTTCGGCGAATCGAAGGCGCCGATGTCTTCCTGGCGTCCTTGGGCGAAGTAGTCGGTGTGGCCGCGGTTGAAGTTCTTGTCGACGTCCGGCGTGAAAAAGACTTGCGTGTGTCCGCTGGCGGCGCGCACGAAACCGGCGCGGCGCTCGAGGATCTCGTCGAGCAGGAGGCGGTAGTGGGCCGTGATGTTCTTCACGTAGCCCATGTCCTTGTAGCGGCCCTCGATCTTGAAGGAGCGGATGCCGGCGTCGATCAGCGCTTCCAGGTTGCGGCTCTGGTCATTGTCCTTCATCGACAGCAGGTGCTTGTCGTAGGCGACGACGCCGCCTTTCGCATCCGTCAGCGTGTAGGGCAGGCGGCAGGCCTGGGAACAGTCGCCGCGGTTGGCGCTGCGGCCCGTGTCCGCATGCGAGATATAGCACTGCCCGGAGAACGCGACGCACAGGGCGCCATGGATGAAGTACTCGAGCGGCGTATCCACCTGCGCACGGATCTCGCGGATCTGTTTGACTGTCAGCTCGCGCGCCAGCACCAGCTGGGAGAAGCCGACGTCGCCGAGGAACTTCGCCTTCTCCACCGTGCGGATGTCGCACTGGGTACTGGCGTGCAGCTGGATCGGCGGCAGGTCCAGTTCCAGCAGGCCCATGTCCTGGACGATCAGCGCATCGACACCCGCTTCGTAGAGCTGCCAGATCTGCTGGCGCGCCAGATCGAGCTCGGCGTCGTGCATGATTGTGTTCATCGTGACGAAAATGCGCGCGCGGTAGCGGTGCGCGAACTGCACCAGGCTGGCGATGTCTTCGAGGGAGTTGCTGGCATTGTGGCGGGCGCCAAAGGCCGGGCCGCCGATGTAGACGGCATCGGCGCCATGCAGGATCGCCTCGCGGCCGATCTCGGCGGTTTTGGCGGGCGACAGCAGTTCGAGCTGGTGGTCAAGCAGAGACATGGCGCATTCCTCGTCGACGGAGACGGAAATTATAGCGGCGCGGGTGAACGCTGTCATGGGTGGGCGTGCGGGGTGGGCTTGGCTGATCGGCTGTGCACGTTGCGGTGGCGTTCAGCTGGCGCTGACGGCCGCAACCGCTCGTCAGCGGCAGCAACCGTAGGGTGGGCATCCCGTGGTGAAGCCGGCAGAGAGGCCATCGGCCTCAATGCCCCACGCGGATCAGATCCGGCCGCGAACGCGATTGGCAGCAGAGCGCTGGCGGCATGCAAGGGGATGACATCCGTTGGCGGGGCTGTTGCCTGAGCGGCTAACGGTGCCTTGGGTCCGCGTGGGCACGGGGTGCCCACCCTACGGACGAAGCCGCGGGCTCGCGGTGACGAAGACCGCGAGGCGTCAGCCACCGTGGGCGGACACGCGTACCTGACGAAGACCGGGCGGGGCCGGAGTGCCGGGCCGTCTTAACGACCGGTCGCGCGCTCGAGATGGATCACCTTCGACGGCGAGGTGAACTCCTGCAGCAGCCGTTCTGTCTCCGCCTTTGCCTTGGCCAGGTTGCCGGCCTTGACGTGGCCGAAGCCGCGGATCGACTCCGGCAACTGGGCCAGCTTCAGGGCTGAGTCGCGGTTGCGGGCGGTGAGCCCGGTGGCGATCGTCTCGACCAATGCCAGGTAGTCGTCGCGCGTCTTGCGCTCTTCGCGCCGTTCGTGCGTGTAGCCGAAGACGTCGAATGGCGTCCCGCGCAGCACCTTCAAGGGCGCCAGCACGCCGAACACCGACTGCAGCCAGCCACCAAAGCGCATCTTGGCTGGCACGTCGCTGCCGGGCTTGCGGCGTGCCAGCAGCGGCGGCGCCAGATGGTACTCGAGCTTGAAGTCGCCTTCGAACTGGTTGTGCAAGCCTTCCAGGAAGGCCGGATCGCGGTGCAGGCGTGCCACCTCGTACTCGTCCTTGTAGGCCATGACTTTGAACAGCGCACGCGCGACCGCGCGGCTGACGGCACGCTTGGACGCTTCGCCTTCGATCTCCACTTCACGCGCTTCCACCCGCGCCACGGCGGCACGATACGTTTCGGCGTAGCGGGCATCCTGGTAGCGCGTGAGCAGGTCGACGCGGTAGGCGACCAGGTCCTGCAGGGAGGAAGGCGGCGTGAACTGGATCACCCTGGCCGGCTGCGCCAGGCGGTCGACGGCCCCCGCGTCGGCGGCGACCAGGCGTCCAAGCAGGAAGGCCTTCTTGTTCATCTCGACGGCGACGTTATTGAGTTCGATGGCGCGCATGATCGCTTCCAGGCTCACCGGCACCAACCCCTTCTGCCAGGTCGCGCCCATCAGCAGGATGTTGGCGCCGATCGGGTCGCCCAGCACGCGCGCGGCGATGTCGGGCGCATTCAGGCGCAGCGTCGAAGCGCCACCGTTGGCGTCCATGATCTTCGCCAGCAGATCCTCGCGGCGCACGTCGGCATCGGGATTACGGGTGAAGTCGGCGGTCGGGATCTCGCTCTCGTTGGCGATGACCTGGGTATGCCCGCGGCGCATGACGGCAAGCGAATCGGGCATGGCGGCCACGACCAGGTCGCAGGCGAGAATGGCGTCGGCCTGCTGCAGGTCGATCCGTACCGGTGCAGCGCCTTGGGCGAGCGCGCCACGCGCACGTGCGACATCACGGCGCCGCCCTTCTGGGCAAAGCCCGTGAAGTCCAGCGTCGAGGCACCCTTGCCTTCGAGGTGGGCGGCCATCGTGATCAGGGCGCCCACCGTGACCACGCCGGTGCCGCCGACGCCGGCGACCAGCATCTCGAAGGGTTTGTCGAAAGCGAACGGCGTCGGCAGCGGGTAGGCTGCCAGCAGCTTTTCCAGCTCGGCCTGGGCCAGCGTGGCGGCAGACGGTTTCTTCAGGCTGCCGCCGATGACGGACACGAAACTCGGGCAGAAGCCTTCGACGCAGGAGAAGTCCTTGTTGCAGGAAGCCTGGTCGATCTGGCGTTTGCGGCCCAGCGGGGTTTCCAGCGGCAGGATCGACAGGCAGTTCGACTGCACGCCGCAGTCGCCGCAGCCCTCGCACACGGCAGGGTTGATCACCATGCGCCGCTGCGGGTCGGGGAAGACGATTTTATCGGGCTTGTTCTTCTTGCGGCGGCGGCGCTTCTCGGCGGCGCAGGTCTGGTCGTAGACGAGGACGGTCACGCCCTCCATCTCGCGCAGCCGGCGCTGGATGGCATCGAGTTCGCTGCGGTGGTGCACCTGCACGCCGCCGGGCAGCGCGATGCCGGCATAGTTGCCCGGCTCGTCGGTGACGACGACGGCGTGGGCCGCGCCCTCGCTCAGCACCTGCTGCACGATCTGCGGCACGGTGAGCTTGCCGTCCACCGGCTGGCCGCCGGTCATGGCGACAGCATCGTTGTAGAGGATCTTGTAGGTGATGTTGGTGCGCGCGGCGATCGCCTGGCGGATGGCCAGGTAGCCCGAGTGGTAATAGGTGCCGTCGCCCAGGTTCTGGAACACGTGCTTTTCGCGGGAGAAGCGCGAGGCCGCCACCCAGGGCACGCCCTCGCCGCCCATTTGCGTGAGCGTAAACGTGTCACGGTTCATCCAGCTGGCCATGAAGTGGCAGCCGATGCCGGCCAGCGCGCGGCTGCCTTCCGGCACCTTCGTCGACGTATTGTGCGGGCAGCCCGAGCAGAAGTACGGCGTGCGCTTGATGGCGTCGGCGCCGTTCGACAGCACGTCGGCGCGGCAGAACTGCGGCATGAATCGTTCCAGGCCGAGCTCCGGCAGTTTAGGAGCCAGCCAGCGCACCAGGGCCGGCGCGATGCGCGATGGGCGCAGCTCGCCCAGCTCGGACAGGAGCGGCATGCCGGCCGCATCCTGCTTGCCGATCACGAGCGGACGCTTATCAAGCGCCAGGTTGTAGAACAGGCTCTTGATCTGTCCCTCGACAACGTCGCCCTTCTCTTCCACCACCAGCAGCTCGCTCAGCCCGTCGGCGAAGGCGTGCAGGCGGGTGCGCTCGAGCGGATAGGTCAGGCCAGGCTTGTACAGGCGCAGCCCGTTGGCCTCCAGCTTGTCAAGGGGCAGTCCCATGCGCGTCAAAGCCTCGACCAGGTCGAGATAGGCCTTGCCGGCGGCGATGATGCCCAGCCTGGCGTTCGGCGCGGGTACGACCAGCTTGTCGATCGAATTCACGCGTGCGAAGGCCTGGACGGCGGTCAGCTTCTCGGCCGTACGCTGCTCGAGCGCCAGGCTGGGCAGGTCGGGCCAGCGATAATGCAGGCCATCGCCTGGAGGCGTGTAGTCTTCAGGCGTACGGAAAGTGGGCATTTCCGGCAGCTCGACGACCGCGCCGCCCTCCACCGTCTCGGAAATCGCCTTGAAGCCGACCCAGGCGCCGGAAAAGCGCGACAGGGCCCAGCCGTACAGGCCGAACTCCAGGTATTCCTCGATATTCGCCGGGTTCACGATGGGCATGTGCCAAGCCATGAGCACCTGGTCGCTCTGGTGCGGCATCGAGGACGAGACGCAGCCGTGGTCGTCGCCGGCCACTACCAGCACGCCGCCGTAGGGAGACGAGCCGTAGGTCGTGCCATGCTTGAGGGCGTCGGCTGCGCGGTCCACGCCGGGGCCCTTGCCGTACCAGATGGCAAAGACGCCGTCGACGGTGCGGTTCGGGTCGCCCCCGACCTGCTGGGTGCCCAGCACGGCGGTGGCGCCCAGCTCTTCGTTAATCGCCGGCAGGAATTCGATGGCGTTGGCTTTCAGGATGTTTGAGGCGCGCCAGGCTTCCTGGTCGACGGCGCCCAGGGGCGAACCGCGGTAGCCGGAAATGAAACCGGCCGTATTCAGGCCGGCGCGCTCGTCCAGCGCCTTCTGCATCACCGGCAGGCGGATCAGCGCCTGGGTGCCGGTGAGGAAAACCCGGCCCTGCGTGCGCTTCAGGTTATCGTCCAGGCGGTAGCCCGGGTCGACCAGCGCCGTGGCCGTGTTGTGTTCCGCTGCGCCGGTGCCGGCGACTTCTTCATGCATCGAACCCATGTGTCTCCTCTTTTTATCGTCCTGCGGCGCCGCGCTGTGATGGGTCGCGTGCCGCCTGCCGCGGGTTGTGCCCACAGCTCTTCCATGGTGAAACATGATAGTCTTGATGCCAGAAATATCATTTCTAACTTACCGGCCGTTGTGCCGGAACCGGCAAACCTTTTCCCGCATTACCCCTAAATGGAAAAAAACAACCTCGACCAGGCATCGATGCGCATCCTCCGCGAACTGCAGCGGAACGCCCGCCTCTCCATCAACGAGCTGTCCGAGAAGGTCGGCATGTCGGCTTCACCCTGCTGGCGGCGCCAGAAGGAGCTGGAAGAGAACGGCTATATCAAGCGCTACGCCGCCATCCTGGAGCGGCGCAAGCTCGAGCTCGGGCTGGTGTGCATGCTGCACGTCTCGCTCACCCGCCACGAGGCCGGCGTCGTCGAAACTTTTGAGGCGCAGATGAAGGCGTGCCGGGAGGTGATGGAGTGCTACGAGGTGACTGGCACCTCGGATTACATCGTCAAGCTGATGGTGGCGGACATGGACGCCTACCACGACCTGTTGCACAACGTGCTGTTGAAGTTGCCAGGGGTGTCGCAATTGAATACCAGCGTAGCGCTGCGGGAAGTGAAGTATGAGACGGCCTTGCCTTTGTAGCGGGCGCAGGAGCGTGTGGCGCGGCAGGCCAGGGCCGACCTTTGCTGGTGGTCCAGACTGGCCAGAGTCGGCGCGGACCCTCCTCCCTGGTGGCTTGGGTGAAATTTTGCTGGCTTCGTTTGTTTCGTTAGCGTATGGACATTTAAGTGGCCGGACATCAGTCTGTTGGTTAGTTACGTTTTTACGGTTAACCGTGTCCATGCGCCTTTTGATACCGCAACTTGCATTCCCCGCACCACAGCACTGAACGGAATGCTTCCGGTTGAGCTTGTTTCCAAATGCCAGACCCGACCCCTGCTGAGCTGCTTTGGATGCACCTTCTGTTGAGCTCGTGTCCAAATGTCAGACCTGACCCCTGCTGTGTGCCGTTGAGCTGCTTCGAATGCACCTCCTGTTGAGCTCGTGTCCAAATGTCAGACCTGACCCCTGCTGGGTGCATGACCCCTGCTGGGTGCACGCAGGAGCGACTTCTCGAGCACCTCATGACGCCGATACGGCAGCGCCATACCGGCACCTGCTCGCCGGTCCGGCATGACCCGCATGTCTCTTCGAGCCATGGGCGACCGGAGCGCATGCGGGCCCACGTGCAGCCTGGTCGCCGAGCACGGCGCTGACCTCACCCGGGCGAACCTTCCTCCTGGACGCCTGGGTGAGTGTTACTGTCTTGTCTCGTTTTGTTGGCGTTCGCCTGTCGTGGTTTTGCTGGTCCTCTTCTTTGGTTAGTTACATTTCTGAGCGCGGGGCCGTCCTTGGCGCCGTACACCCACTTGCCAATTCTGCTACGAGCCACCCCGGTTGCCGCCGCGCTCCTCGGTCAAGGCCGATGCGATATACGTGAGCGAACGAACCGAACAGAACTTGATTATTGGTTAACGTGAGCGATCCGGAATGAAAGGACAGCCATGGACCCGCAACACGAATACCCGATCCGGTTACGCATCAACGGACAGGACCGGGACTTCTCGGTGCCCTCCTGGGTGACGCTGCTCGACCTCCTGCGAGAACGCGCGCAGCTGTCGGGGACCAAGAAAGGCTGCGACCATGGCCAGTGCGGTGCCTGCACGGTCCTCGTCGACGGCAGGCGCATCAATTCCTGCCTGACGCTCGCCGTCATGCAGGATGGCCATGCCATCACGACCATCGAAGGCATGGCCGATGGCGACGCCCTCCATCCCTTGCAGCAGGCCTTCATCGACTGCGACGCCTTCCAGTGCGGCTACTGCACGCCGGGGCAGATCTGCTCGGCAGCGGGGCTGATCGCCGAAGGCCGTGCGAAGTCCAAAGACGAGGTGCGCGAGCTCATGAGCGGCAATATCTGCCGCTGCGGGGCCTACCCGCAGATCACGCAGGCCGTGATGCAGGTCATGCGTATCGAGAAGGCGCCTGGCGCGGCACAACGGCCGGCCGCCAACGGGAAGGACGCCGCATGAACCCCTTCACCTTTACCCGGGCAAGCGACATCGACGCCGCGCTGGCACATCTGGCCGAAGGTAAAGCCGGGGACGCGCGCCCGATCGCGGGCGGCACCAACCTCCTCGACCTGATGAAGGAAGGCGTGATGCGCCCCGCCCGGCTGGTCGACATCAATGCGCTGGGTCTGGACCGCATCGAGGACATCCCTGGCGGCGGCCTGCGCCTGGGCGCCCTGGCCCGCAACGCCGACACGGCCTATGACGAGCGGGTGAAGAGCCGCTATCCGCTTCTCAGCGCGGCCATCCTGGCGGGCGCCTCGCCCCAGCTGCGCAACATGGCGACCAACGGCGGCAACCTGATGCAGCGCACCCGCTGCTATTACTTCTACGATCTCGGCACCCCTTGCAACAAGCGCGAGCCCGGCAGCGGCTGCCCGGCGAAGAAGGGCCTGAACCGCCAGCTCGCCATCCTCGGCACCAGCGAGGGTTGCATCGCGACGCACCCGTCCGACATGTGCGTGGCCCTGCGCGCACTCGACGCCGTCGTGCACGTGCGCTCCGCAACCGGCGCACGCGACATCCCCTTCGCCGAATTCCACCGCCTGCCGGGAGACCATCCGGAGCACGACAACACGCTGGCGCCCGGCGAACTGATTACCCATATCGACCTGCCCGACGCGAACCGCTTTGCTGCGCACAGCGCCTACATCAAGGTGCGCGACCGCTTGTCCTATGCCTTCGCGCTGGTATCGAGCGCCGCCGCCCTGGATATCGACAGCGCCACCGGCACGATCCGCGCGGCCCGCATCGCCCTCGGCGGCGTCGCCCACAAACCCTGGCGTCGTCGAGGAGGCCGAAGCGGCGCTCGCCGGCAAGCCCGCCACGGAAGCAACGTTCAGCGCCGCCGCCGACATCGTCCTGCACGGCGCCCGCGACTACGGCCAGAACGACTTCAAACTGGCACTGGCCCACAACACCATCGTCCAGGCATTGAAAGCCGCGACGCGCGGAACAAGCCCGGCCCAAAACGAGCACGGAGAAGCGCAATGAGCGACCTGATTCCAGAACTGCGTACGCCGACAGCGCCGGAAGGCACGGGCCGCGTGCAGCGTGGCATGCCGGTCTCGCGGGTGGACGGCCATGCGAAGGTAACCGGGCAGGCGCAGTACGCCGCCGAGATCGACGCGCCGGGACTGCGCTATGGCGTCGTCGTGAGCGGCACCATCGCCCGCGGCCGCATCACCGCCATCGACAGCGCCGAGGCGCTGGCCGTGCCCGGCGTCGTGGCGGTGCTCACGCACCTGAACCGCCCGAAGATCCGCAGCTACGACCTGGCCTACAAGGACATGACGGCGCCCGCCGGCTCGCCCTTTCGCCCACTCTTCAGCGACCGGGTGTTCTACAGCGGCCAGCCGCTTGCCCTGGTAGTGGCCGACAACTTCGAGGCCGCGCGCCATGCGGCCCAATTGGTCAGAGTGAGCTACGAGGAAGAAGCCCACGAGACGAACCTGCTTGCGAGCCTGGACCAGGCCTACAAGCCGCGTGCACTGAAGCCCGGATTCACGCCGCCGAGTTCGAAAGGCGACGCGCCCAAGGCCTACCAGGCCGCGCCGGTGAAGATCGCATCGCAGTTCTACCATGGGCCCGAGCACCACAACCCGATGGAAATGCACGCCACCACGGTGCTCTACGGCGAGGATGGCCACCTCACCATCTACGACAAAACCCAGAGCTCGCAGAACAACCGCTGGTATGTCTCGCGCGCCTTCGGCCTGCCGAAGGAAAAGGTCACCGTGCGCAATCCCTACGTCGGCGGCGCCTTCGGTTCCGGCTTGCGTCCCCAGTACCAGCTGACGCTGGCCGTCATGGCCGCGCTGCACCTGAAATGCCCGGTGCGGGTGGTGCTGACGCGCCAGCAGATGTTCAGCTTCGGCCACCGTCCGGAAACCTGGCAGAAAGTCCAGCTGGCCGCCAGCGAGGACGGCAAGCTGCAAGCCATCGTGCACGAGGCGATCCAGGAAACCTCGCGCCTGGAGGATTACGTCGAGGTGGTGGTGAACTGGTCCGGCCAGCTCTATGCCTGCGACAACATCAAGCTCGGCTACCAGCTGGTGGCGCACGACCGCCACTCGCCGATCGACATGCGCGCGCCCGGCGCCGCCCATGGCATGCACGCGCTCGAGGTGGCGATGGACGAACTGGCCTACAAGCTGCGGATGGACCCGCTGGAACTACGGCGCATCAACTATGCCCACCGCAACCCGCTCGAAGACAAGCCCTACTCTTCCAAGGAGCTGAGCCAGTGCTACGACAAGGGCGCGCAGCGCTTCGGCTGGGAGGGCCGGCCCATCGAGCCGCGCTCCATGCGCGACGGCGATGAACTGATCGGCTGGGGCATGGCCACCGGCATGTGGGATTCCCTGGTCATGGTGGCGCGCGTGAGCGCCGTTCTCCATGCCGATGGCCGCCTCGTCGTGAGCAGCGCGGCGTCCGACATCGGCACCGGCACCTATACCGTCATGGCCATGATCGCCGCCGAAAGCCTGGGCCTGCCGATGGAGCGGGTGACCTTCCAGCTGGGCGACTCCACCCTGCCCTTCGCGCCGGTCGAAGGCGGCTCGTCCCACGTGACCACCGTCGGCGGCGGCGTCCACGGCGCCTGCGACAAACTCAAGATCCGGCTGGTGCGCATGGCCCAGCGCATGCCCGGTTGCCCCTTCGCGAACCTGCGTCCCAAGCACATCGCTTTTGAAAACGGCGCGTTGATGATCCGCGGCCGCCCCGACACGGCCATCCCTTTGCAAGCCGTGCTGGCATCAAGCGGTGTGGATCGTGTCGAGGAAAAATACCTGATGACGCCGCAGATGCTCAAGCAGCGCAAGTTCACCCGCGCCGTGCACTCGGCCGTGTTCTGCGAGGTCCGCGTCAACGAGAAGCTCGGCATCGTGCGCGTCACCCGCGTCGTCAACGCGGTGGCGGCCGGCCGCATCATCAACACCAAGACCGCGCGCAGCCAGATCGTCGGCGGCGTGGTCTGGGGCATCAGCCACGCGCTGCACGAAGAAAGCTTCACCGACCACCGTTTCGGCCGCTTCATGAACCACAATTTCGCCGAATACCACGTGGCGACGAATGCGGATATCCACGACATCGAGGTGATCTTCGCCGAAGAGGACGACCGCGTCGTCAGCAAGCAGCTCGGCGCCAAGGGCGTGGGCGAAATCGGTATCGTCTCTACCTCGGCCGCGATTGCCAACGCGATCTTCCATGCGACGGGACGGCGCATCCGCAGCACGCCGATCACGCCGGACAAGATCCTGCTGGGGGATCGCGAAATTCCGGTGCCGGGGCCGACGGAAAGCTGAGGAGCTGCGATGGCGCGTCTGCAAACTAGCGCCCCCCGGCGATGACCGTACCGTTCCAGCTTGCTGCTGCATGCTGGTCGCGAGTCAGCTGCTATATCCTCTGAATGAGGAGGCCCGCATAGACGTTTCCGAGCCTCCTGGCGAGATTGGCACAGTAGTCGAAATACTTGATGCACTCTTTTACGCTCATGTACTCTGTTCCCGGATAGCACAGCGAAATGTAGTAGATTTTGTTCCCTTCGAATATCGCCGATCGTGAAAGGAACTTCTTCGCCACCTGATCTGCCCGGTTCGCGTCCAATTCGATAACGACGAGGGCGTCGCGGCTTGTGCCGAATATGTCGACTGCGTCTTTCCTGTCAGACGGATGCTTGTATTCCTGGGACCAGACGAATTCTTCCGCAAGATTCGTTTCCAACTCATGGACGACAGCTTGCTGAAATCCTTTTACTACCGATGCCCGCTCACGTTGCGTTCTTTTTTCGCGGGACGCGAAATGATCTTCGCACTGAATGGATTTGATACATTCAATTATGTTCAGCATGGTGAGGTCATGAGGGTCAGATTCCACATGCAATACAGGGTTCACGAGACCAATCCTCTAAAAAATAACTTCATCAAGGGATAATATCCTTCCCGCAGCCTGACGAAGCAGTTGCAACGATTGAAGGAACCTGACCATGGGATGCTACATCGAGCCCAAAGATCAAACGAAAGAAGAGTGGCTGGCCGCCAGGGGCCGCCCGATTACCGAGGCCCAAGCAGGCCAGATCAAGTTCTTCATGGCGAAGGAGCTGCCTGTCGTACTCATCGACAATGGGTCCTTCAGGGCGGCCGGCGTCGCATACGACGCGTACACGTACGAGGAATTCTGCTACCCCGACGGCCGCCACAAGCAGTGGTTCATGGTCAAAACCGAGGATCTCAAGCAGGTCTGCGCCTTGGAAAAATTCTGCTGATCCATGCGCTTCCGACTCACACCGACCCCATCGCCTATCGCGGCGCACCGACCATCACCACGTCCGTCTCGACGCCGCCATCGCGCCAGGCCAGCTCCAGGTCCTGCTCGATCTCCGCGAGCACAGCGCCGCTGCCGCTGAAACTGCGCAGGCCGAAGGCACGGTTGCGGCCGTGCGGCTTGGCCATGTAGAGCGCCATGTACGAGGGTCAGGCTTGCCTGCATGCCCGCGAGGGCACGTAGAAAATCGCCCTCCTCGCCATAGGCTTCGGCGGATGCGACACCGAGCTGGAAGCGCAGGCCGACGTCGCGCGGGGCACGGCCCAGACGCTCGGCCGCGCGCACCAGCTCGTGCGAGGCCTGCAAGTCGTTCTGGACATACATCAGGTTGCCCTTCAGGAGCAGCCCCCTGGCACGCGCGACTGTGCAAAAAGCAGACAATTCCTGTGACCTGTGGCTCGTCGCATGCCTGGGCCGGAGTCCATGCTCCCGGTTCGCATCCTCTTGGGCCACGGAGCCGAGCGGCCCGGACGCCGGCGCGCCGGCGCCAGGGGCAAGCCCTAGAGCGTGGCGCAGATAGCGAGATTGATCCGCACGAATTCCGGCCAGCTGACCTGCCCCGACAGGTGCTGCTCGTAGTACGCCTCGACGCGGCACACCAGCGGCCGCTGCGCGTAGATGGTGCAGCGCTTGCCGGGCTCGTCGAAGTGGCGGCAAGTGCCGTCACCACGATCGAGCCAGGCGGTCTCCGTGCTGCCGTCCACGCGACGGCAGCATTTTCCGCGACCGTTGCATGGAAACGGCTCGCGGACCTGTTCGCCCGTCACGCGTCGAGGGCCAGGCGGAGAATCCCGACCAGCTGCTGCACCCGCGCGCTGGCTGCCTGGTCCGCCTCGCTGAAGGCCTGGCGCAGCTTTTCGACGTGCGCACTGACGTTGGCGAAGAATTCGCCGATTTCCTTGTCCACGCCCGCCTGCATCGAGGTCTCGAAGCCTTCGCCGAGTTCACGGGCGAAGTCTTCCATCTGCTGGACGGCGCGCTCCCGGGCCCGCTGCTGTTCCTCGTGCTGCTGGCGCAGGCGGGCTTCTTCGGGATCGCCCCTGAACAGGCCATACAACACCTCGCCCACCGAGACCGCGATGCCCACGTACGGCAGCCACTTGCCGACGACCGAGCCAGCCCATTTCTCCATGGTCCTGGTGCCGATACCCTTCATCAGCGACGGCGCGACCTCCTTGACCAGTTTCAGGCCGCTCACGATGTGCTCGGGCTTCGTGATGCCCGCCAGCTGCTGCATGGCGCCCTTGATGTCGATGGCCGATGCCGCCGGCAGCGGCGCAGGGGTTCCCCCCTGCCCGCCTTCCCCGTCGCCTTTGCCCAGCGTCGGGACTTCGACCGAGCCAGCCTGGTGCTGCATGCGCGGCACCACGGCTTCGAGTTCCTCGATTTCGACCTGTACCGAGGACACGACCTGCTGCAGCTCGTGCTGCAGGGTGTCGCTGACAGCCTGGCCCGCCTTGATCATCAGTTGCTCGATCCTGGCCTGGCAATCGTCGGGAGCGGTGCGCATGGTGGTCCTGGCCATGTCGGCGAGCTGGCTGCGCTGGCGTCCCAGTTCGCGCCGCATGGCCTGGGTCACGCGCGACTGCTGGGCGCCGATGCTGCCGAGCAGCCGGTCGTACTTCTTGACGAGGGCCGAGTCCGTACGCGACTCGAGCAGCGCGACATACTCCTGCAGGAAGCCGGCCAACTGTCCTTGCAGCCGGCCGTAGACCTCGTCGAGCCCGACGCTTTGCAGGAAGCCCGTCAGCTGGCGTTCGAAGGCGGGAAAACCGCTCAGCTCCACCAGGGCGGGCTCGCCCTCGACAAAGCCGCGCAAGGCACGCCTGGCATTGATCTTCGCAATCGGGATGTCGCCCAGCACGTCGTTCAGTCCACGGGCGGCGGCCATCTTCTGCAGGTGGCCACGGGTCTGGTCCTTGAGCTTGATGAAGTCCGCGTCGCCCAGATTCTTCTTGTCGTTAAAGACAAGGAAGACCTGCTTGCGCTCTTCCAGCATCTCCAGCAGCACGTCCAGGGTCTTCGCTTCCTCGACCGTACCGAGCGGATCGACCACGAACAGGATCGCATCGGCCTTGAGCATTTGCGCCCGCGTGACGTTTTCGTGCGCGATGGGCGCGTCCACGCCAGGCGTGTCGAGGATGCTGTAGTTGCCCCATTCGTAGGCAGTGACCTTGTCGGTCAGCGGAATGTCGTCGGCCGGCGCGATTTCGCGCTGCAGCAATGCGTTGATGAGCGTGCTCTTGCCGGCGTTGTAGACGCCATACACCATGATGACGGCATCCGCGCTCTTCTTCTTGTCCTCGAATACCTCGCCGATCGGGCTGAACGCCGCGGCCATCGCCGGATCGGCCTCGACAAACGCCCGCGCTTGATCGTAGGCCTGCAGCAACTGGGTCGGATTGATGCTCATATTCATTTCTCGCTTGCGTCGGTTGCCTGCACCAGGGTGTGCAGGTCTTTGTCGAAACGGTCGATTTCCGCGGCCATGCCGGCCAGCAAGCCGTCGACTTCTTCTTCCATCGTTTGCCAGAGCCCGCTGGAAGCCAGGCGCATCTGGCGGTCGAGCGCCTGCTGGCTGGCGCGCAGCGCCTGCAGCCGGATTTCCTGCAGGTTGTCGCCGACGGTCAGTTCCACTTCCCGATACTGGGTCGTAGCGCTGCTTCCGCTGGCACCGCCCAGCCCCCCGCCCAGGCTCATGCCGAGTGCGGCACCGGGCGGGCCGCCGCCGAGGAAGAAGCCGGCGATCCCGCCCGCGATACTGCCCAGCAGGCTCGTGAGCGTGCGCGTGCCGCCCTTCACGGTCGCGATCTTTTCGGTGATCGTGGCCAGCTCGAAGCCCGGCAACTTCACCATGCCGCTCCCCGAGTAAGTGGTGCGCACGGCATCGGCGAAGCCGGCCATGATGTCGTCGAACATTGCCGCCAGCTGCCGGGTTGCGATCTCCTGGTAGCGCGCGTTCAGGCGCTGTTCGAAATCGGCCAGTTGCCCGCCGACGCGGCTGGCGTCGGCGCGGTCGGACTCGAGCTGCGCGAAGAATTCGTCGATGAACTGCTGCAGCTCCTGCTGGCCCGCGTGCACCGCGCCGCCGAGCTGCTGTTCAAGGCGCCTTTTGGCGGCGTGCAGCGGGGCCTTGAAACCGCCGATCAAGCCTTGGTAAGGTTCCAGCCCGGCGCGGCATTCGGCCAGGAAGTTGCGCAGGTTGGTCATCGGGGTACGCTGCTTCATGCGCACCCCCTCCGATTGTGCGATCCGGTGCAGGGTACGGCACAGGTGGCCGACGCCGCTATCTTCGAAGGCATCGACGTCGCTCGCGTGCAGCTGGGCATAGTGCGCCGACAGCGACACGATCTCGACCTGCATGGCCTCCTCGGCGCTGCAGGCCGACTTCAGCTCCGAAGCGACATAGTCGCGCTGGCGCGCGCGGATCTGCGCAGACTTCATGACCAGGCGCGACACCCAGGTGCCGCTTGCCTTGTCGCGAACATCCTCGTTGTCGTCGCTGCCTGTCAGCAGGAGCAGGACCTTCTTGTCCCGGTTGAGCAGTGACCTGATCTCGTCGATATCGCTCTTGCGTCCGGGAGAGTCGGACTTCATCGTGTACAGGATCAAATCGGCGTGCTCGACGTAGGCTCGTGCCAGCGCGCCGTTCTCGTGGTTCAGCGAATGCAGGCCGGGTGAATCGACCCAGGTCAGGCCAGGCAGGGAAAAGCCCTGGATCGAACTCGTCGCTTCGGTCGCGCCCACGCGGAACTCGCGGCGCGACGCTGCCTCATTCTCCGCGTCACCGCTCTCGACTTTTGTTTGTGCGTGCGAAAAATGTTCCGGGACCATGCCCGGGGGCACCTCCTGCTTCAGCGCTTCCGTGGGGTCGGTATCGCCCCAGGCCATGTAATTGCCGAGCGAACTCTTGCCCGACTTGACTTTGCCGTTGACGAACACGAGCAGCGAATCCTCGTAGCGGGCGCGGAAGGCGATTCCCTTGTTGCGTCCGGCCACTTTCAGCGTCCACTCGGCCTGTGTGGCGGCCAGCATGTCGATGAAGCCGAGCACCTGGTCGCGTACCGGACTACCTGGCGGCAGACCTTCGCCAGCCGCCCGCAGGCGTGCCGACAGCGCGTCCGCGAAACGCTGGCGCAGGGCATCGAAATCGGCTTCATGGGCCCTGGCCTGTTTCAGCGAATCGTCGAAACGGGCTTGCAGGCTCTCGAAGGACGCGAGCAGGTCGGTGCGCAGGACGGTCTCGTTCATGCCCTGCCCTCCGCCATGTTCGCGGCTGCCTCGGCCCTCTCCTGGACAATCCGCTCCAGATTTTTCCTCAGCCCTGCAAGTTCGGACAATTCCCTGTCGGCCGACCGGATCGCCATCAGCCTCATGTGAAGCCGGGTATTCCCGCGCAAGCGCACGTCATAGACATCATTGAACAAATCGAGGTGGCGCCGAATCTCGGCGACCTCCCCATCGGTCCGGGGGAACGTTTCTGTGAAGACCTCGCCCAGCTCATGCGGTACGACCTCGCGGGCCGGTCGCTTCGCATAACCGGACGCGGTCAGCGTTGTCCCGAATACGGGCTCGCCGCCGAGGTCCACCCAGTCTTCAAGCGCGGCGGCCAGCCGCTGGCCGGCCTGCGCGCCTCCTTCGGCGAACAGAAGGCGTGCTTTCGTCAGCTTCTTCACGCGCTCGTCCTTGCGGACCTGCTCCGCCGCGGCTTCCTTTCGGCGGCGTTCCTCGCCGTCGCTGCTGCTGCCGGCGCTGCTGCCGGACGTGTCATCGCTGCTGGTGGCAGCGGCAATGGCGGCGCCAAGCCCGAGAACGGCGGCACCAATCAACCAGGGTAAAGGCATGTCTTCCTCAATCAAATATGGGTGTATCGCGTTGCGGCGTCGTCCAGAAAGGCGCGCAGCCGGCCGGCTTCGCCATTGAAGGCGGCGAAGGCCGTGACGACCTCGTTGCGCAAGCCTTGCCGGCGCAGCGCGGTCCGCTGTTCGGCCTGCGCTACCTCCTCGAGCAAGGCCCGCGCCTCGGCAAGCGCCTTGCGTGCCCGGATTGCCTGCACCGTGGCGGCAACGGTGCTTATCTGCGCGATGAGCGCGTCCATGCCGCTCGCGGCAACGAGTGCGGGCTCGCCCTCGAGCAGGCCCGTCCGGTAACGCTTGCCCGACACCCGCCACACCTGCGCCTCAAAGCCCAGCTCATCGGCACATTGCCGGCGAATGCGCGCTTCGATGGCATCGAGGTCGTCCGGCCTTGCCTTGTCGGCCTTGGTCAGGACCACCAGGATGCTGGCCCCGGCATCGCTGCCGCGCGCGGCGGCAAGCGTACGAAGGAAATCGGCTTCCACCGCTTCCAGTTCCCCCTGCGGCTGGTGCACGAACAGCACGACGTCGGCCTGTTTCAAGCCCGACCAGGCCTCCTCGTCGTCCAGCGCGTTCGCGTCCAGCCCGGGCGTATCGAGATAGGTGTAGCGGTCCGATTCGAAGTGTGCGTTCTCGGCCGTCTCGCGAATGTCGGCGGTCCTGAAAAATTCCTGCTCGAGATGCATGGTGAGCATGTTCAGCAGATAGCTCTTGCCCGCGTTCATCAGGCCGCAGGCGGCGATCACGGGCTTGGGCGCGTGACTGCCGGTTTCCATCTCGCGTAAGGCAACGCGGATATCGTTAAGCTTCATCGTCATGTGTAAAGGAGGTGGTCGGATGCCGGGCGGGTCGAAGCACTGCCCGGCGTGGGGATGGTCGGGCAGGAGATTCAGGCGGCGCGGCCCATGGCGAAGAACGCACGCTCCACGTCGACCGCACGCCACGGGTGCTCGCTGCCGTCCCAGTCGGGCCAGGTTGCTTGCAGGGCGTTTGCCGCCTGTGCCTGGCGCATGCACCAGTCGCACCACTTCAGGTAGCGGGCGACGAAGTGGTCGCGGGCGATGGCGGAATTCAGGCTGGCCATCGGTCCGTGCATGGCTGCCAGTTCCCGATCGGCGTGGCCGCGCAGCCGCTCGTTGATCACCGAGTCGAGCACGGCAGCGATGTCCGGACGCATTGCCATGACGAGTTTCGTCGCAAAGGCCGGGCCGACGAACTTGATGCGCAGGCAGGCCAGCGTCGCCGTGGCCAGGTCGCCATTCCTCGCTGCCCGGCACGCGGTCGCGAGCAGGGACCTGACTTCGGCCGGGTCCTGGGAGGCCGGCGCGAGCCCGCGCCCTTCAGCAGGCTGCCCGCCCTGCCAAAGGCCCTTTCCGGCTTGATCAGCAGGTCGGTGCCGGAGACGAAGCCCCAGGTGACGCAGGAGAGCAGTCCGTGCAGGCGGTCCTCGACGTCGTCGGACAGGAGCAGCCCGGTATGGAAGCGGTCCAGCGCGACCGACGAGTGGCGTGCGCGCACCTCCGGCCGCGCCCATTCGGCGGTGCCCGGCACCTCCACGTGCAGGCGCCGGTTGCCAAGTACGTGCACCTTCACGTCTTCGCGCGTGGTCGGTTTCAGGCATCCAGGCGGATAAGCGTATTGCGCCCGCAGCGCGCGCATGTCAGTTGGGTTCATTCGGTCTCGCTTATCAAGTGGACAGCATCCTAGCAAAAATATTTCAACATGGAAATAAGCGTTACACGCCGCAGGCCGGCCAAAGCTTGCTGTGGCGTGGCGGACAACACGCTCGATCATCGCAGCCGAAGCGACAAACGGGGTCGCAATAGGGAGACATCGGGACGAACTGCCGCTGTGCAAGCAGGAAAATATTGTTGATAATGAGAAACCTCATCACTATTTTCGCCCCATGGCCACTCTCTCACCTGCTCTGTTCCCTCCCCTGCGCACGGATGCGGGACGCTACCGCGAGCTGGAGGTGCTGGAGCGCCTGCGCGACTACTTGCCGGCCGGATTCGAGGTCTTCCACAACATCGCCCTGCATACGCTTCGCGGCGGGCGCGACAGCTACGGCGAGATCGATGTCATCGTCCTGTCGCCGGGCGGCTGCCTGCTGCTCATCGAAGTCAAGGCCGGTCCCGTCATCCTGCGTAACGGCGAGGTATTCAAGCTGTACGGCGATGGCGAATGCGATGTGGCGCGCCAGGGCCGCCTCCAGCGCACCGCCATGCAGAACCGGCTGCACGAGGCCGGGCTCGATGTCCCCATGCTGAGCTGCCTCGTCCTGCCCGACTATGCGCTCGGCGACAGCCAGGTGGCATCGATCCCGCGCGAGCGCATCATCGATGCACCGCGCTACGCCGACATGGTGTCGACTGTCCGCGACTGGATGGGCGCAATCCAGGGCACGGCAGACGGGGCGGCCTTGCGCCGCCTGCTGCTCAACCAGTTCCAGGTCACGCCCGTCCTCGAGGTCCTGCGCGACCAGTTGCAGGGCGCCGTGCGGCGGCTATCCGATGGCCTCGCAACCTGGGTACCCCGCATCGGTTCGCCTTCCGGCGTTTTCCGTATCCAGGCGACGGCCGGTTCCGGCAAGACCCAGCTCGCGCTGCAGCTGCTGGAGACGGCCGCTGCCGAGCGGCTGAACGCGTGCTACGTCTGCTACAACCGCAGCCTGGCCGACCACGTGCGCCATCTGGCCTCGTCGAAGGTCGACGTGGTGAACTTCCATGAGCTGTGCGTCGAGCATTACCGGCGCACCCAGGGCGATCCCGATTTTTCGCCAGGCGCGTTCGAACGCATGACCGCGCACTATGTTGGCGCCAGTGCCGGCTTCGCCCAAAGCCTGGACCTCCTGATCATCGACGAGGCCCAGGATTTCGACGCGAGCTGGGTGGAAAGCCTGTGCAGCCGCCTGCGGCCCAACGGCAGGCTGTACGTACTGGAAGACGAAGCCCAGCGCCTGTACCGGCAGGACAGCTTCGACCTGGGCGACGCGGTCACGATCGGCTGCAGCGACAACTTCCGCAGCCCGCAGGTGATCTGCGACCTGATCAACGCGCTGGGCCTGGTGCGCCCGCCGATCCGGGCGCTGAATCCCTACCGCGGCGAGCTCCCGGGCATCCGGACCTATCTGTCCGACGAGGAGGTGCTGGCCCGGACCGAGGAGGCGGTGGCCGCGCTGCTGGCACGCGGCTTCGCCCTCGCCGACATCGCCGTCGTCTGTGGCCGCGGCCGCGAAAAGTCGGCACTGCTGAACCGGGCCTGCATCGGTCCCCATCGTACGCGCCGTTTCACCGGCGAATACGACGCCAGCGGCGAACCGCGCTGGAGCGAGGGCGAGCTGCTGGTCGAATCGGTATGGCGCTTCAAGGGCCAGAGCGCGCCGGCGGTCGTGGTCACCGAAATGGACTTCGCCGAGCTCGACGACGCCGCGCGGCGCCGCCTGTTCGTGGCGCTGACCCGGGCGCAGATGGCCGTCGAACTGGTGCTGTCGGACAGGGCCGAGCGTTGCCTGACCGCCCTGCTCGCTTAGGCCGCACGAAACGAGGGGGCGGCGAGTTGCGCGCCCTTCTCAACCGACCCAGCTGCCGCGAGCAGCCCGGCATACCGTTCCGATGAGGATCTTGACTACACTGTCGACCCGAATCCGCCTGCTTCCAGCGGCGCCATCTCGACCGCCACGCCGGACAGCACCGCATTACCCGATAGCGGGTCGCGCAGGTTCTCATCGAGCAGCGCGTTCAGGTTGACACCCGGCCGTTCGCTCGCCACGCCAAGCTTGACGCCTTCCAGGTCGTGCCCCCAGCCATGCGGCAGGCTGACCACGCCGGGCATCATCTCCTCGCTCACTTCGACCTGCACCTCGATCCGGCGCGCCCCGTTGCGGAGCTGCGCCATGCCGCCATCCTCCAGGCCGAGCCGGGCGGCGTCCAGCGGATGCACGAGCGCCGTGCAGCGGTAGGCGCCCTTGGCCAGCACGGGCAGGTTGTGCATCCAGCTGTTGTTCGAGCGCAGCTGGCGCCGGCCGATGATGACGAGATCCGGCGCCGGCGCCGCCAGGTCCGCCGCCACCCGGGCCAAATCATCGAGCAGCATGGGCGGGGCGAGTTCGATCTTGCCGGACGGCGTGCGCAAGGCTTCGGGAATGCGCGGGGTCATCGGTCCCAGGTCGATGCCGGACGGAGCCTGCCTGATTTTCTCCAGCGTGAGCCCACCAGGCACCCGGCCGAACCCGTCGCCGTAGGGGCCGGTGCGCAGGTCAGGTCGAGCAGGCGCTCCGGGCCGCGCTTCGGCGCCAGCGCCGCCATCACCTGCGCGGCGGCGGGACCGAAGGCCTTGTCCAGCTCCTGTTCCAGCAGCGCGTCATCCAGGGCCGCGATGTCGGCCCCGGCACCCATCCCTTTGGCGATCGCGGCAATGCGCAGCAGGCTTTCCCACTCGTCGGGCTGGCCGTGCTGGCGCGCTACTACCTGCGGGCTGTAGCGCGCGTGGTTACGGTGCGAGAACTGGGTGAAGGTGACGTCGTAGTGCGCGTCCTCCAGCGGCGATGGTCCGGGCAGGATCACGTCGGCGTGGCGCGAGGTTTCGTTCAGGTAGATGTCGAGGCTGACCATGAAGTCCAGCTTGTCCAGCGCCGCGGCCAGGCGCGGGCCGTTGGGGCTGGAGAGCACCGGATTACCGGCGATGGCGATCAGCGCCTTGATCTGCCCCGGGCCGGGCGTCTCGATTTCCTCGGCCAGGCAGGTGATCGGCAGTTCGCCCGCCACCTCGACCGCGCCGGAGACGCGCGAGCGATGCCGGCCGCTGACGACCCCGCGTCCGACGCCCGGTTTACCGCGCGTATTGGCCGCGAAGGCCGCAGCCTTGGGAAACATGGCGCCGCCCTCCTCGTCGAGGTGGCCGGTCAGGACGTTGATCACATCGATCAGCCAGGAGCACAGGGGTGCCGAACTGCTGGGTGCAGGTGCCGATGCGGCCATAGAGCGCGGCGCGTGGCGTGGTCGCGAGCGTGCGGGCCAGGCTGCGGATGGTGGCGGCGTCGATGCCGCAGCGCGCGCCACGCGTTCGGGCGTGTAATCCTGACCGCCGCAGCCAGCGCGTCGAGCCCGTTGCAGTGCTCGAGCAGCCGGCCGGGGCGTACCAGTCCTTCGTCGAAGAGTGCCTGCACCATGCCGAGCAGGAAAAAGACATCTGCGCCCGGGCGAATGAAATGGTGGGCATCGGCCACCGCGGCGGTTTCGGTACGGCGCGGATCGACCACGACCATCTTGCCGCCGCGCGCGCGCAGCGCTTTCGCCTTGCCGCGGAAATCAGGCACGGTCCACAGGCTGCCGTTCGATACCATCGGGTTGGCGCCGAGGATCAGCAGGAAATCGCAGCGTTCGATATCGGGGACGGGAACCGACAGCCAGCTGCCGAACATTAGCCCGACGGACAACATTTTCGGCACCTGGTCCACGCTCGATGCCGAAAACATGTTGCGGGTACCCAGCGCCTTGGCCAGGCGCGGAAAGTAGAGCATCAGGCTCATCTTGTGCGAGGTCGGGTTGCCCAGCACCGTTGCGACGGAATCCGGCCCGCCGGCGGCGATGACCGGCGGCAGGCGCCGCGCGATTTCCGCATAGGCTTCTTCCCAGCTGGCTTCCATAAAACGGCCATCGCGCTTGATGAGGGGCGTGCGCAGGCGGTCGGGGTCCTCGTGCAGGTCTTTCAGGCCGATCGCCTTGGGGCAGAGGAAGCCTTTCGAAAAGACGTCGTTCTGGTCGCCGCGGATGCGGATGACGCGGCCCTCCTCCACGTCCAGCTCGAGGCCGCAACTGGCTTCGCAGAAGGGGCAGATACGGTGGGCGACTGCGGCTGGACTTATCATGGCAACCCTCATGGAAGGAAAGCGAACGGTCGTTCGATTGTGGGCAGGGATGGTTTGATTGTCAAGCAGCGGGCGGCTGTAGCGGCCTGCATGCCGGCGCCTGGCGCGGCCGGTCATCCGTTGCCTGCCTTTTGCAAACATTGCACGGGCTCTTACAAATGGTTTCGATTGAAACGTTTTCGCACTTTATCGTGCGCGCCTCAGCAAGTAGTCTAACGGGCTCGGCACCAGCCGGCCCGGGTTACAGCCGGTAGTCGGCTGGCCCTCCGCTCTTTCTTCAACCGGAGTTTTCCTTGTCCGAATCAAAAATTCCCCACTCGGCGTCGATCATCAAAGTCATCGGTGTCGGCGGTGCCGGCGGTAATGCCGTCAACCATATGGCATCGATCGAACATCCCGCCTTCGAATTCATTTGCGCAAATACGGACGCGCAAGCCCTGTCGAACACCCGTACCGAGAAGCGGATCCAGCTCGGCGAAAGCGGCCTGGGTGCCGGTAGCGACCCGGCCATCGGACGCGAAGCGGCCACGCGCGAACGCTCCCTCATCGCCGACGCGCTCAAGGGCGCCGACATGGTCTTCATCACGGTCGGCATGGGCGGCGGCACCGGCACCGGCGCGGCGCCCGTGGTTGCGGAAGTGGCGCGCGAGCTGGGCATCCTGACTGTCGGCGTGGTGTCGAAGCCCTTTGATTTCGAAGGTCCGCGCCGCATGCGCGTGGCCGAGGAAGGCATTGCGACGCTGGCACGCTGCGTCGACTCGCTGATCATCGTGCTCAACAGTCGCCTCGAGGAAGTGCTGGGCGACGATGTCACGCAAAAGCAGGCCTTCGCCGCCGCCGACGAGGTGCTCAGCAAGGCGGTGACCGGCATTGCCGACATCATCGCCGTGCCGGGCCTGGTCAACGTCGATTTCGAGGACGTCCGCACCGTGATGCGCCAGACCGGCATGGCGATGATGGGCACGGCCCAGCACGCTGGCGAGGACCGTGCCGCCAGGGCGGCCGCGGAGGCGATCGCCTGTCCGCTGCTCGATGGCGCGAATCTGCGCGCGGCGCGCGGGGTGCTGGTCAATATCACCGCATCCGAGGAAACGCTGAAGCTGCGGGAAACCAAGGCCGTGATGAATGCGATTTGTACCTCGACCAATGAGGACGCGATCATCAAATTTGGCGCGGTGTTTGACGACTCGCTAGGGGACGAGATGCGGGTGACCGTGGTGGCGACGGGCTTGAACCGGCCTAGCGACTTTACGCTGGGGACGCGGCGGTCGACGATTTCGCGGGTAGGCACGCAGCCGCAGTCGGTGCTGCGGCAGGGCGCGGTTCACCCGTCGGTGCGGGCGGTGTCGGCACAGCACGAGTCGCGCGCCGGAGGGATGTCGCGACAGTCGGCTTCGCCGGACAGCGGGGACGGCGAGCCCGGCTGAGGACCGGCAAGCCCGGCCAAGGGGCGCCCGTCGTCCTGACGACCGGCGGTTCTCGGGACAGGCGATGGAATACGCCGCAGGCCCGGGTTTGCACCAGCGTTCCTTCCGCTCGCCTGCCCGCTCATCTGTTGGCGTGTGTCGCACGGTCTTGTCAGGCGTTCCAGGGGATTTGATACACTGCCGCCTTTGCGCGGTGGATCGCATCGCCTTGCATCATCTGACATCCATGAGCGACACAGCGAGGCAAGGCTTCCTGCTGACGCGCCACTGGCGCGATTTCAGCAACAACGGCGGCAACAACGGCGGCAAGCACGGCGGCAAGCACGGCGACAAGCACGGCGACGATGGGATGGGCGGCGTCGAGGTCGAGTTCTGGCTCGCCACCGACGACGGCCCATGCCGCCTGCGCCTGCCGGTGGCGGAGGCGGTCGCCTTCGTCCCGGCCGAGCAGGAGGCGGCAGTGCGAAGCCTGTTGCAGCGGGAACGCGGTGTCGAACTGCGCCCGCTGACCTTGTCCGACTTCCGCGGGCGCTTGGTGCTCGGGCTGTACTGCCGCCACTATCGCCTTCTCTTGCGGCTGGAAAAGCGCCTGCGCGAGCACGGGATCGACGTCTACGAGGCCGACATCCGTCCGCCCGAGCGCTACCTGATGGAGCGCTTCATCATGGCGCCGGTGGCGTTCACGGGCACGCCCTCCCCTGGCGACCCCGCGCTGCTGCTTTCCGCCCAGTTGAAACCGGCGCCCGGCTACCGCCCGCGGCTGCGCACCGTTTCGCTCGACATCGAAACCACCATGCAGGGCGAGTTGCGCTCGATCGGCCTGGAAGGCTGCGGCCAGCGCCAGGTGTACATGCTGGGGCCGCCGAATGGCGACCCAAGCGGACTCGACTTCGACCTGGAGTATTGCGACACCCGCCTGGCCTTGCTGGAGAAGCTGGAAGCGTGGATGACGCGCCACGATCCGGACGCCATCATCGGCTGGAGCGTGATCGACTTCGACCTGCGCGTGCTGCAGGAACACGCCGAGCGCCTGCGCCATCCCCTGCGCATCGGCCGCGGCGGCGCATCGATGGAGTGGCGTACCAATGCCAGGGCCAGCGCGGAGCGGGAAGCCCGCTATTTCGCCGGCCTGCCGGGCCGGCTGGTCATCGACGGCATCGAGGCGCTGCGCTCTGCCACCTGGAGCTTTCCTTCGTTCAGCCTGGAGAACGTGTCACAAACCCTGCTGGGCGAGGGCAAGGCGATCGACCAGCCCTACGACCGCATGGCCTCCATCGACCGCATGTTCGCGCAGGACAAACCGGCCCTGGCGCGCTACAACCTGAAGGACTGCGAACTGGTCACCCGCATTTTCGAGAAGACCGAGCTGATGGCCTTCCTGCTGGAACGCGCCAGCGTCACCGGCCTGGCGGCGGACCGCAGCGGCGGATCGGTCGCCGCGTTCGAGCACGCCTACATTCCGCTGATGCACCGCCTGGGCCGGGTCGCGCCCAATATCGGCGACGTGCCCGGTGCGGACAGCCCGGGCGGCTTCGTCATGGACTCGCGTTCCGGCCTCTACGATTCTGTGCTGGTGCTCGACTACAAAAGCCTCTATCCGTCGATCATCCGCAGCTTCCTGATCGATCCGGTGGGACTGGTGACGGGACTGGAAGAGCCTGAAGCCGACACCGTCCCGGGCTTTCGCGGCGCACGCTTTTCGCGCACCAAGCACTGCCTGCCCGGCATCGTCACGCGCGTGTGGGAGGGCCGCGAGGCGGCCAAGCGCGCCGGGAACCAGCCGCTGTCGCAGGCGCTGAAGATCATCATGAATGCCATGTACGGCGTGCTCGGCACCACCGGCTGCCGCTTTTTTGACGCGCGGCTGGCGTCCTCGATCACCATGCGCGGCCACGAGATCATGCACCGCACGCGCGCGCTGATCGAGGCGCGCGGCTACCAGGTCATCTATGGCGATACGGACTCGACTTTCGTGTGGCTTGGTGGGGCCCACGCCGACGATGACGCGCTGCGCATCGGGCGCGAACTGGTCGAGCACGTCAACGGCTGGTGGCGCACGCGCCTAGCGGAGGAGCTCGGGCTCGAGAGTGCGCTCGAGCTGGAGATCGACACCCATTTCCGCCGCTTCCTGATGCCGACCGTGCGCGGCTCCGATGAAGGCAGCAAGAAGCGCTATGCCGGCCTGGCCGGCACACCCGGCGGTGGCGAGGAAATCGTGTACAAGGGCCTGGAGACCGTGCGCACCGACTGGACGCCGCTGGCGCAGCAGTTCCAGCAGGGCCTGTACGGCCGCATCTTCCGGCGCGAACCCTACGAGGAGTATGTGCGCGAGTACGTGGCCTCTACCTTGCGCGGGGACTTTGATGACTTGCTCGTCTACCGCAAGCGCCTGCGCCGGCCGCTCCAGGAATACGAGCGTAACGTGCCGCCCCATGTGCGTGCAGCGCGCATTGCTGACGAGTTTCATATTGCTCGGGGACGGGGGGCGCAATACCGCAATGGGGGGTGGATCCGCTATCTGATGACGACCGCAGGGCCCGAGCCGATGGACGTCTGGATGGAACAGAAGCGGTCGACGATCGACTATGAGCATTATCTGGTCAAGCAGCTGGAACCTGTCGCTGACGGGGTTCTGCCTTTTGTCGGGGACAGTTTCGCGCGGCTGACTAGCCCGCAGGGGGCGTTGTTCTGATTGCCTTTCAGTTCGAACAAGTGCCGGGCGGTGCGTGGTTACTCAGCGCTTTAGCGAAGGCAGAGGTCATGTCTGAATGTCAGACCTGACCCCGTGCTCGCTAGCGTGACCCCGTGCTCGCTAGCGGCTTGGCGCTTAAAGCCTCGCGTCCGTACCGGCGAAGGGGATGGATGAGCGCCTGAACGTTTAGAACGAGGACTGCTTTACGCTAACCGATTCACTTGTGATGGCTACGGTCCAGGCTGTATCTTAATGTCAGACTTGCCACCCAAATACACAGATTGGGCTGTGACACCCTGATACCCCTACGCTCAGCCGATACAGCCCAAGGAATATTGAGCTACAGGCTTGATAATTACGGGTGAGCTCACTGTTACTTGCTAGGTCACCAACCAAATGAGTAGAAAATATACGGGTGCAATCAGTAAAGCGAACGGGATCAAGCATAGGATAGGCTTGACAAAATCGAGCAATTTAAGTAGTGCATCGATTAAATCCTCTCCGAGAAAACTTGTTCTATCGTCAAAACGTTCAGGCCGACCACCGGGATAGAATAGATTTAACCAAAACCGCCGGTAGAACAAATTCAACCTTAAATAAGGTTTAAAATAAAGATCATGGCCGCCAGAGAAATAGCGATTGCAAAAATCATCCGTATTCTCCCTCACAAACCCCACCCGCCCAGCATCGCCAAGACCCCATATAAACAATCGAGAAAGAATTAAAATCAGATCGCGAGTTCCACAGTCATTAACGGTCAGCTTCGATGCTTCGACTACCGGATCTAAATTAAATCCACTTGACAGTGGACTTCCACACAATATTAAACAACCAACTCGATTCTGAGGAAGTGTTGCAACTGCCTCCACCGCAATGAGCGTACCAAAACTATGCGCCACAATATAGATTTCACGATCTATTGAAGCGTCAATATGTCGCAGAATTCGCTTCGCAGCCGCCCTTACTGTCCGTTTTCTTAAAAAAGGCACTGCAAACGAAAGCAGATCGAAAAATCCATATTTAATTTCGACCGACTCAACATTTCGATTATGTTTACCGACTTCATCAGTAATTTTTGTTTGCCAGTGCCCGTGAGTACGAATTCCGTGCACTGTAATGAGAGTCGAATCCCTATCCTGGAACGATTTCCGTTCGGCACCCATTAATTTTTCAATTTGCGTGAGGATACGCTCCACCCACTCGTTACTGGTTAGAGTGCCATCTAAAACCACCGAAGCTTCTTGCTCGAATTGTGTAGCGTATCCCCGCATCTCCGCAACATCTGCCGTCAGTCCTATAATTAACTTTGGACGAATATAACGCTTTTTAGGATCACAAATGTCATTAAGTAGGTTAATGCTGTTTTTGGCCTGGGGGATGCCGCCGATTTTTTTGGGCAATAAAATATCCAAGACCAATAGATTAGTCACCGCCAACAACTCAACGCGTGCTTGATCAGCAGATTCACAGTATACGACCTGGACTATATCAGACAACTCCGAAGAAGCAAGCGCCGAACTAAATATCTTTGCTCTGGCTTCAGAGTCATCCACAAAGATTACCTTCAATTATTTACCTCATCTATTACGCTCGACAATTGATCCTTCCACACCGAGTCTGCCACATCAAAAATAATGCAACCCCTATAATTCCCTCCAAGTAGTTGCAACGATTCATCGATATTATCGATGCTCAAACTTCTCGAATCTATACTAAAATCTTTATAACCAGTCAAAACTACAAACGGAACCAACTTATCTACCTTAGCCAATTTCGTCGCAATTTCTTTTCCCGCCAGGGCGCGGAAGCGCCCTCCATGAGATGATTCAGCGCGGTCAAACGTCGGCATACTCATGTCTAATATAAGAAGATCAAAGGTATCGTTTAAAGCCATTTTCAAGCCCGCATTATAAGAAGCCGCTTCGCGAATAATAAAGCTACCGAGACTCAAAATAAATTCATGAACCTTATCACGCTTTAATAAATTATCCTCGATTAATAAAATTTTCATGATTCAACCTAACTATCACCCCAAATTTATCGTCCGAAACAGAAATATCGAAATCAAACCCAGTAGAAGAGTTGGTAAGGAGATTATGCATCTTGTATATCCCGCTTCCACCTTCTGCACGACTTAATGCCGAATTCTCCTCAGTCCATTTTGCACGCTGAGACGCTGCAAAGTCTTCGGGATAAGCTGATGAGGGCGAGACACTGTTAATAATGCATATTTCATCAAAATTACAAACTGATTTATGCGTTATCTCAACGGGACTATCCAGTGCGCCATATTTCAGTGCATTTTCCAACCCCGTGAAGAGCGATATAAAGAGCGAGCGTGCCTCCCCATAACTCAACGACAAATTAGTTTTATCCTGCTGAAATATCAGAATCTTACCCTTATGCTCAAATATGGATTGGAACGATGAGACCGCTGCTTCGATTACGACGCCAAGTTTCTCAAATGACTGAATTTGCTCTGACCCAACAAATCTGAACCAATTTAGAACAAGTTCAACTTCTTTTTTGAAGTCTGACCTTGCATTTCGTATCGCTTGCATTAGGTCGAACATCGCTGCTTCGCCTTTTATCGTTTGCACAGCCGACTCTAACAGATCGATTGCTTCCAAAACCTTTACCGCCAACACATCATTAATCAACTGTTGCGCTGCCCTTGCGCTTTCAACAGCTAGCTCCCACATAAATCCAATCAGTGCCGTAAAGAACTCATCAAACGTCTTAGAAGAATCCACAATTTGGGAGACCCGAACAGCACGGTCATGGTATGGACAGAAGTCAAATATATGATCTGGGGACAGTTCGTTCAGCTTCACTCTAAACTGCTCATTTACCTTCAGTAAGATGCCATCAACTTCACGAGAGAAAATTCGCAGAATATTGTCCAGCTCAACCAAGATGTCGTCAGTCACATAACTATATTGATGAATCCAGAAGATATTAGAGAGATACTCGCCATCTTTTTGAAGAGTAACCAGATTATTCTTTTCGAAACAAGCACGAAGTTGACTGACAAAAACGGTATGTCGCACCTCAGCACTTAGGTACTTATCTAAACCATAATTCTCATTTAATGCAAAATCCTTCGTTGCCTGGACAAAAATTCGGACCAGTATGCTTACCTTCTTACTCAATGGCACAGCAACTGGGACATCACTTTGCAGACGAAAGAGATCATCAGAATTTACTGAATCCCAGTCATAGTCGAGTGGCTCGATACTCACTCCACCTTCGATTGACTTTGCTTTCTCGTATAGATCCATATATATATGGCGCCGATGTACCTCTAAGGCCTGTACGTCGACATAAAGCTTGCCAGTTTCAATCTTTGCCCTAAGCTTTTCGGAAAACAGCGTCTCAAGAACCTTATCGCGCTCAGCCCTTAACTCATCCGCATTCCCTGCCCTTGCCGCGATTAGAAAATCAATGATAGCAACACGCTCGTGTATCACCTCATCATTATTCTGAAATTCTATAATGTTGTCCAACTGAGCAGGAACACAAATGTAGCGTAAGAAATAAGCTTCGGCACAGTTCACCTCACCCGCTTCGAAAACTTTCGATGGCTGAAATTGATTTGCATGTTCTAGAAACTCCTCAAACAATTCCGACTTTCGATCCTCCAATCCTAGAACTTGCTCTTTAGAGCAGATATCAAGGACCACCATGGAAAGGACATATTCACGCCGTGTTGACTGACTGTGCTCGATTATACGACTGCATAATTCATTTACTGGCATGTGATCGAAGGCTAGGCTATTCTTTAAATACTCATCGATGAAGAATGCCGCTGCGTCATAGACTCGATTCTTAGCTAACAGATGCGACGATTTTGTGACAAGATAATCGGAATAGATCGGAAACAACGAGGGCTCAATCGAATGCACGTCATCAATTCCGCTGGCGTACCGAAGTACTCGGTAATCTGGTACGGAGTCCGGCACAACTGAGCTTGCTAAAGATTGAAGGCTGGTTCCTCTGGCTTTAGGGGTATTATATCTACCAAGACATTGCGTTTGCCTGCGAAGCAACTCTAGGCGGCCGAGATCATTTGACCCCTGCAATAATGAAAGATGAAATATTAAGGACTTAGCCCAAGGTTCCCGCCTGAACTTAATGCAGATCCGCCGCAGGTACGAGCCACTTTCTCGGCCTATTGGATCTAAAACCAATATTTTTGCGAACTCATTAGCAATTGCGTCGTAAAACGTATGCCCGTCTCCGATTATGCCGCAGTAGACTTTTGCACGAGCATATAGCTCAATGAGGCCTACAACAAGCTCACGCCCCTCATTAATTGCCTGTCTAATCAATGCGATGACTACTTCATACTCTCCACGTGTGTAGCTCGCAAGGATCTCAGAAACCCCTGGATCAATCTCTTCGTTAACGACGACCGCATTTATGAGCTCTGTATCCCCAACAGATTCAGCAAATGCCAATGTAGCATCAATCCACTCAGCATCGGTGTTATTCCTAGCCGCACTATCCATCACGATGGAACGCCATAACATATATTGGTCTAATATTGACCAATCAGAGTAATCTCGTATTGGAGCAAATTTTGGCGTCCGGCCAGGATCGTAACTTATAGGCAACTTATCACAGGACTCAACCGCCCCGTGTTCTTTCGCCGAAGATATTGAGGAACTCCTGTATTCTTTAAGCCTACCTAAAACTGTGTTCACATAAACATTCACAGAATTTGGCTCAGATAAGAGCAACATATCTTTAGTGATATTTGATAGTGCAAGATGGGGGTATTGATCTGGCAATTCCTTGATTATTTTCTTTGTATCTTCGCCACGAAGTTCTTTTCGTATATGAATGGAGTATTCAGTTCCCCACCAAGATTGCGATATATTTCCCACTTCTTCCAGGACATTCAGTGCCCCATCCGAATCACCTAGCAAAACCTTCGCATTAGCCGCAGCACGAAGCTTTAAAAACTTACTAATCTCCGAGCAGTTCCTTTGCAGCAGAGCGAATAGCCAATGTGGGTACGCGGCTGGGCTAACATACTGATAAACGTGCACTGCTCCGTGGAATTTCGTGCCAGTCGGGAAGAGTGGATTAAAGCTTGCCGGCAGCCCGCGATAGGACGCGACCTCTGAAATGAGGTCGAATCGCCCATGAAACGAATAGTGCTTCAGCTGCACCAATATTCTTTGACGTACGAGCGCGTCAGTTTCTCCTCTTGCCTTCACGAAGATCCGCGGATCGATAGCCAATTTGCTTGGGCGAACCTTATCGTTTTTGCGTCTCATAAATTTTTGTTTGTGTTGCAGATTGCTGCAAACCTGTAATCGAAAAAACGTTAGCTCATCGGAGCTAAATATCTAGCGCCTCTGCGTGCCCCTGCTATGTGACATCGCGCCCACTGTATTTTTAGCCTTCGAATGCAAGCTGCCAAGCGACCCAATATCGGGACGAAATCGGGCATAGGGACGACAGCGCTGTAACAATCCGCGATTTGCACAAGGAATCGATAGCTTATAACAAAATAGCCCCTCACGGAGGGGCCTTTTTCTATTCTTCAAGAGAGCTTCGCTAGCCAAGCTATTCCCACTCAATCGTCGCCGACGGCTTTCCCGGATTATCATAGCCAACGCGATTGATCCCGCGCACCTCGTTGATGATCCGGCTCGACACTTCACCGAGCAGCGAGTTCGGCAAACGCGCCCACTGCGCCCTCATAAAGGCGGGCGTCGACACCCCGTACACTGCGACAACGTATTCTAGCTGCGCCCGTCGCCCATCACGCGGACCGACTTCGCCGCCAAGTCCACGGCTAACGCTTGGCTGGTCGCTTCGTACCAGGTCACTGGCGCCTTGCTGGCGTCTATATCGGCCACTGGCGTCAGCTCGAACGGGTGTTGTGCAGTTCTTCGATAAAGGTGGCGACTGGTTACCGTCGCAGACAGGTCTTTCCACCTTACTCTAGTCCTCCTCGAGATACTTAATGACCGTTTGCACCTCTTTCGCGGCAACCTTCAGCAGATGTGAGTAACTCTCATGTCGTCGGGATATCTCATAGCTTTTCCCTTTAACGCCGACCTCAAACACGACGGCAGAGGCATCCTCGTCGGGCTTTGCGACTACGGGGCACCAACCCGCATACGTAATATTTTCTATCTTCTGAAGCGGCGATTTTGTGGCGTTAATGATGTTTTGCGCATCCAATTTGCTTTGCGCGGCGATCACCCGCGTCGGCGCACCGTGGCCGTCGCGAAGGGAAAACTCGTACATTCTGGACTTCGATGGCATGGAATCTCCTCTGTGCCGTAAAATTTGGTATCGCAATGGAAAAGCCACAGAATAACCTTAGGCGGCCGAATATTATTCGATTTTCAAAGTTATGCCTCCATGTCACAGGGTTATTCATCCGCAGCGGAAGACTTATAGATTCGAGAAAACCCGCTGGAGCGGGTTTCGGCGCTTCTTAAAATACCACTCCAGCAGCAATGTTCACTCCCACTCAATCGTCGCCGGCGGCTTCCCCGAAATATCATACACAACGCGATTCAGCCCACGGACTTCGTTGATGATCCGGTTCGACACCTTCCCCAGCAGCGAATGCGGCAGATGCGCCCATTGCGCCGTCATGAAGTCCAGCGTCTGCACCGCGCGCAGGGCCACCACGTATTCGTAGGTACGCCCGTCGCCCATCACCCCCACCGATTTCACGGGCAGGAACACGGCAAACGCCTGGCTGGTCGCTTCGTACCAATTCACCGGCGCCTTGCCTGGGTCGATACCGGCGACAGCCGGCAGCTCGAACGGCGTATTGCGCAGTTCTTCAATGAAGATGGCGTCGGCTTCGCGCAGCAGGTCGGCGTATTCCTTTTTCACTTCGCCGAGGATGCGCACGCCCAGGCCCGGGCCCGGGAACGGGTGGCGGTAGACCATGTTGTGCGGCAGGCCGAGGGCGACGCCGAGTTTGCGCACTTCGTCCTTGAACAGTTCGCGCAGCGGTTCCAGCAGTTTCAAATTCAGGGTTTCCGGCAGGCCGCCCACGTTGTGGTGGCTCTTGATGGTCTGGCCTTTTTTACCTTTACCGGCCGATTCGATCACGTCCGGATAGATCGTGCCCTGCGCCAGCCATTTGGCATTGGTCAGCTTGCCGGCTTCGACCTGGAAGACTTCGACGAATTCGCGGCCGATGATTTTGCGCTTCTGCTCGGGGTCGGTGACGCCGGCCAGGTGCCCAAGGAACTGCGCTTCGGCATCGACGCGGATGACTTTGACGCCCAGGTTCTTCGAGAACATGTCCATCACCATCTTGCCCTCGTCCTTGCGCAGCAAGCCGTGGTCGACGAATACGCAGGTGAGCTGGTCGCCGATGGCGCGGTGGATCAGGGCTGCGGCCACCGACGAATCGACGCCGCCAGATAAACCCAGGATGACGTCGTCGCTGCCGACCTGCGCGCGGATCTTTTCGACGGCTTCGCTGATGTAGTCCGGCATGTTCCAGTCGGATTTGCAGCCGCAGATTTCGTGGACGAAACGGCCGATGATGGCTTCGCCTTGCGTCGTGTGCGTCACTTCCGGGTGGAATTGCAGGGCGTAAAAGCGGCGGTCTTCGTCGGCCATGCCGGCGACGGGGCAGCTGTCGGTGGAGCCCATCAGTTTGAAGCCTTGCGGCATTTCCAGGACCTTGTCGCCGTGGCTCATCCAGACCTTCAGCATGCCGTGGCCTTCATCGGTGACGAAGTCGTTGATGCCGTTCAGCAGTTTGGTGTGGCCGCGGGCGCGGACCTCGGCGTAGCCGAATTCGCGTACCTTGCCGTTTTCGACCTTGCCGCCGAGCTGGGCGGCCATGGTTTGCATGCCGTAGCAGATGCCGAGCACGGGGACGCCGAGCTCGAAGACGGCTTGCGGGGCGCGTGGGGAGTCGCCTTCCAGGGTGGAGTTGTGGCTGCCCGAGAGGATGACGCCGGCGGCACCGTAGTTGCGCACGAAGTCATCGCCGATGTCGTAGGGAAAAACCTCGGAGAAGACGCCGGCGTCGCGGACGCGGCGGGCGATGAGTTGGGTGACCTGGGAGCCGAAGTCGAGGATGAGGATTTTGGAGTGCATTGGGGCAGTCAAAAAGAGTAAGAATTTTTGGTCGCAGGTGGGTGACGCGTCGCGGGGTTTCACATCGTGATACCGCGTGGGCGGAGCCCACCCTACGATTCGGGGCCGATCCAGCAGAATGGCAAGCGCATATTCGTGGCCGATTCAACGGCCGGGCAAGCGCATACAAAAAGCGGCCTTCCGGCCGCTTCTCGATTACTCCGAACGGTAGTTCGGCGCTTCCTTGGTGATCTGGACGTCGTGGACGTGCGATTCGCGCATGCCGGCGGACGTGATCTCGACGAATTCCGCTTTTTCGCGCAGTTCGTCGATGGTGGCGCAGCCGCAGTAGCCCATCGACTGGCGCACGCCGCCGACCAGCTGGAAGATGATCGCGAGTACGCTGCCCTTGTAGGCGACGCGGCCTTCGATGCCTTCGGGGACGAACTTGTCGGCCTTGGACGAGGCGTCCTGGAAGTAGCGGTCGGCCGAGCCTTCGGCCATCGCGCCCAGCGAACCCATGCCGCGGTAGGATTTGTAGCTGCGGCCCTGGTAGAGGATGACTTCGCCCGGCGCTTCTTCGGTACCGGCGAACATCGAGCCCATCATGACGGTGGAGGCGCCTGCGGCGAGTGCCTTCGAGACGTCGCCCGAGTAGCGGATGCCGCCGTCGGCGATGCAGGGCACGCCAGTCCCGGCCAGCGCTTCGGCCACATTGGAAATCGCCGTGATCTGCGGCACGCCGACGCCTGCGACGATGCGGGTGGTGCAGATCGAACCTGGCCCGATGCCGACCTTCACGGCGTCCGCGCCGGCCTCGACCAGCGCTTTGGCGGCCGCCGCGGTGGCGATGTTGCCGCCGATCACGTCCACGTGCGGGTAGCGCGTCTTGATCGATTTCACGGTATCGAGGATGCCTTGCGAGTGGCCATGGGCGGTGTCGACCACCAGCACGTCGACGCCGGCAGCAACGAGCAGCTCGACGCGCTCCTGGTCTTTCGCGCCCACGCCAACCGCGGCGCCGACGAGCAGCTTGCCCTGGGCATCTTTCGATGCGAACGGGTGCTCGTGGGATTTCAGGATGTCTTTCACGGTGATCAGGCCGCGCAGCTCGAAGGCGTCGTTGACGACCAGCACGCGCTCGAGGCGGTGCTTGTTCATCAGGCGCTTGGCTTCTTCGGTGTCCGCTTCCTCGTTCACGTAGACGAGTTTTTCGCGCGGGGTCATCTTGGTGCGGGTTTCCGCATCCAGGTCTTCCTCGAAGCGCAAGTCGCGGTTGGTGATGATGCCGACCACCTGCTTGCCTTCGACGACCGGGAAACCGGAAAAGCCGTGCTGATGCTGCAGGGCGATGACGTCGCGGATCTTCATGCTCGGTGGCACGATGATCGGGTCGCGCAGGACGCCGGCTTCGAAACGCTTGACGCGCGCTACTTCACGGGCCTGGTCGGCTGGACGCAAGTTCTTGTGGATAATGCCGATGCCCCCTTCCTGTGCCATCGCGATTGCCAGGCGGGCTTCCGTCACGGTGTCCATCGCGGCCGAGAGCAGCGGGATGTTGAGCGTGATGTTGCGGGTCAGCTTGGTGCGAAGGGAAGTGTCGGCCGGAAGAACATTGGAGTAGGCCGGGACGAGCAGCACATCATCGAACGTGAGTGCTTTTTGGAGTAGACGCATAGCATTTTCCTATAGGCGCAAAAGCGAATTATACAGAAAGCAGCGAAATCCGTCGCACGTTGGTAAAAATATGACCGCCAAGTCAGGTCCTGATTGACAGCGCTGCCCGATCATGGCGAAATCGTGTAGTTACGTAAGGAAATATTCTTCATGAGCTCATTGCCGTCCCTGTCGCCCCGTTTGGCCGCCCTCGCCCTCTTCTTCTGTGCAGGTCTGGCCCAGGCGCAATTCGTCTGGATCGCCCCGAACGGCACCCGTCATTACTCCGACCAGCCCCCTCCTCCCGGTACGCCGGCCTCCAGAATCCTGAAGTCGCCGCGCGGTGCCGCGCCGGCCCAAGTCATGCCGCCAGCCGAGGCAGGCGCGGACGCGCCGGCCGAGAAGCCGGCCGAGAAGCCGGTCGAGAAGCCGAAGCCACCGACCCTGGCCGATCGCGAACGCGACTACGTCAAGCGCGGCAAGGAGCGCGCGGAAGCCGAGAAGAAGGAACAGGACGGCGCGAAAAAGGCCGCTGCGCGGGTGAAGCATTGCGAAGAAGTACGGAGCGTGAGCCGCCTGTACGATTCGGGCATCCGCATCAGCGAAGTCGGGCCGGACGGCGAAAAGCGTTTCATCAGCGACGCCGAGCGCGCCGAGCGCAAGGCGCGTGCCGACGCAGCGATGAGCGAGTGCCGCTGAGCTCACCCAGCCCTGTCGTGTGAACCGGTAGCCCGGGCTTGCAGCCCGGGGCTTACCCCAAGCTCCCCTTCGCCCCGCCAGCCTTGCGCCGCACACCGTGACCGCGCTGCGGGTCGGCGGCGCACTGACGACGCGGTTGCGCCCGCCTGCCTTGGCGTCATACAGGGCGGCATCCGCCCGTTCAATCAGCTCGGCCAAACTCTCGCCGGGTTCGAGCGTGGCAACGCCGATACTCACCGTATGCGCCACCCGCACGCCCGCCGGCGCCAGCGCGGTCGAACCGTCGAGCGCGCTTCGCAGGCGCTCGGCGACGGTCGCGGCCGTGCGGGCATCGGCGTCCGGCAGCAGCACCACCAGAATTCCTCGCCGCCCATGCGTGCGCAGCAGTCGACCTGGCGAATCACCTCCTGCGTATGCTTGACCATGTCGCGCAGCACCCGGTCGCCGACGGCGTGGCCATGGGTGTCGTTGATGCGCTTGAAGTGGTCGGCATCGAAGATCAGCAGCGACAGGTCCGCGTCCTTGCGCAGCGTGCGTGCGTGCTCGCGCTCGGCGAAGCGGAAGAAGGCGCGGCGCGACCAGGCGCCGGTCAGGTGGTCGTGGTCGGCATCGTAGGCGGTTTCGCGCAGCACCCGGGCATTGGCCATCATCACCGCACCCAGCGTCAGGGCCGGCAGCGCCAGCGCGCCGACGGCCAGGAAACCCACGTTCCAGGCCGATGGGTCGAGGAAGGGCAGCTGGGTATTGAGCTTCGGCGTAATTTGCAGCCCGTAATAGGCCACGCGCGCGCCGTGGCAGATGGCCAGGAAGTAAGCCGCGCGACGGGTGAACCGGAAGGCGTAGCGCAGACGGGGCTCGCCCGTGGTGGGAATGCTCAGGCCGATGGCCACGCAGAGCGCAGCCTGGAAGCTCGACACCAGCACCGAGCGGATGGGCAGCGCGTCGACGCCGAAGTGAAAGAGTGCAAGGCCGGCGAGCGTCGCCATCAGCGCCGCGGCCAGGCGCCCGTTCGGCACCGGCAGCGCAAAGTGGCGGCGAAAGCCAACGTACATGACGGCAATCGACCCGAGGTAACAGGTATTCGCGACTTCGATCGAGAGGAAGTCGGGCAATACGCCACGCGAGGCGAACAGCAGGATCGCCATGACTTCCAGGGCATTGGCCTGGCCCCACTCGCGTATGCCGGCCACCCCACTGTCCCTGAGTGAGGACAGTACCAGCAACATCACGACCGACAAGGCGGTCGTCACCAACAGCAGACTCAGAATACTCAGCATGTCGACATCGAAAGGCAGAAGGCGGCACGGCGCCGGACTCCGGCGTACCCGATTAGGGTGCAAGGAGGCAAGCCATCGATACTAGCAAGTTTCTTTTTTATATGATTTTCGGTAGGAATGAGGCGAAAACCGGGGGTGGCGCCAGCCAGGCCCGAGCGGCGTGGCTGCCCTCGCCGGCCGCGGGTGCGGGGTGCGCTCGGGCGGGGCGTCCGCGGCGCCTCAGGCTGCAGGACGTGCGGCCGCGGCGTCCTTCTTGGCGGCACGCTTGCGGCGCGAGTCTTTCGGGTCGGCTACCAGAGGCCGGTAGATTTCGATGCGGTCGCGCTCGCGCAGTACCGTGTCGAGGGTTTTCTTCTTTGCGTAGATGCCGACCGGCTGGGTGACCAGGTTGATGTCCGGATAGGCCGCCAGCACGCCGGAGAGCTCGATGGCCTGGCCGATTGTCGTGCCGGGCGCTACCCGCAAGGCCTTGAGGAACTCGTCCTTCGCGGTGGCGTAGCAGACATGGACCTGGACGGTCTCGGCCAGCGGTTCAGCCATACACCGCCTCGGCGCGCTTGCAGAAGGAGTCGACCATGCTGTTGGCGATCATGCCGAACACGGGGCCGACCAGCTGCTCGAGGATGATGCTGGAGAACTCGTAATGCATGTCGAAGTCGATCTTGCAGGCGTCGGCGCGCAGGGCCTTGAAGTTCCAGGTGCCCTCCAGCATCTTGAAGGGGCCGTCGACGAGGTGCATCTTCATCTGCGTCGGACGCAGGTTGTGGTTCGAGGTGGTGAAGCTCTGCTTGACGCCGTGGAAGTTGATGCCGAGACTGGCCACCAGCTTGTCCTCGGTGCGCTCGATCAGCTTGACGCCGTTGCACCAGGGGAGGAACTTTGGATAATCTTCCACTTTCGCCACCAGATCGAACATCTGTTCGGCGCTATATCCGAGGAAAACTGATTTGTGCACTACTGCCATTGGTCAACCGTTTGTTATGATGTTGGACAAGTTGCATTTTGCACTCTTCACGAGTGCGGCAGCGCTAGTTTAACCGACCCGCGGATTTTCGCTATTTCATGAGCATCGCTGACAATAAAAAAGCATTTTTCGACTACTTCATCGAGGACCGTTACGAAGCGGGCCTGGTGCTCGAGGGCTGGGAAGTCAAGGCCATTCGCGAAGGACGCGTGAACATCAAGGAAGCCTACGTGGTCGTGCGCGGCGACGAGCTGTTCCTGTTCGGCTGCCACGTCAGCGCCCTGACCACCGCCTCGTCCTTCAGCCACCCCGAAGCGCTGCGCACCCGCAAGCTGCTGCTGCACCGTGCCGAAATCGACAAGCTGCGGGGCAAGGTCGAGCGCTCCGGCTATACGCTGGTGCCGCTCAACCTGCACTACAAGGGCGGCCGCGTGAAGTGCGAAGTGGGTCTTGCCAAGGGCAAGAAGCAGCACGACAAGCGTGCCACCGAGAAGGATCGCGACGCCAAGCGCGAAGTGCAGTCGGCGTTGAAGACGCACCGGCGGTAATTGCCCGCGCGAGACGCGGGCGCGAGTTGCGGAAACGACGCGTTGGATCACCTGGCGACACCGCGTGGGCACAAGTGCCCACCCTACAAACGCAACTTTCGTAGGGTGGGCACTTGTGCCCACGCGGTGTCATCGCCCGAAACCCGGCGCCGGAACCACGACGCCCAACTCCATCACGCCAGCTTGCTCGCCCGCCAGGCTGCAAAGCTGAGCACCAGCCCCGCCCCCACCCCGCAGGCCAGCTTGAACGCGCTCTCGAACAGCAGCGGCGCCACCAGCCCCGACACCAGCGCGAACGACATCATCTGGATGAAACCCAGCATCGACGAGGCCAGCCCGCGGTTGTCCGGGAACAGCCCCAGCGCATTCATCTGCACCGCCGGCATCGCCACGGCGAGACCAAAGGTATAGATCGCCAGCGGCAGCACCGCCCAGGGCACACTTGCGGCGAAAAAGGCGTTGTAGCCGATATTGAGCACGCTTGCCACCAGCATGGTGCCGAACCCGATCCACTTCATGCGCCCGGCCGGCATCTTCGACGCCCGTTTGCCACCCCAGGCCGACCCGAGCACCATGCCGCCGATCAGCGGGATGAACATCCACGCGAACGCCGTCTCCGGCAGGCCGAGGATGACCATCACGAAGTTGGCGGCCGACCCGATATACAACGACAGGCCGCCGAAAGCGAAGCCCACCGACAGCGACAGCAGCAGGAACTGCGGATGGCGCAGCACCTTCAGGTAGTTGCGCGCGATCGTGCCGGGGTGGAAAGCATGGCGCTTCTCGACCGGCAGGCTTTCCGGCAGCAGGCGCCAGGTGAGTACGATCAGGAGGATGCCAAAGGCGGCCAGGAACCAGAAGGTCGAGCGCCAGCCGAAGTGCACGTGCAGCCAGCCGCCCAGCACGGGCGCGATGGCCGGCGCCAGGCCGAACACCATCATGATGTGCGACATCATCTTCTGCGCCTGCGGCCCTTCGAAACGGTCCTGCACGATGGCCTGGCCGATCACCGAGCCGGCACCAGCCGAGAGCCCTTGCAGCGCGCGGCAGGCCAGCAGGAAGCCGAAGGTGGGTGCGAATGCCGCGCCGACCGAGGCAATCGTGTAGAGCACCAGGGCGACCATGATCACGCGGCGCCGGCCGAAGGAATCGGACAGGGTGCCGTAGAACAGCATCATGAAGGCAAAGCAGAACAGGAACACCGACAGGGTCTGCTGCACGGCCACCGGCCCGACGCCGAAGTCGCGCCCGATGGCGGGCATGGACGGCAGATAGGTGTCGATGGCGAGGGCGCCGGCCATGCCCAGGCAGGCAAGGACGACGGTGAGGATTCTGTACATGGGAGGCTTTCGAAAACGAAGGCGCCGCCAGGCAGTAACGGGGCGGCGCGCGAGCCGGAATTGTACAGTTATTCGACGTTTGCCACAGGCGAGGGCCGCGGTGGCTGGCTGGAGGTCAAGCGCCGCGGGAGGCCAAGGGCGAGCGGCGCGGTACCCGCATGCGCCTTACTTCGTGTCGCCCAGCGCCATGCCGAAGCGCTCGAAACGCGGAGCCCAGTTGCCCAGGGTATCGGCCGACACCAGCACGCGCACCGCGCGGCCGATCAGGAGTTCGCGCGGCACGAAACCGATGTAGCGCGAGTCGGCGCTGTTGTCGCGGTTATCGCCCAGCATCAGGTACTGGTCCGGCGGCACCGTCACGGGACCGAAGTTCTTGCGCGCCGACACCGCTCCCGGGATGATCTGGATCGTGCGCGCGGGCCGCCGAGCGACTCGTGCAGGCGCAGCGCCTCCACCGGCTGCGTGCCGATCGCCTCGACCACCTGGCGCGGCGCGTCGTAGTCGGCGCCCTCCCCCGTTGATATACAGGCGCTCGTTGCGCAGTTCGACCCGGTCGCCCGGCAGCGCCACCAGGCGCTTGATCAGGCGGGTGCCATCCAGGGGCGAGCTGAAGGTGACGACATCGCCGCGCTGCGGCTCGCCCGTGTGGGCCAGGACGTGGTCGGTCAGCGGCACCTTCACGTTGAAGGCCAGCCGGTTCACGAAGACGACGTCCCCTTCGAGCAGGTTCGGCCGCATCGACGCCGAGGGAATCGGATTCCAGTCCGCGACGGCCGTGCGGAACACGCCGAAAAGCAACATAAACAGCAAAAAGCCTTTGTTGGCGCGGATGAAACTCTTCATGACAGACTCCCTTTGTGGTTGGTATGGGAGACCTTATACCGGGGGCGACTTTGGCGGGGCTTAAGGTTTGGACAACATCAGTCTGGCTTAAGAATTCGGAGAATGGACCAGTCGACACGTCAAGCTTGCGTCGTCAGCGGACCTGCAATCGAGAGCAGTGGAGGTCAGCGAAAATTTTCGTAATAGCAACACTTCAGGTACACTGATCATGTATGGACGTCTGCTGTCAGAGAGCAGCAGGCGTTTGCACACGCCTGAAGAGGCGTGAGCGTTCGCCAAAATTTGTATTCATCACATGAAAAAAATAATCGTGCTGGTCATCCTCGCGGCGCTGGCCTGGAGCGCTTACGACAGGTATCAGCGAAACGCCGAACAGCGACAAATAGCGCAAGAACATGCCGTCGAGGTGGATGATCCCGATGAGGATATTCGTGCGATCGATTTCAAACATGTTAGCCAACCGGCGTTCGCCTGCGACGGCCGTACTCACTGCAGCCAAATGACATCGTGTGACGAAGCAAAATATTTCGTCGATCACTGCCCTGACGTCAAAATGGATGGCGATCATGATGGCGTCCCATGTGAACAGCAGTGGTGCAGTTGACCGCCACGGCAGACGGTCAATTGATCTGCTTTAGGGTCAGCGCCCGCCCAAACACCGCACCTGTATCAATGTAGTGCACGTTCCCCAGCGACATCGGCCGCAGCACGGGCGTGTGCCCGACAAATACCCGGTCGACACCCCCGACACCCGCGTCATCCATGGCCGTAATACGCTCACGGCTGAGCAGACATACTTCCGCGATTGCCGATGCGTCGTCGCCGCCCAGTTCCGACACCATCTCCTCCCAGGAATCGAATGGACAGTCAGCGTGGACAATGCCGACCAGGCCTGAGGGCGTCTCCACTTCCAGCGCGATGGGCAGCGCCTCGAACTGGGCGGCAATCTCGATCTGGCGCGCATAATCGAGGTCGAGGAACCAGGCCCCGCCGTAGATCCGGTAGTCGTCCGGATCGACGTTGCCCTCGAGGTAATCGATCGCAAACTGTTCGTGATTGCCGCGTACGGCGTGGAACCATGGACGGCCGAGCCAGTCCACCACGCCCAGCGACTCGGGACCACGATCGACCAGGTCGCCGACGCTGAACAGGCGATCGCTGTCCGGATCGAACTTCAGCCGATCCAGCTCGGCCGACAGTTTGCTGAAGCACCCATGCACGTCGCCGACGACGAAATCACGGCCGTGCTGGTTTGCATGCACACGCTGAACGGAAACAGGCATAGAAGTAAGCGCATTCGTTTGTAGAGACAACCCTCAGGATAATCGCCGGTGCGACGGCTGCTGTCGCATCGCGTCCTCAAGCCGCTAGCCGCGCTTGCGGCGCAAGCCAAACCACAGAGCGCAACAGACCGGCACCGCCAGCGCGCAGGCGGAGACGATATCCCAGATGCCATCGCCCAGCAGCGCGCTCACCAGCCCGACCATCGTCAGCACGCCCAGCAGGATCGGCACGCCCCACAGTTGCGTGAACGCGCGGTTCAAGGCCCTTCCCCTTCATGCGCCAGCACGGGCGCGGCCTTCTCGCGGGCCTGTGCGACGGCCTGGAGGTGGCGCCTGGCGGCCCTGCCGCGCTGCACCCACAGGTACAAGCCGCTGCCCAGCACGATAATGGTGGCGATGTCGAGCAGCGCCCACAGCAGCTTCATCGGCGCGCCGCCATAATCCCCGAAGTGCAGCGGCTGCGAGATCAGGAGCGCCGTCAGGTACCAGGGCAGCGCGCGCTGGTCGGTGATCTGGCCGGTCTGGGCGTCGATCAGCACCGGCTTGTACAGGCGCGACGAAAACGCCTCGCTGCCGCGCATATAGATGCCGTAGTGATGCGGGCTGGCGAAGGGCGTGCCCGGAAAGGCAACGAAGGCGACGCGCATGCCGGGCGCCGCGCTTTCGGCCAGCTTGATGGCCGCGTCCATCGACGCGCGTTGCGTGGGCGGCGCCGCGCCACGATAGGGTTCGAGCATGGCGGCGATCTCGGTGGCTTGCCAGACCTTCAGCAGCAGGTCGGCCCAGGTGTTGACCATGCCGGTGGCGCCCACCACCAGTGCCCACACCAGCGTGACGATGCCCAGCAGGTTGTGCAGGTCCAGCCACTTCAGGCGCGCGCTGCGTTCGCGCCGCACGGTGCCGAATTCAAGTTTGCGCATGAAGGGCGCATACAGCACCACGCCGCTGACGATGGCGACGATCAAGAGCAGCCCCATCAGGCCGAGGAAGAGCTTGCCGTACAGGCCGGCGAACAGGTCGACGTGCAGGCGGAACATGGTCGACATGAAGGCGCCGCCCTCGAAGGCGGGCTCGGTGATGACCCTGGCAGTGCGCGCGTCCACCGCGATCGGCTTGTAGTGTTCGTCCGTCGGCGTGTCGCCCAGGGTCACGTTCCAGATCGCCGGCTCGTCGATCTCCTGCGAGATGTACATCACCAGCTTGTTCGGGTAGAGGGCGCGCGCGGCGCCAATGACGGCGTCGACGTTCGCGCGCGGCGGTGCGGCGGCAAGTTCCGGCGCGACGGCCGGCGCGAGGGCCGGCGCTTCCACGTCGTTGCCCAGCAGGTGGCCGATCTCGTGGTGGTAGATCAGCGGCAGGCCGGTCAGGCACAGGAGCAGCATGAAGCTCGTTGCGACCAGGCTGCTCCATTTGTGGATCCAGCTCCAACGGCGTATTGACAGGCTTGACATGCGTGATTTGGTAGGACGATGGGCTACAGATAATAATGGTTCTCATTTACAGCCGCAAGCGATGCATGCATAATAATGATAACTATTCTCATTTGGAAACACCGCCTCATGACTACACGCTTCACCCTCACTCCCCTTGCACTGGGCGCCGCCCTCCTCGCAACCAGCCACCTTGCCCACGCCCAGGACGCGGCCACGACCGAACAACCGATCCAGACCGTGGTCGTCACGGCCTCGGCCGACGCATCCGCCCAGGGCCTGCCGAAGGAGTATGCGGGCGGCCAGGTGGCGCGCGGCGGGCGCATTGGCCTGCTCGGCAATGTCGACATGATGGACACGCCCTTCAACACCACCAATTTCACGCAAGCGCTGATCCAGGACCAGCAGGCCAGGAGCGTGGCGGACGTGGTGCAGAACGACCCTTCCGTGCGCGTGGCGCGCGGCTTCGGCAACTACCAGGAGCTGTACGTGATCCGCGGCTTCGCGGTGAACTCCGACGACATGGCCTATAACGGCTTGTACGGCCTGCTGCCGCGCCAGTTCGTCGCGACCGAACTGCTCGAGCGCGTGGAAGTCTTCCGCGGCGCGAACAGTTTCGTCAACGGCGCCGTGCCGGGCGGCGGCGGCATCGGCGGCATGATCAACCTGGTGCCCAAGCGGGCGCCGAACGCGCCCCTGAACCGCGTTACGCTGGGCGTCGAGAGCGGCGGCCAGGTCTACGGCGCGGTCGATGTCGCGCGCCGCTTCGGCCCTGAGGACCGCGCCGGCCTGCGCATCAATGCCGTGCGCCGCGATGGCGACACCGCGATCGACCGCGAGGAACGCACACTGTCCGTGTTCTCGGTCGGTGCCGACTACCGCGGACGGGATGCTCGCGTCTCGGCCGACGTCGGCTACCAGGACCATGCCTTGAACAAGGCCCGCCCGAGCGTGACGGTGGCCGCCGGCCTGCCGATCGTCGCCGCGCCCGACGCAAGCAGCAACTGGGCCCAGCCCTGGACGGTGTCGGAAGAGCGCGACCTGTTCGGCACGCTGCGCGCGGAGGTCGACCTGGGCCAGGATGCCGTGGCCTGGGCAGCGCTGGGCGCGCGCCGTGGCGACGAATCGAACGTGCTGGCGTCAAGCACAGTGAGCGACACCCTCGGCAATGCCGGCATGAGCCGCTTCGACAACGTGCGCGAGGACGACGTGCGCACCGGCGAAATCGGCGCGCGCACCGGCCTGCGCACCGGGCCTGTGAAACACACGCTGTCGGCGACGGCTTCTGGCTTTCACGCGGAATCGCGCAACGCCTTCGCCCTCGGCGGCGCCTTCATCGCCACCAACATCTACCGCCCCATCGATGCACCCGCCCCTGCCTACATGGCCTGGCCGGGCGGCGACATGGCCAACCCGAACCTGACGCGCAAGACCATCCTCTCGAGTGCCGCCGTGGCCGATACCCTCTCCTTTGCCGGCGACAGGCTGCTGCTGACGCTCGGCCTGCGCCACCAGCGCATCAAGGATTATGGCTATGCCTATGACGGCGGCGCGCCGCAAACGGCCTACGAAGAAAGCGCGAACACGCCGATGGTCGGCCTGGTCTACAAGCCGGCACCGGGCGTGTCGCTGTATGCGAACTATATCGAGGCGCTGCAGCAGGGCCAGGCCGGTTTCGGCGCGGCGCTGTCGCCGCCGGTGCGCCTGGTGAACGAGGGCATCCCGCTCGCGCCCTACGTGTCGCGCCAGCGCGAAGTCGGCATCAAGCTCGATGGCGGCAAGCTGGGCATGAGCGCGGCGCTGTTCACGACCACGCAGCCGGTCGGTTCCATCCAGGGCGATACCTTCGGCCTCTTCGGCGACCAGCGCAACCGCGGCGTCGAGATCTCGGCCTTCGGCTTGCCGGCCAGGGGCCTGCGCCTGCTGGGCGGCGTGACGCTGCTGGACACGAAGCAGCGGCGCACCCCGAACGGCGCCTTCGATGGGCGCGAAGCGATCGGCGTGCCCAACATCCAGGCCAACCTGGGCGCGGACTGGGACGTGCCTGGTGTGCAGGGGCTTTCCCTGAACGCGCGCACGGTCTACACCTCGGCGCAGTTCGCCGACGCCGCCAACCTGCAGAAGGTACCGGCCTGGACGCGCCTGGACCTGGGCGCCAGCTGGAGCACGCGCCTGTTCGAGCGCGCGCTGACACTGCGCGCGCGCATCGACAACGTGACGGACAAGAACTACTGGGCTTCCAGCGGCGGCTACCCGAACTATGGCTACCTGGTGGCCGGCGCGCCGCGTACCTTCACGGTATCGGGATCGGTCGATTTCTGACTCGGCCGCGTGGGGGCGCCGTGGCCAATGGCCGCGATGACGGCTTCTTTGCCGCGTGCCCACCCTACGGTACTCCGGCGCCACGTGTTCGGGATACGCAGCTGCCGCGTGTGCACGGGGCGCCCACCCTACGATGCAGGGGAGACTGCGTTGGCACCATGACTCCGCTTCAGTGCGGTTTGACCTCGTCCTTCAGTGCCGCCAGCGCCATCCGCTCGACCAGGCCCGGCGCCAGCAGTTTGAGGAAGCGCCCGAGTTTGCCTTTGGTGGTCATCACCACTTCGCGCTTGCGCGCGTTCATGCCCGCGATGATCAGACGTGCGCATTCCTCGACGCTCATCGCGTCCTCTTCCTTCAACCCGCTCGCGCCCGCAGCCTCGCCCTGGGCATTGAAGCCGCGGTAGCGGATTTTGGTGGCAACCACGCCCGGGTAGGCTGTCGTCACGGCGACGCCCGCGCACTTCAGTTCGGCCCGCAGCGCCTCGAAAAAGCCCGTCACCGCGAACTTGGTCGCACTGTAGGCCGTGCGCCCCGGTACGCCGACCAGGCCCGCCAGCGAGGACACGGCGACGATGCTGCCGCGCGCATTCTTGAGGTGCGGGAGCGCGGCCTGGGTGCACCAGACGCTGCCCCACAGGTTCACCCGCATCAGCTCCTCGTACCAGCCGAGGTCTTCCACTTCCTCGAAGAGCGCATGCGCCGAGCGGCCGGCGTTATTCACCAGCACGTCGATGCGTCCGAAGCGTTCGGCCGCGGTCACGATCAGGCGGCGGCACTGGATCTGCACGCCGACGTCCGTCGGCACCGCGAGCGTCTGCGCGCCCGGGGCGGCGCATTCGGCGGCGACTGCCTCCAGCTGGGCCGCATTGCGGGCAGCCAGCACGAGCGCAACGCCGGCGCCCTCCTTCGCTGCCAGCTGGCGCGCCATCTCGGCGCCGATGCCGTCCGAGGCGCCGGTGATGACGATGACTCTCGGCGTTCGTGCCCCGATCATTTTTGCGCTTTGACGATCTGCATCGCGCTGGCAATCAGGCCGCTCATCTCGCCCGGGTTGGCCGGCACGATGATGGAGTTGTTCGTCTTGGCCAGCTTGCTGAAGGCGTCGACATAGTGTTCGGCCACGCGCAGGTTCATCGCGTCCTCGCCGCCCGGCTCGCGAATGGCCGCGCCCACCTGGCGCAGCGCCGTGGCGCTGGCTTCGGCCAGGGCGACGATCGCGTTCGCCTCGCCCTGCGCGCGGTTGATGGCCGCCTGGCGCTCGCCTTCCGAGCGGGCGATGGCCGCTTCGCGCTCGCCGCTGGCGATGTTGATCTGCTCCTGGCGGCGGCCTTCGGAGGCCGCGATCAGCGCACGCTTTTCGCGCTCGGCCGTGATCTGGCGCTGCATCGAATGCAGGATCTCGGCCGGCGGGGTCAGGTCCTTGATCTCATAGCGCAGTACCTTCACGCCCCAGTTCGCGGCCGACTCGTCGATCGCGTTGACGATGGTGGTGTTGATGTGGTCGCGTTCTTCGAAGGTCTTGTCCAGCTCCATCTTGCCGATGACGGAGCGCAGCGTGGTCTGCGCCAGCTGGGTGATCGCCTGGACGTAGTTCGAGGCGCCGTAGGACGCCCGCATGGCGTCAGTTACCTGGTAGTACAGGATGCCGTCCACCTGCAGCTGGGTGTTGTCCTTGGTGATGCAGACCTGGGGCGGCACGTCGAGCGGGATTTCCTTCAATACGTGCTTGTAGGCGATGCGGTCGACGAAAGGTACGACGATGTTCAGGCCCGGCGCAAGCGTGGCGTGGTACTTGCCCAGGCGCTCGACCACCCAGGCATGCTGCTGGGGCACGACGTTGATCGTCTTGAAGACGAACACGACCGCGATGACGAGGATGACGATTGCCACGATTTCGAACGAGTATTCCATAAGCATCCCTTATAAGTCGATTGTTAGTATTTGCTGATCTTATGCATTTGCCACGATCAAGCGGTTGCCCTGCACCTCGACGATGCGGTATTCGCCCGCTTCCGGCAAGGCGCCTGGGCCGAGTTCGACATCCCACTGGGCCCCGCGGTACATCACGCGCGCACGGCCGTTCTGCCAGCCTGGGACGGTGACGCGGCCGCCAATGTCGAGGTTGACGTTGACGTCGCGGCTGGCGCTCTCGCGCGCCGGGCGGCCAAAGCGGCTGCGGTGCAGCAGGCTGGTGGCGACCAGGCCGACGGCGGCGGCAACCAGGGTCGGGATCGCCCCACTAGCCCCCATGAGCGCGGCAATGCCACCGAAGGCCAGGCCGATGGCGATCATCAACAGGTAAAAGGTACCCGTGAACAGTTCCGCCACCACCAGGATCCCGGCCCCGATCATCCAGTTCATCCAGTCCGTCATTTCGTTCTCCTCGGTTGGTGCAGCCTGCTTACTTCGTGGCCGGCTTCTTGACCAGTACTTCCGACTGCGGCGCCGCCTCGATCGTGCAGGAACGGGTGCAGCGCGCGTACTTGTCTTCGCAGGCCGCCGCGTAGCGCATCCGGCGCGTGTCCGTGTTCCGCTGCTCGGTGGCGCGCGTTGCCGGGCTCGGCACCTGGGTCTTTTCGGCCGTGCGCGCGATCTCATTGCGCTGGCGCGACTCGAGCATGATCGGACCGTCGTATTCCTCGCGCGCCAGACCATGAATATCTGCCTTGCACGAACGGCGCTCGCTATCGCACACCGACTTGCACATGCTCGGCTCCGCGGCGAGGCATGCGTTCGACAACAGGAAACCCGCTACGACGCCCAACCACGATTTACCGCGCATCACACTCTCCAGTCAATTCGAAAAAAAACCCCCGCCGCCGCTGGGCAGACGAGGGTTTCCAAAAGTCTAACGGGTTCCGTTAGCGAGTCAAGTTATTTGTTGCTTTTAGGCTATTAACATACTCGTCATACCGTTGGCACGGCCCTGGAGTGACGATCGATCAGGCCACGTCCGGATTTCCCATCGTGCGGATCACCAGCTCGTTGCAGCCGGACTGCGCGTCCGGCTGACGGCTGAACGCCACATCCGGCAGCAGCGCCAGCAAGACCTCCGCCGTCGTGCGCACGATGCACCCAGCCGCGACGTGCCCGCCCATGACGCGCCCCTGCGCGTCCGCGACGCTCATGTGCAGGTGCGCACCGTCCGGCGACAGCGAACCCGCCAGCGTCAGGATTTCGAGGTCACCGCGGATTTCGGTGGGTTCGTCCAGGCCGGCATAGCGGATGCGGGCCAACGAGAGACTGCCGATGCCCTGCAGGACGAAGCCGGCCCGGACGCCTTCGGCGGCCAGCACCGCTTCGAGCGCGCGGCGCAGGTCCTGCTGCGGATACAGGCGAAGGGGCATGGTGTGCATGGAATTATCCAGATCCCGGTCAGGTGAAAACTAGCCGCTGCTAGGGTCGCGCAGCTTGCGTACCTGTCCGATTGTCGGCCTTGCCCGCATCGCCCGCAAGGCCGGCGGCGGGCGCGGTCGTGTCGGCCATGACCCGCACGGCTTCCTCGAGCTGCAGCGCACGTGCCGCATAGGCTGGCAGAATGTCGCCTTCCTGCGCCGTTCGGCCTCGTCGAGCGACACCTCGCCGCCGCTGCGCAGCGCCAGCGCCCGCGCTTGCCCGTCGACGAGCTTCTGGTAGCGTCCATCGGCCGCCATGCGCGCGCGATGCTGGGCCGACACCGATGGCAGCATGGCGGCGGCCGCACCCTCCTTCGGCGCAGCCGGTACCTGCAGCGGCGTGCCCGGGAATGGGTGGGTCCTGACTTCCCCAGCACCGGCCTCGGCCGCGCCGGGGATGGCGATATCGGGTGCCAGCCCACGGCCCTCGAAGCTGCTCCCGTCGATTCGGTAGAGCTGGGACACCGTGATCGAGAGCTCGCCCAGGCCCGGCGCGAAGCGGTCGAGCGGGATCAGCGTCTGCACGGAGCTGCGGCCCCCGCTGGCCTCGCCGAGCACCGGGCGCGCGCCGCGGTCCCTGCAGGGCGCCTGCCACCAGCTCGGCACCGGCCGCCGTGCCGCGGTCCACCAGCACACCCAGCTGACCGCTCCAGGCCGGCGTGCCCTCCGGCACGAATTCGCTGGTGAGCTCACCCTTCCCCGAACCCTGGAGCGCGGCCAGTCCCTTGGGCAGGAACAGCCTCAGGAACTTGACCGACTCCATCAGCGAGCCGCCACCGTTGCCGCGCAGGTCGAGCAACACGGCGTCCACCTTCGCCTCCCTGAAACCCTGCAGCAAGCTGGCGGCCTCGCGCGACGTGCTGGCGTAATCCTTGATACCGGCATTCCGGCTCGCCGCATCCTCGAACATGCCCGGAACCTCGACGATGCCGACACGGTAGCTGGCGTTCCCCTTCGTCACGGTCTCGATGCGGCCACGTGGCGCCTGGCCAGCTTCGCCAGGCAAGGCGCGGACCAGGCTGACACGCTTGCGCGCGGCGTCGAGGCGGGTGCCGGCGGGCAGCGTTTCCAGCACCACGGTCGAGCCGGGCGCACCGCGCAGCGCGTCGAGCAGGTCGCGGCTGCTCCAGCCGAGCACGTCGGCCATCGACCCGTCGGCCCGGCTCACGCCGACGATGCGCTCGCCGGGCTGGAGCTGGCCCGAGCGCGCGGCCGCACCGCTGGTGTCAGCGCCAGCACCTCGACCGGCGCTCCGCTGGCGAACAGGGTCACGCCGATGCTCGCGCCGTCCTGTTGCGTCGAGGTCGCACGGGCGCCCGCCGCCGGGAAATAGCGCGCATCCGGATCGAAGGAACGGGCATAGGCATTCATGTAGAGCTCGAAGACATCGGCCTGGGTGCGGGCTTTGGCCTCCGCCAGGCGCGTGCTGTAGCGGCGCTCGAGGGTGGTGACGATGTCGGCCTCGCGCATCCCGGCCAGGCGCAGGGTCAGGACCTCGTCGATGAGGCGCTGGCGCCATAGCGTGCGCTGTTCCTGTTCCGACGCGGGACGTGGCAGGGTGGAGCGCACACGCCGGTAGCGCTCCTTGCCGCTGGTGGCGACGAAGGCGCGCAAGGTTTCGCCTGCAAAAGCGGTCAGCAGCGCCAGCCGGTCGAGAAAGCGCTCTTGGATAGCGAAAGGCGCGCCACGGCTGGCTTCCTCCACAGCGCACGCAGCCGGGCGCGATGACTGTCGATGGCGCCTGCGTCGGCCTGGGTGAACACCGGGCGCTCCGGGTCGAGCGCATCGAGGTAGCCGTCGAGGACGTCCGCCGTCACCAGGCGCGCCGGCGCGGGCGGCTTGTAGGCATAGCGCAGGAGCAGCGCGCGAGCTCCACAAGGCCGCGTCGGCTTGCACGGGCGTGATCACGGTCGCGGCGGCGTGCGCGCTGAGGCCGATGCCCAGGCCGCACGCGAGCGCGGCCAGCTGGCGCAGCGCGCGGCCAGGCCAATAGCGCCGCCGTGCCTGCGAGGGCGTGGTGTCGCTGCGGGGCGATGGATGTGGGAGGGGCGTTCGGCTTCATGCAGGACTCCGTTGGATGAGGGCAGAGTCTAGCATGTGGTATTTCAAACAAGAAATATGCGGCTACCCGGTGATGCCGCGCTCAGGATGAGGGGCAGGTTCGGCTTTGCCAAGGGATCTGCCACCGTGCAGGCCGCCACCGCGCCGCGGCGGCAGAGCCCGTGTCCGAATGTCAGACCTGACCCCCGTCGCCTTGACCCCCGTCGCCTGACCCCCGTCGCCTGTGCCCCCCGTCGCCTGGCTGTCGGTAAAGCAGAACGTCTTCATGTAGAGCTCTCTGGTTCTTAAGTAGAAAATTACTTCTAACTGCGCTCTTTTGTGGGGGGGATTATCCTTCACCGAGAGAAGAACCGGCCAGCGCCGCGCTGTTAGCCTTGCTCCAGGCAACGTGACGGGCACGGGATGAGCTCATGTCCAAATGTCAGACCTGACACCTCGCCCAGTAATCACGCGCACCGGGCCGGCGCCGATCTTCTGGCCGATGGCGCGGCCTTGCGTCAGCACGGTGCCGGTGCCTTTCAAAGAGAAACGCTGCTGGGCGTCGGTGGCTTTCTGCTGCGACTTCACGGTTTCCGGACGCGCCTGCTGGATGAACAGTTCAGCGCCTGCTGTGGTGTCGGCAGAGCCGGTGTCCGAATATCAGATCTGACACCTTCACCGTGAGACAAACCGGCGGGCGCTGCACTGTTAGCCTTACTCCAGGCAACATGACGGGCACGGGGATGGGCTCCTGTCCAAATGTCAGACCTGACACCTCGCCCACGCTTCACATCTTGAAAGGCAGGCGAACTTAGGTCAGCACGGCATATTGGCTTAATGATGTATGGGCCGGCAGCCCTTTTTGCTCACTTTGCTGGCGCAACTGTTAGCACGAACCCTTGGGCTTCGCCGGGCCGCTGGTTAAAGAAATACTTGAACTCCACCTCAGCCGTGGAAGAGTTAAACGGTTCAACCACGATAAACTCTCCATGCATAGCGCGCGTGATCACGTTGTTCTCGAATGGGAGCGGCCGCCCCGTTAGACAGTGGACGACTTCTGAAATATTTGGCGCCAGCGTCTCCGAGGATGTGTGAGTTGAAAGGTAGGCACATAACTTCATCCCTATTGCATCTGCTGGCAACGCGCGGCAGGATTTCGATTTGTTTCCAGCTAGCGTTTCCAAATTTAGCGCGACCGAGCGTGAGCCCTCATTACCTAATGCGAACGCGCGAATTTGCTCGCAAGTCTCCATACGACGAGTAGCACTCCATGCACTTGACGAAACGCCAAACATGCAAAGCAACATCATTTTTAGCAGTCGCTCCATTTCGATCCTCAGAATGGCTTCACGTAGCACATGAGCAATGTTTTTTGCTCGTTTGCTGTTTTCTATATGCATCGCGATAATCGTTCAATGCCCCTTTCGTTCGCCGGCGATCGGCGGGGCTAAGAGACAGTTTCGAAACTCGATACGGCCGAGATGTTCTTGCGCACTTTCTGAAATGTGCGCAATTAGCCGTCCGTTCAGCCGTTAACGCGGCATGAAATTGCGCGTAGGCGCGTTGCCACCGGGTTATTAACCTGTCTCTAAGCCGCCCGCGGATCAAACGATATTGATACTAGCCATCGCTTAGCTCAACTACGCCGATTACATTATTGCGAACTATACAATTGGCATAACTATTCCCTAATCCATTACTTGGTCCTGGCGCCGTAGAACCTCGTGCTGCGACAAGCGGTTTATGCCTGGGTTCAGTCGACGCTCGCACCTGCTCAGCACGGTCACCTTGCAGCTATCATTGCAGTGCTATGCCGGAAAAACAAAACCCCGTCCCCTCAAAGGCAGCGGGGTTTGAGAATCCAACTGCGCGCCCTTCGCCGCACGCGTGTGTCGTGCTTACATCGACGCCAGCTTCTGCCAGGTCTCGATCACCGAATCCGCATTGAGCGACATCGATTCGATGCCCTGCTCCATCAGCCAGACGGCGAAGTCCGGATTATCCGATGGCCCCTGGCCGCAGATGCAGATGTACTTGCCCTGGTCGCGGCAAGCCTTGATCGCCAGGCCAAGCATGGCTTTCACGGCAGGGTCGCTCTCGTCGAAATCGGCGGCCAAGAGCGGCATGCCGGAATCGCGGTCCAGGCCCAGGGTCAGCTGGGTCAGGTCGTTCGAGCCAATCGAGAAGCCGTCGAAATGCTCGAGGAAGCGCTCGGCCAAGGTGGCGTTCGATGGCACTTCGCACATCATGATGACGCGCAGGCCGTTTTCGCCGCGCTTGAGGCCATATTTGCCCGGCAGTGCAATGACTTTCTCGGCCTGGCCCAGGGTACGCACGAACGGAAACATCAGCTCGACGTTGGTCAGGGCCATTTCTTCGCTCACGCGCTTTATCGCGATGCATTACATCTCGAAGGATTCGGCGCGGTCCTCGCTTCAGGCAACATCACCTTTACGGGGATGAGTTCGTGTCCAAATGTCAGACCTGACATCTATCCATGAATCGTTTGCCTGTGAAATATTGTGGCCTTGTTTGGCTCTGATTGATTTATGGTTCCGGACTAACTGTGCCACCCCAACAACGCTTCAAAAAAAGTTCGTTCGGGCGCACTTAATCTTAGCCACTGACGGTAGCTACTCTCGTTAGTGGCGTCGGGGAAACATTGCAGCCCGCTCCCCTTTACACTATTCAAAACACGTAGCCCTTCTCGATCATCGATCATACCTATGGCAATAAGTGAATCGCAACGAATGAAATCCTCTTCAGATTCCATTTTAGCCAATCTCGTCAAAACAGGAATAGAGGATCTGTGCCTTATATTTCCAAGTGCACCTATTGCATACCTTCGATTTGGCATCTTAGGATCCATTACCTCTTTTTCCAGTATTGGAACGACTCCACCACCGGCCAGGATTAACGGGTCCATGATTTGATCTTCGGCTTGATCACGTTCATAGAACGTCCGGATTGCGATTTCTGGCGTGGAATCAATCCTAACAATTTTTACCGAAAGCCATGCGAAAAAAGCCAGTAGGAGGATTGCACTTAATGATGCCGCTTTTTTGTATTGTTCATTACGATCCTAACGAACGGTAAGAGGAATCTTATTGTCACGATCGCCTCGCAAATCATTTAGCAGCTTATCGTTTCCGAAAATACCACCACCGTAATCAATACAACCTGCTGATCCATCCAAATATCCGCCATGTAGATAGAAACCAGTCCGACCAAAACGTTTGGTGCCGCGCAGCGGATATATCAAGCGCCAAAGTCGTGATCATATCCCTTATCGACAACGGCATGGATCCCTTCTGCGCTCTTCAAAAATAATTGCTCGTTGGTATCGGGATCATGGACGAGGGCATCGACGTACCAATCATCGCCATCGCCGCTGTAGAGAAGCTCACCTATTTTTTCGAACGATGCGCATACGCTGCCCGCCGTTCTGCATGCATTCGGGGCCGAATGCAAACGCAGTTACTGGGGGAAATAATAGTCCGCTTAGCAGAAAAAAGTTTGCTATCGATTTAATCTTACTAAACATGACTAAAGAAATGAAAAGGCTTATCAGCTGCCACGAGATCGGGATACTCGATACTCACAACAAGCAAAAGAGCGCAGCTATGCATACCCTAGGGCCTAGAGCACACGGAACTTTTATCTGGCTTGACTGGCTAGGGAAGGGAACGATGGAACGATGTAATTAGATCTCTACAACGTATAATCTTTAAGACGTCATCGTTCGCTATAAGATACAGGAACTGCGTTTATTTTGTGACAATATACACATCTCCACTAATAGTCAACTTATCATTCTATTTTATGCTAATTGAATATTTACACCCTGTTTCTAACATGGAGCGCCTCTGGCGTCCACCTAGGTAGGAATGCGCTCCAATCGAACTGCACATTAGTTTCGATAGACCTCGTGCTGCGGCAAGCGGTCTATGCCTGGGTTCAGTCGACGCTCGCACCTGCTCAGCACGGTCACCTTGCACCTATCATTGCAGTGCTATGCCGGAAAAACAAAACCCCGCCGCCTCAAAGGCAACGGGGTTTGAGTATCCAACTGCGCGGCCTTCGCCGCACGCGTCTGTCGTACTTACATCGACGCCAGCTTCTGCCAGGTCTCGATCACCGAATCCGGATTGAGCGACATCGACTCGATGCCCTGCTCCATCAGCCAGACGGCGAAGTCCGGATTGTCCGACGGTCCCTGCCCGCAGATGCCGATGTATTTGCCCTGGTCGCGGCAAGCCTTGATGGCCAGCGAGAGCATGGCTTTCACGGCCGGGTCGCTCTCGTCGAAATCGGCGGCCAGGAGCGGCATGCCGGAATCGCGGTCCAGGCCCAGGGTCAGCTGGGTCAGGTCGTTCGAGCCGATCGAGAAGCCGTCGAAATGCTCGAGGAAGCGCTCGGCCAGGATCGCGTTCGACGGCACTTCGCACATCATGATGACGCGCAGGCCGTTTTCGCCGCGCTTCAGGCCATATTTCGCCAGCAGCGCGATGACTTTCTCGGCCTGGCCCAGGGTGCGCACGAATGGAATCATCAGCTCGACGTTAGTCAGTCCCATTTCTTCGCGCACCCGCTTCATCGCGAGGCATTCCATTTCGAAGGCTTCGGCGAAGTCTTCGGCCAGGTAGCGGGCGGCGCCGCGGAAGCCCAGCATCGGGTTTTCTTCGTCCGGCTCGTAGCGCGACCCGCCGATCAGCTTCTTGTACTCGTTCGACTTGAAGTCGGACAGGCGCACGATGACCGGTTTCGGCCAGAAGGCGGCGGCAATCGTCGCCACGCCTTCGGCGAGCTTGTCGACGTAGAAGGCTTTTGGCGACGCGTGGCCTCTAGCGACCGATTCCACCGCCTTCTTCAGGTCGGCATCGATGTTTGGGTACTCGAGGATGGCCTTCGGGTGTACGCCGATGTTGTTGTTGATGATGAATTCCAGGCGCGCCAGGCCCACGCCGCCGTTCGGCACCGACTGGAAGTCGAAAGCCAGCTGCGGGTTGCCGACGTTGAGCATGATCTTGGTATTGATCGGTGGCAGTTCGCCGCGCGAGACTTCGGTGATCTCGGTTTCCAGCAGGCCGTCGTAGATCTTGCCTTCGTCGCCTTCGGCGCAGGACACGGTGACAAAGGTACCGTCTTTCAGCACTTCGGTGGCGTCGCCGCAGCCGACAACGGCCGGCACGCCCAGTTCACGGGCGATGATGGCCGCGTGGCAGGTACGGCCGCCGCGGTTGGTGACGATGGCCGAGGCGCGCTTCATGACCGGTTCCCAGTTCGGGTCGGTCATGTCGGCCACCAGCACGTCGCCCGGCTGCACGCGTTCCATTTCCGACGGGTCGGTAATCACGCGCACCGGGCCGGCGCCGATCTTCTGGCCGATGGCGCGGCCTTGCGTCAGCACGGTGCCGGTGCCTTTCAAAGAGAAACGCTGCTGGGCGTCGGTGGCCTTTTGCTGCGATTTTACGGTTTCCGGACGCGCCTGCAGGATGAAGAGCTTGCCGTCGCGGCCGTCCTTGCCCCACTCGATGTCCATCGGGCGGCCGTAGTGGTTCTCGATGATAACGGCGTATTTCGCCAGTTCCACCACTTCTTCGTCGGTCAGCGAGTAGCGGTTGCGCATCTCGATCGGTACGTCGACGGTCTTCACCGAACGGCCAGCCTTGGCCTCCTGGGTGAATTCCATCTTGATCAGTTTCGAGCCGATGTTGCGGCGGATGACCGGCTTCTTGCCCTGTGCCAGCATCGGCTTGTGGACGTAGAACTCGTCCGGATTGACCGCGCCCTGCACCACCGTTTCGCCCAGGCCGTAGCTGGAGGTGATGAAGACGACGTCCTTGAAGCCCGATTCGGTGTCGATGGTGAACATGACGCCGGCCGCGCCCAGGTCCGAACGGACCATGCGCTGCACGCCGGCCGACAGCGCGACCTCGGCGTGGGTGAAGCCTTTGTGGACGCGGTAGGAGATTGCGCGGTCGTTGTAGAGCGACGCGAAGACGTGCTTCATCGCTTCCAGGATATTGTCGATGCCGACCACGTTCAGGAAGGTTTCCTGCTGGCCGGCGAAGGATGCGTCCGGCAAGTCTTCGGCGGTGGCCGAGGAGCGCACGGCAAACGACATCTCGGCGACCGAGTCGGCCACCAGGCGTTCGTAATAGCTGCGGATTTCGGCTTCCAGGCGCGGCTGGAACGGAGTTTCGACGATCCACTGGCGGATCTCGGCGCCAGCAAGCGCCAGCGAGCGCACGTCGTCGATGTCAAGGCCCTCGAGGCGGGTAGCGATGCGGCTTGCCAGCGATGGGCCGCCGTCGACCGAGTGCTCGAGGAAGTCGCGGAAAGCTTGCGCCGTGGTGGCGAAGCCGGTCGGCACGCGCACGCCGGCGCTGGCCAACTGGCTGATCATTTCGCCGAGCGAGGCATTCTTGCCGCCGACTGATTCGACATCGGTCATGCGCAGGTTTTCGAACGCGGCGACGTACACACCCGTGCCTTGTTCGGGTTCCTGCAATGCTGCGTTGGACAGGTTAGTCATGGTAAAAACACCCTTCTGATGATGGAAACCTTTTCGGGATCTCGACCAACCGACAACGCGTTACCCAGGGTGTTGCAAGGCCCGGCTCGCGACGGTTCGGCGAGATTCCTGCTTCGTGGGGCGCGGCGCGTTTTCTTGTTATTCTGTTCGCCGTGCAGCACAATGCAAAAAACCGTTGCCGAGCATTCTACCCCGGGCGCCCCGGTTTCACAGCGCACAACACTGCAAACCTGACAGCATTGCTTAAAAAAATACCATGACGCACGATGCCCGCCCTCCGCTTCCTCCACCCACGCGCACCGTGTTTTTCGTCTCCGACGGAACCGGCATTACCGCGGAAACCTTCGGCCACGCGGTGCTCAGCCAGTTCGAGATGCGTTTCCGCCAGATCCGCATTCCATTTACCGACACGCTGGAAAAGGCACGCGACGCCGCCCGCCGCATCAACGAGGTCTATAACGCCGACGGCAAGCAGCGACCGATCGTGTTCTCGACGCTGGTCAAGCACGACCTGTCGGGCGTGATCCGCGCCGCCAACGGCATGCACATGGACCTGTTCCAGACCTTCGTCGCGCCGCTGGAGATGGAACTCGGCGTGAAGTCGACCCACACGATCGGCCGCATCCACAACATCGTCGACTCCGAGGAATACAAGAACCGCATCGAGGCGATTAACTTTTCGCTCGCGCACGACGATGGCCAGTCGCACAAGAACCTGGCCGAGGCCGACGTCATCCTGGTGGGCGTGTCGCGCTCGGGCAAGACGCCGACCTCGCTGTATCTTGCGATGCAGTACGGGATCAAGGCGGCGAACTACCCGCTCATCCCCGACGACTTCGAACGCGGCAAGCTGCCATCGTCCCTGCCGCCGTTCAAGCACAAGCTGTTCGGGCTGACCATCACGCCGGAACGCCTGACGGAAATCCGCAACGAACGCCGCGCCGGCAGTAAATATGCGTCGATCGAGAACTGCCGCTACGAGGTCAACGAGGCGGAGCAGATGATGAAGCGCGAGGGCATCCGCTGGCTCTCCTCGACGACCAAGTCGATCGAGGAAATCGCGACGACGATCCTGCAGGAGATCAAACCGGATCGGCGCGAGTACTAGCACAAGCAAGGCTGGGGTCAGGTCTGACATTTGGACACGGGCTCATCTTTGAACCAGCGTTCAGGGGTGGCGTGGCCCCGTCCAGATACAAGCAACGCGGGGGGTCAGGTCTGACATTTGGACACGGGCTCATCTTTGAACCAGCTTTCATGGGTGGCGTGGCCCCGTCCAGATACAGCTCTTCCTCGAGACCAGCTTGCGGCTGTGCTCGTGTCCAAATGTCAGACCTGACCCCAGCTTTTGCTCTGGCCTTTCTTGCAGTTTTGCCGAGCGTGCCGGTGACAATTTAAGTATTTTTGCAACTTCTTTCTAGAATCCTCGTTTCAATTTGCGCAGGCCCGCAGCTGCTGTATCGCCGGTATGCCCTGGGCGCCTGCCGTGGCGCACCGGTGACACCGGCCGCAACTGGACCTGGGTGCAGGACTCCCGCCGTTTCCACACCGCCTGCTGAGCCTCGGCTACGCCAGCGCCGACGGCCGATTCCACAGCTCGGCCGATGGCGGGAAGAACTGGACGCTGGAGCGCCGGGTGCCGTAAAGGCTGGCCGTGTTGGGCTGGCCTCAGCCCGCCATGCCCTTGCGCAGCAGCTCGGCTGTAAGCGCATTCATGTCCACGCCGCGCTCGGTTGCCAGCGCCTGCAGCTGCTTGACCAGCTCGCCCTCGAGCTTGACCGCGAACGGCACCAGGCCGGCGGCACGTTCGCGCTCGCGCTGTTCGCGGCGGTCCACCGGGCTTGCCGCGGCGCCCCGAACGCAGCGCCGCGCGCGCCCATCTGGTTCATCAGCTTCTTGGCGTCGCTCTTTGCCAGGTCGGTCTTTTTCATCGTCGTGTCCTTATCTTCTCGAAACCGTCATTTTAGCCGAGGCCGACAACCGCTCGGCGCGGCAGCGGATCGATGCGCAGGAGTACTCAGTCGAGCCCGTGTCCGAATGTCAGACCTGACCCCGGCATTGCACTGGAGTACTCAGTCGAGCCCGTGTCCGAATGTCAGACCTGACCCCGGCATTGCAGGCGCTGCGGCCCGCTGTAGACCACATGCTTGCCGCCACGGACGAAACCGGCCAGCGTGAGTCCGGCGGCATCGGCCATCTGGATGGCCAGCGCGGTCGGCGCCGAGATGGCGGCCAGCAGGGGGGAACCGGCGCGCGCGGCCTTCAGTACCATCTCGTAGCTGGCACGGCTGGTGACGACGGCGAATCCGTCGCGGGGTATGCTGGCGCGTGCCAGCGCGCCCACGAGCTTGTCGAGCGCGTTGTGGCGGCCGACGTCTTCGCGCACGCACAGCAGCTTGCCGTCGCTGTCGGCCCAGCCGGCGGCGTGGACGGCGCCCGTCAAGCCATGCAGCTGCTGGCGCGCCGCCATGTCAAGCATTGCGCGCTGCAGCGCGGCCGCTTCAAACACCTGCGCGGGCGGCGCCGGGCGCTCCTCGACGTCGCAGGCCCTCTCCTCCCCGAAATACGCCAGGCTGTCCACGCCGCACAGGCCGCAGCCGGTGTTGCCGACCCGTGCCAGGCGCGCGCGCTGAAGCGTGCCATGGCGCCGGCGGCGATGCGCAGCTCGATGGCGATGCCGCGTTCGCCCTCTTCCACCTCGATGTCGTAGACGTCGGCGGCGCTACGCACGATGCGCTCGCCCAGCGTGAAGCCGAGCGCAAAGTCTTCCAGGTCGAGCGGCGAGGCCAGCATCACGGCCTGGGTGATGCCGTTGTAGCTGAGCGCGACCGGTACCTCCTCGGCCACCAGTTCGATGGCGTCACGCACGGCCGCGCCATCGAAGCGAACGGCGGCCACGCGCTGCGTCGCCGCGGGGGCGGACCGGCCGACGCCGGAAAGCGTCGTGCGCCTTCATCGCGGCTTCCTCCCGCGATCGACGAACACGTCGATCGCCTTCGCCGCCGGCACCTTGCTTTCCTTCGCGTGGTGCCAGAGCGGGATCAGCGGATTACACTCGGGGAAGTAGCCGGCAATGCAGCCCTCGGGGATATCGTAGGGCACGACGGCCAGGCCGGCCACGCGGCGTTCGACGCCGTCCTCGCTGGCGCAGCGCAGGGTGACGAGGTCGCCTTCGGCAAGTGCGCGCCTGGCCATGTCGGCGCGTGCCATGAAGACCACCATGCGGCTGCCGCGCACGCCGCGGAAGCGGTCGTCGTAGCTGTAGACGGTCGTGTTGAACTGGCCGTCGCTGCGCACGGTGAAGAGGCGCATGGTCGCGGGCGCCCCTTCCAGGTCGGGGTTGCCGGGCAAGCCTTCGGGCACGGTGAATTCGGCCTTGCCGCTCTCGGTCTTCCATTGGCGCCGCGGCGCGCCCAGCGGACGGCGAAAGCCGCCGGGCGTCCACATGCGCGCGTTGAAGTCGTGGAAGATGTCGGGATAGGTCTCGCCGATGGCGTCGCGGATGCGGCCATAGTCGGCCACCCAGGCGCGCCCAGTCCAGGCGCGGGTTGCGCGCCAGCGTGGCCTCGGCGATGCCGGCGACAATCGCCGGCTCCGACAGCAGCTGACGCGACGCCGGTTCGGCCATGCCGCGCGAACCGTGGATGCAGGCGGTGCTGTCTTCCACCGTGACGGCCTGCTCGCCGGCCAGCTGGCGGTCGACCTCGATGCGGCCGAGACAGGGCAGGATGTAGGAAGCCTTGCCGTGGATGACGTGGTTGCGATTGAGCTTGGTCGAGATCTGCACCGTCAGCGGGATCTCGCGCCAGGCCGCTTCCATCAAGGCTGTTTCCGGCACCGCGCGCAGGAAGTTGCCGCCCAGGGCGATAAAGGCCGGCACCTGGCGCGCCAGGATGGCTTCGCAGCTTTCCACCGTGTTCATGCCGGGCTCGCGCGGCGGCTCGAAGCCATACTGTTCCTTCAGCTTGTCGAGCGGCGCCAGCTCGGGCTTCTCGGTGATGCCCACCGTGCGCTGGCCCTGCACGTTCGAGTGCCCGCGCACCGGGCATACGCCGGCGCCGGGTCTGCCGATGTTCCCGCGCAGGAGCAGCAAATTGACCACCATCGCCACGTTCTGCACGCCGTTGCGGTGCTGGGTCAGCCCCATGCCGTAGATGCCCATGACGGCCCGCGCGCGCGCATGGACATCCGCCGCTTCTTCCAACGCGGTGCGTCTCAATCCCGACTCGCGCTCGATGTCGGCCCATGGGCAGGCGCGCACTGCGGCCGCGAAGGCGTCGAAACCGCGCGTGTGTTCGGCGATGAAGGCCGTGTCGAGCACCCGCACGCCGCCAAGCGCCAGCGCCGCGTCGTCGAGCGCGATGATCGCCTTGCACAGCCCCATCAGCGCGGCCGTGTCGCCACCCGGCTTGACCTGGTGGTACTGGGTGCTGATCGGCGTTTCCTGCCCAGTCAGCATCTCGATGGGCGACTGCGGGTTGGTGAAGCTCACCAGGCCGCGCTCGCGCAGGGGGTTGAAGGTGATGACCGGCACCCCGCGGCGGCGCGCCGCCTGCAGCTGGTGCAGCATGCGCGGGCTGTTCACGCCCACGTTCTGGCCGAAGAAGAAGATGCAGTCGGTCTGCTCGAAGTCATCCAGCACGACGCTGCCAACGCCGTCGCCGATGGTCTTTTGCAGCGCCACCGAGGTGCTCTCGTGGCACATGTTCGAGCTGTCGGGCAGGTTGTTGTTGCCGTACATGCGCGCCAGCAGGCCGTACATGTAGGAAGTCTCGAGCGAGGCGCGGCCGGAACTGTAGAACACGACCTTGTCGCGCGCGCAGGCACGCAGGGCCGCGCCGATCTCGGCGAACGCGGTGCCCCACGAGACCTCGCGGTACCTGTCGCTGGCGGCGTCCCAGCGCAGGGGCACCGTCAGGCGGCCCTGGTCTTCCAGCTCATGGTCGCCCCAGGCCTCCAGCTCGGTCACCGTGTGGCGCTCGAAGAAGTCCGGGCCGATGGTCTTGCTGGTGGTTTCCCAGGCCGTCGCCTTGGCGCCGCTTTCGCAGAATTCGAAGGGATGGGGATTGGCCGGCTTGGCCCAGGCGCAGCTGACGCAGGCGAAGCCGTCGGGCTTGTTCTGCTGCGCCAGCAGGCGGCTGTCCTTCAGCGGCACCCGCTGGTCGAACAGGATGCCGGCTACTTCCTTGACCGAACCCCAGCCTCCAGCCGGCATCGATGCCGACCCCGTCCTGACGTCTCCCGCATCCTTGCTCATGCCGCGCTCCTGGTGATGGAGCGATCAGCCTACCCGTCCTTGCGCGGTCCTACCGTTCGCTCGCGCACGCAGACCGGTCCAGCAGGGAGACTGGCGCCTGGACGCGCCGTCATCAGGGGCGCGAACGCCCGCGCACCCCGCCAGCACCTGCGCCAGCCGGTCGGTATCCATCGGCTTGACGAAGTGGTGTTCGAAGCCGCTCGACTTCGACAGGATACGGTCGTGCGCCTGGCCATAGCCGGTCAGCGCGATGAACAGCGCGCCGCCGGTGGCGGGGTCCGCGCGCAGGCGGCGCGCCAGTTCGTAGCCGTCCATCTCGGGCAGGCCGATGTCGAGGATGAAGACCTCGGGTGGCGCTTCACGCGCGCGCGATGGCCTCGCGCGGATGGGCGTGCACCTCGACCCGGTGGCCCTGCGCTCCCAGCAGCTCCGCCAGCGACTCCGCGGCATCGACATTGTCGTCGACGATCATGATACGGGTCGGCACGGCATTGGCCGCTTGCGGGTCGATGCTGCTTGCCGTCGTGCCCAGGCGGGCGGCGTCGATCGCGGGCAGCGTGATCGTAACGTGCTGCCGCTGCCCGGGCCATCGCTGGCCGCGCCCACGCTGCCGCCATGCAGCGCCACCAGGGTCTTCACCAGCGCCAGGCCGATGCCGAGGCCCCCTTGCGCGCGGTCGGGCGTGCGCTCGGCCTGGGTGAACAGCTCGAAAATCTGCGGCAGCAGCTTGGGCTCGATGCCGATGCCATTGTCGGCCACGCTGATCTCTACCCGCGCGCCTGCGCCGCCATCGCCCTTCTCCAGCACCGCGACGGCCAGCGTGATCTCGCCGTTCTGGGGCGTGTACTTGGCCGCGTTGTTGAGGAGGTTGGCGATCACCTGCACCAGGCGCGTGCGGTCGCCCAGCACGGTCGCCGGGGAGGCGTCGGTGCGGATCGTCAGATGGTGGTGGCGCACCTCGATCAGGGGACGGGCCTGTTCCACGGCGCTGGCCACCGCCGCCTTGATGTCGACCGGTTCCTTCTCCAGGTCGACCAGGCCGCGCGTCACCCGCGACACGTCCAGCAGGTCGTCGACCAGGGCCGTCATGTGCTTGACCTGGCGGCTGATGACTTCGCTCGCTTTCCTGGTGCGGGCGTCGCTTGGGGCGGTCAGGCGCAGCATCTCGGCGGCGGTGCTGATCGGCGCCAGCGGATTGCGCAGCTCGTGCGCGAGCATGGCGAGGAACTCGTCCTTCTTGCGGTTCGATTCGCGCAGTTCGAATTCGGCCTGGTAGCGCTCGGTGACGTCGACCGTCACGCCGCGCAGGCGCACCGGCTTGCCCTCGGCATCGAACTGCACCTTGCCGCGGCTGTCGACCCAGATCTGGCGGCCCGTGTCCGGGCGGATGAAGCGCAGGATCTCCTGGTAGCTGCCGGCCCCCTTGATTGCGCGCGCATGCGCCGCCTCGACGCGCTCGCGGTCCTCGGGGTGGATGTGCACGCCGACGGCGCCCATCCGGTCCGGTGCGATGCCGAGCACGGTCGGCACGTTGTCCGAGTATTCCAGTGCCCCCGTGTCCAGGTCCCAGTCCCAGACCACCATCTTGGTGGCGTCGAGCCCGTCGCGCAGGCGCTCGTCGCTCTCGCGCTTGGCCTTCTGGGCTTCCACCGAGTCGGTCACGTCGTAACCCTGGGCGAAGATGCCGATGGTGGTGCCGTACTGGTCCTTGTAGGGCTCGTACGACAGGTCGATGTAGCGCTGGCTGAGCGGTCCGTTCGGCTCGTACTGGACCGCCAGCGGCATGGCGCGCACCGTCCAGGCTTCGCCGGTCTGGTAGACCCGGTCGAGGTGCTCCTCGAAGCCCTGTCCGGCGACTTCGGGCAAGGCTTCCCACACCGTCTTGCCGACCAGTTCGCGGTGGCCGACCAGCTGGTAATAGGCCTCGTTGACCATCTCGAAGACGTGTTTCGGTCCCATCAGCACCGCCACGAAGCCGGGCGCCTGGTTGAACAGGCTGCGCAGGTGCTCGCGTTCGTTGTTGAGGATGCGCGAGAGCGCCTCGTGCATCTGCGCCCGGCTGAAGTTCTCGGCATTGCTGCCACCCGGCGCCGTCAGCTGCAGCGAAGCGACCTGGGAGCCTTCGTCAAAGCGGTACAGTTCGGTGACATCGACCGGGTTCTGGAACACCAGCACCGGTTTGCCGTCCGCGCCCAGCACCGGGGTGTGCACGGTGCTCCAGTAGCGCTCCTCGTACTTCTTGCCGGCCGGGGTGTCGACTTCGACGGCGTAGCGCACGAAGGCGGTGGTGTCCGGCTCGCCCTTGGCCAGCGCGCGCAGCAGCGAGGCCTTGACCTCGGAAATATTGGTCGCCTCGAGGTTCGATTCCTCGGCCGGGAAGGCCTCGAAGACATAGCGGCCGACGATGTCCTCTTCGGTGCGCCCGACCGAACGCAGGTAGGCGCCGCTGGCACCGACGATGGTCAGGTCCGGCGTCATCACCAGGTAGGGGTAAGGCGTGGCCCGGAACAGCGCCTGATAATCCGATAATGTCATCATCCCGGGATTGTCGCATGGGTAACACCGTTCCGTAACAATGTCCTGCGAGCGCAGGAAATGCAGTTTCCCCGCCGTCTTCCCGTATACTGCCCCGCTATGCGCATCCAGCTCTTTTCCGACCTTCACCTCGAACGCTATCCCGATTTCGAGCCCGACATCGCCCCCGACACCGACGTGGTGGTGCTGGCGGGCGACATCGGCTCCTACCAGGCAGGCTCGCGCCTGGCTGGCGAGGACTTCGGCCTGGAGCGCTTTTCGCCGCTGCGCCCGGGCGCCTCCCCTGCCCGCGTCCTGTTCATTCCCGGCAACCACGAATTCGACGGCCTCGATTTCGACGCCACCATGCTGCGCCTGCGCGCCACGTGCAATCGCCTCGGCATCACCTGGCTCGACCAGGAAGTCGTCACCATCGGCAACGTGCGCTTCGTCGGCACCACCCTGTGGTCGGACTTCGATGCGCTGGCAGCCGGCCACGACCTGACGAAGCAGCTACAGCTGCGCAACAAGGCGATCCGGGCCGCCAACTACTACCTCAGCAAGAACACGACACTACGCGGCGGCGAACCCATGCTGGCGGAAAGCCTGCGCGAGATCGGCCTGGCCTGCCAGGACTGGTTGCGCGGCGCGCTCATGCAGCCATTCGAGGGCACGACGGTGGCCGTCACCCACTTCGCCCCCACCCTGCGCAGCGCCGACCCGCGCTACGGCGTCACGCCGGGCACGGCGGGCTTTTGCAATGCGCTCGACGGCCTGCTGCCCCTGGCCGACCTCTGGATCCACGGGCACCTGCACTGTCCGCACGACTACGTGGTGGGCGGCAGCGAGGACGGCCGCCCCTGGTCCTGCCGCGTGGTCGCCAATCCGCGCGGCTACCTGAGCAAGGGCGAGCAGGAAGGGTTCAAGCCGGAGTTCGTCATCACGCTGTGACGCCGCTGCGTGACTGGATCTGACGTAGTTGTTTCAACAGCACGTGGACCGTACTGGCGGCGCTCCTCAAGCCCGTGCCAATTCGCGCTGCACCCGGTCATGCACAAAACCCGGATGGATGCTTTCGCGCTTTCCGTCTGCAATCCAGGCCCAGGGTACCGGCATGATGCTGCGCTCCAGCGCGGCGACGAGCGCCCTGGCCTCCTTGCCTGCCCCGCACAGGTAGCACGCCACGGCAAAGTGGTTCAGGCCCACAGCGCGGAACCCGTGGCGCGGCTGATGCAGTTTCTCCTCGAGCGTGGCAGGAGTAGCGTTGAGCCAGGCATACAGCGCGGTACTGACGCGGGCCGCGTGCGAGGCGTTGCGCAGCTGCTTGACCGCATTCGCTCCCAGCGCCAGCGCGTGTTCGCAATATGCCAGGGCCACCAGGAAGTGGATCGCACTGCCGCGAGGGGCCCGCTCCGCGCTTTCCTGGGCAAAGCGGAACATCCTCTCGTGGCTGCCGCCCCATTTCTCGGTGGTGACCATGAAATACCGGTAATGCGTCGGCCAGTGCATGGGAACGCGTGCGGTGGCCTGTGCGAAGTATTGGTCGATCAGGTCGCGATCGCCGCTTCTTCGCACTTCCGCCAGGATCAGCCAGGCGAAAGGGTCGGCCGCCACCGCGTCCAGGCGCGCTGCCTCGAGCAGCGGCTGCGGGGCGCCGTTGATCAGGTCAAAGAACGGCTGTACGGCCGCCGGGTCGACGTTCTTGCCATAGGCGCTGCCGCGAATCTTCCATGCCTTGCCGATCATGCTGGCGCCCAGCAGGGTATGTGCGATTGACGAGCCGCTGCGGCTTTGCACCCATTGTTGCGCCAGCTCGACCGCATCGTCGCGCTGGGAGAAGGTGTGGAGCAGGCGCTCGCGCTCCTCGTCGCTTGCGGAGAGCAGCAGCTGTTCGGCTTCCTGGTAGCTGCCGCCGATGACATGCTTGAGCAACTGGCTCATCGATGGCGGCGGTAGGTCGTCGATGACGGCTGCCTTGGGAGTCAGTCCGAGGCTAGAAAGGATGGACATCCGACGATTTTCTCCTGGCAAATGTTTTACGATGAAAAAGCTGCAGGCGGACCTCCTGGTGCGCCATGAACCTGGCGAACCTCAAGCGCGGAGTTGACAGCCTCATTGCGACCGATACCGCCCTGCCGTCAAAGGATAGCAGTCTCCTGTTGAGAAAAATTCCACGGATTGTCACAATGCCAAAATTTGGGCTATTCGGGACGCTGCCTGGCACAATGGCCCAGGGTCGCATGCGCTCGATTCTGGCTTCGGGAGATGGCTGATCCCGGTCAATGAATGCTGTGATGTCCGGCATGGGCTGGAAAAAAATGTCGAGTCACCGACTGCTGCCGACCGATAGCGATCGTGGCTACCAAGCAATTCTTGTTAAGTCACAAACGACTGCTCGTGGACCGGTAGCGCGACGTTCAAACCGCCCAGTGTATGGTGTTGCTGCCAGGACCTGCACTGGGTTTTGTCACGCGCTCCTAGGGCGTGACCGCCGCCCGCTCCTCGCGCGACAGCACCCGCGGCACCCGCACCGGCGCCTCGCCCGCATCGAAGAAAGGATTGTCGCGATAGCCGCCGCCGAGCCGCGCGGCCGTGATCATGCTGCCGATCTTGACCACCGCCAGCGCGAGCCCGAGCGGCGTCGATGGCACGGGACCGTGCGCCGATTTCGTATTCGCGGCGAAGCGCTTGCGCCCCAGTTGCCGGTCCAGCACCTCGGGCGCTTCCATCAGGCAGGCCCGCACCAGCCCGACATACGCCACTTTCGCATCGCGCGGCGTATTCCCGATCGGTGTCCCGCAGCAGGACGCATACCAGCGATAGATCCCGCGCGGACTGAGCGACATGCACGCCAGGTGCTCCAGCCCGCTCGTCAGGCGCACCCCTGACGGCCGCGTCGCCTCGACCTCGGTTCCACCGGCCGCATCGAGTACCTCCCCCTCCTTCTTCAGGAAACGCGCGAAGGCCTGGCAATCCCTGCAATAACACACGGCCCGCGCCACGACCCTGTTCGCGTCCACGCTTCCGCGCAGCTTGCCGCACTTGCACCGCAACTGAATGTCCATATGCACCCCAGGTAGTAAGAAACGAAGCTCGGTACCGGCATGATGCCAGGGCTGCGCCAGCCCGGGTTACCCGGACAGCGACAGACTGCCTATTGCTGTTGCTGGCGTAACTGTTCGAAAAAGCAGACCGCGGCGGCGGCGGCGACATTCAGGGATTCGACCTGGCCGGCGTGCGGAATCACGACCTGGTGCGAGGCCATGGCCATCAGGTCGTCGGCGACGCCCTGCCCTTCATGGCCGAGCAGCCAGGCCACCGGCTGGCGCAGGTCGACCTCGTACAGCTTCTGCGTGGCGTAGCCGCTCATCGCGAGCACCGCGATGTCCGAGGCCTCGATCAGCGCGGCCAGGTCGACGTTCTCGAAGATCTCGAGCACGAAATGCGCGCCCATGGCCGCGCGCAGCACCTTCGGTGACCAGCAGAAGGCGCTGCCCGGGCTGCAGAACACTGGGTGATCCCGGCCGCGCCGGCGCTTCGCAGGATGGAGCCCACATTGCCTGGATCCTGCACGCCGTCGAGCAGCACCGCCGATACGGCCATCTGCGCGGGCGCCGCCGGATGCGGGGTCTCGACCAGGAACAGCAGGTTGATGCCGTGCTCAACCTGGCTCAGCGCCCCGAACAGGGCGTCGGGCAGGACCGTGACGTGCGCGCGCAGGGCTTCGCACCTGGCGGCGATGGCGGCCACTTCCGGGTTCGCCAGGGCGCCCTCCGACACCACGCAGTGCGGTGGCGCGCCGCGCAGGTCGAGCCAGGCCTGGCACAGGTGCACGCCGTCGAGCAGGGTGCGCCCGGCCTTGCGGCGCGCCTGCGAGCTGGCGGCGAGGGCCTTGAGTTCCTTGTAGAAGGGATTGTCGCGCGAGGTGAGGGTCTTCATGCAGTCTGCGCTTGAGTCGGCGCTTCCAGCAGCGCCGCGGCGGGCGCCGGCTCGCCGAAGGCATCGCCAGGCGCCGGCGCGAACAGGTCCACCTGCAGCAGGCTGCGCACCGGCGCGAAGGGCGGCGGTGCACCGGCGACGGGCCGTGCAGGCGCAGGCGCTCCAGGTGCAGGGCGGTGGAGTAGCCCTTGTGCTGGTCGAAGCAGTACTGCGGATAGGCGGCGTGCAGGCGCACCAGTTCGGCGTCGCGGGCCGTCTTGGCCAGGATCGAGGCCGCCGAGATGGCGTGGCACTTGTCGTCGCCTTCGATCACGGCATGGGCCTTGACGTCCATCGGCGGGCAGCGGTTGCCGTCGATCAGGGCAATCGTCGGCACTAGTTGCAAGGCCTCGACCGCGCGGCGCATCGCCAGCATGGTCGCGTGCAGGATGTTGAGCGTGTCGATCTCTTCGCAGCTGGCCTGGCAGATCGCCCAGGCCAGGGCGTGCTCCCGGATTTGCGGTGCCAGCTCGTCGCGGCGCGCTTCCGTCAGCTTCTTGGAATCGCGCAGGCCCTCGATCGGCCGCTTCGGGTCGAGGATGACGGCGGCGGCGAACACGGGCCCGGCCAGCGGACCACGGCCGGCCTCGTCGACACCGCAGACGATGTCGAGGTCGGTGAACGGCCGCCGCAGCCGCGGCGGCAGGCCGGGATAGAAATTGACGCGCTTCTTGCTCATGGGGCGGTGCGGGAATGAATGGGTCGATGCGGGTGCTGCAAGGGCGCAGTATGCCACGGACGGGCGCCGGCCGTAAGGGCCATGGGAGCGCCGCCGCGGAACCGCGCTAAGTGCGCGCGCCGATCACGCGCAGCACGGCCTCGGCGCTCTCCTGCGCACTGTTGCGCAAGAGGCTATGGTGCATGTCGAGGAAACGCGCCGCCAGGCGGTCGCGCAGCGCCGTATCGTTCAGTTGCGCCCAGACGGCATCGGCCAGCGCGGCGGGGGTCACGGCATGCTGAAGCAATTCGGGCACGAGGAATTCGCGTGCCAGGATATTCGGCAGGCCGATCCAGGGCTGGTAGCCCATGTGGCGCATGATTTCCCACTCCAGGCGCTTGACCTTGTAGGCGACTACCATCGGCTTCTTGAACAGCGCCACCTCCAGCGTGGCCGTGCCCGAGGCGGCCAGCACGGTATCGGCTGCCGCGATCGCCCGGTGCGAGTCCTGGTCGACCAGCGTCAATGGCACGTCGCCCAAGCCCTCCTGCGCGAGCAGTTCGGTGAACAGCGCACGCTGCTTCTCTCCCGCCATCGGCACGACGAAGCGCAAAGCCGGATCGCGCTGGGCGAGCAGGCGCGCGGCACCGATGAAGGGCACCGTCAGGTGCTTCAGTTCGCTCATCCGGCTGCCGGGCATGATCGTCACGACACGTGCGTCAGGTGCCAGCCCCAAGGCGGCGCGCGCGGCGACCGTATCGGGTGCGAGCGGAATCGTCTCGGCCAGCGGGTGGCCGATATAGGTCACCGGCACGCCGGCGTCCTGGTAGATTTTTTCCTCGAAGGGGAAGATCACCAGCATGTGCGACACGGCGCGCTGGATCTTCTTGATGCGCCCTCCCCGCCAGGCCCAGATCTGCGGGCCGACGAAGTGTACGGTCGGGATGCCCTTGGCGCGCAGCTGTTCTTCCAGGCCGAGGTTGAAGCCCGGGTAGTCGGCACCGATGAAGGCCGCCGGGCGTTCCGCCAGCAGGCGGTCGCGCAGCCGGTTCTGGATGCCTTTCAGTTCGCGGTAGCGGGGAATGATTTCCAGCAGGTTGCGTACCGTGAGCGTGTCGAGCGGGACATCCGATACCATCCCCTGCTCGATCATGCGCGGCCCGCCGATGCCATGGAAGCGTACGCCGGGGAGCTGGGGACGCAGCCCCGCCATCAGGCGGGCGGCGAGCATGTCGCCGGAGACCTCGCCGGCCACCAGCGCCAGCGAGACTTCCTTTGGTCCCATGTCAGCGGACGATGCCACGGCTGGCGATGCCGAGAAAGTCGCGCATGGCACGGATACCGCCGGCGGCATCCGGCAAGGCCAGTTCTTCCTGCCCGAGCGCGGCCTTGGCTTCTTCCAGGGTCAGGTTGGAACGGTAGATCAGTTTATAGGCGCTGCGGATGCCGTCGATCTGGCTGCGCGAGAAACCGCGGCGCTTCAGGCCCTCGATGTTCACGCCGCGCGCGCCGGCCGGGTTGCCGGAGACGAGCACGAAAGGCGGCACGTCCTGGGTCAGGCTGGTGTACATGCCGATGAAGGCATGGGCGCCGATCTTGCAGAACTGGTGCACGCCGGCATAGCCGGACAGGATGGCGTGGTCGCCGACGTGCACGTGGCCGGCCAGCTGCGCGTTGTTCGAGAAGATCGTGTGGCTGCCGACCTGGCAGTCGTGGGCCAGGTGGACGTAGGCCGAGATCCAGTTGTCGTCGCCCAGGCGCGTCACGCCTTCGTCCTGGGCCGTGCCCAGGTTCATGGTGACGAATTCGCGAATCGTGTTGTCGCTGCCGATTTCCAGGCGCGTCGGTTCGCCCTTCCACTTCTTGTCCTGGGGCGCGGCGCCGATGGAGCAGAACTGGAAGAACTTGTTATTCTCGCCGATCGTCGTGTGGCCTTCGATGACGACGTGCGGACCGACGACGGTCCCGGCGCCGATGCGCACGTTCGGACCGATGATCGAGTACGGGCCGACCTCGACCGAGCTGTCCAGCTCGGCCTTCGGGTCGACGATCGCGCTCTGGTGAATCTTCGGTACTGCGTTGCTCATTACTGCCCCGCTGCCGCTGCCGGCGCTGCCGCCGAATTCTCGTTTGCCCGGATCGTGCACATCAGCTCGCCCTCGACGGCGACCTTGCCGTCGACGCTGGCGACCGCCTTGTATTTCCAGATGCCGCGCGATACGCGCAGGATCTCGACATCCATCACCAGCTGGTCGCCAGGCCCGACCGGACGCTTGAAGCGCGCATTGTCGATGCCGACGAAATACACCACCGAGTTTTCGTCGGGCTTCACATCCATCGTCATGAACGACAGGATGGCGGCCGTCTGGGCCATCGCCTCGATCATCAGGACGCCCGGCATGACCGGCTGGTGCGGGAAGTGGCCATTGAAGAATTCTTCGTTGACGGTGACGTTCTTGATGGCGGTGATGCGCTTGCCGACCTCGACGTCGAGCACGCGGTCCACCAGCAGCAGCGGGTAGCGGTGCGGCAGGTATTCCTTGATTTCGGTGATGCCGAGGGTGCGCTTTTCAGATGTGGTCATTTTTCTTCTGTGATCGTTCGGATGGTTTTTTCCAGCGCGCGGATCTTGTCGCGCATGGTGTTCAGGTTACGCACGATGGCCGCCGACTTTTCCCACTCGGCGTTCTTGGCGAGCGGGTAGAAACCGGTGTACTGCCCCGGCTCGAGCACCGAGCGCGAGACCATGCTGCCCGAGGAGATATGGACATTGTCGGCGATTTCCAGGTGCCCCAGCACCATCGCCGCGCCACCGAAGGTGCAGCGGCTGCCGATCTTCGCGCTGCCGGCCACGCCGACGCAGCCGGCCATGGCCGTGTGTGCGCCGATGTGGCAGTTGTGGCCGATCTGGATCTGGTTGTCGAGCTTGACGCCGTTTTCGATGACCGTGTCGGCCAGTGCGCCGCGGTCGATGGAGGTATTCGAGCCGATGTCGACGTCGTCGCCGATGACGACGCGCCCGGTCTGCGGGATCTTGATGTAGACGCCCGCTTCCACTGCGAAGCCGAAGCCGTCGCCGCCGATCACCGCGCCCGAGTGGACGATGCCGCGCGCGCCGATGACGCACTTGCGGTGGAAGGTGACGTTGGCAAAGAAGTGCGTGCCTTCGCCGACCATGGCGTCCTTGCCGATGAAGCAGCCATGCTCGATGACGGCGCCGGCTTTCACGACCGCGCCCGCCTCGATGGTGACGAAGGGGCCGATGTGGGCCGAGGGGTCCACCTGCGCGCTCGGGTCGACGACTGCGCTCGGGTGCACGCCGGCGGCGGGCGCCGTTTCTTCGAGCGAGAGGAAGTACTGGGCCGCGCGCGCAAAATAGGCATACGGGTTGGTGGTGACGATGCGGCTGCCGCTGTAGGTGGCGGCGACCGACGGATCGTCCAGCGGCGACAGGATCAGCGCGGCGGCCGCGCTCTGGCCGGCCAGCGCGCGCAGCTTGCTGTTGGAGAGGAAGCTGATCTGGCCGGGACCGGCGCTGTCGAGCGGGGCGATCGCGCTGACGACGAGGTCGGGGTCGCCGGTCAGCTGGCCGCCGAAGCGCTCGACCAGGTCCCGCAGGCGCACCTGCGTGCCCCCTGGATGGCCGGGCGCTTGTGCGACTGCTTCTTGATTCTTTTCGCGTTGTTCCAAAATCTTACTTGTCCAGCAGTTTCAGGATCTTGTCGGTAATGTCGATGCGCGGGCTCGACCACGCCGCTTCCTGCAGCACGGCGTCGAGTTTTTCCTGCTCGGCGATCTGCTCGATCATCTTGTAGGCCTTCTGGGCGATGGCGGCGCGTTCCTCGCTCTTGCGCTGGAACAGGTCTTCCTGGAACTCGCGCTGCATGCGCTGCACGTCCTTTTCCATGTCGAACAGTTCGCGCGCGCGGCGGGTGCGTTCGATGTCCGACAGGCGCGGCGCGTCGGCGTCGAACTTCTCGCTCATCTGCTTGAACTTGGCCACCATCTCTTCGGTCGTCTTCTGGCGCTTGGAGAACTCGGCCTGGATCTTGGCGTCGGCCGCCTTGGCCATCTTCGACTCGGTCATCAGGCGTTCGGTGTAGACGAAACCGATGCGGCTCGGTCCCGTCTGCGCCGCGGCCGGCAGCGAGGCCAGCGGAGCGGAAATCACGGCCGCCAGCACCAGGGTGCGTGGCAGCGTGGCAATCAGGGTTTTCAACATATGTCTCCGCGATGAAAGAGGGTAAGCCGGCCCGTCAGAAGCCCGTGCCCATCTGGAACTGGAAGCGTTCGAGCCTGTCGCCCGGCTTCGCGTTCAGGGGCTTAGCATAACTCAAGCGCAGCGGACCGACAGGCGAAATCCAGGACAGGCCGATACCGGCCGAGTAGCGCAGCTCGCCGAGCATGATCTTCGACTTCTCCTGGTACACCTGGCCGCCGTCGGCGAAGGTGAACCAGCGCAGGCTGCGGTCCTTGCTGCTGCCCGGGAAGGGGAACTGCAGCTCGACGTTGCCGATGACGCGCTTGGACCCGCCGATTGCGTCGCCGTAGCGCGGGTCGACCACGCCCAGGGTCGAGCTTTCGAAGCCGCGCACCGAGCCGATGCCGCCGGCGTAGAAGTTCTTGAACACCGGATAGGCGTTGCCGCCGATGCCCTTGCCGTAGTCGAACTCGCCGCGCAGGGCCAGCGTCATCCAGCTGGTGAGCGGACGATACCACTGGTGTTCGTACACCAGTCGGTAGTACTTCGCGTCGCCGATGGCGTCGACCTCGACGTTGGCACGCTGGTAGCGGCCGATGCTCGGGGTCAGCGCGCTGTCGCGGCTGTCGCGGCCCCAGGCCACGGTCAGCGGGATCGAGATGCTCTTGCCGGTGCCGACGCCGTAGAAGGGGTCGCCCACCGTGTTGTTGCCGCCGTTTTGTGCCACGAATTCACGGTAAAGGGTCGGGCTGCTGGTGTCGGTGGTCAGCGAGGTGCGTTCGAGGCCCACGCCGAAGTAGACCGTGTCGGTTTCCGAGAACGGCACGCCGAAGGTCAGGTTGCCCCCGGTCTGGCGCACGGTATAGGAACCGATGTTCTCCAGTGGCGGGCTGGTGGTGCGCAGGTAGACCTGGAAGGCGCGCGAGATGCCGTCGTCGGTGAAGTACGGGTTCGTGTTCGAGAACGCGATCGTGCGGCTGTACTTCGAGGTATTCAGGTCGATGCCGACGGTCTGGCCGCTGCCGGCGAAGTTGGCCTGCTGGACCGATGCCGTGAAGGTGAATTTCTCGGCCTGCGAGAACGAGCCGCCGACCATGAAGTTGCCGGTCGGGCGTTCCTCGACCGTCAGGTTGACGTCGACCTGGTCGTTGGTGCCCGGGGACTCGGGCGTATCGACCTTCACTTCCTTGAAGTAGCTCAGGCGGTCGACGCGGTCGCGCGAGAGCTTGACCTTGTTGGCGTCGTACCAGGCGCCTTCGAACTGGCGGAACTCGCGGCGGATCACTTCGTCGCGGGTGACGGTGTTGCCGGCGATGTTCATGTGGCGCACGTAGGCGCGCTTGCCCGGATCGACGAAGAAGGTGAAGGCCACTTCGCGCTTCTCGCGGTTGAGTTCCGGGTTGGCGTTGACGTTGGCGAAGGCGTAGCCGAAGGAGCCGAGGCGGTCGGCGATGCGCTTGTTGCTCGCTTCCTGCAGCGCGCCGGAATAGGTCTTGCCCGGCTGGAGCAGGATCAGCTGGCGCAGCTCTTCCTCGCGTCCGAAGGTCTCGCCTTCGAGCTTCACGCTCGAGACGGTGTACTTCTCGCCTTCGGTGATGTTGATGGTGAGGTAGATGTCCTTCTTGTCCGGCGAGATCGACACCTGGGTCGATTCGACCTTCGCTTCCAGGTAGCCGCGGTCGAGGTAGAAGGACTGGATCGCTTCGAGGTCGCCGGTCAGCTTGGTCTTCGAATACTGGTCGGCCTTGGTGTACCAGGTGAACCAGCCCGAGGTGTCGAGCTGCAGCTGCTCGCGCAGTTCCTTGTCCGAGAAGACCTTGTTGCCGACGATGCTGATCTGCGCGATGCGCGCGACGTCGCCTTCGTCGACGTTGAACATGACGTTCACGCGGTTACGCTCGATCGGCGTGATGGTGGTCGTGATCTTCACGCCGTACAGGCCATGCGACAGGTACTGGCGCTTGAGTTCCTGTTCGGCGCGGTCGACGGCCGCCTTGTCGTAGATCTTGGTTTCGCCCACGCCGATGTCGCGCAGGGCCTTGACTAGCATGTCCTTCTCGAATTCCTTGGTGCCGGTGAAGTCGACCGCGGCGATCGCCGGACGCTCCTCGACCAGCACGACCAGCACGCCGTTCTCTTCCTCGAGGCGGATGTCCTTGAAGAAGCCGGTGGCGTACAGCGCCTTGATGGCGACAATGCTCTTGTCGTCGTCGAAGGTCTCGCCCACGCGCACCGGCAGGTAGCTGAACACGGTGCCGGCTTCGGTACGCTGGATGCCTTCGATCCGGATGTCCTTGACGACAAACGGATTGACGGCGAGCGCCGGGCCGGCGCACAGGGCCAGCACGGCCGCACCGATCAGGCTGCGGCGAATGAACGGCAGGGCAAAACGATCTGGTTGTGATTTCATTGGCTAAATCGATGAGTCATTGGACAACGTACATATTCTTGGAATCCTCGAATACCCTGCTGCGGCTTGCATTGCCGGCCTGCGATGCTGCGCGTCCGGCCACTACCCTGGCAGCTCGCTACGGTTTCTCGAGGTTCCTCTTGTTCACCGGTGGATGCGGCGCCATGGCGCCGCATCCACCATGGGGTCTACAGCCGCTGCGACAGGTCATTGAAGATGGCGAGCGCCATCAGCATGAACAGCAGGGCCACCCCTGCTCGCTGAGCGAATCCCTGGATGCGCTCGGACAGGGGACGCCCGGTCAAAACTTCCAGCGAATAATACAGCAAATGGCCACCGTCCAGCACTGGAATTGGTAACAGATTCATTACACCCAGGCTCACGCTGACCACCGCGATAAACCCCAAAAACGTGGCGAGGCCCATGCGCGCTGTCTGTCCGGCATAGTCGGCGATCGCGATCGGACCGGTGACGTTCTTCAGCGAAGCCTGGCCGGTGGCGATCTTGCCGATCATCTTGAAGGTCAGCGCCGTCATTTCCCAGGTGCGCGCAGCGCCCTTCGCGAACGCTTCGACCGGACCGGACTGCACCGTGACGCGCTCGAGGGCCGGTGCCAGCTGCACGGCGGCGACGCCCTGCCCTTTCGCGTCAAGCGCCGGCGTGAGCGGCAGCGTCAACACGGTGCCCCCACGGCGCACCTGCAGCTGCATGCTGCGGTTCGGCGCGGCGCGCACCGCGTCCACGAAGTCGGTCCGCGTGGGCAAAGGACTTGCCGTCGGCGCCGAGCACCACGTCGCCCGGCTGCAGGCCGGCGCGGGCACCGGCACCGCCCTCGATCGCGCGGTCGACGATCGGCATGCCGACCCAGAAGTCCAGGCCGAGCGCGGCCATCACATCGCTGTCGGGATTGGTCTTCGCGATCTCGCCCGCGGGTATCGTCGCCGCGTACTGGCCGCCGTTGGCGCCGCGTACGCTCAGCTTCGCCGCGCCCTTGTCCAGCGCCAGGTGGGTCATCTGCCAGCGCAGGTCGGACCAGGTCGCGACCGGCTCGCCGTTGACGGCGGTGATCGCGTCGCCCCCGCGCAGGCCGGCGACAAAGGCCGGCGTGCCCGGAGTGGTGGCGCGCAGGCGCGTGCCCGGCTCCTCGCTGCCGTGCATGAACAGCGCGGCGAACAGGACGATGGCGAGCAGGAAGTTGGCGACCGGGCCGGCAGCGACGATGGCGATGCGCTTCCACACATTCTGGCGCATGAAGTCGCGCGCGGCGTCGCGCTCGTCCTTCGGCGCGCTGCTCGGATCGCGGCTGTCGAGCATTTGCACATAGCCGCCCAGCGGCAGCGCCGACACCGCCCACTCGGTCTGGTCCGGGCCGAAGCGGCGCGACCAGACGACCTTGCCCATGCCGAGGGAAAAGCGCAGCACCTTGACGCCGCAGGCGCGCGACCCAGTAGTGGCCGAGCTCGTGGAAGACGATGAGCGGGCCCGGGGCCAGCAGGAAGGCCGCGACGGTCTTGATCAGTTCCATGGTCTGCCTTCCTTCACGCGCGGGCGATGGCGGCAACGATGTCGCGCGCGGCTTGCCGTGCCCGCGCATCCTGGGCCATCACGGCCTCGATGTCGCCGGCGGCGCCGTGGGCATTCTCGTCCATCACGCGGCGCAGCACGCGGTCGATGTCGCGAAAGCCGATGCGGCGCTCGAGAAAGGCTTCGACCGCAATCTCGTTGGCGGCGTTGAGCAGGGCCGGCGCGGTGCCGCCGGCGCGCAGCGCGTCGAAAGCGAGGGCCAGGCAGGGAAAGCGCGCATAGTCGGGCTGGTAGAACTGCAGCGCCGCCATCTGCGTCAGGTCGAGCTGGGCGACGCCGGAAGCGATACGGTCCGGGTAGGCCAGCGCGTGCGCGATCGGGGTGCGCATGTCGGGGTTGCCCAGCTGGGCCAGCACCGAGCCGTCCACGTAGGACACCATCGAGTGGATCACGCTTTGGGGATGGATCACGACTTCGATGCGCTCGGGCGCCGCGCCGAACAGCCAGTGGGCCTCGATCACTTCCAGGCCCTTGTTCATCATGGTGGCCGAGTCGACCGAGATCTTGCGCCCCATCGACCAGTTCGGGTGCTTGCAGGCTTCCTCGGGCGTCACCGCTTCCAGGGTCTCGACCGCGCGGTTCAGGAACGGGCCGCCGGACGCGGTGAGCAGGATCTTCGCCACGCCCGCCGCGCCCGGCTCGCGCGCGTAGCCGGCCGGGAGCGACTGGAAGATGGCGTTGTGCTCGCTGTCGATCGGCAGCAGGGTCGCCCTGTGCTCGCGCACGGCGTCCATGAAGAGCTGGCCGGACATGACCAGCGCTTCCTTGTTCGCCAGCAGGACCTTCTTGCCGGCACGGGCCGCGGCCAGCGTGGGCGCCAGGCCCGCGGCGCCGACGATGGCGGCCATCACGGTATCGGTGTCATCGCTGGCGGCGATCTCGCACAGGGCCGCTTCGCCGTAGGAGACATCGACCGGCAGGCCGGCCAGCAGGCGCGTCAGTTCAAGCGCGGCTTCAGCGCTGCCGACGACGGCGCGCTGCGGGCGAAACTGGCGGCACTGGGCCGCCAGTTCGTCGACGCGGCTGTGCGCGGACAGTGCATATACCTGGTATTGATCGGGATGACGTGCGAGCACGTCGAGGGTCGAGACGCCGATCGAGCCGGTGGCGCCCAGGATGGTGATGCGTTGCATGAGAATTCCTTAGAGCCAGGCGCCGACCAATGCTGCCAGTGGCAATACCGGAACCAGTGCGTCGATCCGGTCGAGCACGCCGCCGTGGCCGGGCAGCAGCTTGCTGCTGTCCTTCATGCCGGCGCGGCGCTTGAGCTGGGATTCGAACAGGTCGCCGACGATGCTGGCGGCGACGACCAGGACCAGCACGGCCCAGGTCGCGGCCCAGCCCAGGCTGGCCTGCAGGTGTACCGGGAAGGTGTTGGCCAGCGGTTCGCCGGCGAAGACGATGACGAGCGTGGCGATGATGAGGGTGGCGATGCCGCCGCCGATCGCGCCTTCCCAGGACTTGCCCGGCGAAATCGACGGCGCCAGCTTGCGCTTGCCGAAGGCCTTGCCGGAGAAGTAGGCGAAGATGTCGGCGGCCCAGACGATGGCCAGTACCGACAGCAGGTAGAGCGGCGAATGCGTGTAGAGCACGACGATGGCCGCGAAGCAGCCCACCAGCGACAGCGCGTAGGTGACGCTGAGCAGGGTATTGCTGGTGCTCGCGAGCGGCGGCAAACCCATCTTCAAGGTCGGCACGAAGCGCAGCAACCAGAGCAGCACGCTGATGACGAACCAGAAGCTCTGGCCCGCGCCGCGGCCGCTGAAGAAGAAAGCCCAGGCGAAAGCGGCCGTCCAGAACGCGGCCACGATGGCGGCGTTCTTCGATGTCGGGTTAAACAGGCGGAAGGTTTCCCAGATCGCGGCGCCGAAGAAGACGGTCACCACCACCGCGAAGGCCTCGAAGTTGTTGGAATACAGGACTGGCAACAGCACTGCCAGCAGCACGAGCGCGGTGAGGATCCGGGTTTTCAGCATCAGGTTTGGTCGGCTTGGTTGACTCGGTTGGCTTAGTTGGCTTAGTTGGCTTAGTTGGATTGTTTGGCCACTTGTTCGCCGGTGCGGCCGAAACGGCGCTCCCTGCTTTGATAGGACGCGATCGCCGTATCGAGCGACTCGGCCGAGAAATCCGGCCAGTAGGTGTCGGTGAAGTAGAGCTCGGAATACGCGAGCTGCCACAGCAGGAAGTTCGAGATGCGCTCTTCGCCGCCGGTGCGGATGAAGAGGTCGGGCTCGGGCGCGTAGGCCATCGCCAGGTGGGGCGCGAGCATCTCTTCGGTGAACTCGAGCAGGCCGGGATTGGCCGCCACCATCTTGCTGGTGGCCTGCATGATGTCCCAGCGCCCGCCGTAGTTGGCGCAGACGGTGACGGTCAGGCGCGTGTTGCCGGCCGTGCGGCGCTCGGCGGCGGCGATCATCTCGCGCAGCTTGGCGTCGAAGCGCGACAGGTCGCCGACCACCTTCAGGCGGATGTTATTGGCGTGCATTTTTGAGACTTCGCGCTCGAGCGCGGTGACGAACAGGCGCATCAGAAGCGAGACTTCCTCTTCCGGACGGCGCCAGTTTTCCGAGGAAAACGCGAACAGGGTCAGGTATTCGACCCCGCGCAGGACGCAGGCTTCGACCACGCCGCGCACCGCTTCGACGCCCTTGACGTGGCCGGCCACGCGCGGGAGCAGGCGCTTGGTCGCCCAGCGGCCGTTGCCGTCCATGATGACGGCGATATGGCGCGGGACGGCCGGGACGTCGGGTACTACAGTGGTCGAACTCTTGAAGATCATAAATCCATTGCCTTGCGTCGCTACTTGGGAGGGGGATGATACAACACCGCGCGGGGGCGGCAGGAAGGCCGCGCCCGCACGGCCTTCCCTGCTGCTTAGACGGTCAGGACTTCCTTTTCCTTCTCCGCGACCATCTTGTCGATGTCGGCGACGAACTTGTCGGTCAGCTTCTGGATCTCGTCCGAGGAGCGGCGCTCGTCGTCTTCCGAAGCGGTCTTGTCCTTCACCATCTTCTTGAGCTGCTCGTTGGCATCGCGGCGGATGTTGCGCACGGCGATTTTCGCGTCTTCGGCTTCCGACTTGACCAGCTTGACCATTTCCTTGCGGCGCTCTTCGGTCAGGGCCGGGGTCGGCACACGGACCAGTTCGCCGAAAGTCGACGGGTTCAGGCCCAGGTCGGAATCGCGGATCGCCTTTTCGATGGTGCTCAGCATCTTCTTTTCGTAGGGCTGGACGCCGATGGTGCGGGCGTCGATCAGGGTCAGGTTGGCCACGCCCGACAGTGGGGTCGGCGCACCGTAGTAATCGACCATGATGTGGTCGAGGATGCCGGTGTGGGCACGGCCCGTGCGCACCTTGGCCAGATCGGCGCGCAGGGTTTCGATCGACTTGGTCATGCGCTCTTGCGCATTCTTCTTGACGTCAGCTAAGGACATGCTGCTCTCCTGTTTTTCAGTGTTCGTATTGTTAAACGTGTACCAGTGTACCCTCGTCCTCGCCCATGATCACGCGCATGAGCGCGCCGGGTTTGACGATGGAGAACACCTTGATCGGCAGTTTCTGGTCGCGGCACAGCGCAAAGGCGGTCGCGTCCATCACCTGCAGCTGCTTCGAGATCGCCTCGTCGAACGAGATCGATTCGTAGCGGGTGGCATCCGGGTCCTTCTTCGGATCGGCAGTATATACGCCATCGACCTTGGTTGCCTTCAGGACGATCTCGGCCGAGATTTCCGAGCCGCGCAGGGCGGCGGCGGTGTCGGTCGTGAAGAAGGGATTGCCGGTACCGGCGGCGAAGACGACGACCTTGCCCTCTTCCAGGTATTGCAGGGCTTTCGGGCGCACGTAGGGCTCGACCACCTGCTCGATGCCGATGGCCGACATCACGCGCGCGGTGATGCCGACGTGGCGCATGGCGTCGGCCAGGGCCAGCGCATTCATGACGGTGGCCAGCATGCCCATGTAGTCGGCGGTAGCGCGGTCCATGCCCTGGGCGCCAGGCGCGACGCCGCGGAAGATGTTGCCGCCGCCAATCACGACCGCCACCTCGACACCCGCCTTGGCCACTTCCGCGACGTCGGCGACCATGCGGTCGATGGTGGCACGATTGATGCCGAACTGATCGTCGCCCATCAGCGCTTCGCCAGACAGTTTCAGGAGGACTCGTTTGTAGGCTGGTTTGGTCATGATGAAGCGCTCTCCTATGTGTTGTTTCGAATTCGGGTCCGGCCGCGGGTCGACGCCCGGGGCCTCATCTGCCAATGTACAGATGGCGGTGAAACTGGCGCGCACGGGCCGGGCGAGCCCGCGGCGTGTCGCCTTCGTAGGTGGGCACTCCGTGCCCACGCGGTCGTACCGATGCGCGGCGCGCCGTATCAACCTCCCGTCCGGCGGCAATCGACGCGGACGGATGACCGATTACGCCAACACGCATCACAGATTGAATCCGCGTGGGCACGGAGTGCCCACCCTACGAATCCTGGCTGCTTTTGACAAGCAACATTGCCTGACAATAAACACCCAGGTTAAAAAAACGGGCCTTGCGGCCCGCTTTCACATTACTGCTTGTTGGCAGCCATCTGTGCCGCGACTTCTGCTGCGAAGTCGTCCACCTTCTTCTCGATGCCCTCGCCCACGACGTACATCGTGAATGCCTTCACCGTGGTGTTGGTGGCTTTCAGCATTTGCTCGATCGACTGCTTGTCGTTCTTCACGAATGCCTGGTTCAGCAGCGACACTTCCTTCAGGTACTTCTGGACCGAACCTTCGAGGCGCTTGGCCAGGATTTCCGGCGACTGGGCCGGCTTGCCTTCGGCAGCGGCTTTGTCCGCATCTTCCTGGGCCTTCAGCTGGGCGACCGAACGCTCTTTCTCGATCATTTCAGCTGGCACCTGGTCCGACGACAGGGCGACCGGCTTCATTGCGGCGATGTGCATCGCGACGTCCTTGCCAACCTGCTCGTCCGCGCCTTCGTAGTCGACCATGACGCCGATACGGGTGCCGTGCAGGTAGGAAGCGAGCTTGCCGGTGGTTTCGAAGCGCTGGAAGCGGCGCACGGTCATATTTTCACCGATTTTGCCGATCAGTGCAGTACGCACTTCGTCGAAGGTCTTGCCGCCTTCGACCGGCAGGGCTGCCAGGGCAGCGACGTCGGCCGGGTTGTTCTCGGCGACGAGCTTGGCCGCCAGGCTGGCCATGGCCAGGAAGTCGTCGTTCTTGGCGACGAAGTCGGTTTCGCTGTTGATTTCGACCAGCGCGCCGATGTTGCCGGCGATGTAGCTCGAGACCACGCCTTCGGCGGTGATGCGTGCCGATGCCTTCGAAGCCTTGCCGCCCAGCTTGACCCGCAGGATTTCTTCGGCACGGCCCATGTCGCCTTCGGCTTCGGTCAGTGCCTTCTTGCATTCCATCATCGGCGCATCGGTCTTCGCGCGCAGTTCGCCCACCATCGCTGCAGTAATCGCTGCCATGTTTCTCTCCTAAATGTGATCAGTGTGCACGTGCTTGACAGCCACCTGCACGATATTGCAAACGCCGCCAGGGCGTCCGCACGATATTTTCTTGCTAATTCGGTGCTTAAAAAAAGGGGTGCTCAGCAATGGCTCGGCACCCCTTCCTGGGTCACGCGGGCAAGCCGCATGCGGCAGGCCCGCGGGGCCCGCCCTTACTCTATTAAGACTTAAGCCTGCTCGGAGACTTCGACGAAGTCGTCGCCGCCGGCCTTGACCATCTCAACGACTTCGTTGGTGGCGTTGGCACGGCCTTCCAGGATCGCATCGGCAACGCCGCGTGCGTACAGGGTGATGGCCTTCGACGAGTCGTCGTTGCCAGGGATCACGTGGGTGACGCCTTCTGGCGAGTGGTTGGTATCGACCACGCCGATGACCGGGATGCCCAGCTTGCCGGCTTCGGTGATGGCGCCCTTGTGGTAGCCGACGTCGACGACGAAGATTGCGTCAGGCACGCCGCCCAGGTCCTTGATGCCGCCGATCGATTTCTGCAGCTTGATCATTTCGCGCGAGAACATCAGCGCTTCTTTTTTCGACAGCTTCTCGACCGAACCGTCTTCCACTTGCGCTTCCATGTCTTTCAGGCGCTTGATCGAGGTCTTGATGGTCTTGAAGTTGGTCAGCATGCCGCCCAGCCAACGCTGGTCGACGTAAGGAACGCCGGCGCGCTGTGCTTCAGCAGCGATGATGTCGCGTGCCTGGCGCTTGGTGCCGACCATCAGGATGGTGCCGCGGTTCGACGAAATCTGCTTGATGGTCTTCATCGCATCCTGGTACATCGCCATGGTTTTTTCCAGGTTGATGATGTGGATCTTGTTGCGATGACCAAAGATGAACGGTGCCATCTTCGGGTTCCAGAAACGGGTCTGGTGGCCGAAGTGAATACCGGCTTCCAGCATTTCGCGCATAGTAACGGACATGTAATTCTCCAGGGTTAAGTCTTGAATAACGGCCAGTCACCCTATGGGCACCCTTGTCGGCCGCATTCGCGATTTGAATAAATAAATGGACTACTTTTGACAACATTGCCGGACCTCAGTCCAAGCAACCCGAGATTCTAGCGGGATTCGGGTGGATTTTCAAGCTTTGCGTGCTGCATTCGGGCGTCCGGGCGCTTCGCGTGCCTGGCTGAAGCGCTGCATACGACGTACCGCGTGGGCTCGAGAGCCCACCCTACGAACGGCGAAGCAATTCGATTTTGTAGGGTGGGCTCTTGAGCCCACCTTACGAACGGCGAAGCAATTCGATTTTGCAGGGTGGGCTCTTGAGCCCACGCCGTTAACCCGCAGAACATTCGCAAACCCACCCTCGCCTCGGCAAGCCACTGCACATCCCTTATAATGAAAAGAATATTGCACCGGGCGCGACTGTTGCTCGGCTGTTACGAATACTTACCGTTAGTCGAATCCTCATCCATGACCATCTCCATCAAGACCCCCGACGAAATCGAAGGCATGCGCCTGGCCGGCCGCCTCGGCGCCGAAGTGCTCGACTACATCACGCCTTTCGTCAAGCCGGGCGTGACCACGGGCGAACTCGACCGCCTGTGCCACGAATACATGGTCAAGGTCCAGGGCACCGTGCCGGCGCCGCTGAACTACGCGCCGCCGGGTTACCCGCCCTTCCCGAAGGCGGTGTGCACCTCGGTCAACGACGTGATCTGCCACGGCATCCCCGGCGACAAGGTCCTGAAAAGCGGCGACGCCCTGAACATCGACGTCACCGTCATCACGAAGGATGGCTTCCACGGCGACAACAGCCGCATGTTCCTGGTTGGCCAACCCTCCCTGCTGGCGCGGCGCCTGTCGGAAGTGGCCTACGAGTGCATGTGGCTGGGCATCTCGAAAGTGAAACCGGGCGCGCACCTGGGCGACATTGGCCACGTGATCCAGCAGCACGCCGAAAAGAACGGCTACAGCGTGGTGCGCGAATTCTGCGGCCACGGCATCGGCCGCGTCTTCCATGAAGAGCCGCAGGTGCTCCACTACGGCAAGCCCGGCACGCTGGAAAAGCTGGAAGCGGGCATGATCTTCACGATCGAGCCGATGATCAACGCCGGCCGCCGCGAAATCAAGGAAATGCCGGACGGCTGGACCATCAAGACGCGCGACCGCAGCCTGTCGGCCCAGTGGGAGCACATGATCCTCGTCACCGAGACCGGCTACGAGGTGCTGACCCAGTCGGCCGGCACCCCGCCGCCGCCGGCCATCGTCCTGCCAAAAGCCGCCGTCCCGGCGTAGGCAGCATGTCTCCGATGGCGCTCGACGGGATCCGTCCCGCTCTCAAGGCCAGGCTCAAGGCCGAGCGCCATGCCTTGTTTGCCGCGTTCAAGGATGAGGGCAAGCCGGAGAAGCTGCTGCGCGGCCTGCGCCAGTGCGTCGACGACATCCTTGGCGAAGCCTGGGACGCTGCCCGCCTGCCAGGCAACAGCGCCCTGGTCGGCGTGGGCGGCTACGGCCGCGGCGAACTGTTCCCGCATTCCGATGTCGACCTGCTGATCCTGCTGGGCGAGCCGGCCGACGCCATCACCCAGGCCCGGCTGGAAAGCCTGGTGCAGCTGCTGTGGGACCTGGGCCTGGAAATCGGCCACAGCATCCGCACCGTCGACGAATGCCTGGTCGAGTCGCAGGCGGACATCACCGTGCAAACGAGTTTGCTGGAAGCGCGCCTGGTCGCAGGCAGCGCGGCGCTCTTCGCCCAGCTGGAAGGACGCTACCGGGAAGCGCTCGATCCGCAGGCCTTCTTCCAGGCCAAGACCGCGGAAATGCGCCTGCGCCATGCCAAGTACGAATACACCGCCTTTGCGCTGGAGCCGAACTGCAAGGAGAGCCCGGGAGCGCTGCGCGACCTGCAGGTGATCCTGTGGGTGGCCAAGGCGGCGGGCCTGGCCGCTTCCTGGAGCCAGTTCGCCACGCGCGGCCTGATCACCCACGAGGAAGCGCGCCAGTTGATGGAAAAGGAGCGCGCCTTCAAGGATATCCGCGTGCGCCTGCACCTGCAGACGAACCGGCGCGAAGACCGCCTGCTGTTCGACGTGCAGACGGCGATCGCCGAGTCTTTCGGCCTGACCGACGACGCACCAGGCCCGGGGGCGCGGCGGGCCTCTGAATACCTGATGCAGCGCTACTACTGGGCGGCGAAGACCGTCACCCAGCTCAACACCATCCTGCTGCAGAATATCGAGGCCCAGCTGTTCCCGCAGCCGGCCGTACCGCTGCCGCTCGCCGGTCCTGCCGGCGCCTGCTTCAACGACGTCAACGGCTTCATCGACATCGCGCGCGACGACACCTTCGAGACCGACCCGGAAGCCATCCTCGGGATTTTTGTTGCCATGACCGAGCGCCCGGACATCAAGGGCATGACCGCGCGCACCACGCGCGCGCTCTGGCATGCGCGCGAGCTGATCGACGATGCCTACCGCGCCGACCCGGCCAACAAGGCGAACTTCCTGCGCATCCTGAAGGCGCCGGTGGGCCTGGTGCACGCGCTGCGGCGCATGAACGACTTCGGTGTGCTGGGACGCTACCTGCCGAACTTCCGCCGCATCGTCGGCCAGATGCAGCACGACCTGTTCCACGTGTATACCGTCGACCAGCACATCATGATGGTGGTGCGGAACCTGCGCCGCTTCACGATGAGCGAGCACGCCCACGAATATCCCTTCTGCAGCGGCCTGATCGCCAACTTCCGCGACCGCTGGCTGCTGTATGTCGCCGCCCTCTTCCACGACATCGCCAAGGGCCGCGGTGGTGACCATTCGGAACTGGGCCGCGAGGACGCCCTCGCCTTTTGCCAGGAACATGGCATGCGCGAGGAAGACACGGAGCTGGTCGTGTTCCTGGTCGAACAGCACCTGACCATGTCGCAGGTGGCGCAGAAGCAGGACCTGTCCGACCCCGACGTGATCGCCTCGTTTGCGGCCGTGGTGAAGGACGAGCGCCACCTGACCGCGCTGTACCTGCTGACGGTGGCCGACATCCGCGGCACCAGCCCCAAGGTGTGGAATGCCTGGAAGGCCAAGCTGCTCGAAGACCTGTACCGCATTACCCTGCGCGTGCTCGGGGGCGAGCCGCATTCGGCCGACCGCGAACTGCGCGCGCGCCAGCAGGAAGCGCTGGCCACGCTGCGCCTGTTCGGTTTACCGAGCGATGCCCACGAGGCGCTGTGGGACCAGCTTGACGTGGTCTATTTCCTGCGCCACGACGCTTCCGACATCGCCTGGCAGACGCGCTTCCTGCACGACAAGGTGAACCACCCCCGTCCGGTGGTCAAGGCGCGGCTGGCGCCGATCGGCGAAGGCCTGCAGGTGGCGGTCTACATCAAGGACCAACCCGACCTGTTCGCGCGTATCTGCAGTTACTTCGACCGCAAGAATTTCAGCATCCTCGACGCCAAGATCCACACGACGAAGAATGGCTATGCGCTCGACAGCTTCCTCGTCACCGCCGAGGGTTTCGCCAGCCACTACCGCGACATCATCAGCCTGATCGAGCACGAACTGTGCGAGCTGCTGGTAAGGCAGGCGCCGCTGCCGCCACCGACGCGCCCGCGCCTGTCGCGCCTGTCGCGCCACTTCCCGGTCGCGCCCAGCGTCGACGTGCGCCCGGACGAACGCGGCCAGTACCTGCTGTCGATCGCGGCCAACGACCGCACCGGCCTGCTGTACGCGATCGCCAGCGTGCTGACGCGCTACCGCATCAGCCTGCACACGGCGAAAATCATGACGCTGGGCGAACGCGTCGAGGACGTGTTCCTCGTCGACGGCGCCAATCTCACCAATCCGCGCGTGCTGGTGCAGCTCGAGACCGAGCTGCTTGACGCGCTGGCAGTCTGATTGCGCGCCCTGCCCGTCAACTGAAACACTTCATCTCACTTCATAAGATCCATGACCGAACCGCTCCGCCTCTCCAAACGAATGTCCGAACTGGACCTGTGCTCGCGCCGCGAAGCCGATGAATGGATCGCGCGCGGCTGGGTGCGGGTCGACGGCAAGGTGGTCTCGGAACTGGGCAGCAAGGTGCTGCCCAGCCAGCGCATCACCGTCGAACGCCAGGCCGCGGCCGAGCAGTCCAAGCGCGTCACCATCCTGATCAACAAGCCGATGGGCTATGTGTCGGGCCAGGCCGAGGACGGCTACACACCGGCGGTCGCCCTGATCAAGCCGGAGAACCGCTGGGCGGAGGACCCGGCGCCGGAACAGTTCCACCCGACCCAATTGCGCTCGCTGGTGCCGGCCGGGCGCCTCGACATCGATTCCGTGGGTTTGCTGGTACTGACCCAGGACGGGCGCATCGCCAAGCAGCTGATCGGCGAAAACACCGCGATCGACAAGGAATACCTGGTGCGCGTGGAATACACGAAACCGGGCAAGCTGCCCGAGTCGGACCTGAAAAAGCTGAACCACGGCCTGTGGATGGACGGCAAACCGCTGCTGCCGGCGAAGGTGCGCTGGCAGAACGAAGACCAGCTCAGCTTTACCCTGCGCGAAGGCAAGAAGCGCCAGATCCGCCGCATGTGCGACATGGTGGGCCTGAAGGTAGTGGGCCTGAAACGCGTGCGCATCGGCCGCGTCAAGCTGGGCGATTTGCCGGTGGGGCAATGGCGCTACCTGTCGCCGGACGAGACGTTCTGACGCGCCGCCGCAAGGCTGGGGTCAGGTCTGACATTCGGACACGAGCTCGACCGCCGCAAGGCTGGGGTCACGCCGCAAGGCTGGGGTCAGGTCTGACATTCGGACACGAGCTCGACCGTAAGGCTGGGGTCAGGTCTGACATTCGGACACGAGCTCGACCGTTGGCCGGCAGTGATTCCGCCAGACCCACGCTGAACGCGCATGCAGAGGATTTTCGATAGCAAAGGCAGAGCTCGTGTCTGAATGTCAGACCTGACCCCACCGTACTTGTGAATGTCAGACCTGACCCCACCGTACTGTGACCCCACCGTACTCTGTGACCCCACCGTACGCTGCTCTTGCGACCCCGCTGCTCTTGCCGCCTTACCTTCGCCCGGCGCGGCAAGATGCCTGCAACTGCGGGTCGGCGCCCAGTTCGCGCAGGAGCGCCATCATGGTGTCCAGCCCCCACTCCTGCGCCACCCCATAGGCGGTGCGGCAGTCGGGCGCGACGCGATTGACCTGGGCGCCAGCCGCAACCAGCTTGCGCACCACCTTCTCCAGGCGGGCTTCGCGCTCGCGCACCGCGGCGCTTTTAACTGGCCCGCGCACGCCGTCGACGAACCCGTGCGCCTGCATCAGCTGCATCAGGACGCTCATGCCCTCGCTTGACCCGCTCCCCGTCCGGCTTTGCGCCGGCTTCGAGCAGCAGGTCCATCATCGCCAGGTCCAGCGCCAACGCCGCATGCGTCAGCGGCAACCGGTCGCGCGCGGCGTTGACGTCGGCACCGTGGCGCAGCAGTGTACGCACCATGTCGCGGTCGCCACGGTCGGCGGCGATGCCCAGTGCCGTCCTGCCTCTGCTTCCGGTAGCGTCCGGCCCGGTCGAGGGCGGATCGGCGCTGGCGCCATGCGCGAGCAGGAAGTCGACCATGCCGGCGTCCCCCATCTCGGCCGCCGTCGTGAGCGCGGTGCCGCCCATTGCATCGATGCGCGCACCGTGCTCGAGCAGCAGGGCCACCACGTCGCGCCGCTTGGCGCGCACCGCGCTGTCGACCGGCGCAAAGGCCGCGTAGCCCGGCTCGACGATACGCGGGTCGCGCGCAAGCATCGTGCGCAGCTTGCCGAGATCGCCCGTGCGCACCGCCTCGGCGAATTCGGCGCCACGGCGCTCCACGATCGCCTCGGCCTGGCGCTGGGCAATCTGGTCCGGCCTCAAGAGCAGCCTGGCCAACGCATTGCTCAGGCGGTCAGCATCGGGGTGACGCAGCTCCTCGGCGGTGCGTTCGGTGTCGTTCGATTCAAGGGCCAGGAGGGGCCGCTGCAGCGTGCGGCCGTCCACGTACACGCTCAGGAAACCGAAGTAGTTCAGCAGGATCGGCCTGCCGCCCTCGTTACCGATGACCTTCTTGTCGGAGGGCGTAAACCGCACCGGCTTGAAGGCCATGACCTCGCGGATGAACGCATCCAGGCGTGTCGGATCCAGACCCTTGCACGGGCGCTTTTCCTGCTTGTACAGCGTGCAGACCCCAGCCCTGGATGCGGTCTTGACATACCAGTGCGCCACCGGGTCGCCCGCGTGACCGTCCGGTCGTTCGATCAGCAGCGAAGCCTCGATCGGCTCGCCGCTGTAACTGGCCAGCCGCTCGTGGATCGGCCGCTGCGGGAAACGCCCGGGCCAGAAATGCATGAACTCGTTGTGCGCGATCGGATGATCGCGCAGGGCGCCCTCGTAGGACAGGTCCCATTTCAGGTCGGCGCCGGCATGCACGCAGCCGGCCCAGAGGGCGCCTGCCAGCAGGCAGGCTCCGGCCAGCGCATGCCGGCCCCAGCGCAAAGCGTTCGTTGTCATGCTTCCCTTCGGGACGGGCCTGCCGTTCAGTTGTGGATGTACTTGGTGAACACGTCGCTGAAGTCGCGCTTGGTATGCGTGTCGAGCATGGCCGTGTTCAGGGCCGCCAGCAGTTCGCCGTACTGGCTGACGAGGCTGCCGGCACCGGGCGCGATATTAAGCTTGTGGACCGAGGCGGTGGCATCGAGCGTGCGCAGCGCGTTGTCGCGGCACACGGCATCGCGGTGCTGCTGCTTGCCGATCGTGATCAGGGCCTTGTAGATGTCCTTCAGCTGTTCGATGAAGGTTTTCTTGACGTCGATCGAGAAGCGCGTGGCGTCGAGGTTGAATTTCAGTTCGATATCCATGTCGAGCGTACCGGCGGTCTCGATGCTGACATTCGTAATCTGGTGCGAGGCATAGTCGTAGCGCTTGATCGAGCGCTTCGAGGACACGGCCGAATCGCCATCCACGTGGATCAGCGCCAGGTTGGTGAAGCAGTACTCGTCCTTCTTGCTCTTGATGAGAAAGAAGATCTGCTCGCCGTCTTCGCTGAACAGGTAATCGTCGGCGTCGACCTTGTTGAAGTCGGCAGGCCCGACAATGACGCCGATATCGCTGATGCCCAGTGCTTCCGCTGCCAGTCTCTTGAACATGTTGTTCCTCGTGTGAAAGAAGTCGCTACCTTAGCATTATTTCATCATGGAAAGAACCCTCGGGGTAGCCCGCCGACAGCCAATCCGGGCATCTCATTGCCCGCGCTCTGTTGCCGGTTCGGGCTTGCGCGCCCTCGATGCCTCGTCCAGCTGGAACAGCCTGTTCAAGGCGTCGAGCATGCGCCCGGCGTGCGGATGCCGCTTGTCCCTGGCGACCATTCCCGTCATGCCTGTCTCGAGCGTGGCAACCGGGCGCTGCAGCGTGCGTCCATCGATGCTCACGCTCAGCAATTGGTAGTAGTTCATCAGGATCGGTGTACCCGTCGCCTTGTCCACACCGACGGCATGTTCGCCGTCGGGAACGGGATCGAGCGGCGCGAAATGCATCACTTCCCGGATGAACGCCTCGGTGCGTGCGGGGTCGAGCGGCTGGCAGTCATCCTCCCGGTCGTTCGTCACCACGCACACGCGGGCCGCGCTGCGGGTCCTGATATACCAGGTCGCCATCGGATGCTTGCTCTCCGGCGCCTCGAGCAGCAGGGATGCCTCGATCGGCTCGCCACTGTAGCTGGCCAGCCTTTCCTGGATGGCCCGCTTCGGATAACGCGTGAGCAGGTAGCGCAGCATCTCGTTGTCGCGCAGCCGATGGCGGCGCAGGGCTTCCTTGTACGTCAGGTCCCATTTCAGGTTGGCAGCGGCCTGGGCCCGCGGTATCGACAGGCAGCCCGCCAGGACGAGGCAGCCAGCCAGCAGCAGCCCGCAGCGGTTTGCGGGCGTCACGGACCGCCCTCCTTCGATGCCTTCAATGCCTTCGTGCCAGCGGCAGGCTGTCCGACCGCGGCTTCCACGACGGGATAGAACTTCCCGACGCTGTGTTCGAGTCCATCCTCGTAGATGCGCTGCACCTTGACGATGGGATTGATGACGACACCCTTGGGCAGGGCGACGAAGGGGCCGGTCCCGAGCTTCTCGACGTCCCCCGGCGCGGGATAGGTCCACTTGCCGTCCAGGTTGCGGATGAAGACTTCGCCCGCGTAACACCCCATGACGCGCACCAGGGCTTCCACCTTCTCAAGCGGAAATTTCCGCGTATGGAAGTCGTTCATCATGCCGTCGACGTAGCCGAGGCTGCGCGGCGAGAAATCCAGGGTCACGCCGTGCGTGCGCCTGGCGAACTCCAGCGCCGAATCCGTGCATTCGGCCAGCCTGGCCTGCGGCACCAGAGGCGCCTGGCAAAAGCCGTGCGCCGATACCAGCGACAGCGATGCCGCGAACAATAGCGTGGATGGTTTCATGGACAAGTGCGAGCCCGTTCAGGTAAACAAGCGCAGCGAACCCCGGCCGCTTGCGGCACCGGGTCTCGCACGAAAACGCCGAGGCCTGGGCGCTCTGCTTATTTACGCTTCGGGCCAGGCGGCATGCCTGCGGACGCACCGGCCGAACCAGCGAGGTCCGGTTTGACCGCGGCCGGCAGGCCGACCTGCTTGCGGCAGGTATTGCGCATCGCCAGCTCCTCGGCATTGCTCTGCTCCAGCGTGCCCGGCGGCGCCTTGCCCGGATTGGCCTGCCTGTAGGCCATGGCCTTCATCGCGCGCGCGGCGAACTTGGGCGCGAAGCAGTCGCAGTATGCCCCGAGTTTCGGATTGTCCTTCAGGTCCCATTCGCCGAAGGGCTTGGGGGTGTCGGCCGATTGCCTGCACATCTGGGCATACGAGTCGTTCATGGTCGCAGCCGATTGGGCATGGACCGATGGCAAGGAGGCGACGAGCAGCGCGGCGATGCCGGCGCGGGTGAAGTGGCGGATCATGGGGACTCGCGAAAAATTGAACAGCGCGAATATAGCACGCAACTATTGTGCTGCCGACAATATTTTTGAGGGCCGATGCGGCGCCGCTTCCTCTGCGACCTGGCTCACGGGCAGCCTCGCGGCCGGCCCGCGGCCACACGGCGGACGACGCCTGCCAGCCCATCGTAGAGGCGCGCTTCGATCGCCAATGTTTCGGGACGCCCCAGGTCCGCCAGCACGACCTCAGCCGCGAGGAAACCCGACTTCACCGCCCCTTCCATCGTGCAGGGCATGCGCGTCTGCGTCCAGTCGCCAGCCAGCACCAGGCCAGGCAAGGGCGTGCGCTGGGCCGGTCGGCGCTCCTCGAAACCGACCAGGGGACAGGGAATCGCCATCGGCACCCGGTGCACGCGCGCGTGCAGCAACTTCGCCGACGCCGCGTCCGGTGCGAACTCGGCCAGTTCGCGTACGGTGGCGGCAACGATGGCGTCGTCGTCCATATGCGCGGCGCGGTGGCTGTAGATGATGTTACTGGCGATGACCGACGGCCGTCCCGCCCAGCCATGGCGGATCTGGCCCAGCTCGTAGAAATCGTAGTTCAGGCGCTCGGGCGACCACAGGTGCGAGGTAAAACGCTCGGCCTTGATGTCGCGGTCGAACCAGAGATAGCAGCAGATGTAGGGACTGGGCTCGAACCAGTCGAGTGCCGGCAGCGCCGCGGCGCGCTGCCGGTCGCGGTCAAGGAGCGGCGCCAGCGCCATTGGCGGCAAGGCGCTGACGACGACATCGGCGCGGAGGCGGGCGCCGTCGGCCAGCAGCACGCCGTCGACGCGCCCCTCCCCGACAGTGCGCGTACCGGCGTGTCCAGCAGCACGCGCCCGCCACGCGCCTCGATGTAGCTGCGCGCCTGCCCGGTATACAGTTCCCCCAGCCCGACGGCGGCAAAGCCGAAGTGCAGGCCGGCGTAGCCGCTCAGCTGGGCATGGATGCGCAGCAGCGAAGCGCTCGAACAGCGCTCGAGCGGCACGTTCGTCACCACCATGGCGGCGAATCGCCACCACCAGTCGATCATGCGCTCGCTCACGCCCTGGCTGCGGAAGAAATCGAGGGCACTGATGCGGTCGAGCCCGGCCACCTGCTCTTCGCCGAAGCGCATGCCGCGCCAGCCGGTCTTGAGCATCGACAGGTAGTCGGGAGCCTTCAAACCGGGCGCGCGCAGCATGCTCGGCATCAAAGTGAAGGGCGCGGGCAGCGGCGCATGGCGCAAGGCCAGCGGTGCCGGGCTGGTCGCCAGCGTCAGTACGTGGCCAGGCTGCCAGGTGATCAGGTGGCTGCTGCCCAGCTGCCGGAGGAAGCCGAGCATGTTGTGGTATTCGGGTGGAAGATGTGCGGGCCGATGTCGACCGTATCGCCAGTATGCCCGTCGCGCCAGCTCGATGCCCTGCCGCCCAGGCGCTCGCCTGCTTCCAGCACCGTCACCTCGACCCCGCGCCCGGCCAGCGCCACCGCGCAGGACAGGCCCGCCAGGCCGCCACCCACCACCACTGCTGTCGTCATCGATCGTCCCTGCCCGGTTTGCCAGCCCACAGTCTCCAGGGAGGCGGGCGGAGCCATCGGTACGGCCACGCACACAGGCGCCAGGCAGCGCTTGCGCAAGCCACTTCCTGAACAGGCCGGCTGCACCTCTGTCATGATTGCATCTTCTGTTGTCGTCGCGTAGCATGCAGTCGCGAAGCGACGGCCACGAGCTCGCCGCGAGACAAGTTCATCCAACAAGGAGACAAATTGAAAACGGAAATCCTGCCGTACAGCCAGACCCGCTCGTTCGTGACGGTGTGGCTGATCGAGTTATGGGAGCGCTTCGGCTATTACGGCATGCAGGCGCTGATCGTGTACTTCATGGTGCAGCGCATGGGCTTCGACGACAGCCGCGCCAACCTGGTCTGGGGCGCCGCCGCGGCCCTGATCTACGTCGCCCCGGCCATTGGCGGCTGGATCGGCGACAAGGTGCTCGGCACCCGTCGCTGCATGTTCCTCGGCGCGATCATCCTCTCGCTCGGCTACGCCCTGATGGCGATCCCGACGACCAATACCTGGTTCCTGTTCTCGGCCCTGGGCGTGATCGTGGTCGGCAACGGCCTGTTCAAGCCGAACACCGCCAACCTGATCCGCAAGATCTACGAAGGCGACGACTCGAAGATCGACAGCGCCTTCACCATGTACTACATGGCCGTGAACGTGGGCTCGACCGTCTCGATGCTGGCCACGCCGGCGATCAAGGACTACTTCAACGCCACCCATGGCAACGAAATCGGCTGGCACGTCGCCTACGCCTTCTGCAGCGTCGGCCTGGTCGTCGGCATCCTGACCGGCCTGATGATGCGCGCCACCATCCGCCACGTCGGCTCGCTGCCGGACGAACGGCCGCTCGACATGACGAAGCTGGCCATGGTGCTGGCCGGTGGCGTCGTGGCCGTCGGCCTGTCGGCCGTGATCCTGCAATACCAGAGCCTGGCGCGCGTCTTCGTGTATCTGGCCGGCCTCGTCGTGCTCGGCATTTTCGTGCACCTGATCCGCAAAAGCGAAGCGAGCGAACGTGCCGGCCTCGTCGCCGCCCTGGTGCTGACGCTGCAGACCGTGTTCTTCTTCATCTTCTACCAGCAGATGTCGACCTCGCTGTCGCTGTTCGCGCTGCGTAACGTCGACCTGGAATTCACCCTGTTCGGCGCCCACCTGTGGACCTGGTCGCCGGCGCAGTTCCAGGCACTGAACGCGATCTGGATCATGGTGCTCAGCCCCGTCCTTGCATGGATGTACTCGCGTGCCGGCCGTACCGGCTCGGACCTGTCGATCGCCGGCAAGTTCGTGCTCGGCTTCGCCGTCGTGGCCGCCGGCTTCTTCACCTACGGCGTCGCGGGCCAGTTCGCCGTGAATGGCCTGACCTCCTCCTGGATCATGATTGCCGGCTACGGCCTGTACTCGCTGGGCGAACTGCTGGTGTCGGGCCTGGGCCTGGCGATGGTGGCGCGCTATGTGCCGGCACGCATGGGCGGCTTCATGATGGGCGCCTATTTCGTCGCCACCGGTATCTCGCAATACCTGGGCGGCGTGGTCGCCAACCTGGCCGCGGTCCCCGAGGGCATGTCCGACCCGCTGCAGACGCTGCCGATCTACACCAGCCTGTTCAACAAGCTGGGTATCGCCGCCGTGATCTGCACGCTGATCGCCCTGTCCGTGCTGCCGATGATGCGCCGCCTGACCGCGACCCACAACGCGCACCAGTAATCGTCGCGGGAATCCAGCCCAGGGGCTGCTTCGGCGGCCCTTTTTCATGAAAGGACAGCATGACCATCCTCGCTACCGAACGCCTGCGCCTGGAGCCGCTGGACGACCGCCACTTCGACGGCCTGCATGCGATGAACCGCCTGCCTGACGTCATGCGTTACATCAGCGGGGAACCGGAGACGCCCGAACAGACACGCGCGAGCATCGCCGTCGTCAAGGAACGCTGGACGCGCCATGGCTTTTCCTGGTGGGCCTTCATCGAACGCGAGACGGACCGGCTGGTGGGCGCCGGCTGCATCCAGTACCTCGGGCGCGATCCCGCCAATCCGCTGGAGATCGGCTGGCGCCTGGTGCCGGACAAATGGGGGCAAGGCCTGGCCACGGAGGCGGCCAGCGCCATGATGGCCTGGGCCTTCGACACGCTGGGCGCGCCGCTGCTGGTGGCGATCTGCCACCCGGAGAATGCCGATTCGGCCAGGGTGATGGGACGCCTGGGCATGCGCTACCGCGGGCTGGAGAACTGGTACGGCAAGCCGCACGCGGTGTACGAGATCAGCAGCGCTCGGCCACCAGCGCCAGCAGCGCGTCCGGATCGACCGGCTTGACGAGGTAATGGTCGAAACCGGCCCCCAGTGCGCGGGCGCGGTCTTCGGCCTGGCCGTAGCCGGACAGCCCGATTGCGACCGGGCGCGTGCCGCCGGGCGCGGCGCGCAGGCGCGACACCACTTCAAGGCCATCCATGCCCGGCAAGCCGATGTCGCAGACGACGACATCGAACTGGCCCGCCAGCAACATGTCCAGCCCCCTGGCACCGTCGTGTGCCATGCTGGTTTCATGTCCTTCCATGTCAAGGAAGGCCTTGAGCGTTTCGCAGGCGTCGATGTTGTCTTCGATGAGCAGCACCTGGCACTGTTTCGTCGCCACCGCGCCGGTATCCTGCGGCGGTGGTTCGGCCGCGGGCATGTCGTCCAGGGGCAGGCGCACGCGAAAAACGCTGCCCCGGCCGATCCCTTCGCTGTGCGCTTCCACCGTGCCGCCATGCATGGACACCAGGTTGCGTACCACGTTCAGGCCGACGCCCAGGCCGCCTTCCGAGCGGGCCAGCGAGCGCGGCCCCTGGGTGAACAGATCGAAGATGTGCGGCAGCACTTCGGGTGCGATGCCGGTCCCGTTGTCGCTGATGGTGGCCACGGTCTGGCCATCCTGGACCTCCACAGCGAGTTCGATGTTGCCGGCGTCGCCGGTGTACTTCGAGGCATTGCTGAGGAGATTCGTGAACACCTGGGTCAGGCGCACACGGTCGCCGCGCGTACCGACCGAGGGGGGCGGCAAATGGAGGTGCAGTTCCTGGCGCCGTTCGCGGATGCGCGGTATGACGGTCTCGACCGCGTGGTCGATGATTTCCGCCAGCGACAGCGGCTCGAGGTTGAGGGTGATCTTGCCGCTGCTGATGCGCGCGGCGTCGAGCAGGTCGTCGAGCAGGCGTGACATGTGGTCTACCTGGCGCCGGATCACGCGCGAAAAATTCAGGACCTGGGGCGAGGCGTCGGCCGAGCGTTCCAGCAGCATCGACGACATGCTGATCGGTACCAGCGGGTTGCGCAATTCGTGCGCGAGCATGGCGAGGAATTCGTTCTGGCGGCGGTTGGCAGCTTCGGCCTCTTCGCGCAGGCCCTGGTCGCTGATCGCCGCCAGCACCAGGTGTTCATTGGCCTCGCGCAGGCGGGCGGCCGTTTCTTCCAGCGTTTCCTTTTCACGCGCAACCTGGCGCAGGCGCTCGACTTCGGCTTCGAGGCTGGCGATATGGCGCTGTAGCGTTGCGGTATAGGGGTCCTGGCGCAGGCCTGGCAGCTCCGACTCCAGGGATCGCTGCATCGAACCGCTTTCGTCTTCGTGAAACATTCCCGCCCTTTTCCCTTATTGGTTGGTCACGCGCAAGGCGCTGCCGCCCGTGAGCACACCTTCGATCTCGGTCGGCAATTCCTCGACCTCGAAACCCTGTTCGGTGATGCGAAACTCGCGCAGGTCGTTGCTGTGTGCACAGCCACGCACCTTGACCACCGAGATGAACTTGCGCAGGCGCCCGCCAACCTCGGCATAGCGCATGCTGAGCACCGCATCGACCAGGTAGGAAATATTCGCCTGGCTGAAATGGAGCCCGGTGAAGTCGTCGTCGAGTCCGGTCGTCACGATCGTTGTCACTCCGTGCTTGGCCACCGTCGCCAGCAGGCGGAACACCGCCTGGCGCTGGTCGGCCTGGAACTCGGGCGCCATGTACAGGCCGAACTCGGACAACGAATCGATCACCAGGCGCTTCGCGCCGGTACGCTGCAGGGTATCCTGCAATTCGTCGATCAGCTCGTCGACCGTCAGGTCGAGCATGCGGCTTTCCACCACCGATACGTGGCCATTTTGCACCAGGGCGGCCAGTTCCGCATTTCGCAAGCGTGCGGTGCCCTTCTCGAAATACATCGCCACGCCCTTTTCGCCCTGGCGCGCGCCCTCCTGCAGGAAGCGCGTGGCGAGGATGGTCTTGCCGGCGCCGGTCGGACCGACCGCCAGCATGGTATGCCCTTGCGGCAAGCCGCCGTGCAGGAGGGCGTCGATGCCGGGGACCCCGACCGAGACGCGGCGGGGTTCCTGGTCGACCGGGTGGCCGGGCAGGCGGTCGCTGGCCAGCTCCGGCAGCACGCGCGGATAGACGCGCAGGCCGTCGCGGGTGATGCGGAAGTTGTGCGACCCGGCCAGGTGGGCACGGCCGCGCATCTTGACGACGCGGATCTTGCGCACCACCGTATTTTGCTGGTGCGCCTGGTTCAGCGCCAGCATGCCGTCGGCCACCGTCATGATCGGATTCGCCTCCGGGTCGGTGTGCGCGTACTCGCCGATCAGGAAAGTGGTGGCCTGCCAGCTGGTCATGCGCGTACCGAGCTCCTGCACGAAATACTGCAAGTCGGCAACCCCTTCGTTGCCGCCCTTGGCGGTCTGGACCACCGAGCGGAAGGAATCGACGAAGACCAGCGAAGGCTGGAAATCCTCGACCTCGGCCATGATGCGCTCGAGCACGCCGCCGAAGTCGCCGGTGCGCAGGTTTTCGCTCAGGTTCACATAGCGGATGGCCGGGCCGACCTTGCTGACGTCGAAAAAGCTGAACTGCTGCTGGTAGCGCAGCATCTTCAGGGGCGGCTCGCCGAGCACCGTGAAGAACAGCGCGCGCCGCTCGGGCGTGGCGAGGGCGAACATGATCTGGTGCGCCAGCGTCGTCTTGCCGCTGCCGGGAGGCCCAGCGAGCAGGTTGAAGGAAAACTCGGGCAATCCTCCGCCCAGGAGTACATCGAGTCCCGGCAGGCCTGTGCTCAAGAGTCCCAAGGCTACTTTGTCGGTCATTTACTTCTGCTCCTGTCCATGCTTCCGCCCGTCCGCGCTCACCAAGGCGATGTGCAACAGCTGTTTTGTTAACGCTTCACCGATCAAGGTACCCAGCAGCGTGGTAAAGGTGCCGAGCAAGGCGTCGTTGGCACGTGCGGCTTCCTCGGGTCCCGTCTCGTTCAGGACGTTGGTCAGGGACGCGAACAGATCGGCCAGAGGACGCGCCGAGGAGCATCTGGCAAGCGCTTGCACGCTCGGGCCGGCAGTGCGCAGCGCGCGTCCGAACAGCGCGCAAAAGCCGCTCTCGCCGATCATCGGCGTCAGCTGGTCGGCCAGGCGCAGCCAGGGCCTGACCATCGCGCTCGCCCAGGCAGCGTTCCCGGCACCGTCTTCTCTGTTCATCTTGTCGGCTTCCTCTAGCGACCGGGGCCGTCCGCCTTCTGTATGGTCCATGCGCGCTGATCAGCTGTCGTTTGTTATATGCACGCCTGCCGACTGGCGGGCTGGTTCGCTATTATAGATGCGATGTAAATGTTTTTTACAATCGCAGTGACATTTAACGAAAACCTTACCGAATCCGGCTTGCCGGGGGCGCACGCCTGTGGCATCGGGCCGGTCCCTGCGCCATAATGCGACGAGGCAGTTGCCTCAACGACATATAGCGGGGACACAATGAAACACACCTTCGGCGCCGGCTGCGGCGCGGCACTTATCCTGCTCGCCTGCGGCGCCAGCCCGGCCGCGGCGGCGGCGACGCCGGCAGGGGCGGCAGCCCATGCAAGGACCGCGACAACAGCAGATGCCCGCTTCCAGGCCATCCACGCCGCCGAATGGGCCTGGCGCGTCAAGGAAGGCCTGGCGCGCGGAGGACGATACGCGCGGCCGCGTCAGCCCGGAGCTACCGCGCGTCGATGCGCGCAGCCAGCAGCGCCGTTTGTCCCACTGGCAAGGTGTGCTGACACAACTCGATGCGCTCGGCCAGGGCGCATTGTCGGCCGCCGAGCGCGTGAACTACCAGGTCTACCGTGCCCAGATCGCGCTTTTGTGGAAGCGCTGCGTTTTCGCGAGTACGAAATGCCGGTCAATGCCGACAGCGCCTTCTGGACCGACGTGACCTACGGTGCGCGCCAGGCGTTTGCCCGGCCCGACGACTACCGCGACTACCTGGCCCAGCTGGCCGACATGCCGCGCTATTTCGGCGAGCAGGTCGAGAACATGCGCGCCGGCCTGGCGCGCGGCTTCACGCCGCCGCGCGTGACCCTCAAGGGACGCGACAGCGCCCTGGCCTCGGTGGCCGGCGCCCGCCCCGAGGACACCGTGTTCTACACGCCTTTCAGGGACATGCCGGCCGCGATTCCGGCAAGCGAGCAGGCGGCGCTGCGCGCCCAGGCCGTCGCCGCCATCCGCGAACGGGTGCAGCCGGCCTATGCCAGTACCCTCGCCTTCGTGCGCGACGAATACATCCCGCAGGCACGCACCTCGCTGGCGGCCGGGAGCCTGCCCGGCGGCCAGGCCTACTATGCCTCGAAGATCGTCGAATTCACCACCACGGCGATGAGCGCCGACGAGATCCACCGCATCGGCCTGGCCGAGATGGCGAAGATCCGCGCCGAGATGGCCGACATCATCAAGCAGACCGGCTTCCAGGGCGACCTGCCCGCCTTCCTGCAATTGCTGCGCACCGACCCGCGCTTTTATGCGAAGACGCCGGAGGAACTCCTGATGCGCGCCGCCTGGGTGGCCAAGAAGTTCGACGCCAGGGCCGGCCAGTATTTCGGCTACCTGCCGCGCCAGCGCTTCGCGATCCGCCCGGTGCCGGACGACCAGGCGCCCTACTACACGGCCGGGCGCGGCGGCCCCGGCGTCTACCCGGTCAACACACGGAACCTGCCGGCGCGCGCGCTCTACAGCCTGCCGGCCCTGACCCTGCACGAGTCGGCGCCCGGCCACGCCTTCCAGGTGCCGATCGCGCTCGAGCAGAAAGGCGTGCCGCCGTTTCGCCGCGCCTACATTTCGGCCTATGGCGAAGGCTGGGCGCTCTACACCGAGCGCCTCGGCGTCGAGATGGGCATCTACGAGACGCCCTACGAAGTCTTCGGGATGCTGAGCTACCAGGCCTGGCGCGCGGCGCGCCTGGTGGTCGATACCGGCATCCACAGCAAGGGCTGGACGCGCGAACAGGCATTGGCCTACCTGCGCGAGAACACCGCGCTGTCGACCCACGAAGTCGAAACCGAGGTCGACCGCTACATCTCGTGGCCGGGCCAGGCGCTGTCCTACTACCTGGGGCAGATGGCCATCATGGAAGCGCGCGCCAGGGCGGAAAAGGCGCTGGGCGACAAGTTCGACATCCGCGCCTTCCACGACACCGTGCTGCAGCTCGGCTCGGTACCGCTGCCGGTGCTCTCCGCGCGCATCGACCGCTTCATCGCCGAGGGCGGGAAAAGCCCCTATCCGCCGCAAGCGTGAAGGGGGCTTCGCGGCGGCGAGCGGGCGCCGGGATAGCGGCGCCGGCGTCGAACCGCGCGCCGCCGCCGCCGGGGATGCGCTAGTTTCCACTATCGGCATCATCGACTCCTTCCCATGCAAAAAATCGTTGTCATCGGCGGCTCCGCCGGCAGTATCGAAGCCCTGAAACACATCCTTGGCGCCTTGCCGCGCGACTTTCCGGCAGCCATCCTGATCGTCGTCCACATCGGCGCCGGGGACAGCCTCCTGCCAAGCCTGCTCGAACGGCGTTCCGCGCTGCCCGTGCAGCATGCCGTCCAGGGCGCCCCATCCTGCCCGGACACGTGCTGGTCGCGCCCTCGGACTTGCACCTGACGGTCGCCAGGGGACGGCGAACGTGCCTATGCGCGGCTTTCGCGCGGGGCCAAGGAAAACCATTCGCGCCCCGCCATCGATCCGCTGTTCCGCTCGGCCGCCTCGGTGTTCGGTAGCGATGCGATCGGGGTCGTGCTGTCCGGTTTTCTCGACGACGGCACCGTCGGACTGCAGGCGATCAAGGCGCGCGGCGGCATTGCGGTGGTCCAGGATCCGCTCGATGCCGAGGCGCCCGACATGCCCGCCAGCGCGCTGGCGCATACCGAAGCCGATTTCGTGGGCCGGGTGGACGAGATCGCGCCGACCCTGGTGGCGCTCATGCAGCGGACGCCGCCCTTGCCCGAGGCCGCCAACGAGGCCGAACCAGGCGACTGGATCGCAGTCGAAAATCACATGTTCGACGGGAGTAGCAACATGGAGGATCTGGACCGGATCGGGGCGCGGGCGCAGCTGACCTGTCCCGAATGCGGCGGTGCCATCTGGGAATTGCGCGGCGACGGCCCCTTGCGCTACCGCTGCCATACCGGGCACGCGTTCACCGCCAAGGTGCTCGAAACGCTGCAGAGCGGCGAAACCGAGGAAGCGCTATGGGCCGCCGTGCGTGCGCTGCACGAGCAGGAACAGCTGTACCGGCAAATGCACGGCAAGCCGCCGGCGCACCACCGCAGGGGCGCGCTCGCCGACAAGGCCGGGGACGAATACCTGATGAAGGCCGAACAGGCACGGGAACATGCGCAGCTGCTGGCCGAGCTGATCAAGTCGCGCGTGCTCGTGGCGGCCAAATGAGGCCGGCTGCATGCGAGCGAGGCAGGACGGCCCGGGGCGGGCCCGCCGGCGGCGCTCAGTCGTCCGCGTTCGGGTCCATCCCCGGAAACATCACCTCGGTAAAGCCGAAGCGTGAAAAATCCTTGATCCGCATCGGGTACAGGATCCCCAGCAGATGGTCGACCTCGTGCTGGACCACGCGCGCATGGAAGCCCTCGGCCTCGACCCGGATCGGGCGGCCGAACTGGTCGACGCCCTCGTAGCGCAGGCGGGTATGGCGCGGCACGCTGCCGCGCAGGCCGGGCACCGACAGGCAGCCTTCGAAGCCCTCTTCCATCTCGTTCGACAGGGGCGTGAGGACGGGATTGAGCAGCACCGTTTCCGGCACCTGGGGCGCGTCGGGGTAGCGCGCATTGTGCTGGAAGCCGAAGATCACCAGCTGCAGGTTGACGCCGATCTGCGGCGCCGCCGCCGCCCGCGCCATTGGCCGCGTGCATGGTGTCGAACATGTCGGCCACCAGCGCGTCCAGTTCGGGCGTACCGAATTCGCGCACGGGCTCGGCCACGCGCAAGAGGCGCGGGTCGCCCATCTTCAGGATCTCACGTACCGCCATGGCCGTTCTCCCGTGTCATGTCAGCTGCCAGCTCCTTCAGGAAGGCGCGGAAGCCCTCGCCCGTCTCCGGGTGCTTGAGCCCCATCGCGGCGGTGGCCTGCAGGTAGCCGAGCTTGGAGCCGCAATCGTAGCGCTGGCCGTCGTAGCGGTAGGCCAGCACGCGCTCGACCTGCATCAGCGCGGCGATGCCGTCCGTGAGCTGGATTTCGCCGCCGGCGCCCAGTCCCAGGTTTTCCGGGTGCTTGAAGATCGCGCCGCTGAGCACATAGCGGCCTACCACCGCCGGGGTCGACGGCGCTTCCTCGGGCTGGGGCTTTTCGACGATGCCGGAGACCAGTTCGAGCCGCGGCTTGTGCGGCGTGGCGCTGACGATGCCGTACTGGCGCGTATGCGCGCGCGGCACGTCCTGCACGGCCAGCAGGCTGCATTTCTCGTCGCCATAGGCCTCGGTCATCTGGGCCAGCACCGGCCGGGTGGCGCCGCTCGTGTCCATGAAGTCGTCGGCCAGCAGCACGGCGAAGGGCTCGTCGCCCACTACCGGACGCGCGCACAGCACGGCGTGGCCCAGGCCCAGCGGGGCCGACTGGCGGATGTAGATGCAGGTGACGTTCTTCGGGATCACCTGGCGCACGAGGTCGAGCAAGGCCTGCTTGTTGTGTGCTTCCAGTTCCGCCTCGAGCTCGTAGGCCTTGTCGAAATGGTCCTCGATGGCGCGCTTGTTGCGGCCGGTGATGAAGATCATCTCCGTGATGCCGGCCGCCACCGCTTCCTCGACCGCGTACTGGATCAGCGGCTTGTCGACGATGGGCAGCATCTCCTTCGGCTGCGCCTTGGTGGCGGGAAGGAAGCGGCTGCCGAGGCCCGCGACGGGAAAGACTGCCTTGCGTATCCTGGTCATCGATATCTCCTGTTGCGGTTTCAAGAGCTGCTGCCAGCCTGGGCCAGCAGCGCCAGCAGGCCTTCCTCGTCGAGAATGGCCACGCCCAGGCTTTCCGCCTTGGCGAGCTTGCTGCCCGCCTCGCTGCCTGCGACGACGTACGAAGTCTTCTTCGACACCGAGCCGCTGACCTTGCCGCCGGCGCCTTCGATCAAGGCCGCGGCCTGGTCGCGCGACAGCGACGGCAGCGTCCCGGTCAGCACGAAGGTCTGGCCGGCCAGCGGGCCGTCGCTACCGGCCTCAATCGGCAGGGCGTCGAGCTGGGCCAGCAGTTCGCTGCGCAGGGTCGAGAGCGCTCGACTTCCTCGCGGCGGCCGGGTTGCGCCATCCACGCGTCGAGCGAGGCGACGACTGTCTCGGGCAGGCCGAACACGCCGAACACCTTCAGGTGGGCCAGGTCCGCCAGCGTGCGGCCGTCGAGCAGCTGGCGCGCGCGCGGCTCGGTCAGTTTCGGAATGCCGAGCGCGGTGAGCAGGCCCACTTCGTCGAGCCGCTCGCGCAGCGCCGCCCGGGCGGATGCTCGCCCCGGGCGATACCCCGGCGGCCAGCAGGGCGTCGAGCGCGGCCTGGTTTTTCGGTTCCGCGAAGAAGTCGGCAATCGCTTCAGCCACGGTGCCGCCGATGTCGGGCAACACGCGCAACAGGGCCGCCGGTGCACGGCGCACCAGTGCCAGGCTGCCGAGCCAGTCGGCCAGGGTTTTCGCCGTGGATTCGCCCACATGGCGGATGCCGAGCGCGAACAGCAGGCGCTCGAGCGGCGGCTGGCGGCTGGCGGCAATCGCACCCAGCAGGTTGTCGGCCCATTTGGTGGCGACCTTGCCCTTGGCCGCTGCCGGTGCCGCTTCAGCCGTTCCGCCTTCGCTCGCTTCGCGTTCGTCGGCCATGCGCTTCATCTTCAGCAGATCGTCCAGCGTGAGCTTGTAGAGGTCCGCCACGCCGTGGATCAGGTCGCACTCGACCAGGCTGTCGATGTAGCGGTCACCGAGGCCTTCGATGTCCATCATGCGGCGGCCGGCGAAGTGACGGATCGCTTCCTTGCGCTGGGCCGCGCAGGACAGGCCGCCGGAGCAGCGTGCGATGGCCTCGCCCTCTTCGCGCACCACGTGCGAGCCGCAGACGGGGGCAGGTGGCCGGCAGTGTGTACACGGCCGGCGCCGGCTCGGGGCGGCGCTCCAGCACGACCGACAGCACCTCGGGAATGACGTCGCCGGCGCGCCGGACCACGACCGTATCGCCCACACGCACGTCTTTCCGGCGTACTTCGTCCTCGTTGTGCAAGGTGGCATTGGTGACGGTGACGCCGCCCACCGATACCGGCACCAGGCGCGCCACCGGCGTGATGGCGCCGGTGCGTCCGACCTGGACGTCGATGGCGGAGACCAGCGTCAGCGCTTCCTCGGCCGGGAACTTGTGCGCCAGCGCGAAGCGCGGCGCGCGCGAGACAAAGCCCAGCAGGCGCTGGTCGGCCAGGCGGTTGACCTTGTAGACGACGCCGTCGATCTCGTAGGGCAGCGAGGGGCGCTTTTCGCCGATGCCCCGGTAGTAGGCCAGCAGGCCCTCGCGGCCCGTCACCACGGCCCGCTCTTTCGACACCGGCAGGCCGAGCCGGTCGAACCAGTCGAGCACCTCCGAATGCGATTCCGGCATGGGAACGCCTTCCAGCTGGCCGATGCCATAGGCGAAGAAGCGGAGTTTACGCTGGGACGTGATGCGCGCATCGAGCTGGCGCAGGCTGCCGGCGGCGGCGTTGCGCGGGTTCGCGAATTCCTTCTGGCCGGCGTCGCGCTGGCGCGCGTTGAGGCGCTCGAAGTCTTCCTTGAACATCAGCACTTCGCCGCGCACTTCCAGCACCTCGGGGATGTCGCTGCCGTGCAGGCGCAGGGGAATGACGCGCACGGTGCGGATGTTCGCCGTGACGTCCTCGCCCGTGTAGCCGTCGCCGCGGGTGGCCGCCTGCACGAACACGCCCTTTTCGTAGCGCAGGCTCATGGCCAGGCCGTCGAATTTCAGTTCGGCCGCGTAATCGACCTTGGCCGCGTCGAGGCCTTCGCGCACGCGGCGGTCGAAGTTGTCGACATCCTCATCCTCGAAGCCGTTGTTCAGCGAGAGCATCGGCACCGCGTGCGTCACCTGGCTGAACTCGGGAATCGGCGCGCCGCCCACGCGCGAAGTCGGCGTGTCGTTCGACACCGCTTCCGGATGGGCCGCTTCCAGCGCCTGCAGTTCGCGGAACAGCTTGTCGTACTCGGCGTCGGGGATGGTCGGCGCGTCGAGCACGTGGTAGTTGTAGATGTGGCGGTTCAGTTCCTCGACCAGCCACGCCATGCGTGCGATATAGTCCGGCTGCTCGCTCATCGAGGCCTCAGCTGAACAGGCGCAGCGCGCGTGGGGAACCTGCCGGGATGTCGGCCGTCTCCATCTCCGCGTAAAAGTCCTTCACCTGGCCGGCGATCTCGTCCAGCGCGGCATCCATCAGCGGCTGCTCGTAGTCGTCGACGATCGTCGCGTCCAGGCGCAGCATCAGGTCCCTGGCGCACTTGAGCATCGCGCCGAAACCGTCGCGGCTCGGGGCCACGCAAGGCACATCCAGCAGCAGCGTCAGGCGGTCGGTGCTGTCCGCACCGAGGGTGACGTTGGTCGAGAGCGTGAACAGCACGCCGCCCGCCTCGTCGAGCATGGCGAAGCGCCCGTCCGGGCGCACGTCGAAGCCGGCATTTTCCAGCGCGCCGATCAGGGTCGACATCGGCCAGGGCGCAGCGTTCGAGCGCAGGTTCACGCCCAGCTGGGCATCGTGGTTTGCGACGAACTTGTGCAGGGTGCGCGCGTCGCTCATCACCTCGATCATGTCCGGCACTTCCGGCTCGGCGCCGATTTCGTCGGCCACGGCGCGCAGGCGCGTGACCAGTTCCGAGTATTCCAGTTCGTTCAGGGCCGTGGTGCGGGTGGCCATCTGCACGCCCGCCTGCAGCTTGGTGTAGACACCGCCATGCACGATCGGCGCCCAGTCGCCGCCGACCGCCAGGCCAATGTAGTGGATCGGCTTGTTGCCGACGCGGCGCAGTTTCAGGAGCGCCGGCAGCATGCGCTCGCCGCGGCCGGGCGCTTCCAGCGCCAGCGGGATGATGCAGTCGATCAGCGGGTCGACCAGGTTCTCGGCCGCGTCAAGCGGTACCGCGGGGGCAGCCGGTGCGCTGCTGCCGGCCAGCGGGGCCAGCGGATCGGCGCTGCCGAATCCCGTGCCTGAGGTGGCACCCGAGGTGGCGCCCGAGGCCGCACCCGAGGCGGCACCCGATGGCGCCGTGACGGCACCCGACGCTTCCGGCGCATCCGGCGCGGTACCGAAGCTCGGCTCGGCCGCCTCCAGGCCCGGCATGCCGACGTCGAGCACGGGCTCGCTGCGGTCGGCGCCGCTGCTGCGCATCAGGACGTCGTCGTGGTCTGAGGCGAAGGCGCGCTCGACGCTCTTGCGTGCCTTGTGCTCCTGCCATTTGTTATAGGTGATGACGCCGACGACGAATACGCCGCCGGCCGCGATCAGGCTCATTTGGAAGTCTGTCATGCTGCTTGTGCCTCTTGTGCGAAAGACGCGGCGGACTCCATGTCCACCGCCACGATGCGCGATACGCCCTGCTCCTGCATCGTCACACCGATCAGTTGGTTGGCCATTTCCATCGCAATCTTATTGTGCGAAATGAAAAGGAATTGGGTATGTTCGGACATGCGCTTGACCATGCGGCAGAAGCGCTCGGTATTGGCGTCGTCCAGCGGCGCGTCGACCTCGTCGAGCAGGCAGAAAGGCGCCGGGTTCAGGCGGAACATCGAGAACACCAGGGCGGTCGCCGTCAAGGCCTTCTCGCCGCCCGAGAGCAGATGGATGGTCGCGTTCTTCTTGCCGGGCGGCTGGGCCATCACCTGCACGCCGGAGTCGAGGATCTCGTCGCCCGTCATCACCAGCTTCGCGTTGCCGCCGCCGAAAAGGATAGGGAACAGCTCGGAGAAATGCGTGTTGACGCGGTCGAAGGTATCCTGCAGCAGGTCGCGCGTTTCCTTGTCGATGCGGCGGATGGCGTCTTCCAGCGTGGCGATGGCTTCGTTCAGGTCCGCGTTCTGGGCGTCGAGGAAACGTTTGCGCTCGCTGGCCGTGGCCAGTTCCTCCACCGCCGCCAGGTTCACCGCGCCCAGCGCGGAAATGGCATTGGTCAGGCGCGTGACCTCGCCCTGCAGGTATTGCGGCTTCATCTCGGGGTCGAGCTTCTGCGCGAGCTGGGCTTCGTCGGCGCCGGTGGCGGCGAGCGCCTCGGCGAACTGCTCCTGGTTCAGGCGCGCGGCCTGCTCCTTCAACTGCATTTCGGTGATGCGGTCGCGCTGGGGCTGCAGTGCCCGTTCGGTGCCCATGCGGCCTTCCTCGGCATGGCGCAGCTGCTGCGCGACCTGGTCGAGTTCATGGCGGGCGTCCGCCAGGGCTTTCTCCTGGCTTGTCCTGCGCTCCAGCAGTTCCTGCAAGCCCTCGTGGGCCGTGCCGCTTTCCAGTGCCGCCAGTTCCGCCTGGCCGCCAGCCAGGCTCTCGGCCACCTGGGCCGCCTGCGTGGTGGCGGTCGCGATCGAGCGGCGCAGCTCCTCGATCTTCGCGCGCCCGGTCTTTTCCGCGAACAGCGCTTCCTGGGCGCCGCGTTCGAGTTCGCGCAGCTTGTCACGCGCCTCTGCGAGCGCGCTTTCGCGCTGCAGGAACAGGGTCTGGCCGTCTTCGAAGCTGGACTGGACCTCGGCCAGCTCCATGTCGAGTTCCTCGAACTGCTGCTCCGCCTCGTGCTGGACCATGCGCTGCTCTTCTTCCTGGGCCGCGATCTCGGCCAGGTCGACATCGATCTGGCTGCTCCTCTGGTTGAAGCGCGACTCGACCTCGTTCTGGCGCACCACCTCGATCTGCAGCGCGTGCGTTTCGCGCTGCAGCGTGGCGATGCGCGCACGCGCATCCTGCAGGCGGCGCGTCAGTTCCGTCACCGCCGCGTCGGCGCGGGTGGCGCGCGAACGTGCTTCGTCGAGCAACAGGGCCTGGGCACGCAGCTGTTTGCCGATGTTCTCGATGTCGTGCTGGCGCGCGAGCATGCCGTCCTGCTCGGCGTCGGCCGCGTAGAAGCGCACGCTGGAGCTGGTGATCACATGGCCCTGGCGCGTGACGAAGCAGCCGCCCTGCGGCAGGCGCGCGCGCTCGGCAAAGGCTTCGGTGGCGCTGTCGGCGGCGAACACCAGTGCAGCCAGTCGTTCAGTACGCCGCGCAGGCCCGGGTCGTTCAGCTTCATCAGGCTGGCGAAGGTCTTCAGGCCGGGCACCTGCGCCGCTTCCGGCGCTGCGGGCGCCGGCGCATACAGGGCCAGGCGGCTCGGGGGCGTCGCCGACAAAGGCTTTCGCCCAGTCGATGTTGGACAGCTCCAGCGCGCCGGCGCGTTCGCGCAGCACGGACTCCAGCGCCGTCTCCCAGCCCTCTTCCACGTGCAGCTTTTGCCACAGGCGCGGCAGCGCGTCGAGTTCATGCTTTTTCAGCCAGGGCGTGACCTTGCCCCTGGGTTTGCACGCGTTCCTGTAGTTGCTTCAGGGCCGACAGGCGTGCTTCCAGCTGGGCGTTGGTGGCGGCCTCGCGCTGCGCCAGCGCCCCGGCTTCGCGTCGCTCCGTTTCCGCCGCGTCCTGCAGCGCGGACGCTTCTTCCTGCAGCAGGGTCTGTTCTTCCAGCGCCGCCTGCTTTTCCTCGAGCTGCATGCGCAGGTTGGCCAGGTGGGCACTGTCGGGCGGCGCCAGCGATTTCTTCTCCGCCTGCAAGCGCTCGCGCCGCGTCGCCAGGCCGTTCAGGATATTGCCGGCATTGCGGCCATGGGCGGCGGCCAGCTCGATGCGCTGGCGGACCTCGCCGATGCGGGCGCGCGACTCATCGGCGCGGCGCTGGGCTTCGCGCCAGGCGGCATCGAGTTCCGGCAGGCGTTCCTGCTGGGCTTCGACGGCGATCTGGGCGCCCTCGGCGCGCGCCGCCAGTTCCTCGACGCGGAACGTCGCTTCCTCGATCTGCTCCTCGAATTCGGCTGCCTGCGCCAGCCAGCCATCGCGCTGCGCCGCCAGCGTGCCGAGCTGGTTTTGCAGGCGCGTGCGCGACTCGATCACGAACTTGATCTGCGCTTCCAGGCTGCCGATCTCGGAATTGGTCTGGTACAGCGCGCCCTGCGCCGTGTGCAGGCGGTCGCCCACGGCGAAGTGGTGCTGGCGCAGGTGTTCCAGTTCCAGTTCGACGTTGCGCAGTTTCGCGGTCTGTTCTTCCAGGTTGTTTTGGGCTTCTTCCATCTCGCGGAAGTAGCGCGTTTGCTCGGCCTGGGCTTCGTTCCTGCGCAGCAGCCAGAGCAGCTTCTGCTTTTCTTCCTGGTCGCTTTGCAGCTGGTGGAAGCGGTTCGCGACCGCCGCCTGGGCTTCCAGCTTGTCGAGGTTGGCGTTCAGTTCGCGCAGGATGTCTTCCACGCGCAGCAGGTTTTCGCGCGTGTCGGACAGCCGGTTTTCGGTCTCGCGGCGCCGTTCCTTGTACTTCGAGACGCCAGCCGCTTCCTCGAGGAACACGCGCAGTTCTTCCGGGCGCGACTCGATGATGCGCGAGATCATGCCCTGGCCGATGATGGCATAGGCGCGCGGACCCAGGCCCGTGCCCAGGAAAATGTCCTGGATGTCGCGCCGGCGCACCGGCTGGCTGTTGATGTAGTAGGTGGAAGTGCCGTCGCGCGTGAGGGTGCGCTTGACGGCGATTTCGGCGTACTGGCCCCACTGGCCGGCGGCCTTGCCGAGGCTGTTGTCGAAAGTGAGTTCGACCGAGGCGCGGCCCGAGGGCTTGCGGTGGGTGGAGCCGTTGAAGATCACGTCCTGCATCGACTCGCCGCGCAGCTCGGACGCTTTCGATTCGCCCAGCACCCAGCGCACGGCATCGATGATGTTCGACTTGCCGCATCCGTTCGGGCCGACCACGCCGACCAGTTGTCCAGGCACCTGGAAATTGGTTGGATCGACGAAGGACTTAAATCCCGACAATTTAATGGAGGATAGTCGCACCTTGCTTCGGCTACTCGGGAATCGTTAAAGGACGCATCATACCATCTGTTGCTTGCTTTTCGGCCAAGCTTGCGGGGCGAACGCGAGCGAGCCCCGCGGTGGCGGTGGCAGGCCCCAGAGGATTGACGATTGGAAATTGAAGGGCGCTGCCGGGGCGAGCACTTGCGCGATGCGCGTGCCTGGGACGGCTGCGATCCCCTGAACCGGAGAACGGCGGCGGACGCCTGGCGGCGGCCGCCCGGTCTCAGCCGACGGCCTGGAGCGCCGACGGCGCCGGGTCGTTGACCGCTTCCTGCAGCGCCTCGGTCAGCACGCGGCCGACCACGCCTTCGAGCGCGACGACGCTGACGCTGCCGGCGCGGAAGGCTTCGGCAAGTTTTTCGGCGGACAGCGAGAACGCTTCCTGGCGGCGCCCGCGCGAGAAGATGAAGAGCGTGCGCAGCGGGCTGACCCAGGCCAGCTTGACCTGGCGCACACTGCCGTCCGGCGCCTGGAACGCCAGGCACATGCCGCGCTCCAATTCATCGACGCGCTGTGTCGCTTCGTCCTTCTCCGCCGTTTCCTCTTCGGCGGCTGCGGCCTGCTCGCGCGCGATGCGGCGCAATGCGTCCTGCTGGGCCGCCTCGACGGCCAGCTCCAGCTGGCGCTCAGGAGCCAGTTCCAGCGGCGCCCGCACAATCGACAGGTGGCAGCGGGCCAGCTCGGCGAAAAATTCCAGGCGCTCGGCATCCTGCCATTTGATGGCATCGAGCCATTTGTTCAGGGTCATCAACAGTCCCGGCAGCTTGGCGATCAGCACCTTGCGCTGCTCGGCCGTCGCCTTCGGCTTGACGGTCCAGACCAGCTCGTCCATGGTCTGGGTCGCATTCTCGACCGCGCCCGGGCGTTCCTCGTCGATCAGGTAGGCAAAGGTCATCACGTCGACCCAGCGTTTCTCGAGGAAGGTCGAGACGGTGGTGACGAGCTCGCCGTCGGCCACACGCACGGCGATCACCTGGCGCGCGGTGCGGGCGGCGACCGCCTGCTTTTCCACCTTGACGGCATGCGCGATCGGCGCCGCGATGGCTTCCTCATGCGCCTTTTCTTCCGCCTCGAGCTGGGCTTCCAGTTCGGCCACGGCCTCCGCGAAAACGGCGGGCTGGCCCTCCTGGTCGCGGCCGATGCGGTCGACCCCGCGGCGCATGGCCTGCATCACCGGATCGTCGGCGCCCTTGCGCCCTTCCCAGCCCATGCGCGAGAACAGGTCGATCATGCGCCGCGCAGGGTGGGCTTCCTCGAAGAAGAAGCCCTGGTCGACCAGCGCCGCGCGCAGCACCGGCACCTGCAGGAAGCGGATGAGTTCGCGCGTCTCGGACGGGATGGTGTCGTCGAGCAGCACGGTCTCGAAAATGCGCGACAGCAGGTCCAGCGTGTTTTCTTCGCCGCGCGACAGGAGGCCCGGCGGCAGGCTCTGCTTCAGGCGCGGCAGGTAGAACACGTTATGGGGGATGGCCATGGCGGAGGCGTCGGCAAATGCCTGTGTCTCATCGGATCCCTGCGCCGATCCCTGCGCCGATCCTTGCCCCAGTCCCGGCATCTGGCCGATGCCTGCGCCATGTGCCGGCGCTCCCTCGTGTCCGAAAGCGGCACCGGGCGTCCCTGCCTGCCCTTGTACCTGAGCCAGGCTCAGGCTCGAGAGCAGGTTCAGCAGGGAACCGGCCGCGGCGGCGCTGGCGGCGTCCAGGCCCGGGATGCCGGCGAAGCCGCGCCGCCCTGTGCAGGGTGCGATGGCGCCGGGGCGAAACCGCCAGCGGGCGTGGCGGCGGCGCCGATGCCGGCAGTGCCGGCCTGGGCTGGCGCAGCATGGGGCGCAGCACCCGCGGCCGCCGGGGCCGTCGGAGCGAAACCGGGCGCGGCGGGGGCGGTGGCGGTGCCGCCGGCGACCGTGAAGCCGGTCGCGGCGCTCGGCCGCCAGCCATTGCCTTGCGGCATGTCGGGCAGATCCGGCACGAGTGCGGCGCCGGCCGCCAGCTGCGCGCCCGGGACGGCGTTGCCGCTGCCCGGGAGCGCGCGCAACTGCTGGGCCAGCTCCGCATCCATGGGGGAGCGGCGCCGGTCGCGCCTGGCGGACGCTTCGCTCGACTTATGGATATGGAAGCGTTCGCGCCCCGCCTTGCTGCGCGCGCGCAGGGCGGCGTCGATGGCGTCGAACATCTGCCCGAGGTCGAGGAAGAGCTCCGGGCGCAGCATCGGCAGGATCAGTGAATGCGAACCTTCGTCCGGCTCGAACTCGCGCCAGGCGCTGTGGACGGCTTGCAGGAACACTTCGGGACGGAAGGGATTCTGGCCGGGACGCAGCACATCGCGCCCGAGCAGCAGCCCAAGGCGTACGCACAGGCTGGCCAGCACTTCCGAATGGGCGATGTCGAAAGGACGCGACAGGGTGCCGAAGGCCACCTTGCTGTCCATCTCCTCCATTGGCACCAGGCTCAGCAGTGCGAGGTCGGCACTGCCGCTGGTGCGCGGGGACAGGCCGTCGACTTCGGCGCGCAGGGCGCGTTCGATCGCTTCGCCGGCCAGGTGCACGAAGGCGTAGGCATTGCTCTTGAGCAGGTGACCGGCGCGCGTGCGCCGATACGCCACCTGGGCGTCGTTGCCGGCCGTCGTCATGTCGGCCATCGCATCGGCGAGCCGTGTGGCGAGCGAGGTCAATTGTTCGTTCGCCATCGCGATCGCGGTCCGGACGAGCTCCGCCAGCACCTCGCGCTGCGGCGCCTGGGTCTTGCCGGGGCTAGGATTCTCGTTGGGAGCGTGAGCCATGATCGATATCGATTCGTCCTGGTAGCGGAAACGCCATACCTTTATTGTGACACATTATTTCCGTAAGGCAATGGCGAACACAAATAAATGTTCGTATTTACCCAAACTGGGTAGAAACATGTCCTGCATGAAACTCATGTTATCTACCTGCTATCCGCTGTTATATGCGTGTCATCGAAGACGCAAGCGTCGTTTCGTGTCCAGGCAGCATCTTCAGCTTGCGCTACCGCAAATGTCAAGCTAGCTGTTTCCCTACCATAAGATTTTGCCCCGTCCAACCGGAGGATTTTCCATGAATGCGGTACGCCAACTCGACATCCGGCCCAAGATCGCTGCGGCGCTGGGCCTGCCTTTCGTCCTGAATGCCACGCTGGTGCTGTGGCTGCTCTCGCGTTCGGAGTCGGGCACCCTTCCCGGCCCCGCCAGCGTGCTGTTCAGCCTTGCCGCCTGCCTTGCGCTGGCCGCGGCGCGCGCTGGCGCCTGGCTGGCGCGCGAGGCGACGCGTCCCCTGCACGAAGCCCTGCAGCTGGCGCGGCGCGTGGCCGATGGCGATCTGCGCGTGCGCACCATCAGCGCCGGGCGCGGCGACGGCACCCTGATGCTCTCGACCTGGCCGCCCTTGCCGCAAAGCTCGCCGGCGTGATCGAACAGGTGCGCCAGGGCGCGGCCCGGTGACCGCCGGCAGCAGCGACATTGCGGCCGGCAACATGGACCTGTCGACCCGCACCGAGCAGCAGGCCGCTTCACTGGAAGAAACGGCCGCGTCCATGGAAGAGCTGACGGCGACGGTGCGCCAGAACGCCGAGCATGCCCACCAGGCGCGCACGCTGGCCCTGTCGGCGTCCAGCGTGGCCATCAAGGGTGGCGAAGTGGTCGGCGACGTCGTCGGCACCATGGCTTCGATCAACGATTCCTCGAAACGGATCGCGGAGATCATCGGCGTCATCGACGGCATTGCCTTCCAGACGAATATCCTTGCCCTGAACGCGGCGGTCGAGGCGGCGCGCGCCGGCGAACAGGGGCGCGGTTTCGCTGTCGTCGCTTCCGAAGTGCGCAGCCTGGCCCAGCGCTCGGCGGCAGCGGCCGGGAAATCAAGGGAGCTGATCGACGATTCGGTTGGCAAGGTCGAGGCCGGCACCAGCCTGGTCGACAAGGCGGGCCGCACGATGGCGGAAGTGGTTGCCAGCGTCAAGCGCGTGACCGACATCATCGGGGAAATTGCCGAGGCCAGTGCGGAGCAGACGGCTGGCATCGAGCAGGTCAATGGTGCGATCGCGGCGATGGACGGCGCAACCCGGCAGAACGCGGCCCTCGTCGAGGCGTCCGCCGCCGCCTGCGCCGCCCTGCGCGAACAGGCGGCGACGCTGGCGGACGCCACTGGCGGCTTCGTGCTGGCCGACAAGCCCGTTGCGCCTGGCGCGGCCCCGGCCGCCGCTGCACCGAAGCGCAGCGCCACGCGCGCCCGCCAGGCCGAAGCTGGCCGCGGCAAGGAAGGCAGCGCGGCCGGCCAGCCGGCCCCTGCCGCCGCACCGCGCAACCCGCAGCCCGCTCGTACGACAAGCGGCAGCGCGGCCAGGCACGACCCTGATTGGGAAGAATTTTAAATGCGCATTTGAAATGCGTTTCGAAGTCGAGCTATCGAAATGCGCGCACGAATCAAGAATGACGATTATCCTTTATGTGTAGGCGAGTATCCTACACGGGCTCAGGCGGTTATCCGATACCGATAAAACTGCTCGGCTCGCATGATTGCAAAACCGAAACCTGCTGATACAAGATCCAGTAATTCGGCGAGTGACTGTTATCCAACATCGAAAGGAATAATCATGGCCTCGAATCAAAAACGCACCCAGGGCGGTACCCCTGAGCAACACGCTGAAGCCGGTCGTCAAAGCCACAAAAACGACGGCAACAAACAATCCGGTTCGGGCTCGGGCTCGCGCTCGGGCAGCGGCTCGGGCACCCGCGGCGGCACGCCGGAACAGCATGCCGAGGCAGGCCGCCAGAGCCACAAGAACGACGGCAACCAGCAGTCGGGCTCCGGCTCGGGTTCGCGTTCGGGCGGCAATTCCGGCACGCGCGGCGGCTCCCCGGAGCAGCACGCAGAAGCCGGCCGTCAAAGCCACAAGAACGACAAGCGTTAATTTCCTTTCAGTCGTCGCATGACGCGACGGTGAAAAGAATCAGCCCGGCGCATATTGCGTCCGGGCTTTTTTGTTTTTGGTAAATAGTAAAAGCCGAACAGGCCGGACATATTGATGGGCTTACTCAATTGCTCATCAATAAATATGGAAATGCGCTGTCGGGATAATCCGACATAATTTCAGCCCAATGCATGCAAAGGATATTTGCACCTGCATGGCATTTGGCAAATAGTATATGCATGGATTACTTCCATTGCGGAGCAAAGCGGCATGAAAAAAGCCGCAGAGAGGTGACGCACCGCTGGACGGGTGCGTGCCTGTCTGCGGCCCTGGCCGCCCTGCCGCTGCCGTTTCGTCAGATATTGCGCAGGACAGCCCCTTTCGGCGGCGCGAAGTCGACGATGTCATTGATCATGCCGGCGATCTTGGCGTCGCGGGAATTGAGGTGCAGGTCGGAATACTGGTGGATGCCCCACTGCTCGGGCGTCAGTTCGATATGCTTGCGCAGGATCGATTCCGTGCGTGCGTCGTCCGCGCGCAGGCCCTCGACGATGATGTTGAGCGCATCGGGACGCGAACCCGGCGAGGCCGTCGCGTGCGACTTGTGCACCATGAAGCGGGCCGTTTCGCTGGCATAGCGGCGCGTTCCCGCCAGGTACATGATGACGGCAATCGAGGCCACCGCCCCGCCGTTGTACATCACGAACTCGATCGGCGACTTCGACATGAAGTTGTACAGGCACAAGCCGTCGCTCACGTAGCCGCCGTTCGACTGCACCAGCACGTGCGCCGTTTCGATGCCGTCCTCGCTCATGTGGCTGGCCGCCTCGAACACCCGGTGCACCATATCGCTGTTGACGTCGCCCGACAGCGTGAACCAGGCTTCCTTGCTCTGTTTGGTTTGTTCTTCGCTCATAGTCTTTTTCTACCTGCAAAGTGTGAATCTCAGTGTAACAAATGACGAAAAAACCCCGCGCGCACGCCCTCCAACGGTGCGCGCATACCCGCTGCGGCTCGCCAGCCCGACGCACGCCGGCTTGGCGGGCCTGAGAAAACCGTCAGAGCAAGGCGCGGCGACGAAGACGGTACATTTGTACGGCCAGGAGCCGCAACGCGGCTATGGCGGTTTTGTCAGGCGCTCCTATTCATCCTGCCAAGATTGACAGGGCTGCGGGGCTGACATATCCTCCACAGTCTTGATCGGGAGAGCGCAGCGACATGCTGCCGCCGAAGGGGCATCACCCAAAAACTCTCAGGCAAAAGGACCGTTCAAGGGCCGGTGCGTACCAAGCGTGCCGGACCAACTCTGGAGAGCGGCCGCGGCGAGACCCGCGGCCCACCGAAGGGGCAGGCGGACCCGTTCCGCTATCTCTCAGGTACCAAGGACAGAGGGGCGCAGCGCGCGCTGGCATCGGCCGGCGTGCGGCTCCCCTATTCACTGCCCTGAGGATTCCATGACGCTCAAAGCGACCCCGCTCAATTCCGCACACCGCGCACTCGGCGCCAAGATGGTCGATTTCGGCGGCTGGGACATGCCGGTCAACTACGGTTCGCAAATCGAAGAGCACCACGCGGTGCGTACCGACGCGGGCATGTTCGACGTCTCGCACATGTGCGTGGTCGACCTCGAAGGCGCGAACGTGCGTGGTTTCCTGCGCGGCCTCCTGGCCAACAACGTCGACAAGCTGCAGACCCCGGGCAAGGCCCTGTACTCGTGCATGCTCAATCCCGAGGGCGGCGTCATCGATGACCTGATCGTCTACTTCTTCCGCGAAGACTGGTTCCGCCTGGTCGTCAACGCCGGCACGGCCGAGAAGGACATCGCCTGGATGCGCCAGCAGAACGACGCCACTAGCAGCGGCTTGACGATCACCGGCCGCCGCGACGGAGAGAACGCGATCGCCCTGGTCGCCGTGCAGGGGCCGAACGCCCGTGCCAAGGTCTGGGAAGTGCTGCCGGCCGCGAAAGCGGCTTCGCAGGACATGAAGCCCTTCAACGTCGTCATCGTGCCGGATACGGCCTTCGGCGAAGCGATGGTCGCGCGTACCGGCTATACCGGGGAAGACGGTTTCGAGATCGGCGTGCCGGCCACGCAAGTGGAAGCACTGTGGAAGGCGCTGATTGCCGCCGGCGTCAAGCCTGCCGGCCTGGGCGCACGCGACACGCTGCGCCTGGAAGCGGGCATGAACCTCTACGGCCAGGACATGGACGAAACGGTCAACCCGCTCGACGCCGGCCTGGCCTGGACCATCGACCTGGTCTCGGAACGCGACTTCATCGGCAAGGCGGCACTGCAGGCCAAAGGCCAGCAGGCGAACTTCGCCGGCCTGATCCTGCGCGAAAAAGGCGGCATCCTGCGCGCCCACCAGAAAGTCGTGGCAGCCTCGGGCAACGCCGGTGAAATCACCAGCGGCACCTTCAGCCCGTCGATGCAGCAGGCCATCGCGCTGGCGCGCGTGCCGATGGACGTGCAGATCGGCGACACCGTCCACGTCGAGATCCGCGACAAGAAGCTGGCCGCCACGGTCGTCAAGCTGCCGTTCGTGCGCAACGGCAAAGTGCTGGCATCTTAAGCTTCCAACACAATTTATAATATCGCGTCAAACCAACCTGGAGCCCTTACATGAACATCCCGACCGACCTGAAATACACCGAGTCCCACGAGTGGGTCCGCCTCGAAGCTGATGGCACCCTCACCGTCGGCATCACCGAGTATGCGCAGGACGCCTTGGGCGACATCGTGTTCGTCGAACTGCCGCAGGTCGGCAAGAGCTTCACGGCCGGCGACGACGCCGCCGTGGTCGAGTCGGTGAAGGCCGCCAGCGACATCTACGCGCCGGTAGGCGGTACCGTGGTTGCGGTCAACCAGCCGGTCGCCGACGCGCCGGACTCGATCAACCAGGATGCCTACGGCGCCTGGCTGTTCAAGCTGCAGCCGACCGACGCAGGCGCGATCAACGGCCTGATGGACGCCGACGCCTACGGCAAGACCACCGACAACTGATCGTCACGCGCCTTCGGGCGTTGAAATCCCCTGCGGCGCCCGCATCTGGGTGTGCCGCAGGGCGCAACAGCAGCACAGCTTACTCGTCCATTTGACCCGCGCAGGCAGCGCCCGCGCCACCGTCCCTTCTTTTTGGCCACCACCATGACCCGCACCAGCCTCACCCAACTTGAAGCACGCGATTCCTTCATCCCGCGCCACATCGGCCCATCGGAGTCCGAAGAAGCAGCGATGCTCTCGACCCTCGGCTACCCATCGCGCGCGGCCCTGATCGACGCGGTCGTTCCCGCCAATATCCGCCGCAAGGACAAGCTCGACCTGGGCGAATTCTTCGAGCCGCTGCCCGAGCAGGCGGCGCTGGCGAAACTGAAAGCCATCGCGTCGAAGAACAAGGTGATGAAGTCGGTCATCGGCCAGGGCTACTACGGCACCCACACGCCGCCCGTCATCCTGCGCAACATCTTCGAAAACCCGGCCTGGTACACCGCCTACACGCCTTACCAGCCGGAGATTTCGCAGGGCCGTCTGGAAGCAATCCTGAACTTCCAGCAGATGATCACGGACATGACCGGTATGGGCATCGCCAACTCGTCGATGCTGGACGAGGGCACGGCTGCTGCCGAAGCGATGACGCTGATCCAGCGCGTCGGCAAGTCGAGCTCGAAAGTGTTCTACGTCGCCGACGACGTGCTGCCGCAAACCCTGGAAGTGATTCGCACGCGCGCCGAACCGATCGGCGTCGAAGTGCGCACGATCGCGGCCGCCGACATCGAATCGCTGAACGAGACCTGCTTCGGCGTGCTGCTGCAATACCCGGGTGCGAACGGCGACGTGCGCGACTACCGCGCAGCTGTCGAGAAGCTGCACGCGGCCGGTGCGATGGTGATCGCCGCCGCCGACCTGCTGGCCCTGACCGTGCTGACGCCACCGGGCGAATGGGGCGCGGACGTGGTCGTCGGTAACAGCCAGCGCTTCGGCGTCCCGCTCGGTTTCGGCGGCCCCCACGCCGGCTACCTGGCCACCCGCGACGAATACAAGCGCTCGATGGCGGGCCGCCTGGTCGGCGTCACCGTCGACGCCCGGGCAACTCGGCCCTGCGCCTGGCGCTGCAGACCCGCGAACAGCACATCCGCCGCGAAAAGGCGACCTCGAACATCTGCACCGCGCAGGTGCTGCTGGCCGTGATGGCCGGCATGTACGCGGTCTACCACGGCCCGCAGGGCCTGACCCGCATCGCCCGCCGCGTGCACCGCATGACCGGCATCCTGGCAAGCGGCCTGCAGCAGATGGGTTACCAGCTGGCCAACGCCAGTTACTTCGACACGCTGACCGTCGTCACCGATCGCGCCGCCGAACTGCACGAGGCCGCAACGAACGCCGGCGTGAACCTGCGCCGCGTCGACGATGGCCACGTGGGCCTGTCGCTGGACGAAACCACGACCCGCGAAGACATCGCCCTGCTGTTCTCGATCTTCGCCAACGGCGGCGCGGTGCCGGATGTAGAGTCGCTGGACAAGGATGCGGCTGACGCTTTCCCGTCGGTTCTGGCCCGTACCAGCGCCTTCCTGACCCACCCGACGTTCAACCGCTACCACGCCGAGCACGAGATGCTGCGCTACCTGCGCAGTCTTGCCGACAAGGACCTGGCGCTGGACCGCACCATGATCCCGCTGGGTTCGTGCACGATGAAGCTGAACTCGACCTCCGAGATGATCCCGGTCACCTGGCCCGAGTTCTCGAACATCCACCCGTTCGCACCGGATGACCAGACCGTCGGCTACCGCGAAATGATCGGCCAGCTCGAAGCGATGCTGTGCGCCGTCACCGGCTACGCCGCCATCTCGCTGCAGCCGAACGCCGGTTCGCAGGGCGAATACGCGGGCCTGCTGGTGATCCAGAAGTACCACCAGTCGCGCGGCGAAGGCCACCGCAACATCTGCCTGATTCCATCGTCGGCGCACGGCACCAACCCGGCATCGGCCAACATGGTCGGCATGCAGGTGGTCGTCACCGCCTGCGACGAGAACGGCAACGTCGACCTGGCCGACCTGAAGAAGAAAGCCGAGCAGCACAGCGCCAACCTGGCCTGCGTGATGGTCACCTACCCGTCGACCCACGGCGTGTTCGAAGAAGGCATCCAGGAACTGTGCGAGATCGTCCATGCGCACGGCGGCCAGGTGTATATCGACGGCGCCAACATGAATGCGCTGGTCGGCGTGGCCGCACCGGGCGCCTTCGGCGGCGACGTGAGCCACCTGAACCTGCACAAGACCTTCTGCATCCCGCACGGCGGCGGCGGTCCTGGCGTCGGTCCGATCGGCGTCGGCGCCCACCTGGCGCCCTTCCTGCCGAACCAGCTCTCGACCGGCTACGTCCGTGACGAACAGGGCATCGGCGCGGTCAGCGCCGCGCCCTACGGTTCGGCCTCCATCCTGCCGATCTCGTGGATGTACATTGCGATGATGGGTGGGGAGGGGCTGACGAATGCCACCGAAACGGCCATCCTGAACGCCAACTACATCGCGCGCCGCCTGGCACCGCACTATCCGGTGCTCTACACCGGCCACGACGGCCTGGTCGCGCACGAATGCATCATCGACCTGCGTCCGCTGCAGGACAAGACGGGCATTTCGAACGAAGACGTCGCCAAGCGCCTGATGGACTTCGGCTTCCACGCGCCGACCATGAGCTTCCCGGTGCCGGGCACGCTCATGATCGAGCCGACCGAGTCCGAGTCGAAGATCGAGATCGACCGCTTCATCGAGGCGATGATCACGATCCACGCCGAGATCGTGAAGGTCGAGCGCGGCGAGTACGACAAGATGGACAACCCGCTCAAGGGTGCGCCGCACACGGCCGAAGTGGTGACGGCCGACGACTGGCAGCACACCTACACCCGTGAAGTGGCGGCCTTCCCGGTGGCCTCGCTGCGCAAGAAGAAGTACTGGCCGCCGGTGGGCCGTGCGGACAACGTGTATGGCGACCGGAACCTGTTCTGTGGTTGTGCGCCGATCAGCGATTACGAATAATCGCTAGGCACTGACCTTGGCGGCGGCGCGGGGAGCGATCCCTTCGCCGCCGTTGTCGTTTCTGGCTGACGTTGCGGCTGCGGATCTGTACGACCGCGTGGGCACGAGTGCCCACCCTACGGTGCACCGCCGTTGTAGGGTGGGCACTCGTGCCCACGCGGTACGACGTACGATGGTCGAGACGTCCAAACGACATCAATCCCTCCTCGACGCCAGCCGCAAATGCGGCCTTGGCGTCTTCCTGCGCTCGCCCCGGCCGGGCTGGCTGGCGTCGCGCCGGCCGTCCTTCAACACGTCGCGCATGTCGATGTCGGCCACGCTCGACGGCGGCGTGGCCACATCGGGTGCTGTCACCGCTTCGTCGAGCCGGAACGCGGCCACCGCGCGCGACAGCGTCAGGGCCTGCATCTGCAGGTTGCGTGCCGACTCGGCCGCTTCTTCCACCAGCGTCGAATTGCGCTGCGTGACCTGGTCCATCTGCACGATCGCCTGGTTCACGTCCAGCAGTCCGCTGGCCTGCTCGGCACTGGCCGAACTGATCTTGCTGATGATGTCGCCCACCTGCTGGACCGAGGTGGCGATGGTGGCCATGCTGCTGCCGGCCTGCGCGGTCCGGCAGTGCCGCCCTCGATCTCCGCGACCGATTGCGCCACCAGCTCGCGGATCTCGCGCGCGGCGGCGCCGGCGCGCAGCGCCAGCGAACGCACGTCACCGGCCACCAGCGCGAACTCGCGCCCGCCCTCGCCCACGCGCGCCGCCTCCAGGGCCGCGTTCAGCGCCAGCGTACCCGTCTCGACGGCGATAGCGTCGATGCGCGCGCCGATCTCGCCCACCTGCCGGGCGCTGCCCTTGACCGTGGCCAGCGTCGTTACCAGCCGGTCGACCACGCTCTCGCCTTGCTGGGCCACGTTCGACGCGGATTCGGCCAGGCGGTTCGCTGCCCGGGCGCTGTCGGCCGTGAGGTTGACGGTGGCGGCCAGCTCCTGCATCGACGAGGTCGTGTGCTCGAGCGAACTGGCGCGGAAGGTGGCGCGCGTGGTGAGGTTCAGGTTACCCGGGGCCAGGTCGCGCGACGCCGTGCCGATCGAGCGCGCCGATTCGAGGATGGTGCGCAGCGTCAGGTTCAGGTTGCGGATGCTGGCGTTGAGCGCGCGCGAGGTTTCCCCTATCTCGTCGTTGCCATACACGCGGTCCTGACCGTCAGGTCGCCGCTGGCCAGGTCGACCGCCGCAGCCCCGATGCCGCGGATCTCGGCCAGCAGCGTGCTGCGCACCGCCACCGTGATGCGCAGCGAGACGGCAATGGCCAGCGCGATCACGCAGGGCATCAGCCAGGTCATCGTGCGGAAGTCGCTTGCTGCCGTCGCCGAGGCCTCCTCGGAGAGCGTCTGCTCGAGCTGGGCCAGGGCATTGAGGCGCTGGGCGACGACGGCGAAGGCCGCTTCCGCCTTGCTCATGGCGTTGGCGCTGATCGACTGGTCATCGCGCACCAGTTCGATCGCGTCGCGCACGGCACGCACGTACACCGCATGGGCGGCCGCGGCCTGGTCGACATAGCGCCGCTCCGCGCTGCCGGCAGGGGTCATGCGCGCCACCCGCTCCAGCCCTGCATGGGTCAGCGCGTGCTGGCGGTGGATGTCCGCGATCAGGGGCTCGATGCGGCGGCGCGGGAAGCTGCCGCCGATCCGGGTATGCAGCTGGTAGATCTCCGCGTGGCTGCGCTGGGCGGTGAAGACGAGCTCGCTCGCGGCGCGCATGTGCGCCGCGCGCTGGCCGACGATGTCCTCCAGCGAGGCGTTCTGGCGCACCATCGCGTACCAGGCGCCGCTCGAGAGCAGGACCAGCAGCACCAGCACGACGCCGGGCGCCAGCAGCAGTTTGGGGCCGATCCGCAGGCGCGACAGCATGGCTCAGGCCCCGCGGCGTTGGGAGGGGAAGGCGGCGGCAAGGGCCGCGGCCGGGAAGTGCTGGGGAATGTGCATGATGGCCTCGTCAATGGGCGCCGCGCGACAGTACGCGACTTCGCGATAGGTACCGAAGTTTCTCTATCGCATTTGATCAATCTAAGTCATCCGTCCGGCGCTGCCTTTGAGCAATCGCAACACCCTCCCCGCCATGGACAATTGCCGCCACGCAGGTACACTAGCGGGATGAAGATTGCCGTCCACCTGGCGCGCAACCGGCGCCTGCTGGCGTGGTGCGCGTTGTCTGTCGTCCTGCACCTGCTCCTCATGCTCTGGGTCGACGCGCGCTTCACGCCGCCCCCGCTGCCCGAGGTCGGCACGCCGCTCGCGTTGCGCCTGGTCCCCACGCCCCAGCCTGCGACCGCGCCGCAGGCCGATGCGCCCGCGGCCGCCGCCCAGGCATCCGCCGCGGCGCCAATGCCGCTGCCGGCACCGGCACCGGCACCGGCGCCGGCGCTACGATCGGTTCCCCTCGACGCGGCAGGCGACGCGCCGGCACCGGCGGCAAGCCCTGCGCAAGCACAAGACCGGGCCACCGGCATCCTGCCCCAACAGATGCCCGGACGCTACCAGTGCGCCCGCCCCCGTCCGCCAGCATCGGCTACACCGTGATCCGTACGCGCCCCGGGGCTGAGGCCGAACCGGCCGCCTCCGCCCGGCTGTCCTGGCAGCGCAAGGCTGGCCGCTACCAGTTGACACTGGACGGCGTGCTCGGCGAATTCGAGAGCGAGGGCGGCGAGGACGATGCCGGCATGGCGCCCGCGTCCACGCGCGAGCGCTCGCCGACCGGGGGCGCATGGGTCACGCGCTTCAACCGCGAGGAGAACCGGATCGACTATGCGGGCGGGGCTGCTCCCCTCCCCACGGGCGTCCAGGACCGCGCCTCGGTGCTGATCCAGCTGGCCGGCATGGGCCTGGCCGAGCCCGACCAGATGCAGGACGTGATCGAGATCGTCGTGGGAGGCGCCGCCGGCACCGGGATCGCGCGCTTCCGGTCATGGGGCAGGAAGAGATCGACACCGGCATCGGCCGGCTGGCCGCGGTGCACCTGGCGCAGCTGGCGCCGTCCGGCGAGCGCCGCGTGGAGCTCTGGCTGGCACCACAGCAGCACTGGCTGCCGGTACGCATCCAGGTGACGGAACCGGACGGCACCGTCGTCGACCAGGTCGTGCGCACGCTGGACCTGGAGGCGCCCGCCAGCGGGGCGCAGTGAGGCGGGGCCCGCCGACGTGAAAACGGCCGGCATGCCGCCGGCCGTTCGTGTAGCGCCCAGCGGCTTACGCCAGCTTGGCCGCGTGCTCGCGCGTCGCGTGGAAGGTGAGCTTGGGCCAGCGCTCCTGGGTCAGGCGCAGGTTCACGCCGGACGTCGCCAGGTAAGCGAGGTTGCCGGCCGCGTCGTAGGCCACGTTGTGACCCAGCTGCGTCTCGAAGTCGGACAAGGCCTTCTTGTCGTCGCTCGACACCCAGCGCGCGCTGCTGATGCTGGAGCCCTCGAAGACGGCATCGACGCCGTATTCATTGAGCAGGCGGCTGGCGACGACGTCGAACTGCAGCACGCCGACCGCGCCCAGGATCAGGTCCGAGCCCAGCACCGGCTTGAACACCTGCACCGCGCCCTCCTCGCCCAGCTGCTGCAAGCCCTTGTGCAGCTGCTTCATCTTCAAGGGATTCCGGATGCGCACCGTGCGGAACAGGTCCGGGGCGAAGTACGGGATGCCGGTGAAGGTGAGCATCTCGCCTTCCGAGAAGCTGTCGCCGATCTGCATGTTGCCGTGGTTCGGCAAGCCGATGATGTCGCCGGCGTAGGCTTCTTCCACCTGCTCGCGGGACGATGCCATGAAGGTCACGACCGACGACAGCTTGACTTCGCGCCCAAGGCGCAGGTGCTTGACCTTCATGCCCTTTTCGAAACGGCCCGAGCACACGCGCAGGAAGGCGATGCGGTCGCGGTGGGCCGGGTCCATGTTGGCCTGGATCTTGAAGACGAAACCGGAGAACTTCGGCTCGGCAGGCTCCACGGCGCGCACGGTGGCGTCGCGCTCGCGCGGGGCCGGCGCCCAGTCGACCAGGGCCGAGAGGATTTCGCGCACGCCGAAGTTGTTGATCGCCGAACCGAAGAACACGGGAGTCTGCACGCCCGACAGGAAGCGCTCCAGGTCGAACGGGTGGCTGGCGCCATGCACGAGCTCAACTTCCATCTTCAGCTGCTCGATCTCGAGCGGGAACATCTCGGCCAGCTTCGGATTGTCGATACCCTTGAGGATCTCGAAAGCGCCGTCGGCTTTTTCTTCGCCGGCCTTGAACAGCATGATCGTGTCGTTGAGCAGGTGGTACACGCCGCGGAAATTCTTGCCCATGCCGATAGGCCAGGTCACCGGCGCGCATTCGATCTTGAGCACCGACTCGAGTTCATCGAGCAGCTCGAGCGGGTCGCGGGTTTCGCGGTCGAGCTTGTTCATGAAGGTGACGATCGGGGTATTCCTCATGCGGCAGACGTCGAGCAGCTTGATGGTCTGTTCTTCCACGCCCTTGGCGGCGTCGATCACCATCAGCGCCGAATCGACGGCCGTCAGCACGCGGTAGGTGTCTTCCGAGAAGTCCTGGTGGCCGGGGGTGTCGAGCAGGTTGATGACGTGGTCGCGGAACTCGAACTGCATCACCGAGGAGGCGACCGAAATGCCGCGCTGCTTCTCGATGTCCATCCAGTCGGAGGTGGCATGGCGGCCGCTCTTGCGGCCCTTGACGGTACCGGCGAGCTGGATCGCGCCCGAGAACAGCAGCAGCTTTTCGGTCAGCGTGGTTTTACCGGCGTCGGGGTGGGAAATGATGCCGAAGGTGCGGCGGCGCGCCACTTCGCGCGCGATGGCGGCCGGCGGGCGCGCAGAATCGGCAGCGGCAGCGGCAGTGGTGTCAAGAGCGCTGCCTTCGTCGGCGGCAAGGATGTCAGGTTCGTTGGACATAGTCGAGCCCGGATGGCCCCAATGGAGAAAACCCTCGATTTTACCGATTCCGGCGCCGCTCGTGTGAATAGAATGCGGCCCGGCGGGAGCGATTGCTCCGGCCGGGCCGCCTGGGGCGTCGTATCGCCCTGTCCGGAACCCGCGTTCCCGCGGTCCCGTAGTTTCCCTCTTCCCTACCTCATTCGCGCACCCGGCGCCAGCCGGAAATCTTCGTTGTCAGCGGCAACGCGTTGACGGCGGTGGTGCTGATGATGCCGCCGTCGGCATTGGTGGTGATCTGGCGCAGGTCGCCCGACGGCAGGCTGATCACGGTGGTACCAACCGCAGCCGCCGAGTTCGACAGTGTCTGCCCCGCGGCCGCCACGTACGTGGTCCGGTTGCCGCTGGTGACGGCGACGCTCATCAGGGGCTGGGCGGTACACACATTGAGCTGGTAGACATTGCTGCTGCCGCCCACCTTGCAGCCGGTCGGCGTCGTTGGCACGTTGGTCACGACGTTGAGCGCGCCGTCGATGATTTTCGGGTCGAGGTTGACGCGTTCGCCCAGGTTGCGGTCAAAGCGCATGCTCCAGCCATCGGCCGTGCCGAGAGCAAGATTGACGTCAGGGCCGCTGATGGCATACGCCGTCCCGGTGCCGGCGATGACGCTCAGCTGGCGGTTCACCATCGTCGCGACCGGCACACTGCCGAGCGCCTTGCCGTTATCGGCCAGGACGTAGGCGGCCTGGACGCTCGTGTCCCGGATGTCGCCCTGGTCGAGCAGCCGCCCGGTGCCGAAGGCCACCACGCGCCGGCTCACCACGGTACCGTCGGGGTTCCTGGCCTCGCAGATCGTGACGTCCGGCCGGGTCGTGATTGGCTGGTTGACGCCGGCGTCGCCCATTTTCAGCAAGCGGGCGTCCCCACCGGCGCTGTAGTCGAAACGCCACATACGGCCGAGGTTGTCGCCGCCGTAGACGTGGGTCACGCGCGGATCGGTGTGCGGGTCCTTGCTGATCGCCGTGATGCGCGCCAGGCCTGAAGGCGTCTCGACGCTGCCGTCGGTCCCGGTCTTCGACAGGATGGTGCCGTTGGCAATGTCCACGACATACAGCCAGCCCTTGCCGGTGCCGACGGTGACGCCGTCCGTGCCGGGGATGTTGTTGTAGCCCGAGCTCAGGAAGGCGGCCCAGTGCTTCCCGCCACTCCCATCCGTCCAGACGCCGATTTGCGGGTTGCCGAAAGTCAGGCCGATGTCGTCGTCGTGCTTGCCGCACACGGCGGCGTCGGCGCAGAGTTCCCACAGCAGCTTCGGATCGGCCGGATCGGTGACGTCGAGCGCATAGTAGCCGCGGCCGCCGGCATTGAGCCCGCCGACCAGCACGGTGCGCCATGCGCCGTCGATCTTCACGTCAACCACTTCGGGCGAACCGTCCACCGTGAACTGGTGGTTGGTGCCGTAGGTCGTGCTCGCCTGGCGGTAGAGCTTCTTCATGGTGATGCGCGGCACATAGGCCCACAGCTCGTCGCCGGTCTCGCCGTCGAAAGCATGCAGCATGCCGTCGTTGGCGCCAACGAAAACGGTGGGGGCGCGACTGGCCTTGGCCGACTTGAACGCGCCGTAGCCGGAGATGAACGCCGGGTCCTTCACGTCCGGGTCATCGAAATCCTCGTAATTCTTGGTCGGCCGGCGCATGTAGGCGGGCTTGGACGAGGCGATGTCGCCCAGCACCAGCGGCAACTGCCCCAACGCGGCTTCCGGATCGGCGGCCTTGCGCGCGTATTCGCGCAGTACCCTGTTGTTGGCAAACTGCTGCTGGCCGCGCAACCAGCCGACGATATTGCGGCCATCGTTGACGACCAGGCGATCAAGCACGGTCAGCGTCGGGCATTGGTCGAGCTGGCCGCACTTGTTGTCGAACCAGCCCTGCTCGGTCGGCGTCATCAGGTTATAGCGGAATTCCTTCAGGCCGCCCGTGTCGACGTCGCGCATGAGGATCCTGCGCGTATCGGTCAGCGCGCCCACTTTTGCGCCCAGCAGGGTCGAGGTGTTCCACTTGGCGACTCGCGATACCGCGCCCGTGGAGACGTCGATCTCCTTGCTCTCGAGTTCGCCGTACCACTTCACGGTCGTGAAGGTGGCGGCGAACAGGTCGTTGTCGTCCACCGACACGTTCGGGGTCGAGGTCGCGGCGGCCGAGGCGGCGCCCTGCTTTTCCTGGATATCCGACAGCGCGCTGGAGAGGCCGGCGACGACCTCCAGCGGCGCCGAGGCGCTGAAGTACTTGCCGTGTCCGTTGATCGCCGCGTGCCACAGGTCGTCGACGCGCGACTGGTAGGTGGCACCGCCGGTATCGTCGTTCGTCGCCGGATTCGGCCAGACATAGGGGCCGTTGTTGTTCCACGGGCAGCCGGTGGCGACACCGGTGATCAGTTTGTGGAAGTCGGTGCCGGCCGTGGGCGACCCGTAGTTCTTGTCATAGGTCATGATGCCGTCGACGCCCAGTCCCAGCGTGTAGGTATTCATGTGCAGGCGCTTGTTGTCGATACCGGTCCTGCCCGGCACCAGGCCTTCGTTGTCCCAGTTTTCGAGCGTGGTACGCAGCGAAGTGCTCTCGGTGTTCGAACCGCCGTTGTACCAGTACAGGGCGATGTCGGCCAGCGAGTTGGCCGATTGCGGGGTCGGATCGACGCAGCCCTTGTCCTTCGAGCAGAAGCGCGTCGTGCTCTCGACGTTGTCGTTGCTGACGACGTCCGCGGCCGCCGGACCATTCCAGTAGCCGTCCGTGGTCATGAAGGTGAAGTTCTGCTCGCACGGGAAACGCACGACCTCGTTGCCGGCGGAACGCTTGTAGGGCGCCAGGTTCGCATACATCTTGCCGACGGCATGCAGGGCCTGGCGCAGCGGTGTCGAGTTGTTGCCGTTCATCTTGTAGAGCGCGTCGTACCAGTCGGCGCGCGCCTTGCCGATGAAAGGTTGCGGGATCGTCATGCCGCCCTCGGCGGCCGCGGTCGACAGCGACACGATGCCGACCTTGTAGCCCTCGCCCACCGGCTGGAAGGCCAGGCCGACCGAGGTCTTCATCATCTGGTTGCGCGTCTTGTAGTACGCGTACCAGTTGGCGAAGTTGGTCATCTCCTCGTCGTAGGTGCAGGTGGTGCCGGCGCAGTCGCTGCGCTCGGTGACGCGCGGGTAGCTGTTCCTGGCCGGGACAATGTCCACGCGGCTGAACACCGAGGCGCCCAGCCCGAGCGTCGTGGTCGGAATGCCGTCGGCGGCGGCCGGCTTCTGGGTGAAGCTCAGGTTGCCGTTGCTGGTGAGGGCGCCGACCGTGATGGCCTGGCCGGCACGGTTCGCCCGGGGAGCTCACGAGGCACAGGGTGGTGTCGGGCGCAGCGGCGCAGGCCGGCGGACTGTTCGCGGTGCTGCCGACATACGCGCGGATGATGCCGTTGGTGCCGATCCTCTCGGCAAGCGCAATCGCCACGCCATTGGCGCTGGCGTTGTTGTCGAAGGTGATTTTCGTGTTCAGCAGCTGGGTGCTGCCCAGCAGCAGCGAGGACAGTTCGGTACGCTTGCCGTTGTTGGCGCGGCCGGAGATGGTCAGGAGCGCGGTCACCGTGTCGTCGGCACCGACGACCAGGTCGACGCCGGCGCGGCTGCCGTCGCTGACCGGCGTGCATGTCGTGCCGTTGCAGGTGATCGGCACCACCGCCACGATGGCGTCGCTGCCCAGCGAAATGTCGTAGCTCGAGCAGGCCGGCACGCCGAGCACGGTCGGCGTGCGCACGCAGGCCGTGTACTGCCTGTCGCGCTTGGCCACGATCGACGCGGCCAGTGCGTTCGCGGCGGCCGCCCTGCTCGGCCGCGGTGTCGGTGCCGTTGTCGGCAAAGACAGCGGTGCTGGTCAGGGTGATGCTGCCTGCCGGCGTGATGGCCTCGACGGTCTTGATGCGGGTACGGTTGCTGGTGGTGGAGGCGCGCACCGTGATGCTGCCGTACCAGTCCGGGACGCGGTTCGGATCGGAGAAGCGCGGGTACTTGTAGGCGCCGACATATTTCGCCTGGCAGGTGGTCAGGGCGCGGCTGTTACACCAGCGCAGGGGTGCCGCCACCGGATAGCCGGCCGGCGCGGCCCCGCCCACCGTGGTCACGCGGCAATCGGTCAAGGTGGCGTCGGTGCAGTATTCGCCGACGTTGATGTTGTAGTAGTACGGGTTCGCCAGGAAGTACACCGGCGTGTAGCGGGTGTCGCTCGGGTACGAATAACCCAGTTCATTCTTGACGCAGTTGGCACTGCTGGTGTCGCACCAGGCCAGGTCGGGGAAGCCCTGGGTCAGGTCGATCATGGTCTGGCCCTGGCCCAGCAGGTCGGTCTTGTTGATGCCGAAGGCGTCGGCCGGCACCTGGGTCCAGTTCGTCGTCTTTTGCCTGGTCATCGAATCGAAGGACACGCCCGTGTCCCTGACCGGCGGCAGATAGCGCACCTTCGGGTTGTAGTACTGCTTGTTGAAGTCGGCGCTGGCAAACGGCGGATCGCCGATGCGGCAGCCGCGCGTGCCGCTGGCCAGGGTGCCGCGCGAGCGGCACGAGCCGGTGTCGTCCACGTAGTCGGGCGTGAAGGTGCTGGCCATCGAACCCGAGTTATCGTAGAGCAGCATCAGGTTCGGCTTCACCGTGCCGGTGCCGTCGATGTTCAGCAGCGGCAGGTTGGCGATGGAGGTCGGCGCCGCCTGGCTGGCCGGGGCCAGGAGCAGCAATGCGATCAGCGAGAGTATGCGCTTCATACGTATTTCCATTCTCATTACCCGGCTGCGAGCCGGTCTTGGGCGCCGACCCGGTTGCGGGCCAGTCTTGGATGCCGGCCCTGTCCCGGGCCGGTCTTGCTGCCGGCCCTGTTCCGGGCCGGTCTCGGTGCCGGCGTCAGGGGCCGACCAGCACCACCATCTGGTTCACGACATTACCGCCCCGCTTGCCTGCAATCCGGGCGGTGACGACGAAGTGCACTTTCGGCGGCCGGCGGTAGCGCGGCGCGTCGATCGCCAGGCTTTCGCCCGGCCCGATCTTCCTGCGCGCCAGGTTGTCGGCGGTCATGACACAGCCGTTGCTGGTGCCGTCCGCCGCCATGCCCGAGCTACCTTGGACCGAACACAGGCGATGGATGACGTACTCCACCGGCTGGCCCTCGAAGGTCACGGACCGGCTTCCGGCCCAGAATTGTTCGGAGCGCGTGCTCAGCCTGGGGTGGAGCGTCGCGACGTAGCCGGTACTTGGCCCTGTCTCATTGAGCGTGCCGGCACTGGTCTTCACGGTCACATTCAACCACCGGTAGCCCTCCATCAATCCGAAGTCGACCGCACGCGCCTGGGCCGAATCGTAGGCCAGGTTGGCTGCCGTCATCGTGGTCGAGTTGGTGGACTTGAGCAGGTAGATGCTCGACATCAGCATCACGGCCAGGATGATCAGCGTGACGGGCATGGCCAGGCCCCGCTGGGCCTTAATGGACGGCTGCATTGTTCGGGCTCCATTGTGAATTGCGCATTGGCATGACGGTTTCGAACACGCGATAGCGGTAGCAGCGCCAGTCGACGGGGTCGCCAGGCACCGCCACGTCGACCTCCATCGGCACGGCGTTCACGCCCACTGGCGACTGGCTCGCGAACACGGTCGGCCGGGCTGTGGTGGCCGTGCAGCCGCCCTGCTGGCTTTCGCGCTTCTTGCTGCGTGCGACGACGGCAATGCGCAGCGCGACGATACGCTGGTAGTCGCCGCGGTTGCCGACCCCCCCGATTCCGTCGGCATCGATCATGGTAGGCGACCACTTCCCGACACTCAGGATTTCGCGCTTGACGAAATTCTCCTCGTCGCGGGTATCGAAGCCGTACTGGGCCTTGATCGACACGATGTTGTCCGCCACCGTGGCCGGCAGCCGGCTGGCGCCGGCCATGTCGGTCGCGCGCAACTGCAGGAAGCCCTGATCGACCGACCAGGTATGGAAGGACAGCGCCCCCGCCCGGCCGAGGTGGAAGACACGCATGTTGCCTGGCAGGACAGGGATACCGATGCTGCCTTCGTTGGCGTTGTAGCGGAAGTCGACGTCCACCTCCGCCACTTTCAGGACGGGATTGGCTGGTGAAATGGGCTTGACCGGGTCGGCGGACACCTGGGCCAGCGCGCAGTCACCGCTGCCGTCTTCGGCTGCGAGGACGACGACATCGCCCCGCGAAAATCCGTAGGGCTCGCCGCCGAGCTGCAGGCTCGTGGGCAAATTCGCGTCGTATCCGACGACGCGCGCCGTTCCGCTGCCCCCCTGGCTGCTGCCCGAATACAGGGTGATCGTATCAGGCCTCGTACCGTTCGATTCGATGAGGGCCGGCACCAGGGGATGCAGCCCCCCCGCCGCCGCCAGCTCGTAGCCTTCGGTATCGCGGAAGAAGGTGTTGCAGCCGACCAGCAGTGGATCGTTCAGGCCGTAACCGGCCTGCTGGGCGTCGCCGCTGATCGAGAACATCGCCAGCATGCCGTTCTGCATCGAATCGGAGGTGGCGATCGCGGAGGACTTGGCCGATTCCGCGCCGGTGACGAGGCGGGTGGCAAAGCCCAATGCCAGCAGGCCGATGGCCACGCTGACCAGGAGCTCGACGACCGAGAAGCCGCGCATGCGGGGGAGACTGGAACGCATCGGGTTCTCCTAGATGTAAGCGCGGATAACGTGCCTGTTGGCGGGCGCGGTGGCCTGGCGCTGCCAGCCGATGGTGATGGTGACCTCGCGCGGTTCGTTGATGGGGCCCTCGCCCACCGTGATCGCGATCGTCGCACCGGGAATGGCGGTGCGGGTCGCCTGGTACCAGGGTGCCAGCTGGCTGCTGGGCGTGCCGCCGGAGTAGGCATACCCGGACAGTGCTTCCTTGTTCGTCGCCATGGTTCCCATCAGGGTTTCCGCCGCGAGGGTGGCTTCGGCGCGCATGCTGGCCTCGGACAGGGCGGCGTACGAGCGTGCCTGCAGGCCGACGGTGCCGAGCAGGCCGATGGCCAGCAGCACGGCCGCCATCAGCGCTTCGAGCAGGGCGACGCCGCCCTGGCGCCGCATTGAAAGGGAAGGCATCTTCTTCATGGTGGGCACCTCTGGGGGTCGTTTTGGGTGGCGTCGGGCTTGCAGCGGCTGGCAATGCCGGCCAGGGTCAGGGCGACCGCGACCTTCGGGGTGGCGCCGGCACGGCTGCCACGGGGCTCGAGCACGATGCGGCGCAGCCCGTTGGGAACGGTCGTGTCGACCCAGCCGAGCGGCGTGAAGTACACCGCATCGGCCGTGGCCGGCGTGAAGGTCTGCTGCAGGACGGCCGCGGCCGGGAGTGCGTCGGCGGGGCGCAGGACAGACTTGAATCCGGTCGCCCCGGCCGGGTCGTCCGCCGCCGCGGCCTCGAGGGTCGACCAGTTGTCGCTCTCGCGCGTGCAGGGTGTTTCCGGGGTCGGGAAGCAGATGTCGACCTGCCAGTCCTTCTGGCCATTGCCGTTCGGAGTCAGCACCATGCGGCCGAAACTGTTGTTGCTCAGGGCCTGGTTGCGGGCCATGACCAGGCCTTCGGAGTAGAACTGGGTGGCGCTGGCGACCTGGTTCTTGTAGGTCCATTCGCTCATCATCGGCACGCCGATCGACAGGATGATGGCGAGGATGGCCAGCGCGACCATCGCTTCGATCAGGGTGAAACCGCGCCGGGCCAGGGCGCCAGGCGAGCGCCTCGTCGGCCACGTCATTGGCTGCACCCTCCTTCTTTGGTGCGTACCCAGCAATTGTTCGGCCTGGCCCAGCCGGTCCGGCGCGGACACGGTCCTGCGGTTGCCGCCCTGGTCGATCGAGAACACGAAGCCGGCGGTCGGGCCAGTGCCGCTGCCCGTGGCGGTGACGGTGAAGGTGGTCGCGGTGTCGTTGCTGACGCTGAAGACGAAGTCGGCAGTGCCCGCCGGCAACTGGCCAGGGGTCGTGCCGAAGCCTTCGTAAGTGCGGTTGGTCGACCAGTACTGCTCGGCGATCGGCTGCGTGCCCGCAAGGCCCGAATACGCATCCGTGAGCCGGGTGCGCAACACGTAGCTGCCGTAGTTCGGGATGGCGATCGCCGTCAGGATGCCGATGATCGCAACGGTGATCAAGAGTTCGATGAGCGTAAAGCCGGTCTGCCGTTTCATTGTTATCCCCAGAAGGACGGCTTGGCCGTCTACGCGGCTTGCCGCAAAAAGTTTCCTCTGGAGAATCATACCTCAGCAAGCTTGCATTACCCTGAGGAAATGCTGACAGGGAGCTGACAAACTGGTCTTTCCGGAGCTAAATACGCCCGAATCGGGCGATGCGCTCAGGGAAAACTGACCGTGAAGACCGCGCCGCCCGGGCCGCATCCTCGATCCGGACATCGCCTCCGTGCAGCCTGGCGATGTCGCGCACGATGGCCAGGCCAGGCCGCTGCCGGCCGTGTTCTCGTCGAGGCGCACGAAGCGTTCGAACACCTGGGCGCGCAGGTGCGGAGCGATGCCCGGGCCATTGTCTTCGACGCGCAGGAGCGCCCCCGCCGGCGCGCCTGCCGCAGCCGACCGTGACCCGCCCTCCCCGCGGCGTGTAGCGCAGCGCGTTGTCGACCAGGTTGTCGACCAGGTCGCGCAGCAGGAAGACGTCGCCCGGACGGGCGCCGGCTCCAGTTCGAAGCCGAGGTCGATTTCCTTGACGGCCGCCCGCTCCACGAAAGTCTGGACACTGTCGGCGACCACCTGCGCCAGGTCGAGCGGCACCAGGCGCGCGCGCGCGAAGCGCTGCGGTTCGGCGCGCTCGAGCGAGAGCAGCTGGTTGGTCTGGCGGATCATGCGTTCGTTCGCGCCCAGCATCATCTCGACCGACCTGCGCGTCTCGGGGTCGTCCGCATGGCGCGCCGCCAGCCATTCGAGCTGCAGGCGCAGCCCGGCCAGGGGCGTGCGCAGCTGGTGCGCCACGTTCGCGCGAAACTCGTCCACGGCGCGCGCGCCGGCCTCGATCCGGCCGAGCAGCGCGTTGAAGGCGTCGACCACGGGCGCCAGTTCGCGCGTCAGGCCGGCATCGTCCGGGGAGCGAGATCGCCGCTGCCGCGCGCATCGAGGCGGGCGCGCAGCCGCGCCAGCGGCGCCAGGCCATTGCCGACCGAAAACCAGACCAGGGCCACCAGGGCCAGGCTGAACACAATCTCGAGCAGGACGAGCGAGCGCAGGATGGCGGCGCGCGCGCCCTGGCGCGCACGCACGGTGCGCGCCACGCTCACGCGCACCGGCCCGGCGCCCGTGGCGGCTTCGGCGACGGCGACGCGTACCGGTTCGCCGTGCATGCGCGCGTCGGCCAGGCCGGGGCCCTTCGGTGCCGGTAGCGCGGCGGCACCGGCCAGGCGCCGTCCGTCCAGGTCATGCACGGCAACCCAGCCTGCCTCGCCGGCGTTGTCGGCGATCGATGGCGGACCGAGCGAGGCCAGGTTGCCGCCGCGCACGCGGCCCGCAGCGGCCGCCGCGGCCGCGCGCAAGCCCTCGTCGAACGCGAGCTGGGCCGGCGTCCAGGCCAGCAGGTAAGTGAGCGTGGCGGCGCCCAGGTTGAAGACCGGGATGGGCGCGACGAGCCACTTGAGCAGGCGCAGGCGGATGCTGCCGGCCTTGCCGCTCGCGCGGCGCTGCGGGCGCTGGCGCGTTTCGCGGATCATGGGTGGCGGCCCGGGTCGCGCTTCACGTGGCCGTGCCCGCTTCCAGCAGGTAGCCGAAGCCGCGAATGGTGCGCAGCTGCAGGCCGGCGCCGTCGAGCTTGAGCCGCAGGCGCGAGACATAGACTTCGACGGCATTCAGGGTCAGGTCGTCGCCCCAGGGTGCGATGGCATCGATGATCTGCTGTTTCGACACCACCCTGCCCGCCTGTTGCAGCAGGTATTCGAGCACGGCCCACTCGCGCGCCGACAGGTCCAGCGCACGTTCGCCCACGCGGGCGCGGCGGGCGCCGCTGTCGAAGACGAGGTTGCCGAGGGTGAGAACGGTGCTCTTGGGCGCATTGCGGCGGCCGAGGGCGCGGATGCGCGCGACCAGCTCGGGCGTGGCGAAGGGTTTCACGAGGTAGTCGTCGGCGCCTGTTTCCAGGCCGCGCACGCGGTCCTCGACGGCATCGCGCGCGGTCAGGAGCAGCACCGGGGTGGCGTCGCCGCGCGCGCGCAGACGCCGCACCACCTCGAAGCCGTCAATGCCCGGCAAGCCAATGTCGAGCACGGCGACCAGCGGCGGGTTGCGCTGCAGCGCGAGGTCGGCCTGCAGGCCGTCGCGGGCCAGCTCGACCTGCATGCCATGCCCCTGCAGAGTACGGATCAGGCCATCGGCCAGGACGGCATCGTCTTCGACAAGTAGGACATGCATGCGGGAATGGAGGGGCGCGGGGGTTGTAATTGCGCCCATTATGAGCCAGATCCTTGCGTCAGCTCAATGATTCGGCTGATTTTCGGCATCTTTCCCAGTAGGACTGGACTGACAAGACACCATGCATACAGCCTACACGGGGGCAACCCCTAATCTTATGTTCGGCACCGGACTATAGCTTTAATGTACACACATCGCGATGAGGCAGTGTCAACAGTGCCCCCCAAGAGTCGCACTCCATGCAGTACGTTAGATAAGAGGACAGAAAATGAACAACGCTCAACTCGGTGGTGTCACGCAAAAAGCACAATCGGTCAACCAGCTCCCCCTGACCAAAGAGGAAAACAAAGCGGCGTCCCGTCCAGTTGTCAGCTTCAGCGGTACCCAGCAGAACGAACTGCTGGCCGCCCTGCCGCGCCAGGACCTGGAAACCCTGTTCGAGCACCTGGAACTGGTTCCTATGCCTTTCGGCAAGGAATTGTTCGAGTATGGCAGCAAACTGGAATACGTGTATTTCCCGACGACTTCAATCGTGTCGCTGCTGTACGTGATGGAAGACGGTGCCACCACCGAGATCGCCGTGGTCGGACACGAAGGCGTGGTTGGCGTGTCGCTCTTCATGGGTGAGCGCGCCATGTGCAGCGCCGTCGTGCAGAGCGCCGGCTACGGCTACCGCCTCAAGACCCAATACCTGCGCGACGCCTTCAACCGCGGCGGCGCCCTGCCCCAGCTGCTGATGCGCTACACCAACGCGCTGTTCGCCCAGATGGCCCAGAACGCCGTCGGCGGCCGCCACAGCTCGATCGAGCAAAAGCTCTGCCGCTGGCTGCTCGACCGCCTGGACCGTTCGCCAGGCAACGAGCTGAAAGTGACCCAGGAACTGATTTCGATCATGCTGGGCGTGCGCCGCGAAAGCATCACGGCCGCTGCCGGCAAGCTGCAGGACGAAGGCCTGATCCAGTACCGCCGCGGCAACATCACGGTGCTCGACCGCGCCGGCCTGGAAGAATATGCGGGCGAGTGCTACAAGGTCGCTAAGACCGAATATGACCGCCTGCTAATGGATGTAGCCCGCTAAAGGCAAGCTCGGCAAGATCGTCGTCTTCCGTCGCCGGCACGACCGGCGATGGAACCGGCGGCTTCGATGGCGGGGCCTCCGCGACGCTCGCCACGACCGGAATGCGTGCCCGCACGCAGGTTCCGACTCCGTTGATCCCCCGTCCCACCTCGAGTTTTCCACCCAATAGCAAGGCGCGCTCGCGCATTCCCAGCAGGCCGTGCGACTTCGTGCGCGCCAGGGCATCGTCGCCGATGCCGACACCGTCGTCGCTCACTTCCAGTGCCAGTGCGCCGTCTTCGAGCGCCAGGTGCACGATGACGCTGCCCGCGCGCGCATACTTGGCGATATTGTTGAGCGCTTCCTGCACGATACGGAACAGCGCGATCGCATGCATCGGGCTGACGCTGTCGATGTCGCCGTCCACCAGCACGTCGCAGTCGAGCGCGGTCACGCGGGCGTAATCCTCGCAATAGCTCTGCAAGGCCGCCGACAGGCCAAGGTTGTCGAGCAGGCTGGGGCGCAAATCCTCGACGATGCGGCGCTTGAGCTGCACGGTATCGACCAGCGTGGCGCGGGCGCGGGCCAGCATCTCGACGAGATCGGGGCGCGTGGCACGCAGTTGTTCGCTTACGCTGCTGAGGTCGATACCGATCGCCGTCAGGTTCGCGCCCATTTCGTCGTGCAGTTCGCGCGCCAGGCGCGATTTTTCGTCCTCGGCCACGTGGATCAGGTGGCGCGACAGTACGGACAATTGCTCGGTGCGGCGCGCAACCATGGTCTCGAGCTGTTCGTTGGTCTGTTGCAGGGCATACTCGGCATCGAGGCGGGCACCGAAGCTGCGCTGCACCAGGCGATAGAACAGGAGCAGCACGGCAATCGCGGCGGCGTTGATGCCCAGGCCCAGCATGGCCGCGTGACGGTACTGGGCGTAGAAGGCGGCGCTGCGCGCGGCCAGCAACTCGTTCTGTTCGCTCAGCATGATGACGACCTGCATGCGGATTTCGTCGCCCTCGCCTTCGCCGGCAGCACCGGTGATGGCGAGGATTTCGCGCAGGCCGCCGTCCTGGTAGATGGCCAGCGCCTGGTTCATCATGCCGAGCTGGCGCTCGACCGCCAGGCGCAGCTGGGCCAGGTTTTTCAGCTGGGCAGGATTGTCCGCCAACAGGGTACCGACCTTGCGCAGCTGCTTGTCGATCTGGTCAGGCGCCCCTTGCACGCTGCTCAGGTAAGTCGGGGCCCCGGAGAGGAAATAGCCGCGCAAATTGCTCTCGGCATCGGTCACGAGCAGGTTCAGGTGCTGCAGCTCGTCGGCCACTTTCGTGGTCTGGTCCTGCAGGCTGTTCGCGGCCTTCAGCCCCTCGAGATTGCGCAGCAGGCTGACGCCATTCGCCACGAGAATGAGCACGCAGGCAAAGCACAGCAAGGTCTTGTACCAAGGCAAGGCGCGCTGGCGCGCGGGCATGGGACCACTGGTAAAGTACATCTGCTGGCTTCCTTTCGCGCAACTGTGCCGGACCGGAAGATTATAGTCCCCTTGGGAATCTATTGCAGCCTGGCAGTTCTGTGGAGTGGGCGGGATACGACAGATGTGCGGAGCAGCATGCCCGCTCGACAAGGGCCTGTCGGTGGGTGACGCCTGGCGAAGGCGTGCGGGCGGCAGGGCCGCCTTGCCGGCAGCCCGCGTTGACATGGGCGGACCGTCCGGGGCGGACGCCGGGCGGCGTCCGCGAACCTGCTAAGTACTCACCCAAAAATAAATGTGTTTTTGGCTTCCATAACCGGCGCGTTGCTGCGTTGGCTCGCGTCCGCTTGCGGGGCAGTGCTCGCACTGCGGCGCGCTCGCCGCCTTGCACCGCATCCGAACCGGCACGTCCGGTTCTGTTTGCCAAAATTCACATTTATTTCTGGTCGAGTACTTAGTCGAGCAGGTTGTTCTTCATGGCATAGTAAGTCAGGTCACTGTTTGACTGCAGGCCCATCTTTTCCATGATGCGGGTACGGTAGGTGGAAACGGTCTTGATCGACAGCGACAAGGCATTGCCGATGTCGGACACCGTTGCACCCTTCGCCAGGCGCAGGAACACCGGAACTCGCGGTCCGACAGCTCGGTGTGCAACGCTGTGTTCGGATCGCGATCGAAACTCTGCGCCAGCAGTTCGCCGACGGTGGAGCTGACATAACGGCGGTCCGGAAGACGGTGCGCACGGCGGTCTTCAGTTCGTCCGCGTCGCATTCCTTGTTCAGGTAGCCGTTGGCACCCATCTTGAACAGGTTCAGGGCATATTGTTGTGCCGGATAGCCGGACAGGATCAGCACCGGCAGGTTGGGCTGGCCCCGGCGGATGGTGCGCAAGATGTCGATCCCGCTCTGGTCGGGCATCGCGATGTCGAGCAGCAGCACGTCGCAGATCTCACGACGGGCAATATCGAGCGCCTCGCGGCCGGTGGCACCCTCAGCGACGACTTCGAAATCGCCGGACGACGAGAAAATCTGTTTGAATCCTGCTCGAACTATCTGGTGATCGTCACAAATGGCAACGCGTATCATTGTCTTCCCTTAAATTTTCCTGGCACAGGAAAGAGCCGGAAACATTGCCCGGCTGTCATGCGTTGAATGAGCTAAACCGCATGTAACATTTTAGCACTCCCTCGGCCTTCTACAACAGGGCGCACGAATGCTGGGCTAACGGAACCGTGCAGAATGCGCGCGGCTTCCGGCAGCAGCGGTTCGACAGGGGTGTCAGGCCGGCCGTATGCCCTGCTTGAGCAGTGCGACGACCTCCAGCAATTCGGCACGCAGTCCGGCGAGATCGACGACGGGCGCCGCCTCCACCGGGGCTTCCTCGACGCCGCCGGCGATGTCGCGGGCGCGGCCGTCGAGCTTGTTGCGGGCACCGCTGATGGTAAACCCTTGCTCGTAGAGGAGTTCGCGGATGCGCCGGATCAGCAGCACTTCGTGGTGCTGGTAGTAGCGGCGGTTGCCACGGCGTTTGACCGGCTTGAGCTGCGTGAATTCCTGCTCCCAGTAGCGCAATACGTGCGGCTTGACCCCGCACAATTCGCTGACTTCGCCGATCGTGAAGTAGCGCTTGGCCGGAATCGGCGGCAGCGCGGTCAGTTCAATCTTGTTCGGGCGATCGTTCATGGCTCACTTATTGGGCACGCGTAATGGCATGCTGGTTGGCACCCTGATCTGCACGCTTATGCCGCACGCGCCAGCGGCGACGACGGCGGGCTGGTCTCTTCGACCATGCCCTTCAGCTTCTGGCTGGCGTGGAAGGTCACGACGCGGCGCGCCGTGATCGGGATCTCTTCGCCGGTTTTCGGATTGCGGCCCGGCCGCTGCGGCTTGTCGCGCAACTGGAAGTTGCCGAAGCCCGACAGCTTCACGGCCTCGCCGCGCTCGAGCGCATTGCGGATTTCGTCGAAGAAGGTTTCGACCATGTCCTTGGCTTCGCGCTTGTTCAGGCCGACCTGCTCGAACAGCAGCTCGGCCAGCTCGGCCTTGGTCAGGGTCGGCAAGTCCTTCGCCGCTTCCTTGCGCACCCGCGCCACTTGCATCGCACGATGCAGGTCGGCCGCCAGTGCCTCCTGGAATACGGCCGAATCAACGTCGTTGTTATTAATTTTGCAGCCCTGCCTCTAGATGGACGTGTTTTAGCACCAAAGTTTCGGAACTAAGCGCGCAATTTTGCGCTGTGTTTTTCTGTTGCGGCGTCGACCACGGCAGCCATCACGGCCTCCACGTCGGCGTCCTGCAAGGTCGATTGAGTATCTTGCAAGGCAAAGCGGAAAGCAAGCGATTTTTCGTCCGTCTCCAGGCCCTTGCCGCGGTATTCATCAAACAAAACAACGGCTTGCACGATCTTGCCAAGCGGATGCTTAGCCACGGCAGCGTTGAATGTGTCGACCACCGCCTGGGCCGGAACATCCTGTTTCAGCACCAGTGCGAGATCGCGGGTGGCGCCCGGGAACTTCGAAATCTCGGTATAGCTCGGCACGACGCGTTCCTGCAGCGCGGCGGCATCGACTTCGAACAGCACCGGCGCCTGCGGCAGGTCGTATTTTTGCAGCCAGCGCGGGTGCAGCTCGCCGATGAAACCGACGACCGCGCCGTCGAGCTCGACCAGCGCCGAGCGGCCCGGGTGCAGCGCCGGATGCTCGGCCTTGGCAAAGCGTATCACACGCGGTGCGAACAGCGCTTCCAGGTCGGCCTTGACGTCGAAGTAGTCGACCGCACGGGAAGGCGCACCCCACTGCTCGTCCAGCGCCGGGCCATAGGCGATCGCGCCGACACGCTTGGGCTGGTCGAAACCGGCCACGGACAGCGGGCCATCGACGGCCGCCTCGTTGCGCTTGAAGATGGCGCCGACCTCGAATACGCGCACCCTGCCCGCCTTGCGGTTCAGGTTATAGCGCACGTTGGCCAGCAGGCCGCCGATCAGGGTCGAACGCATGGTGCTCATCTGGCTGGCGATCGGGTTCTGCAGCTTGATCGGGGCCGTGTTGCCCGCGAAGTCCTGCTCCCAGACGCTTTCCACGAAGCTCATGTTCACCACTTCCTGGTAGCCGAGGTCGGCCAGCTGGTGGCGGATCGCGAACAGCGAGCGGGTGTTTTCCGGCTCGATCAGCATCGCGCTCGGTGCGACCGGCGGGTTGGCCGGAATGTTCTCGAAGCCGTACACGCGTGCGACTTCCTCGATCAGGTCTTCCTCGATCTCGATGTCGAAACGGTAGGACGGCGCGGTGACCGCGAACTCGCCCCCCGATTTTTCGTCAACCCGGTGCGTGAACGGCAGGTGCAGGCGCGTGAAGATGTCGGCAACCATCTCGTCGGTAATCGGCACGCCGATGACCTTTTGCGCGCGCGCCGTGCGCAGCACCACCGGCTGGCGCTCCGGCAGCCTGGCGACCTGGTCGTCGATCGGGCCGACTTTCGTCGCATCGGTGCCGCAGATCTGCACGATCAGCGCCGTGATGCGCTCGATGTGTTCGACGGTCGTCGCATAGTCGACGCCACGCTCGAAACGGTGCGCCGCATCGGTCGAGAAATTGTATTTGCGGGCGCGGCCCTGGATGGCGTTCGGCCACCAGAAGGCCGCTTCCAGGTAGATGTCGGTCGTGTCGAGCGTGACGGCGGTGGAATCGCCGCCCATGATGCCGGCCAGCGATTCGATTTCCTTCTCGTCGGCAATCACGCCGACCCAGTCGTCGACCTCGACCGTGTTGCCGTTCAGGAGCTTCAGGGTTTCGCCCTTGCGGCCCCAGCGCACGTCGATGGAACCGTGAATTTTCGACAGGTCGAAGACGTGCGAGGGACGGCCGACTTCCAGCATCACATAGTTCGAAATATCGACGAGGGCCGAGACCGAACGCTGGCCCGAGCGCTCCAGGCGCTGCTTCATCCAGTCGGGCGTTGCCGCTTTCGCGTTCAGGCCGCGGATGACGCGGCCGGTGAAGCGGCCGCACAGGTCGGGGGCCGAAATCTTCACTGGCAGCACTTCTTCCAACGTGACTGGCACCGGCACCGTCGTCGGCAGGTGCAGCGGCGTGCCGGTCAGGGCCGACACTTCGCGTGCCACGCCCAGCACCGACAGGCAGTCCGCCTTGTTCGGGGTGAGCTTGATCGTGAACTTCAGGTCGTCCAGGCCCAGGTAATCGCGGATGCTGGTGCCCACCGGCGCGTCGGCAGGCAGCTCCATCAGGCCGCTGCTCTCTTCCGAAATCTTCAGTTCCCTGGCCGAGCACATCATGCCCTGCGACTCGACGCCGCGCAGTTTGCCGACCTTGATCTCGAAAGGCTTGCCATCGGCGCCAGGCGGCAGGACCGCACCGGCCTGGGCGCAGATCGCCTTCATGCCCGCACGCACGTTCGGCGCGCCGCAGACGATATTCAACAGCGTGCCGGTGCCGACGTCCACCTGGCAGACGTTCAGGCGGTCGGCGTTCGGATGCCTGGCCACTTCGACCACTTCGGCGACGACGACATGGGTGAACGGCGGCGCGACCGGCTCGACTTCTTCGACCTCGAGGCCGGACATCGTCAACAGGTGGGACAGCTCATCCGAACCCATGTTCGGATTGACCATGGAACGGAGCCAGTTTTCGGAGAATTGCATAATCTTTTGCCTTGTATGTTCGAGCTATCTTCGTGCACCGCAGTCCGGGGTGGACGGCTCGTAACGCGGGCATTCAGCCCGCGCTACTCCACGCGGTGATTGTTAGCGTTCGTTGAACGCGTGGACGGCGGAGCCGTCCACCCTGCACTCAATTAAACTGTTTCAAGAAGCGCAGATCACCCTCGTAAAAGAGGCGCAAATCGTTAATACCGTAGCGCAGCATGGTCAGGCGCTCGAGGCCGGAGCCGAACGCGAAGCCGATGAACTTTTCCGGATCGAGTCCGAAGTTGCGCACCACCGTCGGATGCACCTGGCCGGCGCCCGAGACTTCCAGCCAGCGGCCCTTCAAGGGACCCGAGCCGAAAGCAATGTCGATCTCCGCCGACGGTTCCGTGAACGGGAAATAGGACGGGCGGAAGCGCACCTGCAGGTCGTCGGTCTCGAAGAAGGCCTTGACGAAGTTCAGGTAGACGCCCTTGAGGTCGGCGAAGGAAATGTCTTCGCCAATCCACAGGCCTTCGACCTGGTGGAACATCGGCGAGTGGGTGGCGTCGCTGTCGACGCGGTAGGTGCGGCCCGGTGCGATCACCTTGATCGGCGGTGTGTGGGTGCGCGCGTAACGCACCTGCATCGGGCTGGTGTGGGTACGCAGCAGCAGCGGCTTGCCGGTCGAGTCATTGCCCTCGACATAGAAGGTGTCCTGCATCGAACGCGCCGGGTGGTTTTCCGGGCTGTTCAGGGCGGTGAAGTTGGTCCAGTCGGTTTCGATCTCCGGGCCGTCGGCGACGTCGAAGCCGATCGAGCGGAAGATCTGCTCGACGCGCTCCCAGGTACGCATCACCGGGTGGATACCGCCCTTCGCGCGGCCGCGGCCAGGCAGGGTAACGTCGATCGACTCGGCATTCAGGCGCGCTTCCAGCTGGGCATTCGCCAGCGCGTCGCGACGGGCGGTCAATGCGCTTTCGATTTTTTCTTTTGCGGCATTGATCAGGGCGCCCTGCGCCTTGCGCTGCTCCGGGTCGAGCTTGCCGAGGCCCTTCATCAGTTCGGTGACCTGGCCGGTCTTGCCCAGGTATTTCGCTTTCGCGTTTTCGAGCGCGGCCGCATCAGGGGCGGCGCCAAAATCAGCCTGGGCCGATACGACGAGTTCTTCGAGCGAGTTCATATTTTTCTTGTCCTTGATGATGGCAACGTCTCGGAGCCTCGATGAAGCGTAGCGAGCGGCCGCCATGGTGGTCGAGAAGCGCAGCTGTACTCTTGTACAGCGAGCATCGCAGACCGGCAGGGCAACGCGCAGTAGCTTCGTCGAGGCCCCACCACAATCAAAAACGGGGCATAGGTCTGCACCGATGCCCCGCTCTTTTTGCGCTACGTTGCCGCAGCGCTAACTTGCAAACCGGTTGCCTTAGGCAGCCAGCTTGGCCTGGACGGCAGCGACGATCGCGGCGAAAGCCGGCTTGTCGTGCACGGCCATGTCGGCCAGAACCTTACGGTCCAGTTCAATCGCGGCTTTTTTCAGGCCGTTCATGAACACGCTGTAGGTCATGCCGTGCGAACGCGAAGCCGCGTTGATACGGGTGATCCACAGTGCGCGGAAGACGCGCTTCTTGTTACGACGGTCGCGGTAAGCGTACTGGCCAGCGCGCATGACTGCTTGCTTGGCAATACGGAATACCTTGCTGCGACGGCCGCGGTAGCCTTTGGCAAGCGCAAGAACTTTCTTATGACGGGCACGTGCAGTAACCCCACGTTTTACTCGAGGCATATTCGCTCCTTAGTGTGAGATTAAGCAGATGGCATCATGCGGAGAACGCTGGTCACGTCCGACGCATTGATGTTACGGGTGCCGCGCAGCTGACGCTTGTTCTTGGTGGTCTTCTTGGTCAGGATGTGACGCTTGAACGCCATACCCGATTTCACAGTACCGCCCGGACGCACGCGAAAACGCTTCTTCGCGGAGCTTTTGGTTTTCATTTTTGGCATAGTCATCTGCCCTTGCGGACAGCCTCATATGTGACAGGATTGCAGGTGGCAGCAACGCTGCTCTTGGATGCCTACTTTCACTTGTCTTGCAGCGCGCCGTTACACGTCGTGCCAGCACGCTACAACCTGTTTCGAAAAACAGGAACCGCAGATTCTAACACAGGTTGAGGTGCGTAGGGTGGGCACTTGTGCCCACGCGGTGATACGCGCCCTCAAAACCAACGCGCACGATAGCGGAGCCGATACCGATCACCGCGTGGGCACGGAGTGCCCACCCTACGACACCATGCCGTGCCGGCATGGGCCGCCCAAACAAACAAGGCCGGACCAGTGCGGCAGCACACGCTGCCACACCGGTCCAGCCTCTAAATCCGTACAACGAAACCGAAGAATTACTTCTTCTTTTTCGGTGCAATGATCATGATCATCTGGCGACCTTCCATCTTCGGGAACTGCTCGACCTGGCCATACGGCTCGAGGTCACCCTTCAGGCGTTCAAGCATGCGGAAGCCGATGTCCTGGTGGGCCATTTCGCGGCCGCGGAAGCGCAGCGTGATCTTGGTCTTGTCGCCCTCTTCCAGGAACTTGATGAGGTTGCGCAGCTTGATGCTGTAGTCGCCTTCATCGGTGCCCGGACGGAACTTGACTTCCTTGACCTGGATGATCTTCTGCTTCAGCTTGGCTTCGTGGGCCTTCTTCTGCTCGGAGTACTTGAATTTGCCGTAATCCATGAGGCGGCAGACCGGTGGGACCGCGTTTGGCGCGATCTCGACCAGGTCCACATTCTTTTCCTCGGCCAGACGAAATGCCTCGGCCAGGCTCACGATGCCCAGCGGCTCGTTGTCCACCCCGGACAAACGCATTTCCGGGTGCGTGATTTCGCCATTGATGCGATTCGACTTGTCAGTAGCTATGTTGTTTCCTTTTAATGTCTGAATAACCGGCCGGCTTGATTGGCTGGCGAGGCTTATTTGGCCTTGGAGGCCACCTCGCCCACCAGGCGCTCGATCAGGGCATCGACGGACATGACGCCCAGGTCGACATTGCCTCGTGCGCGCACGGCCACGGTGTTTGCTTCACGTTCCTTATCGCCAACAACTAGAATATATGGCAACTTTTGGACGGAATGTTCCCGTATTTTATAGGTAATCTTCTCGTTCCGCAAATCAGCGTGAACACGCAAACCAGCCGCCTTCAGGCGCGCCTCGACCTCACGGACATAGCTCCCCTGGGCGTCAGAAATGTTGAGCACAGCCACTTGCACCGGTGCCAGCCACAGCGGCAGCGCGCCCGCGTAGTTCTCGATCAGGATGCCGATGAAGCGCTCCATCGAGCCGACGATCGCGCGGTGCAGCATCACCGGCACCTTGCGGGTATTGTCTTCCGCGACATATTCCGCACCGAGGCGGCCAGGCATCGAGAAGTCGACCTGCATGGTGCCGACCTGCCATGGACGGCCAAGGCTATCCTTCAGGTGGTACTCGATCTTCGGGCCGTAGAAGGCGCCCTCGCCCGGCAGCTCCGTCCACTCCACGCCGCAGGCGCGCAGGGCCGAACGCAGGGCTTCTTCCGCTTCGTCCCAGATCTCGTCGCTGCCGATGCGGCTGTCGGGGCGCAGGGCGAGTTTCACGTCGATGTTGTTGAAGCCGAAGTCGTCGTAGACCTGCATCGCCTGCGAATGGAAAGCGGTGACTTCCGACTCGATCTGCTCTTCGGTACAGAAGACGTGGCCGTCATCCTGGGTAAAGCCGCGCACGCGCATGATGCCGTGCAGCGCGCCGGAGGACTCGTTGCGGTGGCACTGGCCGAACTCGCCGTAGCGCAACGGCAAGTCGCGGTAGCTCTTCATGCCCGAGTTATAGATCTGTACGTGGCCCGGGCAGTTCATCGGCTTCAATGCATACGAACGGTTCTCCGACTCGGTCGTGAACATGTTTTCGCGGTAGTTATCCCAGTGACCGGTCTTCTGCCACAGGGTGACGTCCAGGATCTGCGGCGCTTTTACCTCGTCGTAGCCATTGGCCTGGTATTTCTGGCGCATGTACTGCTCGACCTGCTGCCAGATCTTCCAGCCTTTCGGATGCCAGAAGATCAGGCCCGGCGCTTCTTCCTGGAAGTGGAACAGGTCCAGCTGCTTGCCGAGCTTGCGGTGGTCGCGCTTTTCGGCTTCCTCCAGCATGTGCAGGTATTGCTCCTGATCTTCCTTCCTGGTCCAGGCGGTGCCGTACACGCGCTGCAGCATCTCGTTGTTCGAGTCGCCGCGCCAGTAGGCGCCAGCCAGCTTCATCAGCTTGAAGACCTTCAGCTTGCCGGTCGAAGGCACGTGCGGGCCGCGGCAGAGGTCGGTAAACTTGCCTTCCGAGTACAGCGAGACATCCTCGTTCGCCGGAATCGAGGCGATGATCTCGGCCTTGTAGTCTTCGCCGATCGATTTGAAGTACGCAACGGCCTCGTCGCGGGGCAGCACCTTGCGGGTGACCGGCTCATCCTTCTTTGCCAGCTCGACCATCTTCTTCTCGATGGCTTGCAGGTCTTCCGGGGTGAAAGGACGCTTGTACGAGAAGTCGTAGTAGAAGCCGTTTTCGATCACCGGGCCGATGGTCACTTGCGCTTCAGGAAACAGTTCCTTGACAGCATAGGCCAGCAGGTGGGCGGTCGAGTGGCGGACCACGTCAATGCCTTCCGGGTCCTTGTCGGTGACGATGGCCAGGTCCGCGTCCTGCTCGATCAGGAAGGAGGTATCGACCACCTTGCCGTTGACCTTGCCGGCCAGGGCGGCCTTGCCCAGGCTTGGCGCGATGGAACTCGCTACCTGGGCAACCGTCATGGGGCCGTCGAACTGACGGCTGGAGCCATCGGGAAGTCGCACGTTAAGCATAGTGATCTCCTGGGGCGCTCGGCGCCGAAATATGAACAAAATTGAAACTGAAATGCAATGGACGAAAAAAAACGCGCACCAGGCGCGTTATTTTCAGTGTGTCGAGCAAAAGAACACCCTACCGCGTCTAGCGATTCCCCCACAACCAGGTTGTAGTTCGCGGTGTCATAACCGTTTGTGCCTTTCTCGCTCTTACTGACGACAACAGCGGAAAACCGAAGTTCCCCGCGCTGTCCGATGTGTTCTGGTGGGCGGTGCAGAATTCGAATCTGCGACCCCTTGGATGTCGACCAAGTATTCTAACCAGCTGAACTAACCGCCCGATGACCTGCATTATAGAGACAGCACCGGCGCCGCGCAAGGGTTGTTCAACATTCAGCATTGGCGCCTCCCTCGGCAAGGCTGCCCACTGCCCCGCCCGGGTTATCCAGTACACTGCGCACTTGCTCATTTTGATCGCTCCAGCAATGCCTTCCGAACACGCCGCGCCCACCTCCGAACACCTGCACGCCCACCTCGACGGCGACGCCAGCCACGGCCACTGCATCGAGGCGCGCAGCCAGAAGGCGCTTGGGGTCGCGCTCGGCCTGACCCTGCTGTTCGCCCTGATCGAAGTGGTGACCGGTTTCATGTCCAATTCCCTGGCCCTGATATCGGATGCCGGCCACATGGTGACCGACGCCGCCGCCCTCGGCCTGGCCCTGCTGGCCCAGCTGATCGCCAAGCGGCCGCCCTCTTCGCGCCATTCCTTCGGCTTCGTGCGCGCCGAGGCGCTGGCCGCGTTCGTCAACAGCCTGGCGATGCTGGCACTGGTTGCCTGGATTGTCTGGGAGGCGGCGCAGCGCCTGGCCCATCCGCAGGCCGTGCAAGGCGGCGTGGTGCTGGCCGTGGCGGCGATCGGCGCATGCATCAATATCCTGGTGGCCTGGGTGCTGTCACGCGACACCCAATCGATCAACACCCGCGCGGCGCTCGTCAACGTCATGGGCGACCTGCTCGGCTCGGTCGCGGCGATTGCCGCCGGCGCCATCATCTATTTCACCGGCTGGGTACGCATCGACCCGATCCTGTCGATCTTCGTGTCCCTGCTGATCCTGAAATCGACCTGGGGCATCCTGCGCGAGTCCTACCATTTCCTGATGGAAGGCGTGCCGCACGGGATCGATTACCTGGAAGTGGGCGCCGACCTGGCCGAGGTCGAAGGCGTGCTGTCGGTGCACGACCTGCACGTCTGGGACATGTCGCCCGGCCACCCTGCCCTGATCGGCCACCTCGAAATCAATGACCTGCGCGAATGGCCCGCAGTCCTGCGCCGCGTGAAAGCCATGCTGCTGGACAAGCACGGCATCGACCATGTGACGCTGCAGCCAGAGGCGCTGGACGGCAAGTCGCTGTAGGAGGAGTGTAAGCCCGCTCTTACCCGGGCTGGGCACGCGCGCCGATAGGACGCCCGCGCGCGATGCTTGACAATCGGGCCATGAACGACATGATCACGCCCATCCTCGATGGGACCGGGCACCACCTCGAAGACCACGTTTTCGACACCCTCGTCATCGGCGGCGGACCGGGCGGGCTGACGGCTGCCATCTACCTGCGCCGCTTCACCCGCAACATCGTCGTCGTCGACAAGGGCAACAGCCGCCTGTGCCTGATCCCCGTCTCGCACAATTACCCGGGCTTTCCCGAGGGCGTGCCCGGCTCGCAGCTGCTCGTCAACCTGACGAACCAGTTGAAGAACTACGGCGGCAGCGTGCAGCATGGCGAAATCACCGATTTGCGCCTGGTCGACGGGGTCTTCATCGGCGACTATCTCGACGACGCCGGCGCGACGCACCAGATCCGCGCGCAAACCGTGCTGCTGGCCACGGGCGTTGCCGACTGCGGCCTGCCCGTGGAGGACTGGAACGAAGCCGTGCATGCCGGCGCCGTGCGCCTGTGTCCGGTGTGCGACGGCTACGACGTGCGCGACAGGCGCATTGCCGTCGTCACCTCGGCCACCAACCCGGTCGGCCATGCCCTTTTCATGCGCACCTTCAGTGCCGACGTCACCCTGTTCGACCGTGGCAAGGAATCGATGCTGACCGACGAGGAGCGCCACCGGATCGAGGTCGCCGGCGTGCGCTACATCGAATCGCCCCTGCTGGGCGTGACCATGAGCCCGGACATGAAGCCGATCCTCAACACGGCTGACGGCGAAAGCCGCGAGTTCGACGTGTTCTACCCGATGCTGGGCGAATCGGCGCGCTCGAAACTGGCCGCTGCGCTGGGCGCGGAGACGGGGGATTGCGACAAGCTCAAGGTGGATGACCATGGACGCACGAATGTGCCGGGGCTGTATGCGATTGGCGACGTGGTGCAGGGCTTGAACCAGATTGCGGTGGCGGCGGGGCAGGCGGCGATTGCGGCGACGGCCATTCACAATGCGTTGCCGTGGGCGTTGAGGCCGAAGGTGGGGTGAGCGCCGCGGCAATTCGAGGGACGGCTAAGCGGTGCGGCGATTCGAGGGTGGTTTGAACGCGTAGGCGGGGAACCCGCCTACGCGTTCAACTGACCTCCGCGCTGCCCCTAGTTTTCGCCCGAAGCCAGCGCAATCCTGCGCCGCAAGCGCTCGGCCGCGGCCGTGTCCCCCGCCGCCTGCGCGCGTTTCAGTTGCACGCCCAGCCAGGTCAGCAAGGGGCGGCGCCATCCCTGTGTCGACGCCGTCGCCGTCGCCGTCTCGATATCGCCTGGCTTGACGCGCCCCGCCTTGAACAGCGCCCCGGCCGCGACCAGCTGCGCCAGCGGATCGTTCACGCCGGCCAGTGTGCCGCTTGCGAGAACCGGCCGGTGCTGCTCCGGCAGCAGGCCGGCATCGAGCCCTTCCCAGCGGCCGCCGATATAGGCCGCATACGCGCGCTGTTGCGGTGTCGCGTCGCTTGCCAGCGCCGCAAAGCCCGGGCACTCATCGAACTCGAGGCTGGCCGCCAGCGCCGCGCAGCGCACCAGCTCGACTTGCGCCACGAGGTCGGCGCGGCCCGTGCTGGTCGTTTCCAGCCGCGCCCGCGCGAATTCGGCCCCGGTCGCAGCCGTGTTACCGCGCAGGTAGTCCTCCGTAAAGCCGTCGAGCGCATCCTTCGCGTTCGGCTGCCAGCTGGGTACGGCGGGCTTGCTGGCGCAGGCGGCGAGCAGCACCGTGCACAAAAGCGCAGACATTCTCATGGCAGCTTGATCTCCTCGGTTTTGCCCGCGAACGGCCACTTGCGGTTGATCTCGTCGACCAGCCGGTTCACCTTGCGCAGGCTGGCGTCGACTTCGCCGCGCAGCGCGCCCAGTCCTCGGTGGCCACGCGCGTTCGCCCCCACGGCCTGGGCCTCGACCAGCACCGCGTCGACTTTCCTGAGCGTGCCGCGCGCATCCTGCAGCACCCCCTGCAGCTCGACCACGGCAGCCTGGGCATCGTCGGCGATCCCCTTCTTGCCGTACAGGCGCCGGTCGGTCTTGGCCAGGAGCGCGTCCAGGCGCTCCAGGGTGCCGACGAACTTGCGCGCCTCGTCGTCGCCGAGCACGCCGCTGAGCAAGCCATACTTGCCGGACATGCGGCCGGTGAGCGTCTGCACGTTCTCCAGGCTGCTGCTCATCGACGAGCCCTCGGCAGTCAGGTTTTCCAGGTTGTTCAGCAGCGAACGCGCCGTGGCCACCAGTCCTGGAATCTCGGCCGTGACGTCGCCGCGCAGGACAGGGCGCTGGGCGCCGTCGGGCAGCGGCGGGTCGTCCAGATGCCGGTAAAGGCGCGCAGGCGCGTCTCGCCCACCACGCTGCGCTCGAGGGTGAACACACTGGAAGAGCGCAGCCAGCGCGCGTCGGACTTCGACACGTCGACCACGATCTGCACCTTGCCGTCCCTGGCCAGGTCGACCAGGCGCACGCGCCCGATCGGAAAGCCGGCAAAGGTGAGGTCCATGCCGGGAATGACGCCTTCCGAGTTCTCCGTCACCAGCACCAGCTTCTGGGTCGGCTCGAACACGCCGCGCGCGTACATCACGTACAGCACGAAAGCGACGATGAGCAGGGCAACGACGCCGAGCAGGATCATCGCCTTGGTTTCGACATGGGCCGGCTCGTTGGATGACTCATTGGATGCGTCAAGCGGTGGGGTATCAGGCATGGGCAAGAGGGTTCAAATGTATTTGAGGGCGAGCGAGGAGCCTTCGATCAGCAGCAGCACGAACAACAGGCGCAGCGCGCCCGGCTGCACGCTCGAGGCCAGCCGGCGCGGATAGCGCTGCAGTTCGAGGATGGCGGCGGTCGGGATCACCGCCACGGTCAGCCCGAACAGCACGGTCTTGAGCACGAAGCCGGTGGTCACCACCGGGTCGAACACGCGGCCGACCGTGCGCGTATAGTCGGGCATGCCCCAGGGCGAGAGGCCGTACACGTTCAGGTAGGCCAGCACCAGCACGATGGTCGAACTCACCATTGCCAGGCTCAGGACCGAGAAGGCATTCGCGAACAGCTGCGGCACCAGGTCGCGGCGCAGTCGGCGCAAGGCTTCGGCATTGACCTCGGCCGTGGGCAGGCCGGCCCGCGCCAGGCCCAGCGCCGTGGCATCGAAGGCCATGCCTGACCTCAGCGCCGCGAACAGCGCGGCCGACAGCGGAATCAGTTCCAGCACCAGCACCCGCACCACCATCTCGAGCGCGTAGCGCGACAGCCCGTAGCTGAGCGCCGTCACCAGCACGATGCGGATGATGACGACGCTGATCAGTGCCGACAGCACCGTGAACCAGGGCAGCACCTGCCAGGTGCTGGCATGGATGTAGCGCGCCGTGACGAGGCGGGTGCCGCGGTTGTAGGTCGAAGGAGAGCAGGCGGTGACGATGGCGATCGCGCCGAGGTGGAACATGTACCACCAGCTGCGCAGGTAGCGCACCAGGGCATAGCCCCAGAGGCTGGGGCGGGTGGCGAGGTGGAGGTGGCGGGACATGGTCATATGATACGGTTTTTGCAAGTATGCATCAGTTTGCGTATCAGGTTCGCGCGGCGGTGCGAAGAGGTATTCCGTAGGGTGGAGTCCCGACGCCACGCTGTGCGGCAGCAGCACACCGCCAACGTACCGCGAGGCCACCACGGCGTGAGCGGCTTTCGGCAATGCCGGCGTTCCGGGATCGCATCTGTACGACCGCGTGGGCACGGAGTGCCCACCCTACGAACGCAACGGTCCCGTAGGGTGGGCACTCCGTGCCCACGCGGTACGGCATCGGCGAATCAAAACAGGTATGCCAAAGCCGCCATGCATGCTCACGAGCCTTTGTAGCGTCCAGGAACGCACACGCACGCCCCCATGGAGTCAGGACTCCACCCTACGCCCGCCTCGCCTCCTGCACGCCCGCCACGTCCCCGATCGCCAGCAAGGCCCGTTGCAACTGGCCCGTCGACCCGATCTCCGCCGTGAACACCATGCGCGCCTGGCCTTTCGTGGTCTGCGTGTTCACGCCGGTGACATTGATCTTCTCGCGCAGGAAAGCGTCGGAGATGTCGCGCAGCAGCCCCTGGCGGTCGCCGGCGAGGATGAAGATGTCGACCGGGTAGACCGTCTCGCTGCCCGCCCTGCCCCATTCGGTCTGGATCACCCGTTCCGGCGCCTTGGCGCGCATCTCGGCGAAGTTCTTGCACGACAGGCGGTGGATCGACACGCCCTTGCCGCGCGTGACGAAGCCGACGATCGGATCGGGTGGCGCCGGCTTGCAGCAGCGCGCCAGCATCGTCATCAGCCCCTCGGTGCCGACCACCAGCACACCGGACTTCGCGCCCTGCTCCACGCTCGACGCGCGGCTCTTGTTGACCACCGCGGTGTCGTCCGGCGGCGGCGCTTCGGTCGTCTCGTGCAGCGCCGCTTCCACGTGGCGCAGGCTGAACTTCTCCTTGCCGACCGCGACGAACAGGTCGTCGACCTTGGCAAAGCCCAGTTTATGCGCCAGCGCCTCCAGGTTGACCGCGGTCTTGCCCTCGCGCTGCAGGGATTTTTCCACCAGCAGCCGGCCCTGGGCCAGGGTCTCGGCCAGCTCCATCGCGTGGAACCAGGCGCGGATCTTCGACCGGGTACGGCTGCTGACCGTATAGCCCGGGCTGAGCCAGTCGCGCGAGGGACCGGCACTGCCGGCCGGCCCCTTGGCCGTGATGATTTCGCAGGTCTGGCCGTTCCTCAAAGGGGTATTCAAAGGCACCATGACGCCGTCGATCTTGGCGCCGCGGCAGCGGTGCCCGACTTCGCTGTGCAGGTGGTAGGCAAAGTCGATCGGCGTCGCGCCGACCGGCAGTTCCAGCACGCGCGCCTGCGGCGTCAAGACGAAAATGCGGTCGTCGAGCGTGGCGGCCTTGAGCTTTTCGACCCACTCCTTCTGGTCCTCTTCGCCCGCCACCACGTCGGTGACATCGCTCTTCCAGGCCAGCAGCTGGCGCAGCCAGGCGATCTTCTCGTCGTATTTCTGGCTCTTGAAGTTCGAACCGCCCTCTTCCTTGTAGCGCCAGTGCGCGGCCACGCCGTACTCGGCGAAGCTGTGCATTTCCTGGGTGCGGATCTGCACTTCGAGCGGACGCCCATCCTCGGCCGTGACGACCGTGTGCAGCGAGCGGTAGCCGTTGGGCTTGGGGCGGGCGATGTAGTCGTCGAATTCGGCCGGGATCGGGGTCCAGATGTTGTGCACCAGGCCCAGCACGGTGTAGCAGGTTTTTTCATCGGCGACGATCACGCGGAAGGCGCGCACGTCGTAGAGCGAGGAAAAGTCGAGGTCCTTGCCGCGCATCTTGTTCCAGATGCTGAAGATGTGCTTCGGCCGTCCGCTCACCTCGGCGCGGATGCCGGCGGCGCGCAACTCGTCCTGCAGGCGCGCGATCGAGGACGCGACAAAGCCTTCGCGTGCCATGCGCTTTTCTTCCAGCATCTTCGCGATGCGCTTGTAGGTGTCCGGCTGCATGAAGCGGAAGGCCAGGTCTTCCAGCTCCCACTTCAGCTGCCAGATCCCCAGCCGGTTCGCCAGCGGCGCGTACAGGTCCATCACCTCGCGCCCGTAGTCGTGGGTGACTTCGTCGAAGCGCTTGCTCTCGGCGAAATAGCGCAGCGTCGTCAGGCAGGAGGCCAGGCGCATCAGCACCACGCGCATGTCCGAGGCCATCGCCAGCAGCATCTTGCGCAGGGTCTCGACGTGGGCGGCGGCCTGGCTGGCCGCGTTCTTGCCGCGGCCGACGACGGGCTGGCCGACCGTCAGGTCGCGCAGCTTGACCAGCTGCTGCACGCCGCGCACCAGGCTGGCCACTTCGGCGCCGAACAGGCGCTCGATCGTCTCGACCAGCGGCGGCTCGACCAGCACCAGCTCGAACAGCAGGCCGGCGATGCGGGTCTCGCAGTCGCTGCGCAGGTAGGCCAGCGTGCCGGCCACACCGAGCGAGAACTCGAAGGCATTCTGGCCGGATGCGCAGGTGCGCTCGCCATAGGCCACCGCGGCATAGTCGAGCGCTTCCTGCACGCGCACGCATTCGTCAGGGGCCAGGCCCTGCAGCAACTGGGTGGTGGCGTCGCCGAGTGCGGCGGTGGAAACCATCGATCAGCGCAGTGCGGCGGTGACGACGATCTCCACCAGGCAGGCCGGATTGGCAAGCTTCGCTTCAACCGTGGCGCGCGGCGGCGTGTGGCCCTGCGCCACCCATTCGTCGTAGACAGCGTTCATGCCGGCGAAATGCGCCATGTCGGCGATATAGATCTGCATCATCAGGATGCAGGTCTTGTCGCTGCCGGCTTCGTTCAGGAGGCGGTCGACGTGGCCCAGCACTTCGCGGGTCTGGCCCTCGATGTCCTGGGTGGTGTCCTCGGCGATCTGGCCGGCCAGGTAGATGGTGCCGTTGTGGACGGCGATTTCCGAGAGGCGTTTGCCGACGTGGTGACGTTTGATTTCCATATTCTCTTTCTTGATTCTTGATTCTTGATTCAAACAGGGCTCAGGAGCCCAATAAAAAGTTGCGTGCCAGCGCGATCTGGTCGGCGTGCACGAAAGTAGGCGCATGGCCGACGCCGGGGATCTCCACCAGGCGCGGACGCGGCCCGCGCCGCGTCATCTCCAGCGCCGTTTCGTGCGAGAGCAGGTCCGACAGTTCCCCGCGTACCAGCAGCGTCGGGCAGCGGATCGCATCGTAGGCGCGCCATAGGGCCGCCTGGTCCTGTTCGGCGCGCTCGCGGCTCATGGACTTGAACGGCTCCGCCAGCGCCAGGTCGTAGTGGCGTACCCATTCGCCATTCGGCTCCTGGCGCAGCACGTCGCGCGCCAGCTTGTCCCATTGCGCCTCGTCGTGCGGGCCGAACGAGTTTGACACCTCGCGCACGAAGCGTGCACCGCTGTCGTAGCTCGGGAAGCGCAGGTCCTGGCCGATATAGTCGGCAATGCGCGCCAGCGCGGCGCCATCCAGGGTCGGGCCGATATCGTTGAGTACCAGCCGGGCCACCGGCGTGCCCTCCAGCGAAGCCAGCACCATGCCGATCAGGCCGCCCATCGAGGTGCCGAACCAGTCGACCCGGTCCTCGAAGCCAGCCGTGACACGCGCGACCAGAGTCACCATGTCAGCCACGTATTGCGGCACGCCATACAGCTGCGGGTCGCGCAGGCGCTCCGAGCGCCCGCGCCCGGCGACGTCCGGGCAGACCACGCGATACGTGTCGGACAGGCTTGCCGCCAGCGCGTCGAAGTCGCTTGCTACGCGCGTGACGCCATGCACGCAGACCAGTACGCGCGGGTTGTCCGGGTCGCCCCACTCCTTGTAAGCCATGCGATGCAGGCCGGCGGGCGAGCTGCACTGCACGCTTTTCCATCTCGCATCAAGCATTCCCGCCTCCTCATGACAATTTCTGCACACCGGGTTCGCACAAACTCCGCATTTTAGCCCGTGTGCGTTTCGCCGGCAGGGAGATTAGAATTCTACCAAGTCCGGGCAAAGCACCCGACCACACCACTACCAGAGGAAACAATGAAATCCAGCATGCTCAGCGGCAAAACGGCACTCGTCACCGGTTCGACTTCGGGCATCGGCCTCGGCATGGCGCGCGCGCTCGCCGAACAGGGCGCCAACATCGTCTTCAACGGCTTCGGCGACGCCCAGCAGATCGAGAAGCTCTACACCGACATCGGCCAGGAGTTCGGCGTGCAAACCGCCTACCACAACGCCGATATGTCCCGGCCCGAACAGATCGAGGCGATGATGGCGTTTGCAAGCGAGAAGTTCGGCGGGGTCGACATCCTCGTCAACAACGCCGGCATCCAGCATGTCTCGCCCATCGAGGAATTCCCGGTCGAGAAATGGGATGCCATCATCGCCATCAACCTCACCTCCGCCTTCCACACCACGCGCCTGGCCCTGCCTGGCATGAAGCAGAAGAACTGGGGCCGCATCATCAACCTGGCCTCGGTGCACGGGCTGGTGGGATCAAGCCAGAAGTCGGCCTATGTCGCGGCCAAGCATGGGCTGGTCGGCTTCACCAAGGTCACCGCGCTCGAGACCGCGCAGACCGGCGTCACCTGCAACGCCATCTGCCCGGGCTGGGTGCTGACCCCGCTGGTGCAGAAGCAGGTCGACGACCGCGCCGCGCGCGAAAACCTGTCGAACGACGAAGCCCGGCGCGCGCTGCTGGCGGAAAAGCAGCCGTCGGGCGAATTCGTCACGCCTGACGAACTGGGTGCGCTGGCCGTGTTCTTCTGCTCGCCGGCCGGGGCGCAGGTGCGCGGCGTCGCGTGGAACATGGATGGTGGCTGGGCCGCGCAGTAAGGGATTGACGCTGCTACGGACGCGGACGACAAACCGTCTATACGTAGGGTGGGCTCCGCCCACGCCGTCTTTCGTGTCCGTGCAGACCAGACGATGTGCGTTATCGGCGCTCATCGCATACCGCATGGGTGGTGCTGGCTTCGCGAATCGAAACCGCTTCCGGCGGACGCATCGGTGCCATACCGCGTGGGGTCAAGACCCCACCCTACGGCGCTCGCCGGCCGGGGGCGTCGCCAAGGCCGCGGGTCTGCACATGCGACAATATTGCCCTTTGTCCCGACGGCACCACACATGCACCATTTTGAACAGCGGCGCGACCGCTTCGACCTCTTCGACCGCATGGACAGCCCCGCGGTCAACCTCTGCTTCACCCTCGACCTGCCAGACTACCGCCCCTGGTGCAAGGAGCAGGGCCTGGCGCCCTTCCACGTGCTGCTCTGCGCGGTGCTGCGCTCGGTCTTGAAAATCGAGAACTTCCGCTACCGTGTCTTCGAGGGCGAGGTCATCGCGATCGACCGCCTGATGCCTTCCTTCACCGTCGTGAACCAGCACAAGGACCTCAATTTCGCCCTGTTCGACTGGTCCGACGACCTGCGCGAATTCGTTGCGCGCGGCCGCGCCGCGGGCATCGCGGCGGCGGGCATGACGGCGCTGAACAACAGCTACGCCAGCTTGTCGCCGCGCGCCGTGAAGGACCAGGTCTTCATCACCTGCATCCCCTGGCTGGACTTCAGCTCGATCCAGCACCCGGCCGCATCGCTCGGTTCACCTGACATTCCCTCGATCGCCTGGGGCCGTTTCCGCGACGGGACCAACGGCCGCCTCCAGCTGCCCTTCTCGGTGCAGGCCCACCACGGTTTCGTCGACGGCTTCCACATCCACCAGCTGGCCCAGCAGATCGCCGCGGAGCTGGACGGTTTCATGGCCGGCGGGGCTGCGTCACCGCCCGACTGAGCGCGGGTTCGACCCCGCCCGGCGTGACCGTGGTCGTCCACGACGAAACTCGCGCCGGGCCTGGGGTGGGATCACTCGTCTTGACCAGCATCGCGACGGCATTGCGGGGCGCTATCCGACTCACCGACTGACGCCAGCGCGCCGGCCGCGCGCAGCACCAGCAGGTGGCCGATGACGCCGCGTCCGTTCTCGCTGCGGACGGCTTCTTCAAGGCTTTCCAGCACCACGAAGCCGTTTTGCGCCGCCAGCCCTTCCAGGTAGCCCAGCGCGTGGGCGTAGCGGTTCGAGGGCTGCAGCGCATACTCGCCACCGCCGCTTGCGTCGCCCAGCTTCTCGGTCGAGAAGGCGAACCATCCACCCGGGCGCAGCGCCGCGCGCACCTGGCGAACAAAGCGGCCAGGTCGCCGAAGTAGACCAGCACGTCGGCCGCCATGACCAGGTCGACGTCGCCGTGGCAGCTGTCGAGATAGGCCTGCAGGTCGGCGCAGGCCAGGCTGTCGTACAGGCCCGTCTCGGCGGCACGCGCGAGCATGCGCTCGGACAGGTCGACCCCGGTCAGCGTGCGCGAACGGGGACGCAGGACGGGGCCGCACAGGCCTGTGCCGCAGCCCAAGTCGAGGGTCGCGAGATCGTTTGCATGTACCTGGCGCGCCAAGGCCGCACCCAGCAGGCCCGGGGTGCGGTAGCGCAGCACTTCCGTCAGGTGGCGGTCGAAGTGGCCGGCATAGCCATCGAACAGGGCTTTCACGTAGGCCTGCGGCGCACGCACGGGCACGGCCCCGACGCCGAGCGCGGCCAGTTCGAAGGCGATCTCGCTGGCGCCGCCGTCTGCCCCGGCCGCCAAGGCCGCATCTCTCGCCTCCTCGTAGGCCGCGATCGCATCGACGCGCCGTCCCAGCGCCAGCAAGGCATCGGCGCGCTGGCGCCGGTGCGGCCAGTAGCCCGGCCGGCGCGCCAGTGCGGCGTCAAAGGCGTCCAGCGCTTCGCCGTGGCGGCCCAGCTTCTGCAGCGCCAGGCCACGCCCGGCATGCGCCTCGGCCACGCGCGCGTCCAGCGCGATCGCCCTGTCGTAGCCATGCAAGGCCTCGTCGAAACGGCGCAGCGCGAACAGGGCATTGGCGCGTACGCACAGCGCTTCCGGATAAGCCGGCCGTGCGGACAAGGCCAGGTCCGCGCTCGCCAGCGCCGCATCCGCCGCGTCCAGGTCCAGCAGCGCGATGGCGCGGTTGCAAGCCGCTTCCGGGTAGCCCGGACGCAGCACCAGCGCACGCTCGTAGCTGTCGACGGCGTCGGGCAGGCGGCCGAGCTTGCGCAAGGCATTGCCGCCGCGGTTGGCAAAGGCCAGCGCATAGCCGGGCGACAGGCGCAGCGCGGTCTCGTAGCTGGTCAAGGCTTCCTGGGTGCGTCCAAGGTCCTGCAGGGCCGCGCCCAGGTTGCAATGGGCCGTGGCCTGCGCCGGGTTGATCCGCAGCGCGGCCCCGATCAGTTCGACGGCGCGCGCCGGCTCGCCCTGCTGGCGGTGCACGACCCCGAGCAGGTGCAGCGCATCGAACTGGCCTGGCGCCAGCGCCAGCACGCGCTCGTAGCGCCGGCGCGCTTCGATCAGTTGTCCTGCCTGCTGCAGCGCCACCGCATCTTTCAGCAACGCGCTCACCTGCGCCGAATTATCCTGTCCCATCCCATGCCTCGCCGTCGTCAGGCCGCCAGCATAACCCACGCGCATGCGGCAGAGTCCGTTATCATTCCGGCTCCACCATTTTCGGGAAGTCCGCCATGCGCCGCTTGAGCACTACCTTCACTTCCATTGCGCTCGGCGCCCTCGCCTTTGCCGCCAGCCTGGCCGCCGCGGCCGCCGAGCCGCGCACGCTGCTGCTCACCGCCGACGGCGTCTGGACCGGCGAAGGCAAGCCGCACGCCGGCTGGGCGGTGCTGGTGCAGGACGGGCGCGTGAAGGAAGTGGGCCCCGCCGACAAGGTCGCCGCACCGGCCGACGCCGAGCGCGTCAACCTGCCGGGCAAGACCCTGATTCCCGGCCTGATCGACCTGCACTCGCACGTGCTGCTGCATCCCTATAACGAAACCACCGGGACGACCAGGTAATCAAGGAACAGGTCGAATACCGCACCCTGCTGGCAGGCAAGCACGCCGCCGACACGCTGCAGGCGGGATTCACCACCCTGCGCGACCTCGGCACCGAAGGCGCCAACTATGCCGACGTCGGCATCAAGCGCGCCATCGAAGGCGGGTGGTCGCCGGCCCGCGCCTGCTCATCGCCACGAAAGCCATCGTCGCCAGCTACAGCTACGGCCCGGCCGAGCGCAGCTACCGGCCCGACATGGAGATACCCTACGGCGCCCAGCCCGTCACCGGCGCGGTCGAAGCGGTCAAGGCCGTGCGCGAGCAGGCCTCCCGCGGCGCCGACTGGATCAAGTTCTATGCCGACTACCGCACCGGCGTCGACGGGACCAGCCGCCCCACCTTCACGCTCGAGGAAATGAAGGCGATGGTCGAGGCCGCGCACGTCACCGGGCGCAGGGTGGCGGCCCACGCCAGCACCGACGACGCCATCCGCCTGGCCGTGCTGGCCGGCGCCGACACGATCGAGCACGGCTACGGCGCCAGCGAAGCCACCTTCAAGCTGATGAAGGAGCGCGGCACCGCCTACATCCCGACGCTCACCGCACCGGAAGCCATCGGCGAATACTTCCAGAAGCACGTGCGCGGCGGCGAGCCAACCCCGGCCATGAAGGAGGCCGCGCGCGCCTTTTGCGCTGGCGCGCCGCATCGGCGTCAAGATCGGCAACGGCAGCGATGTCGGCGTCTTTACCCACGGCACCAATGTGCGCGAACTGGAGTGGATGGTGCGCCTCGGCATGAGCCCGTTGGAGGCGCTGCGCGCCGCGACCGTCGTCGCCGCCGATATTCTCGGCAAGGGCAAGGACCTGGGCCAACTGGTGCCGGGCGCGCTGGCCGACGTCGTCGCCGTCGAGGGCGATCCGACGAGCGACATCGCCGCGCTGCGCAAGGTGGGCTTCGTGATGAAAGGTGGCAAGGTGTATCGCCGGCCGTAGGGTGAGCGGCTCCACCCGGCAACCCGCATACCGGCGACGTGAGCGCCGCCCACGCGTTCAACCCACGCTCGCACCGACGCGCCCATTCACCCTGCCCTTGCGAAGCAACTGCGCACCGGCATTGACATACGACATGGCAAATTTGGACGCGCCGGGCCTGCATCAGCAAACCGCATGACCGTTATTCACGGGGTTGGGGATATCCACAATAGATCGCGTGGCGGCTATTTGTGATGATGTCCACACTATCCACCTTCCCATGAAACGCTGTCATGAAAAAGCCTTTCTATAAAATCCTGTACGTACAGGTGCTGTTCGCCATCGCGATGGGCGTACTGCTCGGCGTGCTGTATCCAAAGCTCGGCACGGACATGAAGCCCCTGGGTGACGGCTTCATCAAGCTGATCAAGATGATCATTGCCCCGGTGATCTTCTGTACCGTGGTGGCCGGTATCGCCGGCATGCAGGACATGAAGAAGGTCGGACGGGTGGGCGGCAAGGCGCTGCTCTACTTCGAAGTGGTGTCGACCTTCGCACTGGTGATCGGCCTGCTGGTGGCGAACATCGCCAAGCCGGGCGCGGGTTTCAACGTCGACGTCGCCCACCTCGACACCAAGGCGATTGCCCAGTACACCGAGAAGGCCTCGCACCAGAGCACGGTGGAGTTCGTCCTGAACATCATCCCGAACACCTTCGTCGATGCGTTCGCCAAGGGCGACATCCTGCAGGTGCTCCTGATCGCGATCCTGTTCGGCGTGGCGCTGTCGATGCTGGGCGAGCGCGGCCGTCCGGTGACGAAGCTCATCGACGAGATCTCGCACGTGATCTTCGGCATGGTGAACATCGTCATGAAGCTCGCGCCCATCGGTGCCTTCGGCGCCATGGCCTTCACGATCGGCAAGTACGGCCTGGCCTCCCTGATCCCGCTGGCAAAACTGATGGGTTCGTTCTACCTGACCTGCGCGCTGTTCGTCTGCGTCGTGCTGGGCATCATCGCCAAACTGACCGGCTTCTCGATCTTCAAGTTCATTGCCTACATCAAGGAAGAACTGCTGATCGTGCTCGGCACCAGCTCGTCCGAGTCCGCCCTGCCGGCCCTGATGCGCAAACTCGAAAAGCTCGGCTGCTCCAAATCCGTCGTCGGCCTGGTCGTGCCGACCGGCTACTCCTTCAACCTGGACGGCACCAACATCTACATGACGATGGCCGCCCTGTTCGTGGCCCAGGCCACCAACACCGAGCTGACCCTGATGCAGGAACTGACCATCCTGGCGGTGGCGATGCTGACCTCGAAAGGTGCCTCGGGCATTACCGGCGCCGGCTTCATCACCCTGGCCGCGACCCTGGCCGTGGTGCCGACCATTCCCGTGGCCGGCATGGCGCTGATCCTGGGCATCGACCGCTTCATGAGCGAATGCCGCGCCCTGACCAATTTCGTCGGCAACGGCGTGGCCTCGGTGGTGGTGTCGAAGTGGGAGAACGAGCTGGACAAGGAGCGCATGAACGCCGTCCTGTCGGGCAACTACGTGGACGAAGACGACAAGGGCCTGCGCAGCGTGCACAAGGCAGCTTGAGCCCCGGCTCCCGCGATGGCCGCGCGCAAAGAGCGCAGCGGCCACAAAAAAAACCGCGCATCGAGCGCGGTTTTTTCATGTCCGGGCGCGGTGGCGCCGCACTCAGATGCGCAGGTCGTCCAGGTTCTTGCCGCCCTTGATGGCCTCGGCCACCCACTTCGGCTGGCGGCCGCGGCCGGTCCAGGTCTGGTTCTCGTCAGCCGGATTGCGGTACTGCGCCGCAACCTTCTTGCCGCTGCCGCCCTTGGCTTTTCCGACCGAGCCAGCCAGCAGTTCTTCGACGCTCACGCCCAGGTCCTGGGCGATCGCCAGGATCCGCTCGCGCGCTTCCTTGACTTCCTGGCGCTGGCGCTCCTTGATTTCCTTCTCGATTTCAAATTGCAAGCCCTTGAGCTCGCTCAGGTTGTAACCCGACAGATCCGTCTTCGCCATGTGGTGGTCCTTGGTAATTGAATGGGGTGCGGCTTTCGCCTGTCACAGGCGGATTTTACACCGACACCCCTTGTCCAAGACATAACTGTTGACTTGCGTGCGCGCAGGCCCGCTTATTCCAGTTTATAGACCACGTCGACCGGTTGAATCAGCTTGAGCGCATCCACATTCAGGAAGTCGCGCGCGCCCACGTTCGACGGCTTGCTCCGGTTGTAGCTGAAGTCGGGCCGCACCAGACCCATCGTGGTGCCGACGTTCTTCACGCCGCCCGGGCTGACCCCTGTCACGGCGCCGAGCTTGCGGCGCGCGCCCCTGGCGATGATCTCGGCGCGGCGGCGCGCATCCTGCAGGGCGTCGGCCATCAGGGCGGCTTCGAAAGCGTCGCGCTCGGTGATGTCGAAGGAGGTCGCAAAGCCGTTCAGGTTCGGCTTGACCAGGAGCGGCGCCACCACGGCGCGCCACTTCGACAGGTCGCGCACGATCAGGTGGACGCTCACGCGCAGTTCCCGGGCGGTGTCCTTGCCCGCGGCGTCCATGCCCGGCTCACGCCGCACGTCGCGCGTTTCCAGGTCCGCCAGCGGGACGCCCTGCTCCTGCAGCAGCGCGCGCACCTCGGCGATGCGTGTTTCCACGGTGTCGCGCGCCTGTGCCGGGTCGGCGTCGGAAGCACTGATCATGAAGTCGATTGCCCCGATATTCGGCGTGGTATAGCGCGAGGCTTCCGCGCTGACGTGCACGAAAGGATAGCTCGGCAAGGGCGAGGCCGAAGCGGCGACGGGGAACAGGGCAAGGCTGGCGACGAGGGCGAACTGTTTCAACATGGGTCTCCTGGTGTTTTCTTGCAAGCAAGCATAGGCGCATATAGACATTGTTGTCTACAACTATTTCATCCCTGGCCGGAGGCGTGGAAATCAAGTAGACAGGTCTTTCTAGACAAGATATTCTGGACGCATTGTTCTCAATGACAAGCTTGCAACCAGAAGGATCGATCATGTCCCGCTCTTCCGAACTTCCGAAGCCCACCGCGGCCGAACTCGACCTGCTCCAGGTGCTGTGGCCGCTCGGCTCCGGCACCGCGCGCCAGGTGCACGAGGCGATGCAGAAGACCCGCCCCGAGGTCACCTATGCCACCGTGCTGCGCCTGATGCAGATCATGCACACCAAGGGCCTCTTGACGCGCGACGAGAGCGAACGCTCGCACGTCTACGCGCCTGCCCAGCCCCAGGATTCGCTGCAGACCAACCTGCTCAAGGACCTGATGCAGCGCGCGTTTTCCGGCTCGGCCAAGGCACTGGTGATGGCTGCCTTAAAGAGCGGCATCTCGAAGAAGGAGCGAGCCGAAATCGAGAAGCTCCTGAAGGAGGACGAGGAATGATGATCGAGAGCCTGGTCTCCCACGTCGGCTGGACGCTGCTGCACTTCCTCTGGCAAGGCGCCCTCGTCGGTTGCGCGACCGCGGTGGCCCTGCTTGCGCTGCGCAACGCCCGCCCCGAATCGCGCTACCTCGTTGCCTGCGCCGGCTTGCTGCTGTGCCTGGCATGGCCGACCGCCGAACTGGTGCTGCGCCTGGCCGGCGACAGCGGTGCCGGCGCCGCCATTGTCCCGTTGGGCACGCTCGCCGCCGGCGTCGGCGTGGCCGCGAGCGGCGGTTGGATCGACACCCTGCAGGCCAGCCTGCGCCCCATCGTCGGCGCCTGGGCCTGCTGCGCGGTGCTGCTGGGCCTGCGCATGATGCTGGGCCTGGCCTGGGTCGAACGCGCGGCGCGCCGCCAGCAAACCGATGCCCAATGGCAGGCACGCCTGTCCAGCATGGCGGACCAGCTCGGCATCGACCGCAGCGTGCGCCTGCGCATCGTCGACACGCTCGCCAGCCCGGTCACGGCCGGCTGGCTGCGGCCGGTCGTGCTGGTACCGGCCGCCCTTCTCACCGGCATGCCGCCGCAGCTGCTCGAAGCCCTGCTGGCGCACGAGCTGGCCCACGTGCGCCGCTGCGATTACCTGGTGAACCTGGCGCAAACCCTCATCGAAACCATCCTGTTCTATCACCCCGCGGTCTGGTGGATCTCGTCGCGCATCCGCGCCGAGCGCGAGCAGATCGCGGACGATATCGCGGCAAGGCTGCTCGTCGAACCGCGCCGCCTGGCCCTTGCCCTGTCCGAGCTGGAGCGCCTCCAGTTCTCGTCCCACCACCTGGCCCAGGCGGCCAACGGAGGAGATCTCATGTCGCGCATCAAGCGCCTGGTTCGTCCCGATACGCAGGCATTGAACTGGAAGGCCGCGCTGCCTGCCCTCGGCCTGGCGGCAGCCTGCCTGGCCGGCTGCGCGCAAACCTTCGTCGCCAACGCTCCCGATTCGAGTGGCAGCGCCAGTGTTGCGGGCGTCCACGAGGTGGTACGCACGGCTCCCCTCGCCAGATTCGATTCCTGCGCCAAGCCGGAATATCCGCAAGACGCCCTGGCACGCAAGGCCATCGGCACCGTGACCCTCGGGTTCCTCGTCGGCGTTGACGGCAGCGTACGTGACTCGCGTGCGCAGGTCGAGCGGCGACGCCGCGCTCGACGAAGCGGCACGCGACGCCATCGCCAAATGCAGCTTTACCCCGGCTGAAGCGGACGGCAAGCCGGTCGAAGAGTGGGGGCATGTCCAGTACGTGTGGTCGCTGAATTGATGAAACCGACAATGAACAGAACGATTTCCCGCCGCCTCCTGCCTGGCGCCGCAATGCTCCTGGCCCTGTCCATGAACGTCACCGCCGCCGAACAGCCCCGGCTCGACGAGGAAACGCGCAAGAGCGTGCTCGCCGCGCTGAGCGCGAAAGTGAGCGCCGAGTACGTCTTCCCCGACAAGGCGAAGCGCGTCGTCGCCCGCCTGAACGAGAAGGAAGGCAGCGGCGCCTACCGCGACCTCAAGGACATCGAGGCGTTTGCCAGGGCGCTGACGGCGGACCTGCGCGAACCAACCCGCGACCTGCACCTGGGCGTGCACTACAGCGCCAACGTCCTGCCAAAGGACGAAGGCGCCACCCCGACGCCCGAGCAGGTCCGCATGTACGTCAACAGCATACGCGCGGAGAACTATGGCGTCAGCAAGGTGGAAAACCTGCCTGGCAATATCGGCTACATCGACCTGCGCTCCTTCGACGGCCTCGAGTACGCCAGGCCCGCGATCGCCGCGGCCATGGCCCTGGTGGCCGATGCGGACGCGCTGATCGTCGACCTGCGGCAGAACGGCGGCGGCGATCCGAATACGGTGGCCTTCATGTCGAGCTACCTGTTCGACAAGCGCACCCACCTGAACGACCTGTACTGGCGCAAGGGCGGACGTACCGAGCAGTTCTGGACCAGCAACAAGGTCCCGGGCAAGAAGTTCGGCGGCAAGCGGCCCGTGTATGTCCTGGCGGGCCATGACACCTTCTCGGCGGCCGAGGAGTTCAGCTACAACCTGCAGCAGCGCAAGCGTGCCACCATTGTCGGCGAAACCACGGGCGGCGGCGCCCACCCCGGCAGCGTGCACCGGCTGCATCCGCACCTGTCCGTGTTCATTCCGGGCGGCCGCGCGATCAACCCGGTCAGCAAGACCAACTGGGAAGGCAGCGGGGTCACGCCCGACGTGCCCGTGGCCGCCGCCGACGCGCCGCGCACGGCCGTGCGCCTGGCGCTGCAGGCGCTGATGAAGTCGCCCAGAACGAAGAACACGCCCAGCTGCTGCGCAATCGCCTGCAGATGCTGGACAAGACGACTGCGTCGAACGATCGCTGACACGAAAGAACCCATGCGCTTCCTGCTGACCCTTGCCCTGCTGCTGAGCTGCGCCCAGGCCCAGGCGACTTCCCGCTTCACGCTGAGGGCGCCACCCGGCCCCCACCCGGTGGGCTTCCGGCTCGTCGAGCAACAGGATTTTTCCCGTGTCCTTTACGGCAAGCACGATCCAGTCAGCGGCCGCGCGACCGCGGGTCCACCCGGGCGCCCGATCCAGACCCCGGGTCTGGTATCCCGCCACGCGCTCGGGCCAGGCCATGCGCTATGACGACTACCTGCAGCTCATCGGCAGTGAAACCGCGTTCGGGCGCAGCCGGGAAGAGCGGCGCAGCCATGCCGACGCCTTCGTGCGCCAGAATATGTCTCCGAATCAGGCCCTGAACAGGCAGCCCGGGAGTTGGCGGCCCCGGTGCGGGCGCGACGCGATGCCGTGGCGGCAACGGGCAAGCGCTACCCGGTCGTGATCTATGCGCCCAGCATCAGCGCGCCGGCCGCCGAGAACGCCGACCTCTGCGAATTCCCGGCCAGCCACGGCTACATCGTCCTCGCCAGCCCCAGTGTCGGCCTGCATGACCGCGAGATGACGAACGACCTGGCGGGCGCCGAAACCCAGGCGGCCGACATCGCCTTCCTGGTCGCCCATGCCCACGGCTTGCCGGACGCCGATACGGACCGCATCGCCGTCGCCGGCTACAGCTGGGGCGGGCTCGCGAACGTGCTCGCCGCAAGCCGGGACAGCCGCATCAAGGCCCTCGTCAATCTCGACGGCTCGGTGCGCTATTACGCGGACGTGGTGGCAGCTGCCTCCTACCTGAAACCGGAAAACCTGCGTGCCCCCCTGCTCTACGTGGCGGCACGGCCGATGTCGAGCGAGGAGCTGGCGGCCCGCGGCAAGCCGGTCTCCCGCTTCCTGGACGAGGTCAAGCATGCGGACGTCTACAAGCTGACCATGTTCCCGATGGAGCATTTCGCGTTCTCCTCGACCTATCTGCGTTTCGCCAGCGACGCGCGCTTCAACCAATACACCCGGGACGAAGTGATCCGCGCCCATGGCTGGACCCTGGACTACGTGCGGCGCTTCCTCGATGCCTACCTCAAGGACGACGCGCCGGCGCGCGCCTACCTGGCCGCGACGCCGCTTGCCAACGGCCTGCCCGCGCATGCCGCGACGATGGAGCGCCGCCTGGCGACGGCGCCGCCAGCGAGCCGCGAACAGTTCGCCGCGCAGCTGGCGCGCCAGGGGCTTCCGCGACGCGCATGCCGCCTACTTGAAGCTGTACGGCAAGGACGCCGGCCTGCTCGAGTCCGAGCTCAATGCCTGGGGCTACGCCCTGCTGCGCAGCGGCGACAGCGCGCCCGCGCTCGCCATCTTCGAGCTCGCCACCGAGGTCTACCCGAACAGCGCCAACGCCTTCGACAGCCTGGCCGAGGCCTGCGAACGCAGCGGCGACCAGGCCGGGGCGATCCGCCACTATCGGCGCGCACTGGAACTCGCTCCGGGGAGCGCGAATGCCCGCAAGCGACTCGAGGCGCTCGGCGGCGCGGCGCCCTGGCAAAGCAAGCTGAGCGCGGGTCGGCCAATGCAAGCCGGCGCCCCTGGACGCGGGCGCTACCCTTCCGCCAACGACATAGCGGCCGAGCCAGGTATGGTCAAGTGCGGCATTGTCTGGTTTTCATGTTCGCATCGGATTCGCTTGACCCGCCAATCGTCCCGCGTGCCGCTTGCCACTTTTCTTTTGCCAGGTCAGCCATGGTGCTATATTCACGGCATCGCAGCGACAACTCAACTGACCCATGATAATCAAAACGCTCGCCGTGGCAATCCTGTTCCTGTCGACAGCGTCCTCGGCCCACGCTGCTACTTTCGTTCTGGGAGAATCGTGCCAGAACGAGGGAGAGCTGACAGGCTCGGTGTCCGTGATCGAATGGAAAGGCAATATCGAGATCACCGGGACGGTGAAGGGAAAGAAAGTCACCGCCATCGTGCCGCCCGGCGCGATGCAGGATTACGATCTGAATAGCTTGCTGTATGAGTTCAGATACAACATGAAAGACGGCTATACCAGCGCAGTGGAACTGGAATGCAGCGAAGGGAATGTGGTCGATGATTGGACGCTCATCTATACGCCGAAGGAACAGGGCAAATAAGGGCGCCTGGCAAATGCGCAGAAACGCGACCTGTCGTCCCGGTTGATGCGGGAAGCAGTCGTGCCAGGACCGTGAGCATGGCCCGGCCAGCCACAACGACGTGCGCGCAAGCATGCATTCCATCCTCGCCACCAGGAACCCATGCAACACGGTGAAAAACTTAACACCCTCACCCACCTTGCCGGCGCCGTCCTCGCGGCCGCGGCCAGCGCACCGCTGATCGCCCGCGCGCTCGAAGGCAGCGGCGTGGCTGGCGCCGTCAGCACAGCCGTCTACGCCGTGTCGCTGGTGCTGATGTACGCCTGCTCGAGCGCCTACCATTGGGCCAGCGGCTCGCTGAAGGAGCTACTGCGCCGCTTCGACCACCTGAGCATCTACCTCCTGATCGCCGGCAGCTACACGCCCTTCTGCATGCTGCTTCTTGGCGGGCGCGAGGGCTGGATCCTGCTGGCCGTGGTGTGGGGCCTGGCCGTGTTCGGCGTGCTGCAGGAAAGCCGGCCACGCGGCGGTGCGCGGGTGCTGTCGATGCTGATCTACCTGGGGATGGGATGGGCGGCGGCGTTCATCCTGGGAACGCTGCATGCGCGCCTCGGACCGGCCGGCTTCGCCTGGCTGCTCGGCGGCGGCCTTGCCTACACGGCGGGAATCATCTTCTATGTGCTCGATGCGCGCCTGAAGCACGCGCACGGCATCTGGCATTTGTTCGTGCTCGCTGGCAGCGCCGCACACTACGTCACGATCTACCGCTACGTACTGTAGCGGCAGGGTCGGCCGCCCTGGGGTCAGGTCTGACATTCGGACACGGCCTCGAGCCACGCTTGCAAGGAAAAAGCGGCCCGCAGGCCGCCTTCTCGTTCAGCACGTCCAGCCGATCAGACGGCCGACACGTCCAGCTCGGCGCCCGTTGCTTCGAGCACCTGTGCTTTCGTCACGCCCGGCGCCAGTTCCACCAGCTTCAGGCCATTCTCGACGACATCGATCACGCCCAGGTCGGTGATGATGCGGTCGACCACGCCCACGCCGGTCAGCGGCAGGTCGCATTTCTTGAGGATCTTGTGGCTGGTCGAGCCGTCCTTGGCGGTAGCGACGTGTTCCATCACGACGACCACGCGCTTGACGCCGGCGACGAGGTCCATCGCACCGCCCATGCCCTTCACCATTTTGCCCGGGATCATCCAGTTGGCCAGGTCGCCTTTTTCCGACACCTGCATCGCGCCGAGGATGGCCAGGTTGATCTTGCCGCCGCGGATCATGCCGAAGGAGTCGGCCGAGCTGAAGTAGGCGGCGCCCGGCAGCGCGGTCACGGTCTGCTTGCCGGCGTTGATCAGGTCGGCGTCCACCGCGTCGTCCGTCGGGAAGGGGCCGATGCCGAGCAGGCCGTTTTCCGACTGCAGGAACACCTCCATGTCGTTGGGGACGTAGTTCGCCACCAGCGTCGGCAGGCCGATGCCCAGGTTCACATAGAAACCGTCCTGCAGTTCCTTCGCCGCGCGCGCGGCCATTTCATCACGAGTCCATGCCATGTTCTTCTCCGGGTACGCTTAGGATGGACGCACGGTGCGCTGTTCGATGCGCTTTTCCGGCGTCGGATTGTGGACGATGCGGTGCACGAAGATGCTCGGGGTGTGCACCTGGTCCGGATCGATCTCGCCGATCTCGACCAGTTTTTCCACTTCCACGATGCAGACCTTGCCTGCGGTTGCCACGTTCGGATTGAAGTTGCGCGCGGTCTTGCGGAACACGAGGTTGCCGGCCTTGTCGGCCATGTACGCCTTGACCAGGGACACGTCGGGCAGGAGGGCACGTTCCATCACGTAGTGCTCGCCGTCGAATTCGCGCGTTTCCTTGCCCTCGGCGACGATGGTGCCGTAGCCGGTTTTCGTGAAGAAGGCCGGGATGCCGGCGCCGCCGGCGCGCAGCTTCTCGGCCAGCGTGCCCTGCGGGGTGAATTCGAGTTCGAGTTCGCCGGCCAGGAACTGGCGTGCGAATTCCTTGTTCTCGCCGACATAGGAGGCGATCATCTTCTTGATCTGGCGCGTTTCCAGCAGCTGGCCGAGGCCAAAGCCGTCGACGCCTGCGTTGTTGGAAATGGCGGTGAGGTTCTTGACGCCGGAGTCGCGCAGCGCTTCGATCAGCGCTTCCGGAATGCCGCACAGGCCGAAGCCGCCGACGGCAATGGTCTGGCCGTCTTGGACGATACCGGCCAGCGCCGATCTCGCATCAGGATACACTTTGTTCATACCCGTCCCTTTTATGAATGAAGCTGGAAAGCTCTTTGTGTACAGCAGAGTAGAATCGCAGCTTAAAATACGCTGGTATAAAGCACAATACCGTAGAACTACCGGCCGTGAATCGCCCCTGCAACATGCCCAGCTCCAGATGAATCCATCATACGCCATCGATTACGAAATGATTTTCCAGCAGGCGCCGGTCGGCATGTGCATCTCGAGCAATCGCGTGATCCAGTCGAGCAATGCGGCGCTGGCCAGCATGTTCGGCTACGCGCGCGGCCAGCTCGACGGCCAGTCCTTCGCCGTGCTGTATCCGACGATGGACGAATTCCTGCGCACGGGCGACCGCATCGTGCCGATCATGAATGCCAAGGGGCGCTATTCCGACGAGCGCATCATGCGCCGTGGCGATGGGGAACTGTTCTGGTGCCATGTCACCGGGCGCGCGCTCGACGCTGCCGAGCCGCTCGGCGCCGGCGTCTGGACCTTCGAGGACGTGAGCGAAAAGCGTCCCGTCACGGCCGAACTCACCCCGCGCGAACGCGAGATCGCCGCGCTGCTGGTGGAAGGCAAGACCAGCAAGATGATCGCGCGCGAGACCGACCTCAGCCCCCGCACCGTGGAAATGCACCGGGCAAAATTGATGCGCAAGTTCTCGGCATCGACCTCATCGGAACTGGTGCACAAGCTGGTGGGCGTGGCGCGCTGAGACGCGCCTGACAAAACCGCCATTGCGGCGTTGCAGCGTCTCACCGTACAGGCCTGCTGTCTTCGCGGTCCGCCGATGCGGCGCCGCGCCGTGCTTTGAGGCCCCCGGCCTCGAAGCCACTGACGGTTTTGTCAGGCGCTCCAGGTCGCCCGTGGCGTCGGACATGTGCAACATCGGCAATTGACGTTTGCATATTGCGACCAAAGTAACTATCCTGATGCTGCTAGACAACATATGTCCGAATAAAACATCAGGGATTTTCATGAAACAGTTCAACCGGCAACTCGCCGCCCTCCTCGCCAGCGCCTTCCTGGCGGGCGCCGCCATCGCGGCCCCGATCTCGAACACCGACGTCATCAAGCTGCTTGACGCCGGCATGCCGGAAGAAGTCGTCATCGAGGCCATCTACAACGGCGAGGCGCGCTTCGACACCTCGGCCAATGCGCTGATCTCGCTGAAAGCAAAGGGCGCGACGCCCAACGTGCTGCGCGCGATGCTCGACGCCGGCCAGCGCAAGAAAGGCGGCGCCGCGAACACGGCCGCCAAGGCCGCGTCCGGCTACAACCCGGAAGAAGTCACCGTGGTCGTCAACGGCGAAGCGAGCATCATGCAGTACCGCATCGCGCAGCAGCGCAGCGCCGCGCGCGCAATGGGTTTCGCCGGCATGGCCAGCTACGCCACCCTGAGCGGCGAACGCGCCCAGCGCCGCCTGTCGGGCACGCCGGAATTCATCGTCTCGGTGCCGCGCAATGCCCGGGCGAGCGACTACCTGACGCTGGCAAACTTCGCCACCCGCCGCAACGGCACCCGTGAAGTCATGACCGGCGGCGGCTACATGTCCTACACCAGCGGCATCAACAAGAGCCGCGTCGTGCCGATCGTCAGCGAGGCGCTCGCGGACCAGTCGGCCGCGCGCGACGGCTTCGTGCTGTACTCGGTCAAGCCGGCGGCGCCGATGAAATCGGGGGAGTATGCGCTGGTGCTGTACACCGGCGAAATGCGTACCGCCGGCTTCTTCGCGCAAAACGCGAACAGCTACTTCGATTTCGGAGTTGACTGACTCCGGAACCGGAGTAGTTGGAGTGTGCCTGACGCGCGCTGCGTGCGTTCAGGCAGGAAAACCGGCCGTGTCGATCACGGCCGGTTCCACATCCAGGGCATGCGTGCTGCTCAGCACGAGCATCAGCCCTGGCATGACGTGGAACTGGTCGAAGGCGGCTTCGCGCCCCAGCTTGATGTGGGCCTCGTAGCGGCACCACATGCGGTAGAACCCGATTACGCGCGCTTCGCCATCGAGGGCAGCCAGTTCGGCCGCAGCCTCCGCGCCGAACGTCTGTTCGGCCAGCGCAAGGACGTCGCGCGCGGGATCGATGCGTTCGATGTCGAGACCGACCGGCGCGCAGGTGCTGGCCGCGCAGGCAACCCAGCGTCCGCTGTGGGAAATACTGAAGGACATATCGGAGCGCTCGGGAGAGCGCAGCGCCGGCGCATTGCCGGGCCGCTCGAGCAAGTCCACCGTGCGTGGCGGGACATCGAGCAAGGCGCCGATCGCCGTGCGCAGCAGCACGCGCCCGGCAAGGAACTGGCGGCGCCGCTCGGCGCGCACGAAGCGCGCATGGCGGGCCCGCTCGGCTTCGCCCAGCCAGTCCAGGCTGGACGCGAGCGCGGCCTCGGGCAAGGCCGCGCTGTCGAGCAGCCACAGGAGTGTTTCGCGCGGCACGGCCCTGCCCTGGTTTGCCTGGGGCTTACTTGATCTTGACGAAGTCGCCCTTGAGCGCGACGCCGGTGACCATCTTGCCGTCGTGGCATTCGTACTGGTCGTTGCTCATCACCTCGACGTTCTTGTAGTTGCTGGCGATGTTGATGACGGCGTTCGCACCGAGCTCCTGGGCACGTGCCTGCAGGCGCAGCATGGCCGACAGGAAGGCCCAGTTGCAGGCCTTTTCGGCGCTCTTGCCGAAGGAGTTGGTCTTCTGGCTGGTCTGGTCCGCGCCCAGCTTCTGCAGCACTTTCGGGGTCTTCTGGTTACCGAAGTAGAATTTCACCGAGTCGCCGAGGCGGTTTTGCGCGTCGTTGTCGGCCATGGCGCCTTCGATCGGCAGCATCATCTTGCTGTCGCGGGCCTGGGCCGGCATGCCGGCGGCTGCCGCGGCGGCGGCGATGGCGATACTCAGAACGATTTTTTTCATCTTGTTATTCCCTGGTTTGGTCCTGCTGTTTAAAAATCCGCGTTGCTTGTCAACGCAGGCTTGTTGCACTTCCGGATGGAACCGTTGCGGCGGGCGCAGCTCCTGCCCCGCCTTGCTGCGCCCTAGCGGTGCTTCGCAAAAATCAGCGAGGTATTGATCCCGCCAAAGGCAAAATTGTTCGACATGACGTATTCGCAGTCCAGGCGCCGTCCTTCGCCGCGGATGTAGTCCAGTTCTCCGCATTGCGGGTCGACCTCAATCAGGTTGATGGTCGGGGCGAACCAGCCCTCGCGCATCATCTCGATGCAGAACCATGCTTCCAGCGCGCCGCAGGCGCCCAGGGTGTGGCCCATGTAGCTCTTCAGGGAGCTGATGGGCATGCGTGGGCCGAACACCTTCGACGTGGCCTGGCTCTCGGCGACGTCGCCCTGCTGGGTGGCGGTGCCGTGGGCGTTGACGTAGCCGATGTCGGCGGGCGCAAGGCCGGCGTCCTGCAGGGCCATCTCCATCGCCACCTGCATGGTGGCGGCGTTCGGCTGGGTCACGTGGGTGCCGTCGCTGTTGGTGCCGAAGCCCACCAGTTCCGCGTAGATGGTGGCGCCGCGTGCCAGCGCATGCTCGCGCTCTTCCGGATCAGGGCGCCGGCGCCCTCCCGATCACCAGGCCGTCGCGTTCGCGGTCGAAGGGACGCGGCGTCGTGTGCGGCGTGTCGTTGCGGGTGCTGGTGGCGAACAGGGTGTCGAACACGGCGGCCTCGGTGGCGCACAGCTCTTCCGCGCCGCCCGCGACCATCGCCACCTGGCGGCCGCTCCGGATCGACTCGTATGCGTAGCCGATGCCCTGGCTGCCCGAGGTGCAGGCCGACGAAGTCGTGATCACGCGCCCGGTGAGGCCGAAGAAGACGCCGATGTTCACCGGCGCCGTGTGCGCCATCATCTTGATGTAGGTCGTGGCATTGATGCCGCGCGTGGTACGTTCCTCGATCATGCGGCCGAAGTCGCCGATCGCGCTGGTGGTGCCGGCCGAGGAGCCGAAGGAGACGCCCATGCGCCCGCTGGTGACCAGGGGGTCGTCCAGCAGGCCGGCATCCTTCAGTGCCAGCTCGGTCGCGCGCGTGGCCAGCAGGGCCACGCGGCCCATGCTGCGCGTGGCCTTGCGGTGGTAGCGGTCCGACAGTTCGAAAGGCGCGGCCGGTGCGCCCAGGCGCGTGTTCAGGCCATCGTAATCGTCCCAGTCGTGCATGTGGACGATGGCATTGCGGTATTCGCCCAGGCGCTGGCGGATGGTGGCCCAGTCGTTGCCGAGGGGGCTGATGCCGGCCATGCCGGTGACGACGACGCGGTGGTTCATGCGAGACCTCCATTCACGGAAATGACCTGGCGCGTGACATAGCCCGCATCCTCGGACAGCAAATAACTGACGGCGGCGGCCACTTCTTCGGGACGGCCGACCCGGCGCAGGGGCACCAGCTTCAAGGCTTCCTCCATCGGCACATCGTCCAGCATGTCGGTTTCGATCAGGCCGGGGGCGACGCAGTTGACGGTGATGCTCCGCTTGGCCAGTTCCAGCGCCAGCGCCTTGGTGGCACCGATGATGCCGGCCTTGGCGGCGCTGTAGTTGACCTGGCCGCGGTTGCCGATCAGGCCGGACACCGAGGCCATGGTGACGATGCGGCCGGGCTTGCGGCGCTGGACCATCGGCATCACGAGCGGGTTTAGTACATTGAAGAAGCCGTCGAGATTCGTGCCCAGCACCTGGTCCCACTCCTCGCCGGTCATCGCCGGGAAGGCGGTGTCGCGCGCCACGCCGGCGTTACACACCACGCCGTAGTAGCAGCCATGTTCCTCGATGTCGGCAGCCAGTGCGGCAGCCGTGGCTTCGCGCTGGCCGATGTCGAACTGGAGCACGCGCGCGCTGCCCCCAAGCTCCGCGATCTGCGACGCGACGGCGTCGGCTTCCTCGCGGCGGCTGCGGCAATGCACGACGACGGCATAGCCCTCGCGCGCCAGGCGCAGCGCGATCGCCTTGCCGATGCCGCGCGACGAGCCGGTAATCAGCACACTGCGCAGGACGCTCTTGTCATTACTACTCATTCGGAACTCCGTTGCAAAAACTCTTCTACGTTATCGGGCTGGAAGACGGTGATGGTGGCGCTGGCCAGCTCGCCCCCTCGCCCGCTTCGATGATGCGGCAGTCGAACGCGCCCAGGCCGTTTTCGCCCTGCAGCGCGCGCTGCACGTGGATATTCAGTACGGTGCCGACCGGGAAAGCCGGCACCGCGCAGGTGTAGCGGCGGGTACCGAGCAAAAGCCCACCCGCACCGGCTCGCCGCGCAGTTTGGCCGCGTGGCCTGCATGGGCCGCCACCGCCTGCGCCATGTATTCGACGCCGACCCAGGCGCCGACCGCGGCGCCATCGCTGAACATGGAATTGGCGCGGATGCCCACTTGCGCGTCGAGCGTTTCGGCGTCGGCAGCGAGCAGCTTGTCGAGCAGCGACATGGCGCCGCTGTGCGGCACCAGGGTCTTGATGTCCGGCAGGGTCACGCAGTCCTCCCGAACACCGGGGTCGCGTTCGAGCCGCCGAACGCGAAGGAGTTACTCAGCGCGTAGCGTATCGGACGGCCAAGGCGCGTACCTGGCGCCACCGCGTTCAAACGCGGCAGCTCGGGGTCGGCTTCGCCGCTCCACAAGTGCGGCGGCAGCAGGCCTTCTTCGTTATCGTCCTGCATCGCCAGCCAGCAGAAAGCCGCCTCCACCGCACCGGCGGCGCCGAGCGTGTGGCCGGTGAAGGGCTTGGTCGAACTGACCGCAACCTCCGTGCCGAACAGGTCGGCCACGGCGCGCGACTCCATCGCGTCGTTCTGGACCGTGGCGGTGCCGTGCAGGTTGATGTAGTCGATGTCGCCAGCGTCGATGCCGGCGCGGCGCAGCGCCTCGCCCATCGAGATGCGCGCGCCGCCGCCCGCCGGGTCCGGTGCCGACATGTGGTGGCCGTCCGAGGACTCGCCCCAACCGAGCAGCGCGACCGCGCTTGGTGCGCGCGTCATCAGGAAGAGCGCGGCGCCCTCGCCCAGGTTGATGCCGTTGCGACCGAGGCCGAGTGGATTGCACTGCGTGCTACTCACCGACTCCAGGGCCGTGAAGCCGGCGACAGTGAAGCCGCACAGCGTGTCGACGCCGCCGGTGACGACCGCGTCGACCAGGCCCATGTTGATCAGGCGCGCGGCACTGGCGAGTGCCTTGGCGCTCGACGAGCAGGCGCTCGAATGCACGTAGCTGGGGCCGGATACGTCCAGTTCGTGCGCCAGGAATGCCGCGGGCGAACCCATCTCCTGCTGCCCATAGTGGAAGCCTTCCGGCAGCTCGCCGCCGGCCTCATGCGCGGCGATCGCGCTTTCGGTGGCACCCACACCCGAGGTGCTGGTGCCGACGATGACGCCGACCCGGTCGCTGCCATAGCGCGCGATTGCCGCATCGACCGCTGGACGGATCTGCGCCAGCGCGGCCAGCGCCAGCGCGTTGTTCCGGCTGCGCATGGGCAGCGGCAGGTGGCCGAGGCCCGGCAGGTCCATCTCGACCTGGCCCAGCGGCAGCACGCGGCCCGGCGAGCAGGCGCTTGATAAGCGCAAGCCGGTCTGCGCGTCCTCAAACAGGCGGCGGCGGATCGTCTCGCGGTCGCCGCCGAGCGCGCAGACCAGTGCGCAGTCGTTCAGGTACGGCATCGTCAGTCTCCCGCCGACTCGATGGTCAGCCGGTATTTGTAGCGCAGGTTGTCGAGCACCGCCTTGCCCTTCCAGCGCGGCATGCCGCTGTAGTCGATGGTGGCGACGACTTCGCCCTCGCGGCGCAGCGTGCGGCGCAGGCCCGTGGTCCTCGATCTGCCAACCGGCAGGCAGGGCACGGGCGATGTCCGCCGCCGGCCACAGGGTCAGCTGCACGTCTTCCAGCACGTCGGCGGCGCGTACCTGCGAAGGCAGCATCGGATGGCGCCATTCGGTGAGTTCCTTGCCGTCGAACTCCAGGCTCAGCACGCGCATGCCGAGCGCCAGGCCCACCAGCGTGAGCTTGTTCGCGTCCACTTCCGTGGCAGCGTCGAGGTCGTTGTTGCTGCTGCCGCGCTGCACGGTCAGGTGCTGCTGCACGCTGATGGTTTCGCCCAGCGCGGCCGGGGCCAGGCGCAGGCCGAGGCGCGCGGAACGTCTTCCTTGGTGGCGCAGCCGCACAGCGCAAGCGCTGCCAGCGCGGCGGCGCCGCCTTTCTTAAGCCAGGACAGGCGAAGCATTCGGTTCTTCCTTGGTAACGATGAAGCACGGGGCGCCCAGCCAGACCAGCGCGGTCCCGGTCAGCATGGTCAGGCCGAAAGCCTGCAGCGCCGGGGTGCCGGACAGGCCGAGCAGCCCGAACGAAAGGATGGTGCTGGCAGCCGACAGGCCGACGGCGAGCCAGGGCGCATCGCTGCCGCGCTCGTGCTCTTCCTGCATGAAGATGCCGTAGTCGACGCCGACGCCCAGCAACAGCATCAGGGCCAGCACGTGGAACAGCTGCAGGCTGTGGCCGGTGAAGCCGAGCAGCGCCAGCGTCAGCGCGCTGGCCGCCGCGGTCGGCGCGAGCACGCGCCAGGTGCGGCCGCGGTAGCGCGGGAACAGCACCAGAAACACGACCACGTAGGCGCCGAGCACGACCCAGCCCATGTAGGCGCGGTAGCGTCCCAGCACCGAGGAGATGCCGCCGACCTTGTCGACCCACTGCACGCCGCTCAAGCCTTCGGCCGCCTGTCCCAGCACGGGGATCGACGGGTAGCGCATGCCGCGCAGCGCGACGATACTGGCATACACGCCTTCGGTCTTGCCCAGCCAGAGGTGGCGCCACGGCTCGCTGGCCGAGGTGCGCATGAAGGCTTCCAGCTCCAGCGGCGCCGCGTTCGCGCGCAGGTGGGCGGCGGTGACCGCGGCCCAGCCGGCGTCCTCGCCGATCTCGCCTGCCAGCATCGACAGCGGGCCATCCTTTGCCAGTAGCCTGGCGTCGATGAGGGCCAGGCGCTCGGCCTGGGTGCGCGCGGACGGCACCCAGTTCGACAGCGCCTGGTAGCCGGCGATATGCTTCTGCGCGATCAGCGGATCCAGGCGGCGCTTCAAGGCCTCTTCGCGCTGCAGCACTTCCTCGCTCGTCGCGCCGCGCACCAGGTAATACTGGACCGGGCTCGGGGCGTCGAGGAGTTTGCTCAGCTTGATCTGGTCGCGCACCAGCTGCGGCGGCGAGGACTGCAGCGAGCGGATGTCGTCGTTGACGGTAAGGCGTGAGCAGCCCAGCACGGTCACGCCGCCAAGTACCGCCACCAGCACCAGCGTCAAGGGCTGGTTTGTGAGGCGCGGCCAGCGCGCCACCAGGCTCTTGTAGCCACGGGCGATCGGGCCGGCTTTCAGGGTCTGCGCGCCGATCAGGGCCGGGAACCAGCAGACCACGGTCAGCCAGGCGAACACCAGGCCCGTGGCCGAGAACACGGCCATGTGGCGCAGGCCCGGAAGGGCGTGAGTGCCAGGCCCATGTAGCCGATCACGGCGGCCAGCAACGTAAACCCGAGGCCCGGCAGCAGGCGGCGCAGCAGCTGGGCCGAATCCATCTGCGGGTCGGCGCGCAGGCGGTTGCACAGGAAGTAGATGCCGTAATCCTGGGCGACGCCGATCAGGCTGGCGCCGAAGACGAGGGTCAGCAGGTGGATGCGGCCGAACAGCAGCCAGCAGACCGACAGCGCGCCGAGGAAACCGATGGCGATCGCCAGCACGATCAGGCCGATCGGCTTGAAGGTGCGGAAGGTCAGCCAGGTCAGCAGGATAATGCCGATCATCGAACCGACGCCGATGGTGTGCACCTCGCGGCTGGCCTGCTGGCCGGCGGCGGCCGCGTGCAGCACGACGCCGGCCTGGATCACTTCGGCCGATGGCACGGAAGCACGCGCGGCATTCGAAGCCTGGGCCAGCAGCGGCAGCACGGCGTTCTGGGCGCCGAGCGAGAACGCCGATTTTTTCAGGGTATAGGTCAGCAGCACGTACTGGCGGCCCTCGCCTGCCACGAACAGCCGGCCGTCGCGCGGACGCACCGGGGTCTCGCCCGCGCGCTCCTGCACCCAGCCGGCGAACATGCCGAAGGGGTCGTCGCGGAAGGCGCCGAGTTTCGGGCCCGAGAAGGCGCTGTACAGCCGTGCCGGGGCCGAGTCGACCCAGAAGCGCGGGGACTCTTTACGCAGCTGGCGTTCCTGCTCCGCGCCCAGCAGCAGGCTGCCGTGGCGCTGCAGGTCGGCCAGCCAGCCGGCCTGGGCGTCGTCGCCCATGGCGTCGAAACTCAGGATCGCGCCGTGCGGCGACAGCACCGCGCGGTAGGCATCGGCCGCACGGCCTGCCTCGTCCCATTCCTTCGCGCCGACCAGCACCACCACGCGCTGTTGGGCACTGTCGACCATGTGGGTGAAGGACTGCTGCAGGACCGGGTCGCGCTCTTCGCTCGGCAGCAGGGCCAGGATGTCGGTGTCGGGCGCCAGGCCCTTGCCGAACCATAGCCAGGCGTTGTGCCCGACCAGCAGGCACACGACCAGTGCCCACAGGAGGGCCAGGCGTCGTTGCGCGTTCACAGCAGCGCCGCCTCTTCAGGCAAGAGCGCGGCCGGGCCGGTCTTGATGTCTTCGAACCTGATATCGGTCTTGTCGCCGCTTTCCTCAAGCATGTGGATGGTGCGCACATAGGCGCCACCGTCGAGCGAAATGGCGCCGATGGCACGGGCCAGCGCGGCGCTTTTCGCTTTCAGGGCGACCTTCCAGCCACCCTCGGCGACGGAACCGTCGACCTCGAACAGGGTTTCCAGCTGGCCGAGGTCGCCGGCCAGCAGCGAGAACAGCACGCCGTTGATCATGCGCACCGTCGGCTCCTGGCTGGCGTCCAGGCGCATGGCCACGCGTTCGCCCTGCATGTGGACGATTTCGTCGCGCTTCAGGCGCAGCGTGTTCGGGAAGGGTTTCAGGGTACGCCACAGCACGCCCTTGCCGGCCACGACGCAGAAGCGCCCGGTCGAGACCAGCGGCCTCTTCATGCCGGCCAGCTGCTTGGTCTGCTCGAAGCGGCCGCACAGCTGCTCGGGCTTGGCAAGCATGGACTGGATTTTCGCGATCGGCGCAGCGGCGGGGGCGGCGGCCTGCGCCGACGCGCAGGCGCCCGCGAACGCGAACGCGGTGGTCAGGCTGACAAGGATACGTTTCATGGTGCTTGCACTCCCAGCTTCTCGAAGAGGATGGACGGCGAGACGAAGCACATCTCGCCGGTGGTGGCGTCGACCGCGACCTGGGTCGTGCTGGCGCGGTTCAGGCGCTTGCCCGTTGCCAGGTCGCTGATCAGGTAGTCGATGCGCAGGCGGTTCTCCCACTCGACGATCTCGGCGCGCAGCAGCAGGCGCTGGCCGAAGACGGCCGCACCCGCGTAGCGCAGGTTCATGTCGATGATCGGCCACATGTAACCCGAGTCGCGCATCTCCTCGTAGTTGTAGCCGATCTTGTCGAGGAGCGCGCAGCGCGCCACCTCGAGGTATTTCACGTAATTGCCGTGCCAGACGATCTGCATCGGATCGAGATCGAAGAACTGCACCTGCATCTCGGTCTCGGCAAACCAGCGCGCCGGCGATTTCGTCTTGCTACCAAGCTTAGGCATACAGGCTCCAGGCCTGGTCGCGGATGCGGCCAAGCAGGTGGTGCAGCTCGGTGTCGAGGCGGCGGTCCTCGCGCACCGGCGCGATGTCCTCACCCAGCAGGTCGAGCATGCGCGCCAGCGGCGCCGGCAGCGCGCGCGAGGAATCCACGCGCAGGCGCAGCCACACGCCCTGGCGCACCGTGATGAGCAAGGCAGCGGCCACCTGCTCCACCAGCTCCATCACGCGCAGGCAATCGCGCGCGGCGATCGTGCCCATGCTGACCTTGTCCTGGTTGTGGCATTCGGTCGAACGGGAGAACACCGAGGCCGGCATCGTCAGCTTCAGCGCTTCCGCGGTCCAGGCCGAGGAGCTGATCTGCAGGGCTTTCAGGCCGTGGTTGATCGCGGCGCGCTCGCCCTCGCCGCCGGACAGGTTCGCCGGCAGGCCGTTATTGTAGCGTGCGTCGACCAGCAGCGCCATCTGGCGGTCCAGCAGGTCGGCCAGGTTGGCCACCGCGTTTTTCATGCTGTCCATCGCGAAGGCGATGTGGCCGCCGTAGAAGTGGCCGCCGTGCAGTACGCGTTCGCCTTCGCCGTCGATGATCGGGTTGTCGTTGGCGCTGTTGAGTTCATTTTCGATCGACTGGCGGAAGAACGGCAGCGCGTCGGTCAGCACGCCGATCACGTGCGGCGCGCAGCGGATCGAGTAGCGGTCCTGCAGGCGCTTGCCGTTGCGTTCCAGCTGGCCTGCGTACTCGAGGTCTTCGCGTAGCCAGCCCGCCACGTTCTGCATGCCGGCGTGCGGCTTGACCGAGAACAGGGTCTCGTCGAAGTGGTGGTCGTTGCCGTCCAGCGCGAACGAAGCCAGCGCGGTGATGCGGGTGGTCAGGCGCGACAGGTAGTCGGCGCGGTCCCAGGCCAGGCAGGCCAGGCCCGTCATGACGGCGGTGCCGTTCATGATCGCCAGGCCCTCTTTCGGGCGCAGGCGAAGGGGCACGATTCCAGCTTCAGCCAGCGCCTGCGCAGCAGGCATTTCGACGCCGTCCTTCAACACTTCGCGCTCGCCGCAGAGCACGGCCGCGAGATAGGACAGCGGGGTCAGGTCGCCGCTGGCGCCGACCGAGCCTTCGCTCGGGATCATCGGCAGGATGCCGGCGTCGAACAGGCGCACGATCTGCTCGAGCAGGCCGACGCTGACGCCGGAAAAACCTTTCGAGAGCGAAGCCAGGCGCGCGCCCATCACCGCACGCGTCTGCGCCGGGGTGAGGAAGGCGCCCAGGCCGACGCCGTGGTAGGTGTACAGGTGGTGCGGCAGTTCCGACACCAGCGACAGCGGCACGTCCACGGTGCAGGAGTCGCCATAGCCGGTGGTCACGCCGTAGATGGCGCCGTCTTCGCGCAGCAGGCGGTCGAGGAAGTCGGCGCCGCGCTGGACCATCGCACGGTAGGAGGGATCCATCGACAGCTCGGGACGGGCGCTGCCGCGTGCGATGTCGACGATGTCCTCGAGCGCCAGGCGCTCGCGGTCGAAGCGCACGGTGCGCTGGGTAGGGGTCAGGTCAGTGAGCTGCATTGGAATGTTCCGAATGAGGGTGATGCCAGAAATCGTAGAAGTTGAACCAGTCCAGCGGGGCGCGTCTGGCATGGTGCTCGAGGCGCGCCGCGTAGTCCTGCGCGAGTTCCGCCAGTGCTTCGTCGCGTCCGCGCCGCGGCAGGACAACCCGCTCGCGCAAACACTCGAAGTGAATCTCATGACGGTCGCCCTGGCGGATGGCGAACATCGTGTACAGCGGGCAGCCCAGCACCGAGGCCAGCACATACGGACCGACCGGGAAGGCGGCGCTCTGCCCGAGGAAAGGGGCCATCGCCACGCGCGGGTTCGGCGACACCGGCACACGGTCGGCGGCCATGACGACGAATTCGCCGCGCTCGATGCGCTCGGACAGCGCCATGGCGGTGGCCGGGGTCATCTCGGTCACCTGCATCAGGTTCATCTGGCTGCGCGGGTCGAGTTTGGCCAGCATGTCGTTGAAGGCTTCGGCATGGCGCGTGTGCACCAGCACCGTGATTTTCAAGCCGGGCGTATCCATCGACATCGCGCGGGAGAGGTCGAAGTTGCCCAGGTGAGAGCACACCAGCAGCGCACCGCGGCCTTCGCGGATGCGCGCGTACAGCGGCTCGACGCCATGCAGGCTGACGCGGCTGCAATCGAACAGGCCGCCCCAGAGCAGCATCTTGTCGAGGATGGTCTCGGCGAAGGAGGCGAAGTGGCGCAGCACGCCGAACAGGCCGGCAGGCGCGCCGACGCGGCGCAGGTAGTCGCTCGACACGCGGCGCGCGCGCGGCTGGGTTGCGACGTACCACAGCAAGACCGGGTACAGCACCACGCGGAAAGGCCAGCGCCCGAACACGCGGCAGACCCAGAACAGCAGGCGCATGCCGGCCACGAAGCTCGCCTCGTTGATGGCGGCCCAGTGGCGCTTGTCGCCGGTGCTGCCCGCCGCGCTGGCAGCACCCGTGGAATTTACTGCCACTTGCGCACCACCAGTTTCGGAATACGCGGCAGCATGCCGAAAAACAGGGCGACGTGCATGCGCGTGATGAGCACGTTGTCGGTCCAGGCCTTGAAGTGCGAGACGCCGTCTTCCGGATAGCCGACCTTGGTCGGCAGGTTCACGACCGACACGCCATCCCAGTACAGGCGCACCAGGATCTCGATATCGAAGTTCATGCGCAGGCCGAGGCGGCGGCGCCTGGCCAGCGCCAGCACCGGCGCCACCGGGTAGACCCGGAAGCCGCACATCGAGTCGCGGATCGCGAGCGACAGCGTGTTGATCCAGACCCAGACGTGGGTCAGGTAGCGGGCGTACAGGCGCAGCGCCGGCACCGACTCGTCGTACACCGGGCAACCGGCGACGACGGCCTGCGGCTTGGCGCGCGCCGCGTCGAGGAAGCGCGGAATGTCGGCAACGGCATGCTGGCCATCGGCGTCGACCTGCAGCACGTGGGTGTACCCATCGCGCGCGGCACGGGCGAAACCGGTCAGCACCGCCCCGCCCTTGCCCTGGTTGACTGCGTGGCGCTCCAGCACCACATCCTGCGGATGCGCCGCCGCCAGCTCGTCGAGCACGGCCGCGCAGGCGCTTGAGCTGCCATCGTCGACCAGGATCACGGGCATGCCGTGCGCGCGCACCTGCTGCAGCACCTTGCCGATCGCGTGCTCGTGGTTGTAGACCGGGATGACGACGCAAGCCTTGAACATGTCAGCCAGCCTTCGAGAAGCGCAGCAGCGAGTGGCAGTAGCCGATGTTGTCGCGCGCGGTCACCAGTTCCAGGCCGGCGGCCTTGGCCAGGCGCACGTAGTCTTCGCTTTCGTAGACCTTGCTGTTGCCGCTGGCGATGTTGTTGAAGTAGGGCGAGGTGTTGATCAGGCAGTAGGAGGCGATGTCGTAGCGCTGGCGGTCCCAGAAGGTGTCCATCACCAGCACCTGGCCGTTCGGCGCCAGGGCCGCGGCCACGCGGCGGAAGATGCTGGCGATGGCCTCTTCCGAGAAGCAGCTCAGGAATTGGCTCATCCAGATCAGGTCCATGCCTTCCGGCAGGGTCGCGGCATGATCGAGCAGGTTGGTCGGGTGCAGGCTGGCGCGCTCGCGCAGGCCCGCTTCCTGCAGCGCCTTCTCGGCCACGGCCAGCTGGCCCGGCAGGTCGACCAGATGCAGCTTCACGCCCGCGTTGGCGCCGAGCGCGGCCAGGGTGAACTTGCCGGTATTGGCGCCGATGTCCATCACGCGCTTCGGTGCGGTGGCGAAGACGTCGGGCATGATGTCCGGGAAGGAGGTATCCGAATAGAAGTGGTCGAAGGCGAACCAGCTCGAACGCGCCGGCTCGGGCAGCTGCGACAGGCCTTCATAGACGGTCGGCCATTCGCCGAACACCTTCAGGCCCAGCGGCTTTTCCGCGTCCAGCGACTGCTCGAACTTGAACATGCCTTCGTAGCAGACATCGTGGGTGAAATCGATGTTGATCTGGGTGATCGGGTCGGTCAGGACGACGAAGCCGGCCTTGTCGAGCGAATAGCGGCCGTCAATGAGGTAGACCACGCCGGCGGACAGGCAGGTTTCGAGCACCATCTTGAGAGCGTAGGCCGTCCATTTCCCGGTGCCGGCCAGTTCGTCGACCGACAGGCCGGTCTCGCCGGCGTCGGCGATCGCCTGCAGCATGCCGCGCTTCCACGCGTAGCGCACGCACTGGAATACGACGGGCCCGAAGGCAATCTTCTGCGCTTCGAAACGGGCTTCGAACGCGCTCTGGCGCTCCGGCGAAAACTTCTTGTTCAACATGCTGATCCAGGTCCTAAACAGAATGAGAGATAAGGATGCGGCCACTCGCATGCGCGCCGGCATCGGAAAAATAACGGAAGTTCAGGCTGCCCTTGGCAGCATCGAACACGAGTTCCAGCTGTACCGGTTGCCCGGGCTTGACCATTTGCTGGAACTTCAGGGCATTGATGCCGCCGAAGGTCCCTGACAGGCCCAGGTGGTGGCGGCCGTAATGCAGCGCCCAGTCCACCTGCACCACACCCGGCAGCACCGGGGCGACGTCGAAGTGACCGTCGAAATACAGCAGGTCGGCGGGCACGGTCAGTTCCAGCAGCGCGCGCGCGCCGGCTTCCTCGAGCACGCGCACCTGCGGAAAGCGCGGGCGCGCTTCCTGGCCCTTTGTTCGCCCACCTGCGCTCCCAGCAGCGCCAGCAACTGCGCCTGGGTGGTTTTGCCCTGCGCGTTGACCGGCATGCGCTCGAGGTAGCGCCAGCGGCGCGGCAGCGCGACCGCTTCGGTGCACGCGGCGAGCACGCTGCGCAGGCGGGCGTTCATGGCCGCCTTACCTTCCAGGGCGAGCAGCGCGGCGCCCTCTTCGCTGGGCACGACAAAGGCGGCCAGCGACTGGCGCGCGCGCTCCGGACAGGCCAGCACGCGCGCCTCCAGCACCAGCGGCGAGGCTTTCAGGGCTGCTTCCATGGCGTCGAGCGAGACGCGCTTTTCCTCGATCTTGACGATGCGGTCCGCACGGCCGCGCAGGACGAATTGTCCCTGCCCGGCTGGCTCGACACGATCGGCGAGGCGCTGTAGTCCGCCGGCAGGCGTCGACCGCACTTCCAGCAGGCCGTCCTCGCCAGCCTGCCATTGCACGCCGTCGAACGGCGTCCACTCTTCCCGCGCGCTCCCGCTACGCTGGCGCCAGGCCACCCCGCCGGTCTCCGAGCTGCCATAGACCTCGACCGGCGCCTGGCCCAGCAGCGTGCGCGCGTGCAGCGCCGCATCAAGATCGAGCATGCCGCCCGACGAAAACACGGCACGCAGCCGCGCGCGCACGCCGGCCCAGTCCAGGTGCGCCGGCAGGCGCTTGATGCGCGGGGCTGGCCAGCAGCAGGCTGTCGCGCAGGCGCAGCGCGGGCACCAGCGTTTCCGGGAACTCGTGGCGCAGCGCCTCGACCGGACGGCCGCAAGCGAGCGGCCACAGCACCCTGAACAGCAGTCCGTAGATGTGCTGGTGCGACACTGTCGAGACGACCGCCGCGCCGGCGATGCGCGCACCGAACTGCGCTTCCAGCACCTCGACTTCCGTGATCAGTTGCACATACTGCTTGCGGATCGGCGCCGGCGCGCCGGTACTGCCCGAGGTGTACACGACCAGCGCGGGATAGTCGGGCGCGGGAGTGGCCCAGGCGCCAGCCCAGTCGTCGCCCGGCAGCGGCAATTGCGGCGCGCAGGCGGACGGAAACTGGCCCCAGAAGGCGCCCACTTCACCCTCGAGCGCAGTGCAGCTTGCCGGCAGCGTATCGGCCACCAGCCAGACTGTTTTGCCCGCAAGCCAGGCGCCGACGAGCGCGGCGCCGAATTCCCGGCTGTCGTCGAGATACAGGGCGACATCGCGGGCCTCGGTGCGCCGGCCGAGGGCCGCCCAGGCGCGCACGCGGCCGAGGAAGTCGCCATGGCGCACGAGCGCGCTCTCGCGCCAGCCAGCCAGGGCCGCTTGCGGGCGCTCCGCGAGTCGGGAAAACAGATCAAGCATGATTCAGCCGTTTGAAACGCATGCGCAGCAGGAATTCACCGCCGAACATCAGGCCCATCAGCACGTAGGAGACGACGCCCGTGTAGAGCGACCAGACGGCTTCCGGGGAAAACAGGGCGGTGCCCAGGCAGATCGCGCCATTGAAGACGAAGAAAACGCACCAGGCTTGCGTCACGCGGCGGGTGTAGGCCACGCCCGCCGGCGGCAGGTCGGGCTCGCGCAGGCGCGCCAGCCGTTCCACCATCGAAGGACCCGACAGCAGGCTATAGCCGAATGCCGCCAGCAGCGCGCCGTTGACCAGCACCGGATACAGCTTCAGGGGCAGGACCGCGTTGGACGCGACCGCGACACCGGCGAGGGCCAGGCCGCCCGCGGCCGACCAGCGCGCCGCCGCATTGAGCTTCAATGCGGGCAGGCGCGTGGCCACCGTCAGGAGCAGCAGGCCGGCGAGCCAGCGCGGCTCGACGATACCGTGGCCGAACCAGATGGCCAGCGGGTACACCAGCGTCAGGACGGCGGTCAGGACGTTCCACAGCACGACTTCAGGCCGCCTGCTCTTCCGCCAGGCCGGCCAGCGCGTCGACCACGTCGTCGATCGTGCGGATGGTCTTGAACACTTCCGGCTGCAGGCGCTTGCCGGTCATCTGCTTGAGTTTCACCGCGAGGTCGACGGCGTCGATGCTGTCGATATCGAGGTCGGCGTACAGGTTCGAGGACGGGGTCAGTTCGTCGCGGTCGAGTTCGAACATCTCGGCCAGCAGGTCGGCGACCCAGACGAACAGTTCATCGCGGTTCATGTCGTTAATGGCTACCATGGCCTTGTCCTTTATTTCTTGCGGTTGGCTTCGATCATCGCAGCGAGTGCGCGAACCGAAGCGAAATGACGGCGGGTTTCCTGCGATTCTGCCGACAGCGTGATGCCATAACGCTTCTGCAGCGCCACGCCGATCTCGAGTGCGTCGATCGAGTCCAGGCCCAGGCCTTCGACGAACAGCGGTGCTTCGCTGTCGATGTCGGCTGGGGTGATGTCTTCGAGCTGGAGGACATCGATGATCAGTTCTTTCACTTCCTGTTCAAGCATGGTGCTGGCCTTTTTTCATAAAATAGTGTTGCAGGTATTCGGTGAGGCGGCGGGCCGCCACCACGTCGGTGATGCCGGGACCGGTGAAATGTTCGATCGCGATGTCGTCCTTCACTTCGATCCGGAAGTTCGCCTGGCGCGGCGGCACATGCCACCACTTGTCGCCCTTGCCGAGCGTGGCCGGCTCGCAGTCGATCAGCACCGGCGTGACCGCCTGGGTGCCACGCACGGCGATGTTGGCGGCGCCGCGCTTGAGTTCCATGACGCCATCGCGCGGCGTGCGCGTCCCTTCCGGGAACACGATCAGGTTGCCGCCCGCGCGCAGCGATGCGATGCAGTCCTGCACCAGCTCGGGGCCGCGGTCGTTGCAGATATAGCCGGCGGCGCGCACCGGGCCGCGCGTGAACGGGTTGTTCCAGAGGCCGCCCTTGACGATGCAGTCGGCGTTGCGCACGAACGCGATCAGGAACACCGTGTCGATCAGCGTCGGGTGATTCGCGAGAATGAGCTGGCCGGCGCGATCGAGCTTGTCCAGCCATGCACTTCGTAGCGCAGCACGCCAAGGCCGCGCATCAGGCCAACGAAGGCGCGAAAGGTCAGGCGGATGGTGGCGCGCGCGGCCCGTACCCGCGCTCCCTGCTCGCGCACGCATAGCGCCAGCAGGGGGAACACGATCACGCGCAGCACCAACCCGCCCAGTCCGAAGACGGCGAAACTGAGGCCGGTCGCGAGCACGCGCCAGCAAAGGCCCAGCTTCTCAAGCATTGCGGCTCCAGGTCCAGCGCTGCGCGCCCGCGCCGCGTTCCAGACGATCGGCTTCACCCAGCTGGAAGCGCAACACTTCCAGGCCGCCGGGCGTGGCCGAGGGCGCCGCTTCCTGCTCTTCGCGGCGCCAGGACAGGCGCAGCGGACGCTCGCCTGCCGGCACCATGACCCAGCAAATGCGTACGGCTGCTCGTCGCAGTCCTCGAAAGACGACAGCAGCGCCGGTAGCGGCTCGTCGCAGGCCACCAGCAGCACGCTTGGGGCGCCGTCGGCGAGCAGGCTGCATGCTTCGATGACGGCGTGTTCGACGCTGGCCGAGCCGGCGGCCAGCGCAATGTGGTTGGCACGGTCGGCGCGCGCGATCGAAAACAGGCCGGCGCTGGCGTTATGCACCGCCAGGCCGAAAGCGGTTGGCGAGAGCGGTTCGCCACGCGCCAGGTCCTGCAGGAGGCCGATGGCACGCCCGACTTCGCCGTGGCGCGAGCAGAATACCGTCGGCACGTCGGCTTCCTGTCCGAGACAGTCATACGCGACTTCGAGCGCCATGCGGCCCAGCAGTCCAGCACGACGGCGCAGCATCGCGGGCATGGCCGCAAGCTTCGGCCCTTCTCCAGGTTCGATGCGCCATGGCTGCGCGGCCCACTCGCTCCAGCGCGCAGACGAGGTCACGCCCGGCGCCCAGGCCGCGTGGCGGGCAATCGAGAAAGAGACCTCATTTTTAGACATGGCAGGTAGAGTAGAAAAAGTAGAAATGCAATCGTGCGCGCAGGAAATTGAACCCAAATTATAATCGCTGGTTTTGCCCGGCGGAACATTCGCTGCACTGCAACGGACCGTTTCGCAACAGATAGAGTATTTCGTCTATGCAAAAAAGGCGGAAATCCCGCGTTTTTCCAGTTAATAGCAAATTCGTGTGACATAAGTACACGATGCGGTTGAAATTGATGGATTTGACGAGAACCCTTGCGGCAGCGGGAATAGCCGTCATCGAGACACGCTGAATGGGGGGCGGCGGGCAAAAACCGGATAGTGCCACACCAAAAGACGAAAAATACTCACCGATTGTCACGGCGCAGCATTTCAGCGCAGCCGGCGGGAATCGAATCCGGTAACGAAAAAAGCGCCCCTCAAGGCGCTTTTCCATTTCCCTTCATCGCATTGTCATGACGCTTGCGCGGCAGACGGCAGCAGTTCGCGTATCGCGTCCGGCAGCGGCACCGACTTCTCTGCCGCGAAATCCACCCAGACGATTTTTGCCGCGCCTTGCGCATGCAGCGCGCCGGCCGTGCCATCGGCGCCGACCAGGCGAATCTCGTGCGAGACCTCGAAACTCGAACGGCCGGGCGGCCCCACCCAGGACGTGACTTCGATCTCGGCCGGATACTTCAGTTGTTTGATGAACGCGCATTGGGCATTGACCAGCACCGGGCCGGTAGCCGTCGGATCGGGCAAGGCGCCCACCTGCTCCAGCCAGGCGATACGCGCCGTTTCGATATAGCGGAAATAAACCGTGTTATTGACATGGCCCATCGCGTCCATGTCGCCCCAGCGCACCGGCATGCGCATCGTGTGGACCAACTTCCTGTTACTCATGCTTCGTATTGCACTTCCAATCAATAAATAGAAAAGGCGCCGCTGCCGGCGCCCGCTTCCCATATTCTACGCTGCGGCGATTTACGTTGTCATTGGGCCGTCATGCCGTCGTCGGCGGTAATGATGGCGCCATTGATGAAATGCGCCTCCTCGGCGGCCAGCAAGAGGAGCAGGCCGTCCAGGTCTTCCGGCTTGCCGGGGCGCTTCCGCGGCAGCAGCTCGATCAGTTTCTTGCCCTGCTCGGTCTCGAAATAATCCTCGTTCATTTCGGTCGAAATATAGCCGGGGCAGATGGCATTGACGTTGATGCCGTATTTGCCCCATTCGACCGCCATCGCCTTCGTCATCTGCACCACGCCAGCCTTGCTCATGCAGTACACGCCGATCTGCGGCAGCACGCGCAGGCCCGCGACCGAGGCGATATTCACGATGCGGTGCTGCTTGCGCGGGTCGCCCTTGGCGCGCTGGATCATGCGCTTGGCCGCCTGCTGCGCCACGAAGAAGGCGCCGCGCAGGTTGGTGTCCATGATGTACTGGTAATCGTCCTCGGTCACGTCGAGCAGGCGCTGGGTGTTCTGCACGCCGGAATTGTTGACGAGGATGTCGATGGGGCCGGCTTCGGTCTCGGCATGGGCAATGGCCGACTTGATGCTGTCCAGGCTGGTCACGTCGAGGTTGACGACGTGGGCGGCGCCGCCGTCGGCCTCGATCTCGGCGCGCAGCTCCTTCAGGCGTTCGGTGCGGCGCGAAGCCAGCACCACCTGGCGCCGGCGCCGGCCAGCGCTTTCGCGAAGCGCGCCCCCAGGCCGCTCGAGGCGCCCGTCACCATCGCGATTTTTCCTTCAAAGTTGACTTCGATGCCCACGTTTGCTCCTGTCCTGATGTGCTGCGGCACGGATGGTGATCAAGGCATAATGATGTCACAGATCGCGGGCATTAGATAAACACATCTAATATTGGCCCTAAAATGCCTGCCCAAGTTGCAATCGGCCCCAAAAACCCGCACACTCGTGCTTAAATTTTCCTAACCATACCAAAACCATGACAGACGCAACCAACATCCTCGAACAATACGGCCCGCGCGAAGCAATGGAGTACGACGTTGTCATCGTCGGCGGCGGCCCGGCCGGCCTGTCGGCAGCCATCCGCCTGAAGCAGCTCGCCGCTGAGAAAGGCCAGGAAGTCTCGGTCTGCGTATTGGAAAAAGGCGGTGAAGTCGGCGCCCACATCCTGTCGGGCGCGGTCATGGATCCGATTGCCCTGAACGAATTGTTCCCGAACTGGAAGGAACTGGGCGCGCCGCTCAACACCCCGGTCACCGAAGACCGCATGCTGTTCCTGACCGAGACGAAAGCGCGCACCACGCCGTCGTTCATGATGCCGAAGATGCTGACCAACCACGGCAACTACATCGTCTCGCTGGCGAACGTGGTGCGCTGGCTCGGCCAGCAGGCGGAAAGCCTGGGCGTCGAAGTCTTCCCGGGCTTCCCCGCCGCCGAAATCCTGTACAACGACGATGGTTCGGTCAAGGGTGTCGCGACCGGCAACATGGGTGTCGACCGCGAAGGCAAGCCGACCGATGCCTTCCAGCTCGGCATGGAGCTGCACGCGAAATACACCTTCTTCGCCGAAGGTTCGCGCGGCCACCTCGGCAAGCAGCTGATGGTCAAGTATGACCTGAACAAGGGCAAGGACCCGCAGTCCTACGGCATCGGCATCAAGGAACTGTGGGAAATCGACCCGGCCCTGCACAAGCCGGGCCTGGTCATCCACACCGCCGGCTGGCCGCTGGACAACAGCACCTATGGCGGCTCCTTCATGTACCACCTGGAGAACAACCAGGTGGCCGTCGGCTTCATCGTCGGCCTGGCTTACCAGAACCCCTACCTGTCGCCCTACGAGGAATTCCAGCGCTACAAAACCCACCCGGAGATCCGCAAGTTCTTCGAAGGCGGCAAGCGCATCTCCTACGGCGCGCGCGCAATCACGGCCGGCGGCCTGCAATCCTTGCCGAAGACCGTGTTCCCGGGTGGCGCCCTGATCGGCTGCGATGCCGGCTTCCTCAACACCAGCCGCATCAAGGGCAGCCACGGCGCGATCAAGACCGGCATGCTGGCAGCCGAAGCGGCCTTCGCGGCACTGGGCGCCGGCCGCCAGCACGACGAACTGGCCAGCTACCCGGCCGCTTTCGAGCAGTCCTGGCTGTACAAGGAACTGCACGCCGCGCGCAACTTCAAGCCGTGGATGGGCAAGGGCCTGTACATGGGCACCCTCATGACCGGCATCGACCAGATCGTCTTCCGCGGCAAGGCCCCCTGGACGCTGCGCCACAAGCATGCCGACCACGAGTGCCTGCAACCGGCCTCGAACTTCAAGCCGATCGTGTATCCGAAGCCGGATGGCAAGCTGACTTTCGACCGCCTGTCGTCGGTGTTCATCTCGAACACCAACCATGCCGAAGACCAGCCGGTGCACCTGACGCTGAAGAATGCCAGCATCCCGGTGGACGTCAACCTGGCGAAGTACGCCGGCCCCGAGCAGCGCTACTGCCCGGCGGGCGTGTACGAGTACGTGAAGACGGATGCCGGCCAGGACCGCCTGCAGATCAACGCCCAGAACTGCGTGCACTGCAAGACCTGCGACATCAAGGATCCGACCCAGAACATCGTCTGGGTGACGCCGGAAGGCGGCGGCGGGCCGAATTATCCGAACATGTAAGCGCAAGCTGCATGAGGAACGGGCGCCAATGGCGCCCTTTCTTTTATCCCCCGGGATGCGGGTCCGGTGCGGTACGAAAGAGGCGTGGAGTCAGGACTCCACGCTACGCTTTCCAGCCATGACGACATCGCGGCAGCCCGGTATGGAATGCGTGTATTCCAACAGGCCTGTTCGACATGGAACCTGAAGTAACGGAAGGACCGGAAATCAGCGAAGCGGAACGGGTGAGCCGCTTCGGCTGCGGCGCCCTGCTCGGTTTCTTCATCGGGCTGGTCCTCGTCATCGCGTCGGCGCCGTCCTCGACCGGCTTTGCGGTACTCGCGTTCCTCGTGCCGATGTGCGTGTGCGGCTACCTGGCCTTGAAGTACGGCGATGAGTTCTGGTACAAACTCTTCGACGGGATTTGATCGCACCAGGGTCGCGTCGAACCCGTACTCGCAGGGGCAATACCGTGGCGTGAAGTCCTGGCTTCGCGCGGTACGGTGCCGGAACAGCCGGCGCGGCGATCGGACTGAGCGTGCCTGACAAACGCTTCAGGGCAAGGCGCATCGTCGAGGACAGTACGAGCGTACGGCGAGACGATGCAAGCTCTTACGCCCCAGCCGCGAATCGCGGCTGGTCCGCGCGCGCATCGGCGCGCAGCGCGAACCAGGTCCACAGGCCGCCGCCCAGGTCGGCAAGGCCGAACACGGCCAGCATGGGACTGCCCAGGTCGAGCAAGGCGAAGCAGGTGAGGACGGCGAAGACGACGGCGCGGGTGTAGACCGAGGCTTCGAGGAAGGGCTTGTAGTTGGCCGAGACCCAGGCGTAGACGCCCAGCATGAAGACGGTCAGGCCGACGACACGTACCCAGACATCGGGGCTGGGGGGAATGCCGAAAAGGCTCAGCAGCGTGTTCGGCACGACGACGAGACAGGCGCCGAGGACGAACAGGTAGGCGGCAAAGGCTTTCGCACTGAAGGCGGATCTGGACATGGTTTCCCTGGATGAAGCGGTGCGAGACAAAGGCGGTAAAGGAGCCGATCCGCACACCGTTTCAAATCAGCAACGTTGCAAAGCCTACCATATCCACGCCGCCACCTGTCAATTCCTCCTTTCTGGTTATTGCCTAAATGCACTTGCCAAGAAAGCAAGCAGGCCCGTACACTGTATCCATCGCGCGGTGGCCACGCCTGCCGCCCGCGCACCCTATCGACAACGGACAGCGGCCGAAAGCACATGCAAGGAAAAGCAGACAGGCCGCGCCCGGCGCGTCTCCGCCCCCGATCCTTCCTGCGTCCGATAGCCAGGCTGTACAGCTGGTGGCGCCCTTTCCGGCTTGGCCAGTCCGATCTCGTCGTGATGCCCGATTCGATGGCCATCATCGTGCTCGGCCTTTGTGCACTGTATGTCGTGCCCTGCATGGGCTGGAAGGCCATCCTCGGCTACTGCGCGGCCCTGCTCCTCTCGCCCTTCTTTTTGCTGACGGTGCTGTTGATCCGGGGCGAACAGGTCCGCGTGCTGCGCATGTTCGCCGTCCTTCCCTACTGGATCCACAGCATCCCGGTCGAAGCGCAATTCGAGTTGTACGAGGCCTGGGAGGATCCGGCGCCCACCGGTGTCGCCTTCGGCTCGCTCGCCACGGACTTCCTCCACCTCGGGACGGCTGCATCGGCCGATCCCCTGTACCGGCATGTGAGCGGTCTGCTCGAGCGCGCGGGCTGGCAGCCGACCGCCATGGGCTGGGCACGGCTGGACCCGGACGGCCCCCAGGCAAGCCCCTGACCGACCCTAGCGTACCAGGCAAGGCCGCTTGGCATCGAACTTCCAGCCCGGCACCAGGAACTGCATCGCGGCCGCGTCGTCGCGCGCGCCCAAGCCCATGTTCCTGTAGGCCTGGTGCGCCTTTTCCAGTTCCGCCATGTCGATTTCGATGCCCAGTCCCGGCTTTTCCGGCACCTTCACCATGCCCCCGACGATCCTCAAAGGTTCTTTCGTGAGGCGCTGACCGTCCTGCCAGATCCAGTGGGTGTCGATCGCCGTGACCTTGCCCGGCGCCGCGGCGCCGACGTGGGTGAACATCGCCAGCGAGATGTCGAAGTGGTTGTTCGAGTGCGAGCCCCAGGTCAGGCCGAACATCTGGCACAGCTGGGCCACGCGCACCGAACCCTGCATGGTCCAGAAGTGCGGGTCGGCCAGCGGGATGTCGACCGACTGCAACTGGATCGAATGGGCCATCTGGCGCCAGTCGGTAGCGACCATGTTGGTGGCGGTCGGCAGGCCGGTGGCGCGGCGGAACTCGGCCATCACTTCGCGGCTCGAAAAGCCGTCCTCGGCGCCGCAGGGATCCTCGGCATAGGCCAGGATGCCGTGCTTGTCGCGGCAGACGCGGATCGCGTCCTTTAATAACCATCCGCCGTTCGGGTCGAGCGTGACGCGCGCCCCGGGGAAGCGCTCGTGCAGTGCGACGATGGCGTCCATCTCGGCGTCGGCCGAGAAGACGCCGCCCTTGAGCTTGAAATCGTTGAAGCCATAGCGCGCCTGGGTCGCTTCGGCCAGGCGCACGATGGCTTCCGGCGTCAAGGCTTCCTCGTTACGCAGGCGGAACCAGGCGTCGCCGGCGTCCGGCTCGGCGCGGTAGTCCAGGTCGGTCCTGTTGCGGTCGCCCACGTAGAACAGGTAGCCCAGCATCTCGACCGCGTCGCGCTGCATGCCTTCGCCCAGGAGGCTCGCCACCGGCACGTTCATGAATTGGCCGAGCAGGTCGAGCAGGGCCGATTCCACCGCGGTGACGGCGTGGATCGCGACGCGCAGGTCGAAGGTCTGCTGGCCGCGCCCGCCCGCGTCGCGCTCGGCGAAGGCGGCGCGCATGGCATTGAGCACGTTGTTGTACTCGCCCAGGGTCTTGCCGACGACGAGGGAGCGCGCATCCTCGATGGTCTGGCGGATCTTTTCGCCGCCCGGTACTTCGCCCAGGCCGGTGTTGCCGGCGCTGTCGGTGAGGATCACGATGTTGCGGGTGAACCAGGCGCCATGTGCGCCGGACAGGTTCAGCAGCATGCTGTCGCGGCCGGCGACGGGAACGACGCGCAGGTCGGTGATGGTCGGGGCGCCTGATACGGTCTTGTTCGATTGCGTGGTATGCATGGGTGGACTCGATATAAATGGATTACTTGCAGAGCGATTTGACGAGGGTGACGCGCTTGATATCGCCCACGATGAACAGGTAGCAGAAGATGGCCAGTGCCGCGTTGGCGCCCACGTAGACCAGGGCGCCGGCGAAGGAGCCCGTCCCCTGCACGATGTAGCCGATGACGATGGGCGTCGTGATGCCGGCGGTATTGCCGAAGGTGTTGAACAGGCCTCCCGACAGGCCGCCAGCCTCTTTCGGCGAGGTGTCCGCCACCACCGCCCAGCCCAGCGCACCGATGCCCTTGCCGAAGAAGGCGAGCGACATGACGGCCACGACCAGGGTGTCGGTCTCGATGTAGTTACACGCGATCATGGACATCGACAGCAGCATGCCGGTCACGATCGGCAGCTTGCGTGCGGTCGACAGCGAGTAGCCGGCTTTCGAGAGGCGGTCCGACATCCAGCCTCCTGCGATCCCGCCGAGGAAGCCCGCGATCGCCGGCAGCGAGGCGACGAAGCCGGCCTTCAGGATCGTCATGCCGCGCTCCTGCACCAGGTAGACCGGGAACCAGGTCAGGAAGAAGTAGGTCAGCGTGGTGATGCAATACTGGCCGATGTACACGCCCAGCAGCATGCGGTTGCCGAGCATCTCCTTGATGCAGGAGAGCGTGCCCACGCTGGGCGGCTGGACGCCGCGCCCGGCACCATCGATGTCGACCAGGGCGCCGCCTTCCTGCAGGTAGCGCAGTTCTTCCGCATTGATCGACGGGGGTCCTTGGGCGAGTGAATGGTCCTGAGCCAGATGAAGGCCATGCCGATGCCCAGGCCACCCATCACGTAGAACACGCTCTGCCAGCCGTGGGAGTGCACCAGCCAGCCCATGATGGGCGCGAACAGCACGGTGGCGAAGTACTGGGCCGAATTGAAGATGGCCGAGGCCAGGCCGCGTTCATGCATGGGGAACCAGGCGGAGGTAATGCGGCTGTTGCCCGGGAACGAAGGGGCTTCGGCCGCGCCGACCGCAAAGCGCAGCAGGAAGAGCATCGCTACGGCCGCGCCGCCCGTGAAGAAGCCGACCGCGCCGGTGAATACCGTGAACAGCGACCACAGGAAGATGCTGAAGAAATAGGTGATCTTCGAGCCGAAGCGGTCGAGCAGCCAGCCGCCGGGCAGCTGGGCCAGGACATAGGACCAGGCAAAGGCCGAGAAGACGTAGCCCATCTCGACCGGGGACAGGCCGAGCGCCTTCTTGATTTCGGGCCCGGCGATCGAAATCGTCGCGCGGTCGGCATAGTTGATGGTGGTGACCATGAAGAGGACCGCGAGGATCATCCAGCGCGCCTGCGACGCTTGCTTGCCTGTCGCTGGCGCCGCCATGGCCGGCATTGGTTGCTGTGCTTGTTCCACGTTTGTCTCCTGAAGTTGTTGTTGCCCGCAATGGGAGCGGCTGGCCAGGGCCGGTGGCAGCAGCTGCTGCGCGTTTTCATGTGAATCCATCATGGGCACCCGTCCCCTTGCAAACAAACCAATGCTTGACGTGATCGATCCAGGAATTGAATCGACGCCCTAGAAGCTGTGGCGCATGCCGAGATTTGTCCCGGTGTGGCCGCTGCCGGCCTCGGTGTTGTTGGCGACCGTATAGCCGGCGCCGTTGCGGTTGCGGATATGGCCGTAGGCGGCATACAGGCCGGTGCGTTTCGAGAGCGCGTACAGATAAGCGATGCCCCAACTGCTCGCGTCCTGGTCCAGGGCGCCGCGGTCGTCCTTGTGCATGACCGAGAACATCAATGTGCCGCCCTGGAGCGGTGCGCTCAAGCCCAGCAGCAGTTCGCGGCCATCCGTTGACGCCATCGGCGCCACCCCACCATACGGATTGTTCGGGTTGCCCAGCGGCGCGCTGTTGTGGCCGCGGTCGATACCGTAGCCCGCATGCAGCCTGGCCAACTTCAGGTCGTAGGCAACGGCCAGCAAGGTATTGCAACCGCGTCCTCCGTTTGGCAGGCCGATGGCGTTTTCCGCGTTCTTGCTGTTGTAGGCGAAGCGCAGCACCAGCGGGCCGCCAGCCCAACCGACAGCGCCGCCGAACTGGCGTCCACTGGCGCTGTCGCCCCCCTCCCCCGCGCTGTAGGCCAATTCCACGCTCGCACCGTTGATGACCGGCGAGGCGTAGGTCACCGTATTGCTGGTGCGGACATTGCTGCCGAAATCGGGGAAGAGGTTTTTCGACGTGCCCGCGTAGCCGGTGCCGAAAGGGTCGGCGACCGTTGCCAGCGTGGTGTGCCAGGGCGTGTACTGGCGGCCGAGCGCAAGCTTGCCCAGGCTGCCCTCGACGCCGACAAAGGCCTGGCGGTTGAAGATGGTGCCGGCCGCATCGACGGCGCCGGTGTCGATCTTCGTGCCGGTCTCGAGGGTGAAGAAGGCGGAGAGGCCATCGCCGAGTTGTTCGCTGCCGCGAAAGCCGATGCGCGAGGCCGATGCCGCGCCGCTGGTGATCCTGCTGGTGCTGCCTGTGGCGCCGCCACGCTCGCCCACGAAGGCGGCGTCGGCAATGCCGTAGATGGTGACCTTCGTTTGTGCCTGGACGGCCGTGCTGCCGAGCGCGAGTCCTGCGCCGAGCGCGAGTATGCCTGCCTTCATGCCTGTCTCCATGTCGATGTGGTGCAAGACCTGGTGCGGTCGATGCCGCACTTCATGATCTTCTCCCATGAAAACCATCATAGGCGGGGGACCCATGCGTCAACAAACCAATGGTTGACGTGTCCGATTCAAGGATTGAATCGATGAGTCGATTCGCCGGTGTAACAGACTAATCGGACTCCTTTAGTGCTACGCGAACTTCAACGCGTAGGCATCGCCGTCAGCGATGTTCCGCGACGCGGGAAACTGAGCTTCGATTAGCGGCTGAACCCTTTGAAAAGCTTTCCGTGCGAGTGTGCGGCACGCCACAGGTTGCGCTAGCTCTTGGGTGTCTTTTATCGCATTCAAGGCTGGACATCATTCCAATAAGATAATAATATTGCACTACCGAAATAATGATACAAATGATGCGTAATGTGTTCTTACTAGCGGCAATAGCTGCCGCGCTCGGCGGCTGTGGTCAAGCTCTATTTGACGATGGCATCAAGACCGCCGTACGCGGACGTTTAAAAGACCCCGACTCGGCGAAATGGGGCGAGATCATTCAGTACAAGAATTTCGCTTGTATCAAATACAATGCCAAGAATTCCTACGGCGGGTACGGCGGCAGCTCGTGGGCAGTATTAGAGCGGAACGGTGATTCCTGGGACGTGCGACATATTGACAGGGAATCTTGCGACGAATCGCATCTGGCGCATTTAGCCGAGCCGATCAATGCACCAGCAAAAAAGGCCGTCCTGGAGGCAGTCCTTGCGGCATTCAAGAAGAAACAGCTCATCGATGCTTCGATCACCGACGAGTCCATGCTGCCTCATGGACCGTGTCGAACCCTCATCGGCTCGTTGAGAAGCTACGCTAACGCAGCAATCGACGCAGACAACAAGGAGGAGCGAGCCAACTGGAAGAGCCGATTCGATGCGGAGTTCAAGAAGATCGATAGCATGAAGTGTTCCTAGCACAGCTACCGGAAAGCCAGCTCGATATTAGAGAAATCCGACAGAATGTCCTTATTTGAATGCGGGGCAATGACACCCGCGTTTGCGACGTCGGCTCATATAAAGGATCGTCATTCTATTTAGCGGTATCGTATTTTTTCGCATACCAGCTAACGATCGAGAATATCAGGAAGGTCAGCATCCACATCATCAAATTAAGAGATGGAAAAGCTTCCGAGCTATCGCTCATGCCAGTCATTAGCACGGCAAGTCCGCCTGGGAAAGCAAAGGCACGATGCGCGCCGGCCCCCACCCCGGGGCTCAGGATGACGGACAAGCCAAGATTGAAAACCGACATGCCAACTCTGCCAAAACGGCGTATGCATACCGCCCACAGCAAGGCGTAGAGCATGAGCGAAACCGTCAGCCAGATAATGATGAACAGGACAAATCCCATGATTGCCGTCCAGTGAAGTCAAAGAGGCAGGAACGGTCTTCCGCTTCCGGTCATTGCGAACGCTCGCTGCAGCGCAGCGTATGAGGTTGTTGCCAATAGAACAAGCCACAGTTCCTGCCGGTCCTTCTAGCCGGCCTGGAAACTGGGAACGATCTCGCGCTTGAACAGCCCGAGAATGGGATTGTCGTTATCGCGCCGCCAGGCGCCGACCATGCGCACGGGCTCGGTCTCCACGCGCCGCACGACGATGCCGTCGAAGTGCAGGCGCGTTGCTCCCTCCGCGATCAGGGCCACGCCGATGCCGGCATTGACCAGCGCCAGCATGGTGTGCACCTGGCCGATGTGTTCGACAATGTCGGGTACCACGCCCTCGCGCTCGAAGCGGCTGCTCAGCATTTGATGGAAGGGGCGCGCCTCGTGCGCCGAGTACATCACGAAGGGCTTGCCGTGCAGGTCGGCCACAGGGGGGGCTCGAGCGGCCAGTTCGCGGCCTCGGCGGCGGGAATGGCCAGCATCAGCGCTTCGGTGGCGAGCAAGGCCGTGTCGAACTCGCCACCGAGGGCATGCGGGCGCATCAGGCCGAGGTCGAGCTGGCCGGCGTTCAGCGCTTCCACACGGGCGGTACTGACCAGTTCCTTGAGCGTGAGGGCGACGCCTGGCGAGTGCTCGCGCAGGCGCCGCACGACTTCCGGCAGCAGGCTGTAGCCGGCACCGCCCGTGAAACCGATGGCCAGCGTGCCCTGCTCGCCCTTGGCCACGCGCCGTGCCGTGAAGGTCGCTTCGTCGGCCAGGCGCAGGATGCGCGCCGCTTCCGGAAAGAAGGCCTTGCCGGCGGCGGTGAGGCGCACGGTGCGGCTGTTGCGCTCGAGGAGCCGGGCGCCGACATGGTGCTCGAGCAGGCGGATCTGGCGCGACAGCGGGGGCTGCGTCATGTTCAGTCGCTCGGCCGCGCGGCTGAAGTGCAATTCCTCGGCAACGGCGACGAAGCAGCGCAGCTGGCTGAGTTCGAACATGGCGGCTTCCGGCGAGCGTGCGGCTAGCGCCCGGCCTGGTGGGCGCGGTTCAGGCGCTGCTCAAGCAGGCGCTGGACCTGCTCGAACACCAGGCTCAGCGCCCAGTAGATCGCGGCGGCGGCGAGGTAGAGCGGCAGCGGCTGGAAGGTGGTGGCGATCGCTTCCTTGGTGGCCAGCATCAGCTCCGTCATGGTGATGACCGATACCAGCGAGGTGTCCTTGATCAGGCTGATCAGGGTATTGCTCATCGAGGGAACCGCTACCCGCAATGCCTGCGGCAGCACGATATGGGCCAGGGTCTGGCCGTAGCCCAGGCCCAGGCTGAAGCTGGCGCGCCACTGGCCCTGAGAAATGCTGAGGATGGCGCCGCGCAGGCTTTCCGACAGGTAGGCGCCGCTGTTGAGCGACAGCGCCAGCACGCCCGCCGTCACCGGCGTGAATTCGATGCCGATGCTGGGCAGGCCGTAGTAGATGACGAAGATCTGCACCAGCAAGGGCGTTCCGCGCATCAGGCTCACGTACAGGGCAGCCGGCCAACGCAGAAGCGTCCAGGGTGCGATGCGCAGCAGCGCCACCGGCACGCCGATGGCCAGGCCACCCACCATCGCGGCCAGCGCGAACAGCAAGGTGTAGCCGGCACCGGCAAGCATGGTCGGCGCCGCATCCCGCAGCAGGGCAAACAGGTCCATCAGGGCGCGGGGCGGCTGGCGTCGACGCCGAACCAGCGTGTCGACATCGCCTTCAAACTGCCGTCGCGGGCCAGCTCCGCCAGTGCCGCGTCGACCGCCGCCTTGAATTTCGGGCTGCCGCGGCGCATGGCGATGCCCATGCGCTCGACGGCGCCGACGCGCGCGCCGGCCTTGATCGGCAGCTGCGAATTCTTCAGCAGGTAAGACACCATCAGGCTATCGTTGAGGGCGGCGTCGACACGGCCGAAGGCGAGGTCCTGCAAATTTTCAGGCGCGGCCGGGTAGCTGCGCACTTCGATGCCGGGCACGGCGCGGGCCTGCTGCTCGTAGACGCTGCCCTGCCCCACGCCGAGCTTGCGGCCCTTGAGGTCGGCCAGGCTGGCATAGCGGGCATTGTCGTTGCGGCGCACGATCAGTTGCGGCGCCGAATAGGTGTAGGGCTGGGAGAAGTCGAAGGTCTGCTCGCGCTTGGGGTTGATGCCGACCTGGCTGACGATGACGTCGTACTTGCCCGCCGCCAGGCCCGCGAGGATGGCCGACCATTCGGTGGTGACGAACTCCGGCTTCAAGCCGAGCTTCGCGGCAACGGCCTTGGCGACATCGACATCGTAGCCGGCCAGCTGGCCGGTCTTGCCGTCCTTGAAGTTAAACGGCGGATAGGTGCCTTCCATGGCGATGCGCAGGGTGCCGCGCGCCCTCGCTGCGTCCAGCAGGTCGGCAGCCGCGGCTGGAAGACACGCGCCGAGTACCAGCAATGCGGAGAGCATGCCGCGCGCAATGGTACGGCGGCGGGAAACTGGGGAGGAATTCGTGCGCATCGGTATCGCTCGTCTTCGTTGTTGAGCCAACCGCTTTTATAACCGATAAGCCGGCTCGTCGCCGAGCGGGCGCGAGAAAAAATGCTGTAGGGTAGGCAGGTCCCCTCTGCCTGCGCGTCCAACGGCCGCCCGCACCTCGTGCGTCAGTAGGCCGTCCTGCGGCCGCGCGACCCGAAGCGGTGGCCTACCACCAGGGTGGTGCTGGCCACCAGGCTGGACAGGCCAATGATGAGCTGCACCAGCCGGTCTGCCGGCAAGAGCCAATAGGAACCGGGCGGCGGCTCGGCACCAGTGGCGGCCACGATCAGGGGCGCGATCCACGCCGCATCCTCGTCGACGTCGAGCACCACCGCGTCTTCATGGGTCTGCATGTAGATGTTGCCGCCCTCGGCCAGCGTGAAGCAGATGCCCACGCCCGTTTCCTGCGGCTGGATCAGTTCCTGCATCGCCGCGTTGTGCTCGTCGATCCAGAGGTCGACGTCCTGCGGGGTTTCGAGATGGATCCAGGGACGCGGGCGGAAGCGTGGCTGTTCTGCGGGAATGGTCATCGTGAGGAAAAACGGAAAGAGCAAAAGCGAAAGCGTACATGGTACGGTATTTCGCCCTCCTTCGTGCGCGGACTCGAGGCGCGCGACCGGCTCAGGAATCGACCAGGGTGACGATGCGCGGACGGACGATGTCGCCGTCCACCACCAGTTCGGCGGCGGAAACCGGCAGGCTGAAGCGGCGGCGGCCGGCGCTGCCGGGATTAATGTAGAGCACGCCGTCGCGCTCGCGGCAGGAGGGCCGGTGCGAATGGCCGGACACGACCACGCGGATGCCGGCGGCAAGCGGGTCGATGTCGAGTTCCTTCAGGTCGTGGATGGCATACAGCGCGATCGCGCCGACATCGAGCCGCGCGCCGACGGGAATCGCACGCGCCCAGGCCTCGCGGTCATTGTTGCCGCGCACGACAGTCAGTGGCGCCAGTTCGGCCAGGCGCTCGAGGATGGCGGCCGGGCCGATATCGCCGCCGTGGACGATGTGGTCGCAGCCGGCCAGGAAACTGAGCGCCTCCGGGCGCAGCAGGCCGTGGGTATCGGAGATCAGTCCGATGCGCAAGCTTGCCTGCCCGCTGGAGGCTGGAGCGCCTGCCGTGCCGTCACGCGTCGACGGCGCGGTCAATGCCGCCTGGCGCCGGCCATCTTCGCCGTCGTGTAGAGCGAATACAGCGCAGCCAGGCCGACCACCACGTAGATCAGGCGCGAGGCCGCGCTGCCGGGGCCGAAGATGGTGGCCACCATGTCGACCTCGAACAGGCCGACCATGGCCCAGTTCAGGCCGCCAATGATCAGCAGCGCCATCGCCAGGTAATCCAGTGCTGACATGGCCGAGCGGCCTTCGCGCAGGGTAGTGCGTCGATCGGCGCCGGTCCTGCGATCCATCGTGGGTGCATTCATCGTTGCCATGAGCTTCTCCTTGGAAAGATGCGTCGGTGGGCTGGCAACATGCGCTGCCGCCCCGGTCCTTACGACAGCAAAAAGCCATGCAAGTTTGCGATTGGCGTCCCCGGCGCACTGCCCGCGGATCAGCCCTTCCAGGTACGGTTCAGCCCGGTATCGGCATGGATCCAGCCGCCCTTCGGTCCGGAACGGTAATAATACCCCACTCCCCCCTGGCGGAAGCTGCGCACGAGTCCGCCCAGGACTTCTTCTGTCAGGCTGGAAATACGGACATCGGCGGCCTTGCCTTCCATGTGCAGCGACTTGCGCGCGGCCGGCACGCCGGCTTCGATCAGGCGCTTGTTCGATGCCGGGGTGCGGTAGCCGGACAGGATCTCGAGCGGCTGCTCGAGGCCGTAGCGCGCAATGAAAGCCTGGGTGCCCCACAGCATTTCGAGCAGCTTCGGGTCGATCGGCGCGGTCTCGCGGCCGTTGACGTCACGCAGCAGGTGGCACAGTTCCTGGTAGGCCGAATCGATCACTTCACCATCTTTCCAGTACAGCAGCCTGGCGCGCTCGCCGCTGGCGGGACGGGTAAGGGTCAGGGTGCGCGGCTTGACCCAGAAGTCGAGGTCGAGCAGCTGGGCGTCGAACAGGTCGGGGGGCGGTGTCAGGTCGGCGGGCGCGGCCTGGGAGGCCGCATCGGCCTGGCCAGGGACCAACGGGGCCAGGACACCCAGGGCGGACAGGCGCATGCCATGTTGAAGAAAATCTCTGCGGGAAGCCATAGCGAACTCGTCATTTCGGAGGCAGTACTATAGCGCAAGGACTTGCCCGACAAAAGACGTGCGTTGTTGCTTTCTCGCCGCTTTTTGCTGATATCTATCGATTACTGACTGCAATTGCAAAAACGCTTGGAGCGCGGCTCACCCTTGCCAGGCGCGGCATCGAGCTGTTTCCAGAGCAAATTGCATTCGAGCCCGAAGCAGGCCTTGTCCAGGCCGGCATTGGTATAGCCGTGGCGTTCGAAGAAGGTGGCGGCGCTGCCCGGGCTTTGCAGGTGCAGCTTGCCGATGTTCCAGGCGCGCGCCTGTGTTTCCACCGCAGCGAGCAGGGCGCGGCCCACACCAAGGCGCAATGCTTCCGGCTGTACATAACAGAGCGCCAGCTTGCCGGCCTGGGTCAGCAGCGCCATGCCCAGCAGCTCGCCGTCGCGCTCGGCCAGCACCGCGTAGTTCGTCGGCGCGGCGAACCAGGTAGCAACGTTTTCAGGCGTTTTGTTGCCGAGCCAGGCTGCGAGGATGTCGGGACGGCCGCGATGGTCGAGCTCGCAACCCTCCTCGATCGAGCGGCGCAGCAGGCTGCAGGCGGCGGCCGCGTCTTCCGGTGTTGCCTTGCGAATATCGATACCCATGAATCTTGACCCAGTGACCCGTTCAATGCCTTGCTTTACTGGAGCGCGTGGCGCGTCCATGTGCGGACTATACACCGAACATACAGACCCTGCCGTAAGCCATGCATACCGGGCTGTGTAGAGCGTCCGGCGTCTAAGCATATGAAAATTCTGTTCTTCCGTTTTCGTGCCAATATATGGAACATGCAAGCTGTCCACATAGCATTCGAGAAGCGAGCACAACATGCAGAACAAACCATTCCTTCCCCTGCGCCGCTGGGTCCTGGCACTGGCGATGAGCGCCGCCCTCCCCCTGCCCGCCTTCGCGGCCGAGGCTGAGCTGCTCAACGTCTCGTACGACGTCGCGCGCGAACTGTACAAGGACATCAATCCGGCCTTCATCGCTACCTGGAAGCAGAGCACGGGCGAGACGCTGACGATCAAGCAGTCGCACGGCGGCTCGAGCAAGCAGGCGCGCGCCGTGGCCGACGGCCTGGAAGCGTCGGTGGTGACGATGAACCAGGCAAACGACATCGACATGCTGGCCGACCGCGGCCTGGTGGCGCAAGACTGGGCGAAGAAGTTCCCGAACAACGCCGCTCCGTATTACTCGACCATGGTCTTCCTGGTTCGCAAGGGCAACCCGAAAGGCATCAAGGGGTGGGACGACCTGGCCAAGCCGGGCGTGCAGGTCATCATCCCGAACCCGAAGACCGCGGGCAACGGCCGCTACACCTACCTGGCAGCCTGGGGCTCGGTACTGAAGAAAGGCGGCAACGAAGCGCAGGCGCGCGAGCTGGTCACCCGTATCTTCAAGAACGTGCCCATCCTCGACGCCGGCGGGCGCGCCGCCACCACCACCTTCACCCAGCGCGACATCGGCGACGCCCTGGTAACCTTCGAGAACGAAGTGAGCATGGTGCGCGCGGAGTTCGGCGACAAGTTCGAAGTCGTGTACCCGCCGAGTTCGATCCTGGCCGAGTCGCCGGTGGCCGTGGTGGACAAGGTGGTCGATCGCCGCAAGCTGCGTAAACCTGCTACCGCCTACCTGAATTTCCTGTACTCGCCATCGGGCCAGGAAATTGGCGCCAAGCACTTCCTGCGCGTGCGCAATGAAGCCGTCATGAAGAAGTACGCAGCGAACTACAAACCGGTCACCCTGTTCTCGGTGGATGAGCTGTTCGGCGGCTGGCGCAATGCCCAGAAGCGCCACTTCGACGACGGCGGCGAATTCGACAAGATTTACCAGGCAAAGTAAGCCTTTGGTGGCGTCGCCGGCCGGGCGCAGTGTTCGGCGCTTGCGCCCGTCGCCATCGGCGGATTCCCACAGGGCATGGCCCATCCGACAAGCTTCTTGCCAATTGAAAAAGGCCCTGTTACCACGCAGGGCCTTTTTGTCGGTAAATCCGATACAGTCGCGTCGTTTTTGCTTGTGCGCCATGGACAGCTAGAAATGATGATGCTATCGTTCATCACTCGGTAGTTGCCGCAAAGCTAGATTTTGTTAAAGCATGCGCCGCCTCCGGCGCCTGGCCATCCACCCGACTCCCTATTCCGACACCCATGATGAAGAAACTGTTCGCCGCCGTCCTGTTGTCGATCTCCGCTGCTGCCGCATTCGCGGTGCCGTTCGGATCGCAATCGGTGCTGGTGGTAGAAGATGATACCGGCAAAATTTTGCTGGAAAAGAACGCCGGCGCCATCGTGCCCATCGCCTCGCTGACCAAACTGATGACCGCCATGGTCATCCTGGACGCGAAGCAGGACATGAACGAGCTGATCGAAATCGACCGCAGCGATGTCGACACCCTGAAGCACAGCAGCTCGCGCGTGCCGGTCGGTGCCAGCATTCCGCGTGGCGACGTGCTGCAGCTGGCGCTGATGTCATCGGACAACCGTGCCGCCGCCTCGCTGGCCCGCACCTATCCGGGCGGCGTGCAGGCCTTCAAGGCTGCCGTGCGCAACAAGATCGCCGCGCTGGGCATGCACAACACCGCGATCGAAGAGCCGACCGGCCTGTCGCCGAACAACCGTTCGACCGCCGCCGACCTCGTCAAGATGGCCCAGGCCGCCGCGACCTATCCGGAAATCACCGACCGCACCACCGACGCGAAGAACCTGATCAACATCAACAGCCGCGAAGTCGAATTCCGCAACACGAACCGCCTGGTCGGCGCGAACGGCTGGGATATCGGCCTGTCGAAAACCGGCTACACGCGCGAAGCGGGCCGCTGCCTGATCATGAAGATCAAGGCCGCCGGCAAGAACGCGACCATGGTGCTGCTCAACGCCAGCGCCTCGTCGGCACGCATCCTCGATGCGCTGAACGTGCGCCGCTACCTCAGCGGCGAGGAAGCGACGATCGCCCGTGCCAACGCGCCGGTGCGCATGCGTGCCAGCAGCCGCGCCCCGCGCATCAAGGCCGGCAGCGGCCTGCGCGTGAAGAGCAAGACGAGTTCGCGCGGCAGCATCAAGGTCGTCCCGAAGAAAAAGAAGGTCGTCGTGCTGCGCAAGCGCCGCAACTGATGAAGCGGGCCGCCAGGCCCATACAGTGAATCAAGAAGGGATTGCCGCATGCGTGGCAATCCCTTTTTCTTTGGGCCTGTCCTGACGCAGGACTGCCTACTTCAGCATCATTGCGCGACTTCCGGGGTTTTCGCTTAAAATTGCCGGACCACATTCCAGCAAGGCTCAAGCGATGTCCCGAGGTCTGCTCCACGCCACCTTCTGCTGCTGCGCACTGGCGCCGCTACATGCCCACGCCGTCTGGGACTATTCGCTAACGGAGAAACTGGCTATCTACGACGCAGTCGAAAAACATTGCCGTCCGCTCATTCCCGCCGCATTCGAAGGCAAATCCGCCGACAAGGTCCTGCATCTGGATGCGGAGGATCGATCCCGGATAAAAACGGTTCGGCAGTCTCCCGAGTACCGCGAAGTGCTGAGCGGCGCAAGCGATGAATTGTCACAGCAACTTGCCGCAGCCGGCAAGGACGGCGCGGCCAACATCTGCAAAGACCTGATGGACGGAAATTAACGGCGTCGTCAGGTGCTGGACCAGCCTGCCTAGCAGACGCTGCCCGGTCTGTTCATCCCATGTTCAAGGCCTTTCGAGCACATCGCCACCGGATCGCAACATGTAGCCCGGCACCTTCGGTGACTCGAGCCGCCAGTGAAATTTGATGCCGCTATCGGTCCAGACGAAATACAACCAAAGGGTCTTTTCGGGCAGTTTGCCTGACGCGGCTTCACGCCTGGAACGTATTGCTTCGTCGATCACGTCCTGCGGCACGCGGTCCCTGATGATGACCCGTTCGACATGCTCAGGGAGCGCCATGAGTTCTTCCCGCGAGTATTCTCTGTCAGTAATGTATTCCGTCCATTCGAACTCCACCCATTCAGGCAATTGCCGGCCGTCCGGCGCAGCGCCCTCGCTCGCGCCGCCGGTTAGCCAATCCTTAGTCCGACTCAGCCCGCCAGGTCCGGGGAAACGCTGCCCGCCGGGTAACTGCCCTCCTCTGCAATTGACTACAATCCCTTCCTTGAGGGAGGCGAAATGCAGGATCATTCCGGGGCCTTCATCGGCCTCGACACAGCCGGCGCCAAGCATGCTGACGAGTCCTGCAAAAAGTGACTTGATCACGGTACGTCTCATAGATGGGCTCAGTTACACGGTTGAGGATTGGCTGGAACGGCTTAGCCGGAATGGATGCTTTGCCTTCAAGCCAGTCTGCGCTGCCCGACATCCCTTTGAAACTTCAGGGCCTTTCGATCACATCACCACCGGACCGCAACATATACCCGGGTACTTTCGGTGACCTGAGCCGCCAATGGAATTTGATGCCGCTATCGGTCCATACAAAATACAACCAGAGCGTTTTATCCGGCAATTTTCCCGGCCCGGCTTCACGCTTGGCTCGGATCGCTTCGTCGATCACGTCCGGCGGCACGCGGTCCCTGATGATGACCCGTTCGACATGCTCAGGGAGCGCCATGAGTTCTTCCCGCGAGTACTCTCTGCCAGTAAGGTATTCACTCCACTCGAACTCCACCCATTCAGGCAATTGCCGACCGTCCGGTGCCGCCCCTTCAGTCTTCCCGTTGTTTAACCAATCCTTGGTCCGACTCAGCCCGCCAGGTCCGGGGAAACGCTGCCCGCCAGGCAATCGCCCTCCGCTGCAAATAATCGTAATACCTTCCTTCAGGGAAGCAAAATGCAGCACCATCCCGGGGCCTTGATCGTCGTCACAGCCCGCGCCAAGCATGCCGACGAGTCCTGCAAACAGTGATTTGATTACGGTACGTCTCATCAGGGCGCAGTTACACGTTCGAGGATTGGCTGGAGCGGAGTAGCCGAAATCGACGCTCTTGCCTTCAAGGCAATTAGCGCCCTTAGCATTCTTTGGAGACTTCAATGCGTCCCGATCACATCGCCACCGGACCGCAACATATACCCGGGTACTTTCGGTGACCTAAGCCGCCAATGGAATTTGATGCCGCTATCGGTCCATACAAAATACAACCAGAGCGTTTTATCCGGCAATTTCCCCGGCGCTGCTTCACGCTTGGCTCGGATCACTTCGTCGATCACGTCCTGCGGCACGCGGTCACGGATAATGATCCGTTCGACATGCACAGGTAGCGCCATGAGTTCTTCCCGCGAATACTCTTTCTCATCAACGTATTCTTTCCACTCGAACTCCACCCATTCCGGCAATTGCCGGCCGTCCGGTGCCGCGCCCTCCGTCTTCCCGTTGTTTAGCCAATCTTTAGTCCGCCCAATCGCGCCGGGGCCGGGAAAGCGATTTCCCCCAGGAAGATTTCCTCCCCGACAAGCAACTGTAACGCCCTCCTTCAGGGAAGCAAAATGCAGAACCATTCCGGAGCCTTCATCGGCCTCGACACAGCCGGCGCCAAGCATGCTGACGAGTCCTGCGAAAAGTGACTTGATCAGGGTACGTCTCATCAGGGCGCAGTTACACGTTCGAGGATTGGCTGGCACGGCGTAGCCGACATTGACGCTCTTGCCTTCAAGGCAGTTAGCGCCCCGGGCATTCTTTGGAGACTTCAAGGCCTCTCGATCACATCACCACCGGACCGCAACATGTATCCCGGCACTTTCGGCGACTCGAGCCGCCAGTGAAACTTGATGCCGCTATCGGTCCAGACAAAGTACAGCCAGAGGGTTTTGTCCGGCAATTTTCCTGGAGGGGTTTCACGCATGGCTCGGATCACTTCGTCGATCACGTCCTGCGGCACGCGGTCCCTGATGATGACCCGTTCGACATGCTCAGGGAGCGCCATGAGTTCTTCCCGCGAGTACTCTCTGCCAGTAAGGTATTCACTCCACTCGAACTCCACCCATTCAGGCAATTGCCGACCGTCCGGTGCCGCCCCTTCAGTCTTCCCGTTGTTTAACCAATCCTTGGTCCGACTCAGCCCGCCAGGTCCGGGGAAACGCTGCCCGCCAGGCAATCGCCCTCCGCTGCAAATAATCGTAATACCTTCCTTCAGGGAAGCAAAATGCAGCACCATCCCGGGGCCTTGATCGTCGTCACAGCCCGCGCCAAGCATGCCGACGAGTCCTGCAAACAGTGATTTGATTACGGTACGTCTCATCAGGGCGCAGTTACACGTTCGAGGATTGGCTGGAGCGGAGTAGCCGAAATCGACGCTCTTGCCTTCAAGGCAATTAGCGCCCTTAGCATTCTTTGGAGACTTCAATGCGTCCCGATCACATCGCCACCGGACCGCAACACATACCCGGGTACTTTCGGCGATTCGAGCCGCCAGTGAAACTTGATGCCGCCATCGGTCCATACAAAATTCAACCAGAGCGTTTTATCCGGCAATTTCCCCGGCGCTGCTTCACGCCTGGAACGGGTCGCTTCGTCGATCACGTCCTGCGGCACGCGGTCACGGATAATGATCCGTTCGACATGCACAGGTAGCGCCAAGAGTTCTTCCCGCGAATACTCTTTCTCATCAACGTATTCTTTCCACTCGAACTCCACCCATTCCGGCAATTGCCGGCCGTCCGGTGCCGCGCCCTCCGTCTTCCCGTTGTTTAGCCAATCTTTAGTCCGCCCAATCGCGCCGGGGCCAGGAAAGCGGTTCCCCCCGGGAAGATTTCCTCCCCGACAAGCAACTGTAACGCCCTCCTTCAGGGAAGCAAAATGCAGAACCATTCCGGGGCCTTCATCGGCCTCGACACAGCCGGCGCCAAGCATGCTGACGAGTCCTGCAAAAAGTGACTTGATCAGGGTACGTCTCATAAGGGCTCAGTTACACGTTCGAGGATTGGCTGGCGCGGCGTAGCCGACATTGACGCTCTTGCCTTCAGGGCAGTAAGGGCCCTGGGCATTCTTTGGAGACTTCAAGGCCTCTCGATCACATCACCACCGGACCGCAACATGTAGCCCGGCACTTTCGGAGACTCGAGCCGCCAGTGAAACTTGATGCCGCCATCGGTCCAGACAAAGTACAGCCAGAGGGTTTTGTCCGGCAATTTTCCCGGCGGGGCTTCACGCCTGGAACGTATTGCTTCGTCGATCGCGTCTTGCGGCACCCGTGCTTTTATGTTGACGCGTTCGACATGCCGAGGAAGCGCACCCAGTTCTTCCTGTGAATACTCTTTATCGGCAACGTATTCTTTCCACTCGAACTCCACCCATTCCGGTAGCTGCCGGCCGTCCGGTGCCGCGCCCTCTGTCTTCCCCCCGGTTAACCAATCTTTGGTCCGACTAAGCCCGCCCGGCCCAGGGAAATGCTGCCCGCCGGGTAATTGTCCTCCTCTGCAATTGATCACAATCCCTTCCCTAAGGGATGCAAAATGGAGGATCATTCCGGGTCCTTCTTCGGCTTCGACACAACCAGCGCCAAGCATGCTGACGAGTCCTGCAAAAAGTGATTTGATCACGGTACGTCGCATAGGGGGCTTAATTACACGACTGGGGATTGGAAGGAATGACATAGCCAATATTCACGCCCTGGCTTTTGAGCCACTCGCTGTATTTTTTCATATCTACCAAGCCGACTGCCGGCGCACCACTGGGCCCGCACCACACAGGATAGTAATTGACGAAGCCTTTCGTCCATGCCGTATCGTTGCCAATCACTGCCCTGGTTTGTTTGACCTTGGTGCCGTCGCCATAGATGAAATCCCGGTCACCGAAGTTGGGTGCGTTTCCCGGATCATTCTTGTTGCCGCTTTTATCGTGCAGGATCGGGTTTGTCACGGTGCTCCAGCCATTGTCATTAACGACCGAGTCCAGCATTTTTATGCCCTGGTCTTTTGCCTGTTTGATCATCCACATCAGCGTAACATCGGATAGATCGCCGGTACCGTAGCCGCCGCCAATATCGGCATGGCTGCCAATAAACCCCATCTCGATGCGATTGCCGCCGTTGGGCGAAGTCGGTGTATGCAAGATGGAGCGCCCATTAAAGTTTGCCAATCCGCCCCGATGCTCGTTTAAGGCCACCGCATGCGCGGCAAACTTTACCTGCCCCGGCCCGGCTGCCGGCACGGCAAAGTTATACTTGGATTCATTACCATTCAAGTAGCCCAAGTGTGGCACGGTGTCCCATAAGCCCTCAAAACGCAGGCTTATGCAACGCGACTTCCCTGTCGCGCTAACATATTTTCCGTCCTGCAAGCGCCCAGCCAACAGATTCATCCACACCCTGGCTTCCGCTGCGCCACGGCTGAATCCGATCACATCGATATCCAGCGTCGTGGTGCCGCCATCAGTATCGACGAACTTTTCGAGAAAACTAAAGCCCAGTTCGACACGCTGGTCGAAACCATCGCCATTCGCCATGTTGCCTTTGTAAGGCATGTCCTTATTGGTAGTCCCAATGCCAGTGATGTAAAAAGCTGGCCCATTATTACCGACATCATAGGCTTCATAAAACTTGCGCACATTCGAGATCGAATCACCCTTGGCAGCTGGATAACTATTACCAGTCCCATCGAACGCAAACAGGATCAGTCCGCTCGGATCGACATACTTGAGCGGATTTCCGTCCACGTACGCATACGTATTGATCCCGGCCCTCAGTCCCAGCGGATCGGGTGACAGATACCGCCCTTGCCGGGGATCGTAGTAACGGTGGTCGTTGTAATACAGCCCCGTTTCCCCATCCTCGTACTGCCCCGGCAAGCGCAGGTTCATCTCGAACCCGCCGGTCCGTCCTGCCGCCGGAAGCAGCTTGCCAAATGGCGTATAGCCTGCCTGCCACACCGGCTTGCCCGCCTCATCGGTCACCACCTCGGGCGCGCCCAGATGGTTGTGGTGCACGTAAGCAAGCCGCTCGGCGCCGCGGAACAGATGCCCCAGTGCGGTACCGATATCGGCCATCACCTGCCCGATGCCCGAGCGCTCCCCGTCGGCCAGATCCTCCCCACCGGCCGTGTCGATGACCTCGACCGGCGTGTCGCCCAGGTACAGGTACTGGCGCAGCAGCCTGCCCTGGTCATCGAGTTCGGCGACGATGCGCCGGTCCCGGTACAGGAAGTGGCGCTGCAGCTTGCCCGCCGTCTTGGCGATCCGCTCGCCCCGGTGGTTGTAGCGGTAGCTGGCAAGCAGTGTGCCGTTCTGCCTGACCGACAGCAGGCGTCCGTGCGCATCCCAGCCGTACTCGCGGCCGTCGGTCATCAAAGGCTGGCCCGCGGCATCGTACTGGACGGCCGCTCCTTGCGCCGGCTGCGCGCGATTGCCGCCGTCGGCGTAGTTGACCCGCAGCGTGCCGCCTTCGCCGCCGGCCGCGTCTTCCTGCGCGAGCATGCGGTTACCTGCTCCATCGTAGAAGTAGTGCGACGTGCGCACGGTGCCTGCCGCGTCAAGCGTGGCCACGCCCTGCACGCCGCTGGCTGCGGCAATCAGGCGATCCTGCGCGTCATAGGCATAATCGCTGGCCCTGCCGCGCCCGCGCTGGTGCAGCAGGTTGCCCTGCACATCCCACAGGTAGCGGTAATCGAGCAGCGCGTCCGGCTCGGCGGGTGCGCCCAGCGCACCGAGCACGGACAGGTCCCCGGGCTTGGCCGCGGGGCTGGCAGCCGGCGCCGCGGCATGCGCCGCGCGGATGCCGAGCAGCCGCTCCAGCGACACCCCTGCCAGCGGCGCTGTCGTGCCCGCCACCGGGCGCCGGCGCCGCTGGCGGGCCGGCGATGCAGTACTTGCGCCAGCATCCCGTTCGGTCCGCGCACCAGGCGCGCCTGCACTCCGTTGCCGTAGGTGTAGCCGGTCATGCCGGCGACCGAGCCGGTCACGTCCTTCACCACGGTCTGCGAGGGCAGCAGCCAGCGCAGCCAGCCCGTCTGGATGCGCTGGCGCTGCAGCTCCACCACCTGTCCCTGCGCATCGCGCCGGTACTCCAGCAGGCTGCCGTCGGGCAGCGTGCTGCTTGCCAGCCGGCCCAGTTCGTCATAGCTGTAGCGGGCGGTGCTGTCGACCCGGCGCCCGCTGTTGAGCACCAGGCTGATGGTGCGCGCCACGATGCGGCCCCGGTCGTCGTAGCGGTAGCTTTCGCGCTGATCGGGGTGCTCGAGGGCGACCAGGCGGCCTCCCCGGTATTTCCACTCGGTGGTGACGCTCCCGCCCTGCCCCCTTGCCAGACGCCGCGTGCACGACCACCGGGCGGACGATGCGCCCGGCCACGTCGTACTGGTAGGTCGCCGTGTTGCCCAGCGCGTCGCGGCCGGCGACCAGCCGCCCGGCCTCGTCGTAACGATTGATGCGCAGCCCGCTGTCGGGGCTGGTCACGGCAATCGCTCGGCCAAAGTCGTCGTGCACGGTGCGCGTGGCACCGCCGGTAGGGGCGTGAACCACGGCGGTGTTGCCGTTTGCATCGTACTCGAAGCCGATGGCGGTCGGCTGCAGGCGGGCGAACGCCGTGTTGCTGGCCGGTGTGAGCACGCCCAGCCGTCCTTGCCCGTCGTAGTCGTAACGCGTGGCGCGGCCCAGTGCGTCGACCTCCAGCTCGGGCCGGCCCCGGGCGTCATAGCGCATGCGGCGTACCGCGCCGTCGCCGTCGACGCTGGCGACGACCCGACCGTATTGATCGTACTCGTAGCGCTGGGCGCTGGCGAACGGTCCGCTGCGCGTGCTGCGCGCCAGCACATGCCCCTCGCCGTCGAGCTGGCGCTGCTCCACCACGCCCGGGTGCGACACGCTCCACAGATGGCGCCCGGCGTCGTCGAAACCATGGCGCGCCAGGGCGGTGTAGCCGCGCGGACCTTCCATGCCCACCTCGACCGGATTGCCCAGGGCGTCATAGCGTGTACGCTGCGCGACCCCGCCGATGCGCACTTCGTTCATGCGCCCGCGGCCGTCGTAGCGCAGTGCCGTCGACTTGCCGCCGTCCTCGATCGCGACAATGCGGCCCGCCTCGTCATAGCGGAATTTCGCGACCTCGTTCGCCGGGGCGGTGGTCGACACGATCCGATTGCCGCGCTCGTCCCATTCGAACCGGGTAATGTCGGAATCAAACGGGGTGCCGGTTTTACCGTTGGGGAGCGGACCGTCGATGGCGGCCACCAGGCTGCGACCGTTGATCGTGCGGTAGGTGTAGCGAATGCTGCGGCTGATCGGCTGTGGCCCGGCATTCGGGCCGGAGGCCGGCGCCCAGCCGCTGTCGGTGACCGTCAGCGGCTGGCCGTGCGCGTTGTAGCTGATCCGCGTAATGGCCTCCCTGCCCTCGGCCACGCTGGGGCGCGCGATCAGGGTCGGCTCGTCGAACTGGGCGTATTCGTAACGCACCACCAGCTGCGGCGCACCGGTTCTGCCGCCCACGTAGCGGATCCTGCGCACCGCCACTGGGCGGCTGCGGCTGTCGAGTTCGGTACGCAATGCCTGCACGGGCCGGCCGTTATCGTCGAGCTTGACGGCTTCGACCAGGCGCCCGAGATCGTCGTAGCCATAGCGAATGTTCGGTTCCGTGCATTGGGCACAGCCGGCGCCGCGCACTTCCAGCAGCCGATATGCCCCTGCCAGCACCGCGTAGCGGTAAACCGTCTTCTGTCCGAGGCTGTTGGTCAGGACGGTCTGGCCGGCGCGGCTGAAGTCCAGGCTGACGCGGCCGCTGTTGCCGGCAAGGGTGCTGTCGACCGCCCGGCCATCGGCCGCATAGGTGTAGGTGGACAGGCGTTTGAGATCCTTGCCGTCGCGTACGCTGATCCCGGTGAGCAGCGTCGGATGACGCGCGTCCTCATAGTGGTAATCGCGCCCCTGCAGCTTGTCGGGATAGCGCACCGACACCAAACTGGCCAGCATCAGTGCCTTGTCCACGCCGGCGCCCTCCGGCGAGGGCGCGCCGTGGCCATAGCTGTAGCGGCCCAGGGGACTGTCGATCGACTGCACGCCACGGAAAGCGTCGCCGGCGCGGCCGGCAGCCTTGTCGAGGTAATTCAGGCGCAGCTTGCGTCCTTGCGGATCGGTGACGCTCAGCAGCAGTCCGGCACGGTCGCGCTGCAGCGCGACGAACTCGCCCGTTGGCGCAAGCATCTGAACCAGCTTGCCCGCGCTGTCAAAGCTCAGCCGTGTGCCGTCGTTCTGCTGCCACACGAACTCGTCGCCGCGGCTGCCACGGGTCACCCCGACGGTGCCCTGGGAAGGGTCAAGGCTTGCGCACAGGCTGGGATTGCGTGGGTCGCGGCTGAAGATGCGGCGTGCGCCGTCGGCTTCGATGATCTGGATCGCCGTGGCGCTTGCATGCAGCTCGACTTCATAGGACAGCTTCCAGCCGCGGCCGACCAGGTTGGTCGAACTGCCCAGGCCGCTGAACGCACTGTTGTAGTAGCGCACGATTTCCAGCCCCAGCACCCCCGGCAGTGGCGCCATGTCGACCTCGCGCTGGAATTTATTGCCCGTCATCGTGTTGATCGGGTTGCCCGCTGCAGCGTTGCAGGGGGAACCGCCCACGCCCGGGGAGCACGACGGCGGTGGCGGCGTCGGCGTCGGCAGTGGCGTCGGCGTCGATGGCGGCGTCCCGGGGACGCAGCTCGTGTTCGGCGGGCACGGCGGCTGCCAGATGGGTGACTCCGCCTGGCTGCCACTACCGACGAAGGCCAGCGCCAGCAAGGCGCCACTGATGCGCTTGCGGGCCGTCGGGGGCGCATCGATGGGGCGGACCGGCAGCGTCCGCGCTGCGCTGGCGAACGGATTTCCTGCGCGGACAGGCAGGGCTGGGCGTGTGAACTGGCGTGAACGTATCATGTGAGCTCAACTAGTGGCGCCGTGCCGGCCGGCTCGGCTTTCGAGTGGGATGTACACGAATGACTGGCCGATGCCGCGAATGCGTACTGATCCGTAGCATGCCAACGCGACTATACATCGAGATGTTGTCGCGAATATCACACATTTTCACAGGACGTGAAAACGTCGCCGTCCGACCGATTGGTTGCAGCCGCTTGCTGGAGCCTGCCGGCACGATGTATCGAAAGACAGGACGACGCTCAGGGCCCCGTTACGATTGGGGCGCCATTCGATGCCGGGTTGACCTTGGCCGGAAAACGCCAGGGCGACCTGGAATGGATGACCTCACCATCCAAGGCCGATGCCGCCGGGATTGAGGAGCCGCTCAGCGCCCACGCCCGCGCGTCGGCGCCCCCAGGCAGCCCGCTCGCCAGCGCGGTCACGGCGTTCGGACAGTTCGTTGCGCGCGACCAGCATGCGGCTGCGGTGGTAGCCCTCGTTTTCGAAACGCACGTACTCGTTCGTCGCCACCAGCCATTCGCCATGGCGCGCGGTGCCGGCGATCAGTTCCCCGTCGGCGGCTTCGACCAGGCGCGCATGCACCGCGGCCACGTGGGTTCCAGCCTGCTCGCGCTCGGCCGGGGTCATTGCCGCCAGCACCTCGGGCTGGACGCGCCCTTCCAGCGTGGCCGCAGCCCGGACCTGCTTCATGTAGGCGTTCTGGCAGCCTTCCCAGTCGGCGATCGTGCGGGCGATCGCGCGGATTTCCTGGTTCGTGCGCGATAGGGCGGGCACGGCGGGCGCCTTGCAGGACTGGTACTCCGCGCCGGTGTAGCCCGAGGTCCAGTAAGCGACCTGTGCATCCATCTGTGCATCGCGCGTGCCTGGCGCGGCCGAGGCCAGTCCCGTTGCCACCAACATCACGACTCCCGCCAGCAGTTTCATACATGCCCCGACTTGAATGAATGGAAACCCATCATAACCGGGCAGTGTCAGTCTGGCAACGCTGTGGTATGCCCGGGGAAGCCCACGCCCTGCCGGCGAAAAAAAACCCCGCATTGCGCGGGGTTCTTGCTGGCTGATGCAATGCCGCTCCATGGCGGCTGCGTCCAGGTCTTACAGCGGCTGGGCACCATGCATGTACGCGTCGCCCGACAGTTCGAGCGAACGGCGCAGGAAGGCGCCCACCGTGCGGAGCAGGCGGCTGAAGGTCGTTTCGGCACGGTCGGCCGGGAAGGAAAGGGACAGTGCGTTCATGTGGGCTCCGAAGAAATTGGTTGGCGTTAGCGATTGCTACCACTGTAGCGCCGCCGAAGATATAAATCCAATTTCGAATTCCCATTTCCGAGATAACGCAGCCGCATAATCGGCATCCGTGCCGTCGGCCCAGCCACGGTCGGGTATCACGCCACACTATATCTTTCGGAGGAACCCTTTGACCTGCCTATGGCGACGCAATCGTCACCGTCCGATCAGGCTGCGCAACCCGCTCGCGCGGTGGGTACGCCTGGCAATCGCGTCGCCCAGCGACGCGCCGCTTGGGCTGACCAAAGTGAATTCGGCGCTGGCGCGGGTAATCCCCGTGTAGACGAGTTCGCGCGTGAGCAGGCCATGGCGGTCCTCGGGCAGCACCAGCACCGTGTGGCGAAACTCCGAGCCCTGCGATTTATGCACCGTCATCGCGTAGGCCGTCTCGACGTTGCGCAGGCGCGTGGCCAGCACGCTGCGCACGCGCTCGCCTTCAAGGAAGTAGACACGCAGGGAACCGGGGCGCGCCGGGTCCGACAGGGTCAGTCCGATGTCGCCGTTGAAGACACCTGTGCCGTAGTCGTTGCGCGTCACCATCACCGGCCGCCCGACATACCATTCGCCGGAGCGGCGCAGCAGGCCAGCCGATTCCAGGCTGCCCTCGATCGCCAGGTTCAAGCCATTCACGCCCCAGTCGCCGTCGCGCACCGCGCACAGGATGCGGAAGGACTCGAAGCGCAGCAGCACGGCCCGCACCCAGTCCTCGTGCGCGGCCTGTGTCGAGACGCCTGGACCGGCGCCCAGCAGCGCCAGGTAGCCCTTGTAGCCGTCGAGCGCCAAACTCACCACCGGTGCTGCTGCGCGCCGTCGATCCAGCGCACGGCGGCGTCGCCGGCACGCAGCACGCTTTCCGCGCCGCCGATGTCGCCCGCATTGACCGCCAGCGCCAGCTGGCCGATCGGACCGCCGAAGCGGCGGCTGTGGCGCAGCATCACGGTCTGCTGGGCCAGCGGGCCGCCCCCGCCGAGGAACTCGGACGGCAGCTCTTCTCCGCTGGCTTCACGCACGTACGCGACCGTCTCCTCGCTGTAGCCGCCGGCCTTGGCATCGTGGCAAAGGTCGCCCAGCACCGCGCCCGCTTCCACCGAGGCCAGCTGGTCCTTGTCGCCCAGCAGGATCAGGGTGGCCTGCGGCGGCAGTGCGTCGAGCAGGCAGGCCATCATCTCCAGGTGCACCATCGAGGCTTCGTCGACGATCAGCACGTCGACGTCGAGCGGGTTGCCGGCATGGCGGGCAAAGGCGCGGGTATCGGGCCGTGCGCCCAGCAGGCTGTGCAGGGTGCGTGCGGCGCCGATGCGCCCGGTCAGTTCGACCAGGGGCAGCTTGTCGCCGACGCGTTCGGCCAGTTCGCCCAGCGCCTTGTCGATCGACTGTTTCAACCGCGCGGCCGCCTTGCCGGTCGGCGCGGCCAGCGCGATGCGCTGCTGGGCCCCGCCTGGCGCGGTCGCGAACAGCAGCGCCAGCAGGCGCGCCACCGTGTAGGTCTTGCCGGTACCGGGGCCGCCGGTGATGATCGCCAGCGAACCGCGCAGCGCGATCGCACAGGCCAGCTTTTGCCAGTCGGGCTTTTCGGACGCGCGTCCTGATGCGAACAGCAGGTCGAGCCAACCGTGCACCGCTGCCGCGTCGACCGGATGCGCGCGCGCCGCGCGATCGCGGATGCTGCGCGCCACCAGGGTCTCGTCGCGCCAGTAGCGGCGCAGGTAGAGGCGCTCGCCGTCGAACACGAGCGGCTCGCCATAATCCAGTTCGCCGACCGTCCAGACTTCCTCGCAGGCGGAAAACTGCGCCGCCCAGGCCTTGGCGTTCTTCGGCAGCGGCACCACCGTACCGGCCAGGTTCCTGCCACTGCTCGCTGCTCCAGCCCAGCAGGCCGGCCACGCCGTCACCGTTTTCCCCGGCGAGATCGGCCAGCTGCAGGCAGCTATGACCCTGCCCTTCGAGCTCGGACAGCACCAGCGCCGCCAGCAGCACGGGCGGCGCCACGGGCCCGAGCGAGGCGACGAAACGCAAAGGCGGTCGACAGGCGGCGCAGCTCGCCGGCCTCGGTAAGCCGGGCCGCTTCTTGCCACAAGGCGTCGGCCGACGCCGTCACTGGATTATCGTGTTTCATGGGTGGTCGTGAGCGAGCAGTTGGTCGAGGCCATCGAGCAGTTCGATATCGGGTTCGAGCAGGCAGCAGCCGTGGGTGGCCGGGTTGGCGATCCCGCGCAGGAACAGGAAGATCGCGCCGCCCAGCTGCTGCGCCGGATCGTAGGCGTCGCCCAGGCGGCTCTTGAGCAGCCGGTGCAGCGCCAGCATGTAGATCGCGCCCTGGATGTCGTAGCGATGGCCGGCCATGCCCTCTTCCATCGCGCGCTTCGTATAGGCCGCGTCGCCGCTGCCCAGCGCGTTCGACTTGTAGTCCAGCACCCAGTAACGGCCTTCGTACTCGAACACCAGGTCGGCGAAACCCTTGAGCATGCCGTGCAGCGCGCGCTCGGGCAGGGTCGGACGCGGCGTGTTGCCGAGCAGGCGGCGGCGGCACAGGCGGTCGAGCGCGCCCAGCGCCAGTTCGTCGCTGGGGAACCAGAATTCCATTTCCGGCACGGTGTTCTCGATATCGCTCAGGCGCGCACCCAGCGGCGGCAGCGGCGTGCCCACCACCGTGCGCAGCCAGGCAACGGTGTCCTCGCTGCGGTGGCCCCAGCCTGCGCGTTCGCAGCGCTGCGCCAGGCGCGCATCGAAGTTCGGATCATGGATGATGTCGAAGCCTTCCTGGCCGATCCATTCGAGCTGCTCGTGCAGGAAGTTGCCCGGTACCGAGCCGCGCGGGAAACGGTGCCGGGCGCGTCTTCGACCTTCGGCGGATCGGGCAGCACCTGCGCTTCCTCGAACAGGGTCTCCTCGGCCGCGCGCATCGGCGTCTGCTGGGTGTGGCGGGTGATCGACGTGAACGACCCGACCGACCAGTTGCGCTCGAAGTCGGCATCGAAAGGCGCCGGCGCCACCGGGGGCGCATGCTGCTCGGCGCGATCGAGCATCGTGCAGCCGTCCAGTGGGGGGAGCGTGTGCAGGGCGATGTCCTGGCAGCCGCCGCGCAGCCGGTCGAGGTGCTCGGCCAGCGCGCTGGCGGGCACCGGGGTGCCGCCGGTCGCCAGGTAGCCCAGTGCCGACTCGTGCAGGAGGTTGCTCTTGGTCGAGCCGCGGTTGCTCAGGGCAGCCACCCCCAGCCACAGGAAGTGGCGCGCGCGCGTCAGGGCCACGTAGAGCAGGCGCAGGTCCTCGTCCAGGCGCGCGCGGTCGACCGCCGCCAGGGCTTCGTCGGACAGGGCCAGGTCAATCTGGCGCTTGCCGTCCTCGTGCGCGAATTCGAAGAAGGACGCCATCTTGCGCTCGGTCTTGCGCGCCGTGACCGCGAAGGGCAGGTAGACCAGCGGGTACTCCAGCCCCTTCGACTTGTGCACCGTGATGACTTTCACCAGCTCGGCGTCGCTTTCCAGGCGCAGCACCAGCTCGTCCCCGCCTTCGCCCAGGCCCTCGATCTGCTCGGCGAACCAGCGGATCAGCGCACCTTCGCCGTCGAGGTGGCGGCTCGCTTCCTGCAGCAGTTCGGCCAGGTGCAGCAGGTTCGTCAGGCGGCGCTCGCCGCCGGCTTCGTCGAGCAGGCGCGCTGGCAGCTCCAGCTCGTGGATGAAGCGGCGCAGCATCGCCAGCACGCCCTGGCGCTGCCAGCAGGCGTGCAGGTTCTTGAGCTGCTCGACGCGCTCTTCCCACGCGGCTTCGTCGGCCGTCAGGCGTGCCAGTTCCTCCAGCGGCAGGCCGGCCGTGCGCGTGGCGAGGGCGGCGCGCACCAGCACGCCGTCGAGCGGATTGGCAACCGCATGCAGCCAGCGCAGCACGTCGCGCGCCTCGTCGCTCTCGACCACCGAGTCCTTGTCGGACAGGTAGACGCTCCTGACCTTGCGCCGCTCCAGTGCACGGCGGATCGCCGCCGCTTCCTTGCGGTCGCGCACGAGGATGGCGATATCGGCCGGTATCAGGCGGGTGAAGCGGGTACCGCCGCCCGCCGCGGGCGCTTCGAAGCCGACCCCTTCGTCGTTGAGCAGGGTAACGATGTGTTCCGCGCAGTGCTGGGCAAGGAAGTCACGGTACTCGTCCGAGCCCAGGTCGTCGCGTTCGGACGCGCACAGGGTCAGCGCCTGGTAGGGGCCGGCCACGCCGACCAGCCGGGCCTTGTGGCCGGCCGCCGCCACCGGCTCGAAGGGCAGCGGGTTGACCTCGCCGCGCCGGAAGCGGAAGGCGCCGGCCGGATGCCCGCCCTGCCCCTTCGTCCCCTCGGCATGGGCGAAGAGCTGGTTGACCGCTTCCACCAGCGCCGCGGTGGACCGGTAGTTGGTGCCGAGCTGGTAGTGGCGCCCCTCGGTGGCGCGCCGCGCCGCCAGATAGCTGTGGATGTCGGCGCCGCGGAAGCCATAGATCGACTGTTTCGGATCGCCGATCAGGAACAGGCCGGTGGCGGCATCGTTGTCCGCCACCCGGTACAGCAGGTCGAAGATGCGGTACTGCTCGGGCGAGGTGTCCTGGAACTCGTCGACCATGGCGATCGGGTACTGCAGCACGATACGACGGCGCAAGGCCTCGCCATTCGGGCCTTCGAGCGCGTCCTTCAGGCGCGCGAGCATGTCGGCAAAACCGAACTGCCGGTTGCGCGCCTTGAGTTCCGCGATGCGGGCGGCGATATGGGTGGCGGCATGGCGCACCAGCGCATGCTTGACCGGTTCCATCGCGTCGAGCCCGGCCTTGAGCGGCGCGGTACCGGCGAAGCAATCGGGCACCGGCACGGCGCAGCCCTTGTTGAAGGCGTCCTCGATGCCCTCGACCGTCAGGCGCGTCCATCCCGTGCCCTTGAGCTTGAGCTCCCTGCTGTCCGGATCGCGCGCCCAGGCACCCAGGGCCGCGAACCATTCGGCCTCGGATTCCGGCTTGAGTTTGCCGGCGCTGAGGCATTTCGATTGCGCTCGCGCTGCGCCGCGAGCCAGGCCTGCATCTGTTCGACGCGCTCGACCCAGCCCTCTTTCAGGCGGGCCAGCTCGGCGCGCTGCTTGCCGTCGATGCGCGCAAGCACCGCCGCGAGCGGCTCGGTTTCATGTGCGCCGAGCACGGACACGCGCCCCACCGGGCGCGCAGCGCATTCTTGAGCGCACCGACATCGCGCCAGCAACCCAGCACCATGGCCAGGGACGTGCTGTTCAGGGGGTAGACATGCTGGCGCCAGTAATCGTGCGCCGCGTCGTCGAACAGCGCGCGCTCGTCGCTGACGAGTTCCTCGTCGAACAGGCTGCCGCTGTCGAAGGCGTGTTCGCGCAGCATGCGCTGGCACCAGGCGTCGATCGTGAAGATCGCCGCTTCGTCCATCGTTTCCGCGGCCAGCATCAGGCGGTGCGCCGCGACCTGGCGCTCGCCCTCGCCGGCATAGCCCTGCGCCAGGCTTTCCAGAACGGATCGCCCCCTTCGCTTTGTCCGCGGAAGTACGCGGCTGCCTGGACCAGGCGCTCGCGCACGCGGTTCGACAGTTCGCGCGTGGCGGCGCGGGTGAAGGTCATCACCAGGATGTCCGAGGGCAGCAGGGGCTTTGCGAAGGCGGCATCAAAGCCGTGGCCCAGCACCAGGCGCAGGTAGAGGGCCGCGATGGTCCAGGTCTTGCCGGTGCCGGCGCTGGCCTCGATCAGGCGCGAGCCGTGCAGCGGGAAGTCGAGGGGATCAAGTAGCTGGCTCATGCATCCGTTCCTGTTGCATCCGTTCCCGTATGTGACTCGACCTCGACGTGCGCACGCATCCACGCCAGCAGCGGACCATAGACTTCGCGTGCCACGACGCCGCCCGGGTCGGCCGCGCCAAGAGCGGCGAAATCGGGCCACAGGCGCGCCAGGCAGGGCTCGCGCTGGACCTCGCCGGGGAATTTGTACTGGCCCTCGTAGGTCTTGCGCGGGCTGAGCTTTTTCGGCTTGCCCTTGCGCCCATCGGCCGGAGGCGGCTCTTCCGCCGCCAGCTGGACGAGCGCCGTCCTGCAGGCGACCGGCAGCGGCTGGTCCAGGTTGCGGCGCCAGAGCGCGGCGAGCTGCGCGAGCACGGCCAGCGCCTCGCTTTGTTCGATCGGCTGCATCGTCACCAGCGCGTCGCGCGCCACCAGGTAGCCGGTCAGTTCGACACCGGCGGCGCTGGCAGCGAGCTGGCGCAGCCAGGCGTCGATCAGCTTGTCGCCACAGGGCGCGCCTTCCTTGTCCAGCACTTTCGACGAGGTTTGCGCCAGCCAGGCGGTCTGCGCGCCATTGCTGCGCAGGCGGTCGATCCAGTCTTCCAGCGTGACGGCATCGAACGCCAGCTTCAGGTCCAGCTTCGGCGCCGCATCCGGAAAGTCGGCGCATAGCCGCAGCCAGGCCTCCCGCACCGGCACCAGGTCCTTGACCAGCTGCTCCTGCCAGTGCTGTCCGATCAGCCCGATGGGCAAGGCGCCTTCGCGCGCGAGCCGTTCGGCACGCGCCTGCAGTACCTGGCGCACCGCATCGAGTTCCTCGATCACGCCGCCGTCGTCGAGCAGGCTGTCTTCCAGGCCGTAGCGTTCGAGTCCGTCGAACGCGAACGGCTCCTCGTCCTCGCCGATCACTTCGGTCTCGTTGAACATCACGGCCAGGCGGCGGCGGAAGAAGTAGCGTGCCGGCTGCTTCATGAAGCTGGCCAGTTCGGCCAGGGTCAGGCGGTAGCCCGGCTCGAGTTCATACGGGGGCAAGGCGTCGGCCTCCCTTGCCCGTTCGCCCTGGCCGTGCGCCGCGCGCCATTCGCGCGCGTAGGTGCGCAGCCCACCTTGCTCGAAATAGCGGCGGCTGAAGGGCTGCAGCGCGTGCTCGGTCGTGATGGTGGACAGGTCGAGCTTCCAGCCGGCGCGCAGGTAGTCGCGCAGCTGCGCCACCAGCACCGAGGCAGGCTGCTCGCTGTTGTCGCGCACGTTGCGTCCGACCCAGCTCACGTACAGCCTGTCGCGCGCGGCCAGCAGGGCTTCCAGCATCAGGTAGCGGTCGTCGTCGCGGCGCGAACGGTCGCCCGGGCGGCTCATGCCGGGCAGCGCCAGCAGGTCGAAGTCGGCCTGGGGCGTGCGGCGCGGGAAGTCGCCGTCGTTCATGCCGAGCAGGCAGACGGCGCGGAAAGGCACGGCGCGCATCGGCATCAGGGTGCAGAAGGTGACGCCGCCCGAGACGAACTGGTGGTTCAGGGTCGGCTGGTCGATCTGCGACAGCCAGGCTTCGCGCAGCACCGCAAGCGGCACCGGCTCGTCGAAGCCGCCCGATTCCGTCATCTCGAGCCAGCATTGCAGGGCTTCGTTCAGCTGCGCCAGCGTCAGACGGTCGCCCTCCTCGCGGCCGTCGAAAAAGGCGGCCAGCAGGGACCGTGCCTCGACGCCCCACTCGGCAGGGGTGCGCGCCTCGGCCAGGCGTGCGCGCCAGGCCAGCAGGCACTCGACCAGCTGGGCCAGCGAGCCGGCCAGGGCGGCATCGAGCCCGCCGACCTCGCCATACGGTTCGATATCGCCGAAGCGGGCACCGGCGCCGCTGGCGTAACCGAGCAGCATGCGCCGCACGCCGAAGATCCAGGCATTCTGTTCGCCGGCCGCGCCCAGGCCGAGCCCGGCGCGGTGTTCGCCATCCAGGCCCCAGCGCACGCCGGCGCCGTCGATCCACTGGCCGAGGGTGTGCAGGTCGTCGTCGTGGATACCGAAGCGCGCGGCCAGCGCCGGCACGTCGAGCAGGTCGCGCACCTCGCTCTGGCGGCAGCGCTGCTGCGGCAAACGCAGCAGCCACTCGAGCGCGACCAGCAGCGGATTGACGCTGCGGTCGCGCGTGTCGCCGATCTGGAACGGGATGTGGCGCGGGTCGTTCTTGCGGTGCTGGTCGAAGACGGCGTGGATCGCGGCCGAGAAGGTGTCGATGTCGGGCACCATCACGACGATGTCGCGCGGGCGCAGGCTCGGGTCCGCGGCGAACCACGACAGCAGCTGGTCGTGCAGCACCTCGACTTCGCGCTGGGTGCTGTGGGTGACGTGGAAGGCGATCGAATGGTCGTCCGGCGCCGGCGGCTCCTGCGGATGCTCGTTCAGCGGCAGCAGGTCGCGCACGGCGGCCTGCACCGGGCCAGCAGGGTCTCGCCCGGCCCCTCGGAGAACAGGTCGATGCGCAGGCGGGTGGTGCCGTTTTCGGCATCTTCCGGCCTGACCTCTTCGTTGTCGAATTCGTCGAGCATGCGCACGAAGTCGCGGCCCTGGCGGCCCCAGCTCGCCAGCAACGGGTGGGTGTGGGCGTGCAGGGCCTCGATCGGTACGCTGGCCAGGTCGACGCCGTCGCGCGCCGGCTGGCGCTTGTGCGCAGCTTTCAGCAGCTCGCGCCCTTCGATGATGTCGCCCCAGTAGAACTGGCAGGGATTCGGCACGGCCAGCAGCACCGGGTGTGGCGCGCCAGCGCGGCGATCGCCTGCAGCGTCTGGTAAGGCAGCGCCGACATCCCGAACAGCACGACGCGGCGCGGCAGGCGCCCGGCGGGCGGGTCGCCGGACAGGATCCTGGTGACGAACACCTCGTGGATCGCGGCGCGCCCGAGGCCGCGCTGCATGGGCGGCACGCTCTCGTGCACGGCACGCCACAGGTGCGCCTGCCAGACCTGGTCCGGCTCGAGCGGTACGGGGTCGCCGCCCGCGCGGCGCAGCTGGTCGCGTCCGATCTCCCAGTCGGTGAGCCAGTCGGCGCGGTACACCTGGTACTGGTCGAACAGGTCGGCCAGGCGCTCGGCCAGTTGCAGGCGCCGTTCCGGGCAGCCGTCGCCGAGGAAGTGCGTGAGCGGCGCAAAGGCCGGCTCGCGCAGCAGCGTGGGCAACAGGCGCATCAGGCGCCAGGTGAGCGGATCCTTGTCGAAGGGCGAGCGTGCCGGAACACGCTCGCGCCCCAGCATTGCGCGATAGGCCTCCCACAGGAAGCGGCCCGGCAAGGCCACGCGGGTGGCGGCGCACACGCCCAGGTCGCGCGCCAGGGCAATCTTGAGCCACTCGGCGAACCCGTTCGACTGCACCAGGATGGTTTCCTGCTCGAGGGGACCGAGGGGATGCGTGCGCAGCCAGTCGAATACGGCGGCGCGCAGCATTTCCATCTGGTTGCCGTGCAAAATCAGCAAGCCGGGGGTGATCGGGGAAGGCATCGGGGGAGGTAGGTGGATCGGTCGTGGTGGTGGAGCTCAGGCGCAACAGGATACTCTTTTTGCCGGCGCGGCGAAAGGCTGGCCTTCGATACCCGCTTCGCTCAGCGCGAGTCCGTGGCGCGCGCACCAAGTTCTGCTGCCACTTGCCGATCGAGCCGCGCAAAGATGCTGCGCAGACGCGCTCCAAGCGCACGCCCCGGGGCCAGGGCGCCGCGCTCGTGCTGGCGTTCGAGTTCGGAGCAGACCTCGGCAAAGCCCATCGCCCCGACCGCGCGCCGACGATTTCAGGCGGTGCGCGACGGCGCCGGCACGCGCCAGGTCGTTCGAGGCCAGCGCGATGTCGATCTCGGCCATGCCTTCGCGTACGCTGTCGAGGAACATGAAGGCGAACTTGCGCATCTTGTCGGGGTCGTGGCCGAAGGTGGCGGCCAGCACCTGGACGTCGAGGAGCGGCATGCCGGCGGCCGTCGGCGGCGCGGCCGGGCTGTCGGCGGGCGGCGTCGGCGCGCTGACGGTGCGAGCGGCGGCCGGTGCCACGGCCGGCACCGGGTCCGGCGTGCTTGCCGCTGCCGATGCCGATGCGGCCACGCCCTGCTCCTGGCGCGTTCCCACCCGTGCCAGCACGCGCAGGATCGTCGTCGCCAGCAGCTCAGGGGCGACCGGCTTGGTCAGGAAGTCGTCCATGCCCGCCTCCATGCAGCGACGCTGGTCCTCGACGCCGGCATTGGCCGTCATGGCGATGACGACGGTGTGGCGCAGGCCCTCGTCGGCCCGGACGCGGCGCGTGGCCTCGAAGCCGTCCATCACCGGCATCTGCACATCCATCAGCACGCAGTCGAAGCGCCGCTCGCGCATGCGCTCGATCGCCTCGCTGCCGTTGCCCGCCACGACGACGCTCGCGCCCACGCCTTGGAGCAGTTCGCACCCGACCTGCTGGCTGAAGACATTGTCCTCGACCAGCAGGATGGTCTTGCCGTCGAGGCGCACGGCCGGCAACCCGGAAGCGCCGCTGCGCCGCGACGGGCGCGCGTCCGGCTCCGGCTTCGGTTCCAGCCTGGACTCGTGCCCGTCCTCGTGCTTGCGCGCAAGGCGGCTCTCCTGCCTGCCGCCTTGCCCCAGCCGCGCCGTGAACCAGAAGGTGCTGCCGCGGCCTGGCTGGCTGTCGACGCCGACTTCGCCGCCCATCAGTTCGGCCAGCTGCTTGCTGATCACCAGGCCCAGTCCGGTGCCGCCGTAGCGCCGCGTGGTCGAAGGGTCGGCCTGGTGGAAAGGCGTGAACAGCTGCGCCACCTCGGCGGGATCGATGCCGATACCGTGGTCCCGCACCTCGAAGCGCACCAGCGTCTCGTGGCCGAAGGCACGCACCGCGCGCACCCGGATGACGATGCTGCCGCGTTCGGAAAACTTGATGGCGTTGCCGAGGAAGTTGAGCAGCACCTGCTCGAGCCTCAGTGGGTCGCCGCGCAGCGGCCGCGCCAGTTCCGGGCGACGTCGAACTCGAGCCGCAAGCCCCTGGCGGCGGCCGCCTCGCCAAGCTGGGTCTCGAGGTTGCCCATCAGGGCATCGAGCTTGAAGTCAAGCAGCTCGAGCTCCATGCGGCCGGCCTCGATCTTGGAAAAGTCGAGGATGTGGTTGATGATGCCCAGCAGGTGCTGGCCCGAGTGATGGATCTTTTCCAGGTAGTCGCGCTGCTTGGGGTCGAGCGCGCCCTTGAGCGCCAGGTGGGTCATGCCGATGATGCTGTTCATCGGCGTGCGGATCTCGTGGCTCATGTTCGAGAGGAAGTTACTCTTGGCCTGGTTGGCGGCGTCGGCCTGGGCCTTGAGCTGGTGCAGTTCGGTGACGTCGGTCGCCACGCACAGCACGCCGCCGACGCCGCCATCGAGGCGCACCGGCACCTTCACTTCCCACAGCTGGCGCGGTGTGCCGTCGGCCAGCCGCACTTCCACCTGGCTCGCGCGGCGGTGGCCGTCGAACACGGCGCGCTCGCGTTCCCAGGCGGCGTCGGCTGCGCCCAGCGGCATCACCTCGCGGTCGAGGCGGCCGTTGATGCGCTCGGCACTCTCGCCCAGCGCCTGCGCGGTCTTCGCATTCACGTAGCGAAAGCGCCGGTCGCGGTCCTTCATGAAGACGAAGGCGTCGAGGTTGTCGAGCACCGTGTCGAGCAGGGTGCGCTGCTCGATCGCGCCGCGGCGCGACCAGTACAGCGACAGGAACAGGCTGTAGACCAGCAAGGTGGCGAGGAAGCCGCCGATAAAGGCGAGCAGCGGGAAGCGGCGCTCGAAGGGCAGGTAGAACTCTTCCCTGGCCGCGCTGAAATGGGCCTTCCACAGGGTGCCGCCGAAATCGACCGGCAGCACCGTGACGAAGCGCGTGGCCGCGTCCAGCGGGTGCGTGCGCAGGCCCCCGTCGCCGTACAGCAGGCGGTCCGCCGGCGCTGGCGCCAGCGCGGCGGGCGCGCCTGCCTGGCGCGCCGCTCCCGGCGGTGCGGAGAACAGCGACAGCGCGATCGGCGAGGCGGCCTGCCCGGCCAGCGTGCGCTCGACCAGTGCCGGCACCGAGAACGCGATACCGACGCTGCCGACATAGGCGGCGCGGCGCTCGGCGAGCGTGGCCGGGGTGACGCCGCCGCGGTAGACCGGGGCGCGCATGCCCAGCGCGATATGCGGGGTCGGGTTCTCCACCCGCACCGGCTGGCCCGAGGCGCTCATGCCGCCGGAATCGCGGGCGCGTGCCATCGCCTCGGCGACGGCGGGGTTGGCGGTGATGTCGACCCCGAATTTTTCCGGCAGCGCGCTGGGCGGCTCGATGTAGGTGAGGACGGCGTAGCTGGGACGCCGTCCCGGAGGCTGGATCGAAAAGCCGGGATAGCCGCGCGGATCGAGGCTGCGGTCGGCGCGCACGGCCGCTTCGAAAGCGTCGCGCTCGGCATCAGGCACTTCATGGGTGTAGGCGACGGCGTCGAGCGCCGGGTAATTCTCGTGCAGCGCCAGCGCGGAAACATAGCGGTGGAACTGCTGGCGCGTGACCGGCTTATCGCTGGCCGCGAACATCGCCACCAGCGCCCGCGTGACTTCGTTGTACGAGGTGATGACACCGGCCAGTTCGTCCTTGATGGCGCGCGCCTGGTAATCGAAGCGGCGCCGCGCCGATTCCTCGACGGTGCGCCCGGCCGCCATGTGCAGGATGGCGCCGACCAGGAGCGCCAGCCAGACGCCGGCGCCCCACATCACGACACGGGTGGTGCCGCGCATGCCCGCCAGGGCGCCGATGCTGCGTGTGATCGACAGGGCCATCGTTTTTTGCCGTGCAGTAAGAGACGAAAGATTGTTGATAATATACGATATCGGTTCGCCGTTGGGGCGCTCGACAGTAAGGAAGAAAAGATGCGGAAAACGGCGGCGAAAGTACTGCTTGGCCTGGCAGCGGCGGGTGGACTGGCGGATGGCATGGCGGCTGCGCCAGCTGGCACCCAGCCTCTGCCCGACCCGTATGCCTGGCTCGAGGACGTGGGCGGCGAGCGCCCGCTGGCCTGGGTGCGCGAACAGAACGCGCTGGCGGAAAAGGCGCTCGGCGGCCCTGACGGGGAAGCGCTGCGCGCCCGCCTGCAGGCCATCCTCGACGCCAGGGAGCGCATTCCCTACGTCAGCCGCGAGGGCGGGTATCTCTACAATTTCTGGCGCGATGCCGACCATGAACGCGGCATCTGGCGCCGTACCACGCTGGCCGAATACCGCAAGGCGGCGCCGCAGTGGGAAACCGTGATCGACCTCGATGCGCTCGCGCGCGACGAACACGAGAACTGGGTGTGGGCCGGCGCCACCTGCCTCAAGCCGCAAGCGACGCGCTGCCTGGTGTCGCTCTCGCGCGGCGGCGGCGATGCCGCCATCGTGCGTGAATTCGACCTGGAACGGCGCGCCTGGGTCGCCGGCGGCTTCGCCCTGCCCGAAGCCAAGAGCGAGGTCGGCTGGATCGATGCCGACACCCTGTTCGTCGGCACCGACTTCGGCCCGGGTTCGATGACCGGCTCGGGCTACCCGCGCATCGTCAAGGCCTGGAAGCGCGGAACGCCGCTGTCGGCGGCCACGACTGTCTTCGAAGCCCAGGGCGGCGACCTGTCGGCGTCGGCATACAAGGACATGACGCCCGGCTTCGAGCGAGAATTCGTCTCGCGCCAGATCGACTTCTACAGCAGCGAACTGTTCCTGCGCGAGGGCGATCGCCTCGTCAAAGTCGACAAGCCGCTGGACGCGAACGCCTATGCGGTGCGCGATCAGATACTAATGGAGTTGAGATCGACCTGGCAGGTCGGCGGGCGCACCTGGCCGCAGGGCGCGCTGCTGGCGATCGACTTTTCCCGCTTCATGCGCGGCGAACGCGATTTCGAGATGCTGTTCACGCCGACCGCCACCACCTCGCTCGAGGGCGTGACGGTCACGCGCGACGCCCTGCTCCTGACGGTGCTCGACAAGGTCAAGAACCGCCTCGTCGAACTGCGCCATGAGGGTGGCAGCTGGCAGCGGCGCGACGTGGCGGCGCCGGACGTCGGCAGCCTGGGCGTCTGGGCCTTCGACCCGATCGAGTCGAACGACTACTTTTTGACCGTCACCGGTTTCCTGACGCCGACCACGCTTTACCTGGGCAGCGTCGGCAAGGACAGCCGCGAGCGGCTGAAAGCGATGCCAGCCTGGTTCGACGGCGCGCGCCTGGCCGTGTCGCAGTTCGAGGCGAAGTCGAAGGACGGCACGATGGTCCCGTATTTCGTCGTGATGGACCGGCGCGCAAAACGCGACGGCCGCAACCCCACCCTGCTCTATGGCTACGGCGGCTTCGAGGTGTCGCTCACGCCCTCGTACAGCGGCATGGATGGTGCGGGCTGGCTGGAAAGCGGTGGCGTCTACGTGCTGGCGAACATCCGCGGCGGCGGCGAGTTCGGCCCGCGCTGGCACCAGGCCGCGCTCAAAGAACATCGCCAGCGCGCTTTCGACGACTTCCTGGCGGTGGCCAAGGACCTCATCAAGCGCAAGATCACGAGCCCACGCCACCTCGGCATCATGGGCGGCAGCAATGGCGGCCTGCTGGTGGGCGCCGCCATGACCCAGCGGCCGGACCTGTTCAATGCCGTGGTGTGCCAGGTGCCGCTGCTGGACATGCGGCGCTACCACAAGCTGCTGGCCGGCGCCTCGTGGATGGGCGAATACGGCGACCCTGACGACCCGGCCCAATGGGAATTCATCGGCAAGTACTCGCCCTACCAGAACGTTTTCAAGGACAAGCACTACCCGCCAGTGCTGTTCACGTCCTCGACACGCGACGACCGCGTCCACCCCGGCCATGCGCGCAAGATGGCGGCGCTGATGCGCGACCAGGGGCACCAGGTGCTGTACTGGGAAAACACCGAGGGCGGGCACGCCGGCGCAGCCAACAATACCCAGCAGGCGCGTATGTGGGCGCTGACCTATACCTTTCTGCGCAAGCAGTTGAAGTAGCGAATCATCGGCGTGAAACTGCCATGGTGCAACTTCCGTGGCTTTGCCGCCCCCACTATATATAGAAGGACATGAAATCCGTGACCATAGCCCCGCCCGCCGCGCCGGCGCCTCCCCTCGTCGACATGGTGAGGGTACGTCCGCTCGCCAGCAACGAGTGGCCACTCTACCGGACGCTGCGGCTGCGCGCGCTGGCGGACGCGCCGGCCGCCTTCGGCAGCACGCTGGCGGCAGAAGAGGCGCGCGTGGATGCCGACTGGGCCTGGCGCCCGGGCCTGGCCGTTACCTCGAACCGGGACCGGCCGCTGGTGGCGGAATACGATGGCAGCGCCGTCGGCCTGGCCTGGGCCACATTCGACGCGGCCGATCCGCTGCTGGTGAACCTGTTCCAGATGTGGGTGGCACCGGAAAGCCGCGGCCACGGCGCGGCGGCCGCCCTGCTGAAGGCCGCGGTGGATTGGGCACGCCCTCCGGCGCACGCGCCATGCAGCTGGGCGTACTCAGTGAAAACGACACGGCCCGGCGGCTCTACGAGCGCGCCGGATTCCGTGACCATGGCGCGCCCTTCCCGGTGCGGCCGGGCGATGCGCGCATGGAGCAGGCGATGCGGCTGGACCTGGCGCCCGCCAGTTGAGGCCGCGTCCCTGAACACGGCGCTAACCGGCGGCGGGCGGCTGCCGCGTGCCCTCTTCAGCTCGCCAGGCGGTGGTCGAATAGTACTTCGCAGGTCGCTTCGATATCGACGAACAGGGCCACTGCCGTCTCGACGCCGATGACCAGCGGCGGGCCGAGACGCTCGGTGACGATACCGCCACGGCGCAGCAGGCGCTCGATCGCGGTGGTGGTGACCGTGACATAGCGTTCGATGCCGCGTTCATGACCGAAGCGCAAGATGGCGGCAAAGGATTCCATGGTCATTTGCGAGAAGCCGAAATGGTTGCTGCCGCCGGTTTCGATGGCAAAGCGCGACAGCTCCCAGATGTGCTCGTCGCTTGGGGCTTGCTGGCCATGCAACAGTTGCGGGAACGAATCTTTCAGCATGTAGGGGCCCTCGGTCGGCAGCAGGCGCCAGCAGCCGCGCAAGATGCCGCCGCGCGAATCGCGCATCATCATGTAGTGCGGTTCGAGCGCGTCGTAGCCGTCGATTTCCATACCTGACAACACGGGGACCTCCCAGCCGAGCCGGCCCTGGAACACTTTTGCGCGCAGCGCATGCATCTCCCACAAGTCACGCGACTTGAATTCGCGCCGTGCTGCGATGTCGATTTGCAGTGCCATGTTGTTCTCCCTGGTTATTGACGCAAGAAAATATGCGTTGGGCATAAGATTCATGCAATTCGGGCAGGAAAGTAACTAGCAGGTTTGCTAGGTGGCTACAAACGGTTACGGTGGAATACTAGGTTTTTGACCCGCATAACCAGGAGAGACGCCATGCCCAACGACTACATCAGCGAATCCATGCTTGCCCGCCCAGGCTTACAGCCGACCATGATGCCGATGCCGCCGCGCCCGGCGCACGTCGACCTGCGTCAATTCCGCATCAGCAAACGCGAGAGCCAGGAAAAGTTCTGGGGCCGTTTCGGCGTGACTCAATCGAGCGGTAGCCGCTTTGAAACCGGCCTGGCGATCCCGCAGCCAGTCGCGATCCTGTTGAAGCTGTACGTGAACGGTAAGCTCAACGATGGCGATCTTCAGGGGTAAGTAGTCCGAGGGCGATCGCCTTGACGACCGCCTGCTGGCGTGTGTTGACGTTGAACTTCTGACGTACGTTAGCCAGGTGAAAGTTGACGGTCGCTTCCGAACACCGGGTGATCATCGAGATCTCCCACGAGGACTTGCCTGCCATGACCCAGTTGAGCACCTCGAGCTCGCGCCGGGTCAGGCGCGGAACCGCTTCCCCACCCGTCGGCTGCTGCGAAAACGGCAGCGACGAGGCAAAGGCATAATCGCGCATCAGGGACAAGGAGCCCATGTTGCGCGCGACTTCCTGCGAAAATTCATCACCTGGCGCGGCGTCCGATGCCAGGCTGAGCATGCCCACTTCCCCGTTCGGACCATGGATCGGCAGCGTCACCCCGGTCCGGATCCCGTAGCCGGAAGCATCTTCATATAGCGCCCGTCCCTCCTCGGTGGAAAAGGTCTCCGGCTCCCAGATGAAGGGCAAGGTACTGGTCAGGCAATGGCCAACTGTCGGATCGACATAGGCCAGGCGCTCCGCGTCGTAATGATCGCGCCATTCAGTCGAATAATTACTTTGTAGAAAAGCTTGCTCGAACTGGGTATGCCGCGAGTGCACCACTGCGAACAGCACCTGTTCGAAGCCGAGCGAGCGCGCCAGGCCGAACAGGGTCTGACGCCATGAATCGGCATCCTTGGACTGCATCAGCTGCACGAGTTCCGCAGTCTCGACCATAGTGCTCGCTCTTCCATTGAATTCAACTTGTCTATACTAGTGGAAAACAGCCCCACGAGCATGCGTGGTGGCAATTTTATCAAGCTTCAGCAGGGTATGGACATGTATTTGCTGTAGTAAATGCGCAACGAGTCCTGGTTAAGCCCTTTTAAATCGTGCGCGCCGGAAACAAAATTTCAGATACCCTTCCCTGCTGCGATTTAACATTCCCGCAGTGCAAGTTTTATTCTCGCTGCGGCGCTTGACTTGATCCCGCACAAGAGTATCGTTCCATACTTTCCGTTTAACAGTTTCCTGGCGCGAAGCCATTCCGGCGCGCGCACAAGAATATTGCTCCATTTTCCAAAACGAGGATTACAAGTCGATGAACACAATGACCGACATGGCCGAACAGCTGGACGTCAAACTCCTGCTCGCTACGCTGATGGCCCTGAAAAAGGGTGACTTCTCGGTGCGCATGCCTTCGGACTGGACCGGTGTGTCCGGCAAGATCGCCGATACGCTGAACGACATCATCGAAACCAAGTCGAAGATGGTGGAGGCCGTGACCGAAGTGTCGCGCGTCGTCGGCCGCGAGGGCCACCTGACCCAGCGCGCCGACGTGCCGGGCGTGGTCGGCGGCTGGAGCACCCTGATCAGCTCGGTCAATTCCCTGATCGACGACCTGGTGCGTCCGACCACGGAAATGGCGCGCGTCATCGGCGCCGTGGCAAAGGGCGACCTGTCCCAGACCATGGCGCTGGAAGTGGACGGCCACCCCTTGAAGGGCCAGTACCTGCGCGCGGCAACGACCGCGAACACGATGGTGGAACAGCTCTCCTCCTTCTCCTCCGAAGTGACGCGCGTGGCGCGAGAGGTCGGTACCGAGGGTAAACTCGGCGGCCAGGCGCAGGTGAAAGGCGTCGCGGGTACCTGGAAGGACTTGACCGACTCGGTGAACTCGATGGCGGGTAACCTGACTTCCCAGGTGCGTAACATCGCGGAAGTGACGACCGCCGTGGCAAACGGCGACTTGTCGAAGAAAATTACCGTCGACGTGCGCGGCGAGATCCTGCAACTGAAGGACACGATCAACGTCATGGTGGACCAGCTGCGTTCCTTCGCATCCGAGGTGACGCGCGTGGCGCGCGAGGTCGGTACCGAGGGCAAGCTGGGCGGCCAGGCTTACGTGCCGGGCGTGGGCGGTACCTGGAAGGACTTGACCGACAACGTGAACTTCATGGCGTCGAACCTGACGGGCCAGGTGCGTAACATCGCGGCGGTGACGACCGCGGTGGCGAACGGCGACTTGTCCAAAAAGATTACCGTTGACGTGAAGGGCGAGATTCTCGAACTGAAGAACACGATTAACGTCATGGTGGACCAGCTGTCCTCCTTCGCATCCGAGGTGACCCGTGTGGCACGTGAGGTGGGTACCGAGGGCAAGCTGGGCGGCCAGGCGCAGGTGAAGGGCGTCGCGGGCACCTGGAAAGACTTGACCGACTCGGTGAACTCCATGGCGGGTAACCTGACGGGCCAGGTGCGTAACATTGCGGACGTGACCACCGCCGTGGCAAACGGCGACTTGTCCAAGAAGATTACGGTGGACGTGAAGGGCGAGATTCTCGAGCTGAAGAACACGATCAACGTCATGGTCGACCAGCTGAACTCCTTCGCATCCGAGGTGACCCGTGTGGCACGGGAAGTGGGTACCGAGGGCCGCCTGGGCGGCCAGGCGAACGTGCCTGGCGTTGCGGGTACCTGGAAAGACTTGACCGACGGCGTGAACTCGATGGCGGGTAACCTGACCGGCCAGGTGCGTAACATTGCGGACGTGACGACCGCGGTGGCGAACGGCGACCTGTCGAAAAAGATTACCGTGGACGTCAAGGGCGAGATTCTGGAGCTGAAGAACACGATTAACGTCATGGTCGACCAGTTGTCCTCCTTCGCATCCGAGGTTACGCGGGTTGCGCGTGAAGTGGGTACGGAAGGCAAGCTGGGTGGCCAGGCCTATGTGCCGGGCGTGGGCGGTACCTGGAAGGACTTGACCGACAACGTGAACTTCATGGCCTCGAACCTGACAGGCCAGGTGCGTAACATCGCGGCGGTGACGACCGCGGTGGCGCGTGGTGACTTGTCGAAGAAAATTACCGTGGACGTGAAGGGCGAGATTCTCGAACTGAAGGACACGATCAACGTCATGGTCGACCAGCTGTCTTCCTTCGCATCCGAGGTGACCCGTGTGGCACGTGAGGTGGGTACCGAAGGTAAGCTGGGCGGCCAGGCGAACGTGTCGGGTGTCGCGGGTACCTGGAAAGACTTGACCGAGAACGTCAACCAGCTGGCGGCAAACCTGACCAACCAGATGCGCGCGATCGGCGAGGTGGCAACGGCCGTGACCCGTGGTGACTTGTCGCGTTCGATTCAGGTCGAAGCGCGCGGCGAGGTGTCCTACCTGAAGGACAACATCAACGAGATGATTCGTAACCTGAAGGAGACCACGCAGAAGAACGCGCAGCAGGATTGGCTGAAAACCAACCTTGCGCGCTTCACGCGACTCCTGCAGGGCCAGCGCGACCTGGGCGCGGTGACCAAGCTGATCCTGTCGGAGCTCGCTCCGCTGGTCTCGGCGCACCACGGCGTGTTCTACATGATGGATTCGCAGGAGCTTGACGCCCGCCTGCGCATGATCGCGAGCTATGGCTACCGATCCAACCGCAAGCTGCCGACCTCCTTCCTGCCGGGCGAAGGCCTGGTGGGCCAGTGCGCGCTCGAGAAAACCCGCATCTGGCTGACCGACGTCCCGCGCGATTACATCGTGGTCTCGTCGGGCCTGGGTTCGGCGCCGCCGAACAACATCGTCGTGCTGCCGATCCTGTTCGAACAGCAGGTCAAGGCGGTCATCGAGATCGCCTCGCTCGACCGCTTCACCGAAACCCACCTGTCCTTCCTCGACCAGCTGATGGAGTCGATCGGCGTCGTGTTGAACACGATCGAGGCGAACAGCCGTACCGAATCGCTGCTGACCCAGTCGCAGTCGCTGGCGCAGGAACTGCAGCAGACCAACCAGGAGCTGGCCGAAAAGGCGCGCCTGCTGTCCGAGCAGAACATCGAGGTGGAACGCAAGAACCGCGAAGTGGAACAGGCCAAGCTGGCGCTGGAGGAAAAGGCGACCCAGCTGGCCCTGTCCTCGAAGTACAAGTCCGAGTTCCTCGCGAACATGTCGCACGAACTGCGTACGCCTTTGAATTCGCTGCTGATTCTGGCGCAGCAGCTGTCGGATAACCCGGAAGGCAACCTGTCCGGTAAACAGGTGGAATTCGCGAAGACCATCCACGGCTCGGGTTCGGACTTGCTGACCCTGATTAACGACATCCTGGACCTCTCGAAGATCGAGTCCGGTACCGTCACGCTCGACGTGTCGGAGTACCGCTTCGCCACCCTGCGCAACTACGTCGACCGCACCTTCCGCCACATGGCCGAAGCCAAGCACCTCGGCTTCCAGGTCGACCTGGCGGACAACCTGCCGACCGCCGTCATGACCGACACGACGCGCCTGCAGCAGGTCCTGAAGAACCTGCTGTCGAACGCGTTCAAGTTCACCAGCCATGGCCAGGTGTCGCTCAACATCAGCCTCGTCACCAGCGGCTGGACGGCCGATCACCCCCACCTGCTGCATGCGGACGCCGTGCTGGCCTTCTCGGTCAGCGATACCGGCGTCGGCATCCCGCAGGACAAGCTGCAGCTGATTTTTGAAGCCTTCCAGCAGGCCGACGGTTCGACCGCGCGTAAATATGGCGGCACGGGCCTGGGTCTGTCGATTTCGCGCGAACTGGCCCGCCTGCTCGGCGGCGAGATTCGCGTGGAATCGACCGTCAACATCGGTTCGACCTTCACGCTCTACCTGCCGTACAACCGCGCCGGCTTCATCAACTACGAAGCGACGCGCCAGCCGCAGCCGGCCCGCCTGGCCGCGCCTAGCGCCCTGCGGCAGCACCGGTGATCTACACGGCTGCCCAGGTGGAAGAAAGCGGCGTGGCCACCATCGAGGTACAGGCACCCGGTGCCACCGGCCTCGTGGAATACGCCTCGATGCTGGACGACCGCGGCCTGATCGCCCCGGGCGACCCGTCGGTGCTGATCGTCGAGGACGACGACCGCTTCGCCAAGACCGTGCTGGAATTCGCCCGCGAGAAGAACTTCAAGGGCATCGTCACCCACCGCGGCGACTCGGCGCTGTCGCTCGCCCGCGATTACCTGCCGTCGGCGATCCTGCTCGACATCGACCTGCCGGACATCGACGGCTTCACGGTCCTCGACCGCCTCAAGCGCGACCCGAGCACCCGCCACATCCCGGTGCACGTGGTCTCGGCCCTGCGCGAGCGCGAGCGTGCGCTGCGCCAGGGCGCGATTTCCTTCATCAGCAAGCCGGTGGAACGCGAGGCGCTGCAGGAAGAGTTCACCCGCATCCAGAAGTTCCTGGTCGGCGGCAAGCGTAGCCTGCTGGTGGTCGAGGACGACCTCGCCCAGCGCGAACTGATCGTCAACCTGATCGGCGATAACGACCTGAACATGGTAACCGTGGAGACCGGCAAGGCGGCGATGGAAGCGCTCGAGAGCAAGCACTTCGACTGCATGGTGCTGGACCTGACCCTGCCGGACGTGTCGGGCTTCGACCTGCTCGACCAGATCGGCAAGAAGGAAGCCCTGCGCGACCTGCCGATCGTGATCTACACTGCGCAGGAACTCTCGCGCAAGGAAGTCACGAAGCTCAAGAAGTATGCGAAGACCATCGTGATCAAGGATGCGCGTTCGCCCGAGCGGCTGCTCGACGAAACGGCGCTGTTCCTGCACCGCTCGCACGCATCCCTGCCTGAACTGCAGCGCAAGATGCTGGAAGAGATCCATGCGCTCGACGGCGGCCTCGCGGGCCGCAAGGTCCTGATCGTCGACGACGACCTGCGTAACATCTTTGCGCTGTCGTCCCTGCTGGAGCGCCAGCAGATGCAGGTGCTGTTTGCAGAGAACGGCCGTGACGGCATCGAGGTGCTGGAGAAGGATCCGACCATCGAGATCGTCCTGATGGACATCATGATGCCGGAGATGGACGGCTACGACACGATGCGCGCCATCCGTCGTATTCCGAAGTTCAAGTCGCTGCCGATCATCACCCTCACCGCGAAAGCGATGAAGGGCGACCGCGACAAGTGCATCGCCGCCGGCGCTTCCGACTACATCACCAAGCCGGTCGATGTGGCGCAGCTGCTGTCGCTGATGCGAGTGTGGCTGCATTGACCGCCTTTGCCGCTTTCGCGGCCTCGCTGGCGGTCGAGGAGCTGGAGATCGACTTGCTGCTTGAAGCCCTGTCGCAAAGGCACGGCTTCGATTTCCGCGACTACGACCGGCAGGTGGTGCGAAAAAAGCTGCTGGCGGTAATGGCCGCGCGCGAACTGAAGACCGTGTCGGCACTGCAGGAACGGGTGCTGCACGAGCCGGGCGCCGCGTCGAACGTGCTGCGTGCGCTCTGCGTGGCACCGGCCGCCCTGTTCGACAATCCGGACTGGGCGCGCCAGGCACGGGAAGTGCTCGGCGCCGCGCTGCGGCCGGTTGCCGTGCCGCGGGTCTGGCTGGTCGAGTGCGCCGGCGTGGGCGAAGCCTGGACGCTGGCAATCGTGCTGCACGAGGAAGGACTGCTTGCGCGCACCGAGATCTTCGCCACGGTGGCCAACGACGAGTTGCTGGCCGAGGTGCGTGAAGCGTCGATCGACGCGTTCGCGTTGCCGGCCTTGCAGGAGCAGTATGCCGCCAGCGGCGGTACCGCTGCCCTGTCCGACTATTTCGAGCTCAAGGACGGCCGCGCTGTCCTGCTGCCGCGCCTGCGTTCGCGCATCACCTGGGCGCAGTACAACCTGGTGACCGATGCCTCGTTCAACGAGTTCCAGGCCATCGTCTGCTGCCGCGCCCTGGCCGACTTCGGTCCGATGCTGCGCCAGCGCGTGCTGCGCCTGTTCTTCGAGAGCCTGTCGCGTTTCGGCGTGCTGGCGACCGATCGCGAACTGGCCGCGAGCGACGCCCACGCGGCGGCTTACCAGCCGCTGGGCGATGCGCCGGCCTGGTACAAAAGGGTGGGCTGACGCGCACGAACCGGTGCGTACAATGAAAACGGGCGGCAAGTGCCGCCCGTTTTTTTTCCGAACCCGCGTCCGCAGGTTTATTTGACCATGCGGATCGAGACCGGATAGCGGTAGGTCTCGCCATTGCTGGTCTTGACGGCGGCGACGATGGTCAGCACCAGGTTGGCCATCATGACGACCCAGAACAGGAGGATCCCGATCAGGACGAAGGTCAGGATGAAGCAGGCGAAGTAGGCAATCAGGACGGTGAGCTGGAAGTTCAGGGCTTCGCGCGCGTTGTCGGTCGTGAACTGGTCCTTCTCGTCTTTCTTGACCAGGTAGACGATCAGCGGCGCCAGCCAGCTGAAGAACAGGCCGCCAAGGTGGACCAGGATGGCGAGCGTCTTGTCGCCGCTCTGGACGGCAGGGGTCGTTGCATTTTCCATTGTTACTCTTTTCGAAGACATGGTGGTGGGTCGGCAGGGGCGGCTTGGCACCGTTTCCGACCTGCCATATCCTTGCCTCGACATCGACGGCCGCGATGCAGCCGCCGATTCATGCCGGATTATACGGTTAGTTTTCTTTCGGAAACTAACAGATTGTCACCACCAGATCGCTTTTCAAGGAATGCATGCCGCGCCGGTCACCATCGGGCGGCGTAGCCGCACCGCCTGCGTGGCCGCCGGCGCGCGACCGGGTTACCGCGACCGGGTTACCGCGACCGGGTTACCGCGACCCCATTGCCGAGGGACGCGCCGCGATGCGGTCGCGCCAGGCCTGCAGGTGCGCCATGCCCTCGTCGCCGGGGCGGAATTTCAGCAGGCCGCGGCCGAATTCGAGGGCGCAGAAAGCAGTGATGTCGGCGATCGTGAAGCGCGCGCCGGCGACATATTCCTGGCGCGCCAGGACCCCGTCCAGCCAGCGCGCGGTGATGCGCATCTTGTCGGCCTGGGCGCTGCCGAAGTCCCTGAACTGGGGCTGCTCGAGGGGCGCCAGGGCCGGATGGGTATGGCGCGCGCTGCTGGCTGTCTCCAGCAGCAGGTGCAGCTCCATGCGCCGGTCCGCCATTTCGATGAAGGCGCGCTCTTCGAAGTCGGCACCCATCAGGTTCGGTTCCGGATGCAGGCCTTCGAGGTAGGTGCAGATCGCGCGCGTTTCGCTGAGCACGCGGCCATCGTCGAACTCCAGGGCCGGTACGCGGCCGAGCGGGTTCTTCGCCAGGAAGCGTTCGCTGCGCTGTTCGCCGGCGAGGATATCGACCATTTCGGTATCGATGCCGGTGATGTCCTTTTCCAGGATGAACATGCTCACCCGGCGCGGGTTCGGTGCATGGCTGCTGATGTACAGTTTCATGGGTCTCCTTCGGGTTGGTGTGCTCGGGGTTGCGACTTCCGGATCATAGCGGCAAAACGCCCGCGCGGACGACAGGAAGCTTAACAAGTTGACATGTGCGGTCTTTGGCAGCAGTATCCCGGTCTGCCGATGGCCGCCGGAGCGCCGCCGTCACCGACCACCCTGACGAAAGAATCCCATGCAACGCCGCCTCATCGCTACCGCGCTCGCGCTCGCCTTTGGCCTGTCCGCCCTGCCCGCCTTGTCCACCCCCACCGCGCCGGCGCCGGCCACTGGCGCCGCCGCCCAGGTCACCACCCAGCTGCCGCGCGGTGTGCGCCCCCTGCACTACGATGTCGCGATCACGCCGGATGCAAAAGCCGCGCGCTTCACGGCGCAGGTCAGGATCATTCTCGAGATCACGGCGCCGACGAACAGCATTACCCTGAACGCCGCCGACCTCGCGTTCGCGTCGGCGACGCTGACGTCAAGCAGGGGCGCGTCGCTGACGGCCGCCGTCAGCACCGATGAGAAGGCGCAGACCGCCACCTTCCGCTTCCCGAAGGAGCTGCCGCGCGGACGCTACACGCTGGCGCTCGACTATGCCGGCATCATCGGCAGCCAGGCCGTCGGCCTGTTCTCGCTCGACTACGACACCCCGGGCGGCAAGCGCCGCGCCCTGTTCACCCAGTTCGAAAACTCCGATGCGCGCCGCATGATCCCGTCCCGGGACGAGCCGGCCTACAAGGCGAGCTTCGCGCTGCGGGCGACCGTCCCGGCCGGCGAGATGGCAGTCAGTAACATGCCCGAGCAGGCCCGCACGGCCCTGCCGGACGGCCGCGCCCCGTGCGCTTCGCCCCGACGCCGGCGATGTCGACCTACCTGCTGTTCTTCGCGCTCGGCGACTTCGAGCGCGCCACGACGACAGTCGACGGCACGGAACTGGGTGTCGTCACGCGCCGCGGCTCCCTGCCGCAGGCCGCGTTCGCGCTCGAATCGTCGGGCGCCATCCTGCGCGAATACAACGACTATTTCGGCGTGCGCTATCCGCTGCCCAAGCTCGACAACGTCGCCGGCCCGGGGCGCAGCCAGTTCTTCGGCGCGATGGAGAACTGGGGCGCGATCTTCACCTTCGAATACGCGCTGCTGCTCGACCCGGCCATCTCGACCCAGCGCGACAAACAGGAGATCTTCGCCACCGCCGCCCACGAGATGGCCCACCAGTGGTTCGGCGACCTGGTAACGATGCGCTGGTGGGACGACCTGTGGCTCAACGAAGGCTTCGCGTCGTGGATGGAATCGCGCATGACGGCGCGCCTGCACCCGGAATGGAACACGGCGCTCGACACCGTCAACGGGCGTGACGCTGCCATGCGCCGCGATGCCCTTGCCACCACCCACCCGGTGGTGCAGCATGTGGCCACCGTCGAACAGGCCAGCCAGGCCTTCGACGAAATCACCTACCAGAAGGGCGAGGCGGTGATCCGCATGCTCGAAGCCTATGTCGGCGAGGATGCCTGGCGCCGCGGCGTGCGCGCTTACATGCGCGAACACGCCTACGGCAACACGGCATCGAACGACCTGTGGCGCCAGATCGAACGCGCGGCCGCGCGGCCGGTGACGCAGATCGCCCATGACTTCACGCTGCAGCCCGGCGTGCCGCTGGTGCGCGTGGCTCTACCCGTCTGCAAGGGCGGCAAGATGACAATCGCCCTCGCCCGGAAGAATTCTCGCGCGACCAGCCGGGCCGCAAGCCGCTGTCCTGGCACGTGCCGGTGATCGCCGCCGCGGCCGGGACCAGGGAACAGGCGCGCACCGTGCTCGCCGCCGGCAAGGGCAGCCTCACACTGCCCGGCTGCGGCCCGGTCGTGGTGAACGCCGGCCAGAGCGGCTACTACCGCACGCTCTACGCACCCGCTGCGTTTGCCCCGCTGGCGGGACGCTTCGCGACGCTGGCGCCGATCGACCAGATCGGCCTCCTGGCCGATACCGGGCGCTCGGTTTCGCCGGCCTGCAGCCCGCGTCGAACTTCCTCGACCTGGCCGCGGCCACGCCGCCGGGCGCCGCACCCCCAGTGGGCACGCGTCGCCATCGGCTACGACGATCTGCTGGCGATGTACGGCGGCGACAAGGCCGGCAGCGCACGCCTGGCCAGCCACGCGATCGCGCGCCTGGCGCCGGTCATGGCGCAGGTCGGCTGGACTGCCAGCCCGGGCGAGGCGACGTCAACGGCCACCTTGCGCGAGCGCCTGATCGCCACCCTCAGCCACCTGGGCGACCCGGCCACGATCGCCGAGGCACGCCGCCGTTACCGCGCGATGGACAGCGACCCGCAGGCCGTGCCCGGCGCGCTGCGCAAGACCATCCTGGCCGTGGTCGCCGAACACGCGGACGGAGCGACCTGGAACGATCTGCACGCCGCCGCCCGCGCGGAAAAATCGCCGATGGTGAAGGACGCCATGTATATCCTGCTGGCCTCGCCGCGCGATCCGGCCCTGGCCGCACGCGCGCTGGCGCTGGCACTGACCGAGGAACCGGGGGCGACGAACGGAGCGGCGATGATCGATGCGGTGTCGCGCCTGCATCCGGACCTGGCGGTCGACTTCACGCTGGCGAACCTGGAGGCCGTCAACGCGCGCGTGGATGCGAGTTCGCGCAGCCGCTACGTGCCGACGCTGGCCGACGGGTCCGTCCTGCCGGCGACGGCGGACAAGCTGCGGGCCTACGCCGAGGCCCACATCGCACCGCAGGCAAGGCGCGATGCGGAGACGGCGATCGCCGCGATCGGCGACCGTATCAAGGTGCGCCGCGAGCGCCTGCCGGAGATCGACGCCTGGCTGGCGCGCCACGCGCAGTAAAGCCGCCCGCGGCGAACGCGGGAGCATGCGGCAGCGCGCTGGGGTGCGTGCTCCCGATGCGGGCGACGATGCGATCGCCCGCGCCCTGCCGCCATCGCGGCGCCGGGCCGCCCTTCGTCAGACCGCCATCTCCGCCTGGCGCGCGCCCATCCACTGCTCCAGCCGCGTCGCGCTGCCCGGTGCCGTGAAGGCCCAGCTTGGTGCGCCGCCACAGGATGTCGGCGGCGCCCCTCGCCCACTCGTGCGCCATCAGGTAATCGATCTCGGCCGCGTAAAGGCCGGGCAGCACTTCCTCTCGCAGGTCGGCCAGGCCATTGCAGCGTGCCAGCAGGGTATCGATGCGGGTGCCGTAGGCGCGCGTAACGCTCGAGCAGGCGCGGCGGCAGCCAGCGGTAGCGCTGGCCCGGCGGCTGCGCCAGGCGTCGAATTCGAGTACGCCGCGCTTGTCGGGCCCGGCGCCGAACAGGTCGCCGCCCGGCAGGCAGGCTTGTGCGGTCCAGCCCGGCATTGGGCGGCCTGGTGCCGGGGCGAGCACGCCGGCCAGCAGGTCGACCGCCTCCCTCGGTCAGCAGCTTGCGGCTGGTGGTGATCTTGCCGCCAAACACCGACAGCAGCGGCGCACCGTCGCGGTCGAGCCCGAGGCGATAGTCGCGCGTGGCGGCAGCGGCGCTGGCGGCGGCATCCTCGACGAGCGGCCGCACGCCCGAATAACTCCACAGCACGTCGGCGGGACTGATGGAACGCGTGAAATAGCGGTTCGCCAGCTGGCACAGGTAGGCGGTTTCCTCATGACTGATGGCGACATTGTCGAGTTCGCCCCGGTAATCGACGTCGGTGGTGCCGATCAGCGTGAACGCTTCCTCATAGGGCAGCGCGAACACGATGCGCCCGTCCGGGTGCTGGAAGATATAGGCATGCGGATGGGCGAACAGGCGCGGCACGACGATGTGGCTGCCCTTGATGAGCCGCAGGGTGCCGGCGGCGGGGACGGCGGTCGCGCCTTCCGAAACGCGCCGCCCGGGGCCCGGTGGCGTTGACCAGGCAGCGCCCCTGACCTGCAGGCGCCTGCCCTCGCCTTCCAGCACCACGTTCCAGTGGCTGGCCCCGCGCTGGGGCGGCCCGCAGCGGGTGCGGGTGAGCACGCGCGCTCCGCGCTCGCGCGCATCGAGGGCATTCAGGACCACCAGGCGCGCGTCGTCGACCCAGCCGTCGGAATACATGAAGGCACGCGTGAAGCGCGGCAGCAAGGGAGCGCCGGCGGGATGGCCGCGCAGCGCGATCGCATGCGAACCGGGCAGGAATTCGCGCGGCGCCAGGCGGTCGTAGAGGAAGAGGCCGGCGCGGATCAGCCAGGCCGGGCGCGCTCCTGCCCCCTTCTCGGCGTCGTGCGGCATGATAAAGCGCAGCGGGCGCATGATGTGGGGCGCGCTGCGCAGCAGGGTTTCGCGCTCGAGCAGGGCCTTGCGCACCAGCCTGAACTCGTAGTGCTCCAGGTAGCGCAGGCCGCCGTGGATCAGCTTGCTCGAGGCCGAGGACGTGTGGCTCGCCAGGTCATCCTTCTCGCACAGCAGCACGCGCAAGCCGCGCCCGGCGGCGTCGCGCGCAATGGCCGCACCGTTGATGCCGCCACCGACGACGAGCAGGTCGCAATCGTGGCGCCTGACAGCGCGGTCTCGTGCTTCTTCCAAGGCGTCCTCCTCAAGGTTCGCAACCGATCCAGTGTAGGCGTGCACGCTCGTGCCATCTTCGCATAGATCAAGCGCGGGCCGGCGGGGCGCATCGTCGTTCCCGGATGCATCACCGCCGCGGCCGGCACGCAGCCGCGGCGCCGGGCCGCTCCTGTGTAAAATGGGGCATGACGACTCCTGCATCTTGCCAACCATGACCCAGCAGCGCGCCTGGGTCCGCATGCCTTCCGGCAGGCGCCTCGACCTGTTGAACCCGACCCCCTTCGACTGGGAAGACGCCGACCTCGCCCTCGGCCTGGCCCGCACCTACCGCTGGGGCGGCCATTCGGCCTGGCCCTTGCCGCTGTCCGTGGCCCAGCATTCGATCAGCGTGATGCTGCTGGGGCGCGCCGCCCTGGGGGCGGGTCGAGCCCCTGACCGAGCTGCGCGAACTGCTGCACGACGCCGAGGAAGGCCTGCTCGGCTTCGACGCCCTGTCCGTCATCAAGCCCTTCCTGGGCGAGGGTTTCCGCGCGTTGACGAAGCGGCTCGAGCACATGGTCTTCCTGCGCTATGGCTTGCCGTCCTGGACTGCGGCAGACCACGCCCGCCACAAGCGCGCCGACCGCCTGGCCGCCGCCAGCGAGGCGGTGCACGTGGCGGGCTGGTCGCGCGAGGAAGTGCGGCGCACGCTGAAGATCCAGGCGGCGGTGCTGGAAGAAGACCCGTTGGCGGCGGTGTATGGCGGCAGGCCACGGGAACCCTGGCCGCCGGGGCTGGCCTGCGAGCGCTTCCTGGCCGAGCTGGGCCGTCTGATGCAGCTCGTGGGAGGGTCCGCCGATGGCGCATGAGGACGGCGGCATGGTGCATGAACACGACCTGGCCCGCGCAGCCGCGCTGCTGCGGTCGGCCAAAGCCCTGCTGGTCTGCGCCGGCGCCGGCATGGGAGTCGATTCCGGCCTGCCTGACTTCCGCGGCAACACCGGATTCTGGCAAGCTTATCCAGGGTTGCATGCCGCCGGCATCGCCTTTCACGAGATCGCCAACCCGGCCAGCTTCGCAAGCGACCCGCGGCTCGCCTGGGGTTTCTACGGGCACCGCCTGGCACTCTACCGCGCAACGCGGCCGCATGCCGGTTTCGCCATCCTGCGCCGCCTGGGCGCGCGCGTGGACGGCGGCGCCTTTGTCTTCACCAGCAATGTCGACGGCCATTTCGGCCGCGCAGGTTTTTCAAGTGACGGTATCATCGAATGCCACGGCTCGATCCATCACCTGCAATGCACCCTGCCCTGCAGCGACGCCATCTGGCCGGCCGACGAGATCAATCCGGAAGTCGACACGGTGCACTGCCGCCTGCTTTCGCCGCTGCCACGCTGTCCGCAGTGCGGGGCGCTGGCGCGGCCGAATATCCTGATGTTCAACGACAGTGCCTGGATCGAGACGCGTACCGAAGCGCAGTATGCGCGCATGCGGCACTGGCGCAGGCAGGCCTGCGGACTGGTGGTGGTCGAACTCGGTGCGGGCGTCGACATTCCCTCCGTGCGCCGCATGGGCGAAGCCCAGGGAGCGCCGCTCATCCGCATCAACCCGCGCGCGCCGCAGCTGGACGGACATGCCGGCGTCGCGCTGGGGCATGGCGCGCTGGCATCGTTACAAGCGATAGAGAAATTGATTTAACTCAAACTAATCTGCTAAGCCCTTGATTTCATTGGTATTCGTTTGATATCCACAAGAAATGTGGATAAGTGTGTGGACAAGGGCCACTTGACAAGCGGGAAGTGCAGTAATGATGCGGGTTTCAACAAATTGCCCATTCCGAAGGCAAAATTCAAATCCTTGAAAATCAAGGACTTGCACGTGCACTGTTTTGGCACCTGCACTCCGCATCAGCAAATTCCTACAAAGTCCTACAACGGGGGATAAGTCAGCAGATCCGGTTGTCGGGCGCCGCAACCGCATGGCCTTGCGCGGCGCTTGTCTGCGCGCCACTCACTTCCACGCATTGCGGGCCCGGTCGCGTACCAGCATGCGCACGCTGTCGGGCATCGGCAGTGTCGACTTCGCCGTCTCCGCCGTGATCCAGACGCATTCTTCGAAATGCTTGAGCATGGCCGGCGTCACGAAGCGGGTGCGCGCCGCGTACACGTGGCGGTCGCCCATCTGCGCCTGCTGCTTGATGAAGAAGCGGTTCGGCACCACCAGGTGCAGGTGCTCCTTGGCGCGCGTCATCGCCACATACAGCAGGCGCCGTTCCTCCTCGATCTCTTCCGCACTGCCGGTGCTCATGTCGGACGGAATGCAGCCGTCGACCACGTTAAGCACGTGCACCGACTTCCACTCCTGCCCCTTGGCCGAGTGGATCGTCGACAGGATCACGTAGTCCTCATCGAGCAGTGGCGGACCGGCGCGGTCGCTGGTTGCTTCCGGCGGGTCCAGCGTGATCTCGGCGAGGAAGGTTTCGCGGGTGCCGTAGCCGCCGGCAAGCTGCACCAGCTGCTCGAGGTCGGCCGCGCGCACCGGGCGTCGTCGTGCAGGCGCTCCAGGTGCGGGGTGTACCACTCTTTGGCGAGCTCGAGGTCGGCTGGCCAGCGCAGCCCCGGCGTACGCAGGCGCCGGTACAGGGTCACGAAGGCATCCCAGTCGCCGCGGCATTTCGCCGGCACCTCGAAAGCGGCGACGGCGTCCGCCGCTTCCGGCGCCTCGGCCACCGCGTCGAGCAGGCGCGTGGCGGTAGCCGGGCCGATGCCGGGGATGAGCTGGGCGACCCGGAAACCGGCCATGCGCCCGTTCGGATTCTGGGCAAAGCGCAGCAGGGCCAGCAGGTCCTTGATGTGCGAGGCTTCCAGGAATTTCAGGCCGCCAAACTTCACGAACGGGATATTCCGGCGCATCAGTTCGAGTTCCAGCGCCGCGCTGTGGCTGGCCGCGCGGAACAGCACGGCCTGGTTCGTCAGCTTGATGCCCGCGTCGCGGTGCTCGAGAATGCGCTTGCAGACCCAGCGCGCCTGCTCGGCTTCGTCTGGAATGAGTACCAGTTGCGGCAGGTTGCTGGCCGCCTTGTCGGTCCAGAGCGTCTTCGCATGGCGTTCCAGCGCCGCCGCGATCACGGCGTTCGAGGCGTCCAGGATGGGTTGCGTCGAGCGGTAGTTGCGCTCGAGCGTGATCACCTGCGCGCTCTGGCTGAACTGCCCGGGAAAATCGAGGATGTTGCGCACGGTGGCGCCGCGGAAGGAATAGATCGACTGGGCATCGTCGCCCACCACCATCACGCCCTCCCCGCCCGGCTTCATGCCGGTGATGATGGCCGCCTGCAGGCGGTTGGTGTCCTGGTATTCGTCGACCAGCACATGGTCGAACAGGGCGCCGAGTTCTGGCCCCAGTTCCGGATCGGCCGCCATCTCGGCCCAGAACAGCAGCAGGTCGTCGTAGTCGAGCACGTTCTGTTCCTGCTTGGCGTCGACATAGGCGCCGAACAGGCGTTTCAGTTCCGGTTCCCACTCGCTGCACCAGGGGAAGGTACTCTGCAGCACGACGTCGAGCGGTTCGCGCGCATTGACCACCCGCGAATAGATCGACAGGCAGGTGCCTTTCAGGGGAAAGCGCTTCTGGGTCCCGGTCAGGCCGATCTCGTGGCGCACCAGGCCCATCAGGTCTTCGGAATCGCCGCGGTCGTGGATCGTGAACGATTCGTCCAGGCCGATGCGGCCGGCATACTCGCGCAGCAGGCGTGCGCCGATGCTGTGGAAGGTGCCGGCCCAGGGCAGGCTGATGCTGCCGTCGCTCCTCGCCTTCATGACGCGTGCCAGCACATTGCCCGCGCGCCGCGTCATCTCGCCGGCGGCGCGCCGCGAAAGGTCAGCAGCAGGATGCGCTGCGGGTCGGCGCCGCTCATGATCAGGCGCGCGACCCGGTGCGCCAGCGTGTTCGTCTTGCCCGAACCGGCTCCGGCCACCACCAGCAAGGGACGGCTGGCGGCGGCCCCGATGTCATGCTCGACAGCGGCGCGCTGCTCGCGGTTCAGGCTGGCAAAAGGGTCGTCGCCGACAGCGGCGGGTTCGGGAAGGACGGCAGAGGACATGGATGCATGACAGTTGGGAAACCACGCAACTGTACATTTGTCCAGTGGAGGTCGGCAAGTGCATTTTACGACGATGGCCTTGCGCAATGTCGTGCAAACCACGCAGGGTGCATGAGCGCAGTTAAAGCGAAGTCGGACGCTTCTGCGCTAAGTCTTCGGAATTAAAGAACTTTTCCAGATATCCACAAAGTCTGTGAATAACTTTGTGGACAAGGCGGGACTTGACAGCCCGGAAGCGCGGCCGGATGCGGCTTTCAACAATTTGCCCAATCCGCGTGCAGAGCGCAAAACGCGAAAAATCAAGGACTTGCAGGTAGTTGTCCAGAAAGGTGGTGCAAGGCCGTGATGATAAAAAAAAGAAACATTTGTGTATAACCGCAGGACCCTACGTGACATAAAAATGTCTGTTTGATATCAGATTCTAGTTTCTTGGGGAAACTTTGTAGAACCGGACGGCCTTGGCGGGGGGCCGCGGCCCGCGGCACGCTGGTGCCCGGGCTCCGGCATCACGCGCGTGTCACGCCGGTACCGGCGCCGGCCATGCACGGATACGCGGCTGCCGGCATCGTGGAGCAACCCGGCCGAGCCGGCCCAGCGTGGCGCCGCGCGCCTGCGCCGCGCACTAGAATGGTCCCGTTGTCGACCCTACCTGCGAGGCACCCATGTCCACGACTCCCGAACCAGACCTGAACCCCGGCGACGAAGCCGCTCCCGGCACGCCCGGCGCCGGCGAAGACGTCTGCGAAGCCTGCGCCGGCAGCGGCAAGCTCGGCGACGGCAAATCCTGCCCCATGTGCGGCGGCAGCGGGCGCGTGATGCGCGGTATCGGCGGCGGTTGACCGCCATGGTTTGCACGGCGGGCAGGCGGGTCGCCTGATGCCGCACCCCCTCGCCCACCCGCGCCCGGCCTCGCTGTCCGCGCTGTTCCTCGCCTTCACGCTGCTGGCCCTGCAAGGGTTCGGCGGGGTGCTGGCGGTCGTCCAGCGCGAGCTCGTCGAGCGGCGCGGCTGGCTCAGCCGGGAAGAATTCGTCGAGGATTGGGCCGTGGCGCAGATCATGCCGTGGCCGAACGTCGTCAACCTGTCGATGATGATCGGCGCCCGCTACTTCGGGCTGCGCGGCGCCCTCGTCGCATTGGCCGGCATGCTGGCGCTGCCGCTGCTGGTCGTGCTCCTGCTTGCCACCTTGCATGCACGTTTTGCCGGCAATCCCCAAGTAGCCGGCGCCCTGCGCGGCATGGCCGCCGTCTCGGCCGGCCTGATCGCGGCTGCCGGCCTCAAGCTGTCGCTGGCGCTGAAGCGCAATCCCCTGCCGCTGCCCTGGTGCGTGCTGCTCTGCGCGCTCGGCTTCATGCTGGTGGCACTGCTGAAACTCCCGCTCGTGCTGGTCCTGCTTGGCCTGGGCGGACCTGGCTGCGTACTGGCCTGGCGTCGCCTGGCCTGACGAACTGCCCATGGACACGACGCTGCACATCACCCTGAGCTGGCACGACTGGCTGAACCTGTTCTTCCACTACCTGCTGCTGTCGATGATGTCGCTTGGCGGCGCCATCTCGACGACCGCCGACATGCACCGTTTCCTGGTCGAGCAGCAAGGCTGGCTGACCCAGGCCCAGTTCAACGATGCGATCGCCATTGCCCAGGCGGCGCCGGGACCCAACGTGCTCTTCGTCGCCCTGATGGGCTGGCAGGTGGGAATGAACGCAGGCAGCCTTGCCGCCGCGTGGCTGGGCGTGGCCACAACCATGACGGGCATCCTGCTGCCTTCCACCATCTTCACCTACCAGGTGGCGCAGTGGGGCCACCGCAACCGCGAGCTGCGCGCCGTGCGCGCCTTCAAGGGGGGCATGGCCCCGGTCGTCATCGCGCTGCTGCTGTCGACCGCATGGATTCTCGCCACCGCCGGCGGCGCGGACAGCAACTGGCGGCTCTGGCTGCTTGCCCTGGGCAGCTGCCTGGTCATCTGGCGCACGCGCCTGCACCTGCTGTGGATACTTGCCGCGGGCGCACTGCTGGGCGCGCTCGGGATCGTCTAGCCTGCGCTGCGCGGTGCATGCCGAACTGGCATACTCCCGCAATCGACCACGACGGATCTTCCCATGCCACAGCTTCTCAGCGAACATGCCTGCTTCGGCGGATTGCAGCGCTTCTACCAGCACGATTCCAGCGCCATCGGCCTGCCGATGCGTTTTTCAATCTACCTGCCACCCGGCGCCGAGGGCCGCCCGCTGCCCGTGCTGTTCTATCTTGCCGGCCTGACCTGCACCGAAGAGACCTTCGCCATCAAGGCCGGCGCCCAGCGCGTGGCCGCCGAGGAGGGCCTCATCCTGGTCGCGCCGGACACCAGCCCGCGCGGCGCGCAGGTCCCGGGCGAGGCCGACAGCTGGGACTTCGGCGTGGGGGCCGGCTTCTATATCGACGCCAGCCAGGCGCCGTGGTCGCGCCACTACCGCATGGACAGCTACATTCTCGAACTGCGCGAACTGGTGCTGCGCGAATTCGGTGCCGACCCGGCCCGTTGCGGCATCTTTGGCCATTCGATGGGCGGACATGGGGCGCTGACGATGGCGCTGAAGCATCCCGAGCTGTTCCGCTCGGTGTCGGCCTTTGCGCCGATCGCCGCGCCGAGCCGCTGCCCCCGGGGCGAGAAGGCCTTCACGGGCTACCTTGGGAGGACCGCGCCGCCTGGCGGGCGCACGATGCGACCGAACTGGTGGCAAGCGGCCCGGTGCGCTTCCCCGGCGGCATCCTCGTTGACCGGGCATGGCCGACAAGTTCCTGCCAGAGCAGCTCCATCCGGACGCCTTCGAAGCGGCCTGCCGCGCCGCCGGCCAGCCGCTGACCCTGCGCCGCCACCCCGGCTACGACCACGGCTACTACTTCATCGCCAGTTTCGTCGAAGACCACCTGCGCTTCCACCGCCGCCAGCTCGGCTGAGCACACGGCGGCTGCGCCGGGCGCCAACCAGTCCCGGCGCAGCCGGCTGCCAGGTCACAGCTTGACCACGCTCGTGGCAAGCGGTTCCCGGTTGCCGCACCCTTCCTGCCCCTGCGCAAAGCTGCCTCCGCACGAGGGCAGCCCCCTTCCGCCCGCCTTGAAATCGCCGCCGCCCTGCCCTATAAATGAAGGGCGGCAGCCCGCCGCACACCATCCCAAACGTTCATTGCGAGGAAAGGAGGCCGATCATGAATCTCGTCAGGAGAGCGGGTACGCCACTGCCCGCATATCGTCCCGGTTCGTTCAAGGACGGCTTCGCCCGCCTCGTCGACAACATGTTCCAGGACTTCTTCGCGCCCCTGGCGCAAGGCGGCAATGCCATGGATGGCAGCACCGGCATGCCGCGCCTGGACATGACCGAAAGCGAACAGGCCTACGACATCCAGGCCGAGATGCCGGGTGTGGACAAGGAAGACCTGAAGGTCGCGATCGACGGCACGCGCGTCACCATCGAGGGAGAATGCCGCAAAGCAAACGAGCGGCGCGAGGGCGAAAACGTGGTGTATTCTGAACGCTCGGCACGCAAGTACGTGCGCAGCTTCACGCTGCCGACCGAGATCGACGATACCGCCGCGCAGGCCAGGCTGGAGAACGGCGTCCTGCACCTGACCCTGCCTAAAAAACAGGGCAAGGGGGCACGGCGGCTGGAGATCCACTAAGGTCAGGCGCGTGACGCCAGGCGCTGGCGGGCGCGACGCCATGCGCCGATGGGCGCGCCGCTGGGGGCTGACGGGCGCGCCGATGGAGGCGCCATCGGCGCCACGGTCAATGCCGGCCACGGCCGGACGGAGCATGCGATGGCGGACCTTCCACGCTTCAGGAACCGCGCGCAGGCCGGCAAGCAGCTCGCCGGCGCGCTCGCGGCCGAGGTGCGCGGCTGCGACGCCATCGTCCTGGCCCTGCCCCGTGGCGGCGTGCCAGTCGGCTTCGCCGTCGCCATGACGCTCGGCCTCGCGCTCGACATCCTGATCGTGCGCAAGCTGGGGCTGCCCGCCCAGCCCGAGTTTGCCATCGGCGCCGTCGGCAGCGGCGGCGTGCGGGTGCTCCAGCCGGGCGTGCCCGGATTGATGGGCGTCACGCAGGACGAGGTCGAGGCGATCGCCGCGCGCGAATTGGCCGAGATCGGGCGGCGCGCCCGTCTCTACCGCGGCGAGCGACCCGAACCCGACCTGGCCGGGCGCACGGTGCTGCTGGTCGACGATGGCATCGCCACCGGCTCGACCATGCTGGCGGCGGTCGAGGTGGCGCGGCGCCGTCGCGCCGCACGCGTGCTCGTGGCGGCGCCTGTCGCGCCGCCCGCCACGCTGGCCAGTTTGCGGGCACACGCCGATGGGGTGGCCTGCCTGCTGGCACCGCCGCGCTTCTTCGCGGTCGGGCAATGGTACGAACGGTTCGACCAGACGAGCGACGAGGAAGTGCAGGATCTGCTGGCGATGGCCTGGCGCAGCCGGGCCACGGGCCAGATTGAAACGCAACCTAACCGAGAGGAACGAACATGAGCATGAACACGCGACATCCGACCACCACCGAAACCAATATCGAAGCGTCCGACCTGGTCAAGCTGCTCGGTGGCGCCGCCGCCGGCGCCCTCCTGATGTACATGCTCGACCCGGACCGCGGCGGTGCCCGCCGTGCCAGCTCGACGGCAGCGATCCGCAACGCGGGTTCGCGCACCGGCAGTGTGCTGGGCAATGCCGTCCATGGCATTGGCGAGCGCATCGGCCTGGCCGCGCGCGAAGCGGGCGACACCGCGAGCGACCTGTTGGGCAGCGCCGGCAGCACCGCGCGCGACTACATGGACGAAGCCGGTACGCGCACCAGCCGCATGCTGGAATCGGCCAAGCCGAACGGCTCGGCACGCCGCACCCTTGACGACACGATGGATTCCGCCTCGCGCATGGCCGGCTCGGCCGCCGACAGTGCCGACGCCGCCGCTTCCCGCCTGGGCCGCCTGGCCAGCCAGGCCGCCGGCAGCGTGATGGGCGCCCTCAACGTGCACGGCCGCGACGACCTCTCTTCCCTGCTGCGCAACCCGGCGGTGGTCGGCGGCGGCCTGCTCGGCCTGTTCGGGCTGATGCGCCGTTCGCCGGTAGCCGCGGCGCTGGGCCTGGCCGGCTTGGCGCTGGCCGCGCGCAGCGGCGGCGGCCAGGGCCTGTCGAACCTGCTGGGCCTGGGGGCGGCCGCGGCCAGAGCATCGAGCTCGAAAAATCGATCCGCATCGACGCCTCGCCTGACGAGGTGTACGAACTGTGGAGCAACTACGAAAACTTCCCGCGCTTCATGTCGCACGTCGTCGAAGTGCGCGACATCGGCCGCCGCCGCTCGCACTGGGTGGTGCAGGGCCCGGCTGGCACCCAGTTCGAATTCGACTCCGTGCTGACCGAGCAGTCGAAGAACCGCCGCCTGGCCTGGCGCAGCGAACCGGGTGCCCAGATCCCGAACGCCGGCTCGGTCGAGTTCGAACCCTACCGCGGCGGCACCCGCGTCACCGTGCGCCTGTCGTACACGCCGCCGGCCGGCGTGCTCGGCCACGGTCTGGCATCGCTCTGGGCTCGGACCCGAAACGCCAGATGGACGACGACCTGGCGCGCATGAAGCACTTCATCGAGCGCGGCGTGATTCCGCACGATGCTGCCATGCGCGACAAGTCGAGCAGCCGCTTCCTGCACTGAGGCGAGGCGATCCGATGACGAGCGCGATCGACATCAGCGCGGCGGCCCTGGCGGCCGCTGCCCGGCCGCTGACGGGCGGGCCGGGCGACTACGACGCCCTGCTGCAGCTGGTGGGCGATGCCCGCTTCGTCCTCATCGGCGAAGCGACCCACGGCACCCACGAGTTCTACGAGGAACGGGCGCGCATCACCCAGCGCCTGATCCGCGAAAAGGGCTTTACGGCCGTGGCGGTCGAGGCCGACTGGCCGGACGCCTACCGCGTCAACCGCTACGTGCGCGGCCAGGGCCAGGACGGCAGCGCCAACGAGGCCTTGTCCGGCTTCGAGCGCTTCCCGTCCTGGATGTGGCGCAACACCGATGTCGAACGCTTCGTCGACTGGCTGCGCACGCATAACGAGGGTAGCGGAGCCGACGCGCAGGTCGGCTTCTATGGACTCGACCTGTACAGCCTGTTCACCTCGGTGCGGGAAGTGCTGAACTACCTGGAAGAAGTCGACCCGCAAGCGGCGGCCGAAGCACGCCAGCGCTATGCCTGCTTCGACCACTACGGCGAGGACAGCCAGCAGTACGGCTACGCGGCCGGCATCGGGCTGTCCGAGTCCTGCCAGAAAGGTGTGCTGACCCAGCTTGCCCACCTGCAGGCCAGCGCCCTCGACTACATGCAGGCCGACGGCGGATCGAGCGAAGACGCCTTCTTCTACGCCCAGCAGAACGCGCGCCTGGTGAAAAACGCCGAGGAATACTATCGCACCATGTTCCGCGGCCGGGTCTCATCCTGGAACCTGCGCGACAGCCACATGGCGGAAACGCTGGACGCGCTGGCCAAGCACCTGTCGCGCGACGGCACCCCGGCGAAAATCGTCATCTGGGAGCACAACTCCCATATCGGCGATGCCCGCGCCACCTACATGGGCGGCCTCGGGGAATGGAACCTGGGCGAACTGGCGCGCAAGGCCTACCCTGGCGAAACCTGCCTGATCGGGTTCTCGACCTATGACGGCCACGTGACGGCGGCTTCGGAATGGGATGGACCGGCCGAACACAAGCGGGTACGTCCGGCCATGCCCGGCAGCTACGAGGAATTGCTGCACCACGTGGGCCTGCCCCGCTACTACCTGAACCTGCGCGACGACAGCAGCGTGCGCCGCATCATGCTCGAGCGGCGCCTGGAGCGGGCCATCGGCGTGCTCTACCTGCCGCGCAGCGAACGCCAGAGCCATTACTTCGATGCCAAAATGGCCGAGCAGTTCGACGCCATCATCCACATCGACCGCACCGAAGCCCTGGTCCCGCTCGACGCCACGAGCGGCTGGCACTCGGGCGAGCCGCCGGAGACTTACCCGGAAGGCATCTAGCCGATCAGCCGGATTGCCGTCCTGGCCCGTGCAGCTTACGGCGCCGCGGCGGCGTCGAAGACGGCCGGGTCGATTGTCAGGCCGACCTTGACCGATACCGGCTCGGTCACCATCACGCTCTGCAGCTTCTGGACAATGGGGACGCGCGAGTACAGCACCAGCGGCTCGTTCTGCACATCGGTCAGCGTACCCGGCTTCAGGTCCGCAACGCACAAGTCGGTGATCAGCGCTTGCGTGTTCGGCAGCATCGGCATGCATTTGACGGCATGGCCCTTGACCATGCGTGGCTCGGTAAACAAATGCTCCCGCGACTTTTCGGGCGGCAGGTTCCACTCCTGTGGCGGCTCGCTGTAGCGCTTGCCCTGCGCATCTACGCCGGCGTCATACATCTTGCCGTCGCGGATCAACTGGGTATTCGAGGTTTTTTCCAGGTAGGTGCGGCAACTGAATGCCGGTTCGTCGACCTCGGCGTGATAAGTAAAGTGTTCTTCCTTGACGAGGTAAGCCTTGCCGTCGCTGGTGTAGGTCTTGCGCTCGGTGATGTAATCGGCCGGTGGCTGCAGCATCGGCGCCGGCGGCCCCATGCCCTTGGCCTTGCGCACACCAGCGCACATTTCGTAGATTCCCCGATACATCTTGTGGTACTCCGCCACCGATTCCGGGCGCTCCACCGTCACGATCTCGTAGGAGCGGGCACCTGATGAACCTGGCTGTCCAAGCGCGGCGTCCTGCCCATCCGTCCTGGAGCAGGCGCAGAGGCCTGCGCACACGGCGCCTGCGAACAGGACGCCGGAAAATGTCATTCGCATGTCAACCTTGTCGGAAATGCAGTCCTGTTGCGTTCCAGGCGCGCGTGTCCCGCCGCTCCGGGCAGCGTCCTCACCTGGCATGCCGCAGGCACGCTTGGCGGCAGGCGCGACGCGCCCGCTCAAGCCTGGCGCTCGCCGCAGTCGGTACAGAACTTGGTACCGGGCTGCAGCATCGTCGAGCAGGCGCGGCAGGCCACCTGCTGCGCGGTCTTGTGGCCGCACTCCGGGCAGAATTTCGCGCCGTGGGTCTCGGCCCGGCATTGCGAGCAGACCAGCTGCATGTCCGCCGTCACGTCGTGGCGCCCGCCGCGCACCTGGCCTTCGGCAGTCGCCTTTTCCGATGCCGCATGGACCTCGCCCTGGGCGCGCGCCTGGGTGATCTTCACCTGCACGTTCGGTGCGCAGTTGAAGCACAGGCCGTTGGCCGTGTCGAAGCACTGGCTGCAGACATAGTCATGGCAGTTGCCGCAGCGGTTGAAATGGGCCTTGCCGGCAGCCACGGCTTCGGTGAAGGCTTCGTCGCGCGACGAGTGCCAGCCGGCTTCGGCCATGCTGCCGAGCACGCTGCCGGCATTGCCCAGCAAACCGCCGAACATGCTGGCGCCCTTTTGCAGCCAGCCCGAAGCCTGGGCGCTGCGGTAGGGCTTGAAGTGGGTACGCCAGCGATCGCTGCAGCGTTCGCAGTAAAACTCGAACTGGAAACCGGCGTCGACGCCTGTCGAGTTGCTCAGGTCGCGGTAGTTGTTGGCAAACTGCATTTCGGACATAGACGGGCATGGTTGGTTAACACGGAGCAGCGATTATAACTAGTTAGCAAATAAACAGCTTGTGGACCGGTACCTCAGCCGCTCCGGCGTCGCGCCCGCACCACGTTTGCGCTGCATTCGGCGCGTGGCGCATGGGCCGCCGCGGGCCGGCTGGACCAGGGGAGCCGCATCGATGCCGACTTCCAGGCTGTTTCAGGAATTCCTGCAACAATTCCCTAACAATAAAACTTGCCCGGCGCCACCGCTCCGGCGGGCTGTTTTGGTAGGATGCTCGGGTTTATCCTCAGGCAATTCTCGAGCAATTCTCAGGCAAGGAGCAGTAATGAGTCGCACTACGCTGAACATCAATGGCAAGCCGCGCCAGGTCGATGTCGAACCGGATACCCCCCTGCTGTGGGCCCTGCGCGACACACTCGGCCTCGTCGGCAGCAGCAGTACGGCTGCGGCGCCGGCCAGTGCGGCGCCTGCACCGTGCACGTCGACGGCGCACCGGCCCGTTCGTGCCTGCTCCCCGTGTCCAGCCTGGGCAAGGCGAAGATCACGACCATCGAGGGCCTCGACAAGGAGCACCGCCATCCGCTCCAGCTCGCCTGGCAGGAACTGGACGTGCCGCAATGCGGCTACTGCCAGGCCGGCCAGATCATGAGCGCCTGCGCCCTCCTGAAACAGCATCCGAAACCGACCGACGCCCAGATCGACGAGGCCATGGCCGGCAACCTGTGCCGCTGCGCCACCTATACCCGCATTCGCGCCGGCATCCACCGTGCCGCCGAGATCGCTGGCAACGGGAAAGGCAAGAAATGAGCGCTCCCACCTCCCCTTCGCGCCGCGGCTTCCTGCGTGCGGGGGCGCGGCCGGTGCCCTCGTGATCGGCATGCACCCTCCGGCCTGCTGGCCGCACCGACCGCCGGCTCGCCCGCAGCCGGCGCCGATGCTTCCTTCGCACCGAACGTCTTCATCCGCATCGACCGCAAGGGCATCGTCACCCCGGTGTCGAAACAGCCCGAAATCGGCCAGGGCATCAAGACCTCGCTGCCGATGGTGATCGCCGAGGAACTCGAGATCGACTGGCGCGACGTGCGCATCGTCCAGGGCGACCTCGACCCGGCCTACGGCAGCCAGGGCGCCGGCGGCTCGACCTCGACCCCGACCAACTACAACGACTTCCACCGCCTCGGCGCCACCGCGCGAACGATGCTGGTGCAGGCCGCGGCCCAGACCTGGGGCGTGCCCGCGAGCGAATGCAGCGCCGCGCATGGTGCCGTCCTGCACGGCCCGAGCAAGCGCAAGCTCGGCTACGGCGCCCTGGTGCCTGCGGCCAGGGAGCTCGCCTTGCCCGACGCCGCCGCCGTCCAGCTGAAGGATCCGTCCACCTACACCCTGCTGGGAACGCGCATCGGCGGTGTCGACAATGCGGCCATCGTCAGCGGCAAGCCGCTGTTCGGCATCGACGTGCAACTGCCCGGCATGCTGTACGCGGTCTACGCGAAGTGCCCGGTATTCGGCGGCAAGCCGGTGAGCGCCAATCTCGACGCCGTGAAAGCCCTGCCGGGCGTGAAGGACGCCTTCATCGTCGAAGGCACGGCCAACCTGAACGGCCTGCGCCCGGGCGTGGCGATCGTCGCCACCTCGACCCTGGCCGCGTTCAAGGCGCGCCGCGCGCTCGCCGTGCAGTGGGACGAAGGCGCGGGCAGCACCCACAGCTGGGCCGGCTTCACGGCCCAGGCGCAGGCGGCCGCCGGCAAGCCCGGCGCCACGGTCCTGCGCCAGGATGGCGACGTGCAGGCCGCCCTGCAGGGCGCAGCCAGGACGGTCGCGGCCAGCTACAGCTATCCCTTCATCTCGCACGCGAGCATGGAGCCGCAGAACTGCACGGCATGGTTCAAGCCGGGTTCGGCTGGCGAAGCGGGCCAGCTGGAACTGTGGGCGCCGACCCAGAACCCGGGCGCCGGCCAGGCCCTGGTCAGCACGACCTTCGGCATCCCGAAGGACAACATCGTGCTGCACATCATTCGCAGCGGCGGCGGCTTCGGCCGGCGCCTGAGTTCCGACTTCATCGTCGAGGCGGCCGCGATCGCGCAGAAGGTGGGCGCGCCAGTGAAACTCACCTGGACCCGCGAAGACGACCTGCAGCACGACCATTTCCGCGCCGGGGCTTCCACCACCTGCGCGGCGGCCTCGATGCGCAAGGCAAGCTGGTGGCCTGGCACAACCACTTCGTCACCTTCGCCAACCGCGTCGAGCGCGAGGGCAAGAGCATCCTGCAACCGGGCAGCGGCGGCTCGCTGTCGGGCGACGAGTTTCCGGGCCGCTGGCTGGCCAACTGCCTGCTGGAACAGACCGCGCTCGAATGCCGCATCCCGATGGGACCGTGGCGCGCACCGGGCAGCAATGTGTTTTCCTGGGTGTTCCACAGCTTCATCGACGAGCTGGCCCATGCAGGCGGGCGCGATCCGATCGCCTTCCGCCTGGAGCTGCTGGGCGACAAGGATGTGATTCCGGGCACCGGAGAACGTGGACAGCCGTACAGCGTCAGCCGCATGCGCAATGTGCTGAAGGAAGTGGCCGAGCGCTCGGGCTGGGGCAAGCGCAGCTTCAAACGCGGCCAGGGTGCCGGCGTTGCCTTCCACTTCAGCCACCGTGGCTACGTGGCGGAAGTGGCCGAGGTCACGGTGTCGCGCGATGGCAAGCTGACCGTCGACCGTGTCGTGGTGGTGACCGACATCGGCGCCCAGATCGTCAACCTGAGCGGCGCGGAAAACCAGGTGCAGGGTTCGGTGATCGATGGCCTGTCGACCTTGCTATACCCGGAACTGGACATCGAAGGCGGCCGCGTAGTGCAGAGCAACTTCCACGAATACGGCCTGCTGCGCATGCCGGACACGCCGACGCAGATCGACATCCACTTCCTGAAGACCGACTACCCGGTCACGGGACTCGGCGAACCGGTGTTGCCGCCGCTGGCGCCGGCTGTCTGCAACGCGATCTTCGCCGCCACGGGAAAACGCGTGCGCCAGCTGCCGCTCGCCAAAACCGACCTGAGCTGGAGCTGAACGCGCACCCGCGCCTGGCCCGGCCAGGGTAGGCTCAGGTGCTGGCGTGGCCGGGATCGGTCGCGCCCGGCGGATCGCGCGCGACGTCGATGTCGTGGGCGCCGTGGCGTGCGAGGATGGCCGCGGCGCGCTCCGACTGCGCGGCGTCGGCCGCGCCCACCGTCATCACGCAATGCGCGGTGCCGTGGGCGTGGGGCGCGAAGACGTCCTTGTAGTCGGTACCGCCCTTGACGGAGGGCGTGTCGCCCACCAGGAAGTTGCCCTGGCCGGGACCCGCCTCGTCGGAGGTCACGGCGATCTCGATACCGGCGCGGTCGAAACCCTCGGCCAGTAATTCCTTGCGGGCGCTGTCCGCGCCCTCGAACGTGCTGAACACGCGTACGATCTGGTTCATGTCTGCTCCAATGTCACGGTTGATCCCACCGTACCAGAATCGACTGCGGCGCGGCGCCCGCACGCCTGCCCGGTCCGCGCCGGGGCGCTGCTGTGCGCCCGGTGCCGGCCGCTCCCGCTATGCTGGCGGGCACCCCGCCTGCGCCCTTGCCCGTGCCCGCAGCGCCCCCAGCCTGTGGCGCGGCCATGCCCGCCGCATGGAACCTGGCGTGCGCCGCTGCGCGCCCGCGGCAAACTATGTGTATATGCACTTTTGTGACTGGCGAAGGAACCAAAATTTAGTACAATCGGGAAACGTTGAGGAGCGGGGAGACCACGACGGGAAACCCATGCCGGCAGCTTGCCGCCAACGGGTGGACGCTTTACCCACTACACACAAGAAGATGACGAGATCACACCGGACTGCCCCATTCCGGCCCCTGGCAACCACCGACGCGCGCCGAACCGCCCGCTGCGGCTTGCTTGCGGCGCAGCGATGAAACCATCAAGCGGCTTCTTCCGCCTTACCAGCCTGCGCAGCAGGCTGATGCTGCTGGTCGCCCTGGCGATCCTGCCGCTTGCCCTGATGACGATCCTGGGTGGCGTGCGCGAACGCGAACAGGCCATCCGCGCCTCCGAAGACAACCTGCGCCGCCTGACCAGCCTGGCCGCCGCCAACGAGGCGCAATCGGTCGAGCGCGCGCGCCAGATCCTGGTCGACCTGGCCAGCGTGCCCGATTTGCTGGGCCCTGCTCCGCGCTGCAATGCCCTGCTGGCCGACGTCCTCGACCGCAACGAAGGCTATGTCAACTTCGGCCTGATCCAGCTTAACGGCGAGGTCAGCTGCAGCGCCGTGCCGATGCTCCATCCGGTCAACCTGGGCGACCGCGCCCACTTCAAGCGCGCCATCCTCGAGCGCCGCTTCATCGCCGGCGACTACGTGTTCGGCCGCGTGATCCGGCGCCACACGATCAACCTCACCTATCCCGTGATCGACCGCGCCGGCAAGGTCGTGGCGGTGGTGTTCGCGGCCATGGACCTGGCGGGCCTGGACACCTTCGTCGCCGACATCAACCTGCCGCCCGGCTCGGTGCTGGTGACCTCCGACGCCAACGGCACCATCATTTCGCGCCGCCCCGACCCGGAGCGCTGGTTCGGCACCAAGGCCTCGACCACCATGCGCGACGCGATGCGCAGCGCCGGCCGGCGCGCCGTCGTGATCCGCGACGACGACGGCATCGAGCGCCTGCATACCTTTGCCCGCGTGGGGGGCCCGCGCTGTCGGACTACACCGTCACCATCGGCGTGCCGGTCGACAGCGTGACGATCGGCGCGCGCCGCGCCCAGTTCATGTCCCTGATCGGCCTGGCCGCCACCACCATGCTGGCCCTGCTGGCGGCCTGGCTGGCCGGCGACGTGCTGATCGTGCAGCGGGTGAGGAAGCTCATGGACACGGCGCGCCGCATCGCCGCCGGCGAACTCGATGCGCGCTCGGGCATCCCCTACGAACGCGAAGAGATCGGCCGCCTGGCCGAGGCGCTCGACGAGATGGCGGCCACGCTGCAGAAGAAGGAAGCGGCGCGCGGCCTGGCCGAGCGCGAGCTGCGCGCGGCCGACCAGCGCAAGGATGAATTCGGCGATGCTCGCACACGAGCTGCGCAACCCGCTGGCGCCGATCAGCACCGGCGCCCACCTGTTGAAGCTCCTGCACTCGGATAACGCCCAGATCACCCAGACCTGCGCCATCATCGCGCGCCAGGTCGAACACATGACGGGCCTGGTCGACGACCTGCTCGATGTCTCGCGCGTGACCCGCGGCCTGGTCTCGCTGTCGACCGGGGTGCTCGACCTGCGCCGCGTCATCGACGACGCCGCCGAACAGATCCGGCCGCTGATCTCGACGCGCCGCCACACCGTGCTGCTCGACCTGCCGCCGGAGCCGGCCACGGTCAAGGGCGACCACAAGCGCCTGGTGCAGGTGATCGCCAACCTGCTCAACAACGCCAACAAGTACACGCCCGAGGGCGGCCGCATCGAGCTGCGCCTGTTCAGCGAAGGGGGAGAGCATGTGGTGACCGTCACCGACGACGGCATCGGCATGGAGCCGCAGCTGGTGGCGCGCGTGTTCGACCTGTTCACCCAGGCCGAGCGCACCCCCGACCGCTCGCAGGGCGGACTGGGCCTGGGCCTGGCGCTGGCCAAGAGCCTGGTCGAACTGCACGGCGGTAAGGTAGAGGCGACCAGTCCGGCCTGGGCAAGGGCAGCACCTTCACCGTGCGCCTGCCGCGCCACACCCAGAACTGCCTTTGATCGTGGCGCAAACCTCGGGCCACGGCGCCGCCGTCAAACCGCTGAAGGTGCTGCTGGTGGACGACAACCTCGACGCCGCCCATACGCTGCAGCTGTTCCTGCGCGCGGCCGGCCACGAAGTCGAAATCGCCTATTGCGGCGCCGACGCCGTCGACCTGGCCCGGGTGTTCGCCCCCGACGTCTGCCTGCTCGACATCGGCCTGCCCGACTTCGATGGCAACGAGCTGGCACGGCGCCTGCGTCGCCTGCCGCAGGCCACCGGTGCGACCCTGATCGCGATGACCGGCTACGGCCGCCAGCAGGACCGCGACGCCGCCCAGGCGGCAGGCTTCGACCACTACATGGTCAAGCCGGTCAATACCGTGCAGCTGTCGGACCTGCTGGCCGAGGCGGCCGAGGCCCAGCACCCGCGGTAAGGCCCTCCGCGCCCGTCCGCCATCCCCTGGCACATTCCCGTATCATCGCTGCTCGACGATGAGGGAATGAAAATGGATTCGATGGACGTGGTGCTGGCCATGCTGCTGGCCGTGATCGGAAGCGGGTATCTCGTGCGCCTGCTGCCCTTCGGCCTGCCCCTGCCCCTGGTCCAGATCGCGCTCGGCGCCATCATCGCCGGCGTCTTCAAGCACGGCGTCACGCTCGACCCCGAACTCTTCTTCGTGCTCTTCCTGCCACCCCTGCTCTTTCTCGACGGCTGGCGCATCCCCAAGGTGGGCCTGTTCCGCGACAAGGGCACCATCCTTGAACTGGCCCTGGGCCTGGTGGTCTTTACCGTGGTCGGCGCGGGCTTCCTGATCCACTGGCTGGTACCAGGCATGCCGCTCGCCGTTGCCTTCGCCCTGGCCGCCATCGTCGCCCCGACCGATCCGGTGGCCCTGTCCGCGATCACGGCGCGCGTTCCCGTGCCGCGCCGCCTGATGCACATCCTCGAGGGCGAATCCCTGCTCAACGATGCCAGCGGCCTAGTGTGCTTCCGCTTTGCCGTCGCCGCCGCCATGACCGGCAGCTTCTCGCTGGCGACGGCTTCGCTGACCTTCCTGTGGGTGGCGCTGGCCGGGGTGGCGTGCGGGGTCGGCGTCACGCTCGCCATCTCCTTCGCGCAGCGCGTGGCCGCCGGTCGCGTCGGCGAAGAGCCCGGCTCGCCGATCCTGGTGAACCTGCTGATACCCTTCGGCGCCTACCTGGCCGCCGAGCACCTCGAGGCCTCGGGCATCCTGGCGGCGGTGGCGGCCGGCGTCACGATGAGCTATGTCGAACTGTCGGGCCGCGCGCTGGCCACCACCCGCGTGCGCCGCGCCGTGGTCTGGGACACGGTGCAGTTCGCGCTCAACGGCGTGATGTTCGTGCTGCTGGGCGAACAGCTGCCCGAGATCGTCGGGCGCACGCTGGCCGACAGCCGGCTCGACACCGGCGCCACGCCGCTGCAACTGGCGGGGACCGCGCTGGCGATCGCGCTGGCGCTGACGCTCCTGCGCCTGGTCTGGGTGTGGGTATCGCTGCGCCTGACGCTGCGCCATGCGCGCCGCCAGGGGCAGGAAGTCTACAAGCCGGGCTTCCGCCTGGTGCTGGCCACCTCGCTGGCGGGGGTGCGCGGCGCGATCACGATGGCCGGCGTCCTGACCTTGCCCCTGACCCTGCCGGGCGGTGCGCCCTTCCCGGGGCGCGACCTGGCCATCTTCTACGCCAGTTCCGTCATCATCCTGTCGCTGCTGGCGGCCAGCGTGGCGCTGCCGCGCCTGCTGCGTGGCCTGGAGGTGCCGGAAGAAAGCGGCGAGGAAGCCGCGGAAGACCATGCGCGCCACGCGGCCGCCGTCGCCGCGATCGCGGCCGTCGACAAGGCGGCGCACGCCCGTATCGAAGACGAGCTCGACATCGATGCCGACGTCCATGCCAGCGCGGTCGACCATGTCCGCGGCATCTACGAGCATCGACTCGGCGGCGAGGGTGCCTACGACCCTTCGCGTTCGCGCGTGGCCGAGCAGACCGAGCGCGATTACCGGCTGGCGGCGCTGCAGGCCGAGCGCCGCGCGATCCTGGCACTGGTGCATGCGCGCAGCCTGTCGGACGAGACGGCGCGCAAGCTGCTGCGCGAAATCGACCTGGTCGAGGCACGCTACCGGTAGCGAGGGCGGCCGTGGCCGCCCTCGGCTGCAACGTTTGCCCACCGCTTCGGCCCTGTGACGCCGGTCGCCCGGGCGCTCTCGAGCGTTAGCTCGCGAACGGTGTGCGCATGCAGAAGGCGTAACATCGGCGCGGCATGTTCCACTTCCGATCGGCACCCATGACTCTCGATACCCAGCCATCAAGCGATGCGGCGCCGCTCAGCGATCCGCCCGTTGCCGCCAGGGCGGCCGGCCTGCGCTACGTCCACGACGACAAGCCGGGCATCCGCCGCGAGCGCAATGGCGAGGGCTTCCGCTACGTTTCGCCCAAGGACGAGCCCATCGAAGACGAGGCCACGCTGGCGCGCATCAAGTCGCTGGCGATTCCCCCCGCCTGGACGGAAGTGTGGATCTGCCCCCAGGCCAATGGCCACCTCCAGGCTACGGGGCGCGACGCGCGCGGGCGCAAGCAGTACCGCTACCATCCGAAATGGCGCAGCGTGCGCGACGAAGCGAAATACGAACGCATGATCAACTTCGGCAAGGCGCTGCCGGCGATTCGCTCCGAGGTCGACCGCGCCCTGAAACTCCCCGGCCTGCCGCGCGAGAAGATGCTGGCCACCATCGTCTACCTGCTCGAGGCGACGATGATGCGCGTCGGGAACGAGGAATATGCCCGCACCAACAAGTCCTTTGGCCTCACCACGCTGCGCAACCGCCACGTGAAGGTCGACGGCAGCGATGTCGAGTTCCGGTTCCGGGGAAAAAGCGGGGTGTACCACAAGATCCAGGTGCACGACCGCCGCGTGGCCCGCATCATCCGCAGCACGCGCGACCTGCCTGGCCAGGAACTGTTCCAGTACGTGGGCGAAGACGGCGAGACCCACAGCATCGATTCCAGCGACGTCAACGACTACCTGCGTTCGATCACCGGCGAAGACTACACGGCCAAGGACTTCCGCACCTGGTCCGGCACGGTGCTGGCGGCACTGGCCCTGCAGGAATTCGAGAAGTTCGATTCCGAGACCCAGGCCAGGAAGAACATCGTGCGCGCCATCGAATCGGTGGCCGAAAAACTCGGCAACACGCCTTCGGTCTGCCGCAAGTGCTATGTGCACCCGGGCGTGCTCGATGCTTACCTCGACGGCGCCGTGCTCGAGGCCCTGCGCGAACGCACCGAGGAAGAGCTGAGCGAAGACCTGCACGCGCTGCAGCCGGAAGAAGCGGCCGTGCTGGCCATGCTGCAGCAGCGCCTGGCCCACGATGCCGAGCGCGCCGCGGCCAGCAAGGGCAAGGGCCAGCGCAAGGCCGCTTGAGCCACCCCTGCAACAGGAGAACACATGAACGACACCGCCGCAGCTTCCCTTCCCTTGCGCGAAAACGCCTGCACGATCGAGCGCGTGGCCCGATTTGAGCACCAAGTGACCGGCGTTACCGTCAGCGAAGACGGCCGCATCTTCGTCAACTTCCCGCGCTGGACCGAGGACGCGCCGGTGTCGGTGGCCGAGCTGCTGGCCGGCGGCGAAGTCAAACCCTATCCTGACGAGGAATGGAACGCCTGGCGCAATGCGCGCAAGGACGAACTCTCGCCCGGAGAGCATTGGGTATGCGTGCAGAGCGTGGTCGCCGACGGCCGCGGCAGCCTGTGGGTGCTCGACCCGGCGGCGCCGGCGCAGAGCCACGTGGTATCCGGCGGCCCGAAGCTGGTGCAGGTCGACCTGACCAGCGACAAGCCGGTGCGCACGATCGCGTTCGACGAAGACACGGCGCCGCAAGGCTCCTACCTGAACGACGTGCGCTTTTCCCCGGATGGGGCCTGGGCCTACATCACCGATTCTGGCGTGAAAGGCGCGCTCGTCGTCGTGGAACTGGCAAGCGGGCGCGCCGTGCGGGTCCTCGACGGCGACCCGTCGACGCAGATGAAGAAGGGACTGGACGTCAAGGCCGACGGCGCCGTGCTGCGCCGGCCGGACGGGCGCGGCGTGGAGTTTTCCGCCGATGGCATCGAACTGTCCGGCGACGGCGCCTGGCTGTACTGGCAGGCGATCAAGGGCGACATCCTGTACCGCATCGCGACAAGCGTGCTGCAGGGCGCCGGGATGCGCGGCGAGGATGTCGGCGCCAGCGTCGAGGACTATGGCCACAACGGCGTCAACGACGGCCTGTTGATCGCGCGCGGAACCGAGCGCATGCTGCTGACGGCGGTCGAACACGACGCCATCCGGATGCGCGACCTGGCCCGGGGTCCGCAGGCCCCCCTGGTCACGCTGGTGCAGGACGCGCGCCTGCGCTGGCCCGACACCTTCAGCCAGGGACCGGACGGCAGCGTGTATGTGACCACCTCGCATATCCAGGATTCGGCCTTCTTCAAGCCGGACGCGCCGGGCGCCCTGCCGACCGAACTGTGGAAGCTGCGTCCGGCGGAGTAAACCCGGGGAGCCGGCGCCTTTTTGCCGGGCAGGCATGCATATCCAATGATGCTTGCCTTTCCGTCAAGGTCTCGTTATCGTGCAGCTTCCTCCCTGCTGGAGCCGCCCATGCGTCGACCTTTCCCGCTGTCCTCTTCAGCTTGCGCGCTGGGGGCGCCATGAGCCCCGCCATCGAACTGTCCGGCGTCGACAAGCGGCTGGGCGCGCGCGATGTGCTGGGTGGGGTCTCGCTGCAGGTACCGGGCGGCAGCGTCTTCGCCTTCCTCGGCAATAACGGCGCCGGCAAATCGACGACGATCCGCATCCTCACCGGCCTGCTCGATGCCGACCGCGGCGAGGTGCGTGTCCTCGGCCGCGCACTCCCGGACGCGCGCATGGAGGTGCTGCGCGAGGTCGGCTGCCTGGTCGATTCCCCCCGCGCTCTACCCCAACCTGAGCGCCACGGAGCTGCTCGAGATCGGCCGTCGCATCAAGGGTTTGCCGCGCTCGGAAAGCGCACGCGTGCTCGAGCTGGTGGAACTGACGCCGCATGCCCGCGAGCGCATCGCCGGTTTCTCGCTGGGCATGCGCCAGCGCCTCGCCCTGGCGCATGCGATGCTGGGCGGGCCCCGCCTCCTGATCCTGGACGAGCCGGGCAACGGGCTCGACCCGCAAGGCATGCGCGACATCCGTGCCCTGCTGGCCGCCCTGCCGGCGCGTACCGGCTGCACCGTGTTCCTGTCCAGCCACCAGCTCGACGAAGTGGAAAAGATCGCCACCCACGTCGCGGTGCTGCATGGGGGCCGGGTCCTGTGCCGGGGAAGCGGTGCCGCGCCTGCTGGCCAGCCAGCCGGGCAGCCTGGCGCTGGAGGTGGACGACGCCAGGCGTGCCCAGGCCGTGCTGGCAGGCCTGGGCCGGCCGGCTCGCATGCTCGATGGCCGCCGGCTGGAGGTGGCGGCCATCGATGCACAAGGGGGCGCGCCGCTGCATGCGGCCCTGGTGGGTGCCGGCGTGGCGCTCTACCAGTCGGTTCACCGGCGGCCCACGCTGGAACAATGGTTCCTCGAACTCACCACGACGGATGCGAACAAGGAGCGCCATGCTGCTCGCGACACTGTTCCGGCTTGAGGCGATGAAGGCGCGCCGTTCGCTGGCGCTCTTGATGATGCTGGCCTGTCCGCTGATGGTGGTGCTGCTCAACACGGGCATGCTGCTGCGCCAGGTGGGTGCCGATGGTGTGCCGCCGCGCGCCTGGGAAGGCTTCTGGCTGGGCAACCAGGCCCTGTGGTGCTACTTCATGCTGCCGCTCTACCTGGCGCTGTGCACGGCGCTCGTCAACGGTGTCGAGCACCGCCAGCACGGCTGGCGCCTGATGCTGACCCTGCCCGTGGGCGCGCGCCAGCTCTACCTGGCCAAGCTCTTGCTGGCCCTGGTCATGGCCGCCATCGCCCACCTCTGCCTGCTGCTCTTCACCTGGGCGGTGACGATGCTGCCGCTGGGCGCACCCGCACCGCACGGCGCGTTCGGGGCGATGACGATTGCGATGCTGGGGGCGCTGGCGGCCAGCCTGCCCGTCCTGGTGCTGCAGCATACGCTCAGCTGGACCAGCCAGAACATCGTCACGCCGCTCGCGCTGGGCGTGTGCGCGACAATGGGCGTGATCCAGCTCGGCAGCTCCGAGCACTGGCGCCTGTTTCCCGGACCTACCCCTGATGGCAGCCAACGGCAGCGACCCGGCCATGCGCGATGCCGCCCTGCTGCTCGGGCTGGCGGTCGGCGCCGGGTTGCTGGCGCTGGGCTGCTGGTGGGCCGGACGCCGGCGCCAGCCGGCGTGATCGTGGCAGTTAAGCTGACGTCTTCCAGGTTGAACCGCAAAGACCTTGTAGGGTGGGCGGCTCTACCCCGGCAGAGTGTCCACCCGCTGCTTGAATGCCGCCCACGCGTTCAACCACGCCCTGAAACCTCGCGAGGAATCGCCTGCTGGTTGAACGCGTGGGCGGCGCAGACCTTGCCGGTTCGCTGGCTGACAGGGTGGAGCCGCCCACCCTACGGGCCTGTGCATGGTTCGGGAAGAAAATGCGATGTCACATGTGCGTCGGGACGAACAGGAGCGCCTGACAACAGCTTCAGAACAAGGCGCGTCGTCGAAGACAGTACGAGCGTACGGCGAGACGATGCAACCCTGGACTGGAGGTGTTGTCGGGCGCTCCACAGCATGGCTTGAATGACCGGCATGACGCCCTGACCGGGCGCCCCAGCCCTTACTGCACGCGGTAGGTCGCGACTTTCCAGCTGCCGTCCGGCTGGCGCATCGGCACCACCGTCTCGACGACCCCGGCGCGGGTGGCGAAATCGGTCGTGTAGCGGATGATGACGAATTCGCCCGGCGGCGAGCCGGGCGCATCGCGCGTGTAGGCTGCCGCCACGGTCTTGCGCGACTTGACTGCGCCCAGCGGCGCACGCACGGTCCTGCCGACGTCGAGCCAGCCGCTGCGTCCGACTGCCTTTGCAGCAGCGGTGCGCCCTGCTCCCAGGCGGCGCCGGCCTGGCCGGCATCCATCAGCGCCAGCCAGCGTCCGCTGGCCTCGACCGCGGCCTCGATCGCCGCCTTCTGTGCAGGATCGACAGCGGCCGCCTTGGGTGCGATGGTGCCGGCCTTGGGCCGCGGGGCCTGGGTGGAGGCGGTGGCGGTGCCGGCCGGGGTGGCCGCTGGTGCCGCTGGTGCCGCTGGTGCCGCTGGCGGGGTCTGCTGCGCATGGGCCGGCGCGATCGCGGCGGCGCCGGCGGCGGCTATCGCTGGTAGGGTTTTCATGGTGGTACTCCTTCTTCTGTGGGGGGCGGTGGCCGGTCAGTCGGCCGGTCCGGTGGGTTCGGCGTGGTTGAATACCTGGCGCAAATAGGCCAGGAAGGTTTCGTCGTTGCTCATCGACTTGCCGGCGGTGTCGGACAGCTTGGCCACCGGCTGGCCGTTGCAGCGCACCAGCTTCATGACGATGTTCAGCGCCTTGTAGGGCGTGTCGTTGGTGAGCTGGGTGCCGATGCCGAAACCGAGCATCACGCGGTCGGCGAAATGGCGGTACAGGGCCAGCGCCTTGGGCACCGTCAGCGCGTCGGAGAACACGAGGCGCTTGGTGCGCGCATCGATGCGCAGCCTGGCGTAATGCGCCAGCGCCTTCTCGCCCCATTCCGTCGGGTCGCCGGAATCGTGGCGCAAGCCGTCGAAGAGCTTGGCGAAATACAGGTCGAAATCGTTCAGAAAGGCGTCCATGCCGACCACGTCGGTCAAGGCGGTGCCGAGGTCGCCGCGGTACTCCTGCACCCAATCCTCGAGCGCCGCCTTTTGAAAATCGCGCAGGCGCACCCCGAAGGACTGGAAGGCCTGCATGTATTCGTGCGCCATGGTGCCGATCGGTACCAGGTTGTACTTCTTCGCCAGGTAGACGTTGGAGGTGCCCTTGAAGTACTGCGGCAGCTCGCACGCCAGCGTCGACACGACTTCGTCCTGCCACGCGCCCGAGAAGCGCCGGCGCACGCCGAAATCGAAGAATTCGAAGGGATTGGCGCGCGGCGGTTCCTGCTCGAATGCGCGCAGCTGCTCGACCTTCAGCGCCAGCCGTTTGCGCGCTTCTTCGATCGCCGCAGCCTGGTCGAAGCGGCGGAAATACAGCTCGTTGACGATGTAGAGCACGTAGATCTCGAAGCCCATCACGTGCACCACCGGGCCACAGGCGCGGATGCGCAGGTGCGGTCCGTCGGTTTCCACCGTGATGAACTTGCGCTGGAAGCGAAACACCGTGAGGAAGTCCGCGAAGTCGCTCTTGATGAAGCGCAGCTTGCGCAGGTACTCGACTTCGTCCTCGGTGAACATCATCGAGCACAGGTGGTCGAGCTCGCGCTCGACTTCCTCTTTCAGCTCGGCGAGCGGATAGGCGGGCTCGTTGCGGCACTTGAACTCGTACTCGCCATGGGCGTTCGGATGGCGGTGCAGCAGGGCCTGCCACATGGTGAACTTGTAGAGGTCGGTCTCGAGCAGGCTGCGAACGATCGGTTTCATGGCGCGGGTTCCTCCTTCAAGCCGCTTTTTTGCGCTTCTTTGGCGCCAGCATGGTGCCGGTGCAGCCCGGCGTGCCGCAACGGCAGGCGAACAGTTTTTTCAGCGCCGGCGTATGGCGTTCGTCGTAGATCAGCGCGTAGTTGTAGTTCAGCTCCTGGCCCGCCTCGATCGGATGCAGCGCATGGATGTAGACGCGGCCGTCTTCCTCGTAGGCCTCGCAGTTGGGCGAACAGGCATGGTTGATCCAGCGCGCCTCGTTGCCGCGTCGGCCGCCATCGATGACGCGGCCATCGTGCAGGCTGAAGTAGAAAGTATGGTTGATCGGCCCCCCGGCCCTGGCCGCGCGCTCGGTCGCCTCGTCCCAGCTGATGCGTTCGCCCCGGTATTCGATGATGCGCTCGCCTGGCTCGATGTGGCGCCGGGCGAAGACGCCGTTGCCGTGGATCGGGGACTTCTTGACTTCGTAGGCCGGGTCGGCCTTGGCTGCGGATGTGGTGGGCATGTAGGGATTGGGAGGGCGAGGGTAGGATGCGAAATTGAAATCGTTACTATTATGGTACGTTTTTGTGTTGCCTGCCGCACTACAGCACACTTTCGGTGGCAGCCCCTTCCACTTGGCGCGTACACGACCATGCAGGACTCCAATCCTCTTGATCCGAAGGCGCTGACGCATCCGCCACAGTCCGGGGCGTGCAGAACGCCTGCCTGCGGCCGCTGGCGCCCATTCGGCGGTGTCGGACTGATATGATGCATGCTCATGCGTACGACGCCCGGACGGCGCCGCATACCTTATCCATCGGGCCTGGCGGCACTCCCGATGCCTTCCCGCCGCCAACGCGAGAACGAACATGGACACCATCGCTTTGACCTCCGGCGCCAGCCTCGCCATCCTGCCCGTCGCCATTGAGCATGCGGATGGACTGGCGGCGCTGGTGTGCGAGAACGCTGGGCACCTGGGCGAATATTTGCCCGCGGTGGCCGAGCTCGGCTCGCCTGACGCCGCGCGCAGCCATCTCCAGGCTGCCATCGCACGCGCGGCGGCAGGCGCCAGCTTCGAATGGCATCTGTTCCTGAATGATCAGCTGTGCGGCGCCATCCGCCTGAAGAACATCGACAGCGACAACCGCAAGGCGGAGATTGGCTATTTCCTGGGCAGTGCCTTCGGCGGCCAGGGTATCGCCACCCTCGCCGTGCGCGCAGTACTCGGCTATTCATTTGCCTCCCTGGACCTCAACCGCCTCGAATTGCGTTGTGCCGCGGCGAACACGCCCAGCATCCGCGTGGCCGAGCGCTTGGGCTTCACGCTGGAGGGCGTGCTGCGCCAGGATGAGTGGCTGGACGGGGGCTTTGTCGACGTGCATGTCTTTGGGCTGCTGCGTGCCGAGTTCGCGGCTTGATGTGCAACACCGGCATGTTTTTCAGGGGCTTTTGGCCAAGTGAATGTATTCGTGCGCAACTCCATCTGGCGAATCCGGTCACCGGTCTCCACAGTCATTCGCAGTCGGCGAGGAATAATGATCATGGATCCATTCTCGGATTTACCTTACCTGGTTCACACCGGACGTGAACTCGAATTGATGGTCGCGGGCCGCAAACCGCTTGTGGTATTCTGCGACGCTTATCCTGCAGAAGCTTGTGAAGAGATCATTCCAGAGCAGGCATTCGCACCTTACCTGGCGACAGGAAAGCTCGACAAGCGCGAGTTCGTCGAACTCCTCGATCGCCCGGCGCCGGCCAGTTATCGCCAGCTCAAGGGATATCGCTGCGTACTGTATTCGACCCCGGAGGAGAACTGGCGAATCGATGCGTACATCGAGATGAAAGCGCAGGCCAGCCTCCAGGTTGGCGACCGGCCGGCCACGTAGCCGACGCATGGCAATCCGACACAAGGGAGAATGTGATCATTTCCGAAGTCATCGATTTTGTTGGTCATGCTATCGAAGGAATGACCGTATGGCGTTATCTGTTTTCGCCCGCCTACCGCGCCACCGTGCACGAGCGATGGCGTGACGAATCCCGTTTTGACATCGGAATGGAAGTCCTCAACTTCGCTCTGAGTTTCATCTTTGTTAGCCTTCAGTTGCCGACGTCCTCTTCGCGGAACTCGAGACCCGTGCCCGGGGCCGTGTCGCGCGTGGATTCCTCCTTGCGCAGCTCGACGCGGCGGATCTTGCCCGAAATGGTCTTCGGCAGTTCGCGGAACTCGATGCGGCGGATGCGCTTGTAGGGCGCGAGGCGCTCGCGGGCAAAGGCGAAGATTTCGCGCGCCAGTTCGCGGCTCGGTTCGACACCCGGGCGCAGCGTGATGAAAGCCTTCGGGACCGACAGGCGCAGCGGGTCCGGGCTGGGTACGATCGCCGCTTCCATTACCATCTCGTGCTCGACCAGCACGCTCTCGAGCTCGAACGGACTGATGCGGTAGTCGGACGACTTGAAAACATCGTCGTTGCGGCCGACGTAGAAGTAATAGCCGTCCTCGTCGACGGTGGCGGTGTCGCCGGTGTGGTAGAAGCCGGCGCGCATCACGTCCGCCGTTTTTTCCTCGTCGCCCTCGTAGGCCAGCATCAGGCCGAGCGGACGGGGTTCGAGCTTCACCGAGATCTCGCCTTCGCTGGCCGGCTGGTCGTCGCCATCGAGCAGCGTGACCGTATAGCCCGGCAGCGGACGGCCCATCGAGCCGGGTTTCAGGAGCTGGCCCGGCGGATTGCCGATCTGGGCCGTGGTTTCGGACTGGCCGAAACCGTCGCGGATGCGGATGCCCCAGGCGCGTTCGACCTGTTCGATCACTTCGGGGTTGAGCGGCTCGCCAGCGCCCACCAGTTCGCGCAGCGGCGGCTTCCATTGCGACAGGTCTTCCTTGATCAGCATGCGCCAGACCGTCGGCGGCGCGCACAGCGAGGTCACGCCGCAGCGCTGCACGGTTTCCAGCGCCGCCTTGGCGGAAAAGCGCTCGTAGTTGTAGACGAAAATGGTGGCGCCCGCGTTCCAGGGCGCGAAGAAGCAGCTCCAGGCATGCTTGGCCCAGCCGGGCGAGCTGATGTTCCAGTGGACATCGCCCTTTTGCAGGCCGATCCAGTACATGGTCGACAGGTGGCCGACCGGATAGCTCTGCTGGCTGTGCAGCACCAGCTTCGGCTTGGCCGTGGTGCCGGAGGTGAAGTACAGCAGCAGCGGGTCGGTGGCGCGCGACTCGCCTTTCGGGGTGAAAACGCTCAGCACGCTGCGTGCTTTCTCGAAATCGTGCCAGCCCTCGAGCGCGCCGCCGACGGCGATGCGCGTGAAATTGCCCGTCACACCTTCGAACTTGTGCGCCTCCGACACCTGCGCGATCACGTGGCGCACACGTCCGCGGTCCATGCGGTCCTGCAGGTCGGCGGTCGAGACCAGCATGGTGGTGGGCACCAGCACGGCGCCGAGCTTGATCCCGGCCAGCATGATTTCCCACAGCTCGACCCGGTTCGGCAGCATCAGGAGCACGCGGTCGCCGCGCTCGACCCCGCACTGCTGCAGGTACTGGGCTACCTGGTTCGAGCGCGCCGCCATGTCGGCGAACGAGATCTTCTGCTCGCGCCCGTCTTCCTCGACCACCCACAGCGCGGGCGCGTGGTTGTCCTTCGCTTCGACGTCGAAGAAGTCGAGTCCCCAGTTGAAGGCATCGAGCTTCGGTGCCTGGTAGTCGCGGTAGGCGATGTCGTAATCAAGACGGTGCTGCTGCAGGAAGTCGCGCGCCTGCGCGAAACGCTGATACGGGGTCATGGTGTCTCCTGTGCGCTGATGACGGTGGCCAGGCGCGGCGCGCCGATGGCGTGACCGCAGCCCGATCCCTGTGTGTTGTCTGTTTGCGCACATTGTGCCACGGCTTGGCCGTGGCGACGGGCGATTCGCGTGGCGTCTATTGCGGTCCGCCGCTGGCGAGGCTGCAGGTAAAGGCATACGGTGTCGTCGTCGGGATCGCCTTGCCGTTGCGCACATCGATCAGGCCCTTCGTGATCAGGTATTGCCCGTCCGCCCCCGCCCTGCCCAGCACGACGCCAGGCATCCTCGTTTTCACATCCTTGCCCAAGCGGATGCCGGCAGCGGCGAGCGCGTCGGTGAATTCCTCCAGGCGGGCGTTGCAGATTTCGCCCTGGATCACCATCGCGCCGAAGCCGCCCATCATGCTGACGTTCTTCAAGCATGCCTTGCCCAGGGTGACCGGTCCGGACAACCGCAGGCCTTCGTCGCGCGGCAGCTTCCGGGCGGCCCCGTTCAGCCAGTCGGTTGCCGCGCCGCGCCGGCGCCGGCGGCAGCCGTGTCGCAGGAGAGGAGGCGCAGCTTTTCCTCGTCGAGCGAGGCGTGGGCCGCGCTTGCAAACGACAGGCCGCACAAGAGAAGTGGAGCAAAAAGTGCTTCATGGTGTCCTGTAAAACGATGTGATGACCCGATCCCGCACCGGACGCGGGGCGGTCCGCAAGCGCGTCAGGTTGGCCGCCGCAGCGGCACCGCGAACTCTCCCTCGGGCTGCATCATGTCGATCACGCGGCAGTCGCCGCACATGCGCAGGCGGTCGAGGTTGCCGGCAAAGGCGCTATGGCTGGACAGGCGCGAGAGCATGTTCTCGACCATGTGCAGTGTACCGAAGGGTTTGCTGCAGCGGATGCAGTGGAAGGGCTGGGATTCGTTCAGGGTGCGGGTTTCCTTGCGCGCCGCACCAAACACCATGCGCGGCACCAGGGTGATGGCGTTTTCCGGGCAGGTATTCGCGCACAGGCCGCATTGCACGCAGTTCTGCTCGACGAAGCGCAGGCGCGGCAGGTCAGGCGTATCCATCACGGCCGAGGACGGGCAGACGCCGACGCAGGCCATGCACAGGCTGCACGACTGGGTATTCACGGCGATCGCACCGAAAGGCGCGCCGGCGGGCAGCGCCACCGCCTCGACCGCCTGCGGCGCGTGGCGGTACAAATGGTCGAGCGCGTAGTCGAGCGTGTTGCGCTTGTCCCGGGCCAGGTTGAAGGTGGCCATCTCGGCCGGGGCCTGCCCGCGTGGCGCGTGCTGCAAGGCCAGGCCCAGTTCCTCCGGCGTGGCCACTTGCAGGAACTGGAAATGCGGGCCGGCATAGCCAAGGCCTTCCAGCACTGTCTGGGCGACTTCCATCTGGCGCGCAATCGCGCCTGCGTATTGCGGCGCCTCGGCGCCCGTCATCAGGACCGTGACGCCGGCCGCGCCATAGCTGAGTGCCGCCAGCCAGACGTCGATGCCGGTCGAGGCCGTGTGGTGCAGCGCCATCGGAATCACGCGGCCCGGCACGCCATGGGCCGGGTCGCTTTGGACCGCCTCGATCAGCGGCGCGCCGCCTTCGCTGTGCAGCAGCAATACCGGATCCTGGCCGCCCGCATCGACATAGGCGCGCAGCGCCGCCTTGATGCGGCTGCCAGTGTGCGCGGCCGAGGGGAAGTTGTAGCCGAGGGCGCCGGTCGGGCAGACCGTGGTGCAGGCGCCGCAGCCGGCGCACAGATAGGGGTTGACCTTGATGCGGTCGCCGTTGCCGGATATCGCCTTGGCCGAGCAGATCTCGACGCAGGCGTTGCAGCCGACGCGCTCGTTGCGGCTGTGGGCGCACAGCCGCTCCTTGTAGCTGAAATACTTCGGCTTTTCGAAGTCGCCGATCATGTCCAGCAGTTCGCTCGCCGCCGCGCGCCGCGCCGCTTCATCCGGACCCGGGGCGTAATAGCCGTGCGGATGCTGGTGCGACGAAATGAGCGGGCTCGGACAGAGGTCGAGCACGAGGTCGAAGCTGGCCTGCTGGGCCGCCTGGCCGGGGCCTGCCAGCGTGCCTCGAAGGCGCCGAGCCAACCGGCTACGGCAATCGCACGGGCATGCAGCACCGGATAGGCCCGCGCCGCGAGTTCACCCTCGCCATCGAGCAGCACGGCTGTCACCGGCAGGCTGGCCGCCAGCAGGTCGGCCCGGGCAAGGCTTGAACGGCAGTACCGACGACAAGCAGGCGCCCGCTCGACCGGTAAGTGACGGAGGCGGACGCTTCGGCCGGAGCGATGGCGTCGGCGGCGAGGATGGCGGCCGTCTTGGCGAGGGCATTGCGGCGCTCCTGCAGCGGATCGCCGGCCTGCCCATCCGTGAATCGAATGTTCATGCTTGACCTTGGAGATGTTGCGGGTGCGGCCCGGCCGGAATGGCGGCGGCACCGGGCACGGCCGGCGTACCGGTGCTGTGCTCCACCGGAGTGTACGCGTCCACGGCAATTTCCGTCGCCGGGTTGAGCTGCAACGCAGAAACATATTCCACGTGGGTGTGGGCATCCGTCAGGGCGCTCCGGTCGGCGTCGGATGCGGCAACCGGTATGGGAATCGTGGCGCCCGGCGTGGAGGCGGCGTCGCTGTCCGATAGCGCATCGGGAGCGCCGGCGGGTGGCGCGTCAGCGGCGGATACGGCCGGCGTATCCGCCGGGCCAGGAGGCATTGCCATCGGCGCCCCGATGCCCTCCTCCGGTTCGCGCGGATCCGGCATGCGCAGGGCACTGCGCGCATGGTCGAGCGACGCGAGCATGGCTGCCGAGACGGGAGACGGGATGTTGTAGTCGTCCATGTACATGTCGAGCCCGTCCATCACCTTGAAGTGCGGGTCGGCAAACAGCTTTTTGAGCGCCAGGCGCTGCACCGACTTGTCGACGCCCTGGCTGACGAACGCCGAGAAATCGGATTCGGGCGTGAGACGCGCCGCATCTTCCAGCGTGGGGGCGGGAGCGTCGGGCACCGGGGCGCCAGCAACGGCAACAGCTGGCGACGCGGCGTGCGGGATCGGTGGCCGCGTTGCGGCGGGAGCGCGAGCCGACGCCGGCAGGGACGCAGCCGTCCCTGCCGTATCGAGCGTCCGTCCCGGCTCGCCATCATCGCCGCCGGTCGCTTTCAGCCGCGACCAGCGCTTGAAAAATCCTTCCGCGGGCATGGGCGCTCCTATCCGTGCTGGCGGCCGCGGCGCGGCTTGGGCTGGTAGTGCTCGCGCAGGTAGCCGGCCAGCCAGGCATAGATTTCGGCCGGCATGGTGACGCCGTCGGCCGATTCGCCGGAATCGAACATGCGCGTGCCCTCGACATAGCTGACGGACGCGCGCACCGGCATGGCTCGCCCCTCCTCCATCCGCCACAGGACGAACACTTTCGATTCGGGCGCCATGCAGTTCTCGTAATAGCCCTCGTGTTCGTCCGTGTAGAGCTCGAGTTCGAGCCCGGAGACGAGGTAATAGTCGCGCTCCGAACTTTCGCCGAGCACCTGCAGCGGCGCCAGGTTGCCGCGGTCGGGCACGACGCCGACCGCAGCCCAGGCTTCGTCGGCCCAGCGGTGGGCGACGGCGCGGCGCTGCATGATCACCGCGATCGGCATGCTGGCCATCTTCATCGGCTTTTCGCGTTGTCCGCGTTCCCTTTGTCGACCGCCGGCGAGGCGCCCTTCGGCACCGCCTTCGTCGGGCCCTTCTTGACGTCGTCGCTCGGCGCCGCCGTGCCCATCTTTTCGCTCTTGATCGGCACGTTGGCCGCGTTCAGCGCCTCGGGGCTGCGCGGCGCGGCGCCACGGCCGGGCGCCGCTGCCGAGGTTCCAGGCGCGGCACCGGCCGGAGCCGCCGCGCGCACGCCGGCCGAAGGCGGCGTTACGCCAGGGGGCAGCAGGCCGCTCGCCGCCGCAACGCCGGCCGGCGTGCCGGGTGTCGCCACGACCGGCGCCGCGCTGCCGGGTTGCGTCACGGCGTTGGCTGGGACGGCTTGTCCCGGCGCGCCGGACAGCGCGCCCGGAACGCCGGGCGTTGCCACCGCCGGGGCCACGATGGCCACCGGCGCGTTCACCTTCCAGCCCTGGCCAGCTGCGCGGCTGCGCCAGCGCGCACTGACCGCATCCATCGATGCAGCCAGCGCTTCCTTTTCCTTGGCGGCCTGGCATCGGCCTCGGCTTTCTTGGCGGCCGCGGCCTGCTGCTGGGCCGGCGTCAGGGGCGGCTTGGGCAGCGCCGCCGACGCCGGCAGCGTGGCGCCCGGCCCCGGGCCAGGCAGGCCGCCAGCGCACTCAGCGCCAGGTGCGTGCGTTTCATCATTTGTTCCCCATCTTGTCGGAGGCCGCCGGTCCCTGCGGCGCCGCGTTGCTGGCCGATCCGGCGTTCTGGTCCTGGACCGACGGTCCGGCGGGTTTGCCCATGTCGCCCGGCTGGGTCTGGGTACCGGGCATGGCGCCGGACGGCGGCGTTACGCCAGAGTTCGGACCCTGGCCGGTCTCGCGGGTGGTGCCACCGAGTTCAGCGCCTGAAGTCGTGCCGCCCGAGCCTCCGGCGATACCGGGCGTGCCGCCGGCATAGGTCGCGTCGGTGACGGGCTTGGCGCTGCGGGCGATGATCTCGCCGCTGGTGCCGCCACCGGCCGTCACCTGGCCGGGAAACCTGGTCTGGATGACGCCATCGCTGGCCGGCGCCGTGTTGCGGTTGCAACCTGCCCCCAGCAGGAGCGAGGCCAGCGCGCCGGCGATCAGGAAAGGTATTCGTTTCATCGCATCCTCGAAAACAGCGTCAGTGTGCGGGCCCTGGCCGGGGCGCAGGTGGGGGCGTGCGGGGTGCGTCCGCCGGCGCCGCCGCCGCGGTGCAGCACCCGACTTCACCTCGTCGTACCAGAGCGAATGGTGCGCCTTGGCCCAGTTTTCGTCGACAGTGCCGTGCCGCATCGCCTCGTAGGCGCCCGGCGTGCCCCAGGTGCCGATATAGCTGTGGCCCATGGCCGCCACGATGTAGAAGGCGGCGCCGGCAAGGTGGAAGTAGTTCGCCATCTGCAGGATGTAGCGGGTCTGGCCGAAGTTGACGAAGTTCAGCACCAGGCCGGTGATCGACATCACCAGGCCGAGCAGGGTCACGCCCAGCCAGAACCAGGTCTTTTCGCCCGCGTTGAAGTACCCGGCCGGCACGTGCTTGTGCGATACCAGTCCCCCGCCCTGCTTGACCCATTGCCAGTCGTTTCGATTGAAGAAATTACGGCGCAGGAAGGTGATGAACATCAGGATGGAGCACAGGACGAACAAAGGCCCGATGAAGTTGTGCACGTATTTCGAGATATAGGCGACACCCGAGAAAAAGCCATGCCCCATCCAGGGCAGCAGCACCTTCTTGCCGAAGGTAATGATCAGCCCGGAAACGGCCAGCAGGATGAAGCTGATGGCGGTTGCCCAGTGTATCTGGCGGTCCCATTTGCTGAAGCGCTGTAGCTTGCGGCCCGAGGCCGGCACTTCTCGCGCCGGCCCGATCGTGTTGTAGAACAGGACGATCAACAGCGGCACGACGATCAGCAGGGTGCCGGCAATCGAGGCAATCGGGCCGTTGCGCAGCGTGCGCCAGGTATTGCCGCCACGCTGGACGATGACGTTGCCCTCGCTTGCGCCGTACTGGCCGAGGAAATGGCGATCGATGTGGACGCGCCCGGACTGCGACGAGGCCAGGCCAGGCTCGCGTGCGCGCGCGTCGCCCTCGACCTGCAGCATCGTCTGCTCTTCCGCATAGGCCGGCTCGGCGCGTTGATTGGGCACCGCGCCGAAAGCCGCCGGCAGCAGCAAGGCCATCAGCAACGCCAGCATGGCGCGCAGGGCAAACAGGTTCGCTCGCATAGGGGATGGCATGGGCGACTCCTCAGGGGTTGGCGCGGTTGTATTCGTTCTGCTTCTGGTTGCGGTTCTGGATCGTTGCCGACCAGGACAGGCGGTCGTTATGGAAGCGCGCCTGGTAATGGCGGTTGTCTTCCTTGCCGGCGTACTCGCCGCGGATCCATTCCGGATGCTGGTCCACTTCCAGGCAGCCGGCGAGCAGCAGCCCGAGGGCGATGGCGACCATGAGTTTCTTCATTGCGGGAACCTCCCGCCGCCGTTCTGGAAGTCGCCGGAATCCTGATTCTCGCGCGGCAGGTCGCCCTTGGCCTTGATCTCGCCGCCGCGTTTCGGGCGTCCATAGGCGATCTTCCAGCCCCACAGTTCCGGGCCGTAGCCGCGCGTTTCCACGCGCTGGCGGTAGATGTCGGCGATCAGGTCGGCCTCGCCGCCGAGCAGCGCCTTGGTGCCGCACATTTCGGCGCAGGCCGGCAGCTTGCCCTCGGCGATGCGGTTGCGGCCGTACTTCTCGAATTCGGCTTCCGAGGTATCCGGCTCGGGACCGCCGGCGCAGAAGGTGCACTTGTCCATCTTGCCGCGGTGGTTGAACAGGCCGCTGCCGGCAAACTGGGGGGCGCCGAAAGGACAGGCGTAATAGCAGTAGCCGCAGCCGATGCACTGGTCCTTGCTGTGCAGGACGATGCCGTCCTCGGTGTGGTAAATGCAGTTGGTCGGGCACACTGCCAGGCAGGGTGCGTCGGTGCAATGCATGCAGGCCACCGACACCGAGCGTTCGCCCGGCACGCCGTCGTTGATCGTCACCACGCGGCGACGGTTCACGCCCCAGGGCGTTTCGTGTTCGTTCTTGCAGGCGGTAACGCAGCCGTTGCAGTCGATGCAACGCTCGGTATCGCAAATGAATTTCATCCTCGCGGCCATGTCCCGCCTCCTCTGCTCTGCTGCGTTTCTATCGCGCGATACCGATTGCCCGATACCGTTTGCTGTTTGCCTGCCTTGTTACGCGCGTCCTCATGCGCGTACCACCCGGCACATCGATACCTTGGTTTCCTGCATCATCGTCACGGCATCGTAGCCGTAGGTCCAGCCCGTGTTGATGGCTTCGCCTCGTACGGTCGGCGCGCCATCCTCGGGGTAATGCTTTTCCAGGTCTTCGCCCATCCACCAGCCGCCGAAGTGGAACGGCGCCCAGACGAGGCCGATCGGTACCCGTTCGGTCACCATCGCCATCATCTTCAGGCGCGCACCGGTCGGCGTCTCGACCCAGACGTATTCGCCGATCCGGGCGCCGATCTGCACGGCGTCCTTCGGGTTGATCTCGATAAACATGTTCTGTTGCAGCTCGGCCAGCCACGGATTCGAGCGCGTTTCCTCGCCGCCGCCTTCGTATTCGACCAGGCGACCGGACGTCATGATCAGCGGGAAGTCCTTGGAGAAGTCGATTGCCTGCACCGATTTATAGAGCGTTGGCAGACGCAGGAAATTGGCCTTGTCGTCGTAGGTCGGGTACCTGGCGACCAGGTCGCGCCTTGGCGAGAGCAAGGGTTCACGGTGGGTCGGCACCGGGTCGGGGAAGTTCCACACGTTGGCGCGGGCACGCGCGTTGCCATAAGGCGCACAGCCGTGGGAAATGACCACACGAATGATGCCGCCCGACGGGTCGGTCTTCCAGTTCTTGCCTTCGGCCATCGCCTGCTCGGCCGGCGTGAGTTCGGCCCACCAGCCCAGCTTTTTCAGGAAGACATGGTCGAACTCGGGGTAGCCGGTGTCGAGCTGGCTGTCCTTGTTGGTCGAGCCGTCGGCCGCGAGCAGGCTCTCGCCATTGTGCTCGACGCCCCAGTTGGCGCGGAACGGCAGGCCGCCCTCGGCCACGCTCTTGCTGGTGTCGTAGAGGATGGGCGTACCCGGATGCTTCATTTCCGGCGTGCCCCAGCACGGCCACGGCAAGCCGTAGTAGTCGCCCTTGCAGGGACCGTGGTCGGCGCGCAGCGTGGTCGGGTTGAAGGTGTGCTTGTTCTCCATGTGGAGCTTGAGGCGCTCGGGAGAGCAACCCGTGTAGCCGATGGTCCAGCACGAGCGGTTGATCTCGCGCAGGATGTCTTCGACCACTGGCTCGTTGTGCACCACCTTGATGTTCCTGCACAGTTCGTTATGGAAGCCGAGCTTCTTCGCGAACAGGTACATGATCTCGTGGTCGGTCTTGCATTCGAACAGCGGTGCAATGACCCGCTCGCGCCACTGGATGGAGCGGTTCGACGACGTGCACGACCCTTGCGTTTCGAACTGCGAGGCGGCCGGCAGCAGGTAGACGCCGTCGGTGCGGCCGTGCATCGAGGCCGTCATGCTCGGGTACGGGTCGATCACGACCAGCATGTCGAGCTTCTGCATGGCCGCCTTCATGTCGGGCAGGCGGGTCTGGCTGTTCGGCGCGTGGCCCCAGTAGAACACGGCGCGCAGATTGCTGGGCTGGTCGATGTACTGGTTCTGCTCGTTCACCGCGTCGAACCAGCGCGACACCGTGATGCCGGGCTTTTCCATCAGTTCCTTGGAACCGAAGCGCGACAGGATCCAGTTGTAGTCCACGCCCCAGGCGTTGGCGAAATGCTTCCAGGCCCCTTCGGCCAGGCCGTAGTAGCCGGGCAGCGAGTCGCCGTTCGGACCGACGTCGGTGGCGCCCTGCACGTTGTCGTGGCCGCGGTAGATGTTGGCGCCGCCGCCGGGTACGCCGATATTGCCCAGCGCCAGCTGCAGGATGGACAGCGCGCGGACGTTGGCGGTACCGACGTGGTGCTGGGTGATGCCCATGCACCAGACCACGGATGAGGGACGGTTCTTCGCCAGCGTTTCGGCAATCGTGCGCACCGAGGCCTCCGGCACCCCGGTGACGTCCGATACCTTGTCCGGCGTCCACTTCGCCACTTCCTTGCGCACATCTTCCATGCCATAGGTGCGCGCGGCGATGAAGGCCTTGTCTTCCCAGCCGTTGTTGAAGATGTGCCAGAGGATGCCCCAGACCAGCGGGATGTCGGTACCCGGACGCACGCGCACATAATGGTGGGCAAAGCGCGCGGTGCGGGTGAAGCGCGGGTCGACCACGATCATCTTCGCGCCCAGTTCCTTGGCGTGCAGGAAGTGCAGCATCGAGATCGGGTGCGCCTCGGCCGGGTTGGAGCCGATGAACATCACGGCCTTGCTGTAGTGCAGGTCGTTGAAGGAGTTCGTCATCGCGCCATAGCCGAAGGTCTGGGCCACGCCCGCGACCGTCGTCGAGTGGCAGATGCGTGCCTGGTGATCGCAGTTGTTCGAGCCCCAGAAGGAGACGAATTTGCGCAGCAGGTAGGCTTGCTCGTTGTTGTGCTTGGAAGAGCCGATCACCATCAGCGCGTCGGGCCCGGCCTGCTGGCGCAGTTGCAGCAGCTTGTCGCCGATCTCGTTGATGGCCTGGTCCCAGGAAATGCGCTCGTACTTGCCGTTCACCAGCTTCATCGGATAGCGCAGGCGGTGCTCGCCGAAGCCATGCTCGCGCACCGAGGCGCCTTTCGCGCAGTGCGCACCCATGTTGATGGGCGAATCGAAGGCCGCTTCCTGGCGCACCCAGACGCCGTTGGCGACCACCGCATCGACCGAGCAGCCGACCGAGCAGTGGCTGCAGACGGTACGCTTGATTTCGGTCTTGACGGGCGCGTCGGCGACCGGCGTGGAGGCCGTGGCCGGTTCGATGACGTTCAGCGGCAGCGAACGTGCCAGCGCGCCGGCGCCGGCGGCAACGCCCGCGCCGACCAGAACTTGCGCCGCTTCGCTCCCGCATGTCGCCATTCTGGCTCGCACTCTTGACTAAGGACATGGCTGGTCTCCGGGTACGCTCACCAGTAGGCGGCGGTTTGGTAGTAACGGCGGATGTGTTCGGTTTCGTGGTAGCCGCGTTTCACCGCCGGTTTGGCGGCCTCCGCAACGGAAGTTCGGGCGCGGCTTCTGCCCCGCCGGCCACCACTGCCGGGGCGCCGAGCGGGGCGGCCTTCAGGAAGCTGCGGCGGGCCGGATCGGGTGCACCGGCCGGGGCGTTCCCGGCCTCGGCCGGATGGTGCTTGGGTTGCATCGCGTCCTCCTCCTTGGAATCAGTCATCGAAGCCGTCGTCGACCGCGAAGGCTTCCCTTTCGATCGTCAGCAATGCGTCGACGAAGCGCGCCACCAGCCGGTAGAAATTCGCGCCTTCGGCATTCTGGATATCGTTCAGGCAGCGCCCGTACCAGCGCGCGATGCGGGCTTCGAAAAAGGCTTTCTGCTGGGCGAGCGGCTGGCGCCGGATGCCGGCCCCGCCCGCGATCAGCACGCGCATGGTTTCGCACAGTGCGCCCAGGTGATCCTCGAACTCGCCCACGCCGCGCATGCGCTGACGCCGAAGCGCGCCAGGTCGCCGCGCAGCTCGGCCAGCGGCGTGTCGTTCATGAAGCCGGACAGGTAGAGCGAACCGTAGGGGTTGAGCGCGGGCGTGCCATTGCTGATGAAGAGCAGGTCGAACTCGGCGGCCACGGCACCGGCGTCCATCACGCTCGAGGCCAGCACCAGCTTTTCCCGGGCATCCTCGAGCCGGTGGTCGCCGCCGCTGGCGAGGATCGGGTCGGCGCTGCCCAGCTGGGCCAGCAATTCGGCGCCGGGAGGCGCGAGCAGCAGGCGCGGCCAGCGCGTACAGGTCGGAGCGCGCCTGGTCTTCGGCCGCCAGCGGCAAGGAGACAGTAAGGGCAGCGGCGACGTTGACGGCGGTAGCAGCAGTGGCAGCGGTAGCGGCGGCCTCCGGTATCGCAGAGGATGAGGAAAGAGGTGATGCAACCTGCATGGACACTGGTGCGCTCCGTTATTAAATCTGTATCGAAAGTGTATTCCCTCACCCAGCCGAGGCGCGCACGCTTGAACTTTTCAGCGCATGCCGGCTGCATGCATGATCGCCCGGATCAGGCTGGCCGCGAGGAAGAGCGCCGCCACCCCGCCGGCCCAGAGCAGCACCATCCAGCCCAGGCGCCGCAGCCACAGCGGCGTTCGATTGCCACCGCGCGCTGTCATCAGTGGTAGCCCGCGTCGGCCTTCACCTTGCCGCGAAATACCCAGTACGACCAGACCGTGTACATCAGGATGACGGGCAGGATGAAGAGCGTGCCGACCAGGGCGAACCCCTGGCTGGCCGGTGGCGAGGCCGCTTCCCAGATGGTGATGGCGGGCGGCACGATGTGCGGCCAGATGCTGATCGCCATGCCGGTATAGCCGAGGAAGACCAGCGCCAGCGCCGCCACGAAAGGCCAGCGGTGCGGGTCGCGCCCCAGCGAGCGCAGCAGGATGGCGATGAAGAGCAGCACCAGCACCGGCACCGGTGCCAGGAACAGGATGTTGGGGAAGGTGAACCAGCGGTCGGCCACCGCCGGGTCGCGCAGCGGGGTCCAGATGCTGACCACCACGATGGCGCCCAGCAGCATCAGGGCGAAGGGGCGCGCCACCTTCACCATACGTTTGTGCAGCGCGCCCTCGGTCTTCATGATCAGCCAGGTGCTGCCCAGCAGCGTGTAGGCGATCATCACGCCAAAGCCGGCCAGCAGCGGGAAGGGCGCGATCCAGTCGAGCACGCCGCCGGCATAGCTGCGTCCGGACACTTTGACGCCGTCGAGGAAAGCGCCGAGCGACACGCCCTGGAAAAAGGCGGCCGTCACCGAGCCGCCGATGAAGGCCTTGTCCCAGAAGTGGCGCCCGGCTTCCTTTGCCTTGAAGCGGAATTCGAAGGCCACCCCGCGAAACACCAGGCCGACCAGCATGAAGATCAGGGGCAGGTAGAGCCCGGACAGGATGATCGAATACGCCACCGGAAAGGCCGCCAGCAGCCCTTCCCCGCCCAGCACCAGCCAGGTCTCGTTGCCGTCCCAGACCGGCGCGACCGTGTTCATCATGGTGTCGCGGTCGCGCTTGTCCTTGGCAAACGGAAACAGCATGCCGATGCCGAGGTCGAAGCCGTCGAGCAGCACGTACATGAAGACGGCGAAATAGATGATGATGGCCCAGATGACCGAGGTGTCGATGCCCATGTCATCCTCCTTTCGCGTCGTCGCCGGCGTCGTCGTGGTTGGCGACGTCCGCCGCCGAGAGCGGACGCATCGGCGTGCGTACCTCCCCCGGACCACCATCAAGCGCGCGGTGCAGCTCGAATTTCTGCGGCCCCTTGCGCATCATGCGCAGCACGTAGGCGGTGCCGGCCCCGAAGACGACGAGGTAGGCCGCCACGAACAGGCCGAGCGTGAGCGCCAGCGCCGGCGCCCCGTGCTTCGATACGGCGTCGCTCGTCCTCAGCACGCCGTAGACGACCCAGGGCTGGCGCCCCACCTCGGTGGTGATCCAGCCGGCCAGGATGGCGACCAGGCCGGCCGGCCCCATGATCAGCGCGGCGCGGAGAAAAACGCGCGAGGTGAAAAGGCGCCCGCCGCGGCGCATGAAGAGGCTCCACAACCCGAGCCCGATCATCAGCAGGCCCAGGCCCACCATCGTGCGGAAGCTCCAGAACACGATCAGGGAATTCGGCCGGTCTTCCTTGCGAAATTCCTTCAGGCCTGGAAACTGGCCCGCCCAGCTGTGGGTGAGGATGACGCTGCCCAGGTGCGGCACTTCGACCGAGAAATGGGTCTTTTCCTCTTCCATGTCGGGAATGCCGAAGAGTTTGAGCGGCACGGCCTCGCCCGGGGTGTTTTCCCAATGTCCTTCCATCGCCGCCAGCTTGGCCGGCTGGTGCTTTGCCGTGTTCAGTCCGTGGAAATCGCCGATGACGGCCTGGATGGGCGCGACAATCAACACCATCCACATCGCCATCGACAGCATCTTGCGCACCGCCGGGTTGTCCCTTTTGTGCAGCAGTTGCCAGGCGCCGACGGCGCCGACGATCAGCGCGGTGGTGAGGTAGGCTGCCACCACCATGTGCAGCAGCCGGTAGGGGAAAGAGGGATTGAAGACGATCGCCAGCCAGTCGGTCGGGACCATCCGCCCGCCTTCGATGGCATAGCCACGGGGAGTCTGCATCCAGCTGTTGGCGGCCAGGATCCAGGTGGCCGAGATCAGCGTGCCGGCCGCCACCATGCAGGTGGCCACCAGGTGCAGGGCCGGACCGACCCGGTTCCAGCCGAACAGCATCACGCCCAGGAATCCGGCCTCCAGGAAGAAGGCGGTCAGCACTTCGTAGGCCAGCACCGGCCCCATGATGGAACCGGCGAACTCGGACATGTAACTCCAGTTGGTGCCGATCTGGTAGGCCATCACGATGCCCGAGACCACGCCCATGCCGAACATGACGGCGAAGATCTTCAGCCAGAAGTGGTACAGGTCGACGAAGACCTGGCGCTTGGTGCGCAGCCAGGACAGTTCCAGCACGGCCAGGTAGCTTGCCAGGCCGATGGTGACTGCCGGGAACAGAATGTGGAAGGACATCGTGAAGGCGAACTGGATGCGTGCCAGCACCAACGCCGATAGGCCGAACATGGGCGCTCCTGTTGTCTGCGGTGTCCAGAATCTAGCATGGGCAGCGTTGCGCACGATTGAGCGCCCCGCCCTCCGCCGGGGCGGCGCACACGCATGAGTGCACGGACGACGGACGGGACTATAATTCCCGTATTGACCGCGACCCCGTTGACCGATGACCCAGGAACCTTCTTCCGCTCCACTGTTGCCCATCAGCCTAGGCGCGCTGAAGGCGAGCTGCAGCGCCTGCAGCATGCACCAGTTGTGCCTGCCCATGGGCCTGGACAACATGGACATCGACCGCCTCGACAAGATCATCGGCGCGCGCCGGCGTCTGTCGCGCGACGAGCGCCTGTACGCGATGGGCGACCCGTTCCGTAACCTGTACGCGGTGCGCTTCGGCCACTTCAAGACCTACCAGATCAACGCGGCCGGCGAGCAGCAGATCACGGGCTTCCAGATGGCGGGCGAGCTGCTCGGCATGGATGCCATCAGCGGCGAGCGCCACCACTGCGACGCGGTCGCGCTCGAGGACAGCGAAGTGTGCGAGATTCCGTTCTCGCGGCTGGAGGAACTGTTCGGCCAGGTGCCAGCGCTGCTGCGTCACTTCCACCGCATCATGAGCCAGGAAATCACACGCGAACAGAACGTCATGCTGCTGCTCGGAAACATGCGGGCCGAACAGCGCTTCGCCGTGTTCCTGGTGAATCTGTCGGCACGCTACGCCGCGCGCGGCTATTCGCCCACCAGCTTTGCATTGCGCATGTCGCGCGAGGACATCGGCAACTACCTTGGGCTCACCATCGAAAGCGTCAGCCGGCTGCTGTCGCGCTTCAGGAAGCAGGGCTGGATCGCCGTCGACAAGCGCGAAGTCATCCTGCTCGAGCCGGCCAGGCTGCGCGCCATTGCCGCGGGCACGGAGCAGTGCAGCCCGATGGCCTGAGGCCATCGGGCGCAGGGTGCGCGGCCTCGCCGCCCACGCGTTCAACGCACGTTGGTCGGTCGCATCGCTGGGCTGCAAGGACCTGTTGAACGCTTGATCGTGCGGGCGGTGTGCTGACGTGCGTAGCCGGGTGCCGCGTGCGTACCGCGTGGGCACAGGATGCCCACCCTACGATTGCAGGCGCTGCGACGGCGTTGTCGAAGCCGGCCGGTCGACCGTAGGGTGGGCACTCCGTGCCCACGCGGCAAGCTGCGCCGAACATCGCCACGGGCGGCGGCTGCTTCCCGGTTCCCCAAGCGGAGGGAGGCGGCTCCGCAAAGTCAGAACCTGACCACCACCGAAGCCGCGCTGCGTTCTGCCTCCCCGTGGTACACCGCCTCGATGTTGTTGCCATCCGGGTCGAGCACGAATGCCGCGTAATAGCCCGGGTGATACGGCCGCTCGCCCGGCGCGCCATTGTCCTGCCCTCCCGCACGCAAGGCGGCGGCATGAAAAGCATCGACGGTCGCCCGGCTGGCTGCCTGGAAGGCCAGGTGATGGCGGCCGGTCAGCCTTCCCTGCGCCGCCCGGCTGCTGGCCGTCGAGACGAACAGCTCGTCGGCCCAGAAGTAATCCTCGCCGGCGCCGCCGATGGGCAACTGCAGAACCTCGAAGATGGCTGAATAGAAGGTGCGGGATGCCGCCAGATCGCGGACCACGAGCTGGATGTGGTCGATCAGTCGGCCGCGGTGCAGTTCCTGGGTTTCCATGAGGCGCTCCTGGGGAAGTGGTCACGGTAGTGCTGCGGCGATTATGCCGCAAGCGGGGCGCCGGGTGCATCTGTTGTCGTGCCGGCGCAATGGACGGCACATCCATGTAGGGTGGGCACCCGTGCCCACGCGGGACGTAGGTGTGCACCAACCGGTAGCGGGACGCTCGCACCGCGTGGGCTCGGGGCGCCCACCCTCGGTTCGGCCGCGCCGCAGATGATCACGCGGGCGTTGGACGCGTGGACGGGGGCTCCGTCCACCCTCGGTTTGGCGCTTTACTCCCGGCAACGTACGGACATGCGCGCTGCGCTCACGCCTTCGCTTTTTCCTTCGCGATCCACCCGTCCACCAGCTGGCCGAGCACGTCCAGCGGCACCGAACCAGCGCCGAGCACCATGTCGTGGAAGGCCGGCAGCGAAAACTTGCTGCCCAGTTCCGCCTTCGCCTTTTCGCGCAGTTCGACGATGCGCAGCATGCCGATCATGTAGGCCGTGGCCTGACCAGGCCAGGCGACGTAGCGGTCGACTTCCTCGACGTTGATGCCGTAGTCGACGGCCTGCTGGCGCGTCCACCCCTTGGTGTGCAGGCCGGTGTCGACCACCAGCCGGCGCGCGCGGAACAGCTCGGAGCCGAGCGCGCCCAGCAGGTCCGGCACGTCGTCCTTGTACCAGCCCTGCTCCACCGCCAGCCGCTCGGTGTACAGCGCCCAGCCTTCGCTGTGGGCGCTGCCGCCGCTAAAGATGCGGGCGCTGCGGTATTTCGGGATCCCCTGCAATTCCTGCTGGATCGCCAGCTGGAAGTGGTGGCCCGGAACGGCCTCGTGGTAGGAAAGGCTGCGCATACGGATCGTATTGAACATCGGCCCGCGCAGCGGCACCCAGAACACGCCGGGGCGGCTGCCGTCCGGCGCTGGCAGCGTGTAGTGAGCCGCGGCCGACGGTTCCGTCAGCGGCGGCTCGCGCCGCACCTCGACCGGTGCGCGCGGCTTCAGGTTGAACAGCGTGCTGCTGCGCGCTTCGGCATCCTTCACCATCTCGGCATATTGCGCCAGGATGGCCGGACGCGGGTCACCTTCGACTTTGGGCTGGAAGCGCGCGTCCAGGGCCTTCAGGCGCGTCTCGATGTCGCCATCGGCAAGCCCAAGGGCGCGCAGGTGCTTGTCCATTTCGGCTTCCAGGCGCGCCACTTCGCGCAGGCCGATGGCGTGGATTTCCTCGGCGGAGAGGCCCGTACTGGTGTAGCTGGCGAGTGCCTGCTTGTAGGCCGCGGCGCCGTTCGGCAGGCGCGAGATGCCGGCCCGGTCGTCCGTCTTCGGATTGAGCTCGGCCATGTAGTCCTGCACGCGGACGTAGGCGGGGCGGATCTTCTGCTCGACGATGCGTGTCGCGCGGGCGATCGCCGCGGCGCGCGCCTCGGGCGTCAGGTCCTTCAGGGCGGCGGTGCGCGCTTCCAGCGAGGTCACCAGCACGTTCTGGCGCGCGTCCGGCGTGAGGAAGGTGGATACCGGAACTGGGCGCGCTCGAGGATGAAGCGCGGCGGGATGAAGCCGCGGCTTGTCGCGGCACGGGCCCGCGCCAGCGCCTCGTCCATGCGCGTGCCTGCCTGCTCGAGGCGCGCCAGGTAGCTGTCGACGTCGGATGCGCGCCGCAGCGGGTGGGTCTGGGTCATGAAGTTGACCAGGCTGACCTGGGCGCCGCTGAACTGCTGGAACACGAAGCCATGGTCCTCGAAGGGCGCGTTGGCGACCGTGTTTTCCAGCGACCAGCGCATCACCGCCGCCGAGACCTTCTGGGTGTCGTCGAGCGGCCCGGCCATCCACTTATCCAGGCGCGCGAGGCCCTGCCTGGCCAGCGCGATCACCTTCTTGCGCTGGGCCGGCGTCTGCGGCGTCAGCTGGCGGTCGAGCGCGTCCTGCTCGGCGCCGCTGAAGTACTGGGTGCTCGTCGCCAGCTGGGGATTGGCGCGCACCCAGTCGTTGGCGAAGCTGTCGGCCCACTTGTCGAAGGCGGCGTTCGGTTTGCTTGCCGTTGCACCGGCGGCGGCTGAAGTGCCCGCCGCAGCAAGCGCCGCCTGGGGCAGAACGGCAGCGAGGGCGAACGAAATCAACAGGGAAGCGATGGCGGTGCGCGGGCTGCGCGGCGAGTGAGCGGGCATGGATGTCTCTTGTCCTTGATCGTTATGGCAAATTGCCTTGACGAAAATCTAGCATGGAAGAGACGGCATGCCCAGTCTTTACAGCTGCTATGCGCCATATCCGGTGCTGCTCAGTGCTGTGCCCCCTGGGCCGCATCGGCGGCGATGTGCAGGACCGGCTGCCGGGCCGGGTTCCAGCCGCGCGCCAGGCGCCAGCCCCGTCCCTCGCCCTCGGCCACGACCTGCCAGTGGGTCGGCGCCAGCCCGGGCAGGCGCACGAGGAAGCGTCCGTCGGGGCCGGGCACCACCTGCAGCGCGATATCCTTCCGGGGCTGGGTCGGATGTGCCAGCTGCAGCCGGAACGGCGCCAGCATCGGCCTGCCGAAACTGGCCAGGCGCCCTTCGAGCGTGCCGGCAGCGGCATCGAAGCGGGCGTCGAATGCCAGCTGCAACGCGGTCGCCACGCGGTCGCGCCGCAGGTCCTGGTTGATCGCCTTGCCCTGCTTGTAGTAATCGTCGACCACCATCGCCTCCGGCTGGCGCAAGGCCAGCGAAACGGTGACGGCGGTGGCCAGCATCACCGCCACCGGACCGAGCATGATGAACCAGGGCCAGCGGTGCCGATACCGTGGCGCCACCGGTGCGTGGGGAAAAGCGGAAGGGTTGATCGACATGATGATTCCTAGCGCGGCACGACAAAGGCCGCTTCCTCGCGCACCGCGACTGCGGGGTTGTCGAGCGCGCTGATGTTGAAGACGATGCGATGCGCGCCGCGCTCGGCGGGAGCGGCCGCGCGCACCCGTACCGCCACCCCGCGCGTGCTGGCCGCGTCGAGCGACACGACGTCGGCACCGGCGATTTCGGCGCCCTCCAGGCCGCCAACCGTCAGGCGAACGGCGCGCGCCGTCTCGCTGGTATTCATCAGCTGCAGGCGGTAGACGTTCTCGATGCGGCCGTCATCGAGCTCGCGTCCCATCGAGCCGCGGTCGCGGATGACGTCCACCTTCAGCGGCGTGCGCAGCGCCAGCGAAGCCGTCATTCCCGCCACCAGCAGCGCCAGCACGGCGCCGTAGGCCAGGACCCGCGGCCGCGCCAGGCGGCGCTTCACCTGCGCCTTGCCCCAGCCCTTGGCCAGGGCGTTCTCGGTCGCATGGCGGATCAGGCCGCGCGGCGTGCCGATACGGTCCATCACGCTGTCGCAGGCGTCGATGCAGGCGGCGCAGCCGATGCACTCGTACTGCAGGCCCTGGCGGATGTCGATCCCGGTCGGGCAGGCCTGCACGCAGAGGGTGCAGTCGATGCAGTCGCCGGCGGGCTTTCCGTCCACCATCCCGGCTACGCGCGGTCCCGGCCGGCGCGGTTCGCCACGCTGGCGGTCGTAGGTGACGATCAGCGTGTCCTTGTCGAACATCGCGCTCTGGAAGCGCGCATAAGGGCACATGTACTTGCACACCTGTTCGCGCAGCCAGCCGGCATTGCCGTAGGTCGCCAGGCCATAGAACAGCACCCAGAAGGCTTCCCAGGGTCCGACCGTCCAGGAGGCGAATTCGCCCAGCAGCACGCGCACCGGCGTGAAATAGCCGACGAAGGTAAATCCCGTCCACAGCGCCACCCCCAGCCAGGCGCCGTGCTTGGCGCCCTTCTTCGCGATTTTCCCGAACGTCCAGGGCTGGCGGTCGAGCCGGATGCGGGCGCTGCGCGCGCCTTCGATGCGCCGTTCGATCCACAGGAACACCTCGGTGTAGACGGTCTGCGGGCAGGCGAAGCCGCACCAGACGCGCCCCGCCACCGCGGTCACCAGGAACAGGCCATAGGCGCAGATGATCAACAGGCCGGCAAGGTAGATGAAATCCTGCGGCCACAGCACCAGGCCGAACAGGTAGAACTTGCGCGTGCCGAGGTCGAACAGCACCGCCTGGCGGCCGTTCCACTGCAGCCAGGGCAGCCCGTAGAACAGCAGCTGGGTGAGCCAGACGCAGGCCCAGCGCAGGGTGGCATAGCGGCCCTTCACTTCGCGCGGATAGATCTCCTCGCGCGCGGCATACATCTTGATGACCGCTTCCTGTGGCGTGTTCATTGCTGGGCCTCGGGCTGCGCGGTGGTGTCAAGCGCGGTGCCGCCGCCGGTCGCCTGCGCGCTGCCCGAGCCGGTATTCGACAGGCTCCACACATAGGCCGCCAGCACGTGCACCTTGCCCTCGCCCAGTACCTCGCCGAAGGCCGGCATGGTGTTGGTGCGGCCCTTGCGGATGGTTTCCATCACCGTCTCGGCGGTGCCGCCATATAGCCAGACCTTGTCCGCCAGGTTGGGCGCGCCCAGCGCCTGGTTGCCCTTGCCCTCCACGCCGTGGCAGGCCACGCAGGCGGCGAACCCGGGCTTGCCGAACACCACCTTGACGGGGTCGGCGGTCAGGCCCGACAGGTTGCGTACGTAGTGGGCAACGGCTTCGACGTCCTTGTCCGAGCCGACGGCGGCACCCATCGGCGGCATCTGGCCCACGCGCCCGCCCATGATGGTTTTCTTGATGACCTCGGGCGTGCCGCCATGCAGCCAGTCGTTGTCGGTCAGGTTCGGGTAACCCTTGTTGCCGCGCGCATCGGACCCGTGGCACTGGGCGCAGTAGTTCAGGAACATGCGTTCGCCGATGGCGCGTGCCTGCGGGTCCGCGGCCACCGTCTTGATGTCCTGGCCCGCAAAGCGCGCGAACAGGGGGCCGTAGTCGTGGTCGGCCTGCTTCAGTTCGGCCTTGTATTCGCCCGTGGAAGCCCAGCCGAGCTTTCCTGCATAGCTGCCCAGGCCGGGATACAGCACCAGGTAGCCGATCGCGAACAGGATCGTCAGGTAGAACAGCCCCATCCACCAGCGCGGCATCGGGGTGTTCAGTTCGGTCAGGTCCTCGTCCCAGACGTGGCCGGTGGTCGTCAAGGGCTGGCCGTCTGGATCAAGCTTGACGCGAAAGCGCGATTGCGACCACAGCAGGATCGCGCAGCCGGCGATCGAGGCGATCGTGATCAGCGCGATATACCAGTTCCAGAAGCCGCTCGTGAAGTCAGCCATGCTCGCTCTCCTCGTCGGCGAAAGGCAGCGCGGCGGCGCCGTCGAAGTCGCCGGCGCGCTTGAGGAGGAAAGTCCACAGCAGGATGCCCATGAAGGTGGCAAACGAGACCACCGTCATCACGCTGCTGGCACTGTCAAAAAGTCGTTCGATAGCCATGTCGGTTCCTTCAATTCCTTGTCTTGATCTGGGTGCCCAGGCCCTGCAGGTAGGCGATCAGCGCGTCCTGCTCGGTCTTGTCCGCCAGTTCGGCGGGGGCGTTGCGGATCTCCTCCTCGGCGTAGGGCACGCCCAGGGTTTGCATCGCGCGCATTTTCGGGACGATCTCGCGCGGCACCAGGGCCGTCTTCGCCAGCCACGGGTAGCTGGGCATGTTCGATTCGGGCACCAGGTCGCGCGGGTTGTCGAGGTGGGTGCGGTGCCATTCGTCGCTGTAGCGCCCGCCCACGCGCGCCAGGTCGGGACCGGTGCGCTTGCTGCCCCACTGGAAGGGGTGGTCGTAGACGAATTCGCCGGCCACCGAATAGTGGCCATAGCGCTCGGTCTCGGCGCGGAAGGGGCGGATCATCTGCGAGTGGCAGTTGTAGCAGCCTTCGCGGATGTAGATGTCGCGGCCGGCCAGGCGCAGCGGTGAATACGGTTTCAAGCCCGCCACCGGCTCGGTGGTCGATTTCTGGAAGAACAGCGGCACGATCTCGACCAGGCCGCCAAAGGAGATCACCAGGATCACCAGGCCGATCAGGAGCCAGGGATTCTTTTCGATCCATTCGTGGGAAAAGTTTTTCATGTGGGTAGCTCCGGGTTCAGGCGTGTTGCGGCACAGGGCCCGTGGCCGTGCCGCGCCGTGCGTTCGGTTGCGGGATGCGCGCGTCGACGTTGACCGTGCCGGCCAGCGTCTTCCAGCTGTTGAAGGCCATCATCAGCATGCCCGACAGGTAGAGGAAGCCGCCGGTGAAGCGGATCGCGTAGTAGGGATAGGTGGCTTTCACGCTTTCGGCAAAGGTGTAGGTCAGGGTGCCGTCCGGATTCACGGCGCGCCACATCAGGCCCTGCATCACGCCGGCGATCCACATCGAGGCGATGTAGAGGACGATGCCGATGGTCGCCACCCAGAAATGCGCTTCGACCAGTTGCAGGCTCCACATCCGATTTTTCCCGGCCAGGCGCGGGATCAGGTAGTAGATCGAGCCCATCGTGATGAAACCGACCCAGCCGAGGGCGCCGGCGTGCACGTGGGCGATGGTCCAGTCGGTGTAGTGCGAGAGCGAATTGATGGTCTTGATCGACATCATCGGGCCCTCGAAGGTGGCCATGCCGTAGAAGGACAGCGAGACGATCAGGAATTTCAGGATCGGGTCCGAGCGCAGCTTGTGCCAGGCGCCCGACAGGGTCATCACGCCATTGATCATGCCGCCCCAGGAAGGCGCCAGCAGGATCAGCGAGAACACCATGCCGAGCGACTGGGTCCAGTCGGGCAGCGCCGTGTAGTGCAGGTGGTGGGGACCGGCCCACATGTAGGTGAAGATCAGCGCCCAGAAGTGCACGATCGACAGCCGGTACGAATACACCGGACGCTCGGCCTGTTTCGGGATGAAGTAGTACACCATGCCGAGGTAGCCGGCGGTGAGGATGAAGCCGACCGCGTTATGGCCGTACCACCACTGGATCATCGCGTCCTGCACACCGGCGTAGACCGGATAGGACTTGAAGGCGGAGACCGGAATCACGGCGCCGTTGACGACGTGCAGCACCGCGACGGCGATGATGTAGCCGCCGAAAAACCAGTTGGCCACGTAGATGTGCTGGACGCGGCGCTTGACGATCGTGCCGAAGAAGACCACGGCGTACGCGACCCAGACGACGGTGATGAGGATGGCAATCGGCCACTCCAGCTCGGCGTACTCCTTGCCTCGCGTGAAGCCCATCGGCAGCGTGATGGCGGCCGCCACCAGCACCGCCTGCCAGCCCCAGAAGGTGAAGCTGGCCAGGCGATCGGAGAACAGCCGCACCTGGCAGGTACGCTGCACCACGTAGTAGGACGTGGCGAACAGGCCGCAGATGCCGAAGGCGAAGATGACGGCGTTGGTGTGCAGCGGCCGCAACCGGCCGTAGCTGAGCCACGCGGTGTCGAAGTTGAGCGCGGGCCAGGCCAGCTGGGCTGCGATGAAGACGCCGGCGGCCATGCCGATGACGCCCCACACGACCGTGGCGATGGCAAACTGGCGCACGATCTTGTAGTTGTAGTTTAGACTGCTGTCCAAGATGCTCTCCTGATGGGATTTGCTGAGTTGACAGCAGGAGAGTAGTTTTCCGGACCTTAAAAATCCTTGATGTGAATCAAAATTTTCAGTGTCCTCGGGGCTACGAAGGAGATCGTCGGCTGCGTGTTGTACTGACTTCACTCAGGGTATGGAGTTGAAGCGTCTGAGGAACATCAAGGCTTGTGATCAGCAGCCACCACACTCAACGGACTGACAGGAAGAACTTATGCCGCCTATCTCGCAATCGCTCCACGAAGAAGTCGCCAAACGCCTGCAGCAAAGCCGCGAATCCACGCTCGCCGCGGTACGGTCCCGCACCGATACGGACGGTAGCGCACCACCCCAGATCGGCCCCGGCGCCCACATGGTGACAGGCGACGATTCCCCCGAAGCCGAAATGACGGCCCACGACGAACAGCATTTCGCCGACCACGAAACCGCCCTGCTGCACGAGATCGACGCCGCCATCGGCCGCCTCGAGTCCGGCGGCTATGGGGTCTGCACCTCCTGCGGCTGCGACATTCCCGAAGAACGCCTGCTCGCCACGCCCACGGTACAGACCTGCATCGCTTGCCAGGAGCGGATCGAGAAGGAAAACCACACGGGACGCGGACCGACGATGTAAGACCCGGCTGGCGCGGTCACGACGCCGGCCCGCCGCGGTCAGGCGCTCACTCTGGCGCGTCGTCGTCGCGCAGGATGCGCAGCGCCGGGCCTTCGAGGTCCTCGAACTGGCCGCTGTCGGCGGCGCCGAAGAACACCCAGATCGCCAGGGCGACCAGCATCAGGCTCAGGGGAATCAAGAGGTACAGGGCTTCCATGTCACTTCCTTAACCTGAGGGCGTTGAGCACGACGATGGCGGAACTGGCGGCCATGCCGATGCCGGACAGCCAGGGGGTTGAGCAGGCCGGTGGCCGCAAGCGGTATCGCCACCAGGTTGTAGACGCTGGCCCAGGCCAGGTTCTGGCGCACGACGCGCAGGGTGCGCCTGGCCGTGTCGGCCGCATCGCCGAGCGGCAGCAGGCCCTCGCCGAGCAGCACGCAATCGGCATTGAGTTGCGCCAGCGCGGCCCCGCCACCCATTGCGAACGAGACGTCGGCACCGCGCAGCACGGCGGCGTCGTTGATCCCGTCGCCCACCATCGCCACGATGGCGGGATTCCTGCAGGCGCCGCACATGGGCCAGCTTCTGTTCGGGCAGCTGGCCGCCAACCGCGTCCCGTATTCCCAGCCGTGCGGCGATGGCCCCCACGGTGCCCGGCTCGTCGCCACTGAGCAGGACAACCATCTTGCCGGCCGCCTCGAAGCGTCGCACCACCTCGGCCGCCTCGGGGCGCAGCGCGTCGACGATGTCGAAGCGCGCCAGCCAGCAGCTCTCCGAGCCCAGCCAGACCACGCCGCCGTGTGCCTCCCCGCCGGAAGGGGCTGCGCTGCCCGCCAGCGCGCCGACAAAGGCCGCGCTGCCGATGCGGTAGCGCCGCTGCGCGACTTTTCCTTCGATGCCCCGCCCGACTGTGTAGTGCAAGTCCTGCGCCTGCAATGCGCCCGTCGCGGGAACATTGGCACGGATGGCCAGCGCCAGCGGATGGGCGTTGCCCGCTTCCAGCGCCGCGGCCAGGCGCAGCACGGCCGGCTCGTCCAGCGTTCCAAGCAGACGGGTCCTGTCCAGCCACGGGCGGCCCAGCGTCAGGGTACCCGTCTTGTCGAACACGACATGGGTGGCGCGCTCGGGGTTTCCAGCGCATGCCCGCCGACTGCCAGTACGCCGCGCCGCAGCAGGCCATCATGGGCCGCGGCCAGGGCCGTGGGCATGGCCAGCGACAGCGCGCAGGGACAGGTGACGACCAGCACCGCGATCGCCGCCGGCCAGGCACGCGCCGGATCGATCAGCTGCCAGGTGGCGAACACGAGCACCGTCAGCACCAGCAGGGCCGCGACCGACCAGGCGGCCGCGCGGTCGGCCCACAGCGCCAGCGCAGGTTTGCCCTGCCCGGCCTTCTCGGCCAGGCGCACCAGCAGGGCCAGCGTGCTCTCGCGCCGCCGCCTCCACGCGCATGACCAGTGCCTGGGCCACGTTGACGGCGCCGCCGGCCAGCTTGTCGCCCGGGGCCATGCACCGTGTGCGGCTTTCGCCCGTGAGCAGCGAGAAGTCGACCTCGGTCTCGCCCTCGACGATGACGCCGTCGGCCGGCACCTGCTCGCCCGCCGCCACCAGCACGATGTCGCCGGGTACCAGGCTGCTTGCTGCCACGACCTCGATCGCGCGCTCGATCGGATAGCGCGCCATGCGCCGGCTCGAGGCCGGCAGGCCGGCCTGCAATGCTTCGAGCGCCGAAGCCGCGCGGCGGCGCGCGCTCAGCTCGAGGTAGCGGCTGGCGAGCAGCAGGAAGACGAACATCGTCACCGAATCGAAATACAGCGCACCCTCCCCGCGCACGAGGGCAAGCGTGCTGCCGCCGAACGCCGCGGCGATGCCCGGGCGACCGGCACGTCCATGCCGGGCAGGCCGCGGCGCAGGTCGCGCCAGGCGCCGGCGAAAACGGCTGGGCCGAATACAGCACGGCCGGGAGCGTCAGCAGCAGCGAGGCCCAGCCCATCAACGCCGTCATGTCGGCGTCCATGGTGCCGTCCGTGGCCATGTAGACGGGGACGGCGTACATCATCACCTGCATCATCGCCAGGCCGGCGATGAACAGCTGGCGAAACAGCTTGCGGCGGGCCCGTTCGAGCTGCTCGCCGTGGCGCTGCGCGTCGTAGGGATAGGCGCGGTAGCCGATCGCGTGCAAGGTGCGCAGCAGGTCGCTGACCTTGCACAGCGCCGGGTTCCAGCGCACCCCCAGGCGCTCGCTGCTGACGTTGAGCAGCACTTCCAGCACGCCCGGCAGCGCCTGCACGCGGCGCTCGATCAGCCAGACGCAGGCGGCGCAGCGGATGCCCTCGACCGTGAAACTGCCCTCGCCCGGGTTGCCGGCGGCGTCGACCAGCGCCAGCTCGGGCGCATCGGTCACCGTCGCGCCGTAGCTGCTGCGGCTGTCGTAATAATCGGCGCAACCGGCATCGACGATGGCCTGCGCGGCCGCTGCGCAGCCGGGACAGCACATCGCGCGTTCGCTGCCTGCGATGCGGGCCGTCCACTGGCGCTCCCCCGCCAGCGGAAGGCCGCAGTGGAAGCAGTCGCGGCTTGAGACGGTGCCATCCCTCATGGTGCCATTCCCGGCGCGACGCAGATCACCTGCAGCCAGCTGGCCGGCAAGCCGCCGGCGGCGCGTGCCAGCCCAAGGAGGCCGAAGGCGAGCACGCCCGCACCGCAGGCGATGCGCACAGGTAGAAGGCGCAGCCAGGCGCGCAGGCGCACACCGGCCAGGCCCAGCGCCAGCATCATCGGCAGCGTCCCCAGCCCGAAGGCCAGCATCGTCAGCGCGCCGGCGCCGGCCGAGCCGCTCAGCATTGCCGTGACCAGCGCGCTGTAGACCATTGCGCAGGGCAGCCAGCCCCACAGGGCACCGGCGGCGAACATGCGCGCCGGCGTGTCGGGCGGGCCGATGCGCGCCAGCCCGGGGCGCAGGTGGCGCCATAGCAGCTGCCCTACCCGCTCGATGCGGGCGACGCCGCTCCATGCCCCCATCAGGTGCAGGCCGAGCGCAACCAGCATCAGGTTGGCGAGCCAGCAGGCGGCAGCCTGCGCGGCCGGCAGCGCCGTCATGGTCGCCGCGCCCTGCGCCAGTCCGCCCGCCAGCGCGCCGGCCGTCATGTAGCTGGCGATGCGCCCGCCGTTGTAGGCAGCGACGTGCACGCCGGCTCCCGCGCTGCGCGTCGGATGCAGCGTGATGACGCCCGTGCGGGCACGCGGCGGTGCCAGCGACAGCGCGCCGACGATGCCGCCGCACATGCCGGCACAGTGCACGCTGCCGAGCAGGCCGACCAGGAACAGCGGCAAGGGATGGATGTTCATGCGGGTCAGACGGTGCGCGAATAGCGTGGCATCGCCATCGGCTGCCCGAGGTAGCGGTCGAACACCATGCAGACGTTGCGGATCAGGAGGCGGCCGCGCAGCGTGACCGAGATCCAGTCGCCGTCCAGGGTGACCAGGCCATCGGCCGCCAGTTCGCGCAGCCGCGCCAGCTCGGCGGCGAAGTACTTGTCGAAGCTGACCGGGAAAGCCTGTTCGATGGCGGAGATCGACAGCTCGAACTGGCACATCAGCTTCTGGATGATCGCACGCCGCAGGAGATCGTCCATGCCGAGCGCGATGCCGCGCGCCACCGGCAGCTCGTTGTTCTCCAGGGCTTCGTAATAGGCCTCCAGCGTCTTGGCGTTCTGGCTGTAGGTGGCGCCGACGGCGCCGATGGCCGAGACGCCGCAGGACACCAGGTCGCTGTCGGCATGGGTCGAATAGCCCTGAAAGTTACGGTGCAGGCGACCCTGGCGCTGGGCCACGGCGAGGTCGTCGTCGGGCTTGGCGAAATGGTCCATGCCGATGTAGACATAACCGGCCGCGCCCAGGCGCTCGATGCACAGCGCCAGCATGGCCAGCTTGTCGCCAGATGACGGCATGTCCGCTTCCAGGATACGGCGCTGCGGCTTGAACACATGCGGCAGGTGGGCGTAGTGGTAGATCGAGATGCGGTCGGGACTGGCATCGATGACCTTGTCGATGGTCGCCGCCATCGTGACCAGACTCTGCTTCGGCAGGCCGTAGATCAGGTCGATGCTGATCGAGCGAAAGCCGGCTTCGCGCGCGGCGGCGATGATGGCGCGCGTCTCGGCTTCCGGCTGGACGCGGTTGACGGCTTTCTGTACGTCGGGGTCGAAGTCCTGCACGCCCAGGCTGATGCGGTTGAAGCCCTGGGCGCGCAGGCTGTGTACGCGCTCCCTCGAGACCGTGCGCGGGTCGACCTCGATCGAATACTCGCCCACCTCATCGGGCGCGAACCTGAAGTTGCGGCGCAGGTGCGCCATCAGCTCGCCCATCTGCTCGTCCGAAAGATAAGTGGGCGTGCCGCCGCCAAAGTGCAGCTGTTCGACCTCGTTCATCCCGGCGAACAGCGCGCCCTGCATGGCGATTTCGCGCTTCAGGTAGCCGAGGTAAGTCGCCGCCTTCTCGCGGTTTCTGGTGACGATCTTGTTGCAGGCGCAGTAGTAGCAGACCGTATCGCAGAACGGGATGTGCAGGTAGAGCGAGAGCGGCCGCGCCGCGCCGCGGGTGCGCACCGCGGCCACCGCGTGCAGGTAGTCGCGGTAGTTGAAGGTTTCGTCGAAACGGTCTGCGGTGGGATAGGAGGTATAGCGCGGACCGTTCTTGCCCAGACGCGCGATCAGGTCGGCGTCGAAATCGACCGCAGGGGCAACCGCCTGGGCGATCGGGATGACCGCGGCGCCGCGCGGGGTGCTGATGGAGGGATGAAACATCTGGACGACTCCTGCTGCCTGCCGTGCCGCGGGCTGCGGCTCGACTCGATGAGGGAAGTCTATTGATGCTCGACAGCAAAATCCTTGACTTGCATCAAAAATCGCAGAGGGGCCAGCTAGCCGGGGGGTGCCAGGGCTCATGCTCGAAACACAAATTTTCATCCTGCCCGGCCAGGTGCGGACAGGGTCAGACATTTTCCACGCAGATGACATCGAAATGTGGTGGGCTCGTAGCGAAAATGTCAGGCGTGAGCACGGTGGTCGGCTTTACAAGCACTGTCGTTCCGGCAGCAAAATTTCGCACCTTGATCCTGAAGCAGGAATACACGATCGCCGGTACCTGGGAAGGAAAGCCCGTTCCGCCGACAAAGGAAACCCTGACGCATTTCCTGGCAGGTGGTGTCGGCATCGTCAAGGAAGTTCCGAGTACTTCGGTGCCGGGTCACTGCTCGAAAGGGCGACCGATACCGAGGGGCGCGGGTCGATGAACCGGAAATACGACGCGTCCGCCAACGACAACGACTGATCGGCCGGCCGTTCCCTGCTGTGTTCAAGCGCCACGTGCTCGCCGGCGTGAGCGGCATCCTCCGGGTTTCTGCGGTCTCATCAATGATAATATTGCCGCATGGACAATCTTACCCACTCCCTCGTCGGCCTGGCGCTGGGCGAACTGGCCCACCGCGTACTGCCGACCGAAGCCGACCCGGCACGCGCCAGCACGCGGCGACGCCTGCTGTTGAGCTGCGGCGCGCTGGCCAGCAATTTCCCCGACCTCGACCTGGTCCTGACGCCGCTGCTGCCTGATCCGTTCGGCTACCTGCTGCACCATCGCGGCCACACCCACACCCTGCTCTACGCCCCAGCCCCAGGCCCTGCTGCTCCTGGCCGGCCTCTGGCTGTTCTGGGCGAATGCGCGCGCTGCTGCGGGGCAGTTCGGCGGCGCGGTGCGGGCTGGGGGCGACGATCGTCATCGGCCTGCTGCTGCACCCGGGCATGGATGCGCTGAACGTGTACGGCGTGCATCCCTTCGCGCCCTTCGATACGCACTGGTATTACGGCGACATGGTGTTCATTGTCGAGCCGCTGTTCTGGCTGGCGTTGGGTACGCCGCTGGCGGCGCAGGTCGCCCATGCCGGATGGCGGCGCCTCCTGCTTGGCCTGCTGCTGGCGGCGCCCGTGCTGTTCACCGTGTTCGGCTTCCTGCAGCCTGGTTCCCTGCTCGGGCTGGCGCTGGTCTGGGCGCTGTCGCAGTGGCTGACGCGGCGCGCAGGCGAGCGGGCGGCGCTGATTGCAGGCGTGGCGCTGTGCTTCGGTTTCGTATTGCTGCAGGGGACGCTGGCCGGGCTTGCGCGCGACCAGCTGAGCGCCGCGCTGCGCCGCGACGATGCGTCCGTGCATATTCTCGACCTGCCGCTGTCGGCCTTCCCCACCAATCCGCTGTGCTGGGGGACCGTCGCCGTCACCCGTGACGACCTCGGCGGCTACCGCCTGCGCCGCGGCGTGCTCAGCCTGGCACCGCGCTGGGTCGCGCCGTCGGCATGCCCGGCGAAGATTGCCGGCGTGTACGTGAGCGCGGGCGCGGCGGATGTACCGCAGGGCATCGCCTGGGCCGTGGAAACCCACGGCTCGGTGGCGGGGCTGCGCGTCCTGCGCGAGCGCGATTGCCGGATCGATGCCCTGGCTGCGCTTTGCGCGGGCGCCAGTGCTCACCAACGGTAGCGCGACCGACCTGCGCTACGGCCTGCCGGGCGCCCGGAACTTCTCGACTCTGCCCTATGCAGCGCAGGCCGGCAAGCCCTGCCCGGCTCCCCTGCCGAAGTGGGGCTATCCGCGCGCCGATCTTCTCGGCCTGCCCTAGCCGCGCCGCGAGGTCAAGTCCCGCACATTGTCGAGTTGGTAACGGCACACGGCCGTTTCAACCGTCGGGCATGCGAAACAGATAATCCAGTATGCTTACCTGGAGTTACACACATTGCGGCGGACCGGCACGCGAGAGACCGCTTGCGCCTTATTGCAACCCGGGGAGGGAATGGATGGTCTCGAAACGATTGCTCTGTATCTCACCCGATGGTCATGGCGCGGCCGAGGTGCTGTGCGCTGAAATGCCGGGGTGGCAGATCCGCAGTGTCGGCAGTTTCGAGGAAGCCCGCTGCGCACTGCGCGAGGATGCCTATCTTGCCGGGGTGCTGGACCATGTCATCGGTGCGTGGCCCCACGGCGAGGTCGACCGTTTCCTGCGCCAGCACAGCCATGTGCAATGGGTCGGCGTGGTCGGCCGGGACACGCTGGCCGCAGCCAGCTGCCGCGAACTCGTCGCCGACTACCTCTGCGACTACCACACCGCCCCGCTCGACACCCGCCGCCTGGCCCATACCACGGGGCACGTGTACGGCCACGCCTTGTTGCGCAGGTCGCGCCCGCGCCCCGGCACCGCACCCTCGACCCTGATCGGCAGCTGCGCGGCAATGGCGCGCCTGCGCAGCCAGGTCGAGCGCGTGGCCAAGGTCGACGCGCCGGTCCTGATCTGGGGCGAGAGCGGCAGCGGCAAGGAATTGACGGCCCAGGCCATTCACCGCCAGTCGACGCGCGCGGCCGGTCCGCTGGTGCCGATCAACTGCGGCGCCATTCCACCCAACCTGATCCACTCCGAACTCTTCGGCTATGAACGCGGCGCCTTTACCGGCGCGGCGCGCGACAAGGTCGGCCTGATCGAATCGGCCAACGGCGGTACCCTGTTTCTCGACGAGATCGGCGACCTGCCGAAAGACTTGCAGGCGAACCTGCTGCGCTTCCTGCAGGACAAAACGATCAGCCGCCTGGGTGCCACGCGCGCCATTCCGGTCGACGTGCGCGTCATTTCCGCCTCTCACGTGAACCTGCAGCAGGCGGTGGCGCGCGGCGACTTCCGCGAAGACCTGTACTACCGGCTGTCGGTACTGCCCGTCACGGTGCCCTCGCTGCGCGAGCGGCGCGACGACCTGGTCGAACTGGCCGAGCACTTCTTCCACCTGCACGCGGCCGACCGCTCGCCGCACCTGAAAGGCTTTTCCAGCCGCGCCCTGGCGGCCATTGCCGCCCACGCCTGGCCCGGCAATGTACGCGAACTGATCAACCGCGTGCGCCGTGCCATGGTCATGGCCGACGGCAAATGGATCGAGCCGGACGACCTCGACCTGGTCATGCCCTCGCCGCCGATCGAGGCGAAACTGGACGACGCCCGCTGCAGCTCGGAACGCCTGGTCATCCGTGCCTGCCTCGACCGCAGCGGCCAGAACGTGAGCCGCGCCGCGCGCGACCTCGGTGTTTCGCGCACAACGATGTACCGCCTGCTGGCCAAGCACGGCATGCGTTCCTGATCCACCTGCCGTCACACGCTGCGGCGGCGCCCTGCCGCTGCCTGCCCTTCCCACGTCCGTCCCCCCCCCCCGCGCCGGTGGACGGCTGCCGGCGCGGTCGTCCCCGCCAGCCATGTCACGCGCATCCACGGCCGCGTTGTACACCGGCAGCTCTGCCACACATTCGCCCTGGCGTGCGCGCTTCATTACCGCCGCCCGAGGCAGCGCAACGCAGGTGACGGGCGGCTCGCCCGCATGTAGGCTGTATCCCGATCTGTTGGCAAGCAAAATCCTACAAGAAGCTGTCCGGCCCGTCTCCTCCAACGCTGCTACACAACTGCTCCACTTTCGGCTCAGCCATAAAACATTAAATTCCTACCAACAATGTCTTTTCGCAAATATGCGGTTTCTCAGGAGATTTGTGCTTTGAATTCAATTATTTGGGAATGAATCTTCAGGGGTGGCATCGGATTTGCATAAAGGGGTTCAACTGGTACGACTGCCAGTCCGAACTCAACCACACACCCTAGGGGAATTTGCATGAACAAGACCTTGCTCGTTACCGCCCTGTCGCTCGCTTTCGGCCTGAATGCCCAGGCCCAGACGACGGACCCGACCACCGATTCCTCGACCACCGTGACCCAGAGCGGCGGCGGCGCGAACGCCAATGGCGGCAGCGCCAGCATGGATGACAACTCGACGGTCACGACGACGACGACCAGCACGGACGACAATTCGAACCGCAACAACGATTCGTCGACGCGCGACAATTCCGGGCAGAACCGCAGCACCGGTTCGGCCATGGCCAGCGAGATGGGGGCCGCGGCTGCCAACAACGGCGGCACGGCGACCTCGAACTTCGCGAACTCGTTCAACACCTCGAGCGCCACGGCGACCAGCTCGCTGCAGGGCACCGTCACCGGCAATGCAATCAGCAACATCGGTAACGTCGCCAACAACTTCGGTAACGCCAACGGCGGCGGCGCCACCGGCGGCGCCGGCGCGACGGGCACGGGCGGCGGCGCCATGGGCAATGGTGGCAGCGGCGCCACCGGCACTGGCGGCACGGCGGCTTCCGGCTCGACCGGTGGCAATGCGACGACCGGCAGCGCCAGCACCGGCAACGCCATGGTCGGCACGGCGACGGCAGGCGCTGGCGGCGCCGGCGGCCTGGCATCGAACGCCGCGAGCGGCTCGGGTGCCTCGGGCGGATCGGGCGGCAGTGGCGGTGCGGGTGGCTCCAGCGGCAACGCCGGCGGCGGCATGGGCGGCGCCGGCGGTGCGAGCGGTGCCGGTAGCGGCGGCATGGGCGGCAACGCAATGGGCAATGAAGGCGGCAATGGCGGCAACGCCGGCCGCGTGGCCGCCGGCAATGGCGGCATGGGTGGTTCGACCGGGGCCGCCACCGGAGGCAACGGCGGCAATGGCGCCGATGGCGCCGCCGGCGGCATGGGTGGCATGGGCGGGACCGGCGGCAGCGGCGCGGCCGGCGGCGTGGCGACCGTGGGCGGCGCGACCTCCAGCGGCGATTCGAGCGGTGCGGGGGCTACCGGCAGCGGCAACATGGCCAGCAGCGGGGCCGGCGGCGCAAGCACCCCGGATGCCGGCGGCGGCGCCAGCGGCGCGGCCGACGGCGGCACCTCGACCAGCACGGGCGGCACCGTGACTGGCGGCAGCAACACCGCGACCGCGGGCACGGGCACCGGCGGCGCCGGCGGCGCCGGCGCGGCTGGCGGTACGGGCGGCGCGGGTGCGGCTGGCGGGGCCGGCGGCACGGCGGGCTCGGGCGCGACGGCCACGGCCAGCGCTGGCGCGGGCGCGGCCGGCGGCACCGCCACGGGCGGCACCGGCGGGGCGGGCGCGGCATTGACCAGCACCGGCGGCGCAGCCGGCAGCGGCACCAGCGGCACGGGCGGCGCGGGCGGGTCGGCCACGGCCGGCACCAGCACGGGTGGCGCCGGTGCGGCGGCGGGCGCCGGCGGCGCAGGCGGCTCGACCGGCCTGGCCTCGAACACGGGCGGTGCAGGCTCCTCGGGCGGCGCGGCTACCTCGGGCAGCGCCACCAACGGTTCGACCACCTCGGGCGCGGCGACGGCCGGTAACGGCGGCGCAGGCGGCACTGGCGGCACCGGCACCGGCGGCATGGGCGGCGCGTCCGGCGCCAACACGGCGGGCACCGGCACCGGCGGGGCAGGCGGCACGGCCACCGGCGGCGCCGGCGGCACCCAGACTGTCAGCGCGGGCACCTTCGACATGTCGAACACCATGAGCAGCGTCGGCCAGTCGGCCGCCGGTGTCACGGTACTGAGCCAGAACAACGGCTTCTCCTCCCTTGTCCAGCAGAGCGTCAACGTCCAGAGCAACCTGGCCGTCGGCCCGTAAGCGCCAGCGCACTGCCCTTCTACGGATGGGCAGTGCGCCGTTCGCGCATTGCTCGCGCATTGCGCGATAAGCAGTATCGGGACTGCCGCACCTACCGCCTGGCGGTCCCGGGATTTCAGGGAGAAACGATGAAAACGATTTTTGCATGTACCCCCCTGCGCCAGGCCTGGGCGCTGGCGGCGGCAGCCGCTTTCGGCTTGCCCGCCTTCGCGGGTGAACCGCCCTGATGACGGCCGCGGAGCTGAGCGCCATGCCGCTCGTGGACGAGGCCGCCAGCATGCTCGTACCCACGCCGGAGAACGAGCCCGTTCGCCAGGAAACCGCTACGTTCGCGATCGGCGGCGAAACGGCCCAGGCGGTCGACCCGGGCAAGCTCGAGCACCAACGCGGCCGCGCCGATACGGTGCTCAACGACACCAGACTGGGCGGCGACGTCGCCAACAACAGCGCCACCAACGTGAATACCGGATCGAACACGATCGATGCCGGCTCCTTCGCCAACATGTCCGGGATTCCGGTCGTCATCCAGAACAGCGGCGCCAACGTCCTGATCCAGAACGCGACCGTCGTCAACCTGCAGTTCCGATGAAGCGCCGCGCACTTTCCTGGCTTGCCTGGGGCGCCCTGCTGCTGCCGGCGGCGAGCGGCGCCGCCGAGATGGCCCTGCCCAGCGGCATGCGCGTCGGCATGCCCGTGAAAAGCATGAAGGACCTGCGTTTCCAGGCCACGCTGCGCCAGCAGTACGACTTCAGTTGCGGCTCGGCCGCGCTCGCCACGCTGCTGACCCACCACTACGCCACCCCGACCAGCGAACAGGATGCCTTCCGGGAGATGTTCGTCGGCGGCGACCAGCAGAAAATCCGCCGCGAAGGCTTTTCGCTGCTCGACATGCAGCGCTACCTGAAAAGCCACGGCTTTACCGCCAACGGCTTCCAGCTGCCGCTCGACAAGCTGATCGAGGCGAAGCTGCCGGCCATCGTGCTCGTCTCGGACAACGGCTACCACCATTTCGTGGTCGTCAAGGGTGCTGAAGACGGGCGCATCCTGCTGGGCGACCCGTCGCGCGGCACGCGCCTGATGCCGCGCGCGCGCTTCGAGTCGATCTGGACCAACAAACTGCTGTTCGTCATCCACGACGGCCCGCGCAAGCCCGGCTTCAACCAGGACGCGGACTGGCGCAACGCGCCGCGTGCGCCGCTGGACGATGGCCTCGGCCGCGCCGTCGACAGCACCTACGGGCTGCCGAAATTCGGCCCCGGCGATTTCTAAGGAACCACCATGCGGCATGCCTTCACACTGTCCGTCCTGCTCTTGCCCCCTGGCGGGACTATCCCAGCCGCGCAGGCCCGGATGCGCCGCCCGCGCTCTTCGCCGCCGCCAACGCCGTCGACGCGGCCGCGCTCGACGAAGCGCGCGGCGGCTTCATCACCGCCGACGGCCTCACGGTCACGCTGGGCCTGGAGCGGCTCGTTACCATCAACGGCAACGTTGTCGAGCGCACCGAACTGCAGCTGGGCGACATCGGCAAGCTGGCTTCCGGCCAGGCCAGCGTGTCGAGCGAAACGCTTGGCCAATTGCGCCTGATCCAGAACGGCGAAGTGCGCGCCATCACGCCGGACTCGACCACGCTGCTTGGCGGCACCATCATCCAGAACAGCCTGAACGACCAGCTGATCAAGAGCCAGACCGCCATCAATGCGACCGTCAACTCCGCCGGGATGTTGCGTGCGCTTAATTTCGGCGCAAGCCTGAATAATGCCTTGTCAACCGCCCTCGGCCCCCGCTGACGGCCCACCCACATGGAGCGATTTATGCAGACATTCCCGGCGCTACGTCTTGGCGCACTGGCCGTCGGCGCGGCATTGTGCGCCCTTCCGGCGCGGGCGCAGTCCGCCTCGGAACTGGCCGAACAGCTCAAGGCGATGCGCCAGCAGCTCGAGGAGCAGCGCGCCCGTATCGACGAACTCGAGCGTGACGTACGGTCCGCGCGGCAGCAAGCGCCTCTGCCGGCGCCGGACGCCCTGCCAGCGCCGGCGCTCGCGGGCGCTGCGACGCCCGTGGCCTCCGCCGACCTGCTGTCCGCCGCACGCGGCGCCGGACAGGCACCGGCGAATCCGGCATCGGCCTCCCCGCTCGCGGCCGGCTTGAGCGTGCCGGCCCCCGCAGCGCAGCTCGACCTGCTGCGTGGCACCGGCCCCGCGGGCGCGGCGCCGCAATCCCCGCCGCCCGGCGGCACCGGTGGGCGGGCCGGCCAGCGCGCCCACCGCCGCCACCAGCACGGCTGCGGTCGGCCGCGCCCCCACGCGCGATGCGCGCACGCCCGAGGTCGCGCCCATCTTCGAACAACCGGGCGTGCTGACGCCACGCGGCAAATATGTATTCGAACCGGCCCTGCAATATGGCTACTCGTCGAGCAACCGGGTCGCCCTGGTCGGCTATACCGTCATTCCGGCGCTCCTGATCGGCCTGATCGACGTGCGCGAGGTCAAGCGCAACACGACCACCGCCACCGTCACCCTGCGCCGCGGCCTCACCAACCGTGTCGAAGTCGAGGCCAAGCTGCCCTACGTCTACCGCAGCGACGCCACCGTCAGCCGCGAGGTGTTCACCGGCACCGCCGTGGAGCGTGCGTTCGAAACCAGCGGCAAGTCGATCGGCGACATCGAACTGGCCGCGCGCTACCAGCTCAACGACGGCGGCGTCGACAAGCCGTATTTCATCGGCGGCCTGCGCTTCAAGTCGCGCACCGGCAAGGATCCCTTCGAAGTCACCACCGACTGCCAGCGCCGCTGCATCGGCGAGAACATCACCGGCAGCGGCCTGCCGCTGGAGCTGCCGACCGGCTCGGGCTTCTACTCGCTGCAGCCGAGCCTGACCTGGCTGTTCCCGTCCGACCCGGCAGTCTTCTTCGGCAGCTTCAGCTACCTGCACAATTTCAAGCGCGAGGTCTCGCGCACGGTGCTCGGCGGAGAGCAGGAATCGCTCGGCGAGGTGGCACCGGGCGGCGTCATCGGCTTCAATTTCGGCATGGGCCTGGCGCTGAACGACAAGGCCTCGTTCAGCGTCGGCTACGACCACAACTCGGTGGCGCGCACCAAACAGTCCGGACGCACCGTGCCGGGTTCGGTGCGCATGCAGCTCGGTACACTCCTGATCGGCTATTCCTACCGCTTGAGCGACAAGAAAACGCTCAGCGTGGCGGTCGGTGCCGGCCTGACGCGCGATACGCCGGACGTGACGCTGATGGTGCGTGTGCCGATGTCGTTCTGACGCGGCCGGCGGGCCGCCAGCGGCGGGCGTATACCTCAGTTTGCTGCCACATGGTTGCGGCCAGGCTGTTGTCTTGGCGGTGAAGACAATCGTGTCCGCCGTTTTTCTAGGGTGGCCGGCTGGCTGCCGCCGTTGGTGCGGCCGGTTCAGACGCGGCGGTCGTCGCGTCAAGCGTACCGGTCCGGCCGGCTGCGGCCCGGCCAGAAACAGCCTGGCCGGTCGCGGCGCGTCAGCGGCGGACGCAATCACCTCACGGAAAAATGCAATCAGGGCAGGGACATGCCTATCGAAGCAAAAGCGGGTCCGCGCCGCTTCGACACGCTCGCGGATCGCGGCAAGCCGCGGCCCGTCACGCAGTTGCTCGGTCAGATCGGCAATGCTGCGGTAAAACACGCCGATGCCGAGTTCCCTGGCCAGGGTTTGCGTAGCCACGATCGCACCAGTATTGTCACGCTGGATCATCGGCAAGCCGGCAGCCGCCAGCAAGGCCATGCGCGCCGGGTAGTTCAGGTCGTCCCAGTTGGCGCGGCGAAGCTCGCCCCGGTTCTCGCTGGCAAAAGCATGCAGCCAGCCGGCGTCGTAGCGGGAAAATTCCTCGCGCCAGCGCGCGCCCTCGACATTCGCGTGCAGGTGCAGGTGGCGCGGCGCCAGCGCCCCCGCCTTGTCGATCCATTCGCGCCATTGCCCCTGCGTGAAGTCGCCATAGAAATGCAGGTGCACGCCCTCATGGGTCCAGCTCGGCCACGGTGTGCGGATGCAGGCCGATCGGCCGCCCCGGCACCACGGTATGGGGCGCGCCGTCCAGCGCCGACAGCCGCGGCGCCGCAGGTCCGTCGAACTGCGCCTGGCGCGGCAGGTCGCCGTCGAGCACGTGGCAGGGCCGCGTTCGCGACAGGCCCGGCACGATGGTATCGAACCAGTCGCGCATCTCGGGGCTGCTGAAGATGCAGCCATCGGCATGCTGGTAGAGCGCGACCAGCTGCGGCCAGGTTCCCTTCTCCAGGCAAATGAACGGTCCCTCCTTGAAATGCCAGACGAAGGGAATGCCGGACGTGGCGAGCATGACCTCGTGCACGAAGGGTACCGCCTGCCAGTTCAGCAGGCCGTAGATGAGGTCGGGCTGGACGCGGGCAATTGCGCCGCGCCAGTCGTCCATGGGCAGGTCCTCGACATGGCCGAAGGGCAGCGGCCCGACGGTGTTGTACCAGTAGGGCTGGCGCGTCCACAAACCGTAGAGCGTATGCCCTGCCTCCTCCAGCGCGAGGATGCGGTCGGCATTGTAGGCAAGTTCGCCAACGAGCAGGATCTTCAGGCCATCGGGCGCGCGTGGCGTTGGCGCCCGCGCACGTGTGCTCTCGTATTGGCTGAGCTCGTCGATGACGTTGCCCCGTGAAGTACGAAAGCGCAGGGGCTCGCGTACCCGGTAATGCTGGCGAAAAGGATTGATGCCACCCAGCGGCTCCTGCATCAGCTTGTGACGCTGGGCCGGATGGTCGACCCACTCGCAACTGACCTGTCCGGTAGCCACGAAACGGCCGAGCGGCCGCAGCCGGTGCCAAAACAATTGCTCCAGGTCGTCGGATTCAAATCCGCTACGCTCGGTCCAGCGCACTGCACAGCGCCGGTGCAGGCATTGGACGAGCTGCAGCCAGCTGTCGGGGATTTGCCCTGCGGCGTGGCGGTTATAGCTGTGGCGCAGGCCGGAATACGCCAGTATCGCACCGGGGTCCCCATCGAGCGCCGCGCACAGCTGCGCCAGGTGGTCGCGGTAATGGACATCGTCGCTGGGCAGGTAGGCCACCATGGACGCCCGCGCCATCTCGAGCCCGAGGTTAAGCGACTTGCCCAGCCCTTCGTTGCGCTCGTGGCGCACATACCGCACGCGCGGATCGCCGCGCCACGGCGCCAGCGCCGCGCGCGTTGCCGGGCTGGAGCCGTCGTCGATGACGATGACTTCCCAGTCGGCCAGCGTTTGTGCGAACAGGCTGTCCAGCGCCCGCGGCAGGAAGGCTGCCTGCTCGTAGGTCGGCATCAGGACGCTCACGCGTGGGATCGCTGTCGTCATCTGGCGCCCTCGCTGCCATTGGAAGCCCTGGCTTGCATTGGCGCCTGGCGCTGCATGAGGGGTAATGCGGTATGGTGCATGGCCGGCCTCGGGATGGATGACCTGTCCAGCTTAGAGCTGGGTGACGTCGACGGTTTGCGAGGAATCAGGCGTGCCTGGGGAACTGTTCAGTTGCTTGTGGCTCGGCCTTGACAGGCTGAGCTGTCGTGTGGGGCATGCGACGATGCTTATCGTTCGTTCGCGCTGCACGCCGCAAAAGAAACGGGCCCTCAATGAAGGGCCCGTTTCGACATTCTGGAGGCGAGGACAGGAATCGAACCTGTCTGAACGGCTTTGCAGGCCGTCGCATAACCTCTTTGCTACCTCGCCAGAACCAAGAATACAGCTGCCGAGCTGGCGAGCTTTGTGGCGGATCAATGATGGACGAGCTTGGTCGATGTGGGAGCCAGAAATGCAAAAATCGCCGGCGGGCGGCGATTTTCTGCTTGCATTCTGGAGGCGAGGACGGGAGTCGAACCCGTCTAGACGGCTTTGCAGGCCGCTGCATAACCGCTTTGCTACCTCGCCGGAGGATTAGGTACAACTGCCGGGCTGGCGGGTTATTTGCCAACACAACATGAGAAGCAATTGCTTTCTCGCATTCTGGAGCGGGAGAAGAGTCTCGAACTCTCGACCTCAACCTTGGCAAGGTTGCGCTCTACCAACTGAGCTACTCCCGCTTAGGAGTTACTGCCATTCATACACGCCGGTTCGAGAACCTGGAGCGGGAGAAGAGTCTCGAACTCTCGACCTCAACCTTGGCAAGGTTGCGCTCTACCAACTGAGCTACTCCCGCTTGGAGTGTGTTACCGCACCTGCATTACTGCTGCTCCAAACTGGAGCGGGAGAAGAGTCTCGAACTCTCGACCTCAACCTTGGCAAGGTTGCGCTCTACCAACTGAGCTACTCCCGCATGCTGGAAACATTGATTATCGCAGAAATTGTGACAACTTCCAAGACAACCGGTACTGCTGAGTTATCGTCGACTTCAGTGCAAACGTTGGAGCGGGAGAAGAGTCTCGAACTCTCGACCTCAACCTTGGCAAGGTTGCGCTCTACCAACTGAGCTACTCCCGCTTTGTCTGTCGTTTGCTGCGATGTCGTCGCAACAGGCAAGCATTATAGATGATCTGATCCGTACGTCAAGGATGACGAAGAAGTAATCTTACAAATTCCCGCTTTTTTCCTTGATCAGCGGCCACGCGCGGCGCAGATAGTAGAACATCGACCATACCGTCAGCACGCCGGCCACCCACAACAGGATCTCGCCCCAGTAGTGCATATCCAGGCCGAACAGGCGGTCATGGAACAGCAGCATCGGGATCGCCGCCATCTGCGCGGCAGTCTTGACCTTGCCCAGCGAACTGACGGCAACGGACTTGCGCGCGCCGATCTCGGCCATCCATTCGCGCAGGGCCGAGATCGTGATCTCGCGGCCGATGATGATGAAGGCGATGACCGCATCCACACGCTGGAGCTGGATCAACATCAGCAAGGCGCCGGCGACCATCAGCTTGTCGGCAACCGGATCGAGGAAAGCGCCAAAGGCCGAGGTTTCGTTCCAGCGCCGCGCCAGGAAGCCGTCGAACCAGTCGGTGATCGCAGCAACGATGAATACGAGCGTCGCCGCCAGGTTCTGTTCGGGACGCGTCAGCCAGTGTTCGGGAAGATAGTAGACGCCGACAACGAGGGGAATGAGTGCTACACGTAACCAGGTCAGGAGAATCGGGATGTTAAAAGGCATAGAGGTTGAACTGGTTTACCGTTAAAAAAGCGTGCGCCGCTAGTCTACATGGGTATTGCCTTTTGAACCAGTTCAGCTCGGCGGTAGCGAACGGGGCATGGATGCCGGCGATGGCGCAAGGTAGACGGCTCTGCCCGGATGTATGCCTGTCGATAGCGCATCCGCCGCGCATCACCCGCCAATGATACGCCGCGATAGTTCGGGCGGTGGTTGAACGCGTGGGCGGCGCATACGCACGCGAAGCGCACACAGTCGGGCGGAGCCGCCCACCCTGCGGTCAATGCAACTGCCGATAGATCTCTTCGGCGAGCGTACTCGAGATGCCTTCCACCGACATCAGGTCCTCCACGCTGGCGTCGACCACGCCGCGCAGGCCGCCGAAGCGGGCCAGCAGGCGCTGGCGGCGCTTGGCGCCGATGCCTTCGATCTCTTCCGGGCGCGAGGCCTGGCGCGTCTTGGCACGCTTGGCGCGCATGCCGGTGATGGCGAAGCGGTGCGCCTCGTCGCGGATCATGGCCACCAGCATCAGCGCGGCCGATTCCTTGCCCAGCTCCTGGGGCGCGCGGCCGTCGGCGAAGATCAGGGTTTCCAGGCCCACGCGGCGCGCCTCCCCTTTCGCCACGCCGACGATCAGCGAGATATCGAGGCCCAGCTCCTCGAACACCTGGCGCGCCATCTCGACCTGGCCCTTGCCGCCGTCGACCAGCACGATGTCGGGCACGACGCCCTCGCCGTTGGCCACCTTTTCGTAGCGGCGCGTCAGTACCTGGCGCATGGCGGCGTAATCGTCGCCCGGGGTGATGCCGTTGATGTTGAAGCGGCGGTACTCGCCGTTCTGCATCTGGTGATGGTGGAAGACCACGCATGAAGCCTGGGTGGCCTCGCCCGCCGTGTGGCTGATGTCGAAGCATTCGATGCGCAGCGTGTCGAGGTCCTCGCTGTCGAGATGCAAGGTATCGGCCAGCGCGCGGGTGCGCGCCTGTTGCGAACCCTGCTCGGACAGCAGGCGCGCCAGCGAAATCTCGGCGCCCTTGCAGGCCATCTCCAGCCACTGGCGGCGCTGCCCCTGCGGCTGGAAGATCAGGTTGATGCGGTGGCCGCACTGCTCGGCCAGGGCGCTGATCAGCTCGGGATGGTCGAACTCGACGTTCAGGACCAGGGTGCCCGGGATGAACTGGCCCGAGTAATGCTGGGCGAGGAAAGCGGCCAGCACTTCGACCTCGATCGGCTCTTCGCCGAGCGATTCACCGACGTGCGACGGAAAATAGGCGCGGTCGCCCAGGTGGCGGCCGCCACGCACCATCGCCAGGTTGACGCAGGCGCGGCCGCCCTGCACCAGCACGGCGATGACGTCGACGTCGGCGTCGCCCACGTTTTCCATGCTCTGCGCGTGCAGCACCTTGGACAGCGCCTGGATCTGGTTGCGCACGCTGGCCGCCTGCTCGAACTTCAGCTCCATCGCATACGACTGCATCTTCTGCTCGAGGTCTTCCAGCACCTCGCCCTGGCGTCCGCGCAGGAAGCGCGCGGCATTGTCGACGTCGCGCTTGTAGTCTTCCGGCGCGACCAGGTCGACGCAGGGCGCGCTGCAGCGGCCGATCTGGTGCAGCAGGCAGGGACGCGTGCGGTTGGCATACACGCTGTCCTCGCAGGTGCGCAGCATGAACACCTTCTGCAGCAGCTGGATCGATTCCTTGGCGGCCCAGGCGCTCGGGAAGGGACCGAAGTACTGGTTCTTCTTGTCCAGCGCACCGCGGTAGTAACCCATGCGCGGCGCTTCGCCGCTCGAGATCTTGATGTAGGGGTAGGACTTGTCGTCGCGAAACAGGATGTTGTAGCGCGGCTTGAGCGTCTTGATCAGATTGTTTTCCAGGATCAGCGCTTCGGCTTCGCTGCTGGTGACCGTCGTTTCCAGGTTGGCAATCTGCGACACCATCATCGCGATGCGCGGGCTCGACAGGTTCTTCTGGAAATAGCTCGAGACGCGGTTCTTCAGGTTGCGCGCCTTGCCGACGTAAAGGACGTTCCCATTGGCGTCGAAATAGCGGTACACGCCCGGCAAGCCTGGCAGCTTGGCGACGGTTTCCAACACGCGTACACGCGCCGACTCGCTCGGCTTCACCGGTTCCAGGGCGTCTTCCCTGAGCGTTGCTTTCAATTCTTCTTTCATCGCCTGCCAACTGTCCGGCCGCGCGCGCGGCGCGGGCACGGCCTTGTCCTGGTCCTGGTGGCGCGAGTACGGGCCTTCTTGCGCGCCGCGGTTTGGCATCGCCGCGCCGCCAGCGGCCACATAGGCCACCGCCTCGTCCACCAACTGCTCATCCCGCGCAGGCAAGCCCGCGTCGGGTACTGGAACTTCCTTGCCCACTGGTGCTTCGCTTGTCTGTTACTTCGCCGGGTCCTGGGTGACGATCACGAAAGCGACGCCGTAATCGGCCTCGTCGCTGATCGTCACCTGTGCCGTCAAACCGTTCTGGCGCATGAATTCTTCGAGGGCCCCGCTGCAGACGATGGTCGGCTTGCCGCTCGGGGCGTTGAGCATCTGCATCGAGCGCCAGGTCATGGGCATGCGCATCCCCAGGCCAATCGCCTTCGAGAACGCTTCCTTGGCCGAAAACCGGGTGGCCAGGAAGCGCAGCCCGCGCACCGCGTTCTTGGCGCTGCGGGCATGGTATTTTTCAAGCTCCTGCGGGCCCAGGATCTTTTCGGCGAAACGCGGGCCGCTGCGTGCGAGGGCCGCCTCGACACGCGAGATCTGCACGATGTCGGTGCCGATGCCATAAATCATTTCGCCCCCTCCTTCATTGCGTCCCCAGCGACACGCCCAGGCGCGCCGCGACCATGATCGCCTTCATCTCGCGCACCGCGTTCTCCCAGCCGGCGAACAGCGCGTGAGCGACGATCGCGTGGCCGATGTTCAGCTCCGCGATGTCGCGGATGGCCGCCACGGGCTGCACGTTGGTGTAATGCAGGCCGTGCCCGGCGTTGACCACCAGGCCATGCTTGACGCCGGCGGCGACGCCGACCTTGATGCGTTCCAGTTCCGCGGCCGCCTCGGTGCCTTCGGCCTCGGCATAGCGCCCCGTGTGCAGCTCGATCACGGTCGCGCCCGTGCGCGCCGCGGCCTCGATCTGCGCGGCGTCGGCATCGATGAAGAGCGAGACGCGGATGCCCTCGCCTTTCAGCTGCTTCACGGCCGCTTCCACCTCCTTGAAGTAACGGATGACGTCCAGCCCGCCTTCAGTGGTCACTTCCTCGCGCCGCTCGGGCACCAGGCAGACGTCCTGCGGCCTTACCTGGCAGGCGAAATCGATCATCTCCTGCGTCACCGCCGCTTCCAGGTTCATGCGCGTGGCCAGTTGCGGGCGGATCGCCAGCACGTCGGCATCCTTGATGTGGCGCCGGTCCTCGCGCAGGTGCAGCGTGATCAGGTCGGCGCCGGCCTGCTCGGCCAGCAAGGCCGCGCGCAGCGGGTCGGGATAAACAGTGCCACGCGCGTTGCGCACGGTGGCGATGTGGTCGATGTTCACGCCCAGGTCGATGACGGGGCCGACAGGTTGCAGGAAGCTCATGGTTTTTAGAAGTTTATAACTGCATCAGGTCGATCAAAATCTGGCGCGTATTGAGCGGCACGCCGCCCAGGTGATGCGCCAGCAGGAAGCGCATCAGCTGCTTGCTCTGGCTCTGCGTTGCCGGGTCGCCGTAATCCTCGCGCTCCATGTCCAGCAGGGTCTTGCCGGACACCACGGGCCAGACATCGGACACGCGCGCCTCGCGCGCACCGCGTTCCGGATCGACCACGTAGTCGCTCGTGGCCTGCACCACCTCACGCGTCGTCGTCGAGCGTCCCAGGTCGGCGGCCACGCCCGTTTCCTTAAGTAAGGCCCTTTCGAACTTTCGCAAGGCAATTTGCGCCGGTTCGTCGTGGGCCAGCTCGTTCAAGGTCGAAATATAGTGATCGAACAGGGCGCGGTGCGGGTCGTCGCGTGCCAGCAATTTCACCAGCAGCTCGTTCAGGTAGAAACCGCACAGGAGCGCCGTACGTTCCAGCGGCAGCATGCCACCCACCCATTCGGCATCGATCAGGGTGCGCAGTTCTGACTTCCCGCTCCACGACACGGCCAGCGGCTGGAAGGTCTGCAGCACGCCGCGCAACTTCGACAGCGGCCGCTTGGCGCCCTTGGCGACGACCGCGATGCGCCCATGGTCGCGCGTAAACAGGTCGACGATGAGGCTGGTTTCCTTGTAGGGATAGCTGTGCAGCACGAACGCCGGCTGGCCGTTGACGCGGGTATCGCGCACGGGGGTGCGGCTGCGGCGCGCAGCCGCCACCGGCGCCTGCGGGGGCACCGGTGCGGGGACTGGCAGGGGCGCACTGCCCCCGTTGTCGGTATCGAGGTCGGTATCGGGGGGCGTCATGCGTGGGGGTGGTCCTCCGGCTGCGGCTTACTCGTAGCCGTAGGCGCGCAGGCCCGCTTCGTTGTCGGCCCAGCCAGACTTGACCTTCACCCAGATCTCCAGGTACACCGGTCCGCCAAAGAGCTTTTCCATGTCCAGGCGCGACTGCGTCGAGATCTCTTTCAGGCGCGCTCCCTTGTTACCGATAATCATCGATTTATGGGTGTCGCGCTCGACCAGGATGGCGGCAAAAATGCGCCGCAGGTTGCCTTCTTGCAGGAACTGCTCGATGAGGACAGTGCTGGTGTAGGGCAGTTCGTCGCCCAGCAGGCGGAACACTTTCTCGCGCACGATTTCCGCTGCGAGGAACTTCTCGCTGCGGTCGGTGATGTCGTCCGGGCCGAAGACAGGCGGGTTTTCCGGCAGGTGGTTGCGGATCTCGCGCTCGAGCGAGTCGATCTGGAAGCGCAACTTGGCCGAGACCGGCACGATGGCCGTGAAGTCGCGCAAAGCGGCCACTCTCTGGGCGAAGGGCATCAGGGTCGCCTTGTCCTTCATGTGGTCCGACTTGTTGATGACCAGGATCACCGGCACGTTTTTCGGCAGCAGGTCCAGCACTTGCTGGTCGGCCGGGCCGAAGGTGCCGGCCTCGATGACGAACAGGACAACGTCCGAGGCCGTCAGCGTGTTCGAGACAGTCTTGTTCAGCGTTTTGTTCAGTGCATTCGCATGACGCGTCTGGAAGCCCGGTGTATCGACATAGATAAACTGGGCATCGTCGACGGTCTGGATGCCGGTGATGCGGTGGCGCGTAGTTTGCGCCTTGCGCGAGGTAATCGACACCTTGGCGCCGATCAGCTGGTTCATCAGGGTCGACTTGCCCACGTTCGGACGGCCGACGATGGCGATGTAGCCGCAGCGGAAGCCCGCGGTCGCGGCGCCGGCGGTGCCGCGCTCGCTGAAGAAAGCGTTCAGGTCGGCGCCCGCTGCATCCTCCACGGCCTCGCCTGCGTCGTCGGATTCCGTATCGGATTCGTCGTGCTTGCCAGGCTGGTGCGCGGCGGCATGTTGCTCGGCGGCGGCTTCGGTGGCTTCAGCGGCTGGATGTTTCTCGGCCGGGCCGGTGTCGGCGGGCTGGGTATCGGATCGGGTGTTCATAATATTGCTGGGCTCGTTCATGCGTGTTTGGTGGGCGCGGCGGCTGGCGCAGGGCTTCCCGCCGCGTCGTCGCCCGGATGGTGGCAATGCCTGCCAGCTTCAGCTGGGCGGCACGCGGCTTGGCCTTGCGCGCCGAGGCCGGGGTCTTGCGCAGGGCCTGTTCGGCGACCTCGAGCGCCAGGCGCGCCGCCGCCTGTTCGCCGGCACGGGCTGCCGCCGCGGCCGAACACCTGGATGCCGAGCTTGGGTACCGTGCATTCGATCTCGAATTCCTGGTTGTGGGCGGCGCCATGGGTGGCGATGACGTTGTAGGTCGGCAGCGAAATTTTGCGGCTCTGCAGGAACTCCTGCAGCAGGGTCTTGGCGTCCTTGCCCAGCGTGCGCGGGTCGACCGTGTCGAGCAGCGGAATGTAGAAGGCGCGGATCACGTCGCGCGCGGCATCGAAGCCGGCATCCAGGAAAATCGCGCCCAGCAGCGCCTCGAGGGTGTCGGCCAGGATCGAGGGACGGCGAAATCCGCCCGACTTGAGCTCGCCTTCGCCCAGGCGCAGGAATTGCGACAGTTCGAGTTTCTGGGCGATTTCGTAGAGCGACTGCTGCTTGACGAGGTTGGCGCGCAGGCGCGACAGGTCGCCCTCGTCGAGGTTGTTGAAGCGCTCGTACAGGATCGAGGCCACGACGCAGTTGAGGACCGAATCGCCGAGGAATTCCAGGCGTTCGTTATGCAGACTGCTATGGCTACGATGGGTCAGGGCCTGCTGCAAGAGGCCAGCGTCCCGGAACGAATACCCTAAGCGAGTTTGCAGTAACTGAAGATTCATTATGATTAATTGTAGTACGAGCGCGGCGCCGGCGGCGCCGCTTGCCCGCTGGCGCCGAGCGGCCGCTTGCGGAGCATCGATGGTGCAACCCGCGACACGCCAGCGGCGCCCCGCCCATAGCAATGCTTGCCAGCATGGCGCGCCGGCCGCGCGGGAGGCGTCGCGCTTACGTATGGATGAGCACGCCGGTGCGCCTGCACCGGCGTGCGGCGAATCACTCGGCCTTGGCCGCCACCACGCCGCTCGGGTCGGTGGTGCCATCGTAATCGATGACGATGGAGATCCGGTCGGTGAACGGAATGCGCTTCTCGTAGGCGAAGCTCAGTTCCGGGGTGTCGCCATCGCGGGTGATCACGACGTCCTGTCCGCGGACGGCTTCGACGTTGTTGACTTCCGCGTACTTGTCGAAGGTCTTCTGCATGTCGCGCACGGTACCGCCCGCGGCCTTGGCCCGGACGATGCCGTCACGCACTGCGCGAAATTCGATATAGGACGGAATGATCTTGATCGCGACCACGGCGAAGGCGGACAGCACCGCCAGCACCAGGATCAAGCCGGTCAGGGAAATGCCGCGCTGCCTGCTGAATAAAACCTGTTTCGGTTGCTGCATCGTTTCTCCTTGGCGAAGCCGGGGCCTTACTTGATGCCGCCGATGCGCTTCGGATCGCCGAAGTTCATCCAGACCAGGAAGGCCTTGCCGACAATGTTTTTATCCGGAACAAAACCCCAGTAACGGCTGTCCGCGCTGTTGTCGCGGTTGTCACCCATCATGAAATAGTTGCCCTTCGGTACGATACAGGTAAATTTGTCGTAGGAATAGTCGCAGGCCTCGCGGTTCGGGAAATTCTCGACGGCACCCAGGTCGAAGGGACGGCGCGATTCCGAATTCAGGATACGGTGTTCGGCACCCGGCAGCTTCTCGATGAGCTGCTTGTGGTAGACCGGGCGTTCGTCGTCGAGGTAGTCGTCCAGCGGCGTGTAGTCGACCGGCTTGCCGTTCACCGTCAGGCGCTTGTTGTCATAGACGATGGTGTCGCCCGGCACGCCGATGACACGCTTGATGTAATCCTGGCTCATGTCCTTCGGATACTTGAACACCATCACGTCGCCGCGCTGTGGATCGTTGATCTCGATGATCTTCTTGTTGATGATCGGCAAGCGGATACCGTAGGTGTATTTATTCACCAGGATCAGGTCGCCGATCAGGAGCGTCGGCACCATCGAGCTCGACGGGATCTTGAACGGCTCCCACAGGAAGGAACGCAGCACGAACACGAGTGCGATGACGGGGAAGAAACTGCCGGAATACTCGATCCAGGTCGGCTGGCGCAGGTTGGCTGCCTCGATGGCCGCGCGATTCGCGTTATTGTCGACCTTGATGCCGTTTGCCGTCAGCTTGGCATTGCGGGCATCGTATTCGGCCAGCGCCGCATCGGCCGCGGCGCGGCGGCGCCTGGCCAGTACGAAAACGTCGAGACACCAGATAAGGCCCGTGACCACCATGGCCACGAACAGGATGAGCGCAAAATTCCCCAGGATCGGTTGCAGGTTCATTTATCTTCCACTTGAAGGATGGCGAGGAAGGCTTCCTGTGGAATCTCCACCGAACCAACCTGTTTCATGCGTTTCTTACCGGCTTTTTGTTTCTCAAGCAGTTTCTTCTTACGGCTGATGTCGCCGCCATAGCACTTGGCCAGCACGTTCTTGCGCAGCGCCTTGACGTTTTCGCGCGAGATGATGGTGGCGCCGATCGCCGCCTGGATCGCCACGTCGAACATCTGGCGCGGAATCAGTTCGCGCATTTTTGCCGCCACCTGGCGTCCGCGGTAAGGTGCGTTGGCGCGGTGCACGATGATGGCCAGCGCATCGACCTTCTCGCTGTTGATCAGCATGTCGACTTTCACGACGTCGGCGGCGCGGTTTTCCTTGAACTCGTAGTCCATCGAAGCATAGCCGCGCGAGGTCGACTTCAGGCGATCGAAGAAGTCGAGCACGATTTCCGCCATCGGGATTTCGTAGTGCAGTTTCACCTGGCGGCCATGGTAGGCCATGTCCATCTGGACACCACGCTTGCCGTTACACAGCGTCATCACCGAGCCGACATATTCCTGCGGCATGTACAGGTTGACGTCGACGATCGGCTCGCGCACTTCGTTGATCTTCGACGGTTCCGGCATCTTCGACGGGTTGTCGACGCGGATGATGGAGCCGTCGCGCATCTCGACTTCGTACACCACGGTCGGGGCCGTCGTGATCAGGTCCATGTCGAATTCGCGCTCGAGGCGTTCCTGCACGATTTCCATGTGCAGCAGGCCCAGGAAGCCGCAGCGGAAGCCGAAGCCCAGCGCCTGCGACACTTCCGGCTCGTACATCAGGGCGGCGTCGTTCAGTTTGAGCTTTTCCAGCGAGTCGCGCAGGGCGTCGTACTGGTTCGCTTCCACGGGGAACAGGCCGGCGAAGACCTGCGGCTGGACTTCCTTGAAGCCCGGCAGCGGCGCGGGTGCCGGACGGTTCGCCAGGGTGACGGTGTCGCCCACCTTGGCGGCGGTCAGTTCCTTGATGCCGGCGATGACGAAGCCGACCTGGCCGGCGGAGAGGGTGGGCAGCGAGACAGAACGCGGCGTGAACACGCCGATGTTTTCCACCAGGTTCACCGATTCGGTGGCCATCAGCAGGATCTTGTCTTTCGGACGCAGCGTGCCGTTCACCACGCGCACCAGCATCACGACGCCGACATACGGGTCGTACCAGGAGTCGACGATCAGGGCCTGCAGCGGTGTATCGACGTCGCCCTTCGGCGGTGGCACGCGTTTGATCAGGTCTTCCAGCACGTCTTCCACGCCGAGGCCGGTCTTGGCCGAGCAGGTGGTCGCTTCCGACGCGTCGATGCCGATGACGTCCTCGATTTCCTTCTTGGCGTTGTCCGGATCGGCGTGCGGCAGGTCGATCTTGTTCAAAATCGGCACCACTTCCACGCCCAGGTCGAGCGCGGTGTAGCAGTTGGCGACCGTCTGCGCTTCCACGCCTTGCGACGCGTCGACGACCAGCAGCGCGCCTTCGCAGGCGGACAGCGAGCGCGAGACTTCATAGCTGAAGTCAACGTGGCCGGGGGTATCGATCAGGTTCAGGTTGTAGGTCTGGCCGTCGCGCGCCTTGTACTGCAGGGCCGCGGTCTGCGCCTTGATGGTAATGCCGCGCTCGCGCTCCAGGTCCATCGAGTCGAGCACCTGCGCGTCCATTTCGCGATCCGACAGGCCGCCGCACAGCTGGATGATGCGGTCGGCCAGGGTCGATTTGCCGTGGTCGATGTGGGCGATGATGGAGAAGTTACGTATGTTGTTCATTAACAAAGCTCAAAACCAAAAAGGGGCGAAACCGCCTGCGCAATACGAAAAAGGCGCTTCGTGTGGGGCTGGTCTTCCCCAGGCGAGCGCCTTCGATGCATCAAAGCTCAACGTGTAAGCCCATGTACCAGGGACCAACGCTTTTCCAAACCAGGCATTTTACCGGATTTCAGGTTAGAAAGCCCGGATTATGAGGGAGGGGTGGCCGGCTGCGGCTGTTTTGTGCCCGAGGGTGGGTTTTGCGAGGGAATAAACCAGAGGACGCAGGGTGGGCACGGGGCGGCTCGGCGGCCACGCCCACCCTGGAGCGGATTGACGCGTCGTCTATCCTACGCGGGGATGCCCGCGAGATAGTTGCGCACTGCCGCCTCGTCGAGGAAGTAATGGCACAGCTCGGGCTCGTCGAGCCGGCCGTACAGCACCGGCACCAGCTCGTCGAAGCGTTCGACCAGGGCCGGGTCGGCATCGACATCGATCACGTCGACCTGGAACGCTGCCCCTGTTGGCGCGAGCGCCTGCAGGGCGGCGAGCATGTCCTCGCACAGGTGGCAGTAGCTGCGCGAGTACAGGGTAAATGGCGGCACCGGCCGGGTCACTTCGCTGCCGCCGGCTTCACGACCAGGTACTGGGTCGCGTTATCGCGCCGCACCAGCACGGCAACGCTCTTCTTCGGATCGAGTTTGGACGCCAGCGCATTGAACTGGGCCGTATCCTTGATCTCGACATTGTTCATCTGCAGGATCAGGTCGCCGGCACGGATGCCCGCCGTGGCCGCCCTGCCCTCGGACGACTCGACCATGACGCCGCCCTCGATGCGCAGCTGGCGGCGCTGCTCCGGCGTCAGGTTCGACACATGCAGGCCCAGCGCATTCGGCGCGCCACCAGCACGGCCTTGTTCGGCTGCGGCTTGGCGGCGGCCGCCTTTTCTTCCTCGAGCTCGACGATCGTCACCGGCACGTCGAGCTGGGCGCCGCGGCGCCAGACGGTGACGGTCGCGCGGGTGCCGACCTTCGTCGCCCCGACCAGGCGCGGCAGGTCGCGGGTGGTGTCGATCGGCTGGCCATTGAAGCGCAGGATGATATCGCCGACGCGGATGCCGCCCTTCTCGGTCGGCCCGCCCGGCTCGACCATCGACACTTCCGCCCCGCGCGCCTTGCCCAGGCCCAGCGACTCGGCAACGTCGCGCGTGACTTCGCTGATCTGCACGCCCAGGCGGCCACGGGTGACGTGGCCCGTCTTCTTGAGCTGGTCGGCCACGCGCATCACCTCGTCGATCGGAACGGCGAACGAGATGCCGTTGTAGGCACCCGACAGGGTCGCGATCTGCGAGTTGATGCCGATGACTTCGCCGCGCATGTTAATGAGCGGACCGCCCGAGTTGCCGGGATTGACGGCGACGTCGCTCTGGATGAGCGGCAGGTATTCGCCCGTATCGCGCGACTTGGCCGAGATGATGCCGGCCGTCACGGTATTGTCGAGGTTGAACGGAGAACCGATCGCGATCACCCACTCGCCGACACGGATCTTGCTCGAGTCGCCGGTGCGCAGGTAAGGCAAATTGGACGCGCTTACTTTCAGCAGGGCGACGTCGGAACGGCGGTCGGAGCCGAGCACCTTGGCCTTGAACTCGCGGCGGTCGGTCAGGGTGACGGTCACTTCGTCGGCGCCTTCGACCACGTGGGCGTTGGTGAGCACATAGCCGTCGTCGGAAATGATGAAGCCGGAACCGACGCCGCGCTGGACCTCTTCTTCCTGCTGCTGCGGCTGGGGCGAGCGCCGGCGCGGAATCGGCTGGCCGAAGAAGCGGCGCAGGAATTCCTGCATCTCTTCCTCGCCCGGACCGCCCTGCCCGAGGCGCACCTTTTCGGTGGTGCGGATGTTGACGACGGCCGGCCCGGCCTTGTCGATCAGGTCGGAGAAATCGGGCAGGCCGGTCACGACCGGGGTTGGCACGGGTGCCGCCGCCAGCGCCGGGGCCGGCAGGGACAGGCCCAGGGATACACCGGCACACGCCGACAACAGGGCCGACAACACTACGCTCGCAGTTTTGCTTGTCATGGGAGTCAAGAGTCAGGGACGGGAATTGACGTTATGGTAAGCCAAAAACCGCCCGCTTGTCGCGCAGGCCGCTGGGATGGCGCGATGGATTGAATGAGCCTGCCGGATCCGAAGGGAGGGCAGCAGCCCAGCCGGCGGAGCCAGCCGCGCCTGCACAGGGCGGCGAGAGCACGGGCAAGGGCGAGAAATGCGCGAAACGCGCAGGGATGGGGAGACGTGGTCTCCGCATCGGCGCGCGGCGGTGCGCATCGATGCGGAGCGAAGGCGCGCGGGGCGGCAATCCGCGGCGCCGGACGCGCGAGTCAGGACGCCTGAGTCAGGACGATGGCGACGATGCGGTCAGGGCCGCCGGCGCGCCAAGCTCGGCCTCGAGGCTGCCGGCGCGCTGGCCGTGCAAGGGCTCGGCGGCAAGGCGCGCAGCCAGGCGTTCGGAAAAGCCGGGGGAAAGGTCGATCGACGCTTGCGCGCGCAGCGTATCGCCGATCCGGTGGTACACTTCCCACGCTTGCTGACCGTCATCGGTGCGCAGGGCAAGGGAAGCCAGTTCGAGGTCTTCCTTCGGCAAGGCGCCGTCGGCAAGAGCTGAAATGTGCTCGCGATTCTTTTTCTTGGTGTCCATCGGTGGTTCCATCACGGTAGCCGTGTGATCAAATATGCCCTGGTTTTAGAACGCCGACCATTCTTCCGCAGCTTGCAGCCGTCTCGCCCCCCCGCGGAGCGATATGTGATTGACGGCGTGCTTGCCGTGGAGCTGCTGTCAGGCGCTCTCAATGCGATCATCGCTACCTACCGACGTTTGTCACCCGGAAAATCGAGCAAAGGCTTCAATTTTTCTGCAATGACTTCGCGTGCGCGAAAAATCCTGCTGCGCACCGTGCCGATCGGGCACGCCATCACTTCGGAGATTTCCTCGTAGCTCAAACCCTCAATTTCTCGCAATACAATCGCTGTCCGCAATTCCAGCGGTAGCGCTTCCATCGCGGCATTGACCGTATACGCGATCTGCTTGCTTGCCAACACCGACTCAGGTGTATTAATGTCGCGCAAGCTGTCCGCATCGTCAAACGCTTCAGCACGTTCCGTATCTGCCTCGGTAGAGGTCGGTGCGCGCCTGCCCTGTGTGACGAGAAAATTCTTGGCTGTATTGATTCCAATTCGATACAGCCACGTGTAAAACGCCGATTCGCCGCGGAAGTGGCGCAATGCCCGGAATGCCTTGATAAAGGTTTCCTGCACCACGTCTTCGGCTTCGGCAGGGTCGTGCACGAGGCGCGACACCAGGCGCATCAGCCTGCGCTGATACTTTGCCACCAGTAGATCGAACGCCCGCCGGTCACCGGCCTGGACGCGTTCAACCAGCAGTTGATCACCCTCGCGTTCTGTCGTCACTGACCGTGTCCCGTTAACCGCAGCAGACCTTGGGGACTCGGACAACCCGCCCTGCGTCGGATATTCAGGAGCCAGACCTGGCGATGCGCGCCGTTTTTATTCTGACTGGCGGGCTCTGTGCCCACACCCAAACTCCTCCCGCTCGCTGGTTTCCCGAGGTGCCCCTTGTCTAAGAGTTGGCCGGCTGCAATAAGTTCAAAGTATTTCGTTCGTCGTTGCCTCAGGCCCAAGGCGCCCGCACAAGGTGCCCACCGCGACCCGCAAGGCCTGAAAATCGCCCGCCGCCAGGCTGTCGCGCAGGACCGGCACCACCCGCGTGCCACCGTGCCCATCGCCCAGCCGGAGCAACATCAGGCGCGGCCAGACCAGCGTTCCGGGCAAGAGCGTGACGACGATGCCATCGGGCGCCACCGGATCGGCTCCCATCTCCTGTTGTACCGTCAGGCGCATCGCACCGGTTCCAGATACATCAATCTGGTGCGGCTTTGTCGCGCTAACGCATCCGTACAGCAAGAACGACGCTGCAAGCAGGAAAAAGGCCGCGCACAAGCCGGGGTAAGCGATGCGCGAAAGCATCGCCGGCACGGCCACCGCGCAGGCGAACTGCAGGAGCGCGAACAGGCCGAGGCAGGCGCGCAGCTGGCGCGACGGTGCCACGTGCACGGACACGGCGATGGACATGAATGAAGGAAATACGGAAGGAAATGCGGAACGCCTGCCGGCGCGCGGGCTGCGGCAGGGTCAGGCGCCCACTCCCTTTGACAGGAGCGGGCGCGGCAGGTTCAAACCTTGGAGAAGATCAGGGTACCGTTGGTACCGCCGAAGCCGAAGGAGTTCTTCACGGCGTAGTCGATGCGCATGTCGCGGGCGGTGTTCGCCACGAAATCGAGATCGCAGGCCGGATCCTGGTTGAAGAGGTTGATGGTCGGCGGCGAGACCTGGTTCTTGATCGCCAGCACCGTGAACACCGACTCGAGGCCGCCGGCGCCGCCCAGCAGGTGGCCGGTCATCGACTTGGTCGAGTTGACGGCCAGTTTGCCGGCGTGGTCGCCGAAGGTCCGCTTGATGCCCTGCACTTCAGCCAGGTCGCCCAGTGGCGTCGAGGTACCGTGCGCGTTCACGTAGTTGACCTGGTCCGGATTGATGCCGGCATTGGCCATCGCCGAGACCATGCAACGGCTTGCGCCGCTGCCGTCTTCCATCGGCGCCGTGATGTGATTGGCATCGGCACTCATGCCGAAACCGACCAGCTCGGCGTAGATCTTCGCGCCGCGCGCCTTGGCATGCTCGTACTCTTCCAGCACCATGACACCGGCACCCTCGCCCAGCACGAAGCCGTCGCGGTCGCGGTCCCAGGGACGCGAGGCCGTTGCCGGATCTTCATTGCGCGACGACAGCGCACGTGCCGAGGCGAAACCGCCCAGGCCCAGCGGCGAAATGGTCGACTCGGCACCGCCAGCGATCATCACGTCGGCATCGCCGTATTCGATCAGGCGGCCGGCAGCGCCGATGCAGTGCAGGCCGGTGGTGCAGGCGGTGACGATGGCCAGGTTGGGACCACGCAGCCCGAACTTGATCGAGAGGTCGCCCGAGATCATGTTGATGATCGACGCCGGCACGAAGAACGGGGAAATACGGCGCGGACCGCGCTTGTCGTACTCGTCCTTCTGTTCCTCGATCCGCGGCAAGCCGCCAATCCCGGATCCGACCATCACGCCGATACGGTCGCGGTTTTCATCGGTCACTTCCAGGCCGGAGTCCTGCAGTGCCTCGATGCCTGCCGCCATGCCGAAATGGATAAACGTATCCATGTTACGGGCTTCCTTGGCGGGAATGACATCCTCGATGTTAAAGCCCTTGACCTCGCCCGCGAAGCGGGTCGAGAACGGCTCGGCATCGAACTTGGTGATATTGGCAATGCCCGACTTGCCGGCCAGCGCCGCGCTCCACGCATCGGCAATGTTATTGCCGATGGGTGAAACGCAGCCCAGTCCGGTAATGACGACGCGGCGGTTGCGTGAACGGCTCAAGCGATTCTCCCGAAAACGAAAGTCAGCTTAGGCCTTGACGTGCGCCGTGGCGTAGTCGATAGCCTGCTTGACGGTGGTGATTTTCTCGGCCTGCTCGTCAGGGATTTCCATTTCGAACTCGTCTTCCAGGGCCATCACCAGTTCGACGGTGTCCAGGGAATCGGCGCCGAGGTCGTCAACGAACGAGGACTCGATTTTGATGTCGGCTTCTGCAACACCCAGTTGCTCAGCGACGATTTTTTTAACGCGTTGTTCGATATCCGACATGTTATGGCTCCATTAGGTATGTGTTGCGGAAAGTGCGCGCATTTTATCAGGTTTGCGCGCTGAAAAACTATTTTCGGCGTCTGACGCTAATTCAGCCGAAACGTCTGTTAAAAGATGAGATTCCACCGGGAACGGATGACCTTATTCTACGATCATACCCGTCCTGTCAGCGCACCCATCAATTCACAGGTTTAATTCATGTACATGCCGCCGTTCACGTGCAGCGTGGTACCGGTGACATAAGCGGCCGTCGGGCCGGCCAGGAAGGCGACCGCATGGGCGATATCCTCGGGCTGGCCAAGGCGGCCCAGCGGAATCTGGGTCAGCAGCGCTTCGTGCTGGCCTTCGCCCAGGCCTTTGGTCATGTCGGTATCGATGAAGCCCGGAGCGACGCAGTTGACGGTGATGTTGCGGCTGCCGATCTCGCGTGCCAGCGCACGGGTCATGCCGGCCACGCCGGCCTTGGCGGCGGCATAGTTCATCTGGCCCGGGTTGCCGGACGATCCCACCACCGAGGTGATGTTGATGATGCGGCCATGTTTGGCCTTCATCATGCCGCGCAGCACCGCGCGCGACAGGCGGCCGACGGCCGTGAGGTTGGTCGCAATGACGCTGTCCCACTCCTCGTCCTTCATGCGCATGGCCAGGTTGTCCTGGGTGATGCCGGCATTGTTGACCAGGATCGAGACGCTGCCGAAAGTCTTTTGCACTTCGTCGATCAGGGCCGTGCAGCGTGCCGCGTCGGTCACGTCGAGGACCAGGCCCTGCCCGCCGAATTCGGCCAGGTAGGCGCCGATGGCTTCGGCGCCGGCGGCGCTGGTGGCGGTGCCGACGACCTTGGCGCCCCTGGCGGGCCAGTTCGAGTGCGATGGCCTTGCCGATGCCGCGCGAGGCTCCGGTGACGAGGGCGACTTGGTTCTGCAGATTCATGTGATTCCTGTTCTTAACGATGACAACGGGTGGCGCTTCACGCGCCCTTGATGCTTTCAAGCACGCGTTCGAGCGAGGCCTGGTCGACCAGCGCGTCGCCCATCAAGACCGGATCGATCCGCTTGGCCATGCCGATCAGCGTCTTGCTCGGGGCGCATTCGATGGTGTGCGTGATCCCGGCGGCGGCCATTTTCTGCATGATCTCGACCCAGCGTACGGGGCCGGCGGCCTGGCGCACCAGGGCGTCCTTGATCGCTTCCGGGTCGGTGGCGATGGCGACATCGACATTGTTGATCAAATCGATGCGTGGCGCATGGAATTCCAGTTTTGCCATGTAGTCGCGCAGGCGGTCGGAAGCAGGTTTCAACAGCGAGGAGTGGAAGGGCGCCGACACCGGCAGTTTCATGGCACGCTTGGCGCCCTTCGATTTCGCCAGTTCGCAGGCACGGTCGATCGCGCCCAGGTGGCCGGCGATCACGGTCTGGGTCGGCTCGTTGAAGTTCACGGCTTCCAGCACCTCGCCCTGCGCTACCTCCTGGCACAGCGCGCGCACCGCGTCGGCATCGATGCCGAGCACGACGGCCATGCCGCCCCCTGCCCGACCGGTACCGCTTCCTGCATCGCCTGGGCGCGGAAGCGCACCAGCGGCACGGCATCCTTGAAGTCGATCACGCCGGCGGCGACCAGGGGGCCGAGTATTCGCCCAGGCTGTGGCCCGCCACCATGTTCGGGGTCGGACCGCCAGCGGCGATCCAGGCACGGTACACGGCCACGGCCGCGGTCAGCATCACGGGCTGGGTATTGGTGGTGAGGTCGAGTTCTTCCTTCGGGCCTTCGGCGATCAGGCGGCCCAGGTCCATGCCCAGGGCGTCGGATGCTTCGCGCACGGTCTGCTCCACGACCGGGTTGCCGGCGAAGCCGTTCAGCATGCCAACCGCTTGCGCGCCCTGGCCGGTAAACAGGAATGCGAATTTGCTCATCTTATTGTTTTCCTTGTAAAAATCGTGCAAAAGCGAACGCAGGCAGCGCGCGCGTGGCGGGCCGCCCTTTCGCGGGCCGCCCTTTCGCGGGCCGCCTGTTCTCCGGTCCGCAACTTACATGCGGGCGAGCACTGCGCCCCAGGTGAAGCCACCGCCGACGCCTTCCATCAGGATGTTGTCGCCTGCTTTGATACGGCCATCGCGCACGGCAAGGTCGAGCGCCAGCGGAATCGAGGCGGCCGAGGTGTTGCCATGCTCGTCGACGGTGACGACCATGCGTTCAATCGGCAGGCCCAGCTTCTTGGCCGTGCTCTTCATGATGCGGATGTTCGCCTGGTGCGGGATCAGCCAGTCGACGTCGGCGGCCTGCAGGCGGGCGGCGTCGAGTACCTCGGCGGCCACTTCCTCGAGCACATGGACTGCGAGCTTGAACACGGCCTGGCCATCCATGTGCAGGAAACCGCTGTTGGCCGCGCCCTGGATGCCAGGCGGAATCGACAGGATGTCGGCATGGGCGCCATCGGCATGCAGGCGGGTGGCCAGCACGCCCGGCTCTTCCGAGGCACTCATCACCACGGCGCCGGCACCGTCGCCGAACAGCACGCAGGTGGTGCGGTCCTCGAAATTGAGGATGCGCGAGAACACTTCCGCGCCGATGACGAGCGCGTTGCGGTACATGCCGGCGCGGATGTAGGCGTCTGCCGTGGCGACCGCGTACACGAAGCCGCTGCACACGGCCTGCACGTCGAAGGCGGCGCACTTGTTCTCGATACCGAGTTTGCGCTGGACGACGCAGGCGGTGCTGGGGAAGCTGCCCTGGAAGTCAGGGGTGGAACTGGCGACAAGGATCAGGTCGATCTCGCCAGGCTGCTTGCCGGCCATCTCGAGCGCGCGGCGAGCAGCCTCGACGCCGAGGTCGGACGAATTCTGTCCGGCCGCGGCGTAGTGGCGCGCGGAAATGCCGCTGCGCGAGCTGATCCACTCGTCCGAGGTTTCGATGCCTTTTTCTGCCAGCTGCGCAGCCAGCTCGTCGTTGGTAATCCTGCGTTCCGGCAGGTAGCTGCCGGTGCCGATGATTTTGCTGTAGACAGTCATTGCGTCTCCACCCTTGGTCAAGCGTGAATCAAACCTGGCGCTGTGCGTCAGGAGTCTCTGGCATGAGTTCGGCGATCATCGCCGACAGTTGCTCTTGTACATTGTATTTCGCCGCATCAAATGAACGTTTGATCGCCCACTCGAAGGCATACGCATTCGCGCCGCCGTGGCTCTTGAACACCAGGCCCTTCAGGCCCAGGAGACCGGCGCCGTTGTAGCGTTCCGGGTTCAGCTTCTTCAGTGCACCGCGGGCGATCAGCGCCCCCAGCATCGACAGCAGGCTGCTCTTGAACACCGACTTCATGTAGCGCGACAGGCCTTCGATGGCTTTCAGCGTGACGTTGCCGACGAAACCATCGCAGACGACGACGTCCGCCGTGCCCTTGAAGATGTCGTTGCCTTCGACGTTGCCGTGGAAGTTCAGGGCGCCGCGTTCGTGGTCGGCGCGCAGCAGGCTTGCCGTGTTCTTCACGACCTCGTTGCCCTTGATCTCTTCCGTGCCGACATTGAGCAGGCCGATGCTGGGCTTGCGTCCTTCCATGGCCGCGAACAGGACCGAACCCATGATCGCGAACTGGTGCAGGTGGTGCGGCTCGCAGTCGACGTTGGCGCCGAGGTCGAGCATGTAGGTCGGGCCGTTCTTCTGGTTCGGCAGGATCGAGCAGATGGCCGGGCGGTCGACGCCGGCCATGGTCTTCAGGACATAGCGCGATACGGCCATCAGGGCGCCCGTGTTGCCGGCCGAGACGCAAGCGGCGGCGCTGCCGTCCTTGACCAGCTCGACCGCAACGCGCATCGAGGAGTCCTTCTTGCGGCGCAGGGCCACTTCGACGGGGTCGTCCATGGCCACCACTTCCGAGGCGTGCTTGATGGACAAACGGGGATTGTTTTCCGCGTGATGTTTCTTGAGTTCCGCGCGCAGCGTGTCTTCGAGGCCGACAAGGATCAGCTCGGCTTCAGGCTGCTGCTTCAGGAAAGAGAGGGCTGCAGGAATCGTAACGGAAGGACCGTGGTCTCCGCCCATGCAGTCGATGGATATTTTAATTGTCATCTGGGGTAATACCGCGGCTCACGCAAGGCGGGCGGCTCGATGCATGCGCCCGATGGCGCCATGCCGGCTTGGAAAGGCAGCCGTGATGCTGCGCAAGAATGTGCAGCCGATAATAACGAAACGGCGAAATAAAAAGCGGCGCCACGCACTCAACATACGTCGCACCGCTTTCATGGTACAGAAAAACAAGACGGCGATTACTCGTCGTTCTTGGTCTTCAGGACTTTGCGACCACGGTAGAAGCCGTTCGGGCTGATGTGGTGACGCAGGTGGGTTTCACCGGTGGTTGGCTCGACTGCCAGGTTAGGTGCAACCAGGAAATCGTGCGAACGGTGCATGCCGCGCTTCGATGGGGACTTCTTATTCTGCTGAACTGCCATGATGACTCCTAATACTAAAGTTCTAAAATTCTAACACATTCGATTTGCAAACAACATGCGCATCGAGTATCCCACCGGCAATCTTACGACCGCCGACCTGTTTGAAACGCTGCCTTGACATACTCGACTGTGCACGCGTTTGACACGTTTCTGACGTACTGCTACTGCAAACTGCTGGAACTGCTTATTCGGATTTCAGGCTCTTCAAGCCCGCGAAGGGCGATACCTTTTCAGACTTCAGTGTGTCCAACAGCGTAGTGTCGGGACATTGCACATGTTTCGGTGCCTGCGGCAGGGCCAGCAGGGCTTCGTCCTCGAGCAGCTCGCGGATATCGGCAGCGTGGCTGCCGACGATCACGTCGATGCTTTCGTCGTCGAGGACCTCTTCCATGCCGTCCGCTTCCTCGTCGTCGCGTCCCAGCACCAGCTGGGTCGACGAATCGATACGGTAATCGAACGGGGTCAGGCAACGCTGGCATACCAGCTGGACCGTACCTGCCACCGACAAGGTCATCGTCGGATAGCCTTGCGGGGTCGTGCCGCCGTCGATCGCCCAGGCGATCTCGCCGCTGGCATTGGCGCAATCGGCGGCGAGGCGGGTCATCTCGGCAACCGGGGTAGTCCCTTCGCGATGGCCGTTGTTACGGCAGAACTCAAAGGCGTCGATGACAAAAGCGCTCATTGCAGAAAACGTCCCCGGAAAACCTGCGATAATAACAGGGTTATCCCCACGCAGTCAAAGACTTGGCGCGTTTTTTTGGGAGTCGCGGCCGTGACTGTTGCAGTGTGGCGTTCGGCGTCGCCGGCGCTTGCCCGCATGTCATCGTATCCATCGGATTTGCTTGCCGCGACGGGTTATTTATCTGTTTTGCTTATATATCTGCGCAACCGCGACCAACATGATACCAAGTTCCACCACGCCGCGCCTGATTCTCGCTTCGGGCTCCGCCTACCGCCGCGAACTGCTGGCGCGCCTGCGGCTGCCTTTCGAAGCGATCGCGCCCGACGTCGAGGAAACCCCGCTGCCCGGTGAAGCGCCTCAGGACACCGCCCTGCGCCTGGCCAGGCCAAGGCGCAGGCGATTGCCGCACGCCACCCCGGTGCGCTGGTGATCGGGTCCGACCAGGTTGCCACGCTCGACGGCGAACAGATCGGCAAACCCGGCGACCACGCGCGCGCCCTGGTGCAACTGCAGAAGATGCGCGGGCGCGAAGTCGTGTTCCATACGGCGCTATGCCTGTGGGATGGTCGCGCGGCAAACCCGGCCGGGGCGCTTCAAATCGAGAACGTCCAGGTTTTCGTGCAGTTTCGCGACCTGCCCGATGCCGAGCTGGACGCCTACCTGCGCATCGAGCAGCCCTACGATTGCGCCGGCAGCGCCAAGAACGAGGGGCTGGGCATTGCCCTCCTCGAACGCATCGCATCGAACGACCCCACCGCCCTCACCGGCCTGCCCCTGATTGCCCTGACTGGCATGCTGCGCCGCGCCGGCGTGGCCTTCTTCGGCATTGACGAACGTCTGGCAAAACCGTCATAGCTGCGTTGCAGCTCCTCGCCGTACCGTCGTACTGTCTTCGTCGCTGCGCCTTGCTCTGACAGTTTTGTCAGGCGTTCCAAACCTTTTCTGATTACTCCATGCCTGGCACTCTCTACCTGATTCCGAATACCCTTGGTCCCACCGACGCCGTCTCCGGCGCCCTCTCCCACGTCCTGCCCGGCCAGGTGCAGGCGATCACCTCCCGGCTCGGCTATTTCGTGGCCGAGAACGCCAAGACGGCACGCGCCTTCCTGAAACTGGTCGCGATCGACCACCCACTGGCCAAGCCGCTGCAGGAAATCCGCATCGCCGAACTGAATGTGAACACGCCGCCGGCCGCGCTCGCCGACTTGCTGGCGCCGCTGCTGGCGGGCGAAGATGGCGGCCTGGTGTCGGAGGCCGGCGTGCCGGCGGTGGCCGACCCGGGCGCGGACCTGGTACGCCTGGCCCACCAGCACGGCGTGCCGGTGCGGCCGCTGGTCGGGCCGTCGTCCTTGCTGCTGGCCGTCATGGCAAGCGGCCTGAACGGCCAGAGCTTCGCCTTCAACGGCTACCTGCCGACGGATGCGGCGGCGCGCACCAAGCGCATTCGCGAGCTGGAAGCGCGCTCGCGCGGCGAAAAGCAGACGCAACTCTTGATCGAAACGCCGTATCGCAACGGCCAGATGCTCGAGGCCCTGGTCGCCAGCTGCCAGCCGGGCACGCTGGTGTGCGTGGCGACCGACCTGTCGCTGCCGAGCGAGACGGTGCGCACCCAGACGGCAGCCAAGTGGAAGGCACAGCTGGCAAGCGGCAAGATGCCGGACTTTCACAAGAAGCCGACCGTGTTTTTGTTCCTGGCGTAAGGTGTGGGGCTCTACCCAGGTGCCTGACCATCCCCGCCTATATTAGAACGCGTGCTCGGCTGCCGACAGCGGCGCCGCCTACGCGTTCGACTGCCGACAGCGGCGCCGCTTAGGCGTTCAAGCAGCGGCTGCTCCGCCGTATCGCCCCAACGACCGCACTCAAGCCGCTTCGTGCACCAGCTCGCTCACCCAGTCGAAGGCAGCCAGTTCGATCTCGCGCACCTGCTTCGAGGTCAGGCCGAGCTTGCGCAGTTCGGCCGTGAACTGGCGGCCTGTGTCAGCCTTTTCCAGGCGTTCGACCACGTTGAGCATGGCGCCGAAGTCGCCCCCGCGTTCGAGCAGGGCGGCGCGCACATCCGCAGTCAGCTCGACATTGTCGAGAATGTCGGCCATCGGCATCGAAAACAGCGCATCGGCCAGGGACATGATGCCGACCGTGAATGCGCGCTCGGCGGCGGCGATGTCGCCCGGGCGCACCTGCAGCGACATCAGTTCGAGCAGCTTGCCGCGCGTGGTGGCCAGCTGCAGCAGCGGCGAATTCAGTTCCACCGCGCTGCCGGGCATGGTGTAGAGCAGGATCTGCAGCCAGCGCTGCAATTGTTTGCGTCCCAGGCGCGCCAGCGCGTCGGCAATCGATTCGATCCGCTCCTCCGGCACCGTGGCACGGCTGTTGACCAGGCGTAGCAGGTTCAGGCTGATCAGGGCATCGCGCTTGACCGCGGTTTCGATGACGTTGTCGTCGGCGTCCGAGTTGACCAGCTCCAGCAGGCTCAGGATCACCAGCTCCGACGGCGTGATGCGGCGCCCGCTGAGGATCACCGGCCGCGCGAAATAGTAACCCTGGAAATATTCGAAGCCCAGCTCGAGGCAGCGGCGGAACTCCTCGACCGTCTCGACCTTTTCCGCCAGCAGCTTCTTGTTGGCGGCGAGCATGGAGGCGGCCAGCGGCGCCAGCGCATCCGGGGCGATGCCCTGCAAATCGATCTTGATGACGTCGACCAGGCCCAGCAGCTGGTCGACTTCCTCGCTGTGGTTCACCACATCGTCGAGCGCGAACTTGAAACCGAGCTCCTTGAGCTCGGCCACGCGGGCCAGCAACTGCTCGGTCGGCTTGACGGTTTCGAGGATTTCGAGGATAACTTTATGTGGAGGCAGGAAACGTACGAAATCGCTCATCAGGACGACATCGTCGACGTTCACGAATGCCAGCTTTTGACCGACCACCGTCTCCAAACCAAGCTGGGACGCGTGGGAAATGACGGCGGCGGTGGCCGCCGCGCCATCGGTCAGACGCGCGTCATCATGCTCGGCCGCGGCGCGAAACAGCAGTTCGAAGGCAACCAGATGCTGGTCGCGTCCAAGGATAGGCTGGCGCGCCAGGAAAAATTCGTCGGACGGCACGGTTGCTACCGCCCTTACTTCGGCATGCATGAGAGCTCCTGAAAACAATTGCTGCGCAGCAGGCGCAGCAAGAGGCACGCGCGGCACGCGCACCTTTTCCGACTATACACCAAAACGCCAATCTTTACATTTTTACATCGAAACGGCACGCTTTCGCTTAGCGTCGCTGTTGCGCAAACGCGCCGCTATGGATGCAACGTCCAGCTGGCGCGCACGGTGGACAGCCGGCATGCGTCCGGATCGCGAAAGCTGGGAATCGACTGGAACAGGCTGGCCCTGACCCACGCTCGCTGCAGGCAGGTAACCAGGAGCCAGTAAAGGAGGGAAATTGCTGCGGCCCGCGGAAAGCGCAAAGCCGCGAGCGGCACAAAAAAAGCGGCGCATCCGGGGCGTGATCCGCTGTTGAACAACGGGAACCCATTCATGGGCCGCTGCCAGGAACGCAGGCCATGCAAGCCCGGGCCTGGCCGGCAGCGAGAAAGGCGGCAACCCGGGCAACAGGCTCCGCTTGAAAAGTTCAGCGTTTGCCGCGCGTGCCGCTACGTGCCTGGCCGCCTTCTGGACGCGCTGCCGGCCGTGCGGCGTCGCCGCGACTGCCACGATTGCCGCCATCGCGCGCTTGCTGGTCGGCATAGCGCGCGTGGCGCGGTTGGGGCGCGGGACGGATCGAAACGTTCATCCGGGCGGGCACCGCCTTCGCGGACGCGCGGCGCCGGTTTGGCATCGGGACGCGCCGCCCCTCCCCCGCTCGGGCGCGAAAAGCGCTTGGCACGCGCCGCGGTGCCGGCCTTGTCGGCACCGGCACCGTCCGGCCGTTTTGCCTCCGGCTCGGCACGTTGGGGTGCCGCCTGGCCCGGCAGGCGCAAGCTGCCCACGCCCGACAGCGGGCTGGCACGGCGCGCATTGCCGACCGGCTGGCGCGCACTGCCGCCGGCACCGACCCGTCCTGCCGCCGCGCCCGTCACCTGGGTGCCGCGCTCGATCAGGAAGCTCGCGCCGGCATCCTTGCCCAGCACTTTCACCAGGTAAGGCATGACTTCGCGCAGGAGCGGCTCGAGGGTGTAAGGCGGGTTGAGGATGAACATGCCGCTGCTGTGCAGGCCGAATCCGTCCGGGCCCGGCGTCGATACGGTCAGCGTGACGTGCAGCCACTCCTTGGCCGGCAGGCGTTTGAGCCTGTCGGCGAACTGGCGCGACTCCATGCGCTGCAGCACCGGATACCAGACGGCATAGATACCCGCCGGGAAGCGGCCGAGCGCTTCTTCCAGCGCGTCCTTGACCCTGCGGTAGTCGTCTTTCACCTCGTAGGGCGGGTCGATCAGCACCAGGGCGCGGCGCGAAGGCGGCGGCAGCAGGGCCTTCAGGCTCAGGAAACCGTCGCCGCGCTCGATCATGACGCGCCGGCCACGGCTGCGCTCGCCCTGCTCGGCCTTGTGCGCCTCGGCCTTGCGGAAGTTCTCCGCCAGAATCTTGCTGTCGGCCGGATGGAGCTCGAACAGGCGCAGGCGGTCGTCCGGCCGCGTCATCTGGTCGGCCACGTAGGGCGAGCCCGGGTAGTAGCGCATCTTGCCGCTGGGGTTCATCGCCTTGACCAGGTTGACGTACTCGGCCAGGGCCGGCGGCAGGTCGGTGCGGGTCCAGAGCGGACCGATGCCGGTGTCGAACTCCGCGTTCTTGGTGGCGTAGGAACTGTCGAGCGCGTACACGCCGGCGCCCGAATGGGTGTCGATATAGGTGTAGGCGGTGTCCTTCTGATTCATGTACAGGTGCAGTTGCGCCTGGACGAAATGCTTGAGGACGTCGGCGTGATTGCCAGCGTGAAAGCCGTGGCGGTAGCTCAACATAGGGGAATTCCAATCAAAGAGGTCAATGCGGCGGCCGCGCGAGGCGGCGCAATACCGTCATTATCCATCACAACCGCGCCATGCCGTAAATAATCGCGGCTGGAAAGAAAAAGCCGCGGCTCCGAGGCCGCGGCTTCTTTATTGCACGGCGCATCCGGCCAGGGCCGACGCGCCATGCCTCCCCTTCAAGGAAATCAGGCGACTTTTTTCTCGTCGAAGAACTGTTCGTCTTCCGTCGAGCCATGCAGCGCCGTGGTCGAGCTCTGGTTCTGCTGGATGGTCTGGGTGACGGCATCGAAGTAGCCGGTGCCGACTTCGCGCTGGTGCTTGACTGCGGTGAAGCCCTTCTCGGCGGCGGCGAATTCCGCTTCCTGCAGTTCGACGAAGGCCGACATCTGGCGGCGGGCATAGCCGTGGGCCAGGTTGAACATGCCGTAGTTCAGGGCGTGGAAGCCGGCCAGCGTGATGAACTGGAACTTGTAGCCCATCGCGCCGAGTTCTTTCTGGAACTTGGCGATGGTGGCGTCGTCCAGGTTCTTCTTCCAGTTGAACGAAGGCGAGCAGTTATAGGCCAGCATCTTGCCCGGGAATTTGGCGTGGATGGCTTCGGCGAACTGCTTGGCGAAGGCCAGGTCCGGCTTGCCGGTCTCGCACCAGACCAGGTCGGCGAACGGCGCATAGGCCAGGCCGCGCGAAATGGCTTGCTCGATGCCTGGACGGGTCTTGTAGAAACCTTCGACGGTGCGCTCGCCGGTGCAGAATTCCTTGTCGTTGTCGTCCACGTCCGAGGTCAGGAGGTCGGCCGCTTCGGCATCGGTACGGGCGATCACCAGGGTCGAGGTGCCCGACACGTCGGCCGCCAGGCGCGCCGCGGTCAGCTTTTCGACGGCTTCGCGGGTCGGCACCAGTACCTTGCCGCCCATGTGGCCGCATTTCTTGACGGAGGCCAGCTGGTCTTCGAAGTGCACGCCGGCGGCGCCCGCTTCGATCATCGACTTCATCAGTTCGAAGGCGTTCAGCACGCCGCCGAAGCCGGCTTCCGCGTCGGCCACGATCGGGGCGAAGTAATCGATGTCGTCCTTGCCTTCCGACCATTGGATCTGGTCGGCACGCTGGAAGGTGTTGTTGATGCGGCGCACGACCATCGGCACCGAGTTGGCCGGGTACAGCGACTGGTCCGGGTACATTTCGCCGGCCAGGTTGGCGTCGCCGGCAACTTGCCAGCCCGACAGGTAGATCGCCTTCAGGCCGGCCTTCACCTGCTGCATGGCCTGGTTGCCGGTCAGTGCGCCGAGGGCGTTGACGAAGGGCTCTTCGTTAACCAGGGTCCACAGCTTCTCGGCGCCGCGCTTGGCCAGCGTGTGTTCGATCTGGACCGAACCGCGCAGACGGACGACGTCCTCGGCGGTGTAGTTGCGCACGACACCCTTCCAGCGTGGGTTGTTGTCCCAGTCGTTTTGCAAGGCTGCGATCTGCTGTTCACGAGTTGCCATTTGATTCTCCTGATAGTGAAAATGCTGAGTTGCTAAGTGAAATCCGTTAGACAAATCATAGCCCAGCTTGTGCAGAGCACAATTACTCTTATATAAGACATGAGAATATTTTTTTATTCTTATGTTTCAATGGCTTACCGCTTGTTTTTCATGATGCGCAATGAAATTTCTCAAAATGGGAATACCGCTGCCGACTTTTCTGCTGCGGCTTTTCATGAGATGGCAATGGTCTTTCACGATGTGAAATATTGAGCTGAGCAGCAGGCGCGAACGGCCGGCGCGGCCGTCGCCCCTGTCTTGAGGTCGGGCATCGCCGCAGGCAGCGGTGCACCTGACAAAAAAAGGGCGCATCGCTGCGCCCTTCCCGTTGGCTTGATACCAGCTTACTTCGCCAGTTCCACCTGCGGCTGCTCGCCGAAGACCAGCTGGCCGGCCCGCACCCGCACGGGAATCGTGTCCTTCGGCCCGAAGCGGCCGGACAGGATCGCTTTCGAGAGCGGGTTCTCGATCTGCTGCTGGATGGCGCGCTTGAGCGGACGGGCACCGTACACCGGATCGAAACCGGCTTCCGCGATCTTTTGCAGGGCATCCTCGTCGATGTCGAGCGTCATTTCCATCTTGCCCAGGCGTTCTTCCAGGCCACGCAGCTGGATCTTCGCGATCGCACCGATGTTCTTCTCATCCAGCGCGTGGAATACCACGATGTCGTCGATGCGGTTGATGAACTCGGGACGGAAGTGTCCGCGCACCTCGGCCATCACGGCCAGCTTCACCACCGCCGGTTCGTCCGTGTCCATCGACTGGATCTTGTGCGAACCCAGGTTCGAAGTCATCACGATCACCGTGTTCTTGAAGTCCACGGTGCGGCCCTGGCCATCGGTCATGCGGCCGTCGTCCAGCACCTGCAGCAGCACGTTGAACACGTCCGGGTGCGCCTTCTCGATTTCATCGAGCAGGATCACGCTGTAGGGTTTGCGGCGCACCGCTTCTGTCAGGTAGCCGCCCTCCTCGTAGCCGACATAGCCCGGCGGCGCGCCGATCAGGCGTGCGACCGAATGCTTTTCCATGAATTCGCTCATGTCGATGCGGATCATCGAGTCCTCGGTATCGAAGAGAAAAGCTGCCAGCGCCTTGCACAGCTCCGTCTTGCCCACGCCCGTCGGCCCCAGGAACATGAAGGAGCCATAAGGACGGTTCGGGTCGGACAGGCCGGCGCGCGAACGGCGGATGGCGTCCGACACCGCCTCGATGGCCTCGTCCTGGCCGACCACGCGCTCGTGCAGCTTTTCCTCGATGTGCAGCAGCTTGTCGCGCTCGCCCTGCATCATGCGCGAGACGGGAATGCCGGTTGCGCGCGAGACCACTTCGGCGATCTCCTCGGCGCCCACCTGCGTGCGCAGCAGCTTGGGCTTTTCAGCCGCGCCATTGTCCTGGCCGGCCACTTCCTCGGCATGCTTCAGTTGCGCTTCCAGCTGCGGCAGCTGCCCGTACTGCAGTTCCGAGACCCGCTGCCAGTTCGACTGGCGCTTGGCTTCCTCCATCTGGTGGCGGATGCGCTCGATCTCTTCCTTGATGTGGGTGGTGCCCTGCACTGCCGCCTTTTCCGCCTTCAGGATCTCCTCGAAGTCGTTGTACTCGCGTTCCAGGCGCGCGATTTCCTCGCCGATCAGGTCCAGGCGCCGCAGCGAGGCCTCGTCGGTTTCCTTGCGCACGGCTTCGCGCTCGATCTTCAGCTGGATCAGGCGGCGCTCGAGCTTGTCCATCACTTCCGGCTTGGAGTCGATCTCGATCTTGATTTTCGAGGCCGCCTCGTCGATCAGGTCGATCGCCTTGTCGGGCAGGAAGCGGTCGCTGATGTAGCGGTGCGACAGCTCGGCCGCCGCGATGATGGCCGGGTCGGTGATCTCGACCTTGTGGTGCAGCTCGTACTTCTCCTGCAGGCCGCGCAGGATGGCGATCGTCGCCTCCACGCTCGGCTCGTCGACGATGATCTTCTGGAAGCGGCGCTCGAGCGCGGCGTCCTTCTCGACATACTTGCGGTACTCGTCGAGCGTGGTGGCACCCACGCAGTGCAGTTCGCCGCGCGCCAGCGCGGGTTTCAGCATGTTCCCCGCATCCATCGCGCCTTCGGCCTTGCCGGCGCCGACCATGGTGTGGATCTCGTCGATGAAGACGATGGTCTGGCCCTCGTCCTGGGCCAGTTCCTTCAGCACGGATTTCAGGCGCTCCTCGAACTCGCCGCGGAACTTGGCGCCCGCCAGCAGGGCCGCCATGTCGAGCGAGAGCACGCGCTTGCCCTTCAAGGAATCGGGGACTTCGCCATTGACGATGCGCTGTGCCAGGCCTTCGACAATCGCCGTCTTGCCCACGCCCGGTTCGCCGATCAGGACCGGGTTGTTCTTGGTACGGCGCTGCAGCACCTGGATGGCGCGGCGGATCTCGTCGTCGCGGCCGATGACGGGATCGAGTTTGCCCAGGCGGGCACGCTCGGTCAGGTCGAGCGTGTATTTTTTCAACGCCTCGCGCTGGCCTTCGGCATCCTGGGAATTGACGTTCTCGCCGCCGCGCACGGCCGAAATCGCGGACTCGAGCGACTTGCGTGCCAGGCCATGTTCGCGTGCCAGGCGGCCGGCGTCGGACTTGTCGTCAAGTAGCGCCAGCAGGACCATCTCGCTGGTCAGGAACTGGTCGCCGCGCTTCTGCGATTCGCGGTCCGCGAGGTTCAGGAGGGCCATCAGTTCGCGGCCCGGCAGCACTTCGCCGCCGGTACCGGAGACTTTCGGCAGGCGCTCGAGAGCGCTCTTCAAGGCATTGGTCAATGCGCCGACATTCACGCCGGCGCGCTGCAGCAGCGAACGGGGACCGCCATCGTCCTGGTTGAGCAGGGCGACGAGCAGGTGCACGGGTTCGATGTACTGGTTATCGTTGCCGACCGCGAGGCTCTGGGCATCGGCCAGCGCTTCCTGCAGCTTGGTCGTCAGTTTATCTTGTCGCATTTCTGTTGCTCCCTAGAAGTATGGTGGGCGGACATTCGACGATGTCGCAGGCCCTTATCTAGGGAACAAAATTGGGGTCAAGGGAAACTTTTCAAGATCTCCGGCAAATCGGGACGCGGGCCGGGCCGACGAGGGGTGCTTACAGCGCCGGCCAGCGCTGGACCAGACCGATCAGATGCACGATCCCGAAACCGAGGCAGATGAGGGAGCTCCAGACGACGAACGGGGTCATCGGCTGTCCCATGGCGTGCATCGCCGGCGCGAAGGCGACCGCGCGCACCAGGTAGATGGCCGTGATCAGGACCAGGGCCGGGCAGCAGCGGCAAGGGCGGGATGGCGCCGGCGCCCGCGAGCGCATACGCCGACCAGGCGCCGAGCACGGCGGCGATGGCCAGCGTCACCGGGCCGGCATGATGCGTCCCCGGGCGGCTGCAGCGGCCATGTCTTCGCCGGCGCCAAAGAAGCGGTACCAGGCGGGTCCGCCGGCGATGATCGCCAGGTGCAGCAGGGCCGCGCAGGCGCTGAGCGCGGCGCCGGCCAGGAGATACATGTTGGGGGCTTGCGGCATCGAGTTCATGGCATGCGGGTGCGTGGTTCCGGGCGCGGGCGCGCGCAGCCGCGGCGCCCGGCAAGCCCGGGCTCACTCCTCGTACGCCTTCGCGCTGCCCGGCACCATCGCCAGGTCGCGCACGTTCTTTTGCTATGCATCTTTCTTTTCGTAAACATCCCGCTTTTCAGACTTTTCTCTCCCGCAAAAATGGCTCGGTGTGGATAACTTATGTCCGGTAGCGGCGAAAAACTGTAAACAAGTCGCGTGAAAAAAAGTTGTTTACAAATACGCGGACGCGCTCCCTTGCGGCTGGGAGTGCCCACGCGCAATACGTTGCCTTACAGCCACTTTGGACGCGCGGGTCGGCGACGGCGTACTGGGGTGGTCCCAGTAAGGACATCGCGCTAGATACCATAGTTTCATGCTACGACCTGATGCTACCGCGGACTGCTATATTCCTTGACGATGACTCTGAGGGCAAGGTAGATTAAGTCGCCTCAATACCTAGAACGCCTCGCGATAAGATGCACTTTACTTAAATGGCGTACGAGAGAGTCTTCTAGCTACAGCAAACTTCCGACCAATTCGACTCTTGGTTATGTAGTTACAAAACCTAGAAAAGTGGCTGGATAGATTTCGCGCCCAGCTCAACCAGTTCAAACTCAATTCCTCTTGTGACTTCCTTGAAAACCTCAGGGGACTCATCAAACGAAGCAGCTACAATTCCTTGAAGCAATGGAGCACCAACAATCTGCAATAATAGTGCTCGCTGACTAGATTGCGCCATTGAATGCTGTCCCGGCTCATCAAACAACAGAATACCAGGATGGCGCCCACCGCCGCCTGGCAAGGACGACGCTTGATGTAATGCTAGCAAATAGCTAAGTATCAAGCGCACAAAATCACTTGCACTGGAGTCTGCCTTAATATCTGTCTTAATTTCTCGCAGTTCGATATTCTGTAAAAACGGAACCAAGGTTTCGTCGTTCACATGGATGTCTTTGACCTCAGCACTCTCATATTCGAATGAGCTTGCGTTAGCACGAAATAGTTTTTCGAATACCCGAATCTTTCGTTTATCCTCGTCGGAATAATACTCCTTTGGAACCATCTTTCGTCGGCTCTGATTGGCTTGGAGCTGTTTAGCGAGCATTTGAAACTTGTCAATCAACTTGGCAAGCTCCGTTTGTACGGTTTGCAGTCGCTCAATCTCCGTCTCGATTTGAACCTGCCTGCGGATTAGCGCTCGCGATTCAACAGCATCGGTAGCCACGTCAGAACGAAGCGCAGCAAGCCATTCACGGGTCTCACTCATTTTTCTGCTCAAATCGTGGATGAGTGCGTCGCTCTCCGCCGCTGCATTTCTGCCGCCCGCAATCTGCCGCTCAAGCATTCGCGCCTGTTTTTCCAAGTACAGGACGTTCGTTTCGAGGTCCATTTGGGGCCCCTCAATTAACCCAGTGAGCAGTGAATCTTCCACCGTCTGATGACATGTCGGGCATCGGTCACTCGCTAGCGCTACTTCGAACTCTTCAGCACCAAGCTTTCTTAATTTAAGAGCTGTCCTGTTGCGAGCAAGGTCATCCGCAGCCTCTCTGTAGAGTAACTCATACTCTTTCACAGATGCCCTTTGGTAGGCCTGCGTACTCACAGCCGTATCATACAAATTTGCTAGCCGGAAAAGCTCCTTTTTGCCGAGGTCCAACGCAGATTCAGCTTCGCTCGATTTCGGTTCCGGGCCAGTGGTAGTTCGCTGTTCAATTCTCTCGTGCTCAGACTTTAGTTTCGCTATATACGTGTGCAATGGGAACAGCTCGTCACCATCTCTCTTTTGCACTACAATTTCGCTTGTGAGAAAGAGTGCAGAGACTTTGGAGGGAACATTCGCAACATCAAAGCTGTTATCTTGGCTAATGCTCTGCAAGGCCTGAAAGGCGGAGTCCCACGCCGTTGCAATCACCACTGATTCGGCGTTCAGACGGTTGCGCTCAGCATTAGTCGAAAATACATCAAGGTCAAGTAAAAATTCGACGACACGAGTGCGCGCGTCTCTTATACCGAAGAACGGGATGTTTGCAATATAGTCAGTCCATCCCCGCTTCTGCTCAACAGCGATAGCAGCGAAGATTGCCTGCAAATAAAGCTTTGTACTACCGCCGCTAGTAGTCGGAACACTAGGAAGTTCATAACCCAAGAATTTCTCGAGTAGATTATGAAATCCTTCAGCCTTTTGTGCGCCGCCGGCATCATGCAAATAGGTCGGGCGTATGCGTGAGGTGTGCGGCCGGTCAGTAAGCCAAGTCCCGTCTAAGACCTCAATCAGCTTAGAACTCTTCTGCGGGTCACGAATTGCCCGGCGAAATGTGAGTACCTCACCTGAGCCATTCGTAACCTCCAAGTAAACCTCGGAAGCAAGCACCTCAATACGGCGCCCGTCATACATGAAGTGGTCCTTGGTCGCATATGGGAGGATAGCTTCGTTTTTTCCGCCAGCGATTTCTTCCATCCCGAGCGCATACAGAAGACAAAGAAAAAGCGTACTCTTGCCTGATGAGTTGTTACCTCTAATAATAGTTAATTTTTTTCCGAACTTTACGAAGAATCCGAAATCGCCTTCGCCAGTTGCCACCCGCAACTTAACCGCGTTAATGCGCATTTTAGTTCCAATCTTTAACGACTTTATCGACCATTGCTTCTGTAATACCCTTACCGATGACAGCCAAATCCGTGCGCTCTTTGGAAAATATTTCAGCGTCTTTCAAGGCTTCTTTAATGAAACTCGAGCCGTGGTCAGTCAACTGATATCCGTTTGAAATCGATTCTATGAATCGCTCAGCAATAGCGTAACGCAATGCGATTGCCAAAGCGGGGTCAAACCCCCATGCTGGAACTAACAAAGTACTGCGAGCTGCTGCCTCACGCAACGCAACAATTCGTCGTTCTGATTTAAGTGCCCAGTTAAAAAGATGCAGTCGGAGTACACTTGACTTCTTCCCGCGCGAGAAGTGCAAGACAAGAAGTATTTGGGCAATTTTGTAAAGTGGCCGGTGCTCAGGTAATACGGGTGTCGGGCGGCGTATGAATTTTAGTTTGGCCATGCAATTCAGTCGAAATCTAGTTCACAAACTGCAAGCCATCGAGCTACGATGTGCCGTGAGACTCGTTCTGCTTCCGTTAAATCGACCTGCGGACTTAACTGTGTCGTAATCCTGTGCGTCAGGCCATCTCTTACCCTGGCAACTAATTCTTCCGCCGGTCCAGACCAAGTGTCAGTGAGTTCAGTCACCGCCAACTCATATTCGCTTACAATACGCATTAATTTGATGTACACCGCTGGAGCTAAGCTATTTATTCGACCTAACACTGCGCCGTGCTCCAAGAAAGCCGATTGAGTCTGGTCAAACAGTGAATCTAGTCTTCGCTGAAATTGAGGATGAGCGGATTTTGGAGCGAGTCGGACTTCGGTTTTGCGTCGCAAATTTGCTTCATATTCTCCCGGGGGGCCACTGAGACTCGGCAACAGCCGAGGACCGACGTCAAAATTTAACGCCTCTCCGTTCAATGAGCGAATAGCATTAATTTCTGTATGGTAGTAGTCTGCATCACGCAAATAAATCGTGAACGCTGGGTCGAGTATCGGTAGATTCCAAGAACGTACCTCCAACTCTTTCGTTCTCGCGTGCGATATAAGCTTATGACGGTCAATCTCAGGAGTTACGAAGTGCCACTCACGGATTTTTAGTGAACCAATCCGCTGAGCAATTTCGCTCGAATAGGTACGAAGTTTCGCAAGGTCGGTCGTAATTTTATCCCGCTGCTTTTCGTATAATTCAGTAGGGTTATAATTGTGGTCCGGGCAGTAACACTGAAAGCCTATTCCACTTTGAAGTGTAAAACCCTCGAGACCAAAGTCACCTGGAGAAGCCGGGATTTCGTGGTATCCTGCGCTTTCATATTTTCTTTTGAAAACGAGCTGGCACAGACTTTCCCAGGATTTGCCATCGAATAGCCCGATTTTGGTTACTAGCATGCTGCTCCATTTCGAATACGCGACGACCTGTCGAACTCACAATAGGCTTTAGAAGACAATCTACTAACGAAGTCTATCGACAGACCACTGAAATGTCCACAAGTAACATTGGCTTGACGGCAAGTCCAGTGTTATATCCCTGCAGGCTGATTGCGATGCGCCTCAGCACCTGCTAGCGGCAAACCATGAAAAGTGACATCAGCACGTCGTTAGGTGGCACAACGAAGTCGGTCTTTTTCGTTTGCTCAGGCAAGAGAAGTGGCCCGGGGCCATGGCATTCGGACCAGAAGAGGTAGTACAAGCGTTGCTTGATGAATCCTCCTGTATTGATGACACAAGCTCGCCAGTTCCCTTGTGAGGTTCGGAGCTGCTCATCTTGACGCAGGCGCCCTCGACCGAGCTGTCACTATTTGCCATCTGTTCGCACCTGCCGTGGACGTGCGCCGTTGGCTAGAAGGTCGTAACAAAAACCACCGTCTCATCAGGTAATGGCAACTTGGCGTTGAAAAACTAGCTAGCGTTGAAGTCGCTCGATAAACATTTCCCAGAAGTACTCTGAGGCCCCCTGCTCTGATAACTGAGAATTTTGGTTGCCACGATGGAACTGCATACCCATCGGTTTGAAATGCATAGCTTGACTGTCGGACTCAATAGTAAGCATTTCGTTGAACGAGTTTGCCCCTGCGTCGGCGCCATATGAAAATGCTAGCGATGAAGAGCCCCTGCCAAGACCACCGATGCGTATCGAGCACTCAGCGACGGTTTTCCCTTCACGATAGACAACCGCAGAGAACGCTTGACCGCTCAGCGGCTGGAAGCGTACTTGGATGCCTGTGTTGCGAGCGGCAAGCTCTTCTAGCGAGGCGCTGAAAAACTTAGCCATGAATTCAAACGTGTCGTGCAAGAACTTATCACGGTCAAAGTCCGTGAAGTCCTTCTTGAGTCGCAGATTGCTAGACCTTGGCCTTTCCTGCGCTGACTGCTCCAACGCCTGCGTGGTACTAAATGCAGCCGGTTGGCCGACATCTGCCGCAGGCCGCGCGATGCCCCACGCTGACTCGCCCCTTTCTTTCGACGTTGTAGCTGTTGGGGTTGCACGAGCCATATCCTCGATTGCCGTGCGAATCTGACGGGCTACGTCCGTCCACGCCTCTGCCTGATTCGGCCATGTAGTCACAGCTTTACCATCTTTCGGGACAGCGAGCAGTTTGCCGAACGGTGCGGGATGCCAGTCACATGGTTCAAGAATCACAGGAATGACGCGGGCGCTGCCTTCAGCATGCCTCTCAAGAGCTCTCTTCATCTCAACGGAAAAGCAATACCAAGAGGCAATAAAATCCGCACTTACCAGCAAGAGAATAACGTCAGCGGTCTCGAGATTTTCCTTAATAGATGAGTCTAAATCAGAGCCAGCCGTAATTCCGCGGTCGTGCCATGTCTCGATTAACCCTTGATGTTTCATCATGGAGAGGTGCACTTCGAGCCGGTCCCGCAGCGCCTCGTCGGCATGACAGTAAGAGAAAAAAAGTTTAGCCATCGTTGATTCTCTTAAGCAGTTGTATGGTGTCGTTTGTGGCAGCCGCTGTCGGTGGCCGAGGCGACATCGCTCAGGTTCTGCAGAATGCCGCACTGCTGGACGAGATGAGGTTGCTCACACTGATGACGCAACGTCATCAGTTGCTTCTCCAGACTTTGAAGCTTCTGCATTTGGATGCGGACTAGCTCGATGTGGTGGTCAAGCAAGTCATTGACGCCTTGGCATCCGCTGGTCGGCTGCGCTTGGAGCTCTAAGAGCACGCGGATATCAGGGAGTCCCATCTGTAACGACCGACAGTGGCGGATGAACTGGAGCCTCTCAAGATGCGACGCCATGTATTGTCGATATCCGGAGTCGCTACGCGACGGCTCCGGCAGCAGTCCAGCCTTCTCATAGTAGCGAACGGTCTCGACGTCGCACCCCGTTTGCTTAGCCAACTCACCAATGCGCATAAATCCTCCAAAACGCTTGACCCCGTAGTTACTACAGGGTTTCTAATGGAATCATACTCGAATTTGAAAGTACTCACATGACCCCCGAACGTAGCAAGGATTGCTGTTCCCTAGCTCCTGCTGATGCTGCTCAGGCGCCTACTTTGGAATTACGTGAGCAATCGGTTGCGGAGGTTGACTCGGCAGATGAGCTGGCGACTGCTTGCTGCTCAAACGACAGTGCAATCCCGCATGCACTAAGCCGCTTTTCGTCGAATTCGCCCTTAGACGATGGAACGGAAAATCGTTCAGCCAGCCCGGCAGCTGCCTCATGTTGCGCGGCGAACGGACAAGCCACAACGACCGCTGAGGACGCGCCCTTGCCGCCTGTAGGAGCGGAAGTTGTGCGGTATCGCATCTCGAACATGGACTGCCCCACCGAGGAGCGGCTCATCCGTAACAAGGTCGAGCCGATAAAAGGCGTTCTTCAACTCGACTTTAACCTCATGAGTAGAACGCTTACGGTCCACCATGAGCTCATGAGTCCAGACCCCATCTCCGCTGCCCTACGGTCTGTCGGAATGAACGCGGAGCTAGTCGACGAAACTGCAGCGACTCAGCGTAACGATGGCGCGTCGGCGGGCCTCACGACGAGTCAAAAATCCCTGTTAGCAGTGTCTGGAGTCACCGCAGCGGCTGCGGAAGCGTTTGCTTGGACAACACACACGGACTCCTCCCCCCTCGTGATAGCCCTGGCGTTTATTTCTATCGCCACCGGCGGCATTCCAACTTTGAGGAAAGGGCTAATCGCGCTACGAACCCTCACTCTTGATATCAATTTCCTGATGAGCCTCGCGGTCATCGGCGCAGTTGTAATCGGTCAGTGGCCAGAGGCCGCGATGGTCGTCTTCCTCTTCGCTGTCGCCGAGCTAATCGAAGGCCTATCACTCACCCGGGCGAGGAACGCCGTCCACAGTCTCCTCAAGCTCGCACCTGACGTGGCAAACCTTCGGTCACCTAACGGTGAACTGCGCGAAGTACCGGTCGAAGCGGTACAAATCGGCGACGTCCTTCTAGTGAAACCTGGTGACCGCATCCCGCTAGATGGCGTCGTCCAGGCCGGCGAGTCCTCAGTAAACCAGGCACCTATTACAGGCGAAAGTGTACCTGTCGACAAAGGAGCCGGTGACCAGGTTTTTGCCGGAACCATCAATGAGCGAGGAGTCCTGGAAGTCAAGGCAACGTCGGACAGCCGAAACAGCACCCTCGCCAAAATCGTTCGAGTAATCGAGGAAACGCAGAGCAATCAGGCGCCGACCCAGCGTTTTGTCGACGTTTTCGCGCGTTACTACACTCCTGCCGTGGTTCTCCTGGCGTTGTCGGTCGCGCTAGTTCCGCCTCTGGTATTTGGAGGAGAATTTGTCCCATGGCTCTACAAGGCCCTAGTCCTTCTGGTCATCGCCTGTCCTTGTGCCCTGGTCATCTCTACGCCGGTGACCATCGTGAGCGGCCTCACTGCTGCAACAAGGATGGGCATCTTGGTGAAAGGTGGCCAGTTCCTTGAAACCGGCTACAGACTTCGAGCTATGGCTGTAGATAAAACCGGTACGCTAACGACCGGCCGGCCGAAAGTCACCGAAGTAGCTACGATGTCGTCCCTCTCAAGCGAAGACGTTCTGCGTATTGCCGGTAGTCTGGACATGAATTCGTCGCATCCCTTGGCGAGTGCGATTGTCGCTGCCTCCGTGTCAAATGGCGCACCGATGCCCGTATCGTCCTTTGAATCGCTGCCAGGACGTGGAGTTCGGGGCACCGTCGGCGGAGTGGCATACCACTTGGGTAACCAGCGATTGATAAGGGAACTGGGCCTCATTACTCCCGCGGTAGAACAAGTCCTCGGCAGCCTCGAAGAAAAAGGGAAGACGACAGTCATCCTGGCCGACTTCGCGTCAGTTCTAGGGGTGATTGCAGTGGCCGATTCAGTTCGTCCGGAAGCCGCGCTGGCAATTGACCGGTTGAAGCAGATGGGCGTTACCACTGTAATGCTCACCGGCGATAACGAGCGAACAGCACAGCATGTAGCAAAGCTAACTGGGATTGGCACTGTTCTCGCGCAGCTTCTGCCGGAGCGGAAGCTAGAAGAAGTAGCAGAACTTCAAAGGCAATTCGGTATGGTTGGCATGCTTGGTGACGGCATTAACGATGCTCCAGCGTTGGCCAAGGCAGACATCGGGTTTGCTATGGGGGCTGCCGGCAGCGATACCGCCATCGAGACTGCAGACGTTGCGCTCATGAACGACGACCTTACAAAACTTGCTTCGTTTGTTTCCCTCAGCCGCTCGACCCATGCGATTCTGATTCAGAACATAGTCCTTGCTCTCGGCATCAAAGCAGTCTTCTTTGCTCTTGCGCTAGCTGGTTCTGCGACGTTGTGGATGGCCGTGTTCGCTGACGTCGGAGCAAGCTTACTGGTCGTCTTCAACGGACTTCGCCTGCTGAAACCTAGCAAAGCTAGGTCGTAGACCGCGCCGATATTGTGAGCCCACACTTTGCCTTAACCATACTTATGCTATCGTCCGCACCGTGAAAAGACTTCTCCTCATCCTGTTAATGTTCGTGCTGCCTGCCCAGTATTCTTGGTCAGCCGCTGCCTCATATTGCCAGCACGAGACCGGAGCTAGTCTGCATTTCGGGCATCATGCGCACGAGCATAAGGCGCAGCTCGGCGAGGCTGACGACGATGGAGAGATGGAAAAAGCGCATGCGGACTGTGAATATTGTCACCTCTTCTCTCACGCATTTTTCACCTCTGTGTCTGATGGACCTCCAGTCCCTGACGCACGTCAGCATGCGGCGCACGGAGCACTGAACTACTCATCACATATCCCAGAGGGCCCCTCAAAGCCCGACTGGCATTTCGTCGCCTAACAGCGACGAGACTCCCTCCGTTAGTCCCTAACAAGGGGTCCCGTCGAATTTCGTCCAAATTTCGGAGAATTCGATGTATCGACCAATCATTCCACTTCTTGCGGTGGCATTGAGCTGTCCAGCTCTCGCGCAAATAACGGCACGCCCGCCTGCGCAGCTCGGGCATACGATGCCGTCAAATGCTGCAAACCAAACTCGTGAAGCGTCAGGCGCGTTATCCCTACAAGCCGCGCTTCGCTTGGCACTGCAGGCCAACCCTGAACTCCGCGCAGCGGAACATGAGGTCCTAGCCGTAGAGGCGGCCACCATGCAGGCCCGGGCATTACCGAACCCAACTCTTGAGATTGGAGTCGAGGGCACCAGGCGCGAGACAAGAGAAACTACTGTTCAGCTCAGCCAACCGCTTGAACTAGGCGGCAGACGTTCCAGCCGTGTGAGCGCAGCTGAACGGGCCCAGGACGCGGCACGGGCGGACCTGCGCGTCAGCCGAGCCGCGGTCCAGGCTGACGTCATTACGGCATTCATGAACACAGTGGCGGCACAGGAGCGTTTGCGACTTTCCCAGGAATCGCAAGACGTCGCCGACAGAGTGACAACTGCGGTCTCCAAACGCGTCCAAGCAGGGAAAGCCTCGCCCGTAGAGGAAACCCGGGCACGTGTCGCGCAGTCGTATGTTCGTCTCGAGGTCTCCAAAGCGCAGAGTGAACTAAACAACGCTCGGCTTGCCTTGGCCTCTACGTGGAAAAACCTCTCTCCGCAATTCCAGCATGCCGTTGGCACGGTATCCAATCTCCCAGAGCTTCCAAGCTGGGAGGTGCTAGCTGCTAAGTTCTCGTCCTTGCCTGCAGTACTGCGCGCTCGTGTCGAAGTGGCTCGTCGCGAGGCCCTCGTCGCAGTTGAACAGAGCCGGCGTACTCCCGACGTCGCCATAACGGCCGGCGTAAAGCGGTCAGCTGAGCTGGGTCGAAATCAGGCAGTCTTTGGCCTGTCGGTACCTCTACCTCTATTCGATAGGAACCGTGGAAACGTCCTTGAAGCACTGCGTCGAACAGATGTTGCAAAGGATGAGTTCGAAGCTGCGGAGACCAAGACCTACAACGAACTTACCCAGGCGTACGAACGACTGCGCGTGTCTCGTCACGAGGCTAAGGTACTCGCCTCCGAAATTCTTCCGGGTGCCCAAAGCGCATACGACGCTGCCGTTAAGGGCTTTGAGTTCGGCAAGTTTGCCTATTTCGATGTGCTAGATGCCCAGCGCACTCTTATCCAATCGAAAGCGGATTACCTGCGTGCCTTCACCGAATCGCATCGTGCTGCCGCGGACATCACACGTATTACCGGCGTAGACATGCCGAACATCGAACACTAAGAGAAGAAAATGGACAGCAAAATTTCAAAGAAACAGCTGGCATACATCGTCGGCATCGTAGCCGTGGGCGTCGTCCTGGCGCTTCTCATTATGTTGACCAAGCCTCGGGCTCCAGCCGCCGAGGCAGGTGAGTCAGAGCATGCGGAGGAACAGGTTGTGAGTAAGGCGGAAGGCAAAGCCGGTGAAGACGCTCATGAAGCCGAAGAGGCGCATTCCGACAGCGTCAAGCTCACGGACGCTCAAATCTCAGCTTCAGGAATCAAGGTGTTAAAGGCCGGGCCAGCTACGATTCGTTCTACGCTTACTCTTCCGGGAGAGATTAAGTTCAATCAGGACAGGACGGCACAGGTTGTCCCACTCCTTGAGGGAACCGTACAAGCTGTACACGCGGACATCGGTCAATCAGTGAAGAAGGGGCAAGTGCTGGCCGTTATCGCGAGCGTGGAACTCTCCGACCTGCGTAGCCAACTGTTCACCGCCGAAAAGCGATTATCGCTTGCCAAAACGACCCTCGCGCGCGAGAAGAAACTGTGGGAAGAAAAAATCTCGGCAGAGCAGGACTATCTGCAGGCCCGCCAAGCGATGCAGGAAGCAGAAATCGACTATCGCAACGCGGAGCAAAAGCTGCGCGCTCTCGGCTCCAGCGCCTATTCCAAAGGCGGGTTGAACAGCTACGAACTCCGGGCTCCCTTCAACGGTGTAGTCGTAGAAAAGGCCGTCTCCATGGGTCAATCTGTCAAAGAGGACTCATCCCTCTTTACCATTGCCGACCTCGCCACGGTCTGGGCAGATGTCGCGGTGCCGGCCAGTGACCTTAGTAACGTGCGTGTTGGCGAGCAAGTCACGGTTAAAGCAAGCGCGCTTGAAACTGAGGCCGTCGGGAAAATCGCATACGTCGGCTCACTGCTCGGTGCTGAAACTCGCACTGCCACCGCCCGCGTTGTCCTTCCCAATCCCGCCCTATCCTGGCGTCCAGGATTGTTCGTCAACGTCGAGGTACAGCTTCAGTCGAATCAGCGGGAAGCCCAGGTCACGGTTGCAGCGGCTGCGCTTCAAACTGTTGAAGAGAAGCCGACGGTATTTGTCCGTGTGCCTGGAGGCTTCCGAGCGGAGCACGTGACGCTGGGCCGTAGAGATACTGCCACGGTCGAGGTGACGAAGGGGCTCGCCCCAGGAACCGAGTACGCTGCCGGCAACAGCTTCGTAATCAAAGCGGAGCTGGGTAAATCCAGCGACGAAGATTCTCATTAAGGCGGAGCGCACTCATGTTCGAACGTCTAATCCGCTTTGCCATCGCGCACCGATGGCTGGTCCTTCTAATCGTGGTCGGTATGGCGGCGATTGGAGTCTACAACTATCAACGTCTCCCCATTGACGCCGTCCCAGACATCACGAATGTTCAGGTCCAAATTAACACTGCGGCGCCCGGGTTCTCTCCGCTCGAGTCGGAGCAACGGGTAACGTATCCTATCGAGAACGTAATGGCCGGTCTGCCGAATCTTGAGCAGACAAGGTCCATTTCTCGTTATGGACTTTCCCAAGTGACGGTGACGTTCAAGGACGGGACCGACATTTACTTTGCTCGGCAGCTCGTGAACGAAAAGCTACAGGAGGCAAAGGAGCGCTTACCTGCGGGCGTCACCCCTGAAATGGGCCCCATTTCGACGGGCCTCGGAGAAATCTACCTCTGGACAGTAGAGGCCGATGAGAACGCACGCAAGTCCGATGGGACGCCGTACACGCCAACGGACCTTCGGGAAGTTCAAGACTGGATTATCAAGCCGCAGCTTCGCGTTGTGCCTGGTGTCACTGAGGTCAATTCCATTGGTGGATACGTGAAGGAGTACCACGTCGCCCCAAATCCGCAACGCCTGGCCGCATACGGCTTTACGATGAAAGACATCGTCGAGGCGATTGACCGTAACAACAGCACGGCAGGCGCCGGATATATCGAGCGCCGGGGCGAACAGCTTCTGGTTCGCGCACCGGGACAGGTACGGTCACTTGATGAGATTGCAAGCATCACGTTGGGAAACGCTCAGGGAATCCCAATTCGCGTTCGAGATGTGGCTGAGGTAAGTATTGGCCAGGAGCTTCGTACGGGCGCCGCGACTGACAACGGGCGCGAGGTAGTGCTTGGCACGGTCTTCATGCTTATCGGGCAGAACAGTCGCGCCGTGTCCCAGGCGGTCGACCTGAAGATGAAGGAGATTAATCGAACCCTCCCGAAAGGCGTGCATGCAATAACGGTCTATGACCGAACCGTGCTGGTCGACAAGGCCATTAATACCGTCAAGAAGAATCTGGTAGAGGGCGCGTTGCTCGTCGTCGCAGTGCTGTTTCTCTTCTTGGGGAACATCCGCGCTGCAATCATCGCTGCGATGGTCATACCGCTTTCGATGCTCTTCACCTTTACAGGCATGGTCACGTACAAGGTCAGCGCTAACCTGCTCAGCTTGGGCGCCCTGGACTTCGGCATCATCATCGACGGGGCTGTGGTTATCGTCGAAAACTGTGTGCGAAAGCTTGCAGAAGCGCAGGGACGGCTCGGTCGCCCTCTCACTCGAGCCGAACGCTTCGAACAGGTCTTCGCTGCGTCTCGCGAAGCGCGCCGGCCCCTTCTCTTCGGCCAGCTCATCATCATGGTGGTCTACCTGCCCATCTTTGCCCTCTCTGGGGTTGAAGGCCGGATGTTCCATCCGATGGCGATAACCGTCGTCATCGCCCTGCTCGGAGCCATGATTCTTTCGATTACTTTCGTTCCTGCCGCCGTAGCGCTGTTCATCGGTAAGTCGGTGGCGGAGAAGGAAAGCAGATTGATGCACCAAGCCAAGCGGCTCTACGAGCCGCTCCTTCGCAAGGTCATGGCCAACGGTGCTGTTGTCATTACGTTCGCTGTGGTCAGCATCGTACTCTCGGGCCTCCTAGCGACGCGTCTTGGCAGCGAATTTGCGCCAAGCCTGAACGAGGGAGACTTTGCCATCAACGCAAACCGCATCCCGGGTACAAGCTTGTCCCAAACAGTAGCTATGCAAGCTCAGCTCGAACGTGAGCTGAAAGCCAAGCACCCGGAAATTGAACGGGTGTTTGCCCGCACAGGAACGTCTGAGGTAGCCTCTGACCCGATGCCGCCAACGATGTCTGATGGTTACGTGATGCTCAAGCCAGAAGCACAGTGGCCGAAGCCGAAAAAGTCCCGCGACGAGTTGCTCGAGGCGATTCAAGCAACTGCAGCAACTCTGCCTGGTAACGCCTACGAGTTCTCTCAGCCAATCCAGCTCCGGTTTAACGAACTCATCTCTGGGGTCCGTAGCGACGTTGCTGTCAAAGTGTTCGGTGATGATATGGAGGTGCTCACCGAAACTGCTGAGCGACTGTCCAAGGCCTTGGCGAAAGTCGCTGGCGCGACTGATGTGAAAGTTGAGCAGGCAACCGGCTTGCCGACGCTAACGATAAATATCGATAGAAACAAAGCATCGAGATATGGCCTGGACATAAGCGATGTCCAGAACGCTGTCGCTACTGCTGTAGGGGGTACGGAAGCGGGACCGGTATTCGAAGGAGACCGTCAATTCGGCATCGTAGTCCGGCTTCCGGAGGGCACTAGGAACGATTTGGATTCGATGGGACGCCTGCCAATTGCGCTCCCACGCTTCGAGCAATCGACCTCTGGCCCGCGATTCATTCCGTTGCGTGAGGTTGCTACTCTGGAGGTTGGCCCTGGGCCCAACCAGATTAGTCGAGAAAGCGGAAAGCGGCGCGTTGTCGTGTCAGCGAACGTTCGCGGGCGAGACATCGGTTCTTTTGTGAACGAAGCCCGGGCGTCGATTGAAAAGTCCGTGTCGGTACCTGCAGGGTACTGGACAGTGTGGGGTGGCCAGTTTGAGCAGTTAGAGTCAGCGACCGGCCGGCTAAAAGTTGTAGTCCCGCTGGCTCTGCTTCTAGTGTTCACTCTGCTCTTCGCGATGTTCGGGAACCTTCGAGATGGGTTGATTGTGTTTTCCGGGATTCCGTTCGCGCTTACCGGTGGAGTGCTTGCACTATGGCTCCGTGGGATTCCGCTCTCAATCTCAGCCGCTGTCGGCTTCATTGCGCTATCAGGTGTTGCGGTGCTAAACGGACTGGTAATGGTCTCGTTTATCAAACGCCTGCAGGAAGAAGGAAGGCCACTTCATGACGCCATCCACGATGGGGCGTTGACCCGTCTGCGACCAGTGCTTATGACCGCTCTCGTGGCTTCAGTCGGGTTTATCCCAATGGCCATCGCAACTGGGACTGGCGCCGAGGTCCAGAGGCCGCTGGCAACGGTCGTCATTGGCGGCATTCTTTCCTCTACGGCGCTGACGCTGCTTGTTCTGCCAATCTTGTACCGGTTCGCCTATCGCCGCAGAAATGGTGTCATGGGGGCTGGCATGAAGCAGGAAATTATCTCTTAACCGGTTCCAGCAGCGGCTGAGGGAATAGCTCGGCCGCTGCGGATTAAATGCACCTACGCATTGGCATTATTTGCAAAGGTAAGCGTTGTTGGCCCCTTCTTCGCACAGGCAATAAAGAATCTTAGCAGTTTCATTAACGCCCGCGCGCCGACACGGAAGAACTACTTAATAAGCAATACCAAGCGATGTTGTAAACACGCGTGGAATTTGCTGTATCAGTCGATTCAAGCGTTGTCGTGATAAATTGCTGACTCCACATATCAGAAAAGATAAGCTATGCCAACCTATCAGGAATACCAGGAACAAATTGCAAAGTTGCAGATTCTTGCCGAGCAAGCACGCCAAGATGAGCTTAATGATGCCCGTCGAAAAGTTCGTGAGCTCATGGATGCGCACAAGCTATCGCCATCCGACTTTGCTGAGCCAAACAAGAAGGCAAAGCAGTCAGAGAAAAAAGGCACGGTTCAGGCTAAGTATCGCGACCCGGACTCCGGAGCAACTTGGACGGGCCGCGGCCGGGCACCACGTTGGCTCAACGGTCGAGACAAAGAGAAATTCCTTATCAAATAACAGGTAGTTCCGTCCTGATAAATTGAAATGGCTGTCGGTTTAACGGCGGTACGCTCAGTCATTTGCAGTCATTAGCGCAGCAGCTCCTGCTGCCTGCTGCCTCACTGATGGCCTTCAGCTCCGCAGTCACTTCTTCATCGCCCAGGCTGTACACGGGTGCGAATCCGCCGCCTGGAGTCCTGAAGTTCGTGGTCTGGCCCTGATAGACACGCGCGGCTGTCCACTGGACTCGGCTGTTGTACACGTAGCTGCGCAAGTCGAACTTCAAAGTCTCGGGACTGTCAGCCGTACCGGAAACCCGAACGCCAGGAGCGACAACTCGCTGAGCGATGTATTCGCCCGACAAGATTTCCTGCCAAACCCGCTTCGTTACCTTATCGCCCCGGTAGGCCGCTCTCCCTCCGTATCCAGCGACAGGCTTGAAGAACAGATTGCGTCGCTCGTTCCACAATCGTTCCGCGTTTTTGGTCGTGACGCTCTCGGTAAAAGGCACGTTGGCAACCAATATGTCGATAGTATCTTGGGGCACTCCCAGCCCTTCGAGCGTTGTGGCGTCACTCAGTATGGTGAGATTGCGCTTGTTCGCGTAGAGGGCATGAGCTTGAGGATGCGGGGTGAGTACAACCGCATCGTCACAGTACGCGTCATGCAAAGCACGCGACTCCGGCGCCTCAAGCATGAAATCAGTCAGCCGGTTGTAGACCAAGTCAATCATCAGCTCACCAAACCACAGCGCGCCGTCTCTGAAAACAAGTTCACTCGGGTCTGTAATGACTGCATTGATATCGTTTTTGGCGAACAGCCGCTGAAACAGAATAAATTCCGGGTAGAGGTATTGTTGCTGAGGTTGAGTGTCGACTATCGCAATGGTTCGCAAAGGCGAAGCTCGCTTTGCGCAGGCCCATTCGGCCTGGAACATCTGCACTATCTCGTCCTCGAACATTGCGCCGGAAAGGACAGCTTGTGCCAGCTGCGTATCGTCTAGGCAGCAGGTTCGATGCGCCCTTGCCATAGCAGCGTTGAGCATCGCACCTCCAGCATTTGTGTTTATTTCGATGAGGCCGAGGTTCGCGCCGTCCGGATGGAAGTCGTATCCGAAAAACACTCCTCGTGCGCCGTTTGCCCCTCTCTTGGCAATGTCGGGCGCATCAGCCAGTACAAGCTCCTGGTACGCGGGCAACTCAATGACAGACTCAAGGGCACGCACTACCTCCTCGATTCTGTCCGCCTGAGTCCTGGAGATAAAAACGGGCCGTGCCGAGAACAGATAAGGGCATCGCTCCTCTATCAGCTCGAAAAGCATGTTGTCGTGCAGTTCGCAGGACAACGCCGACTTCAAAGCAGACTTATCCAAGCTGCTGCAAAAGCAGGAACTGTTGAGCTGTTCTGCTGGCAACCTGGTCGAGTCGTAGTCGCTTGTCTGGTTGTCGGCAACGATGTCGGAATTTCGCATATGGTCCCTATCCTGGGTGCGAGCTCATGGCTCGGGTGCTCGGCGCCGCATGCCCGCGAAGGCGTAACGCGTTAGTAATTACAGAGACCGAGCTGAGGCTCATGGCGAGCGCGGCAACCATGGGTGACAACAGCTGTCCGGTGAAGGGATACAGCACTCCTGCAGCCAATGGAATCCCGAGCGCGTTGTAGACGAAGGCAAAGCCGAGGTTTTGCCACATATTCCGTACCGTCTGTACAGAGATGGAGCGAGCGACCGCAATGCCGCGTAAGTCCCCCTTCACGAGGGTGATGTGGGCACTATTGATGGCCACGTCCGTCCCGGTACCCATGGCGATGCCAACATTTGATTTAGCGAGCGCCGGCGCGTCATTGATACCGTCGCCGGCCATTGCAACGATGCGCCCTTCTTTTTGCAGCTTGTCGACCAATGCGAGCTTGTCCTGGGGCTTCACTTCGCCGTAGAACTCGTCTATTCCAAGTTTTGAGGCAACAGAGCGCGCCGTCGTGATTCCATCCCCGGTAGCCATCACAACAGTTATCCCATCGTTACGGAGGTTCGTCAGCGCCTCTACTGTCGTGGCTTTGATAGGGTCAGATACTGCCAGGAGGCCTACTAGCACGCCCCCCTCGGCAAGGTACATTACGCTGGCACCCTCGGCTCTCAAGCTCTCAGCAGGTCCCGTGAGGGCGTGCCAGTCGACATCCATAGACTCCATCAGCGCGGTATTTCCGAGTGCAACCCGCTTTCCGTCGACGGTACCCGTCACCCCAATACCGCTGGCAGACTCGAAGCTTTCAGGCTTTGATAGCAAAATCCCTCTGCTCTTTGCCTCAGCTACGATTGCGTGAGCCAGCGGGTGCTCGCTGCCCTGGTCAAGGCTGGCGGCGAGCTCAAGGACGTACTCGTCGTCGTACCCTGGCGCCGCGACAACGGTGTTGAACGCCGGCTTTCCTTCCGTTAGCGTGCCCGTCTTGTCGACGATGATGGTATTCACCTTTCGAAGGTCTTCAATAGCTGCAGCGTCGCGGAATAACACACCCTGCGTTGCCGCGCGGCCGGTTGCCGCCATGATGGACATAGGCGTGGCCAAGCCGAGCGCACAGGGACATGCAATGATAAGCACTGCCACCGCGTTAACGAACCCAAAGACCCAGCTTGGTTCCGGGCCGAACAGTCCCCAGACCACAAGGGTCAGAAGCGCAATTGCCGCGACAACGACCACGAAGTACCCAGCCACGGAGTCAGCGAGGCGCTGCATTGGCGCGCGCGAACGCTGTGCCTGCGAGACCATCTGAACAATCTGAGAGAGCATTGTTTCTGACCCAACCTTCTCTGCGGTCATGACGAGGCTTCCGCTTGTGTTAATCGTTGCGCCTATTAGTCGGTCACCAGGTCGTTTTGTTACGGGCACGGGTTCGCCAGTGAGCATCGACTCATCAACGGCGCTTTCCCCTTCCGCCACCAGTCCGTCTACCGGGACCTTTTCGCCTGGACGAACTCTGAGGGAATCTCCCACGTGTACATGGGTCAGTGGAACATCTTCTTCCCTACCGTCTGAAGCGATGCGGCGCGCCGTCTTGGGAGCCAGACCCAGCAACGATTTGATAGCAGCAGACGTTTGGGAGCGCGCACGGAGTTCGAGGATTTGACCGAGCAGAGTCAGCGAAACAATTACTGCCGCCGCCTCGAAGTAGACACCGATGCGGCCATGGCTCGCGAAAGTGACCGGAAAAGCGTTTGGCGCTAAGGTGGCCACGACGCTGTAGCCATACGCAGCCATGACCCCTGAGCCAATGAGCGTCCACATATTCGGGCTCCTGCGCACCAGGGACTGGAACCATCGCACGAAGAATGGCCAGCCAGCCCAGATAACGACCGGTGTGCTCAGCGCTAACTCAATCCAGTTCTGCCCAGGCAAGCCTGCCGGGAAAAGTACATGGCCGAACATTGCCAGCGCAAATACAACTACTGTCAGAGGTAGCGTCCACCAGAAGCGCCGACGGAAGTCCACCAGTTCCGGATTTTCTTCGTCGTCCAAGGAAGGAAGTTCAGGCTCTAACGCCATGCCGCATATTGGGCAGTTGCCTGGCTCGGGCTGCCGAATCTCGGGATGCATCGGGCACGTATAAATCGTCCCTGCAGGAGCGTCCGTTGAACGGACGTCTACCGGTTTCGCGGCAGCCAAATAACTCTCCGGCGCGGCCCTGAACTTCTCCATGCACTTTGGACTGCAGAAATGATAAATCTCGCCCCCAAACGTAATTTCTCGCTCAGGGTTTGGTCCGACCTTCATCCCGCATACTGGGTCAGTGAACGGTTTCGCGTCTGTCGGCTGGTTAGGAGAAGGCATGTTGTCTCCTACGTGAACATGACCTGTGAGTTGCACTCCAGAGTGCTTATGCGCTTTGTGGTCGCCATGCGTTTCGGTCGTCATACGTAGCTCCTAAAGACTTGCAGTTAGCTCATTGAACCAAAGCGTGATGACTCACTGTAAACCCTCCCATAATTGGAAGGTCAAGCGGTTTTCAGACATTCAGATACCGCGTGAGATGCGATATCTGAACTTCCTACTTATGAGAGGGTTTAGCTTTAAGCTGCCATTCGCTGGCACTCAGCCGCGCACTGTCGGCAGGCTTCGGCACACTTTTGGCAATGGTCCATTTGATGCTGTCCACACTCATCGGCGCAGGCTTCGCAGATTTCTGCGCACATGCGGCAAGCTGCCGCCGCGTGTGCGCTCCCACGCGCCATCAATGCTGCAGCGAAGCGGCAGGCTTGGGCGCAGTCCATGTCCAAAGCGATGCACTTTGCCATCGCGGCGACGTGCTCTTCCTTTAAACACATTGCTGCGCAGTTGTCACATGCGTTGGCGCATGCGTTGCATGCATCGATACAGCTTTGAAAAGAATTCATTTCCATGTCGTTCTCCAAATGTGAAGGTCAAGTTACTCGTAGTACGAAATTGGGTCGCGTCGGAGACGACCCAAGCGGGTGACGGTTAATCAAGTCTGCGTACGTTTGCAACCGGGACGAAGTCACAGTCACGGAACTGCTTGCACAGCATTTCCCTCATGTCGTTAATTGAGTTCTTCTGCATCGTTACGATGTTGTCGCAGTACCGGCGAAGACCATCGTGAGACAGGTCGCTTTTGACTTGGCATTCGAGGCTAGGGCTTAGCGCAGCAAAGTGGTGGCTGCTAAACACCTTGAGAAATTGTTCATCAAACTGGCGTCCAGCAGGGGTACGCTCAAGCATTTGAATCATCTGCATCCCGGAGGGGGCGAGCTTAGGCACGTACGAGACGCCGTACCACTCACGCAGCATTCGCTGGGCCTTTGCAATTTCCTCACGCTGACCGCGGTTGGCTTGGCGCGACATCGAACGAATTTCTTCGGCGGATGCCTTAGGGATGCTTTCTGCGTAGCCTGGCGTAGGTGTCGTACCTTCATCAGGGTTAATGATGGCCGGGTCCCGGACCCGGTCACTACCTGCCGCAAGTTCCGTCATACGTAGGGCCGAGTAATGGTGGTCAATGATGAAGGTCAAATAGTTCTTCTCAAATCGTGCCGTTCTTCCATCGCCTGGGCCTTCAGCGGACGCCGCGGACGAGAGAAGAAGAGCGCCGGCAGCCGTGACAGCAACAGCCGCCTGACTCCAGCCTGAGCGATAGGCGCGACCTGCCCTTCCGGTATTTGCGGAGAGTTTGGAATTCATGATTTCCTCTTAACGTAATGAAAGCGATAAAGTGCATGCAAGTTCGACGGCCGTCGTAACGAAAACGGCAGCCAGGGACAAGCTGGAATGCTTACAGGATTACGAAGAGGAATTTCGGCGGTCGCTCTAAGCCAGCTGAGATGTGGCTTGCGAATATGCCAGGGGGAGTTACTACGGGGGAGTCGCTTTTGAAGGACTGAATTTTGGCCGAGTGCACTGACGGGGGAGCACCTGCTCCTAGACCGCATGCTGCGCAAGGCTTGCATGAGCCGGTTTTCTTTGGATGCAGTTGGGAAGGTTCGCCGGTCGAGTCATCCTCAACCATCTGCATACTGCCTGTGTCTTCGCACGGCATCTTCGAATTTACTCTCGCTTCACCTCCCCCAGGCACCAAAATCATCGACTGTGTCTGTGCGCGTACGCAGCACCCTCCTACCACAGCAGCTAGTCCCTGTAGAGGGACCGCCACCAGTAGGAGCCAGAGCATGCACACGCGGAAAAGACCTCGTTTCATGTTGGCAGTCTAGCAGCGAGAAAAAACCTGGGGCACACCGTACTGTCAGGAAAACCTAGATACGAAAACGCTAGGTTGAAGTCCGTCCTTTGAAGCTAGACTGGCGCCAGGCAACTACTTGGCAAGTACTCGTCGCTTACTGTGGAGTATGCGCCTCGCCCGCCAAGCAGCCTGCTGCCGTCTAACGTCACATGGCCGCTGGTGGCTGCTGTGAGGTCAGGACAGCGGCCGCAATTAATGCGGCTAGTAGAACAACGCTCTCAACAATCAAAACAAGTCTTACAGACTGCAGCCCCGGCGTAGAGTGCCGTGCACGTGCAAGTCCAAACACCTTGTTATATCCACCGAGGACAAGTGCCACGCTTACAAAGCAAAGCTTCACTAAGAGTGCCGTCGTGTAGAGACTACTGGCAAACAGGTTGTCTACGGTTCCAACCCTGTTCCATGCATTGAACAAGCCCGTTGCGAATACTGCTACGACTGCGACCACAGCTGCTGCAGACATCGATTCCAGATAGTGAGCTTTTCGGTTCAAGTCAGGTTGCCCTGCGCCGTTGTCCATCGCTTTCCACGCTGAGACAGCTACTAAGCCCGTCCATGCGCCCATCGCAGTCAGATGGACTACCTCCGCTGCGAAAGGCAGAGTCCAGTAACCGTTTTCGCCGGCATGCCCCATTGACGCGCGTACAAACGCGAAGAGGCCTAGACCTGCCAGCACTGTCCACTCACGCCACACTGCAGTCGAACGAAGTGCTCGAATGACCAGTACTAGGGTAATCGCGAAAAATGAGATATAGCCGGCCCGCCCAATGCTTGTCATGGTCAACATCTGCCAGACTACGTCCTTGGCTTCTTGTAAGCCAACACCGCCCATTACGGCGGCGGATGCCCACAACATAGCGCCCGTCCCTAGTACGCCGAGTGTAGCTGCGGCGATGTCGCCTGAGCGTAGCAGGGCTTCAGCGTCGGTACGTGAGACACCTGACGCCACAAGCCAACGGCGCGCCAGCCATGAGCCGACAAGCCACGCGAACGCGGCGTTCAAGGCGACGACTGACCCAACTTGAAGGCCCAGGACGCTATCCACTTATTTCACCGAGAATGAGAACGTGCCCGTGCGGCGGTGACCGTCGTGACCAGCGACGGCCCATTTAACGGTATAAGTGCCAGTAGACAGACCTTTGGTTTGGAGACGCACAATTGCTGGGTTGGCGGTATCGACCTTCGCCTTATCGGTCTCAACGACCTTGCCGTCGGTATAAGTCAACGTCACGGTGCTAAACGCTTGCTCAACTTTCTCGTTGAAGGTCAGAGAAATTTCGGCCGGCGCCGTTTCCAGTACAGCTCCTGGCGTCGGGTTCGAAGCTGTAAGCTTTGCGTGCGCCATCGCGAGCGGGGCTGCGAGGGTAGCTACCGCAAAGACACATGCGGTTACGATTTTTTGAACGGTTTTCATGTTTGACCTCTATGTAGGTTTTGGTTACTTAGCTTTACGGGAAGACCAGTGAACATGCGTTATGAGCCACTTGTCACCTTGCTTTTCCAGTACGGCAGTCTCTGTCCCAAACGAGTGAACGTTCGTTCCTTTGAACTTGCCCTTTGTCTCCGTTTCGCGTGTGACGATGGCGATATTCCCCTCAATTCGCTCGTTCTGGCGAATGACCGTCTGGCTCGTCGCTTTGGCAAAGGCCATGTCACTTGGCAGATGGTGGCCAGCATATTCGTCGCGTGAACGCTCAACGTAACCCGACTCGAAAATCTGGATAGTCGAGGAGAGGAAGACGGTAGCCGCATCAGCCTTCCCCGCTGACAGCGCGTCATGAAACGCAGAGACGGTTTCGAGTGGAGTCGCAGCGAATGCCTGGAGGGACGCGGCAGAGAGCGCGATGGCAAAAAGTGTTTGGCGCATAGATTTTTATATGTTTGTAATGGTTGGGGGCAGCACGACAAGCCGATTTTCGATTACTAGACTTGTCGTGCTCTTAACTGCTCTCGAACTTCTTACTTCTTCGGCGCTGCCCAAGATTTTTTCATCTCAGCCATGTGCGCTACTTCCTTCTTCTGCATTTCGACGAGCTTGTTCGCAAACTCCTTAACTTCGGCATGCTGGAGTTTTGGCGCTGCAGTTTGGGCCATTTTGATGGCGCCCTTGTGGTGCTGGGTCATCATGTCCACGAACTGCCGGTCGAACTGTTCACCCTTGGCGGAAGTCAGCTTTTCGCTTGACATCCCTTTCATCGACTCCGGCATCCCTGGCATCTTCATGTTCATCGCCTCCGGCTTGCCGGCATACCACTGCTCTTTCCATCCCTTGAGCTGGGCAATCTCTTTTTCCTGCTCGGCCATCATCTTCTTAGCCATGTCTTTGAGATGCTGGCTGTCAGTACGACTGTCTACCAAGCTGGCCATATGCATCGCCATCTGATGATGCATTGCCATCGTGTCCAAAAACTGCTGTTCGTAGGGCGCTTTTGCGGCGTTCGGTGAGCTCTTGTGCATCGAGTGCATATTCGCCATCTCGTGTCCGGCGCCGCCGTGCGAGCCGCTTTGATGCTGTGGCATAGCACTTGCTGACATAGCGATGAACATGAACGATGCGAGTGCGATTTTCGAGATTTTCATATTTACTCCTTGGTTGGTTGCAAACATACTCATCCCCTTGCGACTAGCGTCGACGGTGAGTTAGGACGACGACGCCTTGTACTAGCTGGCTACTTACTTCTGAACTGCGAGCTGCGTGACGACGTATCGTCCCTCGAGCTTTTCGGCGACAAACTTGATTTTGTCGCCCGCTTTAAGGGCATCAAGCGCCGACGCATCCTTTACCCCAAACACCATCGTCATCCCAGGCATGCCCAGATTTTCGAGTGGACCATGTTTGATGGTGAGGCGGCCGGTGTCTTTGTCTACTTTCTTGACTTCGCCGTCGGACATGGTCGTCTCCTGGCCGGCGATGGCAGTAGGTGCGTGATTTCCGTGGTCATGCGATTGGGCCATGGCGCCATTGACGGCGGTAAGCGCAAACGTAGCCGCGGCGAAGTGGGTGACGATTTTTGCGATTTTCATTGGTATCTCTTCTTTCAAGTTAGGTAGCGGTCGTTTCTAACCGCCAGTTGCACGTTCGATTCGGTTACTCAGCAACCCTATTTCCTGTCAGTGCCCGGAGTGGCCTGACGGCTTGCGGACGTTAAACTCTACGTTCTGCGCTGGCTTCGGCCCAGGCATGGATTGCCCGCCGGCCGATGTACTTCTAACTGCTTCAGGTGGCGCACCGTTCCATTCGTAAGCGAGCGTGCCAGCTGGGTGCTTGTACCAACCAGGGTCGCTGTAGTCGCCGCGCTTCTGGTCTTTACGGACCTTCATCACGGTGAACATACCCCCCATTTCAACTCCACCGAAGGGGCCTTGGCCACCCATCATCGGAAGAGTGTTTTCCGGCAGCGGCATCTCCATCTCACCCATCGAGCCGCCCGTAGAGCCCATCGCCATGTAATCCGGAATAATTGAACTAATCTTCTTCGCAGCGTCGCGTTGGGAGACGCCAATCATGGTCGGAACGTCGTGGCCCATTGCGTTCATGGTGTGATGGGACTTATGGCAGTGGAATGCCCAGTCACCTGGGTTATTCGCGACAAACTCGATGGCACGCATCTGGCCCACGCCAACGTCAACGGTCACTTCTGGCCAACGCGATTCCGGCCGGGTCCAACCACCGTCCGTGCCAGTCACTTCGAATTCGTGCCCGTGCAGGTGAATCGGGTGATTGGTCATCGTCAAATTGCCGAAGCGAATACGCACACGCTCACCCTGGCGCGCGACCATCGTGTCGATACCTGGGAAGACGCGACTGTTAAATGTGAACAGATTAAAGTCCAGCATGGTCGAGGTCTTTGGCACGAAGCTTCCTGGCTCAATGTCGTAGCTTCCGAGCAGGAATACGTAATCGCGGTCGACCTTCATGAAGTTAGGATTCTTCGGGTGGGTTACCCAGAATCCCATCATCCCCATGGCCATCTGCACCATTTCATCGGCATGCGGGTGGTACATGAACGTACCGGGCCGCTTGGCCTCGAACTCGTACACCATCGTCTTACCAGGCTGGATGCCTTTTTGCGTCAAACCGGTAACACCGTCCATACCATTTGGAAGTGGTTGGCCATGCCAGTGGATGCTGGTGTGCTCCGGCAGACGGTTGGTCACGAAAATACGAACACGGTCACCTTCGACCACTTCGATGGTCGGCCCCGGTGACGCGCCGTTATACCCCCACAGGTTTGCCTTCATGCCAGGCGCAAACTCACGCACAACCGGCTCAGCAACCAGGTGGAACTCCTTAACTCCGTTGTTCATGCGCCATGGGAGCGACCACCCGTTAAGAGTCACAACCGGGTTGTAAGGACGGCCGTTCGGTGGCGGTGGTGGAACCTGCGTCGCAGCGCTCTGCATGATTACTGCTTCTGGGAGGGATGCTGCGCCGACTCGGCTAACCACCCCGGCCCCGACCAGTGCCGCGGCACCGGTGAACAAATCTCTACGTGAAACCATCTCAACTCTCCAATTAATGTTCAGCCGCTGGCGCGGAACTCGACGCTGCAACGGTTGGCTGTGAAACGGCCCCTCCGCTGCCGTTTATGGCCGCTTGCAGCTCGGTCTCTGCAATCCAGAAATCTCGTTGCGCTTCAATGGCGCCGTTGACGCTCGTGATTTGGTCGCGCGAGTCAGCCAGCAATTCGAAAACACTGGCAAGCATCCCGTTGTACCGAAGGAGGACCTCTTCCGAAATCTGCTTTCTTAGCGGGACCACCTGGTCGCGATAGTGCTTGGCGACGTCATAGGTCGTGCGGTACGCCGAGTACGCTTCTCGCACTTCCGAGCGCGCGCGAACAGCAGCGTCGGCGGTGCGATTGACCGAGAGCATGTACGTTGCCTTCGCACGAGCACGTCGAGCCCCACCCCAGTCGAAGATAGGTAGCTCAAGCGATATTTCGTAGCCGTTCTCACGAGGCGCGCCGGTAGTGCTTTTGTTGGCGTATCCAGCGTCCAGAACATTGATAAAGCCTGTAGCGTTCGTCAGGCCCAGTGACCGAGCGGTAGCATCAACGTCCCGCTTCGCAATCTGGATGTCGAGTCGCTGCTCCATCGCAAGAGCCTCGAGCGCCCCCGGCTCATTCGGCTTTTGGGGGAGGTCTGGCAGACGGTCGGGAATCTTATAGTTGACGTTCGAACCCCAGAGGCCTAGTAAGCGGGCAAGTTGCTCTCGCGTTGCCGTAGCAGCGTGCCGGGCGCGGGCATACTGCGTCGTCGCCTCCGCGTAGAAAGCCTGCTCACGTGCCCTGTCCAGTTTGCTCCAGTTGCCAACCTTGGCTTGCTCCTGTGCGAGCTGGGCTCCAGCCTCGGCAGAAGTCACTACCTGGCTCATAAATTTCTCTGTCTGAGCAGCTGCAACAGCGCTGAAGTACGCACGACGTGTTTCGCCAGCCAGACGAACTGCTTCTGATGCAGCCGTTATCTTGGCTTGCTCGAATCGGCCCTGCTCAATAGTGCTTCGCAGTGGAATAGTCAGCAGACCAATAAGGTCAAACATCACGCTACGTTCGATTTCGACTTCATCGCCGCCACGCATCCGGCTGAATGAAAAGCCCGGGTTACGCATACGGCCGGCTTGGACAAAGTCGGCTTCGGATACACCGAGCTCAGCGAGCGAAGCTTGAAGGCCGCGGTTGTTGAGCAATGCAATCTGCACCGCAGAATCAGGCGTCAACGGCGCTGCCAGGAGCTTGGAGACTTGGGCAGAGCTAGCCTGCGCGTCGCTGTCGGTTCTTTCGCCGGTCACTCCAAAGCCGATACGGGGCTGCGTCAACTTCGAGACGTCGCTCGCCCCGCCGTCATTGGACAACGTCGAACATCCGGCTAAAACCGATACGGCCAGCAAGAGACTGGAAGTCTTGAGTAATGGTGTGAATACGATAGGCTTCATTTTTTCGTCTCTTTTCCTTGTTGCTGATGCTGTTCATGCGACGCCTCATTCGCCGCACCCTTTGCAGGGGCTGGGCGAGTAGCATTGGCCGGCATTTTTTCCTGGCCCATCTGGTGTCCTGCATGGGGGTCGGGCTTTGGCACCGGCGCCATCTGGTGCCCGGCGTGTGGGTCAGGCTTTGTCACCGGCGCCATTTGATGACCCGCGTGTGGCTCCGGCTTAGTCATTGGTGCCATCTGGTGCCCTGCGTGGGGGTCCTGCTTTACCGCCGGTGCCATTTGATGGCCTGTATGCGCTGCCGGCGAACGTTGGCCAGTCGGGGCCGCTGGAGCGATAGCTTGAGCTGGCATCTGATGACCCGCATGTGGGGTCTGGCCAGCCGGTTCGGCTGGTGTTCCGTGGCCGGCATGGGCGCCCGAAGTCGCGCCTTGAGTCGGCATCGTGTGGCCACTGTGGCTCCCTGCACCTTGCGCTGCTGGCGCGTGGCCCGCATGAGCGCCACCGTGCATACCCTCACTCGCGACAGTAGCGTTAGCCTCTTTCCAAACTTTGTCAGGCGAGACGTTATCCGTAGCAGCCGGTATGTAAGTAGAGAAAGCAGACGTGTACGTCGTTTGTGAAACCTGCGCAGCCGGGTCGGCCGCTTTGAGTGAAGCTGGTGGCTCGCCCGCGACGGACGCGAACGATGTTACGGCTACCGCACTGGCGGCAACAAAACGTTTGGAGAACATAGTCGTCCCATAATCGAAAGTAGACGCGCAGCAGTAATGCGCGACAAAAGCACAACGGAATACGAGCGAGTACGCGCGTCGTTGCTACCGAAAACGATTAAGCGGCGAGAAGCCGAGGGGGACGTTCGAGACTGTCGGGAATGAAACCGGCGACGAGAGTAGAGCCAAAGGTCACATAGACCTCAGCGCTATTGAAGGAAGGTTTGAAGGTCAACAATTGCGGTGGTGCAACGGCACAAACAAAGCACGCAGCACAAGCACTGCATGACCCATGTTTGAGCGATTTGGAAGCGTCGTTATCTTGGTCGTCTGAGGACGCCATTTCTGAGCACTCTTCCTCATCACCTGACTGCTGGTCCATAACGGCATCGTGTGAACTTGCCGACGCGTCGCTGTGGTCCATCGAGGTGGCTGCGACCATGGTCATGCCCTGATGGCCAGAATTGCAAGTGCGCAGCACATTTGCCGCGAATGCCTGGAAGGGCATCACGGCAATTAGCAGCCATAGCAAATAGGTTTTCAGGGTGCGATTCATTGGTCGAGAGTGTAGCACGGTCGTTTATATCGTCAAGGCGACGCAAATTGAACGATACAGCTTCCCACAATGGGAAGGTCAAGCGAAATCGTAGACTCCCCGATAAGAAAAACGATGTATGCCCCGCCGCGCGCCGATGGCAGTTGTCATTAGTGCAAAAAAGTAGTACTTATGCTGAGCAACGATATATTCTGTCCTTGCACCTTGCAATTAATTACACTTCACCGCCCTCATCCAACTAATGAACCTCGTCCGCCTTCTGCTTTCACTGTTGCTTCTCGTGTCCGCACACGCAGGCGCCCAGGATGCGAAACTCAGCCAAAACTATCGCTTCTGTGAAGCTGGCTACTCAAGCTGTGACGTATCCCTCTTAAACGCGTCGCAGCTTGAGCAAGTACGCCAGTCCGCCCTGACGCGAAATTTTCGGTATTGCGACAGCGGGTATTCTAGTTGCGATTTGGGTCTGCTGACAGAACGTCAGCGAGCACAGGTTCATGGCTCGGCCCTGGCACGCAACCTCCGTAACTGTGATAGCGGTTACAGCAGTTGCGACCAATCCCTATTGACACCGTCCCAGCAAGTTCAAGTCAGCGAATCGCATCTAAAGCGAAATTTCCGCAACTGCGACAGCGGCTATTCATCCTGCGACCCGACTTTGCTGACCCAGCAACAGCAGGGAAAAGTTGCAGTCTCGGCCTTGGACCGAAATTTCACGAACTGCGACAAAGGTTATTCGGCGTGCGATACGGCTCTGCTGACAGCAGCGCAGCGCAAGCAAGCCGAGGTATCCGGCCTTACTCGCAACTTCCGAAACTGCAACAGCGGATACTCTACCTGCGATACCAGTCTTCTCACAGACATCCAGCGCACCACGGTTGAACAGTCTGCATATCGTCGGAATTCGTACAACTGCCAGAAGGGGTACAGCAGTTGTATCTACACAGCAAGGGCGTCAGCCACACTACCTCCGGCGTCAGGGCGCACTGCGAACGCGTCGCATGCGCGCGCCGAATCCAATAGTACAGGTGGTAAACAGCCTGCGTACGAGAGGCCTTACAGCGCGTCCATCAAGCCCCATGCACCAACTACGGCTCTAGTTTCGGGGGCAGCTGAGTCAGCTCCGTTGCCCGCGCCAAGCGGACCTTCTTGCGCTGAGAATGGGTCCTGCTACGGAGACATTAGCTCGGCCACTATGCGGCCTAAGACAACACATGTAAGCGGGTACACCCGACGTGACGGCACTTACGTTCGCGGACATTATCGCAGCAAGTAGCCCATCAATTATTGACATGGCGCGACCAAACTTTCCTCTCGAAATTTGGTCTTGACCTTCCCATCGTAGCAACCACTATCTTGGAATCCCACCCTTCCAAGGAGCTGTTATGTATGAACTGAATGTCCTAAAAATGAACTGTGGAGGATGCGTCCGCGGTGTTACACAGGCGGTGCAAGCTCTCGACGGCGCTGCTCGTGTCGAGGTCGACCTCGCAAGTAAGAAAGTACGCGTAGCTACAGATATGGACTTCGATGCCGTCAAGTCGGCAATCATCAATGCTGGTTACCCGGTGATAGAAGCCGCTGGCTCCTAATGCCACCAGGCAGAGCGGGCAACCCGCTCTGCCTCGCTTTCGCAACTACTCACTTGGCATGCGCCTGACCAAGTGTCCGCAACCGGCATCCTGCTTCGCAAAAGTTCCCAACCCAAATACCTCACCTCCAGCGAGCGCCCGAGCTAAGCGCAGGCATGTGGCTTCGCTAACTCATCAAGAATCGGACAATCTGGATGACTGTCGCCATGGCAGTTGTTGGCCACGTGGTATAACTGAGCCCGAATCGACTGAAGTTTCGCAATGTCCTCATCGAGCTCAGCGATGTATCTCTGGGCTAACTCTTTCACGTCTGCGCTATGTCGGCCGCGGTCCTGCCAGAGGCTTAGCAAGGTTTTGATGCGCTCAATTGAGAATCCCAGGTCGCGAGAGCGTTTGATGAAGCGTAAGGTTTGCACGTCATTCGTAGTGTATTGACGGTAACCAGAGTCAGTGCGATTCGCAGCCGTAATCAGGTCTATGCTTTCATAGTACCGAATCATCTTGGCGGTAACGCCTGAGGCGTCGGCAGCTTGTCCGATGTTCATCATTTACCTCCGATAGCAAAGGCCGGCTTCCACCGGCGGAGAAGCAGCGCGTTCGATACTACGCACACGCTTGAGAGAGCCATTGCAGCTCCTGCAATGATTGCGTTGAGGTAGCCCAGGGCAGCAAGTGGTATGCCTACAATGTTGTACACGAAGGCCCAGCCTAAATTTTGCTGAATCTTCCGGTACGTCTTCTTCGATATGTCGATAGCATCCGCAACCAGCCTCGGGTCTCCCCGCATCAACGTAATCCCTGCGGTATGCATCGCTACGTCCGTGCCGGTAGACATAGCAATCCCAACGTCTGCAGATGCAAGAGCCGGCGCGTCGTTGATGCCATCGCCTACCATTGCGACGACCTTGCCACCGCTCTTTAGCGCGGCTACTACATCGGCCTTGTCAGAGGGGAGCACCTGGGCACGAAAATCGTCTATACCTACAGCGATGGCTACACTTCGAGCGCTACCAGCGTTGTCCCCGGTAAGCATGACTGAGGCCACGCCGATATCTCTCAAACGACTCACTGCAGCCTTGGCCGATGGCTTCAACGTATCCCCAAACGCGAGCAATCCAGCCAGCTCGACTTTGCCATTCTGTTGCACAGCAAGCCAAGAGACCGTTCGGCCGGCGGCTTCATGGCGCGCTGCCGACGCGTCAATATCGCTGAGCACGACGCCTATCTCCTCCAACAGCCTACGGTTTCCCAGAAAAACCGTCGCCCCTTGGACGTCGGCGCGAACGCCTCGACCGGGAAGTGCCTGTGCATTCGTGGCTGGAAGCCTCCTAACTCCGCTCTTCTGAGCTTCTGCTTCAACCGCCTTCGCAAGGGGGTGGTCACTATATTGCTGGACAGCCTGCGCTAGGGAGAGAACCTCGTTTTCGGTTCTTCCAATTCCTTCGGTAGCAACCACAGCTGGCTTGCCCTCAGTCAGGGTGCCGGTCTTATCGAAAGCCACCACGTTCACTGCGTGCGCTGTCTCAAGCGCCTCCGCGTCTTTGATGAGAATCCCGTAACGTGCTGCGACGCCAGTTCCTGCCATTATCGAAGTGGGAGTCGCAAGACCGAGTGCACAAGGACAAGCGATAACTTGCACTGCTACGGCGTTGAGTAGCGCTTGCTGCCAGTCGCCCGTCAGCAGGCCCCACCCGAAAAAGGTCACAACTGAAATAAGGAGAACAACCGGTACAAACACGGCGCTGACCTTGTCGACTAAACGCTGAATTGGTGCCTTGACCGCTTGCGCGTCTTCGACGAGCCTGATGATATTGGACAGCATAGTGTCGCCGCCAACCGCAGTGGCCTGCAGGACAAGCATGCCCTCGGCATTCACTGCACCACCGGTGACCAGGTCGCCGACGTTTTTCGCGACCGGCAGGCTTTCGCCGGTAAGCAGCGATTCATCAAGATGACTGGTACCTTCGACGACCTTGCCATCGACCGGTACACGGTCGCCTGGCCGGACAATGACCAGGTCACCAACGACGACCTGTCCAACTGGAATCTCGGCATCATGGCCACCTCGTCGTACCAATGCGACTGTGGCACGTAACGACTCAAGGGCACGCAATGCGGCGACAGTCTGATGTTTCGCTCGTGCCTCTAACCATTTGCCGAGAAGAACTAACGTAATCACGACGGCGGAGGTCTCGAAGTAAAGATGCGACATCCCCTCATGATTGCCTTGTGTGAGAAGTAGATACACCGACAGCCCGTACGCCGAGGTGGTCCCGAGAGCGACCAAGAGGTCCATATTCCCTGTACGCGCAAGGAGAGCTTTCCAGCCAGCCTTATAGAATCGGGCGCCTAGCCAAAACTGGACTGGCGTTGCCAACGCCAGCTGCAGCCAGCCAGGTAGAGCCAGGTCTAAGCCGAACGGCATAAGCAGCATCGGCAACACGAGCGGCAGACTTAGTAGCGCTGCCGCCGCAACCGGCCACCAAGTTGGGAAACCGCTCTGCAGAGCGTCCTGTTGAGCAGAGGCGTCAGTTGCGGCGACAGCATGATAGCCGGCCTTTTCGACAACTCCAATCAACTGCTCAACTGTCACGCCGACAGCGGTGACACGTGCCTTCTCGGTCGCGAGATTCACCGAGGAATCGGTTACGCCAGGCACGTTCTTGAGTGCCTTCTCGACACGCCCCACACAGGATGCGCACGTCATTCCAGAGACCGAGAGTGTGAACGTTTCACTGTGCACTTCATAACCAGCCTTTTCGACAGCGGTATAGAGCGTATTGGGACTCACCCCTGAGACAACGTGAACGGTCGCCTTTTCTGTGGCCAAATTGACAGCAACGCGCTCTACACCAGCAACGGCCTTCAAGGCTTTCTCAACACGGCCGACACAGGAGGCGCACGTCATGCCGCCCACTGGGAAAGTGAAGGCCGCCGCTGCGACGGTAGGTTTGATGACTGCATTCATTTTGATTCTCCGGTCCTCGATTAAAAGAAGGATAGACCTTCCAGCGATGGTAAGGTCAAGGACTTGTTGCAGTCGAACGTAAGGTCGAAAAGCTCTGAACTCGACACAAGACTGGGATAGAATCGGTGCCTACATGATTACTGTTTAGATAATTCCATCCAATGCGGCGCTCTTTCCCGTCACTCTTCCGCTACGTTGCTCTGTTGTTGGTGCTTACCGTTTTCAATACGGGAATTGCCATGGCTTCGTACGTCTGTCCAGAGCTGACGACGAAAGTGATGGACTCGCAGATGATGGACGGCATGCCATGTGCTGGCATGGATATCGAAAAACCGGTGCATTGCGCTGAACTTTCTGCAGACACCAAAGCATCGCTGGAGCACCACAGCGGACCTCCAGGTTTGGCACCGCTCTCGAATCCAGCGTTAGTGCGAATCCTTGTACCCCTGCTGCAGATGGCGTCGCCCACGTCGTGGTCTGGCGAGATTCCCGAGCCTGGCGTCGCCCCGCCGTACCTCCGTACGCTCAGAATCCGAATCTAATTTCCTCCCCGCCTGCTTAACGCCCGGCTAGCTATTGCCGCCGGCGCTCGTTTTCATTCGCGGAGGATTTATGCTTTCTATTTTCACGTTGTATACATCCGTGCTATGCGCCACTGCACGGAAACGCCACACCCTGCTCGCGGCTGTACTGCTTCTTACCTCGAGCCTAGCTAACGCCAGCCCAACGCTGCTCACGTTCGACGAGGCGCTACGTCTAGCGGCAGCTGCCTCCGCCTCTGCCAAGGCCTCTCGTGCTTCGGTCGCGGCAAGTTCTCAGGCGGCAGCAAGAGCCGACCAACTACCGGACCCGATGCTTAAGCTGGGCCTCGACAATCTGCCTGTGTCGGGTCCCGACAAATTCCGTCCCAATGCCGACTTCATGACAATGCGTCGGATTGGCATCGAACAGCAATGGGTCTCCCGAGACAAACGCCAAGCGCGGTCAGAACGCGCTCAACGCGCGACGGAGAGCGCTGAAGGTGCATACCTCGAAAAGGTCGCGACTGTACGCGAAGAAGCCGGCAAAGCTTGGCTAACTGTTCTGTACAGACAGCGGGCAGTAGTGCTATCACGGTCCGTTGCACGCCAGATGGAACAAGACCTCGCAGCCCTTCAGGCGGCACATCGCGGCGCCAAGGCTTCGGCTAGCGATGTGCTGCAGGCGAAGACGGAACTAATCTTGAGTCGCGACTCGATACACGCGGCGGAGCAGGAGCTGGAAACTGCGCGAATTAACCTGCGCAGATGGACGCGCACGGACATTGTCGGGGTGGCAGACACGCCCCCTGAACTCACAACACACGTTCCGACTCTGCCGGCCTCGGACCTTGAACGCTATCATCCTACCGTTCTCAACGCGCGCCGTGCAGTTAGCCTCGCTGACGCTGACAAAGCGGTGGCCGTCCGTGAGCGTAATCCTGATTGGTCGTTTGAAGCCGGCTTTGCCCAACGTAGCAGCCAGTACTCGAACATGGTGTCGTTCGGCGTGAGCATTCCGCTAACCCTCAACCGAACCCAGCGACAGGACCGTGACATCGCGGAGAAGTCCGAGCTCGGAACGAAAGCCAGACTGGAATATGAAGAAGCGCTGGTTGACATGCAGTCGACGATACAGGTGCAGTCGGCTCAACTCGAAAGCCGCAAGCGCCGTATTGCGCAGCTCAATTCGGAACTGCTCCCAACTGTCAATCAACAGGGTGACTTGGCACTTGCTGACTACCGCGCTGGCACAGGCACGTTGACTGCGGTTTTCAGGGCCAAGCGTGCTTTGCTCGAAAAGCGTTTGCAAGTGAATGCACTAGAAGAGGAAGCCGCCCTTATCTGGGCGAGCTTGGAGTTACACCTAATCCCGCATGACATCGCAACGCAATCGAGAGCAGCACAATGAACAAGGTCAACAAATCACGAGTTGCAGTCCTCATCGTCGCAGGTTCCCTTCTTGCCTATGGCGGCTACTGGGCGGGCACGAGAGCGACTGTATCGGGAACCGGTACTAGCACGCGCGGTACTGCGCCATTAACGGCCTCGCCAGCGTCTAACGTCGACCCAGCCACAGGGAAACGAGTCCTGTACTGGCATGACCCTATGGTCCCAGGCAAGCGCTTCGACAAACCAGGCAAGAGCCCTTTCATGGATATGCAGCTCGTCCCTGTGTACGCAGAGGAAGGTGGTGAAGCGGCCGGCGTAAAAATCTCACCGTCACTTCAACAAAACCTCGGCATTCGATTTGCGACCGTCCGGCGCGCCGAGCAAGCGGCTTCTCTTGAACTTGTAGGCAGTACCCAGTTCGATGAAAGCAAAGCCGAAGTTGTACAGAGCCGCGTGGCAGGCTTCGTCGATAAGCTACATGTACGCGCACCACAACAGCAAGTGAAGCGCGGACAAGCTTTTGCGTCTATCTATGTCCCAGACTGGCTGGCTCCGCAGGAGGAGTATCTGATGCTGAAGCGCAGCGGCGACACCACCTTAACGGCTGCAGCTCGCCAAAGGATGCGTGCCCTATCTATCCCAGACTCGATGGTGGCGGCCATGGACCGTACAGGTCGACCACAAAGCCACCTATCGCTCTCCTCTCCAGTTTCCGGCGTCGTCACCGAACTAGCGGTCCGAGAAGGGGCGCAGGTTACGCCTGGGATGACGATTGCAAAAGTCATCGGTATGAAAACGATTTGGCTGCTTGCTGAAGTGCCAGAGGCAGTTATCGGTTCAGCGCGTCCTGGTATGCAGGTAACCGCAACCTTCGGCGGAGACCCACAGCGCACTTACCAGGGCAAAGTACGTGAGATTCTGCCAGGCGTAAGTACCACCACCCGGACAGCCCAAGCTCGACTGGAATTGGACAATAAGGATGGGAGCTTGATTCCGGGAATGCTTATGCGAGTCAGGCTCAGCGCTGCGAAACCTGAATCCCGTCTCCTTGTTCCATCCGAGGCCATCATCGCGTCGGGTAAACGCTCCATCGTTTTTGTTGCTGACGAGAAGAACAGCATGCGCCCAGTGATTGTCGCTCCAGGACGAGAAATCGGCGACGAAACTGAGATTCTCAGTGGGCTGAGCGAAGGCCAGCGCGTAGTAGCGTCTGGTCAATTCTTGATTGATTCGGAAGCGAATCTGAAGTCGATACTGCCGAAGCTTGTGACCGACGCCTCGATGCCCCCTACAGACGTCAGTCCAAGCGCACCGGCACCGGACGCGCAACCAAGTCCAATGCCACAGATGTCGATGTCCCCTAAGACGACAGATACGAAGAAACCTGTCCAACCATCGTCACCATCCCACCAAGGAACTGGCAAAGTCGAACAGGTAACTGGCGAAGCGATAACGCTGTCGCATGGCCCTATCGCCACTCTGCAGTGGCCTGCAATGACGATGGACTTTAAGAAGCCGAAGCCTGATTCGTTCAAGGAAATCAAGGTTGGCCAGACCGTCCAGTTCTCGTTTGTCGAAAGCGAAGACGGTTATGAGCTCAAAAGCGTTGTGGCCGCGGCCGGAGGTAAGCCATGATTGCCCGCATCATACGGGCGTCAATCGCAGGGCGTGTCTGGGTTCTCATTGCGGCCGTGTTGGTAGCGGTCTGGGGCGTCTACTCCTTGCGCGCAACGTCCCTCGACGCCCTTCCCGACCTTTCAGACACTCAGGTCATTATCCGAGCCCAGTATCCCGGCAAGGCGCCGCAGCTAGTCGAAGACCAGGTCACCTATCCATTAACGACGGCTCTCCTCTCGGTGCCGGGAGCGAAGACCGTTCGCGGCTACTCGTTCTTCGGAGACTCATTCGTCTACGTCTTGTTCGATGACGATACTGACCTGTACTGGGCGCGCTCACGTGTTACCGAGTACGTCAACCAGGTGCAGAATCGCTTGCCCGCCGGCGTGCGAGCAGAACTAGGACCTGACGGCACCGGTGTTGGATGGGTGTTTGAGTACGCCTTAGTCGACCGAAGTGGGAAGAACGACCTTAGCCAGCTTCGCGCTATCAACGACTGGTTCCTGAAATTCGAACTCAAGACCGTGCAGGACGTTGCCGAGGTAGCGAGCATTGGTGGGATGGTCCGTCAGTATCAGATTGTGCTCGACCCGGACAAGCTGCGGGTGTTTGGCATGTCGCACGCCCAGGTACTCGAAGCAGTCCAAGATGCAAACGAAGAGTCAGGCGGTTCTGTCATCGAGATGGCCGAAACTGAGTACATGGTGCGCTCCCACGGTTATTTGCGCTCGTTGGAGGACTTCCGAAATATCGTTCTTAATGCGAGCGATGCGGGCACGCCAGTCCTGCTTCGCGACGTGGCCTCGGTCCGCCTGGGACCAGAGATGCGCCGCGGGATAGCGGAGCTGAACGGGGAAGGAGAGGTAGCAGGCGGCGTTGTCATTATGCGCTCGGGGAAAAACGCGCTCGACACCATCGAAGCAGTGAAAGCCAAGCTAGCGACACTTCAAGCGTCCCTTCCGAAAGGTGTCGAAGTCGTGACCACTTACGACCGTTCGAAACTGATTTCAGCGTCGGTTGCGAACTTGCGTGACAAGCTCATCGAAGAGTTCGTGGTCGTCGCTATCGTATGCGCTGTCTTCCTCTTCCACGTTAGGAGTGCGCTCGTCGCTGTCGTGACACTTCCACTCGCAGTACTCGCCGCCTTCATTGTGATGCGATACCAAGGTGTGAATGCAAACATCATGTCCCTCGGCGGCATCGCTATCGCGGTCGGGGCGGCAACCGACGCTGCTCTAGTACTTATCGAGAACGCGCACAAGCACCTGGAGGCGCATGCGCACGCCCATCCGAAAACGAGCCTCGACGCTCGTACCCGCTGGGACGTCATCGCGAAGTCGTCCGTGGAAGTCGGTCCTGCACTCTTCTTCTCGCTTCTCATCGTCACGCTTTCGTTTATTCCTGTGTTCGGCCTCGAGGCGCAAGAAGGCAAACTGTTTGCACCTCTCGCCTTCACAAAGACGTATTCGCTTGCCGCGGCAGCTGCACTTTCAATTACGCTGGTACCAGTGCTGATGGGTTACCTCATCAGGGGACGCATACCCAGCGAGGAGTCCAATCCAGTAAATCGGCTGCTTATCAAAGGCTACCGGCCACTTCTGGAAGCAACTTTGAAACATCCTTGGACAACGCTCGGCATGGCTTTGATTGCACTACTGCTGACGGCTATCCCTATTTCGAAACTGGGAGGAGAATTCCTTCCCCCATTGAATGAGGGGGACCTGCTGTACATGCCCTCAGCGCTTCCAGGGCTTTCTGCAGCGAAGGCCAGCGAGCTGCTCCAGCAAACAGACCGCCTCATCAAAACCGTTCCCGAGGTGGCCACTGTATTCGGCAAAGCTGGTCGCGCAGAGTCCGCGACCGACCCAGCTCCGATGGAAATGTTCGAAACGACGGTTCAGTTCAAACCACGAGACCAGTGGCGTTCGGGCATGACGCCAGAGAAGCTCGTAGAGGAGCTCGACAAAGTTGTGAAGGTTCCCGGGCTCTCGAATGTCTGGGTGCCGCCGATTCGCAATCGCATTGACATGCTCTCCACCGGCATTAAAACCCCAGTCGGTGTCAAAGTATCAGGCCCCGACCTGGCTCAAATCGACAAGATTACTACCGCAGTTGAGGCGGCAGTAAAGACAGTCCCAGGTGTCACCTCTGCCCTTGCTGAGCGGCTAAGCGGCGGCCGGTATATCGACATCGACATCGACAGACTTCGCGCAGCAAGGTACGGCATGAGCGTCGCGGACATACAGACCATCGTGTCGTCGGCAATCGGTGGTGAGAACGTTGGAGAAGTTGTCGATGGGCGCCAACGTTTTCCGATAAACGTACGCTATCCGCAGGACTATCGGAACTCTGTCCAGTCCTTGCGCGAGCTTCCCATCGTGACCGGACGTGGTGCCCAGATTCAGCTCGGCGACGTCGCATCGCTAAGTGTCACCGACGGCCCTCCCATGATTCGTAGCGAGAACGCAAGGCTTTCAGGATGGGTGTATGTAGACGTCCGCGGCGTTGACCTGTCGACAGCCGTTCGCGCGATGCAGGAGCAGGTGCATGACAAAGTGAAGCTGCCGCCTGGTTACGCCGTGGGATGGTCCGGGCAGTTCGAGTACATGGAACGTGCGGCCGGTCGGCTTAAGACAGTGGTGCCGCTTACCCTGCTGGTCATCTTCCTGCTGCTCTACCTGGCATTCCGTTCCACTGCTGAAGCCGCGCTGCTTATGCTGACCGTACCGTTCGCCCTAGTCGGAGGATTCTGGTTTATTTGGGCTCTCGGACATGCAGTATCGGTGGCAACGGCGGTTGGGTTTATTGCACTTGCAGGACTTGCTGCAGAGTTTGGCGTAGTGATGCAGGTGTACTTACGAAATTCACTTCAGGCTCGCCTAGATGGGGGACAGCCCCTGACACGCGAGTTGATTCTGGATGCGATACGTGAGGGCGCCCTGTTGCGAGTACGTCCCAAAGCAATGACTGTCGCGGTCATCCTTGCTGGCCTGCTCCCAATCATGTTCGGTGATGGTGCCGGGTCCGAGGTCATGCAGCGAATTGCCGCACCAATGGTCGGAGGGATGGTGACGGCGCCGCTTCTCTCGCTGTTCGTCATCCCAGCTGCTTGGCGTCTGCTGCAGGAGCGCGCTATACCAGGACGCTAGGTACTCGACCGCAAGCTCTGACTGTGGCTGGGCTAACAAAAGCAGTTCGCCCAGCCGGTGCGGCTTACAACGTCGTTGCGGCATACGCAATACAACCGTGCATAAAACCATTCGCTACACATTGGCCTACTGAAGTCGACACTTCGTCAGGACTTCGGTGAGCCTTTGTAGAGCAGCCTGATGACCACGTATCTGGAAATTGATGAACTAGCCGTATTGTTGGGAAGAAGCGCCCATACAATCAGGCGGGACCTCCTCCGAAACCCAACAGCCGTGCCGCCAAGGATGTACATCCATAGGACGAAAATGCTTCGGTGGCGGGCACACGAGGTAGAAATCTGGATGCATGAGACTGGCTGGACTCGACGTCCCTCGTAGTTGGGACAGCGAGGACCTGACGCATTGACCGCCATCGCGGTCGGTCGAGAAGCCACAGCCTCAAGGCCCGCATCGGCCGGGGAGATGATACCCAGCTTGCCATCGACAACGCGCAAAAGTTGAATGCAATACGCTGCTGCCGATTTGTGTACCTGCTCAGCCCTACCGGTGCAGCGCTGGTCCAGGTGTGCTAGAAAGACGCACGGAACTGCCCAATTGCCTGCACAAGAGTACGCAGATTCAGGGAGCATTTCGCCCTTGATTGTAATGACGGACGAATCCGCTCAGTATCACCGCAAGCTACGGCACGTGGAAGTCAGCGGCCTCATGAACGGAGCCAACCTCACGCACATACGCAGATTTAGGGAAGCTTGCGGCCGAGCGTGTAGCGAGACCATCTGTCGCGGCCTTGGCCTTGTTGCGAGGTAAAAGAACTGACTACACACGACATAGGCCTCTATCGGAATTGATGGCTAGCCAGCGTATTTGAGCGGCCGCCCGGTAGGCTTACCGTCTGTAGTAGGACGCCGACCTACCGAAAAACTAGAGCGATGGCCGTGGCAATTAGGCTTATCAGCAATGCGCCCATCCCCAAGCTGACCAGGAATATGGGCGCTCGCTTTTCGTCCTGCAAAATCACACGTATTTTCTTAAGCATTCGTAACCCTCATCAAGGCCGTTGCCACTCATCCGCAAGACTTCAATCTGAACTCGCGACAATGAACGGGCTTCGAGTGCGACATCTACCTAACACTCTGCAGTGCATACCGGGCGCGCCAAAACTTTCGCAAACTGAACATTTAAGCTCTCTTTTCGGAGGTCGTACTCGACCAATCTTGATACCAGTTCGTCGCGAGCGTGGACATATAGCTCCTCGCAAAGACCGGGGATGAGTTCGTTCGCGTTTTCGTCGAGATACGCCAGCCATTCCTCATCCTGCATCTTTACCAATTCGCGAATGTAGCCCCGGAGAACAGGCGCTAACTCAGCAATTTCCTCATCACTCGTCCCGCTGTCTACCAATAGCGCTAACTCTCGAATCAGTGCGATAAGCAGGTCAACAGGAAAAAAGCTGGGCAGCAAATTGCGACCTGTACGGCGCGAAAGCTCCAGTTTTACCGTAGCTACTGACATAAAAAGTCCAGTCTGTGAATGAAGTTTTTAGGGTTGAAGGCAGCCGTTTCCATCGCCTCAGAGGGTGCTGCTCACGAAGCGGTCATGTGCATGCCGTATCGTGAAATATTGTATACTATACTTTATAGACGTACTATGGGGATTCGCACATGCTGCTGGCACATGAGCGCTCCCTTCAAATTTTTAACCGCCCGAGAGCGGTTTGCCCGCAATTTACGCGAGTGGCGTTCTAAACGCGGTCTCAGCCAAGAGGCACTTGCAGCAGAATCTGGCCTCTCAAGAGTGTTTTTGTCCCGAGTCGAAACCGCTGCCGCTACAGTTTCATTAGATAACGTGGAAAAGCTGGCCCACGTTCTAGGCATCGACATCGTAGATTTGCTGCTGCCATAGAGACTTCGAGGCCTGCTGCGCTCGTCACTTTGCTACCGAGACAGTTGATGAGAGGGGGCGATATGCCTAGGAAATTGCCGGACTATTTGCCAGCGGACTGGCCAGAGCATGCAGGAATTCCTACCAAAGACGAGTGGGAGCGCGCACAAGAAGAAGACCTTATTGCCGAGGTAGCGTTCACCCGGATGAGGGAGCACCCGCCCTCCACGGTACCAACGCCAGAATCAATCGCCGCTGGCAACGCCGCCATGGCAGAAGCTTACGCGCGCGCAGCACAGCTGGTTGTGCAAAGGATTGAGAGCAGAGAATTGCTAGGCATTGATGAGTTTTGCGAGGAGGTCGGTGTAACTCGCGACTGGCTGAGCGATGCCTTGACAGAAGGTAGGCTGTTTGCAATTACCGGACCTCAAGGGCGTAGTTTCTTCCCCACTTTTTATGCAGATGCCAGTGTGAAGCGTACCGATATTGAACAGGTCGCCCGTGTGCTGTCACCACGTGACCCGGGTTCTCAATACTGGTTTTTCACTAGCATCAGGACATCACTCCAGGGGACACCGCTCGATGCGCTACGCGCGGGTCGACTTGATGCTGTACTCAGAGCGGCAGAAATGCACGTGGAAGGTGCCCCGCCCCGTGTGCTTTCGGTTGTCGAGGAACTTGCAGGGCAGTCCGGACCGCTGACGGTGCCTCAGCAGCATGACCCATCTGAGTCGTTTGCTGACGTGTTAAACGGTGCTACGAGAGGCTGATACATGGTACGTGTGTCCGCAAATACAATGAGTACGTGACAAACATAGTGTCCACAGCTCCGGCAAACGAGACGGCAATGATTCCTCAACGACCGAAGTATGCATGGACGAGCAGTAGAATAAAACAAAGCCGGTATTGCCATCCGAACAACAGAGCGCACATCGAACAAGACTCGCTGTCCACAAGCTTCAGGATGCGCTGCAGTTAAGAACGCTCCCGTGGCCCTCCAATAGACGACCGAGCTGCGGGTTCGGACCTACTTCTAGAGGTCTAAGCGCATTGGTCCTCTACTTTTTTATTTTACGGGGTTTCTTACTTTCCTTAACTGAAACGTCCGTATCAGGCCGCGAATTTCGGTCGATATCGGGCAACGGAAGGTCCAACTGGTCCGTAGACATCCCAGCCGCTGTAGCGTTGTACAGCCATCGCATGAATTTTTCTACAAGAAATCGATTCTCAGCAGTCAATCTTGTAACAGTCGCCTCAAGTGATTGAACGCGAGGGTCGCGGACTTCCTCGCTAAGCGCTGGCGATTTTTTATGCTGTGACCGTTGGTCCCGCAACATTCCCACACGAATGGTATATGCGGACTTTATCTGGGGTTGTCGGTCTAGGGCTTGGCGCGTGTACGTAGGAAGACCGGCGGCGGTCAGTGCCTCAATCAGAAAGTCCCATGTAAGTTTATTCGTTGGCCAAGCGTCAATGATTTGAACTGCGACACGGACAATCTCGTCATCTATGTTCTTAGCCCGAACCTTATTCATTATCTGCGCGCCTCGTTACGCCTTTACGCCTGCTGTTTAGCAGTCGCTTCTGGCCGCCCTGCTGTTCGTCCGAAACTTTGCCGCTCGCATCTTTAAGTACCATCACCGGACTCGCAAAGGGGGTTCTAGGCTCACCCCCTATTTTACCGACGCTTACGCTTGGAGTGGTGGCTTCCATCGCCGCCCGTAGGCGACCAGCCTCACCCACTTTGGAAAGTGATTCAGAACCTGACAGGCGAATCAGCGCTCCGGCCTCAACCCGCGGGTCATCCAGAATACTAACAATTTGCTTGAACCTCTCGACATTAGCCTCATGCGTTTCCAGCCAAATCTTTGCGGATAGTTGGCCAGCGTTAAGAGCAGCTAACGCGCGCTCAACCAGCAATTGATTTTCCATCAACGAGGCCCGAAGACGCGTTTCGACAACCGCATCCCCCTTCACGACCACATGCTCGTCGCAGCTTATATGGTCACCAAATTTCGGGCACGGCATCATCACGAAATCGTGCACGCAGTATCCCAAATCCGTCGTATGCCCGGCCTGAACACGCTTCGCCAACCATTCAGAACGAAGAATCGGGATGTAAGTCTTTGTGGAGACAGGGGGAGCGAAGGAGGCGGTAGCGCGTCCAACAGAATCGCGCATCTCTTCAATACGTTCCGCTGCACTCACATGGTCATACGCCGAATTCTGAGCGACGTTCTTTCGCCCGGACCACGCCGCAATATCGAAGGCATCCATATTCGCGCTTTGCGCAATCGTGTTCAAAAAATGTCGCAGCTGGTGTGACTGAATCCTAATTGGCCTTCCTTCGCTGTCACACACGCCGGTACTTTTAAACAATGAAGGCATACTACGTGCGGTACTCTCATCAACAGCCCGAGAGATTTCGTACTCCCCAACAGGCCTTAACATGCATACCAAAGTTTTCTTGCGAGGATTATATTCATGTACTCGCGAAATGCACAAGGCTTCGCTGTACTTAAGTCCGCTTCGTTTATGAAATATTGGAAATCCAACAGGAAGCATGCTGATAATTTTTCGTTGCAATTCAGCAAACCGAATCCGCGGCACGTCTATCGCCCTAATTTTTCCGGGGGCGCCACGCAAATCGTCGCCCACCCCAATGTCATTTCTTCCGCACCACGTCAATACGTCTGAAAGTGTTTTACGGTCAGACTCTGCATCCGTTCCATCGCCAATCGGAGCTGAATCGCCCCACAAAATATTGTCGACTTCACGTGCTGAAAGCAACCGCTTTAAACGCAAATGACTGTTTTTTTTAGACAGGTAGAGTCGACCAGGGTACGCCTCGTAGTGTCGAGCTAACGCCCTAGCCGGCGCAGAGTAATCGACCAGCCTCTTAACGGCCTCCTGTGCAACCGCAGACATAGTCGCCGACACCGGCTTTAGAATTGCCCCCCCGCCCTTAGCGGCCCAATAGCGCAGCAGGAACCCAGGCTTGCCGTCCCCCCTTGGAACCAGACAGTCGACAGTCAGACGTATCACTTCACTTAGTCGACCTGGCTGGCAAATAAGCAGACCCAAGACGGACGACACCAGCAAGTCACGAGGTTTCTCAGCTCGATGGAACGCCTCTCCCAATGCTTCCAAATGCTCTTGCATCGGGAGTTTCTCGCTGCGACGCTCATCGAAGTCAATACCAAGCTTGACAGAAAAATCAGTTGGTACAGCTAAAAAGTTAGTCCATGCACTTCCCACTCTCGACAGCCGATTGTCATCAATGAAGCGACTTAGACGGCTAAGAGCATTCCCAATTTGATAGGCCTTACCGACACCAAAATGTTTTTTTGCAAGGCTTGCCGCCTCATCAAAAGTGGTCGACGTGATTTTCGTAGGGCAGAATTCACCCCTTCCAACTAACGCCTGCTCGACCATTTGTAAGGCCCTAAGTCGTGTCAAGGTCGGCGTGGCACTTACAGGCTCGATTGCATGCATATATCGAATATAGCCCTTAGCAAAATCTGAAAATCCGGCGGCTAAGGGCACTTTATTGGCACGAGACCGCGCTGTAAGAAAGGTGCAAAACGAAATGCTGCTATTCCCACGTTTGTTATCCGAATTAAGCGCCGTTCCGACTTCCCATTTGTCCGCGTCAAAATCTATTGCCCCATAGACGGTCAGTTCATCCCGACACAGAGCAACAAACCTACGAAGATTTAGTAACGCCGTCGAGCTCGGAAATGGGATAAATGTTGCTGAGGATGTCACGATACGTCACCTGAAGACGACCTCTTCGAATATTCATCAGCGCACTGAACAATTACGCTGGCGACGGCCATCATTGCCCTATCATTCACGCTGACAATGGCCGCTGAGCAGCCGGCCTTCAAAAGCCGAGCTCTATCTTTCTCAAGGTAGTCATACACTAACTGGTGTGGGCCATCCAGCCATGCATTGAAGAGAAAACAAGTGTAGCAAGCAATCGGCTTATTAAAGCCACAAAAGTCCTCCTTGCCACATCGACCTACACCTTTTTGCATTGATTTGTCGATTATAGGACTGGTGATATGAAGTGCCGGGTCTAAGTCTGCGTTAGTCACAGTTTTTATCAACACGCCTTTAAATGCCTGGGCAATAGTCCCCAATCGCGCAGCAGTAGAAAACTCGACCCTATCGTGTAACTCGAATGCACCCGCTAGCGCCACATACGGCCGCACGCTTATAGTCGTCGTATGGCCAAGTCTGAGTGCAGTTCCCGCTACCCCTAACCCCTCCCGTATACAATTTGTACCCAACGTGTACCTAAAACGATACACATTAAATACCATTTGCGCACCCGTTCTTTCGCTGATGGCGCTAAGATTAGAAAACGTGGCACGAATCTCGTCCGTTATCGTCACCGCCAACATGTGATACTCAAAACCCTTAACGTTCGCGCCAGCGCTCTTTCCCCTACTTGGAAAAAGAGGACCAGACTCGGGGTCGGGGAGCAAACCAACATATTGGTTCAGCATTTGGCTCTTGTACTCAAGCATCAACGCAGCCAACTCAGGTATTAAGTCCATTTCCTGGAACCGACTCCGTTCTGCCTCACCCCGTGCTTTAACCTGTGGAATTTTCAAAACACAGCGCTCACGACTGTCCTCGCGTATAATTTGAAGGTCCAATAATTTGAGAAGCGCATATTGCTTAGGACGCTGCCCAAATAACGCGACTAGCCAAGCCAGCACATATCTTGAAAGCGGAATACTGCCGTTTGCGTAACCTGAATACAACGCATCAAATATAGTCTCCCGTTCCATGTCTGTAAATGGACCAACAACCGGGTCTAGCTGACTAATTACACTACCGCTTGTAACGCCGCGAAGTTTAGTCTCTGACAAGTACTTTGCTCCGCACGCAGAGATTCCAGGAAAACCAAGCTTACCCATGCGTTTTAGAAAAGGCCTGCAGCTTCGAAAACAAATTTCGCTCGGGTCAGATTCTTTTAACACGTTGCGCGCATTGAGAAGACTGACCGCCGTAAAACTTCTAGTCAAGCCATCTGCGCCTCCCTTGATAACTCTACACAAACGGCAGAGATTCTCGAATGTAGCGCTCAATGTCCCTGCGGCCAAGTTCTCTGCCGTCCATATAAGTGTCTTCCGTAATCCCCAGTGCAGCTCCTCACCAAGTTCGACCAGACTCGAAAAATCGATATGCACGGATTTGGTACCATCCTTGAAACTCCACAGGTCGCTTCGTGGGTCAAAGACCACACCATTTGCAGTTGTTGCAACAGCCGATATTTCGAAACGACCCGAGAATCTATTTGATACCGTCGTGTTTGGATGTGTGACGCTTGGCATATTGTTCATTCTGTGCTTTCAATGACGATTGATGCGCTTTCTCTTTGATGCGACGCTTGTTGTAATGGTCGGGCATCGTTGATATCGCTGACCACCGCATCAGAACTCTACGCCGTTGGGCTTCATCCGTGTCTAATACCCCATCTCTCTCGAACCCAAGTGATAAGATGTAGTTACATGTATGGCGGCACATTTGAGATGATAATTTTTTGGGTAGCGCGGGACACGACTCACGAATCTTCCGAAAAATATGTTGAAGTGCACTTTCTGTCAACGCTCCACCGCCTCGTGCCAAAAATAGAAATGGCATATCGTCTTGTGCTTGTGATTTTCGTAAATTTGGAGAAACTATATATTCGTAAGTTGCTGCCATAAGGTCATGAGACAGCGGAATTTCACCTTCTATGGTTTTGACTTTTGCAGGCCGACGACGCTTATCTACCTTAGAATCTTGGCGCCTAAGAACCCGGACGACGGCGCGCTGCCAATCGATATCTTCAAGTCTAATACCTAATAATTCGCCACGACGCAATCCCAAAAGGATGAGCCACTGCATAAGAAGAGCGTTGCGATAGCGACCGAATTCATCTCGGAAGGGATTTTCGTCAGCCAGGGGGTCGGTAATGCGCCACAAGTCATTGATTTGCGACTCACTTAAGGAAGTGCTTTGTTCCTTCGGCTTGGGCCTTGCAGGAACCCTCGCATCAAACATCTCGAACGTGTGAACCCGTGCAGTCTCGAGTCGGAGGTATCGCTCGTTATCTCGGTCAAGCGAATATAGAGCACGCAGGGCTCTCTCGTTGACGTAGTCGCGTATGTAGGCAACTCGGTCGCGATAGGATGTTATCGCATCTCGCTTTGGGACTGTAGGAAGCTTTTGGTACAGCTTCATAATTTTCACATTGCGCCCATGCAACGCAACTTCCTTGACTTCCAGGAGCGGTAGGATACGCTCGAGCTTCTGTTTGCAAAGGTCAACTATTCTTTCAACTTCGAAAAGTAAGAGTAGTTTGCTTGATTTCAACCTCTCGGTCAGGTCAATATCGAGAATGCGGCAGGCCAGTTCTAACACCATAATTGCACGCAAGTGTGCCTCTATGGTGTTTACGGCTAAGTGTCTGGACCGTAGATTCTTTAATGCGTATAAAGTCGGTTCAATGAGAGGGGCGCCGCTCTCGGAATCGACCAGTGAGACGAAATTCTCGCCCGACTGCAGTCGAAAATGACGAATACCAAACGGATTACGCATTTGTTTACACTTCTCTGCAATGACACCATTGCACAGTGCGCTATTTACATTTTTTTGTCAAGCTCGATATTTTCCAGCTGTTTGCCTATGAGAAATTTAAGGTTGTTTACGGTTTATTCAATATGATGCTTGACTTCTGCACGGCGACCACGGCGAACAGGCTCAGCACGAAGGACATCGCATAGAAACCCTTTTCGCTCGGCGCCAGCGTCGCGTTCCACAGGCCGACCGTCAGCAGCGCGATGACGGCGAACAGCGAAAACCAGCACAGGCCGAAATACAGACCCGTCACGGGAATGCCCTCGCTGCGGTCGCGCACCGATTTCTGCAGCGAGATCGCGGCGAACAAACCGTAGAGCAGCAGCGACAGGTAATAGCCCTTTTCGTTGAGCTGCATCTGGGCATTCCACAGTCCCCACAGGAAGGCAGCCGCGCCGATGATCAGCGCACCCCAGGAAGCACCCACGAAAGCAGCGGTCGGTCGTTGAACGGTAGTCACAGCGGGCTCCAAGAAGTTTGTTCGCGGAAAGTTTACCACTAGTAAGTCTCAAGGAGTCGTAAATCGGTATGCATGCCCTGTCCGCTCAAGCGGTCGCGGTGGACAGGACCGGTGGGATCGCCGGGCGATACCGGCGCCAGGGCCAGGCCGATCTGCGCGGGCTTTCCCTATGAAACTAGCCGCGCAAGGCGCGCCAGGTGGCGAAGCCGGCGACGCACAGGACAAGCGAACCGACCAGGTGCAGCAGCGTATGCGCGAGCGCCCAGCCGTAGGCGCCGCGTTGCATAAGTACTACTGATTCGCCTGAAAAACTCGAAAAGGTCGTCAAACCGCCGAGAAAGCCCGTGACGATGAAGAGGCGCCACTCGGGCGCGATGTGCGGGTTGCCCGAGAAAAAGCCGAGGGCGATGCCGATCAGGTAGCCGCCGATCAGGTTCGCGGCCAGCGTGCCCCCCTGCAGCTGGGCGTGCGCGTTCGTCAGCCAGTTGCCGAGGCCCCAGCGCAGCCAGGCGCCGATCGCCGCGCCGGCGCCCACCGCCAGCCAGTTCAAGCCTGGACCCACTTCGCCTTGGCGCTGTCGTCGCTGATGCGGGCATCGACCCAGCGCGCACCCTCTGGCGTCTGTTCCTTCTTCCAGAATGGCGCGTCGGTCTTGAGGTAGTCGATGATGAACTCGCAGGCGGCAAAGGCCTCGCCGCGGTGGGCGGCGCTGCAGGCAACGAGGACGATCTGCTCCATGGGCTTCAGCGGGCCGACGCGGTGGATCACCAGGGCCTTGTAGAGCGGCCAGCGCGCATGCGCCTGCGCCACGATGTCTTCCAGCGCACGCTCCGTCATGCCCGGATAGTGCTCGAGTTCCATCTCGGCGACCTGGGAACCTTCGTTCATGTCGCGCACGGTGCCGACGAAACTGACGACCGCGCCGACGCGGGCGTCGTTCTCGCGCAGGCGCGCCAGCTCCTGGCCGAGGTCGAAGTCGGCGCTCTGGACGCGCACCTGGCCCGTTTGCCCGCTTGAAGGCGCGATCGCCTGCGCAATCACCTGCGCACCCACTGGCGCGCTCACCTGGCCTCGCCCGCCGTGCGCATCACGAGCTGCTCGACGCGCATGGCAGTGCGCTCGTCGGCCAGGGCCGGCAGCGCGCAGGCTGCGCAAGCCCTGCGCGGCCGCACCCTGTCCTGCGCCCTGTCCTGCGCCCTGCCCGACTCCCTTGCCCGCGCCTTTGCCACTGTCCTTGCCGCCTGCTTTCAGCGTCGATTGCAGGGCCTCGACCTGGAGCCGCAAGCGGTCGCGCGCGAATTCGGCGCCGCTGTCGATGCCTGCCGCGACTTCCTGGCGCAGCAATTCGTTGAGGAGGGTCGTGCGGTTCGCTTCGAGCAGGCGGGCGTAGGCGCCGCGGTCGCCGTCCGTGGCATGCAAGGCGGCCTCGAAACGGGCGTCGAGTACCGTGTCGTACTCGGCACCGGCAGGCACCAGGGCGGCCCAGCGCTGGCGCCACTCGCCGGCATCGAGCACCACGTCCTGGCGCGCCAGTGCGTCTTCCAGCGCCTGGCAGGTGCGCAGCTTGTCGCGTACGGCGCCGGCAACAAGCATGCCGGCGGCGCGACGGGCCAGGTCGGCGTGGTGCTGCACCTTGGCCACGGCCTCGTGGTAGCGCTTCTCGACGCGCCTCGTGGGCCCGCGGTACCGGGCCGATCGCCTGCCATTCGGCCGCCGCCTCGCGCAGCAGCTTGCCGGCGCTGGCGGGGGTGGCGTCAGGCGCGGCCGCTTCCAGCCGGGCGCTGATCGCCTCTTTCGCCGTCTCGTGGGCGCGCCGCTCATTGTCCGCCGCGTGCGCGCTCTCCTTGCGCCGCGCGAACAGATCGTCGCAGGCGGCGCGGAAACGCTGCCACAAGGCCTGCTCGGCCTTGCGTTCGAGCGGAAGCGCGCGCGCATGTTCCTGCCAGCGGGCCTGGATGTCGCGCAGGCGGTCGACGGCGTGGCGGTCGTGCGGGTCGAGCGCCGCGACTTCCTCGATCAGGCGTTCGCGCCCGCTCACTTCCATCTTGCGCTGCTCTTCGAGCGGTCCCTGCAGGGTTGTGAGCGCGGCACCGAAGCGCTGGTCGAGACGCTTCTTGTCCTTGCGGTCGATGGCGCCCAGGTGGCTCCAGGCCAGGCGCAGGCGCTGCACCGTGCCGGCCACGTGCTTCCAGTCGGCTTCGCCGGACTGCAGGCGCGCGATCTCGGCCTCGGCTTCCTGCACCAGCGCCTCGCCGCGCGCGGCATTCGCGTGGCGCTCGTCGGCCAGGTGGCGGAAGTGTGCGGCGGCCGGGGCGTAGGCGGCGCTGCAGGCGCGGTCGAAGCGCTCCCACAGGCTTTTCGGCGCCGCCCCGGACAGGCTGTCGAGCGCCTTCCAGCGCTCGCGCATGCTGCCCACTTTCTTGGCCAGTTCCGCCATCGGCAGGTTCTGGGTCGTCAGGCCTTCGACCGTCTTGATGAGCTCTTCGCGCGAGACGTTGCCGCCCCAGCGCGCCCAGTCGGACAGGCGTTTCAGTTCCGCGCGCAGCTGGGCCAGGCGGTCGGCCTGGGCGGCCGTCAGGCGCATGCCCGTGCCCTTGGTCTCCTTCAGTGACTTGTCGAGCTCGGCCGCGGTGCCGAGCGAGCCCTGCTGGAGGGCCGCTTCCAGCGCGTCCATCATGTCGATGAAGCCCTGGTCGGCGCCTTTGGTGGACGGGCGGGCCCGGCGGCGTGGCGGCCATCTGCAGTGCCCTCGCTCTCCGGATGGTCCGGCGCTGGGGTGTGCCCGGCATCCGGCCCTTTCTGCCGGCCGCCGTGGGCGGCACCCGGAGCGTGCGTGACCGGCGCGGGTTCGCGCTTGCGCACCGGTTGCGGCAGGCTGGCCAGCAGCGCATCGAAGCGTGCCTGCAGCGCGGCGGCGGCGGCCGCGGCAACATCGGCCGGCGGTGCCGGCAGCTTTTGCCAGGCCTTGCGCAGGTTGTCGGCATGCAGTTCGGCTGGAGGCTGGGCCTGCCATTCGGCCAGCAGGGCCTCGCGTGCGGCCAGCGCCGCCCCGGCCTGTTCGAGCGTGGCCAGGCTGGCATGCAGGCGTGCGTGCTCGGCGGCGAATTCCGCCACCAGCGCGCGCGGCAGCGAGGCGTGTTCGGGCGCGGCCAGCGCAGCTTCCTGCTCCTGCCCCATGCGTTCCAGGCTGGCCGCCAGCTCGGCGGCATTCAACCCGGCCGTTTCCAGGCGGCGCAGCGCCGCCAGGCGGTCGATCATGGCGCGCTGCAATTGCACTTGCGTTTCCAGGCGGGTGCCGAGCCGGGCGCGCACGGCGGCGAAAGCCTCGGCCAGCTCCGGCGCCTTGATGACCGACCATTTACGGTCGAGGTCGGCGACCTGGTTCGGCGTCAGGTGCGCGTCGCCTTCGAGTGCCTGCGCGCTGTCGAGCACGGCCTGGCCACGGGCGAGCTCGGCGTCGTGGTGGCGCAGGGCATCGAGCCGTGCCTGGGTCAGCTTGGCGACGCGGCGGTCGAGGTTGCGCATGGCCGTGTGCACGCGTTCGAGCGCTTCGCGGCTGTGCAGGTGCTCGGCCGCGGCCAGGCGCAGCTCGGAAAAATCGGCGTGCAGGATGAATTCGACAGCGCGCATTTCGTCGCCGCCGAGCGACTTGAGCTGTTCGGCCTGCTGCTCGCGCTTGCGGGTGTTCGCGGCGGCACCGGCGGCACCGGTGCCGGTGCCGGCTGACGGGGCGTTCGCTCCGCCCGCGCCGGATCCTGGGCCGTCCGCTTGCGCACCCCGCCCTTCGCCGGACTTGCCGCCCTGGCGCTTGAATAGGAATTCGAACATGATGAAATCGCGCTTCCAAAACCCCCATCATAACAAAGAAACATGGCGGCTTTTTCTGGCGCGCCCGGCAGGCGCGCGGGACGCGGGTCGTACCCGGCAACGCGGTCCGCCAGCAAACCGTCCACGCACCGCGCCGCGGCAGCTTGCCGGGGCAATCCACGCCGGCAAGGCGCGCCGGTCAGTGCGCGTAGACGGGTGGCCCCTGCCTGCGTGCGTGTTCGCTGCGCGCGGCCCGGGCCGCAGGGGGCGGCTCGCGGCTGCGGCGTTCCTCGCGGTAGGCCTCGTGCGCGAGCATCTGGTTGGCAACCGCAAACCAGGTTTCGCCCGCAATGGCCGCCCGGGCGACCGGGAACAGTTCGCGCTCCTCGCGCTCGAAGCGCTGCGTCAGGGCGGCGCAGAACCGTTCGACGGCGGCGCAGAAGGCGTCCACTGTCTCTTCGTCGTCGATGCCCTCTTCCTGCAGGCGGCAGGCGTCGCCCGGGCGTCGGCGGCGCAGCGGCTGAGCATGTCGAGCTCGCGCAGCAGGGGGTCGGCATCCGGGCCGCTACCGCGCAGCGCCGGCAGCAGGAAGGTATCGAGCTTGCGGCGCAGGCTGCCTTCATACAGGCGACGCAGGGTATCGCATACATATTCCGCCTGGCCATGGGTCAGCGCAGTCTGGCGGGCATAGGCTTTCTGGACGAGCTGGTGCACGGCATGCAGGCTGACGCGCAGGTTTGTCTGCTCGACAGACAGCGCAACGAGCGTATAGGTCGCGGTAAGCATTCGGTCTCCTCTCGGTGTCGCCAACGCAGGAGCATGCTCCGCGTACATACGCGGGAAGCGCCTGGCTGGACATACTGGTTTTGGTGAGGCTGAATGTATTGTGTCGTTCTCATCAGCCCGAAGGAACTAGTAGTTTAGGGAGCCACCGTGATGCAGGTTTGATATATCGCAAACGCGTGGGAGTCCCTGGCGACGTGCGGGTCAACCGCCCTGCATGCGCTGCGTTGCTTTTTGTCTTGTCTCTTACCAGACGGCGCGGTGGTCCTCGGCCAGGCCGCACAGGTCGCTGACCGGATGGCGCGGGCCGTCAGCCCGCACGCGCACCCAGCCGTCGAAGCGGCCGATTCCCCGGGCGCAAGCGGCTGCTCGCGACCACCAGGTGCTTGTCATCGTGGCGCATTCCCTCAGGCACGAAGCGCAGCGCCAACAAGCCGTCCTCCGTGTCGAGTTGCCAGGCGCCGCTCGCCTCGACGGCGATCCGCACCGCCCCCAGCGGGATCAGTTCGCCATCGAGCCAGAGTGCGTTCTCGGCGTCGCCAAAATAGCCTGTTTGCAAGTTAAAACCGAGCCGCGGCCCATGCGCCGAGATCCAGCGCCAGTGCGTCTGCCGCCCCAGCAGGCCATTCGAATAATCGTAGCTGGCGGTGCCGCCATCCAACCGGTAGTGGCGCCCGCCCGCTTCCAGCCTGCCCTCCAAGGCCAGGCCGGGCGACTTCTGGGTGCTGTGGACGGCGCCGCCGTCCAGTGTCGGCCCGACCGCCAGCAGGCGCGGCCCCTCGCCTGCGTAGCGGGCGTCGATGCGCATGCCGCCGGCGCGCACCTGCAGCCGGTGCCCGTGTGCGCCATCCGCGTCGATGACGATGCGCCGCCCCGGCAATGCGAAGCGCGCGCCTTCCATTGCCGTGTGTCCGACGCTGGCCGTCAAGCCCGGAAGGCCGAGCGGCGAGAACGCATCAAGGAAAGCGCCCGTGGCGCGGTCGAACACATAGGCAAAGGCCGTGTTGCTCCAGCCGATGTCGACCACCGCCACGGCGCAGAACACCTCCTCGGTCGCCAGCGCCACGAAATGCCAGCGCTTGTGGTGCAGGCGCCGCCACAGGGCGCCGCGTGCGTGTGGCGCTGCCAGGTGCGTCCAGCCGGGTGCGCCGGCCAGGCCCCGGAACCGCCCGCACAGCGGCAGGCCGTCGCTGCCGACCACATCGACCGGGGCCGGCGCCAGGCTCATGCCGCCTCGGTCTCGCCAGCCAGCGGGGCCAACCGTCTAGCCAGTCCAAGCGGCTCGGTGCGCTGAACCAGTACTTGCGGGCAGCCGTGCCAGCGGGCGCAGCGCGCCAGCGCCGCGGCCACGTCGCGCAGCAAGGCATCCGTGAGTCGCAGGCCGGGCTCGAACCAGGCATCCTTGACTTCGAACACGCCGCCGGCGCGGTGGGCCTTGGCATCGATGCGGCCGACCAGCTGGCCGCGGCGCAGCAGCGGCAGCGTGAAGTAGCCGTGGCGGCGCCTGGCGGCCGGCGTGTAGCACTCGAGCCGGTAATCGAAATCGAACAGTTCGAGCGCGCGGCGCCGGTCCCACACGACCGGGTCGAAAGGCGACAGGATCGTGGTCAAGGTCGGCGCCAGCTTGCCCTGCTCGGCCTGGCGCGCCAGCTCCAGGTGGCCCGGATGAACGTACAGCGGCTCGTTCCAGCCCTCCACCCGCACGGGCAGCAGCAGGCCTTCGTCCGCCAGCGCGGCCAGGTCGACATGCGGGCGGCGGGTGCGGTGATAGTCGGGCACCCAGGCCGCGCGCGCCACGCCGAGCGTCTTGACCGTCTGCAGTGCAAAAGTGCGGCGCACCTCCGCCAGCGCGGGCATGCGCGCATCGTCCCAGCCCGGCAGCACGCGTTCGGCCAGGTCGTAGACGCGCTGGAAATTGTGGCGGCGCGCGATCATCAGCGCCCCCGACGTGAATAGCACCTCGAGCGAGCGCTTTTCCGGCTTCCATTCCCACCAGCCGTTGGCCTTGCCATCGGTGCGTTCGAAATCCGACGAGCGCACTGGCCCGTGGGTGCGCACATGCGCCAGCAGCGCCGCCACCTCGCCCGCGCGTTCGCGCATCCAGGTGGCCGAATACTTCCAGCCCATCGCAGCCGGGTCGAGCATGCGGTGGCGATACAGGCCGTAATCCTCGACGGGAACGAAACAGGCCTCGTGCGCCCAGTACTCGAACAGCTTTCCTTCAGCCAGCAGTTCGTCGAGCCAGGCGGGCTGGTAATCGCCCAGCCGGCTCCACAGCACCAGGTAAGGGCTGCGCGCGACGACGTGGATGGTGTCGATCTGCAACATGACCATGCGGCGGATGGCATCGAGCACATCGGACCTGGTGGCCTTGCGCCGGCGCGGCTGCAACAGGCCCTGGGCGGCCAGGTGCAGGGCCCTGGCGTCCGCTTTTGACAGGTGCAACTGGTTCTCGTAAATACTCATGCAAATATTCTAATGACGAATCGGCATCCGCCGCACATCGATGCCGGAAATTTTTTGAAGCGGCCCGGCAGCTGCGCTATAGTGCAGCCGAAGCATCCCATCCCTCACAAGACCCGAACGCGATCCTCCATGCGGCTGTTGCACACTTCCGACTGGCACCTTGGCCAGACCCTGCACAACTACGACCGGACCTACGAACACCAGTGCTTCCTCGACTGGCTGCTCGATACCATCGTGCAGGAAGAAGCCGACGCGCTGCTGATCGCGGGCGATATCTTCGACAACGCCAATCCCTCGTCCGCCGCCCAGCGCCAGCTCTACCGTTTCCTGCAGCAGGCGAAAACGCGCGCGCCGCGGCTGCAGATTGTCGTCATCGCCGGCAACCACGATTCGCCTGGCCGGCTGGAAGCGCCCGGCCCGCTGCTGGAAGCGCATGGCACCATCGTGATCGGCAACGTCGTGCGCGGCCCGGACGGCACGATCGACCTCGAGCGCCTGGTGGTGCCCCTGAGGGACAAGATGGGCGAGGTCAAGGCCTGGTGCCTGGGCGTGCCTTTCCTGCGCCCGGGCGACGTCCCGCGGCCGGATACCGAAGGCGACGCCTACCTGAACGGCATCGCCCTGCTCTACCGCCAGGCCTTTGAACGCGCGAAGGCGCGGCGCCACCCCGGCCAGGCGATCCTGGCCATGGGCCATTGCCACATGGTCGATGGCCAGTCCTCGATCGACTCCGAGCGGCGCATCGTCATCGGCGGCACCGAGGCGCTGCCTGCTTCGATCTTCGATCCCGAAATCGCCTATGCCGCGCTCGGCCACCTGCACCTGGCCCAGCGCGTCTGGAAAAAGGACCACCTGCGCTATTCCGGCAGCCCCCTGCCGCTGTCGTTCTCGGAGATCGGTTACCAGCACCAGGTGCTGCGCATCGACCTCGATGGACCGGTGGCAAAGGAGGTCACGCCGCTGTTCGTGCCGCGCGCGGTCGAGCTGCTGCGCGTGCCGCCCAAGCCCGCTCCTCTGCCCGAGGTGCTGGGAGCGCTCGACGCCCTCGAGCTCGATCCCGACCTGCCGCCGCAATGCTGGCCCCACCTGGAAGTGCGGGTGCTGCTCGACGGCCCCGAGCCGGGCCTGCGCGCGCAGGTGGAGGCCGCGATTGCGGGCAAGCCGGTGCGCCTGGCGAAGATCGAACCGACCCGTAAAGTCGTCACGCGCGCGGATGGCGCCGACGCATTGACGCTCGACCAGTTGGCCCAGCTGCAGCCGGACGACATCTTTCGCCGCCTGTGGCAGCAGCGCTTCGGCGAAGACGCGCCGATTGATCAGCTGACGGCCTTTGCCGAACTGATGCTGCCCGGCGACACGGAGCGCGCATGAAGATCCTGCGTATCGCGGGACGCAACCTGGCGTCCCTGGCGGGCGACTTTTGCGTCGACTTCGAGAGCGAGCCGCTGGCGTCAAGCGGCCTGTTCGCCATCAGCGGCCCGACCGGCGCGGGAAAAAGCACCCTGCTCGACGCCCTCTGCCTGGCTTTATATGGCAACACGCCGCGCCTGCAGGGACGCGGCAGCCGTGGCGCCCTGCCCGACGCCGGCGGCGAATCGGTATCGACCCTCGACGCCCGCAACCTGCTGCGCCGCGGTGCGGCCGAGGGCCATGCGGAAGTCGATTTCGTCGGCAACGACGGCGTCCACTACCGCGCGCGCTGGAGTGTGCGCCGTTCGCGCAACAGGGTCAGCGGCCTGCTGCAGGCCTCGAACATGACCCTGCACCGGCTGCCCGAACTGGCGCCGCTGGGCGGCACCAAGACCGAGGTGGCGGGAGAAATCGCGGCCCGCATCGGCCTCTCGTTCGAGCAGTTCACCCGTTCCGTCCTGCTGGCGCAGAACGAGTTTTCGGCTTTCCTCAAAACCGACGAGAACGAGCGCGGCGAGCTGCTCGAAACCCTGACCGGCAGCGCCGTCTACAGCGAGATCTCGAAGCGCGCCTACGAGCGCTATAAACAGGAGCAGGACGCCGTGCGCCGCTTGAGCTCGCGCCTGGCCGACCACGCGCCGCTGGCGCAAGAGGCGCGCGAGCAGCTCGACGCCGAACGCGCCGCGGCGGAGGTGGCGCTGCAGGCCGTCGACGTGCGCCGCGCGCTGTTAGAGGCCCAGCTGCGCTGGCACCAGGAAAGCGAACGCCTGCGCCAGGGCGAAGCGCAGGCGCAGGCGCAGCTGGAAGACGCGCAATCGCAGGTGGCAGCGGCGCAGGAAAGGCGCGTGCGCCTGGCCACGCTCGACGAGGTGCAAGCCGCGCGGCCCCTGATGACGGAACTGGCGCGCCTGGATGCCGAGCGGGTGCAGGTCGAGGCCACGCTGGCGAACGGCCAGGGCGAACTGGCGCGTGCCGTCGACGCGGCGCGCCAGGCGGTGCAGGAAGTGCAGGATGCCGCCGCCGCGCTCGAGGCAGCGGAAGCGGCACAGTTGCAGGCTGCGGCGCAGTTGGACAGCGCCAAGGCGTTGGATGCGACGATTGCCACGCTGGCCGGCGCCCATACCCAGCTGGCCAGCCGGCGCGACGAGGCCGCGGCCGACGGCGCGCGCGCGCGTGCACTGCTGGAAGATGCGCAAGCCCGGCTGGCGCAGACCCGGCAGGCCGCCGCGCGCAGTGCCGAATGGCTCGCCGCGTACAGCCGTCACGAGACCCTGGCCCTGCAATGGCCACGCTGGGACAAGCTGTTCCACCAGGCCGCGCAAGCCGCCGCGGCCGAGGAAGCCAGCCTGGCGGCGCTGGCGAAGGCCGAGCGCGCCCGCGTGAACGCGGCCGCCACCGCGCAAGCGGCGCAGGACGCCGCCGAACGCGCCGCGGCACGCATCGCCGAACTCGATAGCGCGCGCCAGGACGCGACAAAGGCACTGGCCGGCTTCGACCTCGACGCCTTGCAGTCGGAACGCGCCGCGCTCGAGGCGCGCCGCGAAGCCCCTGGCCACCGCCACGCGCATCGCCAAAGGCCTGCACCTCACGCGCGAGCACCTGGCACGCATCGATGCCGAACGCGAACGCACCCGCGCCTCGCGCGCGGCGGCAGAAACCGCACTGGCCGCAGCCGCAGCGGCCGAACCCGCCCTGGCAGCCGCTGCCGCCCAGGCCGAGCATGCGTTGAGCGCCGCCGAACTGGCCATCGCGGACAAGGTCGAGGCCCTGCGCGGCGCGCTGGTCGATGGCGAGCCTTGCCCGGTCTGCGGCAGCGAAGCCCACCCCTATGCCCATCAGGACGAGCGCCTGCATGCGGTCTTCGACCTGCTGCGCGGCCAGGTGGCCGAGCGCCGCGCCGGGGTGCAGCGCAACCTGTCGGAACAGGCGACGCGACGCGCCCAGGTCGAGTCCAGCGGCGAACGCCTGACATCGCTCGACGCGGGAGCGCATCGCCCTGGCGGCAGACCTGGCTGAACTCGACGCCGCCTGGCAGGCCAGTCCGGTGGCGCAGGATGCCCCTGCCGCGGGCGAGCGCCAGCCCGGTTCGAAACCCAGACGGCGGCCGTGATCGAAGCCTTTGCGGCAGTCGACACACGCCAGCAGGCGGCGCGCCGCGCTGCCCAGGCGCGCGAGTCGGCGCAGGCGGCCTTCGAGGCGGCCACCACCGAGCACGGGCGCCTGCAGGGCAGCGCCCAGAATGCACGCAACGCGCTCGCCGCGCTCGAGACCGAGCACAAAGCCCTTGGGGCCCAGCGCGAGCGCGAAGGCGCGGCCCTGGCGGCCGTGCTGACGGAGCTCGATGCCGTGCTGAGCGAGTCCGCCGGTGACGGCTGGCGGGCGCTGTGGCGCCGCAATCCGGCGCAATGGCATGCCGCGCGTGCCGCGGAGGCCAAGGCATGGAACGCGCAATCGTCGCAGCTGGCCGAGCAGCGCGCCGCCTTCGCCTCGCTCGACGCGGCGCAGCGCGAGGCCGCCGTACGCGCCGAACACGCCGCCAGGGCCGCGGCTGCGGCTGCCGAAGCATTCGAGCGCAGCGAAGCGCTTTGCGCGAACAGCGCCTCGCCCGCGTCGCCCTGTTTGACGGCCGCGCCGTCGGCGAGGTGGAAAACGCACTGCGCCGTGCGGTCACTGGCGCACGGGAACTGCTGGCCTCGCGCCAGGCCCTGGCGACGGGCGCGGCGGCGGTCGAGACACGCGTACGCACTACCCTGGCCCAGGCCCGGAAACGCATTGGCTCGCTGCAGGACGATGCGCGCGACGCCGCCGCGCGCCTGGCCGACTGGATCGAGGAGTACGCGGTCCACCACAGCGACCTTGAACCGGTCGACAACCAGTCCAGGCTGGCGGGCCTGCTCGCGGTCGGCGCGGCCTGGATGGCGGCGGAGCGCGGCGAACTGGCGGCACTCGACGCGGCGCTGGTCAGGCCGCCGCCGTGCTGGCCGAACGCAAGAGCCAGCGTACGCTGCACGAGGAAAGCGCGGCGCAGGACGCTGCCATGGCGGACGGCGCGGCCGTGGCCGATGCGCTTGCCGCCGTGCTGGAAGAACGCAGCGCCGTGCACGAGCAGGCCACCGCCCTGCGCCTGCAGGCGTTTCATGACGACGCGCCGGGTAAAGGCGCAGGCGATGCTGGCCGAGATCGAGCGCCAGCAGGCGATCGAAGCGCGCTGGGGACGCCTGTCGGAACTCATCGGCTCGGCCGACGGCAAGAAGTTCCGCAACTACGCCCAGCAGTTCACGCTCGACGTCCTGCTCGGCTACGCCAACAGCCACCTGAACCAGCTGGCGCGGCGCTATCGCCTGGAGCGGGTCGACAACGCGGGCGCCCCCTCGCTGGCGCTGATGGTGCGCGACCAGGACATGGGCGGCGAGATCCGCTCCGTCAATTCGCTCTCGGGCGGCGAATCCTTCCTGGTGTCGCTGGCGCTGGCCCTGGGCCTGGCTTCGCTGTCCTCGAACCGGGTACGGGTGGAATCGCTCTTCATCGACGAAGGCTTCGGTTCGCTCGACAGCGATACCCTGGGGGTGGCGATGGACGCGCTCGACGCCCTGCAATCGATGGGCAGGAAAGTCGGCGTGATCTCGCACGTGCACGAAATGACGGAGCGGATCGCGGCGAAGATCCTGGTGCGGCCGAGTGGCGGGGGCAGCAGCACCGTGATGGTGAACTGAGCGGCGGCAGGCACTTCTTTTCTTGCCAAGTTGGCAAGTTCGGTCGTACACTGGCCCGCGCCTTCGTCGCGTTGCCGGCATCCGACCGGCCGTCGCAGGCTTTTCTTGAACCTGCCCAATGTTTCGACGACTCTTTCTCGCCCTGCTGAGCTTTGCCTTCTCCCTGCCTGGCTGGGCCTGCATGCCGCCCACCCAGGGCGAGAGCGCAGGCTTCGTGCGGCCCGACCTGGGACGGCTGCCGAAAAACGCACTCGGCGTGATGTTCAACCCGCCTGGCGACAGGGTGAGCGCGCGCGACTTCCAGGTCAGCTCCGCGCAGGACAAGCGCCTGCTCGCCGTGCGCGTGCGCGAATTCGGCAAGAACATCGCCTGGGTGCGGCTCGAGCTGGCCGGGGGGTTCCAGCCCGGCGCCAGCTACACCTTCCGCTACCTGCCCCGCCATGGCGACTGGGAATATCCCGACCGGATGAGCGTGGCCATCGACGATGCGATCGTCTCCACCGATGGCCCTTATGCGCTCGCACTCGAACCCCGGCCCCGTCACCGCGCGATCCGGGTGCCGACTTCCTCGGGCGAGTGCTTCGCGCCGTCTGCGGCGATGGTGCGGGAGTTCGCCCATACCGTTCCGCCGGCGCTCGCGCCCTATGCCGATGCGCTGCATTACGAGGATTATCTGGCTCCCGTCGCAGGGCGCGGCCCCGCAGCTGCAAGTCTCAGCGACGGCTGGCGCAGCATGCCGACGCTGTACGAGAGATTCCGTTACTCGCTCGGAGGAGAAGCCAGCAAGCACTACAGCATGCGCAACAATGCCGTGGTCGTCGCTTGCGGCGTACGTGCGCCCCTCATGCGGCTGAGCAGCAGCGTTACCTTTCCCGAACTCGACTTCCGCGAACACCGGCTGCCTGCAGTCGATATCGACATGAACCGGGACGTCGCAGGGCAGTGCAGCCAGCTCGACGCCTTGCTTGCCAGCCTCGACCCGCGTGCGCCGGAGACAGGCTTGCGCGAACTGTGCCGCAACTACCTGTTCGTCATGTACCCGATGAGCGATCTCGGCATGCGCGGCACCCAGCGGGCAGCCTTCGAACTGGACGAATGGAAGCGTGCGCTGTCCTTCTTCCGGGGTATGTCGCCAACCTGCACGCTGACCGGCCTGGCCCATCTGTGGCATACGGGGCGGTACCGGACAGACCCGCCGGCACTGCACCAGCTGGGCACGGCCCTGGGTGAAGGCATCGGCGGCGCCGACGCGCCAACCGCCGAGGCGGCCATCCATGCGCTGGGCTACCTCGTCGACCAGCTCCCGCCGCGTACCGTGGCCGGCATCGCGCGGAACCTGCTGGCGCCCGTCCAGCCGGCGCTGGTAGAGGCGCTGGCGAGCGACCGCCCGCCCCGGCCGGATGAGGTCGCCCGACTGATCGTCCTGGGCGGCAGGCCGACGCCGGCGCTGCGCCGGCTACTGCAGGATATCGTCAGGCGCGGGGCGCCCGCGACCCTGCAGGCGCGCGCGATTCTTGCCGTCGAAAGCGCCCGCTAAGTACTCGACCGAAAATAAATGGGAGTTTTGGCAAACAGAACTGGATGCGGTGCAAGGCGGCGAGCGCGCCGCAGTGCGAGCACTGCAAGCGCGAACCGACGCAGCAACGCGCCGGTTCTGGAAGCCAAAAACACATTTATTTTTGGGTGAGTACTTAAGTCCCTGTGCCGACCCGGTCACCGGCGCGCGAGGACAGGCATTGCGCCCGCCTGCGTGCCGACACGCGATGTACAATGCCGCCTTTGCACATCCACGCCCAACCACCATGAAACCCGCTCGCACCCTCACCTTCAAATGCGCCAAGTGCGCCAAGAACGTCACCGTCTTCCTGCAGAAAGTCTCGGCCTGCTCGCACATCCAGCCTTACCAGGGCATCTGCGGCTGCGGCGAAGTACGCCGCCATGCAACCGGCAATCCGGACGCCGTGAAATCGTTCATGGAGTCGGGCGACGGCAACTGGCATCACCATCATTGACATGACGCGTATCGAATGGCAGGAAGGTGGCGGGCAGCGCTCGGCGCTGTGGCGTTCCGGGAGCGGCTGGCCGGCCCCTCAAAAGATCGTGATCGCCGACGACACGATGACGGCCGATGCGGCCTACCGCCTGGCGCTGGACGGCACCGCCCTGCTCTGGCGCGGCGACTTCCAGAATGCGCGCCAGCTGCTGCAGGCGCTCGCGCGCCGCATCGACCAGAAGCCGGCACGCTCAAAACGCGTCAAGGCTGGCGCCATCGCGCCGACAATCACAGAACAGTTCCACCGGCACCGCCTGGCGCAGCTGCAGCGTGCGCGCACGCTGGCCATGCTCCTGATCCCGTTCGATCTCGACTACACGATCCCGCTGCGCCGCGCCCCCGATGTGCGCCAGGCCTGCAACGAGGCCTATGGCGCACAGCAGGAACCGTTCGTGGTCTCGCTGCGCGAGCTGCTCGGCCTGATCGGTGCGCACGAATGGCGCAGCAAGGGCGTGCCGATTCCGGCGCTCGATGCACGCATCCATCCCCGGTACGGCGTGTTCTCGCCGGTGCGCGGCGAATACGTCGAGCTGGTGGCGCAGGCGCCCTTGCCCGCCCATGCGAAGACCGCCTTCGATATCGGCGCCGGCACCGGCGTACTCTCCGCCGTGCTGGCGCGCCGTGGCCTGCGGCGCGTCCTTGCCACCGACATGGACGCGCGGGCGCTCGGCTGCGCGCGCGAAAATATCGCGCGCCTTGGCCTGGACGAACAGGTCGACGTGGTCGAGGCCGACCTGTTCCCCGCAGGTCAGGCCGACCTCGTCGTCTGCAATCCGCCATGGCTGCCGGGAAACCCAGTTCCGCGATCGAATATGCGATCTACGATCCGGACAGCCGCATGCTGCGCGGCTTCCTCGGCGCATTGAAGGATCACCCGGCACCCGGCGGCGAAGGCTGGCTGGTCCTGTCGGATTTTGCCGAGCACCTCGGCCTGCGTTCGCGCGAGCAGCTGCTGGGCTGGATCGCAGCGGCCGGGCTGGCAGTGGCGGCCCGTCACGACGTGCGTCCGACCCATCCGAAGGCCCAGGATGCGGACGATCCGCTGCATGCGGCGCGGGCGAAGGAAGTGACCTCGCTGTGGCGCCTGCGCGTCGCATAGCCGGCTTCCTGACGCGCGGAATGCCCCGAAAACGGACGGCGCATTCACATATTTGCATCCTGCGGCGCGAAGCAGTACAATAGCGCTGCGGGGTGGAGCAGTCTGGCAGCTCGTCGGGCTCATAACCCGAAGGTCACAGGTTCAAATCCTGTCCCCGCAACCAAACACGAGTATCAAACGAGCCCGACTCTTGCAGCCGGGCTTTTGTTTTCTGGGCCCTGCACGCCGGATGAGAGACAAGAAAGACAACGCCACGATCGATCTGCCGGGTTTCGAAGCGGTCGCTCCGCTCGAAGCCGGCGTTCTCGCCCAGGCCGCGCAGCTTGACTCCAGGCGCGCACCCCGTCCCCGTCGCACGGCCTTGAAGCAGGAACAGATATCCCTGCTCGAAGAAACCGATACCACCGGCCTGCCCGTCTGGCGCCGCGACGATCACCTTGATTTGACCGGATTGCCGGTCTGGGCGCCGGCTCCAGATTAGTCGGCCCTCGCTCTCTGTACTGGCTGGAGCCCGCATGACTACTTCTTTCTCCGCGCTGCCGCTGGCACCGCAATTCCTCGCCAACCTGGGTACGCTCGGCTACAACGAGATGACCCCGATCCAGGCCGAGAGCCTGCCTGCCGTGCTTGAAGGGCGCGACCTGATCGCGCAGGCGGCCACCGGCAGCGGCAAGACGGCGGCCTTCGGCATCGGCATCCTGAACAAGCTCAATCCCGCCTGGTTCGCAGTGCAGGGCCTGGTGCTGTGCCCGACGCGCGAACTGGCCGACCAGGTAGCCGGCGAACTGCGGCGCCTGGCGCGCGGCGTCGGCAACGTCAAGATCCTCACGCTCACCGGCGGCGTCGCCATGCGCCCGCAGATTGCCTCGCTCGAGCATGGCGCCCACATTGTCGTCGGTACGCCGGGCCGCATCCGCGACCACCTCGGCCGCGCCACGCTCGACCTGTCGAAAGTCCAGACCCTCGTGCTCGACGAAGCCGACCGCATGACCGACATGGGTTTCTACGACGAGATCGCGAACATCGTGACGGCCTGCCCCCAACGCCGCCAGACCCTGCTGTTCTCGGCCACCTACCCCGACGACATCCGCCACGCCACCGCCGGCTTCCTGGTCGACCCGCTCGAAGTGGTGGTGGAAAGCCGCCACGACGACAGCAAGATCGAGCAGCGCTTCTATGAAGTCGGCTTCGACAACCGCGACGAGGCCGTGGCCCGCCTGCTGCGCCACTATAGGCCGGTGTCGGCGCTGGCCTTCTGCAATACCAAGGCCCATTGCCGCGAACTGGCCGACACCCTGCGCGACCAGGGTTTCTCGGCGCTCGCCCTGTACGGCGAACTCGAACAGCGCGAACGCGACGAGATCCTGATCCTGTTCGCCAACCGCAGCTGTTCCGTGCTGGTGGCCACCGACGTCGCGGCGCGCGGCCTCGACATCGCCAACCTGGAAGCGGTGATCAATGTCGACGTGTCGAAAGACGCCGAAGTGCACGTGCACCGCATCGGCCGTACGGGACGCGGCAGCGAGACGGGCCTGGCCCTGTCGCTGTGCGCACCGAACGAAAAGAAATGGGTACGCCTGATCGAGGAAATGCAGGGTTCGCCGGCCAGCTGGTACAAGCTCGACGACCTGGGCGACTCCGTCCTGCCCGCGGAGCCGGCGCCGATGATGACCCTCGTCATTTCCGGCGGCAAGAAGGACAAGCTGCGTCCGGGCGACGTGCTGGGCGCGCTCACCGGCGACGCCGGTCTCGCCAAGGAACAAGTAGGCAAGATCAATGTTACCGAGTTCCAGACCTATGTCGCGATTGCGCGCGAGGCGGCCGACATGGCCTTCCGCAAGCTCAACGCGGGAAACCGCCTCGGACCGGACTTCGGCAACTTCAAGGGCCGCAGTTTCAAGATGCGTTTCCTCGAGCTCTGACAAGTGGGCGCGTGCGCGGAACTCCTCGGTGCCGTCCGCGGCCGGCGATGCCGCGCACGTTTGACTCAGCAGCGACACAATTGCTGCAAATCTGGCATGATTTTGCTAAAGATAAACTTTTAGCCCAATGACCAGTCCAAGCACAACCATCTACACCCCGTTCGCGGACGGACGTACGGTGCACGACATCGTCGAGCACAGTCCCGCGCTGGTGAACGAAGCGTGGTGCAGGAATCTGTTACGCCGGGTCCTCGATTCGCTCGAACAGCAATATGCCAGCGGGGCGCCGCACCGCCGCATCTCGCCCGAGACCCTGGTCATGCTCAACAACGGCGAAGCGCTGCTGCTGCCCGCGGCCGAGGATGGCGGCGAGGAATTGGCCGGCGCCGAGCCCACGCTGGCCGGCGACCTGCATGCGCTGGCACAGGTGGTGCACTACGCCATCACCGCCGAACTGCCGCCCGATGGCCCGGTCGGCCCCCGCCTCTACGACAACTACAGCGACGAGCTGACCCGGGGCATCGACCGCTGCCTTGGTCCCAACCTGCGCCTGCGCCCGAAAACGGTTCCCGAGATGCGCAGCCTGCTTGGCCTGGAAGGCGGCGCGTTCGCGGGTGGCGAGGCGCGGGCGCAGGACGATTCGCTGCCACAACTTCACGGCGCCGGCCCGGTACAGTCTCGCATTGTCCTCCAGCCGGAAAACGCGGCCATGACAGGCGAGCACGCGCTGGACGCCGCGCATGGGGCGGGGCCGATGCATGCGAACGACACCGGCCTGCACGCGGCTCCGGTCGAGGCCCACGGCATTGCCGGCTTTGCGCCGGTGGACACCGCCCTGCCGCAAGCGGCCGTCCGCGCAACCGCCGCGCATGCGGAGGCGAGCCTGCTGCGCCAGAGCGCGACTGAGGCCGGCCCAACCGCCGCGACGGTCGCCACGCCGGCCCCGGCAAAGGACCGGCCGGCGCTGCCGCCGCAACACCGGCCTTCGGACACGCGCCATGGGAAGGCAGCCGCCAGCGCCGCATCCAGCGCTGGGCCATGATCGCCGGCGCGGCCGTCGTCCTGCTGGCGGCGGGTGGCGCCCTCGTCTCCTTCCTGCAGCAGAGCGATTCGGCCGATATTCCCGCGCTCGCGCTGCCGCCTGCCGCACCCGCCGCGGCGGGTCCCGACGCCGGCGCCGCCATACCGGCCGATACGGCAACGGCAAACGCATCCGGCGCGGTACAGGATAGTGGCAGTATGCCGGCGCCAAACGCGCAGGCGCCCCTTGACCCCGGCGCGCCTGCGGACGCCTCCGGCAATGCCCCGGGCGCCATCGCCTCGGGCGCGGCAGATCCCGCAGCCGTCGCTGCTGCGCCGGGCACCGCTCCGGAACCGGGCGTCTTGCCCGGCGCCCCGCCGGGGACGACGCCTGGCCTTGCTGGCGCGCGCAGCGCCGACGCGGTCGTCAACGGCACGACCTATAAACTGCGTATCAAGCCCTGGGGCACGGTGTACGTGAACGGCGTTGCCCGCGGCGTCAGCCCGCCGGTCAAGCGCCTCACGCTCGGCCCGGGCAAGCACACGATCCGGATCGTCAACCCGAACTTCCCCGAGCACGTGAGGACCCTCACGGCCGGCGGACAGGAAGGTGCGACGATCGAACACGATTTCACGGCTCCGGCCGATTAAGGAAGCTGCCATGACCCGTTTCCTCCCGCCTCGCCTGTTCTGCGCGCTGCTGGCGAGTGCCCTCCTTGCCGGCTGCGCCGAGCTGGCGCCCATTTTCGACCGCAAGGCCGAACCCGAGCGCGACCGTACTCCGGCCCGCGAAGCCAGCCGCGGCGAGGCGCGTACCTCCGCGCGCAGCGATCCGCGCGCCGACTCCGGTCGCGACCAGGTGGCCCTGCGCGAAGGCATCCGTCTCTACAACGAGGGCGATTTCAACGGCGCCATCAAACGCCTGGGCTCGGCCGACATCCGCGGCGGCTCGCCGCTGCGCACGCGCGTCACCGCCCTGAAGTACACGGCATTCAGCTATTGCGTCACCTCGCGCCCGAAGCAATGCGAGCAGGCTTTCGAGAAGATCCTGAAGATCGACCCCGACTTCACGCTCGAACCGGGCGAACAGGGCCACCCGCTGTGGGGACCGGCTTTCGAGCGCGCCAAGCGTAACTGAAGGGCGGCGCCAGCCCAGCCTGGCGCTGTGCCGCCAGGCTGGGCTGCCTCGGTCCTAGCCCTGTCGGCCCCTACCCCTTGATGTTGACGCTGGCCGGGAAGGTCGGTGCGCGGCGGCGCTTGCTGGCCTGTTCGTAGGCATAGGCCATGCCGATCAGCGTCGCTTCGCTCCAGGCGCCGCCAACAAACGACAGCCCGACCGGCAAGCCGTGCACGAAACCGGCCGGCACCGTGATGTGCGGGTAGCCCGCCACCGCCGCCGGCGACGAGAAGCTCATGCCGTAATGGTCGCCGTTGATGTAGTCGGTCAGCCAGGCCACGCCGCCGGTGGGCGCCACCAGGGCGTCGAGCTTGTGCTCGCGCATCACCTTGTCGATCCCCTCCTCGCGCGCGTAGCGCCGGTTGTTCGCCAGCGCCTCGCGGTAGGACTTCGCGTCCAGTCCTGGCTTGCCCTGGGCGGCGACCAGGTGCTCCTGGCCGAAATAAGGCATTTCCCGGCTGGCGTTCTTTTCGTTGAAGGCGATCACGTCCGCCATGTTCTTTACCGGCGCATGGGGCGCGTAGCCTTCCAGGTAAGCAGCGAGGTCAGGCTTGAATTCGCAGAGCAGCACTTCGACTTCGGTCTCGTTGTACTTGTCGGTGTTCGGCACCTTGACATCGACCAGGATCGCACCCTGCTCCTTCAGGATCGCCAGCTCCTTCTCGACGATCGCGTCGATGGCGGTGCTGCCGCCGAAGAAATTGCGCGCCACGCCAATGCGCTTGCCGCGCAGGCCATCGGGACGCAGCGCCGCGGCGTAATCGCTGCCCTTGCCGGCGCTGTCCTTTGTGACCTCGTCGCTCGCGTCGACGCCCGTCATTGCCGCCAGCATCAGGGCGGCATCGGCCACGCTGCGCGTCATTGGCCCGGCGGTGTCCTGCGAGTGCGCAATCGGAATGATGCCGCTGCGGCTGACCAGGCCCAGTGTCGGCTTGAAGCCGACGATGCCGCAGCTCGAGCTGGGCGAGACGATCGAGCCGTCGGTTTCGGTGCCGACGGCGAGCGTGGCCAGGCTGGCGGCGATGGCCGCGCCGGAGCCGGAACTCGACCCGCTCGGATTGCGGTCGAGCGCGTAGGGGTTGCGGGTCTGGCCGCCGCGTCCACTCCAGCCGCTGACGGAATGGGTGGACCGCATGTTCGCCCATTCCGACAGGTTGGTCTTGCCGATGATCACGGCGCCGGCAGCGCGCAGGCGCTCGGCAACGAAGGCATCGCGGGTGGCGCGCACGCCGGCCAGGGCGAGCGAGCCGGCGCTGGTGCTCATCTTGTCGCCGGTGGCGATATTGTCTTTCAGAAGCACGGGAATGCCGTGCAGCGGACCGCGCAGCTTGCCGGCCGCGCGTTCACGGTCGAGCTCGGTGGCGATGGCGACGGCGTCGGGATTGAGTTCGATGACCGCGTTCAGGCGCGGCCCGGCCTTGTCGAGGGCCGCGATACGCGCCAGGTAGCGCTCCACCAGCTTGCGCGAGCTGGTCTTGCCGGCCGCCATGGCCGCGCCCTGCTCGCGTACACCTGCCTCGAGCAAGGCGTCGGTGGCGCCGGCCGCGGCTGCCTTCGGCTTGGCCGCCATGGCCCCGCTCGCTCCGGCAACCGCACCCGCCGCCACGCCCAGCCGAACAAAATCCCTGCGATCCATGTGTCCCCCAATTATTTATAGTGAAGCAATAGGATAGCAGTGCTTGCCATTCGACACCATTTGCACCTGGACAGGCGGTGCGCGTCCGGGACAGCGAATGCTGGCGGCGAAAAAAAACGCTGCCATCGCGGCAGCGTTTTTTGTACAACGCAAGCAGGTGTCGATCAGTTACGGACGACGCGCTTGTATTCGTTGGTGCGGGTGTCGATCTCGATGGTGTCATCCTGGCTCACGAACAGCGGCACCATGACGATGTGCTGGTGGGCTTCGATGGCGTTCTCGATCTTGGCTTCCTTCAGGACGTTGCCCGAAGTATTGCCTTTGACCGCAGGCTCCGAGTAGACGACCTGGCGGGCGATCGTGGTCGGCAGTTCGACCGAGATGGCCTTGCCGTCGTAGAACACGGCTTCGCATTCCATACCGTCTTTCAGGTAGTGGAGCGCGTCGCCCAGGTTTTCTTCTTCGATTTCGAACTGGTTGTACTCTTCGTCCATGAAGACGTACAGCGGATCGGCGAAGTACGAGTAGGTTACCGGCTTCTTGTCGAGGACGACGACGTCGAACTTGTCATCGCCGCGGAACACGTTTTCCAGCGGTGCGTTGGTCAGAAGATTCTTCATCTTCCACTTGTAGGTGAAGCCCGTGCGGCTCGAGCCGTTGACATCGGAACGCAGGACGATAAAAGGCTTTTCATCAACCATGATGATGTTGCCGACACGGATCTCTTTTGCGGGTTTCATAAGATTAAAAGTAATCAAAAAAAGTGGTTGCAGTAACAGGGCATGATACCACGTAACGGGGGCCTTGCCTAACGAAGTGAGGAGGCGAAAGCAAGCAGGTTCGATGCGAGGTCGCCGTTTTCCAACATCTCGGCCTGCCATTCGGCTGCGCGTGCCTCAATCGCCGGCATCTCGGCCTTCAGCGCCGCCCACAAGCCGGGCCAGTCCGCGTCCGCGGCCGGGAGGGCGCTGTTCCAGCAGAGCGAGAACGCACGGGTTGCTGCCTGCGCAGCATAGCGGTCCAGGAAAGCGCGCAATTTCTTGTGGTGCAGGTTTTCATCCTGCGGATAGATATGCCAGACGAAGGGTTTGCCAGCCCACTGGGCGCGCACCCATGAGTCTTCCCCGCGCACGAAGTTCAGGTCGCAGGACCACAGGAGACGGTCGTAGTCGGGCTGCGACACGAAAGGCAGCACGCGCACGGTCAGCGCGCCGCGGGTGGCGACCGCGCCGGCCTCTGCCGCGGTTCCGAGGAAGTCCTCGACGGCGGCGCGCGCCACGCCCTCGGGCACCAGGCAGGTCAAGGCTCGCCCCCGGCCTGCCAGGCCGCGAACAGGGCGGCCACAGGGGCGTGCGGATAGCAGAACAGCGAAACCTTGAAGGCGTCCAGCTCGGCGGCGCCCAGGCCCAGGCGACCGAGAAACGCGCGCGCCGGCGCGGGCGTGGCCAGGAAGTCCTGGCGCAGGTCTTCCAGCGCGCCCTCGCGCAGCAGGCCGCCCGTCCTGTTCGTAAATCCCGGAAAGAAGAAGTGCTTGGTCAGCTTCAGGCGCGGATGCATCGAGGGCAGGCGGTGGCAGCCTTCGACCCACTCCTCGGCCGTCAAGCCTTCCAGGTTCAGCCAGACCGGGCGCGGCTCGCACCTGGCCATCGCCTCGATATAGCCAGGTGGAATGTCGCAGGCAAAGAATTCGATGACGATATCGGCCACGTCGCCTGGAGCGTAGCTGCCTTCCTGGCCTTGCCAATGGCGCACCACGACGCCGCCGACTTCCTGGCACGCGGCCGCGACGTCCACCTCCGGACAAATGCGGCGGAAGCTGGCCAGGTCGTCGACCCAGAGGGTGACGGCAAGGCCGTGCTCCGTGCACAACTGGCGTGCCAGGCGCCAGCAAATGCCGATGTCGCCATAGTTGTCGACGACCTTGCAGAAGATGGCGAGGGACAGCGGACGCGCTTCGAGGTGATGGGCAGACATGGTGGAGTTGGATAGGTGGCGTCGGCGGGCAAAGCCCTTCGAGGGGCCGGCACCGGCCGGCGGCAAGGGCGGGATTCTAACCGATCGGGCAGCGATCTTGCATGACGTCCATGGCTTGTCTTGAATATCGGCCGCGCGCGGCAGGGTTTTCCGGGCGCGGATTCCCGTTCATCTGCGTTAGCGCAAACCACACCAGCATATTGCGGAATGATCACCTGGAGGCTCAAACTTCGCCGCCGGCGTCCAGTCCAAATCCTACCTGCAGGGAGAGCGGACTCGGTCGTCCGCCCTGCACTGCGTCCGCTTTCCGACCTTACCGGGAGCGGGCGTCCACTTTCGCGGCCGCTTGCAGCGCGTGTAAGGGAAACGCAATCAGCCAGGCATGCCGTCGCGTGCGCGGGCTGGCGTCGTTGCCGGCTGCCGCACCCCAATGGAGGAGTCGAGCATGAATGAATTTCAGCAACCCGCAATTGGGCAAGCTCAGTACGCGCCGCAAAGCCTGTTCGGCGGCATGTTCGGTGCACCGCTCGGCGGCCTGATCGGCCGCGGCATCGGTGGCATCTTCGGCAACCCCAACCTGGGCAGCCGCATCGGCGAAGTGGCCGGCGGCATTGGTGGTGGCCTGTTGCCGTTCGGCGCAGACCCGTCCGCCATTGCTGCCCAGCCGCAGCAGCTGCAGCAGCTGCAACAGCTCCAGCAACTCCAGCAACTGCAACAACTCCAGCAACTGCAACAGCAACAGCAGCAAGCCCAGCTTGGCCAGCTGACGCCGCAAGGCGGCTTCTTTGGCGGCCTGATCAGCCAGTTCGGCAAACCTGCCGGCAACCTGATCGGCAACCTGGCCGGAAGCGGGACGCTGGGCAATATTATCGGCAGCGGCCTGTCCGGTCTGGGCAGCCTGCTGCCCTTCTCGGCCGATCCGCAAGGTGGCCAGGGCGCGGTAGTGCAGCAACTGCAGCAACTCCAGGTGCAACAGCAGCAATTACTGCAGGCGCTGCAACAGATCCAGCAGCAGGCAGCGGTGCTGCAGCAACAGCTGACGCAGCAACAGGTCAGCCAGCAACCGCTCGGCCAGCAACAGGGGCAGGGCCAGGTGGCGCCCCAGGGCTGGCTGGGCAACATGATCGGCAAGGTTGCGGGCCCAGCCGGCGGCTGGATCGGCAGCCAGTTCGGCCACCAGCAGCTGGGCAGGACGATCGGCGACTATGCCGGCCAGCTGGGCGGCATGCTGCCGTTCTCGGTTGACCCATGGAGCGCCTACGCCCAGCAGGTACAGCAAGCCCAGCTGGCGCAACTGGCGGGCCAGCAGACGGTCCACTGACCGGGCGCGATCCGCATTGTCCGGCCTCCTGCCGGCAACCAGCCTTCCCGCCGCCGGCGGGGAGGCTTCAATGGAGAACATTCATGCCAGTTTCCGCTACCACAGGCCCCGGCAGCCGCTACATCGTGCGTGCGGCGGGCGACGATGGCGCCCTTGCGCGCTTCCTCGACAGCATCGGCGCCGATCCGGCGCTGCACGTTCTCGAGACCATCGGCCCGGCCGCGGCGCCCCACACGCTCGTCGTCGAAGCCGATCCCGCCGCCATCGACCAGCTCAGGCAACGCACGCTCAACCAGTTGATGATCGAACCGGACCGCCCGCTGTCGCTGTTCTGACGCGCCTGGCCCACCCATCGAAAGGACAAGCATCATGCCCAAGAATCCCCAAGGCGGCCCCGGCGATCCGCAAGACCGGAGCGGCCAGCCGCCAGACGGCGCCGACAGGCTCGGCGACGGAGCCACTGCCCCCACCGCTGCCGCCGCCGCCGCCGCCGCCGCCGAGCAGCGTGGCCGCCCGGTGGCCGAACGCAAGAAGAAATACCGGTGGCGCCACGCCAGCCCGCGGTCCTGGGGGCCTTTGGCCTCTCCGGCGCCGGCCTGCCTCCCCTGCCCCTGGCCGCCGTCGAGCGGGCCCTGCGTGCCACACCCGAAATCGAGGTGGTCGACACTATCGGCACCCGGGGCAGCGTGGCGACCGCTGGACTCGACGGCGGCAGCGAGGGCATCCTGGTCGCACGCATGACCGATCGCCAGGCTGGAGAACTGCACCAGCGCGGCGGCGGCCGGCTGCTCGTCGAGCGCGACCAGCACCTGCACCTGCTCGATCCGATGCTGCGCCGTCCTGACCTGGTCAGCTCGCTCACGCCCTACACCGGCGCGGCGACCGAGGTCGCCATCACCGTGCTCGGCAGGGACGGCGCGCCGCTGGCCGACGCCGAGGTCTCGCTGTTCGGCGGCATGCTCCCGGCTGCGGCTGTTACCGACGCCAGCGGCACCGCACACATCCGCATGTATGGCGACGACCCGCGCGCGATCAGCGGGCTGTACGTGAAGCCCCGTGCCGACTACTGGAGCTTCTTCCAGCGCGATCCCGAGCTCGACCCGAACCAGGCCAACATCGTGGCGCTGCATCCGCTGTCCGAATCGCCGGCCTTGCAGAATTTCCCGCGCCAGCAAGCACTCGGCTGGGGCGCGCGCGCCATGCGCCTGGACGCCGTCCCGCCCCAGTTGCGCGGCCAGGGCGTAAAAATCGCTGTCATCGATTCCGGTGCGGCCACCAGCCACGCCAACCTGGCGCGCATACGCAACGGTTTCGACATCATCAACAAGCGCACCGACCCCGGCACCTGGACCGAGGACACCCTCGGGCATGGGTCGCACTGCGCAGGCGTGATCGGGGCGGCCGATATCGCCTGGGGCATTCGCGGTTTTGCGCCCGATGCCGAAATCCATGTCTGCAAACTCTTCCCCGGCGGCCAGGTCAGCCAGTTGATCGAAGCGCTGGAGTATTGCATCGAGCAGGGGATCGACGTCGTCAATATGAGCCTCGGTGGCGGCGCGCCCTCGGAGGCACTCGAACGGCAAATTGCGCGCGCCAAGGCGGCTGGCGTCGCCTGCATCGCCGCTGCCGGCAATTCCGGCGGTCCCGTCCAATATCCCGCCGCCTCGCCCAACGTGCTGGCGGTGGCTGCCATCGGCAAGCTCGGTGAATTCCCACCCGACAGCTATCACACCGAAACCCTCAGCTCCGATGTCGACGGGCTGGGCTATTTCACCGCGAAATTCAGCTGCTTCGGTCCGCAAGTGGACGTGTGTGCGCCCGGCGTGGCGATTGTCTCGTCGGTGCCTCCGAATAATTTTGCGGCCTGGGACGGTACCTCGATGGCGGCGCCGCATATAACCGGCCTGGCGGCACTCATTCTTGCGCACCGGCCGGAATTCCAGGGGCTGGGCGGCATGCGTTCACCCGAGCGGGTGGAACGCCTGTTCCAGTTCATTCGCCTGAGCGCGCGGCGGGTCACGCTGGCCGATCCGACACACATCGGGAGCGGCATGCCCGATGCGCTGGCGGCACTCGGTTTGTCGTCAGCGCCCAGCCCGCAGCTTGGCGCCTGGCAGCCGATGTTCGGTGAACTGGTGGGCGTCGGCAACGGCAACGGCGGTCGTGCGCCGCTCTATGCGGGGACGAATCCCTATCTGCTCGGCACTGCTCTGGCGACGCAGGGCTTGCAGCTGGGTCTTCCGCCTGGCGGCATGGGACTGTCTGGCTGGTGAGTTTGGCGGCTGGGGCGCGAGCGTGCACGCGCGCCTGGCGGTGCGCGAGCACGTTCGCGTGGCCGTGCGCGTGCACCTTCGCGTCGCCGTGCGCAAGCACCGCCACTGAACTGACATTGACACAGGGGGATGCCCATGCACGATGCCGGCACGAACGGCAGCCCTGGCTGACGCTGGTGCCGTATGCCGATCCCCCACGCGTGCGAGCGATGGCAAGGTCACGACGAGGACGAGGACGAGGAAACGCGTAACGGCGAGCGGGGGAAGATGCGTGCGCTACGGCGAATGCGCGAAGTCGAATGAGCGACGTCGAATGCGCGGAGACGAGTGCGCGAAGTCGCATGCGCGGAGACGAGTGCGCAAGGACGAACAGGCAAATAAGCGAGCAGGCGAAGACGAGCTGGACGGCAAAAAGCAAAAAACCGCTCGAAGGCGGCTTTTTGCTTTGACTGGCGTCCCCACGGGGATTCGAACCCCGGTACTCACCGTGAAAGGGTGATGTCCTAGGCCTCTAGACGATGGGGACCTAAAACTGTTTGCACTGCTCAGATACTGCTGCTGCCAAATTCTTGGCGTCCCCACGGGGATTCGAACCCCGGTACTCACCGTGAAAGGGTGATGTCCTAGGCCTCTAGACGATGGGGACCCTGGAACTACCGATACTACACATTGCGAATTCTTCTACGTGGTGGAGGTAAGCGGGATCGAACCGCTGACCTCTTGCATGCCATGCAAGCGCTCTCCCAGCTGAGCTATACCCCCCACGGGGAAACAACATCATACCATACTGCCTGTACTTCCACTACTGCTGCCGCTGGCGCAGCTTGGTGGCAAACCACTGCCAACCCTGGCGTCCCCACGGGGATTCGAACCCCGGTACTCACCGTGAAAGGGTGATGTCCTAGGCCTCTAGACGATGGGGACCCTGAACTACCGAACTACACTTCAACTTGGTGGAGGTAAGCGGGATCGAACCGCTGACCTCTTGCATGCCATGCAAGCGCTCTCCCAGCTGAGCTATACCCCCGTGCTGCTGAAGTGCGAGCATTATAGCGGGGGTTCTTGCATTACGCAAATACCGATTTGACGATCATCATGCGAACCGCAAACGGTGCCACACAAGCGGCATCACCAATGGAAATCAACAGCCGGATTCCGATCCCCCAGTCACAGGCCCTTTGCCACGCGCGCCAGTACGGTGTCGCGCCCGAACAGCTCGAGCACGGCATCGATGGCGGGCGTTTGCAGCTGGCCCGTGACGAGCAGGCGCAGCGGCATGGCGATCTGCGGCATCTTCAAGCCATTGGCCGCCAGCACTTCCTTGAGCATGGCTGCAATCGCCGCCTTGTTCCACTCGACCGTCTGGCAGCGCTCGGCAAACTGGGCCAGCGCCGGACGCACGGCGTCGGTGAGGTGCTGGGTCATGAGGGCCGCGTCCGGCTGCGGCTGGCGATAGAACAGCATCGCAGCGTCCGCCAGCTCGTTGATGGTGTTGGCGCGATCCTTGACCAGGGCGAGTACGGCCGGCAGCGCCGGCGCGCCGTCGAACTGCGCGCCCTCCATCTTGGTGCGTACCAGGCCGGCCAGGCGCTCGTTGTCGGCCGCCTTGATGTAGTGGTTGTTCAGCCAGGCCAGCTTTTCCGGATTGAACTGGGCGGCCGAGGCCGTCAAATGCTCGAGGTTGAACCACCCGGTGAACTGTTCCATCGAGAAGATCTCGTCGTCGCCGTGGCTCCAGCCCAGGCGCGCCAGGTAGTTCAGCATCGCTTCCGGCAGGTAGCCCTGCTCCGGGTATTGCATCACGCTGACCGCGCCATGGCGCTTCGACAATTTCTGGCCGTCCGGGCCGAGGATCATCGGCAGGTGACCGTACTCCGGCAGCTCGGCGCCCAGCGCGCGCAGGATATTGATCTGGCGTGGGGTGTTGTTGACGTGGTCGTCGCCGCGCAGCACGTGCGTGATCTTCATGTCCCAGTCGTCCACGGATACGCAGAAGTTGTAGGTCGGCGTGCCGTCAGGGCGGGCAATGATCAGGTCGTCGAGTTCCTTGTTGGCGATCGTGATCGGGCCCTTGACGACGTCGTTCCAGGTGACTTCGCCATCAAGCGGATTCTTGAAGCGCACGACGGGCTTGACGCCTTCGGGGACCGGCGGCAGGGTCTTGCCCGGCTCGGGACGCCAGGTGCCGTCGTAGCGCGGCTTTTCGCCAGCGGCACGCATGCGCTCGCGCATGGCCTCAACTTCTTCCGGCGAGCAATAGCACAGGTAAGCGGTGCCGGCTTCCAGCATGCCCTTGACGACCTCACGGTAGCGGTCCATGCGCTGCATCTGGTAGAACGGGCCTTCGTCGTGCGACAGACCCAGCCACTGCATGCCGTCCAGGATCGCCTGCACCGCTTCCGGCGTCGAACGCTCGAGGTCGGTGTCCTCGATACGCAGGATGAAGGTGCCGCCGAAGTGGCGGGCATAGGCCCAGGAATAGAGCGCGGTGCGCGCGCCGCCGAGGTGGAGGTAGCCGGTCGGGCTGGGGGCGAATCGGGTACGGACGGGGGTGCGGACGGTCATGGCGGAAAGCGGAATGATAAAACGGCTATTCTACCTCCATGCGCCCGCCACAGGCAGCGTCGACGTCGCGGCACATGGCGTCGGCGTGACTGCTGGCCGGCTGATTCTCGGCCTCGTTGAAGGTCGATCGCGGCACCGCGTTCGACCTGCCATCGCCCCGCCGGCTTGCGGTCCGGGCCTCTGGCAGCGCCCTCCCCGTTGCCACCGGCGCTCAGGATGCACTCCGACGTTCAGCCACTCGCCCAGCGCGCGTTCCGGCTGCGGCGTCGTATATCGTCAGCCCGGCGCCACGCCAACTGATTCTTCCACCAGCGCGCCCGGGCCGTCGCGCAGGCCGTCCACGTACTGCGCCAGCGCGCGCGCCGTGGGGTAGTCGTAGAGCAGCTCGGCGCTGACTGCCACACCACAGGCCGCTTCCAGTTCCAGCGCCAGCGGCACCGAAGCCAGCGAATCGATGCCGAGGTCGCCGAACGAGGTATCGGCATCGACCGCCGGCATCACCGCGTCGCCGGCGCCGCCTTCGCGGAACCATTTCAGAATGCAGCCCAGCACTCGCTCCAGGCTCGCTGCGGACACCTGTCCCGCAGCGTTGGCCGCTACCTGCCGTGATGCCTGTTCATGTCCGGCGGGCTCAAAAGATAGCGGCGACGGTGCTGCGACATCCTCCGCGCCGGGTTCAGCCCCCCGGTCCTGCTTCGTCACGCAGTTGGCAAATGGCGCGAGCATGGCCTCGTACTGACTGTCAGCCACAATCGGCGTCCGTTCGCGCGCCAGCATGGGGTCGATGCCTTGCGCTTCGCCGGGCGACACCGCGTCGCCGTCCCCGATGCTCGCCGCGTAGCCGGCAACCCGGGCCAGCACTGCCTCGGCCGCTGGACAGTTGCCTGCCTGCGCCGTTTCACTCTCGATGCGCCGGCGCAGGGCGTCCAGGCGCTGGCGTACCCAGTGCGCCGATTGCAGGGCGCCGCCGCGGTCAGCAGGGTCCAGGCCGCGAACTCGCCATTGCGTCCGTCCTGCCACTGCCCGGGGCTGGAGCAGGCAGCCTCTCCAGTTGCCGGGCAAGCGCGGGCGCGCCGAAGCGGCTGCCGACGGTATGCGCGAGGCGGTTGCCGGGCAGCCGCGCCAGCGCGCCAAGGTGGGCATACAGGACTTCGCTCGGCCCCTCGAGAATGCGCAGCGCACGGGCATCGCGCAGCAGTTGCGGCGCCAGGTTGTTCTCCAGGTAGCCGCGCCCGCCCAGCATCTGGACCAGGCGATCGGCACTTTCCCACAACAGTTCCGACAGCACGCACTTGGCTGCGCTGCAGGCATCGAGCGGCAGCGCCCCGCCCTCGTCGACCTGTGCCGCCAGAGCGGCGACGAGCGCCTCGCCCGCCGCGATGGCGCAGTCGAGCTCGTGCAAGTGCAGGCGCGTCGCAGGATTGTCGAGCAGCCGCCCTCCGGCCACCTCGCGCCGCGCGGCGTAGCGCGCCATCAGCTGGGCACAGCGTTTCATCGCGCCGACGCACAGCGCACCGATGCCGAGGCGGGCGAAGCCCATCGCGTCCTTGGCCACTTCCATGCCGCTGCCGGGCGCGCCCAGCACCTGCGCATCCGGCACGAACACGGACTCCAGGCGGACGGCGTTCTGGACGATGGCGCGCATGCCCATGGTGAGCGCTTCCGGCCCCTGGAGGAGCCCCGGCGCATCCTCCGGCACCAGCAGCGCGACCGTGCCCAGCGCCCTGCCCGCCGGGTCGAAGGCCCGGGCAAACACGGTCAGTCAGCACGCCGGCCCAGGAGGCCAGGCCGATCAGGTGCTTCTCGCCGCTGACGCGCCAGCCGCCATCCACCCGCAGCGCGCGGGTACCGATCGCGCGCGGGTTCGAACCCGCCTGGGGCTCACTCATCGCGAAGGCCGCCAGCTGGCGCCCGCCAGCGAGCAGCGGCAGCCAGCGCGCACGCAGCGCCAGCGGCGCATGACGCATCAGGGGACGCAAGCCGAGGCCGTTGTGCACGCCGACCAGGGTCGCCAGCGTCAGGTCGATCGCGGCCAGCTGCTGCATCACCCGCACCAGGTCGACGGTCGCCAGCGCCAGCCCGCCCGTCCCCAGCGGTGCCTGCAGGCCGAACAGGCCCTGTCGTGCGAAGTCGAGCAGCACATGCGGCGGCAGGCTGCGACGCTCGTCGGCCAGGCGCAAATCGAGGCGGCGCGGGGCGTACTCACGCAGCCAGCGGATCGCCGCGTCGGCGCGGCCGGCACTGCCTCCACCATGCGTGCTGCCGATATCGCCTGCGCCCGGTGCTCGCGCGGGGGCAGCAGGGGCAAGGCACCACCGAGCAGCAGCGCCTTGCAGCGGCCGCGCCGCAGCTTGCCGCTGGTCGTGCGCGGAAAGCCGCCCGGTGCGGCGAAGACCAGTGTATCCAGGGTCACGCCAATACCGTCGGTGACGGCTGCGCGGATGCGTCGCCCCAAAGCCGCCAGGTCGGCATGGCGCGCCAGCGTACGCGAGGCCTCGACCGCCAGCGCCAGCCGCTCGCGGCCCTCGCTCTCGACGGCGAAGGCTGCGCAGCTGTTCGGTGCCAGTTCCGGGAAGGCGCTTTCGACCAGCTCTTCGATATCCTGCGCGTGGAGCTTGCGCCCGTGGACGATGACGATGTCCTTGCGCCGCCCGGTGACGAACAGCTCGCCCTCGTGCAGGAAACCCAGGTCGCCGCTGCGCAGGTAGCGCATGCCGGGATCGACCGGGCCTGCGTCGGCGATACGCGCGCCGAACACGTCCTCGCTGTCCCGGGCTGGCCCGCGGTAGCCGCAAGCGACGCCCGGACCTGCGATCCATATTTCTCCAATTGCGCCTGGCGCCACGCGTCCACGGCGCAGCGGGTCGACGATCGCGACCTCCACGCCAGGCGCCGCGGGACCGCAGCTCACCAACACGCGCGCGCCATGGCCATCCCGGCCAGTCTCGCGCACCTCGCCCAGTTCGAGCGCGCTTGCTTCGAACGCGCGTATGCGCGGCTGCCTGGCGCGCGGCCCGCCGGCGACCAGCAGCGTCGCCTCGGCCATGCCATAGCAGGGAAACGGCGCGCCAGGACGCAGCCCGCAGCTTGAAAAGGCTGCCTGGAAGCGCTCGAGCGTGGCCGCACGCACTGGTTCGGCCCCGTTATAGAGTACCTCCAGGCTGGATAGGTCCAGGCCGCGCTTGCACTCCTCGCCCACCCGGCGCACACACAGGTCCCACGCGAAGTTCGGCGCACCGCTGCAGGTAGCGCGAAAGCGCGTGATCGCCTCCAGCCAGGCCCCTGGGCGGCGCAGGAAGGCGCCGGGCGCCATCAGTATCGAACGAAAGCCCAGCATCAGCGGCGCGCACACGCTGCCGATCAAGCCCATGTCGTGAAACAGCGGCAGCCAGCTGACCATCACGGTCGCCGGTCCGAAGCCGAAAGCGCTGCCGATCGCGCGCACGTTGGCATCGATATTCGCGTGGATGATCTCGACGCCCTTCGGCTGTCCGGTGGAGCCGGAGGTGTACTGGAGGAAGGCGACAGCGTCCACACATGCCGCAAACGTGGGAGGCGTCGCCCGGCCGCCGCAGGCTTCTTCGCGCAGCAGCGGCGTCGCACAGCGGGCGCGTTCGAGCGCGGCAGCCGTCGCTTGCTCGAGTTCGGGCGCGCATAACACCAGTGCAGGCGCGGCGTCCGCCAGCAGCGCCGCCAGGCGCGCGCCATCGCGCGGCCGATGCGCCGGCGCCGCCGGCACCGCCACCGCGCCGGCAAGCAGGCAGGCAGGCAAGGAAGGCGACGACGAAATCGATTCCCGACGGGTAGAGCAGCAGGACAGGCTCGCCGGGCTGCACGCGGTGGGCCAGGCGCGCCGCGAACGCATCCACCCGCGCGGTCAGCCCGGCATAGCTGATGTCCTCGACCTCGCCGCTCTCGCGCAGGAAGCTGTAGGCGACGCGTTGCGGCGTGCGCGCAGCGTGCAGGCGCAGTTGCCCCGGCAGCGTGCGACTGTGCGGCTCGCCCGATTCAGCCACGTGCACGCTCCCGCGCCACGGCTGGCGCGACGGTTCCACGCCCAGCGCCGCACCGGCGCCGCCGACGCTGGCACCGATCAGGCGCGCGCCGTGGCGCAGCTGCTCCGGCGTGTGCGCGGCCATGACCTGCAGGCGCAGGCGCGCGGCACCGAGCGGGACGCCGGGGAACTCGACCGCGTTGACGAACACGCCCGAGCGCGCCAGCGTGCGGCCCGCCAGGCGTGCCACCGATTCGCTGCCGATCCACAGCGGGACGATGGCCGACGGGATGCCGAGGCAGCGCATGCCGGTTTCGGCGAGGTGGGCACGCAGCGCGAGCGCATTGCGCAGCATGGCGGCGCGCAGCGTGTCGCCTTCGGCACCGGTGACGATGCGCAGCGCCGCCAGCACGCTGGCCGCCTGCAGCGGCGACAGGGCATTCGAGAACAGGTGAGGGCCTGCAAAAAGCTGCAGCTGGCGCTTGACCGCGCGCGAGGCGCTGGCGACAAAGCCTCCGTTCGACGCGAAGGTCTTCGAGAAAGCGCCCATCACGATGTCGACCTTGCCCAGCATGGACTGTTCGCCGACGCAGCCGCTGCCGCCCGGGCCGAGTGCTCCCGGGTCATGCGCCACGTCCACCAGCAGCGTGGCGCCGTATTCGCGGCACAGGTGCTGCATCAGCGGCAGGTCGGGCGCATCGGCATCCATGCTGAACAGGCCCTCGGTGACGACCAGGATGCCGTTCTCGGGATCGCGGGCGCGGATCGCGGCCAGCAGTTCGCGCACGTGGCCCGTGTCGAGGTGGCGATGCAGCAGCACGTTGCGGGTGGCGGCAGCGGCGCCCTGGCGCAGCGAGGCATGCGCCAGCTGGTCGATCACGACGTAGTCGCGGCCATTCACCAGCGCCGTGATGACCCCGAAGGCGGCGCCCCAGCCGGTCGGAAACAGGGTCACGTGTTCCTGCCGCAGCAGCGCGCCGAGCGCTTCCTCGAGCGCCAGCGAGTGGCGGCTGTTGCCAAGCAGGACAGCCGAGCCGGCGCTGTGCGGCCCGGATTCGTCCAGCGCGGCCATCGCGGCGGCGCGCACGGTCGGATGCGAGGCCAGCGACAGGTAATCCTGCGAGGCGAAGTTGATGCCATGCGTGGCCGGCAGGATGCCGCCCTCCTCGCACACGCTCGCCTCCGGCGCCGGCGCACCGTCCACCGCGCGGGCATACTGCCAGACACCGTGCCTGGTGCGCAGCTGGCACCAGGCATCGAGCGCTTCGGTACGGCGCATCAGGTCGGCACCGCGCGGCTGCGCGAACTGGGCGACGCTGCCGCGCAGCGCGCCGCAAGCGCCCAACTCGGCAATATCGTCGTCCCGCTCGAAGACCAGGGTTTCTTCGTGCACGGTACACCTCCTCGTTGACTGCTGATTGATCGGCAAGAACGTTCAGGCCGGGACGGGCGCCGCCAGCTGCTGCGCCTGGCGTGCCAGCAGCGCCCCGACCTGCTCGGGCGGCAGCGGACGGTGGAACAGGTAACCCTGGGCCTCGTCGCAGCGCATCGCGGCCAGGTCGGCCAGTTGTTCGGGCGTCTCGACCGACTCGGAAATCACTTTCAAGTCGAGCCGGTGCGCCATCGCCACGATCGCCTCGGCAATCGCATAGGAGCGCGTGCGCGGGCCCTGGCCGAGGCGGCGCACGAACAGGCCATCCATCTTGAGGATGTCCACGGGCAGCTCGGACAGGTAGTTCAGGCTGGAGTAGCCCGTGCCGAAGTCGTCGATCGAGACCAGCACCCCGGCCGCGCGCAATTCGCCCATGATGCGGCGGTTGGCCTCGAGATCCTCGATCAGGATGCCTTCGGTGATTTCGAGGTCGATGCAGCCGGCGGGCAGGCCGGTTGCGTCGACGATCTCCAGCACGCGCGCGGCGATGCCGGGGTGGCGCAGCTGGCGCGCCGACAGGTTCACGGCCGTCTTCACGCCCGGCAGGCCGGCATCGCGCCAGGCGCGGTTCTGGGCGCAGACGGTGCGCAGCACCCAGTCACCGATTGGGACGATCATCCCCGTCTCTTCGGCCAGCGGAATGAAGCGGCCCGGATCGATGCGCCCGTACACCGGATGCTGCCAGCGCAGCAGCGCCTCGACACCCTCGATGCGGCGCGTGGCCAGGTCGACCTGGGGCTGGTACTCGATATACAGTTGGCCACGCGCGAGCGCGTCGCGCAGGCCGTTCTTCAGGGTCAGCCTTTCGTTATGCGGGGCGCAAGCCGCGCTCGAATACATGCGCACGCTGTTCTCGCCCCAGGCACGCGCGCTGCGCATGGCGATGTCGGCGCGCTTGAGCAGGGCATCGAGGTCGCAGTCCTCGGCCGGGTACAGCGCCACGCCGACCGACAGCGTGACGAAACAGTCGCGTCCGCCGGTGGCGAGCGGCAGCCCGAAGCGGTCGAGGACTTTCTCCGCCACCTGGCGCGCGTCGCCCTCGTCGGCCAGGTCTTCGAGCAGCGCGACGAATTCGTCGCCGCTCCAGCGCGCCACGGTGTCGCAGTCGCGCAGGCAAGCGCGGATGATGGCGCCGACCTGCACCAGCAAGGCGTCGCCGGCCTCGTAGCCGAGGGCATCGTTGACTTCCTTGAACTTGTTGATATTCAGGAGCAGCAGCGCGACCGGACGGGCATTGCGGTCGGCCCGGTCCATCGCATGGCGCAGGCGGTCGCGCAGCAGGCGCCGGTTGAGCAGGCCGGTGAGCTGGTCGCAGCCCACGCCGTCGAGCATGCGCCCGACGCTGGCGCCCAGGTCCTCGCGTTCGTCCAGTGCATCGGGCGCGCCGCCACGCAGGGCCAGCATTCCGGTGGCCTCGTCCTGGCCATGGCAGATCACGCGATTGCGCCCGCTCGACTTGGCGAGATACAGCGCCTCGTCGGCGCGGCCGACGGCCAGGCCGATCGCCTCGCCCATCTGGTACTGGGCCACGCCGATCGACACCGTCAGCGCGATCTCGCTGCCGCCCTCGACGCAGCGCAGGTTCTCGATCGCCACGCGCACGCGCTCGGCCAGCACCGGGGCCTCGGCCGGACCGGTTTCGGGCAGCATCAGGAGGAATTCCTCGCCGCCGTAGCGGCCGAAACTGTCGCTGGCGCGCACGTGCGCCTGCACGACCCCGGCAAAGGCGCGCAATACGGTGTCGCCCGCGCTGTGGCCCCAGGTGTCGTTGATGCGTTTGAAAAAATCGATGTCGAGCAGGCACAGGCAGAACGGACGGCCGCTCCTGTCGCTGCGTTCCTTTTCATGTTCGATCAGGCGCATCAGGTAGCGCCGGTTGTGGCTGCCGGTGAGCTCGTCGCGGATCGCCAGCTCGTTGATCGTTCCCAGCGCCTGCTCCAGCTTGACGAAGCCCTGGGTCTTGGACAGCTCGAACAGCAGCGCGAACACCAGCACCACCACGAACAGGCCCAGATGGCAGACCAGGTACAAGAGCGCCATGTCCGAGACCGGATGGGCCGGCAGGGCCGCCGCCGGCAGCGAATACAGCACGCCGGCCGCGCCGCAGCTGAGCGCCAGCCAGAACAGGGCGCTGGCCAGGTCGCCGAGGAACATCGCCACCAGCGGCGCGGTGATCAGCCAGCTGGCGGTGGGCGCGCTGATCCCGCCCAGGTGGAAGCTGAGCCAGCTGAAATTGAAGAACAACGCGCACAGGAACAGTTCGCGCGCGGCCCAGATGCTGCCGCTGGCGCGCAGCAGCATCGGAGCGGCGAGCATGAAGAGGCAGCAGGCGAGGATCTCGGCGGCGGCCGTGCCGAAGCCCAGCATCCCGTAGGCGAGCGCATAAAAGGCCCCGCGGTGCCGGCCAGCAGCGTCGCGTTGACGACGTTCTCGGCGCGGGTGCGGACCGCGGCCGGCCCTTGCAGGATGGCGGCTGGAATGAACCAATGAGTTGCAACCAGGTAACGGTCGCTCCATCGCGCGCAGGTGCTGTTCATATGTCCTTGGTACGGCTTGGCAGCCGCATGGCGAATGAGGTCAAACGCCAGTGTAAAAAGGAAATTTTTTACAGACTTTATTTTTAAACAGATTCAACGCGGAAAAACATGCGCGCAACGCTTGACAAACAAAACGGTCGAGTTGGCGTGGGAGAAACTTCAGGCCTGCTTCAGGACGATCATGCGGCCTGCGCGCGCGCGCAGCTGGCCGCAGCCGCCATCGACCTCCTGCCCGGCCGAATCGCGCAGCTTGGTCAGTACGCCGCGGCCATGCAGGTGGGCGGCGATCTCCCGCGCGCGCTCCCAGCTCGGGCGGCGGAAAGCGAGGCCATCGATCGTGTTGTAAGGGATCATGTTGAGGATGGCGTACTTGCCACGCAGGAGAGCGACGATATTGTCCAGCTCATCCTGGCCGTCGTTCACCCCTTCCAGCAGGGTCCACTGGTACTGGATCGGATACCCGGTCTGGCGCGCGTAGCGCTCGCCGAACGCAATCAGTTCCTGGGGCGACAGGCGCGGCGCACGCGGCAACAGTTCGGCGCGCAGTGCCGGCTTGGTGGTATGCAGGGACAAGGCCAGCGCCGGCTTCACGCGCCCGGCAAGCAGGCGCTCGAAGGCGCGCGGGTCGCCGACGGTCGAAAACACCAGGTTCTTGTGGGCGATATTGCCCTCGATGCCCAGCAGTTCGATGGCCTCGAGCACATTGTCGAGGTTATGGGCCGGTTCGCCCATGCCCATGAAAACCACTTTCCTCACGGGCCGCAGGCGCCGCGCCAGTACCACCTGGGCGACGATCTCGCCGCTGGTCACTTGCCGCAGCAGCCCGTCGCGCCCGGTCATGCAGAACTGGCAGCCGACCGCGCAGCCCACCTGGCTCGAGACGCACACGCCATCGCGCGGCAGCAGCACGGTTTCGACCGCCTGCCCGTCGGCGAGGCCTACCAGCAACCGGGCCGAGCCGTCCGCAGCCGGATGCTCGCTGAGCACGCGCGCCAGATCAGCCAGTTCCAGGTCGAGCGCGGGCAAGGCCTCGCGCACCGCCTTCGGCAGGTAATCCGCGGGGCGGCGCCGGCCGCGATCGTGCGGCGCGCCCTGCACCCAGTCGCGCAGTACGCGCGCCCCGTGCTCCGGCAGCGCGCCCAGGCTTGCCAGCCGTGCGCGGATCGCCTCGATGCGCATGGACTGGCGACCTGCGTCAGTCGTTCTTGACGACGATGCTCGGGAACTTCGCCGACATGTCCTTTACGCGCTCGGCCACCTTGACCGCCACCTTGCGCGCGATCTCCTTGTAGACGGCGGCTACGGCGCCGTCTGGATCGGCGACCACGGTCGGGCGGCCGGAATCGGTCTGCTCGCGGATCGACATCGTCAGCGGCAGCGCGCCGAGGAAGTCGACGCCGAAATCCGCGCACATCTTCTCGCCGCCGCCGTGACCGAAGATCGCCTCGTTGTGGCCGCAGTGCGAGCAGATATGGGTGCTCATGTTCTCGACCACACCGATGATCGGAATGCCGACCTTCTCGAACATCTTGAGGCCCTTACGCGCGTCGAGCAGCGCGATGTCCTGCGGCGTGGTGACGATCACGGCGCCGGTAACCGGCACCTTTTGCGACAGGGTCAGCTGGATGTCGCCGGTGCCCGGCGGCATGTCGACGATCAGGTAATCGAGGTCGCGCCAGTTGGTTTGCTCGAGCAATTGCTGCAGCGCCTGGGTTACCATCGGGCCGCGCCAGACCATCGGCTCGTCCGGATCGATCATGAAGCCGATCGAGGACACTTGCACGCCATGGTTTTCCAGCGGCTCCATGGTCTTGCCGTCCAGGCTCTCCGGGCGTGCATTAATGCCGAGCATCATCGGCTGCGAGGGGCCGTAGATGTCCGCGTCGAGCACGCCGACACTGGCGCCCTCGGCGGCCAGGGCCAGGGCCAGGTTCACCGCCGTGGTCGACTTGCCGACGCCGCCCTTGCCGGAAGCGACCGCGATGATGTTCTTCACGTTCGGCATCACTTTCAGGCCGCGCTGCACCGCGTGCGAGACGATCTTGACCTGGACGCCGACGCTGACATTACCTACGCCGGGCAGCGCCTTGACCGCATTCACGGCGGCAGTGCGCAGCGAAGCGACCTGGCTTTTCGCCGGATAACCCAGCTCCAGGTCGAGGGCGACGTCTGGCCCCGTCACCTGGACGTTCTTGACCGATTTCGAGGACACGAAGTCCTTGCCCGTATTAGGATCGATGACCTTTGCCAGTGCGGCCTTGACGTCGTCTGCAGTGATGCTCATGTGTTTCTCCAATGTGATGGGCGCAGTGTAGCAAAAATTGACGAATCGGCTCTTGCCCGAATGGCAAATGCCGGTAAGCGCAGATAGGTTCTTGGAGCCATCCGCTGGTAAAATGTTTTTTTCATCTAACTCATAGCGTCGACCATGACCCGCAAGCTGTTCGTCACCACCGCCCTGCCCTACGCCAACGCCGCCTTCCACATCGGTCACATGATGGAGTACATCCAGGCCGATATCTGGGTCCGCTTCCAGCGAATGCAGCGCGACGGAGACAAAGAGCGCCAGGTGCACTTCGTCTGCGCCGACGATACCCACGGCACGCCGATCATGATCGCCGCCGAAAAGGAAGGCCTGAGCCCGCAGGAATTCGTCGCCAGGATCGCCGCCGGCCGCCCACAGTACCTGGACGGCTTCCACATTGCCTTCGACAACTGGTACTCGACCGATTCGCCGGAAAACGTGGAACTCTCGCAGGGCATCTACCGCAAACTGGTTGATGCCGGCCTGATCGTCACGAAAACCGTCGACCGCTTCTTCGACCCGGTCAAGGGCATGTTCCTGGCCGACCGCAACATCAAGGGCGAATGCCCGAAATGCCACGCCAAGGACCAGTACGGCGACAACTGCGAAGTCTGCGGCGCCGCCTACCAGCCCACCGAACTGGTCAACCCGTATTCCGTCTTCACCGGCTCGACCCCGGTCCTGAAGCCTTCCGAGCAGTACTTCTTCAAGCTGTCCGACCCGCGCTGCTTCCACTTCCTGAAGGAGTGGCTGAACACCCCGGGCCGCCTGCAGCCGGAAATGGTGAACAAAGTGTCGGAGTGGTTGGGCGAATCCGGCGAAAAGCTGGCCGACTGGGATATTTCCCGTGACGCACCCTATTTCGGCATCCCGATTCCGGACGCGCCGGGCAAGTTCTTTTATGTGTGGCTGGATGCGCCGGTCGGTTACCTGGCGTCGCTGAAGAACTATTTTGAAAAACAGGGCCTCGATTTCGACGCCTTCCTGAAAGACCCGAACGCGGAGCAGGTGCACTTCATCGGCAAGGACATCGTCTCCTTCCACCTGCTGTTCTGGCCCGCAATGCTGAACTTCTCGGGCCACCCGATCATCGACAAGCTGCGCGTCGCCGTCCACGGCCACCTGACGGTCAACAACGAAAAGATGTCGAAGTCGCGCGGCACCGGCATTTCGCCGCTGCGCTACCTGGAACTGGGCATGAACCCGGAGTGGCTGCGCTATTACCTGGCCTTCAAGCTGAACGCGAAAGTGGAAGACCTGGACTTCAATGGCGACGATTTCGTGGCCCGCGTAAATAGCGACCTGATCGGCAAGTACGTCAACATCGCCAGCCGCTGCGCCGGTTTCATCACCAAGAAATTCGACGGCAAGCTGGCCGCGAACCTGTCGGAGTCGGCCCGCGGCTGGATCGCAAAGGCCTTGACGGTCGACGGTGTGGAACGCCAGGCAGGCATCGCCACCGCTTTCGAGGCCCGCGAATATGGCCGGGCGCTGCGCGAGATCATGGAAATCGCCGACGTCACCAACCAGTTCGTCGACGAGAACAAGCCCTGGCTGCTGGCCAAGGACGAGACCAGGGTGGCGGAACTGCACGAAGTCTGCACCGTCGCCCTGATCCTGTTCCGCCAGCTGACGATCATGCTCTCGCCGGTGCTGCCGCAAGTGGCTGCGCGTGTCGCGGAATTCCTCGGCGACGCAGGCTTCAGCTGGGCCGACACCCAGGGCGAGGCCGTGACGGGCGCCATGCTCGGCCGCACGATCGGCGCCTACAGTCACCTGATGCAGCGCGTGGATGCCAAGATGGTCGAAAACCTGTTCGACAAGCCGGCTCCGGCGGGCCCTGCCGCCGTCGTGACCAGCGCCGGCCTGGCCGAAGCCGCCCTGGCCCCGGAGCAATCCGCGACCGAAGCGGCCGATATCGAAGAACTCGCACCCGAAATCTCGATCGACGACTTCACGAAGATCGACCTGCGCGTGGCCCGCATCGTCAACTGCGAACACGTCGAAGGCGCCGGCAAGCTGCTGCGCCTGACGCTGGACGTTGGCGAAGGCCGCCACCGCAACGTGTTCTCGGGCATCAAGTCGGCCTACAAGCCGGAAGACCTGGTCGGCAAGCTGACCGTGATGGTGGCCAACCTGGCGCCACGCAAGATGAAGTTCGGCGTTTCGGAGGGCATGGTGCTGTGCGCATCGAGCGCCGACGAGAAGGCGAACCCGGGCCTGTACCTGCTTGATCCGATGCCGGGCGCCACCCCGGGTATGCGTATCAGGTAAGCAAGACTTCGCAGGGTGCGCACGCCATTCGATGCCTGGCGCGCCCCGAAACCTGCCGCCACCGCCCCTCGATAGCGTTCCAGGGGCGCGCGGCGGCGTTATAATGCCGTTTTTTTGAAGAAACATCGCAGCCAGGAATGTCAGCGGATGTGTCGCACGCTCCCGGATGCTCCTTCAAACCCCTTGTTAGGCAGATAATAAATGACCGAATTGACTCCCCTCCGCCACATCCCTACCGCCAATGTCTTCCGCAAGGGCGACGTCTTCGTCCTGTTCGGCGAGCTGTTCGGCCGTGGCTATGTCAACGGCCTGATCGATGAGGCGCGCAAGTCGGGCATGACCATCGTCGGCATCACCGTCGGCCGCCGCGACGAGACCGGCGCCCTGCGCGCCCTGACTCTTGAAGAACACCAGGAAGCCGAGGAAAAGCTGGGCGGACGCATCATCAATGTGCCGCTGATGGCCGGTTTCGACATGGATGCGCCGGAGGGCGAGCAGAATCCAACGGAAATGCTCTCGGGTATCACCCTGAAGAGCTGGCAGGAAGACAAGCTGGACTGGGAAAAGATCGAGCGCTGCCGCGAAGCCGGCGTGCGCCGCTTCACCACCAACGCCGCCCAGGTGATGGGCGAGATCGACAAGCTGATCCCGGAAGGCGCGAACGTCTTCTTCGCCCACACGATGGCCGGTGGCATCCCGAAGATCAAGGCCTTCCTGGCCATTGCCAACCGCATCTACAAAGGCCGCGGCGACCGCTTCATGTCTTCGCGCGCCCTGTTGGAGAGCGACCTGGGCAAGCTGATCCTGATGAACTTCGACGAAGTCACCGCCAACACGCTGAAATACCTGATCGACGCCTCGAGCACGATCCGTGAACGCGTGACGAAAGCCGGCGGCGAAGTGCGCTACACGGCCTACGGCTACCACGGCACCGAGATCCTGATCGGCGGCAAGTACCAGTGGCAGACCTATACCAACTACACCCAGGGCTACGCCAAGATGCGCCTGGAAAGCGTGGCCCAGGCGGCCTGGAACCAGGGTATTGCCGCGACGGTCTTCAACTGCCCGGAAATCCGCACCAACTCGTCGGACATTTTCGTCGGCGTCGAACTGTCGCTGTTCCCCTTGCTCACCGCGCTCAAGCGCGAAGGCGGCGGAGAATGGGCTGAGAAACAATGGGCAATCTGCCAGGAGCTTTTAGGCGAAGGCACATCGCTGCAGTCGCTGCTCGACACCATCGAGAAATACAACAACGATGCGACCAGCGCCCACTTCCGCAATTTCGAAGCCTGGCCGATGGACAACACGCCCGAGCTGGCCGACGTGATGATCGGTACCTCGGAAGAGATCACCGCCCTGCACAAGGATCGCAAGGCCTTGATCACCGACCACCTGTCGGCCCTGGTGCTGGAAGGTGCCGGCCCGCTGATGTTCTATGGTGCATCCGAAAAGATTGCACCGGTTGTGTGGCTGAGCCACGACATCATCGCCCGTCAGCTCAACGCCCTGCATGCATAAACCTTGACGCCGGGACGGCTGGGCAGAACAATCTGCGTCGCCGTCCCGGCTTTACTTTTTCTTAGTCATTACAATGCCAAAATTCAGCGCTTACGTTTCCGACCACACCAAATTCATCGAGGAACTGAAGTCCAAAACGCCGGGCATGGAAGAGCGCCAGCAGGAAGGCCGTTCCCTGCTGTGGGACAAGGCCCCGATTTCGCTGGACGAACAGGAGCGCATCAAGCAATCGCGCCTGCGCCAGGGCGCCTATCCGTACCAGTCGAAGGTCTAAAGGACGGCAAGCATGCAGCCGGACCGGGCCGCGCAGGACGGGGCCGTGCAGGACGCGCCGGCTGATGCCGTGATCGACGATGCAGACCTGCCGGAGGACCAGGTGCCCGAGGGCGTGTCCGTTCCCGACTCCACTTCGCCCGACCTCGACGACATCGCCGCGGCAGCGATCGCGCGCCTGTATGGCGAGCCGCTGCTGCGCATGCCGAACGACCTGTACATTCCACCGGACGCGCTGGAAGTCTTCCTCGACGCCTTCGAAGGCCCGCTCGACCTGCTGCTGTACCTGATCCGCAAGCAGAACTTCAATATCCTCGATATTCCGATGGCGCAGGTGACCCTGCAATACCTGGAATATGTCGAGGAGATCCGGCGCAGCAACCTGGAGCTGGCGGCGGAATACCTGCTGATGGCGGCGATGCTGATCGAAATCAAATCGCGCATGCTGCTGCCGCGGCGCCAGGACGACCTCGTCGAGGATGTCGGCGACCCGCGTGCCGAACTCGTGCGCCGCCTGCTGGAATACGAGCAGATCAAGCTGGCCGCCCTGCAGCTGGGCGCCTTGCCGCAGGAAGGACGTGATTTCCAGCGCCCTTCGCTGCCCGTCGAGCAAGGCCTGGCGCCGCTGTTGCCCCAGGTCGAACCGCAGGATCTGCAGCGTGCCTGGCTGGACGTCGTGCGGCGCGCGCGCCTGACCCAGCACCACCGCATCGGACGCCAGGAATTGTCGGTGCGCGAGCACATGTCGGCCATCCTGCGCACGCTGCAGTCGCAACGCTTCGTCGAGTTCGGTGAACTCTTCGCCGGCCAGGGCTCGGTGCCGATCGTCGTCGTGCACTTCGTCGCCCTGCTCGAACTGGCCAAGGAAACGCTGGTTGAAATTACCCAGGCGGAACCGTTCGCACCGATTTACGTGAGGCTGGCATACTCGCCGGCATAAGCCCGCGCCTTGCCGCCTCCTCACCCTACCGTATCCATATCATGAAAATCATCTCGACCATTGACGAACTGCGCGACCAGCTGCGCGGCCAACTGCGCACCGCCTTCGTGCCGACGATGGGCAACCTGCACGAGGGCCACCTGTCGCTGATGCGCCTGGCGCGCAAGCATGGCGACCCCGTGGTCGCTTCGATCTTCGTCAACCGCCTGCAATTCGGTCCGAACGAGGACTTCGACAAGTACCCGCGTACCTTCCAGGCCGACGTCGAGAAACTGGAAAAGGAAGGCGTCTATGTGCTGTTCGCGCCGACCGAGCGCGACCTGTATCCGGAACCCCAGGAATACCGCGTGCAGCCGCCGGACACCCTCGGCAATACCCTCGAAGGCGAGTTCCGTCCAGGCTTCTTCAACGGCGTCTGCACGGTGGTGACGAAGCTGTTTTCCTGCGTGCAGCCGCGCGTGGCCGTGTTCGGCAAGAAGGATTACCAGCAGCTCATGATCGTCCGGAACATGGCGCGCCAGTTCGCCCTGCCGACCGAGATCATCGGCGCTGAAACCTGGCGCGCTGAAGACGGCCTGGCGCTGTCGTCGCGCAACATGTACCTGTCTCCCGAAGAACGCGCCGAGGCGCCGGCCCTGTACCAGGCGCTGAACTTCGTCGCCAATGAGATGCGCAACGGCCACCTCGACATCTTCTCGGTCGAGCGCGACGCCATGGCCCAGCTGGCCGCGCGCGGCTGGAAGCCGGACTATATTTCGATACGCAAGCGCGCCGACCTGCAAGCGCCGAACGCCGGCGACCTCGCCCAGGGCGCGCCGCTGGTGGTGCTGGCGGCGGCCAAGCTTGGTACCACGCGCCTGATCGACAACCTGGAAATCTGAGGCCGCGCCGACGAAGCAGCGTACCATTTTGCAAATAGGAATTAACGTTTTGCAACACCCGGCCCGGCGGTTTATACTAGGAGCGCCTAACATAACCGTCAGGGCAAGGGATGCGGCCACCCGACGCGGCGACGAAGACAGTACAACTGTACGGCAGGGAGCCGCAAGGCGGCTATGGCGGTCATGTTAGGCGCTCTCAGGCTATTGCTGCAAGGACCTCCTCCGTGACCGACATTTCCTCCCGCCCGCCCCGCAAGGGTCCGCCCCGTGCCACCGACCTGATCGCGCGCATCGCCGCCAGCGCTCCGGCACACGAGATGCGCGATCCTTATGACATCGGCGAGACCCTGTCGACGCTCGCCGGCACCGGCGAGCCGCTGACGATCTACCCGGCCGGGCTGGCCGAGCCGCTGTTGTGCCGCGTCGAGTCCGTGCATCCGGAAGACCCGCATTTCACGCTGGACATCGCCGATGGCGCCGTCATTCCTCCAGGCCGGGCGAGTTTCGTGGCTGCCCTCGCCGGCAACGCCAAGCTGCAGTTCGACCTCGAGGGCGACTGGGCCGCCCTGCCCGGCCAGCCCAACCTGGTGCCGGCCGTATTCCCCGACACCTGCCTGGTGCTCAACCGGCGCGCCTCGCCCCGTCTGGATACGCCGGTCAACGGCAGCTATGCGGCAAGCTTCACCCTGCTCAACAAACAGTTCGAACTGCCCCTGTGCGATTACTCGACAAGCGGCGTTGGCCTGCGTGCCACGCCCGACCAGGCGGCCGAGCTGTACCTGGGCAGGAAGCTGCGCAGCGTGCGCCTGCAGCTGGGACCGGCATTGACGATTGTCGCCGACCTGGAAATCCGCCTGCTACGCCCTTTCCGCAGCTTCCTGCTGGGCGAGCAGGTGCAGGTCGGCTGCGCCATCAGCAATATCGAGATGCAGATGCAGCAGACGCTGGAGCGCCTGGTGACCTCGAATCGGGGACGGCCCGCGGCTTGAGAAGAGCGCAGCCGCGGAGGCTGCTTCGCGAGAACCGTAGGGTGGAGTCCCGGCTCCACGTCGTCGGACGCAGGAAGGCTGCGCGGTGCGCAGGATGAGAGTGCGCGCGTTCCGGTCGGGTCTCAGATCTCGAACCGCTGACCTTGCACCGCGTGGCGTCATTGAAGCCGGGGCTTCAATGACGACTCCACCCTACGATTCGTGGCCCTGCATGCGCGATGTGAACGCATGGGGTCATTCAGTAGCCGTAGGGTGGGCTCTTGAGCCCACGCTGTCGTACTGCTGCATACCTCGGAAAACGCAAACATCCGACATGCAAGCGCTTCGGGTGATGCGTCGTATTTCGAACCGCGTACGTTGCACCGCGTGGGCTCAAGAGCCCACCCTACGATTCCTGGCTGCCCATGCGTGGGTTGAACGCGTAAGGCCATTCAGGCTGGGGGCCTGATGACAAGCCTTCCATCCTACGCCGTGACCGCCTGGGCCCAGGCCAGCGCCGACAGGTGCGCCTTGTTGACGTCGAGCGGGCTGAGCTCGAGCGAACCGGCCAGCGAACCGACCAGGTGCGAACTCAGTTCGCAGGCTTCCGCCAGCGCCAGGTATTGGCCGTACTTGCCTTCACGGCGCAGCAGCGCGTGCACGACCTCGGTCGGCAGCGGGATGGTGTCGAGCACTTCCTGCATCGGCAGGCCAAGCAGGCGGTCGAGCAGCGAAAACATGCCTGCCACGAACAGGTTCTCGCCCTCGCCCTTGCCCAGCGCGGCCTGGCCCAGCAGTTCGGTCAGGCGGCCGCGTACCACCGCCGTTTCCATCAGCACCGGCGAATAGCCGCTGGTGCTGGCGCTGGCAAGCAGCAGGGTCAGCCAGCGGTACAGCGGCGCATAGCCCATCAGGCTGATCGCCTGGCGGATCGACTGCACTTCGCGCCCGGCACCGAAGCCGGCCGAGTTGATGTTCCTGAGCAGCTTGTAAGTAAGCGCCGGGTCGCGCTTCAACACGCTTTCCAGCTTCGGGATGTCTTCGTTGTTCTGCACCATCTGCATCAGCTGCAGGATGACGGTCTGGGTCGGGTTCAGGCCCTTCACCGGGTTGCCGGGACGCGGGGTCAGGTGCAGCTTGCCCACGAACGCGTCCAGGCCCAGCGCCGCAGAGGCATCGTAGTCGACCCAGTTCGTCACCGGCCGGCCGACCATGCGCAGCGAAGACTGCCGGGCGGCTGCGTAGGTGCGCGCCTGGGCGCCGACGTCCACGCCCGAGAAGCGCATTTCGATGTGCGAGGCGTAGGGCGCGAGCGCCGGGGTGAGGTGCTTGACCTCGAGACCGCGGATCGAGACGCCGACGCCGCCGGCCCGCACCGCCTGCACGGCGGCGCGCGTGTCCGGATCCATCAGGTGGCGCGCCTGCAGGCTCAGCACGGTGCGCTCGGGCGGCAAGGCAAACAGGGCGTCGGTCGAGAGCATCGCCGGCACGGCATCGAGGAAGAGCAGCTTGTCGCGCAGCAGCCAGCCGTCCTCGTCGTCATTGAAATGCTCGGCCACGAAGCCGACGAGGGCTTCGAGGTCGGCGTCCGTTACTGCCCCTTCGCCGTGCTTCCACAGCAATTCGTAACCGATGACACGCTGCGCAGGATCGAGCAGCGGTTCGCGCACAATAAAGTTGGTGTGATGCATGGATCAGTCGCGGAAGTTTAGCAATGAGGTAGCAATGCGGGAGTGAAAACGGCGGCACTGCCGCCGTCCTCAGAAACCCAGGCTGTCGAGCAGGTCGTCGACCTGGCCCTGGTTGGCCACCACCTCGACGTTGCCCTCGGGCTTGATCTGGGGGCCGTTCAGGAGACCGTTATCGAGCTCGCGCTTGATTTCGCTCGGCGCGAAATCGATCAGCACCTGCACCAGCTGCTTTTCCAGGTCCTGGGCGATCGAGGTGATCTTGCCGATCACCTGGCCGGTCAGGTCCTGGAAGTCCTGGGCCAGCATGATGTTCATCAGCTCGGAGCGGGTGGCAGCCGCGGCGCGCTCGTTCTCGCGCATGACGGCGATGCTGCGCTCGGCCAGGGCGCGCCAGGCGCCGTCGCCGGCACCCTGCCCCCGCCGTCGAGCAGCGCCTGCCAGGATGCACGCAGCTCGGCGCTGCGGCTCTCGATGGCGTCCTGCAGCGGGCTTGCCGTATCGGTGGCGTCGAGCACGCGCTTGGCGGCCTGCTCCGACAGGCGTGCCACGTAGTCGAGGCGATCGCGTGCGTCGGGAATGTCGCTGGCGGCTTTCTCGACCAGCTTGTCAAGGCCCAGGCCGCGCAGGCTGTCGTGCAGCGTGCGCGTCATGTGGCCGACCCGGATCAGGACTTCGTCATGCGAAGCCTGATCGGCGATAGGCTCGACCATGCTCAGGCCTTTTCCATTTTCTCGAAGATCTTGTTCAGCTTCTCGTCGAGGGTGGCCGCGGTGAACGGCTTGACGACGTAACCGCTGGCGCCGGCCTGGGCCGCCGCGATGATGTTTTCCTTCTTCGCTTCCGCGGTCACCATCAGCACCGGCAGCTTGGCCAGCGCGGGATCGGCACGGATGTTCTGCAGCATGGTCAGCCCGTCCATGTTGGGCATGTTCCAGTCGGAGACCACGAAGTCGAACTGCTCGCTGCGCAGCTTTGCCAGGCCCTGGACGCCGTCCTCCGCTTCGTCGACGTTCGCGTAACCCAGTTCTTTCAACAGATTCTTGACGATGCGGCGCATCGTCGAGAAATCGTCAACAACCAGGAAACGCATCTTTGGATCAGCCATGAAATACTCCGTTGATTCTTCTACTAATGGTTAGTGTGGCTTGAGTCGCTGCAACAAGCAACCTCAAGAATAGCATTTTTGTTGCCGTACGGCGATAAAACAGGCCGAAAAGGGCGTAATCCGGATCAAACGCGCAACGCTCGTCCGCCGTGGGCGGCCAGGTGACCCAGCACCATAGCCGGCAAGGCGGTCAAGGCGCCGACTTCGTGGGCGCCGCCCAGGGCAATGGCCTCGCGCGGCATGCCGAACACGACGCACGAGGCCTCGTCCTGGGCAAAATTGTGCGCGCCCGCGTTCTTCATTTCAAGCATACCAGCAGCGCCGTCTTTACCCATGCCCGTCAGGATCACGCCGACCGCGTTCTTGCCGGCGGCCACGGCCGCGGAGCGGAACAGCACGTCCACCGACGGACGGTGGCGGTTGACCGGGTCGGTCTGCTCGATCCTGGTCATGTAGTTGGCACCGGAACGCACCAGCAGCAGGTGCGAGTGGCCGGGGGCGATATACGCGTGGCCAGGCAGCACCCGTTCGTTGCCCTGCGACTCGACGACGCTGATCTTGCACAGCGAATCGAGGCGTTTGGCGAACGAGGAAGTAAAGCCTTCCGGCATGTGCTGGGCGATCAGGATGCCCGGGCAGTCCGAGGGCATCTGCATCAGGAATTCGCGGATGGCCTCGGTGCCGCCGGTCGAGGCGCCGATGATGATCAGCTTTTCCGACGAAGTCAGCGGACTGCGCAGCGCCGGCAAGGCCGTCGTCTGCCCGCTCGCCTGCAGCGTGCGCGCCTTGACGCGGGCACGGCTGGCCGCCCGGATCTTGTCGGTGATGAGTTCGGTGTACTCGCGCATGCCGGACTGGATCGAGATCTTCGGCTTGGTGACGAAATCGACCGCGCCCAGTTCCAGCGCGCGCATCGTGATTTCCGAGCCGCGCTCGGTCAGGCTCGACACCATCAGCACCGGCATCGGGCGCAGGCGCATCAGCTTTTCGAGGAAATCGAGGCCGTCCATCTTCGGCATCTCGACATCGAGCGTGAGCACGTCGGGGTTGGTTTTCTTGATCAGGTCGCGCGCGACGAGGGGATCGGGCGCCGTGCCCACCACTTCCATGTCGGGCTGCGAGTTGACGATCTCGCTCATCACGCTGCGAATCAGGGCCGAGTCGTCGACGATCAGGACCTTGGTTTTCATTCGTAATCCTTCAGACAGGTCAGAACAAATCGATATCGCCGCCCACGGGCTCGACCTTGAGCCGCTTGGCGTAGTCGAGCTCGCGCTTGGCCAGCGTATCGTTCTGGGTTTGCATCAGTTTTTTGACCAGCACCTTGCCCGTGCGCGGGAAGAAATACACCTTGCGCGGGTGGATGTCGTTCAGGTCTTCGGCCAGCACGGGAATGCGCTCGGTCTTGAGGAAACTGGTGACGAAAGCGGCATTGCGTTCGCCGACGTTCATCGCCGTGAAGCCGCGCAGCACGGCGCCGCCGCCGAACACCTTCGCTTCCAGGTTCTCGCGGCGGGCGCCCGCTTTCAACAGGTCGTTGATCAGCACTTCCATCGCGAAAGTGCCGTAGCGCATCGACGCCGAGACCGGGCTGCTGCCGTCGCCGCTGTCGGGCAGCATGAAGTGGTTCATGCCGCCCAGGCCGCTGATGCGGTCGCGGATGCAGGCCGACACGCAGGAACCGAGCACGGTCACGATCAGCATGTTCTTCGCGGTGTAGTAATACTCGCCCGGCAAGATCTTGGCCGCATCGACATCGAAGGTGCGGTCATAGTAGACATTGGTGGCGAACTGGCTGTTCATGGATTTTCCTGTGGTGCGCGTCGGGTGCGATCTGCGGGTGCGTCAGGCGCGACGATCGCTGAGTTCGTAGACGGTCTTGCCGCGCAGGCGCAGCGCATTCGACACGTACAGGAAGTTTTCGGAGTGGCCGGCAAAGAGCAGCGCATGCGGCTTCATCAGGGGCACGAAGCGGGACAGGATCTGGCGCTGGGTGTTCTTGTCGAAGTAGATCATCACGTTGCGGCAGAAGATGGCGTCGAACTGTCCGCTCACGGGCCAGTTGTCACTCAGCAAATTGAGCTGGCGGAAGCTGACCAGCTGGCGCAATTCCTGGCGCACGCGCACCATGCCTTCGTGCCGGCCCTTGCCGCGCAAGAAAAAGCGCTTCAGGCGCTCTTCCGACATCTTTTCCACCCGGTCCAGGCCATACACGCCTTCGCCCGCCGTGGCCAGGACGTTGGTATCGATGTCGGTGGCGACGATCTGCACCGGCGGCGTGAGGGTATTGAAGGCCTCGCACAGCGTCATCGCGATCGAATACGGCTCTTCGCCCGTCGAACTGGCCGAGCACCAGATGGTCAAAGGGCCCGGCTCGCGTCCTCGCAGGGCCAGCACGTGCTCGGCCAGCAGCGGGAAGTGATGGGCTTCGCGGAAGAACGAGGTCAGGTTGGTGGTGAGCGCATTGGTGAACGCTTCCCACTCTTCCTTCATGCGCCCCGCTTCCAGGTCGTCGAGGTATTTCGCGAACGACACGATGCCGGTGGCGCGCAGGCGCCGCGCCAGGCGGCTGTAGACCATTTCCTGCTTGCTATCGGCCAGCGAGATGCCGGCCTGGCGGTAGATCAAGGCGCGCACGCGCTCGAAGTCGGCGCGCGTGAAATCAAATTCCTTGACGGTGTCGGATTTATGTAACGGCACGTTGCCTTAACCTTGAAGTCTTTGCCGGCGAGCCGGGTTCCATTGCTCGGTGCCGTTCGACTTACGCCGCGAGCTTGTTATCGATCAAACCCATTTCGGCGGACGACATCAGGCGGTCGATGTCGACCAGGATCAGCATGCGCTCATCCACCGTACCCAGGCCGATCAGGTAATCGTTGCTGAAGGCGGTGCCCATGTCAGGGGCCGGCTTGATCTGGTCCGGGGTGAGCGTGGTCACGTCCGACACGCTGTCGACCACCATGCCCATCACGCGCCCGCCGATGTTCAGGATGATCACGACCGTGAACTGGTCGTAGGTCGGGGTGCCGAGCTTGAACTTGATGCGCATGTCCACCACGGGAATGATGATGCCGCGCAGGTTGATCACGCCCTTGATGAATTCCGGCGCATTGGCGATGCGGGTGACGGCTTCGTAGCCGCGGATTTCCTGCACTTTCAGGATATCGATCCCGTATTCTTCCGAACCGAGCGTGAAGGCCAGGTATTCGCTGCCGGCGCCGTCGTGGGCGATCGTCTGGGTAATGGACATGATGCTTTCCTTGTTGTAATTCAAATGGAGGCCACTGCCTCGTCGGCCAGTTGGCGCGACGAGCGGACCAGGGCCGCCACGTCGAGGATCAGGGAGACGCCGCCGTCGCCCAGGATGGTGGCGCCGGAAATGCCCGCCACCTTGCGGTAGTTCGCTTCCAGGTTCTTCACCACCACATGCTGCTGGCCGACCAGGTCGTCGATCAGGAGCGCCGCGCGCTTGCCTTCGGACTCGAGGATGACGACGATGCCGTCGGCCGGCTCGAGCGACTGCGGTTCGATGCCGAAGAAGGCATGCAGCTTGAGCAGCGGCAGGTATTCGCCGCGCACCTTCAGCACCTGCCCGCGGCCGGCGATGTCGCGGATGTCTTCGCGGCGCGGCTGCAGCGACTCGACCACATACCCCAATGGAAGGATATAGATTTCTTCGCCGCAGCGGATGGTCATGCCATCCAAAATGGCCAGGGTCAGCGGCAGCGAGATCGAAATCGTGGTGCCGAAGCCACGCGCGGAGCGGATATCGACCGAACCGCCCATGGCCGTGATGTTACGTTTGACAACATCCATGCCGACGCCGCGGCCGGACACGTCGGTCACCACATCGGCCGTCGAGAAGCCCGGCGCGAAGATCAGCTGCCAGACTTCGGTGTCGCTCATGCTGCTTGATACGGCAAGCCCGTTCTGGGCCGCCTTGGCCAGGATGCGTTCGCGGTTCAGGCCGCCGCCATCGTCGGCCACTTCGATGACGATGTTGCCGCCCTGGTGGCCGGCCGACAGGAACAGGCGCCCCGCTTCCGACTTGCCGGCGGCAGCCCGTGCTTCCGGCATCTCGATGCCGTGGTCGATGCTGTTACGCACCAGGTGGGTGAGCGGATCGACGATGCGCTCGATCAGGCCCTTGTCGAGCTCGGTCGCGGCGCCGTGGGTGATGAAGTCGACCTTCTTGCCGAGTTTACCGGCGAGGTCGCGCACCATGCGCGGGAAGCGCGAGAACACGAAGTCCATCGGCATCATGCGGATCGACATCACCGCTTCCTGCAGTTCGCGGGTATTGCGGGTCAGCTGGGACACCGAGGACAGCAGGCGCTCGTGCAGCATCGGGTCGAGATTGCTGGAACGCTGCTCGATCATCGCCTGCGTGATGACGAGTTCGCCGATCAGGTTGATCAGCTGGTCGACCTTTTCGACCGAGACGCGGATCGACGACGATTCGGCGCCCTTCTCGTCTTTCTTGGCAGCCTTTTTCTCGACTTCCTGGAGCTCGGCGGCGACGGCGACGGCCTTGACGGCGGGCGGGCTCGTTTGCGCCATCGCACGGATCTGCTCGATCGGCTGGAAGAAGCCGTAGCCGCGCTCGTCGTCCGACGGCTCGGCGCTGGCGGGCGCGATCTCGTCGGCCGGGTCGAAGAAGCCGTAGCCCTGCTCGTCCTCGATGCGGGCGCGTTCCGCCGCTTCCAGCGCACGCTGCTCGGGCGTGAGGGGCGGCGCCTCGAAGATCTTCAGGTCTTCCGGGTCGAGCACGAACGAGCAGATGGCGATGATGTCGTCCAGGCTCTCGTGGGTGGTGATGACGAGCGCGGTGCGGCCGCCGTCGAGCGGGGTGACGGAGACCCGGCCCATCAGGCCGAGTTCGTCCACCAGCGCGTTGATGTCGCGCTGTTCGACGTTCGGCAGTTCGATCTTGAAGCGGCGCGCGCCTTCGCCCGTCTGCGCCTTCGGCTCGGCGTGCAGGAAGGACGGGGCAACGATGGAGGCCGCCGGCACCAGGCCTTCGGACAGGTCGTGCAGCATCATGCGCACGTTGGCGACCGTGTCCTGGTCGACGGCGGCGCCATTGCGGTGGCCGTCGAGCTGCATCTTGAGCGTGTCCTTGGCCGCCAGGAAGGCGTCCACGTGCTGGCTCGTCAGGGCCATCTCGCCCTTGCGGATGCGGTCGAGCAGGCTTTCGAGCACGTGCGTGACTTCGCTCATGTCGGTGATACCGAAGGTCGAGGCCCCGCCCTTGACCGAGTGCGCGGTGCGGAAAATCGCGTTCAGGTCCTCGGCATCGGGCGCACCGACGTCGACGCCGAGCAGCAGCCGCTCCATTTCGGCGAGCAGCTCTTCGGCCTCGTCGAAAAAGACCTGGTAAAACTGGCTGATGTCGATCGTCATGGTGAAATCCTGCGCATATTCCCGAGCATGTGCTGCTGCATCATCGCAATCAGCCGATCACTTTCTTGACGACTTCGATCAGGCGCTGCGGATCGAAAGGCTTGACCAGCCAGCCGTTGGCACCGGCCGCGCGGCCCTTCGATTTCATTTCGTCGGACGATTCGGTGGTGAGCATCAGGATCGGCACCTTCTGGTACTCGGGCAGGCCGCGCAGATGCTTGATCAGCGACAGGCCATCCATGCGCGGCATGTTCTGGTCGGTCAGCACCAGGTCGACGACCTGGTTCTTCGCCTTGTCGAGGCCATCCTGGCCATCGACGGCTTCGACCACCTGGTAACCGGCGGCTTTCAGGCTGAACGCCACCATCTGGCGCAGCGAGCTCGAATCGTCGACCGCGAGAATTGTTTTAGCCATGTTGTGCTCCTGCTGTTTTCTTGGGTTAGAGGGTGAACGAACTGTCAGAACAGTTCGATGTCGCCGCTTTCGAGATGCTGTTGTTCGACCGACTTGCGCAGCACGCTGCGCAGCTCGAGGGACTGGATCGCCAGCGCCATGCTGACCTTGCCCAGGCGCTCGACGATTTCCTCGCTGCATGTTTCGGGCCGGATGTCGGCATTGTGCTCGTCCAGGGTGCCGAGGAAGTCGCGCAGGCCGGCCACGCGCTTGAGCGTACGCTCAATCAGCTGGCTCGTCATGTCCTGGAACTGCATGCTCGTAATGGCCGTGTTGACGTGGGTGCCGATCTCGCTTGATGTCGCCGCCAGCGCGGCGCTGTCTTCGGCGGAGAGGGTGCCGCTGGCGAGCAGGCGGTCGATCGTCTCCTGGCGCGCACCGACGGCGCCATGGATGGCCAGGAAGCTGGCCGTCAGTTTTTCGACCGCTTCTTCGAGCAGCAATTCCGTCTGCAGCAGGTCGGTCTCGACCTCGCTCAGGTGGCGCCGCCCGTGCGTGGAGACGCCCGACAGCAGGCGCTTCACGTGCGATCCCAAAATCTTTTTTCTTGTCATGATCATCTCCAGGCCTCTTCCGGCTTTACTTCGCCGCCGCGGTCATCGCCGCCGCCGCCTTCGGATCGGCCTTGACATCGTTCGCGGGTACGTCGAGCGTGGCGGCGTCGCGCATGACCGCTTCTTCGGTACGCTTGTTCATGACGATGATGCTGATGCGCCGGTTGATCGGGTTGAACGGGTCGGCGCGGTCGAGCGGCGCGGCCGCGGCCAGTCCCACCACGCGCAGGATCTTGTCGTCGGACAGGCCGCCCACCACCAATGCGCGGCGCGAGGCGTTGGCACGGTCGGCCGACAGTTCCCAGTTGCTGTAGCCGGCATCGCTGAAATACGGCGTCGAATCGGTGTGGCCGGACAGGCCGATGCGGTTCGGCACATCGTTCAGCACCAGGCCCAGCACGTGCAGGATGTCGCTCGTGTAGGGCTGCAGCGTGGCTTTGGCCAACGCGAACATCGGACGGTTCTGCTCGTCCACGATCTGGATGCGCAGGCCTTCGCTGGTGATGTCGAGCAGCAGCTGGTTCTGGTATTTCTTCAGCAGCGGATTGGCTTCGATGACCGATTCGATCTTCGCCTTCAGCGCGGCCAGGCGCTCGCCCTCGGCGCGTTCCAGCACTTCCTTGGCGTCGTTCAGGTCGTAGGTCTTGTGGTTGGTCTGGGTGTCGCCTTTCTTCACCTGGCCGTTGCGGCGCGTCAGGTCCTCGCCGCCGCCCTTGATCACCGACGAGCTGTCGCCCGAGCCGGAACCGCCCGACATCGCCACTTTCAGCGGGTTCTTGAAGAATTCCGAGATACCGTCGAGGTCGCCCTTGGAGGTCGAACCAAGCAGCCACATCAACAGGAAGAAGGCCATCATCGCCGTCACGAAGTCGGCGTAGGCAATCTTCCAGGCGCCGCCATGATGCCCGCCAGCGGTCTTCTTGATCCGCTTGACGATAATCGGGCGCATTCCTTCATCGGCCATGGTGTTTCCGTGCAGTCAGGTTGAGTCGTCGAAAAGGCGTACGGGCGGCGAGCAGCGCTTGCTTACTTGCTCTTCGACTTCTTGATGTGCTCTTCGAGCTCAGCGAAGCTCGGGCGCTCGGTCGAGTACAGCACCTTGCGGCCGAATTCCACGGCCAGCGCCGGCGCATAGCCGTTCAGGCTGGCGAGCAGCGTGACTTTCACGCACTGGAACATCTTGCTCGATTCCTCGAGCTTCTGCTCGAGCAGGTTCGCCAGCGGACCGACGAAGCCGTAGGCCAGCAGGATGCCGAGGAAGGTACCGACCAGCGCCTTGGCGATCAGGATACCGAGTTCCGCCGGCGGGATGCCGACCGATTCCATGGTGTGCACCACACCCATCACCGCCGCCACGATACCGAAGGCCGGCAGGCCGTCGCCGAGCTTGGCGATCACGTGGGCCGGCACGGCACCCTCGTGGTGGTGGGTCTCGATCTCGTTGTCCATCAGGTTTTCGATCTGGAAGGCGTCCATGTTGCCCGACACCATCAGGCGCAGGTAGTCGGCCATGAATTCGATGATGTGGTGGTCGGCCAGCACGAGCGGATACTTCGAGAACAGCGGGCTCGCTTCCGGCGACTCGATGTCGCCTTCGATCGACATCAGGCCTTCCTTGCGCACTTTCGAGAGCACGTCGAACTGCAGCGACATGAGTTCCATGTACATCTCTTTGGTGTACTGCGATCCCTTGAGCACGGTCGGCAGCGCCTTCATGGTCGCCTTGATCGCCTTGTTGTTGTTACCGACAAAGAAGGCACCGAGGGCCGCGCCACCGATCATCAGGAGCTCGATCGGCTGGAACAGCACGGCCGCATGGCCGCCGGCCATGACGAAGCCGCCGAAGACGGAAGCGCAAACGATGACGTAACCGATAATGACTAACAAGACACAGCTCCAGAAGGCGGCCCGCCAGGCCTGAGGTAAGGTATGTTCCGAGACTAGTCGTCTCGGAAAAGTTTTTCCGTAGGGAACTACAATAGCGGGAGAATGGCCCACGGGCAAGTAAAACAGCCCGGATTGTCGCCTAAAAGTGCCAAATGTAGAGAGTTCGACCAGTATCTTGTAGATAGACAGATAAGGTCGGCGGACACTCCTCGATAGCGAACTCATAACTCATGAGCATGCTGCCAACACGCATCTCGCGCCTGGCCTTTTTCCACAGCGCCGGCATCGCCGCCGGTGACAGGTAGGCAAACACCACGTCGAACTGTGCGAAGTCGAGTTTTTCGTAGTCGCCGAGCAGGAAGCGGGCGCGGCTGCGCTGCAGGCGCGCCCGCAGCCAGCTCGCCAGCCAGGGCAGCGGCGCCAGTTCGATGCCGACCACGCGGGCGTCGAGCCGGCGCCGCGCCAGGTCCAGCACCAGGCCGCCGAGCCCGCTGCCGATGTCGATCACCGAGATCGCCCTGCCCTGCGGCAGCAGCTCGGTCACCACGCGCGCCCAGGCGCTGCGCCCGGACGGGTAGTACGGTACCTGGGTGCGGAAGGTCGACCAGTACAGCACCAGCATGAACAGGAACACCACCAGGAACACCCAGGGCGGCAGGCCGAGGCGGCCGGCACCCAGCAGGGCCAGCGGGAACAGCAGCGCGATCGCAATCCACCAGGGCGCCAGGCGCTAGCACCAGGTCAGCGCGGCGGCGAACAAGCCTTGCAGTAGTGCGGCGGCGGGATAGCCGGGCGCGGCACCGGCACGGGCGAGCACGAAGACGGCAAGCAGGGTCAGGGGAAAGGCGGCGCACTGGCACAGCAGCGCGCGGATCGACGGCGGGCGGAGGATACGGCGCAGGAAACCAGTCGGCGAAACGGCGCCGCCGGCATCGCCGGACGGCTGCCCGGACGAGTCAGGCTTCCGAAGCATCCTGCCGGGCGGCGGCTTCGGCGGCATCCTTGGCCTTGCGTGTCTTGCCCGCACGCGAAGGCATGTGGCACAAGCCGCACAGGTAGCCGCTGTTCAGATCGAGGGTATTGACGACGAACTTGCCCTTGCATTTCTCGCAAGGCGCCAGCTTGAGCATGCCGCTCTGGAAGAAACGCACCAGGGTCCAGGCGCGCGTGAGCGACAGCAGGGGCTCTTCGCCTGGCGCGGCGGGCATTTGTTCGAGGTAGAGCTTGTACGCCTTCATGACGGCCTCGACGCCAGTGGCACCGGCGTTCTCGACCAGGAAGTTGTAGATGTTGATGAACAGCGAGGAATGGATGTTCGGCTGCCAGGTCAGGAACCAGTCGGTGGAAAACGGCAGCATGCCCTTCGGGGGCGAGACCCCCTTCAGTTCCTTGTACAGCTTGATCAGGCGCTCGCGCGACAGCGAGACTTCGCTCTCGAGCAGTTGCAGGCGCGCGCCCAACTGGATCAGCTCGATCGCGAGCTGGATTTCCTGCGCTTCTGTTACGACGCTTTTTTTACTCATCCGACACTCCCGCTTCAGTCGTGATCATCCTACACCATCGGCCACAACTCAGCGGGACATCCGGGGCAAAAAAACATGCCTGGCGCATGAGCGCCGGGGCAATTACACGATTTCTTCGGCAGGCTGGCCGGCCATCAGGATGGCGGCGTGCGATTGTGCCAGCGCACGATCCTTGCTGTGGCTGGTCAGCATCGTCAGGATCGCGGTGTCGTCGAAGCGGAAGCGGGCCAGCATCATGTTGCCGCCGGCGAGCTTCAGGATCTGGGCATTGCTCATGCCTTCGATCAGGTCGGCGATGTCGGCCGAGATGCCCAGGCGGAAGATAGCGGTGACCTTGTCGGCACGGATCATTTGCTGAGCCAGCATCAGGTAGCTCAGGTTGGCATCACGGATTTCAGCCATCATGTCGTTTGCAGTCATTTTTATCTCCATCTTCCTGTTTGAACCTGGCGCAAGTATTTGCGGTTAATTCGTGTTGCCAGTGAGATAGATTCTGACTGTAGAGAAACTTTTGGGGAATCGGACGGACACTGTATTTTGCGTCCGGCAAAGACGACAGCATCCGTAGGAGTTTGTCTTACAAACCCTTGCAGATGGGGGATGCGCTCCTATGAAAAAGGAGGCGGAGATCATGTAGCGAAGCGCCCTGTTCCGACTTGCTCGATAGTTGCCGGAACGGCTCATGTGTTGGTTTACGTCAACTCATCCATGAACTTTAGGGTGATTTCCAACTTTTTTTCACCGTGCTTCCTGCTGCTCAAGCTCTTTAACGGCGGCCTCCGGAAGAACTTTAGGGGTGTTGAAAAATATTTTTGAAATATTTTTCGACCACGTCTTCTGCCCTTCTGTACCCTTAACGGCGGGTTCGGCGGGAACTTTAGGGTGTTCGACAATTATTTTTCGATACATTCCAAACATTCGCATGCACGGCGGGTACCGGCGTCAAAAGATGTTAAATCGTCATCCTCGATCGTCGGCGCTCGCGCTTTTCTTGTTACACTGCCGCCGAACGCCGTCCAGCGCACCCGACTTGATCCCATCCATATAAAGATATGAACAACAACATCACCCGCGCCGATTGCCTCGCGCGCGACGCCCAGGATCCGCTGGCGCCCCTGCGCGACCGTTTCGACCTGCCGCCCGGCACTATCTACCTCGACGGCAATTCCCTCGGCGCCCGCCCACGCGCGGCGCTGGTCCCGCGCCCAGGACGTGGTGGCGCGAATGGGGCCAGGATCTGATCAGGAGCTGGAACACGGCCGGCTGGTTCGACCTGCCCAAGCGCCTCGGCGACCGCCTGGCGCCCCTGATCGGCGCCGGTACCGGCGAAGTGGTCGTCACCGACACCACCTCGCTGAACCTGTTCAAGGCCCTGGCCGCCGCGCTGCAGATCCAGGCCCGGGGGCCGGCCAGCGCCCGCCGCGTCATCGTCACCGAACGCAGCAACTTCCCGACCGATATCTACATGGCCGAGGGCCTGACCCGCTGGCTCGAGCGTGGCTATTGCCTGCGCCTGGTCGACTCGATCGACGAACTGCCGGCCGCGATCGACGCCGACTGCGCCGTGCTGATGCTGACCCATGTGAACTACCGCACCGGCTACCAGCACGACATGGCGGCGCTCACCCGCCTCGCGCACCAGAACGGCGCCCTCGTCGTCTGGGACCTTGCCCACTCGGCCGGCGCGGTGCCGGTGGACCTGCGCGGCGCCGAAGCCGACTTCGCCGTCGGCTGCACCTATAAATACCTGAACGCCGGTCCCGGCGCTCCCGCCTTCATCTGGGTACCGCAGCGCCACCAGGCGCAGTTCGCGCATCCGCTCACGGGCTGGTGGAGCCACGCGAAACCCTTCGCCATGGCACACGGCTTCGAGGCCTGCGAGGGAATCGGCCGCGCGCTGTGCGGCACCCAGCCGGTGCTGTCGCTGTCGCTGGTCGAATGCGGCCTCGAGATTTTTGAAGAGACCAGCATGGACGCCATCCGTGCCAAGTCCCTGGCCCTGACCGACCTCTTCATCGCGCTGGTCGAAGCGCAGTGCGCCGGCCATCCGCTGGGCCTGGTCACCCCGCGCGAGCACGCGCGCCGCGGCAGCCAGGTCAGTTTCACCCATCCGCATGGCTATGCGGTGATGGCGGCATTGATCAAGCGCGGCGTGATCGGCGACTACCGCGAGCCGGAGATCATGCGCTTCGGCTTCACACCCCTGTACACCAGCTTTGCCGACGTCTGGGACGCGGTGGCGATCCTGAAGGAACTCCTCGACCGCGAAGACTACGACGTGGCCGCCGAACGCAGCAACGTGACCTGATCCTTTTCGAGAACCGCATGAACGACACCGATACCAAGCCGGCCGAGTGGCACGGCGCCAGGATGGATTTCAAGGAATCGATGAGCTATGGCGACTACCTGGGCCTGGACCAGGTCCTGTCGGCCCAGCACCCGCTCTCGCCGAACCACAACGAGATGCTGTTCATCATCCAGCACCAGACCAGCGAGCTGTGGATCAAGCTGATGCTGCACGAACTGGCGGCCGTGCGCGAGCAACTGCGTGCGGGCCAGCTCGATCCCGCCTTCAAGATGCTGGCGCGCGTGGCCCGCATCATGGACCAGCTGGTCCATGCCTGGGATGTCCTGGCGACGATGACGCCGTCCGAATACACGGCCATCCGCCCCTACCTCGGGGCCTCGTCGGGCTTCCAGTCGCACCAGTACCGCGCGCTCGAGTTCATCCTCGGGAACAAGAACCCGGCCCTGCTCGCCGTGCACGAGAAGCGCCCGCAGTCCCACGCCGTGCTGGCGCAGGAACTGCACGCGCCGTCCATCTACGACGAGTCGGTGCGCCTGCTGGCACGCGCCGGCTTTGCCATCGCCCCCGAACGCCTCGAGCGCGATACGACCCTGCCTACCGAGCATGACGAGTCGGTGAAGCTGGCCTGGCTGGCCGTCTACCAGGATCCGGACAAGCACTGGGGCCTGTACGAACTGGCCGAGAAGCTGGTCGACCTGGAGACGGCCTTCCGCTTCTGGCGCTTCCGCCACGTGACGACGGTCGAGCGCATCATCGGCTTCAAGACCGGCACCGGCGGCACGGCGGGCGTGAGCTACCTGCGCAAGATGCTCGATGTGGTGCTGTTCCCGGAACTGTTCGCGCTGCGCACGGCACTCTAAGCCTGACTGACCAACGGGGGCGCCATGGATTATGACGTACTGATTCTTTCCGGCCTGTGGAATTCGGGCCCGCAGCACTGGCAGTCGCACTGGGAAGCGCGCCATCCCGCGTGGCGGCGGGTGCAGCACCGCGACTGGAACGCGCCGCGGCAGGAAGAATGGGTGGCCGAACTCGATGCGGTCGTTGCCACCTGCAGCGGCGCGCCGGTACTGGTCGGACACAGCCTGGGCTGCATGCTGGCCGTGCAGTGGGCGCAGTCCGGTTCGCCCCTGCGCGCGGCCGGCGCCTTCCCGGTGGCGCCCAGCGACGTCGAAGCCGCCTCCTACCCGATCGACGCCAACGGTTTCACGCCGATCCCGATGGCGCGGCTGCCCTTTCCCAGCATCGTCGTGGCCAGCACGAACGACGAATACGTGACACGCGAACGCGCCCGGGCCTTTGCGGACGCCTGGGGCAGCCGTTACCTGGAGATCGGCGACGCCGGCCATGTGAACGCCGACAGCGGCTACGGCGACTGGCCCGAGGGAGAGCGCATGCTGCAGGACTTCCTGGCGCAGCTGCGCGGCTAGCGTCCACCCAGCCGTGCGCGCCGTGGGCCGAGGCGCGCTATCATGGCGGCTGCATAACCGGGCGCAACCATGGTTCCTCCGCCACCTCCGCTCTCCAGAGCACTGTCGCTCTACCTCGACTGCTGCCGCCTGCTCGCGGCCGTGCTGGTCGTGGCCAGCCACCTGGAACCATACGGGGTCATTGCAGACGGTAACGCCTGGTGGCTGAAGCTCGGGCGCGAAGCCGTCATTGTCTTCTTCGTGCTGTCCGGTTTCGTCATCGCCTACACCACCGAACAGAAGAACCCGACCCTGCGCGACTATTGCCTGGCACGCTGCACGCGCATCTATTCGGTGGCCCTGCCCCTGCTGCTGCTCGCCTTCGGCGCGGCGGCGTTCCTGTCGCTGGCCAAGCAGGCGCAGTTCTACCAGCTCGCCAAGCCCTGGCTCTACCTGCCGCTGCACCTGCTGTTCATGGGAGAACTCTGGACCATCTCCGAGCCGCCGCCACTGCTGGCGCCCTACTGGTCGCTCGGTTACGAGGTCTGGTATTACGTGCTGTTCGGCGCCCTGTTCTACCTGCGCGGCAGGCGGCGCCTGGTGGCAGCCACCTCGGTGCTGCTCTTCGTCGGGCCGAAACTGTGGCTGCTGCTGCCGGTGTGGGCGAGCGGGGTGCTGCTGTATCGCTGGCAGCGCAGTGAAACGCCGGCGCACACGCTGGCGCGCCCGCTGGCGCTGCTCGGCTGGTGCGCAACGCTGGCGCTGCTGGTGCTGTTCAAGCTCTCCGATCTCGATACCGCGCTGCGCGCCTATGCCAATGCCCACTGGCCCTTCCCCGGCCTGCCCCTGAAAAGCGCCGACCGGGTACTGGCCGACTACCTCGTGTGCCTGCTGGTGCTGGCCAACTTCCTGTGCGCGAAGAGTGTCGGTTTCACGGGGCTGCTGCGCGTGGAAAAGCCGATACGGGCGCTGGCCTCGTATACCTTCACGCTGTATCTCGTGCACGCCCTGGTCATGCGCCTGTGGCTGATATTGTATGCGCACCAGCGCTCGGACCCGGTCGACGTGAGCGCCCTGATCGTGCTGATCGTGGCCTCGACCTGGGTGATCGGGCACATCACGGAGCAGCGCAAGGCCTGGTTCGGGGGTCTGTTTGCCAGGCTCGCGGCGCGCCCTACGTAGGGTGGGCTCTCGAGCCCACGCGGATCTGCGGCTGCGTTCCACGACATCTCTGATCAACCGCCGTAGCGCGTGGCACAAGTGCCCACCCTACGAGCCCCGCCGTTCACCGTTGACGATGCAGACGAAAAAAAACCGGGCCCGCAGGCCCGGTCTTGCATGATACGGTGACGCTTACCTGGCGCCCGCCAGCAGCATCTCGTTCATGCGTTTCACGAATGCCGCCGGGTCGGAGAGGCTGCCGCCTTCGGCCAGCAGGGCCTGGTCGAACAGGATGTGCGACCAGTCGCCAAAGCGCGGGCTTGCCGCGTCCTCGTACTTCAGGCGCGTCACCAAGGGGTGGTTCGGGTTGATCTCGAGGATGGGCTTCGATTCCGGCGCATTCTGGCCGGCGGCTTTCAGCATGCGTACCAGGTTGGCCGACAGCTCGTGCTCGTCCGCCACCAGGCAGGCCGGCGAATCGGTCAGGCGGAAGGTCACGCGCACATCCTTGGCCTTGTCCGCCAGCGCGCCCTTCATGCGTTCGACCAGTTCCTTGTACTGGGTCTCGGTCTCCTCGTGTTCCTTCTTCTCGGCTTCGTCTTCGAGCTTGCCGAGATCGAGGCCGCCCTTCGCCACCGACACCAGTTCCTTGCCGTCGAAGTCGTTCAGGAAGGACAGCATCCATTCGTCGACGCGGTCCGTCATGAGGAGCACTTCGACACCCTTCTTGCGGAAGATTTCCAGGTGCGGGCTGTTCTTCGCGGCGGTATGGCTGTCGGCGGTGACGTAATAGATCTTGTCCTGGCCTTCCTTCATGCGCGATACATAATCGCCGAAGGACACGGTCTGGTCCGCGCTGTCCACATGGGTCGAGGCGAAGCGCAGCAGCTTGGCGATGCGGTCCTTGTTGGCGCTGTCCTCGCCAATACCTTCCTTCAGTACCTGGCCGAATTCCTTCCAGAAGGTCAGGTACTTGTCCTTGCCTTCCTGCTCCTCGGCGTTCGCCATTTCCTCGAGCATGCCCAGCACGCGCTTGGTCGAGCCTTCGCGGATCACGCGCACGTCGCGCGACTCCTGCAGGATCTCGCGCGAGACGTTCAGCGGCAGGTCGGCCGAATCGATCACGCCCTTGATGAAGCGCAGGTAGGTCGGCATCAGCTGCTCGGCGTCGTCCATGATGAAGACGCGCTTGACGTACAGCTTGATCCCGCCGCGCTTGTTGCGGTCCCACAGGTCGAACGGGGCGTGGCTCGGCACGTACAGCAACTGGGTGTACTCGCTGCGGCCTTCCACGCGGTTGTGGGTATAGGCCAGCGGGTCCTGGAAGTCGTGCGAGACGTGCTTGTAGAACTCGTTGTACTGCTCCGCCGTGACCTCGCTCTTGCTGCGTGCCCACAGCGCGCTGGCCTGGTTGACGGTCTCGAATTCGTCCTTCAGCACCGTCGCCTTCTTCTCCTCGTCCCACTCTTCCTTCTGCATCAGGATCGGCAGCGAGATGTGGTCCGAATACTTGCGGATGATGGATTTGAGCTTCCAGTTCGACAGCAGCTCTTCCTCGCCCTCGCGCAGGTGCAGGATGACGTCGGTGCCGCGGCTCTGCTTCTCGATGGTCTCGATGCTGTAGTCGCCCTCGCCGCTGGACTCCCAGCGCACGCCGTCGGAAACGAAGGCGCCCGCGCGGCGGGTATTGACGATGATTTTCTCGGCGACGATGAAGCCCGAGTAGAAGCCCACGCCGAACTGGCCGATCAGGGCCGCGTCCTGCTTCTGGTCGCCCGAGAGCTTGCTGAAGAATTCCTTGGTGCCGGATTTGGCGATCGTGCCCAGGTGCGAGATCACTTCGTCGCGGCTCATGCCGATGCCGTTATCGGAGATCGTGATCGTCCTGGCATCCTTGTCGAAGGAGACGCGGATCTTGAGTTCGTGGTCGTTGCCGTACAGGGCGTCGTTATTGATCGCCTCGAAGCGCAGCTTGTCGGCCGCGTCGGACGCGTTCGAGATCAGTTCGCGCAGGAAGATCTCCTTGTTCGAATACAAGGAGTGAATCATCAGTTGCAGCAGCTGTTTTACTTCAGCTTGAAAGCCAAGGGTTTCTTTTTCGGCGGACGCCATCTTGTTCCTCGTGGTGATACGGGTTGACGATAAGGTGCTACGGATTGCAGCAATATTGGGTGAGTAGATCGGTTTTCAAGAGGTCTGTTATACAAGAAATCTTACAAAAACCTCAACACTGCAGATCACCCGGTGGCGCAGCCGTCCCGCCTTGTCACGACAAGGGAGCTAGACCCTGGATCCGGCCGCGACGGGTGACGGCGCCAGCATGCGCCGTGCCGCCAGGTGCACGACCAGCGCGCAGCCCAGTGCCAGCGCAAAGGCGCTTCCGAGCGCGCCCGGGCGCAGCTGCAGCGCCAGCGTGACGCAGAACACGGAAAAGCCGAAGTAGCCGGCCACCATGCCGCGTAGCAGGGCCACGGCGCTGGCGCGGCCGCTGCCGGCATGGGCAAAGCCCACCAGCACGGTGCTCATCACGGGGAACATGGCGAAAAACCGGACAGGCGCGCGCCCAGTTGCGTCGCGGCGGCAGTAACGGCCAGCACCAGCAGGGTCGCGGCCAGCATGCGCCACGGCAGGTCGTTGCGCCGCGCGCCGCTGACACCTTCCTCGACCTGCGGGAACAATCTTGAAGCCAGCAGGCAGGCACCCCACACCAGCACGAACGCGACGCCAGGGGCGGACGCGCCGCCTGCAGCGCCGCCACGGCACCCCATAGGCGAGCAGGGCCACCAGCATCGAGCCGGCCACCTGGAAACGGCTCGAGGCCCGTGGCATAGGCGATGCTGAACACGAGGATGGCGAGCACCGCCAGCAGGGTGCCTTCGGCGGCATGCGCCCCGAAGGCGGCGCCCTGTTCCACGCTCAGAGTGAAGAGGATGGGCCCTGCGACGATGGGAAAGGCCGACAGCCAGCCGGCCACTTGCGGCCCCCAGCGCCGGCCGGCCAGGGTGACGAGATAGATCAGGAAGGGAACCAGCGTGAGTTTGAGTGCGAGCACCGGGGTCATGGCCTGGATTCTCCAGTCGAACCGCCCCGCGGGGCAATCCATGATGATAACACCGGGCAATATCGGTTTGGCAACTTCAATCCCTTCGGTGCAGCCGGGTCCACCGTGCAGCGACGGCAGTCAAGGCGGGGCCTCGAGAGGGCGCGCCCCGTTCAGTTTCGGTGTGCAGCAGGGCTTTCAAGTCGTACAATACCGGTCTCATTCACCGCATTGGAATTTTCATGTCCGTCTACGACAAACTCAAGGAACTGAACATCACCCTGCAGCCGGCCGCCGCACCAGTCGCCGCCTATGTCATGTATGTCCAGACCGGCAACCTGATCTTCGTTTCCGGCCACATCGCCAAGAATGCCGACGGTTCCGTCAACGTCGGCCAGCTCGGCAAGGACAAGACCACGGCGGACGGCCAGGCGGCCGCGCGCGCCATCGCGATCGACCTGATGGGCACGCTGCAGGACGCCTGCGGCGGCGACCTGACCCGCGTCAAGCGCATCGTCAAGCTGATGAGCCTGGTGAATTCGACCCCGGACTTTACCGAGCAGCACCTGGTGACCAACGGCGCCTCGGAACTGCTGGGCGAAGTCTTCGGCGACGCCGGCAAGCACGCCCGTAGCGCCTTCGGCGTGGCCCAGTGCCCGCGCGGCGCCTGCGTTGAGATCGACCTGGTCGTCGAAGTGGCGTAACGCCTGCTTCTCGACCAGCACCTGGCGGCGCGGCCGGGCCATCCGCCCTCCTGCGCCGCCAACGACAGGGCGTCCTACCCGGCGCGCCCACCCGGCCGGCAAGGCCCGCGCTTTCCCTCTTAGCGAGACCAGCATGAACAACGAGACGTCGCAACCCATCGAGTGGCAGTTTTCGCAGCGTGCGCAGCAGCTGCAAAGTTCCTTCATCCGCGAGATCCTGAAGATCACCCAGCGCCCGGAAATCATCTCCTTTGCCGGCGGCCTGCCTTCGCCGGCGACTTTCCCGGTCGAGCGCATGAAGGCGGCCTACGACAAGGTGTTATCGGAGACCGGCAAGGTCGCGCTGCAGTACGGCCCGACCGACGGCTATGCGCCGCTGCGCGAGTGGATCGCCAATTCGCTGTCCACCGAAGGAGTGAGGATCGTGCCCGAGCAGATCCTGATGACCTCGGGCTCGCAGCAGGCGCTCGACCTGATCGGCAAGGTCCTGATCGACGAAGGCAGCCGCGTGCTGGTCGAAACGCCGAGCTACCTCGGCGCACTGCAGGCCTTCTCGGTCTACCGCCCGGAGTTCGCCTCGGTCGCCACCGACGACGACGGCCTGGTGCCGTCCTCGATTGCCGATGTGGCCGGTTCAGGTGACAAGCGCGCGCGCCTGCTGTATTCGCTGCCGAACTTCCAGAACCCGACCGGCCGCAGCCTGTCGCTGGCGCGCCGCCGCGAACTGGTCGACACCTGCGCCCGCCTCGGCCTGCCGCTGATCGAGGACGATCCCTATGGCGCGCTGTCGTATTCGGGCGTGCCGATGCCGAAGATGGTGGCGATGAACCCGGACGGCGTCATTTACATGGGCTCGTTCTCGAAGGTGCTGACGCCCGGCATCCGCCTCGGCTACGTCTGCGCGCCGCTGCCTTTGGCGCGCCGCCTCGAGCTGGCCAAGCAGGCGGCCGACCTGCACACCGCCCAGCTCACCCAGATGGTGGTGTACGAGGTGGTCAAGGATGGCTTCCTCGACGAGCACATCCCGACGATCCGCACCCTGTACGGCAACCAGTGCCAGGCCATGCTCGATGCGATGGCCGAGCACTTCCCGGCCCAGGTGACCTGGACCAAACCCGATGGCGGCATGTTCATCTGGGTGACGCTGCCGAAACAGATCGACGCCATGAAGCTGCTCGACACGGCCATTGCCGCGCGCGTGGCTTTTGTTCCGGGCGCGCCCTTCTACGCGACCGACCCGGCCAGCAACACGCTGCGCCTGTCGTTCGTCACCGTACCGCCGGAACGCATCCGCGAAGGCATTGCGATCCTCGGCAAGCTCATCGCCGCCATGCTCTAAGCCGCCCCCGGGCTGGCCGCCATCGGCCAGCCCAGCCCAGCCCGCGCCTGCCCGCGGCGGTCTCGCGTTCCCGGTTGCGCTGTTGCAACAATGGGAACTGACCTCAAGGCAACAATAAATAGCCCGACGACCGACATCGGGGTGTGATTTTGAACGCCATCAAACTGTCCCCGACGACACCGCAATGCCCCATCTCGCCTCAGCAGCCGTCGCGCCTGCCCGTCCGGCTGCCATCCTGCTCGTCGACGACGCGCCGGCGCAACTGGGCGCGCTGCGCTCGATGATGCTGGAACAGGGTTACCAGAGCTTCATTGCCAACAGCGGCGAACGGGCGCTGCCATTGCCCGGCGCGCCCTGCCCGACCTGATCCTGCCCGACCTGATCCTGCCCGACCTGATCCTGCTCGACCTGGTGCTGCCCGGCCTGGACGGCATCGAAGTCTGCCGCCGCCTGAAGTCCCACCCGGCCACGAGCGAAATTCCCGTGATGTTCATGAGCGCGCGCACCGGGACAGAGGACGTCGTCACGGCCTTCGAGTGGGCGCCGCCGATTGCCTGCTTAGCGCCTGTCGGCCTTGGCCCGTGCCAGATGCATGCGCAGGTCGTCGAAGCTGACGGCGCCGCGGCGCGCGGTGTCGATGTCGTCGAAATGCCGGGCAACGAAGCCGAAGCCCTTCGCCTCCTCAGGCGACAATTGTCCATCGCCATTCAGGTCGGCCGCCTTGAACTGCGCCTCCAGCTTCGCCAGCGCCTGCGCACGCAGCGCCGCGCCTGCGGCTGCTGGCGGCGTATCGCGCGGGCGGTTGCGCAAGGCCGGCGGGAGCTGGCCGTCGGCGCCGATCGGCGTCTGCTCTTGCACCGCGGCGGCAGCCGGGGCTAGCACTGACGCCGCACCCAGGAACAGGAAAATGACAGGCATGATCTTCATTGTGCCACCGATACGCTGTTGTAGAAGGCGCGCAGGTCGGCCTTCTGGAGGCGGCGCACGCGGTCGTCGAGATAGCTCATGTGTCCACTGTCGTAGTTGCGGATCTGGACGCCCGCCCCCGCACCCAGCCGCGCCAGGTCCAGCTCGGTCTGGTAGAACGGCGTGGCCAGGTCATGGTAGCCGCTCATGGCCATCACTTTCAAGGCGGGATTGAGCGTCAGGGCGGCGGCCAGGTCCGGGATCGTATCCGGCAGCGTCTTGCCGTCGTGGCTGAAATTCCATTGCGGCAGGACGTTGTTGGAACTGATGTAGGGCGTGGATGCGGTATAGCGCAGCTCGGTCTCGAGATAATTGTGGATGGTGCCGACGAAAGCGTTGTTGACCAGCGTGAGCGAAGGGTCGCCGCCGGCCGCCAACGCACTGCCGCCGGGCGCCTTCACCCTGGCGTCGTAGCGCCCGATCACCTGCCCCGGCAGCAGGCGTGCGCGGTAGCCTCCCGGCGTCATCGAAAAATCCTGGCGCCAGGTCTGCGTCGACAGGCCGGTATAGGCTTGCAATTGCGCCAGCGTCGCCCCGCTTGGCGCCGTTCCGCTGGCGATGTAGGCATTGACCTCGCTGCGGTAAGAGCCGGCGGCGAAGGCGCGCGTTTGCTGCAGTACTGACGAGAAGTCGCTCGGCAGGCTGCCGTTCTGGTGGTAGTAGGACACCGCTGCATAGCTCGGGATATAGCCCTCGCAGCTGACCTGCCCCGGATTGAACATGCCGCAGTTGCTGTTGTAGTTCATGGCGGCCGACTGCAGCATCACGCCGGCGACGCGCACCCCGGCACTCTCGAGCAGGTTGGCCAGCACGGCTGTGCGCGGCGCGCCATAGGATTCGCCGAACAGGTAGACCGGCGACGCCTGCCGGTTGTTGGCGACCAGAAAGCGGCGGATAAAATCGCGGAAGGCTTGCGCGTCCCGGTCGACACCCCAGAACTGGGCGTTGGTATAGGGCGCGATCGCCTGGGAATAACCGGTGCCGATGGCGTCGACGAACACCAGGTCGGAGTGGTCCAGCAGCGTTTCCTGGTTGTCGACCAGCTGTCCGGCGGCAGGCGGCGGCACGGTTGCCGGGAAATTCGTTGCCAGCCGGCGCGGACCGAATGCGCCCAGATGCAGCCAGATCGAGGCCGAGCCCGGGCCGCCGTTGTAAAAGAACGTGACCGGCCGCTGCGTTGCCGGCTGCGCGCCGGCGGTGTAGGCCACATAGAAGAACGATACGGCCGGCTGCCCGGTCTGCAGGTCCGTCGCCGTCAGGTGGCCGGCGCTGGCCGTGTAATCGAGCTGTTTTCCGTCCAGGGTCATTCTCGCCTGAACCTTGGATGCGCCTTCCTGGGCGCTCGCGAGCGCGCTTGTCGCCGCGCCTGAATAGCCGACCGGATCGGCATAACTGCCCGGCAATGCCGCTACCGGCGGCGGCTGCGGCGCCGGATCGCTCCCGCCGCCCCGCCGCACGCCGCCAGTGTGGATGCGAGCAGCAGGCCCGCAAGATGGGGAACTCCGCCGGGGCGGCGCGACTGTCGGGCAGCAGCTTGATGGGCCATGATTGTCCTGGTGGGATAACGGCAAGGATGACCTTGATTATCCACGGACTATGAAATAACTCAACAGCAATCGGCGCGCGGAGGCTGGGATCAGACGGCTGGGGTCAGGTCTGACAAACGGACACGAGCTCTGCCTTTAGCCGCGATATGTGCATCGTACAGCTGAGATCGTGTCCGAATGACAGACCTGACCCCAGGGTTCTCCAAACGGACACGAGCTCTGCCTTTAGCCGCGATATGTGCATCGTACAGCTGAGATCGTGTCCGAATGACAGACCTGACCCCAGGGTTCTCCACGAGCTTCGCGCAGGCAAAGGATCAAACGGCTGGGGTCAGGTCTGACAAACGGACACGAGCTCTGCCCTTAGCCGCGACATGTGCACCGTACAGCTGAGATCGTGTCCGAATGACAGACCTGACCCCAGGGTTCTCCACGAGCTTCGCGCAGGCAAACGCTTCAGGAGGATTTCACGGTTTCGGGCGGGCCGCTTCGCGCACGAGGCCATCCAGGGCTGTATCGCTCAAGGCCTGCAAGTCCTTGAGCGCGGCACCGGAAGCGGTCTTGCTCCCTGTTCCTTCACCAACAATCCGGTAGCGGCCGGCTTCACGATACACGGCGAAGTAGAAGGGACCGGCGGGATTGCCTGCAGCCGAGACAATGACCGCCATCGTCGCGTCATCGCAGCCGTAGACAAGCCACTTTGTTTTTCCGAAGGTTTTTTCCGTTGGCCCGATCGTGCAGCTTTTCTGGCCGCCTGCCTGGCTGGCGGGTTCGCCTGCCGACGCGTTCAACATGACGGCGAAGACCAGTATCAGTGCGCACAGCTTGTTCATCCGCTTCCTTCATCGTTAGCGCGTCGATCGGATCGGCACGTCCGCTCCCCGTCCAGTGCGGACGGGCCATCGGGTTGCCAGTTTAGTCGATAGCTTGCCTGTAGGGAAATATTTTCGAATCGCGGCCAGGCGTTCAAGGCTGGCGCGGATACCCCGTGATCTCGGCAATGTCCCGGTACAAAGGCTGCAGCTGCTTGTACATCCTGCGGTACACGCGCCGGTACAGGCGGTCATAGATGGCCCGGTTGCCTTCGATCGGCTGAAACACGCGCCCTACCCGCGTCATCGCCGCCACGGCGCTGGCGAAATCCGGGTACAGGCCGAGCCCGACGGCCGCGTCGATCGCCGCGCCCAGTCCCGAGGTTTCGTACACGTGCGGGCGCGCCGTCGGTAAACCAAAGATGTCGGCGGTGAGCTGCATGGCCGCGTCGCTTTGCGAGCCGCCCCCCGACACGCGCAGTTCCGTGATGCGCACGCCGCTCCGCTTTTCGATGCGCTCCTTCCCTTCGCGCAGCGCGTAGGCCAGGCCTTCGAGGATGGCGCGGTAGACGTGGGCGCGGGTATGCACGTCGCCGAAGCCGATGATGGCGCCCTTCGCTTCCCGTCCGGGCACGCGGATGCCGGGCGTCCAGTAGGGCTGCAGCATCAGGCCCATCGAACCCGGCGGCACCGATTCGGCCAAGGCGTCGAACAGCTTTTCGGGCGCGATGTCGTCGGACAGGGCGCGCTGCTGCTCGGGATGGCCGAACTGCTCCTTGAACCAGTTCACCATCCAGTAACCCCGAAACACCTGCACTTCCAGGCTGTAGGTGCCGGGCAGCGCACTTGGGTAGGGCGGCACGAAGGGCGTCACCTCGACGTAGCGGCTGCTGGTGGTGTTGATGGTCGCAGTGGTACCGTAGCTCAGGCACCCAACGTGCGGCTCATTGCAGCCGGCGCCCAGCACCTCGCAGGCCTTGTCCGCGGCGGCGGCGAACAGCGGCGTGCCGGCCGGGATGCCGGTGGCACCGGCCGCCTGACTGTCGACCGTGCCGAGGCGCGTGCCGGGGGCAACCAGCTCGGGCAGCATGCGCGCCTCCACCGCAAGCGCCTGCCACTTCCAGTCGCGCGCGCCGGCCCAGCGGTGGCGCTTGTAGTCGAAAGGCAGGTAGCCCACCTGCGAGCCGCTGGAATCGGCGAAGCGCCCGCACAGGCGCCAGTTCAGGTAGCCCGACAGCAGCAGGAACTTGTCGGTCGCGTTCCACACCTGGGGCTGGTGGGCGCGGATCCAGTTGATCTCGGCCTCGCCGCGGAAGTAGTCCACCGTGTTCTTCACCCGCGCGAGGCGGAACGCCGTGCGCCAGAAGGCGCCGATCGGCGGCACGGTGTCGGTGCGGCGCTGGTCGAGCCAGGTAATCGCCGGGCGCAGCGGCTTGCCGTCGCGGTCCAGGTTGACGACCGTGCCGCGCTGGGTCGTCACGGCCACGGCCTGTACGAGCGTGCGGTCGACACCGGGCTGGGTCCAGAGGCCCTGGCAGGCGCTGCACACGGCCTGCCAATAGCCTTCCGGTTCATGCTCGGCCCAGCCGGGCTCGCGCGAAAAATAAGCTTCCAGCATGACCTGGGACTTGGCGACGATGTTCCCGTGCAGGTCGAACAGCAGCGCGCGCACGCTTTGGGTGCCGTTGTCGATGGCGAGGATCAGGGGTTCAGGCTTCATGCGTGGTGCTCGTGCCTGCCGCTGTGGGCAGGCTGTAATGGTTGTTCCAGAGCGACCTGTAGCGTGCCGCTTCCTCGTCCCAGCGCGCATCGAGCCAGCCCAGCTCAGGCTGGCAGATGGCGCGGATGCGCGGCAGGTGTTGCAGCCCTCCCCCACGCAGCAGCAGGCCGAGGCGGGTGCGGCGCAGCAGCAGGTCGTCGAGATGCTCGACGGCTTCTAGGCGCGCGGCCCAGCGCAGCTCGGCCCACAGGGTTTCCGTGCCCGGAATCGCTTCGAGTTCGCCCGGCTGCGCCGCGTCGACCAGGGCTTGCGCCGCCTCGCCATGGCGGCCGGCCAGGCGCCGCAGCACCGGTGCCGCCAGCCTGGCCTCGGTGTGCGGCAAGGCGACCGGATCGAACACGGCGCACGGCGCCAGCGCGTCAAGCCAGCCCGGCAGCTGGCCCCGCGCCTGGCGCAGCACGTCCAGCGCGATCGCGCGGAAGGTCGTCAGCTTGCCGCCGGTGACGCCGACCAGGCCGTCGCCGCACCAGATGGCATGCTCGCGCCCCGCCTTCGATGGCGCGTCGACCGGTCCGCTGTCGACGACCGGACGCACACCGGCGTAGGTGGCGAGGATGTCGCCCTCGTTCAGCGCCAGCTCGGGGAATTGCGCATGCAGGGCCGCCATCAGGTAATCGACTTCGGCGCGCGTGATGACCGCTTCCCGCTCCAGGCCGTCGCCGTGGTCGACGTCGGTGGTGCCGACCAGGGTCGCGCCCTCCCGGGAAAGGCGAACACGGGGCGGCCGTCGCTTGATGCATCAGGCTGATCGCCTGCGCCAGCGGCAGGCGCCAGGCCGGCAGCACCAGGTGGCTGCCGCGCAGCGGGCGCAGGCGCGGTGCCTTGCCGGTGCTAGAGTCCAGCCGGCCCGCCCAGACGCCGCCGGCATCGATGACGAGCCGGGCGCGTACTTCGTAGTCGTTACCCGCAACGGCGTCACGCAGCCGGGCGCCGGCAACCCGCCCGCTATCCGAGACCGGGGACTGCACCGCCAGGTAGTTGACCGCGACGCCGCCATGGCGGCGTGCTTCGCCCAGCGTGCGCAGTACCAGGCGCGCATCGTCGGTCTTCGCGTCCGTGTAGATCACCCCGCCCTGCAGGCCAGCGCGCACGGTGTTCGGTGCGAGCAGCGCGAAGTCGGCGGCGTCCAGCCAGTGCGGCTCGCGCCGGCCGGCGAACAGGTCGTACAGTGCCAGCCCGGCCAGCATGGTGCGGCGCTTCTTCGGGCTGCTGCCGTAGTCGGGAAAGGCAAAGCCCTGGCGCTCGACCAGGCCGGGCGCATCGCGCAGCAGGGCTTCCCGTTCGCGCACGGCTTCGCGCGTGAGTCCCGGGTGGCCCTGCGCCAGGTAGCGCAGGCCGCCGTGGACGAGCTTCGAGGAGCGGCTCGACGTGCCCCAGGCGAAATCGTGCGCCTCGACCAGCAGCGCGCTGAGTCCACGCCGCGACGCTTCCAGCAGGATGCCGGCGCCGGTGATGCCGCCGCCGACGATGAGGATGTCCCATTCGCGCCCGAGCAGCGCCGGCAGCCCGGCGCGCCAGCCGCGCTGCCAGGACAGTGCGCCGTGTGTTCGCACGTCCGCCTTCACGGCGCCACCAGTTTGCCCGGGTTCATGCGCCCGTCCGGGTCCAGGGTACGGAACAGCGCCCGCATCGCTTCCAGCCCCAGTTCGCCCTTTTCCGCCGCCAGCCAGGGCGCGTGGTCGACGCCCACGCCGTGCTGGTGGCTGATCGTGCCGCCTCCTGCGACGATTGCCTCCGACACCGCGCCCTTGAGCGACCGCCAGCGCGCCAGATCGGTCTCGTAGTCGCCGGAGAGGCGGTAGACGAAGGTCGAGTAGACGCTGGCGCCTTGCGGATACAGGTGCGACAGGTGGGTGTAGGCGTGCACGCGTTCGCCGTGCTCGCCCAGGGCAGTAGCGGCGGCACGCTCGATGGCGTGCATCACGCCATCGATGCACGGCCAGTCCGCCGCCGTTTCGACAGTATCGATCGCATAGCCGTGGCCCCAGGCGTTGTTGCGCAGGTAGACATTGCGAAAGCGTCCCTGGCGCCAGCGCTCGCCCATGCCGCGCCCGAGGTGCACGCCGCGCTGTCCGCGGGTGATCGCCAGCGCGGCGCGCAGTGCCGCTTTCGCAGCTGTCTTCTCGCCGCTGGTGCCAATCAGGAGCATGCACTTGTCCTGGCGGCAGCCGCGCCAGCCCGGTAGCGTTCCAGCAGCGCCACCTGCCCCTTGTGGCCGGCCAGGGCCAGCATGGTGGTGGTTTCCATCGGGTTCGACAGGCGCAGCATCGACAGGCCCAGGCGTGCCTGCGCCAGCGTGCGCACGGCCGCCGCGGCCCGTTCCCAGTCAGGGAAAAGACGGCGTGGAAAGCTTCGAAGGCCGGCAGTTTGGTCACGCGCACGGTGACTTCGGTGAGGATGCCGAGCCGGCCTTCGGAGCCGAGCACCATCTCGCGCAGGTCGATGCCGGCGGCCGAGGCGGGAAAGGTCGGTATCTCGAGCGTGCCGCCCGGGGTCTCCAGGCGCCCGCCGGCGAACATGGCTTCGATGCGGCCGTAGCGCAGCGATTGCTGGCCGGACGAACGCGTCACCACCCAGCCGCCCAGCGTCGAATACTCGAACGATTGCGGGAAGTGCCCGAGCGTGTAGCCATGGGCGCGCAGTTGCGCCTCGAGGTCGGGGCCGGTGACGCCGGCACCAAAGGTGGCCAGCTGCGATTCACGGTCGAGCGATATCAGCGCGCGCAGGCGCCGCATGTCGACGCACAAGGCCGGACGCGTCGCATCGAGTACATTGACATGCCCTGCCACGCTGGTGCCGCCGCCATAGGGAATCACGACCGCGCCGCAGGCGGCCGCATAGTCCAGCAGCGCGCGCACCTCCTGCCCGCTCTCCGGGCAGGCCACGCCGTCCGGCACCGCGCCAAGTCGTCCGTGGCGCAGGCGCAGCCAGTCCGGCAGGCTCTGGCCCAGCGCGTGCAAGGCCCGCGCCGGACGCGCCGTGTCGACCAGCGGGTGGGGCGGCAGGCGGCTCGCCTTGACGCCTTCGCATGCCTGCACGAAGCTGGCGTCCCGCGGCCCCGTCCCCGGTCCGATGCGCGCCGCCAGAAAACCCAGCGCATCGTCGTTCAGCGCCACCTCGACCGACTCTTCTCCCCAGCCATTCCACCGTCTCATGCAGGTTTCCCTTTATACTTTTGTCATTGCCGCCAGCGTAAGCGAGAACCCGCCCTGCGTATTGCTCTTTATGACAACACCTTGTCCGATTGCGTCACCCGCGGCGCCCGCTGCGTCAACCCGGCGCGTCACCCGCGCCTACCTGCAGCCGCTGCTCGATACGGCGTCCGCGCGCGGGGTCGCGGCCGGCGAGCTGGCACGCGCCTGCGGCCTGGACCCGGCACTGCTGGCGCCGGAGGTCGAGGAACTGGCGGCCGCCGATTACCTGGCCCTGCTCGACGCGGGTGCGCGGCTGACGAACGACCAACACTTCGGCCTGCACGTGGGCGAGCGCGTGCGTCCGGGCACCTACACCGTGTACGGCCTGGTGCTGCTGGCCTGCCGCGACCTGGGCCAGGTGCTGGAACAGACCCTGCGCTACGAGGCGCTGGCGCACGACCTCGGGCGCTCGCGCCTGGCCGTCGACGGCGGTAATGCCCGCTACGAATGGGTGAGCAGCTTCCCGCAGGCCAGCCGCCACCTGGCCGAAAGCGTCTTCGCCGGCATCCAGACCTTCGGCCGCTGGCTGACCGGCGGCCTGCTGCCGCCCGCACGCATCGCGTTTGCCCATGCGCCCGACGCCGGCACCGACCCGGACGAATACCTGCGCGTATTCGGCACCCTGCCCGCCTTCGGCCAGGAAGCCAATGCCGCGCTCTTCGATGCCGCGCTGCTGGCGCTGCCCGTGCCGAACGCCGACACAGGGCTCTATCCGGTATTGCGCGAGCACGCCGAACGCAAGCTGGCCGCGCGCGCTCCCGATGCCCCGGTCATCGTCGGCCAGGTTCGCGCCGCGATCGAACGCAGGCTGGCGCAGGGGAGCGTGCGCCTGGCCTCGATCGCGCAGGAACTGGGGCTGTCCCCGCGCACGCTGCAGCGCCGCCTGCTGGAGGCCGGCACCAGCTTCGGCGGGTGCTCGACAGCGTGCGCTACGCCCTGGCACGGGATTACCTGCGCCAGCGCAGCCTCTCGCTGGCCGACATCGCCTTCCTGCTCGGCTACCAGGAGCAGAGCGCTTTCACCCACGCCTTCAAGGAATGGTCCGGGGTGAACCCGGGCGCCTGGCGCGACCGCGATTGACCCCTGGCGGCAACACTCCTCTGGCGGCAGGCGGTTTTATCGGCGTTATAATGACCCTTTCGCAATCGCTTTTCGGTATCGTCGTGAATCCACATCTCGCACAACTCCATCCCTACCCCTTCGAAAAGCTGCGCGAGCTGTTCGCCGGCGTGACGCCGAATGCGGCGCTGGCGCCGATCAGCCTGGGCATCGGGGAACCGAAGCACCCGACGCCCGCCTTCATCGAAAAAGCCCTGATGCATGCGGTGGCGGGACTGTCGAATTATCCCAGCACCGTCGGCAGCGAGCCACTGCGCGTGGCGATCGCCGGCTGGCTGGAACGCCGCTACGGCATTCCGGCAATCGATCCAGCGAGCATGGTGCTGCCCGTGAACGGCTCGCGCGAAGCGCTGTTCGCGATCGCCCAGGCCGTCATCGACGCCTCCCGCCCGGAGCCGCTGGTCGTCTGCCCCAACCCCTTCTACCAGATCTACGAAGGCGCGGCCATTCTCGCCGGCGCTGCCCCGTATTTCGTCAACTCCGACCCGGCGCGCAACTTCGCCTGCGACTACGCGAGCGTGCCCGAGGAGGTGTGGGCGCGCGTGCAGCTGCTGTATGTCTGCTCGCCGGGCAACCCGACCGGGGCGGTACTCGGCCTGGACGACTGGCGCGAGCTGTTCGCGCTGTCGGACCGCCACGGCTTCGTGATCGCCGCCGACGAATGCTATTCCGAGATCTACACCGCCTCCACCCCGCCATTGGGTGCGATGGAAGCGGCGCACGCGCTGGGCCGCAGCGAGGGCGAGCGTCCGTATGCGAACCTGGTCGTGTTTTCCAGCCTGTCGAAGCGCTCGAACGTGCCGGGCATGCGTTCCGGTTTCGTCGCCGGCGATCCGGCCGTGCTGAAGAAATTCCTGCTGTACCGCACCTACTGCGGCGGCGCCATGTCGCCCGTGGTGCAGGCGGCATCGATCGCGGCCTGGAACGACGAGACCCACGTGCACGACAACCGCACCCTGTACCGCGAAAAATTCACCCTGATCACGCCGCTCCTGCGCGAGGTGATGGATGTCGAACTGCCCGACGCCGGCTTTTACCTGTGGGCCGACGTGCGCCGCAGCGGTTTGTCGGACACGGAGTTCGCACGCCGCCTCTACGCGGAATATAATGTGACAGTTCTGCCTGGCAACTATCTCGCACGCGACGCGCACGGGATCAATCCAGGCCGCAATCGTATCCGCATGGCACTGGTGGCGGGCGTCGACGAGGGGCTGGAAGCGGCCAATCGCATCGTCCAGTTCTGCCAGGGCTTGCGAGCATCCTGAAACCGAGATCCAAGACCATGACCCAACAACTGCAGAACATCATCGACACCGCGTGGGAACAGCGCGCGGAGCTCAGCCCGTCAAGCGCCCCCGTTGAGGTGCGCGACGCCGTCGCCCACGTGCTCGCCGGCCTCGATGCCGGCACCCTGCGCGTGGCGCAGAAGGAAGGCGGCGCCTGGCAGGTCAACCAGTGGATCAAGAAGGCCGTGCTGCTGTCGTTCCGCCTCGAGAATAACGTACCCGTCGAGGGTGGTGGGATGCAGTTCTACGACAAGGTACCGACCAAGTTCGCCAACTACACGGCCGAGGATTTCGCCAAGGGCGGTTTCCGCGTGGTGCCGCCGGCGGTGGCGCGCCGCGGATCCTTCATCGGCAAGAACGTGGTCCTGATGCCGTCCTACGTCAACATCGGCGCCTACGTCGACGAAGGCGCGATGGTCGACACCTGGGCCACAGTCGGTTCCTGCGCCCAGATCGGCAAGAACGTGCACCTGTCGGGCGGCGTCGGCATTGGCGGCGTGTTGGAGCCGATGCAGGCCAATCCGACCATCATCGAAGACAACTGCTTCATCGGCGCCCGTTCGGAAATCGTCGAAGGCGTGATCGTCGAAGAGAACTCGGTGATCTCGATGGGCGTGTACATCGGCCAGTCGACCAAGATCTACAACCGCGAGACGGGCGAAGTGAGCTACGGCCGCGTCCCTGCCGGTTCGGTCGTGGTGTCGGGCAGCCTGCCTTCGGCGGACGGCAAATACAGCCTGTACTGCGCCGTGATCGTCAAGCAGGTCGACGCCAGGACGCGCGCCAAGACCGGCGTCAACGAACTGCTGCGCGGGATCTGATTCGCGTTTGATCGAGCTGCATTGGACGTAGGGTGGACGGCTTGCCCGTCCACGCGTTCAAGCACCGCCTGAACCGTCGCACCACTACAAGCAACACCAGGGAGACCGCCAATGGCCATGGACCGCCTGTTCCAACTGATGAAAGAAAAAAACGCGTCGGACATGTTCTTCGCGGTTAATTCTCCTGTCCACATCAAGATTAACGGGAATCTTATCCCGATCAACCAGAACAAGCTTTTCCAGGACAATATCGCTTCGCTGCTGGCCGAGGTGACGACACCCGAACAGCGCGAGGAACTCGAGCGTACGCACGAACTGAACATGGGTATTTCCGTGCCCAACCTCGGTCGCGTGCGCATGTCGGCCTTCCTCCAGCGCGGCAGCATCTCGGCCGTGTTCCGCTTCGTGCCGGCCACCATCCCGCCGCTGCCGAGCCTGGGCCTGCCGCCGGTGCTGGCCGAGCTCATCATGGAAAAACGCGGCCTGCTGCTGATCGTGGGCGCCACCGGTTCGGGCAAGTCGACCACCATCGCCTCGATGCTCGACCACCGCAACGAACACCGCACCGGCCACATCCTGACGCTGGAAGACCCGATCGAATACCTGTTCAAGAACAAGAAGTCGATCGTCAACCAGCGCGAGATTGGCAGCGACGCCCCCGACTTCGACCTGGCCCTGCGCAACTGCCTGCGCCAGGCGCCGGACGTCATCCTGATCGGCGAGATCCGCGACCAGCGCGGCATGGGCGCGGCGCTGGCCTATGCGCAGTCGGGCCACCTCGTGGTCGCTACCTTGCACGCCAACAACAGCTACAACGCGCTGAACCGCATCATCGGCTTCTATCCGCTGGAAAACCGCCCCGCCCTGCTGCAAGACCTGGCCTCGTCCACGCGCGCGATCATTTCGCAGCGCCTGGTGCGCGCGGCGGCCGGCGGCACGCGCCAGGCGGCCGTCGAAGTGATGCTCAATACCCGCCACATCGCCGACCTGATCGAGAAGGGCGAGATCGGCGAAATCAAGGACGCGATGGACAAGAGCCTGTCGCCGGGATCGCAGTCCTTCGAAACGGCCCTGCTGCAGCTGGTGAAGGAAGGCCTGATCAGCGAGGAAGAGGCGCTGGCGAACGCCGACTCGGCGACCAACCTGCTCTGGCTGCTCAACAACAACAGCGCAGCCGTCAAGCAGACGCCCGAGGAACCGCGCCGCGACGACGACGAGCCGCCCAGCACGACCTTCACCGAGTTCACCCTCAATTCCTGAGCACGCCAGCACGGGCGAGAGACCGGCAGCCGTGCCGCGCAATCTTGCGTGGCACGGCCCCCTTGTCGCCTGTGCTATTCTCGGCGCATCCCAGGTAGGCTTGATCGCAATCTTCTAAGGCAACGACCAGTTTGCCTTGCATTATTTACGTCCATGAAAAAAACCCTCTACGGCATTCCCAACTGCGACACCGTCAAGAAAGCCCGCACCTGGCTGGCCGACAACAAAGTCGAGTTCAGCTTCCACGACTTCAAGAAGGCGGGCCTCGACCGCGCCACGGTGGCGCGCTGGCTGGACGAACGCGACTGGGAAATCCTGGTCAACCGCAAGGGCACGACCTGGCGCAACTTGCCCGAGGAGCGCAAGGCAGCGGTAACGGACAAGGCCTCCGCGCTGGAATTGATGCTGGAAAACACCTCGGTCATCAAGCGTCCGGTACTGGAAGGCGCCGGGCCGCTCGCGGTCGGCTTCACACCTGACGCCTATGCGCGCCAGTTCGGGAGCGGCGCATGATGAAGACGTCGCGTACCCAGGAATTGACCGAAGAGCTGATCGCCCTCGATTCGATCACGCCGAACGACCGCGGCTGCCAGCGCCGCCTGGCCGAGCTGCTGGCGCCGCTGGGCTTCACCTGCGAGACCATCGAGTCGAATGGCGTGACGAACCTGTGGGCGCGCCGCGGCCGCACGTCTCCCGTGTTCGTGTTCGCGGGCCACACCGACGTGGTGCCGACCGGGCCCGTCGAGCAGTGGGAGTCCGCCCCTTTCACGCCCACCGTGCGCGACGGCAAGCTGTACGGGCGCGGCGCGGCCGACATGAAGACCTCGATCGCGGCCATGGTCGTGGCCTGCGAAGAATTCGTCGCCAGCCATTCCGACCATAAAGGGTCGATCGCCTTTCTCATCACGAGCGACGAGGAAGGCCCGGCGACGGATGGCACCGCGATCGTCTGCGACCTGCTGGAAGAACGGGGCGAGACGCTCGACTATTGCCTCGTCGGCGAGCCGACCTCGAGCCACATCCTGGGCGACACCATCAAGAACGGCCGCCGCGGTTCGCTCACGGGCCACCTCGTGATCAAGGGCGTGCAGGGCCACGTGGCCTACCCGCAGCTGGCGCGCAACCCGATCCACCAGGCGGCGCCCGCCCTGGCCGAGCTGGCAGCGCAAGTCTGGGACGAAGGCAACGAGTACTACGCGCCGACCACGATGCAGATCTCGAACCTGCACTCGGGCACCGGTGCGTCCAACGTGATCCCTGGCCACATGACGATCGACTTCAACTTCCGCTTTTCGACCGCGAGCACGGCCGAAGGCCTGGAAGCGCGCGTGCATGCCATCCTCGACCACCACCTGCTCGACTACACGCTCGAGTGGACCCTGTCGGGCCTGCCTTTCCTGACCCCGAAGGGCACGCTGTCGGACGCGGTCTGCAAGGCCATCCATGACGAGTCGGGCGTGACGACGGAACTGTCGACCACGGGCGGCACCTCGGACGGCCGCTTCATCGCCCGCATCTGCCCCCAGGTGATAGAATGCGGGCCTCCGAACGCCAGCATCCACAAGATCGACGAGCACGTCGAACTGCGCTTCATCGATCCGCTCAAGAATATCTACCGCCGGACCCTGGAAAACCTGCTGGCCCGATAGCCCGGCATACCGACCGAGAACCGCGAGAACACGCCATGAACCCGACCACTTTCAGCACCCCGCGCGACCTGCTGCGCTACGCCGTCACCCGTTTCAACGCCGCCAAGCTGTTCTTCGGCCACGGCAGTGCCGAGGCCTTCGACGAAGCGGCCTACCTGGTCCTGCACACGCTCAAGCTGCCGCTGGACCGCCTGGAACCCTTCCTCGACGCGAAACTGCTGCCGGAAGAAGTGCTGGCGGTGCTCGCCGTGATCGAACGCCGCACCAACGAGCGCGTGCCGGCCGCCTACATCACCAACGAAGCCTGGCTCGGCACCTATGCCTTCTACGTCGACGAGCGCGTGCTGGTGCCGCGCTCCTTCATCGCCGAGCTGATCCCGAATTTCTTCAGCCCCTGGGTGCAGGATCCGTATGCGGTGGAGAACGTGCTGGAACTGTGCACCGGTTCCGGCTGCCTGGCGATCATGCTGGCCGACGTCTACCAGAACGCCGTCGTCGACGCGGTCGACATCTCGAAGGATGCGCTGGCCGTGGCCGAGCGCAACATCCGCGACTACAAGCTGGAAGGCCGCGTAAACCCGATCGAGTCGGACCTGTACGAGAACGTGCCCTTCAAGAAGTACGACCTGATCGTCACCAACCCGCCCTACGTGAATGCCGATTCGATGGGCAAGCTGCCGCCGGAGTACCTGCGCGAGCCGCAGATCGCCCTGCACGGCGGCCAGGACGGCATGGACCTGGTGCGCAAGATCGTCGCCGGCGCCGCCGAGCGCCTGACGCCGGAAGGCATCCTGGTCGTCGAGATCGGCAATGAGGCGGAATACGCCGAAGCCGCTTTCGGCCACCTGGGCCTGACCTGGCTGACCACCAGCGCCGGCGACGACGCCGTGTTCCTGCTGACCGCCGAACAGCTGCAGGCGCAATAATCGATGCCCGGCCCGGCCGCTCCCGCGGCCCGGGCCCATGCGGCGGTTCGCCCACGCCGCTTCACCCCGCACCAACCTCTCGCTTTCCACCATGATCCGTTTCCAGAACGTCAGCCTGATGCGCGGCACCAAGCCGCTTTTCGAAGGCACCGACCTCACCCTCAACCCCGGCGACAAGATCGGCCTGATCGGCGCGAACGGCGCCGGCAAATCGAGCCTCTTCGCCATGCTGCGCGGCGAGCTGCATGCCGACGGCGGCGAGATCGACTTCCCGTCCAGGTGGCGCATGGCCTATGTGGCGCAGGAGACGCCGGCGCTCGACCGGCCGGCACTGGAATACGCGATCGACGGCGACGTGACGCTGCGCCGCCTGCAGGCCGAATTGGAAAGGCTGGAAGCGGCGCCGCACACCGACGAAAACGGCGTCGCCATGGGCAACGTGCACGGCGCGCTGATGGATGCCGACGCCTACACGGTGCAGTCGCGCGGCGAACAGCTGCTGCTGGGCCTGGGCTTCTCGCTCGACCAGATGCAGCAGCCGGTGGCAAGTTTTTCCGGCGGCTGGCGCATGCGCCTGAACCTGGCGCAGGCGCTGATGTGCCCTTCCGACCTGCTGCTGCTCGATGAACCGACCAACCACCTTGACCTGGATGCGATCATCTGGCTGGAAGACTGGCTGAAACGCTATCCGGGCACCCTCGTCATCATTTCCCACGATCGCGATTTCCTCGATGAGATCGTGAACGTGGTCGTGCACATCGACGAGCGCAAGCTGAAACGCTACTCGGGTAACTATTCGTCCTTCGAGCGCCAGCGCGCCGCGGCCCTGGTGCTGGCGGCCAGCGCCCAGGAAAAGCAGGCACGCACCCGTGCCCACCTCGAATCCTTCATCAACCGCTTCAAGGCGCAAGCCACCAAGGCACGCCAGGCGCAAAGCCGCATGAAGGCGCTGGCGAAGATGGAAGAACTCGCGCCCTTGCGTGCGGCGGCCGAATTCTCGTTCGAGTTCCGCGAGCCGCTCGCCGCGCCCAATCCCCTGCTGGTGATGGAAGACGTCGATGCGGGTTACCCGATCCTGGACGGCCACGGCGACACGGTCGGCGGCAAGACCATCGTCAAGCGCATCAACTTCTCGCTGCAGATCGGCCAGCGCATTGGCCTCTTGGGCGTGAATGGCGCCGGCAAGTCGACGCTCATCAAAACCATCGCCGGCGAACTGGCGCCGCTGACGGGCAACGCCACGCTCGGCAAGGGCCTGTCGATTGGCTACTTTGCCCAGCACCAGGTCGAGATGCTGCGCCACGACGAATCGCCGCTGTGGCACCTGGCGAAGATCGCGCCGACCGTGCGCGAGCAGGAACTGCGCAACTTCCTGGGCAGCTTCAATTTCCCCGGGACGATGGTGACCAGCCCGATCGCGCCCTTCTCCGGCGGCGAAAAGGCGCGCCTGGCGCTGGCCCTGATCGTGTGGCAGCGCCCGAACCTGCTGCTCCTGGACGAACCGACCAACCACCTGGACCTGGAGACGCGCGAAGCGCTGACGCTGGCCCTGGCCCAGTTCGAAGGCACGCTGGTCGTGGTCTCGCACGACCGGCACCTGCTGCGGGCGACGACCGACCAGTTCATCATCGTCGCCGAAGGCCGCCTGCAGCCTTTCGACGGCGACCTGGACGACTACAAGGAGTGGCTGTTCCAGACCAAGCTGGGCAAGGGCAATGACGCCTTGCCTGGCGCCGCGAAAGCAGCCAGGGCCGCGGCCCCTGCTCCCGTCGCCGCGCTGCCTGTGCCCGCCGCGGACCGCAAGGAACAGAAGCGCATGGGCGCCGAGGAGCGCCAGCGCGTGGCAGCCTTGAGGAAGCCGATCGAGAACCGCATCAAGCGCATCGAGGAACAGATGGCCAAGCTCAATGCGAAGAAGGCCGACATCGACGCGCGCCTGCTCGAGCCGGGCATCTACGACGCGGACAAGAAGGACGCCTTGAAGACCCTGGTCGCCGACCAGGCCTTCTGCGCGCGCGACCTGGGGACGCTGGAGAACGAGTGGCTGGAGTTGCAGGAGCAGCTGGAGGGCTTGGCGGCCTGACGTGTTCGTCGTAGGGTGTGCGGCTCCGCCCGGGTGCGTGGAATCAGCAGCTTTAGCGCCGCACACGCGTTCAACCCAGGTTAGCGTCCACGCGGCCTTACATGCATTCAACCGCGTTGTGTAGCGTCGCGTGTATGCCGCCGTGGTTTGAACGCGTGGGCGGCGCACGCACCATCAATGATCGCACGCCCAAGTGGAGCCGCCCACCCTACGCCACTCGGCGCTGCGCTGATCTATCGATATCAGTAATGTAGGGTGGGCACCCCGTGCCCACCCTACGTTCGTCTCACGCCACCTGGCGCTCGGCGCTGCGCCGATCGATCGACATCAGCCGGTCGATGTCCACCAGGATCAGGCGCCGGCCCTCGCTCACGCCCAGGCCGATCAGGTAATCGATGGCGCCGCCGTGTGAACCGGGGATCGGCGAGATCTGATCAAGCCGCAGGTGCACGACGTCGGTGACGCCGTCGACCACCATGCCCATCACGCAGCTCGACAGCTTGAGGATGATGACGTCGGTATTCGGCGTGGTGGCCACCGGGCGGCCGCTGAAGGCGGCGCGCATGTCGACGATGGGCATGATCACGCCGCGCGACAGGGCGACGCCCTCGACGACCTCGCCGCGCGAAGCGAAGCGCTCCAGCGACTTGAGCACCCGCAGTTCCTGCACCTGGCCGAAATCGAGCCCGTATTCGAGACCGCCGAGCGTGAAACTGAGGAAGTCCTTGCCCGCCGTGCCGCGTGTTTCCTTCTGCATGATCGGTCCTTTCATGAACAGACACCATGCTAGGGCGGCGGCCCCCTGCCCTCGTTGAGGACAGTCAATATTTCCTAAGTGAATATTTTCTGCAAGGTCAGACCGCTCCCGCCGCCTCCGGCGCCGCCACGTTGCTCCAGGAATAGCTGCCGCTGGTGACCGACCCGAGCCGCTCGCCCTCGCTGCCACGCAGCCACAGGCGGATCTCGCGCGCACCCTGGCGATAGGGTGGCGGTCCGTCCGGATCGACCGCACAGCGGCGCACGCCCGTCTCGCCCTGCGCGAGTGCGATCCGGACTTCGCTCGTGCCCGCCCGTTCGGCGCGCTCGGCCGTGAAGCGCGCCAGCAGCGCCTGGCCTTGCGCCAGCTCGGCCTCAGCCGCCTTGCGCGCCGCACCGAGTTCGCCGATCTTCTGCAGGTCAGCCGCGACGGCCTGCCCGATCTGGCGGAACTGCCCGTTCTGGGCGGGCGTCAGCGTCATCTCGCCGCTGCGCACGCGTCCGGCGATGTCGAGGTATTGGCGCACCGCCGGCTGGGAGCACAGCTGCGCCTGCGCGCTCTTGTGGCGGGCAAGGAGCGCATCGAACTCCGCCAGGCGGGCGCCCACCTGCGCGATCACCTCGTCGATGCGTCCGCAATCGGCGCACAGGACATAGACCAGCATCTCGCTGTCGCGCCAGGGCGCGCTGCTCTCGATATCAAGCTTGCGCGCCGCCACCGCACAGCCTTCCGCCAGGCCGATCGTCACCTCGTCGGCGACGATCTCGCAGTTGATGGCCACGTCGATGTGCACGCGGGTGCCGGAGACGACGCAGTTCTCGGCGCGCGCCGGGTCACGCTGCCGGCACTGGCCGCGATCACGGCGTTCGAGGTGACGCCGTCGACGCGGATGTCGCCGCGCTTGTTGTGGGCGCTGCCGCCGACCAGGTTGGCGCACAGGCGCACGCTGCCGCCGCGCGAGACGACTTCGCCGTAGACGTCGGCATGCACCGTGATGCTGTTGCCCTCGATGACGCGCTTTTCCTGGACCTCGCCGAATTCCTCGTAATCGCCGCTCAGCTGCAGGTTGCCCGTCGTGCGGGCGCTAACGCCGTCGCGGCTGATGACCTTGTCGTCGATCGAGACCTGGTGCGTCTTCGGGTCGACGTTGAGAAAACCCGTGCGGGTGGCGACGAGGTACTCGCCGCCGGCAAGGCGTTCGATGCGGGTACCCGCGCCTGTGTAAGCTGCGAAATCGAGTTCGTTCGGCGCGGCCGGTTCGATGCGGATGCCCGACAGCTCGAAGCCGGGCGCGCCCGGGCGCGGGGGCAGCTTCTGCAGCAGGCAGGCGCCGGCAGGCACCTGCGGAAAGCGGTTCTGGAAGCTCATCAGGTCGAGCTTGCCGTTGGCGAGCTGGCGCGGCGCGTCGCTGCGGTGGATGTCGTCCGAAACCTCGACGACGGTGGCGTCCTGTCCGGCCTCGGGCTCCAGGCGGCGCGCCACCACGATCCGCCCCGTGTTCGGATGGTCGATGCCCTGCTTGACGGCGGCGATGTCGATGCCGAAGCGAATCCCCTTCTGCCACATGTCGGCCACGAACTCGTCGACGTCGAGCCGGGTCGGCTGCTCGCCCATGCCATCGGCTGCCGTCGCGAATACCGGCTCGAAACAGTATTCGGCCTGGCCATCGCGGATCTTGACCGAGCGGTACAGACCGCGCCGGCTGGCGTCGAAAGGAAGGATGTCATCCGCCAGCCGGACCAGGGCCTCGCCGCCGGGTCCCACCGGCAATGCCGGGCCGCTGTCGTACAGCGCCTTGATCAGGACCGGGTAGTTCAGGCCGCGGAAAAAGGATCCGCCGCGCAACAGGGCGTCGACCGCCGCAAGCAGGGTCGTGCCCAGTACGGCCGGGTCGGCATAGACGCCGTCGGCACGGTGCGCGATACAGTGCTCGGGACCGGCGCCAGCGAAACGCGTGGCGGGGGCGGCATGGGTAGCGGGTGACAGGACGGGGTCGGACACGTTGATGCTCCAAGGGGTTGACTGGAGCCCCGACGGTACGACGAGGTCAGCCACGCATCAGCCTAGCACGTTGTCAAAAATAAATAAACGCTGCCATAAGATAAATTTCTGGAATGGGCGACAGTCCGTTCGTTTGCGCGCGGGCAAACAAAAAGCCGGGACAGACCCGGCTTTCCTATCCTGCCTCGATGCAGCGCTGTTTAACGACGGCGCGCGTTCGGGTAGATGTCCATCCCCGCCTCGTTGATCTGGCGACGCAGATCGCGCCGCTCGTCAGGCGTGAGGCGGCCACCGCGGCGCTCCGGCGGAGCTTCCTGCACCTGGCGGCGCTGCTGCTCCTCGGCGGCGCGCTGCTGGTCGTAATAGCGTTGCTGGTCGGGATGCGCGGTCGCGCGGCGCTTCAGGCGGCGGCAGGCGTTCGGCGCGCGGCGACGGTGGCGGCTGCATCTGGGCCTCGTCGCGACGGCCGTGATACTGTGCCTGGCGGCACCGATGCCGGCGCAAGCCAGCACGCACACGGCAACACCCTGGCGCGCCACGCGGGCAAGCCGCGGGCCCATGGCCTCGGTTCCTGCATAGATTTTGGTGAGCGCGTGTTTCATGGTGTTCCTCTTCCGCGATGCCGGATAAACAGATAAGCTGTACTTCACTGGTGCCCAGTGTATGTGGATTGGCCCTGGGGTATAAGCCTAATTGGGTAAAGTTTGTAACACATTGTAATGCCCCGTTCACGACACCTGCAGCTCCAGCCATAAGAAGTTACCATAGCGACATGATTCTGACAATTGCATAACCTATGAACCCTTCCTCCTCTACCAATTCGGGCAGCACGGGCACCGGCGCGGGCGGCCATAGCGCCAAGATCATGGTCGTCGACGATGACGTGCGCCTGCGCGACCTGCTGCGCCGCTACCTCACGGAACAGGGTTTCCAGGTCGTGACGGCCGAGAGCGCGCCCGCGATGAACAAGCTGTGGCTGCGCGAGCGCTACGACCTGCTGGTGCTCGACCTGATGCTGCCGGGCGAGGATGGCCTGTCGATCTGCCGCCGCCTGCGCGGCGCGGGCGACCAGACGCCGATCATCATGCTCACCGCCAAGGGCGAAGACGTCGACCGCATCGTCGGCCTGGAGATGGGCGCCGACGATTACCTGCCCAAGCCCTTCAACCCGCGCGAGCTGGTGGCGCGCATCGGCGCGGTGCTGCGCCGCAAGGGCCCGGACGAGATTCCCGGCGCGCCGTCGGAAACCCCGCAGACTTTCGAGTTCGGCCAGTTCGTGCTCGACCTGGGCACGCGCACGCTGAAGAAGAACGGCGAAACCGTGCCCCTCACCACGGGCGAATTCTCGGTACTGAAAGTGTTCGCGCGCCACGCGCGCCAGCCGCTGTCGCGCGAAAAGCTGATGGAACTGGCGCGCGGCCGCGAATACGAGGTGTTCGATCGTTCGCTCGACGTCCAGATCTCGCGCCTGCGCAAGCTCATCGAACCCGACCCATCGAGCCCGCTCTACATCCAGACCGTCTGGGGCCTGGGTTACGTGTTCATTCCTGAAGGCCAGCCGCGCTAGTGCTTCCCTCGTTGTCAACGGCGCCCGGCTCCCCGCAGCCGGGCCATTCGCGGCCCGGCCAATCGCGGCCCGGCCAATCGCGCCCCGGCGGCAAGGGTTGGTTCCGCAGCGGCCTGTTCTGGCGCACCTTCTTCCTGCTGTCGCTGCTCACGACCGTGTCGATGGGTTCGTGGATCGGCCTGATGAACGTGTTCCAGCGCGGCCCGCAGGTGCAGCAGACGGCCGAACTGGTGGTCTCGGTCGTCACCATCACCAAGGCGGCATTGACCCACTCCGCGCCCGACCTGCGCCGCGAACTGCTGCTCGAACTGGTCTCGAACGAGGGCATCCGCATCTTCGCGCTGGAAGACAGCGACCAGGTCGATCCGCCGCCAGCCAATCCCCTGATGCCGGAAATCGCCGCCGCCGTGCGCGAAAAGCTCGGCCAGCAGACGCGCTTTTCCAGCCGCGTGAACGGCGTCGCCGGCTTCTACATCAGCTTCAACATCGAGGACGACCAGTACTGGCTGATGCTCGAACGCGAACGCATCGTCGGCCTGACCCGCATCCAGTGGCTCGGCTGGGCCAGCGTGGTGGGCGTGCTCTCGCTGCTGGGCGCGGCGCTCATTTCCAGCCTGATCAACCTGCCGCTGGCGCGCCTGACCGCGGCCGCGCGCGCCATTGCCAAGGGCGAACGCCCTCCCCCTCTGCCGGAAAAAGGCTCGCAGGAGATCATCGAGGCCAACCGCAGCTTCAACCAGATGGTGGAGGACCTGGCCCAGGTCGAGAACGACCGCGCCGTCATCCTGGCCGGCATCTCGCACGACCTGCGCACGCCGCTGGCGCGCATGCAGCTCGAACTCGAGATGGCCAATCTATCGACGGAAGCGCGCGACGGCATGCAGTCCGATATCGCCCAGATGGACGCGATCATCGGCCAGTTCCTCGACTATGCCAAGCCGACCGAAAGCGCGAGCTTCGTGCCGGTGGACCTGTCCGGCCTGCTGCTCGATTGCGCCCAGCACGCGACGCGCTTGCCGAAGGTGCGCGTGAGCACCGATATCGAGGAAGGCGTGCGCGTGATGGGCAACGAGATCGACCTGCGCCGCGTCATCAACAACATCGTCGAGAACGCGCGCCGCTATGCACGCAATCCCGACACCGACCTGGTCGAGATCGACTTCGCCTGCCACGTGCGCAGCACGGCAAAGGGGCGCCGCGCCGTCGTCGAGATCGGCGACCGCGGACCCGGCGTGCCGCCCGACCAGATCAACCAGCTCCTGAAACCCTTTACCCGCCTCGACACGGCACGCGGCCAGGCCAATGGTGCAGGCCTCGGCCTGGCCATCGTCGAGCGCGTGGTCAGCCGCCACAATGCCGACCTGGACGTGCGCAACCGCGAAGGCGGCGGGCTGCTGGTCGCCCTCAACCTGCCGCTGGCGCCCTGAACCCATCACTTCGAACGAACATGACCGATACCGCCCTCCTCCAGTACAGCGACGTCGAACAGGCCGCAGCCCGCCTCGCCGGCGCCGCCCACCGCACGCCCGTGCTGACCTCGAGCACCGCGAATGCGCGCACTGGCGCCGAGCTGTTCTTCAAGTGCGAGAACTACCAGCGCATGGGCGCGTTCAAGTTCCGCGGTGCCTGGAACGCCATCGCGCGTTTTAGCGACGCGCAGCGCATGGCGGGCGTACTGACCTTCTCGTCGGGGAACCACGCGCAGGCGATCGCGCTGTCGGCGCGCCTGGCGGGCATCAAGGCAACGATCATCATGCCGCAGGACGCCCCGGCCCTGAAGGTGCAGGCGACGAAGGAATACGGCGGCGAAGTGATCTTCTACGACCGCTACACGGAGAACCGCGAAGAGATCGGCCGGCGCCTGGCGCAGGAGCGCGGCATGACCCTGATTCCCCCTTACGACCATCCGGACGTGATCTGCGGCCAGGGCACGGCGGCGAAGGAGCTGTTCGAAGACGTCGGCCCGCTCGACCTGCTGCTGGTGCCGCTCGGCGGCGGTGACCTGCTGGCCGGCAGCGCGCTGGCCGCCAGCGGCCTGGCGCCCGATTGCAAGGTGATCGGCGTCGAGCCGGAAGCCGGCAACGATGGCCAGCAGTCGCTGCGCAAGGGCGAGATCGTGCACATCGGCGTGCCGAACACGATCGCCGACGGCGCCATGGTCACCCATGTGGGCGAGCACAATTTCGAAGTCATCCGCCGCCGCGTCGACGATATCGTGCTTGTTTCCGACGCCCAGCTGGTCGACACCATGAAATTCTTTGCCGAACGGATGAAGATGGTGGTCGAGCCGACCGGCTGCCTGGGCGCGGCGGCTGCGCTCAACGGCATCGTGCCGGTGGCCGGCAAACGCGTGGGCATCCTGATCAGCGGCGGCAACGTCGATTTGTCGCGCTTCGCCCAGTTGGTGGCTTGACAGGATTCGTCCAGTCGGACGGGCTGCCCACGACCTGCCGGACATGATTCGCAGGCATGCCGTCGCCGGCCTGGTTCGCCCGGAAATATGTTTCTTATATTCAATACAGCTTGAAGAGCTAGCCCATCCGTGGTTTTTTTGACAATGGCCACGCACCGTGCAGCACCGAACAGAGTGAGGCGATCTCGGCCAGGACAATGGTTCCATCGTAACGATGGAGGTGACCATGAAGCGCCTGGCCTCTCAGCTCAGTCTTGCCCTTGCGGCCCTTGCCGCTGCCCCCGCCGCGTTGGCGGGTTCCGACATCCTGAAATGCGTCGACCGCGCCGGCCACGTCACGCTGACCGACCAGCCCTGCGAAAGCAATGCGCGCGCCTCGAAGCTGGTGGCGGCGTCTGCGCTCAATAGCGCGGGCGACAGCATGCATGGGTCCAGCAGCGCCGGCGCGACGGGCTCCGGTGGCGGCGACGCAGTGCCAGCCGAGGCCGTCCCCCTGGAGACGGCGCAAGGCACCGTGACCGTGCAGCGCTATGCGGCGACGCCGGCGATGGAACGCCAGCACGACTGGCGCCCGCGCGTGCCGCGCCGCGACCGGCCGCTGGCACGCGACGTTGCCACCCTGAAGGCAGCCCGCGCACAATTGCTGTTGATCGATGCGGACCGCCATCCAAGGCCGCAGCTGGCGACGATCCAGTAATATTTTCAGAGCAGGCGCAATGACGTTCGTAGGGTGGACGGGTTCCCCGTCCACACGTCCACACAGTGCCGGCACAAAGAACGCTCCGATATTTTCCGTGTGCATGAACGTGTGGACGGGAGACCCGTCTCCTCGGCCACGTCCACCCTACAGCTTGACGATCCCGCGCAAGTCCAGCGCACCGATGCTGCCCAGCGTCGGCAGCAGGTCCAGCAATTCCTGGTCCTGGATGAAGCTGGCGGACGAGCTTGCGGCGAGGATGCGCTCGGGCGGCTGCGAGCGCGCCACCGCCCAGCCCTGCACGTAATCGACGCCGATCTCGGCCAGGGTCTGCACCGTGGCCGCATCCTCGGCCCACTCGGCAATGGTCTTCATCCCGAGGTTGACGGCCAGGCTGACGATGGCCTCGACGATGGCGACGTTGGCCGGATGGGCGTTGATGTTGACGATGAAATTGCCGTCGATCTTCAGCACGTCGGCGGGGAGTTCCTTCAGATACGAGAACGAGGTGTAGCCTGCGCCGAAGTCGTCGAGCGCGACCTTCACGCCATAGGCGCGCACCTGGTCGATGAAGCGGCGCGTATTGTCCAGGTCGTGCAGGGCCACGCTTTCCGTGATCTCCATGCACAGGCGGCTGGCCACGTGGACGTGGCGCCCGAGGATCTCGATCGTGTCGGCAATGAAGCGCTCGTCGTTGAGCGAGGCGCCCGACAAATTCATGCAGACGAAGCGGGTATTCGGCAGGCGCGCGATGTTGTCCGCGATCCAGGCCAGCGTGGTCGACAGCACCCAGCGGTCGATGACCCCGGCCCGGCCGGACTTTTCCGCCGCCCCGATCAGCGGGCCGGCCGGCATGATGCGTCCATCGGCGCCGCGCATGCGCAGCAGCACCTCGAAGTTGAGCGAGTCGTGCGGGTTCTTCAGCGACATGATCGGCTGCATCTCGACGAACAAATCGTCCGTGGCCTGCGGCCCCTGCAGCTTGGCCACCAGGTTCAGTTCGGCCTCGCGCTCGTGGAAGGCAGCGGCATTGCGTTCGTACACCACCAGGCCGTCGCTGGATTCCTTGGCTTCGCGGCAGGCGCGGTCGGCGGTGGAAATGGCATCCTTCATCGGCATGCCCGTGGCCACCTCGATCAGGCCGATCGAGCCGCGCACGTGGAAGGCCTTGTCGCCGACGCGGTAAGGCGTGCCGCCGAGGCGTTCGACGATGCCGCGGCAGATCAGCGACGCGAGCGGAATGGCGGTGTCGGGCATGACGATCACGAATTCGTCGCCGCCGACCCGTCCCAGCTGCTGGCCGCCGGCCAGCATCATCGCCATGCGCTCGCACACCTGCTTGAGCACCTCGTCGCCGGCCGCGTGGCCGAACAGGTCGTTGATCAGCTTGAAGCGGTCGAGATCGACGTAGGCCAGCGCCATCGGCCGGCCGGCGGCCTGCGAGGCTGTCGCGGCTTCGAACATGTTCTCGATGCCGCGCCGGTTGTATACCTTGGTGAGGGGATCGTTATCGGCCATGAAGCGCAATTGCTCGGTGGCCTTGTACTTTTCGGTGATGTCCTGCAGCACGCCTTCGATGCGCCCGCGCGCCAGCGTGGCGCTGACCAGGAAACGCTGGCTGCCGTCGCGGTTGGCGATTTCCAGCTCGGCATCGCTGCGGCCGCGCACCTGCTCGTGCAATTCCATCCACACGTTTTCATTGAAGAAATGACGCCACGAAGTGCGGCCGGGTTCGAAGCCGCGCGCGCCGAGCATCTTCAGCACCGCAGGGTTGGCGCTCTGGAAGTGGCCGAACATATCGAGGGTGAACAGGCCAACCGGCATGACCTCGTAGGCCTGCTCGAGCTTGCGCTGGGCTTCTTCGCGCTTCTCGGTCTCGGCCCGCATCTGCTCGGCCACGGCCAGGGCTGCCAGCAGGCTCGAGGCCAGGGCCGCAGTGACACTGTTGAGGACGTCGAGGACGTCGCGTATGCCGAGCGCAGCCGACACGACTTCGGCCAGCGAGGCGACGAAGGTCAGCGCAAACGAAGCGGCGAACCAGCCGGCGACGCGGTTGCGCGAGACGACGATGACCTTGAACAGGCCGACCGTCATCAGGGACAGGCAGCAGGCGCAGATCACCCACAGTATCGGCAGGTACAGGCGGTAGGGCAAGAGGACGGCCGCGGCCAGCATCGGCATGCACAGCCACTGCATGACGCGCATCGGCAGCACATAACGCAAACCGGCCAGGCTGTCGCGCAGCAGCGTCTGATACAGGGTGAGCGTGGCGATGCCGTACAGGGTGATGGTCACCGAACGGCTGACCAGCAGCCAGTCGGCCGGTATCGTCTGGCCCAGCCACTGGATATCCCAGCCGGCCGACAGCGCGCCCACCCGCAGGTTCAGGATCAGCCAGCCGGCAAAGAGCACGTACAGCGGCTGGCGGTTGATGAGCGCGGTCAGCAGCACGAACAGCGCGAGCACGATCATGCCGCCGTCGAGCAGGCCCGACTTGCGATGGTACTGCTCGACCGACAATTCGAACTGCGCCGAAGGCCATTGCGCCACCATCAGCCGCGCCGGGCCGGCGAAGCGGCCGCTGCACAGCACTTGCGCCGGCAGGCGCGGCATGCGCAGCGCAAAGCCCGCCTTCACGGCATCGATCGCCCCGCTCGAATGGCCGCGCGTGGCGTCGCCCAGCGGACGCAAGCTTGTCGCATCCCAGCAACGGACGGCCAGTGCATGGCGCGACGGAAATTCGATGACGTCCTGGTCGACCGAGGCCGTCATCGGTGCAAAGCTGAACCAGATCGGCTGCTCGGCGAGCTGGGTTTCGTAACTCGACACGGTGGGGTAGGACTGCAGGCGCGACAGGATGGCGACCGGGGTGGCGCCAGCGGAGGTGCTGTCGGCATCCTGCACGAGAACGCGCAGCGGCAGCTTGGCCGGCTCGCCCACGTTGTACTGGTTGTGCCAGAACAGCAGTGCGACGAGGGAAAACAGGCCTATTGCCAGGGGAATCAGGTAATACGCGAACACGCCCAGCACTTTTTCGACGGCGACATGGACCGTGGTCCGGGAAGCGCTGGGCGTGGAAGCGGGAGTGTTAGGCATAGGCGGTATCGAGAGCAACCTGCAGCTTACTGCAGCAAACAGCAAAGGCCGCGCACGTCGTGCACAGCCTCGTCAGGCGCAAGGATACAAGCTTAGCGCGATTCCGTGTTGCAATATCGAGTCAGGCCAGGGCCAGAGCGCGCGGCGCCAGGCCTGCCGTGGCGATTGGCACCTGCGGCGCGGAGCACACGCGCGGACGGCTCGGGTCGGGCTTGGGGCCGACGTCGATGTCGGGATGCGCGGTGTTGAAGAAGAAGTTCAGCAGCGGATGGCGCGCGGCCGCCCAGCGCGCCTCGAAACTGGCGATCTCGAAGGCCATGACGCGATGCGCGATGTTGCCGACGTGGCCCAGCGGGATCGGGCCCTGCCCCGGGAAGACATCGACGAACATCAGCTGTTCGTACTGGCGCGCCACGGTCGGACGGCCGGTCGCGACCGACCACTCGATGTCGTTCTGCTGGCAATACAGGTAGCAGGCCTTGATCAGCGCCATCTTGACCATGCGGCCGGTGCGGCCCTCGTCGATGCCGAGGCGGGTCGCTTCGACCAGGCGGCGTCCCTGCAGCCAGTCCGGCAGCTCGACCGATTCTTCCACGCCCAGCGGCCGGAACAGGTTGGTGCGGATGCGGGTGCTGCCCAGCGGCGTGCCGTCGAGCCTGGACTCGGCCAGCAGCACGATGGTGTCGCTTTCGTAGTCGGCCGCTTCCGGCAGCGCCAGCGAGCGGGCGAAGTCCGGCACATGGCGCGCATAGGCGGCATGGCGGATGCGCACGGCCTTGAGCAGGTCGTCTTCGGTCTCGACCCGGCGGATCGTGAACGGCAGGCGCTCGACTGCGCCGCGTGCACCCTGCTGAGCACCCATGTGTCGAATCGCGGGCGCGGTTCCTCCGGTAGCGACGTTTGCGTGGCACAGCTCCATGACCGATAACTCCTAAAGATTGCGTAATTAAGTAAGCCCAAGCAAGAAAACTTGGCACCCGACAATTATCGATCTCCAGGAGAAATATCTAACTGCGGAGCAGGAAGGCTTTTGCCCTTTACTTCCAAATTGACAAAACTCGCGAGTCAGTAAGCATATTGCATAGCATCAATTTGGCAGGCGCGCCGCGCCAGGCGCACCCATGAGTGCAGGCCATACCCCTATTCCAAAGCGGCATCCGCTGCCTGCACGATCGGCGTATGCTCGCATGTTCAGTTGCAACATCACGGGCCGGCCGATGCGAAGATTTCACGCACGCCGCCGTAGGCCAGGCGTGCAGTGTCCGGCACTACAGCGGCCGCGCCGTCCCCGAGACCCGGATCGATCCACCCGCTTCCGCGCCGATGGCGGCACGCAGGCGCGAGCGCATGCCCATGTCTTCGCCCTGCACCACGTCGATGCCGCCGCCGTGCGGCCAGCCGATGTCGCGCAGGTAACCGGCGAGCGCGGCGGTGCCGGCCCCGGTGGCCGGGTCTTCATACACGCCGCCTGCCGCGAACGGGTTGCGCGTATGGAACAGCCGCTCGTTTTCCGCCCAGACAAGCACCACGGTGACTATGCCGAGCTCGCGCATGAAGGCACGGCCCGCATCGAGCTCGTAGCGCATCGCCCCCGGCTTCCCGGCTGCGCAGGGCCAGCACCAGTGTGCGTCGCCCCGCCATGGGCCAGGGCCGGCGGGATGCGCGGGTCGAGATCCCCGCCGCGGTAGCCGAACAGGGCGAGCGCGCGCGCCACCACGTCGGCAGGCGCCGGCGCACTGCGCGTCGGCGGCGACTGCAGGGCGGCCGAGGTCAGCGCTGCACCGTCCGCACTGTCTGCCTCGCGCCGTCCCTCGACGGTAATTGCCGCATCGTTCAGCTGCAAGGCATAGACGCCGTCGCCGCAGCGGGCCGCCAGCGCGGCGCCGAGGGCGATGGTGGCATGGCCGCAGAACGGCACTTCCGCTTCCGGCGAAAAATAGCGCACACGCCAGCCCTCGCCCAGCGGCGCGGCGAATGCGGTTTCGGGTAGCCGATTTGGTGGGCGACGGCTTGCATGCTCGTATCTGGCGGCATGGTTTCGCCGATCCAGACGCCGGCCGGATTGCCGCCCTGAATCCCGTCGGAAAAGGCGGCGATGCGCTGGACTTCCGCGGCGTTCATCGCTGCACCCGCATGCCGATGCTGCGAGCATGCCGCCTGTACGTGGCGCGCCGCAAGGCCGGCACGGCACTGCCGCGGGGCGGTCCGGACGGGTCGTCGAAGGGAGGGTGTGGCGCACGGCTTGCTCCTTTTGCATGGTAGAGCTCAGATGATAGCGCGGCCGGTGACGGCCTGCTCGAGCCGGTCAGGAACGCCGAGGCCATCGGCCGGGGCGTCGGCGCACCGGACGTCTCTGCGCGGGCCTTGCCGAAACATGGGCGTAAACTCGCCGGCGGTGGGCGCGCGCCAGCGAGGCCGGCACGGCTGGCCGCGTCAGGGGTAGCGCACCGGCCTGCCCCGGGATTCGGGCAGCGGGATGAATTCGTGCTCGCCGGGCACCTGCGGGAAGCGCCCTTCCTGCCAGTCGCGCCTGGCCTGTTCGATGCGCTCCTCGGAACTGGCGACGAAATTCCAGACAGGTAGCGCGGCCCGTCCATCGGCTCGCCGCCCAGCAGCATCAGGCGGGTACGGCCGGGCCCGGCGGCGGCAAGCACGACCTCGGCGCCGGGCTTCAATACCACCAGCTGGCCGGCATCGAAGCTGCCGTCGCGGCCCAGGTCGAGCCGTCCCTCGACAATATAAATGGCCTGCTCGGGATACTCGGGCGGCATCGCGATGCGCGCACCGGGATCGAGCATCACGTCGACGTAGAACATGTCGGACAAGGTGGCGACCGGCGCGCGCCGGCCCCAGAAACTGCCGGCGACGACGCGCGCACTGATGCCCTCGCCTTCGAGCACGGGCAAGGCGCCGGCATCGAGGTGGGCAAAAGCGGGAGCGGTTTCCTCGAAGCAGCCGGGCAGCGCCACCCAGCATTGCAGCCCGAACAAAGCGGAGCCGCCCTCGCGCAGCGCGCTGCCGGTGCGCTCCGAATGGACGATGCCGCTACCCGCCGTCATCCAGTTGACTTCGCCCGGACGGATCGCCTGCACGCTGCCCAGGCTGTCGCGATGGAGGATTTCGCCGTCGAACAGGTAAGTGACGGTGGCCAGGCACACATGCGGGTGCGGACGCACGTCGAGGCCGCGCCCGGGCTGGAATACGTGCGGCCCCATCTGGTCGAGGAAGACGAAGGGGCCGACCATGCGGCGCTGGCGGCTGGGCAGTGCGCGCCGCACCATGAAGCCGTCGCCCGGGTCATGCGTGGGCGGCACGATCACGATGTCGAGCGCGCCGATGTCGTCGGTATCCAAACTGTCCTCCTGGCATGGGTAGTGGTTCGGCGCGGCGCCGGCCCGCGGTCCAGTCTACGTGGCCCTTCGCGCTTGCGCAAATGCCCGCGTTCAGCGTGAGGCGGCCGCAGCGGGTTACGGTCGCGGGCCGGCACCGATGAGCGGCTCGCGTCCCCTGCGCCTACGGTACAATATCGCCATCCATTGGGGGAGTAGCCTGCTGCCGCCAGCACCGCTGTGCGTGCAGTGCCCGTATCAACATGCTCGGCGCCAGCGCGCCGTGGTGCGGGCAGCCGTCCGGTTGGCAAGACCTTTGGCATGTCCGCGTGCGTTCGGGCCACGCGGGCCTGCCCTCGCCTCCGCCCGATGGAAGGTTTTCATGAATATCGCCGCTACCGCCTCGCTCGCCCTTGCCATGTCCACCGATGCGTTTGCCGCCGCCGTCGGCAAGGGTGCGGCCCTGCAGCGGCCGCAACTGCGCGAGGCACTGCGCACCGGTGCCATCTTCGGCGTCATCGAAGGCTTGACGCCACTGCTTGGCTGGGCCCTCGGCCAGGCCGCCGCGCCCTACGTGCAAGCCTGGGACCACTGGATCGCCTTCGTACTGCTGGGCCTGCTCGGCCTGCGCATGATCCACGAAGGCCTGCAGGCGCCCGAGACCGGGGAAGACAAGCCCAGCAGCCACGGTTTCTGGCGCCTGGCCCTGACCGGCATGGCCACCAGCATCGACGCGCTGATCGTCGGCGCCGGCCTGGCCTTTATCGACGCTAACATCCTGGTGGTCGCGGCCGCGATCGGCTGCGCCACTTTCGTCATGGTGACGATCGGCGTGATGCTCGGACGCGGCCTCGGCGCGCTGGTCGGCAAGCGCGCCGAGCTGGTGGGCGGCCTCGTGCTCATCGTCATCGGCAGCCTCATCCTGTACGAACACCTGCACGCGGCTGCCGCGTAGCGCGGGCGACCCGCCGCGGCACGCGGCGCGGCTGGGCCCGAACACCCCGGGCCATGCGCCGCGGCCAGGCCAGGACAGCGCGGGCATGCAACGCGGCCAGACCGCACACGCCCGCCGCATGCGCCGCGGCCAGGCCAGGCCCGGCCCGGCCCGGTCAGGCCGGCGTCTGTGCGCACTCCTGCTGTTGGCGCATCATGTCGTCCATCGCCTGCTGCATCTCCTCGGGCGAGACGTCGCGCACATGGGTCGCCAGCGACCAGCGGTGGCCGAAGGGATCTTCCAGCTGGCCATAGCGGTCGCCCCAGAAGGCGTCGGCCAGTTCCATGCGCACGGTGGCGCCGGCTGCGGTGGCGCGCGCCCACATCTCGTCCACGTTCGGAATCGACAGGTGGATGACGACCGGCGAGCCCTTCAGCGCCAAGGGGCTGAGGGAACCGTAGTCGGGGAACTCGTCGGCCAGGAATAGCGGCGAATCGCCGATGCGCAGCATGGCGTGGCCGACGCGGCCATCGGGCATGGGCATGCGCATCACTTCCTCGGCCCCGAAGGCCTTCTTGTAGAACTCGATGGCTTCGCTGCAGCGGGCACACACCAGATGCGGGGTGATGGTGTGCATGCCGTCTTCGACTGGCTTGACCTTAAGACTCATGTTGCGCTCCTTTCAGGGTGAACGAACGTTTTTTTACGGTCCTGTAATACTCTTCTGAGCTTAGCGCCAGACCGAAGTTCGGGCAATCATTCTCGACCTTGCGGTGCACTAAAATGCGCTGCGCATCGCTTGCGCCTGGTCGACCCGGATTTCGCGCCGCCCTGGGATTGAAGCGCTGCACCGGTGCTACGCATCCAGTTCCGGATAGTGCCGGAAGACCCCTTCCTCGCTGAACGGCAGGCGCCGGTGCGACGCCAGGTAGGCGCCAATGCGCGGCCGCCCGGCCACCCGCTGGCGCAGCAGCTCCAGGTTTGGATACGCGGCCAGGGCGCGGGCCGTCGCTTTCGGAAAGGCATAGCGCAGCCCTTCCAGGGTCTGGAACAGCGACAGGTCGGCATAGCCGAGCGCCTGCCCGAGCAGGTAGTCGCCCTCGCCCAGCACGTGCGAGAAATAACGGAGGAACTTGGGAATGCGCGCGGCCGTGAATTCCTGCGCACGCCGCCGCGCTTCCGGCTTCTGGTCTTCGTAATACAGATTGCTGCCGACCGGATGGTGGGTCTCGTGCGCCTCGCCCACCAGGTCGCCGATCGTCAGCTGCAGCTGGTGGGTCCACAGCCGGCCCTGCACATCCTGAGGCGCCAGGCCATGGCGTTCGCCGAGGAACATCAGGATCGCCGCGGTCTGGCCGATCATCATGCCGCCGGCGCGCAGGAAAGGCGGAGCAAAGGCCGGCGTCGGGCCTTCCTTGAGCGCGGCCATCATGGCATCGACGCCACCGGGACCGCGCGCCACGTCCTCGTAGTCTTCTCCCGCTTCCTCCAGCGCCAGGCGGACATATTCGCCGCGTCCCTGGATGCCCGGCCAATAGAACAGTTCGTACGATTGCGCCATGATCGGATCCTCAAGGTTGATCGAAAGGCCATCATGAGCCGGAAACCGGGATCAGGTAAAGCGGCCGCCCCGCACCCGGGCAGGCCTGTCCCGCCGGCGCAACGACCGCCTATCCTGTAGGCAACGTTTGCCGTCAATATGTTACGATCGGGAATCATTCATGCGGACGGCATGCGCGCTGGGGCGACCGGAAACCGTGCTGGCGAGGAACTGTCGGCAGCTGTTTAGCGCGTGATAATCTTGCAATACGGGAACCCGGCGTTCCGCTATAAACCACACCTGAGAGAAGATGCATGTTGACCTTGCGTGACCGTGGCGATAAGAATATTGCCTCAGAGAACTTATTTCCCTTGAGCAATGTCACCGCCGGTAGCAGCCAGGTAAGCCACCATGAACCTGCCTGCAACCCGATGCCTTTAACGGAGCGCCCCATGATCTTCGCTCAACTGACCCGCCATTGGCGGGCCGGCCGCCGCCAGTTGCGTTTGTCATCCTGGCTGATGTCGATCCTGCGCAGCGCCCGCGTGCTGATGTTCTATCGCGATCACGCGGCCCTGTGCCAGCTCGACGTCTACCGCAACTACGTGATGCTGCGGTCCCACGACGACCCCTTCCACCACCTCAGCCACCGCGGCTACCTGGTGCGCGGCCTGAGCGCCAGCGATCGCGTGCGGTGCGTCCTGTCTCACTACCGCTTCGAGGAAACCACCTTCAACGCCGCCTACAAGCAGGCCGTGTACGCGGCCGGCGGGCTGGCCCTGTGGCGCCAGACCGTGGGCGAAAACGAATTCGTGATCCGCCTCGAGATGGCTTCGCGCATGAATGCCGAAGGCGACCTGACCATTGCCCTGGTCGCCGACGGCAAGGTGCTGCACCGCCTGTCGTTCTCGTGGATCGAGGGCGCGGTCGCCGGCGTGCCGTCTCCATTGGTCCCCTTCATCGCCCGCAACCAGGGCCGCTGGACCGATTCGGGCGAAGCCTTCGACGCCTTCGAACGCTGCTTCCCCAACAATTCGCCCAGCTTCTTCACTTTCGCCGCGATGCAGGGCGTGGCGCAGGCGGTCGGCATGGAGCAGGTGGTGGCCGTGAAATGCAGCTCGCACATCGCCTTCGACCCGGACCAGCTGAAGCACTTCACGAATGCCTACGACGGCTTCTGGAAGCTGCTCGGCGGGGTCGAGATGGCCGGCCACGCCTGGCTGGTGGCGCTGCCCTTCTACCTCAAGCCCCTGGCAGACATGCCGTCGAAGCACCGCAAGCGCGCCGCCCAGCGCCGCGAATACTGGCGCGCGATCGGCGACAGCACCCGCGCCACCCTGCAGCGCCACCTGCAGCACGCACGCGCCCACCACGAGCACGCATCGCCGCTGCACGAAGCGGCCGAAGCCTGAGGTCTCACGCGTCCAATTCGCTTTGCCACGCCGCGCCAGCGCGGACGCCTGTTGAACGCGTGGACGGCGCGAACCGGACGGCTCGGGCCCTTGCCCGGTCGAGCCGTCCACCCCACGCCCCTTGACAGAATTACCACGGCCGTCCCCGGCCGTGGTACACTCGCGCCTCGCTAGGGGTCCTGAAGCTTCGCTTCGGGTGAGAGATACCCTTCGTACCTGATCTGGATAATGCCAGCGAAGGAAAGCGCAACGCAGTTCCCCCTTGTTTGCCCTTCCCCCACGTTGGCTCCGGCTTTTTGAAGAAGCGGCGCGCCCATCGTGGCGCGCGAAAACGAGCAAACCCATGAAACCAGTTTTAAAGCACACCTTACTTGCCTGCGCCCTCGCCCAGGCTTTCACCATCGACGCGTCCGCACAGACCCAGGAGCCGGTCGCCTCGGTGCTTGTCACCGGCAATAAATGGACGGTCAGCGACCGTGCCGGCATCGGCGGCTTCGCCGACCTGCCGATCGTCGAGACCCCGGTCTCGGTCTCGGCAATCACCCGCGAACAGATGCAGAACCTCTCGATTCGCAGCGCTACCGATGCGCTGGCCTACGACGCCTCGGTGGGCGATGCCTACAACGCGGTCGGCTATGCCGAGCAGTTCTCGGTGCGTGGCTTCATGCTGAACAATAACTCGGGCTATCGCAAGGACGGCATCGTCATCCCCGCCGATACCCAGATCCCGCTCGAGAACAAGGAGCGCCTCGAGCTGCTCAAGGGCGTGGCCGGCATGCAGGCGGGCCTGGCCGCGCCGGGGGGCATCCTCAACTTCGTGACCAAGCGTCCGACCAACACGCCGCTCCGTTCCGTGACCTTCGAAGCGCGCGAGCGCGGCACGCTCTATGGCGCGCTGGACCTGGGCGGACGTTTCGACGACCGCCGCTTCGGCTACCGCGTCAACGCCGCCGCCGAGCGCCTGCGCTCCTACGTCGACGGTGCCGACGGCAAGCGCCAGTTCGTGTCAGGCGCCTTCGACTGGCAGATCACACCAGACGCGCTGCTGCAGCTCGACATGGACTTCCAGCACAAGGAACAGATCACCGCGCCCGGCTACCAGCTGATCCGCGGCGTGGCGCTGCCGGCGAACATCTCGGCCAAGACCCTGCTCAACGCCCAGCCCTGGACCAGACCGGTCGACACCGACAGCGCCAACTTCGGCCTGCGCTTCGACTATCGCATCAACAGCGACTGGCGAGCGACGGTCGCGGCCAACAAGCACTGGTTCAAGCGCGACGACTTCACCGCCTTCCCCTACGGCTGCAGCAACGAGGGCGAGGGCTTCTATCCGGGCTACTGCTCGAACGGCGATTATGACGTCTACGACTACCAGAGCGTCGGCGAACGCAAGACCCCGTTCGGCATCCAGGCGCAGCTGCAGGGACGCGTCGCCACCGGTGCGCTGCGCCACGTGCTGACGGTCGGCACCAGCTACAGCGAGCGCCATAACCGCTACGGCGACTACGTCTACGACTACGCCGGCTCGAGCAACATCTACCAGAACCAGGTCGTCGATCCGGCGCCGGGCAACCCGGCGACCGGCCCGGTCAGCGAACGCTTCACCGAGCGCGAACGTTCGCTCTTCGTCCAGGACATCCTCACGCTCACGCCCGAGCTGGCGCTGCACGCCGGCCTGCGCTACGTGAAGATCGACACCACCCAGTTGCCGGAACCGGAACTGGGCTGGGTCAATAGCCGCGGCGCGTACGTCCTGCCGAGCGTATCGCTGGTGTATGGCGTCACCCCATCCTGGAACGTGTACGCTACCTTCGCCCGCGGCCTGGACGCCGGCGGCGTCGCCGACATGGGTACCAACAACGAGAACACGGACCTGGGCCAGAACCGTTCGAAGCAGGTCGAACTCGGCACCAAGGGCAGCTTCGGCGACGTCGCCTTCACCGCCGCCCTGTTCCAGATCACCAAGGGCTTCGAGTTCGACGAGGATACCGGCTTGCCCAAGCCGACCTTCGTGCGCAAGGGCGAGCAGGTGCACCGCGGCTTCGAGCTGGCGGCCCAGCGCACGAACGGCGCCCTGACCTATGGCGCCACCCTGATGGCACTGCGCGCGCGCCAGGAAGACACCGGCTCGGCGCGCTACGACGGCAAGCGCGTCACCAACGTGCCGGAACTGAAGACGACGCTGTGGGCGGATTATGCGGTGGCGGCGGTGCCGGGCCTGAAGGTCAGCGGCCAGTGGCAGTACGCGGGCGAAAAGTCCTTCGATCCGGAAAACACCGTCAATGTGCCGGGTTACCACGTGTTCGGCCTGGGCGCGAGCTATGGCGTGAAGATGGGCGCGACGAGCGTTACGCTGCGTGCACGGGTGGACAACCTGACCGACAAGTTCTACTGGCGCGACGTCACCCAGGAACTGGGCGGCTACCTGCTGCCGGGCGCACCGCGCACCTTCCGCATGTCGGCGCAGTTCGACTTCTGAACATGTTCTGGAGCGCCTGAAACGTTTTTCAGGCGCTCCTAATCGATCCCCAGCACATGTAGTGCCCGTTCGACCTGCCGCACGCGCTGCGGCAGGTCCCCCTGCACCAGCACGAACGGGATCCTGCGCCCGGTCAACTCCGCCAGCAGCATCTCGTACACCATCTGGCGCACTTCTTCCGATTCGCGCATCAGGCCATCGGGCATCCAGGGCGTATCCGGTGCGGTGACCAGCGTCAGCGCGTACTCGTGGCGGCTCGCCAGCAGCGCCAGCTCCTCGTCCACCCGTTCCCAGTACACGCGGCTGTACAGGGCCGTCATCAGGGGCGTGGTGTCGCAGAACAGCACCCGTTTCGCCCCGGCTTCGGCAAGGGCGGCCGCCGCATCCTCGCGCGCGCGCTGGGTGCGGGCAATGCCGAACTGGTCGCCTTCGAAAGGCACGCGGCCATGCGTGTCGACGAATTCGCGCAGGTATTCCGGTACCCACGCGGTCGCATAGCGCGCCGCCAGCGCCGCACACAGGGTCGATTTGCCCGACGACTCGGCGCCCAGCACGGCAATGCGGCGCACCGTCATGGCTTCACCCCCGCGATATTGCTCCAGGCGCGCAGGCCGCGCGCGGCCAGCACCACGAAGACCGCATACAGCACCGCCGTCACGTGCAGGTCCTTGAAGATGTACAGGCCCACGTAGAGCACGTCGACCACCAGCCACACATGCCAGTTCTCGACCTTCTTACGCGCCAGCAGCAGCTGGCCGACCAGGCTGCCGGCGGTGAGGAAGCCGTCCGTATGCGGCACGTCGGTGTTGGTGAAGGTTTGCAGGAACCAGGACAGCGCCAGGTAAGCCAGCGCCCAGCCGCCCAGCATCCACGCCCAGCCCGTGCGGTCGAGCCGCGAGACCGCCAGGCGCGTGTCGCCCGCGCCGCGCAGCCACTGAACCCAGCCCCAGATCGAAGCCGCGATGAAGACCAGTTGCAGGCCGCTGTCGCCGTACAGGCGCGCGTCGAAGAAGACGACCGCATAAGTGCTTGATGCGGCGATCGAGAACAGCCAGGCCCAGTGGTTCTGGCGGATGTTGAGCAGGACGGTGGCGACCGCCAGCGCGAAGGAGATCAGTTCCAGTGGAGTCGTGCTGAAGCCGAAGATGGCGAGCGTGTCGAGCATGCGAGGGTGGCGATGGTGGCGGGGATGGTGGCGTTGCCGTGGCAGGTCAACAGTCGATTATGCGAGAGCGCGCCCGAATGCGCAAGCGTACTGTCCGGATCCGGACACCGCTGCCCGCTGGCGGGCAGCGCGGCATGCACATCGCCCTGTTCTCACCCGGGAAAAGGCGCTGGCACGGCGCTTGCAAGGAGAGGAGCACGACCTGCCAGATTTCGCCATGGACCAAGCAATCGACCCTGTTTTCCTGCGCCGCCGCCAGCGCATTCGCCTCCTCGCCGGCCTGTCCCTGTTCGCCGCCGTGGCCGGCGCCGGCTGGGGCCTGAACCGCGCCCTGCGCCCGAGTATCGACGCGGCCGACATCGTCGTCTCGACCGTGCGCCGCGCCGACATCGCCAATACCGTCAACGCCGCCGGCATCGTCATCCCGGTGCACGAGGAAGTCGTGGCCAGCCCGGTCGCCAGCCGCGTGGCCAGGGTGCATGCCAAGCCGGGGCAGCAGGTGGCGCCCGGGGACCTGCTGCTCGAGCTTGACGACCGCGACATCCGTCTCGCGCTCGACGCCCTGCAGGAGCAGCTGGCGCAGCAGGAAAACCGCATGAAGGCGCTGACCGTCGAACTCGAACAGAAGCAAAAAGGGCTGGTCAGCGCCATCGAGCTGCTCGAACTCGACCTGCTGTCGGCGCGCGCCCGCCACGAACGCAACCAGAAGCTGCGCCAGAGCGGCCTGGTCTCCGGCGAAGACCTGCTGGGCGCGGAACTGAACGTCAAGCGCATCGAGGTCCAGCTGCGCCAGCAGCGCGAGCAGATCGTCGACAGCCGCCGCGCCACGGCCAGCGGGATCGACGGTGTCCGCCTGCAGATGGACATCCTCAGGAAGCAGATCGCACAGCAGGAAAGCCTGCTGGCGCGGGCACGCGACGGCGCCGCGTGCCGGCATGCTCACTTCCCTGCTGCAGGAAGAAGGCGCCAGCGTGGCGGCCGGCCAGTTGCTGGCGCGCGTGTCGGAACTGAACAACTACCGGGTCGAAGCGACCCTGTCGGACTTCCATGCGCGCCTGCTCGCGGCCGGCCAGCTTGTCCGCGTCGAACAGAACGGCGAGCGCCTGGCCGGCCGCGTGCAGACCATCCTCCCCGAAATCCAGAACGGCACCGTCAAGCTGCTGGTCGAGCTGGCGCAGCCGCACAACCCGCTGCTGCGCAACAAGATGCGGGTCGACGTCAACATCGTCACCGCGCAAAAAACCGGCGCGCTGGTGCTCGACAGCGGCGCCGCCTTCAACGGCAGCGGGCGCCAGGCCGCATTTGCCGTACGCGACGGCGTCGCACGGAAAACCACGCTGGAACTGGGCGCCAGCGACGGCAAGCTGGTCGAGGTGGTGGCCGGTGCGCGTCCCGGCGAACGCTTCATCGTTTCCGACATCCGCGCCTTTGCGGAACGGGACAGCATCCGTATTGCGGACTAACTCAAAAAAATATAGGGGAAGACATGATCAAGCTCAGCAAAGTCAGCAAGACCTACCGCACCGACAAGGTGGAAACCCTTGCCCTGAAAGACATCGACCTGCACGTGCGCCAGGGCGAATTCGTCGCCATGATGGGCCCGAGCGGCTGCGGCAAGAGCACCCTGCTCAACCTCATCGGCCTGCTCGACCGTCCCGGCCAGGGCGCCATCGAAGTCGGCGGCGTGCCGATCACGCGCTACAAGGACAAGCAGGTTGCCCAGCTGCGCAACAGCACCTTCGGCTTCATCTTCCAGAGCTTCCACCTCATTTCCGACCTGCGCGTGATCGACAACGTCGAGCTGCCGCTGCTGTACCGGAAGATGGCGGGAAGCGAACGGCGCCGGCTGGCGCGCGAGGCGCTCGAAAAGGTGGGCCTGGGCGCGCGCATGGACCACTACCCGAACCAGCTGTCGGGCGGCCAGCAGCAGCGCGTGGCGATCGCCCGTGCCATCGTCGGCCGGCCGCAGGTACTGCTGGCCGACGAGCCGACCGGTAACCTCGACAGCAAGATGGGGGAGGAAGTGATGGACATCCTCCTCAAGCTCAACGCCGAAGGCACGACCGTGGTGATGGTGACCCACGACGAACGCGAGGCGCGCCGCACCAACCGCATCGTGCGCGTCTTCGACGGCCAGCTGGTGGCATAAGGAGAGGCCATGATCCGCAACTACCTCCTCACCGCGTGGAAGGTCTTCATGCGCCGCAAGCTCTTCACGCTGATCAACCTGCTGTGCATCGTCATCACGCTGCTGGTACTGATGGTGATCGCCTCGCTGCTGGAAACGGCCTTCCGTCCCTCCGGCGTCGAGGGCAGGAGCGAGCGCTTCCTGCAGGTCTACGCGATCCGCATGGAGAGCGCGGACCACACCAGCCGCAGCAACAGCCCCCTCGGCTACAAGCTGATCGACAAGTACGTGAAACCGATGCCGGGTGTCGAGCGGGTCGCCGCACTGACCATGCCGGCCGCGGTGTCGGTGTACCAGGGCGGCAGCGTCAGCGAGCTGCAGATGCGCCGCGTCGATGCCGACTACTGGAAGATCCTCGATTTCCGCCTGTTGGCCGGACGTCTCCTCACCCCCGCCGACGATGCCGCCGGGCGCATGGTCGTGGTGCTCAACGCCACCAGCGCGCGGCGCCTGTTCCCGGGCCAGCCGCAGGCCGCCATCGGCCAGCGCATCGACGCCGGCGGGCAGCTGTTCGAGGTCGTCGGCGTGGTCGAGGATGCGATGCACCTGAACGCCTACGCCGACATCTGGGCGCCGATCTCCACCTTCGCGTCGAGCGAGTACCGCAACCAGCTGACCGGAATGTTCACCGCACTGGTGCTGGCCCATCGCACCGGGGACCTGCCGCGCATCCGCGAGCAGGTGGCGGCGATCGCCAAAGGCGTGGTGGCGGACGACCCGAAACAGTGGCCAACGATCTTCTTCTGGGCCGACAGCAAGCTCGATCTGTTCGCGCGCATCCTTCTCGGTAACGACGACAAGCCCGATCCTGGTTCGGGCAAGCTGATCGCCATGGTCGCCGGCGCGATGCTGGTCTTCATGCTGCTGCCGGCCCTGAACCTGGTCAACCTGAACACTGGCCGCATCCTCGAGCGGCGCGCCGAGATCGGCGTGCGCAAGGCCTTTGGTGCCACCAGCGGCCAGCTTGCCGTGCAGCTGATCGTCGAGAACGTGCTGCTGTCGCTGGCCGGCGGCCTGCTGGCGCTTGCCGCCACTGCCGCGGTGCTGTCCTGGATCGAGGGTGCCGGCCTGATTCCCTACCTGAAGGTCGACCTGAATCTCGCCGTGTTCGGCTGGGGCATGCTGATCGCCACCGTATTCGGCCTGCTCTCGGGCGTGCTGCCCGCACTCAAAATGTCGCGCCTCGATCCCGTCCATGCCCTGAAGGGAGCCAACTGATGTTCCGCCACCTGTTGAAACTGACCTGGAAACGCAAGTCCAGGAACCTGATGCTGAGCCTGGAGATCCTGCTCGCCTTCGCCATCGTCTTCGCCGTCGCCGCCTGCGCTGTGCGCTATGCCCAGCTCTACGCCATGCCGCTCGGCTTCGACGGCACCGACGTCTGGTCGGTCAACATCCAGGCCGGCGACGACGGCCAGAAGCGCTTCGACGACAGCACCTACGACAGCCTGCGGCGCGGCCTGGCCGAGCTGCCGGAAGTGCGCGCCGTTGCCTTCATGAGCTTCGAGCCCTACTCGCGCTCCACCATGACGAGCGACCTGCGGCGTGCGAACGGCAAGTCGGTCGATACCGACCTGCTGGAAGCGGACGACACCCTCCCCGCCACACTCGGCCTGCACGTGGTCGAGGGCCGCTGGTTTTCGGCGCTGGATAACGGCAGCGCCGACCGCCCGGCCGTGATCAACCGCCGCATGGCCGATGCCATGTTCGCGGGCGAACGGGCAGTTGGCCAGCGCTTTTCCGACGGCGAAAGCGCCAAGGATTCCATCAGCTACCGCGTGGTCGGCGTGGTCGATGCCTACCGTCCCAAGGGCGAGCTGTCGGCGCCGGTCAACCTGGCCTTCCTCCGGCTCGCGCCCGGCAAGAATGGACGCGACGCGCGCACCATCCTGCTGAAGGTGAAGCCGGGGACGGAGCGCAGTTTCGAGGCCAGCCTGAACCGCCGCCTGAAGCTGATCCGCAACGACTGGTCCTTCCAGATCTCGCCGCTCTCCTCCAGCCGCGCCGGCATGCTCAAGTCGCAGACCACGCCCCTGGTCGTGGTGGCCGTGATCGCCGCCTTCATGCTGCTGATGGTCGCCTTTGGCCTGTTCGGCGCGCTGTGGCAGAACACCACCCAGCGCATCCCGGAGATCGGCCTGCGCCGCGCAGTCGGCGCCAGCGCCGCCAGCATCTACCGCCAGATCGTCGCCGAACAGTTCCTGCTCAGTTCAATTGCCATTGCCGCCGGCCTGGCCCTGCTGGTGCAGCTGCCCGTCACCGGCGTGTTGGGGGAGAGCCTGAACTGGACCGTCTTCACGACGGCGGCACTGCTGTCGATGGCCCTGATCTATCTGATATCCTTGCTGTGCGCCGTGTACCCGGGCTGGCGCGCCAGCCGCCTGAGCCCGACCGAAGCGCTGCATTACGAGTAGCACCCGTACGACTAGCCGAAGAAAGAATCACCAAAGATGCACCTAACCCGCCCCCCGCGCATCCTCGTCGTCGACGACGACGGCGCGGTCCAGGTGTCGCTGGCCCTGCTGCTCAAGCAATCCGGATACGAGCCGCTGCGCGCCGCCAGCGCACCCGAGGCGCTGGCCCTGCTGGCACGCGCCCGGGACGAACGCCATCCGGTCGACCTGGTCCTGCAGGACATGAACTTTTCGCTGCAGACCAGCGGCGAGGAAGGCCTGGCCCTGCTGGCGCAGGTGCGCGAACGCCACCCCGGCCTGCCAGTGCTCTTGATGACGGCCTGGGGTTCGATCGGGCTGGCGGTGGCCGGCATCAAGGCCGGCGCCGCCAACTTCTTTACCAAGCCACGGGACAATGCGCAGCTGGCCGAACTGGTGCGCGCCACGCTGGAGCTGAACAGTTCCATCGGCGACGCCGCCGGCCGCCAGCCGCGGCGCGACCTCGACGCCGGGTTCGACTTCGGCGGCATCGTCGGCGAACACCCGAAACTGCTGCGCGTGCTGGCCACGATCGGCCAGGTTGCGCGCACGCGCGCACCGGTGCTGATCCTCGGCGAAAGCGGCACCGGCAAGGAACTGGTGGCCGACGCCATCCACCGCAACAGCCCGCGCGCGGCGCAGCCCATCGTCAAGATCAACATGGGCGCGATCACGCCGACGCTGTTCGAAAGCGAGATGTTCGGCCATGTGCGCGGCGCCTTCACCGATGCGCGTAGCGACCGCAAGGGCCATGTCGCCAGTGCCGAAGGCGGCACCCTCTTCCTCGACGAGATCGGCGAGCTCGGTCGCGGCGACCAGGTCAAGCTGCTGCGCGTGCTGCAGGACGGGCGCTACCAGCCGGTCGGTGCCAGCCGCAGCGAACAGGCCGACGTGCGCGTGGTGTCGGCGACCAACCGCGAACTGGCCGAACTGGTCGCGACGGGCGAGTTCCGCGAAGACCTGTTCTATCGGCTGAACCTGATCACGATCCGCCTGCCGCCGCTACGCGAGCGTCGTAGCGACATCCCGCTACTGGCACGCCACATCGTCGCCACGGTCGCCAGCGGCTATGGGCTGGGCGAGATCACGCTCACCAGCGGCGCCCTCGAGTGGCTGTCGTCCCAGCCCTGGCCCGGCAATATCCGCCAGCTCAAGCAGACGCTCGAGCGCACGATGCTCCTGGTCCGGCAAGGCGCAGCTGACCCAGGCCGACCTGGCTGCCGCCGGCGGTTTCGACGATGCCGCCGCGCCGTCCAGCCTGCGCCCTGGGCCTGGACGGCATGACGCTGGAACAGGTCGAGCGCCGCATGATCGAACAGGCGCTCGAGCAGCACGGCGGGAACATCTCGCGCGTGGCCAAGACCCTGGGGCTGTCGCGTACCGCCCTGTATCGCCGGCTCGAACGGCACGGCCTGTGCGAACCCGGCGCCGGCGACAGCCAGGAGACCGGCCTGTGACGCTGCGGCTGCGGCTGGGCGGCTACCTGCTCGGCCTGCACGTGCTGCTGTTCGTGCTGGCGGCCGTGCTGCTGCTCGATCGTCCGCTCCTGTTTGTCGGCGCCGAACTGGCGCTGCTGGCGAGCCTGGCGGCCGGCCTGGCGCTGCTGCGCCGCGCGCTCGAGCCGCTCGGCTACACGCGGCGCTTCCACGACCTGCTGCAGGACCAGAACTATGCCAACCGCCTGGCCGCACCGGACTCGCCGGAACTGGCGGAACTGGTCGGCATGTTCAACGCGCTGCTGGCCACGCTGCACCGCGAGCGCCTGGCCGCCGGCGAGCAGCAGGGCTTCCTCGACCGCCTGCTGGAGGCCACGCCGAGCGCCGTGCTGGTCTTCGATTTCGACGGCGCGGTCACCCTCCTCAATGCCAGCGCCCATGCCTTGCTCGGCGTCGACGCGGCGCATGGGCGGGCGCTGGCGGCATGGCTCGACGGCACGGCGCCGCTGGCGCCAGGGCTGGACGCGCGCGGGCGCGAACGCAGTCTCGACCTGATCGCCCAGCTCGACGCCCTGCCCCAGGGCGAAAGCCGCCTGCTGACCGATACCGAAGGCCGCCGCTACCGCGCCCAGCGCGGCCAGTTCTACGACCGCGGCTTCGCACGCCACTTCCTGATGGTCGAGGAACTGACCGCCGAACTGGAAGACTCGGAACGCGCCACCTATGCCAAGCTGGTGCGGGTACTGGCGCACGAGGTCAACAATACCGTGGCGGCCACGCGCTCGGTGCTCGATTCGCTGCTGTTCTACCGCGGCCAGCTCACCGCGCCCGATGCTGCCGACTTTTCCACCGCGATCGACGCCGTCAAGCGGCGCAACGTCAGCCTCGGCGAATTCATCGACCGCTTCACGCGCGTGGTGAAGATGCCGGCGCCGGAGCTGCGCCCGGTGAACATCAGGGACATGGTCGACGACATCCTGTGGCTGAACCGCGAACAATGCGCCAGCCGCGGCATCGGCATCGGCTGGCGCCGTTGCGACGCGGTCGCGCCCCGGCCGATGGACGCCCAGCTGATGGAACAGGCCCTGCTCAATATCGTCAAGAACGCCATCGAGGCGGTGCTGGCGCGCCAGGCTGCGGGCAGCGAAGGCGGGCATGTGGAATTCGCCCTGGACGCGTGCGACGGCGGCGCCCTGCTGTCGGTCAGCGACTCGGCCGACCTGCTGGGCGAACAGTCGCCGCGCCAGCTGTTCACGCCCTTTTTCAGTACCAAGCCCGGCGGCCAGGGCATTGGATTGATGTTCGTGCGCGAGGTGCTGACGCGACACGGGTTTCCGTATGCGCTCGGTTCGACCGGCGCCGGCGAGACGAGGTTCGAGATTCGGTTTCCGTAAGGGCGGCGCAATAAAAAACCGCGGCGGGATCGCTCCGGCCGCGGTTCCGAGACCATCGATCCCCCTTATTTCTTCGGGTACTTGATCGTCATTTCCTTGAGCAGGTTGTCGGCATGGTCGACTTCCTTCATCACCCACAGCATGTAGCGGATGTCGACGTGGATCGCGCGCGTGATCGCCGTGTCGAAGTACCAGTCCTTGGTGATCGACTCGTAGGTCGAATCGAAGTTCAAGCCCACCAGTTCGCCGCGCTTGTTCATCACGGCCGAACCCGAGTTGCCGCCTGTGGTGTCGGCGCTGGACAGGAAATTCACCGGCACGGTGTTCAGCACCGGATCCTTGAACACGCCGTAGCGCCTGGCTTTCACCGCATTAAGCAGCGCCGCCGGCACCAGGAACGGATCCTTGTCGGTCGCCTTCTCGACGATGCCCTCGACGGTCGTGAACGGACCCTTCACCAGCCCGTCGCGCGGCGAGTACGGCGACACGGTCCCGTAGGTCACGCGCAGCGTCGAATTCGCGTCCGGGTAGACCGGCTTGCCCTGCGATTTTTTATACGCGATGACGGCCGCCATGTACTGCGGGATGGTGCGGTCGAGGTTGCCGTCGACTTCCTTGCGGCGCTCCTCCAGGCCATTGGCCACGTCGTTCAGGCGCACGGCAAGCGCGATGAAGGGATCGTTCGACTTGCGGAAGGCGTCGGCGCTTTGCTCCATCCAGGCCAGGCGCCTGGCGGTGTCGGCCAGTTCGGTCTTCTGGTAGAAGGCGTCGAGCTGGCTGGCGTTCGGCAGCAGCGCGTCAAGACCCTGCGGATGCAACTTGGCGTCCACTTTCGCGTAGCGGCCCAGGGCGGCGGCCCAGCGCGCACGGTCCACGCTCGGCACGAAGGACTGTTCGAGGCGGGTCAGGCGCGCCTTGATGAACGACAGGTCGCGGTCCTGGTAGCCGCTTTCGCGCTGGGCGTCCGGCTTGGCGCGCTCCTGGGCCAGGCGGTACAGGATGCGTGCGCTCTTCAACAAGTCGCTGTGGGTGGCTTCCGCATAGGCGCCCTCTTCGCGCGAGAGTGCCATGTCGAGCCCGATGACGGCATCCAGGTCGGTCAGCAGCTTCGGTCCGCTGCCGGTGATCTTGCCACTGCGGGCATACCAGCTGCGGAACTCGGCATCCTGCACGTCCTTGATGGCGGCGATGTCCTTGCGCGCGAAGCCGTCGAGCAGGCCCTGGGTCTTCTTGAGCACGTTGTTCAGGCTTTTCGCCACGCTGGCATAGCGCACGTCCCAGGCCGCATTGCCGCGCGTAGCTTCCGCGATCACGGCGAGATCCGCGGTGATGGTGGCGACCTTGCCGGGGAAGTCGACGTCGCGCGCGAAGCGGATTTCAGACGGCAGCTTGTAGCGGCTGGTGCGGCCCGGGTAGCCGGCCAGCAGGATCGGATCGCCGTTTTTCAAGCCTTCGGCGGAGAGAACGAGGAAGTCCTTCGATTTGTAGGGCACGTTGTTCGGCGACGGGTCGGCCGGGCGGCCGTCCGGGCCGACATAGGCGCGGAGAAAAGAATAGTCGCCGGTCTGGCGCGGCCACTCGTAGTTGTCGATGTCGCCGCCGAAGTTGCCGATCTTGTCCGACGGCGCATACACCAGGCGCACGTCGCGGATCATCAGCTGCTTGATGCGGTAGTACTCCAGGCCGCGGTGGAAGGCCGGCACAGAGCAGCGGTAGGCCTTGTCGCTCTCGCATTCGGCGATGAGCGCCTTGATGCGCGCGGAGATCGCCTCGTTGCGCTCGCGGCCGGACATGTTCTCGCCCAGGCCCTTGAGCACGCGATCGGTGACGTTCTCGACCTTTTCCGTCACGTACACGAGCGTGTTCGGGCCGCCCGGCAGTTCCTCGGCGCGGGTCCTGGCCAGGAAACCGTCGACGATGTAGTTCTTCTCGGGCGTCGAATTGCGCTGGATGGCGTTGTAGCCGCAATGGTGGTTGGTGACCACCAGGCCGTCCGGCGACACGAAGGATGCCGAGCAGCCGCCCAGCGAGACGATCGCGCTCATCGGATGCTTCGACAGGTCGGCCAGCTTCTCGGCCGGCATCGTGATACCGATGCGTTTCAGTTCGGATTTCAGCTGCGGCAGCTGGTGCGGTTGCCACTGGCCTTCGTCGGCGGCGGCATTGGCGGCGGCGCCCAACAGAACGGCGGGCAGGACGATGTACTTGAACAAGGCGGGACCCCGGATGAGTGAAAACAAAGCGCGAGTATAGCCCGGTTGCCACAGCCGCAAAACGGTTTTTTGGCCCGAGGGCAGACGTCAATACAGGGCTTTCTCCGCAAGCGCTAGAATGGCCGTTTTGCCCGCAAGGCCTGCTCTTCGAAAGACCGTCATGGCATCCGTCTCCACCCTCATGCGCCAGATTGCGCACCGATTCGCCATCGAACCCTACACAGTGGCGCTGCTCGGCATGGTCGTGCTGGCGAGCTTCCTGCCGGCGTCCGGCCGGGTGGCCGCCGTTCTCGGCGACCTCACCACGCTGGCGATTGGCCTGCTGTTCTTCCTGCACGGCGCCAAGCTCTCGCGCGAGGCGGTGGTCGCCGGCCTGCTGCACTGGCGCCTGCACCTGCTGGTGCTGGCCTCGACCTTCGTGATGTTCCCGCTGATGGGCATCGCCTTGAAACCGGTGGCACTGACCCTGCTCACGCCCGACCTCTACCTGGGCATCCTGTTCCTGTGCGTGCTGCCCTCCACCGTGCAGTCCTCGATCGCCTTTACCGCGATGGCGCGCGGGAACGTGGCGGCGGCCGTCTGCAGCGCGTCGGCCTCGAACTTCCTCGGGATTTTCCTCACGCCGCTGCTGGCCGGTGCGTTGATCGTCCGTGGCGGCGGCGGCGCCGGCTTCGGCTGGTCGGCGGTAGCGGCGATCGTCGAACAGCTGCTGCTGCCTTTCCTCGCCGGCCAGCTGCTGCGTCCCTGGATCGGCGCCTTCGTCGACCGCCACAAGCCGGCGCTGCGCTATGTCGACCAGGGCTCGATCCTGCTGGTGGTGTACACGGCGTTTTCGGAATCCGTCGGCCAGGGGCTGTGGCAGCAGATCTCCGGCACGACGCTGGCCGCGCTCATCGTCCTGTCCTGCGTCATGCTGGCCATCGCACTGGCCCTGGCAACCTGGACCAGCCGGCGCCTGGGCTTTTCGCAGGAAGACGAGATCACGATCGTGTTCTGTGGCTCGAAAAAGAGCCTGGCTACCGGCGTGCCGATGGCGAAAGTCCTGTTCGCACCCGGCGCGCTGGGGATGATCATCCTGCCGGTGATGCTGTTCCACCAGATCCAGCTGATGGTGTGTGCGGTGCTGGCGCAGCGCTGGGCGAGGCGCCAGGCAGGCGCCTACCGTTGAGCAGCACGCCGACAAAGGTACGGCGCACGAACAGCTGGTAGCTCAGCAGGCATGCGGCGGTCGTTGCGGCCACATTGATCAGCATCTTGACGAGGGGTCCCGCCGGCAGGCTGTAGACCAGGATGCCGAAGCCGATCGTTCCCAGCATGTGTACCAGGAAGACCCAGTAAGAACTCTCGGATACATAGCGCAAGACCCGGTTCTGGCGTGGCAGGTAACGCAGGAACAGCCCGATCAGGGCAAGGCTCCAGAGCCAGCTGGCCAGGTTGTAGAGGAAGGCGATCCACACTTCGATATGGGGCACCGCGCCGGGCCTGGTCACGAAGGTCTTGAACAGGCCGAGCACGACGACGAACACGGCCAGGCCCACGATCGCATGGATCGGCCAGGTCTTCACGAAACGCGGGAACAGGCTGTCCTGGTGGCGGTAGGCGAGCAGGCCGAACACGAAGAACAGGCCGTTGTGCACGGTCTCGGGCAGTTGCGGCATGAAGGAGCCGCTCGAGGCCAGCATGCCGGCGCGATAGAAGGAACCCACGACCGCCAGCGGGATGGCCAGGAGCAGCAGGCCCCACCAGTTGCGCGCCAGCGCCAGGTAGACCGTGTCGACCGCCTGGCGCAGCGCCGGCGAGGCGCGCTCCCACAGCGGTGCCAGCGCCGCCGTCAGCACGCAGAACCAGGTCAGGTAATACAGGAACCACATGTGCATGGTGTTGAAGGGGCTGGCACCGGCGCCTTTCCGCGCCAGCAGCGAGACGTCGATGCCGATCGTTCCGCGTGCCATCACGTGCACGTACACCAGCATCAGCAGCGTCGTGCAGACGATGAGGATGGGCCAGAAGACGACGAAGGGCAGCAGGAGCCGGCGCAGCCGCTGGCGCAGCATGCCCGCATACCCGCGCCGCGCGACCAGTAGCGCGACAAAGAATCCGGCAAGGATGAAAAACACCGGCATGCGGAAGGCGTGGATGAACAGCAGGACCAGGTCGGCCAGCGGCGTGGTCCGGGAATCGCGCCACGGCAGCGGCGACGGACCGGTCGTATGGTTGATGGCGACATGCAGCAGGATGCCGAGCCACATCATCACGGCGCGCAGGTTGTCGAATGCGTGAAGTCGGTCGGCCCCGTTCATGTGTCCCTTTCAAGGTCCCCGTCGCTTGCGGCGAACGGTCGTTTAGCGTGCGCTAATTCTACTTGGAAATGTTTTCTCTTTAGACAATTTTCCGATACATATGCCTGCATGATAGACGAAGTGTTTATGATGGGAAGATGGGAGCGCCAGGCGCTCGAGGTGCACGCTTTTTCGGGGGAAGAGATGACGCAACCACGATTGACCATCGCCGCCATGGCTGCAAGCACGGCCTGCAGCGTGCCGACGATCCGCTATTTCGAGCAGATCGGCCTGTTGCCGCGTCCGCAGCGCGGCGCCAACGGCCACCGCTATTACCGCCCTGCCGACCTGCGGCGCCTGGGTTTCATCAAGCGCTGCCGCGACTTCGGTTTCCCGATCGAACAGGTGCGCGCGATGGCCGCATTGTTCGAGGACGGCGGGCGGCCCTGCGCCGAAGTGCGCAGCCTCGCCCAGTCGCAGCTGGACGAGGTCCGCCACAAGATCGGCGAGATGCGCCGGTTGGAGAGCAGCCTGGCCGCTTTCGTGAACCGCTGCGACGCGAGCTGCAGCGGCGCGCCTGCAAGCGATTGTTTCACCGTCGAGGACATGGCGCTGGCAGGCACCTGCCGCGCGGACTGTGCCTCCGCACTGGCTGCCGCGGCGGCCAGCCTTCCACCTGCCGATGGCGCCGCGGGAGTCGACGGCGCCGGCGCAACAGGGCATGCATGACCCTTGACCTGCCGACGCTGGCGCGCGGCTTCGGCCTGTTCTTCGCGACAGCCGTCGCCGAGCTGGTCGGCTGCTACCTGCCGCTGCTCTGGCTGACCGGTAAAGCGGCGCCCTGGGTGCTGGTTCCGGCCGCCGCCAGCCTTGTGCTCTTCGTCTGGCTGCTCACCCTCCACCCCACCGCCAGCGGCCGCGTGTATGCGACGTATGGCGCCGTCTACATTGCCACCGCGCTGGCCTGGCTCTGGCTGGTCGACGGCCTCACCCCGCGCTGGAGCGATGTTGCCGGGGTGGCGCTGGCCCTGTGTGGCGCCGCCGTCATCGCGGCCGGGGATATGCGCGCCTGATCAGCCGGCCGCGGCACGCACGAAATCGCAGTAGGCCGCCCCCGCGCCGGGGGCATGCAGGGCGCCGTTATGGCCGGCGTCCTCCAGCAGCAGCCAGCGCTTGTCGCTGCGCGGTACGGCATCGAACACGGCCTTGCCCATGCGCGGCGGCGTCGTGCGGTCCTTTCCTGCCGCGATGACGAGCGTCGGTGCCGCAAAGCGTGCCGCGGCCGCGAGGTTGTCGGCCTGGCGCAGCGGCGCGGCCATCTCGATGCTGACGAAGGGCCGGGCATACCACGGCAGCTGCGACTCGACCAGGCCGGTCGCGTTCGTCGCCGTGGTCTCGAGTACCGCCGCCAGTACCGGCCGCGCCTGGGGCCACGTTCGCGGCCATGAAGCCGCCCAGCGACTGGCCATGCACGATGACGCGGCCCGGATAGCGGGCGTTGAGCGCGTCGAAGATGGCGAGGGCGTCCAGCCCCATGTTCTCGACGGTCGGCTGGCCGGGAGTGCGGCCATAGCCGCGGTAGTCGAACATGGCGACATTCGTGCCGCACGCAGCCAGCACCGGCAGCAAGGCGTCCAGGTGCTGGTCGAGGTGGAACATGTTGCCGCCAAAGTAGACGAGCGTACTGCGTGCGCCCGGCTGCTCGAACAGGACCCCATTCAGTGCGACGCCATCCGCTGCCCGCACCGACAGGTCTTTCACCCCTTCGACGGCCATCCGTTCATCCGGCGCCCGGCCGGGCGCATCGGGCCGGATGAACTGGCGTTCCGTCACCCGCACCTGCATGCAGCCCGTCAGTAATGCCCCCGCCAACAAGCCTGCCGCCATGAATCCGATTCGCATCCCGCCTCCTGTTATACTGATTGTCATTAAATAATAAATTAATGTTAAACGATAATAAGTTAATGAATAACAATAAGTCAATGACAAGATACGTCCGCGTCGTGCGCGCGCTGGCGGGCTTGCTGGCCCTGCTGCAGCTGGCCTATTTCATGCTGTCCTGGATGTTCCCGGAACCGCTGCATGCCGGGCCCATCGCGATGCAGTTCTTTCCGCGCGGGCTGGCGCCGGGCGCGGTGGCCGGCCTGGCTCCCCGTTGCGCTGGGCCGGGCTCGCCTGTGCGCTGCCGGTCCTGCTGACGTTCGCTTATGCGCTCTGGCGCCTGGACCGCATGCTGCGCGCCTGCGCCGCCGGGAGCATGTTCGCGCTGCGCACGGTGGGCGACATGAAGGCCTTCGTCGCCGGTATTCTCACGGCCCTGCTCCTGACCGGCATCGAACCGGCGCTGCGCGTGCTGGTATGGCGCCATGGTTTCGGCGCGGCGGCCCGGCCCCTGAATCTCGGCGTGTCGTCGGAAGAGCTCCTGCTGCTGCTCGTCTGCGCCCTGTTCTTCGTGGTCGCGGCGATGATGCACGAGGCGCGCCGCATCGCCGAAGACAACGAGGGCTTCGTCTGATGGCGATCGTGCTGCACCTGGACGTGATGCTGGCCCAGCGCAAGGTGAAATCGAAGGAACTGGCCGCCTATGTGGGCATCACGGAACAGAACCTGAGCCTGCTGAAATCGGGGAAGGTGAAGGGCATCCGCTTCTCGACGCTGGAGAAGATCTGCGAGCGGCTGGCCTGCCAGCCGGGCGACATCATTCGCCATGTGCCGGGCGAGCCCGGCGAGGGCGAGGGGCCCGAGATGTAAGGCGCCGGCGTGGCCCATGCACGCGGATCAGGCTGCGGGCCGCTTGTCGTTCGCAGACGGCGTGTCTGGCATGCCGGCCTTCCCGGCTCCCGCAGGCGTATCGACCACCAGCACCGCATGCGAGGTCTCGCGCGTGGCCTTCTGCTGCACCACCTGCACGGCCACGGCGCGGCCATCGATGACTGGCCTGGGATGGCGGAAGAAGAACATGGCGGGCCCTGTCGTATGGATGAGCACTCGATATGGGCCCGATCCGCCCGCTTTCAAGGATGCGCCGGCGCCTGCCAGCCTCCGCCGAGCGCCTGGATCAGCGCCACCGCCACCGTCTGCCGGTCGGACTGCACCTGCAGCAGCGCGCGGCGTGCGTTCAAGGCCGTCACCTGCGCCTGCACCACTTCCGTATAGCCCACCTGGCCGGCGCGGTAGCGGTTCATCACCTGCTGCTCGACCAGGTCGGCCGCCTGCGATGCCTGGCGCCGCAATTCCTGCTGCTGCGCCAGCACGCGCGTCGCGGTCAGCTGGTCCTCGACATCGGCAAAGGCGTTCAGCACCGTCTGGCGGTAGCGGGCGACCGCCGCCGCATGGCGCGCCTCGGCCGCGGCCACGCCCGCGCGCGTCGCGCCGGCATTGAAGATCGACTGCGCCGCCGACAGGCCGAAGGACCAGGCGGCGTTCGACACCGAGAACAGGTCGGCCACGCGGCTGGCCGCCGTGCCGCCGGATGCGGACAGGCCGATGTTCGGAAAATACGCCGCGCGCGCGATGCCGATCTCCGCGTTCGCGGCGGCGACATCGCGCTCGGCCGCGGCGATATCCGGACGGCGCTGCAGCAGCGTGGCCGGTACGCCCACCGGCACATCGGGTACCGTCACCTGCCATTCGGGCAGCGGCGCCAGCGCGAACGCGCCCGGCGCGCGCCCGAGCAGGATCGCGATCGCATGCTCGAACTGGGCACGCTGGCGCACCAGGGTCAGTTCGTCGCCGCGGGCGCTGGCCAGCTGGGTTTCGGCTTGCAGCACGTCGGTGCGGGCATTGATGCCGACCTTGAAGCGGTTCTGGGTGATCTGCAGTTCGCGCTCGTAGCCGGCGATCGTGCGCTTAAGTAAGGCATGCTGGGCGTCGAGCGCGCGCAGGCTGAAGTAGTTGGCGGCGACTTCGCCCCGGGCCGACAGCCGCGCGTTCGCCAGGTCGGCGGCGCTCGCCGCGGCGCCGGCCTGGGCGCTCGTCACGCCGGCGCGCAGGCGCCCCAGACGTCCGGCTCCCAGCTGCCGCCCAGGTTCAGGCGGTAGCTGCTGCCGGCACTTTCCCCGCGCACGCCGGAGCGGTTGCCGGAGAGGGTGGCATCCAGGGTCGGGAACAGGGTCGCGCGCGCTTGCGCCACCTGGGCGCGCGCCTGCGCATAATTGGCGGCGGCCAGCGCCACGTTCTGGTTCGAGACCTCGACCCCGGCCGCGAGACTGTCCAGCACCGGGTCCCTGAACAGCTGCCACCGGGGCCCGCGCTCGAGCGCGTCCGCCGGTGCCGCCGGCACCCAGCCATCGAGCGCCTTGAAGCTGGCCGGTGCCGGCGTTTCCGGAACGCGGTAGGCCGGGCCCACGGCGCAGCCGGCAAGGCTCAGGGCCAGTGCCAGCAGGGTCAGTCGAAACGGCGTGGTTCTCTGCATACGGTGTCTCATCGTGAAATGGAGGGGACGGCTTCGTCGATCGGATGGCGTGCCAGTTCGCGCTCGCCCGGCGTCTTGCGGCGCAGCTTGTCGAGCAGGACATAGACCACCGGCGTGGTCAGCAGGGTCAGCAACTGGCTGGCGATCAGGCCGCCGATGATGGCAATGCCCAGCGGCTGGCGCAGCTCGGAGCCTTCGCCGAAGCCGATCGCCAGCGGCAGCGCGCCCAGCGCCGCGGCCAGGGTCGTCATCAGGATCGGGCGGAAGCGCAGCAGGCAGGCTTCGCGCACGGCGGCCAGGGCCGGCACGTCCTTCGAGCGTTCCAGTTCGAGCGCGAAGTCGATGATCAGGATGGCGTTCTTCTTGACGATGCCGATCAGGAGGAACACGCCGATCAGCGCGATGATCGAAAACTCCATGTTGAACATCAGGAGGGCCAGCACCGCGCCCACGCCGGCCGAGGGCAAGGTGGACAGCACGGTGATCGGGTGGATCAGGCTTTCGTACAGGATGCCCAGCACGATGTAGATCACGACGATGGCCGCAGCGATCAACAGCGGCTGCTGCTGGTTCGATTCCTGCGCCGCGCGTGCCGTGCCCTCGAAGCTGCCGCGCACGTTGGCCGGCATGGCGATATCGGCTTCGGCCTGGCGTACCGCCGCCTGGCCATCCTCCAGGTTGAAGCCTTCGGCGAGGTTGAACGACACCGTGGTCGCCAGTTCGCCATCCTGGTGGTTCACCGAGGTCGGGGTGGAGCTTTCGGCGAAGCTGGCGATGGCGGACAGGGGCACCATGCTGGCGGCGCTGCCGGACAGGGCGGCGCCGCTGGACGCATCGCGCGTGCCACTGAGCGTGGACGCGGGCGCCGGGGTGCTGCCGCTCGCCGCCGCGTTGGATGCACCGGCGCTGGCCGACGCCGTGGCGGCATTGGCGCTGCCGCCGCTGCCGCGCGCCGGCACATACACATCCTTGAGCGCTTCCGGCGACTGCGCATACTTCTGCGCCACGCCCATGATCACGTGGTACTGGTTCAGCTCATCGTAGATGTTGGCCACCTGGCGCTGGCCAAAGTTGTTGTAGAGCGCATTGTCGACGTCGCGCGTGCTGATGCCCAGGCGGGCGGCCGTCTGCTTGTCGATCGAGACATACATCTCGACCCCGTTCTCGGCCTGGTCGGTATCGACGTCGACCAGCGCGTTCTGGCGTTTCATGGCGTCGGCCAGCTTGCCGGCCCATTCCTTCAGGTCTTCGCTGTTGTCGCTTTTCAGGGTGTACTGGTAGGTGGAATTGCTGGAGCGCCCGCCCATGCGCAGGTCCTGCACCGGATTCAGGAACAGCGACACGCCCGTCACGCGCGCGAGTTTCGGGCGCAGGCGCGCAATCACGGCCTGGCCCTTGTCAAGGCGCTCGGAGGCGGGCTTGAGGTTGATGAACATGAAGCCGCCCCCTGCCCTGCCGCCACCGGTGAAACCGACCACGGTGTCGACGGCCGGGTCGCGCTTGATGATGTTCACCAGCTGGCGCATTTTTGCCTGCATGGCCTGGAAGGAGATACTCTGGTCGGCGCGGATGCCGCCGCTGATCTGGCCCGTGTCCTGCTGCGGGAAGAAGCCTTTCGGCGCGCTTGAAAACAGGTACACGTTCAGGCCGATGACGAACACCAGGATCACCATCACCAGGCCCATGCTGCCCAGCGCCCAGTCGAGCGCGCGCTCGTACACGCGCAGCAGGCGGTTGAAGCCGCCCTCGGCCCAGCGTGCCAGGCGGCCCGGCGGACGCTCGATGGTGTGGCCTTTCTTGAGCAGCCAGGCGCACATCATCGGCGTGGTCGTCAGCGAAATGACCAGCGAAATCATGACCGCGCTTGATAAGGTGACGGCGAACTCGCGGAACAGGCGCCCGACCTGGCCGCCCATGAACAGGAGCGGGATGAAGACGGCCACCAGCGACAGGCTGATCGACAGCACGGTAAAACCCACTTCGCGCGCGCCCAGCAAGGCGGCTGCCATGCGGTCCATCCCCGCCTCGATGTGGCGCGCCGTGTTCTCCAGCACCACGATGGCATCGTCGACGACGAAACCGGTGGCCACCGTCAGCGCCATCAGCGACAGGTTGTTCAGACTGAAGCCCAGCATGTACATGACGCCGAAGGTGCCGAGCAGCGAGACGATGGTTGCCACCGCCGGGATGATGGTGGCGCGCACGCTGCGCAGGAAGACGCTCACCACCAGCACCACCAGCAAAATCGAGAGCATCAGCGTGAATTCGATCTCGTGCAGCGAGGAGCGGATCGAGTTTGTGCGATCGGACGCCACCTGCAGGGTGACGTCGCCTGGCAGTTGCGCCTGCAGGACTGGCAGCAGCGCGCGCACGCCGTCGACCGTTTCGATGACGTTCGCCGCCGGCTGGCGCGTGATCAGCACGATCACGGCCGGCTCGCCGTTGAACAGGCCCAGGGTGTTGATGTTTTCCGGGCCGTCGATGACCTCTGCGATGTCCTGCAGGCGGATGGCCGCGCCATCGCGCCAGGCGACCACCAGGCCGCGGTAGTCGGCGGCGGTCCTGCCGTTCGTCGCGGTGTCGGCCTGCGAATAGATCTGCAGGCGGCGGCCGTCGCCTTCGATGGCGCCTTTCGGGCGGTTCGGATTACTGGCCTGGATGGCCGCGCGCACGTCCTCGGCCGAGACGCCGTAGCGGTTCAGCGCATAGGGATTCAATTCGACGCGCACCGCCGGCAGCGAGCCGCCCCCGATCTCCACTTCGCCCACGCCCGGCACCTGGGCCAGGCGTTGCTGCACGATGTTCGACACGGCTTCATAGATCTGGCCCGGGCTGCGCGTCTTCGAGGTGAGCGCCAGGATGATGACGGGCGCATCCGACGGGTTGACCTTGCGGTAGGTGGGGTTGCTGCGCAAGGTTGCCGGCAGGTCGGCACGGGCCGCGTTGATGGCGGCCTGCACTTCGCGCGCCGCGGAGTCGATCTTGCGGTTCAGGTCGAACTGCAGGCTGACGCGGGTGGAGCCATTTCCCGAGTTCGAGGTCATTTCGTTGACACCCGCGATCACCCCCAGCCGGCGTTCGAGCGGCGTCGCCACGCTGCTGGACATGGTTTCCGGGCTCGCACCGGGGAGCGACGCCGACACCGAAATCGTCGGAAAATCGACCTGCGGCAGCGGCGAGACCGGCAGCACGAAGAAGGCGGCGATGCCTGCCAGCGCCAGTCCGAGCGTCAGCAGGACGGTCGCGATCGGGCGCTGGACAAAAGGCTTCGACAAATTCATGCGCCGACCTCATGCGGTTTGCTCGGCGCACGTCCGGACCAGCGCCGCGACACCCGGTCGAAGGCCAGGTAGATCACCGGCGTCGTGAACAGCGTGAGCAGCTGGCTGACGATCAGGCCGCCGAAGATGGCCAGGCCCAGCGGCCGGCGCAGTTCGGCGCCCTCGCCCCAGCCGAACATCAGCGGCACGGCGGCGAACAGGGCCGCCAGCGTCGTCATCAGGATCGGCCGGAAGCGCAGCAGCGCCGCCTGGCGGATCGCCTCGAGCGGGCTCTTGCCCCCGTCGCGCTCGGCCTCGATGGCGAAGTCGATCATCATGATCGCGTTCTTCTTGACGATGCCGATCAGGAGGATGATGCCGATGATGCCGATCACGCCCAGGCCCTGGCCCGTGATCCACAGGGCCAGCAGCGCGCCGACGCCGGCCGAGGGCAAGGTCGACAGGATCGTCAGCGGGTGGATGTAGCTCTCGTAGAGCACGCCCAGCACGATGTAGACGCACACCACTGCCGCCAGGATCAGCCAGAGCTGGTTCGACAGCGAGTTTTCGTAGGCACCGGAAGCGCCGAGGAAGTTCAGCGTCACCGAGGCGGGCAGCTTGATGTCGCTTGCCGCCTCGCGAATGGCGTCGACGGCCTGGCCAAGCGACGTGCCGGGCGCGGTGTCGAAGCCGATGGTGGTGGCCGGGTACTGGGCCACGTGGGTCACCTGCAGCGGCGCTTCTTCCTCGCGGATGGTGGCCACGGCGGACAAAGGGGTCGGCTCGCCGGAACTCGTGCGCAGTTGCAGGCGGCCGAGTGCCGCCAGGGACATGGCCTCGTCCTGTTGCGCTTCCAGGATCACGCGGTACTGGTTGGTTTCGGTGAAGATGGTCGAGACGATGCGCTGGCCGAACGCGCTGTAGAGGGCGTCATCGATGGAGGACGCCGTGATACCAAGACGGGAAGCGGTGTCGCGGTCGATGTGCACCACGGCGGCCATGCCCTTCGCGCCGGCGTCGGTGGTGACGTTGCGCAGGCGCTTCTGCTGGCCCATCTGCGCGACCAGTTTGTTTGCCCAGTCGATGACCATGGCATTGTCGGCGCCTTCCAGCGACACCCGGTACTGGGTAGGCCCCGTTTCGGCATCGATGGTCAGGTCCTGGGTGGGCTGCAGGTAGAGCGTGACGCCCGCCACGTTCGCAACGCGCTTCCGCAGCCGGTCCATGATCTCATCCAGATCCCCGTCGCGATCGCGCTTGAGGTTGATCAGCATGGTGCCCGTGTGGAGCATCGTGTTGTTGGCGGCATCGACTCCGACATTGGATGCCAGCGACTCCACTTCTGGATCCTCGAGTATGGCTTTGGCCGCCGCCTGCTGCATCTCGGCCATGCGCGCATATGAAATCGCCTGGCGCGCTTCCACCCGCGCCTGCAGCTGGCCCGTGTCCTGGGTCGGGAACAGGCCTTTCGGGATCACCACCCACAGCAAGGCGGTGAGCCCCAGCGTGGCAAGTGCGACGATCAGGGTCAGGCCCTGGCGCGCCAATACCCACTCGAGGCCACGGTCGTACTTGTGGATCACGCGCTCAAAAAAGGCCTGGGTCTTGCGCGCCCACTTGCCCGGTTTTTCTTCCTCATGGCTGCGCAGCCAGCGCGCCGACATCATCGGGACCAGCGTCAGCGACACCAGGCCCGAAATCAGGATGGTAATGGCCAGCGTCACGGCGAACTCGCGGAACAGGCGGCCAACCACGTCGCCCATGAACAGCAGCGGAATGAGCACGGCAATGAGCGACACCGTCAGCGAGATGATGGTGAAACCGATCTGCGCCGCGCCCTTGATGGCGGCCGCCATTGGCTTTTCGCCCTCTTCGATATAGCGCGCGATGTTCTCGATCATGACGATGGCGTCGTCGACGACGAAGCCGGTGGCGATCGTCAGCGCCATCAGCGACAGGTTGTTCAGGCTGTAGCCGAGCAGGTACATCACGCCAAAGGTACCGACCAGCGAGATCGGCACGGCCAGGCTGGCGATCACCGTGGCGCGCACGCTGTGGAGGAAGGCGAAGATCACCAGCACGACCAGCACCACGGCCAGCAGCAGCTCGATCTGCACGTGTTCGACCGAGGCGCGGATGCCCGTGGTGCGGTCGGACAGCACGTCCAGGCGCAGGGCGCTTGGCAGGCCGGCCTGCAGTTCCGGCAGGCGCTCCTTGATGGCGTCGACGGTGGCGATCACGTTCGCGCCGGGCTGTCGCTGCACGTTCAGGATGATCGCGGGTTTCAGGTTGGCCCAGGCGCCCAGGCGCACGTTCTCGGCCGAGTCGACCACGCGCGCCACGTTTTCCAGGCGCACCGGCGCGCCGTTGCGGTAAGCGACGATCAGGTTCTTGTAATCGTCGACGGTGACCAGCTGGTCGTTGGCGTTGATCGCATAGGCGCGCGTCGGGCCGTCGAAGCTGCCCTTGGCACTGTTGGCATTCGCCGCCGTGATCGCACTGCGCAGCGTGTCGAGCCCCAGGCCGTGCGAGGCCAGTGCCTCGGTATCGGCCTGGATGCGCACCGCGGGGCGCTGTCCGCCCGAGAGCGAGACCAGGCCCACGCCCGAGACCTGGCTGATCTTCAGGGCCAGGCGCGTGTTGACCAGGTTCTGGATTTCCGTGAGCGGCAACGTATCCGAGGTAATCGCCAGCGTCAGCACGGGGGCGTCGGCCGGATTCACCTTGGCGTAGACGGGCGGCGCCGGCAGGTCGGCCGGCAGCAGCGAGCCGCCGGCATTGATCGCGGCCTGCACTTCCTGTTCCGCCACGTCCAGCGTCTGGCCGAGGCCGAACTGCAGCGTCACCACCGACACGCCCGCCGCGCTGGTCGAACTCATGCGCGTCAGGCCCGACATCTGGCCGAACTGGCGTTCGAGCGGGGCGGTGACGGTGCGCGACATGACCTCGGGACTGGCGCCGGGATACAGGGTCTGCACCTGGATGGTCGGGAAGTCGACCTGGGGCAGTGCCGACAGGGGCAGGAACTTGTAGCCGACCAGGCCGGCCAGCACGATGGCCAGCATCAGGAGCGCTGTGGCGACCGGGCGGCGGATGAAGGGGCCGGAGGGGCTCATGGGTGCACCATTGACCCGTAGGGTGGGCACTCGTGCCCACGCGGATTGAACGGATGATCGACCACGACCGTGTTCGCACACGACGCGCGCGCGATGCGGGACGGTTTCGACATGGATGCGTCATACCGCGTGGGCTCGAGAGCCCACCCTACGAAACCCATCATTGGCCCGCTCCTTCGCGCTGGCGGCGCGGACGCTCGCCCTGGGCACCCTGGCCACGTGCAGCGCCCTGCCCGCGCTGCCCGCCCGCAGCTCCCTGCGGCCGATCGCCCGGCAGGGTCACCTTCGCTCCATCCTTCAGCCGGTCGGCCCCTTCCGTGATCACTTTCTCGCCCGCCTTCAGGCCCTCGCTCACCTGGATGCGATCGACAGTCGCCTGCCCGCGCTTGACCTTGCGCAGCGAAACCGTGCGCGCGGCTTCATTGAGCACGTAGACGAAGTCGCCGTCGGCGCCGTGGCGCAGTGCGTTCACGGGCACCACCACGGCGTTCTCGATGGTGCGGATCTGCAGGCGCAGGTTGACGAACTGGCTGGGGAAAAGCTTGTTGTCGGCATTGTCGAAACGGGCTTTCGCGCGCACGGTGCCGGTCTGGGTATCGACCTGGTTGTCGAGCGCGGCGAAGCGGCCCGTGGCGAGCGTCGTGCTGCGGGTGCGGTCCAGGGCGGTCGCCGGCAGCTTCGCGTTCTCGGCGATGCGGCCCTGCAGTTCGGGGACCTGGTCCTGGGGCACGGCGAATTCGACGTCGATCGGCGAGAACTGGGTGATGACGGCGATGCCGTTGGCGTCGCCGCTGCCGACCAGGTTGCCGATGTCGACCGTGCGCAGGCCGACACGGCCCGAGATCGGCGCCTTCACCTGCGCGTAGGAGAGGTTCAGGCGCGCCAGGTTCTCGGCCGCGGTATCGGTTTTCACGGTCGCTTCCAGCTGGCGCACGAGCGCGGCCTGGGTGTCGACTTCCTGGCGCGCGATCGAGTCCTGTTCGAGCAGCGTGCGGTAGCGCGAGAGCAGCAGGCGCGCGTTTTCCAGCTGGGCTTCGTCGCGCTGGCGCTGGCCCGTGGCCTGCAACAGGGCGATTTCCGACTGGCGCGGGTCGATCGTGGCCAGCACCTGGCCGGCGCGCACCATCTGGCCTTCGGTGAAGAGGATCTTTGCAGCACCCCGAGACCTGGGGGCGCACGGTGGCCACGGCCGCCGGCGTCACCGTTCCCAAGGCCTCGAGCGTGACCGGAATGTTCGCCTGCTCGGCCGTCGCCACGCCGACGGTGGTGGCCGGCGCCCCGCGCCCGCCGCGGCCGCCGCCCCCGCCAGGTGCGCCGCCGCCACGTCCCCCGCCAGCAGATCCTTGGGTGCCGGCCGCACCCGGTCCGCCCGCGCCCTGCGGCGTGCGATGGGTCAGGTACCAGGCCAGTGCGGCCAGCGCCGCCATCGCCAGCACGGCGACGATGGTGCCGATGCGCTTGCCGCGGCGGCGTTCGGTGTCGGTTTTCGGAGCCTTGTTGGGGGAAACGTTCGAATCCATGCTCATCCTTGTTATTCGGTCTGCGACCGAGCGCGCCTGAGAAAGGCTCCAGTGCAAGGCGCACCGTCGAAGACAGTACGAAAGTACGCCGAGACGATGCAACGCTGCAATGGGGCCTTTATCAGGCGCGCTGAGTGCTATGCAATGAGCTTGGAATGTAGCATGACGAATCGGCACACTATGTTTCGTAACGTACATAGTGCAACCGACATCCGGAGCGGTAAATACAGGCAGGTCGACGTTCTTTACGCCGCTTTACGCCCTGCCTGCCATAGGCCGGATGCTGGAAGCGCAGACGAAAAAAGCCCCGGATTACCCGGGGCCCTCTTCTTACAATTGTAACAACGGATACAAACTCGCTACATGAATCGAGTCGACCTTACGGCATTTCGCACAGGCAGTGCGTCACGGCGGCAAATGGCTTCTTGCCATCGGCCAGCTCGGACAGCCAGCCCAGGTCCCTGGCGACATGCGCCGCCGCGCCGGCCGGCAGCGCGTTCGGCAGGCCGTCGGGGAGCAGGCCCAGCTTCACCGGATGGTGAACACCTGTGCCGCCGACACCCCAAACATGGACAGGAAACGCTCCAGCGCCGTGCCCGGCCGCTCGACGTAGGTGACGCGGAAATCGTCGCCGAGCTTGGCGCGCTTGGCAGCCGAACGCAACGCGTCGTCATAGCTGCCGAGGCGGTCGACCAGGCCGCGCTCCTGGCCTGGGCGCCGGTCCAGACGCGGCCCTGGCCGACTTCGTCGATTTTCGCCGGGGTGGTCTTGCGCGCGACGGCGGCCCCTGGTGGTGAATTCGCGGTAGACGTTGTTGATGCTGGACTGGACCAACTGGCCGAAGCGCGGGTTGAGCGGACGCAGCGGGTTGTAGGCGTCGCCCAGCCAGGTCGTGGTCACGCCGGCAGTGTGCACGCCCAGCTTGTCAGCTACCTTGTCGGCGGTCGGCAGCAGCGCGAACACGCCGATCGAGCCGGTGATGGTGGCCGGGTCGGCGATGACCTCGTCGGATGCCATCGACATCCAGTAGCCGCCCGACGCGGCGACGTTGCCCATCGAGACCACGACCGGCTTGCCGGCCGCGCGCGTGAGTTCCAGTTCGCGGCGGATCAGCTCCGAACCGTAGGCGCTGCCGCCAGGCGAATCGACGCGCAGCACGACGGCCTTGATGCTGTCGTCCTCGCGGGCCTGGCGGATCTGGTTGGCGGTCGAGCGGCCGCCGACCGTGCCCGGGCCGCCCTGGCCGTCGGTGATTTCGCCGGCGGCGACGATCACGCCGACCGCGTCGCCGAAGGCCGGCTGCGGATGGCGCGCGAGGTAGTCGCCATACGACACCTGGCGGAAGCTCTTGGCCGCCTCGTCATAGACGCCGCGCTTGACCATCATGCTGCGCACTTCGTCGCGCGTCTTGATGCCGTCGATGAGCTTCAGGTCGAGCGCGACCTTGGCGGCGTTGCCGCCGCTCGCGTCCATCAATTGCGGCAGCTGGTCGATGCCGCGCGCCAGGGCGCCGGCAGCCATCTTGCGGTTCTTCTCGACGGTGCCCGTATAGTTCTGCCAGAGAGCGCCATACAGGTAGGCGTCGGCTTCGCTGGCGGCCTGCGAAGGGCCGTTGGCGATGAAGGGCTCGGCGGCGCTCTTGTAGGTGCCGACCTTGATCAGGTTGACCGTCACGCCCAGCTTGTCGAGGGCGTCGCGGTAATAATTGCGGTGGTGGCCGAAGCCTTCGATCAGGATCATGCCCATCGGGTGCATGTACACCTCGGTGGCGTGCGAGGCCAGCAGGTAGCGTTTCTGGTCGAAGCTGCCGCCCCAGGCGACGACGGGCTTGCCGGCGGCCTTGACGCGGTCGATCGCGGCGCCGACCTCGTGCAGCATGGCCATGCCGCCGCCGTCGAGTTCGTCGAGCAGCAGCACGACGCTGCCGATGTTCTCATCCTTGCGCGCCGCTTCGAGCACGTTGAGCAGGTCGCGCAGTTCGACGGTACGGCGCACTTCGCCGCCGACGTTCGACAGCAGCGCGTCGCGCAGGTCGCCGCTGTGCTCCTCGACCAGGTCGCCGCGCAGCTCGAGCACCAGCGCGGTCTTCGCGCCCAGCGGCTTCGGACCGCCGCTGCTCAGGGCGACGATCAGGATCACCAGCACCAGCAGGAACAGGGCATTGAGCACGAAGCGCCGGGTGGCGTCGAGGCCGCGCCAGAACGCGCCGAAGCCGCGGCGCAGGGTAGACATGGGCTTGAAGGACATCAGGACTCCGCTAAATGAAATAAAAGGTCAGGCCGTGAGCGCCAGGTTGTCCGCGCTCTCCGCCTTCGAGATTGCGAACAGGCCGGCGAATACGAGTATGCCATTGAGAATCAGCAGTTCAAGGCCCAGTCGGTAGCTTCCGAGCAAATATTGCTGATAAAACTCAAGAACCGCGCAAAGAATCGGTGCGCCGATTGTCACGAAGGGCACCAGGCGGTCGTGCAGCGTACGCCGCGTCAGCATGCCGAAGGCGAACAAGCCGAGCAGCGGGCCATAGGTATAGGCCGCCAGCTTCAGGATGATATTGATCATGCTCGGCTCGTCGATCAGCTTGAAGCCCAGCACCAGGAACAGGAAGGACGCGGCAAAGCCCAGGTGCACGCGCCGGCGCAGGCTTTCCTGGGCGGCCGGACTCAGGTCCGCGCGGCGCTGGATGCCGAGGATGTCGATGCAGAAGGTCGAGGTGAGCGCGGTAATGGCCCCGTCGGCACTCGGAAACAGGGCCGACACCAGCGCGATCAGGAAGATGATCTGCACCGCGCCTGGTAAATGCCCCATCACCACGGCCGGGAAGATCCTGTCGCCGGTGGCCGCCACGCCGACGGTGGGCGCATACAGGTACAAGAGGCCGCCGAGGAAGAGGAAGGCCGACAGCACCACCACCAGCACGGCGGTCAGGCTCAGGAGGTTTTTCTGCGAGTCGGCCAGCGTCTTCACCGAGATCGTCTTCTGCATCATTTCCTGGTCCATGCCCGTCATCGTCAGCACGATGAAGACGCCGGCGACGATCTGCTTGAGGAAGAAGTTGGGACTGTCGAAGTCCGTCGTGAAGATGCGCGCCAGGCCCTCTGAGCGCATCGCGTCCAGGCTCTGGGGCACCGACATGCCCAGCGCATCGAGCAGGAACCAGGCGCAGGCGAAGAGGCCGAACAGCATGCAGGAGGTCTGCAGGGTATCGGTCCAGACGATGGTCTTCACGCCGCCCTGGTAGGTGTACATCAGGATCATGGCGAGAATCACCAGCGTGGTCAGCCAGAACGGAATGCCCAGGCCGTCGAGGATCAGCGCCTGCAGGATGTTCACCACCAGGTAAAGGCGCGCGGTCGAGCCCAGCAGGCGCGAGACGATGAAGAAGCCGGCGCCGCTCTGGTAGGCGCGCCGTCCGAGGCGCACCTGCAGGTAGTGGTAGATCGAGGTGAGCTTCAGGCGGTAGTACAGCGGCAGCAGGATATAGGCCACGGCGATGTAGCCGATGACGTAGCCGATCAGGATCTGGCCATAGCCGAAGCCATCCTTGCCGACCGCGCCCGGCACGCTGATGAAGGTCGCGCCGGAAAGCGTGGTGCCGACCATGCCGAAGGCGACCAGCATCCAGTTGCTGCTCTTGTTACCGATGAAGAAGCTGTCGTTGTTGGCGTTGCGCGAGGTGGCCCAGGCCACGCCCAGGAGCAGCGCGAAATAGGCGATGAGGATGCAGAAGAGGAGAACCGGGGACATGTGTGCGTGGGTGATATACGTTTCGCACAGCAATATACACCCTCGCGCGGTACCCGACTACCGCGGCCGGTGATGATCGTTGGCGGGCGATGCACCGCCATACCCAGGGTGGACACGTCATTGCATTGAAGCTCCCAGCTTCAATGCCCCCCGGCTTCAATGACTCCACGCGGTCTTTCGTGTCGCGGAATACCCGACCAGTTCTCCCTGACGACATGGGTGAGAGCGATTTCGCCGCCATGCACACCGTGATACCGCGTGGACTCGGGGAGTCCACCCTACGGACTGCCGCGGCCAACGATACTCGCGATACGTAGGGTGGACACCTGTGTCCACGCGGTCTTTCGTGTCGCGGAACACCCAATCGGTCAACGCGGACGACAGGTATCGGAGCGATTTCGCCGTCATGCACACCGTGATACCGCGTGGACTCGGGGAGTCCACCCTACGGACTGCCGCGACCAACGATACTCGCGATACGTAGGGTGGACACCTGTGTCCACGCTGTCTTTCGTGTCGCGGAACACCCCATCGGTCAACGCGGACGACACGTATCAGAGCGATTTCGCCGCCATGCCACCCGTGATCCCGCGTGGGCTCGAGAGCCCACCCTACAACCGCCGGAGCCGTCAGCCAGGAATCAGGTCTCCTCCCCCTCCACCCGCTCGAACGGCCCGATACAGGCCTGCATCGTCTCGTCGCTGCACATCAGGAACAGCGCTCCCGACGGATGGAAGCGCACGAAATTCGTCGCCTGGGTGCCCACCTTCATGATCTCGCCGGCGCAATCCTTCTTGCCGTTGTCCTTGACGATGCGGTCTTCCAGCTTGTAGAAGCCCCTGGCGCTGGGTTTGTCGGGGATGCGGTATTCGCTTTCGGACACCTCCTCGGCGGAGGTCACCAGGGTGGTGCCGTCGCCGCGGAAGCGGTAGGTTTCCGAGCAGCGCAGGTCGGGCAGGCTCAGTTTCCAGATCCCGAGGATGGGATGGCTGGCCGCCGGCGCGGGCGGGGCGGCCAGCGCGGGCTGGAGGACGGCAATCAGGGACAGCAGCAATCCGGCAAGCACACGCATGGCGACTCCTTTGTCGACGACGGTTGAACGACCTTCCCTGTACTGCCCGGCCGGTCAGGGCCGCGCCTTGACGCGCGGCCGGGAGCGGTCAGGAATTACCCGACGATCCCTTCGGCTTGGCGGGACGACGGCTGCGCACAGCCGGCTTGCGTGCCGGACGCGCGGGTGCGCCGCGGCCGGCTTTCGCACGCGTGGCGTTCTCGCCGGGCGCCACGTTGCCGTTGACGTCGTCCGGCAAGGCGTGTTCGTCTTCCTCGTCCGCATCATCCATCGCCATCGCCGCCACCGGCGCTGCGACCTCGGCCACGGGCACCTCGGCCGCCGGGGCCTCGTCCGCAGGGGCATCGGCCGGAGCAAGGTCGGCCGGCGCGGCATCCGCCGCCGGTGCTTTCCTGCCCGCCGCCTTGCGTGGCGCACGGCGCTTTTCCTTCTTGGCCGGCTCGGCAGAAGCCGTCTCCGGCAGCGGTGCTGCCTCTTCGGCAACCGGCACCTCCGCCTCGTCGGCCACTGGTGTGGGCCACGACTGGGCAATGTCGAACGCGGCCTCTTCGACGATGGGCTCGAGCACTTCCTGATCGTCCGACGCCTGGACGGCCTCGTCCGGCGTCACCGCCACGAAGGGCACCTCGCCGCGCGTGTTCTTGCGGCCACGGCCGCCACGGCTGCGGCCCTTGGCCTTGTTCTCTTCCCTGGCTTCGACCGGTGGCGCGGCATCCTCGCCAGGAGCTCCCGGCAAGTCGGCCACGCTATCGGCGCTGGCCATCCCTTCCAGCGCCGGCATGGCCGGCGCACTGCTGCTGCGGAACACATAGGTGCCCGACTTCTCGTCGCGGCCGAATTCGAACAGGCCGCGCGCCTGCGCTTCCTCCAGCAGGTTGCCGAAGGTGCGGAAGCCGAAGTACACCTCGGAGAATTCCGGACGGCGGCGCTTGAGGGTGTCCTTCAGCAGCGAAGCCCAGATCTTGCCGGTGTCGCCACGCTCGGAGACCAGCGCGTCGAAGGTCTCGGCGACCATTTCCAGGGCTTGCGTCTTGCGCGCGTCGAGTTCTTCCTTGCGGCGGTCGTCGCCCGGACGCTTGCTTGGCTGCGCCTTGCGTTCATCGCGTTTCGCAGCCGCGCGGCGCACTTCGCGCACCAGGTCGTCGTAGAAGATGAATTCGTCGCAGTTCGCCACCAGCAGGTCGGAGGTTGACTGCTTGACGCCCACGCCGATCACCTGCTTGTTGTTTTCGCGCAGCTTGGAGACCAGCGGCGAAAAGTCGGAATCACCGCTGATGATGACGAAGGTGTTGACGTGCGACTTCGTGTAGCAGAGGTCGAGCGCGTCGACCACGAGGCGGATGTCGGCCGAGTTCTTGCCGGACTGGCGCACATGCGGGATTTCGATCAGCTCGAAGTTCGCTTCGTGCATGGTCGACTTGAAGCCCTTGTAGCGATCCCAGTCGCAATAGGCTTTCTTGACCGTGATGCTGCCCTTGAGCAGGAGCCGCTCGAGCACGGGTTTGATGTCGAACTTTTCGTAATTCGCATCGCGCACGCCCAGTGCGACGTTTTCGAAGTCGCAGAAGACCGCCATGCTGATGTTTTCGGATGAAGCCATGTTTGTTATTTTCTAATTAAGAAGGACGGTTACCCGCCGGATTATACGCACAACGTGAAGCGCTCCCGCGCATGTCCCATCAAGCGTGCCGCCGCGTGCGCCGTGCGCTACGCCCGGCGTGCTGTAAAACTTGCCATGCCCAAAAAAATTTTCCAATCGTAACGTGCATACGTCGCTCGACGGTATACACTTGACCCGCACCGGGTAATCTTTCCGCACCGCAATCAAGATTACCACCGGGTGCGAAATCAGTACCGCAACCTTCACCTGCGAGCCTGCATGACCCCATCGAAGCGCCTTGTCGTCCGTTTACGCCACACCTGCCCACGCTGCCCGCCGCGTGCCGGCGCGGTGGCCTGATCCGTTTCCCCAGCATCCCGGACCCATGCAATCCTGCCTCGACGAGCTCGCCGCTCCCGTCACATCGCCCACGCGCCTGCCTGGCGCAGTGCAGCGCGCGCTGCCGCTGCTGCTGACGGCCCTGCCCCAGGCCGCCGCCATCCTCGCCGGTCCACCGGGCACGCGCGCCTGGCAGATGCTGGTGCTGGCGCTGCCTGCCTGGTTCTGGCTGTGGTGGCCGCTGGGCACCCCGCGCCGGCGCAGCGTGCAGGGCCTGCTCTGCTGCTTCGCCCCTCGGGCTGGGCTTCGTGCTCGACGGCGCCGTGCGCGGCTTCCTGCTCGCCGCCTACGACGCCCTGCCGAACAGTTCGATGGTCCTCTCCGCCGTCGCCAACACCACAGGCGAGGAATCGCGCGAATTCGTCAATATGTACTGGCGCGACCTGCTGGCCTGGGGCGCGTTCGGGCTGTTGTGGAGCGCAGCGCTGGGGCTGGGACAGGTGCTCTGGTGGCGCTCGCCGCCGAAGTTGCCCGGGCCGCGCGGCTGGACCATCGTGCTCGCCATCCTGCTGTTCGCGCTGGTGGTGGGCAGCCTGGTCAGCAAACCCTGGCGCCGCCACCATCCGCTGCTGTTCTGGCCGCAATGGGCCCGGGACGTGGGCGACCTGCGCCAGCAATGGGCCAGCCTCGGCCGCCAGCGCAGCGAACTGCTGGCCGGCGCCGCCGCGATCAAGCCCGTGCTGTCGGCCGACGGTCCCGACACGCTGGTGCTCGTCATCAGCGAGAGCATGAACCGCAGTAACCTCAGCAGCTATGGCTACCCGCGCCCGACCTCGCCCGCCCTGTTCGAGCGCCAGCGCGTGCTGGGCGGGCAGATGCAGGTGTTCCGCCATGCCTGGTCGGTCAACGCCTCGACGGTGCCGGCCCTGCGCAACCTGTTCTATTTCGGCGCGCCGGAAGCGCAGGAGCGCGTGCACCTGCTGGCGCTGGCACGGGCCGCCGGCTACCGCACCTTCTGGATCAGCAACCACAACGACCTCGCCATCGAGCAGGAGCATGCGCGCCTGGCCGACCAGGTGAGCATCCTGAACAACATGCCGGGCCGCGGCTCGCGCGCCCTCGACGAACAGGTGCTGCCGGTGGCACGCGCGGCGCTGGTCGATCCGGCGCCGCGCAAGTTGATCGTGCTGCACATGCTGGGCTTGCATCCGCACTACCGCATGCGCCACCCGGCCGGCCTCGAGCCCTTCGCGGGTGCCAGCGACGGCGTCGACGCGCGCCTGCGCGCAGCCGGGCGTCCGGCCTGGCTGCGCGAACTGCGCAACGACTACGATTCGGCGGTGCGCTACCACGACAGCACCGTGGCGGCCACGCTCGACCTGTCGCGCCAGGCTTCCGGCAAGCAGGTCTGGGTCTACCTGTCCGACCACGGCCAGGAAGTGGGCCATACGATCGACCGCGCCGGCCACAGCGCGACCACGCCGGACGGCTACCGCATCCCGCTGATGCTGTGGAGTTCGTTCGACCGGGCGGCGCCGGCGCAAGGGCTGAGCGCCCCGGTACGCGGCGACTGGCTCGGCTACAGCCTGACCCGCCTGCTCGGCATCGACTGGCGCGGCGCCGAACCGAAACGCGACGTGCTCGACCGCCGCTACCGCTGGCAGGCGCCGAGTTTGCCCCTGAAAATCGACTTCAAGAATTCCTGACACCGCGGCTTCAAAGGCGTTCCAGCGTGGCGGCATCTGGCTCGCCATCGAAGAAGGTGTCGAGGCAGCCCCGGAACACGGCTTCGTCGGGCGCGACGTCGGCGAACAGGGTCATCGAGGAATGGAATTTGCGGTCGTCCGGGCTGTCGAAGATCTCGCCGATGGCGCGGTCGTCGTGGATGGCGACCAGCCTGGCGCACTCGCGCAGGCGCGGCCCCAGCACGGGATGCGCCAGGTAGGCGGCGGCTTCGTCGCTCGAGGCGATCGCATAGCGGCGCGCCATCTCGCTGCTGCCCAGGCCCTGGATCTGCGGGAACACGAACCACATCCAGTGGCTGCGCTTCCTGCCCGTGCGCAGCTCGGCGAGGACGGTGGAATACACGGGGTCCTGGGCGGCGACGAAGCGGTCCAGGTCGAAATCTTGGTTCATGACGATTCTCCCAGTCGAGCGTTCGTAGCGTCCATGCTACGCCTTTCGCACTCTTTGCTAAAGTGGCACCACGATGACACCCGAACACCTGCTCCTGCTTCTCACGCGCGAGATGCCGTACGGTAAATACGAGGGCCGCAAGATCGCCGACCTGCCCGGCCACTACCTCGGCTGGTTCGCGCGCGAAGGCTTTCCGCGCGGCGAACTGGGCGAACTGCTGTCGCTCATGTACGAGCTCGACCACAACGACCTGCGCGGCCTGCTCGACCCGCTGCGTGGACGCTAGCCGCGGCACCCAGCCCTGCGTTGCCAGTCAGCAACGGAAATGACGAATTTGAGTATATTTCCAAGAGGCTGCCCGGCTGGCGCGCCCGGCACCATGCGGGTTGGCTATAATGTTGCCGCAGTCAACCATTGCACTATTCCCGAATCCGTCAGCGCATGCACACAACAGCGGGCCCGGCGCCCACCGTCCTCATCGTCGAGGACGACGAACACATCTCGCAAGTCCTGCGCTTCATGCTCGAGCGCCAGGGCTACCAGGTCGTGCACATGGCCGACGGCCGGGCCGCGTCTGCCCATATTGCGCAGGCCGAGCCGCCGGCGCTGGTGCTGCTCGACGTGATGCTGCCGTATGTCGACGGGTTCGAAATCGTGGCCCTGATCCGCGCCCAGCCGCTCTGGCGCGATATCCCCGTGCTGATGCTCACCGCAAAGAACACCGAGCGCGACACCGTGCGCGCGCTCGACGCCGGCGCCAGCGACTTCGTCATCAAGCCGTTCCAGCCCCGGAGCTGCTGGCGCGCGTGCGCCGCTACCTGCGGCCGGGGGCCTAGCCCGCCTGGACCGGCATTGACGCCGTCCTCCGATGCCTTCATCGCTGCCGCCATCTGGACCGGCCTGGGGCGCTGCTGCTCACGATCCTGCTTGCCCTGCAGATCGTCGGCATGCGCATCGTGCTGCGCCGCAGCGAACGCAACGAGGCGCGCGTGCTGGCGCGCTGGCGCCCGCTGCTCAACGCCGCCATCGTCGGCGAGGCACCCCTCTCCCTGCCGCCGCTGCACCCCGCCGAGCGCCTGCCTTTCCTGCGCCTCTGGGCGCACCTGCAGGGTTCGCTGCGCGGCGAGGCCAGCGATGCGCTCAACGAGGTCGCGCGCCGCCTCGGCATCGACGCCCACGCGCGGGTGCTGCTCGAACGCGGCACGCGCACGGCGCGCCTGCTGGCCGCGCTCGTGCTCGGCCACATGCGCGACAAGGACGCCTGGCCGGCGCTGCTGCGCATGGCCGGCCAGGCCGACAACACCGTCGCCCTGACCGCGCTATGGGCGCTGGTGCGCATCGATCCGCGCGCCGCCGCCGACTACATGGTGCCCTTGTTCATCCAGCGCGAGGACTGGGCGCTGTCGCTGGCGGCCGGCATCCTGCAGCAGGCCATCGCCCCGGCCACCGTCGCGCTGGCGCGCATCCTTCCCGACCTCGAACCGGCGCGCCTGCCGCGCGCGCTGCGCATCGCCGAGGCCCTGCACGTGACCCTGCCGGCCGGCGTGCTGCGTACCGCGCTCCTGAGCGAAGCGATGCCGGTGGTGATCGCCGGCCTGCGCAGCGTGCGTACGCCGGAGACGATCGCGGAAGTGCGCGCGCTGCTGGCGCATGCCGACTGGCAGGTGCGCGTCCAGGCTGCGCGCGCGCTGGGCCGGGTTGGCGGGCGCGCCGATGCCGACCGCCTGCTGGCCCTGCTCGCCGACCGCGAATGGTGGGTACGCTACCGCGCGGCCCAGGCGCTGCTGGAGCTGCCCGCCCTGTCGCGCGCCGAACTCGAAAGCCTGCGCGCTTCCCTGACCGACCGCTTCGCCGCCGACATGCTGTCGCAGGCGATGGCAGAAAGCGGGATGACATGAACACGGGCAACCTCCTCGTCGCTTTCATCACCTGGTTCGTGCTGTGCTTTTTCATCGCACTGAACGGGGGCTATCTGCTGCTGAACCTGTTCTCGCTGCGCACCTTGCGCCGGCGCGGCCAGGAGCAGTTCCTCGACAACCTGCCGCGCGCCTATTCCGGCCTGGAGCCGCCGGTCAGCATCCTGGTGCCCGCGTACAACGAGGAAGCGACGATCGCCGCCTCGATCCGCTCGATGCTGCAGCTGACCTATGCCGAGTTCGAGATCGTCGTCATCAACGACGGCTCGAAAGACGCCACCCTCGACGTATTGAAGCGCGAATTCGCGCTGCTACCCTTCCCCGAGGCCTACCGGCGCCAGATCGCCACCAAGGAAGTGCGCCAGATCTACCGCTCGACGCGCTACCCGAACGTGCGCGTCATCGACAAGTTCAACGGCGGCAAGGCCGACTCGCTCAACGCCGGCATCAACGCCTCGCGCTACCCGCTGTTCTGCGGCGTCGACGCCGATTCGATCCTGCAGCGCGACAGCCTCTCGAAGGTCACCGAGCCTTTCCTGCGCGACCCGACCATGGTCGCCACCGGCGGCACCGTGCGCGTGGCGAACGGCTGCGAAGTATCGGGCGGCTTCCTCACCCGCGTGGGCCTGCCGACGAACGCCTTAGCCCTGTTCCAGGTCGTCGAATACCTGCGCGCCTTCCTGTTCGGCCGGCTCGGCTGGTCGTCGCTGAACGGCATGCTGATCATTTCCGGCGCCTTCGGCGTCTTCCGCAAGGACGCGGTGGTGCTGGCCGGCGGCTACCGCCCCGACACCATCGGCGAAGACATGGAGCTCGTCGTGCGCATGCACCGCACGCTGCGCGAGAAGCGCCAGCCCTACCGCATCGAATTCGTGCCCGACCCGGTGTGCTGGACCGAGGCCCCGGAGGACATGGCGACGCTGAAGAACCAGCGCGTGCGCTGGCAGCGCGGCCTGGCCGAAAGCCTGAACGCCAACTGGGGGCTGATGTTCTCGCGTAACGGCGGCGTGGCCGGCTGGCTCGCCTTTCCCTTCATGCTCTTCTTCGAGTGGCTGGGACCGGTGATCGAACTGGGCGGCTACATCTTCATGACTTACGCCTTCCTCACCGGCCTGGTCTCCTGGGTGGCTTTCGGGGCGTTCCTGTTCGTCGCCCTGGGACTGGGCATCCTGCTGTCGGCCTCGGGCCTGCTGCTGGAAGAGATGTCCTTCCACCTCTACCCGCGCGGCAAGCAGCTGCTGATGCTGGGCCTGATCGTGATCCTCGAGAACTTCGGCTACCGTCAGCTCAATACCTGGTGGCGCCTGATCGGCCTGTGGCGCTGGCTGCGCGGGAAAGAGTCGACCTGGGGCGCGATGAAACGCAAGGGCAACTGGGCGGCAGAGAACGCGCCGGCGCCGGCCACCGCTGCGCCGCCGGCCCCATCCGATGACCCCCTGCCGGCCGACAAAGGGCGCGACGCGCCATGAAACGGCTGCTGCCCGCGCTGCTCTTCCTGATGTCTTCCTGCGCCCACGCCGCCCACCTCTACCGGTGCCCGCCCGATGCCGCGCCGGCCGAAGGCGTGCGCGCCAGGCTGCCTGGCGGCGACGTCCCGTGGTGGCCACCGCCTCCCCGCTTGCCGCGGCCTTGCGCTCGGCGTCGAGGCTGCCCAGGTTGCCGCGCTCTACCCGCTGCCGCCGCAGGAGCGCCCGGCGCGCACCATCCTGCTGTATGGCCCACATGGCAAGCTGCCCTTCGCGCCGTCCAGCCACGAACTGCCCCAGCCCGACCCGCCGGGCGCGACGCCGCCGCGGCGGCCGCAGCCGATGGGCGCCAACCTGCTGGCCGACGCCCGCATCCGTCCCTTCGGCGTCGAGGAACGCGTCCGCGTGGAGCAGGCCGATGGCCGCCTGCGCCTGCAGTGCGCGGCCGGCACGCGCGCCGCCGGGGTGCTGGTCGATGGCCCCTGGACCCTGTCGCGCGCGAACGTGCTTCTGGTGGCCAGCTATGCCGCAACGGGCGTCTTTTCCGTCCAGGCGGCGGACGCCGCGTCGGCCGCGCGCGAAGCCTCGCATCCCCGGGCGAACTGGCCCCCCAAGGCATCGCGGCGCGCACAGCTGGCCTTGCCGGCGGCGCTCGACCGCGCCAGCTGGCGCCAGTTCGTGATTCTCTGCCCGCAGGAGGAAGCAACCCTGGTGCTCGACACGCTGGCGCTCGAAGCCCAGCCGGCCGCGGCGGTCGCGTCGCGTTCGTCCCCGGATCTGGGAGCGCGCCGCCTGGCGCGACGATGCCGAGGGCCTGCTGGCCTGGGCCGGGCGCGAAAAGATCAAGGAATTGTTCATCGTCGTTACCCTCGACGGCGCGCAGGTACGCGAGCCTGCGCGCCTGGCCGCATTCGTCCGCCGCGCCGGGCGCGCAGGCATCGCGGTGACGGCCGTCGAAGGCGACCCGCACATGGTGCTGCCCAACCATCGCGCCGCCACCGTCGACCGCGCCCGCGCTTACGCCGCCTACAACCGCGCCGTCGCGCCGGACGAACGGCTGCGCGCGATGCAGTTCGATATCGAACCCTACCTGCTCGACGACGACGTGCTGGCACCGCGGGACCGCGACCACGTCTACCTCGACACGGCACGCGCGCTGCATGAGGCCGCGGCGGGCACGCCGCTCGAATTCGTGGTGCCCTTCTGGTGGTCGGACAAGACCGAGCTGCTGGACGGCCTGGCCAGCGCGGCGGACGCGATCGCGGTGATGGACTACCGTACCGATCCGGAACAGATTGTCCGCTTCGCCGTCCCCTTCCTCGACTGGGGTGCCCGGTACGGCAAGCGCGTGCGCATTGCGCTGGAAGCGGGCAAGGTGGGGGCCGAAGTGCAGCGCCGCTACGTGCGCGCCGATGATGGCGAAGCGGGCGAACTGCTGCTGGCCGAGCTGGACGGAGCGCGCGCTGCTGGTGCTGCGCGCGCCGGTGAAGGAGGTCACCCTGCCCCGGTATCGCCTGAGCGGCGAGCGCACGCTCGATGGCAGCGCAACGAGCTTTTACGGCCAGCGCGACGCCCTGCGCAAGCTGCTGCCTGGCCTCGAGCGCGATTTTTCGGCCTGGCCCGGCTTTGCCGGAATCGCCCTGCACGGCTGGCGCTAATCCGGCTTCGGCGCTTGCGGGCAAATAGCAGCGCAACGCGAGCGCTAAAGAGGATATATTCCAGGAATGTACGCAATAATGACGCTCGCGGCGGCCGCTTGCCCGTCGCCCTGGCTCATTTTCTTCATTCGACGTCCTGTATCCGGGGGATTGATGCGGCACGGCATTCACCCTCGGATATCTGGCTCGCGATAATCCGGTATCGTTGCAGAATAAAAAAACCGCGGCAATATGCCGCGGTTTTTTATTCGGCGATATGGCTATCAGCCGCCGCTACCACCAGTGGTTCCGCCGGTGCCACCAGTCAAGATGTTTTCACTAGCGTCCTTGCGCACGCTTTCGAGCAGGGTCGCGATCGGGGCGCCATTGGCACCGACCACCTTGGCCGTCTTCAGGGCTTCCAGCACCGCATCCTGGGCATTGCCAGGATTGGTGGCGCTCTTCGGCACCAGCGTGGCCGACAGGAAGTCATTCGGTACGGACACGCCGCCGGCAGCCGTCGAGACGAGCTGGACCACGCGGTTGGCGGTGGCGGTCATCATGGTGGCGTTACCGACGATGACGCGCACATTGGCGTTCTGCGCCAGCTGGGTTGGCGTGGCAGCAACGCCGGCGCCCGACGAGGTGGAAATATAGGCAACGAACATCTCGGTCAGCGGAGTGATGTTGGCCTTGGCGCCATCGCCGGCGGCGATCGAGCGCAGGGTCACGCCGTTTTGGGTGAGCGACAGGATGCACGGACCTTCACCCGGTACCGCCACCTTGACGGTATAGGAGCCGTCGGTGCCGGTGACGGCGGTGGCAGTACCGGTCTTGCAGGTCGCGGTCACAGTGGCACCCGCGATGGCGGCGCCGGTAGCGGCGGTCCCGCTCATCGTGATCGCATAGCTGACCGTCGGCGGCGGCACGACCACAACCGGAGGAGGTGGCACAACCACCACCGGTGGCGGCGCGCTATCGCCACCGCCGCCACCACAGGCTGCCAGGGCAGAGACCATGCCGGCCATCAGCACCAGTTTGCAAGCGGCGCTCAATTGAAAGCTCTTGTTCATCCAATACATCCTTTTTGTGTTGTTATACTTAATTAACGAAGTCGTGCGCGCTGCACTCCGGCAAAAACCGGCTTTCGAACAAATGCGTGGTACCGCCCAGCCAGCCAATCAGCGACAACACTATATAGCAGTGCATTTCTGACAGCAACTTTCCAATTGCCTGGCAATAGACAAGCGATCAATTCTCACCCAAATGTCACCTGCCTCTTTGCCGGCCCAAATGCGCGGAACCGGCGAGGCTATTATTTAAAACTCCTGATTCATCAAGTCCGTATATTCCAGGAATGCATTTCGCATCCGCGGCATCTGGCGCACGATATATTCGCGCCCGATTCGGCCCTGATTGAAATAGTTCGCCCGCGTGCCATATACCATCGGTAATTCTTCCACCACACCCATGTTGATGCAGTTGCACTCCCCGCGGCGTGCGTATTTGGTTTCCACCCGGGCCATGTAACTGCCCGTGCCTTCCACGTGGGTCCAGCCCGGCTTCATGCCCTTGCGCGGCGTCAGCGGCATGGCCAGGCCGAAGCCGATGCGCATTTCGACGTCGCTCTTCTTGAGATAGGCCTGGGCCTGGACATCGCCGAACCAGCGGCTCACCTGCAGGAAGGGCCCTTTGTCCTCCCCACGGTAGCGCTGGTAGCCGGCCTCGACCGACGCATTCAAGGGGGCGTAGTTCCACATGTATGAGACCAGACCCGCTTCGATGTGGTCCGAGCGGTAGCGGAATTGTTCGCGCAGGTGGCTGTATTGCACGCGCACCTGATCGCCAGTACCCGGCACGAACCAGGTCGACTCATTCTGCACGCCGTCGAGGTCGTACATGTACTTGCCGGCCGAGGTGACGTTGACGATGCTGTCGGTCAGCCAGATCGCCTGGCTCAGCACGGCGGTGCGCAGGCCGTTGCGTTGCTGGGCCCACCCCAGGAAACCATGCGCCACGTCGTCGGACTCGGCCACCGTCTGCACATAGTTGGTGTAGACCTCGGCGCCCGTCCATGCCGGCACGATGGTCTGGACACTCGCGGCAAGGCTGTAGTCGAGCAGGCCCTTCTCGGTGCCGACGAAATGCACGGTGCGCGGTTCGACCCGGATGCGGGAATAGCCGCGTGGCCCTTCTTCCACGTCGAGCCACTGGACGCCCCTGCCCGCCTTCGGGCGGAACTGGAAGGACAGCGCCGATTGCGCTTCACGCCACTGGCCGTTCCCCAGGAAACGCAGGTAGCTCGCCCTCTCCACGGACGTCCCGTACAAGGCCAGTCCCGCCCTTTTGGTCACGACGGACACCGTGCGAATGTCGGCCGGCGCCAGCCTGACAGCCGCGCCCAGGGCGACGCCGATGGCATCGACTTCATTCTGGTTATAGCGATGGTTCTCGTATTCGACCACCATCTCGGCGCCACGCTTGCCGATGCGCACGCGCTCCAGGCCAGCCGCCACGAGTGCGTCACGGATACGCGCCATGGCATCGCCGGCAAGCGCGGGCGGCGCCACCGGTGGCAAGACTGGCTGCTTCGATGCGTACGCCGCGTTCGCGTCCATGCCGGCACGGCGCGGCGGCGCGGCCAGCACCGGCCCGGGCGCGGCGGCCGCCGCCGCGGGCGCAGGCTCGGGCGCTGCGCCGGCCTGGGGATAGGCCTGGGCTACGGCAACCGCCGACGGCGCCGGGCGTGCCGGGACATCCCATATCCTGCCGTTCTCGCCGACGGGAATCACCAGGTTGATACCGAAGGCCGAGCGTGCGTAAGGCTTGCCCGCCGGTGTGGAGGTGGCGAAAGCGCGCTGGGCGGTGGCGACGAAGCGCGCATTCGCCAGCACGGGAACAGCCGGACTTTCGTAACGCAGTCCGACATTGTTGGCCGCGCCGTTACGCTCGAGGATCACCGATGCGCCGCTGCGCCACAGCGGCACTTCGGCACTGGCAAAATAATTGCCCAGGTAATCCTCGCCTCGGGCCACGCCGGCAATCCAGCGCACAGGACCGAGGCGGTCGCTCGCCACCAGGTAGGTCGACTTGAAATAGGCCGCACCGCCACTGACGTCGTTGACGCCGAGGGCAATGTCCGGCTGCCAGCGGAAGAAGCGCGGCAGCATGAACTTGACGTTAGCGGACAGGTCGCGTGCGCCGCGCTTGCCGGACTCGACTGGGCTCATTTCCGCAAGGCGGGCTGAAATCTCGAGGTGCGGCAGCAGGCCCAGTGCGAACTGATAGTTTTCCGCGTCGCCGAACTGGGCGAAATTGGGGCCCAGGTAATTGTTCACGCCGAACACCATGGCGCCGTCAGGCAGCGTGCGCCCGTCGGGAAGGTTCAGGGTGCCTGACGAGCCGGATGTCGCCAGCGAGGTCCCTCCCGTGGACAGCCATGCTTGAGGCGGGGTCGCAGGCTGGGCGGCCGCAGTGGCGGTGATGAGCGGCGAAGCAAGTACCGCACAGTAGAGATTACGTCGGGATGTTTTCAATTCGATCAACTTGGCAAAGTATCTAACTAACGAAACCGTAGTGGGCACGCGGACAGCCGAACCGGACGTGATGTTTCCGTACAACAACTGTCAAATTCGAACGGTGCGTGCGACATCAAACGGCTGAGTTCATGTAATATCGAAACTGTGTGCACGCGTGAGAATGTGTGTACATGTTGCAATATTATTTCTAACAGTAACTATCAATTCACAGCAGGAAATCATGGACAAGATCGGACGGCTGCGCTGCATGGCACAGGAAGCCCTTCAGGAATACCAGGCCGCGGTCAGCGCGGGTGGGGAGCCTTCCTTTCCGCAATGGGCCGACGACTTGATGGCCGTCTGTGAAATGGCCGAGTCTGCTACCAGCCCGACGCCGCGCCTGACCCGAGCTGCTGAACACTACAGCCTGCGCCTGAGTTGACACGCCTGCCAGGGCGTCTTGCCGCCACCGCGTCCCTATCCGCTTCTCCTGCACCATCCTGCATTCAGCTGTTGGCAACCAGGTCCGCCTCCTCGCCCTGCCGCAGCTGTTCCAGGTGCACCCAGTCGACAATCTCGTCCGCAGGCCGGTAGCCCGCGACCAGCCCGTGCAGGATCAGCCTGATCTGGGCGACGTTGTTCGCCGCCAGCGCCGCTTCCAGCGTCGCCATCTTCGTCATCAACTGGTCCCAGGCAATTGCATCTTCACGCGCACGCATCACGCGCGGGTGGGCGGTGCCGGTCGGGTTATCGCCAATGAGCAGCTCTTCATAGAGTTTTTCGCCTGGCCGCAGCGCCGTAATGACGATCTCGATATCGCCCTCGGGCTGGTCTTCGTTCCTGAGCGACAGTCCCGACAACTCGACCATGCGCCGCGCCAGGTCGATGATGCGCACCGGCGTTCCCATGTCGAGCACGAAGACGTCCCCGCCCTCGGCCATCGCACCAGCCTGGATGACCAGCTGTGCCGCTTCAGGAATGGTCATGAAGTAGCGCGTGATGTCGGCATGGGTCAGCGTGATTGGCCCGCCGCAGCGGATCTGCTCGCGAAACAGCGGCACCACCGAGCCGCTCGAGCCGAGCACGTTACCGAAGCGCACCATCGAAAAGCGTGTCGCGCTGCCACGCAGCGCCATTCCCTGCAGCACCAGCTCGGCAAGCCGCTTGCTCGCTCCCATGACGTTGGTCGGCCGCACCGCCTTGTCGGTACTGATCAGCACGAAATCACGCACGCCGTATTCCGCCGCGGCCTTGACCGTGACGAGGGTGCCGAGCACGTTGTTGCGCACGCCTTCGGCGGGGTTGTGTTCCACCAGCGGCACGTGCTTGTACGCGGCCGCGTGATAGATCGTGTCGGGCCGCCAGGTGCGCATGATCTCGCGCATGCGCGCGTCGTCGCGCACCGACGCCAGCATCGGCAACACGCGCACGCCGCTGCCAGCCGCGATTGCCTGCAGTTCCTGATGGATGGTGTACAAGGCGAATTCGCTCAGTTCGACGAGGATCAGCGTGAGCGGCTCGAGCTTCAGGATCTGGCGGCACAACTCGCTGCCGATGGAGCCGCCCGCGCCCGTGACCAGCACGATCTTGTTGCGGATATTCCGGTGCAGCAGGTCGTCGTCGGGCGGCACCGGATCGCGGCCCAGCAAGTCTTCGATATCGAGCTCGTGCAGATCGCGCACGCGCACCTTCCCCTGCGCCAGGTCAGCCAGGCCAGGCAGGGTACGCACGTGCAGCGGCAGCTTCATGTCCTGGATGACGCGCATGATCTCGGCGCGCCGGGAGCGGCCCACTGCCGGCAGTGCCAGCAGCAGATCGGTGACGCCTCGTTGCTTCACCAGCGCCGGCAAACCCGCCACCGCGTGCACGCGCAGGCCGTCGATCGTCCCGCCCTGCAGGTTGCGTGCGTCGTCGATGAAGCCACGCACCACCATTTCCTGGCCGCTCGCAAGCGAATTGGCAAGCTGACGCCCCGCCGAGCCGGCGCCATAGATCATCACCTGGGGTAGCGCGCGCCGTCCGGGATTGCGCACGTAGCGCGCACCCAGCAGGTAGCGTACCGACAGGCGGCTGGCGCCGACCGTCACGAACAGCATCAGGGGAATGGCCAGTCCAATGCTGCGAGGCACCCCTGGAATGCCGATAAAAGTGAACAACAGCAGGAAGAACAAGCAGATCGCCGTGCTGGCCTTCACAAGCGCCATCAGTGCGTCGGCACCCGAAAACCGGAAGATCGCACGGTACATGCCCGAGATAACGTAGATCGGCACGGACAGGCCCACGGCAGCGATCAGGACACGCACCTGCGGCTCGGTAGGGAAGGTCCACTCCTCCAACCTGAGGCCGAAGGCAATCCAGACACACCCGACGCACAAACTTACATCCACCAGCAGTGCAAGCCCTCGCTTGACCGAGCGTGGCAGCGCAAGCAATCGATCTACAAACTTACTCATCATCACTTTCAGGGAGGCTTGCGCCTCTTCTATTTATTGCACCTGCCAGCCAGCACAGGTGTTTACCGGTATGTCGGCTGGGTTCGCACGCAGCCGGGTTTTGCTAGAGCGGAGCCGCCTTGCCGGCAGCGGCCGTGAACACCTCGTGGATCGCCGTGCAGGTGCGGTCGATCTCCTGGCCGGTGAGCGTCGGGTGGACCAGGAACATCAGGCTGGTTTCGCCCAATTCCTTTGCCACCGGCAAGCGCTCGACAGGACGGAAACCGGTATCGTCAAAGGCTTTTTCGAGATAGACCTCGGAGCACGAGCCTTGGTAACAAGGCACGCCCAGCTTATTGATGGCCTCGACGATGCGGTCGCGGCTCCAGCCGGGGGCCAGCTTCTCGGGACGCACGTACACGTAGCACTTGTAGTGCGCGTGCGTGAGGTCGTCCGGCAGCTGCGGCACGCGCACGACCTGGTGCATGCGGCAGGTGTTCCAGACCGTGCGGGCGTGCGTCGTGCGCGCCACAGTCCAGGCGGACATTCGCTGCAATTGAATGCGGCCAATCACAGCCTGCATTTCGAGCATGCGCCAGTTGGTCCCGAAGCTTTCGTGCAGCCAGCGGAAACCGGGCGCATGTTCGCGCTCGTACACCGCTTCATAGCTCTTGCCATGGTCCTTGAAGGCCCACATCTGGCGCCAGAGCGCTTCGCTATTGGTCGTGACCATGCCGCCCTCGCCGCCGGTGGTCATGATCTTGTCCTGGCAAAAACTCCAGGCGCCGACATGACCAATGGAACCGAGCATGCGGCCTTTGTACATCGCACCATGGGCCTGCGCGCAATCCTCGATGACCTGGAAGCCGTGCTCCGCGGCCAGGGCCATGATCGGATCCATGTCGCAGGGCCAGCCCGCCAGGTGGACGCAAATGACCGCCTTGGTATTGGGCGTGATGACCTTGGCGATCGTGGCGGCCGACAGGTTGCCGCTGTCGGCTTCCACATCGGCGAACACCGGTGTCGCGCCCGCGTTGGCGACGCAGGAAATGCTGGCGATGAAGGTGCGCGGGGTGACCACGACTTCGTCGCCCGGACCGATGTTCATCGCTGTCAGGGCGACGTCCAGCGCCAGCGTTCCATTGGCGACCGCAACGGCGTGCGCCGTGCCGCACCAAGCGGCGAATTCCTTTTCGAACTGGCGGGTTTCAAGGCCGGTCCAGTAGTTGACTTTGTTCGACAGCAGGACTTGATGGACTGCGGAAGCTTCCTCGTCCGTGAAGCTGGGCCAAGGGGAAAACTGAGTATTGAGCATGTGAACCTGATCTATCTTTTCTGAGCTGTACTGCGTCAATCAAAACGCCATGGCACCAATCGGCCTGGCTGGATTACCAACTACGGTTACCCCATCAGGCACGGGATTCACCACGACCGCCCCGGCCCCGACCATTGCACCTGCGCCGATACGGATGCCCTGGCGCACTGCCGCGCCCACGCCGATCCAGCTGGCGGCGCCCACGTGGACATTTCCGGACAAATGCGCGCCCGGGCTGATATGCACCGCCGTGCCGAGCATGCAGTCGTGGTCGACCGTTGCGCCTGTGTTGACGATTCCGGCGTCGCCAATGCGGGAATCGATGTTCACCACCGCCCCAGCCATGACGACACACCCTGCACCAAGAACCGCATGTGGGCTGACCCAGGCGCGCGGATGAATGATGGTCGCGCACCGTCCTCCCGCGGACAGCAGAACGTCATGCTTTTCCATCCTGACCGTGCAGTTTCCGATCGCGACGATCGCGCCATCGAATTCGCCAATGCGCGCGAGCAGCTGTGCTGTATCGCCGGCCACCTCCCACGGGCCGATCCGCGTCAAGCCAGGCCAGGCATCGTCGAAGAAAACAATTCTTTCCCAGCCGGCCGCAACGGCCGTGTCGGCCACGACCTTGCCGTGACCGCTTGCTCCAAGTATCGCCAGTTGCATGGTCGTTCTTCCCCTAGTCCGCGCCGCCGGTGAAGCGCGGCATGCTGGCATCGCCTGCCGCACTGATTCCTTCGCGGATCAGCACCTTCTTCACGGTGAGCCAGAGGATTTTCATGTCGAGCCAGATCGAGCGGTTATCCACGTACCAGACGTCAAGCCTGAACTTTTCATTCCAGCTCAGGGCGTTGCGACCGTTGACTTGCGCCCAGCCGGTGATGCCTGGCCTTACCTCGTGGCGACGGGCCTGGTCCTGCGTGTACAGATCGAGGTACTCGACCAGCAAGGGCCGCGGCCCGACCAGGCTCATCTCGCCTTTGAGCACGTTCCACAATTCGGGAAGTTCGTCGATGCTGCTCGAGCGGAGAAAGCGCCCGAATCGCGTCAGCCGCACGGAATCGGGCAGAAGCTCGCCTGCTTCGTCACGCGCATCGGTCATCGTGCGGAATTTCACCATCTCGAATACCTTGCCATCGATGCCCGGGCGCTTCTGCCGGAACAGCACCGGCGAGCCCAATTTCCGGCGCAGAACCAGCGCAAACAGCGCCAGCGGCACCGCCAGGACGAGCAAGGCAGTCGCGGCAACCAGTAAGTCAAACAGCCGTTTCAATTCATTTCTCCGTCACGCAATCAGTATAAAAAGACCTCATCCGCTCCCAGTGAGCCGTCCTTTCGAAACGCTCCTGTACGACGCTGCGCGCCCGCTGCCCCATCTGCGACAGGACCTGAGGTTCGACACCCATCGCCTCCTTCATGCAGCTTGCCAGGGCGTCGGCAGAGCGAGGCGGCACAAGCCATCCGTTACTTTCAGGCGAAATCACTTCATTGCAGCCGCTGATATCCGACGCGATCGAAGGAACACCCATCGCACCGGCCTGCAGGACCACATTCGGAAAGCCTTCCCGATAACTCGGCAGGACCAGGACGTCGGCAGCGGCCAAGGCCGGACGCACATCGTTCTGGTATCCGAGGCGATGGATACGCCGGTGCGTCGATATCGCCGCAAGCGCACCCGTTTCTGCAGGCGCCGACAGGTCGACCGCACCGACGATGAGCAGGTGCGCGGACTCCGGCAGCGTACCGAATGCCTCGACGAGCTCCGCAATACCCTTGTCCCGATTGAGGCGCCCAATGAAGCAGAATACGAAGGCGCCGTCGCCGATGCCCAGGTCGCGTCGTAACACGTGCGCCTGGCCCGTGACCGCGCCGGCCTCGGGGGAAAAGAACTGCGTGTCGACCCCCGCAATGTTGCCGTGTCCGATCACCTCCAGCCGCTTGCCGGTGATGCGCGATCCCGTGAGATCCCTGCGCACGCCCTCCCCTTCAGGCACCACGCGCGTGGCACACATGCAGATCAATTTGTCGAGTGCGATGTACAACAATCGCTGCATGCCAACCGCGGTCGGGAAAAGCAGTCCGGTAAAGGTGTGCACGCGCACCGGAACGCGGCAAACCCAGGCGGCAAGCATCGTGATCAAGCCGGCTTTGGGCGTGTACGAGTGAATGACGTCCGGCCGCAGCTTGCGGATATGCGCGATCATCGCCAGCAAGGCCTTCATATCGGCCACCGGATCGATACGCCGCACCATGGGCACTTCGGCGACCGGCACGCATTCGCGCTCGCGAATCGCGTCGACCGTATCGCCAGCGCTCGTCGCCAGCGACACGTCGAAATACGCCGACAGGAAACGGGGCTGGAGACCGAGGATCGAATGCAGGGTTTCGGGGACGGTGGTCGTGATCAGCAGTTTTTTTACATTGCTGCTTGTTTTTTCGACTCGCGAAGTGTCACCTGAGGCACGTTTAACCACAAACAGGTCGCGAAAAACCCTGAGCAATATGGCCGTACGTGCATGAGTTATATGTTTCACTCACCCTACCTTTAAGCAATTGCCGGCAGCAGGAAGGACCCCATTGCAAGCGTAAGAAAGATAGGCAGAATTACCTTGGAGAAGCGGCGAAAGCGTCCTGAGGAAAACAAGATCAATCCGAGTATGACAGACATAAAAATCCAGGCCGGGTACAAGTAGCGATCCGAATAGCCGACGTAGCCGAAAGCGACAAACGGAACCATCAATACCAGATAAACTTTCAAGTTTTCTCGAATGAATATCCGCAAATTGGATTCACTAACCAACCGTGACAGTGCATACATGACTCCAAAAGCACACCAAGTAAAAAGAAGAAAGTCCAGTCGAATCCCCCCTTGGTATTCAGATTCCGCGCCATATGTCAGCATGGCGTTTAGAAACGACAGACCCAACTGTTCGGCCAAAAATACCACTATTATTTGAGTTACGCCCGAGATATACAACACGGAACCCGCGAACACGAATATTACCAAACGCCGGAAACTCAACGCCAGCAAAAAGCATGGCAGCACATACAAGCCGCTGCTGAAGTGAAAGGCGCACGCCAATGCCGAGCTAATCGCAAACCAAGTCCATTGTTTTCGCAAAAATCCTAGCGTCGCCATATATAGAAGAACCGACGCAATACCTTGGCGCAAAATATTGATATGTGAAGAAAGAAAGAAAGGCGAACATAAAAGCGCGCTAGCAATCGAATAGAAAAGGACGCTTCGATCCTGCTTCGATAATGTACTACCTTGTGTGAGTTGGGTGACATACGCCATGTAAAGAGCCCACAAGGTCAACGATATCGCCGAAAAATAGAACTCCGTCCCGAAGCCAAGGCCGGCGATCATAAGCGTGAGATATTGGAAGCCGGGCTCAAATCCTTCGTGAAGACACATGCAACCGCCGATGACACGGTATAGCTCAGCATAATTCTCAGTATCAGTACCCACATCTAAACTGCGCGCACCAATTATTTTTGCGGCCAGTACCAAAATTGACAGAAGAAGTAATGGCATCCGGATTGGCCATAGTATGCTACGCATAGAATTTCCGGAAACGATTACGGATACCAGAGACAGCTATCCGTCTTAACAACTTCAAGCACGAAAATGTAACTGCGAGCGACAATTCGATTGCCGATATATATTTCTGCTTGCGCAAACGCTTCAGCGTCTCTAACTCAGCAGCCTGCATGCTCAACAAGTTACCGCTCAAGCCTGCTTCTCCGAAAGGGGCAGCGAATCTGCTTCCTAACGGTTGGTGGATCAGGGCTGCCTCGAATCCAGAAAACAGCAGCGTCAACCAGAGCAAGTAGTCTTCCGAACGACGCTTCTCAGCATCGAAGCGCACGGGCAAGTCCTTCTTCAACATAACTGAAGACGTTGCAAAACAGTTTCGCAATAAGAGTTTTCTTGCACCGATTAATTCGATACCCTTTTTTTCAGATAATTCTGAAGCTGTTCGCTGAACCTGCGTCATCACGGACACGAGATGGCCCGAAAAGGCGACGTTCGGAATCTGCTCCATCAAGTTAAATTGAACTTCGATCTTCTTCGGATGCCAACAATCATCTGCGTCAAGAAATGCCACATATTTTGTTGCGACCTCGCTCCAGCCGTAATTTCTGGCAACTGAAGCACCACCGTTGACCGGGTTCTGTAAAACTTTTACCGACGAATGAGCGAGCGAAATTGCCGTTATCACATCGTAGGTCTGATCAGTACTTCGGTCATCGATCAAGATGATTTGCTCAGGCAATACCGTCTGTTCTAACACAGAGGTGACTGCGCGACCAATTGTGTCTACGCAGTTATAGCATGGGATCACGACCGTTATCGAAACTGTATTTTTCATCATTTGTTCGTCGCAATCCACGGAGCAGCTGTAAAGTTCCGTTGTGCCTGCAACCGGTATTCTGAGACAGCCATACTCGGTAGATTTCCTGTTGAGCTGAGATGCTCCAATGCGTTACAAATGTCTGTAGCGTTACTTTCAGCATTGAGCCTTAAGCTCACGGACTGCCCGATGTCATCGAGAAAGTCGCTGCATTTCCGGTGATACTCAAGCAGAACAAAAGGCACGCCGCTTAGATAGGCGGCTATTGCACCATGAAGCCGCACACTCACGAACCATGCACACGCTGCAATTTCCCGAAGCGATGCCTCAACACCTTGTCTATTGTTGTAACTGATAACACAATCAACCTTGGCCTCAACCAGGCGCATCTTTAACATTGATGCCAGCTTATCGTCGCCGTCGTTTGCATGGTTATTCAGACTAAAAATCTTAACGGAACAACCTATCTTCTTAGCAGTTCTAACTATCTCACTGATGAGCCGGTCGTTTACTTGAGATCGCACCGATCCAGGAAATTCACACAGCGAAACTCCCAAGACCTTGCATTCACTTCTAGCGAGAAAAATACTTCTTTCAAATCGATCAGCAGCAACGGCGCCAGCGAGATCGGCGGCAAGGACAGTGGTACTCAGCCCCATTTCGATTCCTGCCTCGTAAGACACACGGTCGCGCACGCTCAGAAATTCAAAGGCGGACAGGAAGGTCTTCATTCGGCGCTCTGCGATGAGAGAATCGAACGGTCCGATCGACACCCCCACTGCAGCAAGTCGGATCCCACCAATTTTCAACGCATGCTTGTAGAGGCGAAAGACTCCAGAGTCAGAGTTAACAAAAAGCGATCCTCCTCCGAAGACAACCATCTGGTTATGAATGATCTCTTTCAACACAACCGCAGCGCGTACCAGGCCGCCGGTTTTGGTCTTTGCACAATATAGCTCTGGCGGAAGGATCCGGGGTAATGCTGAGGGAGCGTCGAAGTCGAGCTGCGGTCCAATTACACGGGCACTAGTTCCTGGCCAATACCGCCTTGCACCGTCAACGCAGGCGTATGCGAACAAGTCGTCCCCGAAATTCTGCATGCCATAATAGCCAGCAAACGCTACCGAAAGTGGTTTGGTCATGTTACTTCTCCACATCGTATTTCGTTTATTTGTTTGCCCGTCGTTGGACCTTTACTCAGCAACTGGGATTTCAGCGCGCGGTGGATAAACGCAATCAGTATCACGTACTCGCCAAGAATAGTTGCGGCGACGCCTGCAACTGCTCCGTACTTACTAGCGAACGCTGCCGTGGTTATGGCCACAACAACGGCGGCAGCTGTGAAACAGGCCGCTCGATCTCTCATCTGACCCCTGTCCAGAAATGCCGCGCCAAAAGCGGTCGACAGGTACCTTGCGGGGACACACAGTGCAAGAAGAAGCATTAAAGACGCGGACTCGAGATAAGAATTACCAAATAACAAGGGCATGATCAATGGGCAAATAAAACCCACAAGAGCGCCCACTACGATTCCAAAGATCAACATCAGCTTGATCCCGTTTCGATAAAGGGTCACCAATGTTTGCATATCAAAATGGCGGAGCCGGTGAAATTTTGGTATCAAAAACTTTTGGTAGATTACGGTTGGAAGAAGATATGCAGCCGAGAGTACAGTAACGGACGCGGCAAACACACCCGCCTGGTGCGAACCCGATAATTGAGAAATTATGACGATCGCCGCTTGGAAATAAACCATGTAGATAAAGGGCTCGACACCATAAGGCCACGCAACATGCGCAACGGATAAAATCCTTCGCCAGATGGGCATGGCACTTCCGGCATAGTCTTTTTCGACATTCGAACGCACGGAGGCTGCAAGCTTCGAGATCGGCTTGCAACTCATAGCAACCAGCATTACCGCCACCAAAGAGTAGGCAATAGCAAAATGCATTGCGTTGACTGATGGTGCTAGCAGAATAACTACCCCAACTGCGACGAGCCTCGCGAGATGAGGGAGCGAATTCCAAACCGAAAGTTCAGTATGACGCTCAGCCAATATCAATCTCAAACTAACCAGGTCGTTTGTAGCAGACGCAACAACGATCGACCCCAACACGAGAGAAACAACCAATGAGTAGCCGCCGGCCGACAACGCCGTTGCAGCCAACACAAGAATCGTGCAGCTCACTGCTGTACTTGCGATGACGAAACTGAGGCTATCCGCTAACTTATTCGCTAAGTAACTCGGACCTTGACCAGAGACTTTAACGAGGTAGGTATGCTGGCCGAATCCAGCAAGCGGCGATATCGCAGTGACCAAGGCGAGAGCAGATGCAAACACTCCAAACTCAGCAGGCGTCAGCGCACGCGCTATCATCACTTGCGAGGAAAAGCTCGCCAATGCGCCCAGAATGGCGCCTAGCCACAAGATGACCACGGCCGCTATTGCTCTACGATTCAACAGCAGGGCAGAAAACGGCCGAGCAAAATATTTCATCACTTCTTAATACTTATAGTTGGCGTATCGATATTTACCATGGCGCATCCTGGTACCGAACCGTCGCTCAGAATGGCGCAAGTCATTGAATATCCAGCTCGATACCTTTGCGCCGACAAGCGCGACGCGTTTTTGCGTTTCTTCGATTTCCCCTACCGAGGTCACTTTGCTGCGGACAATATTGATGACCGTGCCCGCGTAAGGCGCAATGATTAAAGCATCAGTTACGGCCAATATTGGGGCAGTATCAACAACAATGAAATCATAACTATCCTCGACCGCAGCAAATACGGATGCAAGATTCGCGTGCTCAAGCAGTTCTGCAGGACGCAAGGGTAAGATTCCTGTCGAGATAAAGTCAAGATTACCCAGAACTTCGCGATGCACGGCACTTTCCAATGGGATCCTGTTAGAAAGAACGTCGGAAAGACCATTCTGACGCTCCAGACCAAAATACCTTTGCAAATATCCTCGTCGAATGTCAGCGTCAATAAGTAATACTCGTTTTCCGGTAGAGGCCAGGACCGCCGCTAAATTGACGGAGACAAAAGATTTGCCAACCCCTGGTGTGGGACCGGAAATCATCACCACCTTATTGTGAGCAGACAACATCAAAAACTGAAGAGACGTTCTGAAGCTTCGTAAACTTTCAATCGCGAGTTCAGTCGCGTCCTCTTCAGCGAGTACCGGTAGTTTGCGCGCGCTAGCCTTGATTTGTAGGCTCGTGGAGCTTTGCTGCGCGCTATGAGGGATCGCGGCGCTAACGGTCAAACCAAGATGCTGTTCGAGCTCGTGCGGATCCTCAATGCCACCGAATAGGAGTTTCCTCGCCAGAGCATACATAACGCCAAGCATCACTCCCGCGATCGCAGCGCCAGCAATAATATACGACTTCCTAGGTCGGATCGGTTCGCGGGGAATTACTGCCTCGTCCAGTACCCGCGCATTTCCAACCTTACTCGCTTTAACCAACTTCAGCTGTTGGGCGCTGTTCAGCAGAGCAGTATACAGATCCGTATTGACCTTGATGTCTCTCGTTAGCCGAACGACATCCTGCTCAATCGCTGGCATTTTTCGAATCTTCGAATTGACGGCCTCGATTTCACGGCTCAACGAGCCAATCTGCTCCTCCACTCCTCGAACAATTGGATTTGCTGGCTGATAGTGCACAAGCAATTCTTCCCGCTTCTGCCTCAATTCGCTTAGTTTGACTTGATTCGCGACTGACTGCTGAAGGATGGATTTCGCTTCTTCCGATAGGTCCACCGTACCACGGCTGTTTCTTAGCTCGTTATATTTCGTTTCTGCCGACTCTAAACTCTCCTTCATACGAGGGAGTTGAGCCTCTAGAAAAGTCAGCGATTTTTGCGCCTCCTCGGACTTGCGATCAATATTTTGGCTTGTATACTCCATACCGATCTCATTCAACGTCCGCACAATAAGCTTTTGATCGACACCGTCCAAGGCGATCCCGATGATTCCGGACTGCTTTCCGCGCTCTGCGATCGAAAGTGAACGCTGCAGAGTCTCCACGGTTTCTAGCATTGGGGCACGCGATATGACGAACTGAGCGCCTGGCTGCGCAACTAGTGACGCCACAGTCAATTCGATTTGGCCAAATTCGGTCTTTGCGGACAAGGGCGCGCCAACGACGCCGATGATGGCGAGACCTCGCTTGCTCGATTCCAGCTTGTATCGGTTCACAGTCATCGCTGTGATCAGGAAGTCTTCCCCTTCCAGCGATTCAGGGACCTTGAATGCCGTTACTGTTGCGGACTCTCCGCCCCATGTATAGCCATCCAGACCTAAAAATCCAGGCTTACTAGGTGTTTCACTTCCGCGTGCAATCCAGTCACCCAACAGCGGTACGCGCTTCGGCTGCAGCGAGAGGTAGAGCTGAGCGTTTTCGACCGCGCGGCCAACAACCGTGCGTGATCGAAGGATTTCGATCTCCGCTGTTGCAGCTGACTTCATATCAAAAGCCCCAGCCAGATCCCCGAACATATTAGCTGGCGATCCTGCACTATCCTCGACCTGAATCAGCATATTCGCCTGGTATATTGGCGTCGCTACGAAGGTATAAAAGATAGCGAGTGCAACTACCAATGCGGCAACGACGATTATGCGCCCACGGTTGTCGATGATTGCATCAATATACGAAGCAATATCCAGTGCAGCATCATCACGTGTGCTCTCTGGATTTTTCAAGATAGTTGTTGAGGCTGATTGATTCATAGAGTTTTTCACCAGTGAGTAAGCAGAGCCGTCAGATCAACTCATTTTCTTAATATTTTTCGCCCATACGTCCGCGCCGATTTTGATCAGCTGCAGTGCGTGCCTGAAGCTTTCAATCCCTTCACGATATGGGTCGGGCACATCGATCTCCTGCTGCTCGCAAATCCGGAAAACCTTACCTCTCGCAGACGTGAATCGAGATTCGATCCAACGTTTCTGCTCTTTATCCATCACAAGAATTAAATCCGCTTGGGACACGTCCAGGACGCTAATTTGCCTAGCGACATGACCGCGTATGTCAATCAGCTCCTCACTCATCAACTGCACCGCATTTGGATCTGCAGATCGCCCTTCGAGAGCACCTACACCTGATGACGTGACGCGGGAACCGGGCAACTTTGCTTGTAGATAAGCCTCCGCCATCGGACTCCGGCAAATATTGCCAATACAAACCACCAGAATATTGTTCATCGGTTGATCTGCCCCACGGAGCTCGCCGCCGTCGCCGCGGTTGGCAGGATCAGGTTGACGATGCGGTTGTAGCGCGCCAGGCCGGCGGCGTCGACATACACCACGTCGCGCGGGTCGAGCTCGAAGCCTTCTGCCATGGCCAGCGCCACCGGCGAACTGGCGTCGAGGTTGTAGACCACTGGTTCGGACAGGTTGGCGCCACGGATCACGTACACCTGGCGTGCGGCGCTGCTCAGCTGGTTCAGGCCGCCGGCCTCACCCAGGGCTGCCGCCAGCGTCAGCTTGCCGTTATGCATGGTCAATGCGGCCGGGCGGTTCACTTCCCCCAGCACATACACCTTGTTCTCGTCGCGGCTGGGCACGCGTACCACGTCGCCCGAGGCCAGCATCAGACGTGTCATGTCCGCGCCCTGGCGCACGAGTTCCGGCACATTGACCGGATAGGACACGCCCTTGCGTGCCACGATCACCTGGCTCTGGTCGGCGGTCGGCAGGAAGCCACCGGCACGGCTCACGCCTTCGAACAGGGTCATCGGCACGTCGTCGATTGCCTGGCTGCCCGGGATCTTGACGTCGCCGTCGATATAGACCCGCTTGCTGCGGTAGGACAGCACGCGCAGCGTCAGGTCGGGGTTCTTGATCGACTCGATCAGGCGCTTCGACAGCAGGCTGCGTGCTTCCAGCTCGGTCATGCCGGCCACCTTGATCGGGCCGACGAAGGGAAACTGGATGATGCCCTGGCTATCGACGACAAAGGCTGCCGGCGACTGGGCGCCAGAGCTCGACAGCGCTTGGGCGCCCGTTGCGGCGATATTGAGTTCAGGGTGGTTCCACACCAGGACCGATAGCAGGTCGCCCGGCCCGATCACGTAGGGGCGGGCATCGGCGAACAGGGCTTGCACGCGCTGGTCGGCATTCTGCTGCCTGGCCGCGCGCTCGCTCTGGATCAGCTCTGGGGTGATCAGCTTGATGACGGGATCGGGCATCGGTGCGGAATGCGTGCTCGGCACGCGGTCCACGTCGATGCGCATGCCTGGCTCCATATTGGCGCAGGCAGAGACGAAAATGGGAAGTACGGCGGCGAAGCCAAGCAGCTTCATCGCCCGAAACAGGGTGACAGACATTGTTTTTCCGGTGACGCTAGGGCTAACAGAATGGAAGATATGCTGGTCTTTTTCTATGTACTACTTTCACCAGCGAACCATTGCAGAGCAAGCGACAGGAAAAGATGACTGAACCAACAAGCCGGTTATTGTACACATGCAAATTTCCACAGTCCAAGCTTTGTTGGCTATGGTTCATTCATTGCATTTCGAAAAATGGCATGCCGAGATGCTTCTGACAGGGCGCCGTGTCACATTTCAACGAATAGTGTGAAATTCCACTTTCGCGGCCGGATAGCCCTGTGATTCGTGAAAAGGCCGGTTCAATACGCTCTCCCGGCATGCAATTTGTGAAATCAGAGATATTAACGCACGGAAACAATCACACAATGTAACGGCCAGATAATTCAAAAACAATTCAATGTGTCGCATTTTTTCCAAAAACTTGGGGCGTATTCCCTCATATTAAGGAGGGAATGCGCCCCAATATTGCGGGTCCGATGGTTCCACACCGGCAGTCCCGTGTACGAGGTTGTAACGGGCGCCGCCCTCCCGCTCTTAATTAGTCCGTTTCGGCAGCCGCGTCCTTGTAGTTCTTCTCGAAGTTGAGCGCGAGCTTGTCCAGCAGCTTGGCGTTCAGTGCGTTGCCAAAATAGGTGTCGCGCGCATCGCGCACCTGTTGCGCGTGGCGGTCGAAGGACGGTCTGTCCTTTTCCAGAAAGGCGATGGTGGCCAATACGAAGGCGTTCCAGCGCAAGGACTTCTGCTGAAGTCCTCGGTATCGAGCAGCGACAGTTTCGCGTACCTGATCGCCTGCGGCCTGTCGTCCTGTAGCGCCCGTTGCTGGGCCACGTGCCAGACCAGGGAATTGCGATTGTCCTTGTTCTTTTCCATATAAGCGAGGATCAGGTCGGCCGCCTCCTTGGCGCAACCGGCGTTCGCCAGCGGCCGCATGCCCTTGCCGAGGGTCTGGTCGAACTCTTCGTAGGACAAGCTGAGCTCAGTTGCGAGGTGACGCTGGTATTCGGCCTCGCAGTCGACCGCGTGCGACGGCATATGAAACAGCGCGAGCAAGACCGCGAACAGGCAGGTGACGATCCTGGTTTTCATGACATCCTTGTTGATTGAATGGCGTGCGGCACACGGCGGCACATTCGCCCATCGCTCCTGCCGATCGCTTGTGAGCCTCACGCTTGCGCGCGCGGAAGGTCGACCAGGAAGGTCGTGCCTGCGCCTGGCGCGGTCTCGAAGCTGATCGTGCCGCCATGTTCTTCCACCAGGCTCTTGCTGATCGACAGGCCGAGCCCGGTCCCGCCCTTCTGGCGCGTATCGGCACCATCGGCCTGGGCGAAGCGCTGGAAGACGCGCGGCCGGAAGGCCTCGGGAATGCCCGGCCCCTGGTCGCGCACGGCCAGCCGCGCGCAGTTGCCGTGCGGCGCCAGCGACAGCGTGACGGTGGCGCCGCGCGGCGTGAACTTGATCGCGTTCGACAGCAGGTTGGTCAGCACCTGCACCAGGCGGTCGCGGTCGATCGCGGCGGCGAGCGTGCGCGCGCCGTCGTCGCCTTCGAGCCGCAGGGCCACGCCCATCTGGTCGGCATAGGCGCGCATGCTGTCGAGCGCCTGGCGCGCCACCGGCAACAGCGGCTGGGCGTGGCGTTCGAAGTGCATGCCGCCCGCTTCGATCTTCTGCAGGTCGAGCACGTCGTTCACCAGGCGCACCAGGCGTTCGCAGCTCTCGTTGGCGATCTGCACCAGGCTGGCAATATCCGGCGGCAGCTCGCCGGCGATGCCGTCGGAGAGCATCGACAGCGAGGCCCGGATCGAGGTCAGCGGCGTGCGCAGTTCGTGAGAGACGGTGGCCACGAACTCGCTTTTCATGCGCTCGACCTTCTTGCGTTCGGAGATATCGCGCAGGAAGACAGCGAGGAAGGCGCCCTCGCCGCTGCTGACCAGGCCGGCCGTCATCTCGATCGGAAACTCGACGCCATAGCGGTTGATGACGATGCGTTCGACGTGCTGGTCGAACAGCGGGCTGGAACCGGTGCTGCGCACGGCGTCGATGGCCTTGTGGGCGCTGGGGCGGAAACGCTCGGGGATGAGCAGCTCGGCCATCGGCCAGCCGAGCACCTCGCTGCGCTCCCAGCCGAACATCTGCTCGGCCGCGCTGTTCCAGTCGGTGACGAGGCCGCGCAGGTCGACGCCGACGAAGGCGTCCTGGGCGGCTTCGACGATGGCGTTGATGCGCTGTTCGCTTGCGCGCACCGAGGCCAGCGCACGCTCGAGTTCGCGGGTGCGCGCCTCGACGCGCGCCTCCAGCGTCGCATTCACGTTCTTCAGTTCATGGCGGCGCTGGGCCAGGTCGGTCAGCAGGGCGTTCAGGGTGTCCGACAGCGTCGCCACCTCGACATAGCTGCCGCGGCCCGAGGCCATGCGCAGGCTTTCGCCGCTGCGGATGCGCTCGGCCTCGCCCACCAGGCGCCCGAGTGGACGGGTGATGTAGCGCGCCAGCACCACGCCGACGATCGAGAACAGGACCGCGAGCAGGATGCCGCTGACCAGGCACGCTGGCGCAGCGCGCGTGCCGGCGTATAGGCTTCTTGCTGGGTCTGGCGCACCAGCACCGTCCAGCCCAGGCCGGGATAGGAATCGAAACCCTTGCTGCGCCCGAAACCGACGAGGTAGGAGGTACCGTCCGGCCAGCGCTCGACCAGGTGCCCGGTTTCCTGGTGCTGCGCCAGGCGCAGGCTGGGCAGGTCCAAGGTCTTGCCCTGCAGCCCTGGCGGGCCCAGCAGCACGGTGCCGTTGCTGCCGATGATCAGGGCATCGACGTGGCCACGCTTGGCCAGCGGCGCGATCACCGAGCGCTCGACGGCGCGCGCCCATTGCCGGGACAGGTGCACGCCGAGCACGCCGGCGGTGCGGCCGTCGGCATCCTGGTAGGGAAAGGCGACATCGACGAAGCGACGCGGCTCGTTGCCCCGGCGCGGCAGCAGCTTGGCCAGCAGCACCGCCTCGTGCACGTCGCCGACATTCACGCCCTGCAGCGCATTGCGGTACCGGGGACGCTGCGCGACGTTGGCGCCCTCCAGCAACCCGCGGCCGGCAACCTGCACCCGCCCGTCGAGCCCGGCCATGCCGATCCAGTCGTAGAAACCGTAGGATTGCTGGATGCTGTCGAGCACGGCGCGGCGCGAGGCCAGATCGGCATTCCCGGGCGCCAGGTCGCGCCGCTGCGCCAGCAGGCGCACCTCGCGGTAGCGTTCGTACATGCCGCGGTCGAGCTTATCGGCGGCCTGCACGGCCAGGTCGCGCAGGTCCGTTGCCGATGCTGGCCTCGACTTCGCGGGTGGCCGCCACGTCGATCACCTCGACCAGCAGCACGGTCAGGAAGATCGACAGCAGCGAAAACGCCAGGGCCAGCCAGGTACCGAGACTGTGGCGGGGCTTGCCCTGCGGCGCCGTCTCGGGCGCGGTGCGCCCATCCTGCGGCGGAGCGACTTCGTGCGGTATGTGGTTCATGGAAGCTGGCTGGTGGCAATGCGACAAGCGTAGCACGGGGCGCTCGCCTCCTCAATTGCCGAGGTGAATCAGTCCTCTGCAGCACCTGGCGCGGCAGGCGCGCTCCCGCGATCAAGGCGCGTTCCTGCGCGGCGCATGGCCGGCCGGTTTTCCCGACGCACACGGCCAAGGCCGATTTCCCGTATACTTACGCGTTACAACCATCCGCACGCCACCACAGCATGTCCGACACCACGCCCGCCACCGCTCCCCTGCTCGACTACGTCACTTCCTGCGCGCTGCCCACGCCCCGGGCCCAGTTCACGCTGCACGCCTTCGTCGAGCATGGGCCGGGCTATGGCCCGGCCGGCAAGGAGCACCTGGCGATGGCGCTGGGCGACATCGGCAACGGCGAGCCGGTATTGGCACGCGTGCATTCGGAATGCCTGACCGGCGACGTGCTGTTCTCGCAGCGCTGCGATTGCGGCGCCCAGCTCGAGGGCGCGCTCAAGCGCATCGCCGCCGAGGGCCGCGGCGTCCTGCTTTACCTGCGCCAGGAGGGCCGCGGCATCGGCCTGGTGAACAAGATCCGCGCCTACCGCCTGCAGGAAGCCGGCGCCGACACGGTCGAAGCCAACCTGCAGCTGGGCTTCCACGCCGATGCCCGCAACTACGAGCTGTGCCGCCCGATGCTGGAACAGTTCGGCATCAGGCAGGTCAAGCTGATGACCAACAACCCGCGCAAGATCGACGCCCTCACCCGCCTGGGCATTGCCGTGACCGAGCGCGTGCCGCTGCTGGTGAACCGCAACGCCTTCAACAACGGCTACCTGAACACCAAGCAGGCCAAGCTGGGCCACATGATGACGGCGCAGCTGGATGCCGTTGCCGAAGATGGCGAACTGTAACGTTCTGCAGACAAACTAGGGTGGTGGCAAGATGGTAGTCATCTACTGCCATCCGCTGACGATCAACGTGGGCATGGCGGCCCGGGCAAGGACGGGCCGCGTGCTCCTTCGCCGCCATGAAACGAGCCGTTCCGTCCCTGCCGCCTGAGCTTCCCTTCTGCCTGCGGCTGTCCTGGCCGCGTTGCCTGGCGCATGCCGCGCTGTGGCGCCTGGCGCGATTCTTCCTGCGGTGCTTGCCGTTCCGCCCCAGGCGGTTCCCGGCCCCCTGCCTCGCGCTTTGCCTGTCGCTCCCTCTTGTTGCAGCGGCCGCCGCGCCGCCCGCCGGCAAACCGGCCGCGGGGCTGGAGCGCACTTCGGCACCGTCGCCGGGCAAGGACAAGGCGGCCACGCCGCCCGTCCCGCCGCTGGTGACGCCGCCCGCGGCGCCGCCGGCCACCACCCCGTCGGCGCCCGGCCCGGCGAAACCGACGAGACCACCACCCTGCCGCCGCCCTCATCGAGCGCCCAGCAGCTGTATTCGTCGGCCCAGGCCGACCTGCTGCAAATCCGCATGCTGCTGAGAAACGGGCGTACCCAGTCGACAGTGGGTTCGGGGTTTCTGGTCGGCACCAGCAATCTCGTCATCACCAACTACCACGTGGTGTCGCAGATGGCGCTCGATCCGGGCGTGTATGTCGGCGAATACGTCGACACCGACGGCAGGCATGGTCCGGTCGAACTGATGGCGGTCGACGTGCTGCACGACCTGGCGGTGCTGCGCGTGAACCGCAACGGCAGCGGCTTTTTCATCGTGCCCGACAAACCCGTCAAGCTCACCCAGGGCCAGGATTTGTATTCGCTCGGCAACCCGCTCGACCTCGGCTTCGCGATATCCGAAGGGGCCTATAACGGCGTGGTCAGCCGCAGCTTCTACGACCAGCTCATCTTCAGCGGCCCGATCAATTCCGGCATGAGCGGCGGGCCCAGCGTGACCGCCGGCGGCACGGTGGCCGGCATCAACGTCTCGAAGCGGCGCGACGGCGAGGCGGTCAGCTTCCTGGTGCCGGTCAAGTATGCGCAGGAACTGCTGCGCCGGGTCGTCGGGGGAGGCCCGCCGCCGAAGGACTTCAATCCCCTGATTGCCCAGCAACTGCTGGCGCACCAGCGCGCCATGGTGGGGAGGCTGCTCGATACCCCGCTCTCGATCAAGAACATGGGGCCGTACCGGGTGCCCGTGCGCGAGTCGGGCCAGGTACGCTGCTGGGGCCGTTCGAACGTGAAGGCCGAGGCCAGCTATAGCTCGGACACGATGAGCTGCGCGATGGAATCGGCGATCTATGTATCGGACACCCAACAGACGGGGCACGTGTCGATGACGCACCAGTACCTGCGCTCGGCCACCCTGCATCCACTGCGCTTCGCCGCGCTGGCCAGCAGCGAATTCGGCCTCGACCGCCTGGGCAGCACGCGCGACACCCGGCTCACCGGACCACTGTGCCGGGAGCGTTTCGTGCGCACGAACACGCTGCCCCTGCGCGCCGTGACCTGCGTGCGCGCCTACCGCAAGTTCCCGGGCCTGTACAACTTCACGCTGCTGACCGCCAGCACCGACAACCCCAGGCCAGCCTGCAGAGCCGCCTGGACGTGGCCGGCGTGTCCTTCGACAACGGCATGCGCGTCACGCGTGCTTTCCTCAGCGCGCTCGGGCGCAGCGGGAAACTATGACGGGCCCCTGGTTCATCGAAACCCTTGCGCGCAACGGCGACGTGCTGCACCGTCACCGGGTCGACCGCCTGCCGATCCGGATCGGCCGCGGCTACGACAACGACTACATCCTCGACGATGCCTACGCGGCACCGCGCCACGCGATGGTGGAACTGGGCGAGGATGGCGGCCTGGTGCTGCGCGACCTCGGCACCCGCAACGGCGTCGTGCATGGGAGGACGCGGCGCACATCGCTGCCGGTCGACGGCAACACCGTGGTCCGGCTCGGCCATACCAGCCTGCGCATCCGCGCCGCCGATTTTCCCGTGCCTGCCGAACTGCTCGACCGTACCATGCACGGCTGGGAGGGCGCCCTGCCCGGCCTGGCCGGCACGGTGCTGGTGGCGCTGGTGGCCTTGTTCACGATGTGGCTGGCCGACACCCAGGCCTATCGTCCCTTCCGCTACCTGCTGGCCCTGGCCTATGGCATGGGCGCGGCGCTGGTGTGGAGCGGCCTGTGGGCCTTCGGCAACCGCCTGTTCGGCCGCCATGCGCGCCTCGGGCGGCATTTGTTCATATTCGGCTGCGGCATCGCCGCGCTCATGCTGTTCCGGCTGCTATCGAGCGCGCTCGGCTATGCCTGGTCGATCGAGGTGTTCACGCGCTATGGTTCGCACGTGGCGATCCTGCTGGTGGCCGGGATGGTGTACTTCCACCTGACCACCGTCAAACCCGAGCCGCGGCGCCGCTTTGCGGTGATGTGCGCCGCGCTCGCCGTGCTCGGTTCCGGACTGGTGTTGATCAGCAATGAACAGCGCAATGGCCGCCTTGCCGACGAACTCTACATGTCGGTGCTGCTGCCGCCGGACATGCGGGCCACCCCCGACGGCAGCGTCGACGAATTCATGGCCGACGTGGCGGCCATGAAAGCCGAGCTGGACCGGGAGCGCCAGGATGGGGACGAGAGCGGCACCGACGGGAGGGAGGGTGCTGCAAACTAGGCCGGGACGCCCCCGCCCCCTCCGGTGGCTGCTCAAGCGTTATGCGATGCCCTGCCGGCCTGGCTGCTTTCGCCGCGCGAGCTCAAGCCGCCTGGCGACTGGCCGGAGTTTGCGCCCTGCGAACCGACGCCGATGCCGCCGTTGCCCTGCGACTGGGCGTGACCGTTGCCGTTGCCGTTGCCGTTGCCGCCGGCCTGCGCGTGCCCGTTGCCGCGGCCGGTGAACGGATCGACGAACTGCTGGACGATTTCCTGCTGCTTGCGCAGGCCGCGCTCGGCCTCTTCACTGGTGGTACGTGCAACCTCGTCGGCCAGCGCACGGGCCGTGCGGGCCGTGTTCTGGGCGTGCTGCTCGGTCACGCGCGCCAGTTCGACCTGGGCATCGGCGGCCAGGCGCGAGATGTGCTGCTGGTAGGCGCGCAGCTTCTCGCTGGCGGGCTGGGCGCGCGACGCGGCTGCGCTGAGCAGCTCGGTCTGGCGGTCGGCGGTGAGGAGCTGCTGGCTTGCCAGCGTCGTTTCCTCGAGCATCGTCTGGGCCAGCTTGATGTTCAGGTCGCACATCTGCTGGAAGGATTGGAACAGGGACTTCGACATGTCGTTCACGAAAGCCGTTTGCGCGTCCAGGTGGGTGCGCACTGCCGGGTTAACCGATTGGGAAAATGGATACATGCGTGCCTCGTTCATGGGAAAAGGTTGTAAGTGTGTCCCGGCAGGGCAAGGCAAACTGCGCACCGCCGCCGCCGGGGAATTCGCCCGGAAACGGTAGAGCCCGGTAGCGGCAAGCTGGCGGGTTCAAGCGTTTTCGCGCGAAGCCTCAAGGCTAGGGGAGCACGGCCATAAACGTTTGCGCTAGATCAAAAGTGCGAGCCCAGCGGCCCAGCTTGCCCCGCGGCATCACCCTCCCGCCATCGGCTTCCGCTCGCTCATGTTTCCGTCAGAATCATGCACGCAGGATTGCCCGGCGCGGCACGGACGCCCCCTGTCAGGCGGCATGGCGCTCGATCCAGGCGGCAAAGCTGTCGACGAAGCTCTGCAGGAAGCCGCGCAGCGACTCGTCGGCCAGCCGCTCGCCATCGAACTTGGCCGCGATGCCGCCGAGATAGGCTTCCGGCGCGGGCATGGCCGGCATGTTCAGGAAGGGCAGCGTCTGGCGCAGGTGGTGGTTGGCACCGAAGCCGCCCAGCGCCCCGGGCGACTGGCTGACGATGGCGCAGGGCTTGCCGGTCCAGGCAGCCTTGCCGTAGGGACGCGAACCGACATCGATCGCGTTCTTCAGCGCCGCCGGGATCGACCGGTTGTACTCGGGCGTGACGAACAGGATGGCGTCGGCCGCGCGGATACGGTCGCGGAAAGCGGTAAAGGCCGGCGGCGGCGAGGCGGTCTCGTCGTCCTCGTTATACAGCGGCAGGTCGCGGATCTCGACGATCTCCATCTCGAGCCCTGCCGGCGCCATCTCCATCATGGCCCTGGCGAGCTTCCTGCTGAACGACTCCTTGCGCAGGCTGCCTACGACGATTGCGATTTTTCTCGTTGCCATGGGAATTCCTTTCCTTGTGCGATCGGGAAGTGTCCATACTAACGAGTGCGGCAGGCATGGCGCGCGCGGCTCCCGCTCAGATGCGCCCGCGCCGGAAGGCTGCCAGGAACTTGCGCGCCTGCGCCGCGCTCAATACCTGTACCGCGTCGCCATGCCGGGCGTAGAGGAAAGGCGTGCCGCCGAGGCGGTCGGTGAGCTTGGCGCGGAGCAGGAAGCGGGTACCGGGCGGATATTGTTCGGGGTCGCTCAGGGCGCGCGCGCACTGCACCCGCATCGTCGGCGCGAAGGCCTGCCCGGGCATCGGCGCGATGCGCAAGCGCCCGCTGCGCGGGTCCGGCACCGAGTGCACGGCCACCTCTCGGTAGGCCCGGGGTCGCGCGCCACCTCAGGCCTTCGCCGCCGGCGCCACGCCGCGCGGCACCGGCGCCTCGCGGATCGGCAGGTTGATCGCGGCGGCGGCCAGCGCCAGGGGCGATGTCGGCGTACCACATCCAGCTGTAGTCGCCAAAGCGCACGAAGGACAGGCCGCCCAGCCAGGCGCCGAAGAAGCCGCCAACCTGGTGCGACAGCAGCGTCAGGCCGAACAGCGTGGCCAGGTAGCGCGTACCGAACAGCTTGCCCACCAGGTCCGGCGGTGGGCGGCACCGTGGCCAGCCAGGTAAAGCCGAGCGCCGCGGCCAGCACGTAGAAGGTGAGCGCCGTCTTCGGCGCCAGCAGATACAGGGCGATGATCACGGCGCGGGCAAAGTACATCAGCGCCAGCAGGTTCTTCATCCGGTAGCGCGTCGATAGCGCTCCGGCGGCAAGGCTGCCGGCAATGTTGAACAGGCCGATGAGGCCCAGCGCGGTGCCGGCCACGCCCACCGGCAGGCCGCACAGTGCCACTTCGCCTGGCAGGTGGGTGACCAGGAAGGCAATGTGGAAGCCGCAGGTGAAAAAGCCCGCATGCAGGAACAGGTAGCTGCGGTCGCGCAGCGCCTCGCGCAATTGCTGGGTCAGGCCGATGCCAGCAATCGGCGCGGCGCCCGCGGCGGCGACGCTTCCCGCGGCCGCCCTCCGCCCTTTCATCAGCCAGGCCAGCGGGATGGTCAGCAAGGTGGTGGCGGCCATCGTGAACATGGCGACGATCCAGCCCGGCCCCGCGATGAGGAACTGCATCAGCGGCGAAAACACGAACTGGCCGAACGAGCCGCCGGCATTGATGAAGCCGGACGCGAAGGGACGACGGCAGGGGCAGGCGCTGGGCGGTGGCACCGATCAGGATCGAGAAACTCCCCGCCCCCGCCCCTGCCGCCGAGAGCACGCCCATGGTGAGCAGCAAGCCCCATTCGGAACTGACGAAAGGCGTGGCCGCCAGGCCGCCGGCCAGCAGCAGCGCCCCGAGCACGATCACGCGCGCCGGGCCGTATTTGTCGGCGATCGCGCCGAAGACGGGCTGCGAGGCGCCCCACATGAACTGGCCGACCGCCAGCGCGAAGCTGATGGTGGCCACGCCCAGGCCGGTCGCGCTGTTGAGCGGCGAGAGAAACAGGCCCGTGGTCAGGCGCGCGCCCATCGTGATCATCAGGATCGCGCTGGCGGACAGGATCAGGAGCCAGGCGGCGCGCGGAGACATGTCGGTGTGGGTGGTCATGGTCGTGGAGGTGAGCGCCGCGCGCCGGCGGGCGCGGATCGAAATGAGGATTCTAGCAACGATGTGGCAAGCATGCTGGCGGCCCCCGACACCACCGCGTGCTACTACTGCCAGTTCGGACGTGGCGAATGGACGCTCGAAGAAGCCGAACTGGACGATCCCAGGCATGGAGCGGCCGTTGTGGACGGCTGGGATGGCCTCGTTCGCCTCATCGGGCGCGTTCGACAGTTCTTCGATCATCCATGGAGCGAACAATGAGCGACACAAAAGCGAAAGGCCCGGCATCCTGTTTTCCGTCCATCGAGCAGAAGTATGGCCATCCCATCGCATACTGGCTCGCGCTGCTGCGGCAGAGGGGCGAGCAGAAGCATATGCAGCTGCTCGCATGGCTGAAAAGCGAGCACGGGATGGGCCATGGGCATGCGAACGCCCTGGTAGCGCACCACATGGGGCTGGCATCGGCGCATGGCGCTGCCAACACCTGGCACGCACTCCACAATTGCCGGGCCGCGGAAGCGAGTGTGGTAGCCCAGCCACCAAAGAGACGACGCGACCAACGTCCGGGCCGCCGCCCCTCGCGAAAGGTGCTTTTCCCCCGCAAATCTGGCATTATTGCTGCAAATAAACATCGGGGCGCTCCGCCCACCTTGCCATGCTCAAACTTGAAGTCGCTTCTTACGACAACGCAGCGCCGGCGGCGCCGTTGGCCGCGCTCTTCGGCCGCGAGCGCCTGACGCTCGGGCGTGGTGAGGACAATTTCTTCGTCCTGCCCGATGCGCGCCATGAAGTCGCACGCACCCAGGCGGCGCTCTGGCATGACGGTACGCGCCACCGCATCGTCAACCTGAGCGACGCCATGCCGCTGTCCGTGAACGGCGAGGAACTGGCGCGTGGCCAGGATGCGCCCATCGGTCCCGGCGACCAGATCAGGATCGGGGTGTACCTGATCGGGGCGCACGCCGCGCCGATTGCCTCGAACGAATTGCAGGCGCTGAAAGAGGCCTTCCTGCGCGGCGCCGGCATCGCGCCCGACGCCATTTCGGCCGAGCTGACGCCGCAGATGATGGAAACCATCGGCAAGCTGATGGCTACCTCGATCCAGGGCACGATCGACCTGCTGGCCCTGCGCTCGCTGGTCAGGCAGGAAGTGAAGGCGGACGTGACGATGGTTGTCGTGCGCAACAATAATCCGCTCAAGTTTTTCAGCGACAGCCAGACCGTGCTGACGCAGATGCTGCGCAAGAAGATGCCCGGCTTTATGGAGCCGCTCGAATCGCTGGAAGACGCCTACCTCGACTTGCGGGCGCACCAGATGGGCGTCGTCGCCGGCGTGCGCACCGGCATGCAGGCGATGCTGGCGCGCCTGAAGCCGACCCATATCGACAGTGGCCTCGGCGCCCCCTCGCTGCTCGACAAACTGCTGCCATGGCGGCGCGAAGCCGGCATGTGGCAGGCCTATGCCGGGCAGCATGCGGCCGTGGCCGGCGAATCCCAGGACCAGTTGTTCGGTCCGGCGTTCCTCGAGGCCTACGAGGCCGAAATCGAGCGCGTGAACGCTCATCCCGGTGCCCATCTCACCGTCAACCGCGCACCCGCGTCACGCGCCAACGCACATGTCGTCCCCGCCAAATAAACCAGTCCAGCTCGAGTACGCAGCGATCAGCGAGATCGGCATGCGCTCGTCCAACCAGGATCACATCGGCCTGGCCCAGCGCGACGGCTTGCGCTGCTTCGTCGTCGCCGACGGCGCCGGCGGCCATCACGGCGGCGAGATCGCCTCGCGCGTGGTGGTCGACGCGCTGCTGGCCAGGTTCGACGCCGAAGCGTCCTTTGGTCCCCGCGCCCTGCTCTCCTATGTGGAACACGCCTCCCGGCAGCTGGCGCTGGCGCGCCGGGGCAAGCCTGAACTGGCCGACATGAGCACCACGGTGGCGGCGCTGCTGGTCGACGGAGCCAATGCGCGTGCCGTGTGGGCGCACACGGGCGACACCCGGCTCTACCTGTTTCGCGGCGGGCGCGTGCATGCCGTCACGCGCGACCACAGCCTGACCCAGCAACTGATCGACGCCGGCTATGCGCGGGCCGACCAGCTGCGCGTCCACCCGCAACGCAACATCCTGCTCGCCGCCGTCGGCACCGAGGGCGAAAGCGCCGCCAGCGCGACCGAAACGGCGGTCGACCTCGTGGACGGCGACGCCTTCCTGGTCTGCACCGACGGCCTGTGGGAATGGGTGCTCGAGCACGAGATGGAGCAGGCACTTGCCGCGGCAAGCGACAGCCAGGCCTGGCTGGCGGCGCTATGCGCCATCGCCGACAATGCAGCGGTCCGGTCGGGCGGCAAACGCGACAATTACTCAGCGTACGCGATCCGCGTGCGATGACAGGAACTCATTACATGAACGCAGACACGCGCAGCACAGCCGCGCGGCACATCAACGCCGGATCGGAAAACTGCCTCCCGATCGGCACCCGCCTGTCCGACTTCGAGATCACGGGCGTGCTGGGCGAAGGCGGCTTCGGCATCGTCTATGTGGCCTATGACCACGCGCTGCAGCGCACCGTCGCGATCAAGGAATACATGCCGGGCGCGCTGACGATGCGCGCCGCCGGCGACGCTGTCTCCCTGCGCTCGGAGCGCCACCAGGAGACCTTCCGGCTCGGCCTGAAAAGCTTCATCAACGAGGCGCGCATCCTGGCCCAGTTCGACCACCCCGCACTGGTGAAGGTCTACCGCTTCTGGGAGCAGAACAACACGGCCTATACGGCGATGAAGTTCTACGATGGCCGCACGGTCAAGGACATCGTCACGAACAGCCCGGAGCTGGTCGACGAAGCCTGGTGCCGGCGGGTGACGGAGCAGATCCTGGGCGCGCTCGACATGCTCTACACGATGCGCATCCTGCACCGCGACATCTCGCCCGACAACATCATCGTGCAGGAAAACGGCGACGCCGTGCTGCTCGACTTCGGCTCGGCGCGCCAGATCATCGGCGACGCGACGCGCGGGCTGACCGTCATCCTCAAGCCAGGCTACGCGCCAGTCGAACAGTATGCGGGCGACGCCTCGCTCGAACAGGGCCCCTACACGGACCTGTACGCGCTGTCGGCGGTGCTGTATTTCGCGATCACGAAGACGCCGCCGGCGACCTCGATCGGCCGCATGATCAACGATCCGATCGTGCCCCGGGGGTGCAGGCGCCGGCGGGCTATGGCGCGGCGCTGCTGGCCGCCATCGACAAGGGCCTGGCGGTGATGGCGCAGGACCGTCCGCAGACGATCGACGCCTTCCGCGCGCTGCTGGGCATTGCATCGGGCGGACCGCTGGCTCCGCGAGGTACGAGCGCCCCGCCGCCGAGCCCGGCCCCGGCCCCGGCCCGGCCGCCACCCAGGCCGAGGCGCCAGCCACGCCGGAGAGCGCGCCGGCTACCAGCGACAAGGCGACGCCAGCTCGGCGGCTGAGCGACCAGGTCGCGCCAGCGGCGACACCGGAGACGGCGCCAGTCCAGGCCGTACCGAATTTCACTCCCGCGCCCGACCGGCGCCGCCTGTTCCCGGCGCCGGCGCGGCGGGCCTGCTGGCCATCGGTGCCGCGGGCCTGTATGCGCTGGTGGAATCCTCGCGCCAGGATACGTTCGTGCTGGCGCAACCGCAGCCCCGCCCGCCCGTGGCGGCGCCCGCTCCCTGACCCGGCCACGCCGGCCGCGGCCGCAGCGCCCCTGGCGGACGCGGAGGCGGCCCCGGACAGCGCAGCACCGACGCCGGGCGCTGCCCACGGCTCGGCGGTCGCTGGCGTGGCAAGTCCGATGCCGGTCGACGGCGTGGCAGCTGCAAGCGCGCCTGCGGCCGCGATCCCCGGCGGGAATGGCGGCGCCGCTGCGAACACACCAGCGGCGACGGCCTCGCCCGCAGTCGCCGGCTCGGCTCCGGTCACGACCGTGTTGAACACGGAACTGGCGATGTTGGAGGACACGTCCCCGAGCGCGGCGCAGAAGGCGGACGCCAGGCGTCCGGCCGCGCCGGTGAGCGCGAGCTACAAACTGCGCATCAAGCCCTGGGGCACCCTGTACGTCGACGGCAAACCGCGTGGCGTCTCGCCGCCGCTGAAACAGATCGTGCTCACGCCGGGCAAGCACACGATCCGCGTCGTCAATCCGGGCTTCCCCGAGTACGTGACGACGATCCAGGTCGGCAAGAACAAGTCCGGGGCCATCGAGCACGATTTCGCTGCCCACTGATGGCCGGCGCCTGGCCAGGCGCCCCGTCGTTCACCAGGGCTTGAAGTACACGACCTCGAATACCGGCCCGGTCTTTTCCTGGCCAAGGGCATTCCTGTACGTGGTAATGGCCGAATAGCGGCCTACGAGATCGAAGCCGCCTTCGATGCGCGCGTTGGCAAAGTACGCTTCCTGCAAGGCCTTCGGTACCAGCACCTTGAAATAGTCCGTGCTCTCGGGGACGTTCAGCTGGCGGCCGATGCCGCGCAGGTTGTACACGGCAAGGTTCATCTGGTCGACCTGCGACATCGTCGGCACGGCAAAGAACACCGGCCTGGCGTCGGCATGCTTGATGCGTCCGTGCAGGTAGTACAGCGCGCCGTCGGGCCTGAGCTTGGGCGAGCTGACGATGCCGTCGCCCGGACGGGCGCCATGCACGATCGCCGCTTCCTCGAGGTTATCCGGCTTGACGCGGCCCGACTTCAGGTCGGCATGCCTTTGCGCGATGGCCTGTTGCTTTTCCAGTTCCGCCGTCCGTGCGCGCTCGGCCTGCGCGATGCGCTCGCGCTCGGCCTCCTGCTGTCCCTGTTTGCGGCTGTCGAACGCGGCGGCGAAGTCCGCTTCACAGGTGTCGAAACAACTGGCGCGCAGGGTGCCCGCCTCTTGCCGGACAGCGGCGCAGAACGACGCGATCGTGTCTTCCGGCTCGATGCGGGTGCGCTCCAGCGCCGACTTCATCACGCCCTTGGCGACGTAGGCGTGTCCTTCGCTGCACTGGTTCGATTTGTCGAAGGTATTGGCGAGCCATTTTCCCACTGGGGATGCCTGCGCGCCGAATTCGAGTGGGGATGCCTGCGCGCCGGAAGGGAGCGACGCCGCTGCCAATGCAAGCATGACGGCCGATGTGGTGATGGATTTCATGGTGAGCTTTCGATGATCGTGAAACGCGCCGTGGCGCGCTGCCGGCAGCCGGCTTACTGCGGCGCCGGCGCCGGATACAGGGCAAAGTGCTTCGGCAGCGTGTCGATGCTGCCGGCACGGTCGAACACGCCCAGGTCGCCCGACGCGGTGACCTGGTAGTAGTCGCCATGGGCGCTGCCGATGACGGCATAGCGCCCGTTCGAGCGCGCCCGCAGCAGCTCGCCACGGTCGCCGCTGGCGCAATAGGCGCTGCGGTCCACCTTGTACACCTTGCCGCCCACGCGTTCGAGACTGGTGGTGAGGTTGAAGCCGAAGGTCACCCAGGTGCCGATGATCTCGCGCTGGCGCACCGGCGGCAGCTTCGTCCCGTCGGTCGATCCGATCCCCGGCTCTTTCGCGTCCACGCAGGCATAACGGTCGCCGCGCTCGTCCTTGAGAAGGCGCCGGTTCAGGTCGATCTTGCGCTCGCCATCTTCTTCCATGCGCGCGATCCAGTTGCCGCTCTCCCCCGCCGTCACGCCTGCGGGATACAGGAACAGCTTCGAGCGTGTCATGCGATACGAGCGGCAGGTCTCGCCTATCCTGCCGGCGAGGTGTTCGAGCGCCGCCGTCACCTGGCTTTCGGTCGGGCGCAAGGCCGGGTCCTGCAGCGTGAAGGAGGCATTGACCCAGGACTGGTCCGCCGTATCGCGCGAGAGGTACTCCGATACCGTCACCCCGCCGAGGCCCGGTACCTCGACGGTGAGCTGGGGGTGCAGGGAGTCGGCACAGGTCGGGGTCGCCGCCACCTGGCGCGGCACCGCGTCTTCGCCATCGACAGAGGCGACAAAGCGGCAGCGCCCTTCCGGCTCGACGCTGCACGAGAAGGTCGTCAGGCCAAGCTTCCTGTCGGCGCCGCCCCGGTCTTCCATCACATCGGCGTGACAGTTGCGCGTCGCCTCGTCGGTTGCGCCCTCGTCGCAGTAACGCGGTTCATAGCGGGTCGCGCGGGTTTGCAGGCCGGCGACGTGGGTGACCAGGTTCGCGCGGGCCGTCTCATCGGCGGTCTTCGGCGGCGGCGCGGGCCGGTCGCAGCCCAGCAATGCTGCGCCAAGGAGGAGTGCTGCGACAAATTTCAGGGCTGGCATCGGTATCGTGGAATGATGCATTCCCGGACGCGGGATGGCCAGGATGATGCGGGAGCAGCATCATACTCGATAGTTTCTCTTGCAAAACTATCGAATTCTCGTGGCAACGATTTTTAGTCGCTGAAACGCCTGGGCGGATTCGGCATCTGGAACCGCGCCGAAGCTCGGCCTGGCGGCCGATGGGTGCCAACCGACTTGATCCGGTTGTACGTTTCATGCGCGTTGTGGCCGGACCGGCCGTGGCAATCCGACTGTCCGGCCAGACTGGAACCTATTCAGGCATGCTCGTCGTGTCGGCGGCAGGCCTGGCGCGCTCGAGCGCAGCGGCCACCACGGCAAGCGTGGGGCAGCTCTCGGCATTGCGGACGATGCTCGTTAGATCAGGATAGAGATCCTGGGCCTGTGCAAAAGCGCTTCCGCCCGTTTCGATATCCTCGGGAGCCTGCGCCCATTTCCGGTACAGGGCGGCAGCGAGCCAATAACGGCCAGCGCCGTAGTCCATGATGTCGAGTGCCTGGCGCCCGTGAATGATGGCGCCTTCGAAATCGGCTTTCCAACACAGCAGGAATTGCGCGTAATCGCCGTGGGTCCAAGCCATATGCGGACGGAATGCAATGCGCTTCCTGTACATCGCATCAGCCTCGTCGAGATTTCCGATGTTGAGGTAATACGTGGTCATGCCCACCAGTGCGGCGCTCATGGCCTTGGTGTTGCGTGTCCCGCTAGCGAGCACGCGCCGATAGCGTACCGCTGCGTCTTCATACTTTTCTTCGTCATTGAGCAAGTCGGCCCAGTTGTTCTCCAGCCATGGATCAGTGGTACCTAGTTTTTCCGCCTTTGCCAGTGCAGCTAGCGCGTCCTGGTGTCGCCCCATCAGCTTGTAGAGATGCCCGTATAGCACGAACGCTTCGGCATAATGGGGACGAATGCTGATTGCTTTCTGCAGTGCCGCGTCGGCTGCCTCCAGTGCACCCGGCTTGAAACGCAGTGAATGCAAGTGGCCTTCCAGCATGAAATACCTTGCCATCTCCCGGTATGCGGGAGCATAGCGAGGATATACCCTCAGTACCTCTTCCAGTTCCTTCCGCACCGCTACCAGCGCTTCGCCATCGCCGTGATATTCGTCGATCAGGTTCACAGCGCGGTCGAACTTCGCGGCATAGGATCGCTTCAATGGAGCGGGTTCGGCAGCCGTTGCGCTTGCGAGCACACAGGCGAACAGCGCCGCAGCGGCGAGACATTTCTTCATATAGATCCAGGTAAAATCCTGCAGGTTATCAGTAGTTTCTGCCAATATGGTAACCTAAAGTAGACTACAGTTAACCATCACTACAGTTGCGCCGGTTCGTTGAAGGCGGGCAGCAGCCTTGCCAGCGCTGATAGCGGATACAAGCTCACCTTCAAGCGCGCTAGCGCCCCGTCCGCCCTGGCATGCCATCTGGTGTACTCTTGCGTAGTCCTTCGATTCCACCGTCTCCCGGTGCCGCCCATGTCCAGCCATTTGATCACCGACCTTGCCGCGCTCGAGTCACTGTTCGGCCCGGTCGCTCCCCCATCCATCGCCAAGGAAACCGACCGTCTGCATCCGGTGTATGCGCGCTGGATCGAACAGGCGCGCTTTGCCCTGCTGTCAACCAGCGGGCCGCAAGGCCTGGACGTGTCGCCCCGGGGCGACGCGGGTCACCTGGTGCGCATCGTCGACGAACACACCCTGCTGCTGCCCGAGCGGCGCGGCAACAACCGCATCGACAGCCTGCGCAACCTGATTGCGGACCCACGCATCGGCTTGCTCTTCCTGATCCCGGGTGTAGGGGAAACCCTGCGGGTGCGCGGCCAAGCGGAAATCAGCGTCGCGCCGGACCTGCTTGATTCGTTCGCGGTGGAGGGCAAGCGGCCGATCTGCGTGCTGCGCGTCGCCGTCGAGAAGGTATTCTTCCAGTGCGCGCGCGCGATCCTGCGCTCGCGGCTCTGGCACGTGGACGAGCACGACAGGTCGAAGGTTCCGACGCCTGGCAAGATGCTGGCGGAACTGACTGCAGGCTTCGACGGCGACAGCTACGACCGTGCCTTGCCGCAGCGCCAGCGTGACTCCCTCTATTGACACCCAGCCGCCGGGCTGCGCCTGGAGGTGGGAAGAATCATGTTCCGCGGAAGCGGATCGGAACGAAAGGATGGTCATGCGCCTGCCGCAACGAGCAGCACTGCTTGCCGTGGTCCTGGGGGGCAGTCCTGTCGGGGCGTGGCCCGCGCCGGCGCCCGAGCCTGTAGTTGCTCCCGCCAAGCGCAATGTGTGCAAACCCTGTGTCATGCCGAGCCTGCCTTCTCCCCTGCCCCGGCGAGGAGCCGTGCTGTCGTACGGCGCGGTCAACAGCCAGGTGTCGACCTGGTACGCGGTCGACCTGGATCGCGGAGAAGCAACGCGCATGCTGGCTCGCCTCGACCGCAGCATGGGCAAGCACGGCGTGCTCGAGCGCGTCACGGGGCGCTTGTCCGCCGCGCAATCGTCGGCGCTGTCGCAACTGACCGCCCGCATCTGGGCGAGCAGCAACCCGCTGCCGACGCAGATGGCGACCGATGTCGTCTGGGATCTGTGGCTGCTGGACGGCGGTGATGTGCGACGGGAGTTCGGTCCGGGCCGGCCCGCTGGCATGGCCCAGGATCTTGCCCGGACCATGCAGGAAGTGGTCGGGCTGTAGAACGCGGCTGTCCAGGAAAACGTTCCGGACTAGCAGACTCATGTAGCGTGGGCGCGAGAGCCCAGCCTACGCAAGCCGGGGTCGCAAGGCTTCGGAAGAATGGATGGCGCAGCGCCAGCTACGCGGCCTTGATCAACAAAGCCACGGCCTCGGCCGCCATGCCCTCTTCCCGCCCCAGGTAACCCAGCTTCTCGTTGGTCTTGGCCTTGACATTCACCTGCTGCGGCGACACGCCCAGGTCTTCGGCGATGCGCGAGACCATTTGCGGGATGTGCGGCGCCATCTTCGGCTGCTGGGCAATGATGGTGGCGTCGACGTTGCCGATGGTGTAGCCGGTGGCGAGCACGCGGTTGGCCGCCTCGCGCAGCAGCACGCGCGAATCGGCGCCTGCGAACATGGGGTCGGTGTCGGGGAAATGCTTGCCGATGTCGCCCGGGGCGGCCGCGCCCAGCAGCGCGTCGATGATCGCGTGCAGCAGGACGTCGGCGTCCGAGTGGCCGAACAGGCCGAGCCGGTGCGGGATGGTCACGCCGCCGACGATCAGCTTGCGGCCCTCGACCAGCCGGTGGCAGTCATAGCCGGTGCCGATGCGAAACGGCGGGGTCGGGTTGTAGGATGCGAGTGCCATGATCGGTTACAGTAATTCGGGTTGGGCGGTCGCCAGGTACATTTCGGCGATGCGCACATCGCCCGGCAAGGTCACCTTCATGTTGCGCGGATGGCCTTCGACCAGTTGCGGCGACAGGCCGAGCGCCTCCACGGCGGAGGCGTCGTCGGTGACCTGGCGCGGGTCGCGCGCCGCATTGCTCACAAAGTCAAGGGCGTCGCGCAGCAGCTTGTAGCGGAACATCTGCGGCGTCTGCGCCAGCCACATCCCTTCGCGCGAGACGGTGCCGACTTCGCCGGCGATGCTGCGCTTGACGGTGTCGACCACCGGCAGCGCGAGCAGGCCGCCGACCGGGTGTTCGCCCGTGTTGGTGATCAGCTTCTCGATCAGCGCTTCGTCCAGTCCCGGGCGCGCGGCGTCGTGCCAGCACCCAGTCGTTCTCGCGCAGGGTGCCAGCCAGGGCCGCGAGGGCGTTGCGGACAGTCTCCATGCGGGTGGCGCCGCCGCAGCGCAGCACGGTCACGCCATGGCTGGGCACGACACTGTCGATGACCGGGTCGTCGGCGCTGACGACGACATAAGTATGGGCGATGAGTTCGCTGAAGAGGAAGGCGTCGATGGCGTGGCGCAGCATCGGCTTGCCGCCGATTTTCAAATATTGCTTCGGCCCGCTCGCAGCCATGCGTGCTCCGACGCCGGCTGCGGGAATGAGGGCGAAATACCGTGGTGCTTGAGGATTCATGTTTTTGTGCGTGTGCTCTTGTTCGGTTTTGCCGGTCTGATAAGAGACTGTACCTCACCTGCGCAAACTTTGCCGAGACGCGCGTATTCAATCGGGGTATCGATTGCCGCCTGTAAACGCTCGACTTTGCCCATTTCCGTCTTGATGAAGGGCATCCAGGTGCTGTCGATTTCGCGCTGCAACAAATCGCGGGCGCGGCCGGCGGGTGCGTACAGCGGCTTGCCCCCGAAGCGGCGGGTCAGCGCGTCGCCGACCGTCTTTTCAGCGCTGGGCAGGAAGCGCAGGTAGGTGTCGAGGTGGCGCATCTCGTGCGCCAGGATTTCGCGGTAGGCGCAGCTGCCCGGCGCGAACTCGCGCCCGACGTAGATGACGATCTGGGGGTAGACCAGCTTGACATCGAGCTGGGGCATGACGCATTCGTAGCCGCTCAGCGGGTCGCGCAGCATGCGCCCGCGGATGCCGATGTTCACGCGCGACTCGGTGCGCGTCAGGCCCAGCACATAGCTGCCGGGCGCACGGTCGCCCTTCAGGCGGGAAAGGCCATGGAAGGAATAGCTGTTGTCGACGCGGTAGCCGTTTTGCTGCGAGGACAGTGCGGCCACGCCGGTGCCGATGCTGTCCTCGCAGCGCGCCTGGAAGGCGGTGCGTGCCTGTGCGCCCGTGGCCGCCATCATGCAGGCCAGCGCGCAGGCCGACACCCGCACGGCTTTCATTCTCAGGCGGGCGACCAGGTCCCGCCCGTGATCTTGTCGAGCCAGAAGGCGCCGATGATGGTTTTCACGTCGGTAATCTCGCCGCGCTTGACCATGTCCAGCAGCTCGGGGACGGTGACGGTGAAGGTTTCGAGGAATTCGCCCTCGTCGAGCTTGGGCGTGCCCGCCGTCAGGCCGCGCGCGAGGAAGATTTCCAGGTGCTCGTCCGAGTAGGCAATCGCGTTGTGGATGGTGCAGACGAAATCCCAGCGGCTGGCGCTGTAGCCGGTTTCTTCTTCCAGCTCGCGTTTGGCGCAGGCGAGGTGTTCCTCGCCCGGATCGATCTTCCCGGCCGGGAACTCGATGAAGACGCGGTCGTTCGGATAGCGGAACTGGCGCTCGAGCAGCACGCGGCCGTCGTCGAAGAGCGGCAGGATCACGACGGCACCCGGATGGCGGATGTATTCGCGGTGGGTGATTTTGCCGTCAGGCAGCTGGATGCGGTCGCGCGAGACTTTCAAGAACTTGCCGTCATAGGCAACCTCGCCGTCCAGGCGGATTTCCTTCAGATTCGAATCCATTCGACTCCTGGGTAAAGCGTTGATCGGAACAATCAGTGGCGCTTACGCAGGTATTGGAAAACGAAGCCCGGAAACGCCAGCACGACGAACAGGCAGCTTGTCACCGCATAGAACTCCCAGCGCTGGGCAAACACGTTGCCGATGCGGGATTCGAGCAGCCAGGCCAGTGCGCCGACGAGGAAGTATAGAACAAGGAGCTCGAGCAGGCGCGCGAGGAAAGGTTTCGTGCGCTCCTGCCCGGTCTGCGCTGGCTTCAGGTGAATGAAGCCGAACACGCGCTCGCTTGCGAACGGCAGGTTCGCCGCCGCGAGCGCGACGGCGATGACCAGCCAGCTGGCAAGCGAGAGATCCACCGCTTACGAAGCCAGCGTCAGCTTGATCGCCTGCAGGCAGGCGCCGAGCAGCGCGCCCGGGACCAGGCCCAGCACGACGATCATGATGCCGTTGATCGACAGCGCCACGCGCATGTCGGTCGGCGCATGGATCGGGCTCGTATCCGCCGCTTCGTCGAACCACATCGTCTTGACGACGCGCAGGTAGTAGAAGGCGCCGATCAGCGAGAACAGCACGGCCACCACGGCCAGCCAGACCATGCCGGTGTTGGCGACGGCCTGCAGCACGGCCCACTTGGCCATGAAGCCCATCATCGGCGGCACGCCTGCCAGCGAGAACATCAATACCGTCATCACGACCGCGAACCACGGTGCGCGGCGGCCCAGGCCCTTGAAGTCGGCGATCTGCTCGGCTTCGAAGCCCGAACGCGCCAGCATCATGATCATGCCGAAGCTGCCCAGGGTGGTGAGCACGTAGGTGATCGACGCGTACATGGCCGACGAATACGCCGCCGGCATGTTGCTGGTGTCGGTGCCGACCACGCCGGCCATCATGCCCAGCAGGACAAAGCCCATCTGGGCGATGGTCGAATAGGCCAGCATGCGCTTGAGGTTGGTCTGGGCGATCGCGGTCAGGTTGCCGATCGCCAGCGACAGCACGGCCAGCACCATCAGCATCTGCTGCCAGTCCTTGGCCATGCCGGGCATCGCTTCGACCAGCAGGCGCATGACGATGGCGAAGGCCGCCAGCTTCGGCGCGCCACCCAGCAGCAGGGTCACGGCCGTCGGCGAACCCTGGTAGACGTCCGGCGCCCACATGTGGAAGGGTGCGGCACCCAGCTTGAAGGCGATACCGGCGACGAGGAAGACCAGGCCGAAGGTGAGGATGGTGTCGTTCGCGCCAAGGGTGGCCGCGCGGGCGGCGATCTCCGGGATGTTCAGCGCGCCGGTGGCGCCGTAGATCATCGAGATACCGTAGAGCATGAAGCCCGAAGCCAGCGAACCGAGGATGAAGTACTTCATCGCCGCTTCGGTCGAGACCGCGTGGTCGCGGCGCAGGGCTACCAGGGCATACAGCGAGAGCGACATCAGTTCCAGGCCCAGGTAGACCGACAGCGTGCTGTTACCCGAGATCATGATCATCTGGCCGAGCGTGGCCAGCAGTGCGATCACATAGAACTCGCCGCCCAGGTTACCGGACAGCATGCCCCGCTCACCGGCGTACTGGCGCGAATACACCAGCGTCAGGCCGACGGCCAGGTAGGTGAACAGCTTGAGCAGGTTCGACATCGGGTCCGACACGTACATGCCATTGAAGGTGTACACGGTCGCGCCCGAGGTGAAGTCGGCCATGGTGATGACCGCGCAGCCGACCAGGGTCAGCAGCGACAGGTAATAGGTGACGTTGCGGCGCGCCCCCTTCAGGTACATGTCGATCAACAGGATCGCGGAAGTCGCGATCAGCAGGAAGATTTCGGCGTACACCGGCACCAGGTTGGTGTCGACGGCCGGTAGCAAAGTGTTGTTCATGGCGTCTATTTCAAATTATTGAGGCAGCTGCGGCAGCTTGCTGACGGACACGTGTTGCAGCAGGTCGGCCACCGAGGTCTGCAGCGTCTCGGCGATTGGCGCCGGGTACAGGCCCATGTACAGGGTGGCAATCGCCAGCACGGCCAGGATCGCGAACTCGCGGCGGTTCAGGTCGACCAGTTCGGCAACGTGCTTGTTACCGATCGGACCGAACACGACACGCTTGACCATCCACAGCGAGTAGGCGGCGCCCAGGATCAGGGCGGTACCGGCTGCCAGGCCGGTCCAGAAGTTGAACTGCACGGCGCCCAGGATGACCATGAACTCGCCGATGAAGCCGGAAGTGGCCGGCAGGCCGGCATTGGCCATCGAGAACAGCACGGCAAAGGCGGCGAACTTCGGCATCGTGTTGACGACGCCGCCGTAGTCGGCGATTTCACGCGAGTGCATGCGGTCGTACAGCACGCCGATGCAGAGGAACATCGCGCCCGACACGAAGCCGTGCGAGATCGACTGCATCAGGCCGCCCTGCACGCCCATCTCGTTGAAGATGAAGAAACCCAGGGTAACAAAACCCATGTGGGCGATCGACGAATAGGCCACCAGCTTCTTCATGTCCTTCTGGACCAGGGCCACGAGGCCGATGTAGATCACGGCGATCAAGGAGAGCACGATGACGACCGGCGCCAGGTAGTGCGAGGCGTCCGGGGCGATCGGCAGCGAGAACCGCAGGAAACCGTAGGCACCGAGTTTCAGCATGATCGCGGCCAGCACGACGGAGCCGCCGGTCGGCGCTTCCACGTGGGCATCCGGCAGCCAGGTGTGCACCGGCCACATCGGCACTTTCACGGCGAAGGCCATGAAGAAGGCGATGAAGATCAGGATCTGTTCCTTCATGCCCAGCGGCTGGACGTGCCATTGCTGGATGTCGAAGGTGCCCGACACGTTGTACAGGTAGATGATCGCGATCAGGGTCAGCAGCGAGCCGAAGAACGTGTACAGGAAGAACTTGAATGCCGCATACACGCGGTTCGGGCCACCGAAGACGCCGATGATGATGAACATCGGGATCAGGGTCGCTTCGAAGAAGAAGTAGAACAGCACGCCGTCGAGCGCGGCGAACACGCCGATCATCAGGCCCGACAGCAGCAGGAAGGAACCCATGTACTGCGCGACGCGGTCCTGGATGACTTCCCAGGCGGCCAGCACGACGATGACCGTAATAAAAGCGGTCAGCGGCACGAACCACAGCGACAGGCCATCGACGCCGAGGCGGTAGAAGATGTTGAAACGCTCGATCCACGGCGCGGTTTCGGCGAACTGCATGCCGTGGGCCGCGCTGTCGAAGTTCATGATCAGCGGAATCGTCGGCAGCAGGCTGACGACGGCGCCAAACAGCGACAGCATGCGGACAAAACCCGCATTCCTGTCGCGGCCGACGGCGAGCACGAGCACGCCGAAGAGGATCGGGAGCCAGATCGCCAGGCTCAGGTAAGGAATAGTTGACTGCATCATTTGTCTTTTTCTTTGCCTGTGATTAGCGCCAGAACGGGAAGAAGTACAGCAGGGTCGCCATGACGCCCACGATCATCACGAACGCGTAGTGATAGATGTAACCGGTCTGGAAAGTACGGGTCAGCAGCGAGAACCAGCCGACCACCTTGGCGCTGCCGTTGACCAGCAGGCCGTCGATCAGCGCACGGTCGCCCACCTTCCACAGGCCGCCACCGAGGGCGCGCGCGCCGCCGGCGAACACCGCCTGGTTGAACTTGTCCATGTAGTACTTGTTGTCCAGCAGGGTGTGCAGGAACTTGAAGTGGCGGTAGAACCAGGCCGGAATCGACGGTTTCAGCATGTAGCAGACGTAGGCGCAGATCACGCCGAGCGCTGCCAGGCCGAACGGCAGGGTCAGGAAGCCGTGGGCACCCATGCCGGCCGCGTTATGCAGGTGGTGGAATTCTTCGCGCAGCGCTTCCATCGCCGTGTGGTTTTCGCCGACGAAGATCACGTTCTTGAAGAACTCGCCATGCAGCATCGGCTCGATGGTGAAGTAGCCGATCAGCACCGACGGGATCGCCAGCAGAACCAGCGGCAGGGTCACGACCCATGGCGACTCGTGCGGCTTCTGGCCAGGTGCCAGGCCGTGGTGGTGGTCACCATGCGAGTCTTCCTCGTGGTGCGCGTCCGAGTCATGGGCAGCCAGCGGGTCGTCGTGCTCGTGGCCGGCAGCGACGGCCTGCTTGTGGTCATCGTGCGGGTGCGCATCGTGGGCGTGGGCCTGGCCGAAACGCTCTTTCCCGTGGAAGACCAGGAAATACATGCGGAAGGAGTAGAAGGCGGTGATGAACACGCCGGCCACGACCGCGAAGTAGGCAAAGCTTGACCCCGGCAGGTTCGACGCGTGCACCGCTTCGATGATCGAATCCTTCGAGTAGAAGCCCGAGAAGAACGGCGTGCCGATCAGGGCCAGCGAGCCGGCCAGCGAGGTCAGCCAGGTGATCTTCATGTACTTGCGCAGGCCGCCCATGTTGCGCATGTCCTGGTCGTGGTGCATGCCGATGATGACGGAACCGGCGCCCAGGAACAGCAGTGCCTTGAAGAACGCGTGGGTCATCAGGTGGAAGACGGCGACCGAATAGGCCGAGGCGCCCAGCGCGACGGTCATGTAGCCCAGCTGCGACAGGGTCGAGTAAGCGACGACGCGCTTGATGTCGTTCTGGATGATGCCGAGGAAGCCCATGAACAGCGCGGTAATCGCACCGATGACCATGACGAAGGACAGCGCGGTGTCCGACAGTTCGAACAGCGGCGACATGCGCGACACCATGAAGATGCCGGCGGTAACCATGGTCGCGGCGTGGATCAGTGCCGAGATCGGGGTCGGGCCTTCCATCGAGTCAGGCAGCCAGACGTGCAGCGGGAACTGCGCCGACTTGCCCATCGCGCCGATGAACAGGCAGATGCAGGCGGCGGTCAGCAGCGGCCAGCCGATGCCCGGCACCGTCATGCCGACCAGCTTGTCAGCTTGCGCAAAGGTTTCGCCGTAGTGCATGGTGCCGGATGCGGCCAGCAGCAGGCCGATGCCGAGGATGAAGCCGAAGTCGCCGACGCGGTTGACCAGGAAGGCCTTCATGTTGGCGAAGATCGCGGTCGGACGGGTGTACCAGAAGCCGATCAGGAGATACGACACCAGGCCCACCGCCTCCCAGCCGAAGAACAGCTGCAGGAAGTTGTTCGACATGACCAGCATCAGCATCGAGAAGGTGAACAGCGAGATGTACGAGAAGAAGCGGTTGTAGCCTTCGTCCTCGGCCATGTAGCCGATCGTGTAGATGTGGACCATCAGCGACACCGAGGTGACCACGCACATCATCATCGCCGACAGCGCATCGATCTGGAAGCCGACGGCCAGTTTCACCGTGCCGACCTGCATCCAGGTATAGATGTCTTCGTTGAAGGTGGCGCCGTCCAGGACCTTCATCAGGGTCATGATCGAGATGACCATGGCGATCGCCACGCCGAGAATGGTCGCGGTATGCGACACCTTGCGGCCGACGACGTTACCCAGGAACTTGGTACCGAGCAGGCCGGCAATCGCCGAGCCTGCCAGCGGCGCCAGGGGCACCGCCAGTAAGAGTGAGGAAGAGAGCTGCTCCGCCATAATAATCTTTAACCCTTTTTATTTATAGCCGAGACCATCAACCCTTGAGGGTATCGAGGTCTTCCACGTTGATCGTGTCCAGATTACGGAACAGAACCACCAGGATCGCCAGGCCGATCGCCGATTCGGCGGCCGCGACGGTCAGGATGAAGAACACGAAGATCTGCCCTGCCGCGTCGCCCAGGTAATGCGAGAAGGCGATGAAGTTCAGGTTCACTGCCAGCAGCATCAGTTCGATGGCCATCAGCAGGATGATGATGTTCTTCCGGTTCAGGAAGATACCGACGATCGAGATCGCGAAGAGGATCGCGCCCAGGACCAGGTAGTGTGCGAGCGATAAAGTCATGGGGTCTCCTTCGTGTCCTGCAGGCTTGATGCGCTGTTGGCGTCATGGCCGGCTGCGCTCACCGCTGCCATCTTGACGATGCGCAGGCGGTCGTTACGCTTCACGCGCACGGCGGCGCCCGGATCGATCGCCTTGCTGTCCTTACGCTTGCGCAAGGTCAGTGCAACGGCGGCGATGATGGCCACCAGCAGGATCACGGCGGCGATTTCGAAGCCGTAGATGTACCTGGTGTAGATCAGGCGGCCGAGTTCGCGCGTACCGCCGATGTTCAGCGCGGCCGCTTCCGGCGTCTGGGCGAAGTTGCCGTAGCCATTCCACAGCACCAGGGCCATTTCGATGACGACGATGGCGCCGATCAGGAGGGCCATCGGCAGGTAGCCGAGGAAGCCTTCGCGCATGCGGTCGACGTTAATGTCGAGCATCATGACGACGAAGAGGAACAGCACCATGACGGCGCCGACATAGACCAGCACCAGCACGATGGCGAGGAACTCGGCCTTCAGCAGCAGCCAGATGCCGGCCGCGTTGAAGAACGCGAGCACCAGGAACAGCGCGGCGTGGACCGGGTTCTTGGCGGTGATGACGCGCAGCGCGGACAGCACCATGATGGCCGCGAAGACGTAGAACAATCCAGTTGTAAATTCCATGACTGACAGGGACCTTTTCTTGTTATTGCCGATTACCGGTACTTCGCATCGGCCGCACGGGCGGCGGCGATGTCGGCTTCGTAGCGGTCGCCCACGGCCAGCAGCATCTCTTTCGTGTAGTAGAGATCGCCACGCTTTTCGCCGTGGTATTCCAGCACGTGGGTCTCGACGATCGAGTCGACCGGGCACGACTCTTCGCAGAAGCCGCAGAAGATGCACTTGGTCAGGTCGATGTCATAGCGCGTGGTGCGGCGGGTGCCGTCCTCGCGCTGCGCCGACTCGATCGTGATGGCCATGGCCGGGCACACCGCTTCGCACAGCTTGCAGGCGATGCAGCGCTCTTCCCCGTTCGGGTAGCGGCGCAGCGCGTGCAGGCCGCGGAAACGGTTGGAGATCGGCGTCTTCTCTTCCGGATACTGCACCGTGATCTTGCGCGACAGCGCATAGCGGCCCGTCAGCGCCAGCCCCTTGAACAGCTCGGTCAGCATCAGGCTGCCGAGGATTTCCTTGATTCGGTTCATTGAATGCGCTTCCTTACTTCCAAATATTCCAGGACGTCTGCATGACGCCAGCGACGAGCACCAGCCAGACCAGGGTCACCGGGATGAAGACTTTCCAGCCCAGGCGCATGATCTGGTCATAGCGGTAACGCGGGAAGGTGCCGCGGACCCAGATCATCAGCGAAACGAGCAGGAACATCTTCAGGAACAGCCAGAAGAAGCCGCCGAATGCGCCGCCGAATTCCAGGAAGGAGAACGGTGCGTGCCAGCCGCCGAGGAACATGATCGATGCCAGGGTGGAGATCAGGATCATGTTGGCGTATTCGGCCAGCATGAACATCGCGTAGGACATGCCCGAGTATTCCACCATGTGGCCGGCGACGATTTCCGACTCGCCTTCCACCACGTCGAAGGGGTGGCGGTTGCATTCCGCCAGGCCCGAGATGAAGTAGATCGCGAACAGCGGCAGCAATGGCAGCCAGTTCCACGAGAACAGGTTCAGGCCATGGCTGGCAGCCATGCCGACGGCCTGGCCGGCGACGATGTCCGAGAAGTTCAGCGAACCCGACACCATCAGCACGACGACCATCACGAAGCCCATCGGGATTTCATACGAAATCATCTGGGCCGAGGCGCGCATTGCGCCCATGAAGGCGTACTTCGAGTTCGAGGACCAGCCGGCGATGATGATGCCGTACACCTCGATCGAGGTGATCGCCAGCAGCAGCAGCAAACCGGCGTTGACGTTGGCCAGCGCCGCACCCGGGCCGAAAGGCACGACCGACCAGGCGGCCAGTGCCGGCATGATCGTCATGATCGGGCCCAGCACGAAGAGCTTGGTGGTGGCTTTCGCCGGGATCACGATCTCTTTCAGCAGCAGCTTGAGCGCGTCGGCGATCGGCTGCAGCAGGCCGGCCGGACCCACGCGGTTCGGGCCGACGCGGATCTGGATCCAGCCGATGAGTTTACGTTCCCACAGGGTGGCGTAGGCGACCAGGCCCATCAGCGGCAGAAGCACGCACAGGATCTTGATCACGGTCCAGATGACTGGCCAGACCGGCGCGATCGGGCTGGACGCGCCGAACTCGTAGAAACTATCGATATAACCGGGCGTTGCCATTAGTTGCCCTCCCCTGCTTTTTCAACTTGGATGGCGCCGAACATCGCGCCCAGACTTGCGGTTGCCGGATGGGCGGCGGCCACGCGCACGACGTTCGCCGGCAATCTAGCGTCGATGTCGGCGACCAGCAGCGCGCTGCCATTGCCTTGCGTGACCTTGACGACGTCGCCGGCTTTCACGCCGAGGCGTTCGGCCAGGGCGCGCGGCAGGCGTGCCAGCGGCTGCTGGCCGTCGGCCGTACGCAGCAGCGGTTCCGAGCGGCGCGCGATGGCGTCGGCGAAATAGATCGGCACGTCGGCGAGGCGTTGCAGGCTGCCCTGCTCTTCAGAGCGTGCAGCAGCTTGCGGCGCCAGCTTGGCCACGTTGTTCAGCTTGGCCGAATGGTCCGTTACACCTTTGCCCAGCGCTTCGTCGCGGATCGATTCGGCGGTGTCGAACTCGAAGCCCGAGAGGCCGAGCAGGTTGCCCAGCACGCGCAGCACTTTCCAGGCCGGACGGGTTTCGCCCAGCGGCTTGACGGTGCCGTTGAAGCTCTGTGCACGGCCTTCGCAGTTCACAAACGTACCGGCGGTCTCGGTGAACGGCGAGATCGGCAGCAGCACGTCGGCATAGTCCATGCCGTGCTTGAACGGCGACATGGCCACGACCATCTCGGCGCCCTGCAGTGCGCCCAGGGCCTGCTGCGGGTTGGCGGCGTCGAGTTCCGGCTCGGCGTTCAGCAGCACGAAGGCTTTCTTCGGCGTGGCGAACAGGTTCTGGCTGGTGGTGGCACCGACCAGGTAGCCGCCGACGGTATTGGCCGCTTCGACGAAGGAACCGAAGCTGGCGCCGACGGCGTTGGCGATCCATTGCGCGGCGGCGTGGATTTGCGAGGCTTGCGGGTGGTGCGTGGCGGCGTTACCCAGCAGCACGGCGCCCGGCAGCTCGCTACCCACGGCAACCAGCGAAGCGGCGATGGCTTTCGCCACGTCGCCGGCCTGCACGTTCTCGAAGCCGGCAGGGGCCTGGACCTCTTTCGCAGCGGCGACAGCCGAGACGATTTCCGACAGCGCAGCGAGCCAGTCGGTCGGCGCGGCGATCATTTTCGCGGCGGTCGGGATCAGGTTGTCCTCGTCCGAACCATGCAGGATCGACAGCTTGGCGCCGCCCTTGACTGCCTGGCGCAGGCGGGTCGCGACCAGCGGGTGATCCTTGCGCAGGAAGGAACCGATGACCAGCACGCGCTTCAGGTTCGACAGTTCGGCGATCGGCATGCCCAGCCATGGGGTGACCTGGCCGTCCAGGGCGAAATCGCTCTGGCGCAGGCGGAAGTCGACGGCATTGACGCCGAAGCCGCGCATGGCCTTGTTCAGCAGGTGCAGTTCTTCGACGGTCGAGTGCGCGGTGGCGACCGCGGCGATGCTGTCGGCGCCGTGTTCATGGCGGATGTTGCGCAGGCCGTGGGCGACGTATTCCAGCGCCGTCTGCCAGTCGGTTTCCTGCCACTGTCCGCCCTGCTTGATCATCGGGTTGATCAGGCGGTCGGCATTGTCCAGCGCTTCGTACGAGAAGCGGTCCTTGTCGGACAGCCAGCACTCGTTGATCTTTTCGTTTTCCAGCGGCAGCACGCGCATCACTTTACCGCCCTTGACCTGGACGATCAGGTTGGTACCGAGCGAGTCGTGCGGGGAAATCGACTTGCGGCGCTGCAGTTCCCATGGACGTGCCGAGAAGCGGAAAGGTTTACTCGTCAGCGCGCCGACCGGGCACAGGTCGATCATGTTGCCCGACACTTCAGAGTCGACGGTCTTGCCCACAAAAGTAGTGATTTCCGAATGCTCGCCGCGGCCGACCATGCCGAATTCCATGACGCCGGCCACTTCCTGGCCGAAACGCACGCAACGGGTGCACTGGATGCAGCGGGCCATCTCTTCCATCGAGATCAGCGGACCGGCTTCCTTCGGGGTGACGACGCGCTTTTCTTCCTGGTAGCGCGAGTTGCCCTTGCCGTAGCCGACGGCCAGATCCTGCAGCTGGCATTCGCCGCCCTGGTCGCAGATCGGGCAGTCCAGCGGGTGGTTAATCAGGAGGAATTCCATCACCGACTTCTGCGCCTGCACGGCCTTGTCGCTGTGGGTGCGCACGATCATGCCGGGCGAGACTGGCGTGGCGCAGGCAGGCATCGGCTTCGGTGCCTTCTCGACCTCGACCAGGCACATACGGCAGTTCGCTGCGATCGACAATTTCTTGTGATAGCAGAAGTGCGGGATATAGGTCCCGAGTTTGTTTGCGGCGTCCATCACCATGGAACCTGGTGCGACTTCGACTTTCTTGCCGTCTAATTCAATTTCAACCATTTGATCGTTACCTGACGGGGCTTAAAGGTAGGTGGGCACGAGGCATTGCTTGTGCTCGATGTGATGAATGAATTCCTCACGGAAGTTCTTGATCATGGCTTCCACAGGCATCGCGGCGGCTTCGCCGAGCGCGCAAATGGTACGGCCCTTGATGTTGAACGCCACATTGTTCAGGAGTTCGATGTCTTCCGGACGGCCTTGTCCGTTTTCGATACGGTGCACCATGCGGTACAGCCAGCCGGTGCCTTCGCGGCAGGGCGTGCACTGGCCGCAGGACTCTTCGTAATAGAAATAGGACAGGCGCAGCAGCGACTTGACCATGCAGCGGGTCTCGTCCATGACGATGACGGCGCCGGAACCGAGCATCGAGCCCGCTTTCGCGATCGAATCATAGTCCATGTCGGTTTCCATCATGACTTCGCCACGAATCACCGGTGCCGACGAACCGCCTGGAATCACGGCCTTGATCTTCTTGCCGCCGCGCATGCCGCCGGCCAGCTCGAGCAGCTTGGCGAACGGCGTGCCCAGCGGGATCTCGTAGTTGCCTGGACGCTCGACGTCGCCCGAGATCGAGAAGATCTTGGTGCCGCCGTTGTTCGGCTTGCCCATGCCCATGTAGTTCTCCGGGCCGACGTTCATGATGAACGGCACGGCGGCGAAGGTCTCGGTGTTGTTGATCGTGGTCGGCTTGCCGTACAGGCCGAACGAGGCCGGGAACGGCGGCTTGAAGCGCGGCTGGCCTTTTTTACCCTCGAGCGACTCCAGCAGCGCGGTTTCTTCGCCGCAGATGTAGGCGCCGTAACCGTGGGCGGCGTGCAGCTGGAAGCTGAAGGTCGAACCCATGATGTTATCGCCCAGGAAGCCGGCGGCACGCGCCTCTTCCAGCGCTTCTTCGAAACGCAGGTATTCCTGGAAGATCTCGCCGTGGATGTAGTTGTAGCCCACGGTGATGCCCATCGCGTAGGCGCCGATGGCCATGCCTTCGATCAGCGCATGGGGGTTATAACGGATGATGTCGCGGTCCTTGAACGTGCCCGGCTCGCCTTCGTCGGTATTGCAGACGAGGTATTTCTGGCCCGGGAACTGGCGCGGCATGAAGCTCCACTTCAGGCCGGTCGGGAAACCGGCGCCGCCGCGGCCGCGCAGGCCCGAGGCCTTCAGGTCGGCAATGACCTGTTCCTGGGTGATGCCGCCTTCGAGGATACGGCGCAGGGCCGAGTAGCCGCCGCGCTTCACGTAATCGTCGAGACGCCAGTTGTCGCCGTTCAGATCCTTCAGGATCAGCGGATTGATGTGACGGTCATGCAGGCTGGTCATTGCTTCTGTTCCTTCAATTCATCCACCAGGGCGTCGATCTTCTCGTTGCTCATGAACGAGCACATGCGGTGGTTATTCACCAGCATGACCGGCGCATCGCCGCAGGCGCCCATGCACTCGCCCTCGAGGACGGTAAACTGGCCGTCTTCGGTGGTGCTGCGGAACTCGACGCCGAGCTTGTCCTTCAGGTGCTTGGCGGCGCGCTCGCCACCGGACAGGGCGCACGGCAGGTTGGTGCACACGGTGATCTTGTGCTTGCCGACCGGGCGGATGTTGTACATGTTGTAGAAGGTCGCCACTTCCTGCACGGCGATCGCCGGCATGCCGATGTAGTCGGCGACTTCCTGCATGGTTTCGGGCGACAGCCAGCCCAGTTCGACCTGGGCGTGGGCCAGCGCGGCCATCACGGCGCTCTGGCGCTGGTCGGCCGGGTACTTGGCCAGCTCGCGATCGATTTTTTTATAGCACTGCTCGGATAACAACATAATCTTTTCTGCCTTTGAGCTTTATCGGTCAATAGAGCCGAACACGATGTCCTGGGTACCGATGATCGTGACGGCGTCGGCGATCATGTGGCCGCGTGCCATCTCGTCCAGGCTCTGCAGGTGCGCATAGTCGGGCGTGCGGATCTTCAGGCGGTAGGGCTTGTTGGCGCCGTCGGAGACGATGTAGATGCCGAACTCGCCCTTCGGGTGCTCGATGGCGGCATACGCCTCGCCTTCGGGCACGTGGAAGCCTTCGGTAAACAGCTTGAAGTGGTGGATCAGCGATTCCATGTTCGACTTCATGTCTTCGCGCGCAGGCGGGACGATCTTGTAGTTGTCGATCATCACCGGGCCCTGGTTCGCACGCAGCCAGGTCACGCACTGCTTGATGATGCGGTTCGACTGGCGCATCTCTTCCACGCGGACCAGGTAGCGGTCGTAGGAGTCGCCGTTGGTGCCGACCGGGATATCGAAGTCGAGGCGGTCGTAGACTGCGTACGGCTGGGTCTTGCGCAGGTCCCAGGCCACGCCCGAACCGCGCAGCATGGCGCCGGTGAAGCCCATGGCTTTCGCGTCTTCCGGCGACACCACGCCGATGCCGACGGTACGCTGCTTCCAGATACGGTTATCGGTCAGCAGGGTCTCGTATTCGTCGACATAGCCGTCGAAGCGCTTGGTGAAGGACTCGATGAAGTCGAGCACCGAACCCTGGCGGTCTTCGTTGAGCTGGTCGATCGCCTTCTTGCTGCGAATGATCGATTCCTTGTGCTTCGGCATGAAGTCCGGCAGGTCGCGATACACGCCGCCCGGGCGATAGTATGCCGCGTGCATGCGTGCACCCGAAACAGCTTCGTAGACGTCGAACAGGTCTTCGCGGTCGCGGAAGGCGTACAGGAACGGGCCCATCGCACCGATGTCGAGCGCGTGCGCGCCCAGCCACATCAGGTGGTTCAGCAAACGGGTGATCTCGTCGAACATGACGCGGATGTACTGGGCGCGCAGCGGTGCTTCGATGCCCAGCAGCTTTTCCACCGCCAGCACATAGCCGTGCTCGTTGCACATCATCGACACGTAGTCGAGGCGGTCCATGTAGGGCACGGACTGCAGGTAGGTACGGGTCTCGGCCAGTTTCTCGGTGCCGCGGTGCAGCAGGCCAATGTGCGGGTCGGCACGCTGGATCACTTCGCCGTCCAGTTCCAGGACCAGGCGCAGCACGCCGTGCGCTGCCGGGTGCTGCGGACCAAAGTTCAGGGTGTAATTCTTAAGCTCAGCCATTATTTCATCCCGTAGGTTTCTTCGCGGATCACGCGCGGGATGTTCTCACGCGGCTCGATCGTCACGGGTTGGTAGATCACGCGCTTCTGCTCGGGGTCGTAGCGCATTTCGACGTAACCCGAGATCGGGAAGTCCTTGCGGAACGGGTGGCCGATGAAGCCATAGTCGGTCAGGATGCGGCGCAGGTCGCCGTGACCGTCGAACAGGATGCCGAACAGGTCGAACGCTTCGCGCTCGTACCAGTTGGCGGCACGCCAGATGCCGGTGATCGATGCGATCAGGGGCATGTCGTCGTCCGGGCAGAAAGTACGCACGCGCACGCGCCAGTTATTGGCCAGCGACAGCAGGTGCACGACGACCGCGTAGCGCGGGCCGTCGTAAGTACCTTCCCCATATTGGGAGTAGTCGACGCCGCACAAGTCGATCATTTCCTCGAATGCGAGCGAAGGATCGTCGCGCAGGGTCTGCATCGCTTGCGCATAGTCGGCGGCCTTGACCACCACGGTCACTTCGCCAAGCGCCGCGCTAATGGCGGCGCCCTCGCCCAGTGCTTTTTCCAGGGCGAGTTGGAGGGCTTCGATTTTCGTTGTCATGGTGAACCCGGCTGTGTTAACGCGCGATGGTGTTGGTGCGCTTGATCTTGTTCTGCAGCTGCATGATTCCGTACAGCAGGGCTTCGGCGGTCGGCGGGCAGCCCGGCACGTACACGTCGACCGGCACGATGCGGTCGCAGCCACGCACCACCGAGTACGAGTAGTGGTAGTAGCCGCCGCCGTTGGCGCAGGAACCCATCGAGATGACCCAGCGCGGCTCGGCCATCTGGTCGTAGACCTTGCGCAGTGCCGGTGCCATCTTGTTGCACAGCGTGCCGGCCACGATCATCACGTCGGACTGGCGTGGCGATGGACGGAACACAATGCCAAAGCGGTCGAGGTCATAGCGGGCTGCGCCCACATGCATCATCTCGACCGCGCAACAGGCCAGGCCAAACGTCATCGGGAACATCGATCCCGTGCGCGCCCAGTTGATCAGCTTATCGGCTGTGGTGGTAATGAAACCTTCGTTTAAGACGCCTTCATGAATAGCCATGGCTTATTCCCAATCAAGGGCACCTTTCTTCCAGATGTACCAGAACCCGACGACGAACTCGGCGATGAACACCATCATCGTCACGAAACCGGTCCAGCCCAGTTCGCGCATCGAGACGCCCCATGGGAAGAAGAATGCCGTTTCCAGATCAAACAAAATAAAGAGGATCGCCACGAGATAGTAGCGAACGTCGAACTTCATGCGCGCGTCTTCGAAGGCTTCGAAGCCGCATTCGTAGGGGGAGAGTTTTGCCGCATCAGGGCGATTCGGACCGAGCAGGTAGCCGAGCACCTGGGGCGCGACACCAACGCCGACACCGATCAGGATGAAGAGAAGAACGGGGAAGTAATTTTCGAGGTTCACGATGGAGCCTATTTGAACGATCGGTTAATGAAACCACTGCATGCCTGCAGCGCCGTATCGCGCAATCCTGGCTGTAAAGCACCCGCCACGGAGCACTTGGCCTGCCACCAGGACCGTACGACTGATCCTCGTAAAAAAGCCAGCTCAGGCATGAGAGCAATCGCTCGTTTGCCCTTGCTGGCTTTTCTGTATCTTGGTGCCGACGGCGAGACTCGAACTCGCACAGCTTGCGCCACTACCCCCTCAAGATAGCGTGTCTACCAATTTCACCACGTCGGCTGGAGACCAGTATTCTACCCTGCCTTAGCACCTTTTTTCAATGCACAAATTGAGGCGTCGCAAGGAAAAACAGGGAATTTTTCAAACTTTCTTCCGTGCAGCCGTCAAAACCACGGCGGAAGGGGCTTGAACACCGGATAAACGCCCAGTTGAGGGCGTCAGCCGGGTACTACAAGGAGGAAACGAGGCGGCTCGACCTGTTTACTCCACGGCCTTGCGGCCGGTTTTGCCTGCGGTGCGGGGCGGGGCTGGGGCGAACCGACCTGCGGTCCGTGCTCCTGCAGGCACCCTGCCTTCCACACCTTGCTGCGATATTGCTTACTGCGCGCTCGCCCCGGGCGCAGCATCAGGCCAGGGCGAACGAACCATCTGGAATTACTGCTGCGTAGCCGGAGCTGCCGGAGCAGCTGGCGCCGGTGCGCTCTGCGCAGGCGCGGCCGGCACCTCGCTCGCCGGGGCGACAGGCACGCCGGCGGTTGGGGACGGGGCGGTCGTGGCAGGTGCCGTCGTGGCGGGAACATTCGCGCCGCCAGGTGCCGGCACGCCATTGCCTGGCTGAGCCATGCGCTCCATCACGCCGCCGCTCGGTGCTGCGCCCGTGCGGTTGTTGGCCATCGAAGCCAGGCCGAGGGTCGACGCGAAGAAGATCGCGGCGGCCAGGGCGGTCGACTTCGACAGGAAGTTCGACGAACCGCTGGCGCCGAACAGGCTGCCCGATGCACCGGAGCCGAAAGCGGCACCCATGTCGGCGCCCTTGCCATGCTGCAGCAGCACCAGGCCGATGATGGCCAGGGCGGAGATGACCTGCACGATCACTACGAGATTGAACAACACGTTCATACCAGTTCCATTCCAAGTTGTACTACGTTGCAAATTCTTTTCAGGCGGCACCTTGGGTGGCGCCTCGGGTCATGCTTCAGGCAGCGTTGACGATCGCCAGGAAATCCGCCGCCTTCAGCGCGGCGCCGCCGATCAGGCCGCCGTCGATGTCGGCTTGCGCCATCAGTTCGGCCGCGTTCTCCGGCTTCATGCTGCCGCCGTACAGGATCGCGACCTGCGCCGCCGCCTCGCTGCGCTGGCGCAGCTGGGCGCGCAGTTGCGCATGCACTTCCTGGGCCATGGCCGGCGTGGCCGTCTTGCCGGTGCCGATCGCCCATACGGGTTCGTAGGCCACCACGATACGCGCGACAGACGCTTCGTCAAGCAGTTCGAGCACTGCCGACAGCTGGCGATTGACGACGGCGGTAGTCTGGCCTGCTTCGCGCTCTTCCAGGGTTTCGCCGACGCACACGATCGGGGTCAGGCCGGCTTCGAGGGCTGCAAGCGCCTTCTGCGCCACCAATTGATCGCTCTCGCCATGGTAGGCGCGGCGTTCCGAGTGGCCGACGATGACGTAGCGGCAAGCGAAATCGACCAGCATCGACGCGGCGACTTCGCCCGTATAGGCACCGCTGGCGTGCTTCGACACATCCTGCGCACCCCATGCGAGGGGCGTGCCGGCAAGGGTGTCGGCACATTGCTGCAGATAGGGAGCGGGAACGCAGACCGCGCAGGCCGCCTTCGCGCCTTCGAGTCCAGCGACGATTCCAGCGAGCAGCGACGCATTGTTCGCGCGGCTGCCATTCATCTTCCAGTTACCTACGACGAGCTTGGGACGCATATTACCCCACAGTCAAATAACCCGCTATTCTAGCTGCCGTTCAGGGGTCGGTCAAACTATGGCTGAGCAAGCGTATTACAAAGGCGTCAATGAGATCCCGAATTCCGGGACGGCCGATCGAGGCCGCCCTAAAACAGGACAGGCGGCACTTGCCGTAGGGTGGACTCTCGAGTCCACGCGGTCTCACCGCATGCAGATGGCAGCGCGGCCACCGGCCAATGTCGTTCGCGTACCCGCCAGCCTCACACCACCTGCAACACGATCTTTCCCACATGCGTGCTCGACTCCATCAGCGCATGCGCCGCCGCGGCTTCCTCCAGCGGGAAGGTCTTGTAGATCACCGGCTTGATCCGGCCCTGCTCGATCAACGGCCATGCCCGCTCGCGCAGTTTCTGCGCGATCGCCGCCTTGAACGCCACCGGCCGCGGCCGTAGCGTCGAGCCGCTGATGGAGAGGCGCCGGCGCAGCACCTGGCCCAGGTCGACGTTTGCCTTCGCCCCGCCCAGCAGCGCGATCAGCGCGATGCGGCCGTCGTCGGTCAGGCAGTCGATCTCGCGCGCCACGTAGTCGCCCGCCACCATGTCGAGCACGACGTCCACGCCACGCCCGCCGGTCAGGTCCTTGACGACGGCAACGAAGTCTTCATTCCGGTAATTGATGCCGCGCTCGGCGCCGAGTGCTTCACAGGCGCGGCATTTCTCATCGCTGCCGGCAGTGGCAAATACCCGGTGGCCAAGGGCACTGGCGAGCTGAATCGCAGTCACGCCGATGCCGGAAGTACCGCCCTGCACCAGCAGCGTCTCGCCCTCGGAGAGTCCCGCGCGGTCGAACACATTGGTCCACACGGTAAAGAAGGTTTCCGGAAGCGAGGCGGCCTCGACGGCGCTGAGTCCGCCTGGCACCGGCAGGCACTGTGCCAAGGGCGCGGCGCAATACTCGGCATAGCCGCCGCCCTGCACCAGCGCGCATACCATGTCGCCCTTCGCGAAGCCGCTGCCGGCAAGAATGCCGTCGACGATCTCGCCCGCCACTTCCAGCCCCGGCAGGTCGGATGCACCCGGCGGCACCGGATAGTGGCCGAGGCGCTGCAGCACGTCGGGACGGTTGATGCCGGCCGCATGCACGCGGATCAGGATCTCGCCATCCTTCAGAACCGGCAGGGGCCGCTCGCAGGGCTGCAGGACCTCGGGTTTGCCGGGCTGGGTGATTTCGATTGCGCGCATGGTTCGGCTCCATGAAAAAGCGCCATTGTACGTCAGCCTTTTCCCCGCCGTTTTCGTTGCTGAGCAACCACTTCCGAGCTCCTCTATTTCCAATTCCTGTGCTCAAACGCAAGCAAATGCTTTGACGCATGAGCTTTTTGGGGAACTTTAGAGCTGGCACAACGAACTCGACTGTAACCACCTTGTCGCCCCTATTCGCGCCGCATAGATTGGAGGACGCGAGCTCAGGCATACGAGCCGTCCCGACCAACCATCGAAGGAGCGAGATCATGTACTCTGCCCTGCTTGACGTCGTCCGCCGCACCGCGGCGCTGTTTTCCCAGCCCCTGCCGGCCGACCGGCGCCGCCGCGGCATGCTGCTTGGCGGCGCTGCGCTGGCCATCGCCCTCACCCTGCCCGTCCCGCGCGCCGGCGCCCAGGACTGGACGAGCGAGCGCTGGGTCGGCACCTGGGGGCACGGCCCCGGCCGGCCCGCCACCCGCCGCCAGCCTGCAGACCTTCAGCAACCAGACCCTGCGCCTGATCGTCCACACCAGCATCGGCGGCAACCGCGTGCGCATCCGCGTGTCCAACGAGTTCGGCACGGTGCCGCTGACCATCGGCGCGGCGCGCATCGGCGTGCGTGCCTCCGGCTCCGACGTCGCCCCAGGCAGCGACCGCGCCCTCACCTTCAGCGGCCGCAGCACGATCACGATTCCGGCCGGCGCCCCGGCGCTGTCCGATCCGGTGGAGCTGAACGTGCCGGCGCTGGGCGACCTCGCCATCAGCCTTTACCTGCCAGGCACGGTTGAGGCGAACACCATCCACGGCACCGCCCTGCAGACCAATTACGTCTCGCTGCCGGGCGATTTCACGGGCGCCGCCACCCTGCCCGTGCAGCGCACCATCACCAGCTGGCCTTTTCTCACCGAGGTCGACGTCGAAGGCAGCGGCCCGGCCATCGTCGCGCTGGGCGATTCCATCACCGACGGCACCCGCAGCACGGTCGACACCAACAACCGCTGGCCCGACTGGCTGGCGCGGCGCCTGCAGACCGTGCGCGACCCGGTGGCCGGCCTGAACGGGCGCATCGGGGTCGTCAACCGCGGCATCAGCGGCAACCGGTTGCTGAGCATTAACCCGGCCAACCTGGTGGCGGGCCGCTCCATCCTCGAGCGCTTCGACCGCGACGTGCTGGCCACAGCGGGCGTGCGCTACCTGACCCTGATGATCGGCATCAACGACATCGGCAACAGCACGGTGACGGGTCCCGGGTCGCTTTCGATTACGGCCGAGGAACTGATTGCCGGCTATCGCCAGGTGATTGCCCGTGCCCACGCGAAAGGCATCGCCGTGTTCGGCGCCACGCTGACGCCCTTCGAAGGCGCCGGCTACTTTTCGCCCGAAAAGGAAGTCGTGCGCCAGGCCGTGAACAACTGGATCCGCTCGAGCGACGAGTTCGATGGCGTCATCGATTTCGACCTCGCCACCCGCGACCCGGCCCACCCGAGCCGCTTCCTGCCGGCCTATGACAGCGGCGACCACCTGCACCCGAGCGACCTCGGCTACCAGGCAATGGGCAATGCGGTGCCTCTGGCCCTGTTCCGTTCGGTGGGCACGGCGGCCTTGAAACCGGCGCAAGCGAAGTAGGGCGATAAGGTAGAAGACGATCAGCTGCCGGAGGCGCGCATGCCTCCGGCAGGCTCCGGCTGTGTCGAAAATGCCAACAGCCGCGCCTGCCTTGCGCGGCTGTCTTGACGCAAATCATTGGCAACCTCGGATGCTTTCCCGGGGGAACATGATCGCTATATGGTAGCCCGGCCAGGAGCGTCCGCCGACACCGCCGCAGCGACGCGGCAAGCTTGCGCAGGACGTGCCGATTCCCTTAACCCGCCAGGAACCATATGAACATCAAGCCATTGATCACCGCTGCCATCTTCCTGCTGATGGGCTCCGCCGCCCAGGCCGGCACCATCCACTACGGCACCGGCACCAACGACCCCTGGAACTCGGCCACCAATGACAGGGCCATGGACAGCGCCTTCGGTGCCGGCAACTGGACCAAGCGCTGGGGATTTTCCACGGGCGTATTCGAGGATGCCGATTTCGTTTTCCTCGATGGCGGCGACGGCAATGCGGTCGACTTCGCCAGCTTCCTGGCCAATAACAGCGCCGTCATCGCCAACTGGGTCGCCGCGGGCGGGCGCCTGTTCCTGAACGCGGCACCGAACGTCGGCGGCTCCTTCGACATGGGCTTCGGCGTGCGCCTGAACTACCCTGGCTATGCCGGCAGCGTGACGGTGACCGACGCCGGCGTGGCCGCCGGCCTGACCGAGGGCGGCTTGACCACCTCGTACTGGGGCACCTCCTTCGCCCATGCCACCGTCAGCGGCGAGATCAGCAAGCTGATTGCCAGCGGGGACGGCGGCACCGTGTTCGGCGCCATGCAGTTTGGCAAAGGCTTCGTTGCCTTCGGCGGCGAGACCACGACCAACTTCCACGGCCCCTACGCCGATGCACAAGCGCTGCGCGTCAACGCGTTGCGCTACGTCGCCCATGCCGCAACGCAGGGGGGAGAGGTGCCGGAACCGGCAACGGTCGCGCTGGTCGGCATGGGTCTGCTGGCCGTCTGCGCCGTACGGCGAAAAGCCGGGCGCGACTGACCGGCGCGTACGATACCTGGACGGGGTGCGCCTGGGCTCCCCCTTTGTTCCTCAGGCGTCGCGCGGCGGCCAGCAATGCACCGCGCCGCCGGTTTCCCCCATCGCCGCGCGCCAGGTCTGTTCGGGGAAATGGCCGCGGCCGATCAGCCTGGCCAGCAAGGCGTCGGCGCCACGGGCCTCCATCGGCACGATCACCGGCCGCCTGCCCTCGCCGAGTTCGATGACCAGGATGTCCGATGCGTAGATGCCTTCGTCCTGGAAGCAGACGCGGCTGATATCGCGCCAGCCGAAACGCTGGGTCCACTCGGCCTGGGCGGTGTCGAGCGCAATCACCCGTGCCTCGTTCGCGTCGAACTCGACGGCAATGAGTTCATCGAGCCGCCGCGGCCGGCGTGCGTTCCACCAGGCCTGCAGGCGCGCCAGCCAGGTGCCGGGTGTCGTTTCCATCTAGCTTCCGCCTGTTTTCGATTGGGTCGGCAGGCTGGTACCCACCTTCCAGGTGCGCGACAGCGCCTGCGCTTCCTCGATCTGCTCGGGCGTCATCTGCCTGGTAATCGCCGCGCGCTGGCTGACCGCGTTGTTGTTGCCGCTGGCCGCCGCGAGGTTCCACAGCATGTAGGCGATGACGGGATCGGCCGGGACGCCCGCGACGTGGTAGCGGTACATCAGCCCCAGCGCATGCTGGGCTTCGGCATGGCCCTGCTCGGCCGCCTTGCGGAACCAGGTGACGGCATGCTTCTGGTCGACCGGCACGGCGTTGCCGGTGTAATACATGGCGCCGACGACGTACTGGGCATCGGCCTTGCCCTGCTGGGCCGCCTTCAGGTGCCAGGCAAAGGCCTGCTTGTAGTCGCGCGCGACGCCGCGGCCCATGTAGTACATCAGTCCCAGCAAATGCTGGGCCTCGGGGTTGCCGGCCCGCGCCAGGGGCGTGACCTCTTTCAGGGCGAGCGCATAGTTGCGTGCGTTATAGGCGCTCGCTCCTTCGGGAAAACCGGCCTGCGCCGCCCCGGCCAGCCCGAGCGCCAGCAGGATCGCTACGGTAAGTTTTTTCATTGTCTCGTGCGTGATACCGGTCACTTCGCCTCATCCATGTCGCCGCCGGCGACGGTGCTCTCCTGCCCTTTCGGCTGCTGCCGGTTACTTCCAGCTGACCTTGCCCAGGCCGTCCACGCTCACCTTGCGGTTGAGCGGCTTGCCGTAGACTGTGACCGAGCCCATGCCCGACAGGTTCAGGTTCGCGCTCTGGTGGGCCGTGACGGTGGCGTTGCCCAGGCCCGAGAGCTCGAGGGTGACGCTGTCGGCGGCAAAGGCCTGCGCGTCCAGCCCGCCGAGCCCGCCCAGCTCCGCTTTGAGCCAGCGGCTGCGTCCGCTTAGGGTGACATAGCCAGCGCCCTGCAGGTCGAGGCTGATGCCTTCGCTGCGCAGGCCGACCAGCTTCATGCTGCCGACGCCGCTCAGGGTGGCCGTGATCATGCGGTAGTCGCTGTTGACGTGCATCGAGCCGGCGCCGTCCAGCGAGAGCTCGAGCTCCTCGCCGCGAAAGCCCGTGATCTCGGTGACGCCCAGGCTTTCGGAGCTCACTTCGCGCAGGTTCGGCAGCACCAGGTCGGCGCGCACCGGGCTCTGGCGCGACATGCGCACGCCTTCCATCTCGCTGCCGAGGTTCAGGGTGTCGCCGCTTTGCATCGCTGTCAGGCGCGCGATCCAGCGCGGGTCGCCGCTCAGCGACAGCGTCGCCGGACTGCCCTGGCGCACGCGCAGGTCGATCACGCCATCGACGCGCACGCGCACGATGCGCGCATCGAGCTGGCGCTGTTCGCCCGCGACCTCGGGCGCGCGCTCGCCGAAGGGCGCGGCGCCGGCCAGGGGCGCCAGCGCCAGGGCCGCCAGGCCGAGGCCCGCCAGACGGGGTTTGAAAGACTTGATCATGCGATGTTCTCCGTATCTGCTGTGACGCGACTGCCCGCACGGCCGGCCAGATCGAGCCTGGCCATCCTTGAACAGTTTGACAATATCTGCATTATGACAACCGCCCCCTTGCGGCGCGCGCAAATGCGACAGACTGCAGAATTGGCGGACCAGACGACAGAAACGGCGCCGGAATCCGTCGTCTTACCTTTCTCTACACTAACATGCATACGTAAAAAATTACTTTTTAGCATGCCGCTACGCTAAGATGGATGACGCCGCGCGTTCGCCGTTGCGGCCGTTTTTCGACTCAACCCATTATTCGACTCAGCTCTATTTCCGAGGTCATCAATGCGCATGCGCCAACTTCCCGCCCTGCTGGCCGGGCTCAGCCTCTCGGTGTCAGCGGTATCCGCGACACCTTCCGCCACGCCTTCGGCTGCACCTTCGGCCGCCAGCGACCGCTGGGACCTGCCCGTCCACACCAAGAAACTCGACAACGGCCTGACCGTGATCGTCACCGAAGACCATAGCTCGCCGACCGTCGGCGTCTCGGTCGTCTACCACGTCGGCATGCGCCTCGAGCCGAAGAACCGCACCGGCTTCGCCCACCTGTTCGAACACCTGATGTTCCAGGGCACGCCGAACGCGCCGAAGGGCGTCTTCGACAAGACGATCACCGGCGGCGGTGGCCGCAACAACGGTTCGACCCGTCCCGACTTCACCAACTACATCGAGACCGCACCGGTTTCCTCGCTCGAGCCGATCCTGTGGCTGGAAGCGGACCGCATGAAGACGCTCGACTTCAACGCCGCGACGCTGAAGAACCAGCAGGACGTGGTCAAGGAAGAAATCCGCGTCAACGTGAAGAACCAGCCCTACGGCGGCTTCATGTGGATCGACATCAGCCAGCATGCGTTCCAGAAGTGGGAAAACAACCATGACGGCTACGGCAGCTTCGAGGACCTCGAAGGCGCCAGCCTGGAAGACGTGCGCAGCTTCCACCGCGACTACTACGGTCCGAACAACGCCGTGCTGGCCATCGCCGGCGACGTGACCCCGGCCCAGGGCTTCGCACTGGCCCAGAAGTACTTCGGCGGCATCAAAGCCCGTCCGGTGCCAAAAAGCGGCGACTTCTCCGAGCCGCTGAACAAGGCCGAAAAGCGCATCGAGCAAAGCGACGCGCTGGCCCAGGTGCCGGCCGTGGCCGTGGCCTGGAAGGTGCCGGAACGCGGCAGCCGCGACCAGGCACCGGTGGCCGTGCTGGCCGAACTGCTGGCCGGCGGCGACGCGTCGACCATGTACCAGGGCCTGGTCAAGGGCCGCGAACTGGCGCTGAACGTCGACGCGCTGTTCGGCCTGGTGAGCCCGTGGGAATACGGCGGCCCGACGCCGCTGACCATCTACGCGATGTACAAGCCCACCACCAACGCCGACGCCATCCTGGCGGCGATGGACGAGGAAATCGCCAAGGTCGTCAAGGACGGCGTCGACGATGCAACCTTGAAGCGCGTGAAGACGCGCATGCTGGCCGACTGGAACAACGGCCTGGAAAGCTTCATCAACCGCGCCGATACCGTCGCCCGCCTGCAGACCATCTGGGGCGACGCGAACGTGGTCAACAAGATCCCGGGCTGGATCGAGGGCGTGACTTCGCAGGACCTGCAGCGCGTGGCCGCCACTTACCTGGTCAAGACCAACCGCACCGTCATCGACCGCAAGCCGGCAGCCAAGCCGGCGCCTGCGGCACCTTCCACCACGCCAGCTGCCGCAACGGCCGCCGGCGACAAGAAATAAGGAGCGCATCGATGAACAAACTGATGCTGACACTGGCGATCTCGATGATGTTCGCCCCCGCCGCCTTTGCCGCGCCTGCCGCCGATGAAGCACAGTCCAGCGCGAAAGCCGCCGCACCGGCAGCCAAGCTGGCCGCCATGCCCGCCTACGGCAAGGACAAGCCGATCCCGACCCCGAAGATCGCCAAGAAGACCCTCGCCAACGGCATGACCGTCTGGGTGGTGCCGCGCCGGGCCTGCCGCGCGTCGACTATGTGCTGGCCGTGCGCGGTGCCGGCTTTGCCGCCGACGACAGCGCCCATCCCGGCTTTGCCAACCTGCTCGCCGGGATGATCAACGAAGGCAGCGCCAAGCGCGATTCGCGCGCGATCGCCGAAGCGGCCCGGGGCATGGGCGGCTCGGTGGCCGCCGGCCCGGCGTCGGACGGCATCGTCGTCCAGGCCAATGCGCTCGCTTCGCAGGCTGGCCCGATGATGGCGCTGCTGGCCGAAGTGGCGCGCACGCCGAGCTTCCCGGAAAAGGAAGTCGAACTGACCAAGGCCAACGCGCTGCAGCAGCTGCGCGCCGCCGAGGCCACGCCGCGCTTCCGCGCCGAGCGCGCCATCAGCCAGGCCGTGTACGGCCAGCACCCCTACGGCCACACCCAGCCGACCGCGGAAGCGATCACCTCGACGACGCGCGAGATGATGGTGACCGAACATGCGAAGCGCTTCCGTCCCGACCGCGCGCTGCTCGTGATCACCGGCCGCATCAGCGAGGCCGAGGCGATGAAGCTGGCCCAGGCTGCGTTCGGCGACTGGAAGGCCGAAGGCGCGGCACTGGCCGACGTGGCGGCCCCGAGCCAGCCCGCCAGGCCGGCGCGCATTTTGCTCTCGCGCGCAGGCAGCGTGCAGTCGACCATCCGCGTCGGCGGCCCCGGGATTGCCGCCAGCGCCGACGAGCAGGTGCCGCTGCGCCTGGCCAGCACCATCCTCGGCGGCGGCTTCTCGAGCCGCGTGAACATCAACCTGCGCGAGCAAAAGGGTTATACCTATGGCGCCTCGGCCGGCGCACGCATGAACCGTGCGGGCGGTGCCATCGTCGGCGGCGCCGATGTGCGCAACGAAGTCACGGGTGCGGCCCTGCTTGAATACCTCAACGAGTACAAGCGCATCGGCAGCGAGATGGTGCCGGCGGACGAAATGACGATGAACAAGCGTTATGTCGCCGGCGGTTACCTGATCAGCAACCAGCTGCAGGGCGCGGTGGCCGGCACGCTGGCGCAGAACTGGCTGGTCGGCCTGCCGGCGGAATTCCTCGGCCAGTACGTGCCGCGGATCCAGAAGGTCAGCCCGCAGCAGGTGCGCGACGTGTCGAAGAAGTACTTCGCGCCGGAGTCGCAGTCGATCGTCGTGGTTGGCGATCCGCAGGCAGTGAGCGCCCAGCTCAAGCAGTTCGGCGAATTCACCGTCACGGAAAAGTAAGGCTCGTTTTGCTCCCTTCGAACGCCCGCCTCGCGCGGGCGTTTTTCGTTGAGGCGTCGGCAAGCAAGGGTAGAATACGGCTTTTGCCCCCTCCCCTGCCGCCATGGAACCGCTCGACCAACGTTATCTCGTCCAACAGAACAAGCTTGCCGACGACGGCAGGAAGCCGCCCGTGTTTGCCAAGGTCATGCGCAGCAAGGAAGGCAAGTTCGAGGGCGTCTCCTTCATCCGCAACAAGGAAAAGGCCACGGTCATGACGATCGAAGAGGCGCAGGAAGTGATCGACTGGGCCAACCGCAAGAAGGAAAACGCGCGCGAGTACGCGACGAAAATCATCTGCCTGGGCCAGTAAACAGGCCCGCTACTGCAGCATCGCCAGCGCTGGCCGCCCGCGCAAACCGGCAAGCACTGTCCGCACCGGCAAATGGCAGGCCAGGTCGGTGTTCGTATGGTGCCAGGCTTGCGCCGGGCGCACCTCCACGGTGATCGCCGGGTCCGAATTCATCGCGCCGAACCAGTCGAGTTCTCCCATCACGTCGATGATGCGGCGGTAGCGCGGCGGCATGGCAATGGCCGCCGAGATCGTGACGATCGCGGTCTCGGCCAGGTCGCCGTCCATCCCTGTGCCCTGGAGCGCATACAGCGCTTCCGAAATCACCAGGTTGCCCTTCGAATGCCCGGTCAGGAGGGCGAAGCGGAAACGCCGGTCGGCCAGCAGCTGGCACAGTGTGCGCGTGTCCAGGCTGGTACGCGCCAGGTTGAAGGGCCGCGGATGGGTGATCTCGAAGGCGGTGCCGCGCGTCAGGTCGTCGAACTGCTCGAACAGATGGCGCACGCGGTTGAGCGTGCCGAACCAGTACCAGCCGCCCGCCGCTTCGGCGAGCATGTCGGCCAGGCCGTAGCCGGATACCAGCGCCGCCACCGGCTCGCCGAACGCGTCGGCCACGTTGCGCGCGAACGCCGCCGTTCCCAGCGCCGAACTGCCGACGCCGGCCACCGCGAGGATGCGCATGCCGGTTCCGCCGCTGGCGGCGAAGTCCTCGATATCGGGACAGATGCGCAGACGCCCGGCCTGCGATGGTGGCACGATCAGGAGCGCTCCCCTCGCGCGCCAGCCAGGGCGCGACGGCAGCCGCCTCGGCAGGCGTGATCACGCCGATGTCGTAGAACAGCGCGTCGAGCGTGGTGTTGCGGCGCCGGTAGCCTTCGAGCACCGCTTCGCGCCAGGGCGCCTTGGCCTGCACCACCTCGGCCGCGGAATTGCGGCGCAGCTGCGCCGATGCGAGCACGAGCGGCGTGCTGTTCCTGCCTGCGTCTGCCATGACGGTCCCCTGGTCGTTGCGGGCCATGGCAATCCGCGGGCCCGTTCGCTTAAGAGCCGGGCGCCGGCCGAAAGTTCACGGCCGCGCTCCCGGCGGGCTGCGCGTCCTCAGGGCAGGAAGCCGCGCAGGTTGTCCAGGTAAGCGTCGGGGATGACGACCGGATACAGCAGGCCGCCAAAGGCCGCCAGGATCAGTCCGGCCACGACAAGGCCCAGCACGGCGCCGGCCTGTCCCATGCGTACGCGCGTTGCGGCAACGACGCGCCCGCGCACCAGCAGGTGCAGCGCGCCGGCCAGGTGGACGAACAGCGCCAGCACCGCCAGGCCATAGTAGGGCACGAAGAAAAAATGGAAAGGCGCCAGGTGCAGGCCGGCCGCGGCGTAATGGAAGTTGGTATCGAGCTTGAACACGAAGCGCCCCGCCAGGACCGAGGACACATGCACCAGCAGGAAGAAGGCCAGGTAGGCGCCCGAAACCGCCTGCATGCGCAGGAAGGGCGGCATCGGCCCGCCGCGGCGGCGCAGCAGGAATGCCAGGCCCGTCCCCACCTGCACCAGCACGCAGGCCAGCAGCAGCGCTTCGACGGCCGGCACCCGGGTCAGGCCACGCACCGCGTCCATGAAGGCGATGTGGCTGGCGACGCCGTCCAGCGCGGCGAGATGGTTCGCCAGGTGCACCAGCGCATACAGCGCCAGCACGATGGCGCTGCCGCGATGGACGCGGCGCAGGCCGTTCATGAGGGCGGCGTGGAAAGGACAGGCCCCCTGCGCCCGCTGCGGCAGCGCGAACTGGCACCGCTGCCGGCTGCCCGCTCGACACGCGCCGTTCCAGCAGCAGGCGCAGCCCGCCGGCCGGCCGCATCGTCACGCCCATGCGCGGCACCGGGACATCCTGGCCCGGCGCCGGGCGCAGGGTGAAGCGCTGCAGCAGCATGGCCAGCGCCAGCGTCATCTCGACCGTGGCGAAGCTGCTGCCGATGCAGACGCGCGGGCCGGTACCGAAGGGCAGGTAGGCGCCGCGCGGAATGCCTTTCGCCGCCTCGCCAGGAAAGCGGTCGGGGTCGAAGTGCTCCGGTTGCGTAAACCAGCGCGCGTCGTGATGCGGCAGCACCGACAGGATCGAGACCACTCCCCTGCGGCACCAGCCAGTCGCCGATGCGGACGTCGCGCGTGGCGCGGCGCGCCAGCACGCCTGGCGAGGGCGAATACAGGCGCATCACTTCCTTCACGACGCTGCCGAGACAGGGCAGTTCCGCAACATCCTGGTAACCGGGCACGCGATTGCCGAGCACCCGGTCGACTTCCTCCGTGGCACGCGCCGCCACGTCGGGATGCGCGGCCAGCGCCCAGCCGGCCCGGGTCAGCGCCGCCGCCGTGGTCTCGTGGCCGGCCAGGAAGGTCGTCATCAGCTGGTCGCGCACGCCATCGTCGCCGAGCATGGCACCGCGCTCCTCTCCCTCCCCTTCCTCGTCGCTTGCCGCCAGCAGCATGCCGAGCAGGTCGTCGCCCAGGTCCGGCGCGGCGCGGCGGCGCCCGATGTGGGCACGCACCAGGTCGTCCAGCAGGGCCAGCGCCGCGCGCTTCTCGTTGCGTCCCGGGTAAGGCAGCCAGCCGGGCAAGGCGAAGGGCAGGGAACATCTCGCGGTAGCCGGCATCGACCAGCGTGCGCACGGCGCGCTCGACTTCGCGCGTACCGATGCCGTGGTCCGCGTCGGCAAAGCGGGCGCTGAACATCGTGCGCAGGATGACGTCCGCGGCCAGCATGTTCATCGTGTGCTCGAAGTCGACCGCGCCGCCGGGCAGCGCATCGAGTGTGCCCGCGATACCGTCCGTCATCCGTCCCGCGTAGGCATCGAAGCGCCGCGGATTGAAAGCCGGCTGCAGCATGCGGCGCTGCCGGCGCCACTCTTCTCCCTCGGAGACGAGCACGCTCTGGCCGTGCAGCTGGGCCAGGATCTCGACGTGACGTTCCCAGCGCACGAAGGCGTCCGCCTCCTCGACCAGCACCGCGCGGATCTGGTCCGGATGCCGGAACGAGTAATAGGGAATGTGGCCCAACTTCACGTACACGGCGTCGCCATGGCGCGCATGCTCATCGCGCCAGAAGCCGAGGAAGTCGCGGCCCATGCGGCGCAGGCTGCGCATGCCGAAGGCGTGGTCACGCGGGCCGGGGGCCGTGTCGTCGGGGGTGTCGTCAAGCGGGTCGTCAGGTGTGTCTTCATCAAGGGGAGCTCCAGTCGGTAGATCCAGTCGGCTTCTTCCAGCGCGACGTCGCGCGCGAGCTGCATCGGCGTGCGTCCGGTCTGGGCCTTGCAATCGCGGACCATGTGCGACTGGTCCGCGTAGTCGTTGGCGAGCGCGTGGTCGGCCATGTCGACCTTGCGCCCGGCGAAGTAGGCGCGTTGCGCAAGCAGGAAGCTGCGCTGGCCACGCCACAGGCGCAACGTGGTCTGGAGGCTGGCGCCGGCCTGGCGCAGCGCCACCCGCTGCAGCTGGCGCGGGCCTACCCCAAGGAGTTTGCTGGCCAGCGCCAGCGTGAGCCGGCCGCCGAGGCGGCGCATGCGCGTCCAGACCGGCAGCGCCGCGGCCTGGCCGTGGCGGGCGACGAAGTCCTCGATGGCGCGGCGGCGCGCGTCGTCGTCGCCCGCCGCGAATACGGCGTCAAGCAGTGCCGGGCATGCACGGGCAGCACCTCGAGGGCGTCGACGAAACGGTTCTGCAGCGCCGCGAGGTCGACCCCGAACAGCGCATGAAAGGCATCCGGGTAGAACATGGCGATGAAGGCGTGCACGTCTCCCTCGTTCTCGCTGGCGAAAGGCGCCGTCTGGCAACCGCCGACCGCGCAGCGCGCGACCGGCCGGCGCACGGTATCGCCGCCATGCGCGACGATGTCGACGCGGCCGTCAAGGAACCAGTTGATCGAACAGTAGGCGCCGGCCGGAAAGCGGTTCAGGCGCGCCGCCCCTTCCAGGTCACAGCCGCGCGCATCGCGGGCGATGAAGGCATAGACGAAGCCGGCCGCGCCGGCGCCGGGCAGCCAGATGCGGGTGACTGGTGAGCGCAGGCTCGGACGGGCGGCGTGGAAAGCGGTCGGATGGCGCATGAAGCCATTCTAACCGTGTCAGCAAGGCAATATAGAACAAAGGCGACATGGCCGCCCTCGCTTGCCCCCATCCACCCAAGCGTCTGGGAACAGCTTCAGAGCAAGGGGCGGCCAGGCGCGCTAGCCGCGCAGCGCCTTTCCAGGTCTTCCAGCTCGGCCGGCTTGACCAGGTGCGCATCGAAGCCCGCCTCCAGCGCGCGGCGGCGGTCTTCGGGCGAGCCGTAGCCGGTGTGCGCGACCAGGCGGATATGGCGCAGCTGCGGATGCTGCTTCAGCATGCGCGCCAGCTCGTAGCCGTCGGCGCCGGGCAGGCCGATGTCGAGCACGATCACCTGCGGCTTGTGCTCGAGCGCCATCGCCTCGATGCGGTCCGGCGTCGAAGGTGGTCCAGGTTTCGTGCCCCATCTCGGCCAGCAGGAAGCCCATCATCTCCATCGCGTCGACATTGTCGTCGACCAGCAGCACGCGCAGGCCGGCGGCGCTGCCCGTTTCCGGTTGCGCCTCGCTGTCGGCGCAGTCGTTGCGGCTGGTGCGCAGCACCGGCAGTTCGGCCGTGAAGGTGCTGCCCATCCCGATGCCGGGGCTTTCGGCGCGCAGTTCGCCGCCATGCATCTCGAGCAGGCGCGATACCAGCGACAGGCCGATGCCCAGGCCTTCGGGTGCGCGGTCCGGCGGCACCGCCGCCTGCGCGAACATGCCGAAGATGCGCGGCAGGTTGTCCTCGGCGATGCCGATGCCATTGTCGCGCACGTCGATGCGCACACTGTCGCCGTCCGGGTGACTGCCAGGCCGATCTCGCCGCCCTTGGGCGTGAACTTGGCGGCATTGTGCAGCAGGTTGCCCACCGATTGCGCCAGGCGCACCGGGTCGCCCGCGATCCACACCGGCAATCCGGCTGCTGTACCGGAGATGGTGCTCGCGCGCGCCGATCAGGGGCGCGGCGGTCTCGATCGCCTGGGCGATGACGGCGCCCAGGTTGACCTCTTCGCGGCGCAGCACGATCTTGCCTTCCGAGATGCGGGCGACGTCGAGCAGGTCGTCCACCAGGTGCGCCAGGTGGTCGACCTGGCGCAGGATGACTTCGCGCGCCCGCGCCTGGCGCTCGGATCCGCTGTCGGCCGTCACGCCCAGCAGCGCGGCCGCGTTGCGGATCGGGCTCAGGGGATTGCGCAGCTCGTGCGCCAGCGTGGCGAGGAACTGGTTCTTGTTGGCGTCGGCCGCGCGCAGCAGCGCTTCCATTTCGCGGCGCGCCGAGATGTCGCTGGTGACGCGGGCCACGCGATAGACCTCGCCACGGAAGTTACGCACCGCGAACAGGCGGTCGCGCACCCAGCGTGTGGCGCCGTCGGGCAGCACGAGGCGGAATTCCTCGTCGTAGTGCGGCTGGGTCGCCAGCGCGGCCCAGCGCCCCTGCATGCGGGCGCGGTCGTCCGGGTGGACGGCGTCGAGCCAGCTGGCATGCTGGCGCCGCAGCGAGTCGACGCTGCGGCCCCAGATGGCGGCGTGGTCGGGCTGACATCCCGAGCGCGCCGTCCGGCGCCGAGAACATCCAGAACACGTCCTCGATGTTGTCCGTCAGCTGGCGAAACCGCTCCTCGCTCTCGCGCAGCTCGTCCTGGGTCTGGCGCATGCGCAGCAGCGCGTTGACGTTGGCGATCAGCTCGTCGGCTTCGATGGGCGCGGCCAGGTAGTTGTCGGCGCCCCCTTCCAGGCCGCGGATCTTGTCGGCGCGCCCGGTCAGCGCGGCGGAGGTCTGCAGCACCAGCACGCAGTTGGTGTCGGGATCGGCCTTGATGCGCCGGCACACCTCGATGCCGTTGATGTCGGGGAGTTTGACGTCCAGCAGCACCAGCGCCGGGTCTTCCTCGCGCACCATCGCCAGCGCGTCGGTGCCGCTGGACGCCTCGAGCACCCGGAAACCGGCACTTTGAAGGATGCGTGTCTTGGCGTAGCGGGCGCCGTCGTTGTCGTCGACGTTGAGGATGAGTGGATTGACAGTCATGGTTCGGCTTTGTCGGGCGCGGCTCAGGAATCGAGGTGCGGCGGATGGGGGAAGCGACGCGGCAGCGTCAGCGTGAAGGTCGAGCCGACGCCGGGACGGCTGGTGACGTCGACGCGCCCGCCCAGCAGTTCGGCCAAACGCCGGCACAGCGGCAGGCCCAGGCCCGTGCCCTTGCTGCGCCGCTGCAGGGGATTTTCCACCTGAGTGAATTCCTCGAAGATCAGCTGCAGGTGTTCGGCATCGATGCCGATGCCGGTGTCGGTCACGGCAAAGGTGATCGTACCGGGCGCCTCGTCGGCGCTGGCAACCACGCGCACCGAGCCGCGCTCGGTGAACTTCAGCGCGTTCGAGATGAAGTTGCGCAGGATCTGGGACAGCATGCCTTCGTCGGAGTCGAACGGCGTGTCGATGCCGCCGTTGTCGAACACCAGCTCGACGCGTTCGGCATCGACCAGCGGGCGCATCATCCCGCGCAGGGCGCGGAACAGGTTGTCGACCACCACCGGCGCCGGCTGGGCTTCCACCCGGCCCGCTTCGATCTTGGCCAGGTCGAGCAGGTCGTTGACCATCTCCGACATCTCGGTGGCGGTGCGTTCGATGAACAGCACCTGGCGTTCCTGCTCGGGCGTGAGCTCGCCGTCCATGCGGTCGAGCAGGAGCTTGGACAGTGCCCGGATCGACGACAGCGGCGTGCGCAGCTCGTGGCTGGTATTGGACAGGAAGCGCGACTTCATCTCGTCGGCGCGGCGCAGGCGCTCGGCCTTGTCCTCGATCTCGGCATACAGCGCGACGATGCCGCGGTTGGTGTCTTCGAGTTCGCGCGTGAGCGAAAGCAGGTCTTCCTGGCGCTCGCGCAGTTCGGCCAGGGTCTCGACCAGCTCGCGGTTCTGCTGCTGCACTTCCCCGAACGAGTTGGCAACCGGCGTCGCCGCCAGCTCGGCGGCGATTTGCGCCAGCCGCGCCGCGCCCACAGCTTGCTGGGGCGGCAGCGTCTTGCGCATCCGTATCGCCGGCTCGTCCGCGCCGCCACCGGAACAGGCGTCCATCAGGCGGTGCGCCGTCACCACCGCGGCATCGGCGAGCGCGGCCGCTTCGCTATAGGGCGGCGGGACGCACGAAGCCGACACCGTCACCTCGAGCTGCTGGCGCGCGTGCTCGTCCAGCAGGGCAAACGTGACCCGTGCCGCCGCCCCGCCGTGGCAAGCCGCGCGCGCCACTTCCGACACCGCGGTGGCGATGCGCACCTGGTCCTGCTTGGTGAAACCGAGCACCATCGACACCTGGCGTGCGCGCTGGCGCACCAGCACCACGTCCATGTCGCGTTCGACCGCCACGACGAGGATGCGCTGGCTCATGCGCGCCTCGCGCGGCGGCGCACGACGAGCACCATGGCATCGTCGCGGCGGCGGATGAAGTCGCGCATCAGCACCGCGGCCACCAGCGCCGGACTGCGCGCGAGCAGGCCCGGGTATTTGTCCAGGTCCCACTGGGTCTGGATGCCATCCGAGTGCAGGATGCACAGGGCGCCCGGCGGGCATGGCACCGAAAACTCCTGCACCTTGCGCATGTTGTGGCCGACGATGCCGTTGTGCGAGACCAGCGCACGGCGGCTGTCGCCGTCGATCACATAGGCGCCGATATTGCCCACGCCGGCAAAGCGGATGGTGTCATGTTCGAAATCGATGCGGGCGGCCGCCAGCGCGGCGCCGCGCGTGACACGCAACGCATGGTGCGCGGCCTCGACCAGGGCCCCCGGTTCCGATTGCGGACGGTGCGCCAGTTCCGCCAGCGCGGCCCGGGAAGCCGCGGCCGCGTCCGGCCCATGGCCGAGGCCATCGGCGGCGAGCAGGGTGGCGCCGGTCGGGCCGCAGGATACGCCCCAGCCATCGCCGCACTCGTCTTCGCCGGCCAGCGGCACGGTCAGGGCGCCGACATCGACCCGGCACAGCCCGGGACCGGCCTCGTCGCGCCACAGGCGCATGAAGAACAGGGCCCCGTTGCCGGGCACGGACCAGACGTCGAACTCGTCGGACAGGCGTCCGAGCGCGCCCAGGCCGGTGCCTGCCGTGCCCGCCGTCGACATGCCGTCGCGCAGGCAGGCATCGAGGTCGGCGATGCCGGGGCCGTTATCGACAGCGAGCACGTCGACACCGGGCACGCCTTCGGACTGCGCCACGTTCAGGTAGAGCGTGCCCTCGCCCGCATGCTTGAGCAGGTTGGTGCCGGCTTCGGTGACGATCAGCGCCAGCGCGCCGGCCCGGGTCTCGCTGAAACCGAGGTTCGTGGCCAGCCTCTGGCCGGCGCGGCGCGCCGCCGCAATGTCGCTGGCGTGCACCACAGGGAAGCTCAGCTGGGTGTCGCGCGAAGTAATCAGCGTTTCCATTTCACGACCGCGATCGCGGTTCCCTCTCCCGTGCGGGTGTCGATGGCGAATTCGTCGACCAGGCGCTTCGAGCCGCCCAGTCCCAGGCCCAGGCCGCCGCCGGTGGTGTAGCCGTCGCGCAGCGCCAGGTCGAGGTCGGGGATGCCGGGGCCGGCATCGACGAACACGAGGCCGACACCGCTACGCAGGCCGTCGACGAGCTTGTCGAGGTGGACGGCCCCCGCCGCCGCCATACTTGATGACGTTACGGGCCAGTTCGCTTGCCGCGGTGATCAGCTTGGTCTGGTCGACCAGCGACAGGCCGATGGCGACGGCGCGTTCGCGCACGTGCCTGCGCAGCCCGACGACGTCCTCGTCGCCACGCAGCGGCAGGCTCGCACGCTCGACGCGGTAGCGCGCATGATGGTCGAGCAAGTGGGTGTCGAACGCAACTGCGGAATCAGTCGCTGAACTCATCTATTCAGGTTCTTTCCGAGCAGGGCCATGCCTTTCTCGACGTTCAAGGCGGTTTTCACGCCGTGCAAGGTCAGCCCCAGCTCGACCAGGGTGATGGCCACCGCCGGCTGCATGCCGACGACGACGGTCCGCGCGTCGAGCACGCGGGCCATGGCCGCGGTATTGCTGATCATGCGTCCGATGAAGGAATCGACCAGGTCGAGTGCCGAGATGTCGATCAGCACACCCTTGGCGCCATCGCGCACGATACGCTCGGTCAGGTCGTCCTGCAAGGTCATCGCCAGGCGGTCGTGCATGTCGACCTGGATGGTGACCAAGAGCAGGTCGCCCATCCTCAGGATAGGAATGCGTTCCATGTCGTTCCGCTTCGATCAGTGCTTGTTGGTGACGACAACCGAGGTGCCGGTACGCTCGAGCGCTACCAGGAACGCGTCGGCCAGGGTCGCCTTGGTGACCACGTCTTCCAGGTTCACGCCCAGGTGCACGATGGTCTGCGCGATCTGCGGACGGATGCCGCTGATGATGCAGTCGGCGCCCATCAGGCGCGCGGCGGCGATGGTTTTCATCAGGTGCTGGGCAACCAGGGTGTCGACCATCGGCACGCCGGTGATGTCGATGATGGCGATCACGGCGCCGGTGTCGACGATCTTTTGCAGGATGTTTTCCATCACCACCTGGGTACGGGCCGAGTCGAGCGTGCCAATCAGCGGCAGCGCCAGGATGCCGTTCCACAGCTTGACGACCGGGGTCGACAGTTCCAGCAGCTCCTGCTGCTGGCGCACGATGATCTGGTCCTTGGCCTTCTGGAACACCTCGATCGTGTACAGGCCGAGCTTGTCGAGCAGCATGCTGATCGACCAGGATGCGGCGGCCAGCGCGCCGGCGTCGTCGCCCAGGCCGGCAGCCATCTGGCTGAACAGCGCCTGCTTCAGCGAAAAGACGAAGGTCGCCGTTTCGCTCGGCGTGGAACCGGTCTTGGCACGGTTCGACGAAATCTCGGCCAGCAGGTCGCGCGCTTCATCCCACGAACGGTGCTCGATGTTTTCCAGCTCGCCGGCACGGGTCGCCTGGGCGAACACCGACAGGAACTGCTGGCAATGGGTACGCAGCTGCTCCTTCGCGCTGGCGCTGCCGCGCATGGTCAGCGCTTCCAGCTGTGCAATCCACTGCGAACCGATCTCGGCTTCGTGTTCGGAGATGAGCTGGCTGATGCGGGCGGCGTTGTCCTTCGTGGTCATCGATTCGTTCCTTGCGTCGTCGGTAGAGGGAGTGCTGCCCGAATCGCACACGAGCAGTTCCAGATTAAAGAATTATTAACTATAACACTTCTTGCCCTGGATTCACGTGACACTTCAGCCGTGCGCGGGTAGCGCGCCATGCGGCGGGCATGAAAAAAACGCCGGGCTCGCGCCTCGGCGGTTCCTTGTAAAGCCGGGTTCGGCGCAGCCCTTTGTCACAGGCCCAGGCTGGCCAGCTCCGGGAAGCGCGACACGCGGTAGCGCACTGGATAGGTGTCCGGCTCCGGCGTCATCAGGTGCCCTGCCGCTGCCACGACCTGCTCCCAGCCCACGATGCCGGCGTGGTGGCCCTTGCCCCCCTCGTCCAGGCGCCCGAACGCGACCCGGTCGGCGCAAGGCAGCAGCGTCTCCACTCCCTCGGTCCAGACCGTTACGCTGAACAGGCGTTCGTCGTCGCCCTTGTAGAGCATGTAGCTCGCCACGAACAGGTCGACGCCCTCCTTCTCGTAGTGCTGGTCGAGCAGGTGCTTCTGGTCGGCATAGTCTTCCTGCAGCGCCTTGCGCCGCAGGTCATCCAGGGCGCGCGCGACCTCCTCGTCCTCGGGCACGAAGCGCTCGGCGCGGCCATCGATGAACGCGTACATCACCGTCGACACGCGCCGTCCTTCATCGTCGATCGCCATGCCGGCGCAGCGCACCAGCTCGAGCAGGTCCTCTTTCGTGCGCGAGGCCGAAAGCAGCATGCGCCCGCGCGTGGGAATCATCGCCACCGGCTGCGTGCCGGCCACGCGGTGCACGAGGTCGGGCAGCAGCAGCCTGGACGAGTCGTAGGCATCGTTCCAGTCGCTGGCGAACAGGGCCGGCGATATCTGGACGAATTTCTCGGCGCCGAGGTCGCGCAGGTTATCGAGCGCAACCGCGTTCGCCTCGGCGACCGCCACACCCCATTCGACGAGCTGCCCGGCGCCGAGCACGTGCGTGACGTGTTCGCTGTCGTAGGCCAGCATCAGCACCGTATCGTCGCTGAAGGCGGTCGTGGCAAAGCCGCCCTCGGCGCCGCCGCGTGGGGGCGCAGGTCCGAGGCCGGCCGCCTGCTGAAAGGCGCGCGTGCGCAGTACCGGCAGCAGGTTGCGCCGGGCCGCGGCGAAGGATGCGGGAATCTCGTTACGAACGAACAGATTGGCATACTTGGCCATCACGTTCGCCCGTCCGGCACGGCTTGCCTGGCAGTAGTCGTGATAGTAATTGTGCAGGTTGACGACGTTATCGCTGCCCATGAGGATGCGGAAATTCGCTTCGTCGAACTCCATGGGGCCGTCGAATCCGCGCTTCCTGGCTTCCTTCATGACGATGTCCGCGAATGCGGCGGGAGTTGGTTTGCGCTTGAAAAAGTCCAGGATTCCCACGGCGTGCTCCGAAATGACGATAGCCCGGCAGTCTAGTGGCTTGCCGCACCGCCGTCCATCGAAGCATGGCAAAAACAAAAAACCGCCAGGCTCACGCACTGGCGGTTTTTGGTTTCAACAGCGGCAGCACCGCTTGCGAAGACTGGTTACTGCGCCGCGCCTTCCACAGGATCGGCAGCCTTCATCGACAGCTTCAGGCGGCCGCGCTCGTCGGTCTCGAGGACCTTCACGCGCACTTGCTGGCCTTCCTTGAGGTAGTCGGCGACGGCGTTCACACGCTCGTTGGCGATCTGCGAGATGTGCAGCAGGCCGTCCTTGCCAGGCATGACCTGCACGATGGCGCCGAAGTCCAGCAGTTTCAGCACGGTGCCGTCGTAGGTCTTGCCCACTTCGACCGATGCGGTCAGTTCTTCGATGCGGCGCTTGGCTTCCTGGCCGGCGGCAGCGTCGACGGACGCGATGGTCACGACGCCTTCGTCGGTGATGTCGATCTGGGTGCCGGTCTCTTCGGTCAGCGCGCGGATGACGGCGCCGCCCTTGCCGATGACGTCACGGATCTTGTCCGGGTTGATCTTGATCGTGATCAGGCGTGGTGCGAAGTCCGACAGTTCGGTCTTCACGCTCGGCACGGCCTTCTGCATCTCGACCAGGATGTGCTGGCGGGCTTCCTTGGCTTGCGCCAGCGCCACCTGCATGATCTCCTTGGTGATGCCCATGATCTTGATGTCCATCTGCAGGGCGGTGATGCCCGCGGTGGTACCGGCGACCTTGAAGTCCATGTCGCCCAGGTGGTCTTCGTCACCCAGGATGTCGGTCAGGACGGCGAACTTGCCGCCTTCCTTGATCAGGCCCATGGCGATGCCGGCGACGTGCGCCTTCATCGGCACGCCGGCGTCCATCAGTGCCAGGCAGCCGCCGCAGACCGATGCCATCGACGAGGAACCGTTCGATTCGGTGATTTCCGACACCAGGCGCACCGAATAGCTGAACTCTTCAGGCGATGGCAGCGCTGCAACGAGTGCGCGCTTGGCCAGGCGGCCGTGGCCGATTTCGCGGCGCTTCGGGGTGCCCACACGGCCGGTTTCGCCGGTGGCGAACGGAGGCATGTTGTAGTGCATCATGAAGTCGTCGGTGTACTCGCCCATCAGCGCGTCGATCTTCTGGCTGTCGCGGGCGGTGCCGAGGGTGGCGATGACCAGCGCCTGGGTTTCGCCGCGGGTGAACAGGGCCGAACCGTGGGTACGCGGCAGCACGCCGGTACGGATAGCGATCGGACGCACGGTGCGGGTGTCGCGGCCGTCGATGCGTGGCTCGCCGTCCAGGATCTGCGAACGCACGACCTTGGCTTCCATGTCGAACAGGATGTTGCCGACTTCGGCCGCATCGGCGCTGACGCCCTGCTCGGCCAGCTGGGCCATGACTTCCGACGACAGCGATTTGAGCTTCTGCTGGCGCGCCGACTTTTCGCGGGTCTGGTAGGCGTCGCGGATCTTTTCCGAGGCCAGCTGGGCCACCTGGCCGATCAGGGTTTCGTTCTTGGCTGGTGCGCTCCACTCGACTTCCGGCTTGCCGCCTTCTTCGACCAGGGCGTGGATGGCGTCGATGACGGCGCGCATCTGCTCGTGGCCGAAGACGACCGCGCCCAGCATGACTTCTTCGGACAGCTGCTGCGCTTCGGATTCGACCATCAGCACGGCCGTTTCGGTACCGGCGACGACGAGGTCCATCTGCGAGGTCTTGAGCTGGGTGGTGCTCGGGTTCAGGATGTACTGGCCGTTGGCGTAGCCGACGCGGGCGGCGCCGATCGGGCCATTGAACGGGATGCCGGCGACGCACAGGGCGGCCGAGGCACCGATCATCGCAGGGATGTCCGGATCGATTTCAGGATTGACCGACAGTACGTGGATGATGACCTGGACTTCGTTCAGGTAGCCTTCCGGGAACAGCGGACGGATCGGACGGTCGATCAGGCGCGAGGTGAGGGTTTCCTTTTCGGAAGGACGGCCTTCGCGCTTGAAGAAACCGCCCGGGATTTTACCGGCAGCGTACGTTTTCTCGATGTAATCGACGGTCAGCGGGAAGAAGTCCTGGCCTGGCTTCGCGTCTTTCTTCGCGACGACGGTAGCGAGCACGACGGTGTCTTCGACGGACACCATGACGGCGCCGCTTGCCTGACGGGCGATTTCACCAGTTTCCAGGGTGACGGTATGTTGGCCGTACTGGAAGGTTTTCGTAACTTTATTAAACATGGGTAATCCCTTTCTATTTGCCGACAGATTTTCAGGGGCTGTCGTTCACCTCTCACCACGCACGGCCAACGAAGTTCCCGCCAAGGGCGCCTCGCAGGCCGCTTATTGCCTTACAAAAACAACAAACGCGCAAACAAAAAATGCCCGCGACAGTCAAACTGACGCAGGCATTTCTTTGACTAAACCGTCTGGCGCAAAAATTACTTACGCAGGCCGAGTTTGGCGATCAGGTCACGGTAACGATTTGCATCCTTACGCTTCAGGTAAGCCAGCAGGCTCTTACGACGGTTGACCATCATGATCAGGCCGCGGCGCGAGTGGTGGTCTTTCTGGTGGGCCTTGAAGTGGCCGTTCAGTTCGTTGATGCGTGCGGTCAGCAGTGCGACCTGGACTTCCGGCGAACCGGTATCGTTCTGGGCACGTGCGTTATCCGCGATGATCGCGGACTTGTTGATGTTTTCTACGGTCATGATGTTACCTTTCACATGCGGTGCAAGAGTCGGAACCCAGCGCACCGTGATTATGTTAAAAAAACCTGCCCTTGCGGACAGACCCGCCAGTATATGCGAAAACGGTGGGCGCCACCAGCCTTTGCGAAGGGTTGGCGGCCGCATCCTGGGTTGTCGATGTGTTTTCGGGGGCGTTTCATGCAGAACCTGACAAGAATGGCAATACTATGCGGCGCGTTGGCCCTGGGCGGCTGCAGCGCGCCGCTCTTCCGCCAGGCACCGGCCGTGGGCGATCCGGTCGCCAGCGTCACCGCGAAGATGGGGCAGCCGACCAACGTGTATCCGCTGCCCGATGGCCAGCTGTTCGAATACGCCACCGGACCGATGGGCCAGTTCACCTGGATGGCGCGCATCGGCGCCGACGGCCGGCTGCAGTCCTATGAACAGGTGCTCACTGGCGAGAAGTTCGCGGCCATCAGGATCGGCAAGGCCACCAAGGACGAGGTGCTACGCACTGTCGGGCGCCCCGCGGAGCATTCGCGCGTGGCCTCGCACGACTACGAAGTGTGGTCCTACCGCTACCGCGAGGCGGGCGTATGGAATTCGCTGATGCACGTGCACTTCGACGCGCACGGCGTGGTGCAGCAAATGCTCAACGGCCCGGACCCGTTGTTCGAAGTGCGCGACAGGAACATGTGGTGAGCCAAGGTTCTTGCTCTATGCAATTTTTTACATATGCATGATCTAAAGGGCAACAACGGCACGTATACTGCCGTGCCATGAACCTGGCACACCCATCGCCGCAAAAACAGCGCTACCTGGCCGGCATCGGCGTCTCGCTGGCTGTCCATGGCCTGCTGATCTCGCTCTGGCAACTGTCGAAGCCACCCCGCGTCCATGAGAACAGGGCGGAGACCGCCATGCTGCTGCGCCTGATACCGGCGCCGCTGCGTGACCAGAGCGTGCAGCGCACCCCTGCCCTGCCCGCCTCGCCCTCGACGGTCCAGGGGCGGGCGAGGCCCGCAGCCGCGAACACGCCCGCTACAGGAAGACCCGCAGCCGGTTGCGATCGCGCCAGACACGTCGGCGGCGTCCGCGCTACCCCCGCCAGCAGCGCCAGAACCGGTGGCGCCCACCGCGCCGGGCGGCAGCGTCCTCGACAGGGCACGCGCCGCCGTGGGTGACATCGACCGCGACCTGCGTAGCGAACGCCCGCGGCGCGGCATCGAAGCGCCGATCGAGACGAAGCAGATGAAGCTGGAACGAGGGATTGCCCGGGCTGCCGAGCTGGCGCCGAACCGCTGGTACCAGGCAGCGAAAACCGAGGAAATCCTCGACCCGGGCGGCTATGGGCGCAAGCGCTACCGCGTGGTGGGCGCCGCGGGTACCTATTGCGTCACCTACGAATCGCACCATGCACCGGACGGCATCGATTCGATGAGCCGCGGCCTGAAGCCGAAAATCACCAGCTGCGAGGAAAGCGAACAGCCGGCAAGGTCCCAGAAATGGAACGACGCGCCCCCGCCCTCGACCCGGCGTCCGCCGCTACGGAACTAGCAAACGCGCCGCTCCACCGGGAGCGGCGCGGCATTTACGCAACCGGCTCGTCGTCGGTCGGGATGATCGATACTTTCTTGCCGCGCGCCCGCTGCAGCACGAACACGACATAGCCCGACAGGCCATAGACGACGAAGATCGGCCACAGCACCTTCGGCGGATCGATCGCCACCAGCGCGAAGCCCAGCGCGATCAGGAACACGACGATGAAGGGCACCGACTTCTTGAAGTTGACGTCCTTGAAGCTATAGAAGGGCACGTTCGAGACCATCGTCAGGCCGGCGAACACGGCGATGCCCCAGCTCACCCAGTCCACCTGGCGCGCGCTGACGTTGATGTCCGGGTCGATCATCATCATGATGAAGCCGACCACCAGCGCGGCCGACGCCGGGCTGGGCAGGCCCTGGAAGAAGCGCTTGTCGACCACTTCGATATTCGTGTTGAAGCGCGCCAGGCGCAGCGCGGCGCCCGCGCAATAGACGAAGGCCGCGATCCAGCCGAGTTTCCCCAGCCCCTTGAGCGACCACTCGTAGATCACCAGCGCCGGCGCGGCGCCGAAGGAGACCATGTCCGACAGCGAGTCGTACTGGGCGCCGAATTCCGACTGGGTATTGGTCAGGCGCGCAATGCGTCCATCGAGGCCGTCGAGCACCATGGCGACGAACACGGCCCAGCAGGCGTACTCGAAGCGGTGGTTCATTGCCATCACGATCGCATAGAAACCGCAGAATAGGGCCCCGGTCGTGAAGGCATTCGGCAGCAGGTAGATGCCGCGCCCGCGCGGTCCTTGCTTGTCCTCGGCGCGGCGGCCGAAGCGCCTCAGGCGGGAGAAACGTGGCGTCCGGGGCGCACCTGCGGTTTTCTTGCGTCGTGGGAAGGCTGGCATAAAGTTCCGTATTCAAATGTTCGCGCAACAGCGCCGTTCTCCGCATTATAGAGGCGGGAACGGCTTGTTAGCGAACGGATACTATTGGAACCTCATCGGAAACGCTCCAGGCGCGCGGCCAGGACGCCGGGGCTGGCCAGGAAAGCCCGGCGCCTGCTCCATGCTGGTCATGTACGCCATGCTTTGTTCGTTCCGACGCCAATGTGGCGGCGCTTACTCTTCCGGGAATGATGCACAGACCTTTAGGGTGGGCGGCTCCACCCCTTCGGCTAGCGAACCGGCAAGGCTGGTGCCGCCCACGCGTTCAACCAGCCGGCGATTCGTCGCGAGGTTTCATAGTGTGCTTGCACGCGTGGGCGGCATTCCAGCAGCGGGCGGGCACGCGTTCGGGTTTAGCCGCCCCCCCTACAGTTCTGTGCATCGTTCCTGGAAGACGTCGTCTTTACTGACTGGCATCATGCGCCTGCCGCTCAGCGGAACTTCACCTTTCCCACCAGGCGCATCTGCAGCGTCGTATCGCCGGGCTCGAAGCTCGGTTCCGGCATCTCCCCGCCCCGCGCCCTTGCCTTCATTTCGGGTGCCGCCATCATCGCCATGTCGTTGCGGCCGCCGCCGTAGTTGCCGGAGGCCTCGAAGTCCACCGTCTCGAGCACGGCCTCGCCGGGCTGGCGTCCCATGGCGCGCGCGATCGAGACGATGCGTTCGTTCAGGTTGCGATAGGTCTCGTTGATGCGCCGGTCGTCCAGCATTTTTTCGCTGGCCGGACTGAGGCCGAACTCGATGCCGTCGATCGCCAGCACTTTCTGGGCGGCCGCCGCCATTTTCGGCAGCCCCTCCAGGTTCAGGGTTTTTACCTGCAGGTACTGGCCCACGCGCCAGCCGATCGGCACCGGTTTCAGGGGCGCGCGGCCGGCAGGCAGCGGTTCGACCGGCGGCTCAGGATACACGGGGTAGGTGAAATAGCCCTGGGTTTTCAGTTCCGCCTTCGGATCGAGGCGGCGCACGATCTCGGTGCCCTCCTTCATCTTCCGGTTCACGCGCGCCGCGGCGGCGTTCTTGTCCTTGTCGTGCTCTTCGACGATGAACATGAGGGTCGCCTGGTCGTTGGCGGCGCGCACTTCGCCCACCGCCGGGACGATTACCAGGGTGCCGCTAGTTGCCGGCGCCGTCTGCGCGCCCACCGGGGCGTGGGCGGCCAGCACCAGGGCCGCGATCAGGAAGGTTCTTGGAAGGGACATGTTTTCTCCTTGTTGGTCATGCGGGACAGGCATGACTTATACGATACCGCTCCCGCAACTTCCATCGTGTTTTTGTAATGGAAAGTTGCAAAAGCGTGCGAACGGAGAAAACGGCGCATGCCGATCACGACACACGCGCAGGGCAGCGGCGGGCCGGCGAGCCGCCGATACCCGCACGACAGGCTACTTGAACTTCACCTTGCCGACGACGTCTATTTCCACCGTCGGACGAGACGTTTTTTCTCCATATAAATAATGCAAATTTGCATCATCCATATCTTATCGCCATGGCGACGCCTGTCGGGCTTTTTGTTGGGAACATCGCATTGCCGCCATGCCGATTTCATATCGCTTACGGATTGCCTTCGACTGGCGTGATCGCACCTGGCGCTGTCGCATTCGGACAAGACAGTGGCAAATTCGTCAACTAAATTGGCCGCTCCACTTCACGAGGAGCCCACCATGTCGGACCGCAGCGTCGAACGGCGTCACTTCATGGCTGCATTGGGAACCCTGGTCGCGGGCGCCAGCCTGCCGACCGGTTCGCAAGCGGCAAGCCTGCCCCCACGCACCGCCTTGAGCCGCAGCGCGGGCGAGCTGCGCGATACCTACGACGTGGTGGTTGTCGGTTCCGGCTACGGGGGCGCCGTCATGGCAGCGCGCCTCGCGACCGGCCGCCGCCTGTGCGTGCTCGAGCGCGGCAAGGAGTGGGCTCCCGGCGACTTCGCGGTCGGCCTGGCCGACACCCTGGCCCAGTTCCGTTCGTCCGCCAAACCCGATGGCTTGTTCGACTACCGCATTGGCGCCACCGTCGACGTCCTGAGCGGCAACGGCATCGGCGGCACCTCGCTGATCAACTGCGGCGTCGTGCTCGCGCCCGACCGCGACGTCTTCAACCGCTGGCCACAGGCGATCCAGGTCGCCTACGCCAGCGGCGCGATGGACGCCTACGAGACACGGGTACGCACCATGCTGGGCGTCGACAGCGTCGTCGAGGGCGATGCCCTGCGCAAGAACTGGTTTCACCTCTCGAGCGCCAAGGCACGCCAGCGCCGGGGGATCGCCGTCACGCCACGCGCCATGCCGATCGCCGTCAACCTGCGCCGCTACCGCGACGCACCGAATGCGCAAGGCGTCTGGCAAGCCGCATGCACCGGTTGCGGCGACTGCGTCACCGGCTGCCGCGTCGGCGCCAAGAACACCCTCGACGTCAACTACCTGCCGCTGGCGCGCAGCGCCGGCGCCGAGATCTTCTCGCGCATGGAAGTCGACTGGATCGAGCGCCTGCCTGACGGCCGCTGGCGCCTGCACGTCCTGTACCGCGCCGATGGTGGCGCCACGGTACAGCGCCAGGTGATTGCCGCCAGCGTGGTGCTGGCCGCCGGCTCCCCGGGCAGCACCGGGATCCTGCTGCGCTCGCGGGCACGGGGCCTGGCACTCTCGCCCGCCCTCGGCACCCGCTTCTCGACCAACGGCGACCTGCTCGGCCTGGCCTACAACACGGCCATCCAGACCAACGTCATGGGCTTCGGCACGGCCCCCGCGCCCTTCGGCGAAGCCAGGGTTGGCCCGACCATCACGACAGCGGCCGACTACCGCAAGCCAGGCACCGCGCTCGAGCAGCGCTTCCTGATCCAGGACGCCGCCATCCCGAGCGCGCTGGTCGACGCGCTGCGCGTCAGCCTGCCGCTGGCGGCCGGGCTGATGCCGGAATTTGCCGCGACCCAGCGGATCGCCCGCGACGCGACCGCGCGCCGCACCGACGGCGCCCTGAACCACAGCATGGTCTATCTCGGCATCGGCCACGACAGCGCCGGCGGCAGGGTCGAACTCGACAGCGCCGGCAACCCGCGCGTGGTCTGGCCGGGCCTGGCCAAGGAGCCGTTTGTCGCGCGCATGCGCGCCGAGATGACCCAGCTGTCGCAGGGTTTCAATGGCAAGTTCACCGACAGTCCGCGCACCAGCCCGATCTTCGGCGGCGCGATGACGACCGTCCATCCGCTGGGCGGCTGCCCGATGGCCGACCGGGTCGAGGACGGCGTCGTCAATGCCGACGGCCAGGTCTTCAATCCGCATGGCGGCGCGCAGGCCGTGTACGCGGGGCTGCGCGTGATCGACGGGGCGATCGCGCCCGCCTCGATCGGCGCCAATCCCTTGCTTACCATCGCGGCGCTGGCAGAACGCGCCGCCGACCACTATCGCCTGTGAGGAACGGATCATGAAACGACTTCTGATACTGGTTGCAATGCTGGTGCTGCCTGTTCTGGCGTGGGCACGCGGCCTGTCGTTCACCGAAGAGATGCATGGCTACGCTTACCATGGGGGCGAATACCGCAAGGTGAGCGTGTATTTCGACATCGTCATCAAGGACATCGACGCCTGGCGCAGCAACCAGAACTACGCGGCCACCGTCAGCGGCAAGGCGGTTCTCGATCGCCTGCCCGCCGTCCCCGTCACGGGAACGCTGCAGATCCTGGCACCTGCGCCGGGCGCGAATTTGACAGGTGATCCGGGTCGCCTGCTGACCTATCGCTTTGCCGGCCCCGGCCTGCAGTTCGTCGGCGTCAAGCACGTCTACAACAACGCCGGCATGGACATGATCGACGACATGACCACGCTGCACGGCGTGTTCCAGGCGGCGGGCCAGCCGCAGCCGACCGTGCAGGAGCTCCTCTACGGCAGCGCCTGGACGTCCGAGCTGCACTTCGAATGGTGGAAGCCGGCGACGATGGCGAGCTTCTCGTTCTCGTTCAAGACCATCGCCACGCCCTGGTACGAAGACCTGGCGGTGCGGATCCTGTTCCTGAAGACGGTGTTCGGCGACCTGGCGAAAACCTTCTTCCCCTGGGCTGTCTGAGGTGAGGGGCACCATCGGATCGAAAGGGATCGGGCGCGGCACGCCCAGCGTGTCGACACTGTATGCCGACGCGCTGGGTGCCTTCCTCGGTGAGCGCGGTTTGCCGCCCGCCACCGCGCCTGCGCGCGTTGGCAGCGATCTGCCCACGCCGCCGCGCCTGTGCGGTAGCAGCTATGACACGCTGATGGGGCGCGCCTCGCGCGAACTGGGCGACAACGCGCTCGGCCTGCGCTTCGGCACCCGCGTGGGCGGCGCCGGCTTTGGCATGCTCGGCATCGCCGCCGCCAGCGCCGCGACCCTGGGCGAAGCGATTCGCCACCTGACCCAGCTCGAATCGATTACCAGCACCCTGGGCCGCGCCACGGTACGCCGACGCGGGGACAAGCTGCACCTGAACTGGCAACCGGTGCTGGCAGTCTCGCCAGCGGTGGTCGAAGGCATCCTGTCCGGCTGGGTGTCGTTCGGGCGCTACCTGCTGGGTGAACACGTCGACGTGGTCCAGGTGTCGCTGCGCCACCGCCGCATCGCGCCGATGGAAATCTACGACGGCGTGTTCGAGTGTCCGGTGCGTTTCGAGACCTGCAGTTATGGCGTGACGATCGCGGCCGAGCTGCTCGACGCCCGCCCGCGCTTTGCCGATCCGGTACTGAGCGCTGCCATCGGCGGCTGGCTCGGACACTGCGCCATCGCCGCCCTGCACGGCCCGGTGGCCGACGGCATGCGCGCCACGCGCCAGGTCGCCGCACTGCTGGGCGGCGCCCTGCCGCTGGCCGATGCCGACGAGGGCAGCGTCGCCGCGCGGCTGGGCATGGGACCGCGTTCGCTGCAGCGCGCCCTGCGCCGTGAGGGCAGCTCGTTTCGCCAGATCCTCAACGCCGCGCGCGCCCAGCATGCCGTGATTGCGCTGATGCGGGGCGAGGCCGCCTTGCCCGACCTGGGCGCCGAGATCGGCTTCGACGAGCAGTCCTCGCTGTGCCGCGCGTTTCGCAACTGGACCGGCTATGCGCCGCTGGCCTTCCGCCAGCGGATGGCGGGCGTGTTCCGGCCGCTGCGCGGCGCGCGGGACGGCTGGACTGGCGGGATGAGCGCATGATGCAGCGTTCGGAAGCAAACCGCTGCCGCTTCGAGCCGGGCACGCCCGCGGGACATTACGAAAGCTATTTCGTGCGCGCCAACCATCCCGAACGCCCGCTCGCCTTCTGGATCCGCTATACCCTGTTCAGCCCCGGGGTGGCCCGACGACGCCAGCGGCGAGCTCTGGGCCGTCTATTTCGACGGCGAACGCGAACGCATCACGGCGGCCCGGGACTGCTTCCCGCTGGCGGACTGCGAGATCGGCGCCGAGGGTCCCGATCTCCGCATCGGCGGCTCCCACCTGGCGATGCCTGCCTGGTCGGCGGCGCAAGCTGCGGCACCAGCACTGGCGGCACTGGAGGCGCGATCGCCTGGATGCTGGGTTACGCGAGCCACCAGGTGCCGCTGCTCCTGATGCCGGAAGCCCTGTACGCGCGTGCCTTCCCGCAGGCGAAAGTGCTGGTGCCGTCGCCAGGCGCGCGCTTCGATGGCGAGCTGCAGGTCGACGGCCAGCAGATCGACATCGACGGCTGGCACGGCAGCCAGAACCACAACTGGGGCAGCCGCCACACCGACAGCTACGCCTGGGGACAGGTGGCCGGCTTCGACGATGGCCTTGACGTCTTCCTCGAATGCGCGACCGGGCGCGTGAAGGCGGGGCCGTTCTGGACGCCGTCGATGACGCCGCTCGTGCTGCGCATCGGCAGCCGCGAGTTTGCGCTCAACGGCATCACCCGGGCATTGCGCACGCGCGGCCGCTTCGACTTCTTCAGCTGGGAGATCGCAGCGGCGACGAAGGAGGTCAGGATCGCGCTGCGATTCTCCGCGCCGCCGGCGCGCTTCGTCGGCCTGCGCTACCCGAATCCGCCGGGCGGCGCGAAGACCTGCCTCAATTCCAAGCTGGCCTCCTGCGAGCTGACCGTCGAACGGCCCGGCCAGCCGCCGCGCCGCTACCACGCACGCCACCGGGCCGCCTTCGAGATCCTGACCGACCGCCATGACCACGGCATCGCCATGCTCGCCTGAGCGGCGCCGCATTTTCACGAACACGACACCCGCCATCACAAGGAGAACCATGAACATCGGATTGACCCGCACCGCCATCGCAGCGACTGTCGCAGGCGCCCTGACCTGGACCGCGCCGGCCCAGGCCTGGCATGGCGAAACGCACCGACGCATCGTCCTCGACGCGGTCGGCTACATGAAGGCCCATCCGGACACGACCAACTACGCCAGGCTGGTCGCGGGGGTGACGAAAGCCGGCTACACGATCGACGGCTTCGCAAAGGCCCTCGCACAGGCGGCAGTCGACGTCGACGACTTCCAGGACACCTTCATCTGCGGCGCCACCACCGGCAACTGCCAGCCGGCGCCGGTCTGGGGCAACCTGAAAGCCGGCGCCTACAGCTCCTACTGGCACTTCCAGAACCACACGGCGGGCAAGGACGTGCACGGCAATCCCTTCGGCGGCTACGACTACGCGAGGAACGCGGTGCACGGCGACGTCGACAAGATCGCCGCGTCCTGGCTGGCCAACGACTACCTCGACGACGGCCCCGGCGGCATGGACGGCTGGTTCGGCGACGGCAGCAAGTACAACAGCTACGGCAAGACCGAAGCGAACTACCGCCTGGGCGGCTACTCGACCCCTGGAATGTACCAGGACTTCCAGACCATGCCCTTCCAGCCGATCGACAACCTGGCCCAGTACTGGTTCGCACGCTTCCTGGCCGCGCCCTCGGCCCAGGCCCTGGGCTTTGCGCTGCATGCGACCGACCTGCTGCAGCCGCACCATACCTGGAGCACCTCCGGCTCGAACCACACCGGCTGGGAAGAATGGGCCGAGGATTACTATTACAGCGAGGGCCTGAACAATCCGGCACTGGTGCAGGCGGCCCTGGGCGACTTCACGCCGCTCGCCGCCACCGCGCAGGACCTGCGCCCGCTGCTGCGCCAGGGCGGCAGCTATTCCTATGCGAACGGCGGCGCGGTGCTCTCGTCGACCGACCATGCCGTTCGCCGGACGGCCGGCCGCAAGATGATCCCGCACGCGATCGCCATGGTCGTGCATGTGCTCAACCGCGCTGCGCTGCGCCTGTAAGCCATGAAGGGATCCTCTTTCGTCCACCCGCTGCGCGCGCTGATCGGGTTGTTCGGCTGCGCCCTGATGCTATCGGCCACCGCGTCCACCTTGCGCACCCTCGACGATCCCGCGCTGGCGGCGCGCGTCAATGGCGAGGCCATTCACGCCTTTACCTTCCAGGCCATGCTGCATGCGAGCCAGGACAGCAAACCACGGCCGACGCCCGCTGCGGTGCTCGACGAACTCGTCGCCGAGCGCCTGTTGGCAAGCTGGGCACGCAAGCGCTTTACCAGCGAGGAGCTGTATCCGGCCACCCGCGTCGGCTTCGCGCGCGAGGCGGCCCTGGACGACAAGCTGGTCGGCCTGCTGCGCAGCATGTACCCCCGCGAGCTGGAAGCGGCGCTGCACGCCCTGCCCGGCGGCGACCTGAATGGCTTGGTCGCCGATAGCCCACGGCTTGACGCGGCCACGCTCGAGCGGCTGTTCGGCAAACCGGGACGGATGCGGCTCGACTACACCCTCGACGCCGGGCAGGAGGCGCTTGCCGCCAGGGTGCCGCTGCTGCGCTACACGCTGGGTGGCCAGCCCGGCACCTTGACGGTGCTGGACGTGCTGCGGCGCCAGAACGTGCAGGGCCGGATGGAGTTCTTCAACCACAACGTCGACTTCATGCAGCAGGGAGCGCGGACCGCGCTGGCGGGCCTGTTCGTCCAGGACTGGGCGGCGCGCCGCTTCGGCGCCCCGGCGCTGGCCGACCTGCGCCGCGCGCTGTCCGACCAGGACGATGTGCACGCAGTGCGCGCCCTGTATGGCCTGGCCGGGCATGCCGAGAGCGAGAGCCGGGTGCAAGCGGGCCTGGCGCAGGGGGTGACACGCGCCGAAATCGGCGCCTATTACGCCGCCAACCGCGAGCAGTTCCGCCGCACGCTGCGGGTCAAGGCGCGCCACATCCGCGTGCCCGACGAAGCGACGGCCGCGCAGGTCGTGGCGGCCGCCAGCAAGGGCCAGGATTTCGCCGGGCTGGCGCGGCGCTTCTCGATTGCGCCCGACGCGCAGTCAGGCGGGGATCTCGGCTGGGTACACCAGACCGGCAACCCCGACTGGCTGTCCTCGCTGGTGCTGCTCCAGCCCCGGGGAAGGTCTCGAGTCCCTTCCGCGCCGCCGTCGACAGCGACCAGGAAGCGACCTGGGAAGTGCTGTTGGTCGAGGAGCGCGTCGAGGGCTTCCACCCGCCGCACTCGGAAACGGTGCGCTACCTGGCGCGCCAGGCGATCGCCCATGACAAGGCGCGGCGCCAGTTCGCCGCCGTGCGCGCCCAGGCGCTGCGCCGGGCCGCCATCGAGATCAACCCCGGGCTGTTCAAGGGCGGCACGCGCCAGGCGCAGCGGGCATCCACGGTAGGGAGCGCATCATGAAGCCGGAAATCCAGCTGGCGGCCGTGGTGGCCGCCGTCGTCTTCGCCACCTGGGTGGCGTGGCCGGACGGCGAGGACGCGCCTGCCTCCGCCGTTACCGTGCACCCCGCCGGCGCCACGGCCGCCGCCAATGCCGCCTCGAACGCAGCGTGGCCCCCGCCCTGGCCCGATCCGGGGCCCGCCGGCGCGCCGCGCACATCCGGCGCCGGCGAACCCAAACCGGCTGCCGTCAGCCTGGCCGAGACACGCCTGCATGGCGACCCCGAAGCGCCGCCAATCGCGCGCGACGAGACGCCGCGCGAGCGTCCGAGTGAAGCCGAGCTGGCCGACCCGAAGGCCTATGCGGCCTACGAATCGCGCCAGCAGGCGCGCCTGTACGCGGCCTATGTCGATGCGGTCAACAAGGAATTGCCGCGCCTGCGCGAAGACATCGAACGCGGCCGCGCGATGGGCATCGCGGCGGACAAGATCGCCAGGGCGGAGGAGAAGGCGCGCGGGCTGGAGGCGATGCGTGCCCAGCTCCTGAAAGATCATCCCGAGCTGGGGAGATGACACGGCCGCCCGCGGCCGTGAAGACCAGCAGACCGGTTGCCGCATGCGCGGCACCGACAACACCAACCTGCGTTGCACATAAAAAGGAAAACACATGAAAACTGCATTCAAGCTGGCACCGGTTGCGATCGCGCTGATCGCCTGCCTGCCCGCGAAAGCATGGAACACGGAAACCCATCGTCGTATCGCCATGGACGCGATCGAATTCATGAAGACGCATCCTGCCCAGACTAAATACGCGAAGCTGCTCGCCGGCGTTACCAGGGCCGGCTACACGATGGAGCAATTCGCCGCGGCGATCGGCCAGGGCGCGCATGATGTCGATTACTTCGAAGATACCTACATCTGCGGCGCGACCACCGGCAACTGCGCCAACGCGCCGCTGTGGGGCCTGGCATCGGACGTGGCCCACTACACCTCGTTCTGGCACTTCCAGAACCGCACCGCGGGCCAGGACGCGCATGGCAACCGCTTCGGCGGCTACAACTATGCCAAGCTGGCCAACCCGGGCGACATCGACAAGCTGGCCGCGACCTGGCTGGTAAACGACTACCTCGACGACGGCGCGGGCGGCATGAACGGCTGGTTCGGCGACGCCACCAGGTACAACAGCTATGGCGTCACCGAGGCGCACTACCGCCAGGGCAGCAGCTCGACGCCGCAGATGTACGAGGACTACCAGAAATTCCCCTTCCAGCCGATCGACAACCTCGGCCAGTACTTCTTCTCGCGCTTCCTGCAGGCGCCGTCGGCGCAGTCGCTGGGCTTCTCGCTGCATACGACCGACCTGCTGCAGCCGCACCATACCTATGGCACGCTGGGCAATGGCCACTCTTCGTGGGAAGGCTGGGTGGGCGACAACTACGACCGGGAAAAGCTGAACGACGGCGCGCTGGTGCTGGCGGCGCTGAACGACTTCACGCCGCTGGCCGCGAGCGCGACCGATATCCGCCCCTTGCTGAACCAGGGCGGCGCCTACTCGTACAAGTATGGCGGCGCGGTGCTGTCGTCGTCGGATAACGAGGTGCGCAAGGCGGTGGCGCGCAAGATGGTGCCGCATTCGATCGCGATGGCGGTGCGGATCCTGGATCGGGCGGCGGAGAGACTGGCGCAGTAAGGCACCGCGGCGCTGCAACGTAGGGTGGGCGGCTCCATCGGTACAGTCGGGCATTCGTGGCGTCGACGCCGCCCACGCGTTCAACCGGCCGTGGAAACCCCGCGACCATGCCCGCGTGCGTTGAACGCGTGGGCGGCGCAGGCCTCGCGTTCTCTCACGCGTTCCCGCTTTAGCCGCCCACCCTACGAGAACACCATCAATTCTTCGACTGATCCACCAGCTTGTTCTTCGCGATCCACGGCATCATCGCGCGCAGCTTGGCGCCGACTTCCTCGATCTGGTGCTCGCTGGTGAGACGGCGGCGCGAGATCAGGGTCGGGGCGCCCGCCTTGTTCTCGAGGATGAAGCTCTTCGCGTACTCGCCGGTCTGGATGTCCTTCAGACACTGCTTCATCGCTTCCTTGGTCGCCGAGGTGACGACCTTAGGCCCCGTCACGTACTCGCCGTATTCGGCATTGTTCGAGATCGAGTAGTTCATGTTGGCGATGCCGCCCTCGTAGATCAGGTCGACGATGAGTTTCAGTTCGTGCAGGCACTCGAAATAGGCCATTTCGGGCGCGTAGCCGGCTTCGACCAGGGTTTCGAATCCCGCCTTGATCAGTTCGACGGTGCCGCCGCAGAGCACGGCCTGTTCGCCGAACAGGTCGGTCTCGGTCTCTTCGCGGAAGTTGGTCTCGATGATGCCGGCGCGACCGCCGCCATTGGCCATCGCGTACGACAGCGCGATGTCGCGCGCGGCGCCGGACTTGTCCTGGTAGACCGCGACCAGGTGCGGCACGCCGCCACCCTGTTTATAGGTGTTGCGCACGGTGTGGCCGGGGGCCTTCGGCGCGATCATGATCACGTCGAGATCGGCGCGCGGCACGACCTGGCCGTAGTGGACGTTGAAGCCGTGGGCAAAGGCGAGCACGGCACCCTGCTTGGCGTTCGGCTCGACGTTTTCCTTGTAGACCTGGGCGATGTTTTCGTCCGGGAGCAGGATCATGATGATATCGGCGTTCTTCACGGCCTCGTCGACCTCGGCGACCTGCAGGCCGGCCTGTTCGACCTTGTTCCAGGAAGCGCCGCCGCGGCGCAGGCCGACGGTGACCTTCACGCCCGATTCGGAGAGGTTCTGGGCGTGGGCGTGGCCTTGCGAGCCATAGCCGATGATGGCGACATTCTTGTTCTGGATGAGGGAGAGGTCGCAGTCTTTGTCGTAGAAAACTTTCATTTTTTGTCCTTTAGTATTTGGCGTTATGGCTGTTCTGTTTGTACGGCAGGTGGCCGATCGGGCGTTCGCGTGGGCAGTTGAGATGGCCGGGGCCATCTCAACGAAGCGCCCACCCTACGATGTTGATCGAAGCCGGTGGCGGATCAGACCTTGAGGATGCGCTCGCCACGGCCGATACCCGAGCCGCCGGTACGGACGGTTTCGAGGATCGAGGCGCGGTCGATGGCGTCGATGAAGGCGTCGAGCTTGCTCTTGGCACCGGTCAGTTCGATCGTGTAGGTCTTTTCCGTGACGTCGATGATGCGGCCGCGGAAGATGTCGGCGGTGCGCTTGATTTCCTCGCGCTCCTTGCCGACCGCCCTCACCTTGAGCAGCATGAGCTCGCGCTCGATGTGCTGGCCTTCGGTCAGGTCGACCACCTTCACGACTTCGATCAGCCGGTTCAGGTGCTTGGTGATCTGCTCGATGATGTCGTCCGAGCCGGAGGTGACGATGGTCATGCGCGAGAGCGTCGCGTCTTCGGTCGGCGCCACGGTCAGGGTTTCGATGTTGTAGCCACGCGCCGAGAACAGGCCCACCACGCGGGACAGTGCGCCGGCTTCGTTCTCCAGCAGGACCGAGATGATGTGTCTCATTTACAGGTCCTCCGAGCCGAGCAGCATTTCGGACAAGCCGGCGCCCGCCTTGACCATCGGCCAGACGTTTTCGCTCTGGTCGGTGATGAAGTTCATGAACACCAGGCGATCCTTCATGGCAAAGGCTTCGCGCAGCGAGCCTTCCACGTCGCCCGGCTTCTCGATGCGCATGCCGACGTGGCCGTAGGCTTCGGCCAGCTTCTCGAAGTCCGGCAGCGAATCCATGTAGGACTCGGAATAGCGCGAGCCGTAGTCGATCTGCTGCCACTGTCTGACCATGCCGAGGAAGCGGTTGTTGAGCAGGATGATCTTCGGGGTCAGGTGGTACTGCTTGCAGGTCGCGAGCTCCTGGATGCACATCTGGATCGAGCCTTCGCCCGTCACGCAGGCGACCGTCGCGCCGGGGTTCGCCATCTGCACGCCCATCGCATACGGCAGGCCGACGCCCATCGTCCCGAGGCCACCGGAATTGATCCAGCGGCGCGGTTTTTCGAAGGGGTAGTACTGGGCTGCCCACATCTGGTGCTGGCCGACGTCGGAGGTAACGAAGGCGTCGCCGCCCGTCACCTGCCAGAGCTGTTCGATGACCGACTGCGGCTTGATGACGAGATCGGACTTCTCGTACTTCAGGCAATCGCGCCCGCGCCACTCGGCAATCTGCTTCCACCAGGGAGCCAGCGACGGCGAGCTGCTGCGCGGACCGGCTGCGTCGAGCTGAGCGAGGAATTCGGTCAGCACTTCCTTGACGTTGCCGACGATGGGAATGTCGACCTTGACCCGTTTCGAGATCGAGGACGGATCGATGTCGATGTGGATGATCTTGCGCGGGTGGCTGGCGAAGTGCTTGGGGTTGCCGATCACGCGGTCGTCGAAACGGGCGCCGATGGCGATCAGGACGTCGCAGTGCTGCATCGCCATGTTCGCTTCATAGGTTCCGTGCATGCCCGGCATACCGACGAAATGCTCGTCGCTGGCGCGCGAGCCGCCCAGGCCCATCAGCGTGTTGGTGACCGGCGCGCCGAGCTTGTCGACCAGGCGATTCAATTCGTTCGAGGCATTCGCCAGGATGACGCCGCCGCCCGCATAGATCATCGGCCGTTCGGCGCCGGCCAGCAGCTGCACGGCCTTGCGGATCTGGCCCGCATGGCCCTTGTCGACCGGCTTGTACGAGCGCATCTCGATCTCGCGAGGGTAGTCGTACACGCACTTGTGCATGCTGATGTCCTTCGGGATATCGACCAGCACGGGGCCGGGGCGGCCGGTGCGCGCGATGAAGAAGGCTTTCTTCATCGTCGTCGCCAGGTCCTTGACGTCCTTGACGAGGAAATTGTGCTTGACCACCGGACGCGTGATGCCGACCGTGTCGCATTCCTGGAAGGCGTCCTGGCCGATCGCGTGACTGGGCACCTGGCCGCTGATGACGACCATCGGGATCGAGTCCATGTAGGCGGTCGATAATCCCGTGACGGCATTCGTCACGCCCGGACCGGAGGTGACGATGGCGACGCCGACGGTGTTGGAGCTGCGCGAATAGGCATCGGCCGCGTGCACGGCTGCCTGTTCGTGGCGCACGAGGACGTGCTGGAATGCGTCCTGCTGGAAGATGGCGTCGTAGATATACAGCACCGCGCCGCCGGGATAGCCGAAGACGTGTTTCACGCCCTCCTCGGCCAGGCAACGCACGACAATTTCAGCGCCCGTCAGTTGACCTGTCGGACCTGAGGCTTCGTTATTCATGAATCGTTCCTTTCAAAACCCATGGGGAGATTGATCGGATGCTCGTTCCTAACGAAATGCGGATTGCCCTACAGCGCTCGAGCTTCCCTTCTTTCTGCGTGCACACACATGCGTTCGGTTACCCATAGATAACCTGCGGACACGGTGCTGGACGCAACTCGTTTGGCTGAGTGTCTGTAGCGGCTCGGCGCATCTCTCGCGCTTGTGGCGCGGGTTGGAGCAAACTGCCTACAAATGAAAGCGTGTCATGCCTGGCGGGCTTTGTGTGCGCGTCTGACTGACGATGGAGCTTCGAGGGTGCAAAGCGTAAGAAACACCTTACTGCGTTGCACCATTTTGGTCAAGAACAAAAATGGAAGAGATACAACGCACGGTGTTGGTGCGCTGTGGGGAGGGTTGAGGCGGGGATATCGTGCAGTGCAATGATGAGTGGCGAAAGTAGGGGCCGGGGGACGCGTTGCCAATGTGCCGACGGTCAGACCGCGTGGAGTCAAGCCTCCACCCTACGTTTCACGACGGCCAACGGTTGCGCGAACTCGCCCGGATCGCTCGATCTCCGTAGGGTGGAGGCGGCCGGCGAGGCTCCCGACTCCACGCGGTCGTGCTCACGCATACCCCACGGCGTGAACTCGCCACGCACCCACGCCCTCACCGCTCCATCCCCCACCTTCTCACCGTCACCCGCTCGAGCGTATGAAACACCAGATGCTCCACCGCCAGCCCGATGATGATCACCATCGCCAACCCGGCAAACACTTTATCGGTGAACAGTTCGTTGCGGCTCTGGAAGATATACCAGCCCAGTCCGCCCTTCCCCGAGGTGGTGCCGAACACGAGCTCCGCGGCAATCAGCGTGCGCCAGGCAAAGGCCCAGCCGATCTTCAGGCCCGACAGGATGGCGGGCAAGGCCGCCGGGATGAGGATCTGCAATACCAGCCGCAGGCCCGTCAAGCCATAGTTGCGCCCGGCCATGCGCAGCGTCTCGGGCACGGCGCGAAAGCCGGCGCAGGCATTCAGGGTCAGCGGCCACATCACCGAATGCATCAGCACCATGACCAGGCTACCCTTGCCCAGCCCGAACCACAGCAGCGCGATCGGCAGCAGGGCAATGGCCGGCAGCGGGTTGAACATCGAGGTCAAGGTTTCGATCAGTTCGCGCCCGATGCGGTGCGACACCGCCAGCCAGGTCAGCAGGAATGCTGCGCCGATGCCCATCAGGTAGCCCTGGGTCAGCACGGCAAACGAGACGGCCACGTAGCCGGGCAGTTCGCCCGACACCAGCCCCTCGCACAGCGCCTGCGCCGTGTGCCAGGCGGTCGGCAGCAGGAGTTCGTTGTCGAACCAGCGCGCCAGCGCTTCCCAGACAATGGCCAGCACCAGCAGGATGCCGGCCTTGCGCAGCCAGGCCAGGTTGGCGGGAACGCGGGTGGCTGCCGCCCCCTGCTGCGTAGGCGCGGCCGCCGGTACGGGCGCGGCCAGCGCCAGTTCGACTTCGGGACGGATGGGTGGTGCGCGGAAGGCGTTCATACATGCAAGACACAGGGTTGAGGAAGCTCGGCAGCAGGGGCGGCATCGGTTTTCGCCTCGCCGAACAGCAGACGGTGAATGCGCGCCGTGGCGGCGCCGAACTCGGCGCTACCGGCATTGCCGAGGTCGAACTGGTGACTGTTCAGCTCGGCACGCACACGGCCCGGATGGGGGCTGAGCAGCAGGATGCGGTTGCCCACCACCAGCGCTTCCTCGATCGAGTGCGTCACGAACAGCATCGTGAAACCGATCTCGTCCCACAGGCGCTGCAGTTCTTCCTGCATCGTGCGCCGGGTGAGCGCGTCGAGCGCGGCAAAGGGTTCGTCCATCAGCAGGATGCTTGGTCCCATGGCCAGCGCCCGCGCAATCGCGACGCGCGCCTTCATGCCGCCGGACAAGGTGTGCGGGTAGGCGTCGAGGAAGCGCGCCAGGCCCACCTTGCCCAGCCAGTGGCGGGCGCGTTCGCGTGCTTCGGCTTTCCTGATGCCGGCGGCGAGCATCGGAAACATCACGTTGCCCTCCACCGTCTTCCAGGGCGGCAACTGGTCGAATTCCTGGAAGACGACGATGCGATCAAGTCCCGGCCCGGTGATCGGCCGTCCGCCCAGGCGCAGGCTGCCTGCGCGCGGCGCGATGAAACCGGCCACGGCTTTCAGCAGGGTCGACTTGCCGCAGCCGGACGGCCCCAGCAGGACGAAACGGTCGCCGCGGTGCACGTCGAAACTCACGTCATCGGTGGCACGCACCACGCCATGGTCGGTCGCGTACTCGAGCGTGACATGTTCGGCGCGCAGCAGCGCGTCCTGGGGCACGACTTGCAGGGTGGACAGGTTCGCGGGCGCATTCATGGGCGGAATCAACTCAGCTTCCCGAGGCCAGCGCCGGGTGGTCGAAGAAATAGTCGCGCCACGAGGCCGGCTTGTTGCGGATCGCCCCGACCTGGTGCAGGAACTGGGCCAGGCCCAGGGTGTTCTGCGGCGCCACCTTGAACTGCACCTTCGGATCCTTGATCACCTTGATGAGCAGGGCGCGGTCGATGCTGCCCTTGTTCACGCGCAGGTAGGCGTCGGCCGCCGCTTCCGGATTGCTGGTGGCCAGGCGAGCCGCCTCCACCAGCGCGTCGAGGAAAGCGCGGTAGGTCTTCGGATTCTCCTTTACATACCTTTCGGTGGCATACAGCACCGTGGCCGAGCTCGGCCCGCCCAGCACCTGGTAGGAGTCGAGCACGATTTTCGCGTTCGGGTTGCCGGCCAGTTCCTGATCCTGGAACGGGGGATTGGCGAAGTGGGCATTGATTTCGGTCTTGCCGGCGATCACGGCGGCGGCCGCATCCGGGTGTGGCAGCGCCTGGGTAAGCGGGTCGAGCTTGCGGAACTCGGCGGGGCCCCACTGCTTGCTGGCCGCCATCTGCAGGATGCGCGCCTGCACCGATACCGTCACGGCCGGTAGCGCGATGCGGTCCTTCGGGCCGAAGTCGGCGATCGATTTCACGGCCGGGTTGGTGCTGATCAGGTAGTACGGGAAATTGCCGAGCGAAGCAACGGCGCGCACGTTCTGCTTGCCGGCGGTACGATCCCAGACCGTCATCAGGGGGCCGAGTCCGGCGCCGACCACGTCCACGGAATTGGACAGCAAGGCGTCATTGGTGGCGGCGCCGCCCGAGAGCTTGACCCAGTCGACATCGATGTCGACGCCGTATTTCTTGCCATGCTTTTCGATGAGCTTCTGGTCCTGCGCGACATTGAGCAGCAGGTAGACCACGCCGAACTGCTCGGCGATGCGGATCTTGCCTTCGGCATGGGCACCGCCGGCGCCCGCCAGCAGGGACAGGGCGACGAGGGCAGCGGCAAACTTTCTGGTATTCAAATCGATTCTCCTGGTCAGAACGGGACGTCGCCCGCGATCGTGGTGCGGTAGAGCTTGCGGCGCTGCTCGGGCGGACAGCCTGCCGCCAGGTGCAGCAGCGAGCGGTTGTCCCAGAACACCATGTCGTGCGGCTGCCAATGGTGGCGGTAGATGAATTCGGGGCGTGTCGCGTGTTCGAACAGCGCCGCCAGCAAGGCGCGGCTGCGCGCTTCCGGGATGTCGACGATGCGGGTGGTGAAATGTTCGCTGACAAACAGGGCGCGGCGCCCGGTTTCCGGATGGGTACGCACGACCGGATGGCGCACCGGCACCACCTCGTCGATCTGCGCCTGGGTCAGCGCGGGGCGCCAGGGGTTCAGCTTGCGCAGGTCCTCGTAGCGTGCCAGGTAGCTGTGCTCGGCCCAGGCGCCTTCCACTTCGCGCTTGAGCGCATCGGGCAGCGTGTCCCAGGCCAGGTGCTGGTTGGCGAACAGGGTGTCGCCTCCTTCGGCTGGCAGCTCCTGGGCGTGCAGCATCGAACCCAGGCTGGGCACCGCCTTGTAGGACAGGTCGGAATGCCACAGGTGGCCAGCGTCCCCCAGGCCGATGGGTTCGCCGTTCTCGCGGATGTTCGAGACGATCAGTACCTCGGGTTCTTCCTTGAGCTGGAACTGGCGCAGCACGTGGATCTGCAGTTCGCCGAAACGGCGGCTGAAGGCGACCTGCTGGGCCGGCGTGATGCGCGCGTCGCGAAACACGAGCACGTGGTGGTCGAGATGGGCGCGGTGCACGCGCGCCAGGTCGGCGGTGGACAGCGGGCGCGACAGGTCGAGTCCGAGCACCTCGGCGCCCAGCGGTGCGTGCAGGGGGCGGATGTCGAAATCCTGGCGGGCAGGTGATCCTGCGGAAAGCGTGTCGAGCGGCATGGTGGGGGCGTTGAGTTGGAACGTGCGATCCAGATTAAGGCCGCGATGTCGGGGCGACAACGAATCGTTTCGACTATCCTCATGCGTTTTTTGACGGCCCGCCTGGCGGCCCCGCCGCGCATTGCTGAGCAATTACGGTGCATGTACGGTGGTTTTTTGCTAGGATTCGTGGGTTTTCCATAAAGCACGGGCTACGTACCCGGAGCGCACCACCCCTTTCCAGCGCATGGCGACAGACAAAGAACTCAACGACTTCCTCGAGAATGTCGAACGGCGCGCCTTCAAGCAGGCCGTGTACGCGGTGCGCAAGGACGAGTCAGCGCTCGACATCGTGCAGGACGCGATGATCAAGCTCGCCGAAAAATACGGCGACAAGCCCGCTGCCGAGCTGCCGATGCTGTTCCAGCGCATCCTGCAGACGACCATCCTCGACTATTTTCGCCGCGAAAAGGTGCGCAACGCCTGGGTCAGCCTCTTCGGGGGGCTGGGCCGCCGCGAAGGCGAGGACGAGGACTTTGATATACTCAATTCGTATGAAGCGGAAGAAGGATCCGCCGCGGCCGAGTCCAGCATGGACCAGGTCGAACGTGCCCAGACCTTGCGCCTGATCGAAGCGGAGATACAAAAACTCCCGGCGCGTCAACGCGAAGCCTTCCTTATGCGTTACTGGCAGGATATGGACGTGGCCGAAACGGCCGCAGCGATGGGATGCTCCGAGGGCAGTGTCAAAACACATTGCTCTCGCGCCACGCATGCTCTCGCCGATGCCCTGCGGGCCAAGGGAATACAATTATGAATACCGACGACATCAACCTGGCGTACAAGCTGCGCCGTGCACTGGACGAGAACCTCGAGGCGCTGCCGGCTTCCACGGCCGAGCGCCTGGCAAGCGCGCGCGCGCAGGCATTGGCACGCAAGAAAGCCGATGCGCCTGCCGCTGCCCGCAAGGAAACGCGCCGCCGCTGGTTCGATGTCGACTTCCATTTTTCAAACGGCGGCCTCGGCCGCCTGGGCGTGGCCATCCCGCTGCTGGCGCTGGCCGTCGGCCTTGGCGGGCTGTACCAGTATGAACAGCAGGAGCGTATCGCCGAGCTGGCCGAACTCGACGCGGCCGTGCTGGCCGACGAACTGCCGCTGACGGCTTACCTCGACCATGGCTTCAATGCCTATCTGGAGTCGCAACAGCGCCGCCAATGACGAGACCTCCTTCCAAGCCCCGCCGCTACGGCTGGTTGGCCGTAGCGGCGGTGGTGGCCGCCATCCTGGCCTGGGCGATCTTCTCGCGCGTACGCACCGACGACCCCGATGCCGCGGTCCCGCGCACGGCCAGCGTGGCCGGTACAAGCAAGGACATCGCCGGCAAACCGGGCGCACAGTTGCTCGATAAACCCCTGTGGCGCGAACTGACGCGCGCACAGCAACTCGCCCTTGAACCCCTGCACCCCGAATGGGACGCGATGGATGGCACGCGCAAGAAAAAATGGCTGGAAATGTCGCGCCGCTTCGCCTCGATGAACCCGGCAGAGCAGGCACGCGTGCACGAACGCATGCGCCAGTGGATCCGCCTGACGCCCGAGCAGCGCAACCTGGCGCGCGAGAACTACAACAAGGCGCGCAAACTCGCCCCCGGCGAAAAGGCCGCCACCTGGGAAAGCTACAAGCAGTTGACGCCGGGCGAAAGGCAGCGCCTGGCGCAGACGGCCGCGCGCAGGAACGCGGCCGGCGCCAAGACCCCGGCGGCCGGCGGCATCGTCGCGCCCACCAGCTGCCCGGCCGGCACCACGCGCCGCGGCGCCTCCTGCATCGCGCTGCAGGCGCCGAACGCCATGCCGCCGGCACCGGCGCTCAGTCAGCCCGGCCTTCAGCCCGGCCTTCAGCCCGCCCCCTCAGTCCGCCCCCGCGGCACCCTCCTCGCCCGCCGCCCCGGCGGCACCGAACCTGTCCACGCCCGCTACTCCTGCCACCGCCGCTCCCGGCGCATCGAATGCAAACGGCTAATCCTCCCGTCGTCGCCACCCCGACCGTCAAGCGCCGCGTCATCGCGATGGTCTACGAAGCGTTCCTGCTGATCGCGGTCGAAGCGCTGGCCGTCTTCCTCTACCTGATCGCCACCGGCAACCGCCAGGGGCCTGCCTACCAGGCGGGTCTCAGCGCTTTCATGTTCCTGGTAGCGGCGGCGTATTTCGTGCATGCCTGGAGCGGCAGCGGCTTCACGCTGGCCATGAAAACCTGGCGCATCAAGCTCGTCAAAGTGGGGCATGCGAAGGTGCCCTTCAAGAACGCGGCGATCCGCTACCTGCTGGCCTGGGGCTGGTTCGCGCCGGCGCTGCTGGTTGGCGGCCTGCTCGACCTGCACCACGTGAAGGAGTGGAGCATTGCCTTCACGCTGGGGCTGGTGGCCTGGGGGCTGACGGCCTTCCTCGACAAGGACCGGCAGTTCCTGCATGACCGGATTGCAGGGACGCGGCTGATCGCCCTGCCCAAGCCTGCCAAGAAATAGACCTTACCGGTTCACCTGTCGGTCGCGGCTGCGTTCGCCGTCGCCGCTGCGCGGGTGCGCCAACGCGTGGAATCGGGACTCCACCCTACGAACGACCAGGGCCGGAGACCATTCGTGGCCACACGTAGGGTGGAGTCCTGACTCCACGGGGTACAAGGCATGCGAGCCCGGATCGCCAACCCTGCGCGGCCGTCATTTCAGAAGCGCTCGTACTCCGCCAGGTAGCGCCACTGCCCCTCGGGCAGCCCGGCCAGCGGGATGCGGCCGACGCGCAGGCGCTTGATGTCGCTGACGGACAAGCCCACCGCGGCGCACATGTGCTCGAGCTGGCCGGGACGCACGCCCTTGGCGGCGAAGCGCAGGCGCCCTTCGCTCTGCCAGCTGACCTTCATCGGGTTGATCGGCTTGCCGTTGAAGGTCAAGCCATGGTTCAGCAGCGCCAAGCCGCCTTCCTTGATGCCGCCCGAGACCTCGACCACATACTCGTGCTCGACGCGCTCGCCGTCGTCGACGAGCTTCCTCACGATGCGAAAGTCCTGGGTGAACACGAGCAGGCCGCTGGCATCGGTTTCCAGCGGCGTGCACAGGGTCAGGCGCGCCAGATGGCGTTTGAGGAAATGCGGGGCGCCGTGGGTCACGAACAAGCTTTCGGGCACCAGGCAGTCCAGCGCAGGACTGCCGCGCATGCCGACGCCGGCATTGCTGCCGGAGGGCTTGTGCAGCAGGATCGTCACCGGCGGCGCCTCCTGGGCGCTGGCGCCCGGCAGCAGCGTCACGGCCTGGCTTGGGGTCACGCGGCTGGCCGGGTCCTCGACCACCGCGCCATCGACGCTCACGCCGCCGTTGGCGATGTAGCGTTCGGCTTCGGCACGCGAACAGCCTGCCAGTTCGGCCACGCGTTTGGCCAGGCGAATTGCGTTGTCGCTCATCAGGCGCGCCAGTCTTTGAAGAATGCCTTGAAGGCGGCGACGACTTTGGCCACATCGTCCCTGGAGACGTCGAGGTGGGTCACCAGGCGCATGCGCGGGCCGACCGTGGCGCGGATGCCCTGGCTGGCCAGCGCTGCGCGCAGCGGCTCGCAGGCCGCGACCGGGACGTCCAGCCAGAAGATGTTGGTCTGCGGCGTAGTCACGCGCAGCACTTCGATCTCCGCCAGCCCTTTTGCCAGCGCGAAGGCGTTGTCATGGTCTTCCGCGAGGCGCTCGACATTGTGCTGCAGCGCGTGCTGCGCGGCCGCGGCGATGACGCCGGCCTGGCGCATACCGCCACCCAGCATCTTGCGCCAGCGCTTGCCCTGCTCGATAAAGGCCTTCGGACCCAGCAGCACCGAGCCGACCGGCGCGCCCAGGCCCTTCGACAGGCAGACCGAAACGGTGTCAAAACCCTTTACGGCTTCGCGCAGGCTGATGCCCTGCTTCACGGCCGCATTGCAGACACGGGCGCCGTCCAGGTGCGTCGCCAGGCCTTTCGCATGCGCCAGCGTGGTGGCAGCGGCAATGTAATCCTGCCCCAGCACGCGGCCGCCGATCGTGTTTTCCAGCGCCAGCAGGCGGGTGCGGGCGAAGTGCATGTCGTCGGGCTTGATGTAGGCTTCGATGTCAGCAAGCGCAATCGAGCCGTCCGCCTGGTTGGCGATCGGCTGCGGCTGGATGGAACCCAGCACCGCGGCGCCGCCGCCTTCGTATTTGTAGGTGTGCGCTTCCTGGCCGACCAGGTACTCGTCGCCGCGCGCGCAGTGCGTCATCAGGGCGATCAGGTTGGTTTGCGTGCCGCTGGCGGCGAACATGCCGGCTTCATGACCGAACAGGTCGGCCGCGAAGTCCTGCAGGCGGTTCACGTCGGGGTCGTCGCCGTAGACGTCGTCGCCGACTTCGGCAGCGGCCATTGCCGCGCGCATGGCTTGCGATGGCTGGGTTACGGTGTCGCTGCGCAGGTCAATCCAGGTGGTGGTATCGCTCATGGTATTCAATCGTCGGTTGAAACGGTGTCGGCCCGGGCCGCGGCGTTTGCTTCCGCTTGCGAGGTATAGAAACGCTGGCCCATCTCTTCCAGTCCCAGCGTGGACAGCACTTCCTGCAGCCGCTCGCTCGGGCGGCGGCGCGGCAGGTTCTTGTAGGTCGCCACGATCAGTTCGTTCTTCATCGAGTGCTCCCAGCCGACCAGTTCCGTCACGGTGACCTGGTAGCCGTGGGCTTCGAGCTGCAGGCAGCGCAGCACATTGGTTACCTGGCTGCCGAATTCGCGCGTATGGATCGGGTGCCGCCAGATCTCGGTCAGCGCGCTCTTGCCCAGGTCCTTGCCCTTGTTCTTGCGCAGGAAGGACGCCACTTCCGCCTGGCAGCACGGCACCAGCACCATGTGCTTCGCCTTCTTCTTCAGCGCGAAGTCGATGGCGTCGTCGGTGGCCGTGTTACAGGCGTGCAGCGCGGTGACGATGTCGATCGATTCGGGCAGCAGGTTCGAGGTCGTCGATTCGGCCACCGACAGCGGCAGGAAGGACATGTGGTCAAAGCCCAGGCGTGCCGCCAGCTCGGTCGATTTGCTGACCAGTTCTTCGCGCGTTTCGATGCCGTAGATGTGGGAGGCGTCGCCCAGGCTTTTCACGAACAGGTCGTACAGGATGAAGCCGAGATAGGACTTGCCGGCGCCGTGGTCGACCAGCGACACGGCACCCTTCTCCGCACGGACGTCATTGAACAGCGGCTCGATGAAGTTGACCAGGTGGTAGACCTGCTTGAGCTTGCGCCGGCTGTCCTGGTTCAGCTTGCCGTCGCGCGTGAGGATGTGCAGCTCTTTCAGCAGCTCGATCGACTGGCCGGGACGGACTTCTGGTGGCAGTTCAAGGCTTGCCACCGGCTTCTTGACGGTGTTCTCGGCGCGCTTCATGGCAATCCTGGTTTCAGTGGTTCTTTTCAGCCGCGTGGTTGATCGTGTACTTCGGGATCTCGACCACGAGGTCTTCGGTGGCGACGATCGCCTGGCAGGACAGGCGCGAATGCGGCTCCAGGCCCCAGGCCTTGTCCAGCATGTCTTCTTCTTTTTCTTCCAGCTCGTTCAAGGATTCGAAGCCTTCGCGCACGATCACGTGGCAGGTGGTGCAGGCGCAGACACGGTCGCAGGCGTGTTCGATCTCGATGTCGTTTTCCAGCATGACGTCGCAGACCGACTTGCCGGCCGGGGCTTCGAGCACGGCGCCTTCGGGGCAGAAGAGCGGGTGGGGCAGGATGACGATTTGTGGCACGTTGTTTACCTCTTAATGATGATCTTGGCCGTAGGGTAGGCGGGTCTCCCGCCTACGCGTCCAACGATCGTATGATCGGTCGGGGCGGCGCTTGTTGTCGAGCGGTGGTACTGATCGCGTTATGTTGACGCTGGCACGGTTTGAACGCGTAGGCGGGAAACCCGCCTACCCTACGTCAAACCTCGTCGAGCGACTTGCCCGCCAGCGCGCTGCGCACGCTCTTGTCCATGCGGCGCGCGGCGAATTCCTCGGTGCCATGGGCCAGCGCCTGCACCGCGTCGTGCAGCGCGTTCTGGCGCGTGTCCGGCTCGAGCGACGTGTCGTTCGAATGGTGGATCGCATCGCGCACGCCGTGCACCAGCTTCGCCAGTGCGTCCTGTTCCTCACCGTTGAGCAGATCGGCATCGCTATCGAGCGCCGACTGCGTCGCCAGCAGGATGCGCTCGGCCTCGACCTGCTCTTCGCGCAGCGCACGCATCTGCATGTCGACCTGCGCGGCGCCATACGAATCCTGCAGCATGCGCGCGACCTCGTCGTCGCCCAGGCCGTAGGACGGCTTGACGGTGATCGAGGCTTCCACGCCCGAACGCGTCTCGCGCGCCGACACCGACAGCAGCCCGTCGGCGTCGACCTGGTAAGTCACGCGGATGCGCGCCGCGCCCGCGGCCATCGGCGGAATGCCGCGCAATTCAAAACGTGCCAGCGAACGGCAATCGGAAACCAGTTCGCGCTCGCCCTGCACCACGTGCACCGCCAGCGCGGTCTGGCCATCTTTAAACGTGGTGAACTCCTGCGCCCGTGCACATGGAATCGTGGAATTGCGCGGGATGATTTTTTCCACCAGCCCGCCCATCGTTTCGATACCGAGCGACAGCGGCGTCACGTCCAGCAGCAGCCAGTCGTCGCCGGCCGCGCGGTTACCGGCCAGCAGGTTCGCCTGGATGGCGGCGCCCAGCGCCACGACCTTGTCCGGGTCGATATTCGCGTGCGGGATGGTGTGGAAGAACTCCGACACGGCACGGCGCACGTGCGGCATGCGCGTCGCGCCGCCGACCATCACCACGCCATCGACGTCTTCCACCGACACGCTCGCGTCGCGCATGGCCTTGCGGATGGCGTTCATGGTCTTGCCGACCAGGTGCTTCGTGATCTCGGCGAACGTCGCGGCAGTGATTTTCACCTGGACGATCTCGCCGGACTTCAGGATGGCGTCGATCGTCGTTTCATCGTTGCTCGACAGCAGTTCCTTGGCCTGACGCGCCTTGACCATCAGCGTGGCCGTGTCTTCTTCCGACAGCGGCGACAGCCTGGCCTGCTCCGTGATCCAGCAGAACAGGCGGTGATCGAAGTCGTCGCCTCCCAGGGCGGAATCGCCGCCGGTGGACAGGACTTCGAACACGCCTTTCGAAAGCTTCAGGATCGAGATGTCGAAGGTGCCGCCGCCCAGGTCGTAGACGGCGTAGACGCCTTCGGAGCCATGATCGAGCCCGTAGGCGATCGCGGCGGCGGTGGGTTCGGACAGCAGGCGCAGCACGTTCAGGCCGGCCAGCTGGGCCGCGTCCTTGGTGGCCTGGCGCTGGGCATCGTCGAAGTATGCGGGAACGGTGATCACGGCGCCGACCAGTTCGTCGCCCAGCGAATCTTCCGCCAACTGGCGCAGCGTGGCCAGGATCTGGGCCGAGGTCTCGACCGGGCTTTTCACGCCGGCGACGGTCCTGATCTGCACCATGCCGGGCGAATCGACGAAGTCGTACGGGAGGTTCTCGGCGTGGGCGATGTCAGCCAAAGCCCGGCCCATGAAGCGCTTGACCGAGACGATCGTGTTCTTCGGGTCGGTGGTGCGGTGGGCCTGCGCCTTGTGGCCGATGTTGGCATTGCCGTTCGCGAGGTAACGCACGACCGATGGCAGCAGCGCGCGGCCGTCCTCGTCGCTCAGCACTTCTGGGATACCGCTGCGCACCGTGGCGACGAGCGAATTGGTGGTACCCAGGTCGATGCCCACCGCCAGCCGGTGCTGGTGCGGTGCGGTCGACATGCCGGGTTCGGAAATCTGCAAAAGTGCCATGTTCGTGTTACCTGGTTGTTATTGTGCTGTAGGGTGGGCGCCCTGTGCCCACGCGGAACGATGCGCCACGTTGACGCCTATATCCGCGTGGGCTCGGGGCGCCCACCCTACATATTCATCCGTCGGTTGAACGCGCGGACGGGAGACCCGTCCCCCCTACGATTTACCCCTCGACCGCCTCGTACGCGTACTGCACTTCGTCCCCGAATTTGTCGAGGAACATCAGCGCGCGCACGCCTTCGGCCGCTTTCTGGAAGTCGCCCGCATCCAACTGCTTGCCGACTTGCGCCAGCAGCGCCTTGCGTTCCATGCGCACCTGCTTGTCCAGCGCGTCGAGCGCGTCGGCATCCTTCGCCGCGCGCGCGTCACCGAGTTCTTCGCGCCACTCCATCTGCTGCATCAGGAAGGCCATCGGCATCGCCGTGTTCGACTCGGTCTGCAGGTCGACGCCGTTCAACTCGCACAGGTACTGCGCGCGTTTTTGCGGGTGCTTGAGGGTTTGATAGGCTTCGTTGGCGCGGGTCGCCCACTGCATCGCGACGCGCTTTTCGGCGTCGGTGGCGTTCACGAAACGGTCCGGGTGCACGCGGCCCTGGACCTCGCGGAAGGCCCTGTCCAGCGCGGCCATGTCGACATCAAACCGGGCCGGCAGGCCGAACAACTCGAAGTGGTTTTGCATCAAGGCTCAGCTCTACATGCGTCAGATACGGAAGCTCTCGCCGCAACCGCAATTGTCCTTGACGTTCGGGTTGTTGAAGCGGAAGCCTTCGTTGAGTCCCTCGCGGGCGAAATCGAGTTCGGTACCGTCGATGTAGGGCAGGCTTTTCGGGTCGACGAAGACCTTCACGCCGTGCGACTCGAAGACATTGTCCTCGCTTGCCGCCTCGTCGACGTACTCCAGCTTGTAGGCCAGGCCGGAGCAGCCGGTGGTGCGCACACCGAAGCGCAGACCGAGGCCCTTGCCGCGACGCTCGATGTAGCGGTTGATGTGCTTCGCCGCTTTTTCGGTCAGTGTGATTGCCATGCGTTCTTCTCCAGCTTGAGTCTAAAACTTACGCGGTTGCGTGCTTCGTCTTGTAGTCGGCGACAGCGGCCTTGATCGCGTCTTCGGCCAGGATCGAGCAGTGGATCTTCACTGGCGGCAGCGCCAGTTCTTCGGCGATCTGCGTGTTCTTGATGGCCAGCGCCTGGTCCAGGGTTTTACCCTTGACCCACTCGGTCACGAGCGAGCTCGAAGCGATGGCCGAACCGCAGCCATAGGTCTTGAACTTCGCGTCTTCGATCAGGCCCTGCTCGTTGACCTTGATCTGCAGCTTCATCACGTCGCCGCAGGCCGGCGCGCCGACCATGCCGGTGCCGACCGACTCGTCGCCCTTTTCAAAGGCGCCGACGTTGCGTGGGTTCTCGTAATGGTCGAGTACTTTGTCCGAATATGCCATGGTAGTGCTCCTTGAATTCTTTAGTTAAGTGAATCGCGAGAAACCGTAGCGAGCGGCAGCAATGTTGGCCGAGAAGCGCAGCTGTACGAGTAGTACAGCGAGCATCGCAGGCCGACAGTGCAACGCGCAGTAGGTTTATCGCGGTTCATTAATGGGCTGCCCACTGGATCGAATTGAGGTCAATCCCTTCCTTGAACATGTCCCAGAGCGGCGACAGTTCGCGCAGCTTGCCGACCTTCGACTTCAGCAGTTCGATCGTGAAGTCGATGTCTTCCTCGGTCGTGAAGCGGCCGATGGTGAAACGGATCGAGCTGTGCGCCAGTTCGTCGCTGCGGCCCAGGGCGCGCAGCACGTAGGACGGCTCCAGCGAGGCCGAGGTGCAGGCCGAGCCGGACGACACGGCGATGTCCTTGATCGCCATGATCAGCGACTCGCCCTCGACATAGTTGAACGAGACGTTCAGGTTGTGCGGCACGCGGTGTTCCATGTCGCCGTTGATGTAGACCTCTTCGATCTCCAGCAAGCCCTTGGCCAGGCGGTCGCGCAGCGCCTTGACTTTCACCAGCTCGGACTCCATCTCTTCCCTGGCGATGCGGAAGGCTTCGCCCATGCCGGCGATCTGGTGGGTCGGCAGCGTGCCCGAACGCAGGCCGCGCTCGTGGCCACCGCCGTGCATCTGCGCTTCCAGGCGGATACGCGGCTTGCGGCGCACGTACAGGGCGCCGACGCCTTTCGGGCCGTAGGTCTTGTGCGCGGTGAAGGTCATCAGGTCGCACTTGGTGGTCGACAGGTCGATATGCACCTTGCCCGTCGCCTGGGCGGCGTCGCAGTGGAAGACGATGCCTTTCGCGCGGCACAGTTCGCCGATCGCGTCGATCGGCTGGATCACGCCGATCTCGTTATTGACCAGCATGACCGAGACCAGGATGGTGTCCGGGCGGATCGCCGCTTCCAGCTGCGCGATCGTGATCAGGCCATTGTCCTGCGGCTCGAGATAGGTGGCCTCGAAGCCCTGGCGTTCCAGTTCGCGCACGGTGTCCAGTACCGCCTTGTGTTCGGTCTTGACCGTGATGATGTGCTTGCCCTTCGTTTTATAGAAGTGGGCGGCACCCTTGATGGCCAGGTTGTTCGATTCGGTCGCGCCCGAGGTCCAGATGATCTCGCGCGGATCGGCGCCGACGAGGGCGGCAACGTGGCCGCGCGCCTCTTCGATGGCGGCCTCGGCCGACCAGCCGTACATGTGCGAGCGCGAAGCCGGATTGCCGAACTGCTCGCGCAGGAACGGAATCATCTTGTCGGCCACGCGCGGATCGACCGGCGTCGTTGCCGAATAGTCCATGTAGATCGGAAAATGCGGCGCGGTCACGAAGCTCTGCTCGATTTGTTTGTCCAAAGGCGCGTTCATCAGTTCACTCCAGTTCTGCTTCAGTTGTGCTCGGTATTGTTCGGTGCGGCTCAGTTCTGTACCGCGACGGCGGCGGGCGTGCGGTGCACCACCACGACGCTCTGTTCCTTCTGCTTTTGCTGGTCGACCAGGTCTTGCAGCGAGACGGAATCGAGGTAATCGACCATCTTGGCGTTGAGCGTGGTCCACAGCTCGTGCGTCATGCAGCGGGTGCCGCTGGCGGCGTCGGCCCCGTGGCAGTTTTCCTTGCCGCCGCACTGGGTCGCGTCGAGCGGCTCGTCGACGGCAATGATGATGTCGGCCACGGTGACTTTTTCCGCCGGGCGGGCCAGGCTGTAGCCCCCGCCCGGGCCGCGCACGGAGTCGACGATGGCGTGGCGGCGCAGCTTGCCGAACAGCTGCTCCAGGTAGGACAGCGAAATGGCCTGGCGCTGGCTGATGCCCGACAGCGTGACCGGACCCGTGCCCTGGCGCAGGGCAAGATCGATCATCGCAGTAACAGCAAAACGGCCTTTGGTGGTCAGACGCATCACAACCCCGGTAATGTTAAAATATTGCTCTTGCTCACTTTTCCCGGTTGTTCTTGCGCTTTCGCAAGCATTTGCATGAAAACCGGATTAGTTGAACGAATTAGTCAAGTATAGCAAATTCCGGGATGCTTGTCTCGGGCGCCCCAAAAACGGCGGGAGCGTCTGCGCCAGGTTTCGTAGGGTGGACAGCTCCACCTCTACCGCGTGATCAATCGATACGCATGCGCTGCCCACGCGGTGATACGCGACCTCCGAAACACCGCGCCCGCGCCTCCACCCGTCTGCAACAATCACCCCGCTCGCAACAGCCGCATCGGCCCGAACAGCGCCTGCATCTGCGCATTGCCAATAAAGCTCAGGTTATACGGATGCTCCGCCGCCACCTGCGGCAACTTCTCCGTCTCCGGCAGCTTCCTCAATTCCTCGGCAATCTTTCCCCACAGCACCAGGGTCGGCGGCGCCGCACGCCCGGCCAGGGTCGCCAGCACCACCTGCAGGAAAGGCAGCCAGGCACGCGCATCGATGACCGGCTTGACGTGGGAACGGAATACGAGCGAGGCGTTCAGCAGCAGGAAGCCCTGCCCGGTCAGCCGCTCCTGCAACTGCGCCAGCGTCCGGATCGCCGCGCCATCCCGCGCCGCCGCCGCGACCGGTGCCAGCGCAGCGCCGCCGGTGTCGCCCGCCTGCAGCTGCCCATCGGCTACCAGCAGCATCTTCATGAAGTTGCGCAGCGAGGTGGCGCGGTTGACGGGTTTTGACAGCCCGGCCTCGCTCCAGAGTTCGCCCACGGCACCGTCCATGAAGCAGACGCCGGTTGCGCTTTCCGCGCGCGGATACGGCCCCTCCCCCACCAGCACGTAACGCACCCGGTCCAGGGGCTGGGCGAAGGCGGCGAACAAGCGGCCCTGGGTGGGCAGGTAATCGTCGTCGACAAGCGTCGGCAGGTAGCCAGGGTTGGCGCGGCTAACCGCTTCCAGCCCGCGCAGCAGGTGGGGACGCCATGAGAGGTCGGCAAGATCCAGCATGGACAGGATGGCGGCGGGGATGGCAACTGATGAAACGGTCTCGGTCATGGCGCGCAAGCTGGCGATAGGGGCAAAAGGAAGCGGATTGTACCCGCCCGGGGCCAGGACGAGCGCAACCGTTCCAGCAGTCAATCTGGCGAGCCCGATCGCGGAAACGCGGCATGATTCGGGCATCCGGAGGCGGCGCCAGGCATGTGCTGCCGGCCTCCACTTGCGCCAACCACACCACAAGGAGAATGCCATGCAAACGATCCAGGACGTGATGACCCGCGACGTACAAACCATTTCGCCGCAGGAAACCGTGCAGCGCGCCGCCCAGCTGATGGATGAACTGAACGTCGGCGCCATTCCCGTCACCGACGGCGACAAGCTGGTCGGCATGATCACCGACCGCGACATCACGGTGCGTTCGGTGGCGGCCGGCCAGAACCCCGTGTCGACCATGGTCACGGATGTGATGAGCACCGACGTGCGCACCTGCACCGCGCGCCAGACGATCGACGAGGTGCTGGGCCAGATGGGCGACGTGCAGATCCGGCGCGTGCCGGTGATCGACGAGGAGTCGCAGCAGATCGTCGGCATCGTGTCGCTGGGCGACATCGCGACCAAGCATGCGGGCGAGGTCGAGAGCACCCTGGACGAGATCTCGACGCCGTCGGAGCCGGACCGGTCGACCCAGCATTGAGGAGCGAGGGGCGGATGGCTTCCCATCCGCCCCGGCGGTTCATTCCGCGTCGGGCTGCTGCGACGGATGCGCTGCCGCGAAGGCGGGCAGCTCGGTGCACATCGCATTGATGCGGGCGATGTTCGGGTAGGCCGGGATGTCGATGTCGAAGCGCTGGGCGTTGAAGACCTGCGGCACCAGGAAGCAGTCGGCCATGGTCGGCGAATTGCCGTGGCAGAACGGGCCGGCGGCCGGGTCGCGCGCCAGGTGGGCTTCGAGCGAGGCCAGACCTTCGCGGATCCAGTGGCGGGTCCAGTCCATCTTGGCGTCTTCGCTCAGCTCCAGCGGGCCGACCAGGTATTTCAGCACGCGCAGGTTGTTGAGCGGATGGATGTCGCAGGCGACGATCTGCGCCAGTTCGCGCACGCGCGCGCGCCCCGCGCAGTCATGCGGCATCAGCGGCACGGCCGGGAACAGCTCATCGAGGTATTCGATGATCGCCATCGACTGCGTCAGCGTGATGCGGTCGTCCTGGAAGGCCGGCACCAGGCCGCTCGGATTGATCTTGCGGTACTCTTCCTGGCGCTGCTGGCCGCCATCCTTGAGCAGGTGCACGGGCACCGCGTCGTAGGTCAAGCCTTTCAGGTTCAGGGCGATCCGCACGCGGTAGGCGGCGGAGCTGCGGAAATAGGTATAGAGCTTCATTCCTTCCTCCCGTGGTAATGCGCGACCTCGTGGTCGATGGCGCCGAAGATGCTGGCGCCGGACGCGTCAAGCATCTCGATGCGCACGCTGTCGCCGAAGCGCAGGAACGGCGTTTTCGGGGCGCCGTGTTCGATGGTTTCGTACATGCGCAGCTCGGCCAGGCAGCAATAGCCGACGCCGCCGTTGGCGATGCTCGAGCCGTGCAGGCTGCCCTGCTTGTTCGACACCGTGCCCGAGCCGATGATGGTGCCGGCGCCCAGTTCGCGCGTCTTTGCCGCGTGCGCAACCAGTTGCGCAAAACTGAAGGTCATGTCGTCGCCCGCGTTCGGCTTGCCGAAGGCCTCGTCGTTGAGCGTCACCAGCAGCGGCAGGCGCAGCTTGCTGTCCTGCCAGGCGTCGCCGAGTTCGTCCGGCGTGACCGCCACCGGCGAAAAGGCGCTGGCCGGTTTCGACTGGAAGAAGCCGAAGCCCTTGGCCAGTTCGTTCGGAATCAGGTTGCGCAGGGAAACGTCATTGACCAGCATCACCAGGCGAATCGCCGCCGCGGCCTGTTCGACGCTGGCACCCATCGGCACGTCGCCGGTGACGACCGCCACTTCCGCTTCCAGGTCGACGCCCCAGTCCTCGCTCATCACGGCGATCGGGTCGCAGGGGCCGATGAAGCGGTCGGAGCCGCCCTGGTACATCAGCGGGTCGGTATAGAACGAGGCCGGCACCTCGGCGTTGCGCGCCTTGCGCACCAGCTCGACGTGGTTGATGTAGGCCGAGCCGTCGGCCCACTGGTAGGCGCGCGGCAGCGGCGAATGGCATTCCATCTCGATGAAGGACTCGGCCTTGTCGGCGGTGCCGGCGTTGAGTTTCTCGTAGACGGCCTGCAGGCGCGGCGCGACCGCATCCCAGTCGTCGAGGGCGCACTGCAGCGTACGCGCGATTTTCGGGACGGCCTGGCAGGTGACGAGGTCGCGGCTGACGACGACCAGGGTGCCGTCGCGGCCGCCGGTCTTGAGGGTGGCGAGTTTCATGGCGTACTCCTTCCGATGTTTTGATTGTTTTAGAACGCCTGACAAAATCGGCATAGCGGCGTTACAGCTCCTGGCCGTACAGTCGTACTGTCTTCGCGGTCCGCCGATGCGGCGCTGCGTCGGTCGGCCGCATCCCTTGCCCTGCCGTTTTTGTCAGACGTTCCTGGTTGCCGCCATTACAAATGAATTCGGACTATCATACAAACAATATTTTCCGCCTGATTTATCAGACTATCTTATGAATCCCACCCTGCGCCAGATGCGCGCCTTCGTGGCATTGGCCAAGACCGGCAACTTCACCTCGGCCGCCCAGGTCATGCACGTGACGCAATCGGCACTGTCCGGGCTGATCAAGGAACTCGAGCAGACGCTGGGCGCGCGCGTCGTCGACCGCTCGACAAGGCGCATCACGCTCACCGACATCGGGCGCGAGCTGTACCCGCTATTTAGCCAGATGATCGATGATCTGGACGGTGCGCTGGCGAACGTGGCGGACCATACGCAGTTGCGCAAGGGCGTGGTGCGCATCGCCGCGCCGCAACTGATGTGCTGCACCCTGGTGCCCGAGGCCATGGCGGCCTACCGCGCGCAGCAGCCCGACATCGATGTGCGCGTGGCCGACAGCGCCGTCGAAAACGTGATCGCGCGCGTGCTCTCGGGCGAGTCCGACATCGGCATCGGTCCCGAGCGCGAGCCGACGCCGCAACTGCAGGCCCAGGAACTGTTCGAACTACCCTTCGCGCTGGTGTTCCCGGAAGGCCATCCGCTCGAGCTGCTGCCGCGCGTCACCTGGCAAGACCTGGCGCGCTATCCCTTCATCGCGCTGCAGGGACAATTCACCGAGCGCCTGCTGGCCGACATGCATGCACTGCCGCGCGCGTTCCCGGTCGAGGTGCCCCTGAAACCGGCCAATGAGGTGACTTTCATGACCACCGCGCTGGCCATGGTCAGTGCCGGCCTGGGCGTGACGGTCTGCCTGCCGTATGCGGAGCCGCTGGTCAGCCTGTACAAGCTGCGCATGCGTCCGCTCGAGGAACCCGTATTGACGCGGCGCTTTTTCGTCTACACACGCGCCGGCCGCTCGCTGTCGCCGGCGGCCGAGAGCTTCATCGACTTCCTGTTTCCGTATGTGGCCGGCAAGCGCGGGCAAGGCTGACCTGCGCCCGCCACGCCACACGGAAGGGCTGCGCTACAATCGGCCATCGTCTTTCTTGATCGCCGCGCCATGTCTCTCAATACCATCGCCATCAACCAGCGCATGGACAAATTCGCCGGCCAGGACCGGGTCTGGCTGTTCGGCTACGGCTCGCTGATCTACAAGGCCGACTTCCCCTACCTGGAACGGCGCCCGGCCCACATTCGCGGCTGGACGCGGCGCTTCTGGCAGGGTTCGCACGACCACCGGGGCACGGAAACGGCGCCCGGCCGGGTGGTGACCCTGGTGCCCGACGAAGGCGCGCTCTGCCATGGCATGGCCTACCTCGTCACGCCCGAGGAATTCGCCCACCTCGACCACCGCGAAAAGAACGGCTACCTGCGCCTGGCGACCACCATCGTGTTCGAGGACGGCAGCGGCGTCGAGGGCCTGGTCTACATCGCCACGCAGGAGAACGCGGCTTTCCTGGGACCGGCCAGCGAGCACGACATTGCATTGCAGATCGCCCGCTCCTGCGGGCCAAGCGGACCGAACAGCGAATACCTGCTGGAACTGGCGCAGGCGCTACGGGAACTGGGCAAGAACGACCCGCATGTGTTCGAGATCGAGCGGCATTTGATGGCCATTGCTGCCGCTGGCGGGCGCCAGGACTCCTGACGTTCCTGGCAAGGAGACCCGCGCAGGTTTGCGCTATCTCATCGCTCCTCTAACGGCCGCGTTCGTACCCTGAGGTCAGCAATTCGGGGGAAACGCACGATGCTGTCCGCCTGGCTCCATTTCTTCGATTCCGTGCCCGCGGCGACGCGCGAGCGCATTGCGCAGGCGCTGGCAGGGGCGCGCGTCGCCACCGTGAGCGTCGCCGACCGTTCGGCGCCCTACGGCCTGGCGGTACTGACCGAGGTCGACGGCGCCGCGCTGGCGCAACTACGGCTGCTGTCGGCGCAGTCCACCGTGCTCGCCATTGCCGCCGGGCCTGACGCGCCGGCCACCAGCGACAGCTGGGCCCTGCTCGGGGCCGGCGCCGCCGACGTGCTTTGCTGGCCGGATGGCGCGATGCAGGTGGAGCAAGTCACGGCCCGGCTGACGCGTTGGGCGGCGGTGCGCAAGCTGGTCGACACGCCGCCGTGCGTTCCACCCTGGTCGGCACCAGCCCGGCATGGCGCACGCTGGTGCGCAATGTGGTCGAGATCGCCGCCTTCACCGATTCGCCGGTACTCATCACCGCTGATGATGGTGAACGACGTGCACAACAAAATCCAGAAGAATTAAACGGGCTGAGCGTGGCTCCGGCCACGCCAGGACAGCTTGCCGATCGCTGGCTGAAGGTCGCTGCGTATCCCCGATGCCACCGCCTCTCATTCTTTCCTTCGCCGTCACCAAATCTGTGAATACCATCCTGCAATTCTTGAGTCCTTACCTGCAGCTATGCTATCTGGCTGCATGGGCATCGCCCAAAATCTCGAAGGGCTAAGAGCCTATCCCGGTAGTCCGGAGTCGCTGCTGGCGCGCCTGACAAACGCGTGCTGCGTTGCTCGTCGTTGCATGGCCAGCCATGCGGCCTCCTCGCGCCTTGCCCGCGCTTGCCATGCATCGCCACCAGCTTTCCCCGGACTACCGGGATAGGCTCTAAGTACTCGACCGAAAATAAATGGGAATTTTGGCAAACAGAACCGGACGTGCCGGTTCGGATGCGGTGCAAGACGGCGAGAGCGCCACAGTGCGAGCACTGCCCCGCAAGCGGACGCGAGCCGACGCAGCAACGCGCCGGTTCTGGAAGCCGAAAACACATTTATTTTGGGGTGAGTACTTAGGTCGATTCGCCATGTCGATACAGCTGTCCAAACGAAAGGCCAAGTACCCGGATCAGGACAATCGTTCCGGCTCGTACGACTGAAAGCCAGCCGACCTAATGCGCTGCTGCTAGAACAGATCGAGCTGCGCGGTCGCCTTTGCCGTCGCCTTGCCCGTCCCCGCCGGCACCACCAGCGGACGCCGGAACTGCGAGGTGTCGAGCCCGGCGAAGCGGCCGCCGAAGCCGCCCAGGTCGAGCCGGTCGACCGTCTTGTTGAAACGCTGGCGGATCAGGTCTGCCCAGACGCCTTCGCCGTGCATGCGCTTGGAGAAGTCGCTGTCGTAGTCTTTTCCGCCGCGCATTTCGCGCACGCGGTTCATGACGCGCCGCGCGCTCGGGGAAATGCGCTTCGAGCCACCCTGGAACAGCGGGTTGACCTCGAAAGGCAGGCGCAGCACCACGTAATGGGCGCCGACGGCGCCGGCGTCGCGCGCGGCCTCGAGGATGCGTTCGATCTCGGGCTCGGTCACGAACGGAATGATGGGCGCGACGCTGACGCTGACCGGGATGCCGGCGTCGGTCAGCGTGCGAATGGTGCGTAGCCGGCGCGCGGGTGCGGCGGCGCGCGGTTCGAGCGTGCGCGAGATTTCCGAGTCGAGCGTGGTGAGCGTGATGGCCGCGCAGGCATGGCCAGCCGCCGCCATCGGGGCGATCAGGTCGATGTCGCGCTCGATCAGCGCCGACTTGGTGATCAGGCCGACCGGATGCCGGCACTCGCTCAATACTTCAAGCACCTCGCGCGTGAGGCGTTTCTCGCGCTCGCAGGGCTGGTAGGCGTCGGTATTGACACCGATGGCGATGTGCTCGGGCTTGTAGCCGGGCCGCGCCAGCTCGCGCCGCAACAGCTCGGCCGCGTTCACCTTGGCGAACAGGCGGCTCTCGAAATCGAGGCCGGGCGACAGGCCGAGGTAGCTGTGAGTGGGCCGCGCGAAGCAATAGATGCAGCCGTGCTCGCAGCCGCGGTAGGGGTTCAGCGAAACGTTGAAAGGCACGTCGGGCGAGGCATTGCGCGACAGGATGCTCTTGGCGATTTCGTCGGTCACCTGGGTCTTGAAGGGCGCGGCGCCGAATGCGGCCCCGGCCTCGGCCTCCCAGCCATCGTGGAAGGCCTCGCGGCCGTTCACTTCATAGCGGCCCTGCAGGTTGGTGACGGCGCCGCGGCCCTTCAGGGCGGCGAGCGGACGCACCTGTACCGGATGCTCGGCACTGTATTCGCGGTCGATAGTTCGTTGGCGCTGTTCCATGGCTCGGCCTTATACTGTATGTTTATACAGTATGGTACGCCGCTATGGTCGAGAATTCAAGCGCGCGGTACGTAGTCGAGTTGTTGTTGTACGAATCCATCGAAGGCGTCGAACAACGCAGCGAAACGCGCCGGGTCACCTTCCACTTGACCCAGCGCATGGGCACCCGCTTCCAGCGTCGACAGCTGGCCGGGAGCGTGCGCCTTGCGAATGCGGTAGCGTGTATCCACATCCTGCAAGCCCAGGCGCGGCAACGCCTGCAGGGCGGGATTGAGGTAAAGCATCTTGCGGCTCTTGCGCCAGGTGGCGTCGAGCAGCACCAGACGCAGATCGCGCGGCGGCGGCAAGGCGGGTCCCGGCGCGGCACCTCGCGCGTCCGGATACAGCAGCAGCGGCTGGCGGCCGCCGGCATGCAGCAGGGCGTGCAGTGCGGCGGCATCGAAGGCCTCCCCCACCGCCAGCACGCTGTTCCCCACGCACAGGTGCAGCAGGCGCGCGCTGTTCTTCGCATTCGCCACCTCCAGCGGATGTTGCAGGATCAGCAGTGCGGCCTGTGCCTCCACGGGACACACCCAGCGGCAGATGCAGGCCGACTGCGCGCGCAGGCAGGTGGCGCAGCTGGGGCGACGGGAGGGAGAGGATTCAGGCATCGGGATTGGTAGCAGAGCCAAAGCCGGAAACGCAAGCGGGCAATTTCCGCCGATTCTAGCAGCCCGGCGCTGCGGCCCGGCGGCAGCGCGGTGAATGCCCGGCCTGGCTAGCGCTCCCCGGCAAGACCGGCCAGCACGCGTACCAGCTGCTCGATGTCGTAGGGTTTGGCGAGGATCTGCACGCCGGGCAGCGCCACTTGCCGCTCGGTATAGCCCGTCGCCAGCAGCACCGGCAGGCCGGGCCAGCGCCGCCTGACGATGCCGGCCAGGTCGATGCCGCTGACCTTGCCGGGCATGACGACGTCGGAAAGACGATGTCGAACGTGGCCCCTCCTTCCAGCCGCGCCAGCGCTTCTTCGCCATTGACGGCGATCTGCACGTCGAACCCGGCCTGGCGCAGCCCCTCGGCTACCGCCTCGCGTACCGGGGCATCGTCCTCCACGAACAGCAGCCTGCCGCAGGCCTGCCCCAGCCCGGTGCCGGCTGCCGGCAGCTGGACAGGCGCGGCCGCCGCGGCGGCGCGCGCAGGTAGATATGCACGCGCGTGCCCGCGCCGGGCGCGCTGTCGAGCAGCAGCAGGCCGCGCGCCTGGGCGGCAAAAGCATAGGCTTGCGGCAGGCCCAGGCCGGTCCCCTCGCCCGGCGCCTTGGTGGTGAAGAAGGGGTCGAGCGCGTGTGCCAGCACCTGCGCGTCCATGCCCCGCCCTTCGTCGCCCACCGTCAGGTGCAGGTAATCGCCCGGGGCCAGGCCCTGCAGCGGCGCGTCCAGCCTGAGCTTGCGCGCCTCGATGCGCAGCACGCCACCGGCCGGCATGGCGTCGCGCGCATTGATGGCCAGGTTCAGCAGCGCCAGGTCGAACTGCAGCGGCTCCACCGTCACCGGCCACAGGTCCGGGTCGAAGGCGGTGTCGATGCGGACCGTTTCGCCCACGCCGCCCCGGATCAGCTGCAGCGCGCTTTCCAGTTGCGCCTGCGCATCCACCGTCACCAGGCGGCCTTCCTGCACCCGCCCGAAGGAGCCGAGCTGGCCGGTGAGCGTGGTGGCGCGGGCGACGGTGCGCTTGCAGGTGTCGATCAGCCCTTGCAGCTTCGTTTCCTTTGCCGTCATGCCGGCCAGCTGCAGCGCCGTGGTCAGGGTTTGCAGCAGGTTGTTGAATTCGTGGGCGATGCCCGCCGTCAGGCGCCCCAGCGATTCGAGCCGCTGGCTGCGCAGCAGCGCTCCCTGCGCCTGCTCGGTGGCATGGATCGCCTCGCGCACGCGCAGCTCGAGTTCGCGCTTCGACCGGCGGATCTGCTTGCTCGCCTCGGCCATGCGCCAGGCCACGTTGTCGACCTCGGACAAGCCGTGGGCGCGGTAGCTGATCTCTTCGCCATTGCCGAGGCGGTCGGCGCAGCGTCCCGGTATTCGATCGGCGCCACCGCGCGCCGGGCGAACCAGCTGCCGGCCGCCACCGCCATCACCAGCAGTACCGTCATGATGGCGGCCAGCAGCGCGGCCGCCTCCAGCGGCACGCGCCGGATCTCGGCTGTCGGCAGGCTGATCAGGACCTTCCAGCCGATGTCCGGCACGCTGTTGACGATCGCCCGCACCGGGATGCCCTCGAGCGTGCGGCTGGTGAAGACCAGTTCGCCATCAAGCTTGCCGATGCGCTCCCGGGTCTCCGCGCGCAGCAGGGTTCCGATGAACCTGTCCGCTTCGCGCGAGCGGGCCGCGACGCGGCCATTGCGGTCGACCACCGAAGCGATCCAGATCGACGGGAATTTCTGGCGCGCGAGCAGCTCCTGGAGGATGCCCACATGCAGGCCCAGCACCAGGTGATAGCGCAGTACGCCGTCCTGGCGCACGGGAACCTGCATGGTGAAATCGTAGCGCTTGAGCGGCGGCGCATAAAAGATATCGGATACCAGCGTGCGCTCGGCGCCGTAGCGCTGCATCAGCGCGGGCAGGTTCGACGGATCGCGTCCGGCCAGGGGCGCGCCGGGCGGGCGCAGGGTGTGCAGCATGAGCTTGCCCGTGCTGTCGTACAGGGCCACGACCGCATGCATGTTGTCGGCGGCGCGGCGGGCATGGTCGTAGAACTCGTCCAGGTCGCCCTCGGCCAGCGCCGGTGAGGCGGCAAGGGTGCGCAGGATGCCCTCCTGGTGCCGCATCTCGTTATCGACGAGTAAGGCAAAGGCCCGGCCTGTCTCGGCGATACCACGCTCCTGGTCCTTTTGTTGTTCAGTGTAGACATAGGCCACCGCCAGCGCGGCACCGATGAAAGACGGTACCAGGATGGCAAGGACCAGGATCAGCAGCCGGTTACGGAATCGCATCGCAGGTTATTCCCTCCAGTAACAAATCTTTTGCGAACAGCTGTCTCGCCCCATGCGCCCGGGCGGTGTCGAGCGCCACTGCACAGCCCAGCCACCCACGCCTTCCGACGGTCTCGCCAGGGCAATCTTGATGCCTTTGCCACGCTTGTTGTGTCTGTCGCACGACGCTTACCCGATCCGTTATTGATGTAGATAAGCATCTTCACCACACACAAAAATTTAGCTCTGGAATTGCCGATTCGGATATTGCCCTGAGCCATTGAGCTGCCTAGAATCAACTTATTCCTTCAAGCAATTCTGTCGCACCGGCAGGCACTTCCAGAGTCTCCCATGTTTAGAGTTCGCGTATCTGTTCGCAAGTTCACCACCGCCCTCCTCGCCAGCCTGGCGCTGCTGCCGGCGCTCGCCATCGAGCAGGAGCTGCAGCTCGACCACCGCATGAACGAGCACATCGTCCAGGTCCCGGCCGGCGACGACGGCCGTGCCATGCTCGAGACAACGGTGTTCCAGCCGAACGGCCCCGGCCCCTTCCCGCTGCTGATCATCAACCACGGCAAGGACCCGGGCCGCCCGAATGCCCAGCCGCGCGACCGCTTCTATTACATGGCGGCCGCCTTCGTGAAGCGCGGCTACGCCGTGATGGTGCCGATGCGCCAGGGCTTCGCCAACTCGACCGGCTATTACCGCGACCGCGGCTGCGACATGACCGCCAACGGCTACCTGCAGGCCGAGGACATCCGCTCGACGGTGGACTACGCGCGCGGCCAGCGCTGGATCGATGCCGGGCACATCGTCGTCGCCGGCCAGTCCTACGGCGGCCTGGCGACGATGGCTCTGGGTACCGAGGAGCTGCCGGGCGTGCGCGGCCTGATCAACTTCGCCGGCGGCCTGCGCGACGACAGCGACCGCTGCGCCTGGCGCTCGGCGCTGGTGGCGGCCTTCGGCGAATACGGCGCCAAGAGCAAGGTGCCGAGCCTGTGGATGTACGGCGAGAACGATTCGCTGTTCGGCCCGGACCTGGCGAACCGCCTGCACGCCGCCTATGAGGGCGCCGGCGGCCGCGCGCGCCTGGTCGAATTCCCGTCGTTCAAGCGCGATGCCCACGGCATGCTGGCCAGCCGCGACGGCGAGAAGATCTGGCTGAACGACACCATGCGCTTCCTGAAGGGCGTCGGCATGCCGACCGAAGTGCTCTAAACGTGCCGCCGCCACCGCTGCCTGCGCGTACCGATTTCGCCCGCGTCGACGATGTCGAGGCCGTGCCCTTCCTGTCGGAAAACGGCCGCCGCGCCTATGCCGACTACCTGACCAAGATGACCCCGCGCGCTTTCGCCGTGTCCCCGAGCGGCGCCTGGACCTGGGCCGAGGAGGGCGAGTCGCCGGAAGCGCGCGCGCTGGCCACCTGCTCGGCGAAAAGCACCGAGGCGTGCAAGCTGTATTCGGTCGACGATTATGTGGTGTGGAATGGCAACCGTGTCGATGCTGCGGAGAAGGCCTCGATGACGGCCTCGATCGCGCCGCCGCCGGACGCGAATGCGCCGGGTGCCGTGGGTAGCACGGTACCGGCGCCGGCGGCCAGGCCGACGGCGCCCTGAGCGCCACGCGCAGACCAGCCGCGGCCGGAGCACCATGGCGGTGCGCCCGCCGCGGCCTTTTTTTTAGCGATTCGTTTTGAAAAGCCGCGTCGAACGCCGCCGCTGTTGCTTTCCTCCCGCCTGTCCCATACGCTCGACATTGCGCAAACCGGGCAGGCGCACCCGCTCCGACAATGAGGCAGTCGACCTCCCGGAGCCCGCGATGCCGCCCCTGATTTGCCCCGTTTTCCGCGTTTTCCTTGCTGCGCTGGCATTCATCCTGGCACTGCCGCCGGCCGCGCACGCCGCCAATAACGATCCCATCGTGCTCGTGCATGGCTTCCTCGGCTTCGGCCCCGACCAGTTTCCGGCCAGCGGCTTCCTGTACTGGGGCGGCTATGGCGACATCGCCGACCACCTGCGCCTTTACAAGGGACCGCATACGGTGCTCACCGCCACCGTCGGCGCGATCGCCTCGAACCGCGACCGCGCGGCCGAACTCTATGCCCAGATCAAGGGCGGCTGCGTCGACTATGGCCGCCGCCATGTGCTGGCGGACGAGGCGGCAAAGCCGGGCGCCGCCTGCTGGGCCGCCGACCCGGCCGACAACCCGCTCGGGCTGCCGCTGGCGCTGTATCCTGCCTGGGACGCGCGCCACCCGCTGCACATGATCGGCCATAGCCAGGGCGGCACGACCATCCGCGCGTTGGTGGAACTCCTGGAACATGGGGATGCCGAAGCGGGCGATGGCGAGCTCTATCGTGGCGGCAAGACCGGCTGGATTCGCAGCGTGACCACGCTGTCGGCGCCGCACAATGGCACCACGCTGCGCGACGCCGTGCTCGACATCCTGCCCGAGCTGCGCACGCCGCTGCGCGCCCTTGTTCGAAGCCGACATGGCGAACTGGGAGCTGGCGCCGGACGGCGCCCGCAGCTTCAACGCCTGGGCGCGCACCTCGCCGCACGTGGTTTACTTTTCAGTGGGAACGCTGGCGACCGAAGCTGGCGCCTGGTGCTGCAACGGCACCGACCGCGCCATCGCGCCGGTCCAGACCTCGAACTACCAATATGCGCGCGCCGACATGATCCCCTACTTCAAGACCTATGCCGGCGAATGGATCGTGCCCTCGATGCGCCAGCACGGCATGGGAGGCTATACCCAGGGCGCGCCGGGCCGGGTACGGGTCGACAGCAGCTGGTTCGCCAACGACGGCGTCGTCAACACGGCAAGCATGCGCGCGCCGAACGGCCACCCGGTGCGCGACTACGACGGCACGGCCATCAAGGGCAGCTGGAATTTCCTCGGCAACTACCCCGGCTACGACCACTTCGACATCCTGAACTGGCCGAACAAGGGGCCGTCGGCCGATCCGGTCTACGAGCGCATCAGCGACATCCTGTTCGCGCTGTAGCCGGTGCCGGACAATCAGTTGGCGGTACGCAGCGCCCGTGCCAGGTCGGCCAGGCGGTAAGGCTTGCTGACGAAGACGTAATCTTTCAGGCAATCCTTGTCGAGCGCCAGTGCCGGCAGGGGATAGCCGGAAGCGAGAATGATCTTCACCTTCGGATAATGTTCGCGCGTGAAGCCCGCCAGCTCGATCCCATTCATACCGTTCGGCATGATGATGTCGGTGAACAGGATGTCGACGTCGCGGCTGGCCAGCAGGTCCATCGCCTCGGCGCCGTTCGACGCGGTGAGCACCTCGTAGCCCATGCTGATGTAGAGGGCGGCGGCCACGTCCATGAGGTCAGCCTCGTCCTCGACGATCAGTACCCGTTCGCTGCCATTGCGCTGCTCTTCCTCGTGGGAACTGGAGGGGGCGGGCAGGAAGATGCGCATCGTCGTGCCTTCGCCGGGCGCCGTGCCGATCACGATCTCGCCGCCCGACTGCTTGATGAAGCCGTAGACCTGGGACAGGCCCAGGCCCGTGCCCTTGCCTACTTCCTTCGTCGTGTAGAAAGGCTCGAAGGCACGCGCCGCCGTCTCAGCCGACATGCCGGTGCCGGTGTCGCTGACGATCACGCGTACATAGGCGCCCGGCGCCAGGCCGCGGACCTCGTTCTCCGCCAGCTCGACGTCGGCCGTTTCGATGCGCAGGTAGCCGCCTTCAGGCATGGCGTCGCGCGCGTTCACCACCAGGTTGAGCAGGGCCGACTCGAAGCGGGCGCTGTCGATGACTGTGGAGCGCACGTCGGGGTCGAGGCGCACCTCGAAGTCGATGTCGGCGTTGACGGCGCGCCGCAGCACCGATTCGAAGCCCGAGATCAGGCGGTTGACGTTGCGCGTTTCGGGCTGCAGCGGCTGCTGGCGCGCGAAGGCCAGCAGTTGCTGGGTAAGCGTGGCGCCGCGGTCGATCGCGCGGCGCATGCTGTCGAAGGTCTTGGCGTCGGCGCCCTGGCCGCGCCCGAGCGCCAGCACCTCGAGGCCGCTCGCCAGTACCGACAGCAGGTTGTTGAAGTCGTGCGCGATGCCGCCGGTGAGCTGGCCGATCGATTCCATCTTCTGCGCCTGGAACAGGGCCGCGTTGGCCTCGGCCAGGGCATCGGCGGCGGCCTTTTTCTCGGTCAGGTCGCGCGTGATCTTGGCAAAGCCGATCAGTTCGCCCATGTCGTCGCGGATGGCGTCGATGATCACGTGGGCCCAGAAGCGCGTGCCGTCCTTGCGCAGGCGCCAGCCTTCGGCCTCGTAGCGGCCTTCGCGCTCGGCCGTGGCCAGGGCGTGGCCGGGCATGTTGATCTCGCGCTCTTCGGGCGTGTAGAACTGCGAAAAATGCGTGCCGACGATTTCCTGCTCGCGGTAGCCCTTGATCCGCTCGGCGCCCACGTTCCAGTTGCTCACCTCGCCCGTCGGCGAGAGCATGTAGATGGCGTAGTCGGTCACGCCTTGCACCAGCAGGCGGAAGCGCTCCTCGCTGGCGCGCAGTTCCTGCTCGGCGCGGCGCTTGTCGGTGATGTCGCGCGTGATCTTGGCGTAGCCGAGCAGCGTGCCCTCTTCGTCGTAGATCGGGTCGATGACGACACTGGCCCAGAAGCGCGTTCCGTCCTGGCGCATGCGCCAGCCTTCGGCTTCGTACTTGCCGTCCTTGAGCGCGGTGGACAGCGCGCGTGCCGGCAGGCCGGTTGCCTGGTCCTCGGGCGTGTAGAAGCGCGAGAAATGCTTGCCGAGGATTTCCGGCGCGAGGTAACCCTTGAATCGCTGCGCGCCAGTGTTCCAGCTGCTGACGTTCCCTTCCGGGTCGAGCATGTAGATCGCGTAATCGCTGATACCCGCGATCAGGTACTGGAAGCGCTGTGATTCGGTTAGTTTTTGCCTCCTGGCAATTTGCTTGGTCATGGGCGGCGAGCGCTATCGTCCGTGTCGTGAAGCGCACCATCATACCTCCATTTCGTTTCCTGCTGCCACGCACAGTTCACAATGTAGATAAAGTGTTTACACACTCGTCAAGCACCGATCCGCCCAAAAAATTAACGATTCGTCACATGGTGCTGTTGCCCCTGCCTGGCCTTGTCTCTTCGCCGCAAGCGCATGTCTTTCAGGCTAGAATAGCGGCTTTGTCACCCCCGCCGTGCCTGCTTGCGCCTCATGACCCCAGCCCCTCTCGCACCGCTCGACCTGTCCGCTTGCGGCAGTGAACCCATCCGCATTCCCGGCAGCATCCAGCCACATGGTTTCCTGCTGGCCTTATCCAGCGACTTGCGCATCGTGCAGGCCAGCGCCAACCTGGCGCACTGGACGGGTGTCGAAGCCGAAGCGGCGCTTGGCCGCGGCCTGGACAGCGCCATCGGCGCCACGGCAAGCGAGCGCCTGGCGAGCGAACTGGGCAAGGAACTGGGCAACCGCCCGCTCTACCTTGGTACGGTCACGGTATCGAACGGCAAGCACTTCGACGTGCTGGGCCATGCCTGGGACCGCCTGCTGCTCATCGAATTCGAAGCGGTCGACCGCGCCGGCCCGGCCGACTTCCGCCACCTGTATCCGCTGCTGGGCGACTTCCTGCTCAGGGTCAACGAGGCGCCGTCGGTCGAGTTGATGGCGGAACTCGCGGCGCAGCAGGTGCGCGCCGTGACCGGCTTCGGCCGTGTCATGGTCTACCAGTTCGACCGCGACGGCCATGGCCACGTGATGGCCGAATCGAAGCAGGACGACTACCACTCCTATCTTGGCCAACGCTTTCCGGGTTCCGACATCCCCGCCCAGGCACGCGAGCTGTATGCGCTGTCGCGCATCCGCCTGATCCAGGACGCCCACTACGTGCCGGCGCCGCTGCTGCCGGAACTGAACCCGCTGACGGGCGGGCGCACCGACCTGTCGTTCGCGGCGCTGCGCAGCGTCTCGCCGGTACACCTGCAGTACATGCGCAACATGGGCACCCTGGCCTCGATGTCGGTCTCGCTGATGGTCAAGGGCAAGCTGTGGGGACTGATTTCCTGCCATAACGAGGAGCCCTGCCCGCTGTCGTTCGAAAAGCGCACCGCCTGTGAACAGCTGGGCCAGGTGCTGGCGCTGTGCATCGAGTCGCGCGAGGATGCGAGCGAATTGCAGTTCCGCCTCGAGGTGCGGCGCATGATGGTGACCATGCTGGGCAACCTGACCAAGGGCGCCGACGTCGTCGAGAACATGAGCGGCGTCTTTCCCGAGCTGCTGCGCTTTGCGCGTGCGGGCGGCGTCGCCATCGTCGCCGACGAGCGCGTGCTGACCTATGGCGACACGCCCGAACCGCACGCGATCGACGCCCTGGTCGGCTGGCTCGAACAGCAGGGCCATGGCGACGAAGTCTTTCATACCGACCAGCTCTCAAGCCTGTATCCGGGCGCGGATGACATCAAGCGCAACGCCAGTGGCCTCCTGGCCATGCCGATCTCGCGCGTGCACAAGCACTATCTGCTGTGGTTCCGGCCGGAGCTGGTGCACACCATCGAATGGGCCGGCAATCCGCATGAGAAGGCCTCGCGCGGGGAAGCCGTCCGGGGCGCGCCAACGCAACTGAGCCCGCGTACCAGCTTCGCTACCTGGCGCGAGGAAATCCATGGCGTCAGCCTGCCCTGGCACGTTGGCGAAATCGAGCTGACCGCCGAATTTCGCAGCGCCCTGCTCGGCATCGCCCTCGAGCGCGCCGAGCAGATGGCGGAACTGGCCGAGGAACTCGGCCGCGCCAACAAGGAACTCGAGGCGTTTTCGTATTCCGTATCGCACGACCTGCGCGCGCCCCTGCGCCACATCGTCGGATTTTCCGACCTGCTGCTCGAGTCCGCGGGCAGCGAGGACAGCGCGATGCGCCAGCGCTTCCTCACCAACATCAAGGAATCGGCGCGCCTGGCCGGCAAGCTGGTGGACGACCTGCTGAGCTTTTCGCAGATGGGCCGCGCGGCCCTGCGTCCGGTCGACGTCGACATGAGCAGGCTGGTCGCGTCCTGCGTCGACAAGCTGGGCATGGATGTCCAGGGCCGCAACATCGAGTGGGAGCTCCCAAGCCTGCCGCGCGTCACCGCCGACCCGACCTTCCTGCACCTGGCCGTGTTCAACCTGTTGTCGAACGCGGTGAAGTTCACCGGCGGACGCGACCCGGCGCGCATCCGCGTCTGGGCCGAACAGGACGAACGCGAAACCGTGTTCCACGTGGCCGACAACGGCGCCGGCTTCAACATGGACTATGTGCACAAGCTGTTCGGCGTGTTCCAGCGCCTGCATCGCATGGAAGACTTCCAGGGCACGGGCATCGGCCTGGCCAACGTGCGCCGCATCATCGAACGCCATGGCGGTCGTGCGTGGGCCGAATCCACGCTCGGCCAGGGCGCCGTTTTTTCCTTCAGTATCCCGCGAAAACTCGCACTTTAACGGACAGCGAGACCAACCATGCTAAAACCCATCCTGCTCGTCGAGGACAATCCGCACGACCTCGAACTGACCCTGGTGGCCCTGGCCAGGAGCCAGCTCGCCAACGAAGTCGTGGTGGTGCGCGACGGTGCCGAGGCGCTCGATTACCTGCTGCGACGCGGCGAATTCGCCGGGCGCCCGGAAGGCAATCCGGCCGTCACCCTGCTCGACCTGAAACTGCCGAAAGTCGACGGCCTGGAAGTGCTGGCGAAGATCCGCGAGACGGCCAGCATGAAGAGCATGCCGGTAGTGATGCTGACTTCGTCGAAAGAGGAACAGGACCTGATCCGCAGCTACGAACTGGGCGTGAATGCCTATGTCGTCAAGCCGGTGGATTTCAAGGAGTTCGTACGCGCGATCGCCGATCTCGGCATCTTCTGGGCGGTGCTCAACGAACCGCCACCGGGTTCGCACCGCTACGTACCGCCGGCCTGAGCCGGCCGGCGATCACGACGTCTGCGCGGGCTGGGCTGTAGCGCCGCCCGCATCGACCTTGCGGTTGCGGCGCAGCAGGTGGCGGATGCGCGCGCTGAGCGCGTCCGGATGATAGGGCTTCTGCAGCAGGTGCACCGAGGCGTCGAGCTTGCCCTCGTGCGCCAGCACCCCTTCCGCGTAGCCCGAGGTATACAGGATCTGCGCTGCCGGCAAATGCCGATGCAGCACGTCCGCCAGTTCAGTACTGCTCATCGGTCCGGGCATGATCACGTCGGTGAACACCAGGTCGATATGGCGCCCGCTCTCGATGATCGCCGCGGCGGCGGCGGCGTCGCCCGCCTGCAGCACGTCGTAGCCGAGCGCGGACAGGATCGCGCAGGTCGCGTTGCGCACGTCTTCCTCGTCTTCCACCACCAGGATCGTCTCCAGCCCGCCGTAGAGCGGCAGGTCGGCATGCACCTCGGGCTCGGCGGCCTCGGTTGCGCTGCGCGGCAGGTAGATGCGCACGCTGGTGCCGCGCCCGACCTCGCTGTCGAGCACGATCTCGCCCCCTGACTGCTTGACGAAACCATAGGCCATCGACAGGCCCAGGCCCGTGCCCTGTCCCACCGGCTTGGTGGTGAAAAAAGGTTCGAAGGCGCGCTGCAGCACTTCCGGCGCCATGCCGCGGCCGGTATCGGCCACTTCCAGCATGACATAGTCGCCCACTGGCAGTGTCCCGTGGCGGTCGGCGCAATGGGCGTCGACATTGCGGGCGCGGATCGTGAGGGTGCCTACGCCCGCCATGGCGTCGCGCGCGTTGATGGCCAGGTTCAGCAGCACGTTGTTGAGCTGGTTGGGGTCGGCCGTGGTGCTCCACAGGCTCGGGTCGATGTCGGTGAGGACGCGCGCGCTCGGGCCGATGACGCGGCGCATCATGTCGTCCATCTCGCGCAACAGGTGTCCCGGGTTGAGCACGATCGCCTGCAGCGGCTGGCGCCGCGCGAAGGCCAGCAGGTGCGAGGACAACTTGGCACCGCGCTCGACACCAGCGAGCGCCATCTCGACGCGGGTGCGCGCGGCATCGTTCAGGTTGCCGACCAGTTTCAGCAGTTGCAGGTTGCCGCCGATGATTTGCAGGACGTTGTTGAAATCGTGGGCGACGCCGCCGGTCAGCTGGCCGATCGCTTCCATCTTCTGGGCCTGGTGCAGCGCCGATTCGCTGGCGGCCAGCTGCTGCTGGCTCACGCGCAGCGAGGCAAACGCCGTGTCGCGCTCGCGCCGGGCCACGCAGGCATCGCTGTGGTACTGCACCCGGGCGACGAGTTCGCGCGGATCGGGCCACTTGACCATGTAGTCGTTGACGCCGGCCGCAAAGGCCATCGCCTTGATCTCCGGATCGTCTTCGGAGGACAGCATGATGACGGGGATGTGTTCGGTCTCGCGTACGGCGCGCAGGCGCCGCGTGAACTCGAAGCCGTCGAGGTCGGGCATGCGCAGGTCGACCAGCACCACCGTGACGTTGAGCTCGCGCGCCAGGTCGACCGCGCGTGCCGGGCTCGACTCGTAGCGCAAGACATGCTTCACGCAGGTCTTCAGCCCGTGCTCGATGATCTGCTGGGCAAACGGCTCGTCATCGATCAGCAGGATCGAACAGGGATGGGAAGCGTTTTCGATCATGGAAGTGGGAGTCTCATCCGTCGTTGCCGACGGCGCCTGCTTGCATTTTGTAAAAAATTTATTCTACACCAATGTTAACGGCTATTTCATCAATTTCACGATTTCGCTTGATAGTCCGGCCCGCGCCTCCATCTACGGCCCATCCGTATTGACAGGCCATCCGGCGAAGCGAGGCATTCCGTGCAGGATCCATTGTGCCCCTTGTGCGGGCGTGAACTGGGGAAGGTCAACATCGACCGCCACCACCTGGTTCCCAAGACCTTCAAGGGCAAGGAACAGTTCCCGATCCATAAGATCTGCCACCGCAAGATCCACTCGGCCTTCACCGAGCGCGAACTGCTGCGCACCTACCATACCTGGGAGGCGCTGCGCGGCCACGAGGACATCCGCGCCTTCATCGCCTGGGTGGCAAAGAAGCCGCCCGACTTCTATGCGCGTACCTGCACTTCCAACAGCAAGAAGAGCCGGAAATGACAGATTTGATTCCAGCTTGACAAGCCCGTACCGCAGTGCGCATGCTGGGCGCTTCGCCTTCCTGGACTGCGCATGAACTTTTCCGATTACCTGCAACACGACGCCACCGCCCTCGCCCAGCTGGTGGCGCGCGGCGAGACCAGCGCTACCGAACTGCTGGACCTGGCACTGGCGCAGCACGCGCGGGTGCACGGGCGCGTCAATGCCCTCGTACGCTCGCTCGAACCGCAGGCGCGCGCGCAGCTTGCCCGTCCTCTCTCCGGGCGTCTAGCCGGGGTCCCCTTCCTGATCAAGGATGGCGTCCAGGATTACGCGGGCGTGCCGACCAGTTTCGGCAGCCGCTCGATGCAGGGCTATGTGCCGGCCGAGCATGCCGCCGTCGTACGGCGCTACCTGGAGGCCGGCCTCGTCATCTTCGGCAAGACCAACCTGCCCGAATTCGCCCTGAAAGCCGTTACCGATCCGGCGCTGTACGGCCGCGCCAGCAATCCCAGCACCTCGGCCATACGCCGGGCGGCTCCAGCGGCGGCGCGACCGCGGCGGTGGCGGCGGGCATCGTGCCCATGGCGGCCGGCAACGACGGCGGCGGCTCGATCCGCATCCCGGCGGCCTGCTGCGGCCTGTTTGGCCTGCGCCCTTCGCGTGGACGGGTGTCCTCCGGGCCTGCCATCGGCGAAGTCTGGTTCGGCGCGTCCAGCGAAGGCGTGTTGTCGCGCAGCGTGCGCGATTCGGCGCTGGCGCTGGACATCTGGCAGGCCGCGAGCCGGGTGACCCTTTCGATATCGCCGCACCCTCTGCGCCGTATCGCGAGCTGATGTTGCGCGCCCCCGGCAAGCTGCGCATCGGCTTTTCCACCGTCTCGCCGATCGGCACCGAGGTCCATCCGGAGGCAGTCGCCGCGGTCGAGCGCACCGTGCTGCTGCTGCGCGGACTGGGCCATGAGGTCGAGGAGGCGGCGCCCGACGTCGACGGCGCGGCGCTGGCGCAGAGTTTCCTGCACGTGTATTTCGGCCAGGTGCCGGCGATGGTCGCGCGCGGCCGTGCACTGGGCGCGCGGCCGCGCGATATTGAACTGATGAGCCGGCTGCTGGCGACGCTCGGCGGCAGCGTCTCGGCGGGGCGGCTGACGATGGAGATGGCGCACTGGAACGGTTTTGCGCGGGCGCTGGCGCGCTTCCACGCGCGCTACGACCTGCTGCTCACGCCCACGCTGGCGCATCCGCCGATCCGCCACGGCCAGGGCGACCCGGGCAAGGGCGAACAGTTCGTGCTCGACCTGCTCGAGCGCAGCGGCCTGTTCGGCATCCTGGCGCGCCGGGCCTGCTCGAAGGCACGGTCGACAAGATCGCGCGCGACAGCCTGCGCTATGTGCCCTTCACCCAGCTGGCGAACCTGACCGGCACGCCGGCGATGTCGGTGCCGCTGCATTGGACGGCCGACGGGCTGCCGCTGGGCGTGCAGTTCGTCGGGCGTTTCGGCAGCGAAGACACCCTCTTGCAGCTGGCGCACCAGCTGGAAGGCGCGGCGCCATGGTTCGACAGGCTGTCGCCGCTGGCGAGGGAAGGCGTGGAGGCTGCAAGCGGGTTGATGCCGGCTTGACGGCAACCGTAGGGTGGACTCCTGAGTCCACGCCGTTTCGCCGGGTAATCAGTGTTGGCTGAGGCAAAGAAGCAGCCCGCTCGACCAGTGCGACGGGGCGTAGGCCTGGCCCGAAACGCAACCGTACAAGCGCGTGGACTCAGGAGTCCACCCTACGTCAACCACGGTCTTGCTGGCGCTGAAAAAACAAAAGGCCACGTTTTCACGTGGCCTTCTGCTTACTACATATTCTGGCTCCCCGACCTGGACTCGAACCAGGGACCTGCGGATTAACAGTCCGTCGCTCTACCGACTGAGCTATCAGGGAATTGAGGCAACATTATAGCGGGTGGCGTGGCGTTTGGCGAGTCCTGTACGAAAATTCAACTTTTGCCCGTCATGCGGGGCTTTGTTAGAGTCGCAGTACGCGCAAGGCCGATAGAGCGCCGGGCTTCCTGACCGAGGAGACGACCATGAACGTTCACCCAGCGTCAAGCAGTGTCCTTGCCCTGTTGCCCCTGTTGTGTTGCCCGGGCCTTGCCAGCGCCGCGCCACCCGACGTCGACAATCCCGCCTGGGGTTGTTATGACGCCATGCCGAAGCACCCCAGCATGGGCGAGAAAGACGCATTCATTGCCGAGCTCGCTCCTGCCGCAGTCGCCGCCGAGGCAAAGGGCGGCCCACCGGCGGCCGGGCTGCTGGCGATGAGCGCGCTCGAGTCCGGCTTTGGCTGGACGCGGACAGCCGTCTTTGCCAATAACCTGTTCGGCTGGAAGTTCGTGTCCCCGGCTGCGGCCGGTGGCCGTGCCAGCTGGACACTGCAGTGTCAGCCGGCCTTCGACAAGAACAAGCGCTACATCGTCTTTCGCGACCGTACCGACGCACTGTCCTTCGTGGCGGAGCGCTTGAGGACGAACGACAGGTACCGCGGCATTACCGCCCGCTACCACGCCGACAAGGCGGCAGGCGTGGATGCGCCCGATGCCGTGGGCACGTGGGTGAAGGGCATCGCGGCGGCCGGCTACAACCCCTTTCCCGACTACCCCGCCAAGGTGCTGCGCCTGGCAGGCAATTACCGGCACCCCGGCTCGGCGCCCTCCCGGACAGTTCCCTGCTGCGCTATTCCAGTGCCCGCGGCGAAGCCGCCGCAGCCACGCCGCCGCCATCCTCCAGCGCACATGACGCGGCCCTGGCCGTGCTGGCGAAACGGCTGCCCGCGGCGCGCTACCTGTCGGCCGCATGCGATCCGCGCCCGCTGAGGGATTGGCCCGGTTACGAAGGCCGCAATGTGACGCGCTGCCGGTACGGTGTCACGAGCGGCGGCAAGACGCTGGGGGCCCTCGTCTACCTGCTCAATCCTTCGGCGGACAATATCGCCTTGCGGGTGCGGGACGCGTGCAGCCACGTCAAGCTGGCGGGCCATGCCGGTTGTGGCCGCTACCTGGCGTCCATGATCGTCAAGCAGAATGGCGGCCAGTTTCCGGTCGCCGGTTTTGTCATCGAGCGCAAGCGCGACGCCGGCGGCACCGGCGAAGATCCGGTGTATCTCGAGTTTCGCGACGGCACCACGATCCAGAGCACGGACCGGCTCAACTTTACCGATCGGCAGCTGACCGTGGAAGCGATGGAACACGCGGCGCGCGCCCCGGTACGCGATAGCCGCCGGATCGCGCGGATTGCCAACGCGACCCGTGCCGACTACCGCAGCGCAGGAGGAACCGAGCCCGTTGGCAGCACTCCGGACGACGACCGGCTCAAGCGCTGGCCGGCGGCAATCCGGGCGAACGAACTGCATGCCCAGGACACCGGCGAGGACCTGCTCTTGCGCGGCGTTGCCGTGCGACTGCGGGCAAGCCTGGAAGGAGCGAAATGAGAAACCCTGCCCTGCGTGAAGCTCAACGAAAAAAGGGCCGCGTGATGAACGCGGCCCTTTTTTTCGACTTCGTATTCTGGCTCCCCGACCTGGACTCGAACCAGGGACCTGCGGATTAACAGTCCGTCGCTCTACCGACTGAGCTATCAGGGAATTGAGGTAGGCATTATAGCTGCTCAGCCGTATTGCGCAAGGGCTGCACGAAACTTTGTCGTGAAAGCAAGGGCAGCCCGATGAAACATGCACGCTGCACGGGGACGAAAAAAAAGCGCCGATTGCTCGACGCTTTTTTCGTATTCTGGCTCCCCGACCTGGACTCGAACCAGGGACCTGCGGATTAACAGTCCGTCGCTCTACCGACTGAGCTATCAGGGAATTGCTTGCTCTTCGATTCAAACTTGCGTTCAAGTTCGAAGAGCCAAGATTTTAGAGGACTTTGGCGATGGCGTCAACGACGAGATCGATGTTTTTCGAATTCAGCGCGGCCACGCAGATGCGGCCCGTGTCCACCGCATAGATCGACTCCTCGCGGAGTTGTCCGACCTGCTCTTTCGTCAGGCCCGAATACGAAAACATGCCGACCTGCTCGCGCACGAAGGCGAAGTCGCGGCCAGGGGCTTTCTCTGCCAGCTTCTGCACCAGCGCCTCGCGCATTTCCTTGATGCGCACGCGCATGCCGGCCAGTTCGTCTTCCCACAGCTGGCGCAGTTCCGGCGTTGACAGGACCGTTGCCACGACCTTGCCGCCGTGGATAGGCGGGTTCGAGTAATTGGTGCGCACCACGCGCTTCAGCTGCGACAGCAGGCGCCCCGCTTCTTCGCTGCTGGCCGCGACCACCGACAGCGCGCCGACGCGCTCGCCGTACAGCGAAAACGATTTCGAGAACGAGTTCGATACCAGCAGCGGCCCGCCCGCGTCGACGAAACGGCGCACGACGGCGCCGTCCTGCGCGATGCCGGCGCCGAAGCCCTGGTAAGCCATGTCGAGGAAGGGAACCAGGCCGCCCTGCTTGACCGCCTCGATTACCTGGCCCCACTGCTCTTGCGTGAGGTCGGCGCCGGTCGGGTTATGGCAGCAGGCGTGGAGAACGACGATGGAACCCGCATCCATCTTGCGCAGGGAGGCCAGCATGCCCTCGAAATCCACACCGTGGGTAGCCGGGTCGTAATAGGTATAGTTGTTGACGATGAAACCTGCCGACTCGAACAGCGCGCGGTGGTTTTCCCAGCTCGGGTCGCTGATGAACACTTCGGCGTCCGGCGCGAAACGCTTGAGGAAATCGGCGCCGATTTTCAGGGCGCCGGTGCCGCCGATGGCCTGCACGGTAATCGCACGCTTCTCTTGAATTACGGCGCTGTCGGCCCCAAATACGAGTTCTTGCACAGCCTTGTCATACGCAGCCAGGCCGTCGATCGGCAGATAGGTGCGCGGCGACAGCTGCTCCATCAATTTCGCTTCCGCCTTCTGCACGCACTGCAGCAGAGGCACCTTGCCATTATCGTCGTAGTACACGCCGACACCCAGGTTGATCTTGGCCGGATTGGTATCGGCGTTGAATGCTTCGGTGATGCCCAGGATCGGGTCGCGCGGGGCCATGTCGATGGCGCTGAAGAGGCTGGCGGAGGCTGTGGAAGTCATCGTGATAAACTGAATTGTCGGTGGGTTCGCAGCAGTTGTATAGAACAGCAGCAGAGATGTTGCAGTGCCGCAGGCGGACTCCCATTCTAGCAAAGGTCTGACAACATGGCTGATATATCCATCGCAACCGGTCCGGAACCGACTGTGATCACCTACCCGAATTCGCCCTTCAAGCTGCACCAGCCTTTCCCACCGGCGGGCGACCAGCCGACGGCAATCGAAGGCCTGGTCGAAGGCATCGAAGACGGCCTGATGTACCAGACCCTGCTGGGCGTGACCGGTTCCGGCAAGACGTACACGATGGCCAACGTGATTGCCCGTGCCGGCCGTCCGGCGATCGTGTTCGCGCCGAACAAGACCCTGGCGGCCCAGCTGTATTCGGAGTTCCGCGAATTCTTCCCGCAGAATGCGGTCGAGTATTTCGTGTCCTATTACGATTACTACCAGCCGGAAGCCTATGTGCCCCAGCGCGACCTGTTCATCGAAAAGGACTCGTCGATCAACGAGCACATCGAACAGATGCGCCTGTCGTGCACCAAATCCCTGATGGAACGGCGCGACGTGGTGATCGTCGCCACAGTCTCGGCCATCTACGGTATCGGTAATCCGAACGAATACCACAAGATGATCCTGACGCTGCGCCACAAGGATAAAGTGGCACAGCGCGACATCATCGCGCGCCTGATCCAGATGCAGTATTCGCGCAACGAGATGGACTTCGGCCGCGGCACCTTCCGCGTGCGCGGCGACACCATCGACATCTTCCCGGCCGAGCACGCGGAACTGGCGATTCGTGTCGAAATGTTCGACGACGAAATCGAATCGCTGCAGTTGTTCGACCCGCTGACGGGCCGCGTGCGCCAGAAGATCCCGCGCTTTACGGTGTATCCGGGTTCGCACTACGTGACGCCGCGCTCGACGGTCCTGCGCGCGATCGAATCGATCAAGGCCGAGCTGAAAGACCGGCTGGAAGAATTCCGCCAGCAGAACAAGCTGATCGAGGAGCAGCGCCTGGAACAGCGCACCCGCTTCGACCTCGAAATGATGGCCGAAATCGGCTTCACGAAAGGCATCGAGAACTATTCGCGCCACCTGTCGGGCGCGATGCCGGGCGAACCGCCGCCGACGCTGGTCGATTACCTGCCGAAGGATGCGCTGATGTTCATGGACGAGTCGCACGTGCTGGTCGGCCAGCTGTCGGCCATGTACAACGGCGACCGTTCGCGCAAGACCAACCTGGTCGACTACGGCTTCCGCCTGCCGTCGGCGCTGGACAACCGGCCGCTGAAATTCGAGGAATTCGAAGGCAAGATGCGCCAGACGATTTTCGTCTCGGCCACGCCGGCCGATTACGAGAACTCGCATGCGGACAACGTCGTCGAGCAGGTGGTGCGCCCGACCGGCCTGGTCGACCCGATCATCATCGTGCGCCCTGCCCTGTCGCAGGTGGACGACCTGATGAGCGAGATCAACGACCGCATCAAGAAGAACGAGCGCGTGCTGGTGACGACGCTGACCAAGCGCATGGCCGAGCAGTTGACCGAGTACCTGAGCGACCACGGCATCAAGGTGCGCTACCTGCACAGCGATATCGAGACAGTCGAGCGGGTGGAAATCCTGCGCGACCTGCGCCTCGGTACGTTTGATGTGCTGATCGGTATTAACCTGCTGCGCGAAGGCCTGGACTTGCCGGAAGTGTCGCTGGTGGCCATCCTCGACGCCGACAAGGAAGGCTTCCTGCGTTCGGAACGCTCGCTGATCCAGACCATCGGCCGCGCGGCGCGTAACCTGAACGGCGTGGCGATCCTGTATGCCGATCACGTGACCGATTCGATGCGTCGCGCCATTGACGAAACCGAACGCCGCCGCGCCAAGCAGATCGCCTTCAATGCGGCCAACGGCATCACGCCGGTGGGTGTGCAGAAGAAGATCAAGGAGCTGATCGACGGCGTCTACAGCAATGCCGCGCAGAAGGCCATGCTCGAGGGTGCGCAGAACCTGGAAGAAGCGGCGGCCGCGGCGAAGGTCGAATCGATGAGCGAGAAGCAGATCAGCAAGGAGATCAAGCGCCTCGAGAAGCTCATGGTCGACCATGCCAAGAACCTCGAGTTCGAAAAGGCGGCGCAGGTGCGCGACCAGCTGCATGTCCTCAAGCAGCAGGCTTTCGGGGCGCCGGGGGCGGACAACGTGGTGTCAATGCTGGGCAAGTAAGCCCGGTATTCCAGGACGGCGCTGCGGCGCCGTTTTTTTTCGCCAATGGGCCGTGACAGACCCCGCCAGTGCGCATACGATGAGACTGCGGGAACCGTCGACGTCGGCTGCGACACCTGACGAGATGAATAGGCCCGATCGGATGAATCGATGTGCACAGGAGTGATCGATGAGCGATCGCGAAAAGAAGCCGTATGCCCTCGATGCAATGGCCGTCGCCCTGACGGTTGCGCTGACCTCGGCTTTGATCCCGCTGATGTTTCCAAAAGAAATATCAGTCTCCCCATTTCTCCTATTCGGCATCATTTTCCTGACGAATCTCGTGCCGCTTTTCTTGCCGGAAGACGCTCCTCACAATGGGCAACAACGCCTCACGCGTTTGTTTTTCACCCGGTTACTGGTCTCCGTGGTCTTTGCTGCGCTACTCATCCTGGTGTGGAAAATTGCGCGTAGTTTCTAGATAGTGGCGCGCAGGATCTACCGAAACAGGTAGCGAGATGCAGGACGAAGCCGGCTGGGCGTATCTTTGGATAGCTGGATTGTTACTCGCCCGTTTTCCTTCGCGGCTTTCACTACTTGCCAGGGCGAATGCGTAGACCGACAATTGTCCGAAACCACCCTCACCCAATACGCATGGCCATTTTCGAACTCGACAATCAACGACTCGCACCACTCGCCGAAGCGGACTTCCACGCCGAAGGCATTTATGAACGGGAGCTGCAACACCATTTAAGGCACAGCATCGGTATCCTGTCGCCCGATCTCATGGTCGTGGCCGAGGAGTATGGCAACTGGGTGGACAGCCAGCGGCGTATCGACCTGCTTTGCCTGGACAAGGAAGCGAACCTGGTCGTGGTCGAAATCAAACGCACCCGGGACGGCGGGCATATGGATCTGCAGGCGATCCGTTACGCTGCCATGGTGTCGGCCATGACTTTCGAGCAACTCGTGGACGGGCATGCGCATTATCTCCGGGCCAATGGACACCCTGCGGATGCCGCCAGGGCGGCAATCCTGCAATTCCTGGACTGGACCGAAGCGGACGAAGAAGCATTTGCGCAGGACGTGCATATCGTTCTCGCGGGTCCCGATTTTTCCAGGGAAGTCACGTCGACTGCCTTATGGCTGAACGAACGCAAGCTCAACATTCGCTGCATTCGCATGAAGCCTTATCGGTCCGCCGACGGGCGCTTGTTCATCGACATTCAACAGATCATTCCATTGCCGGAATCGTCCGATTACCAAACGAAGATTCGCGCCAAGGAACAGGCCGAGCGAGAACAGCGCAGCGAACGCCTTGGCAACCGCGAGCACTTCTTCGCAGGCCTGCTCGACTACGTCAAGCCCCGAATGGGTCTCTTTGCGTCCAAGAGAGCCGCGCATGGCCGCGGATTCAACGCCAATGCCGGCAAACCAGGGCTGCTGTTCGGCTTCCTCGACAAGGGCGACCGCATCGTCATCGAACTCGAAATTTCGCACAGCGAAGAGCGGGTGCGCGCGCTTCGCACACTGTTCTGGAAGGATGCCGACGCTATCGAAACGGCTTTCGGAGAGTCCTTGCACTGGGACGAGGTCGATGGACGGCGCGCAGTCTTCATCCGCCATTATGTGGACGCTTCCTGGAAGGCAGCCGAGAGCGAGTGGCAGCAGATTTACGCGACGCTGACGGAGGACGCAATCAGGATGCAGCGGGCACTGCAGCAAACGATCGACGCGGCTTGAGGCATCGGCGCATCGTCGTGCCAGTGCGCGATCGGCGATGCGTCCTCAGCGCTTGAACATTCGCGGATCGAACCTGAAGCTGCGCGCAATGCTCAGCTTTACGTGCTCGTACGCATGGTGCGCCGGGTTGATCACGACGTTGACGCCCTCGCCCACGATCACCGATGGCACACGCATGTAAAGGTATTCGCGCTTCTTGAGAAAAGCGGTACCGAAGGCGGTGGCGCTGCCGCCGTCATCAAGACTGTCCCAGCCTTCGGGCAAGTCCTCGCGCGGCACGTCGAGGCAGAGTGCGGGATCGTCCGGCAAGTCGATGGCGACCAGCACCAGCGGTTCCTCGTCGACTTCCTCGGTGTGGACGAACTTTTCCAGTACGGCCAGCTCGACGGTCATGGCGGCGTACAGGGCCGGCTGCCCTTCGCTATGCCAGTGGCCGCCACTGGCGCGGGCGCCTTCGCAGTTGCGGTCGAGTGCCGCTTTTTCGATTGCAATTCTCCAGGTTCTCATGCGCTTGCTTGTCAGGTGGCCAATGTCCTTAGCATACAACGAGGCCCGCCCGCAGCTCCGCACGGCTTGCGGGCAGCTTGCGGGCAGCTTGCGGGCAGCTTGCGGGCAGCTTGCGGGCAGCTTGCGGGCAACCCAAAAACAAGAAACGGCCCTTAGGCCGTTTCTTGTCGTGCTATGCGCCGCAGCGCCGCAGGATTACTTCTGCTTGCGACGACGGCTGGCGCCGAACATCAGGCCGCCCAGGCCCAGCAGTGCGATGCTGGTTGGTTCCGGGACCATGGTGATGTTGCCGCCGGTGGCGTTGTACAGGAAGTCCTTGTACGAACCCATGATGATGCCGCCGAAGTAGGTGCCGAAGGTACCGGGGACCTGGTCGCCGAAGCGGCCGCTGAAGGTGTTGTTCGCCACCAGCATCAGTTCGCCGTACATTTCGACGAAGGATGGGCCGCCCGAATCGCCGCCGCCGATGCCGGCTTCGCGGTCGTTCGGCAGCACCGGGGTGCAAACGCCGAAGTCGTCGCAGAAGGTGTCGATGCCTGCGCCGTCGAAGTCGGCGTAGAAGACTTCGCGCTGGCCTGCGAAGCCTTGCTCGTCGTCCCCATCGAACAGGTCGACGTAGTTTTCGCCGCTGCGCTTGACGGTGAAGTCCGGGCCGATGTAGTAGCCGTTGACGCCGTCGCCCGAGGTGCCGTAGCCGGCCATGGTGATGTGGGTGCCGGCGTTGAGCGGGTTCACGGCGACCTTGTAGATTTTGGCGCTGGCCGGGGCGTCTTCACCCAGGGTCAGCACGGCGACGTCGTCGTTGACGCAGAAGCTGTCGACGCCGGCCGGGCAGTTGCCGAAGCCTTTGTATTCCTGGTGCACGTCCACCCTGGTGGCGTTGATCAGGGCGTTGACACTGCCGTTGCTGTTGAAGACGACGCGCACGTCGGTACCCGGCTTATTCAGGTCGACGAAGGTGCCGTTGCCATCGGTGTCGACGCAGTGGCCGGCCGAGACGACCTGGCGCTTGCCTACCAGGGCGCCCGAGCAGATGTAGGATTGGCCGTCGTAACGGATATTGATGCTGACGACGCCGGAGAACTTCGACGACGGCACGTTCGGATCGATGCGGTTGGTCGGGCTGTCTGGCAGTGCACCCGAGGTGATGGCCGGGGTGATGATCGCACCAGGCATGCCGGCGATCGACGCCTGCGCCGAACCCGTACCGAATGCCATACCGATGACGATGATGCTGCCTGCGACTTTTTTCAGCGACAATTTCCGATTCAACATTTCTTTTCCTTTTATGTGAGGTCTCTCTTCACGGGCATTTCCGTCTTCCGTGCAGGACCTTACAAAGCAGTAACTATGCCAGAGGGAAAATAATGCATAAATTCAATATGTTAGATAGCTAACACAGGGGGATCAGGTGTCGGATGTAAGGATTTTCGACACCCCGTTCGAGCCGGGATGTCGAAGTGCTTTGCAGGGCCAGGGCGGGCGCCCCGGCAGGCAGGCCTTTACTGTACGTCGAGGAGTTCGACGTCGAAGATGAGGTTGGAATTCGGCGGGATCGGACCGGCGCCACGCGCGCCGTAGCCCAGTTCCGCCGGGATGATCAGGGTGCGCTTGCCGCCGACCTTCATGCCGACGACGCCCTGGTCCCAGCCCTTGATGACGGTCCCCATGCCAAGCGGGAAGGTGAACGGCGCGTTGCCGACCGAGGTGTCGAATTGCGGACCGTGGCCTTTCGGCGATTTTGGCGCGTACAGGTAGCCGGTGTAGTTGACAGTGACGGTCTTGCCGGCGACGGCTTCCTTGCCCTTGCCGACGACGGTATCGATCTTCCGAAGACCCTGCGCGTTGGCGGCGGGTGCCTTGGTGGCGGTAGCGGTGGCGGGTTTGGTGACGGCGATTGCGCCGCCGGCGAGGCCAAGGCCGAGGATCAGGCCGAGCCCGAGGAATGCGTGTTTCATCGTTGTACCTTCATAGAGTAAAGCGGGGAGTCAGCCACCGGCTGCTGCCGGGCAATAATGGCTGTGCAGGCAGTATTCCCTACTCGGGCGGTTCGCACAAGCTCAGCGGCGGGAACGCTGGGCGGTGGCGAGGATCTCGCTCACCTGGGCCAGGTCGGCCGGCTTGACCAGGTGATGATTGAAACCCGCTTCCTCGGCCAGGCGGCGGTCCTCCTGCTGCCCGTAACCAGTCAGCGCCACCAGGGTCGCCGAGGCCAGTTCGGGAATGGCGCGCAACTGGCGCGCCAGCGCATAGCCGTCGGTATCGGGCAGGCCGATATCGAGCAGCATGACTTGCGGGCGCTCGATGCGCGCATGCCGCAGCGCGCTCTGGCCGTCGTAGGCGACCGACACCGCATGGCCCTGCACTTCGAGCAGGGTTGCCAGCATCTGCGCCGCGTCCTGGTTGTCGTCGACCACCATGACGCGCAGGGGCGCGATCCTGGGCGCATCGCTGCCGCCTTCGGCCAGCGGGAGCGCGAGCGGATCCCGGTCCAGGCGCCGCAGGCGGACCTCGAATTCGCTGCCCTGCCCCGGCGCCTCGCTGCGCACGCCCACGCTGCCGCCGTGCAGCGCCACCAGGCTCTGACCAGTGCCAGGCCGATCCCCAGGCCGCCTTGCGAGCGGTCGGGCGTGCGCTCGGCCTGGGTGAACAGGTCGAAGATGTAGGGCAGCACGTCGGGCTCGATACCGATCCCGTTGTCGCGCACCGTGACGACCACCTCGGTATCGAGGGCGTCGACGCGCAGCGAAATCTGGCCGCCCACGGGCGTGTACTTGGCAGCATTGTTGAGCACGTTCGACAGCACCTGCACCAGGCGCGTGCGGTCGCCCAGCACGTGCACCGGCTCGCCCGACAGCTGGAGCGTCAGCGCATGGCGGCGCCCTTCGATCAGCGGGCGCGCCTGCTCCACGGCGCCGGAGACGACGGCGTTCACGTCCAGCTCTTCCTTTTCCAGCTCGACCAGGCCGCGGGTGACGCGCGAGACGTCCAGCAGGTCGTTGACGAGATCGGTCATGTGCTCGGCCTGGCGCGCGATGATTTCGCTGGCATTGCGCACGGCGCCCGGCTCGAGCGTGCCCATCTTGAGCAGGTGGGCGGCCGTCGTGATCGGCGCCAGCGGATTGCGCAGCTCGTGCGCCAGCATCGCCAGGAACTGGTCCTTCTGGCGGTTGGCGGCGCGCAGCTCGTCCTCGATCTGCTTGCGCGGGGTGACGTCGCTGCCTTCGACGAAGATGCCGACGACCTGGCCCTGCGGATCGCGGATCGGCTGGTAGATGAAATCGAGGTAGCGGCGTTCGAGCGGCCCGCCCGGTTCGCGCGCCAGGTCGAAAGGCACCGCATGGCCGACGAAAGGCTTGCCGGAACTGTAGACGTGGTCGAGCAGCTCGAAGAAGCCCTGCCCTTCGACGTAAGGCAGGGCCTCGCGCGCGGTCTTGCCGACCAGGTCGGTCCGCCCGATCAGCTGCATGTAACTTTTGTTGGTGATCTCGAACACATGTTCAGGGCCGCGCAGCACGGCGATGATGCCTGGCGCCTGCTCGAACAGGGTGACGAGCCGTTTGTTCTCTTCGTCGCGGTAGCGCTCCGCGTGCACCTGGCCGGTGACCTCGACGCAGGCGCAATACACGCCGGCGATGGCGCCATCGTCGTTGCGCACAGGGGAATAGGAAAACGTGAACCAGGTCTGCTCGTCATAGCCATGACGACGCATCAGCAGCGGGAGTTTTTCGAAATAGGTCGCCTCGCCGTCCAGTGCGCGTTGGCTCAACGGCTCGAGCTCGGCCCAGATTTCAGCCCAGATGTCCCCGAACGGCTCGCCCAGCGCGGCCGGGTGCTTGCCACCCAGTACATCGATGTAGGCGTCGTTGTAGAGGAAGGCCAGCTTTTCGCCCCAGGCGCAGAACATCGGAAACTTCGAGTTCAGCATCAGCGACACGACCGTACGCAGGGCCTGCGGCCAGCCGGAGGGTACGCCCAGGGGCGAGGCGGACCAGTCATGCGCACGCATCAGGGCGCCCATCTGCCCGCCGCCGCTGAGGAACATCGGCGACGCAGGAGAGGTATCGCCCTGTGTGCCAGGGCCGGCGCCGCCGCGGTGCGCTTCGTTCATCTCAAAGGGTCTTTACGAATTCGCGTATGCCACCGAGCAGCATCTCGACCGACATCGCCGTCAGGATCAGGCCCATCAGGCGCTCGAAGGCCGTCATCACCTGGGGCCCCAGCTTCTGCTGCAGGCGTTCGGCACTGAGGAACACGGCCAGCCAGACCACGCCCACGGCCGCCAGCGCCGCCACGTGCACGAGCGTTTCGGAGGTACTGCCGGAACTGAACAGCAGCACGGTCGCCAGCGCCGAGGGCCCCGCCAGCGCGGGAATGGCCAGCGGCACGATGAAGGGTTCGCCATGCTCGCTACGCCCGAGCACGCCATCAGGGTGGGGAAAGATCATGCGGATCGCGATGATCAGGAGAATGACGGCGCCGCCGATACGCAGCGCGATCGGCGTCAGGTGCAGCGCGGCCAGGAAGTGCTGGCCGAAGAACATGAAGACCAGCAGCAACAGGAAGGCGATCGCGCACTCGCGCACGACAATGCGCGGACGGCGGTGGACCGGAGTGTCCTTGAGAGCGGTAGCGAACAAGGGAACGTTGCCGAAAGGATCAGTGACGAGGATCAGGAGGATGAAGGTCTGGAAGAAGCTTTGGGTCATGGTTCTTATTGTTCTGAAATACTATCGATCAAGAGCGGCTGACAAAGCCTTCAGGGGCCTAGAGGCCGGGGGCCCCAAGGCGAGGCGCAGCGCCGCATCGGCGGACCGCGAAGACAGTACGCCGGTACGGCGAGACGCTGCAACGCGGCCATGAAGGTTTTGTCAGGCGCTCGAAAGCATTTTTGCAATCTTAACCGATCTGCATGGGTCGCGTTTTACATTTGAAAGAATGAAAAAAGCCGGGGCATGCCCCGGCTTTCTCGTTCATGCACGGCATGGACGGCCGCTGGCGATTACTTCTCGAACTTCTTCATCCAGGCCGACAACTGGTGCGGACGCAGGCCATCGTAGTCTTCGAACGGCTGGTGGATCCACGGGTTGTGCGGCAGGTCTTCCAGGTGGTAGTCCGGCTTGAATGCCGAGGTACCTTTCACCCAGATGACGGCCGAGCGCACTTCGCTCACTTCCGGATAATTCGTCTGCAGGTGCTCGCGTACGCGCTGCAGGGTCACGCCGGAGTCGGCCAGGTCGTCGACCAGCAGGATGCGGCCGGCCAGCGGACCCTTGGTCATCGTCATGTACTTGGCGATGTCCAGGTTGCCCTGCTTGGTGCCGGCTTCTTCGCGGTAGGAGCTGGTCGACAGGATCGCCAGCGGCACGTCGAAGATGCGCGAGATGACGTCGCCAGGACGCACGCCGCCGCGCGCCAGGCACAGGACCATGTCGAACTTCCAGTTTGACTCATAGACTTGCAGCGCCAGGCGCTCGACCAGGCGGTTGTACTCGTCCCAGGAAACCCAGAGGTCGTTGTCGGTCGATGCAGGGGTATTCATTTCAGGCTATTCCTATTATGGGAACCTCGACTGCCGCTCGCGACGGTTGATCGAGGTCCCTGTTGTATTAAGCTGCGAACGGATGACGCAGCACGATCGTTTCCACGCGGTCCGGGCCGGTCGAGACCATGTCGACCGGGATGCCGACCAGTTCTTCGATGCGCTTGATGTAGGCACGGGCGTTGGCCGGCAGCTCTTCCATCGTCTTGGCGCCGACGGTCGATTCGGTCCAGCCCGGCATTTCCTCGTAGACCGGCACGCAGGCGGCGGCTTCTTCGGCGCCGACCGGGAAGATATCGACATCGCGGCCGTCGATCTTGTAGCCGGTGCACAGCTTCAGCGACTCGATGCCGTCCAGCACGTCAAGCTTGGTCAGGCACATGCCCGACACGCCATTGATCTGGACCGAGCGGCGCAGCAGCGCGGCGTCGAACCAGCCGCAGCGGCGGGCGCGGCCGGTGACGGTGCCGAACTCGTGGCCCACGCGCGAGAGGTGCTCGCCCCACGCCGGCATCGGTTGGCAGTTCCGACGGGAACGGGCCCGAACCGACGCGCGTCGTATAGGCCTTGGTGATGCCCATGATGTAGTGCAGCATGCCAGGACCGACGCCGGCGCCGGCGGCGGCGTTGCCCGCCACGCAGTTCGACGAGGTGACGAACGGATAGGTGCCGTGGTCGACGTCGAGCAGCGAACCCTGCGCGCCTTCGAACAGCAGCTTGCCGCCGGCTTTATGCGCCGCGTACAGTGCGGACGACACGTCGCCGACCATCGGACGCAGGCGCGGCACGAGTGCCATCGCGTCGTCGAAGGTCTTCTGGAAGTCGATCGCTTCGCCGCCCAGGTAGTTGGTCAGCACGAAGTTGTGGTACTCGAGGTTTTCCTTGAGCTTCTCGGCAAATCGAGCTTCACTCAACAGGTCGGCGATGCGGATCGCACGGCGGGCGACCTTGTCTTCGTAGGCCGGGCCGATGCCCTTGCCGGTGGTGCCGATCTTGTTGACGCCGCGCTTGGCTTCACGTGCCTGGTCGATGGCGACGTGGTAGGGCAGGATCGCGGGGCAGGCTTCGGAAATCATCAGGCGCGACACGACTTCGACGCCCGCCAGGGCCAGCTTGTCGATCTCCTGCATCAGGTGGGGCACCGAGGCCACCACGCCGTTGCCGATGTAGCAGGCCACGCCTTCGCGCATGATGCCCGACGGGATCAGCTGCAGCGCGGTTTTGTGGCCGTTGATGACCAGCGTATGGCCGGCGTTATGGCCGCCCTGGAAACGGACGACGCCCGCTGCGTGATCGGTCAGCCAGTCGACGATCTTACCCTTGCCTTCATCGCCCCACTGGGTGCCGATGACAACGACGTTCTTTGCCACGTTTGTATTTGACATCACTTAACCTAAGTTTTTGAGAATCCAATTTCCATCTTCGAGGACGAGCACGCGGTCGCACTCGAACTCGTCCTGAACATTATCGTGACCCGGCATGGACTGGATCACGACTTCGCCTGCCTTGCGCAGGTCAGCGATTTTTTCGCGCAGCTCCGGCGCATTGCCCCAGGGGGCGCGGATCGAATGCTTGCGTTCGGCCGTCGGCAGGAGGCGCGCGAGCTCGCGCAAGTCCAGCGAGAAGCCGGTGGCCGGACGGGCGCGCCCGAAGGCTTCGCCCACGTGGTCGTAGCGGCCGCCACGCGCCACGGCGTTCGGCAGGCCCGGCACGTAGAGGGCGAACATGGCGCCGCTTTCGTACTGGTAGCCGCGCAGGTCGGCCAGGTCGATGGCCACTTGCGCGCGGCCAATGGCGCCGGCCGCCAGCGCCGCCAGTTCGGCCAGCGCGCGGGTAATGCCCGGCAGCGCAGGCAGCACCTCTTTCGCGCGGGCCAGCACGTCGACGTCGCCATACAGGTTCGGCAGCGCCAGCAGCGCGGCGCGGGTGGCCGGGGCATAGGCGCGGGTCAGTTCGTCCAGGCCGGGCGTGTCTTTCGCGCGCAGCAGCGCCGTGATCTGGGCTTCGTCTTTTTTCGCCAGCGGGTCTTCGTTCAGCAGTGCGCGCAGCACGCCGACGTGGGCCATGTCGAGGCGCACGTCGAGGAAGCCTGCCAGGGCGACGGACGCGAGGGCCAGTTCCTGGATCTCGGCATCGGCCTCGAGGCCGGCGTGGCCGTAGATCTCGGCGCCGATCTGGATCGGTTCGCGGGTGGCGTGCAAGCCCGACGGACGGGTATGCAGCACGCTGCCGGCGTAGCACAGGCGGGTGACGGAATCGCGGTTGAGCAGGTGGGCATCGATGCGCGCGACCTGGGTGGTCATGTCGGCGCGCAGGCCGAGCAGGCGTCCGGACAGCTGGTCGACCAGCTTGAAGGTGCGCAGGTCGGTATCTTCCCCGGCGCCGGCCAGCAGCGACTCGACGTATTCGAGCAGCGGCGGCATCACGAGCTCGTAGCCGTACAGGCGGAAGGCGTCGAGCATCAGGCGGCGCAGCTCTTCGATCTTGCGCGCTTCGGACGGCAGGACGTCGGCGATATTCTCAGGCAAAAGCCAGTTCGGCATGGGCAACAGCTAATGGATTGTTAAGAACGGAGCAACAGACAAAGCAAGGGCGCGTGCCTGTGCAGTACGAAGCGGGCGCCGAATCGGCAATTTTACCTGAAATTGGGCCGGGACAGGGGGTGGATGATGGCTGATCGGGCAATAGGTTGCCGGATTGCCACTCGAACTTGGTAGGGTGGGCACTCCGTGCCCACGCGGAACGATGACAATTGTTAGCGCGTCTGATGCGCAGAGTTAGCCTGTTCGTCGGGACAACACTGTGCCGAAACACCGCGAACACTGGTCAGACTTCCCCGTGGGGTAACTCGGGCTAAATGCCCGAGTTACGGTGCCCGCCCTGCCGTGCCCCTGCTTCTACCGTAGGGTAGGCGGCTGCGCCGCCTACGCGTTCAACAGCCGTATGCCAACTGCTCTGCGATTCTTCATCTGCTAACCGGTCTGCGATCCTTCAACTGTCCGTTGAACGCGTAGGCGGGAAACCCGCCTACCCTACGCGGCGCGGTGCACATAATCGATCGCGTTGCGGGCGCCTCTAGCGTAGGGTAGGCGGCCATGCCGCCTACGCGTTCAACAGCCGTATGCCAACCGCTCTGCGATTCTTCATCTGCTAACCGCTCTGCGATCCTTCATCTATCCGTTGAACGCGTAGGCGGGAAACCCGCCTACCCTACGCGGCGCGGTGCACATAATCGATCGCGTTGCGGGCGCTTCTACCGTAGGGTAGTCGGCTATGCCGCCTACGCGTTCAACAGCCGTATGCCAACCGGCCTGCGATTCTTCATCTGCCAACCGGTCTGCGATCCTTCATCTGTCCGTTGAACGCGCAGGCGGGAAACCCGCCTACCCTACGCGGCGCGGCGGCCATCGCTCGGTCGCAAAAAAAACGCCGCGGAGTACGCGGCGCTTTTTGCTCACTGGCGGCTTATTTGCTGCCCTGGTTCCTGAAGTACTTGAAGAACTCCGAATTCGAGTCGATCACCATCACGTCGCCGTGGGCCTTGAAGCTGGCGCGGTAGGCTTCGAGGGAGCGGTAGAAGCGGTAGAACTCGGGGTTCTTGCCGAAGGATTCGGCATAGATCGCGGACGCCCTGGCGTCGCCCTCGCCCTTGATCTTCTCGGCTTCGCGGAAGGCTTCGGCCAGGATCACGGTGCGCTGGCGGTCGGCGTCGGCGCGGATCTGCTCCGATTCGGCCGAACCGGTCGAGCGCAGTTCATTGGCCACGCGGGCGCGCTCGGCGCGCATGCGGTCGTAGACCGAGGCGTTGATCTGGTCGATGTAGTCCACGCGCTTGAGGCGCACGTCGACGATGCCGACACCGATCTGCCTGGCTTCGGCGATGACCTTGTTGCGCACCGCGTCCATCACCGCGCCACGCTCGCCGGAAATCACTTCGCGCACGGTGCGCTTGGTGATCTCGTCGTTCAGGGCAGCCTTGACGATCTGCGACATGCGGTTCACGGCAGCACGCTCGTCGCCGTTGAAGCTGACGTAGTACAGGCGCGGCTGTTCGATGCGCCACTTGACGAAGGCGTCGACCAGGATGTTCTTCTTCTCGGCCGTGATGAAGCGGTCGGCATCCGGCGTATCCAGCGTCAGGATGCGCTTGTCGAGATAGATCACGTTCTGGAACGGCGGCGGCAGCTTGAAGTGCAGGCCCGGCTCGGCAATCACCTCGCGCACTTCACCCAGGGCGAAAACGATGGCGAAGCGGCGCTGGTCGACCACGAAGACGGTCGAGGACAGCAGCATCAGGGCAATGAAGCCCGCCACGAAAATGGTTACGAGGCGGTTCATCAGCGGCTCTCCCGGTCACGTTGGGAATCGCGGCTGCGGCTGTCGCGCTGGCGCACCGATTCAATGGTTTGCATCACTTCCTGCGTCGGCGTGGCGGCGTTGGCCCCCTCCTGCGGCACAGCCACGGGACCGGAACGGGCGCTGCCGGTGGCGGCGTCGTTGGCGGCAACCTGGGCGATCAATTTATCGAGCGGCAGGTAGAGCAGGTTCGAACCCGACTTGGCATCGACCATGACCTTGCTGGTGCTGCTGAAGATCTGCTGCATCGTGTCGATGTACATGCGGTCGCGCGTCACGCCCGGTGCCTTGGCGTATTCCACCACCACCTGGTTGAAGCGCGCCGCGTTACCGGTGGCGTTTTCGACCACCATCGAACGGTAGGCTTCCGCATCCTGCAGCAGGCGGAAGGCGGCGCCGCGTGCGCGCGGGATCACGTCGTTGGCATAGGCTTCGCCTTCGTTGCGGGCGCGGGCACGGTCCTGGCCGGCCTTCACGGCGTCATCAAAGGCGCTTTGCACCTGCTCGGGCGGCTGCACCGCCTGCATCGTCACGTTCGTGATCAACACGCCAAGGTTGTAGCGGTCGACGATCTTCTGCATCATCGTGTGGACGTCGACGGCGACCTTCTCGCGGCCTTCATACAGCACGAAGTCCATCTTGCTTTTACCGACCACTTCGCGGATCGCCGTCTCGGCAACCTGGTGCACCGTCAGGTCCTGGTCGCGGTTGTTGAAGACCCAGGCGACCGGATCCTTCAGCGTGTACTGCACCGCGAACTGGATGTCGATGATGTTTTCGTCGTCGGTCAGCATCAGCGCCTCGGCGCCCTGCTTGTTGCGCACGTTGTCGCGGTAGCCGATTTCGGCGGTGCGCACCTGCGAGACGTTGACCGTTTCGTGCGACTGGATCGGCGCCGGCCAGCGCCAGTTGAAACCGGCCCCGGTGGTGTGGGACAGGCGGCCGAAGGTGGTGACCACGCCGACCTGCCCTTCCTGCACGATGAAGGCGCCGCTGGCGAGCCAGATCAGGAGCACGATGAAGCCGATGACGGACGCCGTGATGCCGACGCCCCGGCCTTCGTTGCGGTACGGTGCGCCGCCATCGCCATTGCCACGGCTGCCGAACAGGCGGTTCAGGCGCGCATTGAAATCACGCCACATTTGATCGAGGTCGGGCGGACCTTCGCCCGGGCGGCGGCCCTCCTGGGCCTTGGGGTCACCCTGGGGAGTTTTCCCCCAGCGCGATGGTGCGGCAGACCGCGCGTTCAGCGACAGTTTGACGCCGAACTTCTTGAATAAAGAAACGAGCATAGGCTTTTAGTGGGGCCCGACATGGGTGGAGGTTGGATTACTTTCGCCGGCATCGCTGGACAAGTCGTCCATCGAAAGGTCCGGCGCTGCATCGTCCTGCTCTTCGTTTTTAGGGGTCAGACCGCGGTCGGAGCTGGCCGCCTCGACAATCGCATCGCGCAGCAAATCGAGGCCGGCGCCGCTCCTGGCGCTGATAAAAACGCGGCTGATTTTATCATATTCATCACGCTCGACCCCAGGCTGAAGGTCGGCCGCATCAATCTTGTTCCATACGAGGATTTGCGGAATGTGGTCGGCGCCGATTTCGCGCAAGACCTCGTTGACCTGCTCGATCTGCTCCATGCGGGTCGGCGAGGAACCGTCGACCACGTGCAAGAGCAGGTCGGCGTGGATGGTTTCTTCCAGCGTCGCGCGGAAAGCGGCCACCAGCTGGTGGGGCAGTTCGCGCACGAAGCCGACGGTATCGGAGATGACGACGCTGCCGGTCTCGTCGCCGAGATACAGGCGGCGGCTGGTGGTGTCCAGCGTGGCGAACAGCTGGTTCGCGACATAGACGCCGGCCTTGGTCAGCGTGTTGAACAGGGTCGACTTGCCGGCATTGGTATAGCCGACCAGCGACACCGAGAAAGTGGCATTGCGGTTGCGCGCGCGGCGCTGGGTTTCGTGTTGCTTGCGGAGCTTGGTCAGGCGGGTGCGCAAGGCTTTCACGCGCTCGCCGATCAGGCGGCGGTCGGTCTCGAGCTGGGTTTCGCCAGGACCGCGCAGGCCGATACCGCCCTTCTGGCGTTCCAGGTGAGTCCAGCCGCGGATCAGGCGCGTGGCCAGGTGCTGCAGCTGGGCCAGCTCGACCTGGAGCTTGCCCTCGTGGCTCTTGGCGCGCTGCGCGAAGATGTCGAGGATCAGGCTGGTACGGTCGATGATGCGCAATTCCAGGCGGCGCTCGAGGTTACGCTGCTGCGCCGGGGATAGAGCGTGGTTGAAGATGACGAGTTCCGCGCCAAGCGCCTTGGCGGCAACGCCGATTTCGTCGGCCTTGCCGCTGCCGACGAAATAGGCCGGGTCGGGGGCGTTGCGCTTGGCGGTAATCGTGTCGATCGGTTCCGCGCCGGCAGAGCTGGCCAGCAAGCCCAGCTCTTCGAGGCTGGCCGTGAAATCGACGGCGCCGAAATCGACGCCGACGAGGACGGCGCGGGTGCTGTTGTTGCCGGGGGCGTCAGCCATCGGCCTTACTCGGCTTCGGAGTCGAGGTTGAGGTTGACGGCCCGGGCCGGGACAACGGTCGAAATGGCATGCTTGTACACCATCTGGGTCACAGTGTTGCGGAGCAGGACGACGTACTGATCGAACGACTCGATATGGCCTTGCAGCTTGATCCCGTTGACCAGGTAGATCGAGACTGGGACATGCTCCTTGCGCAAGGCATTGAGGAATGGGTCTTGTAACAGTTGCCCTTTGTTGCTCATAACAGCTCCGTAATGTTGTTGTAGTTTAAAAAATGGAGGCGAGCGCCCCCTTTTCAAGTGCACGGGGCAAGATTCAGCGGATGCGAACGATGGCCTTGAGGTACTTTAACCTGTTTTGCCGCTCCCTGTCGTACTGCTAGGCTTGCGTTTCCAGCAAAACCGCTGCGCTTAAGGATGGGATAAGTTTCCCGCGCAGCGGCTGGACAATCACGCCTTATGCCTTGTCCCTGGCGAACGGGTTCTTGCCGCTCTTCAATTCAATCCGCAGCGGAGTGCCGATCAGGTTGAAGGTGTCGCGGAAGTGCTTTTCCAGGTAGCGCTTGTAGGGCTCGGTGATGCCGTCGAGCGCATTGCCGTGGATGACGATGATCGGCGGGTTCTGGCCGCCCTGGTGGGCGTAGCGCATCTTCGGACGCGAGGTGCCCTTGCGCTTCGGCTCCTGCTTCTCGACCGCTTCCTGGAGTGCGCGCGTCAGGCGCGGCGTCGACAGGTTGGCCGTCGCCGCGGCATAGGCCGTGTCCACCGACGCCATGAGTTGCTTGATGCCGGTGCCCTTCAGCGCCGAGATGAAGCGCGTTTCAGCAAAGCCCAGGAAGTCGAGCTTGCGGTCCATCGTGTTCTTGACCTCGTCGCGCTGGTCGGAGGTCAAGCCATCCCACTTGTTGACCGCCACCACCAGGGCGCGGCCCGACTCAAGGATGAAGCCGGCGATGTGCGCATCCTGCTCGGAAATATCTTGCTGAGCGTCGAGCATCAGCACGACCACATTCGCCTCGGTGATCGACTGCAGGGTTTTGACGACCGAGAACTTCTCGATCGCTTCGAACACCTTGCCGCGGCGGCGGATACCGGCCGTGTCGATCAGCGTGTACTGCTTGCCGTCGCGTTCGAACGGCACCTCGATCGAGTCGCGGGTGGTACCCGGCATGTCGAAGGCGATCACGCGCTGCTCGCCGACCAGGGTGTTGATCAGGGTCGACTTGCCCACGTTCGGGCGGCCGACCAGGGCGATCTTGACGCCGCGGTCCTGGTTTTCCAGTTCTTCCTCATCGGCGGGACGCGCCGCGAAGGCCAGGTCGAGCGCCTCGTTGACGAGGTCGGTGACGCCGTCGCCGTGGGCGGCCGAGATGACGTACGGGTCGCCCATGCCCAGTTCATAGAACTCGGCGGTGACGGACGTGTACTTCATGCCCTCGCTCTTGTTAATGACGAGCATGACGCGGCGGCCGGACTTGCGCAGGAAGTCGGTGATGGTCTTGTCGTGCGGAGTCAGGCCCTGGCGGCCGTCGACGATGAAGACGACGATGTCGGCTTCTGCCACGGCCTGCTTCGTCTGCAGGGCCATCTCGTGCATGATGCCGTCCTTGGCGACCGGCTCGAAGCCGCCGGTGTCGATGACCAGGAACGGGCGCTCGCCGATACGCCCTTCACCGTAGTGGCGGTCGCGCGTCAGGCCAGGAAGATCGGCCACCAGCGCGTCGCGCGAACGGGTCAGGCGGTTGAATAGGGTCGACTTTCCGACGTTCGGGCGACCAACGAGTGCAATTACCGGCTTCATGTAGTGTGTTATTCGACCGCGATGGCGGTCACTGTTCCGTTTTGTGTTTGAAAAATCAGGTTCGATCCGGCGACGACCGGCGTGCCGGTGATGGCGCTGCCGTCGGTGGCGGCGCGCGCCAGGAAGCTGCCGTCCTCGCGCGACAGGAAGTGCACATAGCCCTCGTAATCGCCGACCGCGACCGCGCGGCCATACGAGACCGGGGTCGACAGGCTGCGGAAGGCCAGCTTGTCGTTCTTCCGGCGCTGGCGCCGCCGTCGCGGACGAAGGCGTTCAGCGCGCCCTTGTCGTCGGCGGCGAAGACGAAGCGCTGGTCGACGGCGACGCCCACCAGCGAGGAGATGTCGCGCGTCCAGCGCGGCGTGCCCGAGCTCAGCTCGTAGCAGGCGACACGCCCCGGTAGCTGGCGGCGCAGACGTCGGTTTCGAAGATGGTCGGGGCGCCACCGATGTCGGTCACGCGTTCCAGTTCGGTGGCGCCGCGCGCCTGGCCGACTTCGACTTCCCAGCGCGGCGCGCCGGTGGCGAGTAGGAAGGCGCCGAGCTTGCCAGCCGGCTGGGCGATGATCACGTCCTTGTCGTAGACCACCATGCCCGGCGCGGTGCGCAGCGTGAGCGGCGGCGTTGCACGCTGCACGGTCCACTTCTTCTGGCCGGTGGCGGCGTCGATGCCGACGATGCGGTTGTCGATCGAACGTGCCACGACGATGCCCTGCCCCACTGCCGGGCTCGAGAGGATTTCGCTCGACAGCTGGGTTTTCCACAGTGTCTTGCCGTCCATGTCGAAGGCCATCAGGACGCCATCGGCACCGCCGACGGCGATCACGTTGCCGTCGGTGCCGACGCCGGCGGTCAGCTCGGAATCGGCCTTCACGCGCCAGAGCTGGCGGCCGTCGGCCGCTTCGACGCGGGCGATGGTGCCGTCGGTGCTTGCGACGATCACGGTGTTACCCGCCAGCGCAGGCGAGAACTGGTTGCCGTGCGCCTTGCCGATATCGAGCTTCCACGCGGTGCGCACCGCCATCGTGCCTTTCAGCTCGACGAGGGGCGCAGGCTCGTTGCCTTTCGACTTCGACGAAAACGGATTGAGCGAGCTCAGGGTCGAGCAGCCCGTCATCAGGGCCAGGACACCGGCACCAAGCAGCTTACGGGTAATACGCATTTTTCTTTTTACCTTGTTCTAAGTCTGTTGAGGACGTAAGGGAAACAAAAGATCCAGCAAAGGGCATGAAAGCCACAAAGCCCGCGCTCGCCAGAACGGCGGGCGCGGGCCGCTCCACCGGCAATCGCTCAGGCGGCGGCTTTCGCGGCATCCTTCGCTTCCGGCGCGGTTCCGCCGATGGCTTCGAGCTTGATACGCACCAGCTGGCTGCCCGGATGCTTCGGACCCATCGCGGCCAGCGCCTGGACGTAGGCGGCGCGTGCTTCCGTGATCTTGTTCTGCGCGACCAGCACGTCGCCCTTGCGGTCGGCCACTTCGGCGCTGAACTGTGGCAGGTATTGCGCGTCGAGCAGTTTCATGGCGCCCGCGTAATCCTTTTCGTCCAGCAGCACGCCGGCCAGGCGCAGCTGGGCCACCGATTTGTACTCGTCGTTGCCGTTGTCGATCACCCACTGCAGCTGGGCGCGCGCGGCTTTCAGGTCGTTCGCCTCGAAAGCGGTCTTGGCGGCGGCCAGCGCGCTCATCTGCGCGTAGGCGGTGCGCTTGAATTTCGACTGGATATCGCCGGCGATGCGCTGGGCCTTGGCATTGTCCTTCGCGCCAGCGGCGTCGGTCATGCTTTCGTACAGAGCCGATGCCTCGACCGACTGGTCGCGCTGCATCTTCTTCCAGTAGTTATAAACGGCGAAGGAGCCCAGCGCCAGGATCAGTACCCACATGATCAGGTTGCCGTACTTGGACCAGAATGCCTTGAAAGTTGCAATCTGTTCTTGTTCTTCGAGGTCGTATGCCATGAGTCGCTTCTTCTAATAATGATGGAATGGTGAGTCGGTGGTTCGAATGCCGTCGGCCGCCTGGCTTACGGGTGGTAATGCACGTGATCGTGGTCGTGATCGTGATCGCCGACGATGGCATCGACGACGTGGTCGACCACTTCCAGGAAGGGCACGCTGGCCTGCTGCTGTTCGCCAGCCTCGCCACGCAGCGACTTCACCGCCGCCACGCCCTGCGCCACTTCGTCTTCGCCCAGGATCACGGCAAAGGCCGCGCCACTGGCGTCGGCCTTCTTCATCTGGCTCTTGAAGCTGCCCGCGCCTGTTGGCGTTGCGCAATGTAACACAACGTCCAGGCCTGCATCGCGCAGGCGCTCGGCCAGGATGAAGGCCTGCACCTGCGCTTCCTCGCCCGCGTGCACCATGTAGACGTCGCACTGGCTCGGCTGTGCCGGTTCGCCCAGGCCTTTCATCAGCTCGATGATGCGCTCGATGCCCATCGCGAAACCGACGCCCGGCGTGGCCTTGCCGCCGAAGGTTTCGATCAGCGGATCGTAGCGGCCGCCGGCGCAGATCGTGCCCTGCGAGCCGAGTTCCTCGGTGACCCATTCGAACACGGTGCGGTTGTAGTAGTCGAGGCCGCGCACCAGGCGCGGATTCACCGTGTATTGCACGTTGTTGCGGTCCAGCAGGCGCTTGACGCCTTCGAAGTGCGCGAGCGATTCCTCGCCGAGATAAGACAGCAGCTGCGGCGCGCCGTTCACCATTTCCTGCATGGCGGGGTTCTTGGTGTCCAGGATGCGCAGCGGGTTGGCATGCAGGCGGCGCTTGGCCTCGGCGTCGAGCACGTCCGTGTGCTGTTCGAAATAGGCGATCAGGTCGGCGCGGTGGCGGTTGCGCTCTTCCGCGTTACCGATCGAGTTCAATTCCAGGCGCACGTTCTGCAAGCCCAGGTCGTCCCACAGGCGACGGCACAGCATGATCAGTTCGGCGTCGATGTCCGGGCCGGTAAAGCCGACGGCTTCTGCGCCGAACTGGAAGAACTGCCGATAGCGGCCGCGCTGCGGACGCTCGTGGCGGAACATCGGGCCCTTGTACCAGAGGCGTTTCGGGCCGTCGTACACGAGGTTATGCTCGAGCACCGCGCGCACCACGCCGGCCGTGCCTTCCGGACGCAGCGTCAGCTGGTCGCCGTTCATCGAATCGGTGAAGGAATACATTTCCTTCTCGACGATGTCGGTGACGGCGCCGATGGCGCGCGCGAACAGGCCGGTTTCCTCGACGATGGGCGTGACGATCTTCTGGTAGCCGTAGCTTTTGAGGATGGTCTCGGCGGTGTTCTCGAACAGCTCCCACAGCGGCGCGTCAGCCGGGAGGATGTCGTTCATGCCTTTGATGGCAACGATTTTTTCTGGTTTGGACATATGTTCTTCTACTTTCCGCTTATAGGCGGGGTTGCTTTTCGTAGGGTGGGCATTCATGCCCACGCGGTACGGTATGCGAGCTGTCGGGCTGTCTGAGACATTGCGGCATGCACAAGCACGACCGCGTGGGCTCGAGAGCCCACCCTACAAGATCAAATCGCGACTTCGTTTTGCGTTCCGTAATTCTTCTTCACATATTCCAGCACGATGTTCTGGAACTCATCGACGATCCGCTCGCCGCGCAGCGTCGCCACCTTCTGCCCATCGACGAACACCGGCGCCGCCGGCGATTCGCCCGTACCGGGCAGGCTGATGCCGATGTTGGCATGCTTCGATTCGCCGGGACCATTGACGATGCAGCCCATCACGGCCACGTTCATCGCTTCCACGCCGGGATAGGACTTCTTCCACTCCGGCATCGAATCGCGCAGGAAGGTCTGGATGTTGTCGGCCAATTCCTGGAACACGGTCGACGTGGTGCGGCCGCAGCCCGGGCAGGCGATCACCATCGGGGTGAACTTGCGCAGGCCCATGGTCTGCAGGATTTCCTGCGACACGATGACTTCCTTCGTGCGGTCGCCGCCCGGTTCCGGGGTGAGCGACACGCGGATGGTGTCGCCGATGCCTTCCTGCAGTAGCACCGACAGCGCGGCGGTCGAGGCGACGATGCCCTTGCTGCCCATGCCCGCCTCGGTGAGACCGAGGTGCAGCGGGTAGTCGCAGCGGCGCGCCAGCTCGCGGTAGACGGCGATCAGGTCCTGCACGGCCGAGACCTTGCACGACAGGATGATCTTGTCCTTCGCCAGGCCGATCTCTGCGGCGCGCACGGCGTTCTCGATCGCCGAGGTGATCAAGGCTTCGTACATGACGGCCTGGGCACTGAACGGGTTCGCGCGTGCCGCGTTCTCGTCCATGATGCGCGCCAGCAGGCTCTGGTCGAGGCTGCCCCAGTTGACGCCGATGCGCACCGGCTTGTCGTACTGGATCGCCACTTCGATCATCTGGGCGAACTGGGCGTCGCGCTTGGCGCCCTGCCCCACGTTGCCCGGGTTGATGCGGTACTTCGACAGCGTGCGCGCGCACTCCGGGAAGTCACGCAGCAGGATGTGGCCGTTGTAATGGAAGTCGCCCACCAGCGGCACATCGACCTCCATCCTGTCGAGCTGCTCGCGGATGGCGGGCACGGCGGCGGCCGCTTCCGGGTTGTTGACGGTGATGCGCACCATCTCGGAGCCGGCACGGGCCAGCTCCTTGACCTGGATCGCGGTACCGATGACGTCGGCGGTGTCGGTGTTGGTCATCGACTGCACGACCACCGGGGCGTCGCCGCCGATCCAGACCTTGCGCTCGCCGTGCTGGACCAGCACGCGGCGGCTGGCGCGGCGCGCCAGGGGGCCGGACGGAATTGGCAGGTTCATAGCATTCATTGCATTCATCGTTAAACGTTGGCGTGGGAGCCGCCGGCACACAGGCCAGCCAGCTCCGCGGCTTGTCCGATCCTTACTTGATCGTAATGCGGGAGATCGTCTTGCCCGGCACCGGCGGCAGCGCCACCGCCGCGCCGCGCAGGGTGGCCGTCACGCCTGTCGGATTGCCGACGACCAGGGTCGCCGTGCCCGGAATCTCGACCGTCTCGGTGCTGCCTGCACGTACCAGGCGCGAGATCAGCGCCTTGCCGCCCTGCGGACGCACTTCGATCCGGAATCGGCGTTCACCTTCAGCACCGGGTGTTGGCGCCCGTGGGAGCGGCAGCCGGCGCCGCCGGTGCGGTCGCCGCCGGTGCGGTCGCCGCCTGTGCCGTCGCGGCCGGCGTGGCGGTGGCCGGGGTGGTCGTGGTCACGGTGCCGGTGGCGCCCGGCGTGGCAGCCGGCGCCGCGCCAGTGCCGGCGGCCGGGGCGGCAGGCGTGCCAGCACCGGCAGCAGCGCCGTCGGCAGGCGCCGGCACCGAGATCAGCGGCACCGAGGTATCGTGTTCGGGCACGGCGGCCGGCGCGGCCACGGTGCCGTTCTCGGCCGGCGTGCCCATGCCCGCTTCGTTACCGGCAGGCGTACTCGCGCTGCCCGGCAGCGAGACCAGGCCGAAATGCCAGGCGGCGCCTGCGGCGGCAGCGAGGACGATGACGCCGGCGATCCAGCCCAGCGGCAGGCTCGAGCGCTTGCCGTGGGTCGGATAGCGCGAATGCGAGAACGAGGTCGGACGCGAGGAGGCCCGATCGCGGCGCAGCGCGGCGCCGTCGTCGCTGACGACAGGATTATCCATCGGGATCATCGCCACCAGCGGAGCCGGGTCGAGGCGCAGGATCTTGGCGTAGGCGCGCACGAAGCCGCGCGTCACGGCCGGACCGGGCAGCGAAGCATAATCGGCTGCTTCGATCGCCACCACCTGGCGCACGGTCAGCTTGAGCTGCTCGGCCACCTGCTCGACGCTCCAGCCCATGGCTTCGCGTTGGGCTGCCAGCGTCGCGCCCGGATGGCTGTGGTGGTTGCCTGGCGTGGCGCTCTGGTCTGTGCGCTCAGAAGTCATTCTCGTCTCACTCATCAAAAGCCCCGCGCTCGTACGCCAGGTATTCGGGCGAGCCGGGGAAGCGCCGCCGCAGCTGCGCGACCAGGCTGGCTTCCATCGAGCGTTCGCCCAGTTTACGCTGGACCCGCAGGGCGAGCCACAACGCATCGGCGGGCAGGTTGTCGAGTGTCGACAACTCTGTCAGGCGGTGTATGAAAAAACCGGCGCGCTGGTAGTCGCGCCGCTCGTAGTAGACCCGGGCCAGGCCAGCGTTCACTGCCGGCAGGTCCGGGTTGATGCGTACCGCATTGAGCAGGTAGCGCTCGGCGGCATCGACATTGCGGGTCTTGAAGCTGCACTGGGCGGCGTTGACCTGGGCGCTGACGGGCGTTGCATAGCTGCGGTTGTTCAGGGCCTGCTCGAAGTAGCGCATGGCATCAAGCGGGCGGTTCGCCGACTGGCACAAGAAGGAGCCGTAGTTGTTGGCCAGCTCGGGATTATTCGGCGCCAGGCGCAGCGCCTGTTCGTAGTTGCTTTCGGCCAGGCGCAGCTCGTTCATGGCGGTATAGATCAGCGCGCGCATGCCGTAGGCCTCGGCATAGTTCGGGTCCGCCTTGAGGGCCTGCTTGATCTCGTCCAGGGCGATCTCGTACTTGCCCTGCTGGTAGTAGCCGACGGCCAGCTGCACGCGGATGAAGGCGCGCTTCTCGGCCGTGGTCTGGTCGGACGCGGTCTTGAGCTCGCCGCCGCCGGTGCCGGTGCCGGCACAGGCCGTCAACAGGGCCAGCACGGATGCGGCCACCAGGCGTGCGGCCAGGGCCTTGCCCTTCACGCGCTTCGCCCTTGCGCCAGCTGCCGCGCCGTTCAAGAATCAATCTCCACGATGCGGCCGAAATCGGCGCCGAACTTCTTCTGGTACTCAGCCATTTTTTCCATGCGTTGGGCAACCCGGGTACGGTCCTGCACTTCGCCTGCCAGCTGGCCGCAGGCGGCATCGATGTCGTCGCCGCGCGTCTTGCGCACGGTGGTGACGATGCCGGCATCCATCAGCACCTGGGCAAAGGCCTTGATGCGCGGATTCTTCGAGCGGAACAGGCCCGACTCCGGGAAGGGATTGAACGGAATCAGGTTGAACTTGCAGTTGATGCCGATAGCCGGGTCGTTCACCAGGGCGATCAGTTCGCGCGCATGTTCGTCGCTGTCGTTGAAGCCGTCGAGCATGCAGTACTCGAAGGTGATGAAATCGCGCGGGGCGAATTCGAGGTAGCGCTTGCACGATGCCAGCAGTTCGCGCAGCGGGTATTTCTTGTTCAGCGGCACCAGAATGTCGCGCAGCTTGTCGTTCGAGGCGTGCAGCGACACCGCCAGCGCGACCGGGCAATCCTGGCTCAGCTTGTCGATGTTCGGCACCACGCCCGAGGTCGACAGGGTCACGCGGCGGCGCGACAGGCCGTAGGCGTTGTCGTCGAGCATGAGCTTCAGCGCGGTGACGGTCGGCTCGTAGTTCAGCAGCGGCTCGCCCATGCCCATCATCACCACGTTGGTGATCTGGCGCTCGCCCTTCGGACCCGGTTCGATGCCCTTGGTACGGCGCAGTTCGAACTCGGCCATCCACAGCTGGCCGATGATCTCGGCCACGGTGAGGTTGCGGTTGAAGCCCTGCTTGCCGGTCGAGCAGAAGCGGCAGTTGACGGCGCAGCCGGCTTGCGTGGAAATGCACAGCGTGCCGCGGTTTTCTTCCGGGATGAACACGGTTTCCACGGCATTGCCGTCGCCGACGTCGACCAGCCACTTGCGCGTGCCGTCGGTCGAGGTGTGGTCGCTGATGATGCCCGGCGCGCGCACTTCGGCGCGGGTTTTCAGTTTTTCGCGCAGCGACTTGGCCAGATCGGTCATGTCGTCGAAGCTGCTTGCTCCGAACTGGTGGATCCAGCGCTGCAGCTGCTTGGCGCGGAACGGCTTCTCACCCAATTCGGCGCAATAAGCGACGAGCTGCGCGGGATCGAAGTCCAGCAGGTTGGTGAGAGTCGTCATGATGTTCTTGAAACCTTAAAAATAATGCAGGAAACGTGGTACCGACCCGCTCGCCGGGCCCGGGGCACTGGGCGAGCGGTTCTTGATGCGAAAGTCATGCTTCGGCCGACGTCGTCGACCGGTTACTGCATTACTTCAGTTCTGGGAAGAAGAAAGCGATTTCCACTTTTGCAGCTTCGACAGCGTCCGAACCGTGGACGGCGTTGGCATCGATCGAATCGGCGAAATCGGCGCGGATGGTGCCTTTTTCAGCTTTCTTCGGATCGGTCGCGCCCATCAGGTCGCGGTGCTTCAGGACGGCGTTCTCGCCTTCCAGGGCCTGGATCATGACAGGGCCCGACACCATGAAGTCGACCAGGTCCTTGAAGAAGCCGCGCTCTTTGTGAGCAGCGTAGAAACCTTCAGCCTGTTCGCGCGACAGCTGGGTCATGCGAGCGGCGACGATCTTCAGGCCAGCGCCTTCGAAGCGGCTGTAGATTTGGCCGATCACGTTTTTTGCAACTGCGTCTGGTTTGATGATCGACAGGGTGCGTTCGATTGCCATGAAAAAACTCCAATAAAAAGAAAGGTTTAAATCGAGAAGTTGAAAACTCAATCAACCTTTGATTTTACCATACCTCGCCCCATATAGCCGATATTGCGACGGGGCCCGCCCAGGTGGTAGAGTGGCGGCGAAAAACCGCCTTGTCAATCTGGCGTGCGCTTGTTTGCCACGTGGTGCAAGATCTGGAAACCCCGGAAAACCGTAGCGAGCGGAAGGAGTGTTGCCCGAGAAGCGCAGCTGTACGACGGTACAGCGAGCATCGCAGGGCGACAATCCGACGCGCAGCAGGTTTGCCGGGGTTTCCTGCAGTGTCCGCCGGGAGTTGCCTTATGCATTGCTTAAGGACGTGCTCCCGGTGGGGCCAGCATGCTATGCTGGACGCATGGCTGCATCGACATCGCAGCATGCAAGGCGATCAATCAATCGAACCGGAGGCATCATGAACCCTATCCTGCAAAAGCAACCTGCCTATGACGTGGCCGTCGGCCAGGTCGCGCGCAACAAGGTATTGCGCAACACATTCTGGCTGCTGGCGCTGTCGATGATCCCGACCGTGCTCGGCGCCTTCGTCGGCGTATCGATGAACCTGCCCATGTTCAGCGGCTTCATGGGCTTCATCGTCTTCATGCTGATCGCCTTTGGCTTCATGTTCGCCATCGAAAAGACGAAGGAATCGACGCTCGGCGTGTTCGTCCTGCTCGGCTTCACCTTCTTCATGGGCCTGATGCTCACGCCGCTGCTGCGCCACACGCTCGGCTACTCGAACGGCGCCAGCCTGATCATGACGGCCTTCGGCGGCACGGCCTGCGTGTTCGCCGTCATGGCAAGCATCGCCACCACCACCAAGCGCGATTTCTCGGGCATGGGCAGCTGGCTGATCGCCGGCACGGTCGTGATCCTGCTCGCGGCCGTGGCGAACATTTTCCTGAACATGCCGCTGCTGACCATCGTGATCTCGGTGCTGGCCATTGCCATCTTCTCGGCCTTCATCCTGTACGACGTGCAGCGCGTCGTCAACGGCGGCGAAACCAACTACATCACCGCCACGCTGGCGATCTACCTGGACGTGTTCAACGTCTTCACCAGCCTGCTGCGCCTGCTGGGCATCTTCGGCGGCGACGACTGATTCGGGTTCCTGAACGAAAAAGCCGACCCGCGGGTCGGCTTTTTTTCGTTCGTCATTCGTAGGGTAGGCACTCCGCGCCCACGCGGTGCGATGCATGGGCAATCGAGAGGCATCCCTTGGCTGCACGATTCGGCCGACGAGATGCTCTACAGCGTGGGCACAGGGCGCCCACCCTACGTGGCGCGAATGCCAGCGCAGTGAATCAGGCCTATGCCAGCTCGAACACTCCGATCGACTCGACGTGCGAGGTATGCGGGAACATGTTCACCACGCCCGCCTTCTGCATCACATAGCCGGCGCGGTGTACCAGGATGCCGGCATCGCGTGCCAGCGTCGACGGGCTGCACGACACGTAGACGAGGCGCTGCGGCAGGAATTCGGTCTTGCCGCTTTCGCGCAATTCGGCCAGGGCCAGCGCCAGCGCAATCGCACCGTCGCGTGGCGGGTCGATCAGCATGCGGTCGAAACGGCCCAGCGCGACGAGGTCATCGGCCGTGACTTCGAACAGGTTGCGCGTGTAAAAGGTCGTCTTTTCCGATAGCCCATTCGCCTTGGCATTGTCGAGCGCGCGCGCGCTGAGCACGGTGCTGCCCTCGATGCCGACGACTTCGCGCGCCTGCGTCGCCAGCGGCAGCGTGAAGTTGCCCAGGCCGCAGAAGAGATCGGCCACGCGGTCCTGCGGCTGCACCTCCAGCAGGGTCAGCGCCTTGTGCACCAGGGCGCGGTTGATCTGGTGGTTCACCTGGGTGAAGTCGGTCGGCTTGAAGGGCATGCGCACGCCGAACTCGGGCAGCGTGTAGTACAGCTCACGGTAGTTCGGATCCCCTTTGAGCGGGTAGAACTCGTGGACCGTGTCCGGCCCCTTCGGCTGCAGCCACCAGTGGATGCCCCACTCGTCGGCAAAGGCCTTGACCAGTTCCTCGTCCTTGGCCGACAGCGGCGCCATGATGCGCAGCACCAGCGCCGTGCTTTCCTCGCCGACGGCCACTTCGATCTGCGGCATCTGGTTGTAGATCGACAGCGAACCGACCAGTTCGCGCAGCGGCATCAGCATGCCACCCAGGTGGGGCGGCAGGATGTGGCAATAACGGATGTCGGCGACATACGAGGACGCGCGCTCGTGGAAGCCCACCAGCACGGTGCCCTTTTTCTCGACGTGGCGCACCGACAGGCGCGCGCGGTAGCGGTAGCCCCAGGTCGGTCCGTACATCGGCCGCATGATGTTCTCGGCCTTCACCTTGGACAGGTGCCAGAGGTTGTCTTCCAGCGTGCGCTGCTTGATCGCCACCTGGGCGGTCGGCTCCAGGTGCTGCATCGAGCAGCCGCCGCAATAGCCGAAGTGCTCGCAGCGCGGCTCGACGCGCATCGACGAAGCGCGCTGCAGCGTGACCATGCGGCCGGCTTCCCAGTTCTTCTTCTTGCGCTTGACCTCGTAGCTGACGCGCTCGCCCGGCAGCGCATCTTCGACGAAGATCACCTTGCCCGGGGTGCCGTCTTCGTTCTCGAGGTGGCCGACGCCGCGCGCATCCGCGTCGAGTGACTTAATTTCGATAAAGGTTTCTTGCATAGGTAGCGTGGAGCGGAGACGTATAGGTAGGGTGGGCGCGGCCGGCAAGGCACGCTGTGCCCACGCGGAAGGGTAAACAATGGAAAGCGGATCAGACGATAGACTCGATGGCCCGACCCTGGTCAGCTGCCGCGGCGCGGGACCGCACCACGGCAATATTCAGCTCACAAGACCGGCCGCATCATAGCAAGGAATCGCGCACGACGCCACGTGCCGCCATGGCCCGCTTGAGCTTGACTAGGGCTTCCTGCTGGATCTGGCGCACCCGTTCGCGCGTGACGCCCATCTGCTCGGCCAGGGTTTCCAGCGTGGCCGGATCGTCGTTGTCGAGCCCGAAGCGGCGCATCACGACCAGGCGCTGCTTTTCCGGCAAGCGCGTGAGCCAGTCGCGCACCAGTTGCGTCATCTCGTGCTGCTCGGCACGCGCATCGGGACTATCGTCCATTTCCCCTGGCAACATGTCCATGAGGCTGGAACCGGGATCGTTGTCGAGCGGCGCATCGAGCGAGGCGGCATGCTCGGACAGCGCCAGGATGTCCTGTACCTCCTCCACCGGGCGGCCGACCAGGCTGGCGATATCCTCGCTACTTGCTTCCTTGCCGTCGTGGTGCTGGGCTTCCAGGTGGTATTTGGCGCGCAGCACGGCGTTCAGCTCGCGCACCATGTGCACCGGCAGGCGCACCGTGCGCGCCTGGTTCATGATGGCGCGTTCGATGCTCTGGCGGATCCACCAGGTGGCGTAGGTCGAGAAACGGAAGCCGCGCTCGGGCTCGAACTTGTCGATGGCACGCATCAGGCCGATGTTGCCTTCCTCGATCAGGTCGAGCAGGACGACGCCGCGGTTGATGTAGTGCTTGGCGATCGAGACGACGAGCCGCAAGTTGTGCTCGATCATCTTCTGGCGCGCGTCGAAATCGCCCGCCTTGGCCAGGGTGGCGTAATGCGCCTCTTGCTGGGCCGATAACAGCGGCCGGGTGCCGATCTGGTTCAGGTAGTGCTGGGTGGTATCGGTCGAGAGTTCGGCCGCGAGGACCGTCTTGAGTTCGTCGACACTGTCGGTCTCGCTCGCCGCGCCGGGCGCCAGCGTTTCGGCACCCGCGCCATCGGCCGGCGTGTCGGCTCCGAAGCCGGCGGACGCGCCCTCGCCGTCCAGTTCCTCAGGCAGCTCGTCGGAAGCGTCTTGATGTCCTGAATGCGGCGGCAGCGTCATTTGCCCTCTCTAACGGCTGGGCAAGAACCTCGACGGATCGACTGGCTTGCCCTGCTGGCGAATCTCGAAATGCAGCTTCACCGTCTCGGCATCGGAATCGCCCATTTCGGCGATCACCTGGCCCTTGGCGACGTTATCGCCTTCCTTGACGATAATGGCGCGATTGTGGGCGTAAGCCGACAGCAAGCTGTTGCTGTGTTTGACGATGACGAGGTTACCATAACCCCGGATGCCGCTACCAGCGTACATTACTTTGCCGGCACCTGCCGCCATCACCTGCTGGCCGGCGCGGCCCGCGATGTCGATCCCCTTGCTCTTGCCTTCGTCGAACGTAGCGATGATACGCCCGTCGGACGGCCACATCCAGCTCAGCTTCTCGTCGTCGGTGGTGGCTCACGGTGGCACCGACGCGGGCGCCGGTCGCCAGGCTGGCCGGCGCCGGCACCGCGGCCACGACATTTTCCGCCCGCTCCCCTGCCTTGTCGCGCGGTGCCTCGGCAACCGACTCTTCATAAGGCTTCTTGTCGGCACGCGGGGTGGTCTTGCGCGGTACCGAAGGCCGGTTTTCCGGCGGCATCGGCACCGGCTGGGTCACGACTGCCTTGCTCTCGCGCTCGTTCGGCAGCACGCGCAGCACCTGGCCGACCTTGATGTCGTCAGGATCGGCCAGGTTGTTCCAGGTAACCAGGTCGCGGTAGTTCTGGCCATGGTCGAGCGCGATGCGCACCAGCGTGTCGCCACGGCGCACGGTGTAGGTGCCGCGCGCGTCCTTGCGTTCTTCGGTGCGTACCGGTGCCGGACGGGACTGGCTGCTGGAAGTGGACATCGGCCGCTCGACGATGGGCGCCTGGCGGGTGGTACTGGTACAGCCGGCAACCAGGCCGAAAGTGAGGGTCAGCAGGGCTAAACGGGTTCGTTGTTTCATTCTCATCTATTATCTGTGGCGCCCCTGGCAAGATTCATACAATACCAGGGCGCAAAGGTACGAAATGGCAGGCTTCCAGCGTCTCGCTGGTCCACTCGGCCTTGCCAATGCGGGTTATCCGCTGCAGGTGTTGCACCTGGCCGCCGACCGGGGCCACCAGGCGGGCACCGATAGCCAGCTGCTCGAGCAGGGCGCGCGGCACTTCCAGGCCGGCTGCGGCGAGGATGATACCGTCGAAAGGCGCAACCTGCGCGAGCCCGAGCATACCATCTCCGTAGTGCAAGCGCAGGTTGGACAGGCGCAGGGGCCGCAAATTGGCCTTGGCAAGCTCGTGGAGAGGCTTGATGCGCTCGATGGAATAGACCTCTTTGGCCACGCGTGCGAGCACGGCAGCCTGGTAGCCGCAACCGGTGCCGATCTCGAGCACGCGGTTCATGGTTTTGCCGTCACGCATGGCCTCGATCATGCGGGCGACGATGTACGGCTGGGAAATCGTCTGATGATGGCCGATCGGCAGCGAGGCGTCGATGTAGGCCTGGCCCGACAGGGCCGGTTCGATGAACAGGTGGCGCGGCACCGCCTCCAGGGCGCCCAGCACGAGGCTGTCCTGCACGCCTTGCGCCGCGACCCGCGTGACCATGGCGCGCCGGATCGCCTCGGTGGCCATCATGTCCGAGCTGCGCGGCCGGCGCCGGCTGCGCGGCCGGCAAGGCGTAGCCCGGCAGCTTCGGACCGGGCGCCGGCGCTTTCGTCGGCGCGGCGGTTCCGGCCGCGCGCGCGGCATTCCGGGTTGCCGTCTGCGGCGTGGCGACCGGCGCCGGCGCCACCGTCTTGCGCCCCGCGGGGCTCGTTACCGAAGACAGGGGCAAGGGGAAGGTACTGCGCTCCGGGGTCTTGGTCGGGTCTTTCATGCGAGCCCCCGCGCCAGCAGCTCGAGCTGCGATTTGTGTGTCAGGTCGACCTGCAACGGCGTGATCGACACCATGCCCTGGCTGGTGGCGTGGAAATCCGTGCCCTCGCCGGCATCGCGGCAGGCCCCGGGCGCGCCAATCCAGAAGATCTCGCGGCCACGCGGATCCTGTGCACGGATCACCGGTTCGGCCTGGTGGCGGCGACCGAGCCGGGTCGGCGTCAGGGCGCCCATGGCCTCGACGGGCAGGTTGGGAATATTCACGTTCAGCAAATACGGCGAGGCCAGCACGTCGAAACCGCGCAGCACCACGTCGCGGGCGACCTTCGCGGCGGCGTCGAGATGGGCCCAGCCGTGCTGGACCTGCGAGAAGGCGATGGCCGGAATACCGAACAGGAAGGCTTCGGTTGCCGCCGCCACCGTGCCCGAGTACAGGGTGTCGTCACCCATGTTCTGGCCATTATTGATGCCGGAAACAACAAGGTCGGGCGGCGCGTCGAGCAGCGCCGTCAAGGCAATATGGACGCAATCGGTCGGTGTTCCATTGACAAAATAGAAACCGTTAGCAGCCTTGGTGACCGACAGCGGACGGTCCAGGGTGAGCGAATTCGACGCGCCCGAGCGGTTGCTGTCGGGTGCGACCACGGTAATATCGGCTACCCCGGCAAGGGCATCGGCCAGGGCCTTGATACCAGGGGCGAGGTAGCCGTCGTCGTTACTGATAAGAATTCGCATCACGCGATTTTACCTGAAGCAACGCTTTGATCGCGCGTCCGGGGGAGATAATTTATGGGCTGCGGGGCGTGGCGCCGTTGCCCGAAAACGACGCCACCGCGTTGGCGCTTCCTGTTTTCCTACTGTGGGCGCCTGTTCCAAAGCATGGCCGGCAACGCAAACCTGTCACCTGTTTTCGTGTCCTGACACCGCAGCCGTGTCAATAAAATATGGCGCGCTGCATATGGGGCCGGCAGCAGCGACAGGACGATGGCGCCCTCGGCTGCTGCCCTGGAGCGCCCATCTCCGGCCCCTCCTCCCCGCGAACCGGTCCCGGCGCCTTCCTTGCCGCATCGGCAACAGACACTAGCGCATGGCCAGCGGCCTGCCCCCGGCGGCTTCGATCAGCGCGCCCTCGAGCGCGGCCACCTCGTCCTCGGCGAAGGCCAGCAGCGCGTCCTTGTCGCCATCGTCGAGGTAAACCTGCTTGATCAGGGCTACCCCGCGCCGCCGCAGGGGCCGTGCAACGGTCGGACGCAGGATACTTTCGCGCAAGCTGTCGGCCAGCACACGCGCTTCGCGTGCGCGTCCGCCTTCGACCAGCTTGTGCAGTTGGCCGAGCTTGTGCTCGAGCGGGTCGGTGCCGCCTGGCACAGATGTGGAAGGCGCCCCACCGGGCTCGCGGGTGCCGCGCGGCGCCGGCGGCCGCCCGCCGGCCAGGGGCGCTGCGAAGCCGGCGCCGGCCATGTCGTGCAGGCCGGACGACATGGCACGCAATTGCCGCAAGCGGCTGCCGCCCTCCTCCACGCTCTGCTCGAGACGGCGGGCGGCCAGGCTGTGCCCCTGGCTCGACAGGGTCTGGGCCAGCATCTGCTTGCTGCGCAGGGTTTCATGGTCGTCCATGCCGCGCAGGCGTTCGTGCAGGTTGACGACATGCTGCTGCAGACGCCGCGCCTCTTCGAGTTCGCCCTGCTGGCTGAGGGTGGAAGCGAGCCGCAGCAGGATGCCCGTGGTGTCCGGATGATCCGAGCCAAGACGGCGCGCGCGCCGTCGCCAGCGACTGCTGCATGTCGCGCACGGCGCCGAGATCGCCCTGGGCGGCAAAGATTTCGGCAAGCGCCTCGCGCGCGCCTGCAGGGTGACGGTGGCCTCGATCCCGGCCTGGCGCTCGCGCACCCGCACCACGTTTTCCTGCAGCTTGCGCGCATTGCCGAGGTCGCCCATGTCGCGCAGCAGGGTCGCCAGCTGCTGGGTGCAGCGCAGCGTGTCCTCGTGCTCGGTGCCGAGCACGCGCTGGCGTCCCTCGAGCACGCGCTCGTAGAGCATGCGCGCACGCGAATATTCGCCCTGGTGCGCCAGCGTGCGCGCCTGCCCCGCGAGCGCATCGAGCGTGACGATATGCCCGGGTCCGTACTGGCGCTCGCACAGGGCAATCACCTCGTCGTGCAGCGCCAGCGCGGGCGCGAACTCGTCGAGACGGGCCAGCGTTGCGGCCAGGCCGGAGCGGGCCGCCAGCGTTTCCGGATGCGCCGGGCCGACGCCCGCAAGGCAATGCTCGAGCAGGAGCTCGTATTGCTGGCGCGCCTCGTGCAACTGGCCGGCATCGCGCAGGGCAGCGGCCAGCGCCGCGCGGCCGGCGCGGGTGTCGGGATGGCGCTCGCCGAGCAGTTGCTGGCGCAGCAGGCAACTCTCCGGAAACACTCCTGCCCTTGCAGCGCACGCCCCGCCCTGGCGGTACAGTTCGCCCAGCCGCAGCAGTTCGCGCGCGAGCAGCACGCCGTTCGGGCCGGCGCCGCCGGGCGCATCGGCGGCCAGCGCGGCACGCGCCGCGGCTACCGCATCCAGGAGGCCCAGCTCGGTACGCGACTGCCGGGGAAGCGGCTGTCGGCCGCCCAGGCGAGCAGGCCCTCGATCCCGCGCGTGAGCGACAGGCGGTCGGCATCGCGCTCCGCCGTGAAGCCGGGGTGCTCGACCATGCACGCTCCCGCTTGCAGCTGGACCTCGTCGAGATAGCTGTCGAGCGACACCTGCGACAAGCCGTAGCAGTTGCGCAGCAATTGTTCGAGCACGGGCTGGTAGCCCGCCGGGGCCCGCTGCGGATCGCCACGGCGCCACAGCAGGCGGCGTTCGGCGTCCATGCCGTCGCCGCCGTACGGCACCGGATACACCAGCAAGGGACGCTGTGCTTCCTCATGGCTGCAGCGGTATTCGATGGCGCGCGCGACCACGCCGGCCAGGCCATCGAGGCTGCGGGCCCCGGGGCCGAAGATGCCCACGAGCTTGTCGGGCAGGAGGGTCGTGCAGACGCTGACGGCGGCGGAACGGCCGCTGCGGCAGTCGATGAGGATGTGGCGGAACTGGCGCGCCAGGTGGGCGGCGAAGGCGCGAAACAGCGCCGGGCAGGCGGCGAACAGGCCGTCCCAATCCATGCGGTCGGCGCGTTCGCCATAGCTGTCGTCGAAGCGCCCGGCACGCATCAGGTACAGCGTGCGGCTCTGGTCGACGCGTTCGACATAGGCTTCCCAGTCGATGGCTTCGAGCGTCAGGCGCGCGCGTTCGTCGTCGTCGGCATGGGCGCAGGTGCGCGAGAGCGTCTCGAGCTGCTCGCGGCAGGCCTCGAAGTATTCGAGCAGGCCGGGACGCATGGCGGGCGGGCGCATTCCCGGACGGCTCGCCTCGGGGCGGGCGCTGTCGGGCCGGACCACGTCAGGCCGGGCCACGTCAGGCCGGGTCACGTCAGGCCGGGCCACGTCAGGCCGGGCCACGTCGGCCCGGGGCGTGTCGGGCCGCAGCCCCTCGGGCCGCGCGGTATCGGGGTGCTCGTTTTCGAAGCGCTCGTCACGTGTGGGAAACAGCAAGTGCAGGCCTGGCGCTTCGAGATCCCAGTCGATCATCAGCACCGGCAAGGTGGCATTCTGGCGGCCCGCCAGCAGCACGGCCGTGTTCGCGAGAGCGGCGCTGCGCGCGGCCCCGCTCTCGAACGAATAGAAGGCCGTCACTTCGCCGGGTCCGGTGATGGGCGGAAGCGTTATACGGTTGATTTCCATGTAGCTCCTCATTTTTTTGGGAAGGTGAGATCCGGGACGGCACGCCACTCGGGTGGGACATCGGGGAGCACGAATTGGTTGCAATCATGACCAGCCGGCATATACATTTTCTGGTACTGGTAATGGGTGGCGATGCGCTTGACCATCTTGTTTATGTCAGGCAGGAAGTCGGGGTTCGACTTCAGGTCGGCGGTGGCCATGGTGAAATGCGAAAAATCGACATAGAAGGTGGACGACGCGATCTGCGGCGGCAAGCGGTCGGGGTGCTGGGTCATGATGACCGGGATGATCAGGTGGCTGGGCAAGGTGTACCACTGGCTGCGCTCGGTTTCGAGCTGGCGCATGGCCGCGTATTCCCGGCGCGTGTACGCGTGCGCCTCGTACTTCGGGGTGTAGATGAGGATCATGCAGACGCTCTCGCACATCGCCTTGGCGATCTTGCGGTCGAGGTCGTCGCCGCCGCCGAGCTGTTCGGTATCGACGAAGAGTTCGTCCTCGTTGTCGAAATACGGCTCGAGGTAGCAGCGCAAGGCGTCGGCCAGTGCGGTCTTGAAGCGGTTCATCAACTCGTGTCGCCCATGGGCATAGCTGAAGAAACAGCCGTACCGAATCGTCATTGCCATTCCCCCAGTCAATACGCTCGCTGGCGCGTGCGCATCCATCACTCTAGCGCCGCGTTACCTCGTCATTTTGCGTGCGCACAAACGGGTCCGGGTCGAGGCGGGGTGGCGGCACCCTGGAGAGCCCGACACAGTCTGCAAGGCAAGTAGTGGCGGCCCAGGATCAAACGGCAAGCCTGGAAACTGTCCCCCCTGCGGGCCTGGTCTGGTGCTGTAGGGCATAATCCTGCCTATTCGACAAGCAAAACCACACAGGAGAAGTCATGAAAGCGATCGTATGCAAGGACTGGGGACCACCGGACAGCCTCGAACTGCAAGACCTGCCTGATCCCGCACCTGGCGCCGGCGAAGTCGTGGTGGAGGTGCGCGCGGCCGGCGTCAACTTCCCCGACGTGCTGACCGTGCAGGGCAAGTACCAGGTGCGCCCGCCGCTCCCCTTCACGCCCGGGAATGAATTCGCCGGCGTCGTGCGCGCCCTCGGCGAAGGCGTACGCGGCTTTGCCGTGGGCGACCGCGTGATCGGCTTCACCCGCACCGGCGCTTTTGCCGAACAGGTCGTGGCCCCGGTCGACGCGCTCATGCCCATGCCACCCGGCATGGACTTCGATACCGCCGCCGCCATTACCCTCACCTACGGCACCTCGCACCACGCCGTGGTCGACCGCGGCGCCCTGAAGGCCGGGGAGACGATGCTGGTGCTGGGCGCGGCCGGCGGCGTCGGACTGGCCGCCATCGAGATCGGCAAGGCACTCGGCGCGCGCGTGATCGCGGCGGCCTCCAGCGCTGAGAAGCTCGACGTCTGCCGCGCACACGGGGCCGACGTGCTGATCGACTACACGCGCGACGACCTGCGCGAAGCCTTGAAGGCGGCAACCGAAGGGCGCGGTCCGGACGTGATCTACGATCCGGTCGGTGGCCCCTACAGCGAACCGGCGCTGCGTTCGATCGCCTGGCGCGGCCGCCACCTGGTGGTGGGTTTTGCCGCGGGCGATATCCCGAAACTGCCCTGGAACCTGATGCTGCTCAAGGGGGCATCGGTGGTGGGCGTGTTCTGGGGAGAGTTCGTCAAGCGCGAACCGAAGGCGAACCTGGCGGCGATGCGCGAGATGCTGGGATGGATGGCAGAGGGCAAATTGAAGCCGCTGGTATCGAAGCGCTACCCGCTGGCGGATACCGCCGAAGCGCTCAACGACATGGCGGCGCGCAAGGTGACCGGGAAGGTGGTGATCGTGCCGTGATGGGACGTAGGGTGGAGTCCTGACTCCACGCGGTTGTGCCGATGCGTACCCGGCACTTTCCGTGGATTGCAACACTAGCAATCAGAGTCAAGCGTTGCTGCGGCTCCAGCGCCGTACCGCGTGGAGTCGGGACTCCACCCTACAACGACGCGTGCGGCAACGGCGGGATATGCCGCGTTGTATCAAGAATCCGTTGGACGCGTAGGCGGGGAACCCGCCTACGCTACCTTCAAGCCTCTGGCTTGAAAAACCGGATCACGTCTTCCTGCACGCGCGTACGCTTGAACGGCGGCAGGCTCTGCCAGATGCGGCGGCCGTAGGGTTTACTGATCAGGCGCGGGTCGCAGATCATCAGCACGCCGCGGTCGTCGACATCGCGGATCAGGCGGCCGGCGCCCTGCTTCAGCGTGATGATCGCCTCCGGCAGCTGGTGGTGCATGAAGCCGTTCAAGCCCTGCTTTTCCATCACTTCGATGCGTGCGGCCAGCACCGGGTCGTCCGGCGGCGCGAATGGCAGCTTGTCGATGATTACCAGCGACAGCGCCTCGCCGCGCACGTCCACGCCTTCCCAGAAGCTCTGGCTGCCCACGAGCACCGCGTTGCCGGCATTGCGGAAGGAGTCGAGCAATTCGGTGCGGCCGCGCTCGCCCTGCACGAACAGCGGGAAGTCCAGCCCCCGGTCGGCGAATTCCGCGCGCAGGCGTTCGGCCACCCGGTTGACGGCGCGAATCGTCGTGCACAGGAAAAAGGTGCGCCCGCCGGCCGCTTCGATCACCGGCAAGGCGGCATCGACGACGGCATCGGTGTACTGGAAGGAATTTGGTTCCGGCATGCCAGTGGGTACGTACAGGATGCCCTGCTCTTCGTAGTTGAACGGGCTCGGCCAGGTCAGCGCGGGCTCGCCGCTCAAGCCCATCTGGTCGGAGAAATGCTTGAAATCGTTTTTTACGGCCAGCGTGGCCGAGGTAAAGATCCAGCTGCGCGGCGTGCCCTCGCGCTGGTTCTGGAAGATTGGCGCGATCGACAGCGGCGTCTTGTGAAGCTGCAGCGAGGAATTGAAGGCCTCGACCCAGAGCACGGCCTGGTCGCCTTCGACGAGCTTGCCCTTGGGCGCGGCCTTCCAGGCGTCGTAGGCGGCTTTCAGTTCGACCGCGCGCACGCGGCAGGCTTCCAGCGTCTCGGCACGCGCCGCCTGCTCTTCCAGCACCTCGATCATGCCGTCGAGCTCTTCCTTCAGCTTGTCCAGCGCCGGGAAAAAGGCCGAATTCGGCAAGATCTGCGGCAGCGACATGCGCGTACCGCCCTCGGGGAAGGTCAGGCGCAGGTCGCGCGCGGCCTTTTCGACCACGGTGACGACTTTCGCCCAGTCCACGCCCGCGCGCGCATGCGCCAGACCCTCGGCCAGCACGTCGCGGCACAGTTCCAGCACCTGCGAGGTCGAGACCGACTGGCCGAAGAACAGGGTCGCGGTATCGGGCAGCTGGTGCGCCTCGTCGAAGATGATGGTATTCGCCGACGGCAGCAATTCGGCCACGCCGGTGTCCTTCAGCGCCACGTCGGCAAAGAACAGGTGGTGGTTCACCACCACCACGTCGGCCTGCTGGGCTTCCCTTCTCGCCTTCATCACGAAGCAATCCTGGTAATACTGGCACTCGGCACCCATGCAGGTGTCGCGCGTGGACGTGACCAGGTTCCAGACCGAGGCCGTTTCCGGCACCTTGGCCAGTTCCGCCTTGTCGCCCGAATTGCTCATCTTGATGAAGCGGGAGATCTCGCGCAGGTGGCCGACGTCGTCGCGCGAGGTCAGGCGCCCGTTCTGCAAGGTACGTTCGAGATGGAAATGGCAGACGTAGTTCGAGCGGCCCTTGAGCAGGGCCACCGACACCGGGGCCTTCAGGGCTTGGCGGATGGTCGGGATATCGCGCAGGAACAACTGGTCCTGCAAGTTCTTGGTCCCGGTCGAGACGATGGTCTTGCCGCCCCACAAGAGCGCCGGCACCAGGTAGGCGAAAGTCTTGCCGGTGCCGGTGCCGGCTTCGGCCATGAGCACTTTCTGGCCGTCGATGGCGCTGGCGATGGCTTTCGCCATCTCGGTTTGCGAGGTGCGCGGCTTGAAGGTGCCGACGGCCGGCGCAAGCGGGCCGCCGGTGCCGAACAGTCGATCGAGCTCGGCATCGTACTTGCCTGCGGGCGCAGCCGCAGGGGCGTCGACACCGGAGGCCTCGGCTGCGGCGACAGGCGGGTCGGCGCGCGAGGCGCCGGGCACGGGAAGTTGGTCGGTCAAAATGGGCGGACAGGAAAGCGAAGACTGTTCAGGCCGGGACATCCGGCACGAGTTGCATTTTCAGCAGGGTGATATGGTCTTTCAGTTGCAGCTTGCGCTTCTTGAGGCGGCGCAGCTGCAACTGGTCGGCATGGCCATCGGCCGTCAGTACTGCGATGACCGCGTCGAGGTCCCGGTGTTCCACGTCAAGTTCAATAATGCGGCGCTGGATGTCTTGGACATCGGTCATGATGGCGGTTCCGGACAAGTATTTCGACAAGGTGGGGCGGTGGCGCGCGGCGGTGAGAAGAAGCTTATAACTTGCAACACGGAGGCTTCTCAGTGCATAGTTTAATCTACCCCGACGTTGCCGCCAACAAAGATTGGCCCCTGAGCCACGGAAAGCATCAAAGTTTATGAATCTCTTCAAGATCGAAGCGGGTACCGCGCAACACATCGGTAACCGCCCGCGGCAGAACGATCGCGTCGCCCTGCTGACCGGCGCACGCGCGCCCGGCTACCTGCTGGCGGTGCTGTCGGACGGCCTGAACGGCCCATCTGCCGCCGACCAGGTATTGCATACGGCTAAGCTCATCTTCGATGAGTTCAAGCCGAGCGATACCGCCAATCCCGAACGCCTGGCGCAACTGCTGCGCGACATCGTCCACGAAACCCATCTCGTGGTCCAGATCAATGCCGTGACCGCCGGCGAGGAAACCCATGCCAGCTTTGTCGGGCTGGTGATCTCGCCCCACGGCGAGGCGGTCTGGGCCCACGTGGGCGACTCGCGCCTTTACCGCTTCGAGAACGGCGAACCGAAGCTGCGCACCAACGACCAGGCCTATATCGAGCACCTGGTCGCCCTCGACAAGCTGCCGCTGGAGGCGGCGCGCAACCATCGCCGCTCCAAGCTGCTGGTCAACGCTGTGGGCAATAGCCGCAAGGAGCCTTACGTGACGGTCGGCTGGCAGATGGGCATGGCGCCGGGCGACCAGTTCCTGCTCTGTTCGGACGGGCTGTGGCACTTCTTTACCGACGCCGAACTCGGTGCCGCGCTGGCACGATCGACGCCGCGCCTGGCCGCGGAAAAGCTGATCAACAAGGCTGCCGAGCGCTCCCAGGGCAAGGGTGGCAATTGCTCGATGGCGATCGTGAAGCTGGTCAAGCCGGTGCAGGAGTTCGCGCCGATCTAGCCGGGCCGCGCTGCCTGCCTTGCGGCAGGCCGGCGTGCCCTTCCACCTTATCGACGTTTCAGCGCGCCGGCACCGCCGCCTTTTGCTCGGCCTGCGTCTTCTCGCGTTCGGCCTGCTGGGCCGTGCGCTTGGCGGCGCGCTCGGCCTTGCGCTGCGCCACGGCGCGCTGGCGTTCTTCCGACTTGCGCCGCCGCTCCTCGTAGGCGGCCGCACTGGCCGCGCGCCTGGCGGCGTTCGCCGGCTCCTGCGCGGCTTCCTCGGCCATGCGCGCGTTGCGGCTGGCAACGCGCTTCGCCGCCGGCGAAGGCCGGGGCGGCGGCAGCGGCGTGGTCGCCTTGGGAGTGGGCGGCGCCGTGGTCGCGGTGCGCGCTTCCTCAGCCTGGAACTTGGCCTCGGCTTCGGCAATCGCGCGGTCGCGCTCCTCGACCTTGTTCTTGCGTTTGAAATACTCCGCTTCGATCTCGATTGCGCGCTGGGGGGCGAGCGCCGCGCGGCGGCCTTCTTTTGCCTCGTCGAGACAATGATTGACAAAGAATTTCTTGTAGCACCCGGCTTCGCGCTCGGCGTAACGCGCTTCGATCGCGGCGCGTTCGGCGGCCACGCTTGCCAGGCGCTCGTCAGCCTGGACCACCGACGTGGTCGGCGCGAGCGGGGTCGCGACCTGGGTCGGGCCGTCTGCGGCGCAGGAAGCCAGCAGGGCCGCCAGCAGGCCGGCAATGCCCGCGCGCCGGATGGACCGGGCCATGGTCAGGTTCATGGTGTTCCCTTCTTCATCTTGTTTCCTTCTTCTTGTTCTGTCCGGTCAGCTTGTTATGCGATGGCGGCGGCGGCACCGCGCCGTTCGGCAAGCATGTATTCGCGCGACTGCATCTCAATGATACGCGAGACGGTGCGATGAAATTCGTTTGCGAGCATGCCCTGGGTGTAGAGCGCTTCCGGTTCGACGGCGGCCGACATCAGCAGTTTCACCTTGTGGTCGTAGAAGACGTCGATCAGCCAGGTGAAGCGGCGCGCCTCCGACGACTGCCCTGCCGACATCGCCGGGATGCCGGACAGGACCACGGTGTGGAAGCGCGTCGCCAGTTCCAGGTAATCGTTCTGCGAGCGCGGGCCGCCGCAGAGGGTCGCGAAATCGAACCAGATCACGCCGCCAGCGCGGCGCAGCGCGCGGATCTCGCGGTTCTCGATGTGCACGATCGGGCTTTCGTCGGCGGTATCGGCCACCTTCGCATAGGCTTCGCGCAACTGGCGGTCGGCGGCCGCGTTCAGGGGCGTGTAATAGGCCTGCACCTGCTCGAGGGCGCGCTTGCGGTAATCGTTGCCGGCGTCGACATTCAGGACGTCGAGCTTGTCCTTCAGCAGGGCAATGGTAGGCAGCATGCGGTCGCGGTGCAGCCCGTCCGGATACAGCGTGGACGGCTCGTAGTTCGAGGTCATCACGAAGCTGACGCCGTTATCGAACAGGGCCGTGAGCAGGTTGTACAGGATCATCGCGTCGGCGATGTCCGAGACGTGGAATTCGTCGAAGCAGATCAGGCGGTATTTGCGGGCGATGCGTTTCGCGACCTCGTCGAGCGGATCGGCGACGCCCTTGAGCTCATCGAGTTGGCCATGCACGGCGCGCATGAACTCGTGGAAGTGCAGGCGCGTCTTGCGCACCACCGGCACCACGGAATAGAAGGAATCCATCAGGAAGGACTTGCCGCGCCCCACCCCGCCCCACATGTAGACGCCCTTCGGCACGTCCGGACGGTTGATGAGGCGCTTGAAAGCGGACGACCGCTGGGCCTTGTACTGGACCCAGTCGTCGTACGCCTGCTGCAGGCGGTCGACCGCGGCCTGCTGGGCGGGGTCGGACTGGAAGCCGCGCTCGTTGAGGGCGTGCTGGTAATACTCTTGGACGTTCATGGATGCGATTGCGTTAGCGCTACGGGTGTTAACGTAGGGTGGGCGCCCCGAGCCCACGCGGTGGTCGGCATGCGCACCAGACCGCGTGGGCACAGGGCGCCCACCCTACAAGACCGCCCATTTCGCTGCGCAAGCTTCGCGCACGAACGAGCGGTCTCGATAAAGCAATTAGAAATTCAGCGAACGCTTGTCCACCGCCAGCGCCGCTTCCTTCACGGCTTCCGATAGCGACGGGTGCGCGTGGCAGATGCGGGCGATGTCTTCCGACGAGGCCTTGAATTCCATCGCGACGACGGCTTCCGAAATCAGCTCGGAAGCGACCGGGCCGACGATGTGCACGCCCAGGATTTCGTCGGTCGTGGCATCGGCCAGGAATTTCACCATGCCCGAGGTGTCGCCCAGCGCGCGCGCACGGCCGTTGGCCATGAACGGGAAGGTGCCGGCCTTATAGGCCACGCCTTCGGCTTTCAGCTGCTGCTCGGTCTTGCCGACCCAGGCGATTTCCGGCGAGGTGTAGATCACCCATGGAATCGTGTTGAAGTTGACGTGGCCATGCTGGCCGGCGATGCGCTCGGCAACTGCCACGCCCTCTTCCTCGGCCTTGTGCGCCAGCATCGGGCCGCGCACGACGTCGCCCACCGCCCACACGCCCGGCAGGCTGGTACGGCATTCGTCGTCGACGACGACAAAACCACGCTCGTCCAGCTGCAGGCCAACGGACTCGCCATTCAGGCCGGTCGTGTTCGGCACGCGGCCGATCGAGATGATCAGGCGGTCAAACGTGGCGCTCTGCTCGGCGCCGGTCGAATCGGCGTAGGCCACCGTGACGTTGTTCTCGCCCTTGGTGATCGCGCCGATCTTGCAGCCCAGGTTGATTTTGAGGCCCTGCTTGGTGAACAGCTTGTGCGCTTCCTTGGCGATCTGCTCGTCGACGGCGCCGAGGAAAGTCGGCAGGCCTTCGAGCACGGTCACGTCCGCACCCACACGGCGCCACACCGAACCCATTTCCAGGCCGATGACGCCGGCGCCGATCACGCCCAGCTTCGAAGGCACGGCGTCGATCGCCAGTGCGCCGGTGTTCGACAGGATCAGCTTCTCGTCGAATTCCGCGCCCGGCAGCTGGCGTGCGTTCGAACCGGTGGCAACGACCACGTTCTTCGCCGTCAGGGTGTCGGTCGTCGGACCGGTCACGTTGATGGTGTAGCCGCCTTCCGCCTTGCCGGCGAAGGAGCCGCGGCCGTGGAAGAACGAGACCTTGTTCTTCTTGAACAGGAACAGGATGCCGTCGTTGTTCGCCTTGACGACCGAATCCTTACGCTTGAGCATCTGCGGCAGGTTCAGTTCCAGGCCGCTGACGTTGATGCCGTGCTCGGCAAACGCGTGGCCGGCGTGCTCGAAGTGTTCCGACGACTGCAGCAGTGCCTTCGACGGGATGCAACCGACATTGGTGCAGGTGCCGCCCGGGGCAGGTTTGCCGGCGGCGTTGCTCCATTCGTCGATGCAGGCGGTCTTGAAGCCCAGCTGGGCTGCGCGGATGGCCGCGATGTAGCCGCCGGGACCGCCGCCGATGACGACGACGTCGAATTGTTTTTCGTTACTCATGAATTAATCCTTAGTTATTCTTCGGGCACGAATATCCACATCAGCAGATAGACGAGCAACCCGAACCCTGAAGTAATGAGGGCAAACACGCAGAAGACAAGGCGCCAGACCCAGGCCTCGATGCCCATGACGCCATGCAGGCCGCCGCACACGCCACCGAGCCAGCGGTCGCGGCGCGAACGGCGCAGCGCGCGCAACTGGGTCTCGACATTGCGGCTGGCGGACTCGAAGCCGCTGCCGCTGCCGCTGTAGGCCGTGCCCTTGCCCAGGTTGACGCGCTCGTTCGGCGCCGCGCCGGCAAGGACCTTGGCCTTGGCCTGTTCGAATTCGGCGTCGCTGAGCGCGCCGGCCTGGTGCAGTTCGTGCAAACGCCGGATTTCATCGGAGATCATGGCTGTCCTCACTACGCTTGGGTATTTCTTGACCGTTCGAAAAGGACATGCCCGCACGCGCAGGCATGTCCCCGGTACCGCCGGACCGCTTACAGGTCGAGCAGCAGGCGTGCCGGATCTTCCAGCGCGTCCTTCATCGCCACCAGGCCGAGGACGGCTTCGCGGCCGTCGATGATGCGGTGGTCGTACGACATCGCCAGGTAGTTCATCGGACGGACGACGATCTGGCCGTTTTCGACGACGGCGCGGTCTTTCGTTGCGTGCACGCCCAGGATGGCCGACTGCGGCGGGTTGATGATCGGGGTCGACAGCATCGAGCCGAACACGCCGCCGTTCGAGATCGAGAACGTACCGCCCGACAGGTCTTCCAGGGTCAGCTTGCCGTCCTTGGCTTTCTGGCCGAATTCGCCGATCTTCTTCTCGATCTCGGCGATCGACATCTGGTCGGCGTTGCGCAGGATCGGCACCACCAGGCCGCGCGGCGAACCGACGGCGATACCGATGTCGAAGTAGCCGTGGTAGACGATGTCGTTACCGTCGACCGAGGCGTTCAGGATCGGGTACTTCTTCAGCGCGGCAACGGCGGCCTTGACGAAGAAGGACATGAAGCCCAGCTTGACGCCGTGCTCTTTCTCGAATTTGTCCTTGTACTTGTTGCGCAGGTCCATGACCGGTGCCATGTTCACTTCGTTGAACGTGGTCAGGATCGCGTTGGTCTGCTGCGACTGCAGCAGGCGCTCGGCGATACGGGCGCGCAGGCGGCTCATCGGCACGCGCTCTTCCGGACGGTCGCCGAGTTGTGCGACCGGTGCGGCCACCTGTTGAAGCGCTGGCTTGGCCGCCGCTGGAGCGGCAGCCTGCGCCTGCGCAGGCTTGTTCGCCACGGCGTTCAGGGCGTCGCCCTTGGTGACACGGCCGTCGCGGCCCGAGCCGTCGATGCCGGCGGCAGTCATGCTGTTGTCGGCCAGGATCTTGGCGGCGGCCGGCATGGCCACGCCAGAGTGCGATCCGCCAGCAGCGGCAGGCGCTGCGGCAGTCGCCGGCGAAGCGATCGGCGCGTTCGGCGCAGCCGACGGGATGGCTTTCACTTCCAGCGGGCTGGTCTGTGCCGAAGCTTCGGTGTCGATCACGGCGATGACTTCGCCGGCGACGACGGTCGCGCCGTCGGCCTTGAGCAGTTGCACGATCACGCCAGCCGATGGCGCCGGCAGTTCAAGGACCACCTTGTCGGTTTCGATGTCGATCATGTTCTCGTCGCGCGAGACCGGCTCGCCGACCTTCTTGTGCCAGGACAGCAGGGTCGCTTCGGCGACGGATTCCGACAGTTGCGGGACCTTGACTTCGATTTGTGCCATGTAAAACTCCGTTAAATTGTTCTGTAGTCTTGAAAGACGAAGGCGCTAAAACCGGGCGTCTTGCGACGACCGGTTTGCGCTGACATTTATTTCGTCAGGATGAAGCCCTTGAGCTTCGAGAACGCCGTGTCGAGCAGTTCCTTCATCTGCGCCACGTGCTTGTCGGAGTAACCGACGGCAGGGGCGGCCGATGCCGGACGGCCGGCATAGGCCAGGCGCTGACCTTCTTCCATGTTTTCGAAGATGTTGTGCTGGATCTGGAACCAGGGACCCTGGTTTTGCGGCTCGTCCTGTGCCCAGACGATCTCGACCGCGTTGCTGAACTTCTTCAGCTCGGCCGCGAACGACTTGTGCGGGAACGGGTACATCTGCTCGACGCGGATGATGGCCACGTCCGAGACGCCGCGGGTCTTGCGTGCGCCGACCAGGTCGTAGTACACCTTGCCCGAGCAGGCGATGACGCGCTTGACCTTCGAGGCTTCGATCTTGTCGTCGGTCTCGCCGATGACAGTCTGGAAGCCGCCCTTGGCCAGGTCGGTCAGCGGCGAGCCGGCGTCCTTGTTACGCAGCAGCGACTTCGGCGTGAAGATCACCAGGGGCTTCCTGAACTGGCGCACCATCTGGCGGCGCAGCAGGTGGAAGATCTGGGCGGCCGTGGTCGGCTGCACGACTTGCATGTTGTTGTCCGCGCACAGCTGCAGGAAGCGCTCGATACGGCCCGACGAGTGTTCCGGACCCTGGCCTTCGTAGCCGTGCGGCAGCATCATGGTCAGGCCCGAAGCGCGGCCCCACTTCACTTCGCCCGAGGCGATGAACTGGTCGATGACGACCTGGGCGCCGTTGGCGAAGTCGCCGAACTGGGCTTCCCAGATGGTCAGCGTGTTCGGTTCGGCGGTCGAGTAGCCGTACTCGAAGCCGAGCACCGCTTCTTCCGACAGCACCGAGTCGATGACGGTGAACTGTGCCTGGGTTTCCGACACGTTGGCCAACGGCAGGTAGATGCCCTGGTCCCAGCGCTCGCGGTTCTGGTCGTGCAGCACGGCGTGGCGGTGGACAAACGTACCGCGGCCGGCATCCTGGCCCGACAGGCGGATCGCATAGCCCGAGGACAGCAGCGAAGCGAATGCCAGGTGCTCGCCCATGCCCCAGTCGAGGTTCATCTCGCCGCGGCCCATGGTGGCGCGGTCGGCCAGCACTTTTTCGACCAGCGAGTGCGGCTTGAAGCCTTCCGGCACCTTGGTGATGCGTTCGGCCAGGCGCTTCAGTTCGGTCAGCGGCACGGCGGTGTCGGCCGCATCGGTCCACTTCTTGTTCAGGAACGGCGCCCAGTCGACGGCGTACTTGTTCTTGAAGTTGGTCAGGATCGGGTCGACCGTGTGCTTGCCGGCGTCCATCGCGTCGCGGTAGGCGGCAACGAGCTTGTCGCCTTCGTCGGCCGGGATCGTGTTCTGGGTGGCCAGCTTCTCCGCGTACAGCTTGCGCGTACCCGGGTGCTTGGCGATCTTCTTGTACATCAGCGGCTGGGTCAGCGCCGGGGTGTCCTGCTCGTTGTGGCCCAGTTTGCGGTAGCAGACGATGTCGACGACGACGTCCTTGCCGAACTCGGTGCGGTAGTCCATCGCGATCTGCGAGGCCAGCACGACCGCTTCAGGGTCGTCCGCGTTCACGTGCAGCACCGGTGCCTCGATCATCTTGACGACGTCCGAGCAGTAGATGGTCGAACGGGCGTCGCGCGGGTCGGACGTGGTGAAGCCGATCTGGTTGTTGATGACGATGTGGATGGTGCCGCCGGTACCGTAGCCGCGGGTCTGCGCCAGGTTCAGGGTTTCCATGACCACGCCCTGGCCGGCGAAGGCTGCGTCGCCGTGCACCAGGATCGGCAGCACTTCCTTGCCCTTGCGGTCGCCGCGGCGTTCCATGCGCGCCTTGACCGAACCTTCGACGACCGGGTTGACGATCTCGAGGTGGGACGGGTTGAAAGCCAGCGACAGGTGGACCGGGCCGCCCGGGGTCGAGATGTCGCTCGAGAAGCCCTGGTGGTATTTCACGTCGCCCGACGGCAGGTCGTCGGCGTGCTTGCCTTCGAATTCCTCGAACAGTTCCGATGGCGCCTTGCCCAGGGTGTTGACCAGGACGTTCAGGCGGCCGCGGTGAGCCATGCCGATGACGATTTCCTGGACGCCCTTTTCACCGGCGCGCTGGATGGTTTCGTCCATCGAGGCGATGAAGGATTCGCCGCCTTCGAGCGAGAAGCGCTTGGCGCCGACGTACTTGGTGTGGAGGTAGCGTTCCAGGCCTTCGGCAGCGGTGAGGCGCTCGAGGATGTGGCGCTTCTTCTCGGCCGAGAAGGTCGGGGTCGAACGGATCGACTCGAGGCGCTCCTGGATCCAGCGCTTTTCGGTCGGGTCGCTGACGTACATGAACTCCGCACCGATGGAGCGGCAGTAGGTGTCGCGCAGCATGTTCAGCAGGTCGCGCAGCGAAGCGCTTTCCTGGCCGAAGTAGGTATTCGAGATGTTGAACTTGGTGTCGAGGTCGGCGTCGGTGAAACCGTAGAACGACGGATCGAGTTCCGGGATCGGCGCTCGCTCCTGGCGCTGCAGCGGATCGAGGTTGGCCCAGCGCGAGCCGAGGTAGCGGTAAGCCGCGATCAGCTGGGTGACGGCGACGCGCTTGCGTGCCAGTTCCGGATCGGCTTCGGCAGCGGCGCTGACGGTGCGGATGGCACCCTGCTTGGCGCGCTCGGCGAACGAGGCGATGACGGACGAGTGCACGACGTCCGGACGGGTGCTGCCGTCGACCGCAGGCACGTGCTGCATGTTGTCGAAGTAGGCGCGCCAGTTCTCCGGCACCGAACCTGGGTTGTTCAGGTAGGCTTCGTACAACTCTTCCACATACGGCGCATTACCGCCGAACAGGTACGAGTTGGCGTTATATTGCTGCATCATTGTTGCTCACCTTTCTTCGCGCTTCGCGAGTTTGGCGGGTTGGTTTAACCTTCCGCGACACGGCCTGACCGGTTAGCGGATTGCACACTTCAAGACATCAAGTTGTGAGGGAAGGCCTCTCGGGGTGGCAATAAAGCTACTGCGCGTCGAATTTCCAGCCTGCGGTGCTCGCCGTACTCAAGTACGGCTGCGCGCCTCGGCCGGAACTTCTTCCGCTCGCTACGCTTTCTTGCCATCCCGTGTTGTGTTACCAGGAAGGATCTCTCGATTCTTCGCAAAGTGGCGGGTATTGTAACGCAACATCCGGCGCGCATAGGGGGTGGGGTAAATTTTGTTGACCGGCTAAATGATAATAGTTATCATTTGCGTTGTGTACTCAACAGGAAATTGCATGTCTGCCCAGAACCCGCCGGGTTTACCGTCCAACCCGTCCCAGGGCGGTGCCGCCGCCCTTCCCGGTGCGCGGCGGTCGCTATGGCTCAAGACGCTGCACCAGTGGCATTGGATCAGCTCGGCGATCTGTCTGATGGCGATGCTGCTGTTCAGTATTACCGGGTTCACGCTGAACCATGCGGCGCAGATCGAGTCGAAACCGCAGGTCACGCGCCTCAAGGCGACGGTGCCGGCGGCGCTGCTGCCGGAACTGCGGGCCTATGCCGAAGCGCATGTCGATGGCGAGGCGGCCGTGCCGCCGGCGCTGGTGGCATGGGCGAATGGCGCCTTGCCGGTCGACCTGCGCGGACGCACGGCGGAATGGAGCGAGGAAGACGCGTATATCGCCCTGCCCCGTCCGGGTGGCGATGCCTGGCTGCGAGTCGGGCTCGACGGCAAGGCCGAATACGAACTCACCAGCCGCGGTACGATCTCCTGGCTGAACGACCTGCACAAGGGCCGCAATACCGGGCCGGTCTGGAGCTGGTTTATCGACATCTTCGCCCTGGCCTGCCTGGTGTTCTGCATTACCGGCTTCCTGATATTGAAAATCCACGCGGCCAACCGGCCGTCGACCTGGCCCGTGATCGGTTTCGGCATCGTCCTGCCGGCCGTGCTCGCGCTGCTGTTCATCCATTAATCGTCTCTATATAGAAGGCTCTGCATGAAACTGTCTCCCTCGCTCGCCGCCCTGACCCTGCCGCTGCTGTCCGGCGGCGCCGTGGCCGCGGACTTGTCCGTGAAGTTCGAATTGCCGCAGCTGAACGTGGCCGAGTACCACAAGCCGTATGTCGCGATGTGGATCGAAAAGGCCGACGGCTCCGTCGCCTCGACCCTGGCCGTGCTCTACGACGTCAAGAAAAAGGACAACGCCGGCGAGAAGTGGGTGAAGGACATGCGTACCTGGTGGCGCAAAGTGGGCCGCGAGACCACCCTGCCGATCGACGGCGTTTCCGGTGCCACCCGCGCCGCCGGCACCCATACGTTGAGCTTCGGCCCGGCACGCACCGGCATCGACAAGCTGCCGGCCGGCGATTACAAGCTGGTCGTGGAAGCGGCGCGCGAAGCGGGCGGACGCGAACTGGTGCGCGTGCCCTTCGCCCTGCCCGCCAAGGGCAAGGTGGCGGCCAACGCCGTCGGCAAGGAAGAACTCGGCGCCGTGTCCATCAACATCCAATAATAAAGAGGCAGATCATGCAAAACTCCTTCATCAAGCACGGCGTACTGGGTCTGGTCCTGCTGGCCGCGGCCGGCGCCGCCAGCGCCCACCGTCCCTGGATGTTGCCGACCTCGACGATCGTCGAGAGCAAGGACGCCTGGGTCACGATCGACGGTGCCATCTCCGAAGGCCTGTTCGACGTCGACCACATGCCGCTGCGCATGGATGGCGCGCTTGTTACCGGCCCGGATGGCAATACCGCCCCGGCCCCCGCCGCCGTGATGGGCAAGATGCGCGCCTCGATCGACCTGCCCCTGCCCAAGGAAGGCACCTACCGCATTGCCCTGGTCAGCACCAACGTCATGGGCAGCTACAAGGTCGGTGAAGAGGTGAAACGCTTCCGCGCCAGCGAGGCCGATTTCGCCAGGCAGGTGCCCGCCGGTGCCCAGGACCTGCGCAAGACCATCACCCACCAGCGCATCGAGACCTTTGTCAGCGCCCACAAGACGAATGACGCGGCCCTGAAACCGACGGGCAAGGGCCTGGAGATGGTGCCCCTGACCCACCCGAACGACCTGCGCGCCAACGAGACCATGCGCGTGCGCTTCCTGCTCGACGGCAAACCGCTGCCGAACCTGCCGTTCAGTCTGGTACCAGGTGGCGTGCGCTACCGCGGCGTGGCCGGCGAAATCCGCCTGACCACCGACGCCAAGGGCGAAGCCAGCTTCAAACTACCGGCCGCGAACATGTACTGGATGAACGCGGCCTACCCGCCGAATCCCGGCAAGGGCCCGGCGCCGGACAACGGTCCGGCGGAGACCCGCCGTTATGCCTACACGGCCACTCTCGAAGCGCTGCCGGAGTAAGAAAGCTTGTACCCGGGCGCGCCACATTCGGCGCGCCCGTTTGCTCCCCCCTTTGGCACCCATGCGCGACGTCCTCGTCCCTCTCACCATCGATCCTGCCCCGCCGCCGGCCGGCAGCGCGCTGTTCGACGCCGCTGGTTCCACCATGGGCACGCGCTGGTCGGCACGCCTGATGCTGCCGTCCGGCGTGCGCAGCGAATTGGGCAGCCAGATGCAGCGCGAGCTCGACGGGATCAATGCCGAGATGAGCCACTGGCAAGCCGATTCCGATCTTGGCCGCTACAACCGCGCCGCGCCCGGCAGCTGGCATGCCCTGCCGCCGCGCTTCCCGGAAGTCGTCGACTTTGCGATAGGTGTGATGGGTGAAAGCGGCGGCGCTTACGACCCGTTTGCCGGCGCACTCGTCAACCTGTGGGGTTTCGGCCCCGAGCGTCGTTTTGACCAGCCGGGCTTTTATGCCCCGGCACCGGACGCGGTACAGGCAGTGCTCGCCCGACGCGCGGCGCTGCGGCCCGTCCGTGATGATGAGAACCGCCTGCTGCAGCCGGGCGGCGCCCTGCTCGACCTGTCCTCGATTGCCAAGGGCTATGCCGTCGACCGCCTGGCCTGGTGCCCGGAACAGCACGGCGTCGGCCACTACCTCGTCGAGATCGGCGGAGAACTGCGCGGCGCCGGCATGAAGCCGGACGGGCAGCCCGGTGGGTGACGCTCGAAGGCGTGCCCGGCGCCGACGACATTCCGGCGGTCGTCGCCCTGCATGGCCTGGCCGTGGCCACCTCGGGCGACTACCGGCGCTTCTTTCATCACGGCGCCCGCCGTGCCTCGCACACGCTCGATCCCCGCAGCGGCTACCCGGTGGCGAACGACATCGCCTCGGCCACCGTGGTGGATGCGCGCTGCATGCCGGCCGACGCGCATTCGACGGCGATTACCGTCCTCGGTCCCGAGGCGGGCCTGGCCTATGCCGAAGAGCGCGACATCGCCGCACGCCTGCTGCTGCGCCGGGCCGGGCGCCTCGAAGAACGCGTGAGCAGCGCCTGGCGCGCGCTCCTGCAATGACCCTGCCGCCACCATGATGACCATCGACCCTGTCCGCTGGACGGCCGCCGCCACCCCGGTCCTGGCCTGGGGCGGCCTGTGCGGGGCCATGCTGGGCCGCCGGCGCCAGCCCGCGCAGCCGCAGGACGCCGACTGGCTGGTGGTGCATGCCAGCCAGACCGGCAATGCCGACTACCTGGCCCGGCAGACCGCCGCCACGCTCGCAACCGGCGGCCTGTCTGCACGCACCATCGACATCGCCGACCTCGACGCCGCCATCCTGCAGGGCGCCACCCGGGTGCTGTTCGTCGCCAGCACCTACGGCGAAGGCGACGCGCCCGATGCCGCCGCGCGCTTTGCCGCCGTGACGATGGCAGGGGATGTCGACCTGGCGCAACTGCACTACGGCGTACTGGCACTGGGCGACAGCAGCTACACGCACTATTGCGGCTTCGGCCGCGCCCTCGACGCCTGGCTGCGAGCGCGCGGGGCCACGCCACTGTTCGAACGCATCGATGTCGACCGCGGGAATGCCGACGCCATCGCCGCCTGGCAGCATCAACTGAGTCACCTGGCCGGTACCAGCGACCTGCCCGACTGGGAAGGCCCGGCCTATGGCGAGTGGCGCATCCTCGAGCGTACCCTGCTGAACCCCGGCAGCGCTGGTGCCCCGCTCTACCGCATCGTCCTGATTCCTGCGGCGGGCGGCTTGCCCGACTGGGAAGCAGGCGACCTGGTGCAGGTAAGCGCCCCCGGCGACCCCGACCTGCCGCGCGAATACTCGATCGCCTCGGTGCCGGGTGAAGGACGCATCGAACTACTGGTGCGCCTGCAGCGCCACGAGGACGGCAGCCTTGGTGCAGCCTCCGGCTGGCTATGCCTGCAGGCGACCGGGCACGACATCATCGCCCTGCGCATTCGCACCCATCCGCGCTTCCGCCTGGGCGAGAACGCCGCGCGGCCGCTGATCCTGGTCGGCAATGGCACCGGCCTGGCGGGCCTGCGCGCCCACCTGAAGGCGCGCATCGACGCCGGCATGGATGAGAACTGGCTCGTTTTCGGGGAGCGCAATGCCAATGTCGACTTCCTGCTGCGCGAGGAGCTCGAAAGCTGGCACGCGGCCGGCAAGCTGGCGCGCCTGGACGCCGTGTTCTCGCGCGACACCGCCGAGACGCGTTATGTGCAGCATGCGCTGCTCGAGCAGGCTGACACGGTGCGGGCATGGGTCGCACGCGGCGCCGCGATCTATGTCTGCGGCAGCCTGCAGGGCATGGCGACCGGGGTGCATGAAGCCTTGTGCGCCGTGCTCGGCAGTCAGGCCGTCGACGATTTGGCCGCCGACGGACGCTACCGGCGCGACGTCTACTAAGCGCCCGACAACAGCCCTTGCTTGTTCAGACAGCAACATCGTACACTGAGCCGTTCTGGGCGTCTGCTTTCGGCCACAACCGGGCATTCGAAGGCTTGCAACGTTTGGGCATGGGCCGCTCTTCACACTGGATAGCAAACCATGAAACGAAGTTTGAAGGCTGCCAGGGACGTCTTTGACTACATCGAGATGTTCTACAATCCAAAGCGCCGGCACGGCTTCAAGGAAAAGCTGTCGCCAATCGATTTTGAAAAACGATAAGGTGAACGGCGCGCGAGTGTCCAGGGAACCGTAGTCGATTCAAAGCTTACTTGCGCACGCCATTTTTTTGACCACGAAAATGTTCAATCCGCGGCCCCTCATCCGGTCCATTTCACTGCCTGGCTTCAAGCCATGCGTGGTAATCGACGACTTTCTGCTGGACCCAGAAAAAATGCTGGCATTTGCGGCTGCACGACGTGCTGCTTTCGCTGTCGATGCCGGAAACTACTTCCCTGGGCCCGAGGTGGCCATGCCATCAGACTTTACTGCACTCCTCAGTGAGTTTTTCACGCTACATATACGGCCTCTGCTGGGCGGGCGGCGTACATTGCAAGCTACAAGCCGACTTTCCATGGTCACCAAACCCCCAGGCACATTGCAGCCGCTCCAGCGCATTTGCCACAGCGATACGATGGTGGGTACCCGACGTGTCGACTCACAGGCCGGCGAAGCCATGGCCGCCTCGGTTCTTTACTTGTTCCGTGATCCCGACCTTGGCGGTACGAGTTTTTACAAGCCACGCAGGCCGCCGGAAGAGATCGCCGCCCTTAACTGGGAGGCACGTGCGTTGACCGGAGAGGCGTTCAGTCGGCTCCTGGGTGGGCCACCCGGCTACCTTACGTCAAGCAATGGCTATTTTGAACAGATTGGCACAGTCCCGGCCGCCTACAACCGGGCTATTTTTTACGATGGGGCTATTCTGCATTCGGGGCAGATTGACCGCCCGGAACGCTTATCCAATGACCCGGAAGAAGGCCGCCTTACGCTAAACGGTTTCTTCCTGCATCGTCTTACTGCCTCTGAGGCCGCACGACACCTCTTCAGGTAATTGTGACTGTTTGCGTAAATCCCAGCAGCGTGACACGTTCGTACAAACGGGTGGCCAATGGTGGCAGGCGCTAGCCTTCCACCTGCCACTCATCCGACCGCGAGGGGCCGATTTCGGCCAGACGCGGCTGTCGATAATTTTCATTAACTATGACCCTGTCTGCCTTCACCAGGACCAACCCGCGCATTGTCGGCCTCACCGGCGGCATTGCCAGCGGCAAGTCGCTGGCGTGTACGATGTTTTCATCCTTGGGCGTGCCGACGCTATGCATCGATCTCGTCGCGCGGTCCATGCATCAGGACCCGTCCCATCCCGCCACACGTGCGCTCGCGACCGCAGTTCCTCAGGCGATGACAGCCGATGGTGCACTACGGCGCGGTTCCCTGCGTACACTGTTTGCCCGCGACGAGACCGCCAACACGGCTTTGAAAGAGATTTTCCGCCCCTACGTCCAGCAGGCCGTCAGACAATGGACTGACGCGCAGAGCGCCCTTTACGTGGTGTGGGAGGCAGCTCTCCTGGCTGACCTCGGTCTCTCGGTCGACCGAATCCTGGTCATCGAGGCGCCACCAGAGCTCCGCACAAGTCGCATGCTTACCCGTAGCCCCGGCTGGTCTCGCGACGATGCCGAACACCTCATCGCGGTGCAGGCCGCAACCCCGCTCCCCTTCGCTTCGCCCACCGACATTCTCATGAATACCGGTACGCGGGATGACCTCAGCCAGCGCGTGCGCGCCCAACACGCCTGTTACCTTGCCCGTTGGAGCTGACATGAAAGCAATTGCCTTCTCGGGTACGCTTGACCCCATCACCAACGGTCACATGTGGGTCATCGGCGAAGCCCGCGCCCTGGCGGACGAAGTGATTGTTTTTCTGTCCGAAAATCCGTTCAAGAAACCTCTGTTCCCCGCTGAAGATCGGCAACGGATCGTGGAACGCAGCGTGGCAGAGCGAGGCTGGACGAACGTCCGGGTAATCGTCGTGCGCGGCGACTACACAGCACGCGCGGCCAAGCGGCACGGCATTGACTACCTGATCCGCGGGATTCGCAACACGGCCGACTTCGACTACGAAAACCTGATCCAGCAGGCGAACGTCGACGTTTTACATGGAGCCAAGACGATTTTCGTGATGCCGCCGCGTGACCTCGGCTCGGTCAGTTCCAGTTTCGTTCGCGGCCTGCAGGGCCCAGTCGGCTGGCACTGGATGACGCGACAGTTCATCCCCGGTCCCGCCTACCAGGAGTGGGTTCTGGCGTGGCTGCGCACGGAATGGCGGGCGCTATGGCCTGGCGAGGACCAATGGTTTGAGCGCCTTACCGGCCCCACAGCTTATGGTGGGCCGGACCGGCCCTACCACAACCTCGATCACCTCGTGCACGGCCTGACGGAAATCCGAATCTGGGCTGAGAATACAGGTAGCACTCCGGAAGACATGGCAGTGTTGAAGAAAGCGTTCTGGTTCCACGACGCCGTCTACATCCACGGCCCTCAGGAGGTCAGCAACGAGGAAGCGAGCGCGCGGCTCTGGCTCGGCAGCGGGCTGCCCGACGCGCGGGCGGACGAGGTGGCGGCACTGATCCGCGCGACTGACCATTTCCAGACCGAAGCTATCAACCATCCGCTCAAGCCGGCGATGCTCGGCGCCGATCTGGCGATCCTGGGACAGGACCCGCAACAGTACGACTCCTACGCCGCGGCCATCCGCCAGGAATACGCGGTGGTGCCCGACCCAGTCTACCGAGAGCACCGGACGCGAGCGCTTCGTACGCTGCGAGACAAGGCTGCGCGCGCCGAACTCTTCACGGATGCCTGGTTTGCCAGCCTGTACTCTGAACGGGCACGCGAGAATCTGGAGCGCGAGCTGCACAGCCTGGAGTGACAGATCCCACACGGTAGCTTCCACTTGGCAAGCTGGTATCATCGCTTGACAGGCCGGTTTCGGCCACAAGCGGTCTTTCGCAACTCGAAACGTCTTAAGCGCACCATGACGCGAAAACTAGGTTTCTTATTAGTCGTTGTCGGTTTTGGATGGATGGTTTTATTGCAAGGGGGGCAGTCCCTGCGCGGTGGAATCAGACCAATTCTCGAAGTCGCATACGCTCAGGTAGATTACGGCGGACGCTCGGCCATTCCTTCCAAAGAGGTCATAGAACTGCTAAGCGAAACGGCACGTAGATGCTACGATGCTCAGCCGCTATTTCTGCTACCTGGTGTAACCATGTTAATCGGCGCCATTTTGATTGGGCGACGAAGCGTCGGCATCTCAGATGACAAGCGAACCCATTTTTAAAACCGTCCGCTCAGGGTCGATTCCGGCCGGTCGTCATAGCACAGAGATGTTTTCCATTGGCAAGCTGCTATCATCGACCGACAGGCCGATATCGGCCAGAAGCTGCCCTTCAACATGCATATGAAAATATACCGCTACGTTCTGCTGTGTTCCTACCTTTTGCTAACTCTCCCACAAGCCCTCGCGCAAGATATTGGAGTCCTACATCTCTCTCCGCTTCATTTGGAGTTGCCAGCAACCTGGAGCTTCGACCAGTCAAAGCAGCCAATCGAAGGTCACGGTCTAAATGGTGAAAAGCTTCTTATCTCGGTCATGCGCAAGCGTGCAGGCCCTGCAACCGAGGCTGTGCCGAGCGTAAAAGAAATAGCTCAAAAGTTTGCTCACGGACAGATGAGCAAGCTCGCATCGAAAGGTGGTGCAACGATTGTGCGGCCTCTCAGCGAGTTCCCAGTCCCGGAAGGAAAGGCCGCTTATTCAGTCGCGTCTGAAAAATCAAGCCCGTTCGGCGGGAAAAAATATTTCATCCAGTACATTTTTGCTACTCCGGAAGTGATTATCTTTCTAACGTTCGAGGGAAATGGCGAAGCGCTGAGTGCTATGCGTCAATCAGATACGCTTCTTAATACGCAACGCTGGGATGACTAGACTTGGCTCGCCAGTCGGACCGACAGTCATAGTTGCGACTGTTGGGATAGCGATGATTATGATGCTGATATTGCCGATCATCTTAAAGCGCCGCACCAGCCACAGGTATGACTGCTTTGGGTCGTAAGCGGACGCTACCATAGGTCCGCTAACGACCAGAAACGGACCGACACCAAATGATGTCTGTAAATCTATGATGGTTACTCGAACTGCAAAGGTTTTCGTGCCTTTCGTGCTTTCCACTGTCGCCCTTTGGACGTGGACAGCTTTCGCTATTCAATGGCTGCTTCCGGACTACACCGCATTTGAAATTGTGATTGCCGACGTTTTTGTCACGATTGCTGCAATCGTCGCGTGGTCTGAGCCGGATTTTGCCGACATTACTGAGGCTGGATGGTTGGGTGTCTCTTTGGGTGGGCTGCTCGCCTCGCTTCTCTTCGTGGAGATTAGCTGCTCTGGTGGCTTGCAACTTCGCGCGTCCGGGCCGTACTGCGAGTCTTACAAGCCAGGTGGGATTGGGATGATTTTCGATATCGCGGCTATCGCGCTTACATTGGCCGCGCCGGCATGCGCTGTACGTAAGGCGCTGGAACGAATGGCTTTATAAGGTCCATTCGATACCCAGAGGTTCGTCCACTGAAGGTCTGCAATGGGTCTATTGTGTTGAAAAAGTCGCCAAGCAACTTTTTTGACCTGTTTTCGGCCGGTTAAGAGTCCAACCAGCTGGCGTTCGTTGAACAGGCGCGGTTTTGTGTAGTCGAGGTAACGCTCTTTCGTGGACGGAAGGCAAGCGCTCCGAGTTTTTCAACACAATAGGTCCAGAAGCAATGGGATGGACTCCCCTCCCCCTGAGGGCACGTAAGTGCCAAACTGGAGTTTCCACACAACCAGTTCAGAAAGAAGGAGTCCACCATGAAGATTATCCGTGTTGGGGTCGTTCGACAAGAGTCTGCACTTAACGCACCAAATATTTCGTTAGGCATCTATGCGTCAACTCCGGGGTCCTACCGCTATCTTGCTCTGCGTCGTAGCTGCGCTATTGTTGGCATCCCCACTTGGGCTGTATTGGCTGGGCTTGAGCGGCATAGATGGCTTCCCGCAAAAGCCATTGCAGCTTGCCTCCAAAGAGCAGCAGGTACTTGTTTGGAGAGACGCTCGTGGCGATGGTGCGCCCCGTATCGAAGCAATGAACCCTTACTCGTTCGCCATTACGCTACTAGTTGACAGAAACCCGAGCGCACCTCCTGATCAGCAGATTGTCTGGCGGGTTGCCTCCAGCTATCTCGCAGGCCATCAGCGAAACAAGGGGATGGGCTGGTGGCATCTGTCAGGTGCCGCGCTCACCATTTGGCTGTCACGCAACTGGACTAGCGAGGAAATCTTGTCTGCCGCTGCTCTGTCTCGATAGTCTGCTTCGGGGTCGGTAGGAGACGTTCATTAAGCGCAGCGTGCTCCCCGCAATAATTTCCTTGTCGAAAACCGATCCTGTACACTGACCGCTTACGAACGTGTGCAATCAGCCGGAACGGAGCTTGTCCGTCTATCGATCCGTTGGATGCGGTCTGGAGCTCGGCCTGTGCGATCTGGCTAGCGACTTAATTACGTCAAGGCGGACTGGCCGGGAACGGCGCGGTTCATTGTTCATGTTTCGGGCAGCCGCCGCTTACCTCAACATTAGGTGCGCATGACAAATTCCATCAAACTCCAAAGCTACAAGCAGCACATGGCGGCGAAGGGCGTGGGTGAGTCCACGGCTTTCCCGCCTGCCTGGAGCATGCTCTGGTCCATCGGCTTCAAAGTCCCACCACCTCCTTTCCTCGGTTTCGTTTCGCTCGTCCTGATCTGTGGCGGCTTTTTCGGGCCGGTGTTCGGGATTGGCGTTTGGTTGCTGGGTAATCGCGGTATGCGGGAAATGCCGGCTAATAAGGCTATGTGGGTGGCGCTCATCACTGGCGCCGCGTTCGGCATAATCATGGCCGCGTACTATCGCCACATTGCACGCAGGCATCGGCTGGGCTCTTGGGCTGCGTTTTCGCTTGGAGCGGTGCGCAGCTGACGATAACGAGCGCTTACAAAGCCCTTTGCTTGCCCTCGCAGTAACACCGTACAGTGAACAATTCTGACCGGCCTTCCACCATCGCCTCGACGACGGCCTACTTCTTCACCCACCCATCCACCGCCGCGCGCCCCACCGCCGGATCATCGGTAAAGAACCCATCGATCCCCGCATCGAGATAGGCACGGATCTCGGCCACGGCATTGCCGCGCTGGCTGGCCGAGGCTACCGGCTCGGCGCGCAGGCCGGTCGGCAGGAAGGGGTTCTCTGGCCGCAGGGTCCAGGTGTGCACCAACAGGCCGGCCGCGTGCGCGTTGGCGACGAACCCCGTCGGCGCGGCGAGCTCGTTGGCGCTCGTGCGCGGGATGATGATTTCCTTGTAGGGCGAGACCACGTTGGCATATGCCGCCACTTCCTTCAGGCCCGCCGCCGTGATCATGCTGGCATAGGTGCGGCCGTTCCCGGCCGCGACAAAATCGTAGGGGGCATTGCTCGGGCTGTCGATCAGCTGCACTAGGCGGATATCCGTCATGCTGCGCAGTTCCTTCAGGTTCTCGGTTTCGAAGGACTGGATGAACACCGCCGCCTCCTTGCCGCGGTAGCCGTTGGCGGCCAATACATCGACCAGGCGCTTTTCCAGCGGCAGGCCGATCGACTTGAAATAGCTCGGGTGCTTCGTTTCCGGGTAGAGGCCGATCACCTTGCTGCGGGCGCGGCTCTCCTCGCGTACCAGGTCGATCACTTCCTGCAGGGTCGGGATCTCGAACTGGTCGTTGTAGGCGACATTGGCGGGCCGGTTGGCGGGAATGCGTTCGCGCGCGCGCAGGGTCTTCAGTTCGGCCAAGGTGAAGTCTTCCGTGAACCAGCCGGTGATGGGCACGCCATCGATGGTCTTGATCGCCTTGCGCGCGGCGAACTGCGGCAGTGTCGCCACATTCGTGGTGCCGGAGATCTCGTTCTCGTGACGCGCCACCAGCACGCCATCCTTCGTCGCCACCAGGTCCGGCTCGACGATATCGGCCCCGTCCTCGATCGCCTTGCGGTAGGACGCCAGCGTGTGCTCCGGACGCAGCGCCGAAGCGCCGCGGTGCGCCGTCACCGTCGACCGCGGCGGCCAGGATGCGCCGGGATTGGCGAGATCGGTGTCGCTGCCGCCGCAGCCGGACAGCAGCGCGATGGCGGCGGCAAGGGAAGCGACAGCACAACGGAAACGCGATGGGACGGGTTGCTGCACGGTAGGCTCCTGTTGAGTAATCGTGCAAAAAATATAAGTCCTGAATGTGACACCGCCGTGACGAACGGTGTCGAATCGGTGGCATCGCCTGTGAGCGTCCATCCGGGAGCCCGCCACAGTCGAAGGCTTGGGCCTTTCAAACCACCGTTTTCTTGCGATTGCTCAATCCTGAAGCAGCAACAAAATTACGCTCAAAATCAATGACTTGAGCGATACGGTTCACAGTGCCTCACAGAATTATCCACAGTTTCTGTGTAGAACTTGGGGCGCGCGTCGGCGCTTACCCCTGCGCCGGACACCGGATGAGCTCGAGCCTCGCTGACTCCTACCCGCATTAAATAATGAATACGAATGATAACGATTCTCGTTTACATATTCGAAAACGCTCTCTAGAATGCTGGTCAGTTCAACAACACGGCGCCCCAAGCTTCCTGGGTGAGCGCCATCAACGAGAGAAGAACCGAAGACCATGCAAGCCATCAAAAGCCGCAAGCACGCCCGCTCCCGATCCCACCATGCCGTGAGCGCTGCGCTCGCCGCCATGCTCCTGCCCCTGTCCGCGCAGGCCGCCGAGACCACCCCGCCGGCACTCGACGACACGGCCAGCGGCGCCATCTCGAAAGTCGAAGTTGTCGGCCGCACCGAGAACGATTTCCTGGCCGAGCGTGCGGCCTCGCCGAAGTACACGGAAAAGCTGGTCGACACGGCGCAGTCGGTGCAGGTCATCAAGAAGGAACTGATCGAGCAGCAAGGCGCCCTCACCCTGACCGAGGCGCTGCGCAACACCCCGGGCGTGGGCGCCTTCTTCCTCGGCGAGAACGGCAATACCAATACCGGCGACGCCATCTTCATGCGCGGCTTCGACACCTCCGGCAGCATTTTTGTCGACGGTGTGCGCGACATCGGTTCGATCTCGCGCGACGTCTTCAACCTCGAGCAGATCGACGTCGTCAAGGGTCCGGCCGGCACCGACAACGGCCGCGGCGCGCCCACCGGGTCGGTCAACCTCGTTACCAAGCGCGCGGCGCTGACCGACGCGATGAGCGGCTCGCTCACGGGCGGTAGCGCGAAGCAGAAACGGGCAACGGCCGACCTGAACCGGGTGCTCAGCGACGAACAAGGCATCGCCCTGCGCCTGAACGTGATGGCCCAGGATGCCGGCCGGCCCGCACGCGACGTCGTCAAGGACAAGCGCTGGGCCGTGGCGCCCAGCCTGGCTTTTGGCCTGAAGGGTCCGACCCGGGTTTACCTGGACTTCCTGCACGTCGACCAGGACAACGTGCCGGACGGCGGCGTACCAACGGTCGGCCTGCCGGGCTATTCCAGCCCGGATGCGCGCAGCTTCCTCAACGGCGCGGCGCCTGTCGATCCGCAGAATTTCTATGGCTCGCTGAGCGACTATGACCGCGTGGAAGCCGACATGGCGACCGTGCGCGTCGAGCATGCGTTTTCGCCCAGCCTGAAGCTGAACAACATCAGCCGCTACGGCCGCACGCGCCAGGACTACCTGCTCACCGCCTTCATGAGCAACAGGGCCAATCTGCTGACCCCGAACGAAGCCGATCCGTCGACCTGGACGCTTGCCCGCAGCACCCGTACCTCGAAAGACCAGACCAATAAAATCCTCACCAACCAGACCGTGCTCACCGCGCAGTTCGGCAGCGGCGCGCTCCAGCACACCCTGGTCACGGGTCTCGAACTCACCCAGGAAAGCCAGCTTGCCTACGGACGCACCGGCCTGGGCGCCCCGCCCGCCGCCAACCTCTACCGCCCGAACCCGGCCGAGCCGATTCCTGCGCTCGATGTGCGCCGCAGCGGTGCCTATAACGATGGCGCCGTCGACACGCAAAGCCTGTATGCCTTCGACACCATCAAGCTGGGCGAGCGCTGGATCTTCAACGGCGGCCTGCGCGCGGACCACTACAGCGGCGACTACACCGCCGTGGCGCTGACCAGCAATGTGCTGGTACCGACCCACTTCACGATCAAGGACACCATCGTCAACGGCAAGCTCTCGGCGCTCTACAAGCCGAGCGCGAACAGCAGCGTCTACGCGATGGTGGCCAGCTCGAAGCTGCCGCCGGGGTCGAGCTTCAGCGTCTCCGCCAGCGCCGGCAGCGCGCAGAATCCGAAATACGATCCGCAGTCGACGGTCACGACGGAACTGGGCGGCAAGCTCGATTTACTGAAGCAAAAGCTGGCCCTGAGCGCGGCGCTGTTTCGCACTACGGTGAAAAACGAACTGGAACAGGATCCGGTCGACCTGCAGTGGTACCAGAACGGCGAAAAGCGCGTGCAGGGCGTGGAACTGGGCGCCACCGGCGAGCTCGCGCGCGGCTGGCTGGTCAGCGCGGGCTACCTGTACATGGACACGAGCGTCGAGAAGGGCAAGGTGCTGACCACCCTCGGCGAGAACAACCTCACGTACACGCCGAAGCAGTCGTTCACGCTGTGGACGTCCTACCAGCTGCCGATGGGCCTGAAGCTGGGCGGCGGCGCGCGCTACGCCGACCGCCTGCTGCGCGGCCTGGACGGCGCCATCGGCACCCCGGCCTATACCGAGGCCCACTGGGTGTTCGACGCGATGGCGTCTTGGGAGCTCAACCGCAACTTCGATATCCGCCTGAACGTCTACAACCTGGGCGACAAGGCCTATGTCGCCAGCATCAACAAGAGCGGTTATCGCTACACGCCGGGCACCCCGCGCTCGGCCAGCCTGACGGCGAACCTGCGCTTCTGAGCGGCGTGTTTCATGGTCCCGCCGTTGGCGCGGCCGTGCACCCGCATGCCGGCACCCCGGCCGATGCGGCGCATGGATGACCTGCGCCCCGGCTTGGCCTAGAATGGGCGGCTTTCACCCTTTCCCGGCACACCTTGAAGATATCGATCGGCCTGCGCCTGTTTGCCTCGGTCTTGCTGGCCATCCTGGCGGTGGCCGCCAGCGCCGTCTTCCTGCTGCGCCAGGACGTGCTCGAACGTTTTGGCGACTACGCCGCGCAGGTCGAACTGGACCGCCTGGAAGAACTGTCGGCGACGCTGGCCCGGCGCTATGCGCGCAGCGGCAGCTGGGACTTCATCCCGGCCGCGCACAAGCGCGCGTGGCTGGCCGACGAACTGGCGCGCCTGGAACAGGAACGCGCGATGCGGGTCATGGCGGCGCCCGCACCGCCTGCACCGCCTGCACCACCGGCGGCACCGGCGGCACCGGCGCCGCGCGCGCCGGTGTCCGTGGCGCCGCCTCGCTCGGCCCTGCCGGTAGTGCCGGTCGCGCCGGCGGCGCCGGCGGCTCCCTCAGCCCCGCCGCTGCCACCCCTGCCGCCACCTCCCTCATTCGCGATGCCCCATCCAGACGACCTGGCGCCGCGCCTGCAGGCGCGCGCCAGCCTGCTCGGCCCCGACGGGCGCTGGCTGGCCGGACGCGAGCCGGGCACGCTGCCGCTGGTGCGCCGCGCCATCCTCGTTGACGGGAAAACGGTCGGCTACCTGGCGGTGGCGCGCAGCGCACGCCCGACCGATGCCCTCGCCTACGCCTTCCTGCAGCAGCTCGGCGCCAGCCTGTGGCCGATCGCCGCGGCCGGCGTGCTGCTCAGCGCCCCGGTGGCCACCGCGCTGGCAATCCACTTCCGCCGTCCGATCGGGCGCCTGGCCGCTGGCGCGCGCCTGCTGGCCGAGGGTCGCTTCGACACCCGCCTGCCGCTTGGCCGCAGCGACGAACTGGGCGAACTGGCGGGCCACTTCAATGCGCTCGCGGCGCGGCTGGAAGCAGCCGAGGCCACACGCCGCCAGTGGGTGGCCGACACCTCGCATGAGCTGCGCACCCCGCTGGCGGTGCTGCGCGCGCAGATCGAAGCCATCCAGGACGGCGTGCGTAATAGCGACCCGGAGCACGTCGCCGCGATGCTGCGCCAGTGCTCGCCTTGAACCGCCTGATCGACGAGCTCTACGCGCTGGCGCGGGCCGATGTCGGCGCGCTCGACTGCCGGCGTGCGCCGCTCGACCTGTGGGCGCTGGCGCTGCAGGAAGCCGATGCCTGGCGCGACCGCTTCGAGGCAGCCGGGCTGACCTTCGAGACCGGCGCGGCGCCCGTGCGCACGCGCGCTGGCCGACGGTGAACGCATGCGCCAGGTGCTGGGTAACCTGTTCGAAAACTGCCTGCGCTATACCGCTCCCGGCGGGCGCGTTCGGCTCGATGCAAGCGAAGACGACGGCCGCCTGTGCCTGGTCGTGGATGACAGTGCTCCCGGCGTGCCGGATGCCGCGCTGGCGCGCCTGGGCGAACGCTTCTACCGCGTCGACGCCTCGCGCAGCCGGGCCAGCGGCGGCGCCGGCCTTGGCCTGGCGCTGTGCCTGCGGCTGGTCGAGGCGCAGGGCGGCAGCATCGCCTTTGCCCACTCGCCCCTGGGCGGACTGCGCGCCACGATCGCATTCGACCTGGAGGGAGCATGAACACGGACATCGCCATCGTCGAGGACGAACCGGAACTGGCGGCACTGGTGGCCGACTATGCGCGCGCCGCCGGCTACACGCCGGCCGTGTTCGCCGACGGCGCCGTGGCCCTGGCCGCGCTGCGTGAACACATGCCGGCGCTGGTCGTGCTCGACCTGATGCTGCCCGGGATGGATGGCCTGGCGCTGTGCCGCGCCCTGCGCGCGTTCTCGAACGTCCCGGTCATCATGGTGACGGCGCGGGTGGAAGAGATCGACCGCCTGCTGGGCCTTGATGCCGGCGCCGACGACTACCTCTGCAAGCCCTTCAGCCCGCGCGAACTGGTGGCGCGCATCAAGGCGGTCCTGCGCCGTAGCTGCCCTCCTGTGGAGGCGCCGGTACTGGCAATCGACAAGCAAGCGCACCGCGCCAGCGTGCACGGGCGCCCGCTCGACCTGACGCCCAGCGAATTCGCCTTGCTTGCCGCCCTGGCGCGCCGTCCCGGCCAGGTGTTCTCGCGCGCCCAGCTGCTGGAACTGGCGCACCAGGACCACCTGGACGTGACCGACCGCGCCATCGACAGCCACATCAAGAACCTGCGGCGCAAGATCGATGCGATCGCCCCTGGAGTCGATCCGATCCGCTCGATTTACGGGGTGGGCTACCGGTTCGAGCTGTAGAACGCCTGACTCCCCCGGGAAAGGAGCTTTGCATCGTCTGCCCAGCCTTCCATCAGCGCTGCCGCACGCTCGACGACCCGGGGCAATCTTTCCGTTGCCACCAGGCCAACGCCCGTTTTACACTGGACCAGAGGAAGAGTCCAGCATCGCGGCCCGGGTCTTGACCGCGATCGGCAACACCGCCTACCTCAGTGGCGACTTCAAGACGGCGAGAAAAGCGCTTGCAGCTGGAATGCGTTGTCCCGATGCACCTGGAAATCCGTTCATGCTTCGCACGATACGTGTCAGAAGGAGAACACGAGCGCCGCCGCGGTTTTCGTCCCGTCCGACGTCGGCTTCTGGACCTCGACGCGTCCCGACAGCGCCGGCGTGAACGCGTAGGCCAGGCCGATGCCGTAGACAGCGCCGGTATCGGTCGTGCTGTCGCTGAAGCCATTGCCCTTGCCCTCGGAGGTGATGCTGCTGATGCCCGCGCGGCCGAAAGCGCTCAGCGAGGCGCTCAGCGGCAGGCTGCCGATGACCGACAGCTCGGCCTGGTCGACCGTCAGGTCGACCGGCAGGCTGCCGACATTCGTGTAGGCGCGGGCATCGAGCAGGCGGTGGTAACCCGCTTCGATGGCGACATGGGCGTTGAAGCGGTATCCGGCGAAAGCGCCGAACCCGGTATCGCGGTCCAGGTTGTCGAATTTGGTCGAAGCGGCATCGACGCCGGCATAGAAATGCGAGGACTCGGCGGCGAACGCCTGGCTGGAGACGAGCAGGAGTGCGGTTGCTGCAATGTGCTTGAACATGTAAGGGCCTTGAAGTGACAGCATCAGGAGGACACGGAATTTCCGCAACTCATGATTATTGCATAACAAGATTGCATGAAATGAAGTAGCTTTGCGTTTTCGGCAAAACGCGCGCAGCTGCATCGGCTTGCATTCGTGGCGCGCGATCACCCACCGGCGCGCTGCCACGTCTCCATTTTTCCTCCACATTCGGGGCCTAGCATGCCTTTGCTCGCGCACGGGTCCGTGCGCGCCACACCGAAAGGAAAATCCATGCTTTTACGTTACGTCATCCTGGCCGGCCTGCTGTGCGGGGCCGCCACCGCGCAGGCCGCCGTCCACATCGAGTGCAAGGGCGCCAAGGGCGGCAACTGCGCACTGTCGCCACCGGCCCCACCGCCCGCGCCACCTGCACCGCCTGCGCCACCGGTACCCCATGTCAGCGCGCCTGGAGAGGTCGCACCGCCCGCCTTGCCAGCCGTCCCTGCCCTGCCCGCCATGCCCGCCATGCCGGCCATTCCCGCGCCGCCGCCACCGCCGGCACTGCCCCATGTTCCTGCCGCGGCCCACGCCGCCTGCGCCGGCAAAACCGCCGGCAGCACGGTGTCGTTGCAACCCGGGCCGAAGGAATCGATGAGCGGCGTGTGCGAAAAGGCACATGGACGCATGGTGTTCCACCTGCGCAGCTACCACCGCGAGGACTGAGCACCTATCGGACGGCCGTTTGTTAGCAAAATGATTAGAATGACTCATCAGCTAGCGAGCGGCCGGAGGAATCATGTTCGATATGGATTTGCCGTGGTGGGAGTTCATCGTGCGCGGGGTGGTGGTCTATCTCGTGCTGCTGGTGATGGTGCGCCTGTCGGGCCGGCGCACGGTCGGCCAGTTCACGCCCTTCGACCTGCTGGTCATGCTGCTGCTGTCGGAAGCGGTGTCGAACTCGCTGTCGGGCGGCGACGATTCGCTTGGAGGCGGCCTGATCCTGGCGGCCACGCTGATCGGCCTGAACACGGTGGTCGCCTTGATCTCCGCCCATAGCCGGAGCATGGCAACGGTGCTCGACGGTACCGCCATCCTGATCGGGCGCGACGGACAGTTCTTCGACAAGGTCGTGCGGCGCTGCCGCATTACCGAGGGCGATCTCGAGCAGGCCCTGCGCGCCAACGATTGCGCGCGCCAGGACATGCAGTGCGCCTTCCTCGAGGCAGATGGCGAGATCACGATCCAGAAGAAGAAATAAGCCCGCGCAAGCGTGTTACTACGCTTCTGCGCAACAAGGCGGGCTTCAGCAGCGCCGCCGCCGCCGGGCCCCGGCGGTATGCGGACGTTTGCCCATGCCGTACCCGCACTGCCAGCGGTCCTTCTTGCCCCCGTTCAGTTTCCTTATGAGCGCTTTTGCTCAGCGGCTCCTGCCCAGCCGTATGGTGTGCGCACCTGATGGCCAACATGCTAGTTTTTTGGGCAGCGTCACTCCCGTGGCGCGTTGGATTCTTTCCTGATCAGGAGGTATGCCATGAAACGCAGCTTGACCATACTGGCGCTGGCCGCCGCCGCCGCCTGCGCGCCGGCACTCGCGCAGGATGACCTCATCCGCGCCGTCGCCAGCGGACCGGGCGAAAGCCCGCCGAACGGCTCGCCCGGCTCGAGTGTCGCGACATTCGAAATCGACGGCAACATCATGCGGGCCGAAGTGCCCTTCCGCGACCTGCTGGCCGACACCGTCGCCGGCCACATCCACTGCTGCACGACCGCCGCCTTTACCGGCGTGGCGCCGATCGCGATTCCCTTCGTCGACTTTCCGACCGGCGTCACGGCCGGCGTCTACACCCACGCCTTCGACCTGACCGACGCGGCGATCTACGATCCGGCCTTCCTCGCCGCGTTCGGCGGCACACCGGCCTCGGCCAGTACCGCACTGATCGAGGCCATCAATGCCAACGAGGCTTACCTGAACATCCACACCACGCGCTATCCGCAAGGGGAGATCCGCGGCTTCCTGGTGGCGGCGCCGATTCCGGAACCGGCGACCTGGGGCATGCTCGGGCTGGGCCTGGCGGGGCTCGGACTGAGCGCACGCCGGCGCCGGGCCTAGACGGCGTGCGCTTGCGACCGCCCTTCCCGCTCGGCCAGCATGGCTGACCAGGCGGGGATGGCCGCCCGCCAGAAGCTGGCGAGCGAGCCGGGGCGTTCGAGCTGCAGGCCGAGAAACTGCGCGGCCTGCAGCAAGGCCTCGACCGACGCCGGTTCATCCCCGGGCAGTACCGCCAGCGCACCGGTCTGCTTCGAGAGTTTCTCGCCGTTCGCGTTACGCACTACCGGCACATGCAGGTAGCGCGGCGTCGGCACGCCGAGCAGGCGCTGCAGGTAGATCTGGCGCGCGGTCGAGTCGATGAGGTCGGCGCCGCGCACGATGTCGGTCACGCCCTGGTCGGCATCGTCGACCACCACCGCCAGCTGGTAGGCCCAGTAGCCGTCGGCGCGCTTCAGGACGAAGTCGCCGGATTCGAAGGCAAGCTGCTGGCTGACCGTGCCGGCGAAGCGGTCGTGGAAGGACATCGTGTCCGCGCCGGCGTCGGGCACGCGCAGGCGCAGGCTGCGCATGCTGCGACCGGGCGCGAGGCCGTGGCGGCAGGTGCCCGGATAGATCGCAGCCCCGTCCGGCCCCACGCCCGGGCGCGAGTCGATGATTTCGCGGCGATTGCAGCCGCAGGGATAGGCGTGCGCGTCCAGTTGCCGCGCGGCCGCCTCGTACAGCGGTTTGCGCCGGCTCTGCCAGACCACCTCGCGGTCCGATTCCATGCCGAGCGAAGCCAGCAGCGACAGGATGGCTTCGTCGGCGCCAGGCACGCTGCGGCCTTCGTCGATGTCCTCGATGCGCACCAGCCACTCGCCGCCATGGGCGCGTGCGTCCAGGTAGCTGGCCACGGCCGCCACCAGCGAGCCGGCATGCAGCCGGCCGGTGGGCGACGGCGCGAAGCGGCCGACATAGGGTTTGCCGCCGGCAGGCGGGCTCGTTTCAGTCGTGCCAGGAGCGGTATTGCCAGGATCGGTGTTGCTGCTTGCGGGCGCGTTCATTGCGATACGTCGGTACCAGAAGGGGCATCACGATACCACAGGCCCAGGGAAGCCCTGATCTATTCACGGCGGCGTCTCGGCCACGAGAAAATGCGCCCTGCGGCGTTGCAAATCCTCGCGATACCACGCGGTATCGCTGCGGTTTGCGCCTTGCAAGGCACATTTTTCGTGACCAAGTCCGTCCAGCCGGAATAAATCAGCGCTTCCCTAGCGCGGACCGCCCTTCCAGCCATCCTTCTCTTCGAAGTCGCGGATCAGCTTGGTCACCTGGCTGCCGACCTCGTTCGGCACCGCCATCGACAACTGGTAATGGACGATCTCGAAACTATCGCCCTTGCGCCGCAGGACGCCGCTGGCCTGGCAAATGCCCATGCGGGTGTCGAGCAGCTCGTCGAACCAGACGATGGCGCCGTCCTCGGAGGCGTAGACATGGCGCCGCATCGGCTTGAGGACCCAGGCTGACTTGCGCTTGAAATGGGGCTGTGCCCAGGCCTTGAATTCGTCGCGGCGCCAGCGCTCGCCCTTGTCGGTGCCGATATAAATGCCATCCCTGGCGATCTTGTCGAAATAGACGGGGCGGGAGTGGGCGGCATCGTCGTGCCAGCGGTCGACGAAGGCGTCGACGTGCTTCGTCAGGGTGGAATCGGCGTGCGCGGCCCAGGCGCACAGCAGCATGCAACAGGCAAGGAGCAATCGCTTCATGGTCTGGCTGACTGTTGACTTAAAAGCCGGATTGTACACAGATGTATGTACATCCTTGTAACTAATCGTATGAAGCGGAGAAAACTCCTCCGTTATCGTGTACATTTGGCAACGAGTCATTTCCTTGCCCACTATGCGCACTCTTTCGACCCTGCTGCTCTGTGTTGCCCTCGGCGCCCGCGCCGAGCCGCTCCCTCCTTCCACGTCGCCAGCGCCCGCGCCAAAAGGGCGCACGGCACAGGCCAGCGCGCAGGACGGCCGCCTGCAGCCGCAGGACGAGAACCACGCCGGCGAGGCTGCCTCGCTGCGGGCCCGCATCGACAAGGAGGCGATCCGCGCCGCCATCGCAGGCCTTCCGACGGAGGCCGACGCCTATCCCCGCCGCCACGAGGCCGACACGCTCAGTGCGACGCCTGCCCAATCCTTCGCGCGCGACTTCGCCGCCTCACGGCTGCCGGACTGCCTGCACTCCGAGGGCTTGCGCAACCAGCCGACCTTCTTCCTCACCGGCTTCCTCGCCCTGCCCTTCATCGCCGTGGCGAAGGTACGCGGCGTGTGCCGCTGACGCCCCTGCCCGAGACGCGACCGCCATGCCGGCACACTTCTTCGCCATCCTGCCAATGATGTTCATTGTCCTGGCGGGCGTGCTGCCGCCCCGTGCCGCCGCGGCGCCGGCCCCGATGGCACCGGCCTCGCCGGAGGCACCCCTGCCGCTGCGCGCGCGCCTGGACGACGAGGCGATCAGGCAGGCGGTACGCGAGACGCTGGCCCAGTCCCCGGACCAGTCGGCATCCCCGGCCTCCGGCGACGTCCTCAGCGGTGACAGGTACCAGGCCTTCTCGCGCGACTTCAAGGAAGCGAAGAAGCCCTCGTGCCTGGGCCCGGACGCACTCAAGTTCCAGCCGTCGAGCATCGGCACCAGGAACTGGAATATCGGCCTCGGTGGCCTGTTCGCGCTGCCGTTCTGGGCCGCGGCGATCGCGCGCGGCAAGTGTCAGTAACCGCGTCCCGCCGCGAGGCGCCGGAGCCGTCGTATGGCAGCTCCGATGTGGTCGCGGATCGCCGTGCCCTGGTGCCGCGTCGTGCTGCGTGACGGTCCCCACCGCGCTGGACGAAAAAAAAGCGGGCCGCAGCCCGCTCTTCTCGAAACGATCTACACCGTATTAACGCTTGTCGATCGATGCCACGTCGCGCACCGGCGAGCCGACGAACAGCTGGCGTGGACGGCCAATCTTCTGCTCCGGATCGGCGATCATTTCGTTCCACTGGGCGATCCAGCCGATGGTGCGGGCCATCGCGAAGATACCGGTGAACAGCGAGACCGGGATGCCCAGGGCCGACTGCACGATGCCCGAGTAGAAGTCGACGTTCGGGTAGAGCTTGCGCGAGACGAAGTATTCGTCTTCCAGGGCGATGCGTTCCAGTTCCATGGCCAGCTTGAACAGCGGGTCGTCCTGCAGGCCCAGTTCGTTCAGCACTTCGTGGCAGGTTTCGCGCATCAGCTTGGCACGCGGGTCGAAGTTCTTGTAGACGCGGTGACCGAAGCCCATCAGCTTCACGCCCGAGTTCTTGTCCTTGACCTTGGCGATGAAGGCCGGGATGTTCTCGACCGAGCCGATTTCCTTCAGCATCGTCAGTGCCGCTTCGTTGGCGCCGCCGTGGGCAGGGCCCCACAGGCAGGCGATACCGGCAGCGATACAGGCGAACGGATTCGCGCCCGACGAACCGGCCAGGCGGACGGTCGAGGTCGATGCGTTCTGCTCGTGGTCGGCGTGCAGGATCAGGATGCGGTCCAGGGCGCGCACCAGCACGTCGTTGACCTTGTACTCTTCGCACGGGTTGGCGAACATCATGTGCATGAAGTTGGCGCTGTACGACAGGTCGTTGCGTGGGTACATGAACGGCTGGCCGATCGAGTACTTGTAGGCCATCGCGACCAGGGTCGGCAGCTTGGCGATCAGGCGGATCGCCGAGATTTCGCGCTGCTTCGGATCGTTGATGTCGAGCGAGTCGTGGTAGAACGAGGCCAGCGCGCCGACGGTGCCGACCAGGACCGACATCGGGTGCGCGTCGCGGCGGAAGCCACGGAAGAAGAAGTTCATCTGCTCGTGGACCATCGTGTGACGGGTCACGGTGGTTTCGAACTCGGCCTTCTGGGCCGCGTTCGGCAGTTCGCCGTTCAGCAGCAGGTAGCAGGTTTCGAGGAAATCGCAGTTCACTGCCAGCTGCTCGATCGGGTAACCGCGGTACAGCAGCTCGCCCTTGTCGCCGTCGATGTAGGTGATGCTCGAGTTGCACGCGGCAGTCGACATGAAGCCTGGATCGTAGGTGAATTTGCCAGTCTGGCCATACAGCTTGCGGATGTCGATGACGTCCGGGCCGATCGTGCCCTTGTAGATTGGCATGTCGACCGATGGGCTGCCATCCGAGAACGACAGAGTTGCTTTGGTATCAGAAATATTCATGGCACTTCCTTCTTGGGAGTGGATCTACAAAATATAAAACGAAAATGTGTCGCTTCGGCTTTCGGCTTGCCGTTCGGCTCCAGCGCTTATGCTTGCCGCAGGCGCGCCAGCAGCGCGCGCACATGCGGCAGGTCGACGTCGCCTTCGGGCTCGGCGCGTCCCAGCAGCAGGTCCATCAGCGGGTTGTCCGCCAGGTCCAGCAAGCGGGTCAGCGCATCGACCTCGTCGTCGCTCAGTTCCTGTTCATGCGCATCGAGGAAGCGCGTGAGGATCAGGTCGTTTTCGAGCAGGCCCCGGCGCGCGCGCCAGCGCAGGCGGGCACGGTTGGCGGGGTCGGCTTGATGTGCACCTGGATGCGCACCTTGTTGCGCGGTGTTACGTGGTTCCACACTAGAGTCCGTTGTTCGGTCAACACTATACTCCGGCTGCCATCATTCGGCAGTACCGTACTTTTACTGTATTTATGGCAATACTCGGGACGCAATGAGGCGGAGGATATCCGATTTTTGCGACCGAAGACGGACGTCTGGCTGGTGTCCGTGGTCCTTGTTGCTTCGCGGGCGACGGGTTCAGGCGTCGCCGGATTTCATGCCGTGTACCGCGGAGTCATCCAGGCCAGTGGCCTGAATGACGCGTCCGCCATGCTGGCTGCGGACAGCGTGGGCACGGAGTGCCCACCCTACGGTTGACGTGCCGACTTCGGCGCAGACAAGAGAGCATCGAAGTCCTAACCTCAGCAAACGCATTCAGTAACCGAAGGGCGTAGGGTGGGCACTTGTGCCCACGCTGTCTCACGGCCGGCAAATACGGCGCCGGCCGCAAACAGTTAACCTTAAATCGCCCGGCGAACCAGCAATTCCTTGATCTTGCCAATCGCCTTGTTCGGATTCAGGCCCTTCGGGCAGACTTCCGTGCAATTCATGATCGAGTGGCAGCGGAACAGGCGGTACGGGTCTTCCAGGTTGTCCAGGCGCTCGTTGGTGGCTTCGTCGCGCGAGTCGGCGATGAAGCGGTAGGCCTGCAAGAGGCCGGCCGGACCGACGAACTTGTCCGGATTCCACCAGAACGACGGGCACGAGGTCGAGCAGCAGGCGCACAGGATGCACTCGTACAGGCCGTCGAGCTCTTCGCGCTCTTCCGGGGTCTGCAGGCGCTCCTTCTCCGGCTTGATCGAGTCGTTGATCAGGAACGGCTTGATCGAGTGGTACTGCTTGAAGAAGTTGGTCATGTCGACGATCAGGTCGCGCACCACCGGCAGGCCCGGCAGAGGACGCAGCACGATCGGCTGGGTCAGCTCGTTCAGGTTGGTGGTGCAGGCCAGGCCGTTCTTGCCGTTGATGTTCATCGCGTCCGAACCGCAGACGCCTTCGCGGCACGAGCGGCGCAGGGCCAGCGAGTCGTCGACGTCCGACTTGATGCGCTGCAGTGCGTCGAGCAGCATCTTGTCGGTGTCCTGCAGTTCGACGGTGACGTCTTGCATGTAAGGCTTCGTATCCTTGTCCGGATCGTAGCGGTAGATCTTGAGGTGGACTGTGCGTGCCATGTTTTACCTATGGGTTTTTAAAGCCTGGGAGGAGGTTGAAGCCCTCCTCCCGGCAAAAATCTTTAGAAAGTACGTGCCTTCGGCTTGAAGGTCTCGACGGTCAGCGGCTTCTGGTTCACGGCCTTGTACTCGAGGCGGTTGCCTTCCGAGTAGAACAACGTGTGCTTCATCCAGTTGGCGTCGTCGCGCTGTTCGTAGTCGCTGTGCGCGTGGGCGCCGCGCGACTCTTTACGGGCTTGTGCCGACACGATGGTCGCTTTCGCCGTCTCGATCAGGTTGTCCAGTTCCAGGGCTTCGACGCGCGCGGTGTTGAAGACGCGCGACTTGTCCTTGAACGAGACGTGCTTGCGACGCTCATCGAGCACCATGATTTCCTTGACGCCTTGCGTCAGCAGCGCATCGGTACGGAACACGCCGCAGTACTTCTGCATTGTGGCGCGGATGTCGTTGGCGACGCCCTGCACTTTTTCCGAGCCGGTCGAGGTTTCGAGGCGGTTCAGGCGGTCGAGCGCGAAGTCGGCGGCGTCTTTCGGCAGCGCCTTGTTCGAACGTTCCTTCAGCTTCGAGGCGACGACGTGGTTGCCGGCGGCGCGGCCGAACACGACCAGGTCGAGCAGCGAGTTGGTACCCAGGCGGTTGGCGCCGTGCACCGAAACGCAGGCGCATTCGCCAATCGCGTACAGGCCGTTGACCACTTTCTGGCCGCCGGTACCGTCAGGCGTGACCACCTGGCCGTGGATGTTGGTCGGGATGCCGCCCATCTGGTAGTGGATGGTCGGGACGACCGGAATCGCTTCCTTGGTCGCGTCGACGTTGGCGAACTTGTGGCCGATTTCCAGGATCGAAGGCAGGCGCTTCTTGATGGTGTCGGCGCCGATGTGGCGCAGGTCCAGCAGCACGTGGTCCTTGTTCGGACCGCAGCCGCGGCCTTCCTTGATTTCCTGGTCCATCGAACGCGAGACGAAGTCGCGCGGCGCCAGGTCTTTCAGGGTCGGCGCGTAGCGCTCCATGAAGCGTTCGCCGTTCGAGTTGATCAGGATACCGCCCTCGCCGCGGACACCTTCCGTGATCAGCACGCCCGCGCCGGCCACGCCGGTCGGGTGGAACTGCCAGAATTCCATGTCCTGCAGCGGCAGGCCGGCGCGTGCCGCCATGCCCATGCCGTCGCCGGTGTTGATGAAGGCGTTGGTCGATGCGGCGAAGATACGGCCGGCACCGCCGGTGGCGAAGATGGTGGTCTTCGCTTCCAGGATCATGACGTCGCCGGTTTCCATTTCCAGGGCGACCACGCCGATGACGTCGCCCTCAAGGTCGCGCACCAGGTCCAAAGCCATCCACTCGACAAAGAAGTGGGTACGGGCGCGGACGTTACGCTGGTACAGCGTGTGCAGCAGTGCGTGGCCGGTACGGTCGGCCGCGGCGCAGGCGCGCTGGACCGGCTTTTCGCCGAAGTTGGCGGTGTGGCCGCCGAACGGACGCTGGTAGATCGTGCCATCCGGGTTACGGTCGAACGGCATGCCGAAGTGTTCGAGTTCGTACACGACCTTTGGTGCCTCGCGGCACATGAATTCGATTGCATCCTGGTCGCCCAGGTAGTCGCCACCCTTGACGGTGTCGAACATGTGCCAGTACCAGTCGTCTTCGCTCATGTTGCCGAGCGAAGCGCCGATGCCGCCCTGCGCCGCCACGGTGTGCGAACGGGTCGGGAAGACCTTCGACAGCACGGCGACGTTCAGGCCGGCTTCAGCCAGCTGCAGCGATGCGCGCATGCCGGAACCGCCGGCGCCAACGATGACCGCGTCGAAGCGGCGGGAAGGGATTGCAGTTTTGATTGCTGCCACGATTACACGCTCCAGAGAATTTGCACAGTCCAGGCGGCGCAGGCGAGCAGCCAGAGCACCGTAGCAAACTGCAAGACCAGCTTGATGCCGGCCGGTTTGACATAGTCCATCCAGATATCACGAATGCCGACCCACACGTGGTAGTACAGGCCGAGGAAGGTGACGAGGGCGAACAGCTTGAACCACTGGCGCGCGAACAGCGACGCCCAGCCTTCATAGCTGAAATTCTGTGCGCTCAGGAAGGTGCCGAGCAGGACGAGGGTGAAGACCGCCATCAGGATTGCGGTCACGCGCTGGGCCAGCCAGTCGCGCACGCCATAGTGGGCGCCGACGACGAGGCGGCGCGGGCCGATGTTGTTCTTGGTTGCCATTTTTCAGAATACTCCAAACAGTTTCAGGCCGACGATGACGGTCAGCGCCAGGCTGATCACCAGCACCCAGCGGGCGGTGCGCTGTGCGGCGTCCTTGTCCAGGGCCAGGTGGTTGTCCATGAACAGGTGGCGGATACCGGCGACGAAGTGGTGCAGGTAAGCCCACGACAGGCCCAGCAGCAGGATGCGGACGAAGAGGTTGTTGACGATGTCCTTGAAGTGATAGAAAGACGTCTCCGAAAGCAGGCTCTGCTGCAGCAGGTACAACAGGAACGGCAGCATGAGGAACAGCCCGAAACCGCTGATGCGGTGCAGGATCGACACGATCGCCGATGGCGGCTGGCGATAATTCATCGTAATGTCGGTGATGCTGACATTACGGATCGGCTGTCCTCTCTTTTGCTGCTCTCTTATGGCTTCGGACATACAACACCTCCCTTAACTGACAAAATGTGATTAACCCTTAATTTTCGCCGATTTTTTGAGACACACCAAGATCTCGACCCGCAATATCGGCATATCTTGCACGGAACCGGGTTTTGTTCGGTGCTTTCTGGCAAACAACATATTTTAAACGCATAAGCACGATCGTGCAGAAACCCTGTTCGTTCTGCCGTTGTATCGTAGGGTGGGCACTCGTGCCCACGCGGTCGTACTGGTGCAGGCCGCAAAGCGAGCCGGCTTCCACCTCATTCCCGCTGATGCGATCCGCCCGACGTTTCGATATTCGAATGCTGTTTCGCGTGGGCACCAGTGCCCACCCTACGAAACCCGGACGTCACGACAAATCGTTCTGGTAATGATGCTTCGCCGTCAGATACAGCCCGCGCCGCAACTCCACCGCCTTGTCGCCATAGGTGAACGAGACCCGGTCCGCGCACAGCAGCGGCGTCCCTTCCTCCACGCCCAGGTACTGCGCCGCCGCCGCGTCCGCCGCGACTGCACGGATCTTCTCGGTGGCGCGGATCATGCGCGTCCCGAACTCGGATTCGAACAGCCCATACATAGGACCCTTGTACTCGACCAGGCGTTCCGCGGTCAGGCCCTTGAACAGCTGCCCGGGCAGCCAGAGCTCTTCCAGGATCGTGGGCGCGCCGTCGAAGGACTGCAGGCGCTTGATGTAGACGACCGCGTCGCCCGACTTCAGCTCGAGCAGGCGCGCGACCTCGGCCGGCGCACGGATGCGCTTGACTTCGATGAGGCGGTTGTCGGGATGGTGGGGAACGCCCTCGTCGGGCATCAGCTTGAGGAAACGGAAGTGCGCGCGTTCTTCGTGGTGGGTGGCGACAAACGTGCCCTTGCCCTGGCGGCGCACGACCAGGTTCTCGGCCGCGAGTTCGTCGATGGCTTTGCGCACCGTGCCCTGGCTGACCTTGAAGCGCGCGGCCAGCTCCACTTCGCTGGGCATCAGCTCGCCCGGCTTCCACTCGCCCGACTGCAGGCTTTGCGTGATCAACGCCTTGATCTGCTGGTACAGCGGCCGGAACGATGGCGAGGCATTGTTGCCTGTGCCTTCGCTGGACGGGTTGGTTGGCGCGGGATTCATAGACCACGATTTCACCACAAAACGCCCCTGCCCGTCCAGTGTACGCACGGCAACATATCTGTCTTATATAAGACATATGATATCAATTGACAGGGCCGTTGGCCGAGGACTACACTCGCGGTCGACCGGGCATCCGCTCCCCTGTGCGACTCACGCCACAACACGCTGGATACCCCTCTGGACATGGCGGTTTTGGTATCATTGCGGTTTTCTTCGGCCCACGCCGGGGAAACAGGCGTATCCTCGGCTTCGACCGTTTTCATTCCCACTTTTGGAGATTCATCATGGCTAAAACCCCAATGCGTGTTGCCGTTACCGGCGCCGCCGGCCAGATCGGCTACTCGCTGCTGTTCCGCATCGCTAACGGCGACATGCTGGGCAAGGACCAGCCGGTCATCCTGCAGCTGCTCGAAATCGACAACGAAAAAGCACAGAAGGCGCTCAAGGGCGTCATGATGGAAATCGACGATTGCGCATTCCCGCTGCTGGCCGGCATGACCGCCCACTCGGACCCGATGACCGCCTTCAAGGATGTCGACGTCGCCCTGCTGGTTGGCGCACGTCCACGCGGCCCTGGCATGGAACGCAAGGACCTGCTGGAAGCGAACGCACAGATCTTCACCGTGCAGGGCAAGGCGCTCGACGCCGTCGCTTCGCGCAACGTGAAAGTGCTGGTCGTCGGCAACCCTGCCAACACCAACGCCTACATCGCCATGAAATCGGCGCCTAACCTGCCGGCGAAAAACTTCACCGCCATGCTGCGCCTGGACCACAACCGCGCCCTGTCGCAAGTTGCCGCCAAGCTGGGCAAGCCAGTCGGTTCGATCGAGAAGATGGCCGTCTGGGGCAACCACTCGCCAACGATGTACGCGGACTACCGTTTCGCGACGGTGGATGGCCAGTCGGTCAAGGAGCTTATTGCTGATGACGTCTGGAACCGCGACACCTTCCTGCCGACCGTCGGCAAGCGCGGCGCCGCCATCATCGAGGCACGCGGTGCATCGTCGGCTGCATCGGCCGCCAACGCCGCCATCGACCACGTGCGCGACTGGGTGCTGGGCACCAACGGCAAGTGGACCACGATGGGCATTCCGTCGGACGGTTCGTACGGCATCCCTGAAGGCGTGATGTTCGGCTTCCCGGTTACGACCGAGAACGGCGAGTACACCATCGTCCAGGGCCTGGAAATCGATGAATTCTCGCAAGAGCGCATCAACCTGACGCTGAAAGAGCTGACGGAAGAGCGTGAAGGCGTGGCGCACCTGCTGGCTTAAGCTGCAGATCAGAACCCGAAGGCGCGCATGACCGGCAAAGCCGGGCGCGCGCACCTTCCCTGTGCCGCCGCGTCCCGGCGGCACGGTCGTTTCCAAAGTTCACTTCAACTTCACGCGTTTCGGTAGAAACACCCATGCATCCTTCCGAGGTTTTATTCCAGGGCAAACGCCAGCCGCTCCTGCTTCCCGCCTGCGACCACTACGCCGGCTCGGAGAAGCTGATGCGCAAGTCGATGGCCCTGCAACAAGAGCTTGGTCCCGTCTTCGACATCACCTTCGACTGCGAGGACGGTGCCGCCGCCGGCAACGAAGAGGCGCACGCGCAACTGGTCGCCAGCCTCGTCGATTCAAGCGACAACCGCTTCAACCGCATCGGCGTGCGCCTGCACGACATCGACAGCCCCCATTTCGTGCAGGACGTCGTCACCATCGTTGGCGCAGCGCCGCGCCGCCTGGCCTATGTCGTGCTGCCGAAACCGAACGGCGTCGAGGACGTGCGCCGTGCGCTCGAGATCATCAACCGCGTCGCCATGCCCAACGGGCGCCTGGTGCTGCCGGTGCATGTGCTGATCGAAACCCACGGCGCCCTGCGCGAGGCCTGGCAGATCGCCGCCCTGCCCCAGGTCGAATGCCTGTCCTTCGGCATCATGGATTTCGTCTCCTCCCACTTCGGCGCAATTCCCGCGAGCGCGATGCGCACGCCAGGACAATTCACGCATCCGTTGGTTGCACGCGCCAAGCTGGAGATGGTTGCGGCATGTCATGCGCACGGCAAGGTGGCCTCGCATAATGTGACGACCGATATCAAGGATAGTGCGATTGTGGCAAACGATGCACAGCGCGCTGCCGCCGAATTCGGTTTCACGCGCATGTGGAGCATCCACCCGGACCAGGTCAAGCCGATCATCAAGGCGTTTACGCCACGTTTGTCGGAAGTGAACGAGGCCGCCACCATCCTGCACGAGGCCATGGCGGCGAACTGGGGACCGATCGCCCAGCATGGGCGCTTGCACGACCGCGCCAGCTACCGATATTATTGGACCGTTTTGCAGCGCGCGAAGCTGGCCGGCCTGGCGCTGCCTGAATCCGCGGCGGCAATCGTCAACCAAACGGACTCTCACTGATGGCCATCTCCACCCCAAAACTGCTCTCCGCCGGCGCATTCGTGCTCGCGGCCCTCGGCCTGTGCGCCGCCACCGCATCGGCTGCTCCCGAAAAGAACCATCCGCGCGCCGAAGACGTGCTGAAGGCGAAGGCGAAAAAGCCGGCCTCCTCTTCCGCTGCGAAATCGAAGAAGGCGAAAGCCGCCGCGCCGGCCGCGGCCGCTGCCTTTGTCGACGAACCGGAGCCGGACATCACCGACACCAAGGTGACCGAATACGCTTGCGAGCTCAACAACAAGGTCACGATCTATACCAACGACACCGACGACGCGCACATCGCGCTGCGCTGGAAGAAACGCCTGCACCGCCTGACCCGCGTCGGCACCACCACCGGTGCGCTGCGTTTCGAAAATCCGAATTACGGTCTCATCTGGATCGGCATCCCCTCGAAGGGCATCCTGCTCGACTCGAAGCTGAACCGCCAGCTGGCCAACGAATGCAAGAACGCCGAGCAAAGCAAGCCGATCGTGGCTGCCACGCCGGAAACGAAGAAATCCTAACGCCTACGTTAGCACCCGTAGAGCGTGTGAAAAAAGCCTTCAGGGCAAGGCGCATCGTCGAGACAGTACGTTAGTACGGCGAGACGATGCAACGCAGCCATGGAGGATTTTTTCACACGCTCGAAGCAATAACAAGAGACCCTACTGAAGGAGAGCTTATGTCTCGCAACACCCTGAACACGCTGAAGGACTTCCCGCTTGCTGGCGGTCAGTCCGGCCAGTTCTATTCGCTGCCGGCGCTGGGCGAAAGCCTGGGCGTGAACCTGTCGCGCCTGCCGGTGTCGATCCGTATCGTCCTCGAATCCGTGCTGCGTAACTGCGACGGCAAGAAGGTCACCGAAGAACACGTGCGCCAGCTGGCCACCTGGGGCGCGACCGCCGAGCGCACCGACGAGATTCCTTTCGTCGTTGCCCGCGTCGTGCTGCAGGATTTCACCGGCGTGCCGCTGCTGGCCGACCTGGCCGCGATGCGCAACGTCGCCGCCAAGACCGGTGCCGACCCGAAGAAGATCGAGCCGCTGGTGCCGGTCGACCTGGTCGTCGACCACTCGGTCACCATCGACCACTTCCGCGAGCCGAACGCCCTGGACCTGAACATGAAACTGGAATTCCAGCGCAACAACGAGCGCTACCAGTTCATGAAATGGGGCATGCAGGCCTTCGACACCTTCGGCGTCGTGCCACCGGGCTTCGGCATCGTCCACCAGGTCAACCTGGAATACCTGGCGCGCGGCGTCATGAAGCAGGGCGACACCTACTACCCTGACACCCTGGTCGGCACCGACTCGCACACCACCATGATCAACGGCGTCGGCGTCGTCGGCTGGGGCGTGGGCGGCATCGAAGCGGAAGCCGGCATGCTGGGCCAGCCAGTGTACTTCCTGACCCCGGACGTCATCGGCGTGAACCTCACCGGCAAGCTGCGCGAAGGCTGCACCGCGACCGACCTGGTGCTGACCATCACGGAAATGCTGCGCAAAGAGAAAGTCGTCGGCAAGTTCGTCGAGTTCTTCGGCGCGGGCACCCGTTCGCTGTCGACCACCGACCGCGCGACGATCGCCAACATGGCACCGGAATACGGCGCGACCATGGGCTTCTTCCCTGTGGACGAAGCCACCGTCGACTACTTCCGCGGCACCGGCCGTACCGAAGAAGAACTGGCTGCCTTCGAGAATTACTACAAGGCGCAGGGCATGTTCGGCATCCCGCAAGCCGGCGAGATCGACTACACCCGCGTGCTGGAACTGGACCTGTCGACCGTCACCCCGTCGCTGGCCGGCCCGAAGCGTCCGCAAGACCGTATCGAACTGGGCAACGTCAAGAACAACTTCACCGAGCTGTTCAGCAAGCCGACCACCCAGAACGGCTTCAACAAGGCGCCTGAAGACCTGTCGAAAGTCTACGAGACGACCAACGGCGTGCGCGTGAAGAACGGCGACGTCCTGATCGCGGCGATCACCTCGTGCACCAACACCTCGAACCCGAGCGTGCTGCTGGCGGCAGGCCTGCTGGCCAAGAAAGCCGTCGAACGCGGCCTGACCGTCGCCCCGCACATCAAGTCCTCGCTGGCCCCTGGCTCGCGCGTGGTCACCGAGTACCTGACCGCTGCAGGCCTGCTGCCTTACCTGGAAAAGCTGGGCTTCGGCGTGACCGCCTACGGCTGCACCACCTGCATCGGCAATGCCGGCGACCTGACCCCGGAACTGAACGCCGCGATCGTCCAGAACGACATCGTCGCCTCGGCCGTCCTGTCGGGCAACCGTAACTTCGAAGCACGCATCCACCCGAACATCCGTTCGAACTTCCTGGCCTCGCCTCCGCTGGTCGTCGCCTACGCGATCGCCGGCAACATGACGCGCGACCTGATGACGGAACCGGTCGGCAAGGACACCAACGGTGTCGACGTCTACCTGGGCGACATCTGGCCGACCTCGCAGGAAGTGGGCGAACTGATGCGCTTCGCGATGAACTCGGAAGTGTTCAAGAAGAACTACGCGGACGTCAAGGGCAACCCGGGCGAACTGTGGGAGCGCGTCTCCACCACCGAAGGCCAGGTGTACAACTGGCCCGAGTCGACCTACATCGCCGAGCCGCCGTTCTTCGCCGACTTCGAGATGACCCCGAAAGCGGCCGCCACCGGCATCCAGGGCGCGCGCGCACTGGGCGTGTTCGGCGATTCGATCACCACCGACCACATCTCCCCGGCCGGTTCGATCAAGGAAGACGGTCCTGCAGGCAAGTGGCTGAAGGATCACGGCGTGCTGAAAGCCGACTTCAACTCCTACGGCTCGCGCCGCGGCAACCACGAGATCATGATGCGCGGCACCTTCGCCAACGTGCGTATCAAGAACAAGATGATCCCGGCCAAGCCTGACGGTTCGGCAGTCGAAGGCGGCATCACGATCCACCAGCCGACCGGCGAACAGATGTCGATCTACGACGCGGCGATGAAGTACGTGGCGGAAGGCACCCCGACCATGATCTTCGGCGGCGAAGAGTACGGCACCGGCTCCTCGCGCGACTGGGCAGCCAAGGGCACCCAGCTGCTGGGCGTGAAGGCCGTCATCACCCGTTCGTTCGAGCGTATCCACCGTTCGAACCTGGTGGGCATGGGCGTGCTGCCGCTGCAGTTCATCGGCAACGACAGCGTCGAGACCCTGGGCATCACCGGCAAGGAGACCTACGACCTGAAGGGCCTGGAAGGCGAGATCAAGCCGCAACAACTGGCGACCCTGGTGATCCACCGCGAAAACGGCCAGACGCAGGAAGTCCAGGTACTGCTGCGTATCGACACCCCGATCGAAGTCGACTACTACAAGCATGGCGGCATCCTGCCGTTCGTGCTGCGCCAGCTGCTGGCTGCGTAATCGATGGTCCGTCCGCCGCGCACGCGGCGGATGCAAAAAAAGCCGGATGCCGCACACGCGGATCCGGCTTTTTTTTCACCTGCCACCTTGCTACTTCGGTGCGAGCAAGTGGTTCTGGATATCGACCAATGCCTTGTCCGCTTCGACACAGGTCTTCGGCGCCGTGGACAAGCGCATGAATTTCTCGCGCGTATGCTTGTCGTTCGTACGCGCCAGCCGGGCCAGCAGCCTGGAGAGGATATCCGGGTTCACCTTCTCCTTCTTGAGATAGAGGCACGCGGCGTTCGGCTTGACCGATTCCGGATCGAATCCTCCGGTGCCGAGCATGGAGGCGTACAGCACCTTTCCCAAAGGCGCTGCGGCGTCGAACCGTTCGAGTTCCGTAATATTCCCGCTCGGAACTTCGAGAACCTCGATCTGCCGGAACAATTCGCGTTCGGCGGCACGGCTTTGCAGTGCCAGCGTCACCTCCTCCACGCCGGAAATCAGCCCCTGCTGGGATTTACGTTGGGACAGCTCAGCCACGAAACGCTCGTACGTGAACGCATCCTGGATCCGTCCCGCATCGGCACCGGCATTCTTGACCAGCGAGATCACGACGTAATTCAGTTTTGGGGGCAGCTCGTCGATGATCGTCTTGTCCTGTTCCTTGGGTATCCGCTCATACAGTTCGGCAGTATGCGGCCTGTAGCAGAGGGTATCCCAGGGAATGGCCCTGGCACGGTCGGATTGCCTGATGAAGACGATGTCGCCGGTGCGCAAGGGGGAAGTCGGTTCGTTGTTGGCGCCGGTGCGGTCGTCGAGGACAAAGGTGATCTGCCCAAACAAATCGTCCTTGCTGCGCGCGCCCTGCAGCGCCGACTGGAACAGGGAAGTCAGCGGTTCCTGCAGGTAGCCGGGAACACCGGACGATGCCCGCGTGCCGAGCTCGGCAATGCTCTTGAGCAGGGTATCGGCGAGTTTGTCGCCCTTTTCCTGGTCGAACTCGAGCAGGGACAGTTTCACGCCCAGGCCGCCCCCGCTGTAGAGCACGGGCCCGTAGATGTTCGTGTTGACATCGGGGAGGCGGCGCTGGTTGAGCTGGTGATCGTCGCTGAAGAAAACGCGGCGGCCGGGAATACCAGCGCCGTCGGCCACCGTTACTTTTTGTTTCACCTCGATAATAACCGAGGGGAGTCCAGGAGTTAGCTTTTTTGCATGAACAGTCGACAGGGTCCTGTCGGGCAGCTCTTGAAGGACGGGGAACCCGTTACGGCGGCGCCGATTCCGCGGCAGGGCGATGCCGCTCGAAATGCAGCCGGTCGTGCCAGGCGCCGCCGTGCTCGAAACTGCGGCGCGAATGTCCGTACTGGACGAAACCGTTGCGGGTGAGTACACGTATCGAGGCAGCGTTGTCGATCCGGGCATCGGCCTCGATGCGCATCAGGCCGAGCTCGCCGAAAGCGCGCTCCAGCATCTGGCGCACGGCCACGCTCGCATAGCCCTTGCCGCAGGCAGACTCGGCAATACGGTAGCCCAGCGTCGCCGATTGAAAATGCGCGCGGCGCACGCCGCTCAGGTTGAACCGTCCGACGATCTCCCCGCCCTCTTCCTTCAGCAGGTATTGGTAGCCACGGTCGGCGCGTGCATCGGCGAGGGCCTGCGCCACCGCCGCCTCTACACCGCCAGGCGCGTAGAAGGCCGGCGGACGCGCATTGATGCTCGCTTCGAAGAAAGCGCGGTTGCGGGTTTCGAATATGCCCAGGGCGGCGGCGTCAGCCAGGGCGAGCGGCACGAGGGAGGGCGGCAAGAGAGGCGGGGTCATCTGGCAGGACGGAACGGGACAGCCTTATCCTCGCACGATTCAAGGTGTCAACACAACAATTCTGGAGTGTATCGCCTAATCCACGACTCCCTATGCCGGGTAACTATTGCTTGCCAATGCATAACGAATGGATATGATGAGTTGTCGGTACAAGTGACACATCGGCAATCCGACACCGTGACATTCATTCAGGGGATAACAACAATGACGAAACAGAAGCATCAGCGCACGCTGTTGGCAACCGCCATCATCGCCGCATTCGCGTCGGCACCGGTGGCCGCGCAGCAGACGCAGGACACCCAGAACGCAGAGCAGCCGGCCCAGGTGGTCGTGCTCGGTTCCCGCACTCAGCCCAAGAGCGCGCTCGACACGACGGTACCGGTCGGCCTGGTCAACCTGAAGGACATGCAGTCCACCGGGATGCAGGAGCTGGGCAAGGTGCTGCAAGACCTCGACCCCTCGTTCAACTTCAGCAGCACCTTCATCAGCGACGGCACCGACATCATCCGTCCGGCCACGCTGCGCGGCCTCGGTCCGGACCAGCTGCTGGTGCTCGTCAACGGCAAGCGCCGCCACCAGCAGGCGCTCGTCAACGTGCAGCAGACCATCGGCCGCGGCTCGGCCGGTACCGACATCAACGCCATTCCCCTGTCGGCGATCCAGAGCATCGAGGTGCTGCGCGACGGCGCCGCTGCCCAGTACGGCTCCGACGCGATTGCCGGTGTCATCAACATCATCCTGAAGAAAGGCGCGAACCTCGGCCAGGTCAGCGCCAACGTCGGCACGACCAGCGAAGGCGACGGCGACACCTATTCGACCAGCGTGCACAAGGGCTTCGCGCTCGGCAGCGATGGTTCGCTCAACCTGACGGCCGAATGGCGCAAGCGCAACGAGACCAACCGCGCCGGCCCGGACAGCGCGCGCGTGGATCCGCCGCGCGTCACCCAGCGTATCGGCGACAGCAACGCAACCGACAAATACCTGTGGGCGAATGCCGCGCTGCCGCTGTCGGACAAGGGCGAGTTCTACGTCTTCGGCGGTGCCTCCAAGCGCAAGGGCGATGCCGCCGGCTTCTTCCGTTCGGCCGGCGACGCGCGCAACGTGCCCGAGGTGTACCCGAACGGCTACCTGCCGAACATTGTCACCACCGTCAAGGACGCCTCGCTGGCCGTCGGCTACCGCCACGAACTGGGCAAGGACTGGAGCGCCGACCTGAGCGTGAACCACGGCCGCAGCCAGCTGGGCTTCCACGAGCGCAATTCGATCAACGTCAGCTACTGGTACGAGAACAACGTCCATGAGTCGCCGCGCGAAGCCGACACGGGCACCCTGAAATTCAACCAGACCACCGTCAACCTCGACTTCAAGGGTCCGGTCGACCTGTGGGGCGGCCCGCTGTTCGTGGCCACCGGCTTCGAGTGGCGCCGCGACGCCTACCAGATCGTGGCGGGTGACCCGGTCTCCTACCAGTATGGCCGTACCAATAATCCGGCCATCGTGATCCGCGACGCCACCGGTGGCATCGCCGCCTCCGGTATCCAGGGCTTCCCGGGCTACACGCCATCGACCGAAGTCGACGATGGCCGTCATAACATCGCCCTCTACCTCGACCTGGAACGCAAGTTCGGCGACAAGTTCACGGTCGGCGCCGCCGCGCGCCACGAGCGCTATTCCGACTTCGGCGCCACCACTACCTTCAAGCTGAGCTCCCGCTTCGACCCGTCGCCGATGGTCGGTATCCGCGGCAGCCTGTCGACGGGCTTCCGCGCACCAGGCGTGCAGCAGAAGTTCTACAGCTCGGTGTCGACCAACCTGAACGGCGCCGGCGTGCTGACCGAAACCCTGACCGCGCGCGAGAACAGCGCCGTGACCCAGGCCTTCGGCATCGCCCCGCTGAAGGAAGAAACCTCCGCCAACGCCAGCATCGGCCTGGTGCTGCGCCCGACGAAGAACCTCAACGTCACGGCCGACCTGTACCGCACCGACATCGACGACCGCATCGTCTTCTCGAGCAATATCGCACCGGAAGCCCAGTCCGCCTGCTTGACCCCGGCCGGTTGCCCGATCCGCGGCATTCTCGATCCGCTGCGCGTCGGCCAGGCCCAGTTCTTCACCAACGCGATCGACACCGAGACCGACGGCTTCGACCTGGCGGTCCAGCACACCACGCGCGGCCAGGGCACGACCCTGGTGCTGTCCGGCCAGCTCGGCTTCAACCGCACGAAAGTGAAGGACCGCAAATCGCAGTCGCCGGTCTTGAGCGGCGAGCAGCTCTTCGACGACACCCAGGTGACGCTGATCGAACGCGGCCAGCCACGCCAGCACCACGTGCTGGCAGCCGACTACACGACCGGCCCATGGAACGTGACGGCACGCGCCAATTACTACGGCAAGGTGCAGGGCCAGGGCTTCACCCCGGGCTTCGTCCAGACCTGGGAAGCGAAGTGGATCGTCGACCTGACCTCGCGCTATTCGTTCAGCAAGGCACTGAGCGTGTCGGCCGGCGTCAATAATCTGTTCGACACCTACCCGACCCGCTGGGATACCGAGCGGGCAGCGCCCTTCCCGCAGCTGGGCTTCACCCACTGTTGGGAAACCTGCCCGTTCGGCGTGAACGGCCGCTCGTTCTACGCGCGGGTGGATTACTCGTTCTAAGTAACGGGGGTGGAGATCCGCCTGGTAGGTAGGCGGGTTTCCCGCCTACGCGTTCAAGCGGAAGATGAGAAGACGCGACATTTCATACGGCGCTTGAACTAAGCGCCTAGGGTGGAGGTCCGCCAGGTAGGGTAGGCGGGTTTCCCGCCTACGCGTTCAAGCGGAAGATGAAAAGACCCGACATTTCATACGACGCTTGAACGCATAGGCGGCGCGCACGGCACGTCTGCTCCCCTGTATGGGTGTAGCCGCCTACCCTACGGGAACTACGCGTTCAAGCGCCCGATGAAAAGCCGCGTTTTCTCATGCATGATTTGAACGCGCAGGCGGGAGACCCGCCTACCCTACACCTCCGCCCACATCGCGTAGGGTAGGCGGCTATGCCGCCTACGCGTTCAAGCGCCCGATGAAAAGCCGCGTTTTCTCATGCATGATTTGAACGCGCAGGCGGGAGACCCGCCTACCCTACACCTCCGCCCACATCGCGTAGGGTAGGCGGCTATGCCGCCTACGCGTTCAAGCGCCCGATGAAAAGCCGCGTTTTCTCATGCATGAATGGAACGCGCAGGCGGGAGACCCGCCTACCCTACACCTCCGCCCACATCCTCAGCAGGTTATGGTAGTGCCCGGTCAAGCCGACCGTCGCCTCGGATTCGCCGTGCGCGGCGCGCAGGGCCTGGATGTGGGTATCGAGCTCGTACAGCATCGCCCGCTTGCCATCGTCGCGCACCATGCTCTGGGTCCACAGGAAGGAGGCGACACGCTCGCCGCGCGTCACCGGCAGCACCTGGTGCACGCTGCCGGCCGGGTAGACGATGGCGTCGCCCGCAGGCAATTTCACTTCGTGGGTACCGTAGGCATCCACCACGACCAGCTCGCCTCCTTCGTATTCGTCCGGCTCGCTCAGGAACACGGTCGTCGAGACGTCGGCGCGTAGCGGCGGCAGGCCGGCGCGCTGGGCGCGGATGGCGCCGTCCACGTGCAGCCCGTAATGCTCGCCACCGCCATAGCTGTTGAAGTACGGCGCCAGGATGCGCAGCGGCAGCACGCTGGAAAAGAACAGCGGGTGGGCCATCAGCGCGGCGCTGACGATCTGTCCCAGCTCGAGCGCCAGCGGCGACCCCCTCGGCCAGCTGGCGGTTGCGCTTGACCTGGGCACCCTGCGGCCCGACGCTGGCGCGGCCGTCGACCCAGTCCGTCTCGGCAAGGCGCCGCCGCGCTGCGGCCACTTGTTCCGGATTCAGGACGCCAGGGATGTGCAGCATCATGGTGTGTTTCCCTCCAAACGTGACACGACCCTCCCCGCTTCAAGCAGGGAGGGCCGCTGTAACTTTGATTGCGCTTAGAACTTCAGGTTTGCCGTCAGGCTCGCCGAACGGCCCGGGCCCACGCCCGCATAGTGCGGCGAGGACACGCGGTCGAAATACAGCTTGTCGGTCAGGTTCTGGACGTTCAGCTGGAAGGACACGCTCTTGTTCAGGTTATAGCTGGCCATGGCGTCGAAGCGGGTGTAGCCGGGCGCATGCTTCGTGTTGTTGACGTTGGCGTAGACCTTGTCCACATAGTTCATGCCGATGCCGAAGCTGAAGTCCTTGTTCACGGCATACGAGCTCCACAGCGAGGCGCTGTGCTTCGGTGTGCTCGGGAACACGTTGCCGCTGTAGGGCGAGGCCACGTATACCGGCGCGGCCGTGGTGCCGACGTTCAGGTAGCCGTTGTCGACCAGGACCGCGTCCAGCCAGGTGTAGCCGCCAAAGACTTGCCAGGCATTGGTCAGCTTGCCGGAGAAGCCCAGTTCCACGCCCTTCAGTTCCTTCTTGCCGACATTCTGGGTGGTGCCGTCGGGTGCGGTGACGCGGGCGTTGTTCATCTTGCTCTGGAACAGGGCAGCGTTGAGCGACAGGCGTCCACGCAGCACTTCCCACTTCGTGCCCAGCTCCCAGTTCTTGCTCTCCTGCGGCTGCAGGTTCTGCACGGCGACGCTGAGCGCGTCCAGGCCGTCGCCGCCATCGTTGCCCGGCGGCGTGGCCGAAGTTGCATACGACACGTAGATGCTGCCGTTGCTGGAAGGCTTGAACACCAGGCCGGCCTGGTAGGTGTCGAAGCTGGTATCGACCCGGGCGTGCGTGGCGGCTGCCGTGGCGGTGGCGTTGACGTCGAGCGCCGTCTTGAAATCGTCCCAGCGCGCGCCCAGGTTCAGCAGCCACTGCGGATTGAATTCAATGGTGTCGAAGCCGTACACGGCGCGGGTATCGGTCTTTACCTTGGTGAGTGCCGGCGATACGCTGCGGGTGTAGACCCACGGATCGTAAGGGTTCGGGTTGTGCAGCGGGGCGCAGTTGTAGAGCGTGTTCGCACCCGAGGTCGGGCAGGTGAAGGTGCCGGTCAGCGGGTTGTTGGTGCCCGGCGTAAACAGGTAGGAGCTGCGCTCGACTTCTTCGCGGCTGAACTCGACGCCGATGTTGTAGCTGTGCTTGATGCCGGCGGTAGTCAGCTTGCCGGACAGGGCCGTCGTATTGGCTGCCGTTTCCGTCTCGGTGACGCGGGTGTTGGCGCGGCGCCAGACCGTGCCGTACAGGACCGTGTTGCCTTTCGAATCGTCCGGTTGGGTCCAGACGAAATCGTTTTTCGTCTTGCCGTAGCGGGTGACGTTGCGCAAGACCAGGTTCGGGCTGAACTCATGACGCAGGTCGACCGTGCCGATGTCGCTGCGGGTGTCGCGGAAGTCGCGGTTCGCCAGGCCGTAGAAGGTCTCGCGGTCGACGTTCAGGGGCGTGCCGTTGCCGTTCAAGGGAAGGTTCGGGCCGCTGGCGAAAGGGTTGTTGAACGGGATGCCGGTGTCCGGGATCTCGCTCGATTCCATGTGGTAGTAGCTGAGGGTCGCTTTCGTCGGTCCGTTCAGGCCGAAGCTGACGGTGGGCGCGATGCCCCAGCGTTCGCCGCCGACGACGTCGCGTCCCGCCACGTCGTTCTCGTGCGTCATCAGGTTCAGGCGGAAGGCGGCGTTGTCGCCCAGCGAGCGGTTGATGTCGGTGGTGATGCGGCGGTACTGGTCGGTGCCCAGGCCGACGGTCGCGTTGCTGAAGTTTTCCAGCTTGGCCGACTTGCTCACCAGGTTGATGCCGCCGCCGGCCGAGGAACGGCCGCCGTAGGCCGAGTTCGGCCCCTTCACCACTTCCACCTGCTCGAGGTTGAAGATCTCGCGCGACTGCGAGCCGGCGTCGCGGATGCCGTCGACATAGGTGTCGGTCTGGGCGTTGTAGCCGCGGATGAAGACGTTGTCGCCGACCGGATTGCCGCCTTCGCCCGCGCCGATGGTGATGCCCGGCACCGTGCGCAGGGCGTCGGTAAGCGTCACCGCGGCCGTTTGCGAAATCACTTCCTGGCCGATGACGGTGACCGACTTGGGCGTATCGAGCAGCGGCGCCGTGAATTTATCCGAACTCGACATGACCGGCGCCTGGACGTCGCGGCGGTTCGCACCCGACACTTCGACGACGGGGATCGTCGGATCAATGTCCTTGGCGCCGTCGGCATGCGCCAGCGGCGCGGCCAGCGAGGCCAGCACCGCGAGCGCCGAACCGCCCAGGCAAGGCGCCGCGAGGCGGACGTGCTTGCGGCTGCGGATGAAGGAGTTGGCGCGCGGGACTGCTGGGCTTGCTGTCTTGGTCATGGTGTCGGTCGGAAGGGTTTGCCTGTCCGGTAGCGCTTGTACAAGCGCACGCCCGGAGAAGAAATGAGAACGATTCGCATTATGATTTCTATTGGCGGATTTGGCAAGTATTGTTCAGCCGACGTGCCGGGCTACCACGCTTCTGCTGCCTGCGCGAACGCCCGGCGCCGCTCCTTGCGCCCTCCCCTTGCCCTTCCCGCGTGTTCATGGCATGTAGCCGAATCAACTACAATACCGGGGATATAGGTTTATCATTGACCCCTTGGACTTACGATCCTCACCTTTACAAAGAGACTCTTTCAGCGCCATGCGTCGTCCCTCCAAAGATTCATCCAACAAACTTTCCGCAGAAAGCCAGCGCCTTTCCAGCATTGCCCAGGCCATCGTGCAGTCTGCCAGCCGCGTTGAAGAACGGACCTGGGAGCGCCACCTGGACACGCAGCTGCAAAAACTGCTCAAGACCAATCACCAGGAAAGCATCGACGCCGCACTCAACGCCCTGTTCAAGGACGACCTGGCCGCCTACGACGTGCTGATGGACGGCGTCGAGGCCGTCAGCGAATCGTCGACCATGGTCGAGCAGCAGGACGGCGCCGACGTCGCCTGGCAAGCCCTGCTGGTGGCCGCGCCCATCCTCGCCTGGACCCGTTTCTCCATCGGCTCGGGCACGATCCCCGCGGACTTGCTCACCACCCTGTCGGCGCATTTCTCGGCTCACCTGCTGGCCGAAGGCGTGCAGATGTCGATGGCGCCGACGCTGTACGCGATCGACCAGCTGCCGCGCAGCCATGCCGAGACCTATGCGCTGACCCACAAGCTGGCCCAGGCTGCGCACAAGGGCGGCGGCGTCAAGCCGGCGGTGCGCACGCCGGAAACGGCGCCCTTCCTGGCCGATACCCGCTACCTGCTGGTCGCCGTCGTCGCGCCCGCGGGCGCACCGCTGTTCCGCTGGCAGGAGCCTCAGCACCATATGCACGTCGAAACCGAGCGCGCCAATGCACTGGCCGCCTGGCGCGAGCAGGCCACCAGCAACGTGGCACGCCTGCTGCCGGGCTGCGGCGTCGAACTGCTGCTGCCGGAAGCGTATTACGTGGCCTGCCGCGAAGCGGACAAGGCCATCCGTCCGGTGTCGATCCGCGCCGCCGTGCACTACCTGACCAACACGCTCGACCTGGAAGCGTCGGACCTGCGCGCCGTGATCGCCGGTTTCGGCGAAGAGCCGGCCGACGGCCAGATCGACGAGTACCGCGTCGGCTTCACGCTGCGCCAGAGTTCCGAGGTGGTGTATGGCATCGTCTGGCCCTTGTATGGCCAGGAAGACGAGGAAGGCACGCCGGCCGACGGGCTTGAAGCCGGCCTGCTGCCAGCACCCTTGAGCCCGATCGACGAGATTGTCGCCCTGCTGAACGAGGCCGGTGTCACCCACATCAAACGCATCAACGAGCGCTACGTTGCCGAGTATTGCGACGACTGCGGCGCGCCCCTGTTCGCCGATCCGGTCGGCGACCTGGTGCATGCGGAAATGCCGGAAGACACCCCGGCCGGTACCGAGCACTTCCATTGATCGGCGGGCGGTGCCTTGCCGGGCGCCGTGGAGTCCTGCGCGCGTGAGTACCAGCTTTCTCGGGTTCGCCCCCGGTCCTGCTACTTGCAATCGCAGTGCTTTACAGTCACTTTTCAGGCAACGACAAGGCAGCCTTCCTCGTGTTGTTCGTGCTCGCACTCGATGCCGTTTGGGTGCTGATATTGCTGGCCAGGGCGCTGGGCGGGCGGGCGCCCGGTGCGCTGCGCCATCTGAGGCTCGCGATCCTCCCTGTCCTGTATGGCATGGTTGTTCTGACGCTGGCGCGCCTCGGCCTGGTGGACCAGGCCTTGTTCCTCGGTTTTCGGTGACCTGTCGCGTCGGGAGACACCATGTCTCGACCGGCTGGGCAACGCGGCCAGCATAGGGCCTGTCGCGGCCGGCCGGGCATTGTCCCGTCCAAGAAATTCCCACGAGCAATCATCGCAGTGCATAATCGGCAGGTTTTCAATACCGACCTTGCCCATGATGAAGTCCTGTTTCCTTGCCGCGCTCACCGCCGCAGCCTTCTGCTGCAGCCCGCTCATGGCCGCCGAAGGCACGCCCTTCCAGATCGATCAGTCGCAGCAACGCCTGTCAAACGAGGCCATGGCTTCGCTGCAGGAACAGTTGAAGGTGATCGAATCCGTCGGGCTGCCGCCACAGGTGCTGGCGGCGATGAAACGCACGGTGGTCGTGGTCGATCCGGACCTGCGCGACGGGCAACTTGGCGCCTTTGCCGTCCGCCGCGGCGTCGGCGCCGTGCGCGTTCGTCCGATGGTGTTCGAAGCGGACCGGCCGGTCCTGCTGCATGAATTCCTGCACGCCTACCACGTCAACGTCCTGGGCCGCGACCGGCCGGAGATCAGGCAGGCTTATACCCAGGTGATGGCGTCGAACGTCTTCCCGCCCCTTTTCCGCTCGGCGCACTTCCTCGAGAACGAGAAGGAATTCTTCGCCGTCACGGCCGTCATCTACCTGTTCGGCGATATCCGCCAGCCGCCTTTCCGCTGCGCGGCCCTGGCCAGGCTCGATGCGGCCTACCTGGCCTTCCTGGGCGCCCAGTTTGGACCCGGCGTGTGTGGCATGGGGCGTGCGCAGGTGCCTGGTAGCGCCGATGCCGGCGATCCGGGCGCAGGCGCGCTCAGCGAATAGCCGCGATCACCCGCCTGGTGAACTCGGCGGCATTGCCGCCATGCCAGCGCCAGACCACCACCAGGTCGTGGTCGGGCGAGACGACGATCGTGTTGCTGCCGGCACCGAGTGCCGCGAAGGCGTTGGCCGGCAGGCCCGGCAAGGTCTTGCCCCCGGTGTTGAGCCACCACAGGTAGCCATAGTCCGGACCATGCGCGCTCGGCGTCAAGGCTTCCTTCACATAGCTTGACGGCAGCACGGTACGGCCGTTCCATTGACCGCCGCGCAGCCACAGGTAGCCGAAACGCGCCATGTCCCAGGAATCGATCCACATGCCGCCACCCCAGCGCGTGCCGCCACTGACCGATGGCACCTGCTTGCCGTGCAGGTCCACATAGCTGTTGTGGTAAGGCACCCACTTCCAGCTGTTCGAGGCGCCGATCACGTCCATCACCTGTTCCTGGAACACTTCCGGCAAGGGCTTGTCGAACACGCGCAGCAGCGACAGGGCGAAACGGTTGATGCGCACGTCGTTGTACTCGTAGTGGCTGCCCGGCGCCCCGAGCGTGCGCGGCTTGCGTTCGCCCGCACCGAACGCCGCTTTGCCGACGAAATCGGCATCCTTGCCCCACATGCTGCCTTCCCACTCGCTTTCCTGTTGCAGGTGCTGCTTCCAGGTGACGGAGGCATTGTGGGCGGACGCGTAGCCGCCGTCCTGCACGCGCGCGGCCACCGGTTCGTCGAGCTTGCCGATGCGTCCGTCGCGCTGGGCAACGCCCGCCAGCGTCGAGAGCATGCTCTTGGCCACCGAATAGGTCGGGTCGACGAAGCTGGTATCGCCGAACTCGGCCACCACATAGCCCTTGTAGATCACCAGGCCATTCGTGCGGGCGCGCCGCGTCGGCATGGAACCGAGACGGGTGCCAAAGGTCGCTTCCTGGTCGGAAAAATCAAGCGCGCGTTCGGTTTCGTGCGCCTGCGCGTAGGCGACGGCCGCGGTCAGGGCGGCCGGATCCATGCCGAGCGCGGCGGGCTGCTTGCGTGCCCAGTCCCCGGCCGGCGGGAAGTAGCCCGGCCTGGCGACGGCACGCTTGATGACGCCGGCGGGCGCGGCAGCGGCAGTACCCACAGCGAGGACCAGGGCAAGGCTGGAGACGAGCGCGGTGCGCCTTGAAACGAGGGTCATGCGTGGTCCTTCCAGGTGGAATACGGCTGGCGTATCAGGTTCGAATTGAAGTAGCGGGCGTCGCTTGTCACTTCGCGGCCGACCCAGTCGGGCTGCTCGAAGGCCTCGTTCTCCGAAGCGAGTTCGATCTCGGCCACCACCAAGCCCGCGTTCACGCCAAGAAACTCGTCGACTTCCCAGGTATGGGCACCAACGCGGAGGCGGCGGCGGTATTTTTCGACCAGAGGCTGCTGGCACAGGCCATCGAGCAGTTCAGCCGCTTCCGGCACGGGAATCGGATATTCCCACTCGCCCCGCGTTGCGCCCCGGCTCTTGCCCTTGATCGTGAGGAAAGCCCGCTCGCCGTCGATGCGCACGCGCACCACGCGTTCGGGATCGGCGCTGAGGTAGCCCTGGCGCAGCAGCACGGGCTCGGCCAGGTCGCGCCAGGCTTCGCCCCGCACCAGGAACTTGCGTTCGATCTCGACGCCCATTTACTGGTCCAGCGATTGCAGGATCGGCTGCAGCATGGCCGCACCCAGCGCCGCGCTGCGCGCACCGTTCCAGCCCGTGTAGGGATTGGGCAAATCGGCGTTGTCCTTGAACGGCATTTCCAGCGTCAGCGACAGGCACTTGAAGGTGTGGCCGATGTATTTCGATGCCAGGGTCAGCAGTTCTTCGTTGTACTTGCTGGCAGCATAACCATGGACGTTCTGGAAGTCGGGACTGGCCGCCATGTACTGCGCGACAAAGGCTTTCTGGCGCGCCTCGCGTTCCGGCGTGAAATCGGCCAGCATCTCGTTGCCGGCCACGAAGTTGTAGGGCAGCGCCTCGTCGCCATGGATGTCGAAGAACATGTCGACCCCTAGCTCGTGGATCTTGTTCTTCACGCACAGCACTTCCGGGCTGCGCTCCGGCGTCGGGTTCATCCACTCACGGTTCAGGTTGGCACCGGCGGCATTCGTGCGCAGGTTGCCGCGCACGGAGCCGTCCGGATTCATGTTCGGCACGATGTAGAAGACGGCGCGTTGCAGGAGCTTGTTGGCGATCGGATTGGCGTCGTCGAGCAGCGCATCCATCATGCCTTCGACGAACCATTCGGCCATCGTTTCGCCCGGGTGCTGGCGCGCGATGACCCAGATCTTCTTCTCCGCCTGCGGGTTGCCGATCACGACCAGGTTCATGTCGCGGCCGTCGAGCGTGGTGCCGATGTCATGCACGCGCGCGATCGGATTTTCGGCCACTTCGCCCAGCAGGCGCAGGTGGCGCTCCCAGGTGTAGGGCTCGAAATAGGCGTAATAGATGCTGTCGAGTTCAGGCGTGTGCCTGACCGTCATGACCTGGCCGTCAAAGCTGGTCGGTACCCGGAACCAGTTCTCGGTGTCGTAGCTGGCCGCGACCTGGTAGCCTTCGAAACCCTTGGGATAGGTGGCCTGGCCGGCATTCAGAAAACGGATCGTGCATGCCTGGCCACGCGCGCCCTGCAGGCGGAAGTGAAACCACTGGTGGATATCGGCGTTGTTGTCGCGGCGCAGGTTCAGATCGATCTGCTGCGCGCTCTGTGCGGACACGACCTCGATGGCACCCGAGTCGAAATGCTGGCTGATTTTGATAGGCATGCTGATCCTCTTGTTGGCCTGGTCACAAAGAAGAGAATCATAACGGATTTGCCGTGCCCGACGAAACTGCACGGCAGCACCGCACGGTCGCCGGCGCCACCCTGCGGCCAGGCCTGCGCGGTATCAGGCGTCGAGGTCGATCAGCTCGCGGCTGTACAGCACCAGGATCTGGCGCATCAGTTCGACGTTGCTGCGGTCGAGGATCACGACCACGTCGGGGCCCTGCTCCATCGTGAAGGCCATGCGCAGCTTGCCCGGCAGTTCACGGCAATTCAGGTAGAGCGCGCGTCGGTTCGCCGGATTGCGCCAGTCCTGCTCGGCGATGACGGGCGGTGCCGGCGGCGGTTGCAGGGTCGGGTCCTGGTTGACCGGCAGGTGCTTGAGCAGCCAGAACACGATACTTGCCGGAATATGCAGGCCAATGTCGGCGGCGCCCTGGTTGGAGAACTTGACGAGCAGCGAGTTGCCGACCTTGTCGCACGACATGGCCAGGCTTTTCACTTGACGAATGACCTCTTGTTTCACGACGATAATCCTTGCGGGTTGGTTGAAAAGGCGCAGCGATTCTACCCCATCCCCTGCACGATTTGTGTACGTTCGGAAATAAAACAGGGAGCTCGCGGCTCCCCGTTTCTTTCCTGCCGCACCGTCACGCGGACGGTGCACAAGCGCGTGGTCGCTTACTCTTTCGAGCCGCGGCTGCCGCCTTTCGACGAGCTGCGCGAGCTGCTGCCCGAGCCTGCGTTTGCCGACTGGCGGTTGCCATGGCTCATGCTGCCGGCGCGGCGCGCTTCTTCGGAAGTGAATTCGTGTGCAGTGCCTTTCTGGTGAGCGGCCTTGCCGCCCTGGCTGGCGATTTCGCGCTGGCGCTGCGGATCCATCGATGCGAAACCACGGTTGCGGGTGCCGCCACCAGCGCTCTGGCTGTTGGACTGGTTGCCGCCTTGTTTGTTGCCTTGATTACTCGAAGCCATGATCGTGTTCTCCCTGTTCACTTGTAGAACCGCCGCGTCGTGCGGCAGGCTTTCCCTCCACTCACCCGCTCTCATGCCGATGAGCGATCGGATGAATTCATCTTAGGCATGCGAATTAGATGAGGGTATAGGACGTTTTCAGATGACTTTGTAGGACTTTAGGCGAAAGAAAATGCATGAGTGAAATAGCGCTTCCCCTGATCAATATACCCATCAGTTTTAGTCCTACACACTACCGCTGCGTCTTCCTATACTGAACCCACACGTGCGCGCGCATCATGGTGGAATCATGGGGCAAAGATCAGGCTTCAAGCAATAGCCCGCCCGCGAAATCGTTTTTGAAAGGAACAGACATGGACGCGAACCAACGCAGCGAAATGAATAACCAGACGAATAACGGCGCCAACGAAAAGTGGAACAAGAACGCCAAGGGCAAGACCGCACCGGACGCCCCGCTCGACCACACCTATCCCCAAGGCGCATCGCAGCAGCAGGGCCACCAGGGCGTCGACCAGATGGGCACCCAGCAGAGCGGCATGGGGCCGGACGCGGCGGGCCGGGGCGAGCATTGGGAAATACCCGGCGGCTCGATGCAGTCGCAGCAGAACGGCGGCAGCGGCCCGGTCCAGGGGATTACCGACAGCCACCAGCGCCAGATGGAACAGCATTCGTCTGCCTATGGCCAGCTGGAGCAGCCGGTAGGCCGCCGTCCCGCCGGCACCGGCACCTCGCTCCTCGATCTGCAAGGCGAACGCGCAGGCCATACCGATGCCACCAACCGCATGAATCCCCAGGACGCGCGCCAGCCTGAACTGCAGGGCGGCTCGCTCGGCCACCATCATGGCGTGGGCATGTCGATGCAGTCCGATACCAGCGGCCAGTCGCAGCAGCGCGGCGGGTACAGCAGCGGCACGGGCAGCGCCGGCATGACGGGAGGTCCGGGCGCCGCGGGTGCCACATCGAGCACCGACCGCGGCGGCTCGCAGACAGGTGCCGGCGGACGCGAGACCGGTACCACGGGACGCCAGCCGCACGATCCGGGCACCAGCCTGCAGCAGGAACCGAATGCCGTGCGCGAATCGAACGAGGGACGCGGCATGCCGGCCAGCCCCGGCAACAACGACCCGCAGAACGCGAACGGCGGCTGGCGCGATGCGTCCGCTGCGCGCGCAGACGAAGACATCGTGCACGAATCGAACGACATGGCCGGCGGCCTGCCGCGCAGCCCGGGCAACACCGGTTCGCGCGGCGATGATCCGGGCTGGCGCGCCGGTGCCGGCGCCCAGCAGGACCAGCCCGGCGTGCACGATTCGAACGACGCCGCTGGTGGCTATCCGAAGAGCCCGGCCGGTGCCAACCGCCTGGCTGGCGACCGCAAGATGGACGACGACACCGGTTTTTCGCGCGGCTGACCAGGGGCGTGGCGGGCGCGCACGGCACATGTTGCCGGCGCGCCAGTGCGCCCTGCCGGGGCTGCGGCCGGTGCATCCCGTGCGTACCGGCTGCAGCAATTCCGCGCGCTCCGCCGTAGGACTGATCCTTCTCATTCAATGCAATGTCCCGTCGCGATACCGGCGACGGCGCGCGCGCTTGTCGTGGCACTGCCTGGCGGGTTCCCGAAAAAAACTGAGCCGTACTTGACCCAGCACAGCTAGGGGATGTAACCCAGGCGTTCCATACCTGTCCAACGACCATCGTCTTCGAGGATCGGTCAATGGCGGGCGCTACCGGCAACAATGGGCAAACACGCATCAGCACCGAACTCTGGCAGGTGCTGGCCCGGCACCGTCCACGCATTGCCGCCGCCGTCGGCCTGCTGTTGCTGGCGAAACTCGCCACCGTGGCGGTGCCGCTGCTGCTCAAGCGCATCATCGATGCCTTTCCCGCTGGCGCCATGCCGCTGCATTTGCCCGTTTACCTGCTTGCGGGCTATGCCGTACTGCGCTTTTCGGCAACGCTGTTCAACGAGTGGCGCGACCTGCTGTTCGTACGCGTCACGCTCGGCGCCGTCTCCGCCTACGCCCAGAAGACCTTCCGCCACCTGCATGCGCTCGGCCCGCGCTTCCATGCGCGGCGCAAGCTCGGCAGCTTGCTGCCCGACATCGACCGCGGCACGGGCGGCATCGCCTTCCTGCTCGGCGTCGGACTGTTCACGATCGTCCCCACCCTGGTCGAGATCATCCTCGTGCTGGCCATCATGCTCAGCCGCTACGAGGCCGGCTTCGCCGCCATCATCCTCGTCACCTTCCTCGTCTACACCGGCTTCACGCTGGTCTTCACCGCGCGCCGCGTCGTCTACCAGCGCCGCGTCAACAAGCTCGATTCGCGCGCCAAGGGGCAGCTGGCCGATAGCCTGATCAACTACGAAACCGTCAGGAATTTCGGCAACGAAGCCTTCGAGGCGGGCCGCTTCGCTGCCATCATGGACGACTGGCGCGGCGCCGGCATCGGCAACCAGCGCGCCCTGTTCACGCTGCACGTGGGCCAGAGCGCGATCATCGCCGTGGGCGTCGCCGCCATCATGCTGCTGGCCGGCCAGGTCGGCCGCTGGCGGGCCGCATGAGCGTGGGCGACCTCGTCCTGATCAATGCCTATGCGCTGCAGGTCTGCCTGCCCCTGAATGCCCTCGGCTTCGTCTACCGCGAGGCGCGCGACGCCTGGGTCAACGCCGAGCGCCTGTTCGAACTGCTGCGCGAGCGGCCGGAAATCCAGATGCGCCACAGGCGCCGCCGCTACGCGCCGGCCCCGGTGAAGTCGTGTTCGACCACCTGAGCTTTCACTACGAACCCGAGCGCCCGGTTCTGGTCGATCTCAACCTGCGCATTCCGGCCGGCACCACGCTGGCCGTGGTCGGGCGCAGCGGCTCGGGCAAGTCGACCCTGGCGCGCCTGCTGCTGCGCTATTACGAACCGTCCAGCGGGCGCATCCTCATCGACGGCCAGGACATCCGCGGCGTCACGGCGGCCAGCCTGCGCGCAGCGATCGGCGTGGTGCCGCAGGACACCGCCCTGTTCAACGACACGCTCGGCAACAACATCGCCTACGGGCGCATCGGCAGCACGCGCGAGGAAGTCGTCTTGGCCTGCCGCGCCGCCCAGCTGCACGAGCTGATCGCCGCCCTGCCGCAGGAGTACGACACCCCCGTGGGCGAGCGCGGCGTGAACATCTCGGGCGGTGAGAAGCAGCGCATTGCGATTGCCCGCGCCATCCTGAAAAATCCGCCCATCCTGATTTTCGACGAAGCGACGTCTGCACTTGATTCAGATTCAGAGCACGCGATCACGCAGGAACTCGACCGTTTGTCGCGCAATCGAACCACTCTCATCATCGCGCACCGGCTCTCGACGATCGTCAACGCCCACCTCATCGTCGTCATGGAGCGCGGCCGCATCGTCGAAACCGGCAACCACACCGAGCTGCTGCGCCGCAAGGGCTTGTACGCGAGGTTGTGGCTGCTGCAGCAGCGGATGGACGAGGACATGGTTCCAGGGGAGTAATTCAAAGCGTCTGGCAAAACCGCTATGGCAAGGCGGCGACGAAGACAGTACGACGGGTACGGCAAGGAGCTGCAACGCGGCGATGGCGGTTTTGCCGGCCGCTCTTAGTGGAGAGGAGCATGACCAGAACGACTTCTGCGACAACCAGCGGCACCATCCGCGTCTCGGTCGTGGTGCCCACCTGCGGCCGCATGGACCTGCTCGACCGCTGCCTCGATGCGCTCACCCGCCAGACGCTCGCGCCCGGCGCTTACGAGGTCATCGTCGTCGACGACGAGCCGAACCACAACACCCTGCACCTCGTGGCTGGCTGGCGCGCACGCACGCTCGAGCGCGGCCCGCGCCTGGTCTATCTGGCCAACGCCGGGACCCACGGGCTTGCCGCCGCCCGCAACCTCGGCTGGCGCGCGGCCCAGGCGCCGGTCGTCGCCTTTACCGGCGACGACGCCGTTCCCTCGGGTGCCTGGCTGGCCGAAGCGCTCGACCTGTTCAGCGACGACGTCGACGTCCTGTGCGGCGGCGTCGACGCGCCCCAGTCGGCGGCGCGTCATGGAGCGGCTCCGGCGCAGCCGTCCGTCACCCCGCCCACGCTGTGCCTGGCGAACTGTTTCTGCCGCAAGAGCGTGCTCGAAGCACTTGACGGATTCGACGAGCGCTTCTCGGAAGCCTGCCACGACGATGCCGACCTGCACTTCCGCCTGCTGGACGTCCATGCCCGCATCGTACACGCGCCGCAGGCACGGGTGGTACAGCCCGTGCTGCCCCCGCGCTGGGGCGAAAGCCTGGGGCAGGCACGGCGCGCGGTGTTCGACGCGCTGCTCTACAAGAAGCATCCACACCTGTACCGTGCCCACATCGGCGCGGCCCCGCCATGGGACGACTACCTCGCCACCGCCGCCCTGCTCGTCACACTTGGCGCCTTTCTGTTCCGGCATGACGCCATCGCGATCCTCGCCGGCCTGGCCTGGCTGGGGTTGACGGCGCGCCTGTGCCGGCGCCGCCTGCACGGCCATACCCGCGGCGCCACCCATGTCGCCGAGATCGTCGTCACCTCGGCGCTGCTTCCCCCACTGGCGGTGTTCTGGCGCCTTGCCGGCGCCATCCGCTACCGCGTCCGTTTCACCTGAGGCTCCCATGCGCCGACTCAATGTCCTGACCTGGCACACCCACGGCAGCTACCTGTACTACCTGTCGCAGACGCCGCACGAATTCTTCGTCCTGTCCAAGCCCGGCCGTCCCCCAGGCTACGGCGGACGCTGCGGGCATATTCCCTGGGGCGACAACGTGCATGACCTGCCCGTCGACGCTGCGCGCGACATGGAATTCGACTGCATCCTGTTCCAGGACGACCATCAATGGGAGCACGACCAGTACGCCTGGCTGACGCCGGCCCAGCGCGCGCTGCCGCGCATCTATCTCGAGCACGATCCGCCACGCGCGCATCCGACCGACACGCCCCACCTGGTCGACGACCCGAACGTGCTGCTGGTGCACGTCACGCCATTCAATTGCCTGATGTGGGACAACCGGCGCACGCCGACGCGCGTCATCGAACACGGGGTCCTGATTCCCGATGGCGTGCGCTACCTCGGTGGGCTCGATCGCGGCCTCGTCATCAGTAACCATCTCGGGCGCCGCGGCCGGCGCATGGGTCCGGATCTCTTCCTCGCTGCGCGCGAGCAGGTACCGCTCGACCTGATCGGCATGACCGCCGAGGAGCTGGGCGGCATCGGCGAAGTGCAGCATGCGCAGCTGCCCGCCTTCGCCGCGCGCTACCGTTTCCTGTTCAGCCCCATCCGCTATTCCAGCCTGGGCCTGGCCGTGATCGAGGCGATGATGGTGGGCATGCCCGTGGTCGCGCTGGCGACGGCCGAAATGGCCACCGTCATCGACGACGGCGCCAACGGCTTTGCCGATACCCGCGTCGAACGGCTGGTCGACTGCATGCGCGAATTGCTGCGCAGTCCGTCGCTGGCGCGCGACCTCGGCCAGGCCGCGCGACGCCGTGCCCGGGAGCGATTCTCGATCGACCGCTTCAGCGCCGACTGGGATGCCGCGCTGCGCCATGTCACAGGCCACATGGCGCCTGCCATGGTGGCCAGCCGGGAGCGCCCATGAAACTGAACGAACACCCCGTTCACCCGGTCGGCGGCGTCCTGCGCCGCATTGCCCTCGTCAGCGACCACGCCTCGCCACTGGCGGCGCCCGGCAGCGTCGATTGCGGCGGCCAGAACGTCTACGTGGCCAACCTGGCGCGCGAACTGGCGCTGGCCGGCTATCTCGTCGACGTCTTCACCCGGCGCGACGCGCCGGCGCAAAAACGGCTGGTTGCGCTGTCCGACAACATTCGCGTCATCCATGTACCTGCCGGACCGCCACAGCATGTGCCGAAGGAGCAGATGCTGCCCTACATTCCGCAGTTCGCCCGCTTTGTCGCCCGCTTCGCGCGCCGCCAGCAAGCCCCCTACGACATCGTGCATGCGAACTTTTTCATGTCAGGCATGGTGGCCCAGCACCTGAAGCAGGAGCTCGGGATTCCCTTCGTGATCACTTTCCATGCGCTCGGCCAGGTCAGGCGCCTGGCACAAGGCGCGGCCGACGCCTTTCCTCCGGCGCGTGCACGCATCGAAAGCGCCCTGATGCGCCAGGCGGACCGCATCATCGCCGAGTGCACCCAGGACCGCCTCGACATGGAGCAGCTCTACGGCGCAACGCCGGCACGCATCACCATCGCACCCTGCGGATTCGACCCCGAAGAATTGTGGCCGGTGCCCCAGGCCCAGGCCCGTGGGCGTCTCGGCCTGCCGCCCGATCGTTTCATCGTCCTGCAGCTCGGCCGCATGGTGCCGCGCAAGGGTGTCGACACCGTGATCCGGGGACTGGCAATGCTGCGCGAGCGCCACCATGTCGACGCCGAGCTGCTCGTGGTCGGCGGCGAACATGGCCAGCCGGGCGCCGCGAGCGACCCCGAACTGGCGCGCCTGCGCGCGCTGGCGCAGCAGCTCGGCGTGGAGGAGCAGGTGCGCTTTGTCGGACAGCAGCCGCGCGACGCCCTGCGCTACTACTACAGCGCCGCCAACGCCTTCGTCACCACGCCACGGTACGAGCCTTTCGGCATCACCCCGGTCGAGGCGATGGCCTGCGCCCGCCCCGTGATCGGTTCCGAAGTAGGCGGCATCAAGAGCACCGTGGTCGACGGCGTGACCGGCTTCCTGATCCCGTCGCGCGACCCGCGCGCCCTGGCCGAACGGCTTGCCCTGCTCGCCGCCGATCCGCCGCTCGCCAACCGGATGGGCGAAGAAGCCTGCGCCGCGCCTACCGGCACTACACCTGGCGCTCGGTCGCCCAGCAGGCCGCCGCCATCTACGCGGCGGTACTCGCCGAATACCGCGCAGCTACCCCAACCAGCCTTCCCACCCTCTAGGAGCCACCATGGGATCGACGCAAGACCTTCGCCAAACGCAGCCGACGCAGCCGACGCAGGACGCCGTCGCCGCCGGTCACACGCTGCAAGGCAAGACCGCCTTCATCACCGGGGCCGCCAGCGGACTCGGCGCAGCGCTGGCCACCGTGCTGGCCGCGGCCGGCGCCGCCGTCGTCGCCACCGACATCCGCCCGGCGCAACTCGACGCCAGCACCGAGCGCCTGCGCCAGGCCGGAGCGCGCGTACACACGATCGGCTTCGACGTCGCCGACCCTGAAGCGGCGCGGCGTGCCATCACGGAAGCGGTCGACACCATGGGCCGCCTCGACATCCTCGTCAACAATGCCGGCACCGATGTCACCCTGCCGATCGCCGAGCTGTCCGAGGAAGACTGGCTGCGCGTCATCGACACCAACCTGAACGGCCCCTTCCTGCTGGCCAAGCATGCCAGCGCCCACATGCGCGCACAGGGTGGCGGCCACATCGTCAATGTCGCCTCGACCGCCGCCAAGCGCGCCTGGCCGAATGCCTCTGCCTACCATGCCAGCAAGTGGGGCCTGCTCGGGCTGTCGCATGCGCTGCATGCCGAACTGCGTCCCCACAACATTAAGGTCACCGCCGTCATCGCCGGCGGCATGCGCACGCCTTTCCTGCTCGAGCGCTTTCCCGAACTCGATCCGTCGGCGCTGCAGGACCCCGTTCATGTCGCCCAGGCCATCCTGGCAGTGCTCGCCATGCCGCCCGAGACCGTGATCCCGGAACTGACCGTGCTGCCGATGCGCGAAACTTCCTGGCCCTGACATGAAGGCCATCTTTCTCGACAAGGACGGCACGCTCGTCGACAACCTGCCCTATAACGTCGAGCCGCGCCGCATTCGCCTGAGCAGCGGAGCCGGCCCGGCCCTGCGCCTGCTGGCACGGCTCGACTATCGTTTCTTTGTCGTCAGCAACCAGTCCGGCATTGCCGAGGGCCGCTTTCCGGAAGAGGCGATGGTGGCCGTCGGCGACCGCCTGACGGACCTGCTGTTCCGGGAAAACCTGACGCTCGACGGTTTCTATTACTGTCCCCACCATCCGGGCGGCACCGTGGCGCCGTATGCGGTCGAGTGCCATTGCCGCAAGCCCTTGCCGGGCCTGTTGCTGAAGGCAGCCGCCCTGCATGACATCGACCTGCGCGCATCCTGGATGATCGGCGACATCCTCCATGACGTCGAGGCCGGCAACCGCGCCGGCTGCCGCACGGTCCTGCTCGACAACGGCAACGAAACCGAATGGCGGCTGGGACCGCGCCGCGTCCCGACCCGGATGGCGCCCGACCTGTACGCCGCGGCTGTCCTGATCGCCAGCCACCATGGAGCCTGACTGATGGCCGACAGCGCAGTACTCGCCAGCATCGGGACCGGCTGCATGGCACTCGACAGCACGGCAATCCACGTCATCGGGCCCGATGCCCCGGGGTTCGATGGCGTGGCGCCCGACGACATCGCGTTCGATAGCGTCAGGCTCGACGGCGCGAGGACAAGATGACGACGCCATGGCACACCGCGCGGCACCTGCTGTGCGTCCGGCTCGACTCGCTTGGCGATGTGCTGATGTGCACGCCGGCACTGCGCGCCCTGCGCGCGCAATATCCAGGACGCAGGCTTACCCTGCTGACCTCGCCATCGGGAGCGGCGCTGGCCCCCTATCTGGCCGACGTCGACACCGTCCTTGCCTACGAGGCGCCGTGGATGAAGAGCAGCGCGCCGGAGACTCGGGAGCATCACCTCGCGCTTGTCGAGGCACTGGCGGCACAGCGTTTCGACGGCGCCGTGATCTTCACCTGCTACAGCCAGAACGCCCTCCCCGCGGCACTGCTGTGCCAGCTGGCCGGCATTCCCCTGCGCGCGGCCTACTACCGCGAAAAACCCTACCAGCTGCTGACCGATGGGATCAGCGACCCGGAACCGGGTACGCTGGTGCGCCACGAAGTGCAGCGCCAGCTCGACCTGGTACGCCACCTCGGTGCCGAGACCGCCGACGAACGGCTGGCATTCACGCCGAAGCGCGAGGATGTGGCTAAGGTGCATGCGCAACTGCGCGCAGCCGGCATCGACCCGGCCGGACGCTGGTTCGCTTTGCACCCGGGCGCCAGCGCGCCGGCGCGGCGCTATCCGCAGCGCCACTGGAGCACGCTGCTGCACGAGCTGCAGGAACGCATCGGCTGCCCACTGGTACTGACCGGTGGCGCGCACGAACTGGAACTCATCGAAGGCATCGCGCGCCCGGCCGGCGCACGTGTCTACTCCTTTGCTGGCCGCCTGCACCTGGGCGAACTCGGTGCCCTGCTGGCGCAGGTCTCGCTGGTCGTGAGCAACAACACGGGGCCGGCCCACATCGCCGCCGCCGTGGGCACCCCGGTGGTCGACTTGTACGCGCTGACCAATCCCCAGCACACGCCCTGGCGGGTGCCGAACCGGGTGCTCAACCACGACGTCGACTGCCGCTACTGCCACCGCAGCGTCTGCCCCCAGGGCCACCACGACTGCATGGAAAAGCTGGCGCCCGCCCTGGTGGCCGAGGCCGTGTGCAGCCTGCTGGAACAGACGGAGCCTTATCGTATCCGGGAACCAGCCCTCGGCTGAGCCCGGCATGGAGACGCGACGGCAAATCACGGCGAAGCCGCCGGGGCACGGCTACCAGGACCAGCGCCCCCGGTAGCCGACCTGCTTCACGCGGCCTGTCGCCGTGGCCCGCTTACTTGCCCTGCTTCGCCGCAGCGGGTGCGCTTGACGCGACAGCGCCGCGGAACAAGTCGAGCGGAATCGCATTCGCCATTGCCTGCATGCCGAGGTCGTTCGGATGCAGGTGGTCGCCGCTGTCGTAGGCCGGCAGCATCCGCGTCGGGTGGGCCGGATCGCGCACCACGCGCTCGAAATCGATGACGGCATCGAATTCGTCGCTGCTCCGGATCCAGTTGTTCACCGCCTGGCGCACCGTTTCCTTCTCGGGTGTGTAATACCCCGGGAACACAGTGCCTTCAAAGGGCGTCAAGGTCGCGCCGTAGACAGGAATGCCCTTGGCATGGGCACGCGCGATCAACTGGCGATAGCCGGCGATCAGGTCTTGCGCGCTGACCGCTTCGCTCGCCGGAATGGTACCGGTGCCCGGGTGGCCGATGTCGTTGATGCCGATCAGGACGATCAGGTAGCGCAAGCCGGCAGTCGCCAGGACGTCGCGGTCGAAGCGTGCCAGTGCAGCGCGGCCGAACAACGGCTGCTCGCCCGGATCGCGCAGCAGGCGGTTGCCGCCGATGCCGCGGTTGACGATGCCGAGACGGCCGTTCAGGGCGCGCAGCGCGGCGACAGCCCGGGCACCGGCCTGGTCGCGCGTTGTCTGCAGGCGCAGCGCCAGCAGGTCGGGCCAGCGGCGGTTGGCGTCGACGGTGGTGACGGCGCCGTCGGTAATCGAGTCGCCGAGCGCGACGATGGCACCGGCCCCGGGCGCGCTGACGTCCACTTCCGTCAGGAAGGGCCAGGACGTGGTGGTCCGCTGGGTCGGCAGCGTTTCGGCGTCGGTGAAGTTACCCGGCAGCGAAACATAATTGGTCTGGAAGGCGGAACCGTGGATGGTGGTGGCCTGCACCTGTCCAGGCAGGTACAGGCTCACGGCCAGGTCGGACAAGGCCGGCACGTCCAGGTCGACCGGGTCGGATAGCACCGGTGCCCCGGCGGGAATCGTGATCGATGGCGAGCCGCTGAAGGTCAGCACGCGGTCGGTGCCGGCAACGATCTGCGCACCGGCCCCGGCGCCGGTACTGCGGCGCGCGATATGGGCCGCACCGATCCGCAGCGGCGTCGCGCCGTGTTCGTTCGACACGCGGATGCGCACCTGGCTGCCGCCAATGCTGGTGTGGACGATCAGGCGCAGGGTCTGGTCGTTGAAGGTCTGCGTCTGCGCCGGCAGCGGCGGGCCTGCCGGGGCGGTCCCCCGGTGCCGACCCACTGCTGGCTGGGGTCCCGGGACTCGGCCCGCACCACGTTCGGCGCCGGGCAAGGCTCGACAGGGCAATTGCGCCCGCCGCCAGTAGCGCACGGCGCGTCCGCCGCAGTGCCGCCAGCGATTCGCTGCGCGGGCGTAGCAGTTCGGACAAGGACAGCAACATCGTCTTCATCTTGAGGCTCCTCGAGTTGGATGCCGCCAGCGCCGCGGGCGCGGTCTGCGACAGCAGGCACCAATCTAGCGAGCCCGGCTGTGCCAAACAAGCCGGCCGCGGCACCGATCCTTGCGCTGGATCGCACTCAGGAGGGAAAACTGATGAGTATCGGGAACTTTCTTTAACAAGCGCAATAAAGGACGGTCCGCGGACCTGGCGGCAGACTGGGCGGGCGCCGCGCGCCCAAACGAAAAAGGCCAGCTCGAGAGCTGGCCTATCCGATGATTCTGTTGGTCGGGGCGAGAGGATTCGAACCTCCGACCCCTTGCACCCCATGCAAGTACGCTACCAGGCTGCGCTACGCCCCGACTAGCCAGCAATTATACCTGAGGCAGAAATTTTTTCTCAGGTTTTTATGGTCCCTCAGGCAAGTTTCCCTCATGCCCGCGATCAAAATCAAGCCAGAACCGTTCCCCGCGTAGAGGAAGGCGGGCTCGGCGGCCTGCCTTCCCCAATCTCGCCTATTTCCACTCGCCCCGCAACACCTTTACCTGCTCGTACAGGTATTCCGGCGTTGCCTGCTGCGGCGGCACCGGCAGACCCACCGCCAGTGCCAGCTTCGAGCGCAGGCCGCGCGAGAATGAGCGCTCGAACAGGTTGCCCGGATCGCGGGTGAACACGCTGCCCCACAGGCCGCGCAGCGCCATCGGGATCACGGGCACCTTGTTGCGCTCGACGATCTTGGCGATGCCGCCGCGGAACTCGCTCATCTCGCCCGTGGAGGTCAGCTTGCCTTCCGGGAAAATGCAGACCAGGTCACCCTGGTGCAGCGCCTCGGCGATATCGATGAAGGCACGCTCCATCATGAACGGATCTTCCTTGGCCGGTGCGATTGGGATCGCCTTGGCGGTGCGGAAAATCCAGCCGAGCAGCGGCATCTTGAAGATGCGGTGGTCCATCACGAAACGGATAGGCCGGGGGCTGGCCGCGCCGATCACGATGGCGTCGACGTAGCTGACGTGGTTGCACACCAGCACCGCCGGGCCCTCGTCGGGAATGTGCTCGACATCGACGGTATGCACGCGGTGAATCGTGTGGATCAGCAGCCAGGCCAGGAAGCGCATCAGGAATTCCGGTACCAGCGAGAAGATGTAGACGGCCACCACCGCGTTCAGCAGGGCGGTGACCAGGAACATTTGCGGAATCGTGAAGCCCTGCCCCAGCAGCAGGATGGCGACGCCTGCGGCAGCCACCATGAACAAGGCGTTGAGGATATTCATGCCGGCGATCGTGCGCGAGACGTGCTTCGGGTCGCAGCGGGTCTGGATCAACGCGAACAGCGGCACGATGAAGAAGCCGCCGAAGACGCCGATCAGCACCAGGTCGGCAACGATGCGCAGCGTGCCCGGCAAGGCCAGCAGCGCGAAGGCGTCGACAGTTGCCGTGTTGGCGTAGGCCTGGCTCGCGAAATACAGGTCGATGCCGAACACCGACAGGCCGATCGAGCCAAAGGGCACCAGCCCGATCTCGACCTTGCGGCCCGAGAGCTTCTCGCACAGCAGCGAGCCCACGCCGATGCCGAGCGAGAACACCGTCAGCAGCATGACGAAGACGCTGTGGTCGCCGTGCAGGTAATCCTTGGCATACACCGGAAATTGCGACAGCATCAGGGCGCCGTAGAACCAGAACCAGGAATTGCCCAGCATCGACAGGAAGACCGTGCGGTTCTTGCTCGAGAAACGCAGGTTGCGCACCGATTCGGCCGCAAAATTCGGGGCAACGCGCAGTTCCGGCGCTGGTGCCGGCGAAGCCGGGATGCGCCAGCTTGCCGCCAGGCCCAACAGCGCCATGAACAGACTGGCCGCTGCCACCAGTTCGATGCCGAATGGCTTGTGCGCCACCAGCACGGCGCCGGCCACCTCGCCCAGCAGGATGCCGACAAAGGTGCCCATCTCGATGACGCCATTGCCGCCGACCAGTTCTTCCTGCTTCAGGTGCTGGGGCAGGTAGGCGTACTTCACGGGACCGAACAGGGTCGAATGGACGCCCATGCCGACCACAGCCGCGATCAAGAGCCACAAGGTATGGGTCAGCCAGCCGATGCCGGCAACGAGCATGATCGCCACTTCCAGCAGCTTGACGAAGCGCGCCAGCCTGCCCTTCTCGACCTTGTCGGCGATCTGGCCGGCCGTGGCGGAAAACAGCACATAAGGCAGGATGAACAGGCCCGGGATCAGGTTGTTGAGTAAACCCGGATCGAGCGTGGTCCAGGACAGCGCGTCATAGGTGAGCGCCACCAGCAGGGCCGTCTTGAACAGGTTGTCGTTGAAGGCGCCGAGGAACTGGGTCCAGAAAAACGGCGCGAATCGACGCTGGGACAGCAGGGAAAACTGGCTCGACTGGCTCATGCGATGGGCTGGAAATGAAGAGATGGATAATCTACAACAGCACCCGGGGTGGCACAATCGATATTGCCAACAAACATCATCGGCGCGCAACACTGCACCCGAAGTACCGCCCCTTGGCCCCTTCAAGGGCACCTCGGGCCAGGGAAGGCGCGTGCAGGATCGGCAGAACCGGACTGTTGATTCGCTTTGGAAACCCGTTTGACCACGCACAAAGGAGACGGCCGGCGCCGTTTATTGTGCACTGCAGCGTGAGTAGAATGCTCGGATGAATTCGCCCATCCTCCACACTATCCAGCTCGGCGCGCCTGACGCGCTGTACGACGACATCGAACACGCGCTGCTCGATCTCACCACCGCTTCGCTCGACGACGGCGCCTTGACTGGCGCCATCGTCGACGAGTTCGAAATCGACTTCCTGATCGGCGGTAGTCCCCCGCCGGGCTCGGGCTATTCCTGCTGAGCGCCCTGCCTTAGCTCAGCGTTTCCAGCCTGATCCGGGTTACCTTGCCGACGACGGACGCCAGCGCCTCGATCCGTTCGATGGCGGCGATGACGTTCTTCTCGCGCGTCTCGTGCGTGATCATGATGATGTCGGTGCGGGCGTCGCCACGCGTGCCTTTTTGCAGCACGGCGTCGATCGAAATACCGGCATCGGCCAGGATCCGGGTCAGGTCGGCCATAACGCCGAGCTGGTCGTTGACGTACACGCGCAGGTAGTAGCTGGTCGTGATGTCCGACATCGGCAGGATCGCCACGTCGGTCATCTCGTTCGGCTGGAAGGCCAGGTGCGGCACGCGGCAATACGGGTCGACCGTGGCCAGGCGCGTCACGTCCACCAGGTCGGCGATCACGCTTGATGCGGTCGGTTCGGAACCCGCACCCTTGCCATAGTAGAGGGTGGAACCGACGGCATCGGCCTCGACCAGCACCGCGTTCATCGCGCCTTCGACGTTGGCGATCAGGCGCTTGGCCGGGATCAGGGTCGGGTGCACGCGCAGCTCGATGCCCTCGACGCCGTCGACCTTCGCCCGGCGCGTGATGCCGAGCAGCTTGATGCGGTAGCCGAGCTCTTCCGCGTAGCGAATGTCGTCCGCCTGCAGCTGGCTGATGCCCTCGACGTGGGCCTTGTCGAACTGCACCGGAATGCCGAAGGCGATCGCCGACATGATGGTCAGCTTGTGGGCCGCGTCCACGCCCTCGATGTCGAAGGTCGGGTCGAGTTCGGCGTAGCCCAGGTCCTGGGCCTGCTTCAATACCGTATCGAAGTCCAGGCCCTTGTCGCGCATCTCGGACAGGATGAAGTTGGTCGTGCCGTTGATGATGCCGGCCACCGATTCGATGCGGTTCGCGCTCAAGCCTTCGCGCAGCGCCTTGATGATCGGTACGCCGCCGGCCACGGCCGCCTCGAAGGCCACCATCACGCCCTTCTCCTGAGCGGCGGCGAAAATCTCGTTGCCGTGCAAGGCCAGCAGCGCCTTGTTGGCGGTCACCACGTGCTTGCCGTTGGCGATGGCGCGCAGCACCAGCTCGCGCGGCAGCTCGTAGCCGCCGATCAGCTCGACGACGATGTCGATGTCGGGGCTATCGACGACGAGATAGGGGTCGTCCACGACCTGGCAGCTGCCGCCGGTGATGCGCGCGGCGCGCTCGACGTTGCGGGCGGCAACCATGCGGATCTCGATGCCGCGGCCGGCACGGCGGCGGATGTCTTCGCCGTTGCGCTGCAGGACGTTGAAGGTGCCCGCACCGACGGTGCCGATGCCGAGGAGGCCAACTCTGATGGGTTTCATGGTCATTCGCATAAGTGCTAGCGTGCGTGGCGCCGGCGGTAGCCGTCGAGGAAGCGGGCAATGCGGCCGCAGGCGTCGCCCAGGTCGTCCGAATTGGGCAGGAAGACGAGGCGGAAGTGGTCGGGCGAGGTCCAGTTGAAACCCGTACCCTGCACCAGCAGCACCTTCTCGTCGCGCAGCAGTTCGCAAATGAACTGCTGGTCGTCGGCGATCGGGTAGAGTTTCGGATCGAGGCGCGGGAACATGTACAGCGCCGCCTTCGGCTTGACGACCGAGACCCCGGGGATGTCGGTCAACAACTGGTAAGCGAGGTCGCGCTGTTTCAGCAGCCGTCCGCCAGGGCCGACCAGGTCGTTGATGCTCTGGTAGCCGCCCAGCGCGGTCTGGATCGCGAACTGGCCCGGCGCGTTCGCGCACAGGCGCATCGAGGCCAGCATGTTCAGGCCATCGATGTAATCTTTCGCGTGGCGCTTCTCGCCCGAGACCACCATCCAGCCGGCACGGTAGCCGCAGGAACGGTAGTTCTTCGACAGGCCGTTCAGGGTGACGAACAGCACGTCGTCGGCGAGCGAGGCGATCGACTCGTGCTGATGGCCGTCGTACAGCACCTTGTCGTAAATTTCGTCGGCATAGACGATGAGGCTATGCTGGCGCGCCAGTTCGATGATGTCGAGCAGCACTTCGCGCGGATAGAGCGCGCCGGTCGGGTTGTTCGGGTTGATGACGACGATGGCGCGCGTGTTCGGGGTGATCTTGCGGCGCATGTCGGCGATGTCCGGCATCCAGTCGGCGCCCTCGTCGCAGATGTAGTGCACGGGCGAGCCGCCGGCCAGGCTGACGGCCGCCGTCCACAGCGGATAATCGGGCGCCGGCACCAGCACCTCGTCGCCATTGTTGAGCAGGCCCTGCATCGCCATCACGATCAGTTCCGAGGCGCCATTGCCCAGGTAGATGTCGTCGATGCCGACACCGGCAATCTTCTTTTGCTGGGTGTAGTGCATCACCGCCTTGCGCGGTGCAAACATCCCCTTCGAATCGGTATAGCCGGCCGCGCCGTGCATGTTGCGGATCATGTCCTGCATGATCTCGTCGGGCGGATCGAAACCGAACACGGCCAGGTTGCCGATGTTGAGCTTGATGATCTTGTGACCGTCATCCTCCATCTGGCGCGCCTGCTCCAGCGCCGGCCCGCGGATCTCGTAGCACACGTCGTCGAGCTTGTTCGATTTCAGGATCGGTCGCAAATTGTCACCCCTCGGTTGCCCGCGTTTTGTACGCGCTGGTTGCCTGCATTGTTGCAGTGCGAAAAATACCATTCTGCCGAAAGCGCAGGATTTAAGCAACCTTGCGGCGGGCGAGCACGCCCACAGGGCCGCGCTACTGGAATCTTGGCGAAAAGCTTACAATGGCAGCCCATCTTGCCACCCTGCCCGACTGCGAGCCACGATGAAGCTTCACTCCGACAACACCCAACAATACCAGACCATCACCGGCTACGATGCCTCCGGCGTCGAGGTCAATGCCCAGCGGTTCAACCACAGCCTGCTCGTGATGCCGGAAACGCCGCCGCGTGCCTGGGACGTGCGCCGTTTCGAAGACCTCGAAGCGCGCCACTTCGAACAGATCGCCGCCGACAACCCGGATGTCGTCATCCTCGGCACCGGCGAGCGCCAGCGCTTCGTGCATCCGCGCCTGACGGCCAGCCTGTCGGCGCGCCACGTCGGCGTCGAATCGATGGACAGCCAGGCTGCCTGCCGTACCTATAACGTGCTGATGGGCGAAGGCCGCAAGGTGACGCTGGCCCTGATCCTCGAAGGCAGCGCAGCCGGCTGAACCGATATGCTGCCTCCGCTGATGGTTCCCTATTGAAACTTTCGCGCTTCGTCCTCATATCGGAACAGCCATTGACAAGTTGACATGCTAGACTGGCAGCGTCGTCGATGGCCGATTATGATGACGGGCATGCGGGATGGTACGAGGCCGATCCCGCTCCCCGAATCTGTTCAATCCAGCCCCGATACCAGTCAGGAGAACCCCGTGGCCGTCAGCCCCAGCGCAGCAACCGTAGAGAACTTTTCCGCCGCCATGACCGGCGACCAGACCTTCCAGCTCGGCGGGCGACCGGCCAAGTACACGGTGCTGTATTTCTATCCCAAGGACAATACCCCGGGCTGCACCACCGAGAGCATCGCCTTCCGCGAGAAGCACGAGGAATTCAAGGCGGCCGGGGCCGAGGTCTATGGCATCAGCCGCGACTCGCTGCGTTCGCACGAAAACTTCAAGTCCAAGCTGGGCCTGCCTTTCGAGTTGATCTCCGACCCCGACGAACTGGTCTGCAACCAGTTCAATGTCATGAAGATGAAGAGCATGTACGGCAAGCAAGTACGCGGGGTCGAGCGCAGTACGTTTGTCGTTGACGCTCAAGGCAGATTGGTGAAAGAATGGCGTGGGGTGAAAGTCCCCGACCACGTCGACGAAGTGCTGGAATTCGTGAAGCGCCAGCCCTGAATGCTGGCCCCAGACGCACAACTTGCTGGTCCATACCTTCATTTTGAGTCAACCCGTTTTATCTCAGCATCCATCAATCTGGGAGCCTGCCAGGCCGGCCCCACCGGCCCTGGCCCGCGCCCCGCAATCTGTACCCAGTTGCATCGAACCCGCCCGGCAGCGTGTCCCGCGACCCGCTGGCGCGAGGCGTCCTCCACTTTTTTAGATTGAGAACCTGATGCCACTACCAAAAATGCCAACCCAGCCGGCCACGCTGCTGCCGGTGAACGATTACCCGAAAGCCGAAGCCGGCAAGTCTCCCGTGCGCGCCGTTGCCGCAGCGGCGGTCGAGGCTGATCCGGTCGAAGACCTCATCAGCGGCAAGGCCGTGCCTGCCGCCAAATCCAGCCGCGCCCGCAAGGGCAAGGCCGCGCCGCTCGCCGCCGTGCCCGCCACCACCCCGGCACCGAACGCCCGGCAAGCCGCTCCCGAACGCCCGGGTGGCCGCCAGGACACCCTTGCCAAGCTCAAGGAAAGCGACATGGGCGAGCCGCATCCGGTCAAGCACAAGCCGGTCGAGGTCAACGTCAAGTCCTCGGCCAGCCGCAAGGCCGACCGCGCCGGCGGGACCAAGGTCTTCGTGCTCGACACCAATGTCCTGATGCATGACCCGACCTGCCTGTTCCGCTTCGAGGAGCACGACGTCTACCTGCCGATGATGACGCTCGAGGAACTCGACGACCACAAGAAAGGCATGTCGGAAGTGGCGCGCAATGCCCGCCAGGTCTCGCGCACGCTCGACGCCCTGATCGCCGACATCGACGACGACGCCATCGAGGCCGGCATCGAGCTGGCCAAGCTGGGCAACAAGGATGCCAAGGGCCGCTTGTACTTCCAGACCAGCCTGCTGAATGGCCCCACCCTGCCTGAAGGCCTGCCGGTCGGCAAGGCCGACAACCAGATCCTCGGTGTCGTAAAAGCCCTGGCCGCCGAGCGCGCGAACCGTGCCATCGTGCTGGTGACGAAAGACATCAACATGCGCATCAAGGCGCGTGCGCTTGGCCTGGCCGCGGAAGACTATTTCAACGACCACGTACTGGAAGACACCGACCTGCTGTACTCGGGCATCGTCCAGCTGCCGGACGACTTCTGGGACAAGCACGGCAAGGACATGGAGTCCTGGCAGGAAAACAAGAACGGCAACAGCGCCACTTTCTACCGTGTGACCGGCCCGTTCATCCCGAGCCTGCTGGTGAACCAGTTCGTGTTCCTCGAGCCGTCCGGCGGCGAAGCACCGCTGCAGGCGCAGGTGCGCGAGATCAACGGCAAGACCGCCGTGCTGCAGGTGCTGCGCGACTACAGCCACACCAAGAACAGCGTCTGGGGCATCACCGCGCGCAACCGCGAGCAGAATTTCGCCCTGAACCTCCTGATGAATCCGGAATGCGACTTCGTCACCCTGCTCGGCCAGGCCGGTACGGGTAAAACCCTGCTGGCCCTGGCCGCGGGCTTGGCGCAAGTGCTGGAAACGAAGCTGTATAACGAGATCATCGTCACCCGCGTGACGGTGCCGGTCGGCGAAGACATCGGCTTCCTGCCGGGTACCGAGGAAGAAAAGATGTCGCCGTGGATGGGTGCTTTCGACGACAACCTGGAAGTGCTGAACAAGTCCGACACCGACGCCGGCGACTGGGGCCGCGCAGCGACGCAGGACCTGATCCGCTCGCGCATCAAGATCAAGTCGCTCAACTTCATGCGCGGCCGTACTTTTGTGAACAAGTTCCTGATCATCGACGAGGCGCAGAACCTGACGCCGAAGCAGATGAAGACCCTGGTCACCCGTGCCGGTCCCGGCACCAAGATCCTGTGCCTGGGTAACATTGCGCAGATCGACACGCCTTACCTCACCGAGGGGTCGAGCGGCCTGACCTATGTGGTCGACCGCTTCAAGGGCTGGGCCCACAGCGGCCACGTGACCCTGGCACGCGGCGAGCGTTCGCGCCTGGCAGACCACGCGAGCGACGTGCTGTAAGCCGTTTCGCGTCCGCGAAAACCTGCGCGCCGCAAGGCCCGCAGGTTTTTTTACGCCCGCAGCAGATGCGTAACGTAGGGTGGGCACTTGTGCCCACGCGTTATGTCGGCTGAGCAGTAACGTAGGGTGGGCACCCGTGCCCACGCGGTACGCCGGCTGAGCAGTAACGTAGGGTGGGCACTCGTGCCCACGCGGTATGTCGGCTGAGCAGTAACGTAGGGTGGGCACCCGTGCCCACGCGGTACGCCGGCTGAGCAGTAACGTAGGGTGGGCACTCGTGCCCACGCGGTATGTCGGCTGAGCAGTAACGTAGGGTGGGCACTTGTGCCCACGCGGTACGTCGGCTGAGCAGTGTTTCGGTCCAGTCAAATCCGGATTCGCCAGCGTCCCGGCTTGCGCTCCAGGACCTCACCCGTCATCGGCCGAGACCGCGTGGGCACGAGTGCCCACGCTACGGCACTGCTGTCGACCGTCTCGCCTATGCATGGCATTTGATGCAGATGGTTGCATGCAGGCAACTAGTCGACGAAACTTTGTGTCTTCCGGGTCCGCATGTGCGCCCGGCCTTTCCACCGTTCTCGACCGAGGAAATCGCATGGACACCTTCATTCAAGAGGTCACGCACAGCTTCAAACGCCTCGCGCAGCCTTACCGGCTGCTCGTCTGGTGCACCTTTGGCATCCTGCTTGCGAACCAGGCACTCAACCTCGGCCGTGAGATCGGCCAGATGGCCTACTGCCTGACCCACTAACAGGGGCGATCAGTACTGCAGGGTGGGCACGGGTGCCCACCCTACGGAACAGCAAACAAAAACGCCCGGCACATGGCCGGGCGTTTCCACGTTCAAACGAACGCAATTACATGATCTGCTTGCCGATCCACCAGGCCACGGCCGCCATGAAGGCCGAGGCCGGAATGGTGAAGACCCATGCCCAGACGATGCTGCCGGCCACGCCCCAGCGCACGGCCGAGGCCTTCTGCGAGGCGCCGACGCCGACGATCGCGCCGGTAATCGTGTGGGTGGTCGAGACCGGGATGCCCCAGAAGCTCGACATCAGCAGCGTCATCGCGCCGCCGGTTTCGGCGCAGAAGCCGCCCACCGGCTTGAGCTTGGTGATCTTCTGGCCCATGGTCTTGACGATGCGCCAGCCGCCGAACAGCGTACCGAAGCTGATCGCCGCATAGCACGAGATGATGACCCAGGCCGGGGGATGCGCGTCGGCCGCATTGACATAGCCGGCCGCGATCAGCAGCATCCAGATGATGCCCATGGTCTTTTGCGCGTCGTTGCCGCCGTGGCCCAGCGAATAACCAGCGGCCGAGATCAGCTGCAGGCGCCGGAACCAGACGTCAACCTTGCGCGGTGTCGACTTCACGAAGATCCATGCGACCAGCAGCATGATGATCGATCCGAGCACGAAGCCCAGCAGCGGTGCGATGACGATGAACAGCACGGTCTTGGAGAGGCCGCCCGACACGAGGGCGCCGGTGCCGGACTTCGCCACTGCCGCGCCCACCAGGCCGCCGATCAGCGCGTGCGAGGACGAGGACGGGATGCCGTAGTACCAGGTGATGATGTTCCAGACGATGGCCCCGACCAGGGCCCCGAAAATCACGTACTGGTCGACGATGTGCGGGTCGATGGTGCCCTTGCCGATCGTCTGCGCCACCTTCATGTTGACGACGAAAATCGCCACGAAGTTGAAGAAGGCAGCCATGGCGACCGCGCTCTGCGGCTTCAGCACGCCCGTCGAGACGACGGTCGCGATCGCGTTCGCCGAATCGTGGAAGCCGTTCATGAAGTCGAAGATGAGCGCCAGGACCACCAGCGTACCCAGCACCCACAGGCTGATGTGTAAAGTTTCCATGTTTATTTTTGTTATGCGGAAGCTTACGCGTTCTCGACGATGATGCCTTCGATGATGTTCGCCACGTCTTCGCAGCGGTCGGTGACGGTCTCGAGGATCTCGTAGATCGCCTTCATCTTGATCAGGTTGCGCACGTCCGGTTCGTCACGGAAGAGTTTGCTCATGGCGGCGCGCATGACATGGTCGGCGTCCGATTCCAGGCGGTCGATCTCTTCGCAGATGGCAATGATCTTCTGGGCGTTGCCCATGTCGTGCAGCATGGCGACGGCCGCCTGCACGCGTTCGCAGCAGGCCAGGCACAGTTCGGCCAGGCGCTTCGCTTCCGGAGTCACAGCGTGCAGGTCGTACAGCGAGATGGTCTGGGCCGCGTCTTCCATCATGTCGAGGATGTCATCCATGCGGGTGATCAGCTTGTGGATGTCGTCGCGGTCGATCGGGGTGATGAAGGTCTTGTGCAGCAGGTCGACGCAGGCGTAGGTGATCTTGTCCGCCTGTTTTTCGATGCTTTCCACCGCATGCGTGCGGTTTTCCAGGTCGTCGAAGTTGGTCATCAGGCCAACCATCTCGTGCGCACCTTTCACGCACAGCGCGGCGTGCTGGTTGAACAAATCAAAAAACTTGCCCTCGGTGGGCATCAGGCGTCCAAACATGTATTTCTCCGTTGTAAAACTCTTGGGACTGCGGGGGCCGTGGACCAGTCGGTCCCGGCGACGCAATATCGGCTTAGTCGCCCTGGTAGACGGCGAGGTTACCGCTGTAGTTACCGAACTTGGTGTACTGGCCGATCCAGGTCAGGCGAATCGCGCCGATCGGACCGTTACGCTGCTTGCCGATGATGATCTCGGCGGTTCCCTTGTCCGGCGAATCGGGGTTGTACACCTCGTCGCGGTACAGGAAGATGATCACGTCCGCATCCTGTTCGATAGCGCCCGATTCGCGCAAGTCGGACATCACGGGCCGTTTGTTGGGGCGTTGTTCCAGCGAGCGGTTCAGCTGCGACAACGCGATCACCGGGCAATGCAGCTCCTTCGCCAGGCCCTTCAGCGAACGCGAGATTTCGGAGATCTCGGCGGCGCGGTTGTCGCCCGGCTGGCTGCCCTGCATCAGCTGCAGGTAGTCGACGATGATAAGGCCGAGCTTGCCACACTGGCGGGCCAGGCGGCGCGCGCGTGCGCGCATCTCGATCGGGTTCAGTGCCGGCGTCTCGTCGATGTAGAGCTGGGCATCGTTCATCTTCTGGATGGCGTGCGTCAGGCGCGGCCAGTCCTCGTCGTTCAGGCGGCCGGTGCGCAGGCGGTGCTGGTCGAGCTGGCCGACCGAGCCGAGCATACGCATGGCCAGCTGGGTGCCGCCCATCTCCATCGAGAACACGGCCACCGGCAGGCCCGCCTCGATCGCGACGTTCTCGCCGATGTTGACCGAAAACGCGGTCTTGCCCATCGACGGACGGCCGGCGACGATCACCAGGTCGCCCGGCTGCAGGCCGGAGGTCATGCGGTCGAGGTCGATGAAGCCGGTAGGCACGCCGGTGATCTCGCCCTGGTTCTCGCGCGAATACAGTTCGTCGATGCGTTCGACAACTTGCGTGAGCAGCGGCTGGATCGGATTCCAGCCTTGGGCGCCACGCGCGCCCTGCTCGGCGATGGCGAAGATCTTCGATTCGGCTTCGTCAAGCATCTGCTTGACTTCCTTGCCTTGCGGATTGAACGCGTTACCGGAAATTTCGTCGGCGACGGTGATCAGTTTGCGCAGCACGCCGCGGTCGCGCACGATTTCCGCGTAGCGGCGGATGTTGGCGGCGGACGGCGTGTTCTGCGCCATGGCATTCAGGTATTGCAGGCCGCCGACATCGTCGGCTTTGCCGAGCGACACCATGGCCTCGTAGACCGTGATCACGTCGGCCGGCTTGCCGCTGTTAATCAGACGCACCATCTGTTCGAAGATGATGCGGTGGTCGTAGCGGTAAAAGTCGTCCGCGTGCATGAAGTCGGCAATACGGTCCCATGCCGCATTGTCGCGCAGGAGACCGCCAATGACGGACTGCTCTGCTTCGATGGAATGCGGGGGGATGCGCAGCGATTCGATTTGCGGATCTGCGGGGGTATTCATGGCGGGCATTATACCTGCTCCGGTCATCCGGCTGAAATAATTGGCGAGTTTCCGGGCATAAAAAAAGCCGGGCGAACCCGGCTTTTTCCATATTACAACAGATGCAACTTGTTTGTTACTTAGGCAGCTTCACCCACGACAGCGATCGTGATTTCCACGACGACGTCGGTGTGCAGTGCGACGGCAACAGGGTGCTCGCCGGTGGTCTTCAGCGGGCCGGTCGGCAGGCGCACTTGTGCCTTTTCGACTGCGAAACCTTGCTTGGTCAGCGCTTCGGCGATGTCGAAGTTGGTGACCGAACCGAACAGACGACCGTCAACGCCGGCTTTCTGGGCGATGGTGATGGTCATGCCGCTCAGCTTGTCGCCTTGGGCTTGCGAAGCGCCCAGCTTTTCAGCAGCGGCTTTTTCCAGCTCGGCGCGCTTGACTTCGAACTCGGCCACAGCGGCCTGGGTTGCGCGGCGGGCCATCTTTTGCGGGATCAGGAAGTTACGTGCGTAACCGTCCTTGACCTTGACGACGTCGCCCAGGTTGCCGACGTTAACAACTTTTTCCAAAAGGATAACTTGCATATTTTTCTCCAGGAGTTTCTGATCTGTACGACGGGGATTAACCGTGGTGCAGGTCGGTGTACGGCAGCAGCGCGAGGTAACGTGCGCGCTTGATCGCGGTGTCGACCTGGCGCTGGTAGTGCGCCTTGGTACCGGTCAGGCGTGCCGGCATGATCTTGCCGTTTTCCTGGACGAAGTCCTTCAGGGTGTCGACGTCTTTGTAGTCAACCTGTTCCACGTTTGCAGCGGTGAAGCGGCAGAACTTCTTGCGCTTGAACAGCGGGTTCTGCTGTTTGCGCTTGAGTTTTTCTTTAGCTTTGTTTTTGTCGAACTTTTTACCGAATGCCATTTTGAGGCTCCTGTATATCTAAATGGTGGGCCGCTGTGAAATTAAGCGGCGGCACTGAAATCAATGATGTGAAACACCAGGGCTTTGCTGTTGCGATTCTTCCTGGCCAAAAATCCCGTGAACTGGTGGGCGGAGCCCAGCTCGGCGCCGGCGAAGCGTCCGGAGATTTCGCCCGCGGCAAACGCGGCAATCTCGAACTCGACCAGCCGCTCTTTCCCCGCTTCGACCTGCTGCGAACTGTGCATCAGGATGGCCGAAACAATCGGCACGCCGGCCGGGGTAAAGCGCAGTACGTCGCGTTCAGCGATGGTAGCGACGACTTGTAACTGGTTCACTTCTTTGGGCGCTCTTGCGAGCGTTCACGATTCCTGGCGAAAGAAATTAGGCAGCAGCTGGGGCCGGGGCTGCAGCAGCCGGGGCTTCTGCGCGGTGGCTCTTGGCTGCGTCTTCGCGCTGGACCGACTTCATCATTGGCGATGGAGCGGTTTCAGCTTTCTTCATCTTCACGGTCAGGTGACGCAGCACGGCATCATTGAACTTGAATGCGGTTTCCAGCTCGACCAGGGTCTCGTTGTCGCACTCGATGTTCATGCAGATGTAGTGTGCCTTCGGCAGCTTCTGGATCTGGTAAGCCATCTGGCGACGGCCCCAGTCTTCCACGCGATGGATGTTACCGCCGCGTGCGCTGACGCTGGCCTTGTAACGCTCGATCATCGCCGGGACTTGCTCGCTTTGGTCCGGGTGGACGATAAAAACGATTTCATAATGACGCATGCAACACTCCTTGAGGACGTTTAAACAAATGCCCACCTCGGCGTCAAGACGAGTGTGGGAAGGGAAAGCCGGCAATTATAACGTGAATACGCTGCCCGCGCAATCGCCGGGCAGCGTCGCCTCCCCGCGACATCCTGCCGGGCAGAAATAAGAAAAAAGCGTAGGTTTCCCTTGCATTTGGCCGAGTACTGTACAAAAATACAGGTTGAATCGATAACCCGTGGTACATCCATGCTCAAGCTCACTGCAAGGCAAGAACAGATCCTTAACCTGATCAAGGAAGCGATCGACAACACCGGCTTCCCGCCGACCCGCGCCGAAATCGCGAAGGAATTGGGCTTCAAGTCGGCCAACGCGGCCGAGGAACACCTGCAGGCGCTGGCCCGCAAAGGGGCGATCGAGATCGTCTCCGGCACCTCGCGCGGCATCCGCCTGATCGGCGCTTCGCTGCCGGCCGCGCTGCCGCCCATCCCGCCTGCCCTCCTGATGCCGCTGCCGCTGGTCGGTCCGTGTCGCCGCCGGCTCGCCCATCCTGGCCCAGGAACACGTCGAAGCCACCTACAACGTCGACCCGGCCATGTTCGGCGCCCGTCCCGATTTCCTGCTGAAGGTGCGCGGCTGGTCGATGCGCGACGCCGGCATCATGGACGGCGACTTCCTTGCGGTCAAGAAGGTCGACAGCGCCAAGAACGGCCAGATCGTCGTGGCCCGCCTGGGCGACGACGTCACCGTCAAGCGCTACCGCAAGACGGGCGAGCTGATCGAATTGCTGCCGGAGAATCCGGACTTCAAGGTCATTCGTGTCGAACCGGACGACGAGTTCGCGCTCGAAGGGCTGGCTGTGGGCTTGATGCGCAGCTGGCATTGAGCCGCAAAACGTAAAAAAGGCCGCAGATGCGGCCTTTTTCGTAGGGTGGGCTCTTGAGCCCACGCGGTGGGGCCTCTGCGAAGCCACCAACTCTACTGCCCAGCTGCTTCTGCACAGTGGGCCGCGAACATGTGGTCAAACGGCCAACATCGTAGACCGCAAACGCTTTACCGCGTGGGCACAAGTGCCCACCCTACAACAAACAAAGGCCGCGGATGCGGCCTTTTTCATGCATCGTGCTACCGCCCCGCCCCATCCTTCGGCGCCTTGTTCACGATCGCGTTGTGTTCGGCAATATACGCCTCGGTCGCGGTGCGCCAGACGGCGATATCGGCCAGCACCATCTTCGAGCCCACCTTCGCCTCTTCCGACATGTTCTCCTGCAAGGCGGCCAGACGCGTTTTGGCACGCGCCATCTCGGCCGCGTTCATCAGCTTGGCCACATCCGCCGGAATCTTGTCGGCAAGCGGCGAATGCGCGTTCAGGTTCTGGACGAAAGCGTTGTAGCAGTCCTGCCACTTGTTGATCGCATTCGTGACGCGCTCGATCTCTTCCGTCTGCTTCGAGATCGGCGGAATGCGGGGCGCCGGACAGGCGAACTTGCCGCTCCTGAGGTCGGCGCCATCGTAATCCTTCAGCCAGTAGTCGATGTCGGCGCGGCGCGTCACCCGCTGCTCCATGATCGCGAGCGACTCGACAGCGACCTTGTTGCCCTTGGCCGCGGCCTTGCGGAACCAGGCTTGCGCCTTGGCCTCATCCACCGCGCCGGCCTCGCCATACCAGTACATCTGGCCCAGGTTCTGCTGCGCCTCGACATTGCCCGCATTCGCCAGCTTGGTGTACAGCTTGAGCGCTTCCGGATATTTCTTTTGCTCGAACAGGGATTTGGCGTCTTCCAGTTCGCCGCCGTGGGCGGCGCCCGCCAGCATCAGTCCCAGGCCCAGTGTGATCAACAGTCTCTTCATGCTTGTTCGTTGTTTTGTCGATAAAAAAGCGCGGACGGCGCCGCGCTTGTGACTAAGCTTCCAGTGCCGCCCTGAAGTCGGCCAGCAAGTCCTCGGTTTCCTCGATGCCCACCGACACCCGGATCAGCGACTCGGCGATGCCCATGCTGGCGCGGCGCTCGGCGCCCATCTCGAAGAAGATCGTGTGCGCAACCGGGATGACCAGGGTACGGTTGTCGCCAAGATTACTCGCAGGAATTGCCAGCTGCAAGCGGTTCAGGTAATCGAAGGGATCGATGTCGTCCTTCAGCTCGAAGCTCAGCAGCGAACCGCCGGCCCGGAACAGTTCGCTCACGATGCCGTGCTGCGGGTGCGAAGCCAGGCCGGGATAGTGAACCGCAGCGACCCGGTCGTCGCTTTCCAGCATCCGCGCCAGCGCCAGCGCATTCGCGCAGGTGCGCTCCATGCGTAGCGCCGGGTCTCGGCGCCGACCGCGATATGGTGGGCCGCTTCCGGCCCCAGCGCCGCGCCGAAGTCGCGCAGGGCTTTCGCACGCAGCTGCGCCATGCCCTGGGCGGCGGGTGCCTGCTTGCGGAAGTTGGCGGCGATGTTCGGGTAGGCGCTCCAGTCGAACAAGCCGGTGTCGGTCAGTGCACCACCCAGCGCGATGCCATGACCGCCGATCGATTTGGTGAGCGAATTGACCACCAGGCCGGCACCCACCGCCTTCGGACGGAACAAATACGGCGTGGTCATGGTGTTGTCGACCACGTACAGGATGCCGCGCGCGCGGCACAGCTCGCCGATGCGCGCGAGATCGGCCACCTGGGTACGCGGATTGGCAATCGTCTCGACGAAGACCATGCGCGTGTTCGGCGTCAAGGCCGCTTCGACGTTCGCGGCATCCGTGGCATCGACGAAGTCGACACCGACACCCTGCCCCGCCACCGTCTGCCACAGGCTGTTGGTGTTCCCGAACAGGAAGGAGGACGACACGATGTGGTCGCCTTCGCGCAGCAGCGCCTGGAACAGGGCGCCGATCGCCGCCATGCCGGTGCCGAAGCACAGGCTGGCGACCCCGCCTTCCATCCTGCTGATCTTGTCTTCCAGCGCCGCCACCGTCGGGTTGCCCTGGCGGCCGTAACGAAAGCCCGGCTCCTTGCCCTGGAACACCGAGGCCAGCTGGCGCGCGTCGCCGTAACCGAAGGCGACGGAGGTGTGGATCGGCTTGTGCAGCGAGCCCTGCTCGATCGCCTTGCGGCGGTCGTTGTGCAGGATGGTCGTCGTGAAGCCGTATGCTTTCTTCTCGCTCATGGCCGGACTTACTCCGCCGCGACGGGCGGGTTCAGGTTGAGCTGGGTACGCACCACGTCCTCCGAGGACTTGCCCGAACTCTTGTGGCGCGTCGTTTCCAGCTTGTCGAGATAGGCCGGGGTGACGTCGCCCGTCACGTAGACGCCGTCGAAGCACGAAGCCTCGAAGTTGGTCAGCGCCGGATTGACGTCGGAAATCGAGCGCTTCAGGGCGTCGATATCCTGGTAGACCAGGCGGTCGGCCGTGATTTCGCGGCAGACTTCGTCGACGGTGCGGCCGTAGGCGATCAGCTCGTCACGGGTGGGCATGTCGATGCCGTAGACGTTCGGGAACAGCACCGGCGGCGCGGCCGAGGCGAAGAACACCTTGCGGGCACCGGCGTCGCGCGCCATCTGCACGATCTCGCGGCTGGTCGTGCCGCGCACGATGGAATCGTCGACCAGCAACACGTTCTTGTCCTTGAACTCGGAACCGATGGCGTTGAGTTTCTGGCGCACCGATTTCTTGCGCATGCCTTGCCCAGGCATGATGAAGGTGCGGCCGATGTAGCGGTTCTTGATGAAGCCTTCGCGGTATTCGATACCGAGTTTCAGCGCCAGCTGGATCGCCGCCGGACGCGAGGAATCGGGAATCGGCATGACGACGTCGATTTCCTCGACCGGAATTTCCTTGCGGATCTTGTCGGCCAGGTATTCACCCATCTTCAGGCGCGTGGCATACACCGAGGCGCCATCGATGACCGAATCGGGACGGGCCAGGTAGACGTATTCGAAGGCGCAGGGATTGAGCGACGGATTCTCGGCGCACTGGCGCTCGTGGAAGCTACCGTCCTCGCCGATCCAGACCGCCTCGCCCGGCGCGATGTCGCGCACGAAGCGGAAACCAATGCCTTCCAGGGCCACCGATTCGCTGGCCACCATGTATTCGACGCCGTTCTCGCCCTCGTTCATGCCGAGGCACAGCGGACGGATGCCGTAGGGGTCGCGGAAGGCCAGCATGCCGTGGCCGGCGATCTGGGCGACCACCGCGTAGGCACCGCGCACGCGGCGGTGCACGATGCCGACCGCCTTGAACACGGCTTCGGCGTCGAGCGAATAGCCATTCGCCGCTTCCTGGATCTCGTGCGCCAGCACGTTGAGCAGCACTTCCGAGTCGGAATTGGTGTTGATGTGGCGGCGGTCGTTGCGGAACAGGGCTTCCTTCAGCTCGGCCTGGTTCGTCAGGTTGCCGTTGTGCGCCAGTGTGATGCCGAAAGGCGCATTGACGTAGAAGGGCTGCGCCTCTTCCTCGCTCGAGGAACCGGCGGTCGGATAGCGGCAGTGGCCGATACCGGTATTGCCTTGCAGCGAGCGCATGTTACGGGTGCGGAACACGTCGCGCACCAGGCCATTGGCCTTGTACATCGAAAACATGCTGCTGTGATTGGTTGCGATACCTGCCGCGTCCTGGCCGCGGTGCTGCAGCAGCAGCAACGCGTCATACAGCAACTGGTTAACGGGAGTTTGCGAGACGACGCCGACGATGCCACACATGGTGTGCTCCTAAGAACAGATGACTGTTACGGACAATTTCAAAACGAGGGATTCAAACCGGGAATTCAAAATTTCACGTGCTGCGCCAGGGCAGCAGGGAGAAAGGGCTTGACGGTGCGGGCGCCGGCTTCGGCCAGCGGGGACAGCAGCGCGTCTTGCCAGAATGCTTGACGGGGGATGGCGGTCATTCCACACAAGATGACGACGGCGAGCACGATGACAAGCCCACGCGCCAGGCCGAACAGGCCGCCGAGGCCGCGGTCGGCCAGCGAGAGGCCGGAAGCCTCGATCAGGGCGCCGAGCGCCAGTGCCAGCAGCGCCATCAGGATGCGTACGCCAAGGAAGAGCACGACATAGGCGACGATCAGCCTGGTCGCCTCACCCGGTATCATATCCGGTAACAGCGGCCCGAGGCGCGCGCCATACGCATTGGCAACCACGAAGGCCACGATCCAGCCCAGCAGCGACAGGATTTCCTTGACCAGGCCGCGCATGGTGCTGATCACGACCGACGCCACCAACACGAAGAGCACCAGGTAATCGAAGATCGTCACGCCTGGACCACGTGCATCACATTGGCACCAGGAAGCCGCCGAAGCCCTGGGCGACGAGTTTCGCACGGGCCTTCTCGGCTTCCTCGCGGCTGGCGAACGGGCCGACCTGCACCTTGATCAGCTCGCCCGACTTGCGGGTGCTGGCGCTGACGCCGGCCGCGCGCAGGCGCGATTGCAGGTCCGCGACCTTGTCCTGGCTGGCGAGCGCGGCAACCTGGACCACAGCGTCGGCCCGCGTCCGGGTGGACTGCGTCGGCGCCCTTGTCGGTTCTGGCGACCGTTTCAGCCTTTTCGTGTTTTTCCGGCTTGGGCGCGCTCTTGCCTTCGAGCAGGGCCAGCGCACGGGCGGCCTCGTCGTCGCGCGCGCGGCGCCGGTTTGTCTTCGGTTTTCCGGAGCGGGCTTGTCGGCCTTGCGTTCGGCCGGCTTTGGCTCGGGTTTCGTTTCCGGCTTGCGTTCCGGCGCCTTCGGCTCCGGGCGCGCCATCTTGATCTCGGGTTCGGTGCGCAATCCATCCGGCGACTTCTCCGGCGCGATCTCGATGCGCGGCGCGGGCGTTGCCGGGCGCGTGGGCGGGGTCGCTGCCGAATTCGTGGCGGCAGGCGTCACGATTTCCTCGTCCTGGTCGACGCTGTCGCCGATCGGCACGGGATTGGACGGCACCGGCAGCGGCGGCGCCTTTTCCTTCGACGGGATCTGGATCGACATGTCGGCCACCAGCGGGCGCGGCTCGGAGTCGAGCAGCATCGGCAAGCCTACCGCGGCGCCCAGTGCCAGTGCGATCGCGCCGACCAGGCGCCGGCGTGCCCGCTTCTTTTCCGGCAACATCGGGTCGCCGCCGCTGCGGCTGCGGCTCGAGCCGCCCCGCCCGGCTTCATTGGCATGCGAGGCGCGCTTGGCACGCGCCTGCTTCGAGAAGTCGTCGTCGTCGCGGGAGAAACGGCCACTGTCCTGGGCGGTGCTTTCTTGCTTGTTTTTACTGAAGATCGAGAACAAGCCCATGCGTCTGTATGTCAGTGAAGAGAGTTTTTTCGGGCCGCCATCACGCCGGCGACGGTATAGAACGAGCCAAAGACCACAATTCTATCATTCTCCTCGGCACGGCTCATCGCATTTGCGAATGCCGCTGCCGGATCGGGGAAGCTGGTGACGGAAAAATCGCTCTCTTTCGCCCCTGCCGGACGCAGGGCCCCCAGTTGCTGGACCAACGCATCGCCAGGAGCGGCCCGCGGCGAGTCCAGGTCGGCCACGCACCAGTGGTCGATGTACTGGGCCATCGGTGCCACTACGCCGGCGATGTCCTTGTCGGCCATGATGCCGAACACGGCATAGGTGTAGCGATGAAAGCCCATGTTGCCCAGGTTCTGGGCAAGCGTGGCCGCCGCATGCGGATTGTGCGCCACGTCGAGGACGACGGTCGGGCGGCCTGGCAGCACCTGGAAGCGCCCCGGCAACTCCACCAGGGCCAGGCCCGTGCGCACTTCCTGTGCACCGGCCGGCAACTGCATGCGCAGGGCTTCCAGCGCGGCCAGCGCGGCCGAGGCGTTGAGCAGCTGGTTGGCGCCGCGCAGGGCCGGATAGGCCAGCGAATTGCGGCGCTGGGTGCGTCCGCCATAGCTCCACTGCTGCTGGTCGCCCTGGTAGTTGAAGTCGCGTCCGATCAGCCAGAGGTCGGCGCCGATGTCGGCCGCATGTTTGACGAGCGTGCTGGGCGCCAGCGGATCGCTGCAGATCGCCGTCTTGCCCGGCCGGAAGATACCCGCCTTCTCGAAGCCGATTTCCTCGCGCGTGTCGCCCAGGTAGTCGGCGTGGTCGATGTCGATGCTGGTGACGATAGCCACATCGGCATCGACCACGTTGACCGCGTCCAGGCGCCCGCCCAGGCCCACCTCGAGGATGGCGACGTCGACGCCGGCTTTCGAGATCAGGTGCATGATCGCCAGCGTGGTGAATTCGAAATAGGTCAGCGCTATGTCGCCGCGCTGCGCCTCGACGACATTGAAGGCCTCGACCAGCATGGCGTCGCTCGCCATTTCGCCATTGATGCGGGCGCGCTCGTTGAAGTCGAGGAAATGCGGCTTGATGTAGAGGCCGACGCGGTAGCCGGCATGCAGCAGGATCGATTCGAGCATCGCGCAGGTCGAGCCCTTGCCGTTGGTACCGGCAACCATGATGACGGGGCAACTAAATTGCAGATCCATGCGCTCCTTGACGGCGCGCACACGGTCCAGGCCCATGTCGATATGGGTTTCGGCATGGCGCGACTCGATCAGCGCGAGCCAGTCGGGCAAGGTGGTGGGAAGGCTGGACATGGGATGACTTTGGTGAGGGACAAAAGGGAACGGCCCGCAGTGCGGGCCGTCGGCCGAAGGGGCTTCATGGAGCGCAGCCTGAGACGGGGCTGCGCGCGAATTACGCTACGGCTTCAGCGGCCTGGTTCTGCAGCAGCGCCAGCAGGCGGGCGATTTCTTCGCGCATCTTGCGGCGGTCGACGATCATGTCGACGGCGCCCTTTTGCACCAGGAACTCGGCGCGCTGGAAGCCTTCCGGCAGTTTTTCGCGCACGGTGTTCTCGATCACGCGCGGGCCGGCAAAGCCGATCAGGGCCTTCGGCTCGGCGATCACGACGTCGCCCATGAAGGCGAAGGAGGCGGAGACGCCGCCCATGGTCGGGTCGGTCAGCACACTGATGAACGGCAGTTTCTTCTCCGACAGCTTGGTCAGCATGGCCGTGGTCTTTGCCATCTGCATCAGCGACAGCAGGCCTTCCTGCATGCGCGCGCCGCCGGTGGCGGTGATGCAGATGAAGGGCACCTTCTGCTCGAGCGCAATCTGGGCGCCGCGGGCGAAACGCTCGCCGACGACCGAGCCCATCGAGCCGCCCATGAATTCGAATTCGAAACAGGCCACCACGACCGGCATGCTCATGATCGAGCCGCCCTGGACGATGAGGGCATCGGTTTCGCCGGTGGCTTCCATGGCTTGCTTGAGCCGGTCCGGATACTTCTTGCTGTCCTTGAACTTGAGCGTGTCGACCGGCAGGGTTTCCTGGCCGATCTCGTAGCGGCCGCCTTCGTCGAGCAGGCCGTCGAGGCGCTCGCGGGCACGGATGCGCATGTGGTGGTCGCACTTCGGGCACACATGCAGGTTCGACTCGAGGTCGGCGCGGTAGAGCACCGCTTCGCACGACGGGCACTTGACCCACAGGCCTTCGGGCATGGTCTTGCGGTTGGCGGCATCGGAGCGCTGGATTCTAGGGGGCAGCAGTTTTTCCAACCAACTCATGTTCTCTCCTTTGCGGCATGTCTTAAGTTGCGCGTAGTGTATCTGCTAGCGCCCGGCTTGTCACCGCTTGCCAGTCTGGCAATCAATGGGGCCGATGTCCGCGGCCGTGCACGCCAGGCCGTCGGGACGGCCCCCAACAGGTTATACACCCATCGCCGAAGAGGGTGAGCACGAATCCGAACGTGGTGCAGAGCAAGCGCCAGCGGGAAGGATCGGCATCCTACCCCGTCCGGCATTTTTCTCGCACGGCGGTCAGCGAACGGAATTCTCGGGCGGCGACCATGTCCAAACAGGAGAGCCCCGCTCCGCCCCCGATCGGTGCGGCCGGCCATACAAGGCGAGTGACATGTCACCATCGAAGCAGGCGCTGCTCGGGTGCATGTGCGTGCTCCTGCTGTCGGGGTGCCGCACCGTGCGCGAAGGCGGCGCGCCCGAACCTTCCTTCGACCTGGAAGCCGACCTGCGCATGCTCGACCAGGAGTTTCGCTCGACGGCCAGCATCAAGGACTACTACAGCATCGGCGACCCGGCCCAGAAAGTGACCGCACGCAACCGCTTCGTCATGGGCCGCATTGCCCAGATCGACCTGCGCTATATCGCCTTCATCCGCGGCCTGACTGCCGACAGGCAGAAGCTCGATGCGGCAACCGACCTCGCTTCGCTGTCGATCAACCTGGCCGGCACGCTCGTCGGCGGCGTACGCTCGGGGAAAAACCTCGCTGCGGCCGCCGCGGCGATCGGCGGCGCGAAACAGACGATCGTCAAGGACTTCTATTACGACAAGAGCCTTGATGCGCTGGTGGGCACGATGAATGCCCAGCGCAAGGCGGTGCTCGTCGGCATCCTGCAAGGCCTGAAGACGCCCAGCGTGGAACAGTATCCCTTCGAACTGGCGCTGACGCAGCTGCACGACTACTACATGGCAGGGACGATCAACGGGGCCCTGCGCTTCATTAACAGCGCCTCGGCCGAGCAGGAAAAGAGCAGCGACGCGGCCATCGAGCGCCTTGCCGTGTTGCCGGCCTCGAGTCAGAAGATCTACGAATCGGTCACGCGTCTCGGCGGAGCAGTCAGGGCTGCGGGAGCAAAGGACGCGGCCGCGCTCGACGGGGCCCTGCTGTCTTTCGGCATTCCCTCCAGGGAACTGGAGGGCCTGGACCTGGAGGCGAAGAAGCTGCGCCTGCTGGGCAGGCTCGACGCGATCATTTCCGACCCGAAGACCGCAACCGGGGCCAAGGAAGCCGCGCTCGGCCAGCTCATCGACAAATTCACGGAAAGCGGCCTGTTGAAATAGAGGCGAAGGTGCTGGGAGGCATGACATGGACTTCGATATAGAGTGCAACCATGACCTGCGCGGTTTCGCGCTGATCGTCGGCGGCAAGGAGCAGGTCGGCTTCAGGTTCGTCGACTGCAAGGTGCTGACCTTACCGGGCGGCGGACACATCAACCGGGTGCACTTCGAAGGGCCGACGCTGGATCCACCTTCCTTGCCGCTCGTGTTCGGACCGAGGCCGCCGCATTTCAGCGGGAACAAGCCGGACTGGACGGGGGAAATCTGCGTTTCCGGGCAAGCGCTCGCCGCCGTCGCCTACCGACAAAAGTTCTAAACGATTGATGGCTTTCCAGACGCGCTACAGTCCGCGCCGTTGGACATGGACGTGAAAAACCGGCCCGGGAACAGGTCCGGGGCCGGCTTGGACACGGTTTGGCACATACCGGCCACGACCGACCCGGCCTTGCCGGAGGTCAGCGGGGCACGAGTGCCGGCACCTACTGGCCGTCGAGCGCCGCGCGGATGCCTGCGCAGAAAGCGCGCACCGCCTCCGGCCCCTGCTCCTTCGGCGTATTTTCCAGCTCCTGGATGATGCGGCTGCCGATGACGACGGCGTCGGCCACCGAGGCCACCGCCTTCGCCGTCTGGGCATCGCGGATGCCGAAGCCGACGCCGATCGGCAGGCTGACGTGTTCGCGAATCGCCGCCACGCGCTGGGCAACGTCCTGCGTATCGATGGTGCCGGCGCCGGTGACGCCTTTCAGCGACACATAGTAGGAGAAGCCGCTGCCGTAGCGCGCCACCTGCTTCACGCGCTCGACCGTCGAGGTTGGCGCCAGCAGGAAGATCATGTCGAGGCCGTTGTCGCGCATGGCGTCGGCAAAGGCTTCGCACTCTTCCGGCGGATAGTCGACGACGATGGCGCCGTCGGCACCGGCTTCTTTCGCGCAGCGGATGAATGCGTCGGGGCCGATGCGTTCGATGGGATTGGCGTAGCCCATCAGGACGACCGGGGTATCGGCATTCGTCTGGCGAAATTCGCGGACGTAGTTGAACACGTCGGGCAGGCCGATGCCGAATTTCAATGCGCGCTCGCAGGCACGCTGGATGACCGGGCCTTCGGCCATCGGGTCGGAAAACGGCACGCCGAGTTCCAGCACGTCGGCGCCGCCCGCGACGAGCGCGTGCATCAGCGGGACGGTCATGTCGGGACCGGGGTCGCCGGCGGTGATGAAGGTGACGAGGCCGGTTTTGTTGTGCGCGCGCAGGGCGGCGAAGGTTTGTTCGATGCGGGACATGGTGAGTTCTCTATTCTTGGATGACGGTGGGTACGCAGGGAATCGTTGGATCCGCCTGCGCTACGACTCAGCTGAAGTCCAGCCCCATCCTCTGCGCCACCGTGTGCATGTCCTTGTCCCCGCGCCCTGACAAATTGACCAGAATGTTCTGGTCCGCCGGCAGCGTCGCCGCCAGCTTCACCGCGTAGGCAATCGCGTGCGAGGATTCCAGCGCCGGAATGATGCCCTCGATGCGGCAGCAGTCGTGGAACGCGGCCAGCGCCTCCTCGTCCGTGATCGACACGTACTCGGCGCGCTGCGAGTCCTTCAGCCAGGCGTGCTCGGGACCCACGCCCGGATAGTCCAGGCCTGCCGACACCGAATGGGTCTCGATGATCTGGCCGTTCGCGTCCTGCAGCAGGTAAGTGCGGTTGCCGTGCAACACCCCCGGGAAGCCGGCCGTCAGCGAAGCGGCATGCTTGCCCGAATCGATGCCCTCGCCCGCCGCCTCGACGCCGACCAGCTTCACGCCCGCCTCGTCGATATAGGGATAGAAAATGCCCATCGCGTTCGAGCCGCCGCCGATGCAGGCCACCACATAATCGGGCTGGCGACCGGTCATGGCCGGCATCTGCACCCGGCATTCCTCGCCGATCACCGACTGGAAGTCGCGCACCATCATCGGATACGGGTGCGGTCCGGCGACGGTGCCGATGATGTAGAAGGTGTTTTCGATGTTGGTGACCCAGTCGCGCATCGCTTCGTTGAGCGCGTCCTTCAGGGTCTTGCTGCCGGATTCGACCGGTACCACGGTCGCGCCCAGCAGTTTCATGCGGTAGACGTTCTGGGCCTGGCGCTTGACGTCCTCGCTGCCCATGTAGACCACGCATTCCATGCCGAAGCGGGCGCAGATGGTGGCGGTGGCCACGCCGTGCTGGCCGGCGCCGGTCTCGGCGATGATGCGAGGTTTACCCATGCGCCGCGCCAGCAGGGCCTGGCCGATCACGTTGTTGATCTTGTGGGCGCCGGTATGGTTCAGGTCTTCACGCTTGAAGTAGATCTGCGCGCCGCCGGCCAGCTCCGACCAGCGCTTGGCGTGGTAGACCGGCGACGGGCGGCCGACGAAGTGCGCCAGCTCGTAGCGGAATTCTTCCAGGAATTCCGGATCGGCCGCATAGCGCGCGTAGGCCTCGTTCAGTTCGGCCAGCGCATGCGAAAGCGTCTCGGCGACAAAGCTGCCGCCGTAGGGTCCGAAGTGGCCGCGCGTGTCCGGCAGCTGGTAGTCAGGAGTCTGGAACAGGGGTGCGGCGGCGTCAGGCGCCTGGCCGCGGATGGGAGAACGGTCGTGTGTCATGTGGGTGCTCGCTGTCGATGGTGGCATCGCCCGCCCGCACCGCCGCCACGAAAGCGGCGATCTTGCGGGCGTCCTTGATCCCCTTGCCGGCTTCGACACCACTGCTGATGTCGACGGCATAGGGGCGTACCGAGGTCACCGCCTCAGTCGCGTTTTGCACGCTCAAGCCACCACTCAAAACGACCCGAGGCGCGAGCTCTTTTGGAATGACAGACCAATCGAAGACCTTTCCTGCACCGCCGTAGGACGCCACATGGGTGTCGAGCAGGAGGCTCGAGAACCAGGGGCTGGCGGCGCGGTATGCGAGTTCGCATTCTAGCAGTTCAAGCGGCGTCGTGTCCGGCTCGACGCGGAAGGCCCGCACGAACGGGCGCTTCACGGCCGCGGCAATCGTCGCGCATTCCGCTATCGTTTCGTCGCCATGGAACTGCAGCAGCGCCACCGGTGCGGCGTCGACCACCGCCCTCACCTCTTCCAGCGTGGCGTTGACGAACAGCGCGACCGCACTGACGTAAGGGGGCAGGTGCGCACCGAGCACGGCGAACGCGGCGGGGTCAAGGTAGCGCGGGCTCTGCGGATAAAAGACGAAGCCGAGCGCGTCGGCGCCGCAGGCCACGGCGGCGCGCAGGTCTTCTTCTCGGGTGATGCCGCAGATCTTGATGCGGGTGCGTTGGAGCATTGTTATAACCAGGGCAGTGGCGAGACCGCCTCCTGCGGCAGTCCCCACTTCGGATCGTAATCGATTTTCGCGAAGTACAGGCCGTCCGGCATGAAGGTGGGCGCGGCGGCGTCGCGGTCGCGCGCCGTCAGCACCTCGGCCATCCAGTCGGGCTCGTTGCGCCCCGTGCCCACGTAGACGAGCGCGCCGACGATGTTGCGCACCATGTGATGCAGGAAAGCGCTGGCACGCACTGTAAACACGATGATGTCGCCGCGGCGCTCGATGCTGATCTCCTGCATGTCCTTGATGGGCGTGTTGGCCTGGCAGCCGGACGCGCGGAAGGACGTAAAGTCGTGCAGGCCGATCAGGTGGCGGGCGGCCGCCCGCATGCGCTCCACATCGAGCGGGCGGAACACCCAGCCGGCGCGGCCGGCCAGCAGCGCCGACGGGTTCGGATTGTTGTACAGGACGTAGTGGTAGGTGCGGGCGCGGGCTGAGAAGCGCGCATGGAACTCCTGGCCGTCGGCGTCGGGCGGCACCGCGGCCGCCCAGCGCACCGAGACCGAATCGGGCAGGAAGGTATTCGTGCCGCGTACCCAGCTCTGCATCGAGCGATCGAGTTCGGTGTCGAAATGGACGACCTGCTCGACCGCATGCACGCCCGCATCGGTGCGGCCGGCGCAGGTGGTGGCAAGCCTGGTGCAGGCAAACTTCTCGAGGGCGATCTCGAGGGCGTCCTGCACGGTGTCACGGCTGGGCTGCTTCTGGTATCCGTTCCAGCCGGTGCCGACGTACTGGAGTCCTAAGGCAATACGGGTCACGCGGCCTGCAACCTCACGCGAGCTGGGCGCGCATGGCGCTGGCACGGCTGGACTGTTCGACGTTGCCACCCTTGATGACTTCGTCGAGCAGCTCGCGCGCACCTTCCTTGTCGCCGATTTCCTGGTAAGCGATCGCCAGGTCCAGCTTGGTTTCCATTTCCATCTGGGCCGGGGTCAGCTCGGCGCGCTCGCTGCTTTCCGCGGCGATGCTGTCGGTGCCGGCGTCAGGCAGCGGCTGGGCGGTGATCTCGCTGTCGCCAGATGGCAGCTCGAGGTCGAGGCCGCTCATGTCGAAGCGCGGCACCGGGGTGCCGGGGTTCGGGATGGCTGGCACCTCGTCCAGCGCGAACGGCTCGTCCCGGGCGCGGCCGGTGCTGCAGGCTGGCCGAAGTCCAGGTTGTCGAGGTCGAACATCGCGTCCTTGCCGGCCGCGGCAGGCGCGTCGGCTAGCGGAGCCTCGTGGGCCGGCGCGGTGAGTTCGAGATCGGTGGAGCCGAAGTCGAACACCGGCTCTTCGGCCTGGCCGACCGGGGTCACCGGCGTGGTATCGGCCAGGCCGAAGTCCATCGCGTCGAGGTCGAACAGCGCGTCCTTGTTGTCAATGGCGGCCGGGGTCGCGGTGTCGCTTGCCAGGTCGAATCCGGTCGACGCCGCGTTCGTGTCGACGCCGCCCTGCTGCGCATCTTTCGACAGGTCGAGCACGAAGCCGTCGTCGGCCGCTGCGGTGTCTTGCGCCGCGGCAGGCGCGCTGGCCGGCGCGTCGAAGTTCATGTCGAAGGCCAGGTCGTCCAGGCTGCCGGCGGCTGGATCGACGACCGGCGTACCGGATGCCGGTTCGAGCGGCGCGAATGGCTCCATCTCGAATTGCAGGTCCGGCACCGCGGTCGCGTCGGTGTGGAGGACGGCGGCGCTGTCGGTGGCGGCAACCGGCTCGAAGCTCAGGCCACCCAGGTCGAAGTCGAGCAGGCTGTCGCCCGCTTCGGCGTTGGCGTCCAGGGACGCCGGCAAAGCGGTGGCATCCTGGCCGAGACCCATGCTCTCGAGGTCGAAACGGCTGTTGAGCGGCGCACCGGTCACGGCGTCGACCGTCGACGAAGGCATCAGGAGTTCCGAGTCGCCGCGGTTACGGAAAGCCTGTTCGAGCTGCTGCGACAGCACGGTCTGCGGACCGCCGTCGAGTATCGTTGCCGGGCCGGTCGTCGTTGCGGCAGCAGCAGCGGCGCCGGCGATGGCGGCGGCGCCGGCACCCCGGGCGTACAGCGGGTTGGCAGGATCGAGCGTGTGGCCGAGTGCCGCGGCTTGCGCCCATTCCTCGCCCTGGCCGGCGCTCAAGCTGTAGAGCTCGGTAGCCTGCGCTTCGAACGCGCGCACATCCTTGCGGTTGGCGTAGATCTCGAGCAGCTTCAGGCGCACCGGATGGCGCGTCGGATCGTTGCGCAGGGCTTCCTTGAGGATGTCCTCGGCCTGGGTGTCGAAGTTATAGGCCAGGTACAGTTCGGCCTCGGCCAGCGGATCGACCTCGTTGGTGTCGAGCTGGCTGGCCGAAGGCGCGAAGCTGGAATTGAACACGCTGTCGTGGGTGTCGACCTTCTGGCCGCCGGTCTTGGCGAACAGCGAATTCGACGGCTGCGCGGCGCTGCCGAGGATAGTGGTCGTGGCGGGAGCCGACTTCGGCACCGGCTTTTGCTTGCGGCGCTGCGCCACGCCGAGCGCGGCCAGCAGCAGCACGCCGGCACCGGCGGCGAGATAGGCGATGTTATCCATCAGCATGTCGCCAAGGCCAGGCTCGGCCGGAGCAGCCTTCGGCGCGGTCTTGATTTTCGGGGCAACCGCGGGCGCGGCAGGTGCGGCCGTATCGGCCGCCGGCGCTTGCGCAGCCGGCGTTCCGGCGGCCGGCGCCCCGGCCGCCGTTGCCGGCGCCTTCGCCGCTTCGGCCGCGCGCTGGGCGGCGTCGGCACCGGCACCGTTCTTCACGGTGACGATCTTCTCCAGAGCGTTGACGTTGTTCTCGAGTTCCTTGACGCGCTGCTGGGCGTCGGCCAGTTCCTTTTCCTTCGCTACCGTGTCCTCGGCGGTCGTGGTCGCACCGCTGCCGCTGGCCTTCGTCGGCGGTGCCTTCGACAGGCGCAGCCGGTCGGCCGCTTCGTTGGCGGCGGTCGGGCGTTCCTCGACCTTGGCGGTGATGCGGCCGGTCGCACTCTGGCCGGCGGCGCTCTCGCGCGCCGGGGCGCTGGTGGCCACCTGGCCGGCCAGCTTCGAGCGGTAGGCGTTGAAGTCGGCCGCGTGGGCGACCACGGTACCGTGCGCTTCGCCGGCATCGAGGCCACGCATCGTGTCGGCATCGGGTACCGACAGGATCTGGCCCGACTTCAGGCGGTTCATGTTGTTGCCGATGAAGGCGTCCGGGTTGGCGCGGTACAGGGCGACGAGCATCATGTCGAGCGAGACATCGACAGGCTTCAGGCGCCCCGCGATACGGCCGAGCGTATCGCCGGCGCGGACGCGGTAGCGCGACGGCGTGCCGCCGGCAGCGCTGGCAGTTGGTGCACCAGCCGGGGCGGCAGCGCCCTCGTCGGCACGGGCGGCGCGCGGTGCGCGTGCGGCCGGGGCACCACCGGCGGCCGGCGACGCGGCTGCACCCTGGCGGGTGGTCGCAGCGCCCGCGGCCGCTGCGACCTGGGCCGACTGGGTCGTGCGCAGCTCGGCCGGGTCGAGGAGGAAGGTGTATTCGCGTACCAGGCGGCCGTTATTCCACGACAGCTCGAGCAGCAGGTCGACGAAGGGCTCGTTCAGCGGCTGCGGCGAGCTGATGCGCACGAACTGGCGGCCATTGCGCTGCTCGACCACGAAACGCAGCGACAGCAGGGCTGGATTGAATTCGATGTTGGCGGCGCGGTAGGCTTCAGGGCTGGCGAGTTTGGCGCCGAGACCGGCTGCTTCGTCGTTCGACACCGAGGTCAGTTCGATCTCGGCGCGCAGCGGCTGGCCGAGCGCGGACAGGACGGTCAGCTTTCCCAGTCCCGCAGCCGATGCCGCCGACGACAACAGCACTGCACTGGCGACCGCGGCGGTAATGGTTTTCAACGCGGACGACATGATCTGAGGGCGGCGATTCAATGGCATAGTGAAGTGCGAGATGGTTAGCTGGAGGAAACTACGGTTTCCGGGAGGTCTCAACATATCATCATGCACTGGAGCATGCAAGCTCTGCGGGGCGTAGGAGTCTGAAACTGTCGGTTAAGCGCGCAACCGCTGTTGTTTAGACAACAGCGGCGCGCTCCAAGCTTACTTCGGTGATAACAGATGTGATCAAAATTTTATTAGTCATTTACTCCGCTCAGCCTGTGAAAACGCCGCGAAACATCGCGGCGTCGGGAGGCTGGGCGGCGCCCTGTTTTACTTGTCCAGCACGATGCGCAGCATGCGGCGCAGCGGCTCGGCGGCGCCCCACAGCAACTGGTCGCCAACGGTAAAGGCCGACAGGTAGCTCGGTCCCATCGACATCTTGCGCAGGCGGCCGACCGGAATCGTCAAGCTGCCGGTCACGGCGGCCGGCGACAGGTCCCGCATCGAGGCTTCACGCGTGTTCGGCACCACCTTCACCCAGTCGTTGTGGGAGGCGATGATGTCGTTGATTTCGTCGAGCGGCACGTCCTTCGTCATCTTGATGGTCAGCGCCTGCGAATGGCAGCGCATCGCGCCGATGCGCACGCACAGGCCGTCGACGGGAATCGCTTTGGTGCCGAAACCGTCGCCGCGGCCGAGGATCTTGTTGGTCTCGGCGCCGGCCTTCCACTCTTCCTTCGACTGGCCGTTGCCCAGGTCCTTGTCGATCCAGGGAATCAGGTTGCCGGCCAGCGGCACGCCGAACTGCTTGGTTTCCTCAGGCGACAGGCCATGCTGGGTCGCCAGCACGGTGCGGTCGATTTCGAGGATGGCCGAGGCCGGGTCGTCCAGCAGCGGTTTCACCGCGCCGTTGATGGTGCCGAACTGGGTCAGCAGTTCGCGCATGTGCTGGGCGCCACCGCCGGAGGCTGCCTGGTAGGTCATGGAGGTCATCCACTCGACCAGGCCCTGCTCGAACAGGCCGCCCAGGCCCATCAGCATGCACGACACCGTGCAGTTGCCGCCGATGTAGTTCTTCACGCCGCGCGACATGGCGTTCTTGATGACGTCCTTGTTGACCGGGTCGAGCACGATGACGGCGTCGTCGTTCATGCGCAGGGTCGAGGCGGCATCGATCCAGTAGCCGTTCCAGCCGGCCGCGCGCAGCTTCGGGAAGACCTCGCTCGTGTAGTCGCCGCCCTGGCAGGAGATGATGATCTCGCATTTCGACAGCTCGGCGATGTCGCTGGCGCTCTTCAACCTGGTTTCGTTCTTCGCCATCTTCGGGGCGTCGCCGCCCGGATTCGACGTCGTGAAGAACACCGGCTCGATGAAGGCGAAATCGCCCTCGTCCTGCATGCGCTGCATCAGGACCGAACCGACCATACCGCGCCAACCTACCAGGCCTACTAATTTCATTTTTCGGAATTCCTATAACTATGATCGTCGTTTACTACATCATCGTTCACGCGTGGGGTCATCGAGGCCGGCGGCCTCGATGACGGTGCCCATCCTACGCGAGCACCGGCTTTACCTTAGTGCCTGCACCACCGCGTCGCCCATCTGTTCGGTGCCAACGCGCTGCGTGCCATCCTCAAATATATCCGGAGTCCGCAATCCTTGCTGGAGGACGCGCTTTACCGCCGCCTCGATGCGGTCAGCCTGCTCGGGCTTGCCGAGCGAATAGCGCAGCATCATCGCGCTTGACAAAATCGTCGCCAGTGGATTGGCAACGCCCTTGCCGGCAATGTCCGGTGCCGAGCCGTGCGAGGGTTCATATAGCCCCTTGTTGTCCGCGTCGAGCGAAGCGGAGGGCAACATGCCGATCGAGCCGGTCAGCATCGCGGCCGCGTCCGACAGGATGTCGCCGAACATGTTGCCGGTGACGATGACGTCGAATTTCTTCGGCGCGCGCACCAGCTGCATCGCCGCGTTATCGACATACATGTGTTCCAGCTGGACGTCCGGATAGTCCTTGTGCACGTCGGTGACGATGTCGCGCCAGAACTGGAAGGTCTCCAGCACATTGGCCTTGTCGACGCTGGTGACACGCTTGTCCCGCTTCCGCGCGGCCTGGAAGGCGACGTGGGCGATGCGGCGGATTTCGCCTTCGGCATAGCGCATCGTGTCGTAGCCTTCGCGCTGGCCCTTGAAGGGGCCGTCGGGGCATTCGCGCACGCCGCGCGGCTTGCCGAAATAGATGTCGCCGGTCAGTTCGCGGATGATGAGGATATCCAGCCCGGCCACGATCTCGGGTTTCAGGCTGGAGGCGCCGGCCAGCTCCGGATACAGGATGGCCGGACGCAGGTTGGCGAACAGGCCGAGCTCGCGGCGCAGTCCCAGGATGGCCTGCTCGGGGCGCAGCGCGCGCTCGAGCGTGTCGTATTTGAAATCGCCCACCGCACCGAACAGCACGGCGTCGGCCTCTTTCGCCAGCTTCAGCGTGGCTTCCGGCAGCGGATGGCCGTGCGCGGCATAGCCGGCGCCGCCCACTTCCGCACGCTCCATCTCGAACGATTCGCCCAGCGCATCGAGCACGCGCACGGCTTGCGCCATGATTTCGGGACCGATGCCGTCGCCCGGCAGGATGGCGATCTTGGTCATACGTGTAGCTTCCTAAATGGTGTTGACCAGCCAGGGCTGGCGTGCCAGGTGGCGTTCTTCGAAAGCGCGGATCTCGTCGGCGTGGCGCAGGGTCAGGCCGATGTCGTCCAGCCCATTGGTGAGGCAGTATTTGCGGAAGTCGTCGATGGCGAATTCGCACTTGACGCGCCCATCCGGCGTGCGCAGGACCTGTTGCGGCAGGTCGACGATCAGCCTGAAACCGATGGCGGCCTTGACCTCGTCGAAGAGGTGGTCGATCTGGGTATCAGGCAGCACGATCGGCAGCAGGCCGCTCTTGTAGCAGTTGTTGAAGAAGATGTCGGCAAAGCTCGGCGCGACAATCGCACGGAAGCCATACTGCTGCAGGGCCCAGGGCGCGTGCTCGCGCGAGGAGCCGCAGCCGAAGTTCTTGCGGGTCAGCAGGATCGAGGCGCCGGCATAGCGCGGCTGGTTCAGCACGAAGTCCGGGTTGAGCGGGCGATTGCTGCAATCCTGGCCCGGCTCGCCGTGGTCGAGATAGCGCCACTCATCGAACAGGTTCGGGCCGAAACCGGTGCGCCGGATCGACTTCAGGAACTGCTTCGGGATGATGGCGTCGGTGTCGACATTGGCGCGGTCGAGCGGCGCCACCAGGCCTTCGTGTACGGTGAATGTGTCCATGTTTGCGCGCGCCCGTCGTGTGGGTGGATTGGTGTGGGTGGATTATTTGCCGCCGGCGCCGGTGACGACCTTGCCGACCTTTTGCACGTCGCGGCCGAAACCGGAGACGGTGTTGCAGCCGGCGAGAACGAGGGCGATCAGCGAGAGAGCGAATACTTTTTTCATGGTGGTCCTGTATTACTTGTTCAGTGTGTGAAAATCGGCGGCACTCACAGTGCGCGCACGTCGACGAAATGGCCGGCGATGCCGGCGGCGGCGGCCATGGCCGGCGATACCAGGTGGGTGCGTCCGCCCTGCCCTTGCCGCCCTTCGAAATTGCGGTTCGAGGTCGAGGCGCAACGCTCGCCCGGCTCCAGGCGGTCGGCATTCATCGCCAGGCACATCGAGCAGCCCGGCTCGCGCCATTCGAAACCGGCGGCCTTGAAGATCTGGTCGAGGCCTTCGCGCTCGGCCTGCTCCTTCACCAGGCCGGAACCCGGCACGACCAGCGCCAGCTTGACGTTCGCGGCGCGCTGGCGCCCGCGCACGACGCTCGCCGCCGCGCGCAGGTCCTCGATGCGCGAATTCGTGCACGAGCCGATGAAGACCTTGTCGATGCGGATGTCTTCGATCGCCGTGTTCGGTTTGAGGTCCATGTAGAGCAGCGCTTTTTCGATGGCGTCGCGGCGTACGGCATCCTGTTCGCGGTCGGGGTCGGGCACGTGGCCGTCGATCGCCGTCACCATCTCGGGCGAGGTGCCCCAGGTGACCTGCGGGCGGATCTGCGTGGCGTCGAGCGTGACGACCAGGTCGAAGCGGGCGCCGGGGTCGGTGTGCAGCGTGCGCCAGTAGGCACAGGCCTGCTCCCACTGCTCGCCCTTCGGCGAGAACGGCCGGTCCTTGACGTAGTCGATGGTGGTCTGGTCGACGGCGACCATGCCGGCGCGCGCGCCCGCCTCGATCGCCATGTTACAGACCGTCATGCGCCCTTCCATCGACAGCGAACGGATGGTCGAGCCACCGAATTCGATGGCATACCCGGTGCCGCCGGCGGTGCCGATCCTGCCGATCACGGCCAGCACGATGTCCTTGGCCGTGACGCCTTTCGGCAGCGCGCCGTCGACCTGCACCAGCATCGCTTTCGATTTCTTTGCCAGCAGGGTTTGCGTGGCCAGCACGTGCTCGACTTCCGAGGTGCCGATGCCGTGGGCCAGGCAGCCGAAAGCGCCGTGGGTGGAGGTGTGCGAGTCGCCGCAGACGACCGTCATGCCCGGCAGCGTCGCCCCCTGCTCGGGCCCGATCACGTGGACGATGCCCGGCGGCGGTCGTTCATGTCGAAATAGGTGAGACCGAAGCGCTTCGCGTTGGCATCGAGCGTTTCGACCTGCAGGCGCGAGGTGGGGTCAAGGATGCCGGCGCGGCGGTCGGTGGTGGGCACGTTGTGGTCGGCCACGGCCAGGTTGGCACTCGTGCGCCAGAGCGGGCGGCCCGCCTCGCGCAGGCCCTCGAAGGCCTGCGGGCTGGTCACTTCATGGACCAGGTGGCGGTCGATGTAGAGCACCGTGGTGCCGTCCGCGTCGGCACGGACGACGTGCGATTCCCAGAGTTTGTCGTAGAGCGTCTTCATGCTGTGGTCCCTTGCGCCAGCCCCCTGTTTTGAAGGCGAAATTGATTATGCCATATTTGTGCAGTGCGGCAGTAATCGGGCCATTTTGCATCTTCCTGCTTATTTTTACCACTCCTTGCAAACAAAATTTGCATATAGCTCGCGTAATGCAAATAAAAAAAGCCTGCACAGAAGCTGTGCAGGCTTTTATTGCCAAGGCGCCGGAGCACCTTTTTTTACGCGGTTACCAGGTCAAGCGGCCATGCGCACGTTGCTGCGGCAGCCGTCCATCAGGAAGGACAGGCCCACCACCAGCACCAGTTCGCCTTCGGCCGAACGCGCGGTACCGGTGATGCCTTCGACGGTCAGCGCCGTCATCGGCTTGATCACCAGGTCGGCCGTGCCATCGACCGCTTCCACCGCCAGGATGTAGGGCTGCGGCGCATTGATGACGATGCCGACGCGTTCGACAGCTTCCTCGTAGCCGAGCGAACCGGCCAGCGAACGCACCGGCAGCGGACGGCCCTGGTCCTTCAGCACCGGGGCGCCGCCGACCATCGAGAAGGTTTCCGGCAGCTCGACCACGCGCTCGACCACGGCCATCGGCAGCGCCAGCGAAGCGCCGGACGTGGAGACCAGCATGGTCGGCACGATCGACAGTTCGATCGGCAGGCGGATCGCGAACTTGGTGCCGTGGCCGAGCGAGGAATCGATGCGGATCGCGCCGCGGTTCTTTTCCACCGCGGTCTTCACCACGTCCATGCCGACGCCGCGGCCCGAGACCGAGGAAGCGACTTCCTTGGTCGAGAAGCCCGGCAGGAACACCAGCTGGTAGGCGTCGTCGTCGTTCGGGGCGCCGTTCTCGCCGATCAGGCCCTTGTCGATGGCCTTGCGACGCAGCTTGACCGGGTCCATGCCCTTGCCGTCATCCTGCAGCACGATCATGACGCTGTTCGCTTCCTGCCAGGCTTTGAGCAGGATGAAGGCCTTGGCCGGCTTGCCCGCGGCGACACGTTCTTCCGGCGACTCGACACCGTGGTCGAGCGCGTTACGCAGCATGTGCACCAGCGGGTCGTACAGGCTGTCCACGACGACGCGGTCGACTTCCGTCTCGGCGCCTTCGATGGTCAGCTCGACGTCCTTGCCGAGGTCCTTCGCCAGTTCGCGCACGAGGCGCGGGAACTTCTGGAACAGGCGGCCCACCGGCTGCATGCGCGTTGCCAGCGTGGCACGCTGCAGTTCGGCCGAATAGCGTGAAGCACGTTCCAGCGTTTCGGTCAGCGTCGCCATCAGCGTGGCGGCCTGGCCTTCGAACTTGAACTGCGACAGGCGTTCGAGCAGCACGGCAGCCTGGTTGGCGGCCTGCACCGATTCGCCGGCCACTTCCAGCAGCGCGTCGAGCTTGACGGCATCGATACGGATGCTTTCGTCCTTGGCCGGCGCCGCCGCGGCACGCGCTTCGGCGACCTTGGCGTCGCTACGACGCTCGGTGCCGTCCCAGCCCGGCCGGGCACCGGCAGGGGCCGATGCGGTAACCGACACGGCAGCGGGAGCGGCAGCGGCGGGGGCATCGGCCGGCGTGCTGGCCGGTGCAGGGGCCGCTGGCGCGGCGCCAGTCGGGATCGCGGCGCTGGCCGGCACGACGGCGTTGAACATCGCCGTCCAGTCAAGGCCATCGGCGCCAGGGGCAGGCACGGCGGCAGGTGCGGCCACTACGGGAGCAGCGGCAACCGGGGCCGGCGCAGGCGCTGCCACCGGTGCAGGCGCGGCTTGCGCCTTGCCTTCGATCGCCTCTTTCAGGATGCGTTCCGTGGCTTCCGGCATCGGTGCCAGCGCTTCCGGCGCGGTGCCGTTGTTCAGGTCGTTCAGCTGGTCGGCAACGAAGCCCGATGCCTCCAGCGCCGCTTCGATCGACAGCGGCGTGACCGGCGCGGCGCCGGTGCGCAGCGCGTCGAACAGGTTCTCGGTCAGGTGGCAGGCTGCGACCAGCGCAGGCAAGCCCATGAAGCCGGCACCGCCCTTGATCGTGTGGAAGGACCGGAACACCGCGTTCAGCGTTTCCTTGTTCTCCGGATCGCGTTCGAGGCGCAGCAGGTGCTCTTCAACATTGACCGCCAGATCCATCGCCTCGACGACGAAATCCTTGAGCATATCGTCCATTAGAATCCCAGATCGGCAAGAAGATCGTCGACGTTATCCTGGTCCAGCGCCGCTTCCGGCACCGACGGTCCTTGCATCAGTTGCACGGGCGCGGCTTCTTTTTCGGCCAGCTTGGCGCGGGTTTCTGGCGGCGCGTTGTCGCGCAGCAGCTGGGCCAGCTCGTTCTCGACCGTCTTGGTGATGGTCACGACTTTCTTGATCAGCTGGCCGGTGATGTCCTGGAAGTCCTGCGCCATCATGATTTCCAGCAGGCGCGACTTCTCCAGTTCGGTCGCTTCCGCGACGGCGGCGGCAAACTGGCGCGAATCGCCGGCCAGGGCCTTGAACTCGTCCAGGCTGAGCTTGCCGGAGAACAGGTCGGCCCAGCGGGTCTCCATGTCGGCGGCCTGCTTCGACAGCTTGTCCTGTGCCGGCATGCCTTCGTCCAGGGTGTTGAGCACCTTGTTGGCGGCCTGCTCGGTCAGGGTGGCGACGTATTCCAGGCGGTCCTGGGCATCGTTGATCTGGCTCGACGCCTCGGTCAGCGCGCGGTCGTAGCCGAGCTCGCGCAGCGAGTCGTGCAGCAGACGCACGATGCCGCCGAGGCGCTCGTACATGTTCTTGTCGCCCTCGCCGCCTTCGGTGGCGGCAGGCGCGGCGGCCTGCGCTGCCGGGGCAGCGGCGGCGGGTGCGCTGGTCATTGCCACCTGGTCGAACAGGGCTTCCAGGTCGTCCTCGTCGGCTGCGGGCGCAGCCGCGGCAGGCGCCGGCGCAACCGCAGGCGCACTATCGCGCTGGGCTGCCACTTCCTCGAATAAGGCGTCGAAATCGTCGGCGGCGTCGGTCATAATCCCTGCTTCTCCATAATAAATAAGTGTCGCGTTCAGCGGCTTCGGTCCGGTGGATGCGGACTTCCGTGCGCGTCATGCGTATCGCTGGAAGCCCCAAAATTCAGTAAGCGAGTGTAGCAGCGTAGTTGCCGTAGGTAAATCTCCTAAAACGCACTACACCAAAATGGACAAGGAATCTTAATTCCGGGACAATAAAACCGCGCAGTTCCTGAATATTTTCGCAAGCAAGGTGTTGTTTTGTGGTCGCACCGATTGTGCATGCTTTTTCGGCGTGGCCAGAAGTAGCGGACTCATGTTTGAGCGAAGTCAACTGCTTGCGCCATCACAATCGCCGCGCTGCATAGGACGGGCCACAATATCGTGGCGTTTTCGGAGGGCTCATCATGTACCGGAAGATCCTGATCACCACCGACGGTTCCACCGTGTCGCAGCACACGGCCTGCGCCGGCGTCAAGTTCGCGCACCAGATGGGGGCCGAAGTGCTGGCCCTGTTCGTGGCGCCCGAATACCAATATCCCGTGTATGTCGAAATCATTCCCCCCTCCTACCCCAGCGAGGAGGAATACATCGCCCAGATGCGCCGCACCGGCGAGGAATACATGGGCCGCATCATGCGTTCCTGCGCCCAGGCCGAGCTGCAGCACAGCTGCATGACCGCCTTTTCCGACGCCACCGCCCTCAAGATCGTCGACGTCGCCGAGCAGGAAGGCTGCGACCTGATCTTCATGGGCTCGCACGGGCGCAGCGGCTGGGGCCAGATCCTGCTGGGCAGCGTCACCAACAAGGTGCTGTCGCATACGACCAGGCCGGTCCTGGTGCACCGCCTGATCAACGAACCGGTCGCAAGCTGACCGCCGCTGTTAGCCCATGATTTGCACGCCACCCCGGCGTGCTTGCCATATCGAGCGCGGCCGTCCCGCGCGGGAGAGTAACTCATGATAAGAATCGTCATTGCGGATGACCACACCATCATGCGCGAAGGCCTCAAGCGCATCCTCGACGGCGCGCTCGACGTCGAAATTGTCGGCGAAGCAACCAATGGATTCGAGGTGCTGACCCTGGTGCGCCAGGGCGGCTTCGACCTGTTGCTGCTCGACTTGTCGATGCCAGGCCGCAGCGGCGTCGACCTGATCCGCCAGGTGCGCAGCGAAGCGCCGAAACTGGCGGTCCTGATCCTGACCATGCACGAGGAAGAGCAATACGCGGTACGGGCAATCCGCGCTGGCGCCCAGGGCTATCTCACCAAGGAAAGCGCGGGCACCCAGCTGGTCGGCGCCATCCGCAAGGTCGCCTCCGGCCGCCCGTATATCAGTACCGAAGTGGCCGAGCAGCTGGCGCTGAACATCATGGCGCCAAACGAGCAATTGCTGCACAAACAACTGTCGGACCGCGAGTTCGAGGTCTTTTCGCTACTGGTCGGCGGCAAGTCGATCACCGAAATCGCGAACAACCTGCACCTGTCCGTGAAAACGGTCAGCACCCACAAGACCCGGATCATGCAGAAGATGGGCATGACCTCCTTGTCGGAAATGGTGCAATACGCCGTGGCGCATCGCCTGCTGTCGCCGATGAAGGCCTGACGCGGGGCACGCCGCCGCTGCGGGCGGTCGGGGCACGGTAGGGGGACGCCCCGCGCCCTGCCCCGTACTGCGCCGCCGGACGACGCCTGCGCCGCTGCCAGGCTGCTGGTATCCTTGCTGCCGGTAAACGCGCTGCCCGTGTGCCCTGCCGGTGTCGCCGCTGCCGCGCTTCCGACCCTGCTCCTGCCCGCCGCTGCAGGGTGCCCCGCGTAGGAGTACGCCGTTGAGCGCCCGCCCCACCCGGAAGTCGGGCACGCGCTAACAGTATTGGACACCGCTGCGTGGCATTTTGTGCCATGCCAGCCACGCACTCCTCGGCGCCATGGCCCGCCCAGGGCAACAGGATGCAGCCTCGGGCACCCGGCGACGCCCCGCACCGGTCAGACGATTCCTACAGTCCTACCTACTCTCCTACCTACACATTCAGGCATTGCTGATACCAATGCCGAACTCGTGTTGGCATACTGAATTCAGCGTATCGACTTGCTTGCGATCTAATTTCTCTCCGTAAGCCAAGCCTGCCGCTTGATGAATCCTATTGAAGCACCCGGTAGCGGCTCCCATCCGAGGGTTGCACCAGACAGATTTCTTCACTGGAGAAGAGCATGCAGTCCCAGCAAACGCCAGAACAACGCAACGCCTCGTCGACCATGCATTCCACTCCGATGGAAGCCGGCCGCCAACGCCAGGGCCGCCTGTGGTCCAACCTGAAAGAAGTCTGCGACCTGCTCCATATTCCGGCCGCCGTTTCGATCAATTCCGAAGAGCTCCTGTTCCAGCACGTGCAGTTCAAGACGGGCCAGCGCGTGCACACCATCGGCCAGGCCTTCGACACCCTGTACATCGTCAACTCCGGCTTCCTGAAAACGGTGCTGATCGACGAATTCGGCAACGAACAGGTGCTGAGCTTCCCCATGAAGGGCGACATGCTCGGCGTCGACGGCATCCACACCCGCCACTATGCTTCCGAGGCCGTGGCCCTGTCCGACTGCGACCTGATCCTGCTGCCGTTCAAGAAGCTGACCGCCCTCGGTCGCGTCCACATGGAGCTGGAAAACCTGATGTACGGCGTCATGAGCCGCGAACTGGTGCGGGAACAGGCCATGATCGGCATGCTCGGCGCCCTGTCGGCCGAGGCACGCGTGGCACGCTTCCTGGTCTCGCTGGCGGACCGCTTCGCCGCGATGGGTTACTCGAGCAAGCTGTTCAACCTGCGCATGACGCGCCACGAGATCGGCAGCTACCTGGGCCTGACCCTGGAAACCGTCAGCCGTACCTTGTCGGCCTTCAACGAAATCGGGCTGATCACGGTCGACCAGCGCACCATCGGCATCAAGGATGCGGAAGCACTGAAAACCCTGCGCCGCCTGCCACCTTCGCGCTCGCGCACCAAGGCGGCCAATGCCAAGAAGGCCGAGATGGACGCGGCCGGCGGCGACCAGGTACTGGCCACGGCCTGACCGGGGCAGCGCCGGGTTCGCCCGGCAGGCCGGAACGGCTCCGGCATGGCGGTTTCAATCGAAGCCGCCCTGCCGGAGCCGTCGTTTTTTGTCCGTGCCGCGTGGGAGCGGTTTTACCGCGGCTGCGCCGGCGCGCGCCCCGCCGTGGCCGCAGTGGCTGCGGGCGCGCCTGGCGGCAGACCGGCCAGGTGTTTCTGGACCGCCGTGCTGAACGCAGGCATGTCGAAGTGCTGCGGGTCGTCGTGCCCGTCAGCATAGGCTTGGTCGATCACCGCATGGAAGGCAGGAATAAGCCACACCCCGCTACGCGCGCTTGCCACCACATAGAGCAGCGCGAGCCGTTCATATTGCCGCGGCGTGAAGCCGGGCGTGGGCGCGTCGAGGTCGTTCGGCTCCTTGCCGGGCGCAGGGATCCTCGGCCTGCCGATCCGTGGCTGGATGTTTTCCACGCCGACGAACACACCTGCTTTCGCCGGCACATCGACGCAGGTTTCGAATTTCGTTGTCGCAATCGGGTCGGCAAAGTCGACCTCGGTGATCGAGTCCCCGACGCGGTTGGTGAAGGCATGCGCGATGCGATCGGGAGCCCGCTTTGGATGACCGAGAAAATCCTTGTTGGAAATCCAGCTGGCCTCGTCCCGGTTCGGCGGAAATTCGCCCTGGGTCGGACAGGCAGCCGAGCGCTTTTTCTTCGAACAATTCGGCGCGCTGGTATCGTGAATGATGAAGTAGTTCGCCTGTATCCGCCTGCCAAGGGGCCCGCCGAGGATGCCCGCCCCGGTGCCTTGCGCATCGAGCAGGGTTTGTACCGCACGGATATCCGGCGCGGGCGTGCCGGCCAGTTCCTTCAGGAAGGGCGTGATGGTCTCGCCGCCGATGCTGGCGCCGCGCTTCACCTCGCGCGTCAGGCAGGCGGCCTGCTGCGCCGGCGTTCCCGCGAAGCGTTTCGTGGCGGGGTCGAACTTGCACAAGCCGGCCCTTGCCTGCTGTGCATTGATGCCGGCCTTGAGATCGCATTTTTTTGCGGTCGACGCCGTGGCGTCGATTGCCAGCGCCAGTAGCGCCGCCGCGCCTGCGAGCCGCCCTATTCCCAGGATGCCTGCCATGTCGCCTCCCTGTGTCCGATCGGTGGAATTCCTCTCCGCTCGGCTAGCCAGTGGATCGCGCGCCCGGCGGAACCTGCCAACGCTTGCTCGACTTCCATGGGCGAATACGGCTGCGTCTGCCCACCCGAGCAGTATAGCAGCGAGGCTTATCGAAAAGACCAGAGAACGAGCCCTGCCTGGCCCGAAAAAAGACAGATGGGCAGGCGCATGCATGCGCAGGCACCCTGCTGCGCCACGCCTGGCCGGCGAACCCGGGAACGGCTATCGCCACAGGGCAGCGTGCCGTGCCATGATTTTCCCGCCCGGCGGCGCTCCGCGCTTTTATTGATCGCGCGACAGCACCCCGTTGTTCACCCGCACCGCATCGCCCACGCGGAAGCCGGGATCGTTGTCGTATTTCAGGGTTTGCGTGGCATTGTTCCCGCCGTAGCGCACGACCACCTCGTAGCGCTGGCTGCGGTGCGCATTGCGTTCGATGTTGCGGCCGACGATGCCGCCCCCGACCGCGCCGGCCACCGTCGCCGCCGTACGGCCGCTGCCGCTGCCGACCTGGTTGCCCAGCAGGGCACCGACCACAGCGCCGCCCGCCGTTCCCATCATGCCGGCCTCGCCTTGCACCTGGACGACGTTGACCGCCTCCACGGTTGCGCAATTGGTACAGTAACGCGCCGTCTGCGGCGTTGCGGTCGCGCGTTGCGCCGCCAGCTCGCGTCGCGTCGGCGGGGTCGCACCCTCGCGTACCAACGGCTCGCGCAGGGTGGCGCTGACGAAACGCGGCCCCAGACGCAGGTCGGCACTGGCCGTGCCGCCATTCCTGATCCGGTCGTGCGCGCCGACCGTGTAGCTGCCGACGTAATGGCCGGGATCGAGCTCGGAGAGGCGCAGGTTGCGCGTGGCACCCTCGATTTTCACCGTCGCCTCGGCGCCGGACGTGCCCACCAGATCGAAACGCAGCTCGACTCCAGGGGCGATGCGCCCGACCTCGTCGACGCCGAAACCGCGGATCTCGGGCACCGGCAGCTGGTCGCGCGCGTGCTGCTGGGCCAGGGCCGGCAGCGGCGCCAGCGCCATCGGGCCGAGCGGAAGCAGCGCGCACAGCAGGCTGGACAGGATTGCACGACTTTTCATTATTTCCTCCAACACATAAGCCAGGTCCGGGAGGACCCCAATGAGAGGAAATTACGCCTGTAGGGTTGCGCTCACCGTGCGGGAACGTACCCTGCATGACCGGCAGCGCCATGGCAGGCCGCTTCGCCCGCGTCCGCAACGCTACATCTGCCGGAACAGGTGGGCATAGACCGGGCTCACGCGCAGCTTCTCCGGCCGGTTGCGCACATTCAGCACCACCTTGCCCATGCTGTCGCGCGAGGCGGCAAGGACGTGGCGCAGGTTCACCACCGCGCTGCGGCTGATCTGGCAGAAGCATGCCGGATCGAGCTGGGGCAGCAGCTCTTTCAGCGGCAGGCGGATCAGCGCCTCGCCGTCGGCGGTGACGACGTTCACGTACTTGTCGAGCGCCTGGAAGAACACGACCTCGTCCACCGGAATCATGCGCACCAGGTTGCCGACGGCGGCGCGGATCGTCGTCAGCCGTGCCATTGCCGCCGGCGCCGGCAGCAGGGCCTGGATCTGGGCGACCAGGCTGTCCAGCCCGCCAGCGTCCTGGCGCGCCGCCGGAGCCACCCGGCGCCCACCTCCAGGCGCGCACGCAGGCGCTCGACGGTGCGGGCCAGGCGCGCATCGTTGACGGGTTTCAGGATATAGTCCGCAGCGGCCTGCTCGAAGGCCTGCAGCGCGAATTCGTCATAGGCGGTGACGAACACCACCTGGGGGAACGGTGCCGGACCATCCCAGCGCTCGGCCAGCTCTTCGGCCGCCTCCAGCCCGCTCTGCCCGGGCATCTTGATGTCAAGGAAGAGCACATCGGGGCGCAGGGCCAGGGCCTGCTCGACCGCGGCCACACCGTTCGCGATCGTGGCGACGATCTCGAGTTCCGGCCAGAGCCGCTCGAGGCTGCGTGCGAGGATGGTGGCCAGGATGGGTTCGTCTTCGGCAATCAGGGCGCGGACATGCATGAAGCCTCCAGTGGAAAACGCAGTTGGACAACCGTGCCCTGCCGGGCCGGCGTCAGCTCGACGCTCGCGCGCTCGCCATACAGCACTTGCAGGCGTTCGCGTGTGGTGTGGATGCCCACTCCGCCGCCACGATGGCTGCCGGCCTGCGCCGACTGTTGCAGGCCGAGCCCGTTGTCGGAGACCGTCAAGGTCAGCAGGCCGTCCTGCGCCTCGGCCTGGATGCACACTTCGCCGCCGTCGATGCTGGGCTCCAGGCCATGCACGATGGCATTCTCGACCAGCGGCTGGAGCAGCAGCGGCGGCACCCGCACCGTGCGCAAGTCCGGGGGCAGCTCCAGGCGATAGGCCAGGCGCTCGCCCATGCGCACCCCCATCAACCCGAGATAGGCCTGCATCGCCGTGAATTCCGCTTCGAGCGTGGTGCTGTCGAGGCGCGACGCGCCCAGCGTGGCACGCAGGAACTGGATCAACCCGTCGAGCATCACGCCGGCCCGCTCCGGGTCGAGCGCAATCAGGCCCTGCAGGTTGGCCAGCGTATTGAACAGCATGTGCGGCTCGATCTGGGCTTGCAGCAGGCGCAACTGGGCCTGTACCGCCTGGCGTTCGACGACCTCCGCGCGCAGGCGCGCTTCCTCGTGCTCGCGCCGGATGCGCACACTGCGATCGCGGTATTCGACGATCAGGACCATCGTGCACATGCCCAGGAAAGTGAACAGGATCATGCTGACGCGTCCGATCGACGGATACTCGGCCAGGGTCGGCAAACGGTCGTGCAGCACCGCGGCGCCGATGTGCATCCCGCTGAAATGGCCCAAGGCGGCCGCCGCCAGCATCACACCGAGGAAGGCGAGCCACTGGTGCGCCCGCCGCTCGGAGGCCGGCCACACCAGCAGGCGGGCGAGGTCGACAATGGAAAAGGCGATCAGGCCGATACAGACCGAATAGACCAGCTGTCCATGCAGCATCTGCGGTTGGCCATTCGCCAGCGTGATCATGACGCCGGCGACCAGGCTGACCACCAGGCCGACGCGCAGGTCCGCCAGGAAGCGGCGCAGGAAGGACGGCGCCGGCAAGGCGCGCGCAGCGGAAGGATGGTCATGGACATCGAATGCGTTTCCTGATTGGCAACGCAGCGATTGTGCCGCGCCCGGCAGGCGCCGGCAAGCCGGCTGCGACGAAACCGGTTTCGCGGGGTGCGAAACGGCTGGCACGCGGCGCGAGTCTGGTATGAAACCGGTGCGCAGCCAGCGCGCATCCGGGGCAAATGCGGCGCGGACGGCTCAGCGCACGCCGTGCACGGCTTCGCCCGAGGTCACGAAGATGGCGTCGCCCGGCTCGCGCGAAACCACATGCCCCCGGTGAACGAACCGAAGGACGGCAGGATCATGCGCCCCCTGCCGACCACGAAGCACGGCAGGCGCAGGGCGTCGAAGCGGGTCGCCAGCACCCAGGCCGGGTGCACGTGGCCGGTCAGCGCATAGCCGCCGCCATCGAGGTCGGGGTGGTGGCAGAAGTCGAAGGGGCCAATGCGGTGCGGCTCGTCCACGAGCTCGATGCCGAGCGCGGCGGCCGGGTCGCCCGCATGCTTGTCGTGGTTGCCGCGCACGAGCGTCAAGAGCAGCTCCGGGCGCGAGTGGCGCCAGGCCAGCATCGCCTGCTGGGTGCTCGACGCATGGGCCGCGCGCGCATGCAGGAAGTCGCCGAGGAACACGACGTGGCGGGCGCCATGCCGGTCGATCAATGCGCCAAGCCCGGCCAGGTTCTCTGTCGTCGTCCCGCGCGGCACGGGAATGCCCTGTGCACGGAAGGAGGCCGCCTTGCCGAAGTGGATGTCGGCAATGATCAGCATCGCCTGCGCCGGCCAGTACACGGCCTTTTCCGGCAACAGCAGCAGCGTTTCGCCTGCGACCTCGACAGCGTGAACACTCATACCGCGGCAGCTTTCTCCAGTTCCCTCACCATGCGGGCGACACGGTCGTTGAGCTTTTCGGTACTCACCTTTTCGCGGAAGCGCTCGACCATCAGCGCGAAACCGAAAGGCGTGGCGCGTTTCACCTCGCGGTAGGCCACTTTACGCGCATGCAGTTCCGATAGCGTGTCGCGCAGGCGCGTCAGTTCCAGTTCCTGCTCGAGCACTTCGCGCTGGGCTTGCGTGAGCAGCAGGTTGCCGGCGTCGTGCTTGCGGAAGACTTCGAAGAACAGCGAGGACGAGGCCTGCACTTGCCGGTTCGATTTCGGCTGGCCCGGATAACCCTGGAATACCAGCCCGGCAATGCGCGCCACTTCGCGAAAGCGCTGCTGCGACAGCTGGGTCGCATTCAGGCTCTCGAGCACGTCTTCCAGCAGGCGCTCGGTCTCGAACAGCGGCACATCGACGCCAGTGGCGCCGGCAAATTCAGCCGCCCAATCCACCGGTTCCGCCGACATCAGCTCGAAACCATAATCGTTGATCGCAATCGAAAACGTGATCGGCTGGCGCCGCCCGACCCGGTAGGCGAACAGCGAGGCCAGGCCCATGTGCACCGAGCGCCCGGCGAACGGGTACACGAACAGGTGCCAGCCCTCGCGGCTTTTCATCGATTCCAGCACCAGGGTGTCGATCGTCGGTAGCGCCGACCATTTTTCCTGGATCTCCAGAAGCGGCCGGATCGCCTGCATCTCCGGGCCCTCGAAGCGTCCTTCCGCGGCTTGCCGCAGCTGCTCGAGCGCGGCGTGGGCCAGCTCCGAAGACATCGGCATCCTGGCGCCCTGCCAGCGCGCAATCGCGCCGCGCGAACCGGTGGCACGTTTCACGAAGGCCGTCATCTCGTGCACGCGGATGAATTCCAGGATGCGCCCGCCGAACAGGAAGTGGTCGCCCTGCTTCAGGCGCGAGATGAAGGACTCCTCCATGCTGCCGATGCGCCCGCCGCCCATGTACTTGATCTGGATCGTCGCGTCCGAGACGATGGTGCCGATGCCCATGCGGTGGCGGCGCCCAATCGCGGTATCGGGCACCCGGTACACGCCCTCCTCGTCGGGCAAGACGCGCCGGTATTCCGGATACACCGTCAGGCTCTGGCCGCCGCGCGCAACGAAGTCCAGCGCCCACTGCCATTCCTCTTCGCTCAGGTGGCGGTAGGACCAGGCGGTGCGCACCTCCTGGTAGAGCTCTTCGGAGCGGAAACCGCCCCCCAGCGCCACCGTCACCAGGTGCTGCACCAGCACGTCGAAGGGCTTGTTCGGCACGTAGCGACCCTCGATGCGGCGCTGCGCGACCGCCACCTTGGCGCCGGCCGCTTCCGTGGATCTCCAGGCTGTTGGTGGGAACGAGGGTCACGCGCGAAACCCGCCCCGGCGCATGGCCGCTGCGCCCGGCCCGTTGCAAGAGGCGCGCGATGCCCTTCGCGCTGCCGACCTGCAGCACGCGCTCGACCGGCAGGAAGTCCACGCCCAGGTCGAGGCTGGCGGTACAGATCACCGCTTTTAGTTCTCCCTTTTTCAGGCCCATCTCGACCCAGTCGCGCACCTCGCGCGCGAGCGAACCGTGGTGCAGCGCGATCACGCCGGCCCAGTCGGGACGGGCATCGAGGATGTTCTGGTACCAGATCTCCGACTGCGAGCGGGTATTGGTAAACACCAGTGTCGCGTCGTAGTGCTCGATCTCGTCGATGACGGGTTTGAGCATCTGCATGCCCAGGTGGCCGCCCCAGGGGAAGCGCGCCACGTCCTTCGGGATCAGCGAATCGACGACGATCTGCTTGCGGGTGTCGCCTTCGACCAGCACGCCGCGCTCCTCGCCATTCTCCTCGCCCACGCCCAGCAGCACCTGGCGCGCCAGGTCGAGGTCGCCCATCGTCGCCGACACGCCCCAGACCACCAGTTCCGGGCGCCAGGCCCGCAGCCGCGCCAGCGCCAGCTGCACCTGCACGCCGCGCTTGCTGCCCATCAGTTCATGCCACTCGTCGATGACGATCGTGTCCAGGTGCCTGAACTGCTCCTGGCTTGCGGCGTGGCTGAGCAGCAGCGACAGGCTCTCGGGTGTGGTGATCAGCGCCGTGGGCCAGCTGCGCGACTGGCGCGCGCGCTCGGCCGAACCGGTGTCGCCGGTGCGCGCGCCGACCGTCCAGCCGGGCGCGAGTTCGGCGGCGGATTCTTCCAGCGCGCGCTGGGTGTCGGCCGCCAGCGCGCGCATCGGCGTGATCCACAACACGCGCATGCCGGAGAGGCGCCCTTTCGCCAGCGACCCGCGCTGCAATGCCGCGAACCAGACGGCAAAGGTCTTGCCGGCGCCGGTATTCGCATGCAGCAGGCCAGACTTGCCGGCCAGCGCCGCCTTCCACACTTCTTTCTGGAACGGAAAGGCCTTCCAGCCGCGCGCGGCGAACCAGTCCTTCACGACCGTTGGCGTGGGGCCGCTCGCCAGTTTGCTCGCTGGCGCCTTCATGCACCCGTGGCGGCCGGGATGGCACCTGCGTCGCGGCCGCCACGCCGCGGATTGACCGTGGCACCGGCCTGGTGGCCCGGTTTCGCCATACTGGAACGATCGCGCTTCAAGATTCAGGCCTCATGTTCAACTTCCCCTCGAAAAAGTGCACTGCCGTCCACTTGCGTGCCGTCGTGGCGGTTCGCGCTGCGATGCACGGCCTGCCTGTCCAGTTTAGCAAATGCCTTGCAGGCGAAGCGCCCCCCACCCTGCCCATGCCGCCGCGCCCCCGTTTGTTCCGCCAAAAGGGTTAGGTGATGCGGGACGATGGGTGTATTGTCGTTTTGAAGCCAGGGGTGAATGGGTTGTCGTTCTGGTTTTTCTCGAAAGCCGGTATGCGTGCATGTGCGCGGGCATCGGCGGGCAGGACTCCGTCCCGTGCAGCGTCGAGGCGGGTTTGTCTCGCCATGCAGCCCATCAACCAGGAGCCCAGCAAAATGAACAAGCACACCTCGCCACTGCCGCAAAACGGTAGCAATCAGCTGCGTCAGTTACTGACACTGTCGCGCGAGCTGCTCCAGACCGACGACTACAGCGGCTCACTGTCCCTGATTGGCCGCACCCTGGTCCGGACGGTCGAATGCGACTCCGCCTTGCTCCTCGTACGCGACGGCAGCCTGGATCTCTGCGGCTTCGACTGCAATGGCAATGCCTATCTGGCCCGGACCGAGCATCCCTTGTATTCCGCCGGCGCCGCCCTGTTACCCCATCGGGCAAGAAGGATGGGCCAGGATGACGATGGCGGGCCGCCCGAACCGAGTGAGCGCATACTCGCGCTCGCGGTGCCTGCGCCTGCCGCGATTGCCATCCTCGTCGCCGCCTGGGACAATGACCTGCCCCCTGCCGCCGCCCGTGCCTGCCGGCGCACCATGTCAGCCGTCCTCGAACTGGCCGCGGCGGCCTTGGGCAAGATCAAGGCGCGTGGTGCGCTCGAGCAGCTCGTCAAGGACCTGCGCGAGGAGCTTGCGAACAACGCGATGGTGCATGCCGCCGAACTGAGCCAACGCGATGGAGCCGTCGGCGAAATGCACGTCCTGGCGCTGACCGACGTGTTAACGGGCTTGTACAACCGGCGTGGTTTTTTCCTGCAAGCCGAGCAGATCTTCCGGATTTCGCGGCGCCAGCGCACACACAGCGCCGTCATCTTCGCCGACATCGACGGCCTGAAGCGTGTGAACGACGAACTCGGTCACGACGCCGGCGACGCCTTGCTGAGGGATGCGGCGCACGTGTTTCGTCAGTCGTTCCGCCAGGCCGACGTCGTGTCGCGCCTCGGGGGCGACGAATTCGTGGCCTATACGCTGGACGACGAACAGCCGCAGGTCATCCTTGAGCGTCTGGATGCCAACCTGCGCGCCCACAACCTGATGCAGGAACGGCCCTACATGGTGTCGATGAGTGCCGGGGTCGTGCAGTGCGATCCCGCCAGCGAGCAACCCTTGTCCGACTACGTCCAACTGGCGGATGAGCATATGTATACACACAAGCGCAACCGCCTGCACTGAGCACGTCTGACAAAACCATCCGATTCGGTGCGGACGCTCAGGGACAGCGACTCAAAGAATATGTCGAATCGAGTGGACATCAATCCATTGACGGGCGAAAGAGAACGCTCGCGTCGTCGCTTCAAGCTCAGTAGAAAAATCCTGGTCATCTGCCCCGTGGTGATGAGCCAGAGGACAGCTGACATCGTGCCCGTGGTAGATCGCGAACGTGGACAAGTAGCGCCTTCGAAAAGTCTGAACCGGATTTGCTGCAATCGTGTAACCCTTGTATTGCTCGGTAGGTGTGCTTTGCATGAGGTCTCCGATAGTCAAGCAAGGACCTTAACACGGACGCAGCAGATTCGGTCGCCTCACCGGAAGGTAGTAAGGAACCTGACAACACCCTGGTTTGCACCCTGAATGAGCAAGTGTCCTTGGGCACGAAAGGATCCGATATGGCGCCGGAAGGCGCTGTGGGGGAATGGCTGCGAAGGCTCATCGTGCCCATCCCGGCGTCGCGTCCAGCAGTCGCTATCCGTTGCGCTCCTGCGGCTGGCCGGTATCACTGCTTCTTTCGACTGTTGCGCACTCCGCGCTGTCGCGCCGGCTCTGCATGTCGTCGTCGACGACTTCCGGGGGGTCCAGCATGTCAGTGAGCATGCCCTGCAGCTCGGGTGTATCCCATTCCTTGCCACAGCGCTGTTTTGCATGGATGTAATGCCTGACTTCGCTTTCCTGCGCATCGGTCAACGGAAGACCGCGGAATGTCGATCCGGGATTGCCAATATTCATGGTGTCCACGCTTTCGATAACGCCATGCAATGGATGATCAGGGCCGAGGGAATGGCATGGCGCCGGCGGCAACGAAACGGTGCTGATGCACCATATATAATCAATTTATACCCTATCCACAGGCGCCGGCGCACGCTAGGCTGCGGTGACCGCACTGGCAACTCCCCCGCGCTCGAAGAGGACGATGCTCAGACGCCGGCGGCCAGCAGGCCCTTCAGGGTGTCGAGGGTGTCGGCATCATCGACTGTCTTGTCGTCGCGGCGGCGCAGGATGCGTGGGAAGCGCACGGCAATGCCGGCCTTGTGGCGCGAGGACAGCGCGATGCCCTCGAAGCCGATCTCGAACACCATCGTCGGCTTCACGGCGCGCACCGGGCCGAATTTTTCGATCGTGGTCTTGCGGATCGCGTTGTCGACCTGGGCGATCTCGGCATCGGTCAGGCCCGAATAGGCTTTCGCGAAGGGCACCAGGCGGCGCTCGCCATGGCCTTCATCGTCGTCCCAGACGGCGAAGGTATAGTCGGTGTAGAGCGAGGCGCGGCGCCCGTGGCCCGCCTGGGCATAAATCAGCACCGCGTCGATCGAATACGGATCGACCTTCCACTTCCACCAGGTACCGACATCCTTGGTGCGGCCCACGCCGTACTGCGCGCTTTTCGCCTTCACCATCATGCCCTCGACACCGCGGTTGCGCGACTCGGTACGCAAGGCTGCCAGGGCTTCCCAGCTCTCGGCCTGGACGACTGGCGAGATCTTCAACTGCGCCTGGTTGACGGCAGCGACTTGCGTTTCCAGCAGCGCGCGCCGTTCGTGCTGGGGCAGCTGGCGCAGGTCGACGCCATCGAGTTCGAGCAGGTCGTAGCAGACCAGCACCGCCGGCAGCTCGGCCAGCAGCTTGGCGGACAAGCTCTTGCGGCCGATACGGCGCTGCAGTTCGGCGAAAGGCGCGGGTGCGTCGTTGGCGTGATCCCAGACCAGCACCTCGCCGTCGACCACCGTGCCCTCTGGCAGGCGCACGCTGCAGAGTTCCGGGAAGCGCTCGGAGATCAGATCCTCGCCGCGCGACCACAGGTAGTTTTGCCCGCCGCGCCGCACCAGCTGGGCGCGGATGCCGTCGTACTTCCACTCCACTTGCCAGTCATGCAGTTCTCCGAGCGCAGCCGGGTCGCCTTGCAGCTGGTGCGCGAGGAAGAAGGGATAGGGCTGGCCGCCGCGCAGCTTGTGTTCTTCATCGGACTGGGCGGCGATCAGCTGCAGGAACTTGGTCGCAGTCGGGCGCACGCTGCCGTCGGTCCAGCCCATCAGGCGCTGGGCGATCAGCTTGCTGTCCACCGCGGCGATGTTGGCCAGTGCGCGCGTGACCAGCAGTTTCGACACGCCGACGCGGAAACCGCCGCCGATCAGTTTGCAGAACAGAAAGCGCTCGGGCGTGGTCAGCTCGTCCCAGTAGGTGAACAGGGCTTCACGGATGACTTCAGGGGCGGCTCCTCGGAGCGGCCCGATCCTTTCCATCATCCATTCGGCCAGGCCGACGTCGCTGCGTCTGGTCGGCGGCGGAAGGATGTGGGCGATGGTTTCGGCCATGTCGCCCACCGCATGATAGGACTCGTCGAACAGCCATTCGTCGAGCACCGCGTATTCGATCGCATACTGGCGCAGCAGCTTGGTCGGCACCGCCTGGCGCGGCTTGCCGCCGGCGAGGAAGTACACGGCCCAGGCGGCGTTCTCCGGCGCGGCGGTCGAGAAGTAGCCCTGCAGGGCTTCGAGCTTGCGGTTGGTGGCGGTGGTTTCGTCGAGCTCGGCAAAGAGGCGGGCAAACTCACGCATCGCGCGCCCCCTGCACCTCCGGCTGTTCCCCGGCTGTCTCGGCCGCCTGCGCCGCTTCCTTCACCTCGGCCGGCTGCGGCGCAATGCCGACGTCGTCATCGTCATCGCCGTATTCGGTATCGAAGCCGGCCGCGTCCAGCCCCTGCTGGCACAGCCACTTGACCATCACGGGGATCGAGCCATGGGTGACGATGATGCGCTCGGCCCCGGTGGCGGCAATGGCGCTCATCAAACCCGGCCAGTCGGCATGGTCGGACAGCACGAAGCCGCGGTCGACACCCCTGCGCCGGCGCGCCCCGCGCAGCTGCATCCAGCCGCTGGCAAAGGCGTCGGAGTAATCGCCGAAGCGCTTCATCCAGGCCGAACCCGAGGCGGACGGTGGCGCCACCACGATGGCCTGCTTTAACGCGGCCTTGTCGAGGTCGCTCACCATCAGGGTGGGCGGGAGAATGACGCCGCCCTCGCGGTAGACGCGGTTCAAAGGTTCCACCGCACCATGGCAGACGATCGGCCCGATGGACGGATCCAGGCCGGACAGGATGCGCTGCGCCTTGCCGAAGGAGTAGCCGAAGATGACGCTGCAGCGGCCCTCGGCGGCGTTCTTGCGCCACCAACTGTTGATGTCGTCGAAAATGCGCTGCTCGGGCTCCCAGCGGTAGATGGGCAGCCCGAAGGTCGATTCGGTAATGAAGGTGTGGCAGCGCACCGGCTCGAAGGGCGCGCAGGTTTTATCGGGCTCGATCTTGTAGTCGCCCGAGGCCACCCAGACTTCGCCCCCGTATTCCATGCGCACCTGAGCGGAACCGAGCACATGCCCGGCCGGATGCAGCGAGATGGTGACGCCGTTGTGGGTCGTCGTCTCGCCATACTCCAGGCCATCGACGGAGATCTCGCCCAGGCGCGAGCGCAGCACGTGCACGCCGCTGGCGGCAGTCAGATAGCGGCCGTGGCCGTAGCGCGCGTGGTCGCCGTGGGCGTGCGTGATGACGGCACGCTCCACCGGCCGCCATGGATCGATGTAGAACCCGCCCGGGACGCAGTACAGTCCTTCCTTGCGCACTACCACCATATCTGCCATGCGGGCCTTTCAGCGTTCAGACGAGTTCTACAAAGTCTGCCATAAAGCTCCGCTGTTCGCCGTCCGGGAAGTCGATGGCAACCTGGTCACCCGCTACTGACACGACAACGCCCTCCCCGTACTTCGGCACCTTGACGTGCATGCCCGCTTCGAAATGCGGGCCGCTCGGCTCGGGTTCAGGCGTATGGTCGAATTCATCGTCGCGAATCTCGATGTCTTCCAGCAGCGCCGCCGGCGGGTTCAGGCAGTTATCGCAGCGGCAGCATTTTTCGAAGCCCTCGACCTCGTCGCCAAAGTAATCGAGCATCAGCTTCCAGCGGCAGAAGCCGCTGACGGCATAACCGACCATCTGCTCCAGCGAGGCGCGGTCGTGGTCCTGCTTCTGCACATAGACTTCAGCCAGGCCTTCGAAGGTGGCCGCCTTCGGCTCGGCATTGGTCACGACGAATTCGAGCTTGCGGTTCTGGCGCACCAGCTTGCCGTCTTTCAGCAGCTTGAGGCAGACCTTGATCTTCGCTTCGTTCAGGTCGACCAGCTTTTCCTCGATGCGCTCGGTCGTCACGGCGCCGCTTTCGGCCAGTTCGCAGGCTGCCTCGTACACCGAACGGATCTCGGCTGCGTCCGGGTAGTGCTTCACCAGGAAGAACTGCTGCAGGCGCTTGTCGTCCTGCAGGAACAGCAGCGTGCACTGCGCATCCTTGCCGTCGCGCCCCGCCCTGCCCGACTCCTGGTAATACGATTCGAGATTGGCGGGAATCTGCAGGTGAATGACGAAGCGGGTGTCGCTCTTGTCGATGCCCATGCCGAAGGCGTTCGTCGCGACCATGATGCGCCGCTCGTCGTTCATGAACAGGTCCTGGTTGGCGCGCCGCTCGGCGGCCGGCAATTTGCCGTGGTAAATCGTGACCGACTCGCCCGCCTCTTCGAGCATGCGGTGCATTTCCTCGGCCGCCTTGACAGTGGCCGCATAGACGATGCCCACGCCCGGGGTCTCGGCCACCAGGCGGCGCGCTTCCAGGAATTTGTCCTGCACGTTCGTCACCTGGCGCACGCTGTAATGCAGATTCGGCCGGTAGATGCCGGTGTTGATGACCTTCATGCGCGGGCGGTTGAGCTGACGCCCGATGTCTTCCATCACCTCGTCGGTGGCGGTGGCCGTCAGCGCCAGCACCGGCGGCTGGCCGAGCGCGGCGATCGCTGCCGCCATCTCGATATAGGCCGGGCGGAAGTCGTGGCCCCACTGCGAGATGCAGTGCGCCTCGTCGATGGCGACCAGCACGATCTTCGCTTGCTTGAGTACGGCGAGGAAGTCGGGCGAGGCCAGTCGCTCGGGGGTGCAGAAGACGATTTCGCACTCCCCTGCCGCAATGCTTTCTAACGCCGCGTGCTCTTCCTCGGCATTCAGGCTGCTGTTGACCTGGCAGGCACGGATGCCCAATTCCTCCAGTTTTTCCAGCTGATCCTTCATCAGGGAGATCAGCGGCGAGACGACCACTGTCGTGCCCTTCAGGATGTGGGCCGGAATCTGGTAGCACAGCGACTTGCCGCCGCCAGTGGGCATGATCGCCAGCGTGTCCTTGCCGTCCAGGACACTGTCGATCACGCGTTGCTGGCCTTCGCGCAGGCGTTCGATGCCGAACACGGAGCGCAGCAGCTTGCGGATGGTATTGCGGCGCACCGCGAGGAGGCCGTTATGGAGGAGTTGGGGGTCATGTCGGGTCATGAGGAAACTGTAAGGCGCGCGCGCAAGCCGGACTATAGGACGCCAGCCAAGACCGCCGTAGGAGCCCCACTTTAGAGCACCTAAAAAACCTCCATAGCCGCGTTGCATCGTCTCGCCGTGCAAGCGCACTGTCTTCGCCGACGCGCCTTGCCATCAAGGTCTTGTAGCGTGCCTGACAAAAACCCCATGGCTGCGTTGCGGCGTCTCGCCGTACAGGCCTACTGTCATCGACGCTGCGCCTCGCCCTGAAGGTTTTGTCAGGCACTCTTTAGGCGCTCGCGAGGTGCCTTCCAGCCGTTGAGACAGCTCCGCAAGGTGTTTTCCTACAGAACGGCGGAGTCCTCGCCGATGTCGCAAAAGCGACAGCAGGCCTAAGATGGCACCATACACGAACGAAAAGACAAACAGACGACAGCCCCGGAGAACCATCATGATGCGCTCGATCCCCACTACCCTGACCGCCCTCCAGCTTGCCCTCGCCAGCGTCGCTGCCTGGCTGGTCTATGAAACGAACGCGCTGCAGGGTGCGGCGGTGTTGATGTTTCACTGATCGAAGCACGCATTTGCCGCACGATGCGGCCCTGATGCCGGCATGTAGCCGATATTCGCATTCTACTCAGCCGCGGTAAAAAGCCGCGCACGATAACAAAAGCGCCGTACCACAGCAGTGGCACGGCGCTTTTTCTTTGCTTGCGTGGGGTGGACGGGTTTCCCGTCCACGCTCCCAGCATTGTGCTGGCACCGACGGCATACGGCCGTGAACGCGATCGTTCAAGGCGTGGACGGCAAGCCGTACACCCCATGAAAAACGCCACCCGATTTGCATCGGATGGCGCTTTGTTCATGCATGCTCCGTCAAGCTCAGGCTGCCTTGGCTTCCGCCTCGGCAATTGCCTCGGTCTCGGCCGTCGGCAAACGCATCAGGTAGTCGAAGGCTGCCAGCGACGCCTTGGCGCCCTCGCCTACCGCGATCACGATCTGCTTGAACGGTACCGTCGTCACGTCGCCGGCGGCGAATACGCCCGGCAGCGAGGTTTCGCCGCGCACATCGACTTCGATCTCGCCGTAGGGCGACAGCTCCAGCGTGCCCTTGAGCCATTCGGCGTTCGGGACCAGGCCGATCTGGACGAACACGCCGGCCAGTTCGATGGTCTTCGTTTCGCCGCTGATGCGGTCCTTGTACGAAATGCCGGTCACCTTCTTGCCGTCGCCATGGATTTCCGTGGTCTGGGCACTCTTGATGACGTCGACGTTCTTCAGGCTGTAGAGCTTGCGCTGCAGGACCGCGTCGGCGCGCAGTTCGGCGCCATATTCGATCAGGGTGACGTGCTCCACGATGCCGGCCAGGTCGATCGCCGCTTCGACGCCCGAGTTACCGCCGCCGATCACCGACACGCGCTTGCCCTTGAACAGCGGACCGTCGCAGTGCGGGCAATAGGCCACGCCGTGGTTCTTGTATTCCTTTTCGCCTGGCACGTTGATTTCGCGCCAGCGGGCGCCGGTCGAGAGGATCACCGTTTTCGACTTCAATACCGCGCCGTCGGCGGTCGTGACTTCGAACAGGTTCTCCGCATTGCGCTCGAGCTTGGCGGCGCGCTGCAGGTTCATGATGTCGACGTCGTAGTGCTTGACGTGCTCTTCCAGCGAGATGGCGAACTTCGGCCCTTCGGTCTCCTTGACCGACACAAAGTTCTCGATCGCCAGGGTGTCGAGCACCTGGCCGCCGAAGCGGTCGGCGACAACGCCGGTACGGATGCCTTTGCGGGCGGCATAAATTGCCGCGGCCGCGCCGGCAGGACCACCGCCGACGATCAGCACGTCGAAGGCTTCTTTCTTCGACAGCTCGGCGGCCTTGCGCTTGCTCGCACCGGTATCGAGCTTGGCGAGGATTTCCTCGGCGCTCATGCGGCCCTGGCCGAAGTGCTCGCCGTTGAGGAACATCATCGGCACGGCCAGGATCTGGCGCGCTTCGACTTCCTCCTTGAACAGGCCGCCGTCGATGGTGGTGACCTTGATGCGCGGGTTGATGATGGACATCGAGTTCAGCGCCTGCACGACTTCCGGGCAGTTATGGCAGGACAGCGAAATGAAGGCTTCGAAGACGTAATCGCCGTCGAGGTTCTTAATTTGTTCGATGACGGCGTCGTCGAACTTGATCGGGTGGCCGCCCACCTGCAGCAGGGCCAGCACGAGCGAGGTGAATTCGTGGCCGAGCGGGATGCCGGCGAAGCGCACGCCGATATCGGTGCCGACGCGGTTGATCGCAAACGAGGGCTTGCGCACATTGTCGTCGCTCGCTTCGACGTACGAAATCTTGGCGCTCAACGAGGTGATTTCCCGGAGCAGCTCTTCCATTTCGCGCGCCTTCGGCGACGCATCCAGGGATGCAACGATCTCAATCGGCTGCACCACTTTTTCCAGATAGGCCTGCAACTGCTTCTTGAGATTTGCTTCCAGCATGATGTTTTCCTTGTATTCGGTGAAGAATGGATGCCGGCGGTCTTCCCTGCCAGGCATCCGGGTACTACTGACTACTGACTACTTAGATCTTGCCGACCAGGTCCAGGGAAGGCGTGAGCGTTTCAGCGCCTTCGGTCCACTTGGCTGGGCAGACTTCGCCCGGGTGCGAAGCGACGTACTGGGCAGCCTTGACTTTGCGCATCAGTTCCGACGCGTCGCGGCCGATGCCGTTGTCGTGAACTTCCATGACCTTGATCTGGCCTTCAGGATTGATGACGAAGGTACCGCGCAGTGCCATGCCTTCTTCTTCGATCATGACTTCGAAGTTGCGGGCCAGGGTGCCGGTCGGGTCGCCGATCAGCGGGTAATTGACCTTCTTGATCGCGTCCGAGGTGTCGTGCCATGCCTTGTGGGCGAAGTGGCTGTCGGTCGACACGCCGTAGACCTTCACACCCATCTTTTCGAATTCCGGCTGGAATGCGGCCAGGTCTTCTAGTTCGGTCGGGCACACGAAGGTGAAGTCGGCCGGGTAGAACATCAGCACCGACCAGGTGCCACGGAACTGCTCGTCGGTCAGGTCGATGAACTTGCCTGCGTGGTAAGCGGTTGCCTTGAACGGTTTGATCTGGGTATTGATAAGGGACATGGAAGCTCCTGTTGTGTTGTGTATCAAAGTTGATAAATGCAAGTGTAAAGCGCTTGCTGTCGCTTGTAAAATTAATTGATCGGATAGGATCGATTGATTTCTACTATCGAGAGGATGAGACAAATCCTGCCAGGCAGGGATGTCAGTCTCGCAAGAGACCTGTCAGTGTGCGGGAAACGCACGCGCTTTGCAACCGCGCGCCGTGTAAGGTTTTACATCCAAAACCGCAACCTCCGAAGTGCTGGGGTCAGGTCTGACATTCGGACACAGCCTCGACAGTTCCGAAGTGCTGGGGTCAGGTCTGACATTCGGACACAGCCTCGACAGTAAACCGCTAAAACAGCCGAGCTCGTGTCCAAATGTCAGACCTGACCCCAGCTTTTTTCGTTCAGGCCGGTAAGGCCGCGCAGGTGACGACTTCGTCGCAGGGCAGTGCCAGGCAGAAGGTCGAGCCCTGTCCCGGGGTGCTGGTGACCGACAATTCGCCGCCGTGGGCCGTCGCCAGCTGGCGCGAGATGTACAGGCCCAGGCCCAGGCCCTTCGGTTCGCCGTTGCGGGCGCCGCGTTCGAAGGGCTGGAAGATGCGCTCGACATCGTCCGGCGAAATCCCCTTCCCCTTGTCCGCCACCTTGATGCTGGCCTGACGGCCTTCCACCTCGACGCTGACCTCGACGTCGCAGCCGCCGCCATAGCGCAGCGCATTCGTGAGCAGGTTGACCACGACCTGCTCGATGCGGAACTCGTCCCAGCAGCCGGTGACCGGCGGGTGCGGCGCGAGGGTAATCGCGCAGCCGCTGGCGGCAGCCTGCAGCGACAGGTCGCTCACCACCCGCTCGAGCATGCCCATCAGTTCCACCGGCGCCGGGCGCACCGACAGGGTGCCGTTCCGCATGCGGGTGACGTCGAGCATGTCGTCGATCAGGCGGATCATGGCCTTGATCTGGCGCTCGTCGCGCTTGATCATCGCGCCCATCTGTTCGCCGGAAAAGGCGGCCAGGTTGCCGCGTTTCAGGTGCAGCGTGCGCATCTGGGTTTCCAGGAACAGCGTGTTCAGGGGCGTACGCAGCTCGTGGGCGACGAGCGACATGAATTCGTCGCGCATCTTCAGGGAGCGCTGCAGCTCCGCCTGGGTAGCATTCAGCTCGGCCAGCAGGATTTCCTGTTCGCGCCGGCTCTTTTCCAGCGCTTCCATCTGGCGCCGCGTCTCGCGCCGCTGCTGGTCGAGGGCGACGAACACATTCACCTTGCCGCGCACCGCGTCCGGGTCGAGCGGTTTATACAGGAAGTCGACCGCGCCCGTCTCGTAGCCCTTGAAGGCATAGTTCAGCTCGCGCCCGGCGGCGGAGACGAACACGATCGGGATGTGGCGGGTGCGTTCCGTTCCGCGCATGAGCTCGGCCAGCTCGAAGCCGTCCATGCCCGGCATCTGCACGTCGAGGATGGCGAGCGCGAACTCGTGTTCCAGCAGCAGCGCCAGGGCCTCCTCGCCCGAATGGGCATGGAAGACGAGCCGCTGTGGATCCCGGATCAGGGCATCGAGGGCGCGCAGGTTGTCCGGCAGGTCGTCGACGATCAGTAACTTGCTTGGTTCATTGGTGCTCATGGTGTCTCCAACAGGGGCAGCAGTGCGCGAATGCCGGCCAGCGGCAGGACCAGGTGCGGCTCGCACCGCCGGATCGCCTCAAACGGCATCGTGGCCGCCTGCGCTTCGCCCGGGTCCTGCACGACGGTCAGGCCACCGCGCTGCCTGATCCTTTGCATGCCTTCGGCGCCGTCATGGTTGGCGCCGGTCAGCAGGATGCCGGCCAGGGCCGCGCCATAGGCATCGGCGGCCGACTCCATCAGCACGTCGATGGCCGGGCGCGCATAGTGCACGGGCGGCTCGCAGCTGAGTGAAAATACGCGATCGTGTTCGATCGACAGATGATAGCCGGCGCCGGCGAAGTACACCGTGCCGGGCTCGACGGATTGCTTGTCCCGGGCTTCCACGACGGGCAGTCCCAAGCGCGCATCGAACAGTTCCGCCAGGCGGCTTTCGCGGTCGGCCGGGACGTGCAGGATGCAGACGGTGGCCGGCGCGCCCTCGCGCGGCAGCGCCGGCAACAGCTCGACCAGGGCGTCGACGCCGCCGGCCGAGGCACCGATCACCAATGCCTCGATGCGCCGGCCCGCGAGCGCGCGCGACCGGGTCCGGTGCATCGCCAGGGACGTCGAGGTGCGCGGCGACCTTCATTCGACCGCCTTGCGGAAGATGCGCTCGCGCCGCGCCAGGCTTTCGAAGCGCTGGGCGTAGGTGGAAAAGTCGATGCTTTCCTTGCTGCCCAGCGCCAGGAAGCCGCGGTGGCAGAGCGACTCGTGGAAAAGGCCGAGCACGCGGTTCTGCAGGCGCCGGTTAAAGTAAATCATCACATTGCGGCAGCTGATGAAATGGGTTTCCGAGAACACGCTATCGGTGGCCAGGCTGTGGTCCGCAAAGGTCACGTTCTCGACCAGCCAGCGCTCGAACAGGGCGCCGCCGTAGGCCGCCGTGTAGTAATCGGAAAAGGCGCGCTTGCCGCCGGCCTTCTGGTAGTTCTCGGTGTACAGGCGCATGCGGTCGAGCGGAAACACGCCGCGGCGCGCGTTTTCCAGCGACTCGGGATTGATGTCGGTCGCGTAGATGATGCTGCGTTCGAGCAGCCCTTCCTCGTGCAGCAAAATGGCCAGCGAATAGACTTCCTCGCCGGTGCTGCAGCCGGCCACCCAGAGTTTCAGCGACGGATAGGTCCCCAGGTGCGGGATGACCTGGCTGCGCAGCGCCGCATGGTAGTCGGGATCGCGGAACATTTCGGTGACGGGGATGGTCAGGTATTGCAGCAGCTGGGCAAAGCTTTCCGGCTTGTGCAGCACCCTGGCCTGGAGCTCGGACACGGTGGCGCATTCCATCTCGCGCATGGCCACCAGCACCCGGCGCTTTTGCGATGCGCCAGTGTAATCGCGGAAGTCGTAGTTGTACTTGAGGTACACGGCCTCGATCAGCATCCGCAATTCGATATCGATGTTGTCCGGGGGATGCTTCATGGGCTCGCTCATCGGCTGTCTTAAACGCGTTCCATGGTGGGCATCCAGACCCGCAGCAGCGAGTACAGGCGCGCCAGGTCGATCGGCTTGGCAAGGTAGTCGTTGGCGCCGGCGGCCAGGCATTGCTCCTGGTCGTCCTTCATCGCCTTGGCGGTGATGGCGATGATCGGCAGGCGGTTGAAGCGGCCGTCGGCGCGGATGCGGCGCGTCGCTTCCAGGCCGTCCATGCCCGGCATCATGATGTCCATCAGCACCAGGTCGATGGCCGGCACCTCGTCGAGTTTCGCGATCGCTTCGAAGCCGTTCCGGCCGACCTCGACGTTGGCGCCGCGCTGCTCCAGCGCGGACGTCAGGGCGAACACGTTGCGCACGTCGTCGTCGACGAGCAGGATGGTGCGGCCTTCGAACACGCGGTCGCGTCCGCGCACGGTTTTGAGCATGTGCTGGCGCTCGGTCGACAGCTGCGACTCGACCTTGTGCAGGAACAGCGTCACCTCATCGAGCAGGCGCTCGGGCGAGCGCGCCCCCTTGATGATGATCGAGCGCGAGTACTTCATGAGCTCGGCTTCCTCGTCGCGCGTCAGGTTCCGTCCAGTGTAGACGATCACCGGCGGGAAGGACACCAGCTCTTCCTGCGACATGTGTTCCAGCAATTGTTTGCCCTGCATGTCGGGCAATTTGAGATCGATGATCATGCAGTCGAAAATCTGGCTGCGCAAGAGCGCCAGCGCTTCCCCGCCCGAGCCGACCGCGTCGATGTGCACGTCTTCGTCGGCGATCAGTTGCACCACGCTGTCGCGCTGGCGTTCGTCGTCCTCGACCAGCAGCACGCGCTTGATCTGCTGGGAGGATTTTTCCTGCAGCTTGCGGAAGACTTCTTCGAGCTGTTCGCGCGAGGTGGGTTTCAGGGCGTAGCCGATCGCGCCCAGGTGCAGCGCCTCGCCGCCGTTTTCCATCGAGGACACCACATGCACCGGAATGTGGCGCGTGGCCGGGTTGTCCTTCAACTGCTGCAGCACCGACAGGCCCGAGCTGTCCGGCAGGCGGATGTCGAGCAGGATCGCGTCCGGATTCTCGCTGGCAGCCAGTTGCAGGCCTTCGCCGGCAGTGAGCGCCACCAGGCAGCGGTATTCGAGATCGTGTGCCAGGTCGAACAGGATGCGCGCGAAGTCGGGCTCGTCCTCGATCACCAGCACGGTGCGGGCGCCCTCCGCTTTTTGGCCGCGGTCGTCCGGGAAGCTGGCCTTCGGCGCCACTTCCTCCGGCGCTGGCTCGGGTGCGGACTCCGGTGGCGGCAGCGCGCGCGCCAGGCGCGGCGACAGCGGCGCACCGGCCGCGCTGGCGCGGGGCGCGGCAGCCCGCGGCGCCGGCGGCGTGGCCGCCACGGTGCCGTTCCTCGGCATGCTGAGGGTGAAGGTACTGCCCTCGCCGGGGTGCTCGACACCACCAGCGTGCCGCCCAGCAGGCCGGTCAGGTCGCGCGAGATCGACAGGCCGAGTCCCGTACCGCCGAAGCGGCGGTTGGTGGTGCCGTCGGCCTGGTGGAAGGCCTCGAAGATGCGCTCGTGCTGTTCAGGCGGAATGCCGATGCCGGTGTCGGTCACGGTGAACTGGATCCAGCCTTCCTGGGTGGCGCTGACCGTCATGTTCACTTCGCCCTGTTCCGTGAACTTGACGGCGTTCGACAGCAGGTTCTTCAGCACCTGCTCGAGGCGCTGGCGGTCGGTGTGCAGGGTCGGCGGCACGTTCGGCTCGACCGCCACGGTGAAGCGCAAGTCCTTCTGCTTGGCCAGCGGCTCGAAAGTGCGGCCCAGGCCCTCGACGGTGCGGCGGATCGGCAGGTCTTCCGGCAGCAGCTCGAGTTTACCGGCCTCGACCTTCGAGATGTCGAGGATGTCGTTGATGAGGTGCAGCAGGTCGTTGCCGGCCGAATAAATCGTCTGGGCGAAGCGCACCTGCTCTTCATTCAGGTTGCCCGGCACGTTATCGGCCAGGAGTTTCGCCAGGATCAGCGAGCTGTTGAGCGGCGTGCGCAGTTCGTGCGACATGTTCGCCAGGAATTCCGACTTGTAGCGGCTGGCGCGTTCCAGGTCCAGTGCGCGGGCGCGCAGCTGTTCCTGGGCCTCGACCAGGGCCGCATTCTTCATGTCCAGGTTCATGGCCTGCTCGGCCAGCTGGTCGTTGGTCTGCTCCAGTTCCGCCTGCTGGTTTTCGAGGCTGGACTGGGATTCCTCCAGCGCGCGCGACTGTTCTTCGAGTTCCTCGTTGGCCGTGCGCAGTTCTTCCTGCTGCACCTGCAGTTCCTCGTTCAGGGCCTGGCTTTCGGAGAGGGCGTCCTGCAGGCGGCTGCGGTAGACGATGGCCGCCACCGAGGCGCCGACGGCGTCGCCCACCAGCCGCAGGAATTCGAGGTCGCGCTCGCGCACAGGCTGCAGGAAGCCAACTTCCATGACGCCCTTGACCTTGCCGAAGTTGGAGAACGGCGCGATGACGATCTCGCGCGGCGCCGTCTCGCCCAGGCTGGATGACACCTTGATGTAATCGCCCGGCAGTTCCTTGACCCGCAGCAGGCGGTTCTCGTTGGCGGCCTGGCTGGCGAGCGAGCTGCCCGATTCGATGGTTTTCGCGTGCTCGTCCTCGTTCGAGAAGCCGAAGGCGCCGATGCGGCGCAGCGTGCCATCCTCGTTGCGCACGTACATGGCGGCGACCGCGCCGCCGAGGTAGCGCACCACGTGGTCGAGCACGGCCTGGGCCAGCAGTTCGAGGCTGTTCAGTCCCAGGCTCTTGGCGGCCAGCTCGGCCTGGCCGGTACGCAGCCAGCTCAGGTGGCGCAGTTCGGCATTGTGTTCGCTCTCGTGCTTGAGCACCTCGTCGTAGGAAGTGGACAGGCGCAGCAGTTCACGCCGGCCAAAGGCAGCCAGCAGGCCGCCCCCGATCAGCGTGAACAGCAGGAATGCGCCCACCGACCAGGTGATGACGGTGCGCGCCGACTGGCTGCGTTGCTGCAACAGGCTGCGTTCGCTGGCAATGAAGCTGCTGAACTGGCTGCGCATCTCGTCGGTGAGGACCTTGCCGCGGCCACCGCGGATCGATTCGACCACATCCCGCCCGGTGCGGCGGCGCTCGATCATCTCGGTGGCAAAACCCAGCCACTCGCGGTGCGCGGAACGTACCTGGTTGAGCCGGTTGGCCTGGTCCGGATTGTCGTTAATGAGGCGCTGCAGGTTATCGAGTTCGATCTCGACCTTCGGCCTGGCCACCGTGTACGGACCCAGGAAACTTTCGTCGCCCGAGATCAGATAGCCGCGCATGCCCGCTTCCATGTCGGAGACGAGTTTGCTCACTTCGTTGGCGTTGCCGATCACCTGCTGGGAGTGCTCGACCCAGTTGAGCACATTGATCATGAACGCGACAATCGCGACGAAGACACCGGCACTCAGTACGCTCATGCCGAGCGGCAGCGCGACGTTACGCTTGAGGATGCGGTGGAACTGCCTGTTATCGAGCGAGGAGCCGGTCATGTGTTGCGTTTATTTTAAGGAAAAATATCCTAAGTGTAACGCAAACGACACTTTCCGGCGCGCGCAAGCGTGCGCCACAATTGTCTGTACAAAGGCGTCAATACACCAATGGTGGCTGGCATGCCGCGTCGCGCGCCGCCTTGCTAGGCCCCGAGCACAGGCCTCAGATAGGGAGCCGTGCGGCTGCCCTTCGCCGCGGCGACCAGTTCCGGCGGCCCGGCCGCAACCACGGTACCGCCCTCGTCGCCCGCGCCCGGGCCGATGTCGATCACCCAGTCGCAGGTGGCGATCACGCGCATCGTGTGCTCGACCACGACGACCGTGTTGCCGGCGTCGACCAGGCGCTGCAGCTGGGCCACCAGGCGGTCGGCGTCGAGCGGGTGCAGGCCGGTGGTCGGTTCGTCGAGGACGTACAGGGTGTTGCCGCGCCCCGCACGCTGCAGTTCGGTCGCCAGCTTGATGCGCTGGGCCTCGCCTCCCGACAGTTCCGTGGCCGGCTGGCCCAGGCGCAGATAGCCCAGGCCCACTTCGCGCAAGACTTCCAGCGAGCGCTCGACAAGCGGCTCTCCGGCGAAGAATTCGGCCGCCCCGTCCACCGTCATGCCCAGCACCTCGGCGATGTTCCTGTCCTTGTAGGTCACTTCCAGCGTCTTCGCGTTGTAGCGGGCGCCGGCGCAGACCGGGCATGGCGCGTAGACGCTGGGCAGGAACAGCAGCTCGACCATGACGGAGCCTTCGCCGGCGCAGTTTTCGCAGCGGCCCTTGGCGACGTTGAAGGAAAAGCGGCCGGCGTCATAGCGGCGCGACTTCGCCATTTTTGTCGCCGCGAAGAGTTTGCGTACCTGGTCGAACAGGCCCGTGTAGGTGGCCAGGTTCGAACGCGGCGTGCGCCCGATCGGCTTCTGGTCGACCCGCACCATGCGCCGGATCGATTCCATGCCGGCGACGATGCGTCCTTCCAGCGGCAGCGCCGTCTCCTGTTCCAGTTCGTCCGGTTCCTCCTCCGGTACGGGCGCGCCCTGCCCCAGCTCTCTGGCCACCAGCTCGACCAGCACCTGGCTGACCAGGCTCGACTTGCCCGAGCCCGAGACGCCACAGACGCCGGTGAGCACGCCCAGCGGGAAGGCGACGGAGAGATTGTCCAGGTTGTTGCGGGTGACGCCTTCGAGCTTCAGCCAGCCGTTCGGTTGGCGCCGTGGGCGGGCTTCGGTGCCCGTTTCGCCTACGCGCATGTCGTCGAACAGGTAGCGCCGCGTCTGCGACGCTTCCACTTTCCTGAGCCCTTCGGGTGGGCCGCTGTAGAGCACTTCGCCGCCGCGCTCGCCCGCGGCCGGGCCGACGTCGACGATCCAGTCGGCGCGGCGGATCACGTCCAGCGCATGCTCGACCACGAAGAGGGAATTGCCCGAGGCTTTCAACTGGTCGAGTGCCGTCAGTAGTGCCTCGGTATCGGCCGGGTGCAGGCCCGCCGAAGGTTCGTCGAGCACGTAGACGACGCCGAACAGGTTCGAGCGCACCTGGGTAGCCAGGCGCAGGCGCTGCAATTCGCCGGGCGACAGCGTCGGCGTGCTGCGTTCCAGCGCCAGGTAGCCCAAACCCAGCGCCAGCAGCACGTCCAGGCGCGCGACCAGGTCTTCGGCGATGCGCTGGGTGACGATCAGCTGCTCGGGATGCAGCCTGGCCTGCTTCGCATTTTTCGGCGCGGCGCCGCTGGCATGAGGCAGCAGCAGTTGGTGCAGGCGCGCCAGCGGCATGCGCGCGATGTCGGCGATGTCGACGCCGGCAAACGTCACCGACAGTGCCTCCTGGCGCAGGCGCTTGCCGCGGCAGACCGGGCATTCGGTACTGACCATGTAGCGTGCCACGCGCTTCTTCATCGAGGCGCTCTCGGTGGTGGCGAAGGTCTGCAGCACATAGCGGCGCGCGCCGGTAAAGGTGCCCTGGTAGCTGGGCGTGTCCTTGCGTTTGAGGGCCGCTTTCGTTTCCTCGGGCGTGAGGCCGGCGTACACCGGGACAGTGGGCGTCTCGTCGGTGTAGAGGATCCAGTCGCGGTCCTTCTTCGGCAGGTCGCGCCAGGGTGTGTCGACGTCATAGCCCATCGTCACCAGGATGTCGCGCAGGTTCTGGCCGTGCCAGGCCGGCGGCCAGGCGGCCACCGCGCGCTCGCGGATGGTGAGCGAGTCGTCCGGCACCAGCGATTTTTCGGTCACCTCGTAGACGCGGCCAAGGCCCGAGCACTGCTGGCAGGCGCCTTCGGGCGTATTCGGCGAGAACGACTCGGCATACAGCAGCTCCTGCCCCGGCGGATACTCGCCGGCGCGCGAATACAGCATGCGCAGGAGTTCGACAGCGTGCTGACGCTGCCGACCGACGAGCGCGTGGTGGGCGAGCCGCGCTGCTGCTGCAGGGCGACCGCCGGCGGCAGGCCGTCGATCTCGTCGACTTCCGGCACCGGCATCTGGTGGAACAGGCGGCGCGCGTAGGGCGAGACCGATTCCAGGTAGCGCCGCTGGGCTTCCGCGTACAGGGTGCCGAAGGCAAGGGAGGATTTACCGGAGCCGGACACGCCGGTGAAGACGACGAGCGCGTCGCGCGGGATGTCGAGGTCGACGTTCTTCAGGTTGTGTTCGCGCGCGCCGCGTACGCGCATATAGCCGGGCCGGTCCGGCTCCGCCCGGAACCGTATCGGCCTCCCTGCCCCCACCCGCCTCGCCTTTCCTGCGCATACATCCTTCCCACTCTTTCGCCGTCGATGCCCTCATTGAAACGCACCCGGCTGAACGAGACGGTGCGCTGACACACGTAGGTTGCGGCTCCACCCGACGCCATGCGCCGCGCCTTCGCGTGCGCCTGCTTCGCGTAACCCGGGCATTCAGCCCGGGGCAGCCCACGCGTTCAACGCACGGGTGATGGTCGAAGCGCGGGCTTGCATCGGCTTGTTGAACGCGTGGGCGGCAGCAAAGCCACGGGTTCGCGCGCACCCGGGTGGAGCCGCACACCCCTACGTCGCTGTAGGGTGGACGGCTCCACCCGAGGACATGCGCCGCGCCTGCGCGTGCGCCTGCTTCGCGTAACCCGGGCACTCAGTCCGGGTCACTCCACGCGTTCAACGCACGGGTGATGGACGAAACGCGAGTTTGCACCCGCCTGTTGAACGCGTGGGCGGCGGACAAGCCGCGGGGGCACGTACCCGGGTGGAGCCGCCCACCCTACGAGCGCAGCCTGTCCCCCGCCAGCTCCTCCAGCGCATGCACCACCGCCTCCATCCCTGCATCGGCGCCGAAATGGCGCGCCACGGCGTGGCACCGGCCGGGCAAGGCCTCGTCGTCCAGCAGGGCTTCCAGACAGGACAGCAGGCGCGGCGTCGTCAGGCGCGCAGCCGGCAGCGAGCGCCCCACGCCCAGCGCCTGCACCCGTGCGCCATTGTCGAACTGGTCGTGCGCCAGCGGCACCACCAGCTGCGCCGTGCCGGCATGCAGGGCCTCGGCCGTGGTGCCGATGCCGCCGTGGTGCACCAGGACCGCAACCTGCGGCAGCAGCGCGCAGCGGCACGTACTCTTGCCAGAGCACGTGGTGCGGCAGTTCGGCCGGCAGCTGGTCGCGGTGCGGGGTCAGGAAGACGGCGCGTTCGCCCAGCAGGCGCGTCGCTTCGATCGCATGCTCGAAATACGCGCGCGCCTGGCGGTTGCCGGTGCCGGGCGTGAAGACGAGCGGCCGCCCGCCCTGCCCCAGAACTGCTGCAAGGCCGGCGAGAGCGCGGCCTGCGGGTCGGGATCGAACAGGGGAAAACCGCTGCGCACCATGGGGCGCGGCCAGTCCGGCTGGGTCGACGCGAACCAGTCGGGAACAGCGCGACCGACAAGTCGGCAATCGAGAACATGGTGTCGATCAGCGCCCGCACGGGCGCCAGCCCGGCCGCCGCGCGCGCCGCGTTCACGTCCGGCAGCGCAACCGGGTCGACAAAGCGGGCAGCGAGAAAGCGCCAGAGGCGGCGGCGCACGCCATGCGGCACCCAGCGCGGCACGCGCCAGGGCCCCAACAGCAGCGGGTCATGCACGGTCGGCAAATTCGATGGCGCGAGAAACGCGCCGGCGATGCGCAGACCCGGACGCGCGGCACGGCACAGGTCCGCCTCCGGCAGCGCCAGCGGATGCACCAGCATGGTGCAGGGCTCGTCGGGCGGCAGCGCCGCCATGAAGGCCGGCACCGCCGCCATGGCCGGCCGCGTCGCCTGCCAGACCACGCCGAAGCCGCGCGTCGGGTGCCACAGGTCGGGATGGTCCAGCACCGCCGGGTCGGCCGGCAAGCCATGGAACGGCAGGCCCGCCGCCTTGACAAAAGGTTCGTGCTGGACCGGGCCGAAAGCTCACCCGGTGGCCGGCTGCAGGAGGGCGAGCGCAATGCGCAGGAAGGGAAACAGGTCGCCCGCCGACCCGATCGTGACGAGCACGAAGCGATGCGGCTTGCGGGCGGCGTCCATGATCGTGCCCGGCACCCTCAGGGAATGAGGCGCTCGGCGCGCAGGCGCGCGAACAGGTCGAAGAAGGAATCGTCCGTCGCCTGCCAGGCAGCGAAGCCGAGGCGGCGGCTGTTGGCCATGTCGCTCATCACTTCGAGCGGGCGGCCGAGATCGAGGTCCGTGTGCCAGCTTGACGCCAACCGGTCCAGGTCAGGCTCGACCAGGCCATGACGCGTCGCGATCTCGCGCCAGAGCGGCGCGTCATTCGCCATCGCGGCTTCCAGGGGCTGCACCTTCCCGCTGTAGCCGGCCGCCTGCACGCCGAACCAGTCCGCCAGCCGTGGCCACAGCCAGCTCCAGCGGAAGACGTCGCCGTTGGCGATGTTGAAGGCCTCGTTCTTGGCTGCGTCAGTATCGGCTGCCCACACCAGCTGCCTGGCCAGCATGCGGGCGTCCGTCACGTCCGACAGCCCCTTCCACTGTGCCTCGGAACCGGGGAACTGGAAGGGCCGTCCGGTTTCCTTGCAGAGGGTGGCATACACAGCCAGCGTGGTACCCATGTTCATGGCGTTGCCCACTGCCAGCCCGATGATCGAGTGCGGCCGGTGCACGCTCCAGGTGAAGCGGTCGCGCGCGGCGGCGGCATACACCTCGTCTTCCTGGGCGTAATAAAAGTTTTCCAGCGGCAGGCGCGGCTGGCTTTCGCGCAGCGGCGTATCGGGCAGCGTGCCCGAACTGGCATAGGCCTCGAAGGGTCCCAGGTAATGCTTCAGGCCGGTGACCAGGGCGACATGGCGCACGCTGCGCCCCGGCGCCAGGGCGTCCAGCAGGTTGCGTACCAGGGCGGCGTTGACGCGGATGTTCTCGCTTTCCGTGTCCTGGCGCATCCAGTGGTGATGAAGACGTGGGTGGGCGCCAGGCCGGTCAGTGCCGCCGCCAGTCCCGCCGGGTCGAGCAGGTCGGCTGCAATATGCTGCACGTCCGGCAGGTCGCGTGGTGCGCGCCGCGACAGGCCCGCCACCTTCCATCCCCGAGCCAGCAGTTCGCGCGCCGTGTAGTTGCCGCCGATGCCGGTAACGCCGACGACCAGAGCCGTTCGTTGCATGTGTTTCCCCTGTCTGCTTTCAATGCAGCCGATTCTAACCGTGCCGGGGAAATGGGGCGCGCCGGTGGGGAAACGGCGCGAACTTACGGCAGCAGGCGGCCCTCGATCGAATCGTCGAGCGTGCGCCCGATGGCGGCGCCGACGAGCATCCTGGCGCCGGCGACGGCCTCGCCGTGCTTCGTATCCCAGTAGTAGCCGGCGCGTGGCGTGACGTCGATGAGGGTGATGCGCGGATCGTCCTTGCCTTCGGTGAACCAGGTTTTCAGGGTCAAATCCCAGAGCTCGTCGATCTTGGCGGGGTCGCGCGACACCCTGGCAACCCCGTCGAGTTCCAGGAAGCCGGAGTGCGTCCCGACCTGGAAGTAGAGCTTGACCTCGCTGTCGTCCGCGAGCTCGGCGTTCTTGTAGCTATCGGCGGCACTCATGAACCACAGGTGGCCGGCCTCGTCGGCCTGCAGTACGCTCATCGGCCGCACGCCGCGGCTGGGGCCCTCGCCGCCGCGGGTGGCGAAAAAGCAGGTCTTGGCCGCTTGCGCCATGGCGCGGATGCGGGCGATGGCGTCCATGCCGCGCAGGTCGCGGCGGTTCTCTTCAGGCTGGTTCTTGTTGATCGAATCCATGGTCTCTCCTCGAGGCAATGGACCGACTGTAGATGAGGGCTGGCGTACCGTCCGTGCGGGCCCTCACGCAGGACGGGAAGCGGGGATGAAAGCTTGGACCAAAGAAAAACGGCGCCGTGGGCGCCGTTGGTTCCGATGCGGGTGTTCGGTTGCCCTCAGACGACCGCGCCGGCTGGCACGCCGTAGCGGTTCGGACGGCTTTCCTGGGCCAGGAAGACGATCAGGATGATCCAGCCGACCAGTGGAATCAGCCAGATCAGCTGCATCCAGCCGCTGCGGTCGGTATCGTGCAGGCGGCGGCAAGCGACGGCGATCGACGGTACCAGGGTGGCGATGGCGAAGGCAAAGGACAGGAAACTGCTCATCTGGCCCAGCACGAAGTTGCCGACGATGACGAACAGGAAGAACCACCAGTATTCGGAACGCGAAGCGGTACCGTCAAAGGTGGCGTATTTCTTGAAACACAGCGAAACTGCTTCGATAAAGTTCATGTATGGCTCGCAATGGAAAAATGGTGGGACAAGTGCTGGGCGCCCTGGCACAAAGTTGCCAACGAGAGTATGTCATTGCGCAATATTTTTCGCTACGAAAAGTTTTTATTCATCTGTCGCGCATAACTGACAGTCAGGAGTTCCCATTGGTGCCCTTCGGGAAGGTTCCAATAGATCCCGCGTCCGCCGTAATCGGTATTGACCTGCTGGTTGACCGGGCCGCGCACATGGCTGCGGTAGGAAATGCCCGCTTCCACGATGCGCTTGAAGATGGCATCGAACTCGTCGTCGCTGACGCGAAAGCAGAAATGCTCGACGGGAAAGGGTTCGCTCGTCTGGATAAAATCGAGCGTCAGGCCGGCGTTGATGTAGACCGGCGAGAAGACGCCGAATGCGCTCTCTTCCCAGGGCACGCCCAGCAAATGCGCAAGCTGCCGGGCCGCGGCGACGCGGTCGCGCGCCGGCACGATGGCATGGTCGAGTTCCATGGGATCAAATCGAAGGATCCGCTTCGGCGCCGCCTTCGCTGCGCGTGCGCGGGTAGGCAGGCAGGCCGTCTTCGATACGCATCCAGCCCAGGCGGTCCTTGGTGAAAGTATGGTCTTGCGGCGGCGCGGCTTCGGGATCGTCCAGGCTGGCCGTGGCGACGTCGATTTCCTCGGGATAGCGGTCGTCCTGGAAAGTCAGCGTGGTGCCGCACCTTGCGCAAAAGCCGCGCAGTACGTGCTCGCTCGAGCGGAAGGTGGCGGGATTGCCCTGTGAGAAGCGCAGCGCGTCCATGCGCGCGCTGAACCAGGCCACGGCCGGCGCCCCGGCGATGCGCCGGCAGTCGCTGCAATGGCACAGGGTTTGGTGGAAGAGTTCGCCCTCGACGACATAGCGCACCGCGCCGCAGTAACAGCCACCTTGCAATAGCATGAACGCCTCCGTTCGAAATCGGGTTGGTAAGAAGAGCATAAACGCGGCGACGCGGCGCTTCAAGCGGAGCACGGCTGCCGTGTGTACCACTTGCGTCGGCTCCTCAGCCCAGGTCCTCCTGCTCGGACAGCACCAGCGCCACATGGTTCAGCCAGCGCGCAACGACGGCCGTCTCGTCCGCCGAAAAGCCGTCCAGCAGGCGCGCATTGAGCGCGTCGAGCACCTCGTGCGCCCGCGCACTGGCCTGCCGCCCATCCTTTGACAGGCGCAGGCGCGTCAGGCGGCCATCCTGGGCGTCGCCGACACGCTCGACCAGCGCGGCCGCCTGCATCCGCTTCGACAGGTTCGTCACGGCCGCCGGCGCCACCTCCAGCGCCGCGGCGATCTCGCCGACCGAGGCGTCGTCGCGCTTGTCCAGCAGGAACAGCAAACCCACCTGCGCCGAGCTGATGCCCTCCCAGGCTTGCGGACGCCGCTCGATCCAGCGCGCCACCGCCCGCTGCGCGCGGTTGAGCAGGAAGACGAAACGCGGCGGTTTTACGGCCGCCGTCATGCCTGCCCCTGCCCGGCCGCCTGGGTCGCTGCCACCCCGGGTGCTGCGCCGGCCTGCGCCAGCAGCCATTGGCCGACCTCAGGCCAAAGCGCCTGCGAACGCTTGCGGAAAAAGCCCATGTGGCCGATGCCGGGTAACCCGGCGTCACGCGGCGCGATCTGGCGGCGCGCGATCGGGGCGGCGCTGGCGCCGGCCAGCAGGATGTCCATCGCATGCGGATTGGCCCGGGGATCGTCGTCGAAGCCGAGCGCCAGCAGCGGCGTGCGCAAGGCGGCCGTCCGGCGCGCCGCATCGAGCGTGGGATCGTCGTAGAAATAGCGCGGCAAGGTGGTCCAGCGGCTCCATTCGAGCATCACCCCGCGCGGCAGGTCTTCGCCCAGGCCGATCCGCGCGCCCGGCATGTAGCCAAAGACGCGGCACAGCAGGGCGCGAGCACGCGCATCACCAGCCACACCCGCATGCGCTCGGCGCGGCCGCGGATGGTGCGCGTGATGCCGGCATGGCAGGCAACCAGCACCGCGGCGCGCACAGGCGTGTCGGCCCCGGTCAGCAGCAGCGCATGGCCGCCGACGCTGTGGCCGACGGCCAGCAGCGGCACATTCGGCCAGCGCGCCGCGGCCCAGCGCGTCACGGCCGGGACGTCGCCCGTCATCCAGCCGGTCATCGTGACGGTTTCAATCTGCAGGCGTGCGCCGCGCGAGCGGCCGGTGCCGCGGTAATCGTAGGTCAGCACGGCAAAGCCGAGGTTTGACAGGTAGCGCGCGAAGTGCTCGTAGAAGGCTTGGGTGACGGCGGTGGCCGGGTGGATCAGGACGATCCCTTGCGGGTTGGCGACGGGCCAAAGGCTTGCCGCGAGCTCGCCATTGGCCGAGGGGATGGTGATGGATTCGGGCATCGCAGCCTCCATATCGTTAACGTGTTAACGACATTAGCACCGAATTGCGTGGATGGGCCAAAAAGGGGCATGCTTTAGAGGAAACGCTCGAAGGTCGGTCTTCCGTAGGGTGGGCTCTTGAGCCCACGCGGTACAGCGGTCGTACAGCTGAAAATGCACTGCATGTCGCAGCGCGCGCGTCCTCGGTGTCATGGAAGATGCAATGTGCAAGCTGGACCCCGCGTGGGCTCGAGAGCCCACCCTACGGTTCTACCCTGGACTTCGCCGCCAGCCCGTTACAAGAACCGGTCCAGGATCTTCCTGCTGTGCTTATCGATCCTGAACATGTCCCGCACCAGGAAGTTGATCCCGTGGCTGTCGGAAATGAGCAGCGAGGCCTCGCCCACGCGGCGGATGTCCTCGTCCACCTTGAGTACGAATTCGGTGTCGCCACGGTCCGTTTTCACAGTCCAGGTGCAGGGCGTGGCGAAGCTCGACACGCTGGCGATGTGGGCGATTTCGGGGATGAACTCGCGCCCTTCCAGCTCCTCCGTCACCAGGGCGCGGATCGTGTCCGGCGCGCTGGCCAGGTCGTCGATCCAGGCCACTTCCTTGCCGCCGTCGCGCACCAGCGAGATGCCGCGCGTGGGCGCCTGGATCGGGAAAGCGCGCACGGGAATCACGCCGACATGCTCGATTCCATCCTCGCCCGTAAGCACCAGTTTGCCGAAATTGTCGCGGCGCAGTTGAAAAGTCGTGCTCATGTCAGTCGTCCTTGTCGGCGTCGTCGTCCATGTCCTGGTCGACGTTGCGTGCCTGTGCTTCGTACAGGCGGTGGTAGGCGCCTTCGCGCGCCATCAGTTCGTCGTGGCTGCCCTCTTCCACGACCACGCCGCGGTCCAGCACGACCAGGCGGTCGGCCCGGTGCAGCGTGGACAGACGGTGGGCAATCGCAATCGTGGTGCGGCCCTGCACCAGGTTGTCGAGCGCCTTCTGGATTTCCTTCTCGGTTTCCGAGTCCACCGAGGACGTCGCTTCGTCCATGATCAGGATCGGCGGGTCGATCAGGAGGGCGCGCGCAATCGAGATGCGCTGGCGCTCGCCGCCCGACAGGCCCTGGCCGCGCTCGCCCACCATCGAATCGTAGCCCTGCGGCAGGCGCAGGATGAATTCGTGGGCGTGGGCGGCCCTGGCCGCGGCGATGATTTCCTCGCGCGTCGCGCCTGGCTTACCGTAGGCGATGTTCTCGGCAATCGTGCCGAAGAACAGGAAGGGTTCCTGCAGCACCAGGCCGATGTTGCGGCGATAGTCGGCCACGGCGAACGAGCGGATATCGACGCCATCGAGCAAAATCGCGCCTTCGGCCACGTCGTAGAAGCGGCAGATCAAATTCACCAGCGTGCTCTTGCCGGAACCGCTGTGGCCGACCAGTCCGACCATCTCGCCGGCGCGGATATTGAGCGAAATGCCGCGGTTGACGGCCCGGTTGCCGTAGCGGAAACCGACTTCGCGCAGCTCGATATTGCCCTCGACTTTCGGCACCTGCACCGGGTTGACCGGGTCCGGCACGCTCGAGACGTGATCGAGGATGTCGAAGATGCGCTTGGCCGCCGAGGCCGATTTTTGCGTGACCGAGACGATGCGGCTCATCGAATCGAGGCGAACATAAAAACGGCCCGAATAGGCGATGAATGCCGACAGGGTACCGACCGTGATCTCGCCGCGCGAGACCTGCCAGATGCCGAAGCACCAGATCACCAGCAGCCCGAGTTCGGTGAGGAAGGACACCGTCGGCGAGAACAGCGACCACACCTTGTTCAATTTATCGTTCACCGCCAGGTTGTGCTTGTTCGCCTCGCGGAAGCGTACGGCTTCGCGCTTTTCCTGGGCAAAGGCTTTCACCACGCGGATGCCGGGGATGGTATCGGCCAGCACGTTGGTGACCTCGCCCCAGACGCGGTCGATCTTCTCGAAGCCGGTGCGGAGTTTATCGCGCACGACGTGGATCATCCAGGCGATGAAGGGCAGCGGCACCAGGGTGATGAAGGCCAACCAGGGATTGATGGAAAACAGGATCACGCCCGTCATGATGATCATCAGGACGTCCGACAGGAAGTCGAGCAGGTGCAGCGACAGGAACACGCAGATACGGTCCGACCCGCTGCCGATGCGGCTCATCAGGTCGCCGGTGCGCTTGCCGCCGAAAAATTCCAGCGACAGCTTGAGCAGGTGTTCGTAGGTGGTCGAGCGCAGGTCGGCGCCCATGCGCTCGGATACCAGCGCCAGCACATAGGTCTTGCCCCAGCCGAGCGCCCAGGCCAGCACGGCCGAGGCCAGCAGGCCGCCCATGTACAGGTAGACCAAATCGTTGTCGATCTTCTGCCCGTTCTGGTAAGGAATCAGGACATTGTCCATCAGCGGCATCGTCAGGTAGGGCGGGATCATGTGCGCGGCGGTACTGGCCAGCATCAGCAGGAAGCCGAGCAGCAGCTGGCCCTGGTAGGGCACGGCAAAGCGCCACAGGCGCAAGAGCGTCCAGGTGGACGGCGGCGTATGCAGCACCTTGGTGCAGATTGGGCAGTCTTCCTGGTCGGGTTCCAAGGGCGCCTTGCAGCTCGGGCAGGTGTGCTGCTCGGGCGGTAGCACCGGCAGGCCCGTCTCGGCGGACTTCACCTGGTCGGCAAAAGCGTCGACCACGCGGATCGCGTGCAGGTTCTGGCCGAGGGTGAAGCGCCAGCTGGCCAGCAGGCCGCCCGCGTCCACCAGTTCGAGGTGACCGACGCCGGCATGGTCGTGGTGGCGCAACTGCAGACCAGGAATGATCGGCCAGGCGCGCCAGGCGGTTTCGCCGGGCGCGCGCGACAGCAGGCGGCGGCTTGTTACCACCACCACACCCTTGATGAAACGTAATTTTGCGTCGAGGTCAACCTCCACGCCGGTCAGCGCGTTTTCCCCTGGTGCAAGCTGTTTCCGAACATCATCCTGCCAGGCGTCGGGCAAGAAACCGGCGGCGGCCGCCAATGATGTCGGAGAAACAAGTTGTTGAGTCGTCATTATGTTGAGGCTGCCCGTGACGGGCGTGTTCTGGATACAGGGGTAACGCGGAAACCGGCTCAGCGGTTTACATGTACGAGAGGAAAAAGTCCGATGTGGTGCACGCTATGCGACGCGCTACGCGACGCGCCAGGCGACCCGCCCGGCGAAGCGCGGCAGGTGCGGAAGCGCCATTTGGCAGAAATCGGCACGGCGCTGTAAGCTTCGGTCCGGCAAGTATATAACAATGTGCGCTGCATAATTACGCCGATGCGCGGTAGGTATGCGCGTGGGTGCGGTAGCGCACAGGCAGGCAAACATAGGCAACGCCATCATGGTGCACCAGACCTTGGCGGCAAGACATCATTACATGACAAAGAAGAAAGACATCAAGTTCCTCCGTGTAGCGCACCTGCGCGGCCCGAACATCTGGACCTACCGTCCCGTGATCGAGGCCTGGATCGACATCGGCGAACTGGAAGACTTCCCCTCGAATAAATTGCCGGGCTTTAACGAGCGCCTGACCGCCCTATTGCCGGGTCTGGTCGAGCACCGTTGCGGCGTCGGCGAGCGCGGCGGCTTCATCGAACGCCTCGAAGGCGGCACCTGGGCCGGCCACATCCTCGAGCACGTCGTGCTCGAACTGCAGAACATGGCCGGCATGAAGACCGGCTTCGGCAAGACCCGTTCGACCGGCGAGCACGCCGTCTACAAGATGGCTTTCCGTACGCGCGACGCGGTCGTCGGCCGCGCGGCCCTCGAAGCCGGCCACCGCCTCCTGATGGCCGCGATCAACGACGAAGCCTTTGACATGGCCGCCACCGTGGCGCAGCTGACCGAGCTGGTCGACCGCTACTGCCCGGGCCCGTCCACCGCCCACATCGTCGACGCCGCCACCGACCGCCGCATCCCTTCCATCCGCCTGACCGAAGGCAACCTGGTGCAGCTGGGCCATGGCGCCGCGCAGCGCCGCATCTGGACCGCCGAGACCGACCGCACCAGCGCCATCGGCGAATCGATCGCCAGCGACAAGGACCTGACCAAGGAACTGCTCGCGTCATGCGGCGTGCCGGTGCCGGAAGGCGCCACGGTGCGCAGCGCCGACGCCGCCTGGGAAGAAGCGCAGGACATCGGCTTGCCGGTGGTGCTGAAACCCGTCGACGGCAACCACGGCCGCGGCGTGACGCTGAACCTCATGACGGAAGGGGAAGTACGGACGGCCTATGCCATCGCCTCGGAAGCGGGCGACAGCACTGCCGTGCTGGTCGAGCGCTTCATCCCCGGTAACGAACACCGCCTGCTGGTGGTCGGCCGCCAGGTCGTGGCCGCCGCCAAGGGCGAGTCGCTGTGGGTGACGGGCGACGGCAAGGCCAGCGTGACCGATCTCGTCGCTTCGCAGATCAACACCGACCCGCGCCGCGGCGAGAGCGAAGAGCATCCGCTGGGGCGCGTGAACGTGCAGGACAGCGAGATCCTGCTCGACCTGCGGCGCCAGGGCCTCACGCCCGAATCGATTCCGCAGGACGGCCAGAAGGTACTGATCCAGGTGAACGGCAACGTCGCCGATGATGTCACCGACCGCATCCACCCGGAAGTCGCGCACGCAGCAAGCCTGGCCGCGCGCGTGGTGGGCCTCGATATCGCCGGCATCGACCTCGTGTGCGAAGACATCTCGCGCCCCCTGTCGGAACAGCGCGGCGCCATCATCGAAGTCAATTCCAGCCCAGGCCTGCTGGCCCACATCAAGCCGGCTTCGGGCGAGCCGCGCAACGTCGGCCGTGCGATCGTCGACCACCTGTTCGGCGATGGCGAGAATGGCCGCATCCCGATCGTCGGCGTCACCGGCAAGCTCGGCGCCAGCCTGATCGCGCGCCTGATCGGCTGCCTCCTGAATGCCGGCGGCAAGCATGCGGGCGTGGCCAATGGCGAAGGCCTGTACCTCGACGGCCGCCAGGTGCACAAGGGCGACTGCACCGGCTTTGCCGCGGGCGAGCGCCTTCTCATCAACCGCAACATGGAAGCGGCCGTGTTCGAATCGAATGCGCGCAGCATCCTGGCCGAGGGCCTGCCCTACGACCGCTGCGCGGTGGGCATCGTCACCGACATGGGAGGCCTGGAGGACGTCGCCGAATTCCATATCCGCGACAGCGAGGCGCTGGCGAACGTCATCCGCAGCCAGGTCGACGTCATCCTGGGCGACGGCAGCGCGGTGCTGAACGCGGCCGATCCGGAAGTGGTGAAGCTGGCCGAATTCTCGGACGGACGCGTGATCTTCTACGCGATGGACGAGCAGCTCGCGGTCATGCGCGAGCACCGTGCGCGCGGCGAACGCGTGGTCTTTGCCCGCAACAACCACATCGTGCTGGCCGAAGGCGAGATCGAAACCTCGCTCCTCGACCTCGGCAAGATCAAGCCCGCCACCGTCAAGCATCCCGCCAGCGTGCTGGCCGCCACCGCCGGCGCCTGGGCGCTGGGCCTGCCGCACGACCTGATCTGCGGCGGCCTGCGCGCCTTCGACGCCACGCCCAAGAAAACGAATTATTAAACATGTGTCCCCGCCGGCCGGGACACCAGTGCACACATTGTCCCGGTCCGCCGGGATATCGGCGCCGCCGCTTCCACGGACGGGGCGGCCCTCATAAAGGAATACAGGTTTATGGAAGTATCTCGCGTAAGGGCCCTGCGCGGCCCTAACCTCTGGAGCCACCACACCTCGGTCGAGGCCATCGTCGCCTGCACCCCGGACGAGGAATCGATTGCCGCCCTGCCCGGCTTCGAGACGCGCCTGCGTTCGCGCTTTCCCCAGCTCGGCGACCTGCAGCCGCAGGGCCATGAAGAGGACACCCTCGACCCGGTGCCGCTGGCGGAAGTACTGGAAATCGTCGCCCTGGCCCTGCAGGTCCGAAGCCGGCTGCCCCGTCACCTTCAGCCGCACCACCGCCACCGTCGACAGCGGCATCTACCAGGTCGTGGTCGAATACAGCGAGGAAGCAGTCGGGCGCCTGGCGCTCGAACTGGCCCGGCAACTCATCGACGCCGCGCGCAACGATGCGCCTTTCGACCTGCAGGCCGCGCTGGTCCAGTTGCGCGACCTCGACGAAGACGTGCGCCTCGGCCCGTCCACCGGTTCGATCGTGCAGGCCGCCGTCGAGCGCGGCATTCCCTACCGCCGCCTGACCGAAGGCAGCCTCGTGATGTTCGGCTGGGGCAGCAAGCAGCGCCGCATCCAGGCCGCCGAGATCGACGCCACCGGCGCGATTGCCGAAACCATCGCCCGGGACAAGGAATTGACCAAGCGCCTGCTGGACGCCGCCGGCGTGCCCGTGCCGCTGGGCCGTACCGCCGTCGACCCCGACGACGCCTGGGCCGTGGCCCGGAGAGATCGGCCTGCCGGTCGTGGTCAAGCCGAAGGACGGCAACCCGGGCAAGGGCGTCACCGTCAACATCATGACGAAAGAGCAGATCACGGCCGCCTTCCATTCGGCGTCCGAGTTCCGCGACGATATCCTGGTCGAACGCTACCTGCCGGGCCACGACTACCGCCTGCTCGTCATCGGCGACAAGCTGGTGGCCGCCGCGCGCCGCGATCCGCCGAACGTGGTGGGCGACGGGGTGCACACGGTGCGCCAGCTGGTCGAACAGGTGAACCTGGACCCGCGCCGCGGCAACGGCCACTCGACCTCGCTGACCAAGATCCGCTTCGACGACATCGCCCTGGCCAGCTTGAGCAAACAGGGCCTGCAGGCCGACTCCGTGCCCGAGAAGGGCCGCCGCGTCATCCTGCGCAACAACGCCAACCTGTCGACCGGCGGCTCGGCCACCGACGTCACCGACGACGTCCATCCGGAAGTGGCGGCGCGCGCAATCGCTGCGGCGCACATGGTGGGCCTGGACATCTGCGGCGTCGACCTCGTCTGCGACAGCGTCCTGAAACCCATCGAGGACCAGCACGGCGGCATCGTCGAAGTGAACGCCGCGCCGGGCCTGCGCATGCACCTGTCGCCTTCGTTCGGCAAGAGCCGCGACATCGGCTCGGCCATCGTCGACATGATGTTCAAGGACGGCGACGACGGCCGTATCCCGGTAGTCGCCGTCACCGGCACCAACGGCAAGACGACCACGGTGCGCCTGATCGCCCACCTGTTGACGGCTTCCGGCCTGCGCACCGGCATGACCAACACCGATGGCGTCTACATCGAAGGCCGCCGCATCGACAGCGGCGACTGCAGCGGCCCGCGCAGCGCGCGCAACGTGCTGCTGCACCCGGACGTGGACGCGGCCGTGTTCGAGACCGCGCGCGGCGGCCTGCTGCGCGAAGGCCTGGCCTTCGACCGCTGCCAGGTGGCGGTGGTGACCAATATCGGCGCCGGCGACCACCTCGGCCTGAACTACATCACCACGCTGGAAGACCTGGCGGTGCTGAAGCGCGTGATTGTCCAGAACGTCGTCGAAGGCGGCATGGCGGTGCTGAACGCGGCCGATCCGATCGTTGCCGAAATGGCGGATTACACCCGGGGCGACGTCACTTTCTTCGCCCAGGATGGCGGCCTGCCGCTCATCGCCATGCACCGTGCCCAGGGCCGGCGCGTGGTCTTCGTCGACAATGGCTTCCTGGTCTGCGCCCGGGGCAGGCAGGAGACGAGGATCGCCCTGGCGGAAGTGCCGATCACCCGCGGCGGCGTGATCGGGTTCCAGGTCGAGAACGTGATGGCCTCGGTGGCCGCGGCCTGGGCCGTCGGCCTGGACTGGGACAAGATCCGCCTCGGCCTCAAAACCTTCGTCGGCGAAAGCGACAACGCGCCCGGCCGCTTCAATGTGTTCGATTATCGGGGCGCCACCCTGATTGCCGACTACGGCCACAATCCGGACGCGATCGCGGCCCTGGTGTCGGCGGTGGAGAACATGCCTGCCAAGCGCCGTCTGGTCGTGATCAGCGGCGCCGGCGACCGCCGTGACCAGGACATCACCCAGCAGACCGAGATCCTCGGCAAGTCCTTCGATGACGTGCTGCTCTACCAGGACCAGTGCCAGCGCGGCCGCCCGGACGGCGAAGTCGTCGCCCTGCTGCGCCAGGGTCTGACCGGCGCCACCCGCACCACCCACATCGAAGAGATCAACGGAGAATTCGTCGCGATCGACCGCGCGCTCGCGCGCTTGAACGCGGGCGACCTGTGCCTGATCCTGATCGACCAGGTGGACGACGCATTGGCGCATATCGCCAGGCGGGTCGCGGAAGCATGATTCGTAGGGTAGGCGGGTCTCCCGCCTACGCGTTCGACAGCGGCTCGCATATCCGTACCGGTAATTTCTTGCCGTGGTTGAACGCGTAGGCGGGGAACCCGCCTACCCTACGTCCGCATCATTATTCGAATAAGAAAACCATGCTCGCACCCGACCAGTTCCTCGCCTTCCTGCTCGCCGCCATCCTGCTCACCGCCTCTCCCGGCCCGGACAACCTGATGGTGCTCGGCCTGGGCATGTCGAAGGGACGCCGACCCGGCATGGTGTTCGGACTGGGATGCGCGCTGGGGTGCCTGAGCCACACGCTGCTGGCCGTGGTCGGCGTCAGCGCGGCGATTGCCGCCAACCCGGCCGCCTTCGACGCGCTGCGCATCGGCGGCGGCGTCTATCTGGTGTGGCTCGGCATCGGCGCGCTGCGCAGCCAGGGCGGCGCTACCGCCAGCAAGGACGTTGCCCCGCACTCGCTGCGCAAGCTGTTCATGAAGGGCCTGCTGGCGAACGCCATCAACCCGAAGGTGGTGCTGTTCTTCCTGTCGCTGCTGCCGCAGTTCGTGGTGCCCGCCAACGGCAACGTGCCGGGCCAGATGCTGGCGCTGGGCGTGACCTTCACCGTGCAGGCGGCGGTCCTGTTCGGCCTGCTCGGCTATTTCGCGGGCGCCATCGGGGCCTGGCTGGAGCGTCAACCAGGTGCCGGCAAGTGGCTCGACCGTCTTGCCGGCACCGTGTTCATCGGGCTTGGCGCCAAGCTGATCCTGTCGCGCTGAGCACCTGGCCCGGCTGCCGCCATGGACGATTTACGCGGCCGCGCGCCTGCGCCGTGCCGCGCCGATCCCGCACAGGCCCAGGCCCAGCATCGCGAGCGTCGCCGGCTCCGGCACCTGGACGGCGCCGTTGGCGTCGGGCGTAATCGCCACGCGGGCACGGAAGTATTCGAGCGGATCGCTCGGGAAGAAATCCTGCATGTACAGGGTCCAGCTGCCGTACATTTCCATCCCGTCGAAGGCCGACAGCGCCTGCTCGGGCCGGAACACGCCGGCGCTGATGCGAGGACCTGGGCGGTTTGCCGCTTCATCGTCGAAGCTCACGCCAACGCGGCCGGCGCCGCTGCCCGCCCGGTTTCGTTGTAGGTACCGTAGGCACGGACCAGGTCGACGCGCCGGCCGTCCGGCGCAATCAATGCGAACGAGAACTCGTCCTCATACGGAATGCCGCGTCCGATGCAGCGGCTGCCGTCCGCGCCGATCGGCGGGTCGTCGCATTTCGAAAATTCAAGGTAGATGTTCAGGTCGGAAATAATGCCGCGCGCATTGACCCGGAGCTGACGGGTCGCTTCACTGCCATCGACGAGCGCGTATCGGGAGTTGGTGCCGATAACGGTGGCCGAAGCGGAGGCGCAAAACAGGAAGGTCGCGATGGCGGGGGCGAGACGTCGGGCAGCGTGGCGCATGGGCTCTCCTTATTGTTGGAATAAACCATGAAGCAAGTTTCGCGCCGCATTCGGAATCTGCGCGATATCAAGCGCTTGGCAAGCCGCCAGCAAAGGCCAGCGCGGCGCCTGTAAAGCATATCGACAAGGCACGGCCGGCGCGCCTTGTCTTCGCTACGCCCTGCCGCGTTCAGTCCTGCCCGGCGCCGGCCACGCGCCGCGGCAGCAGTTCATGGATGATCGCGTGCAAGCCGTCGATCGACACCGGTTTGCCGAGGTGGGCCGAAAAGCCGGCACTGCGCGCCTGGGCGATATCGATGTCGCGCTGCATGCCGCTGACGGCGATCGCCGGCAGTGCCGCTAGTTTCGGATCCTCGCGCACGCGGCGCAGCAATTCGTAGCCATCCATTTCCGGCATCGAGATATCCGAGATCAGGAGATCGACCGGTTCGTGTTCGAGAATCTCGAGCGCCTCGCGCGCGCCGGTGGCTTCGAACACGGTCGCGCCGCCCATCTCGAGCAGGGACTTGAAGACCATCAGCATCTCTTCCATGTCGTCGACGGCCAGGATGCGCAGCCCGGCCATGGTGTCATGGATGTCGCCTGTGGACTCGTCCTGGGGAATCGCGCGGCCGTCGAGCAGCGGTAGCCAGAAGCTGAAACGGGAACCTTTGCCCACGCCTTCGGAGTAGGCCTCGACCCGTCCGCCGTGCAGCGCCACGATCTCGCGCACCAGCGCCAGGCCGATACCCAGGCCGCCCTTCGAGCGCGTCGTCACCGAGGTGCTCTGGCCATACATGTCGAACACGTGCGGCAGGAAAGTCGGTGCGATGCCCTGGCCGTTGTCGACCACGTCGACGCGGGCGTGCCCGTCGTCGCGCCCGATGCGCACTTCGATGCGCCCGCCGGCCGGCGTGAATTTCACCGCGTTGCTCAGCAGGTTCATCATCACCTGTTCGATGCGCACCATGTCGGCCAGCACATAGGCATCGTCGGCATCGTTGACGACGTCGATGCTGACGTCGCGCGTGGACGGGTCGGCACGCTGGACCTCGGCGATGCCCTGCAGCATCGGGCCCAGCGCCGCCGGGGCCATCGCCAGCGACAGCTTGCCGGTGCGTACCCGCGACATGTCCATCAGGTCGTCGATGATTTTCGCCTGGCTGATCACCGCGTTGCGGATCGTGCTGGCGGCGCGCGTGAAGACCGGGGACTTGCGGATCTCCGGCATGCGCGCCAGCAGTTCGACGTTGATGTTGATCATGTTCAGCGGATGGCGCAGCTCGTGCGACATCACCGACAGGAACTCGTCCTTGAGGGCGACCGCGTTCTGCACTTCCGACTCGCGCGCCGTGGCGTCGCGCGCGATCTTCACGTAGCCATGGAATTCGCCATTGCGCAGCGGTGTCGTCACGCCGCTGCAGTAGACGCGCTTGCCGTCCCTGCGCATGTGCCAGCGCTCGTCCTCGGCGCGACCCTCGGCGCGGGCGCGCCGCAATTCGTCGACCGGCACGCCGGCGACCACGTCTTCCGGCGCGAACAGGCGCACCGTGCTTTGCCCCTCCATCTCCTGGAAGTTCCAGCCGAACAGGCGCGTGGCGCCGTTGTTCCAGCTGGTGACGAGTCCCTCCTCATCGAGGGTGATGATGGCATAGTCGTCGGTGCTCTCGGCAACCATGCGCATGCGCGCCTCGCTGGCGCGTGCCTGCTCCTCGGCCTGGCGCCGCGCCGTGATGTCGAAGAAGGTCATCACCGCGCCTTCGATGCGGTCTTCGTTGGTACGGTAGGGCAGCAGGCGCACGATATAGCAGCGCCCCTCGGTGCTGCGCACCTCGCGCTCGACCAGGCGCAGCGTCTCGAAGGTGGCGCTGACGTCCTCGGCCAGTCGGTCGTAGTCGAGGCGGTGCGTCAGGTCGAGCAGGGAGCGGCCGATGTCGGTGGAAATGATCGAGAACAGGTCGGCCGCGCGCGGCGTGAAGCGCTTGATGCGCAGGCCGCTGTCGACGAAAATCGTGGCGATGTCGGTGGAGGCGATCAGGTTGTTCAGGTCGTCGTTGGCCTTGCCGGTTTCTTCGACCTTCACCTTCAGTTCATAGTTGACGGTGACAAGCTCCTCGTTGACCGATTGCAGCTCTTCCTTGCTCGTTTCCAGCTCCTCGGTGGCCGAACGCAGCTCTTCGTTAATTGCCTGCAGTTCCTCGTTCGATGCGCGCAATTCCTCGGTCGAGATTTCCGAATTCTCTATCGTTTCCTGCAACTGCTCGCGCTTGCGCTGCAGTTCCGCTTCGAGCTGGGACAGCACCACGTCGTGGCTGCCATACGTGGTCGACACGGCGGTGCGTTCGGCCGCCGGTTCGGCGCGCTTGAACAGCACCAGCAGGAAGTCGGTGTCGGCCTCCTCGTCACGGAAGGGCCGCACCGTCATGGCGACGGTGCCAAGCTCGGGTTTCTCATGCAATTCGATCGGCCGGCAATCGACGTTGTTGCCATTCTGCGAGGCCTGGTACATCGCCGAGCGCAGTTCCAGGCGCAGTTCCGGCAGCACCAGGGTCAGCAGGCTGCGCGAGGGCTCGCCGCCGGCAAGGCGCAGGAACTGCCCCGCCTGCTCCGACATGTGCACGATATTGCCTTCGGCGTCGACGATGGCCGACGGCGGCGCTGGGCCAGCGCGCTGGTGCAGCTCGGCATAGGAATACTGGCGCTTGCCCGTGGTCTTGGAACGGACCGTCTCGACCGGGCGCGCACCGGCCGCAGCCGAGCTCGAGGGCTGGTAGCTCACGGTGCGCATGCCGCCGCGGGCGCGGTAGATCCGGTTCTTCTTGTCTACCGGAACGAAATATTCGGACACCGACTCGGCCGACTCGGAACTGCCGAGGAAGAGGTAGCCCCCGGGTTTCAGCGCGAAATGGAAGATCTGCAGTACGCGGGTCTGGACTTCGCGGTTCAGGTAGATCAGCAGGTTGCGGCAGGAAATCAGGTCGAGCCGGGAAAACGGCGGATCGCGCAGCAGGTTGTGGGAAGCGAACAGGATATGGTCGCGCAGCGACTTGCGGATGCGGTAGCGGTCTTCTTCCTTGGTGAAGTACTGGCGCAGGCGCGCCGGCGCCACGTCGGTAATGATCGCGGAGGAGAAGGACCCCGAGCGCGCGCTGGCGATGGCGCGATCGTCGATGTCCGATGCGAACACCTGGTAGCTCGGCGGATGGTCGGACTGCGCGGCCTGGTCGGCCAGCAGCATCGCCAGCGAATAGGCTTCCTCGCCGGTGGCGCAGGCCGCCGTCCAGACACGCACCTCGTCGCTAGGGCCCTTGTCCTTGAACAGTTCCGGAATGATCTCGCGCTCGACCGCCTCGAAGGCCTCGCGGTCGCGGAAGAAATTGGTCACGCCGATCAGCATGTCGGCCAGCAGGGCCTTGTGCTCGGCGGCGTCGGAGGCGAGCAGGTCACGGTATTCGGGCAGTGTGCGCATGCCGCGCACCTGCATGCGGCGCTCGACACGGCGCAGCACGGTAGCGCGCTTGTAATGGCGAAAATCGTGGCCGGTATTGTTCAGCAGCCCGGCAAGGATGTCGCGCAGGGCGTGCTCGGCGTCGGCGGTATCGACCGGGCTGGTCGTCAGCGCGAGCGGCGCGTCGCCATCGTCCACCGGCGGCAGCTCGATGCTGCGGGCATTGTTCCACAGGTCGATCAGCCTTTGCGGCATCTCGATTACGGGCAGCACGAAATCGACGGCGCCGGTGAGAATGGCCGCGGCCGGCATGCCTTCGTGTTCCGCGTCAATCGGCGCCTGCACGATCGTGACGCCGCCCTGCTCCTTGACCCGCGCCAGGCCGACCGCCCCATCGGCACCGGTACCGGACAAGACGATCGCCACCGCGCGCTCGCGGTGCACTTCGGCCAGGGTACGGAAGAACATGTCGATGGCGATATGCTTGCCGCGCGGCCGGTCGAGCTGGTCGACCACCAGCAAGCCGTCCATCATCGACATCTGCTGGTTGGGAGCAATCACGTACACGTGGCCACGCTCGATGTGGACGCGCGAACTGACTTGAATGACAGGCATGCGGGTGGCACGCTGCAGGATCGCCGCCGCCGAGCTCGGATGCCTGGGCGAGAGGTGCAGGATCACCACGAAGGCCATGTCGTTTACTGCTGGCATGTTTTCGAACAGCTGCACCAGTGCAGGCAGACCGCCGGCGGAGGCACCGATGCCGACTACCGGAAAATCGAGGTTGCTGCGCACGACCCCGGGGTGGGTGGGCGTGCTGGGCGCGTTAGTGGAATCGTACATCGTAGCCATCGAGGAAAAGGATACGCAAGTCTAAACGATCCGCCATCGCACAGGGAAAAGTTATGAACATAATTAACACATTATCCCGTACGCATGCCCCCACTCGTCAGCTTCCGAAGTAGCGCAGGTCGAAGTCGAGTACCCACTGGATCTTGGACGTGGACAGCGGCTCGGCCACCGTCGCGTCGCATTGCGCCTGCCACGCTTCGTTGGCGGCCGGAGCGCCGGGGGCTCGATGCCGACAATAGCGGCGCCCGGCGCCAGCGCCCGCAGCTTCTGCACATAGCCGCTCGCCTCGCCCTCCGCGCTGCCGGACATGGCGGTGAAGATGACGTCAAAACGCACTGTGCCGAGCAACTTCAGCGCCGCTTGCCGGGTGACGGTCACGGCGATGTGGCCCATGCTCCCCAGCAAACTGCGGATGTCGGCGGGGGTGTGGTCCGATGAATGGATCACCAGGATCGTTTTTCGTTGAGTTGCCATGCTACTTGGGTTACGTCGTTCAGCGATAAATCAAGACCAGCTCCCTATTTTATTTTCGTGCCGTTCCTTTTGGAACGGTTTCGGACCGGCAAAAAGACCGGCTTGGATGGGCGAGCGACCGCGCGGGCAATCGTTCGCTGCGGATTCACCGTTTGCTTCATACTGAAGCCTGTTCCGTACCCGAACAGGAAAGGCGGGTTGGTATGCAATCGATCGGGAAAATTGCAATGCAGGCTACACTGAATGTCGACTGGTCTTTTTCCAGCATGACGAAGCCACGCGCCATGCCCGCGCATGGCGAGCGAGAGAACGAACACGCCCAGTCCGGCAGCCTGGTCCGCAAGGTGATGGTGGTCGACGACGAGGAAGACCTGGCCAACCTAGCCGAGGCCTTGCTCAGCAGCGAGGGGCTGGAGGTCATGGTCGCCAACTCGGCCAGGGACGCGCTGGACCTGCTCGGGCAACACGACGACATCGACGCCATCTTCTCCGACGTGATGATGCCTGGCATGACGGGGCTGCAGCTGGCCGACGCCGTGAGCGATATGTATCCGCGCATTAAAGTGGTGCTCACTTCCGGCTACACGCTGCCGGCCCTGCTGGCCGACCGCAAGCGCCAATACCTGTTCACGCCCAAGCCCTACCGGCTGGAGACGATCATGAAGCTGCTGCGCAGTTAAAGGACAAAGGGCCCTGAGCTGGGGCCCGCACCATTTTCAACACACTTGGGGGAAGCACCATGCGACACATCCAGCTCGAACGACGCAACGACCTGCACCGCGAACACCTTGTCGATGTCGGCCTCATGCTCAAGAATGCCCACGGCGCCGACTTCGCGCGCGACTACCTCGAGGAAGCCGAGGTTCCCGAATCCCTGATCAGGCGAGTGCTCACGGTGTCGAAGATGCGCGCATCGGACGCGGTGACGCCGAGCGGCTTCGACGATTTCATCTGATGTCGGCCCCACTGCCACCCGTCTTGCATAAAATGCATTGTTGATCTTGCCACCTTTACTGGATGGATATACAGTTGTGCGCTCTATCCGCACGACACATCCATCCAGGGAGGATCACATGCTCGACCACATGACGTTTCGCGTGACCGATATCGGCCGCACCAAGGCCTTTTACAGCGCGGCGCTCGCGCCACTGGGCTACAGCCTGCATGCCGAGGGCAACTACGGCATGAACGTACTGGGCTTTGCGCGTCCCGACGCGCTTGAGCCCGACGGCAAGAAGACCGATGTCTGGTTTGTCGATGGCCCCTCGCCCTACGGTGGTCCCGCGGCCACGACCGGCTGCCACCTGGCCTGGCGTGCCGCCAGCCGCGCGCAGGTCGATGCCTTCTACGAGGCGGCCATTGCTGCCGGCGGCAAGGACAACGGCGCACCCGGCCTGCGCCCGGACTACCACCCTCATTACTACGGCGCCTTCGTGATCGACCCGGAGGGCAACAATATCGAAGCGGTGTGCCACCAGCCGCGATAGCGGACACCGGCTGCCGGGTGCGCTCGCCGCCCCGGCGCTATCACTTCGCCATCTCCAGCCCAGCCGATGGTTGTAGAATGTCGGTCCTGGCCCGGCGCCGCCGCCCGGCCTCCCAGAACCCGATCGACATGACCACCGTCCCTACCGAAATCAACGCCGCCGCGGCAAAAGCAGCGTCGGAGAAGCACACGCCCATGATGCAGCAATATCTGCGCATCAAGGCCGACTACCCCACCATGCTGGTGTTCTACCGCATGGGCGACTTCTACGAGCTATTCCACGACGACGCCGAAAAGGCCGCGCGCATCCTCGGCATTACCCTGACCGCGCGCGGCGCGTCGAACGGCAATCCGATCAAGATGTGCGGCGTGCCTTTCCACTCGCTGGACGGCTACCTGGCCAAACTCGTGAAACTGGGCGAATCCTGTGCGATTTGCGAGCAGATCGGCGACCCCGCAACGTCCAAGGGTCCGGTCGAGCGCAAGGTAGTGCGCGTGGTCACGCCCGGCACCCTGACAGATTCCGACCTGCTGCCGGAAAAGGCCGAGCGCCCGCTGCTGGCTTTGTACTCTCTGCCCGCGCGCAAGAACGTCACGGTCGGCCTGGCCTGGCTGTCGCTGGCCAGCGGCGCGCTGCGCCTGATGGAATTTTCCGGCGACGCGAAAACCGTCGACACGCGGCTGGCCCAGGAACTGGAACGCATCGCCCCGGCCGAGATCCTGCGCGCCGACGATGGGGCGCATGGCGGATTCTTCGACGACGATCCGATTGCACACACCCAGCGCGTGCCCGACTGGCATTTCGATGTCGTCAAGGGCCACAAGGCCCTCCTCGACCAGCTGAACGTGGCCACCCTCACCGGCTTCGGCGCCGAGGGACTCGGTGCCGCGTTTGGCGCGGCCGGTGCGCTGCTGCGCTATGCCCAGGCGACGCAAGGGCGCGGCCTGCAGCACGTGAACAGTCTTTCGGTCGAAAGCGAAAACGAATTCATCGGCCTGGACGCCGCCACCCGCCGCAACCTGGAACTGACCGAGACCATCCGCGGCCAGGGTCGCCCACGCTGTTCTCGCTGCTGGACGGCTGCAAGACGGCGATGGGTTCGCGCCTGCTGCGCCACTGGCTGCACCATGCACGGCGCGACCAGGCGGTCGCCCGTTCGCGCCATGAAGCCATCGCCGCACTGGCCCAGGCGGACGCGGGTGCGGGCTTGTCCGGGACGCTGGGCGAGGTGCCCGATATCGAACGCATCACCACGCGCATCGCCCTCCTGAGCGTGCGTCCGCGCGACCTGGCCAGCCTGCGCGATGGCCTCAAGCAGCTGCCGGCACTGCGCGAGCAAGTGGCGCGCTGCTTCATCCCCGGCGACTCCTGCCTGCTGCGCGCACTGCACGACGCCATCCAGACGCCGACGGCCTGCGCGGATTTGCTGGCGCGTGCGGTGGCCCTTGAACCGGCCGCGATGGTGCGCGACGGCGGCGTGTTCGCACCCGGGTTCGATGCCGAGCTGGACGAACTGCGCGCGCTGTCGGAAAACGCCGGCCAGTTCCTGGTCGACCTGGAAACGCGCGAGCGCGCCCGCACCGGGATTGCCAACCTGCGCGTGGAATACAACCGCGTGCACGGCTTCTACATCGAGGTCACCAACGGCCAGGCCGACAAGGTGCCGGATGACTACCGCCGCCGCCAGACCCTGAAGAACTGCGAGCGCTACATCACGCCGGAACTCAAGGCCTTCGAGGACAAGGCGCTGTCGGCGCAGGACAAGGCGCTGGTGCGCGAGAAGCAGCTCTACGACGAGCTGCTGGCCTGCCTGGCACCGCACATCGGCGAGTTACAAAGCGTGGCCGCCGGCCTGGCGCAGATCGACGCGCTGGTGGCACTCACCAACCACGCGCTGGCCCACAACTGGTGCGCCCCTGCCCTGGTCGACGCGCCCTGCCTGAGCATCGTCGAGGGCCGCCACCCGGTGGTGGAGCGCCAGATCGAGCGCTTCATCGCCAACGACTGCAAGCTCTCGAACGACCGGCGCCTGCTGTTGATCACCGGCCCGAACATGGGCGGTAAATCGACCTTCATGCGCCAGACCGCGCTGATCGTCCTGCTGGCCTATGTGGGCAGCTACGTGCCGGCGACCAGCGCCACCATCGGCCCGATCGACCGCATCTTCACCCGCATCGGCGCCAACGACGACCTGGCCGGCGGGCGCTCGACCTTCATGGTGGAGATGACCGAATCGGCCGCGATCCTGAACGGCGCCACCGAGCACTCGCTGGTCCTGATGGACGAAGTCGGGCGCGGCACGTCCACGTTTGATGGCCTGGCGCTGGCCTGGGCGATTGCGCGCCACCTGATCGACAGCAGCCGCAGTTTTACCCTGTTCGCCACCCACTATTTCGAGCTGACCCAGCTTCCCGAGACCCACCCGAGCGCGGCCAACGTGCACCTGTCGGCGGTCGAGCACAAGGACAGCATCGTCTTCCTGCACGCGGTGCAGGAAGGCCCCGCGTCGCAGAGCTACGGCCTGCAGGTGGCGCAACTTGCCGGCGTGCCGCCGGGCGTCATCAAGGCTGCGCGCAAGCACCTGGCGCGGCTGGAATCGCAGGCGGTGGGCAGCACACCGCAGCTCGATCTGTTCGCGCTGCCCTGCGACGAGCCTGAGGACGCCGATGCCGCGGCTGCTGCCGCTGCGCCGGAGCCCCAGCTTGCGCCCGCGCTGCTCGACGCCCTGGCCGAACTCGACCCGGATGCGCTGACGCCGCGCGAAGCCCTCGCGCGCCTGTATGAACTGAAGCGTCTCGCTGCCGACAGTTGCGCCGTGAGCGGCACCGCCTGATGGGGCGCCCGCGCGTCGCCGCCCTGCTGGCCGCCGCGCTGTGCGTGGCGGCGTGCGCGTCGTCTGCCGTCGCAAGGGACGGGGTACCGGACAAGAAGCACGAACTGGCCCGCCACGGCGCCCGCCTTGACGCCCGCAAGGCGCGGCCTGACGGCGCCGCGCACCGCTTCGGCATCATTGGCCACAGTTTCGCCGTGCCCGGCGACACCCGCTTCAAGAAGGCCCTGGCCGACACCAACGACAGCTCGCTCGCCTTTGTCGTCGTCACCGGCATCAAGGGCGTGCAGGAACCCTGCGGCGACAAGCTGTACCAGGAACGGCGCGAACTGCTCGAGCGCGCGAGGCGTCCCGTCATCGTGCTGCCGGCGGGGAGCGACTGGACCGAATGCCGCAACACGGCGGGCCGCACCAACGCGGCCGAACGCCTGAACCGCATGCGCGAGCTGTTCCACGGCGAGCCGGAGTCGCTCGGCGCGAAGAAGCTCCCGCTCACGCGCCTGTCGACCAGCCCGCGCTTTCGCAGCTATGCCGAGAATGCCCACTGGACGGTGGACCGGGTGATGTATGCCACCGTCAACCTGCCGGCGAATAACAACCACTACCTGGCCGCAGCGGGTCGCAACAGCGAGTACGAAGACCGGCAGGTGGCCACGCGCTTCTGGCTGAACCGCCTGTTCACGCTCGCGCGGCGAGACAAGGTCGATGCCATCGTGCTGTTCTCCGAAGGCGACCTGAAACCCCTGGCCGAACCCACGGGCTTGCGTAGCCTGCTGCGGCGTGCTCCCGCCACCTTCGACGGCTTCGCCTCCGCGCGCAAGCAGGTCCAGGCGCTGGCGCAGCGCTTTGGAGGCAAGGTTTTGCTGGTCGACAGCGCGGCACTGCCGAAGAACGGCCATCCGGCGATCGAATGGCGCGAGAATGTGGGGCACCTGTCGGTGGGGGGCGAGGCGGTCGAGGTGGATGTCAGGCCGGGGGAGAAGAACCTGTTCAGGCTGAAGGAGGCGGGGGAATAAGCCCTTCAGGCGCCGTTTCGGTCAGGGCGAACGAAACGCCGAGCGTTGCGGCATGTCCCGCGTGGGCACAGGGCGCCCACCCTACGAAAGTTGGCACGCGTAGGGTGGGCGCCCCGTGCCCACCGCGCATGTTCGATTCGCCTTGGTTCGTAGGGTGGGCGCCCCGTGCCCACCGCGCATGTTCGATTCGCCTTGGTTCGTAGGGTGGGCGCCCCGTGCCCACGCGGACATCGGATTCGTCACCTCGCCCGTTCGTCCCGCATGTCGAAACCGTAGGGTGGAAGGCTCCACCTCGATGCCTGCACCGAGGCAGCGCATGCGCCGTCCACGCGTTCAACCACCACCCGAAACCTCGCGACCGGCATCCGGCGCTTGAACGCGTGGACGGCATCACGGCAGCGTGCCTGCCCATGCTCGGGTTCAGCCGTCCACCCTACGCAAGGCCCAATGCAAAACCGGGGACACCAGGTTCCCGGTTCTCGACTACTTAATGCAGCGGCTGGCTACGGAAATGATCGCCCGGCTCGCCTTCGTCGCCGCCCTCTTCCTCTTCACCATGGTGGTGACCGTGGGCGCCGTGCACGTGGCCGTGGGCGATTTCTTCGGCGGTGGCTTCGCGCACGTCGATCACCGACAGCTCGAAACGCAGGGCCATGCCGGCCAGCGGGTGGTTACCGTCCAGCACGACCTTGTCGTCGGCGATTTCGGTGACGGTGAAGATCAGCGGCTCTTCGTCCGGCGCGCCGTCGGCCATGCCCTCGAACTGCATGCCCACTTCCAGCGGCTCGGGCAGGACCTTGCGGTCTTCGACCTTGACCAGCTCGGCGTCGTAGTCGCCGAATGCGTCTTCCGGCTCGACCTGCAGGGTCGAGGTGAAGCCGACTTCCTTGCCGTCGAGGTGTTCTTCGATTTTCGGCAGCGTGTTCTCGTAACCGCCATGCAGGTAGACCATCGGCTGCACGCCTTCTTCGATCAGGTTGTTCTGCGCATCCGACAGTTTGTAGTTGACCGACACGACCGTGTTCTTGGCAATCTTCATCGCACTTCCTTTCGTTGTAAGCTGCGGATTATACCCCTGCCCCAGCCTTGCCTGCGCATGGGCCGTGCATGGCCCTGCTTTGGCCTCCACGGGGCTCGCTCCGCTATAATGAAGCATGAAAAATTTACCGCTCCTGGGGAACCTCACCCCCGCCCAGTTCCTGCGCGATTACTGGCACAAGAAGCCACTCTTGATCCGTAACGCCATCCCCGGTTTCAAACCCCTGCTCAAGTTCGACAAGCTGGTCGAAGCCGCCGCCAGGAATCACGTCGAGTCGCGCCTGGTCACCCTGCAGGACGGCCAGTGGGACATGCAGCACGGCCCCTTGCTTGAGCTGCCGCCGCGCACCCAGCGCGAATGGACGCTGCTGGTGCAGGGCGTGAACCTGTTCGACGAACGCGCCGACGCGCTCCTGCGCGAATTCCGCTTCCTGCCCGACGTGCGCCTGGACGACCTGATGGTCAGCTATGCCACCGATGGCGGCGGCGTCGGCCCGCACTTCGATTCCTACGACGTCTTCCTGCTGCAGGCGCACGGCCGCCGCCGCTGGAAGATCAGCGCCCAGCAGGACCTGTCGCTGGTCGAGGGCCTGCCGCTGAAGATTCTGTCGAACTTTACGCCGGAACAGGAATTCGTGCTCGAACCGGGCGACATGCTGTACCTGCCGCCGCACTACGCCCACGACGGCGTGGCCGAGGGCGAATGCATGACCTATTCGATCGGCTTCCGCTCGCCCTCTTACCAGGAACTTGGCGAAGCTTTTCTCCAGTTCATGGCCGACTCGATCGACCTGCCGGGCCGCTATGCCGACCCCGGCCTGCAGCCGGCGAAAAACCCGGCCGAGATCCCGAAGGAGATGCTCGCCAGCGTCACCGAGGAACTCAACAAGGTGCGCTGGGACCAGGAAGACGTGACGATCTTCTTCGGCGAGTACATGTCCGAGCCGAAGCACAACGTCTTCTTCACGCCCCCGGGCAAACCGCTCGTCGTCGGGCGCTTCATGGAGGCTGCCGCCAAGCGCGGCCTGAAGCTGTCGCCCAAGACGCTGATGCTGTATCGCGGCAAGCATGTATTCATCAATGGCGAGTCGTTTGCCGTCAGCCGCGCCGACAAGCCCGTGCTGGACCTGCTGGCGAACGAGCGTCGCCTGGAGGGTGCCGCGCTGGAGCAGGCGTCCGACGATGTACTCGAGGCGCTCTACACCTGGTACCAGGACGGCTGGATCGAACTGGGCTGACTGAAAGGAACCGAACATGCTTGAACCGGCAAGCCTGCGTTTCGACACCCGCCGCGACTGCGAAGCGCACTGGCGCCAGGTAGTGGGGCTGGCGCGCATGCGGCTCGACATGTTCGATCCGGACTGTTCGGTCTTTCCCTTGGGCGCGGTGGATGTCGAGACGCTGCTGCGCGGCTTTCGCGGCCGGCGGCCGGCTGCGCCTGGCGCTGCACGACAGCCGCCACATCGAACGCCATGCGCCGCGCTTCCTGCGCCTGCAGCGCGACTACGGCCACCTGATCGAGTGCCGCCAGACACCGCGCACGCTGCGTCACCTCACCGATTCCTTCACGATCGCCGACGATCTGCATGTGCTGCGCCGCTTCCATAGCGACCACATGCGCGGGGAAGCTGCCTTTGCCATGCCGAGTGCCGTCGAGCTGCCCGCGCACCGTTTTGGCCTGCTGTGGGAAGAGGCGCATCCAGCCCTGAAAACGACGCTGACCGGCCTTTAATTGTGTATACATTTCAACAAGTTAGGCCTAATTCTTGTTGCTGTAGCATCTTGTAACAAAATGAACCTTAACAAGTCACAAAATACTTACATTTTGGCATGCTTTTTCTATTGCGATTCGGTAAATTTGGCTATAATATCGGGTTAGGAAGGTTCCGTTGTCTATCAGGCACTGTTACCAGTATGAAAGTACACGAGAATTCCGACGAGCGATAATTACCGGTAATTATTAATCGCGACAACAAGAGTACTTACTTAATTAAGGAAAAAATCATGAAAAAATCCCTGCTGATCATCTCCCTGATGGCTGTTGCCCTGGCTGCTTGCTCGAAGAAAGAAGACGCTGCTACCACCACCCCAGCTGCGACCGAAGCTCCTGCTGCAACCACCACCACGACCACCACCGACGCTGCTGCTCCTGCTGCTGCACCGGCTGACGCTGCTGCTACCACCCCAGCTGCTGACGCTGCTGCTGCTGCCGCTACCGCTTCGGCTGCTGCTTCGGAAGCCGCTTCGGCTGCTTCGACCGCTGCTGACGCTGCTGCTGACGCTGCCAAGAAGTAATCAGATTTTTTCTGATGCGAAAGCCGGCCTACGGGCCGGTTTTTTTTCGCCTGGCGGTTTGTGGACGGTGGGCTCGGGGCGCCCACCCTACAGCTGCACGCATGTCAATTGGGGCGTAGGGTGGAGTCCCGACTCCACGCGGTGCGCCGGATGCACAGTGTTCCCATTCTCCTGGAGCGGTACCCGTGCAGCCCGGTGCTCTTTACCGTCGGGCCGGCGCAGGCACGGCCGCGTGGAGTCAGGACTCCACCCTACGGATGGGTGCCACTGGCGCACTCTGCCTTTGCGTCACTTACGTAGGAAACCCAGCGTCTGAAGGTTCGCAGGGTGGAGTCCCGACTCCACGCGGTACAGCACATGCATCGCGCTCAGGACGCGTCGCCCAGCACGCAGGCATTCCGATGCTCTTTACCGTCGGGCCTGCGCAGGCACGGCCGCGTGGAGTCGGGACTCCACCCTACGGATGGGCAGCACCCGTGCTCTCTTTCCTGGGGGCGCGAACGTAAAAAAGCCGGCCACACGGGCCGGCTTTTTGCTGAGCATGATTGACGCTTACTTCAGCTCGTCGTTCAGCTGCGTCAGGATCTTGGTCGCGGTCGCCGAGGTATCCGGCTGGCCGGCGTTGTCCTGCACCGTCACCGTGCTGCTGGTGCCGGTGTCGGCGCCCTTGACGATCACGCGGTAGCGCTGCGCTTCCTTGGCCTTCTCGGACTCGCCGAAGCTGAACAGGCGCGAGAAGAAGCCTTCCTTGTTCGAGCCGTCCGGATCGACGTAGCGCACGAAGTAGACGCCCTGGACGCGGTCGCGGTCTTCGACGGTGAAGCCGACGCGGTCGAGCGCCAGGCCGACGCGGCGCCATGCGCGGTCGAAACCCTCGTCGACTTCGACAGCGTTGCCCACCAGCTTGGCGTGCAGCGGCGCCTGCGTGGCGTTGGCAACCGTTTCCTGCGCGGCCTTTTCCTGCGCCGGCTCGGTGGCGCCGGTCAGGCGTGCCACCAGGCGGCCCAGGAACTGGGCTTCCAGCGCCGGATCGTTCGGACGCACGGTCCAGACCGTGGTTTCCTTCTGGGCGCCGCTCAGCACCTCTTCGGCGCCGCGGTGGCTGATGTAGATTTCGGTCGAGCCGTCCGGCAGGCGCTCGAGGCGGGTGCGGTATTTGTCGCGCTCGCCGGTCGAGTAGGCATTGCCGAACACGCGGCCCAGGGTGCTGCGCAGCATGTCCTGCGGGATCTTCGAGCGGTTTTCCTGCCACTCGGTTTCCATGGTGCCGGTCGTCTGCGATTCGCTGGCGATCGTGAAGCCGGCCTCTTCCCAGAACTGGCGCAGTTGCGGCCAGAGCTGCTCGGGGGTCTGCTTGACCACCAGCCAGCGCTGGTCGCCGGCGCGCTCGACGCGCACAGCCTCGGTCGAGACCGGGCCGATCGTGCCACTGGCGGCGGCAAGGCCCGCGCCGGAGCGGCCTGCGTGCCCGCGCCCATGCCGGACGCGGTGGCCACGCCACGGCCTTCCGGCACGGCATAGCGATTGTCCTTCTGCAGTTGGGTCAGGTCCGGCGGCACGTCCAGCGGCGCCGCTTTCTTGGAGGACTTGTAGTCCACCCGGTCGGATTCGAAAATGGTGGTGCACGCCGCCATCGACAGCGCCAGCGCGGTCAGGGCGACGACGCGTGCGGCAGGCGCGGAAACGTTCGCAAGCGGGAAGGTCATCTTGTTGCTTTTAGTCATATCGCAAATCACTATTTCAGATCGGTAAACCAACACCCTTGCGGGACTCAGGATTGTGGGAGCAGGCCCGCGCCAACCAGCGCGCCGCGAACGGTGTCGTGGAAGGAGCTCGACAGGGGTGCCAGCGGCAGGCGCAGGCCGGCGGGCATCTTGCCCATTTCCGCCAGGGCCCACTTGACCGGCACCGGGTTCGGCTCGATGAACAGCTTGGCGTGCAATGCCATCACGCGTTTATTGATCTCGATGGCGCGGGCGATGTCGCCGGCCATGGCGGCCGCGCACAGTTCGTGCATCGCGCGCGGGGCGACGTTGGCGGTAACCGAGATATTGCCGGCGCCGCCGCAGAACATCAGCGCCATCGCGGTCGGATCGTCGCCCGAGTACACGGCGAAGGACTTGTCGACCATGCTCAGCAGCTCGATGCCGCGGCCGATGTTGCCGGTGGCATCTTTCACGCCGACGATATTGTCGATCTGCGCCAGGCGCGCGATGGTCTCGTTGCTCATGTCCGCGACCGTACGGCCGGGCACGTTGTACAGGATGATCGGGATGTCGACCGCTTCGGCAATGGCCTTGAAGTGGCGGTACATGCCTTCCTGGGTGGGACGGTTGTAGTACGGCACCACCTGCAGCGAGGCGTCGGCACCGACTTCCCTGGCGTGACGGGTCAGCGCGATGGCTTCGACGGTCGAATTGCCACCGCTGCCGGCGATCACCGGGATGCGGCCGGCGGCATGGTCCACCGCCAGCTTGATCAGTTCGCCGTGCTCTTCCGGGCTGACCGTCGCCGATTCGCCGGTGGTGCCAACGATGACGATGCCGTCGCTGCCTTCGTCCACATGCCAATCGATCAGTTTGCGCAGGCTGTCCTGGTCGAGACTGCCGTCGTCGAACATTGGCGTGACGATTGCTACAATGCTGCCCTTAATCATATTCAGTGGAACGTGCCGAAAAATAAAAATCTGATTGTAGCGGATCGTCCGCCAATATGGTTCATTCCCGACCAGATAAATGGTCGAGCTTCGCCCCGGAGAATGCATACGCCCACCCTGCCGCGCACAGGCGCTGCACCCGCGCCGGCTTCGGATCGGCAATGACGCCGTCCTCGTAAGCCAGCACCTGCAGGCAGTTTGCCCCGGCCAGTTCCAGCAATTCGCCGGGACGCAGCAGGAAGGCGGGATTCGACGGCTTGCCAAAGGCTTCGTTGCCAAGGGCAAAGGTTTCGTAGATCAGGAGGCCGCCCGGCGCCAGGCCCGACAGCAGTGCCGGCAACAAGGGCCGGTGCAGGTAATTGGTGACGACGATGCCGGCGAAGCGGCCGGGGGCGAAGGGCCACGGTGCACCAGGGGCTTCCAGGTCGTATTCGAAGGTCGCGATGCCGGGCCCGGCGCTCGCGGCCAGGGCAGCGGGGTCGCGGTCGACCGCCAGTACGGCATGCCCGAGGGAAGCGAACAGGCGCGCATGGCGCCCGCCGCCGCAGGTCAGGTCGAGCACCTCGCCCGCCGGCACGCAAGGCGCGAAGCGGCGGACCCAGGCGGACGGCTTGTCGAGCGGCGCGTGCATCAGCTCAGCAGCAAGGTGAGCGGGGTCGCCAGCAGTTTCACAGCCTGGCCGCCCAGCCACATCACGGGCTGCACCCAGAACGAGAGCACGTTCAGCCACAGCAGCGCCAGCAGGATGAAGAATCCGTACGGCTCGAGCTTCGCGAACTTGTAGGCCAGGCCGTGCGGGAGCATGCTGGTCACCACACGGCCACCGTCGAGCGGCGGCAGCGGGAACAGGTTGAAGGCGAAGATCAGCAGGTTGGTGACGACGCCCGCCTGCGCCACCTTGTGCGGGAATTCCTCGCCCACGTTCAGCGCCACCAGCACCATGGCGAAGATCAGCCACAGCAGCGCCATGACGAAGTTCGCGCCGGGACCCGCGAGCGCCACCCAGGCCATGTCGCGTTTCGGGTTGCGCAGGTTACCGAACTGTACCGGCACCGGCTTGGCGTAACCGAACACGAAGCCGGACGTCATGTACAGGGCGATCGGAATGATGATGGTCCCGAACAGGTCGATGTGCGACAGGGGATTGAGGGTCATGCGTCCCTGTGCATAGGCCGTGTTGTCGCCGAAGTAGCGGGCGGCAAAGGCGTGGGCAGCTTCGTGCAGGGTAATCGCGAACAGAACGGGCAGCGCGTAGACTGCGATATTGCGAATGATTTCATCCATAAGGGAACGATTCTAGCAGAGCCGGGCGCAATGGCCCGGCCTGGTGGGCGGCCTGTCAGAGGCCGAAGGCGGCGGGATCGCCCCTGCCCTCGCGCACGAGCTCGGGCTCGGCGCCGGTGAGGTCGATGACCGTGGTCGGTTCGAGCGTGCCGGCGCCGCCGTCGATGACGAGGTCGATCTGCTTTTCCAGGCGCTCGCGCACCTCGTCCGGGTCGGACAGCATGTGCTCGTCGCCCGGCAGCTGCAGCGTGGTGCCGATCAGCGGCTGGCCCAGTTCTTCGAGCAGCGCCAGCGTGATCGCGTTTTCCGGCACGCGCAGGCCGATGGTCTTGCGGGACGGATGCGACAGGCGGCGCGGCACTTCCTTCGTTGCTTCCAGGATGACCGTATAGGGCCCGGGCATGGTGGCCTTCAGCAGCCGGTACTGGACGTTGTCGACGCGCGCGTACTGCGCGATTTCGGACAGGTCGCGGCACAGCATCGTCAGGTGGTGCTTGTCGTCGATGCCGCGCACGCGGCGCAGCTTTTCGACCGCGCCCTTGTCGTCGAGCTGGCAGACCAGCGCATAGGCCGAGTCGGTTGGCAGCGCGACCACACCGCCGGAGCGGATGATCTGCGCCGCCTGCGCGATCAGGCGCTTCTGGGGATTTTCCGGGTGGATCTGGAAGAATTGACTCATGCGGTCGCTCCCTGGCGCAAGGCCTGCAATGCCGCGATGCGTTCTTCCATCGGCGGGTGGGTTGAAAAGAGTGCGCCCCAGCCGCCGCCGCTGCCGGAAATACCGGATGCCGTCATCGACGAGGGCAAGGCGCCGGGCTGCAGGCCGCCCAGGCGGGCCAGCGCGTGCTGCATCGGTACCGTGCTCCCCAGCAGTTTAGCGGAACCGGCGTCGGCGCGGAATTCGCGCTGGCGCGAGAACCAGGCGACGATGATCGAGGCCACCAGGCCGAAGGCGATCTCGCACACGAACACGGTGGCCATGTAGCCGATGCCGGGGCCGCGGTTGTCGTTCCTCAGCAGGACCTTGTCGACAAAGAAGCCGACCACGCGCGCGAGGAAGACGACGAAGGTATTGACCACGCCCTGGATCAGGGTCAGCGTCACCATGTCGCCGTTGGCGATGTGCGCGACCTCGTGGCCGAGCACGGCCTCGACCTCGTCCTGGTGCATGCCTTGCAAGAGGCCCGTGGACACGGCGACCAGCGCGGAATTCTTGAAGGCGCCGGTGGCGAAGGCATTCGGTTCGCCCTCGTACACGGCCACTTCCGGCATGCCGATGCCGGCGCGCTCGGCCAGCCTGCGCACCGTATCGACCAGCCAGCGCTGGGTGCTGTTTGCCGGCTGCGCGATGACGCGCGCACCAGTCGACCATTTGGCCATCGGCTTGCTCATCAGGAGCGAAATGATGGCGCCAGTGAAGCCCACTACCAGCGAGAACACGGCCAGGGCGCCCACATCGATTCCCTGGGCGCTCACCGCCCGCCCTACCCCCAGCAGGTTGAGGACGACCGTCAGCACGAGCACAACCGCGAGGTTGGTCGCAAGGAATAACAGGATGCGTTTCATGGGGTGCTCCAGGGGCTTGATGGCATTAAGAGGCTGCCAAGATATGGCTGCGCAGCGGGAAATTCAAGCGTGGAGGCTTATGGCGGGCTTAAACGTAGGGTGGGCACTCCGTGCCCACCCTACGCCTGGCGTATCGGCCCCTCAGAACCAGTCGTGCCAAACCGGCGTCACGCCGCTCGGCAAGGGCGGCAGGGCATCGAACTCCACCCGCGACTCCCCCGGTGCATGAAAATCCGTCCCGCGCGATGCGAGAAAGCCATACCGCCGCGCCACTTCCGCGTACGTGGCGTACTGGTCCGGCGTGTGGCTGCCGGTGACGACCTCGATGGCATTGCCGCCCAGCTGGCGGAAGGTGTCGAACAAGGCGTCCTCGCCCGTTTGCGTGAACTTGTAGCGGCCCGGGTGGGCGATCACGGGGATGCCGCCGGCGCTCTTGATCCAGCCCATCGCGTCTTCCAGCGAGGCCCAGCGGTGCGGCACGTAGCCTGGCTTGCCTTCGGTGAGGTATTTCTTGAACACTTCCGCGGTCGTCTGGCAGGCGCCGCACTCGACCAGGTAGCGCGCGAAGTGCGTGCGCGAGAGCAGGTCCGGGTTGCCGACATATTTCACGGCGCCCTCGTAGGCGTTCGGGATGCCGGCCGCGTCCAGCTGGCGGGCGATCTCGCGCCCGCGCGCGTCGCGGCCATGGCGGGTGGCCGCCAGGCCGGCGAGCAATGCCGGGTCGTCCTCGTCGATCTGCAGGCCGACCAGGTGCACGGTCTGGTTGGCCCAGGTGACGGAAATCTCGACGCCGGACACGAAGTGCATGCCCAGCTCATCGGCCGCGACCCGCGCCGCCTTGATGCCGCCGACCTCGTCGTGGTCGGTCAGGGCCCATACACCGACGCCGGCCTTGCGTGCATAGGCGGCGACGGCGATCGGCGCGAGGACGCCGTCGGACACGTTCGAGTGGCAGTGCAAATCGACTTTCAACGAATCATTCAACATGGTACTGAGGCGGTGCTTTCCTGGAAGAGCAAACATTGTACGCCGCATCCTTGCGCGGCGCATTCCGGGCCAGGCGCGGCTGCATAGTCATGCCACCAGGAATGATAGAGTTGGCATTTCGGCCAGGGGAAACGACAGATGAAGACCTACCACGGCAGCTGCCATTGCGGCGCGGTGCGTTACGAAGCGGACATCGATTTCAGCCGCGGCACGATCAAGTGCAACTGCACGGTCTGCACCAAGATGCGCTTCTGGGCGGCGCAGGTGCCGCCGGAGGCGTTCCGCCTGCTGAGCGGGAACGACAGGCTCGGCGAATACCGCTTCGGCGCGCGCCGCGACGGGCACCATTTCTGCCGGCAGTGCGGGATCAACCTGTTTTCGACCGGGACGTCACGCAGTGGACGTTTTGTTGCGGTGACGGTGGCGAGCCTGGATGATGCGAGTGTTGCCGAGATGATGAGCGGGCCGGTGCGATATATCGATCGGCGCAATGATGAGTGGGATGTGGCACCGGAAGAGATTCGGCATTTGTGAGGCGCGTTTGGATGCCGTGCAGAGGAAATTTGCATTGGAGGCTGGCGAGGCAAATATTGTTTGCATTGTGGGCAGAGGCGATGTCGCCGAAATGCAGGTGATGAGACCGCGTGGGCTCAAGAGCCCACCCTACGTACCACGGCAGATCGTAGGGTGGGCTCTTGAGCCACGCGGTATGACACTCTCCATACCGCTCGGCATCCGACACCACGAGAAGCTAATCGGCGATACCGCTATTTGGCTCACTTCGCCAAAAACGCCTCGATCAAGCGTGCCAGCACCTCCGGCGAGACCGCGTGGGCTCAAGAGCCCACCCTACGTACCACGGCAGATCGTAGGGTGGGCTCTTGAGCCCACGCGGTATGACACTCTCCATACCGCTCGGCATCCGACACCACGAGAAGCTAATCGGCGATACCGCTATTTGACTCACTTCGCCAAAAATGCCTCGATCAAGCGTGCCAGCACCTCCGGCGAGACCGCGTGGGCTCAAGAGCCCACCCTACGTACCACGGCAGATCGTAGGGTGGGCTCTCGAGCCCACGCGGTATGACACTCTCCATACCGCTCGGCATCCGACACCACGAGAAGCTAATCGGCGATACCGCTATTTGACTCACTTCGCCAAAAACGCCTCGATCAAGCGTGCCAGCACCTCCGGCTGATCATGGTGCACCATATGCCCGGCATCCGCCACGATATGCGGCTCGACCGAGGCCATGTGCGCCAGGCGGCGGTCGACCTCGGCGCGCATTTCTTCCTGCGGCCCCATCCACTTCCACATCTCGGTATCACGCGCCTCGATCCACAGCACCGGCGCCGTGATGCGCTTCCACGAAGCGATCATCTCGTCCAGGTGGTAGAGCAGCGGCCCGCTCATCTTGTGCGCCGGGTCGCCGAGGATCTCGTATTCGCCCGCCGCGTTCTTCGCCGACCAGTGTTCGGCCAGGAAGGCCGCCCGCTCGGCAGGCAGGCGCGGATTGGTTTTCGTCAGGCGCGCCGCCACCTCTTCCAGGCTGGCATAGCTGCGCATCGTCGGCGGGTTGCGCAGTTCTTCCAGCCACTTCGCCATGCGCTTGGGCGCCTGTTCCGGCCGCGCACCCATCAGGCCGATGCCCTCCAGGTTGATCAGCCTGGCAACGCGCTCGGGCCGCGCACCGGCGTACAGGCTGATGACGTTGCCGCCCATGCTGTGGCCGAGCAGGTTCACCGGCTGCCCAGGCGAGTAGTGTTCCAGCAGCGCGTCGAGGTCGGCCACGTAGTCGGGGAACCAGTAGGTGTCGGAATGCGTGCGCTCGGACAGGCCGAAGCCGCGCCAGTCGTGCGCGATCACGTGCCAGTCGCCCTCCAGGGCGTCGACCATGAACTGGAACGAGGCGGACATGTCCATCCAGCCATGCGCCATGAAGAGCTTGGGTGCGCCCTCGCGGCCCCAGTGGCGCACGTGGGTGCGCAGGCCGCGAATGGTGAGGAATTCGGAACGGGAAGGTGTCATGGCGGGCTCGAACGGTAAAAAAGGCAGAAAAAAAGAACGACCGTTCGCATTATACGGGAGCCGTTGAATTCCTGCCGGCCGCCCCCATTTGCCGTCAATCGACAGCAGGACGGCGCCGGCGAGCGGACCGAAGGGCGTAAAATAGCGGCAACTTCACCCTTTACGCGATCACATCCATGGCGATTTACCAGCTGGGCGAGCATGCGCCCCAGATCGATGCGTCGGCCTTTGTCGCCGATACGGCCAGCCTGATCGGCAAAGTGACCCTCGAGGCGAACGCCTCGGTATGGTTCGGTGCCACGCTCCGCGGCGACAACGAGCGGATCACGATCGGCGAGAACAGCAACGTCCAGGAGGGCACGGTGATGCACACCGACATGGGCTACCCGCTCGTGCTCGGCAAGAACGTCACCGTCGGCCACCAGGCGATGCTGCATGGCTGCACGGTGGGCGATGGTTCGCTCATCGGTATCCAGGCCGTGATCCTGAACGGCGCGAAGATCGGCAAGGGATGCCTGGTCGGGGCCGGTGCCCTGGTTACCGAGGGCAAGGAGTTCCCCGACCATTCGCTGATACTCGGTTCGCCCGCCAAGGTGGTGCGTACCCTCACGGAAGAAGACCTGCAGCGCCTGCAGGGCAGCGCCGCCAGTTATGTGGCGCGCGGCCAGTTGTTCAAGGCGCAGCTCAAGCAAATCGGATAAACAATGACGACAGTAGAAACCCGCGACACCCTCCAGAAATTCATCTTCGACAACGCCGCCGTACGCGGCGAGCTGGTCGAGATCTCCGACACCTGGCGTGAAATCCAGGCGCGCCACGGCTACCCGAAAGCGGTGCGCTCCATGCTGGGCGAAATGGTGGCGGCCGCGGCCCTGCTGTCGGCCAACCTGAAATTCAACGGCTCGATCGTGATGCAGATCCACGGCCACGGGCCGGTGCGCCTGATGGTCGTCGAGTGCGACGCCGACCTGCGCATCCGCGCCACGGCAAAACTGGCGCCGGACGTGGACATCGCCGACGACGCCACCATGACCGAGCTGCTCAACGTGAATCGCCTCGGGCGCTTCGTGATCACGCTCGACCCGCTGGAAAAGATGCCGGGCCAGCAGCCCTACCAGGGCATCGTCCCGCTCGACGGCGACAGCATGGCCACCGTCATCGAAAACTACATGCTGCGTTCGGAACAGCTCGACACGAAACTGTGGCTGGCGGCCGACGACCAGGTCTCGCGCGGACTGCTGCTGCAAAAACTGCCGCGCCACAGCGGCAAGGAAGACCAGACGGCGCAGGCCACCGTCGAGGAAGACCTGGAAACCTGGAACCGCGCTGTCGTGCTCGGCAGCACGCTGAAGCAGGAAGAACTGCTGAGTACCGATATCCAGACCCTGCTCACTCGCCTGTTCTGGGAAGAGACGATCCGCGTCTTCGATCCGCAGCACCCGCACTTCCACTGCAGCTGCACCCGCGAAAAGGTCGGCAACATGCTGAAAATGCTGGGCCAGGACGAAGTGGAATCGGCACTGGCGGATCTCGGCGAACTGGGCATCAACTGCGACTTTTGCGGCAAGCACTACGCCTTCGACAAGGTCGATTGCGCGCAACTGTTCGCCACCCCGACGACGGCCGACGCGATGGTGCCGGCCGGCGAAGCGAAACATTAATCGAGGAACCCGTTGACGATGCGCGACACGCCCCGCTCCGCCTTCCCCCACTTCCTGGCGCTGCCGACGCGCTGGATGGACAACGACAGCTACGGGCATGTCAACAACGTCAACTACTACAGCTTCTTCGACACCGCGGTCAATCGGTTCCTGATCGACCGCGGCGTGCTCGACATCCACAAGGACGAGGTCGTGGGCTTTGTCGTCGAGACCAGCTGCTCCTACTTCAGTTCGATTTCCTTCCCCGACACCGTCCACGTCGGCGTGCGTGTCGCCAGGCTCGGCAATTCCAGCGTGCGCTACGAACTGGCCCTGTATCGCAACGACGAAGCCCTGCCCTCGGCGGCCGGGCATTTCGTGCATGTGTACGTGGACCGGCGCACGAACAAGTCGGTGCCGATTCCGGAACCGGTGCGCGCCCTCCTGGCGACCATCGCACCGGCCTAAGAGCCTATCCCGGTAGTCCGGGGAAAGCTGGTGGCGATGCATGGCAAGCGCGGGCAAGGCGCGAGGAGGCCGCATGGCTGGCCATGCAACGACGAGCAACGCAGCACGCGTTTGTCAGGCGCGCCAGCAGCGACTCCGGACTACCGGGATAGGCTCTAAGTACTCGCCCAGAAATAAATGTGTTTTTGGCTGCCATAACCGGCGCGCTGCTGCGTTGGCTCCCGCTTGCAGTGCTCGCACTGCGGCGCACTCGCCGCCTAGCATCGCATCCGGTTCTGTTTGCCAAAACTCACATTTATTTCTTGTCGAGTACTTAGCCCGCGCCGCAGCCGGCATGGCCGGCCGCACGCCACCCATCGGCCCGGCTGTCGATTCGTCGCATGCCGCTTTGCCGCCCGGCTTGCCGCCCTTAAAATGCGGCAATGAAACTTTCTTCCACCCTTGCCGCCGCCTGGGACTCGCTCTGGGTCCTGCAGAAGCGCCGCAGCCAACCCGCCTGGGCGCGCGTGCTGGCATGCAGCGGCGTGGCGGCCGGGCTGGGTGCGGTCATGATGCTGCTGACGGGCCTGTTGACAGGCCTGGCCAGCGACGGCAACTGGTGGCGCCTGATGGGGCCGGTCAACCTGACCATCTGCATCGTTACCGCCAATACGGTGCTGGCGCTGTTTCGCCTGCTCGAACTGCTGCTGCCGGCGCGTGTGCTGGCCGCCATGGCCGAGGGCCGCTACTGGAGCACGACCGTCATCCTCAACACCGTCGGCCTGGCCGGCCTCGTGCTCGGCTTCGTGCTGGCCCTGCTGGTGCTGGTCGGGGCGACCGGGCTGGGCCTCGAGGGTGTACGGCGCAATATCGGCGTTGGCGGCATCCGGCTGCGCATCCTGCTGTTCTTTGTCGTGGTCGGCATCGCCAACTGGGCTTGGTGGCGCCTGCGCGCCCGTGCCCGGGCCCAGCGGCGGCAAGCCACGGAAGCGCAGCTGCGCCTGCTGCAGGCGCAGATCGAACCGCACTTCCTGTTCAATACCCTCGCCAACGTGCAAAGCCTGATCGCCCACGACCGCGCGGCCGCGCGCCAGATGCTGGCCGACTTCAGCGGCTTCCTGCGCATGGGCCTGGAGCGCCTGCGCCACACCGACAGCACGCTGGCGCAGGAACTGGACATGGCACGCAGCTACCTCGACCTGTTCCGCATCCGCATGGGCGAACGCCTGCGCTACAGCATCGATGCCGATGCCGCCGCGCGCGCCGCGATCCTGCCGCCGCTGCTGCTCCAGCCGCTGATCGAGAACGCCATCACCCACGGCCTCGAGCCAAAAGTCGACGGCGGCACGGTGCACATCCATGCCCGGGTGCGCGATGGCCGGCTCGAAGTCTCCGTCAGCGACGACGGGCTGGGCCTGGATGCGCCCCGGCGCGCAGGCAAACCCCGCGGCAACGGCATGGCCCTCGAAAACATCCGCGCGCGCCTGCGCACCCGCTACGGCGCCAATGCGGCATTGAACCTGGCAGCGCGCGCCATGGGCACCCACGCCGCCATCCACCTTCCCTACACCGCGACGCCATGACACGTGCCCTGATCGCCGACGACGAACCCCATCTTGCCCAGCACCTGAAGGAGCAGCTTGCGCAGCTCTGGCCGGAACTCGACATCGTTCACGTGGCCAGGAACGGCTTTGACGCGGCCGAGCGGATCGCCGAGCTCCGGCCCGACCTGGCCTTCCTCGACATCCAGATGCCGGGCCTTTCCGGGCTCGAAGTGGCGCAGGGCATCGAAGGACCGACGCGCGTGGTATTCGTCACGGCCTACGACGAGTATGCCGTGCAGGCTTTCGAGCATGCCGCGCTCGACTACCTGCTGAAACCCTTGAAAACCGAGCGCCTGGCGCGCACGCTCGAGCGCGTGAAGGGAGCCCTGGTCACCCCCGCCGGCGACCGACGCCCAGCTCGCGCAGGCCCTGCAGAAGCTGCTGGCGCCACCTGCCCCGGCACCCCAGCGCCTGCGCTACGTGCGCGCCGCGCAAGGGCCGCTGACGCACCAGGTCCCGGTCGCCGACGTCCTGTTCTTCCATGCGGACGACAAGTACACGGTCGTGCGCACCGCCGCCGGCGAGCACCTGATCCGCACGCCGATCGCCGAACTGGCCGCCCAGCTCGACCCCGACCGGTTCTGGCAGGTGCACCGCTCTACCCTGATCAACCTCGATTTCCTGGCCGGCACCCGCCGCGACGAGACCAGCCGCCTGTTCGTGCGCATGGTCGGCATCGAGGCCGAACTGCCCGTCAGCCGCGCCTTTGTCCACCTGTTCAAGGCGATGTAGGGCGTGCGCGTGAACGCGGGCAAGGCATGGGCGGCATTCTGGACCTTGCGCAAGGCGCGGGGCGAGCCGGCATGGATGCGCGTAGCGATCGCCAGCGCGCTTGCCTGCGCGGTCAGCCTCGCGCTGGTCCTGCTGGCGGGCCTGCTGCGGCTCGCCCTGTTCGAGCCGGCCTGGTGGCGCGCGAATGCCCTGCCCTTCGTCTGCATCGGCGTCGTCACCGGCAACACCCTGCTGGCCCTGTTCCGCCTGCTGGAATTGGGAGTTCGGAAGCCAGGCTCGCACGCCTGCGGGTCGATACCGGCTGGAGGACGGGCCTCCTCTTCATTGCCCTTGCCCTGCTCGGCATCGTGCTGGGCTGCGCGCTTGGCCTGGGGCTGGTCCACGTCTTCCATGACCCGGCCGCCTGGGGGCGCCTGGCCCAGCCAGGCCAGCGTATCCGTTTCGCGCTGTTCATGCTGGTGCTGGCGGGAGCGGGTGCCGTGGCATGGCTGCTGCGGGCGCGCCGGCTGGCGCGGCGGCGCAGCACGCTCGAAGCGCAGCTGCAGCTGCTGCAGGCGCAGATCGAGCCGCAATTCCTGTTCAATACGCTGGCCGATGTGCAGATTCTCCTCGAGCTCGACCCGGACGGTGCGCGCCAGATGCTCGAGGAGTTCACCGACTACCTGCGCGCCAGCCTGGGCCAGCTGCGCCGGGCCGACAGCACCGTCGCCGCCGAGCTGGACATGGCGCAATGCTACCTGCAGCTGCTGCGGCTGCGCATGGGCGAGCGCCTGCGGTTTTCGATCCAGGCGAGCACGGGGGCGCGCGCCGCAACCATGGCGCCGCTGCTCCTGCAGCCGCTCGTCGAAAATGCGGTCAAGCATGGGCTGGAACCGAAGCCAGAGGGAGGCTGCGTGCAGATCCATGCCGATGTGCGTGACGGCCGGCTGGAAATCGCCGTGATCGACGACGGCGCAGGCTTGCCCGCAACACCGGATCGGGCCGGGCTGGCACTCGAGAATATCCGCGCACGCCTGGCGGCGCGCCATGGCCCGGATGCGGCGCTGACCCTTGCGCCGCATGGCGCCGGCACGCGTGCGATGATCGTCTTGCCGTTGATCGGCGCTGCTGTCGATTCGTCGCAAGCCATGTAGCTTGCAGCCGGCGCCCTGCCATCCTTTGTCCTGTTCACACCACCATGACAAAGGATCCACAGCATGCCGGCCCCTCGCTTTAACCTGGTTTTCGCTTTTCTCGTCCTGACCGGCCCTGGAGCCCATGCGCTTGCCGCCGACGACAAACCTTTCGAACCCGAGACGATGGCCATTCCGGCCGGCAGTTTCACGATGGGCTCGAACTACTGGAAAAGCACCTCGCCCGAGCGCGCCGTGCAGGTCAAGGCGTTCAGGATGGGCAAGTACGAAGTGACGGTGCGGGAATTCGGGCGCTTCGTCAATGCCACCGGCTACCGGGCGCCGCGCCAGTGCATCCAGATGGCCGGCAACCCCTGGTTTGCCAGCATGGCCGGTAGCTGGAACGCCAACACGCTCTCGCGCAGCCGCTACGAGCCCGTGACCTGCATCGGCCCGAAGGATGCAGAGGCCTACCTCGCGTGGATGTCGAAGGAAACGGGCAAGAAATACCGCCTGCCGACCGAAGCGGAATGGGAGTACGCGCACCGCGCCGGCAGCACGCGCAAATACCCTTTCGGGAACAACGAGGAGCTCGCCTGCCGCTACGGGAATATCGCCGACCGCTCGGCGGAAGCCGCCTTCAAGCGCGACTACGACGGCCTCGATTCGAAGTCGCACGTGGGCGTGGCACCCTGCGACGACAAATCGGAGTATGCGAGCATCGTCGGCATGTACGAGCCGAATGCGTTTGGCCTGCATGACACCCTGGGCAATGTGTCGGAGTTCGTGCAAGACTGCTTCAAGCCCGGTTACACGGGTGCCCCGGCGGACGGTTCGGCCGCCGTCGAGGCGAAGTGCGTGGCGCGGGTGAACCGCGGCGGCAACTGGCACTGGGAGGGCTGGGCCGCGTATCGCCGCGGCGACATGCCGGAAGACCTGGTCGGCGCACTGGAGGGCTTCCGGGTCGCGCTCGACGTGGACGATGCGGACGATGTCGTGGCCACGGCTGCGACGAGCGAGTTCGCGGCCGAGCTCGCGGACGCCCGGCAGAAGGAGCGCGACAGGCGCAGCCAGCGCGCAGCCATCAAGGCGGACTGATCCAGTTGCGCCGTGGGCGCACCGGCCACCCGGGGCCGACCGCAAGACCCCGCTAGCGCAGGTGCGCGATTTCGACGGAACCTTTTTCGTCGAAGATCGGCGAGGCCTGCGCCAGCCGGACGGCGTCGTTGAAGTCGCTTGCCGCGATGACGCAGTAGCCGGACAAGGGGCTGCTGCTCAGCTTTGCACCGACCAGCCGGGTGGGCACCTCGACGCTGCCGTGGCTGAGCGCGCCCCGGTCGAGCAGGGCCTGCCCCAGCCCCTCGAACCAGCTGTCCCAGCGCAGGGGATCATGACGCGGACCTTCCGCCTCCCCGACCGTGGCACCCCGAAAAACGACCAGAAATTTTTCCATGCCGACTCTTCTCCGATGAAGTGCGGGGCCGCGCCCCTGCTGCGTTTGTACCCAACCGTAGCACAAGGCCCAGGCCGGCGACGCACGCAAGCGCGCCGGCGCGCGCAGGCAGAAGCCGCCTTCCGGCGCGGCCGCGGCGGTCCCGCAATCGGATCGTGCTTCAGCGATTTGCCGGCGGTGCTAAGCTGCTTCCTTCCTGATAGTGTTGCATTTTTAGCAAACACTAACATTTCACTTCTGGAGAATCGCAATGCACATGGATACTGGAATCAATGCGGAAGACCGTGCACGCATCGTCGAGTCGCTCTCGACCGTACTGGCGGACGCCTACATGCTGTACCTGAAAACGCACAACTTCCACTGGAACGTGACGGGCCCGATGTTCTCGACCCTGCACGTGATGTTCGAAGAGCAGTACACCGAGCAGTGGAACGCCCTCGACGACATCGCCGAGCGCATCCGCTCCCTCGGCCACTTCGCCCCGGCCACCTCGCGCCGCTATGCCGAACTGTCGAGCATCAAGGAAGAACCGGACGTGCTCTCGGCCAAGGAGATGATCCGCCAGCTGGTCGACGGCAACGAAACCATCGTGCGTACCCTGCGCGCCGGCGTGAAGGTCGCCGACGACCTGGACGACTACCCGACCGCCGACATGCTCACCACCCGCATGGAAGTGCACGAGAAGAACGCCTGGATGCTGCGCTCCTTCCTCGAGCAGGGTGCGGGATCGACGCAGGGCGAAGCCTCGTCGGATTGACGACGCCCGGCGGCAGACGCCGCCTTGCCCACCCTCGCCGGCACGCTTAGCGGATGCCGGCTGCCGAGGTATCGCTCGGCCGGCGATACGGCTCCGGCTGGCTGGTCTGTGGGGGCGTGTAGTAGTAGGGCGTGGAGCGGCGCTCCTCGGCTTCCTCGCGCTGCTGCTTGCGTTCAGCGACGAGTTCGTTGTACCGGAGAATATACCGGTTCACCGCCTCCAGCCCTTCGTCTGCCTCGTCGATGGTGTTTTCGACAGTTTTTTCTGCGGCGTCAACCATCGCGACATTCGACCGGCTGCCGAGACGGCGCAGCTTGTCCAGGTCACGGTCGGACAGGCATCTGGCCGACGAAGTGGTACCGCAGGCGAAGCGTCGCAGGCGGGCGGCAAATGCTTCACCTTCTGCGAGCTGACCGCTCCCGAGCTCCCAGTCCCTGTCTTTCTTCATTTTTTCCGCACAGGCACGATAACTGTCGATACGTGCGATGAGCCTATCGCGCGCCGCGTCATCGAAATTGCCGGATGGTTCCGAATAGGGCCAGTCGCCGCAAGCTGCCGCCACGGAGCGCACCTTGCGCGCATCGTCCAGGTCCTTCTCGGCCTCCGTGATCAGTTCGGCGAGCAGCGGCTCAAGATATCGCAACGGGTCGGCCTCGACCCGCGCCATCGCAGCATCGAGTTGCTGCGCGACAAACGCATCGTTTTTTGCAAGCAACGGGGCGGCCTTTGCCTTGTTGAACGAAACCTCCTCGTTAATGCACATTTCGCGGTCGGAACGCGCTGACTTGAGCAATGCCGCCTTTTCCTTGCGCAATTCGCTCGCGTCATTCCAGACCAGCATCTCGGCGACCTTGCCCTCCAGCGGCGCGTTGCAGGCAGTCGCAACGGGCGGGGCGGGGGCAGGCTTGCGCGCCGCAGGCGCTGCCTGGACGGTGCCGGCGGCAAGGAGGAAGAGAAGAAGAGTACGGGTGAGTGTCATGAATATCTCGATTGGCGTGGGCGGACAGGGAAGGTAGCGCTGCGACAGGACTTGCCGCTGGATTGCTTGGCAAACCGCTACCATCCCTTGCAAACCAGTCATTATCGTGACGCGAGGAAAGTTAGTAAAGAAAGAAATTCCCGCCCGGTTCCTCGCGTTGTAATGACACATCGCGTGCATGGCCAGCTCAGGCCGGCCTGGCCACCGTCATCTTCTCGAGCAATTGCGCGACGCTTCGCACTTCAGGAACGGCAATGAAACCGTGGTTCGTCGTCTGCTGGCGTCCCCTGCTGTCCCGGACGGATTCGCGCTCGAAGATCACGTCGCCCGAGCCGTCCGCATGTTCGGTGCGTTCGAGCTCGCCGATGTCGGCAATCTGATAGGACTTGACGGTAATCGAGTCCTTGCCGGCGATGATGAGGGCGCGCCGGTTGGTGAGCCCATACACGATCCATGCCGCTTTTCTCCGCAACCAGAACGGAGAGCTCAGCCCGGCAATCCCGATCAGCAGGAAGGGCAAGCCGAACAGCGGAAACAGGCTCCAGCCGTCCTCGAACGAAGGCAGGCGAAAGCCCGACGCGCCGGCCATCCAGAAGAGGGAAAAGGCGGTCCAGGGGATGAAGAAGAACCAGAGCTTGAAGGCATCCTTCATGTAGCGCCGAGGCGAGGGCTGGCCAGTCCAGAGGAGGCTTTCGCCGGTGTTGAGTTCCGCGCGCAGGCGCTGCTGCAAGGGTTCGGGTAATGCGGCCAGGTGTGCCATGTGCTTCCTCTATGTGCTGCCGTGGGTCTGTCAGGTGCTGCTGCTCGACGGTATTGCCGCTGAGTATGAATATGTATTGCCAAGCTCAAATCGTGACGAGCCAGAGCCAGCGGCGGCGGTACCGGCGTTCAGTCGGCCGCTACTTTGTTGGCATGCAGCGCCACCAGTTCGCCGACCGTCAGCCCCTGCCTGCAGGTTGCCCGCTCGCCCGCGATGTCGTAGTGGCTCGCGCGCTCCATCGCCATCGCCTGCGCCAGGCGCGCCTGGAGCTGCGCGGCCGGGACCTCGACAGCGGGCGCGAAGTCGACACGATGCACGGCCTGAAGGAGTTCAGGGCTGTCCCGCTCGGGCAGCTCGGTTCCGGTGCTGCATGAAGCCCAGTTGCCGTCCCGCGTCGGATACACGAAGGAATACGGATAGCGGACGTGAACATACGCGCCCGCCCCGTCCTTCTTCACATACAGCAGCACCGGGTTTTGCTCGGCAAAGCGCGGACGGCCGTAATGGTCGACCGCGATGAACTCGATCGTATCCTGCGTGTGCTGGCCCGCCACGACCTTGAGGACCCGATATTTCGCCTTCAGCCTGGTGTTGAGGCGCATGCTGACGCGCTGCATGCCGCGCTCCTTCATCACGCGTTCATCCTCGGCTTTCCTGGCGGCGATCTCCTCCGGCGTGTCCGGGAAGACCTCGACCGAGATCTTTTCGCCGACGAAGGCGACGACGTCCGCAGCCAGCTGCGAGGCCGGGGCAGGCGTGGCGCCGGTGCCGGCCAGGACGGCCAGCGGCAAGCAGCCGAGTGCGATCAGGACGCCCGACAGATGGTGTTTGTTGAGCAAATCGGCCTCCTCTTTCAGTATGGTCTGGCGTTTCCGGACTGGCGATGCAGCGCGCGCCGCTGCGGACTCAAGGCGTACCGAGGAAAGCCTTGACCTCGCCCTGGAAGCGCTGGGGCTGGTCCCACATGATGAAGTGGGCGCTGTCCTCGATGCGCTTCAGGTTCAGGCTTTTCACGGGTGCGTAGGCGGTTTTATAAAAGCCATCGAACATCGCCGCGGGAATCGGCACGCTCTTCGGCTGGACATACAGCACGGTGACCGGGACGGTGATCTTCGCCAGTTCGGGCGTGAGGTCGGTGACGATCAGTTCGCGGTAGGCGCGCACGCCCACGTCAGGGTCGCTGGCCAGCGAATCGGCGGTCGCGCCGGCGCGCATCGCCTCGGTGTTGACCATGCCGGCGATGGTGTCGCCCGCCCGCTTGCTGCGTTGTTCGGGAGTGGCCGCGCGCATGCCGGCGGCGATGCCGTCCGCGACCGACTCGACCTTCTGGGCGCTGGCGCCGGGCCCGGCGAACAGCGGACCCATGTAGGGCACCATGTCGACCACCATCAGCCGCGACAGGGCTTGCGGATGGCGCGCGGCCAGCATCATGCCCATCGTGCCGCCCATCGAGTGGCCGATCACGGCCGGCTTGCTCAAGCCGGATTCCGCGATGTAGCGGGCAATCTCTTCGGCGACGGGCGCGGCGACCAGGCCCTCCTTGTTTGCGCCGGCAGGCTGGTCGGCGAAGCCCGCAACCTGCACCGGTGGTAGCGGTAACCGGGCACCGCGGACACGGTCGAGGCCCAGGCGCGCGGCGAGGAGTTCAGGCCGGGGATCAGGATGACATCCGGGCCCGTGCCCTCGGTGCGCACGGTGATGCGTTCGGAAGCAAAGGGTGCGGCCAGGGCGCCGGCGATCGGCAGCGCCGTCGCGACAGCCGCCAGCACCGCCATGAACCCGCGGCGCGAAAATTTGCTGCTTCCCATCCCTGCTTTCATCCCGTCTCCTCGGCATTATCGGTGGCATCGCGGCAGGCTCCCCGACGGGGACGCAGGCTGCCGGTCAATACACGGGCTAGGTTAGCTGATAATGCTGAGCAGAAAACTATCGCATTGTCACAACGCAATACGATACCGGTCCAGGTGTGCTTCAGGCCGTCGGCAGCGTGTAGTCGAACTCGTAGAAATGGTTGCGCTCCTCGATGCGGATGCGCATGGTGCCGCTGATGCCGGTGAGCTTGCCGGTGCCGGAATCCGGTACCACAGTGATCGACAGCTGCTGGGCACCGCGCGCCATGGTGCCCGAGTGCTGCAGCACGAAGCTGCCGCTCTTGCCGTGCAGGGTGCCGGTCACGCGTTCGATGGCGACGTAGCCGGCCGAGCCTTCGGTGACGGTCATGGCGGACAGCATTTCACCGGAGCCGCGGCCGTTCAGGTCGCCGTGATAGAGCTTGTCGATCGCCATGCGGCCCGTGGTGGCGTTGTCGACGACGACAGGCTCGCCTTGCGGGGTGACGGTGACATCGAACGGTCCGGCGGCGTGGAGCTGGCTCATGGTGCGATTCCTTCAGGTATGAAAAAGATATGACACATTCTAGGGGAATGTGGGCGGTAAATCACCCGTCGTGCGCATCTGCGCTGCCCTTGACCCGGACGGCGGCGCCAGATCCGGCCAGCGCGCCCAGCCAGGCAGGCGCTCTCCGGGTGCGGGAGCAAGGCTTGTCGTTGTATGATTGGCAAGCACCCGTTTCCGGAGACTGAAGACCATGTGGAAGACCTTGTCGATCGTGCTGCTGTGCTGCTCGTCCCTGCCCGCCTGGGCGTTTGATCCCTGGTGCAGCCCGCGCGGCAAGCAGGCTTACCGCTTCGAATGGGTGGTCAAGGGCAAGGCCGAGGACCTGGACGGGTCCTTTGTCGGCGAGGTGCGCATCCGGAACGCATCGGGCAAACTCGTGCAGGTACTCGGGAACGTCAGCAACTACTACGGGGAAGACAGCGAATGGCTCCCTGGCGCCCGGGATTACAACAACGACGGCTGCCCTGACCTGGTGATGACGAGCCAGGTTGCCGGAATCGGCAACGCAAGCGTCGAGGCCTACCTGTACAACCCCCGGCGGCGACGGTTCGAGCTCAACGAGGCCTTGTCGAACATCGGCGGCCTGGATGTCGATCCGCGCGACAAGAATTGCGTGACCGGCGGATGGAAGAGCGGTGCCGACAGTGTGTATGCGTCCCGGCATTGCTGGAAGAAAGGCAAGCTCGTCCTCGTCAGCGAATACAAGATTTCGCCGCGCTACAAGGAGGGATCGGAGTCCTTTTGCTACGAGCACATCGAGACGACCTACCGCGGCGGCAGGAAGCGCACGCGCACGAAGTGTACGAAGACATTCGAGTAAAAATTCCCCCGGAGGCCGAAGCTGATGTGGAAGACCCTGTCGATTGCCGTGCTGTGCTGCTCGTCCCTGCCCGCCTGGGCCGCCGATCCGTGGTGCAGCCAACGAGGCAAACCCGCCTATCGCTTCGAGTGGGTGCCGGAGAAAGAAGCTGACCGCACCCGCGGCAGCGTGCACATCAGCGACGCGTCCGGCAAGACGGTGCAGGTGCTCGCCAATCTCGGGAACGAGCGCGCAAACAGCGAATCGCTCGATACAAGCCGCGATTTCAACTACGACGGCTGCCCTGACCTGGCCGTCACCAGCGACGTCGGCGATACCGGCAACGAGAGCCTGACGGTGTTCCTTTACAAGCCCAAGGGGCGCCAGTTCGAACTGAGCAAGGCTTTGTCCGAGATCGGCGGCCTGGATATCGACAACCAGCATGGCAAGTGCGTCAGCGGCGCCTGGAATGTCGGCGAAGCGGAATATTATTCGTCGCGACACTGCTGGCGCCAGGGCAAGCTCGTCATCGACCACGAATACGACAGGACGACACGCGTCAACGAGGATGGCGAGTTCGTCTGCATGCTCCACGTCGAGACGACCTACCGTAACGGCAAGAAACGCACGCAAACGAAGTGTACGCAGGAGCCTTCCGTGCTTTGGTAGGGTGGACGGGGAACCCGTCCACCCTACGGATTGGATCGATTGACGCTAGTGGGCCTGCCCCGGCAGGTGCAGGTCGATCACCTTCATGATGGCGAGCGTCGTCGCCATGCTCATTTCGCCGCGGGCGAAGGCCTGGCGTAGTTCAAGCTGGGGCAGGCCGGCGGCGGCCGCCAGGTGGGTGGTGCCCTCGGCCTGCGCCGCCACTGCCGGGGCCTCCGCCAGCTGGGCGCTGTCGCCGCTCTCGAAAGCGGCGGCCAGGTAGGCGGCAAGCGCCTCGAGCGTGCTCAGGCCCGTTGCGGGATCCTGCGGGGATGCGCCATCGGCGCCATGGTCGGCTTGCATGATGTCAGTGGGTAGGACCGTTGCCGCGGCCGGCGTCCTGGCCGCCCTTGCCGGGTTTCGGCGGCGGCGGCGGCGGCGGGACGGTCATCGATTCGGTCGGTTGTTCGTCCTTGCGCAGGACCTGGACGAAGATTTCGTTCTGCTTGATCATGCCCAGTTCCAGGCGCGCACGTTCCTCGACGGCGCCCAGTCCTTCGCGCAGGTCGCGCACTTCCGATTCGAGCTTGGCGTTGCGGGCCTGCAGCTTGCCGGTGTGGACCTGGGCCAGGTCGACCTGGTCGCGCAGGTCGGAAACGGCCAGCATGCCGCCCTTCCCCAGCCATAAAGGGTATTGGATCAGTACCAGCAGGGCGGCGAGAACGAGCGTAATGAGGCGCATGGGGACAATGTTACGCCGGCCAGTCAGGGTGACCGGCCGGGTGGATACTTACTTGATGTGCTTCAGCTGATGCCGAGCCGTTTGTTGCGGCTCTGCATTAACTTATTTCAGATTATAGAACGCATCGCGGCCAGGGTAGCTGGCAACGTCGCCCAGGTCTTCCTCGATACGCAGCAGCTGGTTGTACTTGGCCATGCGATCCGAACGCGACATCGAGCCGGTCTTGATCTGCAGCGCGTTCAGGCCGACCGCGATATCGGCAATGGTCGAGTCCTCGGTTTCGCCCGAACGGTGCGAAATGACGGCCGTGTAGCCGGCGCGCTTGGCCATCTCGATGGCGGCGAAGGTCTCGGTCAGGGTGCCGATCTGGTTGATCTTGATGAGGATCGAGTTGGCGATGCCCTTCTGGATGCCTTCTTTGAGGATCTTGGTGTTAGTGACGAACAAATCGTCGCCGACCAGCTGCACGCGCTTGCCCAGGGCCGCGGTCAGCGTCGCCCAGCCTTCCCAGTCGCCCTCGTGCATCGCGTCCTCGATCGAGATGATCGGGTACTTGTCGACCCAGGTCGCGAGCATGTTGGTGAAGTCGGTCGAGGTCAACTGCAGGCCCTCGCCTTCCAGGTGGTACTTGCCGTCCTTGTAGAACTCGCTGGCGGCGCAGTCCAGGCCGATGGCGATCTGGGTGCCGGCTTCATAGCCTGCCTGCTCGATCGCCTGCATGATCAGCTTGATCGCTTCTTCATGGTTCGCCACCGATGGGGCAAAGCCGCCTTCGTCGCCGACCGCGGTCGACAGGCCCTTCGAGTGCAGGATTTTCTTCAGCGTGTGGAACACCTCGGCGCCGTAGCGGATGGCTTCCTTGAACGAAGGCGCGCCGACCGGGATGATCATGAATTCCTGGATGTCCAGGTTGTTGTCGGCGTGGGCGCCGCCGTTGATGACGTTCATCATCGGTACCGGCATCTGCATCGCGCCCGAACCACCGAAGTAGCGATACAAAGGCAGGCCCGCTTCCTCGGCGGCAGCCTTGGCGACGGCCATCGACACGGCCAGCATGGCGTTCGCGCCCAGGCGGCTCTTGTTCTCGGTGCCGTCCAGGTCGATCAGGGTACGGTCCAGGAAAGCCTGTTCGTTGGCGTCCAGGCCCATGATTGCTTCGCTGATCTCGGTGTTGATGTTCTCGCAGGCCTGCAGCACGCCCTTGCCGAAGTAACGCTTCGGGTCGCCGTCACGCAGTTCGATCGCTTCGCGCGAACCGGTCGACGCGCCCGACGGCACGGCCGCACGGCCCATCACGCCCGATTCCAGCAGCACGTCGCATTCGACGGTCGGATTGCCGCGCGAGTCAATGATTTCGCGGCCGATAATATCAACGATAGCACTCATGTCTCAAATCTCCAGAAGGTAAAAAATCCTGTCGCACATGAAAGTCGAGGCGCCATATGAGGCGCCTCGACTTGCAAGCTAAATAATCCCAATAAGCAATTATGCCTTGAAACTGTTCTCGAGGAAGCCCGCACGCTTGACCACGCGGTCCAGTTCGACCAGGGTCGTCAGCAATTCCTTCATGCGGCCCAGCGGCACCGCGTTCGGGCCGTCCGACATGGCGTTGGCCGGGTCCGGGTGGGTTTCCATGAACAGGCCGGCGACGCCCACGGCAACCGCCGCGCGCGCCAGCACCGGCACGTGTTCGCGCTGGCCGCCCGAGGACGTACCCTGCCCGCCCGGCAGCTGAACCGAGTGGGTGGCGTCGAACACCACCGGGCAGTTCGATTCGCGCATGATGGCGAGCGAACGCATGTCGGACACCAGGTTGTTGTAGCCGAAGGAAGCGCCGCGTTCGCAGGCCATGAAGTTGTCCTCGTTCAGGCCCGCATCGCGAGCTGCCGCGCGTGCCTTGTCGATCACGTTCTTCATGTCGCCCGGCGCCAGGAACTGGCCCTTCTTGATGTTGACCGGTTTACCCGAACGCGCGCAGGCGTTGATGAAGTCGGTCTGGCGGCAGAGAAAAGCCGGCGTCTGCAGGACGTCCACGACGCTGGCCACTTGCGCGATCATCTCTTCGTCGTGCACGTCGGTCAGCACCGGCACGCCGATTTCGCGGCGCACGTCGGCGAGGATCTCGAGGCCCTTGTCGATGCCGGGACCGCGGAAGGTCTTGCCCGACGAGCGGTTCGCCTTGTCGAAGGACGATTTATAGATGAAGGGGATGCCCAGCGCGCTGGTGATTTCCTTCAGCGTGCCGGCCGTGTCCATCGCCATCTGGCGCGACTCGATCACGCAGGTGCCGGCGATCAGGAAAATCGGGTGTTCCTGGCCTACTTCAAAACCGCAGAGTTTCATGCTGCGTCTCCTTGCAAAGCTTGTTCGTTGGCCGCGGCCGGGGCGCTGCGCGCCTGGTGCGCGAGCGCGGCCTGGATGAACGAGGTGAACAGCGGGTGGCCGCTGCGTGGGGTCGACTTGAATTCAGGGTGGAACTGCACGCCCATGTACCACGGGTGCGCGTTCTCTCCGCTGCGCGGCAGTTCCATGATTTCGCACAGGTCTTCGTTCGGGGTGCGCGCCGCGACGACGAGGCCGGCCGCTTCCACCTTCGGCAGGTAGAAGTTGTTGGCTTCGTAGCGGTGGCGGTGGCGCTCGGTCACGACGCTGCCGTAGATCTCGGCCGCCAGCGTGCCCGGTTTCACGGCGCAGGTCTGCGCGCCCAGGCGCATGGTGCCGCCCAGGTCCGAGTTCTCGTCGCGCTTTTCCACTTTGCCGTCGTGGTTCTGCCATTCGTTGATCAGGGCGACGACCGGCTGGTCGGTTTCCAGGTCGAATTCGGTCGAGTTCGCGTTCGGGAAGCCGGCCATGTGGCGTGCGTATTCGATCAGCGCCACCTGCATGCCGAGGCAGATGCCGAGGTAAGGGATCTTGTTTTCGCGTGCATAGCGCGCGGCCATGATCTTGCCTTCCACGCCGCGCTTGCCGAAGCCGCCCGGCACCAGGATGGCGTCGTACTTGGCCAGGTGCTCGCAACCTTTCGTTTCGATCTCTTCCGAATCGAGGTACTCGATGTTGACGCGGCTTTCGGTATGGATGCCGGCGTGGCGCAGCGCTTCGGTCAGCGACTTGTACGATTCGGTCAGGTCGACATATTTGCCGACCATGCCGATGGTGACTTCGTGCTTCGGGTTTTCCAGCGTGTGGATCAGTTTCGTCCACATCGACAGGTCGGCCGGCGGCGCCTGGATATCCAGCGCTTCGAGGATGATGTCGTCCAGGCCCTGGTCGTTCAGCACCTGCGGCACCTTGTAGATGGTGTCCACGTCCCACACCGAGATCACGGCCTGCTCTTCGACGTTGGCGAACAGCGAGATTTTCGCGCGCTCGTCGTCGGGAATGCGGCGGTCGGCGCGGCACAGCAAGGCATTCGGCGAAATGCCGATCTCGCGCAGTTTCTGCACGCTGTGCTGGGTCGGCTTGGTTTTCAGTTCGCCGGCCGACGCGATATACGGCACCAGGGTCAGGTGGACGAAGGCCGTCGACTTGCGGCCGGCGCGCAGCGACAGCTGGCGCGCCGCTTCCAGGAAGGGCAGCGATTCGATGTCGCCGACGGTGCCGCCGATCTCGACCAGCGCGACGTCGACGCCTTCGGCGCCGCGGCGGATGTAGTCCTGGATCTCGTTGGTGATGTGCGGGATCACCTGCACGGTCTTGCCGAGGTATTCGCCGCGGCGCTCCTTGCGGATCACGGACTCGTAAATCTGGCCGGTGGTGAAGTTGTTCACCTTCTTCATGCGGGTGCTGATGAAGCGCTCGTAGTGGCCCAGGTCGAGGTCGGTCTCGGCGCCGTCGTCGGTGACGAATACTTCGCCGTGCTGCATCGGGCTCATCGTGCCCGGATCCACGTTAATGTAGGGATCGAGCTTGAGCATGGTGACTTTGAGGCCGCGCGATTCGAGGATCGCGGCGAGGGAGGCGGCTGCGATCCCCTTGCCCAGGGAAGACACGACGCCGCCGGTGACGAATACAAATTTGGTCATTTGCTGAAGGTGCCGAACGGCACGCGCGGGAAATTGAAATTATACCCTAAACGGGCTGAAACTTTCTCTTATCAAGAGGATAAGGGCGGTTTTCGCCGATGTTGGGGGCATTTCATGCTGAACAATTGTTTTTGCGCAGCAAACAGAAGTTGGCATGGTCGGCCCAGCGCATTCCCTTCGCGTCATGCCGGTTGTGAAAACGCGTGGAGTCGGGACTCCACCCTACACCACGGCGGATAGTCCCTCGTTCGCATGCGCAGCGACCGCGCATAGGCCGTACCGCGTGGGCACGAGTGCCCACCCTACGCCAATTCACAGGTTGCGTGCCGAAAAAATGGCGGCGCCTTGCCATCGTAGGGTGGGCACTTGTGCCCATGCCGTCTCACCATCTGAACATCGGCGCCGCCATCCCGTACCGCGTGGGCACGAGTGCCCACCCGACGCCAATTTACAGGTTGCGTGCCGAAAAAATAGCGGCGCCTGCCATCGTAGGGTGGGTACTTGTGCCCACCCCACGCCAATTCACAGGTTGCGTGCCGAAAAAATGGCGGCGCCTTGCCATCGTAGGGTGGGCACTTGTGCCCACGCCGTCTCACCATCTGAACATCGGCGCCGCCATCCCCTACTTCGCCTGCCCCGGCTTCAACAAATCCAGCAACACCGCCGTCTCCGCCGCGATGAAGGAACGCACGGTCGGCTTGAAGTCCGGCGCCCACTGTGGCGAGTGCGTGCCCGGCGGGTACTTGCCGGCGGCGCGCGCATCGGCCAGTTTCTTCGGCTCGACCGCGCCCACGTGCAGCAGGATGGACTTGATCCCGGCCTGGCCGTAGTTGGCGAAGTCTTCGGAGGTCATCTTGGCCGGCATCTCGACCACCCTGTCGGCCCCCAGCGCGCCCTGGATCGCGGCGACCGCGCGTGCGGTCAGCTGCGGATCGTTATAGACCGAATCGGCGCCGGGCACGATGTCGACCTGCGGCTTCTTCGGCGCGCCCGCGGCCATGGCTTCGCCCTCGACTTCGCGCACGATGCTGGCCAGCACGCGCTTGCGCACTTCCGGCTTGAAGGTGCGCACGGTCAGCAGCAGCTTGACCTGGTCGGGCACGATGTTCGCCTGGGTGCCGCCGTGGATGCTGCCGACGGTGATGACGACCGGGTCGGCCGGATTGTTCTCGCGCGAGATCAGGGTCTGCAGCGCCATCACGACGCGCGCCGACATGACGACCGGGTCGCGCGTTTCCTGGGGCGTCGCGCCATGTCCGCCCTGGCCGTGGATGGTGATGGTGATGGTATCGGCCGAGGCGCGGAAGTGGCCGGCATGCCAGCCCACCGTGCCGGCCGGCAGCGTGCCTTCGTCGTGCATCGACATCGCGTAGTCGGGCTTCGGGAAGCGCTTGAAGAGACCATCCTTGATCATCGCGTTTGATCCCGTCAGCGGCTCCTCGGCCGGCTGGCCGAGCAGCATCAGCGTGCCGCTCCAGGCCTTGCGGTTCTCCGCCATCAGCTTGGCGGTGGCGAACCAGGCCGACATGTGCACGTCGTGGCCGCAGGCGTGCATGGTCGGTACCGTTTCGCCCGCCGCGTTTTTCGTCGTGACGGTGCTGGCGAACGGCAGGCCGGTCTTTTCCTGCACCGGCAGCGCGTCCAGTTCCGTACGCAGCATCGCGGTCGGGCCGGGGCCGTTCTTCAGGATGGCGACGAAACCGGTGCCGCCGATGCCGGTGGTGACCTCGTAGCCCAGCGCCTTGACGCGGTCGGCAAGCTTCTTCGCGGTCTGGTGTTCGTTGAATGCCAGTTCCGGATTGCGGTGCAGGTCCTGGTAGAGCGCTTCGATGGCCGGATAATCCTTGTCGAGCTGGGCGGCGAACTCCGGCGGCAAGGCGGCAGCCTGGAGGGTTCCAGCGGCGCCCAGGCCGGCCAGCAGGAGGGGAAGAAGACGGGTGGAGGGGTTCATGAGCGTCTCGGCAAAGGGCGTCACGGAGGGCGCGGGTGAGACAGAATCTAGTGCAGATTCACGGGGGCTGCAAGAAGCACACTTCCCTTGCCCTGCTGGGCGATTTAACAATTGATGGCTTAACCATGCGGCCAAAAGTGTCGTAAAAATTTCCCTGCGTCACTTTTTCTCTGGCGCAGCATGGCCCGCACGCCTTAGAATTCGTCATCTCCGGAGCGCTTCCAGGGACGCTCCCCGGCCGCCCTGCGCGTCCATCGCCAGGCCTGCCGCCGCCCTCTTCCACCAATACCTGAAGGAATGCTGTAATGGGTTTCATTTCCAACATCAAGATCGGCAAGCGCCTCGGTCTCGGCTTCATGCTGATCCTGGCCATGACCGTGCTGATCGCCTGCGCCGGTGTCTGGCGCCTGGGCGAAGTGGCCGAAGCCACCCGTACCATGATGGCCGCGCCCCTGACCAAGGAACGCCTGATCACCGATTGGTATAGCCTGAACTACGCTTCGATCCGCCGCACCGCGGCCATCGTCAAGAGCACCGACCCGGCGCTCGGCCCGTATTTCAAGGAAGACGCGGCCGCCTCGGTGAAGAAGGCTGCCGAACTGCTCAAGCAGATCGAACCGCTGATCGACGGCGGCGAGGAAAAGGCGCTGTTCGCGCGTATCCTGGAGCAGCGCAAGGCGTATTCGGCTTCGCGCGACGGCGCCGTCAAGGCCAAGGCCGCGGGCAACGAGGAAGAAGCGGCGCGCCTGCTCGACCAGAACTTCACCCCGGCCTCGAAGCTGTACCAGGAACTGCTGCAGGAACTGGTCGTCATGCAGCGCACCAGCATCGACGCCACCGCCAAGGCGATCGACGCCAGCGCCGCCCACAGCACGAAACTCATCGCCGGCCTGACCGCCCTGGCCGTGCTGCTCGGCGCCTGGCTGTCCTGGCTGCTCACGACAAGCATCACCCGTCCGATCCGCGCCGCGGTGGACCTGGCCGAAACCGTGGCCGGCGGCGACCTGACGCGCACCATCGACGCCACCTCGCGCGACGAAACCGGTGCCCTGCTGCGCGCCCTGCGCCACATGAACGACAGCCTGGTCACGATCGTCGCCCAAGTCCGCAGCGGCACCGACACGATTGCCACCGGCTCGGCCGAAATCTCGGCCGGCAACCTGGATCTGTCGGCCCGCACCGAGCAGCAGGCCGGCGCGCTCGAAGAAACCGCCGCCTCGATGGAAGAGTTGACCACGACCGTGCGCCAGAACGCCGACAACGCCCGCCAGGCCAACGAGCTGGCGATCACGGCATCGACCGTCGCAGCCGAAGGCGGCGCCGTAGTCGGCGACGTCATCACCACCATGGGGTCGATCAACGAGTCGGCACGCAAGATCGTCGACATCATCGGCGTCATCGACGGCATCGCCTTCCAGACCAATATCCTGGCGCTGAACGCGGCCGTCGAAGCGGCTCGTGCGGGCGAACAGGGCCGCGGCTTCGCCGTCGTGGCGTCCGAAGTGCGCACGCTGGCCCAGCGTTCGGCCGCCGCCGCCAAGGAAATCAAGTCGCTCATCGGCGACTCGGTCGAGAAGGTCGACATGGGTGCCAGGCTGGTCGACCAGGCCGGCGCGACGATGGAGCAGGTGGTGGAATCGATCCGCCGCGTCACCGACATCATGGGCGAGATCACCCACGCCAGCGCCGAACAGACCGGCGGCATCGAGCAGGTCAACGCGGCCATCGGCCAGATGGACCAGGTCACGCAGCAGAACGCGGCCCTGGTCGAGGAATCGGCCGCCGCCGCGGCCTCGATGCAGACCCAGGCCGCCACGCTGGCGCAGGTGGTCGGCGTCTTCAAGCTGGCCGGCACGGCAGCGGCGCCGCAGGCGGCACGCACGACGGCACCGGCGGCCCGCCCTGCCCTGGCCGTGCGCGCCGCCAGGCCGGCCGTCAAGCCCGTGATCAAACCCGCTGCGGCGAAAGCGACCGTGCGCGTCGGCGGCGAGGAGTGGGAAGCCTTCTGACCGCTTCCGACAGAGCGGCATCGCCAGCCAAACCGCCCGCCAGCCGGGCGGTTTTTTTTCGCTGACTGGACCGCAGTCCCCGCGCGACCGCCCGCGAGCGCCGCATTGCGGGGGCACGCCGCGCTCGGGTATGATCGATCTGCCAAGTCCTTCGAAAGCGTCCGTGACCGCCGCCCGCAATCTCCTCGCCCTATGCATCGGTACCGCCCTGCTGGCGCCCCTGTCCGCCGCCGCTTGCGCCATCGCGACACCGGAACAACGTGCCGAGTACCAGCGCAAGGCGATCATCAAGGCGAAGGAAGACGTGCTCGCGCTGCGCGACCGGGCCGACCTCGTCTTCACGGGATGGCTGAAACGCCTGGACGTGCATGAGGAAACCCGCGACATGGGACCGGGCAAGAAACAGGACCTGCTGGTACACGAGGCGGTCTTCGATTCGGTCACCGAGATCAAGGGCAGTTACGTGCCCGGGCAATTGCTGTCGTTCACGACCATCAAGGACCGTATCGTGATCGGCTGCGGCACCGATTTCATGGACAGCCTGCCGCAGCAGAACGGCGCCGGCGAGCGCTACCTGGTGTATGCGAAGGACGGCGTGATCCTGCGTACGAACCACATGCCGGACAAGGCCCCGGTACTGCGCGCGTACGAAGAACTGGAAGTGATGCGCGAGAATAGATAAGGCGCTGAAAGCCGGGCGAAAGTCTGGTCAGGATGGCCATGCTTTGACGACAGCGCGCGACAACCGGCCTCGTCAGGGCATGCGCGCCTTGACGCTTACCCTGCGCTGGGGCAAAGTTGCGCCATGGCACTGCCAGAGCGCAGTGCGTCCTTCCGTTTCCGACCTCTTTTCCATGCCCATCGACTTCCAGCCGCCTCCCACGTCCGCCCAAACCCAGCCGGCCAGCGCCCCCTCCTTCGACGAACAGTACGAAAAAGCCCGCAATCTGGCCAACGGCGGCCAGCCGGCGCTTGCCGTGGCCGCCTACAACGCGCTGCTGGCGCAATCGCCCGGCAATGTCGACGTCCTGCTGGGACGCGGCATCGCCTACACGCGGCTGGAGCGCTGGGAAGATGCCCAGGCCGACCTGGAAGCGGCAAGCAAGGCCTCGCCCGACTACGCCGACGTCTGGCAGGCGCTCGGCAACCTGCACCAGTGGAATGACCGGCCGCAGCAGGCGGTCGATGCCTACAGCCGCCTGGTCGCGCTGCGCCCTGATGACGCTGCCGCCTGGATGGCACGCGCGCGTGCTTACCGCGCCCTCGGCCGCAGCGCCGAAGCGAAGGCCGACCTGGTGAAAGCGCGCGCTGCCGGCGGCAATGCCGCCGAGATCGATGCCTTTGAACAGTCGCTGCAGCCGAAGCCGCAGCCGGCGCCCCAGGAACAGCCGCAGCCACGCGCAGGCAATCCGGAAGCGGTCATGGCCGAGGGCTATACCTGGGCAACGAGCCTGTCGGGCAGCTGGACGGATGTCGGCAGCGGCCCTGCTTGGAACGACCAGACCGCCAGCGTGCGCCACTACACGAAGCGCGGCTCGCTCGGCTTCGAAACCCTGCGCGCGCACCGCTTCGACCAGACGGGCTACGCCTGGGCGCTCGACGCCTATACCGACCTGTGGGAGGGCGCGTATGCGAATATCCGCTACCAGCGCGCCCCGGCCGCTCGCCTGTTCCCGGCCAATTCCGGCCGCATCGAAATCTACCAGGCGCTTGGCAACGGCTGGGAAGCCGCGCTCGCCGACGACGTGCTCGGCTTCGATGGACGCGTCAACATCTATGGCATCACCCTCGGCAAGTACGGCGGCAACTGGTATGTGCAGCTGCGCCACCAGAACATCGTCACGGCGGATTCGCACAGCAACGGCCAGCGCCTGATGGCGCGCTACTACTATCGCGGCGACGCCGACAGTTATCTCGAAGGCACCATCAACCGTGGCCGCAGCGACGATCCGCTCTCGCTCTCGGGCGGGCGCAGCCGCTCGGGCGGCGGCAGCGTGAGCTGGGTGCGCTACTGGTCGGACAACTGGGGCACCAAGGCCAGCGCCAGCTTCTCGCGCGACGGCCAGGACGCGCGCGAACGCGGTGTCTCGGTCGGACTGTACCGCCGATGGTAAGCGGCAGCACCACGCCTGAGCGCCCGCGCGCCGCGCTTGCCTGGCTGGCGCGCGCCTTCGCCTTCCCTGTCGATGCGCTGCCGGCGCTGGTGCTGGCCTGGCTGTGCCTGCGCATTGCCGAAGCCATCCACGCCAGCAGCGCCGGCGTGCCGCAGGCGACCCTGTTCGGCGCGGGCCTGGGCAATGACCTGCTGTCGCTGCTGCGCCCGGGCTTCGTGTTCATCGCCGGCGCCCTGCCGCTGGCCCTGATTCCCTCGCTGCGCTGGCGCACGCTGGCGCTGGGCATGCTGTGGAGCGTGCTGCTGGTGGTGCATACCGGACTGCTGCAGTACCACTGGATTTCCGGCGTCCCGCTCGGGGCCGACCTGTTCGCGTATTCCAGCGACGAGGTTCGCACCACGGTCGGCGGCGGCTGGCAGGTCAGTCCGCTGCTGGGCCTCGCGCTGGTGGCGGCTTTGGCGGTGCTGTGGACGCTGCTGTCGATGAGCGTGCGCTCCTGGTGGCCGCGCGCCGGCGGACGCACCGTACTGGTCGCGGCCATGGCCAGCGCCCTCGCCTTTGCGCTGCTGCCGGTGCGCTTCGCGCCGAAGGTGGCGCGCACCGATGCCGACCTGGCCTACCTGACCAACAAGACGGCGTACTTCGTCGACAGCAACCTCGCGCACCTCTGCGGCGCGGGCGAGGAGCGCGCGCCGCAGAACGCGCAGGCCGCGCAGGCGCTGACGCCCTGGGGCCGGCAGCGATCCGCGCTACCCCTTCCTGCATGCCGAGCGCACGCCCGACACCCTCGGCCCGCTCTTCAACCCGCAGGCTGGCAAACCGCCGAAGATCGTATTCATCATCGTCGAGGGCCTGGGACGCACCTTCTCCGGACCCGGCGCGCGCCTGGGCAGCTTCACGCCCTTCCTCGACGAACTGGCGGGACGCAGCCTGTACTTCGAGAACTTCCTGGCCGGCCAGGGCCGTACCTTCGGCGTGCTCACCACCGTCTTCGGTTCGCTCCCCTTTGGCGAAAACGGCCTGACGGCCCTGGGCGAGCGCCTGCCGCGCCACGAATCGCTGCTGTCGATCCTGAAACGCCAGGACTACCGGCTGCGCTTCTATTCCGGCTCGAACCTGGAGTTCGACAACGAGGGCCTGTTCCTGCGCCGCCAGGGCGTCGACACCTTTGTCAGCGAAAAGGATTTCAGTGCGCCTTACGAACGTGCCAACGACTGGGGCTACGCCGACCGCGACCTGATGGAAGTGGCTGTGGCGCGCGAGGCCCAGGCCCCGGCGGGACCGGCGGTCGCCGTCGTCCAGACCACCAGCATGCACAGCCCCTTCACCTTCCCCGGCAAGGAAGCGTACATGCGGCGCGCGGCCGAACGCGTGGCGCAACTGAAGCTGCCGGCCGCTCCCGTGTACGAGAACGACCGCGCCATCTTCGCCAGCATTCTCTACACGGACGATGCGCTGCGCATGTTCTTCGAGCGCGCCGCCAAATGGCCGGACTACGACAACACGATCTTCGTCATCACCGGCGACCACCGCCTGCCCGAGCTGCCGATGGACACGCGCATCGAGCGCTACCACGTGCCGCTGATCGTGTACTCGCCGCTGCTGAAGGCGCCGCGCGCGATCAAGGCGATCTCCTCGCAGTTCGACATCGCGCCTTCGCTCCTGGCCTACCTGGCAAACAACCATGGCCTGCAGTCGCCGCGCGACGTCACCTGGATCGGCACCGGCCTGGACACCGAGCCGTCCTTCCGCAACCTGCACGTCATCCCGCTGAAACAGACCAAGAGCGAGATGAGCGACTTCGTCTCCGGCACGGCCTACCTGGCGCAGGGCCAGCTCTACACGATCAGCGACGGCATGCAGGCCGACCGCGGCGACGACGCGCAGGCGCTGGCACGCGCCCAGGCGCAGTTCCGCGCCTTCCTGACCGACAACGGTGCCGCCGGCCGCAGCGCGGCGCTCGGGCCCGCGCAGGCGCAGCTGGCCAGCTACGGCGGCGAGCGCACCCTGCGCACGGCAACGCTGGCGGCGGCTGCCGGCGACATTGGCGTGACCGGCCTGCGCCGGGTTGCCGGTGCGGACGGCGCGCCGGCCTTCGAGGCGACGTTCACCAACCACGGCGCCACCCGCTCGCCCGAATTCATGCCGCTGCTCGTCATCGCCAACGAGCACGGACTGGAACTGGGCGAAACGGCGGGCGCCCCGCGCACGCTGGCACCCGGCGAGCGCGCCGTCATCACCCTGCGCCCGGACCTGCGCAAGGTGGCACCGGGCAGCTATTTCGTCTCGGTCCTGCCCTCGCATCCCGACACCGGGCGCTCGATCGGCATGGGCCAGTACCACGTGGAAGCGAAGCTGTGAACATGGCCATGAAACGCTTCGCCGCGGCCCTGCTGGCCTGTGCCTGCACCCTGGCGCAGGCTGCCCCTGCCGCGCCTGCCGCCGCTACGGCGCCGCGCGCCATCTGGACCTGGGAAGAAGATTCCTATGACATGCTCGAGCAGCCCGCCGCCGCCGGACGCGCCATCGACTTCCTGAAATCGAAATCGGTCGATACCGTGTTCCTGTATGCGGACGCCTTCGGCGGGCGCAACCTCATCGTGACGCAGCCGCAGCTGTACCGGCGCCTGGTGCGGCGCCTGCACGCCTCCGGCATGAAAGCCTATGCCCTGCTCGGTTCGGGCTACCTGCACACCGAGCGCTACGTGCTGCCCCAGCACCGCGCGCAGGCGCTGGCGATGCTGCAGCGGGTGCTCGACTACAACAAGAGCGCGGCGCCCGAGGAACGCTTCGACGGCATCAACGTCGACATCGAACCGCACATCCTGGCCGAATGGTCGACCCGCAAGATGGAGCTGCTGGCGCATTTCGTCGATTTGTCTGGCGCGCTGATGCGGGCGAAACACGCATCCGGCCAGGATCTGCCGCTGGGACCGGCGATCCCCTTCTGGCTCGACGGCATCCTGCTTGACCACGGTGGCGAGAAAAAGCCCGTCAGCGAGCACGTGCAGGACCTGTACGACTACGTGGCCCTGATGGACTACCGCGACCACGCACTCGGCGGCGACGGCATCGTCAGCCACGCGATGGACGAACTGGCCTACGCCGACAAGGTCGGCAAGCGCGTGCTGATCGGCGTCGAGACGCTACCGAACAGCATCAAGAAGGTGTCGTTCGAGCACCTGAAGGAGGCCGACATGGAACGCGAACTGGGGCTGACGGCGCAGCAGGTCGGTGCCATGAAGCCCTTCGGCGGCTTCGTGATCCATCATTACGGGCAGTACCGCAGGTGGCTGGGGCTGGACTAAAGTACTCACCCAAAATAAATGTGTTGTTGGCTTCCATAACCGGCGCGTTGCTGCGTCGGCCCGCGTCCGCTTGCGGCGCAGTGCTCGCACTGCGGCGCTCTCGCCGTCTTGCACCGCATCCGGTTCTACACGCCCCCCAGGCGCGCGGCCACCTCCTCGTTGATGAGGCGGTAGTATTCGGCCCGACTTTTTCAGCTCAGACCGCCGATGAGGCCGATGACCTGCGACGAAGCGGTGGGGACAGCGGCTGGCGGCATGCGGGCTCCTTCGGGGTCGTGGGTTGACCCCGCCAGTATGGTTCCCCCTCTTCAGTCGGCCACCACGTGCCACACCTCCTTGACCTTGTCGCCCTTGCGCTCGCCCGGCTTGGTGTCGTTGGCGAACAGGTAGAGGGGCTTGCCCTTGTAGGCGAGCTGCTTGCTGCCGTCCTCGCGCGTGACGACGGAATACGGCGCCGCCGCCGGCGTGCTGCCCGCGGGTACGGGCGGCCACATCTTCACGCAGCCGTCGTTGCAGGCGCTCTTGCCGGAGCCGGCCGTATCCTTGTCGAAGGTGTAGACGGTCATGCCGGCGGCATCGACGAGCACGCCGTCGGCCTTCTTCAGGGCGGACTGCGCACCCGCCGCGGTGGCGGCCAGCAGGAGCACGGCGCCGAGCAGCGCAGGGACAGGGTGGAACGCTTTCATGGCAATCTCCCGGGGATGGTCCTGGGCTGAGTATAGACCTGGACAGTGTGCCCATTGCCGTGCGCGCGCCGTATGCGCAGATAAACAACACCCTTGTGCGTTGCCTGCTGTTCATGTTTTGAAAGCCATGTCCCGGATACACGGTACGCGGCGCCATTTCTGGCGGGAGCCAGGGATAATGGTGGCCTACCACACCTGCGCGCGTCTCACGATGATCTCCGCTCCCCTGTTCAGCCGCGCCGATGCCTTTCGCCAGCGCCTTGCCGACCACGACTGGGCGGCATCGGTGCTCGGCCCTGTCGACACCTGGCCGCTGGCCATCCGTACCGTGGTGCGCCTGATGCTCGATGCCAAGCATCCGATGTTCGTCTTCTGGGGACCTCGGCTGGGCTTGCTGTACAACGAGGCCTATACCGACTTCCTGCAGGACAAGCATCCCGCCGCCATCGGCCAGCCCTTTTCCCGGGTATGGCCGGAAATCTGGCCGGCACTGTCGCCCCTGATCGCGCGCGCCCTGGCGGGTGAATCGATTTATGTCGAGGACATGCCTTTCGTCATGTTCAGGAATGGCCGGGACGAGCAGACCTGGTTCACGTTCTCTTATTCGCCGATCTACGACGACGGCGGCCGCATCGTCGGCCTGTACGGCACCGGCGTCGACACCACGGCCAGGGTCACGACCGAGCGCCGCCTCGCCTTCCAGGTGCGCCTGGGCGACGAGCTGCGGGACCTGGCCGATCCCTACGCGATCTGTGCGCGCACGGCTGCCCCCTGCTGCGCGCCGAGCTCGCTGCCAGCCGCGTCGTGTTCAGCGAAATCGCGGCCGACGGCGAACACGGGATCTTGCACTCGAATGCGCTCGATGGCGCCTTGCCCGGGCTGACCGGCAGTGTCGCGGCGGACGACTTTGGCGACGCGGTGTTGCCGACGCTGCGCAGCGGCGAGGCCAGGGTGCACAACGACATCGTGGCCGAACTCGGCGCGCGCGACCCGCGGGCCGCGGCGCGTTTCGTCCAGGCCGGGATCAAGGCCGAATTGAGCGTGCCGGTGATGCGCAACGGACAGCTCAGCAGCGTCCTGGTCGTGCACCAGGACAAGGCGCGTGCCTGGGCCCCGCACGAGATCACCCTGGTGCAGGACATTGCCGAGCGCAGTTGGAGCGCCGTCGAGCGCGCCCGTACCGAGGCGCGCCTGCAGGACGCCCGGATGCAACTGGAACAGCTACTGGGCGAGCGCACGGCCGAGCGCGACCGCATCTGGGACATCGCCCAGGATATCCTCGCCATCGCCAGCACGGACGGCTATTTCCTGGCCTGCAATCCGGCCCTGACGCGCATGCTCGGCTGGACCGAAGCCGAACTGCGGTCCACGCCGTTCACGGCCTTTGCCCATCCCGAGCAGCTGGCGGAACTGGGTGCCGTCCTGGCACGCCTCGTCGCCGGCGAGACCGTCAATCAGTACGAGATCCGCAGCCGCCACAAGGACGGCTCCTACCGCTGGCTGTCCTGGACGGTGGTGCCGCAGGGCCCGACCCTGTACATGGCCGGGCGCGACGTCAGCGAGGCCCGGGCCCAGCAGGAAGCCTTGCGGCAGGCCGAGGGAAGCGCTGCGCCAGGCGCAGAAGATGGAAGCGATCGGCCAGCTGACCGGCGGCGTCGCCCACGACTTCAACAACATGCTGGCCGGTATCGTCGGCAACCTGCAGCTGGCGAGCCTGCACCTGAAAGCCGGCAGGACCGAACAGATCGCGCGCTACCTCGAAGGCGCCGAAAGAACGGTCGATCGCGCCGCCACGCTGACGCATCGGCTGCTGGCATTTTCGCGGCGCCAGACGCTCGATCCGCGGCCCACCGATGTCGAGCAGCTGGTCGATTCGATGCTGGACCTGATGACGCGCACCGTCGGGCCGGCCATCGGCATCGAAGTCGCGTACGGGAGCGCTTTCCGCAGTACGTATTGCGACGCCAACCAGCTGGAAAACGCACTCCTGAACCTGGCCATCAACGCGCGCGACGCCATGCCCGGCGGCGGCCGCCTCCTGATCCGCACGAGCGATATCGCGGCCACGGCAAGCGGCGGCGCCGAGGGGCAGGACTTCGTGCGCATCAGCATTGCCGACAACGGCAGCGGCATGCCGCCCGAGGTGGCGGGGCGCGCCTTCGAACCCTTCTTCACGACCAAGCCGCTCGGGCAAGGCACCGGCCTGGGCCTGTCGATGGTGTTCGGCTTCGTCAGCCAGAGCGGCGGCCGGGTGCACCTGGACTCCACGCCGGGCGCCGGCACGACAATACACCTCGACCTGCCGCGCCACCACGGCAGCGTTGTCGCCGCTGCGCCACTGCCCGCCCTGGCGACCCCGGGGCCGGCACCGCGCGCCACCATCCTGCTGGTGGACGACGAAACGGCGCTGCGTGAAGTCCTTGCCGAGCTCCTGCGCGGCGCCGGCCACGAGGTGGTCGAAGCGGAGGACGGCCCGGCCGCGCTGGCGCAGCTGGCAAGGATGAGGGAAACGCTGGCGGAGATCGACCTGCTCGTCACCGACGTCGGCCTGCCCGGCATGAACGGGCGCCAGCTGGCCGACGCTGTGCGCGAGACCGCGCCCGCCACCGCGGTGCTGTTCATTACCGGCTACGCCGAGTCGACCCCGGGCAAGGACTTCCTCGATCCTGGCATGCACATCATGGTCAAGCCCTTCCACCTCGATGCGTTCGCGGCCAGGGTGGCGGCGCTGGTCGGCGAGCAGCGCCAGGCCGCGCCGGCGGGCACGGCGCAGGATCGCCTGTAGCAGCGCCTGCTCAGGATTGCAGGATCCCGAAGTGGCCGCGCCTGCGCTGCCCGGACCTTCGGGATCGCACCGCAGGCATTACAGGAAAGTGAAAACCTGTTCCTGCGGCAGGCGCGACTTCGGCAGCCTGGCATTGAAGTCGCCCTCGGCGTGGTAGCCGACACTCAGCAGCGCCAGGCTCGACAAGCCCTGCTCGTGCAAGCCCAGTTCCGCATCCAGGGCGGCCACGTCGATGCCTTCCATTGGCGTCGTATCCACGCCCAGCGCCGCGGCGGCCAGCATGGCCTGGCCCAGCGCGATATACACCTGCTTCTCGTACCACTGCGGCAGGTCCTTGTAGGTGTAGCGGTGCAGGTTGGTGAAGTGCAGGCGGCCCTTGGCGCCACCGGCTTTGGCGGCTTCGTCGGCATAGCGGCCGTCGCGGTCTTCCTGCTCGAGCAGGCGGTCGAGGTGGCCGCCTTCGGCGTCGACGCGGGTGCAGAACAGGATCACGTGCGAGGCATCGCGAACCTTCCCTTCATTGAAGCTGTAGCCGCCCTGCACACCCTTGGCCAGGCGCGCCTTGCCTTCCGGGGAACTGGCGACGATGAAGTGCCATGGCTGGGAGTTGACCGACGAGGGGCTGTTGCGCAGCACTTCATAGATCTGCTGCATGGTCTCTTCCGGGACCTGGCGAGTCGGGTCGTAGGCCTTGGCCGTATAACGTTGTCGGGATGCTTTGACGATGTCCATGGATTCCTTGTGTTCGGATGAAGCCTGTTGAAGCAATCGCTCAACAATGCTTAACCGCACATTATTACAGGAAGCCGCAATTCGCGTGCGGAGCCGGCACTATTCCTTGCGTACTTTGCTGTTTGCGTACACCCAGGTGTATTCAGCGCCAAACAGGAAAATCTGCGCGGAATAATAGAACCAGGCGACGAGAATCACGAACGAGCCGGCCGCGCCGAAGCCCGAGGCCACGCTCGATTTCGCCAGGTACAAGCCGATCAAGGACTTGCCTACGTTGAAGAGCAAGGCTGTTACCGCGGATCCCATCCAGACGTCGTGCCAGGAGATCTTCGCGGTCGGCATGATCTTGTAGATCATCGCAAACAGCACGGTGAAGAGGGCAAACGACGCGATGAAGTTCAATACGGATGCCAACACGCTTTCCGCTGCGCCGCCCCCGCCCAGCCATTCGCCCGTCGCTGCCAGTGCCGCGCTGACGACGAGCGAAATCATCAGCATGAAAGCGAATCCAAGAACCAGTCCGAAGGACAATACCCGGCTGCGCAACCAACCCCAGATGCCCGACGGTTTCGCTTTCGCCGGCACCCGCCAGATGCGGTCCAGGTCAGTTTGCAGCTCGGCGAAAATCGCCGTTGCGCCCAGCAGCAAAAGAAAGCCGCCAACGATACTGGCGACGATTCCAGTAGATGGTTCACGCGCAGCTTTCAGCAAGCCCTGCACAGCGGTCGCCCCTTCCTGACCCATGATGCCTTGCAGCTGCGCGATGATGGCGCCTTCCGCAGCATCCTGTCCAAATACCATCCCGGCAATCGCGATGATGAGAACCAGTAACGGTGCCAGGGAAAACAGCGTGTAGTACGACAGTGCTGCCCCCATGCTCGGCGCGTAATCATCGATCCATGCGTTTGCCGCAGCCTTGAATATTTGCCACTCCCTGCCGATCCAGCTTGTCGAGGTGTGCTCGAATTGCGGGAGCGCAGGCGTGCTGATGGCTGGTTCCGCGTCCTTCGCATCGGGTTTGGCGTCCTGTGAAGGTTTGCCGTCCTGTGAATGCGTCGGAAAATAATCTCTTTCTTTCTGCACCGCGGCGGGTGTGTCGACGCTGGCATTGTTCCTGGCCGAAGCGAGAGACGCCAGCAGGGAGACAAGCACACCACCCGCCTTCAGAAAATCGCCGTTATCGTGGCTGCGTACTGGTACAAACTTCGTTACAGGCTTTTTCTTGCGTTTGAAGACCGCATAGCCCGCCGCGGCGATGCCCAGTACGGCGGCGCCGCGCACATAGGGAGAGGAAAACGCGTCCGAAGCCCTGGATTTCAACACCTCGAACTGTGCATTCATTGTCGACTCGGGAGCAGCTACGCTGGCTTCGGCTTCATGCGTTTCGTGAGCGGTAGTGGTCATATTGTCCTCATGTGGTCGATATCCGTGCCAGGCCGCCTTGGCGTGACGGCAAAATGGCGCGTTTCTTCGATTTCTTTGCTTCGTTGGCTGACTGTTTCGGTGGCCTGCCCACCGTAAGCCTTCCATCGGTAAGTTTCAGTACGGTGACTCACCATCTGCAGAAGCAAAAGAGGATTGATGCAGCTGAAAGTGCCACGGCCTTACCGAGGCCGCATTATTCAAGAACTGCAGCCCAGAAAACCTGTTTCGTCCCAGCGTAGACTTCAAGATACACTCCTGGATGCGTAGGGCCGCAGCGCATCCATCAGAGCAGCGACATTGCCTGCTGGGACGATAGTCAAGTTCGGCTGGGGCAACAGGCCACAAGCCGGCGTTGCAATGACGGGAATCCCAGCGTCGAGCGCCGTCAGTAATAGCGTGGGCCGGACTTGAACCCACGCAGGCAGCACCAGGACAGCGGCGTCGGCCATCGTCCCCATCCGCACCTCCACTCCCTCCCAGAAGTCGGACGACTCCAGCACAGGTCCCATCAAGGTAAGGGGCAGCCCCAGTTCGCGTACGCAGGCACGCAAGTCGTAGGCGCCTTTGCGGCCAAGCGTAGGTGCCGGGAACACGACATGTTGCCCCGGGGATGTGCGGGCCGGGACCGGCCGTGCCCAGTAAAGCCGGACCGTCTGTGCAAACGCGGCGGCAACCTCGGAATGCGGGGTCAGGATCTGCCCTGCCTTTTGCAAGGCCTGCATCTCGCTTGCCGCCAGTGCCGATGGCGCGCGAAAATCGCCCAGTGTCGTACTCTCGGGATGGCGCGCATGGGCGTCGTCGAGCACCGTGTGCAGTGCAGAAATGGTAGGCCCTGTCATCAGGACGTCGAAGCTTCGCCCTTGCAGCGCCCCCGTCTCCCACACGTAAGGCAGCAAGTCTTGTGAGACCACCACATGTTCGTCGAGGTAGGTGAGCGATTCCACGTAGCGGTGCGCCAGCCGCTTGCGAAACGCCAGCGCCGACATCTGGCGCGCCGCTCCCTGGTTCGACAAGCGACGGGACACCAGCGAGCGCCACAGTGCCAGCATCGGGAAGGTGGCGACCTTTCCGAAACCCTCGGTATGCCAGGCGTACTGTGGCCGGCCGTGCCGACGACCGTCCAGGGGCAGCATCAGCGTATCGCGAGGGCCTTTACGGGTCGCGATCCAGGCATCGAACTCCGGCCACAGCGCATCGACCATGAAGACGGTCCGGTGCGCCGCAGTCGCCGGCCTCGCGGCGGCCTGGCGAAAGCACGCCGTCTCGCCGCAGCTGTGGCAGCTTCGTGGTACCGGCATTTTCGGCGCGAAGGCAATGGATGCGATGGAAACGGCGCTTTTCGCCGGCACCGCGCGGGGTGAATGTTTGAGGATTCGCACACGCAGCTGCCCGTCTTCAATCCGCGCCGAGATCCCAAACGCTTCGGCGGAGCGGAAACGCAGGTCGACATAATTCCAGAACACGGTCGCATCGCGCCCGCTCTGCGCGGCTGAGCCGGGAATGACGCGGGAGTGCGCGTGGCGTTCGACGATATCGAGCCCGGCGTCGAGCGCAGCCTGATACAAGGCGTTCGACAACTGGCACAGCCCTCCGCCCACGGCCGGGATGATGCATCCTTCGCGCAGCTCTCGGCCTTCGACGTAGCCCCGGCCACGCCGCGCCTGTCCGACCTGCTTCCAGAAGCTCAATAGCTGGCCCGCCGGCACGTGCACGCCATCGATGGAGCGAAGCGCCACACGCAAGTTCTGGATTTTGCCGAGTACCAGCGCACGGTGCTCATCGGCACCGACAGTGTCGAGGACCGAGATCGCTTCGCTCCATACATGCGGCAGCGGGGCACCTGATGACCACCGCTTCAGGTCCCGCTTGAACGCGTCGGCGATCCATCGCCGCAGACGCAGCAGCGCCACCTTGCACCCGAATACGGCAGCATCGGCGCGGGTTGGTAGGCGCACTGCGCTGTCACTAGTGGTGTCCATCGTTAATAGTGTCTCTCGAGCTCGTTTGTTTGCAGAGCGCTTGCGCGCTGCGGCTTCGTCCTTCACCAATCGTCCGCATAAGTGCCTGGAACGATGATCCTGAGTGCGCGGCTTTTGAGGCTGATGGCAAGGCATTTATCCTCAATGCCTTTGATTTGATCCCAGTTATCGTCGTTGATCAACACCAGCCTTTCAACCTCGTCCATGTCGATCCTGGAGGCATAGCGGCGCGCACGGATCGACAGCGTTGAAGCGTCAAGACTGACCGTCCATGGCACGCGTGGTGTCGAGATCAGCCCCTGGGCGTTCAGGCCCAGCATCTGCGCGGCGTACGCAAGCCCAATACCACCTGTCGAGCCGACGTAAAACAGGATGACGACGATTCTCCAAAAGATGTTATCGGACCCGCGCAAATCCGACTGCTCAGGCCAGGTGATGGCGATCGCACCGAACACGAACGCCACAATCACCGCCACTGGGATCAGCCGTACGGCTAACTGGATGGTGGCAAACCTGATCGGAGATATGAGCGTCGTTGACATGCAGCTTGTTTTGAGGTGACGGGTATTGCAGTCAAAATGCGACTGCCGAGCCCTGCAGTAGACATACCCCGGTACCCGTCCGCCAAAATCATTGTCCGAAAATTGGAGGTTGAGAGCGCCTGACGAAGTCGCGAAAGCGACATGATCGCGTGACCGATCACGGACGTTCGGAATAGCTCAGTGTAAGGTGTTGTTGCTGTATGTACAAGCAAGGGGTTGTGCTAGGCGCTCTGCGCCGATTTCCTCCTGCTGCACGCGCCGCATATTTACTTGTTTTTGTTTGGCCGGTCTGCATGATGTGCGCTGCTGCACAGCAGGATCGGGCCGTAGCCCCCCGGTTCCGTGGCACGCCTGCCAGCAACAGATCCGCAACAAACATGCATCAACCCCTATAGCAGTTCAATAACAATTGCTATAATTCAATTAATACCCCGATGCAATCTCTTTGCCATCGCTCGGGTGGATTTTCCCCGGACGAACAAGAAGATGCATCCATGAAGAATCGGTCGCTGTCCATCGCGATAGCTGGCGTGGGCCTGCTGGCGGCTGGAGCGCTGCACGCGGCCGGCCTCGGCACATGCCCACGGCTGGACGCGGATGGCGGGGCGGGCGGCAGCTTTACCTGGACGACCACGTCCACGCCGGCATCCCCTGCATACGCCCCCGGCCTGCGCATCGCGCTCTGGGGCGACAGCCTCAGCTCCTCGCGCGACTTCATCGGTGCCGCCCTCGACACTGCCGGCATCGCCAAGGGCGCCGTGGCGCCCTCTTTCATCCAGGCCGGCATTCCGGTGCCCGGCTTGCAGCTACCCGTGAAAGCCGCCTGTGCCAGCAAGGGTTGGCGCGTGGCCTACGCGCACAAGGAAAAGCGCAGCCAGCCCGGATTTTCCAAGGGTTTTCTCAGCATGACAGCGGACAGCCCCGGCGAGACCATCGCGCTGGACCTGCGCGCGCCTGGATCGTCGGCGCGGGTCAAGGCTGTGACCCTGCTCTACGAGAAACCCGCGCCGGACGCCTCGCTCATGCTGGCCGTGTCGGTCGACGGCGGTGCGGAAGAGTTCGTGTCGCTGAGCCGGCGCAACAGCTCGGTCCTGCGCATCGTGCCGGACGTGCCGCTGGCCACGATCAAGCTACGCGTGGTGTCGGGAAAGGTCACCGTGCACGGCTTTGCGCCCGTCTACGACAGCGCGCCCGCGCTGCTGCTCGATTCCTTCAGCGTGCCGGGTGGCTTGCTGCGCAGCTGGTCGAACACGGCCGCGGCGCATTTTTCGGCGGCGCCGGAAGTGGCGGCCGACTACAACCTCGTCCTCGTCCAGTACGGCACCAACGAGGGCGCCGTTCCCAGCTTTTCGCGCACGAATTACCTGAGCTACCTGCGCGAGAACCTGGGGCGCATGCGCAGCTTCTATCCACGCGCGCGCTGCATCCTGGTCGGCCCGCCGGACCGCGGCAATGCCGGCGGCGGCGGCGCGCTGAAATTCGCGAACGTGCATGCCCAGATCGCGTCGGCGCAGAAGCAGGTCGGGCTCGAGCACGGTTGTGCCTTCTGGGACTGGCAGGCGGCAATGGGCGGTCCTGGCAGCGCCGCGCGCTGGGCCGCGATGCAGCCGCCGCAGATGCAGCGCGACCTGACCCACCTGACGGCAAAAGGCTACCAGCTCAGCGGCCGCATGTTTGCCCAGGCGCTGCTGCTGAACAAGCACTGAATCACGAACTGAATCACGAACTGAACCAAGAACCGAACGAAGAACCGAGCCGCTAGAGCCATGTCCCATTCCCCGATCAATCAAGGCCACCCACGTTTCGCCGAACTCGACGGCCTGCGCGCGCTGGCGGTGGCATCCGTGATCCTGTTCCACTGCGATATCTCCGGGCTGTTCGACGCAGGCTTCCTCGGCGTGGACGTGTTCTTCGCGATCTCCGGCTTCATCATCACGGCCATGCTGGTCAAGGACTACCGCGACAAGGGCGACTTCCGCTTTCGCGCGTTTTACTTTCGCCGCCTGAAGCGCCTGCTGCCGCCGGTGGTCGGCCTGGTGCTGCTGGCCACCGGCACCGCGCTGGTGTCCGATGCGGCCTTCGCCGCCTTCCGCGCCGACGTTCCAGCCGCCCTGGCGTATTGGTCGAACGTGTGGCAGATCGTCGAGAAGCAGTCCTATTTCGACACCACGCCCCACGTGCTCAAGCACCTCTGGTCGCTGGCGGTGGAAGAGCAGTTCTACCTGGTGTGGCCGCCGCTGGCCTTTTTCGTCCTGAAGCGCCATGGCCCGAAAGCCACTGGCGTGTTCGCCCTCGCGCTGGCCTTCGCCAGTACCGCCTGGATGTGGTACGGCTATGACCCGGCCATCGGCAGCGACGACCTGAACCGCCTGTACCTCGGCACCGATACCCACGCCATGGGCCTGTTCGCGGGCGCCGCGCTGGGCTGCTTCTGGAATCCCTGGGCGCGGCCCACGGCCAGCCCGCGTGCCCGCTGGGGCTGGCGCATCGCGGCCCTGGTGTCGCTTGGCGTGCTCACTTGCATGAGCGTGAGCCTGAACCCGACCAGTCCGGCCTTCTACCAGGGCGGTTTCCTGCTGGTGCCGCTGCTGACGGGCGTGGTGGCCTACTGCACCATGAACGACCGCCGCTTTTTTGTTTCGCGCCTGCTGCGCACCGACCTCGCGCAGTGGCTGGGCTCGCGCTCCTATTCCCTCTACCTGGTCCATTGGCTGGTCTTCGTCTGGCTGCAGCTGCGTGGCCATGGCGACTTTTCCAATTGGGCGGTGCTGCTTGGCGCCCTGGCGGCGGTGGCCGGTTTGTCCGAACTGATGTACCGCTGGGTCGAGATGCCTTCGAAACGCTTCAACCCGCGCAGCCTCGACAACCGCCGCATGGCGGCCTGCGTGCTCGTCTACATGGGCTCGGCCTGGTCGATCTTCGCGATCACGCTGCTCCACGCGCCGGCGGCACCGGTCGTCGCCAGCGCGCCGGCGCCGACGAGCGAGGCCGCTGCGCCCGCCGCGCCCGTGGCGGGCGCGGAACCTGCCGCCGCCGAACCCGAGGCCGCGCTTGACCCCGACGAGATGATCGCCGGCGGCGAAGACATCTTCGCCATCGGCGACTCGGTACTGCTGGGCGTGAAGCACCACCTGTCGAAAACCATTCCCGGCATCCGCGTCGACGCCCAGGTGGGACGGCAGGCGAGCCAGGGCCTGGAAGCGGTCAAGGCATGGCGCGCCAAGTCCGGCAAGGCCTCGACGGTCCTGCTGCACCTGGGGACGAACGGCTACATCAACGAAGCGCAGTTCCGCGCGCTGCTGGACGAGCTGGCGGACCGCAAGTCGGTCATCGTCATCAACGTGCGCGCGATCCGCCGCTGGACGGCGCCGAACAACGAGATGATCGCGCGCCTGGCGCCGCTCTACCCGAACGTGCACCTGATCGACTGGCATGCGCTGTCGGACGGCCATGCCGAGTTCTTCGTCAAGGATGGGATCCACCTGACGACCAAGGGCATGCGCGCGCTGACCGCGCAAATCAAGACTGCCACCGGCGGCGAAGTCATCGTGCCGGAGGAACGCGCTACAATGTTGGCTAAAGGAAATGGCGGCGAGCGTGAGCGTGGGGAGGCAGACAGGTCTGCCAAGGCCGGCAAGGCGCATGCTGCCGACGCGTCAAGGGAAGCCACGGCGGAGAAATCGACCGGCCACGCGGCTGAGCAAGCGCCGGACAAGCCATCCGAAACATCACCCGAGAAGCCGGCTGACAAGGCCGCCGAGAAGCCGGCCGACAAGGCGGCATCGGCACACGAAGCGCCTGCCGTCGCGCCACCCGAAGCCGCGAACGGCGGTGAGGCGGCAACGGAAGCGCCACCCCCTCCCCTGCGCCCCACCTGCCGCAGCCTCGATAGCGGCAGCCGGGGTGCCGGGGTGCCGGCAAGCGGGTGGTCTGACTAATTATTTGTGAAGGAGTGCCATGACTGCGATACGTGGCTTATTGACGCTCGTGAGAGTGGTGGGCGTGCTGGCGCTGGCGCTGGTGCTGTATGCCTGGGTCTATCCCGAGCAGCTGGGCAAGTGGATCGGCGCGGCGAGCAGCGAACCTGCCGTACCGGTAGCGGCGGTCGCACCCGCCGTGCCCGCCGCATCCGTGCCGGCCCAGGCTGCCCTGGCAGCTACTGGCCCGGCCGCGCCCCCGGTGGCGGCACCGGCACCGGAACCGGCCAAGCCGGCCGTCCCGCCGCCCCCGCCCGTCCCTTCGGTCCAGCTGTCGAAGTCCCAGGCCGCCATGGCCCAGTGGCTGGGCCTGAAATACCGCGTCTCGCCGGCGGCGATCGGCGCATTGATCGCCGAAGCGGACAAACTGTCGAAGTCCTACCGCCTCTCGCCCAACCTGATCATCGCGGTGATGGCCATCGAATCGAATTTTCACCCCTACATCCAGAGCGAGGCCGGTGCCCAGGGCCTGATGCAGGTGATGCCGCGCATCCACGCGAAGCGCTACCAAAAATATGGCGGCAAATCCAGCTTCATCGATCCGATCGTCAGCCTGAAGGTGGGCGCGGAGATCCTGCGCGATTGCGTCAAGCTCAAGGGCTCCGAAACCGAGGCGCTGCGTTTCTATTTCGGTGGCGGCGCGTCCAGCGACGCCTATATCGACAAGGTGCGCGCGGAGCAGCGCCGCCTGAACCAGGTGGCGGCCGGGGCACGCGTGCCGGTCGATGCGGCGCCCTGAGCGGCCCGGGCTGCACCACAGGGCATAATAACCCTGGCGCCGCCCGCCTGGCGGCTTGACGCTTTCGCCTGAATTTCTTTCATCTTTCGCCCGGCAATGCCGGCGCACGGAGGCTGCCATGCGCATCCCGGTTTTCCTGACCCTGTTTGCAGCCGTGGCGCTGCCTGTCGACGCCAATGCCCGGAGGGCGCCTGCCGTCATGCAGCTGGCCGTGCGCGCGGGTGCCAATGTGCAGCCGCTCGCCTGCGAGAAGAAGCCGGCACTCGTACGGCCCGCGGCGGAACCGAACCCGGATCCGCTCGAGATCCCCAGCGAAGACATGCTCGACGAACTCCCGGCGCCCCCACTGGACGTGCCCACCGCCGCGAACTCGCCCCTGTCCTCGCTGCGCGCGCTGCCCTCGAACGAGGGCTTTCGCATCGCCATCTGGGGCGACAGCCACCTGGCCGCGAATTTCTTCACCGAAGAGCTGGCAAAGCTCCTCAAGATCCCGGGCGACGCCCTGCCGAACCTGCTGATCCCGGCAAACATGGGCAAGGCCGGCGTGCGCCTGCCGCTGCGCCAGTCCTGCGTGTCCCCGCAATGGAAGTATGAACCCGTCTATGTCAGCGGCGAGGGGACGACGGCGCCCGGCCCGGGGCTGGTGAACATGGTCAGCGACCAGGCCGGCGCCACGCTGGCCTGGGATGTGCGCAAGGACGCGCAGTCGCCCGGCTACGAACGGGTACGCGTCCTCTACCAGCAGACCGAGGCGCCGATGCTAGTGGCCGTCAGCGTCGACGGCGGAGCGGAACAGGAAGTGACGCTGCAGCAGAAGGCCGGCCCGGCCGTGCTGGAACTCGCGGCCGACGCGCCGCTGGCGCAGGTGCGCCTGCGCCTGGTCGATGGGCGCCTGCGCTTTCACGGCCTGGAACTGGCGTCCGCGCAATCGAAGCCCTACGTGCTGGATGTCTTCGGCTATCCCGGCGCCACCGCCGCCAGCTGGAGGAGCGCCAACCAGGACTACCTGCGCGCCTGGTTCGCGCAGCGCCAGTACCAGCTGGTCATGCTCGAATTCGGCACCAACGAAGGCAACGTCAAACCCTTCGACCTGGCGGCCTACCGCAAGATGCTGACCGAATCGGTACGCAACATGAAGGCCACCTTCCCGACGGCGGCCTGCGTGCTGATCGGGCCGGGCGACCGCGGCGTGCTGGTACCGCGTTCGTTGAACGTGCGTCGAAAAGGCGCGGGCGCGGACAGGAAAGCGGGCAAGAAGGCAGGGAAAAAAGCGGCGCGGATTGCGGCGGCCAAGGGCGCGAAAAGCGGCAGGAAACGCGCGGCGGTCGACCTGTTCCAGTATTCGACCATCCACGCCGCCATCAACCGCGTGCAGGCCGAAGTGGCACAAGATGCCGGCTGCCTGGCCTGGAGCATGCAGGACGCGATGGGTGGACCGGGCCGCGCCTACGGGTGGGCGCAGCAGTCGCCGGCGCTGATGTCGAAGGACCTGATCCACTTCACGGTGGCCGGCTACCGGCGCCTGGCGCAGGAATTTGCCAAGGACATGGGCTGGACGGACGCGCCGGCGCCGTGACTGGCGTTCGCCGGTGGCTTGTCCGCCCGGTCGATCGCACGAGGCCTGCGTTCCGTCACCAGTCTTCCCTCCTCCGGGAAGCATGTACTGACAATCGCGGGCGCGCATGACGACAAGTATCGATATGCATTTGAAGAACGGTATGTAAAGATAGTAATACGTTCGTTCGCTGGCCCGAGGGCCGTGCGTTAGCGTGGTGATTTCACGCCGCACGAACCCGCATGGCCGCACCGCCATTCCACTTCGCTGTTCGTTGGCACTTTACCGAGGATGCACGATGAATTTGCCCGGAAAACGCCTTGCCCTGCTGTTTGCCGCCTCCCTGCTGTCGAACACGCTCCACGCGCAATCGCCTGCCCTGACGCCGGTGCAAAAGGATTTCCGGGCCATCTACCAGGAACTGGTGGAAATCAACACGACCAACTCCAGCGGCAGCTGCACCAACGCGGTGACGGCCATGGCGGCCCGGCTCAAGGCCGGTGGCTACAGCGATGCCGACATGCAGATCATCGTGCCGCCGGACGGTCCGACGAAGGGCAACCTGGTCGCGCGGCTCAAGGGCAGCGGCGCCAGCAAACCGCTGCTGCTGCTGGCCCATGTCGACGTGGTCGAGGCCAAGCGCGCCGACTGGGTACGCGATCCCTTCAAGCTGATCGAGGAAAACGGCGTGTTCTACGCGCGCGGCGCGTCCGACGACAAGGCGATGGCGGCGGCCTTCGTGGAAAACATGATCCGCTACAAGCGCGAGCGCCCTGCTTTCAAGCGCGACATCATCCTCGCCCTCACCTGCGACGAAGAGATCGTTCCCTCCAGGTTCAATGGCCTGGCCTACCTGCTGCGCAACCACCGCAAGCTGATCGACGCCGAACTGGCCCTGAACGAGGGCGGCAGCGGCTATCTCGACAAGGACGAAAAGCCGGTGCGCCTGAGCATCCAGGTCGGCGAGCGCGTCACCCAGAACTACCAGCTGGAAGTGACCAATCCGGGCGGCCACAGCGCCCGTGCGCCGCGCGAGAATGCGATCTACCGCCTGGCCGATGGCCTGGCCCGGCTCGAGCGTTTCGATTTCCCCTTCACGCTCTCGCCGGTGACCCGCGCCTTCTACGAGCAGATGGCGCAGATCGAAAAGGGGCAAACGGCGGCCGACATGAAGGCGATCCTGCGCACTCCGCCGGATCGCGACGCCCTCGAACGCCTGTACGCCCTCAATCCGGAACACAACTCCACCGTGCGCACCACCTGCGTCGCCACGATGGTCGATGCCGGCCATGCCCCCAACGCCCTCGCCCAGCGCGCCCGCGCCAACGTCAACTGCCGCATCCTGCCCGGCGAACCGGTCGATTCGGTGCGCGCGACGCTGGTGCGCGTGCTGGCCGACGACAAGATCACCGTCACGCCGGTGGGCGAAGCCGACCTGGCGCCCTCGCCGCCGCTGACGCCCACGATCATGGGACCGGTCAAGGCGGTCGCCAACGAGATGTGGCCGGGCGTGCCCGTCGTCCCGACCATGCTCGTGGCCACCTCCGACGGCCGCTACCTCAACAACGCCGGCATCTGGACCTATGGGATCAGCGGCATGTTCGTCGGCGTCGAGGGTAACGGCATCCATGGGCTGGATGAACATATCCGGGTGAAGTCGCTCTACGACGGGGTCGAATTCCTGTACCGCCTGGGCAAGCGGCTGGGCCAGCAATAAGCGCCGCTTGAACCTATCCCGGTTGCGGTAGCCGGAGAAGCCGGAACCGCAACGGGGAGTCAGGCTTTCCTGGTAGCGACCACCCAGCCATACAGCGAACCCGCAAACAGGCTTGCCGCCATCAGCGTAATGAGAATGGTCCCGTTCCCCCACCTGCGGATGAGTACCGAAAACGCAGGGCGTTTGACGCTGTAATAGACCAGGACGCGGTTATCTCCCAGGTACAGCGGTGTCTGATCAATGGACCCGCATTGGTCGCCCAGGACATATCGATCGCCGTGATACACAATGCCTTTGACGGTGTACTGGTAGCGTACCCATTGTTCGGTTTGCTTACGCCGACCGCAGCGGGACTGGCCCGCATCCAGGATCAGGCCCTGGGCCGTTTCGTATTGCATGAAGGGGCGAAACCCTTGCGCGTAGAACCCGCCCCAATACCATCCCATGCTCGCCAGGATGGCGGCCGCAAAGACCAGACAGAAGCCGCCGCGGGCTCCCTGATACTGTTTTTTCCTGCTCAAGCTTGCCCCTTGCATCAGGCCCTACTGCCAGAACTTCCACCACGGCTTGCCGGTATTGGCCAGATCGGAAGCAGCAGTGTGCCGCTCGGCGACCGACTCCGCACGCTCGAACTTGACATCGAATGACCAGCTGTTCTCGTGGCGGGAATAGGCGACGACCGCCTTGTCCCAGGTATCGCCTGCCTGGCGCATGGCCACGTAGAAGTCTTCGCACAGTTGGCGCAAGGCCTCGCTCATCTGGGCTTTTTCTTCGCTGTCGCTGTTTTTCAATGCATAGTTGAGATAGGCGCCGTTACAGGTAATGGTCAGCTCACCCTTGTTCCAGCTCGCGGGGGAACACCGGATCGCCTCGCCGACGAGCGACTCAAGGATGGGTGTGTAGCGATCGAATTTGTCGGTCATGCGGTTCGAGGTCGTCATGGATAAAGTGCATGCGTGTTGGCGTCACGGTCCCGCCAGCTGCCCAGTGTACTGGATGTGATACCGGCGATGACATCCAATGCATGCGGTTCAGCACAATAAACACGCACAGCAAACTGTCCAGCACTCAGCAAAAATCCCGGCTATTGGTCGTCAGCTTCCCCAGCAAGTGCGACATGTCCACCAGCCGCTTGGCCACCAGGTGGCGCACCTGCCCCTGGCTTTGCCAGATGCCGTATACGCCGAGCAGGCTCGCGCCCAGCACTTCGCGGCGTTGCTGCTCGACCAGGGTAGGCCAGACGATCACGTTCACATTGCCTGTCTCGTCTTCCAGCGTCAGGAACAGCACGCCCTTGGCCGTGCCGGGCCGCTGGCGCACCGTGACGATGCCGCAGCCGCGCGCCAGCTGGCCGTCCTGGTATTCGTTCAATACGGACGCCGGCATGAAGCGCTGCGCCAGCAAGGCTTTGCGCAGCAGCGCGACCGGATGGCGCCCCAGCGTGAGCCCCTGCGCGCGGTAGTCGCCAACGATCTCGTCGCCCTCCGATGGCGTGGCCAGCTGCGGCATCTCTTCGACCGGCGAGGTCGGGCGCAGCAGGTCCTTGTCGGGCACGGCGCCCACGGCCTGCCACAGGGCTTCGCGGCGGTTGCCGGCGAGTGTACGCAATGCGTTGGCACCGGCCAGCACCTGCAGGTCGCCCCGGTCCAGCCCTGCCCTTCTCGCCAGGTCGGCCACGCTGTCGAAAGGACGGATCGCACGCGCCTCCTCGATGCGCGCAGCCGCCTCGAAGCTCATGCCGCGCTGCAGCGAGAGCCCGAGGCGCACGGCAGGCTGGCGCGTGGAGTCGTGCAGTTCTTCCAGGGTCGACTCCCAGCCGCTGATGGTGATGTCGACCGGACGCACCTCAATGCCGTGGCGCTGCGCGTCCTGCACCAGCTGCGAGGGAGAATAGAAACCCATCGGCTGGCTGTTGAGCAGCGCGCACAGGAAAGCCGCCGGCTCGTGGCATTTGACCCAGGAGCTGGCATAGGCCAGCAGCGCGAAGCTGGCCGCGTGCGACTCGGGAAAGCCGTATTCGCCGAAGCCCTGGATCTGGCTGAAGATCTGCTCGGCAAAAGCCAGGTCGTAGCCGCGCTCGAGCATGCCGCGCACGATGCGGTCGTAGTAGTGTTCCAGGCCACCCTTGCGCTTCCAGGCCGCCATGGCGCGGCGCAGCTGGTCGGCTTCGCCTGGCGTGAAACCGGCGCCCAGAATGGCCACCTGCATCACCTGCTCCTGGAAGATCGGCACGCCCAGCGTACGCCCCAGCGCTTCCTTCATCTTGTCACTCGGGTAGACCACCGGTTCGAGGCCCTGGCGCCGCCGCAGGTAGGGGTGCACCATGCCGCCCTGGATCGGCCCCGGGCGCACCACCGCCACCTCGATCACCAGGTCATAGAACACGCGCGGCTTCATCCGCGGCAGCATGCTCATTTGCGCGCGCGATTCGATCTGGAACACGCCCACCGTATCGGCGGCGCAGATCATGTCGTAAGTGGCCTTGTCGTCCGGCGGGATGTCCTGCATCTCGAACAGGTTCCCGTGGCGCAGGCTGATCAGGTCCAGCGCGCGGCGCAGCATCGACAGCATGCCCAGCGCCAGCACGTCCACCTTCATCAGGCCCAGTTCTTCCAGGTCGTTCTTGTCCCACTGGATGACGCTGCGATCAATCATGGTGGCGTTCTCGATCGGCACCAGGCGGGAGAGCTTGCCCTGCGCGATGACGAAGCCGCCCGGGTGCTGCGACAGGTGGCGCGGGAAGTTCAGCAGCTGCTGCGCCAGCGTCGCCCACTGGATCGACAGCGGCGCCTCCGGGTCGAGCCCGGACTCCTTCAGGCGATTCAATAAGTCGGCCTTGCTGTCGAACCAGTGGTGCGCCTTGCTGACCTTCTCGATGATGCCGAGGTCGACGCCGAGCGCGCGGCCGCTGTCGCGCAGCGCGCTTTTCGGACGGTAGCTGATCACCACCGCCGCCAGCGCGGCGCGGGTGCGGCCGTATTTGGCATAGATGTACTGGATGACTTCTTCGCGGCGCTGGTGCTCGAAGTCGACGTCGATGTCGGGCGGCTCGTTGCGTTCTTTCGAAATGAAACGTTCGAACAGCAGGTTGGCGCGCGCCGGATCGACCTCGGTGATGCCGAGGCAGTAGCACACCGCCGAATTGGCGGCCGAACCGCGGCCCTGGCACAGGATATTGTTCGAGCGCGCGAAGCGCACGATGTCGTACACGGTGAGGAAGTAGTGTTCGTAGCCCATTTCGGCGATCAGTCCAAGCTCATGCTCGACCTGCGCCTGCACCTTGGCCGGTATCCCCTCGCGAAAGCGCCGGTGCGCGCCGATATAGGTCTCGCTGCGCAGGAAACTGCTGGCCGTCTGGCCGGGCGGGACGACTTCGTTCGGGTATTCGTAGCGCAGCTCATCCAACGAGAAGGTGCACAGGGAAGCGATACGCAGTGTCTCGTTCAGCGCCGCCTTCGAATAGATGTTCGCCAGGCGCAGGCGTGCGCGCAGGTGCTGCTCGGCGTTCTGGGCCAGCCCATAGCCGCATTCGGCCACGGGTTTACCCAGGCGCGTGGCGGTCAGCGTGTCCTGCAGGGGTTTTCTCGAACGGACGTGCATCACCACGTGGCCCAGCGCCACGATCGGCAGCCGGTGCTGCCAGCCGACTTCTTCCACCGTGGCGCGGTGGGCATCGTCGAAAGCGCGGTGCAGCAGCACCAGGCCAAGCCAGGCGCGGCCCGGGAAGTGCTCGGCAATCCACGCGGCCTGGGCATGCAGGCGGTCGACATCCTTCGCCTCGTGGCCGGGGTAGGCCGGCAGCAGGATCGCCAGGCAATCGGGCATGCCCTTCAGGTGCGCCAGTTCGCGCGGCGGATTGACGATGTCCTCGACCGTGAGGAAGTAGGTCCCCTTGTCGGCGCGCGTGCGCCCGAGCGTGATGAATTCGGACAGGTTGCCGTAGCCATTGCGGTTCTGCGCCAGCAGGATCAGCGACAGGGCCGGGCTGCCGTCGGGCTGCTTGAGGTGGAAATGGGCGCCAACGATGAAGGGCAGCGCCGCCTTCTTTGCTTCGGCGTGCGCTCGCACCACGCCGGCCAGCGAGCACTCGTCGGTCAGCGCCAGCGCCGAGTAGCCCAGGCGCACGGCCCGCTCCACCAGTTCCTCCGCATGCGAGGCGCCCTGCAGGAACGAGAAGTTCGACAGGCAGAACAGCTCGGCATAGTCGGGCAGGCTGGGCGTGGGCGGCGGGGTCGGCATCGGTCAGGCAAGGATCATCATGGTAAGTGTCCGCACAGTAATACTACTGTATAAAAACACAGTATAACCGACGAGGTCAACTTATCAAGCTTTTGTGCGTGAACCGCGGTGTCGTGGGGCCGCGGTTGAGTTTCCACTACCGATTCACCCAGGCGGAATAGGTCCGCTGCTTTTCGGTCAAGCTTGTCAGCTTGCCAGCGCTTTCTGCTAGAGTGGAATGCGCGCGCATGCGCGTGGCGACATCCATGCAGACAACCACGAAAGGTGAACCATGACCGATTCGATGACCGTGCTGGCGGCGGCCGCCTCCTTCGCAGGAAGCCATTTTCTGCTGTCCCACCCGCTGCGCGCGCCGCTGGTGCGCGCCATGGGCGAGAAAGGCTTCCTCGCCTTCTACTCCCTCATCGCCGCTCTTACGCTGGGCGCCACCGTCTGGGCATTCCGGCGCGCGCCAACGACGGCATTTCTCTGGGAGGTCGGCGACGGCCTGTGGGCTTTCGTGACGGTGGCGATGCTGGTCGCCTCGATCCTGCTGCTCGGCTCTTTCATTCGCAATCCCGCCCTGCCCGGCGCCGCCGCCAGCGCCGCGACGGCCCAGGCGCGCGGCGTCTACGGCATCACCCGCCACCCGATGATGTGGGCCTTCGCCATCTGGGGCGCCTGCCACATCCTCGTGTACCCGGTCGAGAAGAACATCATCGTCGCCGGCGCCATCATCGTGCTCGCCCTCGTCGGCGCCGCGCTCCAGGACCGCAAGAAGGCGGCGCTGGATCCAGACGGCTGGCAAGCCTGGCAGGCTCGCACCAGCTACCTGCCTTTCGCCGCCATCGCAGCGGACCGCGCCCAATTTGGCGGCTTCGGCATGCATGCGATTGCCGGCGGCATCCTCGTCTGGCTGCTGGCCACCTGGGCGCATATTCCGGCCGCGGGCTGGGCGGCAGGCATCTGGCGCTGGCTGGTGTAATGCTGCACAACCCGGGAGTACACGTCGTGAGCACATCCATGCACCTGCATCGCTTCGCCTGTTTCACCCATGGCAGCCGCGGCGGCAACCTGGCCCCGGTCGTCGAAGGCGGGCCGCCCGACCCGCTTGCCCGTGCCGCACTGGCACGTCAGCGTGCGCTCACTTGCGTCTTTATCGACCCTGCGGACAGTCCCGAGCTCGCAGCAGTGCTCGACTTCGTCTACCCGCACATGCGCAGTCCCTTGTGCCTGCACGCGACGCTGGCGGCGGCAACACTGCTGTTCTCCCGCGATCCAGCCGTGGCTCCCGTCGTCAGGACCGCGATGCATGGCCAGCGCTTGTCCCTGTCGCACCAGGACAGCAACCTGTTCGTCGGCCTGACCCGGCAAGACGCGCCCTCGATCGATATCGATATCGCCCTGGCGGCCCGCCTGCTGGATGCGCCCGGCCTGGCCCTGGCGAGTCCGCCCGCGATCGCCTCGGTCGGCAGCCCGAAACTGTTGCTGGAAGTGGCCGATCCCGACACGCTCTACCGGCTCGCGCCCGACCTGTCCGCCATCGCGGCCTGGGGCCGCGAACATGGCGTGAATGGCTGCTATGTATGGTGCCGCAGGCCGGATGGCGACTACGAAGGCCGCAACTTCAACCACCTCGATCCGCTGCTCGAGGACAGCGCCACCGGCGTCGCTGCCGGCGCGCTGACGGTATTGCTCGGGCATGGCCTGACCGTCCACCAGGGCCGTGCCACCGGGCGCGACTGCCTGCTGCGAACCCAGGTACGAAGCGAGGACATCCTCGTTGGGGGACTGGTACGGGCACTTGGGACAGCCTGACGCAGGCGCCAAGGTTGCCGTCCGTTACCACGTCGAGGCAAGGAGAAACGGTGAGAGTGATCGATCACGCGCCACACGGGTGGTTCCTGCTTGAAGAGGATGGCGCGCTTTTCCTCGATGTGAACTGCAGCCACAGCTTCGTCAGTTACAACTTCATGCTGCGGCTGGATGCGCAGGAGCGCAGCGCATACGAAAGCGAAGGGCGCGCCTTCATCAACCGCCTGGCCACGGCTGTCCAGGACAGCGGGCCGAACTCGCGCAGCTCCAGGTTCTACGAACGGAACCTGTCGGGGACCTACTCCGACGAGGTCACGAAAACGATCGAGGACTGGCGGGCGAGTAGCTAAGTACTCACCCAAAAATAAATGTGTTTTTGGCTTCCAGAACCGGCGCGTTGCTGCGTCGGCTCGCGTCCGCTTGCGGGGCAGTGCTCGCACTGCGGCGCTCTCGCCGTCTTGCACCGCATCCGAACCGGCACGTCCGGTTCTGTTTGCCAAAATTCCCATTTATTTTCGGTCGAGTACTTAGCCGATCGAGTCGGGCAACCACATCGACGATCACCCGGATGGCAGCTCCGAACAGACAACGCGCGACGGTGCCATGGCAAGCTCACCCGTTTTTGCTGACCTCTCTCAGGCTGAGCCAGATCGTGACGGCGATAACGAGCCACGAAGCGGATTCGATCAGAACCTGGTTTTTCTGGTAGTTCGGCATAAGCCCCAATAACCAAAGCGCGGGAAGACTGCACGCGGTGGCCGCGAAAGCCCGCAGTCGAGCGCCGCTTTGGGTACGCCAGAAAGCGATGACGATCGCCAGCACGAGCAACGCGACAATCCGGGCAGCCGCGAAAAAGACAATGGTCGGATCGCCCGAGGCCGCGGCCCATGGCGAAACGGTTGCAAGCACACCCGCCAGGAGGTAACGGTGCAAGGTATTGCCCGCATATCTGTTCAAGGTGTATCCCACGGCCCCTCTCCTGTGCACTGTTGTGGCTGCATGCTCAGTATTTCCGCAATGGCTGAAGAATGGTATTCCCCCAACAAAAAGAGCGCAGCTAGAAATAGAATTTTCTACTTTAAGGCGGCCATCGACAGGCCGGCATGGCGACCTGGTCAAATAGAATTGTCGCAGCTGGAGTCAGCCTCCGAGTGCATCTTCGCTTGTTCCCAACAGTATTCCAGCAGTGCATTCAACTCGGTATCCGTCCCTGGAAACAGCCCGGAAGCCACCGACTCCTCGAAGCCATCGAAGCACGTGCCCCGCAAAAGATGACACAAACCGCCCGTCACGCGATGCTGCGTTTCATTGATCTTGCGAAGCAAGCGCGGGTTTGAGAGATCATCGGTCCCTGGTGTTTGCCCTCGCCCTCCCGCTACAGTTGGCAAACGAGTTCATGGGCGAGCTTCTTCGGAATAACAAAGCCACACGCCTGGTGGAGCAAGGAACCGCAGCGAAGTCGTTCTCGCTACTGCGCATCGCTTATGGGGTTCTTCTGTTCCTGATAGTTACCGGTCTGCTGGTGGGCGCAGGCTATGGATGGCGCCTGCTACGCCCCCTGTTGGCTTGATATCGGATCCGATTTTCGGACACGGTCGAAAGACACCCTTCTTCCGACCAGCGCTCGGCGCTGCTTCAGACAACAGTCCTGGCATACAAGATTTCACCCTAATCGTTGTGTTTCAGACACACCCAGTGGTGCCATCGATCAATATTGATTAGCATGCATTTTTCCCTCATGGAGATGTTGCGTGATCAAACAGACTCAACTGCGCCGCGCCGTGCTGCTCGCGCTCTACGGCAGTACCGCCCTCGCCGCTTTCGCTCCTACCGCTTCGGCCCAGACCGCAACCCCTGACGCCGCCCAGGCCAGCGCCGTCCAGAGCGTGCACGTGGTCGGCAGCCGCCGTACCGGCGCGGCCTCGTCCACGGACACCGCGGTCCCGGTCGACATCATCCCGATGACCCGCCTGGCCGAACAGGGCAGCCAGTTCGACCTGGCGCAGACGCTGACCAACATCTCCCCTTCATTCAACTCGACGCGCCAGAGCGGCGCGGACGGTGCCGACCTGGTCGATTCCGCCGCCCTGCGCGGCCTGGGCTCGGACCAGACCACGGTGCTGGTCAACGGCAAGCGCCGCCACACGACGGCGCTGGTGAACCTGTTCGGCGCGCGCAACCGCGGCAATACCGGCACCGACATGAACGCGATCCCACTGCTGGCGATCCGCAACGTGCAGGTGCTGCGCGACGGCGCCGCCGCCCAGTACGGCTCGGACGCGATTGCCGGCGTGATGAACATCGAACTCAAGAAAAGCCTCGGCTGCGAAGCGGTGGCGGGCTTCGGCCAGTATTCGGCCGGCGATGGCGAGAACTACCTGGCCTCGGCCTATTGCGGCGTGGCGCTGGCCGGCGGCACCTTCGGCGTGACCGGCGAATACCTGGACCGCGGCCGTTCGAACCGCGCGGAAGCGGGCAACCCGCGCATCATCGGCGACAGCAAGTCGGAAAACCAGACCCTGTATGTCAATGGCGACATCCCGCTCGGCGAGGGCAAGCTGTACCTGACGGCCGGCGCCCAGCGCCGTGATGCCTCGTCAGCCGCGTTCGCGCGCGGCGGTATCGGTTCCGACGACATCCCGTCGCGCAACTCGGCCGCCATGTACCCGGAAGGCTTCGTCCCCTTCATCAACGGCGACGTCGACGACCGCTACGGCACCCTCGGCTACCGCCTGAAGTTCGGCGAGTGGAATGGGGACTTCTCGCAGACCTACGGCTACAACCGCCTCGACTACACCATCGCCAACACGCTCAACGCCTCGATCGCCAACCTCGACCTGGCCAACGGCGGGCGCGGCACCAGCGCGAATTCGTTCGGCGCGGGCGGTTTCGACTTCCGCCAGCTGACCACCAACGCCGATTTTTCCCGCTTCTACCCGGGCATCATGCAGGGCCTGAACGCGGCCTTCGGCTTTGAATACCGCAACGAGAACTACCGCATCTTCGCCGGCGAACCGGGCTCCTGGATCGACGCCGACGGCGTGGGCGTGGGCGGCAATGCCGGCAGCCAGGGCTTCCCGGGCTTCCAGCCGGGCGACGCGACCGACCGCAGCCGCCACAGCAGCGCCGCCTACATCGACCTGGAAGCGGACGTCACCGACCGCTTCAAGGTCCTGGCCGCGCTGCGCCACGAGCGCTTCTCGGACTTCGGCTCGACCACCGACGGTAAACTCGCCGCCTCGTTCAAGCTGGACGGCGACGTGCTGCTGCGCGGTTCGGTCAGCACCGGTTTCCGCGCGCCCTCGCTGCAGCAGGTCTACTTCTCCTCGACCTTCACCGACTTCGTCAATGGCCAGCCGCTCGACGTGGTGCTGGCGCCAAACGGCGGCGCGGTGGCCAATGCCGCCGGCATCCCGGCGCTCAAGGAAGAAAAGTCGAAGAGCCTGACCTTCGGCGCGACCTGGTCGCCGTCGCAATCGACCTCGGTCACGGCCGACCTGTACCGCATCGACATCGACGACCGCATCGTGCTGTCGGGCCGTTTTGATGCCGACAACTACCCTGCCCTGGGCGCCACCCTGCAGTCGCTGGGCGTGGGCCAGGCCCAGTTCTTCGTCAACTCGATCGACACCAAGACGCAGGGCCTGGACGTGACGGCGTCGCACCGCATGCCTGTGGCTTCCGGCCGCCTGAACACCTTCCTCGCGCTGAACTTCAGCAAGACCGAAGTGACCGGCGTGCATGCACCGAGCGCGCTGGAGGGCTTCGAGGACGTGCTGCTGTCCGAACGCGAGCGCCTGTTCATCGAACAGGGCGGCCCGCGCCGCAAGGCCACGCTCGGCTTCGAATACACCCAGGGCAAGCTCGGCACCGACTTCCGCATCATCCACTTCGGTCCGCAGACCCTCGGCACCTTCTCGGGCCCGCCGGTACCGAATGCCCGCTACGAGGCGAAGACCTCGGCCGACCTCTCCTTCAGCTGGTCCTTCAGCGAGAAGACCCGCCTCACCGTGGGCGGCACCAACATCTTCAACGTAAAACCGACCGCCCAGGATCCGAACGAAACCGACAACGGCTTCAAGTACGAGAGCGTGCAGTTCGGCCTGAACGGCGCGGCTTATTTCGCGCGCCTGTGGCACAAGTTCTGATAGTTCATACCTCAGGCCTGGCCTGAACAGCGAAAAACCACGGGGCACGCAAGTGCCCCGTGGTTTTTTACGTTCCGCCTCCCTGTAATGCGAGTCCAGCGATGCCGACCCGCGTTGCCTGCCAACGCAAGCTGCACCCGCTCAGCCGGGTACCGACGTCGCCCAAAGCCGGCAGGTTTCGAAAGCCCGTTTCGGATTGCGGCCCCACTCCTTAGTACGCACCTCGCTGCCGATTTCCTTCAGCAGCCGCAACATGACTTCCTTGTCTTTCGCTACGCACGCCATATGGGCATAACGGTTGCGCTGGCGGACGCTGGCGGGGTACCTGGCCAGCAGGTCTTCGTAGCCCCGCTTCATCTTGTCCCAGTCGGCGTAGCTGTCCTCGAACAGGCCACTGCCGAACTGGTCTTCCGCCGCGGCCGAATACAGGCGTGCATACATCCCGGTGCCGAACTGGCCGCGGGTCTTCTCGGTCGCCTGCAGGATATAGGTGTCGAGCTCCCTGGGCGTACCGTTCCACTTGGGCAGCAGGTGGTCCACCACGGCGAAATGGAGGCTGACATCGTCCGGGTTGCGCTTCAAGCCATCCTCGGCGATGGCCACCATCTGCTCGCTGCTCCAGCCCAGGCCGCGGCCGATCGACAGCAGCACGTAATGCGCATCGCTGTCCGTCAGTGCGACCTCCGCATGGTCCTTCAGGTATTCCGCGGCCTGGCGCAAATATTCATGGTAGAACTTCCAGGCCTCCGGCGGCACGTCCTTTGCATAGCTGCCGCCGCGATACGACTGGCCATGTGCCAGCAGCGACCTGGCGTGCAGGATATGCGCCAGCGCCGAGCGCGGATGCTCCTTCGCCCACTGCAGCGTCAACGCGTCGAGTTCCTTCAGGTAGATTTCAGGGTTCTTCGTACTGGCGTAGAGGACGTTCCCATACCCCTCGCGAAACAGGGAAACCTGGGAAGTGCCGTCCGGTTCCAGCCGCCCCGGCTGCATGAAGTAGGCGTTCTGCTTTTCGAGTGCGCCGAAATCGCCCCACCACAGCGCACGTTCGGATGCTTCGGTAATGGGCGAGCGTTTCGCTTCGGGCTCGGCGGCAATGACGGCAGGGGCGAGGCTCGCCAGTGCCAGCGCGGCAGGCAGCAGGAGCCGGTGTGCCAGGCTCGTTCGTGATTGCGACAATCTCATGGTTTCTTCTTTCGTGCCTTGGGTTGCGCAGGCGCCGAGGTTTCCTTGGTGCTGTCGGGCGGCGCCTGCTCCACCTCCAGGCTCCATACCATCTCGAACTCTTTTGCCCGGGTACTTTCCGGTTTGGCCGACGCGGCAGATGCCAGTGCATGGTTCAACGACGCCGCGTCGAACGCATCCTCGAAGGCGATGGGGCGCACGCCCGGCAGGGCGCCCGCCGTGATCTTTCGCTTGACGACAGTGACGCCGACGGGTTTGCCGGCGGCGTCGAATTCGCGGCGCAACCGGGTCACACCCTCGACTTCGAAGAGGGCCGCCATCCTGGGATAGACCGGCCGTCCACTCGTCTTGTCCTCGTCCGTCGGCTCGTACATGCCCTCGTAGCGCTCGGTGGCGGTGATCAGCGTACCGTAGCGGAAGGCATTGAGCACGGCAGCGGGGGCTTGGCCCTGCGCCAGGCTTTCGCTCAACCACCAGCGCTGGATGGCGCACTGCTCTTCGGCAGGCAATTGATCATACTGGTTGCCTGCCGACAGCACATGGTCGGCAAGATGCGGCGCCAGCGCGATCGCCGGCCGGGCGGTGCCGGCGGCGAGATTTGCAATCGCGTGCATCGCCGCGTCCCTGGGCAGCGGATTAGGCCAAGGCAGAGGCTCGGGCCGCGGCTTGCCCCAGCGCTCGAGCATCCTGCTTTCGCTTGCCAGCGTCATTTCCCGCTGTGCAGGGGACATTGCCTGTATCCGCAGTATCCGGCTCGAGAAATCGCGAAAACGTGGTTTGTCGCCGAACTGGCAGACCTGCGGCGAAGTCCGCAGCACCTCGAGCGTGGCCTGTTCGTAGCCGGCGTCGCCCGGCTCGATGTGCCAGTAAGCCAGTTCGTTGAGCATGCGCGCCGTCAGCGCGTACATCATCCTCTCCGTGAACGCCTGGTCGCGGCTGGCCGGCCGCCTTTTTCTTTCTTCCGCGGCCCACTGGGCGAACTGCTTTTCCATGCGAGCGAGGTGGTCCGCGCCCATCCGCTGCGCTGCCTCGCGCAAGGCGGGGTCAAGCTGCAGGGCCGCCGGCAGCGTGAACAAGCGGGACAGATCCTTGGTGAGTTCCTTTGCAGCGCGCGCATCTTCCGGAACCACGTTCGCCGGTGCGGCTCCGGCCGACGCCAGCCATCCAGCCAGCATTCCCGCGCTCGCCAACAGCCTCCATTGCAATCCGATTCTTCTCACCCGGTCTCCATCTTGGCGAAATGCCAATGAAAATAATGTTTCAGTAGAGCATTTTCATGACAGAAGGTCAAGCTTCAAAAAACGTGGAGGCGATGTCGAATTCCGGGCATCCCATTCGTCGACTATCCCGAGGGCCGTCCTCTGCCATGTCCAGATAGGGAAATCACCATGTCCACCAACACCGTTGAACTGCACCGCGTCTTCAAATCGACGCCCGACCACGTCTTCCGTGCCTTCACGACGGCCGCCGCCTTCGCGAAATGGCTGCCGCCGCACGGCTTCACCGGGACCGTGCACGAGCTCGATGCCCGGGTTGGCGGCCGCTACCGGATGTCGTTCACGAACTTCACGACGGGCCACAGCCATGGGTTTGGCGGCGAATACCTGGAGCTCGAACCCGGCCGGCGCCTGCGCTACACGGCCACATTCGACGACGCGAACCTGCCGGGCCGGATGCAGACCACGGTGCTGCTGCGCGAAGTGTTTTGTGGAGTGGAAGTGAAGATCACGCAGGAAGGCATCCCCGCCATGATTCCCGCCGAGGCCTGCTATCTCGGCTGGCAGGAATCGCTCGAGCTGCTCGGCAAACTCGTCGAGGCGCAGGTGCGCGACTGAGCGCAGCGGCCGGCGCCGGCCGCGCTCAGCCTGCCGGCGCAGGCCCCTGCGCATCTGCACGTGGCCGGCAATGGCTTGCAGGGCCACCGAAATGGCCGCGCGAAACGCCGGCACTTCGCCGATGGCGTCCAGCTCCACTCTTGAACCGATGACCGGAATTCGGACGCAGGCCTCGGGAATGAGATCGGCGGACATGACGCGCAGCGTCTCCTTCAAGGCCTCGTCGCCGTGATAAGACTGGTAGGCAGGATTGAAGAGTGCAACCGGTTTGCCGGCGAAGCCCGGATGGCTTACCAGCCAGTCGAGCGTATTCTTGATCGTTCCGCTGACGCCATGGGCGTATTCCGGAGTGGCGATGAGCACCGCATCGGCGGCGCTGATCAGGGTGCGCAATTCCTGCACCGGTGGCGGCAAATCGCCTTCCAGGTCGGGATTGAAGAGCGGCCAGTGCTTGTGGCCCTCGTGGATGCGCACGCGCACCCCCGGCGGCGCCAACCCCTGCGCCGCCAGCAGCAGCGCCGTACTCCGGAGGCGGCGCGCTGACTGCCGGACAAGGCAAGTATGTCGATATCGGCCATATCGCTACAGGACAGCCGGTTCCCCAACCGCCACCGGGCGCGGTGCCGCCGCCAGGATGCGGTCAAGTGCCGCAATGTCGATGGGCTTGACGAAGTGATGGTCGAAACCGGCGGCCAGCGCCATTTGCCGGTCGTGCGACTGGCCGTAGCCGGTCAGCGCGATCAGCACCGCGTCCTGTGTACCGGGAGTGCCGCGCAACTGGCGCGCGAGCGCGTAGCCATCCATGTCGGGCAGGCCGATGTCGAGGATGTAGAGCGGCAGCGGCGTAGTGCGGCTATGCTCGAGCGCGCTATGGGCAGTGGTCATCACCGTGACCTGGTGTCCTTTTGCCTCGAGCAGGCCGGCCAGCGTGCGCGCGGCGTCGACGTTGTCGTCGACGATCATCAGGCCGATCGGCGCGGCCGGCGCATCCGGCGTCGCCTGCTCCGCTGCCGCGGCCGGGTGCGCGGCGAACAGCGGCAGGGCCAGCGTAAAGCGCGTTCCCTTGCCGACGCCTTCGCTATGCCCTTCCACACTGCCGCCATGCAGCGCCATGATGCTGCGTACCGGGGCCAGGCCCAGTCCCAGGCCGCCACGGGAGCGGTCGGCCGTGCGGCGCGCCTGCCGGAACAGGTCGAACACATGGGGCATCAGCTCGGGATCGATGCCGATGCCGTTGTCGCTCACGCCCACCAGCACCTGGCCGTCGCGCACCTCGGCCGTCAATTCGATCCGGCCGCCCGGCGGCGTGTACTTGGCGGCGTTGGTGAGCAGGTTCGACAGCACCGGATCAGGCGCTTCTCGTCGCCCAGCACCAGCGCGTCGGGCGCGCGCAGCTCAAACTGCAGCGTATGGCCGCGCGCATTGATCAGGGGTTCGGCCTGCTCGACCGCGTGCTTGACGACCGCGGCGATGGCCAGCTGGCGTTTATCGATCGCCACCAGGCCGCGCGTCACGCGCGAGACGTCCAGCAGGTCGTGGATCAGGGCCTTCAAATGGTCGGCCTGGCGGATGATGATGGCGCTGGTACGCTGCACGAGCGCCTCGTCCCGCCGTGGCAGCTTGAGCATGTGGGCGGCGGCGACGATCGGCGCCAGCGGATTGCGCAATTCGTGCGCGAGCATGGCGAGGAATTCGTCCTTGGCGTGGTTCTGGTTTTCCGCTTCGCGCCGGGCTTCGCGCTCGCTGCCCAGCAGCTGCTCGCGTTCGGCCTCGAGCCGCTGGCGCGCCGCGTTTTCCGCCGCCAGCTGGACGCCGGCGTCGCGCAGGGCGCGCTGCAACGCATCGGCTTCGACCACGCCCGAAGGCGTGACCACCGGTATGCTGCCATGTTCCAGCGACTTCGCCGCCGCCAGGGTCAGGTTGAACGAGCCCGTGATGCGCCGGGCGAACATGACGATGCCCAGCACCGCACCGCCGAATGCCACTGCCAGGACCAGCGCCGCGATCACTGTCGCCGTGCGTGCCGGGCCGTCGATCACTTCCATCGGCGCGGCGACGGCAACGGTCCAGGGCGCGCGGGTCGTGTGCGTAAAGGTGTTGTAGGCCCAGAAGGCATCGCGGGTGATGTTCTTGATCCTGCCGCTGGCATGCGCCATTGCGGCCTTGTACAGCTCGGGTTTCACGGGTTTACCGATGAAATCGCGTTCGCGCAGGTTGCGGGCGATGCTGATGCCGTCCTCGCCGAAAATGCCGACTACCCAGGTCTGCGGCAGCTTCTGGTCGCGCAGCAGTTTCGTCAGGTGGCCGACGTGGAAGGAATGGGTCAGCAGGAAGCGGTGGCCGCTTGCGGTCACGATGGGCATGTTGACCGACACCACCTTCCACTTGCCCGCGCGGCCTTCGCGCAGGTTCGATACGCTGGGGCCTTGCCGCGCGATCGCCGGCGGTACCCAGTCGTTCAGCCCTTCGTTGAACACCGTCCCGTATGGATGGTGCGTATGCAGCAGCATGCGTCCGTCGGCGTCGTACAGCACGGCCCATGAATCGGATGTCGTGATGGTCTTGCGCATGAGCGCGTACAGCGCCGTGAAATCCTCGCCCGCCATCATCTCGGTCTGGGCGATGACGTGCAGCGCGCCTTCCGCGTTGGACAGCTCCTTGTCGATCGCCAGCGCGATCGCACGCGTCTTCTCTTCCACGGCGAGCAGGCGCGCGTCCTTTTCCTTTTGCAGCAGCAGGTCCAGGCCCCATACCGACAGGGCGAACAGCGGCAGCAGGATCGTCAGGATGATGGCAATGAGGTAGGTACGCGTCTTCATGGGGTTTTGCAAAGCCTGTGTTGATCAAGCATCAGCCTTTCATACGCCGCTGAGTTGACGTAATTGCACGCAAACTGATGGATTCTAACAGGCAAGCCGGATCCGCCCCGGGTCAATCGCGCGCGGCGTTTTTCCGCAACACGGCACGCGGGCACTGGCCGGCGCGCCAAAAAAAACGGCAGCCGAAGCTGCCGTCCCGGTCTGCCCGGCAGTCCTCAGCCAACCGTTGTCACACGCTCGTCGCCCTTGGCGCGGCCGCGTTCTTCCTCGGCAACGCGGCGCTCCCAGTAGTCGGCATTCTTGATGCCCAGCGCCACCGGGTTGAATTGCGGGTCCTTGCCCTGGGCTTTCTGCGCTTCGTAGTCGCGCAGGCACTTGAAGGCCACGTTACGCAGCAGCACGATCGCCACCAGGTTCAGCCAGGCCATCAGGCCGACGCCGATGTCGCCCAGCGCCCAGGCCAGGTCCGCGGTCTTGAGCGTACCGTAGACGGTGGCGCCGATGATGGCCGCTTTCAGCAGGAACTTCAGCCACGGATAGCGTGCGTGGCGGTCGATGTAGGAGATGTTGGTTTCGGCGATGTAGTAGTAGGCGACGATGGTCGTGAAGGCAAAGAACAGCAGGGCGATGGCGACGAACAGTGCGCCGAAGCCGGGCATCACGTTTTCCAGCGCCGTCTGCACGTAGCCCGGCCCGCTGGCCACGCCTTTCACGCCGGTGAACATGGCCGCGCCGTCCGGGCCCTCGACGTTGTACTGGCCGGTAATGAGCAGCATGAAGGCCGTGGCCGAGCACACGAACAGGGTGTCGATATACACCGAGAAGCCCTGCACCAGGCCCTGCTTGGCCGGGTGGCTCACTTCCGCCGCGCTCGACGCGTGCGGGCCCGTGCCCTGCCCCGCTTCGTTCGAGTAGACGCCGCGCTTGACGCCCCACTGGATCGCCAGGCCGATGATGGCGCCGAAGGCCGAGTCCATGCCGAAGGCCGAGCTGAAGATCAGGCTCATCACGCCCGGCAGGCGCTCGATGTTCAGGGCGATGATGACGACGGCCACCAGGATGTAGCCCAGCGCCATGAAGGGCACCACGATTTCGGCGAAGTTGGCGATGCGCTTGACGCCGCCGAAGATGATAAACGCCAGCACGACCGCCAGGCCGGCGGCGGTGATTTCGCGCGACAGGCCAGTGGCCGTCTGCAGGCCTTCGGCGATCGAATTGGCCTGCACACCCGGCAGCAGCAGGCCCGTGGCGAGCACGGTGGCGAACGCGAAGGTCAGCGCGTACCACTTCATGCCCAGACCCTTCTCGATATAGAAGGCCGGGCCGCCGCGGTATTCCTTGTCGATCTGCTCCTTGTAGACCTGGCCCAGGGTCGACTCGACGAAGGCCGAGCTGGCGCCAAGGAAGGCCACCGCCCACATCCAGAACACGGCGCCGGGGCCGCCGAAGGTGATCGCGGTGGCGACGCCGGCGATATTGCCGGTGCCGACGCGGCCGGCCAGGGTCATCGAGAGCGCCTGGAACGAGGACACGCCCTGCTCCGAACTCTTACCCTCGAACATCAGGCGAATCATTTCCTTGGCATGGCGCACCTGCAGGAAGCGCGAGCGCAGCGAAAAATACAGGCCCACGCCCAGGCACAAGGCGATCAGGGCCGGGCTCCAGATAATGCCGTTGATCGTGCTGACTAACTCGTTCATCTACATCTTCCCCATGCAATGCGGCGGCGACCAGGTCTGCCTTCGGTATCGAACAATCGCCGAATTAAGATTATCCGGCGGACAAAATGACAAGATACCTGAAGCTGGGGATGCTTAACGAATTTTTATTGCTGTGTGGGTGTTCATGTACTGCGTGGGGAGGTGGTGGATGGGAAGAATCGTAGGGTGGAGTCTTGACTCCACGCGGTACGGCGTAGGCACAACACCAGCTCCGTAGGGTGGGCACTCCGTGCCCACGCGGTACAGGCGTCAGCACACCCGACGGCGCCGGCTGGACAACGAAGGAAGCAGGCTCGCGGCCGCTGATATGCCGGCGATGAGACAGCGTGGGCTCGAGAGCCCACCCTACGGTACGATCGACGCAGCGAGACGATCGTACCGCGTGGGCACGGAGCGCCCACCTTGCGCCCCTTTCAAAGGAAACGCCCCGTGGCCGCCAAGCCGCCCAAACGTTCGGACTTGTCGAGCGTGAGCTGGGCGCCGTGGCGCTCGGCGATGGCCTTGACGATGGCCAGGATCGTAGGGTGGGCTCTCGAGCCACGCGGTACGACCAATGCACACCACAAAACAATCTTCGCAAGACAGCTTGCCTGCTGACGGATTGACCACTGTTGGCCGCGATGCTCTGCAAGCGCCGTACTGCCGGCGCGTTGCAGCCGTATCCGCCATCGCTTGCGATATCGCTGTGCCTGCTACGTACCGCGTGGAGTCAGGACTCCACCCTACGCTTCCAAGGGCATCCACGCGGCAGCGGGGCGTGCCAGATGCGCGTCGCGCGTCACCAGGAACATGGCAGGCGTGCCTGCACCAAGTACATGCAAGGGCTGGCTTGCCTGGACCTGCTCCCAGAAGGCTTCGGTGTCGGAATGGCCGTCCGCCAAGGGAGTGAAACCCCATCCATTCACGAACGCATGCGACGGCAGCACGGACGGCACAGCATCGAAGACGTACCATTCGTCGAATCCCGGTGTGTACGGGAAATCGGCGAGACCAATGATCGGGCTAATGGAGATGTTCTGCGGAGTCGTCCAACCGGCTGCGCGCATCGTTTCATCCACCGGGTAGGGGCCGCTGTCGCTCGACACGATCGCGACCCGATGGCCCCGCACCAGTTCGGGAATGTATCCGATCAGCTCGCCAAGGTCAGGATCCCATTGGCTCGTCCATTCGACGAGAAAATAGCCGCCGCGCTTCCCGGTGCGGACTGTGTGCCCATCCATGCTCATGCCGCCTTCGCCAGCGGGAAGCGCACCGTGGCCGCCAGCCCGCCGAGCCGTTCGGATGTGCCCAGCATCAGCTGCGCCCCGTGGCGCTCGGCGATGGCCTTGACGATGGCCAGGCCCAGGCCGCTGCCGGCGGCCTCGCTGCCGGCCACGCGGTAGAAGCGGTCGAACACGCGCTCGCGCTCTTCCCGGGGATGCCGGGGCCGCTGTCCTCGACGATGACGGAAACCGCGTCCTTGTCCTGGCGCACGGCGATGTCGACGGTACCGCCGCCAGGCGTGTACTTGATCGCGTTCTCGGCCAGGTTGCGCAGCAGGATGTGCAGGGCGTCGGGCTGGCCGTCGATGCTGACGCTGTCCGCGTGCTGCAGGCCGAGATCGACTTCCTTGGCCTGGGCCAGGCCGACCAGGTCGCCGACGGTACGGCGGGCCAGTTCCGCCAGGTCGACCGGGCGCGTGGCCGCCTCGCCGCTTGATGCTTCCTGGCGCGCCAGCACCAGCAACTGCTCGACCAGGCGCGTGGCGCGGTCGATGCCGGCCGTCAGGCGCCCCACCGCCACCTTGCGCGCTTCCGCGCTGTCGGCACGGTCCAGGCTTTGCGTCTGCAGGCGCAGCGCGGCCAGCGGCGTGCGCAGCTCGTGGGCGGCGTCGGCGACGAAATTCTGCTGGGCGTGGAAAGCCGTGCGCACGCGCCCGAACAGCAGGTTCAGTTCATGCACCAGCGGACGCACCTCGTCGGGCAGGCCCGCTTCCGACACCGGCGACAGGTCGTCGGCCTGGCGCGAGGCCACCTGCGAGCGCACCCGCGCCACCGGTTCCAGCGAACCGCTGACCACCCACCACACGACCAGCATCAGGATCGGCATCATCACCGCGATGGGGCCGAGGGTGCGCAGCGCCAGGTTGCTGGCCATGTTGCGGCGCACGGCCAGGTCCTGCGCCACCTGCACGGTCTGGTTTTCGGTCTGGATCGAGAACACGCGGTAGGTGGTGCGGTTGGCCTTTACGTTCGAAAAGCCGAGCACCGCGCGCTGCGGCAGGCGCGCGCGCGAGACGCTGTGGAAGACCTGCACGCCGTCGGGCGACCACATCTGCACGACCAGGTCGTCGCTGCCGGGACCGGCTTCGACGCGCTCGCGCGCCTCGCTGTTCGACAGCGGCGTGCTCGAACGCAGCGACAGCGCCATCTGCTGCATGTGGTAGTCGAAGATCTGGTCGGCGTCGGACAGCGCCGTGTTGTAGGCGATCGAGGCTTGCGCCAGTGCCGCCAGGGTGATGGCTGCGAGCAGGAACCAGAGCAGGCGCCCGCGCAGCGAGTGCGTTACCTTCATGCCTTCGGGACCATGTAGCCGACACCGCGCACGTTCTGGATCAAGTCGCTGCCGAGCTTCTTGCGCAGGCCGTGGATATACACCTCGACCGCGTTGCTGCTTACCTCATCGCGCCAGCTGTAGAGCTTTTCCTCGAGCTGGGCGCGCGACAGCACGGCGCCGGGGCGCGCGACCAGGGCTTCCAGCACGGTTCATTCGCGCGCCGACAGCGACACCGGTTCGCCATCGACCAGGGTTTCGCGGGTGGCGGGGTTGACGGAGATGTTCTTGTATTCGAAAACCGGTTCGGCGCGCCCGGCGGCACGCCGCAAGAGCGCACGGATGCGCGCCAGCAGTTCGTCGAGATCGTAGGGTTTCAATACATAGTCGTCGGCGCCGGCGTCGAGCCCGGCGATGCGCTGGGCGACGGAGTCGCGCGCGGTGGCAACCAGCACCGGGGTGCGGTCCTTGCGGGTGCGCATGGCGCGCAGCACGTCCAGGCCGTCCTTCCTCGGCAAGCCCAGGTCGAGCAGCACCAGGTCGTAGTTCTGGTTCTGCACCAGGGCCGTGTCGGCCATTTCGCCGTCCTTGACCCAGTCGACGGCGTAGTGCTCGGCCCGCAGCAGGTCGAGCACTACCTCGCCGATCATCGTGTCATCTTCTACCAGCAACAGCCGCATCATCTACCTCTTGAGTGTTACCCGGCTGCGCTGGCGAAACCCCGTTCAGCCAATCCGCACCGGAATGAAGATTCTGTCACTCCCGCGCTGGATCAGCAAGGCGACCGACTTGGTTGCCTTGCCGACCATCTCGCGCACCTGCTCGACGCTCGAGACCGGCTTGCCGTTGACCGACAGCAGCACGTCGCCCGGCTGCACGCCGGCGGCGATCGCGGGACCGGCCGCGTCCTCGATCACGAGGCCCGAGGCGATGCCGCTCTGGCGGCGCTCGATCGGCTCGAGCGGACGCAGGGCCAGGCCGAGCTTGGCGCCCTTGTCCATGGCCGCGACTTCCTGGCGATCTTCGAGCGAGGCCTTGTCGCTGGCGTTGGCAAGCGTCGCGTTCAGGCGGATGATCTTGCCATCGCGCCAGACGTCGAGGGCCACCTTCTCGCCCGGCTTCGACACCGCCAGCATGCCCGGCAGGTCGCCCGAACCGATGATCGGCTGGCCATTGGCGCGGCGCACGACGTCGCCCACCTTCAGGCCGGCGCGTTCGGCGGCGCTGCCGCGTTCGACGTTGGCGATCAGGGCGCCTTCGGGCGACTCGAGGTTGAAGGAGTCGGCAAAGCCCTGGTCCACTTCCTGGATCGAGACGCCGAGCTTGGCATGCTGCACCTTGCCGGTGGCGACGATCTGGTCCTTGATGCGGGCCGCGACGTCGATCGGGATCGCGAACGACAGGCCCTGGTAGCCGCCGCTCTGGCTGTAGATCTGCGAGTTGATGCCGACGACTTCGCCGCGGGTGTTGAACAGCGGGCCGCCCGAGTTGCCGGGATTGATGGCGACGTCGGTCTGGATGAAGGGCACGTTGCTGTCGCTCGGCAGGTTGCGGCCGGTGGCGCTGACCACGCCGGCGGTGACGGTCGACTCCAGGCCGAAGGGCGAACCGATCGCCAGCACCCATTCGCCCACCTGCAGGTTGCGGCCGTTCCCCAGCGGGACGGTCGGCAGGTTTTTCGCGTCGATCTTGAGCACGGCGACGTCGGTAGCGGTGTCGGAACCGAGCACCTTCGCGCGGAATTCGCGCCGGTCAGCCAGCTTGACCGTGACTTCGCTGGCACCGCGCACCACGTGCGCGTTGGTAAGGATGACGCCGTCCGGGCTCACGATGAAGCCCGATCCGGCGCCGAAAACGGGCGCGTCGCGTTGCGGACCACGCGGGTCCCCGAACTGACGGAAGAAATCATAGAACGGGCTGCGCGGATCCATCTGCGGCATGCCGCCATTGCTGGTCCGGGTGCTGCCCATGACGCGGATATTGACCACCGCCTTGCCATTCTGCTTGGCGATGCGGGTGAAGTCGGGCAGCGTGACGGTGGCAGCCGGCGCACCAGCGGCGACAGCAGGCGCCGCGCTTGGTGCCGGTGCCGGCGCGGGTGCCGCGGCGGCGGTCGCAGCCGCATTCTGGGCGGTGGCATTGTTGGAATTGACTGCAATCGCACCGACCGCGCCGCCAATAACGCCCGCCGCGCACAGCGCCAGCGTGAGACGTTTTGCGGTGATGGCGGTAACTGCACCTTCGTTTTGCATGGACGTGCTCCTGGATTAAAGGGTTGGCCGATAACGCTGTTATCGATGTTTTGTAGTGTCGCCGATCTGTCTTAGAAGATGCTTAAAGCTCATCTTTATGCCTGGTGCGTGTGCCTGACCTTGCGCCGCTGTGTATGACGTAGCGTAGGCGGGTTTCCCGCCTACGCGTCCAAGCAGTTGTCGAAACCTCGCGTCGGCGCATGCACTGTTTGAACGCGTAGGCGGGGGACCCGCCTACCCTACGATTGCGAAGCCCACGCGGACAAAGCTGTCCGCCGGCCGACGTAAAAAAGGGCACCCAAACCGCAGGTACCCTTTTCGCTACTGCCTGTGCTGCGTTACGCGGCCTGGCGCTGCTCGATCTGCTGGACGTTGTCGATGGTGCCGTTGGCGTCTGCGATCTGGATCTTGCGCGGCTTGAGCGCTTCAGGCACTTCGCGCACCAGTTCGATGGTCAGCATGCCGTTGTCGAAGGACGCGGTGGTGACCTTCACGTGGTTCGCCAGCTGGAAGCGCTGTTCGAAGTCGCGGGCGGCGATACCGCGGTGCAGGTAGGTACGCTGGGTATCGTCCTTCTGCTTGCGGCCGGTCACGTGCAGGGTGTCGCGCTCGGCGACGATTTCCACCTCATCGCGGGTAAAGCCGGCGAGGGCCATCACGATGCGGTATTTGTCCTCGGCCACCAGCTCGATGTTGTAGGGCGGGTAGCTCGGGGCCGACTCGGCGCGTTGCTCGAGCAGGCTGGCCAGACGGTCGAAGCCGATGGCGGAACGGTACAGGGGTGCGAGATCAAAAGTACGCATGATAAATATCCTTGTCAAAGTTAAGCGATATGTTGGCAGACCTCATCGTGAGCATCTGCTGGGACCAATCTAATGCCATGCGGAGCACTTTTCAAGGGATGCGAAATACGGATTTTTGGCGGATTTTGCAAATTTTATTTGCATGCGTGTTTCCGGGTGTTACATGGCCTTTTGGCACTTTCTGCGTGCTACACTCGTCCGGTTCAGTGACCTGCTTACCCTACAAGATGACCTCTCACGCCATGTTCTCGCGCCTGCTTCCAAGCGCCGCAAAATCCGCCTCCACCCTCGCCCTGGCGCTCGCCTTTGCCTTCCCTGCGCAGGCCGCCGTGCCCGCCCCGGTCGACCAGCCCTACCCCGGCACCATCGTGCTGAAAGTCGATGCGACGAATCTGTCGCAGCAGATTTTCCGCATGCGCATGTCGGTGCCGGTAAAACCCGGTCCGATGACCTTCCTCTACCCGCAATGGCTGCCGGCGAACCACGGTCCGAGCGGCCCGCTGACGCAGTTCGCGGGCCTGAAGTTCACGGCCAACGGCAAACCGGTCGAGTGGACGCGCGACCCGGTCGAAGTCTTCGCCTTCCACGTGACCGTACCCGAAGGCGTGACGACCCTGGAAGCGGAATACCAGTTCCTGTCGCCGCTCGACCCGGGCCAGGGCCGCATTGTCATGACCGACGATATCATCGGCCTGCAGTGGCCCTCGGTGACGCTCTATCCGGCGGGCTATGTGGCGCGCCGCATCCAGGTACAGCCTTCGCTCACGCTGCCTGCCGGCTGGCAGTACGGCACCGCGCTGGAAACCGCGCAGCGCACGGGCGACGAGATCCAGTTCAAGACCCACGACCTGGAAACCCTGATCGATTCGCCGCTGTTTGCCGGCCGCCACTTCAAGCAATTCGACCTTGACCCGGGCGCGAAGGTGCGCGTGTCGCTGAACGTCGTCGCCGACAATCCGGAAAGCCTGGAAGCGAAACCCGAGCAGATCGCCGCGCACCGCGCGATGGTCGACCAGGCGCTCAAGCTGTTCGGGTCGCACCACTACCAGCACTACGACTTCCTGCTGGCGCTGTCGGACGATTTCGGCGGCATCGGCCGCGAACACCACCAGTCGAGCGAGAACGGCGTCAAGCCGAACTACTTCACCGAGTGGACCCGCAACGAAGCCACGCGCGAACTGCTGCCGCACGAGTACACGCACTCGTGGAACGGCAAGTTCCGCCGCCCGGCCGGCCAGAACGTCCCCAACTTCAACACCCCGCTTCAGAATGAACTGCTCTGGGTCTATGAAGGACAGACCCAGTACTGGGGCGGCGTCCTGGGTGCGCGTTCGGGCCTGGTCTCGCAGGCGGGCGCACGCGATGCGCTGGCCGCCACCGCGGCGCGCTACGACAGCGTCGCCGGTCGCGCCTGGCGCGCAATGCAGGACACCGTGAACGACCCGATCATTGCCGGCCGCCGCGCGCTCGCCTGGAGCAACTGGCAGCGCAGCGAAGACTATTATTCGGAAGGCGCCCTGATCTGGCTGGACGTGGACACCAGGATCCGCGAGCTGTCGGGCGACAAGCGCTCGCTCGACGATTTCGCACGCGCCTTCTACGGTATCGACAAGGGCAGCATGCTGCCGGCCTTCTATACCTTCGAAGACGTGGTGGCCGCGCTCAACAAGGTGCAGAAATTCGACTGGGCGCCCTTCCTGCGTAGCCGCGTGGAAGGCCACGGCCCGGGCGCCCCGCTCGACGGCCTGGCGCGCGCCGGCTGGAAGCTGGTCTACACCGACACCCCGACCGACACCATCAAGGCCGCCGAGGAGCGCAGCAAGTCGGCCGACTTCAGCTATTCGCTGGGTTTCTCGGTGCGCGCCGACGGCGGCATCAGCAACGTGGTCTGGGACGGCGTCGGTTTCCGTGCCGGCCTGGCGGGGAACGCGACCATCGTCGCGGTGAACAGCAAGGTGTACAAGCCGGAAGTGCTGAAGGCGGCAGTCAAGGCGGCCAAGGGCGGCAAGGCGCCGATCGAACTGCTGGTGAAAAAGGGGAACACCCTGCGCACCATCGCGCTCGACTACCACGACGGTCTGCGCTACCCGCGCCTGGAACGCATCCCGGGCACGCCGGACCGGCTGGAAGCGATCTACAAGGCGCTCAAATAATCGGAAACTGGTATGCTGGGATCATGACTACCGATTCCGACATTGAACTGTCCGGGCCGTTCCAGGCCAAGGACAGCACCGGCCGTACCCTCGACGTCAAGGCGATCCGCATTTTCGACGAGGGTTACGGGATCATCGACGTGTACGTCGATTTCGCCGCTCCGGTCGATCCGGGTTTGCACCAGGATACCGTCCTGGTCAAGGCCATCATCGACCGCCTGCGCACGCTCGGCTACAAGGGCCCCGACTTCGGCCTCAGCGATCCCGGGCTGCAGGAGCGCAAGCTGATCGTGCTGGAAGCGCCGGAAGAGTTCGCGCCGTTTGCCAAGAGCCGCGGGTGGAAGAACCTGGCGGAAGATTTCGACGAATAACCGGTAGGGTAGGCGGCTCCACCCTGCGATTGGCGTGCCTGCGACCACTGTGCCGCCTACGCGTTCAAACCCTGCTTGCACGGACACGAGGTCTCAACCGCCCGTTGAACGCGTAGGCGGGAGACCCGCCTACCCTACCGCGAGGTTTCACCGGCCGCTTGAACGCGTGGGCGGCGCACACATTGTTGGAACGCCCGCTCCCGGGTGGAGCCGACCACCCTACACCCCATCGATATAGCGCGCGCTCCACGCCGCGATCACCGCCGCCACCTGTGCGGCGTCATGCCTCCCCGTCACCAGGTGATCCATCCCGTCGAGCGATACAAAACTCTTCGGATACGCCGCCATCCCGAAAATGCGCAGCGCATTCTCCACGTCGACCGTATCGTCCGCCGGCGCATGCATCACCAGCAACGCGCGTCCCAGATGCGCGATCCTGTCCGCCAGCCGGTGCCGGGTCGCGTCCTCGACGAACTGGCGGCGGATCTGGAAGTCGCGCCCTGCCAGCTGCACCCGCGCTTCGCCCAGCCGGGCGATGGTGTCGAGATGCTCGACCAGCAGCTTGTCGACGACATAATGCGGGTCGCTCGGCGCGGCGATCGTCACCACCGCCTTCGCTTCGGGAATGCGGTGCGCGGCGGCCAGCACGGCCGTGCCGCCCATGCTGTGGCCTACCAGCAGGCGCGGCGCCGCATGGTGCGCGCGTAGAAAAGCGCTTGCCGCCACCGGGTCTTCCACGTTCGACGAAAAATTCGTGTCGCTGAAGTTGCCGGCGCTGGCACCCAGGCCGGCGAAGTCGAAGCGCAGCATGGCCACGCCCTGCGCGGCCAGTCCGTGGCCGATGCGGTTCGCCGCCAGCACGTCCTTGCTGCAGGTGAAGCAATGGGCAAAGATGCCATAGGCGCGCGGAGTGCCTGTGGGAAGGTCGAGCTTGGCCGCGAGCCTGCCGTGCGGGCCTGCGAATTCGACGCGTTCGGTGCGCATGGGGTTCCCTGTTTTGACGAAGGCGCTACTCTGCACGGGTTGGCGCAGGCGGGCAAGGCCCGCACGCCATCAAGCCATCAGCCCGACGATCCGGCACGCCTCCGGGTGTCCCTGGGCCGCGGCCTTGCGCACCCAGCGTTCGGACGCGTCCGGGTCGGCGGCCAGCGGCCCTTCGCCCTCGAGCAGGATGGCGCCAAGCGAGAACTGCGCCTCGGCATAGCCCTTCTCGGCCGCCGCCCGGATCAGCGCATGGCCGCGCGCGAGGTCGGTTGGCAAGCCGTTCCCGGCGGTAGCACATGCCCAGCTCGAACTCGGACGGCGCATAGCCCTGCGCCGCCGCCTTGCGGTACCAGGCCAGCGCCTGTTCCGGGTCGGGGACGATGCCGTTTCCTTCGGCGAAGGTCACGCCCCAGGTTGTGCTGGGCCGAGGCAATACCCTGCCCTGCCGCCTTCGACAGCAGCGCGATGCCGCGCGCCGGATCGTGCGCCACGCCGTCGCCCTGCAGGCACATCACGCCCAGGCAGGTCTGGGCGTTGGGTTCGCCCTGCTCGGCGGCCCGCGTCAGCCACAGCGCGGCCGGTGCCTGCCGGCCCGCCGTCAGGTAGTCATACCCGACCATGTATTGGGCCGGTGCATAGCCCTGTTCGGCCGAACGCAGCAGCCACCTTGCCGCTTCGTTCTTGTCCGCAGGCGTGCCCTCGCCCCTGCGCAGCATGCGGCCAAGCAGGTACTGGCCTTCCGGCAAACCGGCCTGCGCGGTCATGCGCGCCCAGCGCAGGGCGATGGCTTCGTCCCGCGGCACACCCAGCCCCCGCGATAGCAGTCGGCCAGCACGGTCGCGGCGACGGCATGTCCGGGCGGCGGCTTTTTCGATCCAGGCGGCCGCCAGCGCGTCGCCTTGGGCGACACCGGCCTTCTTCGCGTATGCCATGCCGAGCTGGAACTGGGCCTCCGGATGGCCGGCCTGCGCGTCGGCTTGCAGTGCCTCCCACGCATTGCGCGGGCGCGAACCGGATGCGGCTTCGTCGCTGCCGATGCGGCAATCGCAGCCGATCTGCGCCAGGGTGTGGCGGTATTTCTCGGCCGTGACCCGGTCCAGTCCGCGCTTGACGACGGTGCCGGGTGCGTCCAGCAGGGCGCGCAGCTGCGCCGTTTCCTGCTTGACGAGCGCGGCCATGCGCACCAGCACCTGCTCGGGGTCGTGACCGTCCAGGACGCCATGAATGGCCACTTGCAAGTTGCTGCTGCTCCTGAACCAGTGTGACGGGAGCACAGGCACGACGTCGATGGTATGACTCATGGCGAAAATGGTGCCTTAATGAAATAATCGTTCTAGTGTGCCATGGTCTGGCAGCTCAGGTAAACAAGTCCCGAAATTGCAGGGCTGTGCGCGGAACCACGAAATCACTTGCAATGTTGACAAACCGCTACTATGATGGCGCACTTCTTCGCCAACCCATCTTTCAAGGAAGGAAACGATCATGACTTACCACGACACCGCATCGACTTTCCTGGGTCTGGCATTTTCCCTCCTGCGTTGACATCCGCGGCACAAGCCGCCTGGAGCACCTGACAAAACCGCCATAGCCGCCTTGCGCCGTCTCGCCCTAGATCAGTATTGTCTTCGGTGTCGCGCCTTGGCGTCGCCTTGCAGTGAAGGCCCGCCTTCACGGGCTCTGACAGTTTGGTCAGGCGCTCCATCGCGCCGGTATTGCCAGCACCCAATCCCTTTTCTATTTCTGGATTGGTATCGCATGGGCACTTTTGTTCAAGATATTTCTGATCGCACCAAGATCATCGCGTCGCCGCGCCTGTGGCTCGAAGACGCAGCAGTACAACAACTCGAGACGACCGCGCAGCTCGATGGCATGCAGCGGGTCGTGGGCTTGCCGGACCTGCATCCCGGCCGTGGCTATCCGGTCGGCGCCGCCTTCTTTTCGCTGGGGCGCCTCTACCCCGCCCTGGTCGGCAACGATATCGGCTGCGGCATGGCGCTGTGGCAAACCGACCTGGCCGTCGCCAAGGCCAGGCTCGACAAGATCGACAAGCAGCTGGCCAACCTCGACGCGCCGCTCGAAGACGAGGAATGGCCGCTCCTCGAAGCGCGCGATCCACTGCTGGCCGGGCTGCGTACCGAACTGGCCGAAACGCTGCGCGCGGCGGGACTCGACACCTCCCACCTGCGCTCGCTCGGCACGATCGGACGCGGCAACCATTTCGCCGAACTGCAGGCGGTCGACCATGTCGAGGACGACGCGCTATTCGCCGCCTCGGGTCTGGCGCCGAAGCGCCTGCAGTTGCTGGTGCACAGCGGCTCGCGCGGGCTGGGCGAAGCCCATCCTGCGTGGCCACGTGGACGCCTTCGGCCATCGCGGCCTGGCGCAGGACACGCCTGACGCGGCCGGCTACCTGGCCCGGCACGATGCGGCCCTGCGCTACGCCGAGCTCAATCGCCGGGTCATCGCAGTACGCATTCTCGCGCGCCTGCGCTGCAGCGGCACGCCGGTGTTGGACGTGAACCACAACACGGTGCTGCCCGCCCACATCGACGGTGTCGATGGCTGGCTGCACCGCAAGGGCGCCACACCCGCCGACGTCGGCCTGGTCGTGCTGCCGGGCTCGCGCGATGACTACAGCTACCTGCTGGCGCCGCGGCTGCACGCGGATGCGCCGAGTTTGCATTCGCTGGCGCACGGCGCGGGACGCAAGTGGGGGCGCAGCGACTGCAAGGCGCGCCTGGTCGACCTGGCCACGCCGGCGCAGCTGAGCCGGACCAGCCTGGGCGGACGCGTCATCTGCGCCGACCGTGCGCTGATCTACGAAGAGGCGCCCCAGGCCTACAAGAAGGTCGACAGTGTGCTCGACTGCCTGCTGGGCGCCGGCCTGGCGACGGTGGTCGCGCGCAGCCGCCCCGTGCTGACCTACAAGACGCGTGGGGAGTGCTGCTGATGATCTGGCTACAACTGTCTGCCAATACGGGGCCGGCCGAATGCTGCCTGGCCGTGACGCACGCGCTGGCGCGCCTGCACGAGGAGGCCCGCGCCTGCGGCGTCGCCCATGCGGGTCGTCGAGATGCTCGATGGCCCGGTGCGTGGCACCTGCGCCTCGGTGCTGCTCGAGCTCGATGGCGAGGATGGCGGCGCGGCTGCCGCCCTCGCCCGGCGCTGGTCGGGCACCCTGCTGTGGGTGTGCCAGAGCCCTTACCGGCCGGGGCACAAACGCAAGAACTGGTTCATCAGCGGCGCCGCGTTTGCCCCGCCGGTGCTGCCGGACGGCGCTGGCGAGATCCGCTACGAGGCGATGCGCGCGTCGGGTCCCGGCGGCCAGCACGTCAACAAGACCGACAGCGCCATTCGTGCCACCCACCTGGCGTCCGGCCTGTCGGTCAAGGTGCAGAGCGAACGCAGCCAGCTGGCCAACAAGCGGCTGGCTACCCAGCTCCTGGCCAGCAAATTGCAGGCACTGGCGCAGGCGCAGGCCGAGCGCGGCAAGTCCGAGCGGCGCCAGCTGCACTGGCAGGCCGAACGCGGCAACGCGGCGCGTGTCTTCAGTGGGTCAGGCTTCGTCGAAAGCACGGTCAACGTGTAGTGTGTACCCGTGCCGCGGCGGCTTACGAACAGCAGCGCGTCCCTGCCGCCGGCGCGGCTGCCGCCGGGGTACAACCGCATCCGGCTTTTCCCGCTTCCCTTGCCTGGACGTCCGCGACGCAGCAGCCAGCCGACGGCTCCGGCGCCGGCCCGCCACAGCAAGCGCTTGCGCCTGGTGCGCTTCCGGCCGGCGTGCCGCAGACGCCCGTTTGCGGCAGCGCCAGCTGCACGTCGTCGGCGGCGCGCAGATCTCCCGCCAGCGCGGTCCGACCGAGCGTACCTGTTCGTAGCCGGTCACCATCAGGAAGTTCGGCGCGCGGCCATAGCTTTTGGCGCCTACCGCGTAATAGCCCTGCTCGGGATGGGCCAGCTCGCGGTGGCCATGCGGCCGTACCGTGCCGCAGCTATGTTCGTTCGGGTCGATCAAGGGCGCCAGCAGGTCGGTGCTCTCCAGCCAGGGGTCGTGGCGCACCCGCAGTTCGCGCGTGATGTCGAGGTTCGGGCGGGCGCCGGTGGCGGCGATGATCTCGTCGATGCCTTCGATGACAGCAGCTTCTTCGCCGCGCACGGTGATGGCGCCGTCGGTGCGCGCCAGCGACACGATCCGGAATGCCCCGTGCAGTTCCAGCCGGCCGGCCTGCTGCAGCGCCTTCAACCGCATGCCCAATTCACCGCGCGCCGGCAGGCTGTCGGCCACGCCGCCGCCGAACAGCCTTGCATCCTGCGTCCCGCGGATGGCCCAGGCCACGCGCGTGCCTGCTGCCTGCTCGGCGAGCGTCGCCAGCGCCAGCAGGGATCCGGCAGCCGAGTGGCCCGCACCGGCGACGAGGACGCGACGGCCGGCATAGCGCCCCGTTCGCTCCCCAGCACGTCGGGCATGCCGTAGGCGATGTGCGCGCGCAGCGCGGCTTCGCCTCGTGCCGGCAAGCCGTAGGCGCCGAGGGGATTGGGCTGCGACCAGGTGCCGGTGGCGTCGATGACGGCGCTGGCCAGGTATTCACGCTCGCCTTGGGACGTGGCGACGCGAATGACAAAGGCGCATGCTCGCGGCCGCGCGTTTTCACCTTGTCGAAGCCGGCGCGGGTGATGGCAATCACCCGATGCGAGAGGTGCAGATGCGCGGCGATCGCAGGATGGGCGGCAAGCGGCGCCGGTAATCGTCGACCAGCTCCCCCGCCGTCGGCAAGGTTTCCGGGTTGGGTACGCGCCAGCCTGCCGCCAGCAGCAGTTGCCGGGCCGCGCGGTCGACGTTGTAGCGCCATGGCGAAAACAGGCGGACGTGGCGATAGGTCTCGAGGTTGCTCGCCACCTGCGCGCCCGCTTCCAGCACCAGCGGCACGATGCCGCGCGCGGCCAGGTGGGCGGCCGCGGCGAGGCCGACGGGGCCTGCGCCGAGCACGGCGACGGGAAGGGGGTGGACGGTCTGGTTCATGGTATCTCCCGGTTGATCAGCCTGGATACTGCGGGTGAGGATGCTATTAGGCATTCGTCGAATAACGAACACATCGGTAAAAATGTTTCAGAGATTTGCGATCATCTGCTTCAACTGGGCCAGCCGCTCCGCGTTCACGCAATAGTAGACACGCTGCTCGTTGGCTGAACCCGTGATCAGTCCTGCCTGCTTGAGCACGCTGACGTGCTGGGAAATCGTCGATGCCGCCAGCGGCAGCACGTCGGTCAGGCTGCCGAAATAGCAGGCACCAAAGGCCGACAGGTAGTTGAGCAGCTCGACCCGCGCCGGATGGGCAAGCGCCTTGCACAGCAGGGCAAGCTCATCGGCGTCAATCGCCGGCGCAACCGTGCTTTCCTTCGCTTCACAACAGGTCGTCATCGTTCTCTTTCGTAATTCGTCAATCTACGAATAAAGAATAGGGCGAGCTTCACACGCTGTCAACACGTTTCTACATTCCTGGAAGTGTCGTATTCATGTCGTATAATTTATCCTTTTTGCATTGCACAGGAAGCACATGGATACGAAGCCGGTACTCGCCGCCCTCGCCGCGCTGGCACAGGAAAGCCGCCTGGCGGTGTTCCGCCTGCTGGTACAAACGGGGCCGGCGGGCCTGGCCGCGAGCAGGATTGCCGGGCAGCTGGGCATGCCGGCCTCGTCGCTGTCCTTCCACCTGAAGGAGCTGACGCATGCGGGCCTGCTCGCTGCGCGCCAGGACGGCCGCTTCATCATCTATTCGGCGAACATCGCGACGATGAACGGCGTGATCGGCTTCCTCACCGAGAACTGCTGCGGGGGCGTGCCCTGCGGCGCGGCAACCGGCAACGTGTGCAAGACGGAGTGACGCCGGTGCTGATCGCTTCCCTGATTTTCCTCGCCACACTCGTCCTCGTCATCTGGCAGCCGCGGGGGCTCGGCATCGGCTGGAGCGCGGGTGCCGGTGCCGTCGCCGCCCTGCTCGCCGGCAGCGTCAAGATTGCCGACATCCCCGTCGTGTGGAACATCGTCTGGAACGCCACCGGCGCCTTCGTTGCCGTCATCCTCATCAGCCTGCTGCTCGACAAGGCGGGCTTCTTCGAATGGGCGGCCCTGCACGTGGCCCGCTGGGGCAAGGGCAATGGACGGCGCCTGTTCGTCCTGCTGGTCTTGCTGGGCGCGGCGGTGGCGGCCCTGTTCGCCAACGACGGCGCGGCGCTGATCCTGACACCCATCGTGATCGCCATGCTGGCTGCGCTGCGCTTTACGCCGCAGGCGACGCTGGCCTTCGTGATGGCCGCCGGTTTCATCGCCGACACTGCCAGCCTGCCACTGGTCGTGTCGAACCTCGTCAACATCGTCTCCGCCGATTACTTCGGCATCGGCTTCGCACGCTATGCATCAGTGATGGTGCCGGTGAACCTGGTGTCGGTGGCGGCGACGCTGGCGGCGCTGGTCTGGTTCTTCCGCAAGGACATCCCGGCGAAGTACGACCTCGGGCAATTGAAGCGCCCCAACGAGGCCATCCATGACCGCGCCACGTTTGTTACCGGCTGGTGGGTGCTGGCGATGCTGCTGGCCGGCTTCTTCTGGCTGGACGACATGGGTGTCCCGATCAGTGCGGTGGCCGCCGTGGGCGCGGCGCTGCTGCTGGCCGTTGCCGCGCGCGGGCACCGGATCTCGACGCGCGCGGTGCTGCGTGGCGCGCCGTGGCAGGTCGTCGTCTTCTCGCTGGGGATGTACCTGGTGGTGTATGGCCTGCGGAACGCCGGGCTGACGGCTTACCTGACCGCCCTGCTGGACCTGTGTGCCGGGTACGGAGTATGGGGCGCGGCGCTCGGCACCGGCTTCATCACCGCCATCCTGTCCTCGATCATGAACAACATGCCGACCGCGCTGGTGGGCGCGCTGGCGATCGACGCCACCGCGACCACCGGCGCCGTGCGCGAAGCGATGGTCTATGCGAACGTCATCGGCGCCGACCTGGGTCCGAAGATCACGCCGATCGGCAGCCTGGCCACCCTGCTCTGGCTGCACGTGCTGTCGAGTAAGAATATCCAGGTCTCCTGGGTCTACTACTTCCGCGTCGGCATCGTGCTGACGCTGCCCATCCTCTTCATCACCCTGTGCGCGCTCGCCGTGCGCCTGAGCTAAGAAAGGTTCTACAACATGGACGTCACCATCTATCACAACCCGGCCTGCGGCACCTCGCGCAACACGCTGGGCCTGATTCGCAATGCCGGTATCGAACCTGCCGTCATCGACTACCTGAAGAACCCGCCGGACCGGGCGACGCTGGTCGAGCTGATCGCACGCGCGGGCCTGCCGGTGCGCGCGGCCGTACGCGAGAAGGAAGCGCGTTTCGCCGAGCTGGGCCTCGCCGATCCGGGCACCACGGACGAGCAACTGATCGATGCGATGCTCGCGCGTCCGGTGCTGATCAACCGCCCTTTCGTCGTGACGCCGACCGGCGTGCGCCTGTGCCGTCCTTCCGAAGCCGTGCTGGACATCCTGCCGCTGCCGCAGGGTGGCGCCTTTGCGAAGGAAGACGGCGAGGCCGTGGTCGATGCCGAAGGCAAACGCATCAAATGAGCACGCTCCCGCACCTGCCCAACATCCGGCCGGAGCTGCTGGATGTGCCAAGCGTCGAGAAGCTCGCTCCGGTCGGCGACATGCGCCACCCGCCGCGCATCCTGCTGCTCTACGGTTCGCTGCGCGAGCGCTCGTTTTCCCGCTTCCTCACCTTCGAGGCCGCGCGCATCCTCGAGCACTTCGGTGCCGAGGTCAACATCTTCGACCCGATGGAACTGCCGATGGTGGGCAGCGCGCCCGAGACGCATCCGAAGGTGGTCGAGCTACGCGAACTGTGCCTGTGGTCCGAGGGCCAGGTCTGGTGCAGCCCGGAGCGCCATGGCGCGGTGACCGCCGTCATGAAAAACCAGATCGACTGGATCCCGCTCGAGATGGGCGCGATCCGCCCGAGCCAGGGCCGCACCCTGGCCGTAATGCAGGTCTGCGGCGGCTCGCAGTCCTTCAACGTCGTCAACACGCTGCGCCTGCTGGGACGCTGGATGCGCATGTTCACGATCCCGAACCAGTCGTCGGTGCCGATGGCCTACAAGGAGTTCGACGACGAGGGACGCATGCGGGCGTCGGCCTATTACGACCGGGTTGTCGACGTGATGGAGGAACTGGTCAAGTTCACGCTGTTGATGCGCGGGCGCAGTGAGTACCTGACGGACCGGTACAGCGAGAGGAACGAGCGGGCGGTGAAGGCGATCAATCGGCAGATCGGGAAGTTGTAGGCGCGGGCAGAAGTGGAAGCGGCGGTTGAGTCCGAGCTCATTGCCACTGGGGACAGTAGCTGCCTATGTAGGAGAAAGAGATTTACGCAGCATATCGATTCGCTTTATAGCCCGCCTGAAACGCGCAATATACTGCCGGTGACATACGAAGCTGCGCCCGAAAGCAGCCACACCACTGGCTCTGCGATTTCCTCCGGTGTCGCAAGACGCCCCATGGGAATGCGGGGAGCAACGCGCGCAGGCCGCTCGGGCTCGCCTGCCGCTGCATGAATGTCTGTGAGCGTGGAACCAGGCGATACGCCACACACGCGAATGCCTTCGGTCGCCAGTTCGCGCGCCAGGCCCAGCGTAAAGGCCTCGACCGCAGCTTTGCTCGCTGCGTAGTGCACGTATTCCCCGGGACTGCCCGATAGGGTGGCGGCCGAGGACAGGTTGACGATCACGCCGCCTTGGGCAGACCTGCGAAATGCGCCCACCGCGGCACGGGAGCAATGCATTGTTCCATGCACGTTGATGCGGAATACTTCCTCAATGGAAGCTGGATCCGTGTTCATGAACGACCCGATGCGGCCGGTAACACCCGCATTGTTGACGAGCGCTGACACGGGCCCCATTTCCTCGTGCACCCGCCTGAACATCGCATCTACTTCACCAGCGGCGCCGACATCCGCAGCAACCGCCAGCGCCCTGCCGCCACCTGCGCGGATCCGATCGACCACGCTCGCTGCCGCACGTTCGTCGTGGCGGTAATTGACTGCCACGGCATATCCTTCGCGGGCGGCGCGCAGCGCAATCGCCGCTCCGATACCCCGGCTCGCGCCGGTGACGATCAGTACTTTGCTCATTGGTCCTCCGATTGCGGCAACCTGCTGGCCTGCCCGATGCAAGGGTAAAAATGGGTGCTGAATCCGATCATCGTTTCATCGGTTTTCCATGCTGTTCAGCGCTCCCATCATTTGGCCTTTGATAGCACAATGCGCTCTTGAGGGACGGGCTTGCCAACCTGCACACTGACCGGCTCGGTCCGCACGACCATGTCGAACACGGGAATCACGTCACGCGCATGCAGGACGATCGGGTCGTTCGCTCCATCCCGCAGCAGACCCGCATTCGTGTCGGCTGCACACCTGTCCATCACTTGGGCGTTGAGCAGGGCGGCGGGTACGCAGCGCACGGCCATACCGCCGACCATTCTTTTCTCGGTGTAGGAAACCCCTTTGGAAGCCCCATTCGTAGGATCCTGCAACAAGGGCGTTGGCTCATCGACCTCTATTTGACCGTCGAGTGCGCGCCGCTGCGCGTATATCTTTCCGTCGCGCCCCACGCTCTCTTCGAGTGTCGAACCAATGCGCGTCTTGCAGCCCGTTTCCGGCGCCATATCGTTGATATCGACGACAAATTCCTCATGCCGGATGAGGTAGCCCTTCCCGCTGCCGAGATAGGTGCTGCGCTTGATCACGAAGTCGGCCGGCAACACTACCAGCGGCGGTGGGGGTGGAAGCTTCAGCGCCTCGCGCGCCAGCGCACACACGTCGTAGGCCTTGCGAGGAATTTTCATATAGGCCTCGAGCGACTCCGGCCGCACTTGCGTGACGATTTCATATGACTGGCCTGTCGCACCGGCGGTCTGGCGGTCGCAGGCTGCGAGGGCCGTGAACATCGCCAGGGCAGCGCCAACGCGACGCGCCGCTCGTTCCAGCATCATGACCATGTATTTTTCCTTGTAAGGCTCCGGCTGGTGCGGGTGCCACCAGGGCACGGTGTTCAGTTCTATCCTGCATTCATCGGCCGGGTCACCCCAGCCATCACTTTTGCTGTCACCGTCCGCTTACGACCTTCGATTCAAGCCATCAGCCAGCGAAACGGAGAGCGGACATGCAGCCTACAGACGCATCTCAAGAAATCTCCGGGCAGCGGCAACACCCGCCTGTATATCCCATCCCGGCACGGCGCTGGCGAGTAGTTCATGGGTTATCTCCGCATCAGCTGAAACCAGAGCCCGAAGGGCGTCGCTTGAAGGCACGCCGTCCAGGCCCGGCGCATCTGCTGCCGACTGCTCCAGCTGCTGCATGCCCGTGAGGCTGCACGCCCGAAGCAGGCCCACCTGGTCAAAGCCATCGGGCTTGCTGTATTGCGCTCGTTGCCATGTCTGGCCGTTCCACCCGTAGATGAAACCTATCCATTCCCCAACCGGTGGGAGGTCGAGCTTGCTAGCCCACCAGTCCGGCGCGCCACTCAACAGGTCCGTCTCCTCTTCGCCAAAGTACGTTGCCGCCTCGCCAAAGTAGGTTTCGGAGTACTCGTGGTCATGACCAATGAGAAGGACCTTGTCCTGTTCGACGAAGCGAAGGGAGGCCCAGTTGCCTCCGCCGTCGTGGTAGAACCATTCGTCGGGCGTTGCGCAGGCGTCGCGTCCCCATCCTCTCGCGCCAAGCACGGCTGCGAGTGCTGCCCATCCGCCTCGCATCTTGAAAGGGTGAGGAAGATCAAGGTCAACTAGCGGCATGGCATGCTTCCTTCATTTTCGGGGACGCGAAACGGCGTCCGGGGTTTCCGTTCTATCGTGTGTGCGTTGCGGGGGCCCCTAGCCGCCATTTTTTTCTGTCAACGTCCGTTTCCGACCAAAACGGACCGAAGCTGATTCAGGCGTCCAGCCCCATTCGACTGACGAGTTCATCAAGAACCACTTCTCTATCAGTGATATCCCAAGCCTTAAGAAGCCCGCAAAGCGACTCAGCTTTCCACGCGTCGTCCGCGCATGAGTAGCTATCGAGCTTGGCATCACATCAGTCCATGTCAGCACTCCACCTATCTCTTTCTTAAGCTCGAGGACATAAGCTTCGAATGAGTCGAGTTCAAAAGTAGGCCAATCGTTGATTGCTGAGGCTAACGCTCCAGCAATTCTGCGGGTGGCAGAAGGTTGCGACTTATCATCGGCAAGTTCTTCCAGTTTGCTCAGCGTCGTCATTCAAAAACAAAATTATCCATTGAGGTTTCGTCTGCTCCTGGCCCGATAGCGGACGCGCGGAATAGCTCAGTGTACGTTGCTGTTGCCATCAAGACAAGCAAGTGATTTGGCTGGGACGTCTGCGTATCCAGCTTTGACTACAGGCCAGGCACGGCCCACCCAAAGGCCCATGGCGACATAGGTAACGCCAAAACGCTCACCCAAACAAACCATGCAAAAACCATCTCGGCTCGGCATCCTCGCCCGCGCCGACGATGCGCTCGCGATACACCCAATACAGCGTATGGTCCTGCCCCTCGGCGATGAAATAATCGCGCGTCTGCGTGCCGCTCCACCAGCCGGCTTCGATGCGCTCGGGCGTCGAGGCCATTTTCAGCGGCGAGCCATAAAACGGACGGTGATTGCGCATCAGGAGCGCGATGGGTTTGGCGAGGATCCAGGTCGGGCGCGGCAGGCTCTGGACATCCGGCGGCATCTGGGCGTCGCGCGCTGCCTGGCGTACCTTCTGCTGCACGGGCACCCAGCTGTTGGCCACCTCCGGTCGATAATCGGCCTGGGGCAGCGCCTGCAGGACGTTGTCGGGCCCGAGCCTGGCCACCAGCAGTTCGAGCATGCGCACCCGGTCTTCCTCGGTGCCGCCCGGCTCGGGAAACAGCGATTCGCTCGGCGGCGCCATCGGCTGCAACTGCGCCGCATCCAGCGCGAGGCCGATGACGGGGGCTTCCAGCACCAGCTTGGCCAGCCGCTCCTTCAGCAAGCGGATCAGATGCTCGTCGCGCCAGGTCGGTTCGCCCGGGGCGACATCGACGGCGGTGGGCGCGCGCGCCACCCTGCCCCGCTCGTGTTCGAGCAGCAGTGTGATGCGCTCGACCGCCAGTTGGCGCGCGCACAGCCAGCCGGTCAGTTGCTGCACCAGGCGCTCGGCGCCGGCCAGGCAGGCATCGGCGCTCTCGATGCGGTCGAACAGTTCGATCTTCGCGTGGAACACGGTGGGCGCCTCGACCCATTCGAACAGTTCCGGCGCCATGCCATAGGCGGCATCGAGCATGTCGAGCAGGGGCCGGCCGCAGCGCCGCTGCAGGCCGGGTCGGGGCAGGCGCCGCAGCGCGGCCAGGTCGGCACAGCCGATGCCTTCGAACCAGCTGGCATAGGCGCGCGCGGGCGGCGGCAGGGTGGCGGGCAGGCGGTCGAGCCGGCGCGTGAGCGCATCGATCGTCAGGACCCGCCCCGCGCGGCGCCGTGCCAGCATCCAGCTGCCGCGCGCGGTGGGCGCGCAACTGAGGTAGCCGGAAAACCCAGCGCGCGCAGGCTGGCGCGCACGCGCCGGCACAGGGCGCGGATGCCGCCGAACAGGCGCAGGCTGGCGCCGATGTCGATGAGGAGGGTCGCTTCCTCGGCCTGCGCCACCTGCGGCGTGTACTGCAGCAGCGCCATTGCCACCGCGTGCAGGGCTTCGGCTTCGCGTTCGGGCGAGCGCTCGACAATGCGCGCCTCGGGCATGAGCATCAGGACGCCGCCGCGGCGCATGCCGAGGGTGACGCCGGCCGCGCGCGCCGCCGGGGACGCCGCCAGCACGCGCTCGTGCTCGAGCACGACGCAACCGGTGTCACTGCACCAGTGCGGGCTGAACACCTCGAGCGGCAGCTGGGGCAAATACAGGCCGATCCACAGACGCATGACGTTGGAACACGATAGGGTTAAGGGGCAGGAACAGCGGCGCATCGCGCTGCGGTCCCCGGCGTTTGACGAAGCTGATGTCGAGTCCGCCGGGAGCGGGGCGCAGCGACAGGCGCAGGGGAGCCGGCGAGGAATCTTGCGCGCTGGCGAGCGGACGCATCATGAAGAACAGGGTTTCGCCGCATTGGGCCGCCAGGTGCAGGCGGCGCAGGCTTTCTCCTCTTGCGTGGTTGGCCCAGAACAGCAACGCGCCACAACTGCCGCTGCGCAGCACCTGCTCGGCCGCCCACAGCGCATCGGCCCCGCGGCTGGTGCGCAGCCAGATCAGCTGGGAAGGCGGCACGCCGAGCGCGGCCAGCGCCAGCGCCTGGGGCGTATGGGGCGGCTGCAGCAGCACGATGCGCCGCCCGGTCGCCGCCGCCGCCAGGCCGGGCGCAGCAGGCGCATTTCGCCGATGCCGGGCTGTTGCAGGAGCAGATCGACCAGGGTGCCGACCGGCCAGCCGCCTCCGGGCAGCTGGCTCGACAGGGCCGCATGACCGGTATCGACACAACGCGTACCTGCCCGCGCCAGTTGCGAAGCGCGCCAGAGCGAAGGGTGCAAATCTTCCGGCGCGGCAAGATTTTGTGAACAAGACATGATAGAGAGAATGCAAAGTACTGGATGGATGTACAGTACTCGCTCGTTCAGCTTTTGACAAGATGTGTATCTTGCGTGCGCGCGTGACTTAACGTTGGCGCTTGATGTTGCTTAAGCGTTGCGAAGCTGTGTCCTCGAGATTGCTGGCGTACTCCGCTCTCGCCTACCCGTTCATTTTCTTGTTGACAAGCAAATTTCCAGTGCTACTATGTCGTTACCCGATATATCGGGATTCAATGCATCGGCACCAGATGTATCGGATGTCAATGCAGATAATGAGGAGCGCACATGGCAGTCAACGAGTATTCGAAATACCTTCCCTTGTCCGAGGCGACCTATTACATCCTGGTCGCCCTCGACGAACCCCTGCATGGCTACGCCATCATGCAAAAGGTCGAGGCGATGAGCGAAGGCACGGTGGTCATCGGGCCGGGCACCCTGTACGGCGCCTTTACCACGCTGGAAAAGCAGGGCCTGATCGCGATGGTCAAGGAAGAAGCACGCCGCAAGTCCTATGCCCTCACGGACCGCGGGCGGGATGTGCTGGCGGAACAACTGCGTCGTTTGGACATCATGGTTCGCAGTGGCAAAGAGGCCGCTGCGTCGTCGTCGAAAAAGGAAGGTGGGGTATGAAGGATCAACTGGTTAGCAAATTCAAGTATTTCTGGGACGATGACGACTACCTGATCGAACGCTGGCTGGAAGACATGGCGCGCCAGGGCCTGCACCTGCAGGGCGTGGACTCCCTGCGCACCCGCTTCGTCTTCCAGCGCGGCGAGCCGATGGAGATGACCTACCGGCTCGATTTCCAGATGAATACCGTGTCGCCGGACTATCTCCAATTGTTCGCCGACGCCGGCTGGGAGCGTGTCGATACATCGTTCGGCTGGCAGTTCTGGCGCGCCCCGGCGCAAGCCGGGCGCACGCGCGAAATCTTTACCGACACCGAATCGCGCATCGCCAAGTACCAGCGCCTGCTGGGCTTGTTTGGCATCTGCTATGGGCTCTATTTCATCACGATGGTCAACAAGGGCGCGCGCGCGTGGGATACGCTTTTCGAGATCGCCCTCAATCTGGTCATGATGGCCGTCGGTGTCTATGCGACGGTGCGCCTGGTAGTGCGCATACGCAAGCTGCGCAATCCCGAGTCTTAGGGCAAGGCCGGCGGTGCCAGCAGCCGCCACGCATCTTCCAGCTGATCCTCAGCTAATCCAGCTCTTCAAGGAGTTTCAAATGAAATCCCGGATTTCATGGGCGCTGCTCGCCCTGATGTTTTGCCTGCCCGGCCTGTCGCAGGCGGCCATGGCGCCAGGGCGCGACTGCCACCTGCCCGGCAGCCAGGAGTCCTTGCGCTGCCATGCCATCGCGGTTTCGCTCGACCCGCAACGCCAGGATGGCACCCAGCTCCAGCTGCATGTGACGGTCGCGCCGGCGTTTCGCCAGGGCGCAAGCAAGGATCCCCTGTTCGTGCTGGCGGGCGGGCCAGGCCAGGCCGGCTCGGACCTGGTGGCGCTGCTCGGCCCCGTCTTCCAGCGCGTGCGCGCCACCCGCGACATCGTCTTCATCGACCAGCGCGGCACCGGCCTGTCCGGCAAGCTGCGCTGCCCTGGCGCCCCCGTCGGCGAAGCCACCAGCGACGCCGCACTGCATGCCGCCTTCGCGCTGCATCGGCACCCTGCCGCATCCCCTCGGGTTCTATACCACCGCGCATGCGGCGCACGACCTCGAACGGGTGCGCCTGGCGCTGGGCTATGGCAAGGTGAACGTCTTCGGCGGCTCCTACGGCACCCGTCTCGGACAGAGCTATGCGCGCAGCTATCCCGGCAGCGTGCGCGCGCTCATCCTCGACGGCGTCGCCGCTCCCGAACGTGTGATTCCGGTCGCTGCCGCAAGCGCCCAGCGCGCGCTGGACGGTGTGTTCGCTCGCTGCGCGGCCGACGCGGCCTGTGCCGACGCCTTCCCCGGCCTGCGCGCCGAGTTCGATACCTTGCTGGCGCGCGTGAATGCCGGCAGCGTCACGCTAGCGTTCGCCCATCCGCGCACGGCGCAGCCCACCCGCCTGCCGCTGTCGAACATGCACTTCGTGTACACGATCCAGCGCAGCCTGTATTCGGCGCGCGACAGCCATCGCCTGCCTTACCTGATCCACAGTGCCCATCAGGGAAACTGGGGGCCTTTCCTCGCGCGCAGCCATGCCGACACCGATTATTCGCCGGAGGGCCCGCTCGCCATGCCGCTGCTCGTGGCCATCCTCTGCGCGGAAGACATCCCGCGCCTGACGCTTGAACAGCGCGAGGCCGACGAGCGCGGCTCCTTCCTGCGCGGCCATGCGCAGCGGCTCGCCGCGCTCTGTCCGCTGGCCGGGGTATCCGCCGCTGCGACGCCCCCGAACACGCCCATCCACGCCCCCGTCCTGCTGCTCTCCGGCGCACTCGACCCGGTCACGCCGCCCGACGGCGCCACCAGCGCCGCCAGGACCATGACGCATGCGCAGCACCTGGTTGCGCGCCATGCCGCCCACGGCGTCTCCGGCCTGGGCGACACGCCACGGCTGCTGCGCGCCTTCCTCGACGAACCAACCCGGGCGCTGGACAAGCGCGGCCTGGACGACATCCCCCTGCCGCCGTTCCAGCTCGACCACGCCGGCACCCATCCATGAAGGACGCACCATGATCGAAGCACACGACATCCACAAACGTTTCGGCGCGGTGCATGCCCTGTCGGGCGTGAGTTTCCGCGCCGCCGACGGCAAGGCCACTGCGCTGCTGGGCCCGAACGGCGCCGGCAAGACCACGCTGATGCGCACCCTTGTCGGCCTGCTCGGCCGCGACCGCGGCCAGGTAGCGATCGACGGCATCGACCCGGCCGTCGATCCGCTGGGCGCGCCCCGCCACATCGGCCTCCTGACCGACCAGTTCGGCCTCTACGAACGCCTGAGCACCCGCGAGTACCTGCGCTATTTCGGCCAGATCAACGGCATGGACAAGGCAGCCATCGCGCGCCGCACCGACGAGGTGACCGAACTACTGGGCCTGGAAGACATCCTGGACCGCGCTGCCAGGGCTTCTCGCAGGGCCAGCGCATCAAGGTGGCGCTGGCCAGGACCCTGCTGCACCGGCCGCGCAACCTGCTGCTCGACGAGCCCACGCGCGGCCTGGACGTGATGAGCACGCGGGCCTTGCGGCGCGCACTGGCGGCCCTGCGCGCCGAGGGCTGCTGCATCATCCTCGCCACCCACGTGATGCAGGAAGTGACGCAATTGTGCGACGACGTGATCGTCATCGCCCAAGGGCGGACCGTGGCGCAAGGATCGCCGCAGGAACTGTGCAGGCAAACCGGTATCGCCAGCCTGGAGGATGCCTTTGTCCACCTGGTCGGCACGGAAGAAGGAATCGCAGCATGACCCCGCTCTGGATCGTCGTACTGATGAAGGAATTGCTCGAGGCGCTGCGCGACAGGCGTACGCTGGGCATGTTGCTGATGCTGACCCTGGTCTACCCGGCGGTGATCGGCCTGATCCTGAAGAACATGATCGCGCGTGGATCGCCCGACGCGAAAGCCGGTATCGAGCTGGTCGTCATCGGCGGCGGGCAGGCGCCGAACCTGCTGGCGCAGCTGCGCGAGAAAAAGGTGCTCGTCAGCGAGCGCGGTCCGATGATGGCTGCCGACATCAAGACACTGCTGCGCGAGAAGAAGGCCGCCGGCGTGCTCCGGCTCGGCGCCGAGTTCACCGGCTACTATGCCGAGCTGCGCCCCGCGCCGATCGAGCTGTGGTTCGATTCGTCGATCGAACGGCGCGAGCAGCGCCTCGAGGTCGAAAACATCCTGCGCGACTACGCCAACGGCATCGCGGGCGCGCGCCTGGAAGCCCGCGGCGTCTCGCCGGTCGTCCTGTCCCCCTGCGGCTGGAACGCTACGATACCGGCAGCGACAGCGGCGCTTCCAGCGGCCGCATCGGCACCATGCTGGGCATGTTCTTCGTGCCGGTATTCCTGTTCGGCCTGTCGCTGGCCATCGACAGCACCGCCGGCGAACGCGAGCGCCGTTCGCTCGAGGTGTTGATGGCCCAGCCGATGCCTGCGCGCGACCTGGTCCTGGGCAAGTGGCTGGCAGTCTCCCTGCTCGCCGCGCTCGGCCTGGTGGTCGAACTGGTCGTCGCCCACGGCATGCTGTCGACCCTGTCGCTGGAAGAGATCGGCATGTCCTGGCACCTGGGCCTGCCGATGCTGGCCGCCGTCGTGCTGACCGCGCTGCCCCTGTGCCTGCTGGTGGGCGCGGTCCAGGTGGCGATGGCGATGAACTCCAAAACCTTCAAGGAAGCGCAGGCCACCGCCAGCGTCGTCACCCTGCTGCCGATCGTGCCGCTGATCGCCGTTCCCATGCTCGGGCTGGGCACGCAACCGTGGATGTACGCGGTGCCGGTGCTGTCGAACCAGGTCATGCTGCAGTCGCTGGCATCGAACCAGGCGCCAGGCCTGCTGCCTTTCCTGCTGACCTGCGTGCCGCCGCTGCTGGCGGCATGTGGGGCAGCTGCGTTTGCGATGCGCAGGATGCGCAGCGAGCAGTATGTGATGGGGATTTGAGACCTTGGCCGGATCTGGTGATCCGGCTCAAACGCCTGGGATAAAAGTTCATCCAGAGCGCTGAACGATAATGTAGAGGTGCTTCTGCGGGTGCTGGTCGAATTCCAGGTGCCTGCACACGCATCCGGCGTCGCCGATCACCGCGAGCAGCCCGGGTATGCCCAGGCTGCCGTAGTAGACCTCGGGACCCATGGTCGAATCGACATGCTCGGCAGGCGCGTCCAGCCCGCCGGTCGAGAAAATGAACACGCCTTCACAAGCCTGCCCGTCCCCTCATCAAAGGTGAAATAATAACGCTTCATCCATTATTTCCCTGACAATGACCAGATCCCCTTCACCTGCCCGGGAGCCGCGCCGATGACGACCATCCAGCTGGTCGGCGCCATCCTGTTCGCCTGCGCGCTCGTGCACACCTTCAGCGCCAAGCTGTTCGAGCGCCTCGCCGACCGCTATCCGCGCCATGAGGGACTGTTCCACCTGCTGGGCGAAGTCGAGGCCGTATTCGGCTTCTGGGCCTTCATCCTGATCGTCGCCATGGCCCTGATCAGCGGCGGCGACGCGGCGGTGGAGTATGCCGAGTCGCGCCACTTCACCGAACCGCTGTTCGTGTTCACGGTGATGGTGATCGCCGCCTCGCGTCCCATCCTCGACGCCGTCGACGTCCTGCTGCGCACGGTCGCGCGCCTGGCGCCAGTGCGCACCGAGGTGGCGCTGGCCTGGCTCGGCCTGGGCCTGGTGCCGCTGGCCGGTTCGCTCATCACCGAGCCGGTCCGCGATGACGCTGGCGGCCCTGATGCTCGCGCCCCAGGTGTTCCGCCCCGGCATACCGGAGTGGCTGAAGTACGGCGCCCGGGCGTGCTGTTCGTGAACGTGTCGATCGGCGGCACCCTCACCTCGTATGCCGCGCCGCCGGTGCTGATGGTGGCCGGTACCTGGGGCTGGGACAGCGCCTACATGCTGGCTCACTTCGGCTGGCGCGCCGCGCTGGCCGTCTTCATCAACGCCAGCGTCGTCACCTTTTTGCTGCGTCCGCACCTGAAGCCCGCAAGCGGCGAGGCGCGCGAGAGCGTGCCCCTGAAGGTATCGGCGATCCACATGGCCTTCCTGGCCGCGGTGGTGCTGCTGGCGCACCATCCGGTGCTCTTCCTCGGCCTGTTCCTGCTGTTCCTGGGCTTTACCCAGGCCTATGAACGCCACCAGTCGCCGCTGATCCTGAAGGAAGGCCTGCTGGTCGGCTTCTTCCTCGCCGGCCTGGTCGTCCTGGGCGGGATGCAGCAGTGGTGGCTGCAGCCGATCGTGTCGAACCTGGGGCCGACCGCCCTGTTCTTCGGTGCGCTGGCCCTGACGGCAATCACCGACAATGCGGCGCTGACCTATCTCGGCTCCCTGATCGCCGGATTGTCCGAACACGCCAGGTACATGCTGGTGGCGGGCGCCGTGGCCGGCGGCGGCCTGACCGTGATCGCGAACGCCCCGAATCCGGCCGGCGCCGCGCTCTTGCGGCGCGGCTTCAACGACGAGTCGATCGGCACGCTCGGCCTGCTGGCGGGTGCAGCCGGGCCGACGCTGGTGGCGGCACTGTTATTCCTGATCTAAAAGGAGAAGGCATGGACGAGACTATCTTGATCGGCAAAATCGGCACCATCGAACGCTGCTGCCGCCGCGCCCGCGAGGAATACGAGAAGGACCCGACCACCTTTGTCGGCGACATCACGCGCCAGGACGCGGCCACGCTCAACGTGATCCGCACCTGGGAAGCGGCCATCGAGATGGGCGACTACATCCTGGCGCTTGCCAACCTGGGTACCCCGCACGACGAACGCGAGGTGATTACCCTGCTGGCCGAGAACGGCTGGATCGAGCCCACGCTGGCCGAAGACCTGAAGCGCACCGGGGAATTCTGCCGCGCCGAATGGGACCACCAGGCCGCGCCCCTGCCGGCGCTGGTCACCATCATCAAGCGCGGGCTCGACGATTTCGCCGCGTATGGCCAGGCCCTGCTGGCCGGTGTGGCGGCACTGCCGGGCGCCCCCGTAGCAGACTGAGCGAACCACGCGGTTCCGGCCCTGCAAGGAACTGGCGGCGCACGCCGCATTGGCCTTTGCCATCATGGTGTGGACGAACTGAAAACAGCCGGACCGCCGCTGCGCCAGGATAGCCTCCCTACGCCGCCACCCGTGTTGTATTTGTGCCGGTTTGATCCCACAAATCGAACAAAGCGGCAACCCAACTGGTATGATCTGGTTCCATAAAGCAACTTTTCTTGCGTTGGCGTAGCCAGAACGCCTTTCCCTCACATGAATTTTTCTTCCTTGACGCCCGTTCGCGCCCGCGCTGCCATCTTCTCCGCAGTCGCGAGCCTGCTGGCCTGCCCGGCCCACGCCGCGCCGGAGGAAGCGCCACGTCCCGAGAACCTGGCCGGGCTGCCGCTGGAACAGCTGCTGGCCATGCGCACGGTCAGCGCCGCGTCGAAGTTCGAACAGCTGATCAGCGAAGCGCCCTCGGCGGTGGTCGTCCTGACTGCGGCCGACATCAAGGCCTACGGCTGGCGCACCCTGGCCGATGCGCTCGCGACCTTGCCGGGCGTGTACGTCACCAGCGACAAGAACTACAGCTACGTGGGCGCGCGCGGGTTCCTGCGCCCCGGCGACTACAACAGCCGCTTCCTGCTGCTGGTCGACGGTGCGCGCACCAACGACGCCGTGTACGGCCAGGCCTCGATCGGCTACGAAGGCCTGATCGACATGGACATGGTGCAGCGGATCGAATTCGTGCCCGGTCCCGGTTCGGCCGTCTACGGTTCGAATGCCCTGTTTGGCGTGATCAACGTGGTCACCAAGGATGGCAGCGACCTGAAGGGCGCACAAATCGCCGTCGGCACGGGCAGCCTGGGCGAGCGCAAGCTGCGGGCGAGCTGGGGCTGGCATGGCCAGAACGGCGCCGACCTGGTGCTCTCGGCCAGCAGCTATGGCCGCGATGGCGAGAACCTGTACTACCCCGAATACGACACGCCGGACCAGAACAGGGGCGTCGCCGAAGGGCTCGATTACGAGCGTGCCCACAATTTCCTGGTCAAGGCCAGCTATGCCGGCCTCACCCTGTCGGCCAGCCACGTGCGCCGCACCAAGGGCGTGCCGACCGGCTCGTTCGGCGCCGTCTTCAACACGTCCAACTGGACGGTGGACGCCCAGAGCATGATCAGCCTGGCCTATGCCCGCGACATCAGCCCGACCGTGAACCTGTCGGCCCAGGCCACCTGGGGCAAGGCCGACTACCTCGGCATTGGCGACTATCCGGGCGACACGCGCGCGCAGGTCACGAACGTCGATGGCGACCATGCGCGCTGGTACGGCGCCAGCGTGCAGGCCACGGTCACCACGCTGCCGCGCAACAAATTCGTCTTCGGCGCCGAACTCGGGCGCGATGCCCGGCGCGACCAGTTCAACTTCGACGTGGAACCGTTCCGCCAGCTGCTCGACGAACGCCGCAGCGCCAACCGCAGCGGCCTGTTCTTCGCCGACGAGATCCGCGTCTCGAACAACCTGCTGCTGAACCTGGGCGTGCGCCACGACCGCCACAGCACCGGCACGCGCAGCACCAGCCCGCGCGCGGCCCTGCTCTACAAGCTCACGCCCGCCGACACCGTCAAGCTGATCTACGGCACCTCGTTCCGCGTGCCCAATGCCTACGAGCTGTACTACGCCTATTCGCTGCCGGTCGAAGCGGGCAGCCAGATCACGAATCCGGACCTCGGCCATGAACGCATCCGCACTGTCGAAACGGTGCTCGAACACGCGCTCGGCAGCGCCGGCCATGCCACCTTCTCGGTCTTCCAGTACGACATGCGCGGCCTGATCACCCAGCAGGCCGACGAGGAGACCGGCGCCCTGGTGTTCCGGAATGTCGCCCAGGCGCGCGCGACCGGCGCCGAAGCCGCCCTCGAACGCCTGATCGGCGGCGGCGCCCGCGTGCGCGCCAGCTATGCCTGGCAGCGCTCGCACGACGGCAATGGCGCCGCCCTGGTCAGTTCGCCGCGCCACCTGGCCAAGCTCAACGCCGTCGTGCCGCTCGCGGCCAATACCCGGCTCGGCGGCGAAGTGCAGTGCATGTCCTCGCGCCTGACCGAGCATGCCCGCACCGGCGGCTATTGCCTGGCCAACCTGACCCTGGTGAGCAGCGAGGTGTTCGCCGGCGCCGACCTCTCGCTCGGCATCCGCAACGCGACCGACCAGCGCTACGCCGACCCGGCCGGCCCCGCCTTCGTGCAGGAAGCCGTGGCACGCGAAGGCCGCACCCTGCACGCCCGCCTGTCTTACCAGTTCTGACCATGACGCCGCGCGCCTTCATCCCTGTCGTCTGCACCGCGCTGGCCCTGCTGGCGCAGCTCGCGCTGCTGGCACCCGTGCCGGCATGGGCGCAGGTGCGCGATGTCGACCTGAAGGCGGCGTATATCTACAACTTCGTCCAGTTCACCACCTGGCCGGAACTGGGCCGCGCCAGGGAACCCTTCTTTGTCTGCGCCAGTCCCGACAGCGCCCTGTGGGCCAGCCTGCAGGCCTTCAACGGCAAACCCGTCAACAACCGCGCCTGGAGTACGGTCGATGCGGGCAGCCGCCTGAAAGCGGGCAGCTGCGACGTGCTGGTGCTGGCGCGCGCCGCCGACCGGCCGGCCCCGGCGCAGGGCACGCTGGTCGTGCGCGACGGCGCCGGCCGCGGCATGGCCGCCATCACCCTGGTCGACGGCGACGAGCAGATCCGCTTCGACATCAATACCGACGAAGCCACGCGCAGCGGCCTGCGCTTCAGCTCGAAACTGCTGCGCCTGGCGCGCAACGTGACATGACCCGCCCGCGCACACCCCGCAAGTTCCATCTGTCGAAGATGCTGGGCACGGGCCAGCTCACGACCGCCGTCGCCGCCCTTGGCGTGGCCGGCTTCATCCTGCTGGGCTATCAGTTCATCTCGCTGCGCCAGACCCTGACGGCCGACGTGACGGTGCACGCGGCGATCATGGCCGACAATATCGCCGCCTCGCTGATGTTCCGCGACAGCGAGGCCGCCACCGAAATGCTGCGCTCGTTCCGGCCTGCTCCCTTTCTCCAGGAAGCGGCCGTGTTCGACCGCGGGGGCAAGATCTTCGCCTGGTACCGCCGCGACGGCGCCGCCGCCCCCGTTCCCAGTTCTGGATCGAACCGGTCGCCGTGACGCGCCCGGTGGTCTACCGCGGCACCGAACTGGGGCAGGTGCGCCTGGTGGCCGATACCAGCGGCATCCGCGACAGCCTGTGGCGCTACGGCACGCTGCTGGGGCTCGCCTTCCTCGGCGCGCTGGTGACGAGCGGCCTGGTGTCGCGCAAGATGCGCTCGCGCATGGCCAGGGCCGAACGCGAACTGGCGTATCTCGCCTATACCGACCCCGTGACCGACCTGCCGAACCGCCGCGCCGGCCACGAGGCGCTCGACACGATGATCGAGCGCGCGCGCATCAAGGGAGAAAAGGTCGGCCTGCTCCTGATCGACCTGGACAACTTCAAGGTCGTCAACGACACCGCCGGCCATGACGCCGGCGACCATCTGCTGCGCCTGGTTGCCGGCCTGCTGCGCGACCAGACCCGCGAGACCGACCTGGTGGCGCGCATCGGCGGCGACGAGTTCGTCGTCATCGCCGGCCCGCTGCACGGATCCGACGAGCTGCATGTGCTTGCCGAGCGCATCATCGCCGCCCTGCAGCAGCCGCTGCAGCTGGACGGCCTCGAGTTCGTCGCCACCGCCAGCATCGGCTCGGCGGTGTTTCCCGACGATGCCGACAGCGCGCCGGAACTGGTCAGCAATGCCGACACCGCGCTGTACGACGCCAAGGATGCAGGCCGCAACCGCCTGGGCCAGTTCCGCCGCGAGATGATCGTCGCGGCCCAGCGCCGCGCCCAGCTCGAGCGCGACCTGCGGCGCGCACTCGAGCACGGCGCACTGGACGTGTTCTACCAGCCGCAGTTCGACTGCCCCTCGCGCACCCTCGTCGGCGTGGAGGCGCTGGTGCGCTGGAAGCATCCGGAGCACGGCTATATCGGCCCGGACGAATTCATCCCGATCGCCGAGCAGAGCGGCCTGATCGGCGAACTGGGCCGCTTCGTGCTCGAGCGCGCCTGCGTCGATATCCACGCCCTCGGCGAATACACGGGCCTGCCCCTGACGGTGGCGGTGAACGTGTCGGCACGCCAGTTCCGCGAGGACGAGTTCCTGCAGGTGGTGCAGGACATCCTGGCGCGCTCCGGCCTGCCGGCCGAACGGCTCGAGCTCGAGCTGACCGAAAGCGTGCTGATGGACGACGTCACCCGCGCGGTCGACTTCATGCATGCCATCCGCCGGCTCGGCGTGCGCATGTCGATCGACGACTTCGGCACCGGCTACTCGTCCCTCTCTTACCTGCAGTCCTTCCCGATCGACCAGCTGAAACTCGACCGCAGCTTCGTGCGCCCGCTGCCGGCCGGCGGCGCGACCCTGGCCAGTGCCGTGATCGCGCTGGCGCACGGCTTCAACCTGGCCGTGGTCGCCGAAGGCGTGGAAACGCCGGAGCAGCTGGCCTGGCTGCAGGCGGCGGGCTGCGATGTGGCGCAGGGCTACCTGCTGGGCCGCCCCATGCCGATCGACGCGCTGCGCGAGCAGGTCGCGGCGGTAGTCGTCTGAGTGCATCGAACGACCTTCATGACAGACCACCAGCCTGCCCGTGCCGACGATGTGCGTGGGCACCAGAAGACCCGTCGGCACAGGATGCTGATCGGATCGCTGTCCTACCTGTTCACCCTGTCGCTGGTGGTCGCGTTCTGGTACCGCGGCGATTATGGGTTCGATATCGTGCGCAACTACGTGCTCGCCGTATCCGCACTCGTCGCCACCTTCTATCTCCTGATCCGCAGCGATATCAACCTGCGCTTCGCCGACCCGAGCATGACCCTGGCGCAGGTCACCACGTCCATCCTGCCGGCGTTCTACGTGATGTATCACTCCCAGGACTCCCGTCCGGTATGCATGATGCTGTGCTTCTCCGCGGCGATGTATGGACTGTTCCAGTTCCGCATGCGCGACTTTCTCGTGCTGAGCTTCGTGGTCAGCGGTGGCTATGCCGCCCTGATTGCCCTCATCTATTTCACCAGGCCGGGTGAAATCCACCTGCAGCTGGAAATCCTGCTGTGGTGCGCACTCACGGCCACCTTCCTGCAGTTCAGCGGCCTGGGCGGCTACATTTCCAGCCTGCGCCACAAGGTCAAGGGGCATTACAAGGAACTGGCGACGCGTAACGCCGAGCTCGAGCAGGCCCTGCTGCGCATCCAGGAACTGGCCATGCACGACGAACTGACCGGCGTCTTCAATCGCCGCTTCCTGATGGAGACGATTCGTGCGGAAAAGCTGCGCGCCGACCGCACCGGCGAGGTATTCACGGTCGCCCTCCTCGACGTCGATCATTTCAAGAGCGTCAACGACCGCTTCGGCCACCTGGCGGGCGACCGCGTCCTGCAGGCGATCGCCCGGACCGCGAGCGGCGCGCTGCGCCAGACCGATTACTTCGGCCGCTACGGCGGCGAGGAGTTCGCGCTGCTGCTCACCAGTACGGATGCCGCAAGCGCCCGCGTCACGGCCGAGCGGGTGCGCGAGGCGATCGCGGCCTTGTCCCTTGCCGACATTGCTCCCGGCTTCCGGGTGACCGTCTCGATCGGCATCGCCGAGGCATGTCCGGACGAGAGCAACGAAATGACCTTCAAGCGTGCCGATGACGCCTTGTACCGGGCCAAGGAAGCGGGGCGCAACCGCTGTGTCCTTGCCGATGAAGCGGCCGAGGATGCAAGCGTGCACGGCTGATCGCGGCAGCGGACTGGCAAACAGGCATCTTGCATGGCTTTCAATGGGACATTTTGTCCGGATGCAGGGGAGCCGCTTTTCAGTAGAATGTCCTGGCAGGTGCGGCAATCCATCCTCCGATGGCGGCCGCCAAGGTCTTCTCCTCTCTCATCCGCATTCGGCACATCGCCTGGAAATACGCACCATCATGGATTGGTTCCCTATCGTTGCCGGTACGTTCAAGGTGCTCGCCCTGGGCACGGGCATGTTCTTCGCCATCAAGTGGCATTACGATCAAGGCAAGAAGGGGAAGGCGCGCGACAAGCGCGACCTGCTGCGCGCGGCCGGCAAGGTGGCAGCGGTGTTCGTGCTGGCGCTGCTGGCAATGGGGCTCCTCACTTTCGGCCTTCTCAGCACGCTCAGCCTGGACCTGGGCTTGCGGTGATGGCCAAGGCCACGCCATCGGCGCGGCCAACCCGGCACGTGGCCTGAACCCCGCCCGGGCCGCGGCGATTCAACCGATCGTCTGCCCGAAGTGGCCGTACAGCCCCAGGCACAGCTCGACGAAGATCAGCAGGAAGATCGCCTGCTCGAGCCGGTGCGAACTGTGGTAACGCATGGTTTCGACCAGGGTTTCCGAGGTATGCGACAGCGTCGTCAGCTTGCGGTCGAGCGCCTGCGCGCGGTCGTGCAGTTCGAAATCCCCTTCCAGCCTGGCGTACAGGCCCGACAGACCCGGGTTATCCCATAGCAGGTCGGGCCGGTCGAGCACACCGGCGCGGCCGTTCAGGCGGTTCTCCGCCAGCAGCATGTTGCCGGCCGCCTTCAGGAGTTCCGCCGGCTTTGCGGAAAAGCGGCCATCCTCGGCCAGGTCGCGCGCCAGCGGTTCGATGCGGTCGAAGTCGCGCGCGGCGCGGCGCTCCCGGAACGACAGCATGCTGGCCTTGGCCATCACCTCGGCAATGAGCTGCAGGCGCAGGCGGTCGGCGTTCTTGATCTTGATGCAGCTGCCCGCCGGGCCTTCTTCCTCGTCCGGGCGCACCTGGACCTGCGCCGTTTCCTCCGCGCCCGCGTCGCCCGGCCCGGAAGCATGCGCGGCAAGCGCCTGCAGCAGGCGTGCCTTCTCCTCTTTCGACGCATTGAACAGGACGATGGCGCCATAGCGGAAGACCGCGGCAATGCCGCCCTGGCCCAGTTTCACCGTGAAGGGCGAGGTGGCGATGACCTCGAAGCCGGACAGCGCCTTGAGGTCGATGCGCTCGGCCACCATGAGGGCAGTGGCGGCAAACTGCGTTCCGGCGATGAGCGGACGCTGGAAGGGCAGCTTCTCCGTTTTGAGGTGCAGGCCGGGACGGGTGCGCGGGCGTGGATTCCAGCGGATCTGTTGTCGTTCGAGGTGGCTATCCATAGTCTGTCATGTGCGCGCCGGGGAACGAGGACATGGTCCGTCGTGCCGCCTTTGCGCCGCAAGGATGCGGCATGCGGGGCGGCGCCGACGCAGCGCCGGCGCTGTCAAAACGTCATCATATCGGAACTTGCGGCGGCGCCGTTTTCGCTACGGCTACGGATGGGAGCCCGGACCCAGGCGGATCCGCGGCGGGGCGGATGGAAACGCCGCCCCTTGTCCCGGCTTGCCTTTGCCGGCCGCGGAGGCCTGCACGGCGCCATGGCTGGCGCCGTGCGGGCAGGACGACGCGCCTTTCAGGAAGTCGATCCGGGCGGCGCTATCGGTGCCGCGCCGGAGACGCCCGACATCGCCGTGCCGCTGTGCAGGGCGCGTGCGCGTCCCAGGTCGCTCAGTCCCACCGCCTCCTCGTACCAGGTCTGGATCATGGCCTGGTGCTTGCGCTCCCTGCAGCAGCGCATTGCCGAAACCTTCGACCATGTCGGCCTGCTCGTGCTCCTCCGCCAGCGCGATCAGGGTTTCCCAGCCGACGCCGTCGCTCAGTTCCGCCGTCAGGATTGCGTGCAGCGACTGCGCCAGGCTCGTACGCGGGTCGTTCAGCACCTGCACCAGGCCCATGGCCTCGACGCCGGCCATGTCCGCGCTGGGCGTCATGGCGGTCGGGTCGCCACCCATCGAGGTGATGGCGTCGCGCAGCAGCAGCGCATGGCGCGCCTCGTCGCCGCGGATGCTGGCGACGTCGTCGAGGTTGATCGAAGCCCGCCCTTCGTTGACCACCGCCAGCTTGGTCAAGAGCGCGTCGTAGAGCCGGGTCGCGGTGCGCTCCATGGCCAGGCGCTCGGCCAGCTTGTCGAGCAGGACTTGCGGCTTGTCGCCCTTGAGCATGTTGACGCCCATGCTGACCATCCCCTTCATCGTACCGGGCATCGGGATCGAACCGACGTTATCCCCTTCCGCGATATACGACTGGCGCAGCTGCGCCATCGCGGTTTCGTCGCCCGGGTGGCCCCGGGCGATGATCCTGTCGTCGTCGAGCATGGCCTTCGTTTGCAGCGGCGACATCTGCACGCCGGTCTTGTTCATGCCTACATGTTCCTTCTCTTGTGCCATATGGCCTCCTGAATGTTGTCGATGCGGACTCAGTGCGCCGTCATGCCGCTGGCCGGGCGCTGGGCCGCGGCCACCGTGCCGGTCGGGATGGTGGCCCCGCTGGCACCGTCGCGCGCCATCAGTTCGGTGCCGGGCGTCCAGATGTAGCCTGCCGAGACCGGGCCGCTCGGCTCCCCTTCGCTGTGCAGCATGGCGCGGTAGTCGATGCTGGCCTGGCTCTCCTGGGCCTTCGGCACGAATTGCGGGCCCATCCGGCGCAAGTCGACCTCGTCGACCAGCACCTGGCGGTAGAAATCGCGCTGGCTCTTCAGCTCGATGGGGCGCTCGAAGGGTGCGGTGATGATCTCGGACGGGTCGCGCCGTTCGTAGGTCCTGAAAGCCTCGCAGGCGGCATGGAAGTGGCCCAGCTCGTAGTCGAGGAAACGCTCCCAGATGGCTTTGATGCGCGGGTTGGTCTCGGACTCGACGCAGCTGTAGTAGTTGTAGCACTCGTTGGCTTCATGCAGCACCCATTGCTCGAGCCAGGTTTCCGAGGGGTCGAGCATCGACTCGTACTGGGTCACGTGCTGCTCCTCGACGGAGGCGATCTCGGCGTACAGCTGGCGCGCGATCGGATCGGAAAACACCGGACCGACGTTCATGTAGTAGTTGTGGGTCTGCTGCTCGGTCGAGGTGATGGTCAGCGCGTGCAGCTTGCTGAGCATGTGCGCATTGGTGCGGTCGTAGTGGTTGACCGGGTCGTCCGTCGGGTAGCGGTGGTGTTCCCAGGTCGGCCGCGCCGGCACGATGTCGGTATAGCTCTGGGTGATGTTGTTCGGGTCCTTGCCCTCGAGCCGGTCGAGCAGCGCCGAATAGCGGTAGAGGTGGTCGAAATCCTCCAGCAGGCCATAGCGGTAGGTCTGGGCCAGGTAAGGATCGGGCTCGCGCTGGGCGACGGCGGCGGTCAGCTCGATGGCCACCTGCTCGTAGGCGATGGTGATTTCGAGCGGCGAATGGTCGGCGGACAGCAGCCAGTTGATCATCGTGGCCTGGTGCTGCTCCGAACGGCGGATCAGCGCCAGCGGCAGGCGCAGGTCCTTGTTGAAGCGCGCCGCCATGTGCGAGAAGCGCAGCGCTTCGACCTCGATGCCGTTCATCATGATGACCCGGACGCGGGTGAAGGCATCGTCGTCGAGCTTGCTGATCGGCGCGCGCACCATGTCGCGCCAGGTATAGCGCTGATTCTCGATCGGCGTACCTTTTGAATCGAATAGGCTGAAAGCCATGTATTCCTCCCGGTTAATTGGATGCCCGGCCAAACCCAGGCCTGTTCACCACATTAACCACACCGGCAGGAAGATCAATCGGAATTCATTTGAAGCCCGATAGGCGAAATCTATTTAGAGCGCCTGACCATTCTCAAATGAATTGGATCTGCTCGACCATGATAACGGCAAGGATCGCCAGCATGGGCGGCATCCACGCGGCCCCGTGCGGGCGCAGCGCCGCCTAGTCGGCGGTGTCCTTCGCCGTCCGCTCAGCGAGCAGCAGGCCTTGCACCAGCCGTGTCATCTCGTCCAGCCGATACGGCTTGCGCAGCAGGGGTACGCGCTGGAAAACGGCGTCGTCGCGGCCGACCTCGCCCGGATAGCCCGAGGCGAACAGCACCTTCGCATCCGGCAGATGCTCGGCGGCGGCCAGCGCCAGGTCCTGGCCGCGCGTGGCCCCCGGCATCACGATGTCGGTGAACAGCAGGTCGATCGGCAGCTTCTGGCGGATCAGGCCGAGGGCGGTTTCGCCATCGGCCGCCTCGAGCACGCACAAGCCGAGTTTGCGCAGCACCTCGACACTGGCGCTGCGCACCGCGTCCTCGTCCTCGACCACCAGCACGGTCCGCACCGGCGCCGCGCCCGTTCCCGCGCCGTTGTCCGCAACCTGCTCCGGCGCTGCCGGAAAATACAGGGTCACGACGCTGCCCTGGCCGGGCGTGCTGACCGGGTCGATCTGGCCGCCGCTTTGCGTGACGAAGCCGAAGGCCAGGCTGAGGCCAATGCCGGAACGGCGATTGCCGGCCTTGGTCGAAAAGAAGGGTTCGAAGGCGCGCCGCTGCACTTCCGGCGTCATGCCGGCGCCGTTGTCGGCCAGGCGGATGCGCAGCCAGCCTGCCGCATCGGTTTCGCCGCCGCTGCCGGGGGCAGCCGCGGGCGCCAGCTCGATCGCCAGCTGCCCTTCCGGTCCCATCGCCTCGGCGGCATTGCGCACCAGGTGCAGCATCGTCTTGCCGAATTCGGCCTGGTCGAGCGCAACCGCCGGACAGGCGCCGTCGACGGCGATGCGCAAGCCGCGTCCACCCGGGGCTTCGCGCAGGCGCTCTTCCATGCCGAAGAGGAGCGCATCGACCCGGAGCAGGGCCGGCTGCAAGCGCTGGCGCCGGGCGAAAGCCAGCATCTGCGAGGCCAGCGTGGCGCCGCGGCGCACGCCATCGGCGGCGGCGTCGAGCCGGCGCAGCGTCGGCTCGTGGGTGCGGTGCGCGATGCGCAGCAACTGCAGGTGTCCGCTGATCAGGTGCAGGACGTCGTTGAAATCGTGCGCGATGCCGCTCGTCAGTTCGCCCAGCGCTTCCATTTTCTGCGCCTCGTGCAGCGAGGCCTGCGCCGCCGCCAGTTCCTCGCTCCGCTGCAGCAGGGCGGCCTGGCTGTCTTCGAAGGCGCGGCGTGCCTGGTCGCGCTCGACGATCGTGCGGTAGGCCCGGGTGTGTGCGCGAATGCGCGCGGCCAGTTCGATACGGTCCGGCCATTTGACGAGGTAATCCATGGCCCCGGCGGCAAAGCCCTGCGCTTTCGTCCCCGGGTTGTCGTTCGAGGACACCATGATGATGGGCACGTCAGCCAGCTGCGGGTGCGCTTTCAGCTCGCGGATGACTTCCAGCCCGTCGATCATCGGCATGTGCAGGTCGACCAGGATCACCGTCGGCGCGCAGGCTTGCGCATACGCGAGCGCGCGCGCCGGGTCAATCAGGTAGTCGACGGCAATGTCCGGTTCGGACGCGAGCATTCCGCGCACCAGGTCGGCATTGAAAGGCTGGTCGTCGATGAGCAGCAGGCGGGCGTCGCGGGTCTGGTTCGGCATGGCGGGCACCCGTTCGCTCAGCCGCACAGGGCTGGCGGCACCGGCGTCAGCTCGGCGATGCTCACCTGCAGCTGCAGCAGGTCGTAGGGTTTGGGGGAGCAGCATGATGGGACTGTCGGCGGGCAGCGCGATAGTGCCGCCCTCGCCCGAGGCCAGGATCACCTTCAGCGTCGGCTGCAGCGCGATCGCACGCGTGGCCAGTTCGATCCCGGACATGCCCGGCAGGTTCAGGTCGGTGAACAGGATGTCGACGGGACGCTCGCGCAGCAGCGCGAGCGCCTGCTCGGCCGAGCCGCTGCCGCTGGCGGCATGGCCGAGCGCGCAGAGCAGCTCGCAGGCCAGCTCGCGCGTGTCCTGGTCGTCCTCGACCACGAGGATGGACCGCCCATCCGGCGTTTCCAGCGCCAGCGTGCCCGGCCCGAAGGACGGCTCCGCGGGCATGCAGGCGGCAGCCGCGGCCGGCAGCGGCGCCGGCGCACCGGGTAGGTGGCCGCCATCGAGCAGGCGTGCGCGCACCGCGCGCCAGCTGCGCCCGGCCATAAGGCTTGGGCAGCAGCTCGATATCGACGTCGAACACGCCGTCGGGCAGGTGCCCGGAGGTCAGCAGGATTTCGGTGCCGGGGGCAAGCACGCGGCAGCGCGCCACCAGCGCCGCGCAGTCGACCGTGCCGGGCATCGACAGGTCGGTGAACAGCAGGTCGACCGCCACGCCGCTCTCGTATCGCCAGCGCCGCCTGGCCGTCGCCGGCACACAGCACGTCGTAGCCGAGGCCCTTCAGGATTTCCGTGGTCGATGCCACCACGGCCGCATCGTCGTCGACGACCAGGATGGTTTCGCCGGCGCCGTGCAGGCTGACGTGTTCGATGTCGCGCTCGTGCACCACGGCGCCATGCGCGCGCGGCAGGTAGATCAGGATGGTGGTGCCCTGGCCCGGCCGGCTCTCGATGCGGATTTCGCCGCCGCTCTGCTTGACGAAGCCGTAGACCATGCTCATGCCCAGGCCCGTTCCCTTGCCCGGGGCCTTGGTCGTGTAGAAGGGGTCGAAGATCTTGGCCTGGACTTCGGGCGGCATGCCGCAGCCGGTGTCGGTGATCGACAGGCACACGTGCTCGCCGCCGGCAGCACCGTCCAGGCGCACGTTGGCCAGGCCGATGGCCAGCCGGCCCTCGCCGCCCATCGCGTCGCGCGCATTGATCGCCATGTTTCAGATGGCGTTCTCGAGCTGGTTGCGGTCGACCTCGACGTTCCACAGGCCCCCGGCTTCCTCGCGCGCGATCTCGATGCGGTCGCCCAGCGCCCGCGCCAGCAGCGAAGCCATCTCCGCCAGCAGCTGGCCGAGATGGGTCACCAGGGGCTGCAGGGGCTGGCGGCGCGCGAAGGCGAGCAGCTGCGAGGACAGCTTCGAGCCGCGCTCGACGGCGGCCACCGCGTTCGTCACGCGCGCGCCCAATGTGCTGCTGACGCCATCGAGCTCCATCAATTGCAGGTTGCTCGAGATGATCTGCAGGACGTTGTTGAAATCGTGGGCGACGCCGCTGGCCAGCTGGCCCACCGCTTCCATTTTCTGTGCCTGGCGCAGCGCCTCTTCCACCTTGAAGCGCTCGGTTTCCTCGAGCACGACCTTGCGCTCGAGCGCCCCGTTCAGTTCGCGCAGCGCGATCTCGGCCTGGCGCAGGCTTTCTTCGGTGCGCTTGCGTTCGGTGATGTCGAAGGCCACGCCCAGGTAGCGCTGTTCGCCCGCCACGGTCGACGCGACCGGCTGGCCGCGGCGCGCAATCCAGCGTTGTTCGCCCGTGTCGACGCGGGTGATCTGGAACTCGGCATAGGCGATCGGATTGGCGTCGGTGGCCAGGCGCTTCGGTCCCGACAGGTGCGCATCGGTCGGCACGATATGGCGCATCAGGATGTCGGCACTAATGTCGGCATCGGGCGCAAAGCCCCACAGGCGGCGGTAGGCATCGGACACGATGACCTCGCCGGTGGACGGATACCACTCGAAAGTACCGATCTCGCCCGCCTCCTGGGCTACGCGCAGGCGTTCCTCGGTCAGCGCGTGTTCGGTGATGTCGACGCCCTCGACGAAAATGCCGTAGATATTGCCAGCGGCATCCCTGAGCGGCTGATATACGAAATTCAGGATGCGGCGCACCGCACCTCCGTCGCCGCTGTCGATCTGGACGTCGAGGCCCTTGGCGTGGAAGGGTTCGCCTGTCGCCCGCACCCGGTCGAGCACATCGATCAAGCCCTGCTCGACGATTTCCGGCAGGGCCTGGCGCACGGACTTGCCCAGCACCTGGCGGTGCTGGACCAGCCGCAGGTAGGCATCGTTGGCCAGCTCGAACACGTGATCCGGTCCCGTGACCACCGCCATGAAGCTGGGCGCCTGGCGGAACAGGGCGTTGAGGAAGTCCATGTCGCCGGCGAGCTGGCGGTTGGCGCGCTCGAGCCGCAGGCGCAAGGCGTCGAGGTCGGCGTTGACCCGGGCCAGGTGCTCCTGTTCGCGCGCACGCTGGCGCTCGCTGCAGACACGCGCCGTGGTTTCGATCACCGTCGAGACCACCCCGGCTACCCGTCCATCGTCGCCGACGACCGGCGAGTAATACAGGTCGAACCAGGCTTCCTCCGGCTCGCCGTCGCGCTCGAGCACGAAATGCTGGTCGCGAAAGACACGTTCTTCACCCGCGTAGCAGGCGGAAAAGACGCTGTCGTTGAATTCGCGCGCCTCCGGCCAGGCAGCCAGCACCGGCAGGCCGAACATGGCCGGATGACGGGCACCGGCAACGACGGCGTAGCTGTCGTTATAGATCAGGACATGCTCCGGCCCCCAGGCCAGCACCATCGCGATCGGCGAGCGCAGCACCATGTCCACCATGGTGCGCAGCGCCTGCGGCCAGCCTGCCGGCGCGCCCAGCGAGGTGCCGCTCCAGTCGTGGCCGCGTACCGGGCGGCGGTTGCCCCAGCACAGGCGGGCCAAACGGTGGTGCTCATTTCTGCCTCATGCGATGGTGGGTGGCGAGGGGGCGGAACCGCGGGAAAGCGCGATGATCGTGGGAAATATGACCAACAGTGTACCACCCGCAGCAGTTCGCGACCGTACGCGGCGCTAGCGTGCGCGCCTCTCCGGCCGCGTGGCGGCGCCAGCGAGGCAGGTTTCCCTGCCGCGGCGCGCCACCGGACAGCAGCCACGCGTGGCGCCCGCGAATGGGTGAACTGGTATCATTCGCGTTTGTCCGGACGCCGGCCCGGCGTTTGTCCGACAACGTTGTCGGACAGCGCGCCCGTCCTTCACCTTACAGAACATAAGAATGAGCACACCGACCCAACTGCCCCCTCTTTCTGGAGCCGGCTCTCCCTGGCTTTCGGCACCTTCTTCAAGACCATCGGCGACGCCGAATTCGCCGCCCGCGTGCGTGACGACGAGGTCGGCCCCGTTGCCGCGCCACCCGTGCAGGCCGCGCCTGCTCCCGCTCCCGCTCCCGCCCCGGCTCCGCTGCGGGTCGCGACCCCGGACGCCGCCCTGCAGCTCCTGACCCTGCTGCAGCGCGAAGCGCGCCTGGTCGACTTCGCCCACGAAAACCTGGCCGCCTACGCCGATGCCGACATCGGCGCGGCGGCCCGCGTCGTCCACGAGGCTGCGCGCGTGCTGAAGGAACACTTCACGATCGCCCCGTGCGTGCCGAAGCCGAGGGCGCGCGCGTCACCCTGGAGGAAGGTTTCGATGCCGCCAGCGTGCGCCTGACCGGCAACGTGGTCGGCAAGGCCCCGTTCAAGGGCACCCTGTCGCACCGCGGCTGGCGCGCCCTTGAGGTCCGCCTGCCGCAGCTGGCCCGGGAGCACGACGCGACCGTTCTCGCTCCCGCCGAGGTGGAACTGTGAGCGCGCGCTACGCCATCGGCATCGACCTGGGCACGACGCACAGCGCGCTGTCCTGGGTCGACCTGGAAGCCTCCGACGGCGAGAAGACCGCGCACGGCGTGCTGCCAGTGCCGCAGCTGACCGCGCCCGGCACCGTCGAGGCGCTGCCATTGCTGCCCTCCTTCCTCTACCTGCCGCACCCGGACGAACTGGCGCCGGGCGAACTGGCACTGCCCGAATACGGAGGGCGAGCTGGCTGTCGCCGGTGAGATGGCGCGCAGCCGCGGCGCGACCACGCCGATCCGCCTGGTGTCGTCGGCCAAGAGCTGGCTGTGCCACCCCGGCGTGGACCGCCGCGCCGCCATCCTGCCCGCGGACGCGCCGGAAGAAGTCACGCGCGTCTCGCCGCTGGACGCCTCCACGCGTTACCTGCAGCACCTGCGCCGCGCATGGGACCAGGCCCACCCGGAAGCACCGTTCGACCAGCAACAGGTCACCGTCACCATCCCCGCCTCCTTCGATCCGGGCGCGCGTACTGACCGCGGAAGCGGCGCGCAATGCCGGCTACAGCTCGGCCACCCTGCTGGAAGAGCCGCAGGCGGCTCTCTACAGCTGGATCCAGGGCAGCGGCGGCGCCTGGCGCAAGCAGGTCAAGGCCGGCGACATCGTGCTGGTGGTGGACGTGGGCGGCGGCACCAGCGACTTTTCGCTGATCGCCATCCTGGAACGCGAGGGCACGCTGGAGCCGCACCGCGTCGCCGTCGGCGACCACATCCTGCTGGGCGGCGACAACATGGACCTGGCGCTGGCCCACCTGGTGGCGCGCAAACTCGCGGCGAATGGCACCCAACTCGACGCCTGGCAGATGCGCGCCCTGACCTACGGCTGCCGCGGCGCCAAGGAACACCTGCTGGCCGACGCGAACGCCGGCGCCTGGCCGATCGTCGTGCCCAGCCGCGGCTCGAAACTCATCGGCGGTTCGATCCGCACCGAACTCACGCGCGAGGAAGTCACCACTTTCATCACGGACGGCTTCTTCCCGCGCGTGGAGGCAAGCGCACGGCCAGCCGTGCGTGCGCGTGCCGGTCTCACGCAACTCGGCCTGCCGTATGCCCAGGACGCCGCCGTCACCCGCCACCTGGCCGCCTTCCTTGCGCGCCAGGCCGGAGCGACTGCCGAACTGCAAGGTTTCGAAGGCCGCGTCAAGCCCGAACACCGCGACGGCGGACCGACCTTCCTGCACCCGAGCGCGGTGCTGTTCAACGGCGGCGTGTTCAAGTCCGCCATCCTGGCCCAGCGCGTGATGGACACCATCAACGACTGGCTGTATATGGAAGGCGCCGAGCCCGCGCGCATGCTCGAAGGGGCGGACCTCGACCTGGCGGTGGCACGCGGTGCGGCCTATTACAGCTATGCCCGCCGTGGCGGCGGCGTCCGCATCCGCGGCGGCACCGCGCGCTCCTATTATGTCGGCGTGGAGTCGTCGATGCCGGCCATTCCCGGCATGGAGCCGCCGATCCAGGCCCTGTGCGTGGCGCCCTTCGGCATGGAAGAAGGATCCGAGCTCGAACTGCCGGGCCAGGAATTCGGCCTGGTAGTGGGCGAGCCCGTGCACTTCCGCTTCTTCGGCTCGACCACGCGGCGCCAGGACCGCATCGGCGAAGTGCTGGACTTCTGGGGGCCGGACGAGCTGCAGGAACTGAACGAGATCCAGGCCACGCTGCCGGCAGATGGCCGCACGCCGGGCGACGTGGTGCAGGTGCGCCTGCATGCGCTGGCCACGGAGGCGGGAACGCTCGAACTGGTGGCGCAGTCGCCGGAAGGCCAGCGCTGGAAGGTCGAATTCGACGTGCGCCACAGCGCGGCTCAGTAAGCGCTGAACGGTGAGCACCTACCTGGTCAGCATCGACCTCGGCACCACCAACACGGTGCTGGCCTATGCCGCGCCTGGCGCGGCCGAGGTGAAACTCTTCGCCATCGACCAGCTGGTCGCTCCGGGCGAAGTGGCTGCCCAGCCCCTGCTGCCCTCGAACCGCTACCATCCTTTCGAGGGTGAACTTGCCGCCGGCGATTTGCAGCTGCCCTGGCAGCAGCCCGACGTGGCGGGCGTGCCGCTGGTCGCCCTTGGCCGCCTGGCGCGCACGCTCGGCGCGGGGACGCCCGGGCGCCTGGTCGCCAGCGCCAAGAGCTGGCTGTCGCATCCGGGCGTGGACCGCATGGCGCCCATCCTGCCCTGGGGTGCCGAGCCTGAAGTACCGAAGGTGTCGCCGGTGGCGGCCAGCGCCAGCTACCTGGCCCACCTGCGCGCCAACTGGAACACGCGCTTTCCCGGCCATCCGCTCGAACGCCAGCAGGTGGTCCTGACGGTGCCGGCATCCTTGATGAAGGCGCGCGCGCGCTGACCCTGGAAGCGGCGCGGCTGGCCGGCCTGCCGGACGTACGCCTGCTGGAAGAACCGCAGGCGGCACTCTACGACTGGCTGTACCGTCATCGCGCGACGCTGGCCGAGGATCTGGCAGACGCACGCCTGGTGCTGGTGGCCGACGTCGGCGGCGGCACCACCGACTTCAGTCTCGTCAAGGCCGCACTCGAGGACGGCGAACCGAAGCTCACCCGCATCGGCGTGGGCAACCACCTGATCCTGGGCGGCGACAACATGGACCTGGCGCTGGCCCACCTGGTCGAGGCGCGCATGGCCGAACAGGAAGGCAGCGGGGCGCAGCGCCAGCGCCTGAGCGCCGCCCGCCTGTCCCAGCTCACCGAGCGCTGCCGCGCGGCCAAGGAACAGCTGCTGGCAGCGGACGCGCCGGCACAGGTGACGGTCACGCTGCTCGGAAGCGGTTCGCGCCTGATCGGCGCCAGCCGCAAGGCCGAACTGCGCCGCGACGACATCGAACGCGTGGTGCTGGACGGCTTCTTCCCGCTCAACGACAGCCAGGACGACGCCAAACGCGCGCGCCGGCATCGTCGAATTCGGCCTGCCGTATGCGAGCGACCCAGCCGTCACGCGGCATCTGGCCAGCTTCCTGCGCCAGCATGCGGGTGCCGCGCGCGAGGCGCTGGGCCTGCCTGGGGACGACACCGCCCTGCCCGTGCCGGACACCCTGCTGCTCAACGGCGGCGTGTTCCGCGGCCAGGCGCTGGCGCAGCGCCTGCAGGACACGCTGGCAGGCTGGCGCGGGCAGCCGCTGCGTGTGCTCCACAACGACAATCCGGATGTGGCCGTGGCCAGAGGCGGCGTCGCCTATTCGCTGGCGCGCCAGGGCGCCGCGCCCGCCATCGAAAGCGGTGCCGCGCGCAGCTACTACCTGCTGCTGGAAGGCGAGCGGGCGTCGAACGGCATGCTGCGCGCCGTGTGCCTGCTCCCGCGCGGCACGCCGGCCGCGTTTGAGGCGCGCCTGGTCCGAACGCAGCTTCGCGCTGCGCCTGGGGCGGCCGGTGCGCTTCCACCTGGTGTCGACCGTGGCCGATCACGCCGCGCCACGGCCGGGCGACCTGGTCGACCTGGCGCCTGGCGAGGTCGTGCGCCTGCCGCCGATCGCGACTGTCCTGCGCGCGGCACCAGGCAGCAGCGCACGCACCGACGTCGCCGTACAGCTGGTGACGACCCTGAGCGAAGTGGGCGCGCTGGAAGTGCATTGCGTGGCCGAAGACGGCAGCGGACGCTGGCAGCTTGCGTTCGAACTGCGCGCGGCCGACAGCACGCCTGAAGACGCGCCCAGCGAGGCCGAAACCCTGCCGCCGCAACTGGACGCGGCCATCGACAGGATCGACCGCGTCTTCGGCACCCGCTCGAAAGCGGTCGACCCGAAGGAAGTGCGCCAGCTGAGGGCCAGCCTGGAACATCTGCTGGGCGCGCGCGAGCGCTGGGCCACGCCCTGCTGCGGCGCCTGTTCGACGCGTTGATGGAACGGGCGAAGGGCCGGCGGCGCTCCGCCGAACACGAGCGCGCCTGGCTGAACCTGGCCGGCTACTGCCTGCGCCCGGGCTTCGGCGACCCGCTCGACGGCTGGCGCATCGAGCAGCTGTGGGCCATGTTCGAGACCGGGGTGCAGTACCACAAGGACACCCAGGTGCGCGCCGAATGGTGGACCCTGTGGCGGCGCGTGGCCGGCGGCCTGGATACGCAGGCGCAGCTGCGCCTGCTGGATGATTTCGCCTTCAATTTGCAGGCCGATGCCTCGGAACGCGGCAAGCGCCCTGTTACCCTGGTCGACGGCAGCGAGGACGACATGCTGCGCCTGGGCGCATCGCTCGAGCGCATTCCTTCTGCGTACAAGGCGGAGATCGGCAACTGGATGATGGAACAGGTCCGTGCGATTCCCGGCTCCGCCGCCAAACTCGATGCGAAGACGGCGGCGGCCTACACCCGCTACCTGTGGGCGCTGGGCCGCGTCGGGGCGCGCCAGTCCTTCCACGCGAGCGCGCACGAAGTGGCCGCGCCCGCGGTCGCCGAGGCGTGGCTGGGCGAGCTGTTGAAGCTGGACTGGAAGAAGGTCGAGCCGGCCGGTTTTGCGGCCAGCCACATTGCCCGCATGACGGGCGACCGCTCGCGCGACATCGGCGAAGCGGTACGCGCCGAGGTGCTGCGCCGATTGCAAACGATCGGCGCGCCTGCCAACTGGATCGCCATGGTGCGCGAGGTCGTGGAGCTCGACCAGGCGAGCGAGACGCGCATGCTGGGCGAGGCGCTGCCGCCGGGGCTGAAGCTGCTGCGCTGACGATGCCCGCCGCTTCGCGGTCGTAGGGTAGGCGGCTATACCCGGCTGCCGGATCATCCAGGCTGCGAGCGCCGCCTGCGCGTTCAAGCGGCGGGTGATCGGTCGCGAGGCTTCTGGAGCCGCCTGAACGCGCAGGCGCCGCCGGGGCCGCGTTCGTGCAGAGAACCGGGCCATGGCCGCCTACCCCAGGTTTCGTATGCATGACCGATGGCACATGTGCCGATCGCTGTGCTTTCCTAGAATCTGGTCTCCACCATCTCAGGAAACAGCACCATGACCAAATCCCTCTTGTCCACCCTGATCGCCGCCAGCCTGTTCGCCTCCACCGCCCAGGCCCAGCAAGCCTATGTCGGCGCGACAGTCGCCGCCGGCGCGACCTGGCGCTACCAGGAAAGACCGGGCAGCCCGAACGCCGACGAAAAAGTCATGTTCGGCAAGCTGTACGGCGGCTACGCCTTCAACGATCACTTTGCACTGGAAGGCGGATGGGGCGCTTACGAGAAAGCGACTTTCGACAAGGCCGAGACCGGGGCGCCCCAGGATGCGGCCCTGCGGGCCAACCTGGTCTACCTCGCGGCGCGCGGCAGCTATCGCCTCAACGACGCCTGGTCGCTCACGGGCAAGCTGGGCGCGGTGCGTCACTTCCAGGAGGAGAGCATCGGCGCCACGTCCACGAAGTACCACGACGGCAGCGCGATGTTCGGCGTCGGCACGGCCTACCAACTGACGCCGCACGCCGCGCTGACGCTGGAGTACAACGACTACGGCAAGATCCGCACGCCCGATTCGAAGCGCACGGTGCGCCACCTCGAAGCCGGCTTGACATTCGGCTTCTAATGCCTGCGTGCACTCCCGGTAGCGTCAGTAACGGTACAGCAGCATCACGAACGACGTCTGGCTGTTGCGCCGGGCGGTCCGGGGGCTGGTCGCGGCGTCGCCCATCAGCCGCTTGAATTCGAGCCCGGTGACGAGCTCGTACTTTGGACCGAGTTCCCAGTGCCAGCGGCCGCCCAGATAGACGTCCTTGACGCCGGCCGACGCATCGGGCCCGGTACCGAAATGGGCCTGCAAGTAGCGCCGGTCCACCAGGCGCAGCCCGGCCGCGAGACCGATCGAATGGTGCGGCACCAAGCCGTTGTACGAGACCAGCTGCGCATCGATCATGGCGGTGCCGCGACTGCCTGTCATGCGACTGCCATGGGCGCCGATCGTCAGGTTGTGCAACAGCTTGTATTGCACGAAGGCGCCGGCCACCGGCATCAGGCGGGTCCCGTGGCCGGGCCGCGGCGTCGGTTCGCGCGCCAGCGACACGAGCGGTCCATAGCGCAGGTCCTGCGTGCCCGACAAGTGCATCCCCAGCCACCCCCGTCCGGAAAACGCCGTTGCTCCAGCGTGCTTCGAAGTGGGGATGGACGAAGTTTGCGCGCGCGTCGCTGCCTTCGTCTTTCTCGCCACGGCCGTAGGCGGCGCCGATCGCGAACTCGCTGGTCCCCTCCGGCATCATGAACGGCGACTCGGCGGCGTGGGTCGCGGGCGCGGCCAGGAACATACCCAGCGCCAGCGAGACGGCACGCGCCGCCATCAGATGCACCCCAGTTCCAGGCCGCGCAGCACGGCGCGTACGCGGTCGCGCACGCCGAGCTTGGCGAGAATGCTCGACACATGGTTCTTGATCGTGCCCTCGCTCGGCCCCAGCGCCGCCGCGATTTCGCCATTGTTCAGGCCTGCCGCCATCAGCGCCAGGATCTCCGTCTCGCGGCCGGTCAGCGGCGTGTGCGATCCCTGCACGGCCGCGCCGGCAACGCTGCTGCGCTCGAAATTCCCGCGCGTGCGCTCGGTCAGCGCGGGCCGGAACAGGGTTGCGCCGGCGGCCACGCTGCGGATGCCCTCGGCCAGGCGTTCCAGCGAAATGTCCTTCAACAGGAAGCCGCGGGCACCGGCACGCATGCCGTCGAACAGGGCCTCGTCATCGTCGAAGGTGGTCAAGAGGATCGTCGGCGGCAGTGCGGCGCCGCTGCGGCGCAGCAGCTCGATGCCGGACACCTGCGGCATGCGCACGTCGAGCAGCAGCACATCGGGCGCGTTCGCGGCGATCACGGCCGGGGCGGATGCGCCGTCGGCCGCCTCGGCCACCACGCGAATGTCCGGCGTCAGTTCGAGCAGGCCGCGGATACCGCTGCGCACCAGGGTCTGGTCGTCCACCAGCACGACCCGGATCATGCCGGCTCCCCTGCCGGCGCCGCCATCGACGCTAGGGTGGGCGCCATTTGCTCAGGCAGGGCGATCGCCAGCCGGAACCCCTGTCCGCGCGCCGTCTCGACATGCAGCCTGCCACCCAGTTCGGCCACCCGCTCGCGCATGCCCGTCAAGCCGTTGCCTTCGGACGCGATGCTGCCCTTGCCGTCGTCGGCAATGGTGGCCAGCACCTCCCCGCCGCGCAATGCGATATCGATGACAAGCCGGGATGCCTGTGCGTGCCGCACCGTGTTCGTCACCGCCTCCTGCACGCAGCAGAACAGCGCGTGGGCGACGCTTGGGGAGCAAGCCTCCACGCCGGCGTCCACCCGGGGTTCGATGCGCGGTGCCGGGATGCCCGCGCACAGCAGGCGCAGCGCTTCGCCGACATCGATCTGGCGCACTTGCCGCTCCATGCCGACCACGCCGCGCACCTCGGACAGCAGGCTGCGGGCCAGTTCGCGCGACGTACGCAGCGACGCGGAAGCGCCCTCGCCCGCCTGACGCAGGCCCAGGTCCAGGTGCAGGTTCAGCGCCGTGAGGTGATGGCCGACGGAGTCGTGCAGGTCGCGCGCGATACGCATTCTTTCGGACGCGCGCACGGTCTCGGCCAGCAGCGATTGGGTAGCCTGCAGTTGCGCATGCGAGGCCGCCAGCTGCAGGCGTGCAGCGCGATCCTTGCGTACCAGCCAGGTAAACCCAAAGGCCAGCAGCAGCATGCAACGCTCGAAGGTTTTCACCGCCAGCACGGTGCGGGCAGTGCCGTCGCTGAACTCGGCTCCGTTATGCAGCAGCAGGAGCACATCGGCCGCGAAGCCGGCGCTGAACTGTGCGGCCAGCCAGGCCAGGCCAACGCGCAGGGGCAGTAGCGCGGCCAGCTGGACCGTCGCCAGCAGGCCGAAGACGAGCGAATCGAGCAGCACGCCGATCGCCATCTGGGCCACAATCAGGAAAAGCGTGGCGGCACCCGCCTTGCGGAAGCTGGCCCGGTATAGCAGGACGACAAAGAGCCCGATCAGAAGCGCTTCGGCGCCGAGGAATAGCTGCAGCGCCATCTCGGCCCGGTCGGAACCGGCGCGCAGTAGCGAAGGCGCGGGCGTGAACATGGCTGCAGCCTGCGTTGCCGCAATGCCGAGAGGATTGAGCAGGTTGTCGTCCCCCGTCCCGCGCAGCCAGCGCGACACCAGCTCCGAGGTGGCGCAAATTGCGCTCGCGACGAGCGCTGCGGCGGCGTAGCGGGTAACGGCGGGCGGACGGCTGTCAGGGGAGTATGGGTGCATGCTTGCTGCTATGATAAGTCTGGCGGGCAATTCTACGCGAGGCTGCCCGATGCAGGAAGCATCGCGCCGCCCGGGCATGACTTTTGGCACATGGGGTGCCAGGCCAGACGCCGTAGAATGCGCCGCCGCGACATACCACAGGATGCGATGAGAACGACGATGTATGCCAGCACGCCGCTGGTACTGATGCTGGCGCTGACGCCCATGCCGTCCCCGGCGGCGCCGGAACCGGAACCGGTAAGGGTATTCGTGAACGCCGCGCGCGACTCCGAATGGCACAGCTACCGCCACGCCTACAAGGCCGCCCGCTTTTTCGAGGCCTACACCCGCACCCGGCCGCTGATCCAGGCCCACATGCAGATCCGCCCGCTGCGGCCCGACCTGCCCCTGACTGGCCTGCGCATCGAGCTCGCCGGCGAAACGACGAAGATCGATATCCCCGTCGACGACATGGGCCGCGCCGTGCTGCCGATGCTGAAAGCCGCCTACGACGAGGACGCGGTGCTGCGCCTGAACCGCCAGAAGGGCCACTACACCTTCAGCGGACGCTATTCGATCCGCGAGCGCGACGACGGCGTCTACCGTGGAGCCGACCTGCGCGCCTGCGCCTGCGAGCAGCTGCTGAGCGCCCAGCGCGAATCGGGCTACCGCTTCCGCCTGCTCGGCAAGAAATGCGCCGGTGTGAAGTTCGTCTACAAGCTGGCCGACGCCACGCCGCAGGTGCTGCACCGCGACGCCGCCGGCGCCGAACGCCTGCTGCCGGTGGTGGAAGCGCAACCGTTCGAGAACAACACGATGGGCCTGTACAAGGTGGCCGTCTACCGCTTCGCCGACTGGCCCGCCGACGGTAGCGTCGTCACGCAAACCAGGGCGCTGGCGATCGGCACGCTGTACGACTGAGCGTCGCCAGGGTGGGAGCTGCGCGCGCAAGCTGTCTTGATGCGGCGCGAACGCGTCCCTTGCGCAAGCTGCGACGGTTCACAGGGCCGCGCCCTACTCCACCGTGATCGCCAGGTCCCGCCCTTCCAGCGCCACCTGCCCGGCAAAATCCGCCGCAAAGATGCGCAAGATGTAGTCCCCGGCGCCAGCCCACCGACACGCCACGAACCGCGCACGGCCTGGCCGTCCTGCAGCCGGTTGTTGACCGCATAGGCGAAGCGCGTGGCCTTGCTGCCGTAGACGGTGATGCCGCTGCTGTCGGCGTAGACCAGCTTCACGGCTTCGCGCTCGCGCGGCAGGCGGTCGTAGACCTGGGTGATCAGGGGCTGTTCGTAGCCGGCCACCGGGCTGCCGTCGGCGTGCAGCACCTGGTAGCCCAGCTTGTAGAGGCCGAGGCGCCGCCGCGCCAGGTTGCCGTCCATCTGGTCGTAGCCGTCGGCCACGATCGTCACCTCTCCTATCGTGCGGGCCACGCGCAGGCGCTCGCCCTTTTTCGGCCGCAGGCGGCGCCCGGCGTCGTCGTAGAGCGCGATACCGGGATGCGCGGCGCGACCGTATCGCGCAGGCCGATGAAAGGCAGGGTCAAGGGATTGACCATGGCGCCGCCGGGGTAGTAATCCATGTGCACGTGGGCCATCGGATTGATGGTGCCGAGGGCGTCGCCGACGGCGAAGCGGGTGCCGCGCCGTACCCGCACCCGTTCGGGCTTGCCACGCGCACCGAGCAGCAACTGGAAGCGCGGATCGAGCGCCTTGCCGGCACTGTCGCGGCCCACGCGCATGTGGATATAGGAGAATGGACCGAGGCTCATGCCCTCGCCGAGATTGCCGAAGGCCCAGTTCGGATAAGGGTCGCTCACCTTCGAGGGCAGGATCGCCAGCACGCGTGAACCGACGTCGGCGCGGATATCGAGACCGCCGTGGAAGTGGTCGCGGCTTTCGCCGTCGTAGCTGCCGCGCACCTCGCCCATCACGCCGACGACTTCGTGCGCCTCCGTCTGCGGGCCGACCGGCCAGGGCATCGGTTCGCGCCGCACCAGCGCGGCGGCCGGCAAGGCCTGCGCTGGCGGCATCGCGGTGCCCGCCTTCGGCGCGGCCAGCGTGAACACGCGCAGCGCCTGGCCGTCGCTGACCGCCAGCGAGCCGTCGCGGCGCACGGCGATCCCGCGCGGCGCGTACAGGCGCACCGTGCCGTCGCTGGCATAGCTCGATTCCGGCGGGCGGTCGACATCCGGCAGGGCGCGATACTGCCCGCCCGGCGCGACCTGGACGATGCGTCCCCCTGCCCCGCTCGCGACATACAGGTAACCGTCGAAGGTCAGCGCCAGCGCGACGGGACGGCGCAGCATCGGGCGCGGCTCATCCTCCAGCGCCGCGGCGAAGGTCGTCACCGCGCCGAGCTTGTCGATGCGGCGCACGGCATCGTTGCCGGTATCGGCCACGTACAGGATGCCCTCCTTGTCGACGGCGATCGCGCTCGGCGTATCGAAGAGCGCGGCGCCGCCCGTGCCATCGGCCTTGCCTGGCGTACTGCCGCCGGCCAGCGTGGTGACGGTACCGTCGGGCGCGATGCGGCGGATGCGGTCGTTATAGGTATCGGCCACGTAGACGACGCCATCGCGATCCACCGCCACGCCGACCGGGCCGTTGAAGCGGCGCGGCCGATGCCGTCCGCGAAGCCGGCTTCGCCGCCGCCCGCGAGCGTGGTGACGCTGCCGTCAGGCGCGATCTTGCGGATGGCGTGGTTGCCGGTGTCGGCGACGTAGAGGTTGCCGCGGCGGTCCAGCGCCAGGGCGGAAGGGGTATCGAAAGCGGCGGCGGCGCCGATGCCGTCGGCAAAGCCGGCCTGCGCGCCGGCGAAGGTGCTCACCGTGCCGTCGGGCGCAATGCGGCGGATGCGGTTGCTGTCGCCCCCGTCGGCCACGAATACGTTGCCTTGAGGATCGGCGACGGCGCCGAAGGGATCGCTGAAACGGCTGGCAGTGGCGGCGCCGTCGACGACGCCACCGACACCGTCGCCGGTCAGTGGGGTGACGCGTGCCGCCCAGTCCGGTTTCGTGGGCAGCTCGGCCTGCACCGGGATGGCCCGGCCAGGCGTGGCATTCTTGCTGGCCGTGAAATAGAAGGCCGCGCCTGCGGCGAGCACGGCGGCGCTCGATACCGCCGCGATGAGGATTTTTCGGTTCACTGCTGCTGCCTGCAAGTTGCTCAGGCCGCAAGTCTAACCGATCGGCCGAGCCCGCGCGGGACGGCAGGGCGTGCCGGCAGCGGGCAGCGGCGGCAGTTCAGCAACCCGGCGGTTCAGCTGCGCAAAGGCGCCAGCGGATCAGCGCTTGCGCAGCAGGCGCGCGAACAGCGACGAGATGGAGCGGGTCGGGATCAATTTCACGAGTGGGCCGGGATGATTGCAGCGGGAGGTAATGGTCATGGTTGTGTGCTCCGAAACAATGTTTGTCAGGATAGCCATACTGATGAGTTCGCTCTGTGCGCCAGTTCGCATAGCGTGACAGGCGCGCATGACGGGCACGTGACAAGCGCGCGCGGCGCACCGGGTTTGATCCATATCATGGATATCACGCTGCTGCGTCCTACTCTTTTGAGTGGGATCAGCCGTTTCGGGGAGTTCCAACACACACCAGGGAGAAACGAGATGAGCTATGCAGATCGTGACAAATACGGGATGTACAAAGGCAGCAGCAGCGCAGGTCCGGGGCCGGCGCTGATGGGCGCCGACACCCTGATCGGCGACCACGTCGTCAATGGCGCCGACGAAAGGCTCGGCGACATCAAGGAAATCATGCTCGACATGAACAGCGGCCAGGTCGCTTATGCCGTGCTCGCTTTCGGCGGCTTCCTCGGCCTGGGCGAAAAGCTCTTTGCCGTGCCATGGCAGGCCCTGCACCTGGACACCGTGCACAAGCGCTTCGTGCTGAACATGGACAAGGAGAGGCTGAAAACCGCACCCGGCTTCAACAAGGACGCCTGGCCCGACATGAGCGACGTCGGCTGGGCCAGCCAGATCCACACCTTCTACGGCACCGATCCCCAGCGCAGCGGGGCGCCGACCATGGGCCCCGGTTCCATGATGGGCGGCATGGGCAGGGCCGGCTCGGGCATGGCGTCCGGCATGGGCGCGGGCATGGGCGGCAGCATGGGAGCCGGGCAGCCGGCTCGAGCTCGGGCAGCAGCTATGGCGCCGGTGGCGGCATGGGTAGCGCCGGGGGCGGCTCGGTTGGCGGGGCCGGCGGCGGCGTGTCGGGCACGGGCGTGAGCGACGACTCGGCACTCGGCACCGGAGGCGGCGGCAGCATCGACCCGCGCCCAGGCAACCTCGGCGACGACAAGGACATCAGCAAGATTCGGGGTAGCAATATCGGCTGACCCCGGGGTGGCGCCACGCAGGCCACTGGCCGGCACGGCGCCACCTTACCTGATCATCGACTCCCACACCTTCTGCAAGCGCTTTGCCGACACCGGCATCGGCGTGCGCAGCTCCTGCGCGAACAGGGACACGCGCAATTCCTCCAGCATCCAGCGGTATTCCGTCATGCGCGGATCATTGCTTTTTCCCGGCTGTCTGGAGATGCGCTGCCACTGGCTGGCGGCGCTCTGCCACTCCGCCATCAGCTGGGCGTCGCGCGAAGGGTTGCCGCGCAGCTTTTCCAGGCGCACGTTCATCGCTTTCAGGTAGCGCGGGAAGTGCGCCAGCTGGCTGTACTCGTTGTCGGCGATAAAACGCTTGTGCACCAGGCCCTGCAGCTGCGCCTGCATGTCGGCAGCGACCGCCGGCGGCAAGCCGTTCAGGCGTTTCGGCATGCCATGGAACTCGGCCAGGATGGAACCGACCAGGCGCGCGATCTCGTTGATCAGGAGGCCAATGCGGCCCTTGCCTTCATCCTTGCGCTTGTTGAAGGACTCCGCGCTTGTGGGCAGCGGGTCCTGCAGGCAGGCGATGTCGATCGCCTTCTGCACGATCTGGTCGCGCAGCTCTTCCTGCGAGCCGACCGTCATGAACTGCATGCCCATCCCCTGCAGGCCGGGGATGTTCTTCTCGGCGAATTTCAACTGGTCCTTCAGCTGCAGCGCGAACAGGCGGCGCAGGCCGACGCGGTGGGTGCGCGCGGCCACGTTCGGGTCGTCGAACACTTCCAGGTCGCAGTGGCTGCCCTTGTCGACCAGGGCCGGGAAGCCGATCAGCGTCAGCTTGCCCTGGGTGATCTCGAGCAGCTCGGGCAGCACGCCGAAGGTCCAGCTGGTGAGTCCCGTATGCTGGCCGGCGGCGGCTGCCGGCGCGTTCGTGGCCGGTGCGTTGCCGCCCTTGGCTTTTGCAGCAGGCGCCCCGCCCTTCGCCGGACCAGGCGCGGCTGCCGGCGTCGGCGCCAGCGGTGACGGCGACTTCGCCACCACGGCCGGTGCCGATGCTGTCAGAGGTGCGGCCATCTTCTGGAAGCTCTGGCGCGCCTGCCCGCCCAGTTCCGCCTGCAGGGTCGCCAGGTTGCGGCCCATGTCGAGCTGGCGTCCGTGCTCGTCGATCACCTTGAAGTTCATGAACAGGTGCGCCGGCAGGGTCTCGATCTTGAAGTCGCCGGTCAGGACGTTCACGCCGGTCTCGGCGCGGATATCCAGGATCAGCACGTCGATCAGGTCGCCACGGCCGAAGGCACGCGCCGCATGGATGCGTTCGACGAAACGGGCCGCGTAGTCCGGCAGCGGCACGCAGTGGCGGCGCAGCTTCTGCGGCAGGGATTTGAGCAGCAGGTGCACTTTCTCCTTCAGCATGCCCGGCACCAGCCAGGCCGCGCGCTCGAGCGGAATCTGGTTCAGTGCGAACAGTGGCACCGACAAGGTCACGCCATCGCGCAGGCTGCCCGGCTCGAAGTGGTACGAGAGTCCCATCTCGATGCCGGTGACGTTCATCGTCTTCGGGAAGAGTTCCGTCGTGACACCAGCCGCTTCGTGGCGCATCAACTCTTCGCGGTTCAGGAACAGCAGCTTCGGGTTGTCGCGCGACGCGTCCTTGTACCACTTCTCGAACCCGGCGCCGTTGACCACGTCCTGCGGAATCTCGGCGTCGTAGAAGGCGGCGATCAGCTCGTCGTCGACCAGCACGTCCTGGCGGCGCGATTTATGCTCGAGGTTCTCGATCTCTTTGACCAGCTTGTGGTTGTGCGCGTAGAACGCCGAGCGGGTTTCGTAGTCGCCCGCTACCAGCGCATCGCGGATGAAGATCTGACGCGCCTCGTACGGATTGTGCAACGCGTGGTTGATGCGGCGGCCGCTGTAGACGACGATGCCGTACAGGGTCGCGCGTTCCAGTGCGCTCACCTGCGCCGGACGCTTCTCCCAGCGCGGTTCGCCCCAGGATTTCTTCAGCAGGTGCGCGCCGATCTTCTCGACCCACTCGGGCTGGATCTGCGCCACGCAGCGCGCGTACAGGCGCGTGGTCTCGACCAGTTCGGCGGCCATGATCCACTTGCCCGGCTTTTTCGTCAGCGAGGAACCCGGCCAGACGTGGAACTTGATGCCGCGCGCGCCAAGATAGCCCGCGCCCGGCTCGTCCTCGCCCTTGAAGCCGATATTACCGAGCAGGCCGGTGAGCAGCGCCATGTGCAGCTGGTCGTAGGTGGCGGCGGCCGCGTTCAGGCGCCAGCCCTGCTCGCGCACGATGGTGAGCAGCTGCGAATGCACGTCGCGCCACTCGCGCAGGCGCACCTGCGACAGGAAATTGGCGCGGCAGTTTTCCTGCAGCAGGCGGTTCGATTTCTTGTGCTCGATCGCGTCTTCGAACCAGGCCCAGATCTTCAGGTAGCTGAGGAACTCGGACTTCTCGTCGGCGAATTTCTTATGCTTCTCGTCGGCCTGCTGCTGGTATTCCATCGGCCGGTCGCGCGGGTCCTGCACCGACAGCGCCGAGGCAATCACCAGCATTTCGCTCAAGCAGTCGTTGTCGACCGCCGCCAGGATCATGCGGCCCACGCGCGGGTCCAGCGGCAGCTTGGCCAGTTTGCGGCCCAGGGGCGTGAGTTCGTTCGTCTCGTCGACCGCGCCCACTTCCTGCAGCAATTGATAGCCGTCGGCGATCGCCCGGCCTTGCGGCGGTTCGATGAAGGGGAAGGTCTCGACGTCCGTCAGGTGCAAGGACTTCATGCGCAGGATGACGGCGGCCAGCGAGGAGCGCAGGATCTCGGGGTCGGTGAATTTCGGCCGCTGGTTGAAATCGTCTTCCTCGTACAGGCGGATGCAGACGCCGTCGGCCACGCGGCCGCAGCGGCCGGCGCGCTGGTTCGCGGCCGACTGCGCGACCGGCTCCACCTGCAGCTGCTCGACCTTGTTGCGGAAGCTGTAGCGCTTCATGCGCGCGAGACCCGTATCGACCACGTAGCGGATGCCGGGCACGGTCAGCGAGGTCTCGGCCACGTTCGTCGCCAGCACGATGCGGCGCGCGTTCGTGGTGCGGAAGACGCGATCCTGCTCTTCCACCGACAGGCGCGCGAACAGCGGCAGGATTTCCACATGGGGCGGATGGTGCTTGCGCAAGGCCTCGGCGCAGTCGCGGATCTCGCGCTCGCCCGGCAGGAACACGAGCACGTCGCCCGAACCGATGCGGCACAGTTCATCCACGCCGTCGACCACGGCATCGATCAGGTCGCGCTTCTCGCGGGCCTGCTGGGCCTTGGGAGCAGGCTTGTTGTCGACGCCGCCGCTTCCACCACCTGCGGCGACCGGATCCCGGTCCACCGGGCGATAACGCACCTCTACCTTGTACAGGCGGCCCGACACCTCGATCACCGGTACCTTCTTCTCGCCCTGCTGGAAGTGGCGCGCGAAGCGCTCGGCGTCGATCGTCGCCGAAGTGATGATCACCTTCAGGTCCGGGCGGCGCGGCAGCAGCTGCTTCAGGTAGCCGAGCAGGAAGTCGATGTTCAGGCTGCGTTCGTGCGCCTCGTCGATGATGATGGTGTCGTAGGCACGCAGCAGCGGATCGGTCTGGGTTTCGGCCAGCAGGATACCGTCGGTCATCAGCTTGACCGAGGCGCCCGGCTGCAGCGTGTCGTTGAAGCGCACCTTGAAGCCGACGTGTTCGCCCAGCGGCGAGCCGAGTTCCTGGGCGATGCGTTTCGCGGTCGAGGACGCGGCGATACGGCGCGGCTGGGTGTGGCCGATCATGGCGTGCTCGCCGCGGCCCAGTTCCAGGCAAATCTTCGGTAGCTGGGTGGTCTTGCCCGAGCCGGTCTCGCCGGAGACGATGACGACCTGGTTCTCCATCAGGGCCTTGGCGATTTCGGCGCGGCGTCCCGAGACGGGCAGGTCTTCGGGATAGGTGATCGGAGGGAGCGGCGTACGTACGCGCGGTGCGCGCGGTGCTTTCTCGGCAGCCGGCGCGCGTTCGCGTGGCATGCGTTCGCCCTGAGCACGCGCGCCTTGCGGACGGTTCTCGTCTTGCGGCCGTGCTTCACCGCGCGGGCGCGGTTCGTCTTGCGGCCGTGCTTCGCCGCGCGCACGCGGTCCGGTTTGCGGACGCGGCGCACGCTGGGTGCGCTCGCCCTGCGGCCGTGGTGCACGCCCCTCGCCTTCCGCGCGCACGGGCCGCGGCTGTCCGCCGCGCGCTTCGCCGGCAGTGCGCCCTGGCGTGCGCTCTTCGCCCGGATGCCTGCGCTCGGGCTTCGTCTGCAGGACTTCGCCCGTCTGCGTCAGCGGTGCGCGCAACTCGGCATTCGCCCGTTCGCGCGCCGGGTTCGATTCAGGCTGGGGAACTGCTGCGCGCGCCGTGTCCGGCGAAGGCTTGTTACTCTGTTCAGACATTGTTTTTACGAGGTATTTGGTGCGCAAGTCGCGCAGCGAATTATAATGCGGCAAATGGAAAACCCTACCCAATTCGTCCAGTGGCTGCGTTCTGTCGCGCCGTATATTCATGCCTTTGGCGGCAAGACGTTTGTTGTTGCATTTCCCGGCGAACTGGTCGCTGCCGGCGCCCTGCCGGTGCTGGCGCAAGACCTGTCCCTGCTGGTCGCACTCGGCATTCGCGTCGTGCTGGTACACGGTTCGCGTCCGCAGGTGGCCGAACAGCTGGCGCTGCGCAGCGTCGAGGGCCGCTTCCACAACGGCGTACGCATCACCGACACCGCCGCAATGGAATGCGCGAAGGAAGCTGCGGGCGAACTGCGTCTCGATATCGAGGCCGCTTTCAGCCAGGGCCTGCCGAACACGCCGATGTCGAACGCCCAGATCAGCATCGTCTCCGGCAACTTCGTCGTCGCCCGTCCGCTGGGCGTGATCGACGGCGTCGACTTCGAACTGACCGGCATGACCCGCAAGATCGCCGCCGACAAGATCGCCCCGATCCTGCAGACCGAGGACAACCTGGTGCTGCTCTCGCCGCTGGGCTTCTCGCCGACCGGCGAAGTGTTCAACCTGACGATGGAAGATGTTGCGGCCTCGGCGGCGATCGCCCTGCATGCCGACAAGCTGATCTTCATCACCGAAACGCCGATGATGTCGGATGCCGCCGGCACCGAGATCCGCGAACTGTCCTCGCACCAGGCCGAGGCCGTGCTGCAGGCGAACTTCCTGCCGCCGGACGCGGCCTTCTACCTGCGCCATGCGATCAAGGCCTGCAACAGCGGCGTCGACCGCGCCCACATCGTTCCTTTCGAGATGGATGGCTCGGCCCTGCTCGAGCTGTTCACCCACGATGGCGTGGGCACCATGATCAGCCACGAAAACCTGGAAAGCCTGCGCCAGGCCACAATTGAGGACGTCGGCGGAATTATCAAGCTGATCGAACCACTGGAAGCGGACGGCACGCTGGTGTATCGCGGCCGCGAACTGATCGAGCGCGAAATCGACCAGTTCTCCGTCATCGAGCACGACGGCGTGATTTTCGGCTGCGCGGCGCTGTATCCGTTCCCCGAAGCGAAGATGGGCGAGATGGCCTGCCTGACGGTCAACCCGGACGTGCAGGCCCAGGGCGATGGCGAGCGCATCCTGAAGCACATCGAGAACCGCGCGCGCGCTTCGGGCCTGACCAAACTGTTCGTGCTGACGACCCGCACCGCGCACTGGTTCAAGAAGCGCGGCTTCCAGCCGGCCAGCGTGGACGACCTGCCGAAGGACCGCCAGCACATGTATAACTGGCAGCGCAAGTCACAGATTTTCATCAAGACTTTATAATCGCTGTTTTCTCACCGAATCTGGAGCGCATCATGGCCCGTATGGTCAACTGCATCAAGTTACAAAAGGAAGCCGAAGGCCTGGACTTCCCGCCCGTCCCCGGCGAAATGGGCAAGAAGCTGTATCTGTCGGTGTCGAAGGAAGCCTGGCAGGCCTGGCTGAAACACCAGACCATGCTGATCAACGAGAATCGCCTGAACCTGGCCGACGACCGCGCGCGCAAGTACCTGGCGACGCAGATGGAAAAGCATTTCTTCGGCGAAGGCGCGGATCAGGCTGTGGGTTACGTGCCGCCGACGGCGTAAGTACTACGTCCTCATCGGGACCTCGAGGCGGGCTTCAGGCCCGCCTTTGTTTTTGTGGTTCGTAGGGTGGGCTCTCGAGCCCACGCTGTCGTACTGTCGCGTACCGCACAGTCAGTAAATGTCCGCTGTTCATGCACTGCAACCTGATGGATGCGTTTCGACATGGATGGGCTCGACGGCGTGGGCTCGAGAGCCCACCCTACTCACAGCAGCCTTCAGCTTTCGTCGCTTCCGGAGCCTCTCCTGATTCCTCCGGTGGATACAGGATCCGCGTCCCCTCCACGCTTGCAAACGGCGTCAACTTCGCCGGCCGCCGCTTGCCCGGGTTGATGATGTGCTCGACCGGAATGCCGCGCACCAGCAGCGCATCCGCCACCAGCGAGCGGTGGCAGCGCCAGGGAACCGACTCGGCGCACATCAGCGCGCAGCGCGTGGTGGCGGCCAGCGCGATCACCATCTCGACGTTTTCCACGAATTCCGCCGTCTGCATGTAGTCGGCGTAGCCGCGAAACGAGGTATTGCGCCAGCCGCTGTTGGGCGAATCCTTGCGCGCACGGCGCAGGCCGCCAAGGCCCGGCACCTGGCGGTATTCGATGCCGGCCGCCGCCAGCGAGACGGGCAGCTGGTCCTGGCCGAACTGCGGGTTGTGGCGCGACTTGGGCACCGTGCGGATGTCGAGCAGGCAGGCGACGCCGTTCTCCTTGAGCAAGGCAATGAATTCTTCGATCGGCCGGTTCGAGTGGCCGATCGTGCAGACGAGGTCCGTGTTCACTGGGGCACTCCAGAATGACTGAATGTGTATTGTCGCGCCGACAGGACTATACCGGCGCCGCCCAGCCCATCGTAGAATGACGAGTCCGCCCCTTCCCGCTTCGGCGCACCGACATGAACATGATTGCCGCGATCGACAACCTGCTGCTCGACAACCGTCCGCGCCAGCTGGCCGGGCTGCGCCGCGGCCTGCTCGAGTTCTGGTATTTCGGCATCAAGAACGCGCGTTCCTGCCTGTTCGTCTTCCTGTTCATGGCAGCCGTCCTCCTGATGCCGCGCGCCGGCATCCTCGGCATCCCCCGCTACGACGTGCTCCTGCTCGTGGCTGTGGCAATCCAGTTCTGGATGGTGTTCTCGAAGCTGGAAACCTGGGACGAACTGAAGGCCGTGTGCCTGTTCCACGTGGTCGGCTTCGCGCTGGAGGCCTTCAAGGTCTCGGGCAACATCCAGTCGTGGAGTTATCCGGATTTTGCCTACACGAAATTGCTGGGCGTGCCGCTGTTTTCCGGCTTCATGTATGCGTCGGTCGGCAGCTATATCGTCCAGGCCTGGCGCCTGTTCGACCTGCGCATCCGCCATCATCCGCCCTACTGGATGGCAGCGACCATCGCCATGCTCATCTACGCGAATTTCTTCACCCATCACTATATCGGCGATTACCGCTGGTACCTGGCCGCCTGCGCACTGGGCCTGTATTCGCGCACCGTCGTGATCTACCGCCCGCTCGACCGCGACCGGCAAATGCCGCTGATGCTGGGCTTCGTGCTGATCGGGTTCTTCATCTGGCTGGCCGAAAACATCGGCACCTTCTGGGGCGTGTGGCGGTATCCGAACCAGCTGGGCGCGTGGTCGCTGGTACACCTGAGCAAATGGAGTTCGTGGTCGCTGCTGGTGATCATGACCTTCACGATCGTCGCGAGCCTGAAGCACATCAAGAGCAAGATTCACATCGCCGAGCAATAGCCGGAGCGGCTAGCTGACCTGGAGGAGAGAAAGGCGAAAGGCTCCGCACAGCCGCGTGTCTGCCCCACAGAAAGGCGGCTGCCGGAGACACGGCACCGACAGAATCGGTGCCGCAACGGAGGGACCTCCGAAAACTTTACTTGGAAGCGTCCTGCATCTTTTCGCCAGCCTTCTCGAGGCCCTTGCCGGCCTTTTCGGTGACGTTGGCGGCGCCTTCCTTGACGTCCTGGCCGGCTTCGCGGGTTTCCTGCTTCACTTCGGCGCCGGCTTGCTTCAGGTTCTCGCCCGTGCGCTCGGCGGCGTTCTCGATTTTATCGCCGGCATGGTCAGCGGCCTGGCCAACGTTCTCGGCAGCGCGCTCGGTGGTTGCACCGACGACGGCAGCGCCTTCCTTCACGTCGCTGGCGACAGCGGCGCCAGCCTGGTCGACGGCCTTGCCGGCTTCCTGGGCAGGACCGGTCGATGGATCGTTATCGGCTTTTTTGCAGCCGGTAGCCAGGACCGCGACAGCCAGCATCAGTGCGGAGAGGGTGGTCTTGTTCATGGTGGAACTCCTTATCAATTTGTTATGAATAAGATTACCGCTTTCGAAAAAAAGATGCCACACGTTACATTTGTTACGAGTGCGACGATAGGAATCCGCTTCCAGCTTCCAGGTGCGCGCGATCCGGTTACACTCGCGGCCAGCACGCAATCGACACGCATGTCGCACACATCAGGGAACGATTTTGAGGACTGAACAATCACAGCAAACCGGGAACCCGACGTGACGGTCCCTATTAACCCGGCTGAAGTCGAATTCATTGCCATTCGCGCGCAGGGACCGGGCGGGCAGAACGTCAACAAGGTGTCCTGCGCCGTGCACGCGCGCTTCGACGTGCATGCCTCGTCGCTGCCGCCGCATATCAAGGAGCGCTTGCTGGAGTTACGCGATGCCCGCGTCACCCGCGAGGGCGTCGTGGTGCTCAAGGCGCAGAGTTCGCGCAGCCTGGAACAGAACAAGGAAGACGCGCTGGGCCGCTTGCAGGCGCTGGTCGACCAGGCGGCCGTGGTGCCGGTCGTACGCCGTCCGACGAAACCGACGCGCGGCTCGCAGCGGCGCCGGCTGGACGAAAAAACGCGCAGCGGCCAGATCAAGGCGCTGCGCGGCAGGGTGACCGACTAGGAACTGGCGCGGCAGATATGCCGGCGCCGTCTCTTCAAGCCGCCGGCAGCATTACATCTTCTTGCACTGGCGCAGTTCGCAGCGAGCCATGAACACCCTGCCGTCGGCGCACTGCAAGCGGTAGATCTCGACGGGGCCCGGCACCGTCACCAGGCCGGCGCCCTGCCCCGTGCAGGCATTCTGGCGCGCCATCTGTTCCACGGTCGTCGAGGACACGCCGATGCGGTAAGGGATGCGCTCGATCGGCGTGCCGTTGGCATCGACGAGCCCGGGCGCCGGCTTGGCCGCCACAGCGGGCGGCGCGGGCGGCGCCTTCGGCTTTTCTGAACATCGAACAGCCGCCCAGGGCAGCAATCATCACCAGTACCAGCACACGTTTCATGGTCGCTCCGAATCAGAAGGTCAGGGTCTTGACGCCGTCGGCGGTACCGAGCAGGCAGACGTTGGCGCCCTGCTGGGCGAAAAGGCCGACGGCGATCACGCCGACGATGCCGTTGATCTGCGTTTCCACACCCACCGGGTCGGCAATCTCCATGCCGGCCACGTCGATGATCTCGCCGCCGTTGTCGGTAATGAAGGGATCATTGCCGCCCGCCTTCGTGCGCAGGCGCGGCTGGCCGCCGAGTTGCGCGAGCTTGCGCATGACGGCCGCGCGTGCCATCGGGATGACTTCGACCGGCAGCGGGAACTTGCCCAGCGTGTTCACCAGCTTCGAGCCGTCGGCAATGCAGACAAACCGCTTCGACACCGAGGCGACGATCTTCTCGCGCGTGAGCGCCGCGCCGCCGCCCTTGATCATCGCGCCCGCTGCGGTGATCTCGTCGGCGCCATCGATATAGACGGCGATCGACTCGACATCGTTCAGGTCGAACACGGGAATGCCGTGGCCGCGCAGGCGCGCCGCGGTGGCTTCGGACGAAGCGACGGTGCCCTTGATGCGGTCCTTGATCTTCGCCAGTTCGTCGATGAAGAAGTTCGCCGTCGAGCCGGTGCCGACGCCGATGATTTCGCCGTCGACCACGTAATCGATGGCCGCGCGCGCCACGGCTTGCTTGAGTTCGTCCTGAGTCATGATGTCCGCAATGGGAAATGTGGAAATGCAGACATTTTAACGGATCGGCCCTGCCCTTCCCCGTCTTTTGCGGACCTTCGACAAGGAGGCATCCGGCACCCTTTCGATTGCAGCGCGGCGCCGATCCGGGCGGGACGGAAAAGACGGCTCAGGCGCCCGGCGCAGGGCAAGTGGGAACGGCGCGTTCGGACTGCCCGCTCGCGCCGATGCGGTGCACGCGAGCGACGCCCCGCCCTTCGCGCACCAGGCAGAAACGGGCGAGGTAATGCGTGGGGCGATTGCCTGTCTGGCGCGTGTCGATCTGTACCTGGTAGACGACGCCTTCTGCCAGGGGAGCCGCCGCCGTCTGCGGCAAGGCCGGCACCCGCCCTCCGTAGGGGATGCACATGCTTGCATTGAGCGGGAAAGTCCGCTCGCGCGGCATCGCCATCTTCCACATCACCGTTCCGCCGGGCGCACTGACCTTCACCGACTGGAACTCCGGGCCGCCGCCGCGGCGCTCCTCGTCCATCGCAATCGTGAAGCATGCGTTGCCATTCGCTCCCGCGCGTACCTCCGCCTCGCCGACACGGCCTGCGGCCTGCACCGGGAGCACAAGCTGGAAGACGGGGCATATGACGAGGAGTCGTGTCAGTAGACGCTTCATGACCGTGTCGGAAAACAGGAAGGAGCGCCTAGCCTAAGGCCTGGTTGCACAGCAGTATTGAGCCGACTCAATGCAATCAGGGTAGACAGGCGCTGCTGTCCTGTGGCGTGGCAGACGCCCTACCCCAGACGGGCAATGCGCCCGGCCAGGCCGCGGTGGAGATGGTCGCGGCTGCCCGGATCGGCCAGGAAGCCAGCCAGCACCCGTTCGTACAGCGCCAGCGCGCCGCCGTAACGGCGCTGGCGCATCGCATCGGGTCGCTTCAAGAATTTCAGCACGAAGTAATCGGCCAGCAGGTCGCCCTGCGCTTCCATGTTGTAGTCCGCCAGGCTCGCATCCTCGTGCAGGTCGTAGTGGTACGGCAGCTTGATGCGGATGGCGCCGCGCAGGCGCACCGGGTAGCCCAGCTGGTGCTGCCAGACATGCACCATTTCGTGCATGAACCAGTGCTGGCCGGTGATGTTCGCTTGAGAGTAGTCGTCGAGGAAGCAGGACTGATGGAAGTACATGCTGCCGTTCGGAGTCATGCAGCAGTTCTTCGGCTGGAAAGGCATGTAGCGCCGGCCGTGGATGCGCACGCGGCCGTAATCGACGGCATCGCGGAACAGCAGCGAGGCCATGGCGATTTCGCCTGCGCTGAGGGGGCGCCAGCGATGCACATGCGGACTGCGGGCACGGAGGACATTCTTCATTGCTTGCTTGTACACGATTGAGAGGCTAGCCAATCTTAATTGATGCAGGTCGGGAATACAGGTCGAAGTAGCCTCTCAGGCGCACGTCGCCACCGGGAACGTTATGGCACGTACACCATATGAACGGTCACGGCATATCCATTGTCTGCTTCCGATACCTGAACCTGCAATACGAGGTCGCTACGGCCCTCCTCTTCCGTCCAGAGATCGACAAGCGCATCCCAGTGACCGTTCATCCAGATGCAAACGGAGGTGTCCCATGATGCTTCTGGAAGCGGAAGCAGCGTCGCGCCGTAGTCCTCAATGTACTCGCGGATCTGGATAGCGGTGTCCTCGGATATCGGAGCCACGCCGCTCACCCGATCCGCAAGAGCGTAGTCTTGAAGAGCGAACGCATCGACGACGTTCTTCAGGACCGGCCGCCACGCCGACGGGATGAGCCCTTCGCTTGCGGAGTCTTTGCTTACCGGAACTTCCGTCTGCTCGGTATGTAGTCGCATTTCCAATGCCTCTATCTGCCTCTGCTGAAGTTGCGCCCGGAGCTGTTACTCCTGCCGCTCCGCCCGCTGCAACACGGCCCCCATCATCCTGCCGATATCCTTCCTGACCACGCCCGTGCCCACGATCCCCGGCACATCGAACTTCGGCGCGATGGTCGCGTTGTAAACGACGCGAGTGCCGCCCGCGCCGGGCACCGGTTTGAGCTCCCAGCTGGCGCGGAAGACCTTCATGTCGCCGTCAATCAGGCTGATATCGATGCGGTCGGGCGACGATTCCTGTACCTGCACGCGCAGGCGGATGGTCTGGCTGAAAAAGAGAAAACGGGCAGTGCCCAGCTGTTCGACGACGACCTTGTCGCCGCTACGCGAGACGACACGCGCGCTTTTCAGGTTGGGCAGGAATTCGGCCAGATGGTCGTAGTCGGTGAGGACGCGCCAGACCGCGGCCCGGCTGGCCACCACCGTGCCGCTCGAGGCGATCTGGTAGACCTTGGCGCCCTCGCTGCCGTCGACGTGCTCCACCTTCAGGTCGAACGCGGGCGCGCCAGGCTGCGCTGCCGCGGAGGGAGAGCTCGAGGCGAGCAAGGCGCACCCGAGCAACAGCATGTTTAACAGGCGAAATAGCATGCGCCGAGGGTACCATGCTGATGGGCTCGCGTCATGCCATCGCAGCGCAGTGTTCATTGGCGGCGCCTGCGGGCAGGCGCCGCTTCAGTACCCGGGCAATACCTTGCGCAGCAAAGCATGCCCGGTGAAACGGATGACCTCAGGCCTGCTTGCGCAGCGCCGCCGCGGCCCGCGCCAGCTCGGTGATGCGGCCCCAGTCGCCCGCCAGCATCGCATCTTTCGGCGTCAGCCAGGAACCACCCACGCAGGCCACGTTTTTACAGGCGAGGAAGCTCGGCGCGGTATCGATCGAGATGCCGCCAGTCGGGCAGAAGGTCACGTCCGGCAGCGGACCGCCGATCGCGTTGAGCATGCCGACGCCGCCCGCCGGCACCGCCGGGAACAGCTTCAGCTGTTTAAAGCCCGCTTCGCGCGCCGCCATCACTTCCGACGGCGTCATCACGCCCGGCAGCAGCGGCAGGCCGCTCTTTTTCGCCGCCTCGATCAGCGCCGGGGTCAGGCCGGGCGAGACGCCGAAGACCGCGCCGGCATCGCGTGCGGCGGCGAATTCGTCGCCTTGCGTCAGGGTGCCGACGCCGACAATCGCGCCTTCCACCTGCGCCATGTCGCGGATCGCCTGCAGCCCGTGCGCGGTGCGCAGCGTCACTTCCAGCACGCGGATGCCGCCGGCCACCAGGGCTTTTGCGAGCGGCACGGCGTGGTCGGGATCGTCGATCGCGATCACGGGGATCACGCTCGCCGAGCGCATGATGTCAAGTACGGTCATGGTCGTAGTCATCTTATTTCTGTGCCTTGAAAAGAAAGTCTTCGTCGGAACCGGGCTGGCCTTCTTCGGCATGCATGCCTTCATGCAGCGGCACGGTAGTGGGAATCGGCGATGGCAGCGGGAAGGTCGCGGCGCCCTCCTCCGCCGGGCTGGAGTGGTTGCGGAACATGGCGAACAGCTCGCGGCCCATGCCGATGTGGCTCTTCGAGATGTCGGCGGTGGCCATGCTGCGCCCTGCCCATTCCTGGGCCGGAACCAGGGCGTCGAGCGTGCCCTCGACCGCGTCGACGCGGATCATGTCGCCATCGCGCACCAGGCCGAGCGGGCCGCCGGCCAGGATTTCCGGCGAGACGTGGATCGCCGCCGGCACCTTGCCGGACGCGCCCGACATGCGGCCGTCGGTGACCATCGCCACCTTGAAGCCGGCATCCTGCAGGTTCGACAGCGCGGGCGTCAATGCATGCAGTTCCGGCATGCCGTTGGCACGCGGGCCCTGGAAGCGGATCACGGCCACGAAGTCGCGGTTCAGTTCGCCCGCCTTGTAGCGCAGCATGAAATCTTCCTGCGAATCGAAGGTGATGGCCGGTGCCTCGATCACGTGGTAGTCCGGCTTGACGGCCGAGATCTTCATCACCGCGCGGCCCAGGTTGCCCTGCACCAGCACCATGCCGCCGTTGCTGGCGAAGGGGTTCGAGGCCTTGCGCAGCACCGACTCATCGCCGGATTGGGCCGGCACGTCGCGCCAGACGACATTGCCGGCATCATTCAGGAACGGTTCCTTGCAGTGGGCGCGCAGGCCGTGTCCCAGGATGGTGTTGACGTCTTCGTGCGCCAGGCCCGCATCGAGCAGCTCTCGGATGACGAAGCCCGGACCGCCGGCGGCCTGGAAATAGTTCACATCGGCTTCGCCGTTCGGGTAGATGCGGGTGAGCGAAGGGACGACCTTCGACAGCTCGTCGAAGTCGTTCCAGTCGATCACGATGCCGGCCGCGCGGGCGATCGCCACCAGGTGCAGCGTGTGGTTGGTCGAGCCGCCGGTCGCGTGCAGGGCGACGATGGCATTGACGATGCTTTTCTCGTCGACGATGTGGCCGATCGGCATGTAGTTACCGCCCTGCTGGGAGATCGCCACCGCCTGCTCGCTGGCCGCGCGTGTCAGTGCGTCGCGCAGCGGCGTGCCCGGCGTGATGAAGGCGGCGCCCGGCATGTGCAGGCCCATCATCTCCATCAGCATCTGGTTGCTATTGGCGGTGCCGTAGAAGGTGCAGGTGCCGGCGCCGTGGTAGGAGGCCGACTCGCCTTCGAGCAATTCCTCGCGGGTGGCTTCACCCTTGGCATAGCGCTGGCGGATGGCCGCCTTTTCCTTGTTCGACAGACCCGAGGTCATCGGGCCGCCCGGAACGAAAATGCCCGGTATATGGCCGAAGTGCAGCGCGCCGATCAATAGGCCCGGGACGATCTTGTCGCAGATGCCGAGGTAGAGCGCTGCATCGAACATGTTGTGCGACATCGCCACGGCGGTAGCCATGGCAATGGTGTCGCGCGAGAACAGCGACAGTTCCATGCCCGGCTGGCCTTGCGTCACGCCGTCGCACATGGCCGGCACGCCGCCCGCGAACTGGGCCACGGCGCCGACGTCGCGCACGGCGTCCTTGATCACTTTCGGGAAATATTCGAAGGGCTGGTGGGCCGAGAGCATGTCGTTGTAGGACGAAACGATCGCGACCGACGGTTTTTTTTGCTCGCGCAGTTTCAGCTTGTCGTTCTGGGGGAAAGCAGCGAAACCGTGGGCGAGGTTGGTGCACGACAGCGACCCGCGCTGCACGCCCTGGACCCGCGCCGCCTCGAGGTGCGCAAGATAGGCAGCGCGCGAGGGCCGGCTGCGCTGGATGATCCGCTTCGTTACCTGTTCAACTACGGGATGGAGCGCCATAATCGTTCCTTCGAAATTGTATTCTGAAATTTTACTACAAAATGGGAATGGGGTTGTGGCGAGGTCTCGCTTTTCGACTTGCAGCCGTGCTATACGGCGTGGACACGAGTGTCCACCCTACGGTGTGCCGCCTGCCGAGGTACAAAATAGTGTCGTTGGCGCCCGCGTAACGTAGGGTGGGCACTCGTGCCCACGCGGGCTGACGACGTGATCAATCGAACACTTTTACGATAGAACGTTTGCATTCGGATTACACGCCACGAATTCTCGCTCAGGCATTACGTAGTGAATTTACGGACGATTCCTGTATCATTCGATAATCTGTCTAAAACAACATCGCATGCTCAACATGACCGCCATCCCACTGACCAGTACGACCAGTTTCCAGGCCCTCGAAACCCATGCCGTAGAGGCGGAAGACTGGCAGATGCGCAGCCTGTTCGCGGCTGATCCGCAGCGCTTCGAGCGCATGTCGATCGAGGCCGCCGGCCTGTTCCTAGACTATTCAAAAAACCGCCTTGACGGGCGCACGCTTGAACTGCTGGCAGCGCTGGCGCGCGAGCGCGGCGTGGAGGCCCGGCGCGACGCGATGTTCGCGGGCGAAAAGATCAACAACACCGAAAACCGCGCCGTCCTGCACACCGCCCTGCGCGCCCCGCGCGACCAGCAATTGACCGTGGACGGCCAGGATGTGAGTGGCGACGTGCATGCCGTACTGGCCCGCATCAAGACGTTTACGGACGCGGTGCGCAGCGGCGAATGGCTGGGCCATACCGGCAAACCGATCACCGACATCGTCAACATCGGCATCGGCGGCTCCGACCTTGGTCCGAAAATGGTTTGCCTGGCGCTGCGCCAGTACAGCCACCCGCGCCTGAAGATGCATTTTGTGTCGAACGTCGACGGCCACGACATGGACGCCGCGCTGGAACAGGTGAACCCGGAAACCACGCTCTTCATCATTGCCTCGAAAACCTTCACCACGGCCGAGACCATGATGAACGCCCAAACCGCGCGCGTGTGGTTCCTGCACGATGCGCCGGAAGAGGCCTTGGCGAAACACTTCGTCGCGGTCTCGACCAATGTGGAAGCAATTAAAACCTTCGGCATCGACCCGGCCAACATGTTCCCGTTCTGGGACTGGGTGGGCGGGCGTTATTCGGTGTGGTCAGCGATCGGCCTGCCGGTCGCGCTGGCGGTCGGCTTCGGCTACTTCAGCGATTTCCTGGCCGGCGCCCACGCCATGGACCAGCACTTCCGCACGGCACCTGTCGAGCAGAACATGCCGATGCTGCTGGCCCTGGTCGGCTTCTGGAACCGCCAGTTCCTCGGCGCCAGCTCGGTCACGATCGCCCCCTACCACCAGGACCTGAACCGTTTCCCGGCCTACCTGCAGCAGCTCGACATGGAGAGCAACGGCAAGCGCGTCACGCGCGATGGCGAACCGGTGGACACGCCGACCTGCCCCGCCATCTGGGGCGAGCCCGGCACCAACGGCCAGCATGCTTACTTCCAGCTGCTGCACCAGGGCACCGACGTGACGCCGATCGACTTCATCGCCGCGCTGCGCCCCGCGCACGAACTGCAGAACCACCATACGGCGCTGCTGGCGAACTGCTTCGCCCAGTCGGAAGCCTTCATGAAGGGCAAGACGATCGACGAGGTGCGCGAAGACCTGCAACAGCAAGGCCTGTCCCTTGCCGAGATCGAGCGCCTGGCGCCCCATAAGACCTTCCCCGGGAACCGTCCGAGCAACACCATCCTGATGGAATACCTGACGCCCGCCACGCTGGGTGCCCTGATCGCGCTGTACGAACACAAGACCTTTGTGCAGGGTGTCATCTGGGACCTGAACAGTTTCGACCAGTGGGGCGTGGAACTGGGCAAGGTGCTGGCCAAGCAGGTCGAGGCGGAACTGAAGGGAGAGGCGCGGCTTGACGCGCACGACAGCTCCACCAATGGCCTGATCGCCCGTGCCAAGGCGGCGGTGTAATGATGGGCGCCGACATGAAATCCCTGAAATTCGAGGTCGTCCATCACGAGCCGATGCAGGTCGGCGAATGCCCTCTCTGGCACGATGTGGAATCGGCCCTGTACTGGGTCGACATCAACGGCCTGACGGTCAACCGCGTGCACCCGGCCAGCGGCAAATTCTCGAGCTGGACGATGGCCTCGGAACCATCGGCCATCGCGGCGGACGACGACAACAACCTGGTCGTGGCGACGCGCCTGGGTTTCGTGCGCCTCAATACAACCAGCGGAGCGATGACCGACATCTGCCCGGCGCCGTACGACACGAAGATTGTCCGCTTCAACGACGGCCGCGTCGATCCGCAGGGCCGTTTCTGGGTCGGCACCATGTACGAGCCGCGCGACAAGCCGATGGCGGAAATGTACGTGCTCGAACGCGACGCGTTGCACCTGGCCTGGTCGGGCAACATGACCAATTCGAACGGCCTGGCCTGGAGCCTTGACGGACGCGCCATGTTCCATGCCGACACCACCAGCCACCGCATCGACCGCTACGATTTCGATGCCGCCAGCGGCACGCCGGCGAACGGCCGCACCCTGCTGAGCTTTTCGACCGACAAGACTGCCGCCGACTATGGTGGTCGCCCGGACGGCGCCACGGTCGACAGCGAAGGAAACTATTGGGTGGCGATGTTCGAGGGCGGCCGGCTGCTGAAGCTCTCGCCCGAAGGCGAACTGCTGCGCGAGATCCCGCTGCCGGTGCGCTGCCCGACCGCCGTTGCCTTCGGCGGCGCCGACCTGCGCACGCTGTACATCACCAGCGCCAGCCATGGTCGCTCGGCCGCCGAGGTCGCGCAGTATCCGTTGACGGGCAAGGTGCTGTCGCTGCGGGTGGATGTGCCGGGAGTGGTCAGCGCCGACTACCGGCGCTGACGCGTAGGGTGGTCGGCTCCACCCCGCTTCGTGCATTGACGTGGCGTGTGCGCCGCCCACGCGTTCAACCGGCGCATGCAGGGCCGCTCCCCTCACAAGGTCCGCCTTTCCTTCGTGCGAGGCCGCGACATATCGGGCGAACGTTGAACGCGTAGTTCAACAATCCTTGAGACGACGCGGTCCTGCATAAGGAGGAATCGGCCCTGTGAAGCAGCGCGATCGTCATGCGGCTGTTAAACGCGTGGGCGGCGCATATGTAGTCGTCGATCATATCGTCGGGTGGAGCCGACCACCCTACGCCGTGACTCATCCCACTCCCACCCACCAGAAGAGGCGCGCCCTACCTCCCTCTCTTGTGGCACCATCAACCCGCGCCACGCCGCAATTACGTAGTAGAGTTTCTTGCCAAGAGCATATTCATGTAGTAAATTTACATCAATAGCTCCTTCTCCTCTTTGCGAACCGAATACACCATGGCTCTTCTTGACTTCGACCTCGTCTTCTTTGGCGGCAGCGGCGACCTTTCCATGCGCAAGCTGTTGCCGGCAATGTATGCGCGCGATGTCGCCAACGACCTGCCGCCGACCGCGCGCATCATCTGCGTCGGGCGCGACGCGAGTTCGCAGGAAGCCTTCCTCGACTTCGTCGACACGCACTCGAAGCAGCACATCAAGGACCAGGACAGCATCGATGTGCAGAAGTGGCAGAGCTTCCTGCAACGCATCACCTATGTCGCCCTCGATGCGACGAACGTGAAGACCTATGCCCCACTGGTCGACGCCTTGCGCCAGGACGATGCGATCACGCGCGTGTACTACCTCGCCACCCCGCCCCACCTGTTCGCGCAGATCTGCGACAACCTCGCCGAAACCGGCCTGGCGACGCCAAATTCGCGCGTGGTGCTGGAAAAGCCCCTGGGCCGCGACCTGGAATCGGCCAAGCAGATCAACCTCGACGTCGGCAAGGTGTTCGCCGAATCGCAGATCTACCGGATCGACCATTACCTGGGCAAGGAAACCGTGCAGAACCTGCTGGCGCTGCGCTTCGGGAACGTGCTGTTCGAGCCGCTGTGGCGGCGCGAATGGATTTCCGACGTGCAGATCACCATCGCCGAGAAGATCGGCGTCGGCAACCGCCTCGGCTACTACGACACCTCGGGCGCCCTGCGCGACATGCTGCAGAACCACCTGCTGCAACTGCTGTGTATCGTGGCGATGGAGCCGCCCACCTCGATTTCGCCGGACGCCGTGCGCGACGCCAAGCTGCAGGTACTGCGTTCGCTGAAGCGCTTCACCCCGACCACGCTGGCCCAGAACATCGTGCGCGGCCAGTACCGCGCCGGCTATGTCGACGGCCAGCCGGTGCCGGGCTACCGCGACGAGCCGGACGCGCCGAAACAGTCGAAGACCGAAACTTTCGTGGCCATGAAGGCCGAGATCGACACCTGGCGCTGGGCCGGGGTGCCCTTCTACCTGCGCACCGGCAAACGCATGGCCGACCGCCTGGCCGAGATCGTGGTGCGCTTCAAGCCGATCCCGCATTCGATCTTCAACCAGCCGACGTCGAGCTTCCAGCCGAACAGCTTGGTCATCCGCCTGCAGCCCGACGAGGGCCTGTCGCTGAACCTGATGGCAAAGACGCCAGGCGACTCCATGCGCCTCAAACAGGCCGAACTCGAACTCGATTTCCGCGAGCAGTTCAAGGCGCCGCGCATGGAAGCCTACGAGCGCCTGCTGCTCGATGTGCTGCGCGGCCAGCTGACCCTGTTCATGCGCGGCGACGAGCTGGAGGCGGCCTGGGAATGGGTCGAGCCGATCCTGGACCACTGGGAGCAGGACGACAGCACGCCGGTGCCGTATGCATCCGGCACCTGGGGTCCGGCGGCATCGTCGGCGCTCATTGGGCGCGACGGCTTGCAGTGGCGCGAAGAAGCGTTGCCCGAAGACTAAAAATGGCAACGCAAGGAGTCCGGCCAAGCTTGGCCAGACCGTTCCGCAGGCGCATTGCGATGCAATGCGAAACCCTGCTTCACCGCTCCCGGAAGATTAATAATGAGAGCGCAAGGAGTCCGGCCAAGCATGGCCGAACTGTTCCGCAGGCGCGTCGCGATGCAACGCGAAACCCCTGCTCCACCGCTCCCGGAAGATTAATAATGAGAGCGCAAGGAGTCCGGCCAAGCATGGCCGAACTGTTCCGCAGGCGCGTCGCGATGCAACGCGAAACCCCTGCTCCACCGCTCCTGGAAGATTAATAATGAGAGCGCAAGGAGTCTGGCCAAGCATGGCCAGACCGTTCCGCAGGCGCATTGCGATGCAATGCGAAACCCCTGCTTCACCGTTCCCCGAAGATTAAGCATGCTGCTCGACTCGATCCGCACCCAGCTCGACTCGCTCTCCAAATCGGAGCGCAAGGTGGCGCTGGCCGTGCTGGAGTCCCCCAACACCACGGTCAGCCAGAACATCACGGCGCTCGCGAAAAGCGCGCAGGTATCCGAACCGACCGTGGTGCGTTTCTGCCGCACGCTCGGCTACGACGGCTGGCACGAATTCAAGCTGAAACTGGCGCAAGGCCTGGCGCTGGCCCTGCCGGCCGCCAACGAGCAGCCGGCCCAGGACGACCTGGCGGCGGACCTCGTCAATAAAATCTGCAGCCGCTCGATCAACACCCTGCTCGACCTGCGAAACAACCTGAAACCTGAACTGATCCAGAGTGCGCTCGACATCCTGAAACGCGCCAACAAGATCGAGTTCTACGGCCAGGGCACGTCTGGTTTCGTGGCCGCCGACGCCCAGCACAAGTTCTTCCGCTCGGGCGTGCCCACCGTGTCCTATACCGACCCGGCCATCCACTCGATCGCCGCCGCCCTGCTGCGCGAAGGCGACTGCGTGGTGGCGATCTCGCAGCGCGGCAACAACCCGGCGCTGGTGCGCTCGGCCAAGCTGGCGCGCCGGGGCGGTGCCGACGTGATCGTGCTGGCGCCCTCTGGCACGCCGCTGGCCGACATGGCCAGCGTCCTGATTCCGATCGACCTGGTCTTCAACATCGACCCCTACACGCCGATTTCCGCGCGCCTGGCTTACCTGGTCGTGATCGACGTGCTGGCCGTGGGCCTGGCCTTGCAGCGCGGGCCGGAGTTCAGGAAGAAAATGCAGAACGCGCAGAAGGCGCTCGAAGAGTTCGACATGCAGTTCGATTCGTTTATTGGGTAACATGCGCGGCTGACACGCGCGGCGGACAGGCACGAAGCCCGGCCCGCGGGTATTCGCTGGAACGGCCGACGCAGCACCCGCCAGGACGTATTGACGCGCGCAGCCGGGCGCGCCAGCCTGCGCCGATCGGCTACGCTGGCAGGAACACGCGACCATGCTCCGTGTATCAGGCCACCCAACTGCTGACCAGGACCTCCGCTTGCATTCCCGTACCCTCACCGTCATCCTCGCAGGCCTGTCGATGGTCGGCGCCTTCGCCATCGACACTTTTCTGCCCTCGTTTCCCGCCATCGCGGCGGACTTCGCGGTCGACGCGGCACTCGTGCAGCAGACCCTGAGCGCCTACCTGCTGGCGTTTTCCGTCATGAGCCTGTTCTATGGCACCTTGTCCGATGCTTTCGGGCGGCGTCCGGTCATTCTTGTGTCGCTGCTCATCTTCATCGTCGCCTCCATCGGCGCCGCCTTTGCCACCAGCTTTGGCGCCCTGCTGCTGTGCCGGGTGCTGCAGGGACTGTCGGCCGGCGGCGGCCGGGTGATTGGCCAGGCGGTGGTGCGCGACCGCTTTTCCGGCGCTGAGGCCCAGCGCTTGATGGCCAGCATCACGATGGTGTTTGGCCTCGCACCCGCGATTGCGCCGGTGATCGGCGGCTACCTGCACACCACCTTCGGCTGGCGCTCGGTTTTTGTGTTCCTCACCGCCGTCGGCCTGGTGCTACTGGCCGCGACCTGGCGCTATGTTCCCGAAACGCTGCCGCCCGAGAAGCGCGCGCCTTTCCACATCCGCAGCCTGGCCGCGCACTATGTGAACGCACTGCGCAATCCCCGTTTCGTGGCCGGCGCCTTGGCGATCGCCTTTGCCTTCGGGGGCCAGGCCATCTACATTTCCGCCGCGCCGCACTTCGTGATGGAGATCCTGAAGCTGCCTGAAACGGCGTTCGGCTGGCTGTTCATTCCCATGATCGGCGGCCTGGTGGTCGGCGCCGCGGTCAGCGGCCGCCAGGCCACCCACTCGGCGCCCGCCGCCCTGCTGCGTATCGCATTCGCCTGCATGGGCGTGGCGGCCATCGCCAACCTGACCGGCAATCTGCTCTTCCACGCCCACTTGCCCTGGGCTGTCCTGCCGATCATGGGCTATGCGTTCGGCGTCGGCCTGGCGATGCCGATGATGAGCATCGCAACGCTCGACCTGTATCCGCAGATGCGCGGCCTGGCGGCATCTCTCATCAGCTTCGTGCAGATGCTGGTGTTTTCGCTGATGTCGGGCGTGGTCGCGCCCCTGGTCTTCGAGAGCGCAGCCCGGCTGGCCGGGGTGGTCGTGGCCTGCTTCCTGCTCGCCTTCGGGTGCTGGCGCTTTGCCAGCCGTTCCATGCCCGGGCTAGCACAGGGAGCGTAAGCAGGAGCCATGCCTGCGGCCTTCCCGGGCAGCCGCCCCGGACGGCGCGACAATTCGCCGTATAATGATTTTTTGCCCTGAGGCTAGTGATGCGGCCACCCGGTTTTACTCTCTCCCTGCGCCGCCTGCTCATCCTCCTCAGCGCGATCGGCCTGCTGCCGCTTGCCTTGCTGGGCTTCTGGTCGGTGCATACCACGAGCCAGTACCAGCAGCGCGAGCAGGACCGCGCACTGCTCGACCTGGCGCGTGCGCTGTCGAGCGCCGTCGACGCGGAACTCGACGGTTCGATCGCCACGCTCGCCAGCCTGGCACGGGCACCGGCCATCGGCGCCGGCGACATCCATCTTTCTACGACATCGCGCGCGACCAGGTCAAGGCGCAGCCGGAATGGCTGGCGATCATCCTGACCGATGCCGCCGGCAAGATCCTGTTTCGCACCACCGACCCGTTCGGCACACCTGCCGGCCATATCACCGATCCGGACAGCCTGCGCCAGCTGCTGGAGGTGCAAAGGCCGCTGGTGGGCCATGTGGCCCGTGGCGGGCGGAAAAAGTCGCATTTCCGGTACGCGTGCCGCTGCGCGACGAGGCCGGGCACCTGTATGCGCTCACCGCCGTCATCAAGCCCGACCGCATCCTCGGCGTCGTCAGGCGCCAGGCGGCGCCCTCCGGGTCGGTCATTGCCGTCATCGACGCCGACGGTTCGATCGTGGCGCGTTCGAAAGACCACGACAAGCGCGTCGCCGGTCCGGCCGGCCCGGTGCTGACGCAACTGATGGCCGGCGGCCTGCCGGAGGGTGTCGGCCGCAATGTCAACTATGAGGGCGATACGCTCACGAGCGCCTTTACGCGCCTGTCGCGCCATGGCTGGACGGTGGCGGTCGGCGTACCTCGGCCCAGCATCGGCCCCGCATCGCTTGCCGGCATCACCATGTATGGCTGGGGCCTGGCCGCCTCGCTGCTGGCCTGCGTGGGCCTGGCCTGGCTGCTATCGATCCGCATCACCCGCAGTTTCGCCAATTTGCAGCGCGGCGCCGCGGCGCTTGGTGCCGGCGAACAGGTCGAGGTCGCGCCCACCCGTATCCGCGAACTCGATTCGATGGGCCAGGCGCTGGAAAAGGCGGCAAGCCAGCACGCGGCCCATGAACAGGAACGTTCGCGCCTGCTCGCCTCGCTGGAAGAAGCGCTGGCCGCCAGCCGCGACGCCAGCCGCGTCAAGGACGAATTCCTGGCCGTCCTCGGCCACGAGCTGCGCAACCCGCTCAGCCCCATCGTCGCCTCGCTCGACCTGCTGGACCTGCGTGCCGATGCCGGCAACGCGCGCGAACGCACGATCATGCGGCGCCAGGTGAACCACCTCAAGCGCCTGGTCGACGACCTGCTCGACGTCTCGCGCATCACCTCCGGCAAGATGCAGCTGGACCTGCGTCCGCTGAACCTGGCCGAGCTGGTGCGGCATACGACGGGCGAGCGCCCCGGCGTGCCGGTGGCGCTGTCGGCCCCTGCCGAAGTCTGGGTGAATGGCGACGAGAGCCGGCTGGTGCAGGTATTGAACAACCTGCTGTCGAACGCCGAGCGCTTCGGCGCCGGCAAGCCGATACGGGTGCTGCTGGAGGTCGACGGCGACCAGGCGCGCCTGGAAGTGAGCGACGGCGGCATCGGCATGCCGCACGAACTGCTCGCCAGCGTCTTCGAGCCCTTCTACCAGGCGCCGCAACAGGTGGCGCGCAGCACCGGCGGCCTGGGTCTCGGCCTGGCCATCGTGCGCCGCATCGCCCTGCTGCATGGCGGGCAGGTAAGCGCCCACAGCGAGGGGCCCGGCAAGGGCAGCCGCTTCGTGGTCTGCCTGCCGCTGGCGCCTGCCCAGCTACCTGCTCCGGCGGCACCGGCAGGTCAGCCTGGTGTCCGCACCTCCGTACTGGTGGTGGACGACAATATCGACGCCGCCGCGACGACCGCGCTGATCCTGCAAGGGCTCGGCCACGAGGTCCACGTGGCGCATTCGGGCGCCGAGGCGCTCGCCGTCTTCGAACGCAGCAGGCCGGCAGTGGCAATCCTCGACATCGGCCTGCCCGACATGGACGGCCATGCCCTCGCGGCCGCGATGCGCGCCCACGCCGACGTGCCGGCACCGCGCCTGGTCGCCCTCACCGGCTATGGCCAGCAGGCCGACATCGACCGCGCGCGGCAAGCCGGTTTCGACCTGCACCTGACCAAGCCGGCCACGCTGGACGACCTGGCGGGGGCGGTGTCGGATGCGGGTGTCGAGACCGGGCAATCGGACTACACGCGATGACCAACGCACTGTTTATCTGTACGCAGAACCGCCTGCGCAGCCCGACCGCCGAGCATGTATTCGCCTCCTGGCGCGGCGTGGAGACCGACTCGGCGGGACTCGGTGCCGACGCCGACATTGCGCTCTCGCCCGAGCAGCTGGCCTGGGCCGACATCGTCTTCGTGATGGAAAAGACGCACAAGGCGCGGCTCTCCACCAGATTCAGGCAGCACCTGAACGGCAAACGCGTCATCTGCCTGGACATCCCCGACGAGTACGAGTACATGCAGCCGGAGCTGGTACGGCTGCTCGAATCGAAGGCCGGGCGCTTCCTGCGCCAGGGCTGACCGCCCGCCGCGCCCGCGGCATTACTCACGCGCTGGCACGCACCCGCCAGCAGGCGGCATCGAAGCGCACCTCGTCGCCGCGCAGGTAAGGGTCGAAAGCCCGCTCCAGTTGGGGCAGGATCCTCTTGCGTGCCTCTTCGTCCATCCCTTCCAGCAGGCGCCCCACCGGCCCCATGCGGCTCAGGTAGCGCGCCAGTTCGTGGGCGGGAAAACCGCAGGCGACGTCGAGCGCGTCGATGGCGATTCCCTGCCAGCCGCTGTGTTCAAGGATGCGGGCGACGCGTTCGCGCCGGGCAAAGGCGAACTGTCCCGGCCCGCTTGGATCGCGCGCGGGCAGCGACAGCAGATCCTGCGCGGCGCGTTCGGCCGCCGTCATGAAGGGATTCTCGTCGGGACTGCGCCAGACGATGGCATCGAGGCGTCCGCCCGGCCGCGCGGCGCGGCGCAGGTTCGTGAAGGCCGCGACCGGGTCGTCGAAGAACATGAGGCCGAAGCGCGATACGATCAGGTCCATGCTGCCCGGCTCGAAGGGATAGCTGCCGGCGTCGGCACAGGCGAAATCGACCCGTAGTTCTTCGTTTGCGGCCCGCGCCCACGCCAGGTCGATGAGCGGCTGCGCGATGTCGACACCCATGCACGACGCGCCCGCACCGGCGCGCCGTGCCAGCGCCAGCGTCGTCGCCCCGGCACCGCAGCCAACGTCGAGTATCCGGCGGTCGCTGCCCTGCACGGCCGCGGCCAGGAGCGGCTCGAACGGCCTGTACATCCCGTCGAGCAGCACCTGCAAATCCGCCCAGGCCTGCCCCGCGCTGCCGTTCCACAGCTGCGCCTGTCCACCGTTGGATTCGTGTGCTTCCATGCCGTTCTCCCGTTGTTTGCCGTCGCTGGCCGATGCTGCTATCGTGCCACTTCGAGTCGACTTGAGGTCAAGGGATGAAACTCGATATTGGCGAGGTGGCGCGCCGGGCGGGCCTGCCCGCTTCGACCTTGCGCTTTTATGAGGAACGGGGACTGATCGCCTCGAGCGGCAGGCAGGGCTTGCGGCGCCTGTTCGACGCCGGCGTACTGGAACGCCTGGCGCTGATCGCCACGGGCCGCGCCGCCGGCTTTTCGCTGGGCGAGATTGGCGCCATGTTCGACGCCAATGGCCGGCTGGCGGTCGACCGCGCCCTGCTGCTGTCAAAAGCCGATGAACTCGACAGGACCATCGCCCGCCTGTGTGCGATGCGCGACGGCCTGCGCCATGCGGCGCGCTGCACGGCGCCCAGCCACCTGGAGTGTCCGCGCTTCCTGCGCATCCCGGAAGCTGCCGGGGTCGGGGCGCTCGGCCGCGGCCGTCACCGCAGCCGCCAGGCGAAAGCCCCGCTTCGCTAGCGTGCTCGGGTCGCCAGTGCCACGATGGTGGCGCCCGCGGCCACGATCAGCGCGTCCTCGATCAGGCCACTGCGGGTCTGGCCGATGCGCGCCATGGCCTGCTTGCGGGCTGCGAGGGTCAGGTAGGCCAGCGGTACGGCGGCCGCCACCGCCAGGGCGGCGCCGCTGCGTTCGCGTCCCGCGGGCGCCAGCGCCGAGCCGGCGATCCCGGCGCTCATCACGCGCCCAGCAGGCCCGGAAGACGGTACGGTCGGGCGCGGTTTTCATCTTGTCGCCCGCCAGTTCGCCGACGCCCATCGCCAGCGCGCCGTAGGTGAACAGGGGCCGGTCGAGCAGGACGAGGTGCCCCGGCGTGCGGCGCCCTGCCAGGCGTGCCGCCGCGATGGTGGCCATCGGTGTCATCGAGCGCGCGCTGGCGACGGCGCCGATCAGGATGGAAGAAAGCAGGCTGCGAATCGTCATCGGGAATTCACCATGAAAAGAAGTGTTCGGAAGCGGGACAGCAGGCCACGAACCGGCAGGTTCCGGTTGGGGCGCCAGCGGGCCATGGTCTGTCTTGTCAGAATGCCATTCGATTGTAGAGAAGCGGGCTGAACATGGCGCCACGCAGGCGAGCGCCCGGGCGCGCGTCCCGCCACAGCCACACGGCGGGCGTGCTGGCTGTAGAATAGGCTCTTTCGCCATACACCTTTCCCGCTTCTCATGCACATCAACCCAGAACGCAGCACCCGTCCCGACTATGACCTGCTGGTGCGCCAGGTCGCCAGTGTCCTGGAGGGCGAACGCGACCTGACCGCGAATGCGGCGCAGTTTTCCGCGCTCGTCTACGACACCCTCGCCGACCTCAACTGGGCCGGCTTCTACCTGACCGTGCCATCCAAAAAAGGCGAAGGCCAGGATCTGCTGGTCGGCCCTTTCCAGGGCAAACCTGCCTGTGCGCGCATCCCGTTTGGACGCGGCGTCTGCGGCACCACCGCGGTCGAGCGCAAGACGATCGTGGTGCCGGACGTGCATGCCTTCCCGGGCCATATCGCCTGCGATTCGGCCTCGAATTCGGAGATCGTGCTGCCGGTCATTAAGGACGGCAAACTGGTGGGCGTGTTCGATATCGATAGCCCGAGGCTGGAGCGGTTTTCGGACGAGGACCGCATCGGGCTGGAGGCGATGGTGGCGGCGTTTATTGCGGCGACGGATTGCTGATTGCCGCTCCGGGATGCGCTGGCAGGCAGACGATATGCGTTTGCGACGTTAACGATATGCATCTACGGGGCTAACAATCTGCAGTTGAACCATTGACAATATGCATCGTTCCAGCGTGGGTCATGAAGGCCAGCGGCTCGATGACGGCTTGACTTCGCAACGCCCACCCTACGCAATGCAAATATTATTTGATCGTTTCACCATTCAGGCAAATATATGAATCAACTCGAACAATTGAAGCAATACACCACCGTCGTTGCCGACACCGGCGACTTCCAGTCGATCAAGGCCTATGCGCCGCAGGATGCGACCACCAACCCGTCGCTGATCCTGAAGGCCGTGCAGAAGCCCGAATACCTGCCGCTGCTGCAGAAGGCAGTGGCCGATTCGCAAGGCGGCTCGCTTGAGTCGATCGTCGACCGCCTCCTGATCGCCTTCGGCGTCGAGATCCTGAAGTATGTGCCGGGCCGCGTCTCGACCGAGATCGATGCCGCCCTGTCCTTCGACACCGAAGCGACGGTGGCCAAGGGCCGCGAACTGATCGCCCTGTACGAAGCGGCCGGCGTGTCGCGCGAGCGCGTCCTGATCAAGATCGCCTCGACCTGGGAAGGCATCCGCGCCGCCGAAATCCTGGAAAAGGACGGCATCCACTGCAACCTGACCCTGCTGTTCTCGCTGTGCCAGGCCGTCGCCTGCGCCGAAGCGGGCGTGCAGCTGATTTCGCCCTTCGTCGGCCGCATCTACGACTGGTACAAGAAGTCGACCGGTACCGATTATCAAGGTGCCGACGATCCGGGCGTGCAGTCGGTCAAGCGCATCTACCAGTACTACCGCAAGTTCGGCTACAAGACCGAAGTGATGGGCGCGAGCTTCCGCAATACCTCGCAGATCCAGGAACTGGCCGGTTGCGACCTGCTGACGATTTCGCCGGACCTGCTGCAAAAACTGGCCGACAGCGACGCGCCGCTCGAGCGCAAGCTGACTGCCGATGCGAATGCCGAAATCGAGAAGATCGAAGTCGACGAGAAGAACTTCCGCTTCATGCTCAACGAGGATGCGATGGGCACCGAGAAGCTGGCCGAGGGTATCCGCGCGTTTGTGGCCGATTCGGCGAAGCTGAAGAAGATGATCGAAGAGATGCGCTGATCGCGCGTTTTCGTCCGCAGTGCAATGCAAACGCCGGCGTGATGCCGGCGTTTGTTTTTCATGTGTGTAATTCCGGTATAGCGTCTGCAGATGATCGTGGTGGTGTGCAGGGGTACGACCGCGTGGGCACGAGTGCCCACCCTACCCTCCTTGCGAATGGCATCGATTGCGCGGCCCAGGAAGAGGCGTAGGGTAGGCGGATCTCCCGCCTACGCGTTCAACAGGCGTATGCAATCCGGACGCGTTCATGCGGCTGCTCCTTGAACGCGCAGGCGGGGAACCCGGCTACCCTACGGTTCAGCGCACGCGGATGCCTTCGAGCATGGTCCCGATCATCCGTTCGCCGAGGTCGACCAGGCTGAACGAGGTCGGTTCGAACATCCAGTTACGGATGAGGCCATCCATCAGCGCCCACAGGCCTGTCGCCATCAGCTGGGGATCGGCGTCGGGCTTGATCTGGCCGGCGCTCCGGGCCAGCTGCAGGCGCTCGACGACCTGGTCCATCATGTCGCATTTGCTCTGGCGCCGGCGCACGCGCACCGCATCCATTTCGCTGACGAACTCTACTTTCAACGAGGCGATCTCGAGCACGCGGCGGGCTTGCGGGTTGGTCTCCGTCACACGGAAGATTTCCGCGAAAAAGCGGCGCAGGTCGTCCAGCACGGTTCTTGCATCCGACTTCCCCAGGCTGCTCAGCGCACACTCGAAGGGCAAGGTGACCCGCTCCATCATCGCGTTGAACAGCGCGCCTTTGTCGTCAAAATGCCAATAAATCGCACCGCGCGTCACACCGGCAGCCGTTGCGATATGCTGCAAAGTTGTCCGTGAAACCCCTTGTTCTACAAACAATTGTTCTGCCGCATCCAAGATGCTGTCGCGGGTGGCCGCTGCTTCTTCCTTTGTCCTGCGGGCCATGCTTTCTCCGTTTTTGGGTGGTCCTGCACGTTAAACATACACTCGTGATAGTATATAAAAAAGCCCGTAAAAGCCAGTGATACAACCGTGCGCAGGACCGAGAGGATTCTGGGAGCGGTTGCATCTTTTCTAAAAAACTCGAAGGAAGCACACGTAATGCGCTCTGCCCACTCCTCACACCTGTCCCTCACGCGGATTGCCGCCACCACGCTGATGGCCGTCGCCCTGCTGTCGGCATGCGGCAAGAAGGACGCTGCCCAGGCCGGTCCTGGCGCCGGCGGCCAGATGCCCGCGCCGGAAGTCGGCGTCATCACCACCAAATTCGAATCGGTCGCGCTGCAGACCGAACTGCCGGCACGTGCCGAGCCGGTGCGCGTCGCCCGTGTGCGCGCCCGCGTCAATGGCGTGGTCCTGAAGCGCCTGTTCACCGAAGGCAGCGAGGTCAAGGAAGGCCAGTCGCTGTTCCAGATCGACCCGGCACCTTACCAGGCCCAGCTGGCCGCTGCCCAGGCCGATGTCGGCCGTGCCCGTGCGACGCTGACCCAGGCTGCAGCCCAGGCCGAGCGCTACAAGCCGCTGGTCGAAGCCAATGCCATCAGCAAGCAGGAATATACCAACGCCGTCGCTGCCCAGAAACAGGCCGAAGCGGCCGTGGCCGCAGCGCGCGCCCGGTGCGCATCGCCCAGATCAATTCGGGCTATGCCAGCGTCAGGGCGCCGATCTCCGGCCGCATCGGCCGCGCCCTGGTCACCGAAGGCGCCCTGGTCTCGGCAGCCGAAGGCACCGAACTGGCCGTGATCCAGCAGACCAACAATATGTACCTGAACATCACCCAGTCGGCCTCCGAAGTGCAGCGTCTGCGCAAGCAGGCCGGCGCCAACGGTGGCGTGGCCAAGGACGTGCCGGTCACCGTGATGCTCGACGACGGCACCGAACTGCCGACCCGCGGCAAGCTGCTGTTCTCGGACGTCACCGTCGACCCAGGCACCGCCCAGGTCACGCTGCGCGCCACCGTGGCGAATCCGGACAACGCCTTGCTGCCGGGCCAGTACGTGCGCGTGCGTATCGCCCAGTCCCAGCTGCCGAACGGCATCGTCGTGCCGCAGCAGGCCGTCACCCGCGGTGGTGCCCAGGGCGATACCCTGATGGTCGTCGGTCCGGACAACAAGCCGGCCCCGCGCACCGTCAAGATCGCATCGGGCCAGGGCTCGAACTGGATCGTCACCGAAGGCCTGAAGGAAGGCGAACGCGTGATGGTCGACGGCTTCCAGAAGCTGCAGATGCTGCCGCCGGGTACCCCGGTCAAGGCAGTGCCATGGCAAGCCAGCCACGAAACCACCGCGCAGGCACCAGCTGCCGCGCCGGCCCCGGTTGCAGGTGCGGCCAACGCCGGTGAATCGGCCGCCGCCACGGCGCGCCAGTTGCCGGCTTCGGCGCCGTCGGGCTCCACTGCCGGCGCCGCACCGGCAGCCGCGTCGACCCGCCGCTAAGCATCGCGGTAACAGAACAGGACTATTGCAATGGCACGTTTTTTTATTGACCGCCCTATTTTCGCCTGGGTGATCGCGCTGTTCATCATGGTGATCGGCGCGGTCTCGATCACCCAGCTGCCGATCGCCCAGTACCCGAACGTGGCCCCGCCATCGATCGTGGTCAATGCCGCCTATCCGGGCGCATCGGCGCAGACCCTGGAAGACTCGGTCATCTCCGTCATCGAACGCGAGATGAACGGTTCGCCGGGCCTGGTCTACATGGAGTCGAGCAGCACTGCCAACGGCAGCGGCTCGATCACCCTGACCTTCGAGACCGGCACCAACCCGGAACTCGCCCAGGTGGACGTACAGAACCGCCTGTCGCGCGCGGCCCCGCGCCTGCCGGCGGCGGTGAACCAGCAGGGCGTGCGCGTCGACAAGGTGCGCGCGAACTTCCTGCTGTTTACCATCCTGTCGTCGGATGACCCGAAATGGGACCCGATCGCGCTGGGCGACTATGCCTCGCGCACGGTGCTGCCTGAAATCCAGCGTATCAAGGGTGTCGGTACCGCCCAGCTGTTCGGTACCGAGCGCGCCATGCGTGTCTGGATCGACCCGGCCAAGCTGGTGGGCTTCCGCCTGTCGCCCGCCGATGTGAACAACGCCATCCGCAGCCAGAACGCCCAGGTGGCCTCGGGCACCATTGGCGAACTGCCGCTGGCGCAAGGCCAGGAAATCACTGCCACGGTGGTGGTCACCGGCCAGCTCTCGACCGTCGAACAGTTCGGCAACATCGTGCTGCGCGCGAACCCGGACGGCTCGACCGTGCGCCTGAAGGACGTGGCCCGCATCGAGATCGGCGCCCAGGCCTATGGCACCTCGGCGCGCCTGAACGGCAAGCCCTCCACCGGTATCGGCGTGCAGCTGGCGCCAAGCGGCAATGCGCTGGAAACGGCACGCCTGGTGCGCGAACGCATGGACGAACTGTCGAAGTTCTTCCCAAAGGGAATGAAGGCCACGGTGCCGTTCGACAGTTCCAAATTCATCGACATCTCGATCGAGCAGGTGCTGCATACCCTGGTCGAAGCGCTGGTGCTGGTGTTCCTGGTGATGTATCTCTTCCTGCAGAACTTCCGCTACACCATCATCCCGACCATCGTCGTGCCGGTGGCGCTTCTGGGTTCGCTCGGTACCCTGCTGGCGCTGGGCTACTCGATCAACGTGCTGACCATGTTCGGCATGGTGCTGGTCATCGGTATCGTCGTCGACGATGCCATCGTGGTCGTCGAGAACGTCGAGCGCATCATGTCCGAAGAAGGCCTGCCGCCGCTGGAAGCAACCCGCAAGGCCATGGGCCAGATCTCGGGCGCCATCATCGGCGTGACCGTGGTCCTGATGTCGGTGTTCGTGCCGCTGGCCTTCTTTGCCGGCGCGGTCGGTAACATCTACCGCCAGTTCTCGGTCGTCATGGTGTCCTCGATCGCCTTCTCGGCCTTCCTGGCGCTGTCGCTGACCCCGGCGCTGTGCGCGCACTTGCTCAAACCCGTCGAAGCCGGCCACCACCACGAGAAGAAGGGTTTCTTCGGCTGGTTCAACCGCCGCTTCGCGAAGACCGCCAAGGGCTATGAAGGCTGGGTCGGGAAGCTGATCCGCGGTTCCGGCCGCGCGCTGGTGGCCTTCGTGGTCGTCATCGGCCTGGTCACGCTGCTGTTCACGCGCCTGCCGAACTCCTTCCTGCCGAACGAAGACCAGGGCTATGTGATCGCCAACATCCAGCTGCCGCCAGGCGCGACGCTCGAGCGCACCAACGAAGTGATGAAGACTGCCGAAGCCTTCATCATGAAGCAGCCGGAAGTGGCGAACATGGTCAGCGTGCTGGGCTTCTCGTTCTCGGGCGCGGGCCAGAACATGGCGCTGGCCTTCATTCCGCTGAAGGACTGGAGCGAGCGCAAAGGCGCGGACTCGAACGCGGGCGCTGTCGCCAACCGCATCATCGGCGGCCTGTCGGGCGTGCGCGACGCTTTCATCTTCGCCCTGTCCCCGCCACCGATTCCGGAACTGGGCCGCGGTACCGGCTTCTCGTTCCGCCTGCAGGACCGCGGCGGCAACGGCCACAATGCCCTGCTCGCAGCGCGTAACCAGCTGCTGGGCATGGCCTCGCAAAGCAAGATCCTGGCGGGCGTGCGTCCGGAAGGCCTGGAAGATGCGCCCCAGCTGATGCTCGATATCGACCGCGACAAGGCGCAAGCCCTGGGCGTGAGCTTTGACGCCATCAACTCCGCGATCTCGACCTCGCTCGGCTCGAGCTATGTGAACGACTTCCCGAACGCCGGCCGCCTGCAGCGTGTCGTGGTGCAGGCCGACGCGAAGGACCGCATGCAGCCGGACGACCTGCTGCGCCTGAACGCGCTCAACGTGCAAGGCAATCCGGTGCCGCTGTCCTCGTTCGCGACGACCAAGTGGGTGACCGGTCCGATGCAGACCCTGCGCTACAACGGCTATCCGGCAATGAGCATTTCCGGCGACGCCAAGCCAGGCTATTCGACCGGCGACGCGCTGGCCGAGATGGAAGCCCTCGCTGCAAAACTGCCACCAGGCTTTGCCTTCGAATGGACCGGCCAGTCGCGCGAGGAACAGCTCTCCGGCGGCACCATGGGCATCCTGATGGCCTTCTCGCTGCTGGCGATCTTCCTGGCCCTGGCGGCGCTGTATGAAAGCTGGTCGATCCCGGTGGCGGTGCTGCTGGTCGTCCCGTTTGGTATCCTGGGCGCGGTGCTGGCGGCGATGCTGCGCAGCTACCCGAACGACGTGTACTTCAAGATCGGCCTGGTGACCATCATCGGCCTGGCGGCGAAGAACGCGGTCCTGATCATCGAGTTCGCGAAGGACCTGCAGGCGCAGGGACGCTCGCCGATGGAAGCGGCGATCGAGGCGGCGCACCTGCGCTTCCGTCCGATCATCATGACCTCGCTCGCCTTCATCCTCGGCGTGCTGCCGCTGGTGATCGCAGGCGGCGCCGGTTCGGCATCGCAGCGCGCCATCGGTACCGGCGTGATGGGCGGCATGATGACGGCGTCGACGCTGGGCGTGCTGTTCGTCCCGATGTTCTTCGTTGTCGTGCGCAAGATCTTCAAGGGCAGCGAACGCCAGCGCAAGAAGTATGCGCATGAAGAAGACACCAGCAAGGTTATCGAGGAAAAAATCTGATGCAAAAACTCAAACTCATCCTGACCCCACTGGCGCTGGCCATGATGCTGTCCGGCTGCCTGTCGCTGGCGCCGAAGTACGAGCGTCCGCAGGCGCCCGTGGCCCCCGCCTTCCCCGAGCTGCCAAAGAGCGGCGGCACGACGCTGCCGACGGCGACGTCGGAAGCGCCGGCGAACCTCGCCTGGCAGCGCTTCTTTGCCGACGCGCGCCTGCGCCAGCTGATCGACATGGCGCTGGCGAACAACCGCGACCTGCGCGTGTCCATCCTGAACATCGAGCAGGCGCGCGCGCAGTACCGCATCACCCGCGCCGACCGCCTGCCGACCGTCGCGGCGGTCGTCTCCGGCAACCGCCAGACCACGGGCGAAGACGCGCCGATCCAGAGCCTCTACCAGGCTGGCCTGGGCGTGTCGGACTTCGAACTGGACCTGTTCGGCCGTGTGCGCAACCTGTCGGAATCGGCGCTGGCGCAATACCTCGCCACCGAGGAAGCGCGCCGCACCGCCCAGATCAGCCTGATCGCATCGGTGGCCAACAGCTACCTGACCCTGCTGGCCGACGACGAACTGCTGGCGATCACCCAGCAGACCTTGAAGACCCGCGAAGAGTCCGACCGCCTGACGCGCCTGCGCTTCGAGAACGGCGTCGTCTCCAAGCTGGAACTGCAGCAATCGACCTCGCTGGTGGAAAACGCCCGCGGTACGCTGGCCCAGCTGCAGCGCCTGCGCGCGCAGGACGCCAACCTGCTGACTCTGCTGGTGGGCCAGCAGATTCCTGAAAACCTGCCTGCCGGCGCGACGCTGGCCACGACCGAACTGCCCGACCTGCCGGCCGGCCTGCCGTCGGACCTGTTGACGACACGCCCGGACATCCGCGCGGCCGAGCAGCAGCTGATCGCGGCCAACGCCAACATCGGCGCGGCGCGCGAACTACTTCCCGCGCATCTCGCTGACCGGCAGCGTCGGCAGCGCCAGCACCGAACTCGGGGCCTGTTCAAGTCGGGCTCCTTCGGCTGGACCTTCGCCCCGCAGGCCGTCCTGCCAATCTTCGACCTGGTCCGCATCAGTGCCGGCGTCGACGCGGCCAAGGCCGGGCGCGACATCGCGGTGGCCCAGTACGAGCGGTCGATCCAGACCGCGTTCCGCGAAGTGGCGGACGCGCTGGCCGGCCAGGCCACCTACAGCGAGCAGCTGCGTGCCCAGCGCGCCGTCGCCGTGGCCGAGCAGGACCGCTTCAACCTGTCCGAGCTGCGCTACAAGAGCGGCGCGGCCAGCTACCTCGACCTGCTCGACGCCCAGCGTTCGCTGTTCCAGGCCCAGCAGGCCGCGGTGCAGGCAAACCTGGCGCGCCTGCAGAACCAGGTCACGCTGTACCGCGTGCTGGGCGGCGGCTGGTCGGAACCGGCGTCGAACGCGCAGGCGGCGCGCTGATCCGCACTGGCTGCGGAACGAAAAACCGGGACATGTGTCCCGGTTTTTTTATGCCCGCTTCCTGAGCGAATACACAACTTCCCTGGTGCCCGGAGGACCGCGCAGCCAGCCCTGCTGCGCGTAGAAGCGGTCTGCCCGGGTACCGGGGGTCGTGCTCAGCTCCACGTGCTCGTGGCCGAGCGCGAACAGCCAGTCCACGGCCAGCGCGAGCAGCGTCCTGGCAAGGCCCCTGCCCTCGTGGCCCGGGGCGACGAAGAGCGCCCAGATGGAGGCGTTTTCCCTGTCCGCATAGCAGAAGGCCACGACTTCGCCATTGCCTTCGGCGACCCAGCCGCGGCCCGATTTCTCCAGGAAGTCTTCATACATCTGCGGCGTGACACGCGCAGGGTCGGACAGGACGTTTTCGGTGACGGACAGGCGGATGCGCGACATCGCGGGGATGTCGCTACTGTCGGCTTGCCTGAACGACGGCAGGTAATCCGGCGCCATCAGCTGTGCTCCGACAGCAGGTGCGCGTCGATCAGCGGCGCCACACGGCTGGCCAGGCTGGAGCCAAGGCTGTGGTCCGCAGCGGGGAAGACGTGCAGCTGCGCCCGTGGCAGCAAGCCGGCCAGGCGCTCGCCTACCGCTACGGGACTGATCGGGTCCGCATCGCCCCACAGCAGCAGCGTGGGAATACGCAGCGTGGCCAGGTTGGACGTCAGGTCGTCCCGGCAGCGGATGAACCAGTCGGGCAAATCGGGCTGGGCGGCGCGCATGGCCGGGCGCCAGTCGTGCGCGTCATACGCCGACAGGTCGATCCCGCCCGAGGTCGCGGACAGCACCAGATGCGTGACCAGCGCGGGCTCCCTGAGCGCCGCACGCAGGGCGATCACGCCCCCATCGATTGGGCGACCAGCGCGGTCGGCCGGTCTATCTGGCCGGCGACCATGTCGGCCAGGTCGTCCAGGTCGCGGACAGCGGGATCGCGCGGCACGTCGCCGAATCCGGGCCAGCCGACATGGACTTTGGTGGCCAGGCACGACAGCAGGTCGGCCACCGGGTGCCAGAATTGCGTTTGCCCGGACGCGCCGGGGAGGAACAGGAGTTGAGTTGGTTTTTGCACGGCAACACTATACAACAGCGGCGTCATGCGTAAAAAAGCCGGGGCCGCGTGCCCCGGCTTTTCCTGGCAGGCCGGTCAATACGCCGAGCCGCCTGGCTGGTTCGACACCAGCACACCCTTCACGGCCGAGATCGAATAATTGACGGTCGCGCCATAGCTGGCCCAGTTGTTCAGGTCGAAGCTGCCCGTGCCGGACAGGCGCTGGACGCCGACGTTCTGGTAGGTGAGCGGCGTCTTCGGCGCGCATACCTGCGGCAGGCCGACCGTCTGCAGGAAGTATACGTCGCCCAGGCCAACCCGCTGCGCCTGGGCCCCTTCCACCAGCAGCGCCGTCTCGACATCGACGCCGATGCCGCGCGCGCTGCTTGTCCAGCCATCGTTGACGATGCGGCCGAGGAAGGCGACCAGGCGTCCCATGCGGTCGCGCGTGTCCAGGTGCGAATCCGTGATCACCCGGTTCAGGACGGGCAGCGCCAGGAAGTCGCGGTCGAGTGTGACATTCTTGTCGTAGGGATTGGCCAATGCCTGGGGCGAGGTCACCGACTGGTTCATGCCGGAATAAATGTACTGCCCGAGCACGGCCAGGCCGGCGCTGGTACCGCCCAGCGGCACATTGCGGTTGGCAAGCTCCTGCAGCGCGGCCTCCAGCGGCGTGTCCTTCCAGTAGCGGATGTAGTCGCTCTGGTCGCCGCCGGCGATGAAGACAGCCTCGGCACCGCGGATGCGCTGCAGCACGAAGGGATCGCTGGCCGCCGCCCGGCTCGGCAGCACGAAGGTCTCGACCGAGCGCACCCCGCCCATGGCGTAGATGTAGGGATTGTAGGCATCGGTCCCGGTGGCGCGGATGACGACGAAGTTGCCGCCCCCGCCTTTCTGGATCATCCATTTGAAGGCCTGGTCGACGTCGGGTCCGCCGCCCATCAGGACCAGCGCAGGCGCGGCCGGGCGCGGCAGCGCGACGTCGGTGGTGTCGCCGACGGCAAAGTGCTGGTACGGCTTGGCCGCATGGGCAGCCTGGGCGCCGCCCAGGGCCAGGGCAAGGAGGCCGAACCGGCAGCCGGTGGATATCGAACGGAACAGGGAGCGGGACAGGAAGCGCGGAGCGGGTGTCGATGCGTTCATGGGAGTCCTTCGGCGGGTGATGTGCGGCGCCAGGCCGGCACGGTTGGGATGTTAAACAGGATATAACAGGTTTCACCCGGCTTCGAGACCATCTCGACAACATTCCGATGCGCGCCGCCCTGCCCGGCCGTACCGGCTGGGCCCGATACGTGCATCCTCGTCGCCTGAACTTGGCTAGACTGGTGCTGTCTATCGGTTGAGGGCGTCCATCCACGGCGCCAAGAGACTGCCATGCGGAATTTCTTTCAATCACATTGGAAGGCGATCGTTGCGCTCGTCCTGCTCATCGTGGTCGCCGTCATGACGATCCGTCCGAACCCGGCCAGCGCCGCGCTCGACCTGGCCGGACGCATGCGCGAGCACGTGCGCGCCATCGCCTCCGAAGAACACAACACGGCCACGCCGAAGGCGCTCGAGCGCGCGGCCGTCTACATCGAAACGACGCTGCGGCAAGCGGGCTATGTGCCGACACGGCAGGAGTACGAGGTGGCGGGCCAGCGGGTGCGCAACATCGAAGTCGCGGTGGCCAATGTCGCGCAGGGCAAGCGGCCCGAGCGCATCTTCATCGTCGGCGCGCACTACGATTCGGCGCCGGGCGCGCCGGGCGCGAACGACAACGGCAGCGGCACCGCCGCCGTATTGGAACTGGCCCGGCTCTTGAAAACCGTGCAGCCGCGCGCCGGCACCGAGGTGCGCTTCGTGTTTTTCGTGAACGAGGAGCCGCCCTGGTTCATGGGCGCCGACATGGGCAGCATGCGCCACGCGGCGGAAATGAAACGCCAGGGCCAGAACGTCGAAGCCGCGCTGGTGCTCGAAACCATGGGTTACTACACCGACGCGCCACATACCCAGCAATTGCCGCCGGGGCTGGAGGGACGCTACCCGAGCACGGGCAACTTCATCGCCTTTGTCGGCACCCTCGAATCGTCGAAGCTCGTGCGCGATGCGCTGGCCGCGTTTCGCGGCGCATCCGATTTCCCGGCCGAGGGCCTGGCCGCGCCGGCGCACACGACCGGCGTGACGCTGTCGGATCACTCCTCCACAGCCGGCACGGCTATCCGGCGCTGATGATCACGGATACGGCCTTCATGCGCTATCCCTACTACCACACGGCGCAGGATACGCCGGACAAGCTCGATTACGACAGCATGGCGCGCGTGGTGACGGGGCTGGCGAAGACGATCGTGTCGCTGGCGGGGGCGGCGCAGGGGTAGCGGTCCAGGTTCGGCCCTGCCTGGGTGGAGACGCGGACAGTGCGGACTCGCGGCCATTGCGCTGCCGTTCAGGCGGTGATACCACGTGGGCGGAGCCCACCCTATGGGCTGCAGGCTGTACGGACTCGCGGGCATTGCGCTGCCGTTCAGGCGGTGATACCGCGTGGGCGGAGCCCACCCTACGGGCTGCAGGCTATACGGACTCGCGGGCATCGCGCCGCCGTTCAGGTGGTGATACCGCGTGGGCGGAGCCCACCCTACGGGCTGCAGGCTGTACGGACTCGCGGACATTGCGCCGCCGTTCAGGCGGTGATACCGCGTGGGCGGAGCCCACCCTACGGGCTCTGGCTCATCCCTGGCGCTGGAGCTCCTTACTTTGATTTACTCAGGAGCATCGCTCGCAGGGCGTCGAGGAAGCGCTGGTCGGGGCGGATCAGCTTGAAACCGTAGGGTGGGCTCCGCCCACGCGGGATCACCGCTTGAACGCCAGAACGAGGGCCGCGAGCCGGACTAGCATGTGCGCCCGCGTGGGCGGAGCCCACCCTACGGGCTGCAGGCTGCACGGACTCGCGGGCATCGCACTGCCGTTCAGGCGGTGATACCGCGTGGGCGGAGCCCACCCTACGGGCTGCAGGCTATACGGACTCGCGGGCATCGCGCCGCCGTTCAGGTGGTGATACCGCGTGGGCGGAGCCCACCCTACGGGCTGCAGGCTGGCGGACTCGCGGCCATTGCGCTGCCGTTCAGGCGGTGATACCGCGTGGGCGGAGCCCACCCTACGGGCTGCAGGTTGTACGGACTCGCGGGCATCGCGCCGCCGTTCAGGTGGTGATACCGCGTGGGCGGAGCCCACCCTGCGGGCTGCAGGCTGCACGGACTCGCGGGCATTGCGCTGCCGTTCAGGCGGTGATACCGCGTGGGCGGAGCCCACCCTACGGGCTCTGGCTCATCCCTGGCGCTGGAGCTCATTACTTTGATTTACTCAGGAGCATCGCTTGCAGGGCGTCGAGGAAGCGCTGGTTGGGGCGGATCAGCTTGGAACCGTAGGGTGGGCTCCGCCCACGCGGGATCACCGCTTGAACGCCAGAACGAGGGCCGCGAGCCGGACCAGCATGTGCGGCCGCGCGGGCGAGCCCACCCTACGAATGCAGGCGCCGGTGGGCCCTACTTCGCCTCGCCCAGGAACATCTCCTGCAGGTCGTTGAGGAAGCGCTGGCCGAGTTCCGTCGGGCGGATCAGCTTGAAGTCGCGCGTCAGCAGACCCTTGGCCTCGGCGGCGTCGAGCGCGCGGCTGATCGCCGTGATGCTCATGCCGGTGCGCTCGCCGAACAGGTTCGGGTCGAAACCATCGGTCAGGCGCAGGGCGTTGAGCATGAACTCGAAGCCCATGTCGGCGCGGCCGATCTCATGCTCTTCCTGCACGGGATTGCCGCGCTGGGCCGCCTCCATGAAGGACGCCGGCTGCTTGAAGCGCGCCTGGCGCAGGATGCGGTGCGGGAACGAGATCTTCGAATGCGCGCCGGCGCCGATGCCGAGGTAGTCGCCGAAGTTCCAGTAGTTCAGGTTGTGGCGGGCGCGGTGGCCGGGACGGGCGTAGGCCGACACTTCGTAGTGCTCGAAGCCGGCGCCGGCCATCGTCTCGGCGATCATGTCCTGCATGTCGGCGCTGAGGTCGTCGTCCGGCAGGCTGGGCGGATACTTGGCGAAGACCGTGTTCGGCTCCATCGTCAGGTGGTACAGCGACAGGTGCGGCGGCGCGAACGAGAGCGCCGTCTGCAGGTCCTGGCGCGCCCCTTCCAGGGTCTGCCCCGGCAGCGCGTACATCAGGTCGAGGTTGAAATTGTCGAAGGTCGATGCCGCGATCTCCACCGCACGCATGGCCTCGCGCTCGTCGTGAATGCGGCCGAGCGCCTTGAGGTGTTCGCCGTTGAAGCTCTGGATGCCGATCGACAGGCGATTCACGCCGCTGTCGCGGTACTGGCGGAAGCGTTCGGCCTCGAAGGTGCCGGGATTGGCCTCCATCGTGATTTCCGCATTCAGCTCGAGGGGCAGCAGCGTGCGCACGTCCGTCAATAAACGGTCGAGGCCCGCGGCCGACATCAGACTGGGCGTACCGCCGCCGATGAAGACGGTGTGGATCTTGCGGCCCCAGATCAGCGGCAGCGATTGCTCCAGGTCGAGCCGTACAGCGTCGAGGTAAGCCTGCTCCGGCAGCTCGCCCTTGGCCTCGTGCGAATTGAAATCGCAGTAGGGGCATTTGCGCACGCACCATGGAAAATGGATGTACAGCGACAGCGGCGGCAAGGCCGTCAGGTTCAGCGCGCCCGGCTGCAGGTATTGCAGTGCGGCCTGCGCCGGCGAACGGGCTTCACCGACCTGGGCGCCGGCGACTTTGATCGGGATCATTTGAGTTTCTCTACCAGTGCGCGCAGGGCCTGGCCGCGGTGCGACTGCGCATTCTTCTCGCTTGGTGCCAGTTCGGCCGTGGTCTTGCCCAGCGCCGGAATCAGGAAGTATGGGTCGTAGCCAAAGCCGTTCTCGCCGCGCGGCGTGTCGATGATGACGCCGTCCCAGCGGCCGTCGGCGATGACCGGCTGCGGATCGTCGGCGTGGCGCACGTAGACGAGCACGCAATAGTAATAGGCCGATTTGTCGGCGTGTTTGGCCAGCTCGGCCACCAGTTTCTCGCTGTTGCGCGCATCCGACTTCGGCTCGCCGGCAAAGCGCGCCGAGTAGACGCCCGGCGCGCCGCCGAGGGCATTCACGCACACGCCCGAGTCGTCGGCCAGCGCCGGCAGGCCGGTCAGGCGGCTCGCGTGGCGGGCCTTTTCCAGGGCGTTTTCAACAAATGTGGCGTGCGGCTCTTCCGCTTCCGGCACGTCGAATTCGCCTTGCGGATGCAGGGTGAAGCCGATGGGGCCGAGGATTTGCTGGAATTCCTTCAGTTTGCCGGCGTTGTTGGAGGCGAGGATGAGGCGTTGGGTCATGGTGGGAGCGAAGCGGAGGAACGGAAGCGGGTATTTTACCTGCATGCGCGGGCAGCCGCCGGCTGGGGAGAAACGTAGGGTGGGCACTCGTAGTGAAACCGTCATTGAGGCCACTGGCCTCAATGACCCCACGCGGTATCACAGGTGATTCGTCGCAAGCAGCGTCAAGCCCTGATGCACTGGCAGACCAAGGCTGTTGTCGGCAATGTGGTGGTACGCGTCGGTACGACAGCGTGGGCACGAGTGCCCACCCTACGTTACGCAACGGTCCCGGGCATCAGGAAACGATGCCCAGCGCGCCCTTCTGCAAGCGCACCAGCTCCGCAATCCCGCCTTCGGCCAAGTCGAGCAAACGGTTCATCCCCGCGCGGTCGAAGGCCACGCCCTCGGCCGTCCCCTGCACTTCGATGAAGTGGCCCGCTTCCGTCATCACCACGTTCATGTCGGTGTCGCAACCCGAATCCTCGATGTAGTCGAGGTCGAGCACCGGCGTGCCCTGGTAGACGCCGACCGAGATCGCGGCGACGAAGTGGCGGACCGGTACCGCCGGCAGCACGCCGCGGGCGACCAGTGCGCCAAAGGCATCGTAGGCGGCGACCATGGCGCCGGTGATCGAGGCGGTACGGGTGCCGCCGTCGGCCTGGATGACGTCGCAGTCCAGGTGCAGGGTACGCTCGCCGAAGGCCTCCAGGTCGAAGGCGGCGCGCAGCGAGCGGCCGATCAGGCGCTGGATTTCCGGGTGCGGCCGGACTGCTTGCCGCGCGCCGCTTCGCGGTCCATGCGCGTGTGCGTCGACCGCGGCAGCATGCCGTATTCGGCCGTCAGCCAGCCCTGCCCTTTGCCCTTCAGGAAGCCGGGTACCTTCTCTTCGATGCTGGCGGTGCAGATCACCTTGGTGTCGCCGCATTCGATCAATACCGAGCCTTCGGCGTGTTTCGTATACTGGCGCGTGATGCGGATCGGGCGCAGCTGGTCGAGCGCGCGGCCACTCGGGCGGGTAATAATGGTCACGGAAGCACCTTTTTCTGTTGAGTCGTTATTTGAGCACCTGGGAAGACTTCTCGATCGCCTCGTTGATCTCGGCGATCGCCTTTTCGATTTCGTCTTCGTCGAAGGGGTCGGCGTCGCCACTGCCGGGCGGCGCGCTGCCGATGATGCTGCTGACCTGGTTTTCCGGCAGCTGGCCGGTCGAGATCACATCGGGGCCGGCGTCCTCGTCCTGCGCGCCCTGCCAGCTGATCGCCAGCGCCGTCGTGTTGTCGGCACGCGGCCCGCCGACCGAGGTCGCCAGGGCGATCAGTTCGGGGATGGCCTGCACCACCGGCTTGGCCGCCAGCGCACGCACCATCTCGGCGTCCGGCACCATGGCCCAGAGGCCGTCGGAGCACAGCATCAGGATGTCTCCCGCCGACAGGATGACCTGGGACGAAACATCGATGCGCGGCGCCTTGCTCGCGCCCAGGCAGTTATACAGCTTGTTGCGGTCCGGATGGGTGGCGCGTTCCTCGGGGGTGGCCAGGCCTCTCGAGATCAGGTGTTCGACGTGCGAATGGTCGCGCGTCTGCGCCAGCACCTTGTCGCCGCGCACCCAGTACAGGCGCGAGTCGCCGCAATGGGCCCAGATGGCGCAGTTGTGCTGGACCAGGCAGGCCACCACGGTGGTGCGCGGCGTCTCGGGCAGCTTGTGGCGCGTGGTGTAGTCGAGGATGTCGCGGTGCGCCTGCAACAGCGCGTCTTCCAGGAAGCGCTCCGGCTTCCTGACGTAAGGCCTGGCCTGCATCTGGAACATCATCGACAGCGTCTGCATGGCGATCGTCGAGGCGATCTCGCCATGCTGGTGGCCGCCCATGCCGTCGGCCAGCACCAGCAGCAGCGAATCGCGCGTGAAGCAGTAGCCCATGCGGTCCTGGTTGACCCGGCGCCCGCCGATATGGCTTTGCTGGTAGACGGAAAACTGCATGGTGGCTCCTGGTGATGATCGATGGTGCGGATGTGGGAAGGCGAAAGCGTCGTCCGGTTCAGCTGCCGTCGCGGGCGCGGGTGCGCCCCCCCAGCCGGCTGAGCAGGCCGCGCAGGCCGGTGGGGGCGACCGCAGGCGGCGCCGGCTTGTTCGGCACGGCCGGCAGCGCCTGCAGCGACTTCTGCACCGCGAACACGCTTTGCGGACGCGCCATCGGATCGAGCGCCAGGCAGGCGCGCACGATCGCCACCAATGCGGGCGAATAGGCGGTGGCCAGCGCGTCGAACAGGATCGGCAGCTTGTCGTCGCCCTTGCGCGTGTCGGCCGACTGCGGCGGCGCGCCGGTCATGCAGGAGAACATCGAGGCGCCCAGGCTGTAGATGTCGGACCACGGACCGAAGGGCGTGCTCTTCGAATACAGCTCGGGCGGTGCGAAGCCTGGCGTGTACATGGGCGCGAGCATCGGCGCATCGTTCTTGATCGCCTGGCGCGCGGCGCCAAAGTCGAGCAGGATCGGCGAGCCATCGCTGCGCAGGTAGATATTCGCCGGTTTCAGGTCCAGGTGCAGCAGCTTGTTCGCATGGACTTCGCGCAGGCCGCGGCAGACGCCGTCGAACACCAGGCGCACGAAGTTTTCGTTCAGGCGCTTTCCCTTGCCGGCAGCACGCCCGATGTGCTCCTGCAGCGAGTGGCCCGATTCATAGGCCATCACCATGTAGACCGTGTCGTGGGCGCGGAAGAAGTTCAGGATGCGTACGACGTTCGGATGAACGATGCGTGCCAGTGCCCGCCCTTCCTCGAAAAAGCATTTGAGGCCGATGCGAAACAGCGGCTGGTTCGGCTTCGAGATATTCGGGACGAGTTCGCCCGCCTGGCGCAGCGCCAGGGCGCTCGGCAGGTACTCCTTGATGGCGACGGCGCTGCCTTCGGAATCATATGCAAGATAGACAATACTGAACCCGCCGGAAGCGATTTTCTTTACAATGCGATATCCGGCAATCTCCAGGCCTTCCGGCAGTGGTGCGTTATTTTGTGCGGTCATACTGAAGAGTTCCTTGCATAACACGGCGATTGTGTGGATAAATGTCGGCTTTGTAAAGAATAATGAGCGTCCAGGAAAACCTTCAGGGCCAGGCGTATCGTTGACGACAGTACTTTGGTACCGCAAGACGAAGCCACGCCCCGCAGCGAGTATCGGTTGGCGCTCAAAAAAAACCGGGGACACAATTGAGCATTTCTAGCATGACAGGCTATGCGGTTGCCACCAGCGAAGGCGCTGCGGGCACCCTTACCATCGAGATCAAGAGCGTCAATTCGCGCTTTCTCGATCTTCAGTTTCGCATCAACGATGAATTGCGCGCGCTGGAACCGGACCTGCGCGCCGCCATCATGGCCGCCATCACCCGCGGCAAGGTCGAAGCCCGCCTGTCGTTCGGCCGCAAGGCTGCCGGCGGCACCCAGGTACTGAACCACGAACTGCTGGCCGACCTGGCGCGCCTGCAGGGTGAAGTGACGCGCCATTTCGTCTCGGCCCCTTTGATGACGGTTGCGGAACTGCTGCGCTGGCCCGGCGTCATCGAGGAATCGCATGTCGGCCAGGAGTCGCTGCAGGCGGACGTGGCGGCGCTGACGGCGCAGACCGTCGCCGCCTTTGTCGAGAGCCGCCGGCGCGAAGGCGCGGCACTGGAAGCCATGCTGCTGTCGCGCATCGATGCGATGGAAGTGATCGTCAAGCGTATTTCCCCGCTCATTCCGCAAGTGATCGCACAGTTCCAGCAAAAGGCAATCGAGCGCATGCAGGACGCGCTCGGTCTTGCCGGCCACGGCAATCCGTCGGTCCTGAGCCGCCAGGAAGTATTCGAGCGCATTCGCCAGGAAGTAACGCTCTACGGCATCCGCATCGACGTGTCCGAAGAGCTGTCGCGCCTGTCGGCGCACCTGAACGAAACCCGCCACATCCTGAAAAAGGGTGGCCAGGTCGGCAAGCGCCTCGACTTCATGATGCAGGAACTGAACCGCGAAGCCAATACGCTCGGCGCCAAGGCCTCGGTGAAGGAATTGGCGGACGCGTCGATGGAATTGAAGCTGCTCATCGAGCAGATGCGCGAGCAGGTGCAGAACCTGGAGTAAAACCAATTTGAAGCGATACGGCGCTAGTTGGCCGTACGAGACGCAAACGTTGTACCGCGTGGGCACAAGTGCCCACCCTACAAAAATGGTAGGGTGGGCATTTTGCATTGCTTGGCATTTAGCTAAGTACTCGACCGGAAATAAATGGGAATTTTGGCAAACAGAACCGGACGTGCCGGTTCGGATGCGGTGCAAGACGGCGAGAGCGCCGCAGTGCGAGCACTGCCCCGCAAGCGGACGCGAGCCGACGCAGCAACGCGCCGGTTCTGGAAGCCAAAAACACATTTATTTTTGGGTGAGTACTTAGCAATGCTGCCCACGCGGATTTGTACATTTGAACTAGCGCGCGGCCATTCACCGCCGCGCCTGCGAATCACACGAAATAAGGAACCACACCATGCTTACCACCGCCTTTTCCGGCAGCCTGTTCGTCGTCGCCGCCCCATCCGGCGCCGGCAAATCGACCCTGGTCAACGCGCTGCTCAAGCAGGAGCCGGGCATCAAGCTGTCGATCTCGACGACCACCCGCCCTCCCCGTCCGGGCGAGCAGGACGGCCGCGAATACCACTTCACCACGCCCGAAGACTTCGTGGCCCGCGCCGAGCGCGGCGAGTTCCTCGAGTGGGCTGAAGTGCACGGCAATTACTACGGCACCAGCCGCCTGAGCGTCGAAGAAAAAATGAAGGCCGGCACCGACATCCTGCTGGAGATCGACTGGCAGGGCGCGCGCCAGGTGAAAAAACAGTTCCCGGACGCGGCCGGCATCTTCATCCTGCCGCCGTCGATCGCGGCCCTGGAAGAACGCCTGCACAAGCGCGGCACCGACGAGCCCCACATCATCACGCGCCGCCTGCTGGCTGCCGGAGGCGAGATCGCTCACGCTCCGGAGTTCGAGTATGCTATCATCAACGAAGAGTTCAACGTCGCCCTGGCCGAGCTGGTGGCGATTGTCAAAGCGACACGTTGCCGCTTCGCCCAACAGGCAGCCCGCAACGCCTCGCTGTTTGCCCAGCTGGGTATCCACGCGAATCAACCTACGTGATGGGAGCCTCGAGCTCCCTTTACTGCATCGTCTATTTAGGAGTAGTTACATGGCCCGTATCACGATCGAAGATTGCCTCAAGAACATCCCGAACCGTTTCCAGCTGACCCTGGCCGCGACCTACCGCGCACGCCAGCTGCTGCAGGGCCATACCCCGAAGGTCGAAGCCAAGGACAAGCCGACCGTCGTCGCCCTGCGTGAGATCGCCGCCGGTAAAGTTGGCCTGGAAATGCTGAAAAAAGTGCCGATGTAAGCGCGCTTGAGCGCCTAACAAAAGTTTCAGGGCAAGGCGCAGCGCCGCATCGGCGGACCGCGAAGACAGTACGCCTGTACGGCGAGACGCTGCAACGCAGCCATGGAGGTTTTGTTAGGCGCTCTTAGTTGCCTGACTGTGCCAGCCCTGTCTTCTGTTATTCTGTCACCACACTGCGGCTGATCGACATAACGTATGAACCTGTTCCCCCCGGACTCGACACACTCAGGCAATACCCCCGCCCGGACCCGGCGTCCGGGCAAGCCGCAAGACCCCGTCGAGGCGCCCGCTCCCGGCGTTGCCTCCGTCACACAGCTCATCAACAAGCTGTCCGACTACCTCACTCCCGTCGAACTCAAAAAAGTCAAGGAAGCCTACCGCTTCTCCGACGAGATGCATCTTGGCCAGGTCCGTAAATCGGGCGAGCCATATATCTCGCATCCGATCGCCGTCGCCGAAATCTGCGCCGACTGGAAGCTCGATGCCCAGGCCATCATGGCCGCCCTGCTGCACGACGTCATCGAAGACCAGGACGTCAAGAAGGAAGAACTGCTCGAGCGCTTCGGCCCGCAGGTGGCGAACCTGGTCGACGGCCTCTCCAAACTCGAGAAGATCGAGTTCCAGAGCCTGGTCGAGGCGCAGGCCGAGAACTTCCGCAAGATGCTCCTCGCCATGGCGTCCGACGTGCGCGTCATTCTCATCAAGCTCGCGGACCGCCTGCACAACATGCGCACGCTCGGCGTGATGATTCCGGCGAAAAAGCGCCGCATCGCCGGCGAGACGATGGAAGTGTATGTGCCGATCGCGCACCGCCTTGGCCTGAACAACATCTACCGCGAGCTGCAGGACCTGGCCTTCTCGCACCTGTACCCGCTGCGCTACCGCACGCTGTCGAAAGCGGTCAAGGCCGCGCGCGGCAACCGCCGCGAGGTGGTGAAGAAGATCCTGGAATCGGTCAAGCACACGCTGTCGATGGCCGGCATCCATGCGGAGGTCTACGGCCGCGAAAAGACCCTGTACGGCATCTACAAGAAGATGCGCAACAAGCACCTGTCGTTCTCGCAGGTGCTCGACGTGTATGGCTTCCGCGTCGTCGTCGATACCGTCCCGAACTGTTATGTCACGCTCGGTTCCCTGCACGGGCTGTACAAGCCGATGCCGGGCAAGTTCAAGGACTACATCGCGATCCGCAAGATCAACGGGTATCAGTCACTACACACCACCCTGATCGGCCCCTACGGCACCCCTGTCGAATTCCAGATCCGTACCCAGGACATGCACCGCACCGCGGAATCCGGCGTGGCGGCGCACTGGCTCTACAAGACCGGCGACCAGAACATGTCGGACCTGCAGCAGCGTACCCACGCCTGGCTGCAGTCGCTGCTCGACATCCAGCAGCAGACCGGCGACTCGGCCGAATTCCTCGAACACGTCAAGGTCGACCTGTTCCCGGATTCGGTCTACGTGTTCACGCCGAAGTCGAAGATCATCGCCCTGCCGCGCGGCGCCACGGCGCTCGACTTCGCCTACTCGATCCACACCGGCATCGGCGACCACACGGTGGCGGTAAAAATCAACAACGACACCCAGCCGCTGCGCACCGAGCTGCACAACGGCGACATCGTCGAAATCGTCACCGACCCGGATTCGCGCCCGAGCCCGACCTGGCTCAGCTACGTGCGCACCGGCAAGGCGCGCTCGGCAATCCGCCACTACCTGCGCACGATCAACGTCAACGAATCGGTCGAACTCGGCCAGGAACTGCTGGCCGGCGCCCTGGCGGCACGCAACATCGATCCGAACCTGTCGCAACTGACGATCGAGAAGCTGCTGGCGGAATCCTCGGCCAAGTCGATGGACGAGCTGTATGCCGACATCGGCATCGGCAAGCGCATGCCGGCCCTCGTCGCGCGCCACATTTTCGGCCTGATCGAAGGCGAATCCGACCTGCCGCCATCGACCCAGCCGATGGCCGCCGATATCGACCCCGTCACGATCTACGGCAGCGAAGGCGTGTCGGTGCAGCTGGCACCCTGCTGTTTGCCGATTCCCGGGGACGCGATCACGGGCCAATTGCGGCGCGACCAGGGCCTGGTGGTGCACACCGGTGACTGCCTGCCGGCCAAGCGCCTGCGCGCCAAGGAACCGGACCGCTGGATCGCGGTGCAATGGGGCGAGGAACTGAACCGCCGCTTCGACTGCCGCATCCGCCTGTTGATCAACAACGAAAAAGGCATTCTCGCGCGCGTGGCGGCCGAAATCGGCGAGTCCGACGGCAACATCACCTATGTCGGGATGGACGAGGACGACGAGAACATGATGACGCAGCTGCGCTTCACCATCCAGGTGAAGGACCGCGTGCACCTGGCGCATCTGATCCGCAACCTGCGGCGGGTGGCGGGCGTCAACCGGGTCGAGCGCGAACGGGCCTAAGGCCCACTACTTTATCGACAGCCCACGCGACGTGGGCTGTTTTGTTTTGGGAGCGCCGGCTTCAGGCGGGCACGTAGCGCAGGCGGAGTACGTTCTCGTCGATCCGGTCGTGGGCCACAAGGCGCAGCGGCGGCCGCGGTCCGGCAAAATACGGCTTCCCGCCACCGAGCACGACGGGATGCAGGTAGATGCGGTACTCGTCGATCAGGCCGAGTTCGGCGACGCTGTGTGCCAGGACCGTCCCTGCGACCTCGATTTCGCCCTCGTGCTCGGCGCGCAGGGCGCGCAGCGCGCCCCGAGGTCATCCGGCACCAGCTCGGCATTCGGCCCTACCGAGGTCAAGGTGCGCGACACAACCCACTTGCGCTGGCGGCGCCATGCCTGCGCAAAGGCCCGCCTGTCCTCGTCCCACTCGGGATGGTCCTCGTCCCAGTAGCGCATGATCTCGTACATGTGACGACCATAGACGCTGCCCGCCTGGGCCCGGGCCTCTTCGATGAAATGGCGGAACAGTACAGGACCGGGAGCAAAGCCCGTATGGTCGACGTAGCCGTCCAGGGACACGTTCATCCCGAATACGAGTTTGGCCATGTCACATTCCTTTCGCTCTACGAAGTTCGAATTTCCCGGTCAGGCAAAGGCCGGTTCAACGACGCCTGCGCCGCGGCCCACCCTGTGCGGAGAACGCCGTGGGTCGGTTATCGCGGTATTGCCGGGACTGTCCTATTCCAGGCTCCAGGTATAGTTAAAGCTCACCCACGCCGGCTCCGTCGCTCCTTCGGGGATCTTGTAAGCGCATTTTGCCAGTTCGACCAGGGCGGTTCTGTCGAGCGTGGAAAATCCCGACGATTTCACGATCTTCCCGTCGAGGATAGCCCCATCCTTGTCCACCAGGTAGGCCAGCGTCACCACACCTTCCTCGTTGTTACGCGCCGCCGACATCGGATACTCCGGTTTCTTGCAGGGACCACCAGGGCCGGGTCGGGCCACGGAAGGCAATTTTTTCGTAGACACGAACTGCGCCTGCGCGCACAGCGGCATGACGAGCGAGCACAGACATGCGACAAGAGGGATGAGTTTCATGGCGGGATGGAGAAGCGGGAGAAGTGGTCAATGATCGCTATCGTCACGGACGGCAGCGGGGAAAATATTCCAGTGTATCGAACGGCCGCGCCTTGACATCGGGAAGCGGAACATTGTTGCGATTGTACCGATGTGTAAATATTCAAGCCAACAACTTATTGCCGAAATAGAATAACTTTCCTCACTCAAAGGACGATCCATGAAGCGCACCCCGATTGCAAGGGGGCTTGGATTGGTCCTGGCCGCTGCCCTGACAATGTCGCTGGTACTGCCCACCCATGCCGGTCCGGTACGCAACTGGTTCAAGGTGCGGCGTGCGCAGCGGCAGGCGGCGCAGGGCGAGGACGACGGCGGCTTCGCAGGCCTCGGGCGTGGCACCGTCGCCGCGGTGCCCGGCGGACGTGCGCGTGACACGCGACCTGGCCTATGGCGGCGACCCGGCCGAACGCTTCGATGTCTACGCGCCGCGAGCCGGTTCAAGCGGCGCGTCCGTCATTTTCATGGTCCACAGCGGCGGCTGGAAGCACGGCGACAAGGGCGTGGCGGCGTAGTGGACAACAAGGTCGCGCGCTGAGTGCCCAAGGGCGTGGTCTTCGTGTCGGTGAATTATCCGATTCTGCCGGAGGCGAACGCGCTGCAGCAAACGAACCCAAGCGCTTGAAAATAGACGACAGCAAGTGCGTGTCGGCAAAATAAGAAAGGCTGGACCAAATTAGCCCAGCCCTCGCAGTACATATCCCGGCAAGCGGCGTCTTGCCAGGTACGGCTGTTATTTGCCGGCGCTGCAGCTACCCACCTGGGCCATTTCCAGCTGAGCAACCTCACGCTTGCCCTGCTCTTCCGGGACTTGCTCTAAGCGGGCGCCACCCACGAATACACCCATCTTGATGTATTGGCGGACGAAGTAATTTTTCCCGGCTTCAAACATCAGCTCCAGCGTATTCGGCGAGAATTCCGATTCGGTGTCAATCTTGTGGGTTTTGCCGCCTTCGACTTCGGTATAGAAGAACACGTCTGGCGCACTTTCGCCGACGCACTTACCATCAATCCAAATGTCTTTCTTGAGCGCCTTGCCGACGAAACTATTGCGATAAACGTAGACTCCGGCTTTGTTGGCTGCAGGTGGATTGAATTGTTTTGCTTTAGCAGACTCTTCTTTAGGTGCCATGTTAACGGAGGCGCAGCCGGTGAGCAAAGCGGCGGACAGGACAATCAGAAAGGAAGCAGTTTTCATTGTTTTAATAGAATATGATCCGGAAAGGGCGTCTCTTGTTCAGAGCGCCACAAATGGGAAAAATCGGGATCGCCAGGCCATTTGTTTATGACCGGATTCGATTATTTCCACAGATCCATTATGAATTAGAATCTTGTTTTCTCGCAAGAAATTAGCTGTAGATTTGCGAACAAACCGCGCGTTACGTTTCATACACGTCGGATCGGGCCTCATGCACGCTTAGGGGTCGACATGCCTTCTGCGCGACCTCGGGTGCCAGGATCGTTAGCAGGACCAGCTAAATGTAAGACAAATCCGCAGGGGATTGACGTAAGGATTCCCCATGTGCTGTCAGTACACATGATGGTATATCTGATAATTGCATTATTACAAGAAGGAAATGTTCTAACGGGAAAGATATGTGGGCGCCGCGCCACGTGGCCCGTTCACCCGGCGGGGGACCGAGGCGCCAGAGCGGCTCGGCGGCTCAGTGGCCGTCGAATGCCAGCGCCAGGATGCGGTCGAAGGCATCGCAGGCGCCGCGGCAGGCGTCGGCGACCTCGTGCGGCGTCTGCACGCCCTCTCGCAAGCCGGCCATGAAGGCGCGCCAGCGCGGACCGGGCCCGCTCGCCCGCGCCGTGCAGGTAGCGCAGCGGATGCGGGGCCAGCTGGGCCGCCAGCCGCTTGTAGAGCACAGCGCCGCCGAGCTGCGAGCCTTCGACGACGTAGGCCGCGCCCCAGCGGTGGCGGGGCTGGCCTCCTCCGGCCAGGCCAGGCTTGGGGCGAACGCGGCGGCGGGACAGGAGGCGAGCGCCGGATCGGCAAGGTCGGCCTCGATCAGGGCCAGGTGCGGTGCCGGTGAGATGCTTTCGCCCTGGGGACCGTCGTCACGACCTGGCCAGGCGGCAGCCAGCGGCAGCAGCCAGGCGCGCAGCAGCTGCAGGTGATGGGCGTAGTCGGCAAGCGTGGCGTCTAGCGCGGAAAGCGGCAAGCCGCTGTCGAGGCGCTCGTGGCGCGAGGACGTGGCCCGCCGCAGCGCGGCCAGGACGTCGGACTCGCGTGCGGTGTCATTGGAACGGTTCATGATGGGCCAGGGCGGCGCGAAGGCACGCGGCAAAACGCCATCTTACCAGTCCGGGCCGATTTCGCCCCGGCTGTGCCGCTGTGTGACAATCGATGGACTTTGGGGCACCGCTTTGCGGCACAATGGCGCCTGGTTTCGTGCGTTTTGCCCTTCCCTTGCCGTTTCGGCGCCTCCGCCACCCTTGGAACAGATGCATCTGAAAACATCGACCCTGTCTTTTGCCCTGCTCGTGCTCGCCGGCCTTTCCTGCGCACACGCCGCGCGGCCCGCCAGCATGCAGTTCACCCACCTGGCCTGGGACCTCGCCTGCGACAACACGCGCACATGCCGCGCGGCCGGGTATTACGACGAGGTCGGCAGCGACGAGGACAATGCATCGGGTCGCGCGCCCTTGCCGGTCTCGGTGCTGCTGACACGGGAAGCCGGTCCGCACACGCCGATCCAGGGAGAGGTCCAGCTCGACGAAGAGACGATGGTGAACTGGGCGCGCGAGCTGTCCCTGACATTGAGGATCGATGGCAAGCCATCCGGCACCGTCGTCCTCGATCATCGAACAGGCACCTTTCCGCTGCCGCAGCAGCAGACCATCCTCCTGGTCCTTGCCTTGACCAGGAACAGCCAGATCGCCTGGTCGGACGGACGGCGCAGCTGGAAGCTGTCCGATGCGGGCGCTGCCGCCGTCCTGCTGAAGATGGATGAGTTCCAGGGCCGGCTAGGCACACCAGGCTCCGTCATGCGCAAGGGAACGCGGGACGAGAACACAGTCCTGCCGCCTTTGCCGGTGCCTGTCATCCAGGCCGCCGCGGTGCCGCCTGGCGGGCCGATTTCGCTGCCGGCATCGGAGCGCGCGTCGCTGCGTAGCGCGCTGGCGGCATCGACGAAGGAGTGTTCGACGCTCGAGCAGGGACAGCCCCCGGGCGAGATGACCGTGCACCGGCTGTCGGCCACGAAACTGCTGGTTTCCACAGTGTGCTGGGTCACGGCGTATAACGAAGGCGAAGGGTACTGGGTCGTCAACGCCAAAGCACCGTACGCGCCCCGGATGGTGACGCCGCACGCCAGCGGCTATGCAGACGGTGCGATCAGCGCATCCCACAAACTGGATAGCCTTGGCGACTGCGCGGAGATTGAGAAATGGGTGTGGAACGGCCGCCGCTTCGTCCATGCCAGTCAAGGCACGACGGGCCAGTGCATGCCGCTGGTGGTCGGTGGCGCCTGGTCGCTGCCGGTGCTGGTGACGACCGTACGCCCGGCGGCCCGGCCTTGAACCGGTACGAAGAAACACTATCAGAAGAAAGAACAACATGATGCGCAAGCCCGCCTCGGTCGCCGCGATCTTTGCCCTGTCCCTGTCCTGTTTCCACGGCTGGGATCCCGCCCATGCCGCCGCAGCCAACCCGCTGGAGCGGATCGACCCCAAGCTCATCGCCGAGCACTTCAAGCACGAGCGCGTCGAAGGTGTCGGGAGCGAGATCGACGACAGCAGGACCCTCCCCGGATGCCCCTGGGTCAGGTCCTTCGTCGTCATGGACGAGGGCGCTTCCGGCGACATCGTCGTGGCGCTGTGCAGCAGCGGCACGCTGGGCCCGGCCAGCGTCGAGGCCACCGTCGGCAAGCAGGTGGCCGAGGCCAGGCGGGCGGTGGCCGCCATGCCTGCCCCGCTGGTGGCGGCCGTTCAGTCCGGAACCGAAGGGGTGGAGGTGCCCCTGGCCGGCGGCAGGCGCGGCAAGGCCTTGACGATTCCGGCAATCGGCCACGGCCTCGTGATGGCGCCGTTCGCCTATGCCGTGACGGCGAAGAAAGACATGACGCTAGTCGTGCAGCCCATGCTCAATCCGAACCGGTTCGACAACCTGAACGCCCCGCTGGCCGCGCTGCTGCAGGCGATCGACGCGCGCCTGCAGGACCGGGCCCGGCCGGAAGCCAACACCGAGCACGCTACGATGAAATGAAGACAACAATGAAGATGCGCTATAGCGTGTTTGCCGGACATGTCGACGTCAAGGCCCCGCTGATCTACATGTGGGAGATACACGACTTGCTGGGCCAGCTGATCGGCCGCTATATCGGCAAGGCCAACGGCGGCGATCGACGCCCTACCCAGCATTACCCGCGCAATGTGGACAAACTGCGCCAGGGGCTGCCCTACAGGAAGGGAAAGAATTACCGCCGCGTCCACTACGCGCTTGCCGACGCGGTAAAGGCAGAGCATGCGATTTCCCTTATTTACCTCTGCAATGTTCTTGATACCGTCGACATCTTCAAGGTGGAATCGCATTACATCGAGCAATACGGCTGCAATGCGGACGACGGTATTGGCCTGAACGGCAGGTGGAAAGGCGCGCCGCGCGAGGTCGTTGCCGCCGTCCCCGCTGTACCGGTCGAGGCGCCTGCAAGCGCAGACCCAGCGTCGCCCGATCTCGACGACTTCCTGGAATATTTTGACGACAAGCCACGCGAGACCTTTGAAGTCAGGGTCAATACCCGGAGCTGCTCGGTCTGGAGCGCCGGCCGCAGGATTCTGCGCGCAAAACAGGCCAGACCAGGCGCCAGGGTACTGATCAAGCTCGTGCAGAGCTCGACGCCGGAAAAGCCATTCCAGTTCGTTTGGGATGGAGACGAGGAGCACATCGACGCAGCCCTCGACCAGGAGCGCAAGCTGTTGCTCGCCCGTGGCGAGGCCGTCTCATTCTAAGTACTCACCCAAAAATAAATGTGTTTTTGGCTTCCAGAACCGGCGCGTTGCTGCGTCGGCTCGCGTCCGCTTGCGGGGCAGTGCTCGCACTGCGGCGCGCTCGCCGCCTTGCACCGCATCCAGTTCTGTTTGCCAAAATTCCCATTTATTTTCGGTCGAGTACTTAGAGCCTATCCCGGTAGTCCGGAGTCGCTGCTGGCGCGCCTGACAAACGCGTGCTGCGTTGCTCGTCGTTGCATGGCCAGCCATGCGGCCTCCTCGCGCCTTGCCCGCGCTTGCCATGCATCGCCACCAGCTTTCCCCGGACTACCGGGATAGGCTCTTAGCCAGCGTTGCGCGCGTGCCTGGCGAACCGTGTGACATTGTCGGACAGCTTGCCGCCTCTTGTTGATGCCGCTGCTCCGGAGCTTGCCCGTGCAGCGGGATTGCGTGTCTGCCCGAACACAGCAGCGCCCCTCTCGGGGCGCTTTGAAGCGTGCAGGTTCGAGGAAATGCGCGATCCGCCTTACCTGCGGTAGACCCGCACGTAATCGACCTGCATCCTGTTCGGGAAGACGGTCGATGCATCCGGGCTGCCAGGCCAGTTGCCGCCGACGGCCAGGTTAAACAGGAGGAAGTATGGCGCGTGGAACTCCGAGGTGCCGTTGATGCCGCCAGCGATATTCACTTCGTGGAACTTGTTGCCATCCACATACCAGCGGATGGTCGACGCATCCCATTCCACCGCATACACGTGGTACTGCGAGAAGTCCAGGCCGCCTGATGGGCCGCCATAATTGGCGTAGGCATTGTTCTGATCCGACCAGTGGATCGTGCCGTGAACAAACGCTTCGGAATTGACGTGCTCCATGATGTCGATTTCACCGCTGGCGGGCCAGCCGATGCTGCTGATGGAATTACCCAGCATCCAGAAGGCCGGCCAGGTCCCTTTCCCGGTCGGGATTTTCATGCGCGCTTCCATCCGGCCGTATTGCCAGCTGGCCTTGTTCTGGGTGGTGATGCGGCCCGAGGTGTACCCCTTGCCCCCATAGGCTTCCTTGCGCGCTTCGATCACGAGTTCGCCACCGGTGACGCGGATGTTTTCCGGACGGGCGGTGTAGTACTGCAATTCGTTGTTGCCGCCGCCATTGCCATTGACCTCGATGTTCCACTTCGAGGTGTCCAGCGCGGTGCCGTTGAACTCGTCCGACCAGACCAGCGTCCAGTTGCTTGGCGGCGGCGTGCCGCAGCTTGCGCCAGTGATCCGGATCCAGTTCAGGTTAAAGCCCGCGCTGCTGATGAAAGTGCCGAGGTTATAGGTACCGGCATTGACGTTGATGGTGCGCTGCACGGTCGTCCAGTTCTGCCAGCCGCCGGTCGCAGGCACCAGGGTGGACCCCAGCGGGATCGAACCGCCATTCAGGTCGGCGGAAATCTGGCCTCCTGCCGCGGGAGCGGCAACCCGGTAGGCGATGGTGTAGGCGCCGGAGGTCGGGAAAGTGACATTGTTGTGCGCCAGCCATTCGCCGTTGGCTGTCCAGCCCACATCGAATCCGCCGCCGGCATCGCTCGTCGCTTCGATATCGACGTTGTCGGCGCGGTAGACGTTGCCGGTGTTGCCGGCGGTGGTGTCGAACGCGGTCGTGTAATTTTCGGCCTGCAAGGTGCAGTCCGCAGCGCCGGCCGACAGCAGCGGCGCGAGCAGGAGTGAGGCCAGACAGACGTGGATCGTCCTTATCTTCATGTGTAAAGTCTCCGAATTTATAGTTAGGATTTACTTACAGGCGGCACTCGATCCCGGCCGATGTCATTTCCCATCGCGATTAAATGGAAACGATTCCACCACGTTCAGTATCATGCACATTTTGTGTATTGTCAAAAGCCGCACAAGCGGGACGCGGTCTGGACACGGCCAGCTGCCGTGTCCAGACCGGCACATGCTCGTGTGGATGGGAAGTGGAACGGACGCGGTCACTTGCGAGACGACCTCTGTGCGCATGGCACCGATGTCGTGGTGCCGACAGGGGACGGCGGCAATGCGGGAGGTTTCGTCAGGCGCGCCAGGCGCCGCCAGACCGTCCTAGTCGGCGACCGGCTCCGGATATTCCACGGACACGATCTCGAGTTCCTCGTTTCCCTGCGGGGTCTGCAGCGTGATGACATCGCCTTCGCGCGCCTTGGTCAACGCCCGCGCCACCGGCGAGACCCAGCTGATCTTGCCCTTGAGCGGGTCGAACTCGTCGACGCCGACGATGGTGACGGTGTGCTCGTCGCCTGCCTTGTTGACATAGGTGACGGTGGCGCCGAAGAAGACCTGGTCGTTACCGTAATGGACGCTCGGGTCGACGACGAAGGCCGAATCCAGGCGCTTGGTGAGGAAGCGGATGCGGCGGTCGATCTCGCGCAGGCGGCGCTTGCCGTAGATATAGTCGCCGTTTTCCGAGCGGTCGCCGTTCGAGGCGGCCCAGTGCACCACGCGCACGACTTCCGGGCGGTCGACGTCGATCAGCTGCAGCAATTCGTCCTTGATGGCCTTGTAGCCGGCCGGGGTGATGTAGTTCTTGGCACCGGCGGGGATCGCCTGCGCCAGCGCGACGGCTTCGTCATCGTCGTCGTTATCGGATTCTTTTACAAAGGCCTTGTTCATTCGTCCACCTTGTTCATCCGTCCATTGTAGCCCCAGTTGGCGCACCCCGGGAAACGGTAGCGGAGCGTCGCCGCCGGACTCAGCCTCTCCTAAGAATGGCCGCCGTGGATGCCGTATCATGCGCAGAATGACAAGTCCCAGACTGACAAGCCCGCCCTCGCCGCGCAGCCGGCTGCTGGCGCCCCTGCTCTACCTGGTGGCGCTGCTGCTGCTGGCCGAGCAATGGCTGTGGGAAGCGGGCAGCCGCTTCGGCGGGGCGCTTTCCGCCTGGCCGCCGCTGCGCGCTCGAAACGCGGTGCGCGCCCTGCCGCCCTACTGGGCCCTGCTGATATTCGTGCTGCCCGGGCTGCTGCTGTTTCCGGTGAAGCTGCTGGCGCTGCTGGCCATCGCGCACGGGCACCCGGCCTGGGGCGTGATGGTGTTCGTCGCCGCCAAGCTGGGCGGCGCGGTGGTCGTCGCGCGCATCTACGTGCTGACGCTGCCGTCCTTGCTGGCGCTGGCCTGGTTCGCGCGGTGGCACAATCGCTTCATCATGTTCAAGGACCAGCTCATCGCCCGCCTGCGTGCCAGCGGCGCGTACCGCCAGGTACGCCGCTCGGTATCGAACCTGCGCCATGCGCTGCGCCAGTTGCGCCGCAAGCTGCGCCCGTCCGTCCCCTTCGGCAGCCGCCATGCCACGCGCAGCGCGCGCGCCCTGCGCCGTTTCGTCGCGCTCTGGCGGCGCCGGCGCAAACCGGCCGGGAGCGAACGACCATGAGCACGACCGAGCCACTGATACCGGGCCCGATGCGAATCGCCCCTGCCGAAATCTACCTGATCGATGCCGCCACGCTGTCCCCGGTCGACGTCAACGCCAGCGCGCGCCAGAACCTCGGCTACGACGGCGCTGCCTTGCGCGGCCTGCCAGCGACCGATCTCATCCAGGAGGTCGGCGACGGCGGCCTGGCGACGCTGGCTGCAGGATTGAAAGACGATATCGGCGAGGGGCGCTGCCTGCCGGTGCGCCTGCGCCGCGCCGACGGCAGCAGCTATCCGGCCCGGCTGACCTTCCTGCGCACCCAGCGCGAGGGCCGCTCGCTGCTGCTGGCGATCGGCGACGACCTGTCGCAGGACGAAGCCGTGTCGGCGGTCCTGGCCGCCTACCAGAAGCGCTTCGATGCGATCGTCAACCACACGCCCGGCCTGGTCTACCAGTTCGTGCTGGGCGCCGATGGCACCCATGCCTTCCCCTACCTGAGCGAGGGCTGCGCGCCGCTGCTGGGCGTGCAGCCCGCGCAACTGCAGGCCGACCCGGACCTGTTCCTGCGCCTGCTGCTGCCGGAGGACCGCAAGGGCTACCTGGAAGCGATGGCGGTCTCGAAGATCAGCTTGTCTAGCTGGAACTGGGAAGGCCGGATCTGGATCGACGCCTGGAAAGACGTCAAGTGGATCAACCTGCGCGCCACGCCCCACGCCGCGCCCGGGGGCGCCGTCCAGTGGGACGGCATCATGACCAACATCACCGACAGCAAGACCGAGCAGCAGGACGTGCTGCGCTCGCGCGCGCGCCTGGCCGAGCTGACCGACCACATCGAACAGGTCAAGGAACAGGAGCGCACGCGCATCGCACGCGAAATCCATGACGACCTTGGCGGCAACCTCACCGCCATCAAGATGGCGCTGTCGATGCTGAGCAGCCGCCTGCCGCCCGAGCAGCCGCAATTGCTGGAAAAGGCCGCCTACCTCGACGACCTGGTCGACCGCACGATCGAGGCCGTGCACCGCATCTCGCTCGACCTGCGCCCGTCCACGCTCGACCTGGGCATCGTCGCCGCGCTCGAATGGCAGGCACGCGAGTTCGAGAAGGGCAGCGGCATCGCCTGCATCTTCCGCAGTGCCGAGCGCGAGATCGACCTCGACCCGGACCATGCCGCCGCCCTCTTCCGCATCTTCCGGGAAGCGCTGACGAATGTCGCCAAGCACGCGGGCGCCACCCGCGTCACCGTCACCCTGAGACGCCAGCGCCAGCACCTGACGCTTTCGATCTGCGACAACGGCCGCGGCATTCTCCCGGCCGACCGCCTGAAACCGGCCTCCTTCGGCCTGCGCGGCATGAGCGAGCGCGCCCGTGCGCTGGGCGGCACGTTGGCCTTGTCGGCGGCGCCCGGAGGTGGCACGATGGTGACCATCAAGATCAGGCTGGCCCCGGCGCCGGCCAAGCGAAGCGAGCCCACCGTAGAATGACCGACAAAGCCACCATCCGCGTATTCATTGCCGACGACCACGCGATCGTACGCGAAGGCCTGAAACAGATCCTCGCCGAACAGCGCGACATCGTCGTCGCCGGCGAAGCCGAGAATGGCGTCGATGCCATCAAGCTGTTCCGCAAGTCGCGCTGCCATGTGATGTTGCTCGACATCTCGATGCCGGACCGGAACGGCATCGACGTGCTCAAGCAGATCAAGCAGGAACGCCCGGAACTGGCCGTGCTGATGCTGTCCATGCACCGCGAGGACCAGTACGCGATCCGCGCATTGAAGGCGGGGGCCGCCGGTTATCTCACCAAGCAGAGCGCGCCGCGCGAACTCGTCACCGCGATCCGGCAGGTGGCCGGCGGCCAGAAATACGTCAGCGCCACCCTGGCCCAGGCGCTGGCCGAGCAGGTCGGCAGCGACCACGAGGCACCGGTGCACGACAGCCTGTCGGACCGCGAATTCCAGACGCTGACGATGATCGCCTCGGGCAAGACCGTCAGCGAGATCGCACGCGAACTCTCGCTCTCGGTGAAAACCGTCAGCGAGTACCGCACGCGCCTGCTGGCGAAGATGGGCCTGAAGACCAGCGCGGAACTGACGCATTATGCAATCCGCAATCAACTGGTCGAATGAACGAGCCTGACAAGCCCTTCATGCCTGCGTTGCAGCGTCCTGCCGTACACTCGTACTGTCTGCGACGCTGCGCCCTGGCCTGAAGGCCTTGTCAGGCTCTCTACACCGCAGAGCAGCCATGGCCGTAAGTACGCCGCTTTCCTCCCTCTGTTCGTGCGATTCGGCCAGGAAAATCTGCTTATCATTGCGATAAACAGAAAACAACTTTACGCTGCATCATGTCCAATCCTAGCAATCCGTCCACTTCCAACCCGGTCGATATCGCCCGGGAAGCCTTCCGCCGCCTGGCGACGCGCCGCATCGCGCCCACGCCGGACGCCTATCGCGACATCTATAACGAGATCGCGGGGATTCCGAAACCTGCGCCGGTGCCCGCTGTCCCGGCAGCGGTCGGTCCTGCCGCCGAGGAAGTACTGGGCGAATTCGCCACGCAGTTGACCGAAACCCCGGGCGAGCTGGCCGACTACGGCCGCCGCCTGAACCGCGCGGTGAAAGCGCGCGACTGGGATGCCTACGCCAAGGCGCTGTCGCAGCTGGTGGAAAAGCACCTGCGGCGCGGCATTCCGCCCGGCGTCACCTATGGCATGGAAAGCAACGACACGCGCCTGTTGCGCGAGCTGCTCAGCCGTACCCTCGCGTTCGCCCTGGCCTCGCTGCTGGGCACCAACCCGAAACTGGCCGGCGAAGCGGAGTCGCTGGGCCAGGCGGTCAAGGTCGCGCACAGCGAAGCGGCGCTGCAGGAAATCGCCAGCCGCCTGAAGGAACTGTGCTTCCAGGTGGAACTGCACAGCGGCGACAGCGCCGAGCAGCAGGAGTTGCTGCTGCGCCTGTTCAAGCTGCTGCTGGAGAACGTCAGCGAACTGCTCGATGACGACAGCTGGATGCGCGGCCAGATCGACGCCGTGCAGGAACTGATTTCCGGCCCGATCGACAGCCGCACGCTGGAAGACGCGACGCGCAGCCTGAAGGACGTGATCTACAAGCAGGGCCAGCTCAAGCACAACCTGTCGGACATGAAGGCCACCGTCAAGAACATGATGATGACCTTCATCGACCGGCTCGGTTCGGTGGCGGCCTCGACCGGCGAATTCCACGACAAGCTGGGCGGCTTCTCCGACCGCATCCGCCATGCCGGCGACATCAATGAATTGAACACGGTGCTCGACGAGGTGCTGCGCGACACCAAGCAGGCCCAAGCCGAGGCGCTGGCCTCGCGCGACCGCATGCTGGCCGCCCACCGCGAAGTGCAGGAAGCCGAAAGCCGCATCAAGGAGCTGGAGGCGAAGCTGCAGCAGATGAGCGAACTGGTGCGCGAGGACCAGCTGACCGGCACCCTGAACCGGCGCGGCCTGGACGACGTGTTCGAGCGCGAAAGCGCGCGCGCGACCGCCGCGGCACGCCCCTGTGCGCCGCCCTGCTCGACCTCGACAACTTCAAGCGCCTGAACGATACCTATGGCCACCTGGCCGGCGACAACGCGCTGCGTCACCTGGCCAAGGTGGCCAAGGCGACCTTGCGCTCGATCGACGTGGTGGCCCGTTTCGGCGGCGAGGAATTCCTGATCATGCTGCCCGAGACCGCGGTCGAGGCGGCCGTGCAGACGATGGTGCGGCTGCAGCGCGAGCTGACCCGGCATTTCTTCATGCACGACAACGAGAAGCTCCTGATCACCTTCTCGGCCGGCGTCGCGCTGCGCCTGCCGAACGAGGACCTGTCCAGCCTGATGGCGCGCGTCGACCGTGCCATGTACAAGGCCAAGCAGACCGGCAAGAACCGGGTCGAGGTAGCGAGCTGATACGGCCCAGGTAGCCGGCCAAACGAAAATGCCCGCAAGCGCGGGCATTTTTTTGTCCTGCCGTTTCTGCGCAGCCGCAGCCGCGCACCGGTCAATAACCGGAATTGGCCGCCAGCGCCGCCAGCTGCTGGGTCAGGTAGCTGTTCATGTTCTGCATGTTCGTCATCATCGTGTCGAGCGAGGTGAACTGGGCGCGGTAGCGCTTTTCGGTCTGTGCCAGTTGCAGTTCCATCCGGTCGGCGCTCTTGTTGATGCTCTCGATGCTGGCGTTCAGGCCGTCGGTGCGGTTCTTGAACAGGCCTTTCGAGCCCAGCATGTCCTCGGTGACCTTGCTCAGGCGCGTGGCCACGCCGTCGGTGCCCGAGAACAGGGTCGAGACGCCGGTGAAATTGGTCTCCAGGGCAGCTTTCAGCTTGTCCGGCTTTTCCATTTTCAGGGTGCCGTCGCGCTGGAAGGCGATGCCGATGTCGGACAGGGTCGCCAGGCCGCCGGCGCCGCTCGCGCCCTTGCCGAGCTCGGCACGGATATTGGTGAGGATGGAACGCGCGCCGGCGTCGCCATTGAGCACGGCCCCGGTCTTGGTGGTGGCGTTGTAGGCCGTCTGCTTGTTCACCGCCGTGGCCAGGGTGTTGTAGGCATCGACGAAAGCGTTGATGTCCTTGGTGACATTGGTGGTGTCTTTTGCCAGGCTGATCTTTACCGGGCTGCCGACATTGGTCTGCGCCAGGTTCAGGGTCACGCCCTTGATCGCGTCGGTGACGGTGTTCGAAGCCTTCGAGACGGAGACGCTGTCGATCGTCATTTCCGCGTTCTGCGCCTTCTGCGACAGCGTCATGCTGCCGGCGGTGGTATCGAAGGCGGCCAGGCTGCCGCTGGCCTTGATGGTGACGCCGTTGTCCTTGCCGGTGTTGTTGCCGGTAATGACGAGGCGGTCGCTGGTGCCGTCGTTGAGGATGGTCGCGGTGACGCCGGCATTGGCCTTGTTGATGGCGGAAGACAGGCTGGCCAGGTTACCGTCGGCCAGGTCCAGCTTGGTGGTCTTGCCGCCAATGCTGATTTCCATCGCGCTGCCGGCGGCGGTGAAGGTGGTGTTGGCGGCCACGCCGCTCGACACCAGCTTGTCGCTTTGCGCCAGCTTGCTTACTTCGATGGCATAGCTGCCGGCGCTGGCGCCGCTGCCCTTGGCCACGCTCACGCCCACGGTCTCGCTCTTGCTCGAGGTGGCGGTCAGGGCCGCCAGGGCGTCGCCCGAGACGTTCTTGACGGCGGTCTGGAAGGCCGACACGGCACTTTTCAGCGTACCGAAAGCGGACAGCTTGGAACTGAAGCTGGCCTGTTTCGACTGCATGTTCGCCAGCGGCTGGCGCTCGACACCCATCAGGGACGAGACGAGACTGTCCACCGGCAGTCCGGACAACATACCTGCACCACTAATCGTCGCCATGTGTTTCTCCCATCGGATTGGTCAGGGCGCGCCGCGCCTTACGCCTTGTCGCGCAACATTACGCCTTGCATTTGCTCGATCGAGCGCCACAGCTTCAAGGCCTCGATCGTCGGGATCTGGCGCAGCACCTTGTCGGTCTGGGTGTCGACCACCTTGACCACGGTGCGGCCCGTGTCTTCGTCGATCGAGAAGCGCACGCCTTGCGACGCGGCCTGGGCTACCTTGTTGAGGTCGGCAACAGCATTGCCCAGCTCGATATGTTCGGCTTTCTTGCCGGCCTGGACCGGCATGCCGGGTGCGACCGCCGCCGGCGCGCCCGCTTTCGCCGCGCCATCGACAAGCGGCCGTGCGCTGTTGCCAGCGACGGCCGAAGGGTTTCCAGCATTTACAGGTTGCAGCATCGGAACACCTCGTTATGAATGACTATGCGGGGCCGTGCCCCGCATAGTCATCGTTCGAACCGGAACCGGTCGATTATACCGATCGATTAGCCGCGCAGCAGGGACATCACGCTGTTCGGTGCCGAGTTGGCCTGGGCCAGCATCGCGGTACCGGCCTGCTGCAGGATCTGCGCACGGCTCAGCTTGCTGGTTTCCGAAGCGTAGTCGGTGTCGGTGATGCGGCTCTTTGCTGCCGACTGGTTCTCGACCGAGGTAGCCAGGTTGCTGATGGCGTAGCCCATGCGGTTCTGCGCGGTACCCAGCGAAGCGCGCTCGGTGTTCAGGGCCTTCAGGGCGCCGTCGATGGCGCTGATGGCGGCCGATGCGCTGGTCACGTCGCTGACGGCGACAGCCGTCGATTGCAGGCCGGCGTAGGCGGTGTTGGCGCCGAAGCTGACGGTGATCTTCTGGCCCGAGTCGGCGCCGACCTGGATGTCCTTCGACACGGCGGTCGCGGTCAGCAGGGCATTACCGTTGAACTTGGTGTCCGAAGCGATACGGCCGATTTCGGTGTTCAGTGCCTTGATTTCGGTGTCGATGTTCGACCATTCTTCGGTGCCGTTCGTGGCGTTCGCGCCCTGGACAGCCAGTTCACGCATACGCTGCAGTGCGTCCGAGATGTTCGACAGTGCGCCGTCGGCGGTCTGCATCATCGAGATGCCGTCGTTGGCGTTACGGGAAGCTTGCGACATGCCGCGGATCTGGGAATCCATCTTCGTGGCGATCGACATGCCGGCAGCGTCGTCCTTGGCGCTGTTGACGCGCAGGCCCGACGACAGGCGTTGCATCGAGGTGGACAGTTCGTTGGACGACTTGTTGATGTTGCGTTGTGCGTTCAGCGAGGACAGGTTGGTATTGATCGTCGACATGGTCATTCTCCAGTGGGCAGTTCGGTGTTAGTGCTGCTATCAGGGTTTGGTTGATTTCTTGCGTCGCGTTTTTCGTTTCCCGCTCGCTTGTATTCTTTAACGGAACCCCTTGCAAAACCTTGAGGAATTTCTTCAAAAAATTTTTTGTGAGCAATTTTGCATCGGAACCGCGACTGCTGACTTCTCTGATGCAACAGGCCTGTTCACGGCAGCGCCAGAGAAATATTTAGCGGCAATTTCCCCTTTTGTTCTTCCCTTGCCCCTTGGCACTGTCGAACTACACTGTGGCCTACCCTGCGGATACTGCCGCATCGAACCCGTACGCACGCCGAGCTCCTGTCGGAGGGGCGTACCCAGCGAAAGCCCGTCTTATATGAAGAAGAAGCAAACTCCGGCAGACCGCCTGTTCGCCGCCGGCCTCGCCGCGCACCAGAAGGGGCAGCTTGACGCCGCCTTTGCCCAGTACGAAGCCGCGCTGGCGCGCGATGGGCGCCATTTCGACACGCTGCACCACATCGGCATCCTCGGTTACCAGAGCGGCAACCACGAACTGGCCCTGCAATTCATGGGCGAGGCGATCAGCGTGAATCCGAACGTCTCTTCCGTGTATAGCAACCTCGGCAATATCTTCAAGGCGATCGGCGAGCACGCCTCCGCCCTGCAGAGCTATACCCAGGCGCTGGCGCTATCGCCGGGCAATGTCGATGCACTATATAACCGCGGTAATGTATTGCAGCAGTTGAAGCGCTACGAGGAGGCGCTGGCGAGTTACCGCCGTGCGCTCGAACTGGCACCGCGCGATGTCGCTGTCTGGAACAACTGCGCCTCGGTACTGCTGGAACTGAAGCGGCACGAGGAAGCCCTGGCCGCCTGCGAGCGCGCGCTGGCGCTCGACCCAAGCCATGCCGAAGCCCTCAACAACCGCGGCAACATCCTGCTGGACGAAGGCCGCCATGAGGAGGCGCTGGACGCCTATGCACTGGCACGCACGCGGCACCCGGACTATCCCGACGCCGGCATCAATTACGCCAAGGCCTTGCGCACGCTGGGCCGCTTCGACGAGGCACTGGACACCTACGACACCCTGCTGGAACGCTTCCCGCAGGCGGCCGAAGGCTGGCACGGCCGCGCCAACGTGCTGCGCCACCTGCGCCGCCGCGGGGAAGCACTGGAGAACTACCAGCGCGCGGTGGAGCTCGATGCCGGCTCGGCCGTGTTCCGCGTCAGCCTCGGCTACCTGCTGATCGAACTGGGCAAGATGGACAGCGCCCTGAAAAGCCTCGACATCGCCATCGCACTCGACAGCACGCTCACGTCGGCCTACAACGGCCGCGGCATCGCGCTGCAGCGCCTGCGCCGCCTCGAGGAAGCCATGGCCTCCTTCGACGCATCCCTCGCCATCGACCCGGAATACACCGATGGCCTGCTCAACCGCGCGAACATCCTGCAGGACATGGGCCGCAGCGAAGAGGCCCTGGCCGCCTACGACCTCGTGCTGGCACTGAAGGGCGACAGCGCCGCCGCCTGGAACAACCGCGGCAACGCCTACGAGGCACTGCGCCGCTACGAGGATGCCCTCGGCTGCTTCGACAAGGCCATCGCCATCCATCCCGGCTACGCGCCGCCGCACTGGAACCGCGCGCTGTTGAACCTGCAATACGGGAACCTGCTCGACGGCTGGCGCGGCTACGAGTGGCGCTGGAATAACGAAGTGCTGAGCTGCTATGCCGAAAAGCGCGACTTCACCGCGCCTGACTGGAGCGGCCAGGAATCGCTGGCCGGCAAGACCATCCTGCTGTGGGCCGAACAGGGCCTGGGCGACACGCTGCAGTTCTGCCGCTACGCCGCCATGGTCAAGGCGCGCGGCGCGCATGTCGTGCTGGAAGTGCAGAAGCCGCTGCGCGGCCTGCTGGCGGGCCTCCCGGCGTCGACCAGGTCATCGCCAAGGGCGACGCGCTGCCCGCTTTCGACTATCACAGCTCGCTGATGTCGCTGCCGCTCGCCTTTGGCACCGAGCTCGCTTCGATCCCGGCGATGCGCCGCTACCTGCAGGCCGAGCCTGCGCGCCTGGCCGAGTGGGAAGCACGCCTGGGCCCGCGCACGCGGCCGCGCGTCGGCCTGGTCTGGAGCGGCAACGCCCAGCACGCCAACGACCACAACCGCAGTATCCCGTTTGCACTGCTGGCGCGTCTGCTGGAGCTCGACTGCCAGTTCGTCTCGCTGCAGAAGGAATACCGCGACGCCGACCGCGACGCCCTCGACGCCTCGCCGGTAGTGCGCATGGACGCGCACCTGAACGACTTTTCCGACACCGCCGCCCTGTGCGAACTGATGGACGTGGTCATCGCGGTCGACACCAGCGTGGCCCACCTGGCCGGCGCCCTCGGCAAGCCCTTGTGGGTGATGCTGCCGCAGGTGGCCGACTGGCGCTGGCTGACCGTGCGCACGGACTCGCCGTGGTACCCGGACGCGCGCCTGTTCCGCCAGGACAAGCCGGGCGATTGGGCCGGCGTGATCGACGCCGTGAAGGACGCGCTGGCAACCCAGGCCTAGTCCCGGCACCGCCCGGGCGCACGGGCACGCGATTTTACAATTGTGCGCCATTTGCAAAATCCGCCCGCTTCTGGCGTAATGCAAAGTAATTCACGATCACAGCCGTATCGGCGATGCGGCTGGCCCTTGCGCCCATGATGACACCTCAGATCCCGGTAGACGAAGCGTCGCGGCTGGCCGCGCTGCATGCGACCAGCCTGTTCGGTACCGGGCCGGAGGAAGCCTTCGACCGCATCACCCGCCTGACCGCCAAGCTGCTCGATGTGCCGACCGCGCTGATTTCGCTGGTCGGCAGCGACACCCAGTGGTTCAAGTCGCGCTGCGGCTTTGCCGCCCAGTACACCTCGCGCGACGTCTCGTTCTGCGGCCACGCCATCCTCACCGACCAGCCTTTGGTGGTGCCGGACGCCAGCCGCGACCCGCGTTTTGCCGACAACCCGATCGTGCTCGGCGAGCCCCACGTGCGCTTTTATGCGGGCGTGCAGCTGTATTCGGTGGAGCGGGCCAAGCTGGGCACCCTGTGCATCCTCGACACGAAGCCGCGCGAGATCGGCGAGGCCGAGCTGGAGGAAATGCACGAGCTGGCGCGCATGGTCGAGGAACTGATCTACCACCGCCAGTTGGCGCGGGCCGCGCAGCAGCTGCACGAACAGTTGCAATCCCGCGGCTCGGGCACCCAGCTGGCAGCGGCGGCTGGCCAGGTCGAATTCCTGCTGACCCACGATACCCTCACGGGCCTGGCCAACCGCCAGGCACTGCTGCACGCTGCGCGACCGCATGCCCGAGTGGCGCGGCACCAGCGGCACGGCACGCCCCCTCGCCTGCCTGAACATCGACCGCTTCAAGCGCATCAACGAGGCGCTCGGCCACCTGGCCGGCGACGCCGCGCTGGTGGCGGTGACGCGCGCGCTGGAAGCCGAACTCGCCCCGGCGACATGCTGGCGCGCACCGGCAACGACGAATTCGCGCTCCTGATCGGGACGCCCGGCACGCCGGCAGAACTCGAAACGCGCCTGAACCGCTTGATGCACGAGGTCAACCACAGCGTGAGCTGGTCCGGCAAGGAAGTCGCCATCACCTGCAGCATCGGCTTTGCCCGCTTCCCCGGGATGGCGACGATGCCGACAGCCTGCTCGGCAATGCGGCCACCGCGATGCGCCATGCAAAAGCCTGGGCGGCGCGCGCATCGAGCATTTCTCGCCTGGCCAGCGCCGGAACTGGGCCGGCGCATGGCGCTCGAGAGCCAGCTGCGGCGCGCGCTCGAGCGTGGCGAACTGTTCCTGCAATACCAGCCGAAGATCGACCTGCAGCGCGGCTGGCTGGCCGGCTTCGAGGCGCTGCTGCGCTGGCGCCATCCGGAATACGGCGTGGTGTCGCCAGAGGAATTCGTGCCGATCGCCGAGGAAACCGGCCTGATCGTGCCGATCGGCGAATGGATCGTCGGCACCGCCATTGCCCAGATGGTCGCCTGGCGCAATGCCGGCCTGCCCGAGGTGCCGGTGGCCGTCAACCTGTCGGCGCGCCAGTTCCTGCAGGGCGACGTGGTGGCCCCGGGTGGAGGCGCTGCTGGGCACGGCCGGCCTGCGCGCGGGCCTGCTGGAGCTGGAACTGACCGAAAGCGTGTCCATGGCCGAACCCGAGCGCAGCCTGGCCATCATGCACCGCCTGCGCGCCCTCGGGGTCACGCTCAGCATCGACGACTTCGGCACCGGCTACTCGAGCTTCGGCTACCTCAAGCGCCTGCCGATCGACAAGCTCAAGATCGACAAATCGTTTGTCCACGACATGGTGCACAGCAGCGATGCGCGCGCCATCGTCGCCGCCATCGTCGCCATGGCCACAGCCTGAACCTGCGCGTGGTGGCCGAAGGGGTCGAAGTGGCGGCGCAGGCCGCAGCCCTGCGCGCCACCGGCTGCGACCCAGGCCCGGGGCTACCTGTATGCGCGCCCCTTGGGCGGGGCCGATGCCGGCCGCTATCTCGTCGACGCGCCGGCGCGTGGCGTCCTTTCCAAGCGTGCGGCGGGGGCATAAATGCGTTTTTCGGGTCTGTCCTACTAGGACAGTCCTACGACGGAAACAATTCCTCACAAATCAGCGGAACGCACGCATGGGCGCTCTGGATATCATTATGCCAACGCAGCTTGTTGCGGCCCAGGGGGCTGGAGCGCTGCGTGTGGATATCCGAGGCGTTATGATGCAACGAAGAACCGACGAGCAAACGGCCCTGACGGCTGAATATGCTCTGTACCTGGTCGATATACGCGGGGTGGATTTCGCCCTGAAGTATCTCGACACCTGCAATGTCCCCCGCTCGATCCTGGCGCGCGCGCTTGCCTCGCCCGCACTGCGGCGTCATCACGAACGCCGCCAGCAGCCGAGAAACGACTGACTGCGCAGCCGCCTCGTCCTGCGCGGCTGCGCGCCGCACCCCTCCGGCATCCTCCACACGGTCTACCCTTGCCGCCGCATTTCCTTGTCCGGATGACAAAACCGGAAAAAGCCGGGTATTCCCCACTCTCAAGTCCGGTTAGAAGCTGCCGTTAAGCCAGTAAACTACCCACGCTGAAGAATGGCACCGCGGCAGCAACGCCGCCCCGACCAGCTGCAGCACACAATTTATTGGGGGAGCGATGGCGCCAGGCGCCTGCTTCCCGGCCATGAAGTATTTGGAGGTTCACGATGTTTGGATCGATGCAGCGCGGCGTCAACGCCTATGCCAAAGTAGGACTGGAAACCTCGGTGATTTCCGCCTCGCCCCATAAACTGATCGTCATGCTGTACGACGGCGCCCTGGTCGCCGTCAAGAGCGCCGCCAACCACATGGCGGCCGGCCATATCGCCGAACGCGGCGCCGCCATCTCGAAGGCCCTGGACATCATCAACAACGGCCTGCGCGCCAGCCTCGACAAGAAGGCCGGCGGCGACATCGCCCGCAACCTCGACGCGCTCTACGTCTACATGACCGAACGCCTGCTGATGGCCAACCTGCAGAACAAGGCTGCGCTGCTCGACGAAGTGCAGACCCTGCTGACCGACCTGCGCGACGCCTGGACCCAGATCGGTGAAAAGCCGGCCGCGCCCGCGGATGCCATGTCGCAGTATCCCGTGATGGCGAGCGCATGATGATGACCGGCCAGGAAGTACTGTCCGAATACGCCGCCGTGGCCGACCTGACCGGGCAGATGCTTGCCGCCGCCGAAGCCGGCGACTGGGACCACCTGGTGGTCCTCGAGCAGGAGTGCACGCTGCACGTGAACGTGCTCAAGCGCGAGGAAGCGGCCGTCCAGCTGAACCCGTCGAACCTGTGCATCAAGATCGACTGCATCAAGCGCATCCTCGCCGACGACCGCCGCATCCGCGACCTGACCATGCCGTGGATGGCCCACCTGTCCGCCCTGATCAACAACTCCGGTACCCAGCGCCGCCTGAACAACGCCTACGGCAGCGTCTGAGCGACCAAGCTTCATGGTCGAGCGCCTTTCCAGCCCCGCCGTCGGCGCTCCGCTGCCGGCCCAGCCGGTGGCGCCGGCCGAACGCCTGGGCGATCCTCGCCTCGAACAATTCCAGCGCAGCCTCGCGACCATGCTCGGCAGCCGGCTGCCGGTCACGGTGCTGGGGCGCATGAACGACGGCAGTTTCATGACCCGCGTGCTCGACGCGCCGGTGCGCATGATGCTGCCGCCCGGCACCCAGTCCGGCGCCCAACTCACGATGACCGTCCTGGCGGCCTCGCCCCAGCCGACCTTCGGCCTGGGCGAAGCCAGCCTGCAGGGCACGCTGCTGCCTTTGAACGCGAATGCGGCCTCGCTGGCGGCCAGTGTCGCCGCGGCCAGTGTGCCCTTCGCCCGGATGGGCGGCCAGCCGCAGACAGCCGAGCTCAGTCCCGCCGCGCGCCTGCTGGCGCAGGTACTGCAAGGCACCGGCAAGGAGGGTACTCCTGCCCTGCAAGGTGCGGCGCCGCTGCTGCCGGCAACATCGAACGCGCCAGACCCGGCGCAGCTGGCAAAGCAGCTGCAGCACACCGTCGCCGCCAGCGGCCTGTTCTATGAATCGCACCTGGCCGAATGGGCCGAAGGCAAGCGTCCCCTGTCTGAACTGATAAGCGAACCCCAGGCGCAGCGCGCGCCGGGCACGTCGGCGCTTGACCCGGCCAGCGCCCGCCTGATCAACCAGCAACTCCATACCCATGAACATGGCCAGCTCGCCTGGCAGGGCCAGCTCGGCCCGGGCCAGGCCATGCGCTGGGAGATCCGGCGCGAGGATGGCGAGGCCGAGCCCGGCGAGCGCGGCCAGGAGAACGACGGCCCGGGCTGGCACAGCGGCCTGCGCCTGCGCTTTGCCGCGCTGGGCGAAGTGGAAGCGGCCGTCACGCTGCGTGCGGGCCGGTTGCGCATCGAACTGCAGGCGGCGCCCGCAGCCGGGCGCTTCTGCGCCAGGCCGCGCCGCGCCTGCAGGACGCGCTGGCAGCCGCCGGCAGCGAGCTGGCGGCGCTGCGTATCGAGGACCGTCGGCAGGGCCAGGACGACGCATGAACGAGTCCCTCCCCCAGCGCCAGCAGCGCGCCGTCGCCCTCGCCTACGCCGCCGGATCGAACGCGCCGACCGTGGTTGCCAAGGGCCGCGGCCTGGTGGCCGAGCAGATCATCGAACGGGCCCAGGAAGCCGGCGTCTTCGTCCACGAATCTAAGGAGCTCGTATCGTTGCTGATGGACGTCGATCTCGACGGCCAGATCCCACCGGGCCTGTACCGCGCGATTGCGGAACTGTTAGCCTGGCTATATCATATTGAGTCAGCGCAACAATCTGGCCAACCCCTCCTGGCGCCTCCCGACAGCGCGCTCCACATCGACCACCCTGGCTCACCAGCAGCCTTACCTGCACTATCGGCGGAACAAGATGCAAGCACTACATGACGCGGAACTGGAAAACTGGCACGACTTCGAAGTGGGGTCGCGCCGCGAGATCGTCGTACTGCTGCGCCAGATCGGCGAACACAAGCAGTTGATTCGCATGAAGATCAAGGGCGAGGGCGACGTCTGCGTCACTTCGGTCCTCGACGTCGATGACGACGAGGGCAGGTTTGTTCTCGACCGCTCGATCGATCCGGACCAGAACCGCCGCATCCTGGCCGCAAGCGGCCTGACCTGCGAAACCTATCTCGACAAGATCCGCATCCTGTTTTCCATTGACAAGGTACAGGAAGTCGAATACGAGGGCGGCCCGGCTCTGGTGGCCGACATTCCTGCGACGCTGTTTCGCCTGCAGCGGCGCGAGTTCTACCGCATGGCCACGCCATTGACGACCCCGGTCCCGGCCCTGCTGCCGATGCCGCTCGAACTCGGTGGCGGCAACGCCACCTTTCCGCTGGCCGACATCAGCTGCGGCGGCGTCGCCCTGCTCGACAACCGCATGGTCCTGAATTCGACGATGGGCCAGACCTTCACAGGCTGCCGCATCGAGCTGCCGGAGATCGGCACCGTTACTACTTCGCTGCAGGTGCGCAACGCGCTGGACGTCACCATGCTCAACAACAAGACCAGCCGCCGGATCGGCTGCATGTTCGTCGATATTTCGCGGGCGAACGCGGCGGCTGTGCAGCGCTATATCACCAAGCTCGAGCGCGAACGGAATGCTCGGCTGCGGGGGTAGGTTTTGTAGTTCGTAGGGGCCGTTGAGGCCAGTGGCCTTGACGGCGGTTTCACCGGGCACTCGTGCCCACGCGGTCGTACGGTTGTGCACCACCGGTATCGCTCGGAGCGACTGAGCCAATGACCAGGCGACGTACCGCGTGGGCACGAGTGCCCACCCTACAATGCATCGCCGCCAACAATGAAAACGGGCCGCGTTCCTAATGGAATCGCGGCCCGTTTTCATTACGACAGTGCTGCAGGATCACACCTGCATATTCATGATCTCGTGATACGCCGACACCAGCTTGTTGCGCACCTGCACAGTGGCCTGGAAGGCAATGCTCGACTTCTGCATGGCGATCATCGTGTCCGACAGGCTGACGCTGTCGTCGCCCATGGCGAAGCGCTGGCCAAGCTCTTCGGCCTTGTTCTGCGATTCGCTCACCTTCTCGAGCGAAGTCTTGAGCGCATCGGAAAAGCTGACCTTCGAAGCGCCTTCGTTGACGCCCACGCCAGGCGCGGCGCCAGGCCCGCCGAGGCCGCCTAAAGCGCCTGCGCCCAGCGAAGGCGCGGCCGGCCTGGTTGCCGCCGCTTTCAGCTGCGCCATCATCGATTCGATCCGGCTGCTGTCGATTCCGCCTACGTTCATGGGTTCTCCTGTTATGCCTTGCTGGTCCGTACCGCTGTACGGGACCGGTTTCAGGCTGTCAGATTACCAGTGTCGCGGCAACATTTTGCGTCGAGCAGGAGGGGAAACCACCCCCTGTTCCCCCATTTGAATGTTGCCCTGGAGCTCCATAATTCTGCCTTGACTCGCCCCATTCCGAACTGAATTCACTCCTCCTGGACAACAACATGGCCGCAACCGCCGACGAACTGCTCGACATTCCTGCTGCTCCGCAACCGTTCTTCAAGACCACCATGGGCCGTAACGTGCTCATCGGCGGTGGCGTGGCGGCCGTGCTGGCGATCGTCGCTGCTATCTGGCTGTGGAGCAGCACCCCCGACTACCGCGTCCTCTACGCCAACTACAGCGACAAGGACGGCGGCGCGATTACCGCGGCACTCGACCAGATGGGAGTCAAGTACAAGTTTTCCGAAGGCGGCACCGCGATCCTGGTCCCAAGCGAGCAGGTGCCGGACCTGCGCCTGAAGCTGGCCTCGCAGGGCTTGCCGAAAGGCGGCAATGTCGGCTTCGAGCTGATGGAAAACCAGAAGCTGGGCGTGTCGCAATTCCTGGAACAGGTCAATTACCAGCGTTCGCTCGAAGGCGAACTGGCCCGTTCGATCCAGTCGCTCGGTTCCGTCGCCGGCGCGCGCGTGCACCTGGCGCTGCCGAAACCGTCCGTGTTCGTGCGCGACCAGCAAAAGCCGACCGCTTCCGTGCTGCTGAACCTGCAGTCGGGCCGCGCCCTCGATCCGGGCCAGGTCAGCGCCATCGTCCACCTGGTGGCCTCGAGCATCCCTGAACTCACCATCGGCAACGTCACCGTCGTCGACCAGAACGGCAACCTGCTGTCGGAACAGCCGAAGCAGAATGGCCTCAACAAGCAGCTCGATGCCACCCAGCTCAAATATGTCGAGCAGGTCCAGCAGAACATCATCAAGCAGGTCGAGTCCCTGATCACGCCGATCGTCGGCAAGGGCAACGTGCGCGCCGAAGCCACCGCCGAGATCGACTTCGCGCAAGTGGACACCGCCGCCGAGATGTACAAGCCGAATTCGGCACCGGAGCCGCAGGCCATCCGCAGCCAGCAGAGCTCGGAGCAAACGGGCGCCACCACCGGTGCGCCGAGCGGCGTGCCGGGCGCCTTGTCGAACCAGCCGCCGGGCGTGGCAGTCGCTCCCTTGGATGGCGGCGCGCCGGGTGCCGCACCGCAGACGACGACGGGTCCCAGCCGCAAGGACGCCACCACGAATTATGAAGTCGACAAGACGATCCGCTACGAGCAGCGTCCGATGGGCGGCGTCAAGCGCCTGACGGTGGGCGTGGTGGTGAACTACCGCCGCTCGGTCGATCCGAACACCGGCAAGATCACGGTCAAGCCGCTGGCAGCCGCCGAAGTGGCCCAGATCAACGAACTGGTCAAGCAGGCGATGGGTTACTCGCAGGCACGCGGCGACACCATGAACGTGGCGAACGCACCCTTCGACGGCATCGACCGCCCGGACGAGAACGGTCCGGACTGGTACAAGGATCCATCGAACCTGCCGCTGGCCATGCAAGTAGGCAAGTACCTGCTGATCGCCCTGGCGATCGCCTTCCTGTACTACCGCATCCTGCGGCCGCTGCTGCGCCCTGTCATGCACAAGTTCGACGAGGCGACCGCGATGCCGGAAGAGGAAGAGGAAGACGAGGACGAGGACGCCGTCGTCGAGCTGGACTCGGCCGGCAGGGTGCTGGGGCCGGACGGCATGCCGGTCGAGGAAGAAGAAGCACCGCGGGAGCGCAGTTACCGCGCCAACCTGGCGATGGCAAAAGAGATGGCGAAGAATGATCCGCGCATCGTGGCAAACGTAATCAAGGCATGGGTGGGTTCGGAATGAGCGACAAGGACAAGGACGGCGTGACCAAGGCGGCAATCCTGATGCTGGCCATGGGCGAGGAAGAAGCGGCCGAGGTGATGAAATTCCTCGGCCCGCGCGAAGTGCTGAAACTGGGCGCGGCGATGGCGGCGATGAAATCGGTGCAGCACGAGCAGGTGGTCAGCGTGTTGGAAGCCTTCCGCGACGAAGCCGATGCCCATTCCACCGTCGGCCTCGATTCGGACGAATACATCCGCGAAGTGCTGACGAAAGCGCTGGGCGACGACAAGGCCGCCGTGCTGCTCAACCGCATCCTCGGCGGCAAGGACGCCTCGGGCATCGAAAGCCTGAAGTGGATGGATTCGCAATCGGTGTCGGAGCTGATCCGCAACGAACACCCGCAGATCATCGCCACCATCCTGGTCCACCTCGAACGCGACCAGGCCTGCGAGATCCTGTCGCACTTCACCGACCGCCTGCGCAACGATGTCGTGCTGCGTATCGCCACGCTCGACGGCGTGCAGCCGGCGGCCCTGCGCGAACTGAACGACGTGCTGACCAAGCTGTTGTCGGGTAACGAGCACATCAAGAAGTCCTCGCTGGGCGGCGTGCGCACCGCGGCCGAGATCCTGAACTTCATGGCTGGCGAGCAGGAAAGCTCGGTGATGGAAAACATCAAGAACTACGACAACGACATGGCGCAGAAGATCATGGACGAGATGTTCGTGTTCGACAACATCATCGACATCGACGACCGCGGCATCCAGCTGCTGCTGCGCGAAGTGCAGTCGGAAATGCTGATCATCGCCCTGAAGGGTGCCTCGCAGGACCTGCGCGAAAAGATCTTCAAGAACATGAGCCAGCGCGCCAGCGAGATGATGCGCGAAGACCTGGAGTCGAAAGGCCCGGTCCGTTTGTCGGAAGTGGAAGCGCAGCAGAAGCAGATTCTGCAAATCGTGCGCCGCTTGTCGGACGAAGGACAGATCGTATTGGGTGGCAAGGGCGAGGATTCCTTCGTCTGATCGGCTGAGTTCTGACTGACTTTCGGATAAAGATGAGCAAAGACACGCAGGGCGCGTTCAAGCGCTGGGAAATGACCTCGTTCGGCGACGAGCGGCCGAGCACCCTTTCGGCCCGCATCCAGGCCGAGGAGCGCGAACGCGCGGACCGCGCCGCCGCGGCGGCCGCTGCTGCCAGGGCGGCCGCGCAAGCCTATGCGCCCTCCCTCGCCCGCCATCGGCTTGCCCACCGCCGCCGAAATGGAAGCGCTGCGCGAGTCGGCGCGCGCCGAGGGCTATGCCGAGGGCCTGGAGAAGGCCGCCGCGGGCGGGCCACGCCGAAGCCTACGAGGCCGGCCGCGTCGCCGCCGCCGAAGAGCTCGGCGCACTGCGCGCAATCGCCGCCACCTTCAGCGCCGCCGTGGCGCAGGCCGACGAGACCATCGCCTCCGATGTGCTCGACCTGGCCCTGCACCTGGCGCGTTCGATGGTGCGCAGCGCCTTTACCGTCCGTCCGGAACTGGTCATCCCGATCGTGCGCGAAGCGATCGACTACCTGCCGGTGCTGCAGCAGCCGGCCATCCTGGCGCTGAACCCTGACGACATCGACATCGTGCGCGCCGCGCTTGCCGATGAACTCGACAAGGGCGGCTGGCGCGTTGTCGCCGACCCGCAGATCGGCCGCGGCGGCTGCAAGGTCGACACGGCCAGCAACCAGATCGATGCCCAGGCCGCGTCGCGCTGGGCGCGCCTGACCCAGGCACTGGGCAAGAACGTGGAGTGGCTGGGCTGATGGCGGCACATCTCGACGGCACGCCCGAGCGCGCATCCGATCGCCACACTGCGCGCTGGAAAGCCTACCTGGCCGACTGCGATGCGCTGGTCGGTTTCGTCGAGCCGATGCAGGTATCGGGCCGCGTCACGCGCGTGGCCGGCCTGGTGATGGAATGCGTCGGCCTGCGCCTGGCCGTCGGCAGCGCCTGCACCATTCCGCTGCCGAACGGCTCCCGGATCGAAGCCGAAGTCGTCGGTTTCGAAGGCGAGCGCCTGTTCCTGATGCCGCAGAGCGATGTCGAAGGCGTGGTGCCCGGCTCGCGCGTGTTCCCGGTCGAAACGCCGGTGCCGCGCCCCGGTACCGTGAACCACCCGCGCCGCCGTCCCAGCGACCGCGCGCGCCACCTGCCGGTGGGCTGGGGCCTGCTCGGCCGCGTGGTCGACGGCGCCGGCCGTCCGCTCGACGGCAAGGGACCGCTGGAGACGACCGACGTCGCGCCCATCAACGCGCGCCCCGTGAATCCGCTCGACCGCGCCCCGATCAAGGACACCCGGACGTCGGCGTGCGCGCCATCAATTCGATGCTGACGGTCGGCCGGGGCCAGCGCCTGGGCCTGTTCGCCGGTACCGGCGTCGGCAAGTCCGTGCTGCTGGGGATGATTGCGCGCTACACCACGGCGGACGTGATCGTCGTCGGCCTGATCGGCGAGCGCGGCCGTGAGGTGAAAGAATTCATCGAGCAGATCCTCGGACCGGAAGGCATGGCGCGCTCCGCCGTGGTCGCCGCCCCGGCCGACAGCCCGCCGCTGATGCGCCTGCAGGGCGCGGCCTATGCCACGGCGATCGCCGAACATTTCCGCGACCAGGGCAAGAACGTCATGCTGATCATGGATTCGCTGACGCGCTATGCAATGGCACAACGTGAAATTGCATTGGCAATTGGTGAACCTCCCGCCACCAAGGGCTATCCGCCTTCCGTGTTCGCCAAGCTGCCGGTGCTGGTGGAACGCGCCGGCAACGGCCTGGAAGGCGGTGGCTCGATCACGGCCTTTTATACCGTGCTGTCCGAGGGCGACGACCAGCAGGATCCGATCGCCGACGCCGCGCGCGGTATTCTCGACGGCCACATTGTCCTGAACCGCCACCTGGCCGAAGCAGGCCACTATCCGGCCATCGACATCGAACAATCGATCAGCCGCGCGATGCACGGCATCACCACCCACGAGCACCAGCTGCGCGCGCGCAAACTGAAGCAGCTGTATTCGCGCTACCAGCGCTCGCGCGACCTGATCAGCGTCGGGGCGTACGCCGCCGGCAGCGATCCGGTGCTCGACCAGGCCATCGCGCTGAATGGGCAGATCGAGGAATTCCTGTGCCAGGAAATCCATGAAAACACGAACATGGGCCAGAGTTTGGGGCAATTAACCTCTCTGTTCAGCTGATCGGTATGGCATCGGGCTCGCTATACTTTGATTCACTATGGCAAATACGTCCGCCCTTGAAACCCTGATCGAACTGGCCCAGCGCGATTCCGACGACGCCGCCAAGCGCCTCGGCGCGGCTTTGAGGTCGGTCGAGGAAGCCGAACAGAAGCTGCAGATGCTGCTCGGCTACCGGGACGATTACGCGAACAGGCTCGACCAGGCGCAGATGAACGGCATCACGCCCTTCGCCTACGCGAATTTCGTCGCCTTTGTCGGCAAGCTCGACAACGCGATCAATGGCCAGCAGGAAGTGTTAAAGCACGCGAAATACAAGAGTGAGCTGGAAAAGACCACCTGGCAGGAAAGCGAACGCAAGCGCCTGTCCTACCGCACGCTGACCGAGCGCGCGGCGGCCGAGGCCCTCAAGACTGAAAACAAGCGCGACCAGAAAATGATGGACGACCACGCCGCTCGCACCGCCCGCCGCGCCAACCACTGAACCATCGCAGAACGAATCGATTCCCGACATGACGATGCAAACGACCTCTTCCCTGCCCATCCAGCTGACGCCCGGCGTCCAGCCGCAGAGCCCGCGCATGAACGTGACGCCCCCGAGCGACGGCGTGAACTTCAGCGCCACGCTGGCGCGCCAGATCGAACAGCGCCAGCTCGAGGGGCGCCAGGCACTGGCCCAGCCGCAAGCGCAGCCTGTCATGCCATCCCCCGGCGTCAGCGCGCCCAGGCCGCAGGCACCGGCCAAGGCCGCCAATGAAGCGAAACCGGCGCCGCGCGAAGCGGCCAAACAGCCGGCAAAGGAAACGGCGCACGCGGAGTCCGCCGGCAAGGCCGAGGGCACGCAGGCGGCAAACGCGCAGGACAAGACGGCGGGCGCCGATGAAGGCAGCAGCGAGGACGGCAACGCCGCTGGCGCCCGCGCCGCCGATGCGGTGGTCGACATGCTGGCCCTGATGGCCAGCCTGAACGTTGCGGCACAGGTGCCGGCAGCCGCCGCCCCAGCGCCCCTGGAGACGGCCGCCAAACCGGACGCCCTGCTGGCCGGCCTGCAGAGCGGAGCTGACGACGATGCGGAACCGCTCCTCAAGCTGGCTGGCGACGCACTGGCGGACGAGGCGGACGAAGGGCAGCGCCAGAAGCCCGATGGGGGCATCGACCTGCGCGCACTCGGCCTGGGCAGGACGGCCGACGCGGCAAAGCTGCCGATGGAAGGCGCCGACTTCGCCGCCAAGCTGAAGGACAGCACGTTTCAAACCGCCATGAAGGAGGCGCCGCCGGCACTGGAAGCGTTTTCCAGCCTGAACGCCCAGGCCACGGCCCTGCAGAGCGCGCAGGCGGCCGGCAGCGTCCCGACCGACCGCCTGAGCGCGCGCGTCGGCACCCCGGCCTGGGACAACCAGGTCGGCCAGAAAGTCATCTGGATGGTCGGCGGCGAGGAGCAGAGCGCCACGCTGGAACTGAACCCGCCGGATCTCGGACCGGTGCAGGTGGTGCTGAACGTGTCGAACGACATGGCCAGCGTGACCTTCTCGTCCCAGCAGATGGAAGTACGCCAGGCGCTGGAAAATTCACTGCCGCGCCTGCGCGAAATGATGAGCGAAAGCGGCATCGCGCTCGGTAACGCGACCGTGAACGCCGGCAGCGAAGGCCGCCAGGGTCAGGAGGGCCAGGGCTCAGGCCGGCCGGGCAGCCGTAGTGGCGGCCAGGGCGGGGGCGACAGTGCCGTGGCGGAAGTCGCGCCGCGCCAGCGCAGCCGCATCCTGGGCGGCGCCGGAGCGGTCGATACCTTCGCGTGATGATGATTCATTATCGTCTCGCCCTACGCGAGACTGACGCATGATGTTCCGTTTGCGGCCGCCCTGTGCGGCCGTTTTCGTGGCAAGGGACCGGGGCGAGAACGCAAACCCCGAGATAGCCCAGCTTCCCCCCTCTTTTCAAAGCTTGCCGCTGCGCATTTTTTCTCGATAATGGCATCATTCCGCATCCCGGCAACCCATTTTGCAGCAGAGGCATCTTGAAAGCGAATCCGAAAACGAAGGCAGATCCGAAAGCAGAGGCGGCAGCAGCGCCGGCAGGCGGCTCGAAGATGAAGCTCATGATCATGCTGGTCGCGGGCGTGCTGCTGCTCGGCGGCGGCGCCGGCGCCAGCTGGTTCTTCATGCATGGCAGCGGCGACGCCGATGCCCATGAGGAAGCGTCGCCGAAGAAGAAGAAAAAGAAGGACAAGGAGGCCGTCAAGGCCGACTACCTGCCGCTCGAATCCTTCACCGTCAACCTGCAGCCCGAGAATGGCGACCAATATCTGCAAGTCCAGTTTACACTGCAGATCGAGGGTCCCGAACAGGTCGAGTTGATCAAGGAAAACATGGCAAAGGTGCGCAGCCGCGTGCTGCTGCTGTTGTCGAACAAGAAGGCATCGGAAATCAATACGGTCGAAGGCAAGCAGCAGCTGGCGGCCGAGATCAAGGCCGAGGTGCAGAAGCCTTTCGACGAGCACGGCGACGAGCAGGAAGTGGCCGACGTGTTGTTCACCTCTTTCATCATTCAGTAAGCAGCGAATAATCAGACATCATGGCCGATAATTTCCTCTCACAGGAAGAAGTCGATGCCCTCCTCAAGGGGGTCAACGGCGATCAGGACGACATTGCCGCGCCTGAAGATACCTCGGGAGTCCGCACGTACAACCTGGCGACCCAGGAGCGGATCGTGCGCGGCCGTATGCCGACGCTCGAGATCATCAACGAGCGTTTCGCGCGCCTGCTGCGCATCGGCCTGTTCAACTTCCTGCGCCGCAGCGCCGAGGTGTCCGTCGGCTCGGTGCGCGTCTCCAAGTACAGCGAATTCATCCGCAACCTGGTAGTCCCGACCAACCTGAACCTGATCCACATGAAACCGCTGCGCGGCACCGCGCTGATGGTGTTCGATCCGGGTCTCGTGTTCCTGCTGGTGGACAACCTGTTCGGTGGCGACGGCCGCTTCCACACCCGCGTCGAGGGCCGCGACTTCACGCAAACCGAGCAGCGCATCATCATGCGCATCCTCGACGTCGTGTTCGAGGCCTATACCAAGTCGTGGGAACCGGTCTATCCGATCGAATTCGAGTACGTGCGCTCGGAGATGAACACCCAGTTCGCGAACATCGCGACGCCGAACGAAGTCGTGGTATCGTCAACGTTCACGATCGAGCTCGGTCCCGTGTCGGGCCAGATCCACTTCTGCATGCCCTACTCGATGATCGAGCCGATCCGCGATGCGCTGACCTCGAGCATCCAGGGCGAGGCGCTCGAAGTGGACAAGCGCTGGATCCGCCTGATGACGCAGCAGATCCAGGTGGCGGAAGTCGAGCTGGTGGCCGAACTCGGCCACGGCAAGGCGAACTTCGACGAGATCCTCAACATGAAAGTCGGCGACGTGATTTCCATCACGGTCCCGGAATCGATCCAGGCCACGGTCGACGGCGTGCCGGTGATGGAATGCACTTACGGCGTCTCGAATGGCCAGTACGCGCTGAAGGTCGAGAAACTGCTGGCCAACAGCGACAGCTTCAATCAGGAGAAACACAATGTCTGACAATATGGACGACCAGAACCTCGACGACGACTGGGGCGCCGCGATTGCCGAACAGGCGGCGGCGGAAGCGGCGGCGCTGCAGAAGCAGCAGACCGCCAGCGCGGCCAGCGCCGCCGTCTTCCAGGATTTCGGCGCCAGGACGCCGCGTCCGGACACCCCGAACGACATCGACTTCATCCTCGACATCCCGGTCCAGCTGACCGTGGAACTGGGCCGCACCAAGATCGCGATCAAGAACCTGCTGCAGCTCGCGCAGGGCTCGGTCGTCGAACTGGACGGCCTGGCCGGCGAGCCGATGGACGTGCTCGTGAACGGCTGCCTGATCGCCCAGGGCGAGGTCGTGGTCGTGAACGACAAGTTCGGTATCCGGCTCACTGATATCATCACGCCATCGGAACGGATCAGAAAATTGAATAAATGATGCTAAAGCTCGCCCCTGCCTGCCTTTCTGCCATAACAGAAGCCAACACACGCACCGCGCCGGACTCCGACCGGCGTCGACTGGGTGCGGCAAGGTACGGGGCGAACCTGCTGCTGGCGGCAGCCTGCCTGCTGCCGCTGGCGGCCTGCGCTTCCGGGCAGGCCGTCCAGGCGGAACGCATCACCCTGGCGCAAGCCACCCCGGCACCGGCGCAGCAGGCGGCAGCGCAGCCCGCGCCGTCCCCGGGACCAGGCGCGGCCGATAGCCGCCAGCAAGCGCCGGCGGGGAGCGCCCCAGCCACGGCCGCCAGCGAGCGCAGCGGCAAGGCGCCGGCTGGCGGCCGCGCCGGCGCAGCGGCTGGCCCATCGGGCAGCGTCGCTGCAAGCCCCCTCCTCCTCTTCCCGTCCCGCCACGGCCGCCACGCCCGTGGCCGAACGCGCCACCACCGTCGGCGAAGTGCCGACCACGGCCGGCCCGGTGACGGGCCCCCGCACCCGATACGGCCAGCATGCCGGCCGCTCCGGCGGCGATCCCGGGCACGCCGGCCAACCCGGCACCCATGCCGCAGGCGGCGCCCGGCCCTCGGCCGGCACCCTGCTGCAGACCATCCTCGCCCCGGTGCTGGTGCTGGCCCTGCTGGCCGCGCTGGCCTGGGCCATGAAACGCTACGGTCCGCGCGTGGCCGGCAGTTCGGCCAACCTGCGCATGGTCGGGGCCCTGAACATCGGCGGGCGCGAACGCATCATGGTGGTGGAAGTAGGCGACCAGTGGATCGTGGTCGGCGCCTCGCCGGGACGCGTGAACGCACTGGCGACCATGCCCCGGCAGGACGGCGGCGCCCGTGGCGGCGCCACCCTGGCCGGCCATGCAGCGCCGGCGGCCAGTTTTTCCGACTGGCTCAAGCAGACGCTCGACAAGCGCAATGCGAAGTAAGCCGGCACCGGGCAACTGAACAAAGCGCAACGAAACAAGCCTCGGGATCGAGGCAAACGGATGAAGGCAAGACCAGTCAATGCAACGTAAACACCTCATTTTGCTGACCGCGGGCCTGGCCCTGCTGCCGCTGGCCGCGCTGGCCCAGCCTGGCATCCCGGCCTTCACCACCAGCCCGGTCGCGGGCGGCACCCAGTATTCGCTGCCGGTACAGACGCTGCTCCTGATGACGGCGTTTACTTTCCTGCCGGCGGCGCTCTTGATGATGACCAGTTTTACCCGCATCATCATCGTGCTGTCGCTGCTGCGCCAGGCCATCGGCACGCAAACCGCGCCGCCGAACCAGGTGATGGTGGGCCTGGCCCTGTTCCTGACCCTGTTCGTGATGGGGCCGACCTTCGACAAGATCTATACGGACGCCTACCTGCCGCTGCAGGAAAACCGCATCCAGATGACCGAAGCGATGAGCCGCGGCGCCCAGCCGCTGAAGGACTTCATGGTCAAGCAGACGCGCCAGTCCGACCTCGCCATGTTCGTCAAGATTTCGCGCACCCCGGCCCTGCAGGGTCCGGAAGACATCCCGCTGCGCGTCCTGATCCCGGCCTTTGTCACCAGCGAACTGAAAACCGCCTTCCAGATCGGCTTCGCCATCTTCATCCCCTTCCTCATCATCGACATGGTGGTCGCCTCGGTCCTGATGTCGATGGGTATGATGATGATGTCGCCGGCGGTGATTTCGCTGCCGTTCAAGATGATGCTGTTCGTGCTGGTCGACGGCTGGCAATTGCTGCTGGGCTCGCTGTCCCAGAGCTTCAATTAGGAACGCTCCCATGACTCCGGAAACCGTCATGACCATGGGCCGCACGGCGATGGAAATCACGCTGCTGGTGTCCGCGCCGCTGCTGCTCGTCGCCCTCGTCATCGGCCTGGTGGTCAGCATCTTCCAGGCCGCCACCCAGATCAACGAGGCCACCCTCTCGTTCATCCCGAAGCTGATCGGCGTGTTCGTCGCCCTGGTCGTGGCCGGCCCGTGGATGCTGTCGGTCATGCTCGACTACATGCGCCAGGTGTTCACCGGCATCCCCAACATGGTCAGTTGAGCCGGCGTCGATGCTGACGCTGACCTCCCTCGAGATCAACGCCTGGATCGCGGGCCTCATCTGGCCGCTCACGCGTATTCTCGGCCTGATCGCGGCCGCCCCGCTGTTCGGCCATGCCAGCGTGCCGAACCAGGTAAAACTCATCCTGGGCGTGCTGCTGGCGCTGATCATCGCGCCGAACGTCCCGGCCGTGCCGGCGCTCGATCCGATGTCCTACGCGGGCCTCTTGATCCTGGTGCAGGAAATGATGGTGGGCCTGTCCATGGGCTTCGCCATGCGCCTGGTCTTTGCCGCCATCGAATACGCGGGCGAGCTTGCCAGCTCGGCCATGGGCTTTTCCTTTGCCTCCTTTTTCGACCCAAGTACGCAAGGCCGCTCGGCCGCGGTCAGCCAGTTCCTGTCGATGGTCGCGACCATGTCCTTCCTGGCGGTGAACGCCCATCTGGTGCTGCTGGCTGCGCTGTCGGAAAGTTTTGTCAGCCTGCCGATTTCCGGCACGCCGCTGTCGCTGGCGGCACCGCTGGAACTGGCGCGCTGGGGGGCGCGCGTGTTCTCCGCCGGCCTGCAGCTGGCGCTGCCGATCATCGCCGCCCTGCTGATCACCAACGTCGCGCTCGGCATCCTGACGCGCGCCGCGCCCCAGCTGAACCTGTTCGGCATCGGTTTTCCGATCACGCTGGGCGTCGGCATGCTGACCATCAGCGTCGCCCTGCCCTACCTGAACATTCCGATCCAGAATTTGTTCAATGAAGGCATCGAGGCCGGGCGGCGGATTCCACGGGGGGGCCGACAGGGCGCCCGCCGACAGGGGGCGGCCGACAGGACGCCCGCCGACAGGACACCGGCGCCGCGGGTGCCGGCTGTGCTCGCGCCCCGTGGTGCCGCGCCAGCGGTAGCGCCGGGCCGCTGAGCCGGGCAGCTTCGCTCTTATTTCGGGAGCAACGAAACATCCGCACCACCGCCTTGCGTGCTTCCCGGACACCGCATTTGGACGCACGGCCCTGTCAGTTCGGCCGCCGCTCCGGTATCATGCGGGGATGAATGAGATTTCTTTCCAGCCCTTTGTCATTGGTGTCGCCGGCGGCAGCGGCAGCGGCAAGTCGACAGTGACCCAGCAAGTGCTGGCGTCCTTCGGCACCGAGATGGTCTCGGTCGTGATGCAGGACGATTACTACCGCGACCAGTCCGACCTCACCCCGGAAGTGCGCCGCAAGCAGAACTACGACCACCCGCAAGCCTTCGACTGGCCCCTGCTGGTGCAGCACGTGCGCGCCCTGCGCAATGGCGAAGCGATCGAGATGCCGGAATACGACTTCACGATCGACAACCGCTCGAACAAGACCATTCCCGTCAAGCCGGCCCCGGTCATCGTCATCGAGGGCCTGTTCGCCCTGTACGACGCGGACTTGCGCAAGATGATGTCGCTGAAGATCTTCGTCGACACCGCGCCCGACGTGCGCTTCATCCGCCGCATGCAGCGCGATATTGCCGAACGCGGCCGCACGACGGAGAGCATCGTCAGCCAGTACCTGGAAACGGTGCGCCCGATGCACAAGCAGTTCATCGAGCCAACCAAGCGCCACGCCGACGTGATCCTGCCGCACGGGGCCAACGGACCGGCGGTCGACGTCATCACCACCAAGGTCGCGAGCGTCATCGGCCAACTGAAGCGGCCCTGAGGCTGGTTGTCCAGGACGGCCGGCCAGGCCGGTCGCGCCCGGCTACTGCGGTCCCTGGCGGCGCTCCACCGGCCAGCTGCTGAAGGCAAACACCCACAGGCAGACGAGGTTGACCAGTGGCACCCAGGTCAGGAAGGACCAGGCGCCGGAATACCCTGCCTTGTTCAGGATGCGCCAGATCGGCACCATGAAAATCGCGGCATAAGCCGCGAGAAATACCAGCACGATCATCCAGTGCCAACCGCTGAATTCACCCATCATTCATCCATTGAAGCGGCATCCATGCGTGCCGTTGCGCCGCTCCATTCTAGAGCACGGGATTCCTCCCAAAGCTCACCAATTATTGCAAAATTGCAATAACAAACGGCGGCGTGGCGCGCGCATGCGGCCTGCATGAGCGTAATTCGCTAGTGCGAATATCGCTCGCTCCCCAGGATGCGCTGGTCTATCATGCATCCTTGGACTGGCACGCTTTCATGCCAGCCCGGCATGGCGACAGGAGGATGGATTGAATCTCACGCCCTTACCACTTGCGGTATTCGTCGTCGACGCGGCCGGCGTCCTGACGAGCTGGAACCGCGCATGCGAGCGGCTCGCAGGGTACAAGGTGGGCGACATCCAGGGCCGCAGGCTTGACGAACTGATCGCCTTCGACGACCTGCCTGGCGTGACGCCGTCGATCGCGGCGCGCGCCAATTTCGATTCCAGCGGCTACCTGGTGTGCGCCGACGGGCGGCGCCTGCCGGTACGGATGACGATCGCGCCGCAATCGCTCGACCCCGAGCAGCCGGGCAACTACAGCGTGATCGTGGTGCCGCGCGCCGGCCTGCCCGCGCCCCGCTATGCGCTGATCCAGGACCTGCCGGTCGCCGACATCATCGAGGGCCTGCCCTGCGTCTTCTATGTGATCGACCAGAGCGGGCACTTGCTGCTGTGGAACCGCCAGCTCGAGGAAGCGCTGGAGATGTCGAGCGAAGAGCTGCCCACGACCGATGTCCAGTTCTTCTTCGACGAAAAGGACCGCGCAAGGATCGTCCAGAAGATCATGGACGCCTTCGAACGCGGCAGCTCCTCGCACGAGGCGGAACTGGTCGGCAAGCACGGCAAGCGCACCACCTTCCTGTTCCAGTGCGCCCGCACCAACCTGGGCGACCTGCCCTGCATCTTCGGCACGGGCGTGGACATCAGCGCGCGCAAGCGCACCGAACAGGGCTTGCGGGTACGCGAACGCGCCATGTACGCGAGCGTGAACGCGATCGTGATCACCTGCGGCGAAGACGGCGAGCACAAGATCGAGTACGTCAACCCCGCTTTTGAACAGATGACCGGCTACACGCTGGCGGAAATCAAGGGACGCGATCCGCGCTTCATGCGCATCGAAGGCTGCGACGTGCACGAGCACCAGCGCATTCGCGAGGCCCTGCAGAACAAGCGGAGCGTGCAATCCATCCTGCGCAATGCCCGCAAGAACGGCGAAGTGTTCTGGAACGACCTGCGCATCGATCCGGTCGCCAACGTCGAGGGCGAAGTCACCCACTTCGTTGCCGTCATCAACGACATCACCGAGGCGCGCCACTACGAGCGGCGCCTGCACCACCTCGCCCACCACGATCCGCTCACCGGGCTGGCCAACCGCACGCTCTTGCAGGAGCGCCTGAAAACGGCAATCGAGAGTTCGCGCAACCGCGGCCTGCCGGGCGCCCTCGCCTTTCTCGACCTCGACAATTTCAAGCACATCAACGACAACTTCGGCCACGAGGCGGGCGACATCGTGCTGCGCGAAATCGCCAACCGCCTGCGCGTCAAGGTGCGCGAAGACGACACGGTCGCGCGCGTCGGCGGCGACGAGTTCGTGCTCGTCATCGCCAACCAGCCGAGCCTCGACCATATTGCCGACCTGGTGGAACGCATCCGCCAGAGCGTCGCCCTGCCCATCCTGGCGGCCGGCCAGGAAATCATCGCCGGCACCAGCATCGGGGTGAGCCTGTTCCCGCACGACGGCGACAACGTCGACCGCGTGATGCGCGCCGCCGACGCCGCCATGTACCACGCCAAGACGCTGGGCAAGAACAACTGCCAGTTCTATTCGAACGAACTGAACCAGGCCGTGCACCAGCACCTGATGCTCGAAGCGAGCCTCAGCCGTGCGATCGGCAACGAGGAACTGGTGCTCGGCTACCAGCCCAAGGTGGACCTGCGCACCGGCAAGGTGGTCGGCGCGGAAGCCCTGGTGCGCTGGCATCATCCCGAACAGGGCGTGGTGCCGCCGGACGAATTCATTCCCGTGGCCGAGGAGACCGGCCTGATCGTCCCGCTCGGGCAGTGGGTGATCGACGAAGCCTGCCGCGCCCTGAAAACCCTGGGGGCGCTCGGCATCGACGACTTCGTCATCTCGGTGAACCTGTCGGCGCGCCAGCTGCGCCATCGCCAGTTCGCCAGCGGCCTGGCACGCACCCTGGCGCGCCACGGCGTCGATCCGCGCACCCTCGAACTGGAAGTCACGGAAAGCCAGCTGATGGACCATCCGGACGAAGCTACCGACGCCCTCGCCCAGCTCAAGGCACTCGGCGTGCGCCTGTCGATCGACGACTTCGGCACGGGCTATTCGAGCCTGAGCCACTTGCAGAAATTCCCCGTGGACTTCATCAAGATCGACCGCTCCTTCCTCAGCGGCGACATCCACAATGGCCACTTCGTGATCACGCGCGCCATCATCGCGCTGGGCCATAACCTGAAGATGAAGGTGATCGCCGAAGGCGTGGAAACGCTCGAACAGCTCGTCTTCCTGCGCGACCACGGCTGCGACCAGATGCAGGGCTTTTACTTCAGCCCGGCGCTGTCGCAGAGCGCGCTGCAGGACATGCTGGCACGCGACGCACGGCTGCCCTGCTAGCCGCATTCGCGCGGACGGCAGGCAGGCGCCACCGCGCCCTGCGCCCCGCTACAATCGACAGCCCGCCATCCGCCCGCCACCATGACGCCCATCCAGGACATCCTGCACCGCATCCTCTGGGATAACGACTTCGGCAACGCCCATTTCACCATCGGCTACTACGACCGGGTCTGGAACCGCATCGTGCACATTTCCTTCGAGCGCATCGTCATGGACAAAGGCCAGCATTTCTCGTTCGACCTCATCGGCCGCGACGGTGTTGCGCGCATGATTCCGTATCACCGCGTGCGCGAAGTGCTGCGCAACGAGGTCGTGGTGTGGCGCAGGCGCGCACCCGCCTGATTCAGGCGGCCATCGGCACCAATGCCCGGTCGCGCCGTCCTTCCCCGGGCGATACCGGCCACCACTGGATCACGCCCCAGGCGAACTCCGGCACCAGCAACAGCCAGAGCAGCGGTGCGCCGGTCGCATGCAGGGTCCAGGCCATCCAGGCCGAAAACAGCAGGCGCGCGGCGCCGTCATGGCGGCCGAGGCGCTGCGCCGGTTCACGGATGCGCAGCAGCGACCATACCACTACGATGCTGCCCAGCAGCCCGGCAATGAGCATGTGAAAAGGGCCGAAAGCCGGCAGCGGCGCGGCGCCCATCCCCTCGTTCAGACCTGACATCAAACGATGAATAAAGGGGAAGGTCCAGGGCGTGGCGAATCCTGCCGTGACGACGAGGTCATACAGGGCGCTGGCGCGGACGATGTGCAGGTAGGTGGGCAGTGAAAAGGCGCGCATGGCGGCTCCCGGAAAGTAGGTGAGCTGCCATCGTCGACCATGGAGTACACTCCAGGGTCAAGCGTTTTTGAAGGGGAAGTCGATGCGGATCGGAGAACTGGCGGCGGCGACGGGATTGTCGCGCGATACCCTGCGTTTCTACGAGGAGCGCGGCCTGATCGCGGCGCGGCGGCGCGCCAACGGCTACCGCGACTATCCCGTGGAAGCCGTCGAGTGGCTGTGCTACCTGCGCAGCGCCCAGGCGCTGGGCTTCACGCTGGCGGAAATCGAGGCGGACCTGCCGCTCCTGGCCGATCCGGCGAGCAGTGCCGTTCAGATCCGCGCCGCGCTGGCGCACAAGCTCGAGGACATCGATGCCCGTATCGCCGGCCTGGCGCAGCTGCGTGCGGCGCTGGCGGGCAAGCTGGAAGACGTAGGGGCCGATTGCCCGCTGCGTCCCGCCGGCACCCTGCCAGCCTGACTGGCGAGCTGCCTGCTTACTGCGGCGCCACGCACTTGAACGAGATTTCCGCCGACGAGGTGCGCGCGAATGGAATCGCGTTCTTCGCGCTGGCGTTCAGGAGTTCCATGGTCTTGCCGCTCTTTGCGCAGAACTCGTTGGCTTCGACAAGGATCTGCGCCTTGACCTTCGAGCCGGGCACCGCCAGGCCGCCTGCGCTCTGCTTGGTGATCATGTAGGTGTCCTTGCCGGTCGGGATCGGGCCGCTCGAGGCACAGCCGGCCAGTACGATGCCGAGGCCGGCCCAGATTGCTTTTTTCATTATCGAATTCCTGGTGTCAAATTGAGTGCATGCATGTGCAAATGCGCGCGCATCATACCCGCAATACCCAAAAAAATGCTCTCAAATAATCACTGTTACCGAAAGATAATCCCGGAAATGAAAAAGGCCGCTCGCAAGCGGCCCGGCATGGAGGGAGCGCAGCGGATCAACCGATGTAATTGAACAGCGACAGCCCCGACATCGTCTTGAACGATTTCTGCGCCGCTTCCAGCGTCTGCTGCTGGGTGGCGTACTGCGAAATCGCCTTCACCATGTCGAGGTCCTGCAGTTTCGACAGCGTCGCCGAATACTGGATATTCAGGTCCGAGCCGGAGTCTTCCAGGTAGTCGAGTTCCTTCATGCGCGAGCCGACCGAGGCGCGCACCGTCAGGATGTTGTCGAGCGAGGACTTCAGGCCTTCGCTGGCGGTGGTCAGCTTGTTGCTCAGCGTGGCCAGGCCATTGGTGGTCTCGCCGGAGTCGCGCAGCGCCTTGACCAGGTTGGTCATGGTGGTGAAGATCGATTCCTTTTCGCTCGGCTTGACGGCGAACTTGTCGCCATCGGCCGGCTGGCCGGTGATGGCGAACGAGGTACCGTCGAAGGCGATCTGCTTGCCGGTCTCGTAAGGCTGGTTCGCCAGCACGGCCGTGTTGGTATTGGTGTCGGTGACGCTGTAGGTGGTCACGGCCGGGGTGCCGCTGACCTTGAATTCGAGCGTGTAGTTGTGGCCGGTCAGCTTGGACGGGTCCGACACCGAGCCGCTGGTGGCGACCGCCCCGCCCTGGTTGCCGTCGACCATGCTGGTCTGGTAGCTGCCGTTGCCGGTGCGGTTGTTTTCGAAAATGCTGCTGCCCGAGTCGCTGATCGCAATCGAGCGCGAGGAACCCACCTGCAGCTTGCGCTGGCCCTGGTCGCCCTGGTAACTCGCGCCGCTGTCGGTCTGGATGAAGGGAACGGTGGTGCCGCGGTAGCCCGAGAACAGGTAGCCGCCCGAGCCGTCGGAGGTATTCGCCACGCCCAGCAGGTCGTGCATGCGCGCCTCGATTTCGGTGGCGATCATGCCGCGGTCCGATTTCGACAGCGTGCCGTTACCGGCCTGCACCACCAGCGTCTGCACATCCATGAGCAAGTCGCCGGCGTCGCTGAGCGCGCCTTCCACCAGCGACAGCGAGCTGTTCGCGTTCGAGCGGTTGGCGGCGTACTGGGTGTTCAGCGACTGCGACTGCGTCACTTCCAACGCGCGCGCCGACGCGATCGGATCGTCCGCCGCCGTCAGCATGCGCTTGTTGGTGGCCAGCTGGGTCTGGGTGCGCGCCATGTTCGACTGCAGCGTGTTGAGCTGGGTCGTCGCGTTTTCGTAGATGCTTTTCGTGCTGATGCGCATGGTGTACTTCCTCGTTCGCTATTAGCGTGCGATCGACAGCAGCGTGTCGAAAATGGTGTTGGCAATCTGCATGACCTTGCCGGCCGCCTGGTAAGCCTGCTGGTACTTCAGCAGGTTGGTCGCTTCCTCGTCCAGGTTCACGCCCGACACGTCCGAGGCCGCTCCCTGCACCTGCTTGAGCAGGGCTTCGCCGGCGCTGGCGTTCACCTGCACTTCGCGCGTCTTGTTGCCGACCGCGCTCACGGTCTGGGCAAAGGCCGACTGGTAAGTGGCGCTGGCGCCGTTGAAAATGTTCTTCGTCTGCAGCGCGCCGAGGGCCTGGATGTTGCGGGTGTCGGCGGTGCCGGCGGTGTTGGCGCTGATGCTGAAGCTGTCGCCGTTGGCGGGCGCGCCCGACATCGTCACGTTCACGCCGGCGAAGCTGTAGCTGGCGCCGGCCTTGAACGGTGCCGAACCGGTATAGGTCGAGGTGCTGCCGTTCTGCGTCATGGTGATGGTCGCGCCGGCCGGGAAGCCGGTCAGCTGGCCGCCGCCGGCGGCGTCAAAACTCAGCGTCACCGGCAGCGTCGGCGGCGCGGTGAAAAAGCCGGCGCTGACGCTGCCCGCGCTGATCTGGCCGCTGCCCTTGTTGGCGAGCGGCGCGCTGGTGGCCACCGGCATGCCGGCGGCGATCTCGCTCACGTCGGAAATGGCCAGCTGGAAGTTGGCGGCGCCCCCGGCGGTCGGGCGCACCAGGTAGTTGTCGCCCGAGGCGGCGGCGCCGGCAATGGAAAACGCCACGCCGTCGATGGTCTGGGTGGTGCCGGCCGCGTTGTAGGGGTCGATCTTGGTCCGGTTGTTGTCGGACAGGCGCGTCACGAAGAAACTGGTGCCATCGGACTCGACCTTGTAGTCGCTGTCGGTCAGCTTCGTCACGTCCTTGACGACGGCGCCGACTGTTGCCGCGCCGTTGTTGTCGATGGCGGCCGAGACGAAGGCCGGCGCGGCGACGAAGTAATCCTTGCCCTGCTTGCCGGCGCCATCGATGCCCAGCTTGTGCTGGTCGTTGAAGCTCATGGCCATGCCCAGCGCCAGGCGGCCGATCGAATTCTGCACGCGGTCGAGGGTCTGGGTACGGAATTCCATGATGCCGCCCAGCTCGCCACCGGCCAGTGCGCTTTCCGGCAACTGGGTGACGCGGTCGCCGGTGACATAGCCCACGGTCAGGCGCGTCTGGTCGGTCGGCGTCTTCATCGTCGCCAGCTGGAAGGCCTGCTGGCCGACGACCAGCGGCTGGCCGTTGCCGATCGAGACGTTCATGGCATTGTTGCTGCCGGCGGTGACGGTCGCCTTGACGTGCTTGTTCAGCTCCATCACCAGCTGGTCGCGCTGGTCGAGCAGGTCGTTCGGCTTGCGCCCTTCGATCGAGCCATAGGAACCGATCTTCGAGTTGATCTCGGCGATCTGCTTGGCGTAAGTGTTGATCAGGTTGACGTTGGTCTGGACCTGGCTGTTCACGCCCTCGCCGATTTCCTCCAGGCGCGCGTCGATCTGCTGGAAGCTGCCGGCCAGCGTTTCGCTGGAGGACAGCAGCGCCTGGCGCGACGGGATCGAGGCGCCGTTGCCGGTCACGTCCTGCACGGCCGAGAAGAAGTTCTGGATCGCCGGCGACAGGCCGGAGGTGGTATCGGCCAGCAGGTTGTCGATCTGGCTGACCTGGGCGTAATAGGCGTCGAGCGAGGAGGTCGAGGCCGTGGCGGTGCGCACCTGCGTGTTCAGGAATTCGTCGCTGTAGCGCTTGATCTCGGCGATCTTGGTGCCGGTGCCGACGAAGCCATAGCCGTGCTCCATCGTCGTCGACGTGGCCTGCACCACGCCCTGGCGGCTGTAGCCTTCGACGTTGGCGTTGGTGATGTTATGGCCGGTCGTCGTCAGCGCGGTTTGCGCTGCGTACAAACCGCTTTTGCCGATGCTGAGGAGGTTTCCGGACATGTCTTTTCTCGCGAGTTATCTTCTTCTACGGCAGGCGTTGGCAAAACTTGAATAGTGATGCCGGCCCGCCAATGTTGTTACTCATGCCCTCTTACGCCAGGGAGTGCTTGATGATCTTCGACAGCTTGGTGCCGTAATGTGGATCGGTCGCATAACCGGCGCGCTGCAGGCCGTGGGCAAAGGCCGAGGCGTCACCGGCGTGGTTCAGCACTTTCTCGTAGCGCGGATTATTGGTGATCATGCGCGCGTAGTCCTTGAACGAATCGGCCGGGCTGTCGTAGGCACGGAAGCGCTGCACGCGCTGGTGCGCCTGGCCGTTCACGTATTCGGTGGTGACGGCGGTGGCAACCTTGCCTTTCCAGCCCGGACCGGCCTTGATGCCGAACAGGTTGTTGGCATTGCTGCCGTCGCTATTCCTGATCATGCGCTTGCCCCAGCCCGTTTCCAGCGCGGCCTGGCCAAGCATGAACTTGGCCGGCACGCCGGTGGCCGCTTCCGCTGCCGCCGCGTGCGAGCCCAGCTTTCTGGAAATCGCGCACGTGCGGCGCCTGGGTGCGGCCGCTGGCGCTCGTGCCGTTCGTCTGCACGCCGGCGTCCACACCCTGCACGCCGCGCGCCTTGTTCGGCAGCATCGGGATGTCGAGCGCACCGGCGCCAGCGGCGGCACCGCCTTCGCCACCGATGGCCAGCGCCTTGGCATCGGTCTGGGCCGACAGCTGGCGCACCAGCACGTCGGCCAGGCCCATGCCGCGCTTGGCCATGTTCTGGCTCATCTGCTGGTCCAGCATCGACGTGAACATCCTGGTCTGCTGGTTGTCCATCATCCCCTCCTGCGGCGTGGCGTCGCGCATGGTCTTCATCATCTGGTTGATGAACATGGCTTCGAACTGGGTCGCGGCGCCGCGCATGGCGTCGGCCGAGCCGGTCTTGGCCGACTGCTTGAGGCCGCCCAGGCTCTGGGTATCGAGCGCGAACGTGCTGCTCAGGTCCGTCCTGGAGGGGGTCATGGCTGGTCCTTCTTAGATGATTTCGAGTTCGGCGCGCAGCGAACCGGCGGCCTTGAGCGCCTGCAGGATCGCCAGCAGGTCTTGCGGGGTCGCGCCGATGGAATTCATCGCCTTCACGACTTCCGCCAGCGAAGCGCCGCCCTTGACCAGCAGCACCTTGCCCGGATCCTTCTTCACTTCCACGGTCGGGGTCGACGCCACCACGGTCTGGCCACGCGAACCCGGCGCCGGCTGGCTGATCTGCGTATCGGCGCCGATCGTCACCGACAAATTGCCGTGCGAAATCGCGCAGGTATCGAGGGTGACGGACTGGTTCATCACCACCGAACCGGTACGCGCGTTCAGGATCACTTTCGCCGCCGCCGCGGCCGGTTTCACGTCGATGTTTTCCAGCAGGCCGATGAAGCTCACGCGCGCATCCGACGAGGACGGGGTGCGCACGCGGATCACGCGGCCGTCGAGCGCGGTGGCGGTGCCGACGCCGAACTGGTCGTTCAGCGCCGAGACCACGCGGCTGGCGGTGGCGAAATCGGTCTGGTTCAGTTCCAGGCGAATCTGGTTGTTCTCGCCGAGGTTCGAGGCGACGGCCTTTTCCACGGTCGCGCCGCTCGAGATCTTGCCAACCGAAAGATGATTGACTTGCACCTGGGCGCCGCCACCGCCGGCGGAGGCACCGACGCCGCCGACCAGCACATTGCCCTGCGCCATGGCGTACACCTGGCCATCGGCGCCCTGCAGCGGCGTCATGAGGAGCGTACCGCCGCGCAAGCTTTTCGCGTTACCGATCGAGGAAACCGTGATGTCGATGGTCTGGCCTGGCTGGGCAAAGGCCGGCAGCGCCGTCGTGACCATCACGGCGGCGACGTTCTTCAATTGCAGCTGCGAGGTCGGCGGCAGGTTCACGCCCTTCTGCTGCAGCATGGCGACGATCGATTGCACCGTGAACGGGGTCTGGCTGGTCTGGTCGCCAGTGCCGTCGAGGCCAACCACGAGGCCATAGCCCGACAACTGGTTCTGGCGCACGCCAGCGATGCTGGCCATGTCCTTCAGGCGCTCGGCGCGGGCCGGAACGCTTGCGGTGAGAACGGCGCAGAGTGCGAGCAGCGGAAAAGCGAAACGCATGGTCATCCTCGGCTATTAAAACGGCAACATCGACTGGAAGAAACGCGACATCATCGAATCGACTTCGGCACGGTCGATACGGCTATTGGTGCGGTATTCGACGCGGGCGTCGGCGACAACGCTCGAGGACACGACATTGCCGGCCTGGATGTTGTCCGGGCTGACGAGCCCGGAGAAGCGGATGAATTCGACACCCTTGTTCATGGCGATCTGTTTTTCGCCGGCGACGATCAGGTTGCCGTTCGAGAGCACCTCGGTCACGGTCACGCCGATGGTGCCGGTGAAGGCATTGCTGGCGCTCTGGTTGTCGCCATCGTTGAACTTCGTCGCGCCCTCGAGGGCCACGTTCGCGCCCAGTTTCGACTGGATCACGCCCGGCAGGCCGAAACTGGCGCTGCCCGCCTTGTTGCCCGAGCTGGCGCCGGCCTTGTTGGCCGAGGTCTTCTCGACTATGTTGATGGTCAACAGGTCGCCGATATGGCGGGCGCGGCGATCCTCGAACATCGGACGGTAGCTGGCGGCGTTGTAGATGGCGCCATCGGCCGGCGGCGCGACTTCGGCCAGTGCCGGGCGCGCTGCGCGTTTCCGGGACGATCGAGCTCGGCGTGGTGCCGCAGGCGGCCAGCATGGCGGGGAGGACGAGGAAAGCGAGTTTTTTCATGGTGTCGAAGGCGTTCTCGGTGACGATTACAGCTGGGACAGTTTCTGCAGCATCTGGTCGGACGTGGTGATCGCCTTGCTGTTGATCTCGTAGGCGCGCTGGGTCTGGATCATGTTCACCATTTCCTCGACCACGTTGACGTTCGAGGTTTCCACATAACCCTGCATGAGGACGCCGGCGCCGTTCGTGCCCGGGGTGTTCGCGTTCGGGTTGCCCGAGGCCGTCGTTTCCAGGTACAGGTTCTCGCCCTTCGATTCCAGCCCGGCCGGATTCACGAAGGTCATCAATTGCAGGTTGCCCACCTGCGTGGTGGCGGTGGAACCGGCGACCTTGATCGAGACGGTACCGTCGCGGCCGACCGTGATCGACTCGGCGTTGGCGGGAATGGTGATCGGCGGCTGCACGGCATAGCCGCTGGAAGTGACCAGGGTGCCGTTGGCATCGGTCTGGAAGGAGCCGTCGCGGGTATAGGCCTGGGTACCGTCAGGCAGCAGCACGGGGAAGAAACCCGAGCCGTTGACCATGACGTCCTTCGAGTTGCCGGTCTGCTGGGGATTACCTTGCGTGAAGATGCGCTCGGTGGAGACGGCGCGCACACCGGTACCGAGCTGCAGGCCCGATGGCAGATTGGTTTGCTGGGAGGATTGGGCGCCTGGCTGGCGCACGGTCTGGTACAACAAGTCCTCGAACACCGCACGCGAACGCTTGAAGCCGTTGGTGCTGACGTTGGCGAGGTTGTTGGTGATGACGTCGAGGTTGGTTTGCTGCGCTTCGAGGCCGGTCTTGGCGATAAACAGCGAACGAATCATGAAATTCTCCTATTGGCGGCGGCAGTCCCGACCGGGACCCACCGCGTATGGAAGAATTATGCTGGAGAAACACTTAGTTCAAAGCAAGGATCTGACTGGCTTTCGCGGCGTTATTCTCGGCGTTCTTCATCAGGCTCATTTGCGTCTCGAAGGATCGGGCCAGGCCGATCATCGACACCATGGCGTCCACGGCGTTGACGTTGCTGCCCTCGAGCGCCCCGCCGGCGACGCGCACGGACGGGTCGGCCTGGGCCGGGGCGCCGTCCTTCAGGCGGAACAGGCCGTCATCGCCACGCACCAGGTCTTTCTCGGCGGGATTGACCAGCTTGATGCGGCCGAGGATGACGGGCGCGGCAGGACGCTCGGCGTTCGATACCGTGGAAATGGTGCCGTCGCCGCCCACCGTCACCGTGACGTCCGGCGGAATCGTGATCGGACCGCCCTCGCCCTGGATCGTCGCGCCGGACGTCGTGGTCAGCACGCCGTTCGGGCTCATCTGCAGGGCGCCGTTGCGGGTATAGGCTTCGCTGCCGTCGGCATTCTGCACCGCGATCCAGCCCGGGCCCTTGATGGCGACGTCGAGGTCGCGGCCGGTCAGTTGCAGCGGACCGGACTCGAAATTCGCGCCGACCGTGTTGTTGACGACAAAGGTACGCGTCGGCATCCCTTCGCTCAGCACCGGCACGGCGCGGAAGGTATCGAGCTGGGCGCGGAAGCCCGTCGTGTTCAGGTTCGCCAGGTTGTTCGAAACCGTGGCTTGCTGTTCGAGGATGTGCTTGGTGCCGGAGGCGGCGGTGTAGATCAAGCGGTCCATGTTGTTCCTTTGTCGTTCGTGCCGTTGTCGAGCGTTTCGATATGCTGCTTTGTACAGCGTGGAGTCAGGACTCCACCCTACGAATAACCACTGATCGTAGGGTGGGCTCCGCCCACGCGGTCTCACCCTACGAAAACCAGCGGCTAGTCAACTTGCCAATTAACGCAGGTTCACCAGCGTCTGCAACACCGAATCCTGCGTCTTGATCGTCTGCGCATTCGCCTGGTACACGCGCTGCGCCGTGATCATGTTCACCAGTTCGGCCGTCAGGTCGACGTTCGAGGTTTCCACCGCCGACGACTGCAGCACGCCGAAGCTGCCCGAATCCGGCACGCCCACCAGCGGCGTGCCCGACTTCGACGACTCGGCCCAGGCATTGTTGCCGAGGGGTTCGAGGCCATTGACGTTGGCGAAGTTCGCCAGCACCACCTGGCCCAGCGGCTTGGATTGGCCGTTGCTGTACTGGCCCAGCACGATGCCCTCTTCGCCGATCGAGAAGCGCTGCAGGTGGCCGGCGGTGTAGCCGTCCTGGGTCAGTTTCTTGTCGCTGGTACCGGTGCCGTACTGGGTGGTGCCGGTAAAGGCGATTTCCATCTTCTGAACCGGATCGGAACCGGTCGACGGGAAGATCGGCAGGTCGATGTTGAACTTGCCGCCGTTCGCCGTGTCAACCGCGTTCAGGGCGCCGTTCTCGTCGAATTTCAGGGTGCCGATCGGCTTCGGCGTGACCTTCACGGCCGCGGTGATCGCCTTGTCGACCTGGTCCGGGGTGTAGCCGGCGATTTTCGCGGCGTCGGTACCCGCCTCGACGATGGCTGCCTGGCCAATGGCGTCGGCGCCGGCCGGACCGGCAGCGGCGGCCACGACGGCCGAGGCCGCATCGGCATACTTGGCCAGCGCGGTCGCGATGGTGGCGGCGACTGGCGGAATCGCCTTGGTGGCCGCATCCCATTCGGCACGCGCGGCAACCACGGCGGCGTCGCCTTGCGACGACTGCGCCACTTTCAGCTGGTTGACTTCGATGCCGTCATTGGCCGCGTACACGTCCCAGGTGCCCGAGCCGTTCTTCACGTAAAAGCTCGACAGCACATGCGGATTGCCCAGCGTGTCATACACATCGATAGGCGACTGCTTGTTATAGGAGTTCGGGTCGCCTGCGTCGAAGGGCGTAACGGCCGGGGCCGCCGCACGGGAGTCGAGGTTCATCTCGATGCCGACCTTGGTGGTCGAGACCGGCTTGATGTCGGCGGTGCTGATCTGGATCGGAATCGGGGCGCCCGCCAGCACGCTGCCGGTCGGACCGACGCCGTAGCCGGTCAGCTTGGCACCTTGCGCATTGGTCATGAAGCCGTCCTTGTCCAGCGAGAACTGGCCGTTACGGGTGTACTGCACCATGCCCGAGGAAACCGTGCGGAAGAAGCCCTGGCCGTTGATCGCCACGTCGAGCGAGTTGTTCGACGATTCCACGTTGCCCTGGGTGAACTGCTGGGCGATCTGGGACACCTTGGTACCGATACCGGCCGTCACGCCGCCGGCGCCGTTGAGCGAGCTGGCATAGACGTCGGCAAACTGCGCCTGCGAACTCTTGAAGCCGACGGTGCTGGCGTTGGCGATGTTGTTACCGATGACGTCCAGCGATTTCGCTGCGCCGTTCAAGCCGCTCAGGCCTTGTTGGAAAGACATGTGATTCTCCTGGGAAGGTTAGTAAGCGGCTTGGCTTACAGGACTTGTTTGATGTCGGCGAGGGAAATGCTCCCTTTGCCGGCGAGGTTCAGCTTGACGCCGTCCTTCGAATTGGTACTTACACTGGCCACCGTATCGACGCTCAGCGCCTTGACGTCGGTCAGCGGCAGGCCGCCGCGCGAGGCGACGACGCGGAAGCTGTACTTGCCATCGGCCAGCATGGCGGCGTCGACGGCATCGCTGCTGCCATCCCAGGCCAGCGGCATCGCGCCCGCGTCAAGCGCGCCGAGGTCGATCGTGGCCACGTCCTTGCCGGTGCGCGGGTCGGTGACGATCACCTGCACGTTGTCGGCGGCGGTGGCGAGGTCGACACCGAACACCGATTTGCCGCCGGTCAGGTTGATGGTATTGCCTTCGACCAGCACGCCATGGCCGATCAGGTTCGTCGCCTGCATCGCTTCGCTCGACTGGTAGCTGGCCTTGAGCGTGTCCAGCGTTTCGTTCAGCTTGTTGACGCCGGTAACGGTCTGCAGCTGGGCCAGCTGGCTCGTCACCTGGGCGTTGTCGAGCGGGTTCAGCGGATCCTGGTTCTTCAGCTGCGTCACGAGCAGGGTCATGAACTTGTCGGTGTCGGCCTGGACGCTGTCTTTCTCGGCCTTCTTGTTGTTCATCGTCGACATCAAGTCGTTGATCGAGGTGCCGGCGCCGGCGGAATTTACGGTGGACATGGGGTGTCTCGCTTAGGGATTACTGACCGAGGGTCAGGGTTTTGAGCAGCATGCTTTTCGCCGCGTTCATCGTTTCGACGTTGTTCTGGTAGGAACGCGATGCCGACAGCATGTTGACCATCTCGTCCACCGCGTTCACGTTCGGCATCGAAACATAGCCCTTCTCGTCGGCCATCGGATGCTTCGGGTCGTAGACCTGTTTCAGGGGCGAGCTGTCTTCGACCACTTCGCGCACCTTGACGCCGGTGGCGCCGGTGTTCAAGGGAACCGCTTCGAACACGACCTGTTTTGCACGGTAGGCTTCGCCCGTGGACGAGGTGGCGCTGTCGGCGTTGGCGAGGTTGCTGGCAACGGTATTCAGGCGCTGGGCCTGGGCACTCATGGCCGAACCGGAGACATTGAATATATTAAAGAGCGACATGATTTACCCGCCTGATTGATTACTGACCGTTCTGGATCGCCGCCATCAGGCCGCGGATCTGATGGTTGATCATGGTGATGCCGGCTTCGTAGCGCAGCGCGTTGTCGGCGAACTGGTTGCGTTCGACGTCCATGTCGACCGTGTTGCCGTCCACGGCGCCCTGGACCACGCCGCGGTAGAGCACCGGCGTGCCGTCGGCAAGCGCCTTGCCGTCGGCGGCCGGGGCCGGCTGCTGGTGGCGGCCATTGGTGGCGGCCAGCTGCGGGTTGGCGGCATTCGCGCCTTTTGCCAGAGCACCCTGCAGCGCGCTGGAGAAATCGATGTCGCGCGCCTTGAAGTTCGGCGTGTCGGCGTTGGCGATATTGGACGCAATGATTTCCTGGCGCTGGGCGCGCAGCGAAAGCGCTGCCTCATTGAATCGTAAGTAGTTGTCGAGTTTGCCGATCATGCCGCCTCCGGGCTGATTTCTTGTTGGGACAGCGTGAATCATACGTTTGGGCAACACAAGCCAATCAAACGATGAGGGACGGGAATCCCCGGCTATTCAAAGTTTCACCGTGGAACCAAGACACCTAAGATGGCAGCCATCCTGATTGCATCCACTGCCATGTCCAAGAAACGCATACTGTCGACGCTTCCGCTGTTTGCCGCCCTGCTGGCCGCCATGCTGGCCGCCTTCCTGTCGCCCGCCCAGGCCGCCACAACAGCCGCCAGTCCTGCCGCCGCGCCAGGACGGCGCTGCGCTGCGCAAGGCCGCACAAGCCTATCTGGAAGGACAAAGCGCCGGCCTGCCGGGCAGGTGACGATCAAGGTCGGCGCGGTCGACCCGCGCCTGTCGCTGGCAAGCTGCCCGTCCCCGGAGGCCTTCCAGCAGCCAGGCGCACGGCCACAGGGCAAGACGACGGTGGGCGTGCGCTGCACCGCCCCCGTCTGGACCGTGTTCGTCCAGGCGCAAGTGAGCGTATTGGCCGACTACCTGACGGCCGCGGTGCCGCTGGCCCGGGGCCAGCCGATCGACGCCAGCCAGCTGGCGACAATGCAGGGCGATATCGCGGCCATGCCGAACGGCATCATCACTGACATGGCGCAAGCGATCGGGCGTACGCCCATCGTCTCGCTGCCGGCCGGCGCCCCGCTGCGCCTCGATGCGCTGAAGTCGAAACCGGTGGTGCAGCAGAACCAGGCCGTGCGCATTATTTCTCGCGGCGAAAACTTCTCGGTCTCGGGTGAAGGCAAGGCGATTGCGAATGCCGGCGAAGGCCAGGTAGTGCAGGTGCGCACGCCGCGCGGCGCGATCATCAGCGGTACGGCAAGGATGGGCGGGATCGTCGAAGTTGCGCTATAGAAATGCATAGTAAATAAACTTCTCGAAAGAGCGATCCGCGCTAAAGTTTGCGGCCAGGCAGCCGTTACACAGTGCAGATCCCGGAGCTCCTGCTTCGAACCGAGAAGGAACATGCTGTGAAAATCAACGACACCCTCAAGGGCCCACAAGCCCAACAGCTGCAGAACACGACGGCGGCGAACGCCAAGCAGGCTGAAAAGGCAGCGGCCACGGCCGCGCCAACGCAGACGCAAACTGACAGCGTGCGCCTGTCCTCGCAGGCGCAAGGCGCCAGCGGGGCATCGAGCACCGGTCAGGTGTTCGATGCCAAGAAAGTTGAACGTATCAAGATGGCAATTGCCGATGGGCAGTTCCAGGTAAATTCCGAAAGGATCGCGGACGGCCTGCTCGATACCGTGCGCGACCTGCTCCACTCACGCAACCGATAAAGCCCCATGACCAGTCCGAACACGACCCTCACCGCCGAACACGAGCGCATCAGCGCGCTGGTGGAACTGATGAAACAGGAGCAGCAGCTCCTGGTGGCGGCGGACGCGGACGGACTGGCAGGCATGACCCCGCGCAAGGTGGCGCTGGTGCAGGAGCTGGCGCAATTGTCGCGCGAACGCCATCTGGCGCTCGGCCGTGCCGGCTTCGCCGCAGCCGAAGCGGGCATGGAACCCTGGCTGGCAGCACACGGCGACGACAACGCGCGCGCCGCCTGGTCGCAGCTGCTGGCCGCGACAAGCGAAGCGAAAGAACTGAACCGCGTGAATGGACTGCTGATCAACCGGCAGATGGCGCATACCCAGACCGTTTTGACCGCCCTGCGCACACCCACCGCGGGTGCCGAGTCGACGCTGTACGGCGCCAAGGGCCAGACTTTCGGCAGTGGACCGTCGCGACGGTTTGTCGTCGGCTGACCCTTCTACGCTTCCCCATCACGACGGCCGCTTCTGCGGCCGTTGTCGTTGATGGGTGCCAGGGCGACCGGACCTGTCACCGATTCAGGTAACGCTGCGCGATCAGCGACAGGGCCTGACGCTCGATTGACGCGCTTGCCGCGCAGCCGCGCTACGACTTCATCGTTTTGTGTTGTTGACGGCCGAAGTAAAAGTCATTGATCGTCGTCGTGAAGTAGATATCGGCCGCCACGACAAGCACGACGATGACGCAAACGGCAAGGGCAAGACGAACGATGGATTTTCGGGTCATGTATGGTCCAGTACTGAAGGCGTCAATTCTTGTGGTGGATCCGTTCAGGCATTTCCTGGCGCTGGAAAAAAAACCGCCAGCGACGCCAGGGCGACGGATCGACGACGATACAGGCCGCAACTCGGATGGTGCGGAAGGCAGCACTCGGATCAGGGCGCCGTATAGTGTCGGAAGATCTTACACTTGCATCGCAGCAAATATTATCAGTAAATACAATCCCAATGGAATCAATCGACTGAACACATTATTTCCTATTGGCAAGAATTATGCTTATTAGAAATATTTACGAAGTCTAATAACTATAGGGATTGATCCATGTTTAAAAAATCGATGTTGGCAATGGGATGTGCGCTGGCTGTCATGTCCGGCAGCGCTTCTGCAGCACTGATCTACAACGAGGCAGTGTCGGGCGATGCAGGCCCGTGGTTCCTCAACGGCGGTCTCGCCTTGGGCGACGTCTATAGCGGTGACTATGTCCTCGGCCGCATGGACAACACCGCCTACGACTCGTACTGGGAGGGCTACAATTTCTACCTCGACGGCAGTATTCGCAGCGTCAACATCACCGTTTTGACGGGCCCAGCGTCGAATAACTGGCAGCTGTACTCCGGCGCCGGCTGGGGAGCGACGCTCCAGCAGGGGCCCTTGAATAGCTTCAATAGCTCGCTGAGCTTCAACGTGGCGGGCCTGAGCGGTTTTTACACGCTGGGAAACAACGGCGTTGTCAGCTCCATGCCTTACAACTACCAGATCGCCTTCGACACGGCGACCGACGGCGCGGATATTCCTGAACCAGGCACGCTCGCTCTGCTGGGCCTTGGCCTCGCCGGCTTCTGCGCGCGCCGCCGTCGCAAGGCTTAGAGCGCCTAACAAAACCGCCATAGCCGCGTTGCGGCTCCTAGCCGTACAAATGTACTGTCGTCGTCGCCGCGCCTTGCTCTGACGGTTTTGTTAGACGCTCTTAATCAAGGGCTTGCGCAAAAAACGGGAGCAACGCGCTCCCGTTTTTCTTTCTGCCGTCTCGTTTCAGCTTCCATTGCATTCACATCAGCCAATCACGGCTGCGCCCAGCTTTTCGCCCCATATTCCCAACGCCATGGCATGCCCGTGTCGCCCAGGACGAGCTTGACGATCCCGGGAAACAAGGCCTCGGCCCGAACATCGTTGGACAGGATGACAACACAACTTTGTTGTCGCTCCAGGCAAACCCAGGTATTTCCCGTCGAATCGTTGTGCCCGCCTTTCTGGAAACCATGGCCCAGCGGACCCCTGAAGGTGACGACACCCAGACCCGCGGCCAGATTATCGTGCCGCTGTCCAGGCGCGGCCTCGGGCTGCAAGGTGGGAAATTGCGACAAGGTCCTGATCGGCAGCTGCGGGCGCGTCAGTTCCGCCCGTGCAGCCGGACTGAGTCCGTCGCCGCGCACATAGGCCTCGGCGAACCTGGCGAAATCCGCAATGGTCGTGTCCATCGAGCCGGCCGCGCGTGTCTTACTGCGCTCGTCATGCGCTTCGACACTGCCGTCCTCTTTCCACCCGTCGGCCAGCTTGGCCGCAAAATCCGGACGCCAGGTCATGCTGGTGCGTTGCATGCCAAAACGATCGAATACGCGCCGCTGCATCTCCTTGCCGAGGTCCAGGCCCAGTCCGCGTTCGATGACGAATTGCAGCAGGATGATTCCGTCGCCGGAATAGGCATACCGCGAGCCCGGTTCGAAATGGAACCTGAGCTTTCCGTCCGGCTCGAGAAACCCGAAGTTCGCAAAGCCGGCGCTGTGCGTGAGCAGGATGCGCGGCGTCAGTTTCCGCCAGCGCTCATCGCCGGCAAGATGCTGCCAGGCAGCGTATTTGTCCGCCTCGCCAGTGTATTCAGGAAGCGGTTTTGGCAGGTAAGCTGCGATCGAGGTATCGAGGTCGAGTTTGCCCTCTTCCACCAGCTGCATCACCGTATAGGCGAACACGGCTTTGGTAAGCGAGGCGCCGTACATCACGGTGTCGGGCGTCAGCGGCTCGCCGCGGGCGTTGCGCTTTCCCCAGGTGCGAACCTGCGTCACGGCGCCATTCTTAACGATGGCAATCGCCAGACCTTGGGCGCCCGTGCGCTGCATACCCTGCTCGACGTAGTCATCCAGCCTTGCTCTCGGCTGTCCGGTTGCACAGCCGGCCAGCACCAGGCAAGAAAAAACAAGACACCGTTTGAGATAAGCGCGCATGACGTAGATGTTCCCTATTAGGTGAAAGGTGATCGAAACGGACGCCGCAGCGGCGTTCTCCGCCACTGCAAGGAATTGATTCCACATATCCGGCCTCCAACGCCCCCATGGCGCTGGGGTCAGGTCTGACAAATAGACACGAACTCTGCATTTGCGGTGCTGGGGTCAGGTCTGACAAATAGACACGAACTCTGCATTTGCGGTGCTGGGGTCAGGTCTGACAAATAGACACGAACTCTGCATTTGCGGTTTTCACGACAGCGGTGCTGGGGTCCGGTGCTGGGGTCAGGTCTGACAAATAGACACGAACTCTGCATTTGCGGTTTTCACGACAGCGTACGGCTGAGATCGTGTCCAAATGTCAGACCTGACCCCAGCCTTTCTGTGACGCGGCCCCGCGCTCGCTACTTCCCGATCAGCACCGGCTCATCAAATCCCAGCTCCTTCATCCGCGGTAGCTGCGTCTTGCCGTCACCCACCACCAGCCACACCATCTTCGACGGATCGAGATACTTCTGCGACAAGGCCTGCACTTGCGGCAGCGTCATCGCCTTGACGATCTGCTCGCGCTCCTTCACGTAGTCCGGGCGCCAGCCGTATTTGCTGATGTTGTCCAGCATGGCCAGCTTGGCGCCGGCGGTCTCGAAAGCGCGTGCATTGCTCTTGACGAGGAAGTTCCTGGTCGTTTCCAGGTCCGCGGCCGTGTAGGTGGACGGATAATCCTGCAGGATCTGCTTGACCAGCTGGGTCGATTCGAGCGTGACGTTGCTGCGCACGCCGCTGGCGATCAGGAAGGGGCCGGCGCTCTTGCTGCCGCTGAAACTGGAATTGATGCCGTAGGTGTAGCCCTTGCCTTCGCGCAGTTGCTGGGTCAGGCGCGAGGCGAAGCCGCCGCCGCCGAGGATGTAGTTGGTGACAAGCGCCGGGTAGTAGTCCGGATCGGTCACGGCCAGCGCGCGGTAGCCAACCTGCAGCACCGACTGCTTGGCGTCGGGCACGTCGACAAAATACACCTTGGCGGGCGCCTGGCCGGCGGCCGCCGTCGGGGCCGGCAGCGTGACCGGATGCGCCTTCCACTCGCGCCCCAAACCCGCAAGCGACCGGGTGATTGCCGCTTTCGGCAAGGCGCCGACGACCTGCATGCGCGCGCTCGAGGGCGACAGGTTCGCCCGGTAGTACGCTTTCAGGTCGTCGATGGTGATCGCATTCACACTCTCGAAGCTGCCGAGGATGTTGTGCGAACGGGGATCGTCCTTTGCATAAATCAACCTGGCGAAGTTGTTGGCGGCCAGCGCATTCGGCTCGGCTTCCTGCTGGCGGATCTGGGTCAGCACGCTTTGCTTGATGCGCGCAAATTCCTTCTCGTCCCAGCGCGGCGCAAGCAGGATTTCCTGGACCAGGGCCAGGGTCGCATCGTAGTTGCGTGCCAGCGTCGTGACGCCGATGCGGATGTCTTCGGTACGCGCCGAGACATTGATCGTGGCGCCCAGTTGCTGGATCGCTTCCTCGAGTTCCTGCGGGGTCTTGCTGGCGGTGCCCTGGGTCATCATTCGGGCCACCAGGTTGGCGACGCCCACCTTGTCCAGCTTGTCGAGCAACAGGCCGCCGTCGAGGGCGATCTCGAACTGCACCAGCGGTACTTCCTTGTTCTCGATGCCGACCACGCGCATGCCGTTGCCCAGCGACGCGTTCCATACCTGCGGCACCTTCAAAGCGGGCGTCGGTCCGTAGGGCGGCTCCTTGCTGCGGTCAAAGGCTGATGGGGTCTTCGCGTAGTCGGCGTTGACGCTCGGGTCGACCGCGTTCTCGGCGCCCTGCACCACTTTCTCTTCCACCACTTCGGCCTTGCTCGAACCACTCAGGGCGAGGGCCAGCTTGCCCTTCGGGACAAAACTGGTCGCGACAAATGGCTTGCCCTTGATATAGGTTTCGTACACGCGCCGCACATCGGCCGGCGTGACGGCCAGGGTCTTCCTGACGCCTTCGGTCGCATAGCCCGGGTTGCCGCTCAGGTAATTGTATTCGGCCAGCAGCGCCGATTTGCCCAGCACGCTCGACACCGAGTTATAGAAACGCGTCTCGATGCCGGCCTTGATCCGGTTCAGGTCTTTCTCGGGAATGCCTTCCTTCTCGAACTTCGCAAAGGCCGCGTCGACCGCACCGGCCACTTCGTCGAGCGGCTTGCCCTCGTAGGCGCGCACGCGCAGCATGAACTGGCCCGCCAGTTCCGAAGTCTGGTTGCCGATCTGGACGGCCGGCGCCAGCTTGCTGTCTTCCACGACCACTTTGTAGAACGGCGCGCGCTTCGTTTGCGACAGGTATTCGGCCAGCACTTCCAGCGCATACGAATCCGGATGCAGGTCCTCGACGGTCGGCCAGGCCATCGTCAGCTCGGGCAGCCTGGCGAAATTGTCTTCATGCGCCAGCTTGACGGTCTGTTTCACCACGCCCGGGCGCTTGGCCATCGCGCGGATCGGTTCGCCGCGCTTGATCTCGGAAAAATACTTTTCGACCCATTTGCGCGCCTGCACCGGATCGAAGTCGCCTGCCAGCACGAGGGTGACATTGTTCGGCACGTACCACAGGCGGAAGAATTCCTTGACGTCGTCGACGGTGGCATTCTGCAGGTCCTCGAGCGAGCCGATGACTTGCCAGTTGTACGGGTGGTCGGCCGGGTACAGCGCCTTGTTGATGACGTAGGAAGTGTGGCCATACGGGGCGTTGTCCACGCCCTGGCGCTTCTCGTTCTTGACGACCTGCTTTTCCTTGGCCAGCACCGGATCGGTCACGGTGTTGATGAACCAGCCGAGCTTGTCGGCCTCGGCCCAGATCATTTTTTCCAGGGCATCCTTGGGCACCGTCTGCAGGTAGTTGGTACGGTCCTGCGAGGTCGAACCATTCGCACCCGAGCCGCCGATGCGGGCGGTCATCTTGTCGAGGCCGCCTTTGCCGAGGTTTTCCGATTCCAGGAACAGCAGGTGTTCGAACAGGTGGGCAAAGCCGGTGCGACCAGCCTTTTCCCGGCTCGATCCCACGTGGGCCGTCAGGTTGACGGCGACGACCGGATCGGAACGGTCGATGTGGAAAATCACCTCCATGCCGTTGGCCAGCGTGAACTTCTGGTACTCCACCTTGAGGGCGGCCCGGGTGGCGGCCTTGTTGGGCGTCGCGGCCTGGATGGGGGCAGCGATGGTCGATGCCAGGCATGCAGCCAGCACTACGGTTGGGGGAAACATCTTCATGCGAACAAGATCCTCAGGATGGAAGGGACGGTAGGGCACCGGAGCGTTCTGGATGGTATTGCAATTTCATGATTGCTACAACGACAAAGGGCGCTCCGGCGCCGTACGCGGCAGTGTTGCCAGCCGCTTGCATACGGCAGGCTCGACAGGGTGCAATGCATATCTTGCCCTACGAACCTTGCTGTAGCACAAATTCCTCTCTACACAAGCAGCGGAAAGTAGTCCTGGTATTCACCCACGGAGGAACCCATGCGCCCTATCCCACCCCTGTTAGCCGCCCTGCTGGCCACGTCCCTGTCCGCCCAGGCCTCGGGCGACATCGCCGTGACCATCACGCCCGAGCGTGCCACCCTTGGCAAGCGCGACGACGTGATGGTGACGGTCACCATGCACAACACCGGCAGCGCGCCCGAGCGCCTGCCCGCCTGGCGCACGCCGTTTGCGCGCATCGACAGTCCGCTGTTCGAGATGACGCGCGATGGCCTGCCGGTGCGCTACCTCGGCCGCCAGGTCAAGCGCGCCGCACCGGCCGAGGCCGATTTCCTGACCCTGATGCCTGGCGAGCGCCGCAGCGCGCGCGTCGAGCTGTCGGCCCTGTACGACATGGCGGCGACGGGCGCATATGCGGTGCGCTACCGCGGCGCCGCCAGCAGCGGGAGCGAATCCGCCACCTCGACGGCCACGGTCAGGACCGGCGCCATGCGTTCGAATACCGCGGCGATCTGGATCGAAGGCCGCCTGCCGCGCGGCGTCGCTTCCATGGCGGTCGATGCGCCCACGGGCAAGGGTTTGAGTTATGCGCAGTGCTCGAACGCCCAGCAGGAAACCATTGCCCAGGCCATGAGCGCCGGCACCGCGATGACAAACGACGCCCTGGCGTATTTCGGCAAGGCCGAGGTGCCGGGCAAGCGCTATGTCAACTGGTTCGGCGCGCTCGACGGCACGCGCCAGGCGCTGGTCGCCAAACACTTCACGGCCATCAAGGATGCGTTCGACACCAAGCCGGTGAAGGTCGACTGCGGTTGTGACGAGGATTATTTCGCCTACGTCTACCCGGCACGGCCCTACACGATCTATGTCTGCAAGGCCTTCTGGAGCGCGGCGCTGACCGGCACCGATTCGAAAGGCGGCACGCTGCTGCACGAGATGAGCCATTTCGATGCCGTCGCCGGCACCGATGACCATGTCTATGGCCAGTCGGGCGCGGCCGAGATGGCACGGACGGCACCGGAACGCGCCGTCAACAATGCCGACTCGCACGAGTACTTTGGCGAGAACAATCCGCCCTTGAATTAGTGCAAGAAATCTTCCAGCCTGAGCTGCCGGCACTATTGGCAGGTTCAGGCTACGGAAGCCAATAAGAGGATACTGTTCATGCTTTTTGGGTCGTCTAGACAAGGCGCTAGCACAAGTTTTGACATAAATACAGAGCGATTCGACAATAGTTCATTCTTGTTACTTTTCCGCCAATCGACCAAACAAAATATCTAAATTACATTGCTTCGTTTGAAAGAATTGCGCAGTATAGGCGTGAGTTTTCGTTACATTCCGATGAAATGCGACGGGAGCTTACACAATAATGCGGGTGGCGAGCAGCCACGACAATTTTTATACGGAGAAGACACATGAGCTGGAACAGCATCTTGAAGTCGGCAATCGGTATCGCAGCACTCGGCATGGCATGCGGCGCCCAGGCAGGTTCGAACGGCGTGAAAGTGACCGTCACCCCTGAGAAAAACGCGCTTGGCGCCAGCGACGACGTGGTCGTCAACGTCACCCTGACCAACACTTCCTCGACCCCGCAATACGTGCTGAAGGCGCGCACGCCTTTCGAAGGCCTGAGCGCGCCGCTGTTCGACGTCACGCGCGATGGCGCCGCCGTCCCGTACACCGGCGCCCTCGTCAAGCGCGCCAAGCCGACCGCGGCCGACTACTACCTGCTGAAACCAGGCGCGTCGCATACCGTGAAAGTGGAACTGTCTGCCCTGTACGACATGAGCGTCAGCGGCGACTACTCGATCCGCTATCGCACCGCTTCGCCGGATCTGTTCCTGACGAATAACGGCCGCCTCGGCGGTACCGTGCAAGCCGCCGGCTCGAACGCCGGCATCGGCGAGCTGCAGTCGGAAGCGGCTACCCTGTACGTCCAGGGCCGCCTGCCGCGCGGTTCGGAATCGCCCATCATGGAAGCGCTGAAACGCGATGGCGGCACGGTTTCCCCGGCTGGCGTGAGCTACGCTTCGTGCTCGTCGTCGCAGCAGAGCACGATCGCTTCGGCGATCACGGCTGCGAAGAACTACGCCAACGGCTCGGTCAGCTACATGACCCGCACCACGATGGGTCCGCGCTACACCAAGTGGTTCGGCACTGCCACGTCCTCGCGCGTGTCGACCGTGCGCTCGCATTACAACAACATCAAGAGCGCCTTCGATACCAAGAACGTGGTGGTCGATTGCAGCTGCCGCGACAGCTCGTACGCCTACGTGTACCCGACCCAGCCGTACCGCATCTACGTCTGCAACGCGTTCTGGTCGGCACCGATGACGGGCACCGACTCGAAGGGCGGCACCCTGGTGCATGAGATGAGCCACTTCAACGTTGTCGCCGGTACCGACGACCACGCCTATGGCCAGAGCGCGGCCGCCAGCCTGGCGATCAGCAATCCGACCCAGGCTGTCGACAACGCCGACTCGCACGAGTACTTCTCGGAAAACAACCCGGCGCTGAACTAAGCACTGGTTTCGGCATCATCGGGCTTGACCCGGCTGAAACGACAAGGTCCCGGCGAACCGGCAAGTCTGACTTGCGGTTCGGCGGGACCTTTTTTTCGGCCGTGGGACCGAGGCTTCGCTTATTGCCCGGTATGGACGAAGGAGACCGGCTTGGCCGGGAACTCCGTCAGCGCATCCAGGCGCTTCGGATCGACCAGCACGGGGCCGGCATAGCCGATGTTGTAGCTGTGACGCCCGCTCTGGAAGGCGTAGGTGCGGGTGATGTCGATGGTGTTCTTCAGGACCTTGCCCGGTGCCAGAGGCTCGTAGTCGGCGGCCGTGAGTGCCGCGCGCTTGACCATCTTGCCGGTATAGTCGATTGGCCGGTTGCCGAAGTCACGCACGTCGAAGCGGCGGCCCGTCAGTTCCTTTTCCAGCGCAATCTCGCGCGGAATCCAGACCGTGGCCTTGCCCTGGTTGGTGATCGTCAGGTTGACCAGCACCTTGCCGGGCGGGGTAGCGATATCGATACTGTGTTTCACGTCCACGGTCGGTTCTCCAGCCGTACTGGCACAGGCGGTAATAAAGCTGGCTGCCGCAACGGCGGCCAGCAGGAAGGGTCTGCGTTGCATGTTCGACTCCGTATGGTTGTGCTTAGCATTGTGCGGGCACGGGGCGCAAAAGCCAAGGGTGGCGGTGCTGCGGAATCCACGGATGATCGGTGGGTGGACCGCGTGGAGTCAGGACTCCACCCTACGAAAACCACCAACGTAGGGTGGAGGCGGCCGGCAAGGCTCCTGACTCCACGCGGTACAAAGCATGATATACAGAATATTTCACGAATGCGGCTTTCGTGAAATATTCGTTCACCCGCCCTCTTGCGGCGTGGCCGCCAGGATCGTCACCGCCACGCGCCGGTTGCGTGCCCTGCCCGCTTCATCCGTGTTCGGCGCCACCGGTAGGTTGGCGCCATGGCCGACGGCGGTCAGCCGCGACGGATCGATGCCGCCTTCGATGAACAGGCGCACCACGCTGCTGGCGCGCACGCTCGATAACTCCCAGTTCGACGGAAACGCGGAATTGGCGATCGGCCGGTCGTCGGTATGGCCTTCGACCTGGATCGCATGGGTGTCAAGCTGCAGCAGGCCCGCCACCGTGCCGAGGGTGGCACGCGCATCCTTGCCCAGCACCGCCTGCCCTTCGGCGAAGAGCACGCTGGCATTGATGTCGACCTTGACGCCGCGCGCGGTCTGCGTCACGCGCACCTTGCCGTCTTTCACCAGCGGCGCAAGCGAGGCATTCAACTGGCGCGCGAGCGTGTTCAGGCGCTCCTGCTCGCGGCGCATGGCCTCCAGCCGCTTGCGTGCGATCAGCTGCGTCAGGGGCAGCTGTTCGATGGTGCTGCTGGCCTGCGGCGTCGTCGGCTTGCCGCCGAAGGCATCGCCAAGCGCGTCCGACAGCACCCGGTATTTTCCGACGTTGACCACGGAAATCGCGTACATCACGACAAAGAAGGCGAACAGCAGCGTGATGAAGTCGGCGTACGAAATCAGCCAGCGGTCGTGGTTTTCCGCCTCTTCCTCGACGCGTTTGCGCGCCATGTCAGTGCGTCACCAGGAGGCTGGCCATGCGTTCCTCGACCACGCGCGCATGGTTGCCGCTGGCCAGGTCGTGGAAGACTTCCAGCAGGATGTCGTACTGGGCGACGCGGTCCGCCACCAGGGCTTTCAATTTGTTGGCCACCGGCAGGAAGAACAGGTTCGCAAGGCCCACGCCATACACCGTCGAGACGAAAGCGACCGCGATGCCGGAACCCAGGCGCGAGGGGTCGGACAGGTTTTCCATCACGTGGATGAGGCCCAGCACGGCGCCCAGGATGCCGATGGTCGGCGCGTAGCCGGCAGCGGATTCCCAGATGCGCGCGGCGCGGCGTTCGGCCGCCTCGAAGGCGCTGACCTCGGTCTCGAGCAGGCCGCGCAGCTTGTCCGGGTGGACGCCGTCGACGACCAGGCGCAGGCCCTTCTGGATGAAGGGCTCCTTGCCGCCCATGTACTGCTCGAGCGCGAGCAGGCCGTCGCGCCGTGCCGTGTGGCTCCACAGCGCGATCTCGCGCGAGAGCGGCTGGCGCTTGTCCTTCGGCGGGAAGAAGACCCAGCGCAGCATCTGCATGCCGCGGCGGAAAGTACGCGCCTCGGACTGCAGGAGCACCGCCCCGAACGTACCGACGACGACGATGGCGAAGGCTGCCGGTTGAATGAGCGAGGCGAAGCGGCCGCCGTCGAGCGTGTGCCCGACAACAAGGCCGATAATCGCCAGCGCCAGGCCGATCAGGCTGGCGAAGTCCACAGCTTTTCCTTGAGCGAGGCACGCAGGCGCGCCACGGCTTGCGTGTGGAGCTGCGACACGCGCGATTCCGACACGCCAAGGACGGCGCCGATTTCCTTCAGGTTCAGCTCTTCCTCGTAGTACAGGCCCATGAGGATTTTCTCGCGCGGCGGCAAGCCGTCGATGGCGCCGATCACGGCCTGGCGGAAGTCGGTGTCGAGCAGCGCGCGCAGCGGGTCGTCGTCGTCGACCGCATACCGGTCGAGGAAGGAATCGTTGCCATCCTCGTCGTGGAAGTCCTCGTAATAGACCAGCTGGTGGCCGCCGCCTTCGAACAGCATTTCCTGGTAATCGGCCAGGGACACGTCGAGCGATTTGGCGACTTCGGTCTCGGAGGGCGCGCGGCCCAGCTTCTGCTGCAGTGCGGTCATGGCGGATTCCACTTTCTTCATGGTCTGACGGGTACTGCGCGGCATCCAGTCGTTGCTGCGCAACTCGTCGACCATGGCGCCGCGGATGCGCAGCACTGCATAGGTTTCGAATTGGGCGCCGTGGTTGTCTTCGTAGCGGTTGATGGCGTCGAGCAGGCCCATCATGCCGGCCTGGATCAGGTCGTCCACCTCCACCGATGGCGGCAATTTCGCCTTCATCTGGTGCGCGAGGCGCTTGACCAGCGGGGCGTGCTCGGTGAGCAGGTGGTTCTTGTCCGCTTTCCCTTTGACGGTATACATGCTTGTGCTTTTTTCTTAAGAACCGAAGTGCGCGCCGCGGGTCTGACGCACACCGCTGAAACGCCCGGCGAGTTGGCGGAAAGCCACCGAGGCACCGGCCAGCGGAAACGCATCGACCACGGCACGGCCGAGACGCGCGGCGCGGTGCAGGTATTCGTCTGCCGGGACCGAGCCCATGGAACTCAACGTTACTGCAAGGTAACGACTTGCCGCTGACGCCATATTATCGTAAACAACACGGGCCTCCGCCTCCGTTGCCCCGGTGACAAGGATGCCGAAACGGCGGCGTCCCAGCTCCTGCGCCAGGCGCTTGATCAGGCCATAGGCGTTGGTGATCGAGGTGGCGTTGGTGGAGACCTGGATCACGATTTCCGAGTCCGCCAGCGCCGGCAAGGCCAGGCTGCCATCGCGGTTCAGTTCGCCATCGACGATGACGATGCCGCCCTGGCGCTTGACCAGCACATCGAAGGCCTTGGCCAGGCGGCGCGCCTCGACCGCATCCTGCGGCAGGCGGCCGTCGCGGGCCAGCAGCGCCAGCGCGAAGCCTTGCGGCGCATGCTGCACCACCTGGTCGAGCGCGCATTCCTGGCGTGCCACCTGCATCAGGTCGGCATGGCGTTCCATCTCCAGGCGATAGGCGACGCTGTGGTTGCGCAGGCAGGCGTCGACGATCAGCACGTCGTTGCCGGATTGAAACAGCGAGGCGCCCAGGTTCACCAGCATGGCGCTCTTGTCGTCGCCCGGGGTGGCGGACAGGAAGGTCACGACGCGCGGCTGGGCGCCGGCCAGCATCCGGCGCAGGCCCTCGGCCTGGTCAAAGTCGAAACTAGACAAAACGCACCTCGCGCAGGCTGTCGTCGGCTTTGCCGGCACGGGCCATCATCAGCGGCAGGTCGGCGTCCTCGAACTGGGATGCGGCATCGCGGCGGCCGCGGAAGGCGCGGTCGACCAGCATGGCGCGGTCGGCCAGGTGCAGGTCTTCCGGCACGCGCTGGCCGTTCGAGATGTAGTGCAGGTTCAGCTTCTGGCGGATCATCACGTCGAGCACGTTGCCGATCGAGGCGGCTTCGTCGAGCTTGGTCATGATGCAGCCGTGCAGGCCGCTGCCCTGGTAGGCGCGCACGACTTCGGCCAGGGTTTCGTTGGTGGCCGTCGCGTTCAGGCACAGCAGGCGTTTCACGTCCGCGCCGGCGCCGTTCAGCATGGCCACCTGTTCCGTCACCATCTGGTCGCGCTGCGACATGCCGATGGTGTCGATGAGCACGGTGTGCTTGTTCTTCAGTTCTTTCAGGGCGATGCGCAGGTCGGCTTCGTCCTTCACCGAGTGCACCATCACGCCCAGGATCTTGCCATAGATGCGCAGCTGCTCGTGGCCGCCGATACGGTAGGCATCGGTGGTGATCAGGGCCAGCTTTTCCGCACCGTGGCGCATGACGCAGCGCGCGGCCAGTTTCGCGGTGGTGGTGGTCTTGCCGACGCCGGTCGGGCCGACCAGGGCGAACACGCCGCCCTTTTCCAGCAGGCTGTCTTCGTCGGCCATGGTGGTCAGGTTACGCGCCAGCACAGTCTTGATCCAGCGCATGGCTTCGGCCGCGTCCTTGTTGGCAGGCATCTTGTCGATCAGGTAGCGCGACAGCGAGGCCGAGAAACCGGCGCCCAGCATTTCGCGGAGCACGGCCGCCTTGTGCGGTTCGCGCTGCTGGGTACCGCCCCAGGACAGTTCGGCCAGCTGGGTTTCCATCATGCCGCGCATGGCGCGCAGTTCGCTCATCATGCCGCTCATCTCTTGCGCAGCCGATTCCTGGGCCTGGGCAATCGCGGCCTGCATCATCTGCGTCATCGCGCTCATATCAAAAGCGGGTGCAGCGGCCGGGGCTGGCGCAGGAGCGGCGGCGCGGCGCGGCGCGGCGAAGGCGGCTTCGAATTCCGGCTCCATCGCCGGTGCGCGGCGGGTGGCGTAGACGTGTTCGGGGGCCGGCGCTGCGGGCGCGGCGCTGCGGCGGTTCACAAAAGCCGGCTCGGCGTCGTCGAAGGGATTCAGGTGGTCCAGGCGCGGTGCCGGCTGGGCCATCGGCGAACCGGCGGCTGGCGCGGCCAGCGAGGCGACGTCGTCGTTGTCGAGTGCGAGGATTTCGACGACGCCATCGACCGGACGGTTCGAGAGGATGACGGCATCGGGCCCGAGCGCATCGCGCACCTTGCGCAAGGCTTCACGGGAGGTTGCCGCTGTAAATTTCTTCACATTCATCTTATTCTCCGAACTGCTTGATCTATTCATGCCGGGACGGAAGTCTCCGGTCTATGGCTAGATTATTGACGATGCTGTGAAGCAACCATCAGCGGAAAAGGATGGGGAAAGTGGGTTAATTCGAATTTGATGGTGGAGTGGTATGGCTTGCGGTCGCGTTACCGCGTGGGCTCGGGGCGCCCACCCTACGGATGCGCTACGGGGTGGAGCTTGCGAACCCGGGTATCTCCTGCTGTAACCGCGTGGGAACAGGGTGCCTCGGCCGCCCCGCCCACCCTACGGATGCGCTACGGAATGGAGCTTGCGAACCCAGGTATCTCCTGCTGTAACCGCGTGGGCACAGGGTGCCTCGGCGGCCCCGTCCACCCTACGGATGCGCTACGGGGTGGAGCTTGCGAACTCGGGTATCTCCTGCTGTAACCGCGTGGGCACAGGGTGCCTCGGCGGCCCCGCCCCTACGGATGCGCTACGGGGTGGAGCTTGCGAACTCGGGTACTTCCCGTAGGGTGGGCACCTGTGCCCACGCGGACGGTGCGGTCCGATAACGGCGCGCCGACGGGCTCGGCAAACCTTGCAAACCACCGGCGGTCAACGCTCCTGCGCACACCGGGTTTCTCGACCGTTCGTTGAACGCGTAGGGTCATCCAAGCCTGGGGCTTGGTGACGACCCGCCTACCCTACCTTATTGCACGCCCACCAGGCTGGTCACCCGAATCGTCTTGCTCTCCGGGATCTCCGAATGCGACAAGACCTTCAGCTGCGGCAGCGCGCGGCGCAGGAAACGCGACAGCAGCACGCGCAGCGGAGCCGGGACCAGCAGCACCGGGGTGTGGCCCATGGCTTCCTGCTGCTGCGCGGCGTTGTGCGCCTGCTGGGCGATGGTGTCGGCAAGGCCGGGCTCGATGCCGGTACCGTCGCCGCCGGCGCCAAGCGCCTGCATCAGCAAACGCTCGAGGCGGTTGTCCAGGGTCATCACGCTCAGTTCGTTGGTGCCCGGGAACAGCTGCTGCACGATCGCCCGGCCCAGCGCCACGCGCACCAGCGCCGTCAAATCGGTCGGATCCTGCACGCCGGCGTGTTCCGACAGCGTCTCGATGATGGTGCGCATGTCGCGGATGTGCACGCCTTCCAGCAGCAGGTTCTGCAGCACTTTCTGCAAGGTCGCCAGCGACACGACTTTCGGCACCAGGTCTTCGACCAGCTTCGGCGTTTCCTTTCCGAGGTGATCCAGCAGTGCCTGGACTTCCAGGCGGCCCAGCAGTTCGGACGCATGGGTCGTGATCAGGTGGTTCAGGTGGGTTGCCACCACGGTGCCGGCGTCGACCACGGTATAGCCCAGGTTCTGCGCTTCGTCGCGCAGGCCGGCGTCGATCCACACGGCCGGCAGGCCAAAGGCCGGGTCGGTCGTTGCCTGGCCCGGCAGCGTGCCGCTGGCCATGCCGGGGTTGATTGCCAGGAACTGCCCGTTCAGCGCTTCGCCGGTGCCCACTTCCACGCCCTTGAGGGTGATGCGGTAGCTCGACGGCTTCAATTCCAGGTTGTCGCGGATGTGCACTGGCGGCGCCAGGAAGCCGACTTCCTGGGCGAACTTCTTGCGGATGCCCTTGATACGCTTGAGCAGCTCGCCGCCCTGCCCCTTGTCGACCAGCGGGATCAGGCGGTAGCCCACTTCCAGGCCAAGCGTATCGACCGGCATGATGTCCTGCCAGGTCGCCTCTTCCGTCTCGGCGGACGCGGCTTGCTGGGCGCCGGCCGCGGCGTCGCTGGCGGCCGCTTCGGCTTCGCGCTGCGGCGCATTCCTGGCACGCTTGGCCAGCAGGTAGCCGGAGCCGCCCAGGGTGCCGCCCAGCAGCAGGAAGACGAGGTTCGGCATGCCGGGGATCAGGCCCATGCCGGCGATGATCGCGCCCGTGATGTACAGCACTTCGGGCTTGGCGAACAGTTGGCCGACCATCTGGCCGCCGATGTCCTGGTCGTTGGCCACGCGCGACACCACCATACCGGCAGCGATCGAGATGATCAGCGAAGGGATCTGCGCCACCAGGCCATCACCGATGGCCAGCAGCGTATAGGTCTTGGCGGCTTCGCCGACGGCCATGTCGTGCTGGACCACGCCGACGATCAGGCCGCCGATGACATTGATCAGGGTAACCATGATGCCGGCAACGGCGTCACCCTTGACGTATTTCGAGGCACCGTCCATGGCGCCATAGAATTCGGCTTCCTGGCCGACTTCCGAACGGCGCTTGCGCGCTTCCGGTTCGGTGATCATGCCGGCGTTCAGGTCGGCATCGATCGCCATCTGTTTACCAGGCATCGCGTCCAGGGCGAAACGTGCGCCGACCTCGGCGATACGGCCCGCACCCTTGGTGACGACGGTGAAGTTGATGATGGTCAAAATGACGAACACGACGATACCGACCGTGTAGTTGCCGCCGATCAGGAAGTGGCCGAAGGCTTCGATGACTTTACCGGCCGCGGCGCCGCCAGTGTGGCCTTCGGTCAGGACGATACGGGTCGACGCGACGTTGAGCGACAGGCGCAGCATGGTCGACACCAGCAGGATCGCCGGGAAGGCCATGAAGTCGAGCGGCTTGACCGTGTACAGCGCGGTCAGCAGCACGATCACCGACAGCGCGATGTTGAAGCTGAAAAACAGGTCGAGGACGAAGGCCGGCAGCGGCAGGATCATCATCGCCAGCAGCAGGATGATCAGGATCGGCGCCGCCATGGCATTGCCCCTGGCACCGATCGCTCCCACCCAGCCTGGCAGTCTCAAACTATTCATGCAACAGCTCCGTTATTCGTTATCAGGTCGTGCAGCAGGCTTGACCTGGGATGCAGGGTTCAGCGGGTCCATCTCCGGCGGCACAGGCAGCTTGGTCGGACGATCAGGATACTGTCCGGCGCCCTTGCTGTAGTTACGCAGCTGGAACACATACGCCAGCACTTCCGCCACGGCCGAGTACAACTTCTCGGGGATTTCGTCGTCGATCTCGGTGTGCTTGTAGAGCGCACGGGCCAGTGCCGGGGCTTCGAGCATGGCGACCTTGTTCTCCTTGGCCAGTTCGCGGATCTTGGCCGCCACTTCGTCGACACCCTTGGCCACGACGCGCGGCGCACCGCCCTGTCCGTCCGTGTACTTCAGCGCCACCGCATAGTGGGTCGGGTTGGTCACCACGACGTCAGCAGTAGGCACATTCTGCATCATGCGGTTGCGTGCCATTTGCCGCTGCATCTGGCGAATCTTGCCCTTAATCTGAGGATTGCCGTCCGATTCCTTCGATTCCTGGATCATTTCCTGGCGCGTCATCTTCAGCTTGTTGTTGTAGTGCCAAACCTGGTAAGGCGCGTCGATCAGGGCGATCACGCCCAGCGAACCGACGATGATGAGGAAGGCACGCGCGATCAGGCTGGCCAGGTGGCCGGTGCCGGAACCAACGGGCTCGACGGCCAGGCCCAGCACGGCTTCCTTCTGGCCCATGATCACGACCCAGGCCACCGCGCCGACCAGCAGGGTCTTGGCGACGGCTTTCAGGAGTTCGATCAGGGAATTGGTGGAGACCAGGTTGCCAAGGCCGCTGATGGGGTTCAGCTTCATGAAGTTCGGCATGAAGGCCTTGGTGCTGAAATTGAAGCCGCCGATCATCAGGGGCGCGGCCAGCGCGACGAGCATGATGGCGAACGCCAGCGGCAGGCAGGCCAGTAGCACGCTGCCGATATCGGCGGTGATGCGCTCGATGAGGACGTTAGGGTTGTAGATCTGTTCGCGGTCGAGGGTGAGGCCCGACTGGAGGACGGTCGACAGGCGGCCGACCAGGCTGCCGCCGGTCATCCACAGCCCGGCGCCGGCGGTCATCAGGACGGCGAAGGTGGCAAGCTCGCGCGAACGCGGAATGTCGCCTTCCTCGCGCGCCTTTTGTATTCTCTTGGGGGACGCGTCTTCTGTCTTTTCCGCGTCGCTGTCTCCCGCCATCGTTCGCTCCCCTTGTTCGCCTATGCCCGCGCCAGTGCTTGCAGGATGGAATTATCGCTGCTGTTGCCCTGGAGCTATAGGGGAAACAGGGAGGAAAAGGGGTGTCAATTCAAAACGAAGGGGACATTGCATTGCACTTGTTGCACCGCGACGTCCCGGAGACGGAGGGCTTCACCAACCCTTCAGCAAGGCGCGGCGACGAAGGCCGTACCCTGCAAGGCCAACAGTTGCAATGCAATCAGGTTTGTTTTATTAAGCACGCTAGCACGTAGCCATGGTGAGAAGATCCAACACGGCCACGGGGCGCGGCAGGTGCTTCTTCGCTTGACGCCTCTGTTCTTGTTGTTGGAGTGTTACCAGGACCGGCCAATGACGAGGTCACCAAAGCATGCCCGTTCGCATGCACACCTCAGGTTGGCTATTTTCATAAGGCAAACAGCACTATTTGCACTTTAGCAAGTAAGATGGGTCCCTTCCTGATCATTGACGGAGCTCCCGATGCATCGATTCACTGGCTTGTGCACCGCCTTCCTGCTGGTATCCGCTGTTCCACAAGTGCATGCGCAGGAGCAGCCCAGTCTGGCCGTAGCAGTGGACGTGCGCCACGTGTCGCAAGACCTGTGGCGCGTGGATTACCGTTTCGCGCACCCTGTGACGGCGGTCAGGCTGCATTCCATCGGCGCGTTCCGCAAGCAGGAGTGGAAAGTGCTCACGTCGGGCATGGCCATGACATCCGGACAGGACTTCGATGTCATTGCGTCGAAGGGCAAGCCCTTCAAGGCGGCGAGCGTGGAAATCAGGACTTTCGACGGCTGGTCGCCGAAGGAATATGTCTCGTTCAACCGTTTCAGTGATGGCGGGACCTCGGTCTATCTCGGCCACCTGCAGGGCGACGTCGAACAAGGCAACAAGACGGTCTCCATGCGCACAGACTTCCATTTGTCTGGCCTGGCCCGGGAAAACGTGATCGCACCGCCAGCCAACCGGCTTCAATCGGGTGGTACGCGCGGCTATGCCTACTTTGGACCGGCGCAGGCTGTCCCTGCCGGTGGGGCGAAAGTGCTCATGGATCCCCGAACTCCACTGTGGCTGCGCGAAACCATCCTGGATGTCGGCGCCAAAACGTCCGGGTACTACGAGAAGGCCTATGGGCGCGCGCTGAAGGATGAGTTGCTGATCATGGTGTCGGTTGGCAATCTGGAATCGCCGGGTTTTTCGATGAAAGGGGGCGCCATCATGGGCGCGGGCCAGATTTCTTATCTGCTCGAAGGCAAGCAAGTGCAGCTCGACCATCCGAAATTGCGTGAGGCCGCAATCAAAACCGTCGCGCACGAGATGGCGCACATCTGGCAAATGGCGGTGTCCCGCGGCGGCGTGGGCGACGACCAGGGGCCGTGGATCCACGAGGGTGGCGCGGAGGCCATGGCACTCGACGCCCTGGCGCGGACGGGCCTGTTCAGCGAGGAAGGGGTGAAAGCCTACCGCGCGAAGCAGGCCGCAACCTGCGAACAACTCGGTGGCGCGGTCGATACCTATGACGGCATCTATGCCTGCGGCCTGATGCGCTTCGACAAGCTGGGCGTCGGCATCGTCCCGCTATGGCGCGCCATGATGGAGGCTGCCGAAGCAACGGGCGCCGCCTATTCCCAGCAAATGATCGACACGATCGTGTCGGCGAAATAGGCGCTTCGGCCTGCGCGATGGATAGGGAACATCGGACCGGGTTCCCGCTAATCGGTTCTCAGTCGGCCAGTTCGGCGTCCGCGAACGACCTGCCCTGCCGATCCTTTTCCGAGAGCAGCGGCGTGCCTGCCAGCGGCCAGGCCACCGCCAGTTGCGGATCGTCCCAGGCGATGCAGCGCTCGTCGGCGGGCGACCAGTAATCGGTGGTCTTGTAGAGCAGCTCGGCGCTTTCCGACAGCACGAGAAAACCGTGGGCGAAACCCTCCGGAATCCACATCTGGCGCGCGTTGTCGGCACTGAGCACCTCGGCCACCCATTGTCCGCAAGTGGGCGAGCCGCGGCGCAAGTCGACCGCGACGTCGTACACGCTGCCGGCGACAACCCGTATCAGCTTGCCTTGGGGACGGTGCAATTGGTAGTGCAGTCCCCGCAGCACGCCGGCGCCGGATTTCGAATGGTTTTCCTGGACAAAGGTGACGCTGCGCCCGAGCGCCGCTTCGAAGCGGGCCTGGTGAAAGCTTTCGTACAGGAAGCCGCGCGCGTCGCCATGGATCTGCGGCGTCAGCAACAGGACCTCGGGAATCGCCAGGGGCGCGACCGTGCTCATGGCATGCCGCGCCGCGCCGGGCGGACCAGGAGAACGGACGGACAGGCCGGGCGAAAGCCAGGCGCAGCGCAAACGGAAAAGCTCATGCAGGGTGATGGAAGAAAAGGCAGCCGGACCGGCCCGGCATGCTGCGCCGATTGTAGACGATTGCCGGGCAGTCCGGCTCGGGCTCACGCCTGCAGCGAGGCGGCTTCCGGTTCGACCGCGGCGGCCACGGCGGCAATGGCCGTGGTGCGCGCCTGCGGACGCTGGGCGCGGCGGCGCCGTGCACGGGCCGCGTAGGCCACGTACCAGTAGAACGCCAGATAGATGCCGAGGCTGGCCAGGGCGGCCAGCACCAGGGCTTGCGAGTCCTGGTGGAAACGCACCGCCAGCATGGCCGGCACGGCGGCCAGTAGCCAGCAGAACGGCGACACACAGGCATTCCTCAGCGGTGCGCGCAGCTTGCGGAACAGACGGCCGGCAATGGCGATCTTGACCAGGCTGTGCAGGTGGCAACGGTCCGGCTGCCCCGGATGGCGTCCGCACCACACACGGCGCACGATGGTGAACAGGGTCTCGAAGGTCGGATAAGCACAGGCCAGCAGCGCCGCCCAGGCCGATACCTCGCGGTTGCGGTAGACCAGCATCACCGACAGCCAGGCAAGCAGGAAACCGAGCAGGTAGGCACCGCCGTCACCAAGGAACAGCTTGCCGAAAGGGAAATTCACGAGGAAGAAGCCGGCCGTCACGATGCACACCGTGAAGCACACCCAGGCCAGTTCGGTGTCGCCGCAATCGAGGGCGATCACGCCCAGCGCCGCCAGGCCGATGACGACCGTGCCGCTGGCCAGGCCGTTGAAACCGTCGATGATGTTGACCGCATTGGCCACGCCGCCCACCGCGAAGGCCGTAAACAGGATCGACAGGGGCAGCCAGGTCAGCGCCAGGTCGAGCAGGTCGAGGCCGGTATGGACGATGCTCACGCCGGTAAAGGCCCAGCAGGCCAGGCCGCTGGCCATGGTCGCAAGCAGGCGCGCACCGATCGAAACGCGGCGCGTCATGTCTTCGGCGATACCGAACAGGAAGGCCGGCGCCGCTGCGGCAAGCAGAGGCGCGAGCAGGTCCTGCTGCCTGGTGCCGGCAACCGCATAGGCGCAAATGAGCCCAAGCATGATCGCCAGGCCGCCAATGCGCGGCGTGGGCACGCTATGGAATTTCTGCACTCCAGCGGTCGCATCGAGCGTGAACCTGCCATGCCAGCGCGTTGTCGCGACCAGCAGCAGCGAGCACAGCAGCGATACTGCAAAGCCGAGCTCAAAAACGAAGATGTGGGTTTCCTGGAGATCCATAATGACAGTTCATTAACCGCCGAATTCTAGCGCATTTCTTTCTAGAAAGCGGAAGGCAGCCGCCAACTGTGCGCGACCATTCGATACTGACCCGACATGCATGTTTCATAGCTAAGTGCCTGATTTCATGTTGTATTTACGCTATTCAATCGTCAAATTGATCAACTGCAATAGAAACACGCGGCATTTTTCCTAATATTTACCGACATTTCGTTACAAGTTCCGAGGCATTTGCGCCACGAGCCCGCGGTATTTACTTACACACCGTTACACATTTATTTTGGAGCAACGAATGATTCTCTTTCCAGGCAGTCAAACTCGTTGCATTTCATTATTACTAATGTCGTTTTTACTGATTCCGCCTGGTGCCCACGCAGATAATGGTCACGACATCCAGGCGCTACGCGCCTTGCTGGAAGAACGCCTGGACAAAGCCGCGGCCGATACCGATGCCGGACAGCGTGCCGCGGAAGCGCGCCTGGCCACGCTCGAAGCCCAGCGCGCCGCCCTGTTCGCCCAGCTGCCGCCCGGCCAGGCCAAACCGCAGGCCGGCGCCGTCGAGACACGCCAGTTCGGCGCGGCCGGCCTGGTGCGCGCCTTCGACCTGGCGCGCGAACTCGCCAGCGAGGTGTGCACGAGCCTGCCCGATGGCGCCCGGGTGGTGGTGGTCGACCCGGCGGTGAGCGAAGGCGTGGTGGCCGCCCGTACCGTTAACGATGCGATGCTGCGCCTGGCTGACGAGCTGGCACGCCGCAACAAGGAACTCCAGCTGTATCTCGACGCGCATACCCCTCCCGGGGCCGTGCTCGGTACGCTGTCGACAGCCCTGACCGTGGTGCCGGCGCTGCTGCGCGCCTCGGTCCGACAGCGCCGCGCTGTTCAAGGGCGACGTCTCCGCCGCCGGCCTGGCCTATGGCGAAGGGTCGCGCGCGCTGTTCGTCAGCGCCCTGGCCGAGGCCTGTCCTGCCCGCATCGCCGGCCTTGGCGGCGGCTACCCGGGCGAACTCGATCCGGCCCAGCACGAGCGTCTGCTCGGCAAGCTGCGTTCGCTCACCAGCCATCGCGCCGACTACGCGCAACGCATCGCCCAGCTGCAACGGCTGGCCGACGGCGCCAAGGGCGACGACAAGAAGGAATTCACGGTTCTGGCCAACAGTGCCAGCGCCACCCTGAAGACGGTCGATGCCTTCATCGACTCGCTCCAGGCAGGCGAGACCGGCGCGCGCAGCCCGCTCTACAACGCGGCGCGCCACCTCGGCTACGCCGCGCGCACCGAGGGCGCGCTGGCGCTCGACTTCGACCTGCGCCTGGAAGGCATGAGCATCGTGCGCGACAATCTGTTTACCGGGCAGAAGCTGCGCCTGGCCGGTGTCGCCCTGCTCTGGTACCGGGTCCATGCGCCGGACGGCAGCCTGCGGCTGGCGCGCACCCTGCGGCGCGTGTCGGCGCCACTCGAACTCGACCTGCGCGGCACGCCGGCGCCCGGCTGGTTCTGGAACGGCGACGCCGCCGCGCGCTGAGTAGCCCCGGCTGTCCGGGCGGCTGGGCAATAAAAAAGGGCAAGCCATGCAGGCTTGCCCTTCCTGTTCACGCACCGTCCCGAATCAGGGATTCGCCACCAGGCTGAAGTCGTCGAAGCTCAGGCTGTAGTCGTCGCCTGCCGCGCCGAAAGCGCCCAGGATCTGCAACTGCGCGGCCGCATTCGTGACCGGAGAAGTGAAGGTGTACGAATACGTGCCCGCCGCCGGTGTCAATGCCGCTCCTGCATCCAGGTAGCGGGCGTAACTGCCGCCGTTCTCGCCGATCACGACCCCGACTGTCCCGGCCAGGCTGGCGGCGCCCTTGAAGGTCAAGGTATAACTCCTGCCTTTTACCAGGGGTACGCTCGGCTGGTTGAGCTGCACATGCCAGTTGTTCGACGGATCGACGTCAAGGACGACCAGCCTTGCGCTGCCATCCACGATCGCGGCGGCCAGCGAGCCGGTGCCCGGACTGGCCCAGGTCGTCCAGTCCGGGGCCAGGCCCGACGCGAAGTCGCCGTTCCTGAGCAGGTTCACGCCCACCGGCGGTCCGTCCGGCACATCGGCGGCGCCGATGTCTTCGACGACGACATTATCGATCCACACCGTATTGATCCCCGCGGTCGCCAGGTTGAATACCACGCGTGCGGCGTTATTCGTCCCGGTCTGCATGTCGAAGCTGCGGGTAAAACGCTGCACGCCCGTCGTCAGCTCGGCGATGTGGTCGCCGCCGGAATACGATTCGAAACCCCGGTCCTGGCCGGCACCGACGGTATAGCTCATGCTGCGGTTGCTGGAGGCGCGCGCATCAAAGCTCAGCCGGTACTTGCGTCCTTCGGTCAGGGCAATGTTGTTGTGCTGGAGCTGCACGTTCCATGCTTCGCTGCCGGGATCGGTAATGCCGATCCGGATCGCGCCGCCGTCGTTGCTGGCGACAGCGTCGCCATTGAGTTTGAACAGGTTCCAGAAATAGCTGTTGTTGACGCCCGCGATCGTTTCCACGTCCGGGCTTTGCGTGACGGCAGTGTGGCTCGCGGTCCAGTCGAACGAGGGGTTGTAGACCAGGTTGCCATTGACCGGCGGACGCCCCACCGTATTGGCCGGTGTCCACGGGTATTTCATCGCCGGACGCGGACCAGGGTCGCGCTTTTCGTCAGGCAGCATCGACCAGCGGATGTAGTCGACCAGCATCTCGCCCTTGTCGGGCGTGGCCGCATCCGGGTTGCCGTCGAAATTGCCGCCCACCGCCAGGTTGATCAGGACGTAGAACGGCTTGTCGAAGGGTGCGGGCCAGGCGTTCAGGTCGTCATCGCTGTCGGGCGGGTTGACGTTCGAACTCCACCATTTGGTTTGCGTGGAGGTAACGACGCCATCGATCGACCAGGTGATTTCGTTCGAACGCCATTCCAGCGTATAGGTATGCCATTCGCTGACCTTGCCGTTGTTCCCAATGGTGGCCTCGTTGCTGGTGTAGATGTTCCGCGGCCACATCCCGCCGTAGTGCAGGGTCTGGGCGATCTTGGTCGGCTTGCTGCCCATGCCTTCCATGATGTCGATTTCGCCATTGGCGGCCCAGGTCGCGTAGGGATTGCCGACATTGTCTTCAGGCAGCATCCAGACGGCTGGCCAGAAGCCTTTGCCGACGGGCAGTTTGGCGCGGAATTCGATCTTGCCGTAGGTGCGGCTGAATTTTCCGGCGGAGCGGATGCGGCCGGAAGTCCAGCCGAAGGTCTGCCCTTCGTTGCCACCGGCAGCGGTGCCGCGGAACGCTTCCTTGCGCGCGGTGATGACGAGGTTGCCGCCCTCGACACGCACGTTTTCAGGCCGGTCGGTGTAGTACTCGAGCTCGTTGTTGCCCCATCCCGGGTTGCCGACCGTGGCGCCATTGCCCAGCTGATAGCCCCACTTCGCCGGGTCGAGGCTGTTCCCGTTGAATTCGTCGCTCCAGAGCACCGTGGAGGTCGGCGGATTCGGCCCCGGGATCGGTGTTATTTTGCCCGCCGTTGCCAGGGTCGGCTGCGGATCGCTCCCGCTGCCCCCGCAGGCGCCGAGGACGAGGGCAATGCCCGCGCTGGCGAGCAGATTTTTATATCGAAACATGCATGTCTCCTGTTGATCTTCGGACTACGCCGTGAGCTGGCGCCGCGTGTGACGTCTTGTAGCAAGAAGAATAATAAACAGGTTTCGCACGAATTGGAATCGTTTCCATACCCAGCCACGAACAAGCCGGCGGTGGCGATGGCAAGCCCTGCCATGTCGCCGCCGCGTTGACGGGTGCATGCTATGCGCCGGCCTTGCGGACGGTCTGTTCGATGGCCCCGAAGATGGACTTGCCGCGCTCGTCCAGCATCTCGATGCGCACCGTGTCGCCGAAACGCAGGTAAGGCGTGCTCGGCGCGCCGTCGGCGATGGTTTCGCGGCAGCGCTGCTCGGCAATGCAGGAGTAGCCGGCGGCGGCGTCCTTGTTCGACACCGTGCCCGAGCCGACGATGCTGCCGGCGCGCACGTTACGGCTTTTGCACAGGTGGGCGACCAGTTGCGGGAAGTTGAACACCATGTCGACGCCGGCATCGGGCTGGCCCACCAGGTGGCCGTTCCAGCTCGAGCGCAGGGGCAGGTGCAGCTTGCCGCCGCGCCAGGCAGCCCCCAGCTCGTCCGGGGTGACGGCCACTGGCGAAAAACTCGTCGCCGGTTTCGACTGCAGGAAGCCGAAGCCTTTCGCCAGCTCTTCCGGGATCAAGTTGCGCAGGGAAACGTCGTTGGCCAGCATCAGGAGGCGGATGCGGCCGTGCGCCTCGTCGGGGGTCGCGCCCATCGGTACATCGTCCACGATGACCGCCACTTCCGATTCGAAGTCGATGCCCCACTCCTCATGCGCCAGCACGATGTCCTCAAGGGGCCCGAGCAGGTCGTCGCTGCCGCCCTGGTACATCAATGGTTCTTCCCAGAACGAGGCCGGCATCTCGGCGCCGCGCGCGCGGCGCACCAGCTCGACATGGTTGACGTAGGCCGAACCGTCGACCCATTGATAGGCGCGCGGCAGGGGCGCCATGCAGCGGCCTGGATCGAAATCGAAAGCGCGCCGGGTTGCGCTCGAAACGGTGCCGGCGTTGAGCTGGGCGTACAGGGCGTCGAGCTGGGGCGCGATGAACGCCCAGTCGTCGAGCGCCGCCTGCAGGGTCGGCGCAATCGCGTCGGCCATGTGCGCTGTCTTGAGGTCGCGCGAGACGACGGCCAGCTGGCCGTCGCGGCTGCCGTCCTTGATGGTCGCAAGTTTCATGTGCGGTCAGGAAATGATGAGACCGCCATTGTAGGGTGGGCACCCCGTGCCCACGCGGAAATATGGTCAGTGTTAGCGGAATCGACGCTCAATGTTACCGGCTCTCATGGCGCAAAACTGAAAAAACACTTAGAACAAACCCAGCACGCCCAGTCCGATCGACCGCTGGAAATAGTTATAGTCGATCAGACTCTGCCCATACCCCGCAAACCCCTGTGCATACCCCTTCAGGTTCCCCGCCAGCGGAAATGCCCAGCCCGCCTGGATGGCACCGCGGTTGGTCGCGAAGTTGTAGCGCAGCGTCGACGAATAGATATGGCCTTCGCGCCGGTAGGCCAGCGCCAGGTCGCCACGGCCCATGTAGTCGACCATGTCCGGATTGTCGTCGTCGCTCTCGCTCAGGCGCTTCCAGACGCGCGCCGTGGCCGAGAAACCATCGCGCTCGACGCCGAGCTGGGCATACACCCGGTTCCAGCTGCGCGAGAGCGTGCCGGACTGGCCATTCGACTGGTGCACCAGGCCCAGGCCGACGTGGCGCAGCTGCATTCCGCCGAGCTCGACGGCAAGCGGCGCCACGGCGATGATTTCCGGCTGGTAGTTCGTTTCGCGGAACGGGCTGGAGGCCGCGCTATTGGCCGCCTGCCAAAAGGAATTCTGGGTATAGCCGAACCACAGGTCGACGGGCTTGCCGAAGGCCTGCTCGACCATCTTCATCTTGAAGCTCAGCTGGAAAGCCAGTTCGCTTTTCGACAGCGCGGTGTCGTTGGTCAGGTCGCGATAGGGGCGATAGGGCGCGTCGTTCGGACGATAGCTGCGGTTGGCGATCAGGTAGCTGGCGTGGTGCGGGCGGAACTTGAAAACGCCGCGGCGGTAAGGGTCGTCCAGCTCCCAATGGTCGAGCTGGCTGAACCTGGCGCTGCTCTCGGCCGAGGGCTGGGCCGTCACTACAGGAACGGCCTCGACCTTGCCGTCGGCCGGGTTGACGACGACGGCCGCTTCGGTGCGCGGCGCCGGGGTGGCGGCGAGCCGGTCGAAGCAGGCCAGGCGCGCCGTGTTGTCGCCGATGTTGGCGCAATCGGATAGCAGCTTGGGCGCTTCCTGGGCAGAAGCGCCGCTGGCCGCGAAAACGAAGAAAGCGAGGGGGAGCAGGCGATGGGAAGGCGGCATGGTGCACTTGGTGTCGGTTGCAGGAATGCGTCGCCGCGGCCGACCGTGCGCACACGCGTCGTCCGCGATCTGACGCGAGTCAAACCAAGTTTGCGAGAAGATCAGCTTTTTTGTCGCACGCTTAAGCGCAGTAGCCCCCTGATGGGCGAAATACCACTCAGCCCGGCACCAGCAGCGCGAGCTGTTCGGGCTCGAGGAAACACCACTCGCCTTCCTTGAGGCCGAGCGACGAAAGCTGAAGCGCGCCGATCGCCGAGCGGTGCAGCGCGCTGCAATGGTTGCCGGCCGCGGCCAGCATGCGCTTGACCTGGTGGTACTTGCCCTGCTCCAGCACGATCTCGAGCAGGTGCTCGCCGCGCTGGACGCAGGACACCGCGCGCAGCGGCGCCGGCTCGTCGTGCAATTGCACACCCGCCAGCAATTGTTCGACCAGCTTTGGGGTCACCGGATCGGCGGTGGTGGCCTGGTAGACCTTGGGCACGTGGCGCTTGGGCGAGGACTGGGCGTGGATGAAGGGGCCGTCGTCCGACATCAGCAGCAGGCCCGTGGTGTCGTGGTCGAGGCGACCGACCGGCTGGACGTCGCGCCAGCCGAACTGCTCGGGCAGCAGTGTGAGCACGCCCGGGTGGTGACTGGGCTTGCGCGAACACTCGAAGTTCGCCGGCTTGTACAGTGCTATATAGACGTGCTCGCGATACACCCATTCTTCATCGAATACGGTGAGTACCAGGCCCTCGGTGTCGACGCTGCCTTTATAGGTGTCGACAATGGTGCCATTGACGGCGACGTCGCCGTCCTCGATCAGGGCACGGCAGTACTTGCGGGTGCCGAAGCCTTGCGATTGCAGGATGCGGTCCAGGGATAATTTACTCATGGGCGAGACTGTAACAGAAGGCCCAGGGGTGGGCATAGACTGCGGAGCTATTACTCAGAGGATAGTTACCTCTTACTCGTTTGAGATAAATCAATCCCCCCGAGCAATCCATTGATAGACTTCAACTCCATTAGGAATCGGACTACAGCGTGTCCGATTGCTAACCAGGCAATCTCGGATTAATTACTCAACAACCTGGGAGCAGTCGACGACAAGCGCGGTGCAAGACGCATCTACGCAGGTTTCGTTGGACGCTCCAGCACAACAAGAGGATGACATGCAACCAGTGAAGCTCATGCCCCACGACGTCGCTACGCTCCCGCCCGCTGCCGCCTCGGTACGGGCAGCGCGCCTTTCCCTAGCCCGTTCGCATACGGCAATCTTCCCCACCAACCTGGCGCTCGCACGCTGGACCGCCGGCTGCTGCCTGCCGCACCTGGCCGGCAGCGCCCGCCCCACCGCTGCGCGCGGCCTGGTTTGCCCGCGCCCAGCGCGAATTCCAGCCTGGCTCGAGAGCGGCGGCTTCGTCCAGCACGACGAACCGGCTTCAAGCGACGATGCGGTCACGCTGTGCGACGCCGCGCCGGACGGCACGGCCAGCTGAGGCAAACGCCGCCGGCACCCGCTGCCGGCGCCTCGTCCTCCCATTCCCGCCACCCTGCCCGAAGCTGCCGCTTCGCCCGCGCGAACGCAGCGGCATGCGTGTACGCAGCAAGAAGAGCGAAGATAGCGTCAGCTGGGCCCAAAATGAAAACGACGGCTTGCGCCGTCGTTTTCGCTCCCGGGTAGGGCTACAACTGTGAGGAATTGAATTCTCTCGAAAACCGCACGCATGCGGTGGGTAGCATCTCAGGTTAAGGATGGCAAACAGCTTCATTTCATCGCCCCGCCTGGGAGGAACTACGAGTTCCACTATAGACCATTTTCCGCGGGTTTCAAGGAACATATTGCAGAATATAAGGTCAACGCGGGTCCGCACTGGCGTCGACCCGCGTCTCGGCTCAATTGAGCTTCGGCAGCGTCGTGCGCGACATCGCCTTCATGGCACCGGCGCCCACCGAGGCGCCGAATTTCTTCAGCACCCGCTCCGGCAAGCCCTCGTGCGCCGTGTAGTCGACGATGTCCTCGGCCTTGACGATGTCGCGCGCGACCGTGTCGACCGTGCCGAAGCCATCGGCCAGGCCCATGTCCACGGCCTTGGCGCCGGTCCAGTACAGGCCGGAGAAGGTTTCCGGCGTTTCTTTCAGGCGCGTGCCGCGCCCTGCCCGCACTACCGAGATGAATTGCTGGTGAATCTCGTTGAGCATTTCCTGGGCGTGGGCGCGGTGTTTTTCCGACTGCGGGCTGAAGGGGTCGAGAAAGCCCTTGTTGGCGCCGGCCGTGAGCAGGCGGCGCTCGACGCCCAGCTTTTCCATGGTGCCGGTAAAGCCGAAGCTGTCCATCAGCACCCCGACCGAGCCGACGATGCTGGCCTTGTTCACATAGATCTTGTCGGCCGCGGCGGCAATGTAATAGCCGCCCGAGGCGCAGATCTCGTCGACCACGACATACAGCGGTTTATCCGGATAGCCGCGGCGCAGGCGCCGGATCTCGTCGACGATGATGCCGGCCTGCACCGGGCTGCCGCCGGGACTGTCGATGCGCAGCACCACCGCGGCCGAGCCGGCATCGGCGAAGGCCTTGTTCAGCGAGGGGATGACGTTGTCGGCCGCCCCGCTGCCCTCGGCTTCGATTTCGCCGTTGATTTCGATGAGCGCCGTGTGGCGGCCCAGGTTTTCGTCGTCGCCGCCGAAGCTCAGGTCGAAATACATCCACAGGCCGACCACCAGGGCGGTGAGGAAGGCCAGCCGGAAGAAGATGCTCCAGCGCCGCGCGGCCCGACGCTCCTTGATGGTGGCGAAGACGAGCTTTTCGAGCGTCTCGCGCTCCCAGTTGCCGGCCGTCGGATTGGCGACAAACCGGCTGTCGCCGTCGTTGTGAAGATGATCGCTCATAGTGTTCGCTGAAGTTGGATCGGTCCGAAGTGCATCAATGTGTTTCCCCGTTCAGGCAAGCGGCAAGCCAACCCGTTCGTCGGGCTCCCAGTACACCTTGCCGTCGGCCTCGTGCACGGCAATCGGGCGCAGCTTGCCGCCGCGACACGGACCGCCCGTGCAGACACCGGTTTCCGGGCGGTAGACGGCGCCATGGGTCGCGCACATCAGCAATTCGCCGCTCGATTCGAAAAAGCGCCCCTGCTCCCAGTCGAGTTCCATCGGCACGTGGGCGCAGCGGTTCAGGTAGGCATAGGCCTTGCCGCCGAAACGCACCACGAAGCCGGTCGCCGCTTCGCCGAACAGGCTCACCGGAAAGCGCACACCCAGGCCGCCGTCGACCAGTGCTTCGGACGCGCATATGTAAACGCCGGCCATCGATTCTACGCGTACTCGGCCAGCCAGGCGTGCAGCTCGACCGCGGTCCGGGCCGAGTACATCGGCCGGCAAGCCTGCAACTGGTCGACCGGATGGGCGCCATACTCGACGGCGATACCGGTGGCGCCGGCATTGTTCGCCATCATGAGATCGTGGGTGGTGTCGCCGATCATGGCGGTGCGCCGCATGTCCTGGCCCAGTTCGCGCGTCAGTTCCTGCAGCATTGCCGGGTGCGGCTTGGAAAAGGTCTCGTCGGCGCAGCGGGTGGCGTCGAAAGTCGACAGCAGGCCGGTCGCGTTCAGCGCCCGGTTCAGGCCGACGCGGCTCTTGCCGGTGGCGACCGCCAGGAAATAGCCCTGTTGCGAAAGTTCGCTCAACATTTCGCGTACCCCCTTGAACAGGACCAGATCGTGGTCTTTCGTCAGGAAATGGTAACGATAGCGTTCGACCAGGCGCGGGTACAGCGCCGGCGCCATGTCGGGAATTGCCGCCTGCATCGCTTCGGGCAGGGCCAGGCCGATGACGTGCGACGCCGCCTCGTCGCTTGGCACCGGCAGGCCGACATCGCGCGCGGCGGCCTGGATGCAGCGCACGATGGCGGCCGTGCTGTCCATCAGCGTGCCGTCCCAGTCGAAAACGATCAGATCAAATAGCTTTCTTGGCATTTCTTCCGGCAACGTGCCGGCTCCTGTCATGGTTGTCGTCGGGTGCGCCACCGCAGTCAACGTTCTTCGATTCAGTTGAGCGCCTGCCCCAAGCTTAACAAGAAACGGTCGCACTCTGCAGGCAAGGGTGCCTGCAGCGTCATTGGCTTGCCGGTATCGGGGTGCGTGAACGTGATTTTATGGGCGTGCAGGAACATGCGGCGCAGGGCTCCGCGCTTGTCGGTCGCCTTCTGCAGCTGCTTGTTGAGGGCGAAATCGCCGTATTTCTCGTCGCCCAGAATGGGAAAGCCCGACGATGACAGATGAACGCGGATCTGGTGGGTACGCCCCGTCTTCAGTTCGGCTTCCAGCAGGGCGAAATCCTCCCACTTGCGCAGCAGGCTGAAGACCGTATGCGATTCCATGCCGCCGGCCTGCACGACCACCCGGCGCTCGCCGTCCGGCGTCGTGTATTTATGCAGCGGCAGTTTCACGTGCTGGCGCTTGTTGACCCAGTTGCCGGCCACTGCGGTCAGGTAGCGCTTGTCGGTATGGCCGTCGCGCATTTGTTCGTGCAGGTTGGTCAGCGCCGAGCGCTTCTTCGCCAGCAGCAGCAAGCCCGAGGTCTCGCGGTCGAGCCGGTGCACCAGTTCCAGAAACTTCGCATCCGGGCGCGATGCCCGCAATTGTTCGATCACGCCATACGACACGCCCGAGCCGCCATGCACGGCCACGCCGGCCGGCTTGTCGATGACGAGCAGGTGACTGTCTTCGTGGACGATGGCAAATTCCGCGCCCGGTACCGGCGCCGTATGCGTTTTTTCGGCGATGCGGATCGGTGGAATACGCACCAGGTCGCCTGCTTCCAGGCGGTACAGCTGGTCGATCCGGCCCTTGTTGACCCGGACTTCGCCGGATCGCAGGATCCGGTAAATGTGGCTTTTCGGAACGCCTTTACACACCCGCAGCAGGTAATTGTCGATGCGCTGGCCGGCTTCTTCCTCGGTGATCGTAACGAACTGTGCTGCCAACGCCGCTGATGAAGGGGGAACAACATCGTTTTGCATCTTCATTTGGACTGTCTTCCCAGAAATTCTCTCTAAGTCCTTCATTTTGAATATATAATCGACATGCGGCGGTCAAACCTCTGCAGGTGTAAGAATTAAAACGATATTTTACACAGGGGCGCGCTCCATCGGCCCCGCTGGCATGCAAATTCGATGGAAAAAACGTGTACGCACATTCCTGCGTGGATCAGGGTTGCACCGCAGTTGTAATCGGTTCACGCGCAGGAGTGCCGGATTGGATTGTTTGGAACTGTAAGGATAAGTACCAGCAAGCTTGCCCCAATAGAATTCTGTTAGGTGGTGGGCTTGCCGGTTGATGGTGTCGATAACGCTTGTCGTTTCGCCCGACCCGTTGCAGGCGTCATCCTGCAGGCTTCACAGACAAGGCTGACTCCATCGCCTGTCGTCGAAGTCCAGGAGATGTTCGTCATAAACGGTCTGGCTGGTTTTGCGCGCATTGCCTCACCCTGTCGTGCCGCTCGGGATGAGCGGCCCGGGGTTGGCGTGCCCTCGGCATGACGATCGATTCCATGCGCCCTGTTGCGGCGGCGGGCTTCGTTGCTCGCTCTGCCGCACGCCCGGGCATACCCCCCTCCAGCTCTCCCCTCCCGCGTATGTCCCTGTAGTTCGCCGCCCTGGCAAGGCGGCTTTGGAACGACCCACGGGTCGCGGAGCAATAAAATGAAACGTATGTTGTTTAACGCTACGCAGCAAGAAGAACTGCGCGTAGCGATTGTCGACGGCCAGAAACTGATCGACATCGATATCGAAACGGCCGGGCGCGAACAGCGCAAGTCGAATATCTACAAGGGTGTCATCACCCGCATCGAACCCTCCCTCGAAGCTTGCTTCGTCAGCTACGGCGAAGACCGCCACGGCTTCCTCCCCTTCAAAGAAGTTGCCCGCACGTATTTCCGTGAAGGCGTCGACGTCCGCAATGCTTCCATCAAGGAAGCCCTGCGCGAAGGCCAGGAAATCATGGTCCAGGTCGAAAAGGAAGAGCGCGGCAACAAGGGCGCGGCCCTGACCTCGTTCATTTCGCTGGCCGGCCGCTACCTGGTCCTGATGCCGAACAACCCGCGCGGCGGCGGCGTGTCGCGCCGTGTCGAAGGCGAAGAGCGCCAGGAACTGCGGGAGACGATGGACAAGCTGGATTTGCCGCAAGGCATGTCGGTGATTGCCCGTACCGCCGGCATCGGCCGCAATGTCGAAGAACTCCAGTGGGACCTGAATTACCTGATGCAACTCTGGCGCGCGATCGAAGGCGCCGGCAAGTCGGCATCGGGCGCCTTCCTGATCTACCAGGAATCGTCGCTGGTCATCCGCGCCATCCGCGATTACTTCCAGCCTGACATCGGCGAAGTCCTGATCGACACCGACGAAATCTACGACCAGGCCCAGCAGTTCATGAGCCACGTGATGCCCGACATGGCGCACCGCGTGAAGCGCTACAGCGACGACGTGCCGCTGTTCTCGCGCTTCCAGATCGAACACCAGATCGAAACCGCCTACGCGCGCACCGTGCCGCTGCCATCGGGCGGCGCCATCGTCATCGACCACACCGAAGCCCTGGTCTCCATCGACGTCAACTCGGCACGCGCCACGCGCGGCTCGGACATCGAGACCACCGCCTTCAACACCAACTGCGAAGCGGCCGACGAAGTGGCGCGCCAGCTGCGCCTGCGCGACCTGGGCGGCCTGATCGTCATCGACTTCATCGACATGGAAGTCGCAAAGAACCAGCGCGAAGTCGAACAGCGCCTGAAGGACGCCCTGCACCACGACCGTGCGCGCGTCCAGATGGGCAAGATTTCCCGCTTCGGCCTGATGGAACTGTCGCGCCAGCGCCTGCGTCCGTCGCTGTCGGAAGGCTCGCACGTGACCTGCCCGCGCTGCTCGGGCACCGGCCACATCCGCGATACCGAATCGTCCGCCCTGCAAGTCCTGCGCATCATCCAGGAAGAGGCGATGAAGGAAAACTCGGCGACCATCCACGTCCAGGTGCCGGTCGACGTCGCCGCCTTCCTGCTCAACGAAAAGCGCGGCGAAGTCCTCAAGATCGAGAACCGCCACCGCATCACCGTGATCCTGGTGCCGAACAAGCACCTCGACACCCCGCACTACAAGCTCGAGCGCATCAAGCACGACGATCCGCGCCTCGAAGAAGCGCCGTCCAGCTACACGCTGGCCGAATCGGCCGAAACCGACATGGCCTACAGCAAGCGCCAGAAGGAAGAAGCCAAGCCGCGCCAGGAAGCCATGGTCAAGACCATCACCCCGGCCCAGCCGGCGCCCGTGGTCGACCGCAGCGAGGCCGCGAAACCGGTCAAGGCCCGCCGAAGCGCCAAGCGCACCAGCCGCACCGGTTGCCGCCCCTGCCCCGGCCGGCTTCTTCGCCCGCCTGCGCGCCTTCTTCGGCGGCGCTCCTGCCCCGGCAGAGGCGCCGGTCGTTGCCGAACCGGCCAAGCCGGCCGCGGCGACGCCAGGCCAGGCCGAACGCGGCGAGCGCAACGGCCGTGGCCAGCGCAGCCGGAATGGTCGCAATGAGGGACGCAACGAGGGCCGTAACGAAGGCCGCAAGGGCCGCGACCGCGACGAGACCGCGAAAGCCGGCGTCGAAGACAGCGTCAAAGCTGCCGAGACCGAAGGCAAGCCGGCACGCCAGCCGCGTCCGCCACGCGAGCCGCGTGCTCCGCGTGAAGCGCGCGAGCCTGCCGACACCGCACAGGCCGCACCGCGCGCCGAACGCGGCGAACGTCCGGAACGCGCCGAGCGTCCCGAGCGTGCACCACGCCAGCCGCGTGAACGCAGCGAGCGCCAGCAGCCGGTCGAAGCCAAGCTCGACGAGGTGAGCGCCATCCACGCGATCCCGGCGCCGCCGGAAGCCGAACTGTCGACGACCACCCCGCACGGTGACCTGCTCGAGCACGCCGTCAAGGCCGTGACCACGCTGGGCCCGAACGGCGAGGAAACCGATCTCGAGGGCGGCGACGAGCCGCGCCGCCGCCGCCGCCGCGGTGGCCGCAACCGCAACCGCCGCGACCGCGATGGCGTCGATGGCATCGAAACGCCGGAAAACGGCGAAGCGGGCGCCACCCCGGCCTTTACGCCGGTCGCCGACGAGGAAGCAGCCAAGGTGCAAGCCGCCGCCAAGTCCGGCCGCAAGCCGCGTGGCGAAGGCAGGCAGCAGTCGGCCGAGCCGGGCCCATGGCCGTTCCCGACCGCTGCGTCGGTGGCTGCGTCGGCTACCGCGTCGGCTACCGCGTCGGCTGCCGCGTCGGCCAAAGCTGCCGAACGGGCCGCTCAGGCCGCTGCCGCGCCAGCGCCAGCCCCGGCTCCGGCCCCTGCTTCGGCTGTATCGGCAAGCGCAGCGGCGGGCAACTTCACCGTCGCGGCGCCAACCGCGCAGGCCTGGTTCTTCCCGACCTCGGTCAAGGCTGCACCGGCTGCCGCTCCGGCCGCCGCTGCTCCTGCGCCGGCACCGGTCGCGCAGCCGGCTCCGGTCGCTGCCGCACCTGCGCCAGCCGTGCAAGCTGCCGCCGCACCGCAAGCGCCAGTCGCCGCTCCGGCAGCACCTGCTCCAGCCCCGGCTGCCCCAGCACCTGCTCCAGCCCCGGCTGCCCCAGCACCTGCTCCAGCCCCGGCTGCGGCAAGCGCGCCGGCCGACCTCGGCGAACTGCTCGGTGCCGCCGGCCTGACGCTGGCCTCGACCGATCCGGAAAAGCTGCGCGCAGCCGGGAAGCGGCGGCGCAAGCTGCCGCCCCGGTGCGCGGGCCGCGCCCGCAAGCCGGCGCCAAAGCTGGCCGACGAGCCGCTGATCCAGGTCGATACCCGCCAGTAACCGGGTAGCGATCCGAACGAAAAAGGGAAGCCGCGTGCTTCCCTTTTTTACATCGATTTTTTCGCTCGATTTCACGGGAAACCGCCGCCATGAACGATGCCGCCCTCCCCGCCCAGGTCAGCTTGCGCGAAGCCTTCCTCTACTGGCTCAAGCTTGGCTTCATCAGCTTCGGCGGCCCCGCCGGCCAGATCGCGCTCATGCACACCGAACTGGTCGAGCGCCGCCGCTGGATTTCCGAAGGCCGCTTCCTGCATGCGCTGAACTATTGCATGCTGCTGCCCGGCCCCGAGGCGACCCAGCTCGCTGTCTACATCGGCTGGCTGCTGCATCGCACCCGCGGCGGCATCGTCGCCGGCGTGCTGTTCATCCTGCCTTCGCTGCTGATGTTGATCGGGCTGGCCTGGATCTACCTCACCTTCGGCCACCTGACGCTTGTCACCGGCATCATGAACGGCATCAAGCCGGTCGTGGTCGCGATCGTGCTGGCGGCGGCCTGGCGCATCGGCAGCCGCACGCTGCGCAATCCCATCCTGGTGGCGATCGCCGCCGCCGCCTTTGTCGCCATCGCCCTGCTGAGCGTACCGTTTCCCTTGATCGTGCTGGCGGCGGCCCTGGCCGGCATGCTGGGGCGCGCCTGCGGCCGCAAGCCTTCCAGGCACCCGGCCATGCCGCGCACGCGCAGGCGGGAACGGCGCGTCCGCGCGCCCTCATCGACGACGACACCCCGACGCCCGCGCATGCCCGCTTTTCGCGCTTGCGGCTGGCAGCGGTCGTGGGAATCGGCGTCGGCATCATGCTGGCCTGCTGGCTGCTGCTGGCCGCCTGGGGCGGCGCCCACGGCACCCTGGCGCAGATGGGCTGGTTCTTCACCAAGACCGCCCTGCTCACCTTCGGCGGCGCCTATGCCGTGCTGCCCTACGTGGTGCAGGGCGCGGTCGAGCACTTCGGCTGGCTGAGCGGGTCGCAGATGATCGATGGCCTGGCGCTGGGCGAAACCACGCCCGGCCCCTGATTATGATCGTCGCTTTCGTCGGCTTCGTCGGCGGCTGGACCCATGCCGTGTTCGGACCGGCCGCGCCGGTACTCGGCGCCATCGCCGGCGCCTGCGTCGCCGCCCTGTTCACCTTCGTGCCTTCGTTCGTGTTCATCCTGGCCGGCGGGCCGCTGGTCGAGTCCACGCGCGGCAACCTGCGCCTGACCGCGCCGCTGACCGCCATCTCGGCCGCGGTGGTCGGGGTGATCGCCAGCCTGGCCCTGTATTTCGGCCGAGAAGTCTTCTTTGCCGGCGGCAGCCTGCAGCCGCAGGCGCTGGTGCTGGGCGTGCTGGCGGCGGTGGCGTTGCTGCGCTACCGGGTCGGCACCATCGGCCTGCTCGGCGCCTGTGCGCTGGCGGGGCTCGTGCTATCGTACTGGCATGGCTGAAAAATCTTCATGCTGAACGACTTGCGCCACCCTGCGCTGGCCGTTCCGGCAACACCCGTGGCACCGGGCGGCACGCTCGTCGATGCGCTGGCGCGTCCGCTGCACGACCTGCGCATTTCCGTGACCGACCGCTGCAACTTCCGCTGCGTGTATTGCATGCCGAAGGAAGTGTTCGGCAAGGACTACCCCTACCTGCCGCATGCCGAGCTGCTCTCGTTCGAGGAAATCGCGCGTGTGGCCGGCCTGTTCGTCGCCCATGGCGTGGAAAAGATCCGCCTGACCGGCGGCGAGCCGCTGCTGCGCAAGCACCTCGAGCGCCTGGTGGCGATGCTGCGCGCCATCCCGACACCGTCCGGCCGCCCGCTCGACCTGACCCTGACCACCAATGGCTCGCTGCTGGCGCGCAAGGCGCGCAGCCTGCGCGATGCCGGGCTGGACCGCGTCACGGTCTCGCTCGACGCCCTCGACGACAGCGTGTTCCGGCGCATGAACGACGTCGATTTCTCGGTGGCCGACGTGCTTGCCGGGATCGAGGCCGCGCATGCCGCCGGCCTCGGCCCGATCAAGGTCAACATGGTCGTCAAGCGCGGCAGCAACGACGACCAGATCCTGCCGATGGCGCGCCACTTCAAGGGCTCGCCCGTCATCCTGCGCTTCATCGAATACATGGACGTGGGCGCCTCGAACGGCTGGAACATGGAGGAAGTCATGCCATCGAGCGAGGTGGTGCGCCGCATCGGCGCCGAACTGCCCCTGCTGCCGCTTGCTGCCAACTATGCCGGCGAAACGGCATCGCGCTGGCGCTATGCCGATGGCAGCGGGGAAATCGGCGTCATCTCCAGCGTCACCGGGGCCTTCTGCGGCGACTGCAGCCGCATGCGCCTGTCGACCGAAGGCAAACTGTACACCTGCCTGTTCGCCACCCGCGGCCATGACTTGCGCGCCCTGCTGCGCAGTGGTGCAGATGACCTGGCGATCGGCGGCGCCATCGCCCAGCTCTGGCGCGGCCGCACGGACCGTTATTCCGAAACCCGCGGCATCGAGCCTGCCGGCACGAAAGCCGGCGCGAAAAAAGTCGAAATGTCCTATATCGGCGGTTGACAACAATATGAACAAGCATGAATCGATCAGCGGGCTGATCCTCGCGGGCGGACGCGGCACGCGCATGGGCCAGGTGGACAAGGGCCTGCAGCCGTTTCGCGGCAAGACCATGGTGGACCACGTGCTCGAGCGGCTCGGCGCCCAGGTTGGCAGCGTCGCGATCAACGCCAACCAGAACCTGGACACCTATGCGGCGCTGGGCGTGCCGGTATGGCCGGACGAGCTGCCAGGCTTTGCCGGGCCGCTGGCGGGCATGGCGGTCGGCATGCGCCACTGCGGCACGCCATATTTGCTCACCGCGCCCTGCGACTCGCCCTTCCTGCCACCCGACCTGGCCGCTCGCCTGCTGGCCGCGCTGGAGGCGCAGGACGCCGACCTGGCATTCGCCGTCACCCAGAACCCGGCCGGCGTCCGCAGCCGCATCCCGTGTTCTGCCTGGTGAAGGTGAAACACCTGCCGGTGCTGTCGCGCTACCTGATGGAGGGCGGCCGGCGCATGGATGGCTGGTACAGGGACCTGAAGGCGGTCGAGGTGCTGTTCGAGGATGGGGATGCCTTTCGCAACATCAATACGCTGGACGAACTGCAGGCGCTCGATGCGCCGCGCGCGCCGCGCCTGGCCGACGTGACGAGCTGCCTGTCCGGCTACGATCCGGACGCGCTGCCGGTGAAGGACGCCCAGCACATCATCCGCAGCTTCGTGCAGCCGGTAGGCGCCGTCGAGCAGGTGGCGCTACGTGCGGCCACGGGCGCGTGCTCGCGCGCGACATCGTCTCGACCATCGACGTGCCCGCGCACGACAATTCGGCCATGGACGGTTACGCGCTGCGCGGCGAGGATGTGCCGCTCGAAGGCGAAGCGCGCTTTGCCGTGATCGGCACCGCCTATGCCGGCATCCCGGCCGGCCTGGTGCCGGGCCCGGGCGAATGCGTGCGCATCATGACGGGCGGCGTCATGCCGGCCGGTTGCGACAGCGTGGTGCCGCAGGAATTCGTGATGGAAGACGGCGCCCACGCAATCGTGCTCAGGGCCGGCACCATCAAGCCGGGCGACAACCGCCGCTTCGCCGGCGAAGACCTGAAGGCCGGCAGCCCCGCCCTGCGCGCCGGCCGCGTGATCCGTCCGGCCGACCTGGGCCTGATCGCTTCGCTCGGCGTGGCCGAGGTACCGGTGCGGCGGCGCCTGCGCGTGGCCTTCTTTTCCACTGGCGACGAGCTGCGCTCGATCGGCCAGCCGCTCGCGCCGGGTTCCGTCTACGACAGCAACCGCTACACCATCTACGGCATGCTGCAGCGCCTCGGCTGCGACATCGTCGACATGGGCGTGGTGCGCGACGATCCGGCGGCGTTGGAAGAAGCATTGCGCAGCGCCTGCGAGAACGCCGACGCCATCATCACCTCCGGCGGCGTCTCGGTGGGCGCGGCCGATTACACCAAACAGATCATGGCGCGCCTGGGCGACGTCACCTTCTGGAAGATCGGCATGCGCCCGGGCCGGCCGCTGGCCTTTGGACGCATCGCCTCGAACGGCCATAGCGCCTTTTTGTTCGGCCTGCCGGGCAATCCGGTAGCGGTAATGGTCTCGTTCTACTTCTTCGCGCGCGACGCCCTGCTGCGCATGATGGGCGCCGACGCCCCGCTGCCGCTGCTGCGCGCCCGCTGCGTGGCGTCAATTCGCAAGAAACCCGGCCGCACCGAATACCAGCGCGGCATCCTCGCCCACGGCGCCGACGGCGCTCCTGAAGTCCGCATCACCGGCTCGCAAGGCTCGGGCATCCTGCGTTCGATGTCGGAGGCGAACTGCATGGTGGTGCTGCACGATGGGCAGGGCAATGTGGAGGCGGGGGAGATGGTGGATGTGCTGATGTTCGAGGGGCTGATCTAAGTCGGTAGGGTGGGCGCCCCGTGCCCACGCGGTACGACGTCTCCATGATCCACAGAGCGCGGCGACACCCCGTACCGCCCTACTCTAGCTGCATCATCTCAGCCTGAGCCGTTCCACCCCAATCGGCCGGATAAATGCCTGTCCGCACGAACCGATGAAATGTCGAAAACGGCCACGCTATCGCGCTGTCGGCATGACCATGCCGGACAGGGTTGAAATGAACGTAATCCGCATGCCGTTCGAAATCAAGATCATCCCGTATCCGATGTTCGAAGAACCGGCGCTGCCAGATTGCCGCATCACGGTGCTTGATTCGCGACGGGCTAGGGTGCCCGGTATAAGGCGTCGTTATCCCGGCAAAGCGCGACACCGAGTTCTTGATGAGCGCCCAGCGCGTCGAATAGTCCAGGTCCCCGTCGGGCAAGGTCCAGATGCAATGTAAATGGTCGGGCATCAAGACCCAGGCATCGATGTCGAACGGGCGAACGATACGAACATCTTGCACCGCGCGGCGTAGCGCGGCGCGGATCGGTGGGAGACACAGGATGGGTTGGCGCCGAAACGACACCAGGGTGAAGAAGTAGGTGGAGCCGGTACGTGCGCGACGGTATCGGGACATGGTGGCGCATTGTATGTTGCACGCACCGAAGTACGTTATGCGTCACGGATGATTGATGAGATGCGTCAACTGTTCCGTGACGCACCGTTCACGCGTGGGCGCGGGGCGTCAACCGTTCCGTGGTCGCACCGTTCACGCGTGGGCACGGGGCGTCAACCGTTCCGTGGTCGCACCGTTCACGCGTGGGCACGGGGCGTCAACCGTTCCGTGGTCGCACCGTTCACGCGTGGGCACGGGGCGCCCACCCTACGGGTCCAGCTCTTCTTGCGAGCCCAGCATCAACTGCGCCGCTTCGCTCGGCAGCGCTTCCACCGACTTCAGCTTGCGCGCCATCTGGCGGCTGCGCACCTCCGCGCTTTCGATGTTGCGGGCGGCTTTTTCCAGGGTGAGCTTGGTGGCGGCGAGCACGTCGCCGAACTTGCCGAACTCGGTCTTCACGGCGCCGAGCACCTGCCACACTTCCGACGAGCGTTTTTCCAGTGCCAGCGTGCGGAAACCCATTTGCAGGCTGTTGAGCAGGGCCGACAGCGTCGACGGGCCGGCGATCGTCACGCGCATCGAGCGCTGCAGGTCGTCCGCCACGCCGGGACGGCGCATCACTTCCGCATACAGGCCCTCGGTTGGCAGGAACAGGATGGCGAAGTCGGTGGTCTGCGGCGGCGACACGTATTTTTCGCAGATGGTCCTGGCTTCCGCGCGCACCGCCCGTTCCAGTTCGGCGCCGTGGCGGGCGACCCCTTCGGCGTCGGAACGCTCCTGCGCTTCCAGCAGGCGCTCGTACTGCTCCTTCGGGAACTTGGCGTCGATAGGCAGCCACAGCGGCGGGCCGCCGTCGACCACGCCCGGCAGCTTGATGGCAAATTCGACCCGCGCATTGGAACCCGCGATGGTTTCGACATTCTTCGCGTACTGGTCCACGGTCAGCACCTGCTCGAGCAGCATCTCGAGCTGGACTTCGCCCCAGGTGCCGCGCGTCTTGACGTTGGTGAGCACGCGTTTCAGGTCGCCCACGCCGATGGCTAGCTGCTGCATTTCGCCCAGGCCCTGGTGCACCTTCTCGAGGCGATCGGACACCTGGCGGAAGGATTCCGTGAGGCGCGTTTCCAGCGTCGCGTGCAGCTTCTCGTCGACGGTCTGGCGCATCTCCTCAAGGCGCTTGGCGTTATCGACCTGCAGGTCGCGGATCTTGGTTTCCAGCGTGGCGCGCACTTCCAGCATGCGCTGGGCGTTCGATTCGGTGAGATTCGCCAGGGTCTGCTGCAGGGTATCGGCAAAGCGCTTGAGCGCACGCGCCTGCTCCTCGCGTCCGCCGGCCGCGTGCAGCTGCATCTGCTGGCGCATGTTCTCCAACTGCTGGTTGGTGCCGCCTTGGTGCTGGGCCATGTGCCCGGCCAGTTCCTGGCGCGTGCCCTGGGCGCTGTGCTGCAGCTCCTGGCGCAGCTCGCGTTCGAGGCGTTCGAAGGCGAGCGCGCTGCCATCTGTACGTCCGCGCAGGAGCAGCAAAACCTGCAGCCCGATCACGGCCAGCAGCGCCAGCGCCAGTACGGCAAATTGAAGAGTACTCATCTCGTTCGGCTCATTTCAATCCGCTTTATTGCGCATCCAGTCGGCGGTCTGGTAGAAGGACTGCATCAGGCGCAGGCGGATATCGTCGTCCATGCCGATGTCTTCCATCGCCCAGGCCATCGCGCGCAGCCACTGGTCGCGCTCCTGCGTGCCGATGGCGAATGGCAGGTGACGGGCGCGCAGGCGTGGGTGGCCATGACGCTCCACGAACAGGTCGGGGCCGCCCATCCAGCCGGACAGGAACATGAACAGTTTTTCGCGCGAGCCGTCGTTGGGTTTCGGGTGCATGGCGTGGATGCCGGCGAACTCCGGCTCCAGTTCCATCAGGTCGTAGAAGCGGTCGACCAGTTCGCGCAAGCGGGCTTCGCCGCCGATGATTTCGTACAGGGTTTGGTTCTCGGACATCCCGTGATCATAACTGAGCGTGGGCCGCCGCGTGTACCGACGCGGCATTCCCGCAACGATCTCGATCAGGTCGCCTCGCGCAGCGTTTGCAGCGGTGGCTGGCGCAGCACGCTGCGCAGCCCCAGCCAGCCGCCGGCCAGCGCGCAGACGGCACCGGCCAGGATGCCCGCCCCCACACGGTCGGATTGAACGACCACTCGAACTTGAACTGCCAGGTCGCCAGCGCCCAGCCCGGGGCCGCCGCGCCGCTGGCCGCGAGCAGGCCAGCCAGGCCGCCGACCAGCACGAACTCGATGCGCTGCGCCTGCGCCAGCTGCCTGCGCGTCGCGCCCGGGGCCCGCAACAGGCCCGCCTCGCGCGTGCGATCGGTGGTCGAACCCATCAGCGCCGCATACAGCACCAGCACGCCCGAGGCCAGCGTGAACAGGAACAGGAATTCGACCGCGACCACGACCTGGTCCACCACTTCCTGGATCTGGCGGATGATGCCGCTGACGTCGATTACGGTCAGGTTCGGATAGGCGCGTGCCAGCGAACTGGCCAGGTTCGCGCCCTGTTCGGGCAAGTGGAAGGCCGTCATGTAGGTGGCCGGCGCCTTCGCCATCGCGGCCGGGTTGATGATGACGAAGAAGTTGGCGCGCATCGAGCCCCATTCGAGCTTGCGCAAGCTGGTGATCTTCGCGTCCACCGGCAGACCGCCCATGTCGAAGCGGATGGTATCGCCGAGCTTCAATCCCAGGGTCTTGGCGATGCCCTGCTCGACCGAGGCCTCGGAGACGCCGGGCGCGTCCCTGTACCAGGCGCCGCGCACGATCACGTTGTCCTCGGGCGGCGTGGCCATCGTCGACAGGTTGAATTCGCGGTTGGCCAGGCGCTGGGCATCCTCGCTCTTGTAGGTGCTTGCCGTGACCGGCTTGCCGTTCACGGCCGTCAGGCGGCCGCGGATCATCGGGTACAAACGCGGCGCCTCGACGCCGGCCGCGGCGATGCGGCGCGTGACGTCGTCCTTCTGGTCGGGCAGCACGTTGATGATGAAGCGGTTGGGCGCGTTCTCTGGCGTGGCGCGCTGCCAGGCCGCGACCAGGTCGCCGCGCACCACCGTCAGCAGCAGCAGCGCCATCAAACCGAGGGCCAGCGATACCACCTGCACGATGGTGGCGCCCGGGCGGCGCTGCAGCGAAGTGACGGCAAAACGCAAGCCCCGGTGCTTGAAGGCGCCGCGCAACTGGCGCAGCAGGCGCAGGCCCAGCCAGGCAACGAGCGCAAAGAAGGCGAAGCCGCCGAGGAAACCGCCGGCCGTGATCAGGGCCAGCTTCGGGTCGCCCGCCTGCCACAGCAGCAGCGCGACAAAGACGACGGTACCGAGGCCGTAGGTTGCCAGCGCCATCGGCTGCGGCGCGGTTTGCTCGCGCCGGATCACGCGGTTGTGCGGCACGTTCCGCAGCTGCAGGACGGGCGGCAGTGCAAAGCCGACCAGCAGCAGCATGCCGGTGGCGATGCCCTGCAGCGCCGGCAGCGGCGACACCGGCGGCAGGTCGGCGGGCAGCAGCTTGCCGATCAGTTCGAGCAGCACGAAGTGGGCACCAAAACCCACGAGCACGCCAAGCAGGCTGCCGGCCAGGCCGACCAGCGCGAACTCGATCAGGTACAGGGCGCCGACCTGGTTCTGCGTCAGCCCCAGGCAGCGCAGCATGGCGCAGGCGTCCAGGTGGCGCTGCATGAAGCGGCGCGCCGCCATCGCCACGGCCACCGCCGCAAGCAGCGCCGACAGCAGGCCGACCGGGGACAGGAAGCGGTCGGCGCGGTCGAGCGTGGCCTGCATTTCGGGCGGCCGTTTTCCAGCGTCTCGATGCGCACGCCCTTGACGTTGTCGCCGGCGATGCGCGCGCGCAGCCAGGCCTCGAAATCGCGCACGCGCGCAAAATCGTTCTTCGCCGGGGACGCCACCTGCACGCGATAGGTCACGCGCGCGAAATTGTCGACCAGGCCGGTCGACTGCAGATCGCCGATCGACAGCAGCACGCGCGGTGCGAAATTGGCGAACGAGGCGCCACGGTCCGGCTCGGCCGCGATCAGCTGGGCAATGGTGAAGCGCCGGTCGCCCAGCTGCAGGGATTCGCCGACCTTGACGCCGATTCCGGTCAGCAGGTTGGCGTCGACCCAGACGGTGCCGGGCGCGGGGATGCCGCGCGTGCGGGTGCCAAGGGCATTGCTGGCCTGGGCGGGATCGGTGGTAATGCGCAGTTCGCCGCGCAGTGGATAACCGTTCGAGACGGCCTTGATCGAGGCCAGCTGCGCCGTTGACGCTTCGCCCTCGCCGCCTTGCGCCATGCTGGGGAAGGTGATGGTGTCGGCCAGCAGCAGGCCACGCCGCGTCGCCTCGGTGCGCCAGGCGGCGGGGACCGGCTGGTCGGCGTTCAGGATCAGGTCGGCGCCGAGCAGCTGGTGGGCGTCCCGCGCCAGGCCGGCGCGCATGCGGTCGATGAAGAAGCCGACCGAGGACAGGGCAGCGACGGCAACGATCAGTGCCACCAGCAGGAAACGCAACTCGCCGGCGCGCCAGTCGCGCGCGGTCATGCGAAGGGATTGGGTCAGCATCGTCGCGGTTCCTTGTTGTTATGCGTTGGCGAAGAACTGGTCGACTTCAGCCAGGAAGGCGCGCTTCTGCTCGGGCCCCAGGAAGGCGGCGGCAAAGCTGTTGTGGGCCAGCTGGCGCGCATGCGTGATATCCAGCGGCAAGGCGTCGAAGGCCGCGATGAAATTGTCGTTCATGTAGCCGCCGAAATAGGCGGGGTCGTCGGAATTGACGGTGGCCGCCAGGCCCTTGTCGAGCAGGGTGCGCAGGTTGTGCGAGCCCATCACGTCGAACACGCGCAGCTTGATGTTCGACAGCGGGCAGACAGTCAAGGCCATGTGCTCGCGCGCCAGGCGCTCGACCAGCTCGGGGCTCTCCAGGCAGCGCACGCCGTGGTCGATGCGCTCGACATTCAACACGTCCAGTGCGCTTTCGATATAGGCCGGCGGCCCCTCCTCGCCCGCATGCGCGACCAGGCGCAGGCCGAGCTGGCGGGCGCGCTCGAAGACACGCGCGAACTTCTCCGGCGGGTGGCCGACCTCGGACGAATCGAGGCCGACGCCGATGAACTTGTCCCGGTGCGGCAGCGCCTCGTCGAGCGTGGCCAGGGCCTCTTCTTCCGACAGGTGGCGCAGGAAACACATGATCAGGCCCGCGCTGATGGGCCCATCCTGGCAGGCTCGCCAGATGCCGTTGATCACGGTCTCGAAGGGCACACCACGCGCCGTGTGGGTTTGGGGATCGAAAAAGAGTTCTGTGTGTCGAACGTTGTCAGACGCCGCCCTTTGCAAGTAGGCCGCGGTCATGTCGTAGAAATCCTGCTCGGTCAGGAGCACACTGGCGCCAGCGTAATAGATGTCGAGAAAGGACTGCAAATCGCTGAATGCGTAGGCCTGGCGCAACGCTTCGACCGATGGATAAGGCAGCGATACACCGTTCCTTTGTGCCAGCGCAAAGATCAGTTCCGGCTCCAGCGAGCCCTCGATGTGGATGTGCAATTCGGCTTTCGGCATCCGTTGGATGATCTGGCGCAGCTGCTCGGTCAGCATGGTTTTACTCCGTCTTGGGGCGCTTGGGCAGGGGTGTGAAAGTGGTAAAACTGACCACTGCCGGCCAGTGTACCGCATGGGACGACGCCCCGTTTTTCCGGTAAAAACGGAGCAAAAAAAGCCCTGCGTTTGGCGTGCGCCGCTACCCCTCGAGATCGTGCACTATCGATTCAGGGTACCGACAACCCAGCAGTAAATACAGCTGGAAATGGCCTGTTGGAATGCCTCGAAATGGGGTCCCGAAGGACTGCGCACGAACGCGCCGCGGCCCTCGTCAAATTCGCTCTTTTTTCTTTCCAATCAATTACTTATCGATAACGCGACAGTGCACACGATAGGGCTTTGACTTCGGAAACGGATAGGCACATAATAAATTTCAGTAACACAAGAAGACCTCCACTCCATGGGAACTGCCGGCCACAAGCCGGCCAGAACAAGAAGATCCGCCAGAGCCGCCGCCCCACCTCGCGGCGCTACCACGGCGACCCGTCAATAAGAGCGCCTGGCAAAGCCTTCAGACCCAGGCGCGTTGCCGAAGACAGTACGCCCGTACGGCGAGACAACGCAACGCTGGGCTGGAGGCTTTGTTAGGTGCTCCAAAGTACGCCAAGAAAAACGGGACTTAGCAGTCGGCATCGATCGGCTGCCGTGACAGATCGTTGTTAGCAAACTAAAGGACATGCACATGACCATTTTTGACAACTACGCCGCCCGTTATGAGCGTACCCGCGAAGAAGAATATTCCCTGACCGAATACCTTGCCCTGTGCAAGAAAGACCCGCTGACCTACGCGAGCGCACCCGAGCGCATGCTGGCCGCCATCGGCGAACCGACCCTTGTCGATACCCGGCTCGACCCGCGGCTGTCGCGCATCTTCGCCAACAAGGTCATCAAGATCTATCCCGCCTTCCGCGAGTTCTATGGCATGGAGGAAGTGATCGAGCAGGTCGTTTCCTACTTCCGCCACGCGGCGCAAGGCCTGGAAGAACGCAAGCAGATCCTCTACCTGCTCGGTCCCGTCGGCGGCGGCAAGTCGTCGATCGCCGAGAAGCTCAAGCACCTGATGGAACAGGTTCCCTTCTATGCGATCAAGGGTTCGCCCGTGAACGAATCGCCGCTGGGCCTGTTCAACGAAGACGAGGACGGCGTCATCCTCGAGGAAGACTATGGCATCCCGCGCCGCTACCTGCGCTCGATCCCGAGCCCGTGGGCAGTGAAACGCCTGCACGAGTTCGGCGGCGACATCAACAAGTTCCGCGTCGTGAAGCGCTACCCGTCGATCCTGAAACAAATCGCCATTTCAAAGACCGAGCCGGGCGACGAGAACAACCAGGATATTTCTTCGCTGGTCGGCAAGGTCGACATCCGCAAGCTCGAGGATTATTCGCAGGACGATCCGGACGCCTACAGCTATTCCGGCGGCCTCTGCCTGGCCAACCAGGGCCTGATGGAATTCGTCGAGATGTTCAAGGCACCGATCAAGGTGCTGCACCCTTTGCTGACGGCCACGCAGGAAGGCAATTACAAGGGCACCGAGGGTTTCGGCGCGATTCCCTTCGAAGGCATCATCCTGGCGCACTCGAACGAGTCGGAATGGAAAAGCTTCCGCAACAACCGCAACAACGAGGCTTTCCTCGATCGCATCTACATCGTGAAGGTGCCGTATTGCCTGCGCATCTCCGATGAAATCAAGATCTACGACAAGTTGATCCGCAATTCCTCGCTCGAGAAAGCACCCTGTGCGCCGGGCACGCTGCGCATGATGGCGCAGTTCGCGATCCTGTCGCGCCTGAAGGATCCGGAGAATTCCAGCATCTATTCAAAGATGCTGGTCTACGATGGCGAAAATTTGAAGGACACCGACCCCAAGGCCAAATCCTTGCATGAATATGTGGATTACGCCGGCGTGGACGAAGGCATGAACGGGCTGTCGACGCGCTTCGCCTTCAAGATCCTGTCGAAGGTCTTCAACTTCGACAATACCGAAGTGGCCGCCAATCCGGTGCACCTGCTGTATGTACTGGAACAGCAGATCGAACGCGAGCAGTTCCCGCCGGAACAGGAGCAGCGCTACCACTCTTATATTAAAGAGCACCTGGCGCAGCGCTACGTCGACTTCATCGGCAAGGAAATCCAGACGGCCTACCTGGAGAGCTATTCGGAATACGGCCAGAACATCTTCGACCGCTACGTGACGTTTGCCGACTTCTGGATCCAGGACCAGGAATTCCGCGATCCCGACACCGGCGAAAGTTTCGACCGCGAGTCGCTCAATGCCGAACTCGAGAAAATCGAGAAGCCGGCCGGCATCTCGAATCCGAAGGACTTCCGCAACGAGATCGTCAACTTCGGCCTGCGTGCCCGGGCGACCAATGGCGGCAAGAACCCGGCCTGGACCAGCTACGAAAAATTCCGCACCGTGATCGAGAAGAAGATGTTCTCGAACACCGAAGAACTGCTGCCGGTGATTTCGTTCAACGCCAAGGCCAGCGCCGAGGACGCGACGAAACATGCCGACTTCGTCAACCGCATGGTGGAGAAAGGGTATACGGCCAAGCAGGTGCGGCTCCTGTGCGAATGGTACCTGCGTGTGAGGAAATCGTCCTGAGGTAGGGACCACGCTGCCAGGGCACGCGGCGCCATCCGCCTGTGTCCGCTTACGGCCTGCTCGGTGTGCCGCAAGCATCGAAAGCGTCGCCTCCGGGCACGCTTTCGCGGCGTTCCACGCATTTTTGACGACCCTGCCAGCCGTGCGCACCCCGCGTCAGCACGCAGCGTATTAAGATAGGAGGACCAGCGCAGCACCTGGTCCGCCGCGATTTTTGCAGGAGGCATGTTTTGACTTACCTCATCGACCGTCGCTTGCAGAGCAAGAACAAGTCAGCGGTCAACCGCGAACGCTTCCTGCGCCGCTACAAAGCGCAGATCAAGGATGCGGTCGGCCGCGCGATCAAGGGCCGTTCGATCACCGATGTCGAGAACGGCGAAAAGGTCTCGATTCCCGTCAAGGACGTCAACGAGCCTCATTTCGGCCACGCCCACGGCGGCGTATGGGAAACCGTCAATCCCGGCAATACCGAATACCAGAAAGGCGACCAGTTCAACCGCCCCCGCAGCGGCGGCGGCGGGTCCGGACGCGGGCGCGCCGGCAATAGCGACCAGACCGTCGAGGACGACTTCATCTTCGAGCTCTCGCGCGAAGAGTTCATGAACTACTTCTTCGAAGACCTCGAGCTGCCGAACATGATCAAGACGCAGCTGTCGCAGACGATCGAATTCAAGACCCAGCGCGCCGGCTACAACGTCTCGGGCACGCCGTCGAACATCCACGTACTGCGCTCGCTGCGCGGCGCACTCGGCCGGCGCATTGCGGTAGGCGGCCCCAGCCGGCGCCACCTGGCCGAAGCCCAGCAGGAATTGCAGGACCTGTTCGATGCCGGGGTGCTCGAAGAAGACCCGCGCGTCGTCGAACTGCGCCGCAAGATTCACCACTACCACACGCGCATCAACGCGATTCCCTTCATCGATCCGTTCGACCTGCGCTACAGCAACCGCATCAAGGTACCGAAACCGAGCACCCAGGCCGTGATGTTCTGCATCATGGACGTGTCCGGCTCGATGGACGAAACGCGCAAGGACACGGCCAAGCGCTTCTTCATCCTGCTCTATTTATTCCTCAAGCGCGTATACGAACACATCGAGGTCGTCTTCATCCGCCACCACACGGCCGCGGCCGAAGTCGACGAGGACGAGTTCTTCCACTCGCGCGAGTCAGGCGGCACCGTTGTCTCTTCGGCCCTGCACCTGCTGCAGAAGGTGATCGGCGAGCGCTATGCCAGCGCCGACTGGAACGCCTACGTCGCCCAGGCTTCGGACGGCGACAACTGGGACAACGACTCCGTGCTGTGCAAGCAGTTGCTGACCCACGGCATCATGCCCAAGGTGCAGTACTACACCTATGTCGAAATCACCGACGGGCCGCCGCAGAACCTGTGGGAGCAATATACCGAGGTGGCGGCGCAGCACAGCAACTTTGCGATGCAGAAGATCGTGACTCCGGCCGACATCTACCCGGTCTTCCGCGAGCTGTTCAAGAAGCAACCAAAATAAGGCCAGCACATGGACACCCGATATCCGATGCAAACGCAAGCAGGGCCGGCAGACCGCCGGCACCACACTTGCGCCGCGCCCGATGTCCGCGGGTCCTCCAACCGATAGGCACGCCATGCCAGACGACCATACCAATCCGCGCGCCCTCCCCGAACAGTCCGAATGGACCTTCGACCTGATCGAACAGGCGCACGAAGAAATTCGCCGCGTGGCCAGGAAATTCGGCCTCGACACCTACCCGAACCAGCTCGAGGTCATTACCGCCGAGCAGATGATGGATGCCTACACCTCGGTCGGCATGCCGGTGTCGTATAACCACTGGTCCTTCGGCAAACATTTCCTCACCACTGAGAAGAGCTACAAGCGCGGCCAGATGGGCCTGGCCTACGAGATCGTCATCAACTCGAATCCCTGCATCGCCTATTTAATGGAGGAGAACAGCCTGACCATGCAGGCGCTGGTGATTGCCCACGCGGCTTACGGCCACAATTCTTTCTTCAAAGGCAACTACCTGTTCCGCACCTGGACCGACGCCGAAGCCATCGTCGACTACATGGTGTTCGCCAAGAACTATATTGCCGAATGCGAGCAGCGCTATGGCATCGACGCGGTCGAGGACCTGCTCGACTCCTGCCACGCGATCCAGAACTATGGGGTCGACCGTTATAAACGTCCGGCCAAGCTGTCGGTGGCACAGGAAGCGGCGCGCCAGAAGGAGCGCGAGGAGTATGCCCAGTCGCAGGTGAACGCCCTGTGGCGCACGGTGCCCCGGCGCGAGGAGGAAGAGCGCGACACCCCGCCACCGCGCTTTCCAATCGAGCCCGAGGAAAACCTGCTGTACTTTATAGAGAAGTACGCACCGCTGCTGGAACCCTGGCAGCGCGAACTGGTGCGTATTACCCGCAAGATCTCGCAATACTTCTATCCGCAGCGCCAGACCCAGGTGATGAACGAAGGCTGGGCCACCTTCTGGCACTACACGATTCTGCAGGAACTATATAAAGAGGGGATCGTTGGCGACGGCTTCATGCTCGAGTTCCTGCAAAGCCATACGAACGTCGTCTATCAGCCACCTGCGACCAGTCCTTATTATTCGGGCATCAATCCGTATGCCCTCGGTTTCGCGATGATGAGCGACATACGCCGGATCTGCGAGAACCCGACCGATGAAGACCGCGCCTGGTTCCCGGACATTGCCGGCAGCGACTGGATCAAAACGCTCGACTTTGCCATGCGTAACTTCAAGGACGAAAGCTTCATTGCCCAGTACCTGTCGCCCAAGCTGATCCGCGACTTCCACTTCTTTGCCGTGCTCGACGACGACCGCAGCGACAAATTGACGATTTCGGCCATTCACGACGAAGCCGGCTACCGCTACGTGCGCCAGCAGCTGGCCGAGCAGTACAACATCGGCAACCGCGAGCCGAACATCCAGGTCTGGCAGGTCAACACCCGCGACGACCGCGCCCTCACCTTGCGCCATACCCAGTTCCAGCGCCGTCCGCTCAACGCCCAGGCCCAGGAAGTGCTCAAGCATGTCGCTCGCCTGTGGGGCTTCGATGTCCGGCTCGAAACCGTGGACACCAGCGGCCACGTGGTCAGCTTCCTCGACTGCCGACGCGAAAAGCGCCACCACCGCTAATCCCTTCGATGCGGCGCTTGTACGGACAAGTTTTTGAATACTTGTCCGTACGTATTATCCACATTGACGCATATCAAGTATTCAGTTTGCCACCACCTTCAGTCGTCCACCCCGCCCCGTCCAGCCCCCTGTTCTGTTAGCTAGCGAACGCTCAGCTCAGCCAAAACTGGCTATAGTTTGCAAAAAGCTCAGCATTGCACTATATGATATTTGCCACTTGGCAAAATCAGCGTGCATAATTTGGCAAAAGGGCAGCCCTCACCTCATGTTCTACAGAAGTGCAAGTAACACCGTGCAATCTTGTAATTTTGTTTAGAATTAGACCGCGCTTTTTTGCACAGCAGGAGTGCATCCGGATGAGCTGTATTGCCTGTTTTTACAGGCATTTACGGGGGTTTCGGAGGCTCAAAAATACCTGTGCAAAAATTAATTCGTAGGTATAATTCGCCGATGTCCCGGATGCGGCCTTGTCTTTTCGTCGTGTTTTGTGGGTTTAGTAGCAACAAAAAGAGTTGGTATTGGAGAAAGCAGGCATGAATTTTTCACATGAGAAGGAACCGGGGAAGAATCTCACTGGTATCACCATTGTGGTCCTGTTGCACGTCCTGGTCGCCTGGGGGATCATCAATGGTCTCGGTACGAAGGTGATCTCGAAAGTACAGGAAGCAGTGGAAACGAAGTTGATCGAGGAGGTGAAGCCGCCTCCACCGCCCGAAACTCCACCACCGCCACCACCGCCGGAAATGAAGGCCCCGCCGCCTCCATTCATCCCGCCGGTCGAGGTACAGGTAACGCCACCGCCGCCGTCGCCGACTGCCATCGCCGCAACGACGAGCACGCCGCCACCGACGACCAGCCTGACTCCACCAGCCCCACCGGCACCGGCAGCTCAGCCTAGCCCGGCGGCAGGTCCGAGCCGTACCCCGGCAGTGGCCGACTTCAGCACCTGCGCGAAGCCGGAATACCCGAAAGCCTCGGCACGTAACGAAGAAGAAGGCACAACCACGATCTCGTTCCTGATTGGCGTCGATGGTCGCATGGTCGATTCCAAGATCACGAAATCGAGTGGTTCGCGTGATCTGGACCGCGCAGCGCAGCAGGCTATCGGCAAGTGCCGCTTCAAACCGGCAATGGTCAATGGTCAGCCTGAACAGGCATGGGTCCCAGTACAGTACGTCTGGTCGCTGGAACAATAACCGAGACAGAAGATCGTCTCACAACTGTGATTTTCGTTGTCAATTAGATCAGCGAACTGTCTATTTTTATATTTCTGGAGGAAGCATGTTTAAGAATACCCGTTTGTCCGCTGTCCTGGCGGCAGTCCTGTTCTCGGTTACGGCAGCAGCGGCCCTGGTCTCGGCACCAGCCTTCGCTGACGCACCGGCAGCAGGCGCAGCAGCTCCGGCAGACGCAGCAGCAGCCCCGACCGCTGACGCAGCAGCAGCTCCGGCCGCTGACGCAGCAGCCGCTCCTGCAGCCGAAGGCGCTGCCGCTCCGGCCGCAGCCGGCGCCAAGGAAGAAGTCAAGAACCCGTACGGCTTCTCGGCCATGTGGGAAGAAGGCGACTTCGTCAACAAGGGCACCATCATCATCCTGTCGATCATGTCGATGGGTTCGTGGTACATCATCATCACCAAGCTGATCGACCAGTCGAAGATCATGCGCCAGTCGAAGGAAGTTTCCCAGAAATTCTGGAAAGCCAACTCGATCGCTGCTGGTTCGGCTACCCTGAAAGAAGGCTCGCCATTCCGCTTCATCGCTGAAACCGGCACCAAGGCAACCCAGCACCACGACGGCGCCCTGCTCGAGCAGATCGACCTGTCGACCTGGGTGACCATGCAGATCCAGCGCGCCGTGGACCGCGTCCAGTCGCGCCTGCAAGATGGCCTGTCGTTCCTGGCAACCGTTGGTTCGACCTCGCCGTTCATCGGTCTGTTCGGTACCGTCTGGGGCATCTACAACGCGCTGACCAACATCGGTATGTCGGGTAACGCGTCGATCGACAAAGTGGCAGGCCCAGTGGGTGAAGCACTGATCATGACCGCCTTCGGTCTGTTCGTTGCAGTTCCTGCGGTCCTGGGTTACAACTGGCTGGTTCGCCGCAACAAGTCGGCAATGGAAGATGTCCGTTCGTTCAGCGCCGACGTGCACTCGGTCCTGATCTCGGGCGCGATGACCACCTCCGAAGCTGCCCGTGCTGCCGCCGGCGCTAAAAAGATTGGATAAATCATGGGTATGAGTGTCGGCTCCGATAGCGGAGATGAAGATGCCGTGATGTCAGAGATCAACACGACGCCGCTTGTCGACATCATGTTGGTTCTCCTGATCATCTTCCTGATTACCAGCCCAGTGGTCCTGCAGCTGAAAAAGGTGACTCTGCCGGCGGAAGTCAACCAGGTCACCAAGACCGCGCCGGAAGACATCAATATCACCGTCAATAAAGACGGCGAAATGTACTGGAACCAGCGCCGCATCGCGAATACGGACGAATTGTTCAAGTTCTTCGCGGAGCAGTCGGTGAAACAGCCGCAGCCTGCAGTGAAAGTTCGTGGCGACCAGGAAACCCGCTACGAAGCCATTGGCCGGGTGATCTATACGGCACAGCGTGCCGGGGTGCAGAAGGTCGGTTTCATCATCGAACCGCCTGACAAGATGTAACAGCCTGACATGGGCTGATCAAGCCGCAGCGTCGGACGCAAATCCGGCGCTGCCACTTGCACCCCAGTTATTTGAAAAGGAAACACCATGGGTATGAACGTAGGTTCAGGCTCCGCCAAGGCAGCCGATCCGGAACCGATGATGGAAATGAACATGACGCCGTTGATCGACGTCCTGCTCGTTCTGATCATTATGCTGATTATCACGATTCCGAAGCAAAACCACTCGGTCAATCTGAACATGCCAGTCGGTCCTTCGCCACCACAGGTCACTGAACCAGTTGTCGTCACCATCGACGTCGACTTCGACGGTACCGTGTCGTGGAACGGCCAGGTTGTTCCAGACCGGGCGACGCTGGAAGCCAAGATGAACGAAGTGGCAGCCCAAGCCGAACAGCCGGAAGTGCACCTGCGTCCGAACAAGCTGGTCGAGTACAAGGTTGTCGCCGGTGTCATGGCGACCGCACAGCGCCTCGGCGTGACGAAGATCGGCATGGTCGGTAACGAGCAGTTCCAGTAATCGCACCACGCTAGACCAACACGGCAGGGTTTCCCTGCCGTGTCCATTTTCAAAGAGGATTTTCCACGATGAGCAAATTCCGTCTCGCACACCTCGGCCTCGCATTGGCCGCCCTCGGCTTCACCGCAGCAGCTCCGATCGTCGGCATGGCTCCCGCCCACGCGGCAGAAACCCTGCGCCCCGAAGTCGGCCGCCCACTGCAGGCAGCCCAGGCATTGATGAAACAGGGCAAGCACAAGGACGCCCTGGCAAAACTGCGCGAAGCGGACAAGGTTTCCGGTAAAACAGCCAACGAAAGCTACCTGATCGAGCGCGTGCGCGCTGCTGCCGCCTCCTCGGCCGGCGACTACGGCACCGCTGCCAACGCTTTCGAAGCCCTGCTCGCCTCGGGCAAGCTGTCGGCAGCCGAACGCGGCCAGTTCTCGGAAGGCCTGATCGGCATCTACATGCGCGGCGGCGAACTGAACAAGGCGAACGAAGCGATCCTGCGCCAACTGAAGAATGGCGACGATCCGAAGCTGCGCGCCTATCTGCTGCAGAACTATTACAAGCAGGGCAATACCGCCGCCCTGGAAAACGAGCTGCGTAACGCCGAGAAATCGGGCCGCATGACCGAAGACCAGCTCGGCATGCTGGCGAACATCCAGCTCAAGAAGAACGACAAGACCGGTTACGTCAACACCATCGAAAAGCTGGCCGCCAACTATCCGAAGGCCCAGTACTGGAACGACCTGCTGAACCGCGTCCAGGGCAAGCCCGGGTTCTCGGGCCGCCTGTCGGTCGACCTGTACCGCCTGAAGCTGGCCAACAACCTGCTCAAGAAGCCGAGCGAGTTCATGGAAATGGCCCAGCTGGTGCTGCAGGCGAAAGCACCGGCGGAAGCCCTCAAAGTCATCGACAAGGGCTACAAGGCTGGCGCCCTGGGCACCGGTCCCGACGCCGCGCGCCACCAGCGCCTGAAAGACCTGGCCGAGAAGAACCTGGCCGAGCAGAACAAGACCATCGCCGCCCTGGAAGCCGAGTACACGGCCGCCAAGGACAACGACGGTCTCGTCGCCCTCGGTTACAGCCTGGTGCAGTCGGGCCAGGCCGACAAGGGTCTGAAGATGATGGAAAACGCCATCAAGGCCGACAACCTGCGCTACGCTGACGAAGCCAAGCTGCGCCTGGGCGAAGCCTACGCCGCGGCTGGCAAGAAGCAGCAGGCGATCAGCACCCTGCGCGGCGTCAGCGGCAAGGAAGGCACCGCCGAGCTGGCCCGCTACTGGATCATGGCGATCAACAAGCCACTGGCCTGATCTCCGGCAAGCACTTGCCCATGAAACGCCGCCTGTTCGCAGGCGGCGTTTTTTTTCCAGCCGCGATTTCTCCACCAACCGTAGGGTAGGCGGCTCCACCCGAACGCACGATGACCTGCTCCTTATGCGCTGCCTACGCGTTCAACGCATACATGCAAGTCGGGCCGCCGGCCGGATGCCGGGCTTGAACGCGTGGGCGGCATTTTCGCAACCGACCATCAAGCTCCGCGCTAGTGCAGCTCACCCCTACCTCCACGACGCAGGGTAGGCGGCTCCACCCGAACGCACGGTGACCTGCTCCTTATGCGCCGCCTACGCGTTCAACACACACATGCAAGTCGGGCCGCCGGCCTGCATGCCGGGCTTGAACGCGTGGGCGGCGTTTGCGCAGCCGGGTATCACGCTCCCGGGTGGAGCCGCTCACCTTGCGAATGCCCTGGCATGCCAAGCTTTGCATGCTGCAATCACCCAGCAGCCCTGGCAAACTGGCAACGAATGCCCCCTCCTCTCTCCGCATTGCAACAAGCCTTTACCGTATAATCAAGGTTTCGCCCCACGGCGTGGTCGCTTGCTTCACCCGCCCGGCATTCTGGAACAACCAATGAAGGTATTTCGCGGACTTCCCAACGACGCGGCGCGTGCTCCCTGTGCTCTGACGATCGGCAACTTCGATGGTGTCCACCGCGGGCACCAGGCGTTGCTGGCGCGCGTGCGCAATGCGGCCGACGCGCTTGGGCTGGAAGCGGCCGTGATGACCTTCGAGCCGCATCCGCGCGAATACTTCGCCCAGCGTAGCGGCGACCTGTCGCGGGCGCCGGCACGCATTGCCAACCTGCGCGACAAGCTGGAAGACCTGGCCGAGGCCGGCATCGACCGCGTCATCGTCGAGCATTTCAACGAACAGTTCGCTTCGATTTCCCCCGAGGACTTCGTCAGCCGCGTGCTGGTCGGCGGCCTGCACGTGAAATGGCTGATGGTCGGCGACGATTTCTGCTACGGCGCCAGGCGCGCCGGCAATGTCGCGATGCTGATGGAAGCCGGCCGCCGCCATGGTTTCCATGTCGAGACCCTGCCGACGGTGCGCGAAGGCGACCAGCGCATCTCGTCCTCGGCCGTGCGTGCGGCCCTGGCCGCGGGCGAACTGGAAGCCACCGGCGCCCTGCTCGGCCACCCGTATGCGATGTCCGGCCACGTGATCCACGGTGCCAAGCTCGGCCGTACGCTCGGCTTCCCGACCCTGAACCTGCGCGTCGCACACCGCCCGGCCGTGCATGGCATCTTCGTGGTGCAGGTGCATGGCTTGGCCGACACGCCGCTGCCGGCCGTGGCCAGCCTGGGCGTGCGTCCTACCGTCGAGGACGCCGGCCGCATGCTGCTCGAAGTCCATGTATTCGACTACGACCGTCCCTGCTACGGCAAGCTGGTGCGCGTCGAGTTCCTGGAAAAACTGCGCGACGAGGAAAAGTACGTCGACCTCGACACGCTCACCAATGCCATTCACCGCGACGCCGAGCAGGCGCGCGCCTGGTTCGCCCGCCACGGCCTGCGCGGCACTCCGCGTGCCGGCGCCCTGACCGCCACCGACCGAATTTGACGCCGGCCCCGACCCTCCCGCGTCGCGCTGCCGGAAACCGGTAGCCACTCCCGAATTTCCTTACCGAAGAAACATATGTCCGAAAACAGCAAACCCGTCCAGAACGCGCCTGCCCAGAAGGCAGCCAAGAAACCTGAGAATAAGCCACTGAGCAAATACCCGGTCAACATGACCGACACCCCCTTCCCGATGCGCGGCGACCTCGCCAAGCGCGAACCGGGCTGGGTGAAGCAATGGCAGGACAAGCAGATCTACCACCGCATCCGCAAGGCGGCCGCCGGCCGGCCGAAGTTCATCCTGCACGATGGCCCACCGTATGCGAACGGCGACATCCACCTTGGCCACGCCGTCAACAAGATCCTGAAAGACATGGTCGTCAAGTCCCGCACCATGGCCGGCTTCGATGCGCCCTATGTGCCCGGCTGGGATTGCCACGGCATGCCGATCGAGATCCAGATCGAAAAGCTGTACGGCAAAAACCTGCCGACCGCCGAGGTGCTGCAGAAAGCCCGCGCCTATGCGCTCGAGCAGATCGACCGCCAGCGCGCCGGCTTCATCCGCCTGGGCGTGCTCGGCGAATGGGAAAACCCCTACATGACCATGGCCTATGGTAACGAGGCCGACGAACTGCGCGCGCTCGGCAAGCTGCTGGACAAGGGTTATGTCTACCGCGGCCTCAAGCCCGTGAACTGGTGCTTCGATTGCGGCTCGGCACTGGCTGAAGCGGAAGTGGAATACCAGGACAAGCGCGACCCGGCCATCGACGCCGGCTTCAAGTTCGCCGAAGAAGAGAAACTGGCCGCGGCTTTTGGCCTGCCGTCGCTGCCGACCATGAACGGTTTCATCGTGATCTGGACCACGACCCCGTGGACCATCCCGTCGAACCAGGCACTGAACGTGAATGCGGAAGTGACCTATGCCCTCGTCCAGGCGGAACGCGACGGTGCGCCGCTGCTGCTGATCCTGGCCCAGGACCTGGTCGAGTCCTGCCTGCAGCGCTACAAACTCGAGGGCAAGGTCATCGCCACCACCATGGGTAGCCAGCTCGAAGGCATGCGCTTCAAGCATCCACTGCACGCGGCCGATCCCTTCTACGACCGTACTTCGCCGGTCTACCTGGCCGACTACGTCACCACCGACAGCGGTACTGGCGTGGTCCACTCGGCGCCGGCCTACGGCCTGGAAGACTTTATCTCGTGCAAAGCGCACGGCATGAAGGACGACGACATCCTGAAACCGGTGATGGGCGACGGCCGCTTCGCTTCCACCCTGCCCCTGTTCGGCGGCCTGACCATCTGGGAAGCCAGCAAGCCGATCTGCGCCGCGCTGACCGAGGCGGGTGCCCTGTTTGAACTGAAAATGTTCGACCACAGCTACATGCACTGCTGGCGCCACAAGACCCCGATCGTCTACCGGGCCACTTCGCAATGGTTCGCCGGCATGGACATCACGCCGAAAGACGGCGGCCCGACCCTGCGCGAAACCGCGCTGGCCGGCATCGACAAGACCCAGTTCTTCCCGGACTGGGGCCAGGCGCGCCTGCACGGCATGATCGAGAACCGTCCGGACTGGACCCTGTCGCGCCAGCGCCAGTGGGGCGTGCCGATGGCCTTCTTCATCCACAAGGAAACGGGCGAGCTGCATCCGCGCACCCCGGAACTGCTGGAGCAAGTCGCCAAGTTGATCGAACAGAACGGCATCGACGCCTGGCAGGCGCTCGACCCGCGCGAACTGCTGGGCGACGACGCTGAAGTCTACGAGAAGAACAAGGACACGCTCGACGTCTGGTTCGACTCGGGCGCGACCCACCAGACCGTGCTGCGCGGCTCGCACAAGGAGCAGTCGACCTTCCCGGCCGACCTCTACCTGGAAGGCTCGGACCAGCACCGCGGCTGGTTCCACTCGTCCCTGCTGACCTCGTCGATGCTGAACGGCACCCCGCCCTACAAGGCGCTGCTGACTCACGGTTTTACCGTCGACGAGAACGGCAAGAAGATGTCCAAGTCGCTGGGCAACACGATGGCGCCGCAGAAGATCTCGGACACGCTCGGCGCCGACATCCTGCGCCTGTGGGTGGCCTCGACCGACTACACGGGCGAACTGTCGATCGGCGAAGAGATCCTCAAGCGCGTGACGGAATCCTACCGCCGCATCCGCAACACCCTGCGCTTCCTGCTGGCGAACACTTCGGACTTCGACCCGGCCAAGCACGCCGTCCCAGTCGCCGAGCTGTTCGAGATCGACCGCTACGCGATCGCGGCGATGGCGCAGCTGCAGAAGGACGTCGGAGCCCACTTCGAGCGCTACGAATTCCATCCGGTGGTCTCGCGCCTGCAGAACTACTGCTCGGAAGACCTGGGCGGCTTCTACCTCGACATCCTGAAGGACCGCCTGTACACGACCGGCGTGGATTCGCCCGCGCGCCGTTCGGCGCAAACGGCGCTGTGGCATATCGCCCATTCCCTGCTGCGCGTGATGGCACCGATCCTGTCGTTCACCGCCGAGGAAGCCTGGGCCGTGTTCGCGGGCCAGCAATCCTATGCGGAGAGCGACGAGACCATCTTCACCCAGACGCTGTGGAGCTTCCCGGAACTGCCGGATGCCGAAGCGCTGCTGGCCAAGTATGCGGCGCTGCGCGAAGTGCGGGCAGATGTGACCAAGCAGCTGGAAGAAGTGCGTGCCTCGGGTGCGATCGGTTCTTCGCTGCAGGCCGAACTGACGATCAAGGCCGCCGGCGAGAAGCACGCGCTGCTGGCCAGCCTGGAGGATGACCTGAAATTCGTCTTCATCACCTCGCAGGCGACCGTGGAGCAGGCGGCCAACGAAAGCGACGAAACGGTGCAGGTCACCCCATCGGAAGCGCCGAAATGCGAGCGCTGCTGGCACTACCGCCGCGACGTCGGCCACGACCACGCCCATGCCGGCCTGTGCGGACGGTGCGTCAGCAACCTGTTCGGCAGCGGCGAAGCACGCCGCTTCGCGTAATATCTCGGCTGGCAAAGCCGAACGGCAAACACAGCCGCCATGCCGCAGCCCGGCATGGCGGTTTTTCACATCCGATCCTGACATCTTATGGCAACCAAGAAAAAACCGCTCGTTTCCAAAGTTCACAGCTCCGGCGCCGGCATGGGCCCCTGGCTGGGCATCGCCTTCCTCGTCGTCCTGTTCGACCAGCTGACCAAGATCACCGTCTCGAAACTTTTTCACTACGGCGAAACCCTGCCCGTCACGGGCTTCTTCAACCTGGTACTGGTGTACAACCCGGGCGCGGCCTTTTCCTTCCTCGGCAACCAGGGCGGCTGGCAGCGCTGGTTCTTCACCGCGATCGCCCTCGGCGCGATCGGCTTCATCCTGTACCTGCTCAAGCGCCACGCCGGCCAGCGCATGTTCTGCTGGGCCCTGGCCCTGATCCTGGGCGGCGCCGCCGGCAACGTCATCGACCGCGTCGCCTATGGCCACGTGATCGACTTCCTCGATTTCTACTGGCGTGGCTGGGGCCACTTCCCCGCCTTTAACGTCGCCGACATCGGCATTTCGGTCGGGGCCTTCCTGTTCATCCTCGACGAACTGCGGCGCGTCAATAAACACTGAGCAAGCACCGAGCAAACACCCATAAAGGAAGATGCACATGGACCTGCAGGGAAAGAAAATCGTCCTCGGCCTGTCCGGGGGCGTGGCCTGCTACAAGGCGGCCGAACTGTGCCGCGCGCTGATCAAGCAGGGCGCGCACGTGCAGGTCGTCATGACCGAGGCGGCCACCCATTTCATCGGCACCGTCACCATGCAGGCGCTGTCGGGCAACACGGTCTGGACCGACCAGTGGGACCCGCGCATGCCGAACAACATGGCGCACATCGACCTCACCCGCGGCGCCGATGCCGTGCTGGTCGCCCCCTGCTCGGCCGACTTCATCCGTAAACTCGCGCACGGCGCCTGCGACGATTTACTGTCGACCCTGTGCCTGGCGCGCCCGCACGGCGTGCCGTTGCTGGTTGCGCCGGCAATGAATGTCGAGATGTGGCAGAACCCGGCGACCCAGCGCAATGTCGCCACCTTGCGGGAAGACGGCGTCACGCTGTTCGGCCCGGCAGCGGGCGAACAGGCCTGCGGCGAAACGGGTCTCGGGCGCATGCTCGAGCCCGAGCAGCTGCTGGAAGAAGTCGTCGCCGCCTTCCAGCACAAGATCCTGGCGGGCAAGCGCGTGCTGGTCACGGCCGGGCCGACCTTCGAGGCGATCGATCCCGTGCGCGGCATCACCAATCTGTCCTCGGGCAAGATGGGCTATGCGGTCGCCCGCGCCGCGCGCGAAGCCGGCGCCGAGGTCACGCTGGTCTCCGGCCCTACCGCACTGGCCACCCCTACGGCGTGCGCCGCATCGACGTGCTCTCGGCCGCGCAGATGCACGACGCCGTCATGGCCCAGGTCGAAGGCCAGCACGTCTTCATCGGCGTGGCCGCCGTGGCCGACTGGCGCGTGGCCAATGCCAGCGAACAGAAACTGAAAAAGCAGGAAGGTGGCGGCGCGCCCCAGCTCGAGTTCGCGCAGAACCCGGACATCCTCGCGGCCGTCGCCGCCACCACCTCGCTGTCGGGCTGGCCCTACTGCGTCGGATTTGCCGCCGAATCGGAAAACCTGGTCGCCTACGGTGCGGCCAAGCGCGAGCGCAAGGGCATTCCTCTGCTGGTGGGCAACATCGGCCACCACACTTTCGGCCAGGACGACAATTCCATCGTCCTGTTCGACGAGAACGGCCACACCGTGCTGCCGCGCGCCGACAAGCAGACGCTGGCGCGCCAGCTGGTCTCCGAAATCGGCAAGCGCCTCGAGCAGCGCTCCCTCCTTACCTGAAACAGACAACGTATTACGCATGAACACCATCGACGTCAAAATCCTCGACCCGCGCATGAAAGACCTGCTGCCGGCCTACGCTACCCCCGGCAGCGCCGGCCTCGACCTGCGCGCCTGCATCGACGCCCCGCTCGTGCTCGAACCGGGCCAGACCGTGCTGGTACCCACCGGGCTGGCCATCCACGTGGCCGATCCGGGTTATGCCGCCATGATCCTGCCGCGTTCTGGACTCGGCCATAAGAACGGCATCGTTCTGGGCAATCTGGTAGGCTTGATCGACTCCGACTACCAGGGCCAGCTCATGGTATCGACCTGGAACCGCGGCCACGCCGCCTTCACGCTGCAGCCGCTCGACCGGCTGGCGCAGCTCGTGATCGTGCCGGTACTGCAGGTTGGCTTCAATGTCGTCGAAGAGTTTGCATCGAGCGAACGGGGTGCCGGAGGATTCGGCAGTACCGGAAAACAATAACAAACCAGAGCGCCCCGTATCGGCTTGTCGGTCCTGGCGCATCGTCGAAAACAGTACCCTGGTACGGCGTCCGGTACGGCGCCCGGTACGGCGTCCGGTACGGCGCGACGATGCCATGCCGGATCAGGCAGGTGCGGCGCGCTAGAAGAGGAGGATCATGATCCGCATTCATCGCCTGCGCCCGGTTGCGCTGGCCATTTCGATTGCCCTGCTGCTGACCGCCTGCGGCACCCAGCCCACGGTTTCCCAGGGCGGCCTGCCGAGTGCCGGACCGCAAACGCCGCCGAGCACGCAACTGTCGCCGCAAATGGCGGCCGCCGCCGACACGCTCACCAAGATGGCGGCCATGCAGGACCGCCTGTACCGCGTGGCGGCGCCCCTGCTGATCGACAACGCCGAACTCTGCCCGAAGCACGCGCGCAACCTGCTCGGCTTTACGGCAAAGAACCGCCACTACTACCCCGGCATGTACAACGAGGCCGCGCACGTGGCCTTCGGCATGGATGAACGGCTGCAGGTGACCGGCGTGCTGGCCGGCAGCGGCGCAGCCAAGGCCGGCCTGCGCCTGGGCGACGACCTCGTCGCCGCCGGCGGCAAGCCATTGCCGACGGGCGCGAGCGCGCCGAACACGGTCGGCGCCATCTTCGGCTCCCTGGTCGCCTCGCAGCCGTCCCTGCCGCTTACCATCGAGCGCGACGGCCGCCCGCGCGACCTGACCATTCCCGTTACGCGCGCCTGCGGTTTCGGCATCGAACTGGGCAATGGCGACAACGTGAACGCCTATGCCGACGGCAGCCGCATCATGGTCACGCGCGGCATGCTCGGCTTCACCAAAAGCGACGACGAACTGGCCTATGTGCTGGCACGCACGATGGCGCACAACATCCTCGGCCACCCGGCCGCGCTGCGCAACAAGGCCACGCTCGACAGCGTGATCGACAACCTGACGCGCATGAGCCCGGATATGGCGATGCTCAACGGCAGCGCGGGCATCAAGGCGGCCCCGGCGAATATCGACGCCGCCGCCGACCGCCTCGCCGTCTTCCTGCTGGCACGCGCCGACTACAACTACGAAGGCGCGCCGGCGTTCTGGAAGCGCTTCGCCGCAGCTTACCCGGCCAGCGTCGCCAACGGCTTTACCGCCAACCACCCGGCCACCGCGGCACGCCTGACGGCGATCGAGCTGGCGGTGGAGGACGTGAAGACGAAGAAGGCGGGCAAGAAGCCGTTGACGCCGTAACGTGGCGCCCGGGTGCAGGGTGGGCACGGCATTGAAGCCCCCGGCTTCAATGCCGTGCCCACCCTACGCCCAACGCCCGCCCCGCTTTTTTTGTATCATTGTCACCCCTCACCCAGCAGCGCCCCGCCGCCCGCCTCATGGACAGCCTCGACCTCGACGTACTCAAGACCGCAGCAAGCTGGATCGACGCTGGGCACCGCTGCGAACTCGTCACCGTCGTCAAGACCTGGGGCTCGAGCCCGCGGCCGATCGGGGCCATGCTGGCGCTGCGCGACGACGGCCGCGTGGTCGGCTCGGTGTCCGGCGGCTGTATCGAGGACGATCTGATCGAGAACGTGCGAGAGGGAGGCATCGCACTGGATGCGCGCCCGCGCATCCTCAGCTACGGCATCAGCGCCGACGACGCCCACCGCTTCGGCCTGCCCTGCGGCGGCACCATCGAGCTGGCGCTCGAGCCGCTCAGCCCGGCCAGCGGACTGCGCGCGCTCCTGCAGCGCCTGGAAGCCGGCGAGTTGCTGGAACGCCGCCTCGACCTCGATAGCGGCGCCGTCACCCTGGCTCCCGCGCCGCCCGGCGCCGTGCTGCGCGTCGACGGCGATAGCCTGGTCACCGTGCACGGCCCGCGCTGGCGCCTGTTCATCATCGGCGCCGGTCCGCTGTCGCGCTTCCTGGCCCGGTGGCGCAGGCCATGGACTACCGCGTCGTCGTCTGCGATCCGCGCGAGGACTACACCGCCGGCTGGGACCTGCCTGGCGTCGAACTGAGCCACACGATGCCCGACGACCTGGTGCTGGAGGCGAAGCTCGATGCGCGCAGCGCCGTCGTCGCCCTCACCCACGACCCGAAACTGGACGACCTGGCGCTGATGGAAGCGCTGAAGTCGAATGCCTTCTATGTCGGGGCGATCGGCTCGCGCCTGAACAACGCGCGGCGGCGCGAGCGCCTGAAACTCTTCGACCTCTCCGACGCCGAGCTCGACCGCCTGCACGGGCCGATCGGCCTGTACATCGGCAGCAAGACACCGGCTGAAATCGGCATCGCGATCCTGGCCGAGATGACCGCCGTGCGCAATGGCGTGCCGCCCGCCATGCTGGTGCCGCACGCGGCGGCGCCGCAAGCGGCGGGCAGCGAGGTCTGCGCGCGGTGACCTCAGGTGCAATAGCAATAGCAATAGCAAAAACGGGAAGCGCGATCGCGCGCCCTCTGCCACCATGCGCCTTCGCCCTCCTCTCTACCCATGAATACAGCCAATTTCCTGCGTCTCTTGCTGCTGGCCGCCATCTGGGGCGGCTCCTTCCTCTTCATGCGCATCGGCGCCCCCGTGCTCGGCCCGGCGGTGCTGATCGAATACCGCGTGCTGTTCGCGGCGCTGTTCCCGGCAGCCGTCGGCCTGGTGCTGCGGCGCCGCCTCGACCTGCGCGCCAACTGGAAGCATTACCTGATCCCGGGCTTCTTCAACTCGGCCCTGCCCTTCCTGCTGTTTGCCTATGGCGCACGCACCTTGACGGCATCCGTGCTGTCGGTACTGAACGCGACGGCGCCGATGTGGGGCGCGCTGATCGGGGCGCTGTGGGCGCGCCAGCCGATCACGCTGCGCACCGGCCTTGGCCTGCTGCTGGGCACGGCGGGGGTGGCGCTGCTGGTCGGCTTCGACGATGTGTCCAGCCGCCCCGGCGCGGCCATCGCCCCGGTGGCGGCGCTGGCCGCGGCGCTGTGCTACAGCATCGCCAGCCTGTATGCGAAATCGGCGAAAAGCGTCGAACCCTTCGCCAATGCCCACGGCACCATGTGGGCGGCAACCCTGTTCGTGTTGCCCGCCCTGCCCTTCTTTCCCGCGCCCGCCAGTCCCACGCCCGGCGTCTGGGCGGCGGTGCTGGTCCTGGGCGTGCTGTGCAGCGGCATCGCCTACCTGATCTACTTCCGCCTGATCGCCGAGGTAGGGCCGACCTCGGCACTGACGGTAACTTTCCTGAACCCGTTGTTCGGCATCCTCTGGGGCGCGCTCTTCCTGCACGAGACGGTGGGCTGGCATACGCTGGCCGGCTCGGCCATCGTGCTGGTCGGCACTGCGCTGGTGACGGGTTTTGTTCCGCGCTTCGGTGGCGCGCCGGCGAGCGCCGCCGGCAAATGACACGATGACCGAGGGGCTGACCCTGGCCTTGCCGCCGGGCTACCGCAGCGCCGACGTGCTGGCCTTCCACGCGCGCGACGCCGAAGGCCTGGCCGAACGGGTCGAAGGCAGCCGCCTGCGCAAGGCGGTGCTGCTGGGCGGCGTGCCGCTGCTCTTCGACCTCACGCTGGAGCCGACCCGGGCACTGTGCCGCATCGACGCCGACGCGCCATTGGACACGCACACGCGGGCGCGGGCGCACGCGGCCCCGGACAGCATCCTGGCGCTGCGCATCGACCCGGCACCGTTTGCAGAGGCGACGCGCGACGACCCCGTGTTCGGCCCACTGGTCGCGCGCTCCCCTAGCCTGCGCATCGTGCAGTCGGCCAGCGTCTTCGAGGCCCTGACCTGGGCGATCATCGGCCAGCAGATCAACCTGCCCTTCGCGATCAGCCTGCGCCGCAGCTTCATCGCGCAGGCCGGACGCCCGCACAGCAGCGGCCTGGTCTGCTATCCGGAGGCGGCCGATGTGGCGCGTCTCGACCTCGAGACGCTGACTACCCGCAAATTTTCGCGTGCAAAGGCCGAGACGCTGCTGCGCGTGGCGCGCATGGTCGACGCCGGCGAACTGCGCCTCGACCTGAACGACGATGCGGAACACGCGGGCGCGGCCCTGCTCGCCATCAAGGGCATCGGCCCCTGGACCGTCAACTACACGCTGCTGCGCGGCTATGGCTATGCCGACTGCTCGCTCGAAGGCGACGTGGCCGTGCGCGGAGCGCTGGGGCGCCTGCTGGGCGAGGCCGGCAAGCCGGACCAGGCACGCACCCAGGCCTGGCTGGCCGCCTATCGTCCGCATCGGACGATGGCGGCAGCCTACCTGTGGGCCAGCCTCAGCGCACCGCCTGGCTGAACGAACCGGGCAAGGCGAAGAAAGCCCAAGCTGGCATCGTCACAAAACAGTCGCGTCAACGCCAGCGCGGCACTCCCTCGAGCTGCTGCGCCCCCTCCCCGGCAAACCGTATCAGCTCGGACAGGGGAACCGTGGCAAGGTTTTCGCTGCCGTAATGCCCGCCAAGCGGGCTGGGAATCTTGAGGCAGTAGCGGCGGTCGTCGGTGAGCGGGCCGAGCGTGGACTCGGCGAGGTCGACCAGCTCGGGCATGTACCACTCGTTCAGGAAATCCTGGTTATAGGACAGTGCATCGAGCGCGGCGCGGTCCTGCGCGACGGGCTCGCAGCAGAGGTCTTGCGGACGCAGCCGCCAGTAGCTGCCGTCGGCGTCGCGGATGATCAGGTTACCGAAGGCATTGGCACCCAATACTTCGACGGCGCTGAGCCCTACCCAACCCCAGGCTTCGTTGATGTCGTCAACAGTAATCATGGTCTAACCCAAGGATCGATGTTCATCGAAGGGCGCGGAAACGCCGGTCCAGCCCATGAGGGGGACGACAGCCGCGCCGTGTTCCTGTTCGACCGGAGAGGAAGGGATGAGTGCGGCAAACAGCGTCTTCCCTTGATATTGGTCGAGTCCGCCAGGGAACGCCGCACACGGCCAGGCGCGCAAGGGATGGCGAAAACAAAAAAGCCGCTGAATCGGCAAGGATTCAACGGCTTTCGGAAATTCTGGTTGCGGGGACAGGATTTGAACCTGTGACCTTCGGGTTATGAGCCCGACGAGCTGCCAGACTGCTCCACCCCGCGTCTGATGAAATGAATTATACGCGCCTTCGGCCGTTTAAGCAAATCAATGCTCCCCCGATGTGCGATTGCAGCACAATGCTGCGACGGCAAGCATCCCGCCCGCGGCTGCGCGGCTGCGGCACAGCCGGGCCAATCGGGTGTAAAGTAGTCATACATTCATTCCTGTCATCCCCTATGAAATTCTGTTCCGAGTGCGGCCATCCGGTCGCGCTGGCCATCCCCGAAGGCGACAACCGGCCGCGCCATGTGTGCACGCAGTGCGGCACGATCCACTACCAGAACCCGAAAATGGTGCTCGGTTCCATCCCCGTGTGGGAGAAGGATGGCGAGCTGCAGGTGCTGCTGTGCCGGCGCGCCATCGAACCGCGCCATGGCTACTGGACGCTGCCTGCCGGCTTCATGGAAAACGGCGAAACCACGTCGGAGGCGGCAGTCCGCGAAACCGAGGAGGAAGCCGGCGCCAACATCGCAATCGGCAAGCTGTTCAGCGTGCTGAACGTCGCGCACGTGCACCAGGTACACATGTTCTACCTGGCGCGCCTGCTCGACCTGGATTTCGCACCCGGCATCGAAAGCCTGGAAGTGCAGTTGTTCACGGAAGCCGAGATCCCCTGGGATGACCTGGCCTTCCCCACCATCCGCACGACGCTGGAACTGTTCTTTGCCGACCGCGTCAAAATCCGGGAGGGTGGCCGCGACGCGGATTATGGCGTGCACAGCCATGACATCGTCCGCCCGATGATTGCTCCACGTGAACCCGACTGAAGGGGCGAGGCTGCCATGATTCCCTGGCTCGACGCGCATACGCCCTTCCCCGACGTGTCCGAGGCCCTCACCATGGACGCGCCGGGCCTGCTCGCAGCCGGCGCCGACCTTTCTCCCCAGCGGCTGCTGCTGGCCTACCAGAACGGCATCTTCCCCTGGTTCTCCGAAGGCCAGCCCATCCTCTGGTGGAGCACCGATCCGCGCATGGTGCTCTATACGGGCGAGTTCAAGGTCAGCGACAGCCTGAAGAAAACCCTGCGCCGCGTCGAGCGCAGCCGCACCGAGGGTGGCCGCTGGCAAGTCCGCTTCGACAGCGATTTCGAGGCCGTCATGCGTGCCTGCGCCGCGCCGCGCAAGGACGGTCCCGGCACCTGGATTTCCGACGACATCATTGTCGGCTATACCGGCCTGCATGCGATGGGCTACGCGCACTCGTCCGAAGTCTGGCTCGATGGCGAGCTGGTCGGCGGGGCCTATGGCGTGTGCATCGGCCGCATGTTCTACGGCGAGTCGATGTTTGCGCGCGTGTCCGACGCTTCGAAGGTCGCGCTGGCCTACCTGGTCGCCTTCCTGCGCCGCAACGGCGTGCGCATGGTCGACTGCCAGCAGGAGACCGGCCACCTCGCCTCGCTCGGCGCCGCGCCGATTCCGCGCAGCGTGTTCCTGCAGCACTTGCGTGCAGCCATACGCGAACCGGCGATCGGGCGCTGGGAAGTGCAGCCTCCGTTGGATGCTTAGTTGGGTACATAACCGTGCGCGCCCTCCGCTTTCGCTAGAATAGGTTCATCACGTCGCCCGAGAGACCTGCATGACGCACCTTAATGACCTGCCCTTCTCGACGCTGCAGTTCTATACGACCGCTCCGTATCCGTGCAGCTACCTCGACGCGCGGCAGGCACGCTCGCAGGTGGCAACGCCTTCGCACCTGATCAACGCGGACGTGTACTCCGAGCTCGTCAAGAACGGCTTCCGCCGCAGCGGCATTTTTACCTATCGCCCCTACTGCGACGGCTGCCAGGCCTGCATCCCGGTGCGCGTGCGCTGCAGCGAGTTCGCGCCCAGCCGCACCCAGCGCCGCGCCTGGAAGCGCCACGGCGACCTGACGGCGATGGTCGCGAACCTGTCGTTCTCGGACGAACACTACGCGCTCTACCTGCGCTACCAGACCACGCGCCACGTCGGCGGCGGCATGGACCAGGACAGCCGCGACCAGTACGCGCAATTCCTGCTGCAAAGCCGGGTCAACACGCGCCTGGTCGAATTCCGCGAGCCCGACGGCACGCTGCGCATGGTGTCGATCATCGACGTGCTCTCCGACGGGCTGTCCTCGGTCTACACCTTCTTCGATCCGGACGTCGCCGGTGCTTCCTTCGGCACCTACAACGTCATGTGGCAGGTCGAGCAGGCGCGCGAACTGGGGCTGCCGTATGTCTACCTCGGCTACTGGATCGAGCAGAGCCCGAAGATGGCCTACAAGATCAATTTCCGGCCGCTGGAAGCGCGGATCAATGGGGTGTGGGATATTCTCGACCGCTGAAGCCCTGACCTTGGGGTGGGCGCACGGTACAATTGCCGCGATCCCATTTTCGAGTGCTCCATGTCCGACAAGCTCCTGTACTCCCTCGCCCGCCCGCTGCTGTTCACGCTGCCCGCCGAAACCGCGCACAACCTGACACTCCCTGCCCTGCGCCGCGCTGCCGAACGCGGCCTGACCGGCAAGCTGTTCGCCCAACCGGCACCCGACCCGCGCACCGTGATGGGCATCGTGTTCCCGAACCCGGTCGGCCTGGCTGCCGGCCTCGACAAGGACGGCGCCTACATCGACGGCCTGGTCGCGCTCGGCTTCGGCTCGATCGAGATCGGTACCGTCACCCCGCGTGCCCAGGCCGGCAACCCGAAGCCGCGCATGTTCCGCGTGCCCGCCGCGCAAGGCATCATCAACCGCATGGGCTTCAACAACGGCGGCGTCGACGCCTTTGTCGCCAACGTCCAGGCCTCGCGCTTCTACCAGGAAAAGCAGGGCGTGCTCGGCCTGAACATCGGCAAGAACGCCGACACGCCGATCGAGCGCGCAGCCGACGACTATCTGCACTGCCTGCGCAAGGTCTACCCGTACGCGAGCTATGTCACGGTGAACATCTCATCGCCGAACACGAAGAACCTGCGCCAGCTGCAGGGCGCATCCGAACTCGATGCCCTGCTGTCGCAACTGAAGGCTGAACAAACCCGCCTGGCCGACGAGACTGGCCGCTACGTGCCGCTCACCCTGAAGATCGCCCCCGACATCGACATCGAGCAGATCCAGGATATCGCCGGCGCCCTGCTGCGCCACAAGATCGACGGCGTCATCGCCACCAATACCACCCTCAGCCGCAACCACGTCGCCCACCTGCGCCACGGCAGGCAGGCCGGCGGCCTGTCCGGCGCACCGGTATTCGACCTGTCGAACATCGTCGTGCGCGCCATGAAGAAGGAACTGGGCGAAGCGATCCCGATCATCGGCGTCGGCGGCATCCTGTCGGGCGCGAACGCGAAGGAAAAGATGGCGGCCGGTGCGCAGCTGGTGCAGCTGTATAGCGGCCTGATCTATCGCGGCCCGGCGCTCGTGCGCGAGTGCGCCGACGCGCTGCGCGCCTGAAGGAGACGAGCATGGAGTGCAAGCGGCTCGGCAGGTCGAACCTGGAAGTCTCCCCCATCTGCCTCGGCACGATGACCTTCGGCGAGCAGAACACGGAGGTTGACGCGCACAGCCAGCTCGACTACGCCGTCGAGCGCGGCATCAACTTCATCGATACCGCCGAGATGTACCCGGTGATGGCCAGCGCACGCACGCAGGGATCGACCGAGCGCTACATCGGCAGCTGGTTGAAGCGCCGCGGCCGGCGCGACGAGCTCGTCATCGCCTCGAAAATCGCCGGCCCGAACGCCAGCATGGGATGGATCCGCGGCGCGTCGCACGACCTGGACGCGGCCAATGTGCGCGCGGCGGTGGAGACCAGCCTGCAGCGCCTGCAGACCGACTACATCGACCTGTACCAGATTCATTGGCCGAGCCGCAACCTGCCTATCTTCGGCGCCAACAGTTTCAATCCAAAACGCGAACGTTCAAGCGTGCCGATCGAGGAGACGCTGGGCGCGCTGGGCGACCTGGTCCAGGCAGGCAAGATCCGCGCGATTGGGGTCTCGAACGAGAGCAACTGGGGCGTGTGCGAGTACGTGAAGCTGGCCGAAACAAAGGGCCTGCCGCGCATCGCCACCATCCAGAACCTGTACAACCTGACAGCGCGCGCATTCGAGACGACGCTGCTGGACGAGACCTGTTTCCGCGAAGAGGTCAGCCTGCTGGCCTACAGCCCGCTCGCCTTTGGCCAGCTGACAGCGAAATACCTGGACAACCCGACAGCGCATGGCCGCCTGACCATCTTCCCCGCCAACTGGAGCCCGCGCTACGTACGGGCCACGGTGCTGGCGGCAACCGCCGAGTATGCGGCGCTGGCACGTGCCCATGGCTTGACGCCGGCGCAGATGGCGCTGGCCTGGTGTTATTCGCGCTGGTTCGTGGGCTCGACCATCATCGGGGCGACGACGCTTGAGCAATTAAAGGAAAACATCGACGCGGCATCGATCAGTTTGCCGGGCGAGGTGGTCGCGGCGATCGATGCGATTCACGCGCGCATCACGAATCCGGGGCAGTAGGGTGGGCGCCCCGTGCCCACGCGGAATGAGGAGTCACATCGCCCTCAATCCGATGTGTGCCAGTACATTGTCACGAAGGGGCACACGCCAACACGGCTCAAGCTTCCGCGTGGGCACAGGGCGCCCACCCTACTACGCCTGGCAATGATTACGCCGTCGCCTCTTCGGCCTGCAAGGTCCGCTCGATATCCGAGCGCGTAAACCCCGGCGCGAATCGTTCGATGAAGTGGTAGGCATAGGCCCGCAGATACGCGCCACGTCGCACCGCCAGGCGCGTCACGTTCGGCGCGAACAGGTGCGAGGCCTCGACCGCGCGTAACCCCTTGTCGCGTCCATGGTCGAAGGCCATCGACGCGACGATGCCGACGCCCATCCCCAGCGACACGTACTGCTTGATCACGTCGGAATCCATGGCGGTCAAGACCATGTCCGGCGCCAGGCCCGCCTTCGCAAAAGCCTCGTCGATATGGCTGCGGCCGGTGTAGCCGACGTCGTAGGTGATCAGGGGATGCGCCGCCAGGTCGTCCAGGGTCAGGGGCCGGTTCTTCATCAGCAGCGGATGGCCGTCGGGCGCCACCACCACGTGGCTCCAGCGGTAGCACGGGAAGGACACCAGATCCGGGAAGGTCGACAGGCCCTCGGTGGCGATGCCGATGTCGGCGCGGCCCGACAGCACCCATTCGGCGATGTGTTCGGGCGCGCTTTGCTGCAGGGCGATGCGCACGTTCGGAAAGGCCGCGCGGAAGGATTGCACCACCTGCGGCAGCGCGTAGCGCGCCTGGGTGTGGGTGACAGCCACCGTCAGCGTGCCGCTGTCCTGGGCCGCGTATTCCTGGCTGGCCTGCGACAGGTTTTCCGCTTCCACCAGTAGCCGCTCGACGATTTTGAGGATGCCCTTGCCCGGCCCGGTCAAACCGGTCAGGCGCTTGCCGTTGCGCTCGAAAATGACCACGCCCAGTTCGTCCTCGAGCTCGCGGATCTGGCGCGACACGCCCGGCTGCGAGGTGAACAGTGCGTTGGCCACATCGGTCAGATTGAAGTTGCGGCGCGCCGCTTCGCGCACGGAGCGCAGCTGCTGGAAGTTCATATGCCGCCTCCCGCGTCGACGAACACCTCGATGCGGCGCGGACGCACCAGCAGGGTCTCGCCCTCCTTCAGCCCCAGGCGGCCGAAGCGCTCGTTCGGAATGACCGCCTCGATCAGCTGCTGCGTGTCGAGCCGCTCCAGGTCGAGCTGGGCCAGCGGGCCGATCGCATGCGCGCGGCGCAGCTTGACGGCGATGCCCTCGCCGCCGGCCACGTAGCGTTCGACGTCGAGGTCGTGCGGCCGCACGTAGCCGATACCCTCGGCATTGTTCACGCCATTCAGGGCCGGTGCGTCGAAGAGCGCGTCGCCGCTGGCCAGCACGCCTTCGTGCACGCGGCCATGGAACAGGTTGACGTTGCCGAGGAAGCCGTAGACGAACGGCGAGGCCGGCGAGTTGTAGACGGTTTCCGGCGTGCCGAGCTGCTCGACCCGGCCCTTGTTCATCAGGACGACCTGGTCGGCCACTTCGAGCGCCTCTTCCTGGTCGTGGGTGACAAAGATGGACGTCACGTGCAGGTCGTCGTGCAGGCGGCGCAGCCAGCGGCGCAGTTCCTTGCGCACCTTGGCATCCAGGGCGCCGAAAGGTTCGTCCAGCAGCAGCACGCGCGGCTCCACGGCCAGGGCGCGGGCCAGGGCGATACGCTGGCGCTGGCCGCCGGACAGTTGCGGCGGGTAGCGGTCGGCGATCCAGTCGAGCTGCACCAGCTCCAGCAGCTGTTTCACTTTGTCGCGGATCTGGGCTTCGCTCGGGCGCTCGCGGCGCGGGCGCACGCGCAGGCCGAAGGCGACGTTCTCGAACACGGTCATGTGCTTGAACAGCGCGTAATGCTGGAATACGAAGCCGACCTGGCGCTCGCGCACGTGGCGGGTCGAGGCGTTTTCGCCGTCGAGCAGCACGGCGCCCGAGTCCGGATGCTCCAGGCCGGCGATGATGCGCAGCAGGGTCGTCTTGCCGCAGCCCGAGGGGCCGAGCAAGGCTGTCAGCTGGCCGTCGGGGAATTGCAGCGAGACGTTGTCGAGGGCCGTGAACTGGCCGAACTGCTTGCGGATGTGTTGGACTTCGATCGTCATTGCAGGCGCTCCGTGGTACCGGCGTCGGCACGCATCGACAGGTGCAGACGCCATTCGATAAAGGACTTGATGGCCAGCGTCACCAGCGCGAGCAGCGCCAGCAAGGATGCGATCGCGAACGCGGCCGTGAAGTTGTATTCGTTGTAGAGGATTTCCACCTGCAGCGGCATGGTGTTGGTTTCGCCGCGGATGTGGCCCGAGACCACCGACACCGCGCCGAACTCGCCCATGGCGCGGGCGTTACACAGGATCACGCCGTAGAGCAGGCCCCACTTGATGTTCGGCAGCGTCACGCGCCAGAAGGTCTGCCAGCCGGAGGCGCCCAGCACCAGCGCCGCCTCTTCTTCCTCGGTGCCCTGCTGTTGCATCAGGGGAATCAGTTCGCGCGCGACGAACGGGAAGGTGATGAAGACGGTCGCCAGCACGATGCCGGGCACGGCGAACAGGATCTTGATGTCGTGGTCCATCAGCCACTGGCCGAACCAGCCCTGGGCGCCGAACAGCAGCACGTAGATCAGGCCGGCAATCACGGGCGAGACCGAGAACGGCAGGTCGATCAGGGTCAGCAGCACGCTTTTTCCCCGGAAGTCGAACTTGGCGATGGCCCAGGCCGCGGCCACCCCGAACACCAGGTTCAGGGGCACGGCGATGCCGGCCGCGATCAAGGTCAGCTTGATCGCGGACAGGGCATCCGGGTCGAGGATGGATTCGACATAGGTGCCCCAGCCGCGCTTGAGGGCTTCGGTGAACACGGCGACCAGGGGCACGAACAGGAACAGGGTCAGGAACACGAGCGCGATGGCGATGAGCGCATAGCGCACCCAGTTCGGCTCGAACACATTGTTTTTCACGGGACGCGGCGCAGCCTGCGTGACCGCGTTTGGCTTGTCCAGGGGTTTGTTCAGTACGGCGCTCATTTCTTGCCCGCCCGTTTGCGGGTCCATGCCTGCAGCAGATTGATGGTGAGGAGCAGGATGAACGAGACGACCAGCATCACCACGGCAATTGCAGTGGCGCCGGCATAGTCGTACTGCTCCAGCTTGGTGATGATGAAGAGCGGCGTGATCTCGGACACCATCGGCAGGTTGCCGGCGATGAAAATCACGGAACCGTATTCGCCGGTGGCGCGGGCAAAGGCCAGCGCGAAGCCGGTCAGCAGGGCCGGCAGGATCGAAGGCAGGATCACGCGGATGAAGGTTTGCAGCGGGCTCGCGCCCAGGCTGGCGGCCGCTTCCTCGAGTTCGCGCTCGGCCTCTTCCAGCACCGGCTGCACGGTACGCACGACGAAGGGCAGGCCGATGAAGGTCAGCGCGACCACCACGCCGAGCGGGGTGAAGGCGACCTTGATGCCAAACTGCTCGAGGTATTTGCCGATCCAGCCATTGTTCGAATACAGGGCGGTCAGGGTGATGCCGGCCACCGCGGTGGGCAGCGCGAACGGCAGGTCGACCAGCGCGTCGACGAAGCGCTTGCCAGGAAAGCGGTAGCGCACCAGTACCCAGGCGACGATGCCGCCGAAGACGACGTTCAGGCTGGCGGCGATCAGCGAGGCGCCGAAGCTGAGCTTGTACGAGGCGATGACGCGCTCGGACGTGACGGCGCTCCAGAACGCTTCCCAACTCATGGTGAAGGTTTTCAGGAACACGGCCGACAGCGGGATCAGGACGATCAGCGCCAGGTAAAAAATCGTGAACCCGAGCGATAGCCCGAAGCCGGGGAGGACCCGGCCCGGGGCACGCGGCTGCAGGAAGTTCATGGAGGCCTTATTACAAATTCTTCTATTGGGCTGTAATAATCTCACTTCAACTTCATAACGCAAACGAACCAATCTTCATTTGCATAGACAGATAGGCTATTAGTGGCCGAGCCCGTCCCAGCTTCAGTAGACGAGCTTGAAAGCCACGCCGGTCAGCGTCAGCGCCAGCAGCGCGCGCAGGAAGCGTTCCGGCACCTTGCGCGCCAGCATCGAGCCCAGCGTGATGCCGGGCAGCGAGCCGATCAAGAGGGTCAGTAGCAGCATCCAGTCGATCGAGCCCAGCCACCAGTGGCCGAAGGCGGCAATCGCAGTCAATGGCACGGCGTAGGCGATGTCGGTGCCGGCCACTTCGGCGGGCGTCAGTTTCGGGTACAACAGCACGAGCAGGGTCGCGCCAACGGCGCCGGCGCCGATCGAGGAGATCGTCACCAGGGTACCGAGCAAAGCGCCTGCCCCAATGGTGGCCAGGTGCAGCGCCCTGCCCTGCAGCTGGCGCCCGGGCTGGGCGTTCACCCAGGCCACCATGCGGCGCCGGAACAGCAGCGCCACCACGGTCAGCATGACGGACACGGCAATGGAATAGCGGATCAGCTGGCCGATCTCGGCCTGCACGGTGCCGTAGCGGCTGAGCAGCAAAGTAGCGACCAGCGCGGCCGGCAGCGCGCCCAGGCAGAGGCGGCGCACGATGGCCCAGTTGACGGTGCGATTGAAACGGTGGGTAACGGTGCCCGCGCTCTTGGTAATGGAGGCAAAGGCGAGGTCGGTGCCGACGGCAACCGTGGGCGACACGCCGAACAGCAGGGTCAGGAGCGGCGTCATCAGCGAACCGCCACCCACGCCGGTCATGCCGACCAGCAAGCCGACCGCGAAGCCAGCGGCAATATAGGTCATCAACATGCCCCAAGGGTAAGCCGGGGCAAGCGTGGGACAAAGGATGGCTTTCTTATTTGCTTATGCGTGCGGTGAGCTTGGGGTGACGCTTGGCGTTGATCGATATGCGCAGAACGGACGAGAATCGTAGGGTGGAGTCCTGACTCCACGCTGCCTGAGCGCCCGCTATCACGTAACTTGGCTGTTGCGCTGGCGGGCCGACTTGCGACAAGCTTATCGAAGTGCCGCCGTTCGACCGCGTGGAGTCAGGACTCCACCCTACGCCCTATGCGGGTTTCGCAGGGTGGGCACTCCGTGCCCACGCGGGATCATCGGTTGATCAGTTGCGGCTCAGGCCTGGCTGATGCACGTGATGCGAAGCGCGACGGTACGACCAAGTCGCATATGAGCAAGTGATGATACAGCGTGGGCACGGAGTGCCCACCCTACGTCCTTCGGCATGCATCGGGAGACGCATGCCGGCGCGGTTCCTGTTATTTGTTCGGCTGCGGCGTCAAACGCAGGTAAGGCCGCGGTGCCGTGAAGCCCTTCGGATACTTTTCAGCCAGCACAGCCGGATCCTGCACGGTCAGCGGGATGATGACGTCGTCGCCATCCTTCCAGTTACCGGGCGTGGCTACCGTGTAGCCGTCGGTCAGTTGCAAGGCGTCGATCACGCGCAGGACTTCGTCGAAGTTGCGGCCGGTGCTCATCGGGTAGGTGATGGTCAGGCGGATCTTCTTTTTCGGGTCGATCACGAACAGCGAGCGCACCGTCGCGGTGGCCGACTGTTCCGGGTGGATCATGTCGTACAGCGTAGACACGGTCTTGTCGGCGTCGGCGATGATCGGGAAGCCGACCACGGTCTGCTGGGTTTCCTCGATGTCGCGGATCCAGTTGCGGTGCTGTTCGGCCGGGTCGACCGACAGCGCGATCGCCTTGACGTTGCGCTTGCCGAATTCCGGCTTCAGCTTCGCAGTCAGGCCCAGTTCGGTCGTGCAGACCGGCGTGAAGTCGGCCGGGTGCGAGAACAGCACCACCCAGGAATCGCCCGCCCACTCATGGAAGCGGATGGGGCCGATGCTGGAATCCTGTTCGAAATCGGGTGCGGTGTCGCCGAGGCGTAGCGTCATGTTTTTCTCCATTAGGTTTGGACAAGACCGCAGCGCCCTCCCGGCGCCGCGTGGTCGTCGCCTATTGTGGAGCATTTTCGGCAAGCTTGCCGGCGTGTCTATGGGAGCTCAAGCAAACCTGTTGTAGAGCACCGTGCCCCAGGTGGCTGCGGCCAGCAGGACCGTCAGGCCAACGGCGGCGCTACCGAAGTCCTTGGCATTCTTCGAGAGCGGGTGGCGCTCGAGCGAAATACGGTCGACCACGGCCTCGAAGGCGGAGTTGATCAGTTCGACGATCAGTACCAGCAGCAGCACGCCGATGAGCACCAGGCGCTGGAAGCCCGATACCGGCAGCACGAAGGCGAAAATCACGCCGAGCACGAACACGAGCAGCTCCTGGCGGAAGGCATGTTCGATCTTCCAGGCCGTGACCAGCCCCTGGACGGTGTAACTGGAGGCTTTCAGGATGCGCTTGAAACCGCTTGTACTCTTGAATTCGCTGGTTTGATGTTCCATTTATATTTCCGACAAGACATGCAGAGCTGTCATTATGCCCGTTCCAGGCAGTCGCGGGCAGCTGTCGATAAAGGAAAATGTTAGACGAACGACACTAGCAAATTCTCTGCCGTTTTTCGCATTATGGTATAAAGTACAGACGATACCGCACTGCACCAACCACATCATGAAAATCGAAACACTTGAACCGCCCAAGACATCGATCCAGGTGATTGAACGCATGGTCGCCCTGCTCGATGCACTCGCCACCTATCCCGACCCGGTCAGCCTGAAGGAATTGTCGAAGGTCTCGGGCCTGCACCCTTCCACCGCCCACCGCATCCTCAACGACATGGTCGTCACCCGTTTCGTCGACCGCGTCGAGCCCGGCACCTACCGCCTGGGCATGCGTTTGCTGGAACTGGGCAATGTCGTGAAAAGCCGGTTGTCGGTGCGCGAAGCGGCGCTCGACTTCATGCGTGCCCTGCACAAGAAGACGCAGCAGACCGTGAACCTGTCAGTGCGCCAGGGCGACGAGATCGTCTACATCGACCGCGCCTTCTCCGAGCGCTCGGGCATGCAGGTGGTGCGCGCGATCGGCGGACGCGGACCGCTGCACCTGACGTCCACCGGCAAACTCTTCCTTTCGGTGGACGAGCCGAAGGCGATCCGCGCCTACGCCACCCGTACCGGCCTGGCCGGCCACAACAAGAATTCGATCACCGATCTTGCCAAGCTCGAGCGCGAACTGAGCCTGGTGCGCGCACGCGGCTATGCGCGCGACAACGAGGAACTCGAACTGGGCGTGCGCTGCATGGCCGCCGGCATCTACGACGACAGCGGCAAGCTGGTGGCCGGTTTGTCGATCTCGGCGCCGGCCGACCGCCTGCAGGAAGACTGGCTCGACGACCTGGTGCAGACAGCCGGGCAGATTTCGTCGACGCTGGGTTTCCGGCCCGTCTCGGTAGCGTGATCGCTGCCTGAACAAAAAAACGGCGCCCGCGGGCGCCGTTGTCGTTTTCATGCCTTGCGGCCTAGCGCTTCTGCAACACCGTTGCCGCAGACACGGCGGAGAAGGTGGTGGGCGTTGGGCTGGCCGCGCTGGCCGGGCTTGCCGTCGGGACGGTGATACTGTCGGGCGTGAGTGCTTCCAGCCAGCGCCGCATGCGGCCGGCGTCGGCGGTACGCGACATCTTCCCTTTCGAATCGAGGAAGACCATGATCACGTTGCGGCCCTGGATCATCGCCTGCATCACCAGGCAACGCCCCGCTTCGTTGATGAAACCGGTTTTCTGCAAGCCGATGTTCCAGTCAGGCAGCGCCACCAGGTAGTTCGTATTGTTGTAGCGCATCGGCCGGCCGCTGGCCTCGACCACCCAGTTCGGGTCGGTCGAATACTGGCGCAGCAGCGGCTTCTGGTGCGCGTAGGCCACCAGCTTGGCCAGGTCGCGCGCGCTCGACACGTTCTGGCTCGACAGGCCGCTGGAGTCGACGTAACGGGTGTCGTTCATGCCCAACTCCTTTGCCTTGGCATTCATCGCCGCGACAAAGGCGTTGATGCCGCCTGGATAGTTGCGCCCGAGCGCCGCGGCCGCGCGGTTCTCCGAGCTCATCAGGGCGATATGCAGCAGGTTGTTGCGGGTCATGCGCGCGCCGACGGGCAGGCGCGAGCTGCTGTACTTGTGGCGGTCGACGTCGTCGTTGGTGATGGTCAGCGTCTCGTTCAGGTTCTGGCCCGCTTCGACGACGACGAGACCCGTCATCAGCTTGGTGATCGAGGCGATCGGCAGCGGCACGTTGGCATTCTTTTCGAACAGCACCTGCGAACTGTTCTGGTCTAGCACGAAGGCGACATTCGAGCGCAGCGACAAGGGATCGCGCGTCTGGTTCAGGCCGGCCATGTCGCCCGCCGTGCGCATCGCCGGGATCGCGGCCACGGCCGGTGCCGCGCGCCGCACGACCTGGTAAGTGACGCGGCGCTTGCCACGCACGGTCTCGACCCGGCGCACCATGCGCTGGCGGTTGTCGCTGGCAATGGCCTGGGCTGTCTCGGCCTGGCGCTTGCCCTTGCGCGCGCGCGGCTGGGCGACGCGCTTCTTCACAAGCTTTTTCTTCGCAGCGGGACGTTTTGTCGCCGAGCTGGCCTGGGCACCCGCCCCGGCTGCCGTGGCCGTGACGGGTTCGGCCAGCAGGCACAGCGATACGAGGGCGGTCAACAGGAACTTCAACATGGTCTTTCCTTCTGACGCGATTCGGGTAATACGGATGAGGTAATACGGGTGAGCCGAGACGATGCGCTCATGCACATCGAATGCAATTGCAACTCAGCTGCAATCGACTGTAACACTCTCCTCATCATTTTGCCGCACTACAACGGAACGCGGCGCACTGCCCGGGGCAACAAGAATTCTGTTCCAATTCAATTGTCTACGTCGCGCAACGTTTTGTTTTGCGCCACCTCGGCATGCTGTCGAAACCCGTCGCAGCGAGGCGGGGTGGCGAAATCAGTCGTCCTGGTCGACAAAGTGCACGAAGTTCGCTACCGGTTCGCGCTCGGTCACGAGCGTGTTCTCGACCCTGGTCGGATCGGCCCAGCCCAGCGCCATGCCGCACACGACCGTCTCGTTGGCCGGGAGGTCCAGTTGCTCGGCGATGATGCGGTGGAACTGGGTAAAGGCGGCTTGCGGGCAGGTATCGAGCCCGCGTCCGCGCGCGGCCACCATGATGTTCTGCAAAAACATCCCGTAATCCAGCCAGGAGCCCTGCTCCATGACGCGGTCGATGGTAAAAATCAGGCCGACCGGTGCGTCGAAGAAGCGGTAGTTGCGCGCATGCTGGGCCGCCATGCCGGCCTTGTTGTCGCGGCTCAGCCCAAGCAGGCTGTACAGGTCCCAACCCACCTTGCGCCGGCGGTCGACAAAAGGAGAGACCCATTCGCGCGGATAGTAGGGATACTCCTCGGTATGCTGGCGCGACAGTTCCGGGTCGCTGTACACGGCAAGAATGGCGTCCGACAGCGCGACGCGGCGCTCGCCGGTCAGCACATAGACCTTCCACGGCTGGGTATTGGTACCCGAGGGCGCGCGTGCCGCCACCTCGAGGATGCGTTCGATGTCGGCGCGCTCCACCGGCTTGTCGAGGAAAGCGCGGATCGAGCGGCGCGAGGTGATGGCGGCATCGACCGCTTCTTGCTGTGGGCTTGCAATCATGAATGCTCCTGTTTCTTGACGACGAAGGCGACCCCGGTCACGGCCACCGCCATGCCGACCAGTCCAAGCGGGCTCAGGGCCTCGCCGAACAGGATCCAGGCCATGATGGCGGTCGTGGGCGGAGTCAGGTAAAGCAGGCTTGTCACCTCGGTGGCGGTCCCCTCGCGAATCAACCTGAACAGCAGGAATATGGCACCGATCGACAGCGCCAGGATCGCCCACAGCAGGGACGCAATAAAACCGGCGTTCCACCTTACTTTAGACAAGGACAAATCGAACTGTTCAAACAACAGCGCGAACGGCAGCAATGCCGCAATAGTCGCGCCGAACTGGATCACGGTGCCGGTACGCAGGTCGAAGCGCGGGCAATAATGCTTCTGGTAGAGCGTGCCCGCCGTAATCGACAGCAGCGCCAGCACGCAGTACAGGATCGCCCGTCCCGACAGACTCGCCAGGCTGATTTTCGCATACACGACGAGCGCCACCCCGCCCAGGCCCAGCGCGAGTCCCAGCCACTGGCGCGGACGCACGCGTTCGCCGATCAGGGCGCGGCCACGGCCGTCAGGACCGGTTGCATGCCGACGATCAGCGCCGACAGGCCTGCCGGCATGCCCAGCTTGATGGCACTCCAGACGCCGCCGAGGTAGCCCGCCTGCAGCAGCAGGCCGGCGACCGCGACATGCCCGATGCGCCCGCGCGGCCATGGCGCGCGCCAGATCAGCACGGCCGGCAACAGGATCAGCAGCACGCCGCTGCAGCGCAGAATCAGGAAAGTCAATGGCGGCGCATATGGCAGCCCGTACTTGGCCACGATGAAGCCGGTACTCCAGAGGACGACGAAGAAGGCGGGGAGTAGCCAGCTGGGGAGCGGGCGTCTTGCGCCTGGAGTGTCGAGCGGTTCGGCCATGATCCTGGATGTCGGGCGCTGGCACACCGGGTGGCGATTAGCGCAATGACAAGTCTAACATGGGCGAGATACCCGGGCTGGGTGGAACATTGCACGCGCCGATGGCAGAAGCGCATACAAAGTTGATGAGAAGTATTTCTTCCGATGCAAGGAAACAACAAGGATTTCCTCCATGGTGCGACGCACCAAATTCGCTTGACGTGTACGTCAAAATGCGCAAAACTGCGTTCTGTTGCGGTGCACCATCCAGTTTGCACTAGCCGTTTCGCGGTACCGATTCAGCAGTATTCCCTAGAAGTATCCCTTCTTATAAACGTTTGTTTGGAGAACCCCATGTTTGCAATTCCAGAGCAGTTCTCGAATGCCACCAAAGCCAATTTCGAATCGCAATTCGCCCTGCTGTCCTCGCTGACCGCGAAGACTTTCGAGAGCATGGAAAAGCTGGTGGAACTGAACCTTGCTACCGCCCGTGAAGTCATGGCTGGTAACTCGACCACCGCGCGCCAACTGCTGTCGGCCAAGGATCCACAGGAATTCCTGCAACTGTCCGCAGCCCAGGCCCAGCCGACCGCCGAGAAGGCCCTGTCGTACAACCGCCAGCTGGCAGCGATTGCCACCGGTACCGGTGCCGAGTTCTCGAAGGCCGCTGAAAGCCAGATCGTCGAAGCCAACCGCAAGGTCATCGCCCTGGTCGACGAAGTGAGCAAGAACGCCCCTGCTGGTTCGGAGACCTTCGTCGCCGCCGTCAAGACCGCGATCAGCAACGCCAACGCCGGCTACGAGCAGTTCAGCAAGACCACCAAGCAGGCTGTCGAAGCCATCGAAAGCAACGTGAACGCTGCTGTCTCGCAGTTCTCGCAAGCTGCCGCCAAGGCACCAGGCGCCGCTGCCAACGCTGCCGCTGCTGCCGCTGCTTAAGTAAGATTGCGGCGCCCGCCTTTCGGGCTGGCGCTACGTAGATAAAGGGCTGCCTGAGAAATCGGGCGGCCCTTTTGTTTGGATGCTCGAAGCGCAAGAGCTGGGGTCAGGTCTGACATTCGGACACGGACTCAGCCATACTGCGGTATGTATGGATGGCTTGTTCTGCTTCCGCATGTGCTGTCGCTTTGAACGTTCGCTCTAGAGTTGAGGTCGTGTCCGAATGTCAGACCTGACCCCAGCCTTGCCATTTATTTTCGGCTTAAACGCAAGCTGGCGCCCAGAGACAGCCGGGAACAAACGCAACGACAACGTAGGCCAAGCAAGACCACGCGCTAACCGCCGCCATCCTTAGCGCCTTCTTCACCCACGAGCGTGGAGAGTAGCTCGCGGCGAGCAATCCCGTGCCTACTGCGAGCAACAGGGCAATTGGCGCAACGCCCTCCGGTAACTGCCGAGGATTCTCGCGACGCTTTTGCCACCCACATGACATCGCGGACCGCTGTTATTGCCGCGCCTGCGTAGCGCTACCCTGCACCGCCGAAATCAGCTCCCGGCTCAACTCCTCGTTATCGCCACCGAACATGTCGCCGTTATGCAGGGTCACCGCGACGATGCCGGAATCGACGTCCATTTCCAGTTCGCTGTAGAAATTGATGATATAGCCGCCATGCCCGACCAGATGCTTGCCGTTGATTTCGCGCAGCCAGGTGCCGAAACCATAGCCGGTAGCCTGACCGTTCGGCAGCACGTATGGCGTATTCATGCGGCGCACGTTCGCCGGCGAGACCAGCTTGCCACCCTGCAGCGCGATCATGAAGGCAGCCATGTCGTCCACCGTGCTCACCACGCCGCCACCGGCGTAGAAGTTGCTGTTCGAAAGCAGCCAGGCGGGCGCGGGGCCCTTTCCATAGCCGGTGACTAGGCCGGGGATGAACGCCTTGTCGCTGCCCTCGCGCGTGTGGCGCAGGCCCAGCGGTTTGCTGATCCGCTCGTCGAGGAAGGTGTAGTAGGGCTTGCCGGAGACTTTTTCGATGATCAGGCCCAGCAGATGGTAACCCGTATTGTTGTAAGCGAATCTGGTCCCCGACGCCGATTCGAGCGGGCGCGCACGCACGGGGTCGACGAGTTCCTTGGGCGTATGGTCCAGGCGCACGCTCGTGCGCCAGTAGCCGGAATCGAGCGACAGATTCGGAATGCCGCTCGTGTGCGTCAGCAAATGCTCGATGGTGACCTTCTCCCAGTGCGCGGGCGCATCGGACAGGTAGCGGCTCACTGGGGCATCGAGCGCGAGCTTGCCTTCGTCGACCAGCAGCATGACGGCGGTGGCGGTGAAGAGCTTGGTCGTCGAGCCGATGCGGAAAACGTGTTCGGGCTGTGCCTTCACGCCGAGCTCGACGTTGGCCATGCCGTAGGCCTTGCGCAGGATGGGCTGGCCATCTTTCATCACCAGTGCGGCGACGCCGGGCTGATCGGGCTTGAAACGGGCGGCCATGAGGCTGTCGAGTGAGTCGGCGAGTTTTGGCTCAACCGGGGCCGCCATGACGGCCAGCGGAAAACAGAGGAGCAGTGCAAGGTGCTTCAAGTTCCGCTTCATGGTCGGTCCATTGCCTTTGTGAATGAGCGGCAATTCTATCGACCATGTAGCAAAAAAGGAAACTATTTACCGTGATCTGAAGCTGGGGTCGTGAAGCTGGGGTCAGGTCTGACATTCGGACACGTCATGAAGCTGGGCTCAGGTCTGACATTCAGACACGAACTCTGCTGTGAAGCTGGGGTCATGAAGCTGGGGTCAGGTCTGACATTCAGACACGAACTCTGCCATTCTCGATCTCATCTCTTGTAGACGGGCCAGCACTGTCAGCACGCCTGCCACATGCCAGCACAGTCTACACTCGAGCTCGTGTCCGAATGTCAGACCTGACCCCAGTACTTTGCCCCCTGTACTTGACTCCAGTACTTGCTCCAATAGCGCAGCTGGCCGCTTCCTTCATTCTCCCAGGTAAGCCGCCCGCACTCTCGGATCGTCCAGCATGGCACGTGCTTCGCCCGTCATCGTGATCGCGCCCGACTCCATCACATAACCGCGGTGCGCCGCCTGCAGCGCCAAGCGTGCGTTCTGCTCGACCAGCAGGATGGTGATGCCCTGCCCCGACACCTCGCGGATCACCTCGAAGATCTTCTCGACCATGATCGGCGCCAGGCCCATCGACGGTTCGTCCAGCAGCAGCAGGGTCGGCTGGCACATCAGTGCGCGCGCCATGGCCAGCATCTGCTGCTCGCCGCCGGACAGCGTTCCGGCCAGCTGCGCCGAGCGTTCCTTCAAGCGGGGGAAGACGCCGAACCACTTCTCGATGTCGGCTTCGACGCCGGCCTTGTCGTTGCGCGTGTAGGCGCCCATCAAGAGGTTCTCGACGATGGTCATGCGCGTGAAGACGCCGCGGCCTTCCGGCACCATCGCCAGCTTCTGCTCCACCAGGCGGTGCGAGGGCGTGCCCAGCAAGGGCTTGCCCAGGTAGCTGACCGTGCCTTCCACCTTGCACGCGGGCAGGGTACCGGTGATGGCTTTCAGGGTGGTGGTCTTGCCCGCACCGTTGGCGCCGATCAGGGTCACCAGTTCGCCGCGCCTGACGTCCAGGTCGATGCCCTTGACCGCCTTGATGCCGCCATAGGCGACCTTCAGGCCCTGGATCTTCAGGATGCTTTCTTCCATCGCAGTGCTCATCAATGCGCCCCTCCCAGGTAGGCCGCGATGACGGCGGGATCTTTCTGGATGTCGGCAGGTATACCTTCGGCGATGCGCTTTCCGTACTCGAGCACGGTAATGCGGTCGCACAGGCCCATCATCAGCTTCACGTCGTGTTCGATGAGGAGGATGGTCGTGCCCTGCCCCTGGATCTTGACGAGCAGTTCGCGCAGCGCCAGTTTTTCGGTGGCGTTCATGCCGGCGGCAGGTTCGTCCAGCGCCAGCAGTTGCGGATCGGTGGCGAGTGCGCGCGCGATTTCCAGGCGGCGCTGGTCGCCGTAGGAGAGGAATTTCGCGGTGCGGTTGGCAAAAGCGCCGATGCCGACGAAATCGAGCAGCTCTTGCGCGCGGCGGCGGATCGCCTCTTCTTCGGCACGCGCCGCGCCGTGGCGGAAGATGGCGCCGAATACGCCCTGCTTCGAGCGCACGTGGCGCCCGACCATGACGTTTTCCAGCGCCGTCATTTCGCTGAACAGGCGGATGTTCTGGAAAGTGCGGGCAATGCCGGCCTTGGCTACCGCATGCGGGGCCGTCGGCGAATAGGGTTTACCGGCCAGCTCGAAGCGGCCGGTGTCGGGCTGGTACAGGCCGGTGATCACATTGAAGAAGGTGGTCTTGCCGGCGCCGTTCGGGCCGATCAGGCCATACACCTGGCCGCGCTGGATCTGGATGCCGACATCGGTCAGCGCCTGCAGGCCACCGAAGCGCTTGTTGACGCCGGAAATATTCAGGAGAAGTGGTTCGCTCATGCTCATGTCATTGCTGCGGCGCCTCAGGCGGCCGCCGCCTCCTCTTCGTCTTCGCGTGCATTGGCCACGTTGGGCCGGTCTTCCTTATTGGGCGACGGCCACAGGCCCGCCGGGCGCACCAGCATGATGCCCACCAGTACCAGGCCATACATCATTTGCCGCAGCACTTCGGCTTCGATGATGACGTGACCGAACAGCGCCATCTGCGCCGGCTCCACCACATGGCGCAGCACTTCCGGCAGCGAGGCCAGCAGCACGCCACCGAGCACCACGCCGGGAATGTGGCCGATCCCGCCCAGCACCACCATCGCCAGCACCGCGATCGATTCCGGCAGCGAGAACGATTCCGGCGACACAAATCCCTGGAAGGCGCCGAACATGGCCCCGGCCACGCCGCCGAAGGAGGCGCCGATCGAGAAGGCCAGCAGTTTCACGTTGCGGGTATTGATGCCCATGGCTTTCGCGGCGATTTCGTCTTCGCGGATCGCCACCCAGGCGCGGCCCAGGCGCGAATGCTGCAGGCGGCTCGTGATGAAAATGGTGACGATGCACAGCAGCAGGAACAGGAAATAGTAGGCGTTCACCGAGGGCATGCCGTAGCCACCGAGGTAGACGGTCGACTGGGACCCGGCCTCTCCCGCCAGCGACACCCCGAACACGCGGATCGGGTCGATCATGTTGATACCCTGCGGCCCGTTGGTGAAATTGATCGGGTCATTCAGGTTGTTCATGAAGATGCGGATGATCTCGCCGAAGCCGAGCGTGACGATGGCGAGGTAGTCGCCGCGCAGCTTCAGCGTCGGCGCGCCCAGCAAGGCGCCGAACAGGGCCGCCACGGCGGCGGCCAGCGGCACGATCGCCCACAGCGACAGGTGGATCCCGTTCTGGGCAATGTCCGGGCCGCACAGCGCGACCAGCGCCGCCCCGATTTCGGGACTGTAGTTGACCAGCGACTCGAGCAGCGCCGCGAACTGGGGCGAAGAGAACAGGCCGGTGAGATAGGCGCCAACAGCAAAAAACGCGATGTAGCCGAGGTCGAGCAGGCCGGCGAAGCCGACCACGATGTTCAGTCCCAGCGCAAGCATGATGTAGAGCAGCGCGATGTCGGCAATGCGTACCCAGGAGTTGCCGAACTGGGCGGCAACGAAGGGGAAAGCGATCATCACGACCAGCAGCAGCGCCATGCTGACGCGCGCCTGGCGCGGGTGGTGGCGGAGGTCGAAGGAAAGCGGTGCCATGGTCTCTCCTTAGGCGCGGTCGGCGACGCGCTCGCCCATGATGCCGGACGGACGCACGATCAGCACCACGATCAGGACGATGAAGGCGAAGATGTCCTGGTAGTGGCTGCCGAGGAAATTGCCGGTGGCCGCGCCGATATAGCCGGCGCCGAGCGCCTCGATGATCCCCAGCAGCAGGCCGCCGAGCATGGCGCCGTAGATGTTGCCGATGCCGCCCAGCACCGCCGCACAGAAGGCCTTCAGGCCCGGCAGCACGCCCATCGTGAAGGTGATGGTGGCATAGTTGGCGCCCCACATGACCCCGGCCACGGCAGCCAGCGCCGCGCCGATGGCAAAGGTGGCGACGATGACGCTGTTCGAATCCACGCCCATCAAACCGGCCACGCGCGGGTTTTCGGCGACGGCGCGCATCGCACGGCCCATTTTCGTGCGTTCCACCAGCAGCACCAGGCCAACCATGGCAATTGTCGCCAGCGCCAGCAGCAGCACCTGGGTAGGCGAAATCATGGCCCCGGCAATCACGATCGGGTCGGACGGCAGCAATTGCGGAAACGGCAGCGGGCTGCGGCCCCAGAAGCGCATCGCCATCACGAAGGTCTGCAGCAGGATCGAGACACCGATGGCGGTGATCAGGGGCGCCAGGCGCGGGGCATTGCGCAGGCGCCGGTATGCCACGCGTTCGATCAGGATATTGACCAGCATTGCGACCGGAATCGCACCCAGCATGGCAATGGCCAGTTGCAAGTAGCCCGGCAGGCCGGGGAATGCGCCTTCCAGCAATTGCAGGATCGAAAAGGCGACCATGGCACCGATCATCATGACGTCGCCATGCGCGAAATTGATGAGGTTCAATACTCCGTAGACCATCGTATAGCCGAGCGCGACAAGGGCGTACATGCTCCCCGTCACCAGCCCGTTGAGTATCTGCTGGACAAAAGTCTCCATCGTTTCCGCTGCCTCTTTCTTTCGATAACAAAAACGGCACCACGGAAAGTCCGGGGTGCCGCTCCTTGAGGTCGTGACATACAAGTCTTGCAGTTGCTCACTGCAGTTAAACAGTTGCCACGACTAAAATCCTGAGCCTTGCCATCATAGCGAGGTTTTTGCCGAACCAACAACGTAAAAGTAGTCCACACGGCGCCACGCACGGGCGCCGTGTTTCAGGCAACTTCCACGCGGGCGCCGTCGAGGCCCTTTGGCAGCGGGAAGGTGACGTGTTCCTCGACGCCTTCGAGCGCACGCACGCTGGCCGCGCCCAGGGTTTTCAGGCGGTCGATCACGGCCTGCACCAGCACTTCCGGGGCCGAGGCGCCGGCGGTGACGCCAATGCGCTTCTTGCCGAGGATCCAGGCCGGATCGATGGCGGCGGCGTTGTCGACCATGTAGGCCGGGGTGCCCATCTTGTCGGCCACTTCGCGCAGGCGGTTCGAATTCGAGCTGTTCGGGCTGCCCACCACGACCACGACTTCCACCTGCGGTGCCATGAACTTCACCGCTTCCTGGCGGTTCGTGGTGGCGTAGCAGATGTCGCCCTTCTTCGGCTCCATGATGTTCGGGAAACGGCGCTTCAGCGCGGCGATGATCTCGGCCGTATCGTCGACCGACAGCGTGGTCTGCGATACGTAGGCGACATTGTCCGGGTTCACGACCTGCAAGGTCTCGACGTCGTCCACCGTCTCGACCAGGTGCATACCCTCTTCCGCCTGGCCCATCGTGCCTTCGACTTCGGGGTGGCCGTCGTGGCCGATCATGATGATCTCGGCGCCGCCCTTGCGCATCTTCGACACTTCCACGTGGACCTTGGTGACCAGCGGGCAGGTGGCATCGAAAATCTTCAGGCCGCGTGCTTCCGCTTCGGCGCGCACCGCCTTCGAGACGCCGTGGGCCGAGAACACCAAGGTATTGCCGGCCGGGACGTCGTCGAGCTCTTCGATGAAGATCGCGCCCTTGTTGCGCAGGTCTTCCACGACATAGGCGTTGTGGACGATCTCGTGGCGCACGTAGATCGGCGCGCCGAACTGCTGCAGGGCACGCTCGACGATCTCGATGGCGCGGTCGACGCCGGCGCAAAAACCGCGCGGCTGGGCAAGAAGGATCTCGTTTTCCATGTCGTTTCCTGTTACAGGACTGAAATCAGTTTGACTTCGAATTGCAGGGTCTGGCCGGCCAGCGGATGGTTGAAGTCGAACAATGCGGCATCCTCGCGCATTTCGCGCAGCACGCCGGCAAAGCGGCCGCCGCCGGGCGCGGCGAAATCGACCAGGTCGCCTGCCTTGTAGTCGGCATCGGGCACCGAGTTTTCGTCCAGCGTGGCTTTCGATACCCACTGCAGCAATTCCGGATTGCGCTCACCGAAACCTTCAGCCGCGCTCAGGGTGAAGGTCTTGTGTTCGCCTTCCGCCATGCCGAGCAGGCGCTCTTCCAGGAAAGGCGCGAGCTGGCCTTGGCCCAGCATCAGCGTCGCCGGGTTGGTGCCGAAGGTGGTGACGATGTCCTTGCCATCGAAACCGGCAAGACGGTAATGCAGGGTCAGGTAGGCCGATTCGGTGACGACGGCGGGGGAAGCAGTGGACATGTTCTGGCGTTCTTTGTTGAAACAGGCAAACCGCTATTGTAAGCCACCGCTGCCGTTCCCGTTTGCGGGCGCCGCTTTTTTTGGCAGCGCGAACGGCCCGACGCATCGCCCGCGCCATCGTTGTCGCATTGGCGCATCATCAGTCTTTCTACCGTGTGACATTGCGAGTTTGATTTCCCAAGTGAAACAATGCTATCGTCATCCTCCGTGTAAAAATGCAGTCACCTTTTTGAGGAGCATGTCGTGGATCGACAGGAAGCAGAGCTGGAATACGTGGGTTTCTGGTGGCGCGTCTGGGCCTCGCTCATCGACACGGTATTCGTTCTCCTGATTACGGTTCCGCCGATGATGGCCGTGTACGGCGCCAACTACTGGGACGCCGGGGACCAGCTCGTGCGCGGCCCGGCCGAATTCTTCTTCTCGTATGTGCTTCCCGCGGTGCTCTTCATCGTCCTGTGGCGCAAGCTGGGCGCGACGCCGGGCAAGATGGCGATCGGCGCCACGATCGTCGACGCGCGCACCGGCGCCGCGCCCAGCCTGACCCAGTGTATCGTCCGCTACGTCGGCTATTACGTGTCCTTGATTGGTCTTTTCATCGGCTACTTCTGGGTCGGCATCGATTCGCGCAAACAGGGGTGGCACGACAAGATGGCCGGCACCGTCGTCGTGCGCCGCCGCGGCGGCGGAACCAGACCGGTGCAGTTCGAACAAAAGCGCTGAACGCGCCGCCCCGCAGCGCTGCTGCGCACGTGTCGAATCGATCAGTACACGCCTGCGGCCGCCGCTGAATAATGCGGAGTCCGGCATGGGCTGGCAACTTCGATACGGGGCGACATGGGCATCAATCACTGGCCGGAGCAGGACCGGCCGCGCGAACGGCTGGCGCGCGAAGGCGCGGCGGCGCTGTCGAACGCCGAGCTGCTGGCGATCTTCCTGCGCGTGGGCGTGCGCGGGCGCAGCGCCGTGGAACTCGGCAGCCACATGCTCGACCACTTCGGCTCGCTGCAGCGCCTGCTGCATGCGACGCCGCAGGAGTTTTCAGAAGTGAACGGCCTGGGACCGGCGAAATATGCGCAGTTGCAGGCGGTGATGGAATTGTCGCGCCGCGCCATCGGCGAAGAATTCTTCCGACAGTCGCTGTGCTCGCCGGATGTGGTCAAGGCTTACCTGCGCGCCAAGTTCGGCCTGCAAACCTATGAATCCTTCGTCGTGCTGTTCGTCGACGTCAAGAACCGCCTGATCGATGTCCAGGAAATGTTTCGCGGCACCCTCACCCATGCCAGCGTCTATCCGCGCGAAGTCGTCGTGGCCGCGTTGCGGCGCAATGCCTCGGGCGTGCTGCTGGCGCACAACCACCCTTCGGGCGTGGCCGAACCGAGCGATGCCGACCTGGCGCTCACACAGGCGCTGCGCGAAGCGCTGGCGCTCGTCGACATTCGCGTGCTCGACCATTTTGTGGTGGCGGGAACACAGGTGCACTCGTTTGCCGAGCACGGGCAATTGTGATGCTGCCCGGGGTTAACTGCGTGAAAACAAGCCTTTAGCACCGATTGTACAATTGTGACTTTTATCCACATGAGCAGGACACAATTGTTTTTCGCAAGTGATTGATTCAGCGATGGTTTTCACGCTATACTCTCGTTTTTCCGAATTCGGAACTTATTCTTAAGGAGTGCGCTATGGCACGTGTCTGCCAAGTTACTGGCAAGGGAGTGATGGTTGGCAACAACGTCTCCCACGCAAACAACAAAACGAAACGCCGTTTCCTGCCTAACCTGCAGAACCGTCGCATCTACGTCGAATCCGAAAACCGTTGGGTCTCGCTGCGTTTGTCGAACGCCGGCCTGCGCGTCATCGACAAGCTGGGCATCGACGCCGTTCTGGCCGACATGCGCGCTCGTGGCGAAAAAGTCTAATTAGGGAGCTATCATGGCAAAAACTGGCCGCGACAAAATCAAGCTGGAATCGACCGCAGGTACCGGTCACTTCTACACCACCACCAAGAACAAGCGCACGATGCCGGCGAAGATGGAAATCATCAAGTTCGACCCGAAAGCTCGCAAGCACGTTCCGTACAAGGAAACCAAGATCAAGTAATCGATCCTGGAGCTGTACAAGAAAAGCCGCCCATGCAAATGTGCGGCTTTTTTGTATTGACGATCGTGTTGTGACAATCGGTGCATTTTTTACAAGCACCGTCGCGTATAGTGGCGGGGTTCCGAACGAGACGATTGTTCCCATGTATCGCCGCACCACCGTTTTACATCGCCCCGTCTTCGCCGCCCTGCTGTTCTGGGCCGCCGCAGCAACCGCCGAACCGGGTCCCGCTTATCCGAACACGGGCAGCTTCGGTGTTCCGTTCGAGACGAGCGAAGACTGGTATCGGGAGTGCATGCGCGTCGCGCAGGTGCAAACGCCACCGGTTCCGCCGGCGCAGGCCCAGCCGGCAAGCTGCAAGGCGACTGACCTCTACTATTCGAAACTCGACCAGGCGCAGACCTCCGACGCCGAGTGGCGCCAGGTGCGTGCCTGCGCCCAGGCCAGCGGCGACGACGCCGTCCTGATGATGTTGTATGCGAACGGCCTCGGCCAGCCGCGCGACCTCGACCGCGCCATCTTCCATGCCTGCCGCCTCGATACCGCCAAGGCCGAAATGGAGGCGCGGGTCGGCTACCTCGCCTCGGGCGCAGCCAATGCCGACGGCCAACCCTTCGACCTGTGCGACCACATCACCAGCGGCTACATGGGATCGGTCTGCGCCGGCCTCGGCGAAACGCGCAGCGAACGGTCGCGCGCGCTGCGCCTGGATCGCTTTGCTGCCACGCTGCCGGCGCGCGCCCGGCTTCCCTTCTCCCAGCTGCGCAAGGCGGCCGAGGCTTTTGCCCGGCAGTCGGCCTCCGAAGTCGACCTGAGCGGCACGGGCGGCGCCGGTTTTGCCATCGGCCGCGCCTCGCGCCGGCGCGACGAATTCGTGCAGGCCGTGTTCGACGCGGCCGCGGGCGAGATACCCCCGTGCGACGCCGGCGCAACTGGCGCAGCTCGACCGTCAGTTGAACCTGCGCTACCGCAAGCTGATGGGCGGCGCATCGGATGCGGGGGCGACCATGCCCGCTTCAAGGGCAGCACCGTCACCCGCGCCGACGTGCGCATTACCGAACGCGCCTGGCTGGCCTACCGCGACGCCTGGGCGCCCTTCCGGCGGCGGGCGCGACCCGTACCGACCTGGTCTCGATCCAGGCGCTGCTGACGCGCCAGCGGATCGCCCAGCTCGGCAAGCTCTGACGGCACGTCCAGAAACGAAAAAGGCTCCCCGAAGGGAGCCTTTTTCGTTTCCACCGCCGTGCGGCGAAGGTCAGGCGTAGCTGCGCAGGCGCAGCGAGAACTCCTGCAGCGACTTGATGCCCGACGCCTCGGCACGTGCGCACCAGTCCTGCAATTGCTGCAGCAGCTGGTCGCGCGTCGAATGCGAGCGTTCCCAGATCGCGGCCAGTTCCACGCGCATCTGGTGCATCGTTTCCAGTGCCTTGCTGTGCTTGAACAGCTCGATCAATTGCTGCTTTTGCGACAGTTCCAGCTTGGCCGGCTCGCGCTGCAGCAGCTTGCGCGAGGTTTTCAGGAAACGCTTCTCCAGCGCAGCCTGCGTTTTCAGGTGCTCGAGCTCTTCGCGGAAAGCGACCTTGACCGACTTCGCATACTTCGCCATCACGTCGTACCGGTTGGCGATGACCGATTGCAGGGTGTCGAGGTCGGCAACCTGCTTGTTCTTGGCGAACTTCGGCTCCGGCGCCACTTTCTTCACCTTGGCCAGGCCCAGCATTTCCAGGGCGCGGATATAGGCCCAGCCGATATCGAATTCGTACCACTTGCTCGACAGCTTGGCCGAGGTGGCGAAGGTGTGGTGGTTGTTGTGCAGTTCTTCGCCACCGATCAGGATACCGAACGGGAAGACGTTGGTGGCCGCATCGCTGCACTCGTAGTTGCGGTAGCCCCAGTAGTGGCCCAGGCCGTTGATGATGCCGGCCGCGGTAATCGGGATCCACAGCATCTGGATCGCCCAGATGGTGACGCCGATGACACCGAACAGCACAAAATTGATCACCAGCAGCGAAGCGACGCCCAGCATGCTGTACTTGGTGTACAGGTTGCGCTCGATCCAGTCGTCCGGCGTGCCGTGGCCATACTTGGCCAGGGTTTCCTGGTTCTTGCTCTCGGCGCGATAGAGCTCAGCGCCTTCGAGCAGCACTTTCTTGATGCCGCGGGTGACCGGGCTGTGGGGGTCTTCCTCGGTATCGCATTTGGCGTGGTGCTTGCGGTGGATCGCTGCCCATTCCTTGGTCACCTGACCCGTCGTCAGCCACAGCCAGAAGCGGAAAAAGTGGCTCGGGATGGCATGCAGTTCCAGCGCGCGGTGCGCCTGGTGGCGGTGCAGGTAGATGGTGACGCTGGCGATGGTGATGTGGGTGACCACCAGCGTGTAGAGCACGACTTCCCAACCGGACAGGCCGATCAGGCCGGTATTCAGAAATTCCAGGACGGAATGCAGGATGTTGCTAAAGCTCATTAAGGCTCCAAAAGAAAAACAGTCTGAGGCACGCCGACTTTCTGCGAGAGGGTCGCCCAGGCATGCAGCGCGAAACGCGCACACCACGACGATATTCTACGCACTTTCTCATGACGCACAGCACGATACCCGCAGGTAAATTGCGCCAGAGCTCAAAATGTGCGACACGAAGTTGCACGATATGCATGGAAAGCGCGTGACAACGCCTCAACAGCTTGAAGCGTCATCAAGCGCGCTCAACTTGCGGCATCGGTGGTGGCAGTCCCAGGCGGATCGTGCCGTCGCGCACCAGCGCATAGATATTCTTGTTCACGGCCGAGATCACGCTGCCGCTGCCCTTCTCCGCGTCGACGATCGAAAAGCCGAGTTCGAGCTCGTAGCCGGTGGGGCCGAAGGCGTTCAGTTGCACTGACGGCGCCGGATCCGCGACCACGCGCTCGACACCGTCGGCCTGGCGCAGCAGGGAATCCATCACCTCGTTCAGGTCGCTGTCGTACGCCACGGTGACTTTCGTGCTCAGGCGCACGGCCTTGTTGGTGGCCGCCTGGTTCAGCACGACGCCGGTGATCAGCATTTCGTTCGGCAATAAGGTTTGCGTACCGTCGAGCGCTTGCAGCACCGTGGTGCGCGTATTGATGCGTGCCACGCGGCCCGAATACTTGTCGACCGTGATCGGGTCGCCGATCGACAGGCTGCGTTCCAGCAGGATGATGAAGCCGGACACATAGTTGCTGGCAATGCGCTGCATGCCCAGACCGAGACCGACGCCGAGGGCGCCGCCGAAGACGGACAGGATGGTCAGGTCCAGGCCGACCAGGTTCAGGCTCACCAGCACCGACACCAGGATCAGGAGCGCGTTTGCCATACGTGCGAGCACCACGCGCGACGAAGTATGGAGGCTTTCCAGTCCCATCAGGCGCTCTTCGAGTGCGGCACCGGCCCACAGGGACACCATCATCAACACGACAACCGAGGCAATGGCCTGCAAAATGTCGAGTAAGGAGATTTGCTTGTTCTTCCCCAGCGTCACCACGTGCAGGTCGAGGAACTTGATGACGTCCGGCCACATGCCGGTGAGATACAGCGCAACGGCCACCCACACCACCAGCGCCAGGATCTTCTCGAAGGTCTGCAAGGCAGGACCCAGCTGCCCGTGGCGCGCAAACACGCGCCGCAGCATGTAGAAGACGATGCGGATCACCGCCATCGAAGTAAACAGCGGCAGCGCCACGCGCAGCAGGTGCACGCTTTGATGCTCCTGAAGAGCGAGCTTGGCGCTCCAGACCAGGCCGGCAATCAGGAGCGGCGCCAACACCCGGCCGAAGCCTTCGACGCCAAGGCGGCGAATGGCGTTCTGGCTGTCGTCCTCGTGCAGCCAGCTGCGCCGGATGAAGCGCGCCAGCAACAGGCCGACGAGGACCGCGCCGACGATGGCCAATGCCTGCCACAGGATGCGCGGATTGCTGATGTCCTCGAGCAAATCCTGCAACAGGTCGGTCAACGGCATCGCCGGCGCGGCCTTCACGCTTCGTCGGCCTCGTCAGCCGCCTTGGCAGCCTTCGCCGCCATTGGCTTACGCTCGAGCACGGCGGCAAAGAAGCCGTCGGTACCGTGCCTGTGCGGCATCAGCTTGAGGTATTTGTCCATGTCCAGGTCGATCTTTTGCTCAGCCAGGACTTTGCTCATCGGCACCAGTTCGAAATCCGGGTGCGATGCCAGGAATTGCTCGACGATGAAGTCGTTCTCTTCGTTCAGCAGCGAGCAGGTGGCATACACCAGGCGGCCGCCGCCCTTGAGCAGGCGCGCGGCGCCGTCGAGGATCGATGCCTGCTTTTCCTGCATCTCGCCCACGGCGCTCGGCTGCTGGCGCCATTTCACGTCCGGATTGCGGCGCAGCGTACCCAGGCCCGAGCATGGGGCGTCGACCAGCACGCGGTCGATCTTGCCGGCCAGGCGCTTGATCTTGGCATCGCGCTCGTGCGCGATCAGCACCGGGTGCACGTTCGACAGGCCGCTGCGGGCCAGGCGCGGTTTCAGTTTCGACAGGCGCTTTTCCGAGACGTCGAAGGCGTAGAGGCGACCGGTATTGCGCATCGTCGCGCCCAGGGCCAGGGTCTTGCCGCCGGCGCCGGCGCAGAAGTCGACCACCATCTCGCCACGGCGCGCGGCCACGATCTGGGCCAGCACCTGGCTGCCCTCGTCCTGGACCTCGATCGCACCATCCTTGAACAGGGGCAGGTTCTGCAGGGTCGGCTTCTTCCTGATGCGCAGGCCCAGCGGCGAATAAGGGGTCGGCTCGGCAAGGATAGGTGCCTCGGCCAGCGTGGCAATGACCTCGTCGCGATTGGCCTTGATCGAGTTGACGCGCAGGTCGAGCGGTGCCGGTGTGTTCAGCACGGCCGCCAGTTCCTTTGCTTCGGCCTCGCCATATTGGGCCACCAGCTTGTCGAACAGCCACTGCGGCATGTTCGCCTGCGCCAGTGGCGGCAGCAGCGCGCGGTCGATTTCCTTGATGCGGGTGAGGAACTCGGTCTCGTCCTCATGCAAGCCACTGAGCGATTCGATCCCGACGGTTTCCGCCAGTCCCATCAGGGCAAGACGGCGCATCGACGGCGTGCCGCCAGTACCGCCGAACTCGGTGAAGAAGGTCTTGTTGCGCAGTACCGCATACACGGCTTCGGCAACGACGCCGCGCTCGCGCGAACCGAGGCGCTGGTGATCCTTGAAGTAGCGCGACAGGGTGACGTCGGCTGGCGCTGTAAAGCGCAAGATCTCGCGCAATACCTCTTCGGTACTGCCGAGTATCGCTGGGGGCAATCTCATGTAAATCCTTGACTATTAAATACTGGTGGTTTCGGCGAGGGGCGTCGCGCGCTGTGTGTCGCTGACGATGACCTCGCCCTGTTCGATGCGCAGCCTGTCTTCGACGAACAGGCGCACGGCCATCGGGTAGAGCTTGTGTTCCTCGACCAGCACGCGTGCAGCCAGGCTGTCGGCCGTGTCGCCCGGCAGCACGGCGACCCGCGCCTGGGCGACGACCGGACCGTGGTCCAGCTCGGCGGTGACGAAGTGGACCGTGGCGCCATGCTCGCGCACGCCGGCCGCGAGGGCCTGCTCATGCGTGTCCAGCCCCGGGAAGGCCGGCAGCAGCGACGGGTGGATGTTGAGCATGCGGCCGGCGTAGTGCTCGACGAAGGGCGCCGTCAGGATGCGCATGAAGCCGGCCAGTACGACCAGGTCCGGTGCGAAACGGTCGATCTGGCGCTGCAGTGCGGCGTCGAACTCGGAACGGGTCGCAAACCCCTTGCTCGGCACGACAGCGGTCGCGATATCGCGGGCCTCGGCAAAGCCCAGGCCGGCCGCGTCAGGCCGATTGCTGATCACGGCCGCCACGCGCGCCGGCCATCCTTCCGCCTCCAGTGCGCGCACGATCGCTTCCATGTTGCTGCCGCGACCAGAAATGAGGATGACGATGTTTTTCATAGGGGGCATTGTACCGCATGCCCCTTCTGCAACCAGATAGGCTGGACCTGCGCGGAGGGGACTACGGTGAGCGCGAATCTATTCGAAAGAATAGAATACGCGGAACGGAACCTTCTTTTCGGCCCAGAATTCGGCGGCGTCGCGGAACACGTCGAGCAGGGTTTCGCGCGCTTCCTTGTCGAATTTCTGGGTATTCGGCAGCTGTTCGAGCACGACCAGGAAACCGGGCTGGGGACCTGCCTGATAAATCGTGTCGGTGAGGCAGGTGCGCAGTGCGTCGAAATTCTTGCTGCAGGGTTTAGGGAAGTAAAAGTTTTCGCCGATGCGGGCGCACACCTGTTGCTTGGTCAGCGTGTTGGCACAGTGGGCATACAGAAAATGGTGGCCCAGGCGCGCCGCCTCTTCCTGCAGTTCCGGCACACGATAGGCGCGAATGGACTGCACAAGATTGGACGGCACTCTCATCAACAAACTCATTTTTCCCTCAAGTCGACCTGGTGTGTGTATCGAAACGCCGGGGCCGCTCACCATGCATACCCGGGCGATAAGGCTGCTCTCCTAAATCGTTTCCACGCGCCAATAAACCCACATTTGTGTAAGGGTAACCTTTTTGTGGTAAGCGAAGCAACCCGAATGTGCGTTTCTGGCGGTATTTCGAAGAAACCTGCCGCTTTTTGGGTGTAAACAGGCCACATATGCCGCGTTTGGCATTCTGGCCATCGCGCGCCTGCCCGGCGTCGCCTGTTACAATTTGTTGCCACGAAGATTGATCAAACGGTCACTGGAGGATTAACATACATGTGTGCAGGAATACTCCTCCCATTCAGTGCCAACGACGAGGCCTAACATGAACATGCAAACCAGATTGATGCTTTCCGCCCTGGGCCTGTGCGCCCTGCCGCTCGCCGGGGCAGCCGAGTTCGAGGACTTCGGCCGTGTCGTGCGCGTCGAACCGCGCACCGAACAGATTCGCCAGCCGCGCCAGAATGCCGCACCGAATACGTCCAGGTGCCGGTGCAGCAGCAGCGCGGTGCCGGCGGCTCGGTGGTCGGCGGTATCGCCGGCGCCCTGCTCGGCAGCCAGGTCGGCGGCGGTAACGGCAAGGTCGCCGCCGCCGCGGCGGGCGCGATTGCCGGTGCCGTCGTCGGTGACCGCATCGAAAACAATGGTCGCCAGTACAACAACGGCGTGCAGGAACAGGCCGTGCGCCAGTGCCGCAATGTCGACTCGTTCGAGTCGCGCACGATCGGCTACGACGTGACTTACGAATACCGCGGCCAGAACTACACCTCGTTCATGAACCGCGACCCGGGCAACCGCATCCGCCTGCGCGTGTCGGTCGAGCCGGACCAGTATTAACAGGCGTTCCGGGAGCGCGAACGGGCATGCAGGCCGTTCGACGTTCCGACCCGTGCTTGCGCATGGGGAAGCCCTCCACCGATAATAGGGCGATTCAACCAGGTCGCCCTATGCTCATCAAACGCAAATCCATCGAACAAGCCGAATCCTCGCGCCGTCCCGCGCGCAAACCCAAGTTCGCGCCCGTGACCCTCTCCGAACAGGACGGCGTACGCTACCTGCACTTCGGTACCGAATGGGTGCAAGGCGCGATGCGCATTCGTAAGCCCGACTGGCCGGAACTGGAATACGCGCAGCAGATGATGGCCTGGATGCTGTTCCTGGAATCGCCGCGCCGCATCGTCCAGCTCGGCCTGGGCGCGGCCACGCTGACCAAGTACTGCTACCGCCAGTTTCCCGAGGCGCAGGTGAGCGCGGTGGAACTCAACCCTTCTGTGATTGCGATTTGCACCACCATGTTCAAGCTGCCGCCCGAGGATGAGCGCCTGAACGTGCTCGAGATGGATGCGCTCGACTTCGTCAACGACCCGGAGAACATCGGCGCCATCGACGTGCTGCAGTGCGACCTCTACGACGCCACCGCCAAGGGGCCGGTGCTCGACACGCCCGAGTTCTACGCCGCCTGCAACGCCTGCCTGACGGACGAGGGCGTCATGACGGTCAACCTGTTCGGCGACCACCCCAGCTTCAACAAGAACATCAAGGCGATGCGTTTCGCCTTCGACCACGTGATCTGCCTGCCGGAAGTCCATGATGGCAACGTGGTGGCGCTGTGCTTCAAGCGCAAACCCGAACTCGACAGCGGCGTGCTGGCGGCGCGTGCGGCGCAGATTGTTGCCGCCACCAAGCTGCCGGCCAAGTCCTGGGTCAAGGGTATCGAGGCCGCAGCCACTACCGCACGCACTACCTCGCGCTGAGCCGGCGCCTACCAGGAGGGACCCTTGAACGCCAACGCCCCACAGCCAGCCGCCCTCCCCGCGCGCACCGCGACCCGGCCGCGCCGTCTTGACTTGCAGACCATTTTCTCCTGGCTGCTGGCGGACGGCATCGTCGAGAAGGACAAGGTCAAGGCGCAGTTTGCCCAGGCCCAGGGCCTGCTCAAAAACGCCGTCGGCTCGATGCATCCGCTGACCGCCATCGCACAGTGCAAGCTGATATCGAACCAGCCGCCGCATCGCCTGCTGACCCTGGACGTCCTGTGCGAATGGTGCGCGGCCAAGGTCGGCCTGCCCTTCATTCGCATCGACCCCCTGAAGATCGACTTCACCAAGGTGGCGGACGTGATGTCGGCCAGTTATGCGGCGCGCTTCAATATCCTGCCGGTCGATATCGGCCCGGGCACGCTGACGGTGGCCACGGCCGACCCGTTCGCGCTCGAGTGGGAAAGCGAGATCGCCAAGGTGGCGCGGCGCCGCGTGGAACTGGTGCTGGCCAACCCGCTCGACATCGCGCAGTACATTTCGCAGTTCTTCAGCCTGGCCAAGTCGATCCGCGACGCCAACAAGAGCAATGCCCAGGACGTCGCCCTGCGCAACAACTTCGAGCAGCTGGTCGAACTGGGCAAGGCGAACAAGCAGTTCGACGCCAACGACCAGCACATCGTCAACATCGTCGACTGGCTGTGGGGCTACGCCTTCGAGCAACGGGCCTCGGACATCCACCTGGAACCGAAGCGCGAAGTCGCGGCCATTCGCTTCCGCATCGACGGCGTGCTGCACCAGGTCTACCAGGTACCTGCCGCCGTGATGCTGGCGATGACGGCGCGCATCAAGCTGCTGGGACGGATGGACGTCATCGAAAAGCGCCGCCCGCAGGATGGCCGCATCAAGACGCGCATGCAGAACGGCCAGGAAGTCGAACTGCGCCTGTCGACCATGCCGACCGCCTTCGGCGAAAAAATGGTGATGCGTATCTTCGACCCCGAAGTCGTGGTCAAGACGCTGCCCGAACTCGGCTTCCCGCCGCTCGACGCCCAGCGCTGGGACGCGCTGACAAACAAGCCGCACGGCATCATCCTTGTCACCGGACCGACCGGCTCCGGCAAGACGACGACGCTGTACACGACGCTCAAGGCGCTGGCGACGAGCGAGGTGAATGTGTGCACGGTGGAAGACCCGATCGAGATGGTCGAGGCCTCGTTCAACCAGATGCAGGTGCAGCCGGGTATCGACCTGTCGTTTGCCGACGGCGTACGCGCGCTGATGCGCCAGGACCCGGACATCATCATGGTCGGCGAGATCCGCGACCTGGCCACGGCCGAAATGGCGATCCAGGCCGCCCTCACGGGCCACCTGGTGCTGTCGACCCTGCACACGAATGACGCGCCTGCCGCCATCATGCGCTTGCTGGAACTGGGCGTACCGGACTACCTGCTGGAAGCGACGCTGATCGGCGTGATGGCCCAGCGCCTGGTGCGCACGCTGTGCCCGGACTGCAAGGCGCCGGACGGCGAACTGGCGGACGATGTCTGGGAGGGTCTTGGCGGCGCCTGGAAGTTGCCGAAACCGGCGCCGGTGTATCGCCCGATCGGCTGCCCTGAATGCCGCCAGACCGGCTACCGCGGCCGCACGGGCTTGTACGAGCTGCTGACGGTAACGGAGCAGTTCACCCACCTGATCGGCAACTCCGCCGACCTGGCCGCCCTGCGCCAGCAAAGCGTCGCCGACGGCATGACGCCGCTGCGCATCGCCGGGGCGATGAAGATCATCGAGGGGGTGACGACGGCGGAGGAAGTATTGAAGGTAACGGCGGCCTTGTCTGCCGGTTGAGACCCGCCCTACGTGTTCGCGTGTTGGCACTAGCGCAAACCTGAATGGCCGGCTATAATGCTGCCTCTTTCGGGTCGTTAGCTCAGCTGGTAGAGCAGCGGACTTTTAATCCGTTGGTCGCAGGTTCGAATCCCGCACGGCCTACCACGAATTTAGCAGCAACAATGAAGGCGTTACGAGTGATCGTGACGCCTTTTTTGTTTTTGGCCTATGCCAATGCTTCTGACCAGTCCGCATTCGACTGTTCACTCGACTTGTTTGTATCCAGACGTGCGTACTTAAGTTTCACGTCCCCGCCGATGTAGACTACCCTGGGGTCAGATGGTAACGTTGCATCCTTGCCAAATCCAGAAAGCGAATCGTGAATACAGTTGTCAAATAGCCAAAGTATTTTTTCATCTCGCAGACCTCGCCCTTTATCGAACTCGTTTTCGAACGCATCTAGCAAAAATTTATAGTGGGGCCGTAGAGCATCCCGATTACGCGGTTTTTCACTTGTTTTCTTTCCGCTCAACTTGTCACGAATGCGGCGGACATCTATCAAAAGCTGCTGATCATAAAACGCCATTAATTCATTGGATCTTTCCATGTTCGGCAGCGCATCTAAGCGAGCCTTGGAGCGTAAATATTGATCCCGCTTAAAATTATACTCTTGCCTAGCATTTTGCAATTGCAGATCAGTTCTATTTTGCGCCGAATCACCTTCGTCACCGCCACGAGAAATCGAAGCTTGAATTTCACGAAGCTCCATCAAGTTACTCAACGCGATTTGTGCATCTGTACTTTTTTTTGAGAGGATGTTTACCTCTTTTGACTTTACCTCCTTAATATTTTGAAACTTTTCATCAGCTGATCTTATCCGGCTCATCATACCCACATCGCCTTCGAGCCGTTTCCGGATGGCATAAAAACGCCATGCGTAATACATCGCCATGTGTCGATTTATACCTTCTCCCAGTGTGGAGAAAGACCCAATGGCTTTAACGTAGTGATTATAAGCATCGCCAACTTTAGCATCAAGATTGAAATCCGATCTGGTTCTTTCGCTCTTTTCTAGAGACATTGGAACACCGCTTTTTAGGGCAAAGTTGTACATGTGCTGTAACGCGATTAGGCACAAATTCTGCGATGGCCGGCTTGCTCGAGCACCCTCACCTGGGGTATAGCCGCCGCCCACATCTGAGTGCACTCCTGGATAGATGATCTCGTGAAAATGAGCCACTTCAGGAATTCCAGTTGATGAAGAAAAACGAATACTATCAAGAGGAAAGGAATTTCTATATTCGTGCGCAGCAACTAGATGCCTTACTTCCTCTACCGTTTCGTGGATGTGTAATCGAGCGCCCCACTCAGTATGACCTGCATACTTTCCCGGGGCGGGGTCTGCTCCAGCTTCGCCAGCCCTTGAAAACGCCAATGTTTCCGGACGTGTATTTTCGTAATCATCCAGACGTTCTGCGATCATGCCGGGCACATCCGATCTAACCGAATCGTATATTCCGGTATTATTGGTGCTCATTGGAAGTCCTACTGACGCAACGGTATCGAATAAACCAGCAAATCTGAATCGCACAGGCCAATTACCCTGGCGCAGCCTCCATTTCTCACTCTCTAAACGGCAATAGCGTTTCATAAGCAAGTTGAGGAATGCACGCGCAAGTGCAGCACCACGGCTAAAACCAAAGACAGCGATGTTTATCTCTTTTATCGCATTTCCGGGTGCCTTCGCTAAAGCAAGTGGACGACGAAGGAATCCTTCAAATTCACGAGCAGCAAATTCCAGCCTTGCTTCGCCCATCGCACCAAACGCATTGCCAGAAGTACTACCACCGTCATCACCAATCTCTCGGAAATAGGTACCTACCCCCGGAATGTAAACCGAGCTTATCCCCTCATCTATATTCGTCTCTTTGTGAGCCCGATACAAACGAGCAATGTTGCTATGTTTCAGTAACTCTAGGTCCGCGTCTCGGTTATTCCCAGTGCCATCAAAGAAGAACGAAAACCAGATAACCTGCTTACAACTTGCCGCATCGCCACGTTGTGCTCCAGCGGTTTTTACTGCCGCGGCAACATTCCCGGCCTTAACGCCCGTCGAGGTGTTCCCACTCGGCTCTACTGCGATTTCACGGCTTTGATCCACAGCGTTTCGCAGTGCACTCCCAGTTGCTTTTAAGGCTGGCGTTTTCGCGTCGCCCACGACACCGCTATTCTGGCTTGACGTCATTTTTGCACCTTGGGAAACGGGAGTCGTCGAGTCGGCTTTTAAGCAATTGCAATTTCGGCCTCGAAATAGCTGATGTCAGCATTGCTTTTACTTCACCACTCGGGTAAAAATGCGTCTCCAAATACTCCGGCCCGCCTGACGCCAAGTCTTCTAGCGGCACAAGTCTTTCTTTATAAAAGTAATGCACAACCTCATCGGTAGCGTCAGTATAATCGTCTTTTATAAGATAAACGCATCCGCCAGCCTGCCATCGAATATGTACCTGCATGGGCACTGTCGCGTTCCGCAGTATACGAACACAACATGCGGTACCACTTCCCCCACTGGACGGCGAGCTCAATCGAATATACCCTCCACCCGCGCCGTCGACTGTGTAGCTCTCAATTTCCCTGTTTGTATAGTTGTAGCCTATGAGTCCTAGCGAAATATATCTCCCCTCATTGATGTGGTGCCTCTGCATAGTTGATGCCGAAACACAAGAAGAAATCACCATGGCGGCGATGAATGCGCCCCTACTTGGACGCTCTTGGAATAATTTCTTACGCATTTTCATTGGCGACTCGATATAGAATAGAATAGCTCGCCATTCAGTGTTCTGGCATGCAAATTAAGCGTCCGAGTTGTATTGCTGGATTTTTAAGCCAATATCGACTTTGTAATATGCAGTCGAGGGGGGGATGATAGCCAAAGGACTGCTTGCATGAAGTTCGCAGGCCTTTTTGCTGGTTTGCAGCCTTCCAGAAACTTGCAAGATTTCCAACTGCCGAAGCTCCTCCTGATGAGCTTGGCGTCTCTGCAGCGATGTGTCTTGCCTGGTTAGTCCCCGCTCGCAGACCCGACTCGGTCGCTTGCAACGCAGAGGCCTTGGTAATCCCCACCCGGTCATTGTTCTGGCTTTTCATCGTTTTCGGACCGTGGGAAGAAAGACTGATCAATGCGCTTCCGATCAAGCGCAAAATGTGGGTCGGAAAAGTTGTCCGTTGTTACCACATGTATCGAACTGTCTGGATAAAAACGTGTTTCGATATAGCTCGGGACGCTACTGTCGGCGCGCTTTACTTCGACTTCTGCCTCTTTATAGCCATAGGCCGACTTTTCTGCACACGCATGGCTCACCGTAAAGATCGGGAGCATAAGCAGTAGAAGGAAAGTCCGTAGACCTAAACGGAGGTAAGGCTTGCATTTCTTGCAGCACTCATGCTTCACTCCATGTCTCATCGAGGTCGAATTCTTCCAGCCTGTCGAGCAAGTCAGATTCGTCTTTCTTTAGCTCATCTATAAGACGAACGCCTTCCAAGCTCTTCATAAATTTTTCGCCCTGTGAAAGGCTTATGGTTGCGAAAACTGAGAGTTTGAAAACCGAACTGATCCCATGTTGTCGCGCCGTTTCAATAACGTTGCAGACAAAAGTAGATTGATCAGCCAAAGGCAACGTCGCGAGCAGCTTGGGCATGTTTCGGCGCAGCAGATCCAGTACTTGGTCGATCTCGCATGCTTCAAACAGCTTGAATTCTTGCTCTTCGCCCAATACGAGGGGAGCGCTGAAGTCATCTATTGCATCGAAGACGGTGACGACACTCGCCAGCTTTCCAGTACGGTCGACATAGCGCCAGCAATCTGCCGGGCTGAAAAATGTCCTGGCCTGCGCGGCGGGGAGAATTGTTAGTAGGCTTTCCAATACGCGCGGATCGAAAAAGCGCAGCATCGCCTCCATGTTTTCCGAAAGGCGTATATCGAGGCGCGCTGCCAACCTGTCGCGCAGCGTTGTCATACCCAAGGGCGAGGTTAATATCACGACAGCGGACGAGTAGGTACCGTGCTCCCGTATCCAGCTGAACAGCGAGCGCGGCACCTGTAACTCGCCTTCGCTACCGGCCAATACGAGAATAGGAGCGACTTGAAGCGCGTTGGCTTCCCGGCTGCAATCGAACAGACTCGCCCACTGAGCGGAACTTCTTGTGAGCTGGCGGTGCAAACCAGGCAAAGCGGCGTGATCAAGCAGGAAGTACAGGTTCGCGTCCGGATGGGCCGCTGCGATCTCTTGAGCAAGCGCGCGAAAATCGATAGAAGTGCTCATTGAGACCTCAGGACAAAAGGTGAGCCGGCTTTGCGTGCCTTCAACAGGCACTCGACACAAATACTCGTCGGTAGCGCCGGAAGCGGATAGTCCAACTTCGCAGGTCCGACAAAACTCTTCTTCCCCGCATGCACCTTGATCTTCCCAGGACACTGCACCGTAATATTCCCTCCTTCGATCGTGATATTCGCCCCACCCGCAGTCGACAAACTGATCCGCTTAGCCGCCGCCCAATCGACGTGCGCATTCGCGCTGATGACATCGACGGAATCACGCGCCTGCACTCTGAGTTCATCGGCCTGCGCCTGGATATCGACCGCGTCCTTGGCCGTGATGACCTGCAGCCCGACACCGCCCTCGCCCGCTTTCACCGCTCCGCCGAGCACGCCAATCGCCTGGCCCGAGTGAACGCGTATCTGCCCACCTGTGACGAACTGCGTATCCTGGCCGCTCATCAAGCTCACGGTCTCGCCATTAGCCAGTTGCAGACTTTGCCCGGCATTCGCGCCGAAGCCGTCTTTCGCGGCAATGGCGATCAGTGGATCGGTGAAGTGCGGCAGCTTGCCGTCGCCGGCTGTGTTCTTGGCGGCGGCATCACCGAACGCAGCGTCGACACTGTTTGAACCGACCATGCCCGACAGGCCCGTCAGCATCGCCTTCAAAGGCGCAGCCTTGTCATCGAGCAGGCTGGCATTGGCTTTGGCGGCGCCAGCATGGGCGGCCAAAGTGACGGTCTGGTGCGTCCTCGCGGCCGTGCTGAGGCTGTCGGCCAGCCTGGCGGCCTGCGCCAGCATCGCGGCTGCGCCGGCAGCTTCGCCCGCGGCATCGCGCGTCTGCACTGTGCTGGATGCGGTAGCTCGACACCAGCAGGCAGGCGCCGGCGCGCACTGCGCCGCAGGCATCCGTACGTAACTCCGCGCCGACGCCGCGGAAGCTGCCGCGGTAGTTGTCGGCGGCATGGATCAGGTGGCCCAGGTTCAGCTCGGTAGCCCCATGGGTGCTTTTGAGCTGGACACGTCCTTGCCCATCCGTGTCGTCGAACAGCAGCTGGTTGTAGCCCGATCCGCCGAACTCTTTGCTGCGCAGGCCCCACTGGGCGGCTCCGTTGCGGTGGCCGACGCTGTCGCCCGATGCGCCATGCCTGACCGGGCTGTTGCCGCCTGCGAGATTGCCCAGGCTTGAAGCGGCATGGTAGTTGACGGACGCAAAGTCGTGCCTGCCCTCGTCCCCGCTAACATTTCCCTCCGGCGTAGGCGCGATCCCCGCTTACTCCATTTGTCGCAGGATCGAATCCCGCACGGCCTACCACGAATTTGGCAGCAGCAATGAAGGCGTTACGAGCGATAGTGACGCCCCTTCTTTGTTGAACTATAGTCCCGCAAATTTGCTCGCCGGAAGAGGCTTTCACAGAGCTGCCAAGACATGAGAGCGACTAACACGTCTGCAGTGCATCAAACTTTTGAGCCACAAGATACTACTGCTCGCGCCGCTGGCGCTTCTGATTACTGCTGGCTGTCAGAGCGAAATTATCGGCTGCAATTTTTTCCTTTAGCATAGCGTCCCCTCTATTACCCCAATAAACTCGGCGGAATTTTACGAGCCCAATTCCGTTGATGAGGAATTCATTAACGTTATCGAAAGCCAAACCGGCCATAGAATCATGGACCCAATAGTCAAAGAACTTGACGATGCTGCCATTCTGTGGGACATCTTTAATAGTCTTCACTACGTTTAGCACATCGCGCTCTGGTGTTTCAGCATCATGCAAAAATGGGTAGTTATTGCTTGACAACCACTTGCGCCAGTCATCCAATTTCTTAGTTATATTATCAATAACTCTGTCGCAATCTGGCTTCGTAAATGAATCCTGGATAGCTAAGATGCGCTTAGCCATAAGCCATGCAAATCGCTGACTGGGGAACGAAGTGTACTTCATGATTTGGTCTTGATAAGGCTGAGCCAGATAACTATCAACACTGGAGCCGCTTTGCTTGCTATGCTCCATCGTCTCAACAACAGCAGCGAGAACAGCAACGAAATGTTCTTGTGTATCCTGTAAATGGACACGCTCTGCTGACGTCTTTCTAAAGAACTCCCGGGTGCGGTACTCCCCCGCTTGTGGGTGACTGTAAGGATCTCGTCTGCCTTGATACCGGTATGTAAAATAAGCTCCCATGTGTGCGCGCATCATTGCCTCCACGGGTCCCTCCTGGATCCCCGCACTCTGCATATAACTCTTAAATGCCGCGAGAGCATTTTCTGATGGAGCAAGCTCGTTCCGCGTCTTAGGGTCGAGTTCAGTAAATGAGAGGAACGGCACGCCGGCAGCCAATGCTGCACAATACATTTCGAATCCGGCAATGCGTGCTAGTGCATCTGTCTTACCTTGCGCATTACTTGAGTAACCGCCACCAACGTCGGAGTGCGCGCCTGGATAAACGTATTCCTTTACATTAGGAGGATATTTTCCCTCAACTCGAACTGAATCCAATGGAAACGTAGCCCTTACCTCGTGAGCAGCAACAATATGCAAGCAACTTTCCACATTGGGATGAATTTGCATGTTGTCGCTGGCCCAAGATTGCCGACCTTCTGATCCAAGCACACCTGTAGCAAAAGCACCAGCTATACCCACCGATGCAACAGTGTCGAAGATGCCCAAAAAATCCAGGCGCAAGGGTATACCGGCTAGTGTATAACCCCCACCATCGCTCTTACATATTTCATGTAACCAATTCACAAATGCACGAGCCTCTGCAGCGCCTCGCGAAAAGCCAAAAACTGACACGTTGATTTGCTCAGGATACGGTTTGTTCCTATTGCGAGACGAAACCATAGCTTCGAGGCGCTTGGCCCAAAATGTGCCAAATACGTGATTTCGATGAACTGCGGTAGATCCTACGCCACCGGTGCCGTTCGCGATCCGTCCGGCTTGGTCAGCCGGAATGATTTCGCTGTCGGAAACGAAGTCACTTACGGCATTGAATATGCGAGTAATTCCCCAAATTAAGCGAGGTTCACCATTCCATGACATACCAGTCCCAAGCGTACCTCCGTTATCGCCAATTTCCGGGAACGCAGTACCGACGCCTGGCACATAAAATCGGTAATATCGCGTCGTTCCACGCTGCTGTCCGTCTGGGTAAGTGTGAAACAGTCGCACAACGTTGCTGTGTTTATGTTTTCCTGGTTCACCTTTGACTGAAACATAATCCACCTCACGATTATTCCCTGTACCGTCAAAAAATATCCCAACAAAAATTTGGCCGCTGCAGGCTGTAGGGGACGTTTTTGAACTAAGGGTCGCAAGTGCCTTTGCACGCCTCATATTTTCACGCGCAGACAAGGGACGCAACGTTGATCGTGTTTCGTTTACGCTCGGACTGTGAGCAAAATCGATATTAGCAGTCAACAGTTCCTCCACCATGCCGAGCAGTTTCACGCATGTCTTCTTTAGTTGTAAATGGCTGCCATGGAGCCAGCTCAGCAGCGCTCAATGGATAGAACGGATGTTCCGGAGAGCAAGGAGAAACGATCATCCTTACTTTATGACCATTGTAAAAGTGTACCTGCAGAGAACCGGCAGACCGGTAATGTGGGATCTCGATCTCCATCGTTTTATTTGCGGGTAATGGATGTGACGCATTTTCCTTTTGATCATATTCCCACGACACATTCGCTTTCAAACCGGGCCTCCATGCCTTTGGTAAGGTAACGCAACAGGTTTCCCCGCCACCGGATTCGGGTCGAATATTAGGCCCGCTTACTCCATTTACAGAAAAAATATGGATTGACAAATCTTTCATGTGATTGTAGCCGCGCAAGCTAGTCGGCGACGTTGCTTCTGAGCAGGCTGATGTCATAGCAACACATATAGCTGTCGTCATAATATAGTAGAGGAATATTTTAGATATTTTCATCTCAATAATACCCGCATTGACAATTTTCGACCTTCGAACCCGTCGCCCCGCTGATAGTAACAACTGGGCTCGCCAATACTTTCATTTGGTTATAGCATCGCAAAATAACTTCAGTTATTGAATCGGCGCACGCCCATCATCACAGACACGCAAAATTATCGACCGGATGATGCGCAGGCACGTTTTTGTTAGTTTCTTCATCTCAGACAATCCCCGCATCAACAATCGCATCCCCTAAAGACTTGGTAGGCCACGCACGTTCCTGAAGAAGCAACTCAAGCTTTTTGTCAAAGTTACTTCTACCCGCAGTAAGGTATGCCGCCACAGCTAGCGCAAGAACATCGGCGCCGTCGTTTACCTTACATCTTTTTGCCAATTCACAAGCACCTTTAATCATGCGATATCGCTCCGAAGCCAAACTATGCGGCGGCAAGATATCGCACATGGATTCTGCAATTAAATTCATCAGCGCATCAGGATGCGATGCATCGAGAAACTCCTCGAGCTGTTCTTTTTTGATCGATGCTTTTTCTTGACCGTAGTGCAGTTCAGGAATATCACACGTTACAGAACGGCCTGACCTGTCGAAATACATCCAAACGGACACAGGACCGCAAAACGTCGCCCATTGATATGGGGTCAGCACGTGCGGCAAATACGATAAAACCCTTGTGTCTGCGAAACGCAACAGCATCTCGTGGGCGTCTATGACGGATACCATGTGCATTGCACGCCATCTTGTGTTGATTTCATCTAAGCTTTCCGTTGCACCAATGAAGCTAAGCATCGGTCGGCCTTGACAGTGTCTAATCAAGCCAGTGATTTTTGCACGAAGGTCGTCGCCGGAAGAAAGAGCGTATAGGCATGGCGCAGCGGCTTTCAAACCCTCTAATTCAGGAAAATCGTAACAATTGATGGCTGGTCGGAAATTCAGTCCCGTTGTGTGCTGACCGTAGTCGAATGCGGTATCAATCAATGCCGCCCAGTTCAACTGCGGCATTCCAGTTATAGTTTTAATTATTTCGTCAACGCTGCGAACGACGGGGACTTCATCGACAGAATGATAAATAGAGTTTTTCATGAAGAGACCATTGCAAGGGGCGAACCAGAACGTAAGGCCTTGAGCATGCACTCAATACAGACTGGCTCACTCGATGGCATTTTTGGTAGCGGGTAATTTGACGACACAGGGCCGCTAAAACTCTTCTTCCCCGCATGCACCTTGATCTTCCCCGGACACTGCACCGTAATATTCCCGCCCTCGATCGTGATATTCGCCCCGCCCGCGGTCGATAAGCTGATCCGCTTAGCCGCCGCCCAATCGATATGCGCGTTTGCACTGATGACATCGACGGAATCACGCGCCTGCACTTTCAATTCATCCGCCTGCGCCTGGATATCGACGGCGTCCTTGGCCGTGATCACCTGCAGCCCGACACCGCCCTCGCCCGCTTTCACCGCTCCGCCGAGCACGCCAATCGCCTGGCCCGAGTGAACGCGTATCTGCCCACCTGTGACGAACTGCGTATCCTGGCCGCTCATCAAGCTCACGGTCTCGCCATTAGCCAGTTGCAGACTTTGCCCGGCATTCGCGCCGAAGCCGTCTTTCGCGGCAATGGCGATCAGTGGATCGGCGAAGTGCGGCAGCTTGCCGTCGCCGGCTGTGTTCTTGGCGGCGGCATCACCGAACGCAGCGTCGACACTGTTTGAACCGACCAGGCCCGACAGGGCCGTCAGCATCGCCTTCAAGGGCGCAGCCTTGTCATCGAGCAGGCTGGCATTGGCTTTGGCGGCGCCAGAATGGGACGCCAACGCCACCGTCTGGTGCGTCCGCGCGGCCGCGCTGAAGCTGTCGGCCAGCCTGGCCGCCTGTGCCAGCATCTCCGCCGCGCCGGCAGCTTCGCCGGCGGCATCGCGCGCGTCTGCGCCGTGCTGGATGCGGTAGCTCGACACCAGCAGGCCGGCGCCGGCGCGCACTGCGCCGCAGGCATCCGTACGCAGCTCCACGCCGACGCCGCGGAAGCTGCCGCGGTAGTTGTCGGCGGCATGGATCAGGTGGCCCAGGTTCAGCTCGGTAGCCCCATGGGTGCATTTGAGCTGGACACGTCCTTGCCCATCGGTGTCGTCGAACAGCAGCTGGTTGTAGCCCGATCCGCCGAGCTCTTTGCTACGCAGGCCCCACTGGGCGGCGGCGTTGCGGTGGCCGGCGTTGTCGCCCGATGCGCCGTGCCAGGCCGGGCTGTTGCCGCCTGCGAGATTGCCCTGGCCTGAGGCGACATGGTCGTTGGCGGAGGCGAAAACATCCGCCCCCTTGTCACCGCGCACCCTTCCGCCCGGCGTCGGGGCGATTCCCCCTTCGCCCTGGCCGTTGTACAAGGCACCGACGACAATTGGACGATCGATGTCGTTCTCAAGAAATTGCACCAGTACTTCCTGGCCGATGCGCGGCAGGAATTGTGCGCCCATCCCGCCGCCGGCCGATCGCTGCGCCACGCGTACCCAGCAGCTGGCACGGGTGTTCTCCTGCCAGTGAAAGCGGATGCGCACGCGGTCGAGGCGGTCGCAGTAGAGCTCGTCGGCGCCGTTCGGGCTGTCGTTACCGTCGGCGCCGATCACGATGGCGCTCTGCGCACCACGGGCCGTCGGTTTTGCGCCTGCACTGCCCTCGCCTGCCCGCTCGGGACGCCAGGGCATCTCCGCCGGTACCGCGTCGAAACAATTGGCGTAGCCGCTTTCACGCGCGTGGGCGATCACGAGTGCCAGCTCGTCGGAGACAGCGCCTGCCATCTCTTCCAACAGCTCCGGGATCGGCCCGAACAGCTCAGAGAGCGCCTGTTGCGCCTGTGGTGGCAGGTTGTTGACGCCGACACTGGTCACGCGCGATACCATCAATACCGGCGCCTCGCCCCACTGGCGCACCGGTACGCCCGTGACCGTGATCCGGGTACCGGCCCGCAGGGTGCGCACGCTCGAGCGGCCGTGCCAGACCTGGGCGCGCGCCTCGATCGCCTGCATCCGCAAGTCGGCATGGCGCTGCGCCTGTTCGCGGTTGGCGTAGGCATATTGGCCATCGGTGTCATACGATTCCAGATAGGGGATCTTGCCGCCCGTTTGCACCCGTGAGGGCGAACTTGCGGCGATCACTTGCCGGGCCTTGTAGTCGACACTCAGAACCGTCGTGAGCGAAGCGTGCAGGCGCCGCGCCAGCGTCAGCGACTGCACCGCGTCCTGGCGCTCGACCGCGCCGACGCGGTGAAAGCGGATGCCCCCGTCCTGCGCGCTGGTCGCGTCCTCCGGCATGGCGCGCGGATGGCTGCTGTCAGCGAAGAAAACAGCGCAGGACCCCTCTTCGCCATCGGCATCCTCGAAGCGCCAGGCCAGCCCCTCCTCGGCCAATAAGCGGCGGATGAAGTCGAGGTCGGATTCGCGGTATTGGCAGCAATAGCTGCGCGGCACTGCATCGCGCATGAAAGCGACAGCGTCGTCGCTCCAGCGCCATGTCGCCAGCGGCAGGTAGGCGCCGAGCACCTCGTCGACGATTTCGATGACGGACCTGTCTTGCCATACGCGGCTGTTGCGCACTTGGCCGAGCCGCCACAACCAGGGGCGCAGACGCAGGCGGTAGCGGGCGAAGCCGCCGTCGCTGCCCAGCATTGCGACCTCGGCGACGTCACCGTGAAAATAGTAGCGCGTGCCGTCGGCCAAGCTGATCGCCAAAGCGGCAGCGTGTCCCAGCAGGCCCGCGATGTCGATATGCGCACTGGTCGACAGCACGATCACGTCGCGCGCGCCGGTAACTTGCAAGGCATCGGTGGCGACAAACGCCTCGACCAGCAATGCTTCCGTACCGAAGCCATCGCCCATATGCAACTCATACAACCTGGTGCTGCTGGAAAACGCCGCCAGCGCGGTCGCGACTTGCTGCGTCAGCGAGATGCTCATGGATGGTAGTGCTCCGGGGTGGTGGCCTGCGATTGATCAGCCGTCTGAAAATCTCGGGATTACCGTTGCGCGCAACGAAAAATTGTCACGATACAAGCAGTCCTACTGGGAAATTTTGCGAAAAATCAATACGGGAACCCCTGTCCACGGAGCGCAACAGCATCAGCTGAACGCTGCATTTTTGACAACGATGCTAGAGTTCCCACAAACACGCTCTGAAGGTCTTTCCGTGAAATACCTGCAAAAAATCGGCTCCATTGGCTACGTCCTGGTGGCCCTGCTGTTCTTTGTCTGCGGCTTCTCGCTGATCGTGCTGGCCGCGATGGAAATCTGGTCGGCATTGCATCCGGGCGATGGCAAGTCGATCCAGGACCGCTTCCGGCTCGTCCTCGAATGCGTGGGCCTCCTGACGATCGCGGTGGCCGCGCTCGAGCTGGGCCAGACGGTGCTGGAGGAAGAGGTGCAGCGCGCCGTGCACGTCAGTTCGCCGACACGGCTGCGGCGCTTCCTGTCGCGCTTCATGATCGTGGTCGTGGTCTCGCTCGGCGTCGAGTGCCTGGTCGGCGTCTTCCAGTTCCTGCATACGAAGCCGGAACTGCTGCCGCATGTGGCGTCGATCGGGGTGGCGGCAGCCATTCTGCTGGCGAGCTGGGGCGTCTTCGTGCGCATGAACGTCGAGGCCGAAAAGCTCGAACCGGAAGCCATGCGTGAGGCGCAGGCGGAAGACCGGCATGTCGAGACCTGATTCCATCCGTTACGGAATCGCTTATTAAACAGCTTGTTTACGAAGTCCTTGGACTTTCGCAAGAGTCCGGCTATAATCTTGCCTTCTTCGGGTCGTTAGCTCAGCTGGTAGAGCAGCGGACTTTTAATCCGTTGGTCGCAGGTTCGAATCCCGCACGGCCTACCAAAGATTCAGAGAAAACGCCAACCTCCGGGTTGGCGTTTTTGTTTCCAGCGCCGGCGCATCCATGCCCCACACCCTCTCCTCTCCCGTGCATCACGAGCTCGTCATCAAGAAGAGCCGCTTCATCGCCTGCGTGCAGGCCATAAGCGACCGGAGCGCGGCGCAGCAGGTCGTGGCCGGCCTGCGCGCCCAGCATCCGGGCGCCGCGCATGTCTGCTGGGCGCTGCTGGCGGGCGGACAATCGGCAGCCGTCGACGACGGCGAACCGAGCGGCACCGCCGGGCGCCCGATGCTGGACGTGCTGCGCCACCAGGACCTGGAAGGCGTGCTCGCCACCGTCGTGCGTTACTTCGGCGGGGTCAAGCTGGGCGCCGGTGGCCTGGTACGAGCTTACACCGACAGCGTGGCCCGGGCACTGCTGGGCGCAGAGAAAATCGCCATCGTGCGCCACGCCACCCTGCGCTGTAGCGCGCCCTACGCCATGGAAGGCATGGTCCGGCGGGAGATCGACGCATCCGGCGCGAGCCTGCTGGAGGTGGCACACGGCGACGACGTCGTCTTCGCGTTCAGCCTGCCGGAGGGAGCCGCCGCCGCTTGCGTGGCGCGCCTGAACGAAGCCGGTCACGGGCGCATCGCCTGGCTGCGCGATGATGCGCCCTGAGCGCCATCAGCCACACGAATACCCGACATCACGACTCGAAAGCTGACCAAGCCCGCCAGGCGGGCTATAGTGGTCGGTTCCTCCGGCGCAGTCCGCCATCATCACGATTGTAAAGACACCTGTTTTGATCAAGAAAAGCCTGCTCCCACTGGCCCTCGGCGGCTTCGGCATCGGCATGACCGAATTCGTCATGATGGGTCTCCTGCCCGATATCGCGAGCGGCCTGGCGGTCAGCATCCCGCAGGCCGGCTACCTGATCACCGCCTACGCGATCGGCGTGGTGGTGGGCGCGCCGACCCTGGTCAGCCTGATGGCCAAGCGCCCGCCGCGTAATGTGCTGATCTGGTTCATGCTGATGTTCGCCCTGTTCAACGCGCTGTCGGCGCTGGCCCCGAATTTCGGCCTGATGCTGGTATCGCGCTTCCTCGCCGGCCTGCCGCACGGCGCCTTCTTCGGCGTCGGCGCGGTCGTGGCCAGCCGCCTGGCGGACGAAGGCAAGGTGGCCGCCGCGATGGCGACCATGTTCACGGGCCTGACGCTGGCCAACGTGGTGGGGGTGCCGCTGGGTACCTGGCTGGGCCACAACATGAGCTGGCGACTGGTCTTCCTGATCGTGGCCGCGATCGGCCTCGTCACCGCCTTCAGCCTGAAGCAGCTGGTGCCCTTTTTTGGTGCCAACCCGAGCGGCGGCTTCCGCAAGGACCTGAAGATTTTCCGCAGCCGCGCCCTCTGGCTGGCGCTGGCGATTACCTCGATCGGCACCGGCGGCTTCTTCGCCTGGTTCAGCTATATCGCGCCGTTGCTGACGGACGTGTCGCGTTTCGCGCCAGGGCAGATTCCGCTGATCATGACGGTGGTCGGGGTTGGCATGACGGTGGGCGTGAACGTGGGCGGACGCCTGGCGGACCGCTTTGCGCCGATCCGCGCGATTGTCATCCTGCTGGCCAGCATGACCGCCCTGCTCCTGCTGAACGGCTTGCTGGCCGCGTCGCAGCCGACCATGCTGGTACTGGCTTTCGCCACCGGCGCCAACGCACTGGCGCTCGGCCCGCCGATCCAGATGCTGCTGATCGACCACTCGCGCGAAGCCGAGATGCTGGGCTCCTCGCTCGGCCAGTCCGGTTTTAATATCGGCAACGCCACCGGTGCCTTCCTTGGCGGCATTCCGCTGACGCTGGGGTATTCCTACGCCTCGCCGCAATGGGTGGCGGCGGGCCTGGCGGTGACGGGGATGGTGCTGTCGCTGGCCATGCTGATGCTGCGGCGCCCGCCGGCGCTGGCGCGCCAGGGGACGCTGACGACGCTGCGGGCGCTTCAGACCAGCGACGGTCCGCCGAGGGCGGCGCAGGTTTCCAGCGCTTCAGCGCGGATGGTGTCGAGCATCTCTTCGTCGAGCACGAAGTCGAGCGCGCTCTCGCCGTGCTCGGGCAGCGGTGCCGGTGCCGTGCCCAGCGGCGACGGGATCGGGGCGAAATGGTTCGCCAGCAGCAGCGTGTCGAGCAGGGTCGACGGCGGCATGCTGACCCAGCTGCGGCGCAGTTCGCCAACCGCTTCGGCCACGGGCTCGGGTACCGCCAATTTCTTGAGCACCTCGAGGCCGACCACGTCCTCGCACAACTCTCCCCACTTTTCCGGATCGTCGTCCAGCAAGCCAGGGAATTCGTCGGCGCGCGAGAGCAGGTAGAAGCCACCCATCTCGTGGATGATGCCGGCAAACAGGGCGGTATCGACATTCACGCCGGTGACGTGGCGTGCCATCGATGCGGCCAGCGCCGCCACGTGCGTGGTGTGCTGCCAGAGCTGCTCGGCCTTGGCACGCAGGCCGGGGTCATTGATGCGCGCGCCGAACTGGCGCACCACCAGGCTGGCAACGAGCGCCTGCAGGCGGCGGTAGCCGATGCGGGTGACGGCCGCGCGCACGTTGGTGACCGGCGGGCCGCCGCTGCCGCCAAAGGCCGCGGAATTGGCCAGGGCCACGGTACGGGCGGCAAGCTGCGGTTCGGCCAGCACGAGGCGGATCGTCTCGTCGAGCGGGCAATCGGGATCGTCGAGCGCGCGCTGCAGACGCAGCACGGCGTTCACGCTGGTAGGGAAGGAAATTTCACCGCGGGCCGCCTGGGCCACGATGTATCCAAAGGCTTCGAGTTTATTCACCCGAAAATTATACTCGCCTGCCGGCCGGGCTGGTGAGTATGCATTACGGATAGCCTGGAAGACCGGCGTCGGCGCGCAAGACGATAACGCGCAGGCCGGGAGGCCGCGCGCGTCGGAAAGTGCGGCCGGCACGCATGCCGGCGCCGGCTTACTTGACCTTGATCGCGCTCTTCACGCTGGTCACGCCTTCGACCGCCTTGGCCGCCTTGACGGCCTTGTCGGCTTCGGCCTTCGATTCGACGAAGCCGCTCAGCATGACCACGCCTTTTTCGGTCTCGACGTGGATCGCCAGCGATTTCAGCTCCGGCTCCTTGAAGATGCTGGCTTTTACCTTGGTGGTGATGGCCGTGTCCGACGCCGCCACGGCCGTGCTGCGGCCGGCGTCGCGGGTCTTGTCGGCAGCGGTGTCCGTCGCCTTGTCGGTCTTGTCGGCAGCGGTGGCCGCGGCCTGGCGCGTCTTGTCGCCGGTGGCATCGACGGCTTCCTTCGTGTTTTCCTTGGCATTCGAGGCGGCCTGGCGGGTCTTGTCGCCGACGTTCTCGACGGCGCTGCCGGTCTTGTCGGCGATCGTCGCGCCAGCGGCACGGGTACGCTCGCCCGCGCCTTCGAGCGCGTTCTCGGTCTTCTGCGCCACGGTCGAAGCGACCTGCTTGGTCTTGTCGACCGCGGTGGAAGCGACGTCCTTGGTTTTCTCGGCAACGGTCGCCGCTACCGTCTTGGTCTTGTCGACGGCGGTCGATGCGGCGTCCTTGGTCTTGTCGGCGGCGGTCGATGCGGCGTCCTTGGTCTTGTCGGCGGCGCGCTCGGTTCGCGTTGTCGGCCTTGTTCACCAGCGCGGTGGCGTTGCCCTTGCTGTCGACCAGGCAGCCGGTTTCGGCGGCGCCGGCGACCTTCTCGCATTTCGCCACTGCCGCGGCCTTGACCGGATCCCCGGTGTCGGTGCTGGCGATCAGGCCGGCGCTGCCGCTGGCGCCCACAGCGGTGCTACCGGCGCTGGCCTGGGCTTTGGTCGTGGCCTTGGCGTCGGCCAGCGCGGCGGTGCGCACCGACTTGGCGTTGTCGATGCAGCTGTCCTTCTCGGCGCCGTTCTTGGCGTCGCACTTGGTCTTGGCCACTTCATATTCGGCTTCGGCGACCTTGCTGCGTGCGCTGGCACGGCCCGCTTCCGAGTTGTTGTACTTCGCAATTGCCTGGGATTCGGTGCGGGCGCGCATCGCCTTGGCCTCGGCCATGCAGACGTCCTTGTCGTTGCCGCTCTTGGCATCGCACTTGGCCGTAGCCGCCTTGTATTCGGTCGCCGCCTTCTGGGTTACGTTGCGGTAGGTCGCAGGATCGTGGTTGAGGGCGGCAGTGGGAGCGGCAGCAAAGCTGGCGCCGGCCGCGGTAGCCAGCAGGGTTGCGAGCAACGTTTTCATGGTGGTGTCCCTCTAGTTGAATGTTGTGATAACACCATTAAACGCCCCGCCCCGCCCATCATCTGTGCGACAACGAACACTTGCATGAAAAACCACATGGTGAGACGAACCGGCATCCATGCCTGCGGCGCGAGCGGCCGTCCACGTCCCCCGCGCAAAGCGGATCCGAAGGACGCGCCTGCCACTTCCAGAAGCAGGCACCATAGTCGTTCCATCCACGCCAGGCTCTGCCGGAAGGTCCGCGCGAGCGGCCGTGTTAACGTTCACAGAAAGGCCCATACCATGCAGCCAAGGAAACTCCGCGTCGTCATCACGGGCGCCTCGAGCGGCATCGGCGCCGCCACCGCGGTCGCGTTCGCCAGGCAGGGCGCGCAACTGGTGCTGGGCGCGCGCGGCAAAGAGGGACTGGAAGATGTCGCCGCCCGCTGCCGCGCGGCCGGCGGCAACGCCCACACGGGCATCGTCGACGTCACCGACGCCGACGCGGTCGTGGACTTCGCCGCGGCGGCACGCCGCGCGCTGGGCGGCATCGACCTCTGGTTCAGCGATGTCGGCATCGGCGTGGTCGGCAAGTACCACGACGTGCCGATCGCCGACCACCGGCGCGTGGTCGAGGCCAACCTGGTCGGCCACATGAACGACGCCCACGCCGTGCTGCCGATCTTCCTCGAGCAGGACCACGGCATCTGGGTCAACATGATTTCGGTCGGCGGCTACGTCACCACGCCCTATGCGGCAGCCTACGCGGCCAGCAAATTCGGCCTGCGGGGATTCAGCGCTGCCCTGCGCGGCGAACTGCACGGCAAGCCGCGCATCCACGTCTGCGACGTGTATCCGACCTTTGTCGACACGCCGGCGATCTACCACGCGGGGAATTACACGGGTGCGAAGCTGGGTTATCCGCCGGGCATGCTGGCGCCGGAGACGGTGGCCGATGCAGTCGTCGCGCTGGCACGGCGGCCGCGCGCCACCACCGTGCTGGGCGTGCCCTCCCCGTGCTGAAGTTGGGCGAAGCGGCCAACCCGCTGCTGGCGACGCTGATGAATGGTTTCATGGAGAAGTGGAGCCAACGGGCGGACCGGGTACCCGATACGACGGGCTCTCTGTATGCGCCGCCGCCCGGCGCCAGCGGCATCGGTGGCGGCCAGCGCCGGCCCGGCGAACGCAAGACGGCCCTGGCGCTGGGTGCGGCCGCGCTGGCCGTCGCGGTCGGCATGGGGCTGGCGCGGCGGCGAAGCTGATGGAAGAGCCAGGCGGGCGAACAGCCCTGCCCGACGCTGCGCTCAGTCCTTCAGCAAGCCTTCGCGCCACAGCGGCGCGGCATCCTCGAAAGGCTGGGCGGCGGCGCCGAAGCGCTCGCCATCGCGTGCCAGCTCGACCCAGACCCGGGTGTCGTGGCCGCCACGGGCCACCGGCCGCACGCGCCGCACGGTTTCGAACCAGCCGTGCACGCGCCCATAGGCCTCGGGATTGCGGTGGCGGGTCCAGGCCAGCGCGGCCAGGTCGGCATAGGCTTCCTCGCGGCGCGACTCGCGCATCGCTTTCGAGGCCGCCAGCAGCTCCGGATCGTCCGCGCTCTCTTCCCCGGTTTCGACAAAGCCGGCTGGCAGCGCACGCCAGGCGCCCCGGGCATGACGCCAGCAATGGGCGATCTCGTGCGCCGCCATTGCCTCGATCAGCTCACCGCGGCGCTCGGCCGGGACGCTTTCCGGGATCGTTTCCGCCTGCGGGTTACCGCGCAGCGACAGCACCAGCTTGCAACGTCCGCCGGCATAGCCCATCGCCAGCGGCACGTCGTTCTCGCGCGCCTGCGGCTGCACCACGATGTCGATCGGCAGCGCCAGCGATCGCGAGTAGGAGAGGACGGGAGCCGCCGCCTGCAGCCAGCGCTGCTCGAGTGCGGTCAGTTCGGCCGCCTGGGCGGTGGCAGCGCTGGCCAGGACGCCAGCAAGGAGAAGTTTGAACATGGGAGAGTTCCAGGTTTTTGAAATGCCTCAAGGCAATTCTAGAACCGAGAATATCTTCCCATGTAGAAATATTTTTGCGCCTGTTCAAACCGACAATGCCAGAGCCCGCTTCACGGGTGGCTTTGCCCCGTTTTGACTCTCGACCTGTGTCATTTTGAAGACACTGACGACCTGGGCCAGGGTGGCCGCCTCGTCCTGCAGCGATGCTGCCGCACCGCCGGCCAGTTCCACCAGGTCGGCATTCTGGCGCGTAGCCTCGTCCATGCGCCCGATCGCGGCATTGACCTGTTCGATGCCCGCGCTCTGCTCGACGCTGGCGGCGCTGATCTCGGCCATGATGTCGGTAACCCGCTTCACGCTGTCGACGATTTCTTCCATCGTGCTGCCGGCGGCGTCGACCAGCTTCGCGCCGGCGTCGACACGCTCGACCGAACTGCCGATCAGGGCCTTGATTTCCTTGGCGGCCGCCGCCGAGCGCTGGGCCAGGTTGCGCACTTCGGTGGCGACGACGGCAAAGCCACGTCCCTGCTCGCCAGCGCGTGCAGCCTCGACGGCCGCATTCAGCGCCGATATTGGTCTGGAAAGCGATGCCATCGATGACGCCGATGATGTCGACTACCTGCTTCGACGAGGCATTGATCGACGCCATCGTCTCCACGACTTGCGCCACCACCTCGCCGCCGCGCACGGCCACGGCGGAGGCCGACTCTGCGAGCGTATTCGCCTGGCGTGCGTTGTCGGCGTTCTGGCGCACCGTGCCGGTCAGCTCGAGCATCGCGGTGGCCGTGTCCCGCAGAGTGTGGGCCTGGCTTTCCGTGCGCCCCGACAAGTCCTGGTTGCCTGCAGCGATGCCGGTCGAGGCATTCGCGATATTGAGCGTGCCATTACGCACCTGCGACACGATCGCCACCAGGCTGTCGCGCATGCCGCGCATGGCAAACAGCAGGCTCGCGGTATCGCCCGGCAGCGTATCGATCTGGACGCCCAGGTTGCCGGCGGCAATGCTGCCGACGATGCGGGCGGCGTAGTCCGGCTGGCCGCCCAGCTGGCGCAGCAGGCCGCGGCTGATGAACCAGGCGCCGAGGGCACCGGCGGCCACCGCGATCGTGCACAGCACGCCCATCCAGGTCAGGAAGCTGCCCGTCAGCGCGCGTGCTTCGGCGGCCGAGTCCTTGTTCAGCTGCTCTTCGAGGTCGATCAGGCGGTTCACGCTGGCCAGCCAGGAAACGAAGGCAGGTCCGGCCTGGGCGCCGAGCAGCGTGCGCGCGCCGTCGACGTCGCCGGCCAGGCGCAGTTCGACCACCTTCGCAATCAGGGGCTGGGTCTTGCGCTCGTCTTCCTTGATGGCGGCCAGCGCGCTTTTCTCGTCGGCGAGGATGTCGTCGCGGCCGGCAAACAGGGCGTCGAGCGCCGTGCCCGCGCGCTCGTAGTTCGCCGCGAGCGCGCCGATCCTGTCGATCGACGGCTGGGCGCCGGCATTGTCCGTGGCCAGCACGACATCGCGCAGGGCAATCGCACGATCGTGCACACTGCCGCGGAAATTGATGGCGTGACGTTGCTTGACGTTGTTCACGTCATTGATGCGGTTGAGGGTGGCATCGATGTGGCCGACGCGGCTCACCGCCAGCGCCGTCAACACCATCATCAGCGCCAGCACGGCGCCAAAACCCAGCGCCAGTCGGGCGCCGATCGTCATTTTCGAAGAAAACATGGAAGCTCGCTATAGGTCAGCCGGACACGCGCCGGATGCGCCACACCCAGTTATTGCCGTGTGGAAATGTGGCGACTATAACAGAACAGCCATGGAATTCGTCAAATTACAACGCTATTTTTTACTCATCTGTTGTAAATCATCGGATTTATCGAAAAAATACTAGCGCTGGGAAGCGTCAGTAAGGGAAGCCGCGGTGACGAAGCCGGGACGGATATCGTTCGGCACCGCCTTCATCCGGTCGAGCGCCTTCTGCACGCTCGGGCGGATGACGACGTACTTCGCCATCATCGCCCTGGCGCGCGCGTAGTCTCCGGTTGCCTCGATGGTCAGGAACTCGCGGTCGAGGTCGGCCACGGCCGCCTTGATCTTCTTGAAGTCGACCGAGAACCTGCCGTCGCCGTGGGCAACGAAAGCGCCCTTGTCGAGCAGGTAGTTGACCTGGATCGCCATGCCGCGCGCGTGCGAATCGGTCAGGCCGAAGTGCAGCGTGCGAAAGCACGAAGCGAGGAAAGTGTTGTACAGCTTGCGCTCCGCTGCCGCGCCCTGCCCCAGCGTGTCCTTCAACTGGCCCTTGTCCATCATGTAGCCCAGCGCCCACAGGCCGGTGACGTCGGCCTTGGCTTCCTCGATGGTGGAATAGGTTTCCTTCAGGTCCTGGCGCGGGGTCGATTCCTGCTCGCCCCCCTTCGTGTGGTGCGGACCCAGGCCGTGGGTGATTTCGTGGGCCAGGATGTGGGTGAAGAAGGAATCGAAATCGAGGTCCTTCTGGTCTTGTGGGCGGAGCACCAGCTTCGTGATCGGTTTCAGGGTCGACTCGAACTTCGCTTCCTGCACGTTCTTGAGCATGACCCGTTTCGAGCCGCGCTCGCGGATGATGCGTTCGTCGTTCGGCAGGTTGTAGGCGGCCGTCTGCACGCTCATGTTGCCGTCGCCCGCGCCATACACCTGGTTGACCACCACCATCGGCGCCAGCGCCCCTACCTTCGGATTGCGGTATTTCGGGTCGACGGGCAGGTTGTCTTCCAGCTCCTGCATGTGCTTGCCGAAGAAGTCGAGCTTCCGCGTCTCCTTCGCGTCGCGCACGCTGACATAGGCCTCGAAGGCAGCCTTGTAGCCGAACAGCTCGTCGTTATAGGTTTCATACGGGCCGATGGTGATGTCGACCGGCGAATCGAGGTCCATCCAGGCGAAGTCCGAAGCGAGATAGTCGTTCGACAGGAAGGCGTCGGCGCGCAGGCTCAGGAATTTCTTCAGCGAGGCGTTGTCGGTGCTGGCGGCGGCTTCGCGCAGCAGCTTTGCCAGCTGTTCCAGTTCGGGCTTGTATTCCTCGGAGTACGGCACCGTGCGGAACTTTCCGTCCGCGCCGTTACGGATCACGGTGAAGTACCACTGGGCCGCTTCCTTCTCCTTCGGCGGCAGGGTGTTCATCCACGCTTCCAGTGCTTCCTTGCTGGCAGCGGCCGGATAGAAATTCGCCCCGTCGGGTTTGTGCGCGGGAATGGCGATGCCGGCATACTCGGCCGGCATGAAGGAGGCGTTGCCGTCGATGATGGACCAGGGTCCCTTGTTCAGCCAGAAGGCGTCGCGCCGGGCGCGGCCCAGCGGCGTGGTGTCCTTCTGCAGCGCGGCCCACAGCGCTTCGTTGCCGGCCCAGCGCTGGCGCAGCTGCAGGGTGTCGATGATCTTTGCCGCCTCCACCAGCTTGGCAATCGCTGCGCGGTCGCCTTTCGACAGGGCGGCGATATCGGCGCGCAGTTCGATCGGGGCGAAGCGCTTGGCCATCGCGTTCAGTTCGGCGGCGCTGGCGGCATGCGGCTTGACGGCGGGTGCCTCGGCGGCGCAGACGGTGCCGGCGGCGAGGGCCAGCACGATGGGTGCGAGAAGGTGTTTCATGGGTCCCCCGGTTGTTGTAGGTGCAATCAGGGGATTGTAATACGGTGGGGAGAAGACCAGGCGCGGATGCGGCCGGCGGGCGCAGGGTGGGCACTCCGTGCCCACCCCAGGTTATTTCGACAGCACCGTCGCTTCCGCCGGCTTCTGTTCCCAGCCGCCGCCAAGCGCGCGCGCCACCGCCACCGAGGCCAGCAAACGCTGGGTACGGATCTGGGCCGCGGCGCGGTCCGCCGCCAGTGCGCTGCGCTGGGCGTCGGTGACGTCGAGATAGGTCGAGATGCCGCGCTCGTAGCGTGCCTGGGCCACCAGCAGCGCGCGGCTGGCCGCCTGCTGTGCCTGCGCCTGCACGTCGCCCTGCTTCTGGCGCTGCTGCGCGTCCGACAGCGCGTCTTCCACTTCGCGCAGGGCCGTCAGCAGACGGCTCTCGTGGTTCGCCACCGCTTCCTCGTAGCGCGCGCGGTACAAGGCCAGGTTGGCGCGGTTGCGGCCGCCGTCGAAGACCGGCAAGGTCAAGGCCAGCGGCCCGATCGAGAACTGGCGCGCGCCGCTGTTGCTGATGTCGCGCAGCGCTTCCGAGGCATAGCCGAAGTTGCTGGTCAGGGTCAGCGCCGGGTAGAAGGCGCCTTCCGCCACGCCCACCTGGGCGTTTGCCGAACGCAGGTTGGCCACGCTCGCGGCCAGGTCCGGACGCTGCGACAGCAGGCTGGCCGGCAGGCCGACCGGGATCGTTGGCGGCAGCGGCAGCGCCGGCGGCCGCGGGCGCAAGCAGCGGCGCGCTCGGCGAGGTGCCGACCAGGATGGCCAGCGCGTGCTCGACCAGGTTGCGCTGGCGCTCGACCTCATGCAGGTCCGCTTCGGCGTTGGCGCGTTCGATGCGGGTGCGCGACACATCGAGTTCGTTCGACAGGCCGGCATCGAAGCGGGCCTCGATCAGTTCCTGCGCCTCGCGCCGCGCCGCCAGCGCATTGGCCAGGATGGCGCGTTCGGCGTCGAGCCCGCGCAGCTGCCAGTAGCTCTGCGCCACCTGGCCGGTCAGCATCAGGAGCACGCCGTCGCGGTCGTTCTGCGCGGCCAGCGCGCCGGCATCGGCCGCTTCCACCACACGGCGCACGCGGCCCCACAGATCGAGTTCATAGGACAGCGAAGCGCCCACCGAGAAGTTGTTGCCCTCGATCGAGCGGTGGCCCAGCGCCAGGCCCTGCGAGGTCTCGGACGAGGTGCGCGAGTTGGACACGCCGGCACTCACCGACACGCTCGGCGCCTGGCCGGCGCGCACCACGCCCAGCTGGGCCTGCGCCTGCAGCAGGCGCTGCGCGGCGGCTTTCGCGCCCGGGCTGTCGCTCAGTGCGCGTTCCTCGAGCGTGTACAGCGTCGCGTCGTTGAAAGCGGTCCACCAGGTCGACGGCAGGCGTGCGCTGTCGGCAGCGGTGTTGTCCAGGTGGCGGTAGGCAGCGGTTTCCTGGACCTTCGGCTCGGCGAAGTCGGGACCGATGGTCATGCAGCCGGAGACCAGCGTGGCGGCGGCCACGGCCAGCAGCGCGCGGCGCGGGAGGGAGTTGAACGATGTGGCGTAGGAAGCGAACATGTTTTTCATCTTTTAAATGGGGGGCTCAATGCGCGCCGCCGCCGGCGCCGCCGGGGGACTTGACCTTGTCGGCGAGCCAGACCATGGCAATGCAGCTCACCAGGATGACGCCGACGATCCAGAAGCCGTCGTTGTAAGCCATCACATAGGCTTCGCGGCGGACGATGCGGTCGAGCGCGGCCAGTGCCTGGTTGGCGGCCGTCGCCGGATCGATGCCGGAGGCGACGAAAGCCTGGGTCATCGCATCGAGGCGCTCCTGGGTCGGCGCCGCGTAGCTCGAGATCGACTCGCCCAGGCGCGCCGAGTGGAAGTGCTCGCGGTTGGTGAGCGAGGTCGCCAGCATGGCGATGCCGACCGAGCCGCCCAGGTTGCGGGTCATGTTGAACAGGCTCGCGGCCGACGGCATGTCCTTCTGGGCGATGCCGTTCATCGCGAAATTCGACAGCGTCAGCATCACGAAAGGCTGGCCGATGGCGCGCACGATCTGCGTCACCATCAGCTGGTCGTAGCCGGTGGAAGCGTCCATGAAGGCATTCATCAGGCAGGAGCCGCCGAACATCAAGAGGCCGAAACTGCACATGATGCGGTTGTCGACTTTCGAGGACATGGCCGCCGCGAATGGCATCACGATCAGCTGCGGCAGGCCGACCCAGGCGATGACTTCGCCGATCTGCATCGGCGTGTAGCCGGCGATCTGGCCCAGGTACAGCGGCAGCAGGTAGGACGAGCCATACAGGCCCATGCCGGTGACGGCCGACAGCACGGTGGCGATCAGGAAGTTACGCTGGCCGTACAGGCGCAGGTTCACGAAGGTCTGCTGGCGCGTGAAGCTGGTGACGATCCAGCCGAGGATGCCGATCAGCGCCAGCGCCGCGAAGTTGATGATGAACTGCGAATCGAACCAGTCCTTCGAGTTGCCCTCTTCCAGGAAGATCGTCAGGCAGCCCAGCCCGAGGGCCATGAAGCCGATGCCGAGCCAGTCGGCATTGAGCAGCTGCTTGAGCTGCGCAGGCTCCTTGTCGAGGCCATAGATCATGCCGGCGATGAGCAGCACGCCCGGCACCCAGTTGATGTAGAAGATCGAGGGCCAGCCGTAGAGCTCGGACAGGTAGCCGCCCAGGGTCGGGCCCATGGCCGGCGCCAGCGTCGCGGTGAGGCCGAAGATCGCCATGCCGACCGCGCGCTTGGTGGTGGGCAGGCGCGTCATCACGAGCGTCATCGCCATCGGGATCAGCGCGCCGCCGGTGAAGCCCTGCAGCATGCGGAAGACGATCATGCTTTCCAGGTTCCAGGCCGCGCCGCACAGGGTCGAGAACAGCAGGAACAGCGCGGTGGTGCCGATCATGTAGCGGCGCACGCCGAAGGCGCGCGCGAACAGCGCCGTCATCGGAATGACGACGATCTCGGCGCACAGGTAGGCGGTCGAGATCCAGGACCCCTCTTCCTGGGTCGCCGACAGCGTGCCCAGGATGTCCCGCAGCGAGGAGTTGGTGATCTGGATGTCGAGCACCGCCATGAAGGCGCCCAGCATGCCGGCGGCGACCGCGATCCAGGTGCGGGCATCGACGCGCGCACCGGCGGCGGGCGCGCCGGAAACCCCGCCTGCGCAGGCTTGGTCGTACTCGTCATGAAGCGTCCTTATTTGGCCGCAGCCGTGCGCGCGGTCTCGCGCTGTTGCTCGTTATTCGATTCGTGCTTCTGGCGCAGGTCGACTTCCGCCACCACCGACATGCCCGGCACCAGCCGGCCCGCCAGGCGCTGCACGTCGGCGGGCGCCAGCGTGACCTTCACCGGCACGCGCTGCACGATCTTGGTGAAATTGCCGGTGGCGTTATCGGCCGGCAGCAGCGCGAACTGGTTGCCCGAGGCCGGCGAGAAGCTGTCGACGCGGCCGACCAGGTGCTCGTCCGGCAGTGCGTCGACTTCGAGGTCCACCACCTGGCCGGGCTTGAGGCCTGCCAGCTGGGTTTCCTTGAAGTTGGCGTTGACCCAGACCTTGTCCTCGACCACGGCGACCAGTTGTTGGCCCGGCTGCACGCGCGCGCCGACTTCGACGCTGCGGCGGCCGATGCGGCCGTCCACCGGGGCCACGATGCGGCTGTAGCCGACCTGCTGCTTCGCGTCCTTCAGCTGCGCCTGCAGCACCTTGATCTGCGCCTTGAGCACGTCGCGCGCCGACGAGGCGGCGTTGATCTGGGCCTGCGCGGCGGCGGCGTTGTCCTGGCGTGCATTCACGTCGGCGGCGGCGGCCGTGCGGGCGGCGTTGGCGGCATCGACTTCGGCCTTCGAGACAGCCTTCATCTGCTTGTTGTACAGCTGGCCGAAACGCTCGGCGTCCTGGCGCGCGCAGCGCCAGCGCCTGGCCCTGGCCGACTTGCGCCTGGGCCGCCTGGGCCTGGGCGCGTACTTGCGCAACCTGGGCATCGGCCTGGATTACCTGCTGCCGGGCGCTGGCGATCTGCGCCTCGATCTGCTCGACGCGCACGTGCTGGTCGCTCGGATCGAGTTCGGCGATGACGTCGCCCGTCTTCACATGCTGGTTGTCCTCGACCAGCACGCGCGTGACGACACCGGCGATGCGCGCCGAGACCGGGTGCACGTGGCCGGCGACATACGCGTTCTCGGTGTCGACGAAATAATGACTGCGGTACCACATGCGGCCGCCGGCGCCGAGCGCAGCCAGCGCGATCACGCCGACCACGAACAGCACGCGCTTGTTGGGCGGAGTCTTGCCGGCGGCAGCCGCGGCATTCACCGGAGTAGCGGGAGGAACGGTGCCGAGCGGCTTGTGCTCGCTCGAAGGCTGCGTTTGGGACATGAAACGACTCCGATAGGAAGTAGGAACAGAATTCTGGAATAACAATTCCGGACATTATTCTTCATCCGGGCCGAGCCGTCAAGAAATGAAACGGTTGCATTTCATTTGTCGCTGCTTTACAGTGGTGCCATGAGCAAACCATCGCAAGCGGCTGCCGGCGCGAGCCTGCGCAGCGCGGGCAGGCCCAAGGCCAGCGACGTCGAGGCCCGCATCCAGGACCTGATCGACGTTGCCGCCCAACTGTTCCTGAGCAACGGCTATACCCGCACCAGCCTCGAGTCCATCGCCCGCGCCGCCCGCGTGGCGGTGCGTACCATCTATGTGAAGTTCGGCGGCAAGGCCGGGCTGCTCAATGCCGTCCTGATGTCGCGCCGCGACCAGTTCTTCCGCATGCGCGACATGGACAAGGACACGCGTCCGTTCCGCGAGGTGGTGGACGACTTCGCGCACCAGTTCTTCGACTTGCTGGCGAAAGAACAATTGATCGCGATGCAGCGCGTGGTGATCGCCGAAGCGCCGGGCAATCCCGAGCTGGCCGAAATCTTCTACGGCGCCGGCCCGCGCCTGACGCGCGAGATGCTCGAGCGCTATTTCGCGCGGCCCGACGTGCGTGCCCAGTTGCGCGAGGACTTGCCCTTTGCCCAGCTGCCGACCATCCTCACCAGCACCATCGCCGGCGACTCCGTGCAGCGCTTCGTGTTCCCGCACAAGCAGCCGCCGCGCGACGAGGCACATCGCCTGCTCGACGGGCGCCTGGCCCTGTTCTACCGGGCCGTACTACGCTAATCGAGCTGGGAGAATGTGCGGGAACGCACCGACCTGGTGCGTCCATTGTGCGAAGCTGAACCCCTTATCAAGGAGGATGTCATGGATCTCAACAAGAACATCACGGCGGTACACCGCAAGGGGGCAGCATGAGCAAGACCTCCCGCTACGAATGGCGCGACCAGCAGGCTGCATTGCATGAGCGCGTAAAGGGTTTCCTCCAGAACCCCGGCAACGAACAGCTTGAAGCTGTGGTCGCCGAAATGCGCGCCTATGCCGATGCGGCCAAGTCCGGCCATATCGAAATCCCGCAGACCTGGACCAGTTACAGCTGACCGATCTGCACGGGCGCCCTGCGCCCATAAAAATGCCGCCGGGCTTGCACCCTGCGGCATTTTTTTTGCCTGTCGCGAGGGCCGCGCACAACGGCGGCATCGTATTCAACGGACGGAAACGCGATTTAATCATTTACAAACATTGCATAACGTCCCGGTTTGATTGCCCTTCTGCTCAGCCTGCGCCCTTGCCCCGGAGGGACGCCGATGAATATCCGGACTTTGCTTCCAAAATGCAACTAAACTGCGCCAAAAGCACGTAAATACCGGATGCGGTTCCGTGCGCACGGTTGACGGCGTTAATCATTTTGTCATTGCATTTCCGGTATCATGAACAATAAATTCATCAATTTTTTATTCACGACTTTGTTCAAGATCTTGGCGGGAGAACGCGCATGACTACGCAGGCACGACGGTTCGCCAGGCTCGAGCTGGAAAATCCGGGAGATATCGCGGGCGCGGAACTCGAGCGCGTGCGCGAGGAACTGGAAGACCGCCTCGCTTTCCTGCTCTCCGACAGCGGCCCGAACTCGGACCGCCTGGCGGCCGCCATGCGCGCCGGCGCGCTGGGCTCGGGCAAGCGCATGCGCCCGCTCCTGCTGATGCTCGTCGCCCGCGACCTCGGCTGCGATTCGCCGGCCCTGATCGACGTCGCCTGCGCCGTCGAACTGGTGCATGCGGCCTCGCTCATCCTCGACGACATGCCCTGCATGGACGACGCCCGCTTGCGCCGCGGCAAGCCGACCATCCACGTGCAGTTCGGCGAAGATGTCGCCATCCTGTCCTCGATCGCCCTGCTCAGCCGCGCCTTCGGCATCCTGGCATCCGCGCAGGACATCCCGCCCGCGGTCCGCGCGCGCCTGGTGGCACGGCTGTCGGAAACCATCGGCGCGCAGGGCCTGGTGCGCGGCCAGTTCCTCGACCTGCAGGGCGGCGCCCGCTCGGCCGAGGACATCGCCACCACGAATGAACTCAAAACGGGCGTGCTGCTCGGCGCGGCCGTCGATATGGCGGCCATCATTGCCGAAACTGACGATTGCGTCTCGCAGTCGCTGCGCGCCTTCGCGCTGGCGGCCGGTCACGCCTTCCAGATCCGCGACGATTTCCAGGACGGCCCGGACATGGACCCGAGCGTCACCGGCAAGGACATCGGCAAGGATGTCGGCAAGTCCACCTTCATCAACACGCTCGGCTTCGACGAGGCGCGGCGCCGCCTGATGGACCACCTGCACGAGGCCGACCGTTGCCTGACCGACGCCATCGGCAGCAAGCAGGGTACGCGCCGCTTCGTCGGCAGCCTGTTCGGCCAGGGCATGGCACCGGTGTCCGCGCCGCGCCAGCCCGACTACGCCGTGCACCATTGAAGGGATGCCAGGCACGCTCGCTGCGTGCCACGCCCATATCGACCCGTCTGGACAAAGGATTTCGTGCATGGCCCACTTCGGCGTGGTGACACCCGCCTTTATAGTCACTTCCAGGCCATGGCCGCCCTCGGCCTCGAACTGGTGGCACGCGGCCACCGTGTCACCTTCCTGCACCAGCTCGACGCCGCGGCCTACCTGGAGGACATGCCGCCGGGCGCGCTGCAATTTCACGCGCTCGGCGCGGACACCCACCCGGCCGGTTCGCTCGCCGGCAACCTGCGCCGCGCCGCCAGCCCGGGTGGCCCGCTGGGCCTGCGCCGCGTCATCCAGGACCTGGCGCGCACCACCGACATGCTGTGCAAGGAACTGCCGGCCGCGATTGCGGCGCTCGGCATCGACGCCCTGCTGGTCGACCAGATGGAAGCGGCCGGCGGCCTGGTCGCGGAAGGGTTGGGCCTGCCTGCCGTTCGTGTCGGTGGCCTGTGCCCTGCCGGTCAACCGCGAGAGCGGCATTCCGCTGCCGGTGATGCCTTTCGCCTTTGATGCCAGCGAACGCGGGCGCCATATGGTTGAGGGCAGCACGCGCGTCTACGACTGGCTGATGTCGCCCCACGCGAAAGTCATCGAAGCGCATGCGCGGCGCCTGGGGCTGGAGCCGCGCCACGCGCTGCACGAGTGCCTCTCGCCCTCGGTGCAGGTCAGCCAGACGATTGCTTCGTTCGAATTCCCGCGCAAGGCATTGCCGCCGCAGTTTCACCATGTCGGTCCGCTGCGCTTCTCACGCAAGAGCGCCGGCGCGGCAGCTGGCGCGGTCGGCATACCCCGGTCGATCCCGCTCGCCCTTTTGTGTTCGCTTCGCTCGGCACCATGCAGGGCGGCCGCCTGGCGCTCTTCAAGCGCATCGCCCGTGCCTGCCGCCAGGAGGGTGTGCAGCTGCTCGTCGCCCATTGTGGGGGCCTGAACGCGCAACAGGAAGAAGCCCTGCGCCGCGCGGGCGCCGATTGGGTCTGTGCGTTCGCGCCGCAGCAGGAAGTGCTGGCGCGTGCAGACGCCGTGGTCTCGCACGCGGGCTGGAACACGGTGATGGATGCCATCGCCACGCGCACGCCCATCCTGGCCATGCCCATCGCCTTTGACCAGCCCGGCGCGGCCGCGCGCATCGTTCACGCCGGCATCGGCCTGCGCCTGTCGCCGCGTTTCGCCAGCGCCGGGCAGATCGCCGGCGCCCTGCGCCGGCTGCTGGACGATCCCGCTTTCGCCGAACGCATGGCGCCGCTGGCCGACGACCTGGCACGGGCCGGCGGCACGGCGCGCGCGGCCGACCTCATCGAGGACGCCCTCGGCCTGGCCCCCGCTGCCCATGCCGGCGCGGAAGCAGGAGTGGCCAGCCTTGGATAAGCCGCACGCTCCCCGGTGGCGCAGCCGCCTGGGACCTGATCCTCGTCGGCGGCGGCCTGGCCAATGGCTTGATCGCCTGGCGCCTGCGCACGCTGCGCCCTGCCCTGCGCATCCTGCTGCTGGAAGCGTCCGGCGGGATCGGCGGCAACCACACCGGGTCCTTCCACGACGGCGACCTGAGCGACGCGCAGCGCACGTGGCTGGCGCCGCTCGTCTCCGCGCAGTGGCCGCGTTACGACGTGGTATTCCCGGACCATGCGCGCACGATGGACAGTGGCTACGCCAGCGTGATGTCGCACGACTTCGCGCGCGTGATCGAAGCGGCGCTCGGACCGGCCTTACGCCTCGATACCCCGGTCGATACGCTCACGCCGACCAGCGTCACCCTGGCCGGTGGCGAAACCCTGCACGCGCACGCCGTCATCGATGGCCGCGGCGTGCGCGCGACGCCGCGCCTGGCGCTGGGCTACCAGACCTTCCTCGGCCAGGAGCTGCGGCTCGATGCGCCCCATGGCCTCACGGCGCCGATCATCATGGACGCCAGGGTCGCGCAGCAAGGCGGCTACCGTTTCGTGTACGTACTGCCCTTCGACGAGCGGCGGCTGCTCATCGAAGACACCCATTACGTCGATGGCACGGAGTGGGAACCGGAGCGCCTGCGCGCAAACATCGCGGACTATGTAGCATCCCACGGCTGGCGCGTCGCCGAGCTGCTGCGCGAGGAGCACGGCTCGCTGCCCATCGTGCTGGCGGGCGACTTCGACGCCTACTGGAAGGACCTCGCCGGCCAGCCCTGCGCCGGATTGCGCGCGGGCCTGTTCCACTCGACCACCGGCTATTCGCTGCCGCACGCGGTGCGCCTGGTCGAGCGGGTCGCGACGTTTTCGGATTTCAGCGCGCCGCGCCTGTTCGACGCCATCCGCGACGAGGCGCGCAGCGAGTGGCGCCGCCAGCGCTTTTTCCGGCTGCTCAACCGCATGCTCTTCCTGGCGGGCAGTCCGGATGCGCGCTGGCGCGTGATGCAGCGTTTTTACCGCCTGCCGGCGCCCCTGATCACACACTTCTACGCCGGCCGCCTGCGCCTGCGCGACAAGCTGCGCCTGCTCAGCGGCAAACCACCCGTGCCGGTGCGCGCGGCCATTGCGGCCGCGTGCAAGATCCACCCTCACCAGATCAGATCGGAAATGCAGAATGATTGATGCGAAAAAGGCGGTCGTCGTCGGCGCCGGTTTCGGCGGCCTGGCCCTGGCCATCCGCCTGCAGGCCAGCGGCATGCAGACTACCCTGCTGGAAAAGCGCGACAAGCCGGGCGGACGCGCCTATGTCTACGAGGACCAGGGCTTCGTGTTCGATGCCGGCCCCACCGTCATCACGGATCCGTCCTGCATCGAGGAGCTGTTCGCGGCGGCCGGCAAGCGCATCGAGGATTACGTCGAGATGCTGCCGGTCGCGCCCTTCTACCGCCTGTGCTGGGAAGACGGCAGCCACTTCGACTATGCCAACGACCAGGAGGCGCTCGACCGGCAAATCCATGCGCGCAACCCGCTTGATGTCGCCGGCTACCAGCGCTTCCTCGCCTACTCGAAAGCCGTGTTCGACGAGGGCTACCTGAAACTCGGCGCCGTGCCCTTCCTGTCCTTCCGCGACATGATCTCCGCCGGCCCGCAGCTGGCCAAGCTGCAGGCCTGGCGCAGCGTCTACGGCATGGTGTCGAAATTCGTCCAGGACGAGCACCTGCGCCAGGCGTTTTCCTTCCACTCGCTGCTGGTCGGCGGCAATCCGTTTGCGACATCCTCGATCTACACCCTGATCCACGCGCTGGAACGGCGCTGGGGCGTGTGGTTCCCGCGTGGCGGCACCGGCGCCCTGGTGCGCGGCCTGGTGCGCCTGTTCGAGGACATCGGCGGACGCATCGAACTGAACGCCGCCGTGGCGCGCATCGAAACGCAAGGCGAACGCGCCAGCGGCGTGCGCCTGGAAGACGGCCGCCTGTTCCCGGCCGACGCGGTGGCGTCCAACGCCGACGTCGTCCACACCTATGCCGACCTCCTTGGCGGGCACGCGCGCGGCCCGCGCAGGCGCAGGCGCTGCGCAAGAAGCGCTTCAGTAATTCGCTGTTCGTGCTGTACTTCGGCCTGGACCACCATCACAGCCAGCTGCAGCACCACACGGTGTGCTTCGGCCCGCGCTACCGCGGACTGATCGACGAGATTTTCACGGGCAAGGAGCTGGCGGACGACTTCTCGCTCTACCTGCACGCGCCCTGCGTGACCGACCCCTCGCTCGCGCCCCCGGGCTGCGGCAGCCACTACGTGCTGGCGCCCGTGCCGCACCTCGGCAATGCGCCGATCGACTGGTCGGTCGAAGGTCCGCGCTACCGCGACCGCATCTTCGACTACCTGGAAAAGCGCTACATGCCGGGACTGCGCAGCCAGCTCGTCACCAGCCGCATCTTCACGCCCTTCGATTTCCGCGACGAGCTCAATGCCCACGTCGGCTCGGCCTTCTCGCTCGAACCGATCCTCACGCAGAGCGCCTGGTTCCGGCCGCACAACCGCGACAGCGCCCTGCACAACCTCTACCTGGTCGGTGCCGGCACCCATCCGGGCGCGGGCGTGCCGGGCGTGATCGGCTCGGTCAAGGCCACCGCCGGCCTGATGCTGGAAGAGGCGCGGGCATGAGCGAGGCGTTGTTTGAACACGCAACCCGCACCATCGCGGTCGGGTCGAAGAGTTTTGCTGCGGCAGCAACCCTGTTCGACCCGGCCACCCGGCGCAGCGTGCTGATGCTCTACGCCTGGTGCCGCCACTGCGACGACGTCGTCGACGGCCAGGAGCTGGGCTCCAGCACCGTCGCGCCCGCGGGCCACGACGCCACGCGCGAACTGGAGAAGCTCTACGAGCAGACGCGCCGTGCCTATGCAGGCGAAGCGATGCAGGACCCGGCATTTGCCGCCTTCCAGGAAGTCGCGCTGAAACACGCCATTGCGCCGCGCTACGCGTTCGACCACCTGGCGGGATTCGCGATGGATGTCGAGGGCGCGCGCTACCAGACGATCGACGACACCCTGCGCTACTGCTACCACGTGGCAGGCGTGGTCGGCCTGATGATGGCCTCGATCATGGGGGCGAAAGATCCTGCGGTGCTCGACCGCGCCTGCGACCTCGGGCTGGCCTTCCAGCTGACAAACATCGCGCGCGACATCGTCGACGACGCCAGGAACGGGCGCTGCTACCTGCCCGCCGAGTGGCTGCAGGAAGCGGGCATTCCGCCGGCGGACCTGGCACTGCCGCGCTACCGCGTGGCGCTGTCGCGCGTGGCGGCGCGCCTGGTGGATCATGCCGAACCCTATTACGACTCGGCCGCGGCCGGCATCCCTGCGCTGCCGCTGCGCTCGGCCTGGGCTATCGCCACCGCGCGCAACGTCTACCGCCAGATCGGCATCGAAGTGAAGCGGCGCGGCGCGCACGCCTGGGACGAACGCGTCGGCACTTCGAAGACCATGAAACTGTGGCTGCTGGCGAAAGGCGGCGTAACGGCGCTTACTTCGCGGCTGGCGTCGGCGCAGCCGCGTCCCGCGCATCTGTGGCAGCGTCCGCCCGAGGGGACGCCCGAGGGGACGCCCGAGGGGGAAGCGCACCTCCGTGCAGCGCCTGCAACTGCCGCTTGAGGGTGGCGGCCGAGGGCGCGTACAGGAAGCCGAAGGAGACGGCGCCATCCTTGCCGGCCACCGCATGGTGCATGCGGTGGGCCTGGTACAGCCGCTTCAGGTAGCCACTGCGCGGCACGTAGCGAAACGGCCAGCGCCCATGTACCAGGCCGTCGTGGGCGACGAAGTACAGCAGGCCATACGCCGTCATGCCGGCACCGATCCATTGCAGGGGCCAGGCGCCCTCGGTGCCGAACCAGATCAGGGCGATGGCCACGCCGGCGAACACGACGGCATACAGGTCGTTCTTCTCGAACCAGCCGGTACGCGGCTCGTGGTGCGAGCGGTGCCAGCCCCAACCGAAACCATGCATCACGTACTTGTGCGCGACAATGGAAAACACTTCCATCAGCACGACGGTGGCAAGAAGGACGAGCGAATTGAGCAGCATGGTGGTGAGCAGAATGGGTCGGAAAAACGGGTGAACCGGAATGACGACAGCCTACCACGGCGCCCGCTCGCACGGCTGGGATTTGCGGCCACGCACTTCAACACATCAACAGAGGATTGCCCATGCTTTTTCGTAGCGCACTGACCTGGTTTCTTTCCTGCGGCCTGCTTGCCAACGCCATGGCCGGCAACGTCGAAGTCCGCGTCTCCGGCATCAAGGGCGCCAGGGGCAAGGTGAATGTCGCGGTCTGCGACAAGGAACGCTTCCTGAAACAGTGCGGCTACAGCGCCTCGGCCCCGGCCGGCGACGGCGAGACCATCGTCACCCTGAAGGATGTGCCCGCCGGCGCCTACGCCGTGCTGGCCTACCAGGACGCCAACGACAACGACCGGCTCGACCGCAACCCGCTCGGCATGCCGAGCGAGCGCTACGGCTTCAGCCGCGAGGCACGCGGCAAGTTCGGTCCGCCCACCTTCGAGAAGGCGGCGATCGAGGTCGGCGAGGCGCTGACCGTCGCCCCGGTAAAGCTGCGTTAACACCGCGCCGCTGCCCGTAGGGTGGACGGCTCCGCCCGGCTGCGTGCATGCACGCGTCGCAGGCGCCGTCCACGCGTCCAACGGGCGCATGCATCGTCGCGAGGTATCAAGAGCCGGTTGAACGCGTGGACGGCGGGCGGCCGCGCCGCGTCGAAGCCTCCTTGGCGGTCCAGCCGTCCACCTTACGCCTTATCCGGCCGCGCCCGCGAAACCGGCCTGGACACCGCCGTCGAGCACCCGCATCAGGAAATGCACCTTGCGCGGTGCCCGGTGGCGCTCGTGGATTTCGCGCGTCAGCACCTCGACCCGGCGCGGCTCGAGCGCCAGCCGGCGCACATCGACCTGCTCGCCCGCTGCCGCGTTGCCGGCAAAGCGCGCCGCCAGCTGCTGGGTCACGGTGCCCGTCAGCGTGACCGGCGCGCCATGCACGGTCGTGTTCAGCTCGAAGCAGCGCGATTCGGGCAGGACGAACAGCGTCCCGACATATTCAGTAGCGTGCTCTTCCATATCCGTCTCCTGTGGCAGTCAGCCACTGTACCGGCGCCAAGCCGCGCCGTCCGCTTGCACTTTCATCATAGGCAAGGCCGCGCCGGGGCACAACCGAAACACAGTGCAGACGGCACTCACGGCACGGTCCTCGTGGGGTTGCAGCTTCGCTGCCGATGCGGCGATTGTTACCGGCAACAATCCCGCGAATCTGCTGCCCTCGGAAGCACCCGGACCGCATCGGCAACGCCACAAACCCCTTCGCGCCGCTGCACAGCCAGTCGACCAGCCTACTGACGATCCACCTTCGACATCTTCGCCAGCGCCGCCAGGTCCAGTTCCCCGTCGCCGCGCCTGACGGCTTCCTGCAAGGTCTCGCGCAACACTTCCCCGAAGCGCAGGCGCACGCCCTGCGCTTGCGCCGCATCGTTGGCCAGCCCGACATCCTTCCAGCCCAGCGCCAGCTTGAATCCCGCTGGACTGTAGCGCTCCTGCGCGATCATGCCGCCATACCCCTTGTAGACGGGCGAGCCGGCAAACAGCGTACTGCTGAGCAGGTCGAGAAAGCCGCCCGCGTCGATGCCGTGCGCCCCCGCCAGCGCGACCGACTCGCCCATCGCCTCGATTGCGCAGGCCAGCGTCAGGTTGGCGCCGAGCTTGACGGCGTTCGCCTGCTCGGGCGCATCGCCGAAGCGCCAGGTCTTCTGGCCCATCAGGTCGAACAGGGGCTGCACGCGTTGGATGAGTTCCGCCGGCCCGGCCGCGACGATATTGAGCTTGCCGGCCGCCGCCACGTCGACCCGTCCCAGCACCGGCGCGGCGACGTAGCCGATGCCCTGCTCGCGGTGCAGTGCCGCCATCTCGCGCGCAAAGGCAACCGAGACGGTGGCCATGTTGACGTGCACGCTACCCGGCTTCATGGCCGCCAGCGCCCCGCCCTCGACCAGGACCGCGCGCGTGGAGGCGTCGTCGGCCAGCATCGAAAACAGCACGTCCACCGCCCCTGCCTCGGCCGGGGTGTCCATCGCATGCGCGCCCTGCACAGCCAGCTCCTGCGCGGGCGCCACACTGCGGTTCCAGACGCGCAGCAGGTGGCCTGACCTGAGCAGGTTGGCTGCCATCCCGCGCCCCATGGCGCCCAGGCCGACGAATCCGATTTCCATGTGCTCTTCCTCCCTATGCATGCCGCACGGCTGTCGCTCCATTGAATCAGCATTCCGAAAACAAGGGCGCAGAGAGCGCCACCGATAGACCCAAGCTGAAGAACAATTGCCATATAGCACGACAATTGTTACGCTCTTCGCGCTGCCGGCTGCGGTATGCGGGGCGCTTGCGGCGAAGAAACGTGAGACAAGGGAAAGGGCAAGCCGCCACAGGCACGCTTTCCGGCCTGCCCCCCTGAACCCTGGACGAAAAAATACCGGAACCTCACGGCCCCAGCTTCGGTCCTTCCAGCAACGACGCCAATCAGCGCGTGCGCGGCGGCGGCAAATTTCGCACTACTGGGGTCACACTACTGGGGTCGGTCACACTACTGGGGTCAGGTCTGACAAACGGACACGAGCTCTGCCGTCAAACGCCAGCAATCATGAACAGCGTCGGGGTCAGGTCTGGCATATGGACACAAGCTCCGCATTCGAAGCGCCAAGGGATGGTTTATGGCTGAGCTCGTGTCCGAATGTCAGACCTGACCCCAGCCCTGCGCAGGCGGGCCCTTCCTCGCACGACGAATGAAGACGATGGATTTCGACAAGCCGGGCTCGTGTCCGAATGTCAGACCTAACCCTGGCTTTCGTTTCCAGGGACTAGTCTGGCCATCTGTTCCGTGCGAGCCAATAATGGATGACGCCCAAGGCATTCACGGCGTGTTCGCCCCAATGCGTATCGAACGACTCCTGCCAGACAGCGACGCCGGCCTCGCGATGGCCGTCGTCGAACACCAGCAACCCCTCCTTCAGGTCGCGCCAGATATCCGCAAGATCGTCTGCCAGATCGCCTAGCGCAGCCTCTCCGGCGGGCACCTCCAAGGGGTCGCAGACGCTACCGTAATAACCGACGGGTAGCGTGCCGAATCGCTTGAACACGATCGACCATTCCTCGTGGGAGAGCGGCCGCTCGACCCATTCGCATTCGCAGCGCGGCAGGTCCACCGCCATGGCATAGAGTACAGAGAGATGACGCCGTGCGGCCAGCATCTCCGACTTGGGCGTCCCCAAAGGTGACGCGTCCTGCGCCCAGTCGCACAACTGGCGCACCGCGAGGGTGAAGTCATCAAGTGTTGGCATATATGGGTAGGCACTTCAGCGGTAGGCTCTTCAGCCTAGAGGGTCATACGGTGGGTCACATACGGTGGGGTCACACATACGGTGGGGTCACACACATACGGTGGGGTCACACATACGGTGGGGTCAGGTCTGACAAACGGACACGAGCTCTGCATTCGTTTGGTTTTATTAAGTGCATTGCATACAAACTTGATCAGATTACGCGCATGCTGTTGCCCACATGCAGCCAGGAATAAAGGCGACGATGAAGTGCGCAACGCAAGACCAGACACCAATCAAGGCGATCTGCAGGAATTTCGTCCCCCATCGATTTGGCAAATAACCCGCCATCAGGACGATTGATATACGCAGTCTACGAGCTTATTGTTTCGATAACAAGGCGGAGCGTTCTCCTCAATGACCAATTTGCCGAGCCTATAAAAAAACCGGAACCTCACGGTCCCGGTTTCGTCGCTACCTATCCCGGCAAGAATCAGCGCTTGCGCGGCGGCGGCAAGTCCGTGCAGACGCCTTCGTAGGCTTCCGCCGCCATGCCGATCGACTCGCCCAGCGTCGGGTGCGGGTGGATCGTCTTGCCGATGTCGACGCCATCGGCGCCCATTTCGATGGCCAGCGCGATTTCGCCGATCATGTCGCCGGCATTCGTGCCGACAATCGTCCCGCCGATGATGCGGTGGGTCTCGGCGTCGAAGAGCAGCTTGGTGAAGCCTTCGTCGCGGCCGTTGGCGACCGCGCGGCCGCTGGCGTTCCACGGGAAATGGCCCTTCTCGACCTTGATGCCCTTCTGCTTGGCTTCGTCCTCGGTCAGGCCGGCCCACGCCACTTCCGGATCGGTGTAGGCCACCGACGGAATCACTTTCGCGTCAAAATAAGCCTTCTCGCCATGCGCCGCTTCCGCCGCCACGTGCGCTTCGTGCACTGCCTTGTGCGCCAGCATCGGCTGGCCGACCAGGTCGCCGATAGCGAAGATGTGCGGCACGTTGGTGCGCATCTGGCCGTCCACGCCGATGAAGCCGCGGTCGGTCACGGCCACGCCGGCCTTGTCCGCGGCGATCTTCTTGCCATTCGGGCTGCGGCCGACGGCGACGAGCACCAGGTCGTACAGCTGCGGTTCCGGTGCGGCAACGCCCGCCTCGGCCGATTCGAACGTCACGCGAATGCCTTCAGGGAGGGCTTCCACGCCGACGGTCTTCGTCTTGAGCATGATGTTGTCGAAGCGGTGGGCGTTGTACTTCTGCCAGACTTTCACCGCCTCGCGGTCGGCGCCCTGCATCAGGCCATCCATCATTTCGACGACGTCGATGCGCGCACCGAGGGTGCTGTAGACGGTCGCCATCTCCAGGCCGATGATGCCGCCGCCGATGACCAGCATCTTCTTCGGCACCTGGCGCAGTTCGAGCGCGCCGGTGGAGTCGACGATGCGCGGGTCTTCCGGCACGAAGGGCAGCTTCACGACCGAGGAACCGGCGGCGATGATCGCCTTGGCGAACTTCACGACCTTCTTCGCGCCATCCGGGCTTGTTACTTCGATGTGGTTCGGGCTAAGGAACTGGCCCACGCCCTGCACGATATTGACCTTGCGCGCCTTGGCCATGAAGGCGAGACCCCCGGTCATCTTCTTGATGACGCCGTCCTTGTAGCCGCGCAGCTTGTCGATGTCGATCTCGGGCGCGGCGAAGGTCACGCCATTGGCCGCCATGTGCGCGGTCTCGTCGATGATGTGCGCCATGTGCAGCAGCGCTTTCGACGGGATGCAACCGACGTTCAGGCAGACGCCGCCCAGGGTCGCGTACTTCTCGACCAGCACGGTATTCATGCCCAGGTCGGCGGCGCGGAAGGCGGCCGAGTAGCCGCCAGGGCCGGCGCCGAGCACCATCATTTCGCATTCGATGTCGACCTGGCCGCTGTAGCTGGCGGCGTTCGGTGCCGGCACGGCGTTCGGCGCGGCGGCGTCGGCTTTGTGGGCCGGCGCGTAGGAATCCGTCGGGCCGGCGGCGGCGGTCGGCGCGACGGCCTGGGTGCCGATCTGCGCATCCGGCTTGGACGACGCGGCAGGAGCAGCAGCCGGAGCAGCAGGCGCAGCGCCTGCGCCCGCACCAGCGGAATCGGCGTGCGCCGATTCCTCCAGCATCAAGAGCAGCGACCCTTCATTGACCTTGTCGCCAACCTTGACCGACAGCTCCTTGACCACGCCCGCATGGGTCGACGGAATCTCCATCGAGGCTTTATCGGACTCCACGGTGACGAGCGACTGGTCGACCTTGATCGTGTCGCCCGGTTTCACCATCAGCTCGATGATTTCGACATCCTTGAAGTCGCCGATGTTCGGGACCTTTACTTCAACAGTACTCATGCTCGGCGCTCCTTACAGAAGGGTCTTGCGCAGGTCGGCCAGCACTTCGGCCAGGTAGGCGGCGAAGCGTGCGGCACCGGCACCGTCGATGACGCGGTGGTCGTAGGACAGCGACAGCGGCAGCATCAGGCGCGGCTGGAAGGCCGAGCCATCCCACACCGGCTTCATGGCCGACTTCGACAGGCCGAGGATCGCCACTTCCGGCGCATTGATGATCGGCGTGAAGGCCGTGCCGCCAATGCCGCCCAGCGAGGAGATGGTGAAGGTCGCGCCCTGCATGTTCGCCGGGCTCAATTTGCCGTCGCGTGCCTGCGCCGAGAGTTCGCCCATTTCGGTGGCTATCTGCGACACCGTCTTCTTGTCGGCATCCTTCACCACCGGCACCACCAGGCCGTTCGGCGTGTCGGCCGCGAAGCCGATGTTGTAGTACTGCTTCAGGATCAGGTTCGCGCCGGTCTCGTCGATCGAGGCATTGAACTGCGGGTATTTTTTCAGTGCCGCGACCGAGGCCTTGATGACGAAGGCAAGCATGGTCAGTTTGACCGTCGACTTCTGCTTGGCCAGCGCCGCGTTCGAATCGACGCGGAACTGTTCGAGGTCCGTCACGTCCGCTTCGTCGAACTGCGTCACGTGCGGGATCATCACCCAGTTGCGGTGCAGGTTCGGGCCGCTGATCTTCTTGATGCGCGACAGCGGCAGCAGCTCGGTCGGGCCGAACCTCGAGAAGTCGAGCGACGGCCATGGCAGCAAGTCCAGGCCGACGCCGGAACCGCCCTTGGCAGGTGTTGCAGCGGTCGGGCCGGCAGCCATCACGCCCTTGACGAAGTTCTGCACGTCGAGCTGGGTGATGCGGTTCTTCGGGCCGGTGCCGGGCACGCGCGACAGGTCGACGCCGAGTTCGCGCGCGAACTTGCGGATCGATGGGGAGGCGTGGGCTTTCGATGCGTCGCCGGCTGGGGCAGCGGCCGGAGCGGGCAGGCAGGCGCAGGCGCAGGTGCAGGTGCAGGCGCGGCAGCCGGCGCAGGAGCGGCAGCTGGTGCGGGGGCTGCAACTGGTGCAGCGGCGGCCGGTGCAGCCGCTTCAGCAGCAGGCGCAGGCGCGGCAGTGGCACCTTCAGCCTCCTCGAGCAGCAGCACGATCGACCCTTCGGCAACCTTGTCGCCGACCTTGATCTTCAATTCCTTGACGACGCCGGCGTGGCTGGACGGGATCTCCATGCTCGCCTTGTCCGATTCGACCGTCACGAGCGACTGGTCGACCTTGATCGTGTCGCCCGGCTTCACCATCAGTTCGATGACTTCGACTTCCTTGAAGTCGCCGATATCCGGGACTTTGACTTCCACAATGCTCATAGTGTTAGCTCCATTATTATTCGTTGGCCTGGGATGGCACACCGCTCCTGCAGGTCCGAGGGCTCCCCGTCAGGGGCACCCTCGGGAGAAAAGGAGCGGCGGCTTCTTCTATCACCAGAGCATTTACACGTGTACCGGATTCGGCTTGTTCGGATCGATGCCGTACTTCTCGATGGCTTGTGCCACGACGCCCATGTCGATCTTGCCTTCGTCAGCCAGTGCGCGCAGGGCCGCAACCGTCACGTAGTAGCGGTTCACCTCGAAGAACTCGCGCAGCTTGGCGCGCGAATCCGAGCGGCCGAAGCCGTCGGTGCCGAGCACTTTATAGGTGCGGTCTTTCGGCATGTAGGCGCGGATCTGCTCGGCGAACATGCGCATGTAGTCGGTGGTGGCGACGATCGGGCCAGTCGACTCCTGCAGCAGCGAGGTGACATATGGCACGCGCTGCTCGGCGGTCGGGTTGACCATGTTCCAGCGGTCGCAATCCTGGCCGTCGCGCGCCAGCAGCGACAGCGACGGTGCCGACCAGATATCGGCGGCCACGCCCCAGTCGTTCTGCAGCAGTTCGGCGGCAAAGATCGATTCGCGCAGGATGGTGCCCGAGCCGATCAGCTGGACGCGATTCTGGGCCTCGCCACCTTGCTGGAACAGGTACATGCCCTTCAGGATGCCCTCTTCCTGGCCCGGCTTCAGGCCCGGCTGCTCGTAGTTCTCGTTCATGATGGTGATGTAGTAGAACACGTCTTCCTGTTCTTGCACCATGCGACGCAGGCCGTCCTGGATGATCACCGCCACCTCGTGGCCGAAGGTCGGGTCGTAGGGCAGGCAGTTCGGGATGGTCGCCGCGATGATGTGGCTGTGGCCATCCTCGTGCTGCAGGCCTTCGCCGTTCAGGGTCGTGCGGCCGGCGGTGCCGCCCATCAGGAAGCCGCGCGCGCGGATGTCGCCCGCCAGCCAGACCAGGTCGCCCACGCGCTGCATCCCGAACATCGAGTAGAAGGTGTAGAACGGGATCATCGTGCGGTTGTTGGTCGAGTACGAGGTCGCCGCGGCGATCCACGAGCTCATGCCGCCCGCTTCGTTGATGCCTTCCTGGAGGATCTGGCCGGCCTTGTCCTCGCGGTAGTACATGACCTGGTCTTTATCGACCGGTTCATACAGCTGGCCCTGCTGGTTGAAGATGCCGATCTGGCGGAACAGGCCTTCCATGCCGAAGGTACGCGATTCGTCGACCAGGATCGGCACGATGCGCTGGCCCAGGCTCTGGTCTTTCAGCAGGCTCGTGATCACGCGCACATAGGCTTGCGTGGTCGAGATTTCGCGGCCAGGCGCGGTCGGCTCGAGCACGGCCTTGAACGATTCGAGCGGCGGCACGACGAGCTGCTCGTCGGCCTTCTCGCGGCGCTGCGGCAGGTAGCCACCCAGGGCCTTGCGGCGCTCGTGCAGGTACTTCATTTCCGGCGAATCGTCGGACGGCTTGAAGAACGGGATCTCGGCCAGCTTGTCGTCCGGGATAGGGATGGCGAAGCGGTCGCGCATTTCGCGGATGGCCTCGTCATCGAGCTTCTTGGTCTGGTGCGCGGTGTTGCGCGCCTCGCCCGACTTGCCCATGCCGAAGCCCTTGACGGTTTTTACCAGCAGGACGGTCGGCGTGCCCTTGTTTTCCTGGGCGTTCTTGAAGGCGGCGTAGATCTTGTGCGGATCGTGGCCGCCGCGGGTCAGGCGCCAGATGTCGTCGTCGGTCATGTTGGCCACCATCTTCAGCAATTCAGGATGCTTGCCGAAGAAGTGCTTGCGCACGTAGGCGCCGTCTTTCGCCTTGTAGTTCTGGTATTCGCCGTCGACGGTTTCCATCATCACGCGCTGCAGGATGCCGTCCTTGTCTTTCGCGAGCAGGGCATCCCAGCCCGGGCCCCAGATGACTTTGACCACGTTCCAGCCGGCGCCGCGGAAGTCCGCTTCCAGTTCCTGGATGATCTTGCCGTTGCCGCGCACCGGACCGTCCAGGCGCTGCAGGTTGCAGTTGACGACCATGACCAGGTTGTCGAGCTGCTCGCGCGCGGCCATGCCGATCGCGCCCATCGATTCCGGCTCGTCCATCTCGCCGTCGCCGCAGAAGACCCAGACCTTGCGGTTGGCCGTGTCGGCGATGCCGCGCGCGTGCAGGTACTTCAGGAAACGCGCCTGGTAAATCGCCATCAGGGGTCCGAGACCCATCGAGACGGTCGGGAACTGCCAGAAGTCCGGCATCAGTTTCGGGTGCGGATACGAGGACAAGCCCTTGCCGTCGACTTCGCGGCGGAAGTTCAGCAGCTGCTCTTCGCTCAAGCGGCCTTCGAGGAAGGCGCGCGCATAGATGCCGGGCGAAGAATGGCCCTGGATGTAGAGCAGGTCGCCGCCGTGGTCTTCGGTCGGGGCGTGCCAGAAGTGGTTGAAGCCGATGCCCAGCATGTTCGCCAGCGAAGCGAAGGACGAGATGTGGCCGCCCAGGTCGCCGTCGGCGCGGTTGGCCTTGACCACCATCGCCATCGCGTTCCAGCGCATCCACGAGCGCAGGCGCTCTTCGTATTCGAGGTTGCCGGGGCAGTGCTCTTCCAGGTGCGCCGGAATGGTGTTGACGTAGGCGGTGTTGCTGGAGAACGGGATATGGGCGCCGCGGCGGCGCGCCAGGTCGACCAGGCGCTCCATCAGGTAGTGGGCGCGATCGGTACCTTCGTTTTCGATAACCGCCTCGAGCGCCTCGAGCCATTCCTTTGTTTCGAGAACGTCCGGGTCATTGGCGGCCTGGGCCGTCAACTGATCGAGTTGAGCTGACATTGATGCGTCTCCTTGGTTGGTGCCCCACCCCGATCCCCAGATCGCCGGCGGCGGATTTGTGATGAAATTCTGAAAATAAGCCATGGGATTCTACCAGTGCCATCTGGCTTTTTCAAATTACGATATATCGTTTCATTATGTGGAATCCAGTAGGATGGAGTCCTGACTCCACGCGGTATGCACCGCTCCAAAATCGCATCGCATGCACCGAATGCGGATGCGGCATACCGCCGGGCTTGCACGCGACGTACCGCGTGGAGTCGGGACTCCACCCTGCAAACCCAACCATCTGTCTATCGTCAAATATGACAACGAAGCGCCGAGGGCGGCGCGCGATACCCGTGGGGGCCGTATAATTTCATTTTTGTCCAGTGATGAGCCCCACCATGCCAGCCCAACCCATCGACGGAGTCCAACTTTCCCAACAATTGCGTGCCGAAATCGCCCAGCGCGCGGCCACGCTCACCGCCGCCGGCGTGCAGCCGGGCCTGGCCGTGATCCTGGTCGGCGAAGACCCGGCCAGCCAGGTCTACGTCCGCAACAAGGTCAAGGCCTGCGGCGACGTCGGGTTTCATTCGGTACTGGAAAAATACGATGCCGACCTGACCGAAAGCGCCTTGCTGGCGCGCATCGAAGCGCTGAACGAGGACCCGTCCATCCACGGCATCCTGGTGCAGATGCCCCTGCCGCGTCATATCAACCCTTCGAAGGTCATCGAGGCAATCGCCACGAACAAGGACGTCGATGGCTACTCGGTGCTGTCGGCCGGCGAACTGGTCGCCAACCTGCCGGGCTTCCGCCCTTGCACGCCCTACGGCTGCATGAAGCTGATCGAAAGCACGGGTGTTGATTTGCGCGGCAAGCATGCGGTGGTCATCGGACGCTCGAACACGGTCGGCAAACCAATGGCGCTGCTGCTCTTGCAAGCCAACGCCACCGTGACCATATGCCATAGCGCGACCCCGGACCTGGGCTACCACACCCGCCAGGCCGACGTGATCGTCGCCGCCGTCGGCCGCCGCAATACCGTCACCGCCGACATGGTCAAGCCGGGCGCGATCGTGATCGACGTCGGCATGAACCGCGACGATGCCGGCAAGCTCTGCGGCGACGTCGATTTCGCCGGCGTGGTTGAGGTGGCCTCGCACATCACGCCGGTGCCGGGCGGCGTCGGCCCGATGACGATTACCATGCTGTTGATGAACACCGTCGAGTCCGCCGAGCGCGTGCTCGGCAAGCGCCAGGAGCGGCTCGCCCCGGTTGCGGGGATGGATCCGAAGCCAGGCACCGCATAAGGTAACCTCGCAAACCTACTGCGCGTTGCACTGCCGGCTTGCGATGCTCGCTGTACTCTCGTACAGCTGCGCTTCTCAGCCAACATTGCTGCCGCTCGCTACGGTTTTCGAGGTCACCGAACATTTGAAAGGAGCACCATGAATATTGAAACCAGTAACCCCCTCCTCGATTTCTCAGGCCTGCCGCGTTTCGATGCGTTCCGTCCGGAACACGTCACGCCGGCCATCGAGCAACTGATCAAGGAAGCCGCCGCCGTGGTGGCGGAGCTCGAAGCACCGAGCGACAACGTAACCTGGGACAATTTCGTGGTGCCCCTCGAGGAAGCGACCGAGCGCCTGGGCCGTGCCTGGGGCATCGTCAACCACCTGAACCACGTGGCCGACACGCCCGAGCTGCGCGCGGTCTACAACGAGAACCAGCCGAAAGTCACCGAGTTCTGGACCACGCTGGGCCAGAACGAAGTGCTGTTCGACAAGTACAAGGCCATCCGCGCCGGTGCCGAATACGACACGCTGAGCCCGGCACGCAAGCGCATCGTCGAGAACGCCCTGCGCGACTTCCGCCTGGGCGGCGCCGAGCTGCCGGACGACAAGAAGGAACGCTTCGGCGAAATCCAGGAGCAGCACGCCGCGATTTCCACCCGCTTCTCGCAGAACGTGCTCGACGCCACCAACGACTACAAGCTGGTAGTCGAAGACGAGGCTGACCTGGCCGGCATCCCGGACGACGTGAAAGCCGCCGCGCGCGCCGCCGCCGAGAAGGACGGCAAGACCGGCTACCAGTTCACCCTGCACTTCCCTTCCTACTTCCCGCTGCTGCAGTTCGCCGACAAGCGGTCCTTGCGCGAAACGATCTACCGCGCCAGCGCCACCAAGGCCTCCGAGATGGGCACCGTCTTTTCCGAACTGGAGAAATGGGACAACACGGCGAACATCGCCCAGCTGTTAGCACTGCGCAATGAAGAAGCCCGCCTGCTCGACTACCGCAATTTCGCCGAAGTGTCGCTGGTGCCGAAGATGGCCGAGAGTCCCGAGCATGTGATCGGTTTCCTGGAAGACCTGGCCAAGCGTGCCCGTCCGTTCGCCGAGAAAGACCTGGCGGAATTGCGTGCCTTTGCCAAGGACGAGCTCGGTATCGAGGACATGCAGGCCTGGGATGTCGCCTACGCTTCGGAAAAACTGCGCGAGAAGCGCTATGCCTTCTCGGCCCAGGAAGTGAAGGAATACTTCCCGGAGCACAAGGTGATCGAAGGCCTGTTCAAGGTCGTGCGCTCGCTGTTCTCGGTCGAGATCAAGCCGGACACCGCCCCGGTCTGGCATCCGGACGTGCGCTTTTACCGCATCGAACGCGACGGCGAGCTGGTCGGCCAGTTCTATTTCGACCTGTACGCCCGTGCCGGCAAGAATCAGGGTGCATGGATGGACGATGCGCGCGGACGCCGCCTGACGACCGGCGGCATCCTGCAAACCCCGATCGCCTACCTCACCTGCAATTTCACGCCGCCGGCATTGAAGGATGGGCAATTGCAGCCATCGCTGTTCACCCACGACGAAGTGACGACCCTGTTCCACGAGTTCGGCCACGGCCTGCACCACATGCTGACCGAAGTCGAGGAATTGTCGGTCTCGGGCATCTCGGGCGTGGAATGGGATGCGGTCGAGCTGCCGTCCCAGTTCATGGAAAACTTCTGCTGGGAATGGGACGTGCTGCAGGGCATGACGGCGCACGTGAAGACGGGCGAGCCGCTGCCGCGCGCGCTGTACGACAAGATGCTGGCGGCGAAAAACTTCCAGTCGGGCATGCAGACGCTGCGCCAGGTCGAGTTTTCCCTGATCGACATGCACCTGCATTACGATTTCGACCCGCAAGGCGACAAGACCGTGCAGGAGGTGATCGACGATGTGCGCAGCAAGTTCTCGGTGATGATCCCGCCGGCTTTCAACCGCTTCCAGCATTCCTTCGGCCACATCTTTGCTGGCGGCTATGCGGCCGGCTACTACAGCTACAAGTGGGCCGAGGTGCTGTCGGCGGACGCGTATGCGGCCTTCGAGGAAGCCCTGGAGGCCGGCGGCGGCGAGCACACGCTCGAGACCGGGCGCCGCTTCCAGCGCGAGATTTTGGCGGTGGGCGGCTCGCGTCCGGCGCTGGAATCCTTCAAAGCCTTCCGTGGCCGCGAACCGTCGATCGACGCCCTGCTGCGCCATAACGGGATGAACGCAGCCTGAGTCCTGGCGGGTGAACCATGGCGCCGGCGGAAAGTTCGCCGGCGCGTATCGATGCAGGTTGACCGGATGGCGGCGCGCCGTCGTACAATCTCGTCATGACCCGAGTCGACTTCCACACCAATATCCCCGACAAGCTGCAATACGCCTGCCGCCTGGCACGCAAGGCCTATGCGGCGCGCGCCAAGGTCGTGCTGCTGGCGGAAAACGCGGCCCAGGCCGCGGCGCTGAACGAGGCGCTCTGGACCCTGTCCGACACCGACTTCCTGCCGCACGTGCTGGCGAGCGACCCGCTGGCCGCGGAAACACCGATCGTCATCACCGACAACGAAGACGTGCCGCTGCCCCACCACGACATGCTGGTGAACCTCACCCAGCGTACCCCAAGCACCTTCGCCCAGTTCGCGCGCGTGTTCGAAATCATCTCCAGCGACGAGCAGGACGCCGCCGCCGGCCGCCAGCGCTACGTCGCCTACAAAAAGGGAGCCTATCCCCTGACCCACTTCGTCGCAGGACAATCATGAGCCAGAAGCCAGCCTTCGATAGCAGCATTCCCGTGTTGACTCAAGTTGTGCTGGAACCCCTCGACCCGGTGCCGGTCCTCGATGAGCGGATCGATCCCGTGCCTGTCCTCGACGACCGGATCGACCTTGCATCCTTGATGGCGCCCGCTGTCCCGGCAAGCACGGCGCCGGCTGCCGTGCCCACGGTGGAAGCGCCAGTGGAGCTGCTGGCGGAGCCGCTGGTAGAGCCCGTAGTGGAGCCGATAGTGGAGCCGATAGTGGAGCCGATAGTGGAGCCGCTGGTGGAGCCGCTGGTGGAGCCGGTAGTGGAGCGACTGGTAGAACCGGTAGTGGAGCCGCTGGGAGAGCAGCTGGCGGAGCCGCACATGGTATCCGTGGCGGATCCGGCAATCGCACCCGCGCCGGACTCGGGAACGCTGGCAGAGCTGTCCATGCCCCTGCCTGCGCCTCTACCCGAACCTGCGGCTGAGCTGCCTCAGGCGTCGCCGCCGGCGGCGCCGGCAGCCACCACTCAGCCCACCGACGCCGACTGGGATGCCATCGAAGAACGCATCGTCGCGCGCGTGGTGGCACAGCTGCAGCCCCAGCTCGATGCCGTCGTGCGCGGTGCGCTGGTCTCGGCTGCCGACCAGATCCATATCGGCTTGCGCCAGGCCGTCGAGCAGGTGGTGGCGCAGCAGGTGGCCGCCAACCAGTTCGGGCAAAAATAGCCGGAACAGGCGGCGCGCAGCCGTCCGCATCACGCATCGGCGGGCGCACCGGAAGGCCGCCGCGACTGCACTGCCCCTGCGTGCCTGGCTGCGCGCGCGGCAGTTTGCCATGCATGCCGCGTCGCCGCCGCGCACGAGCGGCCAGGCTGTGTCCCGCTGCCGACATCCGCATTTTTCTGCTTCTCCCCCTCCCTGATTTGTTGTACCTTTTGCTCTGCATAAATGACAGCAAGCGCTCGCTGGTGTGTTGTTGGGCGCTCCCCATCCCATTCCTGGAGAATGTATGCGCACCAAGCTGATTTCCCTCGCGCTCGCGATGCTGTTCGCGGCCCATGCCAGCGCCCAGCAAGTCGTCCGGATCGGCCATGTCGGCCCGGTCTCCGGCCCGAATTCGCACCTCGGCAAGGACAACGAGAACGCGGCCCGCATGGCCATCGACGAGCTCAATGCGAAAGGCTTCGCCATCAACGGCCAGAAGCTGACGCTGCAATTGCTCGCCGAGGACGACGGCTCCGATCCGAAACAGGGCACGGCAGTGGCGCAAAAGCTGGTCGACGCCAGGGTCAAGGGCATCGTCGGCCACCTCAATTCCGGCACTACTGTCCCGGCCTCGAAGATTTACCACGACGCAGGCATCGTGCAGATTTCGCCGGCGACCACCGCTACCCAGTACACCAAGCAGCGTTTCCCGGGGGCCTTCCGCGTGGTGGCGAATGATGCCAAGCTCGGCGGTACGCTGGGCAAGTATGCGATCGATACCCTGAAGGTGAAGAACATCGCCGTCATCGACGACCGCACCACCTACGGCCAGGGCGTCGCCACGGAATTCCTGAAGGGGGCCAAGGGCCAGGGCGTGCGCATCGTCGGCAAGGAATTCACCAGCGCCACCGCTTCCGACTTCACGGCGATCCTGACCTCGCTCCGCGCGAAAAAGCCGGACCTGATCTTCTTTGGCGGCATGGATTCCGTGGCCGGCCCGATGCTCAAGCAAATGAAGGCGCTCGGCATCGATACCCTGTTCATGGGCGGCGACGGCATCTGTACCGAAGCGCTGGGACGCCTGGCCGGTCCGGCGCTGGGAGAAGGCAAGGTCATCTGCGCCGAAGCGGGCGGTGTGAAAGGGGCAGAGCAGGAAAAGACGATGAGCGACTTCCGCGCCCGCTTCAAGCAAAAGACCGGGCAGGACGTGCAACTGTACGCGCCCTATGTGTACGACGCGGTGATGGTAATGGCGGCAGCGATGCAGGCGGCCAATTCTGCCGATCCGGCCAAGTATCTGCCGGAGCTGAAGAAGATCAAGTACCGCGGTGTGACCGGCGACATCCAGTTCGACGCGAATGGCGACATCAATAACGGCGCCCTCACCCTGTTCACCTTCCGGGGCGGCAAGCGCACCAGGATCGACGTGATTCGTTGAGACCCCGGTAGCCCGGCCGGTATGCGCGGCCGGCAAACAAAAAGCGCGCCTGGCTGACGCCGGCGCGCTTCTTCATGCGAGCGGTGCTTGCGTGCCGCTTATTTGGTCGCCAGCACCCATTTCACCAGGCTGCGCGCTTCGGCTTCGTTCACCTGCGAATTGGCCGGCATCGGGACCGGGCCCCAGGTACCGACGCCGCCTTTCATGACTTTCTGGACCAGCTTGTCTTCCGCGCCCTTCTGGCCGGCATACTTGGCAGCGACGTCCTTGTAGGCGGGACCGACCAACTTGTTCGCTACGGCGTGGCAAGCCATGCAATTCTTCGCCTTTGCCAGGTCGGCTTGCGCGAATGCGCTCGAGGATGCCAGGACCGACAACACAGCACACAAGATCAGGGACCGTTTCATCTAACTCTCCAGTAGTAATGATCCCATTCTACCCCGTTTCCGGGCGCTGACTGCCCACCGTCACACTCTGTAACGTCGCTTACGATTTGGTGTCGCGCCGTTTCCACCAAGTACAGGAATTTTTCCACGCAGAACTAAATTCTTTTGTAAGATGGCCGATTCTGGAGAAAACCCATGCCCCTGATCCTGTTGATTGCCGCCCTGGTCGCGCTGCGCTTCTTTGAAGTCTGGAAATTCGCCGAACTCTCCTGGTGGTGGATCGTCGGCCTGATGGTCTTTGCCTTCGTCTGGTTCGAATACATCGAACCCATGCTCGGCCTGGACAAGAAAAAAGACCATGACGAGGACGCCGCCCGGCGCAAGGCCCGCCTGGCCGAGACCTTCGGCGACAAGACCAGGAAGCGCAAATAGGCGCAGGCCTGGCGGCGCCTCCCATGCCGCCATTGCGTTCTTCCAGCAAAGAAATCAGCCACCGTTCAAACGGAAGCCGCCGCCTGGCGAATGCCGATATGATATCGACATCGAAAGCCAGGCCGGCGCATCCCGCCCTCCGTGCAGACCTGACTCGTCATCCATGCAAGGCGCAGGCGCGCGAGGACGGATATGAGCACCGGATCGACCACCCACTGGACCGACGACCAGGCAGCCGCGTTCTCGACGCTGATGCTGCGGGAGACGCGCCAGCATGGGGTCCTGTTCTACGACGACGACCTGCGCATCACCGGCTGGAATGCCGGCGCCCACCTCATTACCGGCTGGTGTGCCGCTGAGCTGATCGGCCAGTCGATCGGGATGCTGTTCGTTCCCGAAGACCGCGAGCGCAAGCTGCACGAGCACGAGGCAAACACCACGCGCACGGTCGGCGTCGCCGAAAACGAGCGCTGGCACATCCGCAAGGACGGGTCGCGTTTCTGGTCGAGCGGCATTTCGGTGCCGATGGCGCTGGAGGACGGTACCTCCGGCTTCGTCAAGGTATTCCGCGATGCCACCCACCTGCGCGCCCGCATGAAGTACCTCGAGAACGTGCTGCAGGAACACGCTGTCCAGCGCCACGAAAACAATGTCTTCATCGGCACCATCGCCCATGAGATGCGCAATCCGCTGTCGCCGCTGAAGACGGCGCTCGAGCTGATGAAGCGGCTGCCCGACGAAGACACCCGCTATGCGCAGCCGATCCGCATCATGGACCGGCAGGTCAATTTCCTCGAACGGCTGGTGGAAGACCTGGTCGACCTGACCCGCGTCCAGGCCGGCAAGATGAACATGCGCTACGAATGGGTGCGGCTGCAGGACTGCGTGCAGGAAGCCATCGACAGCTGCCGCCAGGCTGCCCTGCTCAAGGGAATGAAGCTGCACCAGGTGCTGCCGTCGGTGGCGATCGATATCGAGGTCGACCCCAGGCGCCTGCTGCAGGTGGTGGTCAACCTCCTCAACAACGCGATCAAGTACACCCCGCAAGGCGGCGATATCTGGGTCAGCGCCAATGCCGACCAGACCCACTTCCTGTGCTACGTGAAGGACAACGGCCAGGGCATCGCGCCCGACCTGCTGCCGCGCATCTTCGAGGTCTTCACCCAGGCCGACAACACGCGCGCCGAGCGCGGTACCGGGCTCGGCATCGGCCTGGCGGTGGTGCGCGAAATCGTCGCGCTGCACCAGGGCACGATCGAAGTGCGCAGCGAGGGCATAGGCAAGGGCAGCGAGTTCATCGTGCGTATCCCGCTGCACCAGCCGCATGGTTCGGAAAGCGAGCCGCTGCCCGCGCCTGGCGAGGCGGTGCCGGTACCGCCCCACCCTTGAGGCTGGACGCGGCCGGCGGTTCCGGTCAGCCCGTCACGGCGCCGCGGCTCGCACTCGAGGTCAGCGCCGCGAACTTCGCCAGCACCCCGCGCGTGTAGCGCGGCGCCGGCCGCGTCCAGGCGGCCCGGCGGCGCGCGATTTCTTCATCCGGCACGTTCAGCTGGATCAGCAAGGCATTCGCATCGATCGTCACCGAATCGCCCTCCTCCACCAGCGCGATCGTCCCGCCCTCGAAGGCTTCGGGCGACACGTGCCCGACCACCATGCCCCAGGTACCGCCCGAGAAACGCCCGTCGGTGATCAGGCCGACCGATTCGCCCAGGCCCTTGCCGATCAGGGCGCCCGTCGGTGCCAGCATTTCCGGCATGCCGGGCCCGCCCTTCGGGCCGAGGTAGCGCAGCACCAGCACGTCGCCGGCCTGGATGCGGTTGCCCAGGATGGCATCCATCGCCGTGTATTCGTCGTCGAAGACGCGCGCCGGGCCGGTGATGGCCGGGTTCTTCAGGCCGGTGATTTTCGCTACCGCGCCTTCTGGCGACAGGTTCCCTTTCAGGATGGCCAGGTGGCCCTGGGCGTACAGGGCGCGGTCGATGCTGCGGATGACGTCCTGGCCGGCGGGGGGGACGCTTGGCACGCCTTCCAGTTCCTCGGCCAGCGTGCGGCCGGTGATGGTGATGCAGTCGCCATGCAGGAGGCCTGCATCGAGCAGCAGCTTCATCACCTGCGGCACGCCGCCGGCCTTGTGCAGGTCGGTCGCGACATACTGGCCGGACGGTTTGAGGTTGCAGATCACGGGAACCTTGCGGCGCACGCGTTCGAAGTCTTCCAGCGTCCATTCGACGTCGGCGGCATGGGCAATGGCGAGATAGTGCAGCACGGCGTTGGTCGAGCCGCCGGTGGCCATGATCAGGGACACCGCGTTCTCGATCGATTCACGGGTGATGATGTCGCGCGGTTTGAGGTCGCGTTTGACGGCTTCCACCAGCACGCGCGCGGACTCGGCACACGAGCCCACCTTCTCGTCGTCCGGGTTGGCCATCGTCGACGAATACATCAGCGACATCCCGAGCGCCTCGAAAGACGAGGACATGGTGTTGGCCGTGTACATGCCGCCGCAGGACCCGGACGAGGGACAGGCGTTGCGCTCGATGCCGTCGAAGTCCTCCTGGCTCATGCGCCCGGCCGTGAATTCGCCGACCGCTTCGAAGGACGAGACGATGGTGAGGTCCTTGCCTTTCCAGTGGCCCGGCTTGATCGTGCCGCCGTACACGTAGATGCCCGGCACGTTCGCGCGCGCCAGCGCGATCATCCCGCCGGGCATGTTCTTGTCGCAGCCGCCGATGACGACCACGCCGTCCATCCATTGGCCATTCACGCAGGTCTCGATGCAGTCGGCGATGACTTCGCGCGAGATCAGCGAAAACTTCATGCCCTCGGTACCCATCGACATGCCGTCGGAAATGGTGGGCGTGCCGAACACCTGGGGATTGGCGCCGGCCTCCTTGACGGTAGCCACCGCGATGTCGGCCAGCTTCTGCAGGCCGGAATTGCAGGGCGTGATGGTCGAGTGGCCGTTGGCGACGCCGATCATCGGCTTGTCGAAGTCTTCCTTCTGGTAGCCCATCGCGTAGTACATCGAGCGGTTCGGGCTGCGGGCGACGCCCTCGGTGATGTTGCGCGATCGGCGGTTGTAGCGCGGCTGGTCGGCCATGGCGGACTCCTTATCAAGACGTTCCAGAATAGGTTGCGCGATTCGGTGCGTCAAATATAAGATTGGCACTGCTGTGATATGCACCGCATATCAATGAGCTCGATAACCAAGGAATCCCATATCGATGAACGTCGAATTGCGCCAGCTGCGCTATTTCGTCGCCGTCGCCGAAGAACTCCACTTCGGCCGTGCCGCGGCGCGCCTGCACATGACCCAGCCGCCGCTGTCGCAGGCGATTGCCCTGCTCGAGGAGCAGCTGGGCGCGCCGCTGTTCCTGCGCACGCGCCGGCAGGTGGAACTGACGCCGGCGGGAGCCGCCCTGCTGCCGGAAGCGCGCCGCCTGCTGGCCGGCGCGGCGGAACTCCGGAACTCGTGCGCCGCGCCGCCAGCGGCGAATCGGGCCGCCTGGCCCTCTCCTTCGTCACCCCGGCCGACTACAGCGTGCTGCCGCCGCTGCTGCGCGACTACCGCGCCGCCTTCCCCGGCGTACAGCTGGTGCTGCAGGAAGCGACCACCGACGTGCAGGTCGATGAACTGCTCCACGGACGCATCGACGCGGGCCTCGTGATCGCGCCCCTGCCTGAACCCGCACTGGCCGTGCTCGACACCCTGACGCTGCTGGAGGAACCGCTGGTGCTATGCGCACCGTCCGGCCTGCTGCCGGCAGGGAGCATCGCCGATCTGCGCGCCCTGCCGGCGCTACCCCTGGTGATTTTCCCGCGCAAGAGCGCCCCAGGCCTCTACGACGCCATCATCGAATGCTTCCATGCCGCCGGCATCACGCCCGTCATCGGCCAGGAAGCGATCCAGATGCAGACCATCGTCAGCCTGGTGTCGGGTAGCATGGGCTTGGCACTTGTGCCACAATCCGTGTCTAACCTGAAACGCCCTGGCGTCGACTACCACCCGCTCGCGAACCCGACGCCGCTCGTCGCCCTGGGCGTGTGCTGGCGCCGCGACAACGACTCTCCCGTCCTGCGCGGCTTTCTGGACTTACTGAGGAAAAGATAAATGCTGGTACACCCGAACCCGAACCCGATCGCGTTTTCCATCGGCCCCGTGGACATCCACTGGTACGGCCTGATGTACGTGGTCGCGTTCGCGCTGTTCCTGATGCTGGGACGCGTGCGCATCAAGCAGCCGCACATCGCCGCGCAGGGCTGGAAGGCGCAGGACCTGGACGACATGCTGTTCTACGGGATGCTCGGGGTCGTGATCGGCGGGCGCCTGGGCGAAGTGCTGTTCTACCAGCCCGCGCACTTCCTGGCCAATCCGCTCGAAATCTTCCAGACCTGGAAGGGCGGCATGTCCTTCCATGGCGGCTTCCTCGGCGTGATGATCGCGATGGCGCTGTGGGCAAGGAAGGCCAAGCGCAACCTGTTCGACGTGTACGACTTCATCGCGCCGATGGTCCCGCTCGGCTACGCCGCCGGCCGCCTGGGCAATTTCATCAACCACGAACTGCCGGGCCGCGTTGCCGACCCGAGCCTGCCCTGGGCCATGCTCTGGCCCGACGGCTCCGGCACGAGCTGGCTCGACGGCCTGCGCCACCCCTCGCCGCTGTACCAGATGATCGTCGACGGCATCCTGGTCTTCCTGATCCTGTGGCCCTTCGCCCGCAAGGCGCGCCCGCGCCTGGCCGTCGGCGCCCTGTTCACGCTGCTCTACGGCTGCGCGCGCACCTTCACCGAATTCTTCCGCGTGCCGGACTGGGAACGCGTGATTGCCGGCGTGCCGATCACCTCGGGCCAGGCGCTGTCGCTGCCGATGATCCTGGCGGGACTGGCGATGCTGGCCTGGGCGTATTCGCGTGAAAACCGTAGGGTGGGCGGCTCCACCGTCACGCAGGAATGACCTGCGGACTCGGGGCCGCCCACGCGTTCAACCAGCGTAAGCGCAGCCGCAGACCGCAGTTTCAAGCGGCGCCGACAAGCGGCGCCGACAAGCGGCGCGGTTCGGCGAGTGTGGATTGAACGCGTAGGCGGCGCATACGTCGCGCCGGTGCATACGCCACGGTCGAGCCGCCTACCCTACGCCGCTTTCCAGAACATATATGCCGCCAAGGCATACAGGATCACCGCAAACACCTTCTGCAACTGCCGCACCGGCATCCGGTGCGCTGTCCTTGCCCCCAGCGGCGCGAGCGTCACGCTGGCCGCGACGATGATCAACAAGGCCGGCACATAGATATAGCCCAGCGAATACTGCGGCAAGCCTGGCTCGCCCCAGCCATAGAACACGTTCGCCAGCGTTCCGGCCAGCGCGATCGGAAAGCCGAGTGCGGCGCTCGTGGCCACGGCATTGTGGATGCGCACGTTACACCAGGTCATGAAGGGCACGGAAATGAAGCCGCCGCCCGCCCCCACCAGCCCTGACAGGATGCCGATGACGCCGCCCATGGCGAACATGCCGGGCGCCGCAGGCAGTTCGCGCGCGGCCGCCGGCTTTTTACCGATCAGCATCTGCGTCGCCGAAAAAGCGACGAAGGCGCCAAAGAAGAAGGCGAGTACGGAAGTCGGCATCTGCTTGCCGATCCACGGCCCGACCGTCGAGCCGAGCACGATGCCGGGAGCGAGGAGGCGCACGACCGGCCACAGGACGGCGCCGTGCTTGTGGTGGGCGCGGACCGAGGACAGCGAGGTGAACATGATGGTGCCGAGCGAGGTGGCGATCGCCATGTGGACGACCAGTTCATCGGGGAAACCGCGCGCCGTGAAGATCATCGTGATGAAGGGCACCAGCACCATGCCGCCGCCGATGCCGAGCAGGCCCGCGGCGAAGCCACCGAAGCAGCCCATCGCCAGCAGGGCCAGGATCAGGAGCGGGTCCATGCGGCCTCCGCGCAAGCCAGCCTCGCACGCGCTCGCCTTGCGCAGGAACCCATGTCAGCGGCACGTGCCGCAGCAGACCTCCTTGAATCAGAAACCATTGCCGCCGTTACCTCGTAACAAAAACGGCAGGATACCAGACGGTGGCTGCCCAGCAGCCTGCTTGTGCTGTTCAAGCGTAGTCCGTCGGCTGACCTGAAAGCGACTAACAAACTTCTTGCTTGCCTTTGCAGCAACATCGTACACTGATCCATTCAGAGCGTCTGCTTTCGGCCTATTGTGTTGAAAAAGTCGGATGGCAACCTTTAAAGCGGATTTTCGGTAGTGTCGACAGTCCGAATGCCTCGCGTTCGTGCCAGGGTGATCGTTTTGGACAGTCGAGTTACCGATCCTTCGTTTCCAACCGACACTGGAGCCGAGTTTTTCAACACAATAGGCCACAAGCGGACATTACATACTCAGTCATAAGGGCATGGATCTATGAGCGCAACGGTTGCCAGTCTGAAGAGCGTTATGAGTGTTCGCTTGTCGATGTTGGACAGCGGATTGATAAGTCCACCTCCTGCCGTTGCCGATGCTACTCGCCTACTGGTGGCTAAACTCTGCCTGCTCGATCCTACTGAAAGAATTGAAGTTCGGGTGTCTAAGAATCCATTTCAAGCCCAATACATCAGGGCTAAGACGAATGAAATCCTTGCGAATTTTTCGGCTGACATCGATGACAGTGGTTCGTGAACGTCTGCAATGGGTTGAAAGCGGACGCTACAATACGTTCATCAGCTTTCCTTTTGCTACCCTGCATGCTCATCTGTTAGAGGCACACCAGGAGATTTTGTTAGGCCTTCCCCGTCTTTGTCCGACCCGTTCTTCCTGAGATATCAACGCTTTCTCTCTTTCGTTCCGGCCGCCTTTACAAGGAGACCCACAATGGCATCGGACGCTGATACATTTCTCGCGTAATCCACAACCTGTCGTTCATAACCATTAGGTATGCGCGGATCGGCACCTGCCTTCAGAAGAAATGACACTACTTCCGGGTTACCGCCCATTACCGCATTGAATAATGGCGTGGCACCTCGATCACCCCTGGCGTTGACATCCGCTCCGGCAGCGACAAGCACTTTGACAGCAGCGAAATCTCCCCAACTACACACCGTATGCAGCACCGTATCGTTCATGAAATTGCGTTGGTCAAACCGGGCAATCTCGATGCCATACCAGGCGCCTGTCTGGCCGCAGTGGCGATAGACCTCCTGAATCGTTTTGATCATGCGTGACGATGAAGCACCGGCTCAGCTCCCGCTGTCGACCGGCAGGCCGGCACTGACCCAGCCAGTGATCCCCGCCGCCATCACCTGGACGTTCGCATAACCGAGCTTTTCGGCACGGCGTGCCGCCTGCGGCGCCTTGCGGCACAGCGGATTGGAACAATAGAACACGAGCGGCGTGGCATGGTCTGGCGGTAGCAGCGCGGCGTCGAAATCCGGTGCCAGGTTGATCGCGCCCGGCACGCGCGCCCTCTGCCAGGATTGTGACGCGTTGACGTCGACCACCGTCATTCCATCCCGGCCCAGGCGAGCATGCAGCGCACGCGGAGCGATCCCTTTCAAACCCATCAGCATGGCAAACATGGCGGTCTCCTTAGCCGCGCGCGGCGTTGGTGCCAACACCCAGGCAGCGCAGGAAGGCGGCTGCCACCGCCACGGCAAGAATGCCCCCGCCAACCAGATGCATGATGTCGAAAGGCGCGAACAGCGCGGCCAGCATGTAGCCGAGGCCGCCCAGCACCAGGCTCCAGCCGGCGAAGCGGCGCGCGGCCTGTTCCCGCGCAGGGTCGCAGCGCAGCCTTGCCAGCGAGGTCAGCGATTTCGGAATGACGTTCGCGTGAGGCCACGACCACGGCGCCCAGCAGCACCCCGACCAGGCGCCGCGCCAGGTTGGCGCCGATGTAGTCCGGAGAGGCCCACATCAGTGCAGCCGAGGCTGCGAGAATGAAGGCGGCGGCCAGTAGCGCGCGCAGCAGGGGGGAAGCCGATGTCATGGATGCTCCTTGTTGGAACCGTCAGTGGAACGGCCGTCTTGCGGCCGCGTGACCTGCAAACCAAACGCCTGGGCAAAGCCCAGCAATGCTTCTTCGAGCACCGACAGTTTCAAGCGGTAGGTCACCGTCCTGCCCTGCTTTTCGGCGTCGATCAGCCCCGCATTCACGAGGACGGCAAAGTGCGCCGACATGGTGGGCTTCGACACGTCGAACATGTCGGCCAGCTCCCCTGCGCCAATGGGCCCCTGCTGCAATAGCTGGAGGACCCGGCGGCGGGTGGGATCGGACAAGGCTTTGAATACGTTGCTCATGTGACGATTATTAGCTAATCATCTAACTATCGTCAACAACTTTTGCGTGGGAGTTCGAACATGTCGTTTTAGCTTGGCGTGCGCAGCAGGCGCAGGATGGCGTGCCACTGGCCGGCAGTGACCGGCGAAATCGACAGGCGGCTGCCCTTTTGCAGCAGCACCATGTCTTCCAGCTCGGGCGCCAATCGCATCTCGGCCAGCGGAAGGTAGCGTCCCTTCTCCTGCGCCTGGACGTCGACCGAAATCCAGCGCGGCTGTTCGCGCGTGGCCCTCGGATCGAAATAATGACTGTTCGCGTCGAACTGGGTTTCGTCCGGATACGGGCCGCTCACGACCCGGGCGATGCCGGCCACGCCGGGCACCGCGCAGCTGGAGTGATAGAACAGGATGCCGTCGCCGACCTGCATGGCATCGCGTAGAAAATTCCGCGCCTGGTAATTGCGTACGCCGAACCAGGCCACCGTCTGCTGCGGCGCGGCGAGCACGTCGTCGAAACTGACTTCATCGGGCTCGGATTTCATCAACCAATAGCGCATCGGCGGCTGCTTTCGAAACAAGAAGTGGTAATGGGAACCGGGCACCCGCGCGAAAAAGCGTGCGCCCATAAAAAAACGGCTGCGAGGCATAAACGCCCGCAACCGCTTTCTGGAATATAGCCCCGCCTGTGCCGTTTTTTGCCGGCATCCCGAACCTGATGGCTCAAGGTGGTCGCAGTCAATCCAATTTCGGGTTCGTCGAACTAGCGACGCTCACGCCCATCGAACATATCCCGCAACCTATGCATGTAAATGGTTCAAGGAATATATGGCAATCTCGAACACCGCAGGGTGCCTCGCAGTTTACTCGCTTGAAGCCGTGTGTCAAACGAATTTGAGCGGTCAGGACAGATTTTGTTGCGGTGCCAGGGCGGCGTCGAGGACGGTGTGCATCGCTTCCAGTTTCTGCTTGACTTCGAGCATCGACATGTCCGACAGCGGGCCTTGCGGCGACTTGACCGACAGGAATTCGGCAGCGACGCTGAGGGCGGCCATGACGGCGATGCGGTCGTTGCCCTTGACCTTGCCCGAGTCGCGCAGCGCCGTCATCTTGCCGTCGAGGTAGCGCACGGCGTCGCGCAGCGTGGCCTGCTCGCCTTCCTTGCAGGCCAGGCGATACGGCTGGCCCATGATGGTGACGTCCAGGTAAATCATCGGGTGGCCTCGCTGTCGACGGGTTCGGCGTCTTCCGCAGTTTCCGCATCGTCTTCCTGCGGCGCGGGCAGCTGGGCGATCACGGCTTCCACGCGGCGCTGGGCTTCGCCCAGGCGCTCCACGAAGGCCATGTTCTCTTCGCTCAGCAGCTTGTTGGTCTGGCGCAGCACCGCGTTTTCACGGCGCAGCGAACCAACGAGCTCGGCGAGCCGCTCGATCTTGTCGGATAGGTCTTGGAATTCGGAAATCATTCGTAACTATAGGTCCGATCTGGTTGGACAGTCAACATCATAGCGTGCCGTGCGCCCGGCACGGCTGAGTTTGCGCCGCCTGCGGTGCGCCGAGGGTAAACACTGCAGCTGATTCGTTTGCTGCCAGCTGTTTTCTCGCGTTTTTTGATCTTCCTCAACTGCGTGCCAACGGTGCGGCAACGCGGCTGGCATCGGTGCTAGTCTCTGCGCCTTGTGCCTGCGCCATGGCGCGCAGCCGATACGCAGTCAACCCGTTTTCCTGCCCTGCGGCTTTGAGCGGACGCAATCTCGCCAACGTTAAATAAGCAACATGACATCTTGAAATGCCGCATAGTCGTCCCTATAATTAGCACTCGTTAGTAGAGAGTGCTAACAACTCTTTCAGCCGCGGCGCAGCACGATGCGAGCGCGTGGCGGCACCCAAACGAACAAATAGCTAGTCCAAACCACTGATTAAAGGAGTTTTGCATGAACCTTCGCCCTCTGCACGATCGCGTTATCGTCAAGCGTCTCGACCAGGAAACCAAGACTGCCTCGGGCCTGATCATCCCTGATGCAGCGGCTGAAAAGCCGGACCAGGGCGAGATCCTGGCTGTCGGTAACGGCAAGATCCTGGAGAACGGCCAAGTGCGTCCGCTGGAACTGAAAGTCGGCGACCGCGTCCTGTTCGCAAAATACGGCGCACAAACCGTGAAGGTCGACGGCCAGGAACTGCTGGTGATGCGCGAAGACGACATCATGGCCGTGCTGGACAAGTAATCCTCCCGAAAAAGAGCGCCCGCGGGCGTTCTGAATCAGTCAACGAATAATTGGAGAAATAAACATGGCAGCTAAAGAAGTAATTTTCGGCGACGCAGCGCGCGCCAAGATGGTTGAAGGCGTGAACATCCTCGCCAACGCAGTCAAAGTCACCCTGGGCCCGAAAGGCCGCAACGTCGTGCTCGAGCGCTCGTTCGGCTCGCCAACCGTGACCAAGGACGGTGTCTCGGTCGCCAAAGAGATCGAACTCAAAGACAAGCTCATGAACATGGGCGCGCAGATGGTCAAGGAAGTCGCCTCGAAAACCAGCGACAACGCCGGCGACGGCACCACCACCGCGACCGTGCTGGCACAAGCCATCGTGCGCGAAGGCATGAAGTTTGTTGCCGCCGGCATGAACCCGATGGACCTCAAGCGCGGCATCGACAAGGCAGTTGCCGCCACCGTCGAAGAGCTGGCAAAAATCGCCAAGCCATGCACCACCTCGAAAGAAATCGCGCAAGTCGGCGCCATTTCGGCCAACTCCGACTACTCGATCGGCGAGCGCATCGCTGAAGCGATGGAAAAAGTCGGCAAGGAAGGCGTCATCACCGTCGAAGACGGCAAGTCGCTGAACGACGAACTCGACATCGTCGAAGGCATGCAGTTCGACCGCGGCTACCTGTCGCCTTACTTCATCAACAATCCGGACAAGCAAGTCGCGATCCACGACAACCCGTTCGTGCTGCTGTGCGACAAGAAGATCTCGAACATCCGTGACCTGCTGCCGGTGCTCGAGCAAGTTGCCAAGGCCGGCCGTCCGCTGGTCATCATCGCCGAAGACATCGAAGGCGAAGCGCTGGCGACCCTGGTCGTCAACAACATCCGCGGCATCCTGAAGACCGTTGCCGTGAAGGCCCCTGGCTTTGGCGACCGTCGCAAGGCCATGCTGGAAGACATCGCTGTCCTGACCGGCGGCCAGGTCATCGCTGAAGAAGTCGGCCTGACCCTGGAAAAGGTCACCCTGGCAGAACTCGGCCAGGCCAAGCGCGTCGAAGTCGGCAAGGAAAACACCATCATCATCGACGGTGCCGGTTCGGCTGACAACATCGAAGCACGCGTCAAGATGGTGCGTGTCCAGATCGAAGAAGCGACCTCGGACTACGACCGCGAAAAGCTGCAAGAGCGCGTGGCCAAGCTGGCCGGCGGCGTTGCGGTGATCAAGGTTGGCGCTGCCACCGAAGTCGAAATGAAGGAAAAGAAAGCCCGCGTGGAAGACGCGCTGCACGCCACCCGCGCAGCCGTTGAAGAAGGCATCGTGCCAGGCGGCGGCGTCGCCCTGCTGCGTGCCCGCGCCAACCTGCAAGTCAAGGGCGACAACCCTGACCAGGAAGCCGGCATCAAGATCGTCCTGCGCGCAATGGAAGAGCCGCTGCGCATGATCGTCCAGAACGCTGGCGAAGAAGCATCGGTCGTCGTCTCGGCAGTTCTGGGCGGCACCGGCAACTACGGCTACAACGCCGCCAACGGCACCTACGGCGACATGGTCGAAATGGGCGTGCTGGACCCAGCCAAGGTCACCCGTTCGGCCCTGCAGAACGCAGCGTCGATCGCCGGCCTGATGCTCACCACCGACTGCATGGTTTCGGAAATCACCGAAGACAAGCCAGCCGGCGGCATGGGCGGCATGGGTGGCATGGGCGGCATGGGCGGTATGGACGGCATGATGTAATTGTCCTGGGCGCCGGTTCGCCGGCGCCTGCTGCGGCTGTACACTACAAGCCTGCAAGGTTCGCGCCTTGCAGGCTTTTTACTTTTCAAGGATTAACGATGGCGACTGTGTATGCGGAAGACCTGGAAGACGCCGTGCTGATGGTGTCGGAGCCCGGCACGACGGACGCGGCCTGGGTGTCGCTCGATACCGGGCAAGTGCACGTGCGCTCGGCGCTGGTGGAGACGCAGGCCCCCTTGCCGGGCAATATCGACTCATCCGAGCGCTACGTGCCGGTGCCGCATATGCGCACCCTGGCACTTGGACTCGAACTGGTGTTCGATTTCGCCGACGCGGCGATGGAGGACGATGCCGACCGTGTGCGCGAGATGTTCAGGCGCCCCGATGGGTATCGGGATTTCAGCACGCTGGTCGAGGAGCGCGGGCTGGAGGAGCGCTGGCATGATTTCCGTGAAGCGCAAACGCGGGCAGTGCTGGCGGCGTGGTGCGCGCAGCACGGGTTGGAGCTCGGTTAGTCCAGGTAGGTGGGGCTGTTGCCTGTTGGGCCGATGGTACTTTGCATCCGCGTGGGCACTCCGCGCCCACCCTACAGGATGCGCTACGTATCCGGTGTTCACGTGATCTCGCGGTCACCGTAGGGTGGGCGTCTCCAGCCCACGCCGGTTGTCGTTTCCGCAGCCCGCGTACGCCGAAGACTCCTATTTCCGCGCCCGGAACCGCGCCAGTTCCTCCTTCAAATACACCGCACTCGCCACCGGCTTGCCGTCGCCGCATTTCACCTGGTAAGGCCGGCCGCTGGTGCTGCTTTCGCTGGCCGCGCGCGCAATGAACGATTCGGCGTTCGTCACCATGTCGCGCTTGGCGAGGTAATCGTATTTCTGCTGCAGGTGTTCCCTTGCCTTTTCGCCCTCGTGCCAGCTGCCGTTGCGGCTGAACTGGCAGCCTGGCGTGGCCACGTAGTCGAGCAGGTGGTTGATTTCTGCCTGGGCGCGTGTGTCAGGCGCGGCTGCGGCGGCGGTGTGCAGGCCGGCCGCGAGCAGGATGGTGACGGCGAAACGGTATGCTTGCATCGGGATTCCTTGCTGCGCTGGTGAGTGGTCCGCCAAGTCTACCACCGCAGCTTGCCGAATCGCCTCGCACAGCTTGCAAATGCACCCGCTTGCCGCACTGCGCGCGCGACTTGACAGACACGGCCTCGGCACAAGCCTACCGTCCCTGCTCCCAACCCAGGGAGCGATCATGATCAAGGTGACCGGTTATGCGGCCAGACACTCGTTCAGCGGCCTGAAACCGTATGCATTCGAGCGCGAGGAAGCGGGCGCGCTCGAGCCAGTGGCGCCGGTCGACAACATGCAGATGGCGCTCAAGCGCCGCATGGTGGCAGGCTCGCTGATCGGCAAGCTGGCCGGGACCCAGGAGGTGCTGGATTTCTGCGCCGAGCACGACATTGGACCCGAGATCGAGATGATCCGCATCCAGGACATCGACGACGCCTGCAGCAAGGTCGAGAAAGGCGATGTGCGCTTTCGCTATGTCATCGACATGGCCTCGCCGAAGGAGGAAATCGACGCCGCCTGAGATTGCCCGTTGGCCACACATCGGCTAGTATGGGGCCACGTTTTCTGGAGGCTCCATCATGACCACATGCGGCGCACCGACCGCCCTCTTCCGCTTGCTGGCCGGCGCCCTGCTCGCTGCCGGCCTGCTTGCGGGCTGCAAGGACAAGGAAGCGCCCGCCTTGACGCCGGCACCGAAGCCGGCCGTGCAGCCGAAAGCCACGCCGCTCGTGACGCGCGACCAGGCCATCGCCTCCCTGCTGGCGCTGCCTGAAGTAAAGGCCTGGTCGCACGACATCGAAAAGCGCTCGCGCGGCAAGGCCCATGGCGCCATTCTCGAATACGACCCGGCCCCGCGCACCATCAACGGCAGGCAGTACTGGCAGCTCAGTTTTGTCGAGAACCACAAGGACAACGTGCACCGGCGCGAAAGCTTCCTGGTGGCCAAGAACAATGGCGAGATCCTCGTCGAGGATGTCGCCAGCGATGCGGTGATCTCGCTCGACGACTGGCGGCGCGGCATCCGGCGGGTGGAGGCGAAGTCGGCGGACTGATGCCGCGGCCGTGGCGGCGCTGGCGCTGATCGTAACGACGAGTAATTGACGCCCCACCGCCCAGCCACGATACTCCCGGCATGAAAACCATCCTGATCGCCGAAGACGAGCTGGCCATTGCCGACAGCATCGCCTATGCCCTGCGTACCGACGGCTTCGCGGCGCAGCACGTGGGCCTGGGCGAACAGGTGCTGGCCGCCATGCGTAGTGGCGCGCCAGCGCCTGCCCTGGTCGTGCTCGACGTCGGCCTGCCGGACATGAATGGCTTCGAGGTCTGCCGCCAGCTGCGCCAGTTCAGCGACGTTCCCGTCATCTTCCTGACCGCGCGCAGCGACGAAATCGACCGCATCGTCGGCCTGGAAATCGGTGCCGACGATTACGTCACCAAGCCGTTTTCGCCGCGCGAACTGGTGGCACGCATCCGGGTCGTGCTGCGCCGTCTTGCACCTGCCCGGGCACGACGCCGGCCGCGGCGCCCGCTCCGCCGCGCTTCGCCCTGCGCGCGGAAGAGGCGCGCATCCTGTACCGGGGCCAGGCGCTCGAACTGACCCGCTACGAATACCTGCTGCTCAAGGTGCTGATCGAACGGCCCGGCCACGTGCTCTCGCGGGCGCAGCTGATGGACCGGGTCTGGACCGACGCCACCGATACGCTCGAGCGCACGGTGGACGTCCACGTCAAGGCGCTGCGCGCCAAACTGCGCGCCATCGACCCGGACGACGACCCGATCCAGACCCACCGCGGCATGGGCTACAGCCTGGCATTCCGGTGAAGATCGGCCTGCGCATCCTGCTGGGCTACTTCCTGATCGTGGGACTGGCGGCCTGGTTCCTGCTCAACGTGTTCGTCGAGCAGGTCAAGCCGGGCGTGCGCTCGACCCAGGAAGACACGCTGGTCGATACCGCCTACCTGCTCGCCGCACTGGTGGAGGACGAGGTCCGCTCCGGCAAGCTGGAGGAGTCGCGCATGCTGGCGCGCATCCGGGCATTCTCCGGGCGCGACATCGACGTCAGGATCGATGGCCAGCAGAAGAAGGCGCTCGACTATCGCGTGTACATCACCGATGCCGCCGGCAGGGTCGTCTTCGATTCGACGGGACGCGACGTGGGCGCCGACTATTCGCGCTGGAACGACGTCTACCTGACCCTGCGCGGCCGCTATGGCGCGCGCAGCACGCGCGCGGTGCAGGGTGTTGACGCGAGCACCGTCATGCACGTGGCCGCGCCGATCCGCGCCGGCAAGCGGATCATCGGCGTGCTCACGGTGGCCAAGCCCAACTCGGCCGTGCAGCCTTTTGTCGAGCGCAGCCAGCGCACCATCCTGCAGCGCGGCGCCATCCTGCTGCTGTTGTCGCTGCTGATCGGCGTGGGCTTTGCCTGGTGGCTGATGCAGGCATTGGGCAAGCTGATGCGCTACGTCGTCGATGCCGAAGCGGGCAGGAAGGCGCCGCTGCCGGCGCTGGGCAAGAACGAATTCGGCACGCTGGCGCGGGCACTCGGTGCGATGCGCGAAAAGCTCGAGGGCAAGGAGTATGTCGAACAGCTGATGCACACGATGGCGCACGAATTGAAAAGTCCGATCGCGGCCATCCAGGGCTCGGCCGAGCTGCTGCAGGAAGACATGCCGCCCGCCGAACGCCGTCACTTCCTGAACAATATCCTGAACCAGAACGCGCGCCAGAAGCAGTTGATCGACAAGCTGCTCGACCTGGTCAGGGTCGAGAAACAGCAGCAGCTCAGTGCACCGGAGCAGATCGATGTGCAGGCCCTGTGCGCGCAGGTGGCGATGGACTTCGAGCGCAAGGCGGCAAAGGAAAACGTGCACCTGCTGCTCGCGGTCGGCAAGCACACCGTCACTGGCGACGCCCTGCTGCTGCGCCAGGCCCTGGGCAACCTGCTCGACAATGCCATCGATTTTTCTCCGCCTGAAGGAACCGTGTGGATCGCGGCGCGGGAGGGCGGCGGTGCGGTGGAGATCAGTGTTCGCGACAGTGGCGCCGGCATACCGGAATTTGCCCGCGACCGCCTGTTCGAGCGCTTCTATTCGCTGCCGCGCGCCGATGGCGCCAGGAGCACGGGCCTGGGCCTGCCCTTTGTCCGCGAAGTGGTCGCGCTGCACGGCGGCGAGGTCACGGTCGACAACGACAGCCGCGGCGGCGGCTGCGCACTGGTGCGCCTGCCGGCCTGATCGCCGCAGGCAAGCCTGCACGGCGCAGCGCGACTTCACACGAAACACATCGTCAGCACACACAGGCTTCCTACACTGGCGACACCATTTCATAAGGAGTCGTCGTGCAAAGAACACTGTTATTCAAGATCCTCACCATCGTTGGGCTCATCCTGCTCATCTGCGTGCCGCTGACCATGATCGAGAACATGATCGAGACCCGCAGCGCCTACCGGGCCGAGGCCGTCGAGAGCGTCGCCAGCAGTTCGGTGCGCGAGCAGACGGTCGTCGGCCCGGTCCTGGTCATCCAGTACACCGATGACTACGAAGAAAAGGTCGACACCGGCGATCCCGCGGGCAAGGCCGTCGTCAACCGTTCGGTGCAGCGCGAACACCTGGTCTTCCCGAACGATTTGCAAATCAACGGCAAGATCGACACCTTCAAGCGCAAGCGCGGCATCTTCAATGTGCTCTACTACAAGGGCGTGCACGAGATGGCGGGCGAATTCACGGTGCCGAATGAATCCGTGCTGCCGCGCGCCACGACGGGTTCGCGCATCACGGTCAACAGCGCCAAAATCGCCGTCGGCATCGACGACGTGCGCGGCGTGCAGCGCACCCCCAAGCTGAACTGGGACGGCACCGAGATTGGATTTCGCCAGGGTACGGGCCTGCGTTCCCTGCCCAGCGGCCTGCATGCGAACCTGGCGCGCATCTCGCTCGATTCGGCCGACAAGCCGATCCGCTTCCACTTCAGCCTGGCCCTGGACGGGACCGAGCAGCAGCACATCGTCCCGGTCGGGAACAACAACCGCCTGACCATCGCGTCGAACTGGCCGCACCCCGCATTCGGCGGACAGTTCCTGCCGATGCCGGAGGAACAGCCGCAGTCCAGCCCGGGCTTTCGCCGCAGCTGGAACATCTCGAACGTCTCGAACAATTCGCAGGCGCAGCTGGTCGAGCTGGAACGCGCGCCGCAGCGAAGGACCACGGCGCGAACGCGTCCGCATATCGACGCGGTCAGCATCGCCTTCATCGAACCGGTCGATGTCTACACGCTGTCGGCGCGCGCCACCAAGTACGGCCTGCTGTTCGTCGCACTGACCTTCGCCGCCTTCTTCATGTTCGAGATCCTGAAGACCCTGCCGATCCACCCGGTGCAGTACCTGCTGGTTGGCCTGGCGCTGGCGCTGTTCTTCCTGCTGCTCATCGCGCTGTCGGAGCACATCGCCTTCTGGCAGGCCTACCTGGTGGCCAGTGCGGCCTGCATCGTCCTGATCAGCTACTACCTGTCGGCCGTGCTCGCGGACTGGCGCCGCGGCGTGGGCTTCGCATGCGGCCTCACCGCCCTGTATGGTTCCCTGTACGGTTTGCTGGTATCCGAAAACAATGCGCTGGTGCTGGGCAGTCTGCTGCTGTTCGCCATCCTGGGTGCCATCATGGTCGCAACGCGCAAGGTCAACTGGTACCAGATCGGCCAGGCGGCGTAAGCGCAAACGGCGTCCTCGTGCAAGATCGGGCGCCGGCGCTGTTCCAGGCCGGCGCCTTGCCATACCGGTCCTGGATTCAGAAGGGGTAGAAGGTGATCACGCCCCAGGCACAGGCAAGCAGTACCGACAGCACCAGCAGGCGCAATGCCCCATTGGGCCGGAGGACGCCGACGTAGTTCAGCGCGATCGTGGTGACGTTCTTCTTGTGCTTGTTCAGCACATTCCACGAATTGAGCAGTTTCAGTGCGGCGAAGAGGCCGGTGCCTGTCGCAGTCGACAGCAGCACTACCCTGAACAGCGAAAAGACGTCGAGTTCGTTCAGCGTGATCTTCCGGTACACGACACCGATCGCGCCCATGGCGAGAGCGGCACCAATCGATACGGCGACATTGAAATACAGCGTCTTGCGGCTGCGGATTGCCGCGTCTTCCAGCTCGGCTTTCACCCGCTCGATCTTGTCGATCACAAGGGTCGATACCTCCTTCTTCGCCACCGCCAGGCGCTCATCGACCGTGCTCGCGATACGTTCGGCGGCATAATCGATCAGTGCCCGGATCTCGTCGCCGGTCATGCGGCGTTGATCGTGGATTTCCTGCGACAGGACCTTGATGTTGAGCTGCAGCTCGGCGCTCGCATCCCGCACGATCGTTCCGAGCTCACCGCTGGCCTGGCTGATCGCACCGCTGATCATCGGGCTCACATTATTGTCCACAACCTCGCCGATGGCGGTTTTCACTTGGTCGAGTTCGCTCGACCAGTCCGTCTTGATGAACGCTACCATGAATGCCGTCCTTGCCGGAATGTGCCCTCGATAGCGTTCATTTGGCCACCCTGTCGACCAGCACGTCGGTCAATTTCGCATGCGGGCCGACTCCGCCAACGTACATCTCCATTGCCGTCCTTGCCGCAACCGTTGCCTTGTCGATCAAATACTTGATGTTGTCGTCATTGACGCTCTTTGCCTCTTCTTTCGACTCGATGACGACATGCGGCTGGAATGCCGGTATCCCGTTGACGAGCAACTGGTATTGATACCCCGTCTGGGTCTCGTAGTCGTTCGTGAAGAAGCCTTCGTCCTTGACGATGCGAACATAGGGCCGGATCGACACGCTGAACAGTTTGGTTTGCATTTCGAACTCGCGTCGTGCGAACTCGCGCGCCTCGGCGGCTGCCTTGTCGCGCTCGGTCACGATCTCGGACTTGTGCGCCGACTCGAGCTTGATGCGCTCGACCAGGTAATCCTTTTCCCGATCCGAAAGACCGGCAGCATGCCCCTCGCTGAAGGACTCGCTTCTGGCCTGTTTCAGGGCCTCGTGATGGCGCAGCTCGAGCTGGTTCCTCTCGTCGAGAGCCGTACGCTCGGTCAGGTGGACGGCTTTTTCAAGGTCGCGCACGGTAGCGTCGAGTTTGGCGATGTCGCGCCGCGCGTTCGCGCTCATTTTCGTGTGAAGCGCGTAACTGAACAAGAATGCAAGAAAGGCCGAAGCGATGGCAATAAGGATGAGATCCATGGAGTCGAAGAGAAAAGGTGGTACCCGAAAGCTGAGCGAGTTGCATTTTAGCAATATCCAGCAATTGGGACAACAAGCTTTTCTGCCCTTCGGACATGATGTCGCCGGCTTGTTGCGACAGGCACGCATGCCGCCCTGCGCCGCCAGTGCCAATCAATCAATCAAACGTGCGTATATGTAACCGTAAAACAAAACGCCCGATGCAATGCACCGGGCGTTTTTTTTTAAACAGATTTACCGGGTAGCGAAAAAGGCCATTACCCTGCGAATCTGTCTAGCACCAGACAAGAACTCCGCCCACGCTATCTGCGTGGTGCGCGCCTTGTTTAGCTATGGCTATTTAAATGGGGCAGATATTTCCAGCTTTTTCGCCTTTTGGACCGGTCGAGCGCTCGAACGACACGCGCTGGTTTTCGGCCAGGCTCTTGAAGCCTTGCGACTGGATGTCCTGGAAGTGGGCGAACAAGTCCGCGCCGCCTGCGTCAGGGGTGATGAAGCCGAAGCCCTTGGCGTCATTGAACCATTTTACGGTGCCGGTTTGAGTAGTCATTTTACATTCCTTTAAATTTGCACGGGCAATAGCGCCCAGATTGCACATTCGACCAAATAGGGTGTACGGAGGAAATCAAACAGGACAGCCGAAAAGGCTAGACGGGAAAGAAAGACCAACAATCACAACGACTTGATGTAGTGCCTGAAGAAAGATACAGGGATTTTCCCGATTATCCTAATCATTTCGGATTTCATTTTACCGGGTGTGCATTTCGTGATTGGCCGATTATCGCCGAGAAATGCCTGTTAAGATGGGGAAACCCTGCTGGAGGCGGCTCGCCGAATCGGGGCATACCAGAGGTTTTAACAATACATGACGCAATATGCACTCAGTGAATTCATCCATGACAATATAGAATCGATTTTGCAGGCGTGGGAAGATTTTGCCCGTACCATCGAGCCTCCCGCGCTGACAATGGACGACACGGAATTGCGCGACCATGCCCGTCAAATGCTGCAGGCCTTCGCCAAAGACCTTGCAACCCCGCAAAGCGCGCACGAACGGGACGCCAAGGCGAAAGGCCTGGGCAAACGGGGGCCAGACGATACGGCAGCTGAAACGCATGCGGAAGCGCGACTGCTGTCCGGCTACACCGTCGTCCAGCTGGTATCCGAATACCGCGCCCTGCGCTCGAGCGTACTCACGCTCTGGACAGCCGATATCGGGATCACCAAAGCCTCCCATATGGTCGACGTCACGCGCTTCAACGAAGCGGTCGACCAGGCACTGGCCGAGTCGGTCGCACGGTACGAGTTCATGGTAAATCAGTCGCAGAACATGTTCCTCGCAATTCTGGGACACGACCTGCGCAATCCGCTCGGGACCGTGGTGACCGGTTCGAGCTTCCTGATGCAGGCCGTCGACATTCCGCCGAAATACGTGCTCGTGGCCACCCGCATGTTCAACAGCGCCAAACGCATGAGCAAGTTGATCAACGACCTGATCGATTTCACGCGCACCCACCTCGGCCCAGGCATCCCGATCCGCGTCAAGCAGGGCAACCTGGTGGCGGTATGCGCGGAAGTCACCGACGAGATGCGGACCTACCACCCCGAGCGCCAGATCGAGCTGGATATCCCGCCCAGGCTGGATGCCATTTTCGACGAGAGCCGTCTCGCCCAGGTGCTGTCCAACCTGATCGGCAACGCCATCCAGTACAGCGCACCGGACGTGCCGGTCACGGTTCGTGTGGAAGACCGCGGCGACAGCGTCTCGATCGCCGTCAACAACCAGGGCAGTCCGATTGCGGCGGACAAGATCGTGAGCGTGTTCGACCCGATGGTCCGCATCGCCGCCAACGTTGGTGCCAACGGTGCCGATGGCGGCTACATCGAGCGCACCAGCCTCGGTATCGGCCTGTATATTTCGCGCGAAATCGTCCATGCGCATGGCGGGCAGATCGTCGTCGCGTCGAACGCGCGCGACGGCACGACCTTCACCGTCATCATGCCGCTCGTGCCAGTCGGTTTCCGGTCGGCACAGGACGCGGCGAATGCACCCGATGCGTCCGCAGCCTGATCCCATGGGCGCCTTGCCTGAAGCCTTGCGCTGCAAGGTACTGGTGGTCGACGACGAGCGCGACGTGGCCGACCTGGCCGGCGCCCTGTTGCTCGCGCACGGATTCTCCGTGACGGTCGTCTATTCTGCGATGGCCGCCTTGCAGGCGATCGAACATGACAGGGAAATCGACGCTGTCTTTTCCGACGTCATGATGCCTGGAATGACCGGGTTGCAACTGGCGAGCGCACTCCGGAAGCTGCGCCCGCGGGTCAGGCTCACCCTGACTTCCGGCTACACGCCGCCTGAGCTGCTGGCTGATCGCGGGGTGCTCTACCACTTCGTGACCAAGCCCTACAACATCGAAACCGTCATTGAACTGCTCCTCAGCGAGCTGGCGCCCGTACCGTAGCTTGCGGTCGGGGTGCCGGCGAAATCAACTCCCCAGATGCGAAATGAGGAGCCGGCGCTGCTGGGCTGTGCCCTCCTGCGCACTGTCCTCCTTCCCATCGACCGACAGCCCCACCGCCATGATGTCGATGAACAGCAGCTGCAAAATGCGCGAGATCATCGACAGGAAGCTGGTGCTGTCCTCGGCGTGATCGACCGCCAGGCAGACGCTGGCCTTCTTCGCCAGGGGCGACTGGCTGTTGCCGATGGCGATGACGTCGGCGCCGTGGCCCCGTGCGATATCGACCGCCTGCAGCAGTTCCGGCAAGCGTCCCGAATTGGAGATCGCGATCACCACGTCGCCCGGCCCCAGCAGGTCGGCGGCGAGCGTGAACAGGTGCGAGTCGCCGTACAGCGCGGTGGGAATGCGGAAGCGGAAGAACTTGTGCTGGCCGTCGAGCGCCACCACGCGCGCATTGCCCATCGCGTAGAACTCGACGCGGCGCGCGCGGCCCACCAGGTCGATGGCGCGCTCGAGCTGGTGCACGTCCAGCCCGTCGCGGAATTTCAGGATCGCCGATACCGTGTTGTCGATCACCTTGGCCGACAGGTCGTGGGTGCTGTCGCCCGTGCGCACCTGGCTGTGGCGCACGGGAATGGCCCCGGTCAGGCTGCTGGCGAACTTCAGCTTGAAGTCGGCCAGGCCGAGAAAACCCAGCGAGCGGCAGAAGCGGATCACGGTCGGCTGGCTCACTTCCGCCACGCGCGCGATATCGGCGATCGGCTCGTTCAGCACCAGGCGCGGCTGCTCGAGCACGAGCGTGGCCACGCGCTGTTCGGCGGGGGTCAATTCATGCTGCAGGTGCTTGATGCGCTCCATCAGGGTGTTGGCCCCGCTGCGACCGCGCAGGTGTTCCGAGAGGATGGTCGCCACGCCATGGAAGGCGGGGTTCGGCGTCGTGATGACGTAAGTCGGGATGCTCGCCAGGTAGTCCGAGAAGCGCCCCTTGGCCTCGAAGCGGGCACGGAACGGCGACTGCGCGAACCACTCGCCAATGCGCGGCACGATGCCGCCGCCGATGAAGATGCCACCGAAGGCACCGAGCGTCACCGCCAGGTTGGCGGCCGCGCCCCCGAGCATGCCACTGAAGACGTCCAGCACCTCGAGACAGAGCGGGTCCTTGTCGTGGAGCGCACCCGCGATGATGTTTGCCGCCGAACGGGGTGACGCCCGTATCCCATTGCGCGCGGCCAGTGCGCGGTACATCAGCTCCATGCCCGGCCCCGAAATCAGGCGCTCGTTCGATACGTGCTGCCACTCGCGCCAGGCGAACTGCAGGATCGCGAACTCGCGCTCGTCGCTGGGGGCGAAGTTGACGTGGCCGCCTTCGCTGCCCAGGGTAACAAAGCCGTCGGCGGTTGGAATCAGGCCCGATACCCCGAGGCCGGTACCGGGACCGAGCACGCCGATCACCGCCCCCGCCGCCGGCTTGCCGCCGCCTACCCGCGCAGGTCGGCGGGGGTCAGCACCGGGATGGCCATTGCCAGCGCGGTGAAGTCGTTCACCACCAGCAGCGTGGACAAACCGAGTTCGCGCCGCAGCGCCTCGGTCGAGAATTCCCAGCACGGTTGGTCAGGCGTACCTGGTCGCCGTTGACCGGATTGGCGACCGCAAAGGCCGCGTGCTGCAGCGCCAGCCCGGGGCCGCCCGCCAGCGGCGCGCTCACGTGATGGGCCAGGTAGCTGCGCAGGAGCGGAACGATGCCGTCGAAATCCTCGCACCTGAGCACGGCCACGTCCCGGAATATGCCGGGTGCGGTCTGCAGCGCGAAGCGCGCGTGCGTCGCGCCGATATCGGCCAGCAGGCGCGGACCGTCGGCAAACGCGGTGCGTCCGAACTTTTCCGGCTCCTGCTGGCTACCCATCAGGCGGCGCTGCCCAGACGCCGAACCAGGCGCCGTAGGCCGGCAGCGTGACGCGTCCGCCCGCGGCCTCGCCCGGCAAGCCGTGGCCCGCCAGGTCCCGGGCACCCGCGCTCTCGGGCCAGTCGAAGCTGACCGGCGCGTTCGACAGGTTGAAGGCGGCCAGCACGGTCGGTTCGCCATCCGGGTGCGGCGCAGCGCCAGCACCGGTTCCGGCGCATCGAAGAAGGAGATGCCCCCGCGGGTCAGCTGCGGCAGGTTCCGGCGCCAATGGATGATGCGGCGCGCTGCATTCAGGCTCGAGGCAGGATCTGCCTCCTGCACCGAGGCGGCAGCGGTCAGGTGCGGCGCCGCCACCGGCAGCCAGGGCTGGCCGCTCGTGAAGCCCGCGTTCGGTGCTTCGTTCGTCCATGGCATCGGCGTGCGGCAGCCGTCGCGGCCCTTGAACTCGGGCCAGAAGGTGATGCCATAGGGGTCCTGCAGCAGCTCGTAGGGCACGTCCGCTTCCGGCAGCGCCAGCTCGTCGCCCTGGTACAGGCAAGGCGTGCCTTTCAGGGAAAGCTGCATCGCCAGCACCATCGCGGCAAAGGCGGCTGGCGCATCTTCGCCCTTCCAGCGCGTCACCACGCGGATCGCATCGTGGTTACCCACCGACCAGGAAGCCCAGCCCCCCTGGACACGCGCTTCGAACTGCTCGACCTGGGTGCGGATGTGGGCCGCCGTGAACTGCGGCGTGAGCAGGTTGAAGCTGTAGGCCATGTGCAGCTTGTCGCCGTCGGCCGTGTACTCGGCCATGCAGGCCAGCGCGTCGTCCGCTCCCACTTCGCCGATCGAGACGGCGCCGAATTCGTCCAGCAGCGCACGGACCTTCTGCAGGAAGGCGATGTTCTCGGGGCGCGTCTTGTCGTAGATGTGCGCCTGCATGCCGTAAGGGTTGACGTCGGTGACGGAAGCCGTGTCGCGCTGGGTGGCCGGCGGATTGCTGCGCAGCTGCAGGTCGTGGAAGTGGTAGTTGCAGGCGTCCATGCGCACGCCGTCGACGCCGCGCGCGAGCCAGAAGCGCAATGCTGCCAGGTGCGCCTGCTGCACTTCCGGATTGTGGAAGTTCAGCTGCGGCTGGCTGACGAGGAAGTTGTGCATGTAGTACTGCTTGCGGCGCGTGTCCCACTGCCAGGCGGAGCCGCCGAAGACCGACATCCAGTTGTTCGGCGGGTTGCCATCCGGTGCCGCATCGGCCCAGACATACCAGTCGGCCTTCGGATTGTCGCGGCTCGAGCGGCTTTCGACGAACCAGGGGTGGGCATCGGCCGTGTGCGCCATCACCTGGTCGATCATGATCTTCAGGCCGAGCGAGTGGGCTTTCGCGACCATCGCGTCGAAGTCGGCCAGGGTGCCGAACAGCGGGTCGACGTCGCAGTAGTCGGAAATGTCGTAGCCGAAGTCCTTCATCGGCGACTTGAAATAGGGAGAGAGCCAGACGATGTCCACGCCCAGGCCGGCGATGTAGTCGAGCTTCGCGGTGATGCCGGGGATGTCGCCGACGCCGTCGCCATTCGTGTCGAGATAGCTGCGCGGGTAGACCTGGTAGATGATGGCTTCGCGCCACCACTCATTGTTGTGCGTGGAAGTCTGGGTCATGGCAAGGATCCGGTGGAGTGATTTTTACGCAATATACAGCAGGTTTTTCGATTTTACAATCTGCGGCAAAACAGCCAAATACGCCATATTTCCTTTGTATTCAATCACTTATATGCAAACATCGTTTGCATTCGCAATGCATGAAGTAGCAAAACTACGCACCAGCACTGGTGGCGCCCGTCGAGCCGCCATTTTCCTGTTGCAAAGAACGAAACACCGTCATAGCATCCCGGGTTGATTCCTCTATCCGATGCCGCCATGAGCCAGCCGACCACACCTGCAACAAGCGGGCGCATGCCACGCCAGATCCCCTACATCATTGCCAACGAAGGCTGCGAGCGCTTCAGCTTCTATGGCATGCGCAACATCCTGACGCCCTTCCTGATCTCGACCCTGCTGCTGTTCCTGCCGGAGTCCGAGCGCACGGGCGAAGCCAAGCACGTGTTCCACACCTTCGTCATCGGTGTCTACTTCTTCCCGCTGCTGGGCGGCTGGCTGGCCGACCGCTTTTTCGGCAAGTACAACACCGTGTTCTGGCTCAGTCTCGTGTATTGCGCGGGCCATGCCTGCCTGGCCATTTTTGAAGACAATGTCCAGGGCTTCTATCTCGGCCTGGGCTTGATCGCGCTGGGCTCGGGCGGCATCAAGCCGCTGGTGGCGAGTTTTGTCGGCGACCAGTTCGACCAGACCAACAAGGGCAAAGCGAAGCTCGTCTTCGACGCCTTCTACTGGATCATCAACTTCGGCTCCTTCTTCGCGTCGCTGCTGATGCCGGTCTTCCTGCGCGACTACGGCCCGGCCGTCGCCTTCGGCATTCCCGGCATCCTGATGTTCATCGCCACCATGGTGCTCTGGAGCGGCAAGAAGAAATACGTGCACGTGCCGCCGAGCGCGGCCAGCCCGGATTCCTTCACCCGCGTGGCCCGTACCGCCCTGCTGGCACGCGCACCGGGGCAAAGCCGCCCGGGCCTGGCCGTGGCCGTGGTCGGCGTGCTCGGCGCGGTGGTATCGCTGGCGATGACGCCGCAATGGGGTTTTGTCATCGCCGCCTGCATGGCGCTCGTGCTGCTGCTTGCGTTCGGCGGCATCGGTACCGCCATGCAGCTCGATCGCGCGCGGCCACCACCCGGCCGAAGCCGTCGACGGCGTGCGCGCCGTGCTGCGCATCCTGATCGTGTTCGCCCTCGTCACGCCCTTCTGGTCGCTGTTCGACCAGAAGGCCTCGACCTGGGTGGTGCAGGCCAATTCGATGATCACCACCTTCTCCGTCTTCGGCCTGGAAGTCACGCTGCTGCCGGCCCAGATGCAGGCGCTGAACCCGATGCTGGTGATGCTGCTCATCCCCTTCAATAACCTGGTGCTGTTCCCGCTGCTGCAGAAAGTCGGCTTCACGCCGACGCCGCTGCGCCGCATGACAGCCGGGATCGCGTTCTCCGCCTTGTCCTGGCTCGTGATCGGCACCATCCAGGTATCGATGGACGCAGGCACGCCCACCTCGATGGCCTGGCAGATCCTGCCCTACGCGCTGCTGACGATGGGCGAAGTGCTGGTCTCGGCGACCGGCCTCGAATTCGCCTACAGCCAGGCGCCCGCGTCGATGAAGGGCGTGATCATGGCGCTCTGGTATCTGGCCGTCACGGTCGGCAACCTGTGGGTGCTGGTGGTGAACGCGGCGGTGAAGAACGATGCGGTGCTGGGCACGATTGCCAGTTCCGGCCTGGGCGTGATCGCCTTCCAGATGTATTTCTTTGCCGCCTTTGCGCTATTGGCGGCGCTGGCTTTCGGGCTGTACGCGAAGCGCTACCGGATGGTGGACTACTACCGCGGCACGGACGCGGCGAAAGCGCCGGCGACGGCGAAAGCCTGACAACGCAAGGCGCAGTGCTTGTCACGCACGGAGGCGATATGACGACCTTGTTTCCCATCCTGAAGCTCCTTTTCGTGGCGGTCCTGTTCGGCTTTCCTCTCTATCTCAACATTAAGAGGGCGCGGCGTGGGGACGACTTCAGCATCCGCCCCCTTGTCGACGAGCAGTTCCGGCAACTGGTCGTCGAGGCAGGCAATCCGGAGCTGTGCTTCGACGGCAGCCGTGCGCGCATCGTCGACGAGACGGAGGAAACCTTCCACGACAAGGGCAGCAACACGACGACGCTGCTGCGCATCCAGCGCTACGCGCGCAACGAGTACGGCGAGTACTTCTTCTTCATCTCGGACGGCAGGAGCAAGCCCTTCTTCAAGCACACCCCGCACCACATCGCGAAGATCGCGCTCAAGGACAATTACCGCGAGCCCTATCCCGACAGGCGCTGACGGCGGCATGCGCCACCGATAAACAAGGAAGACATGCCCGTCAACCACATTGCAGAACAATACCTGCACGCCTTCACCTCCGGCGGCGATTTTCCTGGCGGCCTGGCGTTTCGCAAGGCCCTCGGCCAGGCGAACCTCGACTTCACGCCCGACAGCCTGGGCCGGATCGACATGCTGCTGCGCCAGATGCGCACGCGGCTGCGGCCTGACTACACGCCCTTCATCAACAAGCAGGAGAACCAGACCTTCCTCTACCTGCTGTGCTTTTACGTGGGCGCCGTCGTCTGCCGCTATACCCGCGACGACTTCGCCTGGTACAGCTACGACGAACTGAAAGAGGCCGCGCCGCCGGAGTTCCTGGCGCAGATACCGGAAGCCTTCGCCACCTCCATGGTCTGCCTGCTGCGCGAAAACGGCGTCCTGCTTCCGCTCTCGCCGATCCTGGACCTGCTGTTCGACGAGGCGGGCGACGCCAGCGTGCTGGCCACGGCCGACAAGACGATGCGGCGCCTGGCGCATGCCGTCCGGCTCGAACGTCCGCAGTCTGCCGCGCCGCGCGACGACCCGCGTACCGCGGCCCTGCACGCCACCGCTGCCTGCGCCGGCTGGGCGGCGGGCTTCGCGACCTGGATGATCTGCGAGGGCGGCATCCTCGATACCACCCTGCTGCACCAGCTGCCCAACGGCAAACGCCAGGCCGTCACGCTGTTCGACTGCCCGTTCGAACAGGCCCGCGAGCGGCTCGAGCGCATGGAAGACAATGCGCAGGTATCGGTACTGGCCTACAAGGATGTCGTCGGCCTGCCGAGCGTTCGCCTGGACGCCATCGTGCTCGACGTGCGTAGTGCCGCTTCAAAGGCGCTGGCGCTCACGATTGCCGTGCCCTACCGCGCCGCCGGCGGGGACACCCCTTCGCCGTGTTCCGCCCCTGCATGCTGCACCCGCAAAGGCCCGGCCCGATGGCGCAGGCCGTCATCGCCGCCGGCTTTTCGAAGGCATCGACAGCTACCAGCCGGCTGGCCTGCTCGACAAGTACCTGGACACCACGGCGTGAAGCATCGCGCCGCCCATCTGTTCGATCGTCGCAGGACGAGAAAGGAAGGAATGAAGAAGAAGATACTGATTCCCGCCGCGCTGGCCCTGGCGCTGGCCGCCACGGTGGGCAGCGCGCAGCCGCCGGCGACTTCACCGGAGGCCACCCCGGCCACGGAAACGAACAGCGCGGACGAGGCGCCCGTGCAAACCGTGCAGGTGCGTGGCGTGCGCGATCCCGCACTCATGCCCTACGAAAAAGCCTACGATTTCCTGACGCGCCTGCGCAAGGCCGGCGACGGCAGGATGGATATGGTGATCCGCATCCTGTCGGCGCGCACGCAGCAGCCGATTCCGGACCTGGAAGTCTTCCTGCAGGGCGAAACCACGTATCGGAAACTGGCCCTTTCCCCCGAGGGCTTCCTCACCATGGTGCTGGACCCGGCCTACCTGAAGGACAAGGTCGCGATCCTGACTAACAAGCCCAAGGGGGCGATCGTCGTCGAATACTATTTCGTCCCGACGCTGCCGGCCGATGGGCTGCGCTTTGCCGACATCGGCGCCAGCATTGCCGCGGTCAAGCGGGCCCAGCGGGAAGTCCTGCCCTGGTACCTGCGCCCGTTCATGGGGACGATCAGGGAGGTGATGCTGTGCTACCCGCGCAAGGACCAGGAGCTGTTGGTCACGCAGGGCGAGACAGTGGTCCGGCCCGCCAATATCGAGCAGAAGAACATGCTCAGCAGAAACACCGTGTATTGCGCCGTTTTCAACGAGGCTGAAGCGCGCAAGGCGCCGGACAGCCTGGTGGCGGCACCCGCCAGCCCGATCGCCCTGTTTCGATGAGGCCGGGCGGCGCGCATGCAACACGGGTAAGACGCGAAAGGGAAATCAGGCGTAGAGTAGTCGCATGAGACCGCGCCGCGACTATGAAACCGCCAGATTGATCGACGAGTCGATCAAGCTCATGCAATCGCAGGGCACCTACCGCGCAGCGCGCATGCTGTGCGAAGCCGGCGTGCGCCTCGATACGGCCTATCGCGTGCTGCGCCGGCCCGAGCAGCGCCGCATCTATGGCGAGGCTATTCTGCACTGAGCCCCGGGACCGACACGTCGGTTACTTCCCCGAGTATCGGCGGCTGCAGCTCCGACCGTTCCTTCGGCCAAGTGCCAGTTCACCGCCGAGCTTGCCGCGTCGGCATCAGGGTCTAGTAGAATTACATCGGAATTGAGCAAATTTCCTCTGCTTGCCGCCTGTTGGCGAGCTCCGATGTAGCACAACTACGAGAACCTGCTGCCGATGATCCGATACGCCTGCCTTGCCCTGTCCGTCCTTGCAGGCTCCGCCTGCGCTGCCAGCGTGCCACTCTCGGCCTGCGACACGCCCTCGTTTACTACCCTGCTCCAGCCAGGCGGGCCGGCGAGCGGGGCGCGCGGTCTGGCTCGACCGGCGCCTGGCGCGCTGGCCGGGCATGGCGCGCGAAGGCCGCTTCCGCCTGTATCACTCGCCTGGCGGCACCATCGCCGCTACCACCGGGGCGCCGGTCCAGGGCGCGGCAGGGGCGATCGAGCTCGACCTGTTCACGGGCGAGGTGCCGGCCGTGGCCGCGCAGCGCTTCAGGCATGTCGAACCCGGCCCGGTGCTGGCCGTGCGCGAGGCCGACCTCGCGCGCCTGCCGCAACTGCACCGCGAACAGCTCGTGCTCGTGCGCGAAACAGCAAGTGGGATCGTCCTGGCCGCCACCCGCCTGCAAAGCGCAGGCGGCCTCGACGACCTGTACAGCGCCGCGCGCGACGTGCCCGCCTTGGGTGCCACCCCGACAGCGCGCGGCACCGCATTCAGGCTGTGGGCGCCGACCGCCCGGAACGTGGCCGTCTGCGTCTACGACACGGGCAGCAGCCGCGCGCGTGCCGTCCATCCGCTGGACGTCGACACTGCCAGCGGCGTCTGGAGCGTGCAGGTCCCGAAGGACCTATCAAGCCGCTACTACCGGTACGTCGTCGACGTGGTGGCCGATGGCGTCGGCCTCGTGCGCAACTTCGTCACCGACCCGTATTCGGTCAGCCTCACGACGGATTCGAAACGCAGCTATATCGCGGACCTTGCTTCGCCTGCCCTCAAGCCGCGCGGCTGGGATGCGCACCGCTCGCCCGATACCGTCAAGGCGCAGACCGACATGAGCGTCTACGAGCTGCACGTGCGCGATTTTTCGCGCGACGACCCCTCGGTGCCGCTGCATAAACGCGGCAAGTACGCGGCCTTTGGCGAGACCGCTTCGCACGGCATGCGCCACTTGCGGGCGCTGGCCCAGGCCGGGCTGACCGATATCCACCTGCTGCCCGTGTACGACATCGCCAGCGTGCCCGAGAAGGACTGCGTGGTCCCGCGAGCGCAGGGCGCGCCCGATAGCGGGGAGCAGCAGGCGCTGGTCATGAAGACGGCCCACGCGGACTGCTACAACTGGGGCTACGACCCCTACCACTACAACGCGCCCGAAGGCAGCTATGCCAGCGACGCGCAAGATGGCGCGCGCCGCATCGTCGAATTCCGCGAGATGGTGATGCACCTGCACCGCGCTGGCCTGCGCGTCGGGCTGGACGTGGTCTACAACCACACCTTCATCGCCGGCCAGAACGAGAAGTCGGTCCTGGACCGCATCGTGCCCGGCTACTACCACCGCCTCGACGAGAACGGCGCCATCGCCCGGTCGACCTGCTGCGACAACACCGCGACCGAAAACACCATGATGGCCCGGCTGATGATCGACTCGGCCGAACTGTGGGCGAAGCACTACCGCATCGATTCCTTCCGCTTCGACCTGATGGGCCACCAGCCGCGCGCGGCGATGGAGGAGTTGGGCGCGCGCGTCGACCGGGCAGCCGGCCGCCACGTCCAGCTGATCGGCGAAGGCTGGAACTTCGGCGAAGTGGCAAACGGCGCGCGCTTCGTGCAGGCTTCGCAATTGTCCCTGAACGGCAGCGGCATCGGCACCTTCAGCGACCGTGCCCGCGACGCCGCGCGCGGTGGCGGCGCCGGCGACGGCGGCGAGGCCGTCGTCAAGCAGCAGGGCTACATCAACGGCCTGGTCTACGACCCCAACGCCCTCGCCGGTACCCGTCCGCGCAGCGACCTGCTGCGCAGCGCCGACATGGTGCGCATCGGCCTGGCCGGCACGCTGCGCAGCTATCGGCTCACGACCTTCGACGACACCACGCGCAGGCTGGAAGACATCCCGTATGGCGACCAGCCGGCGGGCTACGCCAGCCAGCCAGGCGAAGTCGTGAACTACATCGAGAACCACGACAACCAGACGCTGTACGACGCCAATGCCCTGAAGCTGCCGCTGGCGACGTCGACGGCCGAGCGCGCGCGCGTGCAGGTGCTGGGCCTGGCGATCAACGCCTTCAGCCAGGGCGTCGCCTATTACCATGCGGGCGTCGACATCCTGCGTTCGAAGTCCCTGGACCGTAACAGCTTCAATTCCGGCGACGCCTTCAACCGCCTCGACTGGACCTACCGGACCAATCACTTCGGCAGCGGCCTGCCGCCGGCGCCGGACAATGCGAAAGACTGGCCGCTGTTCCAGCCGCTGCTGGTCAGCCCGGCGCTGCGGCCGACGCCTGCCGACATCGCCTTTACGCGCGACGCCTTCCGCGACCTGCTGAAGATCCGCGCCAGCTCGACGCTTTTCCGGATGCGCACGGCAAGCGAGGTGGCAGAGCGCCTGCGCTTCTTCAATGTGGGCTCGCAACAGGAACCGATCGTGATTGCCGCCCACCTCGACGGCCGCGGCTATCCGGGCGCGGGCTTTGCGGGCCTGCGCTACTTCATCAACGTCGACAAGACCGCGCATGTGGTGAGCGATCCGCAGGCCGTCGGCAAGCGCCTGCGCCTGCATCCGGTGCACCGCGCCAGCACGGCTGCCGACAAGCGCGCCGTGGATGCTGCATTCGACAGTGGCACGGGCGGCTTCCGCATTCCGGCGCGGACGGCGGTGGTATTTATCGAAGAGTGAAAGGCAGGTAGGATGGCGCATCGGCGGCGGCGCACCTCGCTCCGCCATGCCGAACCTGCCAGGAGCCAGCTTTGCACAGCACACATGCCTTGCGCGTCGACGCGGGACGGATCATGAAGGTTAACCACGCCGGCGAGCACGGCGCCGTGAACATCTACGCGGGGCAGCTCGCTGCGGCAGGCTGGCGCGCGCGTATTCTGGTCTCCGAACTGGCCGAATTCAAGTCCCACGAAGAGCGGCACCGCGCACTCTTCGCCAGCGAACTGGCGCGCCGCGACCTGCCGCGCTGCCGCAGCTACTGGCTGTGCGGCGTGGGCGGCTACCTGCTCGGTTTCGTCACCGGTTTGCTGGGCGTGCGCTCAATTGCGATCGCAACCGTGGCGGTGGCGCGCGTGGTGCTGCGGCACCTGGAGCAGCAGCTCCTGGCCATCGGCACCACCGATCCCCACGCCAGCGCCGCCATCTCGGCTATATTGCAGGAAGAGCAGCTCCATCATGACCATTCCGCAGCCCATGTCAGCGATTCCGGACTTCTTCATCGCATGCTAGGCGCGGTGATCTCGGGCGCGACGAAGTCGGTGATCTGGATAGGGATGCGGCTCGGTCGAACCTAAATCCAGCTTGATTGCACTTTTTTATCAAATGCAATCGTATGTTTATAATTTTTAGACTTTTTTTTACTTTGCAAGAAAGACTACTTCGTGACCGAATCGACGAAAACAGCAATTATCACAGCGGTGCTTACAGGCATTTTTACTGTCGTGGCTGGAGTCGCCACCTACTGGTTTACTACAAAAGAGCCGGAACTTTCATATTCGGTAGTAGGTGGTCCGGCTCTTTCAAACGCTAGTGGCTCAAAACGCATCTTCGTAGTCGAAGTAAGAAACGACGGCAAGAAAGAGGTTGCTCAGACTTTGATTCAAGTTAGTCTAAAGTTCGGTGAATTAAGCGAAGCGGCCTCGGAAGCAAGTCCTGGAGTTAAATTGGCCGAAGAGAAAACGCAACATCAGATCGATATAAGGGCAGACTTATTAAACCCTGGTGATGCTGTTAAGGTCTCGTTTTTGACAGCGCTCGCATCCCAAAACGGACAACCTACTGTAGTAGTACGAGCGCCTGGTGTAAAAGCAATTGCTGAAAGCTCAAAATCGAACAACCCTTTAGACATTGCATTGCTACCGCTGATTCTAGGCACACTTGCTGCTGTTCTTAGTACATTTCTGATGGCTGCACGTATTGGGTTTCTCGGGAGGTTAGTTGGTTTTGCTGGGCCATCACTAGATCAATCTGAGATATCCGCAAACATTTGTGCTGCATGTGGTCTACATGACGAAGCTAACCGATTAAGGTTTGGGGGGCCAGAGATTTCGTACCGAGGAACTGCGGATTTTCTTTTGCAACAAGCTCTTTCTGTAGAAGAGCCACGTCGAAAAAAGTATGACATGGCCTTGCGCGGCCTACTGCTGTTTGCCGACACCACACCCAATACGCAATACACCATCCGTTACGCAATTGAGTTTTTGGCAGGATCCCCAATTTCAGACGCTGATTTTGAAGAATTGAAAAACAAAAAGACCCGCGAAGGCGAGGACCCGGTAGTTTGGCGCCAGAGATTAGTAACTTTTGTCAGTGAGGCGAATTCAGAGAATTAAATACATGCAACTTCGGTGTAGATTATAATAATCTATATTTTCTGCACTCGTTAAAATGAGAGAATTCGACTGCAAATTCTCAGCGACGGCATGATCGCTACCATTATCACGATCACAGTTGCTGGGACCGGATTTTCGCACGACCCCAATTTCCGGGTCTTAAGCCCGCTATGACCCGTTTTCATGAGCTACGCACTCAGCTTCGTCTGCTCCTGCATCTGCATCTACTGGGACACGCCCCAGTAAAAATATTGCTTATACGGTTCGATCTAATAATTCTGTTTCTGACGCCCCGGTTAATAGACTCATACAAACTGCCAAATAAAACAACCTATGCAATTCAACCCAATCTCAATAGTTTTGACATTAGTTGGCGGCTTATTATTAGCGGCCCTTCTTGGCTGGATTCGTCGCCCCCGACTTACAGTATTTGTTCCAAGAACATTCTCTTATAATCAACTTAGTGACAAAGGACACCTTGTTGAGGTCACGGTATTCAATCGTGGATTCAAAACTGAAGAGAGTATTGATGTAACGCTTAATCCATCACTAAAGTACGAGTTACTTGGCGCCAATAGCCCCGATGCGACTGTTGATAGAAATCGCCTCAAAATGACACGCATCGCTCCTTCAGATGAAATTACAATGCTCTTAGTTGTTGAAAACGGTGTTTTTAAACCAGATGATATTACTCAAACTGTTTCCAAAGAAACTAAAGGAGTTACCGTTGCGAAGCTTGAGGATGTTCCGCCAACCGCAATGCAACGAGTGTTTTTAGTAGGCGTGTTTATAGTCCTTCCTGCTGTGTGCTATCTCGGGTACGTGGCGATCAATAACGCTTTCACCGCTCCTGAGCCAACAGCAGTTGCCGCAGCGCCCATAAAAACAATTGGCTGGACCATACCTTCGTTCTATCAGAAAGATGACAATCTTCTTTATAAGTCACTGGAGTCAGGGAAGTTATCCGTTGAGCTTGGAACACTAAGTGCAAAAGGTGATATCGTATCGGTTCCGTTTCAATTACGAAACGATACGAATGCAGTATACAACGCAACCTTGCAAGCTTTTACAAGCACAACCGATAAGCGCACCCCGCGTTACGAACAGCTAATTAGTAATGTAATCGTTTTCCCGGGAGGTAAGACTGAAAAACATATTAATGTAGCCATTCCTATAACCGCTACTGGTAACGAGAGGATTATTTTTATAACTGTTTTCTTAGAGGATACCAACGGAGAAACCTTGAAACTTAATCAAAATTACATAGCACCAGATAAGATTAATCAAGAACCGGCATCGGCAAAAAGAAAGAATGGGTAAAAACCGACTAGAAGCCTTCAGCGACGGCGTCATCGCCATCATCATCACGATCATGGTGCTGGAACTGAAAGTCCCGCACGATCCCGACTTCCGGGCCTTGCTCCCGCTGTGGCCCGTCTTCATGAGCTATGTGCTCAGCTTCATCTACGTCGGCATCTACTGGAACAACCACCATCACCTTTTGCACGCGGTGCATGAAGTGAGCGGCGGCGTGTTGTGGGCGAACCTGCATCTGCTGTTCTGGCTCTCGCTGATTCCTTTCGTCAGCGCCTGGATGGGCGAGAACCACTTCGAGATGGCGCCCACCCTCGCCTACGGCGTCGTGCTGTTCATGTGCGCCGTTGCCTATTCCCTGCTGGCGCGGCGACTGACCTCGAACCATCCAAAGAACGCGACGCTCGCCCGCGCCATCGGCGACGACCGCAAGGGGCGCCTGTCGATCCTGCTGTACGTGGCCGGGGTGGTGCTGTCGTGGTTTTCGCCACCGCTGGGCTTTGCCGTGTATGCGGGAGTAGCTGTCATGTGGCTGATTCCGGACCGCCGCATCGAAGCGACCGTCATCGACGAAATCGAGCACGAAGAAGCCTCCAGGTAATCGCATACTGCATGTAGGAGTGCATGGAGCGCGGGCAGTGCAGGTGCCGACAGCGCTGCGGCATGCGCTCCGACAGACCACACCGATGCGGCGTGCCGGCCTGAAGAAATGTCGAAATGTGTCGCCGCTAAGTGCGCCATTTCACAGACTGCGTTTGCCGGGCCTGCCTAAGCTTGTCCTTTGGATTTAGCTACGGGCCCCTATCATGACGCATCAACCTTCACATCACCGCGACCAGCCGGTCGCACTCTGGGGCGGACTCGAATGCACCGTCAACCGCGTGCAGGACCAGTATTTCAGCCAGATGGACCGCAATGGCCACGCCGGCCGCCTGCCCGATATCGAGCGCTTCGCCTCGCTCGGGGTCAGCGCGATCCGCTATCCGGTGCTGTGGGAGCGCACCGCGCCTGGCGACCTGAATGACGCCGACTGGAGCTGGTCCGACGCGCGCCTGCCGGCGCTGCAGGAACTGGGCGTGACCCCGATCGTCGGCCTGCTGCACCACGGCAGCGGTCCGCGCCATACCAGCCTCGTATCGCCCGACTTTCCCGACAAGCTGGCCGCCTACGCCGGCGCCGTCGCCGCGCGCTACCCCTGGGTCGAGTACTACACCCCGGTCAACGAACCGCTGACCACCGCGCGCTTCAGCGGCCTGTATGGCGTCTGGTACCCCCATGGCAAGGATGACCTGACTTTTGTACAGGCCCTGCTCAACGAGTGCCGCGGCACCGTGCTGGCAATGCGCGCCATTCGCGCGGTCAATCCGCAGGCGAAGCTGGTGCAGACCGACGACATCTGCAAGAACTACGGCACCGAGCCGATGACGGGGCTGGTGAACTTCTTCAACGAGCGCCGCTGGCTGACCTGGGACCTGCTGTGCGGGCTGGTCGACCAGCAGCACGCGCTGTGGGACTACCTGGCCGGCACCGGCATCGACCAGGAGCAGTTGCTCTGGTTCCGCGACAACCCCTGCCCGCCCGACGTCATCGGCGTGAACTACTACGCCACCAGCGAGCGCTGGCTCGATCACCGCGCCGGCCGCTATCCCGAGCACTATCACCACGATTACCAGGGCCAGGCCTACGCCGACATCGAAACGCCGCGCGTGCTGGCCACGCCGACGCCCGGCATCGGCCCCTTGCTGCGCGAAGTATGGGAGCGCTATGGCCTGCCCGTTGCCGTCACCGAGGCGCACATCGACGCCAACCGCGAAGACCAATTGCGCTGGCTGCTCGAGATCTGGGACGCGGCGCAGCAGGAACGGATGAACGGCGCCGACATCCGCGCCGTCACCGTCTGGGCACTGCTCGGGTCCTACGACTGGAACTGCCTGGTCACCGAGTGCCGCGGCTACTATGAACCGGGGCCCTTCGACGTGCGCGGTCCGGAGCCGCGCGCCACCGCGGTGGCCGAGATGATGCGCGAACTGGCCAGCGGCCGTCCGCTGTCGAATCCGGTGCTGCAGGGCGAAGGCTGGTGGCGCCGTCCCGAACGCCTGCTGGTGAAACCCATCGGCACCCCGGCGGCGCTGGCCGACATGACGCGGTTGCTGCGCTTCGGGCGCGACAAGGTCGTCCAGCCGATCCTGATCACCGGCGCCACAGGCACGCTGGGCGGCGCCTTCGCGCGCATGTGCGAGCGCCGCAACCTGGCCTACCGCATCGTCACACGCGCCGAAATGGACGTCACCGATCCGGCCTCGGTGCAAGCTGCCATCGCCCGCTACCGGCCATGGGCCATCATCAACGCCGCCGGTTATGTGAAGGTCGACCAGGCCGAGGTCGACGCCCTGCGCTGCCGGCGCGAAAACACGCTGGCGCCGACCATCCTGGCGCTGGCCTGCGTGCGCAACGAGCTGCGCTTCGTGACCTTCTCGAGCGACCTGGTATTTGACGGCCGGTCCGACCGGCCCTATGTCGAATCGGACCGGGTGGCGCCACTCGGCGTGTATGGCCGCAGCAAGGCAGAGGCCGAAGAGCGCGTCATGGCGACCGACCCGGATGCGCTCGTGATCCGCACCAGCGCCTTCTTCGGACCGTGGGACGGCTACAATTTCGTGACGCGGGCACTCGACGCTTTGAGCGCGGGACGCCCCTTCACGGCCGCCGGCGACACGACCGTCTCGCCCACCTACGTGCCCGACCTGGTCCACACCTGCCTTGACCTGCTGATCGACAAGGAGAAGGGCATCCGCCACCTGACCAGCGGCAGCGCCGTGACCGGGCGGAACTGGCACTGATGGCGGCGGCAGCGGCCGGTGTCGATACCAAGCGCTTCGAGGAGCGGCCGGCTGCGGCGCAGGGCACGCATCCGATCCGGCCCGTGTACAGCGCGCTGGGCACCGAACGCGGCCTCTTGATGCCTCCCTTGGGGGACGCGCTGGTACGCTATGCCGCGCTGCGCGCCGACCCCACGCAATACATCGCGGCGCGCAGCAACCAGTAACATGGACGACGCACCGGCAGCGTAGCGCCGCACCATGCGGCCGGTGCGCCCGCATGTACGGCACGGGTTATCGATTGCAGGAAGGAGGCAAGCACGCGACAACGAGGCATATTAATCGATGCAACACGCATGGGCTCGGGTAGAATGCATTTGGGCAAGTGTATTCCCTGCTGATCGGTTTCTTCGAAAAGAACATGCTTTCAACGACTTACGCCACTGCTTGTGTACGCCTGCCACGCTTTCGCCAGGTGCTGATTGCCTCCCTGCTCTTGTGCGGGAGCGGGGTCGCCGCCGCGGCGGACACCTTGAATACCGCGCTCGACGACCTCGACCAGCACGGCTACCCCTCGCCGCTGCTGGCGATCGAGCGCCTGCGCTCGGTCGCGGACCGTCCCGGTCCCGAGGCGCCCATCGCGCAGCAGATGCGCTACCACGCCACGCTGGGAATGATTGCCGTGCATGGCGGGGACAAGAAGGAACTCGACGCCACGGTCGCGGAGATGGGGCGACTGGCGGCAAGCGGGCGCTGCCAACCCTGCGGCGAGTACGGGCTCATCTTCCAGGCGGCCCAGCTGGAATTGAACCGGGACCGCAACGCAATCAAACCCTTGCTCGACACGCTGGCCAAGCTGCCAGCCGCAAGCGACCTGCGGCTGGAGTCGGCGCGCCCGGCATGCTCGCGCGTGGGCGGGCGCTGCTCGACGAGAACGATGCGGCGCTCGACCTGGGCATGCGGGCCGTCGAGACCGCGGGCCGCGCCGGGCAGCCGGCGGCCGAGGCACGCCTGATGACGGCCTCATGCGCGCCCACTTTGGACGCGGCGACATGGCAAGCGCCCTGCGCGTCACCGAGGAGACCTACGCGCTCGCAAAAAGCATCGGCTTTCGCTACCTCATGGCGCAGACGCGCATCAACCAGAGCTACATCTACGGCACCCTCGGACCACCCGAGAAGGAGCACCAGGCGCTGCTCGATGTGCTGCGCCTGACCAGGAACACGCGCGGCACCGAAGAGGTCGAGCAGACGGCGCAATCGAATCTGTCGGCCTATCACATCCATCGCGGCCAGTACCCGGAGGCGATCCGCTACACCCTCGCCGCCGAACAGCTGGCCCGCCGCATGGGCGACGACATCGGCGTGGGCTTTGCGGTGAGTAACCGCGGCAGTGCCGTGGCCCGCAGCGGCCGCGTCGACGAAGGCATGGCGCTGATGAAGCAGGGAATCGCCATGGTCGAGAAGGCGGGCGGGCGCCGCGAGATACTCGACCTGCTGTCCGAACAGGTCAATGTGCTGGAAGCGGCCGGCCGCGACCGCGAGGCCCTGGCCACGCTGCGCCGTGTGGTCAAGCTCTCTGGCGACATCACCACCGCCGAGCGCGAAAAGGCCGTGCTCGAACTGCAGGAAAAATTCTCCACCGAGCGCAAGAGCCGCGAAATCGAACGGTTGTCGCTGTCGAACGCCCGCGCCAGCGCCGAACTGGCCGCGCATGCATGGAAGCAGCGCATGTGGGCCGCGTTCGCGGTGGTACTGCTGCTGTCGGCGGCGCTGCTGGCGCAGTGGGTGCGCACGACGCGGCGGCGCAACCAGGCGCTGGTGGTCGACAACGCGGCGCTGGTCTCGCAGTCGATCCACGATCCGCTCACCGGCGCATTCAACCGCCGCCATTTCGAACAGCTGATGGCGCAGCAGGAAGCAACGGTGCACGGCCGCTCGCGCGACCGCAGCTACCAGGCCGCCGTGGGCCTGGTCCTGCTCGACGTCGACCACTTCAAGCGCATCAACGACACCCATGGCCACGCCGCCGGCGACGAGGTGCTGAAGGTGGTGGCCGAGCGCCTGCGCGGCCTGGTCCGCGAACAGGATGCGGTGGTGCGCTGGGGCGGCGAGGAATTCGTCCTCGTCCTGCCGGGTACCCCGGCCGACGGGCTGCCGGTCGTCGCCGCCAAGGCACTCAACGCCCGGGCCGCGAACCGGTGATGCACGAGGGCGTGGCGATTTCCCTGCGCGCCAGCGCCGGCACCATCGCCTGGCCAGCATGGCCGGGCCAGGACTGGGCCGACGCGCTGCACATCGCCGACCTGGCGCTGTACCAGTCGAAGTCGGGCGGGCGCAACCGCGCGACCTGCTTCATGGGCCTGCGCGAGGGTGCGGACCTGGGCCGCGTACATGCCGACCTGGCGGCGGCCGCGGCGGCGGGCGACGTCGAGCTGCTGCACGGTGGCGGGTCCGGCCTGACACGGCGATGATATCGAACTTCGAAAAAACCGAAGAAACACATCGATAAAGATAGGTTTTCCATAAGAAAACTCTCGGTAGAATTGCTGGCATGAGTGCTTTGTCAACTACCGAGAGAAAAAAATGAACGAAACCCTGGCGGCAATCATGGCCCACCTGGCCCAGCTCTTCGACGGCAACATGGGCTGGGCGATCCTGGCGCTGGCGCTGGCCGTGCGCCTGGCCCTGCTCCCGCTGACCCTGCACCTGTCGCGCAAGATGCTGGCCAACCGCCAGAAGATGAAAGCCCTGCAGCCGCAGGTCGACGCGATCAAACAGCGCCTGGCTGGCGATCCAAAGGCGATGTTCGTGGCGATATCCACACTCTACGAGGCAAACGGCGCGAAGATGGTGGACGGTTCCAGCATCCTCGGCGGGCTGGTCCAGCTGCCGGTGTTCGGCCTGCTCTACAAGGCGATCGGCCAGGCCAGTGCCGGTTCCTTCCTGTGGATCAGGAGCCTGGCCTCGCCCGACGTGGCGCTCACCGCGGTCGTGCTCGTGCTGACCGCAGTGTCTGCCTGCTTGTTCCCCTCCGAGACGGCGGGCGCGGCCACCTTCATGATCGTCGTCCAGGTAGTCATCACCGCCTTCATCCTGTGGAAGCTGTCGGCCGGTTTGGGGCTGTACTGGGTGGCCTCGGCCGCGGTGAACGCGGTGCAGGCCTTCGTGCTGCGATTCGATGCGCGCCGCCTGGCCGCCGCCACGGTTCGCTGAACACGGACCGTCGGCGCAGATCGATCGGGTATAGTCGGGCCATGCCCGACAAGGAAAAATATCCCGGCACGCCGGACGGCCGTTACTTCGTGGTCAGGGGCCGTCTCTGGCGCAGCAGCAATCCGCACCTGGACCCGGAAGAGCGGCAGGCCTGGGTCAAGCGGCTGATGGATGCGCGCCGCCAGGTTGGCGCCGCACTCAAATCTGGCGATACCGCAGCCGAAAGCCACGCGCGGGCGCAGGTCGACGAAGCCAAGCACGCGCTGGGCGAACGGGGCCCGGTGTGGTGGACCGACGGCGCGCCCGACTACAACCGGCGCATGGCGGCCAATACGCCTTATGCCGATTGGTACGCGGCGCTGGCGCCGCCTGACGAGAAGTAGCCGCCGCGCCGTTCAGACGTCCAGGTGCGAAATGAGCAGCTTCCTCGCCTCGATGTCGCCGTCCTGCCCGGCACCGAGCGAAATCCCGACCGCCATGATGTCGATCAGCAGCAGCTGCAGGATGCGCGAGATCATCGACAGGAAGGTCGTGCTGTCCTCGGTGTGGTCCACCGCCAGGCACACGTGCGCCTTCTTCGCCAGCGCCGACTTGCTGCTGGTGATGGCAATCACGCTGGCGCCGGCGGCGCGCGCGGCGTCCACCGCCGACAGCAGTTCCGGCGCCTGCCCTGCCGTCGAAATGGCGATCACGACGTCGTTCGGCTGCAGCAGTTCGGCCGCGAGCTGGAACAGGTGGGCGTCGCCGTGGGCCGTGGTCGGAATCCGAAAACGGAAGAACTTGTGCTGGCCGTCGAGCGCCACCACGCGCGCATTCCCCATCGCATAGAACTCGACCTTGTTGGCACCCCGCAGCAGCGCGATTGCCCGGTCGATCGCATGCACATCGAGCCCGTCGCGGAATTTCAGGATCGCCGACACGGTGTTGTCGATCACCTTCGCCGACAGGTCGTGGGTGCTGTCGCTCATGCGCACCTGGCTGTGGCGCACGGGGATCGAGCCGGTCAGGCTGCCGGCGAATTTCAGCTTGAATTCGGCCAGGCCCTGGAAGCCGAGCGAGCGGCAGAAGCGGATGACGGTCGGCTGGCTGACGTCGGCCAGGCGCGCGATCTCGGCGATCGGCTCGGACAGCACCTTGCGCGGATGCTCCAGCACGAGTGCGGCCACGCGCTGCTCGGCCGGCGACAATTCGTGCTGCAGGTGCTGCACGCGCTCCATCAAGGTATTGGCGCCGCTGCGTCCGCGCAGGTGTTCGGACAAAATCGTCGACACGCCGCGCAGGGCGGGGTTCGGCGTCATGATGACGTAGGTTGGAATTTGCGCCAGGTAGTCGGTGAAACGTCCCTTGGCCTCGAAGCGCGCGCGGAAGGGCGAGGTAGCGAACCATTGCGCAATGCGCGGCACGATGCCGCCGCCAATGAAGATGCCGCCAAAGGCGCCCAGCGTCACGGCCAGGTTGGCCGCGGCGCCGCCGAGCATGCCGGCGAAGCACTCGAGCACTTCCGGGCACAGGGGATCCTGCTGTTCGAGCGCGCAGCTGACGATCTCGGCGGCGCTGCGCGCGGGGGCCGAATTTGCCACATTCGCGCCATTTCTTTCGGCCAGCGCGCGGTACACCAGCTCCATGCCGGGGCCGGAGAGGATGCGCTCGTTCGACACGTGCGGCCACTCGCGCCAGGCGTACTGCAGGATGGCGAATTCGCGTTCGTCGGCGGGGGCGAAGTTGACGTGGCCGCCCTCGCTGCCGAGGGTGATGAAACCGTCGGCGGTCGGGATCACGCCCGAGACGCCCAGGCCGGTACCGGCGCCGAGCACGCCCGCCACCGCATGCGGGGCCGGCTTGCCGCCGCCGATCTGCAGCACGTCGTTTGCGCCCAGGCCGGCAGCGCCATCGCCAATGCCGTGAAGTCGTTGACGATCAGGAGCGTCGACCAGCCCATCGCACGGCGCACTTCGTCGGTCGAGAACTGCCAGTCGCGGTTGGTCATGCGTACCAGGTCGCCGCTGATCGGGTTGGCCATCGCAAAGGCCGCGTGCGAGATGCGCTCGTTGCCGTGCTGCGCCAGGTAAGTGTTCAGCAGCGGGACGATGCCGCTGTAGTCTTCGCAGCGCAGCACCGCGGTCTGGCGCAGCACGCCGGGCGCCGTCTCGAGCGCGAGGCGGGCGTGGTGGCGCCGATGTCGGCCAGCAGGCGCGGGCCGTCGGCGTAGGAGGCACGGCTGGGTTTCTGTTCGATTTCTGGTTCGGTGATCATCGCGATGCTCGACGGCTGGGATACCTGGGACGCGCGTAGCATAGCATTGTTTGATTGCTACGAAGGGGGCTGGGCTGCTTTTCAGGCGCCTGCGCCGTGCACGCCGGCCTTCTGCCTGCGCCGTTGCCGCAGGCGCTGCGCAAGCGTCACGCAGTTCGACAGGAGAAGAACCGCCCAGCACAGCACCGCGAGGATGCCTCCGAAGAGCGGACGGCTGGCAAACACGAATACCCATCCGAACAGGACATAGCCGGTAAACGGCGACGCGGCCACATGCACCAGCGCCCGCCCCGATTGCCGGAGCTTCCAGGATGCCAGGGGCAGGAAGAACACCGATGCGACAATGGCGATGCCTTGCAGGCCCTTGGCGAGCTCGCCCTTCCCGACATCCTGCACGTACGCCTGCACGAGTTCATAGGCACGCAGCTCGGTATGCCGCGTGACCTCCACAGGTTTGCCTCCCTCATCGAATTTCGTATCGCACTGGGAAAGCGGCAGCACGAAGCACACCGCCAGCAGGATGGAAGCAAGGCGCCGCAGGAAGGTCATTCGCTGCGCGAGCTGCATGGAAGCTCCGTATGGTTGTCCGAAGTGTTGCCCGTCCCGGCAGGACAGCCGCCTTACTGCTTTGCCTCGCAGGAGTGGGTGGACTCGCGTTCGTTCAGGCCCATCACGCCGGTGAGCTTGCCGGCGCCGTCGAACGACAGGCTGATATTGTGCTTGTCCGGCAGGCCCACGCCCAGCGACACCGAGCGGCCGGCATCGTCGAAGCCGTAGGTCTCGAAGAGGGCATCCTTGACGGCATACGAGGCGTCGCCGATCCTGAGCACGCCGTCGCTGAATTCGACCTCGGTATCGCGCCGTACCAGCAGGTTTTTGGTATCGACGCAGCTGACGGTCTGCTTCTTGCCGAGCGCCAGGGCGGCAAGCACCTGGTACAGGGGCTGGGCACTGAGCTTGTCGGTGCCGGCGACTTCGCTGCACATGATCCCGAGGTCGTCGCGCTCGAGGTTGACCGCACCCTTGCCGCCATCGCGGCTGGACAGCACTGTGAGCATGCCGCCCTTTTGTTCGTCCACCGAGAACAGCGCCATGGCGGTGTACTGGCCTTTGGCATCGCGCTGGCGCGACAGCATCGTCTTCTTCGACTCGCGGAAGTCCACTTCCAGGCCATTCGACGAGGCCTTGCCGTCGGCGCCCACTTTCACGCTGGCCTCCATCTTGCGCGCATCGGGCTTGCGCATGCAGGCGCCGCTGTAGTCGCCGGCAACCAGCGGGCCGACCACCTTCCAGTAATCCATCACGGGTGGCGGTGGCGGCGGCGCTTCTTCAGACTGGGCGCCGGCGTCGTCCTGGGCAACGGCCTCGGCCTGGGTGTGCGTGTCGTCGGCAGCGTCGTCCTTGTTCCTGCTGCAGGCGGAGAGGAGCAGGCATAAGCTCAGGACGGACAGCAGGGCGATGCGAGGTTTCATGGGGCCTCCAGATGATGGGCCCCGTACGCTAGCACGAAACTTATGTTTTTTTCAACTGCCAGTTGAAAACCCAAGGTGACCGGGTTTCCTATTTTTGCGCGGCCAGCCCTTTCAGCAGCGCCACATGGAAGGCCTTCGGGTCCTGCATCTGCGGCGCATGGCCCATGTCCGGGAAGGTCACCAGGGTCGAGCGCGGGATCGCTTTCGCGGTCTTCTTCGCCAGCTCCGCATAGTTACCCAGCTTGCGGCGCAGGCTTTCCGGCGCCGCGTCCTTGCCGATCGCAGTGGTGTCCTTCAGGCCGATCAGCAGCAGCGTCGGCATGGACAACAGCGGGAACTCGTACACCACCGGCTGGGTATAGATCATGTCGTAGATGAGCGCCGAATTCCAGGCAACGAGCTCCTTGCGCGGCCCGCGATACATCCCGGCCAGCATCTGCACCCAGGGCTCGTATTCCGGCTTCCACTGATTGACGTAATAGGTCGCCTTCTCGTAGTTGCGGATCTTCTCGGCCGTGGTCTGCAGCTCGCGCGCATACCACTTGTCGACACCGAGCGACGGCACGCCCAGCGCCTTCCAGTCTTCCAGCCCGATCGGATTGACCAGCACCAGGGCCTCGGTCTCGCGCGGGAACAGCAGGCCATAACGTACCGCGAGCATGCCGCCGGTCGAGTGGCCCATGACGGTGGCGTTCGTCACGCCGATCGACGCGAGCAGGGCGTGCGTGTTGTCGGCCAGCTGCTGGAAGCTGTACTGGTAATGCTGCGGTTTGCTCGATTTACAAAAGCCGATCTGGTCCGGCACCACCACGCGGTAGCCTGCGCCGCTGAGTGCCTTCATGCTCGTCTCCCAGGTTGCGCCGCAAAAGTTCTTGCCATGCAGGAGGACGACGGTGCGGCCGTTGGCCTTGCCCTGCGGCGCGATATCCATGTAGGCCATGTGCAGCTTCACGCCCTGCGACGTGAAGTTGAACTGCCTCACCGGTGCGGGGTAGGCGAAACCCTCGAGCTCGGAGCCGTAGAAAGGTTCGTCGGCGGCGTGGGCGCTGAGGAAAGCCAGCGACAGGGCGAGGCTGGCGGCGATGCGAGGCAGGCGATGGGAAGTCATGGCGGTTCGGGTCGGGTTGGCGGACAGATCGAGTCTAGCCCAGAACCCGATGCGGCGATGCCCGTAGGGTGTGCGGCTCCACCCGGCCTTGTGACTATCGGCGGCCTGAACGCCGCCCACGCGTTCAACCAGCGTAAGAAACCTCGCGTCGTTCGATGGCGCGTCAATGCATACGTGATTTGAACGCGTGGGGTGAGGCGGGCTAAATGCCCGCGTTACGCGCAGCAGGCGCTCAAGCCGCGTGTGTTCACATCGTCGGGTGGAGCCGCACACCCTACGCCCTATTCCTGCCCGATCAGCACCACCTTGTTGCGCGACTCGAACTGCACCTTGCCGCCCTTGACGATGGCGCGCGTGCCCGAATACCAGTCGCGCACGGTCTGGCCGTCCATGAAGACGCCCGTCACCGGCACCGCGACCGGTTTATCAAGCGGCAGGTCCAGCGCGACGACCACGCGGTCGACCACGCCATTCTTTTCATAGGTGCGCTTGAAGGTGTAGGGATAGTGCTGGAGCATGCGGTGCACGCCGGCGCCCACGGCCGGATGCGCCTGGCGGAAGCGCGCCAGCCTGGCCCAGTGTTCGCGCACGTCGCGCACGCGGTTCAGTCCGCGCTGGGCGTTCGATGCCAGTTCGTCCCAGTTCATGAACGAGCGCAGCGTGGCGTCGCCCTCGGCGCCCTCCACTTTCAACAGGCGCGCGGTCTCGTCGCCGTAGTAGACCTGGGCGGCGCCCGGCGCCAGCAGCAGCTTGTTGGCCGTCTCGTAGGGGCGCTCGCGCATGGCGTCATAGGGCTTGTCGTCGTCGTGCGAACTGACGTAGTTCAGCACCGAATAACCCTTCATCGGTCCTTGCAGGGCCTGGGAATAATCGCTGAACAGCTTTTCGTAGGGCTCGGCGGCGTCGGTCTTCATGCCGAAGTTGATCATGCTGTCGAAGCCCTGGGCCGGGTAGTCCACCTTTGTTCCGCCCAGGTCGAACGCGCGGCCGTGCTTGATGCTGTAGTTGTAGACCTCGGAGGTCATGTAGAAGGGCGTGTCGCCCAGCTTCTTGTCCGGGTTTGCCCGCTTCCAGTCCTCGAAGGCGGCGCTCGCGACCTTCTTCAGGTCTTTCCACACGCCCGGTTCGGTATGCTTGACGGTGTCGGCGCGGAAGCCGTCGAAGCCGTATTTGCGTACCCAGTCGGCATGCCACTTCATCAGGTAGTAGCGCGGCGCGCGCGGGTAGCCGGTGCGCTTGAAGAAGGCGTCGAGCTCTTTCACCTCGCGCTCGTAGCGCCCTTCCCGCTTCCATTTCTCCGTCAGGTGCGGCGGCAGCGCCACGGGGTCGTTGCGGTCGGTGCGGATGTCGGGCAGGTTCTTCACCAGTGTGCATTCGATGGTCGTGCGCGCGTCCTTGTAGGTGCAGGCCGGGCTCGTACGTACCCATTCCGCCGGCCACACCGGATCGAGATCGGTCACCGGTCCCGTGTGGTTCATCACCACGTCGAGCAGCACGCGAATGCCGTGCGCATGCGCGGTGTCGACCAGGGTTTTCAGCTCGTCCTCGGTGCCGAGATTGGCATCGACCGCCGTGAAGTCGCGCGCCCAGTAGCCATGGAAGCCATAGCTTTTACCGGTGCCTTCGTCGGTGCCGGCATGGATCTGCTCGACGGGCGGCGTGATCCAGATGGCGGTCACGCCCAGCTCGTCGAAATACCCTTCCTTGATTTTCGCCGTGATGCCGGCGAAATCGCCTCCCATGAAACCACGCAGTTTTGCCGCATCGTTCTTGCGTCCATAGGCCAGGTCGTTGGCCGGGTTGCCGTTGTTGAAGCGGTCCGTCAGGAGGAAGTAGACGGTCGCGTTCTCCCATGTGAAGGGTTTGCTCGGCGCCGACCACGGTGCGGCGGCGTGGGCCGAGCCAAGGCCCAGCAGCAGGGAGACGGCAAGTGCGGGTAGTTTCATGCAGGGTTCCTGTAGGTTGAAAATCAGGTGATCACGCTCGGCAGCGCGCGGCCGGTGCGCTGGCGCAGTTCGGAGACGCCGTCGGCAATCGCGATCAGGCTTGACAAGGCTTGCTGGGTGTCGAGGTCGTGGCGGCCCGGATCGGCCTCGTAGCGCTCGAGGTAGACACGAATGGTGGCGCCTTCCGTGCCCGTGCCGGACAGGCGGAACACGATGCGCGAACCATCCGTCATGACGATGCGCACACCCTGGCGCGAAGCGATCGACTTGTCGACCGGGTCGGTGTAGACGAAATCGTCGGCCAGTGCCACGCGGTACGCATCTGCCCCCTCTCCAAGGGTCTGGCCGGCCAGCTTCGGCAGCTTCTCGCGCAGCGCCGTCATCATGGCGTCGGCGGCCATGGCGTCGACCGCCTCGTAGTCATGGCGCGAATAATAATTGCGACCGAAGCGCGCCCAGTGCTCGCTGACGAGCTGGCCGACCGACTTGCCGCTGGCGGCGATGATGTTCAGCCAGAACAGCACGGCCCACAGGCCGTCCTTTTCGCGCACGTGGTCGGACCCTGTGCCATAACTCTCTTCACCGCACAGGGTGACCATGCCGGCGTCCATCAGGTTGCCGAAGTACTTCCAGCCGGTCGGGGTCTCGAAGCAGGAAATGCCGAGCGCCTCCGCCACGCGGTCGGCGGCGGTCGATGTCGGCATCGAACGGGCGATGCCCTTGATGCCGCCGGCATAGCCCGGCGCCAGCGTCGCGTTGGCAGCGATGATGGCCAGGCTGTCCGAAGGCGTCACGGCCAGGTTGCGGCCCACGATCATGTTGCGGTCGCCGTCGCCGTCCGACGCGGCGCCGAAGTCGGGCGCATCCGGGCCGTTCATCAGGGCGATCAGTTCGGCGGCGTTGACGGGGTTCGGGTCCGGATGGTGTCCGCCGAAGTCTTCGAGCGGTTCGGCATTGATGACGGTGCCAGCGGGGGCACCGAGCATGCCTTCGATAATGGCCTTCGCATACGGGCCGGAGACGGCGCTCATGCCGTCGAAGCGCATCGTGAAACCGCGCTGGAACAGTGCCCGGATGGCGTCGAAGTCGAACAGGCGCCCCATCAGTTCCGCGTAGTCGGCCACCGGATCGATGACCTCGACCGCCATGCCTTCCAGCTGGGTGCTGCCGATGTCGTCGAGGTTGACGGGCGGCGCGTCGCTGATGCGGCAGGAGGTCAAGCCCTGGGTCTGGGCGAAGATCGCTTCGGTGATTTTCTCCGGCGCCGGGCCGCCGTTGCCGATGTTGTACTTGATGCCGAAGTCGCCGTCCGGGCCGCCGGGGTTATGGCTGGCCGAGAGCACGATGCCGCCAAAGGCCTTGTGCTTGCGGATCACGCAGCTGACCGCGGGCGTCGACAGGATGCCGCCGCGCCCGACCAGCACGCGCGCCACGCCATGGGCGGCGGCCATGTGCAGGATGGTCTGGATGGCATTGCGGTTGAAGTAGCGGCCGTCGCCGCCGACGACCAGGGTCTGGCCGGACAAGTCGCCCAGGGTCAGGAAAATCGCTTCGACAAAATTCTCGAGGTAGCCCGGTTGCTGGAATTCGGTCACCTTCTTGCGCAGGCCCGAGGTGCCCGGGCGTTGTCCCGTGAATGGCGTGGTCGCCACGGTCTGGATGGTCATGCTCCGCTCCTGTTTGTGTATTCGTCGTTGATGCGTTTATTAACAAAACGTTACGATACGACAGGAGCGGAAATGGTGGCGCGCAGGCGCGGTTTAATTGCGTGCCTTGTCCGTCACGGCCAGCGTCAGTACGGCGGCAACGAGCATGCAGCCGCCACCGAGCGCCAGCGTCAGCACCGTGTGGCCGTCGAAGAAGGCGCGCGTGACGAAACCGAGCAGCAGGCCGCTGACGATCTGCGGGATCACCACGAAGAAGTTGAACAGGCCCATGAAGTAACCCATGCGCTTGGCCGGCAGCGAGCCCGCCAGGATCGCGTACGGCATGGTGAGGATGCTCGCCCAGGCGATGCCGACGCCGATCATCGGCAGCATCAGCATGTCGCGCTCGTGGATCAGGGCGATGCTCGCCAGGCTGATGCCGCCGATGGCGAGGCAGGTGAAGTGCACCGTCTTGCGGCTGGTCGCACGGGCAAAGACCGGCAGGATGAAGGCGGCCAGCGCGGAGACGCCGCTGTACACCGCGAACATGATGCCGACGTGGTTGCCGGCCGCCTGGTAGGCCGCCGACTGGGCGTCGCGCGTGCCCCAGACGGTATCGGCAATCGCGCTGCCGGTATAGATCCACATGGCGAAGAGCGCGATCCAGGTGAAGAACTGGACAAAGGCCAGCTGCACCATCGTTTTCGGCATCCTGGCAAAACCGCCGACGATTTCGGCCAGCGCCACGCCGACATTGCGTGCCTGCTGGCGCTCGTGCTGAAAGCTGTCCAGGTCGGGCGGCGGCAGTTCGTCGGCGGTGAACACGGTCCAGCTGACGGCCGTCATGAACACCACGGCACCGGCGTAGAAGGAGTAGCGCACGGTGTCGGGAATCATGCCGTCCACCGGCACGTTCGAGACACCGAGCTCGGTGAAGATCGTCGGCAGCAGCGAGGCGATCACCGCGCCACAGCCGATGAAGAAGGTCTGCATCGCGTAGCCGGCCGTCTGCTGCGAGGCGTCGAGCTTGTCGCCGACGAAGGCGCGGAAGGGCTCCATCGAGACGTTGATCGCCGCGTCCATCATCCACAGTACGGCCACGGCCATCCACAGCGCCGAGGAATTCGGCATCAGGAACAGGGCGATGGCGGCCAGCAGCGCGCCGATGAAGAAGAAGGGACGGCGCCGGCCCCACTTCGGGTGCCAGGTGTTGTCGCTCATGTAGCCGATCACCGGCTGCACCAGCAGGCCCGTGACCGGCGCGGCCAGCCAGAACAGGGCCAGGTCGTCGGGATTGGCGCCCAGGGTCGAAAAGATGCGGCTGGTATTGGCGTTCTGCAGGGCGAAGCCGAACTGGATGCCGAAGAAGCCGAAGCTCATGTTCCACAGCTGCCAGAACGACAGGCGTGGCTTGAGCGCGTTGGTATGCATGTCCATCTGTGTCCCCAAGCGGCCCGGCGCAGGTAGCCGGGCTCTCTGTATATGGCGAACGCTCCATTGATTGTCCTGCCGGCGCGGATGCCGTGCGGGAAGTGTCTGGGAGCGTCCCCGTCCGGTAGGCCAGGAGGACGGGCTAATGCAGGTCTATTTGTAGCAAAATAACATGGCATTTTCCGAGTGTCAATCGCGCGACATGGTAGTAAAATCGCCATGTCTATAAGGTGGCACGTCCATTTTGTAGTCAAATAACACAACAACACGGAGACACCATGCTCGACTTCCAGCGCCGGCTGAGCCCTTCCTTCTACGCCCTGGCCAGCCTGCCCGCCACCGCCATGGGCTTTGCCCTGTGCATCCAGATTTCGGCGCTGAGCTGGTTACTGAGCACCAGGTACCACCTCGACATCCACGAGATCGGCATCGTCTGGGCCGCCGGCCCGCTGGCGGGCATCCTCGGCCAGGTCATTATCGGCTTCATCAGCGACAAGACCTGGTTCTGGGGCGGGCGGCGCCGGCCCTTCATCCTGGTCGGCGGCACGCTGGCGGCGCTGTCGGTCTTCCTGCTGCCGCGCATCGAGGTCGTGGCAAGCCTGCTCGGCACGGCCAACCTGCTGGTGGTGGCGGTGATCATCGCGCTGACGCTGGACCTGTCGATCAACATCAGCTTCAACCCCACCCGCTCGCTGATCGCCGACGTCACGCCCGAAGGCGAGGCGCGCACGCGCGGCTACACCTGGATGCAGACGATCTCCGGCTTCTGGGGCGTGATGGCTTACCTGATCGGCGCCTACATCGACAACTATGCGCTCATCTCGGTGGGCGTGTTCATCGTGCTGGCCTTTTCGGTGCTGCCGGTCTTCCTGATCGAGGAGCCGCGTGAACTGGCGCCAGCGCAGCAGGCTAGCGCCGAGGAGGCGACCAGCACCGACTGGGGCCAGCTGTGGCGCCTCTGGACCGCGCACGCCTTCAGCTGGTTCGGCGTGCAGGCCATGTTCGTCTACATCATTGCCTTCATCCAGCAGCACGTGGTGGCAAGCGGGGCCACGCCCTCTGAAGCGGCGGCGCAGTCGGGCCACGTGATCGCCATTTCCTTCGCCGTGATGAACGTGGTCGGCTTCCTGCTGCCGGCCCTGGTGCTGGCGCCCCTGGTCACGCGCTTTGGCAGGGTGCGCACCCAGGCGGGCTGCGTCGGCATCATGGCCCTGGCCTACTTTGCCATCGCCCTGTTCGCCCGCACTCCCGGCGCGCTCTACGCGCTGATGGCGGTGGTGGGCATCGGCTGGGCGGCCGTGGTCAGCCTGCCGTTCGCGATCATGAGCGAGAAGGTGGACAAGCGCCGCATGGGCTTTTTCATGGGCCTCTTCAACCTGTCGGTGGTGCTGCCGCAGCTGGCCACGACGAGCGTCGGCTATCTATTGAAATCGGCGGCCGACAAGAACGTGCTGTTCCTGATCTGCGGCGGCTGCCTCGCCGTCTCCAGCGTGCTCTGGCTGCTCGTACGCGAGAATAAAGCCGCGCCCGTCGCGGCGCCTGCGCTTGCGAGCGCTCACTAAGCTCATGAAAGCCCGTCACTCCATGACATTGACCCGCTCCCTCCTCGCGCTTGCCCTGGCCGCCACGCTCTGCGGTTTTGCTTCGGCGGCCGACAACATCGCGCCGCCACCAAAGGCATCCACCGCCCTGCCTGGTGTGAGCCTGCTGCCGGAACTTCCCGAGATGCCGGCCCTGAACCGCAAGCGGCAGGTGCGCCTCTACCTGCCGCCGGGCTATGCGACCTCGAACAAGCGCTACCCGGTTCTCTACATGCACGATGGCCAGAACCTGTTCGACGATGCCACCGCCTATGCCGGCGAGTGGAAAGTCGACGAAACGCTCGATGCGCTGGCCAAGGAAGGCAAGCTGGAACTGATCGTGGTCGGCGTCGACAACGGCGGCGACAAGCGCATGACGGAACTGAACGCCTGGGACAACACGCGCTTCGGCGCCGCCGAGGGCAGGCAGTACATGGACTTCATCGTCAAGACGCTGAAACCCCTGATCGACGCCCGTTACCGCACCCTGCCCGACCGCGCGCATACCGCCATCATGGGCAGCTCGATGGGCGGGCTGGCCTCGCACTACGCGATCGCGCAGTATCCGGATGTCTTCAGCAAGGCGGGCGTGTTCTCGCCGGCCTACTGGACCGCCGAGCCCTCGTACGGCTTCATGGCGCAACATCCGCTGCCGAAGGACGCGCGGGTTTACCTGTTGATGGGCGAAAAGGAAGGCGAGTCGATGGTGCCGGATGTGGAACGCATGGCGCAGGTGGTGCGGACGAGCGGGCATCCGGCGGCGAATACGGTCTTGCGCATCGTGCCGGAACAGCGCCATAACGAGGGATTCTGGAGCGGGGAATTGCGGGCGGCGCTGCTGTGGATGTTTGCGGACCAGAAGGCGGCGCGCTAGCGTCAACGTAGGGCGGGGTGAATGTGGCCGGGGGCCTCATTCACGAGCCCACGCGGATTCAGGCAACAGCGTATCGAAACGCTGAAGGAAACGCGAACGCCAACACTCAAATACCAGCGCTACTCAGCAGCCGGTGAGACCGCGTGGGCTCAAGAGCCCACCCTACGTGCCTGCGGCGACGAAGGTATGCGGATCTATATTGAACGCGTGGACGGCCAGCCGTCCACGCGACGCCCTCACTCCGGCTTCGGTCCCTTGCGGTGCGGCTTCTTCGCGCCATCCTTCTCGGCGAAGCGGCGGTCACCGGCCTTCTTGAAGAAGGCCTTTTTCGGCGGCGGTGCTTCCTCGCCATCGCGCGTGATGTTGAGCTGCTGGCCCGCGACCCACACGCCCTTCAGGTGGCCGAGCAGGTCGTTGGGCAGGTCGGCCGGCAGGTCCAGGGTGCTGAAGTCGTCGTAGATTTCGATGCGGCCGATCAGCTTGGAGTCGATGTTCGCTTCGTTGGCGATCGCGCCGACGATGTTGCCCGGCTTGACGCCATTCACATGGCCGACTTCGATGCGGTAAGTCGCCATGCCCGCTTCCGGCGTGCGCATCACGCGCTCCTTCTTGAAGCCGGTGCTGGCGCCGCTGTTGGCCCCGAACTCGCGCTGCGGACGGGCCGGACGGTCTTCCCAGTTGGGTGCCGCATCGCGCGGCGCACGCGGCAGGCGCTCGACGAAGTCGGTGCGCGATGGGCGCTCTTCCCAGCTCGACGGCTTGGCTTCGCGGTCCGGCTTTTCCAGCAGCAGCGGAACGTCGCCACGGCCGAGCTTTGCCAGCGCGGCGGCGATGTCCACCGCCGGCACGTTGTTCTCGCGCTCGTAGTCCTCGATCAGCGAGCGGAACTGCTCCAGGCCGCCCGCTTCCAGGGTTTCCGTGATCTGGTCCTTGAATTTCGCGATGCGCACATCGTTCACCGCCTTGATCGTCGGCAGCGTCAGCGCCGCCACCGGCTGGCGCGTGGCGCGTTCGATGGCTTTGAGCAGCCCGCGCTCGCGCGGCGTGATGAACAGGATGGCGTCGCCGCTGCGGCCGGCGCGGCCGGTACGGCCGATGCGGTGGGTATAGCTTTCCGGATCCGACGGCACGTCGTAGTTGATGACATGGCTGATGCGTTCGACGTCGAGGCCGCGCGCGGCGACGTCGGTGGCGACCAGGATGTCGATCTTGCCGTTCTTGAGCTGCTCGATGGTGCGCTCGCGCTGCACCTGGGCCATGTCGCCGTTGATGGCAGTGGCCGCGAAGCCGCGTGCCTGCAGCTTCGTTGCCAGTTCCTCGGTACCGAGCTTGGTGCGCGCAAAAATGATCATGCCGTCGAAAGGCTCGGCTTCCAGGATGCGCGTCAGCGCTTCCAGCTTCTGCATGCCCGACACCAGCCAGTAGCGCTGGGTGATGTTGTCGGCGGTGCCGGTTTTTGCCGCCACCGTGACTTCAGCCGGGTTGCGCAGGTAGGTCTTGGCAATGCGCGCGATCGCCGACGGCATGGTGGCCGAGAACAGCGCGATCTGGCGCTCTTCGGGAATGCGCTTGAGGATGGCTTCGACGTCGTCGATGAAGCCCATGCGCAGCATTTCGTCGGCTTCGTCGAGCACCAGGGTTTTCAGCTGCGACAGGTCGAGCGAACCCTTCTCCATGTGATCGATCACGCGGCCCGGGGTGCCGACGATGATCTGCACGCCACGGCGCAAGGCCTGCAGCTGCGGACCGTAGCTCTGGCCGCCGTAGATCGGCAGCACGGCGAAATTCTTCATGTGCGCGGCGTAGCTCTGGAAGGCTTCCGCCACCTGGATCGCCAGCTCGCGCGTCGGCGCCAGCACCAGGGCCTGCGGCGCGTGCTGCTTGGTGTCGATGCGGGCCAGCACCGGCAGCGCGAAGGCCGCGGTCTTGCCGGTACCGGTCTGCGCCTGCCCCAGCACGTCGCGCCCTTCCAGCAGCAAAGGAATGGTGGCTGCCTGGATTGGCGACGGCGTCTCGTAGCCAACGTCCTTCAGGGCCTTGAGGAGGGGCGCCGGCAGGTTAAGGTCGGAAAACGATGGGATGGGGGTGTCAGACATGGATGAGTTGCTCTTAAATTGAAACGGAAGCGACAGTTTACACCGTCGTCCGCGGAGGCGTGGCTAAATTGCCACCAGTCCTCATTTTTGCGGTGAGGAAAAGAAAAAAGCCCTTGCAGGCATGGCCTGCAAGGGCTTGCTGTGATGCGGATGAAATTACAGTTTGTAATTCAGACCCAACAGCATTTGACGGCCATATTTCACATAGCCGCGTGGACGGTCCGGCGAACCCGCATAGGTCTGGAAGTCGGTGTCGGTCAGGTTATTCACCTGGAACAGCACCGACAGGCCCTTCACTTGCGGGATGTCGTAACCGAGCTGCATGTCGACCACGGTGTCGCCCTTGACGAAGGTCAGCTCGCTGGCGCCGCCGATGCCGCCGATCTCGCCAACGAAGTCGCTGCGGCGACGGCCGCTGACGCGGGCCGAGAAGCCGTTCGCCTCGTAGTAGCCGGTCACGTTGAACACGCGCTTGGACAGGCCTGGCAGCGGGATATCCATGCTGCCGAAACGCTGGTCCTTGATCGCGATCTGGCTGCTGGTGAACGAGGCGTTGGCGGTGACGCCGAAGCCGGCCAGCATCGGGTGCAGCACTTCCAGCGGGGTCGACACGGCGAACTCGAGGCCGGCGATGCGGCCGCCGTCGCCGTTCTTCGGCTGGTTCATGGTGCCGATGTTGCTGGTGGCGCCTTCCAGGCGGTACTCCGAGAAGTCACGCGGCACGGTGATGTTGTAGATGTACGACTTCAGGTCCTTGTAGAAACCGGCAGCCGACACATAGCCCTTCTTGGCGAAGTACTTTTCGTAGGACAGGTCGATCTGGTTGGCGCGCCATGGATCCAGCTGGGCGTTGCCGCCGTTGCCGTACGGCGTACCGGTGCTCTGCTGGGTCAGGCCGACTTCCAGCGCGGCGTTCAACTGGTCGAGACGGGCGCGTGCCAGCGTGCGGCCGACGCCGAAGCGCAGGACCTGGTCTTCCGGCAGGGTCCAGGCCAGGTTCAGGCTAGGCAGGTAGTCGGTGTACTTCTTGCCGTCGGTGAGCGGCACCAGGTCGGCGAACGGCCAGGCGCGCAGCGTGTTCGCGGTCGAGCTCTGGTCGGTCTTGACGACCTGCACGCCGACGTTACCGCGCAGCGGCATGGCCATCAGTTCGGTGTCGATGTTGAGCTTGACGTAGCCGGTCTTGACCTTCTCGTCGATCGACCAGTTCTTGGTCGCGCCCCAAGGCACCAGGATGGCCGGGGTGTACGGGCCGAAGTTCTGGGCCAGCACGCCGTTGATGTCCCAGCTCAGGGTGTTCGGCAGCGCGTACAGGTCTTGCGAGCCGTTGACCACGTTGGCTGCGAAGCTGCCGTCGCCCAGCTTCGAGAAGCCGGTTTCCAGGTGCTGCTTTTCCTTCTCGCGCTTCGAGACGTTGAAGCCGACTTCGACGCTGCTGAACGGGCCGTTGCCGAACTTGTATTCGACGCTGGCACGGGCCGAGTTCAGCCTGTCGGTCATGTGCGGGGCGTTGACATAGCCTTCGCCGAACTGGCCGCCGATGCGGATGTCGGCCGGGTTGTCGTAGCTGCCCGACAGGTTCAGGTTCGGGATGGCGCCGTTGCCGTAGTCGAAGCCGAGGGTCTGGCGGGTGGCGCGGCCGGCGTTGATCTCGACCAGCTCTTCCTTGTGATCGGCCTTCGAGTGGGAGAGGTCGATGATGCCGACCCAGTCGCCCGAGGTGAAGCGGTTGTTCCAGCCGAACGCGGTCAGCTTGTCGTCGCGCGACATGCGGTTGTTGCGCACGACCGGATTGACGTCGGTGGCGGTGCCGCTGACCATCACGCCGTTGACGATCTTCCCGTTGGTGAAGCCGACGGTGCCGTCGTCCTTCAGCGGGATTTCCATGCCGCGGCGGACTTCGTCCTGGTCGAAGCGCGAGTGGTACACGTCCAGGGTCGAGCTGAAGTTGCGGTTCGGGCGGTACTCAAGAACGCCCATCAGGCCGTCACGGACCTGGTTGCCGGTGGTGGCGAGGGCCTTCATGCCTTTCGGGACCTTGGCGGCCTGGCCATCCACGGTGCCGTCGACCCAATCCCAGGTCTCGAACTGTTCCGAGACGTTCGGCTTGTCCTGGCGCGCGTAGCCGATGGCCACGCCGATGGTGCGGTTGGCGAACTGGTCGACGTAGGAAGCGCTGACGCGGTTGCCGGTGTCCGGCGAACCGGCGCTGACTTCGCCCTTCGAATTGCGCTCGCCGCGCACGTTCAGGCTGATCGAGCGCTCGCGCAGCGACAGCGGCTTGATGGTCTGCAGGTCGACGGTGCCCGACAGGCCCTGGCCGACGAGGCCGGCGTCGCTGGTTTTGTAGACGGTGACGCCGTTGATCAGTTCGGACGGGTACTGGTCGTATTCGACGGTACGGTTCGAGCTGGTGCTGACCTGTTCGCGGCCGTTGAGCAAGGCGGTCGACAGGTCGCCCGAGGTGCCGCGGATGCTGATCTGCTGCGCCTGGCCATTGACGCGCTGGGCCGACAGGCCCGGCAGGCGTGCCAGCGATTCGGCGATCGAGATGTCCGGCAGCTTGCCGATGTCTTCGGCGGAAATGGCTTCGACGACGCCGGTGGCGTCGCGCTTGACGGCGATTGCGTTTTCGATCGCGCGGCGGATGCCGGTGACCTGGACGGTCTGGATCGGCGCCTCGGCCGCTGGCTCGGTGACCGCGGTTTGTGCGGTGGCGTTACCGGCCATGACCGATACGAAAATGGCGCAGCCGACCGCGACCGGGCTCAGCTGGAATGCAAGGCCTGCCGTGTTTGCAGTGCGCTTGTGTGCGGAATGTTTCATTTGTCCCCTCAGATCAATACGACGTAATTTCCCGAAGACAGCTGCAGAGCCACGGCACGGGAGCGAGTTCAACGTTCTTTTGGACGTTCTGGCAAGAATTCTGTACTAAAACTAGATGCACTGTCAACGAGAGTTCATTTCCACTACGCTATTCGCGAAGCCATAGCCCCGTTATATAGAATGAAACAGCAATTCGTTGTATGCCAGCTACATAAACATCCCTACAGCGTTGTAGTCGGACTACAAGTTGCTTGCTTTTCACCATCTGGGGGCGAAAATGCACCAACAGGGTGCGCGCTCAACCAGGCCCGTACAAACAGACAGTTCACCTGGCCAGTTTCCGGAAGACGAATTGCAATGCAGAAATTTTTGAGCGATGTCGCGTCAGAGCCCTGTATGTACCTAAACTAGATCACCCTTGGCGTTGCCCAGTCCATGCGCGTGGTGTATTCTCAGCCCATTGGCAGAGCCACAAGCCTGTACTTTGCCATGCTTGCCCTGGATTGTTCTGTAGCCAAACTACGATCTATTGGCCAGCTCGACTACTTTTACCGCGAGTGTCCATGAAGCGATCCTTGGCAGCCCTCCTCCTGACCACCCTTTCACTGGCTGCAAGCGCCGATTCCCCACCCGCCATCGAGCACGTCGAACCGCCCTTCTGGTGGACCGGCATGGCGCACAAGGGGGTGCAGCTGATGGTCCACGGCGCCGGCATCGGCCTGTTGCAGCCGACAATCGACCACCCGGGTGTGCGCCTTGTATCGAGCACGCGCGTGGCCAATCCGAATTACCTGTTCATCGACCTCGAAGTCGGGCTTGATGCACAGCCGGGCAGTTTCGATATCGTCCTGACTGGCCAGGGGCGCAGCGAACGCCACCCTTACCTGCTGCGCGCACGCGAGACGGGATCGAAGCAGCGCCAGGGCTTCGGCAACGGCGACGCCATCTACCAGATCATGCCGGACCGCTTCGCCAACGGCGATCCAGGCAACGACAATGTCCCCGGCCTGCTCGAACGTGCCGACCGCAGGGCCGGCGGCGGGCGCCACGGCGGCGACATCCAGGGCGCGATCGACCGCCTCGACTACATCGCCGGCCTCGGTTTCACCCAGCTCTGGCCCACGCCCCTGGTCGAAAACGACATGCCCGCCTATTCGTATCACGGCTACGCCGCCACGAATCACTACCGCATCGATCCGCGCTACGGCAGCAACGAGGACTTCGTGCGCCTGTCGCGCGAAGCGAAAAAGCGCGGCATCGGCCTGATCCAGGACGTGGTGCTGTCGCACATCGGCAAGGGACACTGGTGGATGAAAGACCTGCCCACGCCGGACTGGGTCAACTTCGGCGGCCGCTTCGTGCCCACGGCGCACCACCGCGTCGCCGTGCAGGACAAGTATGCCGCCCAGGCCGACAGCCGCAACTTCACGGCCGGCTGGTTCGCACCAGGCATGCCCGACCTGAACCAGACCAACCCGCTGGTGGCCACTTACCTCATCCAGAACAACATCTGGTGGATCGAATACGCGGGCCTCTCCGGCCTGCGCATCGACACCTACAGTTATTCGGACGGCGCCTTCCTGACGGAATATACAAAGCGCCTGATGCGCGAATACCCCGAGCTGAACCTGGTTGGCGAGGAATGGAGCACGCGCGTACCGGTGGTCGCACGCTGGCAGCGGGGCAAGGCCAACTTCGACGGCTATACCTCCTCCCTGGCCAGCCTGATGGACTTCCCGTTGGTCGATGCGATGCGCTCGGCCCTCGCCAAGCCAGGCGAGAACGGCCTGAACGAGGTCTACGAAACGCTCTCGCTCGACTACCTGTACCCGGAGCCCGACAAGCTGGTCCTCTTCGGCGGCAACCACGACATGGCGCGCATGGTCAGCGCCGTCGGCGGCGACTTCGCGCGCTGGCGCATGAACCTGGTCTTCCTGATGACGATGCCGCGCATCCCGCAGTTCTATAGCGGCGACGAGATCCTGATGACCAGCACGACCGAAGGCCGCGACGACGCCAGCTACCGGCTCGACTTCCCCGGCGGCTGGCGCGGCGACAAGGTCGATGCCTTCACCGGCACAGGCCTGGACGCGCAGCAGCGCGCGGCCCAGGACCTGGTGCGCAAGCTGGCCAACTGGCGCAAGAGCGAGCCCGTCATCCACAGCGGGCGCCTGATGCAGTTCGGGCCCGAGCACAATACCTGGGTCTACTTCCGCTATAACAAGGACAAGCGCATCATGGTCGCGATGAACAACAACGACAAGGAAATGCGTCTGCCGGCGGCGCGCTTCCAGGAGATGCTGAAAGGGACCGCTTCCGGTGTCGATGTCCTGACCGGGAAGACGGTCAGCCTGGCGGACGAATTGCGTCTTGCACCGAAGTCCGTGCTGCTGGTCGAACTGCCGGGGGCGTGATGAAGACGATCCACGGCATCGCCCTTGCCATCGCTCTCGCCGCCGCCTTCAACCTGGCCCATGCGGTGAACAAGCCGGGCGTCGACGCGTTTTTCGATGCCATGACCATCGAGGCCGCCCCCGGCCAGCAGGCGCGCTTTGTCGCCGGCGACAACCTGGCCGGCTACTTCGAGGGATTCACGCACAGCGTCGACGCCGGAGCCGGCTATGTCTTCAAGAGCGGCACGGTCTTCCACAACTACCTGAGTCTCGTCGACGGTGCCCGCAACGAGCGTGCCAGCGGCCGCGAACGGGTACTGCCCTACGGCCACCGGGTCGACTACGCCAACGGCAGCAGCGAGGAACTGGCGCTGCTCTCGAAACAGCGGGCGCTGGCGCTGCGGGTAAGCGCCGCCCAGCCAGCACGGCTGGCATTGCGTGCGCTGCTGAAGACGCAAGGCGCCGTCATGCAATCCGACGGTGTCGTGATCGTCGCGCCAGGCAAGGATGCGCGCCTGTACATGGCGCTGGCGACCGACCGCCCGTTCACGCTGGAAGAAGGCCTGACCCTGCGCGCCACGGCGCCAGGCACATCGCTGCTGGTCGTGGCCGCCTTTGCCGACAGCGCCCACGAGGCGGCAGCGCGTGCGCGCGCGCTCGCCGCGGGCGACCCGATCGGCGACGAACGCCGCGCGACCTACGCCGCCCCCACGCGCAGCTACCTGGCGACGAACGACACGGAATACGACAAGGCGCTGAACTGGGCCAAGGCGTCGTCGCGCCTGTTCGTGGTCGACGAATACGGCGCCGGCATCTGGGCCGGCCTGCCCGGGTTCCGCGAGAACTGGGGCCGCGACACCTTCATCGCCCTGCCCGGTACCCTGCTGGTCTCGGGCGAATTCGACAGTGCCCGCGCCGTGCTGGCGAACTTTGCGCGCTACCAGAACCTGCGCACGCCGCGCGACGCCGACTACGGCCGCATCCCGAACCGCGTGTCGCCCGACGAGATCATCTACAACACGGTCGACGGCACGCCCTGGATGCTGCGCGAAGCCTTCGAATACATCCGCTACACGGGCGACCGTGCTTTCGCCGCCGACATGTACAAACTTGCCGTGCCCTACTTCGAGGGAGCGATCGCCAACCACGTCGACAGCGATGGCCTCTTGCGCCACGCAGCCTCGGACACCTGGATGGATGCGCGGGTCGAGAACCCGACCCACCAGCCCTGGTCGGACCGCGGCCCGCGCGCAGTCGAGATCCAGGCGCTCTGGTACACGGCGCTGCAGACCGGCGCCTGGTTTGCCGAACAAGCGGGCGACACCGGTCGCGCGCAGCAGTGGCGTGCCCTCGCTTCCAAAGCCCAGGCCAGCTTCCTGCGCCTGTTCTGGGATGGCGAGGTCATGGCCGATCGCCTGCGCCAGGACGGCAGCCGCGATGTGAAAGTGCGCCCGAACCAGCTGATGCTGGCGTCGATTCCTTTCGACGACTTCGTGCCGCCGGCCGTGCAGGCGCGCGTCACGCGCAACGCCGTCTCGCAGCTGCTCTACCCCTATGGCATCGCTTCGCTCAGCCAGGACGACCCGACCTTCCATCCGCGCCACGAGAATCCCGCCTTCCACCACAAGGACGCGGCCTACCACAACGGCACCATCTGGGGCTGGAACGCGGGCTTCACCGTCACGGCCCTGAACCGCTTCGGCTACCAGGACATGGGCTGGGCGCTGACGCAGAACCTGGGCCGGCAGATCCTCGGGCTCGGCACGCTCGGCACGCTCGGCAGCATGAGCGAGAACCTGGACGCGCTGCCCCACGAAGGCGGGCGCCTGCAGCCGACCGGCACCTTCGCCCAGTCCTGGAGCGTGGCCGAATATGCGCGCAACGCCTACCAGGATTACGTCGGCTTCCGCCCCGACCTGGCGGAAAATACCCTGGCCTTCGAGCCGGCGATCCCCGCCGCCTGGAAGCGCTTCGAGGCGATCCTGCCCTTCGGCCAGGGCGAGTCGCTCGACGTCGATTTTCGCCGCGTGCATGGCGGCCAGCGCTGGGCCCCTGCGCCTGCGCGGCAAGGAGGCGCGTACGCTGCGCATGGCCTGGCTGGACGCCGACAAAAGTCGCGCGCAGACCACGTTCAGGCTGGTGCCGGGCAAGACGGTGACCCTGGCCCTGCATGGCAAGCGCGCGACCCTCGACGGCCGCGCTCTCGCAAGCCGGCCAGTGCGCGCTTCGTATGCCGCCACGATCGGCACGCTGCGCTTCGTCGATCCAAAACCCTACCGCAGCGAGGACTTCCCGATGCTGCGCAGCAGGACGCGCTGCGTGGCATCATCGAACGACACGAGTACCGCTGACAGGAGCACGCATGAACCGATCGCACCCGCTGCTGGCCATCCTGGCCGGCGCGATGAGTTGCGCAGCCGTCGCCGCCGATCCTGGCCCGCTGCGCCAGGAGAGATGTTCGTGCGCGGGGGCTTCAACGGCTGGGGTACCACCCACCCTTTGCGCCACCGGGGCGGTGGTGTCTACCAGGCCGATGTGCTGGTCGCCCCGGGCAATCATGGCTTCAAGCTGGGCAGCGCCGATTGGGGCCGCGAGTGGACAGCGGCGGCCGCTACGCCACGTGCGCCGGTCGCAGCCGGTGCCACCGTACCGCTGGCAACGCATGCCGGGCCGGAAGCGACGCTCTTCGTGCGCAGCACCGCTACCTACCGCTTCACGCTCGACGCCAGCCGCCCCGCAGCGCCCACGCTACGCGTCGAGCGCCTGGCCGTCCCCAGCGGCACGGCAGCCATCGACCCGCATGCGGGCCATGCGCGCGTGGCAACGCTCAGCTACCCCACCTTCGACGGCAAGCGCGAGAGCGCGCGCTTTCGCTGCTGGACCCCGAAGCCCAGCTGCGCACCTACGTGCACTCGACGACCTTGAATCTGCGGGACCCGCTGCCGCAGCACACGCGCTACAGCGAAGCCGCCGGTCAAGCCTATACGCGCAGCGGCAACCTGGCCTTCGACGCCCTGTTCGCGCTGGCGTCCAGCGAGATGCGCCAGGACGCGGTCAGCCATATCCGCGACGGCAACTACAAGGGCGGGGAGCCGATTCCCTGCGCCTGCTTCGAGACCGGCGAGCAGTGGCATTACGTGTGGACGCGCGACCTGTCGTATGCGGCCGACCTGTCGCTGGCCATGTTCGATCCGGCGCGCGTGCGCAATTCGCTGCTGTTCAAGCTCGCGCCCTACCGTGCCGGCGTGCCGAAGGCGCCGCAGGTGGCGGGTACGAAAGATGGCCTGCAGATCGTGCAGGACACGGGCAGCGGCGGCAGCTGGCCGGTCAGCACCGACCGCGTCACCTGGGCCTTTGCCGCCGATGCGACCCTGCGCCAGTTGCCGCCCGCCGAGCGCAGTGTTTTTGCGCGCCAGGCGCTGGCTGCGCTCACCAACACGATCGAAAACGACCGCCTTGCCGTCTTCGACCCGATTGACGGCCTGTATCGGGGCGAAGCATCCTTCCTCGACTGGCGCGACCAGAGCTACGCCGCCTGGATCGTCGATGACCTGGCGGCGATGGCGAGCAGCAAGGCGCTGTCGACCAATGTCGCGCACTACGCGGCCCTGGGGCTGGCCGCGCGCCTGGCAGGCGAGGCCGGCGACAAGGAGCGCGCCACGCGCTACACGGCCTGGGCGCTTGCGTTGAAAAAGGCGATCAATGCGCGTCTCTGGCTGGCTGATGCCGGCATGTACAGCAGCCTCACCGCCGGCCACGTCGACGGCGCGGCCCTGCACAAATTCGATTGGCTCGGCCAGGCATTGGCGATCGTCACGGGCGTGGCTGACGCTAACCAAACGCGCAGCATCCTGGCGCACTACCCGCACGGCCCGATGGGCGCGCCCGTGATCTGGCCGCAGCAGCCGGGCATGCCTGTCTACCACAACCGGGCTTTATGGCCGTTCGTGACGGCCTACGGCTTGCGCGCGGCGGCGATCGGCCGCAACGATGCCGTGGCCGATGCCGCCTACGATACGCTGATGCGCGGCGCGGCACTCAACATGTCGAACATGGAGAACCTCGAGTGGCTGACTGGCCAGCCACTGCTGCTCGACGAACGGCACCCGGAGCTTACCGGCCCCGTCATCAATTCGCGCCGCCAGCTATGGTCGGTCGGCGCCTACCTCGGCATGGTCGTGAACAACGTCTTTGGCGTGACGGCGCAGGACGAGGGCATTGCGCTGCGCCCCTTCGTCACCGCCAGGCTGCGGCGCGAAACCTTCGGCAATACCGACCAGCTGACCCTGCACGACCTGCGCCTGCGCGGCAAGCGCCTGGGCGTGCGCCTGCTGCTGCCCGCGGCCAGCCAGGGTCGGGCTACCATCCCGTCGAACGGGTGCTGCTGAACGGCGCGCAGGTCGCCGGCACGATTCCCCGGGCGCAGCTTCAGGATGGCGACATGATCGAAGTGGCGCTGGGCGCGGTGGTCCAGGGCGACAGCGGCATCCGCCGCGTCGATGCGGACCCGTATGCCGAGTCGCCCGCTGTGTTCGGCCCGCGCGAGCCCCGCATCGACAGCACGAACAGGACGCTGGCCATGCACGGCTGCGCTTCAAGGCGGGCGACGACAAGGAAGTCGTCTACAAGGTTTACCGGGATGGCGAACTGGTGGCCGCGCAGCTGACGGCCGGCAGCTGGCGCGACCCGCAAGCCCATCCGTACGCCTGCTACGCGGTCGAGGCGCAGTTCGCCGGCTCCGGCAACCGCAGCCATCACAGCCAGCCGCAGTGCGCCGGGCCGGTCAGCGAGATCGCCGTGCTTGACGCGCGCGTGTCCTCGAACGTGAAGCTTGCCGCGGTCAAGGGCGCGCCCTATCTCGCTGGCTGGGGCGCACCGGCCGACCGCTTCGACCTGCGCGACCTGCGCATCGACGCCGCCGGCGACTATCGGATCCAGCTGCGCTATCGGAACGAGGCCAACCAGATCAATCTCGGCATCAGCGCCGGCGTCAAATGGCTGAGCGTGGAAGACGGCAAGGGCCGCACGGTGGCGCAAGGCGTGATAACGCTGCCGCACACCCGTCCCGACGGCCCGGCCGGGCTGTCGACACCATTGTCCGCGCGCCTGCAGCCCGGCAGCTACCGTATCCGCCTGCGCGATTTTTATAACATGAGCTACCTGGAGAGCAATGCCAGCTTCAGCGGCGCCGGCGGCAGCGGCGGTCCGTCGAACCGCTTCGACCTTTATGGCATCCGTGTGCAGCGCGTGGAGTGATCAGAAGGCGCCCCTCCCGGTTTTGAACCAGGCCGTCCGTCGGTCGGCGCATGCCGCCCTCACTGTTAACGAACATGAGGCAGGTTGCAGGCTGCCAGCTCAGCCGAGGCAAAACCGTTTTTTCATCGTCCCGGCTTCTGCCGCCTTGTAAGTAAGGAAGCACAGGAGCGCAAAAGAGAGCAGTATTGGCCACCAACTCCAAAGCAGTATTGCTGCATACGGGCTGACGGACCCTGTTATCGCACCCCACACCATTGCAGTGTTCCTCCATGCTCTGGAAGGAATGACGACCCACAACTCGCCGCAGCTTCGACACCTCAAAGAGTTCTGAAAGACGCTAGCGAAAACAATCCCAAGTATCGGCAGCGTCGGCTTTTTACATCTTTCACATTGCTTGGCCATGGTTGAATTCGCTAGTGCTTTGCCAGTTCTTCGAGTTCGGAGGCCCGCTCGCTTCGTGCCGTCACCTCGCACTCGGCTGCAAACATACGCGCCGAGGTGCCGCCATCGGGATCGTAATAGAACCGACAGTTCGCTTCAGTGTATTTGCCCCAAAGACGCTGTGCTTCAAGCAGTTGCTTCTTGCGCTCTCCCTTGAGGGACCCCATCAAGTTTCGATAGGCTGTGTTCAAACGCTTGTCTTGACGGGCATATTCCCCCGAAATGCACTCGAGCACTGCCGGGTCTACGGCGCCCGCCCTATCGATGCACTGCCCGTATTCTTTTGTTCGCGGTGCATTCTCTGCCCCATACGACAACGAGCTCGCGAAAAGCAGCAATGAAGCCAATCCGATTTTTGTCACGTCGGCACCTGTGGGTGAGGAGAAACTGCGCTGTAATGAACGACCATTGTTGGCCGAATGCAGAAGTTCAGAATTGCTCAGTGTACGGTGTTGTGGCTATCAAGACGAACGCGAGGTTTTGTCAGGCGCTTTTAATGCCGCGGGACGGCCGCAGGCCAACCGATCCGCCCCGCCCGCCGCAGGCTGGCCTTGACGACCATGCGGTGGAAGGGCGCGATCACGAAGAGATAGACGCGTCCCAGCAGGTTATGGCAGTGCACGACCGTGGAAACGGTAAGCTGGGGCGTAGCGCTGCCCGAACACAGCACCGACACGCGAAAGTCGAGGTGCCGGTCGTCCTCGCCGACCACGATCTCCGTGTCGCTCGTGCTGTAGACCTTGAAGATGCCGACCCTGCCCGCCCGCGCAGTGCTCTCCAGCGTGGCCAGATGCTTACCGGTCTTTAGCCCGAGCCTGCCGACGATCGTGTCGCGGATACGCATGAGCATACCGACCCAGGCCGGCTGCTGCGCGAAGAGGAAGCGCGCTAGCACATCCGGATCGCGCGCTGCACCCTGCGGCAGGCGGATCGAAAAAGCATCGGCGAGATGTACCGTCTCGTAGACCCCGGTGACACCAGACTGCGCAGGGAGCGGAACCGCGGCAACGGCGGTGGCGAGGGCAAATTCACTGGACATGCGCACTCCTTGGGATGGCAGGGTCAACGCGAAAAACTTGGCTTTTTTGCAAATAGGATTATGGGCCCCGGCTGTGCTATGCGTCAATGAGTGGTCGGGCTAGCGCTGTGTAATGCGCTGTCCCATGCGCGATCGGGGTATGCGGGAAAGCGATTGGCTACCGCTAGCGCTGGCCTATCAACACTTCGCAACTTTCCCAAGTAGCAACAGCTTCCGCTAAACTGGTCGCCCGAGGAACGTCTGCGATCGGCTAAGAATCGACATGAATGGATCAGTCATTCGTGCACCGATGGAAGAATGGGAGCCGGCCTATGCCGTCGCTTTCCCGTACGCGCCGATTACCAAACACCATTACCAGAAAAGACAAGCATATGTGGAATTGGGCAGTCGATAGGGGCTATGCACCGCCCTGGTTATGGAAAGCAGCTCCCCTGATCCTGCTCATCGTAGTCTCCTTCAGTCTACCGACATTGCTGGAGCAGGGTTACCGCCCTTTCATGGAGATGGGGTCCGTTCAAGGCAGACTCAGTCATGTCGACATTACAAAGTGTAATTCCTACAAGGGGCAGACCTCATGGACCCCACTGGTGAGCTATGAATACACCCTTCCATCAGGGAAATATACAGGGGTTAGGTTTTCCATCGAGCGGGTCTGCGCTTCCCGGGAGCGACTGGAACAGGACATGCGCCACCTCGAGCCAGGTCAGCCCATTACCGTGTTCTACAACAAAAGCCATCCCCGCTTTGCAATGTTGAAGAAGCCAGGGTCACTGTTGTCGATGTATCTTTACCAGTCGCTCCTTGGGTTGGGCGCCATCCTTATTCTTTGGAACAGCATCCGACTGACACGGGAACGAGCACTCCCGTAGCAAGTCGCCGAGAAAAACAAAGCGTGCTTTGCAAATATGCGGCCCCTGATGAGTACACGCTGCAGCTACAGCTCGACTTGAGCTTCTTCTTTCGGCGCTAGCTGTTACGACCTGCGAGCTTAAGGTCCGCAATGGGTCCAGGCTGTGTAAAAACGCAAAGTCGGCGGCATGGCGACGACACTCGACCTCTCAAAACGCCCGCTACGGCGCTTTCTCGATGCCGGGAATGGTGAAGAGACCCCTGAAAACACACGGATCTCGCGTTTTTACACAGCCTGGGTCGTAAGCGAACGTACGCCGGGGCAAGTCTTCTCCTAAAATTTCCTTCCAAACAACATATCCGGTACACTGACCGCTTGACGAACGTCTGCGATCGGCCAAGAGCGGACCTAAGGGGACACGATGGAATGGCAGCCAATCTCAGAAGCGTCCCTGTGGGATGCGATCATCGGTGCGGAAGGACGGATGAATCCCCAAGTGTTTCGCTTTTGGGAAGCTATCAAAATATTATCGCCTGAAAAGTGGAGTGAAGAAAGGTATGGCTCGGTTGGGGGAGGTTTTTGGGTCGTGGCCATCATGGGTAACCGTGTACTTTGGTTCAACGATATTGAGGACGGGTTTAACTGGTCGTCGTATGTCGTCTGGGGACGTCTCGCTGAGTACTTTTGCAATCAAGATGAGCTCGAACTGGCTGTTCAGAAGGGGTTGAATATTTTCGAATAGGCCGTTGCCAAAGTACTTCCCAAGCGGTGGTGGCAGTGCACGCGAAGAGCTAAGGTGAAGGTCCGCTCCGGGTCGGGAGCTGCCTGTCGCGACAGGCAGAAAACGGCTAGAAGCAATGTGATGGACTTTCTCCTCCCCCGAAGGGTCAGTCGGTCTTAATGCGTTGGCTACATACACTTCAATCACTGGATTTCCGAATGGCAGTTGAATCCGTACGTAAGATCTTTTGGCTTCTCTTATTTCTGGAGGCAATCCTCATACTTATAAGTGATCATGTAGCGCTAAAACATCTGCGGGTTACCCAATTCGGAGAACGTGGAAATGAAGAGATATTAAATAATCTGCTTCGATCCTTAAATCTAGGAATTGTAATAATTTACGCTTCTGCTATTGCAACTTCAATTAGAATCAAAAGTTTGCTTGGAAGCGAACCGTTGCCAAGTAGGCTAAAAAATCTGAGTATAGCCGTCGTATGGCCGGTTATTGTGTTTTTGTTCTATGGTTATCTGATCGGTTACTCCGCGAGCTAAAAATTGATCACAGATTCCTGTTGTTCCAGTAACGACTACACCATACACTGAGCCAATCTGAACGTCGGCAATAGGCCAGGAGCGGTCCTTCAACGGCCAAGGTCTAAAGGGGCAAATGAAGACTTTCATCTTGGAAAAGACCGATCAGGTCCGCTGGTACACCAATATGCGCGACGTGTTCGAAGCCGCCAACATTGCGCCGCAAGACTATGACTGGTACGTCAGCGACATCGAAACAAACTGGAGGCCACCGGGCTTTGAGCCGGATGATCAATGGTTCACCGGCGACGAACTCGCAGCCTTCCTTCATGCCCATGAGATCCAGTTCATCTGGGCAGTGTTTAGTGCAGTACCGAAGGGGTTTCGTCCGATACCTGCTCTGGCACCATACGTCGAGGACAATCCACGGTATTGGGACGGTACGGAACCGGAACCGCAGTTAGAAGGCGCTTTGTTCGAAATCGCATGCTGGGACAGTAGTGGAACGATTCTGATCAACCTGCCCGCACAGGTCATCGATTCGTTCGTGACCCGTTATCCAAACACCAAGCCGTTGGCAACCGCGCGTTCCTGATGGATGCCGCTACGTCCGCTTCGGGTCGGTAGCTGCCGGTCGCTATAGGCTCGTTTTCGCGTCCGCGAAAATGCAGGAACTTCCAGGCGACAACTTATCCATTAGACTGAGCGCGACCGAACGGCCGAAATCGGCCAGAAACGGTCGTTCACATACCAACCCCGACTGTCAAATGTTCAAATTCTTCAAGCAAAAATCTGCCATAGAAGGCAATAAGCTGTATCGCATAACATTGCATGTCGGGCGGGGCACGAACACCGAGATGCCCGCTAACTTGATTGGGGCATATGTTCCAGTTTTCGTAGGTGCTGATGGTCATGAGGCCGCAGCGTTTAAGGCAGTGGCGGAAGTAAGAAGTCGTGGTTTTAGCTTCATTGACATTGCCGATGGTCAAATTCACGAACTTGACCCGTATCGGTGGGACGCCTTCGTCATGGAGGCTTGGACGGATTTTGCTACGGAGTTTCCAACGCAGGCAAAGGTGATCGAGGCATTACGAACCAACTTCGTTTTCATCGGCCCGTACGCATCATATGAGGCGCAAACGCCCTAGATGCGATAGGTAACGTCGACTGTCGAAGGTCCGCAATGGGTCTATTGTGTTGAAAAAGTCGCCAAGCAACTTTTCTGACCTGTTTTCGGCCGGTTAAGAGTCCAACCAGCTGGCGTTCGTTGAACAGGCGCGGTTTTGTGTAGCCGAGGTAACGCTCTTTCGTGGACGGAAGGCAAGCGCTCCGAGTTTTTCAACACAATAGGTCGATAGCGGACTTTCGTAGCGGCACTGCAGGCATTGAGATGGCGGCCCCGTTCTCAACCGGACTGATGCGATGGCCCAAGCACTTCTCCCTGAAGTCCTTTGGTCGCTATAGCAGCTCATCTTCCCAAGCACTATCGATCTGCCGAAGGCGGGCGGCCGCGCGTCGATGGCTCCACCGTTTTTGCCGACTTTGCATCCGCTTTGAGCGTCGACCCGACATTCATCAGGCGTTCCTTTCGCTAGCCTGCACGTGGCCTTCCCTCATCGTCACGGACACTTCCGTTAGGCGCATTTTAGATTTTCAAACTGTACCGGGCTGATGTAGCCGATAGTGGAATGACGCCGGCGTGGATTGTAGAACCTTTCGATATAGTCGAACACGTCAGCGCGTAAATCATCTCGGGTCCGGTAGTGCTTTTTGCTCAGGCGCTCGGTCTTGAGCGTCGAGAAGAAGCTTTCCATTGCAGCGTTGTCCCAGCAGTTGCCACGACGGCTCATGCTGCAAACGATGCCGTGAGACTCGAGCAAGCGCTGAAAGTCTTCGCTGGTGTATTGGGAGCCTTGGTCGGAATGATGCAGCACTGCCCGAGGACGGCCACGACGGAAAACAGCCATCAGCAGGGCATCCATTACCAGCTGTGCCGTCATTGTCGGTTGCATCGACCAGCCCACTACACGCCGCGAGTACAGGTCGAGGACAACAGCGACAAACAGCCAGCCTTCGCCAGTCCATACATAGGTAAAGTCAGCTGCCCATTTCTGGTTCGGGCCTGTCGCTTCAAACTGCCGGTCCAGCAAGTTGGGCGCAATGGCGTGGATCGGCGCGTCAAGCTGACCTGGTGCACGGCGACGCTTATGCCGAGCCTTGATGCCAGCTGCTTTCATCAGCCGTGCTACGCGATTCTCGCTGCAAGCGAAGCCAGCATCGATAAGGTCTCGCACTACGCGCGGCGAACCATATGTGCCATCGCTGGCTTCGTAGCTATGCTTGATGGCCTTGAGCAGCTGCGCATTCTCGCGTTCGTGCGCACTCACTGGCCGGCCGAACCAGTCGTAAAAGCCGCTGCTCGATACGCCGAGTAGACGACACATCGTCCGCGTCGGCCAGATGGTTCGATATTTGGCGATGAAGCCGTACTTCACTTGAGGTCGGCTGCGAAGTAGCCGAGCGCCTTTTTTAAGATGTCGCGCTCCGTCTTGACCTTGGCCAGCTCGCGCCGCATGCGCTCATATTCCTGGCTTGAGACCTTCTCGCTCCCGCCTGTGACCTCTGCATCCACGTTGGCGTCTCTGCACCACCGTCCCAGCAGGTTCGCGCCAATGCCCAGGTCTCGCGCAATTGCCGCCTTGCTCGCACCAGGCTGGCCTACCAGCTTGACTGCCTCTCGCTTGAACTCTTCTGAAAACAACCGTCTTTCACGTGCCATGTAATACCTCCGATAGGGACATCATACCTATCGAAAGTGTCCGAGCTGGTGGGGGAAGGCCAGTTCGTGGTCCATGCGATGAGTGCAGTAGATCAAATCACCAAGTATAACGCTGATTGCCGTTTGGAAACTAATCCAATGACCCTCGCGCACGGAACATGTGATCTGTAGAGCGAGTGACTAGCTCGGTGTCCGCTGTGGGTCGGGAGCAGCCGTACACTGAACGGCCGAAAACGGCTACAAGCAGACCTGGCGAACTCCGGTCGATAGCCAAATCGCAAACAGATCGAAAAGCGTCGTGGCCAGCAGATGGTGTACTTGCATCCATGCTGGCGTGGTGAAGCCGGCGTCTGCAGAAAAACGCAAAAAGCGAGACAATGCCCGATTACGTCTTGCGTTATGTCCGCATCGGTCTCTACCATGTCCTCTTCTACTGCTACCCTGGCCCGCCCGGGCATCAACCCGGCGCCGCTCGGCGTCTCCCTCTTGCTCATCGCACTGGGCAGCTGGTACCTCGGCCAGGCCGTCGATGGTCGCCACGCCGCGCTGTTCGTCGTTGGCGCCCTGCTCGGCCTGTCGCTCTACCACGCGGCCTTCGGCTTCACCTCGACCTGGCGTGTCTTCATCGCCGACGGCCGCGGCGACGGCCTGCGCGCGCAGATGCTGATGCTGGCCGTCGGCGTGATGCTGTTCTTTCCGGCGCTCGCCAATGGCAGCCTGTTCGGCACGCCTGTCACCGGGCTGGTCTCGCCCGCGGGCACCTCGGTGATCGTCGGCGCCTTCATCTTCGGCATCGGCATGCAGCTGGGCGGCGGCTGCGCCTCCGGCACGCTCTATACGGTCGGCGGCGGCAGCACGCGCATGGTCGTGACCCTGGCCGCCTTCATCACCGGCTCCGTGATCGCTACCGCCTACATGCCCTTCTGGACGTCGCTGCCGCAGCTGCAGCCGATTTCCCTCGTTACCACGCTTGGCCTGGCGCCGGCGCTGGCCCTCAACCTTGCCGTGTTCGCGCTGATCGCGGGCATCACGGTCGTCGTCGAGAAGCGCCGCCATGGCCGCCTGGTCGCGTCAAGCGCGCAGCCGCTGTCCTCGCCCTGGCTGCGCGGCCCCTGGCCGCTGGTGGCGGGCGCCCTGGCGCTGGTGCTGCTCAATTTCGCCACGCTGGCGCTGTCCGGCCGTCCCCGGGGCGTGACCTCGGCGTTTGCGCTGTGGGGCGCCAAGGGGGCGTCGCTGCTGGGTGTCGACGTCGCCAGCTGGGCCTACTGGACCAAGCCGGCGAATGCCGCCGCGCTGGCGGCGCCCGTGACCCGCGACGTGACTTCGGTGATGAACATCGGCATCGTGCTCGGCGCGATGCTGGCGGCCGCCCTGGCCGGGCGCTACGCGCCGGTGTGGCGCCTGCCGCTGCGTTCCCTCGCCGCCGCCATCGTCGGCGGCCTGCTGCTGGGCTTTGGCGCGCGCCTGGCCTATGGCTGCAATATCGGGGCCTACTTCAGCGGCATCCTGTCGGGTAGCTTGCACGGCTGGCTGTGGCTGGTGGCTGCCTTCGTCGGCAACGTGCTCGGTACCCGCCTGCGCCCGCTGTTCGGCCTGGAAGTCGAGCGGGTGAAGCCGAGCGCCTGCTGAAGGCGCGGCGCGGCTAGGCGAGGCGCGCGCCTGCTGGTGCCCGCTCGCCGTCTGGCGCCGCCTCAGGCACGGGCACGGGTTTCAGCAGGCGCAGCCTGCCCTCCACCACGCGGAATTCGAGCGGCATGTCCATGCGCGTGACTTCGCCGTCGGTGGCGACCTTGATGCGCCGTCGCGGCGACAGCGCCGCGTGGCGCACGCGCAGGCGCTTGAAAGAGAAGGCGACCACGTTCTCGGCATCGCCCAGGCGCCCGAGCGCGCCGCGCACCAGCAGGCCGAGCATGCCGAACTTGCCGACCACGCGTGGTGCGATCGCCGCCAGTTCGCCCTCCTCGACCGCCTCGGTCAGCGGCTCCATGCCGACCTGCTCCATCTGCAGCCGGTTGTTACCGACAAACAGGGTGGCCGTGCGCAGCTTGCGCGTATGGCCCTCGGTTTCGAGCTCGATGCGCAGCGGCCGGTGGCGTCCGAGCGCGGTCTTCAGCGCGGAGAGGATCGCCACCACGCGGCTGCGGCCATACTGGCGCTTGTCGTGTTCGCGCGCCTCGAGCAATTGCGGATAGAGGCCGACGCTGGCGTTGACGAGGAAGATGCGGTCGTTGACCATGCCGACCTGCACCGGCGTGACGCGCGCGTCCAGCAGCGCGCACGGCGTCGGCCAGGTCTTCGGGGATGCCGTGGGTGCGGCCGAAATAATTGAAGGTCCCCTGCGGCAGCACGCCGAACAGGCAGCCCTGCAGCACCGCCTGGTGCGCCACCGCATTGATGGTGCCGTCGCCGCCGGCGGCGACCAGCACGCCTTCGTGCTCCTTCGCCTGGTTCGCCACGCGGCGCGCGATGTCGCCGATCTGGCTGGCGTCGCGCACGATCTCGAGGTGGCAGGTGCGTCCCGCGGCGCCGAGCACGTCGCGGATGGTCGAGCAGCGCAGCTCGGTTTCGGAATGGCCGGAACCGGCATTCAAGACGACGTAGAAGGCGGCGTTCGGCCCTGGTTCGGCGGTTGACATGGAATGACGCGGCTTTCGGAATGATCGACCTGACAACATCCTAGCATGCTGTCGCGTCGGGGCGGCGCACGCTGGTCCGGGCCTGCCCGGGGCGGATCTATTCGTCTCTCGTCGGCCAGTGGTCGGGATCCTGCAACAGCTGATACATCACGTAGGCGTCGACATAGCCCAGGCGCTTGTGGCGAAACGCCTTGGGCAGCGTGCCGACGATCGAGAAGCCGAGCTTCTTCCACAGCATCACGGCCGCCGTGTTGGTGCTGACGACGTAGTTGAACTGCATTGCCAGGTAGCCCTGGCGGCGCGCCTCCCCCAGGCTGTGCTCGCCGAGCAGGCGCCCCACGCCCACGCCCCGGGCGGCGGGACTGACCATGTACGAGGCATTGGCCACGTGGGCGCCGCGGCCGATCTGGTTCGGCACCACGCGGTACATCCCGAGCACGCGTTCGCCCAGCGCGGCCACGCGCGTGGTGACGCCGGCACCGAGCCAGTAAGCCTGCGCCCCTTCGGGCGAGGTGTCGTGCTCGAATGGATAGGTCTCGCCGCCGGCGACATGGGCCTGGAAGATGGTCCACATGGCGTCGAAGTCGGCGCTGGTAGCGGGGCGGATCTGGAGTTCTTTCACGGCGTGGACAAGACTTGTGGGAGTACGAAGTTGTCTGGAAGGGCGTCGTCGATCAAAAACGGTCGGGCACCAAGGGGACCGGGAATTCTAGCACCGTGCCTTGAGGGCTCAGCGCGCCATTCGAAAATCGACCGCATCCGGGCGGCCCGGCAGGCGCAGCGTGGAACGCGCGGGCGCCGCTTCCGCGACGATGGCGCCGCGCCGCACTACCGCACGGCGCGCGGCGCGCAGGCGGATCGCCTCGACCGGATCGCCGGCAGCCAGCAGCACGAAATCGGCGTAACAGCCGGGCGCCAGGCCATAGCCTTCGAGTCCGAGGATGCGCGCGGGCGTGTCCGTGATGGCCATGAAACACTGGCGCATCGCCGCCTGTCCCGTCATCTGCGCCACGTGCAGGCCCATGTGGGCTACTTCGAGCATGTCGCCGGAACCGAGGCCGTACCAGGGATCCATCACACAGTCGTGGCCGAAAGCGACGTCGACGCCGGCGGCCAGCAACTCCGGCACGCGCGTCATGCCGCGCCGTTTCGGATAGGTGTCGGCGCGCCCCTGCAGGGTGATGTTGATCAGGGGGTTGGCAATCGCCGCCACGCCGGACTCGCGCATCAGCGGCAGCAGCTTGCTGACATAGTAGTTGTCCATCGAGTGCATCGAGGTCAGGTGCGAGCCCGCCACCCTGCCCTGCAATCCGAGGCGCCAGGTTTCATGCGCCAGCGTTTCGATGTGGCGCGAGAGCGGATCGTCGGTCTCGTCGCAGTGCATGTCCACGCGCAGGCCCTGCTCGGCTGCGTACTCGCACAGCAGGCGCACCGATTCCGCCCCTTGCGCCATCGTGCGCTCGAAATGCGGGATGCCGCCGACCACGTCCACGCCCATCCTGATCGCGCGCTTGAGGTTCTCGAAGGCGCCGGGGCTGCGCAGCAGGCCATCCTGGGGGAAGGCCACCAGCTGCAGGTCGATATACCGTGCGACGCGGCGGCGCACCTCCAGCAGGGCCTCGACCGCCAGCAGGCGCTCGTCGCAGATATCCACGTGGGTACGGATCGCCAGCAGGCCGCGCGCCACCGCCCAGTCGCAATAGCGCATGGCCCGCTCGACCAGGGCTTCCTGCGCCAGCTGGGGCTTCAGTTCGCCCCACAGCGCGATTCCCTCGAGCAGCGTGCCGGACTCGTTGACGCGCGGCAGGCCATAGCTGAGGGTGGCATCCATGTGGAAGTGCGCGTCGACGAAGGGCGGCGTGACCAGGTCGCCGGCGGCGTCGATTTCGCGCCGCCCGGTGACGGCCAGTACGGGGCCGACGGCGGCAATGCGCTCGCCCTCGACGGCGATGTCGATCCCGCGGCGACCGTCGGGCAGGCTGGCGTTGCGAATGACGAGATCCATCGGGGCTCCTTTTCGAGTCTGCCATTGTAGCGAGTTCGCTTCCGCGTGGATGCTGTTTGCCGTGTCATTTTGTAACAGTGCTGCATTGCAATATTTCCCACATGCCACAGTGACAAATTCTCCTTTCCAAGGCTGACTGTCAAGGCTACACTAGGATTTGTTGCAGTGCGCCATAACCGAACGAATAAGGAATTCCAATGACTTCACTTCCAGAACAGTTCTTCGCAGCACGACAGACCCAGCTCGACCATGGATTCAAGCTGATGCGCAGTTTCAGCGAACAGGCGCTCGACCGCACCAGCCGGGTGCTGACGCTGCAGATCGATGCCTCGCGCGCCGCCGTCGAACAGTCTTCCACCGCCATGCGCCAGCTGCTGGCGGTGCGCGATCCGCGCGACCTGCTGACGCTCGGTAGCCAGTCGCAGCAACAACTGCGCACCCTGTTCGATTTCAGCCGCGAGCTCTTCAGCATCGCCATCACGCCGTATGCCACGCCGCTGCGCAGCTATGCCGTGAACGCGCCGACATCGGCCACCCCGGCGGCCACGAAACCGCGCCGTTGCAGGACAGCGCGGACAGTGCCAAGCAGGCCGCGGCCGAGGCTTTCGAGCGCATCGGCGGCGATACCGCGTCGGTCGCGGCTGCGGCCACCGCTGCCGCCGTGTCGGAGAGCGCGTCGCCTGGCGCGTCGCATGGCGCGTCGCATGGTGCACCAACCCCGGCGCATGCGGAAGCGGCCGTGCAGTCTTCGTCCGACTTCGTCCTGCCGACCGAGACTGCCCCGCAGCAGGCTGCGGAAGTCGTCACCTCCGTCATCGCCCCCGATGCCGAACCGACGCCGATCGCCAAGGCCACGGTCGAAGCGCTCGAGGTGCCGCTCGCTCCCCCGCACCCGCTTGCGGCCAGCGTGCCGGTCGAAGTGGCCGTCGAAATCGAGCTGCCGAGAATCGAACCCGTGGTGGCCGCGCCGCCATCACCCGCACACGACAGGTCCCGTCGAAACGCGCGGCACCAAGGGTCGCAGGAAGCAGACCTGAGGTACCCATGCGGGCGCGCGCCGAGGCGCGCTGCGGCCGTCGGGCAAAGAAAGTAGACTAGCGGGCTTCGGCCCGCTTTCTTTTTTCGGGCCTCACGCAAGGAATACCGATGAGTCTCGCTCGCTTGGTGGGCGGCTTCGTGCTGCGCCACTGGAAAGCCTACGCGTCCTCGGCCGTCATGCTGGCCGGGGTAGCGGTGTGCACGGTCTGGATCCCGCGCAAGGTCGGCGCCATGGTCGATGGCCTGGCCGCGCACCGCCTGTCCAGCCACGAGCTGACCGTGCAGATCCTGCAGCTGCTCGCGCTCGGCGTGGCGATCTACCTGCTGCGCGTGGGCTGGCGCATCCGCCTGTATTCGGCCGCCTACCGCCTCGGCGTGGAGCTGCGCATGCGCCTGTATGCGCGCCTGTCGGCCCAGGGGTCCGGCCTTCTACCAGAAGCAGCGCACCGGCGACCTGATGGCACTGGCCACCAACGACATCGATGCCATCGAGATGGCGGCCGGCGAAGCGATGCTGGCCGCGTTCGACGGCACGCTGACGCTGGTGATGGTGCTGGGCGTGATGCTGCTCGGCGTCGACTGGCGCCTGGGACTGGTCGCGCTGCTGCCCTTCCCCTTCATGGCCCTGGCCTTCTGGTACATCTCGCGCCACATCCACACCGCCGAAACCGATTCCCTGAAGCGCTTCTCGAACCTCAACGACCATGTGCAGGAATCGCTGTCCGGCGTACGCACGCTGCGCGCCCTCGGCCTGGAGGCGCGCAGCGCCAGCCAGTTCGCGGAGCTGGCCGGCCACGCCTCGAACGCCAGCCTGAACGCGCAGAAATGGGAAGCGGCCTACGAGCCGGCCGTCGGCCTGGCCCTGACGGCGGCCACCACCCTGACGCTGGGCGTGGGCGGCTACCTCGTGCTGCAAAATGAATTGACCATCGGCGCGCTGACCAGCTTTTCGATGTACCGCCAGCCAGCTGATCTGGCCGATGTTCGCGGCCGGCTGGGTGCTGTCGCTGATCGAACGCGGACGCGCCGGCCTGGCGCGATTGCAGCCGATGTTAGACGCGCCGCTGACAGTGGTCGACGAAGGCACCCGCGAGCGCATCGAGGACGGTCCGCTCGTGCTGCGCGAGGTCCGTTTCGCCTATGGCGGAATGGACGCGAACATGGCGCGCCCCGCGCTGGACGGCGTCTCGGTGACGCTCCGCCCGGGCATGACCACGGGCCTGGTGGGACCGACCGGTGCCGGCAAGTCGACCCTGCTGCGGGTGCTGCTGCGCCAGGCCACGCCGCAGGCGGGCAGCGTGACCCGGGCGGGCACGCGCTGGAAGACTACCGTCTGGCGGCCCTGCGCGCGGCCACCAGCTGGGTGCCGCAGGAATCCTTCCTGTTTTCGGCCACCATCGCCGAGAACATCGCCCTGGCGCGGCCGGGCGCGAGCCGGCTGGAAATCGAGGAGGCGGCCGGCATGGCGGCCATCCACGACGACATCCTGCGCTTCCCGCAAGGCTATGACACACCGGTCGGCGAAAAGGGCATCACGCTCTCGGGCGGGCAGCGCCAGCGCGTGGCGATCGCCCGTTCGCTGCTGGCCGACAGCTCGCTGCTGCTGCTCGACGACGCCTTGTCGGCCGTCGACACCGGCACCGAGACACGCATCCTCGAGCACCTGGCCGAGCTGCGCGCCTCGCGCCCGGAGCTGATGGCGATCATCGCCAGCCACCGCCTGTCGGCCGTCGTCAACGCCGACCTGATCGTGGTGCTGAAGGATGGCCGCATCGCCGAATCGGGCGACCACGACACCCTGCTGCAACTGGACGGCTGGTATGCCAGCCAGTGGCGCTACCAGCAACTGGAGGCCAGCCTTGACGCCACCTGATACCACTATTAAAGCCGGGCGCGCCCAGGCCACCCGCGCCGCCGCCCTGCTGCGCCGTGCCGCCTGGCCGGACCGCCGCCAGCTGGCCTGGGCGACCTTGTGGCTGATCCTCGCCGCTGCGCTCGAGGTGCTCGGCCCCATCCTCGGCAAGGCCCTGATCGACGACTACCTGATTCCCCGTCACGCCGACTGGACGCGCATGGCCCTGCTGCTGGGCGGCGCCCTGCTCTCGGGCTGGGCGGCGTCCTGGCTGCGCTATCTGCAGCTGGTACGCCTGTCCGGCATGGCGATGCGCTCGGTGCAGCGCCTGCGCGAGTGGGTGTACGGGCACGTGCTGCGTTTGCCGATGGCGTTTTTCGACCGGGCGATTACCGGCCAGCTGGTCAGCCGCGTCACCAACGACACCGAGGCCGTCAAGAAGCTCTACATCCAGGTGCTGTTCGTCCTGCTCGATTCCACCATTGTCCTGATTGGCACCTCGATTGCGATGGCCTGGCTCGACTGGCGCCTGATGCTGATCGTGCTGGCGCTGCTGCCGGCGGTGCTGGCCATCGTCTGGCTCTACCAGCGCATGTCGGCGCCGGCCGTCACGCGTGCGCGCAGCCTGCGCAGCGACATCAACGGCCAGATGGCCGAATCGATCGGCGGCATGACGGTGCTCCAGTCGAGCAATGCCGCGAACCGCTTCGGCGAGCGCTTCAGCGTCACCAACGAGGCGCACTACAAGGCGCGCATCAAGGAACTCACCGCCAACGCCCTGCTGCTGCGCCCGGCGCTCGACCTGCTCAATGTGATCCTGCTGGCGGTGGTGATCTTCAGCTTCGGCCAGCGCCAGATCGGCGCGGTGGAAGTCGGCGTGCTGTATGCCTTCATCAGCTACATCGCGCGCGTGGTCGAGCCGCTCATCCAGATCACCATGCAGTTCAGCGGCCTGCAGCAGGCGGTGGTGGCAACCGCACGCGTCGCCGCGCTGCTCGACGAACCCGGCGCCGCCGAACACACGAGGGAAAAAGCCCCACGCGGGGTGGCCGAGCCCTCCCGCGCGGCCCATCCCGGCGCCCCGGCCGTGCGCGTGCGCGGCCTGAGCTTTGCCTACGTTCCCGGCCAGAACGTCCTGCACGAGGTCTCGCTCGACATCCCGCAAGGCGCCTTCTTCGGCATCGTCGGCCACACCGGCAGCGGCAAGTCGACCCTGCTGTCGCTGCTGCTGCGCTACTACCCGGCCGAGCATGGCCGCATCGAGATCTGCGGCGAGCCGATCGCGGGCATCGACAACGAGGCCTTCCGCAACGAGGTCGGCCTGGTACCGCAGGATCCCTTCATCCTGGCCGCCTCGGCGCGCGAAAACATCGACATGGGCCGTGGGTTGCCGCAGGCGCGTATCGAGGCAGCCGCGCGCGGGCCCATGCGCACGACTTCATCGCCGACCTGGAACAGGGCTACGACACCTCGCTCGGCGAAGGCGGCTCGCGCCTGTCCTCGGGCCAGAAGCAGCTGATCGCGATCGCGCGCGCACTGGCGGGCGAACCGCGCATCCTGCTGCTCGACGAGGCGACCTCGCGCATCGACAGCGCCACCGAGCAGATCGTGCAGCAGGCGCTCGACGAACTGCGCGGCAAAGTCACGATCATCGCCATCGCCCACCGGCTCTCGACCATCCGCGACGCCGACCGCATCGTGGTGCTGAACCACGGCCGCATCAGCGAGGCGGGCAGCCACGACGAACTGATGGGCATCGAAGGCGGCTTGTACCAGCGCTTGTATTTGCTACAACAACTTGCAGTGTGAAACGGGACCGGGACGGGCTGTAACGATATTTGAACGCCAACATTGACATTCCTGCGTCGTATTTTTGCGATATCGCATTGAAAAAACGGATGTTTCTGTGTTGCAACAGGCATATAATGACAGATGGACCTGCGTGAAAAACAGCGCGCCGGCCGTTACATCGAGAGAATGCCTATGTCAGCAGCAAGCAAGAAGAGACCGTCAAGCCGTCGCCCTGCGGCACTGCTGGCTGCGTTGTTGCTGGCATCGGGCTGCGCATGGGGACAGGCTCCCGCGACGCTGGATGCGCGCCTGCTCGAACTGCGCGAAATCAACCGCTTCGTGCCGGAACGCGCGCTGCCGCTGCTGCTGGCGATCGAGCCGGAGGCGCGCGGCGGTTCGCGTGCCAACAAGGTCGAGATCCTGACCGAGGTGTGCTCGGCCTATACCTGGCTGGGCAAGTTCGACCGGGCCCTGGCCTACTGCGAAGAATTGATCGCGCTCGGACGCGCCGAGCAGGACAAGGACATCCTTGCCAGCGGACTGCTGCACAAGGCCTACCTCGTTTTCGCCCGCAACGAGCAGGCGCAGTCGCACGAACTCGTGTGGGAGGCCGAGCGCCTGGCAAAGGACTCGAAGAACGCCGAACTGCTCATCCGCATCGGCCTCACGTCTTCGCAGGCCTACGGCGAGGAAGGCAACTTCCCCCGTGCGCTGGAGCGCATGCAGCGTACCCTGACCTATGCGCGCCAGCACGGCAAGGAAGTGCAGGTAGCGATCGTGCTCGATTCGCTGGCGAACCTGTACGCCCAGATGCACGAGTACGACAAGGGTTTTGCCGCGCTCTCGGAAGCCATGGCGATCGCCTCCAAGACCGCTTCGCCCGGACGCCGCGCCTCGCTCAAGTCGACCGAATACTTCCTCGCGGTCGAAACGGGCCAGATGGACCGTGCCCTCAAGGCGCAGCTGGAGGCGCTGGCATTGCAGCGCCAGATCGGCGCCGAGTCCTCGGTTCCCTACTCCCTGGTGAACCTGTCGGACTGCTACCTGAAGATGCGCGACTATGCGCACGCACTCGAATACAGCCTGCAGGCGCTGAAGGCGGCGCAAGCGCTCAATGACCAGGTGCTGGTCGCCACGGCCCAGGTAAACATCGGCCAGGTGCAGATCGCGCGCGGCCACCTTGCCGAGGGCAAGCGCAGTTTCGAGCAGGGACTGGCGATCTACGAGAAAACGGAAAACAAGCCGGAGATCCAGGACGTGCTGATCGAGTACGGCGATGCGCTCGAACGCGCCGGCGACTTTGCCGGTGCGGTGAAGGCGTATCACCGTGAACGATCGATCTCGAACGAACTGTTCGAGAAGCGGCGCCAGAAAGCCATGCTCGAGCTGCAGGAAAAATACGACGCCGACAGGAAGCAGCGCCAGATCGAACTGCTCAAGACGGAAAACCAGGTGAAGTCGACCGAAATCGCCAACCGCCGCCTGCAGCAGCGGGTCTGGTGGCTGCTGGCCGTGGTGTTCGCCCTGGCCGCGGTCGTGGTCGGCATGCTGTACCGCAAGGTGCGCCATGCGAACGCCCAGCTGCACGAGAAGAACCAGGAACTGAAGCAGCAGAGCGTGCGCGACCCGCTCACGGGCCTGTACAACCGCCGCCACTTCCAGGACTTCATGCGCGGCCACCAGCGCAGCGAAAAAGTGATAGTCGAGAAGCGCGGCGCCGGCACCTCGGGCGAAGAGATGGTCAGCGCCCTGTTCCTGATGGACGTCGACCACTTCAAGCACATCAACGACACCTGGGGCCATGGCGCCGGCGATGCGGTGCTGGTGAAGATGTCGGAGAGCCTGCGCGAGATCCTGCGCGAGACCGACATGATCGTGCGCTGGGGCGGCGAGGAATTCCTCGCCTTCCTGCCCTCGATCCCGCGCAATGGCCTGGACGAAGTGGCGCGCCGCCTGCTCAACGGCATCGCCGACACCAAGATCCAGTATGGCGACATGACGCTGTCGGCGAACGTGTCGATCGGCTACGCGCCCTACCCGCTGGCACCGAACGGCATCTCGCTGCCGTGGGAACGCGCCGTCAACCTCGTCGACATGGCGCTGTACATGGCCAAGGGCCACGGCCGCAACCGCGCCTACGGCGTGCGCGGCTTCGCCAAGAGCGGGAACACCTCGATGGAAGAAATCGAGCAGAACCTGGAACAGGCATGGCGCGAAGGCCAGGTCGACATGGCGATCGTCGCGGGCGGGTATCCGGAGCTGCGCGCCAGCGCATGAACGTCGCGCAGGCGGGTCCCCCGCCTACGCGTTCAAGGACCGCCTGGACCGCGCATCCGCAGCAATCACGTAGGGTAGGCGGGTCCCCCGCCTACGCGTTCAAGGACCGCCTGGACCGCGCATCCGCAGCAATCACGTAGGGTAGGCGGGTCTCCCGCCTACGCGTTCAAGTACCGCCTGCACCGCGCATCCGCAGCAATCACCGTAGGGTAGGCAGGTCCCCTGCCTACGCGTTCAACCACAGCCCGCACCGCATACCGGCCGCAAGCATCCCGTCGACTCAGTTCGCCGCTTCCTGCATCTTCTCGCCGGCGCGCTCGACCTTTTCCCCCACCTTGCCGGTGGCTTTCTCGAGTCCGCGTTCCGCCTCGGCGGTCGCATCGTGGATTTTCGCGCGCGCCGCTTCGGTGCGTTCGGCCAGGCGTTCGCGCGCGGCGTCGGCCCGTTCGACCGCCTGCCTGGCCGCCTCGTCCGCCTTGTCGAGCGGTGCGCGCAGTTCGCCGGCCACCTTCTGGCCAGCCTCGTCCACTACCTTGCCGGCCTTTTGCGCCGGCCCCATGGATTCGTCCTCGCGCGCGCAGCCGGCGGCCAGGCCGCACGCGAGCGCCACCAGCAGCGGCACGCCGAACAGGGTTGTCGTCTTCATGATTCGCTCCCGTGACCGTGTTTCCGCAAGCATACACCTTGCCGAAAACGCATGCTCGCGAGCTTGTATCGTCGCCGCGCCCTCATTCGACCTCGTCGGCACGCCGGTGTTCGGGCGAGCGCGCGTCGATGTCGGCCTTGAGCGCGCGCGTCTCGTCGTCCTCGCCCCAGCGCCGGGTAAAGGCGCGCAAGCGCTGGCGCGCCTTGTCGGCCGACGACGCGCCGAGCGCCGACTCGACCGCGTCCTTCGCCTCGCGCCAGGCCTTGTCGCGCTGGCGCTTGCGCGTGCACGCCGCACCCGCGTCATTGAGGGCGCGCTGCACTTGCTGCAGCTGTTCCGGCGTCGCCTTGGTCTTCCTGAGGGCGATCAGGGCGCTCTGGGCCTCCCGCGGCTTGCAGTCGGTGGCCAGCGCGATCGCCTCGTCCATCTGGCCTTCGATGCGCCGTTTCGCCGGATTGACGAGCAGCCAGAGCGCCCACACCAGCGCCAGCCCCAGCAGCCACCAGCGCAGGCGCACGGGCTGGCGCGCCCGCTTCGCCGATGGCGCCGGGGCGGCGCCGGGGCCTGCTGCGGCTGCCAGCGGCGCGGTGCGGCCGCGGGCGGCGCTGGCGTCGCGGCCGGGCCCGGCGCGCCCGCCCCTGCGAGCGGCGGCTCCGGCGTGGCTGGCCCGGGTTCGGCGGCAGGCGCAGCCGCGGTCGACTCCGCCCCGGCAGCCGGAATGGCAGCCGACCTGTGATCGGGAACGGCCGCCGCCGCGGCAGCCAGCATGCCGGCAGGCGTCGTCTCGCGCAGGGCATCCGGCCCGGTCGGACGGGAGGCCTCCGCATGCCGCGCCGGCGCGCGCACCGCATCGTCGTGCTGCGCCGCGCCGCAATACGGGCAGAAGTTCACCCGGCGCGCCAGCAGGCGGCCGCAGGCGGCATCGATACAACGGGTCATTGCCTGGTCTCGCACACGGTGCTCCCTTATTGCGGGTCCGGAATGGCGTCGTCCGGATCGGGAATGGCGCCGTCCATCGCGCCATAGAGGCCCGGAATGTCGGCCACGGTGCCCCACTTGCCGGACTTCGGATCCTGCGCCATGTCCCAGGCGCGCGTGGTGGAATCGATCTCGCCGCGCGCCAGCAGGACGCGGATCTCGTCGAGCCCGAACGGACCGCGCTGGACGCCGGCCACGAACAGCTTGTGGCGCACCGCTGGCGCGGCCGGCGGATCGGGAATGACCGCCGTCTGGCGGCCGCGTTCGAGCACTTGCGCCGCGCGCGCCTCGCTGGTCAGCAGCTCGGCCTTGAGGATGCGCTTGTCGACAGGACGCTCGACTTCCCAGCTGTAGGCGTCCTGCGAGGAGTCGGGCACGCTGTCGGTCCACTCGGCTATCCGTGCCAGCGCGGCGTCGAGTGCTTCCGGCCCGAGATTCGGGTCGGTCGCGCGGGCGCGCCGGAACCAGGCATCGTAGAGGCGCCGCGCCGTGATGTTCGGCAGCGACGGGGACGGCAGCTGGGCACCGGTTTCGTCGGTTTCGAGGCGCGGCTCGTAGACACGCTGCTGGTAGTGGCGCATCAGGGCGGCAAGCAGCAGCAGCTGATGCGGGCCGAGGCCTCCCGCGCGGCTGCGCACCGCATTGATCACCTGTTCGCGGTAGTAAGGCGGCAAGCCGTTCGAGCGGATCGCGAACTCGTTCCCGATCTGCAGCCACTCGCCCGACCCGGGTTCGACTTCGAACAGGTACTGGCCGCGTGGCTGGAAGGCCGCTTCGCGGTCGCCCGCGTCCACCTTGCGGCGCACGACGCCGAGCGCGATCGCCTGCAGGAACCACTCGTAATCGTCCGCCAGGCGGTTGAGTTCGTCCATCGACGGCGAGATCGGATGGCGGAAGCGCGTGGCGTCGAAATGCAGGTGGGTCGGAATCTTCGGGTTCTCGATCTGGTACGAGGCGCGCCAGGTCGGCAGGCCGCGCAGCACCGTCATCGGGTAGCCCGACAGCTCGATGTAGCAGACCGCGCGCCCCGGCATGCCGGTGTTGACGATCGAGACCAGGTCGCCGTGGAAGTACCCGGTCGGCACCGCGGCGCGGATTTCCGCTTCCATCCTGCGCCAAGCCGCGGCATCACCCACTCCGATAAAACACTTGAATTGGTCCGCATTCGGAGTGAACTCGGCCGAGAAGCGGGCATTCACCCAGGGCATGGCGCTCCTGATCCATTCCGCAAACACGCGCGCGCGCTCCGCCGGCTGCATGGCGTTCAGCCGCTCGAGCAGCGGATCGACCGGTTCCGCGCCCGCCAGCTCGCTGTTCGACAGCTGGGTCTGGGCGCGGCGGAACAGTTTCAGCAACAGGTCGGCACGTGTGCGCTCATCGCCCAGCTGGGGGAACAGCTGGCGCGAGCCGCCGAATTCGAGCAGCACCTCCTCGCTCCAGGCGCTCACGTCCCCGGTCAGGCGCACGGGCGCCGGCTGCACGTCGCTGGCCAGCTTGATGTAGGTGGCGTGCTCCTGGCGCGCATCGGCGCGCAGCTGGCTGATGCGGCTGTCGACCGCCTGCAGGATTTCCTGCACATGCCGGCGCCCTTCCCCGGAATTCGCCGGCGATGCCGCTCCACTGGGCGTTGCCGTATTCGTCCGGCGCCTGCGGTTCGCCCAGCCAGGCCGACATGTTGCGCATGACTTCGATGGACTGGGCCGCGCTGACGGCCAGCAGGTGGAAACGCAGGTAGTCGGCGATGTCGCGCTTGAGGTGCGCCATGACTTCGCGGGCCTGCGCTTCCTTGCCGAACAGGCGGCCGGCAGCCTGCGACAAATTGCCCAGCGATTCTTCCACCTGGCGCGTGCGCAGCGCGTCGCGGATGTCGCGGTAGCGCCGGCCGTTGCGCTCGGCATGGGCCAGGTCGCGCTGCAGCAGGCGCGCCTTGACCTGCTCCAGCAGCGAGAGCACGAATTCGAGGCCGCCCTGCTTGCGGTCGTCGAGCAGCGCGTACAGGCGCTCGCGCACGCGCTCCTTCAGGCGCCCGGTCAGTTCGACCGTATGGCGCTTGATGCGGTCTTCGCTCGTCTCGGCGGTGGCGCCGGCCTCGCGGATGGCGTCGCGCTCCAGGTTCGGCAGCAGCTCGGCCACGCGTTCGCGCCACTGGTTGATGTCGAAGGCGGCCATGATGCGGTCCATCTCGAGCTGCACCTTGCTTTCGACGCGCTCGAGCAGCGAGCGTCCTTCGCGGTCGCGCAGCAGCAAACCCGTGAGCGCGTATTCCTGGAAGGGCGCGACGTCCACGGTTCCCTTCTTGAAATCGGGGAATTCGTCGAAAGGCAGCTCGCGCATGTCCATCTGCTCGCGCATGAAGCTGTCGCGTTCACCGTCGCCGGCGCGCCGCGCCAGCAGGCCGTCGCGCCCCACCAGGCCGAAGAATTCCTTGACCATCAGCGCCGCCAGCTCATACGCGCGGATGTCTTCGCGCAGGCTTTGCTGGGTATCGAGCACGGACTGGCCGAAGGCCGAATACACCTTCGAATACGACAGGCGCATGTCGCCGAAGCGGGCTTCCGGCACGCGCGGGTTGTAGGGGCCGAGCTTGTGCTGCTGCTGGTTGACGGCGACGGAACGCTTGCGGTTGGCGAAATCGGCGGAAGCGAAATCCTCGAACAGGGTGTCCGCCACCATCTGGTAGACATCCTTGACGTCCTGCGTGGCCTTGTTGGCCAGGTTCGCGTTATCGACGAAGTACACGTCATCAAAAGGAGCTCCCCGGCCCGTGATGCTGTCCGGGTCCATCCACTTGACCTGCGCGTTCATGTCGCGCATCGTCGTTTCCAGTTCCATCAGGGTAGCGTAGGCGTTCGCCTCGGTCCTCTCCTTGTTGGCCTTGGCGAACCCCGAGGGCATGAACATCACCAGGTCGACCTGGCTGTCGGCCACTTCCTGGCGCGCGATGGCCTTGGCCATCCAGCCCAGGTCGATCGCGCTGCCGGCGCCGGTGCCGCCCGCGTTCGAGGCGATGACGACGATGCGGAACTTCGAGGTATCGACCTGCAGGCCGAGGCGCTGGTAGTTTTCCTTGCGCTCGATACCGGCATTACTGCTCAGGAAATTCAGCGCGCCCTTGATGCGGCCACGGAGCTTCGGGTATTTGTCGAACAGGTACAAACGCGCCACCGAGCGGATCTGTCCCGCCCCTTTCGACGGGTCGATGCCGAGCGCGCGCAGCTTTTTCGGCCGCAGCGGCATCCAGGATTCAATCAGCGGAAAGCGTGCCAGGCTGTCGTCGGACTCGTGGTATTGCGGCAGGTCAAGCGGCTCCACGAGCCGCTCCTCGTCAGTGAGTTTCACCAGTTCGAACCAGGGGTCGGTGCGCTGCGACTTGCCCTCGTCGATGACGGCGTTCGAATCGAGGTCGAAGTGGAGGAAGCGCGCGACCGGGAAGTCGTGGATCGATTCGACGCGGGTCGGATGGTGCCGGTTCCAGACGGCCGACAGGATGCGGCGGCGGATGCGCATCATGACTTCCATGCCGGTGCCGCCGGCGCCGATGAACAGCGTAGGCCGCAGGTCGACCTTCAGCTCGGACTTGCGGTTGATGTTGTCAAGCGTGGGGATGTCTGCCATGTCTTTCTTTCGTTCTTTAACGGCGGCCGATGAACAGCGCGGCGATCAGTGCGACCAGTCCCACGATGACCAGCGGCCCGGTCACGCCGAAGGTGAGGTATTTGGCGGCGTTGATGATTGCCAGTACCGCCGCCGCCGACAGGAAGGCCAGTCCCACGAACAGCAGCCAGCCGGCGCTGCCCGCGGTCGAAGGCGCGACGCGGCGCACCACCAGGTGGTGCACGTAGGCGTTGCGGACAAAGAAGTACACGACCAGCAGCACCAGGAACACGATCGCACCGATGGCAAGGTCGCGCGTGGAGGTGTCGGTGGCTGGCGTCAGGGGCGCCGGTGCCACCTCGATCGCACCGGTGGTGGCGCTGTCGGGCGTGGTCTTCGGTTGCGGATCGTCCGGCTTGGCTTTGTCGTCGGGGAGCTTGAAGCCGGGGTCGGCCTGGGCAAGGGTCACTGGGGTGTCGCGCATCGTGGTTCCTCAGGTAGCAGCGTAAGTAGGAGCGAAATCCGGTTGTGTTCTCAGCGGCCAAGGCGCACTTGCGCGCCCTCGCGCAGGTCCGTCAGCTGGTGGCCGAACAGGGTGGTCTTCAGGCGGGCCACTTCCCTGCCCGCGTTGTCGTAGATCGGCTGCACCGTGCCGGCACGGCCGCGCATCGTGCGCAGTTCGTCCTCGACCGTGACCAGGGCCTGGCGCGGCCGCATCCAGGCCCAGGCGCCCGCAGCGCCCAGCGCCAGCAGGGCAAGCAGCCCGGCCCCCGCGGCCAGCAGCGGCCCGGAGCCGTAGTGCACCCTCACCTCGATCGGCAGGGTCGCCGTGGAAGCCTGGATGCGCGCGGGTGGCGTGAAGATCTCGGGCAGCGGGTCGCCCGGGAACAGCTCGGCCATGCGCGCGCGAAAACCCTGCGACAGCGCCAGCTTCTGCTCAAGCAGGTGCACCTCGATCGTCCCCGGCAGTACGTAGGCCGAGCCGGCGGACTTCAAGGCGGCAAGCGACCATTTGCCTGGCAGGTTCGCCGTCGGCAGCTGCAGGGTCGAACTCAAGGGCTGCGGCTTGCCGGGCGCCAGCGCATTGACGTGCTGGCTGCCGAGGCTGACGCCGCGGTCCTCGCCGCCGAGCTTCGAGCGCGCGCTCAGGGCCGCACTCGTGATCGTGTACGGGTACATCGTGTTCTCGAGGTTCCAGCTCACCTTCGCGCTGGGGGCGGTGGCGCCGGGGGCGACGTCGGCGCGCAGCACGCCGTTCGGTGCCAGCGCGAAGCGCACGCCGGGCGCGTTCTCCACCTTGCGCGGCACCAGGCGCACGGTATCGCGGTCGAGCGGTTTCAGGCGCGCCGGCGGCTCGGTGATCACTTTCGCGATGGCGCCGCTCGCCAGCAGGCGCTCGATCCCGGCCTTGCCGCCGGCGCCGATGGCAAAGGCGTACACCATCAGGCCATTCGCGTGGTAGTGCTTCCCCTGCACGGGCATGCGCAGCGGGAAGGCCAGCGCGACGCGGATCGCCTCGCCCGGTGGATCAATTCGTAGAATTCGCGGTTGCGCTGGGCCGTCGCCTGGTCGTTGTTCGGGCTGTTGCGGTTGTTGGTGACCAGCCAGACGATGCCGTCCTTGCCGCCCAGCGCCTGCGTCATGGCCGCGCCCACGGCTTCGCCGAGGTCGGTGTCGGCCAGCGCGCCGCCGGCCTTGCGGGCGGTATCGAGCCCTGCCAGCGCGCTGGTGACCTGGGCGCGCGTTCCCGCCCCGACCGTGCTCGAGACCAGCGCGCGCGGCGACGGTGCGCCCGGCTGCGACTGGTTGAAGGCGGCCAGCACCGGGCGTCGCCGGGTTGCGCCACGGCCAGCGCCAGTTCGGTCACGAGCGGCTTGAAGGACGATGCCGGGTCGCTGTAGAAAGGCTCCATCCAGCCCGAGTTCTGCACCAGGAATACCTGCGGCACGGCCCGGGCCTGCCCCACGCCGCACAGCAGCGCCAGGGAGGCGAAGGCATGCAGCAGCCTGCGACGCCAGGCCGCCATCACGACAGGTCTTCCAGGCGCCAGCCGCGCACCACGTTCCAGTCCGGGTGGTGCAGCCACAGCGCATTGGCATACACGAAAGGCACGCATTCGAGGGGCCGCGCCAGGCGCGCGAGGTCGTCGAGGATGACGTTGCGCTTGCCGATCCACTCGACCGTGGTGCGCGGGATCGTGCGTCCGGCCAGGGCTTCCTCGGCGCGGCCCGTGTACTTGTGGAAGCGCAGTACCAGGCCGCTCGGCTGGGCGCGGTTGTTATTGAAGCTGCGCAGCAGCGGCAGCACCAGGGAATCGTCTTCGATGATGTCTTCCACGTGCTCGGGCGCCCAGGGTTCGTCCAGCACCGGATGGCCGCGCCGGAACAGCAGGTTGGCAAAGCCCAGGCGCGCCCCGTCGATGGGCTCGACCTGCGGATTGTCGGCGCCGAGTTCGAGGAAGGAATAGGCCTGGCCGTCATGGCCGATGTGCCACAGGCGGCCGTCGCGGCTCTGCGTGGGGCCGCCGAAGTCCAGCTTGGGGGTCCAGCCGCGTGGCCAGGGCGTCCAGCGCGGCGCCTCGCCCGGGCGCCACACCAGCTGGCCCGTGGCATGCAGCCAGAACAGCCGGTTGTCGTAGCCGATCGGGGCCGACCAGCCGGAGGTGGGCGCATCCGGGCAGTCGAAGGTGACGCCGTTCACAAAATCGAGCTGGGCGTCGAGCAGGTTGAGCACGCCGTCTTCCACGTACAGGCAGCCGACCTGGCGCCGCATCACGCCGGGGCTCGACACGAGCTGCCCTGCGAACAGGAGTTCGAGACGGTAGGTCTCATTCACGGGATTGAGCCACAGGCGCGACAGCCCGGTATCGAGCGGCACGATGCCGACTTCGCCGCGCGCCGGATTCGCGGTCGGCAACCAGCGATAGGCGCCGGCGGAAAAGCGCAGGTCGGCGCCCGCCTCTTCCGCCCCCAGCACATGCCACAGGCCGGCCAGCGGATCCCAGTATTGCAGCACGCCGCGGCCGGGCGCCAGCGCCAGCAGGCGCGGTTCGGGGAAACCGTAGCTGCCGGCGATGAAGACGCAATGGGCGTTGGGCGGCGCCGGCATGGCCAGCTCGGCGCGGCCGATGGCGGGCGCCGCCGGCCGCTCTTCCGGGAAGTCGCCCGGGCCAGCGAAGTGACGGGCAGCCCATGCGGCACATGACGCGGCAGGGCGAGGTCGCCATAGGCGCCCCACCAGTCGGGCTGGCGGACTGTGCGTCCCTGCAGTTTGTCGAGCGGCGCGCCGCAGGTCGGGCAGAAGGCGAAGCCCTCGGGGTAGATCGGGGCATGGGCGCAGCTTCCCGGCAGCGAGGCGCCGAGCAGGTGGGCGACGTCGGGCAGCCGGCCGCGCGCATCGCCTGCCAGTCGATCTGGCCCAGCCCTTCGCTGGTCTGCAGGGCGAATTGCCCGCTCGTTTCGTCCTCCAGCCAGACGCTGGATGGCGTTTCCCATTTGTATGCCATTGCGCTCCGCTTGTCGTGACGCGTGTGTTCGACGCCGGTGAGATATGCATGCCGCCCTCGCAGCGAGAGCGGCATTGCTGTCTAAATCATAACGCCGCGCCCGTGCCGGCGGCGCGCCGTTCACGGGGTAGCACGGACCGCCACCGCCGGCATCGGCTGGCGCGACTTTGATCCGCATCAAGTCGCTGGCGTGGCTGCGCCAAGTTCTACTGGCCCGTACTGGCTTTTGCCCCCGGCTGCGCAGGTGCCGCGTTCGCCTGCCTGGCCGTGGGTTTCGCCGCCCTGCTGGTGCCGCTGGCGATCCTGGCCATGCACCGGTGGCTGCCGGCACCGGTGGCGGCGTGAATGTGGAGACGCCCTGCACCGGGCGGCATGGCGGAAACGTATAATGCCGGGTCAACCGTCCGCTCGCCTCGTCTTCCCGCCATGTCCACCGCTCCCCTCCCCGCCACACCCGACCTGCCGCCGTCCACCGTCGATGCCGCCACCGGCCACCTGCGCGACGTCCTCGCCATCGCCATCGAACACGGCCCCGGCCAGCGTGCGCTGGTGGTCTACGACACCCGCACCGGCCTGGCGCGCGCGCTGCTGGCGGCTTACCGGCGCAACCTGCCGGACGCCGAGTTCGTCGACTTCGACAGCGTGGCAGCGGACCAGGTGCTGGCGCGATTCCGCCAGCTGGCGCCGAAAGACCTGGTGGTGCTGGTGCAGTCGACCAACTTCCGCCTGGAGGCCTTCCGCATCCGTGTCGAACTGTTCAAACTGGGTTTGAAAGTGATCGAGCACGTGCACCTGTCGCGCATGCCGGGCGTGCAGGGCGAGCACTATATCGACGCGCTGGCCTACGACCCCGCCTATTTCCGCGGCGTCGGCCGCGCCCTGAAAAGCCGTATCGACACCGCGCCTGGCGCGCGCATCTGCGGCGGCGGCGAGGAGCTGGTGTTCGCGTCCCGTTTCGAACCCGCCAAGCTGAACGTGGGCGACTACAGCGAAATGCACAATGTCGGCGGCCAGTTCCCCATCGGCGAAGTGTTTACCGAGGCGCTGGACCTCGAAGCCGTGAACGGGCGCGCGCAGATCCACGTGTTCGGCGACACGGCTTACCTGTCGAACCGCCCGGCCACGCCGGTGACCATCGTCGTCGAACGCGGGCGCGTCGTCGGCACCGAGAACGCCACGCCGGAATTCCAGCGCGTGCTCGACATCATCCGTGCCGACGAGGGCGAGGTCTGGGTGCGCGAACTGGGCTTCGGCATGAACCGCGCCTTCACGCGCGAGCGCCGCGTGGACGACATCGGCACCTACGAGCGCATGTGCGGCATCCACCTGTCGCTCGGCGCCAAGCACGGCGTGTACCCGAAACCGGGCTTCAAGCGCAAGGACGCGCGCTACCACATCGACGTGTTCGCGGTGACCGACGCGGTGTGGCTTGGAGAGGAACGCGTGTATGCAGACGGCGCCTGGACGCTGCGGGAACCGTGACGGCTTGCATTTAATAACCAGTAGTAATTGCCGAAAAACGACAATTTGACGCTGTTCGCCGTGGTAGCATGGCAGGAAAATTATCGAATTTGCCGGGGATGGCATGCAGGACGACCTTATCAAACGCGTGGAAGAAATCCAGGCGATCAGCGCTGTACCAACGATTCTTGAAACCGTCGCAGCGCTCACCGGGCTGCGCTTCGTCTGCATCGCCCACGTCACCGACGACTCCTGGACCGCCTGCGCGGTGCTCGACCGGCTCGATTTCGGACTGGTGCCCGGCGGCACGCTGGACGTGACGACCACGCTGTGCGAGGAAGTACGCGACACCGCCCGCGCCGTCGTCATCGACAGCGTGGAAGGCAGCGAGCGTTACCGCGAACACCACACGCCGCGCCTCTACGGTTTCCAGAGCTATTTTTCGATTCCCGTCTTCCGTACCGACGGCAGCTATTTCGGCACCCTGTGCGGCCTCGATCCAGAGCCGGCGCGCCTGACCGAGAAGGCCACCGTCTCGACCCTGCACCTGTTCGCCGAACTGGTGTCGAAGCAGCTCGACGCCGACTCGGACCTGGTCGCGACCCGCGCGGCACTCCTGGACGAACGCGAGACCGCCGAGTTGCGCGAGCAGTTCATCGCCGTGCTGGGGCACGACCTGCGTACCCCGCTTGGCGCCATCCTGCTCGGCACCGATATCCTGAAACACAAGCATGCGGACCCGGCCAGCGCGCCGGTAGTCGAACGCATCCGCCGCAGTGCCACGCGCATCGCCTCGCTGGTGGACGACGTCGTCGATTTCACGCGCGGACGCATGGGCAGCGGTATCCCCATGCGCCTGCGCGACGCGGCGCTCGACGGCTACCTCGAGCAGGTGGTGGACGAGTTGCGCGGCCTGTATCCGGAGCGCGTGATCGATGCCGTCATCGTACCTGGACTGCGCCTGCATTGCGACCCGGAGCGTATCGCCCAGCTGCTGTCGAACCTGCTGAAAAATGCCCTGGTCCACGGCTTCGACCACACGCCGGTGGCGGTGCGCGCGGCCATGGCCGGGGATGAGTTCATCCTGTCGGTCACCAACCAGGGACGCGAGCTGGCGCGCAAGGTGATCGACCAGCTCTTCAAGCCCTACTGGCGCGCCTCTTCGCGTTCCGGCAACGAAGGCCTGGGGCTGGGCCTGTACATCGTCGACCAGATCGCGCGTGCCCATGACGGCAGCATCGACGTGCACTCCGACGGCGGCAGCACCAGCTTCGTGTTCAGGATGCGGGCCGCCGACGCGGCAGGCCGGGGCCGGTAGGCCCGTCCGGGGCGCTTCCCGACAGGAGGCCGCCATCCATCGCACCAGCTTGCGATTCGTCGCATGCGGCTGGGCGCACGCTGCGCCTGGGGCAATCATGTGTTTTTCGATGACACGGATTGCACCATGGCCCTCTCCCCTTCCCGCCCGACCACCCTGCACGCCTTCGTGCGCGCTGGCGCCACCGCCCTGCTTTGCCTGCTCGCCGGCCTTGCCGCGGCAGCCGCGCCACGCCCGGCGCTTGAACTCGTCGGCGGCCGCCAGCTCGAATCGGTCACAGTGCGCAACCCGCAGGCGAAGGCGGTCGTCGTCTTCGAAAACGGTTCGCGCGCCACGCTCGACGGCTGGGGGAAAGTGATGGATGCCGTCAGCCCGAGCGCCACGGTGTTCGCCTATAACCGGCCCGGCTATGCCAACAGCGCCGCGGCCAGTACGCCGCGCGACGGCGCCACCATCGTCGAGGAACTGCGCGCAACCCTGAAGCAGAAGGGACTGGCGCCGCCCTATGTGCTGGTCGGCCATTCGCTCGGCGGCCTGTACATGCAGCTGTTCGCGCGGCGCTATCCGAACGAGGTGAGGGGCCTGGTGCTGGTCGATGCGCTCTACCCGCGCGTGGTGAAAAAGCCCGAGGACTTCCCCTGGACCACGCGGGTCGCCAAGCGCCTGTTCTTTTCCAAAACGGTGCAGCAGGAGATCGACGCCATCCACCACACCGGCGAAGCCGTGCTGGCGCTGCCCGCCATCGACGACAAGCCCATCATCCGCCTGGTCAACCAGCCGACCTCCGCGACGGCGATCGCGGTCGACTTCGGTGCCTTCAATTTCGACCCGCAAACGCGTGCCCTGGTGCGCGGGCTGTACCCGAAGGCGAAGACGATCGTCGCCGATTCGTCGCACCAGATGCAGAGCACCAGCCCGGAACTGGTGGCAGGCGCGATCCGCGAGGTGCTGGCGGCGCCGGCACAGTAAGCGCTGGCGGAATCCGCGGGTTCAGTACAATTGCCGTATCACCGACAACCTGCCACGCCCATGCTCACTCTCGAACAGCGCCAGCAGTACCAACGCGACGGCTTCATCGTCCTTCCCGGTTTCAAGGATGCAGGGGCGATTGCCGCCCTGCGCCGCCGTGCCGAGGAAATCGTCGAGGCCTTCGACCCCAGCCAGTCGCGCGCCATCTTCACCACGCGCGACCAGGAGCGCGCCAGCGACGACTGGTTCCTCGGCTCGGACAACACGGTGCGCTGCTTTTTTGAAGAAGAAGCCTTTGGCCCTGACGGCCAGCTGCGCCAGGCCAAGGCACTGTCGATCAACAAGATCGGCCATGCCATGCACGACCTCGACCCGGTCTTCTCCCACTTCACGCGCGACCCGAAGCTGGCCGCCGTGGCGCGCGATCTCGGCCTGGCCGAATCGCAGGTCTGGCAGTCGATGTACATTTTTAAACAGCCCGGCATCGGCGGCGAAGTGCGCTGGCACCAGGACGCCACCTTCTTCGACACGACACCGATCAGCGTGACCACCTTCTGGTTCGCGCTGGAAGACGCCACGGTCGACAATGGCTGCCTGTGGGCGGAACCGGGCGGGCATCGCGGCCCCTTGCGCGAGCGTTTCCTGCGCGACGGCGACCGGGTCACGATGGAAAAGCTCGATGCCACGCCCTGGCCGGATGACAGTACCGCCGTGTCGCTGGAAGCCGAAGCGGGGACGCTGGTCTGCTTCCATGGGCTGCTGCCGCATTACAGCGCGCCGAACCGCTCGCCCGTGTCGCGCCATGCGTTCACCCTGCATGCGACCGATGCGCGCACCGCGTATTCGGCACGCAACTGGATCCAGCGCGATGCCGGCTTTCCGGTGCGGGGATTCGTCCTCTAAGGCAGGGGCAGCGGGGCTACATGCACGACATCTGGATTTTTCTTGGCGCACTCTGCTTCGTAGTTGTCTTCAGCATACGCGACGTCAAGCGGGCCAACGGCATGCGCTGCGCAACGCAGCCGGCCAATGCGCCCGCTGCGCAACGCCGCTGCGGCCCTGGTTTCTCCGGCACATTCCCTACCGCTACTCGAAAATTCGATCGGCCAGCAAAGTCGAGGTTTGTGTCCCCTGTTACGCGCGCTACCGGTGACACCGCCGCCTGTTCTGGATCGGCGTTGCACTCTCGCCGGTGGCGATGATCGGGCTGCTCAAGCTGTTCGGCTAGTAGGGCGAACTGCTGGGGTCAGGTCTGACATTCAGACACGGCCTCATCCATAACCGGGGCGAACTGCTGGGGTCAGGTCTGACATTCAGACACGGCCTCATCCATAACCGGTGTCCGAGGCGCATGCGCATACTGCCGCGGGCCGTTCCGACATCACCGTCCGCATTCCTCAACAAGTCATTGCCTCCAGCATGAGCGTAAGCGCAGAGCTCGTGTCCGAATGTCAGACCTGACCCCAGCCTTTGGGCATGAGCGTAAGCGCAGAGCTCGTGTCCGAATGTCAGACCTGACCCCAGCCTTTGGGTACTCCACTTGATGTAGCAAAACTACTCCACGCGACCCGAATTCGATTGACAGCAGTGCCCGGTTAACGGAATCCTTCCTGTCAGTGCGATGGTCTTTTGTTATTTGAAATTGGAAATAGTAGTTTTAATACGATCGCCACGCACACAACAGAGCCATTACTTGGCCGTCAAAATCGTTACTCATCGGAGGAGACCATGAAGACCTTACCACCGCTTTCGGCCCTGCTTGCCGCCGCCCTGTGCACCATGTCCGTCCAGGCACAGGCTGCCACCCCACCCGCCCAGGCCGGCAACAGCCAGGCCGTCCTGCTGCAGGGCTTTCACTGGAAATCGTCCAGCTATGCCAACCCGAACTGGTACAACACCCTGCAAGGCAATGTCGCCGACCTGAAGACGATGGGCTTTACCCACGTCTGGTTCCCGCCGCCATCGGACTCGGCCGCGGCGGAAGGCTACCTGCCGCGCCAGCTCAACAATTTGAACTCGCGCTATGGCAGTTCGGCCGAACTGACCAATGTGGTGCGCGCCTTTACCAACAACGGCATCAAGGCGATTGCCGACGTGGTCGTGAACCACCGCGTCGGCAATACCGGCTGGTCCGACCTGAGCAACCCGAACTGGACCACCCATGCGATCGTCAACAACGATGAATGCAATTGCGGCCTGGGCAATCCCGACACGGGTCCGGGCTTCAACGCTGGCCGCGACCTCGACCACAAGAATGTCGGCGAAGTCCAGAACGGCATCGTCAACTGGCTCAACTACACGATCAAGCCGGTCGGCTTTTCCGGCCTGCGCTTCGATTACGTCAAGGGCTTCGGCGCCAATTTCGTCGGCCAGTACGCGAATGCCTTCAATGCCGAGTTCTGCGTCGGCGAGCTGTGGAACGACCTGGACCTGAACAACATCGACGCCCACCGCCAGGGCATCATGAACTGGATCAATGGCACCAACAACAGCTGCGGCGCCTTCGATTTCACGACCAAGGGCCTGCTCAACGACGCGCTGGCAAACGGCAATTACTGGCGCCTGAAGGATGCCGCCGGCAAGCCGCAGGGCGCGATGGGCTGGTGGCCGGCGATGGCGGTGACCTTCGTCGACAACCACGATACCGGGCCGTCGGAATCGTGCGGCGTCGGCCAGAACCACTGGCCCGTGCCCTGCGGCGCGGTGATGCAGGGCTACGCTTATATCCTCAGCCATCCGGGTATTCCGACCGTCTACTATCCGCACATCTATAACTGGAACCTGAAGTCGGGCATTGCCGCGTTGATGAAGGCGCGCAAGACGGCCGGCGTGCATTCGACCTCGCCGGTCGCCATCCAGCAGGCCACGCAGGGCCTGTACGCGGCGATCATCACCGGCACGACGCGCCAGCTGGCCATGAAGATCGGCCCGAACAACTGGAGCCCGGGTACCGGCTGGACGCTGCAGACGTCGGGAACGAACTACGCGGTGTGGATGAAGTAAAAGAGCCTGCCGAGGCGAAGCGCGAGACATACAGATATTCGCGGAGTTGATCGAACTGGTGCGCACCCCGCGCACCAGTAATCACTCAGCAGTTAAACCATGCCTCCGTAAAAACAGAAACTAAAATACCTATTACTAACATTTCGGTAGAACAAGTATCGGATAATGAGGGCTCATCCAATGTAACTATTCCGGAGGAAGCGATGTTCCAGAAAGCCCGTCATCCCGCACTGCCCCAGCGCCCACACATCCATGCCTTGCGCGCGCTGGCCCAGGCCAGCGCCCTGCTGGCCGCGTTGACGGTCTTCGGCGCAGCGCCCGCCTCCGCCGGAACGAACGGCGACATCGCCCGCATCGAAAACGGCCTGCGTCCCGTGGTGGCGCTGGCCGGCGCGCCGGTCGTCACCAAAACGCTGGCCGAGGAAATGCAGCGCCTGCACGTGCCGGGCGTGAGCGTCGCGGTCATCCGCGATGGCAAGATCGCGTGGGCGAAGGGCTTCGGCGTCGCCTACGCGAACGGCCCCGCCGTCACCCCGAAAACGCTGTTCCAGGCCGCCTCGATCAGCAAACCCGTCACCGCCCTGGCCACGCTGCGGATGGTCGAGTCAGGGGAGCTCTCGCTCGACGCCGACATCAACACCCTGCTGAAGGACTGGAAGCTGCCGGCAGCCGACGGCAGCAACGCGACGGTCACCGTGCGCCAGCTGCTCTCGCATACGGCGGGCACGAGCGTGTCGGGCTTCCCGGCTATGCCGCCGGCAAGCCGGTACCGACGCTGCGCCAGGTGCTCGATGGCACCGCGCCCGCGAACACGAAGCCGGTGCGCGTCGACAGCGCGCCAGGCGCCGACTTCCGCTATTCCGGCGGCGGCTACACGGTGCTGCAGCAGGCGCTGATCGACCGCAGCGGCCGGCCTTTCGACGCGCTGCTGCAGGACAGCGTCCTCAAGCCCGTCGGCATGGGCGACAGCCGCTTCGCCCAGCCGCTGCCGGCCGCCCTGCTCGCGCGCGCCGCCCTGCCGCACGACCGCAATGGCCAGGCCTACGAGGGTGGTGCCTACACCTATCCCGAACTGGCCGCGGCCGGCCTCTGGACCACGCCCACCGACCTGGCGAAGTTCGCACTGGCACTGCAGCGCGCCGCCCTCGGCAAGGACAAGCGCCTGCTGTCGAAGGAGACGGCGCGCACGATGCTGCGCCCGGTCCAGAACGGCTATGCACTCGGACTGGCAACGGACGGCACAGGCACCACAGCTTCGTTCGAACATGGCGGCAGCAACATGGGCTACCAGAACACGCTGTTCGCCTATACCGAACACGGCGACGGTGCCGTGGTCATGACGAATGGCGACGCCGGCGCCGAACTGGCGCAAAGCGTGATCCGGGCAATCTCCGCCGAGTACAAATGGCCCAGCTACCAGACCAGGGTACGCAAGGCGATCGCGCTCGATGGCGCCCGCCGTGCCGCGCTGCCAGGGCGTTACGTGACCCGCGAGATCGGCGACTTCGTCATCGAAGAACGTGATGGCCAGCTGATGATCGCGCTGCGCACGGGCCAGTACGAGCCCTTGTATGCCGAGTCGCCCGAGCAGCTGTTCGTGCTCTCGCGCGAAGCCGACCTGCACTTTGCGGCGGACGCGAAAAGCGGACGCCTGGTCTCGGGCGCCTTCGACATCGCCTTCACGCGCGCGGACTGAACCCGGCTACCCGGGAGGCAGCGGCGGGATCGGACACGCATCCCGCCGGCCGGATTTACATCAGGCGCACCCAGCCGCCCTTGTAGAGGATCGGGCCGCTCGGGCCTTGCGGATTCGGCGAGCCGCCGGCCGGTTCCAGGCTGACCGCGAGCAGGGCCACGTCGGCGCCGATGGCGTTGCCGGCCAGCGGCAGGGTCAGCTCGCGTCCGCGCCCGAGCACACCGAGCGAACGGGGCGCGCCCTGGCGCGGCACGGCCCACAGCTGCAGTACCTGGTTCGGCGTCAGCGGCGCCGCCGCCAGCACGCGCACGCGCAGCAGCCGGGCCTCACGGTCGGCGGTCACCACCAGTGCCGCCTGCGCCTGTTCGTCGATCAGGGTGGCGACATCGCTGACGGCCGGCCGCCCGGCTTCGTGGCGCGTCACCGTCACCAGCAGCAGCGTGGCCACCGCCGAGGCGGAAACGGCCAGCGTGCGCCAGAACGCCAGCGAGCCATTGCGCCAGAACTGCCACGCCGGCACCGCCGGCTGCAGGTCGAGGCGGCGTTCGATCGCCTGCCGGACGCGTGCATCCGGCTGCACCGGCGTGACGAATTCGGCCATGGCGCCGAGCCGCTCGCGCCATTCGCCGACCGTGCGGCGCAGGGCGGCGTCGCCGTGCATCAGGCCTTCGAAACGGCGGCGTGCACGTCCCTTGAGCGTACCAAGCACATACTCGGCAGCCAGCCGCTCGCGCAGCGGCTCGTTTCCTCGCAGGTTCATGCCAGCCCCTTTCCGCTCAGGCAGCCATGCAGGCGCGCCAGACTACGGCGGATCCAGGTCTTCACCGTGCCGATCGGCAGCGCCAGCTGCTGCGCCACGTCGCTGTGCGACAGGTCATGGAAAAACGCCATGCCCAGCACGCGCCGGTGCTTTTCCTCGAGCGCCGCCATGCAGTTGGCCAGGGCCTTTGCCTCGCTGCTCATCTGCAGGGCCTCGATCGGCGTGGCAGCCGGGTCGCGCATGGCCGCCAGCACATCCGCGTCGAACCCTTCGCCGTCGATATCGACCTCCTGGCGCGTGCGCCGCAACAGGTCGAAGGCCTTGTTGCGCACGATCGTCGTCATCCAGGTCATGGGCGCGGCCAGGGCGCCATCGTAATCGCGGGCGCTGTTCCAGATCGAGACGAAGCTGTCCTGCAGCACCTCCTCGGCCAGCTCGCGGCGGCGCAGGATGCGTAGCGCCAGGCCATACAGCCGCGGCGCGCTGGCGTCGTAGAGGGAACGAAAGGCGGCAGCATCGCGACGCGCGGCGCCAAGCAGCCATGTGCGCAGTTGAACCGGATCTGGTTGGGTTGCAGTGCTCAATGCTTGCCTGGGCAGGAAAGTGGATAAAAGTGCCGTCGCACAACGGCAGCGACCTTAGCATATTTACGGCCAAACCATGCCAAAAAATATGTTGAATCCGACATGCATCCGGCTGCGTACAAGCCTGGGTAGCCCCGCCACGCAAATGGCATCGCCACTTCTCCCTGGAAGCGCGTGACCGGGGCTGCCTTCTGCTTCACACGACGTGAAACACGCACACCCAATAACAACCGGAGAATGACATGGGCAAGTTGAAGAGCAAGCGTTTCTGGGCCGCCGCACTGGCTTCGGGATCGGTCGTCATGGGACTGGCCGCACCGGCCGGGGCCTCCAGCCACCGCGAGGCACCGTTCCTGACCAACGCACCGAAAGTGGACGGCACCGATTTCTACATGTTCCGCAGCTATGCCCCGGGACGGGCCGGCTTCGTGACGATGATCGCGAACTACACGCCCTTCCAGGACCCGCAGGGCGGACCGAATTTCTACCAGTTCGACCAGAACGCGCTGTACGAAATCCATGTCGACAACAATGGCGATGCCAAGGAAGACATCAGCTTCCAGATCCGTTTCAAGAACGCGTCGAAGCGCACTGCGCTCAACATCGGCGGCAAGCAGGTCCTGATCCCCCTGATCAACTCCTCGACCATCAGCGGCGTCAACCCGGCGGCCCTCAACGTGCGCGAAACCTATACGGTCGACATGGTGCGCGGCGACCGCCGCGGCGGTACCCGTACCCGCCTGGCCGGCACCAACGGCGCGACCGAATTCGACAAGCCAGTCGACAACATCGGCGAAAAGGTCTTCGGCGGCGCCGGCGGCTATGAAACCTATGCCAACCAGCACATCTACGACATCGCCATTCCCGGCTGCGGCACCGGCCGCGTGTTCGTCGGCCAGCGCAAGGAGCCCTTCTATATCGCGGTCGGCAAGATCTTCGACCTGTTCAACATGAACCCGCTGGGGCCCGAGTCCGGCGGCAACCGCAACGACCTCGAAAACAAGAACGTCAGCTCGATCGCCCTCGAGCTGCCGGTCGGCTGCCTGGTGGCGGCCGGCGAACCGGTGATTGGTGCCTATACCACCGCCAGCATGCGCCAGGCGCGCCTGATCAACCCGGCCCCGGCGTCGGGCATCAACAGCGCGGTCAAGGAAGGCGGTTCCTGGGCCCAGGTATCGCGCCTCGGCATGCCGCTGGTGAACGAAGTCATCATCGGCATGGACGACAAGGACCGTTTCAATACGTCGAAACCGAAGGATGACGGCCAGTTCGCCACTTACGTCACCAACCCGGTGCTGCCGACCGTCGTGGAAAGCCTGTTCCCGTCGGCCAAGGCGCCGGCGAATTTCCCGCGCACCGACCTGGTCACGGCCTTCCTGAAGGGTCTGCCGGGCGTGAACCAGCCGAAAAACGTGGTGGCGTCCGAGATGCTGCGCCTGAACACCGCCATCGAGCCGACCGCGCAGGCATCGCAGAATCCACTCGGCGTGGCGGCCGGCGACAACGCGGGCTTCCCGAACGGCCGCCGTCCGGCGGACGACATCGTCGACGTCTCGCTGCGGGTGGCGATGGGCGCCCTGTGCGTGCTGACCGGTAGCGGCGACGCGCTCGGCGTCGGCTGCAAGCCGACCGACGCCCCCGCCGGCGGCCTGCCGCTGACCGATGGCGTGCGCAAGGATGCGACGGCCTTCAAGCCCGCCTTCCCTTACCTGAACACGCCGCTGCCCGGCAATCAATGAGGAGCATCGCCATGTCCCACTATCGATCCTTGCCGCGGCTGGCGGCGGTCACCATCGCGCTGGCGCTGTCGCTGTCGGGCTGCGGCGGCAGCAATCACACCGTCACCTTGCCGGTTCCGCCGCCGACGGGCACCGTGCCGCCGCCCGCCACGGGCGACAGCTTCTTCGCCACCGTCTACGCCAAGGCGATTCAGCTGCTCGACAACGATGAGCCGGTGGCGATCGACCAGATCGCCGAGACCAGGCCGGACAACACGGAACCCGAACCGGTTCCTGCCGGCTGAACCCGGCCGCCGGCGCAGGAACGCATCCCTGCGCCGGTTTCAAAGGAGATGTCTTGTACCCGTCCATCCTTCTGTTGTGTGCGCTGGTGGCGCCGCTGCTGTTCCAGGCCGCGGGGGCGACCCCGCACATTCCCCCACGCGGCGACCAGGTGCTGGAACGCCTGCCCGCGCGCACCGACCCGGTCCAGCGCGAGCTGCTGCGCCTGCGCGCCAGCCTGAGCGCCAACCCGGCCGACATGAGGCTGGCCACGACGCTGGCGCGGCGCTACATCGAACAGGCGCGCCACGAAGGCGACCCGCGCTACCTCGGCTATGCCCAGGCGGCGCTGGCACCGTGGTGGGCCCGGCCGGAACCACCCGCGCCGGTGCTGGTGCTGCGCGCCACGCTGCGCCAGAGCACCCATCAATTCCGCGCGGCCCTGCGCGACCTCGACTTGCTGGTCAAGCGCGATTCCGATGACGCCCAGGCCTGGCTGACCCGCGCGACCGTCCAGCAGGTGATCGGCGAGCACGACGCGGCCTGGGCGAGCTGCATGCGCCTGTATTCGCGCGCGCCCGAACTGGTCGTGCAGACCTGCCTGGCGGCCGTGGGCAGCGTCAGCGGCCAGGGCCGCGCCAGCTACGACCGGCTCCGGCAGGCGCTGGCCGAACGTCCCGATGCCCCGGCGCCGATCCGCGTCTGGGTCGAGACCCTGCTGGCCGAGATGGCCGCGCGCCTGGGTGACGCCGCAGCCGCCGAGCGCCACTTCCGCGCCGCGCTGGCGCTCGATGCCGAAGACAGCTATCTGATAGGCGCCTGGGCCGACTTCCTGCTCGACGCCGGCCGCGCAGGCGAGGCGGCGCGCCTGCTGCAGGACCGGACGCGCGCCGATGCGCTGCTGCTCCCGCTACGCGATTGCCCTGAAAAAGCTGGGCGACGCCGATGCGGCGCGCCAGGGCGCCGTGCTGGCCGCCCGTTTCGACGCCGCCGCACGGCGCGGCGACACCGTCCACCAGCGCGAGCAGGCCCGTTTCGAACTGGCCGTGCGCGGCGACGCCGCGGCTGCCGTACGCCTGGCCAGGCTGAACTGGGCCGTCCAGAAGGAGCCGGCCGACCTGCGTATCCTGGCCGAGGCGGCGCTGGCATCAAGCGATCCTGAAGCGGCGCGCCAGGTGCGCGACTGGCTGGCCCGCAGCGCGCTCGAAGACCGCACGCTAGCCTCCGCGTGGACGCAGCCGGAGCCGCGCCGATGAACCGTCCCCTCTCTCTTTCCTGCTCGCGCTGCTCCTCCTATGCGCGGCGCCGGCACAGGCGCACAAGGCCAGCGACAGCTACCTCAGCCTGCGGGTGCAGGACGCGCGCATCGAAGGCCAGTGGGACATCGCCCTGCGCGACCTCGAGATGGCCGTGGGCCTGGACGGCAATGGCGACGGCGCCCTGACCTGGGACGAGGTACGGGGCCGCCACCAGGCGATCGCCGCCTATGCCCTCTCTCGCCTGGCACTGGCAAACGAGGACCGGGCCTGCCCCCTGCGCGTCACCGGCCACCTGGTCGACGAACACACCGATGGCGCCTACGCGGTAGTGAAGTTCGACGCCGCCTGCGCCGCCACGGTCACGCAACTGGCGGTGGATTACCGCCTGCTGTTCGACATCGACCCGCAGCACAAGGGATTGCTGCGTTTGGAGCACGCGAGCGGCGCCTCGAGCGCGATCTTCGGCCCCGACAGCGCGCACCAGATCCTGTCTGTACGCGACGCCCCGCGCTGGCGCCAGTTCGGCGACTATGTCCGCCACGGCGTCTGGCATATCTGGATCGGCTTCGATCACATCCTGTTCCTGCTGTCGCTGCTGCTGCCGGCCGTGCTGGTCCATCGCGGCGGCGCCTGGGAAGGCCGTGCCACCTTCCGCGCCGCCACGCTGGAAGTGCTGCGCATCGTCACCGCCTTCACGCTGGCGCATTCGCTGACGCTGACCCTGGCCGCGCTCGGGGTGCTGTCCCTGCCCTCGCGCCTGGTCGAATCGGCAATTGCCGCCTCGGTCATCCTGGCCGCCCTCAACAACCTGTGGCCGCTGCTGCAGCGTGCCCGCGCCGTGGTCGCCTTTGCATTCGGCCTGATCCACGGCTTCGGCTTTGCCAGCGTGCTGGCCGACCTGGGCTTGCCGCCAGGCGCGCTGGCGCTGTCGCTGGTGGGCTTCAACGTGGGTGTCGAACTGGGCCAGCTGGCCATCGTCGCCCTGTTCCTGCCGCTGGCTTACCTGCTGCGCAACGGGACGTTCTACCGCCGCGTGCTCATGGCCGGCGGCTCGGTGGCGATCATCCTGCTGGCGACGGTGTGGCTGGCCGAGCGCGCGCTCGATTTGAAGCTGATGACATGAACGGGGCGTGGCGTCCCTGGCGACCCATGTATCAGCTTTTTTACAAATCCGGATGGAGCTTGCTTGATAGATGCCATTAGAATACTTTCTCCAAATTAAAACTAAAAACAGGGGAAACATGATCCGTTTGCCAATCGCCCTGGCGGCGCTGTGCCTCAGCGTGTCCGCTTTCGCAGCCGACCCTTTCGACGACAAATTCCGCCAGCTCGACGAACTGCTGCCGACCCCGACGACGATCCGCACGGCTTCCGGCGCACCGGGCCACGCCTACTGGCAGCAACGGGCGGACTACACGATCCGCGCCACGCTCGACGAGGCGAACCGTTCGATCCGGGCCGCCGAGACGGTCACCTACCACAATAATTCCCCCGACACCCTGCACTACCTGTGGGTGCAGCTCGACCAGAACATCTACAAGCCCAATTCCGACGCCCGCATGTCGGCCACCTCGGTCGCGCGCGAAGCCTGGGTCAAGCCGCGCAGTCCGGAAGAAGGCATGAAGTTCGACGCCATGCGCACCACGCTCGAAGGCCTGACCTTCGAGGGCGGCTTCAACATCACGGCCGTCAAGGCGGGCGGACGCAACCTGCCTTTTGTCATCAACCGCACGATGATGCGCATCGACCTGCCGCAGCCGCTGAAACCCGGCCAGCGCTTCTCGTTCAACGTCGAATGGAACTACAAGATCAACGAGCAGAAGGTGCTCGGCGGCCGCTCGGGCTACGAGAAGTTCGACGAGGACAAGAACGACCTGTTCGAGATCGCCCAGTGGTTCCCGCGCATGGCGGCCTATTACGACACCTACGGCTGGCAGCACAAGCAGTTCCTCGGCGCCGGCGAATTCACGCTCGAATTCGGCGACTACGACGTCGAGCTGACGGTGCCCTCGGACCATATCGTCGCTTCCACCGGCACCCTGCAGAACCCGGGTGCCGTGCTCACGGGCGCGCAGCGCGAGCGCCTCGAGCGCGCCCGGACGGCGAAAAAGCCGGTGCTCATCGTGACGCAGGCGGAAGCGGAAAGCGCGGAGAAGGCGCGCGCCGGCATCAAGGGCGGCACCAAGACCTGGCACTTCAAGGCGAAAAACGTGCGCGACTTCGCGTTCGCCTCGAGCCGCAAGTTCATCTGGGATGCCCAGGGCATCAAGAGCGGCGACACAAGCGTGATGGCCATGTCCTACTACCCGAAGGAAGGCAACCCGCTGTGGGAGAAGTACTCGACCCAGGCGATCGTCCACACCATCGAGCAGTACAGCAAATACTCCTTCGACTACCCCTACCCGACTGCGATTTCCGTGAACGGCCCGGTAGGCGGCATGGAATACCCGATGATCTCGTTTAACGGCCCGCGTCCGACCAAGGACAAGAAGACCGGCGAGATCACCTATGGCAAGCGCACCAAGTACAGCCTGATCGGCGTGATCATCCACGAGGTAGGCCACAACTACTTCCCGATGATCGTCAACTCGGACGAGCGCCAGTGGACCTGGATGGACGAGGGCATCAACTCCTTCGTGCAGACCCTGGCCCAGGAAGCCTGGGAAGAGAACTGGCCGGAGATGCGCGGCGAGCCGCGCCTGATCACCGACTACATGAAGAGCCGTAACCAGGTGCCGATCATGACCAATTCCGAGTCGGTGCTGCAGTTCGGGAACAACGCCTATGCCAAGCCGGCCGCCGCGCTGACCGTGCTGCGCGAGACGGTGCTGGGGCGCGACCTGTTCGACTTCGCCTTCAAGGAATACGCCCAGCGCTGGAAATTCAAGCGTCCGACCCCGGCCGACTTCTTCCGCACGATGGAAGACGCCTCCGGCACGGACCTCGACTGGTTCTGGCGCGGCTGGTTCTACGGCACCGACCCGGTGGACGTGAGCATCGACGGGATCAGCGAGTACACCGTCAGCACGCAAAATCCGGAAATCGAAAAGGCCTGGCGCCGCAAGTTGCGCGAGGCCGAACCGACTTCGCTCTCGGACCAGCGCAACAAGGGCATGCCGCGCCGCGTCGATGCGCATCCCGAGCTGAAGGACTTCTACAACGAGCACGACGAGTTCACTGTCACGAATGCCGACCGCAACAAGTTCAACGAGTCGCAGGAGAAGCTGGAAGACTGGGAAAAGGCCCTGCTGGCGTCGAACAAGCACCTCTACCTGGTCGACTTTTCGAATGTCGGCGGGCTGGTGACGCCGCTGGTGCTGGAGATCCAGCTCCAGAGCGGCAAGAAATACGTCGAGCGCATCCCGGCCGAAGTGTGGCGCTACTCGCCGAAGAAGATCACGAAGCTGATCGTCACCGACGAGCCGATGGTCGGCCTGACGCACGACCCGTATTGGGAAACGGCCGATATCGACCAGAGCAACAACGCCTGGCCACGCAAGGCCACGCCCTCGCGCCTGGAACTGTTCAAGAGCGAGCCGCCGGGCAACGACCTGATGAAGGACTTCAACACCAAGCTGAAGACCAAGGAAGAAAAGGATGCCGCGGCCGAGCAGCCGAAGAAGGAAGCGGCGCCGACCGTGCAATGATTGCGCTGTGAGCCCTTCGTAGGGTGGACGGGAGACCCGTCCACCCTGCAGCCGGTGGTTGCGCTGATCGTGCCGCCACCGGTTTCGTCGTCTAAACCAAATAGCACAGAAATGATCTTCCAGCACCTCGCGCGTCCGCTTCTCCTCGGCTTCGCGCTGACATTGACCCTGTCCACCCACGCCGCCGACAAGTTCGACGACAAGTTCCGCCAGCTCGACGAATTGCTGCCCACGCCCGGCATCACCCGCACCGCTTCGGGCGCGCCGGGCCACGCCTACTGGCAGCAGCGCGCCGACTATCGGCTGCGTGCCACGCTCGACGAAGGCCGCCGCGCCGTCAGCGGCAGTGGCACCATCACTTACCACAACAATTCGCCCGATACCCTGTCCTACCTGTGGGTGCAGCTGGACCAGAACATGTTCCGGGCCGATTCCGACAACCGCAAGATCGCCACCATCCCTTCGCGCGAATCCTGGCAAAAGACGGGTGCCGACGGCGTCAAGTTCGACGCCCTGCGCAGCAATTTCGACAGCCGCGCCTTCGAGGGCGGCGTCACGGTCACCAGCGTGAAAGGTACCGACGGCCGTCCGCTCGCCCACGCCATCAATGGCACCATGATGCGCATCGACCTGCCCCGGCCCTTGACGAGCGGCGCGCGCGTGTCCTTCGACCTCGCATGGCGCTTCAACATCCCGGAAGCGAACATCGTCGGCCGCCGCATGGGCTACGAGCGCTTCGACAAGGAAGACCGGAACGACATTTTTGAAATCGCCCAGTGGTTCCCGCGCATGGCGGCCTATTACGATGCCGCCGGCTGGCAGAACAAGCAGTACCTGGGCGACGGCGAATTCACGCTCGAATTCGGCGACTACGATGTCGAGCTGACGGTACCAGCGGACCATATCGTCGCCGCTACCGGCACCCTGCAGAACCCGGGCGCGGTCTTGAGCGCCGCCCAGCGCGAGCGCCTCGAGCGCGCCCGCACGGCGAAAAAGCCGGTGCTCATCGTCACGCAAGCGGAAGCGGAAGCCGCCGAAAAGGCGCGCGCAGGCGCGAACGGCGCCACCAGAACCTGGCGCTTCAGGGCCGACAACGTGCGCGACTTCGCCTTTGCCTCCAGCCGCAAGTTCATCTGGGACGCCCAGGGCGTCAGGAGCGGCGACAGCACGGTGCTGGCCATGTCCTACTATCCGAAGGAAGGCAACCCACTGTGGGAGAAGTATTCGACCCAGGCCGTCATCCACACCATCGAGCAGTACAACAAGTACGCCTTCGACTATCCGTACCCGGTCGCCATTTCCGTCAACGGCCCGGTGGGCGGCATGGAATACCCGATGATCTCGTTTAACGGCGGACGCCCGACAAAAGACAAGAAGACGGGCGAATTGACGTATTCGAAGGCGACCAAATATGGCCTGATCGGCGTGATCATCCACGAGGTCGGCCACAACTACTATCCGATGATCGTCAATTCGGACGAGCGCCAGTGGACCTGGATGGACGAGGGCCTGAACTCCTTCCTCGAGTACCTGGCCGAGCAGGCCTGGGAAGACGGCTTTCCTTCGCGCCGCGGCGAGCCGCGCGCCATCGTCGACTACATGAAGAGCCGCAACCAGACGCCGATCATGACCAATTCCGAATCGGTCCTGCAGCGCGGCCCGAACGCCTACGGCAAGCCGGCCACCGCCCTGAACATCCTGCGCGAGACGGTGCTGGGGCGCGAACTGTTCGACTTCGCTTTCAAGGAATACGGCCGCCGCTGGAAGTTCAAGCGGCCCACGCCGGCGGACCTGTTCCGCACCATGGAAGACGCCTCCGGCACGGACCTCGACTGGTTCTGGCGCGGCTGGTTCTACACGACCGACCCGGTGGATGTGAGCATCGACGGCATCAGCGAGTACACCGTCAGTACGCAGAATCCGGAGCTCGAGAAGGCCTGGCGCCGCAAGCTGCGCGATGCCGAACCGCTGTCCATCAGCGACCAGCGCAACAAGGGCATGCCGCGCCGCGTCGATGCGCATCCGGAACTGAAGGACTTCTACAACGAACACGACGAATTCACCGTCACGAATGCCGACCGCAACAAGTTCAACGCGTCGCAGGACAAGCTGGAAGACTGGGAAAAGGCCCTGCTGGCATCGAACAAGCACCTGTACCTGGTCGACTTCTCGAACGTCGGCGGCCTGGTGACGCCGCTGGTGCTGGAAATCGAACTCCAGAGCGGCAAGAAGTACGTCGAGCGCATCCCGGCCGAAGTGTGGCGCTACTCGCCGAAGAAGATCACGAAGCTGCTTGTCCTCGATGAGCCAATGGTGGGGTTGACCCAGGACCCGTATTGGGAAACGGCCGACATCGACCAGGGCAACAATGCCTGGCCGCGCAAGGTGACGCCGTCGCGCCTGGAATTGTTCAAGACCCAGCCGCCTGGGAACGACCTGATGAAGGATTTCAATGCGCCCATGAAGAAGCCGGAAGCAGCGACGACCCCGCCGGCAAAGGTCGCGCCATGAGCACCGGCCGCTTCAAGGCGCTGGTCGCCGCCACCCTGCTGGTCGCCAGCGCGCTGGTGTCGGCGCACCGCTTCCACGCCGGGATCACGGACATGTCGTTCAACGCGCGCAGCGGCAGTACCGAGATCGTGCACACCTACATGGCGCACGACGTCGAGGCCCTGCTGGCCAACCTGTACGGTCGCCAATTCGACCTGTCAGATCCCGAAGACCAGGACGTGCTGCGCAAGTATGTCGAGCCGCGCTTCTGGCTGCAGGGGCAGGACAAGGCACGCCTGAACACGCGCTGGGTCGGCATGACGATCGACGCCGAGCGCGTCGTCATCTACCAGGAGATGGAACATACCCCGCTATGGAAGGCCAGCGTCGTCCACGATGCCGTGCTGGTCGACTTCCTGCCCGACCAGGTCAACACCGTCAACCTCGACGAGGGTAACGGCGTGCGCACCCTCACCTTCAACCGTACTGTCACCGAGCAGCCGGCGCGCTGACACCGACCGTGCCGAATCTCCGCTGCCTTCCCTGCGCATTGGCTGCGCTGCTTGCCTGCCCCGTCCAGGCCGACGACCTGGTGCTGCAGCGGGTGCTGGTCGAAGGTTCGCGCATGAGCCAGCTCGGCATCGCGGAATCCGCCAATGCCGGCACGGTCAGCCAGAAGGAACTGGCCGCGCGCACGGCCTACCGCCCCGGCGAAATGCTCGAAGCGATGCCCGGCCTGATCGCCAGCCAGCACAGCGGCGAAGGCAAGGCCAACCAGTTCTACCTGCGCGGCTTCAATCTCGACCACGGCACCGATCTCGCCACCTCGGTCGACGGCATGCCGGTCAACCAGCGCAGCCACGCGCACGGCCAGGGCTGGACCGACGTGAATTTCCTGATTCCTGAACTGGTCGGCCGTCTCGACTACCGCAAGGGCCCGTATTCCGCGAGGAACGGCGACTTTTCGGCTGCCGGTAGCGCCGATGTCAGTTATGCCAGCCGCCTGGCGAAGAACATTGCCAACCTCACGCTGGGCGAGTACGGCCATGCGCGTGCCATGGTGGCCGGCTCGCCCGAGCTGGCCGGCGGTACCCTGCTGTATGCGCTCGAAGCGCTGCATAACGACGGCCCGTGGACGCGGCCGGACGACTACCGCAAGGTCAACGGCGTGCTGCGCTATAGCCGCGGCTACGCGAACAATGGCTGGAACGTGACGGCGATGGCTTACCGCGGCCGCTGGCACGCGAGCGACCAGATCCCGCTGCGCGCGGTCGATGCCGGCACGCTCGGTCGCTTCGATGCAATCGACGACACCGACGGCGGCAATGCGCGTCGATTCAGCCTGTCCGGCGCCTGGCGCCAGACCGGCAACGATGCGGCGACAAAGCTCAGCGCTTACCTGATCCGCAACCAGCTGGCGCTGTTCTCGAATTTCACCTACTTCCTGAACGACCCGGTGAACGGCGACCAGTTCGCCCAGCCGGACCGGCGCGTCACCTCGGGCCTCGACGCCAGTCACACCCTGCACCTGCACCGCGGCGAGACGATGGCTTCCGACCTGACCGTTGGCGCGCGTCTGCAGAACGACAACATCTTCAACGGCTTGTACGACACCCGCGCCCGTGCACGCCTGTCGACCACGCGCGAAGACCATATCGTCGAGACCAGTGGCGCCGTGTTCGTGGAGAGCGCGACACGCTGGAGCGAGGCCGTGCGCACGGTGGTGGGCCTGCGCGCCGACCGCTACCGCTTCGATGTCAGGAGCGACCGCGCCGCCAATTCGGGCCGCGCCGGCGACACCCAGGTGAGCCCCTCGTTCAGCCTGATCCTCGCGCCCCTTCCCGCGACCGAGTTCTACCTGAATGTTGGCCACGGCTTTCACAGCAACGACGCGCGCGGCACGGTGGCAAGGATCGATCCGGCCAGCGGCGACCCGCTGGAACGCGCCCCGGGACTGGTGCGCGCACGCGGCATGGAACTGGGCCTGCGTACCGAAGCCATCCCGCGCATGCAGACGGCGCTGTCGCTGTATCGCCTCGATATCGCCTCGGAACTGACCTACATCGGCGACGCCGGCACGACCGAGGCGGGCGAGGCCAGCCGCCGCACCGGCGTCGAGTTCTCGAACTACTGGAAGCCTTGGAAGTGGCTGTCGCTGGACCTGGACGCGGCCTTTGCCCGGGCACGTTCACGCTCGGGCGCACGCATACCGGGCGCGGTGGAAGGCGTCGGCCAGCTGGCCCTGACGCTGGGCAAACTCGGCCCCTGGTCGGGAGCCCTGCGCCTGCGCTACTTCGGCCCGCGCCCGCTGGTCGAGGACAACAGCGTGCGCTCGCATGCCAGCACCACGCTCAACGGCCGCATCGGCTACCGGATCGGCAAGGACATGCAGCTCGAACTGGAAGGCTTCAACCTGGCCAACCGGCGCGATTCCGCCATCGACTACTACTATGCCTCGCAGCTGGCGGGCGAGGCCGCGCCGCGCGAGGACATCCATTTCCATCCGATCGAGCCGCGCAGCCTGCGCCTCTCCGTCACCAAAACCTGGTAGGCGACGCCGGCGGGCACCTTCACTCCTGCCGGGGAAAGGTGCTACGCTAGCGGGATGACAACATCCGAACCACCCTTCACCGACCCTTCCCGCATAGCCGACGCCTTGCGCGGCGAAGGCTATGCGCTGGTGCGCCCGCAGGACGTGGCGCGCCTGGCCGGCTGCAGCCTGGCCGAGCTGGACACGCTGGCAGCGAGCTGGGACCGCCTCGAACTGGACAACTACCTGAAGGACGGCGGCCGCTACCGGCGCCGCCGCCATTCCTGCTTCGTCGATACCGCCGGGAAGCTGGTGCAGACGCCGCACCGCGCGCACTGGCAGCCGGTCGAGTACAACGCCCTGCACGGCGGCATGCATCGCCTGTTCGAGCCGATCGAGCTTGATACCATCGCCAACCCGGCCTGGCAACGCCTGCTGGGCGCCCTCGGCGCCGTCTGCACGAGCGTGCGCAATGTCCAGCCCCGGTACGTGGAAGCGCACCAGTTCCGCATCGATACCGCCGACGGCATCGGCCGCCCGACGCCGGAAGGCGCGCACCGCGACGGCGTCGATTTCGTCGCCGTGATCCTGGTCCAGCGCCACGGCATCAAGGGCGGCGAGACGCGCGTGTTCGAAGCGAACGGTCCGCGCGGCCAGCGCTTCACGATGCAGGAACCCTGGACCCTGCTGCTGCTCGACGACGCGGCCGTGATCCACGAGTCGACCCCGATCCAGCCGCTGGCGGAGCATGGGCATCGCGATACGCTGGTGCTGACCTGGCGCGCGGGAAGCTTCCAGGGCGAAGGGGTGTAAGGTTCGCGAACGCTGGGCTTTGGCATGAGCGCCACCCTACGGCTGCTGCCAGGTAACGCGTGGGCACGGAGTGCCCACCCTGCGGCTGGCGAATACAGGCAAAAAAAACGCCCGCGTACCTGGGGGTAGCGGGCGGCAATCCAGTATTTCGGAGAAAACTGGAGGAGACAGTTCCAATATAGCGCGATTTTTTGTGCATCGCAATACGGTAGAACTACGAGCGCGTCTCAAAGCTTCCCCCGTTTTCGTAAGAATTTTCTGACGCCTTGCATGTGACATGCATATTTTTGGTGCGGCGCATCATGATCGTGCAACCGGGACCGCCTATGCACCATCACTGGGCGCCCCCTGCTGTCAGCCCTGCCGTATGCTGCCCTGCGGCGTGCTCGGCTGGTCGGTGACGGCGCAGGCGGGCCGGTCCGGACAGCGCCGCCATCTGCCTTGACCTTTTCCTGTCCAGCCTGTCTTGCCGTGGCGGTCGCCATGGCACGTGACGATGCACTGTGCGTTTCCCGGGGTAGCCACGTGGCGGGTGCCACCGTGCCCAGTTGCGGTTGAGGCCGTGTACTTGCCCTGGCCGGCAGGGCACCGAGGGCCTGGTCAGGCGCATCGGCGCCGCAGGGCGATCCGGATGGTGCCGAGTTCGCCGCCGGTCCTGGGGCGCCGGCGGAGGCGCCCTCCTGCGCGCTGGCAAATACGGGGAGTGCCGCCCACATGGCGGCAAGCAGCAAGGAATGGTTCATCGCGGCCTCCTTCAAAACGTCCATTGTAGTACCCGCGCCGACCGCGGGCGCCGGCCCAAAAATCGCGGAAGCGGCGTCGGCTTGTCATGCAATTTGATAAACTCCTTCATTGCGTCCTTACACGCGCAACCCGCTCCATCACGCAACCGGAACCCACGCCCATGCCACCATCGACTCCACGCCTCTTGTCCCGCGCCGTCCTGGCCTTTCTCGTCCTGTCCGCGCTGGCGGGCTGCGGCAAGGGCAAGGACGAGAAGAAGGATGCCGCGCCGACGCCGGCCCTGACCGTCACCACCGGACGGCCGGCCACGGCCAGCCTGCCGCTGCGCCTCGGTGCCAACGGCAACGTCGCCCCGGCAGGGAGGCGATCGTCGGCAGCGAGTCGGGCGGCCTGCGCCTGCTTGATGTGCGGGTCAACGTGGGCGACGTCGTCAAGAAAGGCGAAGTGCTCGCCGTATTCTCGGCCGACACCGTCAACGCCGAAGTCGCGCAGGCGCGCGCCGCCCTGCAGGAAGCGCAGGCGAATGCCGCGGAAGCGGCCGCCAACGCCAGGCGCGGCGAAGCCCTGCGCGCATCCGGTGCGATGAGCGAGCAGCAGGTGGCGCAGTACGTCACGGCCGCGAATACCGCCGCCGCGGCGCGGGTGGCGGCGGCGCGCGCCACGCTCAGCCAGCAGCAGCTGCGCCTGCGCTACACGCAGGTGGTGGCGCCGGACAGCGGCATCATCTCGGCGCGCAGCGCCACTGTCGGTGCCGTCGTCGGCGTCGGCACCGAACTGTTCCGCCTGATCCGCCAGGGCCGCCTCGAGTGGCGCGCCGAAGTCACGGCAAGCGACATCGGCCGCATCAAGCCCGGCACGAAGGTGACGGTGAAGGCGGCGAACGGCAGCGAGGTCGCCGGCAAGGTGCGCATGGTCGCGCCCACGGTCGACCCGCAATCGCGTACCGCGCTGGTCTATGTCGACCTACCGCCGGCGCTGTCGGCCAACGCGCCCCTGAAGGCGGGCATGTTCGCCGGCGGCGAATTCGAACTGGGCGCCTCGAGTGCGCTGACCGTGCCGCAGACGGCGATTGCCGTGCGCGATGGCTTCAGCTACGTGTTCCGCCTGAATACGGACAACCGCGTCAGCCAGCTCAAGATCGACACCGGCCGCCGCCTGGGAAACGCATCGAGGTGGTCAAGGGGCTGGCGGCCGACACGCCGATCGTGGTCAGCGGCGCGGGCTTCCTGAATGACGGGGATCTGGTGCGCAACGTCGCGGCGCCTGCCCCGGCCAAAGCGGCCAAGGTCGCGGCGCGCTGAGGACACCTCCATGAATTTTTCCGCCCTCTCGATCCGCAATCCGATCCCGGCGATCCTGCTGTTCGCCCTGCTCACGCTGGCCGGCCTGCTCGCCTTCAAATCCAACAAGATCCAGTTCTTCCCCGATATCGAACTGCCGATCGTCACCGTCACCGCCACCCTGGATGGCGCGGCGCCCGCCCAGCTGGAAACCGAGGTGGCGCGCAAGATCGAGGACTCGGTCGCCACGCTGCAGGGCGTGAAGAACATCTATACCAAGGTGCTCGACGGCGTCGCCACCGTCACCGTCGAATTCATCCTCGACAAGAACCTGTCGGACGCGGAGAACGACGTGCGGGGCGCCGTCTCGCAGGTGCGCGCCGACTTGCCCGGCGAGATGCGCGAGCCAAGCGTGACCAAGGCGGCCACCGCGGGGCGCTCGATCCTCACCTTTACCGCCGCCGCCAAACCCGGCCTGAACGGCACGGCGGGCCTGGACGACCAGGACCTGTCCTGGTTCGTCGACAACACCGTGGCCAAGCGCCTGCTCAGCGTGCCCGGCCTGGGCGCCGTCAAGCGCGTCGGCGGCGTCGACCGCGAAGTGCGGGTCGAACTCGATGACGCGCGCATGGCCGCGCTACGGGTGTCGGCGCTGGACGTGTCGCGCCAGCTGCGCAACGTGCAGCGCGAAGCACCGGGCGGCCGCGGCGACGTCAGCGGCGCCGAGCAGTCGGTCCGCACGCTGGCCACCGTCGCCAGCGCCCGGGAACTGGCGCGCATGGATATCCCGCTGCCGGATGGGCGCCGCGTGAGGCTGAGCGACATTGCGACCGTCATCGATACCGTGTCCGAGCCGCGCGCGCTGGCCGAGCAGGATGGCCGCAAGGTCGTCGGTTTCGAGGTCTTCCGCACGCGCGGCGCCAGCGAGACCGAAGTGGCCGAGGGCGCACGCGCCGCCGTGGCCGAGCTGCAGAAGAAACACCCCAACGTGGTGCTCAAGGAAGTGGTCGACAATGCCGAACCGGTGCAGGAGAACTTCGACGCCTCGATGGAGATGCTGTATGAAGGCGCGCTGCTGGCGGTGCTGGTGGTGTGGTGGTTCCTGCGCGACTGGCGCGCCACCTTCGTCGCCGCCGCCGCCCTGCCGCTGTCGGTGATCCCGGCCTTCCTCGGCCAGTACCTGTTCGGCTATACCCTGAACATGGTCACGCTGCTCTCGCTCGCGCTGGTGGTGGGCGTGCTGGTGGACGATGCCATCGTCGAGATCGAGAACATCGCGCGCCACCTGCACATGGGGAAAACGCCGATGCAGGCGGCGCTGGAAGCGGCCGACGAGATCGGAATGGCGGTGATCGCCACCACCTTCTCGCTGGTGGCGGTGTTCCTGCCGACCGCCTTCATGGGCGGCATTCCCGGGCGCTTCTTCAAGCAGTTCGGCTGGACCGCGGTGCTGGCCATCCTGGCGTCCTTGGTGGTGGCCCGCCTGCTCACGCCAATGATGGCGGCCTACATCCTGAAGCCATCGAAGCAGCAGGAAGAGAAGGATGGCCCGCTGATGCGCCGCTACATGGGCGCGATGCAGTGGTGCCTGCGCCACCGCCTGGTGACCGCCATTGCCTCCTTCCTCTTCTTCGTCGCCTCGATTTCGCTGGTGCCGCTGCTGCCGACCGGCTTCGTGCCCGCCGCCGACCGCGGCCAGACCATCATCAACGCCGAGCTGCCGCCCGGCGCCACGCTGGCCCAGACCCACCAGGTGGCCGAGCAGGCGCGCCTGGCGGCGATGCGCGTGCCGGGCGTGACGAGCATCTTCAGCTCGATCGGCGGCGGCTCCAGTGGCGACGCATTCGCGCCGGGCGCCTCGACCGAAGCGCGGCGCGCGGTGCTGACCGTGAGCACGGTCCACCGCAGCAAGCGCGACGAAAAATTGTCGGACCTGGAAAACCGCATGCGCAAGGAGTTGTCCGCCATTCCGGGCGCGCGCTTCACGGTCGGCCAGGCCGACACCGGCGGCAAGCTGCAGCTGGTGCTGCGCAGCGAAGACCCGGCCGCGCTGCAGGCGGCGGCCCAGCGCGCCGAGCGCGAATTGCGCACCCTGCAAGGCATCGGCAACGTCAGTTCCAGTGCATCCCCGGTGCGCCCGGAAATCATCGTGCGCCCGAATTTCGCCCGCGCGGCGGACCTCGGCGTGACTGCGGCGGCCATCGGCGAAACGGTGCGCGTGGCGACCGCAGGCGACTACGAACAGGCGCTCCCTAAAATGAACTTGTCCGAGCGCCAGGTACCGATCCGGGTGAAACTGCCGGATGCCGTGCGCGCCGACCTGGATGCCATCGGCCGCCTGACCGTGCCTGGTAAAAACGGCCCGGTGCTGCTGGCGACGGTGGCGGACATCACGATGGAAAGCGGCCCGGCCGAGATCAACCGCCTCAATCGCAGCCGGAATGTCACGCTCGACGTCGAGCTCTCGGGCCGCTCCCTGGGCGAAGTCAACGACGAGGCGCGCGCCCTGCCCGCCTTCAAGACGCTGCCGGCCTCGGTGCAGATCGCGGAACTGGGCGACGCCCAGGAGATGCAGGCCCTGTTTGCCAGCTTCGGCATCGCCATGACCATCGGCGTGCTGTGCATCTATGGCGTGCTGGTGCTGCTGTTCGCCGACTTCATGCAGCCGCTGACGATCCTGGCGGCGCTGCCGCTGTCGATCGGCGGCGCCTTTGTCGCCCTGCTCGTCACCGGCAGCGCGTTGTCGATGCCGACCATGATCGGCCTGATCATGCTGATGGGGATCGTGACCAAGAACTCGATCCTGCTGGTCGACTACGCCATCCTGGCGCGCAAGGCGGGCATGCCGCGTTTCGAAGCGCTGGTCGATGCCTGCCACAAGCGCAGCCGGCCGATCATCATGACGACCATCGCAATGGGCGCCGGCATGCTGCCGCTGGCGCTCGGCTTCTCGGGCGACCCGAGCTTCCGCTCGCCGATGGCCATTGCCGTGATCGGCGGCCTGATCACCTCGACGCTCCTCAGCCTGCTGGTGGTGCCGGCGGTGTTCACCTATGTGGATGACGTCAAGGGTTGGCTGAACCGGGGAGCGCGCAGGCTGCGCCGCCATCCGCAGGAAGGGCGGCACAGGGAGCAGGAGCCGACGGCTATGAAGTAAGCCGGAGGCGGCGAGCGGCAGTACGCAAGCTGCGCCTGGTCTCGAAAGGTGAGACGGCGTGGGCTCGAGAGCCCACCCTACGAACTTCGCCGGTGCGGTTCAACCGGCGGCTCCCATCCACGCATGCGGTGCGGGAACGCATAGCGTGGAGGACGCGTCGACGGCGGAGCCGTCCAGCCTGCGAGCCGCACCGCTCGCCTCCATTTTGACGCCGGCGACTGCGCCCTTTCGTCGTGACCATGAAAAAAGCGCCGGCATTGCTGTGCCGGCGCTTTTTTTTCGCGCAAAGGGATACCGGCCGGACGCAATGCCGGCCGATCTCCTTGCTGCGGCTACCGATCAGTAGTCGCGGCGGTTGCTGCCGAGCAGCTTGGCCAGGATGTAGCCGGCGCCCAGGGCGATGGCGATGGCGGTACCTGGTTTGTTACGCACATACTCGCGGCCCGAATCGGCCAGTTGCTGGTAGGTGTCGTTCATTTGCTGCTGGCGGCCGCTGAACTTCTCCGTCGCGCCGCTGAGCAGGCCGCTCAGCTTGTCGACACCGGCGTGTGCCGTGCTGACGACGCGCTCGACCATTGGCTGGGCTGCCTGGGCGGCCTTGTCGATGGTTTTGTGCATTTCGTCCGGTTTCATCGAAGCCATCATGCCGGCGCTTGCACCCGAATCGCCGCCGGTGCCGCTGGTGCCGGCGCTGGCGCCGCCCATGGCGCCCGACGAGCCGCCGCTCGAGGACGAACCCGAAGTGCCCGAGCTGCTCGAGCTGCCCATGGCGCCCGACGAACCCGAGGACGAACCCGGGACGAGCCCGAGGTGCCCGAGGTGGACGAGCTGCCCATCGCGCCCGACGAGCCGCTCGAACCGGAGCCCGAGGAGCCGCTGGACGACAGGTTCGACGAACCCGACGAGCCGGACGTCGACGAGCTGCCCATGGCGCCCGACGAACCCGACGAACCGGTGCTCGACGAACCGCTCAGGTCGCCGCTGCTGCCGGCGCCGCTCGACCCCATGCTGCCGGCATTGCTGCTGCCGCCGACTGCGCCGGTGCTCGAGCTCGTTGCCGGGCTGGCGCTCGACGATGCGGTGCCGCTCAGGCTACCCGACGAACCGGCGCTGGCCGACGAACCGCTGCCGCCCTTGCCCAGGCTGGAGCTCGACTTGTCATCCTTGCCCAAGTTGCCGCCGCTATTTTGACCAGCGTTAACGCCTTTACCCTCGCTCGATTTCTGATTATCCATGACTTTTGTCCTTGTAAAATGTAGACCAACGCGGAGTAGACCGGTACCCGACCAACACCATTCTTCCTTCATTCCGCTCGAAACAAAACGGAGGCGCGAAAATGAACTGCGCTAAATCAATGGAGCGTTCGAGTTATGCCTACGGTCAATGATTTGCATCGACGACCTCGGGCAAGCTCAAAAGTTCCGCAACCAGCCACGTCACTTTCGCATCCCGTTTTGCAAGACTACGCCGTTCTGGCGTGCTGCACGATTGCGGCGGTCGGGTAACCGGATCGCGATACAAAAAATATAATGAATGAGCTAGCCGGACGGTGCGCTGACTAACAGAATTGCGGGATCGATGAAAATCGACGGCAATTGCGCGCCGAAGCAGGCATGTTGCGAGGCGTTTCGATGAGCGGAGGAAATAATCCCGGCCGAAAAGCAAGTTCCGCTGCGGCCGCACCCGCCATGCATGGCGATAGCGACAGCTGATCTGTCGGCGGCCGTGCCAAGGTTCCCTGGCGTACAGACTGGCGCAGGCCAGTTCATCAAGCTTGCACCATCCCGGCCTGCACCGGATGGGCGGACGGATGTCGCGGCAGCCCGGCGCGGGGCCGGGACGACGGCAGCCGCCGCTGTCCGGTACGGGTCATATGGCGTGGCGAAATCGGGGAATCCATGTTCGAACAAGTCGAAGAACAAGTACGTGACGCCGTCGAATGGCTGCGTTTGCTGGTCGAAGCCCTGGGCGCGGTGGTCATCGCCGCCGGCATCTTCCTGGTCATCGTCGCGCTGGTGCGCCATCTGTTCACGGAGCGCGGCAACAGCTTCATCCCGATCCGGCTCGCGTTTGCGCGCCACCTGACGCTGGCGCTCGAGCTGCAGCTGGCGGCCGACATCCTGTCGACATCGGTCGCGCCAACCTGGGACCGCATCGGCAAGCTGGCCGCGATTGCCGTCATCCGGACCGCACTGAACTATTTCCTGAACCGGGAACTGCAAATGGAAAGCGCCAGCGCGCAAACGATGAATGCGGACGGCTCCGGTCGGGCCGGCAGGGACGCGCCGGCCAAGGGGTGACCGGCGTCGGGGCGCTCCGGGGATCCCGCAAGGCGACGCTCAGGCGACGACGCCGAACCCGTACGACGCCATCGGCACCTTGAACACGTGGTCGACGAACAGCGCGCGGCCGGGGTCGGCCTGGGCCGCGCCGGCAACGACCATCAACGGCAGCAGGTGATCCTCGCGCGGATGCGCCAGGCGCGCGCCCGGGGCCTGCTCCCAGCGCACCAGCATGTCAAGGCGCCGCTCCGGGTCCTTCTCTTCCACGACGCTGTGCAGGTATTGTTCGAACGCGGTCGCGACAAGGGTCGACTCGTCGCGGCCGAATCCGCGCATGTTGTGGTAGGTGAGGCCGCTGCCGATGATCAGCACGCCCTCGTCGCGCAAGGGGGCCAGCGCCTGGCCGACGCGGATGTGCTCGAGCGGATCGTAATTCGACTTCAAGGACAGCATCACGACGGGAATGTCGGCCTGCGGATACATCAGGCTGAGCGGCACGAAGACGCCATGGTCGAAGCCGCGCGCCGGGTCCGTACCGACGGGCGTGCCGGCGGCGCCCAGCAGCGCGCGCACGCGTTCGGCAAGCAGGGGTGCGCCGGGCGCCGGGTAACGCACGCGATAGGTGTGTTCGGGGAAGCCGTGGTAGTCGTATTCCATCGGCGGCTGCGCGCTGGTCGACACCATGAAGCCCGGCGCTTCCCAATGCCCGGAAATGGCGAGGATGGCCGTCGGCCTGGCCGGCAGGCGGCTTGGGATGGCCGCGAACTCGCGCGCGGTGCGGTCGAACGCCCGGCGCATTTCGTCGATCCAGGGCCAGGGCCCGCCGCCATGCGACAGGAAACAGACGGGCATGCGGGGCGAATTCATGGTGCTTCCTTTCGTGAAGGCGCGCCAGCCAGATGCCGGCATGGCGCACTTCATGGCTCTTACTGGGCGACGGCCTCGATGGCGACGTCGATGCGCACCTCGTCGCTGACGGCCGGCACGTACTTGGCCGCGCCGAAGTCCGAACGCTTGATGACGGTATAGGCGTTGGCGCCAATCGCGTCCTTCTTGAGCATCGGGTGCTGTGCGGCCTGGAAGGAGGTCACGGTCAGCGTCACCGGTTTCGTGATGCCCTTGATCGTCAGGTTACCCTCGATGGTGGCCGGCTTGTCGCCGTCGAAAACGACCTTGGTCGACTTGAAGGTCGCGGTCGGGAATTTGCCGGTATCGAGGAAATCCGCGCCCTGGATGTGTTCGTCGAAGGCCGTCACGCCGGTGTCGATCGATTTCATGTCGATCGTCACGTTCACGGAAGCCTTCTTCGCGGCCTGGTCGAGCATGACCTCGGCACCGGTCTTGTTGAAGCGCGACAGCTGCGTCGAGAAACCCAGGTGGTTGTACGAGAAGCGAGCCACCGTGTGGCCCGGATCGGCGGCATAGGTGCGCGGTGCGGCGAAGGCCGAGGCGGCGCCGCCGGCCAGGGCGATGGCAACGATGAGTTTGCTGAGCTGTTTCATGGTGGAATCCTTATCGATGGGTCCAGGGTGATGGCAGGTGCGCCAGCGGATAAGCACTACTGTAAAGCGCTCGCCTGCTTTGCACTAGTCGGCAAAGAAGCAAAACACTGTGCAACCAATGGGACAATCGAAGCGATGCGACTGCCACCGTTCCAGATCGCCGGCGCACACTTGTCGGCTGTGGGCGCTTGCGACACGACCTGTCGCCTTGAGCCCCAGAGTGGATAGCCCGTACCGATAAGGAGCACCACCATGAGCAGGCAGACTTTGCGCGACGCACGTTACCGCACGATCGGTTACATCGATACCGCCCCAGACGGCAGGCAGACCGGCAGCGATGCGCGCTTTCGCACGGTCGGCTACTATGATCCGCGCACCAATCTGACCCGGGATGAACGCTTTCGTACGGTGGGCAGCGGCAACATGCTTGCCTCGCTGATCGTCTGCGCATAAAGGGAGCACACTGATGACAACAGGACTTATCCACTTCATCCACGGCAAGGAGAGCGGCCCCACGGGCAGCAAGATCCTGGCGCTGGCTGCAGTCGCGCGTGCGAACGGCTGGGAGGCCGCCAGCCTGGATTATTCGCACACGACCGACCCTGCCCTGCGGCTGGAGCAATTGCTGCGTGCCTGCGAAGGGCACAGCGGGCCGCTGCTGCTGGTGGGCTCGAGCATGGGTGGCTGGCTGGCGGCCGAGGCGGCCGGGCGGCTGGGCGCCCATGCCGTCTTCCTGCTGGCCCCCGCGCTGTACATGCCGGGTTACCCGAGCCAGGAACCGGATGTGCCCGCCAACCGTACCGAGATCGTGCACGGCTGGGCCGACGATGTGATTCCCTGCGAACATTCCATCCGCTTTGCGCGGCTGCGCGCATGCACGCTGCACCTGGTGCAGGACGATCACCGGCTCAATGCCAGCATTCCGTTGCTGTGCGAGTTGTTCGGGGCTTTCCTGGGGCGGTGCGAGGTATCCCTGCCCGTTTGACGCCCGCAGTGGGAGGATGGGATCGCATCGGTAGCGGCCGCATGACGCGTTGCGATGTGCTGCTGTTGCACCGCGTGGAGTCAGGACTCCACCCTAGGCCACTGCCGTCGTCAAGCGACATCGCATTCCCTTCGTCACCTGGGCCTGCTGGCTTTCGTCCCCATCTACAGCACGATTTTCATTTCCATCGCCCAGCCATCCCGGCCGGTCCTGACGCCCTTGTGCGCCATCGTGGGCTCGATGCGAAACACCACCCTGCCCTTCAGCGGTCCTTCCTCATGAATACGGTAGCCGAGGATCCTGCCGCCGAAGTGAGAGGGTGCATCCTGTGCGGTGTGCAGGTACATGTCGCCGCCAACGAGCTTCCTTGCCGTTTCTTCCGACAGCTTCCAGTCCCCCGAATCGTGGATATACGAGTCGGGCGACAGGCGGACGACGGAAATCTCATGTTCGATCACGTGCAGGGCGGGCATGTCTGTCTCCTTGTTGGCTGGTGCTTGCCCCGGCAGGCGGGAGGCGATGCCGATCGGTCAAGCGCACTCAAGCGTACCACCAGCCCCGCAAGGGCCGCTCACCGTTGGGTCGTGGCGCAAACCATGGCGTACCGCCCGCGCCACGTGCGACATAAGCTGTCGCAGCCCTCTTTATGATGAGTCACTCTCAAGGAGGAGCACATGAAAACCCGTCGCCGCATCGCTTCCCAAGGTTTCCCGTCGAAGGAAATCGATTCCATCACCGACCTCTGGATGTTGCGCATCCTGGTTCCCCTGTCCGGTCTCAAGTACTTTGTCATGCGCAACGGTTTTTCGGAAGACACGGTGGCCCGCCACCTGGGCGTGGGCGACTGGCTCGATAACGACGAACTCGATTTCGACAAAGCCGCCGTCTGCGCGCAGGTGCGCGAACTGCACATCGCCGCCGAAGCGCGCGCGCCAGGCCTGCTTCCGCCGCCCGCGCTGCAGGCCAATATGGCGCGGCTGTCGAAGCTGGTGGGATTGTCGGACGTCGATTGCCGCATCCTCGAATTCGCGGCATTGATCCACCACGACCGCGTCCTGGACGACTGCGCGGACATCCTCGGGCAGCTCAATTCGCTCAAAGTCATCGATGCGCTGGCGGCCATCCTGGCGCTCGACCGGCGTGCCGTACAAGCGGCGCTCGCTACGCAGGGGGTGCTGGCGCGCTCAGGCCTGCTGGCGGTGGACCGCGGCAATGGCGGTTTCCTGCGCGGCAAGCTCGACCTGCTGTCCGACAGCTTCGCAGCCCTCGTCATGGGCGAGGAGGCCGACCCGCTCGCCCTGTTGAAGGATACCGTCAGCCCCAGCCTGCCGGCCACGCTGTGCCTGGCCGACTACGCCCACATCGACGCCAGCCTGGCGCTGCTCAAGCCCTATCTCCAGCAAGCACTGGCCACTGGCCGGGTCGGCGTGAACATCTTCCTGCATGGCGCGCCCGGTACCGGCAAGAGCGAACTGGCGCGGGCCATGGCCGCCGCGCTCGGATGCGAGCTGTTCGAAGTGGCCAGCGAGGATGACGACGGCGACCCGGTGCTGGGCGAACGGCGCCTGCGTGCCTATCGCGCCGCGCAGAGTTTTTTCGGCCAGCGCAATGCGATGATCCTGTTCGATGAAGTGGAAGACGTCTTCAACGACGGCGACCGCATGTTCGGCCGCATGAGCACGGCGCAAAAGCGCAAGGCATGGATCAATCGCACGCTGGAACAGAACGCCGTGCCGGCGCTGTGGCTGTCCAATTCCATCGACGGCATCGACCCGGCCTTCCTGCGCCGCTTCGACATGGTGATCGAGATGCCGGTGCCGCCGCGCAGCCAGCGCGAGCGCATCGTGCGCGACGCCTGCGGCGGGGTGCTCGACGATGCCGCCGTCCGCCGTATCGCCTCGTCGCCCCGGCTGGCACCGGCCGTCGTCAGCCGCGCAGCCGAGGTCGTGCGTACCATCGGCAGCGGCTTCGATGCCGATGGTACGGGCAGCGCCGGCCGCGCCGTCGAATTCCTGATCGACCAGTCGCTGCAGGCGCAGGGACATGCGCCCATCAGGCAGGGCGAGGCCGCGCGCCTGCCGGCCGAGTACGACGCCGCGCTCGTCAATGCCGACGCCGACATGCTGCAGCTTGCCGACGGGCTCGCGGGCAACCGCGCCGCCCGGCTCTGCCTGTATGGCCCGCCGGGGACCGGGAAAACCGCATACGGCCGCTGGCTGGCCGAACGCCTGGACATGCCGCTGCTGCTCTACACCGCGTCGGAGCTGATCTCGAAATGGGTGGGCGAGAGCGAAAAGAACATCGCCGCGGCCTTCCGCCGCGCCGAAAGCGAGAACGCGCTGCTGCTGATCGACGAAGTGGACAGCTTCCTGCAGGACCGCGCCCACGCCCGCCAGTCGTGGGAAGTCACGATGGTCAATGAAATGCTGACGCGGATGGAAACCTATTCCGGCGTGTTCATCGCCTCGACCAACCTGATGAACGGGCTCGATCCCGCCGCGCTGCGCCGCTTCGACCTGAAAGTGCGCTTCGATTTCCTGTTGCCGGACCAGGCGGCACTTCTGCTGGCACGCTATTCGGCCGGGCTCGGACTGGCGCCGGCAACGCAGACCGACCTCGATCGCCTGCGCTCGCTGCGCAATGTCACGCCCGGCGACTTTGCGGCAGTCGTCCGCCAGCATCGCTTCCGCCCCGTCGTGTCGGCGGCGGCCCTGGTCGAGGCGCTGGCGCAGGAATGCAGCCTGAAAGCACCGGTGTCGGCGTCCATCGGCTTCCTGCGCTAGGCCGGCCGCGGCCGTCCGCGTACACGTTCGGCCGCGCGATTCCTGCGCGGAAGCCGCCTCCGTGTACCTCAGCGTGATTCTTCCGCGCCAGAGATTTACATTTCGGCAACCCATCGGGTAGACTGGGTGCTCAGCGCTCCCCTCGACAATCGCCGTTTCGGGGCCGCGATGAGCCGGAAGTCCCTGTACTTACAGATTGAAACCATTTTTACAGCAGGAGCGACAGCTTTCCGCGCCGCCTGGTGCCACACTATGAACCAGGAATACTATTACGCGCCGGGACTGGAGACTACACAGTCGCATCCATTACTGAACTGAACGGAAGAACAACATGAAGACCGCTTACCGACACCTCGTGCGCGTTGCCGCGCTCCTGACCTTCACCGCCGCCTCCGCCTCCGTATTCGCCCAGAGCAGCGAATACCGCCGTGGCTACGACGACGGCTTTGCGGCCGGCCAGCGTGCCGCCATGGGCGAGCGCGGCGACCGTGGCGGCCGCAACTGGGGCCACCTGCGCGTGGAACGGGCCGACTACGGCGCACGTGGCGCCCTGTGCGATGCACGCCAGGCGGTGCGGGCCGAAGTCGATCGCAATGGCGGCATGGTCGTCGTCGGCAACCACCTGTGCGGCGACCCGATCCGCAACGTGCAAAAGCGCCTCGACATCGTCTACCGTTGCGGTGACGACGCGCCGGTACGGCTGAGCGGACGCGAAAACGAAACACTGCGCCTGAGCTGCCGCCGCTGATTCCGCTGCAGCATGTCAGAAGGCCGGGCACGATGGCGTGCCCGGCCTTTTTTCATGGACCGCGATGGCGCTGCAGCACGGCCGAGGCCGTACAGGCCGGCCCGAGGAGTTGCCCGCATGCGAAAAGAAAAAGGGGTTGCATGCCTGAGCATGCAACCCCTTTTTCCTTACTGCTGAATTCTGGTGCCGCTGACCGGAATCGAACTGGTGACCTTCGCATTACGAATGCGCTGCTCTACCGACTGAGCTACAGCGGCTCTACGCCAGGCTATCCCGACGAAGAGCCGTATTCTAGCAACAACGTAGCAAACGTGCTAGTCCGACTCGGCAATTTCGCACGGGATTTGCCAAAAAAAACCGGCTGCCCAGTCACTTACTCCGCGTGATAGCGGGTGACGAGCTCGACTTCTTCCTTCGATCCCAGGAACACCGGCACGCGCTGGTGCAGCTTGGTCGGCGGGATCTCCATGATGCGCCCACGGCCATCGGTCGCGGCGCCGCCGGCCTGTTCGACGATCATCGCCATCGGATTGGCTTCGTACATCAGGCGCAGCTTGCCCGGCTGGGACGGGTCGCGCATGTCGGCCGGGTACATGAAGATGCCGCCGCGGTTCAGGATGCGGTGCACGTCGGCCACCATCGAGGCGATCCAGCGCATGTTGAAATCCTTGCCGCGCGCACCGGTTTTACCCGCCAGCATTTCGTCGACATAGCGCTGCACCGGCGGATGCCAGTGGCGCTTGTTCGACATGTTGATGGCGAATTCCTTGGTCGTGCTCGGGATCTTGATGTCGCTCTGGGTCAGTACCCAGGAACCCATCTCGCGGTCCAGCGTGAAGCAGTGCACGCCGTCGCCGGTGGTCAGCACCAGCATGGTCTGCGGGCCGTACACGGCATAGCCGGCGGCCACTTGCGCCGTGCCTGGCTGCAGGAAGGCCGCTTCGGTCGGCTCGCCCATGCCTTCCGGGGCTTTGAGGACCGAGAAGATGGTGCCGATCGAGACGTTGACGTCGATGTTCGAGGAGCCGTCGAGCGGATCGAACAGCAGCATGTACTCGCCCTTCGGGTAGCGGTTCGGGATCGGGTGGATGCTTTCCATCTCTTCCGACGCCATGGCCGCCAGGTGGCCGCCCCACTCGTTCGCTTCCAGCAAGATCTCGTTGGAAATCACGTCGAGCTTCTTCTGCACTTCGCCCTGGATGTTCTCGGTGTCGGCGCTGCCGAGGATGTCGCCCAGCGCGCCCTTGCTGACTTCATAGCTGATGCGCTTGCAGGCACGGGCCACGACCTCGATCAGGAGGCGCAGCTCGGCCGGAATGGTGTTGTGGAGGCGTTGCTCCTCCACGAGATGTTGCGTGAGACTGACGCGTTTCATGAACTTCCTTCGGTTTGGTGAATTCTTTGTAGTTAGTTGGCCAAGGCTTTGCCCACGACCTCACGCACGTCGTTCGACAGGCGTTGCTGGCCGGCCACCTGTTGCAGCGCCTTTTTCATCTGCTCCTGCAGTTCCGGGGTATAACGGCGCCAGCGGTCCATGGAACGTGCCAGGCGGCTCGCTACTTGCGGGTTGAGGCCGTCGAGCGTGATCACCTGCTCGGCCCAGAAGGCATAGCCGCTGCCGTCCGGCGCGTGGAACTGCACCGGATTGCCGGCGCAGAAGCTGGAAATCAGGCTGCGCGCGCGGTTCGGATTGCGCAGGTTGAAGGCCGGGTGGCGCATCAGGCCGCGGATGGCGGGCACGTCGGCGGTCGCGCTCGATGCCTGCAGGGCGAACCACTTGTCGATCACCAGCGGCTCGTCTTCGAACTCGTCGTAGAAACGCGCCAGCGCGGCGTCGGCACCCGGCGCGCGGGCATGGATCAGGGCAGACAGGGCCGCGACGCGGTCGGTCATGTTGCCCGCTTCGTCGAACTGGCGCTGGGCCAGGGCCAGGCCCTCCTCGTCCTGCGCAGCCGTCAGGTAGGCCAGGCACAGGTTTTTGAGGCCGCGCTTGCCGCTCGATACGGCGTCCGGACTGTATTCGCCCGGCGTCTGGTTCGCTTCGTACTGGGCCAGCAATTCCGAGCGCAGGCGCGCGCCGATATTGGCGCGCATGAACTGGCGTGCCAGGTGGATCGAGAGCGGATTGACGACCTCGATCTGGTCGGCCACCATGCCTTCGGAAGGCAGCAGCAGGGCCTGCTCACGGAAGGCCGGGTCGAGCGTCTCGTCGGCCAGGATCTTGCCCAGCGCCAGCAGGAAGGTGTCGTCCAGCATCAAGGGCGCGCCGACGCCGGCCTCGCCAGTCAGTTTCAGCAGGCGGCCCATCGCCAGGCGCTGGCCGGCTTCCCAGCGGTTGACGGCGTCGCTGTCGTGGTTGAACAGGTGCAGCAGGTCGGCGTCGCCATAATTGAAATCGAGGATGACCGGGGCCGAGAAGTTACGCAGGATCGACGGCGTCGGCTGTTCCTGCACGTTCTCGAACACGAAGCTCTGCTGGGCTTGCGTGAGTTCCAGCACGGCGGTGGTGCCCTTGTCTTCGCCGCCAATCGTGAGCGGCATGTCGCGCCCATCCGCGCCCAGCAGGCCAACGGCCACCGGAATGTGGAAGGGGAATTTGCTCGTCTGGCCCGGGGTCGGCGGGCAGGACTGGAACAGGGTCAGCGTATAGGTCTTGGCGAGCTCGTCGTAGCGGGTTTCGGCGCGCACGACCGGGGTGCCGGCCTGGCTGTACCAGCGGTCGAACAGGGTCAGGTCGCGCCCGCTCGCGTCGGCCATGGCTTGGCGGAAATCGTCGACCGTGACGGCCTGGCCGTCATGGCGTTCGAAGTACAAGTCCATGCCCTTGCGGAAGCCTTCGCGGCCGAGCAGGGTCTGGTACATGCGCACGACTTCGGCGCCCTTTTCGTACACGGTGACGGTGTAGAAATTGTTGATCTCGACAAAGGAGTCGGGACGCACCGGGTGGGCCATCGGGCCGGCGTCTTCCGGGAACTGGGCCTGGCGCAGGGTGCGCACCTGGTCGATGCGGGTGACGGCGCGGCCGGTCTCGGTGCCGATCATGTCGGCCGAGAATTCCTGGTCGCGGAACACGGTCAGGCCTTCCTTCAGCGACAGCTGGAACCAGTCGCGGCAGGTGACGCGGTTGCCCGTCCAGTTGTGGAAGTATTCGTGGCCGACCACGGCTTCGATGCCCTGGAAGTCGATGTCGGTGGCCACGCGCGGGTTGGCCAGTACATACTTCGTGTTGAAGATGTTCAGGCCCTTGTTTTCCATCGCGCCCATGTTGAAGTCGCTGACGGCGACGATCATGAAGCGGTCCAGGTCGAGTTCCAGGCCATAGCGTTCCTCGTCCCAGCGGATACTGTTCTTGAGCGACTGCATGGCATAGTCGGTCTTGTCGAGGTTGCCCTCCTCCACCCACACCTGCAGCAGCGCATCGCGCCCATCGGCGAGACGGAAGGTTTCTTCCTGGCAGACCAGGCGCGCCGCCACCAGGGCGAACAGGTAAGACGGTTTCGGGAACGGGTCTTCCCATTTGGCGTAATGGCGGCCATCGCCCAGCTCGCCCTCTTCCACCAGGTTGCCGTTCGACAGCAGCACCGGATATTTTTCCTTGTCGGCGCGCAGCATGACGGTGTAGACGGCCATCACGTCCGGACGGTCCGGGAAATAGGTGATGGCGCGGAAGCCCTCGGCCTCGCACTGGGTGTAGAAATTGCCGTTCGAGGTGTACAGGCCGTTCAGGGTGGTGTTCAGCTCGGGCGCGCAAATCGTTTCGATCTCGAGCGTGACTTCATCAAGCGTATCGGGAATCGTCAACAGGCTGCCTTCGACCCGGTAGTCATCAAGCCCCAGTGTGCGGCCGTTCATGCGCAGCGCGACCAGTTCCAGGCCCTCGCCATGGAGCTCGATTTCGCGCTGGGCACTGGCGGGGTTGCGCCGCATCGTCATCCGGTTGGCGACGATGGTGCGCGTGGGATCGAGGTCGAAGCCGAGCTCGACGGTGTCGACGAGGTAGCTGGGGGGCGTGTAGTCTTTCCGGTAAATCGTCTGGGGCGTGTCGGTGCGCATGGGATGTCCGAAAAATACAGTCGAAGAAGGTCTTATTTTACCAACAAGGTTTCGGAGGCTACGCGCGATTTCGATGCGGCGGAATGTGTCGGCATGTGCAGTGGGTAACCAGGTGTAAATTTACCTGCGATAAACGATCAAAAAGCGCAATCTAACAGTCGGCAAAGACCGTCTAAAAATTGGAGAGAGTTGAAATGAAACGCCTGATCATGTTGACAGCCGCGGCCGCCATGGCCCTGCTGCTTGGCGGATGTGCCACCACCATCCGCAGCGACGTTACCACCTTCCACCAGTGGCCGGCGCAAATCGAGGATAAAAGCTATGTGTTCGAAGCGCCGCCGGCGATCGACAACACGCTTGAATACCAGAGCTACCAGAACCTGGTGCGCGGGCAACTGGCGCAGCTGGGCTTCCGGGAAGCGAACACCGGGGGCGCGGCGCTGAAAGTCGCCATGCGCTTTACCACGACCGACGTCCCGGTGCGCGTGATCGAGCCGACCACGCCGCTGTTCGAGCCTTATCCGATGTATTACCGCTATGGTCCGCGTTTCGGTCCGCGCGGCCGCTGGGCGCGCTGGCACCACCCGTTCTATGACCCGTTCTGGAATCCGTTCCCGAGTTACCAGGTCTCGGTCGAGCACCAGTACCGGCGCGAGCTGCAGGTGTCGATCAAGGACAAAGCCGACAAGCGCCTGTTCGACGTCACGGTGCACAACACCAGCCGCGAACTGTCGACTCCGGCGCTGATGCCGGCCCTGGTGCACAGCGCGTTCGCGGGCTTCCCGGGGCCGAACGGGGTGGCAAGGCGCGTGGAGCTGCAGCAGAAGCGGGGCTGAAGCGGCGGCTTCAGCGGCAGAAAAGCCGGAACGATTGCGTTCCGGCTTTTTTATTGGGCGTCACGGTGATCGGCGTCAGGGCGAAAAATAGGCCTCAGACGCGAAGGTAATCAGCACTACCAGCAGCACCGCCGCCACCAGTACCAGCAGCAGCCGGCCAAAGCGGGGCGAGCCGACGGTGTCGGGTTCCTGCGGATCGTTGTCGTCGCTGAACTCCCTCATGGTGCCACCTCCGGCAGCAGGATCGTCGAGCCGGTCGTGCGACGCGCCTCGAGGGCGATGTGGGCCTGCGCGGCCTCGGCCAGCGGGAAACGCTGGTTGATGCCGACCTTGATCTTGCCGCTGGCAACCATCTCGAACAGCTCGGCCGCCATCGACTCCAGCTCGGGACGCGTGGCTGCGTAGGCGCCCAGTGCAGGGCGGGTGATGAAGAGCGAACCGCGCGAAGCCAGCTCGCTCAGCGAGAACGGCGGCACGGCGCCGGAGGAGTTGCCGAAACTGACCATCAGCCCGCGCGGCTGCAGGCAGTCGAGCGAGCGGTGGAAGGTGTCCTTGCCGACCGAATCGTAGACGACCGGCACTTTCGCGCCACCCGTCATGTCCAGCACGCGCGCCACGATGTCCTCGCTGTTGTAGTTGATCACATGGGCTGCGCCATGGGCCAGGGCCAGCTCCGCCTTCTCGTTCGACCCCACCGTGCCGATGAGGTTCACGCCAAGTGCGCGGGCCCACTGGCAGGCGATCAGGCCAACGCCGCCGGCGGCCGCGTGGAACAGGATGGTCTGGCCCGGCTGCAGCGGATAAGTGCGGCGGAACAGGTATTGCACGGTCAGGCCCTGCAGCATCATCGCGGCCGCGGTCTCGAAGTCGATCGCGTCGGGCAAGCGCACCAGGATGTCGGCCGGCATGACGCGCACTTCGCTGTAGGCGCCGTTGGGCCGGCCGGCATAGGCCACGCGGTCGCCCGGCCGCAGGTGCGTGACGCCCTCGCCCACCGCCTCGACCACGCCCGCGCCTTCCCGGTCGAGGCCGGACGGCAGCGGCATCGGGTAGAGGCCGGTGCGGAAATACACGTCGATGAAATTCAGGCCGATGGCATGCTGGCGCACGCGCGCTTCGCCCGGGCCGGGTTCGCCGACCTCGACATCGACATACTCGAGCACCTCGGGCCCGCCCGTGCGCGCCATGCGGATCGCCTTGGCCATCATGCGCCCTCCTCCTCGCGCTGGCGGTCCATCAGCCGGCCCAGCACGAGGTGGGCGGTGGCGACGTTCGTTGCGCAAGCCACGTCGTGCACGTCGCAGGCGCGCACCAGCGCATTGATGTCCGGCTCGTGCGGCTGGGGCGTCATCGGGTCGCGCAGGAAGATCACGCAGTCGATCCCGCCGTCGACGAGCTGGGCGCCGATCTGCAGGTCGCCGCCGAAGGGACCCGAATGCTTGCACTCGACCGCGAGGCCGAGTTCGTTGATCAGGCGCGAACCGGTAGTGCCGGTTGCCGACAGGATGCAGGTGGCGAGGAAGTCGCGGTACTCACCGGCAAGGGTGATCATGTCGTCCTTCTTCTTGTCGTGCGCAATGAGCGCGATGCGGGGTTTCATTGTCTTCGTCTCTTTCCTTGTTTTGGCAGCGCTTATTTTGCAGCGCTCATTTTTTCAACGACAACAGCGTGATACCGGCGAGCACCAGCCCGGTTCCAAGCAATTGCACCGCGGTGATCGGTTCGCCCAGCAGCAGCGCGCCGAGGAACAGCGTCGACACGGGCCCCACCATGCCCGCCTGCGACGCCGCCGGGGCACCGATGCGCCCGACCGCGGCCATCGTCATGAACACCGGGAAGATAGTACAGAAAACGCCATTCACGAGCGAGAGCCCGAGCACCGGCAGCGGCTGCAGCAGCAGCGACGCCGGGCGCAGCAGGAAAACTGCAGCAGGCAGGCGGCACTCGAGACGCACATCGCGTAGGCCACCAGGCGCGCAGCGAGCCGACCCGGCGCACCATCTCGCCGGTACCGAGCAGGTAGAACGCGTAGCTGAGCGCCGCGCCCAGCACCAGCAGCGCTCCGAACAGGGTGTCCGCCCCGCCGCCGGCCAGGTCGTGCAGGAACACCAGCGCGATGCCGCAGTACGACAGCGCCAGCGCACACCATTCGGCCGGGGCGATGCGGCGCCGCAGGAACAGGGCCGTGATCGCCAGCACGAAGGTCGGCGTCAGGAACAGGATCAGGCGTTCCAGCCCGACGGAGACGTATTGCAGTCCGAGGAAGTCGAGCGTGCTCGACAGGTAATAGCCCAGCAGGCCCAGCCCGGTGATGCGCCAGCGGTCGGCGGCGGAAAGCGGGGGTCCGCTGCGCATCTTCCAGAGTGCGACACCAGCGAACACCGGAAGCGAGAACAGCATTCTGAAGGCGATCAATGTCACTGCGTCGATGTGGTATCGGTACAGCAGTTTGGCGACCACGGCCTTTGTGGAGAACAGAACGGCACCGCCGAGCGCCAGCGCAAGGCCAGCCAGCCAGGCGCGTCGTGGCGAAGATGTCGCAATCGTGGCAGTTTCAGGCGGGGTCATCCGGCGATTGTACGGGCAAGCACAGAATCAGGCTCGACAGAAGCCCTGAACGCAAAGCCGACTGCGCAGTCCAACCCTTGCAAACACAACCCATGAGGAGGAACAATGCCGAACTGGAGCATGAAGCGGCCACCCGGCCATCCGTCCCGCCCACCCTGGGGAGACGGCAGCGCGCCTTCCTGCACGAGGGAACCCCGATGACCGCCCTGATCCGCGTGGACGCGCAGCCCGGCCGCGAGCGGCCGCTGGTCATCGCCTGGCTGGCCGCCCTGGTTGCCCTGAGCTGGGCCTGCCCGGTATTCCGGCGCTGCACATCTCGACCGTCGAGCCGCTGGCGCTGCCGCCGGCGCAAGGCAGCACACCCCCACCCTACCGCGCGGCTGAGGTGGTGCTGGTGCTGGCCATGTGGGGGGCCATGCTGTCGGCCATGATGCTGCCGGCCTCGACCCCGACGATCCTGCTGTTCGCCCGCCTCAACCGGCTGGTGCATGCCGTACGCCACCCGAACCTGGCCACGCTGCTGTTCGTGATCGGCTACCTGGCGGTCTGGAGCGGCTTCGGCGCCTGTGCCACGCTCGCGCAATGGGCCCTGCACGATGCCGGCGCGCTCGACCCTGGCATGGCGATGGTCAACCCGAACGCCTGCGGACTGGCACTGGTGGCCGCCGGGGTCTACCAGTGGACGCCGGCAAAGCATGCCTGCCTGCAGGGTTGCCGGGCGCCCCTGTCCACTTTCCTGACCGGCTGGCGTCCCGGGCTGGCGGGAGCGCTGCGCATGGGCTTCGGACACGGCCTGTACTGTACCGGGTGTTGCTCGCTGCTGATGGCCCTGCTGTTCGTGGCAGGCGTGAACAACCTGGGGGCGCTGGTGGGCCTGGCCGCGCTGGTGCTGGCCGAAAAACTGCTGCCGGGTGGCACGGTGGTGGCCTGTATCGGTGGACTGGGCCTCGTTGCCTGGGGCACGCTGTTGCTATTTCCATAAGCTCGAGAGCAGTTTTACAGGCGGTGTGCATGTTAAAATGTCGGCCACTCTTGCATACAGGAACCTCGAAATCCCTTGCGCTGCCGGCGGCTTGTCGCCCTGCACCGCGCAGCGGGTTGGCGCGGTTCCCACACCGTCTAAGGAATTCTCGACATGGCTGGACACAGCAAATGGGCCAACATCAAGCACAAGAAAGCCGCGACTGACGCCAAGCGCGGCAAGATCTGGACCCGCTTGATCAAGGAAATCACGGTTGCGGCGCGCATGGGCGGCGGCGACATCGACGCCAACCCGCGCCTGCGCCTGGCGGTAGACAAGGCGGCTGACGCCAACATGCCGAAGGACAATGTAACCCGCGCGATCCAGCGCGGTTCGGGCAGCCTGGAAGGCGTGAACTACGAAGAGATCCGCTACGAAGGCTATGGCATCGGCGGCGCGGCCATCATCGTCGACTGCATGACCGACAACCGTGTGCGTACCGTGGCCGAAGTACGCCACGCCTTCAGCAAATACGGCGGCAACATGGGCACCGAGGGCTCGGTCGCCTTCATGTTCAAGCACACCGGCCAGTTCCTGTTCGCGCCCGGCGTGGACGAGGACAAGTTGATGGAAGCGGCCCTGGAAGCGGGCGCCGAGGACGTGGTGCAGGACGAGGAAGGCGGCTTCGAAGTGCTGTGCGATCCGTTCGCGTTCTCCAACGTCAAGGATGCGCTGGAAAAGGCCGGTTTCAAGGCCGAGGTCGCCGAAGTCATCATGAAGCCGGCCACCGAGACCGTGTTCACGGGCGAAGACGCGCTCAAGATGCAGAAGCTGCTCGACGCCCTGGAGAACCTGGACGACGTCCAGGAGATCTACACCAACGCCGTCATCGACGATCAATAAGCTTACCTACGCGCGCGAGCACACATGAAGATCCTGGTAGTCGGCTCTGGTGGCCGTGAACATGCCCTGGCCTGGAAACTGGCCCAATCCGAACGCGTGCAAATGGTGTATGTCGCGCCGGGCAATGGCGGCACGGCGCGCGACCCGCGCCTGGTGAACGTCGAGATCACGGACCCGGCCGCGCTGGCGGACTTCGTGGTGTCCGAACACATCGCCCTGACCCTGGTCGGCCCGGAAGCGCCGCTGGCCGCCGGCATCGTCAACCTGTTCCGCGCGCGCGGCCTGAAGATCTTCGGCCCGACGCGCGAGGCGGCCCAGCTGGAAAGCTCGAAGGACTTCGCCAAGGCCTTCATGCAGCGTCACGGCATCCCGACCGCGACATACCAGAGCTTTTCCGACGCCGCCGCGGCCCACGCCTATGTCGACGCCAACGGCGCGCCGATCGTCATCAAGGCCGACGGCCTGGCCGCTGGCAAGGGCGTGGTCGTCGCCATGTCGCTCGAGGAGGCACATGCCGCGGTGGATCGTATGCTGTCGGACAATGCCTTCGGCGACGCCGGCGCGCGCATCGTCATCGAACAATTCCTGGCGGGCGAAGAAGCGAGCTTCATCGTCATGTGCGACGGCAAGCACATCCTGCCGATGGCCACCTCGCAAGACCATAAACGCCTGAAAGACCACGACGAAGGCCCGAACACGGGCGGCATGGGAGCCTACTCCCCCGCGCCGATCGTCACCCCGGCCATGCATGCGCGCGTGATGCGCGAGATCATCAACCCGACCATCGCCGGCATGGCCAAGGACGGCATCACGTTCACCGGCTTCCTGTATGCCGGCCTGATGATCGACAGCGAAGGCAATCCGCGCACGCTGGAATTCAATTGCCGCATGGGCGATCCGGAAACCCAGCCGATCATGACGCGCCTGAAAAGCGATTTCGTCACCGTGCTCGAACACGCCTGCAACGGTACGCTCGACGCCGTCGATCTGGAATGGGACCGCCGTACCGCTGTCGGCGTCGTGCTGGCCGCGGGCGGTTATCCGGACAACCCACGCAAGGGCGACATCATCGAAGGCATCCCGCCCGAGACGCCGGAATGCGTCACCTTCCACGCCGGCACCAGCATCGTCGGCGGCACCCTGCAAACCAATGGCGGCCGCGTGCTGTGCGTGGTCGGCCTGGGCGACAGCGTCAAGATGGCGCAGAAGCAGGCCTATGAAGGTGTCGACAGGATTAGTTTCGACGGCGCCCAGTTCCGCCGCGATATCGGCTGGCGCGGGATTAAATAGGCGTATCGGTTTCGGAGCGGTGCACTGGCGAAAATAGACGCATCTCGAATTTCGAACCGTTGTACCGCGTGGAGTCAGGACTCCACCCTACGAATAGCTATGAATCGTAGGGTGGAGTCCTGACTCCACGCGTTTACACCGCAGGATCTGCCACCGGCTTCGCCCCGCAGTGTACAATCCCCCTCTTATTTTTCTTTCACGACGTCCCGCCTCATGTCCACCCCGAACCCTTCCGCGATCAAAACCTGGCTGCTCGACCTGCAGCAAGGCATCGTGTCGGCCCTGGAAGACGTGGACGGCAAGCCCTTCCTGCAGGACAGCTGGGAGCGTCCGGAAGGCGGTGGCGGCATCTCGCGCCTGATCGAGGAAGGCAATGTGCTGGAACGCGGCGGCGTGAATTTCTCGCACGTGACCGGCGCCAACCTGCCGCCTTCGGCCGCGGCCAGCCGCCCGGAACTGGCGGGCCGGGCCTGGGAAGCGATGGGCGTCTCGCTGGTGCTGCACCCGCGTAATCCCTATGCGCCGACCGTGCACATGAACGTGCGCTTCTTCGAAGCCACGGCAGAAGGCAAGGATCCGGTCTGGTGGTTCGGCGGCGGCATGGACCTGACGCCCTATTACGGCAACCTTGATGACGCGCGCCACTTCCACCGCGTCTGCCACGATGCGCTGGCGCCGTTTGGCGAAGGACTGCACCCCCGCTTCAAGAAATGGTGCGACGAGTATTTCTACCTGAAGCACCGCAAGGAAGCACGCGGCGTGGGCGGGATCTTCTTCGACGACTTCAACGAACTGCCTTTCGAAGAAGCCTTCGCGATGGTCAAGCGTGTCGGCGACGGTTTCATCGACGCCTACCTGCCGATCCTGCGCGCGCGCAAGGACACGCCGTATGGCGAACGCGAGCGCGATTTCCAGGCTTACCGGCGCGGCCGCTATGTCGAGTTCAACCTGGTCTGGGACCGCGGTACGCACTTCGGCCTGCAGTCGGGCGGACGCACCGAGGCGATCCTGATGTCCTTGCCGCCGATCGTCAAATGGCGCTACGACTGGCATCCGGAAGCGGGAAGCGCGGAAGCCGCGCTGTACACCGACTTCCTGCCGCACCGGGACTGGCTCGCTTCGTGACGGCCTGTGTCGCCCTGCTGGGGGGCAGTTTCGATCCCGTCCACCATGGCCATATCGCACTGGCGCGGCTGTTTTTCGAATTGCTGCATCCCGACCAGCTGCGCGTGCTGCCGGCCCGCCCATGGCAGAAAGCGGCGCTGCAGGCGAGCGACGAAGACCGGGTAGCCATGCTGGAACTGGCGTTTTGCGATGCCGGCCTGCCTGTCATCATTGACCGCCAGGAAATCGATCGCGGCGCCCCGAGCTATACCGTCGAGACCCTGCGCGGCCTGCGCGCCGAACTCGGGCCGGCGGCGTCGATCGTCTTCATCATGGGGGCCGACCAGCTGCAAAAACTCGACAGCTGGCGCGACTGGCAGGCGCTGTTTGGCCTGGCCAACCTCGCGGTGGCCGCACGGCCGGGCTATACGCTGGACCAGGATGCGCTGCCGCAGGCGGTGGCGCGCGAACTGGCGCCGCGCCTGGCAACACCCGAACAGGTAAGCACCACGCCCGCGGGCCTGGTCTGCCTTGCGCACACGCTGGCGGTCGATATTTCCGCGACGCAGGTGCGCGCAGCATTAAAAAATGGCGCCTTGTCGGGCGCCGCCTCCCCTTCCCTTCCCCGGGCGGGCGCGGGAGCGGAGGGCACACCCGAGGGCGCGGACAATTCGCTCGTTTCGCGGGTAGTGCTAGACTATATTCAACACCATAATTTATACAAGAGCTAATGGATATCAAAAAACTGCAAACGGTCGTCGTGGACGCCCTCGAGGACGTCAAGGGCCAGGAAATCATGCTGTTCGACACGACCCACCTGACCAGCCTGTTCGACCGCATCGCGGTCGTGTCGGGCACGTCGAATCGCCAGACGAAGGCACTCGCTGCCTCGGTGCGGGACAAGGTCAAGGAAGCAGGCGGCAACGTGATCGGCCTGGAAGGCGAAGACACCGGCGAATGGGTGCTGGTCGACCTGGGCGACATGATCGTGCACATCATGCAGCCGGCCATCCGCCAGTACTACCGCCTGGAAGAAATCTGGGGCGAAAAGCCGGTCAAGCTGGGCGCGGCCAAGCGCAAGTCCACCGCGGAAGCCGTGGACGCCGAGCCGAAGACGAAGTCGAAGCACCTCGCTGCGAACCAGGACCAGCCGGAAGCCAAGCCGGTCAACGAGCGCAAGCCGGCGGCTAAGCGGGCTTCGACAGTGTCGAAGACAAGCGCAGCGAAAACGACCGCTACCAAGACCGCCGCCGCGAAGAAGCCGGCAGCGAAGAAGGCACCAGTCGGCAAGACCGTGAAAGTCGCGCCAAGCAAGAGCGAGATCGCCGCCGTTGAGGCAACCAAGGCCAAGCCGCCGAAGCGCGTCACCAAGGCAGCCGCGCCGGCCGATGCCGAGCCGGTCAAGAAGGTCATCAAGCGCGTCGCCAGGAAGGCTGCCGAGTAAGCACGGGCAGCCGCGCCGGCAACTGGACAGGCAAGCGGGCACGCAACTGTGCCCTGCCCGCCTGGCAGCGGGTCCAGTACCCGTTTGCCGCTGCGGGGCGCCTGCGATCTGGCAGATAGGTTTTAATGCAACTGATTATCGCTGCGGTCGGCCACAAGATGCCGGCCTGGATCGAAACCGGCTTTGCCGAGTACGCGAAACGCATGCCACCCGAGCTGCGCATCGTGCTCAAGGAAATCAAGCCGGTCGAGCGCTCCGGCAGCAAGACGGCCGCCACCGCGATGGCGCTCGAACGCGAGCGTATCGAGGCCGCCTTGCCGAAGAGCGTACGCATCATCGCGCTCGACGAGCGTGGCCGTGACCTGACAAGTGTTGGATTGTCTCAACAATTGATGAATTGGCAACAGGACGGGCGCGATACCGCTTTCCTGATCGGCGGTGCCGATGGCCTCGATCCGGAGCTGAAGGCGCGTGCCGAAGGCTTGATCCGTATTTCCAGCATGACGCTGCCGCACGGTATGGTGCGGGTGATGCTGGCGGAACAGCTCTACCGTGCCTGGTCCATCACCCAGAACCATCCATACCACCGCGTCTGACTCCGCCATGAAAGTACTGGACAAGAAAATCTACCTCGCCTCGAAGAGCCCGCGGCGTCGTGAATTGCTGCGCCAGGTAGGCGTCGACTTCGAGTTGCTGATGCTGCGCAGCGACCCGGCCAGAGGCGCCGACGTCACCGAGGAAGTGCATCCGGGCGAGCCGGCGCATGAGTATGTGGTACGGGTGGCGCTCGAGAAAGGCGCGTTTGCCTGGAAGATGCTGCAGCAGCGGCGCCAGCCGCCGCGTCCGGTGCTGACGGCCGATACCACCGTGACCGTCGACGACGAGATCCTCGGCAAACCCGCCGATGCGCGCGAAGCGGTCGCCATGCTCGAGCGGCTGTCGGGCCGCACCCACCAGGTGCTGACGACGGTCGCGGTGCATTATGTCGACATGGCCGAGCACGTCACCCAGGTGTCGAACGTGCGCTTCGCCAAACTCACGCCGCAGGCGATCCGCGCCTATTGCGCCACGTCCGAACCCTACGACAAGGCCGGCGGCTACGGCATCCAGGGCCTGGCGGCACTCTTCGTGGAGCATATCGAAGGCAGCCACTCGGGCATCATGGGCCTGCCGCTGTTCGAGACGGCCGCGCTACTGCGCCGGGCCGGCGTACTGATCTAGCGGCGCTACCGGCGTCGGGCAAGGCCCGTCCGCGTTCGTGGCCGCCTTCTTCAGGCGGCTTTCTTCTTCAAGCGGAACAGCTTCGGTGTCAGCAGGTGATCGCCGCTTGCCATCACGCGTTGCGTCATCTGCTGCAGCCTGTCGATTCCTTCCTTCGAGTCCATGTCGCAAAACGCCAGCACGTCGCGCGCCGGCATGGCAACCGCATAGCCTCTGTTGACCAGGGGTAGCGCTTCGTATTGCCAGAAGCGCTCGCGCAGGAACACGCTGGCCTCGAACACCCCGTTCAGGAAAACGCCGAAGATCGGGCCATGCTTTTCCACGTTCAGCTGGGTGTCGCATAGCTGGTCGAGGTTGGCCATCGCTTGCCGGTGCAATTGTTCCGTCGAGATGCCGGCTTCGCGCAGGTGGCGCTTCTGAACGAAGACGAGACCCTGCGGCTCGTCGACAACATAGGCGATGGCGACGTCATCGGTCAGGCGCGTCAGCACGGGACTGTCGTCGTCGGGTACGCTGGCGGATGCGCCGGACTCGACCGCCTTCATGTAGGTGACTGCGCGGGAAAGGAACTCGTTCATGGTGGGGGCGGAAGAAGGGCAACCTCGCTGCTGCTCGGCGCAAAAAACAGTTTCGCAATATTTCTTAACATCAAGATAGCGGATTGTTGGTGCTTGCGCAACGTTTTGCCTTTCGTCCTGTTGTATTAACCGGCGCTTAAGCGGCCGCTGGCCGTGGCCGCCCTGTCCACGCTCCGTCATCCCAGCGTGTATCATTACACTCTGAACAATATCCTGTGCAGCGGTCCATGAACGAAGACATCCTCATCAATATCACCCCGCAGGAAACGCGCGTGGCGCTGGTTCTGCAGGGCGCGGTGCAGGAGTTGCACATCGAGCGCACCCTGACGCGTGGCCTGGCCGGCAACGTCTATTCGGGCAAGGTCGTGCGCGTGTTGCCGGGCATGCAGTCGGCCTTCATCGATATCGGCCTGGAGCGCGCAGCCTTCCTGCACGTGGCCGACATCTGGGAAGCGCGCCCGCACGACAATTCGAACGTGCCGCAGACCCCGATCGAAAAGCTGCTCTACGACGGCCAGGTACTGACCGTGCAGGTCATCAAGGACCCGATCGGCACCAAGGGCGCGCGCCTGTCGACGCAGATCTCGATCGCCGGGCGCATGCTGGTCTACCTGCCCCAGGATAACCACATCGGCATCTCGCAGAAAATCGAGAAGGAAGCCGACCGCGAACTGCTGCGCACGCGCATGGCAGGCTTGCTGCCGGCCGAGGAAAAAGGCGGCTACATCGTGCGCACGCAAGCCGAGGAAGCGTCCGACGCCGACCTGGCCGCCGACATCGATTACCTGCGCAAAACCTGGGCCGCGATCCAGAACGGCGCCCGCACCCGCCCGGCCACGAGCCTCCTCTACCAGGACCTGAACCTGGCCCAGCGCGTGCTGCGCGACTTCGTGCACGACGAAACGGCCACGATCCAGGTCGACTCGCGCGAGAACTACGTGAAGCTGGTCGAGTTCGCCCAGATGTACACGCCGAGCGTGCTGGCGAGATTACAGCACTATACCGGCGAGCGGCCGCTGTTCGACCTGTATGGCGTCGAGGAAGAAATCCTGCGTGCGCTGGGCCGGCGCGTGGATTTGAAATCCGGCGGCTACCTGATCGTCGACCAGACCGAGGCGATGACGACGATCGACGTGAATACCGGCGGTTTTGTGGGCGGCCGCAATTTCGCCGACACCATTTTCAAGACCAACCTGGAAGCGGCACATGCGATCGCGCGCCAGCTGCGCCTGCGCAACCTGGGTGGCATCATCATCCTCGACTTCATCGACATGGAGAACAACGAGCACCGCAACCAGGTGCTCGCGGAGCTCAAGAAGACGCTGGCGCGCGACCGCACCAAGGTGTCGGTGAGCGGCTTCTCGGCGCTGGGCCTGGTCGAGATGACGAGGAAGCGCACGCGCGAGTCGCTGGCCCACATCCTGTGCGAGCCCTGCCCGGCCTGCGCCGGCAAGGGACAAGTCAAAACCTCGCGCACGATCTGCTACGAAATCCTGCGCGAACTGCTGCGCGAAGCCAAGCAGTTCAACCCGCGCGAATTCCGCATCCTGGCCTCGCAGGAAGTGGTCGATTTGTTCCTGGAAGAAGAATCGCAGCACCTGGCGATGCTGGGCGACTTCATCGGCAAGAAGATCTCGCTGCAGGTGGAAAAGGGGTACCACCAGGAGCAGTACGACGTCATCCTGATGTAGACGGAAAAAAGGGGCGCCGCGGCGCCCCTTGCTTTCGCGAACGGCGCAGCAGGATCAAGCGTCGGCGAACAGCGACAGCACGAACAGCACGATCCAGACGATGAAATAGCTGTTGTTCTGCTTGAGCACCTTGGCGCGCTTGAACAGGTACACCGGCACGATGAAGGCGGCGCCCATGCTGTCGGTGTCGTGGCCTGCCTGCTTGAGCTTTTTCTCGTCGGCAATCGACAGGGCGATATTGATTATTAGGGTGGTCCACCAGAAGCTGCTGATATCCTTGTCGGTCAGGCCGGACAGGAAGCCAGCCGCGAACACGCCCAGCAGCGGCCCGAACGCCAGCCACCAGACCAGGGCGTTGCTCACAGCCGCGCCGGTCAGCGGTGGCGGGGTCGCCGAAAACTGTCCGGCGAAGGACGTCGTCTCCAGGGTCATCCAGTCCGTCATGCCGCGGCTCCAGACATAGGAGCCGCGTCCCAGCCTGTTGGCGGCGATCAGGCCGAGGATGTCCGCTTCCCTGACCGGCCCCGTGCGCACGCCGTTGGACTCATAGTGCCATTCCACTTCCGGACTGACTGCTTCGGCATTTCCCATTGTCTTTTCTTCCTGGTGTTGAGCTGCTCACCGGGCGGCGCAGCATGCTATGTTGGCGACCATCGCCGGCAAGACGGTGCCCCTGCGGCACCGCTATGATTTTTGTAGCGATCGACTGTAAGCAGTCTAGCCAATAAATATGCCAGAAGCAACAATTTTTCCAGAAAGAAATACCTGATGAGGCAAGGGTTCGCAATAGACTGGCAGGGCTTGTGGAACAGGCTCGGCAAACCGGCTCCTCCCGCCCTGCTCGCGGCGCTGCTGGCCGCCTACAGCGAACCGCAGCGCCACTATCACACCCTGCAGCACCTGGGGGAATGCCTGTCGCACTTCGACGCCGAATATGCGCATGTGCCCGCCGCGCTCTTCGCCAGCAAGCGGCGCGACGTGCTGCAGCGCTTCCTTGCGCGTTCCGCCATTTACCATACGGCACATTTCGCCGCGACCCTCGAGGCGCGTGCCCGCGCCAACCTGGGGGCGGCACTCGCCCGCGGATAGCGTGCCGGTACGCGCCGCTGCAGGGACGGATGTCCGGCGCCATACCATGCCAGCAGGTATCCGCCTGTAGCAAGAATCAGACCTTTTCGCGGCATGCCGCTACGTGCGCACGCAGCACGATCGGCGCACCCCGCGCAGGCGGTTCCGATGGCGTAGTATCGGGGCGATACAGCAGCGCGCTGCACAGCTTCGCGGCCCTTGGCCTTCAAGGTCGCGCCATCCGGGAACGCAGGTCCAGGGTGCCGCCATGATCGACAGACGAGACATACTGCAGTTCATTTTTAACGCGCACCTGAGTTTGTTTAACACGCGGCGCGACCACGAGTGGCGGGTCATCATCAGCGCCATGATTTTGATGGGTGCGGTCGACGCGACCGTGCTGACAGTGAAAATCTGCCTGTCGATTCGCCAGCAAGACCTGTGGACGGCAGCCCTGGCCGTGCTGTTCCTGTCGATTGCCTGGTACCAGTGGGGTGTTCAGGTGCGCAACAGGGTCGACCGCGTGGCCATGGACAAGGTACTCGATGCAATGTGCAACGAGATCCAGGAAGAACGCGATAGCCCCATGCGCGCCGGCATCGATCGCGAGGACGAACGCATGCCCGGCTCACGGGTCGACATCATTCTGCATTACACCTACCTGTGGGCATTCATTCCCCAGATGCTGGTGCTGCTGATCGCGGTCCTGCTGTCGGCCTACGTGCCGCTGATGGTGTCGGGTTGCCCGCGTTCGACAATCCTGACCTGTCCGACGCCAGGCTCCGCCCTGCCAGCTGCTTCCCCGGGAACCGCTCCGGCGGCCGCTCCCACGGCTGTGACTCCGGCTGCGCCAGCCACGGGTGCGCCCGCCGCCACTCCCGTCAGCGCGTCGCCGTCGGGAAGAACAACTGCTGGCCCGCCGGCCTGAAGGCGGCAATGCGGGCCTGTCCCTCGTTCGAGGTGATCCACTCGATCAGCTGCTTGGCGCCGCCATAGTTCACACCCGGGTGCCTGGCCGGATTGACGGCGATGATGCCGTAGGGGTTGAACATGCGCTTGTCGCCCTCGACCAGCACCGCCAGGCCCGTCTTGGCCTTGTAGGCGCCGTAGGTGGCGCGGTCGGTCAACGTGTAGGCACGCAGTTCGGCCGCCATGTTCAATACTTCGCCCATGCCCAGGCCCGCCGACACATAGGCAGCGCCGGCGGGTTTGGTGCCCGCCTGCTGCCAGTAGCCCTTCTCCATCACGTCGGTGCCGGAGTTGTCGCCGCGCGAGATGAATTTCGCGCCGCTGGCGGCGATCTTGCCGAAGGCGGCAATCACGTCCTTTCCACCCTTGACCCTGGCGGGATCTGCTTGCGGGCCGACGACAATAAAATCGTTGTACATCACGTCGCGCCGGTCGACGCCCCAGCCTTCGCCGACGAACCGGTCCTCGAGCTGGCGCGCATGCACCAGGGTGACATCGACGTCGCCATTCTTGCCCAGTTCCAGGGCCTTGCCGGTGCCAACCGAGATTACCTTCACCTTGATGCCGGTCTTCGCCTCGAAAGGCGGCAGCAGCCAGGCCAGCAGGCCCGAATTTTCCGTGCTGGTCGTGGTCGACAGGCGCAGGGCTTTCGGTGCGTCCGCTTCTTGCGCCAGGACGGAAGGTGCGGCGAAAGAGGCGCAGAGCAGGACGGCCAGCAGACTACGGCGTTTCATCGGGTTCTCCCTTGTGGAATGGTCGGTATTCGAGACGCCCGTCGCGCAGCTTCAGGCGACGCACGCCGGGTAGTCCAATCAGGTCGCGGTCATGGCAGGCCATGACGACGGTACTGCCCTTTTGCAGCAGGGTCGGGATCAGGGCGATCACCTGTTCGCGCGCCGGTCCGTCCAGGTTCGCGGTGGGTTCGTCCAGCAGCAGCAGGCGCGGCTCCAGCACGCTGGCCCGTGCCAGCGCCACGCGCTGCTTTTCGCCGCCCGACAGGCGCGCCGGATCGGTCGCGCGCAGGTGCGCGACTCCCGCCCAGGCCATCGCCTCCTCCACCGCCTGTGCCACCCGCGCCTTGCTCTCGCCGCGCGCCAGCAGGCCGTAGGCGATGTTGTGGGCGACACTGGTGGAAAACATGATCGGATGCTGGTGCACGTAGACGATGGCGCGGCGCAGTGCGCCTGGATACGGCTGCAGCGTGACCGCGGCCCCATCGAAGGCCACGCTGTCGACCTGCGCGCTTTCCAGTCCGGCCAGCACGCGCAGCAGCGTGCTCTTGCCAACACCGTTGGCGCCGGTCAGCACATAGGCGCTGGCCGCGTCCAGCCGCAATGCATCGATATCGAACAGGATGCGCGCGCCGTGGCGCTTGCGCAGTCCGCGCAAGTCCAGCAGGGGCGCGCCGTGCAAACTCATGCGCGTCCCCCGGCCGTATGCGCCTCGCCCTGCAGCAGCATCAGCGCGCCATTCATCAGGAGCGCCAGGGCGACGAGCACGATGCCCAGCGCAATGCCCTGCGCGAACTCGCCCTTGCTCGTCTCCAGCGCGATGGCCGTCGTGATGGTGCGGGTTTCGCCTTCGATGTTCCCGCCCACCATCAGCGCGCAGCCCACTTCCGAGATCACACGGCCGAAGCCGCTGATGACGGCCGCCATCACGCCATAGCGCGCCTCAAACAGGACGGTGGCCATGACCCGCCAGCGCGAGGCGCCCAGCGCCCGTGCGGTCTCGGCGTAGCGCGGGTCGAGTGCCTGCACCGCCGCCAGCGTAAAGGCGAGCAGCACCGGCAGTCCCACCACGCACTGGCCGAGGATGATGCCCTGCTGCGAGAACAGCCACTCGAGCGCCCCGAGCGGCCCGCGCCGCGACAGCAGCAGGTACAGCAGCAATCCGATCAGGACGGTGGGCAGCGACAGCGCGCATTGCGCCAGCCAGACGGCGATACGGCGGCCCGGGAAGCGGTGCATGGCGATCGCGTAGCCGAGCAGGATGGCGGGCGGCGCGGCCAGCAGCAGGCCGATGACGCTGGTCTTGACCGATACCCAGATGATGCGCCACAGGGCAGCGTCGCCGGAAAACAGCAGGGTAAATGCGTGCGCCGTGGCGTCGAACAGGGACATTTACGCGGGACGTGCGGCAGTGGCGAGCTCAAACAGTTCCGGTTCGAACTCCAGGCGCTCCTGCCCCGCCAGCAGCAGGAAGTGCTTGCCCGTGCAGCGCGCCAGCAGCGACATGCCGACCTTCTGCGCCACCATGTGCCCCATCTGGGTCGTGCCCGAGCGCGACAGCAGGAAGGGAATGCCCATCTGGGCGCCCTTGATCACCATTTCCGAGGTCAGCCGGCCAGTCGTGTAGAACACCTTGTCGGCACCAGGCATCTCCTCCAGCCACATCAGCCCGGCGATGGCGTCGACGGCGTTGTGGCGGCCGACATCCTCGACGAAATACAGCAGTTCTCCCGTGTTCGAAAACAGCGCGCAGCCGTGCACGGAGCCGGCCTGCTTGTAGATCGATTGCTGCGTGCGGATGGTGTCGACGATGCGGTACACGACCGACTGGGCCAGGCGCGCATCAAGCGGCAGCGCGATGCTGTCGACTTCGTCCATCAGCCCGCCGAACACCGAACCCTGGCCGCAGCCGGTGGTTACCACTTTTTTCGCGGTGCGCTCCTCGATGTCGCGGATGCCGCTGCGCGTGACGACGGCCACGGCGTCCACCGACCAGTCGACCTGCACCGAGACCACGTCGGCGATGTCGCGCACCAGGCGCTGGTTGCGCAGGTAGCCCAGCGTCAGCGCTTCCGGTGCACCGCCCAGCGTCATCAGGGTGACCAGTTCGCGCTTGTCGACGTAGACGGTGAGCGGACGCTCGGCGGGAATGGCGATGTTTGATGCGCGGCCACGCTCGTCGAGCGCGCTCACCTCGTGCGTGAGCGGCGCATGCGCACTTGACAACAGGGGACGCGATCCGGAACGAGGGCGTGGCAGGTCTGGGCAGTTCATGTTGTCGATTCTGCCACATCACCCAGGATTTGGCCGCCACCGTAGCTGCCCTGCGGTGCGGGCTCCCCGCCGGGCGTCAGCTTGATCGCGCAGTACTTGAATTCCGGGATCTTGCCGTAGGGGTCGAGCGCGGCGTTCGTCAGCCGGTTGATGGCGGCCTCGTAGTAGCAGAACGGGACGAACACGGCGCCCACGGGCGAACTGTCGTCGGCGCGCGCATACAGCACGACCTGGCCGCGACGCGAGGCAATGGTGACCGGGTCGCCCGGCCGGATACCCAGGCGCTGCAAATCGAGCGGATGCACCAGCGCCACCGGATCGGGCTCGATCGCGTCGAGCACGCCGGCGCGCCGCGTCATGCTGCCGGTGTGCCAGTGTTCGAGCTGGCGGCCCGTGATCAGGACCATCGGGTAGTCGGCGTCAGGCCGCTCGTCGGCCGGGATGATATCGGCCGGCACGAAACGGGCGCGTCCGCCTTCGCGCGGGAATTCAGCCGTGAACACCACCGGCTGGCCAGGGTCGCCCTCCTCGCGGCAGGGATAGACCACGGCACCCTCGCTTTCCAGCCGCTCCCAGGTGATGCCGGCAATGCTAGGCATCAGGCGGCGCATCTCGTCGAACACCTCGGACACGTGGGTGTACGACCAGGGCAGGCCGAGGCGCTTGCCCATCTCCTGGACGATCCACAGGTCCTGGCGCGCGTCGCCTGGCGGATCGATGGCCTGGCGGCCCAGCTGCAGCAGGCGGTCGGTATTGGTGAAGGTGCCGGTCTTTTCCGGGAAGCTTGACGCCGGCAGGATGACGTCGGCGAGATAGGCCGTCTCGGTCAGGAAAATGTCCTGCACCACCAGGTGCTCGAGCGCGGCCAGTGCAGCGCGCGCGTGGTTCGCGTCCGGGTCGGACATGGCCGGGTTTTCGCCCATGATGTACATGCCGCGCACCTGCCCCGCCAGGATCGCGTCCATGATCTCGACCACCGTCAGGCCCGGTTTCGGGTCGAGCCTGGCCTGCCAGGCCGCCTCGAACTTCGCGCGCACGGCCGGGTTGTCGACGCGGCCGTAATCGGGCAGCATCATCGGGATCAGGCCGGCGTCCGACGCGCCCTGCACGTTGTTCTGGCCGCGCAGCGGATGCAGGCCGGTGCCGGGACGGCCGATCTGCCCCGTCATCAGGGCCAGCGCAATCAGGCAGCGCGCGTTGTCGGTGCCGTGCACGTGCTGCGACACGCCCATGCCCCACAGGATCATCGAGCCCTTCGACGTCGCATACAGGCGCGCAACCTCGCGGATGGTGGCGGCATCGATGCCGCAGATCGGCGCCATCGCTTCCGGGCTGTAGTCGCGCACGTTCTCTGCCAGCTCGGCATAGCCCAGCGTGCGCTCGGCGATGAAGGCCGGGTCCACCAGGTTTTCGGCGACAATTACGTGCATCATGGCGTTCAGCAGCGCGACGTCGGTATCGGGCTTGAACTGCAGGTAGCGGTGCGCGTGGCGCGCAAGTTCCGAGCGGCGCGGATCGAGCACGATCAGTTTGGCGCCGGCCCGCACGGCATTCTTGATCCAGGTGGCCGCCACCGGGTGGTTCACGGTCGGGTTGGCGCCGATGACGAGGATGACCTCGGCGCGCGTCACATCCATCACCGGGTTCGACACCGCGCCCGAGCCGATCCCTTCCAGCAGGGCCGCCACCGAGGACGCGTGGCACAGGCGGGTGCAGTGGTCGACATTGTTGCTGCCGAAGCCGGTGCGCACCAGCTTCTGGAACAGATAGGCTTCCTCGTTGCTGCCCTTGGCCGAGCCGAAGCCGGCCAGGGCCGCACCGCCGTGGCTGTCGCGAATCCGCGCCAGAGCACCGCCGGCCAGCGCCAGCGCTTCTTCCCAGCTGGCCTCGCGGAATACGTCGAGCACGCGTTCCGGGTCCATCGTGAACTCGCCCGTCCCGGGCACGCCCTCGCGGCGGATCAGGGGTGTAGTCAGGCGATGCGGATGGTGGGCGTAGTCGAAGCCGTAGCGGCCCTTGACGCACAGGCGGCCGTGGTTGGCAGGGCCGTCGCGCCCTTCGACGGCGACGATGCGCTCGTCCTTGACCTGGTAAGTGAGCTGGCAGCCGACGCCGCAGTAGGGGCAAACCGAATCGACCTGGCGATCCGGCACCAGCAGCGCCGCGCCGCGCGCCGGGGTCAAGGCGCCGGTCGGGCAAGCCTGCACGCATTCGCCGCAGGCTACGCAGGTGGAGGCGCCGAGCGGGTCATCCTGGTCGAACACGATCTTCGCATCTTCGCCGCGGAAAGCCAGGCCGATCACGTCATTGACCTGCTCGTCGCGGCAGGCGCGTACGCAGCGGGTGCACTGGATGCAGGCATCGAGGTTGACGCTGATGGCCGCGTGCGTCCCGTCTGGCTGCGGCCGGCGCCGCGTGGGCTGGAAGCGCGAGCCTGTCACGCCCGGCGCGCAGCCCACTCGTCCAATTCGTTGCGCCGCGTGTACCCGGCTTCGGGCATGTCGGCCAGCAGCAGCTCGAGCACCATCTTCTGCGCCTTCGTTGCGCGCGGGCTGCTAGTGTGCACCTTCATGCCGGCGCCGGGATGGCGGCAGCAGGATGGCGTAAGCGTGCGCTCGCCCTCGATCTCGACCATGCAGGAGCGGCAGTTGCCGACCGCTTCCAGGCCCGGCTTGTAGCAGAGGTGCGGGATGGCGATGCCTTCGCGGGCGGCGACCTCGATCAGGGTTTCATGCGCTTGCGCCTCGACCATGCGGCCATCGAGTTCGAAGGAAACGGTGTGGAGGGGGGCGTTCATGGCTGCACCGCCGGTTGGGCTAGTTCATGGGAAAAGTACTGGACGACGCAATCGACGGGATTCGGCGCGGCCTGGCCCAGCCCGCAGATCGAAGCGTCGCGCATCACCTGCGACAGCTCGGCCAGCAGCGCCGTGTCCCATGCGTGGCCGGGCTGTTCGATCAGCGCCAGCGCCTTGGCCGTACCGTTGCGGCAGGGGGTGCACTGGCCGCAGGATTCATCCTTGAAGAAAGCCAGCGTGTTGCGCGCCGCGCCCACTGCGCTGTCGTGCTGCGAGAGCACGATGACGGCGGCCGAGCCGATGAAGCAGCCATGGGGCTGCAGGGTATCGAAGTCGAGCGGGATGCCGGCTTTCGACGCGGGCAGGATGCCGCCCGAGGCGCCGCCCGGCAGGTAGGCGTAGAAAATATGCCCCTCCTGCATGCCGCCGCAATACTCGTCGATCAGCTCCGCCGCCGTGATGCCTGCCGGGGCCAGTTTGACGCCCGGTTCGCGCACCCGGCCCGAGACCGAGAACGAGCGCAGTCCGTGGCGGCCATGGCGGCCGAAGCCGGAGAACCAGGCGGCGCCGCGCTCGAGGATCTCGCGCACCCAGTGCAGCGATTCGAAGTTGTGTTCCAGCGTGGGCCGGCCGAACAGGCCGACCTGCGCCACATAGGGCGGACGCAGGCGCGGCATGCCGCGCTTGCCCTCGATCGACTCGATCATGGCCGACTCTTCGCCGCAGATGTAGGCGCCGGCACCGCGCCGCAGGTGGATCGCGGGCATGCCCTGTACCGGCGGGTCGGCCAGCAAGGCCGCCAGCTCGGCCTGCAGCATGCGGCGGCAGCCGTGGTACTCGTCGCGCAGGTAGATATAGATGGCCTCGATCCCGACCGCCCAGGCGGCAATGAGCGCGCCTTCGAGGAAGCGGTGCGGGTCGCGCTCCAGGTAGACGCGATCCTTGAAGGTGCCCGGTTCGCCTTCGTCGATGTTAATCGCCATCAGGCGCGGGCCGGCTTCGGCGCGCACCAGGCGCCACTTGCGCCCGAGCGGAAAACCGGCGCCTCCCAGGCCGCGCAGGCCCGAATCTTCGAGCGTGCCGATGACGGCTTCCACATCGTGCAGGCCGGCCACGCAGTCGCGCAGCAGCGCATAGCCGCCACCTGCGCGGTAGGCCGCGTAGCCGATCTGGCCAGTCACGGTGTCGGTCATGACGCCCGTCGCCACCGGGCCGTCACCTTGTCGGCATCGGCCTGCGCCACCGGGTACTGGCCGACCAGCACCGCGGGCGCCGCCTCGCAGCGGCCGATGCAGGGCGCAGCCAGCACCCGCACCTCGCGCCCGAGCAGGGCCGGCAATTTGTCCAGCAGGCCGCGCGCACCGGCCAGTTCGCAGGACAGGTCGGCGCAGACGCGCACCGTCAGCGCCGCCGGTGCGCTCCCCCCTTCTTTCACGATGTCGAAGTGGTGATAGAAGCTGGCGACCTCGTAGACCTCGACCTGGGCCATGCCCAGTTCCTGCGCCAGCGCGGCCAGGTGCCGGCTGGCCAGGCAGCCGGCGCCGTCCTGGATGCGGTGCAGGTACTCGATCAGCAGGTCGCGCCGCCGCGGCAGGTGGCCAAGCAGGGCCTGCACTTCGACGAGCGCCTGCGGGTCGACACGGCGGCCCTTGGGCGCCTCGCGCTTGCGCTGGCGGCTGGCGCCGCTGATCGCGATCGGGATGATGGGGTGGTTCATGGTCAGGTGGTCGCTGGAACGTTGAGCCTGGCTGCGCCGCAGGCGCGTGCGGCCATGCCGAAAGCCATCAGCCTAACATGATGTTTTTGTTACCGGAACAGGCAATTTGGCGGCGGCCCAGGCCAGCAGTGGCGGGTGCGGCATCGGGCGAGGACAAACCGCCCGGCGGCCCGTTCTGCCTCGCAGGTCTTGCCGGCCTTGATCGCGGCAAAGAGACGGATATGCACGATCGGCGTAGAATCTACGCAGGATCGGCGTATCGGTACACAGGAGGGAACATGGCAACGTCTTACAACATCGACGCGAAGCTCGATGAAACGCTGGAACAGCTGAAACTGCACTTGGGCGCCTCGTCCAAGGCGGAAGTGCTGCGCAAGGCGGTGGCCCTGCTCAACGTGGCAACCCGGCATGAGAATGCCGACGGCAGCGTGACGATTCTCCAGCAAAACAGCAGCGACAAGCCCAACGAAACCAAGGTTATCCTGAGATGAACGCGCCCAACACCGTCGTCCTCGATGACGTGTCGGTCGGTGGTATCGAAGGCGCCAGGCGTGCGAGCATCCTGTGGGATATCGTCCTGCGCGCATTCATGGTTGCCGTCGTCAGCGGCATCTTTATCTGGCTCAACTGGCAGGTCATCGATTTCGTCCTCGATGGGCTCAAGCTGGATGAGAAAATGCTTGCGGCGAAGTCCATCGTTCCGGCGGACCGGCTGGTGACCTCGGAAGTCATGATGGCCCTGATCGGGGCGACCGTGATCCAGACCGGGGCCGGCTTCATCGCGATCACCTCTTACCTGTTCCCGAAGCGGATTTCGCAGGAGAAGTGAGGTCCGCGAATGAGCGGGCGCCAGTGCCGGTCCGCAGCCCGCTCCGGTGCTTGCCGCGCAGCCGGCCCGCTCAGCGCCGGCGCTTCTTCCAGTTGTATTCCGGCCCGGTGACATCGACACCCGGATGCCCGACCAGGTCCGGATGCTCCGAGCACATGGTAATGAAGCGCACGCCTTCGCCCCCGCGCTGGCGCCGCCGCAAGTCCTCCATGAACCCCATCGCCTGCACCATATCGCTCGTGTCGAAGTCCTGCGCCTGCGGGTGGCTCCCCGCTTCATCGACGACTGTCCAATAGACCATATACATGGGCATTCCTCCCGCCTTTGCAGCGTTGCCGCAAAGGCAACAATGTCACATTGTTGCATCGCTAGCGTGCGGTGCGGCGCACGATTTCGACGAAGATGGCTCATATTTAGCAGAGGAAATGGATATGAAGCCAAAAAGTAGGACTAGTCCGAAAACTTTGTTATATGTTCGCCGTTTCACATAACCGAGTCCGTGGGGCCGTTAGGCTGGAGCCTGTCTTCAATAAAGCAGGTATTCCTCATGAACATCGACAAGCAAATCCAGCCACCTACCGCAACCGAGCGCGCACCAGAGCTGGCGCTTTGGGGCGGACTCGAATGCACCGTCAACCGTGTACGTGACAATTACTTCAGCCAGATGGACCGCAACGGCCACGCCGACCGCCTGCAGGACATCGAACGTTTCGCTTCCCTTGGCATCAAGGCCATCCGCTACCCCGTCCTGTGGGAACGCGTCGCTCCCGACCGTATCGAAGATGCCGACTGGTCCTGGTCGGACGAGCGCCTGCCCGCGCTGCAGCGCCTGGGCGTCACCCCGATCGTCGGCCTGCTGCACCATGGCAGCGGACCGCGTCATACCAGTCTGGTCGACGCCGACTTCCCCGAAAAGCTCGCCGAGTACGCCGGCGCGGTAGCCCGTCGCTACCCCTGGGCCGAGTACTACACCCCGGTCAACGAACCCCTGACCACGGCGCGCTTCTCCGGCTTGTACGGCGTCTGGTATCCGCACGGCGAATCGCACGAAACCTTCATCCGCGCCCTGATCGGCGAATGCCGCGCCACCGTGCTGGCGATGCGCGCGATCCGCGAAGTCAATCCGGAAGCGAAGCTGGTGCAGACGGACGACCTGTCGAAGACCTATGGCACGCCCGAGATGCAGGACCTGGTCGACTTCTTCAACGAACGCCGCTGGCTGGGCTGGGACCTGCTGTGCGGGATGATCGATCCCGAGCACAAGATGTGGGACTACCTGATCAAGTCGGGCGCCACCGCCGAGGAGCTGCTCTGGTTCCGCGACAACCCCTGCCCGCCGGACGTCATCGGCGTCAACTACTACGCCACCAGCGAGCGCTGGCTCGACCACCGGCGCGAGCGCTATCCCGAGGACCGCTGGGGCCGGTACGACGGCCGCAAATTCGCCGACATCGAAACGCCGCGCGTGCTGGCCACGCCGACGCCGGGCATCGGCCCGCTGCTGCAGGAAACCTGGGACCGCTACGGCCTGCCGATCGCCGTCACCGAAGCCCACATCGACGCCAACCGCGAAGACCAGATGCGCTGGCTGCTCGAAATCTGGAACGCCGCCAAAAAGGTGCGCGAGAAAGGCGCCGACGTGCGCGCCGTGACAGTCTGGGCCCTGCTCGGCTCCTACGACTGGAACTGCCTGGTGACCGAATGCCGCGGCTACTACGAGCCCGGTCCGTTCGACGTGCGCGGCCCCGAACCGCGTCCGACCGCGGTCGCCAACCTGATGCGCGAACTGTCGTCCGGCCGGCCGCTGTCGAACCCGGTACTGCAGGGAGAAGGCTGGTGGCGCCGTCCGGACCGCTTCATGGCCAAGCCGGTCGCCACCCGCACCGCGGTGGCCGACTTCGCCACCCGCAGCCAGTTCAAATCGAACCATGTACAGCCGATCCTGATCACCGGCGCCACCGGCACCCTCGGCTCGGCTTTCGCGCGCATCTGCAGGAAGCGCAACCTGGCCTGCCACGTGCTGACGCGCCAGGAGATGGATATTACGAATCCGGACTCGGTCGAAGCGGCGATCCAGCGCTTCAAGCCCTGGGCCATCATCAATGCCGGCGGCTATGTGCGCGTGGACGAAGCCGAAGCCGATGCCGAAGCCTGCATGGACGGGAACACCCATGGCCCCAACATCCTGGCCCTGGCCTGCATCCGCCACGCGATCCGCTTCATGACCTTCTCGAGCGACCTGGTTTTTGATGGCAGCAAGGGAGAAGCCTATGTCGAATCCGATCCGGTCGCGCCGCTGGGCGTGTACGGCCGCAGCAAGGCCGAAGCCGAACGCCGCGTGCTCGAGGCCGACCCGCAGGCGCTGGTGATCCGCACCAGTTCCTTCTTCGGGCCATGGGACAAGCACAACTTCGTCACCCAGGCCCTGGAAGCGCTGCGCAGCGGCCGTCCGTTCACGGCGACGAACGACCTGGTGGTGTCGCCGACCTACGTGCCCGACCTGGTCAACGTCAGCCTCGACCTGTTGATCGACCGCGAGCGCGGCATCTGGCACCTGGCCAACAACGGCGCCATGACCTGGGCCGAGCTGGCGCGCAAGGCCTGCGAACTGGCCGGCGTCGACGCCAGCGGCCTGCAGGAACGGCCGGCGGTGGAATCGGGTTATGTCGCGGTACGTCCGAGCCACTCGGCGCTGACCAGCGAACGCGGCATCCTGATGCCATCGGTCGAAGACGCGCTGGCCCGCTACCTCAAGGCAGTCGAGGAACACGCCGCCGACGACGGCCAGCTGCCGGGAGAAGCACCGCAGTACGCCAGCAGCTGACCGCTGCCGCGCAAGAGACCTGCGGACCGCGCGTCCGCAAGGTGGGCCGGCCGGTGCCCGACGCAGGACGCGTTGGCAGCGGCCGGTTGTTGTTTTGGGAGTGGGCTACGCGCTGTTGTGCGGATGATCGACCGCTCTACCGCGTGGAATCGGGACTCCACCCTACGATATGGCGCTGTGCGTAGGGTGGAGTCCTGACTCCACGCGTTCTTTCGTGTCCGTGCACACCCCGACGCTAGCGCGCCAGGATCGGTCCCAGCTCCCGCCACACCAGCGGCGCTTCCATCTGCTCCATGCAGTTGTGATGCCCCAGCGGGCATTCGCGCTGGCGGCAGGGAGAACACGCGATGCGCAGCGAAATCGAGCGGGCGATGTCGGAAAATGGCGGCGCATGCTCCGGATCGGTGGGCCCATACAGCGCCACCACCGGCCGGTTCAGGCCTGACGCGATGTGCAGCAGCCCCGAATCGTTGGCCACCACCGCATGCGCCCGCGCGATCAGGGCGATCGCCTCGTCCAGCTTCGTCTGCCCGGCCAGGTTCAGCATGTGCGGCGCGGCGGCGCCGGCCAGCGCCACCACTTCCTCGCAGCTCTCGCGGTCCTTGGGCGAACCAAGCAGCGCCACCGGGCGCTGCCATCCTGCGCGACGATCGCCTGCGCCAGCGCGGCGAAATGCCGCGGCGGCCAGCGCTTGGCCGGGCCGAACTCCGCACCCGGCGCGAACACCACCAGCGTGCGTCCCGGCGCGACGCCAAGCCGCGCGCAGACGGCGTCGATGCGCTCGCCGGGCACTGCCAGGCGCGGACGCGGTGCCGGATGCAAAGGCTGCCTGGGGTCGCCGGCCAGCGCCGCATAGAAGGGCACCATCGGCCGCGGCGGCGTGTCGTCATGGTGCATGACGTTCACCAGGCCGTAGCGCATCTCTCCCTTGTAGCCGACCCGGCGTGGAATGCCGGCCAGCCAGGGGATGAGCGCGTACTTCAGGGTATTCGGCAGCACGTAGGCGTCAAGATAGCCGCGCGCGCGCAGCACCTGGGCGTACTTCCAGCGCTCGCGCAGCTGCAGGGCCTTGTGGCGGAACGGCGTCTCGAGCACGGTATCGACTTCGGGCGCGGCGCGCCACACCGGCGCCACCGAAGGCGGCGCCAGCACGTCGATCGCGCGTTCGGGATGCATCGCCTTCAGGCGCTGCAGCAGCGGCTGCGCCATCACGGCGTCGCCGATCCAGTTCGGAGAGATGACCAGGGTGCGCGCCATGCTCACTCCTGCGCCGTGAACTGCAGGCGATACAGGTTGGCGTACATGCCGCCCCGGGCCAGCAGCTCATCGTGCGTGCCCTGCTCGACGATGCGGCCCTGCTCCATCACCACGATGCGGTCGGCGCGCTCGATGGTCGACAGGCGGTGCGCGATCACGATCGTGGTGCGCCCGGCCATCAGGCCGTCCAGCGCTGCCTGCACGGCCCGCTCGGATTCGTTGTCGAGTGCCGACGTCGCTTCGTCGAGGATCAGGATCGGCGCGTCCTTGTAGATCGCGCGCGCGATCGCCACGCGCTGGCGCTGGCCGCCCGACAGGCGCATGCCGTTCTCGCCGATCATCGACTCGACCCCGTCCGGCAGGCGCGCGACGACGTCCGTCAGGTGCGCCGCCTTGACCGCGGCAGCCAGGCGCTCGTAGTCGATGCGCTCCACGCCATAGGCGATGTTCGCGGCCAGCGTGTCGTCGAACAGCACCACGTTCTGGCTCACCATCGCCAGCTGGGCGCGCAGGCTGGCCAGGGTCAGGTCGCGGTAGGGAATCCCGTCGAGCAGGACGCGCCCGCCTTCCGGATCGTAGAAGCGGGTCGCCAGGTTGACGAAGGTCGACTTGCCGCCGCCCGAGATGCCCACCAGCGCCACCGTCTTGCCCGGTTCGATGTCGAGGCTGACGTCCTGCAGCGCCAGGCCGGCCGCGCCGGGATAGCGGAACGAGACGTTCTCGAACTGGAGGTGGCCGACGGCCTTGCCGATCGTGCGGGTGCCGGTATCCTGCTCGATCGGCGAATCGATCATCTCGAACACGGTCTCGGCGGCGGCGATCCCGCGCTGCATCGGGCCATTCACCTCCGCCAGGGATTTGAGCGGCGTGAGCAGCATCAGCATCATCGTCACGAACTGGGTGAATTCGCCGACCGTCATGTTGGCCCGGATCGCCAGCACGATGACCAGCGACAGCGTGATGGAGGTCGCGATCTGGGTTACCGGCGCGGTGGCGGCAAAGGCCACCGTGCTGCGCTGGGAAAAGCCGAGCAGCGCGCGGCTGCGGGTGTCGAAGCGCTGGCGCTCGTAGCGCTCGCCGGAGAACACGCGGATCACCTGGTGCCCGCGCGCGGCTTCCTCCACGACCTGGGTCATCTCGGCGGTGACGCGCTGGTTCTCGCGGTGCAGGTGGCGCAGGCGCCCGGTGGTGGTGCGCACGATGACGGCGGTGAGCGGCATCACGACGATGGCCACCAGCGTCAGCTTCCAGTTCAGGTACAGCAGGGTGCCGAGCAGGCCGAGCACCACCAGCACGTCGCGCACGCAGGCGATGAACACGGAATTGATCATGTCCACGACCTGGCGCACGTCGCCGATCACGGTGTTGATGATCTTGCCCGTCGATTCTTCATGAAAGCGCGCCACCGGCAGGCGCAGCAGGCGGTCGAACAGCTGGGCGCGCAAGTCGTTCAGGACGCGGCTGATGACCCAGTTGTTCAGGTAGGCGGTGGAAAAGGTACCGATGCCGCGCAGGATGAAGATCGAGACCAGGATCGCCGGAATCCACCAGAGCGAGAATTCGACCTTGTTCTTGAAGCCCTTGTCGAGCAGGAGCTGCAGGGCCTTGCCGAGCAGCGGCTGGGTAGCGGCCGTGAGCGCCATGGCCAGCAGGGCCATGTAGGCGCGGCTGCTGTACGGTTTGATGAACGCCCACAGGCGCTTGACGATGACACTGTTTTCCAATTTGCTTTGTTCCGGTGCGGTGGCGCCGCGGCGCGCCATGATGGGCGGCAGGCCCCAGGGAGGATCAACTCGCCATTTTCGCATACTCCAGTCCGGGTGCGGACGGCCACGCGGCGCACGGATCGGCCAAAGGGCCCGGTATTGCCTAAGGTACAATGCGACAGTTTTGCCGGGCTCGCTGCCACAGCGCTCCGGCAGCTTCGAGAAAAGGAAGACACATGCAGGCCTGGTTCGCCCCCTTCAGCGCTCCCGCGACAACCGACGGTCCCCCCGCAGGGCGAATCGAAGGGCTGGCACGCGCGTTGCTGCTGCTGGCAGTGTTCACCGTGCCGTTTTCGACCGCGCTGATGAACCTGTTCATCGGCCTCTCCCTGATCGTGTTCATCCTGGCGATCGTCGCCACGCCAGCGCTTGCCAGTCCCCTGCGTTCGCCGCCGGCGCTGCTGGCGCTCGCCCTGCTGGGCATGATCCTGCTGGGCTGCACCTGGACAATCGCGCCGCAGGACGACCTGTTCAACGCCGTCCGCAAGTACACCAAGCTGCTGGTGCTGCCGATCGCACTGTGCCTGTGCTGGCGCGCGCCGCGCCTGTCCACGCGCGCGCTGCGCTGGTCGCTGGCCGGCTGCGCGGTGCTGGCCACCTCGGTCTACCTGACGGCCCTGCACGCGATGCCGACCTCGAGCCTGGGCTGGTGGCGCGTGGGCGACGCCAGCGACCCGTTTGTCTTCCGCAACCACATCACGATCGGCATCCTGCTGTCGTTCGCGGCCTGCGCCAGCTTCCTGGCCGCGACCTACCCCATCGAGCGCCGCCTGCGCCTCGCCGCCATCGCCCTGGGCCTCTATTTCACCCTGCCCATCCTGATCGGCAACGGGCGCACCGGCTATGTCGGGCTGTTCGTCGGGATGTTCGCCGTCTACCTGCTGCGCGGACGGGTGACGCTGCTGGGCAGTGCGCTGGTGACGGCGGCGATGTCGTCGCTGTTCGTCGGCGTCTACCTGCTGTCGCCGAATTTCCAGACCCGCACGAACGAGCTGGTGAGGGAAGTGACGCAGCGGGTGGAAGCCTCGCCCAACGGCGTGCGCATGAGCTACATGCGCGTCGGCGCGCTGGCCGTGGCCGAGCGGCCGCTGTTCGGCCATGGCACCGGCTCCTTCGCCACGCTCTACCAGCCCGAAGCCTTGCGCATCTGGCACGGCATCCGGGATGTCAGCGGTGTGCGCAACCAGCCGCACAGCGAACCCCTGCTGCTGACCGTGCAGCTCGGCATTGCCGGCCTGGCGCTGTATGTCGCCTTGTTCGTCGCGCTGGTCCGGGCCGCGCTTGCGCGCAGGAACCCGCACGGCGACGTGCTGGCGCTGCTGCTGGCCATCTACGGCGTGACGTCACTGTTCAACAGTTTGCTGTGGGACCCGACCGAGGCATACTGGTTCCTGCTGCTCGCTGGCGCCCTGTATGCGCATTGCGTTCGGCAGCGTGAGGCTTCAGAATAGACGTTTCGATAGAGCATCACGTCCGGCCTTCCAGCCTGCGCCCCACCATGAACAACGATACCCGCATCTCGCTCATCATTGCGACCTACAACTGGCCCGAGGCGCTGCGCGCCTGCGTCGAGGCCTGCTTCCGCCAGACCGACCGCAATTTCGAGATCATCATCGCCGACGACGGCTCGGGCGAGCCGACCCGCGCCCGGTGGCGGAACTGGCCGCACGCTCGCCGGTGCCGCTGCGCCATGTGTGGCAGCCCGACGACGGTTTCCGCCTGGCCGAATCGCGCAACAACGGCATCCTGGCCGCCACCGGCGACTACATCATCACCCTCGATGGCGACTGCGTGCCCCAGCGCGACTTCATTGCCGCGCACCGCAAGCTGGCCGAGCCGGGCTACATGGTCACCGGCAGCCGCATCCTGCTGAGCCAGGCATTCAGCGCGCGCGTGCTGGCCGAAGGCATCGACCTGCAGTCGCTCACGCTGGCCGACAAACTGCGCTACCGCCTGCAAGGGGCCTGGGCAAGGCGGCGCAGCTGCTGCTCAAGCTGCCGGACATCGGCCGCCGCCGCCACCGCTTCAGCTTCCGCCGCATCAAGGGCTGCAACATGGCCTTCTGGCGCAGCGACCTGGAACGCGTGAACGGCTTCGATGAGAGCTTCCGCGGCTGGGGCTACGAAGACTCCGACGCGGTGGCGCGCCTGTTCCACGCCGGCGTGATGCGCAAGGATGGCGCCTTCTCCACCGAGATCTTCCACCTCTGGCACCGCGAAGCCAAGCGCGACCAGGCCTCGAGCAACCAGCACATCGTGCTCGAGCGGATGAAGACGAAGGAAACGCAGGCCGCACGCGGATTGCGCGAGCACGGCGTGACGGTCTGACACGGGTCCGGCGGCGCGGATCGGCCTCGGCGGCCCCGCGCTTGCTGTATCATCCCGCTCCTGAAAACGAAAGCCGCGCATGCTCATCATCACCATCAAACAGGGTAAGGAAAAAGGCCTGCTGGCCGGCGACCCCTGGATCTATCTCTCCGCCATCGAGAAAGTCGACGGCAAGCCGCAGGAGCGCAACAAGCCCGGCGCCACGGCGATCGTGCAGTCCTCGTCGCGCCAGTTCCTGGCACGTGCCGCCTACAACGCCAGGTCGCAGATCGCCGCCCGCGTCTGGACCCTGCGCGAGGACGAGCCGGTCGACCATGCGCTGATCAAGCGCCGCGTGCAGGCCGCGTTCGACCGCCGTGCCACCGCCTGGCACATCGCCGATCCGCAGGCGCTGGTGCAGCTGGTCGACGGCGACAAGGACGGTTTATCGGGCCTGCTGGTGCACAGCTATGGCGGCGCCGCCGGCTACCTGGTTTGCCAGTTCAATGCGGCCGGAGTCGAGCTGTGGAAGGTGGCCGTGGTGCAGGCGCTGATCAAGGCGACAGGCTGCCAGAACGTCTACGAACGCTGCGACGAACTGCTGCGCAAGGGCGAAGGACTCGCCATGTTCGCGCGTGCCCTTGCCGGCGACGAGCCGCCCCAGCGCCTGTACGTGCGCGAAGGCGGGCGCCTGCTGCCGATGGATATCCGCACCGGGTTTACCTACCCGCGCTGAGAGTGCAAGCGGGACAATCCGCGCATTTCAAGACCCTGCAATAGTGAAACGCGCCAGCAGACGCCGGCGCCCCGGGCGCCTGTGCGCCGTGTTTCCCCGCCTTGATGCTCGCCGGCTCATTGCCTGCGGCAGCAAAATCCCGGGTGCAAGGAACCACGGCTAGAGTCTTTGATCTTTCTCAAACCTTGATGATCGTGAAAGCCGCCAAACCCCGGGCGCCTATACTCCAACGATAAAACAGGCAATCCATCCTCGGCGATTTTTCTGCCACACGTGCAAGGCGCGCTTTGCACGGTCAACCGCGGCGCGGCACGCGCCGCTCCCGACTTCCCTGACAAGAACGTGTCAAACCACATTCGATCGGAGGCGCCATGATCGACTATCGTGCACATTTGACGGCCCTGGCGGCATGCGAAAAGACGCTGGGCACCTTACCGCTGAGCGATCCCGGCCTCGCTGCGAAGCGGGACGAACAGCTCGACCAACTGAAAGGGGAACGCGCCAGTGCCGTGCTGGGCGCGCTGGCGGACCACCTGCTGGCGCATGCCGCGTCGGACGGCAGCGAGCTGTCCCTGCTGACGCGTGCCGCCGACTTGTGGCGGCAGGGCCTGGACCTGTACGCGGTCGTCGGCGCAAGCCGCGCCGACATCGAATCGGCCCTGCTCGACCCGGCCGCGCCGGGCGCTGCCGACAAATTCAATGACGGCGTCGCGCAGTTTCGCCAGCAGGCGCCCATTGTCCAGCAGGCGGGCGAGGCAATCGAAGCGCTCAGGGCCGACGTGATGCGCCTCGCGCACATTCCGGAACACCCGCGCCAGGCCGACCGCGACATCCCGTCCGGGGATGGGGCGACATCTTCCTGGCGCGGCGCACCGATGCCATGGTACGCATGAGCTACCGTGCCGCGGGCAATGCCGCCGACCGCGCCTTCGCCTTTGGGCTGCTCTCCGGCTACGGCGCCAATGCTTGCGGCTCGGCCTACCTGGGCCAGGTCGTCGGCGGTCCGCGCCGCATGCACCGCTTCCCGCGACCGCATTGCCCGCAATGCCGTCGGCAGCTGGTTCGCAGCCCTTGACCCCGGCCTGCCCGGCCCTGCGGCCATCGCCAAGCTGATCCGCTTCGGCTCCGGCGCCGGTGCACCGGTCCTGCCGCCATCGCTCGAATCGCTGCTGGGCACGGCCCTGCTCGAAACCTATGACCCGGCCCGTACGCCCGCGCCGCCCGACCTGCAGCTAGGCTACACGCGCCTGGTGCGCCACCTGGAACTGCTCGACAGCTTCGCCATGCCGCCCGCGCCCGCCCTGCCGCTGCCGGCCTTCCTGGCCAAGCTGTACGGCGACCCGGCGAACCCGGCGCCGCCACTGTTTTCGGTCGCGGCCTCGAATTACGCGGATGGTCCCGGGCAGCCGCCGCCGCTGCATCCGACCAATCACTCCGGCACCCCGCACACGACGCCGACCGAGTCGGACAAGGCGCCGACGACGGGCGAACGCTGCGGCAGTTTCTGGATGGGGGTGATCGCCGCGATCACCTTCCTGGGCGGCGGCTTCATTCCCTGCATCGTCGTCTGGAGCGAGGGTGACCGCTGCCTCGTGTGGGACGAAATCTGGGATAACTTCAGCGATGCGAACCGTCCCAGCCAGGAGCAGATGGAATGGGCCGCCAGCCAGGGCCAGCGCTTGACGGCCGAAGAGTTCGGCAAGCTGGCCACGGTCGACCAGATGACGCGCATGGTGGGCTACCTGTTCGACCTGCAGAACCACCTGTGGGAAGGCCTGTCCAAGGCACGCGCGGTGCTGGCGATCCATGGCCTGATCTATCCGGACGGCCTGCTCGAGAACCCGGCATATGCCCAGTTCCTCGCCATCCCGCCGACGCCCGCGGCGCTGCCGCTGCGCCCCGACCCGGATCCTCCGGCAAACTTCTACCGTTATCCGCCGGCCGTGACCGAACACCCCGCCTCCGGCTGGGGCCCGTACCTGGCCGACGCGCGGCCGGACGCCTTTATCGGACCGGTCGGGCCGAACGGGGTGCTGCCGACTGCATGCGACAGCGCCCTCCAGTCGTGGCTGCAGATCGCGCGCGGCGACTTCGATGCCGACAACCTCGACCTCGATGCGGACCGGGGCGTCCGGCATCCCTGCTGGGCGGTCGACGGTTCGATCGCCAGCGATCCGGTGAGCGTGCGCCCCCTGCCCTATCCCGAGACCTGAGGAGACCGCCATGCCCAACAACGACTTCAACGACCGGCCGGTCCTGTTCGTTCCCTGCTATCCGCCGCCCTCCGGTTTTGGTGACGATACCGGGATCGACCGCCCGGTGCCCGGCGGGATTCCCTACTACCTGTGCCCGGGGATCCAGGTCGATACGCCTTACCGTCCCGGTGCCCCTTTGAGTGCCAGGGTGACCGTCGCCAACTGGCAAGGCGGCAACAGCGCGTCGATTGCCATGGTCGCCCTCTGGTGGTCGCCGCCCCTCTCCGGGACAACCGTGCCCGATCCGTCCAGGTTCATCGGCTTCGCCACGGTGCCCCTGCCTTCGCATGGCGCCCGCAACACGACGGCGCCGATGACCGCTACCATCCCGGCCAGCGCGCCATCCCACATCTGCCTGCTGGCCAAGGTGTGGCATGCGCTGGACATGCCGCCGACGACCCAGATTGCCGGAAAAGCCGTGGAGATTGCCGACCCCGTCCGGGACCGGCATTGGGCCCAGCACAACCTGGTGGCCGTTGCGGCGTCGGCAATGCAACTGCTGCCTTTCCTGGCGACCAATCCGCTGGCGGAGGAAACGGTGTGCGAACTCCTCATCCAGCCTGTCGACTTCCGGAAAAGCATGGCGTTCGCCGACCGCGAACACACCGAGCCGGTGCAGACGAATGCGCTGTTTCGGCTGGAGGGCTTGCCTGACGGCGCCCGGCCGGCCGGAGAAAACGGCTTGCGCCACCGCTTTTACCTGCGGCCGGGCGAAGCGCGCGAGCTGGTGCTCTCGGTCGAGCCGGGTCATGAGCTTCAGCCCGGCGCGTTTTCCGCTTTGAGGTCTTGCAGTTCAACGGGGAGAGCCTGCCGGCGGCTTCGGTATCGCCATTCGTGCCTCGCCTGCATGACAGCAGCCGTTGCAGCCGCCTGCGGAGGCCGCACTCGCGAGCGCGGCCTCCGCCGGGATCTCAATACTCGACGGCCACGTCCTTCGCCCCCAGGTTGAGCTCGAGCGCCAGCTTGAGCGCATCCGACGGCGCCACGCGCCACTCGTCGCCCAGCTGCATGATGCACTCGACGCCTTGCGGCTTCACGCGCAGGCTGACCGGCAGGCCGTCCGGGTTGCGGTAGGGGCTGAGCACCTCGGCCATCTTCGCCGGGCTCACCGTGCAGGCGATGTCCATTTCCAGCTTGTGGCCGTAGTGGATGCGCGCGGCAGCCAGGTCGAACACTTTTTCGGCCGTGATGCGCAGGCCGCCGTTGAAGCGGTCTTCGGACACTTTACCGACCACCAGCAGGAACTCGTCCTCCTTGAACATGTTCTTGTTGGCCTCGAACACCTCGTTGTAGACGGTGACTTCGACCACGCCGGTCTTGTCGTCCAGCGCCACGATCAGGATTTTCCCGCGCTGGGTCATCTGGGTGCGCACCCCGCTGATCACGCCGCACAGCATGCGCGGCTCGCGCGAGGGTTCCAGGTCTTTCAATTTCGTCTTGGCAAAGCGCCGCACTTCCTGGGCAAACGAGTCGAACATGTGGCCCGACAGGTAGTAGCCGAGCGCGATCTTCTCTTCCGACAGCTTCTGGCGGTCGGTCCACGGAGTCGCCTTGACGTATTCCGGTGGCGCGACCATGTCGCTGTCGTCGCCGCCGAACAGGCTGACCTGGTTGGCCGAGGCCGCGGCCTGGTCGGCCACTTCGACCGCGAAGGCGACGGAGGCCAGCAGGATCGCGCGGTCGACGCCGAAGCAATCCATGGCACCGGCGCGGATCAGGGACTCGATGGTGCGGCGGTTGATCTGCTTGCGGTCGACGCGCTTGCAGAAGTCGAACAGGCTGGTGAACTTGCCGCCGGCAGTCCGAGCCGCGATGATCGCCTCGATCGCGCCCTGCCCCGCACCCTTCACGCCACCGAGGCCGTAACGGATGTTGGTGACGCGCTTGCCGGTGACGGACGGTGCCTCGCCCTCGGGCGTGAAGCGGAACTGCGATTCGTTCACGTCCGGCGGCAGCAAGGTGAGCTTGCAGACATCGATCGCGTCCTCGACCAGGATCTTGATCTTGTCCGTGTCTTCCATCGCCAGCGACATGTTGGCTGCCATGAACGCGGCGGTGTGGTGCACCTTCAGGTAAGCCGTGTGATAGGACAGCAGCGCGTAGGCGGCGGCGTGCGATTTATTGAAACCGTAGCCCGCGAACTTCTCCATCAAGTCGAAGATCTCGTCCGCTTTTTCGGTCGACAGCCCATCCTTGGCGGCACCGGCGCGGAAGATCTCGCGGTGCTCGGCCATCTCCTCGGCCTTCTTTTTACCCATCGCGCGGCGCAGCATGTCGGCGCCGCCCAGCGAATAGCCGCCGACGATCTGCGCCATCTGCATGACCTGCTCCTGGTAGACCATGATGCCGTAGGTCTCGGACAGGATGGACTCGGTGCGCGGATCGGGATAGTCGAACTTCTCGCCGTGCTTGCGCTTGCAGAAGTCGGGAATCAGGTCCATCGGGCCCGGACGGTACAAGGCGACCAGCGCGATGATGTCCTCGAAGCGGTCGGGACGCGCGTCCTTCAGCATGCCCTGCATGCCGCGCGACTCCAGCTGGAAGATGGCGACGGTCTTCGCATCCGACAGCAGTTTGTACGAAGGCCGGTCGTTCAGCGGCAAGGATTCCAGGTTGAATTCGGCGTCGGCCGGATCGAGCGCCCGGATGTAGTTCACCGCGCGGTCCAGGATCGTCAGCGTGGTCAAGCCCAGAAAGTCGAACTTCACCAGGCCCACGGCTTCCACGTCGTCCTTGTCGTATTGCGAGACGACGCCGGTATCGCCGCCCTGGGTGTACAGCGGGCAGAAGTCTGTCAATTTGCCCGGCGCGATCAGCACGCCGCCGGCGTGCATGCCGATGTTGCGGGTGATGCCTTCGACCTGCTGCGCCAGCTCGAGCAGCTGCCTGACCTCTTCCTCGTTTTCCTGCCGTTCCTTGAGCATCGGCTCTTCTTCGATCGCTTCCGCAATCGAGACCTGCTTGCCCGGCTTGAACGGAATCAGTTTCGAGATGCCGTCGCAGAAGTTGTAGCCGAAGTCGAGCACGCGGCCGACGTCGCGGATCGCGCCCTTGGCCGCCATGGTACCGAAGGTGGCGATCTGCGAGACCGCGTCGCGGCCATACAGGTCCTTCACGTGCTGGATGACCAGTTCGCGCTTTTCCTGGCAAAAGTCGATGTCGAAGTCGGGCATCGAGACGCGTTCCGGGTTCAGGAAGCGCTCGAAGAGCAGGTTGTACTTCAATGGATCGAGGTCGGTGATTTTCAGCGCGTAGGCGACGAGCGAGCCCGCACCCGAGCCGCGGCCCGGGCCGATCGGCACGCCATTGTTCTTGCCCCACTGGATAAACTCGGCAACGATCAGGAAGTAGCCCGGGAACTTCATCTTGATGATGGTCTGGTTCTCGAACTCCAGGCGCGCTTCGTAGCGCGGGCGCTCGGCCTCGCGCTTGGCCGGGTCCGGGAACAGCTGCTCGAGGCGCTCCTCCAGGCCCTTCTTGGTCTCGGCGACGAGGAAATCGTCGATGGTCATGCCGGCCGGCGTCGGGAAGTCCGGCAGCTGCGGTTTGCCGAGCGTGAGGACGACATTGCAGCGCTTGGCGATTTCGACCGAATTGGCGAGCGCGCCCGGCAGGTCGTGGAACAATTCCGCCATTTCCGCCTGCGATTTGAAGCACATCTCTTCGTTGAAGCGGCGCACGCGCTTGGCATTGGCCAGCATCTCGCCCTCGGCGATACAGGTACGCGCTTCGTGGGCGATGAATTCGTCCTTGCGGATGAACTGCACCGGGTGGGTCGCCACCACGGGCAGCCCCATGCGCCCGGCCAGCGCCACCGAATGGCGCACGGCCGCTTCCTGGTTGGCGCCGCCGGCGCGCTGGATCTCGATATAGAAGTGGCCGGGGAAGATGCGCGCCCAGCGTTCGGCCGCCTTTTCGGCGCGCACAACATCGCCCTGCTCGAGGGCCTGGCCGACGTCGCCGAAGCAGGCGCCCGAGAGCACGATCAGGGCATTCGCCTGATTGACTTCCGGCTCCAGCGTCGAGACGGTGGTGGCCAACGCCTCCAGCCATTCGACGCGGATCTCGGCGCGGCCCTTGTACTGGTTGGTGAGCCAGGCTTTCGACAGCAGGTCGCACAGCTGCAGATAACCGGTGCGGTTTTTTGCGAGGATGAGCAGGCGGAAGGGCTTCTCGCGGTTGTCGTCGTTGGTGATCCAGGCATCGACCCCGACGATGGGTTTGATCCCCTTGCCGCGCGCCGCCTTGTAGAACCGCACCATGCAGAACATGTTGGCCAGGTCGGTGACGGCCAGGGCCGGTTGCTGGTCCTTGGCGGCGGCGCCGACCAGGTCGTCGATGCGCACCAGGCCGTCCACGATGGAGTATTCGGAGTGGACGCGCAGGTGGGTGAAAGTCGGGGAAGTCATCCTGTCATTTTACCCTGCCCGACCGCGCCGGGGTATGGCCGGCTGACCCGGCTGGCCGCAGTTGCAAAGCTGCAACAAGGTCCGCAACGCATGGCGCCGGCAGCGGCAATGGCGGCGGAAAAGGATGGCGGGATGGATGCGACGGCACGGCCTGCTCTATAATGTCGGCCTGACTTTTGCACCCTGCCGCCATGTCCTCCGCTACCACCCACGTCAATATCGCCGCCTACAAATTCATCACCCTCGACAACCTGGAAGACCTGCGCGCCCAGTACCAGGCGCAGTGCACGGATCTGGGCCTGAAAGGCACCGTGTTGCTGACGCCCGAGGGCATCAACATGTTCGTGTCCGGCCCGCGCGAGCAGATCGACGCGTATCTGGCCTGGGTGCGCAGCGATGAACGCCTGGCCGACCTGGAAGTCAAGGAAAGCCTGTCGACCGAGCAGTCGCACAAACGCATGCTGGTGAAGATCAAGAAGGAAATCATCACGATGCGCATGCCGCTGATCAAGCCGGAACTCGGCCGTGCGCCGGCGGTCGAAGCAAAGACCCTCAAGCGCTGGCTCGACCAGGGCCACGACGACGCCGGCAAGCCGGTCGTGATGGTCGACACCCGTAACGACTTCGAAGTCGATGTCGGCACCTTCACGAATACAGTCGACTATCGCATCAAGAAGTTCACCGAGTTCCCGGAAGTGATCGCCGCGCACAAGGAAGATTTCGATGGCAAGACGGTGGTGACCTTCTGCACCGGCGGCATCCGCTGCGAAAAGGCGGCGATCCACATGCAGAACATCGGCTACGACAACGTCTATCAGTTAGAGGGCGGCATCCTGAAGTATTTCGAGGAAGTCGGCGGCGACCACTATACCGGCGACTGCTTCGTGTTCGACTACCGCACCGCGCTCAATCCGAAACTCGAGCCGACCGAGACGGTGCAGTGTTTCGCCTGCCGGGCCGTCGTCACGCCGCGCCAGCAGCTCGCCCCCGAGTACGTCTATGGGGTGTCCTGCCCGCACTGCGCCACAGGCGCAGCAGACGCAACAGGCGCAGCGGGCGCGGCAGCCTGACCGTAGCCTGGAACACCGGCCACCCGGCCCGCGCACACGCCCCTGCGTGGCGCGGGAATGCCGATATTGTCGTGTTATAATTGTTGTTTAAATTTTCAGGCTTTCGGATTCTGCCGCAGCCAGCACGCCAGGGCATTTGAGCAGCATTGCCGGCAACGCAGACGCGGCGGTATGTGATTCTTTCTGCTCTTTATGATCCTGTCTTCGGTCGGTGCCGCGCTCCCGCGCGCATACAGGGGCGCGCCAGCATGATCTCCCCTTCCCTGCTCAGCAGCGTCTGGCGCTACCGTGGCTTCATCAGCGGCAGCGTGAAGCGCGAATTCCAGGCCAAGTACCGCAATTCCATGCTGGGCGCCGTCTGGACCGTGCTCAATCCGCTGGCGATGATCCTGGTTTATACGCTGGTGTTCTCGCAAGTCATGGGCAACCGCCTGGCCGGTTCGATTTCGCCCTATGCCTACAGCATCTACCTGTGCGCCGGCACCCTCACCTGGGCCCTGTTTGCCGAGATTACCGGGCGCAGCCAGACCGTCTTCCTCGAGAACGCGAACCTGCTGAAAAAACTGCAGTTCCCGCGCCTGTGCCTGCCGATCATCGTCGTGCTCAATGCCCTCGTCAATTTCGGCATCGTGTTCGGCCTGTTCACGCTGTTCCTGGTGCTGTCCGGCTCCTTCCCGGGCTGGGTGTTCCTGGCGCTGCTGCCGGTGCTGCTGATCCAGATCGTGTTCGCCATTTCGCTCGGCATCATCGTCGGCGTACTGAACGTCTTCTTCCGCGACGTCGGCCAGTTCTTCGCCATCCTGCTGCAGTTCTGGTTCTGGTTCACCCCGATCGTCTACCCGGTGACGGCGCTGCCGCCGGAAGTGCGCGCCTGGCTGGTGTGGAACCCGATGGCGACCCTCGTCATGGCCTACCAGACCGTGCTGGTGCACGGCGCCCTGCCCGACTGGGCCAGCCTGTGGCCGGTGGCGCTGCTGTCGCTGCTGCTGTGCGTGTTCGGCCTGCTGCTGTTCCGCAAGCGCGCCGGCGAAATGGTGGACGAACTATGAGGGGCAGCGTGATGGGCAGTGTTATCGTCTCGCACCTGGGCAAGGCGTACAAGCAGTACCACACGCGCTCGGCGCGCCTGCGGGAATGGCTGCTGCCCTTCCGCGGCCCCCGGCACACGCTCAAATGGGTGCTGCGCGACATCAGCTTCCAGCTGGCCCCGGGCGAAGCGGTGGGCATCATCGGGATCAACGGCGCCGGCAAGAGCACCCTGCTCAAACTCATTACCGGCACCACCCAGCCGACCACCGGCGGCGTCACCATGCACGGCCGCGTGGCCGCCCTGCTCGAACTGGGCATGGGCTTCCACCCCGAATTCACCGGACGCCAGAACGCCTACATGGCCGGCCAGCTGATCGGCCTGACGGCCCTGGACATGGACGAGCTGATGCCGGAGATCGAGGAATTCGCCGGCATCGGCGACTACATCGACCAGCCGGTACGGGTCTACTCCTCGGGCATGCAGGTGCGCCTGGCCTTCAGCGTGGCCACGGCGCGCCGCCCCGACATCCTGATCATCGACGAGGCGCTGTCGGTGGGCGACACCTATTTCCAGCACCGCAGCTTCGAGCGCATCCGGGGCTTTCGTGAACTCGGCACCACCTTGCTCATCGTCAGCCACGACCGGGTCGCGATGCAGGCCATCTGCGACCGCGCCCTGCTGCTCGACGGCGGCAGCCTGGTCAAGCAGGGTGCGCCCGAGGAGGTGATGGATTACTACAATGCGCTCATCGCCGAGCGCGAAAATTCCAGCGTCAAGCAGGTCGTGACCGGTGAAGGCCGCGTGCAGACGACATCGGGCAGCGGCGAAGCGACGGTCACCTCGATCACGCTCGAAAACGCCGCCGGCGCTCCGCTCGAGATGGTCAATGTCGGCGAAGCCGTTACCCTGCGCATCCGCGCGCGCGTGCATGCCGCGCTGCCGCGCCTGGTGCTGGGCTACATGATCAAGGACCGTCTCGGCCAGCCCATCTACGGCACCAACACCCACCACCTCGAACAGGCGCTGACCGACCTGCGGCCCGGCGAAGAAGTCGAGTTCCGTTTCCGCTTCCCCCTCAACCTGGGCGACGGCAGCTATTCGATCACCACGGCGCTGACCAGCACCGAGACGCACCTTGCAGACAATTATGAATGGCGCGACCTCGCCTACCTCTTTATCGTGACGAACATGAACCGTAAGCCATTCGTGGGCAATACCTGGCTCGAACCCGACCTCGAGATCGCGCGATGAGCGGCGGGTTCTATCGTGCATTCGAGGACCGCTACCGCGGCAGCCGCGACGTCATCAGCGCGCGCCTGGCTGTGTACCTGCCCTTCGTGCGCCCCCTGGTGCACGAGGGCGCAGCCGCGCTCGACCTCGGCTGCGGCCGCGGCGAGTGGCTGGAACTGCTGACCCAGGCCGGCTTCGCAGCCGAAGGCGTCGACCTCGACGAGGGCATGCTGGCCGCCTGCCGCGAACGCGGCCTGCGGGTCGTCAACGGCGATGCGCTGGAGGCGCTGCGCGCCCGTCCCGACGGCAGCCTGGCGGTGGTGTCGGCCTTCCACCTGGTCGAGCACATCCCGTTCGAACAGGTCCAGGCCCTCATCGCCGAAGCCTTGCGGGTGCTGCAGCCCGGCGGTCTCCTGATCATGGAGACGCCGAACCCCGAGAACCTGGTGGTCGGCACCTCGTCGTTCTACGACGATCCCTCCCACCTGCGGCCACTGACGCCGAAGCTGCTGGGATTCGCGGTCGAATTCGGCGGCTTCGGGCGCCACACGATCCTGCGCCTGCAGGAGGCGGAGCACCTGCGCGACGCGGCCGGCGTCGGGCTGTTCGATGTCCTGGCCGGCGTCAGTCCCGACTACAGCGTGGTGGCCCAGAAAGCGGGCGCGCCCGCGCACCTGGCCTCCATCGACAACGCGTTCGCCGCCACCCATGGTCTCGACCTGCACGACCTGGCCCAGCGCTACCAGCAAGGGCAGGATGCCCTGCGCGGCGAGCTTATTGGCGTACGCGAGCAGCAGACTGCCACCGGCCTGGCGGTACAGCAGCAACTGGCCACGGTCGACGCCCAGATCGCGCATGTGCATGCGAGCACGGTGGGGCTGGGCGAGGAGCAGGCGCTGCTGACCGCGGCACAAGCCGGCTTTGGCGAGCGGTTGCTCGAATGCGAGCGGAGCCAGGAGCAGGCAGACCTGCGGCTCGACGGTCTCGAGGAGAACGTACAGCGGCTCGCGCGGGCAACCGACGAACCCGTCGTCAAGCGCCTGCGCACACGGGTCCTCGAGCTGGAAGCCTCGCACCAGCATGCGGTCGACGAAAGCGCCAGGCTGGCCCAGCACGTGGCCTGGATCGAAGGCCGCCTGACCCATGCCGAGTCGGAAGCGGCGGCGCTGCGCCACCAACTCGGCGAGCTGCTGCTGCGGCGTGGCGGCATCAAGGTGCGCCTCGTGCGCATGCTCGGCAGTGGCCGGCGCCGGCTGCTCGATGCCGCCAGGACGAGCCGCCTGCGCCAGCCCGCCTACGCCCCGGTGCGCCGCGTCGTCCAGGGCGTGCTGCGGCGCCCGGCGCTGAAACGCGTCGCGCGCCGCCTGGTCACGCATTTCCCGCGCCTGCATACCCGCTTGATGCAACTGATGTATGCACCGGCGGCCGCCGCCAGCGCCGCCCCGGCCGACATCGACCCGCTGGCGCTGCAGATGTCGCCGCGCAGCCTGTCAATCTACCGCGCCCTGCGCGCGGCATCGAAACCGAAGGACTGATTGATGCGTATCGTCATCGATTTGCAGACGGCCCAGCTGCATGGCCACGAACACGGCCAGGGCCAGCGCGCGCTCGCGCTTGCCATGGCGCTGCTGCACGCGCCCGGTGCGCACAGCTTCCGCATCCTGCTCAACGGCGCCCTGCCCCGGTGGCCGAGCTGCGTGCACGCTTGGCCGGCCTGCTGGCGCCGCAGCACATCCGCGTATTCGATCCCCTGCTCCCGCTGCAGCTGCGCCAGGCAGCCAGTGCCGAGCGCCGCCGTGCCAGCGAGCTGGTGCGCGAATTCACGATCGCGCAGCTGGTTGCCGACGCCGTGCTCGCCTGCGGGCCGTTCGACGGCTGCGACGACGCCAGCGTGCTGTCGATCGGCGAATTCGGGCACGGTCCGCTGGTTGCGCTGCTGCTCGACCCGGCCGCGGCTGCCGCCGCGCCGTCCGACGCGGCCGAGCAGGTCTTCCGCGACAGCCGCTTGGCCCTGCTCGGCCGCGCCGACCTGGTGCTGGCGCTGTCCGACGCCGCGCGCGAGCAGGCTGCCGCCCGGCTTGACGAACGCCGCGTGCTGCAGCGCGATGCGGCCGATCCGGCCGGCGCGGCGCGCGCCCTGCTGGCCGCCCCGGAACAGCGCCATGCTGGCGGCGACACGGCGCCTGTTCCTCCCCGCACCCGGCGCCGGCTCGCCTTCGTCACGCCGCTGCCGCCGGAGCGTACCGGGATTGCCGACTACGCGGCCCAGCTGCTGCCGGCCATGCTCGACGATTTCGAGATCACCCTGATCGTCCAGCAGGAAGAGGTCGTGCTGTCGCCGGCGCTGGCCGCCCTGCCGCGCCACGATACCGCCTGGCTGGCCGAGCACGCGCACGAATTCGACCAGCTGCTCTACCAGTTCGGCAACAGCCCCTTCCACAGCGACATGTTCGGCCTGCTGAGCCAGCACCCGGGCGTGGTGGTCCTGCACGACTTTTTCCTGAGCAGCGTGCTGGCCTACGAGCAGATGACCGGCGGGATCCCGAACGCCTGGAGCGATTCGCTGTTCCACTCGCACGGTTTCGGCGCCCTGCAGGCCAGCCAGCTGCCCGACAACCACGCGGCGGCGATGAACGACTTTCCGTGCAACCTCGAGGTGCTCGAGGGAGCGACGCGCATCATCGTGCATTCCGAGCACGCGCTCCAGCTGGCCCAGCAATGGTATGGCCCCGAGGCTGCCCGCAACTGGACCGTGGTGCCGCTGCCGCGCGCGGCCCCGGCGCTGCAGGACCGCCAGGCCGCCCGTGCCGCGCTCGGGATCGCCGACGATACCTTCCTCGTGTGTACATTCGGCTATATCGGCCCGAGCAAGCTCAGCGACGTACTGGTGGATGCGTGGCTGGCCTCGAGCCTGCACCAGGATCCGAACTGCATGCTGGTACTGGTCGGCGCCAACCACGCCGGCGAGTTCGGCGCGCGCCTGACCGACACCATCGACGATGCCGGCGCCGGTCGCACCGTCCGCATCGCCGGCTGGACCGACGACGCCGCCTATCACCAGTACCTGCAGGCGGCCGACCTGGGCGTCCAGCTGCGCAGCATTTCGCGCGGCGAGACCTCGGCCGCCGTGCTCGATGTCATGAACTACGGCCTGCCGGCCATCGTCAACGCCAACGGTTCGATGGCGGCCCTGCCGCACGACGCCGTGTGGATGCTGCCCGACCATTTCGAGAAGGCCGAGCTCGTCGCTGCGCTGGAAACCCTGCACCGCGACCGCGAACGCCGCGACGAGCTGGGCGGCCGCGCGCGCGACCTGCTGCGCAGCCAGCATCGCCCGGACCACTGCGCCGCGCGCTACCGCGATGCGCTCGACCTGGCGATGGTCGAGGCCGAGTCGAGCTCCCACGCGCTGCTGCCGGCGCTGGCATCGCTCCCGTCGGTCGGCGCCGACGACACGGCCTTGCGCACCCTCGCCGCGGCGCTGGCGCGCGCACCGTCCCCGCTGGCGCCACGCCAGTTGCTGGTCGACGTCTCGACAATCGTCCAGCACGACCTGAAGACCGGCATCGAGCGCGTCGTGCGTACCCAGCTGCTCGAGCTGCTGCGCCTGCGCCAGCATGGCGTGCGCATCGAGCCGGTCTACCTGAGCGCCGAGGGCGGCAGCTGGCACTACCGCTACGCGCGCCGCTACGCGGTGCAGCTGCTGGGCATCCACGCGCCTGCCCTGCACGACGCGCCAATCGACTTCCAGCCCGGCGACCTCCTCTACAGCGCCGATTACTCCCCGGTGGCGGTCTGCGAAGCGGCCCGCGCCGGCGTCTATGCGCAGCTGCGGGCCCACGGCGTATCGATCAATTTCCTGATCCATGATTTGCTGCCGGTCCTGCGCCCCGAATTTTTCCCGAGCAAATCCGAGCGCATCCACGCCAACTGGCTGCGCTGCATCGCCGCCAATGCCGACCGCCTGCTGTGCATTTCGGCGGCAGTCGCGCGCGAGGCCGAGGACTGGCTGGGACGGCAGGACAACCCGCCGCCACGCCCGCTGAAGCTGGCGGTACTGCACCATGGCGCCGACATCGACCACGCCCCTGCAAGCGGCACCAGCCCCGCGGCGGCGGTCGAGATGGCGGCCACCCCGGGCGCGCCCGAGCTTCCTGATGGTGGGCACGATCGAGCCCCGTAAAGGCCATTTGCAGACCCTGGCCGCGTTCGAACAATTGTGGGCGGAGGGCGAACAGGTCAACCTCGTCATCGTCGGCAACGAAGGCTGGAAAGGATTGCCGGAAGCCGAGCGGCGCACCATCCCGACCATCGTCGAGCGCCTGGGCAAGCACCCGGAAGCGGGCAAACGCCTGTTGTGGCTGCAGGGCGTGGACGACCAGCTCCTCGAAACCATCTACCGCAACAGCACCTGCCTGCTGCAACCGAGCGAAGGCGAAGGCTTCGGCCTGCCGCTGATCGAGGCGGCACGCTACGGCCTGCCGATCCTGGCGCGTGGCCTGCCGGTGTTTCGCGAGGTCGCACAGGAGCATGCACTCTACTTCGACGGCATGGAACCGGCGGCACTGGTCGCCGCGGTGCGCGACTGGCTGGAACGCCGCGCCGCCGGCACCGTCCCGGGCTCGGGCGCGATGCCGTCGCGGACCTGGCGCCAGAACGCCGAGCAATTGTTGCGCGTGCTGGACGGCGAGCCGTCCGGATTCGACCTGTCGCTGCCCGCGACAGCATTCGCGGCGGCAGCCTGAACGCCCGGCCGGCCTGGCGCGCCGCCGCGCCCAGGCTGGCACCTTTTCCCACATGACATGGCCGCCTGCGCGGCGCGCCGCGCTCAGCGTGTTCCGGCTGCGGCGCGCATGCCGCAAGGACCCATCCTGCCCATGAAACGACAACGGCCGGGAGACCCCGGCCGTCGATACCGCCTGCTGCCGCCTACTCGATCGCCAGGCGGGCGATGCCGATGCCCAGCTTGCGCTGGTCGCCGTTCTGGCCGAGTTCCTGCGGCGACGTCGGCTGCGGCGGTACCAGTTCGATACGGCTGACCGACTCGTCCGCCAGGTCCACCACCTGCCGGTATTCGGCCGGCCCATCCTGCAGCTTGATGCGCAGGGTATGGCTTCCCATGCGCACGATCAGCTCGCGTCCCGCATTCGGGCCGAATGGCCGCGCGTCGAGCACCAGCGTGAAACGGCGCGGCAAGGGAGCGGCGAAATCGATGCGCAGGGCCGGCGCGAGGCTCGCGTCGGTCCAGCGTCCCCATGCCTCGGGAACGGAGAGACCGGCGATGTCCCGGACGAATATGGGGTAGTCGGGCCGTTTGAAATCGATCCCCTGCGCCAGGCTCGCCTCGTAGCGCAGCCCGTGCCGGTCGGCGATGAAGCCGGCCCTGGCCGCCAGCTCGACGTCGCTCAGTCCCGCCAGTTCGGCCTGGGGCGTGCTGCCGGGCCCGAGCGGGAAGAACACGATTTCCTTGTCCGCGCGCTCGATGGCGGGACCGTGCCCGAGTGCCTCGGTGAAGCGCTGGACGATCGCCTGGCCATTGTCGGCATAGCCGCGGCGGTCGATATACACGCCCGCGAAGCCGAGGCGGCGGATGACCTTGATTTGCTTCTCGACCGGTTCCTGCGCCAGTGCGCGGAAGAAGCCGTCGCCGTTGCGGCCCTTCATCCCTGCATAGCTCCACTTCAGGGAGCGCGAATTGAGCACGCCCGACGCCAGGTCGTAGCTTGCCAGGCGTACCTGGTTGGGCACCTCGGGAAACGGCATGTAGGGCAGCTGGTAGACGGCGCTGCCCGGGGCCAGCGAACGCTCGATGGCGGCAACGAAGTCGCTGTCGCGCTCGAAACGGGTCTGCGTCGCCGCAATGCAGCTGCGGCAAGCGGTCGTGGTCTGGTCGTACAGGCCGACCAGCGTGACGGCCGCGGCGACGGCGGCCAGCGCCAGCCGGCGCTCGCCCGGGAAGCGCCGGCACAGCGCCTGCAGTACCATGAAGAAGAACAGCAGGGCCCCGAACGCGATGAAGATGCTGATCCGGCTCCAGCCACGCAGGGCCGACGTGACCAGCTGCGCGAACAGGGAACCGAAGCCGCCGATGGTACCGAACATGAAGAGCACGAAGCTCAGCAAGGCGACCAGCTGGAGCTTGCGATCGACCTTGCGTCCCGCCAGCACGGCGCACAGCAGCAGGAACATGCCGAGGAAGCCGGCTGCGCCAACGGCGCCCAGGCTGGACGTAAAGTTCTCGTTCACGAGCGGGAAGGTCTCGTTGTAGCGCTTCGTCATGTTGCCGGCGCGCGAACTGCGGTGGTCCGGCCTCGGGTACACCAGCTGGACCAGCTTGAACGCATACAGTTCGGCGTCGACCGCGCTGCGCTGGGCCACCTCGGGGTTCGGTCCGTTGCGGTACTTGTGCACCACGTTCGGTGCGACATTGGCGAGCACCCCGAGCACGACCAGGCAGATGGCCAGCGCCGCCAGGCGCACGGCTTTCAGGTCGAGCGGCCCCAGCAGCCCCGCCAGGAACACGACCCCCAGCAGGATCAGGCCGAAGGCGGCGTAGTACACGCCGAAGCAGCCCAGCGCAAGCAGGCACGCCGCGGCGAGCCATCCGGACAGCCGCCCTTGCGGCCCATCCGGAGGCGCCGCGCGCGAGGCGTTCGCGATGCGCAAGGCGATATGGAAAAACAGGGGGGCCACGAAATACCAGGTGTAGAACAGGTGGTCGAAGCGCAGGAAGTGGAAGGGCACGAAATTGAACAGCATCGCACCGGCCAGTGCGAACGGCCGATGCAGCCCGAAAGCGCGCATGGCGCCGTAGGCACAGACAAAGGTCACGGCGAAACCGGCCAGGAAATACAGGCTGACGGCCGCATACGGGCTATCCGTCACCAGCCCCAGCAGTTTGAGCACCAGCAGGTTGCCGCTATCGGAGCCGGGGTAGTCGAGGAAATTCGAACCGAAGGGATAGCCGCTGCGGGGATTGTCGAAGATCCAGCCTTCGATCACGCGTTGTGCCATCCACGCATGGCTCATGCCATCGCCCGAATAGCTGTATGGCACGCGCAGATCCGGCAGCAAGCCGTTCGGCCAGCCGGACATCAGCACGCTCGCCAGCACGACGCTCACGATGGCGCCGGCCAGCCACCACGGCCATTCGCGGCGCAGGATCGAACGCATCGATACGGGTGCGAACAGCACGGAGCCGACGTTTTGCTTATTGGTTTTCATGTTTCGAAGCTGGTACCGGGACGGCCGGGCGCGCACTGCGCCTCAACACGACTTTGTTCATCAGATAGGTAAGCGGCAACAGCACCGCGGTGACCACCAGCGGGGCGTAGGCCGGCGGCACCCCGCCGAGCTTCACCAGCACCTCCAGCAAGCCGGCCGCCACCACGTACTGCACCAGGTAGACCACGGGGTACGCGAACAGCCCGCGCCAGGACAGGGGCACCTTGAAGACGAAGCGGGCATTGAGCCAGTAGGCGAGCACGATGCCGACGACGTAGGCGGCAAGATAGGCCGCCTGGTAGGGCAACAGCTGGATCAGCCCCAGGTACAGCAGGTAGGTGAACAGCGTATTGGCCGCGCCTCCGCACAGGAAACGCAGCCAGCGTTGCCAGTCCGGGCCCCTGGCGGCAGGCGTCATCGTCAAGGCTTGTCCTTCATTATTGCGCTTGCTTGCCGCGCACGATGTCGACGAATTCGGCATAGTCGCGGATGTAGTCCTCGGCCTCGTAGTAGTGCGAGGTGAACACCAGCAGCACCGCATCGCTCGAATACTTGTACTGGATGCCCCAGGTCAGCGGCGGCAGGTGGATGCCCATGTCGGGCGACTCGAGCAGCACTTCGCAGCGGTCGTGGCCATCGTCGACGACGACGGCGCAGCTGCCTTTCACGCACAGCAGGAACTGGTGGCACTTGTGGTGGGCGTGCTCGCCGCGCGTCTTTTCGCTGGGCACGTTGAACACGAGGAAGTAGCGCTTGACGTCGAACGGGATGTCGCGCGGGAATTCGCCGACCGAGAGATCGCCGCGCGGATCGCGCACCAGCTTCGTGCGATGCAGGGTCACGTCCCCGACGCCGAGAGGCACCACAGCCTGGCGCTCGGGGAACTCGGCCTGGTTGTGCCACAGGCGGGCACCCGAGCCCGGCGACTTCTCGACGTAACCGGTAATGCGCGCCGGCACGCCCGAGACGATCGCATACGGGGGGAACCGATTGTGCCACCAGCGTGCCGGCCTCGACGACCGCACCGCCGCCGATGGTCACGCCGCAGCGCACCGTCGCGCCGGCGCCGATGCGGGCACCCGCGCCGACGACGATGTCGGCCGGCGCACCGTCGGCGCCGCGCTCGAAGGTCACGCCGGGGCCCAGGGACGCCCCCTGCTCGAGACGCACGCCAGGCCAGAGCTGGGTGAAACCCTCGACCCGGCTGCCGCCGGCCAGGCGGGCGCCGGCATAGACGACGACGAAATCGCCCAGATGGCAATCGCCGGCAACCTCGGCACCGTCGTGCACGAATGGGGAAACAGCTTGCGTCATAACATTACCGCTTTCGTTCATAAATAGGAAAGATGTGAGTGCGGCGACCGCGCCGCCCTCCCCGCTGCATCGCCCCTCCGGGTACCGCGGCCGGCAGCGATCATCGGCGCGCCAGCACGGTCCCGCTGCCGAACCCGGCCGGCATCACCCGACCCGGTTGGCAACCCGCATCGCCACCACGGCCAGCGGCCGCTGCTTGCTGTTTTCGTAGGCACGCCAGGCGTAGGTACCGACCAGGTCGAGGCCGAGCAGGTTGAGTGCGCCCAGCACCAGCACCGCGAGCATCGTCGCCGCGTAGCCCGGTACCGAGATGGCACCGACGAGCCGGGCGACGGCCACCATGAGGGCGACGCCCAGCGACGCGGCCGAGCCGAGCGCGCCAATGCGCATCAAGAGGCGGATCGGATAGTCCGTGAATGCGAAGATACTGTCCATCATGTAGTCGATCTTCTTGCTCAGGGTCCAGGCCGACTTGCCCTCCTGGCGCACCAGGCGCTCGTAGCCGACCAGCTTGCGCCGGAAACCGAGCCAGAAGATGAGCGCGATCAAGGAAGAGCGCGACTCGTCGAGCGCCAGCAGTTGGTCGCGGAAGACGGTGTTGCAACCGAATACGTCGACGCCACCCGGCGGCATGTCGGGCACGACCAGCTTGCGGTACATGCCCCAGAACAGGGACGACGCCAGGCGCGAGGACGCCGGATCGTTGCGGGCGTTGCGGGTACCGATGGCGACATCGCATTCGTCGGCGGCAAGCGCCCTGAAGAACGCGACGAGCAGCTCGGGCGGCTCCTGCAAATCCGCCGCCATCACGCCGAAAAAGCTGCCGCGGGCGGCCTGCAGGCCGGTCCGGATGGCCGGGAACGAGCCGAAATTGCGCGAGTGCGCCAGCAGCTGGGCCGGGAAGTCGAGGCGTTCGATGTGCTCGCGCAGCAGCGCGAACGACTGGTCGGGACTGCCATCGACGACGAACACCGCTTCCATCTCGCCATCGAGCGCGCGGTTCATGCCGATCAGCGCCTCGACCAGGCGCGGAATCGATTCGGCGTTCCGGTAGACCGGGATAACGACGGAATACTTCATTTGCCCCAGCCGTTGACAGCCTCCACGACGCGGTCGACGTCGGCGTCGCGCATCTCGGGGTAGCACGGCAATGTCAGGATTTCGGCGGCGAGACGCTCGGTATTGTCGAGGCGCACCTCGGCATAGCGCCCACCGAACACCGGCTGGCGGTGGTCCGGAATCGGGTAATGGACATCGGAAGCGATACCGGCCTCGCGCAGGTGCGCGCGCAGCGCGTCGCGCCGTGGGCTGCGGATCACGTACAGGTGCCCGACGTAGGCCGAACCGCCGGCTTGCGGCACCTGGACTTCCGGATGGGACAAGCCGGCACGGTAGCGTTCCGCGATGGCGAGGCGGCGCGCATTGGCGTCGTCCAGGCCCGGCAGGAAGGCGCTGAGGATGGCCGCCTGCATCTCGTCGAGGCGGCTGTTGCGGGCGCCCGCGACATCGACCTTGTACTTGTCCGACCAGCCGTACTGGCGCAAGGCGCGCATGCGGCGCGCCACATCCGGGTCGCTGGTGACGACGGCGCCGCCGTCGCCCGTGGCGCCGAGGTTCTTGGTCGGGTAGAAGCTGAAGCTGGAAGCGAGGCCGAAGGTGCCGGTGCGCTTGCCGCCGATAGCCGCGCCGTGCGCCTGGGCGCAATCCTCGAACAGCGGCACCCCGCGCTGCGCGCAGAAAGCGGCGATCCCGGCGATCTCGGGCGCCGCCAGGCCGTACAGGTGGGTGACGACGACGGCCTTGACCCCGGCATCGACCGCGCGGGTGACTTCGGCCAGGCTGGCGCAGCGGCTGTCGAGGTCGACGTCCATGAACACCGGCTCGGCGCCGATGGCCAGCAGTGCCGTGGTGGTGTACATGCTGGCATTGGCGACGGTCGCGACACGGTCGCCCGCGGCCACGCCGATCGCCTTCAGGCCGAGTTCGATCGCATCGGTGCCGTTGGCAACGCTGATGCAGTCGCTGGCGCCGATGTAGGCGGCGAAGGCCTGCTCGAACTGCTTCACTTCCGGTCCGAGCACTACCCAGCCGCTGGCGATCACGCGCGCCACCGCTGCCTGGATCTGCTCCTGGTACTGGCCGATCCGCGCGGACAAGTCATTAATTTGCTGCATTCGTATTACCCTCACTGGAACCTGCGCGGCGAGGCGCATATTGAAATTGTAAGATAGAAAATTTTACTATTGTAATCTGCACATTGCGCCGGCGCCTTTTTTGTTCGTGGCAACAGCCGACATGGCAGGCAAGGGCGCACGCAAGCGCTTGCCGGCCAGATTCCATCCTCGATATCGCTGAACGACCCGCAAGGCGGCAAGGCACCGCCCTGCCGGGCAGGCGCACCGCCTTCGACGCTGCGCCGAGCAGATGCGCTCAGACGCCCCGGTCGTTCAGCACGCGCTGCAGGTACTGGCCGTAGCCGTTCTTTTCCAGTGGCGCGGCCAGCCTGGCGAGCTGCTCGCCATCGATGTAATTCTTGCGGTAGGCGATTTCTTCAGGGCAGCAGATTTTGAGGCCCTGGCGCTTTTCGATGGTCGCGATGAACTGTGCCGCCTCGAGCAGCGAATCGTGGGTGCCGGTGTCCAGCCAGGCCGTGCCGCGACCCATGATTTCGACATCGAGGCGGCCGCGTTCGAGGTAGACCCGGTTGACGTCGGTGATTTCGTATTCGCCACGCGCCGATGGCGTGATGCCGGCGGCGATATCGCAGACATCGTTGTCGTAGAAATACAGGCCCGTGACGGCGTAGTTCGATTTCGGCACGGCCGGCTTCTCTTCGATGCTGATCGCGCGGCGCTCCTGGTCGAACGCGACGACGCCATAGCGTTCGGGATCGTGCACGTGGTAGGCGAACACCGTGCTGCCTTCAGGCTGCTCGCCGGCCGAGCGCAGCTTCGCCTCGAGGTCGGTACCGTAGAAGATGTTGTCGCCGAGAATCAAAGCCGAGGGCGATTGCCCGACGAAGCTGCGGCCGATCACGAAGGCGCGTGCCAGGCCGTCGGGCGTGGGCTGGACGGCATAGCTCAGGTTCAGGCCCCACTGGCTGCCATCGCCCAGCAATTCGGCAAAGCGGCCGGTGTCTTCCGGCGTCGAGATGACCAGGATGTCGCGGATCCCGGCCAGCATCAGGGTCGACAGCGGATAGTAGATCATCGGCTTGTCGTACACAGGCAGCAATTGCTTCGAGACGCTGCGGGTGACCGGGTACAGGCGGGTACCGGACCCGCCCGCAAGAATGATCCCCTTGCGCTGGATGTTTGTCGTCATGGCGATACTCCGGGTGTAGCGTCCCTGGCCGTGTAGTTCCGGTCGATCCATGTCAGGTACTCGCCCGACTGGATGTCGCGCACCCAGGCATCGTTGGCGAGGTACCACTCGACCGTCTTGCGGATGCCGGTCTCGAAGGTTTCGACCGGCTTCCAGCCCAGTTCGCGTTCAATCTTGCGGGCGTCGATGGCATAGCGGCGGTCGTGCCCTGGCCGGTCCGTGACATAGGTGATCTGGTCGCGGTAGCTGCCCTGGGCTTTCGGCTCGAGTTCGTCGAGCAGCGCGCACAGGCGCGTTACCACCTCGAGGTTGGTCATTTCGTTCCAGCCGCCGATGTTGTAGGTCTCGCCCGTCCGCCCGCCAGCCAGCACGGTCCGGATCGCGGCGCAGTGGTCGCCCACGTACAGCCAGTCGCGCACCTGCAGGCCGTCGCCGTAGATCGGCAGCGGTTTGCCGGCGCGCGCATTGGCGATCACGAGCGGGATCAGTTTCTCGGGAAAGTGGTACGGCCCGTAATTGTTCGAGCAGTTGGTCGTCAGCGTCGGCAGGCCATAGGTGTGATGGTAGGAACGCACCAGGTGGTCGGACGCTGCCTTGCTTGCCGAGTAGGGGCTGTTCGGCGCGTAAGGTGTCGTTTCGGAGAATGGCGGCGCAGCGGCGTCGAGGGTGCCGTAGACTTCGTCCGTCGAGACGTGCAGGAAACGGAAAGCAGCTTTCGCGTCGCCGTCGAGGCCGCTCCAGTACGCGCGTGCGGCTTCCAGCAGGGTGAAGGTGCCGTTGATGTTCGTGCGGATGAATTCGGCCGGCCCGTGGATCGAACGGTCGACATGGCTTTCGGCGGCGAAGTGCACGATGGCGCGCGGCTTGTAGGTCCTGAAGAGTTCGGCAACGAGCGCGGGGTCGCAGATGTCGCCCTTGACGAAGACATGCCGCGGGTCGCCCTCGATGCTGTGCAAATTCTTGATGTTGCCGGCGTAGGTGAGGCGGTCGAGGTTGATGACAGGCTCGTCGGAATGCGCCAGCCAGCCAAGGACAAAATTCGAGCCGATGAATCCGGCCCCGCCGGTAACTATAATCATTCCATTTTCCATGCATGAGGTTGGACATTGCCAACAGGACGCGTGGTGTATCCACCTGAGCTGCCAGCGGCGTGCCGCTGGTACTCGGACTGGCGTTCGCATGCACGCGTCTGGCACGGGCAGTTCATGTTGATACGGGGGCCTGTCGGCAGGCGTCGAGGTATTGGCACAAGATCGCCCACGATGCGGCTGTGCGAGTTACGGCCTGTCGCCCTAAGTCATCAGCACGCAATAGCGAATGTTAGCATGATGTGCGCGTTGTTACTCAATTACTAAGGTGCGCGCTGTTGATCCGCCTCCCGCCCGTCGGCTTTTTCGTTTCGGACATTCGGTGAAGACGCGCACAGTTGGCGAACCCGCCTCCGCGTTAGCATCGAGCCGGTACTACCTCGCAACGACATACGGCCGCCTGCGGAAGGCGCGAAAGGAACCCATGGCTACCGGATCGACCCCTGAAGAGAGTGCGGGCAAGGCCCTTGACCTGCAGGGTAAGGGCCAGAGCGTCGGCGTGCCTGCCGACGGCGAGGTCGAGGGCAGCGCTTTCAATCCGCTTGGCAATCCGGGCATGAAGCACTGGCAGGCCGGCTATATCGAAAACCCGAGCCTCCAGGACCGCGGCAACATCTTCTTCGCCGCCGTCGAAATGACGCGCATGCCGATGGTGGTGACCGATCCGCGCCAGCCGGACAATCCGATTGCCTTCGCCAACCGCGCCTTCCTCGACCTCACGCTCTACGAAGAGAAGGACGTCATCGGCCGCAATTGCCGCTTCCTGCAGGGACCGCAAACCGACCCGAACACGGTGGACGAGATCCGCGCCGCCCTGGCCGAGCGGCGCGCCGTGGCCGTCGACGTCCTGAACTACAAGGCCGACGGTAGCGCCTTCTGGAACGCCCTGTACATCGGACCGATCTTCGACCAGGACGGCGAGCTGCTGTATTTTTTCGCCTCGCAGATGGACATCACCCAGCGCCGCGCGATCGAACAATCCTCGGTACAGGCGCAGAAGATGGAAGCCATCGGCCAGCTGACCGCCGGCATGGCGCACGACTTCAACAATTTGCTACAGGTGATCAACGGAAACCTGGAGCTCGCGATGCTGGCACTCGGCCCCCATACCCGGGCGGCCGAGCCGATCCAGCGCGCCCAGCGCGCGGCGATGAAGGCCGGCAAGCTGACCCAGCAGTTGCTGACCTTCGCGCGCAAGCAACGCCTGGAGCCGCGCCGGGTCAACCTGAACGCCCTGCTGGCCGAATTTTCCGACCTGCTGGTACGCACCCTGGGCGACCGCGTGCGGCTGCAACTCGACCTGCATCCCGGCCTGCCCTCCTGCTGGCTCGATCCGACCCATCTCGAAATGGCCCTGCTCAACGTCATCATCAATGCGCGCGATGCCATGCCAGAAGGCGGCGCGGTGTGGGTGCGCACACAGTGGCAGCCGGACAGGCCGGAAAGCCAGGACGGGCCGGCCGCCAGCGGCCAGGTGATCGTGTCGATCATCGACGAAGGCGAAGGCATGGCCCCGGAAGTGATGCGGCGCGCGACCGAACCCTTCTTCACCACCAAGGGACCAGGCACGGGCCTCGGTCTGGCAATGGTGCATGGTTTCGTGCAGCAGTCGCGTGGACGCCTTGAACTCGACAGCACGCCCGGCCGCGGCACCACGGTGCGCATGATCTTCCCGGCCGACAGCAAGGAAGAGGCAGCGACCCGCGCCGATGCCACGCAACCGGCCTCGGCAGAAGAGCAAGCGAGCAAGCCGCGCATCCTGGTCGTTGAAGACAACGAGGACGTGCGCGAATTGGCCGAAAGCGTGCTGGGCGGAGCTGGCTACGCGGTGATGGCGGTGCCGAGCGGCGAGCAGGCGCTGGCGCTGCTCACGGAAGGCAAGGAAGTCGACCTGATATTTACCGATGTGATGATGCCGGGCGGGATGAATGGCCTGCAGCTGGCCGACCAGGTACGCGCGCGCCGGCCGGATACGCCCATCCTGATCACCACCGGCTACATGGACGAACTGCCGGCAGTGTCGCGCACCCAGCCGTTCGATATCCTCACCAAGCCCTACCACCAGGAAGAGCTGTTGTCGCGGGTGCTCGCGATCCTGCCACGGGCCGCCGCGACCGAGTGAATCGATGCCGGCGTTGATCCGGCCAGATCTTGCGCCGGCGGCTTACTGCGGCTGCGGCTTCGGCAGGCCACCCAGCAGCGCGGCCAGTTTCTGCTTCGGCTTGCCACGGGCGTTGCCTGAAGCCGCCGGTGCGGCTTCCTGGCGCGGTGCGCTGGCAGGCTCGTAGGGCTTGAGGAACCACGGATCGACCTTCTCGCGGCGCGGCGACGGACCGGCGCCGTAGCTGCGTGCCGGACGCACATCGGCGTCGGCGCGGCGCGGTGCACTGCGTTCGCCGCCACGCTCGCCACCGCGTTCGACGCGTTCGCCCCGTGGCGCACGTTCGCCGCGTTCGGCATCGCGGCCGCGGCCACGTGGTGCGAAACCGGCCAGCTCGCCGCGCGTGATGGTCTGCTTGATCAGCTTCTCGATGTCGGCCAGCAAGCGCTCGTCCTTGTCCGAGTACACCGACAGGGCGTCGCCCGAGGCGCCGGCGCGGCCGGTACGGCCGATGCGGTGCACGTAGTCCTCCGCGTTGTAGGGCAAATCGAAGTTGATCACGCACGGCAGGTCGGAAATGTCGAGGCCGCGCGCGGCGACGTCGGTTGCCACCAGCACTTCGATCTCGCCCTTCTTGAAGGACTCGAGGGCGGCCATCCGTTCCTGCTGGGTCTTGTCGCCGTGGATCGCCGAGGCCTTGATGCCGGTTTGTTCCAGGTGGCGCGACAGGCGCGAGGCACCGATCTTGGTGTTGGAAAACACGATCACCTGCTTCAGCTCGCGCTGGCGGATCAGGAATTCGACGACGTCGCGCTTTTGTTCTTCGTCGACCTTGTAGACGACCTGCGTGACCTTCTCGGCGGTGGCATTGCTGCGCGCCACTTCAATCAATACCGGTTTGTCGAGGAAGCTGTTGGCCAGCTTCTTGATTTCTGGCGAGAAAGTAGCCGAGAACATCAAATTCTGGCGCTTCTTCGGCAGCAGGTTGATGATGCGCTGCAGGTCGGGCAGGAAGCCCATGTCGAGCATGCGGTCGGCTTCGTCCATGACCAGCATCTGCACCTGCGCCAGGCTGACGTTCTTCTGCTCGATGTGGTCGAGCAGGCGGCCCGGCGTGGCGATCACGATCTCGACGCCGCTTTTCAGGATGGCGGTCTGCCCCTTCATGTCCATGCCGCCGAAGACGACGGTCGAACGCAGCGGCGTGTGGCGCGAATACGCCTTGACGTTGTCGGCCACCTGCACCGCCAGCTCGCGCGTGGGCGTCAGGATCAGCGCGCGCACCGGGTGGCGCGCAGGCGACATGCTGGGGTTGGCGTGGGCCAGCAGCAACTGGATGATGGGCAGCGAGAAACCGGCGGTCTTGCCGGTACCGGTCTGGGCGGCGCCCATGACGTCGCGGCCCTGGAGGACGATCGGAATGGCCTGGGCCTGGATCGGGGTCGGATGGACGTAGCCCTGGTCGTTCAGGGCGCGCTGGATCTCGGGTGCCAGACCGAAGTCGGCAAAGCGGACATCCGCTACGGCGTCCGGTACGGCGTCCGGCACGGTGTCGGGTACGGCGGCGCCCGTTACTTCTCCAGCTTCGTTGTTCATCGGTGTTTCAGACATTATTCTTTCCGGGCATTAAATCAATGGCTCTACGCGCGAGGCGGCTGCGGCAACGCGCCCACGCTGGGGCCGGCGCTGACAAGTCCCGGAGGGGCGGGCGAGCCGCCGGCTGGGGCACGGCGCGCGGCCGGCTCGGTGGCAGGTTGCGCCGGCAAAAACCGTGGCGCGGACGTAGAGATTACTCTATAGCGCCCTCAAGGTTACCGCAAAATCAAGACAGTGTATATGGAATCGTGCTGGCTTGCCTCGGGAGGCTCTCCTCTGCCTGGCCGGAAATTGCTCCGGCGGGCGACTGCGAGGTCCGGGCGCAGGCTGGCAAGCGCCGCCAATGGCGGGCGCAAGGTGGCGGGCGTCTACCCTTCCCGCTTCCAGCCGCGCGCCTGGGCAGCGCGTTCGGCGGTGCTGTCGAGCGGCGTGCCGGCGATGCGCTGGCCGATGGCGTCGAGGACGGCGGGCGGCAGGCCATTGCCATCCATCCGTGCGGCGCCAAGCGCACCCCGGGCCAGCACCGGTATCTTCCAGTGCATGCCGTCGCGGCAGGCCAGGCCCGCCGTGGTGTCCATCACGAAGCTGCGGCAGTACTTGCCGTCCTTGCCGAGGAAGCTGATGCCGATGCGTACCCGCCCCGAGGGACCGGGACTGGCCAGCTGACCACCCGGGCCCGGGCAAGGTGCCCCTGGCGACGATGGCGCCGTCGGCACCGCTGAGCGAGGCCAGTTCCCCCTCGCCCTGCCAGGCGCGCCAGCCGAAGGCACCCGCGAGCGCACCGGCAGCCAGCGCGGCCACGACGGCGGCGACGTGGCGGCGCGCCCAGGTCGGCGCAGGAGGTGCCGGCGGCGGCAGCACACCGGTGCGCGCGGCGCGCACGGTGTCGAGCTGGACCACCTTGGCGCCACTGTGGGCGCCGTGGGAAGGGCCGTGGGAGCCGGTGTCGCGTCCGCCGGCGACGACGCCGTAGACGCGGCTGCGGCGGGCGCGGTGCTGCGCCACCCGCGCGGCAATGACGGGGTCGGCGCGGATTGCACGCTCGACGGCCGCACGGGCCGGTTCGGCGAGTTCGCCGTTGACGAAAGCAATCAGGAGTTCGTCCGAAAATTTCATGGCAGCGCTAGGAAGTGATCAAGCCATGTTCGTCCAGCACGTCGTGCAACAGCTCGAGCCGGATCACCGGATTGTCGAGCATGAGCATGTTCTGTTTCTGCGTGTTCGGCAGCGGCAGCAGCTCGCACCAGCGGTTCGCCACCCAGCCGCAATCTTCCAGGCGGAAAGGCGGCTGTACCGGCCAGCGCTCCTGAGGCACATCGTGCAGCGAAGCGAGCACACGGTCAAGCGCGTCGGCCGCGCCTTGCAGTTCGGCAGGGATGCGCACCGCCTGGTCGCCCTCGATGAGTTCGACATCGGCCATCCACAGTCCGTTCAATCGTTGTTGCGAAGACTTCACTTCGAAGCGGGCGCCGCCGCGGCAGACGACTTGCAGCAGGCCCGGCGTGGTGGCGGTGGTATCGCAGACGGTGGCAAGGGTGCCGCCCTCGACGAAACGCTCGGGCGCATTGCCGCGCGCACGCACTTCATGTCCCTGGGTCAGCAGGACGATGCCGAAGGGCGTGTCCTCGGTCAGGCAACGGCTGACCATGTCGAGGTAGCGCGCCTCGAACACCTGCAGCGGCAGCACCCCGTCCGGGAACAGCACCGTGCTCAGTGGGAACAATGGTAGGGAAATCGTCGCCATGCCCCATCATGACAGAATCGCCGACCTGAGGGCAGCACGATTGCGGGGCATCGGTGCCCGCCTCGGAGCGACTTGCCAGCCCCCCCAATCCGAGACGATGTGCAGCGTCGAGAGGGACATCTCCCCGCCTGGCGTGAATTCCTCAGGTGGCAATTATTCAGGCAGGAAGGTCACGGTCGCGGGAGCCGCGTTCGCCTGGAAAGCGGGCCCCGGCAGCGTCGACTGGCTGGGACCGGCAGCATTGGGATCGGAAAGGCGGCTGGGGCATGTGGCCGCCCATGCACAAGGAATCCGCAGGCGAAGCGGGGAAGTACCAGGCCTGCCGAGCCTGCCAGGCAGCAGGCGCTACGGGCCGGCGCCCTTCAAGAGGCGCTCGGATCCTTCGACGAACGCGCCGACCCGGTATCGGCGGAGGCAAACTCGGCCACCCAGGCTGCTACCGCCGCCTCCGGATAGCCGCGATGGAAATGCCTTCTCCACGGATAGGCACTTTCGCCCGACCCATCCTTGAGCTTGATGGCGCTGGTATGGCAAATGAACTTGGCAGGGCTGCCGGCAACGACGCTGTCCGGCTCGACGGTCCTGTTGACCGAACTGTGAGCGCCAACCAGCGCCCCTGACTTCACCGTCACGCCCGGCAGGATTGTCGTCATCGTGGCAATCGCGACGTAGTCTTCGATCGTCACCCCCATCATGACATTGCTCGGCGGATGCGGATCATTGGTCAATACGACGTAAGGGAAAATCCAGACATAATTTCCGATGGTCGAGTGCTGGCCAATATGCACATTGCTGTGGAACTTGACATAGTCGCCAATCTCGCAATGTCCCTGGATATCGCCCAATGTGCCGATTTGGAAAGCTTCGCCGGCTTTCGTCTTTTCGCGAACGGTGACGCTGTGGCCCGTCGACAGCTTGTCGCCGAACTCGGAACCTTCGTAAAAGACGCTGTGCGAACGAATCAACGAAGCCTTTCCGATCACCAACGGCGTACCGCCAGACAATGCGGAAGGGACACCGATTTCGCAGTGAGAACCGATCACCGTGTCGTCACCAATGATGACGTTTCCATGAATGATAGTGTACGGGCCAACGCTCACATTGGAACCCAGTTTTGCCTTGCTGTCGATTAGCGCGGTGGGATGTATCATGGATAAGCCTTTATTCAGCAAATTGATTTTTCTAATTCCGGGGCAGGAAAGCAGTTTCAATCGGAACGCAAGCAGTTGATCGCTCGCCTCGTTCAATCGATTTACCCGTTTCGTTCACGACAGGGGTGCGGCTTTGCCGCCTCAAGCATTCGACATGGCCGTCGTTCATCCATCCATGACATAAATTTGACATCGCGCAGTGTACGAGCATTATTGCAATCAAGGCAAGCAGGGTCCAGGTCCTGCCCTGGTCGAAGGTGCGTGACAGATGCCGCTGGTGCCCAGGATCAAGGACGCGGGGAACAAGGTGTCGCCAGGCCCTAGCCTTCCGGCGCCACCAGCGGCAGCGTGCGCAAGCCGTTGACGAGCGCGGCCAGGCGCCAGCGCAGGCGCTCCCAGCCGGGGTCGGGCAGGGGCACGACGTGCACCGTCAGCTCGCCGCCAGGCACCGCCGGGCAGGCGAAAGCATAATTGCCGGCCTGCTCGAACGGCAGGCGGAACTCCTGGCCGGGCGGCAACTGGACCGGCCCGAACACGTGGGCGACGCGATCGCGGTTACGCAGCAGCAAAACGTCCTGGACACCCCGGGTCAGCCGCACTTCGGTCGGCAAGGCCAGCGTGCGCAGGGGCGCGCCCTTCGCGCTCGTGCGCGCAGGGAAGGTCAGCAGGCGTTCGTGGCTGGGGTCGCGCAAGGGGCCAGCGCCCCCACAGGATGGCCAGCAACAGTGCGCCGGCCAGCGCGCCCGGCAGCGGATGACGGCGCAGCAGGGAAGACATGGGATTCATGGAAAGGATTCGGTCAGCCGCCGGCGGGCGGCCCGGGATTGTAGCATTCAGGATAGATTTTTTGCGGGCACCGGCCCTGGCGGCACGCTTGCTGGCGGCGACGGCACGATGCCGCCAGGGGACAAGCCACGGCGCCCGCATCGGAATGCCACCGCACCGGCAGGGTCCCGTCCGACGCCGGCGCGGACGCGCGCTGAACCCTGCGATAATCCAGCTTCGGCCTTCCTAAAAGCGTGCGCCCCGCAGCGGCGCCGACGCGTATGCTCGCTGGGCGAGCCCGCATCGTGGTGTTGCGTCGCAAGCGTGCCGCTCACTCATCCAGACTACATGCCCCATCCGGAATCCAAGCAGACCAGCCCCCTCCCCGGCGTCCCCACCCAGCGCGGTTGGGCGCCCCTGGCGCTGGCTGGACTGGTTTTCCTTGCCTCATTGTTGCTCACCTATTGGGCCTGGAACAGTGCGCGCCGCGATGTCGTGGCCGACCTCGGCGCCCAGTTCGACTACCGCGCACGCGACCTGGCCAACAGCACAGGGCGGCGCATGGCCGTCTACGAACAGGTGTTGCGCGGCACCCGTGGCTTCATGCGCGGCAATGTCGCCATCAGCCGCGCCGAGTTCGCCGAGTATTTTCGTATCCAGAATCTGCAGGAACATTTTCCCGGCATCGAGGCGCTCGGCATTGCCAGCATCATTCCGCCCCGGCAGGTGGCCGAGCACCAGGCGGCGGTGCGGGCCCAGGGCTTTCCCGACTACACGACTCATCCGGACACGAGCCTTGGCCTGATCACCTCGATCACCCATATCGAACCGTTTGCCGGGCGCAACCTGCGCGCCTTCGGCTTCGACATGTACGGCGAACCGACCCGCCGCGCCGCGATGATCGCCGCGCGCGACAGCGGCGCCGCCGCCGTCACGGGCAAGGTGGTGCTGGTGCAGGAAGGCCGCAATGCCCAGCCGGGCTTCCTGATGTACCTGCCGGTGTACCGCGCCGGCATGCCGGCCGCGACCATCGAACAGCGCCGCGCCGCCATCGCCGGCTGGGTGTATGCCCCGTTCCGGATGGCCGACCTGATGCGCGGCATCGGCGGTACCCACGCGGCCGATTTGCAGGTGGCGGTCTACGACGGCCCGCGTGCCGATCCGGCGGCGCTGCTGTACCGCTCCGAAGACACGGCGGGCTGGCGCCGGCCGCTATTCCAGCAGACGCTGCCGGCCACGGTCGCCGGCCGTCCGTGGACGCTCGAGATCGCCTCCTCCGCCAGTTTCGAAGCGCGCCTCGACAGCCGCCGTCCGCGCGCAATCGCGGTGGCCGGCGTCGGCCTGGGCTTCCTGCTGTCCCTGATCGTCTGGCTGCTGGCCAGCGCCCGCCGCCGCGCGATGGGGCTGGCGCGGGCCATGACGCTGGAGCTGCGCGAAGCCTACGAACATATCGAGGCCGAGCGCGCGCGCATGTACGTGATCCTGCAGAACGCCTACGACGCCTTCGTTGCCGTCGATGCCCAGGCCGCGTCACCGACTGGAATGCCCGGGCGGTGCAGCTGTTCGGCTGGCAGGAGCTGGAAGCAGTCGGGCGCGACGTCGGCGAACTGCTGCTGCCGCCCCAGCAGCGTGCAGCCGGCCGCGGCTTTGCCCAGTTCGCGCCCGACGGCCAGGGCCTGGCCGTGGGCGTGCCGCTCGAGATCGTCGCGCAGCGCCGCGACGGCAGCCCGGTGCCGGTCGAGATCGTCGTCGCCGCCCTGCCCGCCGAAGTGGGCGCCGGCGCCAGCGCCTTCCTGCGCGACCTGCGCCCGCGGCGCGAACTCGAGGCGCGCGAGCGGCTGCGCCAGCAACGCCTGGACGAGGCGCGCACGGCGCTGGCCCGATCGCAGAAACTGGAAGCGGTGGGCAAGCTGACCGGCGGCGTTGCCCACGACTTCAACAATATCCTGCACATCATCAGTGCCAACGTGCAGCTGCTGCTGAAGTCGAACAACAATGCCGAGAAGCGCCTGCGCAGCATCCTCGACGCGGTCGAGCGTGGCTCGAAACTGTCGGCGCAGCTGCTGGCGTTTGCCCGGCGCCAGCCGCTGCACCCGAGCGTGGTGAACGTGCGCAGCCTGCTCGAACGCATGGACAGCCTGCTGCAGCGCGCGGCCGGCGAATCGGTGGCGATCGACCTGGCCGGCGGCGCCACGCTGTGGAATGCCCTGGTCGACCCGAACCAGCTCGAGAACGTGATCCTGAACCTCGTCATCAACGCGCGCGATGCCATGGGCGGCAAGGGCAAGGTGACGATCGCGCTCGACAATCTGTCCATCGACAGCGCCGCCGCCACGGCCGACCCGGAGATCGAACCGGGCGAGTACGTGCGCATCGCCGTGACCGATACCGGCGAAGGCATGCCGCCGGAAGTCATGGAGCGCGCCTTCGAACCCTTCTTCACCACCAAGCCCGAAGGCAAGGGCACGGGCCTGGGACTGTCGATGGCCCATGGCTTCGTCAAGCAGAGCGGCGGCCACATCCGCATTGCCAGCGTGCCCGGCGAAGGCACGACGGTCAGCATCTACCTGCCGCGCACGATGGCCGAGGCGGACGACCTGGCGACGGCACTGGCGGGCAAGCCGGCGCAGTAGCAACGCAGGGCACGGGCGACATGCTCTTCGTTCGCACCTGCCAGCGGCTTGCCGAGCCACAGCGATTGCCGGCCCGTATCACACGTCTTCCCTCCTTTCGCGCTGCACGGCCAGCAGGCGGCGCGCGATCGCCTCGACGTGGCGTTCATCCGTGCCGCAGCAACCGCCGACGATGTTCAGCCGCGGCAGCAGCCCATGGAGGGCCAGGTAGTCCTCGCCCAGCTGCTGCGGGTCTCCATCGCCCTGCTCGGTTGATTCGTCGAGCTCGGCGTGGCTGCGGCGCGAGGCGTTGGCGCGCAGGCCGCGCAGGCGCCGGCGCCAGGCCCCCTCGGTTTGCAGCGCCGGCTCGACATGGCTCGGATGCGCGCAATTGATCATGTAATAGGCGGGATAGGCCCCGGTCTCGGCATCGGTGCGCGCAATCGCTTCGTCCAGCGGGTCGCCCGAAGGCAGCCGGCCTCCGTGTTCGAGGGTAAAACGAAATGGCCACCGGCATGTCGCAGGCCGCGGCGGCGTCGACGATGCCGATCGCCTCGTCCGGGTAGGTGATGGTGAAGGCGGCGACCATGTCGGCATCGGTGGCGGCGAAGGTGGCGATCTGCGCCAGGTGGTAGTCGTGCGCCTGGGCCGCCCCCATGCGCTCGCCAGTATGGTAGCCATCGCCGCGCGGGCCGACCTTGCCGCTGATGACGATGGGGATGGCCGCGCCTGCCTGGGGCGTGGCGCCCGGCGCCGGGGCGGCTTCGCAGGCATCGCGCACCGCCGCCACCAGCGCCACGGCGTCGCGGTTGGCCTCGGCCAGGGCGAGCTCGTTGTAGCCGAGCTTGCGGCCCCAGTCGGGGTTGGCGCGCCAGGTCGGCGTTTCCAGCACCAGACCGGTGCGGTGCAGCTGGGCGAGGCGCACGAAGCGTTCGAAATAGGCACGCAGGGCGGCGCGCCCCTCCTCCTCGCGCAGCAGTACGAAGGAGGCGAACGAGGGCAGGTGAAGCCCCTGCTGGAAGCTGAGCATCGTTTCCAGCCCGGCGTCGGCCAGGAACAGCCGGCCACCCTGCTGGGGCAAGCGCTTGCGGTAGCGGTTCATAGTGCCTCCAGGAAAAACTCGCCGTGCCGGCATCGCTAGCTTGGAACACATCGCCCTGCCGCTGGTTCCCGCAAGTGCGTGGCGCGCGCCTGAGCTGCCACAACACGCCCGCCTCCAGCGCCTTCACTGCGGCGGCAACCGGCTGCTGTTGCATAAAGTGCGACATTGGCGCGACATGAGGCGGGACAAGCTGCCGAGCGCGCGCCAGCGCACATTGCGCGCGGGCGCGCTCTGGCACACTCGGCATCAAAAGGAGAGCGACCATGACCGAGCACCATCGATCCGCCCAGCCCGTACATCGCGCCGTGCCGCAAGCGCCCGGCTTCGACAACACCACCGCGCTGCTCAGCGAAGGCTACCGTTTCATCGGCAACCGCTGCGACGCCCTCGGCACCGACATGTTTTCCACCCGCCTGATGCTCAAGCGCGTGGTCTGCATGCGCGGCGAAGCGGCAGCGCGCATGTTCTACCAGCCGAATCGCTTCACGCGCCGCGGCGCGATCCCGCCCACGGCGCTGGTTCCTGCTGCAGGACCACGGCAGCGCCCACACCCTCGACGGCGAGATGCACCGGGTGCGCAAGGCGATGATGATGGCGATCCAGTCGCCGGAAAGCCGTGCGCGCCTGGTGGCGCTGGCCGAAGCCGAATGGCGCCGCCACTTCGCGCGCTGGACGCGGCTGCGCAAGGTGGTGCTGATCCGGGAAGCGCAGGCCGTGCTCTGCCGCGCCGCCTGCGCCTGGGCCGGGGTGCCTTTGGTGAACGAGGAAGAGGCCGTGCTGCGCACCGCCGAATTCTCGGCCATGATCGACGGCGCCGGCGCGGTCGGTCCGCGCAACTGGCTGGGGCAATCGCTGCGGCGCCATACCGAGGAGTGGGCGCGCGGCCACATCGAGGCGGTACGGATGGGGCGCCCGGTCGATCCAGCCAGCCCGCTGGCGACGATCGCCTTCCACCGCGACGCCGACGGCGAGGTGCTGTCGATGGAGCATGCCGGCGTGGAGCTGATCAATATCCTGCGGCCGGTGGTGGCGGTGGCACGCTACATCGTCTTCGGCGCGCTGGCGCTGCACGAGTTCCCGCAATGGCGCGCACGCGTGGGCAGCGACGATGCCGCGCTGCAGATGTTCGTACAGGAGGTGCGCCGCTACTACCCCTTCTTCCCGGCCATTGGCGGACGCGCCAGCACCGCCTTCGAGTGGAACGGGCTGCAGTTCGCCAAGGGCGACTGGGTGCTGCTCGACATGTTCGGCACGAATCGCCATCCGGGTACCTGGGGCGACGGCGACAGCTTCCGCCCCGAGCGTTTCGATGGCTGGCAGGGTAGCGGCTTCGACCTGATTCCCCAGGGCGGCGGCGAATATGCCACCAGCCACCGCTGTCCGGGCGAGATGGCGACCGTGGAGCTGACGAAGTCGGCCCTGCGGCTACTGGCCACCGAAGTCGACTACGACGTGCCGCAGCAGAACCTCGACATCAGCCTGGCGCGCATGCCGACCCTGCCGACCAGCGGTGTCGAGATCGGCCACGTGCGCCTGGCGCGCGCCAGCTGAGGGCGGACGCTGCCGGGACGCGGCTCAGGCGGCGCGCGGGCGGCCTGCGGTGGCGCGACGCAGGCCTGGGAAGGATCGTGCACGGCCACGCGCCCGCGTCCGTGCAGCTTGGCATCGTACATCGCCGCATCGGCGCAGCGCAGCAAGCCGTCGGCATCGTCGCCGCAATCGGGCGCGACCGCCACGCCCAGGCTGGCGGAAATCGACAGCGTGAACCCTTCGGTGACGAAGGGCCGGTTCAGCTCGCGCAGGATGTCCTCGGCCACCTTGCGCGCGTCGCCGCTGTCGGACACGCGCGGCAGCAGCACGACGAATTCGTCTCCGCCCAGGCGTGCCAGCGTGTCGCTCGCGCGCAGGGTGGCGCGCAGGCGCGTGGCCACCTGCTGCAGCAGGATGTCGCCGACCGCGTGGCCATAGGTGTCGTTGACGGGCTTGAACTTGTCGAGGTCGAAGAAGATGAGGCCAAGCTTGTGCCCTTCGCGCTGCGCCGCCAGCAGTGCCTGGCGCAGGCGGTCGGCCAGCAGCAGGCGGTTCGGCAGGCCGGTCAGCATATCGTGATGGGCCTGGTGGCGCATCGCGTCTTCCTGCAGCTTGCGCGCATCGATATCGGCCACGGTGCCGACGATGCGCAGGGTTCGCCGGTGACGGCACGGCCGGCGACCTGGCCGCGCGCCAGTACCCAGCGCCAGTTGCCATTGCCCAGGCGGGTGCGGTACTGGACGACATAGTCGGGCGTGGCGCCGGCCAGGTGGGCGTCGAGCGCGCGCAGCACTGGCGCGGCGTCGTCCGGATGGGCCATCAGGCGGAAGGCGTTGCGGTCGAAGGGCATCAGGGTGGCGGGCGCATCGACGATGCCCCGGGCGCTCGGCGACAAGGTCACCAGGCCGCTGGAAAAACTGTAGTCCCAGACGCCCTCGCCGGCCGCGTTCAGCGCCAGTTGCCAGCGCGCCTCGGCTGCGGCCAGCGAGGCGATGCCGCGCTGGCGGTTGTCCGAGGCCGCCACGGCTGCCCAGCCCGCCAGTGCCAGCACCGGGGAGACCCCGATCCCCGTGTAGAGCAGGCTGTCCTGCTGGCGGGCGTACTGGGCGTCGGCCTCGCGCACCGACTGGCCGACCGTCACCACCAGGCCATAGTCGGACAGCCTGCGCCAGCCGTAGTGGCGGTCGACGCCGTCGAGCCGGCTTACCCGCTGGAACGTGCCGTAGGAGCCGCTGCCCGGCATGTAGGGAAAGCCCGTCAGCACCTTGCCGCTGTCGCGCATGGTGAGGTCGTGCGTGGTGCGGGCGATGACGACGCCGCCCACGCGTACCAGTGCGATCGAGGCATCCGCGCCAATCTTGATGTTGCTGTAAAAGCGGGAAAAATAGTCCGGCGCGACGCCGGCGATGATGACGCCGGCCAGCTTGCCGTCGCGGTCGAGGATGGGACGCGAGAACTGCACCGTCCAGCGTCCGGACAGGCGGCCCTTGACCGGTGTGCCGATGTAGAGGCGGTCGGGCGGCGCATCGCCAGGGTAGCCCAGGTGCGCGCGCACATGGTCACGGTCGCCCAGGTCGACCTGGGCAGGCGCGCCGGCGATATTCGAGAACACCACCCGCCCGCGCGCATCCGTCACCGCCAGGTTGATCGCCAGGGTGCCGTGCAGGTGCGAGTTGAGTTCGCCTGCGATGTCGGCGAAGTGCTCGGGATTGCGCAGCCAGCTCAGGCGCAACTGGCTGAGCGACAGGTCGATCGTCACCATGCTCGAGCGCACTTCCTCGGCAAAGGCGTGCGCCAGGTTCTGGACATTGCGCTGGCTGTCCTCGCGCGCCGTGTCGGTCAGTTGCAGGCGCTGGTAAACGACGAAGCCCCAGACCAGCGGCAAGCCGATGGCGAGAAACACCGCCAGGCGGCGCAGCACGCCGGGACGGAAATAGGCCCCGGAAGCGCCGCTGGCACGCAACGATTGGATGGTTTGGAGGGGCATGGCCGGGATGACCCGGCATGATGCTGCCGGCCTGTCGATTGACGAAAGATTATTTGAGGAAATTCTACCGGTGCGATATATGCAGGACAAGTAAAACTGATGAATTGTTGTTTGTAGGCATCATCCTACAAGCTGTGACCTGAAAGAAATATACTTTCATCCCCAGACCACCATGAAATAATATTTCACCGCGTGGCCGCTGCCTGTCCAGCCGTGCCTGATCGGCAATCCCGTGCCGCTCCCCCGGCCTTGCATCCATAATCGCCCCAGACACTGGAGGATGATATGGATGTGCAGTTCCTGGGCACCTCGTCGGGCACGCCGAGCCGAAGCCGCAATGTCGCCGGCCTGGCGCTGCGCGCGAGCGGTTCGAAACATTGGTACCTGGTCGATTGCGGCGAAGGCACGCAGCACCGCCTGCTGCGCACCAGCCTGTCCGTGATCGGCCTGCGCGCGATTTTTATTACCCATATCCACGGCGACCATTGCTACGGCTTGCCGGGCCTGCTGGCCAGCGCCGGCCTGATGAACCGCAGCGAGCCGCTGCTGATTGCCGGTCCGCCAGCGGTGGAGCGCTTCGTGCGCGCGGTGATCGACACCACCGAGCTGCGCCTGCCCTACCCGCTCGACTTCGCCACCGTCGAGCCGGGCTGGACGAACGACACCCTGCCCGACCTGCGCATCGACGCCGCGCCGCTGTCGCACCGGGTGCCCTCCTATGCCTACGGCTTCACGGAGAAGGCGGTCGAGCGCCGCCTCGACATCGGCCGCCTCGAGCGCGACGGCATCTCCTCCGGTCCCGGCTGGGGTCAGTTGCAGCGCGGACAGGACATCGAATTGCCTGACTGCCGCGTGGCGCGCAGTGCCGACTACCTGCTGCCTGGACGGCAGCCGCGCCGCATCGTCGTCGCCGGCGACAACGACACACCCATGCTGCTCGCCGAGCAGGTGCGCGATACGCACGTGCTGGTGCATGAAGCCACCTACACCGAGGAAGTCCTGCAAAAGGTAGGACCCGGCCCCCAGCACAGCTCGGCCCAGGCGGTGGCCGCCTTTGCCGAAACGGCCGGCGTGCCGAACCTGGTGCTCACCCATTTCAGCCCGCGCTACCAGCAAGGCGAGGGCAAGCTGTCGATGAACGCGCTCGAAGACGAGGCGCGCGCCGCCTACCATGGCGCCCTGTTCCTGGCCAGCGACCTGCAACGCTATGCGCTCGACCGCCACGGGGTGCTGGCGGCGCTGGCGGACGCCTGACTGTCCACATGCCTGAGCTTGCCCAGCCTGTGGCATGGACAGGCCCTTTGATGGTGTCATTTGACAACAATGTGAATATTCGTGAGGTTAACAGACGAATTGGCCGTTAGAATCGCGGCTAGTTTCCGAGCGGCAATAGACGCCACCGGAATGGCACTGGCAATCCTGCCGGTGTTTCGCCCCGATTTTCACGGATTACTCTCATGTTCTGCTCAGTATGTGGCACCCAGCAAGCGGACGCGGCGCAAGCCTGCGCCGTCTGCGCCGGTGTACCCGTTACTTCCGCCAACACGTCGACCGTCACCCCGGCTTCGGGTTACGAACCGCTGCCGCCCGGCATTGCCGGCTGGAGCTGGGGCGCCTTCCTCATGAATTGGATCTGGGCAATCGGCAACCGCACCTGGATCGGGCTGCTTGCGATCGTTCCCTTCATCGGCTTCTTCGTTTCCATCTGGCTCGGCGTCAAGGGCCGTGAAATGGCGTGGAAAAACAAACACTGGGACAGTGTCGAGCACTTCAAGCGCGTCCAGCGCACGTGGACGATCTGGGGCGTGGTCCTGTGCCTGGCGCCTGCCGTGCTCATCACGATATCGATGGTGGCAGTGGCCATCCCGGCCTACCAGGGTTATGTCGAGAAATCCCGCCAGGCCCAGCTGCGTTTCGATGCGCAGAAGGCGGCGGACGCCGCCCCAGCTGTGCAATAACCGGCACAGCCCATCCGACTGCGCCATGTCAGGCGCGCCAAGCGCAAGCCCACACCGATGCCTCGGGTGGGCTTTTTTCATTGCGCCTGCAGCTGCGCCCGCAGGCGGGCAAAGTGGGCATAGTCTTCCTTGCTGAGCGGAAAGCGCTCCAGCACCTGCAAGGCGCTGCCGCGCACGTCGCGGCTTTCCTGGCCATTCGCCGCCAGCGCCAGCAGGCTGTCCTGACGCCCGGGTCGCGCGCCCCTGTCTGGGCAATCGCGAAAATCGCCGCCTGACGCACCTCTGGCGCGCTGTCGCCCGGGGGCCTGGGCCAGGCGCGGGCCGCTCTCCCCGCTCTTGTCCCACTGCCCCAATTGCTGCAGGCTGCGGCTGCGCACGACGGGATCGGCGTGCTGCGACAGCGTGGTCAGTTGCGCGACCACCTGCGCCGCTTCGTCGGGATCGGCCGCACCGGCCTGCAAGGCGGACAGGGCGCCGATCAGCACCGCGGGCGACTGTTCGCTCGCCAGTACGCGCCGCGCCAGGCTGCGCGTCTCGGGCGCGTTCGGCGCCACGCTGCGCAGCATGTCGAAACCGAATGTGCGGTCGACCAGGTTGCCGCTGTTGGCCAGGCGATTGGCAAGGAACACGACGTCCGGCGCCTGCACGGTGGACAGGATGGTTTTCAGGAGGTCGCGCGCCTGGGTGGTCTGCGCCGTGTCGTAAAAGCCGATCAGCTTGCGCCGCGCCGCCGGGTCGGTCTGCGCCAGCTTGCGTAGCCGGTCTTCCGCCTGGTAAGCCGCTTCGCCGCGCTCGCCCGGCTGCAGGGCGCTCGCCCACAAGGCGTCGACACCGGCGGCGGGTGGCAGGGTTGCCGCGGCGAGGTGTGCGCTCGCCTGCGCGGCCGCCGGCGGCGCGCTCCAGGCATCGCCAAAGCCCGGGCCGGCAGCCGGCTGGACGGTGGACGCCACCGGTCCGGGGGGCGCGGCGTCGGGAGCACGGATCAGCCAGGCCAGGCCGAAGCCGACGGCAAAGCTGAGCAGCACAGGGACGAGGCGCGATGGCAGGGATGGTACGTTCACGGTGCTGCTTTCCTTCTGCGACATGTTTTGACCCATGATCAGGCTGGACGAGCACGCCCGCCCAGCCCCGGCTTTAGTTCATCAACAGATCGGCCTGGCGGCTCGTGGTCTGCGTCTGCAAACCGAAGTGCCCGAGCGCATAGTCGGTGGTCGAGTTCTGCAGGTCGACATTGCTGGTATGCGCACCGTAGACATAGCAGCTGCCATAGCAGACCACCTCGTCGATCCAGCTCTTGATCGAATACATCTTCGCACCATAGCGTTTGCCGCGCACGGATCTGGTCAGCGGGCTGTCGATCGACAGGCCGTTCGCGCCACAGGTGGGCGTGATGACATTGTAGGGATACACGCCGCAGGAATTCAGGCCCCACTGCGCGCCGGCGACGCTGACGAAGGAATTGACGCGGCTGGCGTAGCCGAGTTCGTTGATCGCTTTCATCGCCAGGGTCACGCCCATCGAATGGCCGATGACGTCGATCTTGCCGGTGCAGGAGCTGGCATGGGCCGAGGTCATGGCGCTCTTGACCGGACTCGTGTTCGCGGTGCCGTGATCGTTGCTGGCGGGATTCGTCTTCGAGCCCCAGTTCGGCAGGAACAGCTGCGAAGCCAGGTAGCCGCGGCCCTTCAGGGTGGCGACGGTGTTGTTCCAGTCGGCCGGCGAGCCGGTATTGCCGTGCACGAGCACGACGTTGTCGAGGCAGGCGGCCTGGGCGCCCGCCCCGGCCAGGGACAGCAATGCGGCGGCAACGAGCCGCGTAAAACCCAACGGTTTTCCAGACATGGTTTCTCCTCCGTGTTGTCGTGGTATGGCGGACGCTTGTCGTTGTTATGGCGTCCGTCCCTTGCCGGCGGCATGGGCCCGCAAGACGATCCACTCTAGGAGGAAGGCCAGCCGTATGCCACTCCCCGTTCAGGGAGTCATGTTGCATGAAAGGGACCGGCGCGTCGGGTGCGCGCGTGCTAGCAGGCGCGCCCGCCGATCCAGTCGCGCGCCTTGGCCACCGCATGGGCGCGGCTGCGCACTTCGAGTTTCAGGAAGATCTGGTCGATGTGGTATTTCACGTTCAGCTCCGACAAATCGAGGATCTTCGCGATTTCCCAATTCGTCTTCCCCTCCTGCAGCCAGTGCAGGATCTCGCGCTGGCGCTCGCTCAGCGCCTTCCTGTTCTTGACGGGACGAGCCTGGTAATCGTCGACCGCGGCGAGCACCCGCGCCAGCGCGAAATGCAGGTGCGGCGTCAGCAGCTTCATCAGGTAGGCATGCTCCTGGCCGATCTCGCCGGGCAGGCGCGAAAAAATGAAAAAGCTGGAAAACACCCCGCCCAGGTCGAGCACGCCGTGCGCGATCGTATTGCGCAGATCGTACTTATTGAAAAGGCGCACCCAGTCGCCCGGCAGCTGGTCGTCGTCGCGCCCGCTCTGGAACCATTGCGGCTCGAGCGTTTCGCGCCAGCGCTTCATCAGGGGACTGTCGAGCCGCCCGTCCTCGTCGCGCAGGGGCTCGAAATACTCCATCGGATAATTCACATGCAGGACCTTGCGCACGTGATTGCCCTGACGGCTGACGCCGCCGATTCCGCACAGCATCGCCTCATGCGGCAGCACGGCGCGGCACGGCCCCTCGATCACGCGCGTGAACTCGTCCACCGTACGCACCTGCGTACAGCCGACCAGCACGTCCATGATGCGCTTGTCCAGATCGCCCTGTGCGGCGTGGTTCATCTCGGTCTCCCCCAAGATTCTGATGCTTTTTTTGTGTGGACAGTGCCCCGGTTCCGCCTGCCGCCAGCCTGTCGAGGGCCTTGCATGCTGCGCCAGGGAACGAGAAGGACTCGGAAGAGAATAGTTGAGCCGCGTGGATTGTCAAATGAAAAAACGTGCTAGTGCCATAGCCTGGCAGCGCAGGGCGAAGGGCTGGACGATGCGTGTCATCCACGCCGTGCATGTGACGGCGATAGGCCGGGATAGTGCGGGCGCCGGGTCAGGCGCTGCAGCGCAGGTTTTGCGGGATGGCGGCCAGCTGCAGGTGCTCGACGCGGTCGCGGCCATTGCGCTTGGCCTCGTACATGAGCTCGTCGGCAGCGGCAATCAGCTGGCGCAGCGGGTCCTCGCCGGTCGCCGCCCCCAGGTCGACGGTGGCCACGCCAAAGCTGGCCGTGGCGCGCAGGCGTACGCTGCCGTCCTGGGCGGCCAGTTCGGTCGCGCCAAAGCACGTGCGCAGGCGCTCGGCCAGGGCGATGCCGCCGGCCAGGCTGGTACCCGGCAGGACAATCAGGAATTCCTCGCCGCCGTAACGCACGACACTGTCGACCTCGCTTCGGACGGCGCCCTGCAGGATCTGCGCAAAGGCGCGCAGCACGACGTCCCCGTAATCATGGCCATGGGTATCGTTGATGTTCTTGAAGTGGTCGATATCGCACAGCAGCACCGTCAGGCTGTCCGGCCGGGCGCTACTGCCGACCCAGCGCCCTCCCATCAACTGCTCGTGCAGGTAGCGCCGGTTGAAGCAGCCGGTCAGGTGATCGCGCTCGGCCGCATGTTTCAGTACCGACCAGGAGCGGAACTCCTCGCGCGACACATGGTTGAAGCGGCGCGCGGCCAGGAAGCCGAAGGTATTGACCAGCACCAGCAGCATCCCCATCGTCAGGGTATCGGCAAAGGACATCTGGCTGTGCAGGTCGGCCAGCGCAACGAAAACCACCGTGGCGACGCTGGCCAGCGCCAGGGCGTAACGCAGGCGGTTCGGGATATACAAGTAAATGACCACGAGCATGATCGCCAGCGACATCGCGTGCCAGTGGAATTCAGCCGGGCGCGTCACGGCAATGAACATGAAGCAGACCATTGCCACGCTTTCGGCCATCGTCGCCGCCACCCGCGTGAAATGCACCGACAGCAGGCGGCGGTAGGCCAGCCAGGCGAAGACGCCGGCGGTGGCGGCCACCAGCAGGCGCGCCGCCAGGATGGCCCGCGTCTCCACGCCCCAGCCGAGCGCGGCGAGATCGGTGACGAAAAAGCCGAGGTAGAACAGCGCGCAGAAGGTCAGCGTGAACGAGAGCAGGGATTGGGTCTGGTCCTGCTTGTGCTTCAGGTAGGCGGCCTCCACCGGCGCACGCACGAACTCGGCGGTCAGTGAACTGATTTCCATGGTGTCTACTCCAACGCGGCCACGCCTACTGAACAGGACGACATTGTGCCAGTAATATGACCGGGAGGAAATCACAGATTCTCACCAAAGGTTAATTGCCGGAATGTCCAGGCGCCCTCCACGACCACTGCTTCCCTCCATCGGCCAAGCCAGCCGCATTTAACGCCTGCCGCATTGCGCCATCCCAAACCCCTCCGCCAGTGCAGGCGTACCTTGATGAGCGAAGGCGTGAATCCGATTGCAAGTCATTGTTTCTTAAAGATATTTCATTCCTTTTTGAAATAGCGATGAGGATATTGCAGCTTGAGCGCAACCGGGTGCCGTAGCTTGCGAGCCCGCGACGGTGGGCGTTCCGGCCGGACGCCCATGCCTTGTCCGGCCGTTATCAGACTCTGGAGATCGTCATGCTAGTACGCAACCGCATTTCCTTGTTCCTGCTGTCGCTTGCAATGGGCCTGGCCCAGGCCCACCCGTCCTATCCCGAATACCGGGTTACCATCGTCGGCCCACCCGACAGCACGCCCACCGACATCAACCAGGCCGGCGTAGTGGTCAGCAACGTACCGACCGGCATCACCACTTCGCGCGCCTACATCAGCCGCGGCACGGGTTACCGCGAAATCGTCATGCCGGACAGCACGTCCAATCGCGCCGTCGCCATCAACGACAAGGGCGTGGTGCTCGGCAACTGGACCGCCGCCAGCGGCGAGAACCGCGGCTTCACCTTCTATCGCGGTACGCGGCGCGACATCCCTCCCGTTCCCGCGCGCGCCGGCGTGTTCGTCGACATCAACAATGCGGGCTACATCCTGACCCTGGCCGGCCCGCCCCCTGGCGCCCCCACCGACATTTCCCCGTTCGCCTTCCTGCGCGCGCCGAACGGCAGCTTCCGGCCGATCGGCATCCTGCCCTATGAAAACGCCATCAATCAGGCCGAGGCACTCAACAACCGTAACCAGGTCACGGGCGAGTCCGGCACCTTCTTCCGTCCCGAGCTGCCGTTCAACGCTTACGTCTGGACCAACGGCGTCATCCGCGAGCTGCCGGACCTGGGCTATACGCCGAACTATGGCCTGGACATCAACGACCGCGGCCAGGTGTCGGGCTATGTCGCGATCGCCGAGTTCCGCCAGCAGCGGGCCGCGCTATGGAGCCATGGCCGCCTCACCCTGGTCGACACCCGCCCGGATAGCGCCATGCCTTTCAGCACCGGGGAGGCCCTCAACAATTATGGTCAGGTCGTCGGCAGCGCCAATGGCGGCATCGGCGCCTTCATCTACCGTGGCAGGCGCATGGAAAGCCTGCAGGCAAAGATCGATCCCACATCGGGCTGGGGCATTTCCTTCCCGCGCGCCATCAACGATGCGGGGCAGATCGCAGCCACCGGTTATCGCGCCGGGGTGGCGTATGCGGTGCGGCTCGACCCCATCCGTCCGCACCTGATGGCGCCGCCACCGCTGGACGAGGGTAGCGAGGCCGGTCCGCTGCTCGAGACGACGCCGGCGGCCGATGCGGCGCAGGCACAGGCGTCGGCGCAACCCGTGACGCAGTAACGCACGGGCGGCCGGGGCAAGCACGCGGCGCCGTGGCGACCTTGCTACGACCTTGTTGCAGCCTTGCGTTCTCCGGCTGCCCGCCGTGGCCCGCCGCTTCGTCGGCACCACGTCCGCCTGATGAACGTGTTGCATCCGCAAATGCGTGCCGTGGCCAGCCGGGAGCCGCGGCGCCCCGTCGCGACGTACCCGGCTTCACTCATGGAGATTGTGATGAAACTAGCGTATCGCCTGTCCCTGTTCCTGCTGTCCCTCGCCGGCGCCGGCGCCCATGCCGGCCCGGCTATCCCGAATACCGGGTCACCATCGTCGGCCCTGTCAACAGCGTGCCCTACGACATCAACAAGAGCGGCGTGGTCGTCGGCAGCTTTCCGGTCTCCGGCACCACCACGCCTTCCTCAACCGCGGGCCGGGCTTCGTCGACCTGGGCACGTTCGGCGGCACGGACAGCCGCGCCGTCGCCATCAACGACAGGGGCCAGGTGCTCGGCAACTTCACCAGCGGCGGCGAGGGTCGCGGCTTCATCTATTATCGTGGCGGCGCACGCGACATCGGCACCCTTCCGGGCCGCTACAGCATCTACAGCGACATCAACAACGCCGGCTACATCACGGTGTACGGCGCCATCCGCGATTCGCTGGAGGGACCACGCGCCTTCCTGCGCTCGCCAGGCGGCACCCTCACCGATATCGGCACGCTGCCGTTCGAGAACCCCTACACCGAAGCCCTGGCACTGAACAACCGCAACCAGGTCACCGGCCACTCCTCGCCGCTCGTTTTCCCCGACCAGCCGCTGCGCGCGATCATCTGGAGCCGGGGCGTGCTGCGCGACCTGGGCGACCTCGGTTTCTCGCCCAACAGCGGCCAGGACATCAACGACCGCGGCCAGATCACCGGCTATATGTCGGTGCCGACCGGTTTTCGCGACCGCGTCGCCTTCATCTACAGCCACGGCCGCCTGATCGATATCGACGGCCGTCCGCCCACCGTCGAGCGCTACAGCATCGGCGAAGCCATCAACAATTACGGCCACGTCGTCGGCTCCAGCAACCACCTGTCCGGCTTCGTCTATCGCGGCAGGAAGATGCAGAGCCTGAACGCCCTGATCGACCCCAGGCTTGGCTGGGATATCGCCTTTCCCCGCGCCATCAACGACGCCGGCCAGATCGCAGCCCTTGCCTACCGCCGCGGGGTGCAATACGCCGTGCGCCTGGACCTGATCCGTCCACACCACCTGGCGGCACCGGACGTCGAGTCGGGTGACGAGGCCGATCCAGCCGCCAAGGCCGTCTCGCCTGATGCGGCCGCGGACGACACCAGGGCGGACGCCGCGGCACAAGCGCGCGAGCTGGTGCGTCCGCTGGCACAGTGAAGTCCTCCAGCAAGGGGCTGGCGCGGCGACGGAGCGGCGCCAGCCCCTTGCGATGCTAACGCCGGCACTAAGTACTCGACCAAAAATAAATGGGAATTTTGGCAAACAGAACCGGATGCGGTGCAAGACGGCGAGAGCGCCGCAGTGCGAGCACTGCAAGCGCGAGCCGACGCAGCAACGCGCCGGTTCTGGAAGCCAAAAACACATTTATTTTTGGGTGAGTACTTAGCGTCGCAGGCAGGCACCAGGCCTGAACTGCGCGCGATTGCCCGCGCGCGGGCTGGAACGTGCGCGGGCTTCGTGCCCGCGTTTCATGCCCGCACCAGCGAGTCGGCCCGCCACTGCAACACATCGCGACCGACTCATCCGGCGGTGGGAAGGCAGAGTCCTGCCCGACCGTCCGTCATCTACTTCAGGAGTCCGTATGCAAGCACCTTTACGCATTTCCCTGTTCCTGCTGTCGTTCAGCATGGCCGTGGCGCAGGCCGCCCCGGCCTATCCCGAATACCGGGTCACGGTGGTCGGCCCCGCCAACAGCAGGGCCGCCGACATCAACAGTGCCGGCGCCGTCGTCGGCACCTACCCGTACAGCGCCACCTCCTCGCACGCTTTCCTCAACCGTGGCAGCGGCCTGGTCGACCTGGCGCGCCCGGCGGCAGGTCCAGCACGGCCGCCGCCATCAACGACAAGGGCGTGGTGCTCGGCAACTGGACAACGGCCGGCGGCGAGCAGCGCGGCTTCATCTACTACCGCGGCACACGGCGCGACATCGGCGTCATCCCGGGCAGGCGCACCACCTACACCGACATCAACAATGCCGGCTACATCACCGCCACTGGCGCCTCGCCCGACTTTCCGGACGGCGTGCGCAGCTACCTGCGCGCACCCGGCGGAGCATTGCGCGACATCGGCAACCTGCCCTTCCCGGAACCGACGCTCAACAACGCCCTGGCGCTCAACAACCGCAACCAGATCGCCGGCGAATCGGGCGAACTCACCTTCCCCGACCAGCCCCTGCGCGCCTTTAGCTGGACCCGCGGCACGATGCGTGACCTCGGCGACTTCGGCTCCGGCCCCAACGGCGGCCAGGCCATCAACGACCGCGGGCAGATCACCGGCTACATGTCGGTGCTGACGGGTTTCCGCAGCCGGGTCGCCTTCCTCTACAGCCATGGCCGCCTGATCAACATCGACGGCCGTCCCTCCACGGTCGAGGAAAGGTCGAGCACCGGTAACGGCATCAACAACTACGGCCACGTCGTCGGCGCCAGCGACCACCTGTCCGGATTCATCTACCGCGGCAGGACGATGCAGAGCCTGAATGCGCTGATCAATCCGAAACTGGGCTGGGATATCGCATCGCCGGAAGCGATCAATGACGCCGGGCAGATCGCGGCGACGGCCTACCGGGGTGGCGTGTCGTATGCGGTGCGGCTCGACCTGATTCGTCCGCATGGAATGGCGGCACCGGAGATTGACCTGAGCGAGGAGGCTGCCGCGCTCGAGTAAGGCGCTACTAGCCGCCGCTGATTCCACATCGAAGCGGCGGCGCGAGCCTTCGAAGCGTTCTGCCCTCCAAGCAAACAACACAATTCCTCAGGTCGCTTGAGCCCGCTCAACTGCATAACCGCACTTCGCCCTGCACTCTCCCACGCCTTGTATCGTTATCCGAGATCAAAGCCTGGTGGCGAACGCACATGACCGGCGAAATCATTCGGCCGGGAGATCCCACCAGTCACGTGGCAAAGTGTTAGAAGGCTCGCTCTTCGACATCTGCATGGGAAAACCGATCGCTTTCGTCGGTCACAAAGTCTTGTGTCCGAAGTGCAAAGGGGTTTTCCCGATTGTCGAAGGCGCGCCGACCACAACGTTCTACGGGAAAGGCGTCGCACTCGCGGGAATGAAAACGGCGTGCGGTGCCTCTCTCATTGCGACGCAGTTCACCGATATCGTGGAGTGTGGCGGAGGCGATGCCTCTGCAGCCAGCCAGTCGACGACCTCCAGTTTCTCCACTGCGCCGTCCTTCCAGCCCATGAAGAATGCGATAGCGCCTGCGGAAGCCAGCGCCGCGCACTTCGACGACAAGTTCGTTCTGCTCGATGACGATACTGGCGATCCTCTTTCGAATACCGAATATGCCATCCGCCGAGCGTCGGGTGAGATCGAGCATGGCACCACCGATGCACATGGCTGTACCCATCTGCTGGCCGCAACAGTCAACGCGGAACTTGTCGAGATATACGTCTAGGGCAGACTATGACCACTCAAACAATCACTTCGCCCTCGGGGCGTACCTTGGTTCGGCGTACGGAAAGGACAACCACGCCCAGGGAAAGCGCGGAAGGGAAGATTGTCCGAATCAAGCTGAAGCAATCGACGCGATTGGCAGAGAATGAAGCGTTCCTTGCTGATCGCAATGTCGCTGCCTTTATCAAGGCAATTGCTGTGGCGGAAGGGGGCGGCTACGACTTCAAATACGGCGCATTCAAAGGCAAACGAAACGATCCATGGCGTTTTTCCGATTATTCGACCCACCCTGGTCCCGGAATGGGTGGACGGACGACCGCTGCTGGCATGTATCAATTACGGTGGCGACTTGGCGTGAACACGGCGGAAAAATGGGACTGACAGATTTCTCACCTAAAACCCAAGACCTTATTGCCATCGAGTTGCTGCGCTCCGTCGGTGTCATCGAGAAGATCAAGGCAGGCGACATTGCAGGTTCCATGGGTGGTGCTGCCGCGAAATGGGCTGCGCTACCGATGGGGCCAGGACTAGCCAATCACAACCCGCCTCAACCGTTCGTATCTTACGAAGAGTTTTATCGAAACTATCAAGCTGCTGGAGGAACAGGACAATGACACCAAACTACCTGAAATTTTTGAACATCGCCGGCATAGTATTCCTTTTGTCGTCTCCGTTAATCGAAGCCAAAGCTGTCGGTAATTCTGGAACAGACAACGCAGCTGCCACACGTTCAGTCCCTTTGAAGGTTGGCGTGCCGCTCCTTCAAGCACGCGCACGCATTCTGAAATCAGGACGGAAACCTGTTCCAATGCATCAAACGGATGGTTATGAGTATGACGGCACGGAGAAACAACTAGTTCAACGACACATAGTTGAAGTCGAGTTCTGTACCCTGGATGCAGGAGTCCTCTGCACGTTTTACTACATCAAAAATGCAACGGGCCTTCGCGTCGAAACAATAGGAGAAAAAGTTTCTTACATGACAGTAGTGCAGTGGACAAACGAATGTCCGAAATCGTTTCAATAGAGTAAAAGGATGCGGATTCTGGACAGTACGGCTACAGACAATGGACAGGAAAGCCGTCGAAGGATACATGCCTCAGGCCGACGTCAATATTGTAGCAAGACAGAATTTGCAACAAGGAAACAAGCGACAGAGTGATGCGTCTGTGGACGCGGCCACGCAGGCCAACTCGACGTCGCCGTCGACCTTGTTGGTACTGATGGAAATTTTGGTAGGCCTCCCCGGAGTCGAACCGGGCACCAACGGATTATGAGTCCGCTGCTCTAACCAGGCATGAGCTAGAGGCCCAGAAATCGGGACAGTGGCAAGAAGTGATCTCGCCACCCGCTCGCACGGCGCGGTACCGTGAAGCAGAGTGGCGAGAGGATATTGCTTTTACAGTAGCGCCGTCAAGCACTTGCTAAACTCAGCCGCCGACCTCAGCCACTGAGGCAAGCACCTGAGCCGACGACCGGCAGCAGCCAACAATCAGCTGCTCCCCTCCAGGAAGCTCTTCAGCTTGTCCGAACGCGACGGATGACGCAATTTACGCAGTGCCTTCGCTTCGATCTGGCGAATCCGCTCGCGGGTGACGTCGAACTGCTTGCCCACCTCTTCCAGCGTGTGGTCGGTCGACATCTCGATGCCGAAGCGCATGCGCAGCACCTTCGCTTCGCGCGGGGTCAGCGAGTCCAGCACGTCCTTCACAACGCCACGCATCGAGGCATGCAGGGCCGCGTCCGACGGTGCCAGCGTGTTGTTGTCCTCGATGAAGTCGCCCAAGTGCGAATCGTCGTCATCGCCGATCGGCGTTTCCATCGAAATCGGCTCTTTCGCGATCTTCATGATCTTCCGGATTTTGTCTTCCGGCATTTCCATCTTGATCGCGAGCGTGGCTGGATCGGGCTCGGCACCGGTTTCCTGCAAGATTTGGCGCGAGATGCGGTTCATCTTGTTGATGGTCTCGATCATGTGCACCGGAATACGGATGGTGCGCGCCTGGTCGGCGATCGAGCGGGTGATGGCCTGGCGGATCCACCACGTCGCATAGGTCGAAAATTTATAGCCGCGGCGGTATTCGAACTTGTCCACGGCCTTCATCAGGCCAATGTTGCCTTCCTGGATCAGGTCAAGGAACTGTAGGCCGCGATTCGTGTACTTTTTCGCGATCGAGATCACCAGGCGCAGGTTGGCCTCGGTCATTTCGCGCTTGGCCTTGCGGGCCTTCATTTCACCGGCCGCCATCTGGCGGTTGATGTTGCGCAGGTCCGGCAGCGGCAGCACGACGCGCGACTGCAGGTCGATCAGACGTTGCTGCAGTTCCTTGATCGTCGGGATGTTGCGTCCCAGGATGGCGCTGTAGGCATGGCCGGCGTTGACTTCGCCGTCGACCCATTCCAGGTTCGTTTCGTTGCCCGGGAAGACCTTGATGAAGTGGGCGCGCGGCATGCCGCAGCGGTTCACGGCCACATCCAGGATCTGCTTCTCGATGTGGCGCACCTCGTCGACCTGGCCGCGCAGCGTGTCGCACAGCTTTTCGACGACTTTTGCCGTGAAGCGAATGCCCAGCAGCTCGTTCGAGATGGCTTCCTGCGCCTTGACATAGGCTTTCGAGTTGTAACCGTCCTTCTCGTAGGCCTTGCGCATCTTGTCGAACTGCTGTTCGATGGTGCCGAATTTTTCCAGGGCCGAGGCTTTCAGGGCCTCGAGCTGCTCGGCCGAGTAGCCGGCGGCGCCGGTGCTGGCGGCGGCTTCTTCTTCCTCGCCCTCTTCCTCGTCCCCGGCCTCCTCTTCCTCGTCCTCATCGCTGTCGGCATTCGATGGGCCGATGGCCGAGGGCGAGGTTTCTTCCGAGGCTTCGGCGTCGACCATGCCGTCGACGATCTCGTCGATCTTGATTTCGTCGGCTTCGATGCGCTGGGCAGCCGAGATGATTTCGGCGATCGTGACTGGGCAGGCGGAAATTGCCTGGATCATGTCGCGCAGGCCGTCTTCGATGCGTTTCGCGATTTCGATTTCGCCTTCGCGTGTCAGCAGCTCGACCGAGCCCATTTCGCGCATGTACATGCGGACCGGGTCGGTGGTGCGGCCGAAGTCGGAATCGACGGTGGAGAGCGCGGCCTCGGCGGCGGCCTCGGCTTCGTCGTCGCTGGTGACGGTGGCAACGTTATCGGACAGCAGCAGCGTTTCGGCATCGGGCGCGTGTTCGTACACGGCAATGCCCATGTCGTTGAAGGTGCCGATGATGCCTTCGATCGCTTCCGGGTCGACGATGTTGTCGGGCAGGTGGTCGTTGATTTCCGCGTAGGTCAGGAAACCGCGTTCCTTGCCGTTCTTGATCAGCGTCTTGAGCTTCTGGCGGCGCAGCTCGATTTCTTCTTCGCTCGCTTCGGTGTCGGACGCGAAGGCGTCTTTCAGCAGGGCTTTTTCTTTCGCCTTGCGGTCCTTCGCCTTGGCCTTGTCGACGGCTTTCAGTTCAGCACGTTCGACGGCATTCAGCGCGGCGACTTCGTCGTTCTCGGGCGTGAATTCCTTTGGCTTGCGCCCGCGCCGCCCCGGCACTTTCACGGATGGCAGCACGTAGCCCGACGTATCGATGGCGGCCAGTGCGGCGGCATCGGTGGTCTGGCTGACGACAGGCGCGGCGCCGGTACGAACGTCCGCCTTGTCTTGCGCATTGTCCGCCTTGGCGGACGTTCTGGTGGGTTTGGCAGCCACTTGGGGTTCGGGTTTCTTGGTTGGCACAGGCGCTTTCGATGTCACAACGGCTAACTTTACGGTGGTTAAAGATAAAGTTTTGTTAACTTACATCACCCTGCTAACAGCGTACAACACTGCTCCGCTAACTGAAACTCCACGCCGCTTTTGACACGAAAATCGTTTCAAAGGTTGCAATAGTTAGCGTTTTATTATAGCACGCACCCCTCTTTTTCCAAGTTGCACAAATCCTAACTGCTGCCTTCGCAACACGTGCTCAGCGGGGGCTCCGGGCAGCGGCTTGCTCGCTCTCCAAGAGCTGCTGCTGGGCTACGATTTCACGATAGCGAGTACTCACCTGATCTGGGGTCAGTCCCTTGGAAAACAACTGGTTCAACTCCTGTTTCAAGGCGTCGATCTTGATCTCCCTCACAGCGCATGCCAGGAAGACCCGGTTCGCGTCCGGATCCGATTCCGGCTCGGAGGCGATCTCGGCGATGATACGGTCGTAGTGGTTGCTGCCCTCTTTCAGCTGTTCCGACAGCGCCGCGAAGTTGCCGTATTCCCCCAGGGCTTGGGCAACGGCTACCAGGTAACGCAGGGAGTCGCTCGACTCCTGGCCGAAATGGTCGAAGGCCTGCAAGTCGGACTCGTCGAGCGTCAGCGACAGGGCCGGATGCGCCACCAGGATGCGCACGATCTGCAATTCCAATCCGACCGGCTGCGGCCTGCCCTGGCGCGGCGGCGCCTTTTTCGCGACCGACACCGGTTTCGACAGTTCGAACAGGCCCTCGATCTCGGCCGGCGTCGATTCCGTCAGGCTGGCCAGGCCGCGCACGATCTGCAGGCGCAGCGCCGAGGGCGTCATGGCCTGCAGCAGGGGTTTGGCGTCGTACTGGGTGGCGGCGCGCCCTTCCGGCGTCGACAAATCGTGTTCGCCCGTCACTTCACGCAGCAGGAACTGCGACAGCGGCATGGCGTCGTTGATTTCCTGGGCGAAGGCATCTGCGCCGAATTCACGCACGAAGCTGTCCGGGTCGTGCTTTTCGGGCAGGAACAGGAACTGGATGGTCTTGTTGTCGCTTACCTGCGGCAAACACGCTTCCAGCGCACGGCGCGCGGCGCGGCGGCCGGCTTTATCTCCGTCGAAACTGAAGATGACGTTGTCGGTCTGGCGCAGCAACTTTTGCACGTGCGTACTGGTGCAGGCGGTGCCGAGCGTCGCTACCGCTTGCGGGAAGCCGAGCTGGGCCAGTGCGACGACGTCCATGTAGCCTTCCGTCACCAGCACATAGCCGGCGTCGCGGATGGCTTGCCTCGCCTCGAACAGGCCGTACAGTTCCAGGCCTTTCTGGAACAGCGGGGTTTCCGGCGAATTCAGGTATTTCGGTTCGCCACTATCGAGCACGCGGCCGCCGAAGCCGATCACCTGCCCTTTGGTGTTGCGAATCGGGAACATGACGCGCTCGCGGAAGCGGTCGTAGCGTTTCTTGTTGCCGCCATCTTCATCGACCTTGTCGATCACCAGGCCCGATTCGACCAGCGCCAGGGCATCGTAGTCGGGGAAGACCGAGCGCAGGTTGTCCCATCCGGAAGGCGCGTAGCCCATGCCGAAACGGGCAGCGACTTCGCCGGTCAAGCCGCGGTTCTTCAGATAGGCGATGGCATTCGGCGCGGTTTTCAGTTGCGCACGGTAATAGTCGCAGGCTTGCGTCAGCGCATCGGACAGGGCCAGCGTTTGCGCCTGCTGGGCGGCGCGCTGCATCGGGGGAATCTTGTCGTCGTTGTCGGGCACGACCATGCCGACGCCCTGGGCCAGGTCTTTCACCGCATCGATGAAACCCATGCCCGAGTATTCGATCAGGAAGCCGATCGAGGTGCCATGGGCACCGCAACCGAAGCAGTGATAGAACTGTTTGGTGGGGCTGACGGTAAAGCTGGGGGATTTTTCGCTGTGAAAAGGACACAGCCCCATGTAATTGGCGCCGCCCTTTTTCAGCTGCACATAACGCCCGACCACGTCGACGATGTCGACGCGGTTGAGCAGGTCGGTAATGAAGGATTGCGGGATCACGTGGGTTTATACCGTTTCGAATCAAACCCCATGGCAGCATTGCATCGCCGTAGAGCGCCTAACAAAACCGCCATAGCCGCGTTGCGGCTCCTGGCCGTACAAATGTACTGTCGTCGTCGCCGCGGCGCTTGGCTTCGCCTCGCCCTGAAGGCCCCACCTTCAGGGTCTCTGACAGTTTTGTTAGACGCTCTTGGGGGCGATGCGCCATTCCCTGAAGTTTGCCGGACGCCAAAGAAAGTCAGACTATACCGCAGGGCTTGCTACAAGTTGATTTGCAACAAGCACGGGCCTCAAGAGCCCGTTTGTGTTGCATCAGGCGCCAGAGAGCGCCTTCTTGACCAGCGTCGACACGACCGTCATGTCGGCACGGCCAGCCAGTTTCGGCTTGACGATGCCCATGACCTTGCCCATGTCCTGCGGACCGGCCGCGCCCGATGCTGCGACGGCGGCAGCGACTTCCGCGGCGATTTCTTCTTCCGACAGGCCGGCGGGCATGTAGGTCACCAGCACTTCGAGCTCGGCCTTTTCGATGTCGGCCAGGTCCTGGCGATTGCCCGCTTCGAACTGGGTGATCGAGTCCTTGCGCTGCTTGATCATCTTTTCGACGATGGCGACGGTTTGCTGGTCGTTGACTTCGATCTGCTCGTCGACTTCCTTGCGCTTGATTTCAGCGAGGATCAGGCGGATGGTGGCCAGCTTGCCGGCTTCCTTGGCGCGCATCGCCGCCTTCATGTCGTTGGTGATTTGTTCTTTCAGGCTCATGGCATCCTCGAAATGGATCGTGCAAACAGGGGTACAAACAACAAAACCCGCCGGGGTAGCAACCAGGGCGGGTTCCAGAGACTACAGCAGTGGCCAGGACAGGTCCGGGACAAGGCGCCTCAAACAGGGGGCGTCACCGGATCGTGGCCGGCTGAACAGTCTTAGTACAGTTTCTTCGGCAGTTGCTGGCTGCGGATGCGCTTGTAGTGACGCTTCACGGCAGCTGCCAGCTTGCGCTTGCGCTCTGCGGTTGGCTTTTCGTAGAACTCGCGAGCGCGCAGTTCGGTCAGCAGACCGGTTTTTTCGATGGTGCGCTTGAAGCGACGCATTGCGACTTCGAACGGCTCGTTTTCTTTAAGGCGGATAGTGGTCATGTAAAAATGAAACCGTTGGATTTGGGAAGAACGAAATTCTAGCAGCTTTTGGCAAGCAGTGGAAGAGTTTACCGAAATGTGCCGGAATTGCTACATGGGTATTGGAGGGGTTTTTATTGCCGAGTGGCACGATGGCGACCGCATGTGCCGCGGCGTGGGCTCGGGGCGCCCACCCTACGAAAACCGCTGCGGACTTTGGCCTGAAAAATGGTTACACGCTCTGCCCCGCCACGAAGCCGGAGGCCCAGGCCCACTGGAAGTTGTAGCCGCCCAGCCAGCCGGTGACGTCCACCGTCTCGCCGATGAAGTACAGGCCCGGAACATCCTTGGCCATCATGGTCTGTTGCGACAGCGCGCGCGTGTCGACGCCGCCGAGCGTCACTTCGGCCTTGCGGTAGCCTTCGGAGCCGGTCGGGACGATGGCCCAGCGGTTGATGGCGTCGCCCAGCTTGCGCAGCTTGGCGTCGGGCATGTCGGCCAGGCGCGCGTCCGGCGCGAAGCCGTTGGCCAGCAGCAGGCCGTCGACCAGGCGCGCCGGCAGCCAGCCGGCCAGCACGTTGCCGAGCTGCTTCTTGATCGTCGTCTTGCCGGCGATGAGTTCTTCTGCGACATCCATTTCCGGCAGCAAATTCAGCACGATCGGCGTGCCCGGCTGCCAGTAGCTGGAAATCTGCAGGATGGCCGGGCCCGACAGGCCGCGGTGGGTGAACAGCAGGTCTTCGCGGAAATGACCTTTCTTCGCGTTCTTGCCCTTGCCGGAACCCGTGCTCACTTCCACTTCGAGCGCGATGCCGGCCAGCGGCACGAAGGGCGCCCAGCTGGGGCCGTCGAAGGTGAGCGGCACCAGGCCCGGACGCGGCTCGACCAGTGGCAGGCCGAACTGGGTTGCGATGCGATAGCCGAGGTCGGTAGCGCCAATCTTCGGGATCGACAGGCCGCCGGTGGCGATGACGACACTGCTCGCCTCGATCTCGCCGTGGTCGGTGGCGACAACGAAGCCTTCCTCCACTTTTGATACCGACTCGACCTTGCAAGGCATGCGCCAGTTGACGCCGCCCTTCTCGCATTCGCTTTTCAGCATGGCGATGATCTGCTCGCTCGACTCGTCGCAGAAGAGTTGTCCGCGGTGCTTCTCATGATGGGCGATACGGTATTTTTTCACCAGCGCGAGAAAGTCCTGGGCCGTATAGCGCGACAGCGCGCTCTTGCAGAAGTGCGGATTCTCGGACAGGAAGTGCTGCGGCGCTGCATTGATGTTTGTGAAATTGCAGCGGCCGCCGCCGGAAATACGGATCTTCTCGGCCAGTTTTTCGGCGTGGTCGATCAGCATCACGCGTTTGCCGCGCTGGGCTGCCACCGCCGCGCACATCATCCCGGCGGCACCTGCGCCGATTACCGCTACATCGTATTGCTTTGCCATGCTCATCCCGCCCTGCGTTGCGCCAAACCTGCCATTGTAAACGCTGGGGGTGCGGCTGGGCTAGCGGGTTGGAAATTGAGGGGCGCAGCACAACGGCGTCAGGTACACGAACGGGCGGGCGCTAGCTGTCGTCGGCGCGGCGCACGTCGAGATCGCGTCCATTCAACACGGTGCCATCGCGTTCGATCTTGATGACATGCATGCCGGTATCGACCATGTTCAGGCGCTTGAGCTGGGCCGGGTCGATGCGCAGGAAATACTCGCCGGGCAGGATGCCGGTCATGACGTAATAGCCATCGGCGGCGCTGGTCATGCTGGCCACCACCTTGCGCGACCCGTCCACCAGTTCCAGCTTCAGGTCGCCGATCGGACGGCGCGCGCCGTTCGCGAACAAATAGGTGGTACCGTCGACCTCGCCCGTCACGGCCACGGCGAATTCCACCTGGCTGACCTTGCCCGGCCGCGGCACGATGCGCACGCCTTTGATTTGCGATTGCCACTGCGGGTCTTCCAGGGTATCCGGGTCGATGCCGATATCGGTGTGCTGGTTGGCCGGCAGCCGCCCCAGGTAGGCCAGGCCGGCGGCGTCGGTGCGCACGCCATAGTTGGCGCCGTTGACGGTAAAGCCGGCGCCCTTGATGGCTTCGTCCGTTCCGTCCATCGTGCCGTTCAAGTTCTTGTCGAGGAAGACGCGGACCGAGGCGGCGCCCGTGTTCGCCATCGGCTGGGCCTCGGTCATCAGGCGCCCCGCGCGTGGCTCCAGCCCCATCGCCATGAAGAACTGCAGTCCCAGGCCATAGTCGTGGCGATTGGTCACAAAACCGTTCACCCCGAGGCCATAGCTGCCCAGGCTTTTATTCAGTGCAGCGTTCACGCGCACTTCGCGCTCCTGGAACATGCGCGCCAGGCCCAGGTTCAGCAGGTAGCCGTCTGCCATATAGTAATCGGCCGACACGGCGGCGCTGCCGAGGCGGGCCTCCGGCGCCAGCGTGTACTGCAGCTGGCCGGCCAGGCCGATGCCGGCCACCCTGCGGCTGAGCTGCAACAGGCCGTCGGCGCGGCGGGTACCGGCGAGCGATTGCCAGCGCAGCGCGTTGGTGAGCGCGGTGCCCTCGCGGAAGGCCGACAGCCGCCCCTGCACTTCGCGGTTCTCGACGCCGGAGGCGAGCACGTCGCGCCGCAGTTGCAGCGACAGCGGAAAGAAATTGGCCGCGCCCACCGTCAGCACGCCTTCGGCGCGCAGCTCGTCGCGGGTGCGGACCGGGTCGCTGCTCGGCAGGAAGAATTCGCTAGTGAAATCATCCAGCCGGGCGCGGCTGGCTGAGAGCGCGACGTTGCCGACCCGTGTCTTCAGCCCCAGCTGGGCCAGCTTGCCGCCGTCCTTGGCCTTTACCGCGTCGGCGGTCGCGATGATGCTTTTGTAGTAGCCGCGCAAGCCGGCGTTGGCATAGCTGCGCGTAGTACCGGACAGCGGCAGGCGCTGCCAGCCGCCGACCGCGTTCAGGTGCGCGTTCACGCCCCACTCGAACTGGGCCAGCGCGCGCTCGCGTCCCTGCAGGTCACGGTGGGCACCGACGTCGTAATAGAGTGCGCCGCGCGGCAGCGCCGACTGCTCCAGCAGGAAGGATTGGCGCTCGACCCGGGTCTGGCCCAGCGGCCCATGGAACACCAGCCGGAATTCATTCGGCCCATAGGCCAGCGGCTGGTCCTCGAAGCTGTACTTGCCGGTCGGCCCGGATTGCTGGAAACCGACCAGCGCTTCGTTGTAATAGAGCTCGACGTCCCAGCCGGGCGGCAATGCGCCCTGCAGGGTGTGGCGGTCGAAACTGGTCGGCTGGTCGAGCGGGCGGTTGCTGAGCATGGCACCGTTGCCGGTCGGGCTGCTGATCGAAATGTTCGCCACGCTGGGCAGGGGCACGCTGCCGAACAGCACGCTGCGCGCCCCCCCAGGGCCCCAGCAGGCCGCCGTCGGGGTCGTTGCGCCCCAGCGTCAGGCGCAGCCCGGACGAGGGATCGTGGCGGTTGTGGCTGGCGTACAGCGCCGCCTCCATCCCGAGCAGGTCAGTGGTGAGATAAGCGGTATAGCTTGCCTCGTTCTGGCGCCGGCCATCCCGCCTGTCGGTTGCCACGCCGAACGTCTGGTCCACGAAAGGCATATCGGCCAGGCGGTAGGGCGTGGCCAGGCGCGGGTAGCCGGGGTCGATATAGCCGCCGGGAGTGCCCGGCAGGCTGCCGCGCTCGCGCCGGGCCAGGCGCGCCTGCAAGGGCAGCTGTTCGCGCGGGCGTACCTTCAAGGCCAGGTTCGACATGTCGAGATCGAAGTCGACCGGCAGCCAGCGCGCCAGCAACTGGCTGGCCACGTAGATCTCGTCGGGCTGGAGCTTGATGTGGGCGCGGTCGAGGGTTTCGTGGCGGCCGGCAATGTTGAGCGCGCCATTCGGCACGTCGAGGCTGAAATTGCGCTCTTCAGTAAGGATATAACCGCTGGCACGTCCTTCCCCGGGCGTGACGCGGATGGCCAGGGTCAACAGGCGCGCCATTTCGCCCAGCGGCAGGTAGATGTTGCGGCCGAGCTCGTAAGCGGTGACGGCATCGGACAGCACCTGGTTGCCGAGACGTACTTCGAGCAGGACCAGATTGGCTTCGCTTTGCTGGGCCGGCGCGGCCGCGGCCAGCTGGACGAACGCCGGCGCCACCGGCAGCAGCACCAGCACCGCACGCATCACACCTGTTCGGCATGTCCCCATGGAACGCGAATACAGTTGACTTGCCAAAATATTGCCGGAAGAAACAGGTGCCGGATAGCTGGTGGATTTGTCAGGCACGCCGGCCAAGCTTCAGGCGTGCCTTGGAGCCGCGTCAAGGCAGGTTCAGGCTGGCCTCGGCCAGCAGCTTGCCGCCGGCCTCGGGCCGGTCGCGGTAACTCACCTGCAGGGTGCCACCGGCCAGCGCCAGGCCGGCCGGCACCTGCAGCGGCAGGCTGGCCTTGCGCACCCGGTTCGGCGTGTAGACGGCGATGCCGCCGACCTGGGCCAGGTTCACCGGTGTACCGTTCTTCGGCATGAAGCTGACGTGGATGTCGCCGTACACCGAGCTGTTGCCCTCGCGCTCGAACTGCAGCGCGAGTACGAATTGGCGCGCGTCTTCCTTGCGCAGGGCCAGGCCGGTCAGCTTGACGTCGACGCCGGTGTTGCCGTGACGAACGATCACGGGGACCGAGGCGCCCACCAGCGCGTTCATCACGACGCCGATCTGGGTGCCGCCGGCAGCCTGGTTCTCGATACTGGTATTGCCCTCGGCCTCGGGCAGCTTGTCGAATTGCAGGTGCGAGCGGTATTCGCCTTCGGCCAGGTCCGCGGGTTTGCGCAGCATCACGCGCACGGTCTGGGCGGTACCCGGCTGCAGGGTGACCTGGCGCGGCGAATAGCGCAGCATCGGGTCAGCGAAGCGCTCGCCCTCGATGGGCGCGTCGGCCGCCTCGAACTGGCCCGCTTCGGTCATGCGCCGGTTCACGAGCGAGATGCGGTAGCTGGCCGCCTTGCTGCCGTTGTTGATCAGTTCGATCTGGGCTGCGCGTGCATTCTTGTCGAACACGATGCGGGTCGGATGCAGCATCAGTTCGGCGCGGACCGGCAGCAGGACCGCCAGCAGCAGGCAGCCCAGCAAGGCGCGCAGCGGTGCGGCGGGAGCGAACGAAAGCGAAAACATCATGGGGTCCTTTCACTGCGCCGCATGGCGATGGCACAGGATTACTGGTAATTGACGATCAGCGAAAAACTGCCGGAATAATTGCCGGGCGCCTGGTTCGGCGCCACGGTCAGGGTAGCACCGACGCCCATCGTGAGGCCGCTGCTGGGGATGGTCTGGATCGACGCCGGCGAACTGACGAAGCTGCCCACCGCCATGCTGTTGGCGCCGCTGGCAAGGCGGGTGCTGCCGTTCGCCGGCAGGGTAATGACGACGGATTTGTTGCCGCTGCCATTGCTGAACTTACTTACGGCAAACGACGCCTGGCCGGCGCTCGGGAGTTCAGCAGAACGACGCCACCGGTGCGCGAGCGCAGGCCGCCTGGGCCAAGTGTCACGCTGCCGCCGCTGCTGGCGGCGAAGCGGCCAAAGTCCAGGCCGCGGGTATTCGAGAGGTTGACCTGCTGGGCGAACGCCCCGCCGCCGGCTGCGACCAGCAGCACGGGGGCGAGGCAGGTGGAGGCAATGATGCGGGCGCGGGGCATGGTCATCGATGAGAACCCCGGGCCCTGGCCGTCAGTTGTACTCGACGGTTGCCGTGACGCTGCCGGTATAGGTGCCGGCCGGCTGGTTGGCGGCAACGGTCAGCACGCCGCCCACGAAGATCGACTGGGCGCCACCGGCCAACGTGCCGGACGACACCGTGCCGGAAGTGATGGCGCTGGCGGTGAGGTCGCTCACCGGGGCATACGCCATCGTGTCCGTACCCGAACTCAGCTGGGTGCCGCTGACCGAGATCGAATAGGTATTGCCGGACTGGCCGGTCACGTTGAACTGGGCAGCGGTGGTGGCGCCGGTCATGCCGGTCACGCCGCCCGAAACGCCACGGGTGCCGTTCGGGCTGAGCGTGACCGAACCGGCGGTGGTGCCGACAGCGAAGCTGCCGAAGGACATCTCGGCAGTCTTGGCAATGGCGATGGGGGCGACGACGACGCCGGTCGAGGTGGCAACGGCGCTGACCGCGATGGCGCTGCCGGTGGCGGCGACAGCCAGCGCCAGGACGGCGAGGCGGATACCGTGGGAGGTAATGCGTGAGTGCTTGGTCATTCTAGTCATCCTTCACATTTTGGGGGGACCGGCTCGTGGCGGGCCGGACTTGGCATAACGAGACCGAACGCGATGATGTGGATTTGCAGCCTCACCGAATTGCCTTACGGTATCGTTTTGCCATTTTGCAAGAAGCCCCTCGCCTCTTTCTTGCCACAGATCATCATCTGCACAGTCAAGCTGCTTCGATGCGAAAACGAGACAGTGAGGGAAGTTGACCGCGGGAACGCACCTCCACTCTTGAGAAATCGCAAGTGGATGAAGTCCGAACGGAAAGAATCGCTGTCGCGCCGCGCGTGGCGGGGACAGTTCGTTGTAGAAAAGCAGCAGTGAAGGAGCGTGGAGGAAGCGGCGGGCGCGCGGCGGCGCCGCTTTTTCAGGCAGTCGAGGTGCGCAGCGCGCGAGCAGCCCTGGGCGCAGGCCGCTACCGGGCCGTGATCGATGGCGGCACCGGCACGTCTCCACGCAGGGCCTGCGCGATCCAGGCCGCGGTGGTGGCGGCGTCGCGCCCGTCCGGCACCTCGGCCAGGTTGTCGACCGGCGCGTCGCGCTCGACGAGCAGGGTACGGGTGCCGCCGTGGAACCAGTCGATCTGCTGGGCGCGGTGCGGGTGGGCGACGGTTTCGCCTTCGGTGCCGCGCATCAGGAAGGCCTCGCCGCGCGCCGCCGGGGCGCTGCTGGTGAAGTATTCGCCCGGGGTCTGCAGGTATTCCGGATGGGTGTAGGACACCAGTCGTAGCGCCGGCCCCTCGAAGGGCTGCAGGATCTTCACCGGGGTGTGCGTGGAATTGCGCACGCCGAGGATGCGGCGCAGCGACAGCATGTGCGCCAGCAGCGGCGCCAGCGTTTCGATGGCCATGAAGGCCGGCCGTGCGCGCGCGAACGCGTCCTGGAGGTCGGCACTGGTGCGCGCTTCGGCCAGGCCCATCTCGGCCAGGATTTCCGCGGTGGTGACGCGGTCCAGGGTCATTGCGCACGCCATGCACCAGGACCGGGACGCCTTCGCGCGCCAGCAGCAGCGCCAGCAGCGGCGTCAGGTTGGCGAGCTTGCGCGCGCCGTTGTAGCTGGGGATAAGGACCGGTGCGAAGGCGCCGGGCGGACTGGGGAGCGGCGCGAACGAGCGCTCGGCGGCGTCCATGAAGCCGGCCAGTTCCTCCACGGACTCGCCCTTGATGCGCATGGCGAGCAGGATGGCGCCGAGTTCGAGGTCGGACACGCGGCCCTCGAGCATGGCGCCGTACAGGCTGGCCGCGTCCTCGCGCGACATGCTGCGCGCGCCCTTCTGGCCGCGGCCGATCTCCTTGATGAAACGGGCGGCCGGGAAGTGGTCGGTATCGGTGTGGTCGGTATGCATGGGCGCCAGCTTACACCCTCGGGCGGGATGCGGTGTTTTTGCACAGGGGGCTGCATGGATGCATTTTTGGCGCTACACTCGTCGATCCGAGCCGCCTACCGCACCGCACCATGCTGATCACCCCAGATATCGAAAATACCAACGTCACCTCCTTCGGCCGCATGCCGACGCCGAGCGAGCTGCACGCGCGCCTGCCCCTCTCCGAGCGCGCCTTCACCACCGTCATGGAGGGCCGCGACGCGCTGCGCGATATCCTCGACCGCAAGGACAAGCGCCTGTTCGTCGTCGTCGGTCCCTGCTCGATCCACGATCCGGAAGCGGGCCTGGACTACGCGCGCCGCCTCAAGGCACTGCAGGAAGAAGTGTCCGAGACGATGCTGCTGGTGATGCGCGTGTATTTCGAGAAGCCGCGCACGACCACCGGCTGGAAGGGCTACATCAACGACCCGTTCATGGACGACTCGTTCCAGGTCGACGTCGGCATGGAGCGCGCACGCCAGTTCCTGATCGATGTCTGCGAACTCGGCCTGCCGACCGCCACCGAAGCGCTCGACCCGATCTCGCCGCAATACCTGGGCGACCTGATCGCCTGGACCGCGATTGGCGCGCGTACGACCGAATCGCAGACCCACCGCGAGATGTCCTCGGGCCTGTCGACGCCCGTCGGCTTCAAGAACGGCACCGACGGCGACGTCAGCATCGCCATCAACGCGGTCCTGTCTTCGGCCAATCCGCACGCGTTTTTGGGTATTAACGACAAGGGCACGGTGTCGATCGTGCGCACGCGCGGCAACGCCTATGGCCACGTGGTGCTGCGCGGCGGCGGCGACCGCCCGAACTACGACTCGGTCTCGGTGACGATCGCCGAGCAGGCCCTGGTCAAGGCGAAACTGCCGGCCAACCTGGTGGTGGACTGCTCGCATGCGAACAGCTACAAGAAGCCGGAGCTGCAGCCTCTGGTCATGTCGGATGTGATCCAGCAGATCAGGCATGGCAACAAGTCGCTGGTGGGCGTGATGATCGAATCGAACATCGTGGCCGGCAACCAGCCGATTCCGAGCGACCTGACGCAGCTGAAGTACGGCTGCTCGGTGACGGACGGCTGCATCGGCTGGGACGATACGGTGGCGATGCTGCGCGGCGCACACAAGGAGCTGCTGCAGCGTCCATAAGGTGTTGTAGCCGTAGGGTGGGCTCTCGAGCCCACGCGGTTGTACCGTTGCGTTCCACCGATGTGTCTTCTGCCCTGATGACCAGGCGAACGTAGGGTGGAGTCCTGACTCCACGCGGTTGTACGGTCGCGCTCCACCACGATGACGCCTGGCCGCGGTATGCGGAGGGATCGGTCTTGACGGCCATGTCGACACGGATTAGGCGATGATCCCGCGTGGGCGGAGCCCACCCTACGGTTCCGGTCGAACCACGGTCTCGGCCTCGCGCTCCGGCGCCACCCGTCCACCTGCTTTACAATGCTGTATTCCGCTTCCCCCTTCCGGCTTTCCCCATGATTGTTCTCGGCGTCGAATCCTCCTGCGATGAAACCGGCCTGGCTCTGTACGATACCGAGCGCGGGCTGCTGTCCCATGCCCTGCATTCGCAGGTCGCCATGCACGAGGAGTATGGCGGCGTGGTGCCGGAACTGGCTTCGCGCGACCATATCCGGCGCGCCCTGCCCCTGCTCCAGCAGACCCTCGACAAGGCCGGCATCGCCAAGGCCGACATCGACGCCGTCGCCTATACCCAGGGTCCGGGCCTGGCCGGTGCGCTGCTGGTCGGCTCCTCGGTCGCCTGCAGCCTGGCGCTGGCGCTGGATAAACCCGTGCTCGGCGTGCACCACCTGGAAGGCCACCTGCTCTCGCCGCTGCTGGCGTCCGAACGTCCGGACTTTCCCTTCATCGCCCTCCTGGTCTCGGGCGGCCACACCCAGCTGATGCGCGTCGATGGCGTCGGCCGCTACACGCTGCTGGGCGAGACACTGGACGACGCCGCCGGCGAAGCCTTCGACAAATCGGCCAAGCTGCTCGGCCTGGGCTATCCGGGCGGGCCGGCAATTTCGCGCCTGGCCGAATTCGGCGACCCCAGCGCCTACACCCTGCCGCGTCCGATGCTGCACACGAAGGACTTCAACTTCAGCTTCTCGGGCCTCAAAACGGCCGTGCTCACCGTGGTGAAGAACCATGAGGAAAAGGTGGTGGCGAACATCTGCGAACAGGACAAGGCGAACATCGCACGCGGCTTCGTCGACGCCATCGTCGAGGTCTTGACCGCCAAGTGCGTCAACGCGCTGCGCCACACGGGCCTGAAGCGCCTGGTGATCGCCGGCGGCGTCGGCGCCAACGCCCAGCTGCGCGCTTCCTTGAATGCGGCAGCGGCCAAGCGCAAGTTCCGCGTGTTCTATCCGGAACTCGAGTTCTGCACCGATAACGGCGCCATGATCGCCTTCGCAGGCGCCCTGCGCCTGGAGAAAAATCCTGCCCTGGCAACGCGCGATTATGCCTTCAATGTGCGGCCGCGCTGGCCGCTGGACGAGCTCGAAGCAGCCTGAAACACGGCCGGAACAGGCTCCTGATTTTGTGAACTTGCAACGCTGACATCGATCCTACCGTGTGACCGCCGGCTGCCAAAGATGGCAATATCGGGCGGTTCAGTTTTCGGAGGTCCTACATGCGCGTTGTAAGCTGGAACATTCATTGGGGCTGTGGGAAGGACGGGCGCATCCGCATCCACGCAATCATCGATGTCCTACGCAAGCTCAATCCGGACGTCATCTGCCTGCAGGAAGTGGCAGCGAATCACCCGGAACTCGAAGGCAGTGCCACCGCCAACCAGTTCAAGCAACTGGCCGGCGCCTTTGGCGGCTTCCACGCGATCGAGCACGCCCCCAGCGAAATCTACCGCAACAATGTTCCCCGCCTGTTCGGCAACCTGATCCTCTCGAAATACCGCATCACGCAAGTCCAGCGCCACATGCTGCCCTGGCCGGCCGACCCGGGCCGACCCGGCATGCCGCGCGGCGCCCTCGACGTCGTGCTCGACGCACCGGGCGCCAAGCTGCGCCTGGTCACCACCCACCTGGAGTACTACTCGCCGCTGCAGCGCATGGCGCAGGTGCAGCGCCTGCGCGAATTGCACGCCGAAGCGAGCGCACGCGCACGCAGCTTCACCGTCCATCCCGAGTTGGACGCCCCCTACCAGCTCGGCGAACGGCCTGCCGCGGCCATCTATTGCGGCGACTTCAACATGGCGCCGGGCGATGCCGATTACCAGGCGCTGGTGGCGCCACTTCCGGACGGCGCGCCGGCACTGGTGGATGCCTGGACCGCCCGCCATCCCGACCACGCGCGCGCGCCAACCGCCGGGCTGCACGGCTACCCGTGGCCCGAAAAGCCTGACTGCTACGATTATTTTTTCGTGACGGAAGACCTGGCACGGCGCGTGGCCTCGGTCGAGGTGCAGCTGGAGACGGCGGCATCGGATCACCAGCCGGTCATCATGGAGCTCATTCCGGGAAGCAGCGCGGCGTAGGGTAGGCGGCTCGACCCTGACTGGTGCGCCACGTCGTCTTGTGCGCCGCCTACGCGTTCAACCCATGTCCGCCACCACGCCGCCCTGCAAGAAGCCTGACGTAAAGTCGCAACATGGATGAGGCACAGGCAGGCGCCCGGTATTTCGCACGATGTTTGAACGCGTAGGCGGCGCCCCCGCCCTCACCGATCACGCGTTCCTAGCCTAGCCGCCTACCCTACGCCAATCACACCAGCGGCGTTTCGCCTTGCGCCGCAATCTCGCGCAGCGCACGTTCGAACACCTCCGGCGGCTGCCCGCCCGAAATCAGGTGGCGCTGGTTGATGATCACCGCCGGGACCGAGCGGATGCCGGCGCGCTGGAAGAACAATTCCGTCTCGCGCACTTCGTCGGCGTATTCGCCGCTGTCGAGGATGCGTTGCGCTTCGGTGGTGTCCAGGCCCACCTGGCCGGCCACGCGCACCAGCAGCTCGCGCGAGCTCGGGTCTTCGCAGTGGGTGAAATAGGCTTCGAACAGGGCCAGTTTCAGCGCATGCTGGCGGCCCTGCCCTTCGGCCCAATGCAGCAGGCGGTGGGCGTCGAAGGTGTTGTAGATGCGGCCGCGGCGCGCCATGTCGAAGGAAAAACCAACCGCTTCGCCGCGCTGGCGAATCTGTTCGCGCGAGGCGATCTGCTGCTCGAGCGTGGCACCGTATTTTTCGCCGATGTGTTCGACGATGTCCTGGCCTTCGGGGCCCATGTCCGGGTTCAGCTCGAAGGGCTGGAAATGCAGCTCGGCGCTGACCTCGGGCGCCACGCGCTCGAGCGCCTGCTCCAGCGACTTGAGGCCGATCGCGCACCATGGGCACGACACGTCCGACACGAAATCAATCCTCAGTTGCTTGCTCACGGGGGCACCACCTTCTCTCATCAATGCCGGCGCACGGCGCGCTGGTTTTACGGGATATGGGGATGCTTGCGCAAGAATCAACAGCGAGGCGTAGGGTGGACGGCTGCACTGCTTACGAAGCGTCGAGGCGACTGGTGCGCCGTCCACGCGTTCAACCGTCCCATGAAACCTCGCGACAGATCAGCCGATGGCTGAACGCGTGGACGGGGGACCCGCCCACCCTACGTTCACGCCAACGTCATTTCTTCTTCGCCCCGCCCGCCTTGCTGCCGATCCGCGACTCCTTGCCGGCGATCAGGTTGCCGATATTCGTGCTGTGCCGATACAGCAGCAGCGAGCTCATGGCGACGACGGCGAACAGGATCTCGTCCACGCCGAACAGCAGGCCGTAGTAGAACGGCGCAAAGATGGCAGCGATCAGGGCGGCCAGCGAGGAATAGCGGAAGGCGTAGGCGACCACCAGCCAGGTCACCAGGGTCGCCAGGCCCAGCCAGACGTTCAGGCCGAGCAGCACGCCGAGGGCCGTCGCCACGCCCTTGCCGCCGACGAAGCGGAAGAACACGGGCCACAGGTGACCGAGGAAGACGGCGATCGACACCAGGGCAATACCGCCGTCGTCAAGGCCGAAACGGGGGCCGAATGTCACCGCCAGCCAGACCGCCAGCCAGCCCTTGGCGCCGTCGCCGATCAGGGTGGCAATCGCCGCCTTCTTGCTGCCGCTGCGCAGCACATTGGTGGCGCCCGGGTTTTTCGAGCCGTAGGTGCGCGGGTCGGACAGGCCGAACAGGCGGCTCATCACGACGGCAAAGGAAATCGAGCCGATCAGGTAGGCGGCAACGACGGCGATCAGTGTGTTCATGGTGTCTCTCGTTATGTGTAGCTGGGTCCCGTTTGGCGGGCTCGTGAATATACACTAGCCTGTTGCCCTACGGCTAGTCAGTCAGCCAGCGCACATTGCACGGCTTTGGCACCCAGAACGTCCGTCAACACGGCGGGCGCGATGCCGACCAGGTAGCCGCGGCGGCCGCCATTGATATAGATTTTTTCGAGCGCGAGGATGCTCGCCTCGACGTAGACCGGCATCGCCTTGCGCGTGCCGAAAGGAGAGGTACCTCCGACCAGGTAGCCCGAATGGCGCTGCGCCACCTCCGGCTTGCAGGGCTTTACCTTCTTGCAGGGAATCTGGCGCGCCAGCTCCTTGGTCGACACCTTGCAGTCGCCGTGCATCAGCACGATCAGGGGCCGCGCCGCCTCGTCCTGCATGACCAGGGTCTTGACCACGTCGTGTTCGGCCACGCCCAGCGCGCGCGACGACACCGCCGTGCCGCCATGTTCTTCATAGTCATAAGGGTGCTCCGAGAAACCCACCCCATGCTTGCGCAGGAACCCGGTAGCGGGTGTCTCTGACACGTGCTCTTTCTTGGCCATGCGTGATACGCTAAACACTGGAATAAAGGGTTTCTATTATGCAGCAAGAAATACGCTTTGCCACCTTTAACGTGTGTAACCTGGCGCCGCCGGGCGTGAAGCTGTACGACAACCTGCTACCGACGACGCCCGCCGAATACGAGGCCAAGCTGAACTGGACGGCGCACCAGCTCGACCTGCTCGATGCCGACGTGATCGGCTTCCAGGAGATCTTTTCGCAAGCGACCCTGAAGGAAGTCCTGGCACGCACCAGGCGTTACCGCGAAGCATTCCACATCGGCTTCGATCCCGATCCGGCGGCCATGCGCCTGACGCCCAGCGTGGCGCTGGTGTCGCGCCTGCCGCTGGCCGCCCCGGCGATGCAGATGTTCGAATTCCCGCGTGGCATCGAGCTTCCCGTGGGCAGCCGCGACGCCGCCCGTTTCACCCGCGCCGCCGCTGCATGCCGTGATCGAACTCACGCCCGACGTGCGCGTCGACGTCGTCGTCGTGCACCTGAAGTCGCGCCGCCCCGACTACCGCACCGGCGACACCGGCGAAGACCCGGTTCTGTACGCGCTCGCCTGCCTGCGCTCGCTGATCCGGCGCGGCACCGAGGCGGCCGCGCTGCGCGTGCTGCTGACCGAAATGGGCCGCGCCAACCGCCGCCCGCGCGTGGTGCTGGGCGACTTCAACGACGTCGCCGACTCCGTCACCACCAGCATCGTGCTGGGGGCCGGTACCCCGCTGGCCGACCGCCTGTACGACGCCACCGGCGTGCAGCGCCGGCTCGACCATGCGCGCAACCCGGGCTTTTCCAGCGTGCACGAAGGCCATTACTCGACCATCGACCACATCCTCGTTTCCGAGGAATTCAATGCCGCCCTGCCCAGCGCCATCGGCGAGGTGCTGGAAGTGCTCTACCTGAACGACCACCTCGACCTGGCCTTGCCGGAAGCCTCCGACCACGGCCAGGTGCTGGCGCGCATCCGCCTGTTCGACGAGGCACGCGGCCAGATGGACGCCGGCTTGTAGCCCGTTTTTGGCGCCGCGCCGGCGCGCCTTCAACCCTTGAGGCGCGGCGCCTTCGCGCGCCCGCCACCCTCGCGCACACGTCCTGATGAGCTGGCGCGGGCGGGCTGCGCGCCCGCGCTCCGTCCGCCTTTTCTGCACTTCAGCGTCCCGATTCCACTCTTTGTCGCATTCCGATGGCGGCAAGCCTTGTCAATTCATATAGTCCCACCATGCGCACGGAGCTCCGCCTTGCTGGCAAGGTGGAGCACGCGCGCCCTCTCTTCCATCCTGCTCAAACAATACGAACAAGGGCTGCCATGAAAATCGAAACCTTGCCGCTGGCTGCGGGTTCCTCCGCAAGCACCCCTCTTTCCACACGGCGCCGCTGGCGCAAGCCGGCCATTGCCCTGGTCGTGGTGGCCCTTGCCGGCGGCGGCTGGTTTGCGTTTGCCGGCGGCAAGCCGGCGCCCGCTGCTGTCAAGAAGGACGACAAGCCGACCGTTTTCGAACTGGCGCAGAACGACGTGGTGACGGTGGAAGCGCGCGAACTGGCGCAGCGCCTGCCACTGTCGGGTTCGCTCGCACCGCTGGCCCAGGCCACCGTCAAGTCGAAGGTGTCGGGCGTGGTGCTGGAAACAGGCGTGCGCGAAGGCATGAGCGTGACGGCGGGCCAGGTCATCGCGCGCCTGATTGATGCCGATGCGCGCGCCAGGGTCGCCCAGCAGCAGGCCATGCTCAAGGAAGCGAACGCGCGGCTGGCATTGGCAACGAAGAACGAAGCCAACAGCCGCGCCCTGCTCGACCAGAAATACATTTCGCAAAACTCCTTCGACACGACCCGCAACAGCGTCGAGCTGGCCCAGGCCGCGGTGGACGCCGCGCGTGCCCAGCTCGACCTGGCACGCATCGCGCTGAACGACACCGCGATCCGCGCGCCGCTGTCCGGCGTGGTCAGCAAGCGTTTCGTGCAAGCCGGCGAAAAACTGTCCCCGGACAGCCCGGTCATGAGCATCGTCGACCTCGAGCACCTGACGCTCGACGCCCGGTGCCGGCCTCCGACATCCCGCGCGTGCAGGTCGGCCAGGAAGTGCGCTTCCGCGTCGACGGCTTCGACAAGCGCGACTTCACCGGCAAGGTGGCGCGCATCAATCCTGCCACCGAGGCCGGCTCGCGCTCGATGCTGGTGTATATCAGCGTGGCCAATCCCGGCAACCTGCTGCGCGCCGGCATGTTCGCCAAGGGCGAGATCACCACCGAGAAAACCGCCACGCGGCCGATCGTGCCGCTGGCCGCGCTGCGCAAGGATGGCGAGCGTGACGTGGTCTACCGCGTCGATGGCGGCAAGGTGGCGGTGCAACCGGTCCAGCTGGGCATGCGCAACGAGGACGATGGCCTGGCCGAGGTGACCGCCGGCCTGGACGCAGGCGCCGTGCTGCTGGCGGTGCCGCTCGATGGCATCAAGCCGGGCAGTGCCGTGAAGCTGCCGGGAGCGTCAACCGGTGCCCCGGCGCCGGTGGAAGCGAATCGCGCCCCTTCTTCCCTTGCGAAGAAGGACTGAGCCATGTGGATCACCAAAGTCAGCATCCGCCACCCCGTCTTCGCCACCATGGTCATGGTCGGCCTGATGGTGCTCGGCCTGTTCTCGTACCGCACGCTGGGCGTGGAGAGCATGCCGAACGTCGATATCCCCCATGCCTGGGTCGAGACCCGCTATCCCGGCGCCTCACCCGAGCAGGTCGAGAACGACGTCACCCGGCCGATCGAGGAAGTCATCAACACGGTCAGCGGCATCAAGAACATCCGCAGCAACTCCTGGGAAGGCCGCAGCGGCGTGTCGGTCGAATTCCACATCGCCACCAACATGGACAAGGCGATGCAGGACCTGCGCGACAAGGTGGCGCGCGTGCGTCCGACCTTCCCGAAGGAGGTCAAGGAACCCTTCCTGATCCGCGCCGACGGCGAGAACCAGCAGCCGGTGGTGCGCCTGTCGGTCACCTCGAACGGGCGTGATTTGCGCGCGTTGTCGACGCTGGCCGAGCAGGTGATCGTGAAACGCCTGCAGAGCGTGGCCGGCGTGGGCGAAGTGCGTACCGGGGGCATGGCCACGCGCCAGGTGCTGGTGAACGTCAAACCGGAGCAGCTGCGCAGCCAGAACATCGGCATCGACGAGGTACTGCGCGCGATCCAGGCCACGAATGCCAATCTGCCGGCCGGCAACCTGCAGTACGGCGCCGCCGAGCGCCTCGTGCGGGTGGAAGGCATGATGCGCGAGGCGCGCGAATTCAACAACATCATCGTGGCACGCCGCGCCAGCGGCCCGGTCTACCTGTCGCAGGTGGCCGACGTGGTCGACGGCGAACGCGAAGAGACCTCGATCTCGCGCGTGAACGGCGTGCGCGCCGTCTCGCTCGACATCACCAAGGTGCAGGACGCCAATACCGTGCAGGTCGGCACCGGCATCATCAAGATGGTCGAGGAGCTGCGCAAGACCATGCCGGCCGACGTGAAATTCCGCGTGATGGACGACCAGTCGACCACGGTCCAGCAGCAGCTCGACAACGTCAAGCGCACCATCATCGAAGGCGCACTGCTAACGATGGTGATCGTCTTCCTGTTCCTGCACTCCTGGCGCAGCACGGTGATTACCGGCCTGACGCTGCCGATCTCGGTGCTCGCTTCCTTCATCGCGATGCGCTACTTCGGCTTCACGCTGAATTTCCTGACCCTGATGGCCCTTTCCTTGTGCATTGGCCTCCTGATCGATGACGCCATCGTCGTGCGCGAGAACATCGTGCGCCACCTGGGCATGGGCAAGAGCCACCTGCGCGCCGCCGAGGAAGGCACGAGCGAGATCGGCCTGGCCGTGATGGCCACGACCTTCGCGATCGTCGCCGTGTTCGTGCCGATCGCCTTCATGGATGGCCTCATCGGCCGCTTCTTCCTGCAGTTCGGCGTGACCGTGGCCGTGGCGGTGCTGGTGTCGCTGTTCGTGAGCTTCACGCTCGACCCGATGCTGTCCTCGGTGTGGCCGGATCCGGTAAAGGACCGCTTCAAGTACGCCCCCTGGCTGGGACGCATCATGGCGAAGATCGAGGTCGGTATCGAGCACGTGCACGGCTGGTATGGCCAGGTGCTGGCGCTGGCCCTGCGCTGGCGCAAGACCACCCTGGCGCTGGCCTTCGGCATCTTCGCCGGCAGCCTGATGCTGGTGCCGATGATCGGCGGCGAGTTCGCCCCGAAAACCGACAACGGCTTCATCGAGATGCAGTTCAAGACCCCGGTCGGATCGAGCCTGGCCTACACCGACGGCAAGGTGAAGCAGGTGGAGGACGTGCTGCGCAGCTATCCGGAAATCGAGGCGATCAGCAGCAACATCGGCCAGGACGAAGGCCACAACAATGCCCATGTCATCCTGAAACTCACCGATGTGAAAAAGACGCACCGCCGTTCGCAGGAAGAGATGGAATCGGTGATTCGCGCACGCTTGTCCTCGATTGCGGGCATCACGATGTCGGTCGGTAACAAGCCGATCTTCATCGCGATTCTCGGCCGCGACGAGGCCAAGCTCGATGCGGTCGCTCACAAGCTGATGGACAAGATGCGGGCGATCAAGGGCGTGGCCGACCTTGAATACAGCCAGGAAGGCGCGAATCCGGCGACCGTCATCAAGATCAACAATGAACTGGCAAGCGATCTCGGTTTGTCGGTGCAGCAGATCGGCGCGGCGCTGCGTCCTTTCGTCGGCGGCGACCAGATCAGCCACTGGCTGGCACCGGACGGCCAGAACTATGAAGTCAACGTGCAGTTGCCGAGGAGTGGCCGCCAGAAGGTGGCGGATTTGGCCGACCTGTCGCTGGCCTCGAACAAGGTCGACGCCGCCGGCAACCCGATCATGGTGCCGCTGCGCCAGGTGGTCGAGTTCGTGCCTTCGTTCAGCCCGCAGGTGCTCAAGCGCCAGGCCCTGGAGCGCCGCGTGGCGATCTACGCCGGTGTGGAAGGCCGCCCGTCGGGCGACGTCAACAGCGACATCGACAAGGCGATGAAATCGATCGAACTGCCCGAAGGCGTGCGCTTCGACGTCGGCGGCGACGCCCAGCAGATGGCGGAAACGATGGCCAACTTCGGCTCGGCCATCGTCATTGCCATCATCTTCATCTACCTGGTGCTGGCCTCCCAGTTCGGCTCCTTCCTGCAGCCGATCGCCATCATGATGTCGCTGCCGATGTCGCTCATCGGCGTGCTGATTGCGCTCCTGGCGACGGGCACCACGCTGAACGTGTTCTCGGTGATCGGCGTGGTGATGCTGATGGGCCTGGTGACGAAGAACGCGATCCTGCTGGTGGACTTCGCCAACCACGGCCAGCGCGAGGGCAAAGCCCAGTTCGCGGCCATCCTGGAAGCGGGGCAAGTACGCCTGCGGCCGATCCTGATGACGACGCTGGCGATGATCTTCGGCATGCTGCCGATGGCGATCGGCGCCGGCGACGGCGGCGAAACCCAGGCACCGATGGGCCGCGCGGTGATCGGCGGCGTGATCACGTCAACCCTCTTGACGCTGGTAGTGGTGCCGGTGGCCTACAGCTACCTCGACAGCTTCGGCAAGCGCGCACGGCGCTGGTTTGCCAAGGGGCATGAGGAGGTGGGAAGCGACATCGCGCCGATCATGGCGAAAGAGTCGGCTTGACGTAGGGTGGGCGCCCCGTGCCCACGCCGAACGCGCCGCAGTGTTGGCTTCCTTCGAAGCGAACACTGCGGCGCGTTATCGTCATTCAGAACGTAGGGTGGGCACTGTCGCCGCAGTGCATGCTTGAGCTGAACGCGTAGGCGGCGCGGAGGCCGCAGGACCGCACCGCGCCCGGTGTAGCCGCCTACCCTACGGCGTTTGCGTCTCCTGCGCATCCGCACTCACCTCGGCCTCGTCCTCGTCCCCTCCCTCTTCACCCTGCTCTACGCCAGCCCCCTGCGGATTGTTTTTTGCTTCCGCCTTGCGCCTGGCTTTTTCTTCCGCCTTGCGTTTCTTTTCCAGTTCCCGTTGCCGCTTCTCGTACGAAAAGTTGGTTTTGGCCATGATTACCTCTTGTGACTTGAAAGGAGTAGTGCGCGACTATTATGCGCCAGTTAAGCTTGCGGCATTTGAATTAACCCCGTGGATGGTGGCGCGCATGCAGGTGCTTCAGGCGCTCGCGCGCAACATGGGTGTAGATCTGTGTGGTCGAAATGTCCGAATGGCCCAGCAGTAATTGCACCACGCGCAGGTCGGCGCCATGGTTCAGCAGGTGGGTGGCGAATGCATGGCGCAGCGTGTGCGGCGACAGCGGCGCCTTGATGCCCGCCTTCAATGCATGCTTCTTGATCAGGATCCAGAACATCTGGCGCGTCATCGGCCCGCCCCTGCCGGTCACGAACAGGGCGTCGTCGACCTGGCCGTTCAGGATGATGCCGCGCGCATCCTTCAGGTAGCGCTCGATCCAGGTGCGCGCCTCTTCGCCGAAGGGTACCAGGCGCGTCTTCGCCCCCTTGCCGGTAATGCGCAGCACGCCATCGTTCAGGCTGAGTTCGACCACTTTCAAGGCCACCAGTTCCGATACGCGCAAGCCGCTCGCGTACATCAGTTCGAGCATGGTGCGCTCGCGCAGGCCGAGCGGGGTCGACACGTCGGGCGCCGCCAGCAGCGCCTCGACCTGGGACTCGCTGAGCGTGTGCACGAAGCGGGTCGGCTGGCGCGCGCTGGCCATGTTCAGGCAGGGGTCTTCGGCCACCTGGCCGCGCCGCAGCGCCAGCTGGTAGAAGCGCTTTAGCACCGACAGCCGCCGGTTCGCCGTGCTCGGCTTGGTGTCAGGGTGGCGTTCGGCGAAATAGGCGGCCAGGTCCGGTGCGGCGGCCGCCAGCAGGCCGCGTCCGGGACGCTTGCTTTCCAGCCAGCCGGCGAACAGGCGCAGGTCGCGGCGGTAGGCGTCGAGCGAGTTCTTCGCCAGGCCCTGCTCGAGCCATAGCGTGTCGCAGAACTCGTCGATCAATCCCAGATCGACTGCTGCTGCCATGGGGATGCGGTGGCGCCTTCGTGACGCAGCAGCCAGCGCTTGACCGACAGGTGAAAACCGTTCTCGTCGTCGTTGCTGGCAAAGCCGCCCAGTCCCGCGGCCGCCGTCACGCGGTGGCAGGGGATGACGAGCGGGAACCAGTTGGCGCCGCAGGCCTGGCCGACCGCGCGTGGGGCCGAGCCAATTTCCTTGGCGATGTTGCCGTAGGTGCGAACGGTACCGCGCGGGATCGCGCTGATCGCGTCCCACACGCGTTTCTGGAAGGCGCTGCCGGCCTCGAACAGCGGCAGCTCGAAACGGAAGTCCGGGTCGCGCAGGTAGGCTTCGACCTGGCGCGCGGCCGCTTCCGCCGTCGCGTTCTCGGCTGACTTTTCCTCGAAGCGCGGCTGCAGGTAGACCAGCTCGCGCAGCCGCTCGCCTTCGGTGCGGACGCCGATCGCGCCGAACGGGGCCGCCACGATGGCGGAAAACAGCTCGCTGCCTTGTTGTGTGCTCATCCCCGCAGTTTACTCCTCGCGCGCGGCCTCCACCACCACTTTTTCGCCTGAGCAATTACTCTTCCGTGGCGGCTGTGTCGCGCAAAAACGTCTATGCTGTGGGCGAGTACGCCTGAAAACGGTATCGGGACAAGGCGCATGCGTGCGCACGCTTGCACAGGGTCTGCAAGCGCAGCGCCGCATGCCGCCGCCGCGATCGGTCAGGCGCTCCATACCGGAGCCGACCCTATGCCGCGTGTCACCCGCATTCTGGCTTTCCTGTTCCTGCTGGGCTGCCTGGCCCAGGCCGGCGCGCAGCCGCGCACGGCGCTGCGGGTCGGCATCCATTCGAACGCCCCCAAGGTATTCATGGGCGAAGATGGCCAGGCTTCCGGCATCCTGGTCGACCTGCTGCGCGACCTCGCCAGCGCCGAACACTGGACGCTCGAGTTCGTGCCCTGCGAATGGACGGCCTGCCTCGACGCCCTCGCTGCGGGGCGCATCGACCTGTTGCCCGACGTCGCCTGGTCCGAAGAGCGGGCGCAGCGCTTCGCCTTCCACCGCGTGCCGGCGCTGCACAGCTGGTCGCAGGTGTATGCGCGCCGGGGCAGCGGCATCCGTTCCCTGCCCGACCTGAAGGGGCGCCGCATCGCCGTGCTGGCCGGCTCGGTCCAGGCCCACAACCTGCCCGCGCTGCTGGCCAGCTACGGCGCCGGCGCGGTCCTGCTGCCCGCCGCCTCGCTGGAAGGCGCGTTCGACATGGTCGAAGCGGGCGATGCCGACGCGGTCGCCGCCAACCACTTCTTCGGCGAGATCGAGGCCAAGGCGCACCGCTTCGAGGCCACGCCGGTCGTGTTCCAGCCGGCGCGGCTGTTCTATGCCGCTACCCCGGGACGCCATGCGGCCGTACTCGAGGCCATCGACCGCCACCTCGAGACCTGGACCCAGGACCCGCATTCCGCCTACTTCGCCACCCTGCGGCGCTGGCAGGCCGCCGGCGAACCGGGCGCCATGCCGCCGCTCTTGTGGTGGGTGCTGGCGGCCACGGTGGGCCTGCTGTTGTCGGCCCTGGCCGTGGCCAGCTGGCTGCGCACCGAGGTTGCCGTGCGCACGCGCGAACTGCGCGAGAACGAGCAGAAGCTCACCACCATCCTCGACAGCGTCGATAGCCTCATCTACATCAAGGACCGGGATTCGCGTTACCAGTACGTGAACGGCGCCGTATGCCGCCTGCTGAACCGCCCGGCGCGCTGCATCATCGGCCAGGGTGACGACACCCTGTTCGGGCCGGAAATGGCACGCATGACGCGCGCCGGCGACCTGGCCGTGTTCGAGGAGCACCAGCGCTTCGTCTCGGAAGAACGCATCGGCGACGGGATCTACCACACCACCAAGCTTCCGCTGGTACGCGGCGAAGAGGTGTATGGCCTGTGCGGCATCACCACCAACATCACCCCCAGCAAGCAGGCCGAGGAATCGCTGCGCATCGCCGCCATCGTGTTCCAGTCGGGCGAAGGCATGTGCGTGCTGGGGCCGGACGCGCTGATCGTCGAGGCCAACGAGGCCTTTGGCCGCCTGCACGGCTGCCCGCCGCAGGAGCTTGCCGGCACGCCCCTCCCCGCCTTTCGCTGGCCCAGGAGGGCGAGGACTACCGCGAACGCATGTGGGATGCCGTGCGCGCCGACCGCAGCTGGCAGGGTGAGGTCTGGACGCGGCGCCGCAACGGCGAGGCCTATCCGGCCTGGCTGACGGTGAGTGCGGTGCGCGACGCCGCCGGGGTGCTGACCAACTTCGTCTGCACCCAGTCCGACATCAGCGCGCAGAAGCAGGCCGACGAGCAGATCGTCCAGCTGGCCTACTTCGATCCGCTCACCAGCCTGCCGAACCGCGCCTGCTCTACGAGCGCCTGGGCCACTGCCTGCGCCAGCACGGGCGCAACGGGCGCGTCGGCGCCCTGCTCTTCCTCGACATGGACAATTTCAAGGACCTCAACGACAGCCGCGGCCATGTCGTTGGCGACCATTTGCTGCAGCAGGTGGCCGCGCGCCTGCAGACCTGCGCGCGCGAGCGATACCGTGGCGCGCCTGGGCGGAGACGAATTCGTGATCCTGCTCGAAGCGGTGGGCGCCGATGACGCGGAAGCGCAGCGCCACGCCGAAACGGTCGGCGAAAAAATCCTGGCCGCGCTGCGCGAGCCTTTCGAGGTAGCCGGCGCCATCTACCATGCCACCTGCAGCATCGGCATCACCCTGTGCAGCGGCCAGGAGCAGCAGCTGGACGACCTGATGCGCCGCGGCGACCTGGCGATGTACGAAGCCAAGCGCCATGGCCGCAATACGCTGCGCCTGTTCGAGCCGTCGATGGAGCTGGAAGTCACCTACCGCACCGTGGTCGAATCCGAGCTGCGTGCCGCCCTGCTCGGTTCCCAGTTCGTGCTGCACTACCGGGGCCAGGTCGACGGCCGCGGCACGCTCACGGGGGCCGAGGCGCTGGTGCGCTGGCAGCATCCGCAGCGTGGGCTGGTCGGCCCGGCCGGCTTCATTGCGATTGCCGAAACTTCCGGCCTGATCCTGCCGCTGGGCCGCTGGGTGCTGCGCACCGCCTGCCAGCAACTGGCGCTGTGGGCCGCCGCGCCCGCCACCGCCCACCTCACCCCGGCCGTGAACGTCAGCGTGCGCCAGTTCCTGCAGCCCGATTTCGTGGCCGAGACCCTGGCCATCCTGCACGAGAGCGGCGCCGACCCGGCGCGCCTGAAGCTCGAGCTGACGGAGACCCTGATGATCGAAGGCGTCGAGGAAACCATCGGCAAAATGCGCGCCCTGCGCGAGCACGGCATCCGCTTCTCGCTCGACGACTTCGGCACCGGCTACTCCTCGCTCAGCTACCTCAAGCGCCTGCCGCTCGACCAGCTGAAAATCGACCAGAGCTTCGTACGCGACGTGCTGGACGACCCGAACGACGCCTCGATCGCGCGCAGCGTGGTGGCGCTGGGCAAATCGCTGGGGTTGGGGATCATTGCGGAAGGGGTGGAAACCGAGGCCCAGCGCTCCTTCCTGGCAGGGATCGGCTGCGACAACTGGCAGGGGTATCTGTTCAGCCGGCCGGTGGATGCCAGGACGCTGGAGGAATTGGCGGCGTGAGAATTTCGTAGGGTGGGCACTCGTGCCCACGCGGTCTCACCGCATGCACGGACGCGGCATCACACCCAGCGATGGGTACATATACCGCCGCGGGCGAGAGTGCGGCAATCATCCGCACGACCGCGTGGGCACAAGTGCCCACCCTACGTTGAGCCAGCGTCAATACAAATCGCACACGCAAAAAAAAGCGCACCGTAAGTGCGCTCTTGAATCATGGTCACGTCCCGGCCGCTAGGCGTACCCGCAGGCTCTGTCGAACGTGTGTCTCCTCACATGATCTCCGGTATGGACTACCGTTTTTTTCTCTGCCCTCCCCAAGACGCGATGTCCGGGCGCCGTGCACCGTATGGGTGCCGACAGCGCTCCATCATAACGCAACTGTGACTTCAAAAGAATAGATTTTTATATACGTTTTTCGAAAATCAATTGTAGATGAGGTTAGGCAGCCACAGCGAAATCGCCGGTACATAGGTCACCAGCAGCAGGAAACCGAGCATCGTCAGCAGCCACGGCATCACCGCCACCGTCAGCTCGGAAATGCCCATCTTCGTGATGCCGGACGCCACGTACAGGTTCAGTCCCACCGGCGGATGGCACATGCCCACTTCCATGTTCACCACGATCAGGATGCCGAAGTGGATCGGGTCGATCCCCAGCTTCATTGCCACCGGGAACAGGATCGGCGCCATGATCAGCACGATCGACGAAGGCTCCATCACGTTACCCGCCAGCAAGAGCAAGATGTTCACCACCAGCAGGAAGCCGATCACGCCCAGGCCCTGGTCGGTCAGCCAGCCGGCCATCTGCTGCGGGATGTTTTCGCTCGTCATCAGGAACGAGAACAGCACGGCGTTCGTGATGATGTACAGCAGCATGGCCGACAGCGCGGCCGAGTCCAGCAGCACCTTGCCGACCTGGGCCAGGCGCAAGTCCTTGTAGACGAAGACGGCGATGATGAAGGCGTACACGGCGGCGATCGCTGCCGCTTCCGTCGGCGTGAAGATGCCGGAATAGATCCCGCCCATCACGATCACGATCAGGAACAGGCCCCAGGCGCTGCGGCGAAAGGCGGTCCAGCGCTCGCCCCAGGTGGCGCGGTTCATGCGCGGGTAGCCGCGCTTTTTCGCGATGACCCAGGTCGTCAGGCCCAGCAGGAAAGCCAGCATCAGGCCCGGCACCACGCCGGCCATGAACAGCTGGCCGACCGAGGTGTTGGTCGTCACCGAATACATCACCATCACGATCGAAGGCGGAATCAGGATGCCGAGCGCGCCCGAAGTGGTAATCACCCCGGCGCCGAAGCGTTTCGGGTAGCCCTGCTTGACCATCGCCGGCAGGATGATGGAACCGATCGCGACCACCGTGGCCGGGCTCGAACCCGACACCGCCGCAAACAGCGCGCAGGCGACGACGCCGGCCAGCGCCAGGCCGCCATGCCAGTGGCCGACCATCGAGGTGGCGAAGCGGATCATGCGCCGCGCCACCCCGCCGTGGGTCAGGAAGTTACCGGCCAGGATGAAGAACGGGATCGCCATGATCTCGAACTTCTCGATGCCGGTGAAGAGCTTCAGGGCCACCGATTCGATCGGCACCGTCGTCATGGTGAACAGGAAGGCGAGCACCGTGAGGCCGAGCGAGATCGAGATCGGCATCCCGGTCAGCATCAACAGCAGCAGCAGGATGAAAATGATGGCCGCGTTCATACGACACCTTTCGAAATCGGCAGGTCGTCGTCATCGAGGCCGCCCAGGCCTTCGACGTGACCATGGTCATGGTGCGGCACTTCGCCGGTGCGCAGGAAGCCCACCGTTACCTGCAGGAAGCGGAAGCACATCAGGTAGGAGCCGAGCGGGACGGCCAGGTAGATGATCCACATCGGCCATTCGAGGTCGGCCGAGGTCTGGTCGGTCTCGGACATGTGCCAGACGAAGTTGGCGCCGAGGGTGCCGACGATGCCGGTAAACAGCGCGCCAGCGAGCAGGCCGAGCACGATGAACTTGGCGCGCCAGCGCTCGTTCAGGCGGTTGACCAGCACGTCGACGCCGACGTGGATGCCGGTGCGCACGCCATAGGCTGCGCCGAATTTCGCCATCCACACGAACATGTAGATGCACAGTTCCTGGGCCCAGCTGGTATTGATCTGGATGAGAAAGTCCTGCATCGCCGGGATCGGCACGCCGGACAGGTAGCGGTGCACCACCGCGATGAAGATGACGATCGTTGCCGCCGCCATCAGGGTCGCGATGATCCACTCTTCGAGTCGATCGAGGTATTTCATGGTGTCTTTCGGATGGGATGGGCAGGCCGCGCGGGCGCGGGCCGCCTGCGCTGCGAGCATGGCGGCGCCGCGATCCCGCCGGGAGCCGCGGCGCCTGCCTGCTTGATGGTACCGCTTACTTCTTCGCCGTCTCGCGGCTGATCGCCTGCACCAGGTCCTTGCCGATGCGGCTTTCCATCTGCTTGTGCACCGGCAGCAGGGCATTGCGCCACTGTGCCTGTTCGGCCGGGGTCGGGTTGTAGATCGTGGTCTTGCCGGCCTTGCGGATGGCTTCCATGGCCAGGTCGTTGTCGCGCTGGGCGATCGCTTTCTCGAAGGTGGTGGCATCGCGCATGGCCTGCTCGAGCTGGCCGCGGATGTCGGCCGGCAGGCCGTCCCAGAACTTCTTGTTGACGATGACGGCGTAGCCCAGGTAACCGTGGTTCGATACCGTCAGGTGCTTCTGCACCTCGTGCATCTTCTGGGTGTACATGTTCGACGGCGGGTTCTCGGTGCCGTCCACCACGCCGGTCTGCAGCGCCTGGTAGACCTCGGAGAAGGCCAGCACCTGCGGGTTGGCGCCGAGCGCACGCATCTGGGCGTCGAGCACCTTCGAGGACTGGATGCGCATTTTCAGGCCGCGGAAATCGGCCGGGGTATGCAGCGGCTTGTTGGCCGACATGATCTTGAAGCCGTTATCCCAGTAAGCCAGCCCCGTGATGCCCTTCGGCTCCAGCTTTTTCAAGAGGCCCTTGCCGATCGGGCCTTCGGTAACCGAGTACAGCGCCGTCTTCGACGGGAAGATGTACGGCAGGTCGAAGGCTTCGAATTCCTTCACGCCGAGCGGGCCGAATTTCGCCAGCGACGGCGCCAGCATCTGCACCGCGCCCAGCTGCAGCGCTTCGAGTTCTTCCTTGTCCTTGTAGAGCTGGCTGTTCGGATACACTTCGACCTTGACGCGGCCGTTCGTCAGCTTCTCGGCTTGCGCCTTGAAGCGCTCGGCGGCCTGGCCTTTCGGCGTATCGGTGGCCACCACGTGGCTGAACTTGATGACGATGGGTGCCTGGGCCCAGGCGGCGTTCATCGACATGGCCACGGCGAAAGCCGCGACGAGCGCTTTGATCTGCATGTTTTGTCTCCTTGACGTTATCGATCACGTTGAATCGCGTATTGTATTCGGCAGTGATGTATTTACCAACGCTGGCGAGTCTGCTTGCCCGCATTTCGCGTTGCAATTGTGGAATTCCACAATAGCATCAGCTTGAGAAACCATCCACGGTAGCGCATGAAAAATCCGTTCAAGTTGCCGCGCCGTGCCCACCTGTCGCGCCCCTGGCGCTGGCTGGTGCCGGTGCTGCTGGTGCTGCTGTTCCTGGCCGTGCTGCTCTGGCTGCCCTGGCAGGCGCGCCAGATGGAGAGCAACGAGCGCCAGGAGCAGCTGATCGCCGACACCCTGTGGGTCGAACAGACGCTGCGCTTCGAACTCGCGCGCAGCGAAGAGGCACTGGCCACGCTCGGCGCCGACCTGGTGGGCACCCCGCCCCCACCCGACGTATTGCGCGCGCGCCTGGCGCAGATGTTCAAGAACGGCCACGAGCTGCGCCGCGTGCTGTGGCTGGACGCGAACGGCCGCGTGCTGGCGCACCATGGCGCCGAGCCGGCAGGGGGCAGCCTGGACGCGATCGGCCGCGAGACCGACGAGATGGCGCGCCTGACCCGTACCGGCCGCTACACCGAGCCCTATGGCGCAAGCAGCCACGCGCCCGGCCTGGTCGACTACTACCTGCCCCTGTATCGCGAAGCTACCTACGCAGGCAGCATCGTCGCCACCTACAGCCTCAAGATCCTGCTGGACGAGACCGTGCCCTGGTGGTTCGCGCAGGACAACGCCCTCTCCCTGCTCGATCGTAACGACGCGATCGTGGCATCGCGGGCCGACGGCGGCCCCGGGCGCGGCGTCTACACGCACCGGCGCGCCCTCGACCTGCCGGGCGCCTCGATCGTGCTGGCCACCGACAGCGTCAAGGGCGCGCCGCGCCTGCTGCCGAACCTGCTGGTCGGCTCTGTCATCGTGCTCGCCCTCGGCCTGCTGCTGAGCCTGCTTACCTTGTGGCGCCACATCTCGCGTCGCCTCGCCGCCGAGGGCGCGCTGCGCCAGCAGATGGCCTTCCGCACGGCGATGGAGAATTCCCTGATGACGGGCTTGCGCGCACGCGACCTGGAAGGACGCGTCACCTATGTCAATAAAGCCTTTTGCCAGATGGTCGGATTGCCGCCGGAAGAACTGCTGGGCAAGAAGCCGCCGATGCCCTACTGGGCGCCGGAAGCGATGGCCGAGTACGAGGAGCGTTTCGCCGCCGTGCTGGCCGGTACCGCCACGCCCCAGTTCGAGACCGTGTTCCAGCGCTCGGACGGCGTGCGCGTGCCGGTGCTCGTGTTCGAGGCGCCCCTGCGCGACAGCCGCGGCGAGCAGACCGGGTGGATGAGTTCCATCCTCGACATCACCGACCGCAAGAAGGCCGAGGAACTCAATCGCCAGCAGCAGGAAAAACTGGAAGCAAGCGCCCGCCTGGCCACCATGGGCGAGATCTCGTCGATGCTGGCGCACGAATTGAACCAGCCGCTGGCGGCGATTTCCAGCTATACCGCAGGCGCCCTGAACGTGCTGGAACGCGCCGACAGTGGCGTGCCGGTCGAACCAAACCTGCTGCGCCGCGCGCTGGAACAGGCGCGCCAGCAGGCCCAGCGCGCCGGCCAGATCATCAAGAGCGTGCACGAGTTCGTGAAAAAGAGCGAACCGCAGCGCGAACAGGTGGAAATCAAGAGCGTGATCGACGGCGTACGCGCCCTCGTCGAGCTGCAGGCGCGCAAATCCTACGTGGCGCTGCAGGTGCACCTGCCGCCGCAGCTGCCGCCGGTGCTGGCCGACCGCCTGATGCTGGAACAGGTGCTGCTGAACCTGACGAGGAACGGCATCGAGGCGATGGCCGAGGTGGCGCCGGAGCGGCGCATCCTGCGCATCGCGGCTGCCGCCGACCCGAGCCAGGTGTCGGTCTCGGTGATCGACCACGGCCATGGCATTGCACCGGATGTGGCCGAGCGCCTGTTTTCCCCCTTCTTCTCGACCAAGGCCGAAGGCATGGGCATGGGCCTGTCGATCTGCCGCACCGCAATCGAGTTCCATGGCGGTACCCTGACGCATGCGCCGAACCCGGGCGGCGGCACCGTGTTCACATTCAGCCTGCCGCGCCAGGGCGCATCCGCCGAGCTACAATAAATCCAACAGGAGACCCGCATGCTGCATATCGTCGACGACGAAGACGTAATCCGCGACGCCCTCGCCTGGCTGGCGCAATCGCGCGGGCTGGCGGTGCGCGAACACGCGGGCGGCCAGGCCTTCCTCGACAGCCTGGGCGAGCCCGACACCGGCGGCGACTGCGTGCTGCTGGACGTGCGCATGCCCGACATGAATGGCGTCGCCGTGTTCGACCAGATCATCAGCCGCGGCCTGCTGCCGCGCCTGCCCGTGATCTTCCTCACCGGCCATGGCGACGTGCCGATGGCGGTCGATTCGCTCAAGCGCGGCGCCTTCGACTTCTTCGAAAAACCCTTCAACGACAACCAGCTGATGGACCGCGTCGACCAGGCCCTGGCCGCCTCGCGCGCGGCTGCCAGCGCGGCCCAGGTACAGGCGCGGCTGGCAACCTTGTCGGCACGCGAACGCGAAGTGCTCGACCTGATTTTAGCGGGCAAGATGAACAAGGTGGTGGCGGACGAGCTGGGCATCAGCATGCGGACCGTCGAGGTGCACCGGGCGCATATCTTCGACAAGATGCAGGTGAAGACGGCGGTGGAGCTGGCGGGCTTGTTGAAGTAGCGCCTGTTGGTGCCGCGCTGGTGGGGCTGTTGCCTGTGCTGTTCGTGGCGCATTCCATCCGCGTGGGCATGAATGCCCACCCTACGGGACACGTTAGCTGGTTCGGGGTTCGCATGAGCTCGCCACTACAATTTCCCGTAGGGTGGGCACCTGTGCCCACGCGGATTGAAGGCCCCACGAACAGAACAGGCAACAGCCCCACAAGCCCAAGCAAACCGCTCCAACCAGCCTCTTGCGATCCCCGAATCCGCCCCTACCTGTTTGTCATCCCTCCCGCACCCATTCCCCGCACTTTTAGGCAGCGCAAGACGCGCTACCGAACCTGGCCACGTGGTTTGTCCACGGTGCGCACAGGACGTGCCAGGACGTCCTGTTTGGAGGATCGCTTGTAAAATCAACTTGAACGCGTCGCCGCCTGCGCTCGTGCGATGCCAACTTCTTTAGGGAAAGCAGATGAACGAAAAGACAGTTGCAGACAGGATGTTTTTGCGCAATGCGAAGTCGATGCAGGTCATCAACGGCGGGGTGCACCCCACCGTCGTATCGCAGCTTCCGCAGGAATTGATACAGGAAGGCGACGGCCCCTTCGACGTGATCATGCTGTGGTGCCTGAACCGCAAGGACCTCGAGCAATACCTGCCGCAGGCGAAGGAGCGCCTGGGCGACAAGGGCTCCCTGTGGATCGCCTACCTGAAGCAGACGGCCTCGAAAGCCACTGATATCAATCGCGACTCGATCAACGCCTATCTGAAGGAAAACGGTATCACCGCCGTGGCGATGATCTCGATCGATGGCGACTGGTCGGCCCTGCGTGCGAAACGCATCGAAGTATGAGCCTCGGGCTTGTGCCGCCTGCGCCGCGCATCATGCAAGGCGCGTCATGAATCGGCATGGCAGCTCAAGGCCCACGCCACGTGTTCGCGCACCAGCGCGGACGGGTGCTGCGCGCGTGCATGCAGTGCCGCCACGATGAGCGGGTCGCCGCGGCGCGCGCCCGCCGCATTGCCGAGGCCGACGGCCAGGTTGCGTAGCCAGCGCTCGTGACCGATGCGCCGGATCGGGCTGCCCTCCAGCCGGCGATTGAATTCCTCCTCTTCCCACCCGAACAATTCCACGAGGCTCGCTTCGCCCAGGCCGTTGCGCTCGTCGAAATCGGGCACGACGGCGCGGGTAGCGAACTTGTTCCGTGGGGGCAGACCAGCTGGCAATCGTCGCAGCCGTAGATGCGGTTGCCGATCAGCGGCCGCAAGGCCAATGGAATCGGCCCCTTGAGTTCGATCGTCAGGTAGGAAATGCAACGGCGCGCATCCAGCCGCCCGGGGCCGAGGATGGCGCCGGTCGGGCAGGCGTCGATGCAGTTGCTGCAATGGCCGCAGTGGCCGCTGGCCGGCGCGTCGACCGGCAGCGGCAGGTCGACCAGGATCTCGCCGATGAAGAAGGTCGAGCCCGCTTCGCGCGAAAGCAGCAGCGTGTGCTTGCCGCGCCAGCCCAGGCCCGCTTTTTCCGCGAGCGGCAATTCCATCACCGGCGCCGAATCGGTGAACACCCGGTAGCCATACTCGCCGATTTCCGTTTTGACGCGCTCGACCAGCTGGGCCAGGCGATTGCGTAACACACCTGTGGTAGTCGCGGCCGCGCGCATACATCGACACCACCGCCGCGCCCGGCTCCAGTTGGCGGGCGCTTTCCCGCGCGCGCCAGTCGCCGTCCTTCAGGGGCAAATAGTCCATGCGCGCCACGATCGCGCGCACGGTGCCGGGCACCAGCTCGGCGGGGCGGGCACGCTTCATCCCGTGGCTTGCCATATAATCCATCTCGCCATGGTGACCCGCCGCCAGCCAGGCCTGCAGGCCCGCTTCCGCGTGCGCCAGGTCGACATCGGCGATGCGCAGGTCGGCAAAGCCGAGTTCACGGCCCCATGCCTTGATGGCGCGCGTCAGTTCGTGCAGGTCGGGAGTGGGTGTGGACATACTGGCAAACTGGACAATCGCAGCGCGGGCGCGCCACGTAACTTGACGTCAAACACGGTATTCTAATTGATGCAGCACTTCTCAGCCCACCTGCCGGATGAAGCGGCGACCATCGCCCTCGGCGCCGCCCTGGCGCATGCCATCGTGCCTGGCCTCGTCATCTACCTGCACGGCGACCTCGGCGCCGGCAAGACGGCGCTCACGCGCGCCCTGATCCAGGCCGCCGGCCACAAAGGGACCGTGAAAAGCCCGACCTACACGCTGTCGGAACCCTACCGGGTGCAGGTCGGCGGCGAGCCTGTGAACATCATCCACTACGACCTCTACCGGATGGCCAGTCCCGAGGAATTCCTCGACGCCGGCTTCCGGGAAGATTTCAATGGTCACAACATTTGCATCGTCGAATGGCCGGAAAAGGGCGATCCAGTGTTGCCGCCACCCGACGTCCGAATATTGCTTACAGTCAGCGGCCACGGCCGTGAGGTAGAATTGCAGGCGTTGTCCCAACTGGGTCTGCTATGCCTCGACCGCCTCTCCTTCCCTCCGCCCCGCTGAATTCGACTGCCCGCCGCCGCCGCACCCTGCTCAAAGCCGGCGGTACGCTGCTGCTGTCGGTGCTCGCGCCGCTGCCGGCCCGCGCCGCGCAGATCCTGGCCGTGCGCGTCTGGCCGGCCGACGACTACACCCGCGTCACGCTGGAAAACGACAGCGAGCTGAAAACCGAGCATTTCCTCGTGCCCGATCCGCCGCGCCTGGTGGTCGACATCGACGGCCTGGAGCTGAACAGCACCCTGAAAAGCCTGGTCGCCAAGATCGAGTCGAACGACCCGTACATCAAGCAGGTACGCGTGGGCCAGAACCGCCCGAACGTGGTGCGCCTGGTGTTCGACCTGAAGGAAGAGATCAAGCCGCAGGTGTTCACGCTCGCGCCCATCGCCGAATACAAGCACCGCCTGATTTTCGACCTGTACCCGGTCAAGGCGCCGGATCCGATCGCCTCGCTGATCGAAAAAGGCGAATGGTCGCCCGGCGATGGCACCCCGACCGCGGTGCCGGCCGTGCCGGCGACGTCGAACCAGCCCGTTGCCCCCGATCCGGTGGCGCGCCTGGAAGCGGAGATCGCCGCGATGAGCGGCAACCCGCCGGCGCGCCCGGTGCAGCCGACGCCCACGCCCGGCAAGCCGGAGCCGAAAGCGGCGGCACCCGCCAACAACGTGGTGCGCATGGTGACCATTGCGCTCGACCCCGGCCATGGCGGCGAAGACCCGGGCGCGATCGGCGCCACCGGCACCCGCGAAAAGGACATCGTGCTGGAAGTGGCCAAGCGCCTGAAGACCAAGCTCGAAGCGCTGCCGAATACCCGCGTGATGCTCACCCGCGACGGCGACTATTTCGTCCCGCTCGGCACCCGGGTGGAAAAGGCGAGGAAGGTACAGGCCGACCTGTTCGTCTCGATCCACGCCGATGCCTTCACGACGCCCAGCGCGCGCGGCTCCTCGGTATTCGTGCTGTCCGAACGGGGCGCAACCTCGACCGCGGCGCGCTGGCTGGCGAACGACCAGAACAAGGCCGACATGATCGGCGGCGTCAATCTCGCGCGGCACGACAAGCAGCTGGCAAGCGTGCTGTTCGACCTCTCGACCACGGCCCAGATCAACGACAGCCTCAAATTGGGCAAGGCGGTGCTGGGCGAAATCGGCGGCATCAACCGCCTGCACAAGGCGGCGGTCGAACAGGCCGGCTTCGCGGTGCTGAAGGCGCCGGACATCCCCTCGATCCTGGTCGAGACGGCCTTCATTTCGAATCCGGAAGAGGAAGCGAAGCTGAAGAACGACAGCTACCAAGACCAGCTGGCCAGCGCCATCACCAAGGGCATCAAGCAGTATTTCGCGGCCAATCCGCCAATGGCCAAGAGCCGCACGACCTGATTCCCGCCGCGCGGCGCGCCATGCGACGCGCTATGCGATGCTTCTGTCAGCGCCGCGCGCGCAGCTTGCCCACTCTCCACCCTGCGCACAGGGCGACGAGCATCAGCGCCGCCATCGCCATGCTGGTCACCACGACGTTGAACAGCACATGCCCGGGCGTCCTCGCTTCGCGCCACAGCAGCCCCACCAGTCCTCCCACGACCGCGGCCGCGACGATGGCCAGCGCGATACCCAGGCGCCGGGCATTGCTCGCCTGGTATGGCCGCAGCTGCACTGGCGCGGTCGAGGAAAACCAGGACCGCGCAAAGCCGGCGATGACGAGGAAGCCCACCAGGCTGCTCAGGTGCTGCAGCAGGTTATACAGCGGCAGGACGTGGGCACCGATCGCGACCGGCGTACGCAGGACGGCGACATGGTCGACGACGACCGTATGCGCGTGCGTGAACGCATCCCAGGCGATGTGGCTGCCCGCGCCGATGGCCAGCGAAGCGCAGAGGATCGCAATGGAACGCGCATCGCGCACCTGCCAGGGCACCGCGACAGGCATGCGCGCGGCCAGTGCCGGCGGCGCCCAGTCCAGCAGGGCATCGCGCAGCAGCGCGTGATACAGCAGGTAGACGAGCGCGCCGACCGGCACGCAGTACAGCACGATGCCGGCGGGGCTGTGGCTGAAGTTCCCGCTGGCCCCCGTGATGAAAAAATAGGGCAGGTCCGGCATCATGCTGCCGATCACGAGCGCCGCCAGTACGGTACTGCGCGGCGCGCAGCGATGCAGGGGCAGGATCACGGCGGGATGGCACAGGGTGAAGGGCACGGGGCGGTTCCTTGTTCTGGTTCTGCTGGGGGTTCCCGCAGCGCGGTTTGTCCGGGCGGCGGACGGCGTCAAGGCATGCAGTGTACGAGAAGCGCCCTTCCTCTGCAGCACGCGCCACCCGTGCCTGGCGGGCATCCCTCGGCAGGCGGGCATGGCATACTACGCCCCCGACTTCATGCCAGAGAATCAACATGAACCACATGGACGCCACCATCGCCACCACCTGGGGCCAGCTGCCGGCCCTGTTACTGAGCGCGCCCGACGGCGCCCAGGCTACCGTCACCCTGTATGGCGCGCACCTGGTTTCTGGCGTGGCGCGGACGGGCGCGAGCGCCTGTTCTGCAGCGCCAGGTCGAGCCAGGACGGCGCGAAGGCGATCCGCGGCGGCGTGCCGGTGATCTTCCCCCAGTTCGCCGAACGGGGCAGCGGCATGCGCCATGGTTTTGCGCGCGTGAACAACTGGCGCGTGGTGGACAGCGGTATCGACGACGGCGCCGCCTTTGCCGTGTTCGCGCTGGCGCCCGCCGACCTGGCGGCCTCGCAACGCGCGGCCTGGCCGCACGGCTTCGAACTGGCGCTGCGCATCGCGATACGTGCCAATGAATTGAGCATGCGCTTCGAGGTGAGGAACAGCGGCGCGACCGCCTTCCCGTTCGCCGCAGCCCTGCACACTTACCACCTGGTCGACGACATCGCGACGGTGCGGATCAACGGCGTGGAAACCGAAGAACTGGCGATTACCGGCAAGTTCGATCGCGTGTATGAAGGCGTCAAGCCGCCGCTGGCGCTGGTCGACGGTGGTGTCGTGTTGACGGTGCGGCAGGAAGGTTTCACGGATGCGGTGGTCTGGAATCCGGGTGCCGAGGATGCTGCGGCACTGGCCGACATGGCCGACGAGGAATACCGCCGTTTCGTCTGCGTCGAGCCCGCGCTGCTGGCGGGACCGACGCTGGCACCGGGTGCGTGCTGGACGGGCGAATACCACGTCAGCTGAAGCCGCGGGCCGGTGCGTGAACCGGCCTGTGACTGGACAGGCCATCGTGCGGCCTGTCGGCGATCCCGGGCAGGTGCCCGGGGGACGGTGAACTCAAACGCGCGTTTGCTTGCGGCGACGTGCGATGGCCAGTGCGGCCATGCTGGCGCCGAACAGCGCCAGCGAGGCTGGCTCGGGTACGTCGACAGCGCCGTCGATCTGCCCATTCACGACGTTCACGGAGTCGAGGAACATGTTCACGCCGAGTGCTGGATCCGTGCCCGGGAAGACATTGCCCCAGTACAGGGCGATGGTGCCGGTACCGAGGGTATTGAGGAGATCGCGGCCCCAGCGCACGGTGACCGCGCTGCCGCTGCCCTGCAGGCCGTTCAGGTTGTTGTCGAATTGCAGCCAGGTGTAACTCGTCGACGAGCCGAAGTTGCCCGTATTGCCACCCGGGTTGGAGGCGCCGCTGAACGGGCTAGCGCTGACGACATTGCCACCGAAGCTGTTGACGCCACCGCTGAAGAGGGTGCCGGTGTACAGGATGTTGAACTGTCGCTCGTTCAGCGACGGATACGCGCTGGCGTCGGTCGGCATCTCGCCGTCGAGGGTAAAGGTGATCGAATCGGTGGTGTAGTCGTTGACCGTGAATTGCACGGCCGCTGCTGGCTGGGCGGCGAGGCCGGCAAAGGCGATCGCTGCCAGAAGTTTAGTAAAAGACATTGTTATTTTCCCTAGTTATTGTGTGTAAGCAAAGCAGCCATGTTGCTGTATTGACTGCATCGCTAGCTCAGCAATAACCATGCCTGTCACGGCACCTTGTTGTTTCCATTGGGATATTTTTGTTCGGAAAGATATCGGTGTAAATATTCCCGACAGCCCGCGCTGGGTAACACCGTTTGCCCTGCACTGCCCTATTGCCGCAGCATGCCAGGCCGACCTGACCGACGATCGAAAAAAAGAAAGCCGGCAATGCCGGCTTTCCTGGACCCAATGAGGATCAGTTCGATTCCTTGACCATCCGCCCTTCGCTGCCCTGCAGGGGCCGCGCATTGAGCGGATACAGGCGCGAGAACAGGGCCATTTGCGCCGGCGACGCCGTCATCGGCTGCTTCATGACCAGCCACAGCACGTTCTCGGTACAGGGCGGCGTCGTCATCGATCCCATGTAGGTGTAGTATTCGCGGCGCTCGGGCAACATCTCGAGCGGATCGATCTCGACGCCCGGCGAGGCGAGCTGGCCTTTTTCCAGCGGGATGTGGCTCCAGACGGCCTGGATCACTTCGTTGCCCTTGCCGCGCTCGAGCAGCACGGCTACCACCGCCAGCTTGCCCCCAAGCCCGCGGTGCACCAGGTGGATCACCATCTCGGTGCCCTTGCCATTGATGCGTTCTTCCGATGGACGGTGGAAGTGGAACTGCACCAGCTCGTAGCGCTCGTTGCCGATGAGGATGGCATTGCCGCCAGCGACGTTCACCTGCACCGTATGTCCGTTGTCGATCTCGCTGAAGGTCGACGGGCGGTAGTCGAAATCGATCTCCTCGAGGTCGACCTTCATGCCGTCGCGGATGTCGATCGGCGACTGGCGGTTGCCCTTGCCGCACTGGGCCCAGGCCGGGTTGATCTTGCCCCAGTTCTCGGGACCGAACTCGCCATCGTAGTCCCAGTGGTTGCTGACCTTCGGTGCGGCCGCGATGGCCGTCTCCTGCTTGCGCTTGGCATCGCGCACGCGCTTGGCCTTGGCCGCGGAGGCTGCGCGTGCCGCCTGCCTGGCACGCATCTCGGCCAGGCGCTCGGCGATTTTTACCGACAAGTCGATTTGCGCTTCATCTTCGCTTTGGGCGGACACGGTCGAGGCGACCGCGTCGGCCGAGGCGGCGCTCGCCTTACCCGGCTTTTCCAGCGCGCTCTTGTCAATGAGCGGCTTCTGGATGAGGGACTTGGCGCCGTGCTTGTCCGCAGCCTTCTCGCCCGGCTTCTCGGGCGTCTTCGACGGCTGGGCGATGGCGGCGGGCTTGCCGCCCTCCTTCTCGCCGGCCGGCCTGGCAGCCTCTTTCCTGGCGGTTTCAGGCGCCGGCTTGGCGTGGGCAGGCGCTTCATTGGCGCTGGCATGAAGCATCACGAAACTGCTGGCGAACAGGGCGATCAGGTTGCGCATGGAAATGGGGAAATGGAATTCACCCACTCTTAACGACGCTGCCGTACGGAAACTTGAGCAGAAATCGGCAGTAAATCGGCCGTAAATCGCCCGTACAACGCAAACGCGCCGGAATCATCCGGCGCGTCTGGTCAAGCGGGCAAGAGGACTTGCAAGAAGCTTATCGGCTCCACATGCGGCGCCCGAACTTGTACAGGCCGCCGATGGCGAGCGGCACGATGGCGGCACTGACGCCAACCAGCACGATCTCGGTCAGGTGGTCGCGCACGACTGGAATGTTGCCGAAGAAGTAGCCGGCGGTAACCAGGCTGGCCACCCACAGCACCGCGCCGGTGACGTTATACAGCTGGAAGCGCCAATGGGTCATGTCCGACACGCCGGCAACAAAGGGGGCGAAAGTACGCACCACCGGCACGAAACGCGCCAGGATGATGGTCTTGCCGCCATGCTTTTCGAAAAAGTCGTGGGTGCGGCGCAGCGCGTCCTTGTTGATCCACCGGTAATTGTGAGTGAACATGCGCTGGCCGATGGCCTCGCCGATGTAATAGTTCAGGGTGTTGCCTGTCACGGCGGCGATGATGAGCAGCGCCATCAGCAGCGGGTAACTCATCTGGCCGGTGGCGCAGAAGGCGCCGGCAATGAAGAGCAAGGTATCGCCCGGGAAGAAAAACAGGACCACCAGACCGGTTTCGCAAAACACGATTGCGAACAGGACGATGTAGACATAAACCCCGTATTGACGCAGCAACTCGCCCAAGGTCTTATCGACATGGAGAATCATGTCGAAAAATTGCATCAGATCCATAATTTTCCTAAACGGTAACGCCGAATCATACCATCAGTCCGCTCGCGCTCCGCTCATTCCCGAGCGAGGTCTGCGCCGTGTTAAGTGACCGTTAAGTTTCATAAACTTTCACAGTTCGCGTTTACAATCATCCAACACAAACGACGAGGGGAGACGGGAGATGAGGGGGATCGACAAGGCAGTCGCAGCGGGCGCGGTGCTGGCACTGGCGGCAATGGCCAATACCCAGGCTGCGCAGGAATTGCCACCCAAGCCGAGCGTCGGCGAGATCGTCAAGGAGTCGAAAGCGGGCGACTGGCGTCCGCTCGACCTGGACAATACGCTGTACATGGACTTGCCTGCAGGACGTGTCGTGATCGAACTCGCTCCCACCTTCGCCCCCAGCCACGCGCGCAACATCAAGGCGCTGGCACGCGAAGGCTATTTCGATGGCCTCGTCATCCTGCGCTCGCAAGACAATTTCGTGGTGCAGTGGGGCGACCCGGACGAAAAGAACCCGCGTCCCATGAAGAACGCCAGGGACAAGCTGAAGGCCGAATTCACCGCGCCGATGAAAAGCGACACCCGTTTCACGCGCCTGAAGGACGTCGACGGCTACGCGCCGCAGGTCGGCCACTCGAACGGCTTCCCGGTCGGGCGCGACCCGAAGAAGAAGGAAACCTGGCTGGCGCACTGCTACGCGATGGTCGGCGTGGGACGCGACAACGAGGCCGACAGCGGCAGCGGCAACGCCCTCTACGTGGTCATCGGCCAGGCGCCGCGCCAGCTCGACCGCAACATCACCGTGGTCGGCCGCGTGGTCTCGGGCATGCCGCTGCTCTCGGCCGTGCCGCGCGGACCGGCGCCGATGGGCTTTTTCGACAAGCCCGAGATGCAGATCCCGATCAAGTCCTTCCGCGTCGCCGCCGACCTGCCGCCTGAGCAGCGCAGCAACTTCGAGGTGATGCGCACCGACAGCCCGACTTACCAGAAGGTCGTGGAAGCCCAGCGCAACCGCGGCGGCCCCTGGACCAAGGTCGCGGCCGGCCATGTGGACCTGTGCAATGCGCCGATTCCGGTGCGCGAGCAGAAGTAAAACGAAGTATTGGGGCCGTAGTCCGTAGCGCTTCTCGTAGGGCGGGCACTTGTGCCCACGCGGATGATGCATAGCGATGGCCGCGACGGCAACAGCCTCAATAGCGCATGCAAACGCTTGTGGGGCTGCTGCCTGTTCAGCTAATGGTCCGCACGATCCGCGTGGGCTCAAGAGCCCACCCTACGGATTAGGCCGCGGACTGACGGTAGCAAAACCTTAAATTTCTTCCATTCCGCCGCGCGCTATAATCGGTGGGATGAACGCGCCCGTCCCCACCCACCGTCCCATCCAGCAACTCCCCGACCAGCTGATTTCGCAGATCGCCGCCGGCGAAGTCGTCGAGCGGCCCTCGGCCGTCGTCAAGGAGCTGCTCGAGAACGCCCTCGATGCCGGCGCGACCCAGATCACGGTCCGCCTCGAGGAAGGCGGCGTCAAGCGGATCGCCATTACCGACAATGGCCGCGGCATCGAGCCCGAGCAGATGCCCCTCGCCCTGGCCCGCCACGCCACCTCGAAGATCGCCTCGCTCACCGACCTCGAGAACGTCGCCACGCTGGGTTTTCGCGGCGAAGCGCTGGCCTCGATCGCCTCGGTGGCGGCGGTGTCGATCACCTCGCGTACCAAGGATGCCCCGCATGCCTGGGAAATCGTCGGCTCGCACCTGGGCACGGTCGCGCCCTCTTCCGGTCCGGTCGGTACCACGATCGACGTCCAGGACCTGTATTTCAATACGCCGGCGCGGCGCAAGTTCCTGAAAAGCGAGCAAACCGAATACGGCCACTGCGCCGAAGTCGTGCGCCGCATCGCGCTGGCGCGGCCGGACGTGGCCTTCAGCCTGACCCACAACGGCCGCACCATCGACCATTGGAACACCTGCGAGATGGCCAAGCGCAGCGCCCAGATCCTCGGCAGCGATTTCGCCGAGGCGCGCCTGCCGCTCGACCACGCCGCCGGGCCACTGCGCCTGCACGGCTATGTCGGCCTGCCGACGGCCTCGAAGGCGCGCGCCGATGGCCAGTTCTTCTACGTGAACGGGCGTTTCGTGCGCGACAAGCTCTTGGTGCACGCGGTGCGCGCCGCCTACCAGGACGTACTGCACGGCGACCGTTTTCCGTCCTACGTGCTGGCGCTCGAGCTCGACCCGGCGCTGGTGGACGTGAACGTGCACCCGTCGAAAATCGAAGTGCGCTTCCGCGACAGCCGCGCCGTGCACCAGTTCGTGTTCCATGCGGTGCAGCGCACGCTGGCGCAGACCTCGGCCACCGCGCATGGCAGCGTGCCGGCACCGATCAGCGCGGCCGAGATTGCGCCGTCCAGCATGTCGCCCGGTGGGTCCGACTGGCGCCGCCCGCACGAGCAGGCCTCGTTCGGCAGCCAGCTGTCCTCGACCTTTCGCCCTCTCCCTTCGCGCCCGGCAGCCGCTGGGATGCCCCGGCCGCGGCCGGCGTGGCGCAGAGCACGGCCAGTTACGGCGCCCTGTTCTCTCCCGGCGAACGACCCGCTGCAGGCAGCACGGTGGCTTCCATGCCGCAGCCCTCGAACGCCCCCTCGAACGACGACTTCCCGCTCGGCTTCGCGCTGGCCCAGCTGCACGGCATCTACATCCTGGCACAGAACACGAAGGGCCTGGTGCTGGTCGACATGCACGCGGCGCACGAGCGCATCTTGTATGAGCAGCTGAAGAACGCGCTCGACGCCCAGGTCGAAGGCCAGGACCTGCAGGTGCAGTCGCTGCTGATCCCGGTGACCTTCTTTGCCGATGCGGTCGAGGTGGCCACCGTCAACGACCAGCAGGACACCCTGAAGGCGCTCGGGTTCGACATCGCCGCGATTTCACCGACCACGCTGGCGGTGCGCGCGGTGCCGACCTTGCTGAGGAATGCCGACGCCCAGACCCTGGCGCGCGACGTGCTGCGCGACGTGCGCGAATTCGGCGGCTCGCGCGTGCTGATCGAACGGCGCAACGAACTGCTCGGCACCCTCGCCTGCCACACGGTCGTGCGCCAACCGCATCCTCACCATCCCGGAAATGAACGCACTGCTGCGCCAGATGGAAAGCACCGAACGCGCCGACCAGTGCAACCACGGCCGCCCGACCTGGGTGCAGCTCGAGATCGCCGCGCTCGACAAACTGTTCCTGCGTGGTCAATAGGATGGCGCAGCACCTGAACGACGTCAGGCCGCTGGCGGTGGCGATCATGGGCCCGACCGCGTCAGGCAAGACCGCGGCCGCCCTGCGCATCGCGCGCGAACGCCCCTGCGAAATCATCTCGGTGGACTCGGCCCCGGTCTACCGCGAGATGGACATCGGTACCGCCAAGCCCTCGCTGGATGAACTGGCCGCGGTGCCGCACCACCTGATCGACATCATCGACCCGCTTGACGCCTATTCGGTCATGCAGTTCCGGACCGACACACTGCGCCTGGTGGCCGAGATCAGCGCGCGGGCAGGCTGCCGCTGCTGGTCGGCGGCACGATGATGTATTTCAAGGGCCTGGTGGCCGGCCTGGACGACCTGCCGACCGCGGACGCCGCCGTGCGGGCGCGCCTTGACGCGGAAGCGGCGCGCATCGGCTGGCCCGGCATGCACGACAAATTGCGCGCGCTCGACCCGGTCACGGCGGCGCGCTTGGCCCCGAACGACGCCCAGCGCATCAACCGCGCGCTGGAAATCATCGAACTCTCCGGCCAGCCGATGTCGGCGCTGCTGGCGCGGCGCGAACAGCCCGAACTTCCCTTCGAGCTGGTCTCGTTCGCACTGGAGCCTTCAGACCGCGCCGTGCTGCACGAGCGGATCGCGCTGCGGTTCGACCAGATGCTGGGCGACTCCGACGACGAGGGCATCGTGGCCGAAGTGGCGCGCCTGCGTGCGCGTGGCGACTTGTCGCCGAACCTGCCTCGATGCGCTGCGTCGGCTATCGCCAGAGCTGGGACTACCTCGATGGCAGGATCGACCGCGCGGTTCTGCGAGAGACCGGCATCATCGCCACGCGCCAGCTGGCCAAGCGCCAGCTGACCTGGCTGCGGGCGATGCCGGAGCGGATCGTCGTCGACTGCCTGGGGCGCGACCCGAGCGGCGAGATTCTGGCACAGTTGCAGGGCTTGCAGAAATAGCAGCGCTGTGAAAAACACGCCGCGTTCGGCGCTCACAGCCTTGACAGAGCGCTTCCCGCCTCCGATAATGTCGTTCGCTTTGGTGATATAGCTCAGTTGGTTAGAGCACAGCACTCATAATGCTGGGGTCGGTGGTTCAAGTCCACCTATCACCACCAAGAATTTCATACGAATGGCTTGGCTCCTGCGAGTCGAGCCATTTTGTTTTACCTGTTTTCGGTGATATAGCTCAGTTGGTTAGAGCACAGCACTCATAATGCTGGGGTCGGTGGTTCAAGTCCACCTATCACCACCAGACGCAGTAGCGATCAGCCGCCCGCTCGCAAGAGCCGGCGGCTTTTTGTTTTTCCAGCATCCCTACTCGTAGACCTGATTCTCGTCCAAAGTGAATTCGCCGCGGCGGAAGGCTTCGATCGTCGCCTGCGCCTGCTGCACATACATGGCGGGCACCAGGATGCGCACCCCGCCCAGCGCGGGCGCGAGTAGCAGGTCGGTCTGCATCAGGTGGGCGTCGGCCAATACCGCCGGAATGCCGGCTGCTTGCAGGCAGCCCTGCACCAGCGTGGCTTGCATCGGAATCAGGTAGCGCGCGACGATGAACAGGTCGCGCCCGGGCAGCGCTTCGATCTCGGGATGCGCCGCCAGCCATTCGGCGGGTTGCGGATTCCATGCCTGTTCCATGTCTGCTCCTTTTGGGGACGGATGAGCCAATTCTACGCGCCTGCGCCCGCGACGGCGCCGCCCAGCGCTCAGGACAGCATCGACGGCAGGGTCGACAGCAGATACAGGATCACCCCGATCAGGCCGCCCACGACGGTACCATTAATGCGGATGAACTGTAAATCTTTGCCAATATTGAGTTCGATTTGCTCCGACATCTCGCCGCTGTCCCAGTTTTTCACGGTGTCGGCGATATGGCGCGTGAGGAAGCCGGCAAATTCCGGCGCGACCGCGCGGGCGGCCAGTTCCAGGTTGTCGTTGAGCGACTGGCGCAGTTGCGGATCCTCGGCCAGGGTCTTGCCCAGCCAGGAGCCAAGCCCTTCCATGCGCAGGCGCAGGGTTGAATCCGGGCTGGCCAGGTCCCTTTTCAGCCATTCCTTCAAATCGCCCCAGAGCGACTTCAGGTAATTGTTCAGGGTCTCGTCGTTCAGCAGGTAATGCTTGATTTCTTCGCTCTTGCTGGAGAATTGCGGGTCGGCTTTCAGGCGTTCGATGAATTCGGCCGTGAACGCATCGAAACGCTGGCGCAGCGGATGCTCGGGGTCGCGCGCTACCTTGTCAAGAATGCCGAAGGCGAGTTTCACCGCGATGTCGGCACCCTTGCGACCGATGAGTTCGGACGGCAGCATTCTTTCGACGAGGGCATATTCGTCTTTCAGCCAGTCGACGATGCCCTGCGCAATCGTCTCCTGCGTTTCCTCGTTGTCGAGCAGTTTGGCGAGCTGGTAAATGCCTTCATTCAGCAATTCCTGGTGGCGGCCGCCCCTGGTCAGGCTTTCCAGGATAGTACCGGCCGATTTCGACAGGTCGACGCTGCCGACCATCGTGTGCACGGCTTTTTTCATGAAATTCTGGATCGCCGCGTCTTCGGTAAAGTCGAGCACCCAGCCTGCGGTTTTCACCAGGTAGCCGCCCATGTGCCGGGTGTTCGCGGGTTTTACCAGCCAGTCGGCCACCTTCTGTGCCGGGTCGTGTTTCTGGATCAGCTTGACGATCGATTCGGTGTCGAGGAATTTCTCGTGCACGAAGCGCGCCAGGTTATCGGCGATCTTGGCCTTGTTGTTCGGGATGATGTTCGTGTGCCGCGACACGACGGGAATCGGCACGCGCCGGAACAGCGCGACGACGGCGAACCAGTCGGCCAGCGCGCCGACCATCGCCGCTTCGGCAAACGCCTTCAGCAGTCCCGTCCACCAGTTCTGCGGCAGGAAAAAGCTGAGGACGAACAGCAGCGCGGCGCCGATGAAAAAACCCAGCGCCAGCCGTTTCGATTGGTCGAGTTCGCGTTCTTTGGTCATGTCCCTACGGTAGCTGATCTCTGCCGTAGCAATCCTATATGACCCCGGCGTTTTTCAGCGTTTCGATTGCGTCGGCAGGGAAGCCCCAGTCCGCGAGCACGGCGGCGCTGTGCTCGCCCGGCGCGGCCGCGGCCTGCCCTGCTTCGGGCTGGGTGCGGCTGAACCGCGGTGCGGGTGCTGGCTGGGGCACGCCGTCGATCTCGATGAAACTGGCGCGCGCGGCATTGTGCGGGTGCAGCGGCGCCTCCTGCATATCCAGCACAGGAGCGACGCAGGCGTCCGTTCCCTCCAGCAGGGCGCACCATTCGTCGCGCGTGCGGGTCGCGAACAAAGCCGCGAACTTGGCCTTCAGTTCCGGCCAGCGCTTCTGGCTCCATTGCTTCCTGAAGTCAGGGTCGCTGGCACCGGTCAGTTCCAGCAGCTGGGCGTAGAACTGCGGTTCGATTGCGCCCACCGAGAGGAACTTGCCGTCGTGGCAGGCATAGGTGTCGTAGAAGGGCGCGCCGCCATCGAGCATGTTGGCTTCACGCCGATCGTTCCAGGAGCCGAAGGCGCGCAGGCCGTACATCATGGCGCCGAGCAGGCTTGAACCGTCGGTCATGGCGGCGTCGACCACCTGGCCCTTGCCGGAGGTTTTCGCTTCGAGTGCGGCGCAGACGACGCCGAAGGCGAGCATCATGGCGCCGCCGCCGAAGTCGCCGACCAGGTTCAGGGGCGGCGCTGGCGGTGTATCGGCACGGCCCATCGCGTGCAGCATGCCGGACAGGGCGATGTAGTTCAGGTCATGGCCGGCGCTTTGGGCCAGCGGGCCGGTCTGGCCCCAGCCGGTGATGCGGCCGAAAACGAGTCGCGCGTTGCGTGCCTGGCAGGCGTCGGGGCCGAGGCCGAGGCGCTCCATCACGCCGGGGCGGAAGCCCTCGATCAGGATGTCGGCCTGTTCGACCAGTCTGAGGACCGTTTCGCGTGCTTCGGGGTGCTTCAGGTCGAGGGCGAGCGAACGGCGGCCGCGGGCCATGACGTCGAATTTCGTGCCCAGCATGGGGAAGGGATTGTCGGCGCCGGGTTTCGCTTTGCGGTCGATGCGGATGACCTCGGCGCCCATGTCCGATAACATCATCGCGGCGAAGGGACAGGGGCCGATGCCGACCATTTCGATGACTTTGATGCCTGCCAGGGGTCCGGGCATGATGACGCTTTCGTGGTGGTCGAGCGTTGTAACCGCGTGGGGTCATTGAAGCCGGGGGCTTCAATGACGTGCCCACCCTACGGTTCTGCCATCGTTCACGTATGTGGTTTCGTTGGGTCCGTAAGCCCAGCGCTCACAGCGAGCGGGCGATGATCTCTTTCATGATCTCGTTGGCGCCGCCGTAGATGCGCTGGACGCGTGCGTCGACGTACATCTGGGCGATCGGGTATTCGAGCATGTAGCCGTAGCCCCCGAAAAGCTGCACGCACTGGTCGACGACCTTGCACTGCAAGTCGGAGATCCAGTACTTGGCCATCGAGGCGCGCACCGTGTCCATGCGGCCTGCCAGCATGTCTTCCACGCAGCGGTCGATGAAGATGCGCGCGACCGTCGCTTCGGTCTTGATCTCGGCGAGGACGAAACGCGTGTTCTGCATCTCGATCAGGGCCTGGCCGAAGGCCTTGCGTTCCTTCGCATGTTCGACCGTCAGGTGCAATGCCCGTTCGATCGCGGCCACGCCGGCCACGCCGATGATCGTACGTTCATACGGCAGCTCCGTCATCAGCTGGGCAAAACCCCTGCCCTCTTCACCACCGAGCACGCCGTCCAGGCCGACATGGGCGTCGTCGAAGAACAGCTCGCAGGTGTCCTGCCCCTTCTGCCCGACCTTTTCCAGGATGCGGCCGACCCGGAAACCCGCTTTGTGGCGGCTTTCCCCCGGGTTGTCGCGCGTTTCGAGCAGCATCAGCGAGATGCCCCTGGCGCCGGCAGCCGGGTCGGTCTTGGCCACCACCAGGATCAGGTCCGCCAGGTAGCCGTTCGAGATGAAGGTCTTCGAACCATTCATCCGGTAGCCATCGCCGCTCTTCACGGCGACCGTGCGGATGCCTTTCAGGTCGGAGCCCGCGCCCGGTTCCGACATGGCGATGGCCGCGATCATCTCGCCGCTGGCCAGTTTCGGCAGGTAGCGCCGCTTCTGCTCCTCGGTGCCCTGGTTCAGCAGGTAGTGGGCGACGATGGCATGCACGTGCAAGCCAAACGCCATGTCGCCGGCGTAGCCGAGTTCCTCGAAGACGATGGCCATGTGGGCGAAATTGCCGCCCGAGCCGCCGTATTCCTCGGGGATGTCGGCGGCAAGCAGGCCCATTTCGCCAGCCTTGTGCCAGAGCTCGCGGTCGACGTGCTGCTGCGCGCGCCAGCGCTCGCCGTGCGGCGCGACTTCGCTGGCGACAAAGCGGCGCACGGCGTCGCGGAAGCCTTCGAGTTCCGGGTTCATCCAGGATGGGGTCATCAGTTCCATGCCTGTCCCTTATGCCGACTGGTACAGGGTGACGACGCAAGCACCGCCCAGGCCCAGGTTGTGCTGCAGGGCCGTGCGCGCATTCGCCACTTGGCGAGCGCCGGCGCTGCCGCGCAGCTGGTGAGTCAATTCAAAGCACTGGGCAAGACCCGTGGCGCCGAGCGGATGCCCTTTCGAGAGCAGCCCGCCGGACGGGTTGGTGACGACCTTGCCGCCATAGGTGTTGTCGCCATCATTGATGAACTTGTCGGCGCCGCCTTCCGGGCACAGGCCGAGCGCTTCATAGGTAATCAACTCGTTGTGGGCGAAGCAGTCGTGCAGCTCGACGACGTCGAGGTCTTCCGGGCCGATGCCGGCCTGGCGGTAGACTTTATCGGCCGCTTCACGGCTCATCTCGTAGCCGACCAGGCGCATCATGTCGTCGGCATCAAACGTGCTGGGGCGGTCGGTCGTCATGGCCTGGGCGGCGATGAACACATCGGCCTTGAGGCCGCGCTTTTTCGCGAATTCTTCCGACACCAGCACCGCAGCGGCGGCGCCGCAGGTCGGCGGGCAGGCCATCAGGCGCGTCATCACGCCGGGCCAGATCATCGGTGCGTCGAGCACGTCCTGGGCGGTGACTTCCTTCTTGAACAGCGCCAGCGGGTTGTTGACGGCATGGCGGCTGGCCTTGGCGCGGATGCGCGCAAACGCTTCCGGGGCGTGCCGTATTTCTGCATGTGCGCCAGGCCCGCGCCGCCGAAGTAGCGCAGCGCCAGGGGGATTTCCGGTTTGCCGACCAGGCGGTCGGTGACGGCGTCGAAATCGTCGAAGGGCGCCGGGCGATCGGTGAACACCGAGCCGAGCGCGCCTGGGCTCATCTGCTCGAAGCCGAGCACCAGCACGCATTCGGCGGCGCCGCTGGCGATTGCCTGGCGCGCCGCCAGAACAGGGCCGTGGAGCCGGTCGAGCAGTTGTTGTTGACGTTGACGATGGGGATGCCGGTCATGCCGACGCCGTACAGGGCTTTCTGGCCGCAGGTGGAGTCGCCATACACGTAGCCGGCATAGGCCTGCTCGATGTCGGCGTAGTCGACGCCGGCGTCCTGCAGGGCGGCGCGGGCGGCAATGCCGCCCATCTGGTGGTAAGGCGCGCTCGCGCCGGGCTTGGCGAAGGGGATCATCCCGACGCCGGTCACGAATACCTTGCGGCTCATGTTGTCTCCTGTGGTGGTTGGCTTGGCGGCCTTTATCCGATCGATTATAGCCAGAGGGCGCGGCGGCGAACGGCCGAGTCGTTGGAAGCCTTCCTCTATTTTCCTGATCATGTCGCTAACTCGCTTATACTGACCGCATTCCACCTTGATAAGGAGCCGTCCTGCATGCATCATGAACTCAGCCTGATCACCACCATCGCCGCCGCACTGGGCGCCGGGCTCCTGTTCGGCATGCTGGCCGTGCGCCTGAAGCTGCCGGCGCTGGTCGGCTACCTGGCCGCCGGCATCGTCATCGGACCGGCCACGCCGGGTTTTGTCGCCGACGTGTCGCTGGCGTCGCAATTGGCCGAGATCGGGGTGATGTTGTTGATGTTCGGGGTGGGCCTGCACTTCTCGCTGCGCGACCTGCTCGATGTACGGAAAATCGCCCTGCCCGGCGCGGTGCTGCAGATCGCGGTGGCGACCGCCATGGGCATCGGCATGGCGCACCTGTGGGGCTGGTCGCTGGGAGCCGGCCTGGTGTTCGGCCTGGCGCTGTCGGTAGCGAGCACCGTGGTGCTGCTGCGGGCGCTGGAAGCGCGCGGTATCCTCGACTCGATGAACGGACGCATCGCGGTGGGCTGGCTGGTGGTGGAAGACCCGGGTGACGGTGCTGGTGCTGGTGCTGCTGCCGGCCTTGGCCGGCCCGCTGGGCGGCAAGAGCGCCGGCGGCGATACTTCGCTCTGGCTCGCGCTTGGCAAGACGCTGCTGCAGGTCGGGGCTTTTGTTGCCTTCATGCTGGTAGTCGGCCGCAAGCTCTTTCCCTGGTTCCTGTGGAAGGTCGCCAAGACGGCGTCGCGCGAGCTGTTCACGCTGGCCGTGATCGCGGCCGCGGTCGGCATCGCCTACGGCTCCTCCGAATTGTTCGGCGTGTCGTTCGCGCTGGGCGCCTTCTTTGCCGGCATGGTGCTGCGCGAATCGGACCTCTCGCACCGCGCGGCCGAAGAATCCTTGCCGTTGCGCGACGCGTTCTCGGTGCTGTTCTTTGTCTCGGTCGGCATGCTGTTCGACCCGATGGTGCTGGTCGAGAGCCCCTTGCGGGTGCTGGCGGTGGTCGCGGTGATCATCTTTGGCAAGTCGATCGCGGCGATGGTGCTGGTGCTGGCGCTGCGCTATCCCTTGAATACCGCGATCACGGTCTCGGCCAGCCTGGCGCAGATCGGCGAGTTCTCGTTCATCCTGGCCGCGCTCGGCATTTCGCTGGAACTGATGCCGCAGGAAGGGCAAAGCCTGATCCTGGCCGGCGCCATCATCTCGATCGCGGTGAACCCGCTGCTGTTCAAGGCGATCGAGCCGCTGCAGCGCTGGCTGCGCGACAAGTCCGGCATCGCCGGCAAGCTGGAACGCTCGAACGATCCGCTGGCCGAACTGCCGATGACGGTGCCCCACGAGCGCCTCACCGGCCAGGTGGTGCTGGTCGGCTACGGCCGCGTGGGGCGGATGATCGCGGCAGAACTGACGGCCCGGGCGTCCACTTCGTCGTCGCCGAGCAGAACCGCGAGCTGGTCGAGATGCTGCGCCGCCAGGACCAGCCGGCCGTGGTCGGCAACGCGGCCGAGCCGGCGGTGCTGATCCAGGCGCACATCGCGCAGGCGGCAGTACTGGTGATCGCCACGCCCGACACCTTCCACGTGCGCGCCATGATCGAAACGGCGAAGATGCTCAACCCGGGCATCCGCTGCGTGGTGCGTACCCATAACGCGGAAGAAGCCAAGCTGCTGCGCACCGACACGGGCGGCAAGGTGTTTCTGGGCGAACAGGAGCTGGCGGGGAGCATGACGCGTTATGTCATCGATTCGCTGAAGGATGTGCAGCACGGGCATTGAGCTGGCACGTACGGCGCCCGCCGGGAAAACACGTAGGGTAGGCGGCTCCGCCGCCTACGCGTTCCATCATCCCTTGCAAAGGGGCGCGGTCAGACGCATCCGTGCATTGAACGCGCAGGCGGGGAACCCGCCTACCCTACCGGCATATACATAGCCCGTTTGCCCGCAAAAAAGCCCGCTGGCGGCAACGCACAGCGGGCTTTTTTATTGAGCGGTAACGCTTTGGCTTACGCCGCCACCATCTCCCCGGTCTCGGCGCACAGCTTCAGGTTCGCATGTTTCGGCGCGAAGTTCAGCAGGTCCTTGCGCTCTTCCAGCAGCGTGAAGACGGCGTCTTTCGACAGCACGTACTGGTCGAGCAGCGTGTCCTTCAGCGATTCGATCAGCGCGCGGTAGTCGCGCATCGCGCCCAGGGTGTAGCTATACAGTTCGTCGGCCTTCTCTTCCATCTGGCGCAGCGTGTGCTCGCCGCTGGCGTCGTTTTTCAACTGGCTGTAGTCGATCTTCGAACGCGAATACATCGACAGGCGGTTCACCATCAGGTTGAGCATCTTGGTGACCTTCTCGATGTCGTTCTGGGCGCCGACCGAGATGCCGCGGGCGCCGTAGAACAGCTCTTCGGCCGCCATGCCGCCGTACAGGCCGATCACGTCGCGCTCGAGTTCTTCCAGCGTGCGCAGCGACATGTCGTCACCGGACTGCAGCACATAACCCAGGGCGCCGATTTTAGAGACGGCTTCCGTCGAAATCTTCAACAAGTGCGACTTTTCCTTCACTTCGGACAGGCTGAGGCCGGCGCGCAGGTGCGGGTCGATCTGCATGAAGAAGTGGCCCAGTTCGTGCAGGGCGATGCGCTCGCGCTGCTTGTGTTTTTCAGCCGTCGTGGCGCGGTCGGTCAGGCCGATGGTGGCACGCTCGTAGGCACGGAACAGCAAATCGGTATTGATGATCGTCTTTTCCTGGATCGACAGCATCGATGCGCGCTCGACCACGGTTTCCAGCAGCGCCGGGCTCAGGTTCTGGGTAATTTCGGCCACCTGGTCCAGGTCGAGGTCGTTATAGTCGACCAGCCCTTCCTTCTTACGGGACAGGAAGCTACGCAGCAATTCGCGGCGCTCGCCCTTGTTTGGCAGGCGGAAGTTGATCTTCACCGAGAAGCGGCGCAGCATCGCTTCGTCCATCTCGGTCGAGGCATCGTCGAAGTTCGAGGCGATGATCCAGATCACGTTCTGGCCCTTGTCGCTCTTCACGCCGTCCAGCAGGCCCAGCAGGGTGTTGGCGGTATCGTCTTCCCATTTCTTTTCGCTGCGGCCGCGCGGCATGAACAGGCTCTGGCCTTCGTCGAGGAAGATGATGCACTTGCCCTTGGCGCAGGCCTTGCGGTACAGGGCGTTCAGCGCTTTCGAGCCGCCGCCGACGTAGCCCGATTCCAGCGCCGAACCGGAAGCGGAAATCAGCGGCATGTTCAGGCGCTTGGCCAGGTAACCGACCAGCTTGGTTTTACCGGTACCGGCAGGCCCGGTCAGCATCACGTTGAAGGGCTTGTCGATGTTGTGCGACGCGTATTCCTCACGGTTACGGATCATGTCTTCCAGGTGCAGCACTTCCTGCTTGATGTCTTCCATGCCGATCAGGTCATCCATGCTGCCCTTGAGCTTGTCAGGGGTGATCATGGTCGAGCTCGCACCCATGCCCGGGATGCCGAACTTCAGGCTGTAGACGATCAACAGCAGCAGGACGATCTCGAAAGCGTGGCGCTTGAGGAAGTCGCCGGTGCCGGCGGCAAAGCCCGTGCCCTCGTCGAGCACGGCTTCGTGCGACGCGAGGAAGTCTTCCTTGGCGATCGAATACGGAATCGCGTTCTTCAGCAGCACTTCGCGCTCGAGCGACAGGTGCGAGGTGCTCGGCACCTTGACCACGTGCAGCTGCGGGGCACCCTTGAACTTGTAGACATAGCGCGGCGACTCGGACAGCGGCTTGGCCACCATCAGGTACTCGAGCTTGTCCTTCTGGGCTGCCAGGCGCGTGATTTCAGAAATGTCCTGGGAGTGAACGACCGGGCTTGGATCCTGCGGCACGTTGGCCGAATAGATCGCCACGCCGGTGGCAATGCCCAGCAGCATGGCTGCGGCGATGCGTACGTAGACGTTCTTGAAGGCAATCTGAAGTCGAGCAAAGTTGGGCATATCGGTACTCTACAAATGTATGGGTGCGCGTGATGCGACAGTGCAAACAGCGAAGGCTTTTCCGATTGGCGCTTGTCGGAGCAGCGGCGGCGCAGGGGCCGTGGGGGATGCGAACATGTGTGTTCGACATCGTTTTGATGCCCTAAGGCAACAGGGATAGGGAGACTATACCTGTAAAAAAACCGGGGATGTATACGTGGAGCTTAAAATTTTTTGATCGATCTCATAGCTGGAAAAGCTGGCAACGGTTTTCATTGCCGACTTGGCAAAGAAAGCAGCATTCCGCCTGCTCAGCAGGAAAAGTCGTTGCCCGTTCTTTAACGAACTTGTCGATATGGCTTGTTCGTTTGATACCGCTGACATGAACGCTTGTCGCATTTCTTTAACATGGCCAGGCAAGCTTCCGGCCGTGCCTTGCCCCTGTGTTTTCCGAACGAATCGAACAAGGTCGCGACACGCTGTTTTGCTATGCTGTCCATGACGATGCCCATGTCGTCAACGCCGTTGCTCCGCCGTGCCGTTTGTTTGTGTATCGGGTGCTTGTATCAGCACCTGCAAGGAAGGAACGACCGTGAACAGAATCGCCCTCGCAGCAGCACTTGCCCTCCTCGTCGGCGGCGTCGCGCAGGCCAGGGTCATCGAACTGACGCCCGAGCCTGCTGCAGCTAGCGCCCCGCCGCGCATCCTGCAGGGAAGTGTTCCTTCTCGGCATGGCGCGCAGCATGGCCTGCAGTATGCTGCCCTGCTTCCCAGCCGTTTGCCGGAACTGCCCGAACCGGAAGTGTTTGCCATGATGCTGGTCGGCCTGGTGCTGATCGGTTACCGGGCGCGGCGGGAAAGCAGCGAGAAATTCGAGTGAGTCGCAAGCCGGGCCGCGGATGAGGTTCAGGCGCCCGGCGGCACCGGCGCGGCCTCCGTACACAGCGCGTACAGCTTGCACAGCGTGTTCCAGTTACGCGAAGTCGTATTGTCACCCAATAGCTTGCCCAGTGCGGCCGCGGCAGCACTGTCGAGTACGCCCGTAGGACACCAGACGTAGGCCGCGCGCCGTCCGACCGCCAGCGCCTCTTGACCCCAGTCGCGCTCGCACAAGGGCAGGATGACTTCGCGCATCGTCCCATCGGGCAGCAGGAACACCAGCAGGCGCGAATGGTCCGAGGCTTGCTCCAGCAGCGTGTTTTCGGCAAGGACCGCCGCCAGTTCCTCGCGGCCCAGCACCAGAACACGTGCCGCGACGCCGAGCTTGAGCACCAGCTGTTCCTCGATGGCCGCAGCGGCCAGGCCCGGTTCGACCGCAGCGGCGCTGAACACGATGTTGCCGCTGTTGAGAACACTGCGCACATCGTCAAAACCGAGGTCTTCGGCCAGCTTGCGCAGGTCGGCCATCGCCACGCGTTTGGCGCGGCCGACGTTAATGCCTCGTATCAGGGCGATATAGCGGTCACTGGTCATGGCGCCATGTTACCGCCAATACACATACGACGACGTACGATTATTGAAGCAGGCCTTCCGCGCGCAGTGCCTGCTGCACTGCCGGACGCGCGCCGATACGGGCACGGTAGGCTCCCAATGCCGGCAAGCCGCTCAGGTCGAACTTGATGACGTCGGTCCAGCTTAGTACGGTAAACAGATAGGCATCGGCGACGCTGAAGGCCTTACCGAGGTACTCGCGGTCTTCCAGTTGCGCGGCCACGTACTCGAGACGCAGGCCGAGCATCCTGCGCGCATGCGCCTTCATGTCGTCGGTCGCGGCCGGATTGAACATCGGGCTGAAGTTCTTGTGCAGCTCGCTGGAAATGAAGCCCAGCCAGCCGACGATCTGGTAGCGTGCGACCTCGCCCACTGGCGGCAGCAGGCCCGCGCCCGGCACCAGGTCGGCCAGGTACTGGACAATGGCGGGCCCTTCGGTCAGGACGGTACCGTCGTCCAGCGCCAGCGCCGGCACATAGCCTTTCGGATTGACGGCACGGAAATCCGCGCCGCTCGCCGTCAGCTTGTTACGCAGGTCGACGCGCTCGGCCGTGAAGGGCAGCCCGGTTTCGAGCAAGACGATGTGCGGAGAGAGCGAGCAGGCGCCGGGGCTGAAATACAGTTTCATGGATGTCCTTTATGGGTATCGACAAGCCTGCGCCAGGCGGCGTGGCCGGCGCGGCAGGGCGAGAATACAGCAATCGTGCCTTCATTGCCGTGACTGCGCGGGACGGGAAGCTTCAGATGGCCAGGGACGCCACGGCCGGGAAGCCGACGCGGCAAAGAGGAAACAGGAGGAAAAACGGAGGAAAAAAAGGCGACAACGCATCTGCGCTTCGCCAACGGTACGCGCAAAAAGAAAAGGCAGCGTGCGTGACGTCCTCAGGACGCCAAGCCGCTGCCTGGCATAACCGAAGGCATGGCAGTCAATCCTGCCACGCCCACGGTATTAGTGCGCATAGTTGCCGGACGACGAAGGCGTTGCGTCGTTGGTCTGCGACTGTTGCTGTTGCTGCTGTTGCTGGGCGGCTGCCGCTGCGGCTGCCTTCTCTTCTGGCTTCGGACGGCCTTGCGCGTCGGACAGGCGATATTTCGTGCGGCGGTCGCCCATCAGGTCGCGCAGGTCGCGAATGCTCATGCCGGTGACTTCGTGCATGCGGATCAGCAGCGAGGCGCCGACCGGCAGGCGGTGGTGGCGGATCTTGCTGATGACCGGCGGGGCCACTTCGAGCATGCGCGACAGCGCAGCGTCATTTTTCAGTTGCATCTTGCCCAGCAAAATGTCGAGCAGATGGTTCGGGTTGTAGCTTTCCTGTGAAGACAAAGCATGATGTGCCATGATTTTTTACCTCGTGAGTGTGGTTTAAAATAGTTCCGTTACGAACTTTGTTAAAGACTGTACTTTCATCAACATAGTTCCCGGCACGCTCTTGAACAATTAAACAGAACCAGTCTGAATCTTTGCTTAAGAACTATGCCGACGTGCATGCGCTCTGCTTAACACTCCCCCGAACGCACTTGTCTTTCCAACAAATTATCAGACTCCTACGCCTGCCTTACCTACGTCCGGAGCACATGACTCATTGTTGGAAATCAAGCTATCGTGTGGAAAGCTTGTCACATAGGCATTTCAACACATGGGGATAATTTGTGGCGCACGCAAGAGATTTCTTCCGCTAATTTGTGTAAAAGAATTTGGAAGGAACCCGTTGATTTACATCAGGAAATAATTTGCGCAAACGCGCACTCAGCCTTGGTTGCCGCGTTTTGATTCCTTCGCGCAATTTAACAATCTGAGCATGTTGATAATCGTTTCAGGCGAGGCAACAATTAGTTCCATTCGGTATGCAACCATCCGGTCGCGCACGCCAATTTTGGTCGCGGTAGGCGATTTACGTTAAACTGGCCTGCCGCCTTGTCAAAGCATCAGCACACCTTTCAACGAAGCACCTCATGCAGAAAAAAGTATTCATCAAAACCTTCGGCTGCCAAATGAACGAGTACGACTCGGACAAGATGGCGGACGTGCTGGGCGCGTCCGACGGACTCGTGCGCACCGATAAACCCGACGATGCCGACGTCATCCTCTTTAATACTTGTTCTGTGCGCGAAAAAGCGCAGGAAAAAGTGTTTTCGGATTTGGGCCGCCTGAAAGAACTCAAGCGCGCGCGCCCCGACCTCATCATCGGTGTCGGTGGTTGCGTTGCATCCCAGGAAGGCGAGGCCATCGTCAAGCGCGCACCGCATGTGGATATGGTGTTCGGGCCACAAACCCTGCATCGCCTGCCCCAGATGATCCGCGAACGGCGCAGCAGCGGCACGGCCCAGGTCGACATCAGCTTTCCTGAAATCGAGAAGTTCGATCACCTGCCGCCGGCCAAAATCGAAGGTCCGGTGGCCTACGTGTCGATCATGGAAGGCTGCAGCAAGTATTGCAGTTACTGCGTGGTGCCTTATACCCGCGGCGAGGAAGTGTCGCGCCGCTTCGAAGACGTGCTGACCGAAGTGGCCGGCCTGGCGGCCCAGGGCGTCAAGGAAATCATGCTGCTGGGGCAGAACGTGAATGCCTTCCGCGGCGCCATGGAAAATGGGGACACCGCCGACTTCGCCCTGCTGCTGGAATACATTGCCGCCATTCCCGGCATCGAACGCCTGCGCTTCGTTACCAGCCATCCGAAGGAATTCACCCAGCGCCTGATCGACGCCTACGCGAAGATCCCGCAGCTGGTGAACCACCTCTACCTGCCCGTGCAGCACGGGTCGGACCGCATCCTGCAAGCCATGAAGCGCGGCTATACCGGCCTGGAATATAAATCGATCATTCGCCGCATTCGCGCGGTGCGTCCGAATATCGCCATCTCCTCCGACTTCATCGTCGGCTTCCCCGGCGAGTCCGATGCCGACTTCGAGGCCATGATGAAACTGGTCGACGATGTGGGCTTCGACAACAGTTTCAGTTTTATCTTCAGCAAGCGTCCGGGCACCCCGGCCGCCAACCTGGAAGACGACACTCCGCACGAGGTCAAGCTCGTGCGCCTGCAACGCCTGCAAGCCCTCATCGACGCCAACACGCGCAAGTTCAGCGCGGCCATGGTCGGCACCGTCCAGCGCGTGCTGGTCGAGGGACCGTCAAAGAAAGATCCGAACGAACTGCAAGGCCGCACCGAGAACAACCGGGTGGTCATTTTCGCGCCGGGCGAACTTGGCGCCACGCTGATCGGCCAACTGGTCGACGTGCGCGTGGTCGAGAGCCTGGATTACTCATTGCGCGGCGAACTCGTCGCCAACTCAGATACGATTGCCCAAGCCAGTTGAAAACACAAAACCCAACCCAGCCTTCGTACTTCATTCCCGAGCCGATGGATAACACCCGGCTCGCCCACCTGTGCGGTCCGCTCGACGAAAACCTGCGCCAGATTTCCGCGGCGCTCGACGTGACCATCTTCCGCCGCGGCGAGAAGTTCATCGTCAACGGCGCCAACGCCGAGCGCGCGGTCGAACTGCTCGAGCGCTTCTATGCCGTGGCGAACAAGGTCGTGCCGATCGAGGAAGTCCAGCTGGCCCTGGTCGAGCAACGCGCCGGCCTGCGCCCGACCATCGAAGGCGCGGCCCAGACACTGCGCAACCCGAGGCCAAGCGCCCCGGCAGCGGCGATGAGGATGGCGCCGAAGGGAGCGAAGCCGACCCGGAACTCGTCAGCCCGATGCTCAAGACGCGCCGCAGCGACCTGCGCGGCCGCACCCCGCACCAGATCCAGTACCTGAAAGCCGTGCTCGAGCACGACATCAGCTTCGGCGTCGGCCCGGCCGGTACCGGCAAGACCTATCTTGCCGTCGCCTGCGCCGTCGACGCCCTCGAGCGCGACGCCGTGAAGCGCATCATCCTGACCCGTCCGGCCGTCGAGGCGGGCGAGCGCCTCGGTTTCCTGCCTGGCGACCTCAGCCAGAAGGTCGATCCTTACCTGCGCCCGCTGTACGACGCGCTCTACGATCTGCTCGGCTTTGACCGCACGCAAAAACTCTTCGAAAAGCAGGTCATCGAGATCGCCCCGCTGGCCTACATGCGCGGCCGCACGCTGAACCACGCCTTCGTCATCCTCGACGAGGCGCAGAACACGACGGTCGAGCAGATGAAGATGTTCCTGACGCGTATCGGTTTCGGCAGCAAGGCCGTCATCACCGGCGACGTCACCCAGGTCGACCTGCACAAGACCCAGCGCTCCGGCCTGGTCGATGCCATCCACGTGCTGAAGGATGTGCGCGGCATCGCCTTTACCCACTTCTCGAGCGCCGACGTGGTGCGCCATCCGCTGGTGGCGCGCATCGTCGACGCTTATGACAAGGCCAGCGCCGTCCAGGAAATGGGCGCGCTGCCAAAACCCGCCACGGCCCGAAATGCAAGAAAAAAACCATGAGCTTGACCTGGACGTCCAGTACCCGGACGCCCGCCTCGAATCGACCATCACGCCCGAGCTCGTCGAGCGCTGGGTGCGCGCTACCCTGCTTGGCCCGGCCGAACTGACGATCCGCTTCGTCGACAGCGCGGAGGGGCAGACGCTGAACCGCACCTATCGCGGCAAGGACTACGCCACCAACGTCCTGACCTTTGCCTACAACGAGGGCGAGGAGCTGGGCGAGGACGAGCCGACCCAGGCCGACATCATCCTGTGCACGGACGTGCTGCAGCGCGAAGCCGAGGAACAGAAGAAGACGGTCGAGGAGCACGCGGCGCACCTGGTCGTGCACGGCGTGCTGCATGCCCAGGGATACGATCACGAAGTCGACGAGGAAGCCGAGGAGATGGAACAGTTCGAGCGCGACATCATGGAAGTGCTCGGGTATCCGGATCCCTACGCCGACAACGCCTGAGGTGCCGGCCTTGGGCGCTGGCGCCATGTTGATGAAGCCAATGCGACATGGGGCGGCGGCATTGCTGATGCTGCTGCCGCTCGGCGCATCAGCCCAGGAGCTCTCCGAGGCGCGCTATATCGGTGCGATGGAAGGCGCGGCGCAAGCCTGCGCTGCGGCGTATCCTGCCCAGGCCCGTGTCTACCAGGACGCGGTGCGGCGCCTCGTGGCTTGCCACCTGAACGATGAGCAATTTAAAAGCTGGCAGGCGCGGCTGCGTGCCAGCGCCGAATACAGCGCCAGCGTCGAGCAGGGGCAACGCAGCCTCGACAAGCATCCGGCCAACCGCGAACGGCAGTGCCGCAGCTTGCAGGAGCTTGTTTGCGGGCCAGGGACAAAGCCGAGCCAGCCATAGCCTGGCGCGGCACCGGCGTGCATTGCCACCTGCTTGCTATGAGACCGCATGGGCACGGAGTGCCCACCCTACGAAAAGCCGCAACCTGTAGGGTGGGCACTTGTGCCCACGCGGTCTCATCGCTTGGTACCAGACACCATCAAGCGATGAGCCACAAATGCCCAAGGCGGAGCTCTCCCTTCACGCCCGTCCCAACTGCTCCCCGATCGGCAACTTGCGAATCCGCTTGCCCGTGGCCGCGAATACGGCGTTCGTCAGCGCCGGTGCAATTCCCGCCGTGCCCGGCTCACCGATACCGCCCGGTTCATCCCGGCTGTTGACGATGTGGACTTCCACCTTCGGCGCCTCGTTAATGCGCATCATGCGGTAGTCGCCGAAATTGGTTTGCTGCACGCGGCCACGATCCAGCGTGATCTCGTTCCACAGCGCTGCCGTCGCCCCGAACACGATGCCGCCCTCCATCTGCGCGACGATGGTGTCGGGATTGACCGCCTGCCCGCAGTCGACCGCACAGACCACACGGTGCACGCGTACGTCGCCATCCGGCCCCACCGACACCTCGGCCACCTGCGCCATATAGCTGCCGAAAGCAAACTGGGTCGACACGCCGCGTCCGACCTTGCGGCCGGCAATCGGCGCCAGCGGCTTGCCCCAGCCCGCCTTTTGCGCCGCCAAATTGAGCACGGCCAGGGTGCGCGGCGATTTATCGAGTAGTCCGCGGCGAAACGCCACCGGATCCTGCTTGGCCGCATGCGCCAGCTCGTCGATGAAACTCTCGACCACGAACACGTTATGGGTCGGGCCCACGCCGCGCCAGAACGCCGTTGGCACACCCGGCGGTTCGTGACGCACGTATTCCACACGCATGTCGGGAATCGTGTACTGCAGGTCGGCAGCACCCTCCACCGCATCCGGATCGACCCCGTTCTTCATGGCCGGCGGCGCAAAGCGCGACATGATCGACGAACCGGTGACACGGTGGAACCAGGCGGCCGGTTTACCCTTGTCGTCCAGGCGCGCGGCCAGCCGGTCCACGTAATACGGGCGGAACATGTCGTGCTGGATATCTTCTTCGCGGGTCCAGATGAATTTCACGGGCCCTTTCATCAGCTTGGCGAAGGCGACGGCCTGGATGACGTAATCGACTTCCAGGCGCCGGCCGAAGCCGCCACCAATATAGTGGTTGTGTACAGCCACTTTCTCGACAGGCAGCCCTGCCACCTTGGCGGCGGCGCCCTGGGCCAGCGCCGGCACCTGGGTGCCGACCCACAGGTCGCAACCGTCTGCGCGCAAGTCCACCGTGCAATTCATCGGTTCCATGGTCGCGTGGGCCAGGAAGGGCATCTCATAGACGGCCTCGATCTTGCGGCCGCCGTCGCGCGCCAGGGCGTCGATGGCATTGCCCTTGTCCGCGGCAACGGCGCCGCCGCCCTGCGACACCTTCATCATGTCGGCGACGATGCCCTTCAGGTTCACCTTGCCGTTGGCACCATCGTCCCAGCGCGGCGGCGGCGGCAGCAGGCCCTGCTTCGCGGCCCAGAAGTGATCGGCGACGACGGCCACCGCCCCCTCCAGGCGCAGCACCTGGCGCACGCCCTTCACCGCCATGGCTTTCTGCTCGTCCACGCCGACGAGCTTGCCACCCATCACGGGCGAGGCCGCCACCGCGGCGATGCCCATATTGGGCAGGCGCGCATCGATACCGAACTGGGCCGTGCCATTCACCTTGGCCGGGGAATCAAGGCGGCGCATGTTCTTGCCGATCAGCACAAACTGCTCGGGATCCTTCAACTTGACGTTTTTCGGCAGGTCCATTTTCGAGGCAGCATCGACCAGCTCGCCGAAATGGGCCGAACGGCCGGACGCCTGGTGCCTGACATTTCCCGCCACCACCTGCAACTCGTCCGTACCGACGTTCCATTGCTTGGAGGCAGCGGCAATCAGCACGCTGCGCACCATGGCACCTGCTTCGCGCAGCGGCTTCCAGGCACCGCGCACCGAGGTCGAACCGCCCGTTACCTGGCCGCCCAGCAGCGGATCGGCATAGAGCTCGTTGTTCGCCGGTGCCTGTTCGAGTTTGACCTTCGACAGATCGGCACCCAGCTCTTCCGCGAGCAGCATCGGCATCGCCGTGAAGGTGCCCTGCCCCATCTCGACCTTGTGGACGATCAGGGTGACGATGCCCATGCGGTCGATGCGGATGAAGGCGTCGCGCGCCAGCCCGGGCTGCGTTTCCGAATGGGCCGTGCTAGCCTGGCCGACCGCCTTCTCCGGCGGCGCCTCCTTCCGATCATTCTCCTTCTGGCAACCGAACAGCGAGAAACCGAACAGCAATCCCCCGCCGGCGGTGGCGCCGAGCTGCATGAAACGGCGGCGCGCGTTCGACACCTGCAGGTCTTTGTCCTGGCTCATGTGCGCTCCTTATTTGGCGGCGGCGATCTTGATCGCCTGGCGGATCCGTCCATAGGTACCGCAGCGGCAGATGTTGCCCGACATGGCATTGTCGATATCGGCGTCGCTCGGCTTCGGCGTCGTCTGCAGCAGGGCCGTGGCCGACATGATCTGGCCCGACTGGCAATAACCGCACTGCACCACGTCGATCTGGCGCCAGGCATCTTGCACCTTGGCACCGACAGGATCATTGCCGATCGCCTCGATCGTCACGATCTTCTTGCCCGCCGCCGCCGACACCGGGGTGACGCAGGAGCGGATAGCCTGGCCGTCGAGGTGCACGGTGCAGGCGCCGCACAGGGCCTGGCCGCAGCCGAACTTGGTACCGGTCAAGCCCGCGACGTCACGCAGCACCCACAACAAGGGCATGTCGTCGGGCACGTCGAGGGTGGTGGCAGTGCCGTTAATGGTAAGGGCGGGCATGGGGCGTTTCCTTTGCATTTGACCAATTGTCATATCATATGCGAAGGCGCTGCGGCACGCTGAGGCCGAGCGCGCACGCCTGCCTGCCACTCAGGCCGGGGCGCTTTTGGTGTATCCTATGCCAATCGCAACAACGGCTTCACGCCAACTATGCCCGAGTATCCCAGTGACGTCCGATCGGACGCCAAACCCCACCGGTCGCTTTTCGAAAGACTGACCGCACTCATTTCCCCTGAGCCAGAAAACCGCACCGAGTTGCTTGAAGTGCTGCATGAAGCACACGAGCGCAACCTGATCGACGCCGACGCCCTGTCGATGATCGAAGGTGTGTTCCAGGTCTCCGACCTGTCCGCGCGCGACATCATGGTGCCCCGGTCCCAGATGGACGTGGTCGACATTACCGATCCGATCGAGGAATGGCTGCCGATCGTGCTGCAAACCCAGCACTCGCGCTTCCCCGCCATCGAAGGCGAGCGCGACAAGGTCGTCGGCATTCTGCTGGCCAAGGATTTGCTGCGCTATTACACGGAAAAAACCTTCGACGTGCGCGCCATGCTGCGCCCGGCGATCTTCATTCCCGAATCGAAACGCCTGAACGTACTGCTGCGCGATTTCCGCGCCAACCACAACCACATGGCCATCGTCGTCGACGAATACAGCGGCGTCGCCGGCCTGATCACCATCGAAGACGTGCTGGAACAGATCGTCGGCGACATCGAGGACGAGTACGACTTCGACGAGGAAGAAGATAACGTGTTGTCGGTCAAGGAAGGCCAGCTGGGGCCCCGCTGGCGCGTGAAAGCCCTGACCGAGATCGACCAGTTCAACGAGGAAATCGGCGTCGACCTGCCGGCCGACGACGCCGACACCATCGGCGGCTTCGTCGCCGGCCACCTCGGCCGCATGCCCCACAAGGGCGAGGAATTTACGCTGGGCAATCTGCGCTTCGAGGTGCTGCGCGCCGATGCGCGCCAGATCCACGTGCTGCTGGTAGAAAAGCTGCCACATTCCGCGACCAATCGCGACGACGACGAGTGATGTTGCGTCGCCGTTCGACTCCCGCCGCGCCGGCTGACCTGGCTGCGGCTGCGGCCGCGCGCGGCACCCGCCCTTCCGCCGCCGCGCTGGTGACTGTCGCCCTCCGCCGGCGGCGCCTCCCTGTTTTCCTTCGAGCCTTTCGGCTGGTGGCCGCTGCAGTTCCTCCTGCTCGCTTACCTGTTCTACCAGGTCGGCCTTGGCAGCTCGGTCAAGCGCGCCACCCTGCTTGGCTGGGCCTTCGGCTTCGGCTGGTCGGTCGGCGCGATGTGGTGGCTGTTCATCTTCATGACCCGCTTCGCCCACCTGCCGGCCATCCTTGGCGTGATCGGGGTCGTCATCCTGGGCCTGTACATGGGCCTGTTCGGCGCCTTTGCCACCGGCGTGGCGAGCTGGCTGCGGCGGCGCTGGTCGCTGCCGCTCGGCGCTTTCGTGTTGCTGGTCTTGCCCGTCACCTGGGGCGTCTCCGAATGGATGCGCGGCTGGGTGTTTACCGGTTTCCCCTGGGCCGCTTCCGGCTACGCGCACGATCGTTCTCCGCTGGCCGGCTACGCGCCGCTCGTCGGCGTCTATGGCATCGGTGTCATTGTCGCGCTTTGCGCAGGCTGCCTGGTCAAGCTCACCCAGCGCAAGCGCCTGCTGACGCTCGACCTGTTCGCCGTGTTGCTGCTGGTCGGCATGAGCCTGCGTAGCGTCGAGTGGACCCATGTGACGGGTGCGCCGCTGACGGTACGCCTGTTGCAGGGCGCTATCCCGCAAGACCGCAAATTCGACTACGCCTTCCTCGAGAGCATCCTGGACCAGTATCGCGGCATGATCACGGCGGCCCCGGCCGACCTGATCGCCACGCCGGAAACGGCCATTCCCGTGTTCGCCCACATGCTGCCGCCGGGTTATCTCGAGAGCCTGCAGCGCTTTGCCAGTGTAAACGGCAGCACGCTGGCACTCGGCATGCCCTTGCTCGACGGCCCCACACAGTACGCCAACAGCGTGGTCGCGGTGTCGCCGCAGCCCCAGCCTTACCGTTACGACAAGGCGCACCTGGTGCCCTTCGGCGAATTCATTCCGCCGGGATTCCGCTGGTTCACCGACATGCTGAACATTCCGCTGAGCGACGCCACCCGCGGCAAGCCGCTGCAGGCGCCGTTCAAGGTGAAGGATCAGTGGGTGTTGCCGAACATTTGCTATGAAGACGTGTTTGGCGAAGAGATCGCCTACCAGCTGCGCACCGCCCCGCAACCGGCGACGATGCTGCTGAACGTGTCGAACCTGTCCTGGTACGGGCAGTCGAGCGCGGTACCGCAGCACCTGCAAATTTCGCGCATGCGCACCCTGGAAACGGGCCGGCCGATGCTGCGCGCGACCAACGACGGCGCCACCGCGGTGATCGACCATCGCGGCAAGGTCACCCACCTGCTGCCCTTCTACACGAAAGGCACGCTGAGTGCGACCGTGCGCGGCACCGCGGGCATGACGCCCTACATCCGCTTCGGCAACGCCCTGTTCCTTTTGCTGGGCGCGCTGGCGCTGGCGGCTGCCTGGTTTTCGGGCCGCAAATACCGCCTGAAAAAGGCCAATGTCGGCAAGATGGGTTGAATCCGGTCCCAGATGCCGGGTAAAACCCGCTAGAATTGTCCTTATTGACAAACCTGCAAACCTACAATGTTCGCGCCGCCATGCGTGCGCCCATAGCCGATGCTCACATTCCAACAAATCATTCTCACCTTGCAGTCCTATTGGGATAAACAAGGTTGCGCCCTGCTCCAGCCGTATGACATGGAAGTTGGCGCCGGCACTTTCCACACCGGCACCTTCCTGCGCGCGATCGGACCGGAACCCTGGCGCGCCGCCTATGTGCAGCCTTCGCGCCGTCCGAAGGATGGCCGCTACGGCGAAAACCCGAACCGCCTGCAGCACTATTACCAGTACCAGGTCGTGCTGAAGCCGGCGCCGGAAAACATTCTCGACCTCTACCTCGGTTCGCTCGAAGCGCTGGGCCTGGACCTCAAAAAGAACGACGTGCGCTTCGTCGAGGACGACTGGGAAAGCCCGACCCTGGGCGCCTGGGGCCTCGGTTGGGAAGTCTGGCTGAACGGCATGGAAGTGACCCAGTTCACCTATTTCCAGCAAGTCGGCGGCCTCGACTGCAAGCCGGTGCTGGGCGAGATCACCTACGGCATCGAGCGCCTGGCGATGTACCTGCAGGGCGTGGAAAACGTCTACGACCTGGTCTGGACCGAGTGGGAAGAAAACGGTACCACCAAGAAGCTGTCCTACGGAGACGTCTTCCACCAGAACGAAGTCGAGCAGTCGACCTACAACTTCGAACACGCCAATACCGACCTGCTGTTCCAGGCCTTTGCGAATCACGAATCGGAAGCGAAACGCCTGATCGAGCTGGAACTGACCCTGCCGGCCTACGAGCAGATCATGAAGGCCTCGCACAGCTTCAACATGCTCGATGCGCGTGGCGCCATCTCGGTAACCGAACGCGCCGCCTACATCGGCCGCGTGCGCACGCTGTCGCGCCTGGTGGCCCAGGCCTATTACGACTCGCGCGAGAAGCTCGGCTTCCCCATGGCTCCGCAGGCAGCCGAAGTTGCCCTGTCCGCCGCCTAAGCGCCTTTCCGGATCAGACAAGAACACACATGAATCAAACACTCCTCGTCGAACTGCAGACCGAAGAACTGCCGCCCAAAGCACTCGTCAAGCTGGGCGCGGCTTTCGCCAACGGCATCGCCAACGGCTTGAAAGCGCGCGGCTTCCTGGACGACGGCAGCGTCGTCACCCCGTATGCCACCCCGCGCCGCCTGGCCGTGTCGATCACCAGCGTGCGCGCCACTTCGCCCGACAAACGTATCCGCGAAAAGGTGCTGCCGGTGTCGGTGGCCCTGGACAAGGACGGCAACCCGAGTGCGCCGCTGGCCAAGAAGCTGGCCGCACTGGGCTTCCCCGACCTGAAGATCTCCGATCTCGAGCGCGCCCAGGACGGCAAGGCCGAGAGCTTCTTCTACAGCCACACGGCGCCGGGCAGCGCCCTGTCCGGCGGCCTGCAGGAAGTCCTGCTTGATACGGTCGCCAAGCTGCCGATCCCGAAGGTGATGAGCTACCAGAGGCCAAGCGGCGCGACCGTGCAGTTCGTGCGCCCGGTGCACCTGTTGCTCGCCCTGTTCGGCGAACAGGTGCTGCCGCTGTCGCTGCTCGGCCTGGAAGCCGGCCGCCACACGATGGGCCACCGTTTCCTGTCGCACGGCCAGCCGGTGGCGATCACCCATGCGGACAACTACGCAGCGATCCTCGAGAACGAAGGCAAGGTCCTCGCCGGTGCCGAGGCGCGCAAGGAAAGCATCCGCCGCCAGCTGCTGGAAAAGGCGGGCGGCGACCAGGTGCTGATGCCGGAATCGCTGCTGGAAGAAGTGGCGGCGCTGGTCGAGTGGCCGGTCGTGTACGAATGCCGTTTCGAGGAGACTTTCCTCGATGTGCCGCAGGAATGCCTGATTTTGACCATGCAGACGAACCAGAAGTACTTCGCGCTGACGGATGCGCATGGCCGCCTGCGCTCGCGCTTCCTGATCGTCTCGAACATCGCAACCGAGGACCCGCAGCATATCGTCGGCGGCAACGAGCGCGTCGTGCGCCCGCGCCTGTCGGATGCAAAGTTCTTCTTCGAGCAGGACAAGAAGAAGACGCTGGAGTCGCGCCTGCCGCAGCTCGCCAACGTGGTCTACCACAACAAGCTGGGCACCCAGGCCGAACGCACCGAACGCGTCACGGCGCTCAGCGGCGCGATCGCCAGGCGCCTCGGCTACGACGTGCAACTGGCCGAACGCGGCGCGCGCCTGGCCAAGGCCGACCTGCTGACCGACATGGTCGGGGAGTTCCCCGAGCTGCAAGGCATCATGGGCACCTATTACGCCCGCAACGACGGCGAGAACGAGGAAGTGGCGCTGGCCGCCTCCGAGCACTACCAGCCGCGCTTTGCCGGCGACAAGCTGCCCTCGACGAATACCGGCCTCGTGGTCGCGCTGGCCGACAAGCTGGAAACCCTGGTCGGCATCTGGGCCATCGGCCTGCAGCCGACCGGCGAGAAGGATCCGTTCGCCCTGCGCCGCCACGCCCCGGGCGTGATGCGCATGCTGGTCGAGAAGCGCCTGCCGCTGGCGATCTCCGAACTGCTGGCCGATGCGGCGGGCGTGTTCGCCGGCCAGGCGGCCTTCAAGGATCCGCGCGAGGAAGTGCAGGCCTTCATGCTCGATCGCTTGCGCGGCATGCTGCGCGAGCGCGGCTTCACGCCGAACGAAGTGGAAGCGGTGCTGGCCCAGAACCCGGACCGCGTCGACGACGTTGTCGCCCGCCTGGAAGCCGTGCAGGCCTTTGCCGCGCTGCCGGAAAGCGTGTCGCTGGCCGCGGCCAACAAGCGCATCACCAACATTCTCAAGAAGACCGACGCGGCCATCGGCCAGGTATCGAACGCCCTGCTGCAGGAAGAAGCCGAGCGCAAGCTGGCCGCCAGCATCGAGCGCGTGCGTCCGGAAGTCGATGCGGCCTTCGGCGGCGGCGATTTCGCCGGCACCCTGAAAACGCTGGCGCAGCTGCGCGACGACGTCGACGCCTTCTTCAACGACGTGATGGTGATGGCCGAGGACGAGGCGCTGCGCAACAACCGCCTGGCCCTGCTCTCTTCGCTGCACGGCATGATGAACCGCGTCGCCGACATCTCGAAGCTGGCGGCGTAAAGGCAGTCAATGAAGCTGATCATCCTCGACCGCGACGGGGTCATCAACCAAGATTCGCCGGACTTCATCAAGAGTCCGGCCGAATGGATTCCGATCCCCGGCTCGCTGGAGGCGATCGCGCGCCTGAACCAGGCCGGCTACCGCGTCATCATCGCCTCGAACCAGTCGGGCATCGCGCGCGAACTGTTCGACATGACGACGCTGAACGCGATCCACCAGAAGATGCACAACCTGGCGCAGCAGGTGGGCGCGGACATCGACGCGGTGTTCTTCTGCCCGCATGCGGCCGCCGACAACTGCGACTGCAGGAAGCCCAAGCCCGGCATGTTCGAGGAGATCAGCAAGCGCTTCAAGGTCAGCCTGAAAGGCGTGCCGACCGTGGGCGACTCGCTGCGCGACCTGCAGGCCGGCTTCGTCAAAGGCTGCCTGCCCTACCTGGTCCTGACCGGCAAGGGCGAAAAGACCCACCAGACCGGCGGCCTGCCGCCCGGCACCCAGGTATTTCCCGACCTGGCCGCCATGGTCACCGCGCTGCTCAAGGCAGCGCCCCGTTCCCAGTCCAACTGAAGTCGAAAGAGAGAATCGTTCTTGCGTACCGTCGTCCCCTTCCTGCGTTCCCTGCTGTTTTCCATCGTGATGGTGCTCGCCACCGTGGTGTGGGCCTGCGTCTGCTTCCTGGTCGCGCCCCTGCCCTACAACAAGCGTTTCTGGGTGACCTCGCGCTGGAACGTGTTCATCATCTGGTGTGCCAGGGTCATTTGCGGCATCCGCTACCAGTTCAAGGGCTACGAGAACCTGCCGGACGCGCCGGCGATCGTGCTCTCGAAACACCAGTCGGCCTTCGAGACGATCTTCCTCTTGCCGAACCTGACCCGTCCCCTGGTCTTCGTATTCAAGAAGGAAATCCTGTATATCCCCTTCTTCGGCTGGGCGATGGCGCTCCTGCGCATGATCCCGATCGACCGCAAGGAAGGCAAGAACGCGTTCGGCCACGTGGTCCGCCACGGCAAGCGGCGCCTGGCCGATGGCCAGTGGATCATCATGTTCCCCGAGGGGACGCGCATCCCTGTTGGAAAAAAGGGAAAGTACAAGAGTGGTGGGGCACGCCTGGCTGTCGAAACCCAAGCCGTGGTCGTCCCGATCGCGCATAATTCAGGTGAATGCTGGCCGAAGAATTCCTTCATCAAGCGGCCAGGCCTGGTGACGATTTCGATTGGCAAACCGATATCGCCGCACAACCACACTCCCGACAGTCTGATGCAAGAGGTCGAAAATTGGATAGAATCAGAAATGCGCGTCATTTCGCCCCACGTCTACACCGGTGGCTGAACGAAGTTGGCGCCCTGATCAAAGCACCTCCACCGCAGCAAGACATGACTTCCCCAAAGATCGACGGGCCCCAGCTGGATTTCTTTTCGCAGGATGATTCGGCGCCGCGGGCGCCGGCCGCAAGGCCGGCTCCGCCGCCACCGCAACCCCTGTTCAAGGCGCCGCCCGCGCCTCCCCGCATCACCCTGCCCTCCCCGCCACGCACGCCCGACGATCCGCCCCTGCGCCGCATCGTGCTCGGCCACTACGCGGTCGACTACGAACTGAAACGCTCGGCGCGCCGCTCGATCGGCTTCATGATCGACGACGACGGCCTGCACGTGACGGCGCCGCGCCGCGCCACCCTGCCCGACATCGACAATGCGATCCGCGCCAAGCAGCGCTGGATCCTGACCAAGCTGCACGAACGCGGCGAGCGCCGCGCGAAACGCGACGAGCGCGCACCGGTGACCCGGGAAGACGGCGCGCGCCTGCCCTACCGGGCGGCGAGATCGTGCTGCGCCTGCAACCGGCCGCGCGCAGCCACTGCGTATTCGATCCCGAGACACGCGAACTGCGGGTGGGCGTGACGGCCGGTCTGTCGGAAGCGCAGCTGAAGGAACGCGTCAAGCTGTGGTTCCAGGCCGAGGCCAAGCGCCTGTTCACCGAGCGCCTGGCACTGTTCGCACCGCAGTTGGGCGTGCATTACCGCTCGCTGACGCTGTCCTCGGCCGGCACGCGCTGGGGTTCCTGCACGGTGGCGGGCAACATCCGCCTGAACTGGCGCCTGATCCACTACGCGCCGGCGCTGATCGACTACGTCGTGGTGCACGAACTGGCGCACCTGCGCGAGATGAACCACAGCCCGGCCTTCTGGGCGGTGGTGGGCGAGGTGTTCACGGACTACGATGGCGCGCGGCTGGAGCTGAGAAGGCGCTCGCACGAGATGCCGGTGCTGTTTGGGGATTGAGGGAGTTGTCGGCGCGACTGGTGCCTTGGCAGCCAGTCCATGGACAAGATGCATGACGCCGCTGTACGACCGCGTGGGCTCAAGAGCCCACCCTACCCAATCGCGACTCGTAGGGTGGGCTCTCGAGCCCACGCGGTACGGCGCGTGATCTGACGGTCAGCGCGCGACTGGAGCTGAGAAGGCGCTCGCACGAGATGCCGGTGCTGTTCGGGGATTGAGGGAGTTGTCGGCGTGACTGGTGCCTTGGCAGCCAGTCCATGGACAAGATGCATGACGCCGCTGTACGACCGCGTGGGCTCAAGAGCCCACCCTACCCAATCGCGACTCGTAGGGTGGGCTCTCGAGCCCACGCGGTACGGCGCGTGATCTGACGGTCAGCGCGCGGCTGGAGCTGAGAAGGCGCTCGCACGAGATGCCGGTGCTGTTTGGGGATTGAGGGAGGTGTCGGCGTGACTGGTGCCTTGGCAGCCAGTCCATGGACAAGATGCATGACGCCGCTGTACGACCGCGTGGGCTCAAGAGCCCACCCTACCCAATCGCGACTCGTAGGGTGGGCTCTCGAGCCCACGCGGTACGGCGCGTGATCTGACGGTCAGCGCGCAGTACCACCGGAGATTGACTTACCCCAGCGCGTGATCGCGCCGGGCGTCGGCCAGCACGCGCATCACGCCACGCTGGGCGTCGTCGAGGCAGCGGAACGGGATCGGCAGCGTACCGCGTTTGAGCACCATCATGAAGCCGCGCGAATAGGTGCGCACGGCCATCACGTCTTCCCAGTTGATCAGGGTGACGCCGCCGCTGGTGCGCACGATGCCGTGCTCGTCGATCGTGAATTCATAGGTGCGGCGCCCGCGCCCGAGCATCACGAAATGGAAGGCGGCGCTCAGCGTGGTCTTGATGCGCAGGTAGAGGCTGGCGGGCCAGCGGATGCGGCGGCGGCGGATCAGGAAACCGCCGTGCTGCCACATGAAACCGATGTACTCGCGCAGCGAGTAGCGAACGAAAAAATGTAGTGCACCAAGGCCGGCGCTGGCCAGGCTGGATGGCAATACCGGTGTCTCTCCAACAGCACCGAAGAAACCTTCGTCCGCTCCCTCGGCGGACTTCTGCATCGTGACTGGCATCACGGGCGTGCTGTTGGCCGGTCCTGGGTGATTTGATGACATGCTCATCCCCTTCTTGTACCGAGCTCAAAAAGCAATGGTAACAAAACTTATACGATTTCCTGTTGCAAGAGTTCAACAGTGCGCAGGGTCGCACCACGATGGCGGGCAGCGAACGCGGCCGCCTGGGCACCCATCGCCGCGCGCTCGTCGGTATTGCCCAACAGGGCGACGGCCCGGTCCAGCAAGTCCCCGGCATCGGCCACGCGCACGGCGCCGCCGGATGCCACCGCTTCCTCGGTTGCGTCGAGGAAGTTGAACGTGTGTTCGCCCACCAGCACCGGCTTGCCGAGGGCGCAGGCCTCGATCAGGTTCTGGCCACCCAGGGGCAGCAGGCTGCCGCCGATGAAGGCGCAGTCGCAAGCGGCGTAATAGGCGAACATCTCGCCCATCGAGTCGCCCAGCAGGACATCGGCCTCCACAAGGACACCCGGCATCGCCTCGCTCAGCTGCGAACGGCGCTGCAGGCGCAAGCCGCGTGCACGCACCAGCTCCGCGACTTCGTCGAAACGCTGCGGGTGGCGCGGCACCAGCACCAGCAGCATGCCCTTCGGGCGCTCGTGCATGCGCGCATAGGCGTCGAGAATCAGCGCCTCCTCGCCATCGCGCGTGCTGGCGCACAGCAGGACCGGGCGCTGCGGGAGCGCGCGCGCAGCCAGGCGCCCTTCTCCAGGGCCGCCTCAGGCGGCACCACGTCGAACTTGATGCTGCCCGTGACCGCCACGCGCGGCGCGCCCAGTGAGCGGATGCGCGCGGCGTCCTGTCCGGTCTGGGCGGCCACCGTCGTGATCGCACGCGCGGCTTCGCCCATGAGGGTGCCGAAGCGCTGGCCGCGGCGCAGCGAACGCTCCGACAGGCGTGCATTGACCCGGGGCTACCGGTACGCGCGCCTTTGCGCAGCTGTCGATCAGGTTTGGCCAGACTTCCGTCTCCATCAGGATGCAGATGCGCGGCGCGAAATGGCGCAGGAAGCGGCGCACCATGAAGCCGGTGTCGTAGGGCAGGTAGGACTGGATCACGCGCTCGCCGTGGCGGGCGAACAGCGCGCGGCCGGTGGCGCGGCCGGTCGGCGTCATGTGGGTGAGCAGCACGCGGCAGTCCGGCCAGCGCGCCAGAAGCGCCTCGACCAGCGGTTCGGCGGCGCGGGTCTCGCCCACCGAGACGGCATGCACCATGAAGGTCATGCGCGGTGCCGGGCGCGCACCGTAGTAGAAGCCGAGGCGTTCGCCGACCTGCGCGCGGTAGCCCGGCTCCTCCCGTCCGCGCCACCACAGGCGGCCCAGCACCAGTGGCAGCGCCAGCCACCACAGGAAGGAGTACAGCGTGCGGTTCATGGCGCGCCCAGCAGGCGATGCGCGGCGGCGATCACCTCGCCCGTGGCGGGTGGCGTGCCCTTGTCGCCCAGGTTGACGATGCGCGGTGACCAGTTGCCCTCGGTCTTCCACTTGGGCGAATCGGCATAGATCTCGACCGTCGGCCGATAGAAGGCCGCGGCGATATGGGTCAGGCCCGTGTCGACGCCGACCGCGAGACCGGCGTAGCGCGCCAGCTGCACCGCGTCCATCATCGACAGCTTCGGCAACACGCGCGCGTTCGGCAGCGAAGCGGCCAGCAGCTCGGCCTCGCGCTTTTCGCCTTCCGAGCCCCGGGCAGCAGCACCGTCATCGGCGCCGGGCCTGGCCGAGGGCGATCCAGTTGGCCGCAGCCCACTTCTTGGCGTCGCGCGCGGTACCGTGGAAGAAGACGGCGTAGTCGGCAGCCGGCAGCCAGTCGGGGCGCTCGGCTGCGTTCGGCGGCGGCAGGCCGAAGTCGGGCTGCGTATCGACCGCATAACCGAGGGCGGCGCCCGCTACCAGGCGCCCGCGCGCCACCGCATGGGTGCGCGGGTCGAGCGGAATGCTCTGTGTATGGAAGAAGCGCGAGACGCCTTCGTAGCCCGAGCCTTCGCTGCCGTTGGCCAGGCCCACCTTGCGCCCGCCGCGCTTGACGCGGGCGGCGCCCATGATGATGCCGGTCTTGAGCAGGCCCTGGGTGTCGAACACGACGTCATATTCTTCTTCGCGCAGGGTGCGGAAGAAGGCACGGATCTCGGCGCGGTTGACCGGCTTGCCCAGGCCCTTGCGCCAGCGCCGAAGCGCGAACGGAATGATCTTGCGGACGTGCGGGTTCAGGCGCACCAGGCTGACGTAGCCCTCTTCCACCACCCAGTCGATGGTGGCGTTCGGATGGTGGCGCAGGAGATCGGCCACCATCGGCAGGTTGTGCAGGACATCGCCCAGGGACGACACCCGCACCAGCAGGATTTTCACATCAGGCTCGCTTCACGGGCTTGCATCAAAACGGCAGTTTCGCATCCGCCTTTGCCGCCAGGATGACGCTGCGGAATTCGTCCTGGATGCGGGCCAGCGCTTCCGGCGTCTCGCCTTCGAAACGCAGTACCACCACCGGCGTCGTGTTCGACGAGCGCGCGAGGCCGAAGCCGTCCGGGTACTCGACGCGCAGGCCGTCGATGTCGTTGATTTTTTCCGAGCTCGGGAAGGTAGCGTCGGTGCGCAGCTTGTCGATCAGGGCAAAGTTCTCGCCCTCGTTCAGGTGCAGGTGCAGTTCCGGCGTGCTGATCGCCATCGGCAGCGCCTTCAGCACGGCGGATGGATCGTCGTGGCGGGTCAGCAGCTCGAGCATGCGCGCGCCCGCGTACAGGCCGTCGTCGAAGCCGTACCAGCGGTCCTTGAAGAAGATGTGGCCGCTCATTTCGCCGCCCAGCGGGGCACCGGTTTCACGCAGCTTGGCTTTCACCAGCGAGTGGCCGGTCTTGTACATCAGGGCGCGTCCCCCGTGCTGTTCGATCCACGGGCCGAGGTGGCGCGTGCACTTGACGTCGTAGAGGATCTCGGCGCCCGGGTTGCGCTCGAGGACATCGGCCGCGAACAACATCATCTGGCGGTCCGGATAGATAATGTGGCCATCCTTGGTGACAATGCCGAGGCGGTCGCCGTCGCCATCGAAGGCCAGGCCGATCTCGGCATCGGTGCTCTGCAGCGCGCGGATCAGGTCCTGCAGGTTTTCCGGGTGGGCCGGGTCCGGGTGGTGGTTCGGGAAGTGGCCGTCGACTTCACAGAACAGCTCGACGACTTCGCAACCCATGCCGCGGTACAGGTCGCCCGCGAAGGCACCGGCTACGCCGTTGCCGCAATCGACCGCGATCTTGATCGGACGCGCCACCTTGACGTCGCCGATGATGCGTTCGAGGTAGGCCGCGCGGATGTCGTGGGTGCTGTAGCCGCCCTGCTGGGCCGCGCTGCTGCCGTCGTGGGCCACGATGCTGTCGTACAGGCCGGTGATGGCATCGCCGTAGATCGCCTCGCCCGCCAGTACCATCTTGAAGCCGTTGTAGTCGGGAGGATTGTGGCTGCCGGTGACCATGATGCCCGAGCGCGTGCCATCGAGTACGTTGGTGGCGAAGTAGACCATCGGGGTGGCGACCATGCCGAGGTCGACGACGTCGACGCCGGCGGCCTGCAGGCCTTCGGCCAGGGCGGCGCTCAACGCCGGCCCCGACAAGCGGCCATCGCGGCCGATGACGACCTTGCGCTCTCCCTTGGCCAGCGCGGCCATGCCGAAGGCCTGGCCGATCTGGCGCGCCACGCCCGCGTCGAGCGTGCTGTCGATCACACCGCGAATGTCATAAGCTTTGAAAATCGTTTTGGAGAGAGCAACCATGTTCCACCTTGAAGAGTCGGACACCACCATGCCCAGCCGCCTGCGAAACAGGAGCGTGGCAGGCACCACAATATGAGAAGAATGACAAAACGGGGATATTGTAACGGCAAGCGCCGCCAAGCGCGAAACGGCTGAGCTGCCAGAGCCACCGGCGAACGCCGGTGAGGTGATCGATTACTTTATTACGCCTGGCTTCAGGGCTTTCAGGGGTTCTGAAGCGGAAAGCCGTCAGCGCAAGGATCTCGGGAAACCGTAGCGAGCGGAAGAAGTTTCGGCCGAGAAGCGCAGCTGTACGGCTGTACAGCCGGTCCACAGCGTCTCAGGCCGAAAATTCGACGCGCAGTCGGTTTATCGAGATCCGATCAAACGCGGAGCTTGTCCAGGGACTTGCCGCCCTCGACCCACTCCTTGACCCACTTCGGCTGACGACCACGGCCAGTCCACTGCTGCGACGAATTGTCCGGATGACGATAACGCACCGCCACCGTGCCGGTCTTCGAACCGCGCGCTGGCGTGCTGAGCAGGTCTTTCAGCGGCATACCCACTTTTTGGGCGATCGCCAGGATCTGTTCGCGAGCCTGCTGCACTTCCTGCTGCTCACGATTTTTCATTTCCTGCTTGATTTGCTCTTGCAAGTTGCGCAAATCGCCAACCGACATATTTGACAGATCCATCATCGTTCCTTGAATGTTGGGTTAGAGCGCCTAACAAAATCCCATGGCTGATTGCATCGTCTCGCCTTGGGCCAACCTGTCTTGACGGGACATTTTTCCCGGCCCTGCTGCGGGAGCGACGCCCCGCAGCACCATGACATTTTGCTAGGCGCTCATATTAAATCAGTGATTATCACCAAATGTCGCAATATACTACATTGACAATTTATTGCCAGTCTTTCTTGCGCCAAATCAGCCATCGTGGCGACTTGAATCGGACGATGCGTGCATACAGCCACAGATAGCTGATCACGAACAATAAACAAAATACCATCAACACGCCTGTATTTTGCCAGAACATTGTAGCGGGCACGACTGCCATGAGTGAAAAGAGCCACAAATACGGCGAGGTACGCGCATTTCGCTTCAGCAGTGCACGGGCTTCTTTTGTACCGACAGTCCATCGGACGATACGCCGAAAAATAAGGCTGTGCAAGTGAATGCCGTCGGGTACCGCAGGGGATTTGCCGCGTACAAACATACGGCGATATGCGGAAAAGATCGTCTCGAAGGCGGGATAAATCAGCAGCAGTAGCGCATACCAGGTGGAGACTTCCGGATTACGCATTACCAGCAGCAAGGCAAGCTCACCCAGCATGAATCCGATAAAGTAGGCACCGCCGTCGCCGAGGAATATCAGGCCCACCGGGTAATTCCAGATCAGGAAGCCGGCCGTGGCGCCCGCCACCATCAGGGCGGTAATCAGGACGAACATGTCATCGACCTGCAAGGCCACATAGGCCAGCGACAGCAGCATGCAGATCGTGACCATGCTGGCCAGTCCATTGAAGCCGTCGATGATATTCACGGCGTTCGCAATGCCCGCCACCGCCAATACCGTCAGCGGCAGGGCGATCCAGCTTGACGCCACCACGGCAATCCCGAGCGGCAGGTCGATACGGGCGATCTTCGCGTCGAGCAGCAGGTATCCCAGCAGCGCTCCCGCCATGGTCAGCAGCAGGCGCCGCGAAGGGCGGACCGTGCCCGTATAGTCTTCGGCGATGCCGCCAATGAAGGCGACGAAGGCGCATACCAGCAGCACGGCCAGCAGTTGCATCAGGGCGGGCTCGCGCCAGATCGAGATCGCCGCCGTCAGCACCACCGCAAGGTAGATCGGCAGGCCGCCGATACGCGCTACCAGGTGCGAATGGGCGCGCTGCACAGCGTCGAAATCGGAGTCGAGCGCAGGCCCATGCAGTTTCGCCTGCTTGATGACGAGCAGGGTCAGCATGGCCGAACAAATGAAACTCACGAGAAATGAGAACATGCAAACCCTGCGGTTCGGGACTCAACAGGCGAACGCCGGACATAGGTGCGGCCCGGCGAACGTATCGCGATCATCGCGCTTGCAAAAAGAATAATCCATTCTAACCGGATAAGCGTTCTCAGCCCGGCACGCCAGTTTATCGTGTGTACCGTCGCGGCAGTTGCGCAAGATCGCGTGCGACTGGAATGGTTGCGAAAAACTTCCCGGGCGGGGCGAAGCGCTCCCGGCAGAAGCCGAATCGACCGCCGGCAATGCAACCAATGGCGCGCGGGCTCACTTTCTCGTGCCGGCATGCGTTAATTGATGGCGCGATTTGCGCCGCCCTTCGAAACGGTGCTGGTCAATATAAAGAACACTGTTGCCAAGGAAATAAAATAGGAGGACCGCATAATCCGATGTTGTTTGCGCAAGCCGGCATCGAGCCCACCCCGAATCGCTCGCATCGTGCTGCCCGCTGCGATTACCCGGGGTAGCACGAAGCGAAAACCTCCACGGCTGGGTTACCGCCTCTTGCCGTGCGAGGGCATTGCATTGAACGCCGCGCCCGGCATTGCCTTATGGGCTAGCCAGCGTCCATGGTGTTTATGTCGGCGGCGCGTGGGCAAGGCCTGGTGAATTCGCGCGGCGCTTGTCCGGGACCGGCAGGATTAAATGGCGGGTGTTCCGAATCAGGCCAGGATAAGCGCCCGGGACAGGAAGGAGCAGGACTGGCCGCCGCCGACGCGATGTCTCCAGTGGATAACCGGACAATTGCGCGCCTCCGCCGGTGGTCGCCAATTACGCCAATACGCTGCAATCGGCTACGGCCGGGATAATCGAGCGACCATGGATTGCCGCCGCGGTGGTGGCGCAGCGGCGCTGGGGGCCCCCTCCCCGGGTCACCACCCCGGGAGAAAATCATTTAGTATGCCCCCAAAGGTAAAAGCCGCGCCTGCGCCTCCCGCGACCGCGGCACTCTGGAATCACGGACTCACCATGAAAACCTATGTCATAGGCGACCTGCAGGGTTGCGCCCACGAGGCCCAGGCCCTGCTCGACAAGATCGGCGAAGACGCCGGCGGCGACGCCCGCATCCTGTTCGTCGGCGATTTGATCAATCGCGGTCCGGAATCGCTGATGGCGCTGCGCCGCATGAAGGCGCTGTCGGAATCGAGCTGCGGGCGCGTCGAGGCGCTGCTGGGCAATCACGATCTGCACCTGCTGGCGGTGGCCGTCGGTGCCCAGCGTGCCAGCAAGTCCGATACGCTCGACGAGATCCTGGCCGCCCCTGACCGCGACGAACTGATCGCCTGGCTGCGCCAGCGCCCGCTGGCGATGTTCGTCGATGCCCACCTGTGCGTGCATGCCGGGGTGCCGCCGCAGTGGAACGCGGCGCAGACGATGGCACTGGCCGGCGAGGTCGAGGACATGCTCAGGAGCGAGGACTGGATCGACTTCCTCGCGCAGATGTACGGCAACCTGCCCGACCGCTGGGACGACGCGCTGCAGGGCATCGAACGCCTGCGCTGTATCGTCAACGCCCTGACGCGCATGCGCCTGTGCCTGCCCGACGGTACGATGGATTTTGCACACAAGGAAAGCGAGAGCGGCCCGATCGGATCAGGCCTGCTGCCCTGGTTCGACCTGCCGGGCCGGCGCACGACCGACGTCACGGTGGTGTTTGGCCACTGGTCGGCCCTGGGCCTGATCCTGCGCCCAAACCTGGTCGGCCTGGACAGTGGTTGCGTCTGGGGCGGCAAGCTGACCGCGGTCTGCCTGGACGACCGCAAGCTGCTCCAGGTCGACTGCCCGGAATATCGCCCTCATGCCGGCAAGGCTCCCTGACCAGGCGCCCCGGGGCCGTTACAGCGGCGCTGTGGGCGATGCGGCGTGAAGGAGGCGTGGTGGCTCCACCAGCGCCCGCGCAATCGCCTCATGGGCCGCCTGGGCCAGTTCGCGCCGGTGGGCCCCCGCACCCGCGATTGGCACCAGGCAGGACAGGCGCGCGTGCACGGGCGGCCCGCCGAGGATGGACATGATGCTCTGCACGAAGGTTACCTCGCCGGCATAGTCGACGCCGCGATGCCAGCTGCCGTGCGCGTCGAGGTAGGCCAGCGCGCAGGGCTGCACCGCTACTTGCGCGTCGACCGCCGCCTCGAACAGGTTGGCGTGGAAAGGCAGCACTTCGCCCTGGTGCCCACCGTCCCTTCCGGGAAGAAGGCCACGCGCTCGCCCTGCTCCAGCACCGCCACCAGCCCCTTGAAGATGTGGCGCAGTTCGCGCCGGTTGCCGCGCGCGAGGAACACCGTGCCGGCGGCGTCGGCTAGCCAGCCCAGCACCGGCCAGGCACGGATCTCGGCCTTGGCGACGAAGCGGCAGGGATAGACCGAATTGATGACGAAGATGTCGAGCCAGGAGATGTGGTTGGCGACGAACAGCGCGTGCTCGAGCGCCGCCGCGCCGAAAGCCTCGACGCGCACGCCGCAGATGCCGAGCAGGCGGCGCGACCAGCGCCGCGTGGCCGCTTCGCGCAGGCGCCGCCGCGCCCGTGGAAAGACCGGGGCGCAGGTCAGCAGGCCCACGAGCAGGTGAACGATCACGCGCACGAGGCGCCAGGCAAGACGAAGACGGATCATAAAGAAGACAATCATGGCACACCCAGCCGCGCGTCGGCGCAGCCGGGTGAGCCAGGCTCGTTGGACGCTAGGCCGCGCGCTGCCAGGCGAGGCGCCCGCCGACGACGGTGGCCATCACCTGGCCGGTGAGCTCGTAACCCGGGAAAGGCGTGTGTTTGCCCTGGCTGGCCAGCGCCGCGCCGTTCACGACCCAGCGCCTGGCCGGGTCGAACAGCACGAGGTCGGCGGCCGCGCCCACGGCCAGCTGGCCGGCGGCCAGGCCGGCGATGCGGGCGGCGTCGCTCGTCACCTTCGCCAGCGCGCGCGGCAGCGCATCGGCACCGCGCTGTTCATGCCCCCACTCGTCGGCCCACTTCAGCATCAGCGCCAGCAGCAGCTCGAGGCCAGTGGCGCCGGGCGAGGCTTCGCCAAAGGGCAGCAGCTTCTCGTCGTCGTCGACCGGGGTGTGGTCGGAGCAGACCGCGTCAACGGTGCCGTCGGCGATGCCGGCGCGGAGGGCGTCGCGGTCGCGCTGGGCGCGCAGCGGCGGGCTCAAACGCGCATTGGAGTCGAAGAAGCCGATGTCGGCGTCGGTCATGTGCAGGTGGTGCACGCCGACGTCGCAGGTGACGGGCAAGCCTTCCTTCTTCTTGGCCGCGCGCACCAGGTCCAGCCCGGCGGCGGACGACAGGCGGCACAGGTGGACGCGCGCGCCGGTCGAACGCACCAGCTCGAAGATCGTGTGCAGGGCGATGGTCTCGGCCATGACCGGCACGCCGGACAGGCCCATGCGCGAGGCCAGCGGCCCACTGTGGGCCACACCGCCGCGGCCGATGTGCGGGTCCTGCGGGCGCAGCCAGACGGTGTAGCCGAAGGTCTTCGCATACTGCAGCGCGCGCAGCAGCACGTTGGTATCGAAAATCGGCACTTCGGCCTGGGCAAAGCCGATGCAGCCGGCCTCCGTCAGTTCCGCCATCTCGGTCAGCGCTTCGCCCTTCAGGCCCATCGTCAGGGCGCCCAGCGGGTGCACGTTGACCAGGTTCAGGGTACGCGCGCGGTGCTTGAGCATCTCGACCAGGCCGGGTTCGTCCAGCACCGGGTCGGTGTCGGGCGGGCAGACCAGCGTGGTCACGCCGCCCTGGATCGCCGCCTGCATTTCGGACTCCAGCGTGGCCTTGTATTCGTAGCCGGGCTCGCGCAGGCGGGCCGACAGGTCGACCAGGCCCGGTGCGACCACCAGGCCGGTGGCATCGAGAATGTGTTCGGCCATGAAGCCGGCGGGCGCATTGCCGACGCCCGCGACCTTGCCGTCCGCGATGAACAGGTCCGTGACCGTGTCGACGTTATTGGCCGGGTCGACCAGTCGCCCGTTCTTGATATGTAGATTCATGCGTGCGAAGTTCAAACCCTGCCTCCCGCCAAAATACTCATCACTGCCATGCGCACCGCGATACCGAAGGTCACCTGCGGCAGGATCACCGCCTGCTTGCCGTCGGCGACGGCCGAGTCGATCTCGACGCCGCGGTTCATCGGTCCCGGGTGCATGACGATCGCGTCCGGCTTGGCCAGCGCCAGGCGCTCTGGCGTCAGGCCGTAGCTCTTGAAGTACTCCTGCGCCGACGGCAGCAGCGCGCCCGACATGCGTTCGTTCTGCAGGCGCAGCATGATGATGACGTCGACGTCCTTCAGGCCTTCGTCCATGTTGTTGAAGACGCGTACGCCCATGTGTTCCAGGCCGCCCGGCAGCAGGGTCTGCGGGCCGATGGCGCGCACTTCCGGCACGCCGAGGGTGGTCAACGCATGGATATCCGAGCGCGCCACGCGGCTGTGCAGGATGTCGCCGACGATGGCCACGCGCAGCTTGGTGAAGTCCTGCTTGTAGTGGCGGATCGTGTACATGTCGAGCAGGCCCTGGGTCGGGTGCGCGTGGCGGCCGTCGCCGGCATTGACCACGTGGATATCCTTCTGTCCGGTGCGGTCCAGGTGCTGGGCGATCAGGTAAGGGGCGCCCGACTGCGCGTGGCGTACCACGAACATGTCGGCGTGCATGGCCGCCAGGTTGTCGATGGTATCGAGCAGCGACTCGCCCTTGGTGGTCGAGGAGGCCTGGATGTTCAGGTTGATGACGTCGGCCGACAGGCGCTTGGAGGCGATCTCGAAGGTGGTGCGGGTACGCGTGCTGTTTTCAAAAAACAGGTTGAACACGCTTTTACCGCGCATCAGCGGCACCTTCTTCACTTCGCGGTCGGAGATGCCCACGAAACTCTGCGCCGTGTCGAGGATGTGGTTGATGATCGCCTTCGGCAGGCCTTCGATCGTCAACAGGTGCTGCAGTTCGCCGTTCTTGTTCAGTTGCGGATTATTGTGCAGGATCGGCATTGTCGTCTTCGATGGTGAGCGAGAGTTGACCAGCGCCGTCGCGGCTCAGCGACAGCAGCTGGTGACGTTCGAGCGTGGTGCGCACGCCGACGAAATCCGGTGCCACCGGCAATTCACGGCCGCCACGGTCGGCCAGCGCCGCCAGCTTGATGCAGGCCGGGCGGCCATAGTCGAACAGCACGTTGATCGCCGCGCGCACCGTGCGTCCGGTGGCAAGTACGTCGTCGACCAGCACGATGGTCGCGCCATCGACATTGAAGCCGATGTGGGTCGGCTTCACGTCCGGGTGCAGGCCCTTCTTCGCATAGTCGTCACGGTAGAACGAGACATCGATGAAGCCGAGGCGGCCCTTCAGGTCGAGGTCGAGGGCCAGCCGCTCGGCCAGCCAGGCGCCGCCGGAATGGATACCGACGATGGCGGCATCGGGCACGGCTGCAAGGCCTGCGCGCACCTGTTCGAGCAGGGCGCGGTACAGCGCTTCCGCATCGAAGTCGTGTTTAGTTGTTGGCATGATCGTCAAAGTACTGTTGCAAAATGATGGCGGCCGCCTTGGCATCGATGTGTTCGCCGCGCCTGGCGGGAATCACGGCGGACGAATAGCGTTCGTCGACCAGCTCGACGGGCAGGTTGAAGCGGCCGTGCAGCTGGTTGGCGAAGCGGCGCGCGCGCAGGGTCATGTCGTGCTCGGCGCCGTCGGGATGGAGCGGTTCGCCGACGACCAGGCGCGTGGGGCGCCATTGGTCGATCAGCGCGCCGATGGTCTTGAAGCGGGTGGCGTTGTCGATCGCATCGACAACGCTGAGGGGCTGCGCCTGCCCGGTGAGCGTATTGCCCATCGCGACGCCGATACGCTTGATACCGAAGTCGAATCCAAAAACGATCTCAACCATTGTCACGCATGGCCGGCCTCGGTGGCGAGCATCATCGGGTCGATGCCCAGCAGTTTGATGGCGGCGTTGTAGCGCTCCTCGATCGGCAGGTCGAACAGCACGTGCGCGTCGGCCCCCACGGTGAGCCAGCCGTTGCGGGAGAGTTCTTCTTCCAGCTGGCCCGGGCTCCAGCCGGCGTAGCCGATCGACACCAGCATGCGCGCCGGTCCGCTGCCGCTGGCGACGGCTTCGAGCACGTCGATCGAGGTCGTGAAGGCGACTTCGTCGGTGACGTTCAGCGATGACGAATAGCGCCCGCCAGGGCTGTGCAGCACGAAGCCGCGGTCGTCCTGCACCGGGCCGCCGAACATGATCGGCTCGTCCTCGACGACCGAGCGCAGGCCTTCGTCGACTTTCAGGTCGATGCGATCGAACAGGACTTCCATCGTCATGTCCGTCGGCTTGTTGATGACCACGCCAAGCACACCTTTTTCGTTGTGCTCGCAGATGTAGACCACGGCGCCACCGAAGATCGGATCTTCCATGGAGGGCATGGCTATAAGGAAATGATTGGCCAGATTCAACCCAGAAGGAGCCGGACCGATATTGCCCAGAAGTTCGCTCCCCTGGGGCAGGCCGGCCATGGGCATGGTGCTGCCGATTTTGCTCTTCTTCATACGCTGACTCTCTGTTGGCTCGCTCTTCAGGACTCCCGACGGGCTGCTGCGCCGCAGGCGGGACCGCTGTTGTGGCACGCGTGAAGCGCTAATATCCAGACTACAACATTTTGGGCTTTTCGCTAGTTTACACTGAAACGCGCACCTGGCCACCGGTACTGCCGTTGCGCGCGCGATTTGCATTCACCCGAAGCGGCCATCCTGGCCCTTAAAATGGCCCGCCGTGTTGACTGAACACACTTATGATTCCTACAAGAAATTCTCTGGTCTGGTTCCGGCGTGACCTGCGCGCTTTTGACCATGCCGCCCTGCACCACGCGCTGCGACACGCTGCATATGCCGCAGGCTCGGTGTATTGCGCCTTCGTGTTCGATACCGACATCCTCGCCGGCCTGCCCCGAGGCGACCGCCGCGTGCGCTTCATCCACGCCAGCCTGCTCGAGCTCGACGCCGAGCTGCGCCGTCTCGGCGGCGGCCTGCTGGTGCGCCATGGCCGCGCCTGCGACGAGATTGCGCGCCTGGCCGCTGAACTGCAGGCGGGCACTGTCCACGTCAACTGCGACTACGAGCCCGCTGCCATCGAACGCGACGCACAGGTCGCATTTGCCCTGGAGGCGGACGGTCGCCAATTGCTGAGCTACAAGGATCAGGTCATCTTTGAAAAAGCGAAGTGCTGACGCTGGCCGGGCAGCCGTATGGCGTATTCACGCCCTACAAGAACGCCTGGCTCAAGCGCCTGGCGGCGGCGCCGGACGTGCTGGCGCCCTGGCCGGTCGAACCCCATGCGGCCGCGCTGGCGCCCGTCCCGGCGGATCCGTTGCCGAGTCTCGCGCAACTCGGTTTCGAGGAAGGCTTGCCGCCGGCGCCGCCGGGGATGAGCGGGGCGACGGCCTTGTTCGAAGCATTTGTCGCGCGCCTGCCCGACTACGGCACGGCACGCGACTTCCCCGCCCTGCCCGGCACCTCGCGCCTGTCGATCCACCTGCGCTTCGGCACCACCTCGGTGCGCCACCGGTGCGCACGCTGCAGCAGTTGATGGCCAACGGCGCCGGTGGCGCGGGCGCGCCGGTCTGGCTGTCGGAACTGGTCTGGCGCGATTTCTACGCGATGATCCTGTTCCATCACCCGCATCTGGCCGAGCGTTCGTTCAAACCGGCTTTTGACGCCGTCGCCTGGGAATCCGGGGAAGAGGCGCAAGCCCTGTTCGCGGCCTGGTGCGAAGGCCGCACCGGCTACCCGCTGGTCGACGCGGCCATGCTGCAGTTGAACGGCACCGGCTTCATGCACAACCGGCTGCGCATGGTGACGGCCAGCTTCCTGGTGAAGGACCTCGGCATCGACTGGCGCTGGGGCGAACGCTATTTCGCGCGCCAGCTCAACGATTACGAGCTGGCCTCGAACGTCGGCGGCTGGCAGTGGGCCGCCTCCACCGGCTGCGACGCCCAGCCCTGGTTCCGCATCTTCAATCCAGTGACGCAATCGCAGAAGTTCGACAAGGAGGGCGCCTTCATCCGCGCCTGGCTGCCGCAACTGGGCAAGCTCGACGCGCGCGATATCCACGCGCCTTGGCTGGTGCCGGCGGATGAATTGAAGGAATGCGGGATCGTGCTGGGAGAGGATTATCCACGGCCGGTCGTCGACCATGGACAGGCGCGCCAGCGCACGCTTGAACGTTTTGCGGTGGTGAAGGCGGCGTAGGGTGGACGGCTCGGCCGTCCACCCTACATTACGCTGCCGGCATCTCGCGGCCGAGCAGGCCCGCGATCGCCCCCAGCAGCACCGGTTCCTGGAATGGTTTGCCGAAGTAGGCATTCACACCCAGGCCCAGCGCATAGTTGCGGTGCTTGTCGGCGGTACGCGAGGTGATCATGATGATCGGCGTCGCACTGGTGGCCTTGTCGTCGCGCACATGGCGTACCAGGTCGAAGCCGTCCATGCGCGGCATCTCGATATCGACCAGCATCAGGTCGGGACGCACCTCGGGCAGCTGCTCGAGCGCGTCGAGCCCGTCCTTGGCCAGCACGACCCGGTAACCTTCGCGCTCGAGCAGGCGCTGGGTCACGCGGCGCACGGTCAGCGAATCGTCCACCACCATGACGGTCGGCTGGTGCACCGGCACTTGCTGCACCACCGGTGCCGACGGTACGAGCGCCTGCACCACGCTGCCGGCATGACGGCTCAGCGCCAGCGGGTTGAGGATCAGGACGATCTCGCCCGAACCGAGCACCGTGGCACCGGCAATGCCGGGCACGCGCGCCAGTTGCGGACCGAGGTTCTTGATGACGACCTCGCGGTTGCCCAGCACCTCGTCCACCAGCAGCGCACCGCGTTCGCCGCCGCTGGCCATGACCAGCACCGGACGCGAACGCAGGCCGGGCTCGAAGGTCTCGCCTTCTCCCAGCAGGGCAGGCAGGTAGTGGAAGGGCACGACGTCGTCCCCCACTTCGATCAGGTTGGCGGCGTTGGCGTTGATCAGCTCACGCTCGCGTACCTGGATCACCTGCTCGACCAGGGTCGAGGGCAAGGCGTAGGTCTTGCCGGCGCTGGAGACCAGCACGACCTGGGTGACGGCCAGCGTCAGCGGCAGGCGGATGGTGAAGCGCGCACCCTTGCCACGCTCGGTGACGATGGTGACGCGTCCGCCCAGGGCCTGCGCCTCGGCACGGACAACGTCCATGCCAACGCCGCGGCCGGCCAGTTCGGTCAGCACGTCGGCCGTCGAGAAGCCCGGCTGGAAGACCAGTTCGGCCGCCTCGGCGTCGCTCAGCTGCACGCCAGGCGCGACCAGGCCGAGCGTCGCCGCCTTGGCACGGATGCGATCGAGGTCGAGACCGGCGCCGTCGTCGCTGAACTGCAGCACGACTTCGTTGCCCTGCTGGCTGACCTGCACCAGCAGTTCACCGGTTTCCTGCTTGCCTGCTGCCGCACGCACGGCACGCGGCTCGACGCCGTGCACGATGGCGTTACGCAGCAGGTGCTCGAACGGCGCGGCCATCTGTTCCAGCACGCTGCGGTCGATCTCGACCGCGCCACCGCGGATGTCGAGGTTGACGCGCTTGTCGGTCTCCTTGGCGGTCTGGCGCGCCACGCGGAACAGGCGCTCGGACAGGCTGGCAAACGGCACCATGCGCACCCGCATCAGGTCGCGCTGCAGGTCGCGGGTCATGCGCGATTGCGCATTCAGTTCGTCCCCTGCCCCGTCGATGCTGCGCGAGAGCGACTCGTGGAAGGACGCGACGTCGTTCACGCTCTCGGCCATCATGCGCGTCAGTTCCTGCAGGCGCGTGAAGCGGTCGAACTCGAGCGGATCGAATTCGCGCTCGCCGGCGATCGACATGCGCGAGGCGATCTGCGATTCGGCCTGCATCTCCACTTCGCGCAGCTGGCGGCGCAGACGACCCAGGTTGTCCGAGAAGTCGGCCAGCGCGCCCTTGAGCACTTCCATCTGGTTTTCCAGGCGCGAACGGGTGATCGACACTTCGCCGGCCTGGGTCACCAGGCGGTCGAGGATGTCGGCGCGCACCCGCACCAGCGGCGTAACGGGCTTCCGTCGGCGACTGGGTCTCGACGACGCTTGCCGGCATGAGCGGCAGCGCCGTTGCCGGCGTGCCTTCCTGCCCTGCCTCGGCGCCTTCAGCCTCGCCGACCTGGGCTGGCTGCACCAGCTGCTCGAACAGCGCCGGGGCCTGGTCGTAGTTGGCCATCAGTTCGTCGAACGCGGCCGGTGCCGTGGTGCCGGCGTGGACCATGTTCTCGACCTGGGTTTCCAGTTCGTGGGTGTGCTGGCCGATGCGCATCGCACCAGCCATGCGGGCGCTGCCCTTGACCGTGTGCAGCGTCCGCAGCAGGCCTTGCGCCGGTGCCGGATCCTGCGGATTGTGCTGCCACTGGCGCAGGCCGTTGCCGATCTGCGGCAGCAGGTCGGCGGCTTCTTCCGGGAAGATCGGCAGCAGGTCCGCGTCGAGGTCGTCGCGCAGCATCGGCTCGACCGGCAGCAGGCCGGCCGTCGTGTCGAGTGCCAGCGGACGGGCAACCGTTTCCGGTTCGGCCAGCGGCTGCACATACAGCGGGGCTTGCGGAGCCGGTTCCGCACCCTGCGGCGCCTGCTCGGGCTGCGCTGCGGCTTCCGGCACCGGTTCCGGCTGTGCTTCCTCTTCGGCTGCGAGCACTGGCTCGGCGACAGCGTCGAGTTCGGACTCGGACTGCGCTGCGGGTTCCTCCGCCTGGGGTTGCTCTGCGGTTTCCTGCTCGCGTTCCGCGTCAGGTTCCTGTGCGATGACCAGCTCAGGTTCCTGTTCGGCTGCGAGCTCGGGTTCCTCTACGGCTTCCGGCTCGGCGACCTGTGCTTCCAGCTCAGGTTCCTGCTCAGCCTGGAGCGCAGGCTCCTCCGCGGCCTCCAGCCCGACGGCCTCCAGCTCAGCTTCCTGCTCTCGTTCCGCTTCCGCTTCCGCTTCCGCTTCCGGCTGCAATTCCGGCTCGGCTTCTTCTTCGAACGCCGGCTCGGCCTGCGCTTCGACGATTGATTCAGCGTCGGATTGCGCTTCGGCCCCCAACACCGGCTCGGCTTCGGCTTCGGCTTCGGCTTCGGCTTCGGCTGCTACTTCAGTATCCAGCTCCGGCTCAGCTTCGACTTCGGCTGCTACGCCAGTCTCCAGCTCCGGCTCCAGCGCGGCTTGTGCCTCGAGTTCGGGCTCCGGATCGGCCGCCGGCGCGATGGCTTCATCGGCAGCAAGCGCTTCCGGTGCAACGTCGGCTTCTTCGGCTGCCTGCGCTTCGGCTTCGGCCTGCGCAGGCGCCGGCGTATCGAACAGGTCGTCGAAGTCCAGGCCGAACAGGTCGTCGACCTGGCTGTCGGCCGGCGCGGCGTCCAGCTGCGCCGCCGGCGCCGCCTCTTCGAACACCGGCGGGTCGCTCAGCAGGCTGTCATAGGTCTGCTCGAACAGGGAATCGAGATGCCCGGCCAGTTCCGGCTCGGCTTCGCCATAGGCGGCCGCGGCGTGATACGAGGTCAGCTCGTCGCGCAGGACGGCGAGCTGCTCCAGCATCGCGTCCCGGCCGGTACCAGTTCGTCGCGCGAGAATGCCTGCAGCATGCCGCGTACGCTCTCCAGCGCGGCCTCGAGCACGTCGTGCTGCGTGGCGCTCAGCGTTGGCGCAGGAGCGCCCAGCTGTTCGAGCGTCGTTTCGATGGCCTCGGCCAGGTCGCGCAGGTCGACGAAGCCGACCGTGCTGGATGTACCGGCCAGCGTGTGCGCGGCTTTCAGCGCGTCTTCGGTGACGGCGCGGCCCGGCTCATGGCGCCATTCGCTGAAATCGCGCTCGAGCACGCGCAGCAGCTCGTCGGTCTCGGCAACATAGATGTTGTACAGGCCCAGCGGAATCTCGAGCGTGCCGACACGGCGGATGCCGTCCTCGGGCGCCGGTACCGGGCGGGTGGCCGTCGGCAGTGCGATGACATTGCTGGCCTCGTGCTCGCCCACCGGTTCCGCGTCCTGCGCAATGTGTTCCGGCGCAGCGGCAGCGTCCACGGCGTCGCTCGCGTCGACAGCCGCTTCCGCGTCGACGCCGGCTTCGGCTTCGGACTGGACGCCGGTAGTGCCGGCTTCGACAACGGCAAGGTCCGACTCGGTGAAGTCGGTGTCGGCCTCGGTGTCGGCCTCGATTACGGCCTCGGCATCCGCCTCGGCTTCGACGGCAAGGTGCTCGCCGGCTGCCGTCATGTCTTCCGCGTCAGCCTGTACTGCAAGCTCGCCCGCTTCGTCCGTGGACACATCCGACTCGATGGCCAACGGGGCTTGCGCGTCGCCTTCCTCGTCGGCTTGCGCGACAACCGGCGCTTCCGCTTCCGCTTCGGCCAGCACCGGCGCCTCGACCGCTGTCTCCTCGCCGGCGACAAAAGCTTCGCCTGCCTGCACGCGTTCGGCGCAGGCGATCAGCGCGAGGCCGTCGCGGCGCGAATAGCCGGCTTGTGCCAGCTCCGCCACCCACGGTGCCAGCTGCGCGTGCGCATGGGCCACCAGCAGCAAGAGGTCGGGCGTGGCGCTGCGGCTGTCGGCCAGCCAGACGTTCAGTACACGTTCGATCGCGGCGGCGGCGCCACCGAAGGTATCGAGGTTCACCATCCGCGCGCTGCCCTTGAGCGTGTGGAAGGCGCGGCGCACGATCGTCATCGAGTCCTGGGCGCTCGGCTCGCGCTCCGGGACAGGCAGCGTCGCCGCCACCACGCCCAGCACCTCGTCGGCCTCTTCGATGAAGATCTCGAGCAGCTCGGCGTCGACGCCGGCCATGTCGGCATCAAGCGCGGGCGCGGGCGCGGCCGGCGCAAGCTGGGTCGCTCCCACTTCCGCGGGGGCGTGCACCGCCGGCGTGTCCGCTTCGGCAACCGGTGTGGCCTCCGGCGCGGTATCCGACGCGGTATCCGGCGCGGTATCCGACGCGGTATCCGGCGCGGTATCCGGCGCGGTTGCCAGTTCAGCAACCGACAAGGTGTCGGTCGTTTCAGCCGGCGCATCCTTCGCTGCCAGCTGTTCGTAGCTCAGTTCAAGCAGCAGCCCGGCTTCGGCGTCGAAGACGAAGCGGCTGCGGGCGCTGTCGCCGTTCTGCGCCAGCATGTCGGTGAAGAAGCCGAGCGCGCCGATGTTGCGCGCGATGTTGTGCAGTGCGCCGGACTGGGCCTGGACGTCGCCGTCCCCTTCGGCCAGCCGCGCCACGGCTTCGCGCACGTGCTGCGCGGTACGGGCGGCGGCATCCTGGTCGAGGATGGAGAGCGCGCCTTCGACCTGGTGCAGCTGGGTGCCGGCATGGTGCAGCGCGGCGCGCTTGCCTTGCGGCTCGTCGTAATACTCGTCGAGCAGCTTTTCGACCTGGCGCAGGCCATTCTTGATTTCACCCGCCAGCACGGCCACGGTCTGGCCCTGCTGGGTCTGGCGGGTCAGTTCGTTCTGCCATTGCGGTGCGGCCGGCAGCGTGTCGCCGGCGGCAAGGGCCAGCAAGCGCTGGCCCACCACTTCTGCGTGCTGGTCGAAATCGGCCGGCAGCTGGCGCACCTGGTCCAGGCCCTGCTCGACGAACAGCATGGCGGTGGCCATCTCGAGGCCGAACTGGTCGCTGCGGCCGGAGGCGATCGATGCATTGGCCGCCTCGCCGAGTTCGCGCAGCAGCTGCGCCAGGGCCGGCGCGCCCAGCTTGTCGCTGGCGCCGGCGAGCGTGGCCAGCGCTTCGTTGAAATCGGCTTCGCAGCCGGCGTCGGCACGCACGGCCAGCTGGTCCCAGTCGGACTTCGAGCGGGCCAGCGCTTCCTTGGCTTCCTTCAGCGCGTTCGGGTCGACCTTGCCGTAGCGGCGCTCGTTGTAGTCGGCCGGCACGGCACCATCGAGACGGAAGGCGCGGCGCAGCTGGGCCGCGTCGGTGTTCTCGTCGAGTTGAGGCGCGGCGGCGATGAAGAACAGGGCGTCGCGCAGCAGCGCGTCGGCCAGCTGCATTTGCCCCTGGGCTCGGGCAGCTGCGAGTTGACCTGGCTGAACAGCTGCTTGATGTACAGGTCGCCCGCGAGCTGCTGCGATCCAACCAGCGCGGCAACGCTGTGCAGCGCGCTCCAGAAGGTGCGTGCACGCGCATCGATGCTGGCGTCGGCCAGGGGCGCGAGCGCTTCGCTCAGCGCCTGGGCGTGACGGGCGCGCGGCGCGTCGTCGCTGCTCTTCAGGTAAGGCAGCAGCGCTTTTTCGAAACTTGCGCGGCAGCGTGCGTAATCGGGCGCGCCACCCGAGGGTGGCGGCAAATCGAGCGTGACCAGGCCGTCGACGGACAGCAGCTCGGACGGGTGGATGCGCTCCACGCGCAGCAATTCCTGCAGCGCGCGGTAATACGGGAACAGGCGCAGCGGCTGCGGCTGGGTGCCGGCCACCAGCTCCTCGAGGTATTCGCCGATCGCGCCGTAGGCATCGCGCACGGCCTGTGCCGTGTCAGGCGTACAGGCCAGCTTGCCGTCCTTGAACGCGTCGAGCGCACGCTCGGCCGCGCCAGTGAGCAGGCCTACGCCTTCCACGTCCACCATCTGCAGCGCACCGTGCGCCTGGTGCAGGTGCGTCTTCGCGTGCAGCAGCAGCGTCGGCTGCGCGTCGCTCGATCCCGTGGCCGCGTCCAGCAAGGCGCTGCCCGAACGCTCGAGCGCGTCGCGGATCTCGCCGATCACCCAGGATAGGGGACCGGTATCGAAGGCGACCATGTGCAAAGGTGAAGTCATGGCGATGAATCGTTCGTGGAGCAACATCAATGGGCGACGCGGAAGCGCGATACCGAGTTTTTCAGTTCCTGTGCCAGTGCAGCCAGCTGATGAATCGACTGCGCCGTCTGGCGGGTACCGGCCTGCGTATGCTCCGTGACCGACAGGATATGCTGCATGTTACGCGCAACGCCGTTGGCCGAGGTGGCCTGCAGGCTGGTAGCGAACGAAATGCCCTGAATCAGTTCGGCGAGGCGGTTCGACACGCGCGAAATGTCGGCCAGTGCGGCGCCGGCGGCGTCCGACAGGCGGGCACCCTCGACCACGCCCTGGGTCGATTTTTCCATTGCCGCGACGGCGTCGTGGGTGTCGGTCTGAATGGTACGCACCAGCGCGCCGATCTGCTTGGCCGCTTCGCCCGAGCGTTCCGCCAGGCGCTGCACCTCTTCCGCAACGACCGAGAAGCCGCGGCCGGCTTCGCCAGCGGACGCCGCCTGGATCGCCGCGTTCAGCGCCAGCACGTTGGTCTGTTCGGTAATGTCGGAAATCAGCTCGGTGATCTCGCCGATCTCCTGCGAGGATTCGCCCAGGCGCTTGATGCGCTTCGAGGTTTCCTGGATCTGTTCGCGGATCTCGTGCATGCCCGAGATGGCATCCTGCACGGCGTTGGCGCCCTGCTCCGCCGCGGCAACCGACTGGCGCGCCACGTCGGCCGATTCGTTCGCCGATTTCGACACGTCGGTAATTTCCCCGGCCATGCGCAGGACGGTGGAAGACGCGTCCTCGATCTCGCGCGACTGCTCTTCGGTTGCACCCAGCAGTTCGGCCGACACCTGCTGCGCGTCGTTCGATGCCAGCGTCACCTTCTCGGCGGTGGTGGTCACGCGCTGCACCAGGCCGCGCAGTTCCTCGACCGTGTAGTTGACCGAGTCGGCGATCGCGCCGGTGATGTCTTCCGACACGGTGGCGTGCACGGTCAAGTCACCGTCCGCCACTTCCTGCAGTTCGTTCATCAGGCGCAGAATCGCGGCCTGGTTCTGGTCGTTGGTGGCCTTGGCTTGTTCTTCCTGGGCCTGTGCCAGCTGGCGCTGCACCTCGGCTTCGCGGGTACGGACGTCGGCGCTGCGGGCACGGATGCGCGAGTCCTGCACCATGACGCTGGCGATCGAGAGTGCGGAGATCACGGCGAGCACGGTCGCCACGATACGCATCCAGAACCAGCCGCTCTGGGTAGCCTGCTGTTCGAAGTAACCCGACTGCAGGGCGGCCACTTCCTTCTTCACCAGTTCGTTGTCGCGGTGGATGGTACGGGCGGCGGCGCGGGCTTTCGAGTACGCGGCCGGGTTGTCGAGGAAGGGAGCGAAGTCCTTGCGGAAGGACTGGAAGCGGGTCTGCACCTGGATCAGCTTTTCGCGCAGGTCGGGGTTGCGCTGGGCGGCGGCGCCGTTGAGCACCGTACCGAGGGCGAATTCGAAAGCGGCGGCGTCGGCGCCGATACGCACCGCGGCGTCGTCGCCCGGCGCGCCGATGGCGAAGAACTGGTTGGCGCCGCGCGCCAGGCGCTGCGTCAGCATCATCATGCGGCCGATCGCGGCGAGTTCTTTCGCGCTGGCGCCGCGTTCCACGTTCTGGGTCATCAGGTCTTCGGTCAGCTTGAGCATCTCGGTCGCCATGCCGTCGAGCTGGCGCACGCTGCGGTCGAAGGCGATCAGTGCCGGCTTCATCTTGATGATATTGACCGCGCCCTGCTCGGACGCTTTCCAGGTGGCGCGCACGCGCTGCAGCTGGGTACCCTGGCGGCCGCTGGCGGCCGGCACGTTGACGGTGCCGACGTCGCCGCCGCGGGTCAGGAGGCCCAGCTTGCGCTCGACCTCGGTGTGGCTTTCGTTGAGCTGGTCGAAGGAATCCGGGCTGCCCGACAGCGCGTTCGGGGCTGCCTTGCCGACGCGCTGGCTGTGCATCATGATGTCGCCGACCACCTGGATCTGCGCCGCCACCTTGGCATTGACGCGGGCGCCCTGCCACATACCGAGCACCATCACCGAGATACCGAGCGCGAACAGCACCATCAGCAGGCGCAGCTGGCGCGGCAGCGACATGTGGCCGATGAAGGGCAGCGTGAACTGGCTGCCTTCGTCGTCATCGTCGTTGAAGCCGCCCGCCGAGCGGACCATGCCGGTCAGGCGCTGCAGGGCCGTGGTGGCCGTGCCGGCGGCTGCCACGGCGGCAAGCTCCTCGGGAGGCAGCACCTCGGCGTCGCCTTTGACGGCGTCCGGTGCGGGTTCGGAGTCAGCCTCCTCCGCAGCATGCAGGCCGAACTGGGTGTCCGGCGAGGCCAACACGGTGTCGTCCTCGCTGTTCCCGTTTGGAAGAATATCGATAGTCTTTGACGCGGTTCCCATTGCGGCTCCTGGTGCTACGGCTTTTTGTAATTGAAGTTAGAGAGACTTGAGTGCGACATGCAGGAAACGTTCTTCCTGCACCAGCGACGCCAGCGACAGCGGCGTCCATACTTGGTCATCGGCGTCGCGCAAGCGCGGCGCTTCCGGTGTTCCTTCGCGGGTCATGGCGGCGGCGCGGCGCAGGCCATACACACGCGATACCAGCAGCGCGCAGTTGAAGCCCGGCGCGGCGCCAGCGATACCAGGCGCGCGTCGGGACCGGCGCCGGCGTCCATGCCGAAGTAGCGTGCCATGTCGATCACGCCGAGCAGGCTGCCGCGCACGTTGGCCAGGCCCAGTACCGGGGCTCGGTCAGCGGCACGCGCGCCAGCGGCAGCGGCGAGACGATCTCGCCCGCTTCGGCCAGCTCGACGAGGAAACGCTCGCTGCCAATGGCCACGCCCGGTGGTGCTGGGCGGTGCCGGTACCTTCGTGGGCCGCCTGCATGCGTGCCAGCAGCTGCGTCTGGTAGTCGCGCAGGCGCGAGCGGCGGGCCGCCTGCGGCGCGAGCGTGCTGCTGCCGACAGCGGCGTTCACTCAAGCACCCAGTTCTGCAATGCGAGCCAGCAGCTGCTCTGGATCGACCGGCTTGACGAAATAATCCTTGGCGCCCTGGCGGATGCCCCAGATACGGTCGGTTTCCTGGTTCTTGCTGCTGCAGATAATGACGGGCACATTGGCGAACTCGGGATCCTTCACGATCGAGCGGGTGACCTGGAAGCCGTTCGAACCGGGCATCACCACATCCATCAGGATCAGGTGCGGGCGGTCGGCGCGGATCTTCGACAGGGCATCTTCGCCACTTTCGGCGGTGGAGACGGAGAATCCGTTCTTCACCAGGATATCGGTCAGGTAATAGCGTTCGGTCGGCGAATCGTCGACGATGAGGACTTTGGTAATGGCCACGGGAGGTTCCGGAATCGGTTAATCAGGCTTTGGGGGCCGTATGCTCGCGGACGGCCGCGAGCAGGGTGTCTTTGGAAAATGGCTTGGTCAGGTACGCGCTCGACCCGACCATGGCACCGCGTGCGCGGTCGAACAGGCCATCCTTGGAGGACAGCATGATCACCGGCGTGGTATGGAACCGTGCGCTCTTCTTGATCAGGGCGCAGGTCTGGTAACCATCGAGTCGCGGCATCAGGATGTCGCAAAACACCAATGCCGGATGATGGTCGTTGATCTTGGCCAGCGCGTCGAAACCATCCTCGGCCAGTACCACGTGGTAACCGGCCTGGGTGAGGAAGATTTCGGCCGAGCGGCGGATCGTGTTGCTGTCATCGACCACCATGACGGTCAGGCCGGTTGCTTGCTGCGATGTCGTCATTTTAGTTTCAATTCAGCATGAACCGTCAAGATAGCATAGGGATTTTGGCTTGTGCGCAAGGTGTTGCGCAATATCAACCCAAAGAAAACGAAAGAAAGAGTTTATTGTCGGAAATGCTAGAAGTTTCGATATCATTAATAAATGTTTTGATAACGAAATTATTTAAAAGACAATGAAATGAGCGAAAACGGATGTCGTCTCGTTTTGCGGGCGGAGCGCGGGAAAAGGCGTTTAGCTGCGGCGTGCAGCGAGGCGGGAGGGTGGGTACAAGGCGTACCTGAAAGGCAGGCCTTGCGGGAGTCGCGGCGCAGGCGGCGCCGCGACAGGCCATCAGATGGCGGTCATCTCGAAATCGTCCTTGCGCGCGCCGCACTCGGGACAGGTCCAGTTCATCGGCACGTCGGCCCAGCGCGTGCCTGGCGCGATGCCGTCTTCCGGCGCGCCCGCTTCTTCGTCGTAGACCCAGCCGCAGATCAGGCACATCCAGGTCTGGTAAGCGGTCGCGGTCATCTCGTTACTCACGTTTTCGTTCCTTCGATCTAGTAAAATGGGGAATCAGGTATCTTAATCTACCCGTCGTGCAAATCCAACCGTCTCCGCTGATTCTCACTTTTGGCGTGGCCGACCCTGTCGGCGCCCTTGGCGTTCAGGCAGACCTGGCCACCTTCGCCGCCCACGGCTGCCATGCGCTCTCGATCCCCACCGCCCTGCTGGTGGCCGACAGCGCACGCGTGGAGGAATGGCATGAAGTCGACACCGGCGTCATGGCCGACCAGGCGCGCCAGGTGCTCGAGGACATGCCGGTCGCCGCCGTCAAGATCGGCGCCATCGCCAGCATCGAGCAGGCCGCGGCGATTGCCGAGATCGTCTCGGACTACGCCGACGTGCCCCTGATCGTCGACCCTTTCCTGTCCGCCCTGCCCGACTCCGGCATGTCCGACGAAGACATCGTCGCCTCGATCCGCCAGATCCTCGCGCCCCAGGCAACCATCCTGCAGCTGTCGCAATCCGAACTCGGACGCATGGCCGAACTCTGGCGCGAAGCCGGGGCCGATGGCGGGCTCGAGATCGACGTCGCCGAACTGACCTCGCGCGGCTGCCAGTACGTGCTCGTCACCTGCACCTCCGGTAGCGGCAACAACCGCGCCAATACCCTGTTCGACCGCGACGGCGTCGTCACCACCATCGACTGGCAACACCTGCCCGGCCCCTTCGTCGGTGCCGGCACCACCCTGTCCGGCGCGCTGGCGGCGCTGATGGCGCGCGGCCTCGATGCCGCCGAGGCGCTGGCCGCCGCCCAGGAATTCACTTATGGCGCCCTGCGCCATGCCCAACGCTTCGGCATGGGCAAGCTCGTTCCCAACCGTTTTTCCGCGCGCATCTGGCGCACGGCCAATAACAAGAAAGCATCGCCATGACGAATCCAGCATCAGAATCGCGCAACGACATCCTGTTCGCCCGCGCCCAGCAGAGCACACCCGGCGGCGTCAACTCGCCGGTGCGCGCCTTCCGTTCGGTCGGCGGCACGCCGCGCTTCATCACCCGCGCCGAAGGCCCGTATTTCTGGGACGCCGACGGCAAGCGCTACATCGACTACATCGGTTCCTGGGGCCCTGCCATCGTCGGCCACGCCCACCCGCAAGTGATCAAGGCGGTGCAGGATGCGGCCGCCAACGGACTTTCCTTCGGCGCGCCGACCGAGGGCGAGATCGAGATCGCCGAGGAAATCTGCCGCCTGGTACCCTCCATCGAACAGGTGCGCCTGGTGTCCTCGGGCACGGAAGCGACGATGAGCGCGCTGCGCCTGGCGCGCGGTGCGACCGGACGCGACAAGATCGTGAAATTCGAAGGCTGCTACCACGGCCACGCCGATTCGCTGCTGGTCAAGGCGGGCTCGGGCTTGCTGACCTTCGGCAACCCCACCTCGGCCGGCGTGCCGGAAGACTTCGTGAAGCACACGCTCGTACTCGACTACAACAACGTCGCCCAGCTGGAAGACGCTTTCGCATCGATGGGCGACACGATTGCCTGCGTGATCGTCGAGCCGGTGGCCGGCAACATGAACCTGATCCGCGCCTCCCAGGAATTCTTGCAACGCATGCGCGAGCTGTGCACGGAACACGGCGCCGTGCTGATTTTCGATGAAGTGATGTGTGGCTTCCGCGTCGGCCTCGGTGGCGCCCAGGAAATGTACGGCATCACACCCGACCTGACGGCCCTGGGCAAGGTCATCGGCGGCGGGCTGCCGGTGGCGGCCTTTGGCGGCAAGGCGGAACTGATGCAGAAGATGGCGCCGATCGGGCCGGTCTACCAGGCCGGCACCCTGTCGGGCAATCCGGTGGCGGTCGCCGCCGGCATGACTACCCTGAAACTGGTGCAGCAGCCGGGCTTCTACGAGCGCCTCGGCGCTGCCAGCGCCAGGCTGGTGGAAGGCTTGACGGCAGCGGCGAAGGAAGCAGGCATCGTCTTCTGCGGCGACGCCGTCGGCGGCATGTTCGGCTTCTATTTCAGCGAGAAGGTACCGTCGACCTATGGCCAGATGATGGCGGGCGACAAGACGCGCTTCAACGCCTTCTTCCACGGCATGCTGGACGAAGGCGTGTATTTCGCGCCGGCCATGTTCGAGGCCGGTTTCGTGTCGGCTGCGCACGACGATGCCGTCATCGACGCGACGATTGCAGCCGCCCGGAAAGTCTTCGCCCGCATCGCTTAAGCGAGCACAAACGGCCCGCGCGCGCGGCCGCGGCGGCAAGCACCGCCTGTGCCATGATAGATCCAACTCCGGCTGGGTTTGACCATGGCGCGACTTCGACGTTCCCCTCCGGCGCGCCCCGTTCGCGGGTGCCGCGCTCGCAACAACCGCTGCCCCATGCGGGCGGCGCGTTGGTGACAAGCGCGCTGCTGCGCGCGGCCGAGGGTGCCAATCCAGACAGCTATTACGCGGGCATCGTCGACGCCTTCAATGACGCGGCGCGGCGCTACGGGGTCGACACGCCCTTGCGCCTGGCGCATTTTCTCGCCCAGATCGGACATGAAAGCAGCTTTCGCGCGAGCGAGGAAAATGGCCATTATTCGGCCGCGCGCATGCACGAGGTATTCGGCTGCCGCGGGGGCGCCGCCGGCTACGACCGTGCGCGCGACGATTGCCGCCTGGGCCTCGACGGCCAGCCGGCCCGGCTGCGTCCGAAACTCTGGCTGGAACAGGACAGCTATGCCGGCAATCCGGCGCGCCTGCTGTCCTATGTGTACGCCAACCGGCTCGGCAATGGCGACGAGGAATCCGGCGATGGCTACCGCTACCGCGGACGCGGCCTGATCCAGCTGACCGGCAAGGCGAACTACCAAGCCTTCACGCAGGCGCACAACGCCCGTGACAGCGGGGATCCGCGCGATTTCGTGGCCGATCCCGACCTGTTGCTGAGCGAGCTCAAATACGCCATCGAATCGGCTTTCCATTACTGGGAGACGCGTAAAGTAAATGCGCTTGCCGATCTTGACGATCTCGAGGGCGTGACCCGCGCCGTCAACGGCGGGCTGAACGGACTGGACGATCGGGGAGCGCGCCTTGCACGCATCAAGAAAGCATTGGGAATCTAGGCTCATCCTCAGGCTCATCGTGGCTGCGGCCACCTGCAGCCTGCTGCCGGCCGGCGCCGAATCGCTGTGCGCGCCGCACGAGCCGGTCGTGTTTGCTTGCCACGTGGGCACGAAGATCGTCTCGCTGTGCCGCCCGGCCGAAGGCGAAGGCGTGCTCAGCTACCGCTTCGGCCGCCCTGCCGCCCTCGAGATGCGCTATCCGGAGCCAGGCCGCCCCGTGCGCTCGGCCTTTACGGTCAGCACGCTGCCCCTCGTCGGCGGCGGCGAAACCACGGTCGCGTTCGAACGGGGCGGCTATACCTATACGGTCTACAGCCGGGTGGCACGCGGCGCCGACGGGGCGACGCCCGAGTTCGAAGATGGTTTGCTCGTCAAGCGGCGCGGCAAGGTGGTCAGCAAACTGCGCTGCGAAGATGGCGGCGAAGGATTCCGGGAACCGGTGGCGGAGTGGAAAATGAAATAAAATTTCACTTCCATTGCGAGGTGAAAGGATATTTCATCGCGCCCTGCCCGCGCCATGCGAAAAAGGGGCTGCTACGGCGGCCCCATCGTCCTCAATTCAGGTTCAGCCAGCCGCGCTTCTTGAAATACCACAGCGGGGCAATCGCGGTGGCAGCCATCAGCGCCAACGCGAACGGATAGCCATAGCTCCAGTTCAGCTCTGGAAACTTGGTGAAGTTCATGCCGTACACGCTGGCGATCATCGTCGGCGGCAGGAAGGCAACCGAGGCCACCGAGAAGATCTTGATGATCTTGTTCTGGTTGATGTTGATGAAGCCGACGGTGGCGTCCATCAGGAAGTTCACCTTGTCGAACAGGAAGGACGTGTGGCCGTCGAGGGATTCGATGTCGCGCAGGATCTGGCGCGCCTCGTCGAACTGTTCCGAATTCAGTAATCGGCCACGCATCAGGAAGCTGACGGCGCGGCGCGTGTCCATCATGTTGCGGCGGATGCGGCCGTTCAAGTCTTCCTCGTGGGCAATCGCGTTCAGCGCGGCAGCAGCGTCCTGGTCGGTAAATTCCTTTTGCAGCACGCGCTGGCTGACTTCCTCCAGGCTCTCGTAGATGCCCTCGAGCGCGTCGGCCGAGTACTCGGCGTCGGTGGCGTACAGGTCGAGCAGCACGTCCATGTAGTCGGCAATCGAGCCGGGCCGCGAACGCGCGCGCATGCGCACCAGGCGAAACACCGGTAAATCGTCCGAGTGCACCGAGAACAGCATCTTGCCCGACAAAATGAAGGCGACGGTGACGACACGCGAGGGGCCGGCTTCCTCTTCGAGCAGGAAATCGGTACGCAGGTGCAGGTCGCCGTTTTCCGCTTCATAGTAGCGGGCCGAGGCCTCGATGTCCGAGACCTCGTCTTCGCCCGGCAGCGAGACACCGTAGATTGTCTTGACCCAGGCGCGTTCGTCGTCATCCGGATCGGTCAGATCGACCCAGACAGGCGCGGCATTCTCCAGGTCGGCGCGCGACGCGATCGGGACCTGGTTCAGGCGGCCATTCTGTAGGACAAATACGTTGATCATGCGCTTTCTCGGCCGGAATCAAAACTGACGCAAGTGTACCCGCTTAGCCCCCTGCCCGGCCACCCCGAAACAACAGTTTCGCCCGGCATTAAGCTGTTTTTCAGCGAAACACAATCAACCGGCGCAGTGGCTGCTCGCTCTCAAGGCAACTCGGCGGCGCGCATGCGGCGCTGTATCAGGTTCGTGCGCTTGACGAGGTAATTCGTGCTGCGGTGGGTATCGTAGTAGCGCGGGTTGGGCAGCATCACGGCCAGGCGCGCAGCCTGGGCCGGCGCCAGGTTGGCAGCCGAGGTGCGGAAGTAATAGCGCGCGGCCGCTTCGGCGCCGAACACGCCGCGGCCGAATTCGACCACGTTGAGATAGACCTCGAGGATGCGCCGCTTGTCCATCATCGTCTCCAGCATGAAGGCGATGATCATTTCCTGCCCCTTGCGCAGGTAGCTCTTGCTCCCGGACAGGAACAGGTTCTTGGCCAGCTGCTGGGTGATGGTGGAGCCGCCGCCAACCACCTTGTGCTTGCGGTTGTTGCGCTCGTAGGCACGTTCGAGCGCGTCGAAATCGACACCCGGATGGTCGGCGAAATTCGCATCCTCGGACGCCACCACCGCACGTTTCAGGTTGGTCGAGATGCGCTCGTAGGGCACCCATTGGTGCTTCAGTTCGGCCTTCGGATTCTTTTCGCGCAGTTCGGAGAGCTGCTGGCGCATGAAACTGGTCGACCCAGGATTGAAATGGACGAACCAGCATACCTGCACGAAGAAATACAGCTGGATCAGGATGAAGGCGAGTATCGGGCCCAGGAAGATCCATTTGATCCAGCGGCGCTTGCCTGACCCGCTCTTGGTGTTGCCTTGTTTTGCCATGGTGGTTGCCAGGTGAATCCTGTTTGCCTGCTTAGTGTCGTAATTTCCTGAAGACGTCGCCCGTCTCCGGCCGCACGCCGCGCCAGATGGCGAACGCCTCGGCGGCCTGCTCGACCAGCATGCCCAGGCCGTCACGGGTGCACGCACCCTGGGCCGCGGAGAAGGCCATGAAGGGCGTCGGCTTGTCGCCGTACATGATATCGACCGCCAGTGTCTTTTCGGTAAAGGCAGTGCCTGGCACGGGCGGCAGGTCCGCGTTCAGGCTGGCCGACGTCGCATTCACGACGATGTCGAAAGAGCCCGTGATGTCCCCGAAGCCGCAGGCCGCCAGCTGCGTGCCGAAGCCGGGAAAATTCGCCACCAGCGCCTCGGCCGTGGCGACGGTGCGGTTGGCCAGCAGGATCGATTCCGGACCCTGCTCGAGGAAAGGCAGCAGGATGCCGCGCGCGGCGCCGCCGGCGCCCAGCAGCAGGATGCGCTTGCCTGCCAGCGCCACGCCGGCGTTGCGCACGATGTCGGCCACCAGCCCGGGGCCGTCGGTGTTGTCGCCATGGATGGCGCCATCGATGAAGCTGAGGGTGTTGACGGCGCCGGCAGCACGTGCACGCGCCGACAAATGCGTCGCCAGGGCGGCCGCTTCCAGCTTGAACGGCACGGTGACGTTGGCGCCCTTGTAGCCTTGCGCCACGAGTCCGCGCACGGTAGCGGCGAAGCCGTCGAGCGGCGCCAGGCAGCGTTCATAGACGAGCCGCTGGCCGGTCTGGGCGGCAAACACCGGGTGGATCTCGGGCGACTTGCTGTGGGCGATCGGGTTGCCGATCACGCAATAGCGATCGAGCTCGGCGCCACTCATGCCTTGTCCTGCAATTGCGCCTTCACCTTTTCCTCGCGGGTAAACGTAAAGCGCGTGATCACGATCCAGAGGTCATCCTTGCCGGAAGTGCGCATGTTTTGCGGGAAGGCGCCAAAGGGCGCGGCGCGGCGTACGATGTCCAGCGCCGCGCGGTCGAGCGCCGGATTGCCCGAACTGCGCTCGATGCGGGGTCCGCCCTCTTTCTGGTAGATGGTGCCATCCTGGAAGACGGGAATCGACACCACCAGTTCGCCATACAGCTTCTTGCCGTTTTTCTGGGGGAAGTTCAGTGTGCCGACCTCTTCCACCTGCTTTTGCATCGCCTTGTAGTACAGCGCATAGCCGACCTGGCGCGTGCTCGGGGAGATGTGAGTACGCTTCGGGCGCTTGTTCTGGTCTTCGATGGTTTGTGTGATCTCGGCCGTCTGGCGCGCGATTTGTTTCATCGTTTCCAGATCGTCGTGGCCGGTACGGGTGGGCTCCGGCTTGTCCTTGTCGGTGACCGGCGCCGCCTTGAAGGCCGTGTTGCGCACCTGGGTCAGCTTGTTCTGCTGCTCTTCCTCGAGCTCGGCAATCCGCTGTTGCAAGGCCTTGATGCTGTCGCCGTTCTCGTTCCTGCGCAGGTCCGGCAGTGGCGACTTGGAGCGGCCCGCATCGGCCGTGCCGCCGCCCTCCAGGTTTGCCTGGGCCAGGGCCTCGGCCTTGCTTGGCGCGTTGGCGTGCTTGGCATTGACCAGGATGACTTCCAGGCCGGGGTCGGCTGGCTCCAGGCGGAAGGCATCGGGCGCAGCGAAGCGGATGGCGAGCAGGACCGCATGCGCCACCACGGAGGCGGCCAGGCCGATCATCAAGGGACGGTTTTCTCGGGAAAGCTTCACGCGAAGGCGCCGGGCGGCAGTTGAATCTGGGAATCCAAGCATTCTACCGTGGGAAACGGCCGTGTGGGGAGTTGGTGGTGGTGAGGCAACGAATGCTGAACAAGTGCATCACGAGGAAGACCGTAGGGTGGGGTCATTGAAGCCGGGGCTTCAATGACGTGCCCACGCTGTAACGGACGTCTCCCTGGTCCGCAACGGCGCCGTCATCTAACACGCGGCTTGAAGATTACCTGGAGCGGCCGCTAGCTACCTATTTGGCAGCGTTTTGGCATGCAAGCGCGTCAAAATATAGCGGCGGCGCATTATTTCAAGCGCCAGACCGCGTGGGCACGGACTGCCCACCCTACGGGTTTACCGGCGCCGCGTCGTCCGTGCTCACCGCCGCGACCGCACCTTCGGCTTCGACCACTTCCTCGACTGCCGCCTCGCCGCTGTCGCCCGCGGCGGCCTCGCCCTCTTCCTCCTCGGCCGCCAGCGCCTCGTCGGTCGGCGCCGCGCACACTTCCAGCAGGCGCGCTTCCAGCGTCAGGTCGACTTCGTCCCAGCGCACGATGTCCAGGCGCACTTGCGCACCGCGCGCCACCGGCGGCATGCCGGCCAGGCGGATGACCAGCGGGATGTCGACGAGGCGCAGCACGTCTTCCTTCAGCACGACGGCGTCGACCTGCTTGGCCTGCTCCTGGCCCAGCCAGCGCAGGCACCAGTAGCGTTCCATGGTCTGCTGGAAATCGTTATAGGCCGAATACGCAGCGTCGAAGGCCGAGACAATCGAAAACAGGGTCGCGTCGCGCGGCTTGAATGGCGCGACCAGGGGCGCGGTCACGCCGTGCTCGGCGCAGGCGAGGATTTGCCACTGGTTGACCAGGTCGGTGTAGCGGCGCAGCGGCGAGGTGCTCCAGGCATATTGATCGACACCGAGGCCCTGGTGCGGCGCCGCGTGCGTGACCATGCGTACCTGCATTTTTGCTGCCCAACCGGCGCCGCTGCCAGCGCCCTGCGAACGGTAGATGCCCGGCACGCCGGAGTCGTGCAGCAGCTTGCCCCAGGTGCTGTTGGCGAAAATCATCAGCTCAGCGACGATCTTGTCGAGCGGCGCGCCGCGCTTGCGGCGCACGATCGAGACGACGTCGTCCTCGACATAGAAATTGAAGTCGACGCGATTGGCCTGCTCGGGTTTCAAGCCGAACGCCTCGCGCTTTTTCATGCGTCCCGCTTCCAGCTGCAGCGCCCATTTCCACAGCAGCGACAGTTCCGCCTTGTGCGGATACTCACCGGCGCCGCTTTCCAGCGTTTCCTCGTTGACCAGCGCATCGAGGTCGTTATGGCGCAGGTTGTTCGCGATCGGCACCAGTTCGGCGCGGGTCGTGGTCGAAATGACGGACCAGTCCTGCGGGTTCAGGGTCGCGTACAGCGACAGTGCCGGACAGGTCGTGCCTTCGGCCAGGGTAAAGGCGTTGACGACTTCGTCCGGCAGCATCGTGATCTTGTCGCCCGGCATGTAGACGGTGGACATGCGGCTGCGCGCGATCTTGTCGATGGCGTCGTCCGGCTTGATCGCCAGGCCCGGCGCGGCAATGTGGATGCCCACGCGCACGGTGCCGTCAAGCAGGTGTTCGACCGAGAAGGCGTCGTCGATCTCGGTGGTGGTGACGTCGTCGATCGAGAAGGCGGCAACATTAGCCGTTGGCAGCGAGGTCGGAGCGCTCGGCACCGGCAGCGCCGGGAAACCGGCACCGCGCGGAAACTGCTCGAACAGGAAACGGCCCATGTGCAGGTCCTTGGGCGAAGCGATGCCCTTCGTTGCCAGCATCAGGCGCGGCGCCGTGGTCTGCAGTTCGTTGGCCGCCGCTTCCAGCGCCTTGTATTCGATGGTGTTCTTGTCCGGCTTGAACAGCAATTGCGCCACGATCGGCTGCATCGCTTCCGGCAATTTTCCGGCCTTCAGTTCTTCGACATAGGCCGCCTGCACCAGGGCTTGCTGCTTTTTCTTTTCGATACCGGCCTGGGCCGCGCGCAGGGATTGCTCGGGCGCCGCCTTGTAACGGCCGCGGCCCTTCTTGTAGAAATAGATGGGCGCATTGTGCAGGGCCAGCACCAGGCCGGCGGCCTCGGCAGGCAGCGGCGCGTGGCCGAAGTATTCGGCGCCGAGTTCCGCGAAACCGAATTCTTCCTGGCCGGCTACTTCCCAAAGAAAATCGAGATCGACTTCGGCGGCAATGCCCTTGGCTTCCTCGAGCAGCACGTCGGGTGCCGGTTTCTCGAATTGCAAGAGTACGTCCTTCGTTTTGACCTTGGTCCGCTTCCCGCTCGACAGTTCGACCTGATGGGCTTCACCGGCCGTGGACAGCACCGAGCCGACCTTGAAGTCGCCCGATTCTTCAAAAAATAGATTCATCTTATTTCGCGTTCTTTATTGTTGCGCCAGCCAGATCGAGCACGGCCGGCAAGAATACCTCGGTGACCATCAGCAGGCCCTGACGGCGGCGGTAGACACAGCGCCGCGCGTGGAAAAGCCCTCCGTCCAGTGCACGCTCGGCCGCGGCATAGGCGGCCTCGCCCAGCGCCGCACGCAGGCGCGCCAGCAGGGGGTGGCCCGGCCGCAGCCGGGCATACCCAGCGGCCCGCGCGTCACCAGCGGGTCGTAAAACAGGGTCGTGCCGAGCGAGCGTTCGCCCAGCGCGGAAAACAGCGGCCAGTCGCTCGCGGTCGCCGACATCGGCACCACGGTGTGGCCGAACACCACCGGCTGGCCGTCGCAGCACAGCAGGACTTCGCGCTCCCAGACCCGTTCGCGCCGCGGCAGGCCGATCGCCCTCGCCTCTTCCAGCGAGCACAGCACCGTTTTCTGGTGCAGGCGCCGCACGCGGAAAGCCTTGCTGCTGGCGACCAGGCGCGCCGTCAGCGAGCCCCTGGTCGTCAGCCAGTCGCGCGTGGCGATAGCGGCACCGACGGCATCGGCATGGCGATGCCACTTCGCCAGCCGCAGCGAAGCGCCCCTCACCAGGCCGTGCCCGCCTGCGCCACGGCCGGCTGGCAAAACGCCAGCACCTCGTCAACATACTGCGGGAATTCCGGGATCGCGTGGTCGCTGCCTTCGATCACATGCTGGCGCGCGCCGGCATAGTGGGCGAGCATGTCGCGGTAATCCAATACCTCGTCTCCGGTCGCGGCAATCAGGAAATAGCGCTCGGGACGGGTGATGCGTTCCACCTTCAGTGCGGCCAGCTCGGCTATGTATTCGCGGCGAAACTCGAACGGTTCATCCGAATGCCAGGCGGTGGTCACGCCGACGTGCTTTTCCAGGTCATTCAAAGGATCGACCGCCGGATTGAGCAGCACGGCGCGTACGCCGAGGCGCTCGGCCAGCCAGGTCGCGTAGAAGCCGCCCAGCGAGGAACCGACGATGGCAAGATTGCCTGGTGCATGGCGCTCGGCCAGCAGCAAGGCCAGTTCCATCGCCGCTTTCGGCGAGGCTGGCAGTTGCGGGCAGATCAGGTCGCCCGCGCGTCCCGCGGCTGTCATCCGTTCCTGCAACACGCGCGCCTTGAACGAGCGCGGCGAGGAACGAAAGCCGTGGAGGTACAGGACGTGCGGGCGCGCATTCATCAGGCCAGCGCCTCGAGCAGTTTCTGGTGCACGCCGCCGAAGCCGCCATTGCTCATCACGAGGATGTGGTCGCCCGGCTGGGCCGCCTGCACGACGGCTTGCACCAGGTAATCGATCTGGTCGAAGCTGTGGGCAATGGCGCCCAGCGGTTTCAGGGCATCGGCCAGCGACCAGCCCAGCGCCTGCTGGCTGCCGAAGCCGAACACCAGGTCGGCGTCCTTCAGGCTGCCCGGCAGCGCGTCCTTCATCGCACCCAGTTTCATCGTGTTCGAGCGCGGCTCGAGCACGGCGAGGATGCGTCCCGATTTTTCCCCGCCATTGCCCAGCTTCTGGCGCAAGCCGCCCACGGTGGTGGCGATCGCCGTCGGGTGGTGGGCGAAATCGTCGTAGACGGTAACGTTGTTGACCACGCCGCGCACTTCCATGCGCCGTTTCACGCTCTGGAAACGCGACAGCGAATCGACCGCCTGCGCCACCGGCACGCCGACGTGGCGCGCGGCGGCGATCGCGGCCAGCGCGTTCGAGCGATTGTGCTTGCCGGTCAGGTCCCAGTGGACCGTGCCCTGCACTTCATTGTTGAAGACGACGTCGAAGCTGGAACCGCCCGGATGCTCGACCAGCGTCCAGTTGACGCCGCCGGACAGCCCAAAAGTTTCCTTCTCGCTCCAGCAGCCGCGCTTGATCACCCGCGCCAGCGAGGCTTCGTCGCCGTTGACCACCAGGCGGCCAATGCCCGGCACGGTGCGTACCAGGTGGTGGAACTGGGTCTCGATGGCGCCGATGTCCGGGAAGATGTCGGCATGGTCGAATTCGAGGTTGTTCAGCACGGCCGTTTTCGCGTGGTAGTGCACGAACTTGCTGCGCTTGTCGAAAAAGGCGGTGTCGTATTCGTCGGCTTCGATGACGAAGAAGTCGGACTTCGCCTTGGCGTCGGTTGCCCCTTGCAGGCGCGCCGAAATGCCGAAGTTCATCGGCACACCGCCGATCAGGAAGCCGGGCGCATAACCCGCGTCTTCCAGGATCCAGGCCAGCATCGAGGAGGTCGTGGTCTTGCCATGCGTGCCGGCGACTGCCAGCACCCATTTCTCGCGCAGGATATGTTCGCCAATCCACTGCGGACCGGACACATAAGGCAGGCCGCGGTTCAGGATTTCCTCGATCAGCGGATTACCGCGCGTCATCACATTACCGACGACATACAGATCGGGATTCAGGGAGACCTGCTCCGGGCCATAGCCCTGGATTAACTCGATGCCCTGGGCTTCGAGCTGGGTGCTCATCGGAGGATAGACGTTGGCGTCGCAACCGGTAACGCGGTGTCCTGCCTCTTTCGCCAGAACCGCCAGGCCGCCCATGAAGGTGCCGCAAATGCCGAGGATATGGATGTGCATGATCGTGTGGAGTAAAGCGAATACGCGATTCTACCCGACGCGATGCCATTTTTCGTTCAAGAGTATGATCAAGCTCATGATGCCAACACAGAATTATGACCTTCAGCAGCTGCGCGCCCAGATCGCCGCAACGGCCGCGCGCATGGTCGCGCAAGACGGCGCCGACTACGCCACGGCGCGCAGGAAAGCGGCGCGCCAGGTACTCGGCGTCGACCAGCCGGCACCGAACCTGATGCCCGACAATACTCAGATCGAGGACGAGGTACGGCGCTACCAGGAACTGTTTGGCGGGGCCGCCCACGCCGAGCGCGTGCACGCGATGCGCGCCGTGGCCCTGGAAGTCATGGACGCGCTGGCCGAGTTCCGGCCCTATGTCACGGGCGCCGTCCTGAACGGCACCGCCGGCGAACACGACGACATCCACCTGCAGCTATTCGCCGACAGTGCCAAGGAAGTCGAGATGTTTCTCCTGAACCGCAACGTCACTATAGATATCTCGGAAACGCCCCACTTCAAGGGCGCGCGCCACGATCCCGTTGAAACGGTGAGCTTCCTGTGGCATAACGAGGCCGTGCACGCCGAGTTGTATGATTTTCATGACTTGCGTGGTGCACTCAAGCCCCGCGGCGATGGCCGCCTGCAGCGCGTCGACGCTGCCGGCCTGCGCGCGCTGATGACGACCGACGTATCGCTGGAACAGGACGAATGAACAAGAAGAAGCTGGCCGCTTTCGTGGCTGTGGCAATTGCCTTTGGCGCGCTGGGCGCCGTGTTTGGCAGCAGGACGAAGGAAGCGACGCCGGTGACGACCAGCATCGCGCCAACTGGGGCGGCTGGCTCCGGCCCGGCACACACCGCATCTACTCACTTATATGCGCAGACCCTGAACGATTTATCGGGCAAGCCGCAAGCGCTGTCTCAGTGGAAAGGCAAACCCCTGCTGGTGAACTTCTGGGCGACCTGGTGCGGACCCTGCGTACAGGAAATGCCGGAACTGTCCAGCCTGGCAAACGCGGAAGGCGGCAAGCGGTTTAACGTGATCGGCATCGGCATCGATTCGCCGGACACCATGCGTGAATTTGCCACCAAGCACAATATCAAATACCCGCTGTATGTCGGCGGCATGGACGGTACCGAGCTGTCGCGCGCCTTCGGCAATACGAACGGCGGCCTGCCCTTCACGGTACTCATTGGTGCCGACGGGCAAGTTCGGAAGACCTATCTCGGCAAGCTCGAGTTCGATGCGCTGCGGGCCGACCTGGCGGGCTTGTAGCGCTCGCGAACGGTCGTTCTTTTCCGATCATCGCGCAAGTAACTGTTATCCACGGAGAATTTTATCGCTTGCCAATACCCGATGTTGGCGGCAAAATGCCTGACTTTCGAGCGTAGACTCTACAACAAATGGCGAAAAAGCTACTGCTGCTTAACGGTCCCAACCTGAATCTGCTGGGAACCCGAGAGCCTGCGGTGTACGGCGCGGCGACGCTGGCCGACATCGAAAGCGCTGCAACGGCCCAGGCTGTGGCAGCGGGCGGGTCGCTTTCCTGCTTTCAGAGCAACCACGAAGGTGCGCTGATCGACCGCATCCATGCCGCCCGCGAGGAAGGCATCGAGGCGATCGTCATCAATCCTGGCGGACTGACCCACACAAGCGTGGCCCTGCGCGATGCGCTGGCAGCGGTGGCGATTCCGTTTATTGAGGTCCATATCTCAAATATTTATCAGCGTGAAGCATTCCGCCATCACTCGTATTTGTCGGCACTTGCCCGCGGCACCATTTGCGGGCTGGGAATCGACGGATATCGGTTTGCCATCGACTTCGCGCTTAAATAGCATTAATCTACGTCAACTTCATGCATCATGCTCGGCTGCGCTGTCTTTTTGCGCGCTGCTTTACTCTCTTAATACCAAAATAATTCCAAGGGGTTTCACATGGATCTACGTAAACTCAAGACTTTGATTGACCTCGTCGCCGAATCGGATATCGCTGAACTCGAAGTGACCGAAGGCGAAAGCAAGGTCCGCATCGTCAAGTCGTCCGCAATGCCCCAAGGCCAGATGGTCATGATGCCGTCGAACGGCGTCCAGCAGTTCTCGGCCCCCGCGCGCAGGCGCCAGCGGCATCGGCCGCGCCGGCCGCCGCGCCCGCCCCGGCTGTTGCCGTGGAAACCGGCCACGTCGTCAAGTCGCCGATGGTTGGCACCTTCTACCGTTCCTCCGCTCCGGGCGCTGCCGCCTTCGTCGAAGTCGGGACGAACGTCAAGGAAGGCGATACCCTGTGCATCATCGAAGCGATGAAGCTGCTAAACGAAATCGATGCCGATGTGTCTGGCGTCGTGACCAAGATCCTCGTGGAAAATGGCCAGCCAGTCGAATTCGGCCAGCCGCTGTTCGTGATCGGCTAAGCCTCGGCTTTTGCCGCCCTGCCGCGGCCGTGTTGTTCTCCGCGGCCCGTGATTTCCGAATACCAGTCCGGCGCACCGCGCCGGCACTCATCGAAACACCGAACCTAAACCATGTTTGAAAAAATCCTCATCGCCAATCGTGGTGAAATCGCGTTGCGTATCCAGCGCGCCTGCCGCGAAATGGGCATCAAGACGGTGGTCGTTCACTCGGAGGCGGACAAGGACGCCAAGTACGTGAAGCTCGCCGACGAGTCCGTCTGCATCGGCCCGGCCCAGTCCGCGCTGAGCTACCTGAACATGCCGGCCATCATCAGCGCCGCGGAAGTCACGGACGCCGAAGCGATCCACCCCGGCTACGGCTTCCTGTCGGAAAACGCCGACTTCGCCGAACGCGTGGAAAAATCGGGCTTCGTCTTCATCGGCCCGCGCTCCGATTCGATCCGCCTGATGGGCGACAAGGTCTCGGCCAAGCAGGCCATGATCCGCGCCGGCGTGCCCTGCGTGCCGGGTTCGGACGGCGCCCTCTCGGACGACCCGAAGGAAATCATCCAGACCGCCCGCAAGGTCGGCTATCCGGTCATCATCAAGGCGGCCGGCGGCGGCGGCGGACGCGGCATGCGCGTCGTGCATACCGAAGCGGCCCTGCTCAACGCCGTGCAGATGACCAAGACGGAAGCCGGTACGGCGTTTGGCAATCCGGAAGTGTATATGGAGAAGTTCCTGGAAAATCCGCGCCACGTGGAAATCCAGATCCTCGCCGACGAACATAAAAATGCCGTCTGGCTGGGCGAGCGCGACTGCTCGATGCAGCGCCGCCACCAGAAGGTGATCGAGGAAGCACCGGCGCCGGGCATCCCGCGCAAGCTGATCGAGAAGATCGGCGACCGCTGCGCCGAAGCCTGCCGCAAGATCGGCTACCGTGGCGCCGGCACCTTCGAATTCCTGTACGAAAACGGCGAGTTCTATTTCATCGAAATGAACACCCGCGTGCAGGTCGAACACCCGGTCACCGAAATGATCACCGGCATCGACATCGTGCAGGAACAGATCCGCATCGCCTGCGGCGAGAAGCTGCGCTTCAAGCAGCGCGACATCATGCTGGCCGGCCACGCGATCGAATGCCGCATCAATGCCGAGGATCCATTCAAATTCACGCCGTCGCCGGGCCGCATCACTGGCTGGCACCCGCCGGGCGGTCCTGGCATCCGTGTCGATTCGCACTCGTATGCGGGATATTATGTTCCACCTCATTACGACTCGATGATCGGCAAGGTAATTTCCTACGGTGCTACGCGCGAGCAAGCCATTCGCCGCATGCAGATTGCACTCTCGGAAATGGTGGTCGAAGGCATCCTCACCAACATCCAGCTGCACCGGGAACTGATGGTCGATGCGCGCTTCATCGAAGGCGGCACCAACATCCATTACCTGGAACAGAAACTGGCCAACCGCCCGGACACGAAAGTCGCCCTGGCCCTCGACAACAAGGCTGATGCATGAGCTGGACTGAAGTCGTCATCGAAATCGCACGCGAGCATGCCGAGGCACTCTCCGACGCCTTGATGGAAGCGGGCGCGCTGTCGGTGTCGGTGGAAGACGCCGACGAAGGCACCGAGCAGGAACGCCCGCTGTTCGGCGAGCCCGGCATGGAGCCGAAGGAAGCGGCCTGGGACCACAGCCGTGTCGTGGCGCTGACCGATGTCGATGCCGACCAGGCGGCGATCGTCGCCGAAGCCGCTGCCGCCATCAAGCTGGCCACTGTGCCGGCGTTTTCCACCCGCGCGGTGGCGGACGCCGACTGGGTGCGCCTGACGCAGTCGCAGTTCGAGCCGATCCATATCGGCACCAACATCTGGGTCGTGCCGAGCTGGCACGAGGCTCCTGATCCTGACGGGTTGATTCTCGAACTCGATCCGGGCCTGGCTTTCGGCACCGGCAGCCATCCGACCACGCGCCTGTGCATGGAATGGCTGGAAGCCCATCCGAAGCCGGGCAAATCGGTGCTCGACTACGGCTGCGGTTCCGGCATCCTGGCGATGGTCGCCAAGAAAATGGGCGCGGGCGACGTGGCCGGGGTCGACATCGACCCGCAGGCCATCGAATCGGCGCGTTTGAATGCCGAGCGCAATGGGTGCGAGATCACCTTCTACGTGCCGGACGAACTGGCTGTCTCGTCGAATGCGCTGCATGCAAGCGGCAAGTTCGACATCGTGGTGGCCAACATCCTGTCGAGCCCCTTGAAGCTGATGGCGCCGATGCTGTCCGGCCGCGTGGCGCCGGGCGGTTCGCTGGTGCTGTCGGGTGTGCTGGCGCGCCAGGCCGAGGAAGTGGCCGCCGCCTACGCGCCCTTCATCAAGCTGGGCGTCTGGGCCGAGCAGGACGGCTGGGTTGCCCTTCACGGGACGCTGGGCCAGGACACGGTACCGGCCGCGCGCTCCACCCCGCAAGGCTAAGCGGATGGCGCTCGCCACCCAATGCCCCCACTGCGGCACGATGTTCCGGGTCGCCTCGGACCAGCTCAAGCTGCGCGGGGGCATCGTCCGCTGCGGCGCCTGCCAGGAAATCTTCGACGGCAGCGCCAGCCTGGTCGACCTCGACAAGCTGGCCGCGCGCGCGCCGGCAGCGCCGACGCCAGCAGCGCCGACGCCAGCCGCGCCGGAGCCGGCTCCCGCTGCCGCTCCCCCCCCCTTCCCCACGCTCCTGTCGCACAGGCGCCTGCCGAAGCGGACCCGCTGCCCTTCACCGTCGTCGAACACGAGGTTGACAGTACGCCTGCACCGGAGGCCGAGACCAGGCCGTTTGACGACGACGTGCCGGTCTACACGCTCGACTTCGATCACACCTTCGATCCGCTCGGCATCCTGCCGAACGTCGCGGGACAGGATGCGCCGGAGTTCGTTGCGCCAGTCGCGGACGAGGAATCGGCCGGGCTTGATCCTGTCGCCGCGCTGGCGGAATCGGCGCCACACGACACACAGGACGGCGAGGCATCCGATGCGAGCGCCGTAGCGGAACCGGTTCCCGAGGCGGTGGAGGCGCAAGCGACCAGCGCGAACGATGCAGGGAGCGACCTCGAACCCGAGGGCCGGCACGGATGCGGTGACGCACGATGCAATCGATGCCGCGGCCGAAGCACAGCCCGAGGCCGCACCGGATGCGGCAGCAGCGTCGGTAGCGGAGGCGGAGGAAGAACCGGAAACGGTAGCGCAAGCCGACACCGCGCTCGAGGCCACCACCGAGCCTCTGCTGGAAACGTCCGCGGAGAACGCCGGGCCGGTAGGGGCCGCATCTGCCCATGCGCCAGCGGCTGCCGAAACGGACAGCACCGAAGCGGCTACCGCACCGGCCGCGGTCCAGGACGCCCCGCCCGCCATCGAAGCGCACCCGGTGCCGGCGCAGCACCATCCCGCCACCGACAGCCAGGGTCGCATCGAACCCGCCTTCGGCCTGCCGGAAAACGCTGCGCTGCCCACCCCGGCCCTGCCCGCGCGGGATGACGCATCCCCATCGTGGTCGACCTGACGCCGGATACGACCTTCAACGTGGCCGCGATCGAGGCGTTGAGCGCGCCCGCGGCCGAGCCGCTGACCCTGCGCCGCGTCACGCACAACACCTTCCCGGAAATCGCGCTGACGGCCGACTCGGATACCGCGTCGGATACCGCGCCGGATACCGCATCGGCCAGTACCGCGGCCCCCGGCCTGGCCAGCGAAGCCGCCCCCTTGCTTCCGCTGCGCGAGTCCGCCGATGGCGCGGGCGGCGCGTCGCATGCGCACGACGCGTCGGCCATGCCGGCCGAGGCCAGTGTGCGCACCCCGGCCGCGCGCCGCGCCGAGCGCGCGGCGGCGGCGCGGCGCTCCAAGCTCACCCCGACCAAAATCGAGGCGCAGCCGAAACTGCGCGCCGCCGAGATCGACGAGCCGGAGTTCGTCAAGCGCGGCCGCCAGCAGGAACAAAGCGGACGCACGCGCAAGATCGCGATGCTGGTCGGCTCGCTCGTCCTGCTGCTGCTGCTGCTCGCGCAAGGCGCCTTCACCTTCCGCAACGCGGTCGCCGCACGCTTCCCGGCCCTGAAGCCGGCGCTGGTGTCGGGCTGCGCGCTGCTGGGCTGCCGCGTCGAGCTGCCAGCCCGGTCGAGAACCTCGTCATCGAAACCGGCGAACTGACCACGCTCGGCGGAGGCGCCTATTCGTTCACGACCGAGCTGCGCAACACCGGCAGCACGAACCAGGCCTGGCCGAGCCTGGAGCTGGCGCTGACGGACGCCAACGACAAGCCGCTGCTGCGCCGCGTGTTCGCGCCCGGGGACTACCTGGCCGCCGGTACGCCGCTGGCCGCCGGCATCGCGCCGCGTACCGAACAAGCGATCAAGCTCCACTTCCGCGTGGACAACCTGAAACCATCCGGCTACCACATCGCCGTCTTCTATCCCTGACACCTCCATGACCCACACTACCCTGATCTGCGGATCGCTGGCATTCGACAAGATCATGCAGTACCACGGCCGTTTCGCCGAGACGCTGCTGGCGGACCAGCTGCACCGCGTGAACGTGTCCTTCCTGGTGCCGACGCTGCGCACCGAATACGGCGGCTGCTCGGCCAACATCGCCTACAACCTGAACCTGCTCGGCGGCGATCCTTTGATCATGGCGACCATCGGCCAGGACGGCGGCGACTACCTCGAGCGCCTGCGCAACTTCGGCATCAAGACGCGCGCCATCAAGACCATCGGCGACGCCTACACGGCGCAGTGCTTCGTCACCGCCGACCAGGACAACAACCAGATCAACGCCTTCCACCCGGGCGCGATGCAGTTCTCGCACGAGAACAACGTGGCCGACTGCGGCCCGCTGCGCGTGGCGATCATCGCCCCGGACGGCCGCGACGGCATGCTCAAGCACGCGCGCGACTGCGCCGCGCAAGGCGTGCCCTTCATGTTCGACCCCGGCCAGCAGCTGCCGATGTTCAGCGGCGAGGAACTGCTGACTTTCATCGAGCAGGCGACCTACCTGGCTGCCAACGACTACGAGATCGAGATGGTCATGGACCGCACCAGGCTGTCGCTGGACGAGATCGCGGCACGCCTGGAAGCGCTGATCGTCACGCGCGGCGAAAAGGGCTCCGAGATCTACGCGGGCGGCCAGCGCCACGATATCCCGGCGGTGCCGGCAGCCGCCATCGTCGACCCGACCGGTTGCGGCGACGCCTACCGCGCCGGCCTCCTGTACGGTATCGCCCAGGGCTACGACTGGCCGACCACGGGCCGCCTGGCCAGCCTGCTCGGTTCGATCAAGATCGCCCACCAGGGCGGCCAGAACCACAAGTTCACCCCAAGCGAGATCGCGGAAAAATTCGAAGCCGCCTTCGGCTACCGCTTCAAGTAAGCTTTACATCGGGGACGGTAGCGTCTTCTATTCGTAGGGTGGGGTCCCGACCCCACGCGGTACGTCCGCAGCGTGGCCACGATCGGTATTCGACCCACGACCGCAAACGGATCGGAAAATAAAATGGGCAGCCCAGGCTGCCCATTTTTACATCCGCCGCCGATCAAACTTAAATCGGCACGAAGTTCCGCAACACGAACAGCACGATCTGCAGAAGCAGCACGGCCACCAGCACCGACAGATCCAGCCCGCCGATCGGCGGCACGACGCGCCGGATCGGCCGCAGCAGCGGATCGTTGAGGTCGTGCACGAACGGCGCCAGTGGCGCATGCGGGTTGACCCAGCTGAAAATCGCTTCGATGATGAGCAAGGCGATGAAGCCGTAGATGATCCACTTCAGGAAGCGCGCCAGCGCGAAGATGAATACCTGCTCGCCGGTGGCACCGACCATCAACAGCAGCGAGGTCGCCAGCAACACCACCAGGAAGGCGCCGATCAGGCTGGCCCAGTCGTAGCCGCCGGCACCGGGGATGATGCGGCGCAAGGGCTTGACGAGCCAGTCGCTCAGCGTGAAGGTGAATTGCGCCACCGAGGCCGGCGGACGCACGCGGATGGCCTGCATCCAGAAACGCAATAACAGCACCCCGCCCAGCACACTGGCAATGGTATCGACGATCAGCTGAAGAATCGGCAGCACGACAACTCCTTGAGATAAAAAAAACCGCTGTGTGACAATATCACACAGCGGTATTCTGCCCTAAGCGGGCACGCAGCGCGTTTACGGACGGCTGCTGGTCGGGAAAGGCCAGGCGGCGGCAGGCGACAGCGCGGTTTTCGCGGCCGGTGGAGGAGCGGCCGGCTTGGCGTCGGCAGCCGCGGCTGGCTGTGCGGCCGGCCTGGTGTCGGCGGCCTTCGCAGCTGGCTTCTTCGCCGCAGGCTTCTTCGCTGCCGGCTTGGCAGCGGCTTCCGGCTTGGCTTCGGCCTTGACAGCCGTGTCGGCCTTGGTGTCGGCCCTGGTGTCGGCCCTGGTGTCGGCCTTGGTGTCGGCCTTGGTGTCGGCCTTGGTGTCGGCCTTCGCCTCGGGCTTCGCTTCCGCCTTCATCGCTTCAGGCTTGGCTTCGGCTTTCATGGCTTCCGGTTTGGCTTCGGCCTTCATCGCTTCCGGCTTCTTGGCGGCTGGCTTTGCCGCTGGCTTGGCGGCTGCGGCAGGCTTGGCGGCGGCAGCAGGCGTGCTAGTGGAAGGTTTTGTAGCCGCCTCCTTGGCAGCTGGCTTGGCAGCCGGCTTGGTGGCTGCACTCTTGGCAGGGGCCTTGACTGGTGCCTTGCTGGCCGTGGCCTTGGTGGCAGTCTTCGCCGGCGCCTTGGCGGCGGTCTTGCTTGCCGGGCCCTTGGCTGGTGCCTTGCTTGCAGCCGCTTTCGCGACCGGCTTGGCTGCCGCGCCCTTTTTCGCAGCCGGCTTGGCGGCCGGCTTGGCGGCCGCGGTCTTTTTGGCTGCCGGCTTGGTAGCGGTCGACTTCGCAGCCGCGCCCTTGGTGGCGGTCTTGGCGGCGGTCTTGGCAGGTGCTTTCGCGGCGGCGCCCTTGGCGGCGGTCTTGCTCGCCGCGCCTTTGGCCGGCGCCTTGGTGGCGGCGGCTTTCGCTACCGGCTTGGCTGCCGCGGCCTTCTTTGCGGCAGGCTTGGCAACGGCGGTTTTCTTGGCCGCTGGTTTGGCTGCAGGCTTGGCCGCTGCGGTCTTCTTGGCCGCTGGCTTGGCTGCAGGCTTGGCGGCTGCCGTCTTCTTCGCAGCGGGCTTGGCTGCAGGCTTGGCAGCGGCCGTCTTCCTGGCGGCTGGCTTGGCTGCAGGCTTGGCGTCCGCGGTCTTCTTGGCGGCTGGCTTGGCGGCAGGCTTGGCAGCCGCGGTCTTCTTGGCAGCTGGCTTGGCGGCGGCTTTCTTCGCTGCCGGTGCGGCGGCCTTCCTGGCGGCCGGCTTGGCTGCGGACTTGGTGGCGGCGGCCTTCGCTACCGGCTTGGCTGCGGCTTTCTTGGCGGCCGGTTTGGCGGCGCTCTTGGCTGCAGGTTTGGCTGCAGGTTTGGCTGCGGCTTTGGCGGCTGGTTTCGCTGCCGGCTTGGCTGCGGCTTTCGCGGCTGGCTTTGCTGCCGGCTTGGCTGCGGCTTTTGCTGCCGGTTTCGCCGCGGCTTTCGCAGCTGGTTTGGCAGCTGGTTTGGCAGCTGGTTTCGCTGCCGGTTTTGCCGCAGCTTTCGCTGCCGGCTTCGCGGCGGCCTTGGTGGCTGCCTTGGCCGGGGCCTGTTTTACAGCGGCCGACTTCTTGGCGGCTGGTTTCTCTGCTGCGGCAGTCTTGGCAGCTGGTTTGGCGGCGGTCTTTGCGGACGTGCCCTTGGCTGCGGGTTTTGCTGCTGGTTTCTTAGCGGCTGTTGCCATTTCGTTCTCCTTCTCTGCGATGAGAAAATACGCTACAAGGTTAAAAACCCGCCGACGAAGTCGGGCGAATTATTCATGGGCATAAACCAGGGGTTATTGCCAATGAATCCGGCACCAGCTGAACTGCTGCAACTCCTCATCATTGCAGCGCTTCAGCCAACGACGTCGGGACACCCACCCACCATTCCAGCTGCGCTTTCACATCGCTGCCCTTGCGGGCGCGAAAAGAAAAAGCCGCCTTGCCTGATAACGATCAGGCAGTGCGGCTTGTTCTTTTCGCTACGCTTAAGTGCATACTGATTGAATCAGCGTCCCATTATTCGATCGGTTTTGTTTGCCCGCGAGCATGCGAAAAAATCCATGTTCACGTTTTGACAAATTCAATCACGTAAAGTACACGAAAACCTTGTCAGTGCGCAACCCGCACACACATAATTCGCACTACCGGACGAAGATGCGTCAAATGTCGCATCATGACAGCAGGCCGCCGGGGGCCAGTCCATTTCAAAGCGCACCTGACTGCAGCAGGCTTGCTTCGCTTTACGCCATATTCGCTTCGTCGACAAATACCTGATGCGCCAAACGTGCATTCAAGTGCGATGAACCTTGCGCGCATGGGACCTCGCCGCGTCAATCGTGCGCGCCACCCGCCATGTCGCGATGCGCCCATCGCCTTCGTCGGCTCGCTATCCCTTTGACCACGCAACGCGCGACTTGTCTCACACAAGCGGTTCCCGCGTGCGCCTTGCGCGCAGACCTGCACCATTCAATTGCGTGCGCTTGTCGGCACGCGCGAACAACAGCATTGCAGCGGCGAGTGCGACACAGAGCCAGCCGCCCCCCTCGCCGATCGTCTGGAACGTGGTGCGGGTGGTGCCCGGCGGCGGCAGGTACGCGAGCACACCAGTTCCCGGCAAGGGGCTCGAGCGCGCCTCGGCCAGCACGCGTCCGTGTGCATCGGTCACGCTCAGCAAACCTTCGCGGGCGACGCGCACCATGCCGAAGCCCGACTCGATCCCGCGCAGCGCCGACAGGCGCGCGGCGTACACCGCATCGGCGCCGAAGTCCCGTGACGGCACCAGCACGAGGTCGGCGCCGGCGTGTGCATAGCGCAGTCCCAGCTCGGCGAAGTGCATGTCCTTGCAGATGGCCAGTCCCGCCTGGTAGCCCTTGACGTCGACCAGCGCGAGACGGGTGCCGGCATCGACACCGCGTTCGCCCGGCGCCGGTGCTGCTTCTGGTAAGTCGCGCGCAGGGTGCCATCGGGGCCGATCAACCAGGCCAGGTTGCGCGAGCGGGCGCCCTCGTCGATGCCGACGCCCAGCACCAGCCACACGCGCGCTTGCAGCCGCTGCGGCGAAACGGCCTTGCACCGCCATCGCGGCGGCTGGCGTGAGCACGGCAATCTTCTCGGGCAGGACGATCAGCTGCGCGCCCTGGCCGGCAAGTTGCGCGACATGGTGCTCGTACCCGGTCCAGACCCGCTCGACCTGCGCCTGCGGCACCGACGGGCCAAGAAAATCGTCGATGGCGGCCAGGCCGACCGCCATCCCCCGCTCCGCCGGCGCGAGCGGTGCCACCCAAGCCAGCCACCAGACGGGTTCGAGCCCGAAAGCGACGCGCAAGCCGAGGTCGCCCAGCACGGCCAATGCCGCACTACTATATAGAGAAGCCGATGGCATCCTGGGCATGCGCCTTCCTCAGAACTTGATTCGCGGAATTATCTCGCGCTTGCAGTCCCTGCGCTGACAAATCGGCAAGTCGGTACAGTGGGGGCAAAAAAAAGCCCGCTCGAAAGCGGGCCATTCCCAATCAGTGCACCACCGGGATCAATCCCAGTTCAGCGCGCCACCGGTCTGGTATTCCGTCACGCGCGTCTCGAAGAAGTTACGCTCCTTTTTGAGGTCGATCATCTCGCTCATCCACGGGAACGGATTCTCTTCGTTCGGGAACAGCGGATCGAGACCGATCTGCACGGCGCGGCGGTTGGCGATGAAGCGCAGGTAGCCCTTGAACATCGGGGCGTTCAGGCCCAGCACGCCGCGTGGCATGGTGTCTTCGGCGTAGCGGTATTCGAGTTCGACGGCCTGCAGGAACAGGACTTTCAGCTCTTCGCGGAAGGCCGGGGTCCACAGCATCGGGTTTTCCATCTTGATCGTGTTGATCAGGTCGATGCCGAAGTTCACGTGCATCGACTCGTCGCGCAGGATGTACTGGTACTGCTCGGCGGCGCCCGTCATCTTGTTCTGGCGTCCCAGCGCCAGGATCTGGGTGAAGCCGACGTAGAAGAACAGGCCTTCCATCAGGCAGGCGAAGACGATGATCGACTTCAGCAGCTTCTGGTCGTTCTCCAGCGTGCCGGTCTTGAATTCCGGATCGGTCAGGACGTTGATGAACGGGATCAGGAACTGGTCCTTGTCGTGGATCGACTCGATCTCGTTATAGGCGTTGAAAATCTCGCGCTCGTCCAGGCCGAGCGACTCGACGATGTACTGGTAGGCGTGGGTGTGGATCGCTTCTTCAAAAGCCTGGCGCAGCAGGTACTGGCGGCATTCCGGCGCCGTGATGTGGCGGTAGGTGCCCAGCACGATGTTGTTGGCGGCGAGCGAGTCGGCCGTGACAAAAAAGCCCAGGTTGCGTTTGACCAGGCGGCGTTCGTCTTCCGACAGGCCGTTTGGGCTCTTCCACAGCTCGATGTCGCGCTGCATGTTCACTTCCTGGGGCATCCAGTGGTTGGCGCAGCCGGCCAGGTACTTGTCCCAGGCCCACTTGTACTTGAACGGCACCAGCTGGTTGACGTCGGTCTGGCCGTTGATGATGCGCTTGTCGTCCGCGTTGACGCGCTTGGCGACCAGGGTGGCGTCCACGCCTTCCGGCAGGATTGCCCCTTGTGGTGCGGCCGGCGCACTCGTTTGTTCATCGTCCCATGACAGCATGATCGTTTCCTTCTATTTCGTGTTCTGTGACAGCGACGCCCGGCGCGAAGGCCGGGCGTGCATTTCAATTGTTAAGCGTTCGCTACGATTACTGGCAGGCTTCGCATTCGTCGAAACCGGCGTCGCCCGGACGCAGGTAGCAGGCCGCGCAGCCAGGCCAGTTTATACGTTTCGTCCAGCTTCTTGCCCGAGGCGCCGGCCATGTAGATGTTCAGCGACTGGGCCTGGTCGATCCACTTCTGGCGGCGCGATGCCTGCTCGACCAGCCACTTCGGCTCGACTTCGAAGGCCGTCGCGTAGATCTCGCGCAGGTCTTGCGGCACGCGGTCGATTTTCGACAGCGATCCGTCGAAGTACTTCAGGTCGGCGATCATGACTTCGTCCCACAGGTCGCGTGCCTTCAGGTCGCGCACCAGGTAGCCGTTGATCTCGGTAAATTCGCCCGACAGGTTCGACTTCACGTACAGGTTCTGGAAGGTCGGTTCGATGCAGGCCGACACGCCGATGATGTTCGAGATCGTCGCGGTCGGGGCGATCGCCACGCAGTTCGAGTTACGCATCCCGAACTGCTTGATGCGGTTGCGCACCAGGCTCCAGTCCATCGATTCGCTGGTGTCCTGCTCGAGGTAGCCGCCGCGCTCTTCCGCCAGCAGCTTGATCGAGTCCTGCGGCAGGATGCCGCGGTCCCACAGCGAACCGGCATACGACTCGTAGCGGCCGCGCTCTTCGGCCAGTTCCGTCGACGCCAGGTAGGCGTAGTAGCAGACGGCTTCCATCGACTTGTCGGCAAATTCCACCGCTTTATCGGAGGCGAACGGCACGCGCATCATGTGCAGGCAATCCTGGTGACCCATGATGCCCATGCCGACCGGACGGTGGCGCAGGTTCGAGTTGCGCGCCTTTTCCACGGCGTAGTAGTTGATGTCGATGACGTTGTCCAGCATGCGCATCGCGGTGCGGATGGTCTTTTGCAGCTTGACGTGGTCCAGGCCATCGCCCTTCATGTGCTGCGGCAGGTTCACCGAGCCCAGGTTGCAGACAGCGATTTCGTCGGCGCTGGTGTTCAGGGTGATCTCGGTGCACAGGTTCGACGAGTGCACGACGCCGATGTGCTGCTGCGGCGAACGGATGTTGCACGGATCCTTGAAGGTGATCCATGGGTGGCCGGTTTCGAACAGCATCGACAGCATCTTGCGCCACAGGTCGAGCGCTTCGATCTTCTTGAACACGCGCATTTCGCCGCGCTCGGCCTTGGCTTCGTACGCCAGGTAGGCTTGCTCGAAGGCTTTGCCGACCAGGTCGTGCAGGTCAGGCGTTTCACTTGGGGTAAACAGGGTCCAGTGGCCCTTTTCCATCACGCGCTTCATGAACAGGTCGGGAATCCAGTTCGCCGTGTTCATGTCGTGGGTACGGCGGCGGTCGTCGCCGGTGTTCTTGCGCAGGTCGAGGAATTCCTCGATGTCCATGTGCCAGGTTTCCAGGTAGGCGCAGACCGCGCCCTTGCGCTTGCCGCCCTGGTTCACGGCCACGGCCGTGTCGTTGACCACTTTCAGGAAGGGCACGACGCCCTGCGACTTGCCGTTGGTGCCCTTGATGCGCGAACCGAGCGCGCGCACCGGGGTCCAGTCGTTACCGAGGCCGCCGGCGAATTTCGACAGCAGCGCGTTTTCCTTGATCGCGTCGTAGATGCCTTCCAGGTCGTCGCCGACGGTGGTCAGGTAGCACGACGACAGCTGCGAGCGGCGGGTGCCCGAGTTGAACAGGGTCGGGGTCGAGCTCATGAAGTCGAAGGACGACAGCAGGTTGTAGAACTCGATGGCGCGCTCTTCGCGGTCCGCTTCGCGCAGGGCCAGGCCCATGGCGACGCGCATGTAGAAGGCCTGCGGCATCTCGATGCGGGTTTCGCGCACGTGCAGGAAGTAGCGGTCGTACAGGGTCTGCAGGCCGATGTAGCCGAATTGCAGGTCGCGGTCGGCGACGATGGCTTTCGCCAGGCGCTCGAGGTCGAACTTGCCGAGTTCCTCGTCCAGCAGTTCGTTCTCGATGCCTTTTGCCACGTATTGCGGGAAATAGGTGATGTATTCGGCGGCTGCCCTGGCTTGCGGCACTTCCTTGCCGAAGACTTCCTTGCGGATCGTGTGCAGCAGGATGCGGGCCGTGACCTGGCTGTAGGCCGGATCGGTTTCCATCAGCGCGCGTGCGGCCAGGATGGCGGACTTGTGCAGCTCTTCGACCGGCACGCCGTCGTACAGGTTGCGCAGGGTCTCGGCGACGATGGCGTCGGCGTCGACATGCTTTTCCAGGCCGGCGCATGCGGCGTTCACCAGCGCGTGGACGTCACCCACGTCGAGCGGACGGCGCTCGCCGCCGTCGACCACGTGGATCTGCGGCGCGGCCACTTGCGTGGCGCCGGCGGCTTCCTTGGCGGCGCGGCGCTCTTCCATCTGCTTGGCGCGGTACAGCACGTAGGCACGCGCAACGTCATGCTCGCCCGAGCGCATCAGCGACAGTTCAACCTGGTCCTGCACATCTTCGATGTGGAAGGTGCCGCCGTTCGGCTGGCGGCGCATCAGGGCGGCGACGACATTGTTGGTCAGCTGCTCCACCAGCTCGCGGATACGGGCCGACGCCGCGCCCTGGCCACCGGCCACGGCCAGGAAGGCCTTGGTCATGGCGACCGAGATCTTGTTCGGCTCGAAAGGCACGACAGCGCCGTTGCGGCGCAGGATGCGGTAGTCGGCGCGGGCGGCGATGTCGGCGGCGCTATTGGTGCCACTGAGGCCGGCAGCCGTTCCTGGTTGTGGGTGGATTGAAATGTCTTGGGATGTCTGCATGGGGCCTCCAGGAAGGGCAGTCGTGCTGCCACCGATTTGTCAGACCGCCTGCCGCGCGCGCGGGTGGGCGAATGAACGATTTAAAAAGCAAAAACCACCCCTGCCAGCCTGGCTGAGCCAAGCCGGACGATGTGCTTGCCGGTGAATGTTGCCACGCTTCCAAGGCGCCTAACAAAACCCCCATAGCGGCGTTGCGGCTCCTTGCCGTACAGGCATACTGTCTTCGTCGCCGCGCCTTGCTCTGACGGTTTTGTTAGGCGCCTCAAGCCAGGGCCGCCGTAGGCTGCATTATTTCCTAGCAGCTACACTCTCGGTCCTACGCTTGGGCTCGCTACCACTATATCTAGTGGGGTGGTTTGATATGGGACTAATTGTAGTACTTGGCCGCGCGGCCGTGCAAGTGAATAAATTCTCAATTTCTTGCGTTTTTCGTGTGCGCTGGCCTTGACAATTCAGTCGGCGGATCATTATGCGCGGTGGCCGGTAAGTGAGCACTAACATGCTGCTCAAGTCTTGATCAGCTCGGGCACACCTTGCCCGATTGCGGTGCGTCCCGCACCGTTTTGCACTGGCGAAAAGCCAACGATTTGTGACAGGAAGGGACGGGGCGCTCTGTGACAATTCATGCAATATGCATCCTGTGGCAACACTGTCGTCGCCATGGAAATATTGCCCGCCTCGTGTGCGAGCGCCCTTTTATCAGACGGGTGTGCGTCCGGGCGTCGCCGGCGGGCGTACGCAGGTATTCGCTTCGCTGTCCCAGTTACCGCCCGCCTCGCGGCAGGCCTTGGCATCGTTCTCGTGCTTCATCCACATCAGCGCGGCGATCAGGGCAATGGCTAGGGCGGCATAACGTAGCAGTTTGGGCATTCAATTCTCCGGTGCTTGGATATCGAGTTTCTGCATCTGGTAGCGCAGCTGGCGTACGCTGATGCCGAGCAGGCTGGCGGTCCTGGTGCGGTTGAACTGGGTCTGCTGCAGGGCGCGCTGGATGATGTCGCGTTCGACCTGCTCGAGATAGGCCGGCAGGTTGGACGGCAAGACCTCCGGTCCCACGGCCGGTGCCGGGGATGCCACGGCGGGCACGGAAGCCGGCGCCGGCTCGGCCCGCGCCATCGTCCCCACTGCGCTCGCCGTCACGCCCCGCCGCCTCCGCCAAGGCGGCGCTCTCGCGCCCCGCCTCGCCCGCACGCGCCTTCAGGGACAGGTCTTCCACCTGGATCACGCCGTCGTTGGCAAAGGCGAGCGCCCGCTCGAGCACGTTTTCCAGTTCGCGCACATTGCCCGGGAAGGAATACGCGCGCAAGGCATCGAGCACGCCCGGGCCGAGCGAGGCGCCGCCCGGGCCAGCCAGCCGCGCCAGGATGGCCTCGGTCAGCACCGGCAGGTCGTCGAGCCGCTCGCGCAGCGGCGGCAGCGCCAGTTCGATCACGTTCAGGCGGTAGAACAAGTCCTGGCGGAACAGGCCATTCTCGACGCACCTGGCCAGGTCCTTGTGGGTGGCGCTGATGATGCGCACGTCCACCGGTTCTTCCGTGGTGGCGCCGATCTTGCGCACGCGCCGCTCCCGGATCGCGCGCAGCAGTTTGACCTGCATCGCCAGCGGCAGGTCGGCCACCTCGTCGAGCATCAGGGTGCCGCCGTCGGCCGCCTGGAAAAAGCCCTCGCGCTCTTCGCCGGCGCCGGTGAAGGCGCCCTTGCGGTGGCCGAAGAACTCGGCCTCCATCAGGTTTTCGGGAATCGCGCCGCAGTTCACCGCGACAAACGGCTTGGCGGCGCGCGAACTCTGGGCATGGATTTCGCGCGCGGCCAGTTCCTTGCCGGCGCCGGATTCGCCGGTGATCGCGATCGGTGCCATCGACCGCGCCAGGCGGCCGATCTGGGCCCGCAGCGACTGCATCGCCACCGAGTTGCCGATCAGGCGCGAGGGCGCGGCGCCCTCCCGGCCGGAGGCCACCGCCGGCGCTTCCGACAGCTTCAGGGCCGAGCGCACCATCACGCGCAGCTCGTCGAGCACCACCGGTTTCGAGACATAATCGAATGCGCCAGCTTTTAACGCCACCACCGCGTTGTCGGCACTGCCAAAGGCGGTGATGACGGCGATCGGCGTCTTCGAGCTGCCTGACACCTCGCGCACCAGTTCCAGGCCCAGGCCATCGGGCAGGCGCATGTCGGTCAGCACCAGCGCATAGGCATTGTCGGCCACCAGCCGGCGCGCTTCGCGCAGCGTCGCCGCGCAATCGACATCGAGGCCCATTTTCACGAGGGTGATCTCGAGCAGGTCGCGCAGGTCGGCTTCGTCGTCGACGACGAGGATGCGGGGTGAACTCATGCTGGCCTTTCCTGTTGCTGGCCCGCCGCGGCGGCCGCCAGCGGCTGGGCGAAGGTGATGACAAAACGGCCGCTGCTGCGGTGCGGCTCGGCGCCGGTGGCGTCGAGGCACGTATCGAGCCGAAATTCGTAATCGAGCTTGGCGCCGTTGTTCAGGCACAGCTCGCGCGCCAGGTACAGTCCCAGGCCCGTGCCCTTGCTCGAGGTCGTATAGAACGGCTCGAACAGGTGGGCGCGCACCTCGGACGTGATGCCGGGGCCGTCGTCCTGCACGTGCAGCTCGAGGGTACCGAAGGCATCGAGCTCGGGCCAGATGCGGATGCTGCCGGGCGCGCGGCTGGCGTAGCGGATCGCATTGCCGAGCAAATTGACCAGCACTTCGCGCAGGTGCAGCGCATCGAAACGCACTTCGATCGCACCGAAGCCGCCGAGCCACACTATATCACCGGCCAGGCCCTGGGTTTCGCAGAACTCGGCCTTCAGCTCGGCCAGGAAGGCGGCCAGCAGCAGCGGTTCCGCATACGGCTGCGCCTTGCGCGAGAGCTTCAGGATGTCCTCGACCATGCGGTTCACGCGGGCGACGTTGTCGCCGATGATCTTCAACAGGCGCAGCTCGGCCTTGCCATGCTGGTCTTCGGCCAGCAAGGCCGTGGCGTGGCCGATCGCCGACAGGGGGTTGCGCACCTCGTGGGCGATGCTGGCCGTCAGGCGGCCCATCGACGCCAGTTTCAGCTGCTGCGCCTGGTTTTCGATGGCGCTCACGTCCTGCAGGAAAATCACGCTGCGCGCGGGCCCGCGGGCGGCGCACACGACCTGGGCGAAGCGCAGCTTGAGGTGGGCCGGATGGTCGCGCCGTACGCGCAGGCCGGTATCGCCCGCCACGCTGTCCTGATAGGGCTTGAGAATCACGAAGGCCTCGTCGGGGCCGGTCGCGCCAGTAACCGGTTCGACCGCGGCCACGGCAGGCGGCGCGGCACGTTGCCCATCCGCCCCGCGCCAGGTGGCGAAGGCGCTGGCGACCGGTTCCAGCGCCGCCAGGTCGTTGAGGCGGTAGCCGGCCGCCGCTTCGATGCCGAGCATGCGCTGCGCGGCCGGGTTGGCGGTGTGGACGCAGCCTTCCGGGTCGACCACGAGCACGCCGTCGCCGACGTCGGCGATGACGATCTCGTTGATCGACTGCTGCACCTGCAGGTCGGCACCGCGCTGTGCGGCCAGCTCTTCCTGGCCGATCAGGCGCGCCGCCAGACGGTTGAGCAGCCAGACCACGGCAAAGAAGGCGATGCCATACATCCCGCTCTGCATCAGCGGCGGCTCGCTGTTACCCGTGAGCAGCTGCCAGAACACCTCGAGCAGGATGAAGATCGTGGCCAGCGCCGCCGTGAACAGCGCCAGCAGCAGCGGCGCCAGGATCGCCACGCCGGACAGCGGGAACAGGTAGAGGATGCCCAGCCCGCTGCGCACGCCGCCGGCGGCCAGGTAGAGCAGCGAGATCACCGCCAGGTCGACGGCGATCTGGCTGCTCAGCTGGAGCAGGAAGCGCCGCTTCCACAAGGCGGTGATGCCGCCGAAGCAGAGCGCCGTGGCCAGGTAGAAGAAGCAGGTGCCGGCATAGGCCGACGCCCCGCGCGCACCGCCGCCACGCACCTCCAGGGCAAGGTAGAGCAGCAGCACCAGCGCAATGACGACACGGGTGACGGTGAACGCCTGCAGCGAGCGCCAGAAGGTGGTGCGCGACTGCGTGGACAGCGAGGGCCAGCGCGTGGTGAGCGCGGCGGCGCGCAAGGCTCGGGTAAACAAGGCTCAGTGCGGCGGCAGGCGCACGTGCGACGGACTGCAATAATCGAGGCCGTCGGCGCGCACGGCTTCCGATGCCGGGAAATGCAGGCCGCAATGGGCGCAGCGGGTCATGTCCTCGATGGCCGCCCTTGGGGCGGGCGCAGGCGGACGGCGCGGCGCCGCGTCATCGGCGCGGCGGGCGGCGGCGCGCAGTTTCGAGCGCAGCGCGAACACGATGAGGATGGCCAGGCCGATCCAGAACACGAGGCGGCTCATGCGACGCTCCGGTGCAGCACGACTTCCAGCACGAAGCGGCTGCCGACATAGGCCAGCGCCAGCGTGGCGAAACCGGCCAGGGTGAAGCGCAGCGCCGTCTTGCCGCGCCAGCCACGCCAGCGCCGTCCGGCCAGCAGGGCCGCGAACAGGATCCAGGACAAGAGCGCGAAAATGTTCTTGTGGTCCCAGCGCAGCGCGCGTCCGAACAGCTGCTCGGAGAACACCACGCCCGACAGTACCGTCAGGCTGAGCAGCACGAAACCGATGCCGATCAGCCGGAACAGCAGTTTTTCCATCGTCAGCAGCGCGGGCAGCTGGTCGAGCGCCCCGCCGAACCAGCCCGGGCCGGCCGTGACGGTGCGCGCATGCAGGCGCGTTTCCTGCAGCGCCATCAGCACCGCGTGGAAAGCGGCGATCGTCAGCGTGCTGTAGGCCAGCACGGCGACCGCGACATGCCAGCCGAAAGCGCTCGACTGGGTCGACAGCGGCATGACGGACCCCGGGAACAGCATCGGCAAGAGCGCGGCGGCGCAGGCGCAGGGCATCACCAAGCGGCGCAGGCCGTCGAGGGCGAAGTTGCGGTTCTCGAACCAGTAGGCCGCAACCGACACCCACAGCGCGGCCGAGAGCATGATCGCAAAGCCGATGCGCAGGCTGCCCGGCGCAAAGGCGTCGCCGCCCAAGGCCACCCCGTGCAGGGCCCAGGCCAGCGCGGTGACGCCGGAGATGACGCCGCCCCGGCGCGACGGCAGCAGGGCGCAGGCCGCGTAGAGCAGCGCCGCGGCAAGGAAAAGGGTGTTGTGCATAATCGGCAGTCTACACCAAGGAGAAACGGCCGTGGCGGCCCCTGCCGCCCCGGCAAAGCCGCAGCCTCAGTCGATTGCGGCCATCCTGAGCTCATCGTGGTGATGGCGCTGCTGCTCTTCCATCACCAGGTGGCCCAGTTCGCGCTTGAGGGCGTTGAATTCGGGCGCGGCCGGGTCGCGCATGCGCGGCAGCTCGACCAGGATGTCGCGCTTGACGGTGCCGGGGCGGTAGGTCATCACGACGATGCGGTCGGCCAGGTAAATCGCTTCCTCGATGCTGTGGGTGACGAAGAGGATGGTCTTTTTCGTCTCCAGCCAGATGCGCTGCAGTTCGTCCTGCAGGTTGCGCCGGGTCAGCGCGTCGAGGGCGCCGAAAGGCTCGTCCATCAGCAGGATGGGCGAATCGAGCGCCAGCACGCGCGCGATCGCCACGCGCTGGCGCATGCCGCCGGACAGGTCTTTCGGATAGCGGGCGCGGAAGTCCGACAGCGACAGCATGCCCAGCAGCGCGCCGACACGCTCGCGGATCCGCGCCTTCGGCATGCCCTTGATTTCCAGGCCGAAGCCGACGTTCTGCTCGACCGTCATCCAGGGAAACAGCGCGTATTCCTGGAACACCATGCCGCGTTCCGGTCCGGGCCCCGCGACTTGCGCCCCATCGACGAGGATGCTGCCCGAACTCGGCGGCGAAAAACCGGCCACCGCGTTGAGCAGGGTCGACTTGCCGCAGCCCGAGGGTCCGAGCAGGCAGGTGAATTGCCCGCGCGGGATGTCGAGGTCGATGTCCTGCAGCGCCACCACCTGGCGCTCGTCGCTGGCGAAGACCTTGCCGACTCCCTGGATGCGGATATGGGTGTCCAATGCGTCCATCTCAGTGCTCCAGTCCCCGGTGCCAGCGCAGCAGGTAATTGTTGAGGCGGTTCATGGCGATGTCGATCGCCAGGCCGAGCAGGCCAATGGTGATCATGCCGGCGATGATCTTGTCAGACCAGAAATACTCGCGCGCTTCCAGGATGCGGTAGCCCAGGCCATTGTTCACGGCGATCATCTCGGAGACGATGACGACGATGAAGGCGGTGCCGATGCCGATGCGCACGCCCGACAGGATATAGGGCACGGCCGCCGGCAGGATCACGCGCAGGAACATCGTCGTGCCGCCCGCTCCCAGGTTGCGCGCCGCACGCAGATAGATGCCGTCGACCTGGCGCACCCCGGCAATCGTGTTCATCAGGACGGGGAAAAAGGCGCCCAGCGCGATCAGGAACACGGCCGGCGGATTGCCGAGCCCGAACCAGAGGATGGCCAGCGGAATGTAGGCGATCGGCGGAATCGGCCGCAGGATCTGCACCAGCGGATTCATCCAGGCATACACCGTATTGCTCGCTCCCATCGCCAGCCCGAGCGGCAGCGCCAGCCCGGCGCCGATGACGAAACCCACCACCACCCGGTACAGGCTGGTGAGGGTATCGACGATGAGTTCGCCCGAGAAGGCCCAGGACCACCAGCCGCCCTCGGTGTACGCTTCGTACGGCATCAAAGGCAGCAGGTAGGCCACCCAACGCTCCCAGACCGCGAGCGGCGACGGCAGGATCTGCGGATTGACCCAGCCATTGCTGGCCACCCACTGCCAGATGGCGATGGCCAGCACCGGCACCACCATGCCGACGGCGATGTCACGCCAGTTACGCTTTTTCATGCGGGGCCCGGGTGCTTACTTGATGTTCAGGCTTTTCTTGGCCGCATCCAGCAGGTCGGTCTTGACCCATTCCTTGGCCACCGGCGGCTTGGCCATGCGCCCCACCCCGGTCTTGACCATGGTGTCGGTGGTGACCTGGATGTGCTCGGGCGTGATGTCGTAGGAATACGGCGAATTGCTGATCGCGTCGTTGAAATCGTCGCTGGTGATCTGGCCCTTGAACACGACCTCGCGCACGTATTTTTCTGCCAGCGCCTTGTCGTCGATGAAGGTCTTGGTGGCCTGCACGAAGCAGCGCATGAATTTCTCGGCCACGGGGCGGCGTTCGCGATAGAACTTCTCGGTCATGACCATGGTGCGGATCGGTTCGCCGATCGGGGTGTCATAGGGTTTCAGCACCTCGGCCCCGAAGCCCTTGTTGATCGCCTGCGAAGACTGCGGCTCCGACTGCATCATGGCGTCGATCTGCTTGCCCAGCAGCGCCTGGTTCAGGTCGGCATAGGGCAGGAACACCAGCTGCACGTCCTTGCCCGGGGTGACGTCGGCTTTCAGATTGTGCTTGGCCAGCTCCGCCATCAGGAGCACTTCCTGGATGCCGCCGCGGGTCACGCCCACGCGCTTGCCCTTGAGCTGGGCCGCGCTGGTAATCTTCAGCTCGGGCCGCGCCACCAGGCGCGCGCCGCCCTTGGCAAAACCGGCCACGACATAGATGGGCGCGCCGCCGGCACGGCCGGAAATGGCGGCTTCGGAGGCGGTGGTGCCGACATCGAGCTCGCCGGCGATGATGGCCTGCATCACGTCCAGCCCTTTCGGGAAGATCTTTTCCTCGACCTTGATGCCGCACTTCGGTGCGATTTCCTTGATATACGAAACGGCGCCATAGTGCGCGAACTTCAGGTTCCCGAGCCGCACCACGTCCTGTGCCTGGGCGCCGGCAGCTGCCAGCAGGGTCATTGCGATCAGGGTCTTGCCGAACACTGTAGTCATGCCATCTCTCCGTTATGCTCTCGTCATTCAAAGGGGCTGTCGTGCTGGTGGTGCTGCCGGATCTGCGCTGCCGGATCTGTATTGATTCCGCCGAGAAAAGGCTATATTGGAATGCAAGATGTGTCAAACACGACAAGACGCGTATCCGACAGATCACCCGAGCGCCGTGCAAAAAACCCCTTGTCGCCCCCGCCGCGGCGGGCGGCAAGCCCTTGCACAGGGTAAAATGGCAGATTATCGAAGACCGTCCCACGTCTCCTATTCATATACAGTCAGGTAGAACATGCTAGATAACCTTACCCAACGCCTAGCCAAAGTCGTCAAGACAATGCGCGGCGAGGCACGTCTGACCGAAGCGAACACCGCCGAGATGCTGCGCGAGGTGCGCCTGGCCCTGCTTGAGGCCGACGTGGCGCTGCCGGCGGTGCGCGAATTCATCGCCAAAGTGAAGGAAAAAGCGCTGGGCGAAGAAGTCATCGCTTCGCTCAGCCCAGGCCAGGCCCTGGTCGGCGTGGTGCAGCGCGAGCTGGCGGCCCTGATGGGCGCCGACCTCGGTCCGGACGCCACCCAGCTGTCGTTCGCCCAGCAGCCGCCCGCGATCATCCTGATGGCCGGCCTGCAGGGTGTGGGCAAGACCACCACCGTCGGCAAACTCGCCAAGTACCTGAAAGAACAGAAGAAGAAAAAGGTGCTGACGGTATCGGCCGACGTCTACCGTCCGGCCGCGATCGCCCAGCTCGAATCGGTGACGAAACAGGTCGGCGCCGACTTCTTCCCCTCCACGTCCACCGACAAGCCGGTCGACATCGCCCTCAACGCCCTCGACTGGGCGAAGAAGCACTACCACGACGTCCTGATCATCGACACCGCCGGCCGCCTCGGTATCGACGAAGCGATGATGCAGGAAATCGCCGCGGTGCACGGCGCCGTCAAGCCGATCGAAACCCTGTTCGTGGTCGATGCCATGCTCGGCCAGGATGCGATCAACACGGCCAAGGCTTTCAATGATGCCCTGCCCCTGACCGGCATCGTGCTGACCAAGCTCGATGGCGATTCGCGCGGCGGTGCGGCACTCTCCGTGCGTCACGTCACCGGTAAACCAATCAAGTTCGCCGGCGTGTCGGAAAAGCTTGATGGCCTGGAAGCCTTCGACCCGACCCGCATGGCCAGCCGCGTGCTGGGCATGGGCGACATCCTGGCGCTGGTGGAAGAAGCGCGCAAGGGCGTCGACGAAAAGGCCGCGCAGGACATGGCCAACAAGATCAAGTCGGGCGGCCGTTTCGACATGAACGACTTCAAGGCGCAGCTGACCCAGATGAAGAAGATGGGCGGCATGTCCGGCCTCCTCGACAAGCTGCCGGCGCAGTTCCAGCAGGCCGCGGCCGGCGCCAATATGGACCAGGCCGAGAAGCAGGTGCGGCGCATGTGCGGCATCATCGACTCGATGACGCCGCTTGAGCGCGCGAAACCGGAGCTGATCAAGGCCAACCGCAAGCGCCGCATCGCCGCCGGTGCCGGCGTGCAGGTGCAGGAAGTCAATCGCATGCTGACCCAGTACGACCAGATGCAGACGATGATGAAGAAGCTCAAAGGCGGTGGCCTGATGAAGATGATGCGCGGTATGAAGGGCATGATGCCGGGGATGAGGTAAACCCCATTCCGGCAGGCCTTGATGCCCGCCGGACGTTTTTGCCCTCTTCGCAAGCCGCGCCCGGCTCATGCCCGGTGCGGCTTTTTTACGCCGGTTTTTGCATGGTTTTTCACTCTATGGCCGCAACTGGCACGCAAACCCGGATTTTTGGGCTTATCAGAGTGAAAAAATGGTGAAAAAGACTTGCAGGAACGCTAAAACGCCACCAATATAAGCCGTGCGATAAATTGCGCAACTTTTACTTATGCTCGTTTAGGAGGCTCGAAGATGGCAACAGCCAAGAAATCCCCAGCAGCGCCTGCAAAGAAGGCAGCCGCCGCGAAGCCGGCCGCCGCGGCCAAGCCTGCAGCGAAGAAAGCAGCAGCTCCTGCAAAAGCAGCTGCGCCGAAAGCCGCAGCAGCGAAGAAACCGGCAGCAGCGCGCAAGCCTAACGCCGCGTTCATGAAGGAACTGACGCCGTCGGCCGAGCTGGCTGCAGTGGTCGGCAACAAGCCGCTGCCACGCACCGAAGTGACGAAGAAAGTCTGGGAATACATCAAGAAAGCGGACCTGCAAGCTGCGGACAACCGCCAGATGATCAACGCCGACGACAAGCTGAAAGCCGTCTTCGGTGGCAAGGCACAGGTCTCGATGTTCGAAATGACCAAGCTGATTTCGAATCACCTGAAATAAGAAAACGCCGGCTGTCCATTAGCCTGAACGTTGAAAAGCCCCGGTTGCAAGACCGGGGCTTTTTGTATTTGGGTGTCGATCATACCGTGTCGATCGTTATCGGCTCCGTGATCGTGCCGGATGATCTCGCCGCCAACGATCACCGCGTGGGCAGCGCGCATTCGACCTGTGCTCACCTGTTGCGGGTGGAGCTGCCCACCCTACGTTGGCGTCGCCGCACATTCAACCGTGGGGTGGGCGCCCCGTGGTCACGCCGCGATCTACAAGCCGAACGCCGCCTTCATCAAATCGAACACCCGGGTGTTTTCCATCGTGCCCTTGAACGGCGCCGATCCCGCCCCTTCCGCATACAGCTTCACATCGCCACCGCCGTGCGATTCGCTCGACCAGCGCACGCCCGCCTCCTGGTGATAACCCTCGGCCAGTGCCGCGGCGCTGTCGACGTCAAGACGGGTCTCCGGCCGGTTCGGGCCGTTACCGAAGACGAGCGTGGTAAACGTCTTGCCGTCGGCGTCGCGGGTCGGTTCGCCATTGGCATAACCGCGCACGATGTCGAGCACCGGATTGCCGCGCTTCGGATAGCCGTTCAGCACCATCGTGTGGTCGTGGTCGGCGGTGACGACGATCAGGGTGTTTTCCAGGCCCGGGTCGAGCGCGCGCATGCGCTCCACCGCCGTCCTGATCGCCTCGTCGAAGGCGACCGTCTCGACCAGCGCGTTGCGCGCATTGGTCTCGTGCAGCGCGTGGTCGATCTTGCCGCCTTCGACCATCAGGAAGAAGCCCTTGGGATTGGGCGACAGCAGCTCGATCGATTTCGCCGTCATCTCGGCCAGCGTCGGCTGCTCGGGACGGCGCTTCGACGCATAATCGAGATGGCTCTCGGCGCTGTAGACGCCGACGAACTTGCGGCCCGGCCGGCTCGATGCCATGTCGGCACGGGTACTGGCCACGAAATAGCCCTGCGCCGCGAATTCGGCCATCAGGTCGCGGCCGTCGGCGCGGCCCTTGCGGTTGGTCTTCGCATCGAAAGGCGTGAAGTGGTTGCGCCCTCCTCCCATCAGCACGTCGACGCCGTCGCCCAGGCGCGTGTTGTAGCCCGCGCCACCAGGGACAATCTGCTGCGCGATCTGGTAGCCCATGTCGCGATTGCAGACATGCGAGAAGGTCGATGCCGGCGTGGCGTGGGTCAGCTCGGTGGTGGTGATGGCGCCGACCGCCTTGCCGCGCGCCTTGGCCAGTTCGAGGATCGTCATCGGCGCGCTGCCGTTATTGGCGCCGCAGCGGTCCACGCTGGCGTTGCCGTTGGCGTCCTTGGCGGGATCCCTTGGTGTCGCGTCCTGCATCGAGATCACGTCGTTGTTGATCTTCACGCCGGTCATGTAGGCGCCCATCGAGGGGGCGCTGTCGGTCACCTGGGCATCGGCCGAATAGGTCTTGATGCGCGCGGTGCGCTCGAAGCGTTCGAAGTCGAGCAGGCCGTCTTCGCCCGCCTTGAAGATGCGCGCGGCGGTGATCGTGGTCGGGCCCATGCCGTCGCCGAGGAAGAAGATGATGTTCTTTGCGGAGGGCCTGGCTGCCGGCGCGGCCTGCGCGCCAAGGCTGAAGGCTGCCGCCAGCAGCAGGGAGAGTCGGATCGTGGTCATTGAATGGTCTCCTACGGTGCTCACAGGCCCGCCGCGGTCTTGATCAGGCTGAATACGCGGGTATTGTCGATGGTCCCGCGAAACAGCTCGGCATTCGCGCCGATGGCGCCCAGGTAGACGTCGGCGCCGCCATGGGTTTCGCTGCCCGCGCGCGTGCGCACCACCGCTTCCTGGTGGTAGTCGTCGCCGGCCGCGATCTCGTCGGTCAGTTTCACGTCCTTGCGGCTGCCCGCCACACGGTGTTCGCCCGTGCCGAAGCCCAGGATCGTGAAGGGCGCGCCATCTTTATCAAGCCGCACCTTGCCGTCCGGGAGGCTGCGCACCAGGCCCAGCACGCCCGGATTGCCTGGGGTGGTCTTGCCGGTGCGCGGCGAGTAGCCGTTGATCAGCAGCGTGTGGTCGTGGTCGGCGGTGGCGACGATCAGGGTGTTCTTCAGGCCCGGATCGATGGCCTGCATCCTGTCGATGGCGACTTTGAGCGCGGCGTTGTAGCTGGCCGTTTCCTGCAGCGCGCGCTTGGCCAGCGTGGCATGCAGCGCGTGGTCGATCAGGCCGCCCTCCACCATCAGGAAGAAGCCGTTCGGGTTCTTCGACAGAATGTCGATCGCCTTGGACGTCATCTCGGCCAGGGCTGGCTGCCTGGCCGGGTCGCGCGCGGCCTCGTAGGCGAAGTGGTTCTGGGCGAACAGGCCGATCGCTGGCTGGGCGGCGGGCGCCAGCGCGTTCAATTGCGCGCTGCTTGTCGCGACGCGCCAGCCCTTGCCCTGCAGTTCGGCCAGCAGGTTGCGGCCATCGGCGCGTTTGCCGCCGGCATCCGTGGGCAGGAATTGCTGGGCGCCGCCGCCGAAGACCAGATCGAGGCCATTCGCGCCCGGGGCCGCGTTGTAGCCCGCTCCGCCCGGCACCAGCGCGGCGGCGATGTCCTGTTCCAGCTTGCGGTGGCAGGCATGGGCATAAGTGGCCGCCGGCGTGGCGTCGGTCACGCTGGTGGTGGTAACGACGCCGGCCGCCATGCCCCGCGCCTTGGCCAGTTCGGCCAGGGTCGGCACCGCACGGCCGTTGTCGCAGCGGTTCACGAGGCGGCCGTTCTCGGTCGTCGGCGAGAGCGAACGCGTGTCGGTCGACATCGAGATCACGCCGTTGTTCTGCTTCACGCCCGTCATGTAGGCCGACATCGAGGCGGCGCTGTCCGTGACCTGGGCATCGTTCGAGAAGGTTTTCACGAAAGCCGATTCGGGCAGCGTGTCGATGGTCAGTTCGCCGTCTTCGCCGGCGGCGTAGATGCGCGCGGCGGTGAGCGTGTTGATGCCCATGCCGTCGCCGAGGAAGAAGAGGATGTTCTTGGCCTGGCCGTCGACGGCAACGCGTGTGCCGGCAGTGGCGGTGGATGTCGCGGCCGGCCCGTTGGACGCACAGCCGGCCAGCGCCGCCAGCGTGCACGCGGCGGCGAGAAGTGTCATTCGCATGATGGCATTCGTAGCGGGGAAAGCGGAGAGTCTACACCGCAAACGAAAGGTGTGACCGGTTCACTACGTGTCGATCACAGGGTAGGCGGCTCCACCCTTGCGATAGGCATGGACGCAGCGTTTGCGCCACCTACGCGTTCAACAGGCTCTGGATTTGTCGCGAAGTCTCAAGCGCCGGTTGAACGCGTAGGCGGCGGCCCTGCCCCGTCAATACGAGTACCCAGGTGTAGCCGCCTACCCTACCTGGCTGCCACCGCCACCGGATTGAACTCCCACTTCTTCCACGCCGACAGCACCGCGTTCGGATACTGCGGCTTGCCGCGGCTGCCGTTGTAGCGGCCCAGCGCCAGGTAGAGGTTGCCGCGCTCCATGTCGATGTACATGCGCAGGATGGAGCAGCCGTAGCGCAGGTTGGTCTGCATGTGGAAGAGTTTGCGGCGGTCGTTGTCGCCAATGACCTTGGTCCAGAACGGCATCACCTGCATGTAGCCGCGCGCGCCGGCGATCGAGACGGCGTACTTGCGATAGGCCGACTCGACCTGGATCAAACCCAGCACCAGGCCCGGGTCGAGGCCGGCGCGGGTGGATTCGTACCAGGCCGCTTCCAGGAACTCGTTGCGCACCTGGTCGTCCGGCAGGCGCCGTTTCAGGCGCCCCGACATCTCGGTAAACCACATCTGGTAGCGCACCCGCGCCGCCTCGTCGCGAAAGCTCGGCTTCGGCGGGCGGCTGTCGGCAATCGCCGCCGCCAGCGCCAGCCGTACGGAGTCGGCCATCGCCTCTTCCTGCTGGTTGCCGGCCTGCGCCGACGCACTCGCAACGAACAGCGTGGCCAGCGTGGCTTTCCTCAGCCAGGCGAGCACCCGGCCGTATCCTTCCATCGCCTTCACTGGGCCAGCTTGCCCTTGATGAAGCCGACCATCTCCGCAACCGGGACGGCGGTGGCTTCAGCATCGCGGCGGCCCTGGTATTCCAGCTTGCCTTCCTTCAGGCCGCGCTCGCCGATGACGACGCGGTGCGGCACACCGATCAGTTCCCAGTCGGCGAACATCGCGCCCGGGCGCAGGCCGCGGTCGTCGACGATGACGTCGATGCCCGCCGCCAGCAGCTCGGCGTACAGCGACTCGGTCTGCTCCTTGACCATCTCGCTGCGGTCCATGCCCATCGGGCACAGCACCAGCTGGAAGGGTGCGATCGCGTCCGGCCAGATGATGCCCTTGTCGTCGAAATTCTGCTCGATGGCCGCACCCAGGATGCGGGTCACGCCGATGCCGTAGCAGCCCATCTGCAGCGGTGCCGGCTTGCCGGCTTCGTCCAGGTAGGTCGCTTCCATTTTTTCGGAGTAGGCGGTACCGAGCTGGAACACGTGGCCGACTTCGATGCCGCGCTCGATGGCGAGCACGCCCTTGCCGTCGGGCGAGGCGTCGCCTTCGACCACATTGCGCAGGTCGGCGACGATCGGTTCCGGCAGGTCGCGGCCCCAGTTCACGCCCGTCAAGTGGGCGTCGACTTCGTTCGCGCCGCAAACGAAGTCGCTCATGTTGGCAACCGTGCGGTCGGCGACGATAGTGACCGCTTGCTTCGGTGCCACAGGGCCGAGGTAGCCCGGCACAGTGCCATACACTTCCTGGATTTCGGCTTCGGTCGAAAAGCGGTGGTTCGCCAGGCCGGCAACCTTGCCGACTTTCACTTCGTTGAGCTCGTGGTCGCCGCGCAGCAGCAGCATGAAGTACTGCTTGGTTACCTTGCCTTCCACCTTCCCCTCTTCTTCCTGCTCGACCGTCAGCGCGATGGTTTTCACCGTCTTCGACAGCTGCAGGCCCAGCAATTCAGCCACGCTTTCGCACTTGGTTTTACCTGGCGTCGGCACCTTCGTCATTGGCTGCGTCGCCGCGCCGCGCTCGCCGATGGCCAGCGCCTCGGCCGCTTCCATGTTGGCCGCGAAATCCGACGTCGGGCAATACACCAGCGCGTCTTCGCCGGTGGAGGCGATGACGTGGAATTCGTGCGAACCGGTGCCGCCGATGGCGCCATTGTCAGCCGCCACCGCGCGGAATTTCAGGCCGAAGCGGTTGAAAATGCGCACATAGGCATCGAACATGATCTGGTAGGACTTCTGCATGCCCTCGAGGTCGCGATCGAAGGAATAGGCATCCTTCATCGTGAACTCGCGGCCGCGCATCAGGCCGAAGCGCGGACGGCGCTCGTCGCGGAACTTGGTCTGGATATGATAAAAATTCAGCGGCAGCTGGCGGTAGGACTTGATCTCGCTGCGCACGACGTCGGTGACCACTTCTTCCGAGGTCGGCTGGATGGCGTAGTCGCGTCCGTGGCGGTCCTTGACGCGCATGAGTTCAGGACCCATCTTGTCCCAGCGGCCGGTTTCCTGCCACAGCTCGGCCGGCTGCACGACCGGCATCAAGAGTTCGAGCGCGCCCGACTTGTTCATCTCTTCGCGGATGATGGCCTCGACCTTGCGGATCACGCGCAGGCCGGTCGGCATGTACGTATAGATACCGGAGCCCAGGCGCTTGATCATCCCTGCGCGCATCATGAGCTTGTGGCTGACGATCTCGGCGTCGGACGGCGCTTCTTTAAGCGTAGAAATAAAAAATCGTGAGGCACGCATATCGATGAATTCTTTTTAAAAAGAGAGAGTTATAATCGACCTAATTTTAAAGGATTAGCTGGCTGATGCGTCCAACTTTGTACAAATGGGTCCGGAACACACAGCGTCCGCCGTTTTCGTCGTGCACGGGCATGGCTGATGCATTGGATTTGTAGGTAAAAATGTAAGGGACTCGGAAGCCGGCAGAAAGTTTCGAGGTGCACTATGCTCGATCGGGAAGGGTTTCGCCCCAACGTCGGCATCATCCTGCTTAACGCCAACAACGAGGTGTGGTGGGGCAAGCGGGTGCGCGAGCACTCATGGCAATTTCCGCAAGGGGGTATCAAATACGGCGAGACGCCGGAACAGGCGATGTACCGCGAGCTCGAAGAGGAAATCGGTTTGCGCCAGGAGCACGTCAAGATCGTGGGCCGCACCCGCGACTGGCTGCGCTACGAGGTGCCGGATCATTTCATCAAGCGCGAAATCCGCGGCCATTACCGTGGCCAGAAGCAGATCTGGTTCCTGCTGCGCATGGTAGCGCGCGACAATGACGTCAACCTGCGCCTGACCGACCATCCGGAATTCGACGCCTGGCGCTGGCACGACTACTGGGTACCGCTGGATGTGGTCATCGAGTTCAAGCGCGATGTCTACCAGCGCGCCCTGCAGGAATTGTCGCGCTTCATTACCTGGCCGGCAAATGGCGGACAGGGCGAGCGCCGCCACAGCGCACGCTACCTGCGCCAGCCGCGCGGACAGGGCAATGCGTCGACGGCGGCCGCCAAGGCCGTCGCCAAGGCGCGCGAGACCGTGACTGAACCACAACTCGCACCGCAGTTGCTGCTCACGCCGGGAAAATAAGCGCCCTGCCGGGCGCCAGGAGAGGCAAGCGCGCCGCGCAAGCGGTGTTGCTTGCCTTTTTTACGCCTGTGCCTTTGACGCAACGCTCATCACGCGTGCCGGGTCCACTTCCCGTTGTGATCAATTTCTTAATTGCAGTTGTTGAAACTTTCCGCATAGAATCATCGGCATGAAGCCGATCTCCTCCCGCACGCTCCTCGCTCTCCTGCTGGCCTTCTCCGCAAGCACCGTCGCCGCCGCCGATGCCGAACCGGCCCGCTGCCAGTACACCAGGGTCGCCAGGCTGCCCCTGCAGTACACCGGACCCGCGCTGCAGATCACGACCGAGGGCAGCATCGACGGTACACCGGCGCGCATGCTGGTCGATACCGGTGCCCATGAAACCTTCCTCACCCGCACCGGCACCGAGCGCCGCGGCATGTCGCTGCACAACACCGGAAAAGTCGCCCATGGCGCCGGCGGCAGCACCTGGATCTACGAGACCCGTGTCTCCGAGTTCAGCGCCGGCCCCGCGCGCACCCACGGCAGGGGCTACATGCAGGTGTTGAACGAATTCGGCTTCACGCCCTCCTTCGACGCCCTGCTCGGCTCGCCCTTCCTGCTGCAGACGGACCTCGAGATTTCGCTGGCCACCAAGGAAATCACTTTCTTCCGCCCGAAAAACTGCAAGGACAGCTACCTCGGCTACTGGAACGAGAATGTCCTGTCGATTCCCTTCGAGCGGCCTGCCAACAGCGGGTTCACCGACCAGGGCCTCAATCCGCATTTCACGGTGCAGGTGAACGGCCAGAAGATGCGGGCCATGATCGATACCGGTGCCCAGGTAAGCCTGGTGTCGCTCGCGGCCGCCCGGCGTGCCGGATTCACGCCGGACGCGCCCGGCGTCACGGCAGCCGGGAACTTCACCGGCGTCGGCGAGCGCAAGCAGCGGCGCTGGCTATGGGTCTTCAAGAACTTCCAGATCGGCGAGGAATCGATCGGGAACGCCGACCTCAGCGTGACCGGGGACGACAGGATGAGCGTCGACGTCATCCTTGGTGCCGATTTCCTGCGCGCGCACCGGGTCCTGTTCGCCATGAGCCAGGACAAGCTCTACTTTTCCTACATCGGCGGCGAACCTTTCGGCCAGCACCGCAAGCTCGAGCCCTGGATCCAGGCGGAAGCCGACGGCGGCAATGCCGATGCCCAGATGGCGCTTGCCGCCGCGTACCAGAACGGCGAAGGCGTGACGCGCGACGAAGCCGCGGCCGACCGCTGGCTGGACAAGGCGGCCGCGGGCGGCAGTCCCCAGGCGATCCTGCTGAGCGCCCGCAAGACGATGCTGGCCGGCGACTTCGCCGCTGCCGCGCCGCGCCTGCGCGCCGGCCTCGACAAGCTGCCATCGGACCGCCAGGCCGCGCTCTGGCTCTACCTGGCGCGCGTGCGCAGCGGCGAGCCCGAACTGGCGAAAGCGGAGTTGAACGCAGCCTTTGCGCGTGGCTCACGCGACGAATGGCCGACGCCGCTTGCCGACTTCTATCTCGGCAAACTGACGGCCGACAAGCTGCTGCGCGCTGCGGCCGACGACCGCGCGCAAGGAACGCTGCGCAGCTGCCACGCGCTGGCAGCCATGCGCGAGTGGCAGCTGGCGCACGGCCAGCAGGAGGCAAGCGCAGCGCTGGCAACGCGCGCCGCGGCCCTGTGCGCCACCGGTAGCGCAGCGGGCATCTGGCGCAGCGGCCAGTTCATCCCCGCAGACGGGGGCTGAGCCCCGCCACCGTCGTTTCGCGGGCTTGCCCCCGCCGGCTTGCCCCCGCCGGCTTGCCCGCGCCGGCTTGCCCGCGCCGGCTTGCCGTGCGGCCAGGATCACCACCATTTCACACGAAAGCGTCACATGCATCAACCGCCCTTCCATTTCCTTCTTGGCCTGCTGCTGGCAGGCGCCGTCGGCACGGCGCTTGCCGCGCCCGAGAAAGCGGCCTGCAATTACCAACGCGTCGCCAGGATGCCGCTGTCCTATACCGGCGGCAACCTGCAGATCACCACGCCGGGAGGCATCAACGGCAAGCCGGCCGTCGTGCTGTTCGATACGGGGGCCTACAACACCTCGCTGACCAATGCCGGCGCGCGCAGGCACGGTTTGACGCTGCGTCATACGGGTACGGAAAGCGTTGGCATCGGCGGCTCTTCCTGGGACTACCAGGCCAGGGTCGAGCAGTTCTCGCTTGGCCAGCTGAAAAGCGGCAAGCGCACTATGGACGTCATCGGCGACGACAGCGCGGGCCCGGTCGATGCCATCGTCGGTGCCGACTTCCTGCTGCAGGCCGACCTGGAAATCTCGCTCGCGGCCAAGGAAGCGAATTTCTTCCGCCCACAGGGTTGCGACGACAAATTCCTCGGCTACTGGGATCCCGATGCCGTCGTCATTTCCTTCATCCCCAACCGCCAGCAGACCGAGAATCCGCGCTTCCGCGTCCGCGTCAACGGCGTCGAACTCGATGCCATCATCGACAGCGGCTCGGACATCACCACGCTCTCCCTGCCCGCCGCGCGCCGCGTGGGCCTGCAGGTCGACGATTCCCGGCGCCTGGGCGTCGTCGCCGGCATCGGCCGCCAGCACCGCGCGCTCTGGAGCGCGACCCTCGACAAGATCGAGATCGGATCGGAGGCGATCGAACATCCCGAGATCAACGTGGTCGACCACGACATCGTCGACCTCATCCTCGGCGCCGACTTCCTGCGTTCGCACCGCGTGCTGTTTGCGATGAGCCAGAACAGGATCTATCTGTCCTATGTCGGCGGCGCGCCTTTCGGCGAGCGCCGCAAGCTCGAACCCTGGATCTTCGCCGAAGCGGAAGCCGGCAACGGCGATGCCCAGTATGCGCTGGCCAAGGCCTACCTGTCCGGCAATCGCGTTCCGCGCAACAAGACGCAGGGCGAGCTCTGGCTCGAGCGCGCGGCCGTGAGCGGCAACGCCCTTGCGAATATCTACAGCGGGCGCGCCATGATGGAGCGTGGCCAGATGAGCGAGGCGGCGCCCCGCCTGCGGGCCGGCCTGGACAAGCGTCCGACGCACCGCTACGCCGCCCTCTGGCTGTATCTCGCCCGCCTGCACGGCGGCCAGGAGGCGCTGGGGCGCAGCGAGCTGGCCGCGACCGTTGCCGCTGCGCCGGCGGACTGGTCGACGCCGATTGCCCAGTTCTACCTCGGCAAGATCACGGCCGAGGACCTGCTGCGCCAGGCTGCGCGCGACAAGGACGATGCCGCGGCCAATACCTGCGCCGCTTACGAAGCAGTCGACGAGTGGCAGAAGGCAGGCGGCAAGGGCGCCGTCCCGCTGCCGGCGGCCGGCAGAGCCAGTTGCGGGCCAGCCAGGGAAGCGGCGGCCCCGCAGCCGTCGGGCGCGACGCCCTAGCCGGAAAGCAGGGAGGGCGGCATCGCGCTACAATGGCGCCCTCTTCCTGCTTTCCCTCCCCCGACCATGTTTACCCCGTCCTCGCACGACGTGCGCCGTTTTTTCTGCGAAGCCCTGCGCAAGCAGCGCGCCGGTGAAGTCCTCACGCCGATGGACGCCATCGCCGCCGACTGGATCGTCCAGCATCCCGAATACCACGACGAATTGATGGACGCCGACGAAGCCGTCGCACGCGATTATTCGGTCGAAGGCGGCAAGCCGAATCCCTTCCTGCACCTGTCGATGCACCTGTCGATCGCCGAGCAGGTATCGATCGACCAGCCGCGCGGCATCAAGGCCGCGCACGACCTGCTGGTTTCCCGCATCGGCGAGCACGATGCCCACCACGAGATCATGGAGTGCCTGGGCGAGATGATCTGGAAGTCGCAGCGCGCCGGCCTGCCGCCGGATACGGATGCCTACATCGAGTGCGTGCGGCGCCGGGCGACGCGCTAGGGCTCGAAAAACGATACAAAAAAGCGGCCATGGCCGCTTTTTTTGTATCAGGACCGCTTAGCCCAGCTGATCGTCCGCCACCCGGTAGGTCGGGTCTTCGAGCAGGTTCACCTCGATCATGTCCTGCGCCTTGCCCAGCAGTTCGCGGCAGTCCGCACTCAGGTGGCGCAGGTGCAGCCGCTTGCCCGCGGCGCGGTAGCGTTCGGCCAGGGCATCGATCGCCTGGATCGCCGAGTGGTCCACCACGCGCGCGCGGCGGAACTCGACCACGACGTCCTGCGGATCGTCCTTGACCGCGAACAGCTCGTTGAAATTGGCGATCGAGGCGAAGAACAGTGTGCCTTCGAGGTCATACACCTTCCAGCCCTGGGCGTCGACGCTGGTCGTCACGCGTATCTGCTTCGCGTGCTGCCAGGCGAACACCAGCGCCGAGACGATCACGCCGACCAGCACCGCCACCGCAAGGTCGAACACCAGGGTGATCGCCGCCACCAGCACGACGACGACGGTGTCGGCGCGCGGCACCTTGCCGATCGTGCGGAAGGTGCCCCATTCGAAGGTCTTTTCGCAGACCACGAACATCACGCCGATCAGCGCGGCCAGCGGAATCTGCTCGATCCAGTACGACCCCACCAGGATGAACGAGAGCAGGAACAGCGAGGCGGAAATGCCCGACAGGCGGCCATAGGCGCCGTTGTTCACGTTGATCATCGACTGGCCGATCATCGCGCAGCCGCCCATGCCGCCAAAGAGCGCCGTGACGACGTTGGCGGCGCCCTGCGCCATGCATTCGCGGTTCGGCTGGCCACGGGTGCCGGTGATCTCGTCGACCAGGGTGAGCGTCAGCAGCGACTCGATCAGGCCGACACCGGCCAGCACCAGCGAATACGGGAACACGATGCGCAGGGTCTCGAGATTGAAGGGCACGTCGGGAATGGCAAAGGCCGGCAAGCCGCCGCCGATGGAGCCCAGGTCGCCGACGGTCTTCGATTCGATGCCCAGCAGCGCCGCGCCTGCCGTCACCACCAGGATGCCGACCAGGGTCGCCGGCACGGCTTTCGTGATGCGCGGCGTGAGGTAGATGACGGCCATGGTCGCCGCGACCAGGCCAAGCATCGTGAACAGGGCCGTGCCGCTCATCCACTGCCCGTTAATCTTGAAATGCCCGAACTGGGCGATGAAAATCACCAGCGCCAGGCCGTTCACGAAACCCAGCATCACCGGATACGGCACCATGCGGATGAATTTACCCAGGCGCGCGGCGGCGAACAGCATCTGCAGCAGTCCCATCAACACGATGGCCGCGAACAGGTATTGCACGCCGTGTTCAACGACCAGTGCCACCATGACGACAGCCAGCGCGCCGGCCGCGCCCGAGATCATGCCGGGGCGGCCACCAAAGGCCGAGGTGATGAAGGAAACCAGCACGGCGGCGTACAGGCCGGTCAGCGGCGACACATGGGCCACCAGGGCAAAGGCGATCGCTTCAGGGACCAGCGCCAGCGCGACGGTCAGGCCGCTCAGCAAATTGGTTTTCAGGTAAGCAGGCGAAACTGGCGACAAGACGGACTCCGTATGAATGCAAAAATCCCTCCGGCCCGGCCATGCCGGAGCGGAGGGATCGACATTCTACAGCGATCGGGCCTGCGGACTGCCCTACTTGCGCACCACCAGCTGCGACGGCAGGCTGGCCAGATAGGCGCCGATGTCGATCATGTCCTGGTCCGACAAAGGCTGGGCCATGCCGGCCATGATCGGGTTGCTGCGCCCGTTGGCCTTGTCGCCGCCGCGTTTATAGGCGGTGAGCGCGTGCGCGATGTAGTCGGCATGCTGGCCGGCCAGCTTCGGATAGCTCGGGTCGATGGGTTTGCTGTAATCGGCGCCGTGGCAGGACGCGCAATTGTATTTCTTCGCCAGTTCGGCGCCGCGCTTGACGTCGGCGGCTGCGGCCTGGAACGAAATGGCGCCGAGGGCCAGCGCGATGATCAGTTTTTTCATGGCGTGTCCTTGGCTTACTTGCGGGTCTGGGCGTTTTGCTGCGAATAATAGGCGGCGACGTCGGCGATGTCCTGGTCGGACAGGCTGATGGCGATCCCGCGCATCGATGGATGCTTGCGGTCGCCTTTCTTGTAGGCGTGCAGCGCGGCTTCGATATATTTGGCCGACTGGCCACCGATCATCGGCACCTGATAGACCTCGGGAAAGGCTGTTTTATAGCCGGGAATGCCATGGCAACCGATGCACATTTCGACCTTGTTCGGTGCCGCCTTCGGATTGCCGACGACGTCCGCCGCCGAGGCGCCACCGGCGCAGGCCGCCAGAACGAGTACTGCCAGAATTTTTTTCATGGTGGGAATCGCAAGATTTTTAATCGAATACCGCTACCGCACAAAAACTTAGCCAAATACTGCCAATCTATTAACCGTCCGATTCTAGCCCAACAAAAGATTGCAGTCTACCAAGGTCGTGCGGGCGCCATCCCCGCAACCGAAGCACCTCCGTGTTATGGCATATACTCGGGATTTCTTTCACACACACCCTATTCGTATGCAAGCCACTCCCCGCTTCGAAGGCACCGAGAGCTATGTCGCCACTAGCGACCTGAAACTGGCGGTGAACGCCGCCCTCACCCTGGGACGCCCGCTCCTGATCAAGGGCGAGCCCGGTACCGGCAAGACCATGCTGGCCGAGGAAGTGGCCGCCGCACTGGGCATGCCGCTGTTGCAGTGGCACGTGAAGTCGACCACCAAGGCCCAGCAGGGCCTGTACGAATACGACGCCGTCTCGCGCCTGCGCGATTCTCAATTGGGCGACGAGCGCGTGCGCGACATCCACAACTACATCGTCAAGGGCGTGCTGTGGCAAGCCTTCACGGCGCCGGAACCGGTCGTGCTGCTGATCGACGAGATCGACAAGGCCGATATCGAATTTCCGAACGACCTGCTGCGCGAAATCGACCGCATGGAGTTCTATGTCTACGAGACGCGCGAGATGGTGGTGGCCAAGCACCGCCCGCTGGTGATCATCACCTCCAACAACGAAAAGGAATTGCCGGACGCTTTCCTGCGCCGCTGCTTCTTCCACTACATTAAATTCCCCGACCGCGAGACGATGGCCGACATCGTCAAGGTCCACTTCCCGCGCCTGAAGCAGGACCTGCTGGCCGCCGCGCTGCAGAGTTTCTACCAGGTGCGCGACGTCCCCGGCATCAAGAAGAAGCCCTCCACCTCGGAACTGATCGACTGGCTCAAACTCCTGCTGGCCGAGGACATTCCGCTCGAAGCCCTGCAAAGCCAGGATACGAAAGCCGTGGTGCCGCCGCTGCATGGCGCGCTGCTGAAAAACGAGCAGGACGTGCACCTGTTCGAACGCCTGGTCTATATGTCGAGGACGAACCGATGATCCAGGCGGTGCCGCTCAGGGTCGAGCCCGTTACGCTCGAATTCAACGGCGTGCGCCTGGAGCCGCTGTCGCTGGAACACGTCGAAGGCCTGCGCGAAGCCGCCGCCGACGGTGAGCTGTGGAATATCCGCGTGACCTCGGTGCCGGAACCGCACCGCACCCAGGCCTACGTGCACACCGCCCTGGAAACGCCGAACCGCGTCGCCTTCGCCGTGGTCGACGCCTCCACCAACGCCGTGCTCGGCACCACCAGCTACCACGACATCCTCCCCGAGATCGGCCGCGTCGAAATCGGCTACACCTGGTACGCGAAAAGCGTGCAGCGGACGCTTGTGAACACCAGCTGCAAGTTGCTGCTGCTGTCGCATGCCTTCGACACGCTCGGCTGCGCCGTGGTGGCTTTTCGGACCGACAATTTCAACCATGCCTCGCAAAAGGCCATCGAACGGCTGGGCGCGAAAAAAGACGGCGTCATCCGCCACCACGGCCTGCGCCGCGACGGCACCGTGCGCGATACCGTCATGTACAGCATCGTCCGTGGCGAGTGGCATGAGATCAAGAGCCACCTGCACTACCTGCTGGGCCGCCACGCCGGAACCGTTTGAGATGCTGATCGATTTCTTCTTCGCCCTGCGGGCCGCCAAGGTGCCGGTCTCGATCAAGGAACTGTTGACCCTGCTCGAAGCGCTGGAAAAGAGCGTCATCGCCCCCTCGCTCGACGAGTTCTATTACCTGGCGCGCCTGACCATGGTGAAGGACGAGGCCCACTTCGACAAGTTCGACCGCGCTTTCGGTGCCTACTTCAAGGGCATCGACGCCGTGTTCGACACGACCAAGGGCGAGATCCCGCTCGACTGGCTGATCAAGCGCATGGAGCGCGAACTGACGCCCGAACAGAAGGCGGCACTGGAAAAATTCGGCTACGACAAGCTGATGGACCGCCTGAACGAGCTGCTGAAGGAACAGAAAGAACGCCACGAAGGCGGCAGCAAGTGGATCGGCACCGGCGGTACCTCGCCCTTCGGCCACGGCGGCACCAATCCGGAAGGCATCCGCATCGGCGGCCAGGGCCGCAACCGCACGGCGGTGAAGGTGTGGGACCAGCGCTCGTACAAGGACTATGACGACGAGCGCGAACTGGGCACGCGCAACATCAAGGTGGCGCTGCGCCGCCTGCGCCGCTTTGCCCGTACCGGCGCGGCCGACGAGCTGGCGCTGGACGACACCATCCGCGCCACGGCCAACAATGCCGGCTACCTCGACATCCGCATGCAGCCCGAGCGCCGCAACCGCATCAAGGTGGTGATGCTGCTCGACGTGGGCGGCAGCATGGACGACCACATCGAGCGCGTCGAGGAACTGTTCTCGGCCGCGAAGAGCGAATTCAAGAACATGGAGTTCTACTACTTCCACAACTGCGTCTATGACTACCTGTGGAAGAACAACCGGCGCCGCCACGCGGAGCGCTTCCCGACCTGGGACGTGCTGCGCACCTACCCGGCGGACACCCGCATCATTTTCGTGGGCGACGCCACCATGAGTCCCTACGAGGTCGTCGCGCCCGGCGGCTCGGTCGAATACAACAACGAGGAAGCCGGCGCCGAATGGCTGGCACGCTTCTGCAACGCCTTCCCGAAATTCGCCTGGCTCAATCCGGAGCCGGAACACCTGTGGCAATACCGCCAGTCGATCGCCCTCATCCGCCAGATCATGAACAACAGGATGTTCCCGGTGACGATGGAAGGGCTGGAGCGGGCGATGCGGCTGTTGAGCAAGTAGGAAGCGCGGCGTGTATTTTGCATGGGTCCGGTTAGAACACTTGAAAGACGAAGATTTCCTCCGTCACACCGGCAAACTTGTGAAATGGATCGGTAACGCGGGTGGCGCGTACGTCGACCGTTCCGTGGCACTGGTCGGGATGTGTAGCGTCAGGGAATTCAACGCCGACCGGCATGTCGGGCGGAATGCTTTTCAGCAGCTTGCGCAGCTCGCTCGCCTTCCCGATCCGCTTTCGTTCGCTAGACCGAAACCGCGCCGACCTTCTTAATGCCGTTGCCGGCTCAAGGCGGGCTTGGGGTACTGCCGGGCTTTCCAGACCGCGGTGCGCTCAGTCTAAAGCGGAACTAGATGCGTCAGAGCCATTACGCTCCTTAAGGAACTTCTGCAGGTAGCCGGCCGCAGCCACAGTTTGATCCGCGTCCTGGAAATGTCCCGATGGACGTGTAAATGCAAACGAATCGAACGAGAAATCCTTGTGCCGAACAACAACGCGCCGCCCTAAACCCATGGAATCCACGTTTACGCTCATGATATCGTCCACGGGAATACGCTTGACGATATCGTAGCTCTTCGCCTTGTCATCCCACTGTTCGAACAATATCGCTTTGTCCGCGACCACCAGCGCACCTGCGATTTGCGTGGGAGTGCCGCTGAGCATTCCATTGCGCACATCGGTGAAGCCGCGCTGGTTCGGATACCAGAAGGCCGCGCCGAAGAAGCGGACCGCTCCGTCGCCCTTCGGAACTGGGGCCTGGACGAGCGTCGCGAACTCGGGAGAATCGGTCGGGCCAATGGTCGAGCAGCCGGAAAGAATAGCCAGGGCTGCCAAAATGGAAATGCCATATTTTTTCATCGCGTAGATCTTCTTTTCGGAGCCCCTGTTACGCGAGGCGTCGCTCGCTGATGACCATGTCTTTTGAGACGAACGTTCGGGCCGCGTTGTTAGTAGTTTTCCGGCTGTCGTTAGTTGGTCTCTGAACTAGCTTTAAACCACTCATCATAACCTGTCTTTTGCATATATCGGGTGGACCATTTATCGCACCTCTATCAGAGCCGGCGACCCTCTACGTTTCGCATTACCAGTGCCAGAGCATTTGAAACAATTTGCATTTGCACCGCCGCACGAGCAGATCATTGTCTTTTCCGGCCTATTTCAAGCGCACGTATAGGTGTACGTGGGGCGAGTTCTCAGCTGAAACCTCTTTGACGTCTACGAACGGTAGCCGACGGATCAGTTCGCTGAGCTTGTCGCATCCATAGTTTCTAGAGTCGAACGCGGGCATGTTCTTAAGAATAAGGTTGCCTACCTGGCCAAGCGGAGCAAACCCGTCATCACGGGTAGCCGCGACAATGGCTTTACGCAGCGTTTCCTCAGTTTCACCCATTGAAATGGGCGGGCGTTGTTGATTCACATGTGGCCTTACTGCGCCTCCCGGCTCGGCAGTCGCGGGGCGTAGGATTTCGGTGTAGATGAATTTGTCGCACGCCGCGACGAACGCTGCTGGCGTCTTCCTCTCACCAAAACCATAGACTGCCAGCCCACTTTCCCTGATGCGCGTCGCTAAGCGAGTAAAGTCACTGTCTGATGAGACCAAGCAAAATCCATCCAGTTTTCCGCCATGGAGCAGATCCATAGCATCAATGATGAGCGACGAGTCAGTCGAATTTTTCCCAACCGTATATCCAAACTGCTGGATAGGCTGAATGGCCATCATATGTAGCGTTTCTTTCCAGCCTTTTAGGTTGGTGGTGGTCCAGTCGCCATAAGCGCGCTTGACAGTGGCTGTCCCATACGTCGAAACCTCTGCTAGCAGCTCTTTGACAATAGAAGCTTGAGCGTTGTCTGCATCGATAAGAACCGCAAGATTCGAATTTTTGGTCACCGCTTTCCCTTAGACTTTTCTAGCCGATCGTTCGTCACTGGTTTCAACACGCTCTTTTTCTGTCTGCATCACGGTCTTCCCAGTTAGAAACGCTCAACTTTGTTTCCGGTGACGATGGAGGGCTGCAGCGGGCGATGCTGCTGCTGAGCAAGTATCGGCTGCCGTCATGCCGCTGACGGTGTCCCCTACCCTCAAGATTTGTTCTGGTAGCGGTCGACGCTGAAACCGCTGACATCGAACTCGAATACAGGCGAGCCCTGCTGGTAGATGTTGAGCGACAGGCGAACGCGCTGCGCTTTCTTCAGCTTGTTCAGGAAACCCGCATAGTTCTGGATGAATACCGTTTCCGAACTATGATCCGCCGGTCCCGTGGCATGGTAGGTGACCGGTTTTTCGTCATCGAAGCGAACCTGTACCGAGCATCCCTCATAGGAAGGGCAGAGAATCTGGCCACGGCTGATCTGGAACAGGACGTCCTTGCCATGACGCGGATCGGTACGCAGGGTCAGGCTGCCGTGCTGGGCGCCGGAATAGGGAAATCCGAAGTTGACGGTATTCGAACTGCTCACCGATGCGAACTTCGTCATCCCGCCAGTCATCTTGTCTTCGGACACCGAGTAATCCCATTGCTTGCCGACCTCCGGGGCCGGTACCGCCTCCTGTTCAGGGGCGGCCGCCGCGCTGGCGCTGGCGCTGGACAGCGACGCGGATGCGTTCGCGGTGGATGGAGTGGCCGCGGCTTTCTTCAGCTGGCTCAGTTCCAGCTCGAGCTCGGCAATACGCTGCTTGTCGGCACTGGATGACGCGTCTCTTCCCGAGCATCCGGTAAGCTGGACGGCGAGGGCGAGAACGCAGGCGAGACAGGCCGAAGAAGAACGATGGAAGCGCTTGTACATGGCTGAACTTTGGAAGAGATTGCGGGAAGGCATGCGCGGCAACAAGGTGTAGCCGAATGAACCACATTAACACATGTTGCCACTGGAAAATCTCTCGGAATTCCACCATGGCGCCTCCGCCATCAGCCTGCTGCCCCGCCATCTCCAGGCCAGCGCACGCTTGCGGTGACGATGCAGGACGCAGCGGGCGCTGCGGCTGCCGAGCAAGCAAGCGCCGCCGGCGCAAGGTTCAGGGGCGGTAGGTATCGGTGCAATACACGCACCTGACCGGCTGCGAGGCCAGGTTCGGGTAGGCAGCGGCGAAGTCTTCCTTCATCTCGGGCTCGGACAGCAGGTCTGGCAAGATGCGCATGTCGAATTGCACGCCCCCAAACGTCGCGGACTTGTTGGAGATGACGCGGAAATTGCCGAGATGGGTCACCGCGCCGGCCGCCACCGTGAACGGTTTCGCCAGGGGCGAGCTCTGGATGGGCTGGCGCGATATCACTTCCTTGGTGAGGGTGGCGTAGGTCAGCCATTGCGTGATCGTATAGGTGCCGGGACGGACCTTGATCGCGATCGGGCTGCGGACGACTTCCGTCGGCAGGCTGCTGTCCGCGCCCATCGGCATCACGTATTCTTCCTGGCTATCTGCGGCGCGCAGTACCAGCGCGAAATTCATGCCCTTGTTGCGGCTGAACTGGCCAGCCACATAACCGGCATTCGCCTCTGGCTGGGCGGTCGGCGCGAGCGTGGGCGTGAGGCTGACGCAGCCGGTCAGCAACAGCAGCGGGAACAACAGGACGGCAAGACGTGTGATCATGGATGTGCTCGAGTAGCAAAACGAATTGTTGAAAGGAAATTCAGGCGACTGATGTTGTCATAAGTACACTATCAGCGCAACCAGAACCTGTTCCATTTCCCTGCCGGGCGCGGCGCACGGCGGCAGACCTGCTACCTTTATGCCCAGCCACATCTCTGGAGCGTGCCATGTACTTCTCTGTCTATGAAGTCGCCAAAGCCAATCGGCTCGATCCCCGCGAATTGATCGAGTTTGCGATGGCAAACATGCAGGAATACCATGTCGAGCCGCATGCCTGGGGCGAGCTCGTCGTCGAGATCGAGGGGATGAATGAGCTCGTGAGGGATTTTTCTGCGCAGTTCCCACAACATTGCAACTTGCCGCCCGACGGCGAGGACGATCCGCATTGCGAATGGAACCCACTCGACAGGTTCATGGTCGACCGCGAAGGCAAGCGCGTCTGGAGCGAAGGCAACCCCAAATGGGTCAAGCCGCCACCCAAACGGCGCCTACCTTAACGGCAAGCTGCGGATCGCCTGCAACAGTGGCAGGTCATTGGGATGGGTCAGGAAGCGCTCCAGGGCGGCGCGCGGTACCAGGTGGACTGCCTGCGACTCCCAGCCCATGGCGGCCGGGTTGCCGCCGACCCGCTCGGCGCGGTAGTAGCGGGTATAGCTGCGTGAACGGTTCGAGTCCGCCAGCCAGCCGGTAATCCTCACCTGCAGCCCCGCTTCCTCGAAGGCTTCGCGGATGGCGCAGGCCTGCAGGTTGACGCCGCCATCGATCCGCCCTTTCGGGAAGGTCGTCCGGTAGCCGCCAAAGGCATTCGAAGGCGACACCAGCCAGATCCTGCCATCTGGCTCCTCGATGACGACGCCGGCCGCCGGCTGCTTGCCTTCCGGGACCCGGAACGGCGGCTCGTCATGGGCGAACTGGCCGGCAACTTCGTTCCAGCCCGCTTCGCTGGCGGGCACGTCGCGCCACGGCGCGAACGCAATGCCGTTGAGCGTGTCCGGCATGGCGCCGCCAGGAATCACGGTCGCGGCCTGACGGGGGTCGGCCCAGGCGGCCAGCGGCGTCGGGGTATCGGGATGCTGCAGCAGGACTGGCCTGCCCTTGTCGTCGGGATGAGGATGGTGGTGGGGCATAGGGGTTCTGCGGTCCTGGTTGTCCGTAATGACGGGCCCATCATAGCGGAATAGCGGGCATCCTATCGCCGAGGCGCCGAGCGTAGGTGGCGCGCCTGGCAATCGGCAAGGGAGCGGAAACGCCGCCACCACCGCGTCACCGGATCACTTGCGCTGCGCCGCCGGGGCGGCCGCCTTGCTCCACAAGACGGTACGCACCACGTACAGCCCGACCACGTCGAGCGCCGTGTGCACCATCATCGCCGCCAGCAGGCCGACGTACTGGTAGAGGAAGCCGAGGGCCACGCTGGCGCCGAACACGCCCAGCGCCTGCACCAGCGTTGCCCGGTTGAGTTTGCGGAACCGGTAGACCGGCGTGTGCGTCAGCAGGAAAACGATCGAGGTGATCCATACCCCCAGCAGCGGCTGCAGCGCCGCGCGGAACAGCAGCTCTTCGCCGATCGCCGCCGCCAGGCTGATCCACAAGGGATTCAGGCCCGACAGGTCGAGCCGGCTGTAGGCATTGATCGTGCCCTGCGTGGCGTCGGAACGCGTCGTCAGGCGGAAGCTGATGTAGGACCCGGCCGCCGCCAGCGCCGACAGGACCAGGCCGTACACCAGCTGCGTGGTCCAGGCCATCGGCCCGCGCAGCACGGCCGCGCGATCGTCCTGGGCCACGAAGATGATGGCGAGGGCGATCAGCGAAAAAGCGACGCAGGTCAGGACCTGGGCGGTCAAGCGGATCGGCGGGCGCGCTTGCGGCTGGACTGGGAGTGGGGATTGCTCGGTCATGAAGAAGGCCGGGCGTGCGCCGGCAAAACGGAAATCGGGCGGCGGGCCGCAGGTGCCGTCGATTCGCAACGGCGCCCCGCATTCTATCCAGCGGCGCCAGCGGTGACAACCGCCATGGCCGCGCACCAGGCCAGTCGGCTCTGTTAGGCCGGGCACCGACCCGCGCCCCGATCGGCGCGATACTGGCGCCAAGCGCAGGCCGGGCCATTCCATCCGCCGCCGCCTGCACCAGACCACTGTTTTTCGAGGAACCCATGCTTGAATTGCTGCCGATCCTGACCAGCCTGGCATGGCCGTTCGCCATTGCGATCGCCTGGATCGCCGGGGAATTCGGCCAGCGCTTCACAGGCTTGCCGCGCATCAGTTTCTACGGCCTTGTCGGCTTCCTGCTCGCCGGCCCCCAGCTGGGCATACTGCCGCCACCGGATGCCGGCAGCGTGCCCTTCCTTGCCGACGTCGCCTTCGGCCTGATCCTGTTCGAGCTCGGCTACCGCATCAACCTGCTCTGGCTGCGCAACAATCCCTGGATCGGCATCAGCGGCCTGGTCGAGTCGCTGCTGACCTTTATCGTCGTCTACCTGCTGGCCCTTGCCTTCGGCACGCCGCAGCTCACCAGCCTGATGCTGGCGGCCCTGGCGATGGCCACCTCGCCTGCCACCGTGGTGCGCGTGATCAACGAGGGGCGCAGCTCGGGCCAGGTGACCGAGCGCGTGCTGCACCTGACGGCGCAGAACTGCGTGCTGGCCGTGTTCGCCTTCAACGTCGTGGTCGCCTTCTGGATCTTCCGCACCTACGAAGACCTGGGCGACGCCATCTGGAACAGCTTCGTGCTGCTGGCGGTGTCGCTGCTGACCGGCGCCGTGTTCGGCCTGACCGTACCGGCGCTGCTGCGCGCGCTCAGGAATCCAAACCAGGATGCCACCGTCGCCTTTGCCCTGGCCGTGTTCCTGCTGGTGGCGATCACCCACGCGGCCGGTCTGTCGCCGGTGGTCGCCACCCTTGCCTTCGGCCTGGTGGCACGGCACCGGCGCGTCGCCTTCAGCCAGGCCCAACGGGGCTTCGGCGCACTCGGCGACCTGCTCACGGTGCTGCTGTTCGTGTTTGCCGCCTCCACCCTCGACTGGCGCCAGGTCGCGGCCGGCAGCCTGCTGGCGCTGGTGCTGGTGCTGGCGCGGCTGGTCACCAAGACACTGGGCGTGACCGCATTTGCCCACCTGTCAGGTATCTCGTGGCGCAAGGGAGCGCTGGCCGGGGTCGCGCTGGCGCCCCTGTCCGTGTTCGTCATCCTGCTGCTGGAACACGCGCGCCAGGCCGGCGTGCACGTGGTCGAGGAATTGCGCTCGATCGCGGCGGTGACGATGCTGCTCGAGGTGTTCGGTCCGATCATCATCCAGCGCGCCCTGGTGTGGGCGCACGAAGCACCGGAGGGCCAGCATGCCGCTTGAAGCCTTTGCCCCGTCCACCCCGCTGACCTTCGGCGTCGAGCTCGAGCTGCAGCTGGTCAGCCTGTCCGACTTCAACCTGACGGCCGCCAGCCCGGACCTGCTGCACCTGCTGGCGCGCAAGCCCTTCCCTGGCAATGTCACGCCCGAGATCACCGAGAGCATGATCGAGATTAATTCGAGCGTGCACTCAAGCTATGCGCCGCTCCTGGCCGAGCTGCAGCAGATCCGCGACACCCTGGTGACGGCGGGCGACACCCTGAACATCGGCATCGCCGGCGGCGGGACGCACCCCTTCCAGCACTGGTCGGAACAGAAGATCTTCGCCAAGCCGCGCTTCGAGCACCTGTCTTCGCTCTACGGCTACCTGGCCAAGCAGTTCACCGTGTTCGGCCAGCACGTACACATCGGCTGCGGCAATGGCGACAACGCCATGTACCTGCTGCACGCGCTGAACCGCTACATTCCGCATTTCATCGCCCTGTCGAGCTCCTCGCCCTTCGTGCAGGGCCACGACAGCCTGTTCGATTCGGCGCGCCTGAATTCCGTGTTCGCCTTCCCGATGAGCGGCCGCGCGCCCTTCACGCTCAGCTGGAGCGAATTCGAGAGCGCGTATTACGCGAAGATGGAGCGCACCGGCATCGTCAAGAGCATGAAGGATTTTTACTGGGATCTGCGGCCCAAGCCCGAATACGGCACGATCGAACTGCGCGTGTGCGATACGCCGCTGACGGTCGAGCGCGCCGCGGCGCTGGCGGCCTACCTGCAGGCGCTGTGCCGCGATTTGCTGGAGCGGCGCGAGGCAGCGCCCGGCGAGGACGCGCCTGTGGAAGACGATTACCTGGTCTACAACTACAACCGCTTCCAGGCCTGCCGTTTCGGGCTGGACGGATTGATCACGCACCCGAAAAGCTACGAGAACGTCTCGATCCGCGAAGACATCCTGGCGACGCTGGAGCGCATGGAGCCGCACGCTGAAGCGCTCGGCAGCCTGGACGCGCTGCGGCACCTGGTCATGGCGGCGAGCGACGGCAGCGACGCCACCCTGCTGCGCCGGCAGTACGAGCTGCAGGGGAGCGTGGAGGGGATGGTGCATGCGGCGATCAACTGGTTCCGTGGGGAGCGGAGGTTCAGGCGGCGGTAGCCACGTGCGCGAGGGAATCGTAGGGGCGTAGGGTGGGCTCGTCCTTGAGCCCCCCAGGCTCCAGGACCCCACGCGGTATAGGACCGTTGCGCATTCGCGGCGTTTTTACAGACCAAATACCTAGCGTATACGAGCGGTTGTTTCGAGTGCTCATCCGTGCTGTACCGCGTGGGCTCAAGAGCCCACCCTACGAAAATGCAGGGGAGCGTGGAGGGGATGGTGCATGCGGCGATTAACTGGTTCCGTGGGGAGCGGAGGTTCAGGCGGCGGTAGCCAGCTGCGCGAGGGAATCGTAGGGGCGTAGGGTGGGCTCGTCCTTGAGCCCACCAGGCTCAAGGACCCCACGCGGTATAGGACCGATGCGCATTCGCGGCGTTCTCACAGACCGGATACGTAGAGGATAAGGACTTCTGTTTCGATTGCTCCCGCGTGGACACGAGTGTCCACCCTACGAAACCGGGCCACCTGAACGCCTCGTTCACACCGTGCCGGCCCGGCTTCCCATGATCCGTTCCAGAAAATTGCGCTTCGGTGCCGGCCGCGGCATGCCTTCGTCCACCAGGCTTGCCCACTTTTCGCACAACTGCTCGCAGGTGGCACGCAGCACCGGGTCGAGCTCGGGCAAGCGCGCCAGGGCGCACAGGTGACGTTCGATACTCGATGCCAGCCGCACGCAGGGACGGTCGCGCTCGTCGCGCGCGGTGTAGTGCGACATCAGGTGCAGCACGGAAGCGAGCATGACCGCGTCCTGATGGCGCGTGCCCTTTCCGGGCGTGGGGGCGTCTGCAAACAGCTCCTTCATGGCGATCCCTTCATTTCGTTAATGAGAATGATTCTCATTCATTATGAGGAAGGAAGGGATGGGATGCAAGCGCTTTTACACCCGTGCGGCTTTTCTAGAGCCGCGTCTCGCGCGCCGCGCGCAGGAACTCGTCGAGCACGGGCGTGCAGTCGAGCAGGTCGGTGCCGCCGGCGCGGTGGAATTCCGGGTGCCACTGCAGCCCCATCACGAACTTGGCCCGCTGGTAGCGGATCGCCTCGACGATGCCGTCCGGATGCGACACCGCCTCGACCCGTATATCGCGCCCGAGTTCTTTCACGGCCTGGTGGTGGATCGAGTTGACGATCGGCCGCCCGGCGCGGGGGAACATGCGCGCCAGCGAGGAGCCGGGCGGGAATTCGATGGCATGGCGGTGGGCGTCGTAGTCGGTGTGCACGTGGGCCATGGCTTCCGGTACATTGGTCGCCACATCCTGGTAGAGCGAACCGCCGAAGGCAACATTGATCAGCTGGCAGCCGCGGCAGACGCCCAGCACGGGTTTGCCGGCCTCGACGAATTCGTGCAGGAGTTCGAGTTCGTACACGTCGCGCGCGCGGTCGCCATTCCACTCGGGGCGCGTGGGCGTTTCGGAATAGGTGTGCGGCGACACGTCGGCACCGCCCTGCAGCACCAGGCCGTCCAGGTGGCGCGCATAGTGGCGCAGCGTGATGTTGCTGGGGTGGAGCAGGCCATTGGCGTTCACCGTCGGAATCATGAACACCAGCACGTCGCGCGACATCACCCACTGGGCGATCGATTCTTCGAGATACTGCAGGTTCTTGCTGCGCAGCCCGGTGGCGCCCGGTTCGGGATGGTAGATGCGTGCCGACACGCCGATGCGCAAGGTGCTGCGCAGGAAATCGCGGCTGAAGCGGTCGCGCAGGGCGCGCCAGCGCGAAGACAGGATGTGGCCGGCCGAGCCGGAGGGTCCGTCCGGCATGCGGTTCGGGCCGCGGCGGTCGGGAACCCGCTCCGGTGCGTCGGGACGGGTCTCCAGCGGCGGGCCAGGGGATTCTCCACGTTGCTGTTGGTGATCGTCTGCCATGTCTTCAATATAGCGGCGTCACGGTCGCGCACGATTCGAAGTTGTAACTAAATCACACTGATCGGTTGGAGCGTAGCCACTCCCTCCGCGGCACCGCGAAAGACCGCCTTGAAACGCTTCAGGCGCCGGGCGCCGGCAAGGCGGCCAGGCGCTGCAGCACTGCCACCAGGTTGCGGTCGGCCACCGGCTTGTCGAGCAGGCCGCGGACCCCGGCGCCGCGGGCCAGCGCGCTGTCGTAGGAAAAGGTATGGCCGACCAGCAGCACCACGGCCGTGCGCCCTGCCCCGGCCTGCGACTTGATGGCACGGCTCAGCGCATAGGGGTCGATGCCCGGGCCGAGGTATTGATCAGCGCCAGCACCACCGGCGTTTCGTCGCACAGGCGCACAGCGGTGGCGGCACTGTCGGTCCAGGTCACCGGCAACGCACGCTGGTCGACCAGGTGGGCAAGATGGTCGCGGAAGGCGCCGCCCTTGTCGACGACGAGCAGCTTGCCGGGACGCGGCGGCTGGCGCCGGGCCGCGTCGGGGCCGCTGCTGGCGATGCGCGGGCAGCGGCGGCGTTCGGCCAGCAGGGGCTCGCCACGCGCGCAGCAGTGCCAGTGTGCGCCGCCGCTCTTCCTGCAGGCGGCCCAGTACAGCATACAGGGCCGCCGGTTCGCACGGCAGCGCCAGCTGGTCGTACCCGGGGCAGGGATTGCCGCCGACCACCAGCACTGTCGGCGCGCAACGCATGGCTTCCAGGGAAGCGAGAGCAGCCGGGTTGCCGCCGTCGACGATGACGAGATCCGGTTCTTGCAGGCTGTCCTCATGCAGGCAACAATAGACGGGGCCGGTGTGGGGCGCCGCAGCCAGCAGCGTGCGCATGCGCGCACGGTCGCAGTCCCCAAGTCCGAGCAGACGTATCGCGATCGCTATTTTCCGTGCGTGCATGATGTCGACCCAATGCCGGCAGCCAGGACCGGAGTTGTTGTACTCCCGTCTGCGAAGGCCGGCGATTCTTGCCTTATCTACTGTATGGATGTACAGTATATGTTTTGGCCAAGGTCCCTCGCGCGAAGGTTTCCGAGTCCCTTGACTTAGCAAGCTGCGTATCAATCTACGCACGTTTGTATGCGCTGACAAGGACAATCGCCCGCAACACTCCTGCTTTTTCCTTCCGACAAGATAGAATGCGCAGGCTTTCGAACAAAACCTGACCAGCATGGCAACCAAGAAACCCGCACCCGACTACAGCGAATCATCCATCCGCGTCCTCAAGGGACTCGAGCCCGTGAAGCAGCGCCCGGGCATGTACACCCGGACCGAGAACCCGCTGCACATCATCCAGGAAGTGATCGACAACGCCTCCGACGAGGCGCTCGGCGGCTACTGCAAGAACATCGGCGTGACCCTCAATGTCGACGGTTCCATCACCGTCGAGGACGATGGCCGCGGCATTCCGGTCGGCCTGCACCCCGAAGAAGGCGTCTCCACGGTCGAGATCGTCTTCACGCGCCTGCACGCCGGCGGCAAGTTCGACAAGGGCTCGGGCGGCGCCTATGCCTTCTCGGGCGGCCTGCACGGCGTCGGCGTCTCGGTCACCAATGCGCTGTCGAAGCGCCTGGAAATCACCGTCTGGCGCAAGCACGAAGACAACGGCGTGCACCGCCTGGTCTTCGCCGATGGCGACGTGATCGAACCATTGACCTCCGCACCGTTCGAACGCGGCGGCAAGAAGAACGGCACCCGCGTCACCGCCTGGCCCGACGGCAAATATTTCGATTCGCCGAACATCCCGATGGGCGACCTGCAGCGCCTGCTGCGCTCGAAAGCCGTGCTGCTGCCGGGCGTCACCGTCACGCTGACGAACGCGAAAACCGGCGACGTCCAGACCTGGCGCTACGACGAAGGCCTGCGCGGCTACCTCACCGAAGCGATGGCGCAATCCTCGAGCGGCCAGACCGTGATCCCGCTGTTCGAGGGCGAAGGTTATGCGGCGGCTGGCGACGAAAGCTTTGCCGAAGGCGAAGGCGCGGCCTGGGTCGTGGCCTGGAACGAGGAAGGCGGCGTCGTGCGCGAGTCCTACGTCAACCTGATCCCGACGCCCAGCGGCGGCTCGCACGAGTCCGGCCTGCGCGACGGCTTGTTTGGCGCCGTGAAGGGCTTTGTCGAACTGCATGGCCTGCTGCCGAAAGGCGTCAAGCTGCTGCCGGAAGACGTGTTCGCACGCGTCTCCTTCGTGCTGTCGGCGAAGGTGCTGGATCCGCAGTTCCAGGGCCAGACCAAGGAACGCCTGAATTCGCGCGACGCCGTGAAACTGGTCTCGACGTTCACGAAACCGCCGCTCGAACTGTGGCTGAACCAGCACGTCGAATACGGCAAGAAACTGGCCGACCTCGTCATCAAGCAGGCGCAGTCGCGCATGCGTTCGCTGCAAAAGGTCGAGAAGAAGAAGTCCTCGGGCGTGGCGGTGTTGCCGGGTAAACTCACCGATTGCGAATCGACCGACCTCACCCGCAACGAACTGTTCCTGGTCGAGGGCGACTCGGCGGGCGGTTCCGCAAAGATGGGCCGCGACAAGGAATACCAGGCGATCCTGCCGCTGCGCGGCAAGGTCCTGAACACCTGGGAAACCGACCGCGACCGCCTGTTCGCCAACAACGAAATCCACGACATTTCGGTGGCGATCGGTGTCGACCCGCACTCGCACGGCGATTCGCCGGATTTGTCCGGTCTGCGCTACGGCAAGATCTGCATCCTGTCGGACGCCGACGTCGACGGCTCCCATATTCAGGTGCTGCTGCTCACTTTGTTCTTTAAACATTTCCCTGCCCTGTTCCGCCACGGCCACATCTGCGTGGCGCGTCCGCCGCTGTACCGCGTCGACGTGCCGGCACGCGGCAAGAAGCCGCTGCAGAAGCTGTATGCCCTGGACGACGGCGAATTGCTGGCGATCGAGGACAAGCTCAAAAAGGATGGCCTGAAGGAAGGCAGCTGGAGCATTTCCCGTTTCAAGGGCCTGGGCGAGATGAATGCCGAACAGCTCTGGGAAACGACCATGAACCCGGACACGCGCCGCCTGCTGCCGGTGGCCCTGAACGGTTTCGACCACGGCGAATCGAGCGCGCGCTTCAACATGTTGATGGGCAAAGGCGAAGCCGCCGCCCGCCGCGCGTGGATCGAGGAACACGGGAACGAGACGGAAGCGGATATTTGATGCGGTGTGCGGGTTCCACCGTACGAAAAAACCGCGTGGGGTCATTGAAGCCGGGGGCTTCAATGACGGTGCCCACCCTACGGTTTGGTAGGGTGGGCATTCATGCCCACGCGGTACAACATCAAAAAATCGAAACGCCTCCGCGAGCCGCGAACGAACGAACAAACTGAACTATGACTACCCAAGCAAACCTCTTCGAACAAGCCGCCGAGCCGGCCGACGACATCGAAACGCTGACCCTGTCGACCTTCGCCGAGCGCGCCTATCTCGACTACGCGGTCTCGGTGGTGAAAGGACGCGCCCTGCCGGACGTCGCCGACGGCCAGAAGCCGGTACAGCGCCGCATCCTGTACGCGATGAACGAACTCGGCCTGGGGCCCACTGCGAAACCGCGCAAATCGGCGGCCGTGGTCGGCGATGTGCTCGGCAAACTGCACCCGCACGGCGACCAGTCGGTCTATGACGCCCTCGTGCGCATGGCCCAAGACTTTTCGCTGCGCTACCCGCTGATCGACGGCCAGGGCAACTTCGGCTCGCGCGACGGCGACGGCGCTGCGGCAATGCGCTACACGGAAGCGCGCCTGACGCCGATTTCGCGCCTGCTGCTCGATGAAATCGACATGGGCACGGTCGACTTCCAGCCCAACTACGACGGTTCCACCAACGAGCCGCGCACGCTGCCGGCACGCCTGCCGATGGTGCTGCTCAACGGCGCCTCCGGTATCGCGGTGGGCATGGCGACCGAGATCCCTTCGCACAACCTGCGCGAAGTGGCCGAGGCGGCCGTCGCCATGATCCGCAACCCGAAGATCGCGAACGCCGAACTGATCACCCTGATGCCGGGCCCGGACTTCCCCGGCGGCGGCCAGATCATCACGCCGGCGTCAACGATCGCCGACATGTACGCCAGCGGCCGCGGTTCGCTGAAGGTGCGCGCGCGCTGGAAGATCGAAGAGCTCGCACGTGGCCAATGGCAGGCGGTCGTCACCGAACTGCCGCCGGGCACCTCGGCTGCGCGCGTGCAGCAGGAAATCGAAGAGCTGACGAACCCGAAGGTCAAGCTCGGCAAGAAGACGCTCACGCCGGAACAGATCGCGCTCAAGCAGACCATCCTGAACGCGCTCGACACGATGCGCGACGAGTCCGGCCGCGAAGCCGCCGTGCGCCTGGTGTTCGAGCCGAAGTCGAAGAACCTCGACCAGAACGAATTCATGCTGCTGCTATTGGCACATACCTCGCTCGAGACCTCGACGCCGATCAACCTGGTGATGATCGGCGGCGACGGTCGTCCGCGCCAGAAGGGCCTGGCCGAGATCATCCAGGAATGGATCGACTACCGCTTCACCACCGTCCGCCGCCGCACCGAATTCAGGCTGGACAAGGTCAACGACCGCATCCACATCCTGGAAGGCCGCGAGATCGTCCTTCTGAACATCGACAAGGTGATCGCCATCATCCGCAATGCGGACGAGCCGAAGGCGGCGCTGATGGAGGAGTTCCGCCTGTCCGCGATCCAGGCCGAGGACATCCTGGAAATCCGCCTGCGCCAGCTGGCACGCCTGGAAGCGATCAAGATCGAGCAAGAGCTGTCGCAGCTGCGCGGCGAGAAGGAAAAGCTGGAAGACATCCTGGCCAATCCGTCGACCATGAAGCGCACCATCATCCGCGAGATCGAGGCGGACGCGAAACAGTTCGGCGACGCCCGCCGCACGCTGATCGAAGAAGCGCAAAAGGCCGTGGCCGAGCAGAAGATCATCGACGAACCGGTGACGGTCATCGTGTCGGAAAAAGGCTGGGTACGCGCCCGTACCGGCATTGGCCACGACCCGGCGCAGTTCACCTTCAAGGCCGGCGACTCGCTGCTTTCTTCCTTCGAATGCCGCACGGTCGATTCGCTGGTCGGTATCGGCGACAACGGCAAGACCTATTCGGTGCCGGTGGCCGCCCTGCCGGGTGCGCGCGGCGACGGCGTGCCGATCACGACCCTGGTCGACTTGTCGGGCGGCGTCCGGATCCTGCATTATTTTGCCGGTTCCGCCGACACGCGCCTGCTGCTGGCGACGTCCAATGGCTTCGGTTTCATCTCGAAGGCGGGCGACATGGCCAGCCGCCTGAAGGGCGGTAAATCCTTCATCACGCTCGACGACGGCGCCCTGCCGCTGCCGCCGCGCGTGGTGCTCGACAGTGCTGGCGCGATCGCCTGCCTCTCCGGCAATGGCCGCGTGCTCGTGTTCGGCATCGACGAGATGAAGGTACTGACCAATGGCGGCCGCGGCGTGACGCTGATGGAACTCGATCCGAAGGAGCAGCTGATTGCTGCCCAGCCGATCAGCCAGAAAGGCGTGAACGTCATCGGCACCTGGGCCGGCTCCAAGCCGCGCACGGTGGAGCTGTACGCATCCGGGCTGGAACCGCACTTCGGCAAGCGCGCGCGCAAGGGCAAGCCGCTGTCGCAGAAGCTGAAGGCAACCGACCTGGCGATGCGCTCGACGGGGGAGTGATTGGTGGCGTAACGCGCAGTGAATGAATGCCGGCCTTGTGCCGGCATTTTTTTGCACTGCCAATCCATGGTTATTGCCGACTGCGCGGCACGCACCGGATCGATACCGCGTGGGCTCGGGGCGCCCACCCTACGAACTGCGCGGCACGCACCGGTTCCATTCCGCGTGGAGTCGGGACTCCACGCGGTTGTACCTACGCACAGCCGGACACGAAGCACTCATCCATAAAATAGACTCGACACGCTTTCACATGTCAGATATTGTTTACACATGAAACAACAACTGGACAAACTGGATGGCGATGCCTTGCTGGCCGTGCTGGCGGCCCTGTCCAATCCGCACCGGCTGCGCATCATCGCGGCGCTGCAGGCGGGCGGGCGCAACTACGTGAGCCAGCTGGCGCGCGAACTCGGCATGAGCCGCCCGCTCCTGCACCTGCACCTGCAAAAACTGCAGGAGGCCGGCCTGGTCGTGAGCCAGCTGGAACTCTCGCCCGAGGGCAAAGCCTTGAATTTTTTTGAAGTAAATCCCTTCGACCTCGCATTGACGCCCGCCCGGATCGCCGCGGCTGCCCAATCCCTGACCAACAACATCAACGACTAGAGACCGCCATGAAAGAACATGTGTACCTGCTCACGCTCGCCATCGCCTTCGGCACCGTCATCCTCGTGTTTGGCATGCGCGCCTACGCTTCGGTGCAGCAAGCCAAAGCCCGCATCGCCAGCGAAAACAGTTATCGCCTCGCCGCCGAAAGCGCGGCCGCCGCCCAGGCAGAAACGGCCGCGGCGCTGGGTGCCATCCAGGCATCGCTGCTGGACATGCAGACGCGCATGGCGTCGGTCGAAAAACTGCTGAAAGACGTCGGATAAGCCCCTCGAGCACGCCCCCCTGCAAGTCCTTTCAAAGGAGTCCGCCATGCCCGCCGTTTCATCCTTGCGCCTGAACCTGCTCCGCGCCCTGTATCTCCTGATCGCCGTCGGCCTCGGCATCGTCGTCTGGCCCGGCGTCATCCGCCACGAGCAACCCTGGGAGCTGATGCAGGGCTTCGTGAACTGCATGCTGGCCGCCTTTGGCGTGCTGTGCGCGCTGGGCGTGCGTTATCCGCTGCGGATGCTGCCGGTGCTGTTGTGGGAACTGCTGTGGAAAGCGCTCTGGCTGCTTGTCGTCGGGGTGCCGGCACTGCGCGCGGGACCGCTGTCGCCGGCGATGGCGGAAAATTTGTTCGCTGTCGGCCTGGTTGTCCTGATCCCGCTCGCCCTCCCGTGGCGCTACGTGATCGCGACCTACTTCAGGGGCCCCGGCGAGCAGTCCCTGCGTGCTGGCGCTGCGCCCAATTGACGCGGCATCCCGAACCGGATCACTCCATGCCGAACTCCCGCCCCCTGCCGCACCAGATGCCGATCCAGGCCTGGGCCCGCTTCGCCGGAATCTTGTACCTGCTCATCATCGTCATCGGCCTGTTCGGTGAAACAGTGATCCGCGGGACGCTTGTCGTGACGGGCGATCCGGCCGCGACGGCGCAGCATATCCTGGCGACGCCGTCGCTCTGGCGCCTGGGCATCGCGGCCCAGGATCTGCTGCTGATCTGCGCCGTCGGGCTCACTTTCACCTGCTACCTGCTGCTGCGCCCGGTCGACAGGAACCTGGCGCGCCTGCTGGTCTGCTTCGCCTTGGTGTCCCTCGCCGTCGAGAGCATCAGCGCGCTGCACCTGCACGCGGTGCTCACGCCCCTGTCCGATGCCGCTTACCTGAAAGCCGTCGACCCGCAACTGCTGTACCTGACGGCCTACCAGTCCATCGTCGCGCACGCCCATGCCTTCGGCCTGGCCCTGATCTTCTTCGGCATCGAATGCCTGATCGCCGGGCACCTGATCCGCAAGTCAGGGTTCTTTCCGAAGTGGATCGGCGTGCTGATGCAGCTCGCGGGGGCAGGCTATCTCATCAACAGCTTCAGCATGATCCTCTCGCCAGCCCTGCAAGCGCTGCTGTTCCCTTTCATCCTGTTGCCCGCACTCGTCGGCGAGAGCGCGTTCTGCCTGTGGCTCCTGCTCAAGGGCGTCGACGGGGCGGCCTGGGAGCGCAGGGCCGCAGCCGCCTGAGCGATCCACCTCCCCAAAAAAATGCCGGCTCGCGCCGGCACATTTTTGTGGCAGGACCCGATTACTTCCTGGCCGCAGCCTTGTGCACGTCGGCGGTGGCTTCGGCGCGGACCTGCTCGGTCCTGGCGGCGGCCTGCGCCTTGTCGGCGGCGGCATCGACCTGGGTCTTCAGCGATTTCTCGTCAGCCTTGATCATTTCCTTCTCGGCCTTCAGGTTCGCTTCCGACACTTTTTCCTCGGCCTTGGCCATTGCCTTGGCGCGGTCTTCCGGATCGGCCCTGGTCACCTTCTCGGCGGCGTTGGCGTGGGCCTTGACGGCTTTCGCATGGGCCCTGGCTTTCTTTTCCTGGGCGTCGGCGACGGCCTTGGCGGCCTTCTCATCGGCCTTGGAGGCGGTCTTCATTTCCTTCGCTTCGGCCTTGGCGACATCCTTTTCCGCACGGGCTTCGGCTTTCACGACGGCTTCGCTGGCGGCCGGGGTGGTGGTGGCCTGGGTGACGGTGGTCTGGGTTTGCGCGCAGGCGCCGGTGGCGAGGAAGGCGGCGATCAGGGTGGCGAGCAGTTTGTTCATGATGTCTGTCCTTTCGGTCTATGGTGGGCTGCGGAACCGTGTCCGCATGCTGTGTTTAACTTTTTGTTAAGTACAGGTCCAGAATAGGCCGCGGGGTGAGGTGGGTCTGTTCGTCACCACACAAACACTCGTTGCGTTACATCAAGTTACAAAGATTGCATCAATTGCCTACGGTCAGCGTTTGGCTGGACCGGCGTACAGGTCGATGATGTCGAGGATCCCGTCCGCGCAGACCGGGCAGAATGCCTCGCTGCGATCGAACATGATGCATTGCATCGCCGGGCGGTAGTAGCCGCTGGCTTCGTAGTTCGCGCCTTCGAAGGCGCCGATGGCATGGCGATGGGGCTGCCGGTCGAACAGGGCGCGGGTGGCGGCCAGGTCTTCGCGGAACAGCGCATCCATCTCGCTTTCGGGCCGGTTCTGTTCGCGCAGCGCGGCGCGCCGTTTCTGGTAGGCCCGCGAGCGCTCCTCGTACTGGGCTTTCGGCCACGGCGTCGGCAGGGGCGTCCCGGCCTGCACGTGGCGCTTCCACTTCAGCTGGGCCGGGTCGCGCAGCGCCGTCACGTTCGGCTCCCAGGGTTCCATGCGCGTGCTGCTGGCGGCATAGGCCACGGGCGAGGTGTAGTACTCGTCGGCCAGGCCGGCAAAGTGGTGGCCGAACTCGTGCACGAACAAATAGTTGGCCCAGGCATTGCCGGCGGCGGCCGTGCTGAACTGGCCGAAGATGCCGCCGCCGCCATAGGTTTCGTTGTTGACCAGGATTTCGATGAATTCGTAGGGCGCGTGCTGGGCGATGTTGCGTAGCGCCCGGTTGTCCAGCGCCAGCACATAGCGTTCGCTGCCAAAAATGTCGTAGCGGGTGCCCAGGTTTGAGGCATGGTGCACGCCCGTCGAGGGGCGCGACACGCCCGACGCTTCGGTCGGCACGGCCAGCGCCCAGACGTTGAAGTCGTTGGCGCGCTCCTTGAAGGGCGAGACCGAGAACAGGTGCTTCGCCAGGCGGCGCGCATCCGCCTCGAACTTCGCCATTTCCCTGGCGGTGTAGCCGTCGCCGAGGATCAGCAGGTCGACTTTCTGCGGCGACGGTCCGCTGACGTGCACGGGAATCGGCTTCGCCACTACCGCCGGCTGCTTCCTCACCACATCCGGCGCATCGGTATCGATCTCGATACTCCAGGCCACCGAAAACGCATTGCGCTCGTCGCGCTTGAGAATGCGCACGCGCACCGGGCGGTCGGGCTTGGGAAAGCGCACCGATTCCTGGAAGCTGCGGCTGATTTTATTGGCCTCGTCGGTCGTGCGCCACTCGCCGAAGATGGTGGAAAAATCGCGCGAATAGAGCAGGTCGCCCGTCTTCGCATCGGCCACTTCGACCCGGTTCTGGCCGCGGTTCGTGTTGTCCAGGCTGCGCGTGGTGTCGCCTGGCCAGGGCAGCGGCTCGATCGCGACCTGTTCCAGCGCATAGCTGTCGCCGAGGGCATTGCCGCTGTGGGCGTAATCGACGCGCACGGTGGCCGGTTGCGCGGCGTGGGCAAGGCCGCCCATGAAAAGGCAGACAGCAAGAAGCAGGCGCGGAAAGAAGCGGGGCATGGCAAGTCCTCGATGGAGTCGATCCCGGCATTGTAATCCTGGCACAACAGCAATGCCTGCCCTGCCGATGCATATCCGATCCTTGTTGACGGCCCATGGCAGCCGATAGATGATTGTCAGTCAACAATAACGACAATGACCGGAGACCGATGAAAACCCTGTCGAGCTTGTTTGCAGGCGCCCTGCTGGCGCTCCCCTTCGCCTGCGCCGCGGCCGAGACCGCCCCGGCCTGCGCCAGCGCCCGACAGCGCGTGGATGAACAGGGCTTCGTCCGCATCAACGGCATCGAGCAGTGGATCACGATGCAGGGCGACAGCTGTGCCAATCCGGTCATCCTGGTGGCGCACGGCGGCCCCGGCAATCCGCTCAGCATCTACGACAAGGGGCCCTACCGCGCCTGGGAAAAGGATTTCACGGTCGTGCACTGGGACCAGCGCGGCGCCGGCATGACCTATGGCCGCAACAAGCCGGCCGACGACGAAACACTCACCGTGGAAGGCTTGCGTGACGACGGGCTGGCGGTGGCGCGCCACGTCGCTGCGCGCCTGGGCAAGCGCAAATTGATCCTGATGGGCAGTTCCTGGGGCTCGGTGCTGGCCGTGCACATGGCCAAGGCCAGCCCCGGGCAGTTCTGCGCCTACCTCGGCACGGCGCAGGTGGTGGCGCAGCGCGAAAACGTCGATGGCCATGCCAGGCTGATCGCACTGGCACGCGCCGCCGGCGATACCGAGACGGCGGCCAGGATCGAAGCGCTGGGCCCGCCGCCCTGGACCAATCCCCGTTCCTTCGGCATCGAACGCAAGGCCATGCGCAAGTACGAGGCGATGCGCACCGACCCGATGCCGCGTAGCTGGAGCGAACCGGGCGCGATCCATGCGACAGCCCAGGCCCAGGCCGACTACGAAGCCGGCGAAGATTACTCCTTCCTGCAGTTCGTCGGCATGCGCAATGACGGCATGGCGGCAACGATCGACCTGTACCGCCTGGGCCCGGACTTCAGCCTGCCGGTCTACCTGGTGCAGGGCAGCGAGGACCTGTTGACCACGGCCGCCGTCACGCAGCGCTATTTCGATGCCCTCCAGGCGCCAGTCAAAAAGCTGGTGGTGGTGCCGCGCGCGGGCCACGACCCGAACCTGCCGATGGTCGAAGCGCAGGCACGCCTGCTGCGCGACGAGATCCGGCCGCGTTGCCTGTAGGGACAGCGCCTCACGCGGTATCCGCGCGGGCAAGCGCGAAACCCTCGTCGACCCAGCCGGTGACGCCGCCCACCATCAGCTTGACCGGCCGCCCCAGCTTCGCCAGCCGGTAGGCGCCGCGGTGGGCGCCGTTGCAGTGCGGTCCCGCGCAGTAGACGACGAACAGCGTCGCGTCCGGATAATCGCGCAGTTTGACGTCGACGATTTTTCGCTGCGGCAGGTTGATCGCACCGGGCACGTGACCTTGCGCGAACAGTTCGGGGCTGCGGACATCGAGCAGGACGAAATCCTGCTGGGCGCTCGACATCGCGCCGAACACGTCGGCGCAATCGGTCTCGAATTCGAGCGCCGTGCCGAAGTGGCAGGCGGCGCGGTCGGCGGATGCGGCGGGAACGGCGCTGACGGAAGAGCTCATCGGTTTCTCCTGTGAAGTGAGCAGCCAGTGTGCCCTGCCCGCGGCCAGGCCGGCAGATCGATCCATGACAGAAATTGGTAACATTGCGCCATGCCCCACCACGTCGCCATCCTGGCCTACGACGGCCTGTGCACCTTCGAATTCGGGTGCGCCATCGAACTGTTCGCACTGCCGCGCCCCGAGCTCGGCGTCGCCTGGTACAGCCACGCCGTCTGCGCCGCCGAGGCGGGCCCGCTGCGCGCCATGGGCGGCCTGACGGTGCAGGCGCCGCATGGCCTGGAAGCGCTTGCCGACGCCGACACGATCGTCGTGCCGGGCTGGCGCGATGCCGCCGAAGCGCCGCCGGCGCCGCTGGTCGCGGCCCTGCAGGCGGCGCACGCACGCGGCGCGCGCATCTGCGCGATCTGCTCCGGCGCTTTCGTCCTGGCCCACGCCGGCCTGCTCGATGGGCGCAGGGCGACCACGCACTGGCGCTACCTGGAACGTCTCGGCAGGGAGTTCCCGCAAGTGCGCATCGATCCCGGTGCCCTGTACGTCGAGGACGGCCGCGTGGTGACCTCGGTCGGCTCGGCGGCGGGCCTCGACATGCTGCTACACGTGGTGCGCAGCGACTTCGGCGCCGCCATCGCCAACGGGGTGGCGCAGCGGCTGGTGATTCCGGCGCACCGCGACGGCGACCAGCGGCAACTGGTAAAGCGCCCCCTGCCCGCCGAAGACGCCAACGCGATCGCACCGCTGATGGACTGGGTACGCGAAAACATCCGCGCCGGCCACACGGTGGCCTCGATGGCCGGGCAGGCACGCATGGGAACGCGCACCTTCCAGCGCCGCTTCAAGAGTCGACCGGCCTGGCGCCGCTGGCCTGGCTGGTGCGGGAACGCATCGGCCTGGCCGCGCGCCTGCTGGAGACGCGGCCGGCACTGGCCATCGACGCGGTGGCCGACCTCGCCGGCCTGGGGTCCGCGGAATCGCTGCGGCGCCACTTCCGCACCCATGGCCTGCCTCCGCCCGGACGCCTGCGCAGGCGCGACCAGCCGGCACAGCGCGCCTGACACGCGCAAGCGACGCTGCATGCTCTTTGATGCACAAAAGAAATAACTATTGCACAACAGGCGTTATACTCCCTGCATGCCTGCATATCGTCAGGCCTGCTCATGGGGATTCAATGCCGGACAAACACGGATATGCTGGCGGCTTGCCGGGAGCGCCGGCTGCTGCGACACCGCGCCTGCACCTGCTTGTTGTATGCATGGGCTTGAGCCTGCCCGGCGCGGCTTTCGCGCATGGCGGGGGCCTGAACGCCCACGGTTGCCACACCAACCACAAGACCGGCGACTACCATTGTCACCGCGGCACCTCCCGGCCGCCGCCCATCCCCCGTTTATACACCGATGCTTCCCGGGCCGCGCCGCAAACGCCCGCCCCACCGGCCGAGCCGCGCGCAGGACGCCCATTTGCGAACTGTGCGCAAGCGCGCGCGGCCGGCGCCGCCCCTGTCCGGTTTGGCGAGCCCGGGTACGCACGCCACCTGGACCGCGACCACGACGGAATCGGCTGCGAGTCCTACCGGCGCTAACGCCGCACGCCCTGCCGCCCCAGTGCACGGGACCCCACTTCGGCCAGGCCGTCCGAGCGTGGCCTCGCAGGCAGCGCCAGGCCGCCCCTACCGATTGGCATCGCCTCCTGCGATGCCGCATGCATATTCCCGGGAATCCGCCTTCCACTCCCGATTTCGCGCAGTCTGTCACAAAATGCTGACATTGCTTTTCATTAACTGTAGATTGTCAGGGAGGAAATAATTCCCGCCGCCCGCTTCCATAAAACAAAAGGGCAAGCCGTCCACACTCCTGGAGAACACCGATGCTATCGATCAAGCAGCTCAACAAGACCTATGCCAATGGCGTCAAGGCCATCAACAATGTCAGCCTGGAGATCCCGAACGGGATGTTCGGTCTCCTCGGGCCCAACGGCGCCGGCAAGTCCTCGCTGATGCGCACCATTGCGACGCTGCAGGAACCCGACAGCGGCAGCATCCATTTCAACGGGCTCGACGTCCTGCAGAACAAGGAAGCGCTGCTGCGCCAGCTCGGCTACCTGCCCCAGGACTTCGGCGTCTACCCGAAGGTCAGCGCCGAAAAGCTGCTGAACCACTTCGCCGTCCTCAAGGGCTTGACTGCCAAGGGCGAGCGCAAGGAAGCCGTGGAAGCGCTGCTGCACCAGACCAACCTGTGGGATGCGCGCAAGCGCGCCCTCGGCACCTATTCCGGCGGCATGCGCCAGCGCTTCGGCATCGCCCAGGCATTGCTGGGCGCGCCGCGCCTGGTGATCGTCGACGAGCCGACCGCCGGCCTCGACCCGGACGAGCGCAACCGCTTCCTCAACCTGCTGGCCAAGATCGGCGAGCAGGTCGTCGTCATCCTCTCGACCCACATCGTCGAGGACGTTACCGACCTGTGCCCGCGCATGGCGATGATCGCCAAGGGCACCGTGCTGCTGCAGGGCGAACCGCAGGCTGCCATCGACACGCTGAAGAACCGCGTCTGGCGCCGCACCGTCAGCCAGGAAGCCCTGGCCGAATACCAGCAGCGCTTCAACGTGCTGTCGACCCGCCTGGTGGCGGGGCGGCCGCAGATCAACGTGTATGCCGAGTCGCAGCCGGACGACGGTTTCACCAGTGTCGAGCCGGACCTGGAAGACGTCTACTTCCTGCAGATCCGCAATGCCAGCGGCGGGGGCGCGAAGGTCGCCGCCGCGGCAAGCGATGCGCAAGCGGCCGTCGTCTAAGGAGCCGGCATGTTGAAAGAATTCTTCAGCTTCGAACTGGGCACCCAGCTGCGCCAGCCCCTGCTCTGGGTATGCGCGCTGATCTTCGGCGCGCTCGCCTTTGCCGCCACGACCACCGATGCCGTCACCGTTGGCGGCGCCATCGGCAACGTCAACCGCAACGCGCCGCTCGTCGTCGCCCAGCTGCTCGGCGTCTTCAGCCTGATGTCGATGTTCGTCGTCACCATCTTCATGGCCGGCACCGTGCTGCGCGACAGCGAAGTCGGCATTTCCGACATGCTGTTCGCCACCCCGATGAAGAAGCACGATTACCTGGCCGGCCGTTTCGCCGCCGGGCTGGTCGCCTGCCTGGTCATCTTCGCCGTCATCGTCCTGGGCATGATGCTGGGACCGCAGATGCCCTGGGTCGACACCCAGCGCGTCGGGCCCTTCCCGGGCGGCGCCTACCTGTGGTCCCTGGCCGTGATCGTCGTGCCCAACCTGTTCTTCATCGGCGCCCTGCTGATGCTGCTGGCCTCGACCACGCGTTCGATCATGCTGGTGTACGTCGGCGTGCTGGCCCTGTTCGTGCTGTGGGTGGTGGCCGGCAAGTTCACCTCGAACCTCGACAACGAATGGATCGCCGTCCTGACCGACCCCTTCGGTATCCGCGCACTGGGCCGCGCCACGCGCTACTATTCCACCGCCGAGGCCAACGCCGGCCTGCCCGCCTTTGGCGGCTATATCCTCGCCAATCGCGCGGTGTGGGCCGCCGTCGCGCTGGGCTTGTTCGGCCTGACCCTGGTCCTGTTCAAGCCGCAGCGCGCCGGTACCGGCAAGCGCCTGTTCGGCAAGGCCAGGCTGGCCGCTGCCGCCGCGCCGGTGACGCAACCCGTCGCGCTGCCGCGCATCGAACCCCGTTTCACGCGTGCGACGCGCTGGAGCCAGTGCTGGCACATCTTCGCTTTCGATGCCACAGCCGTGTTCAAGAGCGTGCCTTTCCTCGTCATGCTGCTGATCGGCGTGCTGAACATGTTCGGCGCCTCGACCCAGATGGGGCAGATGTTCGGCACCGACGTCTATCCGATGACCCACCTGATGGTGGAACTGCTGAGCTCCAGTTTCACCTTCATGCTGCTTATCATCGTGACCTTCTATGCCGGCGAGCTGATCTTCAAGGAACGCCAGGTCAAGATCGCCGACGTCGTCGATGCCATGCCAGTGCCGAACTGGGCACCGCTGCTGGCCAAGAGCCTGGCGCTGGTTGGCGTGGTGCTGGCCTTCATGCTGGCGGGCGTGCTGGCCGCGATGGCGATCCAGCTGGTGCGCGGCGGTGCGCCGGTCGAGCTGCAGCTGTATCTGAAGGGCGCGCTGATCGCCGGCCTGCCGTTCATTTTCATGGCCCTGATCGGCGTGGTCGCGCAGGTCGTCACGAACAACAAGTTCATCGGCTACCTGTTGATGATCCTGCTGATGGTGTGGCAGATCGTCGCCGGCATCCTGCATTTCGACCACAACCTGTACAGCTTCGCCGGCCTGCCGGGCGCCCCCTACTCGGACATGAACGGCTATGGCCACTTCCTCACGGGCTGGGCCTGGTTCGCGCTGTACTGGACCCTGTTCACCGTGGCGGCCCTGATCGTGGCCCAGGCTTTCTGGGTGCGCGGCCTGTCGACCGACTGGCGCACCCGTGTGCGCCGCCGGCCGCCACCTGACGGGACCGCTGGGCGTGGCGCTGGCCGCCTGCCTGCTTGCCTTCGGCGGCGTCGGCGGCTGGATCTTCCACAACACGAATACCCTGGCACGCTACGAAGCCAAGGATGTGACGATGGACAAGCAGGCCCTGTACGAAAAAACCTATCGCAAGTACAAGGACCTGCCGCATCCGAAGATCACGGATATCCGCGCCGCGGTCGACATCTATCCGGAAGAGCGCCGCGTACGCATCAAGGGCAGCTACGTCCTGCAGAACAAGACGAACCAGCCGCTCGACACGCTGCGCCTGCAGTTCAACCCCGATGTCGAAAGCACCCTGTCGGGGCTGCCCGAGCACAAGGTCGAGCTGGACGACAAGACATCCGGCTTCCGCATCATCAAGCTGGCGCAAGCCCTGGCGCCGGGCGCCCGCATGCCGCTGGACTTCGTCATCGACGTGCGCCACCCGGGCTTCTCGAACGGCGGTACGCCCGACACGGTCAACCTGAACGGTACTTTCTTCAACAACCGCGAGTTCTTCCCGTCGATCGGCTACCAGAACGGCTTCGAGCTCACCGACCGCAACGAGCGCCGCAAGCGCGGCCTGGGCGAACCCGAACGCATGGCCAAGCTGGAAGACCAGGCCGCCCGTGCCAACACGGCCTTCGGTGCCGATGGCGACTGGATCAGTTTCGACACCGTCGTCTCCACCAGCGGCAAGCAGATCGCGCTGGCGCCCGGCTACCTGCAAAAGTCGTGGCAGGAAAACGGCCGCAACTACTACCACTACAAGATGGACCAGAAGATGCTGCCCTTCTTCGCCTACCTGTCGGCCGACTGGCAAGTGAAGAAGGCCGACTGGCACGGCATCCCGATCGAGATCTACCACGACCGCAAGCACGCCTACAACGTCGACCGGATGATTACGGGAACGCAGAAGTCGCTGGACTATTTCACGACCCAGTTCACGCCCTACCAGCACAAGCAGGTACGCATCCTCGAGTTCCCGAACTACAACAGCTTCGCGCAGTCGTTCGCCAACACGATCCCGTTCTCGGAGTCGATCGGCTTCATCGCCGACCTGCGCGACAAGGAAGACATCGACTACGTGTTCTACGTGACGGCCCACGAAATGGCGCACCAGTGGTGGGGCCACCAGATCGCTCCCGCGAACGTCCAGGGCGAAACCATGCTGGTCGAATCGCTGGCGCAGTACTCGGCGCTGATGGTGATGGAGAAGGAATATGGCCGCGACAAGATGCGCCGCTTCCTGCGCTACGAGCTCGATCGCTACCTGAGCTCGCGCGGCGGCGAAAAGATCGAGGAACTGCCCCTGTACCGCGTGGAAAACCAGGACTACATCCACTACCGCAAGGGCAGCCTGATCTTCTATCGCCTGCGTGACGAGATCGGCGAAGAGGCACTCAACCGCGCACTGAAGCGCTTCGTGCAGGACAAGGGTTTCCAGGAGGCGCCGTTCACGACCTCGACCGAACTGCTCGACTACATCCGCGCCGAGGCGCCGGTTGCCAAGCATGCGCTGATCGCCGACATGTTCGAGAAGATCGTCTTCTACGATAACCGCGTCCTCGAGGCCAGGGCGAAGAAGCGCGCCGATGGCCAGTGGGACGTGACGATGAAGCTGCACCTGGCGAAAATGGAAGCCGACGGCAAGGGCAGGGAAACGCCACGCACCTACGACGAGCCGGTGGAGATCGGTGTCTTCGCGCGCGCCAAGGGTGCCAAGGAACAGGACGAGCGCGCGCTGCTGCTGGAAAAACGCGTCCTCACGGGCGAGAACCCGGTCGTGACCATCACCGTCAAGGAGCAGCCTTTCGATGTCGGCGTCGATCCCTACAACAAGATGATCGACCGCGTGTCGCGCGACAACCGCAAGGAAGTCACGGTCGACTAAGCGCTGTCGTGGGATGACGGTGGGCTGCCGCGCTGCGCTCGCGCGGCAGCCTTTTTCTTGATGCACCTTTCGAAAGCCGCTCCATGACATCCACGACGTTTTCCACCGGCCGGCCCCTGACCGTCCGGCTACGCAGCCACACGATTGCCGCCTGGGCCTGCATCGCCATCTTCCTGGGCTGCAGTGTCGCCGCCTTCCTCGCAGGCCAGTACGGCCCGTCCGCCTTCTTCTGGGTCTTCATCGCCCTGGGCGCCTACATCCTCGTGTCCTCGGGCAGCTTCGAGCTGGACGAAGATGGCATCGGCCACCGCAACACGATGGGGCGCTACCGCATGCTCTGGCGCGACGTCGAGCGCGTCGACATCGGCGTCCAGGGCACGCTGGTCCTGTACGGCGACGACATGCGCTTCGTCGTGGCGCCGGTGTCGGCGTGGTCGGGGCAGGACAGGGACGCGGCCTTCGCGCTCCTGCGGCGCAAGATGGAGGAACGTGGGCTGGAGCCCCGGACGAGCCATTTTGGCGACTACAAGGCGCACAGGAACGTGAAGCGTTGATTACGCTGGAACCGTCCGTCGGGTGCTACTTGTAGTGATACAGCGGCATCTTCACCACGATCGGCCGGATATCGAGCCGCACGTTGTAGACCGAATACGCCTCGGTCGCGGCCGACATGTAGCCGACGCTTTCCCCGGTGCGGGTGAATTTGAATTCGAAACCGAGATCAGGCTGGACGTTGTGCGGGCTGTCGAGCGTCAGGCCGATGGCTTCGACCTGGTCGCTGTCGATGAGTTTGCCCATCAGGTCCACCACCGTGCTGTTGCCGAGGATATCGGCCGAGAACAGCGGCTCGCGGTAGTAGGGACGCGCCGGGTCGAGGCGGCCTTCGGCCTTGTCGGGCGCGGGCGTGAAGCTGCGGCTGGCGATGTTGAAGCGGTCGCCGTTGTCGAGGTAGCTCAGGCGCACGTTGCTGATGTTGAAGGCGCCCTGCTGCGCATGGGCCCTGGATAAATCGACCACCAGCGCGCCCCTGTAGCCCACGACCTCGACCTCACGGTCGGGCTTGATGATCATCGCCGTGTTCTCGTCGATGCCCAGCCCCAGCTTGTAGCCCTTTTGCAGCATCGCCGGCAGCATCCGGGCGAAGCGGCCGCGCACCAGCAGGTGCTGGTCGACGAACACGTCGTCGCCGATGAAGCCCAGGCCGGGCGTGATTTCCTGGCCGTCCTCGAGGCCGAGTTTCAGCGTGGCGAGCACGGGCTTCGGGTTACCGAACATGCTGCTGCTCATGATGGCGGCGCCGGCGCTGCTGCCGGCGATCACGCCGCCGCGGCGGTACATGTCCCACAGGGCATCGAGCACGCGGGTGTTGCTGCCGTCGGGGCGGCGCAGGGCGCGCGTGATGCGGGACTGGTCGCCGCCGGCGAAGTACGCGCCGCCTGCGGATCGTATCGCCTCCACCAATTCGGGATTGTCGGCCGCGGCCTGGTAATCGGTGCCGGTCAGGGTCACGGCGATGGGGACGAAAAAGGCCTTGGCGCCATATTTGCTCAGGCGTTCGACGAGGGCGGCACCGGACTTTTCCGGGTTGGCCGAAGCCGAGGCGAACACGGCGATACGCGCGCCCCTGCCGCCGGCGAGCGCGACCACGCGTTCCCAGACGGCGGCGTTGTCGGTGCGCAGCGCGCCGCCGATGATGACGAGCGAGCCCTTGGTGGCGGGGAGACGGACCGGTACCTCGGCCTCGGCCGGGATTGCGGTCAGCAGGGATGCGGCAAGCGCAACGGAACCAGCAATTGGCCACATACGACGCTCCTTCTCGAACAGGGAAATCCTAAGCCTGATTCGGGAAAGATGTCGCCGTGTTGAGACCGCTCAGGAGAGATAAATGTTCGGGAAGTAACGTTCCATTAATGTCTCAGGCTGGCGCGGCGCGGTGAAGCCGAAACGCTCGTACAGGCCCTGGGCATCGCTGGTGGCCAGCGTGAAACGGCGCAGGCGCTGCAGGCTGGGATGGCGCAGCACCGCTGCCACCAGCTGCTTGCCGTAGCCGTGACCACGGTATTCCGGCAGGACAAAGACGTCGACCAGGTTGGCGAAGGTGGCGAAGTCGGTGATCACGCGGGCAAAGGCGATCTGGCGGCCGTCGAGGTAGCCGCCGAAGCAAAGCGAATTCTCGATGGCGCGCTCGACAAGCGGACGCGAGATCCCGACCGCCCAGCTCGACTGCTCGCTGAGGAAACGGTAGATCATCGGGATGTCGAGCCGCGACTGGTCGGTACTGGCCTCGAAGCTGGAATCGTTGGTCGTCATCTGCCTGGCCGATCTGGCGAAAAAACCAATTTTAGCCCCATTTGCAGGATCGACAAGATTCGATTGCCGAATTGCTATCAGGGCCGCGTTGCGCCTTCCGGGCGGGCCGGCAGGTAGCGCTCGGGCAGCGCCAGGCCTGCGTCTTCGGCGCGCCAGACCAGGTTGGCGATCCACCAGCGCTTGCCGTCGTGCGCCAGCTGGATGCTGTTAATGCCGCGCATGAAGGGCTTCGGGTCGTGCGGCGAGCGCAGCAATTCATAGGTGCTGAACACGTGCACCAGCTGGCCGAAGCTGTCGGTGCTGCGGGCGATCTCGCGCTCGTGGAACCCGGAGGTATTGAAGGTGCTCATGTTGCGGCTGATGTAGTCCTCGACCGTCAGCGCGCGCAAGCCGAAGCCGCCCTCGGGCTTGGGCAGGATCACCATCAGCTTCGCGTCCGGCGCGAACAGCGCGCGCATGCGGTTCCAGTTGCGCGGCGCTCCCGCGGGGCCGGAAATGACATCGTAGAGGGCGGCGACGACGCTGTCGACCGAGGCACCGTCAGCCTCCTTGACGGTCGTCGGCTGGGCCGGCGCCAGTTGCGCCGGCTGGGCCGGCTGGGCAGCAGCGGCGGCACCGGGGCCGGCCGCGATGACGCAAGCCAGCGCCAGGCCCAGGCTGCGTTGACGAATCTTCTCCATCTTGTACTCCTTCGCTGCATATGTTGACAGGCGAATAATCCGCGATTTCCGCCTCCTTGTCATCCCGGCCCGCTGCGGGCGGGGCCGCGAGATGGCGGTTTATAATCGAACGGATACTTCAACCGGACATCCCCATGACTGCACAATTCTCCAAAAAAGGCGAAGCCTGGTCGGCACGCTTCTCCGAACCGGTCTCGGACCTCGTCAAGCGCTACACGGCCTCGGTGTTCTTCGACAAGCGCCTGGCGCCCTTCGACATCGAAGGCTCGCTCGCCCATGCCGAGATGCTGGCCGCGCAGGGCATCATCTCGCAGGAGGACCTGCTGGACATCGAACGCGGCATGGCGCAGATCCGCGGCGAGATCGAGGCGGGCAGCTTCGAGTGGCTGCTCGACCTGGAAGACGTGCACCTGAACATCGAGAAGCGCCTGACCGAGCTGGTGGGCGATGCGGGAAAACGCCTGCACACGGGCCGCTCGCGCAACGACCAGGTGGCGACCGACATCCGCCTGTACGTGCGCGCCGCCATCGACGACGTGCTGGCCCTGCTGCAGCAGCTGCGCGCGGCCCTTACGGACCTGGCCGAGCGCCACCATGACACCATCATGCCGGGCTTTACCCACCTGCAGGTGGCGCAGCCGATCACCTTCGGACACCACATGCTGGCCTATGTGGAAATGTTCGGGCGCGATGCCGAGCGCATGATCGATGCGCGCCGCCGCGTGAACCGCCTGCCGCTGGGCGCCGCTGCCCTGGCCGGCACCACCTTCCCGATCGACCGCCTGCGCGTGGCCAGGACCCTCGGCTTCGAAGACGTCTGCCACAACTCGCTCGACGCTGTCTCCGACCGCGACTTCGCGATCGAATTCACAGCCGCAGCCTCGCTCATCATGATGCACGTCTCGCGCATGTCGGAAGAGCTGGTCATGTGGATGAGCCCGCGCATCGGCTTCATCGACATCGCCGACCGCTTCTGCACGGGCTCCTCGATCATGCCGCAGAAGAAAAACCCGGACGTGCCGGAGCTGGCCAGAGGCAAGACCGGCCGCGTCTACGGACATTTGACGGCGCTGCTGACCCTGATGAAAGGCCAGCCGCTGGCCTATAACAAGGACAACCAGGAAGACAAGGAACCGCTGTTCGACACGATCGACACCGTGCTCGACACGCTGCGCATTTTCACCGACATGGCCGGCGGCATCACCGTGAAAGCCGGGAACATGCGCGCCGCCGCCCTGCAGGGCTATGCGACGGCCACCGACCTTGCCGACTACCTCGTGAAAAAAGGCCTGCCCTTCCGCGACGCGCACGAAGCCGTGGCCCATGCGGTGCGCGCCTGCGACGGTGCCGGCGTCGACCTGTCGGAGATGTCGCTCGAGACCCTGCGCGGTTTCTCGCCGCTGATCGAGGACGACGTGTTTGCCGTGCTGACGCTGGAAGGCTCCGTCGCCGCGCGCGACCACGTCGGCGGCACCGCACCGAACCAGGTAAAACTGGCCATCGCACGCGTGCGCAAGCAGCTGGTCGAATAAGCGACGCCAGTAGTGACAAGCAGCCCTGGCAGGCGGCCGCGCCGCGGCCAGGGGCTGTTCTTTCTAGCCGCCGCGCTTGTTGCGGCCGCGTTCCTGCGCCGCCCTCACCAATACCTTCCACTTGCCGCGTTCGGCGATTTTATCCAGCGGCGTCTGCGCGGCCCGCTGCACTTCGCGCAGCAGCTTACGGTAGTTGCGCAGCCGGTCCTCGTCGACGCTGCCCCGCACCGCGCAGCCCGGCTCGCTCTCGTGGCGGCAGTCCCGGAACTGGCAAGCCTCGGCCAGTGCCGCGATATCGTTGAAGGCACCGTCGAGCTCATCCTCGTCGGCGTCGGGCTGCCAGGCGCGCAAGCCCGGCGTGTCGATGATGCAGGCGCCGCCCGGACAGCGGTGCAGCGAGCGACCGGTGGTGGTGTGGCGGCCGTGGTCGTCGCCCTGGCGGGTACCGCCCGTCACCTGCGCACTGCCGGTGAGGGCATTGGTCAGCGTCGATTTGCCGACGCCCGATGAACCCAGCAGCACCAGCGTTTGCCCTGCTCCCAACCAGGGCGCCAGCAGGCCGCTATCGGACTGCTCGGCAGGCACCAGGGTCACGGCCGGCACGTCGCCAGGAATGCGCCCACGCAGCTGCGCAATCTTGCTCTCGGCATCGCTGCCGATATCCGGCTTCGTCAGCACCATCACCGGCGCCACGCCGCAGGCGCGCACCAGCGCGATGTAGCGCTCCATGCGGCGGGGATTAAAGTCCTTGTCCAGGCCCATCAGCAGCAGCGCCGTATCGACGTTGCTCGCCAGGACTTGCCGCCCCGAGGGTGTGCGCCGCGTCAGCTGGGTAAGCGGCTCCAGGACGCGCTCGATCCAGCAGTCGCCGAGGCTGGGCGTGACGAGCACCCAGTCGCCGACCACGGGTTGATTCGACGCGTCGAAACGGGCGCTACGGCCCTGGAAGGTGGCGTGCCCGTCGTCGAGCGTGTACGCATCGCGCGCGGCGGCGGTGACGCGGGCCAGGCGCTGTGGTGGCGAAACTGCCGCGAGTTGTGAAACGAACTGCGGGTGAAAACCGATCCTTTGCAGGGCCGGGAAATCGAAGTCGATCATGACGATGTGTTTTCCAATTCAGTGGCGCACAGGCGTGCGCAAGCCGCCGCAGGGGCGCGGCGGAATCGAAGAATGGAAGGTCGGGCGCTTGCGCGCTCAGGACATCGTCGTGATGGACAGAAGCGTCAGGCGGCCGACCGGGAGACGGTATCAGGCTGGTTCATGGGTGTCTCCTCGAGTCGGTGAATGGGGTTTCAATTTTGGCATCGTGCGGCACCTGCGTCAACCGCCAGCCTGCGTGCGCGGTGCACCGGCGTTTTTCGCGGGCGCGAAAGTCGCCGTCATGGCTTGCTCAGGCAATCAGCCCTTGCAAGCACCCGAGATCACGGGTGCGATCTGCTCAGCGTAATCCTTCTCCCACATGGCACGGCTATCCGGTTTGGTGCCGAGTGCGATGCGTTTTGCCGTCATCGCCTTACTGGCCTGGACAACGCATTTGTCGGAGGCGGGGTCATCCTTGTTGACCATAGTCAGTTCATGCGGGGTAACCGTGCGACCGATCTTTGCGAGCAGGGCGATAACCTCTTTTTCGGCCGCTTCTTCGGCTTCGTCGATCGCCACCAGTTCTTTCAAAGGAGATTCGTAGCACACGTCCTCATTGATCTTGTCGAGGTACCAGCTGTCACCGCCAAAGCTGTGCAGCCATGCCGCCTGCTTACCGGTATATCCGCCGTAGGAGTTTTTCGAATTCACTTCCAGACAGGCGCGATTCTTGTAGACATACACCTCGCCCCACTTCGCCGAGTCCGGATCCTTGAGTTTTTCGCGCACGGCCTTGCGCATCGGGTTGTCGAGCATGCCTTTGTCACAGCCGGCTACAGCAAGGACGAGACAGAGGATGAGTAATTTTGAAATGCGCTTCATGAGTAAGACCTGGATGTATGTTCAGTTATGAAATTGTACATTCCATACAAACAACGGTGTAGCATTTAGGAAATTTATTTCTGTCGAGCAGACCTCACCGCGTTGAGTCAAGCACTGTCCCGGCGACACGAAGTGGGCTAGCACCATTTCTTCTTGCCGCGCCACCCGTTCGATGTCAGCATGCGTGTCTGACAACACCGGCACCGACGCATGGATACCCAGCTCTGGCTGATCTGCTTCCTCACCTTCGTCATCCACCTGATCGGCACCCTGGCGTATTCCGTGCGTATCGCCGGTGTGCGCACGCGCCGCATTGCGGTGTCGTTTGCGCTGTTTTCCATCCTGGTGCTGGTCTCGCGCACCTCGAATTCCTTTCTCGGTCCGTTTCTCGCCAAGCGGGTCGAATCGAACCTGGCCGGCGCGGTGAGTACGAACCTGCTGGCGGACTTCCGCTGGCTGCTGGTGGCAAGCTCGCTGGCGACGCTGGCCGGCGCCCTGCTCATCCCGACCTTCCAGCGCGTCTTCTGCCGCACCGTGGACCACTTCCAGGTGCACCGTTCGGTGCCCAAGCTGATCCTGCACGGCTTCTTGAAGGGCGGCCTGTCGCATGCGCGATGCGGCCACCCTGCCGGCGGCGTCCAACGTGAGCGGCCTGCGCGGCAGGAACACGGTGTCGCTGTCGATCACCCTGCTCAACGTCGGCGCCGTCGCGCTGTGGACGGTGGGCGTGTTCGCGGCCCTGTATGCCGGGGCGCTGGCGCCGGAAGTGCGGGTGACCTCGAGCACGCTGTCCTCGATCATCAATGGCGGCGCGACCATCATGATGGCCGTGTTCATCGATCCGCACATGTCGGGCATGACCGACGATGTGGTGGAGGGGCGCGTCAGCGAAGGGGATTTCCGCCACGCCATCGTCTGGCTGGTGGGCAGCCGCCTGGCCGGGACCTTGCTGGCGCAGGTGCTGCTGGTGCCGTCGGCGTCATTGATCGTGTTCGTGGCGCAGGTGCTGTAGGTTTCCCGCGCGAGCGCTGCAGCCGGTCGCGGACGCCTGCATACAGGCCCCCTCTTGTCGACAGACCTTACACATTGCGCCGCCAGCGAATACTGTTAGTTCCCAAGTCATTGATACCGCGCATGATTCCTTCGTGGCATGGAGCTTGCTGTAAGACGCATTCCACAACCAGGGGAAACCTCATGATAAAAAAACTCGTCGCCCTCGCGGCCACCGCCTTGTTTTCGCTGAACGCGTCGGCCGGCTATGTCCAGTATGACTTCCATTACGGTGAGCCGAGCCGCGGCCTGGACGGCTTCATCGTCCAGCACGATACCGATGGATCGATTGCGCTGTTCTCGTTCCAGCTGGCCGACCCGGTGTTCGATAACGGCCGTTTCGGCTGGTATTTCTATCCGATGACGGGCGAAGGCGATGTGCTCCTCGACAGCGCGTCCACCCGTTTCCGCAAGAACGGCCCGACCAATTTCTCGATCCTGGACACCTACGGCGCCGACCATGTCACGAACCTGAACGTCGAGTTCGAGCGCGCCAAGGGCGGCGGCTTCACCTACACCGTCAACTACTTCGCCAACCTGTTTACGGACGAGCCGCCGGTGATGTATTTCGACACGCTGAAGGGTTCGGCCACCCGCGGCAGCGTCGATCCCGAACTGGTCGCCTATCTCGACGCGATGGGCGGCTACGAGTACGGCGTACCGAAGATCGTGCCGGTCTATGTCGGCCCGGGCGAGGTGCCCGAGCCGGCCAGCATTGCCCTGCTGGCACTGGGCGCGGCAGGCCTGGCTGGCGCGGCGCGCCGCCGCAAGCCGGCCCGCTGAGGCGTTTTCCGGCTGCGCCAGCGACCGGCGCAGCCATCCTGCCGATGGCGCCTTTCTGGCGCCCTCTCGAAGCCCACACTGTTCGACGCAGCACAGAGCGCCCGCCTGCCACCGCCTAGAATTGCCGCACTACCCCAGTGTGGAGGACAGGATGCAACGCTACAAAAACCTGAGCGGCGAATCCGGCGTGCTCGCCTATGAGATCGGCGCGCGCTCGATCACGGTGCGCTTCGCGGGCGGCGACCGCTATCTCTACACCGACCAGAGCGCCGGCGCCGAGAACATCGCGGAAATGCAGCGCCTGGCAACGCTCGGCAGCGGCCTGTCGACCTTCATCAGCCAGGTAGTCAAGGACCGTTACGAGCGCAAGCTCGATTGATGCGCCCGATGGCCACTTCCCTGCCCGACCGCAGCTTCGCCGCCTTTCTGTTCGATATGGACGGCACCCTTCTCACCTCGATCCGCTCGGCCGAACGGGTCTGGAGTGCCTGGGCATCACGCCATGGCCTCGACGTCGAGACCTTCCTGCCGACCCTGCACGGCAAGCGCACCCATGACACCATCGGCCAACTCGGCCTGCCTGGTGTCGATCCGATTGCGGAAGCGGCCTGGATCACGGCGGCCGAGATCGAAGACGTCGCCGACATCGAAGCCATCGGTGGCGCAGCCGATTTCCTCGCCAGCCTGCCGCCCGCGCGCTGGGGCATCGTGACCTCGGCACCGCGCGCGCTGGCAAAGGCGCGTCTTGCGGCAGCGGGCTTGCCTGCGGCCAACCTGCTGGTGGCGGCCGAGGACGTAAAGCACGGCAAGCCGGCGCCCGATCCCTTCCTGCTCGGTGCGCGCCTGCTGGGGGTGGATGCGGCCGATTGCCTGGTATTCGAGGATACCCAGACGGGCCTGCGGTCGGCGGCGGCGGCCGGGATGGAGAGTATTGTCGTGACCTTGACGCATGCGCACCCGATGGAGACGGACGTCTTCGGCGTGCGCGATTATGCCGAGCTGCGGGCCGTCCTCACGCCCGATGGACGGCTGAGGGTCACCCGGGCTGGCTAGGCCGCGAACTACTCGTGCCGGTACACCCGCGGCTTCAGGTCGTGCTCTTCCAGCGCCGGCGAATCGGCTGGCGCCACCCCCGCCGTGCCGGTATCGCGCTTCGGATACGGCGTGCCGTCCCGGTGCGTGTAGCTGTCGGTGCTGCCGTCGTAGAGCAGGTCGATGTCGGGATAAACGGCGCGGTCAAGCGGGCTTTCGGGGCCGATCGCCAGCAGCAGCGCGTTGCCCCAGCTGCGGTTGACCAGGTGGTGGCCATTCGGCTGGCCGGCCGGGAAGGCCGCGTAGTCGCCCGCGCGCATCAGGGTTTCTCCCTCGTCGGTGACGAGCGTCAGCTCGCCCGAGACCACCATCACGAACTCGTCGACATCGGAATGCCAGTGGCGTTGCGACGATGCCGCGCCGGGTTTGAGCTCGACGAGGTTGACGCCGAACTGGGTCAGTCCGCCGGCCGCGCCCAGCGCCTGGCGGCTGCGCCCGCTGACGATATCGTCGAAGGGCGGCGGATAGCCGGTGCCGCTCACTACCGGAATACTGTTCAGGTCCAGCCTAGGCATAGGTGCTCCGCGTCAGGTTGATGAAAGCCCATGATAAAGGATCGCCAGGACATGCGCCGCGCCGGCCGTATCTGACGGCCCCATGAAAAACGGCGCCCGCAGGCGCCGTTCCTTCCAGCCGGACGGAGCCGGTGTTATTTGCGGCGGCGGCGCAGACCGACGACACCGGCCAGGCCCAGGCCGAACAGGGCGATCGAGGCTGGTTCCGGCACGGCGTTCCAGCCGATCGCGTCGTACAGCTGGATGTCGAGCTTCGAGATCGCCAGCACTTCGCCACGGCCCGCGGTCGGGTCGAGGATACCGATGTGCATGTTGTCCTTCCAGTGGCTGGCCTGCTGGCCATCGCCCCAGGTACGACCTTCCGAGAACGGCGCCAGCTTGCTGTCGCAGTTATCCAGCGAGAAGAACTTGTCGCGGCTGTCGGCGGCGAAGTCGAGGTCGGCACCGGCGAACTTGCTCTCGTCCGAGCAGCGGAACAGGTCGGCAGGCGCGATATAGGTGAAGGCCGCGTCCGAGAAGTTGCCGCTGCGGTTCAGGTCGAGGGTGTCGACGCCGCTGACGAAGCCGAGCGCGTGGCCGATTTCGTGGGTGGCTACGCCGACGAAGTCGAAGGCATTTGAATCGACGCCATTGGCCGCATCGAAGTCCCAGGTGAACAGGTTGCTGAACGAGACCGAACCGTCGACCAGCGGATTGTTAGCGTCGAGCAGGCCGGCTGCGCGCGCGTTGGCCGTCGTCAGGCGGATGGTGGTGTTGTTGGCGTTGCAGTTGTTGTCCAGGAAGGGCGTGCCGCTGCCGGCGCCGTTCGGATTCACGCCGGTGCCGTTCATGTAGACGCCCAGGCAGCTGCTGCCCGACAGGCCGGCAACCGCAGCCCGGTCGGTCTTGCCCCAGGCATCGGCTGCCGGGCATCGCGGAAAGCGTCGTAGCTGACGGTGCCGCGCGTCGAACCGGTCGAACCGAGCACGCCCGGGCCGAGTGCCGAGAAACCGATGTTCAGGTTGACGGTGACGTTGTCGTGCAGCACGCGGCTCCAGTTGTCGGCGGCGGCCTGGAAGCCGGCCAGCGCACGCGCGTCCATGTCGGCCGCGTGGTTGAACTTGATCGTCAGGGCCTGGGCCGAACCTGCATAAGCGCACACCAGCAGTGGCAGGACCTTGGCAATTTTCTTGATCGTTTTCATCTCTTCTCCGCTCTCGCTCGTTATCGAACGAATGTTTTCTACATTTTCTTTGGCAATCCGGGTGGTTGCTTATTTTCCTATTAGCAAATTTCGGGCCAGAAAACTAAGTCATTGTTTCCGAATAACAAAATTATTGAGTGGGATCAGCGCTTGAAGCGAATGTAAGATTTTCCGACAGGAAATTTGAAAAGCGGCGACCCATGCCGGGTTGGCCGGGCCTTACCGTGGTGGAGAAAAAAGGCGCGGGCCGCACGAAGCGGCCCGGCGGTAGCGTCGATCGACGACCGCGCATGTGGCCCGCGGGATGCCTGCCCAATCGCAGGACCGCCGCGGTCCGGGGACGAGCCGATGGAAGGCTCAGCTGCGCTTTTGCACCAGCGTCAGGATGTCGTAGCTGGCCACCAGTTCGTCGTTCTGGTTGGTGACTTGCACGTCCCACGCGACCACGCCCTGGCCGCGCCCCTGTTCGTCCGTGCGGTTACGGTCGACCTTGCGCTTGCAGGTGAGCCGGGCGCGGATGGTGTCGCCAATCGCCACCGGCGCGACGAAACGCAGGTTGTCGAGGCCATAGTTGGCCAGCACCGGGCCCGGTGCCGGCGAGACAAACAGGCCGGCGGCCGCCGACAGCACGAAGTAGCCGTGGGCGATGCGCTTGCCGAACTGGGTGTCTTTCGCGGCGATCTCGTCGAAGTGCATGTAGAAATAGTCGCCCGAGACGCCGCCGAAATTCACGATATCCGCCTCGCTCACGGTACGGCGGTGCGTCAGCAGGGAATGGCCGATCTCCAGGTCCTCGAACCAGCGGCGGAATGGGTGGATCTCGCTTTCCTTGACGGCGCCGCCGCGCACGTATTCGCCCGTGACGGCGGTCAGCATCGTCGGCGAGCCCTGCACCGCCGCGCGCTGCAGGAAGTGCTTCACGGCGCGGATGCCGCCCAGCTCCTCGCCGCCGCCGGCGCGGCCCGGACCGCCGTGCTTCAGCTGCGGCAGGGGGGCGAACCGTGGCCGGTGTTGTCGACCGAGGCTTCGCGGTCCGGGATCAGCACGCGGCCATGCGAGGCCGCGGCAATCGGCACCGCATGCGCGGCAATCATCGGGTCTTTCGTCGCCAGCGTCGTCACCAGCGAACCGCGGCCCAGCGCGGCCAGGTGCAGGGCCTCGTCGATGTCGCGGTAGGTCATCATCGTGCTCACCGGCCCAAACGCTTCGATGTCGTGCACGGCGGCGTTGATGGCGGCGTTGCGGCACAGGAGCAGGGTCGGCGAGAAGAAGGCGCCATTCGCGCAGCCTTCGCCCACCGGTGCGAAGCCTTCGTGGGCGCCGAACAGTACCTCGTTGCCGCGGGCGAGCATTTCGACGCGTTCCGACACGTCGCGGTGCTGGTCCATCGATGCCAGCGCGCCCATGCGCACGCCTTCCATCTTCGGATTGCCGACGACGATCTTCGACAGGCGCTCGCGCAGGCGTTCGCCCAGCGCATCCACGTGCTGCTCGGGCACGATGATGCGGCGGATCGCCGTGCACTTCTGGCCGGCTTTGCCGGTCATCTCGCGCGCGACTTCCTTGACGAACAGATCGAATTCGGCGTCGTCGGGGGTTACGTCCGGCGCCAGGATCGCGCAGTTGAGCGAGTCGGCTTCGGCCGTGAAGGGGACGGATTCGCGGATCAGGTTCGGGTTGGCGCGCAGCTTGGCGGCGGTGTCGGCCGAGCCGGTGAAGGTGACGGCATCGAAACCGGTCAGGCGGTCGAGCAGGTCGCCGGTCGAGCCGATGACGAGCTGCAGCGCGCCTTCGGGCAGCAGGCCGGACTCGATCATCATCTTGACGACGGCATGGGTCAGGTAGCTGGTGGCTGTCGCCGGTTTGCCGATGCAGGGCATGGCGGCCAGGAAGCTTGGCGCGAATTTCTCGAGCAGGCCCCAGATCGGGAAGTTGAAGGCGTTGATGTGCACGGCCAGGCCGCCTTTCGGCACCGGGATGTGGGTGCCGGCGAAACCGCCGCGCTTGCCCAGCGCGAGTGCCGGGCCTTCGTGCAGCACGTTCGACGAGGGCAGCTCGCGCGAACCCATGCTGGCGTAGGCGAACAGGGTGCCGATGCCGCCTTCGACGTCGACCCAGCTGTCCTGGCGGGTGGCGCCGGTCAGGTGCGAAATCTCGTACAGCTCTTCCTTGCGCTCCATCAGGTACAGGGCCAGGGCTTTCAGGCGCTGGGCGCGGGTCTGGAAGTCGAGCTTCATCAGGCCGGGGACCCCTAGCTTGCGGGCGTAGGTGACGGCTTCGTCGAAGTCGAGTTTTTCAGCGTGGGTGTGGTAGACCAGCTGGCCATCTAACGCGCTGTGCAGGGGGGTGTGGGCTTCCTGGCCGATCCAGCGGCCGCCGATCCAGCTTTGCAGGGTGCTTGGGGGTAGCATGTTGTTGTCTCCTCGGGATTTGTTGGGGCAGGTGGTGTGCAAGTGCTGTACCGCGTGGGCTCAAGAGCCCACCCTACGTATAGATTGATGTTTGCGTACGTGACCGTTGGCTATTTTTTGGGCGCGTGGCCGCCTTGGTTGCTGAAGTCGAACTGTGGACGGTTCGGTTCTACCTCGGTAAACGCCTCGACTTCGCGCATCGTGTTCAGCGAGCGCACCGCCAGCTGGTGGTATTGAAAGGTGCCGAAGCTCTTCCACTTGATTTCGTCCTCTTTCAGTTCGCGCATCACGCGGGCCGGGGTGCCCATTACCATGCTGCGCGGCGGGATCACCATGCCGGCTTTCACGAAGCTCATGGCGGCGACGATCGATTCTTCGCCGACGACGGCGCCGTCCATCACGACGGCGTTCATGCCGACCATGGCGTTGCGGCCCACGCGGCAGCCGTGCAGCACGGCGCCGTGGCCGATGTGGCCGTCGACCTCGATCACGGTTTCGCCATTCTCGAAGCCGTGCATCACGCAGCAGTCCCGGACGTTGGCGCCCTCTTCCAGCACGAGGCGGCCGAAGTCGCCGCGCAGGGACGCCAGCGGGCCGATGTAGCAGCGCGGACCGACGATGACGTCGCCGATCAGCACCGCCGTCGGGTGCACATAGCTCGACGGGTGGACCACGGGGCGCACGCCGTCGATTTCATAGACTTTTACCGCCACGCTTAGACCCGCTCGATGATCAGGGCGATGCCCTGGCCGACGCCGATGCACATCGTGCACAGCGCGTAGCGTCCGCCGGTGCGCTGCAGCTGGTAGACCGCGTGCGTGACCAGGCGCGCACCGGATGCACCCAGCGGGTGGCCCAGCGCGATCGCGCCGCCATTCGTGTTCACGTGCTCGGCGTCGTCGGCCAGGCCAGGTCGCGCATCACGGCCAGGCCTTGCGCGGCAAAGGCTTCGTTCAGTTCGATCACGTCCATCTGGCCGATGGTGAGACCCGTCTGCGCCAGCACCTTTTTCGTCGCCGGCGAGGGGCCGAAGCCCATAATGCGCGGCGCCAGGCCGGCGGTGGCCATGCCGACGATGCGCGCGCGGCGTGAGGCCGAAACGTTCGGCAGCGGCGCCGGAGGCGATCAGCAAGGCGCAGGCACCGTCGTTCACGCCCGAGGCGTTACCGGCGGTGACGGTGCCGTCGGGCGTGACGACGCCCTTCAGTTTCGCCAGCGCTTCGATGGTCGTGTCCGGACGCGGATGCTCGTCGGTGTCGAACACCTTCGAATCCCCCTTCTTCGAATGCAGCGTCACGTGCACGATCTCGTCCTTGAACACGCCGGCAGCGTTGGCGCGGGCCCAGCGCTGCTGGCTGCGGATGGCAAAGGCGTCCTGGTCGGCGCGGTTGACGTTGAAGTCACGCGCCACGTTCTCCGCCGTTTCCGGCATCGAGTCGATGCCGTACTTCGCCTTCATCAGCGGGTTGACGAAACGCCAGCCAATCGTGGTGTCCTCGATCTTGGCCGCGCGCGAGAAAGCGGAATCGGCCTTGCCCATCACGAAAGGCGCGCGCGTCATGCTCTCGGAGCCGCCGGCGATGATCAGGTTCGCTTCGCCCGAGCGGATCGCACGGCCGGCCAGGCCGACCGCGTCCAGGCTGGAGCCGCACAGGCGATTAATCGTATTGCCCGGCACCTCGGGCGGCAGGCCGGCCAGCAGGCCCGCCATGTGGCCGACGTTGCGGTTGTCCTCGCCCGCCTGGTTGGCGCAGCCCCAGTACAAATCGTCGACCATGGCCCAGTCGACGCCCTTGTTGCGTTCGATGAGGGCGGCAATCGGCAGCGCGGCCAGGTCGTCTGCACGCACGCTGGCGAGTGCGCCGCCGTAGCGGCCGAAGGGGGTGCGGATGGCGTCGCAGATGAATGCGTCGATCATGGTTGAATCTCCTCGTTAGTTATTCTTGGGTCGCTTGTCGACCACGCGCCGGGCCTTGCCGGTCAGGGTGCGCTCGATGCCCATCGGCGGCATCAGCTTCACCTTGGTGCTCACGCCGACATAGGTCTTGATTGCATGCTGGAGTTCGGCGCTCAAAGCATTGATGGTATCGGCAGACGCGCTTTCGACCAGTTCGCCCAGCACCTCGAGACAATCGAGGTGGCCGTCGCGCGTCACCACCAGCTGGTATTGCGGCGCCAGCGCCGGCATTTTCAGGATCAGTTCCTCGATCTGGCTGGGGAAGACGTTCACGCCGCGGATGATCAGCATGTCGTCCGAGCGGCCGGTAATCCTGCCCATGCGCCGCATCGAACGCGAGGTCGGCGGCAGCAGGCGCGTCAGGTCACGCGTGCGGTAGCGGATGATGGGCAGCGCTTCTTTCGTCAGCGAGGTGAAGACCAGCTCCCCCTCTTCGCCGTCGGGCAGCACCTCGCCGGTGTCGGGGTCGATGATCTCGGGGTAGAAATGGTCTTCCCAGACGACAGGGCCGTCCTTGCTCTCGATGCACTCGCTGGCCACGCCCGGGCCCATCACTTCGGACAGGCCGTAGATGTCGACGGCGTCGATGCCGGCCGCCGCTTCGATATTGGCGCGCATGGCATCGGTCCAGGGTTCGGCGCCAAAGATGCCCACCTTCAGCGAAGACTCGCGCGGATCCATCCCCTGGCGCTTGAACTCCTCGACGATATTGAGCATGTACGAGGGCGTGACCATGATGATCGCCGGCTGGAAGTCGGTGATCAGCTGCACCTGCTTTTCAGTTTGCCCGCCCGACATCGGCACCACGGTGCAGCCCAGGCGCTCGGCGCCGTAGTGGGCACCGAGGCCGCCGGTGAAGAGTCCATAGCCGTAGGCCACATGCACCATGTCGCCAGGGCGGCCGCCGGCGGCGGGATCGAGCGCGCGACCACGTCGGCCCAGGTGTCGATGTCCTTCTTCGTGTAGCCGACCACGGTCGGGCGCCCGGTGGTGCCGGACGAGGCGTGCACCCGCACGACCTGCTCGCGCGGTACCGCAAAGAGACCGAACGGATAATTGTCGCGCAGGGTCTTCTTTTCGGTGAAAGGGAATTTCGCCAGGTCGGCCAGCGTTTTCAGGTCGTCGGGATGCACGCCGGCCCCGTCGAACGCGCGCCGGTAGTGCGGCACGTTCTCGTAGGCGTGGCGCAGCGACCAGCGCAGGCGTTCGAGCTGCAGCGCCTGCAGCTCGTCGCGGCTGGCGCGCTCGATCGGCTCCAGGTCGCCAGGCGATGGATGACGTTGGACCATTCCGGACCTCCTTCTCAGCGTTGGGTGGGGTCGCCAGCCGGCGACTAAGTCGTCACTTCGGCCACCATCCCGCTCACGCGGTGCGACTTGCCGCGGAAAAGCGCGAGGACGCGCCCTTCCCCGTTCGTCACGGTGACGTCGTAGACGCCGGTCTTGCCGGAGAGCGCCTGCTCGACCGCCTCGGCCACCAGGACGTCGCCCTCGCGTCCAGGGGCCAGGTAGTCGATCGTGCAGCCGGCGCCGACCGTGTTGAAATTGTGCGAGTTGCAGGCGAAGGCAAAGGCGGAATCGGCCAGCATGAAGATGAAGCCGCCGTGGCAGGTCGCATGCCCGTTGAGCATGTCGGCACGCACCCGCATGCGCATGCGCGCGTAACCCGGACGGATGGCGTCGAGCGTCATGCCCAGCGCCTGGCTGGCGGGGTCGCGCTCGTACATGGTCTTGCCGGCCAGTTCGGCCAGCGCCTGCGGGTTGTGCTGGATATCGTCAGGCATGGAAGCGCGCTCCTGCCCCGCCAGCGGCCAGCTTGCGGCGCAGCAGTGGCGCGACACGCGGTAGCGGTCTTCGCCGTAGGTGGCCGCAAGATTGCCCAGCACCGACACGATGTGATCGATGCCGACGCTGTCCGCCCAGGCCAGCGGGCCGCGCGGATAGTTCACGCCCTTCTGCATGGCGATGTCGACCGCGCGCGCGCTGCACACGCCCTGGTTGACGGCATCGGCCGCCTCGTTGGCCAGCATGGCGACGGTACGCATCACGGCCATGCCGGGGACGTCGTCCAGGCGCACGACCTCGAAGCCGGCCGCCTGGAACAGGCCGACGACGGCATCGTAGGCCTCGTCACTGCACTGGTCCGCGCGTGCCAGCGCGATGCGCGTGGCCCTGGCGTGATCCAGCAGCAGGTCGTAGACGACCGTGTTCGGATGGCTGTTGGCGGCGGCGCGCTCGGTGGCGCTGCGACCGTCGGTCAGGAAAATCGCGGCACCGTGGCAATGGAAGGCCGGGGCTTCGTGCTTCTCGGCCCCGGCAAGCGGCTCGCGGTGCGCGACCGTGAAGCCGGCACCAAGCAGGCGCGCTTCCATCGGCGAGAGCACGCTCTGCGTGATTTCGCGCGCGACGCTGATGCCGACCGCGTTCGGGCGTGGACGTGCGGCTTCCACCTGCGCCACCGGCTTGGCGGCATCGTCGCCGTAGCGATAGAAACCGCGTCCCGTCTTGCGGCCGAGGAAGCCGGCGTTCACCAGTTCCTGCTGCAGCGTCGAGGGCGTGAAGCGCGGGTCGCCGAAATAGGCGGCGTGCACCGACTGCGTCACCGAGAAATTGACGTCGTGGCCGATCAGGTCCATCAACTCGAAAGGCCCCATGCGGAAACCGCCGCAGTCGCGCATCACGGCGTCGAGCGTGGGCGCATCGGCTGCCCCTTCCTGCAGCAGGCGCAGCGCTTCCGCGTAATACGGACGGGCCACGCGGTTGACGATGAAGCCGGGCGTGGAGGTGGCGTGCACCGGCTCCTTGCCCCAGGCTTGCGCCGTGGCGTAGACCGTATCGGCCACGCGTTTCCCGGTCGCGAGACCGCTGACCACTTCCACCAGCGCCATCAAGGGCACCGGGTTAAAGAAGTGCATGCCGACCAGGCGCTCGGGCTTGCTCAAAGGCGCGGCAATGGCGGTGACCGAGATCGAGGAGGTATTCGTCGCCAGGATGCAGTCGTCGCCGACGATGCCTTCCAGGTCAGTAAACAGCTTGCGCTTGGCGTCGAGGTTTTCGACGATGGCTTCCACGACGAGGGCGGCATCCTTCACGCCGTCCAGCGAATCGACCGCCTGCAGGCGTTCACGCGCGAGGTCGGCCTCAGGCGCGCCCATGCGGCCCTTGTCGACCAGCTTGGCGTAGACCTTGCCGATCTCCTGAATCGCCTTCGCCGCTGCCTCCGGGCGCGTATCGAACAGGCGCACCGGATGGCCGCTTGCGGCCGCGATCTGGGCAATACCGGAGCCCATGGCGCCGCTGCCGATCACGGCGACGATGGCGTCTTTTTCGAGTGCCGTCATCATTCCCCCTTGAACTGCGCCGGGCGTTTGCCGATGAAAGCGGCGACGCCCTCGCGGTAGTCGTGACTGTAACCCAGTTCGCGCATCATCTCGCCTTCCAGCTTCAGCTGGTCCGGCAGCGTGTTCGCGTAGCTCGCTTGCAGCGCTTTCTTGGTGAAGGCCAGGCCTTTCGTCGGCGCGCTGGCGAAGTGCTCGGCCATGGCCAGCGCTTCGTCCATCAGCGCCTCGTCCGGCACGCAGCGCCAGATCAGGCCCCATTCTTCCGCCTTTTCGGCGCTGAGTTTCTCGCCCAGCATGGCCAGGCCCGTGGCGCGCGCGTGGCCGATCAGGCGCGGCAGGTGCCAGGTACCGCCCGTGTCGGGAATCAGACCGAGCTTGCAGAAGGCTTCGATGAAACTGGCCGATTTGGCGGCCAGCACGATGTCGCAGGCCAGCGCCAGGTTGGCGCCGGCGCCGGCGGCCACGCCGTTCACGGCGCAGATCACCGGCATGGGCAGACTACGCAGCGTCATCACCAGCGGCGCATAGAATTTTTCGACCGAGTCGCCCAGGTCCACGGCCGCGCCGCCCGGTGCGACGGCGCGGTCGGCCAGGTCCTGGCCGGCGCAGAAACCGCGGCCGGCGCCGGTCAGTACCAGCACGCGCACCGATTTATCGGCCTGCAGCGTGTTCAAGGCGTCGCGCACTTCCAGGTGCATGGCCTGGGTGAAGCTGTTGAGGCGGTCGGGGCGGTTCAGGGTGAGGACGGCAACGCCGTTCTCGATCTTGAAGAGGATCGATTCGTAGCTCATTCGTGTCTCCCTTGTTCTTGTTTATTCGTGCTGGTCGAAGTCGACCACAACCTTGTCCGTGATCGGGAAGGCCTGGCAGGACAGCACGAAACCGCGCGCGACCTCGTAGTCTTCCAGCGCGTAGTTCACGTCCATCTCGACCTTGCCCTCGGCAACCTTGCAGCGGCAGGTGGAGCAGACGCCGCCCTTGCAGGAGTAGCGCATGTCGATACCGGCGCGCAGGCCGGCGTCGAGGATCGATTCCTTGTCCTTGTCCATCGTGAAGCTGGCGGCGCTGCCGTCCATGATGACGGTGACTTCGGTCTGGTGGGCGGCGCCGGCCTCGATCTTGCGTGGCTTGTGCTCGTGCTTCGGGATGCTGGCGGCGAACAGCTCGATGCGGATCTTTTCCTTGGCCATGCCGGCGTCCTGCAAGGATTTGGACACGCCATGCATCATGTCTTCCGGGCCGCAGATGAAGGCGATGTCGATATCTTCGACGGCAATCCAGTGCTTCAGGAAGGCGCTGCACTTCTCTCCGGTGATGCGGCCGTTGAAGAGTTCGATGTCCTGCTGCTCGCGGCTCATCACGTACACGAGCTTCAGGCGCCCCATGTACTGGTCCTTCAGGTCGGTCAATTCATCGCGGAAGATGACGCTTGATGAGGCACGGTTGCCGTAGACGAGGGTAAAACGGCTCTTCGGCTCGGCCAGCAGGGTGGTCTTGATGATCGACAGGATGGGCGTGATGCCGCTGCCGGCGGCAAAGGCGAGGTAGTGGCGCTCGCTGTTCGCATCGAGCGGCACGTTGAAGTGGCCCATTGGCGGCATGACTTCCAGCGTGGTGCCGGGTGCCAGCTGCTCGTTGGCCCAGTTCGAAAACAGCCCGCCGGGCGTCTTCTTGATCGCCACGCGCAGCTGCTCGTCCTGCACGGCCGAGCAGATGGAGTAGGAGCGGCGCACGTCTTCGCCGTCGATCATCGCGCGCAGGGTCAGGTGCTGGCCCTGCTGGTAGGCGAAGGTGGGTTTCAGTTCGGGCGGGACGGCGAAGGTAACGGACACGGCGTCGCGCGTCTCGTGTTTTACTTTCGCGACCGTCAGTGGATAGAATTTGCTCATACTGTTGGGCTCATTTGCACTAGTGGCACTTGAAATAGTCGAAAGGCTCGCGGCAGTCCAGGCATTTATAGAGCGCCTTGCACGGGGTCGAGCCGAACTGGCTGGTGAGCTGGGTGTGGAGCGAACCACAGTGCGGGCAGGCGACTTCGGGTTCCTTGAAGGCTGCACGTTTCACTCCACCGCGCAGGCCGGAGATGTCGATCGCCTGCTGCACGGGTGGCGCGATGCCGTAGCCTTTCAGTGCAGCCTTGCCGGACTCGCTCATCCAGTCGGTGGTCCAGGCAGGAGAGAGCCGGGTCACGATGCGCAGCTTGTCCAGGCCGTGCGCGCGCAAGGCTTCGCCGACCGCGTCGCTGATGACCTGCATCGCCGGACAGCCCGAATAGGTGGGCGTGATCGTGACGACGCACGCGTCATCGATGAACGCGACATCGCGCACGATGCCGAGGTCCACCACCGAGATCACGGGGATCTCGGGGTCGGGCACCTCCCCTAACCAGGTCCAGACCTGGTCGACCGTGACGGGCTGCGCGCTCATGGTCATCTCTTACCACTCCGCTCCGGGATAGGCGCGCTGCAGGAACTGCATCTCGGCCAGGATGTAGCCGAGGCGTTCGCTGTGGCGGCCCTGTTTGCCGCCGCGCTGCATGTACGCGTCCAGCGACGGCATCGTGAGGGTCGCTTCCGCGAAGATGTCGCCCACGTGCTCGAAGAAGGCGGCGCGCAGGCCTTCCACGGCCGGGGCGATTCCCTGCTCCACCATCGCGTTGTCGACGGCGTCATAAATGAACACTTCGCCGGTGTACATCCACAACTCGGCGGCGGCCGCTTGCATCTTCGCGTGACTGAGGTCGGTGCCGTCGCCGAGGCGCACGACCAGGTCGCCGCTGCGGCGCAGGTGGTAAGTGATTTCCTTGATCGATTTTTCCGCGATCTCGGCGATGCGTGGGTCAGTCGACCTGGTCAGGCCCTGCATCAGGAAGTAGTGCCAGGTATCGAAGAAGAACTGGCGCATCAAGGTCTCGGCGTAGCTGCCGTTGGGCTGCTCGACCAGCAGGACGTTGCGGTACTGATGCGCGTCGCGGTGGAAGGCAAGCTTGTCCTCGTCGCGTCCCTGCCCTTCGAGTTCGCCGGCATAGGTCAGCCACATGCGGGTCTGGCCGAGCAGGTCGAGCGCGACATTGGTCAGCGCCATGTCTTCTTCCAGCGCCGGGCCCTTGCCGCACAACTGGGAGAGCTGCTGCGAGAGGATCAGGGCGTTGTCGCCCTGGCGCAGGAGGTAGTCGATCTTGGCATCCATAAGGTTCACCTTTAACTGCGCACTCACAGGTTTTTCACTTCTTCCGGCATCGGGAAGAAGGTCGGGTGGCGGTAGACCTTGCTGTTGGCCGGCTCGAACAGGGCTTCCTTGTCCGAGGGGCTGGAAGCGACGATGTCCTGCGCGCGCACGACCCAGATCGAGACGCCTTCGTTGCGGCGCGTGTAGACGTCGCGGGCGTTGTTGATCGCCATTTCGGCGTCAGGGGCGTGCAGGCTGCCGACGTGCTTGTGGGCGAGGCCGTGCTGGCTGCGGATGAATACTTCCCACAGGGGCCATTCTTTGCTCATGCTTGTCTCCGGTGTTCTACTTTGTTGACGTTCGCGGGCGATGCTGCTTCGTGCTCGACGAAGCAGGCGCTGCACCGCGTGGGCACGGAGTGCCCACCCTACGATGCATCTCTGCCGCGGATTGATTCTTACGCGGCGGCTTTTTTGGCGGCTTGCTTGTCGGCGTGGGCTACCAGCGCGTCGCGGAACCATTCGCCGTCGTCCCAGGCTTTTACGCGCGTGCGCAGGCGCTCGCGGTTGCAGGGGCCGTTGCCCTTGAGGACGTTGTGGAATTCGCTCCAGTCGATCTCGCCGAATTCGTAGTGGCCGGTTTCGGCGTTCCACTTGAGGTCCGGGTCCGGAATCGTGAGGCCGAGGTATTCGGCTTGCGGCACGGTCTGGTCGACCATGCGCTGGCGCAGCTCGTCGTTCGAGAACAGCTTGATGCGCCACTGGGTCGACTGCGCGCTGTTGACCGATTCGGCGTCCGACGGGCCGAACATCATGAGCGATGGCCACCACCAGCGGTTCAGCGCATCCTGCGCCATCGCCCTCTGCTCGGGCGTGCCCTTGGCCAGGCTCATCATGATGTCGTAGCCCTGGCGCGCGTGGAAGGACTCTTCCTTGCAGACGCGGATCATGGCACGCGAGTACGGGCCATAGGAGCAGCGGCAGAGCGGGATCTGGTTGATGATGGCCGAACCGTCGACCAGCCAGCCGATCGCGCCCATGTCGGCCCAGCTCAGGGTGGGATAGTTGAAGATGCTCGAGTACTTGGCTTTGCCCGAATGCAGGGCGGCGAGCAGCTCGTCGCGCGAGACGCCCAGGGTTTCGGCGGCGCTGTACAGGTAGAGGCCGTGGCCGGCTTCGTCCTGGATCTTCGCCAGCAGCACCGACTTGCGCTTCAGGGTCGGCGCGCGCGTCACCCAGTTACCTTCCGGCAGCTGGCCGACGATCTCGGAGTGCGCGTGCTGGGAGATCTGGCGGATCAGCGTCTTGCGGTAAGCCTCGGGCATCCAGTCCTTCGGCTCGATCTTCACGCCCGCGTCGATACGGGCCTGGAATGCCTGTTCCTCGGCACTCATGTCTTCCTGCGTCTGGACCTTTTTCAGCCCGGTTTCCACCATCTGCGCGTACATATCAGTCTCCCGTTGCAAACATCACCCGGAGATAATACGATACAGAATTCGAGATGTACACCGAAATTTTGAATCATATTGAGCAAGGCGGAGTGACGGGATCTGCATGAAACAACTGACCAGCCATGAGTGGATCGGCCACTTCCTCTCGCTTGAGCCACCACGCTCGAAGTCGCTCGTGATGACGGTGATGGGCGACGCGATCGCGCCGCACGGCGGTGCCGCCTGGCTGGGCAGCCTGATCGAATTGCTGGCCCCGCTCGGCGTCACCGACCGGCTGGTGCGCACCAGCGTGTTTCGCCTGGTGCAGGAAGGCTGGCTGACGGCCAGCCGCGAGGGTTTCGCAGCCGCAGCCGCTCGACGCCGCCTCGCTGCCGCGCTTCCAGCGCGCCGACCGCCGCATCTACGCCCCGCCCGGCCTGCACTGGAATGGACGCTGGACGCTGGTATTGGCGCCCAACGGCAGCATCGATGGCGACCTGCGCACGGCGGTGAGGAAAGAACTCGAGTGGGAAGGCTTTGCGATGCTGGGGCCGGGCATGCTGGCCCACCCGGCGGCCGCTCCCGAGGCGCTGCATGATGCCCGGAGCGCACCGGGGCGCAGGGCAAGGTGTTCGTGCTCGACGCCGGCGAACTCCCCAAGGCTGGCTCGCGTCCGCTGGGCGAGCTTGTCGGCGAAGGCTGGAACCTGACCGCGGTGGCGCAGAGCTATCGCGATTTCGTCGACGGGTTCACGCCGCTCCTGGCCCAGCTGGCCGAGGAGCCGGCCGTGGCACCGGAGGCGGCCTTCGCGATTCGTTCGCTCTTGATTCACGCGTACCGGCGCCTGCAGCTGCACGATCCGCTGCTGCCGATCGAGTTGCTGCCCCAGCCGTGGCCGGGGTCCGATGCGTACGAGGTGGCGCGGGCGATTTATCTGCTCGTGTACGCGCAGGCGGAGCTGCATATCGATGCGGTGCTGCGGCGCGAGGATGCGACGGCACCGGCGGCGGACGATGCGTTCTATCAGCGGTTTGGGGGATTGCGGTGAGTGCGCCAACGATCAGCGGGTGAGACGGCGTGGGCTCAAGAGCCCACCCTACGTATCGCTGGTTTCGTAGGGTGGAGTCGCATTGAAGCCCCCGGCTTCAATGCCCCACGCGGTATCATCGGCTGGTCATCGGCAACGCGAATACGACGACGATCAGGCTGCATACCCCTTTTCCAACATTCGAAACCGGTTATCATCTCTTCTTTACTTCTTGCCATCCACAGGACACCCCATGTCTATCAAGATCAGCAGCCAGTTCGACGCCGGCGCCATCGAGATCGTGAACGCCACGAGCGCGAACGCCATCGACCTGAACATCCGCTCCGACTCGCACGCCGACATCACCCAGTGGTTCTACTTCCGCCTGCAGGGCGCCGCAGGTGAGCCCTGCACGATCCGCCTGCTCAACGCCGGCCAGGCAGCGTACCCAAAAGGCTGGGAAGACTACAACGCGATGGCCAGCTACGACCGCATCAACTGGTTTCGCGTGCCGACCTCGTTCGACGGCCAGGTCTTGACGATCGAGCACACCCCGGGCATGGACAGCGTCTACTACGCCTACTTCGAGCCCTACTCGTGGGAGCGCCATCTCGAGCTGCTCGACCGCGCGCAGATGAGCGAGCACGTGCGCATGCTCGACCTCGGCTCCACCGTCGACGGCCGCGACCTGAACATGCTGGTGATCGGCGAACCCGGCGCAGGCAAGAAAAAAGTCTGGGTCATCGCGCGCCAGCACCCGGGCGAGACGATGGCGGAATGGTTCGTCGAAGGGATGCTCGACGCCCTGCTCGATCCGGCCCACCCGTTTGGCCGCCAGCTGCTGAACGAAACGGTGTTCTACGTGGTCCCGAACATGAACCCGGACGGCTCGGTGCGCGGCAACCTGCGCACGAATGCGGCCGGCGCCAACCTGAACCGCGAGTGGCTCAACCCCACCATGGAGCGCAGCCCGGAAGTCTTCCTGGTCAAGCAGAAGATGCATGAAACCGGCGTCGACCTGTGCCTGGACGTGCATGGCGACGAAGGCCTGCCGTATGTGTTCGTGGCCGGCAGCGAATCCCTGCCGAACTTCACGCCCGAGCAGGCCGCCGCGCAGAAGCGTTTCAGTGACGACTTCAAGATCGCCAGCCCCGACTTCCAGGACGTGCACGGCTACGGCGAATCGCCCTACACCGAAGAGACGCTGACCATGGGTTCGCCCCACATCACCCACGCCTTCGGCTGCCTGTCGCTGACCCTCGAGCTGCCGTTCAAGGACAACGCCAACGACCCGGACCCGCAGGTGGGCTGGGATGGCGCCCGCAGCGCACGCCTGGGTGCCGCCGTGCTGCAGCCGGTGCTGCAGTCGATCCGGGCCCTTCAATAAGGTCCCTGCCCCGCTCCGGCGGGGCTTTTTTCTTTCAGGGAGTCACAACATGAGTATCTTCGCCGCACCCGTCTTCGACGCCACCGTTGTCTACCAGGGCCAGGAAATGTTCAAGGGCCAGGGCGCCGCCCGCATGTGGGCGGAAAAAGTCGCCAAGGAACTCAAGACCGAGATCACGGTCGAGAAGATCGGCACCGGCTGGGTCCTGCGCGGCCAGGTCGACGGCCAGGACGTCACCTGGGGCATCTACGGCCAGCGCCTGAGCCGGATCGAAGCGGCCTGAGCATTTTCCTGCAGCGCGATCTTGCACAATGGCACGCGCCTACTCCGTTCGAACCGCACTATAATCGGTATTTATTGCGCCTTGCATAGGGCGCCACACAACCGGTCGGCTCGACGGCGCCCGCATCAGGAGCGTGGTCGCGGCTGCCCCGCATATACCGATAGGCCGCTTCATGACTTCCGATTCCTCCACCCGCCCCGTCGCCCTGACCGGCCCACGCATATCCAGCGGCATTGCCGGCCTCGACGATATCCTGGGCGGTGGCCTGACGCCGCAGCGCGTCTACCTGGTCGAAGGCACGCCGGGCACCGGCAAGACCACACTCGGGCTGCAATTCCTGCTCGACGGCGCGGCCCGGGGCGAAAGCGGCCTGTACATCACCTTGTCGGAAACCGCGGCCGAATTGCGGGCGGTGGCGGCCAGCCACGGCTGGTCGCTCGATGCGCTTGAAATCTATGAACTGGCCAGCGACGACATGCTCGACATGGATTCCCAGCAGTCGGTATTCCACCCCTCGGAAGTCGAGCTCGGCGAAACGACGCGCAACGTGATGGACCAGGTCGACCGCATCAAGCCGGCGCGCGTGGTGTTCGACAGCATGTCGGAAATGCGCCTGCTCGCGCAAAACGCCTTGCGTTACCGGCGCCAGATCCTGGCCCTGAAGCAGTTTTTCGCTTCCCGCGCCTGCACCGTGCTGCTGCTCGACGACAAGACCGCGCAGAACGACCAGCACCTGCACAGCATCGCCCACGGCGTCATCAGCCTCGAACAGATCGCCAAGGAATTCGGCAAGGAGCGCCGCCGCGTCAACATCGTCAAGATGCGCGGCATCCGCTTCCGCGGCGGCTACCACGACTACAGCCTCGACACCGGCGGCATCACCATGTTCCCGCGCCTGGTGGCGTCCGAGCACATGGGCGACTTCGCGCCGCTCGTCAGCCCCAGCGGATCGCGCAGTTTCGACGCCCTGCTCGGCGGCGGCCTGGTGCGCGGCACGAATACCCTGATGGTCGGGCCGTCCGGCATCGGCAAGACCACCTTGTCGGTGCGCTGCCTGCTGGCAGCGCTGGAACGCGGCGAGAAGGCCTCGCTCTACCTGTTCGACGAGGGACTGGGCACGCTGTTCGCGCGCAGCGCCGCGCTCGGCATGGATTTGCGTCCCTACGCCGAGTCCGGCCAGCTGCGCATCCACCATATCGATCCGGCCGAGCTGTCGCCGGGCGAGTTCGCCCAGATGCTGCGCGACGCCGTCGAGCAGGGCGCGGTGCGCTTCATCGTCATCGACAGCCTGAATGCCTACCAGCAGGCGATGCCGGGCGAGCAGTACCTGACGCTGCAGATGCACGAACTGCTGTCCTACCTGAACCAGCAGGGCGTGACGACGGTGCTCGTGCTGGGCCAGCATGGCCTGATCGGCGAGGTGCGTACCGATGTCGACCTGAGCTACCTGTCCGACACCACGGTCCTGATGCGCTTTTTCGAATCGAACGGCCGCCTGCGCCGCGCCATTACCGTCATCAAGAGCCGCACCGCGACGCACGCGCTGACCATCCACGAACTGCAGCTCGGCGAGGACGGCGTGCGCATCGGCGAAGCGCTGGTGGGCTTCGAGGGCGTGCTCACCGGCCTGCCGAGCTACCGCGGCGCGACGCCGATGATGTCCACCGCTGCCGATGACCTCCAGTAATACCTTGGAAGAACGCGTGCTGGTATTTGCGCCGCGCGGGCGCGACGCCGAGGTCATATGTTCGGTCCTGGGGCCCGACGGTTTCGCCTGCGAAACGGCAAGCGGCTTCGACGCGTTCGTGGCCCACATCGAAGCTGGCGCCGGCGCTGCCATCGTGGCCGAGGAAGCGCTCGATGGCGCCGACCTGGGACGCCTGCGCGCCTGGCTCGACGGCCAGCCGCCCTGGTCCGATTTCCCCTTCATCGTTCTGCTGGGCAAAGCGATCGGCCTGGCTGCGAACGGCGCCCGCGAGCGCATCGGCGAGCTCGGCAACGTGATCCTGCTGGAACGCCCGCTCAACGCCCAGACCCTGCGCAGCGCGGCAGCCTCGGCCCTGCGCGCACGGCGCCGCCAGTACCAGGCGCGCGACGTGCTGGCCGACCGCGAACGCACCGCCGCCAGCCTGCGCCAGAGCCAGGAAGCGCTGGTGCAGCTGAACGAAACGCTGGAACTGCGCATCGAGGAACGCACCCGCGCGCTGGCCGGCGCCAACGACCGCCTGATGAACGAAGTCATCGAACGCGAGCGGGTGCAGCAGGCGATGGTGCAGCTGCAGAAGATGGAAGCGATCGGGCGCCTGACCGGCGGCATCGCCCACGACTTCAACAACCTGCTCAACGTCGTGCAAGGCAGCATGGACCTGATCCTCATGATGTCGAAGGACGAGATCGCCAGGCAGCGCGCCGAGGTGGCACGCCGTGCCTGCCAGCGCGGCGCCAAGCTCACCAGCCAGCTGCTGGCCTTCTCGCGCAACCAGACCCTGGACCTGCGCCCGATCGACGTCGGCACGCTGTTCGAGGGCGTGCGCGAGCTGGTGACGGCGTCGCTGGGCTCGAGCATCGCCCTGCATTTCGACGCCGAGACCGACTGCGGCGTGATGGCCGACGCGAACCAGATGGAAATGGCCCTGCTGAACCTGGCCATCAACGCGCGCGATGCCATGCCCGGCGGCGGCAGCCTGGCCTTCCACGCGGGAGCGGCGAAAGCGCCGGCCGGCCTGCTGCCCGACGGCAACTACGTGCGCATCGCCGTGGTCGACAGCGGCGAAGGCATGCCGCCGGAACTGGTGGCACGCGTGTTCGAGCCCTTCTTCACGACCAAGGGCGTGGGCAAGGGAACGGGCCTGGGCTTGTCCCAGGTGTATGGCATGGCCCAGCAATCGGGCGGCGCCGCGCGCATCCTGAGCGAACCGGGACGCGGCACCACGGTGGAAATCTGGCTGCCCGCCGCCGGCTGCAGGGAAGAAACCGCTTTAGCGCCGGTGCCGGCCGTGGATGCGGCGCCGCCACCGCAGGTACGCATCCTGGTGGTCGAGGACGACGATTCCGTCCGTCAGTCGGTGGTGGAATCGCTCGAGGCACTCGGCCACACGGTGGCACAGGCGCCGGACGGCGAAGCCGGACTGCGCATGCTGACCCAGCTGCGGCCCGACCTGATCATCACGGATTACCTGATGCCGGGCATGACGGGGGCGGAACTGGTGAAGCGCGCACGCGAGCACTTGCCGGACGTGCCGATGATCATCGCCACGGGCTACGCCGACATGAAGGCGATCGAACAGGTCATTACCGAGGACATGCTGCTGCGCAAACCGTTTGCGCTGGCGGAGCTGGCGACGACGGTGGAGCGGGCGCTACAGAAACTGCCGGCCTGAGGTTTTCGAAAAGCGGGAGGCCGCTCGTAGGGTGGGCGGGGCCGCCGAGGCGCGCCGTGGTGAAGCCGTGATTGCGGCCATTGGCCTCAATTACCCCGCGCGGAACCATGATCAAGGTGAGCGCTTAACGGACATGACGATCTTCGCACAAACTTTCAGCTAACAATTAGCATCATTCCGAGTGGGCACCCTGTGCCTCGGCGGCCCCGCCCACCCTAGGGACCGCTGTCAGGTTGGCCGCGAACAATTACAGCTGCACGCCCAAATGTTGCTTGACCCAGGCGTGCGCATCCTCGACGGTATCGAAGTGGACGGTGGCAATGACCGTCTTGTCGCTCGCCAGGCAGCTGGCGTAGACGCGCTTCTCGTCAGCCGAGCTGAGCAGGTCGGACTGCGGCGACAGCTCGACCGAGGCCACCAGGTCCAGGTTCAGCAGCTGGGCCTTCTTCGGGTTGTTTTCCTTATCGATGCGAACGAATTTGCTCATGCTTTCCTTGGCTGAAACACTGTAGATAGTTCAGTTACCTGCGACGACCATTTTCTCGATCAGGATCGATCCGACCGTCTTGTTGCCACGGTTGAGCACGTCGTTGCCGACGGCAACGATTTGCTGGAACATCTCGCGCATGTTGCCGGCGATCGTGACTTCCTCGACCGGATACTGGATGACGCCATTCTCGACCCAGTAGCCCGAGGCGCCGCGCGAATAGTCGCCCGTGACATAGTTTACGCCCTGCCCCATCAGCTCCGTTACCAGGAGGCCGGTGCCCATCTTGCGCAGCATGCCCTCGAAGTCGTCGGCCAGCTTCGTTTCATCGGAGGTGATGGTGAGATTATGCGAGCCGCCGGCATTGCCCGTAGTTTGCATGCCGAGCTTGCGCGCCGAATACGAGGACAGGAAATAACCCTGCAGCACGCCATCGGCTACCACCTTGCGCCGCACCGTGCGCACGCCTTCCTCGTCGAAGGGCGAGGAGCCGACTTCGCCGATCACGTGCGGGTCTTCGAGGATCTGGATATGGCTCGGGAAGACTGGTTTACCGAGCGTATCGAGCAGGAAGCTCGACTTGCGGTAGAGCGAGCCGCCCGAGGTGGCCTGGACAAACGCGCCCAGCAGGCCGGCCGCCAGCGGCGCTTCGAACAGCACCGGGCAGGTGCGGGTATCGAGTTTACGCGCGTTCAGGCGTGCCAGGGCACGTTCGGCGGCATAGCGCCCCACGGCTTCCGGTTTGGCCAGCTTTTTCGGGTCGCGCGCCGAGGTGTACCAGTCGTCGCGCTGCATCTTGTTGCCCTTGCCGGCGATCGGCGCCACGGACAAGGTGTGGCGCGAGAACGGGTAGCCGCCGATGAAGCCGCGCGTATTGGCCGCGACGAAATGCGACTGCTGCACGTAGACGTTGGCGCCTTCGCTGTTGGTGATGCGCGGGTCGACTTCGAAAGCGGCGTTCTCGCAGCGCTGCGCCAGCTCCACCGCTTCCTCGGTCGTGATCTGCCAGGGGTAGCACAGGCGCAGGTCGCGCGGGTTCATCTCCAGCATGTCGGCGTCGGGCAGGCCCGCCGCTTCGTCCTCGGCGGTGAAGCGGGCGATGTTCCAGGCCGCTTCGACGGTGGCGCGCAGCGAGGCTTCGGAAAAATCGGAGGTGCTGGCGTTGCCGCGGCGCTGGCCGGCATAGACGGTGACGCCGATGCCCTTGTCCTTGTTCTGTTCGATGGTCTCGATCTTGCCACGACGTACTCCGACCGACAGCCCGCTGCCCTCGCTGACTTCCACCGAAGCATCGGTGGCGCCCTCTTCGCGGGCAAAGGCCAGCACCTTACGCGCAAGCTCTTTCAGCTGGTCCTGGGTGTGGGTAAAAACGGAGTCGTTCATGTGTGTTTTTCGTAGCGAGCCCTAAAACAGTTATCATAGCAGCCGTTTACTGTTTTTACTGATCGGCCCCGTGCCAATCGGATCATCCATACCATGCCTAATCCAAACCGCGGCTCAGTGGGCTTCCAGTCCAGCGAATTCGAGCAAGAATACGAGCGTCCTTCCAAGTCCGAGCTGAAGCGCCAGTCGGACGAGCTGCAAAAGCTCGGCGCCCAGCTCATCGCCGAGCCCCGCGACCGCGTCAAGCGCGTGCCGATGCCCGACGAGGTCAAGGACGCGATCCTGATGTGCCAGACCATCACCAACCACGAGGGCCGGCGCCGCCAGTTGCAGTATGTCGGCAAGATGATGCGTACCCTCTCGGAAGAGGAAGTGGCCGTCATCAAGCGCACCATCGACAGCTGGAAAGGCGCCTCGAAGGCCGAGACGGCCGCGCTGCACGCGCTGGAACGCCGCCGCGAAAAGCTGCTCACCGACGACAAGGCCCTGACCGCGCTGCTGGAAGAGCACCCGGAACTGGACGTGCAGCAGCTGCGCACGCTGATCCGCAATGCGCGCAAGGAACAGGCCGAATCGAAGCCGCCGAAGGCCTATCGCGAACTGTTCCAGATCCTGAAGGACCTGGGCAAGCAGGCCAAGCCGGCGGCTGGCGAAGACGACGCGGATGACGAGTCCGTTGACGATGAGCCTGCGGACGAGTAAGGAGGTGCCCCTTGTCATCGGCCTGGTCTCGGTCTCGGACCGCGCCAGCGGCGGCGTATACGAGGACAAGGGCATTCCTGCGCTGCAGGACTGGCTGGCCTCGGCCATCACCACGCCGTATCGCATCGAGGCGCGCCTGATTCCCGACGAGCGCGCGCAGATCGAGCAGACCCTGGTCGAATTGGTCGACGTGGCCGGCTGCCACCTGGTGCTCACCACCGGCGGCACCGGCCCGGCGCGGCGCGACGTCACGCCCGAGGCCACGCTCGCTGTCGGCACCAAGGAGATGCCCGGCTTCGGTGAGCAGATGCGCCAGATCAGCTTGAAATTCGTGCCGACGGCGATCCTGTCGCGCCAGGTCGCGGTGATCCGCGAGACGCCCCAGCACGCGGCGCTGATCATGAACCTGCCGGGCCAGCCAAAGGCGATCAAGGAAACACTGGAAGGCTTGAAAGACGCCGATGGCAAGGTGGTCGCCGGCGGCATCTTCGCTGCCGTCCCCTACTGCATCGACCTGATCGGCGGACCGTACATGGAAACCAATCCGGCCGTGAGCCAGGCCTGGCGCCCGAAGAACGCGCAGCGCCCGGCCACGCCCACACCACAGGACAACGCATGAGCGAACTGCTGCAAAACATCGAAATCGACACCGCGCCGAATCCAACGGCCGCGATCATCTGGCTGCACGGCCTGGGCGCCGACGGCAACGACTTCGTGCCGCTGGTGCGCGAGCTCGCTTTGCAAGGCATGCCCGGCATCCGTTTCGTGTTCCCGCACGCGAAGACGATTCCCGTGACCGTCAACGGCGGCTACGTCATGCGCGCCTGGTACGACATCACAGGTGCCGAACTGACCCGCCGCGAAGACGAAGCCGGCCTGCGCAATTCGCAGCGCGACGTCGAGGCGCTGATCGCACGCGAAAAGGCGCGCGGCATCCCGGCCTCGAAGATCATCCTGGCGGGCTTTTCGCAAGGCTGCGCGATGACGCTGCAGACGGGCTTGCGCCACCCGGAAAAGCTGGCCGGCATGCTCTGCCTGTCGGGCTACCTGCCGCTGCACACCCACGTGCCGCACGAGCGCACCGAAGAAAGCATCGACACCCCGATCTTCATGGCGCACGGCCGCCAGGACCACGTGGTGCCTTTCCTGCGCGCCGAGCAGTCGCGCGACGTGCTCAAGGGACTCGGCTACCATATCGAATGGCACGAATACGCGATGCAGCATTCGCTGTGTTTCGAGGAAGTCCAGGACATTTCAGCCTGGCTGCGTAAAGTACTGGCCTGAGCTACAACCACCGGGAGCCGCGGCTCCCGTTTTCATTTGGAGGTCCGACATGGCCAAGAAAGAAGAACTCGACGAAGAAACCCTGGCACTGATCAACTGGTGCATCGAGGTTGAAAAGCATCTGGTCGCCGGCGGCGCGACGCAGGAACAGGCGCAGGAGCATATCGAGGAGCAGGTCGAGTGGTTCACCGACCTGTTCTACGATGGCTTGACGCCGGAAGAGGCTGCCAAGGAAGCGCTGGCCTGATGGCGGCGGACTCGGGATCGCTGAGCCGCGGGCAAAGCTTCGCGGTGGTGGCGCTGTGCGCCATGGTCGTGCTGGCGGTGCCCCTGTACGTGCTCGTCGGCTTCCTGACCGCACCGCTCGGGCTGGGCGTGATCATGCTGGTCAACGACAGCCCCTGGGTATTGAACCTGTACCCCTTCATCTTCGCGGGGAAGATGCATAGCGCGAACAGCGCCAGTTTTTTCCTGGGCAATACGATCGGCTACCTGCTGACCCTGGTGCAGTGGGTGGTGCTTGCCGGGCTGTTCGCACGGCGCGTGGACGACACCTGGCCTCGCGGCAAGATCCTGGGCCAGGCCGCTATCCTGGTCGCGGCAGTGGCCATCGCCAGCTGGATCGTCCTGCATCTGCTGGGCATGCAGGCCGTGTGGACCCAAGGCGCACATACCTGAACGCAGGGCCGCATTTGCCTGGACAATCAAAAAGAGCGGCAATGCCGCTCTTTTTTGCTGCTGCCCCTTACGCCTTCTCGCGGCGCTTGCGCGACGCCATCCCCGCACCGAGCAGGGCTGCGCCGAACAGCGCCAGCGAAGCCGGTTCCGGCACCTCGGCCTCGCGGCCCAGCTTCAGCTGGCCATTGCTACCCAGGAAAAAATACTCTTGCGGCTTGTTGCGGTAGGTGCCGCCCTTGCAGCCCGGCCCCGTGAAACCGCCGAACTGGCAAGCCACTTCGTTCACCAGGCGCGTGCCTGGCTTGCTGACCGTATTGGCATTGGTAAAGGCGAACGACAGGATGGAATCGGCCGACAGGTCGTGGCCGTTGCGGTCGAAGAAATAACCGCTGTCGAGCATGCCTGGCGCTGCCTGCGCGAAGACACTCACCTGGCCATTGTTGGTCGGGCTGCCGCTGGCATCGACCAGGCCGCCACCGCCGAAGACGGTGAACTCGGCGATCACATTGCCGAGGTTGGCACCAAAGTAACCCTGGGTACTGCCGTACTGGCCAGCGGTCGGGTTCTGGTACAGGCGGATGGTGCCGCCCGTGAAGCTGAAGGCGCCGTTGAAGTCGCCGCTGCCGACGGCCTCGAAGGTGGCCGTGATATTGCCTCCAAGGTAGTTAATCGGGAACAGTTTTCCATTGCTGTCGGCCTGGGTGATATTGAATACGGCCGTTTCCTTGAACGAGAAGGAGGTACCGCCCGTCGCTTTGAGCTCGATGAATGCGTTGCCGTTGACATCCAGGTATTCATTGATGGCTTGACCGCCAGTAAAACCGGTGCCGGACGGATTGAAGACCCAGCCGTTCAGGAGCGGGGCGGCCATGGCCGCGGTGGTGGAACAGCATGCAAGGACCGCGCTACAGATAAGTTTCTTCATGAATTTCATCGTTAATCTTTCGCAAGTTGATCGTGGTCTGACTGACAGCCAGCCCTGCTACTTACGCAAGTGCTGTGGCGGCAAAATGTTCGCTTTGCAGTCAAGAACTTGTTTTCGCAACGAGAGACGAGGACAAACGGTGTCAGGAAGACCGATAACTTCTGGTATCCACCATCCGCACACTCATGGTTTCATTAGAATACCTATTTCGCCTTTGTGCTATGCAAGGTGGGAGGTTTCCAAGTTTTGGCGAAAAAGCGAACGAGAGTGTGGCAAGGGAACGACACGCCGCCTTGCCTTCCTGCAACTGAGGCCTACTCGGGCAAGGGCATCGCGCTCGACACCGGGATTTCGGTCTGGGCCGTGTTCATGACCATGGCCAGGAAGGTGTAGTAGCCGTTCAGGCCCATCAGGTCGACCACGCCCTGCTCGCCGAACAGGGCGACCGCCTGCGTGTAGGTGCGGTCCGAGACCTGCTTGTTCTGGTGCAGTTCGATGCAGAAGTCGTGCACGACCGATTCGTCGACCAGCATGCCGTCCGGGCGCTGGCGCTGCCCGATCGCACTGATCACGTCCGGGGGTATTCCGACCTGGGCCGCGATCGGCGCGTGGATCGCCCATTCGACACCCTGGTTCCATTGGCGTGCCGTGATCAGGATCACGAGCTCGGACAGGCGTACCCCGATGGCGCTGCGGTAGCGCAGGTATTCGCCCATGCGCTGGGCATTTTCCAGCAGTTCGGGACTGCGCAGCAAGGGCACGAAGGGGCCATAGAGGGCACCCCGCGGCCCTTCGATCACGGCCTGGGCGGCGCGGCGCTGGGCTTCGGTCAACTGGTCCGGCGGAATCGGGCGGAGGCGATCGGTCATGTCAGCGTCGCGGAAATGTCGAGACGGAAAAATATTCGCACAGCTTCCGTGAAAGATCAAAGGAATCCCGTCCCCCCACCATTATTGTCGAACGTCAACTTCCGCGATCACTCCTCTCCCCTATTTCCACCGGAGGCCCATGCCATGAGCTACATCATCCACCGCAGCCTGCGCCAGACGCCGCCTGTCGCCGTGCGCGCCAGCGGCGTGACAGTCTTCGACAGCACCGGCAAGGCCTATCTTGACGCCAGCGGCGGTGCGGCCGTGTCCTCGCTCGGGCACGGGCATCCCGACGTCATCGCAGCCATGCACCGCCAGATCGACCGCTGCGCGTATGCGCATACGGCCTTCTTCACCACGGAAGTGGCCGAAGAACTGGCGGAACGGCTGGTGGCGAATGCCCCTGCCGGGATGGAGGCCGTGTACCTGGTCTCGGGCGGTTCGGAGGCGATGGAGACGGCGCTGAAGCTGGCGCGCCAGTACTTCGTCGAGGGCGGAGAACACCGGCGCTCGGTCTTCATCGCGCGCCGCCAGAGCTATCACGGCAACACGCTCGGCGCCCTCGCCGTCGGTGGGAACGAGTGGCGCCGCAAGCCGTTCGCCCCGCTGCTGATGGACGTGCCGCGGGTGGCGCCCTGCTACGAGTACCGCGACCGCCTCGCCCACCAGTCGCAGGATGCCTACACGGCGGCCCTGCTCGACGAACTCGAGACGGCGATCATCGCCGCCGGGCCGGAGAACGTCATCGGCTTCGTCGCCGAGCCGGTGGTGGGCGCGACCGGCGGCGCCATCCCGCCCACGCCGGGCTACTTCCGGGCGTGCGCACCATCTGCGACCGCCACGGCATCCTGTTCATCGCCGACGAAGTCATGTGCGGCATGGGCCGCACCGGCAGCATGTATGCGATCGAGCAGGACGGCGTGGCGCCCGACATCATCACAGTTGCCAAGGGACTGGGGGCGGGCTACCAGCCGGTGGGCGCGGTGCTGGCGCAGGGGGCGATCGTCGAGCGCCTGCGCCACGGCAGCGGCGCTTTCCTGCACGGGCACACGTATATCGGCCACCCGGTGGCGGCAGCGGCGGCGCTGGCGGTGCAGCAGGTGATCGCGCGCGACGGCCTGCTCGCGCAGGTGCGGCAGCGCGGCGCGACCTTGCGGCGCATGCTGGGCGATGTCTTCGGCAAGCATCCGCACGTGGGCGACATCCGCGGACGCGGGCTGTTCGTCGGGATCGAGCTGGTGCAGGACCGGGCCAGCAAGGAGCCGTTCGCGCCGGCACGCAAGCTGCACGCGGCGATCAAGGCGGAAGCGATGGCGCGCGGGCTGATGGTGTATCCGATGGGCGGGACGATCGACGGCCAGCGCGGCGATCATGTGCTGCTGGCGCCGCCGTTCATCGTGACGGCGGGCGAGTTGTCGGAGATGGTGGCGCGGCTGGCGGAGGCGGTAGATGCGGCGGTGAAGGCGTAGGGTGTGCGGCTCGACCCATACATTTGAACACACGCTGCGTGTGCGCCGCCCACGCGTTCAACGGTCCTGCGAACAGTTGCGGCACTCATCCGTTCGTTGAACGCGTGTGCGGCGCATGCGTCGCGTAAATTCAACAGGTACAGGTGGAGCCGCACACCCTACGGCATACGCAGGCACGATGCGGTCTTTCAGCGTGGGCACGGGGCGCCCACCCTACGCCTGATCGCGCCTATTTCGGAAACGCCACCACTTCCGCCTGCTGTTCGCCCAGCCCCGCAATCCCCAGCCGCAGCTTGTCGCCCTTTTTCAGGAAACGCTGCGGGCTGCGGCCCATGCCGACGCCCGGCGGGGTGCCGGTGGTGATGATGTCGCCCGGCTCCAGGGTCATGAAGCGCGAGACGTAGCTGACGATCTGCGCCACCGTGAAGATCATCTTCGACGTGTTCCCGGTCTGCATGCGCTTGCCGTTCAGTTCCAGGTAGAGGTCGAGGTCCTGCACGTCGTAGATCTCGTCGCGCGTGACGAGGAAGGGGCCGACTGGACCGAAGGTGTCGCAGCCTTTGCCCTTGTCCCACTGCGAACCCATCTCGAACTGGAAGGCGCGTTCCGATACGTCGTTCACCACGCAGTAGCCCGCCACGAACTTCAGGGCCTCTTCTTCGCTGACGTATTGCGCGCGGGTGCCGATCACGACCCCGAGTTCGACTTCCCAGTCGGTCTTTTTCGAGCCTTGCGGCAGGCGGATCGGATCGTCCGGGCCGTTCAGGCAGCTGGTCGCCTTGGTAAAGAAAACCGGTTCAGGCGGCACGGCGGCGCCGGTTTCGGCGGCGTGGTCGGCATAGTTCATGCCGATGCCGATGAACTTGCCGACGCGCGCCACCGGCACGCCCAGGCGCGGCGTACCGCGCACCAGCGGCAGCGTCTTCGCGTCGATCTTGGCGAGTTTACGCAGCGCGCGCTCATTCAGGGCCGCGGCATCGATATCGTCGATGACGCCGGACAGGTCGCGCAGGCGCCCTTCTTCATCGAACAGGCCCGGTTTTTCCTTGCCCGGGCGGCCATAGCGTACCAATCTCATGCGTTTTTCCTGTCATCGTGAAAGGCCGTCATGATACCAAGGCTGCGCCTTATTGGGCCGCAGCGGCGCGCACGCGCCAGACCACGTTGCCGACATCGTCGGCCACCAGCAGCGCGCCGCGCTTGTCGATGGCCACGCCGACCGGGCGGCCGAGCGCGTTGCCGCCGGCGTCGACGAAACCGGTCAGCACCTCGACCGGCTTGTCGCTTGGATTACCGTTCGCGAAGGGCACGTAGACGACGTTATAGCCCGACAGCGGCTTGCGGTTCCGTGGAGCCGTGCTGGCCGATGAAGGCGCCGTTCGCGAATCGCGGCCCGAGCTGGGCGCCGCTGGCAAACGAGAGTCCGAGCGCAGCCACGTGGGCGCCGAGGGCATAATCCGGTGCGGTGGCTTTGGCCACCAGGTCCGGGCGCGGCGGTTTCACCCGTTCGTCGACGTGCTGGCCATAATAGCTGTAGGGCCAGCCGTAGAAGGCGCCCTCCTTCACCGAGCTCAGGTAGTCGGGTACGAGGTCGCTGCCGATCTCGTCGCGCTCGTTCGCCACCGTCCACAGCACGCCGGTCTGCGGTTCCCAAGCCAGGCCGTTCGGGTTGCGCAGGCCGGACGCGAACAGGCGCGTCGCGCCGCTGTTGACATCCACTTCGAGGATGGCGGCGCGATTGACCTCGTTCTCCATGCCGTTTTCGCCGACATTGCTGTTCGAGCCGACGGTGGCATACAGCTTGCTGCCATCGCGGCTGGCGAGGATGTTCTTGGTCCAGTGGTGGTTGATCCCGGACGGCAGTGCCGCCACCTGCTGCGGCGTGTCCGTGATTTCGGTGGCGCCTTCCTTGTAGGGCACGCGCACGATGGCGTCGGCGTTCGCCACGTACAGCGTGTCGCCGACCAGGGCCATGCCGAAAGGCGAATGCAGGCCTTTCATGAAGACGCCGCGGGTTTCGGCCACGCCGTCGCCATCGCTGTCGCGCAGCAGGGTGATGCGGTCGGCGCTGGGCACGCCGGCCCCGGCCTTGGCCATGACTTTCCCCATGATCCAGCCGCGGATGCCTTCGTTGCGCTTTCCTTCCTCGGGCGGCTTCGGCTTGTTCGATTCGGCCACCAGCACATCGCCGTTGGGCAGCACGTACAGCCAGCGCGGGTGATCGAGCCCGGTCGCCAGCGCGTTCACCGCCAGCCCGGCCGCGGCTTGTGGCTTGGCGCCGGCCGGCCAGCCCTTGGCGGGTGCGATGTGCACCGTCGGGATCAGGGTTTTATGGGGTTGCGGCAGCTGGGGATTCGGACCGATGCCGGCGCCGGCTGGCAGGGTGGATTTGTCGCCGCAGCCGGCAAGGACGAACAGCATGGCGGCGAGGATCGACGACGAATGAGGGCGCATGGGAGTCTCCTGGATCGGACGAGGCGATGCGACCGATTGTAGCAATAAAGTCAATACCGCCTCATCCGATACAAGCCGCTTCCCGTGCATGCACGCTGGCGCCCTAGGCCGGCGTATGCGCCTCCCCGCCCAGCTCTTCGCGCACGCTTTCAGGAGCCCCTGCGCCGCGCCGCGCCAGCAGGCATCGCCGCAGCCAGGCCAGCAGGCCGGGCAACTGCAGCAGCACCAGTGCCGCGAACGCAACCTGGTAAGCCAGCGCGGGATAATGCCCGCCGCCGTCCGGCTGCCAGCAGCCGACCACCAGCCCGAAACCCGCCTGCACCAGGAAGGCACCGACGAAAATCAGCAGGTTCAGGCAGGTAGCGGCGCGCCCGGTCAGTTCGCGCGGCATGCTCTGGGCGACGATCGCGTATTCGATGCCGGTGATCGTGCCCACCAGCGTGAAGAGCACCGAGAGCAGCTGGAAGCTCGGCTTGTAGCCGACCACGAAGGCAATCTGCACCAGCAGGAACAGGGCGACACCGATGCCGGCGACGTCGACCGGCTGCACGCCGCGCCGCCCTGCCCACTCGGTAATCATGCCGACCGCAATCGCGCCGAAGATGACGGCCGCCATGCCCAGATACAGCAGGTAGGCCACCGCATCGTTGGGAAAGCGTGCCACGTCGGACAGCCAGCGCCCGATCCACAGGCCCTGGATGCCGAAGAAAACGGCATGGGGAAGGAGCACCAGCGAGATCGTCGAGCGGAAAGCCGGCATCCGGTAGACGCTCAGGATCGAGGCGGCCAGGGGCTGCTTGCTGCTTGCCGGCGCGGTTGCGGGCGGGTGCGTCTTCGGCGTGATGAGCCAGATCAGCACCCCGCTGGCCGCGATCAGCAGGGCCAGCGCCACGAACAGGTCGCGCCAGTCGGTGTGCTGCAGCGCCATGCGCACCGGCATGGTGCTGGTGGCCGCGCCCAGTCCGCCGACGGCGATCAGGTAGCCATGCACCGAGGGCAGCTTGCGCGGCGCGATCCAGGTCGAGATGGCCTTCACCGCCGACATGAAGCAGCCGCCCAGGCCGCAGCCAAGCACGGCCCGCGCCAGCACCAGCTGCAGGAAGCTGCCGCCGCGCGCGAACAGCAGCGCGCCCGCCGCCGCCAGCAGCATCAGCACCAGCTGCACGCGGCGCGGCCCGTAGCGGTCGAGCGCGATCCCCACCGGCAGCTGCACCAGCGCAAACGCAAAGAAGAAAGCGCTGGTGAGCAGGCCCAGCTGCCCGGGCGTGAGCGCGAGAGAAGCGACCAGGTCGGGCGCCAGCACCGCGTTCACGTTGCGCAGCAGCGAGGACAGGTAGTGTCCGAGCGCGAACGGCAGGAACACGCAGGAGAAAACCGCCACGCCGGATAAGCGTGGCGAGTCGTGGTCGCCCATGACGCGCTATCAGGCGGCGCTGGGCTGGCTGTCGCTGGCGCGGCCGTCGTGCGTGCGCGCGGAGGCGATCGGAATCACCCGCCCGTGCGCTGCATGCTGGCCGGCGTCGCCGCCCTCTTCCTCGAAGAAGAACTTCTTGCGGCCGAACGCGGGTTTCAGGTGGTCGAGCCAGGTGGCGTCGGGATCGTATTTGGCGAAGAAGGGTTTGCGCACCCATTGCGGATTGCGGGCCTGCAGGAACTGCAGCGCGAACAGCTTTTCGCCGTTGATCGTCACCACGCCGTCGATCACGACCTTGCCGGGGAAGGCACTCATCGATGGCCCGCGCACGGTGCGCGACAGGCCCGACACCATCGAATAGGCCGACTGGAAGATCTCGTGGGCGCGGGCCAGCGGCAGCGCGAAATAATCGCTCGGGCCGGTGTCGCGCTCGACGAACATGTAGTACGGGATGGCGCCCAGGCGCACGCCAGTGGTCCACAGTTCGGCCCAGCTTTTCGGGTCTTCGTTGATGTGGCGGATCAGCGGGCCCTGCATGCGCAGCGTGGCGCCGGTACCGACGATGCGCTTCACGGCCTGCTGGGCGATCGGGTGGCGCAGTTCCACAGCGTGGTTGTAGTGGCCCATGATGGCGAGATTCTTGCCGGCCTTGACGACGCGTTCGAACAGGCGCAGCAGGTCATCGGAATCCTTGTCGGAGACGAAGCGCTGCGGCCAGTAGGCCACCGACTTGGTGCCGATGCGGATGTTCTGGATGTGCGCCAGCTCGGGCGCCAGCAGGGGTTCCAGGAATTCCGTCAGCGAGCGCGTATTCATGATCATCGGGTCGCCGCCGGTGATCAGCACGTCCGTCACCTCCGGCTGGCTGATGAGATACGACACCAGTTCGCCGCTTTCGCGCGCATCGAACTTCATGTCGTCCATGCCGACGAACTGCGGCCAGCGGAAGCAGAAGGTGCAATAGGCGTGGCAGGTCTGGCCCGAACTGGGGAAGAACAGCACGGTTTCCTTGTACTTGTGCTGCAGGCCGCGCAGGGGCGCGTCGTTCACGCGCGGCACGTTGTGGGTCATCTGGCCGGCCGGGTGCGGATTCATGCGCATGCGGATCTGGTGCACCAGTTTCGCAATGGCGGCATCGTCCTTCTTGTGCAGCACCAGGTCGCGCAGCTGCTCGTACTCGCGCGGGGGCAGCATGTCGCGGTGCGGGAAGGTCAGGCGGAAGATCGGGTCGTCGGGAATCCTGTCCCAGTCGATCAGCTGGTCGAGCACATATTCATTGACCCGAAACGGCAGTACGTGCGAGACGACCTGGGTTGCTTCCTGCAACTCGGGACTCATCCACTGCCACTGGCGTGCCAGGGCAATGGTCTGGCGCGTATACGGCTTGAACTTGGCGGGTGTCGATTCGATGGCGGTCACGGCATGCTCCTGGAAAGGAAAGATGGTGTGGTGAGGACGGCCAGCGAATTCTCGAAAAAGAAGTTCGCGGGCGGGAATCCATCTTAGGAAGCAGCCATCCCGCAAGAGTTGCACGCAATCAACAAAAGGAGTAAAGCTTTCCCAAAGGAACATATTCTTTGTGGAAAGACATGTGGCATGTTGTCGCCACCTTGCCCTGCGCCTTGCGCGCGATCAAATTGCCTGCTGGAAGTGGGCGTACATTCCTTAATGCACTTAAGCAAGTTTTACCCCATGCAGGTCTTACCGAAAGGATTTTCCATGAAGCTACTCGCCACTGCCACCGCCCTGTGCCTCGGACTCGCTTGCTCCGGTGCGTTGGCTAATGAACCGACCGAAAAAGACGCGATCGCCATGGCCGAACGCGGCGCCGCCCTGGTCAAGGCCAAGGGCAAGGATGAAATGATGAAGCGCATCAATGCCAAGGACCCGGACTTCGTCCAGGGCGAACTGTACGTCGACCTGCGCGACGTCAAGACCGGCATCGTGCTGGCGCATCCCTACAACCCGTCGATCGTCGGCAAGGACCTGGTCGACGTGCCCGATGCGAACGGCAAGAAATACCGCCGCGAGATCATCGAACTGGCCGCCGCCAAGGGCAAGGGCTGGGTCGACTACCAGTACAAGAACCCCACCACCGGCAAGATCGAGCCGAAGACCACCTACATCCTGCTGGTCGATGGCGTGGTGCTGGAAGCGGGCATCTACAAGAAGTAATCGACGCGGGTACCGGGCGGCTGCGGCCGCCCTTTTCTTTTGTATAGCTGGAGGTGGAGCATGCTGAAAAAACTACGGATCGGGCCGAAGCTGCTGCTGGCGCCGGGATTGGTGCTGGTGCTGCTGACGCTGCTCTCCGGCGCTGCCTACTACGGCATGGTGCGCCAGCATGCCTCGCTCGAGAACATGGTGCAGGTGCGCGCGGCGCGCTTGCAGGACACCGCGGACGTCGCCGGCGAAGCGAAATATGCGCACGCGAACATCTATCAGCTGCTGGCCTGGATCAGCGGCAGCTTTGCCAAGAACCGCCTCGACGCCCTGATCGCCGACATTGGCAAGAAGCACGGCGCGATCGCCACCCGGCTGGGAGACCTGGCCAAGGTGGCCGACCCGGCCGAGCGCAAGCTGATCGATGCGTCCAGCGCATCGCTGGCGGCCTACCGCAAGGCGGTACTGGAAACCATCGAGATGGCCCAGGTCGACCAGTCGATTGCCACCAACTCGATGCAGAAGGCCGAGAAGGACTTCGGCGTACTGAACACCCAGCTGGCGCAACTGGCCGCGCTGGAAACGCGCCTGAGCGAGGAAGCCTATGCCGCCGCCGGCGCCGAGTTCCGCACCTTCGGGGTGTCGATGGCGATACTGGTGCTGCTGTCGATCACGCTGTCGCTGGCCGTGACGATGCTGGTGCGGCGTGCCATGCTGGGCGATATCCGCGCCATCTCCGACGTGGTCGCCGAACTGGCCGAAGGCCGCCTGGCCACTGCCACCGCCAGCACGGGCGGCGACGAGATCGCCGACACCTCGCGCGCCCTCGACCACACGATCGCGACCCTGAACACGACCCTGCACGCCATCCTGACGTCGGTTCGATCGATCGACACGGCCTCGCGCGAAATCGCCACCGGCAACCTCGACCTGTCGACCCGTACCGAAATGCAGGCCGGCTCGCTCGAGCAGACCGCCAGCGCGATGGAAACCCTGACGGTGGCGGTGAAGGACAACGCGAACAACGCGCGCCTGGCCACCGACCTGGCGGCCGAAGCGGCGCGCCTGGCCAGCCACGGCGGCCAGGCGGTCGACCGCGCAGTGACGACGATGGAATCGATCAAGTCCAGTTCGCGCAAGATCGTCGAGATCATCGGCGTCATCGACGGCATCTCCTTCCAGACGAATATCCCCGCCCTGAACGCGGCGGTGGAAGCGGCGCGCGCAGGCGAACAGGGACGGGGCTTTGCCGTGGTGGCTTCCGAGGTACGCACGCTGGCACAGCGCTCGGCGGCGGCGGCCAAGGAGATCAAGGCCCTGATCGCCGATTCGGTGGCCATCATCGACGGCGGCGCGGCCTCGGTCAACGAAGCGGGCAGCAGCATGGGCCACATCGTCGCCTCGGTGCAGCAGGTGAACGACATCATCGAACGCATCAGCGTGGCCAGCACCGAGCAGGCCGACGGCATCGCTGAAGTCAACCGCGCGGTGGGCCAGATGGACGACATGACCCAGCAGAATGCGGCGCTGGTGGAAGAAGCGGCGGCGGCGGCCGAAAGCCTGCACGAGCAGACCGTGAACCTGGCGCGCGCCGTCTCGGTCTTCAAGGTCGACGGGATCGAACCGCTGGCGCAAGCCGAGGCCGACACCGATGCGATCGACGGCGCCGCCGACTTTCACGATCCGCGCGAACGGCGCGCACCGGGCAGCCCGATGCGCACGCAGGCACCCCGTGCACTGGCGCACGCCGCAAACCCTGCGCCGCGCCAACGCAGCCGCGTCAGCGGAAAGGGCGGCTGACGAAAGGCGAGCCGGCCAGGTCGAAGCGCCGGGTACGTCCATCGCCTTCGAAATGCCGATGCGCGGCCCGCTCACCACCTCCAGGCCGGGCGCGGCCGGCTGCAGCAGGAAGGGTGGCTCGCGCAGCGACTTGCCGTTGAAGTCGCGCGTCACATTCAGGGCCTGGCACAACTTGCCAGGCCCTGAGCACAACTGGCGCGGGTCCTCCGCGTCGCGCCGGACGCGCATCTGGTCCAGTCCCGCCAGGGGCTCGATCGCCCGGATCAGCACCCCGGCGCCATGCCCCTCCTCGCGGCAGACGAAATTCAGGCACCAGTGGATGCCGTAGGAGCGGTACACATAGGCGTGCGCGGGCGGGCCGAACATGGCGAAGTTGCGCTCGGTCGGTCCCGAATAGGCATGCGAAGCCGGATCTTCGCGGTCATAGGCTTCGGTCTCGACGATGCGTCCGCCGACGCCATCGATCAGCACGACGACCCCGATCAGCTGGCGCGCCACGACCTCGGCAGGCGCAAGAAAGTCGATGCCGGCAAGGGTGGCCGCCGGGGACATGGCTGCATTCATGGTATCCATGCCATCGATTCTAGACAGCTCCGCAACAGCGCTCTGTCCGTTTTGCCACATAATTCGGGCTATTGCTGCATGGAAACGGCACTTGGTTTATAGTGATGCTCTCCGCTTTATTTCCTGAAAGCATCACCCCTCCATGAGCACAGTTGCAGCGAAAGCAATACCCGCTCGCGCCGCGATGGCTCGCGTGTCGGCCGCGAAATCTCCCGCAGCCGCACTTGCGCCCAGCGATCCTGTCGACGAGCTGATCAAGTCGATCCGCATTCCGCCGCGTCCGAGCCTGCTGGCCGACCTGCAGGCCGAGCTGGCATCAATCGATCCGTCGCCCGAGACCATCGGCCGCATCGTCGCGCGCGACGTCGGCATGTCCGGGGCGCTGCTGAAACTGGCCAATTCCTCGCTGTACGGCGGCCGCCGCGCGAAGTCGATCGAACAGGCCATCCTCTTCCTCGGCATCAACCAGGTGGCGGCCCTGATGACCGGCCTGCTGGCGCGCCAGGCGATTCCGGCCGAGAGCCCGGCCCTGGCCAGCTTCTGGGACGTGTCGACGCGGCGCTCGCATGCGATGGTGTTCCTGTCGCGCCGCCTGCGCATCGGCGCGCCCGACATCGCCCACACCTTCGGCCTGTTCTGCGACACCGGCGTGCCGCTCTTGATGGGACGTTTCCCGGATTACGCCACCACCTTCCAGGACGCCGGCGCCGACACCCTGCGCCCATTCACGGCGATCGAGGACGAACGCCACAGCACCAGCCACGCCGCCATCGGCGCCCTGGCTGGCGCGCAACTGGGGCCTGTCGAGCGAGGTGGTTCTGGGCCATCCTGCACCACCACGACTACGCCGTGATCGAGGACGAGCACACCGACGACCTGGTGCGCTCGCTGGTGGCGCTGTCGCTGCTGGCCGAGCGGGCGATCCGCCGCTACCGGGGCCATGCCGGTTCGCCCGAGTGGGACAAGGGCGGCGAACGCGCCCGCGCCTACCTCTCGCTGGACGAAGACGAAACGGCCGAGCTGCTCGACGAACTCGAAGAAGCCCTGCACGACGACCAGTAATTCGCGCACTGCGGCAGCACGCCGCTTTTGACAGCGCCGCGCGCGCAGCCGATACTGCCTGTATTGACAGTCGCGGAGGCGCCATGCGAACCCCGGTGCGAATCCTTTCCCTGATCCTGTGCGCCTGCCTGGCTGGCTGCGCCGGCACGATGACACGCCCTGCCGAGCCCTCGGCCCTGGCCGCGCTGCTCGACGACAGCGCCTTCCCGGCACCAGGCCGTCCTGCCGATGCCAGCGACCTGTTCACCCTGAGCCCGGCCATGAAAGCGCACCTGCGCAGCCATGCCTTCCAGGCGAAACTGCGCGAAAAAGGCGCGGCGCGCGGGCTGGTCAACGCCCTCTACACGAAAAGCGACCTGCAGCTCGACTACGATGCAACCGTCACCCAGACCGCGGCCCAGACCTATGCCGCGCGCTCGGGCAACTGCCTGTCGCTGGTGATCATGACGGCTGCCTTCGCACGCGAACTGGGCATGAAGGTGCGCTTCCAGAGCGTGGAGGCCGAGGACACCTGGAGCCGCACGACTTCCCTGTATCTGGTCAGCGAGCACGTGAACATCAGCCTGGCGCCGGCGCAGCCGCTGTTCAACACCTATGCGCCCGACAGCGAACTGACGATCGACTTCCTGGCCTCGCGCGACGCTTCCCGCCTGCGCACGCGCGAACTCGAGGAAGCCGACATCGTCGCGCTGTACATGAACAACCGCGCCGCCGAGGAAATGCTGCAGGGCCGCCATGCCCAGGCCTACTGGTGGGCCAGAGCCGCGCTGCTGGCGCGGCCGGGGCTGCTGCCGGCGTATAACACCCTGGCCGTGATCTACCAGCGCAGCAGCCGCCCGCTGCAGGCCGAACGCGTCTACCGCGCCGCCCTCGAACGCGATCCCGACAGCCTGGTCGTAATGCAGAACCTGGCGCCGCTGCTCGCGGCGAACGGCAAGCCGGCCGAAGCGCAGCAGCTGAACGAACGCATCGCGCGCCTTTATCCGGCGCCGCCCTTCCACTACTTCAACCAGGGCATGGACGCCTACCGCGCCGGCGACTTCGCCCGCGCCCGTGCGCTGTTTGCGCGCGAGGTGGCACGCGCGCCCTACAACGACGAATTCCATTTCTGGCTCGGACTGGCTCATATGCAGCTGGGCGAGATGGCGCCGGCGCGCAAGCAGCTGGCACTGGCGCGCGATACCAGCGTGCGTGCCGACTCGCGTACCCGCTACACGGCCAAGCTCGAGAAACTGCGCGGCCTCAGCGCCGCCAGCGGCCCAAGCGTGCACTGAGCCCATGCTGCGGCAAGACTGATTCCGGAAGTTGACAGCATCGCCAGTTGCGCGCACAATAAATTAACGAATTAGTTAATTACGCAACTCACACCCATCATGAGCATAGATAAAGTTTTCGATGCGCTGGCCTCGACCCCGCGCCGCAAGATCCTCGCCCTGCTGGGCAGCACCGAACTGACGACCAGCGAACTGGCCGAGCAGCTCGGCATCAGCACGCCCGCGGTCTCGCGCCATCTGTCGGTGCTGGAGAACGCTGAACTGGTGTCGAGCGAGCGGCGCGGGCAATACGTGTATTACCGCCTGAATGCCGACCACCTGGCCAACCATCTGTCCGGGTTTCTCTTCAACCTGTGCCCGACCGCCGCGCCGCTCAAGCGCAAGTCGGCCGACCTCGCAAAAAAACGCCAATCCAACTGAGAGGACACAGCATGCCGCAGCCAGGAAGCCGCCATCGCACGATCGCACCCCACGACGCTCACCAGGGCGACGTCATGACAGGCCGGGTAACCTGGTCGCCCCTGAAATCGATCTGGCTGGGATCGATGGCGACCGTCGCGCTTGTCGGCGGCACCCTCACCTTCAGCTGGAGCGCGCTGCTGCTGTTCGTCCTCGCTACAGGGACCGTCCTGCTGTTCGGCCATTCCCTCGGCAGCCACCGCAAACTGATCCACGACAGCTTCGATTGTCCGAAGTGGCTGGAATACCTGCTGGTCTACCTCGGCGTGCAGGTCGGGCTGTCCGGCCCACTTGGGCTGCTGCGCCAGCACGACCTGCGCGACTACGCCCAGCGCCAACCCGACTGCCATCCCTACCTGCGCCACGGCCGATCCCTGCTGGCCGACGGCTGGTGGCAGCTGTTCTGCGAGCTGCAGCTCGAACGCCCGCCCCGGATCGCCGTGCCGGGAGCGGTTGCGGGAGACCGCTTCTACCGCTTCCTCGAGCGCACCTGGATGCTGCAACAGCTGCCGCCGGCCCTGCTGCTGTATCTGGCGGGCGGCTGGGCCTTCGTGGTGTGGGGTGTCTGTGCGCGGATAACGGCGGGCGTCACCGGGCATTGGCTGATCGGCTACTTTGCGCACAATGCCGGCGGCATGCACCACGTGGTCGACGGCGCCGCGGTCCAGGGCCGCAATATCGGCTGGACTTCGCTGTTGACGATGGGAGAATCCTGGCACAACAACCACCACGCTTTCCCCGGTTCGGCGAAGCTGGGGCTGTTTGCGGGCGAATGGGATCCGGGCTGGTGGATGCTGCTCTGCCTGCGCAAGGCGGGCATCGTGACGCGGCTGACGCTGCCGAACGACCTGGGAACGCGGCCGGAGCTGCGTGCGCTCGATGGGAATGTGGGGGTTGAATCGATGCGGCAGGCGACGGGCTGGGCCGGGACCTGGTCCGCCGCCCGGGCGATCATTGCGTCGCAGCCTGCGCTGCGCCTGCAGGCGCCGGGGGCGCATATCGCACCGGGGCGTCTTGCACGCTGGTGCGGGCCGCGGGTAGCGTGCCGCCCTGGCGCTGCGGCCAGGCTGGAACTGCTTGTCGACACGACCGTCGTACGCGGCCTGCCGGCATTCTTGTTGGGACTTGCTGCGCGCGGCCGCTAGATGTCGGCAGCTGCACTGGTGTTGCTGGCGCCGGCGATCGCGCTGGAAAACCTGCGCGCATCGCTCGGGGCCGCGGAGCCGCTTTAAGGGCGTCCGCTCATCGCCGTATTAACGGCGACGCTGGAAGCCGCCGGTACGTGCCGGTGGCGCGCCACGCGTCTCGATATGACGGAACACGATACGGCCCTTGTTCAGGTCATACGGCGACAGTTCGAGCGTGACCTTGTCGCCGGCCAGGATGCGAATATGGTTCTTCTTCATCCGGCCCGAGGTGTAGGCGATCAGCTTGTGGCCGTTGTCGAGGTCGACGCGGAAACGCAGTTCCGGCAGCACTTCGGTGACTTGGCCATTCATTTCGATCAGTTCTTCTTTTGCCATGTTCTTCTTCCTTTGGTGTGATGCCGCGAGCCGGCAAATAGCAATGCCGCCATGACGAATGCTGTCGGTAGCCAGTGTTCGCGGGGACTGGACCGGAGTGAGAGTGAATGGGCCGCTGTGGAAGCGGACAGTGACGGCGGCGGCTTCGATCCGGGACTGCAGCCGGACGCCGACCTGCGCGGGGAGAAAAAAAAGCCCGCTTGCTGCGGGCTTCGTTTCAATGGTTGCCAATACTTTGTATCGCTGTTCCAGCCGATGCTATCTGCAAGGTGCGGAACTCAGGATGCCCATGCTATCTGCGTGGTGCGGCCAATCGTGTAAGTCGATCAAGGTATCTTGAATCAATCCCGCCTGGCTGGTCGCTTGCGACCTTACACATGTCGCGCTGCGGGCTCCTGCGGGATGTCGTCGAGGCCTTCAAGACCTCTTCGACTGAACACAGTGTAACACGGCTGGCGAAAGCGCGTACGGACGAGCGCAGATTTGCCTGTCACCAACAACACTCGGCATCGCGCACGTTCAATCCTCGCGCTGGCGGAACAGGTCGTCGAAGCCGAGCTGGCGCGGTGGGCTGCTCTCTTCCTGCGGCATCAGTTGGCGCCACATGCCGAGTTTCTCCTCGAAGCTCATCGCCATGTGCGCCGGAGAACTGGATGGCAGCACTACGGTCCTGTAACCCTGCGCGGCAAACTGCGGCGCGAACTTGCCCGAAGCCTGGCCGTTAAAGCCAACCGTTTCCAGCGCCGGGCACAGATGGCGCAGGCGCTCGAAATCGTTGGCGGCGGGATTGCGGATGGCGGAATCGAGACTGCCCTCGCGCTCGCAGGCGCCGAGCACGTCCCACAGGCCGATGCGGTGCGCCAGCAGGCGCGGCAGGCGCTCGGCATACGGCAGGCCGTACAAGTCTTCGTCGACGAGCGCGCCGACCAGCTTCCAGAACTGATTGCGCGGGTGGGCGTAATACTGGGCTTGCGCCAGCGAGGTGGCGCCGGGGAAGCTGCCGAGGATGAGGATGCGGGTGTCGGGCGCCAGGATCGGGGCCAGGCCAGTCAGCGTGGAGTCGTTCGTCATGCGGCCATTCTAGCGGGCGCGGAGAAAGCGCGGCTGCACGAAAAAAGCGCGGTCCGCCGGCGAGCGGGCCGCGCAAGGAGATTGATGAGAACAATACAGGTCGATTCTTAACGCCAGCTTATCTGCGTGCCTGCGCATCTTCCCGCGCCGGCGCATCCCAGCCGCCGCCCAGCGCGCGGATCAGCGCCACCGTAGTCACGGCGCGGTTGCCGCGCAACTGCACTGCGCTGCGCTCGGCGGCCGCCAGGTTGCGCTGGGCGTCGAGCAGGTCGAGGTAGCTGGAACGGCCGGCGTCGTAGAGCTTGCGCGCCAGCTCGGCCGAGCGGCGGGCCGACGCCACCGCCTCGTCCAGCTGCGCGCCCTGTTCGGCCAGGATGCGCAGGCCGGCCAGGTTGTCCTCGACTTCGGCAAAGGCGCCGAGCACGCGTTCGCGATACGACCCCACCGCTTCTTCCAGCCCCGCTTCGCTGCGCGCGACGTTCGCCGCATTGCGTCCGCCGTCAATCACGGGCAGCGACAGCAGCGCGCCCAGTACCCGGAGCGGCTGCTCCACTTGAATACTTCGGCCACCGTGCCGCCCACGCCGCCGCCGGACGCAGTGATGTCCAGCGCCGGGAACATGGCCGAGCGCGCGACGCCGACGCGGGCGTTCGCCGCCGCCATGCCGCGCTGGGCAGCCGCGATGTCGGGGCGGCGTTCGAGCAGGGTCGATGGCAGACCCGCGGGAACGACGGGCAACTGCAGGGCGTCCGGCAGCGGGCTGGCCGCGGCCGTGAAGTGCGCCGCTGGGCGGCCCAGCAGCGTTGCCAGCGCGTGTTCCGCCGTGCTGCGCTGGCGCTGCAGACCGATCGCTTCGGCGCGCGTCGTCGCCAGTTCGGTCCTGGCGCGCGTCAGGTCGAATTCGCCGATGTCGCCGAGGTCGAAGCGGCGCTGGTTCACTCCCACGCTTTCTGCGCGCAGGCGCACCGCCCGGTTCACGGTCTCGAGTTCGGCGTCCAGCGCCCGCAGCCGCAGCCAGGTTTGCGCCACGTCCGCCTGCAGCGACAGCAGCACCGAACGGTAGCTGGCTTCGACCGCGCCCGCATCCTGGCGCGCGGCCTCGACATTCGCCGCCACGCGGCCGAACAAATCGACCTCGTAGCTGGCGCTCAGGCTGGCCGTGTAGGTGTTCTGCGGCGGCACCGGCGTGCCCTGCGCCAGGCCAGCCTCGAGCGGCGACGGCCGTCCGCGCTGGGCAGCGACGCCGAGCCCCACCTGCGGCATGCGGTCGGCCTGGGCGATACCGGCGATCGCCCTCGCCTGCTTCACCCGCGCCGCCGCCACCGCCAGGCTGGCGTTGTTGCGGGTCGCTTCCCCATCAACTCGTTCAAGGCCGGGTCCTGGAAAGCGAGCCACCATTCGCCGCGCGCTTGCGCTTCGCTTGGCTGCGCCAGCTTCCAGCGGCTGCCGTCCGCCAGCGTCTGCACGCTGCCTGGCGCTTCCTTGAACGCGACCGGCACGTCCATCTGTGGCTGCTTGAAATCAGGCGCCGCGCAGGCCGACAGCACGGCGGCGACCAGCGGCGCCAGCAGGAACGGCGCCATGCCGCGTAAGCTCAATCTATTCATGGTGCGACTCCTTCAGGTGCGACGACCATTGGATGGCGTACGACCGGTTTTTCGAAACGCTTCGCGAACGTGCGCAGCAGGACATAGAACAGCGGCGTCAGGAAGAGGCCAAAGAAGGTCACGCCCAGCATCCCGGCAAACACGGCGACACCCATCGCATGGCGCATCTCGGCACCGGCGCCACTGGAGAACACCAGCGGCAGCACACCCATGATGAAAGCGATCGAGGTCATCAGGATCGGACGCAGGCGCAACCTGGCCGCTTCCAGTGCCGCGTCGACGACGCTGCGGCCATGGTGCTCCAGTTCGCGGGCAAATTCGACGATCAGGATCGCGTTCTTCGAGGCCAGTCCCACCAGTACGAACAGCGCGATCTGGGTGAACACGTTGTTGTCGCCGCCGGTGAGTTTCACACCCAGAAGCGCGCACAGGATCGACATCGGCACGATCAGGATCACGGCCAGCGGCAGGGTCCAGCTTTCGTACTGGGCGGCCAGCACCAGGAAGACCAGCAGCACGCACAGCGGGAAGACATAGACCATCGTGTTCCCCGACAGGATGTCCTGGTAAGTCAGGTCGGTCCATTCATGGGTGATCCCTTTCGGCAGCGTCTCCTTGGCGATCTGCTCCATGATGGCCTGCGCCTGGCCCGACGACACGCCCGCTGCCGGGCCGCCGTTCATGTCGGCCGACACATAGGCGTTATAGCGCTGCACGCGGTCCGGGCCATAGCTGTCCTTCACCTGCATCAGGGACGACAGCGGGATCATCTCGCCTTTGATGCTGCGCACCTTCAGCTGGGCGATCTGCTCCGGCTGCGAGCGGAAGGGGGCGTCCGCCTGCACGCGCACCTGGTAAGTCCTGCCGAACTGATTGAAGTCGTTCACGTACAGCGAACCGAGGTTCACCTGCAAGGTCTGGTAGATGGTCTGCAGCGGCACGCCGAGCTGCTTGGCTTTGACCCGGTCGACGTCCGCGAACAGCTGCGGCACGTTGATCTGGTAGCTGGAGAACACGCCCTGCAGGCGCGGGTCTGCCCAGGCTTTCATCTGCATCGCCTGCGCCGCCTTGTACAGCGCGTCGTAGCCGAGATTACCCCGGTCTTCCAGCATCATCTTGAAGCCGCCGGTGGTGCCCAGGCCATTCACGGGCGGTGGCGGCAGCACCATGACGAAGGCGTCTTCGACCGCGCCCATGCGCTTGTTGATCTCCGCGGCGATGGCCTCGGCCGAGTGCTCCTTGCCTTTGCGTTCGTGGAAGGGCTTCAGGGTGGTGAACACGATGCCGGCGTTCGGCGCATTCGTAAAACCGTTGATCGACAGGCCAGGGAAAGCCACCGACGATTCCACACCCGGGATTTCGGCGGCAATCGCCGACATCTTGCGGATCACGGCATCGGTGCGGTCGAGCGAGGCGGCGTCCGGCAGCTGGGCAAAGCCGATCAGATAGGCTTTATCTTGCTGCGGCACGAAGCCAGGCGGCACCACCTTGAACATGAAGGCGGCGCCCACGCCCAGCAGCGCATACACGGCCAGGGCCACGGTCTTGCGGCGCAGGACGGTTTTGACGCCGCCTTCGTAGCGGTGCGAGGCGCGTCCGAAGAAGCGGTTGAAACCGGCGAAGAAGCGGCCGAACAGGCGGTCGATGACACGGGTCAGCCGGTCTTTCGGTGCATCATGCGCCTGCAGCAGCGCGCTTGATAAGGCCGGGGCGAGCGTGAGCGAAGCGAAGGCCGAGATCACGGTGGAGATCGCAATCGTCAGCGCGAACTGGCGGTAGAACTGGCCGGTCAGGCCCGATACGAAAGCGATCGGCACGAACACGGCGCACAGCACCAGGGCAATCGCGATGATCGGACCGCTGACTTCCTTCATGGCCTGGATGGTCGCGTCGTGCGGGGTCAAGCCATTCGTGATGTTGCGCTCGACGTTCTCGACCACGACGATGGCGTCGTCGACCACGATACCGATCGCCAGCACCAGCCCGAACAGCGACAGCGTATTGATCGAGAAGCCGAACATCAGCATCACGGCGAAGGTGCCCACCACCGACACCGGCACGGCCAGCAGCGGAATGAGCGAGGCGCGCCAGCTTTGCAGGAACACGATCACGACGAGGGCGACCAGGATGATGGCCTCGAACAGGGTGTGGATGACGGAGTCGATCGACTCGCGCACGAATTGGGTCGGGTCGTACACAATGCTGTATTCGACACCTTCCGGAAACTCCCTGGACAATTCCTCCATGGTGGCACGCACGTCCGTCGAGAGCTGCAGCGCGTTCGCGTTCGGCGCCTCGAAGATGGGAATGGCGACGGCCGATTTGTTGTTCAGGAGCGAGCGCAGCGAATAGGAATTCGATCCCATCTCGAGGCGCGCTACGTCCTTGAGAAAAGTAGTGGCGCCATCCTCGCCCGTTTTCACGATGATGTTGCCGAACTCCTCGACACTGGATAATCGCCCTTGCGTGTTGACGGTCAGCTGGAACTCGGCGCCCTTGCTCGGCCCCTGGCCGACGACGCCGGCCGCCACCTGCACGTTCTGCTCGCGAATCGCATCGACGACGTCGCCTGCCGTCAGGCCGCGCGCCGCCACCTTCTGCGGATCGAGCCAGACGCGCATCGCATAGTCGCCCGAGCCGAACAGCTGCACTTCGCCCATGCCGTGGATGCGCGCCAGGCGGTCCTTGACGTTCAGGGTCGCGTAGTTGCGCAGGTAGAGGTCGTCGTAGCGGCCGTCCGGGGAATTCAGGTGCACCACCATCGTCAGGTTGGGCGAGCTTTTCACGGTGGTGACGCCGATCTGGCGCACTTCCTCGGGCAGGCGCGGCAGCGCGCGCTGGACGCGGTTCTGCACCTGCGTCTCGGCCTGCTCGATATCGGTGCCGATGGCGAAGGTCAGCGTCAGCATCAGGGCGCCGTCGGAGGTGTTTTGCGAGGACATGTAGAGCATGTTCTCGACGCCGTTGATCTGTTCCTCCAACGGCGCGGCCACGGTTTCGGCAATCACCTTCGGATTGGCGCCCGGGTACTGGGCGCGCACCACCACCGAAGGCGGCACCACGTCCGGATATTCCGACACCGGCAGCTGGAAGATCGCGATCAGGCCGCCGACGAAGATCAGCACCGACAGCACAGCCGCGAAGATGGGTTTATCGACAAAGAAGCGGGAGAAGTTCATGGCTTACTCCTTGGCGTTGGTGGCGGCCAGGGCCAGCGACTGGGCAGGCGCGCCATCCATCGCGACCATGGTCGGTGCCAGCGGCGCACCGGGACGCACGCGCTGCAGGCCGTTGACGACGATCTTCTCGCCCGCCTTCAAACCCGAACGCACCACGCGCAGGCCGTCGATGTTCGGCCCCAGCGTGACGGGACGGTACTCGGCCTTGTTATCCGCGCCGACGACGACCACGTACTTGCGGCTCTGGTCGGTGCCGACGGCGCGGTCGCTGATCAGGACCGCCTTGCGGCTATCGGCTGCGCCCAGCTGGATACGCGCGAACAGGCCCGGCGCGAGCGTGCGTTCGGCGTTGTCGAACACGGCGCGCATGCGTACGCTGCCGGAACGGGCGTCGAGCTGGTTGTCGACGAATTCGAGTTTTCCTTCGTGCGGGAAGCCCTCTTCGTTGGCCAGGCCCACGCGCACCGCCACCGGCGCGCCCTGCTGGGCACGGGCACCGACGCGCAAGTACGTGTCTTCGTCGCCATCGAAGCTGGCATAGATGCGGTTCAGGGACACGACCGAGGTCAGCACGGCCGTCGGGTCGACCAGGTTGCCGAGGGTGATCTCGGCTTTCGAGACGCGGCCGTCGATGGGCGAGACGACGCGGGTGTCGGCCAGGTTCAGGCGCGCCGATTCGACCTGGGCCTGGGCGGCGTTCGCATTCGCTTCCAGTTCGTTAACGGCCGCCTGGGCTTCATCGAACTCGCGCCTGGCGATGGCCTTGTCGGCGAGCAGGCTCTCGGCTCTCGCCAGTTCGCGCCGCGCCAGTTCCAGCTTGGCGCGTGCCGAGGCGGCAGCTGCCGTGGCGCGGGCGGCTTCGGCCTGGTAGGGGCGCGGATCGACCACGAACAACACGTCGCCCTTTTTCACTTCGCTGCCCGGCTTGAAGTTGACAGTCGTGATGAAGCCGGACACGCGCGAGCGGATCTCGACGCGCTCCACCGCTTCCAGCCGGCCCGAGAATTCCTGGGTTTCAGCGACCGGCTTTTCCAGCACCAGCGCGGCCGATACCGGAGGTGCCGCGGGTGCTGTTGGTGCGGCTTTGCTGTTGGCGTCGCCACAGCCCGACAGCGCGGTGGCGAACAGGCCGGCGGCCAATAACGCCGCTGCCAGGGGCCGCACGGCGGCGGCGAATGATGGATGATTTCTCATGTTGACTCCTTTTTCTTGCGAGAATGTTAATCAGTAGGCGACACCGGTCCCTTCCACGACGAATCGCGGAAAAACAGGGGTTCGCCGCGCCTGCTCAGGCGCGTGTCCGGTCAATCAGGGATGGGAAAAACGGAAAGGTGCTGACTTAGCCGGGCGGGGCCTCCTGCCCGCCGAGGCTTGCGATGAAGCGTGCGATTTCCACCTGCGCATGGGCTTCGCAGGCGCATTCGTTGCGGTCTTCGGCCTGCACGGGTGCCGGCAGCAGGCGCAGCACGGTGGCCGCGACGCCGAAGCTGGCCAGCTTGGCGCCGTAGGCTTCGGCTTCGTCGCGCAGGGGGTCGTCCTCGGCCGACAGGATCAGGGCCGGCGGCAGGTTTTTCAGGCGGCTCGACTGCAGGGGCGAGGCATACGGGTGCGTGCGGTCGGCGGCGTTGGGCAGGTAGTCGCGGTAGGCGGCGGCGCAGCCGTCGGCCAGCTTTTCCTTGTCCGGGCACTGCGTCATGGCGCGCATCGAGCAGCTCGACAGACCGGGGTCGAGCATCGGCATGAGCAGGATCTGGCCGTCGAGTTTCGGGGCGCCGCGGTCGCGCGACATCAGGGCGCACACGGCCGCCAGGTTGGCGCCCGCCTCGATGCCGGCGACGATCATGCGCTTGCCGTTCCAGCCAAGTTTTGTCTTGTTCTTCTTTGCCCACAGCAGCACCGCATGGGCATCTTCGACCGCCGACGGGAAAGGGCGCGCGGTCGCCAGCGTGTAGTTCGATGCCAGCACCAGCTGCGCCGTGCTGGCGCTGACCATGCGGCGCAGGAAGCTGTCGGATTCATCGAGCTCGTCCCGGACGAAAGCGCCGCCGGGGAAGAACACGACCAGGGTGTCGCGCTTGGAAGGCGCGCCGGCGGCATACAGGCGGGCGCGCAGGACGCCTTGCTCGCCGCTCACTTCGAGGTCGCGCACGCGCACCGGGTCGGGCTGCAGGGACTGGCTGTCGAGTGGCGCGTTCATCCGTTGGCCTCGCGATTCAGTGCCATGTTCAGCCCGGGGTTAAGCGTCACCGGTGCCGGCGCCACCGTGCCCGCCACGATCGCCGCCAGCGCATGCACGCCACGCGCCTCGGCACCCGCTGCCTGGACATAGGCCTTGCTGCCGACCACAAAGGCCATCGCCAGCGTACCCAGCGCCAGCGAGATCGTTGTCACGACGGTTTCCCGGTTGTTCATGTTGCTACCCCTGCTACGGATGGATGGAATTTCATGTGTCAGTACGAGCACTATAGACATGGTCTACAATCTGATAAAGATGCCAATTTCGAATTGATTGTTCGGATATTCTGAACAATAGGCATAAAGTTAGGGCTTTTCTGCGCGAGTGGGGAGAGAAATGAACAAGTTGCAGGCGATGGAAGTCTTCGTTCAGGTGGTCGATACCGGCAGTTTTACGCGCACGGCCGAGATGCTGAACCTGCCGAAGGCGAGCGTGTCGACCATGGTGCAGGCCCTGGAAGCTTCGCTCTCGGCCAAGCTCCTGCACCGCACCACCCGCCAGGTGACGGTGACGACCGACGGCGCCGCCTACTATGAACGCTGCGTGCGCATCCTGTCGGACGTGCGCGATGCCGAGGAATCGCTGTCGCGCATGCGCGTCAACCCGAGCGGACGGCTGCGCGTGGACACGCCCACCGGCCTGTCGAGCGAGATCCTGGTACCGGCCCTGCCCGATTTCTTCGAGCGCTATCCCGACATCACGCTGGAACTGGGCAGTACCGACCGTCCGGTGGACCTGATCGAGGAAGGCGTCGACTGCGCGGTGCGCGGCGGACCGCTGTTCGACACCAGCCTGATCGCGCGCCGCGTCGGCGTCATCAATTTTGTTACGGCGGCATCGCCCTCCTACCTGGCGCGCCATGGCCTGCCCCAGCACCCCGGTGACCTGGTGCGCCACCGCTGCGTCAATTATTTCTCCGCCAAGACCGGCAAGGTCTACGACTGGGATTTCAACCGCGACGGCGAACGTATCGAGATCCCGATGCCGGGCGTGATCGCCCTGAACGACTCGAACGCCTATGTGCAGGCAGGACTGGCCGGCCTGGGCATCATCCAGATGACCGATTACCTGCTGGTGCGCCACGTACAGGAAGGCCGGATGGTGCAGGTATTGCCGGACTGGGCGAGCGACCCGCTGCCGGTGCACATCGTCTACCCGCAGAACCGACACCTGTCGGCCAAGGTGCGCGTGTTCGTCGAATGGATTTCCGAGCTGTTCGCGAACCATCCGCATATGCGCCTGGGCCCGCGTCCGGCCTTTGCGACCCAGGTGGCCGAGCATGCCTGAGCGCGGCGGCGCGGGTGTAGAATTCCCGGCACAAGACCAATTGTTTTTGCCGGAGACACCATGGACCAGACTGCCCAAGCACGTAACATCCACATGCTGCTGGATCAATACAGCGACAGCCACCGCAATCCGACCAACGAGCGCTTCCACATGGTCTGCGTGCCGCTGATCGTGTTTTCGCTGCTCGGCATCCTGTGGGCGATCCATCCGGTGGTGGCGCTGGCGGCCGTGCTGGGTGCGATGTGGTATTACTTCCAGCTGTCGAAGCCCTTCGCCTGGGGCATGCTCGCGATGTCGGCCGTGATGCTGGCGGTGCTGGCGCTGATGCCGCCGATGACGGTGCTGCCGCTGTCGATCGCCATCTTCGTGGTTGCCTGGATCGGCCAGTTCATCGGCCACAAGATCGAGGGCAAGAAGCCGTCCTTCCTCGACGACCTGCGCTTCCTGCTGATCGGGCCGCTGTTCGTGCTGGGCTTCCTGTACCGGCGCCTGCATTGGGCCTACTGAGCTGGCGTACTGAAGCCGCCTGTTGCTCGCACGCGTCGCGCGTGCTGCGCTGCCTGTTTTGCGGGAGTAAGCTGGAAGGACGCATGCTGCCGGAGAATCGCCATGAAAGCTCCTTTCGCCTTTGCCCCGCTTTTCCTTGCTGCCCTGCTTGCCGGCTGCGCCACGCCGCCACAGTCGGGTAGCGTCTACCACGCTTCCCAGACCCAGAACGAACAGGTCGTGCGCATGGGCACGGTCGAATCGGTCAGGAACGTTACCATCGCCAATCCGGAATCCGGGGTCGGTACCATGGGCGGCGCCGCGCTTGGTGGCCTGGCCGGCTCCCAAATTGGCCATGGCGACGGTTCGGCGGCCATGGGCATCGTTGGCGCCATCGCAGGCGGCCTGATCGGCAACCGGGTGGAAGCGAACGCCAACAACCGCCCCGGCTTCGAGATCACGGTCAAGCTCGACAGCGGCGAACTGCGCGCCGTCACGCAGGTGGCGGACGAACTGTTCCGGCCGGGCTAGCGGGTGCGGCTGCTGAGCAACGGCTACAACACGCGCGTAACGCACTGAAGGCGTAGAACCACACGCGGCGGCTGGCCCCCTGCCATGCCCGGCCGCTGCGTCGGCGCGCTTCTTGCCGCCTCTGGCGCCCTGCCTCCTGAATTACCGCGCAATTTATGGACAACGGGCAATCCGGAAAGCACGTATACTTCCGCGATGCCTTCTTCCGTCCTCTTCGTCATCGCCTCGCTGATCTGGGGCTCCACTTTCTTTGCCATCACCCTGCAGCTGGGCGAAGTCCCGCCGGCCGTCTCGGTGGTGTATCGCTTCGCGCTGGCGTCCTTCGTGCTGTTCGCCATCTGCATCGGCCGCGGCCATAAAATCCAGCTGCCCTGGCGCACCCAGAAATGGCTGATGGTGCAGGGCATGGCGACCTTCGGTCTCTCGTATATCTGCACCTACCAGGCCGAGGAAGTGGTCGTGTCCGGCCTGGTGGCGGTGCTGTTTGCGCTGATGGTATTCTGGACGCCCCTGCTTGGATGCCTGTTCCATGGCACCCCTCTGGCCGCGCGCACCTGGAGCGCCGGCGCAGCCGCCACTTGTGGCGTCGCCCTGCTGTTCTACCATTCCATCGCCACCGCCTGGCACGACCTGCAGGTCGGTGGCAGCGGCCACTTCCTGCTCGGCGTGGTACTGGCGCTGGTGGCGACGATCGCCAGTTCGGCCGGCAGCGTTGTCGTCGGCAAGGTGCGCGCCCAGTCGAGCAACGTGATGCTGACCACGGCCTGGTCGATGCTGTGGGGTACGCTGCTGGTGGCCGCCTATGTCGTCGTGACCGGCCAGCGTTTCGTGCCGCCGCCGACGCTGACCTATACGCTCGGCCTTTTGTACCTGGCCATCTTCGGTTCGGTGATCGCCTTCCTGGCCTATTTCACGCTGATCAACCGCATCGGGCCACAGAAGGCCGTGTACATCGGCGTCATCACGCCGGTCCTGTCGGTGCTGCTGTCGATCAAACTGGAAGGCTACCGTCCCGGCCCCGTCGAATTCCTCGGCATGATCCTGTGCCTGGCCAGCGTGGCCTGGGCCCTGCGCGCACCCGCACCCAAACCTGTGCAAGAAGACCTTTTGACCAACGTAAGCGAAACCCCATGACCGCTGTCACCCATTTCTCCATCCGCCCTGCCGAACCGGCCGACGTCAGCCACATCCATTCGATGATCGTCGAGCTGGCCGTGTTCGAAAAACTCGAGCACATGGTCGTTGCCACCGAAGAGCTGCTGCACGAGGGACTGTTCGGCACCCGTCCCGCCTGCGAAGCGATCGTCGGCGAGGAGAACGGCGAAGTCGTCGCCTTCGCCCTGTTCTTCCATAATTTCTCGACCTTCCTGACCAAGAAGGGCCTGTACCTGGAAGACCTTTACGTGCGTCAATCGCACCGCGGCAAGGGATACGGCACCGAACTGCTGTCGCGCCTGGCCCAGTTGGCCGTCGAGCGCGGCTGCGGCCGCTTCGAATGGTCGGTGCTGGACTGGAACGAGCCGGCCATCGGCTTCTACCGCAACATGGGTGCCGAGATCTTGCCGGAATGGCGCATCTGCCGCGTGACGGGCGAAGCGCTCGACCAGCTGGCGCGCCGCGCGGACTGAACATGCAGTATTAAGAGCGTCGAACAAAAGGCTCAGGGCAAGGCGCCTCGTCGAAGACAGTACGCTAGTACGGCGAGACGAGGCAACGCAGCCATGAGGCTTTTGTTCGGCGCTCTCACAAAGAAAAACCCACGGGACCGTAAGGCGCCGTGGGCGAACCCATTGTTTAGAATGGGGAGGGGAGACTGGAAATCAACGACTTCACTATAGCCCGGTGAAATCGCGAAAAGTGGTTGCTCTTACAATTGCTTACCTCTCTTACCGATTCTCTGATACCTATAATTACCGAGCTGGAGACGGGCGAATTGAGGCTTCTCAAGGCTTCGCCAGGGCTGTCGCACGATTGAGTGATCACAAATGCAAGGAATGGGTGGCGCCGAGAATAGGCTCTTCGCACAAGGGGAGACACCATGGCACTCATCCTGCAACCGATTACCAGGCGGATCTACAAGGCATGGCTGCGTTCGCGCTTGGATAACTACACGCGCAGCCTGCACGCCATCGCGGCCCAGCGCGAGAACGATTTCCAGGCCGAGCGCCTGCTGCACCGGGCAGTGTCGAATACGCGGTCGAAGTTGCAGTCGTTGTGAAAGTTCAGCCGGCTGGCGCCTCTGTATGCATCAGCGCCGTTCCGGAAATGCGGTCCAGTAATCGCTAATCGCTTCTTGCAGGGCCGAACCGATGTCGTCGCAATCCTTGCGAAAGAAGTAATCAGGCGAAGCAACGCGCGTTATCACGATCGTCTGGCGCAGCTGCGTACGTCCCCCGTCCCATTTGATGAGCAGTACGCCACCATCGTCCCGGATGCGCTCTATGTCGGCAAGATATTGTCAAACACACCGGCCTGTTTCAAAACCCCGCCGGCAAACCGATATCCCGCTCGCGCATCACGCCGCCATTCACCACCGCCTGGCAGGGATTGAAGCCGATCGCGTAGGCCAGCTCGGCCGGACGGGCAATGTCCCATAAAGCGAAATCGGCGCGCTTGCCCACTTCCAGGGTGCCGACCTCCGCCTGCAGCCCGAGCGCGCGCGCCGCGTGCACAGTGGTACCAAGCAGCGCCTCGCGCGGCGTCAGGCGCCACAGGGTACAAGCCAGGTTCATCGCCAGCAGGAGCGAAGTCATCGGCGAGGTACCCGGGTTGCAGTCGGTCGACACGGCCAGCGGTACGCCCGCCTCGCGCAGCGCGCCGATCGGCGGCACTTTGCTCTCGCGGAGAAAATAATAGGCGCCGGGCAGCAGCACGGCGACCGTGCCGGCGGCCGCCATGGCCTGGACGCCGGCCGCCGTCAGGTGTTCCGTGGTCGGCCGAGAGCCCGCGGTAGCGCGCCACCAATTCGGCCCCGCGCTGTTCTGACAGTTGTTCGGCATGCAGTTTCACGGGCAGCCCGAGGCGTTTCGCCGCGGCGAACACACGCTCGGTCTGGTCATAACTGAAGCCGATGCGCTCGCAGAAGGCGTCGACCGCGTCGACCAGGCCCTCCTTGACCAGCAGCGGCAGCATGCGCTCGGCGACCTCGGCGATGTAGTCATCGGCACGCTCGGCAAACTCCGGCGGCAACGCGTGTGCGCCGAGGAAGGTGGTACGCACGCGCACCGGCAGCAGTTCGCCGATGCGGCGGGCGGCGCGCAGCATGTTCGCTTCACCCAGCATGTTCAGGCCGTAGCCGGACTTGATTTCGAGCGTGGTGACGCCCTCGGCCAGCAATTGCGAGACACGCGGCGCGCTCTGGCGCAGCAGGTCTTCCACGGTGGCGGCACGGGTGGCACGCACGGTCGACATGATGCCGCCGCCCTTTGCGGCGATGTCCTCGTAGCTGGCGCCTTCGAGGCGCGCTTCCCACTCGCTGCGGTTGCCCGCGTGGACGATATGGGTGTGGCAGTCGATCAGGCCGGGTGTCAGCCAGGCGCCGTCGCAGTCGTGGATGACGGCGGCGCGCGGGGCATCGCGGCGTGCGCCCAGCCAGGCGATGCGCCCGTGGTGCACGGCAATGGCGCCGTCCTTGATCTCGCCGTAGCCCTCGACCATCGTGGCCAGGTTCACGTTCGCAAACAGGGCGTCGAAACGCGGGCCATGGCGCTCACTCATAGTCTTCTTCCTCGTCCTCGTTGTAGTAGAAAATGTCGACAATGAAAATGGTCGCCTGGCTCGTTTCCAGCGACCAGACGGTGCCCGGGTCGAACATCACGGCGTCGTAGCGCACCATGTTGATGCGTTCGGTGTCGCTGGCGATCTCCAGGGTCTCGCCCTCGGCCAGGAACAGGACGGTCAGGTCGGCGCGCGCGACGAAGCGCGATGTGCCGGCCAGGCGGCGCCGTCCGAACTGATGGTAGCAGCGGTCGCTGCGCGTCATGACGTTGAAGTCGGTGGTGGGGCCGCGATTGAGCTTGGCCACGACATCGGAGTCGCCATCGAAGGCCAGCACCGGGCCGCTCTCGCACAGGATGACGCGCTCGCTGCCGTCGATGTCGAGCGTCATGCCGTTGCCGTCCACCAGCGCCAGCGTGCGGTCCACGCCCGGAAAGCGCGAGAACGGGCCATCCTCGGCGATGGTGGCGAGGCTGACGCGCCAGTCGAAGTCGTCGAAGCCGGCCTCGGGCGGACCGATGGCAATGGTGGTGGTGCTGCCGCCGCCATTCTTCCACGGCACCGCCGACAGCCCGGCAAACGGAATCAGGATGTTCATGCTCTCACCTCGCGCAGCTGGTTGATGGCTTCCCGGTAGCGGCGTGCAATGGCCTCCTGCGCCATGTGGCGCCCGCCCTGCACCACCCAGCGCCCGCCGGCCAGCACGTCGCGCACCAGGTTGTCGTTGCCACAGAAGACCAGGCGGCCGAGCACGTCGGTCTCGAGCGCACCCTCCAGGTTCGGATGCGTGCTGTCGAGCACGAGCAGATCGGCACGCCGGCCCGGCGCCAGGGCGCCCACTGGCCGCCCGGATGCCTGGGCACCGCCGGATAGCGCATCCTGCCACAGGTTTTCGCCCACGTGGCGCCGCGCCGGGCTGGCGACGATATTCCGGCGCGCTGCCCCACCAGGCGCTGGCCATATTCGAGCCAGCGCAATTCCTCGACCGGGCTCTGCGACACGTGGCTGTCGCTGCCGATGCCCCAGCGCCCGCCGGCGGCCAGGTAGTCGGACAGGGGGAACAGGCCGTCGCCCAGGTTCGCCTCGGTGGTCGGACAGAGTCCGGCAACGGCGCCGCTGGCGGCCAGCTGCGCCACTTCCGCTTCGTTCAAATGCGTCGCATGCACCAGGCACCAGCGCGCATCGACCGCGATCGCGTCGAACAGGTATTCCACCGGGCGCCGGCTTGAGAATTCCAGGCTCTGGCGCACTTCGCCCTGCTGTTCCGCGATATGGATGTGCAGCGGGCGTCCGGCGGGCAGGCTGGCGGCCAGTTCGCGGATCTGCTCGATGCCGGCCGCGCGCAAGGAATGCGGCGCCGCGCCCACTTCGAGCTGGCCGCCCCGCAGCGGCGCCAACGCCTCGACGATACCGAGCACGGAGTCGACATCGCTGCGGAAGCGCCCCTGCTCCGGTTTCAGGGGCTGGGCGCCGAAGCCGCTGTGACTGTAGAGCACCGGCAACATCGTCAGCCCGATGCCGGACTGCTGGCCGGCCGCCACCACGCGTTCGGCCATTTCGGCGGGACGGGCATAGGCCTTGCCCGCCGGGTCGCGGTGGATATAGTGGAATTCGCACAGCGCCGTGTAGCCATGGCGCAGGCATTCGGAGAACAGCTGGGTCGCGATCGCTTCCAGCTGCTCGGGCGTGATGCTGGCGCCGAAGCGGTACATCAAATCGCGCCAGGTCCAGAAACTGTCCGGGCCATCGCCCGCCTGTTCGGTCAGCCCGCCCAGGGCGCGCTGGAAAGCGTGCGAATGCAGGTTGACCATGCCCGGCACGACGTAGTCGGCGCGCGCCACGCCGATCGGTGGACGCGCATGGGCTTCGACCTTGGTGAGGTTGCCGCGCCCGTCCCATTCGATCAGCACGTCGCCGTGCCAGCCTTCCGGCAGGGCGCATGGCGCGCGAACAGGGCGTTCATGCGCGCACCCAGGCCAGCGCGGCGCCCATCATGTCGGCCAGCAGCGGCTGCACCTCGGCGGCGATCTCGGGGCGGTAGGCAAACGGCGGCGCCTCGTCCATGTACAGGCACTGGCACATCTCGAGCTGGATCGCATGCACGCCTTCCTGCGGCTGGCCGTAGAAACGGGTGATGTGGCCGCCCTTGAAACGGCCGTTCACCGCCATGCTGAAGCGGTCCTGGGCGCGCGCCACGCCAACGACCGCCCGTTCCAGGCCAGGGTCGCAGGACTTGCCTTCGGCGGTGCCGAAGTTCAGGTCGGGCAGGCGGCCTTCGAAGAAGCGCGGTACCTGGGAGGCGATGGAGTGCGCGTCCCACAGCACCACGCGCCCATGCAGCGCCAGCAGGCGCGCCAGTTCCGCGCGCAGTTGATTGTGATACGGGCGCCAGTAGCGTTCGAGCCGGCGTTTGACTTCCGCCTCGTCCGGCAGGCGCCCTTCCTGGTACAGGCTGTCGCGCCCAAAGGTGTCCACTGGACACAGGCCCGTGGTGTCCATGCCCGGATACAGGTTCGTATTCTCGGGCGGGCGGTTCAGGTCGATGACATAGCGCGACCAGCGCGCCGCCAGCGTCGAGATGCCGAGGCGCTCGGCCGATTCGTAGAGCTCGGCCAGGTGCCAGTCGGTATCGGCCTTTGCCAGCGCGCAGGGCGCCATCGTTGCGGCGATGTCGTCGGGAATATCGGTGCCCACATGGGGCATCGACAACAGCATCGGGGCGCTACCCGCCTTGAACCGGAAATCCATCGCGACTCCTGTGCCTGGGTTGAATTAAGGGTGTAAAACCGTGAACAGTTCCTTGCACGAGGCCGACAACTCGCCTTTGATCACCATCTGGCGTGCCGCTTCGATATCCGGAGCGAAGAAGCGGTCGGCGTCGAACGGCGGCACGCGCGTACGCAACTGGGCGTGCACGTGCTCGAGGTGCCCGGAACTGCGCAAGGGGCGGTGGAACTCGATGCCCTGGCCGGCCGCCAGCAGTTCGATCCCGACAATGACGGCCGTATTGTGCGCCATCTGGTCGAGCCGGCGCGCGGCGAAGGTGGCCATGCTGACGTGGTCTTCCTGGTTGGCCGAGGTCGGCAAGCTGTCGACGCTGGCCGGATGCGCCAGCGACTTGTTTTCCGATGCCAGCGCCGCCGCCGTCACGTGGGCGATCATGAAGCCGGAGTTCAGGCCCGGTTCGCGCACCAGGAAGGCCGGCAGGCCGGACAGGTTCGCATCGATCAAGAGAGCGATGCGGCGTTCGGACAGCGCGCCGATTTCGGCAATCGCCAGCGCCAGCGTGTCGGCGGCGAAGGCGACCGGCTCGGCGTGGAAGTTACCGCCCGAGACGATCGCGCCATCGTCGGGGAAGAGCAATGGATTGTCGGTGACGGCATTCGCCTCGATCAGCAGGGTGCGGCTGGCGTTCGCCACCAGGTCCATCACGGCGCCCATCACCTGCGGCTGGCAGCGCAGGCTGTAGGGGTCCTGCACGCGCTCGTCGCCGACCAGGTGCGAAGCGCGGATCGCGCTGCCCGCCACCAGTTCGCGGTAGATGGCGGCAGCGGCGATCTGGCCCGGCTGGCCGCGCACGGCGTGGATGCGCGCGTCGAAGGGCGCATCGCTGCCGCGTGCAGCGTCGACCGACAAGGCGCCGGTGACCATTGCCGCTTCCACCAGGCGTTCGGCCATGAACAGGCCGTGCAGGGCCAGCGCGGTCGATACCGGGTGCCGTTGATCAGGGCCAGGCCCTCTTTCGCCGCCAGCGACACGGGTTGGATGCCAGCGGCGTCCAGCGCCGCGGCGGCATCCATGATACGGCCGTCGACGCGGACCGGGCCCACGCCCAGCATGGCCAGCGTCATGTGCGCCAGCGGCGCCAGGTCGCCCGAGGCGCCGACCGATCCCTGGCAAGGAATGGCAGGCATGATGCCGGCGTTGTACATCGCGATCAGGGTATCGATGATCAAGGGACGCACGCCCGAGTAGCCGCGCGCCAGGCTGCCGATTTTCGTCAGCAGGATCAGGCGCACCACCGGGTCGGCGATCAGCTCGCCGGTGCCGACCGCGTGCGACAGGATCAGGTTGCGCTGCAGCTGCTCCAATTGATCGTTCGGGATATGGGCCTTGGCCAGGATGCCGAAGCCGGTGTTGATACCGTAGGCCGGGTCACCCTTGGCGACGATGGTTTTCACCAGTTCGTTCGAGGCCGCGATCGGGGCGGCGGCTTCCGGCGCCAGCGCGATCGGGAAGTGGCCGGCCCAGGCCGCGCGCAGGTCGGCCAGCGTCAGGGCGCCGGGTTGCAGGGTCCAGCTGTGCTGCGATGCGTTCTTCATTGGTGCAATGCCTTTGTACTGTGTACTTTTATACGATTACTTGATCATCGGGAGATTCAGGCCGGTGCGCTTGGCACAGGCGATGGCGGATTCGTAGCCGGCGTCGGCATGGCGCATCACACCCGAGCCGCTGTCGTTCACCAGCACGCGCGCCAGGCGCTGCGCCGCCGCTTCCGTGCCGTCGGCAACGATGACGACGCCGGAGTGCTGCGAGTAGCCCATGCCGACGCCGCCGCCATGGTGCAGCGAGACCCAGGTGGCGCCGCCGGCGGTATTGAGCAGTGCGTTGAGCAGCGGCCAGTCCGACACCGCGTCGGTACCGTCACGCATGCTCTCGGTTTCGCGGTTCGGGCTGGCGACCGAGCCGGTATCGAGGTGGTCGCGCCCGATGACGACCGGCGCCTTCAGTTCGCCCGTGCGCACCATCTCGTTGAAGGCCAGGCCGGCCAGGTGGCGTTCGCCCAGCCCCAGCCAGCAGATGCGTGCCGGCAGGCCCTGGAAGGCGATGCGCTCGCGCGCCATGTCGAGCCAGCGGTGCACCTGTTTGTGCTGCGGGAACAGCTCCTTGATCTTGGCATCGGTTTTATAGATGTCTTCCGGGTCGCCCGACAGCGCCACCCAGCGGAAGGGCCCGCGCCCTTCGCAAAACTGCGGGCGGATGTACGCTGGCACGAAGCCGGGGAAGTCGAAGGCGTTCTGCACGCCCTCGTCGAACGCGACCTGGCGGATGTTGTTGCCGTAGTCGACCGCGTGGCTGCCCAGCGCCTTGAAGTCGAGGATGGCCTGCACGTGGACCGCGCAGGATTTGGCGGCCGCCGCTTTCAGGCGCGCGTGCTGCGACGGGTCGGCTTGCGCGGCCTTCCACTCCTGCACGCTCCAGCCGCTCGGCAGGTAGCCGTGGATCAGGTCGTGCGCCGAGGTCTGGTCGGTGACGAGGTCCGGCACCAGGCCGCCGGCACGGGCGCGGCGCACCAGTTCCGGCAGCAGGTCGGCGGCATTGCCGAGCAGGCCGATGGAGACGGCTTCGCGCTTGCCCGTATGTTCCTTGATGAGGGCCAGGGCCTCGTCGATATCCTTCGCCTGCTTGTCGAGATAGCGGGTGCGCAGGCGGAAATCGATACTGCTCTGCTGGCACTCGATATTGAGCGACACGGCGCCGGCGAAGGTGGCTGCCAGCGGCTGCGCGCCGCCCATGCCGCCCAGGCCGGCGGTGAGGATCCAGCGTCCGGCCATGTCGCCGCCGAAATGCTGGCGACCGGCTTCGGCAAAGGTTTCGTAGGTGCCCTGCACGATGCCCTGGGTGCCGATATAGATCCAGCTGCCGGCCGTCATCTGGCCGTACATGAACAGGCCTTTGCGGTCGAGCTCGTTGAAATGCTCCCAGTTCGCCCATTTCGGCACCAGGTTCGAGTTCGCCAGCAGCACGCGCGGGGCGTCTTCGTGGGTCTGGAACACGCCGACGGGTTTGCCGGACTGGATCAGGAGGGTCTGGTCGTTTTCCAGTTCGCGCAGCGAAGCGAGGATCTGGTCATAGCACTCCCAGTTGCGCGCGGCGCGGCCGATGCCGCCATAGACCACCAGGCGCTGCGGATCCTCGGCCACCTCGGCATCGAGGTTGTTCTGCAACATGCGGTAAGCGGCTTCGGTCAGCCAGCTCTTGCAGGACAACTCGGTGCCGCGCGGGGCACGGATGGTGCGCGAAGGGTCGAAGCGCGGGTCGACGTCGACGCGGGGCGATTCTTGGGTCATGGCAGCTCCTGGATTTGGGATTCCGTAGAGTCTAGGTTGTCTATACAACAGCGTCAATCCATATTGTCGCCACGCTTTCGTAGGGTGGGCTCTCGAGCCCACGCTGTCGTACTGTCGCGAGACGATAAAGCGGTGCATAACAAATAGGCGTGCGCACCAGGTTTTGCATGCATTTCGACTGGCATATGCCCTACCGCGTGGGCTCAAGAGCCCACCCTACGTTCTCCGTGCTCTTACTTCTGATACACCGCCTTGCCGCCCACCCAGGTCTGCAGCACCTGCGTCTTGTAGATATCGTAGGTCGACACCTTGAACAAGTCCTGGTCGACGACGATGAAGTCGGCCCACTTGCCCGCCTCGAGCGAGCCTAAGCTGTCTTCGGCGTGTCCCGCATAGGCTGCGTCAAGCGTGAAGCAGCGGAAGGCTTCCTTCAGCGACATCGCCTGGTTCGGGTACCAGCCGGCAATCGGCTGGCCCGAGGCGTCCTGGCGCGTCACCGCGGCGTGGATGCCGAAGAAGGGGTTCGGCGACTCCACCGGGAAGTCCGATCCGCAGGCGATGCGCGAACCCTGGTGCAGGAAGCTGCGCCAGGCGTAGGCGCCCTTGATGCGCTCGGGGCCGACGCGGGTTTCGGCCATGTTTTTGTCCGACGTCGCGTGGGTCGGCTGCATCGACGGGATGATGCCAAGCGCCCTGAAGCGCTTGATGTCGTCCTGGGTCACCACCTGGGCATGCTCGATGCGGTGGCGCTGCGCCGCGCTTTTCGTGGCGGCCAGTTCCTTCTGGTAGATGTCGAGGATCTGGTGGTTGCCGGCGTCGCCGATGGCGTGCACGTTGACCTGGTAGCCGCGCGCCATCGCCTTCTTCATCATCGCGTCCATCTCGGCCGTCTTGTAGAACAGCAGGCCGTGCGAATGCGGCTCGTCGGAATACGGCTTGATCAGGGCAGCACCGCGGCTGCCCAGGGCACCGTCCGAGTACAGCTTGACGGCGCGCAGCGCGTACATGTCCTTGCCGTAGGTTTTGAGCGGGCCGTTCTTCGCCAGTTCATCGAAATCCTTCTGGGTGCCACCGATCATGCCGTAGATGCGCGCGGTCAGCTTGCCCTGGTCGGCGTAGGCCCGGTACAGGCGGTCTTCGAACACGCCCAGGCCGGCATCGTGGGTGCTGGTAACGCCGACTTTCGCCAGCGCGCCGAGCGCGGTATCGAGCGCCAGGCGGCCCTCTTCCTCGGTCTGGGGCGGCAGCACTTTCGTCACCAGTTCCTGCGCGGCGTCGACCAGCACGCCGGTGGCTTTGCCATTCGCATCGCGCATGATCTTGCCGCCGGCCGGGTCGGGCGTTTTGTCGGTGATGCCGGCCGCCGCCAGTGCGCGGCTGTTGGCCCATCCGGCATGGCCGTCGACGCGTTCGAACCAGACCGGCTTGTCGGCCACGACCGGGTCGAGGTCGGCGGCGGTCGGGAAGCGGCCCAGCTTCCAGTTTTCCTGGTTCCAGCCGCGTCCGCGCAGCCAGGCGTGGTTCGGATGGGCGCGGGCGTATTCGCCGATCGACGTCAAGGCAGCTTGCAGCGAGGTGGTCTGCGACAGGTCGAGCTGGGTCAGCATCTGACCGAGGCCGAACACGTGGCCGTGGGCATCGATCAGGCCCGGCAGCACCGTCTTGCCCTGCAGGTCCACCTGGCGTGCATTCGGCGCCCTGGCACGCACCTCGGCGGCACTGCCGACGGCCGTGATCTTGCCCTGGTCGTCGAAGGCCAGTGCCGCGAACTGCACCAGGTCACCCTTGGCATTGAGCGTGTATCCGTTGGCGTTGACGACTACCGTATCGGCGTGGCTGCTGGACGCGGCAAGTGCGGCAAGGACGAACATCGAACACTGCTTCAGGGTGGGGCGCATGGACTCTCCATTTTCTTAAATAAATGCAAAACATGAGTGTAGCGAAGTCCTTGCCGATTTTGCAGCGGCCGCCGGCTCGCGGGCCGCTTTTTTCGTTATCATTTCGGGTCAGCAATAAGCAATCACCTCATAAAGGACTCCTCCGTGAAACGCATCGCCGCCCTGCTCGTCTGCCTGTCCGGTTTGTCGTCCCTGCCGGCCCACGCCTATCCGGCCAACTGGGAAGGCGCGCAGAAGCCCTTCGTTCTCTACGGCAGCACGTATTACGTCGGCACCCAGGGCCTGAGCTCGGTGCTGATCACCTCACCCGCTGGGCATATCCTGATCGACGGCGCCACGCCCAAGGCCGCGCCGCAGATTGCCGCGCACATCCGCGAACTTGGCTTCAAGCTGGAAGACATCCGCTACATCCTGACTTCGCACGAACACTTCGACCATGTGGGCGGCGTCGCCGAACTGCAGCGATTGACTGGCGCGACCGTGCTCACCAGCCCGGCGGCGAAAAGCGTGCTGGAATCGGGCAAGGTCGACAAGGGCGATCCGCAGCACAGCGACCTGGCCGACATGGACATGCCGCCGGTGGCGAACGTGAAAACGGTGCGCGATGGCGAGACCGTCGAACTGGGGCCGCTGTCGGTCAAGGCGAATTACACGCCGGGCCACACCCAGGGTGGAATCAGCTGGACCTGGAGCGCTTTTGAGAAGGGCCGCGCGATGAACATGGTGTATGCCGACAGCCTGAACGCCATGGCCGCGCCGCCCTTCCGCTACAGCGGCAACACGGTGTATCCGAACGCGAAGGCCGATGTGGAACGCTCGATCGCGCGCGTGGCGGCGCTGCCCTGCGACATCCTGGTGACGGCGCACCCCGACGCCAGCGATTTGCTGGAGCGCCAGGCGAAACAGAAGCAGCTGGGTAACGCGGCCTTCGTCAGTCCGGATGCCTGCCACGCGTATGCCGCGGCGGGACGGCAGCGGCTGGCGCGGACGCTGGCGGACGAAGCGAAACGCGGCGAGCAAGGTAGACGGCCAGGGCCGGAAACGTGATTTTCGCCAGCCGAACCGCCGCCTACGCGTCCAAGCGACGGGTGCATGGTGCTCAAGCCGTTCGCAGGCTGCGTTTGAACGCGCAGGCGGGAAACCCGCCTGCCCTACATTTTTTCCCGTTCGATCAGGGCGGCCTTGCGCTCGATGCCCCAGCGGTAACCGGATAAGCCGCCATCGTTGCGCACCACCCGGTGGCAGGGAATCGCCACCGCCGCCGGATTGGCCGCGCAGGCGCCGGCCACCGCGCGCACGGCCTTCGGCGCGCCGATACGCTGCGCCAGTTCCGTGTAGCTGACCGTTTCGCCTGCGGGGATCGCCCGCAAGGCTTCCCACACGCGCTGCTGGAAGGCGGTGCCGCGTACATCCAGCGGCAGGTCCAGGCCGATGCGCGGGGCCTCCACCAATCCCACCACGACGGCGACAGTGCGTTCGAAGTCGCTGTCGGCGCCGATCAAGCGCGCTTTCGGAAAACGGTCCTGCAGGTCGCGCACCAGTGGTTCGGGCTCGTCGCCGATCAGGATCGCGCAGATGCCACGCTCGGTCGCCGCCACCAGGATCGCGCCCAGCGAGCAGGCGCCGACAGCAAAACGAATCGCCTCGCCCACGCCGCCGGCCTTGAAGCTGCCCGGCCGCATGCCGAGCATTGCTTCGGCGCCGGCGTAGAAACGCGAACTCGAATTGAAGCCGGCGGCATACAGTGCATCGGTGACGCTGGCGCCCCGTGCCAGGCCCCTCGCGCACGCGCGCCGCGCGGCAGGCGGCGGCATAGGCTTTCGGCGTCACGCCCGCATGCAGCTTGAATACGCGCTGGAAGTGGAAGCGGCTCATGCCGACCGTGCGCGCCACGGCATCGAGGTCGAGCGTCTCGCCCGCCGCTTCGATCAGGCGGCAGGCCTCGGCGACGGCGCCCGCCTGGCGCGCGCTGACATCCGGCTGCCCGGGCCGGCAGCGCAGGCAGGCGCGAAAACCCGCCGCCTCGGCGGCATCGCAGCTGGCGTGGAAGGCGACGTTCGCGCGCAGTGCCGGGCGTGCGGCGCACGAAGGCCGGCAATACACGCCGGTGCTGCGTACGGAGTAATAGAAGACGCCGTCGGCGCCGCGGTCGCGGCCCTGCACGGCGGCCCAGCGCGCCTCGTCGCTGGCATAGGGTTCGGCGGTGGTGTCGATGTTCATGGCGTCGGTTCTCGCGGGGATGACAGGCCGTATCGTCGCAGCGGCGTGGTGTTACCGCACTCCGCTCCTTGCTTTCGAATTCGCGGTGCTAGAATCCCCACTGTCAACAGCACCATTATCGCCCCACGGAGAGCAGTTTGGACGAACACAGCGCGCAAGCGAGCACCCCCACGCCTACCCCCATCTTTCAGCGCATCAAGGATTACCTGGTCGGCGAGATCGCCTCCGGGCGCTGGAAGGAAGGCGACCTGGTGCCCTCCGAGCAGGCCCTGGTGCGCCAGTTCGGCGTCTCGCGCATGACCGTCAACCGCGCCGTACGCGAACTGACGGCCGAGCAGGTGCTGACCCGGCGCCGGGGATCGGGCACCTATGTCGCGCCGCGCAAATACCAGGCGACGCTGGTCGAAATCCGCAACATCGCCGACGAAGTGCGCGCACGCGGCCACCGCCACGGCAGCCGCCTCTGCCTGCTCGAGGAGGCACCCGCCGCCGAGGCGCTGGCGCTGCAGTTCGAACTGGCGCCGGGCGCGCCGCTGTTTCATTCGACCATCGTCCACTTCGAGAACGAGGTACCGATCCAGCTCGAAGACCGCTGGGTCAATCCGGCCTGCGCGCCCGATTACCTGCAGCAGGACTTCGCCAGCATCACCCCCAACGAACACCTGATGGCGGTGGCGCCATTGCAGGGCGCCACCTACAGCATCGAGGCCCTGGGCGCCCCACGCGAGGTGGCCGAGCAGCTGGGCATCGACGGCCGCGCCGCCTGCCTGGTCCTCAAGCGCAAGACCACCTCGCAGGGCCGCGTCGCCTCGGTGGTGACGATGTGGCACCCGGGACATTTGATTCAGTTGACCGGCAGCGTCGGCTGAAGGGTTGTTGATTTCCAGGAGAGGCAACAGTTTCGGACGATATTGAACACGGTGCGCCACGCATGCCCGGTTTCGCCCATAATGCCCTTCCAGTCAACAATTAGCCGGAACCAAGTGTATGAACAAGCTCGCCGTTGCGGACGCGGCGCTGCCGCCGCGCGTGCTGGTGCTCGACGACGACCGCTTCATGTTGGAGATGCTCAAGGACATGCTGGAACAGCTCGGCGTGCGCGAGGTCTATACGGAGGCGACGACCCGTCATGCGCTCGCCACCCTCGCCGAACAAAACCCCGACCTGCTCATCTGCGACCTCGCCCTGCCCGACATGGACGGCATCGAGTTCCTGCAGGCGGCCGCGGCACGCGGTTTTGGAGGCGCCGTCATCCTGTTGTCGGGCATGGATTCGGGGGTGCGCGACGCCGCCAGCGAACTGGCGCGGGTGCTCGGATTACGCGTGGCGGGTACCTTCCGCAAGCCGATCGCGCTGGACCAATTGCGCACGGCCGTGACATGTTAAGTTTTCTACAAACGTCTGAACACTTTTCGGGAAAATAAGGTATTATTCGGCCTAAATCCCCCGCCTGACGTCCTCCAGACGCCCTTCCAAATATTGAGTTTGCGCACATTGTCTCCACCATTGTGTTGCAACCAGTTTTACCAAAGGGACATCGTCCCGACAAACGGAAGCCGGACATGTGCTGAGCAGGACAAGCATGGTCTCCAGGCGTACATTGATCCTTACCTCTTCTTTGAGGAAAACATGAGCGAAAACATTAAACACATCAGCGATGCTTCTTTCGAAACCGACGTGCTCAAGTCCGAGCGCCCGGTCCTGGTCGATTTCTGGGCCGAGTGGTGCGGTCCGTGCAAGATGATCGCTCCGATCCTCGAAGAAGTGGCCAAGGAATACGATGGCAAGATCACGATCGCCAAGATGGACGTCGACGCCAACCAGGCCGTACCGGCCCAGTTCGGCATCCGTGGCATCCCGACCCTGATCCTGTTCAAGGACGGCCAGCCAGCGGCGCAGAAAGTCGGCGCCATGGCCAAGGGTCAGCTGACTTCGTTCATCGACAGCAATATCTGAGAACGCGGTGGCGGTGCGCCCGCACTGCCGCCATTTTTGCGGACGGGAAGCAAACCGGCTCCGGTTGTTTTCCACTGACGCAGTTTAATTAATCCACGTCGTTCCCTCCCCTACCTTTACCTTCCCGTCACGGGACACCCACACAACATGCACTTATCTGAACTGAAGGCAATGCACGTCTCCGCGCTGCTGGAGATGGCCATCGGCCTCGACATCGACAACGCAGCCCGCCTGCGCAAGCAGGAACTGATGTTCGCGATCCTGAAGAAACGCGCCAAGCAAGGCGAACAGATCTTCGGCGATGGCGCACTCGAAGTGCTGCCCGACGGCTTCGGCTTCCTGCGCTCGCCCGACGCCAGCTACATGGCCTCGACCGACGACATCTATATATCGCCGTCGCAGATCCGCCGCTTCAACCTGCATACGGGTGATTCGATCGAAGGCGAAGTGCGCACCCCGAAAGACGGCGAGCGCTATTTCGCCCTGGTAAAGGTGGACAAGGTCAACGGCGAATCGCCGGAAGCCTCGAAGCACCGCATCCTGTTCGAGAACCTGACGCCGCTGCACCCGCAGGAGCCGCTGCGCCTCGAGCGCGACATGAACGGCGCCGAGAACATCACCGGCCGCATCGTCGACCTGATTTCGCCGATCGGCAAGGGCCAGCGCGGCCTGCTGGTGGCCTCCCCTAAATCCGGCAAATCGGTCATGCTGCAGCACATCGCGCACGCGATCACCGCCAACCACCCGGACTGCACCCTGATCGTCCTGCTGATCGACGAGCGTCCGGAAGAAGTGACGGAAATGCAGCGTTCGGTGCGCGGCGAAGTCGTCGCCTCGACCTTCGACGAACCGGCCACCCGCCACGTGCAGGTTGCCGAGATGGTGCTGGAAAAGGCCAAGCGCCTGGTCGAAATGAAGAAGGACGTCGTGATCCTGCTCGACTCGATCACCCGCCTCGCCCGCGCCTACAACACCGTGATCCCGGCCTCGGGCAAGGTGCTGACCGGTGGTGTCGACGCCAACGCGCTGCAGCGTCCGAAGCGCTTCTTCGGCGCCGCCCGTAACATCGAAGAAGGCGGCTCGCTGACCATCATCGCCACCGCGCTGATCGAAACCGGCTCGCGCATGGACGACGTGATCTACGAAGAATTCAAGGGCACCGGCAACATGGAAGTGCACCTCGAGCGCCGCCTGGCCGAGAAGCGCGTCTACCCGGCGATCAACCTGAACAAGTCGGGTACCCGCCGCGAGGAACTGCTGATCAAGCCGGACCAGCTGCAAAAGATCTGGATCCTGCGCAAACTGCTGTACTCGATGGACGAGATCGAGGCGATGGAGTTCATCCTCGACAAGATGCGGGCGACGAAGAACAACATCGAGTTCTTCGACATGATGCGCCGCGGCGGTTAACTAGCCACTTGCCGGGCGTCTCATGAAAGGCAGCCAGGCCGCGAATGCCGTTCAGTGTACTGAGCGGCATTTTTTTATGCGCGCCGCATTTTTCATTGAAAACCGAACATGACTGCAACCGGCGACCTGCCGCCCGACCTGCCGTTCGCCCTCGACGGGCTTTACCGTGAAGCCGGCGTGAGCACCACCGCAGCGCCTCGGTGCGAGCCGGAAGGCGGCGAGTATGGCGCCTGCCGCCTCGGCCTCGATGGACGGCTTGTCGCTTTTCGCGTGGCCAAGACCACGCCCACGAAGATCGGCCAGTTCGTGACCGTCTGGAAGCGCCCTGCGCCAGGCGCGGACATCGCGCCTTTCGACAGCCTTGACGAGGTCGACCTGGTGATTGTCAGCGTGGCCGGCGCCGGCCAGCACGGTCATTTCGTCTTCGATCGGCAGGCCTTGATCCGCCATGGCGTGATGTCGCAGGACGGCGTCGGCGGCAAGCGTGCGATCCGCGTCTATCCACCCTGGAGTCTGCCGGTGGCGAAGGCGGCGATCCGCGCGCAAGGCTGGCAATTGGCCTACTTCGTTTCCCCGGCGCCAATGGATGCCGGCGCGCCGGCACGGCTGCGCCGCCTGTTGCACGCGTGACGCCCCGCCACCCGGGCCGGCCGGCAGGCTTGCCTTGGCCTGGCAAGCCGCTTATAATCTCCGGTTCAGTACCTCAACCTGGCAAGTGAGCGGCAATCGGGTCACGAAGCAAGCCGACCGACGAAGTGCTGTTTGGCTACCAAACTCATCGAAAGTAGAATCATGAAGACCGATACCCACCCGAATTACCGCGAAGTCCTGTTCCACGACGTGTCGTGCGATTTCAAATTCATCACCCGTTCGACCATCTCGACCCGCGAAACCGCTACCCACGAGGGTAAAGAGTATCCGCTGATCAAGATCGAAGTCTCGGCTGAATCGCACCCGTTCTACACCGGCAAGCACAAGATCGTCGACACGGCTGGCCGCGTCGAGAAATTCCGCCAGAAGTTCGGCGCCGTCGGTTCGAAGACCTCGGTCGCGAACGGCTAAGCCACACTGCAACACAGCCTCCGCGGGCCTCATACGATCCCCGCAGGAGCACCAAGAAAGAAGCCGGATTCCCGGCTTCTTTTTTTTCGCCTTGATTGGGCGATTTCCATTCGCCGCTATACTAGCGCGACATTATTGCCACGCATCAGACTTATCGATGAAACCAGTCCGTCTCCCCGCCGCCGCCACGCTCGCCCTGCCGCGCTGGGCCCTGTTCGCACTCGGCCTGCTGTATATCCTGCCGGGCCTGATCGGCCGCGACCCGTGGAAGGACGACGCCGGCAGCTTCGGCCTGATGTGGACGATGGCGCGCGGCGGCCTGCACGACTGGCTGTACCCGAACATCGCCGGCCTGCCCGCACTCGACGAAGGCCCGCTGGCCTTCTGGCTGGGCGCCCTCTGCATCAAGCTGTTCGGCTGGCTGCTGGGCGACGTACTGGCCGCGCGCGTGTCGAACATCGGCATCTTCGTCGTCGGCGGCATGTCGCTCTGGTACACCGCCTTCCACCTCGGCCGGCGCCCCGAAGCGCAGCCGCTGCGCCTTGCTTTCGGCGGCCAGCCCGAGCCGGACGACTACGGCCGCACCCTGGCCGACACCACCGTGCTGGTCTACCTCGGCTCGCTCGGACTGCTGCTGTACAGCCACGAGACTCTCGCCGTCACGCTGCAGGGCTCGCTGGTCGCCTACTTCCTCTACCGCGCGGTGCGCTACATCGAAACGGCCTGCCTGCGCAATGCCGCCCTGGTCGGCCTCTCGCTCGGCGCCCTGACGCTGACGCGCGGACCGCTGGCACCAACGGCCCTGCTGCTGGCGCTGCTGCTGTGCACCCGATTCTTCCGCATTCCCGTGGCGACCGCCCTGCGCCACATGCTGGTGGCCGGCCTTGCCGCCGTGCTGTTGACATTGATCTGGATCCTGCCGGCTACGCTGGTGCAGCCGTATGGGGGCTCGCCCGTGTCGGCCTGGCTGGGCTGGAACCTGGACCAGCTCGCCCTGCCGAGCTGGGCCTCGATCAAGGCCTTCTTCCGCATCGGCGTCTGGTTCGCCTGGCCTGCCTGGCCTTTTGCCGGCTGGGCGATCTGGGCCTGGCGCCGCCAGCAGAACATGCTGCACATCGTGTTGCCGCTCACTTTCTTCTGTGCCCTGACCGCGCTGACCCTGTGCGGTCCGACGCCGGGGAACGGCGACCTGCTGAAACTGCTGCCGCTATTGGCGCTGATGGCCGCTTTCGGCCTGCCTACCATGAAGCGGGGCGCCATCAACGCCATCGACTGGTTCTCGGTGATGGCCCTGACGACGCTGGCGGCCCTGGTCTGGCTGTTCTGGATCGCCAAGCTCACCGGCTGGCCGGCCAAGCTCTCGCATAACGCCCTGAAACTGGTGCCAGGGTTCACGCCCGAATTCGGCATCGTCTCGTTCACGGTCGCGGCCGCCGTCTCGATCGGCTGGTTCTGGCTGGTGCGCTGGCGCGTCTCGCGCAAGCCCTCGGTGCTGTGGCGCGCCGTGGTGCTCTCGTCGAGCGGCCTGATCCTGGTGTGGGTGCTCCTGATGACGCTGTTCCTGCCTGACCTGAACTACAGCAAGAGCTACGCCGGCGTCGCCCAGGCACTGGCCGCCAAGCTGCCGCCGAACGCGAACTGCATCGACACGAATGTAGGCGCCCCGCAGCGCGCCTCGTTCGCCTACTACGGCCGCCTGCCCTTCGCTGGCGTACAGGGTGGCCAGTGCGATTACGTGCTGTTGCACGACAGCGTCAGGACGCGCGACGACCGCGAGCTGTCGCGCGTCTGGCGCACGGGTGGCGCCACGCTGCTGTGGGAAGGCCGGCGCGCCTCCGACCGCGACGAGCGCTTCCGCCTGTACCGCCGCGCGCGCTGAGCGCCCCCCTAGGCCGCCCGGCGCCGCGCCGCGGCGGGCTCCCCACCTGCGCGCGGCGCCACAGCAGGGCGCCCGCGCCCATCCCCGCCAGCAGCATCGCCCCCATCGGCGCTTCCGGCACCGGCGAGACTGCCAGGTCCGCCCCGAAGCTGCCCCCTGCCGCCCCCAGTACCTGGCCGTCGACGCGCACGGCATAGGCGCCGCTGACCAGGTTATAGGCCGAGACCGCCCAGGAGTCGGGCGCGTTGTCCTCGAACCCGGTCTGGTCGATGCCGGCGATCGCCGTGCCGACCACGGCCAGCGTGGCGGGGTCGTAGCGGTACAGGGACAGGCCGGTGATCAGGAGGTCCTTGGTGCCCGGCGAATTCAGGAACGAGGACGTGACCGAGGCTGCCGCGTCGAACGGGGTACCGGCGACGGCGAAGGTGAACAGGTCGGTGAAAGCGCTGCCGCTTTGCGCGGCCGTGAAGCCGTCGCCGAAATGGGCGGTGAAGCCGCCGACGCCATCGGGACTGAGGCTGATCGCCTCGGTGCGTTCGATTGTCTGGGCGTGCGCGGGCGCCAGCCCGACCAGGGCGGCGGACAGCGCGGTCGACAGGGCGGCGATCAGCGTCTTGGTGCGCATGGCGAGACGGGCGGACTGGAATCGTTTCATGGTGTCTCCATTGGACGAAGTGACGGCACATGTCGGCGTGACGGCGACCGGCGCCCCGTCTTGGGGCAGGAAAATGTCCCCGGTCATGTTCCTTGAGTCACGTCAACTCCAGGGCGCAAGCGGCATCGACAATGACCAATAGCGCATCGTCGGTGCCGCTGAAGAGCGCCCAAGAGCGCCTAACAAAATCGTCAGAGGCCTTGAAGGCGGGGCCTTCAGGGCAAGGCGGAGCCAAGGCGTGGCGACGAAGACAGTACACCTGTACGACTAGGAGCCGCAACGCGGCTATGGCGGTTTTGTTAGGCGCTCTAAGAAGGAGACAACATGAAAAGCGTAATGTTCTCGGAAATCGTGCACGCACGGCGGCGCGTCAAGCTGCTGGGCACGCTGTCGCCATTGACGGTATACGGCCTGGCGGTGGCGATCGGGATGCCGCTCCTGGTCCTGGCGCTGCGCAGCTTCAACCCGGACGCACCGCTGGCCGCGATCGTCCTGCCGCTGCTGGCGGGACTGGTCCTGCCCTCTGCGCCGGCTCGCCCGGACGGCTCGAGGTGAGCACCCGCTTCGACGCCTGCCACATGCGCCACACGCTCGACGCCGCGCTGGTCGCGCTCGGCTACGTCCGCACCGATGCCGGCGCCGAGCGGATGCGCTACGTGCGCATCGCCCCGGCGAGCTGGCGCGCCCGGGCCCAAAGCGTGAACGTACGCATCAAGCCCCATACGCTGGAAGTAGTCGGCCCGATCCCGACCCTGCGCGCGCTGCAGGCGGCGCTGGCGGGCGGCGAAACCGCGCAACCGGAGCGGGTAATCGCCACCGCGCCGGCATTGCCGGGCCGCGAAACTGTTGCCGGTGCAATGCAAATCAGCGATAATGCAGGGCGCGTTGCCGGGATGGCGGAATAGGTAGACGCACGGGACTCAAAATCCCGCGCCGCGAGGCGTACCGGTTCGATTCCGGTTCCCGGCACCACAGGATTGCATCACATAGTCGTACAAATCAAAAACCCGCATGTCGCACCGGCATCGCGGGTTTTTTGTTGACCAGCGCAGCCGGACGCCTCTTCCTACCCCACCCCGGCATCCACCTTGCGCCGGAATTCCATCGCCAGCTGGCCGAACTGCCCGAGCGCGCGTGGCGTGAGGATGCCTTCCCTGCAGCCACGGCAGAAATGGCCTTCAATTCCTTCGAAGGTCGTCGCGCTTCCCTTGTAGGCATAGGGCAGATCCCGCAGGTCATGGACCAGGTCGGTGCTCTCGCAGAATGGACATTTCATTTCATCGCTCCCGAGGAATCGACACCCCTCGATTATGCGCCAGGCCTGCCCTTGCCGGTCACACGGCGCTATCGCCTGGCCGCTCCTGACATTACAATACAGGCAACGAGACCCCGGCGATGGACGCACAGCCGCGCCATGACGGCCTCAGCCACCCGCTGGAAGGAGCAGCACAATGACGATCGCCTGGAGCCAGTTCACGCCGTGGACCTCGCTGATCGGCGGCCTGCTGATCGGCCTGGCTGCCGCTGCCTTCGTCCTGCTCAACGGCCGCATCGCCGGCATCAGCGGCATCCTTGCCGGACTGCTGCGTCCGGTAAAGGGCGACCTTGCCTGGCGCCTCGCCTTCCGGGCGGCCTCGTCTGCGCACCGCTCCTGTACGGCCTGCTGGCAAGGCTGCCGCAGGCGACGATCGACGCCGATGGCGCCACCCTGGTCGCAGCGGGTTTATTGGTCGGCATCGGCACCCGCTATGGCGCCGGCTGCACCAGCGGCCATGGCGTCTGCGGCGTCGCGCCTGTCGCCGCGCTCGCTGGTGGCCACCGCGGCCTTCATGCTGGCGGGTTTTCTTACCGTTTACCTGCTGCGTCACGTCCTGGGCTGAAAGGACCGCCATGCACCTGCTTGTCGCCCTGCTTGCCGGCCTGGTATTCGGCGTCGGGCTGGTCGTCTCCGGCATGACCGACCCGGCCAAGGTGCTGGGCTTTCTCGACCTGGCCGGCAACTGGGACCCGTCGCTCGCCTTCGTGATGGGCGGCGCCGTGCTGGTTGCCGCCCTCGGTTACCGCTACGCGCGAGCCCGCACGCAATCCCTGCTGGGTGCAGCCATGCAGGTGCCGACGGCACGCCGCGTCGACCGCCGCCTGGTGCTGGGCTCGCTCACCTTTGGCGTCGGCTGGGGACTTTCCGGATTCTGCCCGGGCCCGGCGCTCGCCTCGCTTGCATCGGGCGGCATGAAACCACTGCTCTTCGTGCTGGCGATGGTGGCGGGCATGATCCTTTTCGACCTGATCGAGCGGGCCAGGCGCGGCGCTCCCCCGACCAGCGCCCGTACCTGATGCCGCATCCCTTACCGGAGACCCCATGCACCTGAACCCCATCCAGCTGTTCGATCCCGAATCGTCGACCTTCACCTACATCCTGGCCGGGCCCGGTTCAAAGCAGGCCGTCATCGTCGACCCGGTCGACCGCCACCGCGAACGCGACCTGGGCCACCTCGCGCGGCTCGGGCTGCAGCTGGTCTACGTGCTGGAAACCCATGCGCACGCCGACCACGTGACCTCGGCCGGAGAACTGCGCGCCCTCACCGGGGCTGTCGCCGCCGCGCCCGCCGGCTGCGGCATCACCGCGGCCGAGGTGCAATTGCAGGACGGCGACGTGCTGCGCTTCGGCCAGGAAGAGGAAATCCGCGTGCTCCATACGCCCGGGCACACGGCGGGCAGCATGAGCTACCTCTGGCGCGGCAATGTCTTTACCGGAGACACGCTCCTGATCGGCGGCTGCGGGCGCACGGACTTCCAGAGCGGCAGTGCCGATGCGCTGTACGACAGCGTGACCGGCAAGCTGTTCACGCTGCCTGACGACACCCGCATCTGGCCGGGACATGACTACCACGGCCAGGCGGTGTCGACGATCGGATGGGAAAAGCGCCACAACGCGCGCCTGGCTTCGCGCAGCCGCGAAGATTTCGTGCGCCTGATGGCCGAACTGAACCTGCCGCGGCCAAGGCTGATCGACATCGCCGTGCCGGCCAACCGCAACCTCGGCCTGCCCCACGGCTGAGTACGCGCGGCGCTCGCCTGCAACCGGCGTTCATCGCGATTTCGCATGTAACAATTGGGCCGCATGCGCTTACGCCGCTCTGCGATTTCCGCAGATTTTTCGAGTTTTCGGCAAATTAAGGGAACAACTCCCGGTCGCATCCCGCCTGGCGTGCAGGCCTACGGTGCCGGCCGCGCCGTCCAGCCGTCGTAGGAGCGCTCGATGCGGCGCAGCGTGCCATCGCGCTCGAGTGAGGCAAACGCGCCATTCAGGCGCTCGATGACGGCATCGGGCATGGCGCGGTTACAGGCGAGGAAGACGTCGATCCGGTTGAACACGAGGACCGGGACGATCCGTCCGGCCCAGCCATTCTGCTCGAGGACCGGGCTGCCGCGCCGCAGCGCCGCGGCCCACAGGTCGATGCGCCCGATCAGCAGCTTGCGCGGATTGGTCATGTCGCTCGAGGCCGCGTCGACCCGGAAGCCGCGGCTGCGCAGGTAGTGGTCGCGCGCGTCGCCGTGGTAGGTGCCGATGCGGTAAGGCCGGGCATCTTCCAGCGTGCGCAGGGCGATGCGGCGTTCGGCCTGGGCCATGAGCACCCATTCGGCGCTGTCGGTCGGCCCGACCCACTTGAACAGGGGATCGCGCTCGGGCGTGCGGGTAGTGGAATAGACGCAGGCGTCCGGACGCGCGTAGGCGGCCGCGTAGGCGCGTTTCCGGGGCAGCATGTCGATCGTGTAGGCAATCCCGGCGCGCTCGAACGCGGCGCGCACCTTGTCGGTGGCGATGCCGACGACCCTGCCCCCGGCATCGAGCATGCTCGACGGCGGCGCCGCCTCGGTGGCGATATGGATGGGAGACGCCTGCGCCGGGCCCGCCTGGGCGCTCGGGGCCTGGACCGCGCGGGCCGGAATGCCCGCCCGAACGGCAGCCGCGGCCAGGACACTCGTTCCCGCCAGCAGCGCAACCAGCAATCGTCGCATCAGCATCGCCCACCTGTCCCGCGCATGGATGTCCTCCTCATGCTACCAGCATACTCCAACGGACGCGGCGTTGGAACGGCCGCGTTCGTATCGTTGCGCCATCGTCCCGGGAGCACCCCGGCGGTGGCAAGTACGCGACAGTCTGCTTACGATTTCGTTAATTTCAGCAAATCGACAGCAGACTTTCCAGGCGGAAAATGTCATACTTGCGAACCCCGCCGCGCCTGCGGACGCCCCCTCCTGGAATCCATTCATGTCGCTTTTCATGTTGCCCGGCGATCCTTCGCTGCTCAGCTACGGCTTTTACGAGCCGAAACTGGTGTTGCTGTCGCTGCTCATGGCGATCTTCTCTTCCTGGATGGGCTTGCAGATCGCCGGACAGGCGCGCCAGCGCAGCAGCAAGCGCGGCAGCCAGCGCGCGATCCTGCTGTTCACGGGCAGCCTGGCGCTCGGCGCCGGCGTCTGGGCCATGCACTTCATCGGCATGCTGGCCTTTAACCTGTGTACAAGGGTCGACTACGACCCGATGATCACCATCCTCTCGTCCCTGCCCAGCATCGGCGCCTCCTTCGTCGCCCTGAGCCTGATCGCGCGCGAGCGCATCGGCAGCGGCGGCCTGCTGCTCGGGGGCGTGCTGGTCGGCGCGGGCATCGGCGCCATGCACTATGCCGGCATGGCCGGCATGCGCATGAGCCTGGACCTGCGCTACGACCCGTTCACCTTCGCGCTGTCGATCGTGGTGGCCGTGGTACTGGCCACGCTGGCCTTGTGGGTGCGCTTCGGCTTGAGCCGCCTGCGCAGCATGAGCGAAGCGCAGCGCCTGCTGCTGGCCGCCGTCGTCATGGGCTGCGCGATCGCCGGCATGCACTACACCGGCATGGCCGCCGCCCGCTTCGTCGGGGTCGTCAATTCGACGGTGCCAGCCGCCTCGGACAGCGCCTCCCTGGCGCTGGCGATTTCCCTCATCACCGTGCTGTTCACCGTGGTGGTGCTGGCCGCCAACGGCCTGCTGCGCTACCGCCAGCTCTACACCGAACTGTCGCGCAGCGAAGCCTGGATGCGCGCCCTGCTCACCACCACCGTCGACGGCGTCATCACCATCGACCGCACCGGCACCATCCAGGAATTCAACGCCTCGGCCGAACGCATCTTCGGCTGGAAGCGCGCCGAGATCGTCGGGCGCAACGTGCGCCTCCTGATGACGGACGACGACCGTGCCAACGACCGCAGCGGCCTGCTCGGCTACCCGGGCAGCGACGCGCGCGACGAGGGGCGCGAAGCCCCGAACGCCGAAGTCGAGGCCCTGCGCCGCGACGGCAGCCCCGTGCCGATCCGGGTCGCAGTCGGCAATGCCCGCCTCGGCGCCCATGAGCTGTTCGTCTGCTTCGTCACCGACATCAGCGAACGGCGCGAAATGGAGGGCGCGCTGCGCGCCAGCGAGCGCCAGTTCCGCTCCCTGATCGGCACCATTCCCGGCATTTCCTATCGCAGCCGCATCGACGGCAGCTTCCCGCTGGTGTTCATCAGCGACGCGGTCGAGCGCGTGGCCGGCTACCCGGCAAGCGACTTCCTCGGCAATCCGGCGCGGCGCAGCTTCGACGCGCTGATCCATGTCGCCGACCGCGCGCGCGTCGCCGCGGCCATCGACACCGCCCTGCGCGAGGATCGACCCTACCTGGTCGAATACCGCCTGCTGCATGCCGATGGCAGCACCCGCTGGCTGTGGGAAAACGGCACCGGCGTGCGCGACGAGGCCGGCAATGTGGCCTGGCTCGACGGCGTGATCCTCGACATCAGCGAGCGCCGCACGATGGAGGAAGCGCTGCGCGAGGCGAAGGACGCGGCCGAGCAGGTCGCGGCGGCGCGTGCCACCTTCGTCGCCAACATGAGCCATGAGATCCGTACGCCGATGAACGCCATTCTCGGCTTCACCGACGTGCTGCTCGACGGCGAGCTGGCACCGGACCAGCGCCGCCACCTCGACACCGTGCGCAGCGCCGGCCGCTCGCTGCTGCGCCTCCTGAACGAAATCCTCGATACCGCCAAGCTGGAAAAGGGCGCGGTCGAACTCGAGATCAACGACTTCAACCTGCTCTCGCTGATCGACGAACTGTCCTCGACGCTGGCGGCGAATGCCCGCGCCAAGGGCCTGCACGTGGACATCCACTACGACCCGGCGCTGCCGACCAACCTGCGCGGCGACGAACTGCGCATCCGCCAGGTGCTGACCAACCTGCTCGACAACGCGATCAAGTTCACGGCGACCGGCAGCGTCACCCTGCGCGCCGAGCCGCAGGGCGACCAGCTCCACTTCACGGTGACCGATACCGGCATCGGCATCGCGCCCGAGCGCCTGCACGCGATCTTCGATCCCTTCACCCAGGCCGATGCCTCGATGACGCGGCGCTTCGGCGGCACGGGCCTGGGCACCACGATCAGCAAGCAGCTGGTCGAGCTCATGAAAGGCAGGATCTGGGCCGAGAGCGTGCTGGGCGAAGGCACCACCTTCCACGTGCTGCTGCCGCTGGTGCTGGCGCGCTTCGCCCCGCAGCAGGCACGGGTGCGCACCGCTTGCCCCTGCCGCCGCTGCGCGTGCTGGTCGCCGACGACGTACCGCAGAACCTGGAACTGCTGCAACTCCTGATGGCGCGCCGCGGCCACACCATGACCGGCGTGGCCGATGGCGGCGCCGTGGTCGAGATGGCCGCGCGCCAGGACTTCGACCTGATCCTGATGGACTTCCAGATGCCGGTGCTCGACGGCCTGCGGGCCACGCGTTTGATCCGCGAAGAGGCGCAGGCCGCAGGCCGCAAGCGTGTGCCGGTCATCGCGATGACGGCCAGCGTCCTGCCCGAACACCGCCGCGCCAGCGTGGAGGCCGGCATGGACGGCTTCGCCTCCAAGCCGGTCGACTGGTTCGCCCTGTCGCACGAGATCGCGCGCGTGCTCGGCCTGGCATCAAGCCCGTCCGCAGACGACGCGCCGCCGCTGCAGCGCCAGGTATGGAACCGCCACGGCGGCCTGCACCGCTGGGGCGGAAAGCAGGACGCCTACCTGGAAGCGCTCGCGCATTTCCACGGCCAGCATGCGCTGCTGCCGCAGTGCCTGGAAGGCTACGCCGATGCCGCCGACTATCCGTCCCTGCGCATGCTGGCGCACCGGGCGCGCGGCGTGGCCGGCAATCTGGCGCTGGAACAGCTGGCCGACGCGCTGGCCGAACTGGAAGCCCTGTCCGAGGGCGAGAAAGGCCAGCAGCTGGCGGCGCTGGCACTGCTGCCGGAAGCGCTCGCGCGCGTCGAGGCCGTGCACCTGGCCTCGATGGCGGCAATCGCCGCCGCGCAGCCGGCCGCGGCGCCGCAGCCTGCCGCCGATGCCCTCCCGGCAGCGGACCTGCAGCGCGCCTGCCGCGCCGCTGGCGTGCTGCGCGAAGCCCTCGGCCATGGTGCGCTCGACGACGCCGCCCTGGTCGGGCTGGCGGCGGCGCTGGCCGGTCATCCGGCGGCGATACGCGTCACGCAGGTGCAGAGCGCGCTTGCCGATTTCGATTTCGACCAGGCCCAGGCCCATCTCGACGCCCTGCTCGCCCACGTCTGCCCGATGCCGCAGGCGGCCGGTGAGCCGTCGACCGAACCAACGCAACAGGAAACAATGAATGAGTAACGCAAGCAATCGTCCGCTGATCCTGGCGGTCGACGACGAAGCCAGCAACCTGCAACTGCTGCGCCAGATCCTGCAAGACCACTACCGCCTGCTGTTCGCCAAGGACGGCGCCCGCGCGCTCGAGCTGGCGCAGAAGGAAAACCCGGACCTGATCCTGCTCGACGTGATGATGCCGGGGATGAGCGGCTACGAAGTGTGCGCCGCGCTGAAGGCGCATCCCGCCACGGCGCCGATCCCGGTGATCTTCGTCACCGCCCTGACCGACACCGCCGACGAGATCGAAGGCTTCGAGGCCGGCGCCGTCGACTACATCACGAAACCGGTCAGCCCGCCGGTGGTGCGCGCGCGCGTACGCACCCACCTGTCGCTGGTGCGCACCGAGGAACTCAAGGCGACGCGCCTGGCAATCGTCCAGCGCCTGGGCCTGGCGGCCGAGTACAAGGACAACGAGACCGGCCTGCACGTGATCCGCATGAGCCATTTCGCACGCATCCTGGGCCTGGCCGCCGGCATGACGGAACAGGAAGCCGAAGACCTGCTGCACGCGGCGCCGATGCACGATGTCGGCAAGATCGGCATCCCCGACCGCATCCTGCAAAAGGCCGGACCGCTCGATGCCGACGAGTGGAAGATCATGCAGAGCCACGCGGCGATCGGTGCCGAGATCATCGGCCAGCACGGGGGCGGCATGCTCAAGCTCGCCCACGACATCGCCATGACCCACCACGAGAAGTACGACGGCAGCGGCTACCCGAAGGGCCTGGCCGGCGACGCCATCCCGCTGACCGGGCGCATCGTCGCGATTGCCGACGTGTTCGACGCCCTGACCTCGATCCGCCCGTATAAACGCGCCTGGAGCGAGGAAGAAGCGCTCGCGCACCTGGTCGCGCAGAAGGGCAAGCATTTCGACCCGGTGCTGGTCGATCTCTTCATCGCCCAGCTGCCGGCGATCCGCACGGTGCGCCAGCGCTGGGCCGAGGAGCCTGGTAGCGTCCTGCAGGCCTGAATAGCTAAGTACTCACCCAAAAATAAATGTGTTTTTGGCTGCCAGACCCGGCGCGTTGCTGTGTTGGCTCGTACTTGCAGTGCTCGCACTGCGGCGCACTCGCCGCCTTGCACCGCATCCGAACCGGCACGTCCGGTTCTGTTTGCCAAAATTCACTTTTATTTCCGGTCGAGTACTTAGTCCGGCGCGCGCGAGCCCAGCGGCGGCGCAGCGGCGGGATCGGTCGCGGCGACGCGGCTGGCGGCGAGCTCGCGATACAGCGCCGTGTAGCTGGCCGCCATCTGCTGCGCCGTGAACACCTCGTCGAAGCGGGCGGTGGCGCCGCGGTCCATGTCGCGCGCCAGCTGCGGGTTCTCCCACAGCGTGCGCATGGCAGTGCGCAGCGCGGCCGCATCGGCCGGCGGCACCACCAGCCCGGTCTCGCCGCCGATGTTGATGTAGGTGGTGCCGCTGCCGATCTCGCACGAGATCATCGGCTTGCCGAACATCGCCCCTTCCAGCAGCGAAATCCCGAAGGCCTCCGAGCGCAGGTGCGAGGGGAAGGCCAGGGCGTAGCAGAGCGTTAGCAGCGCCACCTTGTCCGGCTCGTCGACGGCGCCCACGAACAGCACGTTGGCCAGGCCCAGGCGCGCCGCCTGGGCTTTCAATGCCGCCTCTTCCGGCCCGGCGCCGACGATCACCACCGGATAGTTCGTCCCCGCCACTGCGTCCAACAGCACGTGCAGGCCCTTGTAGTAGCGCAGCACGCCCACGAACAGGAAGAACTTCGGCCCGACCCGCTCGCGCCAGTACGCCAGGCGCGCCGGTTCCGGTTGCGGATAGGTGGCGCGGTCCAGGCCGAACGGAATCACCCGGGTCTTGTCGCGATAGCGCTCCAGCACGGTGGACGATTCGAGGTAGTTGGGCGAGGTGGCGACGATCGCGTCGACGCTGCGCAGGAAGCGGTGTTTCAGCGGCTGGTACAGGCGCAGCAAATGCTTCTGGCGCACGATGTCGGAGTGGTAGGTCACCACGCTTGGTTTGCGCACGCGGGCGGCAAAATGCGCCAGGTCCATGAACGGCCACGGGAAGTGGTAATGGACGACGTCGGCCTCGCGCGCCAGCCGTGCCAGCGCGCCGAGCGAGGCCACCGAGCAGGCGTTCGAGGCCAGCTCGAAGTCGAGCGGCACCCGGTGCACGGTATGGCCCTCGAAGGCGATCGGTACCAGGTTCTTTTCGCGCGACAGCGACAGGACCGTGTTGGTGACGCCCAGGCGGCCGGTGCCGACGCACATCTGGCGGATCACCTGCTCGATGCCGCCCACGGTGTCCGGGTAATAGGTCTTGTAGAAGTGAAGGACGCGCATGTCAATGTTGGGAAAACGGGGCTAGCGCGCCAGTACCTTGCGGTACACGGCGGCGGTGGCATGGGCGGTGGCGCGCCAGGTCAGCGCGCTGGCGCGGGCGCGGTCGGCACGGATGCAGCGCTCGCGCAAGGCGTCGTCGCGCACCGGGCCAGCATGGCTGCGCCGATCGCGCCCTCGTCGAGCGGGTCGACTTCGAGCGCGGCGCCGGCGCTGACCTCGGGCAGCGAGGTGGTGGACGAGGTCACCACCGGCACGTTCGAGGCGAAGGCCTCGAGCACGGGAATGCCGAAGCCCTCGTACAGCGACGGGAACACGAACACGCCGGCGCCGGCGTACACGTGGCGCAGCGCGGCGGCCTCGCCCAGCTTGTCGAGCCAGATGACCCGGGCACCGTCGGCCTGGGCCGCGGCAATGCGCCGCAGCAGGGTCTCGCAGCGCCAGCCGGCGGCGCCGACGATGACGAGGGCGCGCTCGGCACGCACCGCCGCCGGCAGGGCGAGGTAGGCGCCCAGCACGCGCTCGACGTTCTTGCGCGGCTGCAGGGTGCCGACGAACAGGAAGTAGCCGGGCTGCAGCCGGTGGCGCGCCAGCGTGGCGGCAACGGCTGCCCGGTCGGGGGTGTCGAGCCAGCTGTCGTCGACGCCGTTGTGGACCACCGAGATCCGCGCCGGATCGACCCCGAAGCATTCGACCAGTTCGGCGACGGCGTAGTGCGACACGGCGATGACGTGATCGGCCTTGCGCGCCGCTTTACGCTGCAGCCAGTTTTTCAGGCGGCGCATGCGCGGATTGCACAACTCGGGATACTTGATCGGCAAGGCGTCGTGCAGCGTGGCCACGACCGGGCAGTCCATGCGCACGATGCGGTAGTCGGTGGCGTGGAACAGGTCGGCCGGCATGTGCACGCGGTGCGCGCGCGGCGTCGCCAGGTCGACCAGCGTGGCGCGTGCAAAACTCTGCGGCAGCGGCTGGCCGATGGTGGCGGTGCCGGCGTCAGGCCAGGAGTAAGGCTGGACCGCGCAGCCGGCGGCGGGCAGGTGCGCCAGCAGCGCGCGGGTGTAGACACCGATGCCGTCGACAGGGCCGCCCGCCGGCCTCGGCTCGATCGTGGTCGTGCCCAGGCCGACGTTCAGGCCATGCATGGTCACCCCGGTACATCCAGCGCAAGGTGGTCAACAGCGGCGGCGGATCGAGCGGCCCGATCGCGGCGGCGAGTTTTCCATGGTCGCCCGACAGCGTCAGCACGTCGTTGGCGCGCACGAAAGCCGGATTGACCTCGACCTCGATGCGGTAGCCGGCGATTTCCGAGGCCAGGTCGATCACCTCGCCCAGCGAATGGCTGCGGCCGGAACAGACGTTGAAGGCTTCTCCCGCCGGCGCGGCCGCCAGCAGGCGGCGATAGCTGCGCGCCACCATGCGCACGTCGGAAAAGTCGCGCGCGATGGCCAGGTTGCCCAGCTCGATGCGGCGCTCGCGGCGGCGGAAGTGGGAGACGATCTTCGGCAGCAGGAACTGCTCGCTTTGGCCGACGCCCGTGTAGTTGAACGGACGCGCGATGACGATCGGCAGCTTGTCCATCCACAGGCGCGCCATGTATTCCATGGCCAGCTTGCTCACCGCGTAATCGTTGGCCGGCGCGGGAGCGACGCTTTCGTCGATGATGGGCACGCTGGCATTGCCGTAGATGTTCGCCGACGATGCCAGCAGGACGGCCGAGGCGCGGTGGGCGACGCCCGCCAGCGCCTCGAGCAGGTTGCGGGTGCCGACCACGTTGACCTGGTAGATCTGTTCGGCATTGCCGTGGGCGACGAAGGCGATGCCGGCCAGGTGCACGACGACGTCGGGCTGCACCTGCTCGACCATCGCGCCGACCGCCGCGCGGTCGCACAGGTCGACCGCGAGCGCGTGCGTGCCGGTCGCTTCGCCGGGCATGACGGTACCGAATACCTCGTACCCGGCCGCGGCCAGCTCGCGCTCGACATACACGCCGGTGAAGCCACGCAGGCCGGTGACGAGGGCGCGCTTGCCCTCGCCTTCGCGCGAAGCGGTATCGGGCTGGAGGTCTGGCGTGGCGGTGCTCATGTCAGAACGAGAAGCCCTGCTCGTTGCGGCGCAGGTCGGCCTCGACCATCATCTGGCACAGCTCTTCCAGCGTGGTCTTCGGCTCCCAGCCGAGCTCGCGCTTCGCCTTTTCCGGGTTGCCGATCAGGAGGTCGACCTCGGCCGGACGGTAGAACTTCGGCGAGACGCGCACCAGGGTCTTGCCGCTCTTCGTGCAGCGGCCGGTTTCGTTGTCGGCGCTGCCGCTCCACTCGAGGGCGACGCCGGTGCCCTTGAAGGCCATGTCGACGAAGTCGCGCACGGTTTCGGTGCGGTTGGTGGCCAGCACGAAGGTATCGGGCTGGTCGGCCTGCAGCATGCGCCACATGCCTTCGACGTATTCCTTGGCAAAGCCCCAGTCGCGCTTGGCGTCGAGGTTGCCCAGCTCCAGCACGCCGAGCTTGTTCAGGGCGATCTTGGCCACCGAATCGGTGATCTTGCGGGTCACGAACTCACGGCCGCGCAGCGGCGACTCGTGGTTGAACAGGATGCCGGACGAACCGAAGATGCCATAGCTCTCGCGGTAGTTGATCGTCATCCAGTGGGCGTACAGCTTGGCCACGCCGTAGGGGCTGCGCGGGTAGAACGGGGTGTCCTCGACCTGCGGGATGGCCTGCACCTTGCCGAACATTTCCGAGGTCGAGGCCTGGTAGAAGCGCACCTTCGGATTGACCAGGCGAATCGCCTCGAGCAGGTTGACGGCGCCCAGGCCGGTGATCGATGCGGTCGTCAAAGGCTGGTCGAAGGATACGCCCACGAAGCTTTGCGCGGCCAGGTTGTAGACTTCATCCGGTTCGGCGCTCTGGATCAGGCGCAGGCTCGATGCCAGGTCGGTCAAATCGTATTCCACCAGCGACAGGTTCGGATGCCCGCTGATGCCGAGCTCGTCGATGCGCCAGAAATTGGTCGAGCTGGAGCGGCGGAAGGTACCGGTGACGTGGTAACCCTTCTCGAGCAGCAGTTGCGCCAGGTAAGCGCCATCCTGACCGGTGATGCCAGTGATGACGGCTTTTTTTGTTGTTTTCTGCATGGTGTGGGAATTCCGGATGAGTATCAGTGCGCGACAAATATTTTTCTGACAACCCCATATTGTAACAGACGAGCTTTGCGCGCACGGCTGGCGCACGGCACGAAAACGGCCGCGACAGGCCAGGCATTATTGACCGAAATGCCAGGTCGACCGGACGGCGCTTACGGATTGTTACGTGTCCCGGCCAAAAAAAACAGGCGAGCACGCTCGCCTGTGAGGACCGCCAAGGGTCCATCGATGCGGCTGAACTTCCGGCAGTTCAGCCTGTCAATCGCGTCAGCGGTTCGACACGGCGTCGACCACGCACAGCGCCGTCATGTTGACGATGCGGCGCACCGTGGCCGACGGCGTCAGGATGTGCACCGGACGCGCGCAGCCGAGCAGGATCGGGCCGACCGCGATGCCGTTGCCGGCCGCCGTCTTGAGCAGGTTGTAGGCGATGTTGGCCGATTCGATATTCGGCATCACGACCATGTTGGCGTCGCCCTTCAGGGTCGAGTGCGGCATGATCTTGGCGCGCAGCTTGGCGTCGAGCGCGGCGTCGCCGTGCATCTCGCCGTCGATCTCCAGGTGCGGCGCCTTCTGCTGCACCATGGCCAGCGCGTCGCGCATCTTCTGCGCCGATTCGCTGTTGGAGGTACCGAAGTTCGAATGCGACAGCAGCGCCACGCGCGGGGTGATGCCGAAACGTTCGAGTTCCTCGGCCGCCATGATCGTCATCTCGGCCACTTCGGCGGCGTTCGGGTTCTCGTTCACATGGGTGTCGAGCATCGCCAGCTGGCGCTCGGGCGTGATGATGATGTTCATCGCCGCGTACACATTCGTACCCGCGCGCTTGCCCAGCACCTTGTCGATGAACTCGAGGTGGGTCCAGGTGGTGCCGTAGGTACCGCAGATCATGCCGTCGGCGTCGCCTTTGTGGATCATCATGGCGCCGATCAGGGTATGGCGGCGGCGCATCGCCAGCTTGGCCATGTCGGCGGTCACGCCCTTGCGCATCACCATCTGGTGGTAGGTCTGCCAGTAGTCGCGGTAGCGCTCGTCGAAGTCGGGGTTGATGACGTCGAAATGCACGCCCTGCTTCAGGCGCAGGCCGAACTTCTCGATGCGCTGCTCCAGCACCGCCGGACGGCCGACCAGGATCGGGCGCGCCAGGCCCTCGTCGACCACGACCTGCACCGCGCGCAGCACGCGCTCGTCCTCGCCCTCGGCGTAGACGATGCGCTTGACTTCGGCCTGGGCGGCTTTCGCCACCGAGAACAGCGGTTTCATGAAGGTGCCGCTGCGGTAGACGAACTGCTGCAGGCTCTCGGCGTACGCGGCCAGGTCCTCGATCGGCCGGGTGGCGACACCGCCGGCCTGCGCGGCCTTGGCCACCGCCGGCGCAATGTGGGTCAGCAGGCGCGGGTCGAAGGGCATCGGGATCAGGTATTCCGGGCCGAAGGACAGGTTATTGATGCCATAGGCCGAGGCCACGATGTCGGACTGCTCGGCGTGGGCCAGGTCGGCAATGGCGTGCACCACGGCGATTTCCATCTCGCGCGTGATGGTGGTGGCGCCGCAATCGAGGGCGCCGCGGAACATGTAGGGGAAACACAGGACGTTATTGACCTGGTTCGGGTAGTCCGAACGGCCGGTGGCGATGATGGCGTCGCTGCGCACGGCCTTCGCGTCTTCCGGCAGGATTTCCGGATTCGGGTTGGCCAGCGCCAGGATCAGCGGATTCGGCGCCATCTTGACGACCATCTCCGGTTTCAGGACGCCGCCGGCGGACAGGCCGAGGAAGATGTCGGCGTCGGGAATGACTTCCGAGAGGCTGCGGTGCGGCGTATCCTGGGCGAAGCGCTCCTTGTCCGGGTCCATCAGTTCAAGGCGGCCCTTGTAGACTACGCCGGCCAGGTCGGTGACATAGATGTTCTCGATCGGGAAGCCGAGGTCGACGATCAGGTCGAGGCAGGCCAGCGCCGCGGCGCCCGCGCCCGACACGACCAGCTTGCAGCTCCTGATGTCCTTGTTGACGACTTTCAGGCCATTCAGGATGGCGGCGCCGACGATGATCGCGGTGCCGTGCTGGTCGTCGTGGAAGACCGGGATCTTCATCCGCTCCCGCAGTTTGCGCTCGATGTAGAAGCACTCGGGCGCCTTGATGTCTTCCAGGTTGACGCCGCCAAAGGTCGGCTCGAGCGAGGCGATGATGTCGACCAGTTTATCGGGGTCGTTCTCGGCGATCTCGATGTCGAAGACGTCGATCGCGGCGAACTTCTTGAACAGCACGCCCTTGCCTTCCATAACTGGTTTTGAAGCAAGTGGGCCGATATTGCCCAGGCCGAGCACGGCGGTGCCATTCGAAATGACGGCCACCAGGTTGCCGCGCGACGTGTATTTATACGATGCCGCGGGGTCCTTGACGATTTCCTCGCAGGGCGCGGCCACGCCCGGCGAATAGGCCAGGGCCAGGTCGCGCTGGTTCAGCAAGCCCTTGATCGGGGTGACGGCAATCTTGCCCGGACGGGGAAACTGGTGGTATTCGAGCGCTGCAGCACGCAGTTGTTGGCGCAGTTCTTCTTTTTTGTCCGATGACGAGTCCATGCTAGTGCAGCCTTCCTGAAACTTAGAGGGGAGCCTCCAATTTTATCAGACCCACTCTTGCTACCGGCTACGTATTTTCCACGGTGGTTGGACCAGAAGCAAAGCTGATGGGAGCTGCCCGCATATAAGCAAAGCCTATGGGAGATGAGCGCAGGCCACGAGCGGACGGTAGAATGCACCCATGCTTTCCGAATTCGACCTCATCAAACACTATTTTCGACGCGCGCGTGCCGGTAACGCCGTGCTCGGCATCGGCGACGATTGCGCGCTGCTGGCGCCCACGCCGGGCATGCAGACGGCGATCTCGACCGACCTCCTGATCGAGGGCCGCCATTTCTTTGCCGGCGCCGATCCGCGCATGCTGGGCCACAAGTGCCTGGCCGTGAACCTGTCGGACCTGGCCGCGATGGGTGCACGTCCGGTCGGCTTCACGCTCGCGCTGTCCCTGCCGGGTGTCGACCAGGACTGGCTGGAAGAATTTTCGAACGGCCTGTTTGCACTCAGCGACCTGCACGATTGCGAACTGGTCGGCGGCGACACGACGCGCGGGCCGCTGGCCGTCTGCATCACCGTGTTCGGCGAGATCGCGCCCGGCCATGCGCTGCGCGCGCGACGCCGCCCGCGCCGGGCACGACATCTGGATCTCCGGCACGCTGGGCGACGCGCGGCTGGCGCTGGCCGGCTACTGGAAGGAACTGGCGCTGGCGCCGGACCAGTTGCTCGAAGCCGCGCCGCGCATGCACCTGCCAACGCCGCGCGTCGCGCTCGGACGGGCCCTGGCCGCTGCCGGTGGCCCACGCGGCACTCGACATCTCGGACGGCTTGATCGGCGACCTGCAGCACATCCTCGACGCCTCGCGCGTGGGCGCCACCCTGGAACTCGACCTGCTGCCCGCCGGCCCCGTGCTGGCGCGCCAGCCGCAGGCGCTGCGCCGCCGTTTCACCCCTGGCCGGCGGCGACGACTACGAGTTGTGCTTCACGGCGCCGCCGGCCCAGCGCGACGCGGTAATCGCCGCGGCGGTGTCGGCGAATACGCCGGTCACGCGCGTCGGCACCATCGACGCCGAGCCGGGATTGCGCCTGGTGGACGCGGCGGGCCAGCCGGTGGAGATGGACGTGAAGGGTGGGACCACTTCGGCGGGGAGTGAGCGTTTGTCGTACCGCGTGGGCACGGGGCGCCCACCCTACGGATCCCGGCTGTTCGTAGGGTGGGCGCTCCGTGCCCACGCGCAAACCAGCGGTCAGGTAGGGTGGACTCCCGAGTCCACGCGGTCGAGCGCCGGCATGGCGCACCGTTGGACAAGGTCACGATTGCCCGCACGACGCAGACAAGCCCTACCCCGCCCGCGGCACCTTGCGGTCGTCATACGGCCCATGCTCCATCCAGTAATGGCGGAACGCCAGCCGCACGTTGTCGCGCAGCTCGCTGTCGACCCAGGGCTTCGTATAAAACTTGTAGATCGAGCCGCGGTTGATCGAGTCGAGCACGGTCGTGATGCCGGTATAGCCCGACAGGATGATGCGCATCGTGTCCGGGTACATCTCCTTGACCTTGCTGAGGAATTCGGTGCCGCTCATGACCGGCATGCGCTGGTCGCACATCACCACCTGCACCCGGTACAGCGCCAGCAGCTCGAAGGCTTCGGCCGGCGTGGACGCGGTCAGCACGCGGTAGTTGTCGCGCCTGAACAGGCGGTGCAGTGCGCTGAGCGTATCGGGGTCGTCGTCCACCACCAGCAGGGTCTGGACATTGCTGTCGTCGGCGGCGGGTTTGCTCGGCGTGTCGCGGTTGTGGCGCACCAGCTGGGCCAGCTGCGAGGCCGGCAGCGCGCGCGAAAAGTGAAAGCCCTGGATCTCGTCGCAGCGGTGGCGGCGCAGGTAGGCCATTTGCGCGCGCGTCTCCACCCCTTCGGCCACCACCTGCATGTGCAGGCTGTGCGCCATGCTGATGATCGCCAGCGCGATGGCGGCGTCGTCGGGGTTGGTGACGATGTCGCGCACGAAGGCGATGTCGATCTTCAGTTTGTCGATCGGGAAGCGTTTCAAATAAGCCAGGCTCGAATACCCGGTCCCGAAGTCGTCGATCGCGATGCGGATGCCCAGGCCCTTCAAGCGCTCGAGCACTTCGATGGTGCGCTCGGCACTCGTCATCAGCGCGCTTTCGGTCAGTTCCAGTTCCAGCATGCCGGGATCGATGTCGTGGCGGCCGATCGCCGCGCGCACCACGCCTTCGAGGTCGCCCTCGACGAACTGGCGGCTCGAGACGTTCACCGCCACGCGCACCTCGCGCACGCCCGGGCGTTCCACTCGGCGATCTGGCGGCAGGCCTCGTCGATGATCCAGTCGCCGATGCGCACCACCATGCCCGTTTCTTCCAGCACCGGCACGAATTCGGCCGGATAGACGAGGCCGTGGCCCGGACGGTGCCAGCGCAGCAGCGCCTCGACGCCGCACACGCGGCCCGTGGACAACTCCAGCTTGGGCTGGTAGTGCAGCACGAACTGCCGGCCTTCGAGCGCGCCACGCAGTGCCAGCTCGAGGTCGAGCCGCGCCAGTACCTGCACGTTCATGCCGGCGGTAAAGAAGCGGTAACCGTCGCGTCCCGCTTCCTTCGCGCGCACCATGGCCGTGTCGGCGTATTTCACCAGGGTGCCCGGGTCGGTCGTGTCGTCGGGGTAGACGGCGATGCCGATGCTGGCGGTGAGCACCGCCTTCTGCCCGTTCAGGTCGAAGGGCGCGCGCAGCGCCTCGCGGATCTCGTTGGCGACATGCGCCGGTTCGTCCTGCCGCTCGCGCGTCATGTTGAGGATGACCGCGAACTCGTCGCCGCCCAGGCGGCCGACCGCGTCGCGCAGGTCCATCACGCGCACCAGCCGGTTCGAAAATTCGCGCAGCAGCTCGTCGCCCAGCGCGGGGCCCAGCGAATCGTTGATGATCTTGAAGCGGTCGAGCGTGATGAACAGCACCGCCACGCGCCAGGATTTGTCCCGGGCCAGCTCGATCGTCTCGCGCAGGTTCTGGAAGAACAGGGTGCGGTTCGGCAGGCCGGTGAGCGCGTCGAAACTGGCCAGGTGCTTCAGGCGGCGCTGCGCCTGCAGGCGCTCGCTGATGTCGCGTGCGACCGCGATCAGCAATTTGCTGGAGCCGGCTTCCTGCCACTGCCAGCTGATCTCGACCGGCACCGCGCCCTCTCCGCCCACGCGCAGCAGCTCGGTCTCGGCGATGTCGGTCTCGTGGGCGGCGGCGTTGGTGGCCATGTGGCGCTGCAGCTGCTCGGCCGTGGTCAGGCCCAGCGCCACCGGGTCGATGCGCAAGAGCGCCTCGCGCGAAAAGCCCAGCATGCGGCAGGCGCCGTCGCTGACGTCGACCAGGGTCAGGCTGGCGGCATCGATCAGGAAGATGCCGTCGGGCGTGGCATCCATCGCGGTGCGGAAGCGTTCCAGGGCCGCGGTGCGCTCGCGCACGGTGCGTTCCAGGCGCGCGCCGTGCTCGCGCGACTCGCGGTGCATCAGGCGCACTTCCAGCAGGTTGCGGATACGCGTGAGCACCTCGACGGTGTCGAGGGGTTTGCCGATGAAGTCGCGCGCGCCCGCTTCCAGGGCGGCCAGCTTCTTGTCCGGCTCGGCCGTCACCACCAGCACCGGCAGCCAGGATTCGCTTTCCAGGGGTTTGAGCGCTTCCATTACCTCGAAGCCATCCATGCCCGGCATGTGCAGGTCGAGGATGATCAGGTCGAAGCGGTACTTCAGGTGCAGCGACACCACCTGGCGCGGGTCGGTGGTGCTGTGCACGTGTTCGTAGCCACTGGTTTTCAGCAGGTATTCGAGCAGCTGCACGTTCACCGGCTGGTCGTCGACCACCAGCACCCGTGCGCGCCGCACGTCGGCAGGCGTGATCATGTAGCGACTCCTTTCGCCGTGCGCAGGTGCGCCAGCGTGCCGTCGATCGCCTCGTTGAACTTGTCGATGTCGATCGGCTTGGTCAGGTAGCGGAAGAAGCCCGCCGCCAGGCCGCGCTCGATATCGCTGGCCATCGCGCTGGCGGTCAGGGCAATCACCGGAATGTCGTGGGTGGCGGGATCGCGACGCAGTTCGGCCAGCACCTCGGCGCCGCTCATCCCCGGCAAATTCAGGTCCATCAGGATGATCTCGGGGTGCTGGGTGCGCGCCAGCGCCAGGCCGCGCGGACCATCAGCGGCGGCCAGCAGGCGCAGGTCGGAGCGGAAGCGCACAATCTCTTCGACCAGCCGCAGGTTGGCGGGATTGTCCTCGACATACAGCAGCAGGTGCGGCGCCGCGTCCGCGTGCGCCGGCGCGGCCGGCGGCGCCGGCAGGTGCGGGCCGGCCGCGCTGCCCTGCGGCGCGGCGATGCCCAGCTCGATCGAGAACACGCTGCCCACGCCCGGGCTGCTGCTGACGTCGATGCTGCCCTTCATCAGTTCGACCAGGCGGCGCGTCACCACCAGGCCGATGCCGGTGCCTTCCTGGGCGCCGGCTTCCTGGCCGAGCCGGTTGAAGGGCTGGAACAGGCTGGCCAGCTGCTCCGGACGCAGGCCCATGCCGGTATCCTGCACCGCGATGCGCAGCCGGTCGGGCGCGACTTGCACGCAGTCGAGCACCACGGCGCCGGCGTCGCGGTTGTACTGATCGCGTTCGACAGCAGGTTGAGCAAGACCTGCTTCAGGCGCGTGCGGTCGGCCTGCAGCACCGCGCCCACGCGCTCTGGGAAGAGCACGCGGATGCCGCGCGCCGCCGCCAGCGGTTCGATCATGGAGCGGCATTCGTCGAGGATTTCCTTCAGTTCCACCGGCTCCATCGACAGCGAGATCGTGCCCGACTCCACCTTGGCCAGGTCGAGGATTTCGTTGATCAGCGTGAGCAGGTGGCGGCCCGACTTCAGGATGTGGTTGGCGAACTCCTTCTTCTGCACGTCGCTGGTCGGCAGCGCTTCCGAGGTCAGGATCTGGGCGAAGCCGAGGATGGCGTTGAGCGGCGTGCGCAGTTCGTGGCTCATCGAGGACAGGAAGGCCGATTTCGCCTGGTTGGCGCGGCGCGCCTCGTCGATCGCGTTGGCCAGTTCGGCATTGGCCAGCGCCAGCTGCATCGTGCGTTCGTCGACCCGGTGCTCGAGCTGTTCGTTCAGGCGCATCACTTCCTGCTGGGCGCGCGAACGCTCCTTGGCCTCGCGCACGATTTCGCGGTTCGAGTCCTCGAGCTCGCGCGTGCGTTCTTCGATTTCGCCCAGCATGGCATTGAAGGAATCGGCCAGCTCGGCCGCCTCGTCGTCGCTGATGCGCGGGGCGCGGCGCGAATAGTCGCGGGTGGCGACGACGTCGCGCGCGATCTCGGTGATGGCGACGATGGGCGCGGTGATGACGCGGCCCATGCGCCGCATCAGCAGATAGGCGATCAGGAGCGCCACCAGCATCACGCCGAGCGCGATACCGAGGTAGTCGAGCGTGCGCGCCAGCAGCCGGTTCTCCGCGCGCAGGTAGACGGTGCCGACGGTCTCGCCGTTCTCGACGATGGGCCGGAACACCACGACGTGCTCGCCCTCGATGCGGGCCGCGGCCGGCTCGGGTCGCGCCGGTACGCTGGCGGCCGCGCCGCGCGCGGCATACGAGGCGAACAGGCGTCCGTGTTCGTCGTAGATGGCGGCCGTGTCCACCATCGGCCGGGTGCGCAGCAGCGCCAGGTTCTCGCCGGTCAGGCGGGCGTCGTCGAACGCCAGCGCGGCCGAACTCATGTGGCCGACCAGTTCGGCCTGGGTCGAGAGGTCGTTCACCAGCGCGCGGTGGTAGCTGCGCAGGTCGTAGCCGATCACCAGGCCCACCGACACGACAAGCGCGGCCAGGGTGGTGGCCATCACCACCCGCACCAGCTTGCGACGGATCGAGGTCGCGCCGCGCATGTGGCTATCCTCGCGCGGGACGTTCATGTGGTCCCCGTGATGCGCCAGGCGGCGGCCAGCATGCGTGCGCTGATCTTCAGGCCGCTCGGTGCGACTTCGCGCAGCGCGACCTCGAAGCGCAGCCGGTCGCCCATCAACACGAAGTGGATCATGCCGGCCGGCGCCTCGGGGGCGTCGCTGACGGTCAGCAGCGGCAGGCCGCGCGCGGCATCGAGGAGTTCGGCGCTGGCGGCGCGTTCCAGGTTGCCGACGTACAGGACCTGCAGGCCGGCAGGCGAGTCGCCGCGGCGCAGGCGGCGCACCGTCAACGGATGGCTGCCGACCTTGCGTCCCGCCACCATCTGCTCCAGTTGCTGCGCCAGTTCCTCATTACCGGCCACGCCGATGACAAGCGGGCTGTCCGCACGCGCGAATGCCGTGCCCGGCCAGTCGACGAAGCCGGCGAACTTGACGAGGTAGGCCGCCTTCAGCGCGCTCTCGACGCGCGCCGGCTGGGCAGCGGCGCACCCGGCGAGCAGCCACAGGACGAGCAGCAGCCAGCGCGCCGGATGCGCAGCACGGACGGCGAACGCCATCACGACCGCGCCGGCCTTTCGCGGCAGCACGTGAAATGTTCAGACAGCATGAGTTCAATTGAAAAAAAGAAACGCGGCGGAAGCCGCCGCGGTGAGGATAGCAGTCCGGCTTGCGGCCATGTCGCACGTAAAGTGCATACAAGACATTTCATGAACCGGAACGCCTGCAACTCTACCCGCTCGCGTGGTCTTTGGATAGCGCAGGATGGCAATCCATGCAAGTTTGCCACACCGGTCGCGGCCTCGTCGCGCTAGAATGAATCGTGGCGGCCGCCCGCTGCCGCCAGCGCCGGCGCTACCGGTGCGCTCAACCTGGAGGAGCTCCCGTGTCCAACGAATTGATCGAACTTGCTACGAAAGTGGGTGCGGCGCTGCAGGCCAAGCGCCTGATCCTTGCCACGGCCGAGTCGTGCACCGGCGGCGGCGTGTCGCAGGCCGTGACCGAGATTCCCGGCTCGACCGGCTGGTTCGAATGCGGCTTCGTCACCTATTCGAATGCCTCGAAGTCCGAGATGCTCGACGTGCCGGCCGCGCTGATTGCCCAATGCGGCTCGGTCAGCGAGGAAGTCGCCGGCGCGATGGCTGCCGGCGCGCTGTCGAACAGCGTGGCCGACGTGGCCGTCTCCACCACCGGCATCGCCGGACCGACCGGCGCCGTGCCCGGCAAACCGGTCGGCACGGTCTGCTTCGGCTGGGCCCGCGGCGAGACGGTCTATACGGAACGCCCGGTGTTCGCGGGCGACCGCCAGTCCGTGCGCGAACAGACCGTGATGCACGCGCTGCGCGGCCTGCTCCGCTTCATCGAATAGTGGCCAGCCGGCCGCCGGCACCCGGCCGCGCCGCCCGGGCGCTGGCCGCGTGCGCGCTCCTTGCGGGCACGCCGCTGGTGGCCCCTGGCGCCACGGCCGCGCCTGCCCCCGGCCAGGCGGCCATGCAAACCGTCTACGCCGTAGGGGACATTGCCCGCTGCCGCCATCCAGACCCGCGCTGGTCGGGCGCGGCCGACACCGCCGCCGTGGTCGCGGCCGGGCTTGCCGCGGACCCGGCGGCCGTGGTCCTGACCCTGGGCGACCATACCTACCCGCGCGGCACCGCGGCCGAGTTCACCTGGTGCTATGGCCCCACCTGGGCCGCTTCAAGGACCGCACCTGGCCGGCGCCGGGCAACCACGAGTACTACACGAAGGATGCAGCGCCCTACTTCGCCTATTTCGGCGCGCGCGCCGGACGCGGCTACTACAGCCTGCAGTTGGGCGCCTGGCGCGTGATCTCGCTCGACAGCAACCTGGCACCCGGCGCGCATGCGGCCATGCTGGCCTGGCTGAAGGAAGAACTGGCAGGCGCGCCCGCCGCCGCGGGCGCCCGAACCGCCCTGCACGCTGGCATTCTGGCACCATCCCCTGTACAGTTCGGGCGGGCACGGCAGCGTGCCGAAGATGCGCGAGGCCTGGGCCCTGCTGCACGCGGCCGGCGCCGAGCTGGTGCTGTCCGGCCACGACCACGATTACGAACGCTTCGCGCCCCAGGATGCGGACGGCCGGCGCGACCCGGGCGGTATCCGCCAGTTCGTGGTCGGCACCGGCGGCGGCCTATCCGACGCCCTTCCTGCGCCTGGCCGCGCACAGCGAAACGCGCGACGCCAGCCGCAACGGCGTCCTGCGCCTGCGCCTCTACCCGGGCGGCTACGACTGGGAGTTCCGGAAGCGACCGCGCCCCAGTTGCCGAACCCCTCGCCGCCCGACCACGGTAGCGGTCGCTGCCACTAAGGCCGCGACCGGCTGCCATTGAACCTTCATCACCTTGACCCGATTTCACCAGGAGCATCCATGAAAACCCGTCCGCTGTTCGCCGCATCGCTGCTGATGGCCGCCTTGAACGGTGCCGGCGCGCAGGCAGGCGGCGCCGGGGCGTCTGGCGTTGCCGCCGGCAGCGCTGCCAGCACGCCTGCGGGCACCAGCCTGCCCGGCATCCCGACCATCGCCTTCGACAAGTACACCCTGCCCAACGGCCTGCAGGTGATCCTGGTCGAAGACAAGCGCCTGCCGCTGGTGGCGGTAAACGTCTGGTACCACGTCGGCCCGGCCAACGAAGTGCCCGGCCTGACGGGCTTTGCCCACCTGTTCGAGCACATGATGTTCGCCGGCAGCAAGCACCTGCCGCGCGGCCTGGCCGACCGCCTGCTCGAAGGGGCCGGCGCCAGCGACAGCAACGGCAGCACCGACTACGACCGCACCAATTACTACGACACGGTGCCCTCGAACCAGCTGGAACTGGCGCTGTGGGTGCACGCCGACCGCATGGGCTACCTGCTCGACGTGCTCGACCAGAAGTCGCTGACCAACCAGCAGGACGTGGTGCGCAACGAACGGCGCGAAACCGTCGAGAACGAACCCTACGGCATCGTCGAAGAAGCGCTGAACCACGCGCTGTTCCCCGAGGGCCACCCCTACCGCGCCTCGGTGATCGGTTCCCACACCGACATCCAGAATGCGAAACTGGCCGACGTGCGCGATTTCTTCACGCGCTACTACGGCCCCAACAACGCCAGCATCGTCATCGCCGGCGACATCGACAAGGTGAAAACGCGCGCCCTGGTGGCGAAGTATTTCGGCGGCCTGCGCCGCGGCCCGGCCGTCGTGCGCCCGACGGTTGCCACGCCGCCGATCACGGCCGAGAAACGCCTGGTGGTGCCGGACCGGGTCGAACTGTCGCGCCTCTACATGGGCTGGCTGACGCCGCCCGCTTATAAGCCCGGCGATGCGGAACTCGCCGTGCTGGCGCAGATCCTGGCCGGCGGCAAGTCCAGCCGCCTGTATAAATCGCTGGTGTACGACCGCCAGATCGCCCAGGATGTCGACGCCAACCAGGATTCGCGCGCGCTGACCTCGACCTTCCTGATCGAAGTCACCGCCCGCACCGGCCACACGCCGCGCGAACTGGAGGAAGCGATCGACGAGGAGCTGAAAGCCCTGCGCGACAAGGGCCCGTCCGAGCGCGAAGTCGAACGCGCGCGCAACCAGATCGAGACAGCGATGATCAGCTCGCTGGAAAAGCTGGGCGGCGACGGTCTTGCCGATCAACTGAACCATTACAACCAGTACACGGGCGACCCCGGCTACCTGACCGAGGACGTGGCGCGCCTGCGCCGCATCACGGCGGCCGACGTACGGCGTGCCGCCCACACCTGGCTGCAGCAGCATGCGCGCGTGCTGGTGTCGGCCGTGCCCGGCACGCCGGAACTGCCGCCCGATCCGCCGGCGCCGCCGCCGCCCAAGGCACGTCCTCGCGCCGGGGCCGCGGGCATCAACGAAGCCGAGGCCTGGCGCGCGCGCATGCCGAAGGCGGGCCCGGCGCCGCGCATGGAGCTGCCGCGCGGCGAGTCGTTCAAGCTGGCCAATGGCCTGACCGTGATCCACCACTACAACCCGGCGCTGCCGCTGGTGGCGGCGGAACTGGTCATCAAAAGCGGTTCGGACGCCAATCCGATTGGCCTCCCCGGCCTGGCCGGCTTCACGGCGCAGATGCTGACGGAAGGGACGGCCACGCGCAGCGCCCCGGGCATCGCCGATGAAATCGCCCAGCTCGGCGCTTTCCTCGATACCGACAGCGGCACCAGTGCCTCGACGGTGTCGCTGCTGGCGCTGCGCGCCAACTTCGGCGCGGCGCTCGACGTGCTGGCCGACGTGGTGCAGCACCCCGCTTTTCCGAACGCGGAAGTGGAACGCCAGCGCGCCAGCCGCCTGGGCGACCTGATGCAGCAGCGCGACGAGCCGGAAATGGTGGCGGCGGTCGCCGCGGCCGGCGCCCTGTACGGTCCGCGCCACCCCTACGGCTACGGCCAGCTCGGCACCGAACCGGCGATCCGCGCCGTCACGCGCAACGATGTATTGTCGTTCTGGCGCCGCCACTACGTGCCCGGCAATGCCGCGCTGGTGGTCTCGGGCGACATCTCGCGCAAGGAATTGACAGCCCTGGCCGAGGCGCGCTTCCTCGGCTGGAAGAGCGCCGAAACGCCGTTGCCGGCGCCGGGTACGCCGGAAACGACAGGAGCGCGCGTCGTGCTGGTGGACCATCCCGGCGCCGGCCAGACCGCGCTGCGCCTGACCCGCATCGGCGCCGCACGCAGGACACGCGACTTTCCGGCGCTGGAAGTCATGAACGCGGCCTTCGGCGGCCTGTTCACCAGCCGCATCAACCAGAACCTGCGCGAGGACAAGGGCTATACCTATGGCGTCTACTCGGGCTTCCGCTACGACCGCAGCGCCGGGCCCTTCATCGTGGCCGGCAGCGTGCGCGCGAACGCCACCGGCGCCGCGATTTCGGAACTGCTGCGCGAAGCCCAGGGCCATGTTCGACAAGCCGCTCGGCGCGGCCGAACTGGCGGGCGCGCGCAACGCCCAGCTGCTGTCGCTGCCCAACCATTTCGAGACCAACAGCGACATCGGCGCCAGCCTGGCCGAGACCTTCCTCTTCGACCTGCCGCTGGACTACTACAATGCCCTGCCGGCGCGCCTGGCCGCCGTCACCGCGGCCGACGTCCAGGCCGCCGCGCGCCGCTACCTCGACCCGCAGCGCCTGGTCGTGGTGGCGGTGGGCGACCGCAAGCGCATCCTGCCGCAATTGCGCAAGCTCGATCTCGGGCCGGTCGAAGTGCGCGACAGCGAAGGGCAATTGCGGCCCGACAGTGCGGTGGTGAAGGCGCCGGCGGCCGCGCGCAGGCGGAACTAGCATGCACGAGCGCAGCGGCAGCGGCAGCGACAGCGGAGGCGGCGATTCCGGCGGCGAACTGAGCGACGCGCGCATCCTCGCGTCGTGGTCGCACAACGTGGCGCCCTGGGTGGACGCCGTGCGCAGGCAGGAAATCGCTTCGCGTGCACTGGTGACGGACGCCGCCATCGTCGCGGCCGTGCGCGCACGCTCACCCCGCACCGGCGTCGATCTCGGCTGTGGGGAAGGCTGGCTGGTCAGGGCACTGCCAGAGGTGGAGATGGTCGGGGTCGACGCGATTGCCGCCCTGGTCGAGTCGGCACGGGCCGCGGGCGGCGGCGACTTCCGCCAACTTGCCTACGAAGACATCGCAGCGGGTGCATTACAACTGGCGGCCGATGTTGCCATCTGTAATTTTTCGCTCATCGGCAAGGAAGCCACCGAGGGCCTGTTGCGGGCGGCACCGGGCTACCTGCGCCCGGGCGGCACCCTGATCGTGCAGACCGTGCATCCGCTGATGGCATGCGGCGACGCGCCCTACCTCGACGGCTGGCGTCCTGGCAGCTGGGCCGGTTTCAGCGACGCCTTCCGCGATGCGCCGCCATGGTACTTCCGCACGCTCGGCAGCTGGGTCGCCCTGTTCGCCGGAGCGGCTTGCGCCTGACCGAACTGCACGAGCCGCTGCACCCGGACACCGGCAAGCCGGTCTCGCTGCTGCTGGTGGGCGAACTGCCCCTCTGAGCGCTGGCTGCCGCCATGGCGTTCGCCTGGCGCGCGGCCGCTGCCTGGTTCACGCTTGCCCGGTTCCATGAAAAACGGCCCGGTCCTTGTGGCGACCGGGCCGTTCAGTGCGAGCAGGGCAAGTAATCCGTCACCAGACGGGATGGCGCGCCCGGCGCAGGGGCACCTCGGCAATCAAGCCTGGGCTGCCTTTTTCGATTTGCGGCGTACGGCCATGCCGGCCAGGCCCAGGCCCAGCAGCGCGAGGCTGGCTGGCTCCGGCACTTCGCTGACGCCGACTTCACGCACGTTCGACAGCTTGCCGTTGGCCGCGGTCATGGTCAGGCGCCAGGCGCCGAACTGTTCGATGCTCGGGGAGTATGGGCTGAAGATGGTGTTCTTCGAATAGCCCTGCAGAGCCGAAGCGAAGTCGTAACGGAGTTGGCCGATCGAGATCATGTAGGTACCGGCACGGTCGAACGTGTACTGGATCGTCGAGTCGTAGCGATGCACGGAGCCGTCGCCAAAGGTTGCGCCCGAATCGTCGTTCTCGACCAGACGGGTGGTGCCGTCAAACAGGACCATGTAGTTGTCGAAACCGGTGATCTTGCCGTCGCCGTTGAGGTCGACGCCGGTCGCTTCCCACACCAGCGAATCGAAAAAGACGTTGGTACCGGCCGTCACGTCGAACACGACGCGCGACACCTTCAGGTCGTCCACGATACCGTCGGCGTCGCCGTCGATGGTGCGGATGGTGCCGTTGATGACGGCAGCGCTCGCGCCTGCCGAGAGGGTCATGCCAGCTGCGAGCAGCAAGGCGGTCATATATTTATTCATTGTTCAGGACTTCACGATTAGGATTGGAGATTCCCTTTTAGCAATTATTGTGCCAAGGAAAAATATTGATAAAAATCAATCCTCTAGAAAACGCCGCGCTGTCCTCTAAATAACAGGTGTAAATATTCTCGACAACCAAGTGTTACATCGTGCGCGTGGCACCGCAAATAACGAGCCCGTCCTGAAACCGGCGTCAAGGCTGCGGGCGCTTGGCGAACGTTCAGCCGAATGGGAGTTTCAGCCTGCCAGGCTGCGCAGGGCGCCTTCCAGATGCGGATAGCGGAACGAAAAGCCGCCCGCCAGCAGGCGCTCGGGCAGCACGCGTTGTCCTTCCAGCAGCAGGTCCGCCTGCTCGCCAAGCACCGCACGCATCGGCAGGCCGGGCGTCGGGAAGCCGAATGGACGCCGATGCACCCTGGCCGCCGTGCGGCCGAACTGCGCCTGGGATACCGATTCGGGCGCGACAAGGTTGAAGGCACCCCCTTCACCCCTGCGTGCCAGGTGGCCCATGGCCGCAATCACGTCGTTCACATGAATCCATGACAGCCACTGGCGGCCATCGCCCAGCGGGCCACCGATCCCCAGCTTTACCGGCAACAGCATCATCGGCAACGCACCGCTGCGGCCCAGCACCACGCCGATGCGCATACGGGCGACCTGGACACCGAAGGCCTGCGCCCCTCGGGCTGCCTCTTCCCATTCGCGGCACAAGTCCGACATGAAGATCGGCTGCGGCGGTGCGTCCTCGGTCAGCGCCCGGTCGTCGCCGCGCGCCTGCACGCCGTAGTAGCCGATCGCCGATGCCGACAGCAGCAAGGCCGGCTTGTGCTCGGCCGTGGCGATCCAGTCGACCAGTTTTTGCGTCAGGCTCACCCGGCTGCGCCGCAGCACTGCGCGCCGCCCGGCGCTCCAGCGCCAGCCGAGGACAGGCGCCCCGGCCAGGTTGACGACCAGGTCGAACCGGCGCGAGCGGGGCAGCGCATCCATCGACGCTATGCATTCGATGCGGCCATTGAACATCCATGCCGCCGCCCTGGCCTGACGGGTGAGCACGGTCACGCGATGGCCATCGGCCAGCAGGGCGGCGACCAGTTTCTGGCCGATGAAGCCGGTGGCGCCGGTCACGAGTACCTCCCGCGGCGTATCGGCAAAGCGCACAGGCTCGGCCGGCTGCTCCGCCTGTTTGCCGAGCGCCCGCGCTGCCAGGCCATCGCGGACACCGGACACGCCCACCCCGATGCCGCACAGTCCCGTGAACACGGAGAGCAGGCCATGCGGGTGCCAGGCCAGCGCCGTGGGTTGCGCCAGCCAGCCCGGCGCATTCAAGGCCAGCAGCGCGATGAAAGCGCCGCCATTCATGGCCAGCACCGTGTGCGTGACGCGCTCCGTCGCGGGGAGCAGGCGCGTACGGTCTTCCACCACGAAGTCCCACAGCGTCAGCGCGATCTCCACCGCGAATACGGCCAGCAGCACGAGGGCCCACAGGCCGTGGAACTCCCAGGCCGCCAGGCCGATGAACAGGGCGCTGTAGATGAGTGCGCGCACCGCGTGGATGCCCAGCTCCAGGCGCGCGCTCGCCCGCTTGGGCAGCGCCTCGGTGAGTTCATGGTGAAACAGGGTGTCGAAGGCGCCGAGGCAGCCCTGGGCCGCCAGCAACCCCAACGCCAGTGTGTGGGTATTCATGCTGTCACCTCGTGCTTGTTGTCGCGGCGGTCATGCACGAACAGGTAGACCAGGGGCGGGAGCATGGCAACGAGGGCCAGCGTGTCGAGCCATACATGGGACCAGCAGCCGGCCTGCAGCGACACCGCGATGTCCTGCGGCGCCCACAGTACGAGGCCAGCGCCCAGCGCGACCCAACGAACGGCAGGCGCCCGCGCGCACCCAGCCACACCGGGCGCCCATCCAGACCGCTGCAGCCTGCACGGTGGCGCCGAACAGGGCCATCCACCACAGCTGGTGCGAACGTGCGGCTGGCGGCGCCGCGGGGCCGTAGAAGGCGGCTTCGATTCCTGCGTGATAGCCGTCCAGCAGGGGGTGGGCGGCAACCCAGGGCAGCAGCAGGCCGACGAGCAGGTGCAGCGCGACGGCCGCATATAGCCAGCGGATCGACCAGGTCCGCAAGCCGGCACCGGATCGGGTGCGCGCGGCAGGGAAAGGCGCGGCATGCATGGCGGAGGGTGCGGGCATCATGTGGCGCTCCTGTCGTCCGGGCCGAGAAAGCGCGCGACCTTGCCGCCCATTTTCAGGAAGCGCTGCAGCGTGGCCGGCGGCAGGTGCTTGTAGTCCTCGTAGGTGGTGGTGAGCATGTCGAGGAAGCCGAGCACTTCGTGAATGCGCGCGAGTGAGCCCTCCTCCATGCCCGGATCGCCCTCGCCTTCGATGGCGCACTCGCGCAAGACCGTCAGGGTGGGATCGATTTCGCGACGCTTGCGCTCCTCGACGATGACACGGAAGATTTCCCATACGTCCTGCAGGGCGACGAAATGGTCGCGCCGGTCGCCCATCAGGTGGGTCACCCTGATCAGTTTCCAGCTTTGCAGCTCGCGGATGCTGTTGCTGACGTTGGAACGTGCCACACCCAGCGCGTCGACGATGTCGTCGGCCGAGAGGGGGCGGTTGGCCAGGAATAGCAAGGCGTGGATTTGCCCCACGGTGCGATTCACGCCCCAGCGGGCGCCCATCTCGCCCCAGTGCAGGACAAACTTCTGTTCGGTTGGGCTGAGTGCCATGATTTCTCTTTCTTCGCTAATTTCTGTTCATACAGAAATTTACGAAGGAATGCTGCCTTTGTCAAGGTATCAAGCTTCGCTCGACCGCAGAAATGACAATGCCCGCTGCACGGGTGGTGCGGCGGGCATTGCGGCTGTCGGGGGTCCCGGCAGCGACGGCGGCTTGTCGGTTGTCCCGGAATCAGCCCAGCGGATTGATCGTGAACGCCGGCATGGCCGACTTGTCGCCGGCGCAGGCCAGGAACTTGTCCGAGGTGATCAGCGCCTCATTGATCGTCACGTCCATGTCGAGGTAACGATAGGTGCCCAGGCGGCCCACGAAGGTGACGTTGGTTTCCTGCTGCGCGAGATTGATGTAGCGCTCGAGCTGCTCCTTGTCGCGTGCCATGCGGATCGGATAGTAAGGGATATCCTTCTCTTCGCACTGGCGGCTGTATTCCGCGTACATGATCGACTTCTCGTGCTTTTCCCACGGCGAGAAGTGTTTGTGTTCGGTGATGCGGGTATAGGGCTTTTCGTTGTCGCAGTAGTTGATGACCGCATTGCCCTGGTAGTCGCCGGTGTCGCGGAAGGTTTCGAAGTCGAGCGTGCGGTAAGGCAGGCGGCCTTCGGCATGCTTGAACCAGGCGTCGATCGGGCCGCTGTAGAAGACGTGGTCGTAGTCGGCTTTCAGGTCCGGGTCGAAACGGGTGTTCAGGTGCACGGTGATGCCCGGCACGTCGAGGATGTTTTGCACCAGTGCGGTGTAGCCCTCTTCCGGCATGCCCTGGTATTTGTGGCTGAAATAATTGTCGTCGTAATTGAAGCGCACCGGCAGGCGCTTCAGGATGCTGGCCGGCAGTTCGCTCGGCTGCAGGCCCCACTGCTTGACGGTATAGGTCTTGAAGAAGGCTTCGTAGAGCTCGCGGCCGACGAAGCGCAGCGCCTGCTCCTCGAAGGTTTGCGGGTTCTCGATCGACTTGTCGCCCAGCGACTGCAGGAAGACTTCCGCCTCGGCCGGACGCAGGGTCTTATTGAAGAACTGGTTGATGGTCAAGAGGTTGATCGGCAGGGTGAAGACCTTGCCGTTGGTGATCGCCTTGACGCGGTTCACGTAGGGCATGAAACGGCTGTAGCGGTTCACGAACTCCCAGGCGCGCTCGTTATCGGTGTGGAAGATGTGGGGGCCGTACACGTGCAGCATGACGCCGGTTTCGGCGTCGCGTTCCGAGTGGCAGTTGCCGGCAACGTGAGGGCGGGATTCGAACACCTCGACCTTGTAGCCTGCATGGGCGAGCTGGTTGGCGATCACAGCTCCGGAAAAGCCCGCGCCAACAATGGCGATATTCTTTGTCATGTATCTATCCTAACGAATGAGTTATCTCAGGGCGTAACCGGCCCAACGGTTGACCAGTCCTCAACGGTATTCGCTCTTTTTATCGTGTAACAATCGCGAACCACGGAATACTTTTTGTGAGCAACAAATGCTGAGCATGGGAAAGTTTTTGATATTTTCATGCGTCATGCGGGCACTAAAATGTTTGCTAGCTCACAAAATTAATACACCGACAATTATAAAGCGCTCTCCAATTTGGCCCCCGTTCGATAGACACGGGAAATGCCCCTTAAGCAACAGCTTGCTCAGCCCCTTCTTTTGGTCTAACATGTGAACAACTCTTCACATGTTAATGATGAACTTGCCCGACAATCCCGACCATGCCGTCGCCCAGGTGGCGGACCTGTTTCACCTGCTCGGCGACTCGACCCGGCTGCGCATCGTGCTGGCCTGCCTGGCCCAGCCGACCGCGGTAGGCGACATCGCCGCGGCCCTGTCGCTTTCCAGTTCGCTGGTCAGCCACCACCTGCGCCTGCTGCGGGCAGCGCGTATCGTCAAGGCCGAGCGCCAGGGCAAGCAGGTATTTTATTCGGCTGCCGACGCCCACATCAGCACCCTGCTTGCGAACATGTTCGAACACATCGCAGAACCTGCCAACGGAACCGACCCATGAGCCACGACCATCACCACCACGATCACGGCCATGGCCACGGTCATCACCATCACCACCACCCGGTGCCGGGCCACGGCCGCGCCTTTGCGCTGGCGATCGGCGTCAACTCGGCCTTTGTCGCGATCGAATTCGTCTACGGCTTCCTCGCCAACTCGACGGCGCTGATGGCCGATGCCGGCCATAACCTGTCGGACGTACTCGGCCTGATCCTGGCCTGGGGTGCGGCGGTACTGGCCAAGCGCGCACCGAGCGCGCGCTATACCTATGGCCTGCGCAGTTCGTCGATCCTGGCGGCGCTGGCCAATGCGATCCTGCTGCTGCTCGCCTGCGGTGCGATCGCCTGGGAAGCCATCCACCGCTTCACGGCACCACCGGCCGTGGAAGGCATCACGGTGTCGGTGGTGGCGGCGATCGGCGTGGCCATCAATGGCTTCTCCGCCTGGCTGTTCATGGCCGGCAGCAAGGGCGACCTGAACGTGCGCGGCGCCTACCTGCACATGGCGGCCGATGCGGCCATTTCGCTGGGCGTGGTGGTTTCGGGCCTGGTGATCATGGGCACCGGCTGGACCTGGCTCGACCCGGCGGTCAGCCTCGTCATCGTGCTGGTGATCGTGGCCGGCACCTGGTCGCTGCTGCGCGAGTCGACCGGGCTGATCATGGCCGCGGTGCCGGACAGCGTCGACGCCGGCGCCGTCCACGGTTTCCTGGCCGGGCGCCGGGGCGTGGCGGAAGTGCACGACGTGCACATCTGGGCGATGAGCACGACCGAGACCGCGCTGACGGCCCACCTGGTGATGCCAGGCGGCTATCCCGGCGACGCCGTGCTCGACGACATCGTCGCCCACCTGCGCGAGGATTTCGCCATCCACCACTGCACCTTGCAGGTGGAAGAAGGCACGACGCGCCACGGCTGCGCGCTGGCGGAACAGCACGCATGAACAGCCACGGCTGGGGTCAGGTCTGACATTCGGACACGGCCTCTGCTGTTATCACGGTCATGACAGCTGCTGCGTGCGGATCTTCTGGTTTCCTGCGCGGATGAAGAATTCGATCGGCGGGCCGAGGACATCCGTCGCGGTCGCCATATCGGCTATGGCAGAGCTTGCGTCCGAATGTCAGACCTGACCCCAGGTTGCCTGACCCCGGATTGCCATACGACGCGCATGCGGTATGTCCTCGATGGCCCCCCGACGAGAGCGATACTGTTTCTTTTGCGTTCTTTACTTTTTAGTTAACGATGGTAGTAATATTACATCGCAGCGTTTGCCATGCTTTTTCCGAGCAAGCGACTGCCCTCGGTAACTACCAGGTATAAAACAACGAAGAAGGAGACAGTATGCTTACCAGACGTAGTTTAACTTCACGGCTGTGGCTTGGCTTGGCCGTGTGTGGCGGGCTGCTGCTGGCCTGGCTCACGAGCTGGCCGGTGGCGAGCGCCCACGCCCAGCAGACAATGGCCGCGAGCGCCGTCCCCGTCGCGGCCAATACCATCCGCGTCCACTTCCGCCGCGTCCAGAACGACACCGACCAGTGGGGCGTGTACTCCTGGGAAGGCCCGGCCAAGCCGAGTTCGGCCTGGATCCTGGATCGCTTCATGTTCAGCCAGACCGACGCCTTCGGCGGCTATGCCGACATCGCACTGGCCAGCGGCAAGACTGCGATGTGGTTCCTGGTTACCGACGGCAGCGGCAACAAGAACTGCGGCGCCGACCAGGGTGCACCGCTGCCGGCCGATGTCGCCACGAAAGGCCACGAGATCTGGCTGCTCGAAGGCGACTGCACCGTCTACACGACGCCTCCTTCGATCAGCTACGGCAACCTGGCCAATGCGAACGCGCACTGGCTGTCGACGAACACGATCGCCTGGCCGGGCGTGCCGGCTGGCGCAAGCTACAAGCTGGTCTACGCGGCCAATGGTGGACTCGGTTCCGGCCCGGAAGGCGTGCTGGGTGCCGACAGCAGCATGGCGCTGACGCCGCAGCCGCTGCCGCAAGCGCTGCGCGACAAATTCCCACCTGCGCGACGCAACCGGCCTGGCGCTGGGCGCCGCGGACGCCGCAAGAATCCCCCGCGCTGGCTAGCGGCCAGTTCGCCGTCGCGCAGTTCGATGGCGCGGGCCGGCTGGTGCAAGTGACTTCGCTGCAAACGGCGGGCATGCTCGACGACGCCTTTGCCGTGCGCGCAGCCGATAGCAAACTGGGCCTGAGCTTCAACGCGGCCGGCGTGCCGACTTTCCGCCTGTGGGCGCCGACCGCCAAATCCGTCGCACTCGACATCTACCCGCACGGCACGGGCGGCCCGAAAGCAGCACAGCTGCCAATGCGCCTCGATCCCGCCACCGGCATCTGGAGCCTGACGGCAGCCAATGCCGACTGGACCAACCGCGCCTATTACACCTACACGGTCAAGGTGCTGTCGCGCTGGGCGAACAACACCGTGGTGACGAATACCGTTACCGATCCGTATTCGCTGAGTCTCAGCGCCAACAGCGCCCGCTCTTTTGTTGCCAACCTCGACAGCCCGCGCCTGAAGCCGGCCGGCTGGGACGAGCACCGGTTGCCGAAACTGGCGCATCCGGCCGACATCTCGCTGTACGAACTGCATGTGCGCGACTTCAGCGCGAGCGACGACTCGGTACCCGCCCATCACCGCGGCAAATACCTCGCCTTTACCGACCGCGATGCGCGCGGCATGCGTCACCTGAAATCGCTGCAGAAGGCGGGCCTGTCGCACGTGCACCTGCTGCCGGCTTTCGACATCGCCAGCATCGACGAAACCAAATGCACGACGCCCGTCATTCCGGATGCCGGCCCGAGTTCGGAAGCGCAGCAGGCGGCGGTGGACGCGGCGCGCGACAGCGACTGTTTTAACTGGGGCTACGATCCGGTGCACTACAACGCGCCGGAAGGCAGCTATGCGACGAACGCCGACGACGGCTTCACGCGCGTGCGCGAGTTCCGCGCCATGGTGCAAAGCCTGCACGAGACCGGCCTGCGGGTGACGATGGACGTCGTCTTCAACCACACCAGCCAGTCGCAGCAGGGGCCCCTGTCCGTGCTCGACAAGATCGTGCCGACCTATTACTACCGCCTGAACGCCGCCGGCGCCAATACCAACGACAGCTGCTGCGCCGACACGGCCGCCGAGCACACGATGATGGGCAAGCTGATGATCGATTCGGTGTCGCTGTGGGCCTCCGCATACAAGGTCGACAGCTTCCGTTTCGACCTGATGGCCTTTGCGCCGCTCGACCTGATGCGCCGCCTTCAGGCAGGCGTGAACCGCGCCGCCGGCCGCGAGATCTACCTGTACGGCGAAGGCTGGAACTTCGGCACGGTCGGCAACGACGCCCGCTTCGTGCAGGCACGCCAGTCGAACCTGTACGGCTCCGGCATCGGTTCCTTCAACGACCGCCTGCGCGACGCGATGCGCGGAGGTGGCTGCTGCGACGGCGGCGACAACCTGGTGCGCCAGCAGGGCTTCGTCAACGGCGTCTGGTATGACCCGAATCACCTTGCCAATCAATCGCGCGACGACGCACTGCGCCTGGCCGACCTGGTGCGTGTCGGCCTGTCCGGCACCCTGCGCGACTACCGTTTCGTCGACCGTTTCGGCTCGTTGCGCACGAATGCCGACATCGATTACGCGGGCCAGCAGGCCGGCTACACCGCCAACCCGCTTGAGACCATCAACTACGTCGAGAAGCACGACAACCAAACCCTGTTCGACATCAACGCCTTCCGCCTGCCGCAAGACACACCGCTGGCGGACCGTGTGCGTGTGCAGAACCTGGGCGCGGCCGTCGTGCTGCTGGCGCAGGGCATTCCCTTCATCCACGCGGGCCAGGAGTTGCTGCGTTCGAAGTCGCTCGACCGCGACAGCTACAACGCGGGCGACTGGTTCAACCGCCTCGACTACAGCTACGCCTCGAACAACTTCGGCGTCGGCCTGCCGCTGGCCGGCCCTAACCGCGACAACTGGAGCCTGATGGCGCCGGTGCTGGAAAATGCCCTCATCAAGCCGGACACGAAGGCCATCCTGTCGGCCAAATCCGCCTTCGAAGACCTGCTGGCGATCCGCAACGACACCACCCTGTTCCGCCTGCGCAGCGGCCAGGACGTCAAGGAGCGCCTGGTCTTCCACAACACGGGACCGGACCAGTTGCCTGGCCTGGTGGTAATGCGCATCGATGGCGACAAGCCGACCCGCTATCCCGGCGCGCGCTACAAGAGCGTGGTGGTGCTGTTCAACGTCGACAAGGAAGCGAAGACGATCGCGATTCCCGAACTGAAGGGAGCAAAGCTGGCGCTGCACAGGATCCAGCGCACCTCGAATGACGCGATCGTGAAGACGGCGCGCTTCGACGCGGCCAGCGGCGGGTTCACGGTTCCCGCGCGGACGACGGCGGTCTTCGTCGAAACGGGCGGCGGCAATGCCGACTGAGCGGACGGGCTGAAAGGAAGAGGCGCCTCGGCCATTGTCTGCATTGCAGGCGATGGCCGGGGCGCCTGGCCGCTGCGAAGACATCGGCTTGCCAGCAATGCAAGATGCGCCCTACAATCGGCTCATCCGCCACCGTCCCCGCACCCCAATGCACATCCTTCTCGTCGCTGCGGTCGCGCTATCCGCCGCCCTCCTCCCAGGCCGTGTTCACTCAGGCGAATGCGATCACACGCGGCTTGCGAAACAATATGCCGGCATGCTGGAGGAAGACCAGGCATTGCGCGGCCGTTATATCGAGATCCTGGAGCGCGAGCACAAGAAACGTCCGGTCGACGCGGCCGAAAAAGAACGCATTGAAAACACGATCCTTGCGACCGACGAGAAAAACCAGCGCGAGCTGGACCGGCTGATCGAACGCTGTGGCTGGCCTGGAAAACTGGACAAGAAACGCGCGGCGCGTTCGGCATTTTTCATCATCCAGCATGCCGAACTGCCGTATCAACTGAGATACCTTCCCGTGATCAAGGCAGCCAACCGCCGGGGCGAGATATCGAACGAATACATGGCCTGGATGGTGGACCGGATCCTGGTGCGGCAGGGTAAACCACAAAAATACGGTACCGACTCCGACTTTGGCAGCGGCAAGATCTCACCCGTCGAAGACAGCAAGAACCTGAATAGACGGCGCCGGGAAATCGGCTTGCCGCGGCTGCCCGGCTTCGATTGACCGCGCGCGGAGGATCCAGGCGCGCTTGCCCGCTCAGGTGCTCAGGTGCTCAGGTGCTCAGGTGCTCAGGTGCTCAGGTCAGTCTCGTCCCAGCTGTCTTCCCCGGCCAGTGCCCAGGTGAGGGCATGGCGGCGCTCGTGAACGGCGCCGCCATGAGCAATGGGATCGAATCCAGAAGGCACGGTCGCGCCACCCATCTGCGCGCTCCTGACGGCGTTATGGGCACAATAAAACCTGTACTCCATGGGAATCACCTCGCTCGCCGGGCGCATCGATGCGTTTGCCGCGAAGTCGGCGGCGCTGCCCTCCCAGGGCGGCAGGAAGTCGAACAGTAATTCGTTGATGACCTCGTCAGGGACCTGGCCCGCGTCCAGGGTCGGTACCCGCGGGAAGCCGGCGACCCATGCCAGCGCCCACAGGTTCTCCAGCTTCCAGCCGACTGTCGCGCCATGCCTGGACTGCGCCTCGGTGCGCGGCAGGTCGATCAGCGCCAGTTCGCTCTCCGTCATCGCCGCGCGCAGACCGTTGCGCGCGATGTAGCCGCGCAGAACCTCCGAACCGACCGCATGTTCCGGCGCCGCGGCCCAGGCAAACACGGCCTGCAAGGCCATCAGCCGCATGACGATCGCCTGTGCGTCGCGCACGCGCAGGTCGAGGTCCGGCAGGGGCAAGGCATTGGCCGGCTTGAAGCCGAGCGACGCCAATTCACCGAACACGCGCTGTTTCAGTGCCAGCGCCCGCTCGTCGACCGGGCCCGCCGCCGGTACCGGGGTGCCGGGGGTATAGGCCGGCCACCTGGCACCGGGATCGAACTCGTTCACGTTGGCGCCATACAGTACCCTGCCGCGCGCGTCGCGCAATGCCGAGGGCGTGAACCAGACCGCATCGAGCGCTTCGGCGATGGCCGACAGGATGGCAAGGCGTTCGTCGCCCGCCTCCATGTCGGGGTCGCAGATTGTGCCGAGCACGAAACCGAATTGCCCGATCAAGCCAAGCGCTTTCGCCTGTTCCGGGGCCGCCGGGAAGCGCGCAAAATAGCCGCGCATGCCGTTCAGTTGTACCTGCCAGCCTTCACCCGTGTAGTAGGCAGGGTCGTGCGTGATGCGCAGCTGCTTTTTCCTGAGCCATCCGCTCGTGGTGACGGTGAGTTCGGCCCATGCCTCGGCGGGGCCGGCGACCTTGAACCTGGCATCCATCTGCCGCAGCACGTCGATCACCGCGTCAGGATGTCCAGCCTGGGCAAACAGGGTGACAGGTTCGGTCGCCATCGTGAAGCGCGTCAGCCGGCCAGGTTGGCGAACAGCGCCGTGCTCAGGTAACGCTCGCCGAACGACGGAATGATCGTCACGATCATTTTGCCCGCGTTCTCGGGGCGCTGGGCCACTTGCATCGCAGCCCACAGCGCCGCGCCCGACGAGATCCCGACCAGGAGCCCCTCCTCGCGCGCGGCGGCGCGGGCGGTCTCGAAGGCGTTGTCGTTGCTGACGGTGACGATCTCGTCGTAGATGCCGGTATTGAGCACCTGCGGCACGAAGCCGGCGCCGATGCCCTGGATCGGGTGCGGGCCCTTGGTGCCCTTCGAGAGGATGGGCGAGGCTTCCGGCTCGACCGCGATGACCCGGAAGCCGGGTTTGCGCTCCTTGATCACTTCACCGACGCCGGTGATGGTGCCGCCGGTGCCGATGCCGGCCACCAGGATATCCACCTTGCCATCGGTGTCGCGCCAGATTTCCTCGGCGGTGGTGCGGCGGTGCACCGCCGGGTTGGCCGGGTTGTTGAACTGCTGCGGCATGAAGGCGTTCGGGGTATTGGCGACGATTTCCTCGGCGCGGCGGATGGCGCCCAGCATGCCTTCCGGCCCGGGCGTGAGCACCAGTTCGGCGCCATAGGCGCGCAGCAGCATGCGCCGCTCGTTGCTCATCGTTTCCGGCATGACGAGCTTGCAGCGGTAGCCGCGCGCGGCGCAGACCATCGCCAGCGCGATGCCGGTATTGCCGCTGGTCGGCTCGACGATGACGGTGTCGGGACCGATCCTGCCGGCCTGCTCGGCCGCCTCGATCATCGCCAGGCCGATGCGGTCCTTGACGCTGTGCGCGGGATTGTGGAACTCGAGCTTGGCGAGGATCTCCGCGCCGCCTTGCGCCAGTTTGCGGATCCTGACCAATGGAGTATTGCCGATCAATTCAGTGACATCGTTCGCGATACGCATTCCCATCCCCTTGTTTGTGTAGTGAGCCTGCTGTGGTGCCGCCGCCGGAGCCCGTGACCCTTGTCAGCTGGCCTGGCGATGGCGAAAAAAATCGATTGCCGCTTCCGCGATCAATCCTGCCCCTCCTGCAGGCAGGGATGCCGGTCCTCCCCCTCCTGCACCTGCCACGTCCCTTCGTCCAGGCCTGTCTCGAGGATGGCCCAGGCGGCATCGGCGCTGACCGTGTCCGGAATATGAAGCGCAACGAGCTCATGCTTCTCCATGGGACTGCGCTCGAACGCGCAACCGATGGCACGCAGGCTGGCGAGAAGCGCCTCGGCGCGGGCAAGCTGCATGCGCTCGTAGAACACCCGGTAGCAGGAGTGCGGCGACTTGGCCAAGGTGCGTTCGTACGCGTAGCACCCCGGCGCCAGCGAACGGGCGGCGACCAGGTCGCCGAAGTTGACGCCTTTCAGATAGAACGGATAGTTGTCGAGAACAAAGCCGTCCGCCACCGGGGTGGCCCACAGGTTTTCCACCCCTTCCTCGGATTCGAAGACGATTTTCACCTGTTCCATGATTTCAGGGGGACGCGGCAGCTCAGCGCGCAGCGGCGAGCCCGCCGCCGTAGACACAATCGGGAAAGGCGTCGACGAGTCGCTTCCTCAGGCGGGCCATCGGCAAGCCTGCCGCCGACGGCGGCTGCGTATGCGCTACCGCAATCGACCTGACATGGCGCCCCAGGTTCGATTCGCCGAGTTCGCCGAGCAAGATGACCCTGCTTGCTGAGCAATTCATCCATGGGCGTACGGCCTGTCGGCAATGGTGAACTTGATGGGAAAGACTTATTTCACGCCCAGCAGTTCGACGTCGAAGATGAGATCGGCGTCCGGCGGGATCATGCCGCCCGGGGCGCCGCGCTTGCCGTAGGCGAGCTCGCTGGGAATGATCAGGGTGCGCTTGCCGCCCACCTTCATGCCGGCGACGCCCTGCTCCCAGCCCTTGATGACCTGGCCGGCGCCGAGACGGAATTCGAGCGGCGTGCGGCCGGCTTCGAGCGAGGAATCGAATTTGCGGCCGCGGCCATTGCGCGCGACCGGCTTGTGGAGCCAGCCGGTGTAATTCACGCGCACCTCGTTGCCGACGACGGCTTCCTTGCCCTTGCCGACGACGCTGTCGATGATCTCGATCTTCGGACCGGTCCACCACCGGTGGCACCGGCTGTGCGGCCTGGGCGGTAGCGGCGGCCTGGGCGGCGGCGGCCGCATTCTCGGTGCCGCCTGCCGCAGCCTGGCCGGCGGCCTGCTGCGAGCTCGCCGCGGCCTGGTCGGCGGCGCTTTGCACGCCCTGCTGGCGCACGGTGGTGGCGGCCTGGCCGGCGCCCGTTGCCGCTTGCGGCGCGTTCGCCGGGGTGACGGTCGTGGAGGCAGGTTGCTGGGCGTGGGCGGCGGTTGCGAGCAACAGGGCCGCGAAAGTAGTGCAGGTGGTGCGACGCATCATGGGAGACTCTTTCGATGACAGGATTTCAATGAATCCTATGATAGCAAGGCCTCCGCCAGATGCACAGGTGGCAAGCGCCGATTATGCGGCGCTCATGCTCTCCGCCGCAACCGCTGCCGTCTCGGTGACAGCCTGCGTTTCAGCCCGGGTTTCAGTCGCCTCTGCCATCTTGCGCAGGATATGGCCGGCCGCGATCATGCCGAAGCTGGCCGTTACCACCATGCTGGAACCGAAACCGGCGCAATTGAGGCCCGTGACGGAGGTGCCAATCTCGCAGGCGTCCTCGGCCTCGGGGTAACGCAGCGGCTCCATCGAGAACACGGCATCGATGTGGTACTTCTGCTTTTCGCCGCGCGAAAAACCGTATTCGGCGCGCAGCAGCTTGCGCACCTTTTTCAGCAGGGGTTCCTGCTCGGTGCGGGCCAGGTCGCGCACCTCGATCCTGGTCGGATCGATCTGGCCGCCGGCGCCGCCGATGGTCACCAGCGGCAGTGCCTGGTCGCGGCACCAGGCGATCAGGGCCGCCTTGGCCTTGACGCTGTCGATGGCGTCGACGACGTAGTCGAAACCTTTACCGCCGATCATGTTCTCGATATTGTCCGGCTCGATGAAATCCTCGACCAGGGTGACCTGACAGTACGGGTTGATCTGGGCGATGCGTTCGCGCAGGGCCTCGATCTTCGGCATGCCGATGGTGGAGCTCAGGGCCTGGATCTGGCGGTTGATGTTCGATTCGGCCACGTTGTCGAGGTCGATCAGGGTCAGGCGGCCGACCGCGCTGCGCGCGAGCGCCTCGACGATCCAGGAGCCGACGCCGCCCACGCCGATGACGCAAACGTGCGCCGTACGGAAGCGTTCCAGTGCACGCTCGCCATAGAGGCGGGCGATGCCGCCGAAGCGGCGTTCGAAGTCGACTGCGTCGTCGGTTGCTGCTGAAAAGAGTGCGGGAGTGATCGTGTCCATGCCGCCATTTTACCGGAGGGCTCTTTCGCAACTGCACTAAAATAGCGCTTAGTCAATCAAAAACCCGTCAAAAAGCTTTCTTCTGTCAAAAATACGCCAATGAACGATTTCCTTCCTGACAGCGCTCCCGGTTTCGACCAGCCGATCGCCGTGCTCAAGCATTGCCACGGGCGCATCCGCAAGCAGTTGACGACGCTCGAACGCCTGCTGTCGCACCTGCCCGAGCACGGTGCCGACGAACAGGCACGCCAGGCGGCAGCTGCCGTGCTGAAGTATTTCGAGAAGGCCGCGCACCTGCACCACGACGACGAGGAGCAAGACCTGATCCCGATGCTGCGCGCCGTCGCCCAGGGCGAGGACGCCGCCACCCTGCAGGCGCTGGCGCCGGTCATCCTGCAGGACCACAAGGACATGGACGCCTTGTGGCAAGACCTGCACGAGCAATTGACGGGCGTGGCCGACGGCAGCGCCAGCACCTTGTCGGCCTCGAGCGTGCAGCGCTTCGCGCAACGCTATACGGCACACATGGAACGCGAGGAAAGCACGATGGCGCCCATGGCGATGCGCCTGTTCTCGCGCGAGCAGATGCGCCAGCTTGGGGACGCGATGCAGCGCCGCCGCGGCATCGAGGCCGGCAAGGGCGAGCCGGCCGCCGCCCCGGCAATTGGCGATGCGGTGGCCGGCCTGCGCAAGGATTACGGCCAGGCCAGCCTGAACGAGGAGGACGTGCTGGACGACCCGATGCTGCAGTTCACGCGCTGGTTCGAACAGGCTTTGCGTGCCCAGGTGAACGAGCCGAACGCCATGAACGTGGCGACGGTCGACGCCGACGGTCGTCCGAGTTCGCGCATCGTACTCGTCAAACAGTTCGATGAACGGGGCTTTACGTGGTACACAAACTACGACAGCCGCAAAGCGCAGGAACTCCGCACCAATCCGTATGCAGCCCTGCTATTCTTTTGGAGCGAACTTGAACGCCAGGTGCGCATCGAAGGCCGGGTCGAAACGACCTCGGCCGAGGAAAGCGACAAGTATTTCCACAGCAGGCCGTTGAAGAGCCGCCTGTCGGCGATCGCCTCCCAGCAGAGCGCGCCCATCGCGAACCGCGCGGCCCTGGAGCAGAACTACGAAGCGGTCGCCGCCACGGCAGGCGACGCACCGCCGCGGCCGGCCAACTGGGGCGGCTTCCGGCTGGTGCCCGAGCGCATCGAATTCTGGCAGGGGCGGCGCTCGCGTTTCCACGACCGCATCGTCTATCTGCGGCAGGAAGACGGCAGCTGGGCACGGCAGCGTTTGCAACCGTAGAGCGTGTGAAAAAATGCTTAGGGCAAGGCGCATCGTCGAAGACAGTACGACGGTACGACGGTACGACGGTACGACGGTACGGCGAGACGATGCAACGCAGCCATGACCATTTTTCACACGCTCGCAGGGTGGGCGGCTCCACCGCGTCGTTCGAACCGGCGCGACGGTAGCGCCTGCTTCGCGTAGCCCGGGCATGTAGCCCGGGTTACGCCACGCGTTCACCGCAGGGTGCGCCGAGCGCTCCCAGCCAGAGGAGGCCATCATGTTCACCGAAATGAAGCTCGGTGCCTGGAGCACCGACCTGCGCAGCAAGCTGTCCCTGCCCCTGCGCGTGGAACTATGGAACGGAGAACGTTTCGACTTCTCTGCCGAGCCGCCGCGCGTCACCATCCGCGTGCCCGGGCCAGCAAGCCTGCGCTACCTGCTCGCCCCCTCTCTCTACAACCTCGGACGCGCCTATGTCGAAGGCGCGCTCGAGATCCGCGGCCGCGCGGCCGACATGATCCGCATCGGCAGCGAACTGGCGGCCAACAACGGCAAGCCGGCGCGCCGCGCCAATCCGCTCTGGCGCCTGTCGCCGCACACGCGCCAGAGGGATGCCGAGGCAATCCGCTACCACTACGATGTCTCGAACGACTTCTATGCCGCCTGGCTCGACCCGAACATGGTGTATTCCTGCGCCTATTTCGAGACCGGCGAGGAAGACCTGGCCACGGCGCAGGTCAGGAAGATCGACCACATCCTGCGCAAGATCGACCTGCGTCCCGGCCAGACCCTGCTCGACATCGGCTGCGGCTGGGGCGCGCTGGCGATCCGCGCGGCGCAGGCTTTCGGCGCACGCTGCGTCGGCATCACCCTGTCGGAAAACCAGGCGCAGCTGGCGCGCGAGCGCGTCGCCCGGGCCGGCCTGGAGGGACGCGTCGAGATCCGCCTGCAGGACTACCGCGACATCGACGGCCAGTTCGACCGCATCACCAGCGTCGGCATGTTCGAGCACGTGGGCGTGCAGCACCTGGGGGCGTACTTCGGCAAGGTCTGCGCGCTGCTGGCGCCGAACGGCGTGGCGATGAACCACGGGATCACCTCGACCGACGTGGTTTGCCGCGCCTCGCCCTACGGCGGCGGCGACTTCATCGGCCAGTACGTGTTCCCGCACGGCGAGCTGGCGCACCTGTCGACGGTGGTCGAGGCCATGCAGCAGGGCGGCCTGGAAGTGCGCGACGTGGAAAACCTGCGCCGCCATTACGCGCGTACCTGCGCCGCCTGGACCGAAAACTTCGAGAGCCACGCCGACGAAATCGCGCGGCTGACGGACGCGAAACGCTTTCGCATCTGGCACGTCTACCTCGCCGGCTGCGCCCACGCCTTCAGCCACGACTGGATCAGCCTGTACCAGATCGTGTGCGGCAAGGCGGGGCAGGAACCGGGGCTGATGCCGTGGTCGCGCAGGTATATGTATCCGTGATGGGGGATGCTCGTTCGCTGTAAGTGCGTCCGTGGGCACACCGTAGGGTGGACGGCTCCACCCGGCAGCCGGAATCGACGCGGCGATTGCGCCTGCTGCGCGTGATGCGCGTGATGCGGGCATTTGGCCCGCATCACGCCACGCGTTCAAGCGCGCGCCGAACGGTCACGACGTATCAAGCGACCGTTGAACGCGTGGACGGCAGCACCGCTACGACCCATTGGCTTCGCGGGCTTGGCCGTCCACCCTACTGCTTCATCCAGTGCTGGAAGGTCTTCCTGAACTTCGCCACCTTCGGCGCAACGACGAAAGCGCAATAGCCCTGCATCGGATGCTGGGCATAGTAGTTCTGGTGATATTCCTCGGCCTTGTACCAGGTTTCACTGGGCATCAATTGGGTAACGATCGGCGCGTCCCAGACGCCCGCCATCTCCGCCATCACCTGGCGCGCGGTCGTTTCCTGCTCCGCGTTCTCGAAGAAAATGACCGAGCGGTATTGCGGGCCGACGTCGTTGCCCTGGCGGTCGGGCGTGGTCGGGTCGTGGATCGTGAAGAAGATCTGCAGGATGTCGCGGTAGCTGATGACGGCGGGATCGAATTCCAGCCGCACCACTTCCGCGTGGCCCGTGGCCGCGCCGCACACCTGCTCGTAGGTCGGGTTGACGACATGGCCGCCCATATAGCCCGACTCGACCTTCGTGACGCCGCGCACTTCGAGGTACACGGCTTCGACGCACCAGAAGCATCCGCCTCCGAGAATCGCTACTTCGGTCGTTTGCTCGTTCATTGCCTACCCCGGTACTGTTTATTGGATGAAAGCGCCTAACAAAACCTTCATAGCTGCGTTGCAGCTCCTTGTCGTACAAAAGGTACTGCCTTCGTCGCCGCGTCGGGCGGCCGCATCCCTTGCTCTGAAGCTTTTGTTAGACGCTCTTATGCTAACGCAAAGCGCACCTTTGTGCAGACGCAACACGGCCTCCCAAACGCGGCCAAGAGCCTATCCCGGTAGTCCGGGGAAAGCTGGTGGCGATGCATGGCAAGCGCGGGCAAGGCGCGAGGAGGCCGCATGGCTGGCCATGCAACGACGAGCAACGCAGCACGCGTTTGTCAGGCGCGCCAGCAGCGACTCCGGACTACCGGGATAGGCTCTCAACGCCTGCGGTGGCATAATGGACGCGCAACTTCCGAAGGATTCGATGAACACACGCTCTCCCCGTGCCACCGCGCGCGGTTTCGATTCGGCGCATTTCCGCCAGGCGCTGTCGCAGTTCGCGACCGGCGTCACCGTCATCACGACGCGGCTACCCGACGGCAGCTTCCGCGGGCTGACCGCCAGTTCCTTCAATTCCGTCTCGCTCGATCCACCCCTGGTGCTGTGGAGCCTCGGCGCCGGCGCCAACAGCCTGCCCATTTTCAGCGGCAATTCGCATTACGTCATCAACGTGCTCGCAGCAAGCCAGCAGGACCTGGCCATGCGCTTTTCGCGCCGCACCGACAATCCCTTCGACGGCGTCGAGTATGCGCTCTCGCGCACTGGCCTGCCGATCCTGAAAGGCGCCGCCGCCTGGTTCGAATGCCATAACCGCAGCCGCTACCCCGAAGGCGACCACGTGATCTTCGTCGGCGAAGTCGAGGAATGCGAAGTGCATCCCCAGCCTGGCCTGCTGTTCCATGGCGGGCGTTTCGGCAGCACCGGCCCGGCCTGACTGATTTCTTTCACGGTTCCCGTCTCCGGCTCGTCCTCCCGCGTCACCCGGGCCTCCGCGTCACCCGGCCTCCGCGTCGCCCGGCCTCTGCGTCGCCCGGCCTCCGCGTCGCCCGGACAAAAATGAAAATGGCTGTCGCAGATTGAAAAGATGGGCCGGCATGTCCTTCCTATAATGATCCGGCTCGGCGCGGCCGCAAGGTGCGCGCTTTCCAGACGACAGAACAACCGACAGAGACAGGACCGCTCCATGAACGCTTCCGATTCGCCACGCAAGACCTCGGCCGTGCCCTTCCACTGGGACGATCCGTTGCTGCTCAACAGCCAGCTGACTGACGAAGAGCGCATGGTGCGCGATGCCGCCGCTGCCTACTGCCAGGACAAGCTGCAGCCGCGCATCCTCGAGGCCTTCCGCCACGAGCGCATGGACACCTCGATCTTCCGCGAGATGGGCGAACTGGGCCTGCTCGGCCCGACCATTCCCGAGCAATACGGCGGCCCTGGCCTGAACTATGTCGCCTACGGTCTGATCGCGCGCGAAGTCGAACGCGTCGACTCCGGCTACCGCTCGATGATGAGCGTGCAGTCCTCGCTGGTGATGGTGCCGATTTACGAGTTCGGCAACGAAGCAACCAGGCAAAAATACCTGCCGAAGCTGGCGACCGGCGAATGGATCGGCTGCTTCGGCCTGACCGAGCCGAACCACGGCTCCGACCCGGGCTCGATGGTCACCCGTGCACGCAAGGTCGACGGCGGCTATGCGCTGACCGGTTCGAAGATGTGGATCACCAATTCGCCGGTGGCCGACGTGTTCGTGGTCTGGGCCAAGGACGACGAAGGCGCGATCCGCGGCTTCGTGCTGGACAAAGGGATGGAAGGCCTGTCGGCACCGGCGATCCACGGCAAGTTCGGCCTGCGCGCCTCCGTCACCGGCGAAATCGTGATGGACAACGTGTTCTGCCCGGAAGAAAACGCCTTCCCGGACGTGCGCGGCCTGAAGGGTCCGTTCACCTGCCTGAACTCGGCACGCTACGGCATCGCCTGGGGTGCGCTGGGCGCGGCCGAAGCCTGCTGGCAGACCGCTCGCCAGTACACGATGGACCGCAAGCAGTTCGGCAAGCCGCTCGCCGCCAACCAGCTGGTGCAGAAGAAGCTGGCCGACATGCAGACCGAAATCACGCTCGGCCTGCAGGGCTGCCTGCGCCTGGGCCGCATGAAGGACGAAGGCACCGCAGCCGTCGAGATCACCTCGATGATGAAGCGTAACTCCTGCGGCAAGGCGCTGGACGTCGCCCGCACGGCGCGCGACATGCTCGGCGGTAATGGTATTTCGGACGAGTTCGGCATCATCCGCCACATGGTCAACCTCGAGGTGGTCAACACCTACGAAGGCACGCACGACATCCACGCCCTGATCCTCGGCCGCGCCCAGACCGGCATCGCCGCGTTCTGATTTTCCAGGGCAAGTCCCCACGGCAAGCCTGGCCTCCAGGCTGAATCTGCCCGTCTGCAACACTCCCCGTCCTGCCAGCCCATCCAGCTGGCAGGCGTCATGCCTGTCCCGTACCACTCCGCCAACAACGTAAAAAATTGACGCACGGTTAACGAACTGTCGTAACTTTCGCGTTACCATGTGTGCGAGATCAATCGTTTCGCTGCAGATGTCCCACCTACGTCAAGCGTGCGGAAGATGCCAACTTCGGTACAGTCAGTGTCGACAAACTCGCGCTCCCATGACGCCTCGGCGTTGTCGCTCGATCTATTGTTGCGCAATCTGCCAGGGGCCGTGTACCGCTGCCTGAACGACAGCCACTGGACCATGGAATTCCTCAGTGCCGGGGTCGAGAAGCTGACCGGGTATCCGGCCGCGGCCTTCTTCGGCGAGCATCCCATCGCGTATGCCAGCCTGATCCATCCCGACGACCGTGCCCAGGTCCTCACCGACACCAACCAGGCGGTCCGCGAAGGCCGTCCCTTCCAGCTGAGCTACCGCATCATCACCGCTTCCGGCAAGCTGCGCTGGGCCTGGGAACAGGGTTCCGCCGTGGTCGACCAGGATGGCAATGTTTCGCTCGAGGGGTTCATCGCCGACATCAGCGCGCTGCGCCGCGCCGACTTGCTGGCCAGGGAGCAGGCTTCGCTGCTGGACAAGGCACACGATGCCATCTTCGTGATGGACATGCATGCGCGCATCACCTACTGGAACAAGGGGGCCGAGCGCCTCTATGGCTGGGAAGAGCGGCAGGTCCTGGGCCAGCGCATGTCGGACCTGCTGTGCGACAACCATGCCGCCTTCAGCGAGGCCTTGCGCACGGCCATCGAGGAAGGCGAGTGGGCTGGCGAACTGCAGCAGCACCGGCGCGACGGCACGACCATCCATGCCGACTCGCGCTGGACCGTGGTGGCGGGCGATCCGGACACCGGCGTACAGCAGAAGATCCTGGTCATCAGCACCGACATCAGCGAGCGCAAGATCAACGAGGAGCGCATCCATAAACTGGCCTACTTCGACGCGCTGACCGAACTGCCGAACCGCGCCAGCCTGCTCGATCACCTGCGCCGCGCCCTGCTCGGCAGCGCGCGCTCGCGCAAGTTCGGGGCGCTGATGTTCCTCGACCTCGACAACTTCAAGATCCTCAACGACACCCACGGCCACGCTGCCGGCGACATGCTGCTGCAGGCGGTGGCGCGCCGGCTCGAGCACAGCGTGCGCGAAGCGGACATGGTGGCGCGCCTGGGCGGCGACGAATTCGTGATCCTGGTCCAGCCCGAGGAAGAGATGCTCGAAGCGGCGGCGCACCAGGCCGAGACCGTGGCGGCGAAAGTGGTGGCGGCCATGAACGCGCCCTTCCAGCTGGCCGACTTCATGTATGCGGTCTCGACGAGCGTCGGCGTGACGATGATCAGCGGCGCCACCGACACGGTCGAATCGGCCCTGAAACAGGCCGATACCGCGATGTACCAGGCCAAGGCGGCCGGGCGCAATACCTTCCGCTTCTTCGACCCGGACATGCAGGCCAAGTGGACCGCCCGCTCCGAGCTCGAAACGGGGCTGCGTCGGGCACTGCGCAACCACGAGTTCATCCTCTACTACCAGCCCCAGCTCGACGGCGACAGCCGCGTCATCGGCGCCGAGGCCCTGCTGCGCTGGCGCCAGCCGAACGGCGAACTCCTGTATCCGACCGACTTCATCAAGGCGGCCGAAGAGACCAGCCTGATCGTCGACATCGGGCGCTGGGTGCTCGGCACGGCCTGCGCCGAGCTGGCTTCCTGGCAGGGCAATCCGGTCACGCGCCACCTGTCGCTGTCGGTCAATGTCAGCGCGCGTCAGTTCGTCGAGCCCGATTTCGTCCCCATGACCCAGGAAATCCTGGCCGCCACCGGGGTCGACCCGCATTACCTGAAGTTCGAGCTGACCGAGACGCTGGTGGTCACCGATTTCGCCCATACGGTCGAAACCATGGAAACCCTGCGCCGCCTCGGCATCACCTTCTCGCTCGACGACTTCGGCACCGGCTATTCGTCGCTGGCCTACCTGCGCAAGCTGCCGCTGGACCAGCTGAAAATCGATTACTCCTTCATGCGCGACGTCCTCACCGACCGCAACGACGCCTCGATCGTGCGCTCGATCATCGCCTTGGGGGACAGCCTCGGCCTGCAGGTCATCGCCGAGGGCGTGGAGACGGCGGGCCAGCGCGACTTCCTGTCCGAGGCGGGCTGCTTCGTCTACCAGGGCTACCTGTACGAGCCGGCCCTGAGCGGCGAGCGTTTTACCGAGTACGCGGCGAGCCTGCATTAGACAGCTTCATTACCCGCAATCTGTCGTGTCTCTCGCAGGGCGGGCTCCCCACGCGTGCTTGCCGGTAGTGGGGCTGTTGCCTGTACCGTTCGCGGTATCTTGCGTCCGCGTGGGCGGAGCCCATCCTGCGGGAGAAGCCGCGGACTGCGGACGAAAAAAAGCCGGCAGGGCTTGCACCGTGCCGGCTCCATCGACGCTGAACGTCGTCTTAGAACTTGTAGCCCACCGCCAGCACGACCGCCACCGGATCGAGCTTCATGTGCTGGTTCTGGCCGGTCGAGAAGTGCACGTCGGTGCGCAGGCGGCTCTTGTTGACCGTCACGTCGGCGAACCATTTATCGGTCAGGTTCATCGCCACGCCCACTTGCGCGGTGTAGGTGAACTTGTTGTCGATCTCGAAGGTCGTCGGCGTGCTGCTGCCCGGGTTGGTGAGCGCAGTCAGCTTGCCCGAACCGCGTTCCTTCATGAAGTAGGCATAGGTCGCGCCCAGGCCGACATAGGGACGGAAGGTGGCGCTCGGTGCGAAGAAGCGGTACTGCGCGAACAGCGTCGGCGGCAGCGCCTCGACGGTGCCCAGTTCGCCGGTGCCGGCGATCGCGCCTGCGCCCATGATCTTGTGCTTGTACGGCGTACCCAGCGCGCCTTCGAGCGAGATATTGTCGGTCAGGCCGTAGGCGATGATCAGCACCGGCTGGATGTCGCTCTCGACGTCGGCCTTGGTACCCGGCAGGGCCGGTGCCGAGATGTCGCCGCTGTCGACTTTCGGGCTCAGCTGGTTGAAACCGAACTTGGCGGTCCACTGGCCGGCGGACTGGGCCGAGGCGGTCGAGGCGCATGCCAGCGCGGCAGCCACCACCAGCGCTTTCATGGCGCTATTGAAACGTACTTTCATCATTTCTCCTGATTCTTATTGGCGCAAGGACCCGGCGGGCGCGCACGGCAAGTGCGTCATCGGCCCGCGCGGGCAAGCTTTATCGTTTTTACAGCCAGCCCTTCTTGGCCATGTCGGCCAGCACGTAGCGGGCAACCAGCCAGTACTCGTATGGCGTCGGGTGGATGTCGTCGGCGAACATGTAGTGGCTCACGTCAGGACCGGTTGCGTCCTTGATGGTGCAGGTCAGCGACGACTCGGTGGCGCAAGCCTTGGTGGTCGTGTTGGTCAGGCCATACGGGGCCGGGTTGGTCACCTGGTCCTTGCTCACCGCGTACAGGTCGACATACATCACGCGCGCGTCGGTACCCAGGCCGGCTTTCAGCTGGGCATTGAAGGTGTTGACCATGGTGTCGATCAGCGGCTGCAGCGCCGGCTGTGCGCGTCCCGACGGGGTGTTGGCGACGTCCGGCAGGTTGTTGACGATGACGTAGTTGGCACCCTTGGCCAGCAGCTGGGTCTTGACGATGCCGGCCAGTTCGGCGCCGGCCTTGCCCAGTTCGCCCACCAGGGTCGCAGCGTTGGCAGCGGCGTATTCGCCCGCGGCCTTGGTGCCGGCAGCGGTTGCATCCGTGCCGGCCTTGGTGGCCGCGGCAACGGCGGCAGCCTGGGTCGCGCCTTGCGACATCGCCACACCCACGGCCGCGTTGACGATCGCGCTCTGGCCGTTGGCGGCGTTGGCGGCGACCGCTTGCTGGATGAGCGGCGCGGCGGTGGCCGGGTTCAAGGTGGTTGCTGCCAGGCCGCTGATGAGCAGGCCAGGGAAGGCCTGCTCGCCTGCACGCTTGCCGGCGGCGCTGACGGCGCCCAGTTGCATCAGCACGTCGTTACCGCCAGCCATGATGGTGACGATTTCGGTGCCGCTGAACTTGCCGCCGGTCTTGGCCAGGTGGTTCGCGACCTGGGTCACGACCGGCACGGTCATTTCGCCCAGTTCCGGCTTGACGGCCGGGTTGCCCGGACCGATCGGATTGGTGACGCGGGCACCGCCCTGTGCATAGTTGAAGCAGCTCGGGTTGTTGGTCACCGGGACGTTGGTGCCGGCCGTATTGCCCAGCAGGCCAGTCTGGGCGGCGCAAGGCGCCGGCAGCTTCAATTCGGCCGCCAGCACTTCGGTCCAGTTCAGGCCGGTCAGCACGGAATTCGTCGCGGTGCTGTTGCCGTTGATGGTGAATTTACCGCCGCCGGCGGCCTTGATCGCGCCGACGTTATAGGTACCGACGTCCGACAGGCTGTCGCCGAACGTGACTTGCTGGCTGAACGCAACCTTGTGCGTTTGGTCGCCACCACTGCTACCGGTACCGCCGCAAGCGGCGAGCGCCGCTGCGGTCAGCAGCGCGAGCGCAAAATTCTTTTGACGCATTGTGTCTCCTAGGGGATTGGATATTTTTCTGTGAAACGAACGCCCGTGCTATTCGTGTCCCAAACTAATATGCCAGTGTTCTTGCTGCTTGTATAGAAATTTATATTGTCATGGTGTCAACCAAAGACAACACCCAGGCAGCAAGGCCGACAATCTTGCCGATTATAACAAGCATTGTTATGGGCAATATCTCGAAGCGTGGCGGGGGACGCGGAGACGAGGCGCAGGGTGAACGGCTCCACCATGACGCTCGCATCGCCGCGGCCCGGATGCCGTCCACGCGTTCGCGTGGCTCGTGCATGTGGTAACGGTATTCGGAGAGGAGTTGAACGCGTGGTCGGCGCAGACGTTCCGTGGACGCTCGCGCCAGGGTTGGAGCCGACCACCCTGCAGGCCGGGCGGGTTCCCCGCCCGGTGGTGATCGAAACGGATGACCGGCGCACCCCGCGTGGTGCGCCCGCCCTACACCGCCGCGTCGCGGTTCAGCAAGCCGTGCACGATCCCGGTCGATCCATGCGCGGCGCGGCGCAGGCGGTCGTTGACGCCCAGCCAGGCACCATCCTGCGGCGGCGCCTCGACCAGGATCACATCGGCTCCCTTGCCATCCATCGCGCGCAGGGCCGCGTACAGGGCGTGGGCGAAGCCTTCCGGCGTGGCCGGCAGGCGCAGGCTGGCATGTGCCGCGGGCAAATCCGAATAATGGATGAGGGCGACCTTGCGGCCCGCGTCAATCAGGCGCGCCAGCGTCTGCGTCAGCGTTGCCGTGTCCTGCATCGCCACCGGCGTATGCGGCGCGTAATGCGATTCCAGCGTGCCGGAAGCGCGCGGCGCCTCCGCATCTGGTGCGCTCGGCAATTGATCGATGACGGCGGCAATCGCCTCGGCGCTCACGTGGCCAGGACGCAGCAGTACCGGGCCGTGGCTGGCCAGGCGCGACAGGTCGACGATGGTCGATTCGATGCCGACATCGGCCGCGCCGCCGTCGAGCACCAGCGCGACGCTGCCGTCGCTGCCGAATTCGTCGCGCACGTGCTGGGCCGTCGTCGGGCTGACGTGGCCGAATTTATTCGCCGACGGCGCGGCGATGCCGCCCTGCCCGCCCTTGAAGGCGCGCAGCAGCGCGATCGCCACCGGGTGAGACGGGCAGCGCAATCCCACCGTGTCCTGGCCGCCGCTGACGGCATCCGGAATGTTCGGCGCGCGCTTGACGATCATCGTCAGCGGCCCCGGTCAGAAAGCCTCGGCCAGCGCATGCGCCTGCGGCGGAATGTCGCAGGCCCAGTGGGCGATGTCGGCCCCGGGTGCCAGGTGCACGATCACCGGGTGATCCTGCGGCCGGCCCTTGGCGGCATAGATGGCGGCCACCGCCGCCGGGTTCTCGGCATCGGCGCCCAGGCCATAGACGGTCTCGGTCGGGAAAGCGACCAGGTGGCCCGCTTCCAGCGCACGCGCCGCGGCCTCTACCGCTGCCTGGTCGATGGCGCCGTTGGACGATTCGCTGCTCATGGCGCGATCCCGAGGATGGCGCAGGCGGCGCGCGTTTGCTCTTGCGCCTCCGCCAGGGTCGGCGCCACGAAAGTCACGTGGCCCATCTTGCGTCCACGGCGCGGATCGTCCTTGCCGTACAGGTGCAGGAAGGCGCCGGGCAGCGCCAGCACGCGCTCCCAGGCCGGTTCGCGCACGGTGTCGCTCGTGCCCTCGAACCAGACGTCGCCCAGGATATTGAGCATGACGGCCGGAGAGTGCTGGCGGCAATCGCCCAGCGGCAAGCGCGCCATCGCCCGGACCTGCTGGGCGAACTGGCTGGTGACGCAGGCATCCATCGTGTAGTGGCCGCTGTTGTGCGGGCGCGGCGCCATTTCGTTGACGACCAGCGAACCGTCCTCCAGCACGAAAAACTCGATGCAGAGCACGCCCACGTAGCCGAGCTGGGCCACGATGGCGCGGGCGGCGTCCTGGGCGCGTTGCGCGCACTCCGGCGACACGTTCGGCCCCGGCACGGTGGTCGTGAACAGGATGCCGTCGCGGTGCACATTCTCGGCGATCGGATAGACTACCGACGCGCCGTCATGGCCGCGCGCAGTGAGCACCGACACCTCGTAGGCCAGCGGCAGCATTTTTTCCAGCAGGCAGGTCACGCCGTCCATCGCTTCGAAGGCGGCGCGCACCTCGTCGCGCGTTTTGACACGGACCTGGCCCTTGCCGTCGTAACCCATGCGCACGGTTTTCAGGATACCCGGCAGCAGATCGTCATCGATGGCATCGATGTCGGCTTGCGTGGCGATCACCTTGTGCGGCGCCGGCATCACGCCGGACCGCGGCGCGCACGCGACGAAAAAGCGTTTCTCGGCAATTCGGTCCTGGGCGATGGCGACGCAGGCGCCGGCGGGTGCGACGAAACTGCCCTGCGCCAGCAGCTTCATGCTGTCGGCCGGCACGTTCTCGAACTCGGTGGTGACGGCGCTGCAGAGCGCGGCCAGCTGGCCCAGCGCGATGCTGTCGTCGTAGCCGGCCTGAACCTGCCGCTCGGCGACCTGCCCTGCCGGACTGTCGGCGGCCGGCTCCAGCACGGCAACCTTGTAGCCCATCGCCTGGGCGGCGTGGGCGAACATGCGCCCGAGCTGGCCGCCTCCCATGACGCCGAGCCAGGTCGGCGGATGGGCGCTGGGGAGGATGGGGGCGGACTGCGGAGTACTCTTGTTGCTCATAACACCTTCAGACAGGCAAGGTCATCGCTTTGGCGGCGGCGGTCTGCTCAATGCGGAATTGTTCCGTGGCGGGCGGCCAGCGCGTCGTCGGTGGCGGTCAGCATGGCCACCGCCGTCAGCGCGGCATTCGCGGCGCCCGCTTCGCCGATGGCGAAGGTGGATACCGGCACGCCTTTCGGCATCTGCACGATCGACAGCAGCGAATCCTCGCCGCGCAGGTATTTCGACGGCACCGGCACGCCCAGCACCGGGACGATGGTTTCGCGGCGATCATGCCCGGCAGGTGAGCGGCGCCGCCGGCACCGGCGATGATGGCGCGGAGGCCCCGCGCGCGCGCTGCCTGCATAGGCGAACATCTCGTCGGGCATGCGGTGCGCCGAAATCACCTGCGCCTCGAAGGCCACGCCGAACTGTTTCAGCATCTCGCAAGCATGCTGCATCACATCCCAGTCCGACGAGGAACCCATCACCACGCCGACCAGCGGTTTCACTCCATCGCTCATCGTCAGGCCTTCAGCTTTTCGCCGGTCAGGCGTTCGATGGCTTCGAAGTACTTGGCCTGGGTTTTACTGATGACCTCTTCCGGCAGGTGCGGCGCCGGCGCGGTCTTGTTCCAGTCGGACAGGGTCTCCAGGTAGTCGCGCACGAACTGCTTGTCGAAAGACGGCGGCGACATGCCCGGCGCGTACGAGTCGGCCGGCCAGAAGCGCGAGGAATCGGCGGTCAGCACTTCGTCCATCAGGTGCAGCACATTGTTCTCGTCCAGGCCGAATTCGAACTTGGTGTCGGCGATGATGATCCCGCGGGTCGCCGCGTATTCCGCAGCGGCGGTGTAGAGCTGGATCGAGACCTCGCGCATCTTCGCGGCCAGTTCCGGGCCGATGCGGCTTTCCATGTCGGCGAACGAGATGTTCTCGTCGTGCTCGCCGATGTCGGCTTTCGCGGCCGGCGTGAAGATCGGCTGCGGCAGTTTATCCGCCTGGCGCAGGCCCGGCGGCAGTTCGATACCGCAGATGGCGCCGTTTGCCTGATAGTCCTTCCAGCCGGAACCGATGATGTAACCGCGCACCACCGCTTCCACCATGATGGGTTTCAGGCGCTTGGCCACGACGGCGCGGCCGCGCACCTGCTCCACCTCACTTGGTGCCACGACGCTGTCGGGTGTCACGCCGGTCAGGTGGTTCGGCACGATGTGGCCGAGCTTCTCGAACCAGAAGTCGCTCATCTGGTTCAGTACCATGCCCTTGCCCGGGATCGGTTCGTTCATGACGACGTCGAAGGCCGACAGGCGGTCGGTGGTGACGATCAGGATCTTGTCGTCGCCGACAGCGTAGTTGTCGCGCACTTTGCCGCGGCCGAGCAGTGGCAGGGACTGGATCGAGGATTGGTAGAGGCTGTTCATAGACATGAGGATCAGGGAAACCAACTAAGCGGAATCGGCGGAGCAGGTTGCCCTGTCCGCCAGTAAGGACCTCGAAAAACCGTAGCGAGCGGCGGCAATGTTGGTCGAGAAGCGCAGCTGTACGAACAGTACAGCGAGCATCACAGGCCGACAGTGCAACGCGCAGTAGGTTTGTCGCGGTCCGAGAAGCCGGACTACCGTGCGGCAGCCCGTTCGACAACGCTATTTTACTTGACGACTTGCGCCAGCTCGCCGGCCTTGTAACGCTCGGCCATTTTCTCCAGCGGAATCGGCTTGATCTTCGATGCCTGGCCTTCGCAGCCGAAGGACAGGTAACGCGCCTTGCAGACTTCCATTGCCGCTTCGCGCGCAGGCTTGTTGTAGTCGCGCGGATCGAACTTCGACGGGTTCTGGAACATGAACTTGCGGATCGCCGCGGTCATGGCCAGGCGGATGTCGGTGTCGATGTTGATCTTGCGAACGCCGTGCTTGATGCCTTCCTGGATCTCTTCGACCGGAACACCGTAGGTTTCCTTCATGTCGCCGCCGAATTCGCGGATGATCGCCAGCAGTTCCTGCGGCACCGACGACGAGCCGTGCATCACCAGGTGGGTGTTCGGGATGCGCGCGTGGATTTCCTTGATGCGGTCGATCGCCAGGATGTCGCCGGTCGGCTTGCGGGTGAACTTGTAGGCGCCGTGCGAGGTGCCGATGGCGATTGCCAGCGCGTCGCACTGGGTGCGTGCGACGAAGTCGGCAGCCTGGTCGACGTCGGTCAGCAGCTGTTCGCGGGTCATGGTGCCGTCGGCGCCGTGGCCGTCTTCCTTGTCGCCCTTCATCGTTTCCAGCGAACCGAGCACGCCCAGTTCCGCTTCGACGGTCACGCCGATCGAGTGCGCGAACTTGACGACTTCTTTCGACACTTCGACGTTGTATTCATACGAGGCGACCGACTTGCCGTCCGCTTCCAGCGAACCGTCCATCATCACCGAGGAAAAGCCCGAACGGATCGCGGCCATGCAGACCGCCGGCGACTGGCCGTGGTCCTGGTGCATCACGACCGGGATATGCGGATAGGCTTCGACGGCGGCGTCGATCAGGTGGCGCAGGAAGGCTTCGCCGGCGTACTTGCGCGCGCCAGCCGAGGCCTGCATGATCACCGGGCTGTTGGTGGCGTCGGCCGCGGCCATGATGGCCTGCACCTGTTCCAGGTTGTTGACGTTGAACGCCGGCAGGCCGTAGCCGTTCTCGGCGGCGTGGTCCAGCAGTTGACGCAGTGATACGAGTGCCATGGTAGTACTCCAAACAATTAAGAAACTGTTCCAGGAGAGCATAAACCTACTGCGCGTTGCACTTCGCGTTTGCGATGCTCGCTGTACATGCGCACAGCTGTGCTTCTCACCGCGAATTGCCGCCGCTCGCTACGGTTTCTGTCTCTCCTGCCCGGACTTCGACAACGCGAAGCCGCTTTTAATCCTTGTAGGTCTCGCCGACGCGCACGATTTTCAGTGCATTGGTGCCGCCGGCCTCGCCCATTGGCGAGCCCCAGGTGACGACGATGGTGTCGCCCGGGCTGACCATGCCTTCCTTGATCAATAGTTCTTCCGCCTTGCGCAGCACGGCGTGGCTGCCGCCTTCCTGCAGCAGGTGGAATGCTCGCACGTTGCGGTACAGGGAGGCCTTGCGCTGCGTCGTTTGTGACGGGGTCAGGGCGAAAATCGGGGTGTCGATGTTATGTCGGCTCATCCACAGTGCCGTCGAGCCCGACTCGGTCAGCGCGACGATGGCTTTTACGGCCAGGTGGTGCGCCGTGAACAGGGTGCCGTAGGCAATCGACTGGTCGATGCGGGTGAATTCCACGTTCAGGAAGTCCGCGTCGAGCTTGTTGTATTCGGATTGTTCCGCCTCCAGGCAGATCGCGGCCATCATTTCGACGGTCTCGATCGGATACTTGCCCGATGCGGTCTCGGCCGAGGTCATGACGGCGTCGGTGCCGTCCAGCACGGCATTGGCCACGTCCGACACTTCGGCGCGGGTCGGGACGGCGTTGACGATCATCGACTCCATCATCTGCGTCGCGGTAATGGCCAGCTTGTTCGACGCGCGTGCCATGCGGATCATGCGCTTTTGCAGGGCCGGCACGGCGGCGTTACCCACTTCCACCGCCAGGTCGCCACGCGCGACCATGATGCCGTCGGACGCATCGAGAATTTCCTGCAGCACGGGGATGGCTTCGGCACGCTCGATCTTGGCGATCATCATCGGCTTGTGGCCGTAGGGCTCGCCGGCGATGTTCGCCAGCTGGCGCGCCATTTCCATGTCGGTCGCGCTTTTCGGGAACGAGATCGCCAGATAGTCGGCCTGGAAGCTCATCGCGGTCTTGATGTCTTCCATGTCCTTGGCGGTCAGCGCCGGCGCGGTGAGTCCCCCGCCTTGGCGGTTGATGCCCTTGTTGTTCGACAGTTCGCCGCCCACTTTCACCGTGGTGCAGATCTCGTGGCCGACGACCTTGTCGACGACCAGCACGATCAGGCCGTCGTTGAGCAGCAGCCGGTCGCCGGGACGCACGTCGCGCGGCAGGGCTTTATAGTCGAGACCGACGCGTTCCTGGTTGCCCAGCTCGCCGTTTTCGCCCCATTTGGCGTCGAGGATGAACTTGTCGCCATTGTTCAGGAAGATCTTGCCGTCTTCGAATTTACCAACGCGGATCTTCGGTCCCTGCATGTCGGCCATGATCGCGACCTCGGTCCCGCATTCGGCGGCGGCGCGGCGTACCAGCGCGGCGCGGTCGATGTGGTCCTGGGCCCGGCCGTGCGAGAAATTCAGGCGCACGACGTCGACGCCGGCACGGATCATCCGCACGAGGATATCGAAATCGGTCGATGCCGGGCCGATGGTGGCAACGATCTTGGTGGCGTTGTACAGAGGGCGCATGTTGGAATCCTTGATTCTGAAATGAGAAGCGCAGCCTTGGGGCTGCGCTGGCACTGCTTACTGGGCCTTACGCTGAAGCAGGATGTCGACTGCCGGCAGGGTCTTTCCTTCGAGGAACTCGAGGAAGGCGCCACCGCCGGTGGAGATATAGCCGATCTGGTCGCCGATGTTGTATTTCGCAATCGCGGCCAGGGTGTCGCCGCCGCCGGCGATCGAGAAACCGTTCGACTTGGCGATCGCCATGGCCAGGGTCCTGGTGCCTTCTGCGAACTGGTCGAATTCGAACACGCCGACCGGGCCGTTCCAGACGATGGTGCCGGCTTGACTCACCTGCTCGGCCAGCATGGCGGCCGTCTTCGGACCAATGTCCAGGATCATGTCGTCGTCGCCCACATCGGCGACATCCTTCACGGTGGCGGCGGCCGTTGGCGAAAATTCCCTGGCGCAGACGACGTCGACGGGGATCGGCACCGAGGCGCCGCGCGCGCTCATCATGTCGATGATCTGCCTGGCCTCATTCACCAGGTCGTTTTCGACCAGCGACTTGCCGATGTTCAGGCCGACGGCCTTCATGAAGGTGTTGGCAATGCCGCCGCCGACGATCAAATTATCGACCTTGCCGGCCAGGCTTTGCAGGATGGACAGCTTGCTCGAGACTTTCGAGCCGGCGACAATCGCCAGCAGCGGACGCGCCGGCTGGCCCAGGGCCTTGCCCAGTGCGTCGAGTTCGGCAGCCAGCAGCGGACCTGCCGCGACGACCGGTGCAAATTTTGCGATGCCATGGGTGGTCGCTTCGGCGCGGTGGGCGGTGCCGAAGGCGTCGTTGACATAGACGTCGCAGAGCTTGGCCATCTTCTGGGCCAGCTCGTCGGCATTCTTCTTTTCGCCCTTGTTGACGCGGCAGTTTTCCAGCAGCACGACCTGGCCTGGGGCCACATCGACGCCGTCAATCCAGTTCTGCTTCAGTTCGACCGGTTGGCCGAGCAGCTCGGACAGGCGCGCGGCGACTGGCGCCAGCGTGTCTTCCGGCTTGAACTCGCCTTCGGTCGGACGTCCCAGGTGCGAGGTCACCATCACGGCGGCGCCGGCCTTGAGGGCAGCCTGGATCGCGGGAACCGAGGCGCGGATACGGGTGTCTTCGGTAATGTTGCCGGCATCATCCTGCGGCACATTCAGGTCGGCGCGAATGAAAACGCGCTTGTTTTTCAATGCATCACGATCGATCAGGTCCTGCAGGCGGGTGAAACTGAGAACGGCGTCCATGTCGGCTCAACAGTGAAATAGTGAAAAAACGCTATTCTACCTTAGGCAGCGGCGCCAAAAACGTGATAAATGCGCAACAGTGTGAAGGCAAGCATCCCGAATACGATGGTTTGCAGCATGTTCCGTCGCCACAAGTAGAACACCAGCGCTGCGATGCCAGCCAGCAGCTTCGGGTTCCCCAGCTCCAGGTGCACATTCCCGCCCGCGTCCAGCAGCAGGTCCGGTCCGATGATCGCCGCGAGTGCGCAGGCCGGTGCGTAGCGCAGCATGCCCTGGATGCGCGGCGGAATCGTGACGCGGTGGCCGATCATCCAGAAACTGCTGCGCGTCAGTACGGTCGACAGCGCCAGCACGACGATGACGGCCCAGATTTCCCATTCAGCCATGACGCGCCTTTCGTTTTTCGATGAGGGCCTCGGCTGCCATCGCGGCCAGCATGCCGACCACGACAGCCAGCAGCAGGCCAAGTTTATAAGGGAAGCCATAGGCGGCCACCGCCACCGTGCCGGCCACCAGCACGCCACACAGTGCCGCCCGGTTGATCGTCAGCGGCACCGTGATGCAGAGAATCGCCAGCGTGCCGGCAAAACCCAGGCCCCAGGAAGTCGGAATCGCGCTGCCGAGAAAGACGCCGATGATCGAGCCGCCCTGCCAGGCCAGCCAGTTCGGGAACATCAAGCCCTGCAGATAGGACAGCTTGCCCGGCTGCCGCGCGGCAGTCGGAAAACGCTGCAGGAACAGCGCCACCGTCAAGTCGCCGGAGATATAGCCATAGAACAGGCGCTGGCGCCAGTTCAGGTGCGCGAAGTGCGGCCCCATCAGGGCGGAAAAGATCACGAAGCGCAGGTTCACCACCAGGCCGGTGGCAAAGATGACCCAGATCGGCGCATGCGCCAGGATCAAAGGCAGCGCTGCCAGCTGGGCCGAACCTGCATACACCAGCAAGGTCATGCCGCAGGCCTGCAGCGCGGTCAGCCCGGTTTTGACCATGGCGATGCCGACCACCATGCCCCAGGCGCCGATGCCGAACAGGGTCGGCAAGCCGGTTGTCAGCCCTTCGCGCCACAGCACGGGGTCATGGCGTTCAGTCATATCGGTGGAGGTTTGCTTAGTGTCCGGCGCGTTCATGTCGCGCTCCTGCAACAGACGGGAACGACAAAAACGACGGGGCAAGAACAGCGGAAGAGCATGGAGAAGTAGCGAAGAAGAGTAGCAAATGTAGGGTGGGCGCCCTGTGCCCACGCGGTGTTCGCAGCCGGATCATCGTGCATGCCATCGTTGACGATCACCATCACCGCGTGGGCACGGGGCGCCCTCCCTACGTTGCCGCAAGCCAACACGGCGGTGAACTCGCCATTCTACCGATCATTCCGAACCGCCGCGCGAATCCGTTAAAATCCTGTCTTTGCCACCTTTCGCTCGACGGAGAATTTCAATGAACAACAAGACCATGCCTGTGGTGGAACTCGAGGCCAAGGATTTGCCGGCGCACTGCCCGAACCCGTCCATGCCACTGTGGTCGTCGCACCCGCGCGTCTTCCTGGATTTCGACCATGAAGGCACCGCCAAGTGCCCCTACTGCGGCACCCACTACCGCCTGGCGCCTGGCGTCGCGTTCAAGCACCACTAAGCGTCGCCCATTGACCGCGGCGACAACGCCGCTCCAGACCATGACCTACCGCGCGCCAGCGTGGCTGCCCGGCGGCCACCTGCAAACCATCGTTCCCGCCACCCTGCTGGCCAAGCCGCCAGTCAGCTACCGGCGCGAGCGCTGGAGCGTGCACGATCCGGTGCTGGGCGAGGACTTCGTCGACGTCGATTTCGTCGACGGCCAGCCCGGCAAACCCCTGGTGGTCCTGTTCCACGGGCTGGAAGGTTCGTCGAACAGCCATTACGCCCGTGGCCTGATGGCGGCGCTGGCGGCACGCGGCTGGTCGGGCGCCGTGCCGCATTTCCGCGGCTGCTCGGGCGAACCGAACCGCACGGCGCGCTTCTACCATTCGGGCGACGCGCTCGAAATCGACTGGATCATGGCGCGCCTGCGCGCACGCGCTCCCGGCCCCTTGTACGCGGCCGGCGTCTCGCTCGGGGGTAATGCGCTGCTGCGCTGGCTGGGCGAGTCGGGCACGGCCGCCGGTTTCGTGACGGCCGCCGCCGCGATCTCCGCCCCGCTCGACCTGACGCGCGGCGGCGAAGCCCTGTCCTCGGGCTTCAACATGCTTTATACCCGCATGTTCCTGCAAACGCTGAAGCCGAAATGCCTGGCCAAGCTGGAGCAGTTTCCCGGCCTGTTCGACCGCCAGGCGCTGCTCGCCGCGCGCGACCTCTACGCGTTCGATAATGTCGTCACCGCCCCGCTGCACGGCTACCGCGACACCGACGATTACTGGCACCGCGCCAGCGCCCGCCACGTGCTGCACGACATCCGCGTGCCGACCCCGGTACTGAATGCCCGCAACGATCCCTTCCTGCCGGGCGCCCACCTGCCCGCCAGCGCGTCGAAGGCCGTGACGCTCGAGTACCCGGAAGAAGGCGGCCACGTCGGCTTCCCGGCCGGGGCCTTCCCGGGCAACAATGCCTGGCTGCCGGCACGCATCCTGTCCTTCTTCGATGGCGTTCCAGGCGCGCGAACCGGTGCGCCAACGACATCCGAACTATGCGAAGCTGGCACCCATGGATGACATCGTAAAACAGGCAATGGCCAAGTGGCCGAACGTGCCCAACTGTTATGGTTGGCTGGCACTCGATGCGCGTGGTAACTGGCGCATGCGCGACGAAGCGGCGCAAGCCGCGAACGCGCCCGGCGACCGGCTGAACAACCCCACGCTGGTCGGCTTCATCAACCGCAACTACGGCCATGACGAGGCCGGCCGCTGGTATTTCCAGAACGGCCCGCAACGCGTCTACGTCAACCTGGAAAGCACGCCCTATATCGCCCGCACCGATCCGGCCCAGGGTCTGGTGCTGCAGACCGGCGCCGCGCTGGAAACCATCGAGCGCCTGTATCTCCTGGAGAACGGCGAAGCGATCGTGCAGGCGGGAGACATCGTCGCCCAGCTCGACGACCGCGACGTGGCGCAATTGTTCGAGGACCTGGAACTGGATGGCCAGCCGGCTGGCGACGAGGCCTTGCTGGCCTGGCTGGGCGGCGGCGCAGGCACGCTGGTGCTGCGCTGGCGTGGTGCCCGGGTGCCGGTCGAACGCATCGCCCGCGCCTCGCTGGCGCAGCATTTCGGCTTCGATCCGCTGCCAAGGCCGCCCGCCTCGCCTGCGGGCTGATCAGCCTGCGCCAAAGCTGGCCGCGTCGCGGGCGGCCGCCTCGATCGTGCGCCGCACCAGCTCGGGTTCGGTAAATTGCGGGAAGTGCCCGCTGCGCTCGGCCACCACCTGTTTGCCCAGCGGCGACAACTTCACCAGTTCGCGTTGATGGGCTTGCCGTGCGCGCAGCTGCGCCCCCGGCGTGGCCCAGGCCAGCGCGGGACGCGCGCCGCTGATGACATACAAAGGTAGCGGCGGAAAAGGCGGCGCGGCATCGAGCTCGGTCAGGCTGGCGTCGAGCTGCTCGGTCTCGGCCCGGATGATGAGGCGGCGAAAGGCGCGTGACCAGGCGTTTCAGCCAGCGCTGCAATGCATGGTCGTGGCGGGGGAGAATGCGCACGTCCTCGGGCGCGGTGGCCTCGACCAGCACGACAGCGCCGACCTCGTCCGGATGGGAGCGTGCGAACAGGTTGACGACCAGGCCACCGAGCGAGTGGCCGACCAGCACCCGGGTCGGGGCACCCCGGCGGCCAGCAAAAAGCGCGCAGGGTGCGCACCATGGCGGCGGCCGTTTGCGGCGCGTCCGGCTTACTGGACTCGCCGATGCCCGCGCGGTTGTAGGCGAAAACGGTATGCGCCTCCGCCAGTTCTCCAAACACCTTGTACCAGCTTTCGACCGGGCCGCCCGCTCCTGCCACCAGCACGATGCCAGGAGCACCCTTGCCGGCCACGATGTATTCCACCGTCACGCCGGCAAACTGCAGCCGCTGTTTCACTGGCACCATCAAGGGACGCATGCGCTTACTTCTCCTTGTCGGCTTCCTTTTCCTCTTTCTGGCGCGCCTTGATGGCACGCTCGCGCGCGTCGATCACGGACTGGTCGTAGAACGACACATCCTTCGCCTTGCGCGCGAAATTGAGCTGGTCGACGGCGGCCGGCAGAGCCCCGGCCAGCACATACGATTCTGCCAGCGCCATGTGCTGCAGGGCGATCCTGCCCTGCCCCGAATACGCCTTGGCCAGCAGCTCGTACAGCTTTGGCTCCTCGCGGTACAGCTGCACCTGGTCGCGCAGGTAGCGCGTGGCCTCGTCGAGCTTGCCGGCATTGATCATCGCGTCGGCATACTGGCGTGCCAGCGCGCGCGACAGCGGGTAGGCGTGCGTGGCGTTTTCCGCATCCTTCAGGGCCTGCTGCGCGACCTCCTTCGGCTGGCCCGGCGCCAGCTTGATGTCGAGGTCGAGCATGGCGAACATGGCGCCGCCATTGCTCGCAGGCGTATTCGAGAACACCCCCGGCTTGGGCTGCATGGCGGCACGTGCCTTGTCAAACCAGCTGCGGGCGCCGGCCAGGTCGCCCTCCTTCAGCGCCGGGAAGGACAGGCCGTACTGCGCCGCCACCTGCTGCTGGCGATGCTGCTGCACCAGTTGCGCCTCGAAGGCGGCGCGCGTTTCGCGGCGGGCGACGGTGCCGAGATCCTGCAGCACGCGCGCACGTGCCTTGGCCAGGTGGAATTCAATGGTGTCGATACGCTGGCGATACGGCGTTTCGCGAATGCGCGACTGGATGTCGACGATGCGCTCGCTCGTCAGCGGGTGGCTGCTCAGGAAAGCCGGGATTTCGCCATACACTTTATTCGCGCTTTGCAGGCGCTTGAAGAAGGCGACCATGCCCGAGGTGTCGTAGCCGCCGGCGCCCATGATCTGGAAGCCGACCCGGTCGGCCTCGCGCTCCGCATCCCGGCTGAAGTTCAGCTGGCGCTGCACGGCCAGGCCCTGCCCGCCCATCAGCACGCCCATCGCCGCGTCGGGACTGGCCTTCGGAGGCCAGCGCCGCCAGGATCAGCGTGGCCAGCGGCAGCAGCACGTCCTGGCGCTGCTGGCCGAGCATCCGTGCGATATGGCGCTGCGAGACGTGGCCGATCTCGTGCGAGATCACCGAGGCCAGTTCCGACTCGCTCTGCGCCGCCAGCAACAGCCCGGAGTGCACGCCGATGAAACCGCCGGGCAGCGCAAACGCGTTGATGGCGCCGTCGCGCACGGTGAAGAACTCGAAATCGGCGTTGGTCTCGCCGCGCGTGCCGGGCACCGCGTCGACCAGGGCGCCGCCGAAATTGTTCAGGTATTCGGCAATGCCGTCGTCGTCGAGGTAGTCGCGGTCGCGCCGGATCTCGCGCATGATCTCTTCGCCGAGTTTACGCTCGACGATCGGGGACAGGTCTTCGCGCGCGGTATCGCCCAGCGTGGGCAGCCTGGCGGAATTCGGCACGTTATTCAGCGCCTGGGCACGTGCCGACGCAGGATTGAGCCCGACCGCGGCCGACACGAGCAGGACGGCCAGCGGGACGCGCCAACGGGACGATACGGATGGCAATGCGGGGGAGGTCATCGGTTTCACGATGCTATGATAACCCCATCCGCCGGCGCCTTCACGCGCCCCGAAACACTTTCTTACCCAGGCATACCGACAAGACCATGAGCGACTCTCCCTCTTCCCCGCTGACCCACTTCGACACCAGTGGCCAGGCCCACATGGTCGACGTCGGCGCCAAGAACGAGACCCACCGCATCGCGGTTGCCGCCGGCACCATCCGCATGCAGCCGGAAACGCTCGGGTTGATCCAGTCGGGTAATGCCAAAAAGGGCGACGTGCTCGGCATCGCCCGCATCGCCGCCATCATGGGCGCGAAACGCACCAGCGACCTGGTGCCCCTGTGCCACCCGCTGGCAATCACCCGTGTCGCCGTCGATTTCGAAGTCGACGAAAGCGCCAGCAGCGTGCACTGCCGCGCCCAGGTCGAGACGGTCGGCAAGACCGGGGTCGAGATGGAGGCCCTGACCGCCGTGCAGGTGGGGCTGCTGACGATTTACGACATGTGCAAGGCGGCGGACCGGGGGATGGTGATGACGAATGTGCGGGTGCTGGAAAAGCACGGGGGCAAGAGCGGGGACTGGACGGCGGTGGTGTAGCCCCCCTTCCACGCTTGCCGACAAACCGCTACACACGGTGACAATTTTCGAATTGATAATTAATTGCCTCTAACCCATACTTTTGGCCGCGACGTCAATACCGCCGTCGCATCCATCATGGGACCCGTATGTGTAGATTTGTTCTGACATTGGCTGTGCTGGCATCGCTGACCGCTTGCGGCGGCGGAGACGACGATTCCACTATCCAGGTGTTTAAATCGATGGGTTCGCTGCAATGCAGCGGTGGTGGCATGACGCTGGCCGCACTGCAGGCGCAGCTTACGTCGGCCAATGTCCAGCCGCGCGCTGCCGCGTGTGGCACGGATGGCGTCGCCACCTCGGCGGTATGCGGCAGCCCTGACGGCAAGATCGGCATTTTCGAGATCGAGGCAAACGAGGAAAAGACGGCCGCCGCCGCAGGCTTCAAGCCCTTGAGTACGGTGCCGACGGCGAAAGTCATTCCCTGCACCTGAACGGCTGCGTGACGATGCTTTTGCGCCCGGTCGCCCGGATCCTCGCCTTGCGCCGGCAAGCAATCAATTGTCGACGACGTCCCGATGAACATGCTATTTTGCAAGTAATTGCAAGTCTATACATGTTGATGAAGGAGTCGCGGTGAAACTGCTGCATTACGTCCCGGTTGTCTTTTCCTGTCTGCTAACGCTGCTGGTCGGCATCGATGGTTGCCATACACTGGTGCTTGCCTTCGAACGCCTGCAGGCCGGTACCACTGTCTGGGCGGGCGCGAGCGCCCTGATGTCCGGGTTGCTGAGCCTGGCAGTCGCCTGGTTCCTGCTGCGCTGGGCGAGCAGCGTGCGCAAGAATGCCCGCATCAGTGTCGAGCTCGCGGAGCAGCGCGCAGCGCAAGCAGGACGCGTTTTCTGAATCACGAGGTGGCGCCGGTTCCACGGCCGCTGCCGGCGCAAGGCACATGAACGCCCGAACGCTGGTCGGCAGCCTGTTCATCGGCGCTGCGCTTGTCGTCGCACTCTTCGACTATCGCCTGTTCGGCCTGCCGTGGTATTGGGGCAGCCTGCTGCTGGGGCTTGCTGGCTATGTCCTCATCCGTGCAGGGCGTACGCGAAACCATGCCGGTTCACCAGGCGAATTGATGGAGGACCTGATCGACATCGGTTCCGACCTCGGCGACCTCGACTTCGACGGCGATTGAACTGCGCGCATACCGCGCCACGCCGCTTTCCCACTTTTATCCGCTACTAAATGAACTGTTTCAAGCATCCACACAGCAGCGCGCACGGTATCTGCCGCGTATGCTGCAGGGGCGTCTGCCCCGACTGCTCGGCTGACCTCGGCCATAGCCTGACCTGCCGAGGAGAACATGAAGCTTTGGCAGCGGACATGCATGCGCTGAGCCTGCGCGGCAGCAAAGTCATGAAGACCTCGCGCAAAGCGATGCTTCTCGGCCCCATGTTCTTTGCCGTCATGGGCGGCATGTTGCTGTTCGACGGCATGGGCCGGGACGATACCCTGAATTTCGGCACCTATGGCGGCGTGGCCTTCATCCTCTTCGCGCTGGCCGTGCTGGTCACCAACCTGCGCGCCCTCGGCGGCAAGGACGCGGGCTAACCCGGGACAGGCCAGGCGCCTCCCCGCGGTAGCGCCGGCAATGCCTGCCGCGTCTTGCCACGTGTTAAATTGCTGGCTTCCCTGCCCGGCTGTACGGCGGGAGACCAATACCGGACACGTTTCGAGAGGATGGAATGAAATTACGTTTGCTAATGCTGGGTGCCGCCGTGGCCGCGTCCAGCGCCGTAGCCGCGCCGCGCGGCTTGACGGTGGAAGATCTGGTCACGCTGGAACGCGTCGGCAGCCCGGCGGTGTCGCCCGACGCCAGCCGCGTCGTCTATACCGTACGCCGGACCGACATGGACAAGAACCGCGGCCACACCAGCCTGTGGATTGCCGGCCTGGACGGCAAGGCGGCGCCAGGCGCCCTCGTCAATCACGACAGCAGCAGCACGGATCCGGAATGGTCGCCCAAGGGTGACGCCGTGTATTTCCTGTCGACCCGCTCGGGCAGCGCCCAGGTGTGGCGCCAGAGCGTCGCTGGCGGCGAGCCGGTCCAGGTGACGAATCTGCCGCTCGACGTCGACAACTTCCGCGTCTCGCCGCAGGGCGACCGGATCGCCTTCTCGCTGGCCGTGTTCCGCGACTGCGCCGACCTGTCCTGCACGAAGAACCGTCTCGACGAGCAGGCGAAGAACAAGGCGAGCGGCCGCGTCTATGACCGCCTGTTCGTGCGTCACTGGGACACCTGGGCCGATGGCCGCAATGCCGTGCTGTTCTCGGCGCCGCTGGACGCGAATGGCCGCGTGAGCGGCACCCCGGTCAGCCTCTCCGGCGCGCTCGACGCCGACGTGCCTTCGAAACCGTTTGGCGACCGCGAGGAATACCGGTTCAGCCCGGACGGCAAGACCCTGGTGTTCTCGGCGCGCATCGCCGGCAAGACCGAGGCCTGGTCGACCAACTTCGACCTGTTCAGCGTGCCGGCCGCTGGCGGTGGCGCGCCGCGCAACTTAACGAGTGACAATAACGCCTGGGATACCAAAGGCGTGTTTTCGCCGGATGGGCGCACCCTCGCCTACCTGGCGATGTCGCGCCCCGGCTTCGAAGCCGACCGTTTCCACATCGTGCTGATGGATGTCGCGACTGGCAAGAAGCGCCACCTGGCTGAAAACTGGGACCGCTCCGCCGGCAGCCTGCTCTGGAGCGCGGACGGCAAGACTGTCGTGGTCGATGCCGAAGACGTCGGCCAGCACCGCCTGTTCGCGATCGACCTTGCCAGCGGCAAGGTCAGTGCCCTGACCGACAAGGGTTCGATCGGCGGTTTCGACATGCGCCGCGATACGATCGCCTACACCCACGCGACGCTCGATTCCCCGGCCCAGCTCTACAGCACCCGCCTGAAGGGGGGCAAGCCTGCTCGCCTGACCAGCAACAACCAGCAGGCGCTGGCGGACGTGCGCTTCGGCGAATTCGAGCAGTTCAGCTTTGCCGGCGCCAACGGCGACACGGTCCACGGCTACGTGATGAAACCCTGGAATGCGCAGCCGGGCGCGAAGTACCCGATTGCCTTCCTGGTGCACGGCGGCCCGCAGGGCAGCTTTGGCAATGCCTGGAGCTACCGCTGGAACCCGCAGGTGTACGCCGGCGCCGGCTATGCCACCGTCTTCATCGACTTCCACGGTTCCACGGGCTACGGCCAGAAGTTCACGGACGCGATCAGCGGCGATTGGGGCGGCAAGCCGCTCGAAGACCTGCAAAAAGGCCTGGCCGCCGCGGTGCAGAAGTTCCCGTGGCTGGACCGCGAGCGCAGCTGCGCCCTGGGCGCCTCGTACGGCGGCTACATGATGAACTGGATCGAGGGTAACTGGCCGGACGGCTTCAAGTGCATCGTCAACCACGATGGCGTGTTCGACGCACGCGGGATGGCCTATTCGACCGAAGAGCAGTGGTTCACCGACTGGGAAAACGGCGGTCCGTATTTCGCGGTGCCGGACCAGCACGAACGCTTCAACCCGGTCCACCACGTGAACAAGTGGAAAACGCCGATGCTCGTCGTCCAGGGCGACCTCGACTTCCGCATCCCGACCGCGCAGGCCCTGTCGACCTTCACCGCGCTGCAGCGGCGTGGCATCGACAGCAAGCTGCTGGTGTTCCCGGATGAGAACCACTGGGTGTTGAAGCCGGCGAATTCGGTGCTGTGGCACCATACCGTGATCGACTGGCTCGACGGCTATCTGAAACGCTGATCCGGCGCTTGCCTGTATCGCACAGCCCGCTCCTGCAGCGGGCTTTTTTCATGCGCGCTGCCTCCCGGCGCAGGTGGCGCGCTCGAAGGTGGTCAGGCCCTGCCTTCGCAAATGCCTTTCGGGCCGATCAGCTTCTGCGGCACGGTATCGGCCTTGCAGCTCCAGGCGCCCGTGTCGGCGTCACGGGTCAGGGTAATGACCTGGTTCTTGACGGTGGTGGGCCCGGCGACAATGGTGCAGGTGAGCGTGGTGGCGCTGGCGCCGAAGGTGCAGTTCGCGGTCGATTTATCGGGCGCCGGGAGACCCGCATCCTGCGGTCCGGTCACTTCTTCGCCATCGTTGATGCGGGTATTGAACCCGACCTTGCCAGCCGAGAGCTCGGCCAGGGCGGCACCGAACTTCGAGCGTGCCATGTAGTCCTGGTAGGCGGGCATGGCGATGGTGGCCAGGATGCCGATGATCGCGACAACGATCATCAGTTCGAGCAGGGTGAAGCCGGCTTCTGCATGTTTACCAATCTTCATCGATTTCATGGATTCTCCAGATCAGGTTGAATGGTCGCGAACCGGAAGCAGGCCGCGCCTTGCGTGAACGGCTCCGCCATGGAAAATCTGCCTCAAGGCCGAAGTTGCATAGGGAAAATTGACCGATACATCGTCATTGCCGCAGATCGTCAGGCGAGAAGCGTGCACGCGCTGAGTATGGAGGCGCGTACCGCGAAGACTTTGCGTTAGTCGAAGCGTGCGCGCAGGAGCGGCATTGACGAGGACGCAACCCCGTACTACGCCCGTGGAAACCGGGCGCAAGGAAGCTGTCGGGCGCAGGCTGCGATGCAGCTGCACCGGGGGTTGCGCATGAGGCTCTGGGGAAGAGCTAGCGCATCGTTGGAGAGGAGGAGGAAGTGTCGCCGGCCGCGTTGCGCGCGCCTGGGGCGGAGGGGCCCACCGGCATCGGCGGGAATGCGCTTTTTTTTAAAACCGGCGGGATAGCTCGCCGGCCCGTGGATGCCTGCCGATCAGGGGCAGCCGCCCTGGCCCGGTTTCAGGCCGCGGATGGCGTTGCAGATCGTCCCTGCGGCCGTCCAGCGCATGTCGGCCCTGCCGTCCCCGATGGCCGGGGAAATCGTCGCGAACACCAGGTTGACGCCTTCGACCGTTGTCGCAGAGGTAGTCGCGCCGGTAATCACGCCGTTGACGACCGTCGGTACTTCGGTAATGAAACTGCTTGCAGCGATGCCTGGAATGCCTGCGGCGCCGATCCTGCAGTCGGTGAAGCTACCGCTCGCCTGATAGCACTCGGCAATTGCCGTCTTGAGGGAATCGAGTTCGGCCGCTGCGCCGGCAGCTTTGCTGCGCGAAATATAGTGCGAGTACTGCGGAATTGCGACAGCGGAGAGAATACCGATGATCGCGACGACGATCATGAGTTCGATGAGTGTGAATCCTGTTGCATGGTTCAGCCTGGACTTCATCGCCGGCACCTTAAAAAATGAAACGTTTGTGGATGAGCGCATGCGCGCTTTCTGGACCTGTCCGGCGCAGCACGCTGGTCATACGCTTGCCATTCACCAGCAATTGGCGCTTTGTAGAAACGGCATCCGGTAAATGACGGCTGGGTATCCGTACTGGACGCCCAGCCGTGGGAGCTGCCGGACTACGAGAACACGACCGGGGCGATGCCGATGAATTTCGCCGACTGGGCATCGATCACGGCCGTGTACTTCAAGGAGCCGATCTTGACCGGCTGGCATTTGGCGTGCTCGGCCTGTAAGTCGTGCGAGGCCAACCAGCTTGTCAGTTCGTTTGCGATCGCCGGATTTTTCCGGATGAGATCGACGGCGGGCGTGGCGTTTTTCAGGAGGAGCGCAGCGCTGTCACGGTAGGGTATGTGAAGCTGGGGCAAATGCCCGGCTCCGCCACCGAACGAGGCCATTGCTTTGGCCTGGTTGATTTCGTATTTGTCGCGCGGGGCGCGCACGCCAACCAGTTCAGGGCCCCACACCGGCAGCGTGGCGTGCGCCTTGTCGAGGTTACCGTCCGTGACTTCCGATGCCTGGACTACCTGGAACTCGCTGCCGAGCGCTGCAATATAGGCAGGCCTGGCTTCGTACAAGGTACTCACGCCGTAGCCCAGGGCAGAAATCTGGCACAGCGAAATGACGAGCAGGTCGAATTTCAGGGATTTTTTGGCGGGATTGAAGACAATGAAGGTGCACAGGGGGCCCAGCACCACATCGATCCCTATCATCAGGAAGAAGATTTCCTGGCCGCCGAAGGCATCCAGCAGGCCTTCTGGATACCAGATCGTATTCAGGAAGAAAATCAGAGCGATTGCGATCAGCAGGGAGATCGCCAAATGGATACCGCAAGCGTAGGCGCGCAGTTTCAAGATGGGTTTGAGGGCGTTGATCTTCATAAAAGAAAACGGCGCAGTCCTGTCATGGGCTGCGCCGGATGATGATGGTTCAGGTAATCGCGATGTACATCGCGACCGGCTCAGCGATTATTCCAGCACGTTACCGCAGCCGCCTTGACCGTCCTTCAGGCCACGCACGGAGTCGCAGATGGAGCCTTCTGCCCTCCAGATCATGTTGGCTTGACCAGCTGCGGTCGACGGGCGGATGGAGGTGAACACCAGAGGATCGCCGTCGTTGGTCGTTGCAGCGGTTTCGACATTGCTGATCACGCCGCCATCGATTGCTGGGACACTGGTAATGAACTTGCTAATCTTGACTTGTGGGATGCCGTTCGTGCCTGGTTCGTTGCAACCAGTGAACGAACCGCTCGTCTGGTAGCATTCAGCAAGCGCGGTCTTCAGCGAGTCGAGTTCGGCGGCGGCGCCCGAAGCCTTGCTGCGCGACACGTAGTTCGAGTACTGCGGAATGGCGACAGCGGCCAGGATACCGATGATCGCGACAACGATCATCAATTCAATCAGGGTGAAGCCGGCTTGGGCTTTCTTAACGAGTTTCATGGTGCATCTCCTGGTAAGGTTGGGTAGTGCTGCGTTTGTTTGGTGCCACGACTCATCTATTGCAAGCGCCGTGCCAGCCCGTTATTGCGCATTTTCAATATATTTTCGGCAATAAAGCTGACAAAACTTGTCCATACGTTGTGTCCTGCTGACAATTTTTGTCGTTACATGAACAGTTTTTGCCAAAAGTCTGACGCTGATCAACGCCTCAGGTGACAAAATGCGCCAGCAAATAAAAAGGGAAGCCCACAGGCTTCCCTTTTCGCTACGAACAGAACTGTCCGGTATTACAGCATGGCCTTCAGCAGGCGTGCCATTTCCGACGGGTTCTTGGTGGCTTTGATGCCGCACTCTTCCATGATGTCCAGCTTGGCCTGCGCCGTATCGGCACCGCCCGAGATCAGCGCGCCGGCGTGGCCCATGCGCTTGCCCGGAGGCGCGGTGACACCGGCGATGAAGCCGACGACCGGCTTCTTCATGTTGTCCTTGACCCAGTGCGCGGCATTGGCTTCGTCCGGACCGCCGATTTCGCCGATCATGATGACCGCGTCGGTATCAGGATCGTCGTTGAACATCTTCATGATGTCGATGTGCTTCAGGCCGTTGATCGGGTCGCCGCCGATGCCGACTGCCGACGATTGGCCCAGGCCCAGTGCGGTCAGCTGGCCGACTGCTTCATAGGTCAGGGTGCCCGAGCGCGAGACGACGCCGATACGGCCCTTGCGGTGGATGTGACCCGGCATGATGCCGATCTTGATTTCGTCCGGGGTGATCAGGCCTGGGCAGTTCGGGCCCAGCAGCAGGGTCTTCGAGCCGGCCTTGGCCATGCGGTCCTTCAGGGCCATCATGTCACGGACCGGGATGCCTTCGGTGATGCAGATCGCCAGGTCCAGGTCGGCTTCGACAGCTTCCCAGATGGCGGCGGCGGCACCTGCCGGCGGCACGTAGATGACCGAGACGGTCGCGCCGGTGGCGGCTTTGGCTTCCGACACATTGGCGTAGATCGGGATGCCTTCGAAGTCTTCGCCGGCTTTCTTCGGGTTCACGCCAGCAACGAAAGCGGCCTTGCCGTTCGCGTAGTCGCGGCACATACGGGTATGGAACTGACCGGTCTTGCCGGTGATACCCTGGGTGATGACTTTTGTGTCTTTGTTGATCAGGATCGACATTTCTTTATTCCTTCGAATTAGGCGTTACCAGCTGCAGCGGCGACCACGGCCTTGGCTGCATCTTCCATCGTATCGGCAGCGATGATCGGCAGACCGGAGTCGGCCAGCATCTTCTTGCCCAGGTCTTCGTTGGTGCCCTTCATGCGCACGACCAGCGGCACTTTCAGCGACACGGCCTTCGATGCGGTAATCACGCCTTCGGCGATGACGTCGCAACGCATGATGCCGCCGAAAATGTTGACCAGGATGGCTTTCAGACCAGGGTTCTTCAGCATGATCTTGAATGCTTCGGTGACTTTCTCAGCCGTCGCACCGCCGCCCACGTCCAGGAAGTTGGCCGGCTCGCCGCCGAACAGCTTGATGGTGTCCATGGTGGCCATCGCCAGGCCGGCGCCGTTCACCAGGCAGCCGATGTTACCGTCGAGCGAGATGTAGGCCAGGTCGAATTTCGATGCTTCGACTTCGGCTGGATCTTCTTCGTCCAGGTCGCGGTAGGCCATGATGTCCGGCTGGCGGAACAGGGCGTTGGCGTCGAAGTTGAACTTCGCGTCGAGGGCGATGACCTTGCCGTTGCCGGTCAGGATCAGCGGGTTGATTTCGGCCAGCGACGAATCGGTTTCCCAGTAAGCCTGGTACAGGCCCTTCAGGTTCTGGCGTGCTTCGGCCAGCGATTCGGCAGGAATGCCGATCTTGGTCGAGATGTCGTCCGCTTCGGCATCGGTCAGGCCGACGGCCGGATCGATCGCGATCGAGTGGATTTTTTCCGGGTTGCTGTGCGCGACTTCTTCGATGTCCATGCCGCCTTCCGACGAGGCCATCAGGACGACCTTCTGCGTGACGCGGTCGGTGACCATCGACACGTACAGTTCCTTCTTGATGTCGGCGCCTTCTTCGATCAGCAGGCGGCGCACCTTCTGTCCTTCAGGACCGGTCTGGTGCGTAATGAGCTGCATGCCCATGATCTGTTCCGCGTATTCCTTGACCTGCTCCAGCGACTTGGCAACTTTCACGCCGCCGCCTTTACCACGGCCGCCAGCATGGATCTGGGCCTTGACCACCCAGACCGGACCGCCCAGCTCTTGGGCTGCCTTGACGGCCTCGTCGACCGACATGCACGGAATGCCGCGCGGAACCGTCACCCCGAACTTTCGGAGGATTTCTTTGCCCTGATACTCATGGATTTTCATGCTGGCTTCCCTTCTTCTGTTACTGATTTGGATAGGTTAATTGAACAACTTCGACATCTAATGTTAACCCTGTACGGCCTTGATTACCCAGCGCGGATAATACTTTGCCACAGCGGGGCCGTCGGCACGCAGCGCGTGGCAGCGGTCGATCTCGTACGGACGCGCAGCTTCGCTCTCGTTGGCGGCGCTGCGTGTCTCGAACTCGTCATCGGCGAAGGCCTGGATTGCCGCGGTGGGCAAAACCTGCGCCAGTTCGGTGAGGTGGGTGCAGCCGAGCACGCCCGACAGGCGGTCTTTCAGGTGCAGCCGGAAGTGCTTGACCAGCGACAGCCCGATCAGCTTCTTGTAGGCAGGGCCGATCACGTTGCAGTAACCAGGATACGGTACCGCGTCGGACGCGGCTTCGGCGTCGACGATCTCGAGATCGCGGTTGATGGTCACGCGCAGGCTGAGGTCGTGCACGGCCGTGCCCGCCGGACGCATGCCGGAGGCCAGTTCGATGTCGCGTGCCTTGATGTCGCGGATGCGCGCATCGAGATCCCACAAGCCATCGTCGCGCGCGTACGCTTCGACGGTAATGGCGCGCGTGTGCCGGAGCGAGCGCGGGGAGGGAGGAGACAAAGGCATAAAAACGTGCCGACGAAGCGGCAATCAGTGGGGCAGCCGGTGTGCCTGGATAGCACGTTACCGCAGCTTCTGCGGCAACAACCGCTCATGCGGCGCTGCTTGAACCGTGGAAGTTTAGCACAGGCGGGGGCAGGTTGCACCGCAACATGGCGGCTGGCCGAATCATGGCGCCGATCTATTCGCTGGTCTTTTCGCCACAAATGTCGTGGCTGCATGCCGAACATCTCGCACCAATCGCTCTGACTTGCCGTTCGTCAACAGTGGGCTTTTCTCCGCCACGCATGCTGGTCGCTGGCTATGGACGGGAGCCCGGTCATGGGGATGCTGCTACCAGCCTGCGCGTATGCCGCAGGTATTTCTTGTTTGTTGACGTTTGCAATATGGATGGGAGCCAAACGATTTCTGCTGGGCGCGTTCCTTGCTGGCGTCTCGCTCCTTTGCACTGCATCCGAGCAATACGCTGCTCCACCAGCGCGTGTGACAGATACGGCAAAGGTGTTAGGGCCGAGTGCAGCCAGCCTGGATCACACGCTGAGGGAGTTCGAGCGCGCGACGGGGCATCAGGTGTTCGTACTAACGGTGCAGACAAGCGGGACGCTGCCAATTGACCAGTATGCCGTCGAGGTGTTCCAGAAATGGAAGCTTGGGCAGGCGGGCGTGGACGACGGCGTGTTGTTTGTCGTCGCCGTGGCCGATCGTGCGGTGCGTATCGAAGTAGGGTACGGTCTCGAGGGCACACTGACTGATGCTCAATGTTCGCGCATCATTCATGACATTGTCGCGCCAGCGTTCGAAAAAGGTAGATACGACACGGGTGTCGTATCTGGAGTCGAGGCGATTCTGCGCACCTTGTCGCCGATGCCACCCCCTACTGCGGTCGTCCAGGAATTACCCGCCGAGCCGAGCCGGCCATCCCCTGCGACCTCGCCCAGAGCCTTGCTGGCGTTCGCTGGCGTCGTGTTGACTGGCCTTGCCATGCTTACCGTGGGCCTGGGCATCGGTGGGCTATGTCTTTTTTCCGTTGTGGCCCTGCTGTTCTCGGCGGCTCCTGTGCTCGGTGTGTATGGAAAACTCGTTTTCACGGCTGCCATCGCCGCCTGGCTATGCGCACGGTGGTTTCATATTGCGGAGAACGTCAGGAAGTATCATTTGCCGAGCTCAAAAAACCCTTTCCTGACCTGGCTTTGGATCTATTTCTGTACGCGAGGATCGGGCGATCCAGCCGATACCGGGCAGCACAGCGCAATGACGTTCACGGTGACCTTCGATAGCGCGGATGCGCGCGATGATAGGTCCTCCGATGGGGCGGACTGCCCCGGGAATGGCGGAAGGTCGGGAGGTGGCGGCGCGTCGGGACAGTGGTAATCAGCCCGACGTTCGTCAGACGCCATCGTCTTTCGCAAAGCAGCTTACGCCTTCGGCATCGAGGCAGATGTCGGCATTGCGCGCCACCCTCGCAGCCCAGATCCCCTGTCCAGCCTCTGGTTCCGTGCCGTGCCAAACCAGCCCGTAAAAAGCGATATGGGAGCCTGAGCCGCGGGCGGCGTCCCAGCGGCCACGAATCTCGTCCGTGTTTCTACCGACACCGTCAATTTGGAGCACGTACTCGCCACTTGCGCGCAGGTCGAGAATCATGGTTCTTTCGGGCGTGTCGAACCGGTAGACGCCTCGCGCATTGATGGGCTGCTCGGTACAGGCTGAACAGGACAGGATCAAAACAAGCGCGAATAATGTTTTCATATTGGCAATTATTTCAACACAAAAAGCGCCAGCGTGCAGCGTCATCCGGGTTGAGGAATATGCGGGGGCATATCACCGGATGGCGCTCCACGCTGGCGCCTGGGCATAGATGGGTATTGGTAACTGCGGGTACTGCGTTGACACGGTGGCGGAACCGCCGTCGTGGAAGCGGCGGCCGCTAGAACTCGTCCTCTTCCGGCGCACCCTTCAGTGCCGCACGTACGGCATTGCTGGAAAAACCGCGCGCCATCAGGAAACGCATTTGTTTACTACGCTCGGCCGCGTCCTTGGGGACGGTACCGAACTTGCGACGCCAGACCTCGACCGCGCGTGCGGTTTCGCTCTCGGCCAGACCGGACTTGAGCTCGGCCAATGCCTCGCCGTTGACGCCATGGCTTTGCAATTCGGCCACGACCCGGGCGTTGCCGAAGCGGGCGGCCTTGCGGTGAATCAGCGATTCGGCAAAGCGCTCCTGCGACAGCCAGTTGTTCTTTTCAAGGAAATCGAGGAGGGCTTCGACATCGTCGCCCTCCTCGGCATGGCGCGCCAGCTTGCGCTTGAGCTCGAGCCGGCTGTGCTCCCGCATGGAGAGGAAGCGCAGGGCTCGGGCCTTAAGACTCAATACTGGTTGGCGCATGGCGATACAGCGGATCGGATGGAGCCATGACAGGCTCCAAGCGATTTACTCCGACACGGCCTTCAGCTTCGGTGCCTTCTCTTCAGCAGGGGCACCCGCTTCGGCAGCAACCGGCGGCAGTTCACGCACGCCCAGGGCGCTGCGAACCTTGTTCTCGATCTCGCGGGCCAGTGCCGGACGGTCCTTCAGGAACTGACGGGCATTGTCCTTGCCTTGACCGATACGCTCGCCGTTGTAGCTGTACCAGGAACCCGACTTCTCGACGACCTTGTTATCGGCGCCCAGATCCAGGATTTCGCCTTCGCGCGAGGTGCCTTCTCCGTACAGGATGTCGAAGTGGGCTTCCTTGAACGGTGGCGCGATCTTGTTCTTGACGACCTTGACCTTGGTTTCGTTACCGATGACCTCGTCGCCAGACTTGATCGAGCCGGTACGGCGGATGTCCAGACGCACGGAGGCGTAGAACTTCAGCGCATTACCGCCGGTCGTGGTTTCCGGGCTGCCGAACATCACGCCGATTTTCATACGGATCTGGTTAATGAAGATCACCAGGGTGTTCGTACGGTTGATCGAGGCGGTCAGCTTGCGTAGTGCCTGCGACATCAGACGGGCTTGCAGGCCAGGCAGCGAATCGCCCATGTCGCCTTCGATTTCGGCGCGCGGGGTCAGTGCCGCCACCGAGTCGATGACCACGAGGTCGACCGAACCCGAACGCACGAGTGCGTCGGTGATCTCGAGTGCCTGCTCGCCGGTGTCCGGCTGCGAGATCAGCAGCTCGTCGAGCTTGATGCCCAGCTTCTGTGCGTAGCCCACGTCGAGCGCGTGCTCGGCGTCGATGAACGCGCAGGTGCCACCCAGCTTTTGCATTTGCGCGATGGTCTGCAGGGTCAGCGTGGTTTTACCCGACGATTCCGGACCGTAGATTTCCACGATACGGCCGCGCGGCAAGCCGCCGACGCCGAGTGCGATGTCCAGCCCCAGCGAACCGGTCGAGACGGTTTGCACCTCCTCGACAGGCGCGTTGGTATCCATGCGCATGACCGAACCCTTGCCGAACTGCTTTTCGATTTGCGCGAGGGCGGCGGCCAGTGCCTTGCCTTTTTCCGAGGCGTTGTGTACTACTTTTTTGTCGTCCATAATTTTCTTTCAGTCTTGGAGGTACCAAGGTGTGGGCACCCGCACGCTTTTCAATAGCCACTACTGTATAAAAATCCAGTGGTTTTGGCAAGCGCGAATTTGCCCGACTGTTGGAGAACGCTCGCATTGTTGCGCTAAATCAAACACAATGAGGGCAGCCGGAAGGTCTAATCGATTTACAAGGTAATGCTATGCGAATTCTACTTGCGGAAGATGACAGTGTACTCGCGGATGGCCTGACGCGGTCGCTCCGCCAGTCAGGCTACGCGATCGACTGCGTGCGCAACGGCGCCGAAGCCGACACCGCCCTGTCGACCCAGGAATTCGACCTGTTGATCCTCGACCTGGGCTTGCCGAAAATGCCAGGCTTGGAAGTACTGCGGCGCCTGCGTGCGCGCGCCTCCCTGCTGCCGGTACTGATCCTCACCGCCGCCGACTCGGTCGAGCAGCGCGTCGAGGGCCTCGACCTCGGCGCCGACGACTACATGGCCAAGCCCTTTGCCCTGTCCGAACTGGAAGCACGGGTGCGTGCCCTCACCCGCCGCGGCGCCGGCGGCGGCCCCACCGTGATCCGCCATGGCCCCCTCGTCTACGACCAGGTCGGCCGCAGCGCCTACATCAACGACCAGATGCTCGACCTGTCGGCGCGCGAACTGGGGCTGCTGGAAATTTTGCTGGCGCGCACGGGGCGCCTGGTGTCGAAGGAGCAGCTGGTCGACCACCTGTGCGAATGGGGCGAGGAAGTGTCGAACAATGCCATCGAGGTATATGTGCATCGGCTGCGCAAGAAGATCGAAGTCGGCGGCGTGCGCATCGCCACCGTGCGCGGACTCGGCTATTGCCTCGAGAAATACGCCGACGCCGTCCGCGCCGAGCAGGTGGCCGACCACAAGTGAACGACCGCGACGCCGGCCTGCTCGCGCCCGATCCCGATCGCTCCCCCGGCGCGGCGCCCGAGCCGCTCTACGTCCCGCCGAGCCCCGAATCGGAAGAGAACATCCAGCATTCGCTGTTTGGCGAGATCCTCGACTGGATGCTGGCGCCGCTGCTGCTCTTGTGGCCGATGAGCATCGCGATTACCTACCTGGTAGCAAAATCCATCGCCAACGGCCCCTTCGACCACGCGCTGGAAGACCGGGTGACGGTGCTGGCCCAGCAGGTCCGCGAGGAAAGCGGACGCATCGTTACGCAGTTGCCGGGCAGCGCGCGCGACATCCTGCGCGCCGACGACGTCGACAGCGTGTATTACCAGGTCGCCGATGCGAACGGTCAATTTGTCGATGGCGACCGCGAACTGCCCCGTCCGCGCGAGGATGATGCCGACAAGGACGGCGCCGTCCACTTCCGCCAGGCGGCGCTGCACGGCAATCCGCTGCGCGTGGCCTACCTGTACGTCAATCTCGATCCCCTGTTACCGCCTGCGGCCAGCCCGCGCAAGGCGCTGGTGCAGGTGGCGGAAACGCTCGACAAGCGCGCCCTGCTGGCCAACGAGATCATCAAGGGCGTGATTTTGCCGCAGTTCATCATCTTGCCGATCATCCTGGCCCTGGTCTGGTTTGCCCTGTCGCGTGGCCTGTCGCCGCTGGCCGAGCTGCAGGAGCGCATCCGCGCGCGCAGCTCGGACGATTTGTCTCCCATCGACTCGCGCCAGGTACCGGAGGAAATTTCTCCCCTTGTCGGCTCGCTCAACGACATGCTGGGACGGCTTGCCCAGACCATCGACATGCAAAAGCGTTTCATTGCCGACGCCGCGCACCAGATGAAGACGCCACTGGCCGGCATGCGCATGCAGTCCGAGCTGGCCCTGCGCCAGGTCGACCCGGACGAGATCCACCGCTCGCTGGAGCAGCTGGCCAAGAGTTCCGAGTCGGCCACGCGCCTGGTGAACCAGTTGCTGGCACTGGCGCGCGCGGAAAACCAGCCGCATGCGGGCCTGGCCTTCGAGGAAATCGAGCTGGGCCCGCTGGCGCGCGCGACCGTGCAGGACTGGGTGCAGGCCTCGTTCACGCACGGCATCGACCTCGGCTTCGAGGAGCAGGACGAGAAAGTCAGCATTGCCGGCCACGCCCTGATGCTGCGCGAGCTGCTGTCGAACCTGATCGACAATGCGCTGCGCTACACCCCGCACGGCGGCAGCGTCACGGTGCGGGTAAGGCGCGACGGCCCCCACGCGCTGCTCGAAGTCGAGGACACCGGCCCCGGCATCGCCCCAAGCGAACGGGCCCACGTGTTCGAACGCTTCTACCGCATCCTCGGCTCGAGCGCGACCGGCAGCGGCCTGGGCCTGGCCATCGTGCGCGACATCGCCAGGCTGCACGGAGGCGATGTCCGGATCGAGGATGCGGCCCAGGGCGGCGCGGTCTTCACGGTCAGTTTTCCCTGAGCGCATCGCCCGATTCGGGCGTATTTAGCTCCGGAAAGACCAGTTTGTCAGCTCCCTGTCAGCATTTCCTCAGGGTAATGCAAGCTTGCTGAGGTATGATTCTCCAGAGGAAACTTTTTTTGCGGCAAGCCGCGTAGACGGCCAAGCCGTCCTTCTGGGGATAACAATGAAACGGCAGACCGGCTTTACGCTCATCGAACTCTTGATCACCGTTGCGATCATCGGCATCCTGACGGCGATCGCCATCCCGAACTACGGCAGCTACGTGTTGCGCACCCGGCTCACGGATGCGTATTCGGGCCTTGCGGGCACGCAGCCGATCGCCGAGCAGTACTGGTCGACCAACCGCACTTACGAAGGCTTCGGCACGACCCCTGGCCAGTTGCCGGCGGGCACTGCCGACTTCGTCTTCAGCGTCAGCAACGACACCGCGACCACCTTCACCGTCACCGCCACGGGCAGCGGCACTGGCCCGACCGCCGGCTTCGTGTTCTCGATCGACCAGGGCGGCAACCGCAGGACCGTGTCCGCGCCGGCCGGCTGGGCCAGGCCGAACAATTGCTGGGTACGCACCAAAGAAGGAGGGTGCAGCCAATGACGTGGCCGACGAGGCGCTCGCCTGGCGCCCTGGCCCGGCGCGGTTTCACCCTGATCGAAGCGATGGTCGCGCTGGCCATCCTCGCCATCATCCTGTCGATCGGCGTGCCGATGATGAGCGAATGGACCTACAAGAACCAGGTCGCCAGCGCCACCCAGTTCTACTCCGAAGGCCTGGTCATGGCCCGCAACCAGGCCCTGAGCAACAACAGTTTCGGCCGCATGGTGCTGACTCCGAACGGCAATGGCCAGAAGGACTGGCAGGTCGACATCTGCTTCCCGACCCCGGAAACACCCTGCACGCGCGAGAGCGACAACTGGTCGACCCTCGAGGCCGCGGCGGCGCTGCCTCCACCATCCTGTGTCCTTCGTCTACGTGGTGGCGCAGATCTACGCGGTCGGGCTGATCGCCTCGCGCTTTACCGGCGTCGATTTTTCGGTCGGTATCTTCCTGGGACTGGCCAGCATCCTGGTCTGTTCTTTCCTTGGCGGCATGCGCGGCATCACCTGGACGCAGGTGGCGCAGTACATCATCATCCTGGTCGCCTTCCTGATCCCGACGATGTGGCTGTCGGCCAAGCATGCCGGCAATCCCTTGCCGCAGGTGGCCTACGGTTCCGTGCTGCCGAAACTGGCCGCGCGCGAAGCCGAGCTGGTGCGCGACCCGCGCGAGCAGCAGGTGCGCGCGGCTTCGCCGGAGGCCGATGACTACGGCGCGCGCCTGGCCTCGCTACCCGGTTCCGGGAAAGCGGGCGCCTTGCCGCCCAGCGCCGGCTCGACGCGGCGCGCCTGCGCAACTCCTCGCTGGCCGACGTGCGCAGCGCCGAGCGGGCGCTGGCCGCCTACCCCAAGACGGTCGAGGATGCCGAGCGCCTGTGGCGCGCCCAGCAGGCACGCCTGCTGGCACGGGTCCAGCCGCCGCAGCCGCACGCGGCGCCTTTTCCCGGCGCCACTGAAGCCGAATCGAATGCCCGGCGCAATAACTTCCTGGCCCTCGTGTTCTGCCTGATGTTCGGCACCGCCGCCCTGCCCCACATCCTGATGCGCTCCTACACCACGCCCTCGGTGCACGAAACGCGCGTGTCGGTGTTCTGGACCCTGTTCTTCATCCTCCTGATCTACCTCAGCATCCCGGCGCTGGCCGTCCTGGCGAAGTACGACATCTACACGAGCCTGGTCGGCAGCGATTTTTCATCACTCCCCACCTGGATTTCCTACTGGGCGAATGTGGACAAGGTCAATCCCCTGATCCGCGTGACCGACATCAACCACGATGGCCTGGTGCAGCTGGCGGAAATCGCCATCGATGGCGATGTGCTGGTGCTGGCGACGCCGGAAATCGGCGGTTTGCCCTATGTAATATCGGGCCTGGTGGCGGCCGGCGGACTGGCCGCGGCCCTGTCCACCGCCGACGGCCTGCTGCTGGCCATCTCGAATGCGCTCTCGCACGACGTCTATTACAAGATCGTCGACCCGGGCGCCTCGACCCAGAAGCGGGTGACGATTTCGAAGCTGCTGCTGCTGGCGGTGGCCTTCATTGCAGCGTACGCCGCCTCGCAAAAGCCGGCGGACATCCTGTCGCTGGTGGGCGCGGCCTTTTCGCTGGCGGCCTCGACCCTGTTCCCGGCCCTGGTGCTGGGGGTGTTCTGGAAACGCGCCAACCACGTCGGCGCCATTGCCGGCATGGTGGCGGGTTTTCTTGCCTGCCTGTACTACATGATCCGGGTTAACCCCAGCCTGGGCGGGCGCCTGGAGGCGGCCTGGTTCGACATCGCGCCGATGTCGGCCGGCGTATTCGGTGTGCCGGCCGGCATGGCGGCCATCGTCGTGTTCAGCCTGTTGAGCGCGGCGCCGGCGCGTACCAGCAACGCACTGGTCGACCATATCCGGGCCCCCGAGTAGCGGTGAGGGAGTAACGCAACAGCAAGCAGCGGTGAGCAGCAGTAAACAAGCCAGGGCAAACAATCGGTAGTAAGCTGACGGTCGGGTTACCCGTCGCCCTGTCGAAGGAGATCACATGTCATCTGGCAAGATCCTCGTTGCACAAGGAGGCGGTCCGACCGCCGTCATCAACCAGTCGCTGGTCGGCGTTACGCTCGAGGCGCGGCGTTTCCGCAACGTCAACCGCATCTACGGCGCGCTGCATGGCGTGCGCGGCATCGTCGACGAGGGCTTCCTCGACCTCACCCAGGAAACCAGCCACAACCTGGAACTGGTGGCCGCCACGCCTTCCTCGGCGCTGGGATCCACCCGCGACAAGCCCGACATGGCTTATTGCGGGCGCATTTTCGACGTGTTGCGCGCACACGAGATCGAACACTTCTTCTACATCGGCGGCAATGACTCGGCCGATACCGTGCGCATTGTCAGCGAGGAGGCGCGCAAGGCCGGCTACCCGCTGCGCTGCATCCACATTCCGAAAACCATCGACAACGACCTGGTCGGCAACGACCACACGCCCGGTTTTCCGTCGGCAGCGCGCTTCGTCGCCCAGGCCTTTGCCGGCGCTAATCTCGACAATGCGGCCTTGCCCGGTGTGTATGTCGGCGTGGTGATGGGGCGCCATGCCGGTTTTCTCACCGCAGCGTCCGCGCTCGGCAAGAAATTCCCGGACGACGGCCCGCACCTGATCTACCTGCCCGAACGGGTGTTCGAGCTGGAGCGCTTCCTGGCCGACGTCAAGGCCATGGTCGAGCGCCACGGCCGCTGCGTGATCGCGGTCTCCGAAGGCATCCACGACGCAGCGGGCGAACCCATCGTCACCATGCTCGCCAAGGACATCGAGAAAGATGCGCACGGCAACGTGCAGCTGTCCGGCACCGGCGCGCTGGCCGACCTGCTGTGCGAGGAAATCAAGGGCCGGCTCGGCATCAAGCGCGTGCGCGGCGATACCTTCGGCTACCTGCAGCGCTCCTTCATCGGCTGCGTCTCCGACGTCGACCAGCGCGAGGCGCGCGAAGTCGGCGAGAAGGCGGTGCAGTTCGCCATGTGGGGCGATCGCGACGGCTCGGTCGTGATCCGCCGCACCGGCTTTTATTCGGTCGACTACGAGCTGCTCCCTCTCGACCAGGTGGCCGGCAAGACGCGCACCATGGAAGACGAATTCATCAGCGAAAGCGGCACCGATGTGACCGATGCCTTCCGCCTCTACCTGCGCCCGCTGCTGGGCTCGAAAATGCCGGATGCATTCCGCCTGCGCGGGGCACGCGTGCCAAAGGTGCTGCATCCGGGGCGCTGAAGGCCGGCAGTGACATTTGGATAGCTTCGGCGCCGCTGACGCCTGCTATCCTCCCCAGGCTGCGGGAAAAATTGCGGCTTCTATTATAAAAATACCTGATCGGGAATTCATGTCCAAACATCCCTTCGCGCGCCGCCTGATGCGTCACGCGGCGGCCCTGTTCGCGCTTGCCCTGTGCGCTGCCGCCCCGCTATATGCCGCCACCGAAGCTGCGCTGCCGCCCATCGAGCGCTTCTTCATCAACCCGACCCTGCGTGAAGCCAGCCTTTCGCCGAGCGGACGCTACCTGGCGGCGATTTCCGGCGCGCCCGGGCGCCGCGATTACCTGGCCGTCATCGACCTGCAGGCCAACTCGGCCAAGCTGGTGGCCGGCTACAAGGATGTCGATATCCGGCAGTTCAGCTGGGTCAACGACAACCGCCTGGCCTTCAACGTGAACGAGAACGAAATCGGACCGGGCGGCAAGTTCCTCGCCGCCGGCCTGTACGCGGTCGACCGCGACGGCAGCAACCTGCGCCAGCTCGCGCAACGACGCGGCACCGCGTTCGTGGCCGAAGCCGAAGGCCACCTCAAGAGCAAGATCCTGCCCTGGCATACCTTCCTGATGGACCAGCGGGGCGCCCAGGATTCCGACGCGATCTACGTCGAAAGCTATGTCTGGGAAGAGCAGAGCTACCAGGTTCGCCACATCAACCTGCTCAAGCTCAATACCGTCACGGGTACCAGCCAGGTCGTGCAACGCCCTGCCGCCGCCAAGGAGTGGACGCTCGACGCGAAAGGCGAGCCGCGCCTCGTGCGCTCGACCGAAAAAGACACCACCACCCTCCACTACCGCGACCCCGCCACGGGGGCATGGCGGGTACTGACCACTTACCCGACCTATGCCTCCAGCAAGGACAGCTATGAGCCACTGGGCTTCGGCGGCGACGGTACCCTGTATGCGGTCAGCAATGGCGACCAGGACACGCGCTCGCTGTACACGGTCAACCTGGCAACGGGCAAGCTCAATCCCGAACCAGTCGTGGTTACGCCAGGCTACGATTTCGATGGCGAACTGGTGCTGAGCGGCAGCCGCCTGCTGGGCATCAAACTGCATACCGATGCAGAGGCCATCGTCTGGTTCGACACGGCGATGCAGGAGACACAGAAAAAGCTCGATGCGGCCCTGCCAGGCACCGTCAACCAGATGTCCTTTGGCGCGGCAGGCCAGTCGGACTGGGCGCTGGTGAAATCGTATTCGGACAGGCAGCCCGAGAAGTACAACCTGTTCAACCTGAAAACCGGCGCCTTGAACCCGGTTGGCGAATCCTACCCCGGCATCGATCCGAAGCGCATGGGCCGCCAGGAACCGGTGCGCTACAAGGCGCGCGATGGCCTGGAGATCCCTGCGCTCCTGACCCTGCCCGCGAATGGCGCCAGGAACGCGCCCCTGGTGGTGCTGGTGCATGGCGGCCCCTACCTTCGGGGAACGAGCTGGGGCTGGCACCCGGAAACCCAGTTCCTGGCCTCGCGCGGCTATGCCGTGCTGGAACCGGAGTTCCGCGGCAGCATGGGTTACGGTAACCGCCATTTCCGCGCCGGCTGGAAGCAATGGGGCCTGGCCATGCAGGACGACATCGCCGACGGCGCACGCTGGGCCATCGCCCAGGGCCATGCCGACCCGAAGCGCATCTGCATCGCCGGTGCCAGTTACGGCGGCTATGCCACCCTGATGGGCCTGGTCAAGGACCCGGACCTGTACAAGTGCGGCGTCGACTGGGTGGGCGTCACCGACATCAACCTGCTGTACGACGGCCACTGGAGCTTCACGTCCGACCTGTCCGAGCAGTGGAAACAGTACGGCATGCCGGAGCTGGTGGGCGACCAGGTCAAGGACGCGGCCCAGCTGAAGGCGACCTCGCCGATCACGCAGGCGGCGCGCATCAAGGCACCGCTGCTGCTGGCCTACGGCGGCGTCGACCGGCGCGTGCCGATGTACCACGGCCGCAAATTCCTCGAAGCGGTCAAGCCCCATAACAAGCAGGTCGAGTGGATTTCCTATGACGAGGAAGGCCACGGCTGGCAGGTGCCGGCGAACCGCGTCGATTACTGGAGCCGCGTCGAGAAATTCCTCGACAAGCATATCGGCAGCGGCGCCAAGCCGAACTGAGAGGCGGACTGGGGAGCAAGCGCTCGCCGGGGACAAAAGCGGCCAACACACCTTCCAGTCCTGCGTGCATCGTCTTGCCCTACGCCTGTCCTGTCGTTGACGACGCGCCCTGTCCTGGAGGGCGGGCGCATCGCGCATGCGGCTCTACCTGTGTCGGCGCTCAAAGTGTGGCATTTCAGCAAACAGTGTTGGGTAAATATACCGGTGATGTGATTCCTGTGATTACATGTCACTTTGCAATAATTCTTTCCCCTTGACTCCATGCGTCCACTCCTCCTTTCCCTCCTTCTGCTATCGACCTTCGCCACCGCCGAGGAAGCCGCGTTCAAGGATACGCCTGCCGGCCGCGCCATGACGGAATTGCTGCAAGCCCGCACGCGCTGCACCCTGACGCAGATGGAAGGCTGCGCACAGATGGAACAGGCCATCTCCAAAGTGAAGAACGCGGCGAACATGAACCCGTCGCTGGCGCACCAGTTCGTGCCCTACGAGGTCGACGCCTACCGGGTGTACGGGCTCGAACTGCTAAATGCGGGCAAGAAGGAAGAAGCACGCGTCAAGCTGAACAAGGCTTTCGAGGTGATGATGGCCCACTTCGAAAACGGCAAGCACGCCCACGCGCTGCTCGACAGCTACGACCTGCTGGTCGAGCGCGCCCTCGACCATTACCGTTTCGGCGAATACGCGAAGGGCGATGGCCTGTTCGGGGAAATGCGCACCTGGTCCGACCGGAGCCTCGAGCGTACGAAGCAGCAGAAAGGCGAGCACGAGGCGTATGCGAAGCTCTACCGCACTCTCGTGATGGAAAGCGAGCGTGCCGGTCTCGAGTGGGGCAAGTCGCTGTCGACGCGTGCAGCCGAGGCGCGGTTCGCTGGCCGCGCCGATGAAGCCGGCAAGCTCGGCGCCGCGGCGGCGCAAGCCTTCGGCGATGCCGCGAAGTGGGCGGGGCTGGCGGAGGAAGAAGGCTATACCGCGTTTGCCGGCGCCGAGCCGGTACTGCGCCTGGCCTACTACCGCCTGCTGCGCGGCGACGAACTGCTGGAATTGAAGAAGTATGCCGAGGCAGACGCGGAATACGCCGCCGTGGCCGAAGGCGCCGCGCGCTGGATCGAGACGGCGCCACGCGAGCGCTCCGGCTGGAAGGAAGATGCCTATGGCTACCTGTTCCAGGCTGGCGCAGGCAAGGCACTGGTGCAGTTCCACACCGGGAAAAAGGCGGCCGCCGCCGAGTCGATCGCGCGCACCGTCAACGAGGCGCGGGCCAAGGCGAAATCGGAGGACATCGACGATTACACCCACGCGCGCCTGGCACATGCGGCAGCCCAGGTGGACAAGGGAAGCTGGGACAACGCCGTCCTTGCCTGGAGCCGTTCGGACAAGAGCATCAAGCGGCTGCCGGCGGATGTCTACCGGATCAAGCTGGCAAAACAGGGCAAGGCCGCCTGCGACAACGCCAAGGGCAAGACGGCCAGGTCCGGCTGTGTCGATGGACTGGCGCCCTCGCCCGCCATGGAGGCGCTCGAAGCGCTGGAAACGATCGCGGCGTTCGACGCGCAAGGCAACTACAAACGCTACGAGTTCGCAGCGCTGCGGCAGCTCGGCCTCGTCGAGCGCCTCCTGCCGAAGATTCCGGAAGGGGAACAGAAGCGGAGCATCGTCAAGGCGAAGCAGGCTTTTCTCGACCTGAGCACGCTGTGGGAAGGCGCGCTGACCGATTACGGCGTCAAGACCTTCCTTGTTTATCGTACCCCGCTGCTCGAGAAATACAGCATCGACCGCGCGTACATTGCACAGCTCAAGGCCATGGACGAGGATGCGCCGGTCGCCGATGTCGATCTCGGCAAAGTGCTGGTTCCGGTCTTCAAGTACGCCGTCGAACAGACTGAACGCGCCCGCAAGCTGTCGAAATAACAGTACCTGCCTGACTTGGCTACAGGCGCAAACAGGTAGTAAAAAAGGCGCCCGCGGGCGCCTTCGTTCTTGCTGCGGAAGGTTTTGCTTACAGCACCACGGTCTGCGCCTGGCCCTCTTCACGGGCGCGGATCTCGCCGATGCGGTAGACGGTTTCGCCGGCGGCCTGCAGCTGGGCCATGGCCGCGTCGGCGTTCTCTTGCGAGACGATGACCGTCATGCCGATACCGCAATTGAACACGCGGTGCATTTCCGCGTCCGCCACGCCGCCATGCTGCTGCAGCCACCCGAACAGCGGCGGCATCGTCCACGATGTGCTGTCGAGCACGGCCGTCAGATTCTCCTGCAGCACGCGCGGGATGTTCTCGACCAGGCCGCCGCCGGTGATGTGGACCAGGCCCTTCACTTCCATCGACGCCATCAGCGCCAGCAGCGGCTTGACGTAGAGGCGGGTTGGCGCCATCAGCACGTCCGCCAGCTTGCGGCCGTGGAAATCCGCTTCCAGGTCGGGCTTGGCCACCGAGATGATCTTGCGCACCAGCGAATAACCGTTCGAATGGATGCCCGACGAGGCCAGTCCCAGCACGACGTCGCCAGGGACGATCTTGCTGCCGTCGATGATCTGCGATTTCTCGACCGCGCCCACCGCGAAGCCCGCCAGGTCGTACTCGCCGTCCGGGTACATGCCCGGCATTTCGGCCGTTTCTCCGCCGAGCAGTGCGCAGCCGGACTGTTCGCAGCCTTCGGCGATGCCCTTCACCACGGCGGTCGCGGTCGCCACGTCGAGCTTGCCGCAAGCGAAATAGTCGAGGAAGAACAGCGGTTCCGCGCCCTGCACCAGGATATCGTTGACGCTCATCGCGACCAGGTCGATGCCGACCGTGTCATGGCGATTGAGCTCGAATGCCAGCTTCAGCTTGGTACCGACGCCGTCGGTACCGGAAACCAGGACCGGCTCCTTGAACTTCTTGCTGATCTCGAACAGCCCGCCGAAACCGCCAATCCCCCCCAGCACGCCTTCGCGCATGGTGCGCTTGGCAAGGGGTTTGATCGCTTCGACCAGGGCATCGCCGGCGTCGATGTCGACACCTGCGTCCCGGTAGGACAGAGAAACATTAGATGGTTGGCTCATGGTATTTAGCAGCGGAGGCGGTAAAATAGAAGGCGTAGACCTGTTTCTGGTCAATTCGCTATTCTAACAAAACGGCCCGGCCTTCAACGCTAAACCGCCGCCAAACTGCTGCCACATCGAGATAACAATAAAAACATGCCCTCTTTTCCGCCATCCAGAGCTCATACCAGCGACCCGCGCGCCGGGGCTCATGGCGGCATCCATCGCGTCCCGCTCCGCAAGGCCAGGTCTCCCGTTTTCATTGCCGGCGCGTCAGCTTTTATAATGCTGTATGCGTATGAATTTTCCACAGTGAACCGAACGCCATGAAACAGCTGGTGCTCGATCTCGGCGCCGACCCGGCGCACAGCCTCGATACCTTCCAGGTCGGGGAAAATGCCGAACTGGCGCACCTGATGCACCAGTTCGCGCAGCGTGCATCGCGCGAGCATTTCGCCTACCTGTGGGGCGACACCGGTGCCGGCAAGACCCACCTGCTGCAGGCCCTCGCAGCCACGCCGAATTCGCGCTATATCGCGTTCGATGCGCCCGCCGCCGATTTTGTCTTTACGCCAGGCATTAGCCTTTACCTGCTGGACGACTGCGACCGCCTGAGCCCGAACGCCCAGATCGACGCCTTCGCCCTGTTCAACCAGGTGCGCGAGCACGATGCCTACATGGTCTCGACCGGCCCGGTGCCGCCGGCCGTGCTGCCGGTGCGCGAAGACCTGCGTACGCGCATGGGCTGGGGGCTGGTCTACCTGATCCATGGCCTGTCGGACGACCAGAAGATTGCCGCGCTCACCCAGGCGGCGGAAGCGCGCGGCCTGACCCTGTCGGCCAGCGTGCTACCCTACCTGCTGTCGCACTTCAAGCGCGACATGCGCTCGCTGGCCACGATGCTCGACGCCCTCGACCAGTATTCGCTGGAGACCCAGCGCCCCGTCACGCTGCCCCTGCTGCGCGACCTGCTGCTCCAGGCCAGCCCGCAGTCGGAGTCCACGCTGTCGGAACAAAAAAAATGACCACGCTTGCCCTGTTTGACCTCGACCATACCCTGCTGCCGATCGACTCGGACTACGAGTGGGGCCAGTTCCTGGTGCGCATTGGCGCGGTCGACGCCGCCGCCTACGCGCGCCGCAACGACGCATTCTTTGCCCAGTACCAGGCCGGCACGCTCGACCCGGTCGAATACCTGGAATTTGCGCTCGGCACGCTGGCACGCTTTCCGCGCGGCGAACTCGACGCCATGCACGCGCAGTACATGCGCGAAGTGATCGAACCGAACGTCCGCCCGCAGGCGCTTGCGCTGGTGCAGCGGCACCTGGACGCCGGCGACCTGGTGGCGATCATCACCGCCACCAACGATTACGTGACCGCGCCGATCGCGCGCCTGTTCGGCGTCGCGCACCATCTCGCCGCCATGCCGGAAGCCGATGCCGCTGGCCGCCTGACGGGCAGGCTGGCGGGGACGCCGACCTCGGGCCCCGGGAAGGTGGTGCACATGCACGCCTGGCTCGAGCGCCTCGGCCGGCCGTTCGCGTCCTTCGAGCGCAGCTATTTCTACAGCGATTCGCACAACGACATTCCGCTGCTCTCGACCGTGTCGCACCCGGTTGCCACCAATCCCAGCAGCACCCTTGCCTCTTTTGCACACGCCCAAGGCTGGCCTTTACTCCATCTCTTCAATGATCAAAAAATTCATTCGTAAAATCCTTGGCGTGAAAGACGAGCGCGACCCGACCGAGCCAAGGATCCTCGGGCCGGAAGAACATGGCATCGACCTGAAACTGGTGTCGCCCAACGCGATCCGCCTGACGCAAACCCTGCAGGAAGCCGGCTTCAAGGCCTTCGTTGTCGGCGGCGCCGTGCGCGACCTGCTGCTGGGCGTGAAACCGAAGGACTTCGACATCGCCACCGATGCCACGCCCGAGCAGGTGAAAAAACTGTTCCGCCGCGCCTTCATCATCGGCCGCCGCTTCCAGATCGTGCACGTGATGTTCGGCCAGGAGCTGCTGGAAGTGACGACCTTCCGCGGCAAGGGCAGCAACAACGCGCCGAAGGACGAACACGGCCGCGTCCTGCGCGACAACAACTTCGGTCCCCAGCACGAGGATGCCGAGCGCCGCGACTTCACCATCAACGCGATGTACTACGATCCGGCCAATCAAACCGTGCTGGACTACCACGGCGGCATCGAGGACATCCGCGCCAAGACCCTGCGCATCATCGGCGTGCCGGAAGCGCGCTACCGCGAAGACCCGGTGCGCATGCTGCGCGTGGTGCGCTTCGCGGCAAAACTCGGCTTCACCATCGAGCCGGCTACCCGTGCGCCGATTCCCGTGATGGCGCCCCTGATCGACAACGTGCCTGCCGCGCGCGTGTTCGACGAGATGCTCAAACTGCTGCTGTCGGGCCATGCGCTGGCCTGCCTGCAGGAACTGCGTTCGGCCGGCCTGCACCACGGTTTGCTGCCGCTGCTCGACGTCGTGCTGGAGCAGCCGATCGGCATGAAGTTCGTGACGCTGGCGCTGGAATCGACCGACGGCCGCGTGAAAGCCGGCAAGGGCGTCTCGCCCGGCTTCCTGTTCGCCTCGCTGCTGTGGCACCAGGTGCTGGAAAAATGGACGGCCTACCGCGCCGCCGGCGAAGCGCCGATCCCAGCCCTGCACCTGGCGGCCGACGCCGTGCTGGACACGCAAACCGAGAACCTGGCCCTGCAGCGCCGCATCGCCACCGACATGCGCGACATCTGGGCGATGCAGCCGCGCTTCGAGCGCCGCACCGGCCGCGCGCCTTATAAATTGCTGGAAAACCCGCGCTTCCGCGCCGGCTACGACTTCCTGCTGCTGCGCTGCGCTTCGGGCGAACTGGAGAGCGAGATCGGCGAATGGTGGACGGCCTTCTACGACGCCGAATCCGGTGAGCGCGAGCGCCTCGTGACCCAGCAAACGCGCGTCCGGCCAGCGGCGAGAAGCAAGCGTGCGCCGCGCCGCGGCCCGCGTCATCGCAACGGCGAAGGCGGTGCCGAAACCGGTGAACGCAGCGCCAGCGCGGGCGAGGCAAGCGCGGGCGGCAACGACGAATGATCGCGGCGATCGGCATCGGCGCCAACCTGGGCGATGCGCGTGCGAACGTGCGCGACGCCCTGGCGCGCCTGGCCGACCTGCCTGGTGCGCGGCTCCTGGCCGCGTCCAGCCTCTGGCGCACCGCGCCAATCGATTCCTCGGGCGACGACTACATCAATGCCGCTGCCCTGCTCGACACGGACCTCGACGCCCATGCCCTCCTGGCGGCGCTGCAGGCGATCGAACTGGCCCATGGCCGCGAGCGCCCTTACCGCAACGCCCCGCGTACGCTCGACCTCGACCTGCTGCTCTACGGCGATGAAGTCATCGCCACGCCCGACTTGACGGTACCGCACCCGCGCATGCATGAACGCGCCTTCGTGCTGGCGCCGCTGCTGGAAATCGCTCCCGGCATCACTGTCCCCGGCCACGGCCCCGCGGCAAACCTGCTGCCGCGCGTCGCCGGCCAGGCCATCGTTCGCCTCGACTGACATGCAGATTCCCGTTTTCTTCCAGACCGCCGGTTTGCTGGTCCTGTCGAACATCTTCATGACCTTTGCCTGGTATGGCCACCTGAAAAGCCTGAACACGCGCGCCTGGTACGTGGCGGCGCTGGTGAGCTGGGGCATCGCCCTGTTCGAATACCTGCTGCAGGTGCCGGCCAACCGCATCGGCGCCACCCAGTACAGCCTGGCCCAGCTGAAGATCATGCAGGAAGCAATCACGCTGGCCGTGTTCGTGCCTTTCGCTATGTTCTACATGAACCAGCCGTTCAAGCTCGACTACATCTGGGCGGCGCTGTGCCTGGTCGGCGCGGTGTACTTCATCTTCCGCAGCTGACAAGGCGGTTCCGGCAGGATTTCCGGCGCCGCATTACACTATTCCCTCGCATTTTCTGATTTCAAAGGATCACCATGAGCGCTTATTTGCAGGGCAAGGACATGACGGGCACCAACGCGCCGGCGGTGCCTGCCAAGCCGGTCGCCAAGGCCGTCACCATCCCCGCATTGCAGGCGATGCGCGCGGCCGGCCTGAAAATCTCCATGCTGACCTGCTACGACGCCAGCTTCGCGTCCCTGATGGACCGCTGCGGCGTCGAGATGCTGCTGGTGGGCGACTCGCTCGGCATGGTCTGCGCCGGCCATTCGTCGACGCTGCCGGTGACGCTCGACGAGATGGTCTACCACACGGCCTCGGTGGCACGCGGCAACAAGAACGCGGTGCTGGTGGCCGACCTGCCCTTCGGCAGCTACCCGACCAGGGAAACGGCGTTCGCAAGCTCGGCGGCCCTGATGCGCGCCGGTGCCCACATGGTCAAGATCGAGGGCGGCGCCTGGCTGGCCGAGATCGTCGCCTTCCTGGTCGAGCGCGGCATCCCGGTGTGCGCCCACATCGGCCTGACCCCGCAGTTCGTGCACCAGCTGGGTGGCTTCAAGGTGCAAGGTAAAACCGATGCCGGCGCCGAGCGCCTGAAAAACGACGCGCTCGCCCTGCAAGCGGCGGGCGCGGCGGTCGTGCTGCTCGAAGCGGTGCCGGCAGCGCTGGGCAAGGAAACGACGGAACTGTTGCAGGTGCCGACGATCGGCATCGGCGCAGGTCCCGACTGCTCGGGCCAGGTGCTGGTGATGCACGACATGCTGGGCGTCTTCCCCGGCCACAAGGCGAAGTTCGTGAAGAATTTCATGGAAGGGCAAACCAGCATCGAGGGCGCCGTCAGCGCCTACGTCGGCGCCGTCAGGGACGGCAGCTTCCCCGGCATCGAACACTGCTTCTGAAGGAGACCGCGATGGACAGCGCCCCCACGAGTGTTCCCACTACGCGCCTGTTCGTCGCCCTCTGGCCCGAGCCCGGCATCCGCCACGCCTTGCGCGAGCGCCGCGATGCCTGGGACTGGCCACGCGGTGCTACGCCCGTCCACCCGGAAAAACTACACGTAACGCTGCACTTCCTGGGCGGCGTGCCAACCGGACGCGTGCCGGAGCTGCGCGCCGGGCTCGCCGTTCCGTTTTCGCCGTTCACGCTGTCCCTGGGTGTGCCGAAGTTGTGGTCGCACGGCATTGCCGTGCTCGAACCGCACAGCGAACCGCCCGAATTGCTGCGGCTGCACGCCGACCTGTCGCTCGCCCTGGTCGCACTCGGCTTGCAGCCAGAGACACGCAAGTTCCGCCCCCACGTCACGTTTGCCCGTCGCGCGAATGGCGCTGTCGTGCCGTCCGAATCCGAGCCGCTCACCTGGCAGATCGACCGCTATGCGCTGGTCGAATCGAAGCCGGGCAATGGTGGCGGCTACACGGTGCTGCAGGAGTATGGCTGCATTTCGTAGCGTGGGCTCCTGAGCCCACGCGGTCGAACACGTGCACCTCGAAACATGGCAAACAACTTCCACCTGCATGCGTGGATCAATATTCTCCAGCCTTGCGAGACGCGACAGTACGTCCGCGTGGGCTCGAGAGCCCACCCTACGTATGGCGACTCATTTCCGGCCAGGCATCACACCAGCAGCATCAGATGCTCGCGCTCCCACGAGCTGATCACGCGGCTGAAGGTGGCAAATTCCAGTTCCTTCACTTCGCAGAAGGCCTGCACGAACAGCTCGCCAAGCAAGTTCGACAGCGCCGGACAGCCGCGCATGCGCAGGATCGCGTCTTCCAGGTTGCGCGGCAGGTCGTCGTGGATGTGTTCGGCGCTGTCCTGGGTCGGTTCGCCGGGCGCAAGGCCCTCGACCATGCCCAGGTAGCCGCAGCTGAGCGTAGCGGCCATGGCGAGATAGGGGTTCACGTCCACGCCCGGCACCCGGTTCTCGACGCGGCGGTTCTCGGGCGTCGAATTCGGCACGCGGATGCCGCAGGTACGGTTGTCATAGCCCCAGTGCACATTCGTCGGTGCCGACTGGAAGCGCGACAGGCGCCGGTAGGAATTCACGTGCGGAGCAAACATCAGCAAGGCCGAGGGCACGTATTTTTCCAGGCCGCCAATGAAATGGAAGAACAGGGTACTGGGCCCGCCATCCTCGTTCGTAAAAATGTTGCGGCCGCTGCGGGGGTCGACCACGCTCTGGTGCACGTGCATGGCGCTGCCGGGTTCGGTTTCCATGGGCTTGGCCATGAAGGTGGCGAAGATTCCATGGCGCATTGCCGTCTCGCGCACGGCGCGCTTGAACAGGAAGACGCGGTCGGCCAGCTCGAGCGCATCGCCATGGGCGAAATTGATTTCCATCTGGCCGGCGCCCGCTTCGTGGATCAGGGTCTCGACACCCAGCTCGTGCAGCTTGGAAAAGCTGGACAGCTCGAGAAAGAAAGGGTCGAAGTCGTTGACGGCGTCGATGGAGTACGACTGGCGCCCCAGTTCGGCCATGCCGGTGCGTCCCATCGGTGGGGTCAAGGGGACGTGCGGGTCGGTATTGCGGGCGACCAGATAGAACTCCATCTCGGGCGCCACCACCGGCCTCCAGCCGCGCTCGGCGTACAGGCGCAGCACCCGGCGCAACACCGCGCGTGGGGCGAGCTCGACCGGGCTACCGTCGAAGTTCTCGCAGTCGTGGATGACCAGCGCCACCGCCTCGGAGGCCCAGGGCACGACGCGCATCGTGGCCGCGTCCGGCACGCAGACCATGTCGGGATCGGTGGCGCCCACATACGGTAAATTGTTCGGCTGCTCGCCGTTGACGGTGTTGAGCAGCACGCTTTTCGGCAGCCGCATGTGCTCGCCGCCGAGGAACAAATCCTTGGGCAGGATCTTGCCGCGGGCGATACCGGTCATGTCGGTGATCACGCACTCGACTTCGTGGATGTGATGCTCACGCAAGAATTCGCGCATTGCCTCGTGCATGCCGTTCTCCTGCCAGGTCGGAATGGTCAATCTACCATGGCTTGAGGGAGGGGCCGCGCGCCGGCGGCCGTGGGCAGGGGCAGGCGTATCGACGGCGATCGATCTACTTGCCACGATATCAACCTCTTCTTACACTGGGCTTTTCCCGTTCGCCCCAAGCACACACCATCCAAAAAAGCTCGTTGATCGGACCAGGACCATGACCAAGGACACTGTTTATCTGTACGCCGACGGATGCGATCTTCAGGATTCGGAAGCGGCGCTGACGGCTGCGTTCGCTAAGCTGGCCAGCCAATGCGCTCAGCCTTCCCTATTGCTGGTCAACGATAGAAAAACTGACAACGACACCGGTCATCCTGACGATTTGTCCGAATGGTCGTTGGGACTACATGTCGATGCCAATGCTTTGTCCAAAGACGACATCGACCTGCTGTTCCACTTTGCCAAAGATCTGGCAGCGCAAACAGGCCATGAATTCGTGTTTGGATTGGCTGACCGGCAGAAGAAGCTTACCGAAGACCTGTGCTTCATCAATGCAGACGCGGGCGAGAGGGAACGATTGCTGATGCTGACGGCGATTGCATGGCAATGACAGTCCTCGCTCTCAAAAATGCCCCGGTCTCACCGGCGCCATGGGCTGTGTTCGCAAGCTGGGGTCACGCAAGCTGGGGTCAGGTCTGACATTTGGACACGAGCTCAGCTAAAAACGGTGGCAGTCCTTGTTCATTCGCAAACTGGGGTCAGGTCTGACATTTGGACACGAGCTCAGCTAAAAACGGTGGCAGTCCTTGTTCAAGAGTGAGCCATGGATAATGCGTTTCCCCCACAGCAGGGTGTAGCGTGGAATAACTGCTGAGGCCGTGTCCGAATGTCAGACCTGACCCCAGCAGTACGCCTCAGCAGTACGCCTGCCCGAGCCGGTTTTGCGCCAGGGCGGCTCAGCCACCCTGAATCCAGGTCGTCTTCAGCTCGGTATATTTATCGAAGGCATGCAGCGGCTTGTCGCGCCCGTTGCCTGACTGTTCATAGCCGTCGAAGGGTACGGTGAGATCGTCGTTGTCTACTGGTTGACGTGGACTGTGCCAGCACGCAGACCCCGTGCCGTGCGGATGGCGCGGCTCAGGTTGGCCGTCCGGATGCCTGCCGCCAAGCCGTTAGCCCGGCGGCCGTCGATGAAAGCGCGGCCGTCGATGCACAGTGTGGCGGCAGCGTCGTGCCATTGTGTTGTTGGCATGCCAGTGTTCCTCCCATATTGAGTAAAAAACACGACAAAAAGCAGGAGCGATGCGATCCAGAAGCGAACTTATGCCGCTATAATCGCCGATTTTCCGCCCGATAATATCTGCCCCTTCCGGAGCCTTCCACACCATGAACTACACCTTGATCACTTGCGTCGTGCTCTACCTGCTGGGCACGCTGGCGCTGGGCGTTTGGGCGGGCTCGCGCATCAAGAACACCAGCGACTTCGCCGTCGCAGGACGCAGCCTGCCCCTGGTCATGGTCATCACCACGACTTTCGCCACCTGGTTCGGCGCGGAGACCGTGATGGGCGTGCCCGCCCGCTTCGTGCAGGGCGGCCTGAACGCCGTCATCGAGGATCCGTTCGGCGCCGGCACCTGCCTGATCCTGGTCGGCCTGTTCTTCGCCACCAAACTGTATAAACTCAACCTGCTGACGATCGGCGACTATTACCGCGAGCGCTACGGCAAGGGCATCGAGATCTTCTGCTCGGTGGCGATCATCCTCAGCTACCTCGGCTGGGTCGCGGCCCAGATCACGGCGCTCGGCCTGGTGTTTTCGGTGCTGACGAATGGTGCGATGGAGCCCTGGGTGGGCATGGTGATTGGCACCCTTGCCGTGCTGATCTACGTGGTGGTCGGCGGCTTCCTGGCCGTCGCCCTGACCGACTTCATCCAGATGATCGTGCTCGTCATCGGCATGTCGATCATCGCCTTTTTTGCTGCCGACCTGGCCGGCGGCGCCGACAAGGTGCTCGGCATGGCCCAGCAGGCGAATTTGTGGCGCCTGCTGCCGGAGCCAAGTTTTAACAGCATCATCTTCTTCATCGGCGCGGCCATCACGATGATGTTCGGCAGCATTCCGCAGCAGGACGTGTTCCAGCGGGTGATGTCGGCCAAGGATGCACCGACGGCGCGTACCGGTGCCGTGATCGGCGGCGCCAGCTACATCCTGTTCGGCTTCGTGCCGATGTTCATCGTCGCCGCGGCCGTCGTCGTCATGGGCGACCATGCCCTCGACATCGCCAAGAACGATTACCAGCGCCTGCTGCCGACCTTCGTGATGACGAAAATGCCGCTGGTAATGCAGATCCTGTTCTTCGGCGCCCTGCTGTCGGCGATCAAGAGCACTTCGTCGGCCACCCTGCTCGCGCCGTCGACCAGTTTTACCGAAAACATCCTCAAAAACCTCCGTCCGGGCATGAGCGACAAGCAGCAGCTGCTGGCGATGCGCATTACCATCGTCGTCTTCGCCACGCTGGTGCTGATTTACGCGATTGCGATGGAAGGCACATCGATCTATGAGCTGGTGTCCTCGGCCTATCAGGTGACCCTGGTTGCGGCCTTCGTGCCGCTGGTCATGGGCCTGTACTGGAAGCGCGCCACCACCCAGGGTGCGATCGTCTCGATCGCCGCCGGCATGGTCGTCTGGATCCTGTTCTTCCCGCAGCTGTCGTCACTGGGCGAACACTTCCCGGGCCAGCTGGCCGGTTTGCTGGCGGCGTTTGCCGGCATGTTTATTGGTTCGCTGGCACCGCAGGTGTTCAAGAACCGGACCGAGCCGACGAAACATATCGCGGCGAATGTGTGAGCGGCAGGATCGGCCATGATGACTGGTCCGGGCGATCAACACTCTTTCGGTAGCCGCGTCATACAGATTAGCCTGAACGACGTAAGGAATGTGTTTCAGGACGTCCTGCATCACCGCATGACGAGGGAAGCCGCCGACCGCTGGGCGTACTCGATCATGCAGGCGTCAGAAGGAAAGTCGCTGGAATATGTACCGCCCAGTGAGCAGGACCGGATATGGGCTGGCGTCATGTTTCTCTTGGGTGCTGACTTGCAAGAATCACCTGGCCAGTACTTGTTCAGTGACGAAGCTATCCACGACTGTATGCTGAAGGCGTGCGGCGACGCCTGAAGCCTCACCGCGTTCGCCTAAACATCCGCTACATCCATCCTCGTGCACGCACATCGGCCTGCGTCAAATCCAGGCACGCCCAAATCCGCGCCGCCATCGCATCGATCTCCGATTTCGTCATCACCAGCGGCGGCGCCACGATCATCCTGTCGCCCACGGCGCGCATGATCACCCCCTGCTCGAACATGTGACCTCGGCACAGCATGCCGACATGCAGCGCGCGCTCGAAGGGCATGCAGTCGTGCAGCGTCGGCCCCTTTTCCCTGACCAGGTTCAGGCCCGCCACCATGCCGCAGCTGTCGGCGTAACCCACCAGCGGGTGCTGCGCGAGCTTGCTGAAGGCCGCCGCCAGGTGCGGCCCGGTTTCCAGCGCCACCTTTTCTATCAACCGCTCCTCGCGCAGGATGCGCAGGTTCGCCAGCGCCGCCGCGCAGGCCACCGGATGGCCGGAATACGTAAAACCGTGATTGAAGTCGCCGCCCTTTTCGATCAGCGCATGGGCCACACGCTCGCCGACCAGCACGCCGCCCAGTGGCACGTAGCCGGAGGTGACGCCCTTGGCAAAGCTGATCAGGTCGGGTTGAAAACCCATCAGTTCGCAGCCGAACCAGGTTCCCAGTCGCCCGAAGCCGCAGATCACTTCGTCGGCGACGAGCAGGATGCCGTACTTGTCGCAGATGCGCTGCACTTCCGGCCAGTAGGTCGCGGGCGGAATGATGACGCCGCCCGCGCCCTGCACCGGTTCGCCGATGAAGGCGGCGACGTTCTCCGGGCCGACGGCGAGGATTTCTTCTTCCAGCCAGCCCGCCGCCAGCAAACCGAAGGCGTTCTCGCTCATGCCCTGGCCGTGTTCGCCGTAATGGGGCTGGCCGATGTGGCGGATGCCCGGGACCGGCAACCCGCCCTGGGCATGCATGCCAGCCATGCCGCCCAATGAGGCCCCGGCCAGCGTGCTGCCGTGGTAGGCGTTGTGGCGACTGATGATGACCTGGCGATCCGGCTGGCCGAGGATGTCCCAGTAGCGCCGCACCATGCGCACGACGGTGTCGTTTGCCTCGGAGCCGGAGCCGGTGAAGAACACGTGGGAAAACCGCGGCGGGGCGAGCGCCACCAGTTCGGCCGCCAGCTGCACGGCCGGAACATTGGTCGTGTTGAAGAAGCTGTTATAGAAAGGCAGGGTTTCCATCTGCCGGTAGACGGCTTCGGAAATGGCCGTGCGCCCGTAGCCGGCGTTCACGCACCAGAGGCCCGACATGCCGTCGATGATCTGGCGGCCGTCGGAGTCCCATAGATACACGCCTTGCCCGCGCACGATCACGCGCGCACCCTTGTCACGCAAGGCCGCGTGGTCGGTGAAGGGATGCAGGAAGTGGGCCGCATCGAGTTGTTGAAGGGCACGCGTGTCGAAGGTTTCTGCTTCGGGCACGCGCAAGGAGGCCAAGCTGGCGGCAATCACCGCCGTGTCATCGGTTGCCATGATGGCACCTCGTTTTTAGTGTGGAGATCCCTGGTTCTGCTGCGGTGCTGCGGTGCTGCGGTGCTTCCGTGCTTCGGTAAAAAACCTGTTCAGACGTGCAGCAGCAGGTGTTCGCGTTCCCACGGGCTGATGACGGTCATGAATTCCTGGTGTTCGAGCTCCTTGATCGCGGAATACACGTCGATGAAGCGCTGGCCCAGCACCTCGCGCACGCGTTCCTCGGCGCGCAGCAGGGTCAATGCCTCGGGCAGGCCCTGGGGCAGTTCGACCGGCATGTTGTAGGCGCTGCCTTCGACAATGGGCGACGGTTCGATCGCATGCACCATGCCGAGGTAGCCGCAGGCCAGCGTGACGGCCAGCGCCAGATACGGATTGGCGTCGGCGCCGATGATGCGGTTCTCGACGCGGCGGTCTTGCGCGCCGGAGACGGGGACGCGGAAGCCCACGGTGCGGTTGTCGATTCCCCACTGCAGGTTGATCGGGGCGGCCGTGTGGCGCACGATGCGGCGGTAGGAATTCACATAGGGGGCGACGATCGCCATCGCCGACGGCATGTAGCGCTGCAGGCCGCCGACGTAATGGTGGAACAGCGCCGACGCGGTCCCGTCGGCGTTACTGAAGATGTTCTGGCCGGTTTCGGCATCGACCACGCTCTGGTGCACGTGCATGGCCGAGCCCGGTTCGCCCGCCATCGGCTTGGCCATGAAGGTGGCGTACATGTCGTGCTTCAGGGCCGCTTCGCGCAGCGTGCGCTTGAAATAGAAGACTTTATCGGCCAGGCCCAGCGGGTCGCCGTGCTGGAAATTGATTTCCATCTGGCCGGCGCCGATCTCGTGGATCAGGGTGTCGACGTCGAGGTTCATCAGGTCGCAATAATCGTAGATGTCCTCGAACAGCGGGTCGAACTCGTTAACCGCGTCGATGCTGTAGACCTGGCGGCTGGTTTCGGCGCGGCCGCTGCGGCCGATCGGCGAGGCCAGCGGCAAGTCGGGGTCGATGTTCTTGGCCGTCAGGTAGAACTCCAGTTCCGGCGCCACCAGCGGCTTCCAGCCCTTTTGCTGGTAGAGCTTGAGCACACGGCGCAGCACCGTGCGCGGGGCGAAATCGACCAGCTCGCCATTGGCGAAATAGCAGTCGTGAATCACCTGCGCGGTAGGATCGACCGCCCACGGCACCATCGTGATGGTGGTGGGGTCGGCCTTCAGGATCATGTCGCGGTCGGTGCTGGAAATGGCGCGGTCGTAGGCATCGTCGCGGGTGGGCGAGTTGCCGGTGACGGTCATGCCGAGCACGGCTTCCGGCAGGCGCATGCCGCGCTCTTCGGTGAATTTCACGCGCGGCAGGATCTTGCCTCTGGCAACGCCGGTCAGGTCGGGGACCAGGCATTCGATTTCAGTGACGCGCTTGGCATTGAGCCAGTCGTCCATGTCGTTGTAAGAAAAATTCTCGCGGATTGCCATGTTTGCCTCTCGTTCTGTTCAGTCTTCGCAGGCGCGCATTGATGCGCCCTGCACGGGTGCGGAGAGAACGAGGCAGCTAGGGGACGGCGCCAACCGCCCACATGCGGGATGTGTCCCGGGCAGTCATGTGTTTCCCGATTTCTTGGCTCGGTAATCGCGGCAAGCCTGGCCGAAGGCACCGAACATCTTCATGGAATACGGATTGTGCGTGATGCGCCATTCGGGATGCCATTGCACTGCCAGCGTGAAGCCGGGTGCGGCGGCGACCGAAAAGGCTTCCACCAGGCCATCCTCGGCGGTGGCTTCGACCACCAGGCCGGGCGCCAGTTCGGCAACCCCCTGCCCGTGCAGCGAATTGACGGGAATTTCGTCGGCGCCGACGATCTCGCGCAGCTTGCCGCCCGGGGTCAGCATCACCTTGTGGGCGTCGCCGTATTGCTCGTCCATGCCAAGCTCGGGTTTTTCGCGGTGGTCGAACTTGCCTTCGACCAGTTGCACCGCCTGGTGCAGGGTGCCACCGAGGGCCACGTTCATCTCCTGGAAACCGCGGCAGATCGCAATGATCGGAATGCCGCGCCCGACCGCCGCCCGGATCAGTGGCAGGGTCGTTTCGTCGCGCGCCCGGTCCTGGGGCAGCGAGGGGTCGAGCACTTCTTCGGAGTAATAGCTGGGGTGAACATTCGACGCCGAACCGGTCAGCATGATCCCATGGCACAGCTGCAGCATCGTCTCCAGGTCGAGCGCCGGCCCGAGCGAGGGCAGGATCATGGGAGCGCAGTCGGCGCCGAGGACAACGGCGTCGACATATTTGTGCTGGGCAGCGTGATACGGATGTTCGCCGAAATCACGCGTGCAGGCTGGAACGATGACGATGGGGCGCATGGAAACTCTACCTTGTCGTGGGCGCACTGAGACCATCATACGAGCTATCTGGTCCGAGCGCGAGTGGCCATTAATCCAGATCAAACACTCAGCGTTTATGTCACACGCATGGCGCCGATCTGCTACTCAATCCGCGGTTTCATGGCAAAAGCTTATCGGTAACGCGCCGACCATGCCAACACGAATAGGCTGGGCAATACGGCTGCCGCGCATCGCCGCAGCGGGTGGCCGCCTGCCGCTGAAGCTGGAGGCTTCCTGTCGAAAAATTTTACATGTGCAGTAGCTGTTGATCCGGCACAAACTATAAGTACTTGAAGGAAATGACTATTTCTTTTATGGCATGATAATTGCTTATACTAAATCAGAGCGTATGTCCGCGACAATAATCAATGTAAGCCCATGAACGTCCTGAAAAAAATCATCACTTCCGCAGTCCTCACCCTTGGCATCACGGGCGCCGCCCACGCAACCTTCCTGTCGGGCGCCTACATCACGACCGGCGATCCCTACAACTTCACGCTGCAATTTGCGCAACAGGCCAATACCCGGATCGAGTCGGCCAAACTGTCCCTGTATTTTTCCGATCCGATCGATTACTGGTTCAAGACGAGCGAAACGCTGACGGTCAAGCTCGACAACACGGTGGCCGGCATCATCCGCAACGTCGACGCCGACGGCGACAAATACGTGTTCAACGTCCTGCCTTCGCTGCTGAGCGACGGCAAGCTGAAGGTGTCCCTGAGCCTGGGCTGCACGACCGACTACGCCTGCGTCTGCATCGGCCAGGATGTCTGGCTGAACGACGTGCTGCTGGCAATCAGCCGGGTCTCGACGGTACCGACCGTGCCTGTCAAGCCGGTCACTCCGGCGACCCCGGCGACCCCGGCAAACCCTGGCAGCACGACGCCGGTCACGCCGCCTGCACCGACCACGCCACCGATCGTGACGCTGCCGCTGCCGCCGACGGCGATCGATCCAGCCGTACCGAAGGTGCCAACCGAGCCGGCGCCTGCCGACACCACCCCGCCGCTCGTCACCCTGCCGCTGCCGGTCACGCCGTTCGAGCCGTCCCTGCCGAACGTGCCGACCATGCCTGACCAGCCGGCCGTGCCAAGCCAGCCAGGCATTCCGGCCGACCTGCCGACCGAGCACGCCGGCAACCCGGCCGCACCGGTCGACGTGCCGGAGCCAGGCACCCTGCTGAGCCTGGGCCTCGGCCTGCTGGGCCTGGCCGCCGTGCGCCGTCGCACCTGATTCGGTACTCCAGTCGCCATACCGGGCGCCTCGTGCGCCCGGCACAGTCTCTTTCGCCCTTCCCCACCCTCGCGCTACGCTTCCTTTCGGCCTGCGCACGGGCGGCCGCTACGCGCCGCCATGCCCGCTCCCGCCAACATGCGCGGATTGCCCGGGTTGTCAAGACCGCCCGTACGCCAACCATCTCCTGCCTCGACGCCAGCGCAGTACCCAGTCCGACCTGGCACTTGTGTCTGTTCCTCGCCGTTCAATTACCCGCTATGATCGATCCGGCAAGATCGATCGGCCTGCCGTTCGCCCGCGACAGCACCACGCTGACCGGAATTCCCTCCGGCAGCCGGCGCACATGCACGCACGGCCCGGCCGCCGTTCTCGACCATCACATGAACAATCCAGGAGACACGCAGTGAAAATGGAAGCGTCAACACACGCGCAGCGGATCAGGCTATCGCTGGCATCGGGCATCATGCTGCTGCTCGCCGGTTGCGGCGGTTCGGACTCGGGGCCGCAGCGCGCCCTGGACGTCGTCCAGACTGCCGGCGGCGAGGTCAAGGCCGTCGACCGCCTCGGCATGCGCAGCTACTTTGCCATTCCCTTCGCCGCGCCACCGGTGGGCGAATTGCGCTGGAAAGCGCCGGCGCCGGCGCAGAAATGGACCACGGCGCTGGCGAACACCAGGTCGGCGGCACCCTGCCTGCAGACCAGTGCCAGCCCGTTCCGCCTGGGCGGCGACAGCGAGGATTGCCTGTATCTCGACGTGCACGCGCCGACCGGAGCGGGCCCCTTCCCGGTCATGGTCAACCTGCATGGCGGCGCCTTCAATACGGGCGGCACGATGGTGTATGCCGACCCGTCGCCGCTCGTCAGCAAGGGCGTGATCGTGGTCAATGTGGCCTACCGGCTCGGCGCGATGGGCTTTCTCGCGCACCCGGCGCTGGCCAGTGAGGGCGCCGCGGGCAATTACGGCATCATGGACCAGCAGGCGGCATTGAAGTGGGTGCAGGAGAACATCACGGCTTTTGCCGGCGACAAGAACAACGTGACGATCTTCGGCGAGTCGGCCGGCGGTTTCAGCGTGATGACCCATCTCGCTTCGCCCGGTTCGCGCGGCCTGTTCAGCAAGGCGATGGTGCAGAGCGGGAACTACGGCAACGACCGCCAGCTGAGCGCCGCGCAGATGGGCGCTACCAGCAGCACCATCGTCGACAGCGCGATCAATGCAGCAAGGACGGCCGGCATCACCGGCATCGGCTGCGATCCCGGCGCGGTGAGTGCGGCCTGCCTGCGCAGCCTGCCCGATCCGGTCATCCGCATCTACCTGGCCAATGCCATCAGCACTGCCCTGCCGATCATGGTGCCCTCGGTGGACGGCAAGGTCTTGCCGAAATCGGTCAAGGCGACCTTCCTCGCCGGCGAAAACACCAAGGTACCGCTGGTGAACGGCACCAACCAGGACGAATACGCGCTCTACATCGCCATCAACGAGGCCGGCCGCCGGGCAGCCGCCACGCCGCCCAACTTCGATCCAGCCAACACCAGCTTCGCCCTCCCGGCCGCCGGCTATGCGCCGACCGTGGCGGCCCTGACGGCGGGCAGCGGCGCCAACGTCAACGACATCGTCACGAAGTTCTATCCGTTGGCCAACTTCGGCACGAATCCGGCCATCCAGCCGAGCCTGGCGGCGTCCAGCATGGCAACGGACCTGGGCTTCTCCTGCCCGGCCCTGCGTACCTCTCAGCGCGCCGCCGCCCAGGGGAGTCCGGTCTGGATGTACGAATTCCGCGACCAGACGGCGCTACCCACGGTCGGCATGGCCAACGGCAGCTATTACCTCAGCTTCCCGCAGGGCGCCGCCCACTCCTACGACCTGCAATACCTGTACAACATGGGCGACCTGGGCAACGAGGAACGGCGCCAGCTGCAAACAGCGATGACGCGCTACTGGACCAACTTCGCCAGGACCGGCAACCCGAACAGCGGCGGCGAGGCACCGGCGGCCTGGCCGGCATTTACGGGACCGGACAAGGTATTGGGGCTGGACGTGGCTTCAGGCGGGGGAATCGCGCAGGTGAGCAACTTCGACGCGGCCCACCAGTGTTCGGCGGCGTGGGGCAGCATCGTCGCTTTTTAACGGCAGGAGCACGCGGGTGATCGAGGCCGGAAGCCTCGATCGCCCCGCGGGGCTGGGACTGGAAGGTGTGGCTGCGCAAGGACGCGCTTCAGGCGTCCTTGTACTCGTGGTACTTGCGCGCGTCGCCGCGCACCTTGTCGGCCGGGTATTTGGCGCGATTCAAGACCATTTTCTCTTCGACCGCCGCCATCAGGTCGACATCGAGTTTATCGGCCAGGCGAACCAGGTAGACCAGCACGTCGGCCATCTCGTGCCGTACTTCGATCAATTTGTTGGCACCGAGCTCCTCGGCGCGGCCGTTCTGCAGCCACTGGAAGTGTTCCAGCAGCTCGGCCGCTTCCACCGACAGGGCCGAGGCCAGGTTCTTCGGCGTGTGGAACTGGTCCCAGTCGCGCTCGTCGACGAACTCGCGCACGAGCGCGCGCAGGCGGGCCAGTTCGCCCTGCCCCGCGTCAGTGTTCACCCTGCTTCCCCGTTGCCGCGGTAGCCGCTCAACACCACCTCGAGCTTCGGCGCGATTTCCTCGAAGCTGCTGACCGTGATGCCGAGGTCGCGCAGGCGGCCGTCGTGCACGCCGTAGACCCAGCTGTGGATGGTCAGCGGCTGGCCGCGTTCCCAGGCGTCGCGCACGATGGTCGTGTGGGCGACATTGATGACCTGCTCGGCTACGTTGAGTTCCACCAGGCGGTTGGTGGCGGCCTGGCCCGCCACGTTGCCGAGATAACGGCCGTGCTTGTCGCGCACGTCGCGCACGTGACCGAGCCAGTTGTCGGCCAGTCCCACGCGGGTATCCGTCAGCGCCGCATGCACGCCGCCGCAGCCATAGTGACCGCAGATGATGATGTGCTTGACCTTCAGCACGTCGACGGCGAACTGCATCACGGACAGGCAGTTCAGGTCCGAATGCACGACCACGTTGGCGATATTCCGGTGGACGAACAGCTCACCCGGCGCCATGCCGACCAGTTCGTTGGCCGGCACGCGGCTGTCCGAGCAACCGATCCACAGGTATTCCGGGGCTTGCTGCGAAGCGAGGTCTTTGAAGAAATTCGGATCCTCTTCGACCATCGACGCCGCCCAGGCGCGGTTGCGTTCGAACAGGTCGGCGGCGGTCAGGCCGGTCGGGGTCTTTGCCATCTGGTTCTCCCTGCTGTGGACGACACTCGCAGCATCGTCCGTGGTTTTCTTGAGTGTCCGGCATTGTAAACCGAACAATTTAACGGCGAAAAAAAACCGCCGAGGGCGCGTGCCGCTCGGCGGTGAGTAGTCAGCTTTACTCGAAGAAGTCTTTTACTTTATCCATCCAGCCCTTGCTCTGCGGGCTGTGCTTGGCGCCACCTTCCACCGTCAGGCGGTCGAATTCGCGCAGCAGGTCTTTCTGCTTGTCGGTCAGCTTGACCGGGGTTTCGACGATCACGTGGCAGAACAGGTCGCCCGAGTAGCCCGAACGCACGCCCTTGATGCCCTTGCCCTTCAGGCGGAAGGTTTTACCGGTCTGCGTGCCTTCGGGCACCGTGAACGAGACCTTGCCGATCAGGGTCGGCACCTCGATTTCGCCACCCAGGGCCGCCTTCGAGAACGAGATCGGCATTTCGCAATGCAGGTCGTCGCCTTCGCGCTGGAACACGGCGTGCGGCTTGATGTGGATTTCCACGTACAGGTCGCCCGACGGGCCGCCATTCGTGCCCGGCTCGCCGTTGCCGGTCGAGCGGATGCGCATGCCGTTGTCGATACCGGCCGGGATCTTCACTTCCAGCGTCTTGTTGCGCTTGATGCGGCCGGCGCCGCTGCACGATGGGCACGGTTCCGGGATCATCTTGCCGCTGCCGTGGCACTTCGGGCAGGTCTGCTGGATGCTGAAGAAGCCCTGCTGCATGCGCACCTGGCCGTGACCGTGGCAGGTGGTGCAGGTGACGGGTTGCGTACCCGGCTTGGCACCGCTGCCGTGGCAGGTGTCGCACTTGTCCCAGCTCGGCACGCGGATGGTGGTATCGAAGCCGTTGGCAGCCTGTTCGAGCGTGATCTCGAGGTTGTAGCGCAGGTCGGCACCGCGGTAGACCTGGGGTCCGCCGCCGCCGCGGTCGCCACGGCCGCCGCCGAAGATGTCGCCGAAGATGTCGCCCAGGTCGCCGAATCCACCGGCGCCGAAACCGCCGCCACCGCCGCCCATGTTCGGATCGACGCCGGCGTGACCATAGCGGTCATAGGCCTCGCGCTTTTCCGGATTGGTCAGCATCTCGTAGGCTTCCTTGACCTCCTTGAACTTCTCTTCCGCTTCCTTGTTGTCCGGGTTGCGGTCAGGGTGGTACTTCATCGCCAGCTTGCGATAAGACTTCTTGATCTCGTCTTCCGACGCACCCTTTGCGACCCCAAGGATCTCGTAAAAATCACGCTTTGCCATTTGGCACCTTGCTGTTATCTACTGAACGTACTGTCTGAGCAAAAAAACCGAGCCGCGAACCCTGGTGGTCACATCGGCTCGGCCATTTTTACGCGTTACGAATTACTTCGCGTCTTTCACTTCCTTGAAGTCGGCGTCGACGACATCGTCGGCTTTCGCCGAGTCGCCGCCACCGGCCTGCTGGCCCGCGCCGGCGGCGGCATCAGCACCCCCCTGCTGCGCCTGCATGTCGGCGTACATCTTCTCGCCCAGCTTCTGCGCAGCGGTCGACAGTGCCGCGACCTTGGCGTCGATGTCGGCCTTGTCGCCCGACTTGATCGAGCCTTCCAGGTCGGTGATCGCCGCTTCGATCTTTTCCTTCTCGCCGGCGTCGAGCTTGTCGCCGTATTCGGTCAGCGACTTGCGGGTCGAGTGCACCAGCGCGTCGGCCTGGTTGCGCGACTCGGCCAGTTCCTTGACCTTCTTGTCTTCCTCGGCATTGAGCTCGGCGTCCTTCACCATCTTCTGGATTTCCTCTTCGGTCAGACCCGAATTGGCCTTGATGGTGATCTTGTTTTCCTTGCCGGTGGCCTTGTCTTTCGCGCCCACGTGCAGGATGCCGTTGGCGTCGATGTCGAAGGTCACTTCGATCTGCGGGGTGCCGCGTGGTGCCGGCGGGATGCCTTCGAGGTTGAATTCGCCCAGGCCCTTGTTACCCGCCGCGATTTCACGCTCGCCCTGGTAGACCTTGATGGTGACGGCCGGCTGGTTGTCGTCGGCGGTCGAGAACACCTGCGAGAACTTGGTCGGGATCGTGGTGTTCTTGTGGATCATCTTGGTCATCACGCCGCCCAGGGTTTCGATACCCAGCGACAGCGGCGTCACGTCCAGCAGCAGCAGGTCCTTGCGGTCGCCCGACAGCACCGAGCCCTGGATCGCCGCGCCCACTGCCACGGCTTCGTCCGGGTTCACGTCGCGGCGTGGCTCCTTGCCGAAGAATTCCTTGACCTTTTCCAGCACCTTCGGCATGCGGGTCATGCCGCCGACCAGGATGATGTCGTCGATGTCCGAGACCTTCACGCCGGCATCCTTGATGGCGGTGCGGCATGGCTCGATCGTCTTGTTGATCAGTTCCTCGACCAGCGACTCCAGCTTGGCGCGGGTGATCTTGAGGTTCAGGTGGACCGGCGCGCCGTTCGCCATGGCGATGTACGGCTCGTTGATTTCGGTCTGCTGCGACGACGACAGTTCGATCTTCGCGCGCTCGGCCGAGGCCTTGATGCGCTGCAGGGCGATCGCGTCCTTCGACAGGTCCAGGCCGTTGATCTTGCGGAACTCGTCGATGATGTAGTCGATGATGCGCTGGTCGAAGTCTTCGCCGCCGAGGAAGGTGTCGCCGTTGGTCGACAGCACTTCGAACTGCTTTTCGCCGTCCACATCCGCGATCTCGATGATGGACACGTCGAAGGTGCCGCCGCCGAGGTCATACACGGCGATCTTGCGGTCGCCCTTGTCGGTCTTGTCCAGGCCGAAAGCCAGCGCGGCCGCGGTCGGTTCGTTGATGATGCGCTTGACGTCCAGGCCCGCGATGCGGCCGGCGTCCTTGGTTGCCTGGCGCTGCGAGTCGTTGAAGTAGGCCGGCACGGTGATGACGGCTTCGGTGACTTCTTCGCCGAGGTAGTCTTCGGCGGTCTTCTTCATCTTGCGCAGGACTTCAGCCGAGATTTGCGGCGGAGCCAGTTTCTTGTCGCGCACACCGACCCACGCATCGCCGTTGTCGGCTTTGGCGATCTGGTACGGCATCAAGGAGATGTCTTTCTGGACTTCCTTTTCGTCGTACTTGCGGCCGATCAGGCGCTTGACGGCGAACAGGGTGTTTTTCGGGTTGGTGACGGCCTGGCGCTTGGCAGGCGCGCCAACGAGGATCTCGCCATCTTCCTGGTACGCGATGATCGACGGCGTGGTGCGCGCGCCTTCGGCGTTCTCGATCACCTTAGGCTGGCCGTTTTCCATGATCGCGACGCAGGAGTTGGTGGTTCCCAGGTCGATACCGATAATTTTGCCCATGATTTATTTTCCTTTTAATACTGAAATATTTGAATGATTCGGATATTGGGAAAAAATGCGTGCTTTCAAGGGGCCGGCCATCCTAGTTTTGCCGGGCAGCACATTCATTTTTCTTATTTCGGCTGTGCCGCCGTCACGATGGCCGGACGCAGCAGGCGGTCGGCGATCATGTAGCCCTTCTGCAGCACGGTGACCACGGTATTGGCTTCCTGGTCGGCCGGGACCACCGCTACGGCCTGGTGCTTCATCGGATCGAGCTTGTCGCCTGGCTGCGGCATCACTTCGACCAGGCGATTCTTCTCGAACGCGGTGGTGAGCTGCTTGAGCGTCATCTCGACGCCTTCCTTGATCGACTCGACGGTCGGCGCTTCGACCTTCAGCGCCATTTCCAGGCTGTCGCGTACCGGCACCATGGCCTCGGCGAAGCTTTCGATGGCGAATTTATGGGCCTTGCTGACGTCGTCCTGGGCGCGGCGGCGGATGTTTTCGCCTTCGGCCTTGGCACGCATGAAAGCGTCGTGCATCTCAGCCAGCTTCGCTTCGGTCGCGCTCAGCTGTTCTTCCAGGCTCGGTTCGCCATTTGCTGGAGCGGCCTGTTCGGCTGCGGGTGCGGCGTCGCCTTCCGGCTGCTTCATCACCTCTGGATTTTCTTGGTCTTGCATCGAAAAAACTCCTGAAATCAAAGACTTGGCTGAATAATTGGACAAATGATGCTTGTCGTACAGCGCCGCATATGGGGCGATCTCCTACATTTTCAAGGGGAATTGTGCATCTGTTAGCAGAAAGACTGACAACATTTGTTACAACAGTTACCGATGAGCTGATTCTTTCCCGAGGCGGAAGTCCTACCATATGTTCCAGACGCACGTTGACGTCGGAACAAGAAAAGCCAGGGCCAGGGAGAGCATCATGAAATTGCAGTTGATCAGCAGCGCCGTCGTGGTCTACACCGCGCTTGCAGTGGCATGCATCTGCTACGCCGGTGTTTGAACACAGCGGCGAAAACGTAGCATTTTAACAGGTCACGGTGCCGCTCCGCGACCCCTGACCGGCAGACCGGGCAGCGACCGCTGCCTGGTGGTGATGGTTAGGGCTGGGTGATACGCGCTCGCCACGTCTGGCGTAGGCCGGGCGGCTGCGCCGCCCGGTGGTGATAGGTAGTATTGGATCAAATGCGATCCATGTGCTCGCCGTGGAGCATGGCCGTCTGCATCAGGCTCCCAGCCGCGCCGCGTGCTCGCGCCCCAGTTCGGCATCGCGCCGCTGCGCTTCCCGCTGCGACGGACTCATCATGGTAGGCCAGCCGATCAGGTGTTCCTCGGCAATCTCGGCCATCCCGACGATCCAGCTCGGCGACGTGTTCAGGCAAGGGATGTAGTGAAACTCCTTGCCGCCCGCCGCTTCGAAGTCGTGTTTGACTTCCATCGAGATTTCTTCCAGCGTCTCCAGGCAATCGCTGGTAAAGCCCGGGCAGATCACGTCGACCCGACCCACGCCCTCGCGCGCCAGCGCCTGCACGGTCGGCGCGGTATAGGGCTGCAGCCATTCGGCGCGGCCAAAGCGCGACTGGAAGGTGACGAGGTACTCGTCCGGACTCAGGCGCAGGCGCTCGGCCAGCAGGCGCGCGGTCTTCTGGCATTCGCAGTAATACGGGTCGCCGCGCAGCAAGGTGCGCTTGGGCACGCCATGGAAACTCATCACCAGCTTCTGGCCACGGCCGTTGGCTTCCCAGTAGTTGTCCACGCTGTCGGCCAGCGCGGCGATATAGCCGTCGTGGTCGTGGTAGTGCTTCACCAGGCGCAGTTCGGGCACGTTGCGCACATGGCGGTAGTGTTCAAACACGGCATCCCAGATCGACGCCGTCGTGGTACCGGAATACTGCGGATACGCCGGCAGGATCGCGATACGGTCGCAATTTTCCTGCTTCAATTGATCCAGCACTTCGGGCAGCGAAGGCGAGCCATAGCGCATCGCCATGCGCACCTGCACGCCCTCGTGGCCGCGCTCTTCCAGCATCTCGCCGAGGAGCTTGGCCTGCTTCTGCGTATGCACCTTCAGGGGCGATCCCTCGCGCGTCCAGATGGTCTGGTACTTTTTGGCCGAGGCCCCCGAGCGGAACGGCAGGATGATGAAGGTCAGGATGAACCACCACACCTTGCGCGGAATCTCGACCACGCGCGGGTCGGAGAGGAATTGCTTCAGGTAGCGCTTGACCGCCTTGCGCGTGGGCGCATCCGGCGTGCCGAGGTTGACGAGGACAATGGCGCTCCCGGCAATGCTGCCGTGGGTATGGGGTGGTTCTTTGCGAAAGGGCATGGGCAAACGATAGGGGCGGAGGGCCTCCATTATATGTGTGCCGCGTAGCCCCTTCGCTTCAATATTGACGTTTCGAGGCGCTGGCGCGGCCGTTCGGCAATGTTCACGCGCGCAGATGTGTCGCGCACGCCACGGCCAGTCGCGTGCGCGTGTGGTGGCAGGCAAGCTTGCCGCCACCCGGATCTGCCTCAGGTCGTGACTTTCAGGCGCACGTCGATGTTGTTGCGGGTTGCGTTCGAGTAGGGGCAGACGATGTGGGCCTTGTCGACCAGCGTCTGCAGCTGCTGCTGCTCCATGCCCGGACCGTGGACCGTGAGGTCGACTTCGATGCCGAAACCGGTCGGGATCTGGCCGATGCCGACTTCGCCGGTGATGGTCAGGTCCTCCGGCAGCTGGACCTTCTGCTGGCCGGCGACGAATTTCAGCGCGCCCAGGAAGCAGGCCGAATAGCCGGCCGCGAACAGTTGCTCGGGATTGGTGCCGGTCGCGCCATTGCCGCCCAGTTCCTTCGGCGTCGTCAATTTGACGTCGAGCACGCCATTGTCGCTGCGGGACGTGCCTTCACGGCCGCCCTGCGAGGTGGCTTTCGCGCGGTACAGGACTTTTTCGATGCTCATGCGAACCTCCTTTGTTTTGGTTGGAGAGTAATTGTGACAGATGGGTATCTTGTTCAGCGCCCGCCAGAGTGGCCCCGTGCAGCGAGGTGTCGGCTGTTATGTCTGTTTCCGCACTGAACGGTTTTTTGCCCCGTCCTATGCTGGAGGTGTGACGAGCCCTTTGTCCTAGCCTGGAAGCGATACGACCATGACCACGCCTGCCTCTGCCCCTCCCGCCGCGTTTGACGAGGCGTCCGCGCCCAGGAAACGGCGCCGTCCCGGCTTGTCCCTCGCAGCCTGGAAGCAATTCGTGCATGTCGCCAAACCGTACTGGCTGGGCGACGAAAAGAAGCGGGCCTGGCTGATGCTGATGCTCCTGATCGCGCTGATGCTGGTCGAAACCAAGCTCGCCGTCATGCTCAACGACCAGGCCGGCGAGATGACCTCGGCGCTGGCGGCCAAGGAGCGCGGCCGCTTCTGGACTTCGGTGCGCGCCTGCCTGGCCGTGCTGGCCTTCGCCGTACCCGTCTACGCCTTCTATTACTACATGCGCGACCTGTTCGCCAACCACTGGCGGCGCTGGCTGACGGGGCGCTTCCTCGACGGCTACCTGAAAGGCCGGAAATACTACGCGCTGGGCGCCGACAGCGAGCTCGATAACCCCGACCAGCGTATCAGCGAAGACATCAATACGTTTACTGGCAGGTCGATCCATTTTCTCCTGATCTTCCTTGGGTCGATCATGCAGCTGGTGGCCTTCAGTGCCGTGCTGTGGTCGATCTCGCACCTGCTGGTGGGCGTGCTGACGGTATATGCGCTGGTCGGCACGGTGATTGCCCTCTGGGTCTTCGGCAACCCGCTGATCCGGCTGAATTTCTGGCAGCTGCGGCGCGAAGCCGATTTCCGTTTCAGCCTGATGCGCCTGCGTGAAAATGCCGAGTCGATTGCCTTCTACCGCGGCGAAGCGCAGGAGCGCGCCCATATCGATAGCCGCTTCGACAAGGTGTTCAAGAATTTCGCCGAACTGATCAAGAAGCAGCGCAACCTCAACTTTTTCCAGCGTACCTTCAGCCAATTGACCCTGGTGCTGCCGGGCGTGATCCTGGCCGACGGCGTATTGTCGGGCCAGCTGGAAGTGGGCCGCGCGATCCAGGCGGCCGGCGCCTTCACCGCCGTGCTCACCGCCGTCGGCGTGATCGTCGACAATTTCGAAAGCCTGAGCCGTTTTGTCGCCGGTATCGACCGCCTGCAGGCCCTGTCGCGCCTGGTGCTGCAGGAAACCGCGCCCGAAAGCGCCGCGCTTGACACGCCGCCGCGCATCGAGAAGCGCGAGGCCGAGCACCTGGCGCTGGAAGCGCTGACCCTGCATCCGCCGCAGTCCACCCGGGTGCTGATCAAGGGACTGAGCCTGGTGCTGAAACCGGGAGATGCCCTGCTCATCACCGGCGACAGCGGCTGCGGCAAAAGCTCGCTGCTGCGCGCGATCGCGGGGCTGTGGGACACCGGCAGCGGCACCATCCACCATCCGCCGCTGGAACAATTCTTCTTCCTGCCGCAGCAACCCTACCTGCAGCACGGCACCCTGCGCAGCCAGCTGATCTACCCGAGCGCCAGCACGACCCTGAGCGACGAGGAGCTGCTGGAGATCCTGCAACAGGTGCACCTGCCGCAGCTGGCCGAACGGGTGGGCGGACTGGACGCGGAGCAGGACTGGGAAAAACTGCTCTCGGTCGGCGAGCAGCAGCGCCTGGCCTTTGGCCGCGTTCTGGTGCATACGCCTGGTATCGTCATCCTCGACGAAGCGACCAGTGCGCTCGACAGCAAGAACGAAGCCTCGCTCTACGGACGGTTGCGCGAGAACGGGACGACCCTGATCAGCATCGCGCACCGGCCGGCGGTGCTGCGCCACCATACTCACGTGCTGCATTTACTGGGGGATGGGGCGTGGGAGGTGCATGAGGCACAGGGGTATCAGTTCGATGGGGCGATGGCCGACGCACCGGCCGACGCGACCGCTGCGCAGCCGGTGGGGGCGGCGCTTGTGGTGGCAGCTGCGTAGATTGCCAGGGGTGCCAACGTCCTTGTTGCACCAGTGTTGAAACCTGCTGCTTGTACGTTGCCGCGTCAGGGGCTATGCCCTGCCGACCTTCATGGCGCATTCGGTTACACCATAAACATGCGGCAACGATGTTATCGGCAGTGTCGCGTCCGTTATCCTGTCGGGCAATAAGGTGCTCTGCTGTGCATTGCAACTGCAGAGCGAGTCGGGGTGGTATCTCGTGGACGCGACAAAACTCTTGAGGGTTCGCGGTCCAGATGGGAAATTGGCAGTAGTAGCAGAGATGGTTCTGCTGTTCGCAGGCCTGTTGGCGCAGCGTGCGTAATCGGCGTAATGCTTTTGATCTCATCGAGATGACTTGTTTTGGCAAGTGCATCCCTGCTGAGCCTAAAGCTTCACGCAGGCGCCGCCCGTAACCGGATCGGCGGTGCTCGGCTAACGCCAGAGCGGTCAGGGGTTGCTGGTCCTGAGCATTCTTACTGTAATGGGATCGGCACTTGCGCGCAAGACCCGTATGCGGCAGCGGTTAGCCACGGCACCATCGAATTTGTTCCTGCGTTACAGAGGACTCGTTCTGGAACTTAACGATGCTACCCCGCTGGCAAGCGACGTGTATCGGCTAACAATACGAGAAGCACACGTAACCGCGTGGGCACGGAGTGCCCACCCTACTTGTGTACGCTATCTATTTTCGAGCGATTTACCGATGACGTAGCCAAGGACGCCCAGCACGATGAAGAAGCCGACGAACACATTGCGGATGCGCTGCTGTTCGCGCCGGGATTGCGCCAGTAGCGCGCCGGATGCCTGCTCGGCTTCCTGCTTGAGCAGCACGTCGTCGGGATGCTGGCACACTTCGCCATTGGCGCCATAGCTTTCGAATTCCTCGCCCCGCACCCGGGCCTGCAAAGCGTTGGCGAATTCGACCAGAGGTGTCATCCCCCACTCTTCCGGATTCTTCGTCCAGAGCGCGTGGTCGTCGTGCCAGAGCTGCACGGTGCCCTCGGGTACAGTCAGGCTGAAGGTTGGCGGCGTGTCGGTGTATTCCCAGCCGAGCTCGAGTGCGGCGGCACGGGCCTCGTCGAGCGAGATCGGCAGTTGCTTGCCGTGGCTGGAGCGCAGTATCGTCAGGTGGTAACCCATGTCTCTCCCTTGCCCCAGTAAGCGCCAACTACCTCAGGACGCCAGCAATTCGCGCGCGTGCTTGCGCGTCGTTTCCGTGATCTCGATCCCGCCCAGCATGCGCGCCACTTCTTCCACGCGCGACTTGTTGTCGAGCACATCGATGCGCGAGACCGTACGGCCCTCGCCGGTCGTTCCCTTGGCCACCTGGAAGTGTTGATTCGCCTGGCTGGCCACCTGCGGCAGGTGGGTCACGCACAGCACTTGCCGTTCCTGGCCCAGGCGTTTCAAGAGACGTCCAACCACTTCGGCGACGCCGCCGCCGATGCCGCTGTCGACCTCGTCGAAGATCAGCGTCGGCGTGGTGGTCGCGTTCGAGGTAATGACGGAAATGGCCAGCGAGATACGCGCCAGTTCGCCGCCGGAAGCCACCTTCGCCAGCGGCCGTGGTGCCACGCCGGCGTGGCCGGCCACCAGGAACTCGACCTGCTCGAGGCCATGCGCGCTCGGCTCGGCCGGGTTGAGGGCGATGGCGAAACGGCCGCCGCTCATGCTCAGTTCCTGCATGGCGCTGGTGACCTGTTCGCCCAGCGTTTTGGCCGCCTTCTCGCGCCGGCTGGACAGGCGCTCGGCCACCTTGCGGTAGGCCGCTTCCGCCTTCGCTTCCTGGCGTTTCAATCCTTCGATGTCGGTGGCGTCGGCCAGCTGGCGCAGTTTTTCGGCCAGCGCGGCGTGTTCTTCCGGCAGGTCTTCGGGCGTGACGCGGTACTTGCGCGCGGCGCTGTGCAGCGCGTCCATGCGGGCGTCGACTTCGCGCAGGCGGCTCGGGTCGAGCTCGACCTTGTCGATGTAGTTGTTCAGCGCGTACACCGCTTCCTGCAGCTGGATGCGTGCCGGCTCCATGCAGTCGAGCACAGTCTGGAGTTCGGCGTCGACATCGACCAGCTTGCCCAGCTTGGTGTTGAGCGACGACAGCTGCGACAGGATCGGGTGGTCGGATTCGGAAATCGCGGCCAGCGCTTCCTGCGCGCCTTCGATCAGGCTGGCGGCATGCGACAGGCGGCTGTGCTCGTTGCTGATCTCGGTCCACTCGCCCGGTTTCGGTGCGAGCTTGTCGAGTTCGCTCACCTGCCATTCCAGCCGTTCGCGCTCGATCAGCACGTTCTTGGCATTCGTTTCGTATTCCTCGCGCTGGCGCGACAGCGCACGCCAAGCGCGGAAGGTGATGGCGACCTCTTGCGCTTCGGCAGCGGCGGCCGGGTCGCGCACGGCGATCTGGTTGTCCAGCAGGGCGCGCTGGGCATCGGCCTTCAACAGGCTCTGGTGGGCATGCTGGCCGTGGATGTCGACCAGCAGCTCGCCCAGCTCGCGCAGCTGGCCGGCGGTGGCGGCGATGCCGTTGATATAGGCCTTCGAGCGGCCGGCGTTGTCGATCACGCGGCGCAGCAGCGCCCCGCCCTCCTCGCTGGCCAGCTCGTTTTGCTCCAGCCAGATTATCGCCGCCTCGGTGAGGGCGAAATCGGCGGTGATGTCGGCCTTGGCCGCGCCTTCGCGCACCATGCTCGCTTCGCCGCGGCCGCCCAGGGCCAGTTGCAGCGCGTCGATCAGGATCGATTTGCCTGCGCCCGTCTCGCCGGTGAAAACCGAGAAGCCACGGGCGAATTCGAGTTCGATGGCGTCGACGATGACGAAGTCGCGGATGGTCAGTGTGCGCAGCATGTAGAAAGGGGTCTCCGGGATCAGGATGTTTTAGAGCTTTTTGGAGCGTTCGACAAAGCATTCATGACAAGGCGCATCGTCGAAGACAGTATGGTAATACGGCGAGACGATGCAACGCAGCCATGGATGTTTTGTCGGACGCTCTACTTCAGCTTGCCGTCGTTCGATGGATACTCGTGCCAATGCAGCTTCTCGCGCAGCGTGTGGTAGTAGCTCCAGCCTTCCGGATGCAGGAAGGTAATCGTGTTCGGGGAACGCGAGATGACGATTTCGTCGCCGTGCTGCAGGCTGGCGAAAGTCTGCATGTCGAAGTTCACGGAAATGTCGCGCCCGCTGACGATTTCCACCACGATTTCGCTGGTGTCGGGCACCGCGATCGGCCGGTTCGACAGCGCGTGCGGCGCGATCGGCACCAGCACGATGCCCTGCAAACTGGGATGCAGCAGCGGCCCGCCGGCCGACAAGGCATAGGCCGTGGAACCGGTCGGCGTCGAGACGATCAGGCCGTCCGAGCGCTGGTTGTACATGAAGTGGCCATCGACCGTGACGCGCAGTTCCGCCATGCCGGCGCCGCTGCCGCGCGCCACGACCACGTCGTTCACGGCCACGCCGCAGAAAATCATGTCGTTTGCGCGCATCACACGCCCTTCGAGCAGTGTGCGCTTTTCCGCGGTGGCCTTGCCTTGCAGGATTTCGCCGAGCGCCGGCAGCATGCGGTCGACCGGGATGTCGGTAATGAATCCGAGCCGGCCGAGGTTGATGCCGATAAGGGGAATGTCGTACTTGGCCAGCTGGCGGGCGATGCCGAGCATGGTGCCGTCGCCGCCCATGACGATGGCCAGCGCCGCGCGCTCGCCGATCTCGGCCACGCTGAGCGCCTCGATGCCGGGCATGCCGAGGTGGGCCGCGGTGTCGGATTCGAACACGACGCGGTAGCCGGCCCCCTGCAGGAAACCGACGACGCGCGCCACCGGTTCTTCGATGCCGGCCGTGTTCTGCCGCACCACCAGCGCGATGATCGATTGCAGTGCGGGCGTAGCGACGGGGAGTGCGGGCATAAGGGCTCTCGGCGATGGATGGGCGAACACGCTGGAGATTAACCGATAATCCCCCCGCCTGCCACCCGGCGCCTCAACAAATACTGTACAAAATCACAGTATAGATGGCCTGGTCCGCATCCTGCAAGATCAGGCGAGGGCGCCCAGGGCAGTGACGGCCACGACGGCGAGCACCATGCTGAAGAAATGCAAGGTCATCAGGGCAATCCAGCGTAGTCCCGTCATCAGGCGCCCGCCTCCGTACACGCGGCGCATGGCCGTGGGCGTATAGAACATTAGCCACAGGGTGAGCGCGGTGCCGACGAGGGGAATGCCGGACGGCAGGATCAGGAGCAGGCTCAGCGCCAGGAAGGCAAACGCATTCGTGTGCAGCGCGAACAACAGGTGTTCGCCATAGCGCCTGCCCGAACCCAGGTACAGCAGCTTCAGGTAGGCCGCGAACAGCGGCATCAGGGCAAAGATCGCATACGGTGTGTAGCTGAAGAAGGCTTTCCTGACGGCCGCGTCCTTGTCCGTGCGCGGCAATGCCATGAATTGGCGCAGCTTGCTGCCCAGAGTGGGGTTGAGCTTGTCGACTTCGTCGAGGACTTCATTGCGACCGTCGGCGGTCGTCACCGCGGGATCGGCCGGGGCCGCCGCCGCCCGGCGCTTCCACCGGCGGCTTGCCCTGCGCTGCCGCTTCCGCCTGCGTCGGCGCGCGCGTGGCGCTGTCGAACTGCGCCACCGGTAGTCGCCGAACTTGTAGATCGCAAAGAAGATGATGCTGAAGCTCAGGTACAGGCGCAGCGGCTCGACATAGGGCACGCGGCGTCCCTCGATGTATTCGCGCGTCAGCCGGCCCGGCTTGAACAGCAGCATTCCGAGCGACTTCCACAGCTTGCCCTCGAGCGCCACGTAATGGGCGATGAATTCGTGCAGGAACTCGCGCGCGCTCGGCACGTGCAGGCGTGCCGGCTGGCCGCAGGTCTGGCAGAAGTTGCCGCCCAGCGGGCTGTCGCAATTCGGGCAAAAGCCGGGGGCGCGGTGCGGGTCGGTGTCGGTGTTCACGGTGGCATCAGAAAGGGAAGGGAAACCACATGTTAGCCAGTTAATTGCAAAAAAGCATCATCCAATTGCGCGACCGGGTGCGAACGGGAGGGTTAGGATTCATGCAAGGTATGCAAAAGGAGAATGCAATGGTTACCGAAACCAAAGACCGCTTCGTGAACACGAAGGCGAAAATCGAAAACGACGGCGTCAAGCGCCAGCCGCACGAGCGCGACGAGTCGCCCGACGGCCAGGATACCGAACCGCGCGGCATCATCAAGCAGGCGGCGGAAGACCTGGCGCAAGGCCTGGTCGACACCGACCTGCGCAACACCCCAGGCATCAGCGAAGCGGTCGAACCGCAGGCCGGCGCCACCGGCCAGGCCAACCCGCAACCGGACCGCCACCGCTCGATGCGCGACCACGATTCCGTCGAGCCCGTGCCGGGCAAGAATCGCTGAGGAGACGCCATGACCATCAAACGCAATGGCAGCGCCGTCTGGAGCGGCGGCCTGAAGGACGGCAAGGGCGCCGTTTCCACCGGCAGCGGCGTACTCAAGGATTCGCAATACGGCTTCAATACCCGCTTCGAGGACGGCCCCGGCACCAATCCCGAGGAACTCATCGGCGCGGCCCATGCGGGCTGCTTCACGATGGCGCTGTCGGGCCAGCTGGGCCAGGCCGGCATGACGGCGCAGGAACTGCGTACCACGGCGACGGTGTCGATGGAGAAGGTGGAGGGCGGCTTCTCGATCACCGCCGTGCACCTCGACCTGGTGGCGAAGATTCCCGGCGCCAGCCAGGAAGCCTTCGACAAGGCGGCGCAAACGGCGAAGGAAAATTGCCCGGTGTCGAAGCTGCTCAATGCCGAGATCAGCTTGACGTCGCGGCTGGAGAGCTGATCGGCCGTTTCCGATCGCCACTGCCTGGCCGACGCGTTCGGCATGCCTAGGGTGGGCGCCCCTGTGCCCACGCGGAACGAGGAACCGTGGCAGCGCCAACTCTGTGCGCTGACGCCTGCCAACAAAATGCGCGCTTCCGCGTGGGCACGGGGCGCCCACCCTACGCCCCTCCCATCCCCACGCACACAGACTCCCCCACCAGTGCGTCCGGCAGGAATCCCGGCAAGCGCATAAAATTCCGGCTTTCACGCCCATCAAGAAAGACATACCCATGCGCATCCTTCACACCATGCTCCGCGTCGGCGACCTGCAGCGCTCGATCGATTTCTACACGAAGGTGCTCGGCATGAAACTGCTGCGTACCAGCGACAATCCCGAGTACAAGTACAAGCTGGCCTTCCTCGGCTACGGCAGCAATCCGGACCACGCCGAACTCGAGCTGACCTACAACTACGGTACCGACAGCTACGACATGGGCACCGCCTACGGCCACATCGCCATCTCGGCCGACGACATCTACGCCACCTGCGACGCCGTGCGCGCCGCCGGCGGCAACATCACGCGCGAGCCGGGCCCGGTCAAGGGCGGCAGCACCGTGATTGCTTTCGTGACCGATCCGGATGGCTACAAGATCGAGTTCATCCAGCGCAAGGACCACGAAGGCGGTGCCGGCCTGAGCAACTAAGGCCGGGAAACTGATGCCCTCCGCAGCCGCAACCCCGGCTGCGCCCCCTCCTCGCTTGCATTCCGGGCAACAAAATGCAGGTTCGTCGAGCCCGCGCGCCTGCCCGTTCCAAGGCAGGGTCAGCAAACCCGGTGCGATATCGGCGCCCTTCCCTACCCGTCCGCATTTTTCTTCCAGGAACGTAAACCGCGTTCTTGCCACCACTCAACTCATCCGTTTGACAGGGATTAAGCAAACTCATCTTTGACTGAACCCGACCGCGCCTGCGTCCTAGACTGGATCGTGAACCCGTCAATGGAGGCAAGCATGTTCACATCTCATTCGGTAAAGATTTCCCGGCGCGGCCTGTGCACGGCGGCGGCGGCGCTGACCTGCTGGGCGGCTGCGGCGGTGGCGGTGGCGGCGATGGCTATCCAGCACCGCCGCCTCCTGCTCCCGTCAGCCATGGACCGCTCTATGATTTCACGCCGCTCGGCCTGCCCGGCATCGTCTATGGCGACGTCGGCCGCCGTGGCATCGCCAACGGCGGCCGGGTCGCCGGCACGTCGTGGGATGCCGCCGGCAACACGCGCGCCTTCCTCTACGACGGCAAGAAAAACATCGACCTGGGCACCTTCGGGGGCAGCGGCGCGCGTGCGTTCTCGGTGAACCGTTGCGGCCAGGTGGCCGGCTGGGCGCAGGCGGCGGGCGAGGTGCCGCGCGCCTTCTTCTACAACGGCAGCTTGCACGACCTGGGCACGCTGGGCGGCGCCGATTCCTACGGCAACGTCATCAGCACCTGCGGCAAGGTGGCGGGCTGGGCCGCAACAAGCGCCGGCCAGTGGCATGCCTTCTACCACGACGGCAGCGCCATGCGCGACCTCGGCACCTTCGGCGGCGGCAGTTCCTTCGCGCTGGCGATCAATTCCTCGGGCCAGGTGGCCGGTTATGCCTACGGACCGGGCGACGCCTGGTACCACGCCTTCCTCTACGATGCCCGCAGCGGCGCGCCGATCCAGACATCGGTTCGCTCAGCGTCAGTTCGCTGGCGCAGGATATCAACGAGGCCGGGCAGGTCGCCGGCTACTCGCGCGATGCCGACGGCGTGCTGCGCGCCTTCCGTTATTCAGGCGGCATGCTGCAGGACCTGGGCCTGCCGCCGGGCGCCCGAGGCTCGGAAGGACGGGCGCTCAATGCCGCCGGCCATGTGGTGGGCTACGTCTACTACCCCGACAACCGCATCGTCGCCTTCATCCACGACGGCAGCAGCATCCGCGAACTCGGCACGCTGGGCGGCAGCCGGTTTTCGGACGCGGTGGCGATCAATGCTTCGGGACTGGTGGTGGGCTCGTCGGTGCAGCAGAAAGCCGGTGTCGAGCACGCCTTCGCCTGGACGGCGAGTTACGGCATGGTCGACCTCAATGCGCGCGTCAAAGACTTGCCGAAGGACGTGGTGCTGGTGGCGGGGCTGGCGGTGGCCGACGATGGTGCCATCGTGGTGCGCACCAATGGCGGCCTCGGCCTGCTGCGGCCGCGCAAATAGATCCTCGTATCGACGATGAAAAACGGCGCCGCTGGATTCCTCCGCGGCGCCGTCATTTATTTGCACTTATTGCAATTTATGCAAATATTCTTTGCATGCTCATTTCTGCAGCAGGTTATTTACCGGCACCAGGTCCGCTTCGCGCAGCGAGCCCGAGGCCGCCTTCAGGCGCAGGCCGTTCAGGATGGTGTTGTAGCGTGCGCGCGCCAGGTCGGTGCGGGTGGAGTACAGCTGGCGCTGGGCATTCAGGACGTCGATGTTGATGCGCACGCCGACCTGGTAGCCGAGCTTGTTCGATTCCAGCGCCGACTGGCTCGACACTTCCGCCGCCTGCAGCGCCTTGACCTGGGCCAGGCCGCTGTTCACGCCGAGGAAGGCCTGGCGCGCCTGTAGCGCGGCATTGCGCCTGGTCGCTTCCAGGTCGTTGCGGGCGCGGTCTTCCGGGCGATCGCTTCACGCACGCGGCTGGTGACGGCAAAGCCGCTGAAGATCGGCACGGACCAGCTCACGCCGACCGAATTGCCGCGGTTTTCGATCGCGCCGACATTGGTACGCGTTTTATCACGCGAGCTGCCGGCGACCAGGTCGAGCGTGGGCAGGTGGGCGGCGCGGTTGCGCGAAATCTCGCGCTTGGCCGACTCCAGCGCAAACTGCTGCGCCGTGACGCCGTAGTTCTGGGTTTCCGCCGACGACACCCACTGGTCAACAGTCGCCGGTTGCGGCGGCGCCAGCGTGACACCGGCCTGCAGCGGTGCCAGCACGCCCGGCTCGGCGCCGATGATCGCCTGCAGCGCGCTGCGCTTGTTGTCCAGGTCGTTCACGGCGGCGAATTCCTGCGCCACCACCAGGTCGTACGCGGCCTGCGCCTCGTGGGTATCGGTGATGGTCTGGGTACCGACTTCGAAGTTGCGTTTGGCCGAGGCCAGCTGCTCGGTCACGGCGCTCTTTTGCGCGCGGGTCGATTCCAGCGTGTCCTGGGCCGACAGCACGTCGAAATAGGCTTGCGCCACGCGCGTGATCAGGTCCTGCTGGGCCTGCGCGAACTGGGCTTCGGCAATCGCCTGCGCCAGCTTGCTCTGTTCGTAGCTCTGCCAGCGGTCCCAGCGGAACAGCGGCTGGATGAGGCTCAGCGAATACTTGTTGATGCGCACGTCCGAGGCGCCCGGCACGCCCGGCTCGTCCTCGCCATCGGCGCGCGTGTAGGAACCCGACAGGCCCACGATCGGCAGCAGCCCCGCCCGCCCCCGGGGTACGCGTTCCCGCCCGGCTGCGAGCGAAGCGCGCGCGCTGGCAAAGGTGGCGTCGTTGGCCAGGGCCTGCTGGTACACCTGGAGCAGGTCGATCGCGTGCGCATCGAGCGACACGAAAGCGCTGGCCAGCAGCATGGCGATGAGGGGTTTCTGCATTATGGTCTCCGTCGGAGTCTTCTAAGTGAGAGAAAAAACGCAGGTCAGTACTTCGGCATCGCCGGATCGACCTGCATGGCCCAGGCGTGTATTCCGCCTGTCAAATTCGTTACGTTCTCGAATCCGTTACGCTCGAGGAAAGCGGCCACCTGCATGCTGCGCGCACCGTGGTGGCAGATGCAGACGATCTCGCGGTCGTCCGCGAGTTCGCCGGCACGGATCGGAATCAGGTGCATCGGGATCTGGGTCGAGCCTTCGATGTGGCAGGTCTCGAATTCCCAGTTCTCGCGCACGTCCAGCAGCAGCGGGCGCTCGCCCGCCGGATCGGCCAGGCGGGCGGCCAGCTCTGGCGCGGTGATGTGCTGCATGGCCTTGTCCTTCAGAAGGTGAAGCGCGAGACCGCCGGAGCGCCCGTCAGCGGCTTGACGTTGGTCTCGAACAGCTTGACCGTGTCGTAGCCGGTGTCGGAGACGCGGGTGACGATTTCGCAGCTCAGCGCCGGCGCCTGGCCAACGAAAGCGGCGATGCGGCCGCCCACTTTGACCTGCTGCAGCAAGGCTTGCGGGATGCTTTCGACGCCGCCCGAGAGCACGATCACGTCAAACGGGCCGCCCTGCTGCCAGCCGGTTGCCGCATTGCCTTCGGCGACCGTTACGTTCGCGATGCCGGCGCGGGCAATGTTCTGTTCGGCGAGCTTCCTGATTTCCGGCGAAATTTCCACCGTCGTCACGTGCTGCGCCTTGTGCGCCATCAGCGCGGCCATGTAGCCGGAACCGGCACCGATTTCCAGCACTTTCTCGTTCTTTTGCAGGCGCAGTTCCTGCAGCAGGCGCGCTTCGATCTTCGGGTTGAACATGGCTTCGCCGCCCGGCAGCGGAATCTCGACGTCGGCAAAGGCCAGGTTCTGGTAAGCCTGCGGCACGAAGGCTTCGCGCTTGACCACGTGCAGCAGGTCGAGCACGTCCTGGTCCAGCACGTTCCACGGGCGGATCTGCTGTTCGATCATGTTGAAACGGGCTTGTTCGATATTCATCTTAATACTCGGTGGAAAAAGAAATAATCCCGTATTTTATCGTTGATCGGCTACTGGACGCACATCTTATCGGGATGGCATCCCAGCCGCGCGAAATTGCGACAGTCTGCAGTTTCAGGGGGGTGAACGCCTCGATTCCGGCGCGAGTGCAGCGCAAGCGGGTTGGCGGGAGGGCGGCAGGACGGCGTGGCGGGCGCGCCGGCCTCATGCCGCAGCCGGCGCGGTCGGGGGCGGCAACAGGCCGTGCAGCGCCATGTCGAAGAAGGTGTCGAGGAAGGCCAGCGGTTCGAGGGCGCCCTGCTCGCAGGGACCGACCGAATGCTTCCAGGTGACGAGCATGAGCATGGGCGCGATCAGCACCTGCGTCATTTGCGTGACGTTGATCGGCCGGAATTCGCCACGGGCGATGCCGCGCTCGAGCATGCTGGAAATCATGCGGGTGCCGCGGTTGATGACTTCATCCTGGTAGAACTGGGCCAGCTCGGGGAAATTTCCGGCCTCGGCCGTGACCAGCTTGACGATGCCCGAGACTTTATTGGCGCCGATGCGGTTCCACCAGTCGATCATCACCTTGCGCATCAGGTCGGCACTGTGGCCGTCGAATTCGGCCACCGAGGATTCCGCTTCGCCGATCACGGGCACGATGCTGGTGCGCACCACTGCCTTGAACAATTCTTCCTTGTTCTCGAAGTACAGGTAGAGGGTGCCTTTCGAGACGCCGGCGCGGCGCGCCACATCTTCCAGCCGGGTCGAGGCAAAACCCCGTTCGACGAACAGGTCGATGGCCGCCGCCAGCAGCTCTTGCGGACGCGCATCCTTGCGGCGCTCCCAGCGCGGCTTGGTGTCAAGTGGGCATTCCATGATTCTGTCCGACAACTTACCAATGAGTCATCGAATATAGACCCGGGCTCAGGGGTAGTCAAGCACGGCGCATAGGTATGTTTTACCGCCCCTTGCCGTTGCCGCAACCGTAGATGCGCCCTTCCGCCTTCGGCTTGTAGAGCGATCCTTCGCGGTCGCGCGCGGGGGCGTCGGTCTGCTGGCGCGGCACCTGCAGCACCGACAGCACATCGACCACGCCCGGCATCAGCTTTTCCATCGCCACGTCCAGGCTGGCCATTACACCCACTTTCAGGCTGCGGGTCGGCGTCGTGGCCGCCTGCAGGATCGCGCCGGCGACCTGGTGCGGATCGATCTGCGGCGCCGGCAGCTTCGGCTCGTGCGCCAGGTAGTTGCGCGCATGCTGGGGCAGCGGCGTGTCGACCGCGGTCGGCTCGATCAGGGTGATCGATACCGGCGCCCCGTCCATGTGCGCGATCTCGATGCGCAGTGCGTCGGTGAACCCTTTGACGGCATGCTTGCTGGCCGAGTACATGCCCTGCAGCGGAATGGCCAGTTCCGACGCTTCGCTGCCGACGTTGATCAAGGCCCCGCCCGTCATGCGCAGGTGCGGCAGCGCCGCCAGCGAGCCATTGACCATGCCCCAGAAATTGATGTCGAACAGGCGCCGGCTGTCCGCTTCCAGCACCTCGTCCAGTCGCCCATAGATCGTGCAGCCGGCGCAGTTGACCCAGGTATCGATGCGGCCGAAGCGGGCGACCGCCTGCTGCGCCACGTGATCGACCTGGCTGCGTTCGGACACGTCGGCCACGACGTGGATCGCCTCGACGCCACTGCTTGCCAGGCTCTCCACGACCGCCGCCAGCACGTCGCCGCTGCGCGCCACCAGCACCAGCTTCGCGCCGCGCCGGGCGGCATCGTGGGCGGTGGCAAGGCCGATGCCGCTGGAGGCGCCGGTGATCACCATCACTTGCTGGTCGAGGGGTTTGAGGGAACTTGCCATGCCGGGCTCCTGATGCGATATGGGTGGACTTCACGATAGCAGGATCGCCAACGGCCGAGCGCCCGGCACGTTGCATGGACCGCGGCCTCCGGACGGCGCTATACTGCACGGCTCACGCTTTCGCGCGGTCTCCTGCCCGCAACCATCCATGAACTGCCGCGACCATTGCGGTGCCTGCTGCACCGCGCCTTCCATCACCAGCCCGATTCCCGGCATGCCGGACGGTAAGCCGGCCGGCATACGCTGCGTGCAGCTGGGCGACGACAACCGCTGCCGCATCTTCGGCCAGCCCGAGCGGCCGGCCGTGTGCGGCGGCCTGCAGCCTTCGCTGGAGATGTGCGGCGACAGTCGCGAGCAGGCGATGCAGTGGCTCGATGCGCTGGAACGCGCTACCGCACCTTAGAGAAAAACGCTCAGGGATTGGGCAGCAGCGCGGCCAGGGTGTCGTCGAAATCCGGACCGAGATCGAGCAGGCTGACGACGCGCGCGCTCCCGGTCAGGCCGAGCAGCCTTTCCAACTTGTCGCGGTAGGACACGAGCAGGGCCTCGCGGATTTCGTTGCCGGCGAAGTGCAGCCCGTTCTCGCCGCTTTCGAGTGTATAGATGCCGGTCCTGGTGCCCAGGATGCAGGTTGGCATGCCCGAAGCGTCGAGCGGGAACTTCAGCAGGCGCACCGATTGCTCGGGGAAGCGCCTGGCGAACATCGTGTCGAACAGCCAGGGGCGGATGCCCTCGCGGATGATCGTGCGGCGTGCGCGCATCTCCGGCGTCGGCGGCGACGCCGGATCGTCGGGGATGCCGGACAGCGTGTCCAGCGATTGCGCGAGGCCCGCCACGGGCACCAGGAAGTGCACCGGATAGCCGCAGCGCAGATACAGCAGCATCTGCAGCAATGCGTAATGCCGGCCCAGCTCGTGCACGGATCCGGGCGTGACATAGGTGCTGTCGTGGTAGGTCAAGGCCTCCCTCAGCAGGACCAGCGGCGTATAGCTGAGCACCAGGATGGCCGCCGACTTGCCGTCTTCCTCGGGGAACAGCGTAGCCTGGGCGCTCCCGGGACCCTGCTGCGCCATCCAGTGGCGCGCCAGCCGGTAGACGTCGCCGATGTATTTGGCAATGCAGCCGCCCGATGGAAACCCGCCGCGGTAGTCGGCCAGGCGCCGCACCTTTTCCCAGGGGTGGATGAAGGGCAGGCCCAGGAAATACAGGCCGAGCCAGGCGGCGGTAAGGTGTTCCATCAGCAGCTCGTCGCGCCGGGTGCGCCGGTCGACGGGGCTCAGCGCCCGCTGTTCGTGCTCGCCCAGCACGCGGTCGCAACCCTGCAGGAAACGCTCCATCTGCGCGTTGGCCGAGCCGCTGCGGCGCCCGCTGTCGGCCATGCGCGGCACGTCCAGCAGTTCGACGGCATAGGCCAGGATACGCTTGATCATGGCCGGGTAGCCGCTACCGATGGCGCCCCTTATCGCCAGCGGCAGTTCCCACAGCTTCGCCCCCGGCTTGACGAGTTCGGCGGAAACGACGCGGTTGATGTCGCGGATATCGGCCCAGAAGCGCGACGCCAGCGGCGCCGCTTCGCCCACGGTCGCCATCAGAGCACCTCGCCGAGCAGGTATTTCAGCTTCAGGCATTTCGGATCGGTCCAGGCGGCGACAAAGCCGCGTCCCTGCGCAGGCGGCGCGTCAGCAATTCCTCGAACACGGCCGTGCACAGGCGCTCCGCGGTCGTTTCGCTGAGCAGCACCGAGCGGTTCATGCGCTGGTCGACATCGTCGGCGGGGGCGAGCAGGAAATCCGGCTTCGGTTCGTTCAGGTAATCGCGCATGCCGAGCTCGACGAGGATGTTCGTCAGCGGCAGGACTTCCACCATTCGGCATCGATGTCGAAGATGCGGATCACGGCATCGACCCGGTTGCGCGCCTTGCCGTACAGGTCATAGACCTCCTTGCGCCATTCGTTCAGGCCATCGGCATCGAGCACGATGCCCATCGTCTGCTTCAGGTCGTCGGTCCGGGCCTTGAGCTCGTGCTCGGTTTCGGTCAGGCCCCCATAGTGTTCGGCCGCGACAAAAATGGCGGCCAGCGCCATGACGAAGACCGCGGGCTCGTAGGCCGCATGCATGGCCACGGCGAAGCACAGGGCCGGCAACAGGGAAACGATGACGAGCAGCGCCTTGATCAAGGAGGGCACGGGGCGAAAGGCCGGACGCTCGCGCCAGCGCTGGCGGACATGGACATTGGCCGTGCCGGGCTGGCTCCCGGCGCGCAGTTCGTCCCGCAATTCGTCCCGCAGTTCGTCCAACTGCTGCCGGTAGCGCGTGGCATCGAAGGGCGGGCGGAAGCTGCGCCACCTGGCGAAGGCCTGCTTCAATTCATTCGACAGCAGGAAGGTATGGAACCACAGCCAGGAAATGGCCACGACCACCAGCACCTTGAGCAGCGAATCTTCCAGCGTCTGCGCGGGATGCATGCGCAGCTCGACGCTGCTGCGCAATTGGGCGATGTCGGTGTCCAGCACGCGAACCCATCCCTGCAGGCTGTCGAGCGAAGCCGGGCCCTCGCCGCCTGGAGCGGCCTGTGCATGGCTTTCCGTGCCGTGCTGCCCCGGGTCGGGCTCGCGGATCGCGTCCCATGCCTGCCCCGCCTTGTCGAGGTCGATGTCCGCCAGCATCGCCTTGGCGGCGCAGTGGAGGTTATGGCCGCAGTTACCCGCATGTGCCGGCTCGGTGTTGTAGCCCTGGCAATAGTTCAGCGCCAGGAAGCTCGACACCAGCCACAGCAGGATATACAAGGCCAGCGAAAAACAGGTCTTCCAGATCCAGAAACCGGCTTGGGCAGTGGAGCCGTGCATGGCGCACCTCGTGGAGTCTCGGCCGGCCGCACTCGTCGAACGAACCTTTTTAGATCGCGGCGGCGATGGTGGGTTCCGAGTGCTCAGGTGGGGCGATGACAACTGGGGCCCAGCTGCCCGTAAAATATTCTTTGTAAGAAATCTTGCCTCCGTGATATCTTCGTTCCTCCCGCCCTTTCCGAACCCGTCATGCTCCGCCCCCGCTTCCTGCGCCTGGCCCTTTTCGCGCTGTTCCTGATGATGTGCACCTTGCGGGCGGAGGCCGATACCGCCAGCCGCCGCGCCGAGCAGGCATTCGTTCGCCATGCACCCGTACCGGCCTGGGTGCTGCCGTCGCCGGCGCTGCCGGAGGCCATCGACGCCCCCTTCAGCGTGCGCCTGAACGACGTGCAACTGCGCCTCGACGCGCAGCCGGCAAGTTACGTGCACCGCGCCCTGGTCGCGCGCGACATGGGCTCGCTGCAACAGGTGGCCAACATCGAACTGAGCTTCCAGCCCGAATACGAAGTGCTGCAGATGCACCAGCTGCTGGTGCACCGCGACGGCCGTACCGAGGACCGGCTGGGTAGCGCGGACATCCGCTTCCTCCAGCGCGAGCGCGGCCTGGAGCAAGGCATGTACTCCGGCAGCGTCACGGTCGCCATCGTGATGCCCGACCTGCGCGTCGGCGACACGCTCGAAATCGCCTATACGACGACCGGCGCCAATCCCGTGTTCGAAAACCGCTACATGGATGCCGCCCAGTGGGATGCGCCGTTTCCGGTCGCGTACCGCCGCGTCGTGCTCGACACGCCTGAGGGCCGGCCTGTCGGCCATCGCCTGATCGGCCCCGCCGGCGGCACGCTGCCGGTGGTGAGCGAGCAGCGCCGCGACGGCCGCCTGCTGCGCGTGTTCGAGGGCCGCAAGCTGCCTGCCACGCTGTTTGACGCCGGTGCGCCGCGCGATGTCCAGGCAGCGCGCTGGCTGCAGTTTTCCGAATACGCCAGCTGGAGCGATGTCAATGCCTGGGCGCTGCGCCTGTTCCAGGCCGGCGCACCTGGCAAGGCCCTCGACACCGCGCTCGCGCCGGCCCGCGCCGCGCCCACGCTTGACGCCGCAGCCATGCGCGCGCTCGAGTTCGTGCAGAACGACATCCGCTACCTGTCGCTGTCGCTGGGCGAGAACTCGCACCGCCCGGCCCCGCCCGCCGAGGTGCTGGCACGCCGCTACGGCGACTGCAAGGACAAGTCGCTGCTGCTGGTGACGATGCTGCGCGCGCTCGGCCTGGAAGCCGATCCGGTGCTGGTATCGGTGGCGCTGCACAAGAACATGGGCCAGTACCTGCCCAGCCCGATGCTGTTCGACCACGCCATCGTGCGCCTGGCGATCGGCGGCCGCACCTATTTCCTCGACCCGACGCGCCAGGCCAGCACGGGCAGCTGGCGCGGCTCGGCCAGCCGCTGGCGGGTGCCGAGGTGCTGGTGGTGCACCCGGGCAGCGCCGGGCTCGACGGCATCGCCTACCCGCCGGCGCCGGAGCGCCAGCGCCGTAGCGAACAGGTGACGGTGACGGCGATGGACGCGCCGGCCAGCCTGCTCGTACGCAGCGAGTACAGCGGCGCGGGCGCCGAAACGCTGCGTGCCAACTCGGCGATGGCGACCCAGGCGGAGATGAAGAAATCGCTGGGCGATGCGATGGCGCGGCGCTATCCGGAAGCGCAGCTGGTGGGCGACGTGGTGCTGCGCGACGACCGCGAACGCAACGTGATGGTGCTCGAGTCGCAGTTCACGGTGCCGCGCATGTTCAGCGAAAGCGCCACCGCCTGGACCGTGGACTACAACGCCGTCAACATGGCCGACCTCCTCCAGGTGCCCGGCGCCGGGCAGCGCAGCGCGCCCCTGACCGTGCCGGGCTATCCCTACGCCGTCGACTACGAAATGACGCTGCGCCTGCCGGAAAGCTTCGCCATGCGCGAGGACAGCGAGAGCAGGACGGTCGCCGACCCGGCCTTCAACGGTACCCGCAAGATCACGCTCGGCAAGCGCGGCCTGAAGCTGGAACTGCAGCTGAACCTGCTGGCCGATCGGATCGAGGCCGCGCGCACCGTCGAATTCAGCCGCAAGCTGCAGGCCTGGGACATGCAGCGCGCCGGCACGCTGCGGGTGTTCAAGGCCGACATGCAGGGAACGCCGGTTGCGCCGCCGAACGAGGAAGCGCGCCAGCGTGCCGCGCTCGTGAAGCTCGACCAGGCGGTGCAGGACGCCGAGCGCAGCGGCCGCGAACCGGGCCGCGCCCTGTGCGAGCGTGCCCGCGTGCGCGCCCATCTGGGCCAGGCGCAAGACGCCATCAAGGATGCGACCAGGGCCGTCAAATTGCAGGACCAGGCCGATGGGCTGCTGGCCTGCCGCGCCGAAGTCTATCTGCTGACCGGGCGCGTGGCCGAGGCGAAAGCCGATTTTACCCGCGTGATCGCGCGCGGCCAGGGCGAACCCGCGACCTGGTTCGGGCGCGGCCTGGCCAACCTGTACCTGAACCAGCCGACCCAGGCGCTGGCCGACTTTCGCGAAGCCGGCCGCGCCACCGACGAAGGCGAACGCCTGAGCGCCACCGTGATGCAGGCCAGTCTCGGCACGGCGCCGGCGGCGCCAGGCTCCGTCGAGGATGGCGAGAACGCCTGGCTGCCCGTCGCCCTCGACATGTTCGCCGGCAGGGCTACGCCCGAGCACATGCTCAGCATCGTGGCCCGGGGCCGCGCGCCGGCGCCGATGCACGCCTGACCGCTGCCTATTACTTTGCCGGACGCTATCTGCGCATGAAAAACCCGGTCAAGGCGCGCGCCTTTTTCCAGCGCGCCGCCGACAAGGGCGCAGTGGCCAGCCTTTATTATCACGCGGCACGCATCGAGCTCGGCCGCCCGCAACCGTAAGGATTCACCATGACCAAGTTGGTCCGTCTCGCACACATCGTCCTCGCACTCGCGCTGCCGCTGGCCGCTGGCGCCGCGCCCGCGGCACCGCAGCGTTCCGAGGGCGCGGCGCCAGGTACCGGTTCCGCTTATGCGGCCGATATCGGCGTCTTCCTCGAATCGGTGCACTGGTACGAGCGTGGGGTCAAGTCGATCCCGCTCCCGAGCGAAACCTACCAGCGCGAGTTCCTGCAGGCCTTGCTGGCGTCAATGACGCCGGCCCAGTTCTACGCGAAGGCGGCGCCGGCGATGGCACGCTACATCACGCCTGCCCAGGCCGCGACGCTGAGTGCGATGGCACGCAAGCGTCCCGTGCCGCTGGGCCAGCAACAGGCCGCCATGCAAGCCTACTGGACCATGGAAAAGAAGATAGGGCCGGAGCTGGGACCCGTGTGGCGCGAGCTGGGCACCGCCTTCACGCAGCGGATGGAAGCGCGTGCCGTCGCCGAGGTCCGGCGCGCCGTCGCCGAGCTGGCGGAAAACCGCGGTACGCCGTACATGCCCAAGCTGAACAAGGTGGGCCTGCCCTACCTGGACCGCCTGACGGGACTGACCGTCCACCAGGTCAGGGAACAAATGATCGCCTCCGACACGATGTCCCATGGGTGCAGGGACGCGGGCATGGAAACGGCGCTGCGTGCCGCCAACCTGTTGGCCAAGGACGGCATTGCCGCGGCGCGGCAGGCGCTCGACGGCTGCGAACGTGCCCTGGAGACGATGGAAAAGAGCAGCGAGCGCGCGTTCAACGGGATGCGCGCCGACCTGCTGGCCCTGAACCTCCCGCCGAATGCCCTGGCGGGCATGCTCGACAAGCAGGGACGCGAATTCTATGATTTCGGCCTCAAATACGGTGAATTGACGCGCCAACTGCTGACGGCGCACCGGCGCATGGTCGGTCTGGTCGAAAGCAGGCACGCCACGGTGCAGCTGGACGGCGACCAGTTGGCGTTCGAGTCCGAAGCCGACGTGGCCGAGTTCAACCGCAATCTCGGCGAAGTCAATGGACTGGGAAAGACAATCAACGACCTGATCTACCAGCAGCGCCAGAAAGGCGCCCTGCGCAACATGGACCTGGGCGACGACATCACCCCCGCAACGCCGACACAGGGAAGCTAACGGTCCGGCGATCCGGCGGTCCGGCGGTCCAGCGTCCGGCGGTTTTCAGCTGCGTTCGTCCTTGTCCGCAGGGCCCTCGCCGATCCGCGGCAACTCGCTTGGCAGGCGCAGCCGTTTCTTCTTCTTGACCGTGGTCGAGATCTCCTGCGCCGGCTTGGTCGCGGGCGGGGGCGCGACGGGCAAGGGGAAGCCGAGGAAGGCCATGACGAAGAGGATCGGCAGCAGCAGATAGAAAAGCGGCCGCCGCCAGTTGAGTTCGTTTTTCAGCATGCCCGATAGATAAGCACGGGCACCGTCAATACAAGATGGTTGTATTAATTATTTGCAACGGCAGCGCAAGGGCTTACTTGGCGGCCCTGGGCGGGCGGCTCTGGATATACGCGAACAGGGCGCCCAGCGTCATGCGCTCGTCCCAGGTGTCCGGCGCCACGCCATAGCGGGCGCGCAGCTCGGCGGACAGAATTTCCAGTTCCAGCGCATCGGCCATCCACTTCGACGGATGCAGGGCGCGATAAATGCCCAGCAACTGGTCGTCGGGACGGAACTTCAGCTGGTCGATGTCGCGGAATGCGAAGGCATCGGTGAACAGGGAGAGGAATTCGCGGATTTGCTTCTTGGAAGCGGCAGGGAAAGCCCTGCGCCAGAGGCGGCCCTGGCAAGTGCGGGCACGGAAGGGGTTGGGGATGCTTCCTTTCGAGAGGACGGACCAGGCGACCGCCAGCAAGAGCAGGATTGCAACAATACTCATCGTCGTATGGCAGCGTTACTCATGCGGACGAGTCTAGCACGTCGCGCGGCGGCCGGCGCACGTTTGCGCGCCGCTTTTTCCGTTTCCAACACGACGTTTCCAACACGACTATATCGGTAGTCACTTGTCCGAAAAAAGGCCGCTTGCCGACGCCAAAAAGCCGCGCCGTCGATAGCCGGCTCAACGGCAAGAGGCCGGCTCGTGGTAAGCTTCGCGGCTACGCGCAATACGCCATCCCTGCTCGCACTCCCCACTTACACACAAGCAATACATGGATATTCTTCTCGCCATCAAGGCAATCATCATGGGCCTGGTCGAGGGCTTTACCGAGTTCCTGCCGATTTCTTCCACCGGTCACCTGATCCTCGCGGGCAGCCTGCTCGACTTCACGGGCGAGAAAGTAAAAGTCTTCGAAATCGCGATCCAGGCCGGCGCCATGCTGGCCGTGATCTGGGAATACCGTGCGCGCATCGCCAGCGTGCTGACGGGCCTGTTCTCCGAGCGCAAGCAACAGAAATTCGTCCTCAACCTGGTCGTCGCCTTCCTGCCGGCCGCGCTGCTCGGCCTGGTGTTCAGCAAGATGATCAAGGCGGAGCTGTTCAAGCCGGTGCCGGTGGCCATGGCCTTCATCATCGGCGCCTTCGTGATCCTGTGGGTCGAGCGCCGCCACAAGGCCACGCCCGCCGCCGCGCGCATCGAGACGGTGGACGACATGACGATCGTCGACGCCCTGAAAGTCGGCTGCGCCCAGGCCTTCGCCCTGATTCCCGGCACCAGCCGCTCGGGTGCGACCATCATCGGCGGGATGCTGTTCGGCCTGTCGCGCAAGGCGGCCACCGAATTCTCGTTCTTCCTCGCCATCCCGACGCTGCTGGCGGCGACGGTGTACTCGGTCTACAAGGAGCGGGCGCTGTTATCAAGCGCCGACCTGCCGATGTTCGGCATCGGCGGCCTGGCCGCCTTCGTCTCCGCTTTCCTGTGCGTGCGCTGGCTGTTGCGCTACATCAGCTCGCACGACTTCACGCTCTTCGCCTGGTACCGTATCGTGTTCGGCGTGATCGTCCTCGTCACCGCGCATTATGGGCTGGTGAACTGGGCGGAATGAAGCCGAAAGCGAATCCATGACTACCCAGCAACTCGACCAGGACCTGGAGGCGCGCGCGCTGCACCTGCTGCAGACCGTCTTCGGCTATCCCGCCTTCCGCGGGCAGCAGGCCGACATCGTCCAGCACGTTGCCAGCGGTGGCGATGCCCTGGTGCTGATGCCGACCGGCGGCGGCAAGTCGCTGTGCTACCAGATCCCGGCGCTGCTGCGCGACGGCGTCGGCGTGGTGGTCTCGCCACTGATCGCGCTGATGCAGGACCAGGTCGATGCGCTGGAAGAAGTCGGCGTGCGCGCCGCCTTCCTCAATTCGACCCAGACCTTCGAGGAAACGCTGCGCATCGAGCGCCTGGTGCGCACGGGCGAGATCGACCTGGTGTACGTGGCGCCCGAGCGCCTGATGACGCAGCGCTGCCTGGACCTGTTCCTCGATTCGCGCATCTCGCTGTTCGCCATCGACGAGGCCCACTGCGTCTCGCAATGGGGACACGATTTCCGGCCGGAATACATCCGCCTGTCGATCCTGCACGAGCAGTTTCCCGACGTGCCGCGCATCGCGCTCACGGCCACGGCCGACCAGCAGACGCGCGACGAAATCGCCCACCGCCTGCAACTCGACGATGCGCGCAAGTTCGTCTCGTCCTTCGACCGTCCGAACATCCGCTATGCGATCGTCGAAAAGACCACCGGCCGCAAGCAGCTGCTCGACTTCATTACTACGGAACACCCGGGCGACTCGGGCATCGTCTACTGCCTGTCGCGCAAGAAAGTCGAGGAAACGGCCGACTTCCTGAACGAAAACGGCATCCGCTCCCTGCCCTATCACGCCGGCATGGAATACGCCAAGCGCGCCGACCACCAGGCCCGTTTCCTGCGCGAAGAAAACATCGTGATGGTGGCGACGATTGCCTTCGGCATGGGCATCGACAAGCCGGACGTGCGTTTTGTGTGCCACCTGGACCTGCCGAAAAGTATCGAAGGCTATTACCAGGAAACGGGCCGCGCCGGCCGCGACGGCATGCCGGCCTCGGCCTGGATGGCCTATGGCTTGCAGGACGTGGTGCTGCAGCGCCGGATGATCGACGAGTCCGAAGCCGACGAAACGTTCAAACGCGTGCTGTCGGTGAAGCTCGATGCCATGCTGAGCCTGTGCGAAACGCTCAGTTGCCGGCGCATGCACTTGCTCGACTATTTCGGCGAGCGTTCCGGCCCCTGCGGCAATTGCGATACCTGCCTGATCCCGCCGGTGAGTTTCGATGCCACCGTGCCGGTGCAAAAGCTGCTGTCGGCCATCTACCGGGTCGACCAGCGCTTTGCCGCCGGCCACGTGATCGATGTGCTGCGCGGCGTGCAGACCGACCGCATCAGCCAGTGGCACCACGACAGCCTGTCGGTGTACGGTGTCGGCAGCGACCGCAGCGAGCAGGAGTGGCGCGCCATCGTGCGCCAGACCATCGCCCTCGGCCTGGTGACGGTCGACCACGAATCCTACCAGTCGCTGAAACTGACGGACGCCGCGCGCCCGGTCCTGAAGGGCGGCCAGAAAGTGCAGCTGCGCCAGTACCAGAAGCCCGTCAAGCCCAAGCGCGCCTTCTCGTCCTCGAAGGGCTACGAGGAGCTGGAGCTGTCGAAATCGGAACAGGCGCTGTTCGAGCGCCTGCGTTCCTGGCGCATGGGCGCCGCGCGCACCCACGGCGTGCCGGCCTATGTCGTGTTCCAGGACGCGACGCTGCGCGAGATCGCCAAGGTCAAGCCGGCCTCGCTCGAGCAGCTGCGCGGCGTGTCGGGTGTCGGCGAGAAGAAGCTGGTGTCGTATGGCGCCGAGATTGTCGCCATCATCAACGAGATGGTGTAAGGGCCGCGTTGTCCGTAGGGTAGGCGGCTCCACCCGACAATTGGCATCGACGCAACGCCAACGCCGCCTACGCGTTCAACCGGTACATGCACCACGCCGTCGCGGTTTGCAAACGCTCGTTCATGCACCACGCCTTCGCGATTTGCAAACGTTCGTTGAACGCGTGGGCGGCGCCAGCACCACAGTGCATCCAATCGCGCGGTGTTAGCCGCCCACCCTACGGAACACCAGATCCCACACCCCGTGCCCCAATTTGAGGCCACGGTTCTCGAACTTGGTCAGCGGCCGGTAGGCCGGCTGCGGTGCATAGCCCTCGGCCGTATTGACCAGCATCGGCTCGGCACCGAGCACTTCCAGCATCTGCACCGCGTAATCTTCCCAGTCGGTCGCCAGGTGGATATAGCCACCCGCCTTCAGCTTCCGGCACAGCAGCTGCACGAAGGGCGTCTGGATCAGGCGGCGCTTGTTGTGGCGCGCCTTGTGCCAGGGGTCGGGGAAGAAGATGTGCACGCCGTCGAGCGAGCCGTCGGCGATCATGTGGTTCAGCACCTCGAAGGCATCGTGCTGGATCAGGCGCAAATTCGTGATGCCCTGTTCGCCGATCTGCTTGAGCAGGCTGCCCACGCCCGGCGTGTGCACCTCGACGCCGATAAAGTCTTTCTCCGGCATCTGGCGCGCGATGTGCGCGGTGGTGTCGCCCATGCCGAAACCGATTTCCAGGATGACGGGCGCGGTGCGGCCGAAGGCAGCCGGGTAGTCGAGCATCTCTTTCTTGTACTCGACCAGGAACTGCGGCCCGAATTCCTCGAGCGCGCGCGCCTGCCCGGTCGACAGCCGGCCTGCGCGCGTGACGAAACTGCGGATGCGATGTTCGGTAGGGTCGTACAGCATCGTACGGGCTGGGCCGTTGGTTGGCTTCTCTTCGGACATGGAATCGGGGTGGAGGAAAGAACGGCGGCCATTATAGCCTAGCCCTTCCCCCCATGAGCCTGTTGGAGGGGCGCCGCCGTTGCAGGAAAGCACCGGTGTGTGATCAGAAAAGCAATTGCGCGATAATCGATCCATCCCAGCTTGACCCTGCCGAGGCGCTTCGAATGCATGCAACCAAACACCCGATCGCGATCGAAGACAATGTCGCGACCTTTCAATTGACTTCCTACCACTACGGCCAGCCCGGCAGGGGCAAGAAAGTGTATATCCAGGCCTCCCTGCACGCCGACGAGGTGCCGGCCATGCTGGTCGCGCACTTCCTGCGCCAGGAGCTCGAGCGGCTCGACGCCGAAGGCCGCGTCAAGGGAGAAATCATCCTGGTGCCGGCGGCCAACCCGATCGGCCTGTCGCAAACCATCCACGGTACCCCCTTCGGCCGCTACGATTTATCGAGCGGCGTGAACTTCAACCGCGCCTATAAACACGTGGCCGAAGACCTCAAACAATCGCTCGAAGGCAAGCTGGGGGAGGATGCCGCGGCGAACGTCGCCCTGATTCGCGCCCACGCCCGCCGCTCGCTGGAAACCTGGGAGCCGAAGACGAGTGGCGGTATTCTGAAGAAAACCCTGCTGTCGATGGCGATCGACGCCGACATCATGCTCGACCTGCATTGCGATAACGAAGCGGTGCTGCACATGTACGCCGGCGAGCCGCTGGCCGAACAGGTCGGGCCGCTGGCGGCGCTGCTGCAATCGCACGTGGTACTGCTGGCGCGCGAGTCGGGCGGCGAACCCTTCGACGAGGCCTGCAGCCGTCTGTGGTGGGACCTGGCCGAACACTTCGGACAGGGCGTGGCCATTCCTCCGGCCTGCGTTGCGGTGACGGTGGAACTGCGTGGCGAAAACGATGTCGACTATGGCCTGGCGCGGCCGGATGCCGGCGCCCTGCTGCAATACCTGGCGCGCGAAGGCGTGCTCGACCTGCCGCTGGAACCCCTGCCGGCACCCTTGTGCGCGCCGACGCCGCTGGAAGCGGTGGAACCCTTGTCGGCGCCCCACTCCGGCGTGCTGGTCTTCCTCAAGCGGCTGGGAGACCGGGTCGCGGCCGGTGAAGCGGTGGCCGAGATCGTCAATCCGGTGTCGGGCCAGGTGACGCCGGTCTGCCCGGAACACGCCGGCATCTTCTTCGCCAGCACCGCCCACCGCCACCTGCTGCGCGGCATGCACGTCTGCAAGATTGCGGGCGACACGGCATTCCGGGCCGGCAGTTTATTGAGTGCCCGTTAGCGCGGTGCCGCAGGCCGGCGATGCTGGCTTGCGGAATGCTCAGCCGACATGCTGCGATTCCACGTTCCGTGCGATCTCGGCGGCGCGAAGGCGCGCCAGCGCTTCCCGTTCGGCCAGCTCGGCCTGGCGCTGCTCGCGCGCATCCTTGCGGCGCATGTAGGCCACGTTCGCTATACAACTGACGAGCGCAGTCACGATGCCCGCCAGCACACTCCACTCCGCCAGGGTAAAGGAAGCCATGAGCGATCCGAGGGCGTCGATGGTGCGCGTCATATCAATATCAGGCAGCTTGCTCATGGTTTCCTCTCGCGTTGGCCCGTCAATACCCCCTGTGGGTGTTGACATAAGTTAAACTTAGTATAGTTATTCTATACATTGCGGTCAAGTTTTTCTATACTTTTGCGCTAGCTCCAAGTATGCTTGCGCCATGGAACTTAAGACGATGATTGCCAACTGGCTGAAAGAGGCCAGGAAAGAGGCCGGCCTGTCCGGGGAAGCGTTGGGCTCGAAGCTGGCCTTCGAGCTCGGCACGGCGCGCGGCCATACCAAGGCGAATATTTCCCATTGGGAGACGGAGAAGCACAGCCCCAACCTGCAGCAGTTGCTGGCCATTGCCAGGGTGACCGGCAAAAGCCTGCCGCCCGCCATCATCGCCGGCCTGCAGGGCGCGGACCCGGCCGCCCTCGCCCCTGGCGCGATGCGCGTGGTGGTACTCGATGCGAACGACGAGGCATTCGTGCAGGTGCCGATGGTGAAATTGCGCCTGTCCGCCGGCGTCACCGGCTTCCAGACCGAGCCCGAGCACCACGACGGCGGCACCGTCGGCATGCGCCGCGACTGGATCGAGCGTAAACGCCTCAACCCGACGCACCTGATCGCGATTCTCGTCAAGGGCGCCAGCATGGAGCCGACGCTGTACGAGGACGATATCGTCGTCATCAATACGGCCGACCGCAAGCCGGTGCAGGGCGAAGTGTTCGCCGTGAATTTCAACGGCGAACCGGTCGTCAAGCGCATGCAGAAGGATGGCGGCCGCTGGTGGCTGGCCTCGGACAACCCGGACCAGCGCACCTATTACCGCCGCGCCTGCGAAGGCGACAGCTGCCTCATCATCGGGCGTGTGGTGCGCAAGGAAAGCGACCGTATCTGATGAAAGTGCAGGTTACCGAATTCCCCTTCCATGGATCGTCCGCTGTCGTTGCCATCGTCGAATCGCGCTATACCCTGGGTGAGAACGGCAAGCCGGTATTGCGCCAAGTCGCCGCGCACTTCCCCGGGCGGCCCGTGATGCTGGTGTCGGTCGAGCCGAACGGCTTTCGCGCCTATGCGCCCTTCCAGACCGGGCAGCTGCTGGCCTTGCTGCAGCTGGAGGAGCTGAGGCTGCGCGAGATTGACCTGGCCGAGCCGCCGTCCGGAGACGATACGCCGCTGCCGTTCTGAAGTTTCTGCTGATAGCGGGATGCCAGGGTCGATTGTTTAACGTGAGGAAACTGCTAGACTTGTCATTTTTTTAACACCTCAGACACCATGCCCTTCGCCCGTACACTTGTCCGCTTCGTACCCGCGCTTCCGCTCTTTACAGCGAGCGCGAAGGCACGATTCCGGCCATGGACTGTTCTCGTCCTGGCCAACGCATTCTTCATTCCCCTTGCCAGCGGCGCCGCTGACCTGAAATGGGATCTGTCTTACCAGTCGGCCCTGCGTACGCATCCGATTGCCGAGAAGGAGTTCATGCATCACTGGCCGGCGCAACATCCGCAGCGCCCCATTCACCAGCGGCTGGCCGACTACAGCGGCGAAGCGATCGAGGCCTCCCTGCTCATCGAGAGTCCGGATAGCCATACCGGCGACGCCGTGGCGACCTGGTTCGTCAAGACGAAAACGACTGCCCAAAGCTGCCGGCTCTACAAGCAGCGCAACTGGCCATGCGAGCCGCTCGACCCGGCACGCACGGAAGCATTCATCCGCAAGGTCATGGATTTCGCGCCGCTGCGTTTGCCCGCCTCGATCGACAGCGCGCCCAGGTACGACAACGGCGAACTCCTCTCGTTCAATTACACAGGCTTCCTCAGCATTTACCTGCGCGGCCGAGTACTGCAAAGGCCACTCGCCGCACTGGAAATGAGCGAGACCGTGCTCGCGCCCGATGGCATGCGACAGGCCGATATCGGACGCCTCACCCATGCCATGGCCGAAGTGCTGCTGACCCCGGCCGAGTCCCGGAAACGGCAGGCCGAGATCGACCAGCATCTGCGCAGCATGGCCTATGTCGCGGCAATCCGCGCGGGCGATATCGACAAGGTCCGCCGCTTCCTCAGCCAGGGCGAGCCAATCGAGGACCGCGGGAACAGCGATTCGCCATCGATCGCCATCGCGGCCGAGAGCGGACACAGGGCCCTGGTCGACCTGTTCCTGCAGCGGGGAGCGCGGATCGACGCCAGCGAAAGCGCCGCGCTGAAAGGGGCAATCCGTGCGCGCAATGCCGAGATGGTCGAGTATCTGCTGTCCAGGGGTGCCAAACTCGAGCCGCCCAGGGATTCGCTCAACAGCTACGGCAGCGTGTACGAGACGCCGCTCGCGGTTGCGGTGGGTGTTGGGGACACGCGCATGGCGCAATTGCTGATCGACCGGGGCGCCAACGTGAATCCGCCCGAGGGCAGCAATCCGCTTGCCAAGGCCGCGTTGGGGTTCGACCTGCCGATGCTGGACCTGTTGGTCGCCAAAGGGGCGAAAGTAGACACCGTCCAGCCGGGGCTGGTACCGAGGGACAGCCTCCTGATGCAGTTGATGAGGTACAGCGGCGCGCTAGGCCGCTGGCCCGACGACGAGCAGCGACGGCAAGAGATTCTGGAAAAGGAAGCCAAGCTGGCGCCCGTCGTGCGCAAACTGGTCGCTGCCGGTGCCGATGTCAATTACACGGGGCCCGCCTGCCGCACCGCCTATGAGGAGGCGCGCTTTCGCAACAGCGAAAACATCATGCGCCTGTTGGGGGAGCTGGGTGCGGATCCGAAGATGCAGCAGGAATGCCTGGCCAAGCGCCGCAAGCAGCCTGATGGCGGGTAAGCTGGGGAAGAAGAGATAGCTGCCGTGTGCGGCAAAGGTGTGGAGCGGGTGAAGGGAATCGAACCCTCGTCGTAAGCTTGGGAAGCTTCTGCTCTACCATTGAGCTACACCCGCGACTCGTCGCATTCTACGCGAGTTTTCCCGGCATTGACAACCTTGCATCGGCCTTTGAGGGAGTGCAGGCCGCCCCGCCGGGAAGGCCCTCAGCAGGCCAGTTTCGCGTCGATGACCGGCTTGAAACCCTTCTTGTAGGCCACTTGCAGGATGTCGATGTCGTAGCGCCAGTTGGCCTCCACGATCACCGGGCCGTCCTCCAGCACGGCCACGTCCCAGCCCACCGTATGCAGCCCCTCGATCGAGGTGTGCGCCTTCTTCACCAGCTCGAGCACCTGCGGCCAGTGCGGCACCTGCACGCCGACGATCGAGGCGCCCGACTGCGGGTGGATCGGCACGTCCTTCATCGCCGGCCAGGTGCGCGACCTGGAGCCGATCGCCGTGATCATCTTGCCGGTCTCGACATCGACGCCGGCCACCAGGTTGCCGCTGGCGCCATGCGAGAAATTGTCGACATCGGATTCGCCGACGACGATGCGCACGGCGCCCGCAATGACTTCGATTTGCTCGGCCTTGCGGATGGTGACGACGCGGATGGTCGACAGCCCCTTCGACTGGGTGATGTTCTTGATGATGCCGTGGTTCACCAGCTTGGGCTGCACGATCAGGGCGCGCGTAAATTGCAGCGCCGCTTCGCAATAGCGCGCCAGGTCCTCGAAGGAACCGCTGTTGCCGCCGCTCCAGCGCACACCCGAGGGGGTGACGCTCAGCGAAAAGGTGCCCTTGCCGTGCGAGCCGTGGCTGGGCTTGACGAAGTATTCGCCGGGCACGAGCAGGCGCGCCAGGTCGCCTGGTGCCAGGATGTGGGGGATGCTGCTGCCTTCCGGCGCCGCCTTGGTGATCAGGGCAACGATGTGCGCCGTGGCGATGCCGTGGCCGGTGCAATGCTCGAAGAACTTGATCTTGTCGTCGGCCAGCTGGCGTGCTTCGACCGAAGTAACGGCGGCATAGCGTTTCTTGAGCGGCTCGTTATCGAGATAGTCGGACCAGGTGCGCTTCGGCACCTCGGCCAGGCTGTAGAGGGAAAAGAACTTGGCGCCCAGGCCGAGGTTGCGCCGCGCGTACATCGGGCCCCACAGCAGGTGCACGTCGGACAGGCGCCGGATCGATGAAATGGCATACAACTCCGCGCGCATGTACTGCGAGGCGACATCCAACACGTGTGACAGCTTCATCGTAATCCTTCCATTTCCTTGCATGCGGCGCTTTCCGCCTGATGATTGCTTGCGAGAACTTCGCAGCAGATTCGACGATGATGATAACGCATCAACCCGCTTTCACGTCGCGCGAAATGTTTTTTTGGCAAGGATTGCTAGTGGACGGTGGTGAGGCGGCATGCTGGCCGGGGCGGGCCAGCATGCGCGGTCGTTCGAACGGTGACAATCCGCCCCGGGCAGCATGGCTGCCCGGCCTTATTTCGGCGGCTCGACCGTATAGCCGCGCGCCTGCAGTGTTGCTATGACGCCATGCGGGTGCAGGATTTCCTTGATGTGTACGACCGTGAAGGTGCTGGCGTTCGTGGCGAGCGCCTTTTCCGCAGCCGCCACCCACTGCTCGGCGGCGCGCGCGTGCATGTCCTTCAGCTCGGGTTGCAAGGTCGCGACCGAACTGGTTCCGAGGGCATTGCTGCAGGCCGCAGTGCGGTCGGCAAAGCTCAGCTTGCGGATCTCGTCGAGGTCGCCGACCGCCCAGGCGTTGGCACGGGTACGCATCACGTCGACGTCCGTGTCCAGGCTGTCGATGGTCCTGGCCAGGCAAGGCACGTCGTCCATGCTGGACTTCTTGAACTCGCGCAGCGCCTTGACCGGCTGCTTGATCGTCACGTGGTAGCTGGCATCGGTGAATTTCAGGTGGTGTTTTTCGGCCAGCTCGCCGATTCGTTTGCGTACTTCATCCCCGCGCGACAGGCCGGCGTGGCGCAATGCGCGGCTGTACAGTTCGTCGGCGACAAAGGAAGGCCGTTCACGCTCGACGCCCTGATCGCCCGCGAAATATTTTTCCTTCAGGGGCAGCCAGCGCGCATACAACTCGGGCGGCAGGATGTCCCTGAGCTCGCGGCCATCGGGATTTTTCTTGGCGCCGATCAGGAAAGGCAAGGCCGCCACCCCGCTCCAGCCGACGTCGACGCTCACCTCCGGCGGCTTCAGGTATTCCTGGGAGTGCGCGATGATCCTTTCGACCGCGCGCGATTGCCATTCCATCTTGGCCGGCAAGGGCGAATAGGTGCCGAACACCCATAGCACATGCTCGCCCTTCGACACCTTCCACAAGCCCGGACCCGGGCGGCTGCCCGAGACGAGCACGGTCTGGGGCAGGGCCTCGCCGTTCTCGAGGGTCGGGGCGGCGGCCGGGCTTGCCTGGTTTGCCGCAGGTGCCAGCGCCGCCGGCGTACTGCCGGCCTCGCTCTGCGCCCGGGCCGGCAGGGCCAGCAAGCACAGGACCAGTACGGCCGAGGTGCGTTTCGCCATCGCGGGCCTCATTTCGGCGCCTCCACCGTATAGCCTTTCGCCTGGAGTGTCGCGATGATGCCCTTTGGATCGAGGATATCCTTGATGTGCACCATGGCGAACGTGCTGGTATTGGCCGCCAGCGCTTTCTCGGCGGCGGCAAGCCAGGAGTCCGATGCCTGTTGCGTCAGGGTGTGCAATTCGGGCTGATTCTTTGCCAGGGAACTGCTGAGGACGGCCTGCTTGCAGGCTGCCCGGTCGCCATAGTTCAGCTTGCGAATGTTTTCGATCTCACCCGTCGCCCAGGCATTGGCCAGCTCGCGCGTAGCGCCGAGTTCGCTTTCAAGGCGCTCCATGGTCTTGGCCAGGCAGGGCACGTCGTCCATCGCCGACTTCTTGAAGTCGCGCACGGCCTTGCCCGGATCCTTGATCTTGATTTCGACCGTCGGGTCGCTCACTTTCAGCTTGTGCTTCTTGACGAGCCCCTCGATGGTCTTTTCCACCTCGGTGCCGCGGGTCAGGCCCGCCTCCTTGAGCGCACGGTTCGACAACTCGAAGGCCACGAACGAAGGGCGTTCACGCTCGATGCCGCTGTCGTTGCCAAAATACTTTTGTTTCAGCGGTTGCCAGCGGGCATAGACGTCGGGCGGCAGCAAATCCTTCAGCTCGGCGCCATCGGGATTTTTCTTGACGCCGATCAGGAAGGGCAAGGCCGTGATGGCGCCCCAGCCGACACCGATCTGCGCCAATGGCGGCTTCAGGTATTCCTGGGAACCGGCGATGGCTTTCTCGACATTGCGCGAGCGCCACTCCATTTTCTCGGGCAAGGGCGTGTAGACGCCGAATACCCACATCATGTGATCGCCCTTCGACACCTTCCACAGGCCCGGACCCGGTCGCGCGCCGGAAACGAGCACGGTCTGGGGCGCCTCCTCGACAATCTCGGTCACCGCTGCCGGCGCGGCCCCTACTGGCTCGGGCGCGGCCGTTGCCGTCTGGGGCGCAGTCTCGGCCGTGGCCTGCGACCATGCCGGCAGGCTCAGGGAACAGAGAATCAATGCGGGCAAAACGCGTTGCAACATCGTGACATCCCTTCTGGTAATCGTTGTTGAAGCTATTAGGGGGATTGTCTTTGCATTAAGCAAGATAAGCAAGAAACAAGATGTTACAAGAGCCATATGCATGCCGGGCATCTGCGGAGATCACGGGCGTGCGGGATGCCTGTTGCGTGTCGCCCAAGCGTGTCGCCGCCGCAGAAGCAGCCCTGGGGCAGGTTTGCGATCATGAAGGACCCCGAGGCAATCAGTTCGTGCTGTCCTCGTCCTGACTTGCTGAGCTTGATTCGCGGCAGGCGATGACAGGACGGCCACCAGCGTGATCGAACAGGCATCGCCGGCGTGATGGAGCCGGCAAGAAGCTTGCGATTTTACTGCTTTGCGGCAAAATATTTCCGTACGTCCATCAAGATCCGGCGCAGCCGACCGTTATTCAGACTGATACCGCGCTCATCGCGCCTGCATTTTCCCACCGGATCCGTCATGAAAATCGTCGCTGTCCTCGCCCTCGCCTGCGCTTCGCTGCTGTCCGCCTGCGGCACCCTGCCTTCCATGGCGCACCAGGCGCCCGCTCACCAACCTGTCCTCGTCACGCTGCACGCAACCGGCTACGGCGCCGTCAACACGGCCGCCTGCGAAGGCCAGTGCGACCGTGTGTCGCCGGCCCAGCGCAAGCTGCTGGCCATGCGCGCCGCGCGCCTGGACGCCTACCGCGCCATGGCCGAACAGGTCTATGGCCTGCGCATCGAAGGCGGCAGCACGGTTGGCTCGATGGCGCTCAAGGACGATAGTTTCAAGGTGTATATTGACGCCTTCATCCGTGGCGCGCGCGTGACCAAGGTTACCCAGCGCGAAGACGGCAGCTACGAGACGAGCGTGGAGATGGATTTCGACACCAATGCGGCCCCCTCCCAAGCCCAGGTTGCCAGCCCCGCTCCGGCGGTGGCCAAGGCCGCCCGCACCATGGTGGGAGGCGCCGGCCCCGGCGCCGCCTATGGCGCGTCGTTCTACCATGCCCAGTAAGGCCTTCGCCTTCTTTCGCGCCGCGCTGGCGGCAATCCTCGTGCCCCTGCTGCTGGCCGCGAGCGCACTGCCCGCTTTCTCCGCCCCGATCGAAGCCGAAGGCGTCGCCGCCATCGCCGAAGGCGGCGTGGCGAAAGCTCGCCAGAATGCCATTCGCGACGCCCTCGAGCAGCTCGGGCTGCGCAGTGCCGCGCGCGTGGAAGTCGCCGCCGGCGCCAGCAGCCGCGGCACCTCGTTCGACAGCAGCCGCGTCCAGCCGGCCGCGGAATTCGACCGCTACAGCGTCCTGCGCGAGTGGCAGACGGGCCAGCTGCTGCACGTGCGCATCGCGGTGAAGGAAGAAGACGCGCCCGCGCGGCAGCGTCAACCTCGCCTACAGGAAGAAACTCGTCGTCACGCCCTTCCACTTGCGCAGCTCACCCCAGCTCGACGACATCGACGGCATCGCCACCCGCCTGCCCCAGAGCTGCTGCGCCGCATGACGGCATCGGGCAGGTTCCTCGGCAAGGCCAGTCCCTATGTCGTGTCGCCCGGCGCCAGCGGCCCGGCTGCCGACACGGCGGCGGTGCGCCGCATCGCGACCATGCACGAGAGCCAGTTCGTCATCTCGGGCGAGATCGTCGACGCCAGCCGTTTCGAGCAGCCGGCCTATTACGGCCTGTGGAAGCGCCGCGCGCGCCGCATCGAGATCGCCTTCTTCGTGCACGACGGCCTGACCGGCACCCTGCTGGCGCGCCATACGGCGGTGGTCGAGCAGCCCGGCGAAGGGACGGTCGGGCGCGACAAGCCGTTCGGCAGCGCCAGCTTCGCCGCCACGCCGTTTGGCGGCGCCATCCTGCGCGCGCTCGACGAAGGCATCGCCGCCATCGCCGCCGACCTCGCTCCCCCTGCCCTTCATGGCCAAGGTGGTGCAGGTGCAGGGCGAGCGCATCTTCATCGACGCCGGCAGCACCTCGTCGGTGGCGCCGGGCGACCAGTTGGTCGTCTATCGTGCCGACACGCGCCAGCAGGTGTACGGCGCCGATCCCCTGGTGCCGCTCGGGACCGTGGAAACGCCGGTCGGCACCGTGACGATCGTGCAGGTGCAGCCGGGGTTTGCGATCGGGACGGTGACGCCGCCGGCGGCAGCCAGGCAGGTCAGCGCGGGGGATATGGTGCGCTTCGATGTGGCGGTGATGCCGGGGCGGTAAGCGGTTGCGATGTCTGCCAAACCGCAACGCCGGCTTGACGTAGGGTGGGGTCTTGACCCCACGCGGTATAGCACGCCTGCCCGTCGAAACGGCGGTAACACTGATTCGATCGAACCGACATCACATCTATGCGGCTCGCGATGCGTTCAGGTGGACGCAACCGTGCTATACCGCGTGGGCACAGAGTGCCCACCCTGCGAAGATCGCCAGTGCCATACCGCGTGGGGTCAGGACCCTCGCCGGGCGCCCCCTGTAGGGTGGGCACCTGTGCCCGCGCGGAATGGCACCTTCGCATATCGAGATGCAAGCCCTGGGATGCAACCGTGCCATAGCGGGGGAATCAAGACCCACCCTGGGCCGCCGGCTCTTCCGGCTGCCGCTCCAGCAACTGCTGCGCCAGTTTTAAGCCCTCGACCATCACGTTGAACGCCTGGTGCCGGGTTTCCTCGTCCGGCACGCGCAGGATGTACGAGGGGTGGTAGACCGTGACGACCCAGCGCCCCTCGTGCTCGATTGCCTTGCCGAGCATGTCTCCCAGCTTCGCCTTGCCATCGCGCAGGACCGATTTCAGGGCCGTGGCACCCAGGGCCACGATCACCTTCGGCTTGACGGCCGCCAGTTCCTTCTCCAGCCAGTAATGGCAGGCCTCGACTTCGCGCTGGGCGGGCGTCTTGTGCAGGCGCCGCTTGCCGCGCGGTTCCCACTTGAAGTGTTTCACCGCATTGGTCAGATAAATCGTGCGGCGCTCGAGTTGCGCCGCCTCGAACACACGGTCGAGCAGCTTGCCGGCCGGGCCGACAAAGGCTTCGCCGGCCAGGTCTTCCTGGTCGCCGGGCTGCTCGCCCACCAGCATGATGGGCGCCTTCTTCGGCCCGGCTCCCGGCACGGCCTGGTAGCGAACTGCCACAGCTCGCAGCGCCGGCATTCGTCCAGTTTCGATGGCTGCTGGCGCTCCGGTTGCGCGTCGAGTGGCGCGATCGGGATGGTGGCGCCGCTCTTGCGGCCCACCGCCTGCGCCTGGCCCGTGCTGCGCGCACCCAGTTCGGCATTACTCACCATGGCAGGCACGATCGCGCCCTCCGGCAGGTTCTTCCAGAAACGCGACGGGATATGGCTTTGCAGCAGCTGCGCATTCACGCGCGCGGGATTGAAGATGCTGCGGTAATAGGTGAGCCAGAGCGCTTCGCCGGTATCAATCAGGTCGGCCGCGCTGCTCATCAAGGGACCGGTGTGGTGCAGCGTGGCGCCATCCCACATCACGCTGGCGTCGGGGGTACCGATCATCCAGGTGACGCCGCCCATGCGGTTTTTGAAATGCTCGGCAACCCGCGGCAGGACGTCGTGGCGCGGTTCGAACCAGGCGGCAAATTGCGGCGGGCCCGCATCCAGGGGCCGTTCGCGGAATCGGATGTAAGCATGCATGTCGTGCTCCTCGCGGCGCACCGCCTTTACCATGCCATGCAGGCGTGCGCCGTCGGCATCGGCCGGCGACTGCACGTCGTGCTCGCCGTGGGTCCAGCGCCAGATGACCCGGTACAGGAAGGCCCAGCGGTCGGGCACGCGGCAGCAGGCGGCCGACCCAGCATGTCCATGAAGGCGCGCGGGATGCGTGGTTGATGGGGCGGTGCCGGTTTCGGGGACTGTCCCCGGCAGGAACATTATCGGCAGAAGCGGCCGCGTCCGGCGCACCCGAGGCGTCGTCGCCAGGAAGGTCGGCAAAGAGGTCGGCGGCCGCGCCGCCGGGTTCGCTCCAGGTGACCAGTTCCGGTGCCACGCCGTGCATCAACAGGTCGCGCGCGGCGGCGCGCCATTCGGCAAAATTAGCGACGGTCAGCGGCCGCCCGGCGCTCACCGCGGCAAGCCTTGCAGCTGCGGCGGCGCCCGCCGGGTTCATGCCGCCTGCAGTTCCGGCCACAGGTTCATCTGCTCCTGCGGCGCGCCCAGGTGGCGCCCGCAGCAGGTCGGAACTGGCGAGACCCTGCGCCGGCTTGTAGTCGGCCGTGACGACGAAGGGCGCGATCTTCTTCATGCTGCAACGCAGGCGCGACAGATCTTCCCAGCGCACCCGGCGCAGGCGCCGCAGTTCGACGATGCGCTTGGCGTTGCGCAGGCCGATGCCGGGCACGCGCGCGATCATCTCGGCCTCGGCGCGGTTCAGGTCCATCGGAAAGTGGTCGCGGTTCGACAATGCCCAGGCCAGTTTCGGATCAACATCCAGCGCAAGGTTGCCGGCCTGCGGCATCAACTCGCCGGCGGTAAAGCCATAGCTGCGCAGCAGGAAGTCGGCCTGGTACAGGCGGTGCTCGCGCAAGAGCGGCGGCGGCGCCAGCGGCACGCTTTTCGGGCTCTGCGGGATCGGGCTGAAAGCCGAGTAGTACACGCGTTTCAGTTTATAACTGCCGTACAGGGTTTCGGCCGTGTTCAGGATGGTTTGATCGTCGCTGGCGTCGGCGCCGACGATCATCTGCGTGCTCTGCCCGGCCGGCGCGAACGATGGCGCTTTCGGCTCCTCGGCCTTTTCGTCGAGCTTGCGGCGGATGGAACCCATCGCCAGCTTGATGGTATGCACGTTCTTTTCTGGCGCGAGGCGGGTGACGCTGTCGTGGGTGGGCAGCTCGATGTTCACCGACAGGCGGTCGGCATAGCGGCCGGCCTCGGCGATGAGCAGCGGGTCGGCATCTGGAATGGTTTTCAGGTGAATATAGCCCCTGAAATTGTGCACCTCGCGCAACTGGCGCGCCACGGCGACGAGCTGCTCCATCGTGTAGTCGCTCGACTGGATGATGCCGGAACTGAGGAACAAGCCGTCGATGTAGTTGCGCAGGTAAAAGTCGTGGGTGAGCTTCACCACTTCCTCGACCGAAAAGCGCGCACGCGGCACGTTCGAGGTACGGCGGTTGACGCAGTACTGGCAGTCGTAGATGCAGAAATTGGTGAGCAGGATCTTCAGCAGCGACACGCAGCGGCCATCCGGCGTGTAGCTGTGACAGATGCCCATGCCGGTGGTGGCGCCGATACCGCCGTCGCTGCCGTCGGATGCACGTTTCGGGGCACCGCTGCTGGCGCAGGAGGCGTCGTACTTGGCGGCGTCCGCCAGGATTTCGAGCTTGTCGGAAAGTTTCATCGGAGTGGAGAAACTGTATGGGCGTACAGTATATACCACTCGCTGTACCGACGTCGCGCGGGTGCTTGCAGGTGTTGCGGGGCAGGTACGCGATCGAATTTCCAGACGCCAGCTTTTATTCGCACAGGGTAGCGCGCTCTTTTTCCGGTGATCGTGTTGCAAAAATGAAATTTATAGAAAATAAGCTGCCAATTTGCAATAAAATAACAATAACGAAGTGCAACACGGTTCAAGGACACACATGCACCTTAGGCAAGTTCACCTATTATTTTCGGAGATTCCATGTTTTCAATTCCACGCACCCTGGCCTTCCTTGCTGCGCTGACGATGGCCACGGGCTGCTCGGTCATGCATCCGGTGGCTGACGACTACAGCCAATACCTCGCCAAGAACGCGGGCGAGAGCAAGTTCCAGACGGTCAAGGCGGCCGATCAATACTACCTGCCGCCGGCCACCCAGAACCACCACTACGAGTTCCGCGCGGCGACGACCGGTTATGCCAATGTCTGGGTGATGGAATTCGGCAAGGTGCTCGACGCAACGATGCAATCGAAGGATGCCACCGCCGCCTTCGGCAGCCTGGCCAAGGCCAGCACGGAAACCCAGGGTAGCGGCAACACGCTCGTTTTCGAGCTGCAGAACTACACTTTCGACGACTTCGCCGCCCACGTCACGCTGGCCATCAGCGTAAAGAACGCGCAAGGCGAAGTCTTCAAGCAGACCTATACGGCCCACGGCAAGTCGCAGGGTGGAAAAATGTTCCTGGCCGGCGCCTTCGGCATGAAGAATGCCGTCCAGCAGTCGACCAAGCTGGCGACGGACGAGATCATCGGCAAGTTCATCCGCGACCTGAAGGCATCGGGCAAGCTGGCTGCGGCCACGCAGGGCTGAGCCAAAGACCCGGGAAGGCCGGCCACCCGGCCTTCCCGCACGCACGCCGCACACACGCCTCGCCGGCGGCAGATCCCCAACCTATATCGACGTCAACCATGACATCGAATCAGGCAGCAATTCGACAGGCCAGCACATGATGATCGTCCCCGATTACTGGGCCGAAGCAAGCGCCCACTATCGCCGCAAAGGCAAGCAGGTCACGATCAGGCGTTTCGGCTGGTCCGACGCCAGCTTGGCAGACGCACAACGGAACGCGCAGGCGCGCGTAGCCGAAGCACTTGCCCGCGCCGTCTCCGGCGAACCGTTGCCGCGGCGCGAGCGCAAAGTGCCTTACAACGGCGGCAACGGGCTGCCGATCCGGGAGGAAGTGGTTGAGCGCTTCGGCGAGACCGTCATTACCCGCAATTCGTATGGCGCCCGCTGCCTCAATACCCCCGGAGTACTGTTTGCCGATATCGATTTCTCCGACGCTCCCGGAGGGCGCACGATCAAGGGCACTGCGCTGTTCCTGCTTGCAGCCATTGCCGTCGGGGTGGGACTGCTGGCAGCGGCCGGCAAGAGCCTCGGCACCCTCTGCGCAGCGGGTGTGCTCGGTGCGCTGCTGGCCCTGTTGCTTGCGTACCCGGTTGCGCAGCTTATCCACCGCACAGTGGTTCGGGCCAAGGGGGGACCGGAGGCAATCGCCCGCGCGAATGTCGTGCGCTTCCTGGGCACGCGTCCCGACTGGCTGGTGCATCTCTACCGCACGCCCGCCGGCTTGCGCCTGCTCGCCACCCACCGGCTGTTCGATCCGCTGGAAGCCGAAGTCGCCGAATGCTTTCGGGCATTGGGCACCGACCCGGTGTACGTGTCCATGTGTCTGAACCAGCACTGCTTCCGGGCACGTGTATCGGCCAAACCATGGCGCATCGGCATCGGGGGCCATCTCAAGCCACGGCCCGGCACCTGGCCGGTCGCGCCCGAGCGGCTGCCGCAGCGACGCGAATGGCTGGAACGCTACGACCGCGCCGCCGCGGGCTTTGCCGCCTGCCGCTTCATCGAGTCGATCGGCAAGGGCGTGAGCCTACCTGCCGCGCAAGCGGTGCAAGCGCTGCACGATGAACTGTGCCAGGCCCGTTCCAAGCTGCCCATTGCCTGAACCGGGCTATTGCATCGGCTGGCGCAACAGGTGCCGGAGGCGGCCGGACTGACGCTGCCGCCCAGGCGCTTCTGCCGCCCCCGTGCCGCATGCGGCTTCCCTTCTTCGCATCCACAGGTTCGCCACCGGGCGCGGCATCGTTCCAGGCTAGCCGGCCTGCCCCAGGCGCTCCTGTACCCGCTCCCACTCCTGCACAGCCATCCGCGCCACGACCCGCTTCAGGTAGGCTCCCGCCCCGGCACGCCTGCATCAGCCGCACTTGCCAGCCAGCCGTAAGCCTCGACCGGGTCGCGCGCCGTGCCCTGCCCCGTCGCACACATCACCCCGACATTGAACCGGGCACGCGCATGGCCCGGCGCGCGGCGCATGCGTACCAGTGAAAGGCGGCCACGTAATCGCGCGCCACGCCATGGGCGCTGTCGTAACGCAGGCCAAGCGCGAACTGGGCCGGCGCATGGCCGCCCTCGGCCGCGCGCAGGTACCAGCGCACCGCCTCGAACGGATCGGCGGTCCCGTCGCGTTCGAGCAGCACGCCCACCATGTGCTGCGCCGGCGCGTAGTCCTGCTCGGCCGCGCGCCGGTACCAGTGCAAGGCCTGCACCGCGTCCACGGGCACGCCGCTGCCGGATTCGAAACGCAGGCCGAGGTCGAACTGGGCGCGCAGGTGGCCCTGTTCGGCCGCGCGCAGGTAGCAGGCGGCCGCCTGGGCCGGATCGTGCGCGACGCCCTTGCCGGCATCGTGGAGCTGGCCCGGTGGTAATGCGCGGCCGGCAAATCCTGGGCCGCGGCCCGGCGATACCAGTGCGCTGCCTGCGCCGCGTCGCGTTCGACGCCCTGCCCGTGCTCGTAGCGCAGGCCCAGGTTGTCCCGGGCCGCCGCATGGCCCTGTTCGGCCGCGCGCCGGTACCAGCGCAGCGCCGCCGCCTCGTCGCGTGGCACGCCGCTGCCGCTGTCGTGGATCAGCGCAAGGTTGAACTGCGAGCTGGCATGTCCCTGTTCGGCGGCGCGTTCGTACCAATGAATCGCCTGCAGGCTGTCCTGCGCCAGGTCTTGCCCCTTGTCGTAGCGCAGCGCGAGGTTGAACTGGGCCGGGGCATGGCCCTGGCCGGCGGCGCGGCGCAGCCATTCGATCGCCTGGGCGGGATCCCGGGCCATGCCCTGGCCGCTGTCGTAGCGCAGCGCCAGCGCGAACTGCGCACGCGCATAACCCTGCTCGGCGGCGCGCCGGTACCAGCCCAGTGCCACATCGAGGTCCTGGGCCACGCCCTTGCCGCCTTCGTACATCATGCCCGGGTTGTGCTGGGCGCCGGCGTCGCCGCGCGCGGCCGCCTGGCCGAACCAGTGCAGCGCCTGCTGGATGTCGACGCGGGTGCCCTGGCCCTTGGCGTGCATCCAGCCCAGGTTGTACTGGGCCTGCACATAGCCCTGCTCGGCCGCGCAGCCATACCAGTAGCGCGCCTGCTCCAGGTCCTGCGGCACGCCCTGTCCCTTCTGGTACATGAGGCCGAGGTTGTACTGGGCCTGCTCGAAGCCCGCGCTGGCCGCCATGCGGTACCAGGCGACCGCCAGTTCGTCGCTCCGCTCGACGCCCTGGCCATTCACGTACATGAAGCCCAGGCTGTGCTGGGCGCTGGCGACGCCGCGTTCGGCCAGGGCCTTCAGGCGTGCGAACTCGGCGCGCTGGAAGGCGGCCTTGTCACGGTTCCCGGCGCCTGTGTCAGGCACGGTGGCGGCGTCCATCGACGGCTCAGGCGCTCAGTGCGCGGACTTCCGCGGCGCCGGCGTTCGCCCCTTGCGCGCGCAGCACGCCGATGAAACTGGTCAGCGAGATCGGGCGGTGGAACAGGTAGCCCTGCATGGTCTCGCAGCCGTTGGCGCGCAGGTAGTCGGCCTGGATTTCGGTCTCGACGCCCTCGGCGATCAGGTGCAGGCCGAGCCCGCGCGCGATCGAGATGATCGCCAGGATCACCGGATAGTGGCCGTCCGCGTCATGGATCTCCTTGACGAAGGACTGGTCGATCTTCATCGTGTGGATCGGGAAGCGGTGCAGGTAGGACAGCGAGGAATATCCCGTGCCGAAGTCGTCGATCGCCACCGACACGCCCAGCTGGCACAGTTTGTTCAGCTGCTCGATCGCGTACTGCGGGTTGCGGATGCAGATGTTCTCGGTGATCTCGACCTCGATCTGGCCAGGGGAAATCCCGTAGCGCACCAGCGCATCGCGCATCTTCTCGAAAAAGTCGCCGCGATCGAGGTATTGCGGCGACAGGTTCAGCGACAGGCGCACCGCCTGGCCACTCACCAGATTCCATTGCAGCATGTCGCGGCACAGGGCGACGATCATCCAGTCCGAGATCGGCAGCATCAGGCCGTTCTCTTCGGCGAAGGGTAAAAATTCGCCGGCCGACAGCAGGCCGCGGGTCGGGTGGTTCCAGCGCATCAGCGCCTCGGCGCCGATGATGCGGCCGCTGCCCGAGTCGATCTGCGGCTGGTAGTACATCTCCAGTTCGCCATGCTCGAGCGCGCGGCGCAGCGACTGCTCGAGCGCGATCTTCTGGTGCGACACGTCGAGCATCGAGTCGTGATAGAAGCTGTGACCGTTCTTGCCCAGCGCCTTGACCTGGTACATGGCGATGTCGGCGTGGCGCAGCAGCTCGTCGATCGATTCGCCGTCGCCGGGATAGATGGCGATGCCGATCGAGGCCGAGATGTGCACCTCGTGGCCATCGAGATCGAACGGACGCTGCAGGCTTTCCAGGAATTTGTCGGCGATGATGCGGGCGTCGTCGCGGTCGCGCAGTTCCGGCAGCACGATGGTGAATTCGTCGCCGCCCTGGCGCGCGATGGTATCGCCCTTGCGCAGGCATCCCTTCAGGCGCAGCGCGGCCTGCTGCAGCAGCTCGTCGCCTTTGACATGGCCGAGGGTGTCGTTCACCAGCTTGAAGCGGTCGAGGTCGATGAACATGACCGCGAGCTCGGTCTGCTTGCGCTTGGCCTGGATTACGGCCAGGCCCAGGCGGTCCTTGAACAGGATGCGGTTCGGCAGGTCGGTCAGGATGTCGTGGTAGGCCTGGTAGGAGATGACTTCCTCGGCGCGCTTCCTGTCGGTGATGTCGCGCGCCACGCCATAGGTGCCGAAGAACTCGAGCTTCTTCACCTCGCTGTCGGGCACGTGCATGCCGATCGAGTTCAGCGAGATCGTCATCAGCGTGTTGTTGAAGGTGCGGTCACCGCCGCTACTGCGGGCACCGCGGCACTTCAGGCGCAGCTCGACGTTGCGCGAGGCGCGTTCGTCGACCCTTCTCTCGTTGAACACGTAGCGCGCGCGCTCCAGGTCTTCCTCGTGCACCAGGATCGAGTAGTGCTTGCCGATCAGTTCATCGCGCGTAAAGCCCAGCAGCTGGTAGGCGCGGTCGTTCACGAAGGTGAAGCGGCCTTCGTGGTTCAGCGTGTAGATGATGTCCGGCGAGCTGTCCACCAGGTAGCGGTACATCTTTTCGGAGTTCTCGAGCTGCTGCGCGATGCGGGTGTTGTCAAGGGCCAGGCGGCGCTGCCGCAGCGCGTTGCCGACCGTTTTGAGCAGTTCCTCGCGGCTGTAGGGCTTGCGCAGGTAGTCGTAGGCACCGCGTTTCAGGGCGCCGATGGCAGCGTCGATGCCGACTTCGCCGCTCATGACGATGACGTCGGCGCCGACGCCGCGCTCGTTCATGAAGTCCATGATCTCGTGGCCGCCGATGTCGGGCAGGCGCAGGTCGAGCAGGACCAGGTCGAAACGGCTGCGCGACAGGTGGGCGATCGCCTCGGTACCGGAGCCGGCGGTCGTCAGGTGGAAGCCGCGGCCCTTCAGCAGTTCGTGGAGCGAGGCGAGCAGGCGCGGCTCGTCGTCGACCAGCAGCAGGCGTGCTTCGTTTCCGGAATCAAGCTGCCCGCTGGCGCTACCCGGGTCGCCGCTGGCGGAATAAACGTTCATCATGACCTTATACAGAACCCAGCGCGCGCGTGGACAGGGCCGGCGCGCCGCTTGCGCCGGACGGTGCCGGCAGCAGAATGTCAAATGCAGTGCCGTTCCTGCCGCTGCGGCAGGCAATATGGCCGTTCAGTTTCGTGACCAGGCCGTGCACGATCGCCAGGCCGCGGCCGCGGTGCGCGCCCTCCTTGGTGCTTTGCACCGCCGAGAACAGCTTGGCCATCACCTCGGGCGGCAAGCCCGGCCCCGTGTCGGTGACGGCCAGTTCCACGTACAGCTTGCGCTCGCGGTGCACCTGGCCGCGGTTGACGATGGCGATGCGTCCGCCGCCGGGCGCCAGCGCCTCGACCGCGTTCTTCACCAGGTTCACCAGATCTGCTTGAGCAGGTCGGGATCGCCCTCGGCCAGGCGCGCGCCTTCATCCAACTCGGTGGCGATATCGACATTGGCCGGCACGAACTGGCCGGCACGGAACAGGCGCACGACATCGCCGGCGACGGTCGCCACGTCGATGACGCGCGTTGGCCGCTTGCGGCTTCAGTTCCGCCAGGCCCTGGACCAGCTGGTCGACGCGGTCGATTTCCTCGTTCAGCACCGACATCTCGGTGGCTACCGGTTCTGGCGTTCCAGCTTGCTGTCGAGGACACTGAGGTAGTTCTTGATGATCGCCAGCGGGTTGTTCACCTCGTGCAGCAGGCGGCGCGAGGCTTCGCGGTATTCCTCGGCCACGCTGGCCAGCTGGCGCCGCGCCTGGCCGTGTTCCAGCAGCGCCGTCTCGAGCGCGCTGGCGGCCTGCACGCCGAAGGACTGCAGGAAGCGTTCGCGCTTCTGGCAGACCGGCACCTGCCAGGCGGCCACGCCGCCCACCATCACGCCCAGGCAGCGCCCTCCCGCCACCAGCGGCAGGCACACCATGCTGTCGGTGCCGAGCATGCGCAGCAGCTGTTCCTCGGCCAGGCCGAGCGGCGCGCCCTCGCGTCCGATGTACGCGATGCGGCGTGCCTGCGCCGCCGCGGCGATCTGGCCGCCCTTGGCCAGCGCCAGCGGAATGGCGAATTCGGCGATGCGCGCATTGTGGCCGCCTGGCGCGCCGACCAGCATCTGCCCGGTCGGATCCTGCAGCAGGACGACGGTATTGTCGAAGTCGAACAGGACGCGCGCCGAACGCACCATCGCCTCCAGCAGGCCCGCCTCGCTTTCCTGGCGCGCCAGGGTCCGGCCCACTTCCGACACCAGCATCATGCTCTGCATCTCGTCAAGCAGGCGCTGCTGGACCGGGTCCGGCGCCGGCGCCAGCGCCTGCGGCGCGGGAATATCGTCGGCGCCAAGCAGGTCGATGCCCGGGTGGGCGGCCGCCTTGTCGACCTGGCGCGCGGCGGTGGCCAGCACCTCGTCGATCTCGCCGGCAGGAAGGCCGCACAGCGCCGCGCCATCGCGCAGCGCCTCGAGGTCGTCCGGATGGCTCGACATCAGGTGCGCCAGGCGCACGATGCGGATCAGGGGATGGGCCGCTTCCAGGCGCTCGCTCGACTCGTGGTGGTACAGCACGGCGTCGGCCAGGAAGGAATCGAGCTGCCAGCGTTCGATCAGCCAGGCGCCGGCTTCGGCATGGGTGATCTGCAGCGTGCGCTGCTCGACGGCGCACAGGTCTTCGTCGTCGAGCGCGGTGAAGTTGAAAGCGTATTCCCTGGGCGCCGTGGCCAGCAGGGCCAGGCGGCCGACGTTGTGCAGCAGGCCGCCAAGATAGGCTTCTTCCAGGTGGGGGTAGCCGATGCGGCGCGCGAGCTCGCGCGCGATCACCGCCGCGCCCAGCGAGCGCTTCCAGAAGGCGCGCAGGTCGGTGCTGTCCGAATGCGGGAAACTGCCGAAGGTCTGGAACACGGAATCGCTGATCACCAGCGTCTTGATCATGTCGGTGCCGAGCGCGGCCAGCGCCTGCTCCAGGCTGGCCCCGCGCCCGTTGCGTTGATAGGCAGAGCTGCCGGCGACGGCCAGCAGCTTGGCGGTCATGCCGGCGTCATTCGCGATCAGGGCCGCCAGTTCCTGCATGCCCAGGTCGTCGGCCTGCAGATGCTCGATCAGCTTGATGAGTATCTGCGGCATGGCCGGCAGCCGGGCAATCAGCAGGCGATTGCGGATATCCTGGTCTGGTTGGTGCATTGTCTGAGCAGGCCACTGAACGGGTTTCGGGGTGGCGCTCCCGGACGGGGCGACCACGACATGACATGGGTGCATCCTCGGAGCAGTGTGCTGTGCGCGCAGCTACTCCCGAGCTGAAGGGTCCTTAGCATATATACATTTCTGCTTGGGAACAATACTTTCCATGAAAAGTGTCTTTTTTTGCGTGGCAAATGATGCAATTTAAGGCGTTTTGTTTTCGCCTTGACAAGAGATATGCATGCCAGGGCGGTAGCGGCCTGTTTCGCCTCTGGAGGCACAGACGCATCCCGCCTTTTACGCGGGCGGGACGTTCTCAGACAGGGCTATGTCCGCGCAGGCGGCGGTAGCGCTGCGCCGTCATCCAGCAAGTCAGCGAGAGCAGGACGAAGCCGGCCTGGCCGAGTGCGAGCGTCAGCACCGAGTGCGACAGCATCGGCGAAATCACGCCCGCCACGACGGCCCCGAGCAGGGTCGAAATAAACGACTGGCAGGACGCGACGGTGCCGCGGATGTGCGGGAACAGGTCGAGCGCGAGCAGGGTCGCGCCGGGGGCGATCAGGGAACTGCCGAAGGTGAAGAAGAACATCGGCAGCACGGTCCAGGGCAGCGCCGGCGGCAGCAACAGGTGGTAGCCGACATTGAACGCCACCGCACTGAGCATGAAGCCGAAGCCGATCCAGATCTGGCGCGAAAAACTCCTCTTGCCGGCCATGCGGTTGGCCGCCATCGAACCCAGGAAAATGCCGCTCACGGTCGGCACGAACAGCCAGGCGAATTCCGAGGGCCCGAGGTGCAGGTGCACGGGAATGAGCACCGGCGCGGCCGAGATGTAAAGGAACAGCCCGGCGAAGTTCAGGGCCGCGATACCGGCCTTCATGTGGAACAGGAAGGAGCTGAAGATGGCGCCGTAGCTTTGTGCCAGGAAGCGCGGGTTGAAGGGCTGGCGCTGCGTGCGCGGCACGGTTTCCGGCAAGTGCTGCCAGCACACCCAGCCCAGGATCACGGTATAGCCGCACAGCGCGAGGAAGATCGCGCGCCAGTCGAACCAGGTCACGATCCAGCCGCCCATCACGGGCGCCATGGCCGGTGCGATCGAGAAGATCATCGTCACCATCGACAGCAAGCGCGCGGCCGGCGCATCCGAATACAGGTCGCGGATGATGGCACGCCCGACCACGACGCCGGCCCCGGCCGACACCCCCTGCAGGATGCGGAAGACCCACAGGTAGTGCACGGTGGACGCCGCCGCGCAGCCGAAGGTGCCGATTGCGAACACGACCAGCGCCACCAGGATCACGTTGCGCCGGCCAAAGGCATCCGACAGCGCGCCATGCCAGAGCACCATGCCGGCAAAGGCCAGCATGTAGGCCGTCAGCGTCTGCTGGACCTCGATGGCGGATGCGTGCAGGTCGGCGCGGATCAGCGGAAAGGCCGGCAAATAGGCGTCGATCGAGAACGGTCCCAGCATCGACAACGCGGCCAGCAGCGTGGCCAGGCCGCCGGCCGAGAGCATGACGATCTTGTGCGGCGTCGGCAATGGCACCGGGATGACCGGATCCTTGGGCAGTTGGTCGGGGTCGGTCGGTGGCAGCATTGCTTCTTCTCGCTTGTCTTGTCGCTTGTTACTCGTCTATTGCGCGTTGGCGTCCGGCTTCGGCTTGGCTTCTTCGCGGCGGTTGTAGCCGGCCACCATGTCGAAGCGGAACAGGCGGCATTCGAGGGCGCCGTTGAAGAACGGGGTCTTGCGCGCTTCCTTCAGGCGCAGCAGCTTGGGCAGCGACAGGTCGGCCGTGAACAGGAACACGGTCCAGCCGGCGAAGCGCTGCTTGAGCGTGGTGCCGAGCGCGGAATAGAAACTCACCGCCATCTCGTCCGGCGCCATGGTGGAGTCGCCGCGCACGCCGATCCGTTCGCCGTAGGGCGGGTTGGTCAGCAGGATGCCGGGGCCATCGACCGGCGGGCTGACATGCTGGGCCTCGATCTGCTTCAGTGGCACGTCGAACAGGATGCCGGCAATCTTGAGGTTATGGCGCGTCATTTCCACCATGTCGCCCGAGATGTCGGAGCCGAAGATGGTGGGTTCCGTCGGCAGTGGATTGGCCTTGATGGCCGCTTTCATCTCTTGCCAGGCCGCGCGGTCGAAGTCGGCGAATTTCTCGAAGGCGAAGCGGCGGCGCGCACCGGCCGGGATGCCCTGCACCATCTGCGCCGCTTCGATGAGGATGGTGCCGGAGCCGCACATCGGGTCGAACAGGGGCACGCCCGGCTTCCAGCCCGACACGCGCAGCATGCCGGCGGCCAGGTTCTCGCGCAGGGGCGCATCGCCCGTTTCTTCGCGCCAGCCGCGCTTGAACAGCGCCTCGCCCGAGGTGTCGAGGTAGATGATGAAATTGCGCTGGTCGAGGAAACCGACGATACGCATGTCCGGCTCGCGCGTGTCGACCGAAGGACGCTTGTTGAACATGTCGCGGAAGCGGTCGCAGATCGCGTCCTTGATTTTCAGCGTCGTGAATTCCAGGCTTTTCAGGGGCGACTTCACGGCCGTGACGTCGACGCGGATCGTGTGGTCGACGCCGAACCAGTCTTCCCAGGGCTGCTCGAGCACGAGGTCGTAGATGTCGTTTTCGTTGTTGTAGCTGCGCTGTCCCATGCGCATCAAGACGCGCGAAGCGATGCGCGAATGCAGGTTGACGCGGTAGGAGTCGACCAGCGTACCCGAGCAGTGCACGCCGCCGGGGACCTGGTTATGGACTTTCAGCGTCGGGCTGTGGGCCTGGGCGATCTCGAGGAGTTCTTCGGCCAGCGCCGCTTCCATGCCGCGGGGGCAGGGGCAAAAATAGGAGGTCATGGGGGTACCCTTTGTCCGTTGAGTGAAAAATGATGTGGTGGCAGCGCCGCCGCTGCCGGCCACCAAAATGCCTGTGTTTGCGGCTTCCGGTCGAGCCGCCGATGATCAGCCGATGATACCGCGTGGGCAGAGCCCACCCTACGTTACTGGTTGTTCATGTTGTCGATTCTTCGGTCGAGCCGCCGATGATCAGCTGGTGAGACCGCGTGGGCAGAGCCCACCCTACGGTGCACAGCAGATCGTAGGGTGGGCTCCGCCCACGCGGTCGTACCGCGGAATACCGCAAAGCTGGTTCAAACCACGACAATCAGTTCGTAGGGTGGGCACGTCCTTGAAGTCCTCGACTTCAAGGACCCCACGCGGTCGTGCTTACGCAAACCGCAAAGCCCGCGCTCGCCTAAAAGTCAGAACGGCTTGACCACCACCAGAATCACGATCAGCGCCAGCAACACCACCGGCACCTCATTGAAGTACCGGAACCAGGTATGGCTGCGCTTGTTGGTACCGGCCTCGAATTTCTTCAGGATCGATCCACAGGCATGATGGTAGCCGATCGTCAGCACCACCAGCGCCAGTTTCGCGTGCAGCCAGCCATGCTTGAAGCCGAACTCCCAGCCCAGCCACAGCCCCAGCAGCACCGCCGGCACCGACAGGATCAGGCTGAAACGGTAGAGCCGGCGCGCCATGCCGAGCAGGCGGGTGGTGGCGGCCGGGTCGGTTTCCTGTGCCAGGTTCACGAAGATGCGCGGCAGGTAGAACAGGCCGGCGAACCAGGAGGCGATGAAGACGATGTGAAAGGCTTTGATCCAGAGGTACATGCGGGTCCTTGTTATTAGTATGTCAGCTGCGTACTTCGCCGTGGCCGAACACCACGTATTTGAGGGAAGTCAGCCCTTCCAGCCCGACCGGTCCGCGCGCATGCAGCTTGTCGTTCGAGATGCCGATCTCGGCGCCGAGGCCATATTCAAAACCATCGGCAAAACGCGTCGAGGCGTTGACCATCACCGAGCTCGAATCGACTTCGCGCAAGAAGCGCAGCGCGGCGCTGTAGTCCTCGGTGACGATGGCTTCCGTGTGCTTGGACGAGTAGCGGTCGATGTGGTCCATCGCTTCCTCGATGCCGGCGACGATCTTCACTGCCAGGACAGGCGCCAGGTATTCAAGACTCCAGTCTTCCTCGGTCGCCTCGACCAGGTGCGGATAGCCGGCCAGGATCGCAAGCGCTTCAGGGTCGGCGCGCAGCTCGACTTCCTTCGCCTTGTAGCGCTGGGCCAGTTGCGGCAGCACGCTTGGGGCGATCGCGCGTGCCACCAGCAGGGTTTCCATGGTGTTGCAGGTACCGTAGCGGTGGCATTTCGCATTGAAGGCGATCGCGAGCGCTTTGTCGACGTCGGCCTTGTCGTCGATGTAGACGTGGCAGATGCCGTCCAGGTGCTTGATCATCGGGACCGTCGCTTCCTCGATCAGGCGCGCGATCAGGCCCTTGCCGCCGCGCGGGACGATCACGTCGACGTATTGCGGCATGGTGATGAGCGTCCCGACGGCGGCGCGGTCGACCGTATCGACCACCTGCACGGCGTCCTGCGGCAGCCCGGCTTTCTGCACGCCCTCCGTGACCAGCCTGGCCAGCGCGCGGTTGCAGTGGATCGCTTCCGAGCCGCCGCGCAGGATGGCCGCGTTGCCGCTCTTGATGCACAGGCCGGCCGCATCGACCGTCACGTTGGGGCGCGCTTCGTAGATGATGCCGATCACGCCCAGCGGCACGCGCATCTGGCCGACCTGGATGCCCGACGGACGCGACTTCATGTTCGAGATCTCGCCGATCGGGTCGGGCAGCGCGGCGATCTGGCGCAGGCCTTCGACCATGGTAGCGATCGCGTTCGGCGACAGCACCAGGCGCTCCAGCAGCGCCGGCGCCAGGCCCGCGGCACGCGCCGCGTCGAGGTCGCGTTCGTTCGCGGCGGTGAGCACGGCCGCCTCGCGTTCGATCGCCTCGGCGATCAGGAGCAGCGCGCGATTGCGGGTAGCGCCATCGGCCCGCGCCATCGCGCGCGACGCAGCGCGGGCATTGCGGCCCAGCGTGTGCATGTAGTCGGTGATGTCCATGGTTGATTCCAGTGTGCGTTGAGCGGCCAAAACGATGTTGATGGAAGTGCCGGGGTGACGAGGCGTAGGTGATGTGGTCAGCGTCGCACCGCGTAGGCACGGAGTGCCCACCCTACGAAATTCGATACAGTGCACGGGCCAAGCGGAGAGCATCCGGTGCACGCGAATCGTTGACGCGTCCCGTAGGGTGGGCTCTTGAGCCCACGCGGATCGTGAACATCGATAACGGCGCACCTGCAGGTCCATGGCAGGGCGCACACCACAAACGGCCAACGATCGAAACTACCTGGCCACCTTCAACGCCAGCTGCAGCATCGCATCCCACGCATCCCCCGCGAACGCCTTGGCCCGTAAACCCTTGACCATCCTGTCGACCTGCGCCGCCTCCTGCAGCGCGCCTTCCAGCACGGGCAGCGACACGCGCCGCAGCGCCGGCTCCATCATGCGTTCGCGCGGGCCCCAGATGCGGTATTCCTTCAGCAGCGCGCCCAGCGGACGCCCCTGCGCCATCCCGGCTTTCAATTTTAACAGCGTGCGGATTTCTTCGGAGACGGCCCACAAGACCAGCGGCAGCGCCTCGCCCTCGCCCTTCAAGCCCTCGAGCATGCGGGCGAGGCGTGCCGGGTCGCCCGCCAGCATCGCCTCGGACAACTTGAACACGTCGTAGCGCGCCACGTTCAGGACGGCGTCCATCACCTGCTCGTAGGTCAGCTTGCCCGGCTCGTGCAGCAGTCCCAGCTTCTGGATTTCCTGGTGCGCCGCGAGCAGGTTGCCCTCGACGCGGTCGGCGATGAAATCCAGGCTCTGGCGGTCGGCGCTCTGGCCCTGGCTGGACAGGCGCATGCCGATCCAGGCGGGCAGCTGGGCGCGTTCCACGTTCGGGATCTCGATGTAGATGGCGGCCTGCTGCAGGCTCGCCACCCAGGACGCCTTCGCCGTCTGCCAGTCGAGCTTCGGCAGCGTGATCAGGGTCAGGTTGTCCGGACTGAGGTCTTTCGCATAGGCCTGCAGCGCCGCACTGCCGTCCTTGCCGGGTTTACCCGTGGGGATGCGCAGTTCGATTAGCTTCTTGTCGCCGAACAGCGACATGGCCTGGTTCGCGGCCAGCAGTTCGCCCCACTTGAAGCTGCGCTCGACGGTGAGCACGTCGCGTTCGGTGTGGCCGGCCGCGCGCGCGGCGCGGCGGATCTTGTCGGCCGCCTCCAGCGCCAGCAGGTGCTCGTCGCTGGTGATGACGTACAGCGGCGCCAGGCCTTTGGCGAGGTGGGCGTCGAGCGCGTCAGGGCGCAGTTGCATCGGTCTTGCTCATGGATTCAGCGGGCCCTCACGGCGCCGGCTTGATGGCAGCCAGGCGGCGCATGATCTGCTGCACCAGGTCGGACTGCATGTCGCGGTACAGCAGCGCTTCCTCGCCCTCTTTCGCCAGCACGGCCTCTTCGCTGAAGGCGAGATTGCGGCGCAGCGTGATCTCGGTCGGGCCGAGCAGCAGGTTGCCGGCACGGTCGCGCACCTGGAACACCAGCGTGTAGCCCAGCAAATACTCGCGCACGCGGCCGAGGTTATTCAGCGACAGGATGGTCTTGTTGCGGGTTTCCGTCAGCACCTCGAACTGCGCCTCGGCTTCCTTCGGCGTGCCGGCGATGACGACACGGTCGCCCGCACGCAGGTTGCGCTTGAGCTCATTGCCGAGCGGGGAGGTGTCGGCAAAGGCGAGATAGATGCTCGAGAACGGCATGTTGTAGGCACCGTTCGATCCGCGCAGCTGGAAGCCGCAGGCCGAAACGATCGTCGCCAGCAGCAGGGCCGCCAGCGCGCGCGAAATCAGGGAAGAGAAAGCGCGCATGAATTACACCACGATGTTGACGAGTTTGCCGGGCACGACGATGACCTTCTTCGGCGTGCCTTCGATGAACTTCTGGACCGCCTCGGAAGCCAGCGCCGCCGCTTCGATGGCCGCCTTGTCGGCATCCTTGGCCACTTTGACGGAACCGCGCAGCTTGCCGTTCACCTGGATCATCATCTCGATCTCGGATTGCTCCAGCGCGGCTGGGTCGACCTGCGGCCACTGCACGTTCAGGATGTCGCCGTGGACCGCGGCATAGCCCAGGTCCTGCCACAGCGCGTGGGTGATGTGCGGCGCCACCGGGTTCAGCAAACGCAGGAAGATCGAGAAGCCTTCGGCGATCACCGCGCTTGATGCGGCGCCGTCGGCCAGCTTGGCGGATTCCAGGGTATTCAACATCTTCATGCAGGCCGAGACGACCGTGTTGTACTGGATGCGTTTCAGGTCGTAGTCGGCCTGCTGCAGCACCTTGTGCACTTCGCGGCGCAGGGTCTTCTGGGCGTCGTCCGTCGCCGCCGCCGATCCGCCTGCCGCCAGCGCCACGGCAATGCGCTCGCGCTGGGCGTAGCCATAGGCCCAGACGCGGCGCAGGAAGCGGCTGGCGCCTTCGACGCCGCTGTTCGACCACTCCAGGGTCTGCTCCGGCGGCGAGGCGAACATCGTGAACAGGCGCGCGGTGTCGGCGCCGTATTGCTCGATCTGCGCTGCCGGGTCGATGCCGTTGTTCTTCGACTTCGACATCTTCTCGGTGCCGCCGATCGTGACCGGCTGTCCGTCGGCCTTGAGCACCGCGTTCTGCGGACGGCCCTTGTCATCAAAAGTGAGTTCGACATCGGCCGGGTTGTACCAGGTTTTTTTACCAGCCGCGTCTTCGCGATAATAGGTTTCGTTCAGCACCATGCCCTGGGTGAGCAGGTTCACGAAAGGCTCGTCGAATTTCACCAGGCCGAAGTCGCGCATGACTTTCGTCCAGAAGCGCGCGTACAGCAGGTGCATGACCGCGTGCTCGATGCCGCCGATGTACTGGTCCATCGGCATCCAGTAATCGTTGCGCGCGTCGACCATGGCCTCGTTCGAGCCCGGCGAGGTATAGCGCATGTAGTACCAGGACGAATCGATGAAAGTATCCATCGTGTCGGTCTCGCGGCGCGCTGGTTTACCGCACTTCGGGCAGTCGCATTTGAGGAAGGCTTCGTCCTTGTTCAGCGGATTGCCGGTGCCGTCCGGGACCAGGTGCTCGGGCAGCACGACCGGCAGGTCCTTCTCGGGCACGGGCACCGCGCCGCAGTCGCCGCAGTGGATCATCGGGATCGGGGTGCCCCAGTAGCGCTGGCGCGAGATGCCCCAGTCGCGCAGGCGGAAGGTAATCTTCTTGTCGCCCAGTCCTTGCGCGGCGAGGTCGCCCGAGACGGCGTTCACCGCGGCGGTGTAGTCCAGGCCATCGTACTTGCCGGAGTTGATGGTGCGGCCGTTTTCTTTATCGCCATACCACTCCTGCCAGCCGTCCAGCGAATACTCCTGGCCTTCGACGGCGACGACCTGCTTGATGGGTAAATCGTATTTTTTGGCGAACTCGAAATCGCGCTCGTCGTGGCCCGGCACGCCCATCACGGCGCCGTCGCCGTAGGTGATCAGGACGTAGTTGCCGACCCAGACCGGCACCTGCTCGCCGGTCACCGGATGCGTCACGGACAGGCCGGTCGGCATGCCCTTCTTCTCCATCGTCGCCATGTCGGCTTCGATGACGGAACCCTTCTTGCACTCGGCGATGAAGGTCTGCAGTTCCGGGTTGTTCTTCGCGGCGTGCTGGGCCAGCGGATGCTCGGCGGCGACGGCGCAGAAGGTCACGCCCATGATGGTGTCGGCGCGGGTGGTGAAGACGTAGAGCTTGCCGTCGTTGATCAGCTCACCGGCTTCATCCATGATCACGTGCGGGAAGGCGAAGCGCACGCCGACCGACTTGCCGATCCAGTTGGTCTGCATGGTGCGTACGCGCTCCGGCCAGCCCGGCAGCTTGTTGTCGACATGGTCGAGCAGCTCGTCGGCGTAGTCGGTAATGCGCACGTAGTACATCGGGATTTCGCGCTTCTCGATCGGCGCGCCCGAACGCCAGCCCTTACCGTCGACGACCTGCTCGTTGGCGAGCACGGTCTGGTCGACCGGGTCCCAGTTCACGGTGCCGGTCTTCTGGTAAATGATGCCCTTCTCGAGCATTTTGAGGAACATCCACTGGTTCCACTTGTAGTACTCGGGCTTGCAGGCGGTCATCTCACGCGACCAGTCGATGGCGAGACCCATCGATTCCATCTGCCCGCGCATGTGGGCGATGTTCGAATACGTCCATTCCGCCGGCGGCACGTTGTTCGCCATCGCCGCGTTTTCCGCCGGCATGCCGAAGGCGTCCCAGCCCATCGGCATCAGCACGTTGTAGCCATTCATCCGCAGGTAGCGGTACATCACGTCATTGATCGTATAGTTGCGCACGTGACCCATGTGCAGCTTGCCGGATGGGTAAGGCAGCATCGAGCAGGCGTAGTATTTTCCCTTGGGGAAACGCGGGTCGTTCTCGACGGCCTTATAGGCGTCGATCGACTTCCAGTACGCCTGGGCGGCCTGTTCAACTTCGGCTGGACTATATTTATCTTGCATGATGTTCTGCGGACGAAATTTTAGAGGTGGAACAAAACATTATACTGGTTCATCTTGCACTGCGGCGAAGCGTGACCGGAGCAAACCACGCGGAAAGACCTAGGGTGGGCGGCTATACCGGGATGGCCGCGAGTCGACGGTGCAAGCCCCGCCCACGCGTTCAACCGACGGGCGAAATGCCGCGCCCCAATGGCTGGGGTCAGGTCTGACATTTGGACACGGGCTCAGGCACAGTTCAACCGGCGGCTGAACTGTCGCGACGTTTTACGAGCCTGTTGAACGCGTGGGCGGCGCTGGCGTCAACTGCTTGCAGGCGCCAGGGTAGAGCCGCTCACCCTACGGCAGAGGTCGTGTCCGAATGTCAGACCTGACCCCAGGGGTAGTATTCTACGGCAGAGGTCGTGTCCGAATGTCAGACCTGACCCCAGGGGTAGTATTCAAGGGGCGCAGTGTGCGTAGGTGGTGTCGAACCAGCCCGCCGGCTTGCAGCGTCCCGACAGCACGGCCCGTACCCGCAGCAGGCGCAGTTCGTAGGCTTCATGGTTGCGCAGCGGATGCAGCTCGTTCGGGGCGCGGATCATGGCAACCAGGGCGGCCATCTCGTCGTCGCCGAGCGCGGCCAGCGGTTTGCCGAGATAAGCCTGCGCCGCTCCCTCCAGGCCGCGCACCTGCTTCCCGTCCTGGCGCCCCATGTAGACGGTGGCGGCGTAGATCGCCAGCTGGCGCTCCTTCGACACCTTCGCGTCGAGCACCAGCGCCATGACGTCGCGGCCGAAGTCGACCCGCTTGCAGCAGGCGTAGACGCCGCGGTACAGCCCTTGCAACTGTCCTGCGGCGCCGTCGAGCGTGGCGCCATCGAGGAAGGTTTCGCGGGCGACGGCGGAGGAAATCGTGGCCACGCCCTGGCCGTTTGCCAGGCTCAACCCATGGTGGGAAAGGAAGGTCGGGTCTTCGATCGCCAGCAGGATGGCGCGCTGGCTGTGCGACAGGTGCGGCAGCGACGGCTTGGCGGGATACTGCGCGAGCAGTGTGTCGACCGAGGCGCTCGCCCACCAGGCGACGACGGCCAGGTAGACCAGCAACAGTGCAACCAGCGCCAGCAGCGGCTTGAGGAGGCGTTTCACGGTGCGCTGCTCAAGACGGGATACGATGGGTGGACAGCGTGCATCCGTCGTGGAGCTGCTGCTGTGCTGGTGCGGGTGCGCCTGGTCTGCGTGGGGCATTGAAGCTGGGGGGGCTTCAATGCGTGCCCACCCTACGAGTACAGCCTCGGGCCGTTTTCAAATAGAAGGCCACCGACGGCTTAACGCAGCACGAGTTCCAGGGCCGGCTTCTCGCCGTAGTCCTCGTAGCGCTCGTTGATGCCGCCGACGCAGAAGACGATCTCGTCGAGCAGGTCGGGCAGGCGGGCGCGCAGGGCGGCGCTGTCGGTGATGACGATTTCCAGGGTTTCCTCAGGCTGAAGGCGGAACTTGGTCATGTTCTCGTCGTCGCGCAGGTAGCTCAGGCAATCGACCCAGGTATCGATGGTGTCGCCATTGGCCGTGTGGAAGCCGAAGGCGCGGCTGCTCTCGGCGAAGAAGCTCGCTTCGTTGACGATGGCGGCGCCATTCAGTTCTGCTACTGCCATGTTCAGCCTTTCAGGGACAAGACGTCCTGCATGTCGTAGAGGCCCGTCGCCTTGTCGGCAATGAAGCGCGCACCGCGCAGGGCGCCGTGGGCGTAGGTGACGCGGCTGCTCGATTTGTGGCTGATTTCGATGCGCTCGCCGGTGCCGGCGAAGAGCACCGTGTGGTCGCCGACAATGTCGCCGCCGCGCACGGTGGCAAAGCCGATCGTCGACGGATCGCGCTCGCCGGTCACGCCTTCGCGGCCATAGACGGCGCAGTCTTTCAAATCGCGCCCCAGCGCGTCGGCGATGACCTCGCCCATCTTGAGGGCGGTGCCGGAGGGCGCATCGACCTTGTGGCGGTGGTGGGCTTCGACGATCTCGATGTCGTAGCCTTCGGCGAAACTCTTTGCCGCCATTTCCAGCAATTTCAGCGTGACGTTCACGCCGACGCTCATGTTCGGTGCGAAGACGACGGCCACCTTTTCCGCAGCGGCGGCGATCGCGGCCTTGCCGGCCTCGTCGAAACCAGTGGTGCCGATGACCATCTTGATGCCATGGGCCGCGCAATACGCCAGGTGCGCCAGCGTGCCTTCCGGACGCGTGAAATCGATCAGGCAGTCGGCGCCCGCCAGGGCACGCGCCAGGTCGGCTTCGATGGCCACGCCGCTGACCTGGCCGGCAAACGCGCCGGCATCCTGGCCGAGGAAGGGGAGCCCGCGACGTCGAGCGCGCCGGCCAGTTGCACGTCGGGCGAGGCGGCGATCGCCTCGACCAGCATGCGGCCCATGCGCCCGCTGGCGCCGGCAACCGCGATTTTGATTTGCTTCATGACTGGCTTACTGGATTTGTTGGCCGTTCGCCGGGGTGACGACCGAAGGGGCTGCGGCAGGCTTGGTGTGCTGGGCAGCGTCTTCTTTTTTCAGCGACTTGATCGGACCGGCGATGCGTTCGATGTATTCGCGTTCGGTCGGCAGGTTGGCGCCGTCGAAGCGTTCGACCACGTCGCCCTTGAAATAGACGGTGACGCGGCTGGTGGTCAGCTCGCCATTGCCGCGGGCCAGGTAGAACGGGTAGTCCCAGCGGTCGGCGTGGAACATGTCCATCAGCAGCGGCGTGCCGAGCAGGAAGCGTACCTGCTCGCGGGTCTGGCCGACTTTCAGCTGCGCCAGCATTTCCTGCGACACGAAGTTGCCTTGCTGGATGTCCGGGCGATACGGCGAGAACACCCACAGGAATTTCTGCAGCTTGGTGGCCTGGGTCGTCTGCGCACCGGCATTGGCCAGCGCGGCCGACTTGCTGGCATCGGCTTCCACGGCGGCCGGGGCGGTGCTCACCGGCGCGGCCGGCTTGGTCTGGTTGCGCCAGGATGCACAGCCCGACAGCAGCAGCGTGCATGCAAGGCCGGCGGCCAGCGCAGCGCGGGCATGGAAACGATGAACAACGGCATCAAAGACGCGCATAAGTAACCTCAAAACGTTTAAGCGGGAGCTTCCAAAACGCTATATCATAAAGCACTCCGCCCATCTACGAGTAACAAACATGAGTAACAAACCCACCGACCTGAAGGCGAGCGGCCTGAAGGCCACTTTGCCGCGCCTGAAAATCCTGGAAATTTTCCAGAACAGCGAAGTGCGGCACCTGACGGCGGAAGACGTCTACAAGATCCTGCTGGCCGAGAACATGGACGTCGGCCTGGCCACGGTTTACCGGGTGCTGACCCAGTTCGAACAGGCCGGCCTGCTCAACCGCAATCACTTCGAGACCGGCAAGGCCATCTACGAACTGAACGCCGGTTCGCACCACGACCACCTGGTCTGCCTCGACTGCGGACATGTCGAGGAATTCTTCGACGAGGAAATCGAATCGCGCCAGAACAGGGTCGCGAGCGAGCGCGGTTTTAAAATCGCCGAACATGCGCTGGCGATCTACGGCAATTGCATCAAGCCGGCTTGCCCGCATCGCAGCGGCGGTTGAGGCGTTTCGATGTGCAATGAAGGACGGCGCCGAGGGCGCCGTTTTTTGTTGACCGTAGGGTGGGGTCATTGAGGCGGGGCCTCAATGACGTACCCACCTGAACGCTGGCACTGCGCAATGTTCCCGTTCCGCGTGGGCGCAGAGTGCCCACTTACGGATGACTCAACGCATTCGACAGCAGCTTGGCCGTGATATCGACAATTGGAATCACCCGCTCGTAGGCCATGCGCGTCGGGCCGATCACGCCGAGCGTCCCGACGATCTTGCCGTTGACCTCATAGGGCGCAGTCACCACGCTCATCTCGTCCATCGGCACCAGCTTCGATTCGCCGCCAATAAAAATCTGCACGCCGCCGGCCTTGCTCGAGACATCGAGCAGCTGCATCAGGCCGGTCTTTTGCTCGAACATCTCGAACAGCTGGCGCAGCGAACTCATGTTCGACGACAGGTCGGACACCGACAGCAGGTTGCGCTCCCCTGAAATGACCATGTCGTCGTGGTTGTCGGCCATGGCTTCGCTGCCCGCTTCCACCGCAGTCTGCATCAGGCCGCCGATATCGTCGCGCAGCTGCTTCAGTTCGCCCGCGAGGCGGCGCCGGACGTCGTCGAAGGTGAGGCCGGCAAAGTTCTGGTTCAGGTAATTGGCCGACTGGATCAGCTGGCTCGGCGTGTAGTCGACCTCGGTCAGCAGCAGGCGGTTCTGGACGTCGCCGCGCGGGTCGACGATGACGAGCAGGATGCGCTTTTCCGACAGGCGCAAGAATTCGATCTGCTGAAATACCGATTCGCGGCGCGGACTCTGTACCACGCCGGCAAATTGCGTCAGCGACGACAGCATTTGCGCCGCACTGGCGATCACCTTCTGCGGCTGGTGGGCGGGCAGCCGCATCTGCTGCTGATGGACCCCGTGTTCGTCGAGCTGCTGCACCGTGAGCAGGGTGTCGACGAAGAGGCGGTAGCCGCGCGGGGTCGGCACGCGGCCGGCCGAGGTATGGGGGCTGGCGACATACCCCATTTCCTCGAGGTCGGCCATGATGTTGCGGATCGTCGCCGGCGACAGGTCGAGGCCGGAGATTTTCGAGAGCGCACGCGACCCGACCGGTTGGCCGTCGGCGATGTAGCGCTCGACCAGGGCTTTCAGCAGGGTTTGGGCACGGGGTTCAAGTTGCATGGGGCGAGAGGATAGATGCGATATGCGCAATGGTTGCATACATATTATGCACCTTCGTCCGCTCCCTGTGGGCTCCGCGCACTCAACAAAACGGCCATGGCCGCGTAGCGGCTCCTTGCCGTACGGGCGTACTGTCGTCGCCGCCGCGCTTCGCCCTGGCCGTCTTGTTGGGCGCTCTCAAGCGTGCTCGCGCTCCAGCCAGTCGAGCAATTCGTCGAAGTCGCCGACGATGGCGTCCGGCTGCACGCCCTCTTCCGGTGGCGCCGGCTGGCGGTCCGGTTCATCCACACACGGCGCGCATGCCGGCGCGCCCGGCGCCCTCGACGTCGAGCAGCAGGTCGTCGCCGACATACACCGCTTCGCCAGGTGCCACGCCCGGCGCGCGCAGCCTTCCGAAAATGGCCGGATCCGGCTTCGCGCGGCCGAACTGCGGCGCCGAGACCGAGGCCTGGAAATGGTGGGCCAGCCCGATCGTCTGCAGGTCGGCATTGCCGTTCGTGATCGATCCCAGCAGCACGCGGCCCTTCAGGCGCAACAGGCCCGGCAGCACGTCGTCGTAGGGAATCACGGCGTTGCGGGCGGCGAAGAATACCGCCATCGCCAATTCGACCTTGGAGGCGTCCTCGCCGGCCTGCTCAAAGGCGGCAACCAGCCCGGCGCGGCGCAGCGCACCCAGGTCGAGCTGGAATTCGGGCCGGCGCGCCAGCAGCTCGAGCCTGGCCTGGCGCAGCGAATCGATGGAGAAGCGTTGCGCCACGCGCGGCGCGTGCGTGGCCAGCCAGGCAAACAGGGTCTGCTCGGCCTGCACGATGACGGGGGCGATCGGCCACAGGGTGTCGTCGAGGTCGAACAGGACGGCCTTGGGCCAGCGGCGGCGGTGCGAATCGGTCATGGAAAGCGCGCCATCGAAGACGCGTCGGAGGAACACTGCAGGGTCAAGCGGAGCATAGCGAGGCCAGCGGTGATTTGCAAACGCAGCTGTGCGCAAGGGCGCGCGCCCCGAAAAATGCATGGCGGCAGAGGCCGGGTGGCGTCGCCGTTACACGGTGATACAAAGTCTCATGCATGGCCAATGAGCCCGGTGCTTGCCAAATGCTCTAAAATGATGGGCAAAATTCCACCTCGCGGCGCTGCGCAGTCTTTTGCGCGCCCTGCTCTTCCCTATTTTATTGGAGAAATGATGATTCGTTCCCACCTGCGTGCCGGCTTCGCGCTGGCATGCGCGCTCAGCCTGTCCGCCTGCGGCGGCAGCGACGGCGAAATTTATCTCAGCGGCAAAGTGAGCGGCGTAACCAAGCCTGGCCTGGTGCTGACGAACAATGGCGGCTCGGACCTCCCGATCACGGCGGGGTCTGCTTCCTACCGTTTCCCGCCGGTCGAAACCGATTCCAACTACAACATCGAAGTCAAGTCGCAGCCGGAAAACGTCGAGAAAAAGACCGACTGCGTTGTCAGCAATGGCATCGGCCGCGCGGTATTCAACATGAGCAACATCGACGTCACCTGCACCATCTGGCGCCGCGCACTCGGCGGCAAGATCGAGGGGCTGGGTAACCGCAGCGGCCTCGTGCTGGTGAACGGCGCCGACCGCGTGGCCATCCCGGCCAACGCCACCGAATTCCAGATGGCGGCGGTATCGCAGGACGCGCCGTATGGCATCACCGTGCTGCCTCAGGCAGGCGCCCCGCAGTGCACCGTGGAGAACGGCAGCGGCATCATGCCGGCCGCCCCCGTCACAACCGTCGTCGTGCGTTGCACCCCTTGATTCTGGAGACTAACTTGAAGAAATCGATCCTGGCGCTGTCGGCGCTGACCCTGGCGCTCGGTGTTGGCCTGAGCGCCTGCGGCGGTGGCAAATCGACCTATACCGTCGGCGGCACCGTCCTCAACCTGACCTATGGTCCGCTCGTTCTGGTGACCAACGGCATGACAATCGAGGTCAATCCGACCAAACAGGGCGTCTCCGAGGATGTGAAGTATTCGTTCAAGGACCAGCTCGAATATGGCGAAGTCTACGATGTCAATCTGGTGCAGATCGGCACGCAAGACAACGCCGAAAAGACGCCGATCTACAAACAGCCCGACCACCAGACCTGCGCGGCGTACAGCGGCACGAAGGACACCGCCGGTCGCCTGACGACCATCAATGCCGTCATCACCTGCGTGCTGAACGCCTACCCGGTCAGCGGCAAGGTCTACGGCCTGACGTCCACGGGCCTGGAACTGGGCAACGGCAGTACCGTTGCCTCGATCGCGATCACCAAGAAGGAGGACGGCAGCGCGGTCGACTTTGCCTTCCCGACGGTGGCCTACGGCTATACCTACGGCATTACGGTCGTGAAACAACCTGCTACCCAGATCTGCACGGTCGATAATGGCACTGGCGTCATGGGCGATGCCGCGGTCACCACGGTGTCGGTGAACTGCGTCAACAAACCTACCTGAGACAATGGAGCTGAAACAGATATTCACCACAACGATGTCGATCATTTCGAAAGAAAATTAGACGTATATGTTGTAGTGCAGCATAATGCTTCTGTCTCCTCCAACTCTCCTCAGAAAAGAATTGGATTCAGCCCGCCCGCAACGGCGGGCTTTTTTTTGCCCGCAGCCCGGGCAAGTCCTGCTTAGCCGAGCTTGGTCTCGCCCACGAGGCGCTTGCCGCTGACCTTCACCACCGCCATCTGCTGGTTGCCGACCGACACCATCTCGTCGGCGCGCACCTGCGCCTTGTAGCTCTCGGCACTGGCGTAGGTGGCGACGCCCGCGACGAGGGCAGCGACCAGGAACAGCGTTTCCATGTGTTTGAGGACGTTCATTTCAGTACTCCCTTCGGTTGGTGGTTGCCCTCTTTCGTATGCAAGCGGGCTGTCGATGGGAGTACTTTAACCATGGCCCCTCCCCGCTTCCATCGGCGTGCGACGAACTGCGAAAAGGGCGCGATGAAGCGCGCAAAAGGGCGATATACCGTGTTCCAGGCGCTTGTGCGGCGCACCACGGATGAGCCAATCGGCTTGTTTCGTAGGGTGGGCGGCTATACCAGGAAGGTGGCTTGCCGCCGGCGTGTGCGCCGCCCACGCGTTCAACGCACGTGTGAAGTACCGCGAGAGGGAGCGAAGCCGGTTTGAACACGTGGACGGCACCTTGGCCGCGCCGGTGCACGGCACCAGGTGGCGCCATCCACCCACGCAGGGGTCAGGCCGGCTTGAGAATATTCGCCAGCGCCACGTACTGCTCCAGGCTCACCGTTTCCGGACGGGTGCCCGGGTCGATGCCGGCGTCGGTCAATTGCTGTTCGGTGAACATGCCCGCCACGCAGTTGCGGATCACCTTGCGGCGCTGGGAGAACGCCTTCTGCACCACCGCTTCCAGGGTGGGGCCATCGGCGGCCAGCTTGCGCCGGGTCGGCACCATGCGCACGATGGCCGAGTCCACCTGGGGCGGCGGATCGAAAGCGGTGGGGGGCACGATGAACATCAGGGCCATGTCGTAGCGCCATTGCAGCATCACCGACAGGCGGCCGTAGGCCTTGGTGCCGGGCTCGGCCACCATGCGCTCGACCACTTCCTTTTGCAGCATGAAATGCTGGTCCTCGATCAGGTGGGCGAACTCGGCCAGGTGGAACAGCAGCGGGCTCGAGATGTTGTACGGCAGGTTGCCGACCACGCGCAGCTTCTGCCCTTCCGGTACCGGAATCGAGGCGAAATCGAATTTCAGGGCGTCGCCCGAGTGGATGGTCAGCTTTTCGCGTGGATAGGCTTTTTCCAGGCGTGCCACCAGGTCGCGGTCGAGTTCGACCACGTGCATGTGGTCGAGCTGCTTGAGCAGCAGCGCCGTCATTGCCGCCAGGCCCGGCCCGATCTCGACCATCGTCTCGCCGCGGCGCGGGCCGATGGCATCGATGATATCGGAGAGGACCTGGTTATCGGTCAGGAAGTTCTGGCCGAAGCGCTTGCGTGCGACGTGTTTCATTGGTGCTTTCGTGATTTTTCAGATGGTGCGGCCAGCGCCCTTGCTCGCCACGCCTTTGCTGGCCGCGACCATGTGCATGGCGGCGCGGATCGCCTCGACCATGCTGCCGCAGTCGGCCAGGCCGGGTCCCTGCGCCGCCAAATCGAGCGCGGTGCCGTGGTCGACCGAGGTGCGGATCAGCGGCAGGCCGAGCGTGACGTTGATGCCGCGCCCGAAGGTCGCGTGCTTGAGCACAGGCAGGCCCCGGTCGTGGTACATCGCCAGCACGCAGTCGGCGTCCTGCAGATATTTCGGCTGGAACAGGGTGTCGGCCGGATAGGGTCCGCGCGCGTCGATGCCGCGGGCGCGCGCCGCCGCCGGGGCCGGTGCGATGACATCGATTTCCTCGCGCCCGAGGTAGCCGTTCTCGCCCGCGTGCGGGTTCAGGCCCGTGACCAGGATGCGCGGCGCGGCGATGCCGAATTTGTCGCGCAGGTCGCGGTGCAGGATGTCGAGCACCCGGGCCAGGCCCTCCTCGGTGATCGCGCCCGGCACGTCTTTCAAGGGCAGGTGGGTGGTGGCCAGCGCGACGCGCAGGTAAGCTTGGTCATTCGCCGGCTGCCCCGCCAGCATCATGACCACCACAGGGGTGCCGGTCTGCTCGGCCAGGTATTCGGTGTGGCCGGAAAAGGCGATGCCGGCCTCGTTGATGGTGCTTTTCTGCAGGGCGCGGTGACCATGCCCTCGAACCAGCCCGCCCTGACGCCTTCGATGGCCAGGTCGAGCGTGGCCAGCACGGCGCGGCCGTTCCCGGCGTCGAGGGTGCCGGGCACCACGTGGGCGGCGAGCGGCACGTCGACGACGGCCACGCGCTCGCGGCCGAAGTGCGGCAGGCCGCCATTGCGCAGCGCCTGGATCGACAGGGCCGACAGGCGGATGCCTGGGTCGATCAGGCTGGCCGTGAGCGACAGGAAGGCGGCGTCGCCCACCAGCACGCAATTGGCCTCTTCGCGCAGCGCCCAGGCTGCGCGGATGGCGATCTCGGGACCGATCCCGGCCGGCTCGCCGACGGTGAGCGCCAGGGTCGGGCGCACGGTCAGCGGTGCGGCCATGGGATCAGCCCTCCTCGCGGTACTCGACGTAGGCGCGGTCGCGCACTTCGCGCGCCCAGTTTTCCATGGCTTCGCCGAGTTTGCGTTCGCGGATCACCTGGCGTGCCTGCAGACGCTCCTTCTCCTTCGTCACGTCCTCGGTCTTGCGCTCGAGCACTTCGATCAGGTGCAGGCCGATCGGGGTTTCGACCACGTCGGAGATCTTGCCCGTCGGCAGGGCATTCATCGCGGTGGCGAATTCCGGCATCACGTCTTCCTCGGTCAGCCAGCCGAGTTCACCGCCCTTGACCGCGGTACTGTCCTGGCTGTTCTGGCGTGCCATGTCCTCGAAGCTCGCGGCCTTGCTCTCGATCCTGGCCTTGATCTCGGCCAGCTTGCGGCGGGCTTCCGCCGCCGGCAGCGTCGGCGAGGGCTTGATCAGGATGTGGCGGGCGTGGACCTGCTGGGCCGTCGCCTGCTCGGGCTCCTTGGCCAGGTTGCGCTTGTCGACCAGCTTGATGATGTGGAAGCCGGCAGTGCCCTTGAGGACGGGCGTGACCTGGCCGGGGCTGAGTTTGCGCAGTTCGTTGGAGATCGCCGGCGGCAGGCGGTCCGGGTCGCGCCAGCCGATGGCGCCGCCCTTGAGGGCATCGGGCGCGTCGGAATAGGTGGCGGCCATTTTCGCGAAGTCGGCGCCGGCGCGCAGCTGGCGCGCCACTTCATCGGCACGGGCACGGCGCGCGGCGATCTGCTCGGGCGTGGCATTCGCAGGAATGCCCACCAGGATCTGCGCAATGTCCATCTCGACGCGTTCGGCGGCGGCCGCCTTCACAGCGGCCAGGTAGGTGTCGACTTCCGCGTCGGACACCTGGATCTTGGCGTCGACCTCGTGCTCGCGCAGGCGCTGCATCATGATCTCGTTGCGGATCTCTTCGCGGAACTGGACGAAGGTCATGCCTTCCTTTTCCATCTGGTTGCGCATTTCCTGGACCGACATCTTCTGGCCCTCGGCAATGCGGCCGATCGCCGCGTCGAGCATGCGGTCGTCGACGCGCACGCCCATTTCCTTGGCCAGCTGCAGCTGGGCGCGCTCGACGACCATGGCTTCGATCACCTGGCGTTCGAGGTCGGCCTGGGAAGGCAGCTGCGCGTTCTGCGCGCGCAGGCGCGCGGCGATCTGGGCCACGCGCTTGTCGACCTCGTTGCGGGTGATGACCTCGTCGTTGACGACGACGCGGATGGCGTCGACGACGTTCGCGTTGCTCGAGGCCGGCGGCAGGAAACCGCTACCGGGCTTGGCTTCCGCCTTGGCTTCCGCCTTGGCGGCGGCCTGTGCAGGAGCGGCGGCGGGCCTGGGGCCCCGGGCCAGGGCCGCATTGGCCGTGAGCGCGCACAGCAGCGCCGCTGCGAGCTTAAGGTGATGCAAACGGATAGTACGCATAATCTGGGAAGCACTCATTCAGGTCAAAAAACATCCAGGGTCCAGCTCGGGGCCCGGTCAAGGACGGCCGACGTTGGTGTTCAGCCGGGTATAGCCGGGAATAGACTTATAAAACGAATCGAGCGGATTGCCAAGCCCCAGGCGCGACAGGCCGTTCAGCTCGAGCTGGAAGAACATGCGCGTCGAGGTGGCTTGCGCCGCCGTCACGAAGCGCTGCGCCCCCATCCGGAAGACCCAGCAATCGGCCTTGTATTCCAGGCCGCCCAGGCTTTCCAGCACCTTGTGGTCGCGCAGCGAGTAGCTGACGCGCCCGACGCCGTACCAGCGCATCGACAGCGGCCACTGCGCCGAGATGTCGGCATTGCGGAAGCTGTCGCGCACGAAACGGTATTCGGCGTTGAGCACTTTCATCGGCCCCGGGGTGAAGCGTACGCCATGGCTCTGGCTGTACACGCTCTTGCCGGTCGCATCGTATTGTACGCTGCTGTCGAAGTTCCAGTTATCGATGATGCGGCCCGACGCCGCCAGCAGCAGGTCGGACTTGCCCTGGCCGTTCGGCGAACGGCCCACGCGCGGCTCGGTGAGATAGAAGCGCTGGCCGATGGCCATGCGCAGGCGCTCGGCGCCGTCCGGCTCGATAAAGCGCGACACCACGGCCGCGGTCAGCTGGTTGGCGTCCGACACCCGGTCGGCACCGACGAAGCGGTTTTCGCTGAACAGCTGGGCGTAGCTGAAACCGGCCTCGCCGGTATCGAAGCTCGGGAATTCGTCCTGGTTCTTGTAGGGCGTGCGCACGTAGAACAGGCGCGGCTCGAGGGTCTGGGTGACGGCGGTGCCGAACAGCTTGGCGTCGCGCTCGAACACCATGCCGCTGTCGATCGAGAACATCGGCAGCGTGCGCGACAGGCTGGTGCGGTTGGTCGGGCTGCGCGAATTCTCGTCCATCGCGTACTTGGTCGCGTGCAGCATCAGCTTCGGCGTGATGAAGTAGCCAGGCTGGATCCAGGGGTAGCTGACCTGCGACACGGCCACCAGGCGGTTGCCGGTGTCGAAGGTCGGATGCGCGAAGCGCGTCGCCTCGGCATCGAAGGCCCAGTCGAAGCCTTTCACGTCGTAGCGCCCGGTGTGGAAATTAATTTGCGGCAGGCGGTCGTAAGGACGCGGAATCGTCAGGCGCGGGTCGGCTTTCGACGCCGGCTCCTGCAGGATCTGGAAGTTCTGGGCGCGCGCGGAGAGGCTCCAGTACTGGGTGCCGTAGCTGGTATAGAGCTCGCGCACCAACTGGCGCTCGGCGCTGGTCGAGACCGTGCGCGAAAAGTCGCTCGGGTATTCGTCGTCGGAGGCGGCGTTCAGGTTCCAGCCGGCGCCCCAGCCCGGTGCCAGGGTCTGGTTATGTACCGAATTGACCAGCCAGCGGTCGGTCTTGGTGATGCGGTCGTTCGGCAGGACTTCGATGTGGGTTTCGCCGCCATACGTGCCACGCTTGGTCTCGCCGATGTAGCGTGCCGTGGCGCCGAGCTGCAGGCCGCGGTCGAACATCATGCGCGGGAACACCGTCAAATCGCGGTTCGGCGCGATGTTGAAGTAATACGGCACCATGATCTCGGACTTGCCCTTGGCGCCGAAGTCGAGCGTCGGCGGCAGCCAGCCGGAACGGCGCGCGCCCGAGAGCGAGAACGACAGCGCCGGCGTCGCCAGGATCGGCACGTCCTTGAAATAGATGACGGTCTTGCCAGCGGTGCCGACGTCGCGCCCGGAATCGAGGCGCAGCGTGCTCGACTTCAGGTACCAGTCGGGATTCGGGCCTTCGCAGGTGCTGTAGGTGCCGTCGACCACCAGGGCCTGGTCTTCGCTGAGGAAGTCGATGCGGTCCGCCCCCCCTTGCGCATTGTTCATCTGCAGGTGGTATTTCGGGTTGAGCACCCAGCCCCGCCCCGTGGACATGTTCATCTGCAGCGAATCGCCCTGGTAGCGGTCGCCGAAACGCCACATCTGGACGTTGCCGCTGGCCGTGACCTCGTCCTCGACCAGGCGATAGCAGGCCGTATCGGCCTTCAGTTTCGACTGGCCGCGGGTGATTTCGACGTCGCGGCTGAGGTTGATCTCGCGGTCAGGACGGCCGCCGATCTCCTCGGCGCGCACGGTAACGGGAAGGTCTTGTTCGTCTGCATGGGACGCGGCCGGAGCGACCTGCGCATGCAAGGGCCCCGAGGCCACGGTGACGAGAGCGGACAAGGCAAATGCCCGCCGCTGCGGGAATGGTAGGGCCGTAAACCAGCTCATGGAATCTTGGGCTGCACCATAAAGGGCGATTTTTTGGATTGAATCCCTTATTATATGGGAATTGCCTCCCTCAACCGGTTTTACCTGGACGTTTCATGTCTTCTCTGTATCAAAACACCCCCAATTCCGCCGAGCAGGACGCGCGCCTGGCACTGCTGACCGAATGGCTGGGCACGACGGGCCTGGTGGACACCGGTTCGCGCCGGCCGGCCTCGTCGGATGCGAGTTTCCGCCGCTACTTCCGCCTCGATGTGGCGCCCGCGCTACGCGCGAAACTGGGCGACACGCTGATCGCCATGGACGCCCCGCCGGAGCGCGAAAACGTGCCCGCCTTCATCCACGTGCAAGGCTTGCTGCAGGACGCCGGCGTCACCGTGCCGGCCATCGTCGCACGCGACGTCGAGCGCGGTTTCCTGCTGCTGTCGGACCTCGGCACCACGACTTACCTGCAGCGTCTCGATGCCGACAATGCCGCCTTCATGTACTCGGATGCGGTCGATGCCCTGATCAAGTTCCAGATGGCCAGCCGCCCGGGCGTGCTGCCCGAGTTCGACCGTGCCTTCGTGCTGCGCGAAATGAACCTGTTCCCCGAGTGGTACATCGGGCGCCACCTGGGCGTGACCCTGGACGAGAAACAGCAGGCGCAACTCGATAAAGTGTTCGAGGCGATCACGTCGAACGTGCTGGCCCAGCAGCAGGTGTTCATGCACCGCGATTTCCACTCGCGCAACCTGATGTTCCTCGACAGTGGCAACCCGGGCGTGCTCGACTTCCAGGACGCCGTCTACGGCCCCGTCACCTACGACCTCGGCTCGCTGCTGCGCGACGCCTACATCCAGTGGGACGAAGAGATCGTGCTCGACTGGGTCGTCCGTTACTGGCAAAGCGCCAAGCAGGTCGGCCTGCCGGTGAACCCGGACATCGACGCCTTCTACCGCGACTTCGAGTTCATGGCCCTGCAGCGCCACCTGAAGATCCTCGGTATCTTCTGCCGCCTGAACTACCGCGACGGCAAGGCGATCTACATGGGCGACTTGCCGACCGTGCTCGACTACGTGCGCAAGACCGCCAACCGCTACACTGAACTCAAGCCGCTGCTGCGCCTGCTCGACGCGTTCGAGGACAAGGCACCGCAGGTCGGCTACACCTTCTGATTTTCCGGATAGCCCCATGAAAGCCATGATCCTCGCTGCCGGCCGCGGCGAACGCATGCGTCCGCTGACGGACGCCTGCCCGAAACCCCTGCTGGAAGTGCGCGGCCGTCCGCTCATCGTCTGGCACATCCTGAACCTGGTGCGCGCAGGTATCCACGACATCGTCATCAACCACTCCTACCTCGGCCACATGCTCGAGGAGGCGCTGGGCGACGGCAGCCAGTACGGCGCGCGCATCCAGTATTCGCACGAACCGACCCCGCTGGAAACGGCGGGTGGCATCGCCAACGCCCTGCACCTGCTTGGCGACGAGCCTTTCGTGGCGCTGTCGGGCGACATCTACGCACCCTATTTCGATTTCACGCAGGTGTTCGACGCGCTGCCGGACAAGGACGCGGTCGGCCAGCCTATCCCCGCGGATAAACGCGACATCGCCTGGCTGTACCTGACACCGAACCCGTGGCACAACCCTGAAGGCGACTTCGGCATCGACATGTATACGCTCTCGAACGAGGGCGATCCGAAGTGGAATTTCGGGAACATCGGCGTGTATCGCCGCGAAATGTTCGACGGCATCGCCCCGGGCGAATTCGTCAAGTTCGGCCCGCTGATGCGCAAGTTCATCGCGCAAGGCCGCGTCGGCGGCGAAATCTACCACGGTCCCTGGGTCAACGTCGGCACCGTGCGCCAGCTCGAGGAACTCAACGCGCCGCTGGCGAAGAGGTCGGGCCAGTGACCCCGTTTGCCGCCCGCCGCGCGCGCCCGGTCGAGGCCATGGAGCCAGGCGCCGTGGCGGTGCTGGCCACTGCGCCGGGAACCGTGCGCAACGGCGACGCCGACTACCCGTACCGGCACGACAGCTATTTCTATTACCTCAGCGGTTTCACCGAGCCGGAAAGCGTGCTGGTACTGGTGGCCGCGCAGGGAAGTACGCCCGCGCGTTCGATCCTGTTCTGCCGTCCGAAGGATGTCGAGCGCGAGATCTGGGACGGTTTCCGCCACGGCCCCGAGGCCGCGCGCACGGCCTTCGGCTTCGACGAGGCCTGGCCTGTGTCGGAACTCGATGCGCAGATGGCCTGCCTGCTGGCCAACGCCCCTGCCCTGTACTACGCGATCGCGCAGAATGCGGCGCTCGATGCGCAAGTGGCTGGCTGGCTGAAAGCCGTACGCGCGCAGTCGCGCAGCGGCGTGACGGCGCCAGGCCGCAGCCACCACCTGTTGGCGCTGCTCGACGAGATGCGCCTGGTAAAAGACGAGAGCGAGCAGGCGCTGATGGCGCGCGCGGCCGCCATCTCGGGCGGCGCCCACGCGCGCGCCATGCGTGCTGCCCGTCCCGGCATGTTCGAGTACGAACTCGAGGCCGAGCTGCTCCACGAATTCCGCCGCCATGGCGCCCAGGCCCCGGCCTATACCCCGATCGTCGCCAGCGGCGCCAACGCCTGCATCCTGCACTACAGCGCCAACAACACGCAGACCCGGGACGGCGACCTGGTGCTGATCGACGCCGGCTGCGAATTCGACAGCTATGCCGCCGACATCACGCGCACCTTCCCGGTGAACGGGCGTTTCAGCGAACCACAAAAGCGCTTGTATGAACTGGTGCTGCGCGCCCAGGAAGCGGCACTTGCCGCCATCGTCCCCGGCCGGCCCTACAGCGACGTGCACGACGCGGCGGTGAATGTGCTGGTCGAGGGCATGCTCGAACACGGCCTGCTCGATCGCGCGAAATATGGCAGCGTCGACAACGTGCTGGCCGAGCGCGCCCATACCCGCTTCTACATGCACGGCACCGGCCACTGGCTGGGACTGGACGTGCACGACACCGGCAGCTACCGCGACCTGGCGCGCGAAGGCAAGCCTTCGCGGCCTCTCGTGCCGGGCATGGCGCTGACAGTGGAGCCGGGCATTTATGTGCGTCCTGGGCCGGACGTGCCCGAGCAGTTCTGGCACATCGGCATCCGCATCGAGGACGATGTGATCGTCGGCGATGCGGGGGCGCGGGTGCTCTCGGACGCGGCACCGAAAACGGTGCCTGACATCGAAGCGGCAATGAAGGGAGCGTGAAGATGGAGCAGCACCAGGACAATGTCGATATCGCCATCTGCGGCGCCGGGCCGGTCGGCCTGGTTCTGGCGGCGCTGCTGGCGCGGCGCGGCATCGAGGGCAAGCGCATCGCCCTCATTGATGCGCGCGCGCTCGGCCAGTCAATTTCCGACCCGCGCTCGATCGCGCTGGCCTGGGGCAGCCGCCTGCTGCTCGAGGAAGTCGGCGCCTGGCCGCTGTCGTCCACAAACGCATCCACGCCCATCCACAGCATCCACGTCTCGCGCCGCGGCCACTTCGGGCGCAGCCTGATGGACCGCAGCGAACACGACCTGGAGGCGCTCGGCTACGTCACCCGCTACGGCGAGGTCGTCGATGCGCTGGCCCGTGCGGTCGACCGCGCCGGCGTGCAGGTGATCCGTCCGGCCCGCGTTGCCGCGCTCGACGAAGGCGGCGAACACGTCACCTTGAGGCTCGACGACGGCCGTACCGTGACTGCGCAGGTGGCGGTCGGTGCCGAAGGCGGCGTGTTCGGCCAGCAGGAAGACAAATCGCAGACGCGCGATTATGGCCAGAGCGCCGTCATCGCCCGCGTCACGGCCGCCAGCCCGATCCCGCATCGCGCCTTCGAGCGTTTTACCGACGAAGGCCCGCTGGCGCTGCTGCCGCAGGACGGCGCTGACGGCCATGGCTACGCGCTGGTCTGGTGCGTCGCTCCGGCGCGCGCCGAGCAGTTGCAGGCGATGGAGGAAGCGCGCTTCGGATGAATTGAAAGAGGCCTTTGGCGGCCGCCTTGGGCGTTTTACCCGGGTATCGCCACGGATCACCTATCCGCTCGGCCTGAACGCCGAAGCGCGCGCTACCACGCGCACGGTCGCCATTGGCAACGCGGCGCAGACCCTGCACCCGGTGGCCGGACAAGGCCTGAACCTCGGCCTGCGCGACGCCGCCGTGCTGGCACGCCTGCTGGCACGCTGTCCCGGACCGGAAGCCGTGCAGCGTTTCCTCGACGAGCGCGCGCAAGACCGCAAGCTCACCATCGCCCTGACCGACACGATGGCGCGCGCCTTTGTCGGCAGCGGGCCGCTGCAATCGGTGCTCGGCCTGGGCCTGGCGGCGCTCGACGCCGTGCAGCCGGCGCGCACGCTGCTGGCCGAACTCATGATGTACGGGCGGCGCGGCGGGTCGTCGTTCATGCCGCACCGGCAAGGGTAGTTCGCAGTACAGCGGCAGCGTATGCAAGGGGACGCCAGCAGCCATCGTTCGTAGGGTGGACTCCCGAGTCCACGCGTTGCAGCGCGTGAACGTCGAAACGATGGTTCGATCGGCAAAGCGTGCCCACCCTGCGACTTGAGGTCCGTCCATCGAAATACCGTTTCGATCCGCATGCGCCGCACCGCGTGGGCACGGAGTGCCCACCCTACGCCGCAGCAGCCCAAGCCACCGTAGGGTGGGCTCTTGAGCCCACGCGGTGTCATCGTCAGTTCATCGGCGTCGCGGACAAGGTATCGCAGACCCAACCTGGTCTCGCCTGGTCGCGACATGAATGCATTTCCACTGTCGTTCACGGCGCCTCTCATTCACTGGTAAGACAGCGTGGGGTCATTGAAGCCGGGGGCTTCAATGACAAGCCCACCCTACGACAAGTACGCCTACCCTCCCGTCACCAAAGATTGCGTCAATTTTTCTTGACACGGTTTGCGCTGTCAATTAATCTTGACACGTCAAGAAGTCTTGACAAGCTGCTCGACCAGGGAGACCCATGACCACCACCGCCACACCCACCGAACTGTCTGCCACCCAGCGCGCCAGCCTGCATCGCGCCATTGAATCGGCCGTGATCGACCATGCGTCGCTCAGCAAGGACCCAGGTGACGAGGCGCTCAATGCCTCGCGCCTGGTTGCCGCCAGCAGCGCGGGTTTGCAGATCTGCGAGGGCTTGCAGAAGGAAGCCGTGCAGCGTGCACGTGGCGCCGGGCGCTCGTGGGCCGAACTCGGGGCGCTGATGGGCATCACGCGCCAGGCCGCGCAGCAGCGCTTCGCCCCGTCGGCATCGAAAGAGTGGTTCACCAAGGAGTGGGTGGCCGTGCATGAAGGACACGAAATCATCGTGCGCAATTCGTGGACGGGCGGCGCCAGGCTGTTCGTCGACGGCGTACAGGTCGCCGAAAACCGCGAGTTCCTCGCGCTCGACAAGCGCCGCGTGATGATGTCGGCGCAGGTCCCGCGCAAGGACGGCTCGGCCTTCCTGGTCGAGATCCATGCGTATGCGCTGCTCACCGTCAGCGTCAAGATTGTCGTGGACGGGAAACAGATCGGGGGAGAGGTGTTCTAAGGGGCGGGTGACCGGGTGTGGCCGATCACCATCGGGCGGCACAGCCGCACGGCCTACGCCGTCGAATAAGCGCGCAGCGCGTGAATGAGACCCCCGGCCTCATTCACTCCACGGCCTTCACCATCGACTCGATCACCTTCTTCGCGTCGCCAAACACCATCATCGTGTTCGGCTGGTAGAACAGGTCGTTGTCCAGGCCTGCGTAACCCGATGCCATCGAGCGCTTGTTGACGATAATGCTTTTCGCTTTATAGGCTTCGAGGATCGGCATGCCGGCGATCGGCGATTTCGGATCCTTTGCCGCCGGGTTGACGACGTCGTTCGCGCCCAGCACCAGCACCACGTCGGTCTGGCCGAATTCTCCGTTGATGTCTTCCATCTCGGCGACCTGGTCGTAGGGCACCTCGGCTTCGGCCAGCAGCACGTTCATGTGGCCCGGCATGCGCCCGGCCACCGGGTGGATGGCGTAGCGCACCGTCACGCCGTGGGCGGTGAGTTTATCCACCAGTTCCTTCACCGTGTGCTGGGCGCGCGCCACGGCCAGGCCGTAGCCCGGCACGATGATCACGGATTCGGCGTTCTGCAGGATGAAGGCGGCATCCTCGGCCGAGCCGGACTTCACCGGGCGCTGCTCTTTCGCGCCGCCGGTATCGACGGCCGCCTCGCCGCCGAAGCCGCCCAGGATGACGTTGAAGAAGGAGCGGTTCATCGCCTTGCACATGATGTACGAGAGGATGGCCCCGCTCGAGCCCACCAGCGAGCCGGCGATGATCAGCATCGAATTATTCAGCGAAAACCCGATGCCTGCCGCCGCCCAGCCCGAGTACGAGTTCAGCATCGACACCACCACCGGCATGTCGGCGCCGCCGATCGGGATGATGATCAACACGCCCAGCAAAAACGAGAGCGCGGCCATGATGGCGAACGGCGTCCAGGCCGGCGCCACCGCCTCGTCGAAGCAGAACACGAGGCCGAGGGCGACGATGGCAATCGCGATGACGAGGTTCAGGATGTGCTGGCCGCCAAAGCGCACCGGCGCGCCCTGGAACAGGCGGAACTTGTATTTGCCCGACAGCTTGCCGAAAGCGATCACGGAACCCGAGAAGGTGACGGCACCGACGAAGGTGCCGATGAAGAGCTCCAGGCGGTTGCCGAAGGGGAGCGCCTGGCCGCGGGTGGCGATGTTGAAGGCCCAGGGCTCGGACACGGCGGCAATCGCGATGCAGACGGCCGCAAGACCGATCAGGGAGTGCATGGCCGCGACCAGTTCCGGCATCTTCGTCATCTCGACCCGCTTGGCAGCCAGCGCGCCGATCGCGCCGCCGCCGGCCACGCCGAGGAGCACCAGCGGGAAGCCCATGCGTCCGCCGGTCACCGCGCCATAGGCGAATTCGGCCTGCAGCTTGAAGATCAGGGCGACCGTGGTGGCCACCGCGATGGCCATGCCGGCCATGCCGAAGGTGTTACCGAGGCGTGCGGACGAAGGCGAGGACAGGCCTTTGAGCGCCTGGATGAAACATACCGAGGCCACCAGGTAGAACAGCGTGACCATGTTCATGCTGATGTGATTCATGCGCCCTCCTTCGCGGCCTGGATCTTCTGCGCCGTGCCCGCGTCAAGCGCGCGCTTCGGTTCCTTCTTCTTGAACATCTCCAGCATGCGCTGGGTGACGAGGAAGCCGCCGAACACGTTGACGGCCGCCAGCGCGACGGCGATCGTGCCCATGGTCTGGCCCAGCGCGCCTTCGGTCAGGCCTGCCGCCAGCATGGCGCCGACGATGATGATGGCGGAGATGGCGTTGGTGACGGCCATCAGCGGCGTGTGCAGCGCGGGCGTGACGGTCCAGACGACGTGGTAGCCGACGTAGATGGCCAGCACGAAGATGATCAGGTTGATGATGGTGTGGCTGATTTCCATGGGGGTTCCTTTTCCTATACCTTATTTGCGCAACACTTCGCCGTCGAGGCAGAGCAGCGTGGCGCGAACGATCTCGTCCTCGCGGTCGATCACCAGCTTGTCTTCCTTGTCGATGACGAGCTTCAGGAAGTCGAGCACGTTGCGCGCGTACAGGGCCGAGGCGTCGGCCGCCACCAGCGCCGCCAGGTTCGGCTCGCCGATGATGTGCACGCCATGTTTTACCACCGTCTTGCCCGCTTCCGTCAGCGGGCAGTTGCCGCCCTGCTCGATCGCCATGTCGACGATGACGGAGCCCGGCTTCATCGCCTGTACCGTTTCTTCGCGAATCAGGATCGGCGCGGCGCGGCCGGGGATCAGCGCGGTGGTGATGATGATATCGGCCAGTTTCGCCCGCTCGTGCACCAGCTCCGCCTGGCGCCGCATCCAGTCCGCCGGCATCGAGCGCGCATAGCCGCCCACGCCTTGCGCGATCTCGCGCTCTTCGTCGGTCAGAAAAGGCACGTCGATGAATTTCGCGCCCAGCGACTCGACCTGCTCTTTGACTGGTGGACGGACGTCCGAGGCTTCGATCACGGCGCCCAGGCGTTTCGCCGTGGCGATCGCCTGCAGGCCGGCGACACCCACGCCCATGATCAGCACGCGCGCCGCTTTCACGGTGCCGGCGGCCGTCATCAGCATCGGCATGAAGCGCTGATAGGTGTTCGCCGCCAGCATCACGGCCTTGTAGCCGGCGATGTTTGCCTGGGAGGACAGCACGTCCATCGACTGCGCGCGGGTGATGCGCGGCGCCGCTTCCAGCGCGAACGCGGTCAGGCGGCTCGCTGCCATGGCGGCGATGTTCTCGCTGTCGAAAGGATTGAGCATGCCGACGACCACGGTGCCGGGACGCATGCGCGCGTTCGGCCTCGTTCGGGGCGCGTACTTTCAGGACCAGGTCGGCCGCGAAGGCCTCGTCGGCGCCGCCGATGCTGGCCCCGGCCGCGGCATAGGCCTCGTCCGTGACCGCCGCATGCAGCCCGGCGCCGCTTTGTACGACGACCTGGTGTTTCCCCGTCAGTTTCTTGACTGTTTCCGGAGTTGCCGCTACGCGGGTCTCGCCCGGCCGTGTTTCGGCCGGAATGCCGATTCTCATGCATTCCTCCTTGCTGTTGATGTTATCTTCACAATCTAACACGTAAACACAGCCATTCTCACCACCAGAAGTGACAGGCTGGAACCTATTTCAGTAGAGAGGAGGAAGTTGATGACAGTGCATGGCGAGCGAGGGCAAGGCGCGAGGAGGCCGCATGGCGAGCCATGCAACGACGAGCAACGCAGCACCCGCTTGTCAGGCGCGTCAGCAACGACTCATTCTCTACTGAGATAGGTTCCGGGCAAGACGGGTAGTTTGCGCCCGAAAGCGATACAGCCTGGCGGCAAGGTCGCGTTTTTTTGTATCAAATCAAGGCTTTTGGCGTATTTTTGCTGCACTGCACACGTACTGGCGAGCAACGGTTTGCGCCGCGCTGTAGAATATCGGCTCATTTGTCGAGGACGCGCATGACCCATACCTTCAGACCGTCAGTCACCGTTGCCGCCATCATCGAACGCGATGGCCGTTTCCTGCTGATCGAGGAAGAGACGAGCGAAGGCATCAAGCTGAACCAGCCGGCCGGCCACCTCGATCCGTATGAATCGCTCGAACAGGCGGTCGTGCGCGAAGCGCTGGAAGAAACAGCGCACGAATTCATCCCGAACGGGCTGGTGGGCATGTACATGTCGCGCTATTACTCGAAATCGCGCAATGCCGACGTCACCTATTTGCGCTTCACCTTCTGCGGCAGCGCCGGCAAACAGTACGACCAGCCGCTCGACGAAGGCATCCTGCGTACACTGTGGATGACGCGCGACGAAATCGCGGCCTCCAGCCATCGCCACCGCAGCCCCATCGTGCTGCAATGCGTGGACGATTACCTGGCTGGCAAGCGCACCGACCTGGGCCTGCTCTACACCCATCCCTCGGTATTTGCAGAAGAGTTAACAACGGACCGGACGTAACATGAGCAAGAAAAAAGTCGTGATCGGGATGTCGGGCGGCGTCGACTCCTCGGTCGCGGCCTGGATGCTGAAGGAACAGGGCTACGATGTCGTCGGCCTGTTCATGAAGAACTGGGAAGACGACGACGATTCCGAATACTGCTCGACGCGCCAGGACTGGATCGACGCGGCCAGCGTGGCCGACGTGGTCGGCGTCGACATCGAGGCGGTCAATTTCGCCGCCGAATACAAGGACCGCGTGTTCGCCGAATTCCTGCGCGAATACCAGGCCGGCCGCACGCCGAACCCGGACGTCCTCTGCAACGCCGAAATCAAGTTCAAGGCCTTTCTCGACCACGCGATGAAGCTCGGTGCCGATTTGATCGCCACCGGCCACTACGCACGCGTGCGCGAAAACCCGCTTGGACAATTCGAGCTGCTCAAAGCCTTCGACCACACCAAGGACCAGAGCTATTTCCTGCACCGCCTGAACCAGGCGCAGTTGTCGAAGTCGCTCTTCCCGCTTGGCGAAATCCCGAAGACGGAAGTGCGCAAGATCGCCGAAAAGCTCAAACTCCCGAACGCGGCGAAAAAGGATTCGACCGGCATCTGCTTTATCGGCGAGCGCCCTTTCCGCGAATTCCTGAACCGCTACCTGCAGCACAAGCCGGGCCCGATGAAGCTCGATAACGGGCAGACCGTCGGCGAACATATCGGCCTGTCCTTCTATACGCTCGGCCAGCGCAAGGGCATTGGCATCGGCGGCCTGAAGTCGCACAAGAATGCGGATGGCACCAGCGAGCCGTGGTTCGTCGCGCGCAAGGACGTGGCGACCAATACGCTGTACATCGTGCAGGGTCACGACCACCCGTGGCTGTTATCAAGCAGGCTGGAAGCCGGCCAGGCCAGCTGGGTCGCAGGCGAAGCGCCGGCCCGCGGCATGCTGTCGGCCAAGACGCGCTACCGCCAGGCCGACGTGCCCTGCGAAGTGCTGGCCGATGGGCCGGACCGTTTCGCGCTCGATTTCCTTGAGCCGCAATGGGCGGTCACGCCGGGCCAGTCCGCCGTGCTCTACGACGGCGACATCTGCCTCGGCGGCGGCATCATCGACGGCGCCCTCGGCGCCTGAACACCGGTGGGGCCGCCCGGTCCCGCCTCTCTCCTCTCTCCGTTCCCTGCCCGCGCTGCCGCAGGCGCCTGCTTTTGCACGTCTGGCAACTTGCACGCCCTGTTTTGGTGCCGACGCAACACATTTTGTACATTCAAGGGATATTTCGCAGTCTCGCCTTGAGTTTCCACTGGGCAAGCCGTTACTCTTCATTGCCATCCGGCAAAATCGAAACCGGCCACCCTCTGACGGGACGTTTTTACTGGTTTTGAGAAAATCATAGAAAACGTCAATAACATGAACATTGCAAACTTGCGTGTCCGCACGCGCCTCTTCGCCGGCTTCGGCATCCTCTGCGCCTTCCTTCTCGTCATCGTCCTGTTCAGCACGGCCATGCTCGCCCGCATCAACCAGGACACCAGCGACATCGCCAACGACCGCATGCCGAAGATCGCGGCTTCGCATGCCGTCCTGACGGAGGTGAACACGATTTCGATCGCCTTGCGCAACATGATGCTCAACGCCGACCCGGCCGACCGTGCCGCACAAACCGCGGACATCCAGAAAGCGCGCGCCGCGATCGATGCCACCCTGGCCGAACTGCAGCAGACCATCGCCAGCGTCGAAGGCAAGGCTCTGATGAGCACCAGCCTCGACTACAACGCGAAGGCGGTCACCGCGCAGGATGCCCTGCTGCGCCATATCAGCGCCGGCGAGCTCGACCAGGCCGCCGCCTTCCTGAAGGATCAGTACCGCCCGCTGCTGGGCGAATACCGCAAGGCCCTGAACGCGCAGATCACGCTGCAAAGCAGCCTGGCTACCAAGGCCGTCGCCGAAGCGGGGCGTACCTATGACAATACGGTGCGCACGATGGTCGCCCTGGCCGTGGTGATCCTGGTCCTGGCCGGCCTGATCGCCTGGCGCATCACGATATCGATCACCCGTCCGGTGGCGCGCGCGCTGGCGATTGCCGAAACCGTCGCCGCGGGCGATCTCACCAGCCAGATCGAAGTGAACACGACGGATGAACTCGGCCAGATGTTGTCAGCACTGAAGAAGATGAACGAAAGCCTGGTCGCCACCGTCTCGACGGTGCGCACCGGTACCGACCTGATCGCATCGGCCTCGTCGCAGGTGGCCGCCGGCAGCCTCGACCTGTCAAGCCGCACCGAGCAGCAGGCCAGCGCGCTCGAGGAAACGGCGTCCTCGATGGAAGAGCTGACCTCGACCGTGAAGCAGAACGCGGAGAACGCGCGCCAGGCCAGCACCCTCGCCGACGCCGCCTCCACGGTCGCCGAACGCGGCGGCCATGTGATCAGCCAGGTCGTCGGCACCATGGATGCGATCAACGATTCGTCGGCGCGCATCACCGACATCATCGGCGTCATCGACGGCATCGCCTTCCAGACGAATATCCTGGCGCTCAATGCCGCCGTGGAAGCGGCCCGGGCCGGCGAGCAGGGCCGCGGCTTCGCGGTCGTCGCCAGCGAGGTACGCAACCTGGCGCAGCGTTCGGCTGCCGCGGCGAAAGACATCAAGGGCCTGATCGCCGATTCCAGCAGCAAGGTCGGCGACGGCAGCCGCCTCGTCGGCGAAGCCGGCGACACGATGCAGGAGATCGTCGACAGCATCCGCCGCGTCACCGACATCATGGGCGAAATCAGTGCCGCCAGCCGCGAGCAGAGTGCCGGCATCGAGCAGATCAACCAGGCCGTCAACCAGATGGACCAGGTGACCCAGCAGAACGCCGCGCTGGTCGAGGAAACCTCGGCCGCCGCGGACGCGATGCGCAGCCAGGCAGCGACGCTGGCAACCACGGTGGCGGTGTTCCGTACCGGCGGCGATGCCGGCCGTGTCCAGCCAGCGGCAGCGGCAGCGGCCGCCGCCGCCAAGGCCCCGCGCCTGTCCAGGCCGGCGGTACCGCGCACGAGCGCCAAGCCGCAGGCGAGCGCCAACGTGCAGGCGGGCGCAGGCAAGGCGCAATTGGCGAGCGCCGGTGCCGACGGCTGGGAAGAGTTTTAAGCGAGCGTTCCGGAACGCGTGCCGGCTGCCCGTCCGGACGGCAGGCGCTAACGACGGCGCAGCGATAGTCGCTGCGCCGTTTTCATTTGCACGGTACTGTGGCGGACTTCAGGCGCAGGCCAGGGCCGCGCTCTTGCACTTCGCACGCGGACGCGCCGGTGCTGCTTCGGCGCGAATCCAGCGCGCGAATTCTTCCGGGGCCAGCGGCCTGGCATACAGATAGCCCTGCACCTGGTCGCAGCCGGCGCCGGCAAGGAAGCGCGCCGCCGATGCCGTCTCCACGCCCTCGGTCACCACCACCTGGCCCAGGTCGTGCGCCAGCGTGATCATGGTGCCGACCAGCGCGCGCCTGCGCTCGTCGCTGTCGACGTCGCGGATGAAACTCTGGTCGATCTTGACGACCTTCGCCGGCACGCTTTGCAGGTAGGCCAGGCTGCTGTAGCCGGTGCCGAAATCGTCGATCGCCAGCTGCACGCCGCTCGTAGCCAGCGCTTCCGGGGTGGCGCCGGCCAGCGCGCGGTTGGTCATCAGCGCGCTTTCCGTGATCTCGAGCGCCAGCGCGCCCGGTTCCAGGCCGTGCGCACGCAGCCGCGCCAGGACGTGTTCGCAAAAGTCCGGCTCGAGCAAATTCACAGCCGAGACATTGACCGCCAGCTGCAGGTGCATGCCGGCGGCGTGCCATTGCGCCAGCTGGCGCAGCGCCTGCTCGATCACCCAGCGCGTGGTGGCGCGCGCCAGGAAAGTCTGCTCGATCACGGGGAAGAATTCGCCGGGCGAGATGTCGCCCAGCACCGGATGGCGCCAGCGCAGCGGGCCTCGGCGCCATGGCAGCGGCCCGTTGCCAGCTCGACCTTCGGCTGGAACACCAGGCGCAGCTGGCTGTCGTCCGCGAGCGCCGCACCGAAGTCGTTGACGATGCGGAAGTGGCGCATGAAGGCGGCGTTCTGCTCGGCCGAGAACAGGCGCACCCGGTCCGAGCCTTCGATGGCGTCGTGGGCGGCGCTGAACAGGTCGCGCAGCAGGTCGACCGGATCGGCCTGGCCGACCGCGAACGGCACCACGCCGATCGTGGTGGTGGTGACGAAGCGGGCAATGGTCGTGCCGGCGCGCAGGTCGAGCCAGGCATGCAGCCACTCGCAAAAGCGTGCGGGATCGACATCCGGCTCGGCCACGAAGGCGAACTGGGTCGTCCCCACGTGGTACAGCTTGCGCGCCGGACCGAGCGCCGCGCGCAGCATGCGCGCCGTCTCCAGCACGATCTCGTCGACATACGAGGTGCCCATCGCGCGCACTGCGCTGCTGAGCTGTTCGGGCGTGGCCAGGCTCACCAGCGCGGCGAAGCGCGGCTCGCCGGCCGGCCGCTCGAGCGCCAGGTCGGCCAGGTCCTCGGCGAACTGGTTGCGGTTGGGGACGCCGCTGACCGGGTCGATGCGGCCGATCGCATGCTGCAGCTCGATCTGCGCCATCACCATCGCGGCCAGGTCGGCCAGGCCGGCGCGCTCGCGGTCGCCGATACTGCGCGGCTGGAGGCCGAGCACGCACATCGCGCCCAGGCAGTAGCCATCGCGCGTCATCAGGGGCGCGCCGGCATAGAAACGCACGCCGCTGGCGGCCAGGTTGCTGTCGCGGTAGTAGGGATCTTCCCGCAGGTCGGGAATCACCAGCAGGGCGCCGCTGTCGGCCACCTGCGCGCAGGGCGCGCGTTCGCGCGGGATTGCGCGATGGTCCACGCCGACGCGCGACTTGAACCACTGGCGGTTGGCGTCGGTGAGCGACACCGCCGCGATCGGCAGCTGGAACAGCTGGGCGGCCATGCGGGTGATGCGGTCGAAGGCTTCGTTCGGTGGCGTATCGAGCAGGTCGAGCTTGTGCAGCGCGTCGAGGCGGGCTGCTTCCGGTGCCGGCAGGTGTTGATGACTCATGGCGATCCTTGTCCACTGCCGGCCGGGGCCGATCTATAAATGATGAAAATGATGAATTCATTCTGATCGTCAAATTGCCTTGCGTCAACAATTATTTGCCATTCTGGCAGATTTGCGACAGAATTGTCCCTGCTCAGCAATAATGCCGTGGCGAGCATCATCATTTCCGGCAATTTTGTTGTTTCCGCCGGTAAAATAGCGAACAGTTATCGCAATCCTGGAAAAACCAACATGCACGCGTCCCTTCTTGACGACGCCGCCGGCAGCGATCCGGTCCTGACCACGCGCCAGGCGGCCCAGCTGCTCGGCATCGCCGTCAGCACCGCCCAGCTGTGGATCGAAAACGGCGTCCTGCCGGCCTGGAAGACGCCGGGCGGACACCGCCGCATCCGCCTGAGCGACGTCAGCGCCCTGCTGCGCGAGCGCGGCAGCCTGCACGCCGAGCCGGCGGCGCACGCCCGCGACTTTCTGCCGGCCGCCACGACCGTCCTGCCGGCCCAGGAGCAGGCACGCCTGGCGGCGCTGCGTGCGAGCGGCCTGGTCGACGCTGCGCCAAAGGCGGTGTTCGACCGCCTGACCTGGCTGGCGGCGCAGGTGACGGCCTGCCCGTTGGCGGCGCTGACGCTGGTGACGGCCCAGCGCCAGCTGTTCAAGTCGCGCGTCGGCATCGCCCTGCTCGAGACGGCGCGTGAAGACGCGTTCTGCAACGGGACGATCCTGCGCGACGAGCCGATGGTGGTGCCGGATGCGCGCCTGGACGCGCGCTTTGCCGCCAGTCCGCTCGTCACCGGCGCGCCGTATGTACGTTTCTATGCCGGGGTGCCGCTGCGCGACGCCCACGGCTACCGGCTGGGCGCCTTGTGCGTGATGGACCACGAGCCGCGCCGTCTGCGCGAGCGCGAAATGCGCGCGCTGGGCGAACTGGCCGCGATCGCGATGGACGAGATCAGGCGTCGCTAGGGTTGGCGTTGGAGCTGGCGTTCGCCTGCTGCTTGCGCACGGCGGCGATGACGGTGTTGCGGATGGTTTTCAGCACCGCATCGGCCTTGAAGGGCTTGACGATGAAGCCGTGCACGCCGCGTGCGAGGGCGGCTTCGATGGTCGGCGCGTCGAGCGTACCGGAGACCATGAAGATGAAGGATTTCGGCAGCAAGGCGCGCAGCTGTTCGACCACGTCGCTGCCGTCCTCGACCTGCTCGCGCGCGATGCAGACCAGCTGGGGGCGGAATCTGGTGGCCAGCTGCAGCGCGCCCTGGCTCGTGTGGCCCTGGCCGACGACCTCGTAGCTGCCATCGGTGAGCACCGTATTCAACAGTCCGCGCGAAATCGCATTCGCGTCCACTATCACTGCCTTGAGCATTGCCCCGTCCTTACGTATGTCAGTGTGAATCGTAAGCCAGCATCTTCCACGTGACGCCCAGGCGCACGTCGGTTTTCAGCTCCACGAGCTGGCGCGACAGCAGCAGGATGTCGCGCTCGGCGCGCAGGCGCTCGCCCAGCGGCGTTTTCAGGATGCCGGCGCCGGCCATCACCGCATCCAGGCTGCCATAAGCATTGAGCAAGCGCGCCGCCGTCTTCATGCCGATTTTCGACACGCCCGGCACGCCGTCGGTGGCGTCGCCCATCAGCGCCAGCAGGTCGTGCAGCAGTTCGGGCGCCACGCCGAAACGCGCGCACCCAGGCGTCATCATGCCACTCGCCCTTGAAATGATCCCACACCAGTGCGCCGTGCGCGCGATCAGCACGTGCAGGTCCTTGTCGGTGGTGGCGACGATCGCCTCGCCGCGGTTTTCGGTCAGCCAGCGCATCACGCAGGTGGCGACGACGTCGTCGGCCTCGACCTCGGGCACGGTCACCACCGGCACGCCGGCCCCTGCAGGCGCGCGTGGAATTCCGGCAGCGCGTCGCGCAGGAACGCGGGCATCGGCGCGCGGTGTTCCCGGTAGCGCGGGTACAGGGCGTGGCGCCAGGTCGGGCCGCCGTAGTCGAAGGCGGCCAGCACGTGGGTCGGCGCGTGAGCGTCGAGCAGATTGCGGAAGGACGAGAACGCATGGCGCAAGGCGATGCTGGCCTTCAGGTCGGAGTCGGGCTCCGGGCTGGCTTCGTAGACCCGGCGCACGATGTTCAGGCCGTCGATCGCGAGCAGCTTCGCCATGCGTGCTTACCGTGCGTAGTCGTACTTGCCGCCGCGCTCGAGGGCGCGGATGTAGGCGGGGCGGGCGTGGATGCGTGCCAGGAAGGCCGTCAGGCGCGGGTACTGCGCCCCCAGCCCGGCGCGCGCGCTTGCGGCCTCCAGCGGGAAACTCATCTGGATGTCGGCGGCGGAGAATTCGTTCCCGGCGAACCAGCCGCACGTGGCGAGTTCGGATTCCAGGTAGCCCAGCTGGGCCTGGATATTCGGGTGTACCAGGGTGTCCTTGACCTTGCGCGCGATGGTGCGCGCGATCGGCTTGGCGAAGAAGGGCATCGGACCATTCTCGATGCGGTCGAACACGAGCTTCATCAGGAGCGGCGACATCGCCGAGCCCTCCGCAAAGTGCAGGAAATAGGTGTACTTCAGTTTTTCGGGCGTGCCGGCCGCAGGCACGAAACGCCCCTTGCCGTAGCGTTCGACCAGGTACTCGATGATCGCACCGGATTCGGCCACGACGGTGTCGCCATCCGTGATGACGGGCGACTTGCCGAGCGGGTGCACCGCGCGCAGTTCGGCGGGCGCAAGCATCGTCTTCGGGTCGCGCTGGTACTTTTTGATCTCGTAGTCCAGGCCGAGTTCCTCGAGCAGCCACAGGATGCGCTGCGAGCGCGAATTGTTCAGGTGATGGACGATGATCATGGCGCAAGGGCGGCAAAAGGAAGGACCCTTAGCTTAGCACTGTTGCGTGATTACAAAAAGATGGGCAGCCAATCGCCTGCCTTGCGCCCGCGCCACGGCACCGTTCGTCAGCGCACCGAGGCGCCCTGCCGCCCCCTCTATGATGGGCCCATGGGTGCAATCTACATTGGCATATCCGGCTGGCGCTACACGCCCTGGCGCGGCGTGTTCTATCCTCCCGGCCTGGTGCAGACGCGCGAGCTCGACTACGCCTCGCGCCAGTTGCCGACCATCGAGATCAACGGCTCCTTCTACTCCCTGCAGCGGCCCGAAAGCTACGCGGCCTGGTACCGCGCCACGCCGCCGGGTTTCGTGTTCGCGGTAAAGGGCAACCGCTTCATCACCCACATGCTGAAGCTGAACGACATCGAGGGACCGCTGGCCAATGTGCTGGCCTCGGGCGTGTTCGAGCTGCGCGAAAAACTCGGGCCTTTCCTGTGGCAGTTCCCGCAGATGGTGAAATTCGATCCGGAGCGCTTCGAGCATTTCCTGAGCCTGCTGCCGCAGGATACCGAGGCCGCCCTTGCACGCGCACTGCAATACCAGCCGCGCATGGAGGGCAAAGTGTCGCTGGTGATGGATGCGAAGCGCCCCATGCGCCACGCCGTCGAGATCCGCCACGAGAGTTTCGAGGACGCCCGCTTCATCGCCCTGCTGCGCAAGTACAAGGTGGCGCTGGTGGTCGCCGACACCGCCGGCCGCTGGCCGCATGTCGAGGACGTGACCGCCGACTTCGTCTACATCCGGCTACATGGCGACAAGGAACTGTATGCCAGTGGCTATGACGACGAGGCGATCGAGCAGTGGGCCGCGCGCATCCGCGCATGGAGGACGGGCGGGCAGCCAAAGGAAGACCGCTGCGTGTCCGCGCACGCGCCGCCGAAGCGCACCAGCCGGGATGTGTACTGCTATTTCGATAACGATATCAAGGTGCATGCGCCGTACGATGCGCAGCGGCTGATTGCGGCGCTCGGGCTGGCTGACGCACCGCTTGATTCTTCGAATACGTAGGGTGGAGTCCTGACTCCACGCTTTACACCTGCATACCACCACCGCCTACTCCAAATCCGCGTCCGCAATGTCCGGCGCCCCCGCCCAATCCGCCGAATAAATCCCATCCCGAACATAACGATGGAAGGTCGAATACGGCCAATCGCCAACCCGCCTGGCCTGCCCATGCTTGACCGGGTTGAAATGGATGTAATCCACATGCTTCTCCATGTCGAACTCATCGCGAATCTGGTGCTCCCAAAACCGCCGTTGCCAGATCGTCGATTCATTGCGCTGCCTCGCTGCCCGCGTCAGCAGGCTGGGATCATGTAGCCGGTCCCTGCAAGCGTTGACAACATGACGTTTGATTTCCGCCCAACGCGCCGCGTAGTCGGGATCCCCTTCCGGCAGGGTCCAGATGCAGTGCATGTGGTCAGGCATGAGTACCCAGGCGTCGATCCCAAAAGGCCGAGTCAGGCGTACGGTCTGGATCGCGTCATGCAAGGCGGTGCGCAGTATCGGCGCGCAGAGGATGGTGCGGCGGCGGTAGGCGACGACCGTGAAGAAATAGGTGGAGCCAGCGAATTGGCGGCGGTAGCGGGGCATGGTGCGGCATCGTAGGGCGATGCAGCGCGGGCGCGCTGTTTTACGTCAATCGGACGAGTGGAACCGGTAACATTTGCCGGCGGTGAAACGCGTGGAGTCGGGACTCCACCCTACGGTTATCTCTTGTCGTGGATTTTAATAACGCGATGGCTGTTACCTGGCGGCGGCGTCAATTCCTCCGGCGTCTCGCAGGTATTACAACTCTTGCACCCGCCCCCGCAGCTGTCGGCCGTATCGAGCCAGCGCACCAGCTTCGACTCCGCCCCGCCGGTCGACAGGCGGTTGACGATGCGCACGCGCCACGCGGCCGGCAGGTATTTGGCGCCGACGTAGACGGCGGCGCACACCACGACCAGAGCGACGACGAGTTCCTGCCACATGTCAGCCTCCGCCGAGTGCCAGCGCGACGCGGTAGGTGATGAAGGAAGCGGCGTAGGCCAGCGCGAACATGTAGCCGGCCATCATCCAGGCGTATTTGGCGCTGCCGGTTTCGCGGCGCACCACCGACAGCGTCGACAGGCACTGCGGCGCATACACGTACCAGGCCAGCAGCGACAATGCAGTCGCCATCGACCAGGAGCCGGCGATCAGGGGCCCCAGCGTGTTGGCGACGTCGTCGCCGGAACCGGACAGCGCGTACACGGTGCCGAGCGCGCCGACCGCCACTTCGCGCGCGGCCATCCCGGGCACCAGGGGCGATGCAGATCTGCCATCCAAAGCCGATCGGCTCGAAGATCACCGCCAGCGCGCGGCCCAGCATGCCGGCCACGCTGTAGTAGATCGGCGGCTGCGTGGCGCCTTCGGGCGCGCCCGGGAAGCTCGACAGGAACCAGACCAGCACCATCAGCGTCAGGATGATGGTACCGACGCGCATCAGGAAGATCTTCGCGCGTTCCCACAGGCCCAGGGCCAGCGTCGGCAGGTGCGGCCAGTGATAGGCCGGGAGTTCCAGCATCAGCGGATGCTGGCCGCTGCCGCTGCGGCGTTTCATGTACCAGGCAACCAGCATCGCGCTGACGATGCCGAGTGCGTAGAGGACGAACAGCACCAGGCCCTGCAAATTCATGAAGCCGCCCACCTGGCGGTCGGGAATGAAGGCGGCAATGATCAGGGCGTACACGGGCAGGCGCGCCGAGCAGGTCATCAGCGGCGCGATCATGATCGTTACCAGGCGGTCGCGCGGATTCTGGATGGTGCGCGCGGCCATCACGCCGGGAATCGCGCAGGCAAACGAGGACAAGAGCGGAATGAAGGCGCGGCCGGACAGCCCCACGCCGCCCATCATCCGGTCGAGGAGGAAAGCGGCGCGCGGCAGGTAGCCGCAGTCTTCCAGGATCAGGATGAAGAAGAACAGGATCAGGATCTGCGGCAGGAACACGAGCACGCCGCCGACGCCGGCGATGAGGCCGTCGACGATCAGGCTGCGCAGCGGGCCTTCGCTCATCGCTCCGCCAATCCATTGTCCGATGCTGTCGACGGTATTCGTGATCAGGTCCATCGGCGCTTCGGCCCAGCTGAACACGGCCTGGAAGATCACGAACATCAATACGGCCAGGATGAGCGGACCGGCCACCGGATGCAGGACCACGTGGTCGATCTGCTCCGACAGGTTGCCGGTGTCGTGGGCGTGGCTGGTGCAGGCGGCCAGGATGCGGCGCACTTCGCGCTGGGTCTGTTCGACCGGCACGGTATCGATGGCGGACAGCGCTTTCGGCTGGACCGATGCGTCCAGCGGCATGCGGTCCAGCGCTTCCAGCAATGCGCTTTCGCCGCCGGCCTGGATGGCCACCGTCTCGACCACGGGCATGCCCAGCTCGCGCGACAGCTTTACCGTGTCGATCTCGATGCCGCGCTTTTTCGCGACATCGACCATGTTCAGGGCCAGCAGCATCGGCAGGCCGAGGCGCTGGATCTCCAGCACCAGGCGCAGGTTCAGGCGCAGATTGGTGGCGTTGACGACACAGACGACGGCGTCCGGTGCGCGCTCGCCGGCGCGCAGGCCGGCGACGACATCGCGCGTGATGGCTTCATCCGGCGTTTGCGCCGACAGGCTGTAGGCACCGGGCAGGTCGAGCACGCGCAGCGCGCGGCCGGCGGGAGAAGTAAAACTGCCTTCCTTGCGTTCGATGGTGACGCCGGCGTAGTTGGCGACTTTCTGGCGCGCGCCGGTCAGGCGGTTGAACAGGGCGGTCTTGCCGCAGTTCGGATTACCCAGCAATGCGATCAGGGGCGAACCCGTCGCCACCTGTTGTTCCATGACACCCATCGATTATTCCGGCTGGATGGAAACGAGCGCCGCCTCGAACTTGCGCAGCGCAAAAGTCGATTCGCCGACCTTCACCGCCACCGGGCCGCCCGGCAGGCCGCGCTTGAGCATGCGGATGCGTTCGCCCGGCACGAAACCGAGCTCCATCAGGCGGCGCGGTACGTCCGCCATGCCCTGGGCACTGGGGGCGATATGGATCACGGTCGCACTCTGCCCGGCCTTCAGGGCATCGAGTGTAGTCAAGGTGGGAGCGAGAGTCATGGCGGCGGTCCGTAAGGAGAACGGTGATGAGTTAGCGCAGCATATGTAGCGCTGATGAGACAGATACTAGCATCATAAACCTAAATGCGAATTATTTCTATTTGCAGAAACGATCACACGACAAAACCGCTTGCGTTCGTCCAAAAGTTTCCGCAAAATAGAACACGAATGAGAACGATTCTCATTATTCAGTTGACAATGCCAGGAAGCCATCTCGATGATCGTCTGTGTCTGCAACAACATCTCCGACCGTGAAATCCGCCAGGCCGTCGACCTTGGCATCACCTCGATTGCCGCCCTGCGCGCGGAACTGGGCCTGGGCACCGACTGCGGCAAATGCATCAGCTATGCCCGTGAAGTCCTGCATGAAGCCCTCGACAGCAAGACGACTGTTACCGAACTGAGCCGCCAATCGTCGCAACCGGCCTGATCCGCCGTCTCTCGCGGCGCCGGCGATTCTGCCGCGCGCCCTGCCCTGCTTTGCTATGATTGTGGTAACCGATACCACAACAACAAGGCATATCATGAAGGGCGATCCCAACGTCATCCGGCTGCTCAACGCGCAGCTGACCAACGAGCTCACCGCCGTCAACCAGTACTTCCTGCACGCGCGGATGTACCGCCACTGGGGGTTCTTCAAGCTCGGCAAGAAGGAATACGACGAATCGATCGGCGAAATGAAACATGCCGACAAGTTGATCGACCGCATCCTGATGCTCGACGGCCTGCCCAACCTGCAGGCGCTGCATAAACTCCTGATTGGCGAAAACACCGAGGAAATGCTGGCCGCCGACCTGAAGCTCGAGCGCGCCGCCCAGCTGACCGTCAAGGAAGGCATCGCCGCCTGCGAAGCGGCCGCCGATTACGTCTCGCGCGACCTGCTGCTCGTCATCCTCGAAGACACCGAAGAGCATATCGAGTGGCTCGAGACCCAGCTCGACTTGATCGTCAAGGTCGGCATCCAGAATTACCTGCAGAGCCAGATGGTCGAGTAATGTCGTAGGGTAGGCGGGTCTCCCGCCTACGCGTTCAACCACAACCCGATCAGCCCGAACGCTCGCATCCGATTGAACGCGCGTTGGACGCGTAGGCAGGAAACCTGCCTACCCTACGCCCCTGACGGACGCGGTGGGGGACCTTCCTGCATCACCCACACCGGCGCCGACCACAGTAGGGTAGGCGGGTCTCCCGCCTACGCGTTCAACCACAACCGATCAGCCCGAACGCATGTACCCGATCAAGTACCGGTTGAACGCGTAGGCAGGAAACCTGCCTACCCTACGCCCCTGACGGGCGCGGTGAGGGACCTTCCTGCATCACCCACACCGGCGCCGACCACAGGACCTTGCCGTCCGTCTGCGTCACCTTCGCATAATAGAAATGGGGTCCGGCTGGCGGTGTGAAGGTCGTCACCGCGTCGCCCGACATCTGCGTCACCACCCCGCCCCTCCCCGGTACACCTTCCATGATCGCGACCGACGCTGCCTGCTTGCCCGCCGAGCTGGCGAAATTCGCCACCAGCGTCAATGGCCCGCTGTTGTTGAATCGTTCGCCCATCAGGTGCCCGTTCGCGGTGAGCACCAGCTGCGAGCCCTTGTCCATGGTGGCGAACACGCGCCTTGCCTTCAACGCCTCGATGAAGCTGGCCTGGCTCAGGGGCGTACCGGTCGGAATCAGCACCGCGGTGCGATTGGAAAAGGCGCTGCCCCAGTTGGCACAGTGGTTGTCCTGGTTGGTGCTGAAGGCCACGTGGTAGCCCGCTTCCAGTACCTTGTTGCAGGCGGCCTCGAAATTACTGCGGCGGGTTTCGGTTTCGCTGTCGTTGGTCGAGAACGCGGTGCTGTTGGTGACCTCGCACAGGGCCATGGCTTCGTCGCCGTCCGGCGTATAGCCGAGCGACTGGCCGCCGGCGCTGAATTGGCCATTCAGCGCCGGATGGTTGAACTGCCCCACCCAGCCGCGTGCGCGCATCAGGGTGTAGAGCGCAGCGTAGTCGCCCTTCGGCGTGGCCACATCGGCCAGCAGCTCGCCCTTGGCATTCTTTTCCCAGCCCAGCAGCTGCTCGCTATTAAAAATGTTCAGGTGGCCGCCCCCATTGATGACGCCCCATTCCATGCCGTACACGGCGAGAAATTCCGGATGCTGCGCATTCGACGCGGCGGCCAGGTCGAGGCCCTTGCGATACAGGGCCCTGGCGGCGCCGGCATCGGCTTCAGGCCGGGTACTGTCCGAGCCGTCGTACATGTGGTTGTGTTCCGAGGCGACGAGGATGTCCAGGCCGTGCTCCCGCGCATAGGCAAAGGCGGCGTCCGGCCCATATTTTGCGCTCAAGGGTTCCTTGGCGCCCTTGCAGTCGGACAGTTCGGCGCCGCCGTCGCTGTGGTTGGTCTGGCTGTGCAGGTTGCCGAGATACACCGTGTACGGCAGCGCGCCCGCAGCCGGCGTGGCAGCGACCGTCGGGCCGCTACCTGGCAGCGGGGCGAAACGCGGCAGCGGCGGCGTCGCGAGCTTGCCGATGTCGATCTGCCAGGTCTGTTCGTGCACGTCCTGGGCCGGCGCGTTCGACGTGGCACCGCGGCTGCCGGCGCGCAGGCGCACCGAATACACGCCGGCGGCGAGCTGGCCGGCATCGCGCCCCGACCAGGCCACGGGAACGGACACTGGCTCCCGCGCCAGCGGCGTGCTGCCCTGCCAGCGGCGCAGCACGCGGCCGGCGGGCGAGATCAGTTCGAGCTGCCAGTCGACCACCTGCGCCGCGCGCGCGTTCGGATAATCAAACGCCAGCGTGAAGGTGCGGGCCTCGCTGCGTCCAGGGTCGGCCCCGAGAAACGGCGCATGCAGCGTGGCTTCGAATTCGCTGTGCTCGTCCGGCGTGGCCCCTGCCAGGGAAGCGCAGCCGCACAGCAGGGACAGCAGGAGGGATGAGGTGAGGAATAGGGTTTTCATGATGCAATTGTTGCAATTGCATCACTACCGGGACTTGCGCCAATCCCTCCCTAACTTGTCATTATTTATATCTTTTTTGACAAATAACAGCCGGGGCGACCGGGCCGGCAATCTCAGGCGGCGCGCATCCAGCGGTCGACCTGCTTCAAAGGCAGGTTGATCCGTGCGCAGCCGATCTGGTCCGGGCGGACATTGAGTTCGATCATGCGCGGGCCATCGACGGCAATGGCGACGTCGACGCCGGCCACGTTCACGTGCGGGAAAGCCTGCAATGCGCGGATCGCCACTTCCTGGCACTCTCGCCAGTAAGGCAATTGCACGCCGCTGATTTGCCCGCCCGTATCCGGGTGCACATCCATGGTTTCCAGCGGATTCCTGGCGTTCGCCGCATAGCTGAGCACGCCCGTTTCCAGCTCGACCGGGCAGAACACGCCGCCACTGCTGGTGTTGTCGACCAGGCTGCCCTTGCGCCCCACGCGAAGAAAAGCGCCGGCAATGCGTGCCTCGCCGCGCGCCTGGTACAGCCAGATGCGCAGCGTGTTCACCGAATTCGGGTGGATGCTGGATAACACCGGATGCTGGGGCAGGTAGTGCTCGACGATGTAGCCGTCGCGGCTGCCGCCGGCCTGGGACCACCAGTCGGCCACGCTCGTCACCGCGCTGGTCGTCGGATGAATCAGCGTCGGTGTGCCGCCATCGCTGCCGACTTCGAAGGCGGCAAAGCCGGCCCCGCCATAGCCTTCGACCAGTTTGAAACAGATTTTCTTGCCGACGAGTCCACGGCACAGCGCTTCCAGGTCGGCCTGGGTGCGCAGCGGGCGGCCGTCGGCGAGGGCGCCGCGCTCGGCGTGCATATAGCCGATGAATTCGGGCGTGGGCACACCCACCAGTTGCAGGATCGCCTTTTCGATGACCTTGTGCTGCGAGCTTTTCTGGTAGGGACGGCGGTTCCAGCGGTCGATGAAGGCGTTGTATTCCTTCTTGTTGACGTGCGCCCACTTGTCGGCGAAGGGGACCGAGGGACGCCACCAGCGCGCCTGCAGGTAGTAGCCGGGGCCGATGCCGCGCAACAGGAAGAGCGCGCCCATTTCGAGCGACTGGCGCCAGAACGGCAGGTAGGCGTGCCCACCCTTGCCCGAGCTCAGGTGCGCCCAGGCACGTCTAATATCTTTCACGACTTGCATTCGACATCCTTATCTACCAGGCCCCACGCTGCGAATGGCCGCTGCGACTGGCATTCCCCAAAAATTGTCGCAATATTATGCCATTCCTATACGCAATAGCTCGGCACGGTAGAGAGGAGCGGGGCCGCGGCGATGCCGTGGCTGGCGGCCGTGGCCCGCGGCAGGGTGCAGCAGCCCCCTTAAAAATGGTACTCGGCGCGCACCATCGGGGTACTGGCGCGCTGGCCGCGGCCGCCCGGGGTGGCGGCCGTGTTGCCGAACTTGTTGTTCCAGAACTGGTATTCGAGGCCAAGGCGGAAGCGGTTCTTCGGCTGGCCGAAGTGGCTGCCGACGTCGTACATCAGCGCCATGTCGACATTGGTTTCGGCGCCGGTCGGGTTGCCGGTTTCGTCGCGTCCCTTGGCTCCGATGAAATTGCCGTAGCCCTCGAAGGCGATGCGCTCGGCCAGCGGCAGCGCCCAGCTTACCGACAGCATGGCGTGGGTGTCGTAGGTGTAGCGGCCATTGACCTGGGAGATGGGCGGGAAGGCGCCGCTGGGCGCATTACTCTCGCGCAGCAGCAGGATGCTGGTGTTCACAAACCCCTTCGGCACGTCCCACATCAGGGTAGGCCCGGCCACCAGCATGCGTTTGCGCGAGTTGTAGCCGACGTCGTTTTTCGTGTTCCAGTCGACGCCCAGCGTCAGGCCGACGCCCTTCACCGGCCCGAAGCGCAGTTCGCGCCCGGCCAGCGCGCCCAGGTCGAGCGTGTGGCGGTAGACGACATAGGCTTCCTGCGCGCCTTCGGACTGGGTCAGCGAGGCCGGATCGTTTTCGTCGGACTGCAGCAGGTCCACATTGAAGTAGTTGCTGCCGTATTTGTAGCCGCTGGCGTGGGTCAGCGCGAAGATGTGCTTCTTGATGTCGGTCGGGTTGAACGGTTCGGCGAAACGGGTGCCGTAGCGCCAGCTGATCGAGGTGTCGCTCCAGTCGGCGGCCTGGGCGCCGGCGCAGGTGAACAGGAAAGTGGCACAAGCAGATAGCAGGATGGTCTTGGTCATGGTGAGCCCTTTGACTGGGTTGCTTCGGTATTTGCTCCAACAGGGTGATGCTGGCCGCGCGCGACCTGCAACTGGACGTGGTGCGGCGCGCCGTCGTCCAGCAGCTGCACGGACCTGCCCTCGACCTGGCGGCCATCGACCAGCAGCGCGTCGGCTTCCCCCGCCACGCACCTCGATGTCCCGTGGTGCCGCCGTAGCGGTAGCGTACCCGGAAGCCCGGCCAGGCGGGCGGCAGCACGGGCGCGAGCACCAGCTGCTCGCCGACGCGCGCCAATCCGAGGAGCGACTCGACGATCAGGCGGACCATCCATGCGGCCGAGCCAGTGTACCAGCTCCCGCCTGCGCGTCCGATACGCGGCGTGCAGCTGTCGATGCCGGCCGCGCTCACATACGGTTCGGCTCCGTAGCGCGCCACGGCATCCCGCGTGGCGCTGCGCCGGATCGGGTTCAGCATGTGCAGCAATTCCCGGCGCGCTCGCCCTGCCCGGCGCGTGCAAAGGCCATCGCGGCCCAGAGTGCGACCTGGGTATCCTCGCCGCCGTTCTCGCTGCTGCCCGGCGGGAAAGCCAGGATGCGGCCCGGATCGCGGCCGTCGGCATCGAAGGGCGGATCGAAAGCGCGCACCAGCCCCTGGTCGCGCCGTACCAGCTGGGTATCGAGCGCCGCCAGCGCCTGCGCCGCGCGCTCCGGCTCGGCCGCGCCCGACAGGGTCGCCCAGGCCTGGGTCAACCCGTCGATGCGCCAGGCCGCGCTTTCCGCGGACCCGAGCGGCGTGCCGTCGGCGAAGTAGGCGCGCCGGTACCAGGCGCCGTCCCAGCCGTATTCCTCGATCCGCGCCTGCAGCGCCAGGACCGCGGCGCGGCAGGTGATGGCGAAGCCGAAATCGCCGCGGCGCTCGGCCAGCCCGGCAAAGCCCCCCAGCACCTCGACCAGGAAGAAGGCCAGCCAGACGCTTTCTCCGCGCTCGCCGCTGCCGACGCGGCCCAGCAGGCCGCCCCAGTCGCCACTGCCGATGAGCGGCAGGCCGTGGGAGCCCACCTGCAGGCTGCGCCGGATCGCGCGCACGCAGTGCTCATACAGCGAGCCGGCTTCGTCGGCCTGGCCGGGCAGGTCGACGCAGGCATCTTCGCCAGGCTCCAGCAGGCGCCCCTCCAGGTAGGGCACGGATTCGTCCAGCACGGCGGCGTCGCCGCCGGCGCGCAGGTAGCGGCACAGCGCCAGCGGCAGCCACAGGGCATCGCTCGGGGGCGCGTGCGGCCGCCGCGGCCGCTGGACGGCTGCCACCAATCCTGCACATCGCCCTCGACGAACTGGCGGCTGGCAGAGGCCAGGAGCTGCGCGCGCAGCAGCTCGGGACGGATGTGCACCAGCGCCATCGCGTCCTGCAGGACGTCGCCGAAGCGGCAGCTGCCGTCGCCGGCGCGGCCGTCCGTACGTGCCCACAGGCGGCAGGCGATCGCCTGGTAGGGCAGCCAGCCGTTCACCAGCAGGTCGAGCGCCGGGTCGGGCGTCTCCACCTGCAAGCCGTCCAGGGTCCCGCGCCAGTAGCCGTGCACCGCCTCCAGTGCGGCGGTGGCGGCGGCCAGGCCGCGGTGGCGCGCCACCACCTCCGCGAGCTCAGCCTCGGCACAGGCGCCGAGCAGGAACACCCACTCCTGCTGCTCGCCCGGCTGCAGAGTGAAGCCCACCTGTAGCACCGCGCAGGGGTCGAGGGCGGCGCCCAGCGCACCTGCCAGCCCGCTGCGTGCCAGGGCCGCGGGCTGCGCCAGGTTGCCGGCGCGGCCGAGGAACCCAGGCGGTCGCAGGTGAACGCAGCCTGGGACGCATCGACGTGGAAGAAGGCGGCGCGGCCTGCGAATTCCTCGCTCCAGGCGCTGCGTGCCACCAGCGCCCCGCTGGCCGCGTCGCGCGCACTGAGCACGTGCGGTGCCGCCTGCGCGCGCCCTGTGCCCAGTACCCACTCGACATAGCCGGTGATGGACAGCTGGCGCGGCGCGTCGCTGTCGTTACGTACCCGCAGCACCGTGTATCTCAGCGGCGCTTCCAACGCGACGAAACTCGTCATCGTCGAAGCAATTCCGTGCGCTTCGTGCTCGAAGATGCTGTAGCCGAAGCCATGGCGCGTCAAGTAAGGTGCGCCGGAGGGTGCCGGCAGCGCGCTCGGCGACCAGACCGCGCCGCTGGCTTCGTCACGCAGATAAAACGCTTCGCCGCTGCCGCTGACCGTATCGTCAGGATGCGGCGTCAGGCGGCCGGCCAATGCGTCCCCGCTCCAGGTATGGGCCTGGCCGCTGTGCGCGACGATGCTGGCGAACGAGGGATTGGCGAGCACGTTGCACCGGGCGCCGGCGGCTGCAGGCCGGGCGCCGTGCGGATCAGGTATTCGCGGCCATCGAGACTGAAGCCGCCGATGCCGTTATCGAACAGCAGACCGGGCGGCGCCGGGTCGCGGGTGGATGCGGTGGCGCTCGCCGCCAGCGGTGTCGCCGGCAGCGCCGCTGCCGCTGCCGGCGCCTGCGCCGTGGCGCGCCGCAGCTGCTCGGCCAGGCCGCCGCGCTTGTCGAACAAGACCACGCGTGCGACCGCCTGCATCAGCACCCGGTCCTCGTTCGGGATGGTGCCGAAAGCGCGCACGTGGACGCCGCCGGTGCGGTCGAGCAGCCGGGCCTCGCTGTGGGTGGCGATCATGCCCATCAGGTCCTCGTGCAGCTGGTGGCGGTAGCCGCCGCTGTCGCCATACCAGAGCACCAGGTCGGCCCCCAGGCCGTGCAGGCGCCACCAGGCATGTGCCTTCACCAGCTCGCGCGCCAGTGCCAGCCCGGCGCCGTCGCGCACATGGGCCAGCACCAGCGGCAGCTCGCCCGAGATCGCATATGGCCACAGCCTGTCGCGCCCCGCGCTGCTGCGCCCGATGATGTCCGGGTCGGCGCGCAGCGCGCGTTCGGGATAGAGCACGGCGCCGGCCAGGCGCGCGCGTACAGCCGGGTGTCGGCCTCGGCCGCGCCCAGTTGGCGCAGCAAGGCCTGGCTGTGGGTCCAGGCCAGGTCGAAGGCACGCTCGGCCTGGACGCGCGCGCGGTACTTGTCGGCCAGGCGCACCGCCTCGTCGCGCGTGGCGGCCACCCCCAGCACCAGGTCGACCACGGCTTCCTCGCCGGGGGCCAGCGTGAGGACGCGCCGGATCGCGCATACCGGGTCGGCGACCAAACCGGCATGGCCCCGAGCGGGCCTGTCGCCACCGACGGCGCGGTGCCGTCGGTCTCGTACGAGGCGTCGCCCCGCCGCGGCGCCGTGCATGGCCATCAGGTTCAGCAGCCAGGGCGCGGTTTCGTCAAGCCGCGCCGGACGGCGTGTACCCGGGATGGCGCCGCGCTCGGCCAGGATTTCGGTCTGCAGGAAGTGCCGGCCAGGGAGCGCATCGGCCGCGCCGGCGCTGCGCCAGGCCAGCGGCACGTGGCTGGTCAGCTCGAGGGTGCGGGCCGCGCTCGAGGCATTCGTGACGCGCATGCGCCGCAGTTCGATATCGTCCTCGGGCGAGACCACGATCTCGGTGGCCAGCAGGATGTCGTGGTCGCGCCGGCGCAGTTCCACCCGTCCTTCCGACAGGCAGGCTTCGTACCCATCCGGCACGGCCAGGGTCGGGCGCCAGCCGGCCGACCACAGGGCGCCGCTGTCGACATCGCGCAGGCAGCAGGACAGGCCGCTGTCGGCGCCGCTGCCGTCGCCGCACCAGCGCGTGATGGCGAGATCGCCACAGGCGCTGTAGCCGCCCCGTCGCTCGTCACCATCACGTGATAGCGGCCGTTCGACAGCAGCTGCAGCTGCACCGGGGTCGCGCCTGGCCCGTGCACGAGGCGCTGCGCCGGCACATGCGCCTGGCGTGGCGCAGCCTGCGCCGCCTCCTGCTCGAAGCGCGGCGCGGCGAAGGCGCCGTTCTCCGGCACCGGTTCCTGCAGCAGGAGCAGGTTCGCGCGCAGGCGCGCGTCGGCCTCGAAGTGGCGCTGCAGCGGGCGCTCGCGCAGCAGCCAGGACAAGGCCAGCAAACCCATCGCCTGGTGCTGGCCGACGAAGGCGCGCACGACCGCATGGCGCTGGCCGCGCGGCAGGCGCGCCGCGCTGCAGTCGAGCGCTTCATAGAAGCCGAATTCGCCCATGCAGCCCAGCTGCGCCAGCCGCTCCAGGTTGGCGCAGGCCGACTGCGGTGCGACCATCAGCGCCAGCATGCCAGCGTACGGGGCGATCACGCTGGCGTCGGCGCTGCCGCGCGCGCAGCCCGTGCCCGGCACACCGAAGGTTCCAGTCTGATACTGCAGCGCGCTGTCGACGCTGTTGCAGGCCGATTCCGACATGCCCCAGGGCAGGCTATGACGGCGCGCATGCTCGACCTGGACACGCACGATCGCATGACAAGCCTGATCGAACAGCGAGCCGCGATAGCGCGGCATGACCAGCAGAGGCGCCAGGTAGTCCGACAGGGCGCCTGCGGGCGAGAGCAGCAGCTGCTCGCCATCGACCACGCATAGCGGCCGCTTCAAGGCAGCCCAGTGCCGTGCAGGCAGCTGGCCGGCGGCGATGCCGACGAAGCTGGCCAATCTCGCCTGCGAAGCCAGCAGGCCGTCGCCTGCCTCCATGAGGCGGTCTTCGTCGACTTGCCAGCCGCGCGCCAGCAGGCCATTGTCAGGACGCTGCAGGAAAGCGAACTCCATCTCCGCGAACTCTCGTGCGCGCCGCACCAGTTCAGCGATGTCCTCCAGGCGCGCGCGCCCGTGGCGGCGCCCTCCTCCACCATGCGCGCGAGCAGGCGCTGCGCATCGTCCGCGCCGGGTTCCTGCTGGTACGCCGCCAGTTCACGCAGCGTCGGGATGCGCGTCAGGCTGGCGCCGAGCACATATTCCTGCACCGCGCGCATCCAGGGCGCCTGCGCCAGCAGGTCGGCGTGCAGCGCGGCGCACTGGGCATCGAGGCGCTCGCTCCAGGTGCGCAGCACGGAGGGCGCATCCGGCGGCAGGGTACGCAGCAGCGCCGCGGCGGCGTGCGCCATCCCCTGCAGGCAGTCGGCCAGGCCCGGCAGGGTGCCGCTGTTGCGGCAGCGCTCGGGCGACAGCTGGGCGCGGCAACGCTCGATGGCGGCCTGCACCGGTCGCACCGCACCGGTCGCGTGCTCCTCGACCAGGGCAGCGTGGTACGGATGCCGTCGAGCCCCTGGCTGCCGGCGATCGGCGCGTCGGCCAGCGCTTCCAGTCCGCCCGCCAGCGTCAGCAGGTGGGCGGCCAGGTTGCCGCTGTCGGTTGTGACCACCTCGCGCGGCTGCAGCGGCGCCAGCGTGCGCGTGTCGTAGCCGGCCAGGAAGTGGCCGCGATGGCGTTCGAGCAGGGCCATGCTGTCGAAGGCGCCGCCCACCCTTTCCAGTAGTTCGCGTGTGGCGATGAAGCCGAAATCCCAGGCCGCCAGGCCAGAGAGCAGCCCCAGGCCGATGTCGGTCGGCGTGGTCGCGTGGGTGAGCGTGGGCTGCGGATATTCCTGCAGCCTGCCTGGTGCCAGCCAGTTCGTCTGCGGACCAACCTGGGTGTCGAAGAAATGCCAGGTGCGCCGCGCCAGCTTCGCGAGGAACTCGGTTTGACCGGCGCGCAGGCCGGGCTGGCGCCGTCCCAGCGGCAGGCTGAGCCACCAGGCCAGCAGCGGCGACAGGAACCACAGCAGGAGCAGCGGCGCGCTTGCGAACAGCGCGAACGGGTGCAGGAAGGTGAGCAGCACCGCGCTGCCGACGGCCAGCACGGGCGCGAACCACATGCTGCGCCAGTTCGCTTCCACGTCGGTGCTGCCCCGCACGAAGCTGGGCGAGCGCCACTCCAGCAGCTTGCGGCGCGAGACCCGCAGGCGCCAGCTGCTGCGCACGATGGCGTCCAGGCTGTACCAGGCCTCGTGCGGCAGGAAGGCCGTGCGCATGGCCGCCTGCCGCAACGCCGCGCGCGCCCTGCGGCTCCAGTTGGCCAGGTGCTGGCGCCACAGCATGTCGCCAGGCTTGTCGGCCGCCGCCAGCAGCAGCGCGGCAAACGCCGGCAGGAAGAACACCGCCAGCGCGGCCGCGCTCCAGAACGCAGGGCTTGAGAGCAGCGCCCAGCACAGGACCAGCAGCGCGAGCAGGGCCGGCGCCACCAGGCTGCGGCGCAGGCTGTCGAACAATTGCCAGCGTGCCGCCGGCGGCAGCCCGGCCCCGTTCCTGCGCAACCAGCCGGCCAGCTGCCAGGCGCCGCGGATGTGGCGGTGACGGCGGCCGGCATCGTCGCTGTAGCGCCGCGGCGCGGGAAGGTGTACCTGGACGTCCTCCAGTTGCGCGCAGCGCAGGCGCCAGCTGTCCAGTACCCCGTGCGCCAGCACGGCTTCCGGCGCCAGGTCCTGTCCCAGCACGCGCTCGACGGCGTCGACGTCGTAGATGCCCGGATGCCGTCGCTCGTGTTGTCGGCGGCGCTGTCGGGCAAGGCGGCGGCAAGTGGATCGCTGCCGGCGCCGCCGCCGACGCGCTCGTAGCGCGAGACCGGCTCGCCCGGCAGTGCCGGCACCACCCGCGGCCGCAGCAAGCCGTGGCCGGCGACGACATGACGGCCGGCAGCATCGAGCAGCGGACGGTTCAGCGGATGCGCCAGTGCCGCCACCATCTGGCGTACGCTGTCGTGGCCCAGTTGCGCACCGGGCGCGAGGACGACGACGTGGCGCAGCGCCGCCAGACCGGCATTGCCGCCTTCGACCAGGACAAAGCGCTCGCGCGCACCGCCACGCAGGAAGGCGTGCAAGTCAGCCAGGCGGCCATGATCGCGCCCGCGGCCGATCCATGCCTCTTCCGTTTCGCTCCAGGTACGCGGGCGGTGCAGCAGCAGGAAGGGAGCGGAGCCTTCGCCGTGGCGCCCGTTGAGCATGGCGGTCGCGGTGCGTGCCTCCTCCAGCAGTTCGGCATCGCCGAACATCGTCTCCAGCGGCGCATCGGTGAAGTCGCTCAGCAGGCAAAACCGCAGCTGCGGATCGCGGTTGGTCAGGTAATGGGCTTCGAGTGCACGGCACGCGGCCTGGACGTCGTCGACGCTGTCGAGCGCAGTGGAGAGCACCACGATGGCTGCGGCGTCCGCCGGAATGCCGGCGCTGCAATCCATGCGCGGCAGGGGCGGCGCCGGCAGCGGCGGCGCACGCATCAGCACCAGCAGGCCAAGGGCCAGTTCGCCCAGACCCAGCGGCGCCAGCATGCCAAGCGCCAGCAGGGTCGCAATGCCGGCACCGTCGCCGTAGGCATGTACCAGCACGGCCACCGTGAACAGCAGCGTGAGCGCGGCGAGTGCGCCCGGCAGCATGCTTCCACCCAAGGCGAGCCGGCGCCGCGGGCGGGTATCGTTCAATCCGAGCTTGGCCAGCAAGACCGGCAAGCCCTCCCCGACCAGGTAATGCCCGACGTGGCGCGTGCGCATGTCGCCGTCCTGCCCGAACCGGGAGGCACTGGCCAGGGCCAGCGCCGTCACGGCGACCAGTTGTTCGTCGCGCCCGGCGCGGCGCGCCAGGCCGGCCACGGTTGCCCGGTAATGCCTGCGCGTGCCGCGGTCCATGCGGCCATACACGCCGGCCGGGTCGCGGCAGAGTGTGCGTTCGAGCGCGCTCATGTTCTCGACCAGGGCGTCCCAGTCGATGCGGTCCAGCCCGCCGAGGCCGGCGATGCTGTTGGCGAGGGAGGTATCGTCGGCCTCGTCGCCGGTCCTGGCATCAAGGCGCGCGGCCAGGCGGCGCAGGTTCTCGACCAGGGCCAGGCGCAACACCGTCGGCATGGCGTCCAGTTCGGCCAGCTGCAGCGGCGCTCCTTCGGCGTAGGCGGCAAGGAAGCGCACCAGGCTTTCGTGCTCGACGCAGCCGTCGCCATGCGCCACCAGTTCCAGCGCCAGCTGGTAGACGCGTGGACAGCTTGAAGCGGACGGCGGCGCCAGCAGGGGCCAGCCGCCTGTGCCGTGCGCGAGCAGGTAGCGCCGCGCCAGGCGGATCTGTTCGGCGATCAGCTGGTAAGCGTCGAGCAGCGCCTCGGCCGCGGGTGGCAAGACCTGGCCCATGCGTGCGGCGTGCGCCAGCGTGGCACTGGTCCCCTCCAGGAAGGCGGCATTCTCCACCAGGCGCGCCAGCAGCGGCTCGGCCTCGCCTCCGGCCGTCACCGCGTGGCGGCTTGCCAGCTTGCTGCCATGCACCGCCATCCGGGCCGCGCCGAAACGCTCGGCGCGCAGCGGCGCCGTGTCCGCGCCGCCCGCCGCATGCGCGTGGGAGCGTGGGGCGCGCGGCACCTCGGATGGGGGTTGCGGATCTTCGTTCAACAGGGGCCTCGATGATGAGCGTGCGTGCCGACCGATGCGGCCCGATGGGATCGCGTGCGGCCGGTACGGCCATGCCTTGCGCGGCCCGATGGCCCCCCGGGGGCCCATCGCACGACGCTTCTCATGCTAGAAGATCCGCGGCTGAGAGACCGTGCGATAACGAACAGAGGTGTCGTCGGCGGTCCTACCCGAGCAAGGCCAGGCCACCGGCCAGGTGCCAGACCCGGCGCTGCCCGAACGCCAGCGCCAGCCGCGCCGCCTGGGCGCTGCGCTTGCCGCTGCGGCAGAAGAACACCAGCGGCCGCGTTTCATCGCGCAGCCACTCTCCCTCATCGGCCAGGCGCGACAGCGGCAGGTTGCGCGTTGCGCGCCCGGCCAGCTGCGCGCCGCCGGCCGCGTGCTCGCAGGCTTCGCGCACGTCGAGCAGGAGCGCGCCCGGATGCCGGTCGAGGAAGCACGCCAGCTCATCGCGATCGAGCGCCGTCACGCTGCCCTGCCCTGTCTCCGGCACGACGGGATCCACTGTCGCGCACTGCGCCGGCGGCGGCGCGGCGCCCAGCGCCCGGCCGCAATGCGCGATGCGTGCGCAGGCCGCATCGATGAAAGCGTCGTCGGCCAGCGGTCCGAAAGACAGCCGCACCGCGTTGGCACAGCGCCAGGCGGGCAAACCCATCGCCACGAGTACGTGGCTGGGCGCCGCCTGCCCCGCCGAGCAGGCAGATCCCGCACTGACCCGCAGGTTGGCGGCGTCGAACAGGTCGAGCAGCGCCTTGCCGGACATGCCCGGCACCGAGAAGTTGAGCGTGGTCGGCAGGGCGTGCTCGAAAGGCGCATTGAAGACAAGGTCAGGAAGACGGCGCGCAGCCCCATCGCCAGGCGCGCGCGCAGCCGCCAGCTGGGCCGTCGTCTTGAACGTGCCGCCCTCCTCCAGCGCGCGCAGCACGGCGCCCAGCGCGGCAATGCCCGCCATGTTTTCGGTGCCGGAGCGCTGGCCCGCCTCCTGGCCGCCACCGCAGATCAGGGGCGTGTAGGGCGCCCCCTCGCGTACGTAGAGCATGCCGACGCCCTTCGGCGCATACAGCTTGTGGCCCGAAAAGGGCGCGTAGTCGATGCGTGTGCGTTCGAGCGCCAGCGGCAGTTTGCCCAGCGCCTGCACGCAGTCGACCAGCCACAGGGCGCCGCTGCCACATGCCTCGAGCACGTCAGCGATGCCGCCCAGATCGGAGACCACCCCGGTCTCGTTGTTCGCCGCCATCGTGCACAGCAGGGCGGTGCGCGGCATCAGTTCGCGCAGCACATCCAGGCGGTGGCGGCCGTCGCCATCGACCGGCAAGGCCTGCAGCGTCAAGCCAGTGCCTAACAGCGCGTTCCAGTGCGCCAGGCTTTCCGGCACGGCCTTGTGCTCGGTCGCGCCATAGACCAGCAAATCGCCGCAAGGCAGGCCGGCGGCGCGGCGTGCGCGAACGGCGCACAGGGCCGACAGCACGGCGGTCTGGATGCCTTCGGTGGCGCCGCTGGTGAACAGCAGGCGGCCGTTGCCGGCCTGGATCACGCGCCGCGCGCGCTCGCGTGCATCGTCGAGCAGGGCACGGGCACGCAGGCCGGCGCCATGGCTGCTGCTGGGGTTGCCGAAAGTGTCGGACAAGGCCGCCTGGGCAGCCTCGCGCGCGGCAGGCAGGATCGGCGAAGTCGCGTTCGCATCGAGGTAGATTTCGCTATGCATAATTCTCGTAAAAAGCACAAACAGGCGTCAAGATCGTGTTATTGTTAAGCAATATGTTACATAGACGAGGCGGGTGGCGCGTTCTGAAATTCGCTAAATTTCGCCTACTTTTAGCATGCACATTCTGTTAGTGACCTATAATTAAAATGAATTCACTAGACAAATTTGATTGCGCCATTCTGGCTGCGCTCCAGGCCGATGCCACCCTGTCGATCTCGGGTCTGAGCGAAAAGGTCGGCCTGTCCAGCACCCCCTGCTGGAAACGGGTCAAGCGCCTCGAGGAAGAGGGCTATATCGAAAGCCGCGTCACCATCGTCAACCGCGAAAAAGTCGGCCTGCCGGTGACGGTGTTCGTCAGCGTGCGCACCACCGAACACGACGAAAAATGGCTGGCACGCTTCGCCGCCGCCGTGATCGCCCTGCCCGAGGTGCTGGAATTTCACCGCATGAGCGGCGACGTCGACTACCTGCTGAAGGTGGCCACCACCGACATCGCCGGCTACGACCGCTTCTACAAGAAGCTGATCAAGACCGCGCAGCTGAGCGGCGTGTCCTCGGCCTTCTCGATGGAGCAGATCAAGTGCACCACGGCGCTGCCGCTGGAGCTGATCGCGCACGGTTTGCCTGCCTGAGTGCCGCTCCACCGCTGAGCTGATTCGTGCGATGATGGCGGCCGTTCGTACTACAAACGGAGACAGGCTGATGCCATCGAAAATGAACATCGCGCCGCTGGCGCTGGCCGCGTTGCTGTGCGCCTCGCACGCAGCGTATGCACAGGAGCAGGTCGTCAGGATCGGCGTGACCGGCCCCCTCTCGGGCGCCAACGCCTTTGCCGGCAAGGACAACGAGAATGGCGTGCGTCTCGCCGTCGAAGAACTCAACGCCCAGAAAATCAAGGCCGGCGGCAAGCTGCTCCGCTTCGAGCTGCAGTCGGAAGATGACGCGGGCGACCCGAAGCAGGGCGTGACGGTTGCGCAGAAACTGGTCGACGGCGGCGTGAAATTCGTGCTGGGCCCGTACAACTCGGGCGTGGCGATTCCCGCTGCGCGCGTCTACAACGATGCCGGCGCATTGATGTCCACCGTCGGCACCAATCCGAAGATCACCCAAAGCGGCTACAAGGGCGTGTTCCGCATCGTCGCCAGCGATTCGCAGGTGGGTGGCGCCATGGCGAATTACGCCGCGCGCGAACTGAAACTCAAGAATGTCGGCATCATCGACGACCGCACGGCCTTCGGCACCGGCATCGCCAACGAATTCAAGCGCCAGGCCCAGGCGGCCGGCATGAAGGTCGCGGGCCACGAGTTCACCAATGACAAGGCAAGCGACTTCGCAGCGATCCTCACCGCGCTGCGCGCGAAAAAGGTCGATGCCGTTTTCTTCGGCGGCTACGCGCCCCAGGCCGCACCGATGGTGCGCCAGATGAAGGCACTCGGCCTGAACGTGCCGCTGCTGGGTGGCGACACCCTGTGCAGCCCCGAGATGGCGAAACTGGGCGGCGCCTTCGTCGGCGAAAACGTGCGCTGCGCCCAGGCCGGCGCGATCATCGCCAGGCAACCGAACGGCCCCGCTTTCCTCAACAAGTACAAGGCACGCTTCAAGCGCGACCCGGACGTCTACGCGCCCTCGTTCTACGATCAAACGATGTTCATCGGCCAGGCGATCAGGAGCGCCAACAGCCTGGATGCGGCAGCGGTGGCGCAGCAGCTGCGCACGCAGAGTTATCCGGGCGTGGTCGGCACCTATGGCTACGATGACAAGGGCAACCTGAAGAAGACCGCCGTCACCGTCTACACATTCAAAAACGGCGCGCTGGCGCCACTGGCAAGCTACTGAGGTAATACGACATGAACCAGACTTTCAAACTCGGCGTCCTGGCCGCCGCCGCACTCATCGCCTGCGCACCGGCTGGCGCGGCCCAGCAGGCCGCAAAGCATGCACACGCCCCTGCCAAGGCGATGACCGTCAACCCGCAGGCCGGCAAGGCCCTGAACAAACTCGCCGACGAGTACTACGACGCGCTGGCGCGCTTCGATCCGGTATCGGCCAGCGAAAGCGGCGACAACCGCTTCATCGACCAGGTCGGCCTGTCGATCGCGCCAGCGGAACGGACTAAACAGTTTGCACGGTATAAAGCGTTCCAGAAGCGCCTGCACGCTATCCACCGCGACGCCTTGTCCCCGCGCGACCAGACCAGCTACGACATCCTCGACTACGAGCTGGCGACCGCCCTGCGCTTCGAACCCTTCCCGGAGCACCTGCTGCCGGTGAGCCAGATGGACAGCCTGCCGGTGACGCTGGCGAACTACGCCAGCGGCCAGGGCGCGCAGCCACTCTCCACGCCGAAGGACTACCGCGCCTATGCCAACCGCCTGGCACAGCTGGCCCCCTGGGTCGACCAGGCCATCGCCAACATGCGCGAGGGGATCAAGCGCGGCATCGTGCAGCCGAAATCGGTGATGGCCTCCGCCCTGCCCCAGTTCAAGCAGCTGGCGGCGACCTCGCCCGACACCAGCATCTACTACACGCCGGTGAAGAACTTCCCGGCCGGTTTTTCCGACGCCGACAAGCGCGCGCTGACCAAGCTGTATAGCGACACCATTGGCGGCAAGCTCAATCCAGCCCTCGGCCGCCTGGCGAGCTTCCTCGAGAAGGAATACCTGCCGGCCGCGCGCACTACCAGCGGCTGGAACGCGTTGCCCGACGGCGCCGAGTGGTACAAGGTGCGCGTGGCGAGCCAGACCACGACCGACCTGACGCCGGAAGCCATCCACGAGATCGGCCTGAAGGAAGTGGCGCGCATCCAGGGAGAATACGGCCGCATCGGCCCGAAGATGGGCTATACGGGCCCGGCCGCCGGCCTGCCGGCCTGGGTGTCGCAGCAGGCGAAATTCAAGCCTTTCAAAACCGAGCAGGAAGTCATCGACGTCTACCGCAAGCTCGACGCCCAGCTGCGTACCAAGCTGCCGGCCATCTTCAACCTGAAGCCGAAGTCGCCGCTGGACCTGCGCCTGGAACCTGAACTGAGCCGCGCCACGGCCTCGGACCACTACACGCCGCCGGCGGTGGACGGCAGCCGTCCGGGCGTGTTCTGGTCGGTCGTGAACGACCCGACCCAGTACGGCAGCACCGGCATGGTCACCCTGTTCCTGCACGAAGGCCAGCCAGGCCACCACTTCCACATCGCCCTGGTGCAGGAACTCGGCCTGCCGAACTTCCGCAAATTTGGCGGCAACAACGCCTTCACTGAAGGCTGGGCGCTGTATGCGGAAACGCTGGGCAAGGACATGGGGCTGTTCGACAAGCCAGAGGATTACTTTGGCCACCTGAACGACGAAATGCTGCGCGCCGCACGCCTGGTGGTCGACACCGGCCTGCACACCAAGGGCTGGTCGCGCGAACAGGCGATCAAGTATTTCAGCGATACGCTGGGCTACAGCGAGCTTGAATCGCGGGCCCAGATCGAACGCTACATGGTGTGGCCGGGCCAGGCGCTGGGCTACAAGATCGGTTCGCTGAAGATCCTCGAACTGCGCCACCGCGCCGAAGCCGCGCTCGGACCGAAGTTCGACATCCGCAAGTTCCACGACATCGTGCTCGGTGAAGGCACGCTGCCGCTGGCGCTGCTGGAGAAGAAGGTGGATCGCTGGATTGCGGCGAGCAAATAATCAAGGCTGGGGTCAGGTCTGACATTTGGACACGGCCTCAGCCTTAATGCAAAAAGCTGGGGTCAGGTCTGACATTCAGACACGACCTCAGCCTTGGCATCAGGCCGTATGCCGCACGGCTGCGCAATCTCAGCGACGACTGGCTTGCATGCCCTACCGTTACGGGCATGACCCGACCACTCCGACTCGAATTTCCCGGCGCCCTCTACCACGTCACAGCGCGCGGCAACCGGCGCAACCCCATCTATCTGACCGATTCCGATCGCCGGGCCTGGCTTGATGTGCTCACGCTCGTGTGTGAACGTCACCATTGCGTCATCCATAGCTTTTGCCAGATGACCAATCACTACCATTTGCTCGTCGAAACGATGGGGGCGAATCTTTCGCAGGCCATGCGTCAGCTCAATGGTTTGTACACCCAATATTTCAACTGGCGACACAGCCTCGTCGGGCATCTGTTTCAAGGACGCTATAAAGCCATCCTGGTACAAAAAGAAAGCTATCTACTGGAATTGGCCCGATACATTGTCCTGAATCCTGTGCGTGCGCGAGCGGTATCGTCGCTGGACGATTGGCAATGGAGCAGTCATCATTTAATCGTCGGTGGCGACGATGCCTCACCTCGCTGGCTGGAGCGCGATTGGCTACTCAGCCAATTCGGCGATATCCGTGCCGAAGCGCGTTCCGCCTATCGAGCCTTCGTCCTGGCAGGTATCGATCAGCCCAGCCCGCTTGCCGCAGCACGCCACCAGATTCTTCTAGGCGATGACGCTTTCGTGTCCCGACACCACGATCTGCAACGATCTGAAGAACTGGTCGAAGCCGTCAAGGCTGAGCGCCGAGCCGTGGCACTACCCTTGGCCGAATATCGGACGCGGTATGCGGACAGGAATGAAGCAATGGCCCGCGCCTACCTGTCGACCGCTTTTACGATGCCGCAGATAGCAGCTGCCTTCGGTGTCTCGACCAAGACGGTCAGCCGAGCGATCGCTGTTTTTGAAAGCTCAGCCTGCGCACTTAAGGCCGAGGTCGTGTCCGAATGTCAGACCTGACCCCAGCCTTTGCTTATGACCCCAGCCTTTGCTTACTTCACATTAATAAACGGCACCGCCCCACCTGCCACGTTCGGCAGCTTGCCATCCCATTTCTCGATCGCCAGGCGCTGGTTTTCCATTTCGCGCAGGCGGATCAGTTCGGGCGTGACCTGCTGGCGCTGGATGGCCAACGATTCGGCTTCGGCGCGGGCTTGCGCAACGCGCTGGCGGGCTTCGACTTCGATGCGCAGCAGGTCGCGTTCGGCCTTCAGTTTCAGCTGTTCGGCCGTGGTCTTGGCTTCGATCGCTTCGTTGAACGAGCGCGAGAAGTTGAAGTTCACGATCGAGAACTCGTCGACGACGATGGCGTGGCGGCCCAGACGTTCGCGCAGCGCCGTGACGATCTGGTCGCGCACGTCGGTGCGCCTGGCGATCAGTTCCTCGGCCGTGAAGCGCGCGGTGACGGCTTTCACCGCTTCCTGCACCGATGGGATGATCATGCGCTCGCCCGGTTCGTTGCCCAGGTCGCGGAACACCGTCACCGCGCCTTCCGGCTTGACGTGGTAGTTCAGCGCCACGCGGGTGTGCACGATCTGCAGGTCGCGCGACGCGGCATCGCCCTCGCCTTCGCCCTTCTGGATCGACACGTTGACCAGGTTGATCTTCTGCGCCAGCGGCAGGCGGAAGTGGATGCCCTCGCTCAGGATCTCGTTGCTCGGGCTGCCGAACGTCGTCTTCACGCCCCGGTAACCGGCCGGCACGGTGCCAAACGGTGCCAGTGCGACCAGCAGCACCAGCACAATGATGGCACCGACGATTTTTACGGGAAATCCCCTCATTTTTATTCTCCTTCTCGAGTTCTGCCGAACGATTCTTGCCGTTAGCAGGACGCCATGAATATGACGACCAACAAAGTATATTGTTCGTTGGTCATCAAGAGAATCAGGAATTACCGAAAATCAACTTCGAGAAAAGCGAAGCGTGATGGATCATTGCCGGAGCCGCCCTTGCAGCGGTCCGGCTTGATGCAGTTGCCGTTTACTTCCCGGGCACGATGCGCCAGACGACACCGCCGCCGTCGTCCACCACCAGCAGCGCGCCGTCCTGCGCCACCTCCACCGCCGCCGGGCGTCCCCAGACATCGCGGTCGCTCAACACCATGCCGGTCATGAAGTCCTGGTACTGGCCAGTCGGCACGCCCTTCTTCATCATCACGCGCACCACCTTGTAGCCCGTGCGAATACCCCGGTTCCAGGAACCGTGCAGCGCCAGGAAGATGTCGCCCTCGTACTCCTTCGGAAAGGCATATTTCGCGCCCTTCGGTGCCTGGTAGACCGTCATCCCCAGCGGCGCCGAGTGCGACTGGATCAGGGTGTCCGGTGTCGTTACTTTATCCTTCAGGTCGGGGCGGATGCCCTTCAAGCGCGGGTCTTCTTGGGCGCCGATGTAGTACCACGGCCAGCCGTAGAAGCCGCCCTGCTTCACGCGGGTGACGTAGTCCGGCGGCAGGTTGTCGCCCAGTTCGTCGCGCTCGTTGACGCTGCAGAACAGGTCACCCGTTTGCGGATGCACCAGCATGCCGACGCAGTTGCGCAGGCCATTGGCATAGGGGCGGCGGTTGCGGCCGTCGACATCGAAGGCCAGTACCGCGGCGCGCTCGGTTTCTTCGCCCCAGGCTGCGCCCAGGCCATACTTCGCTTCCCACTGCGCCAGCGGCAACGAGGGCTGCGCGCCGATGCGTGATGCGATGTTGGTCGCCGAGCCGACCGACAGGAACATGGTCTTGCCGTCTTTCGAGAAGGCCAGCGTGCGCGTGACGTGGCCACCGCTGGTGTCGCTGATCTTGTCGACGACGACTTCCGGCTCGCCCTGCGCCTTCAGGTCGCCCACGCTGTAGGGAAAGCGCACGACCGAATTGACGTTGGCGACGTACAGGTAGGTCGGGTTCGGTCCGGCCGGCCACAGGGCCATGCCGTAGGGACGCGACAGGCCGGTGGCGTACACGCTGACGCCATCGGCCTTGATGCCGTCTGTCGAGCGCAGGATCGTGATCTGGCCCTTGGCCGCTTCCGACAGGAAGATGTCGCCGTTCGGCGCGCGCAGCGGCAGGCGCGATTTGCCGAGATTCTCGGCATAGATGCCAACTTTAAAACCTTTCGGGACGGCCGGCAGCGCGCCGTCCGGACGCGGCGCCAGCTTCGGGCCGTTGCCGGCGCTTTCGCTGGCGAAGGGCTGGACCAGGTCGGCGACACGGATGCGGTGCAGGTCGCCTGGCTTGTCGACAGTCCAGGCGGCGGCATCCGCACCGCCTGCCTTCGCGCTTTCCGGCGCTGCAGCCACAGCGGCCTGGCCGCTTTGCCCGGCCAGGAAATCGATCACGGCGGCGCGCTGCTTCGCGTCGGCGACGCCGATCGGCATCGCGGTGCCGGGTACGTCCTTGTTCGGGTCGCGCAGGAAGACGTCGAGCTCTGCGCGGGTCCAGGTTTTACCTGCCGCGCCGGCTTTCGTCAGGGCCTCGGTGTAGTTGAAATGCGGGACGGCGGCGGCTTTGCGCTCGAGGACGTTGAACAGGCCAGGGCCAGCGCGCGAGGACAGTTTATTGTCGACGGTGTGGCAGCTGGCGCAGTTTTGTTCGAAGTAGGTTTGGCCGAGGGTGGGGGCGGCGTGGGCGATGCCGGCCAGGGCCAAGTTGGCGGCAATGACCGCGGTGAGTTGTGTTTTCACGGTTAGTCTTCCATGTTCGTCGTGGTCGCGCAGAGCCAGGGGCGTGCACCCGATATCGGGGCTGTTGCCCGCTCTGTTATTGATATGTTGAATCCGCGTGGGCTCAAGAGCCCACCCTACAAGAGACGCCGCGTATCCGCGTGGGCTCGGGGCGCCCACCCTACAGTTTCGTAGGGTGGGCACTTGTGCCCACGCGGATTGAAGCGTCCGATCATCGCGAACGCGGGGGTAGTCTCAATCGACCATGAACACCGGATACCGGCGCCATTCCGGCTCGCGGTACTTCGCGCAGTTGGCGAAGATGAAGTCGAGCACCGCTTCCTGGTTCACCAGCAACGAAGGATTGGCCGCCTTCCATGCGGCGAACTTCGCCGCCAGTTCCGGCTCCTCGCTCAGCAAACGCTCGGCCTCGTCCTCGAACACATAATTCGAATACGCTTCCTTCTTCTCCAGCACGCTGTTGAAGAAGCCCCAGCGGAAGTAGCTGTCGTGGGCCAGGGGCTCCAGCGTTTCGACGACGTAGCGCGCGCGGTCCTGGGCTAGCGAGATCACATAGTCGCCGGCGCGTACCAGCACGGCGCCGCGGCGCTTTTCCAGCTGCACCTCGTCGTGGAACATGTGGCCTTCGTAGGCGTTCGGACGCGATGCCACCGACACGACGTGGTACCAGGCCACGTCCTGCATGCGGTCCTCGCTCACGCGCTCCATCGCCACGCCGTTCAGTTGCAGGCGTTCGATGGCGTCAACCCAGGCTTGCGGCACGATATAGGCTTTTGGCGCCGCCACCGTCACATCGGCATTGAAACGGTTGTAGTAGGTGATGTCGCGCTCCCATGGGCTGGAACGGTCGTAGTACAGGCGGGTGTAGTCGCCCAGCACGCTCGGCTTGTATTTCGCTTCATAGCCCTTGAAGCGGAAGGTGGCGGTGTTCTCTTCGTCCATGACCCAGTGGATCGGCCACTCGGCGCGCGTGCGTCCGAGCTGCCTGGCGGCGCGCCGCAACGACTGGATCTGCTCCGCGTTTCGCACCGTGAACTCGAGCGCCGTCTCGACCAGGGCGCGCATCGATTCGTAGCGGTCGCGGAAAGGTTTGAGCATGTGCGTCTCGGGCATGAAACCGATCGTGTGGTGCAGGGCCGCGTAACCGGTCGAGAAGCGCGCCGTTTCCAGGAATTCGGCGATGCCATGGTCCGGGCTGTCCTTGACCGGGTTCACGTAGGGACAGGTCGGCCAGCCGCGCGCCTCCATCCCGGCATACAGCGCCGGCAGCATGGTGCCAGTCAGGAAGGTGCCGAGTTCTCCGCCCAGCTTGTCGGCCTGGGTGTGGATCAGCGTCATCGTATAGCTGTAGTCGGCGCCGTTCGACGTATGGGTGTCCACCATCACGTCCGGGTCCCAGGACGTGAACAGCCTGTTGAACACCTGGGCGGTGAGCGTGTCGCACTTGACGAAGTCGCGGTTCAGGTCCAGGTGGCGGCTGTTGCCACGAAAGCCGAACTGCTCCGGGCCGTCCTGGTTCACGCGCGAGGTGTTGGCGCGGTTGATGCTGCCGTCGACGTTATACAGCGGGACGAACAGGAACACGGTCTGGCCCAACGCAGCCAGGCGCTCCGGCTGGATACAGAAATCGCGCACCAGGGCCATGCAGGCATCGACGCCTTCCGGTTCGCCCGGGTGGATGCCGTTGTTGTTGAAGAAGACAGGCCGCCCGGCCGCCTTGATGGCATCACGCTCGAACACGCCGTCGCTGCTGACCACGCCGGCGTGGATCGGCAGCCCGGCGTCCGAGGTGCCGACGACGCCAAAGCGCAGCACGTTTGGATAGCGCCGCGCCAGGTCCTCATACCAGGCGATGCACTCGCCCAGGGTGGTGGTCTGGTTCTGGTTGCCCAGTTCATAGGGCGTCTTCAATTCGTTCGACAGTGGGTTCGACATAAGGATCCGGCAGGAGGTTAAAGGCCAAGCCGCTACGATACCGCAGATGCACCGGCCGGTGGCAATGGGGGCGGCAACGGGGCCGGTAACGGAGGTGGCGGGGACAGCGGCAGCGCGATCGTCACCGTGGTGCCGCGCTCGGGTGCCGAACGCACCTCGATCGTGCCGTGCAGCGCATACACGCGCTCGCGCATGCCGATGATGCCGATGCCCTCGGAATTGTGCGCCGGGTCGAAGCCGTGGCCATTGTCCTCGACCTCGATGCGCAGGGTGTCCCTGGGTGCGTCCAGCACCAGCGTCACCTCGGCCGCCGTCGCGCCGGCATGCTTCATCACGTTCGACAGCGCTTCCTGCACGATGCGATAGGCCGAAATCGCCAGCTCGTTGCCGAGCCGGGAAAAGTCCCCGTCCGAGTGGAAGGCGAAGCGGCAACCTGACCCGCTGTCGTAGTGACGCAGCATCTCTTCCACGGCGCCGTGCAGGCCGAGCATGTCCAGCACTTCCGGGCGCAGGCGCCGAACCAGGCGGCGGCCGTTGGCGTACAGGTCGAGGGCGAGCTTCGTGATCGCGCCGGCCTTGGCGCGGATCTCGTCCACTTCCGGCGCGGGCGGTGCCTTCGAGGCCAGCATGCCGATGCTCTGCGCTTCCAGGCGCACCGCGATCAGCGAGGCATTGAGTTCGTCGTGGATCTCGATGGCGATGCTCTTGCGTTCGTCCTCGATGATGCTGTTTACTTTCTGGATCAGCTTTCGCTTGTCGGCGTCGGCCCTTAACGCCTCGTTGCGCGAGGCGACCAGGTCGCGCGTGCGCGCGGCGACCTTGTTCTCGAGGTCCTGGGTCGAGCGCTCGAGCGCCACCGACATCTCGCCGATCGACTCCTGCAGTTCGCCCACTTCGCCGCCCGTCGTCACCGGCAGCTCGATGCGGTACTGGCCGCCGCGGATGGCACGCAGGGCGTCGATCGCTTCCTTCAGCGGCTGCGTCAGCGAGCGTGCCAGCACCCAGGCCAGCACGCCGCTGGCAACCAGGGCCAGCGCCGCGATGGCCACCTCGACCTGGAAGCGGCGGGTCTGCTTGGCCAGCATGTTCGCCGGCGACATCGTCACCCGCACCGAACCGACGATCTCGGTGGTGAGCGTGGGCGGGCGCGCGTCGCTCGAGGCCGAGACGTGCGGCGTGCCGTTGTCCGAAAACAGGTTGATCCACACGACCTGCTTGCGGATCGGCGCCTCGTAGTAGTGCGGCTCGGCGTCCTGGGCGGAGTCGGAAGTCACGCGCACCGCGCGCTTGCCGGCGGCATCGACCACGTCGACGCGGAAGATGCTTTTATCGGACTGCACCAGGCCATTGATAGTCAGGCGCAGGTCCGTCAGGTTGCCGGAGATGACGTTGTATTCGCTCGTCTCAGCCAGTGCCCGCGCGAGGATGCGGCCCCGTTCGGCCAGTTCCTCGGCCACCTGCGCGCGGTGCGCATACCAGGAATACCAGACGAAGGCGGTGAACAGGAACACGACCGGCAGCATGGTAATGAAGGCCATGCGCAGGCCGATGCTCCAGCTGCGCCAGAAGGTCCAGGAACGCGCGGTCATGGCCGCGCCCGTGCAAAGCGCCTTGCCTCGTCGCTCACGACCAGGTCAAGCGAGCGTGCCACGCCCTCGTTGATCGCGGTGCGGAAGTAATGGGGGAACTGCGGCGCCGGCAGCTCGCCGCTGGCGACAAAACTGGCGGCCATCTCGGCCACTTGCGTGTTGATGTCCTCGATCTCGGAATAAGTCGTGGCCAGCGCGCCCACTTTCACCATGTCGCTGGAAAAGCCGATCACGCCCTGCTTGCGGCGATAGGTCGAGAGCAGGATGTTGCGGATGTTTTCCGGGTTGTAGATGGCGCTGTCGGGCAGTGCCAGCAGCACTTCGCTGTGCCGGGTACGTGCCAGCAGGTCGCCGATGTCGGCCACGGCATCGTTCGTTTCCTGGCCCAGGGGCGCCCTGGCCTGCACGAGGTCGACCTGGCCTTGCAGCAGCGGCAGCAGGTAGGCGGTGTCCAGGCCGAGGATGGCCGCCACCCGCACCGGCCGCCGGTACAGCAGGGCCGCCAGGCGCAGCTGGTCCCGTGGTGCCGGCTCGGCATACACGGCCGTCATGGCGCGGGCGCGGTTCGCGGGCAGGCGCGCATGCAGCGCGCGCCAGACCTGGCTCGACGTGTACGCCGCAATCACCACGCAGTCGCAGCGGCGCGCGGCCGCTTCGCGCAGGCCGTCCGGGCCGATCGCCACATAGACCATGCGCCGGCGCTGTGCCAGTTCGGTGCGGAAGGCAGCGAAAGTAGGGACCAGGCGCTTGTACAGATCCTCGGCGATGCGCGCGGTGACGGCGCTGTCGTCGTTGCCGGTGACGATCTGGAAGCGGTAACCCTCGGCCTGGCGCGCGCGGCGGGTGCACCGGGGTGCCGGCCAGGGCGAGCGCGCACTGCGCCGCCAGCGCCAGCCCGAGCGCCAGCGCGCCGATCCGCCTGCGCAAGCCCTGCAAGCTGCGATCCATCGCGCTTAAGGCTGGATCAGGCCATATTTGACGGCCAGTTTGGTGATGTGGGCCTGGCGCTCGACGCCCAGCTTTTCCTTGATCGACTGGCTGGTGTTGCTGATGGTCTTGGTCGACAGGTTCAGGCGCTCGGCGATCTCGCCGTTGGTCAGCCCCTCGGCCATCAGCTTGAAGATTTCCAGGCCGCGCTCGTCCAGCTGCGACTGCGGCGAGACGTCGCCGCGCACGGCGATGCTGGCCAGGCGCTCGGCAATCTGGGGAGGGAAATACAGCTTGCCGCCATGGGCCTGGCGCACGGCCGTGGCCAGGTCGGCCGGGTCGCAATCCTTGGTGACGAAGGCATGCGCGCCGATGCGGTAGGTTTCCTTGATCAGGCTATCCTGGTCGAACTGGCTGAGGAAGACGACTTTCGCATGCGGGTCGGCGCGCAGGATGTTCTGGGCCGCGTCCATGCCGGTCAGCTCGGTGCCGAAGCGGATATCGAGCACGACGACGTCGGGCTTGCACTCGGCATACAGCGCCACCGCTTCGCTGGGCGTGCGCGCCTGGCCCACCACATCCATCCCCTCGGCCGCCAACGACATGGCAAACCCGGTCATCACGATCGGATGGTCGTCCGCCAGCATCACACGGATGGCTGCTTCTTTGCTTTGCACACTCATTCTCCTTGGACTACGCGATATCGACCTACCAGTGCCTGGTAACGACCTTTTCCATGCGCTGGAAAAATCATCTGTTGGCAGATGGATTATTCCATACAACGTGGCGCGGAGCGAGTGGCCCTGCCATGTGTCCGCCCAGCAGCGTGTCCCGTGAAACCCGGCGCATGCACGATTGCTAAGAAAACGCTTTACGTATTGCTATGACATAGCATATATTGTTTCTACATGTTAGCCATACGCTGTTCTTCCAATCGGCAATAGCCCCTCACCTTCCCGGACGGGGCGCAACAACAAGGAGATCGCCATGCATTTCTCGCACATGCACCCTGATGGTGGCAGCAAAGCAGGCAAGTTCGCCCTCGTCGCGGGACTCCACGCCTTGATCGCGGTTGGCGTCGTCAACATGATGAACAACAAGACCTTCCCGCTGACGACGATCATCGACAGCATCCCGATCGCCCCGCCCGAAGTCCAGAAGCCGGTCGAGCCGCCACCCGAGCCGCCGAAGCCGCGCACGGAGGTCGCACCGCCCGAGCTCTTCGTGCCGAAGGTCGAGATCGACGTGACGCCGCCGCTCGTCGAGCCGACGGTGATCGCGACAACGAAGGTGGAACCGGTGCAGCCGCCTGTCGCGCCAGTGCGCAGCGATCCGCCGGCCCAGGTCGACACCCCTGCCGCCAAGCCGGGCGCCATCCGCAGCGCCGTGCTGGCCGATGCCAACAGCTGCATCAAGCCGTCCTACCCGATCCAGGCGGCGCGCAATGGCGACACCGGCACGGTCTACCTGGCCCTGCTGGTCGGCACCGACGGCCGCGTGACCAGTTCGCGGGTGCAGAAAACCAGCGGCCACCGTGAACTCGACCGCGCCGCGATGAATGCCTTGAGCCTGTGCCAGTTCAAGCCGGCCATGAACAACGGCGTGCCGGAAGCCGGCTGGGCGCAGATTGCCTACGACTGGAAGCTGGACGAATAGGGCCCCCTCTCCCGTGCTTTTGCCCGCCATCCCTCAGCCTGGCGGGTTTTTTTTCTTCCCTGCGCATCGCGTCTCGCCAGGCGGTTCCCCCGCCGCGCGGCACGATCGGTAACGACATCGAGGATGTACGCATGCTTCCGGATTCATCGACCCCAGCCCCGGGCGGCCTGGCCGGCCTGGCCGGCGCCTTCGCCTTCATCGCCCTGCTCGGCTGGGCTGCCTTGCGGCCGACGCAGCCGCCGCTGCCGGCGCCCAAGCCCGCCACTGCGCCGGCGCCGCAATTCTCCGCTGGCCGCGCAGCCGTCCACCTGGAAGTGCTGGCACGCGCGCCGCGCCCGATCGCGAGCAGGATGAACCACGCGGCGCGCGACTACCTGGTGGCGCAACTGCGGGCGCTGGGGCTGGCGCCGCACGTACAGCGCGCCGTGGTGCAGAAGAACTACGTCGACTACAACGCCAACTACGAGGCGACAATGGGCGTGGTGCACAACGTGCTGGTGCGCCTGCCGGGGCGCGCCCGACCGGCTGCGGCGCCCGGCCCTGCTGCTGGTGGCGCAGATCGACAGCGAAACGGCCAGCCTGGGCGCGGCGCGCAGCGCAGCGCCCATGGCGGCCCTGCTGGAGACGACGGTGCGCGCGCTGCGTGCGGGCACGCCGCCGGCGAACGACATCCTGGTGCTGTTCGCCGATGGCGAGCGTGTCGGCAGCCTGGGCATGCAGGCCTTCGCCGAGCAGCATCCGTGGGCGCGCGAAGTCGGCCTGGCACTGCGTTTCGACGGCATGGGGAGCAGCGGCGCACTGGAACTGGTGAACACGGCGGGCGCGAACACGGCGACGATTGACGGCTGGCTGCACGCCACACCCGACGTGCGCGGCTCTTCGCTGATGCGCGAAGTCCATGCTCTGGCCCCGGGCGCGCCGCGCATTGGTGCACTGGCGCTGCTGGCGGTGCCGGTATTGCAGTTCGCCAACCGCGGCCGTCCTTTCGATCACGCCGGCGTATCGGACACACCGGGGCGTCTTGAATCGGCCACCCTGCAGCACACGGGCGAGTCGATGCTGCGCCTGGCGCGCCATTTCGGCGGCCAGCGCCTGGCGCCGCCAGGGGACGCAAACGCAAGCGGCGCGCGGGCAGGTGTACTTCACCTTGCCCCTGCTTGGCACGGTGCACTACAGCGGCGACCTGGTCTGGACGTTCACGCGCCTGACTGGCCTGCTGCTGGTGGGCGCCGTGTGCGTGGCGATGCAGCGTTCGCAGGTGCGCTATCCCGCGCTGCTGCGCGCCGTATTCCTGATGCCCTGCGTCGCCGTGGCGCTGGGCATGCTGGCCTGGCAGCTGTGGATGCACGTGCCGGCGCTGCACCGCGCCTGGAACCCGGACGCGCCGCAGCATGCGCGCCAGGCCCTCCTTTACCTGGCCGGGCTGTGCGGGGTGTGCAGCGCCCTCTTCATCGTCGCCCAGCGCCGGGTGATGCGCCTGACCGGCCTGGCGGCGGCCATGCTGGCGGCCCTGTTTGCGCTGCTGCTGGTACTGGTGCTGGCCAGCTGGCTGGCGCCGGGAGCGAGCTACCTGGTTGCCTGGCCGCTGCTGGCGGCGCTCGGCAGCTTCTGCGCCCTGCATTCGCGCCGGGTACGCGCCTGGCCCGCGGCCGCGCGGCTGGCACTGCTGGTGGCGGGCTTGATACCGGCCGCGCTGCTGGTGCCGCCGGCGCTGCGCGACGCCTACCCGGTGCTGTCGCCGCTGCGCATGAACCTGCCGGTGGCAATGCTGGTGCTGCTGCTTGGCGTGTCGATGCTGTTGCTGGCCCACGCGCGCCGCTTCGTCGCCCGCGCCCTGCTGCTGGCGGGACTGACCGGACTGGCGCTGGCCGGTGCCGCCGACGACCATGTGGAAGCGCCGCCGCTGCGCGCGGACGGCCTGGTGTACTACAAGGACATGCCGAGCTGGGACGCCTACTGGCTGCATCCGGAAGGCGAGCTCGATCCGTGGGAGCGGCGCCTGTTCGCCAACCTGAAGGAGCCGCACATCTTCGTGAACGCCTTCGGCTGGGAGAGTCCGCGCCAGTGGTATGCCTGGGCACCGCGCGACGGGCTGAAGTTCCCCTTCACCCGCGTGCTCAGGAACGGCCCCGCACCGGAGCGCCATGCCGACTTCACGCTGGTGTCGGAAAACAAGGCACCGGAAGTGCGCCTGCGCGTGATCGGCGCGCGCCCCACGCGCGTGAGGCTGAACGGGCGCACCCTGCTCGACACCGAGGCCAAGACCTTGACGGTGGTCCTGTACGGGATGGACGACGAACCGCTGCACTTCCGCATCGACGTGGGGGGCGACCCGATTTTTTCCGTGCGCGTCGAGGAAGTCCTCCCCGGGTTGCCGGATCATCTACTGCCGCCACGGCCGCCGGCAGCGACGCCACTGGTGCCCTTCAGCGGCAAGTCGATCGCGGCGGACACGCTGTGGTTTTACTAGCGCGAACAGTACGCGGATGGGCCGGCGCGATGGACGTTTTGTTACACGCCGGCGCTGGACGAATATAGGGGCGCTTGCAATACAATGTGTCGCGCACTCGACAGTGCGCCTCCATCCACTATTCGCAGGTTGCCATGCACAAGATCGTCTCCTCCGTCGTCCTTACCGCCCTCGCCAGCAGCCTGGCGCTGGCCTACCCCGCGCATGCCGCCGCCAGATCCGCCGGCAAGGCACAAGCCATCGTCAAGGAAGCGCCGCTGCGCGCCCACCTGGCCTTCCTGGCGTCGGACGCCCTCGAAGGGCGCGGCACCGGCCAGCGCGGCGGCGAACTGACCGTCACCTATCTGGAGACGCAGGCACTGGCCGCCGGCCTGAAGCCGGCCAACGGCGGCAGCTTCCGCCAGGAGGTCAAGATCGCCGGCGTGCGCGCGCTGCCGCAGCAGAGCAATGTCGGCATTAGCGCCGGCGGCCAGGCGCTGCCCCTGACTTTTGGTGCCGATTGGGTATGGGGGCCGGGCGACGCCAAGGCGGACCACGTGATGGACAACGAACTGGTGTTCGTCGGCTACGGCATCAGCGCGCCGGAAGAAGGCTGGGACGATTTCAAGGGCCTGGACGCCAGGGGCAAGGTGCTGGTGATGCTGGTGAACGACCCGGCGCCAACCGCCGCGGAGCCGAACCGCTTCAATGGCGCCGGCCTCACCTACTACGGCCGCTGGACCTATAAATTGCAGGAAGCGGCGCGCCAGGGCGCGGCCGGCGTCCTCCTGATCCATACCGACGCCTCGGCCTCCTACGGCTGGAGCGTCGTGCAGAACAGCTGGGCAGCGGCCGAGCGCTTCCAGCTGGCCGACGCCGATCTCGGCACGGGCCTGCAGGGCTGGATGACCGACGCTACCGCGCGCAAGCTGTTTGCAGCAAGCGGCCAGGACCTCGATAAACTGCGCGCCGCGGCGGAAGACAAATCGTTCAGGCCGGTGACCTTGAACGCGCGCGTAAAAGGCGAGGCGCGGGCCGCGGTCCGTTCCATCAACGAATACAACGTGGCCGGCATCGTGCCCGGCACCGACCCGAAGCTGAAGGACGAAGTCGTCATCTACAGCGCCCACTGGGACCACATGGGCAAGCAGGGAACCGAAGGTGACACCATCTTCAACGGCGCAGTCGACAATGCCTCCGGCACGGCCGGCCTCCTGGCGATGGCGCAGGAAGCGGCGCGCGCACCCGCGAAGCGTTCGCAGATGTTCCTGTGGGTGGCGGCCGAAGAGCAAGGCCTGCTGGGCAGCGCGGCCTATGCGGCAAAACCGCTGTGGCCCGCCGATAAAACGGCGGCCAACCTGAACCTGGACAGCCTGAACTTCGTCGCCGCAGCCAAGGACATCGGCGTGCAGGGCAGCGAGCGCACCGACCTGGGCGCAATGGCGGCCGCCACCGCGAAAGCCATGGGTTTGAGCGTCGCACAGGCGAAACCCGACCTGGCCGGCGGCTACTTCCGCAGCGACCACTTCAGCTTCGCGAAAGCGGGCATCCCCGCCTTCTCGGTGGGCGGCGGCAGCGCCTGGGTGACGGATGTGGAAGCGAACAATGCGAAAGCCAAGGCCTACCGCGCGCGCTACCACCAGGTGAACGACGAATACGATCCGAGCTGGGATTTGGCGGGCATGGTGCAGCAGGCGCAGTTCACGCTGAACCTCGGCCGGATGGTGGCGGACACGCCGAAGATGCCGGCCTGGAAGGCGGGCGACGCTTTCGGCAAGGTGCGCGCCGAGAAGAAGTAAGCGCTCAGCTTAAACGCAAACGCCCGGTCAGCGATGACCGGGCGTTTTTCATGGAGCGGCCTGTCTGCCGGCAGATCGTAGGGTGGGCGCCCCGAGCCCACCGTCTTGCGCAGCCCGAAGCATACGATGCGTCATTCCGCGTGGGCACAGGGCGCCCACCCTACGTGACTGTGACAATGCTGGGAATCAGGCAAGCCGGTGATCGGTCGATCGCGCCGCCCCCTCTCCCCGCGTCGGCGGTTTGGCGCGGGGCCGCCGAGGCCAAGCCTATTCGATGATCCCGCACACGATGCGCGCGCCGCCACCGCCGAGCGGCGCCGGGTGGTCCGCATGGTTGTCGCCACCGGCATGCACCATCAGGGCCTTGCCCTTGATGTCGGCCAGTTTCAGGCGCGGCGCCAGCACGGGATTATTCGCCGCGCCCGAGCCCTCCACGTGCAGCGCCGGCAGGTCGCCAAGATGGCCGTCGCCCGGGGCAGGCCGTGCTTCTTGCTGCCTGCCGGGTCGAGGTGGCCGCCGGCGGCACCGGCCGGTACGGGCTTGCCGTCCTTCTGGTTGGTGGCGCAGCTGTTGTTTTCGTGGACGTGGAAACCGTGCGCACCCGCCGGCAGGCCGGTGAGGCTTGGGGTGAACACCAGGCCGTATTTCGTTTCGCTGATCGTCACGGTGCCGGCCGCCTTGCCGACGCCGGCTTCGGACACCGTGTTCATCGTCGCGCGCAGTTCGGCGGCGTGCACGGCCGCCGCCGCGTACGTCGAGCACAGCAGGGCTGCGCAGATCCATTGGGCTTTCATGTGGGCTCCCTTTCAGTGGCTAGGTTTTGAACCAGACAGCGCGGAAGAGTGTAGATCAATCCCGGCAGTGGCGGCGTCCAGCATGGACAGCGTGTGGCCGTCCCGACTGCGCGGCGCCCACCACAGGCTGCTGCCAGCGCAGGCCATACGGCAGCGCCGGCGGGCCGAAGACGATGTGCAGCACCCGCCGCAGGCTCGTGCCCGATGCTTTCGAGGACGCGTGCAGCACGAGCGGACGCATGACGAGCGCGTCGCCCTTGTCCGGGGTGCAGGTCACGACCGATCCGGTCCTGCGCAGCTGCGCGGCCTCGGCAGGGGCGATCCTGCCACGGTATGACTGCCGGCGATAAACTGCAGCGGTCCGTCTGCGATCGCGCACGGGTCCAGGTGCAGGCGCACGGCGACCAGGGTTGCCAGCAGCCCGGCAGGCGGCTGCACGAACAGGCTGCCTTCCTTTTCCGACCAGCCGCGCAGCGCCGGATGATCGACACGCTCGGCAACGGAATGCTCAGGTCCTGATGGATGGGAACGAGCCAGTTGCGTGCCTGCGATTTCTCGAAATAGGTGCACTGCACGGCGAGGTGCTCACGCGGCAGGACGTCCGCCAGTGCGGGATGCGTGCCGAGCCCGGCCACCAGGTCGCGGCACCAGGCGTGCTGCAACAGGCAGCGCGATCCGGTCGAGGCCGGATCGAGGCCGACGGCGTGCGCCAGCAGCCGGTCGCAGTCGGCGTGCGCCAGGACGCGGGGAAACACGGCAAAGCCGTCGGTATCGAATGCGTGTGCTTGCATGGGCGAAGGAAAGTGGCAATGCCATCCATCTTAACCCGTACGCTGCATGGCTTGGGCGCCGCGCCGGATTCCTCGAAGCTAGTGGATGAACTGTCGCGGCAACATGTCCAGCAATTGCGCTTCCGGTACCGGCTTCGAAAAATAGTATCCCTGGCCGTAATCGCAGCTCGCCTGCGCCAGGATGTCGAGCTGCTCGTGCGTTTCGATGCCCTCGGCAATGACCTGCAGCCCCAGGCGGTGCGCCATGAGGATGATGGTTTCCGCGATCGTGCGGTGGCTGGAATTGGATTCGATGTCATGCACGAACGACTGGTCGATTTTTAAATAGTCGATATGGAATTTATGCAGGTAGGACATGGACGAGTACCCGGTGCCGAAGTCATCGATTGCCAGGCGTATGCCCGATTCGGCATACTGCATCAAGGTCTTGTTTACATTCGACGAGGGATGCAGCAGCAAGCCCTCGGTGATCTCGACAATAATGCTGCCGGCCGGCATGCCCATGCGCTCCAGGTAGTGCAGCCAGTCGGAATCCTCGTCCTGGCGGATGAACTGCAAGGGCGATTTGTTGATACCGATCGGAATCAGTTTATTTGCCTGCTCGCTGCTGCGCCTGGAGCAGGCTACCGCCTGGTGGAAGACCCAGTTGCCGATCGCATTGATCAAGCCACATTCTTCGGCGATCGGCACGAACAGCGACGGCGCGACATCCCCCAGCAGCGGGTGCTTCCAGCGCACGAGGGCTTCCGCTTCGGCGATCATCCCGGAATGCAGGTCGATGACGGGCTGATAGCTCAGCGACAGCTGGTTCTTGTCGATGGCATGCCGCAGTTCGTACGACAGGTGCAGGCGTGCATGGGCGCGCTCGTCCATCTCCCGGGTGAAATAGCTGAACTGGTTCTTGCCGCCCTGCTTGGCGGCGTACATCGCCTGGTCGGCCTTGCGCATCAATTCGTCGGCGGCGCCGGCATCGAAGGGGCTGACGGCGATGCCGATACTCGCGGTCACATACGCTTTTTCATTTCCAAGTGTGAAAGGACGGGCCAGGCCGAGCAGGATTTTCTCGCACACGAATTCGATGTGAGCCGCCTCGTGCAGGCCCGTGAGCACGACGGTGAATTCATCTCCGCCGAAGCGTGCAACGATGTCGCAGTCGCGCACGCTGCCCTGCAGCCGGCGGGCAACTTCTCTTAACAACAGGTCGCCGGCATCGTGCCCGAGCAGGTCATTGACCTGTTTGAAGCCATCCAGATCGATGAACAGCAGGGCCAGCGTCTCGTGCGAGCGCTGCGCCTTGCGGATTTCCCCGTCCAGCCTGTCGCGCAGCAGGCGGCGGTTGGGCAGGCCCGTCAGCGTGTCCATGTGGGCGTGGCGCCAGGCCTGCTCCTCCGCTTCCTTGCGCGCCGAAATATCCGAGGTGGTGCCGACGATGGCGACCGGCTTGCCGAGCGCGTTTCGGGCAACGATGACGCCGCGCGACAGTACCCATTTCCACCCGCCCTGCTTGGTGGCCAACCGATACTCGCACTCGTAGATCGGCGTCTGGCCTTTGACGCATGCGTGCAGCGCTGCTGTGGCACGGGGCAGGTCGTCGGGATGGATGAAAACGCTCCAGTCAACCTTGCCGTCGATCGGGTCGCTTGGCTCCCAGCCGAAGATCTGCTTGAGCTTGCCGGAAAAAGTGAAGGTGTCGTTGACGATATCCCAGTCCCAGATACCGTCGCCCGTGCCTTCCACGGCGAATTTCAGCCGCTCGTGCATCAGGGTCATTTGATCCTGAATATGCTTGCGCTCGGTGACGTCCCGGATGAGTACCTGCACGGCAGGCCTGCTCTCCCAGTGGATTCTGCCGGCACTGAGTTCGACGAACACCGTCGATCCATCCAGGCGGCGCGCACCCAGGGTGGCGGGCGCAGCGGCGGCGTCGCCCTCCAATGCGCAGGCAACGGTATACCGGAACAGGTCGACGGTGGCGGCGTCGAAGAAATCGGCTGAGGATCGGCCGATGAGATCGCTGGCCTGAAGCGTGCCGAAAAGACGCGCTGCCGCCGGATTCGCATACAGGACCCACCAGTCCTCCGCGACCACTATCCCATCCGGGCTGTGCTCGGCGAGCAGGTGATAGCGTTGTTCGCTGGCGCGGGCAGCTTCCTCGGCCATTTTCCTGTCCCCGATGTCCAGACAGGCACCGATCAGGCGTCCTCGCGTTCCGTCCCCTGCTTCGACAAACCTGCCGCGCGTCAGCAGCCAGAGAACGCGCCCGTCATGCCGGAGCATGCGATGTTCCAGGCTGAATGGCTCTCTGGTGGCGATGGATACGCCGAGCGCTTCCCTGACTGCGGGAAGGTCGTCCGGGTGGATATGGCTTTCCCACTCGGAAAGCTGTTGTCGGAGCCGTTTTGGCGGGAAGCCGAGCATGCTGGCCATGAGCCGGCACAGGTCGACTGTTTGCACGGCCAGATCCATGTTCCAGGTGCCGATGCCAGCGCTTTCGGCCGCCAGACGATAGAGCAGCGGCTCCTGGCTACTGTCCAACGCTTTCCAGTCGACGGACACGCCATCGTCGTCGATGGGCGTGCCTGCACTGGCGGTCTGCCGCCTGTGAACACCAGCATGGGTGCCGGAATCGGTCATGACGTGGGCTGGAACGCGATGTATGCAATGTATGCAATGCGCATGCATGCGCTTGCATGGTCGCACAATTTATCTTGCGATGCTTTTCTCGATCAACCGAGTTGTGCGCCTGAGGGCTGGTTTGTTCCAAGGAACCAGTCGACCGACTGGCTGGCGATATCGGACGGAATGAAATGCCCGCCGTGAAACTCCTGGTACACAAGACCGTATCCGGCCGCGTCCAGTCGGCGCGCAATCGTGCGGCCGCAATGGTCGATGGGCAGCACCCGGTCCGCGTCGCCGTGGGAAATGAACACCTCGGGTGCGCCCCGCTGGGCCATCGGACCGATAAAGCCGGGAGAAAACGCCAGCACGTGGGTGAACAGTTCGCCGTTGGCCAGGCCCAGCGTCAGCGCGTACGAGGCGCCATCTGAAAAGCCGCCGATGCCCAGCCGCTCCGAGTCAACCGCGTAGTGGGCAAAGGCAAACGCGAGGGCGCGGTCGACCAGGGCCAGGTCCTGGCCATAGCCGCGGCGCGCGATGATGTCCCAGGTGGAGGCATGCGAGGCCGGCGCCAGCAGGATCAGGCCGGCCTGGTCGGCCAGGTGCAGCAGGATGTGCAGGCCGTCGTGGGCGTGGCCGCCTGCGCCGTGCAGCAGCAGCACGAGCGGCAGCGGCTGCTGCGCCGTATAGTCCCTGGGCACATAGAGATAACTGTCGCGCCGGCTGCCGATGTCGAGCTTCTGCAGGCCCGTCGGCGCGTCCGCAGGCAGGCGCGCGCCAGGGTCGGGTAGCCCGACTTGCAAGTGACCCAGTTCGTTCATGCTGCCCTCCGTGACGTGAGGACTAGTCTAGGAGCTGGCGGCGGCAGGTGGCGCAAGATACGCCTACGATGATCGCAGCCTAGCGGCCGAACGGTCCTGCCCGGTAGCGCAGCGCGGCGGCCTGCTCGAGCAGGGTGCGCGTGTCCTTGATCGTTGCGTATTCGCCGTCGAGGTTGGCCAGCGCCATCGCGTGCACTTCCTCGGCCGTGCGCTGCACGCCAGCGTAATCGCGCAGGGCAAAGGCAAAGCTGGCGTCGGACACGACCGTGGTATCGAAGCCGAGGTTGCCGGCCGTACGCGCGCTGCATTCGACCGAATTGTTCGTGCTGACGCCGACCAGGACGAGCTCGCGCAGGTCGCGCACGCGTAGCCAGCGCTCCAGCCCCGTGTTGATGAAGGCGTCCGGCACATTCTTTTCGACCACGTGCTCGTCCGCCAGCGGCAGCAGCGCATCCTGGAACTCCACGCCGGGCTGGCCGGGCGCAAACGGTGACGTGGGCGAGCGCGAGATATGGCGCACATGCACGACTGAGCCGCCGGCGCCGCGCCAGGCCCGCAGCAGCTGGCCGATGTTGTGCTCCGCCGCCGGGTTATTGCGCACGCCGGCCTTGGCGCTGGCCATGCCCTTCTGCATGTCGATGATGATGAGGCATGGAAGTGTGTTCATATGTGCTTGTCGTCGGGGCCGATGGTGGATTAGTCGAGTTGCAGCTGCCAGTAGCCGACATCGCGCCACTGGCCGAACTTCATGCCCACTTCGCTGAAGTGCGCCACCTTGCGAAAGCCGAGGCGTTCGTGCAGGGCGACGCTGGCCTCGTTCGGCTGGGCGATGCCGCCGATGACCAGGTGCAGGTCGCGTGCCCGCAATTCTTCCAGCAGCGCTTCGTACAACATGCGGCCGGCCCCCTGGCCATGATGTGCGGGGTCCAGATAGACCGAGCTTTCCACCGAATAGCGGTAAGCGGGGCGGGCGCGCCATTTGGTGGCGTAGGCATAGCCGATCAGGTGGTCGCTTTCGATCAGTACCAGCCAAGGAAGGTCCGCGGCGTCGACGTCACGGATACGCTGCGCCATGTCGGCGCTGGAGACGGGATCTTCTTCGAAACTGATGGCCGTGTGCGCAACGTAGTGGTTATAGATGCCGCAGATCGCGGCGGCGTCGAGAGCACGAGCGGGGCGGATGATGCGTTGTGGTGTCATCGTAGTGCGATCCGGTGGAAAGAGTGCTTGTTCGGCAACTGCTGAGTACATAGTAGCGTGAACGTCTGTGAGTTTCTATACGGGAAGGATGAATTTGTATTTACAAGCGCTGCCAGCGGTCTTGCATAGGACGGACGAAAAAAACGGCCCCCCTCGGGGTGCCGTTTTCGTTAGCAAAACCTTAGCAGCTGAGCAGATTACTCCGCGTCGCCGTGAATATCTGCACGAGGCGCAGCATCTGACAAACAATCACTTCGATGTGCTTGTCGTTGATCTTCACGCCCTGCAGACGGTAGACGTCCTGCACCTCGTCGACGATGTAACGGGCCAGCGCTTCGATACCCAGCAGACGCAGGATGTCCTGCGATCGGCGGGGCGCCGAGCCCGGACCATCGACGATCCTCTCGCCGTTATTCACGACGTGACCATCGTGGACCAGCACTTGCTTGTCCTTGGTGATCCGGAACTCGTGCTTGTTGCCGTTCATGTCCGCAATTTCCAGACGCTGCTTGCCCTTCGGTTCCTTACCGAAGGCAACCGTACCGGTGACTTCGGCCAGCATGCCCGCGTCTTTCGGCGAACCGAATATCCTAACTGTGCGACCCACTTGCCGTATGACTTTGCTCTAACCGGAACTCTTACTCTTCCTCGGACTCAACCCGCAATAAATCACATCGTATCTCAAAGCGCTTCCGCTCACCCGCTACGGGCACGAAACTCGTCATTATCTCATTTGGAACCGGGATGTAAATGCGGTCCTTCAAAACTATTGTGCAAGTTGGATATGCACGTCCACCAGAATCTGAAGCGATCGTTCCGTTTGTCTGAAGATCATAATATAAGCCGACTTGCCCGGAATGGTGCAGGAAAATAAATAAAGCCTTCTGACCACCCCAAACAACAGATGTTTTATGAGGCTGCAAGAAAAAATCCCCCATGTCATTACGCGCTTTTTCGGTAAGAGCAATAAAGCACCGATAACCGCGCAGTGCTGGCATATCGTCGGAGATGACTAGCAGTTTTGCACTGCTCTTCTGCTCTGTCCTCGTTATAGCCGGGGCAGCATCGAAGGAATACTGCTCTGGCTCCGCACCTTCGTTTCGGAACGTTTCTTCGTTTGCGATTAAGTCAGGGACGACGTCACGTACCTGAGCAGCACTGCTCGACTCCACGATTTGTACAGAATTCCGTACATTCTCTTTGGACATCGTAACTGCTTCCGTTAAAGATATTTTCCCTTCCGTATAATCAAGCCATATCGCTGATAAATTGGATGTATCAGTATCCTCGTATTCAAAGACATCTCGCGGCTTTTTGATAGCACGTAAGAACGCCTCAGCCCCCTGTCGGGTACTGCTTGGAACGTATTCTGCCACCTTTGGGAAAATTGCGGTCCGCACAAAATCTTTAACCATGCTTCCAAAGGCGGAATACTGGTGATCGTACAGGCCCAAAATTGTTAATATCGTTGGGCCAGCTTGATGCAAGGTAATGGTTGTCTTATTTTCTCCCGACCGCTCTACCAATAGAGCTAGACCGTGCGAAATCAATCCGAAGCGCACTTCCGCATTTAAGAAATAGTCAGCTTCCAGCACATTTTCAATTCGAAACGCCAAGGCACTCTGTGCAGATGACCATTGATTGCGTGCGGAAAGTCGCTCAACAAGTGGCGCATCTGAAACGTCTGATGTCTTGCAATAGGCGGCGAGAAAACCCTGCTCGCATTGTCGGCGAGGATTACTTCGAGCCAAGAGCAAAAGCGGGCGGTCTTCGCTCGAATAGCTGGTAATAACTGATTGGTCACTCCCCCCATACACAGGAAGAGGAACTTTTTCAGTCAACTTTATTATCTCGCTAAGATTAGTTCTATCGCCAGGCTGAAGCAAAATTCTCAAGTTGCCGCACAAATCAAACCTTCTATGGGAGGCAACCCATTGCATGAAGGGAGTGCTTGAGTCAGCCTCGGGACGCTTTGAAAGAGCTATGGACGCGAACACATCAACATCGGATACTATCGTTTGAAGCAACTGCATACTGTCCGTTGTTAGCGCTTCCCTTCCTGCCGTAGGTTGGAAATTTAGCATGTCAGCAATTCCACCGAACTGATATGTGGATCCTACGGACACCGTAGCGAGACCAAATCCGCTTCTAAACGTTCTAAGTGCCGGATTACCGCTTCGTAGGGATAATTGCCCCTGCAGCGGTATGCCCATCCAAATTAGCTCAGTGAGAACAATCGATATGTCTGCATTTTGCGTTATCTCGAAGACAACATCCGCTACTAATCTTGAGCTGATCGTTGCCGCAAGAAGCACTTCGCGTGCTACACCGCTGAAACGTGGGAGAAATCTCTCCGTTGATTGACGGCTTAAGAGCTCGCCGTTAAGGAAGACGTCGATCGACAGTAACGATACAAACTCAGCTACATACCTTTTTGCCTCGACCTCTGAGACCTGATTTTGCGATATTATTCGCGCCTTTACTCTCGTACCTGGAAACCCAACAGGTGAAAGCTGCTCCGTCTCGATGCAATCCTGATTGAATTTCAAATTCTCCAGATGCGCTATACACTTCGTTCTTTCGCCAGTAACTACACTTTCCGACTCCACTTCGAGAACGTCCGCTATGCCAAAATTCGCCATAGCACCGATACCAAAGGTACCAACAACACCAGCACGTCGCGCTTCCTCATTGTTCTTACTACTACTGCCAGCCTGCCAGAAATTTTTCCGAATCTCGTCAAAGGACATCCCGATACCGTTATCACTAACGGTAATAAATTCTGGAGTAACCGTAATTTCAATCTTGGGTTCGAAATTTGGGTCGCGCTGGCGCCTTAGCAAAATCGCATCGTAGGCGTTCTGCGTATTTTCACGCAGTAATGCTAACGGAGACTGATAAATTTGTTTCGCCAGAACTTCGAGTACCCGTTTGGTATCTACGTGAAAAGAAATCAGTTGAGTTGACATATTATTTCCCCAATGCTTGACGAAGTTGAATACGGCTTGCTAGTTCCGCAATGGTTGCGCTATCGATCCCAAAGTTAGCTGCACTTAACGCAAGTAGGCTAACGGCTTCGCCAAGGTTTCCTAAATGTTCGTGGGCCTGCAATGTAAGCAAAAACTCATCCATAGTAGTGGCCGGACTAAGAAAGGAAATTATCTCACTCCATTTTTCGAGCTCCTTAGCCGCTTCCAAATATAGCCGTCTCGCGTGGGTTCCATTCTCTCGCTCCGTCTCACTCAGCAGCGAGAAAGCTATTTCAGGATGGCCGCTTTTCAGAGCATCTTCCGCGCAGAGAATGGTTTGTTGCGAGAAACGCGCAATTTTTTCGGAGTGAATTGCACTGTCAAGATTTTCGTCTGCTATTTTCATCTCAACAAATCCGTCCGGCCCAAACAATCCTTGCCGGCAACGTCCAAACTGATTACCTTGCGACATCTCTCGGACGTGTATCTGGGCGGTACTATAGTCGCTTGAAATCGTGATAAGGTTATATTGTCGATTGGTTCCGCGGGGCAGCTCTGCTGCGCCGGCGCATAATGAACCGGCACTTATAATCGCCATGGACTGCTCTTCCGGCAAGTGGATGTTGTATGCAGAGGCATCTGCTTGGTGTTGATGTCCGTGCAATCCCAGTTGAAATCCTGCACCGATCATCTCGTGCACTGTAGACGTGTCCATATAGTCGTCGCGTTGGGGTGGGCCTTGAAGACTATGATGCCACGTTGAAATTTTGAGGATTGGCTGCCGAGGCATATTCCTGATTTTCAGCGAACAATTTCCAATCGCTCCAGCCTGAATGGCGCCATGGTTGCAGTAGCAATCATTTCCGTGGACTGAGTTGAACGCAGTGAGAAGTATCCGGCCCCCATCAAATTCATAGAAATTAAGGGGTTTTTTGGGATCGATAGGGTGTGCCATTTCAACGCCACTGTAGAACGCTTCAATAAATTTACAGTAAGGCGCCAATCTCTTTTCGTAGATTTCTGGAGCGGATATTTTATATATTTTCCTTTCGCTCCAACTCCACCGATATGGGCTACTTGAGCTAAACAGATGCGGTCCGATTTTTTTCGGCTCATCATCGGGAGGCAATTCCGTCATACTCGCTCTTGCTGTGTTCCAGCACACGTCGTGGTTTCCGGGAACAATCGCGATACGGCTACGGTCCCCGTCGAAAAATAGATCAGCGAGCCTGATAAGAAAATCAGTCGCCACTTCGTATTGTCGCTCGAGCTCTTCAGTAAAATTCTGCTGCCCTAGCCGCACCCCTTGGATAATATCTCCACTAACAACTGCAAAGCTCGGCGTTGGGATTTTAGGGGTCTCGATAAGATATCGATCTCGATCCGCAAGTAAGGAAGATAACAACGTATCGTTGTTGATAGGTTCATTATTGGAACGGTGTAAATCGGATATATGTAGGATCGTTACCATGGGTGCCTTCTTATTAAGATAGGTCTTGCTGTAATTTTGAAATTTTTCCGAGCTTACTGACTCCTTTCCTAATTGTCAACAAACCTTTTGCTAGCTTGTATTTTACGTTTCGCTAGCGAATGGACGAAAAAAAACGGCACCCGAAGGTGCCGTCCTGCTCAGCCAATTAAGGCCAAGGTTTCAGCAATTACTCGCCGTCGCCGTGATGCTCAGTGGTCTGCGCCTGAGCCTGGTCTTCCATCGCCTGCAGCTCGGCAGCCATGTTGGCCTTTTCCTGCTGCAGCAGTGCCTGGCGCTCTTCCGCCTCCCACACTTCCTTCTCTTTCTTGGCGCGGTGGAATGCCAGACCGGTACCGCCAGGAATCAGGCGGCCGACGATGACGTTTTCCTTCAGGCCGCGCAGACCGTCGCGCTTGCCCATGATCGCCGCTTCGGTCAGCACGCGGGTGGTTTCCTGGAACGATGCGGCCGAGATGAAGGAGTCGGTCGACAGCGATGCCTTGGTAATACCCAGCAGCACGTTTTCGTAGGTTGCCGGCAGTTTGCCTGCCGCTTCCATACGGTCGTTCTCTTCCAGCAGCTCCGAACGCTCGACCTGCTCGCCGACGATGTAGTCGGTGTCGCCAGCTTCCACGATCTGCACGCGGCGCAGCATCTGGCGCACGATGACTTCGATGTGCTTGTCGTTGATCTTGACGCCCTGCAGACGGTAGACGTCCTGCACTTCGTCGACGATGTAACGTGCCAGCGCTTCGATACCCAGCAGGCGCAGGATGTCCTGCGGGTCGGCCGGACCATCGACGATCATCTCGCCCTTGTTCACGACTTGACCATCGTGGACCAGCACTTGCTTGTCCTTGGTGATCAGGAACTCGTGCTTGTTGCCGTCCATGTCCGTGATTTCCAGACGCTGCTTGCCCTTGGTTTCCTTACCGAAGGCGACGGTACCGGTGACTTCCGCCAGCATGCCCGCGTCTTTCGGCGAACGTGCTTCGAACAGTTCGGCAACGCGCGGCAGACCACCGGTAATGTCACGGGTCTTCTGCGATTCGGTCGGGATACGTGCCAGCACTTCACCCACCGACACCGACTGGCCATCCTTGACCATGATCAGCGCGCCGACCTGGAAACCGATCGTCACGGCGTGTTCGGTGCCGGCGATCTTGACTTCCTGGTTCTCCTCGTTCAGCAGTTTCACCTGCGGACGCAGCACCTTGCCTGCGGAACCACGGCGCTTCGGATCGATCGCGACCAGGGTCGACAGACCGGTCACTTCGTCGACCTGGCGAGCGACGGTGACGCCCTCTTCCACGTTCTCGAAGCGGATCGTACCGGCGTACTCGGTAATGATCGGACGGGTCAGCGGATCCCAGGTTGCCAAGGCGGTACCGGCTTTCACGACCTGGCCGTCCTTGACGATCAGGGTCGCGCCGTACGGCACCTTGTGGCGCTCACGCTCGCGGCCATGGTCGTCCGTGATCAGGACTTCGCCCGAACGCGAGATGACGATCTGCGAACCCTTGCCGTTGGTGACATAACGCATGGTCGCGGTGAAGCGGACCGTGCCGTTCGACTTGGCTTCGACCGACGAGGCCACTGCCGCACGCGATGCCGCACCACCGATGTGGAAGGTACGCATGGTCAGCTGGGTACCCGGCTCACCGATCGACTGTGCAGCAACCACACCGACTGCTTCGCCGCTGTTGACCAGCATGCCGCGGCCGAGGTCACGGCCGTAGCACATGGCGCACAGGCCGTAGCGCGTGTCGCAGTTCAGCGGGGTACGGACCTTGACTTCGTCGATGCCGAGGCGCTCGATGTCTTCGACCATGTCTTCGTCCAGCAGCGTGCCGGCCGGGTACACGGTTTCCTGGGTTTCAGGATTGACGACATCGGTACCGGTCACGCGGCCGAGGATACGGTCGCGCAGGGCTTCGATGACTTCACCACCTTCGACCATCGCCTTCATGTGCGTGCCGTTGGTCGTGCCGCAATCGTCCTCGATCACGACCAGATCCTGGGTCACGTCGACCAGGCGGCGGGTCAGGTAACCCGAGTTCGCGGTCTTCAGCGCCGTATCGGCCAGACCCTTACGGGCGCCGTGCGTCGAGATGAAGTACTGCAACACGTTCAGGCCTTCGCGGAAGTTCGCGGTGATCGGCGTTTCGATAATCGAACCGTCCGGTTTCGCCATCAGGCCACGCATACCCGCCAGCTGGCGAATCTGGGCTGCCGAACCACGGGCGCCCGAGTCGGCCATCATGTAAATCGCGTTGAACGATTCCTGGGTGCCCTGGGTACCGTCACGACGGGTGACCGGCTCGACTTTCAGCTGGTCCATCATCGCCTTGCCGACTTCATCGGAGGTCTTGCCCCAGATGTCGACGACCTTGTTGTAACGCTCGCCGGCGGTGACCAGACCCGAGCTGTACTGCTGCTCGATCTGCTTCACTTCCGCTTCGGCGGTCGCGATCATGCCCTTCTTGACGTCCGGGATCATCATGTCGTCGACGGCGATCGAGATACCGGCGCGCGTTGCCAGGCGGAAGCCGGACTGCATCAGCTTGTCGGCGAACACGACGGTGGCGCGCAGGCCGCACTTGCGGAACGACGTGTTGATCAGCTTCGAGATTTCCTTCTTCTTCAGGGCGCGGTTCAGCACGCTGAATGGCAGGCCCTTCGGCAGGATTTCCGACAGGATCGCACGGCCGACGGTGGTCTCGTAACGGGTGACGGTGCGCTCGAACTCGTCGCTGCCGGCTACGCGTGGGAATTCCACGATACGCACGGTGATGCGGGTTGCCAGTTCCACTTCCTTGTTGTCGTAGGCACGGATGACTTCCGACACGTCAGGGAACAGCATGCCCTCGCCCTTGGCGTTGATCGCCTCGCGGGTGGCGTAGTACAGACCCAGCACGATATCCTGCGACGGCACGATCGACGGCTCGCCGTTCGACGGGAACAGGATGTTGTTCGACGCCAGCATCAGGGTACGCGCTTCCATCTGCGCTTCGATCGACAGCGGCACGTGGACAGCCATCTGGTCACCGTCGAAGTCGGCGTTGAACGCCGCGCAGACCAGCGGGTGCAGCTGGATGGCTTTACCTTCGATCAGGACCGGCTCGAACGCCTGGATACCGAGACGGTGCAGGGTTGGTGCACGGTTCAGCATGACCGGGTGTTCCTTGATGACATCTTCGAGGATGTCCCAGACCACCGGCTCCTGGATTTCGACCAGCTTCTTCGCCGCCTTGATGGTCGTCGCCAGACCCATCAGTTCGAGCTTGTTGAAGATGAAGGGCTTGAACAGTTCCAGGGCCATCAGCTTCGGCAGGCCGCACTGGTGCAGTTTCAGCTGCGGACCGACCACGATGACCGAACGGCCCGAGTAGTCGACCCGCTTGCCCAGCAGGTTCTGACGGAAACGGCCGCCCTTACCCTTGATCATTTCAGCCAGCGACTTCAGCGGACGCTTGTTGGCACCGGTCATCGCTTTGCCGCGACGGCCGTTGTCCAGCAGCGAGTCCACTGCTTCCTGCAGCATGCGCTTTTCGTTACGCGTAATGATTTCCGGAGCGCGCAGTTCCATCAGGCGCTTCAGGCGGTTATTACGGTTGATGACGCGGCGATACAGGTCGTTCAGGTCGGAGGTCGCGAAACGGCCGCCATCCAGAGGGACGAGCGGACGCAGCTCCGGCGGCAGGACCGGGAGCACTTCCATGATCATCCACTCGGGCTTGATGCCCGAACGCTGGAACGCCTCGAGCACTTTCAGGCGCTTGGCGTATTTCTTGATCTTCGCTTCGGACTTCGATTCCTTCAGTTCCACGCGCAGGGCTTCGGCATCGCGGTGGATGTCGATCGAGCGCAGCAGTTCACGGATACCTTCGGCGCCCATGTAGGCGGTGAAGTCGTCGCCGTACTCTTCGTACTTGGCGGCGTAATCGTCTTCCGACATGATCTGGCACTTCTTCAGCGGGGTCATGCCAGGATCGGTGACCACATATGCTTCGAAGTACAACACGCGTTCGATATCGCGCAGCGTCATGTCCAGGACCATGCCCAGGCGCGACGGCAGCGACTTCAGGAACCAGATGTGCGCGGTTGGCGAAGCCAGTTCGATGTGGCCCATGCGCTCACGGCGCACCTTGGCCAGCGTGACTTCGACGCCGCACTTTTCGCAAATGACGCCGCGGTGCTTCAGGCGCTTGTATTTACCGCACAGGCATTCGTAATCCTTGATCGGGCCAAAGATCTTGGCGCAGAACAGGCCGTCACGCTCCGGCTTGAAGGTACGGTAGTTGATGGTCTCGGGCTTCTTGACTTCACCGAACGACCACGAACGAATTTTTTCGGGCGACGCCAGGCCAATCTTGATGGCGTCGAAACTCTCATTTTGCTGTACTTGCTTGAATAGATCGAGCAGTGCTTTCATGTATCACTCCAGAGGTGACTAAATTTCTATTTCGGGTTGCAATTGTCGAAATTGCAGCCCAAACCAAGCGGCATTTCGAAAGGCGGATAGGAGTACTTTGGGACTCCTACCCGGAAAGCAAGGCACATTTTTCGTGTGCCCTGCTCCTTCCTTCTGCTTCTTAGTTACGCTCGAGGTCGATATCGATACCCAGCGAGCGGATTTCCTTGACCAGCACGTTGAACGATTCAGGCATGCCAGCGTCGATCACATGGTCGCCTTTGACCAGGTTTTCGTACACTTTGGTACGGCCATTCACGTCATCCGACTTCACAGTCAGCATTTCCTGCAGCACGTACGATGCGCCGTACGCTTCCAGTGCCCACACCTCCATCTCACCGAAGCGCTGGCCACCGAACTGGGCTTTACCGCCCAGCGGCTGCTGCGTCACCAGCGAGTAAGGACCGGTCGAACGCGCGTGCATCTTGTCGTCGACCAGGTGGTGCAGCTTGAGCATGTGCATGTAGCCAACCGTCACCTTGCGCTCGAAAGCTTCGCCGGTGCGGCCGTCGTACATGGTGACCTGGTTCTTCGACGGGGTCATGCCCAGGTGGGCCGCGATCTCGTCCGGGAAAGCCAGGTCCAGCATGCGATGGATTTCCGACTCGTGGGCGCCATCGAAGACCGGCGTCGCGAACGGCACGCCCTTCTTGAGGTTACCCGCCAGGGCCATGATTTCGCCATCGCTGAAGGCGTCGATGTCTTCCTTCTTGCCAGTTTCGTTGTAAATCTGGCCCAGGAAACCACGGACTTCTTCGACCGCCGACTGACGCTGCAGCATTTCGCCGATACGCAGGCCCAGGCCCTTCGCCGCCCAACCGAGGTGGGTTTCGAGGATCTGGCCGACGTTCATACGCGACGGAACGCCCAGCGGGTTCAGCACGACGTCGGCTGGGGTGCCGTCCGCCATGAACGGCATGTCTTCCACTGGCACAATACGCGAGACCACACCCTTGTTACCGTGGCGGCCTGCCATCTTGTCGCCCGACTGCAGGCGGCGCTTGACGGCCAGGTAGACCTTGACCATCTTCTGCACGCCAGGCTGCAGCTCGTCGCCTTGCGTCAGCTTCTTGCGCTTCTCTTCGAAGGCCAGGTCGTACTGGTGGCGCTTCTCGTTGATCGACTCCTTGATCGCTTCCAGTGCGTTGGCGGTCTCGTCGTCGGCCGGGCGGATGTCGAACCAGTGGAACTTGTCCAGGTCAGCCAGGTATTCGGACGTGATGACCGCGCCCTTCGCCAGCTTCTTCGGACCACCGTTGACCACTTTACCGACCAGCATGCGCTCCAGACGCTGGAAGGCATCGCCCTCCACGATACGCATCTGGTCGTTCAGGTCGAGGCGGAAGCGCTTGAGTTCATCGTCGATGATCTGCTGGGCGCGCTTGTCGCGCTGGATGCCTTCGCGGGTGAACACTTGCACGTCGATGACGGTGCCGACCATGCCCGAAGGCACGCGCAGCGAGGTGTCTTTCACGTCGGATGCTTTTTCGCCGAAGATCGCGCGCAGCAGCTTTTCTTCCGGCGTCAATTGCGTCTCGCCCTTCGGCGTGACTTTACCGACCAGCACGTCGCCGGCGGTCACTTCCGCGCCGATGTAGACGATGCCGGACTCATCCAGACGGGCCAGCTGGTTCTCGGCCAGGTTCGAGATGTCGCGCGTGATCTCTTCCGCACCGAGCTTGGTGTCGCGGGCGACAACCGACAGCTCTTCGATGTGGATCGAGGTGTAGCGGTCGTCCTTGACGACGTTCTCCGAGATCAGGATCGAATCTTCGAAGTTCAGGCCGTTCCACGGCATGAACGCGACCAGCATGTTCTGGCCCAGGGCCAGCTCGCCCAGGTCGGTCGATGCGCCGTCGGCAATCACGTCGCCACGGGCAACGCGGTCGCCAACCTGCACGATCGGACGCTGGTTGATGTTGGTGTTCTGGTTCGAACGGGTGTACTTGATCAGGTTGTAGATATCCACACCGACTTCGCCGGCTTGCGCCTCGTCGTCGTTGACGCGGATAACCACGCGGCCCGCATCGATGTAGTCGACCACGCCGCCACGCACCGCTTGCACGGTGGTGCCCGAGTCGACGGCGACAGTGCGCTCGATACCGGTACCGACCAGCGCCTTTTCAGGACGCAGGCAGGGAACGGCCTGACGCTGCATGTTGGCGCCCATCAGTGCACGGTTCGCGTCATCGTGCTCGAGGAACGGAATCAGCGAAGCTGCGACCGAAACGATCTGGCCAGGAGCGACGTCCATGTACTGGATGCGCTCTGGCGACACCAGGATGGTTTCGCCTGCTTCACGTGCCGAGACCAGTTCGTCGACCAGCTGGCCTTCTTCGTTGATCGCCGCATTCGCCTGGGCGATGATGTAGCGACCTTCTTCGATGGCGGACAGGTAATCGATCTTGTCGGTGACCTTCGAACCTTCGACCTTGCGGTACGGGGTTTCCAGGAAGCCGTATTCGTTCAGGCGGGCGTACAGGGCCAGCGAGTTGATCAGGCCGATGTTCGGGCCTTCAGGCGTTTCGATCGGGCAGACGCGGCCGTAGTGGGTCGGGTGCACGTCGCGCACCTCGAAGCCGGCGCGTTCGCGGGTCAGGCCGCCCGGTCCCAGTGCGGAAACACGACGCTTGTGCGTGATTTCCGACAGCGGGTTAGTTTGGTCCATGAACTGCGACAGCTGCGACGAACCGAAGAATTCGCGGATAGCCGCAGAGATGGGCTTCGAATTGATCAAATCGTGCGGCATCAGGTTGTCCGCTTCGGCCTGGCCGAGGCGCTCTTTCACTGCGCGCTCGACGCGGACGAGGCCTGCGCGGAACTGGTTTTCGGCCAGTTCGCCCACGCAACGCACGCGGCGGTTACCCAGGTGATCGATATCGTCGACTTCGCCGCGGCCATTGCGCAGCTCGACCAGGATCTTGATCACGGCCAGGATGTCGTCGTTCGACAGCGTCATCGCGCCGACGAGTTCGTCGCGGCCGATACGGCGGTTGAACTTCATGCGGCCGACAGCCGACAGGTCGTAGCGCTCAGGGCTGTAGAACAGGCCGTTGAACAGGGCTTCGACCGACTCTTCGGTTGGCGGTTCGCCAGGACGCATCATGCGGTAGATCGCCACGCGCGCGGCCATCTGGTCGGCGGTGTCGTCGGTGCGCAGGGTCTGCGAGATGTAGCCGCCCTGGTCCAGGTCGTTCGTGTACAGGGTCTGGATGGCGTCGACGTTGGCGTCGCGCAGTTTGCCCAGCAGCTCGTCGGTCAGCTCGTCGTTGGCGTTGGCGATGATTTCGCCGGTGTCCGCGTCAACGATGTTGCGGGCCAGGATACGGCCGATCAGGTAGTCTTCCGGCACCGAGATCGACTTGATGCCGGCCGCTTCGATGTCGCGCACATGCTTGGCATTGATGCGCTTGTCCTTCGTCACGATGGTCTTGCCGGTCTTCGGATCGACGATGTCGAAGCGCGCGACTTCGCCGCGCAGTCGCTCGGACACGAATTCGATTTCCCCGCCTTCCGAGCGCAGGGTGAAGTTGTCGAACACGAAGAAGTTCGCCAGGATCTGTTCCGGCGTCATGCCGATGGCCTTCAGCAGGATCGTCACCGGCATCTTGCGGCGGCGGTCGACGCGGAAGAACAGGATGTCCTTCGGATCGAACTCGAAGTCCAGCCACGAGCCACGGTAAGGGATGATGCGAGCCGAGAACAGCAGTTTGCCCGACGAGTGCGTCTTGCCGCGGTCGTGCTCGAAGAACACGCCTGGCGAGCGGTGCAGCTGCGAGACGATCACGCGCTCGGTGCCGTTGATGACGAACGAACCGTTGGCGGTCATGAGCGGCAATTCGCCCATGTACACTTCCTGTTCCTTCATTTCCTTGACGACCGGCTTGGTCGGCGATTCCTTGTCCAGGATCACCAGGCGCACTTTGGCGCGCAGTGGCGAGGCAAAGGTCAGGCCGCGCTGCTGGCATTCCTTGACGTCAAACGCGGGGTCGCCCAGCACGTAGGACAGGAATTCCAGACGCGCGAAGCCGTTGTGCGACACGATCGGGAAAATCGAGGTGAATGCCGATTGCAGGCCTTCGTTCTTGCGTGCCGACGGCACGCCGTCCGCTTGCAGGAAATTCTCGTAGGATTCAAGCTGGGTAGCCAGAAGATATGGAACGTTGTGAACGTTGGCGCGCTTCGCGAACGACTTGCGAATGCGTTTCTTCTCAGTAAATGAGTAGTGCATGGACACTCCGTGAGTGACAGAAAGGATGAGAATTCAGGGATTGCCAGTGGTGGAACGACCACATACAAGGCCTCAAGTCTCTTGCTGTTCTGCCAGATGAAAAGGACAAGCTACTGCTGTGTTACGATTTATTGCGGTGTTACGATGCTGCCGAACTGACGAACGACTGCGCGTATTGACGGCGCATATTTGTCGCAGGGACGACAAAAGAGCCAAAGCCGCAGCCCCCGCCTTCCGGCAGGGGTTTGCAAGCTTTGACTCCGGCTCAGGGCGCCGCGATGGCGCCCTTTGCTTTTGATTACTTCAGATCTGCTTTCGCGCCAGCATCTTCCAGCTTTTTCTTGGCTGCTTCTGCGTCGGCCTTCGGCATGGCTTCTTTCACGGTCTTCGGAGCGCCGTCGACGACGTCTTTGGCTTCCTTCAGGCCCAGGCCGGTGATTTCGCGGACGGCTTTGATGACGCCGACCTTGTTTGCGCCGACTTCGGTCAGAACGACGTTGAATTCGGTCTGCTCTTCGACAGCTGCTGCAGCAGCGCCGCCGCCAGCTGCCGGTGCTGCCATTGCAGCTGCCGACACGCCGAACTTCTCTTCGAATGCCTTGACCAGGTCGTTCAGGTCCATGACGGACATTTCGCTCACTGCGTTCAGGATATCGTCTTTGCTAATTGCCATTTGAAACTCCAGATGTATTTGTGTTTGTAGTACAGATTAGTTACTTGAGAAAAAAGGCTGCGCTTACGCTGCAGCGGTTTCTTCGGCTGCAGGAGCAGCTTCCGAACCTTCGCCTTTTTTCGCTGCCAGTGCAGCCAGGCCACGTGCAAAGCCCGACACAGGAGCCAGCATCACGCCCAACAGCTGCGAGATGAGGACTTCACGCGACGGAATGCTTGCCAACGCGGTAACGCCAGCTACGTCGAGCTGCTTACCTGCGTAGTTACCGGCTTTCACGACCAGCTTGTCGTTGGTTTTGGCGAAGTCATTGATGACTTTCGCTGCTGCAACGGCGTCGTCCGAGATCGAGTAGATCAGCGGACCGGTCATGGCGTCAGCCAGCGGGGCAAACTGCGTGCCTTCGACAGAGCGGCGCGCCAGCGTGTTCTTCAGAACACGCAGGTACACACCCTGGGCACGTGCGGATGCACGGAGCTTGGTCAAGTGACTAACCTGGATGCCACGGTACTCGGCCACGACGATCGTTTGCGCGGATGCTACTTTCGCGCTCACTTCTTCGACGACGGCCTTTTTGTCATTCAGATTAAGACCCACGGTCAATCTCCTTAATTAATGCAAACAAAAGCGTTTGCATCGGTTCGAACACGGCGTCCGAAGTTAAGAAGTCAAACTAACGCGGATGAATTCACGCAGCATGGACTACAAAACTTGTTCGGGTACACCATCTGCGTTGGGTGGCCTATTAACCTCCTGCCTGCCTGCTGCATTCGGCCCAACGGTCTTTGATTGCCTGCCGGAGCGGTGTTCATGCTCCGACAGCCCAAAGATGCGCCCCGCTGATGCTTTGCGGGGACTTGATTCTGTTATTGCTCAGCTACTAAATTAAGCAGCGGCGATCGAAGCGTGATCGACACGGACGCCAGCGCCCATGGTCGACGAGATCGCGACCTTGCGCAGGTACACGCCCTTCGAGGTGGCCGGCTTGGCCTTGTTCAGTGCTTCGATCAGGGCGCTCAGGTTCGACTTCAGTTGCTCATCGCTGAACGACTTGCGGCCGATGGTCGCGTGGACGATACCTGCCTTGTCGGTACGGTACTGGACCTGACCGGCTTTGGCGTTCTTCACCGCGCCAGCGACGTCAGGGGTGACGGTGCCGACTTTCGGGTTAGGCATCAGGCCACGTGGGCCCAGGATCTGGCCCAGGGTACCGACGATACGCATGGTGTCAGGCGAGGCGATGACGACGTCGAACGGCATGTTGCCCGCTTTGACCATCTCTGCCAGGTCTTCCATACCGACGATGTCGGCGCCGGCGGCTTTAGCAGCCTCGGCCTTGTCGCCCGAAGCGAACACGGCGACGCGCACGGTCTTGCCGGTGCCTGCTGGCAGGACGACCGAACCACGAACGACCTGGTCCGATTTCTTCGGATCCACGCCCAGCTGAACGGCGACATCGATCGACTCGTTGAACTTGGCGGTTGCGAATTCCTTGACGATCGACACTGCGTTGTCGAAGGCGTAGACCTTGTTACGGTCGACTTTCGCTTTCATTTCTTTGACGCGCTTGGAGATCTTAGCCATTACACACCCTCTACCGTGATGCCCATCGAACGTGCCGAGCCGGCGATGATACGCACTGCGGCGTCCATGTCGGCGGCGGTCAGGTCCGGCTGCTTGGTTTTTGCGATTTCTTCAGCCTGGGCACGGGTCAGCGTGCCAACCTTGTCGGTATGTGGCTTCGGCGAACCCTTGGTGATGCCAGCGGCTTTCTTGATCAGGTAGGTTGCCGGTGGGGTCTTCATCACGAAGGTGAAGGACTTGTCGGCGAACGCGGTGATCACGACCGGGATCGGCATGCCTGGCTCGACACCCTGGGTCTGGGCGTTGAACGCCTTGCAGAATTCCATGATGTTCAGGCCGCGCTGACCGAGTGCAGGACCGATCGGTGGGGATGGGTTTGCCTTACCAGCTGGGACTTGCAGCTTGATAAAGCCAATAATTTTCTTTGCCATGAATGGCTCCTAGATTGGCATTGAGTAGTAGCGCCCCACCGCGACTACTCGCTCGGCGGGGCTCCTCTTACCGGATTCCGCCTAGCTGCTGCGACGCTCCGATTTCAGCGTTTAGACTTTCTCTACCTGCCCGAACTCCAGTTCCACCGGAGTTGCGCGGCCGAAGATGGTGACAGTGACACGCACCTTCGATTTTTCGTAGTTGACTTCCTCGACATTGCCGTTGAAGTCGGTGAACGGGCCTTCCTTGATGCGGACTTGCTCGCCCACTTCGTACAGCACTTTCGGCCGTGGCTTCTCGACGCCTTCCTGGACCTGCTGCATGATCTTGTCGATCTCGCGCGCGGGGATTGGGGTTGGCTTGTTCGATTTGCCGCCGATGAAGCCGGTGACCTTGCTCGTGTTCTTGACCAGGTGCCAGGTCTCGTCGGTCATTTCCATCTCGACCAGGACGTAGCCAGGGAAGAAGCGGCGCTCGGTAACCGATTTGCTGCCATTCTTGACTTCCACGACTTCTTCGGTCGGCACCAGGATCTGGCCGAACTGCTCTTGCATGCCGGCGCGCTCGATGCGCTCGGTGAGCGCACGCATGACGCTCTTTTCCATGCCCGAGTAGACATGAACGACGTACCAGCGCTTGTTGCTGACCGGGACACTCACCGGGGCGCCGGCCGCCGGTGCGGCACCAGCGTCTTGCGCCGGGGTGTCGCCCGGCACCGATTCGCCGGCCGCGTTGTCTACGTTATCGTTCATCATTGCTTCCATTTCAGGATCACGTCGTACAACAGGAATTCCAACAGCTTATCCGTGCCCCACAGGAAAATCGCCATCACGACGACAAAGGCGAAGACGATCATGGTGATCGTGCGTGCTTCCTTGCCGGTTGGCCAGACGACTTTCTTGGTTTCGCGAACGGACTCTTTGGCGAAATTCAGGAAATCGCGGCCGGTGGCGGCGGTCGACAAAAGCAGGACGGCAAAAACTAAACCAGCCACGAGGGCGCCGGCGGCGACCAAGGCTGGTTTGTTTTGGCCCTTCAGGTAAAAGAACCCGATGACGCCTGCAATCGCGGCTACCACCGCCAGGATCACCTTAAACTTGTCATTCGAGGTGCTAACGGTTTGCACGGATTGATTAGACATTCTTCTTTACTTTCGGTGCTGCGCACCAGAATTCGGTGGCAGGGGCGGAGGGAATCGAACCCGCGACCTTCGGTTTTGGAGACCGACGCTCTGCCAATTGAGCTACACCCCTACGAAGACTTCAGCTGAATCGCGCATTCTACACCATGCGCGCGCATGGTGGGAATGTTTTTTCTGGGGAAGGAAATCAATTTCCCTCCCCGGAAGGTCTTGCTTACTACTTACTACAGACTACTTATTGCTTAGGCAATGATCTTGGCAACGACGCCGGCGCCGACGGTACGGCCGCCTTCGCGGATTGCGAAGCGCAGGCCTTCTTCCATCGCGATCGGGTTGATCAGCTTGACGGTGATCGACACGTTGTCGCCTGGCATGACCATTTCCTTGTCCGCTGGCAGCTCGATCGAGCCGGTCACGTCGGTGGTACGGAAGTAGAACTGCGGACGGTAGTTGTTGAAGAACGGGGTGTGACGGCCGCCTTCATCTTTCGACAGAACGTAGATCTCGCCGGTGAAGTGGTTGTGCGGCTTGATCGAGCCTGGCTTTGCCAGAACCTGACCACGCTGGACGTCTTCACGCTTGGTACCGCGCAGCAGCAGGCCGACGTTGTCGCCAGCTTGACCTTGATCCAGCAGCTTGCGGAACATTTCCACGCCGGTGCAGGTGGTCTTGACGGTATCGATGATGCCGACGATTTCGATTTCTTCGCCGACCTTGATGATGCCGCGCTCGACACGACCGGTGACGACAGTACCGCGACCCGAGATCGAGAACACGTCTTCGACTGGCATCAGGAAGGCGCCGTCGACTGCGCGCTCTGGCGTCGGGATGTAGGTGTCCAGGGCTTCAGCGAGCTTGACGATGCAATCTTCGCCCAGTTCGCCTGGCTGGCCTTCCAGCGCCATACGTGCCGAACCCTTGATGATTGGCAGGTCGTCGCCTGGGAACTCGTACTTCGAGAGGAGCTCACGCACTTCCATTTCGACCAGTTCCAGCAGTTCCGCGTCGTCGACCAGGTCGCACTTGTTCAGGAACACGATGATGTAAGGAACGCCAACCTGACGCGCCAGCAGGATGTGCTCGCGGGTCTGTGGCATCGGGCCGTCAGCGGCCGAGCACACCAGGATCGCGCCGTCCATCTGGGCAGCACCGGTAATCATGTTCTTGATGTAGTCGGCGTGGCCTGGGCAGTCGACGTGCGCGTAGTGACGATTCGCGGTTTCGTATTCGACGTGCGCGGTGTTGATGGTAATACCACGTGCCTTCTCTTCCGGAGCCGCATCGATCTGGTCGTATGCCTTGGCTTCGCCGCCGAACTTCTTCGACAGAACGGTTGCGATTGCAGCCGTCAGGGTGGTTTTGCCGTGGTCAACGTGACCGATGGTGCCGACGTTGACGTGCGGCTTGGTCCGTTCGAATTTACCTTTTGCCATTTGAGACTCCTAACGATTTTTTGAGAATTACAGGCACACCTGACGGACGAGTACTACGGACTGCCGCTTAGCTTAAATTCTGGTGCCCTTGACGTGGATTGAACACGTGGCCTCTCCCTTACCAAGGGAGTGCTCTACCACTGAGCTACAAGGGCTGATGTTTGCGCCGCACAGATTGCGGACACAGTACTGGAGCGGGTGAAGGGAATCGAACCCTCGTCGTAAGCTTGGAAGGCTTCTGCTCTACCATTGAGCTACACCCGCGAGGCACAACTTCAATTCGACTTCACGACTTCTTCATTTGGTGGTGGGGGCTGGATTCGAACCAGCGTACTCAGAGAGGGCAGATTTACAGTCTGCTGCCTTTAACCACTCGGCCACCCCACCGCGAAGAACCGCAGAGTATGAAGCAAGCTCAACATGCTGTCAACTATTTTTGCCAACCTTCCTGGCCTGGCTCAATAGCAGCGTTGCTTCGGGGCGTGATTGTAACCGGGGGGAGAACAAAACTGCAAGGGCTGTTTTGCGAGCGGTGCGCTGCGCTGGCGCGCCCTGCGGTACTGTACGGTTTCGGCCATGTAAATACTTCCACCCATGGATAACAAGGCGCCGCTTTATCCTCACTGGACGCGCACCCACGTGCTCGCGGCCAGCGTGTCGATTATTGCCGTGTATCTCGGCATGCGGTTGCTCAACAATCTGCTGGCCCTGCCCGCCGGCTATGCACTGCCCTTGTTCCCGCCCGCGGGCGTCGGCCTGGTTCTGGCCGCCGCCGGGGCATGCGCGTGCTGCCAGCGGTGGCCATCGGCGCGGCGCTGGCCGCCTTTCCCCTGCACCTGAACAATCCCGCCCTCTCCGCCGCGGGCGTGACCATTGCCACGCTGACGGGCATGCTGGGCGCTTCGCTGCAGGCCTGGCTGGGGGCGGACCAGTTCCGCCGCCACATGCGCCCGTGGATCGACACGGGACGCGACGTCGTCGCCTTCCCCGGTGCTTACCCCGCTGGTCTGCCTGACCAGCGCGTCGATCTCGATACCGACACTGTATGCGCTGGACGCGTTCGACAAGGTAACGCCGCTGCGCTTCTGGTTTACCTGGTGGGCGGGCGATACGCTCGGCGTGCTGCTGTTCGCGCCGCTGTGCTGGATCATCAGCGGCTCGCCGCGGCGCCTGTGGCGGCGGCGCGCGCCGCTGGTCGCGCTGCCGCTCCTGATCACCACGGGCGCCGTGGTGGCCATCTACCGGCTTGCGCTCGGCTGGGAGCACCAGCAGCACCTGCAGCCCTACCGCCTGAAGGCCCAGCAGACGGCCGACATGCTGCAAGCCGAGTTCAACGAACACGTGCGCTTTGTCGGCACCTTCGCGCGCACGCTGGGCGACACCGAACACATCCTCGACCGCGACAAGTTCATCCGCATCGCCGGCGGCTACGTCGACCACCGCGTCGAGATCCGGGGGTGAACTGGGCGGTACCAGTGTTCGATGGCGAGCGCGCCGGCTTCGAGGACTGGGTGCGGCGCACGCTCGACCCGGCCTTCCCGGCATCCTCGACGTCGACGGCAGCCGACGCATGACGCCGGCGGGCCAGCGCGAGCGCTACCTGCCGATGGTCTACGCCTGGCCGCGCTCGAGTTCGGTCATGCGCGGAGTCGATTTCCTGACCGCCCCGGGACGCGCCGCCGCCGCCGCGCAGGCGCTGGCCTCGCGACGCCCCGTCGCCACCGAGCCCTTCCAGCTGATGATGACCGACGACACGGGCATCAGCCTGTTCCGCGCCGTCGGGCCCGACGGCGCCGCCGCCGTGGGCATGGTCGGCTTCGTCCTGAACGCCGATCGCCTGGTGGAAGGGGCGATCGCCCGCTCCGGCTTCGACGGCTTTTCCGCCGCCCTGGTCGACGTTACCGACGGCAGCGCCTTGCCCGTGGTCGGTGCGCTCGGCAGGCCCGAGCGCGACGACTACCGCATCGGCCTGGCGTTTGCCGGGCGCGCCTACCAGCTGACCTTCCGTCCGACGCCGGCCTACATGAAGACGGAAACGGGCGCGGCCAGCTGGAGCGTGCTGTCGGCCGGGCTGCTGCTGACCGGCCTGCTCGGCGCGCTGATGCTGCTCATCAGCGGCGAACGCGCCGTGATCGAGGAGCAAGTCGCCGACCGCACGGCGCGCCTGCGCGACCGCGAAGCGCGCCTCGAGGCCATCCTCGACAACGCCGCCGACGCCATCGTCACGGTCGACGCGAGCGGCGTGGTGGTATCGGCCAATGCCGCCACCGCGCGCCTGTTCGGCTATCCCCCCGCCCACCTGAGCGGCCTGGCCTTCGCCACCCTGGTGCCGGCGGGTGCCGACAGCGATGCCGCGGCCCAGCTGGCGCGGCTGTCGACCGCGCCACCCGAGGAATGCGTGCTCGAGGGTCGCAATGCGCGCGCCGAACCGTTTCCCCTGTCGATTTCGGTGGCGCCCGTGCAGCTCGGACGCGAGGAGATCTTCGTCTGCATCCTGCGCGACCTGACGGAACAGCAGCGGGCCCAGGAACGCATCTACCGCCTGGCCCACCACGACGTGCTGACCGGCCTGGAAAACCGCTTCGCGCTCAACGTGCGCCTGGAACAGCAGCTGGCCATGGCACGGCGCCAGAACCAGCCGGCGGCAGTGCTGTTCATCGACCTCGACCACTTCAAGAAGATCAACGATTCGCTCGGCCACGCCGCCGGCGACCGCCTGCTGGTGGGCGCGGCCGAGCGCATGAAAGATTTATTGCGCGACGTCGACACCCTGGCGCGCCTGGGCGGCGACGAATTCATCATCGTGCTGGCAGGCCCCCTGACGCCCGACAGCGTGACCGGAGTGGCGGTGCGCGTGGTGGAAGCGCTGTCGCAGCCTTATCAACTGGGCGGCGCGACCGCACACAGCGGCTGCAGCGTGGGCGTGGCGCTGTTCCCCGACGACGGCGAAGACGCCTCCACCCTGATCCGCCACGCCGACATGGCGATGTACGCGGCCAAACGCGAGGGACGGGGCAACTTCCAGTTCTTCTCGCCGGCGATGAACGCCGCCACCCACGAACACCTGCTGCTGGAAAACCGCATGTGGGGCGCCCTCAATACGAACGGCTTCAAGCTGCACCTGCAGGCGCAGGTCTCGCTCGAGACCGGCCGCGTGATCGGCGCCGAGGTGCTGCTGCGCTGGCACGACCAGGAACTGGGCACGGTCGAACCGAGCCGCTTCATCCCCGTGGCCGAGGAAAGCGGGATGATCGTGCCGCTGGGCGACTGGGTGCTGGGACAGGCAATGGCCCTGCTGGCCGAGTGGCGGCGCGAAGGCCTGGACGACATCCGCCTGGCCGTGAACCTGTCGGCGCGCCAGTTTTCGGGCGCGTCACTGCTGAGCCGGCTCGACGAACTGGTGGCCTACCACGGCATCGATCCGGCGATGATGGAACTGGAAATCACGGAAACGGCCGCCATGCGCGACCCGGAAAGCACGCGCGAACAGCTGCGCCAGCTGCGCGCACGTGGCTTCAAACTGGCGATCGACGATTTCGGTACCGGCTACTCGTCGCTCGCCTACCTCAAATTGTTCGCGATCGACCGCATCAAGATCGACCGCGGCTTCGTGAAAGACATCGAACACAATCCGAACGACGCGGTGATCGTCGCCGCCACCATCGGTCTCGCCCATTCGCTGGGCCTGGCGGTGGTGGCCGAAGGGGTCGAAACCCACGCGCAATGGGGCTTCTTACGCGACAAGCACGGCGACGAGGCGCAGGGCTACCTGTTCGCGCGGCCGATGCCGGTTGCCGACTTCCGCGAATTCATCCGGCATCAAGAGCAGCCAGTACCTGGCGCTTGAGGGCGCGGATCAGGGCCGTCTCATCCGGCGGCACGCCTTCGGGCGCGGGCAGGGCGCGGTCGGCATAGAAAAAGCCCAGCCGCGCCTGGCCGACGGTCAGCGGCAACACGATGAAACTCTTCGCGTCCGGCAGCAGGCTGCGGTGCCAGCCTGGTAACAACTCGCGGATCTTCGGGGTGGCGGCGTCGGCAATCATGAGGTCGGCGTCGTTCTCCATCGCCAGCAGGAACAGGTCGCGCGCGGACGGCGTCGCGGCGGGGAAGGCAAAGCCGGCCTGCAGGCGCGCCTGCTCGGCACCAAACGAGACGCGGGCGCGGTACTGGCCCAGGCGCGCATCTTTCAGGCAGACGGTGGCGAAGCGAAAGCCAAGCGCCTGGTACAGCGTCTCGAGCACCGCCAGGGATCACCTCGTTGACGCGCGCGCGGCCGCCGGCGCGCAGCTGGGTGACATCCTGCACCCCGGCCAGCAGCAGTTCGCGCGCGTTCTTCGGTTTGCCGCTAGGGTGCACGCCGTCCTCGTCCCCGCCGCCCAGCGCGGCCAGCAGCAGCACGTCCGGCAGGCCGGTGCCCTCCTCGGCCGCGGGCGGAGGCAGGGGCCGCAGGTTCATGCTCTCCATCAGCGCCTGCATGCCAGCGGCCACGTTGTCGAAAATGCGTTCCAGGCCCGCCTGGTCGAGTTCGAACGCGGCGCCGTAGCGCGCCAGCAGCGCACGCGCCTCGGGCGTGGCACTGGGCGCCACCCCAGCGGGCGGACGCCCCAGCAGGCGCGCCACTTCGATGCTGAACGAGGCGACCTGGCGCATCCATTCGGCGCGGCTGGCGGCCACCTTCAGCGTACCGGACGGCAGCGTCGCCTGGGCGCGCACGATCACGTCGGGAATCTTCCACTCTCCCAGCACGGCGGCGGCCAGGGTGTCGTAGCTGCAGCCGAGGATGAGCTGCGAGGCCTGGCTGGGCGTGTGCTTGCCGGTGGCGACGAGCTGGCCGATCTCGCGGTAGCGCGCGTGCTCGTGCGAGGCGACCAGCAGCGCACCCAGGTTCTTGAAGAGCGCCCCGATCGCCGCTTCCTCCGCGCCCTGGTAGCACGACAGGCGCGCCATCTCGCGCCCGACCAGGCTGGCGCACAGGGCCGCTTCCAGTTCGACGCGTACGCTGCCGGCGTGCTGGCCGTTGTCGAGCGTATCGACCAGCAGCATCGCCAGCGCCGTGGTTTTCACGTTGTCGAAGCCCAGCAGCGCAATCGCGCGCGACACCGTCGTCACCGTGGTGCCGGAGACGGTGCGGTACTGCACCGTGTTCGACAGGCGCAGGATGCGCTGGGTCAGTGCGACGTCCGACAGCACGTAATAAGCCAGGTCGTGCGGGCCCGGTTCATCCGAGGAAGCCAGTTCGATCACGCGCGCCACCGCGCTGCCGAGGGCAAACATCTCGGCCTCGCCCGTCACCTTCTGCATCAGGGCGGCGCGCACGCGGCGGGTGGTACCCTCGTCGGGCACCGGGGGACTTGCTTCGGCCATCTTTGCTTATGCTTTCGTGGCGCGCGCGCCCTGGGGGTGATCCTTGCGATGTTTCTTCAGCACGCTCTGGTGCAGGGCGTTCAAGGCCGCCAGTTTCGGGTTGCGCGGGTCGAGCCGGCGCACGGCGCCCAGCTGGACCAGGGCCTGCTGGCCGAGCTTGTCGTCCCAGCCGGCATGCTCGAGGCAGCGCAGCAGCGCCAGCGCCGCATTGAAGGCCACCTGCGGGTTGCCGGGCATGCGCTGCGCCGCTTCCTGCATCAGGGTGGCCGCACCAATGTGGTCGCCGCTTCTTGCGCGCTCGGCGCCGCCGGCCACGAGGTCGACCACCTGCTGGTGCGTTTCGCGGGCCAGGGCCGTGCCCAGTTCGGCGTGGCCGGCCTGGGCCATCATGCTCATCGCCCGGTCCATGGCGGTGGCGTCGGCATTGCGCATGACGTCGCGCACCACCTCGGCGGCGCCCTCGGTCATGTCGTGCGCGAGACAGCTGCGCGCCAGTTCCAGTTTCAGGTCCGACGACATGGCAGGCAAGTCGCGGCTCGCTTCCAGCGCCGTGGTCAAGGACTGCAGCAGGCGCTCTTCGTTGCCGGTGTATTCGTGCAGCAGCGCCGAGGAGATGGCGCTGCAGGCATCGGCGTGGTTGCGCCCGCCCATCGAGCGGTCGAGGTCGCGGATGACGGCGGCGGCGGCAACCGGGTCGCCCTTGCGTACCAGCGTGCGCACCAGTTTGACGTGGTCTTCGGGGTCGCGGAACTCCGAATACTTCGCTTTCGCCACCACCTGCTTCATGACCTTTTCGGCGGTGGCGTCGTCGCCCGCCTCGAAGGCGACCTCGCCCAGCGTGCGCAGGCGCCGCACGGCGTGGGGCGAGACAGCCACCGCGCGCGCCAGCACGTCCTGCGATTTCTGCAGCTCGCCCATGGCGCCATGGGTGCGCGCCAGCCAGTCGTAGGCATCGACGAAGTTCGTGTTGGTCTCGACCAGGTCGGTCAGCAAGGCCTCGGCTTCGCCATACTGTTCGCGCAGGTACAGGGTTTTCGCCAGGCCCAGGCGCGCCCAGGCCACCGCCTTGGCCTCGGCCAGCTGGCGGTAGATCGGCTCGGCCTGGTCGGCTTCGCCAAGAAACAGGTGCAGCTCGGCGCGCAGGCGCAGGAAATCGATGGCGTAGCGGGGATGCGCGCTTGCGCCCTCGATGCAGCGGTTGACCGCTTCGTGCTGGGCACCCGCTTCCATCAGCTTGTAGACGGGCAGGAAGACGTTGCGCTTTTCCAATGCACGGGCGATGCGCTCGAGCAGGCGGTCGGCGGTAAAGGGTTTCAGGATGTAGTCCGTCGGCGCCAGCTCGGCGGCGCTGACCACCTTGCCGTAGTCGCCCTCGGCGGTGACCATGAAGAACATGGTCGACAGCGACACCAGCTTGTGGTGGCGCAGGTCCTCGAGCAGCTGCTGGCCATCCTGCCCGCCCTCGAGATCGTATTCGCACAGCACCAGGTCGAAGCTCTTCACGCCCAGCTGCTTGACGGCCTGGTTGGCGCTGCTGGCATGCTCGATGCGGGTCAGGCCGCACATGGTCAGCATGCCGTGGATGTTCGCCCGCATGCCCGCATGGGGCTCGATGAGCAGGGCACTGAGGCCTTCTAGTTCGTTCATGGCGAGTGGTTGTTCCGTACGGGCCCGCGGCAAGCTTCCGGCGCGGCTGCGCTGGCCGCTGCCGTCCGAGTATATTACGTCAGGGGAACAAATTACTTGAATCGACGGGCTTGACGCTCAAAAGCGGCGAGCCGATGGGAAAAAGCAACAGCTTACTGTCGGCGTCAGAAGCCAGCGTCGGCGGAACGCATGGGTGCACCCGGGGTGCAATCGGCACGCGCCGCGCCGCTGATGACGTTCTGGTAACGCACCTCGTACTTGCCGGCCGCGAGCGCATCGATGGTGAAGGTGGCATTCGCCAGCACATAGGCGTGGCGCACGTTGGAGCGGCGGTCGAGGTCGTGGATCTTGACGAACACCGGAGACGGATTGGCGCTGTTGTCGACCACGACCGTCATTTCCTTGCCGAGGTTGCCCATCGGGTAGCCGGAAATATAGCTGGACTCGGTCGGCCAGGGTTCGCCGTTCGGCGCGGCCAGGGTCGTCAGGTCGCTGGCGCAGTCGGGCTGGCGTGCCGGCACCTGCAGCTGCGTCACCGCCAGCGCCTTGACCAGGGGCCGGAGGGCGCTTCGGGCCGACGGCACCGGTCCAGGGGTCGGGATCGGGCGCCGACACCGGTGCCGGCAGGGACAGCGTGGCCTCGGCGGGCGCCGCCCGGTTGAAGGCAAGCGCCGCCGGCAAGAGGCGCGGCGGCTGGACCAGCAGCAGGACGGCGCCCGCGCCGGCGATCGCACCCAGACCGATGCCGAACCACCATTTCGGATCGCGCAGGGCGGAGCGGCGCGGCCGTGCCAGCGAAGGCGGCGCCTCCCAGCCTTCGCCGCGCGGGCGCGCACCCTCTTCGCCCGAACTCTCCAGCCACTCGACTTCCCATTCCTCGGCGGCGATCCACTCGTCATGCTCCTTGCGGCGGACCGGATCGGACAGGATGTTGTAGGCGGTGTTGACGATCGCCATGATGCGGGCGGCCTTTTCGTCGCCCTGGTTCTTGTCGGGATGGTATTTCTGGCTCAGCGCCTTGTAGGCCGCACGGATGACTTCCTGGGGCGCACCGCGCGCCACTTTCAGGTTGTCATAATGGGTGTGGATCTTGGCCATGGATTCGTTTCGGCGGCGCCTGGTGTCTGTTCGGAAAGGTTAGCCGATCCTGGGTGGTTGGCGCACGGGCCAACCGGCACAGCATAGCCGGGTTTGTATCCCCAGCGCAAGATGACAGGAAAGCTATAGCCGCGTGCTGCGATCGGCGCGCACGAATTCATCCGGCAAGTCAACGCCATTGCCCACCACCAGCACCTTGAACAATTCTCCCATCTCGCTGGGAGACACCAGCTTTTGCACGGCTTTCGATTGTGGCAAATAACGCACAACGTCTTCCGGATCGACGCGCAGCAGCAGCTCGCCGATGCCGCAGGCCAGCAGGAAGGAAGCCTGGTTCATGTAGGCCAGCACCTCCAGGCCGGCATCCTGCGCCGCCAGCGCCATCGCCGTGAAATCGACGTGGGCGGTGATGTCCTGCAGGCCCGGCAGGAAGAAGGGTTCCGGATGGGAATGGTGGCGGTAATGGCACATCAAGGTGCCGCCGCTGCGCTGGTCGACATAGAATTCGTGGGCCGGGAAGCCATAGTCGAACAGGAAAGCGGCGCCCTTCCCGCCCTTGAACATCGCTGCGAGCGAGGCCATGAAGCCGCAGGCAACCGGATGGATCTCGGTCAGGTAGCCGACCGGCAGGCTGCCGGCGTCGGGCACCTGGCGCAGCAGCTGCGCCCCCAGGTCCGCGTCCAGTTCGGCCTGTTCATAGGTAAAGCGGCCCTCGGCGATCGTCACCATCTGGCGGCGCCAGCCGTCCTCGGTTTTCACGACCAGCTCGATCGGCATGGCGTCGAGCACTTCGTTGGCCAGCACCACGCCGCTGAACCCCTCGGGGAAGCCGTCGCGCCAGTTCACTTGCGGGAAATCCCGCAGCGCTTCCTGCTGGCGGACGCGCAGTTCTCCCGACAGCTCGATGATGGTGTAGCTGGCCACCTGCACGCCATCAGCCGCCAGCGCGGTCAGCACGTCGCGCGCCAGCTTGCCGGTGCCGGCGCCGAATTCGATGATGTTGGGCGCGCTTTGGGCGATAATAGCGGCTGCCGCGCGCGCCACCGACTCGCCGAACAGCGGCGTGATCTCGGGCGCGGTGGTGAAGTCGCCGGGCGCGCCGAGCTTGGCCGCGCCGCCGCTGTAGTAGCCGAGCCGGGGCGCATACAGCGCCAGCTCCATGAAACGCGAAAACGGAATCGCTCCGCCGGCCGCCTCGATGGCGGCGGCAATCTGCTGTTGCAGGGCGTGGGACGCGGCCAGGGCGTCGCTGTCGGGAAGGGGCAAGGACATCCCGGCATTGTAGCCAGATCGGCACGGATCAACAATTTCAGCCAACGGTCTAAACATGACGCACATCACGCCGCACGCAGGCACGCCGCAGTCCGTCCCGCGATCCGCTCCGCAGTTCGCTCCAGTTGCGCTCGTGACCGGTGCCGGGCGCCGCCTGGGCCGTGCGATCGCGCTCGGCCTGGCTGCCGCCGGCTGGGATGTCGCGGTTCACTACCGCCATTCCGAACGCGAGGCGCAAGAGACCGCCGAGGCGATCCGGCAGCTGGGCCGGCGCGCCGCGCTGCTGTCCTGCGACCTGACCGACGAGGCGGCCGTGCGCCTGCTCCCCGGTCGCGTGGCCGATGCCCTCGGCCGGGCCACTTGCATTGTCAACAATGCTTCGTTGTTCGAATACGACAGCGCCACCACGTTTTCGCCGGCCCTGCTGGCCCGGCACATGAGCGCGAACGTCGCCGCGCCGCTCTTGCTGGCGCAGGCCCTGCATGCCGCTACCCCGGCCGGCAGCCAGGCCGTGGTGATCAACCTGCTGGACCAGAAACTGTACAATCTGAACCCGGATTTTTTGTCGTACACGCTGTCGAAAGCGGCACTCGACGCCGCCACCAAAATGCTGGCCCAGGCGCTGGCGCCGACGCTGCGCATCGTCGGCGTCGCGCCCGGCATCACGCTGGTGTCGGGCGACCAGAGCGAGGAAGGTTTTAGTAAAGCCCACACGGCCACGCCCCTGCAGCGCTCGTCGACCCCGCAGGACATCGCCGACGCCGTCGTCGTATGCGGCCTCGGCGCGCGCCCTGACCGGCACCACGCTGGTGGTCGACGGCGGCCAGCACCTGGTGCCCTTGACGCGCGACGTGATGTTCCTGACCTGATTTTCCCCATTTATCCTCAACCAATCACTTATCAAGGCTTGTTATGCTGTCCGCCCTGTCCCACCCGAGCTTGCGCGATTGCCGCCGGCTGTTCCTGCGCAATTACGAAGTGATGATCAACATCGGCGTGCACGATTTCGAGAAGAAGGGCGAGCAGCGCGTCTTGATCAATGTCGATTTATATATTCCACTGGCCGCATCGACCCCGAAGGCCGACCAGCTCGATGAAGTCGTCGACTACGATTTCATGCGCGAGACCATTGCCCAGCGCATGGCGCAAGGCCACGTGCACCTGCAGGAAACCCTGTGCGACGACGTCGTGCGTGCGATGCTGGCCCACCCGCGGGTGCGCGCGGCGCGCGTGTCGACGATGAAGCCGGACGTGTATCCCGACTGCGAAGGCGTCGGTGTGGAAGTGTTTCAAATTAAGGAAGAAGCATGAGTGCTGTACTGAACGACACTGTGGACGTCGACGCCAGGAAGCTGGAAAAGATCGCCCACGAGAACAACAAGCTCCATAAACGCCTGTGCCGCCTGGTCGGCCAGGCGATTGGCGACTTCAACATGATCGAAGACGGCGACAAGGTAATGGTCTGCCTGTCCGGCGGCAAGGACAGCTATGCCCTGCTCGACATCCTGATGACGCTGCGAGAGCGCGCGCCGATCCACTTCGATATCGTCGCGGTCAATCTCGACCAGAAGCAGCCGAACTTCCCGGCCGAGGTGCTGCCGGCCTACCTGGATAAACTCGGCGTGCCGTACCACATCGAAAACCAGGACACGTATTCGATCGTCAAGCGCCTGGTCCCGGAAGGGAAAACCACCTGCTCGCTGTGCTCGCGCCTGCGCCGCGGCATCCTGTACCGCGTCGCCGACGAACTCGGCTGCAACAAGATCGCCCTCGGCCACCACCGCGACGACATCCTCGAGACCTTCTTCCTCAACATGTTTTTCGGCGGGAAGCTGAAAGGCATGCCGGCGAAACTGGTGTCGGATGATGGCAAGCACATGGTGATCCGCCCGCTGGCCTATGTAAAGGAAGCCGATACCGAGCGCTATGCGGAAGTCAAAGGCTTCCCGATCATCCCGTGCGATTTGTGCGGCTCGCAGGAAAACCTGCAGAGGAAGCAGATCAAGGCGATGCTGCGCGGCTGGGAGAAAACGCATCCGGGACGCGTGGAAAACGTGTTCTCGTCGCTGTCGACGGTCGTGCCCTCGCACCTGCAGGACCGCAACCTGTTCGGCTTCATGGACCTGAAAACGGATGGCGTGGCCAATCCGAATGGCGATATCGCCTTCGACGAAGAGCCGTGCGGGGCGCCGGTGACGAACACGATTTCGCTCACCCAGCTTTAACTGCAGCTGTCAGCACCACCGGGCTGGTTGCGGGGCCTTGCAAGGCGGATAAGCCCTACACACCGGCCCGGCGCATCACCGCCAGACGAGCTGGCGCCCGCAGGTGGACGCGCCTGCTTCCCTGCCCTTAATCACCATGCCGGCGCAGCGGCGTCAGGCGGGGCAGGCGTGCCGAAAAGACCACGCCGTCGTCCTTGCTCGAGGTCACCGACACCTCGCCCTCGTGCGCGGTGACGATCTGTTTGACGACATACCGTCCCAATCCCAGATCGGGCGTCTTCGACACGACACGTTCGCTTGGCGGACGTATTGCGAAACGTTTGACAGGGTCAAACAGCGTGCGAAGCTTGGTCGACGGGATGACGTCGGCGTCGTTTCGGACTTCATGGATCACCTCAGCCGGGAAACCACGCATCGACACCTTGATCACGCTTTCCGGCTTGCCGTGCTGGATCGCGTTGGAAATCAGGTTGGAAAACACCTGGGCCATCCTCGCGCCCAGGCCCCGCTCGAATTGCCTTCCGCGATCAGCTCGATTTTACGGTCGGGATGGAAGGTTTTTGCTTCTTCGACGACGCCCTGGCATATTTCCAGGAGGTCGACCGTGTCAGGATCCACCGGTATGCCATCGCCCAGGTGCGAGGTCGAAAAATCGAGCAAATCCCGTACGATCCCATCCATGCGTTTCGAGCCACCGGGCCTGGCATGGTCTACGCTGCCGGGTTAGCGCTGCGGCAGGACAACGATCGTGTCGCCCGTGCGGCCTTTGTCGCCTTGTGCGCCATCGTCGCCGGTAGCACCAGTCGCACCCGTGTCGCCCGTTGCGCCGGTGTCGCCCGTGGCACCGTCATAGCCGGTCGCCCCGGTGACGCCGGTTTCGCCTTTGGCACCGTCATAGCCAGGGGCACCCGTAGCGCCGCTGCGGCCGGCCTGGCCTGTCGCACCGGTGGCGCCGGTAGCACCGGCAGCCGCCTGGGCGCCTGCTGCACCGGTAGCACCGGTGGCGCCCGGCGCGCCGGCTGGACCGGCGACGACCTGCACCATCGGTGGCGCGGACTCCGGCTGGCAAGCCGCGAGGGTGACGCTGGTGGCAAAGGCGAGCAAGATCAGGGTATATTTCATGGGGAATCCTTGTGTTGGGCGTACGCCGCTGGCGCAGAACAGCTCGACGGCGTCGGGCACGCGTCCTGCGTAGCGGGGAAATCGGTGGGCGCCGGCGCCAATTCAGAAGAGCGGGCGGGGGCAGAATCGAAGAGTGATCCCATCATGGTCTGCCGCTAGACCCAGTTCCGTTCGGAACCGAACACTCGGCACTACGCGTCGATGGTTTCTTCAGGGTGTCGCGTCGAGCCCCGCTATGGCATTGCGCCGACGCTGGCCCTGGTCCGGGATGGAACACCCGGGATGCGCAATGCCGCGCTGTCGCGCACGGTGCAGGCGCGGGCGCGGGCGCGGGCGTCCATGACGGCGCAGAGCAGCGTCCTCATGGAAGAGACTTCGGGGAATAATGAAGAAATGGAGCGGGGCCGAGACAGTTGCGCGTCCTGGTCTGTCCTGTCTGGATCAGAGTATCTTGCGCCCGCCGATCACGCGCAGCAGAACGGCAATCACCGCAATGACCAGCAGAATGTGGATCAGTCCACCGGCGGCCACCGAGGTGACCATTCCGAGCAGCCATAAGATGATGAGGACAACAGCGATGGTATATAGCATGAGTGACTTTCTGGTGTTGGTTGAAGCGTGAATCAGAGGACGCGGAGGATATTCCGCGCTGTCCCGATAACCCATCTTCTTCCTTTCCCTACGTCACTTCCGTTCGGTTCCGAACCAAACGTTTATTTTCTGGCAACGAACGCGTGATTGCCTCAGGCCCGCCGCATGCGTTCGCTCACATCCAGCCCGATGCCGCGATAGCCGGAAAAGGCGCTGGCGGTGTCGAACATGGGCTCGCCGCTGACCTGGAGATACTGGACGCGCGTATCGGCCAGGGTCCTGCTGTAGACAAAATCTAGAAACGGTTGCCGGTTCGCGATTTTTGCCTGGAGCGTTGCACGCTCCTCCATGTTCCAGCCGGCTGCGGCGAGTTCGTCGTTGCTGGCCTTGTCGCCGAGACCCAGCATTTCTTCCACCGGACCGGAAAACTGCGTCAGGCTGCCATTCGCATCCTGCTCCCAGTACCAGTCGGACGACAGTTCGGTGAAGCGCTGAAAACGCGCCTCGCTCTGACGCAACTCGGCGGTGCGCGCGAGTACGGCCTGCTCCAGCAAACGGTTCTGGTCGTTCAGCCTGCGATACAGCAGGCGTACTTCCAGCATGTTGTGGATGCGTGTCTGTACCTCGATGAAATCGAAAGGCTTGCTGACAAAATCCTTCGCCCCCGCCTTCAGGGCACGCAGTTTATGCGCCGGCTGCGCAGTAATGACCAGCACGGGCAGATAGCTGCCGTGCTCGATCTTCTTGAGCGCTTCGATCACCTCGAATCCATCCATCTCCGGCATCTGCAAATCCAGCAGGATCAGGTCGAAGCGGTGTTCCTTGTGCAGGTCGTACACCGCGCGTGGGGACTGGGTGGTGGTGATGTTCGTATAGCCCTCGTTGAGCAACATCTGCTCGAGCAGCATGACGTTCGCTTCCTGGTCATCGACGATCAGGATCGTCGCGTTCAGGATCTCACTGGATTCAAGCATGGCACTTCCTCGGAATATGCATCGACATCTTGTTATGGGCCGTGTTCGGCCGGCTGGACCAGGCTGGCTGAATGCAGCAAGGCTACGTCGAGCGCATTCATGAATTCGTGAACGCGGATCGGTTTTGTTAGATAACGGAAGAACCCTGCTTCCAGTCCCTTTTCGATGTCGCGGGGGACCGCATTCGCCGACAGCGCCAGCACCGGGATATGCGCGGTGGCCGGATCGTCGCGCAGGCATTTGAGTGCACCATAGCCGCTGATGCCGGGCAGGTTGATGTCCATCAGGATCACGTCCGGCAGGTAAGTGCGCGCCAGTTCGATGCCGAGTTGGCCGTCGATTGCAGTGAGCAGCTTCAAGTCGCCGCGGCGCGCGATCAGCTGCTCGACCAATGCGAGATTGGCGGGATTGTCTTCGACATACAGGAGTGTCGGCTGGTCGCCCGACCCAGGCGCCGCTGCGTGCCGGCGCACGAGCGATACTTCGTCGATATTGTCGAGTGCCAGCACTGGCGGAGTCGATGCAGCGAACTCGACCCAGAACACCGTCCCCACGCCGACCGTGCTTTCGACCCCGATCTGCCCGCCCATCAGCTCGACGAGCTGCTTGGTGACCACGAGACCGATGCCGGTGCCTTCTTCGACACTGTCGTGCTGGCCCAGGCGGTTAAATGGCTGGAACAACTGCGCCAGTTGGTCGGCCGGCAAGCCGGCGCCGGTGTCCTTGATGCTGATGCGTACCCGGCCGTTGCCGCTTTCGGTGCACGCGACCGTCACCGTGCCCGCCGCGCCGTTGTACTTGATCGCGTTCGAGAGCAGATTGATCATCACCTGCTTGATGCGGGTGCGATCGGCGTGCACATAGTAGACGTTGTCGAGCTCGGGGAAGGTCATGGCGATGCCGCGCTTGCTGGCCTGCGGCTCGATCATGCCCTTGCAGTCCTGCAGCACGTCGTTGATCGACATCGATTCCTGCGACATCGTCACCTTGCCGGCCTCGATCATGGACAGGTCGAGGATCTCGTTAATCAGGCGCAGCAGGTACCAGCCGCCCTTGAGGATCTGGTCGATGGAACGCTGCTGGCGCAGGCTCGGCGGCGGCAGTTCCGAAGCCATCAGCTGGGCAAAGCCGAGCACCGCATTGAGCGGAGTACGCAGTTCGTGGCTCATGCTCGACAGGAACTCGGATTTCGCGCGGTTGGCCTTTTCGGCCGCTTCCCTGGCCAGCTGCAGCGCGACGTTGGTCTCCTGCAGGGCGTCCTCGAAGTGCTTGCGCTCGGTGATGTCGCGCGCGGCGGCAAACACGCCCTGCAGGTTGCGGTCGCGGTCATGGAAGGTCGTGGCGTTGAACGAGACCACTGTCCTGGCGCCGTCGCAGGCCAGCGCCGTCAATTCATAATTGGTGACCTTGCCTTCCTGGAGCACCCGCGTGATCGCCTGCTCGGCGCGCTGCGGCTCGGTGAAGCAGCTCTTGAACGGCGCACCGATCAGCTCATCGCGGGTGCGGCCGGTCAGCAGTTCCATCTGCTGGTTGACGTCGCTGATCATGCCGCCCGGGTCGGTGGTGATCAGGGGGTCGATGTTCGATTCGATCAGCGAACGCGTATAAAAATGCTGGTCGCGCAGGCGCTGGTCGAGCAGGGCCTGTTCGGCCTCGACCCGCTTGCGCGCCGTGTTGTCGGTGCCGATCAGCAGGAAGCCGATCACCTCGTCCTCGGCGCCACGTAAGGCAGTGACCGACACGAGGGCCGGGAACGAGCTGCCGTCGGCACGGACATAGGTCAGTTCATAGATGTCTTCGATGCCACGCGAGGCCTTGTAGACGAGCGCATCGAAGCCAGGCTGGATCGTCGTGTCGAACTCGCTGCTGAGCGAGGCCGCACGTTCGATCAGCTCCTGCGCATCGGAAATGCTTGCCGGCGTCAGTTTGTCGACGACGTCTTCCGGTCCATAGCCGAGCATGCGTTGCGCGCCCACGTTGAACACCTGGATGACGCCATCGGCATCGGTGGCGATGCTGGAAAAATTGGCGCTGTTGAAAATGGCATCCTGCAGCGCGCCCGCTTTCAGCAAGGGCGCCGAGCGCAGCTTCGCCTGCGTGGCCTTGCGCAGGCGGGACTGGCGCCGTGCCAGCCACAGCAGGCCGCCAAGGAAAGCGAGCAGCAGCGCAATGATCAGCTTGATATGCATCGCCGCCGTGCCCCGGCCTAGCTGCTCGAGCGCGATGGCGGTCGTCAGCAGCACGGCAGCGAGCGTTGCGGCAAAGCCGATTGCCATCAGGCGCTCGAGAGAAGAATGTTTGATGTGTTGCATAGTGAGCGGTGCCCGGCCCTTGAGCCCAGGTCAAGGGCCGGCGGTAATGGAGGGTTGACGGCAGGCCGTGTCAGGCAGCGCGTTTCGACAAGCCCGCAGGCTGGCGCTGGCGTACGTCCGACAACAGCCGGGCGAATTCCTTTTTGACGACGTCGTAGCATTCGCAGACGTCCTGCTCGAGGCCGATGCGATCGAGCACGGTGATGTGGCCGCGCCGGTAACTGATGTGGCCGCGCCCCTGCAGCCGGCCAGCCGCTTCCGTCACCCCTTCGCGGCGCACGCCGAGCATGTTGGAAATGAGCTCCTGCGTCATCGTCAGTTCGCCCTCGCCCAGGCGGTCGAGCGTCAGCAGCAGCCAGCGGCACAGTTGCTGCTCCACGCTGTGGTGACGGTTGCAGACCGAGGTCTGCGACATATGGGTGAGCAGGGCCTGGGTGTAACGCAAGAGCAGGCGCATGACAGGGCCGGCCCGGTTGAATTCTTCCATCAGGATCCGCACGGGCAAGCGATAACCATGGCCGCCCGTCTGGATCACGGCCCGGCTCGGCGTACTGCCGCCGCCCATGAAGAGCGATACCCCGAGCATGCCTTCATTGCCGACGCCGGCGATTTCGGAGGAGCCGCCGTTTTCGAGCAAATAGTGGAGCGAGATGATCGCGGTTGTCGGGAAGTAGACGTAATCGAGCGTGTCACCGGACTCGCACAACACGTCGCCGAGGCGCAGCGCTACCGATTCGAGATGGGGGGACAAGCGGTCGAATTCCGCGTCCAGCATGGCAGCGAGCAGGTAGTTCTGGTTCGGGTCTTGCATACAGGTGCGCTGTAAATTGTTTCGTGATAAGTCAAAGCTAAGACAAACAAGCCTAACATGGGGACTTCATAACGCCTAGAAATATTGCAATTTTTTATTTTTTGTTACTGCTGTGCGTGCCACCGAACGGAGCGGGCTCCCGGACGGCGCAACAGTGCTGCATGGTGGCGCGGCAAACGTGCCACCCGGATTCCACCGTGCGCCCAGCCGGCAGGAATGCATCCCACAGAAAGTAACAATATGAATGTTGCACAGGATTATGCGAGCCTGATGGCCAGCTCGACGGGGTGGATCGGCATCCTCACCTCCCCCATCGCAGCGCTCAGCGTGGCCAAGCTTGCCACCCTGTTGTGGACCTTGCTGAGCCATGGTTGACTGCCGCCGCGTGCTCGCCCAGGCGCCCCGATGATGTACCTCCGTCCGATCCCGGGACCAGGCCGGCACCCCTACGGCGCAATGCGTGCATTCGCCCTGTGCCTGCTGTTGGGTTTGCTTGCCGGCTGCACCACCCTGCCCTCCCTCGACAACCGGCCTGCCTCGACAGCGGATGCGCATACGGGTAGCACCGGGCTGGGGCGCGCCGTTTCCGCAGGGGTAGCGGCGCATCCGGGAAAATCCGGCATTTACCCGCTTGCCGATGGACGCAATGCCTTCGCCGCGCGCGTGCTGCTGGCGCAGGCCGCCGAGCGCACGCTCGACGTTCAGTACTACATCTGGCACCAGGACATGACGGGCACCCTGTTGTTCGCGGCCCTGCGCGAGGCTGCCGAGCGCGGGGTCAGGGTCAGGCTCCTGCTCGACGATAACAACACGGCCGGACTCGATCCCTTGCTGGCGGCACTCGACGCACACCCGAACCTCGAAGTGCGCCTGTTCAACCCGTTCGTCATGCGCAGGGCTAGGGTGCTCGGCTATCTGAGCGACTTCAGCCGCGCGAACCGGCGCATGCACAACAAGTCCTTTACCGCCGATAACCAGATCACGATTGTCGGCGGCCGCAATGTCGGCGACGAATACTTCGGCGCCGACGACGACCTGCTGTTCGCCGACCTCGACGTGATGGCGATCGGGCCCGTCGTTGCCGATGTGTCGAAGGATTTCGATCGTTACTGGGGGAGCGGATCATCCTATCCGGTCACCGGCCTGCTGGATGAAGTGACTCCCATTGCGCTCGACGCACTGACGGCGGCGGCGCTGGAGATCGAGCGCAGTCCGCGCGCCCTCGCTTATACGCGCGCTCTGCGTGCCTCCACGTTTGCCGGTGACTTCCTGGAAAACCGCCTGGTCTTCGACTGGAGTGTCACGCGCATGGTCAGCGACGACCCTGGCAAAGGACTCGGACTGGAGCAGCCACGCACCCTGGTCGTCCACAAGCTCAAGAAGACGATGGGCGAGCCGGTGTCCGAACTGAACATGGTGTCGCCCTATTTCGTGCCCACGGACGAGGGGACCGCCGCCTTTGTCGAACTGGCCAACAGCGGGATCAAGGTCAGGGTGCTGACCAATTCCCTGGAAACCACCGATGTCGCCGCCGTGCACGCCGGTTACGCCAGACACCGCAAGGCCCTGCTTGCCGCCGGCGTGACGATCTATGAACTGCGCCGCATGACGCAGGCATCCGCGCGGAGAAGGATATTGGGCTTGCGCGGCAGTTCAGCCTCCAGCCTGCACAGCAAAACCTTTTCTGTCGACGATGCCCGCGTCTTCATCGGTTCGTTCAATGTCGACCCGCGCTCGGCCAGGCTGAACACCGAGATGGGCTTTGTGATCGACAGCCCGGTGCTGGCGCGCCGGATCTTCGATGCGTTTGCCCAAAGAATGCCGCTGGAAGCCTACGAAGTGCGCCTGTCGCCGGCAGGACGCTTGTACTGGCTGGAGCGCCGCGGCGCCGCGGTGTTGCGCCATGACGTCGAGCCCGGCACCAGCCCGGGCCTGCGTGCTGGCGTGTGGCTGATGTCGCTGCTGCCGATCGAGTGGTTGTTGTAGCACCCATTCCATGCGTCGGCGGGGCTGGACAGGTATTTCAGAACATTTATCTCGGAATTCAGCAAATAACTGGCGCTGTGCGCGGTACCGAACGGAGTGGAGGGTTCCGAAAGGTAATAGTGCGTTCCGAAGCCTGCATGACTGTCGGCCGCTGCCCCCACCCAGGGGACAGCCAGGCAACAACCTGATCACCACGTAACTCACCACCATAAAGAAAAACAGAACAATGAAAACTTCAAGCACCCTCGCCGCACTGATCGCCCTGGCCTGCGCCACCATGGTCGGCGCGCATGCGGCGCCGGCCGAGGCGGCTGCAGCCGGCTTCGTCAATCCGGATTGGGCCAACAGCGCCTGGTACATGGGAGCAAGCGTGGGACAAGCGCGCGCCGACATCGATGGGGCACGCATGACGCGCAACCTGACGGCCGATGGCTCCAGCCTCACTTCCTTCAGCAAGGACGAACGCGACCTTGGTTTCAAGCTGTTCGGCGGCAAGCAACTGAACCGGTATCTCGCACTCGAAGCCGGTTATTTTGACCTGGGCAAGTTCGATGCCGCGGCCACCACTTCCGGCAATGGCGCACTGCGCGGGGAGACAAGTTTGCGCGGCGTGAACGCCGACCTGGTGGGCCAACTGCCGCTGACGGAGCGCTTGTCGCTGCTGGGCCGCGCGGGCGTGCAATATGCACGTGCAAGCACCCACTACAGCGGCAACCGCCTCGATGCCCTGAGCAACCCGAACCCGCCAAGCGGAGGCCGCCGCGGCGCGAAGCTCGGACTCGGGCTGGAATACAAACTGAGCGAAGCCCTGGCGCTGCGCGCGGAAGTGGAACGCTACCGCGTCAATAACGTGGTCGGCAATCGCGGCGATGTCGACCTCGCTTCGGTCGGCCTGGTCTACAAGTTTGGCCGCCCGGCGGCAAAGGCCATCGTCGCCGCGCCTGTCGCCGCCCCGCAGGAAGAAATGCGCGCCGCCCCGCCGGCACCGGCGCCCGCGCCCGTGTCGGAAAAGGTCTCGTTCGCCGCCGAGGCATTGTTCGATTTCGACAAATCGGTGGTGAAAGCGGACGGCAAAGCCGCACTCGACGACCTGATGGCGAAGCTGCAGGGCATGAATACCGAAGTCATGATCGCAGTCGGCCATACCGACTCGGTCGGCTCGAACGCGTATAACGACAAGCTGTCGCTGCGCCGTGCCGATGCCGTCAAGGCGTATCTGGTATCGCGCGGGCTGGATCCGGCACGGCTGTACACCGAAGGCAAGGGCGAAACCCAAGCCATTGCCGATAATGCGACCGCCGAAGGCCGCGCCAGGAATCGCCGCGTGACCATCGAAGTCGTCGGCACCCGCAGCGTCCCCCGCTAATCCGGGAAGCCGATCGACAAACCGCCTGGCGCAAGCCCAGGCGGTTTTTTTGCGTCCGAACGAAGCAACCCGGCCGTCACGGACCGTTGTGTTCAAGCCCGCGGCACGATCACGGTGAATACGGTGCCCGTGGCATCATCCGACCGGACTTCGATGTCGCCGCCATGGACGACGGCGATTGGCTTTGCAATGAACAAGCCGAGACCAGGACTGCTGCGTGGACGCACGTCGCCATCGTGCTTCGGCAGCTGCACCAACGACGAAAACAGGGTGGGTAGCGCGTCTGCGGGAATGGTCGGGCCTTCGTTGCGCACGCTGATCAGCACGCGCTCCGGCTCGCCCGCAATCTCCACCAGGATCGGTTTTCCGCGCGTGCCGTACTGCGCCGCATTGGTGACCAGATTCGTGAGCAACTGCTGGAGCCGGGGCTGGTCGAATTACCCCATCAACTCATCCGAGCCGCGCCCCCATCTGCTCGACCTGATGCTCGAACGCGCCAGGGCGCCCGAGGTAGGCCCCTGCCGCCATGGTCGCAGCCGGGGACCGCGCAGATCCCAGGATGGCCGGGAACATCTCGCGGGTCTCGTTGAGCCTGTCGGGATAGGCGACCGCTGCTTGCGCGAGGGATTGGTCGATCGCGTCGTTGAAGCGTGTGATGTCGGCCGGCAGGTCGACACAGTGCGCCTCCCACAGCTTGAGCACGCTTGTGCGCAGGGCGCGATACTCGGCGATGAGCTGCAGCAGGGTAAATCCGCTGGCGTACGCAGCCTGCCCTGGGCGGATGACGCGCGCCTCGTCAGACGCGGGCCGTGGACCCAGGCCCTGCGATCTGGCATGTTGTTGCGCGTCGCCCGATCGGTGTAGTCAAGAATGCAATGCCTGTAGAGGCGGGCGTGTGCCCGGCGGCGCATTGGGGCAGGAAGCCTGGCCTCGCCGGCGCTGCTCCAGCCATCAATGGCTGTGGCGCACGTCGAGCTTGTCGGGGTCGACCTCGTTGTCCTGCACGGCCACGCGTTCGGCGCGCATGCTGTCGGAGAGCGAGGTCCCGTCCTCTTCGTCCACTTCCGGCGGGTCCAGCATGTCGGCCAGCATGGCCTGCAGCTCCGACGTTTCCCATGGCAGCCCACAACGTTGCCGGCCGTGGATGTAATGCCGGATCTCGCTGTCCTGTTCGGATGTCAGCGGCAGACCGCGAAAGGTAGTCGACCGTTCGGTTTTCATGATGGTGTCTCCTTTGAGACTTTTCTGGAGTTCCGACGCTACGCGGATTACCCCGACTCAGGCGCACGCGAAGGATCGGGCGACTGGGCTTCCTTCACGTTGCGCTCTCCTGAGATTTCCAGCGCCACGCCGGCCGAGGCTTCGGCGCTCATGCCGCCGGTGCGGCGCATGTATTCGGCCTCGCCGACGATGTCATTGCGGTCGGCGGTAACGTCGTCGGGCTGCGGTGTTTCGCCAGGCAGTCCCATCTTCAGCTCATCGGCCAGCATCAGCAGGGTCGCCGCCAGCGGCAGCGCCAGCAGGGCGCCGGCAATGCCGTACAGGGTGCCGCCGGTAATCAGGGAGAACAGCACCACCGACGAGGGCAAACGCAGCGCACGGCCGTAGATGAGCGGTATCAGGACCCGGCTTTCGAACTGCTCGTAGCACAGCAGAACGACGAACACGACGGTGGCCGCGACACTGCTGACGCCGAGTGCCGCGAGCACGGCCGGGATCATGGTCAGGAAGATGCCCACGAAGGGCAGCACGTCGGCAATGCCGCCGAACGCGGCAATGGCGATGGCGTTGGGCACGCCGCATGCGCTGAGCACGATGAACAGCAGGGTCGCCATCATGGCGCAGGTAACGATCTGGCCGCGGACATAGCCGCCCACGATCGTTTCCAGCTTGAGCATGATGCGCGAGAGCTTCATATGGTGCGCGCGCGGGACCACGGAAAACAGGGCGCCGCGCAGCCGGTCGCGGTCGATCATGATGTACAGGGCGAGGAAAATCGAGCCGGCGCCATAGGCCACGATTTCAAGCACGTCCCGCGAAAACGCGATCGCTTCGGTACTGTAGGACTTGAACAACTGGCCGTACTGCAGGTGGCGCAAGGTCTCGGCCAGCGAGGTGGTGAGCGGATAGGAGGCGAGGAACTTCACGAGCTTTATGCGTAATGCCGGTTCCTGCTCGACCAGGCTGCCGACCTGGACGACAAACGCGGGCACGGTAAACACCGCCAGCGCCCCGACCACCAGCAGCAGGGTCGCAAAGACGAGGGCGATGGCGCTCAGGCGGCCGAGCCGATGGCGCTCCAGCCAGGCGACGGGGGGACTGAGCGTTCCGACCAACATCAACCCAGTGATCAACACCAGGACCACCGGTATCAGATGGGTCAGCAAGGCGATACCGAGCGCAATCGCCACGATGGTAAACATGGTACGCGGCGCGATCTCGATACGGATAGTGCGTCTGCGCACCTGCGGCGGCCGCAGGGCCGCATGGTCACCCAGCCTTGCGACTGTCGGCCCCTCGGTGGGTGCCCGGCCGGCTCGCTCAAGGCAGGGCGATAATGGAGGTGGTTCGTGGGCGTGACAGGTATTCTGGGTCGACATGGCGCGGTGTAATCTGTGTTGGTGGGAGACGCGGGCTGCAAACGACACGGCCGCAGCACACCTCGAGGTGCGCTGCGGCCGTGCGTTACAAGCCGCGGCGCCCTGCTTTGCACAGGCACGCCGCGGCTTGTCATGGGGTGTTAGCCCCGCATCTGCACGATGCCGTTCACGATTTTTACCTGGTCGCCGTCATGCCATTCAGGGCGCACAGTCTGTGCAACCGTGCGCGTCGACCCATTGTTCATGTGGATCGTGGTTTCGTAGCTTTGCGTGGCACGGGCCCGCTTTTCGATCTGGTTCCCGGCAAACGCGCCGCCGATCGCTCCGACGACGGTCATCGCCTCTTTCCCGTGGCCGCCGCCGACCTGGTTGCCCAACAGGCCGCCAACGACGGCGCCGCCGGCCGCACCAAGACCGCTGCCATCGCCGCGGGTGTTGATTTCACGGATCGACGCGACAGTGCCGCAGTTCTGGCATACCGGTGCTTCGGTACGGCGTACAGGCTCCGCACGCGGCTGGCGGTACACGACCGGCGCCGCTGCGAGATGACGGGGTGCGGCATGATCGCCCGCTTGCCTGGCCGGCTTGTCAGGCGACACGGCGGCAGGTTGTGCCAGCGCCAGCGCTGCCTGTTCGGCAGTCGCGCCGGCAGAGGTCGGCAGCCATCCCATGATGGCGGCGGTGCCGACCAGGCACACGAGCACGACGGCGGAACCCGCTGCGAGCACGACCGGGTGGGTGCGGCGCTTGGCATCGTTATTGAGGGGCATGTTCATGATGTTCTTTCAGTGATGGAATCGGATGGTTCAGCGGTGAATACGGCCTGGTCTTGTTTTCTTGACCGCTGTTCTGCGACACGTTTCGTGCCGTCAACACCGTTATCCGCCTTTCGACGCCTGCGCTCTGTGGCTTACCGTACGTAGCGAAAAATAGAGTTGGATGAGCAGGCAACACGATCTCGCGGAGGCAGCCATCCGCCCTGTCCGCCCCGTCAAGCGAATTCCACGGCATACAGGCACAGGTCGGGCGCAGCGGGCATGCGCTCGAGCCTGCGTTCGTAGCGCAGGCCCAGCTTTTCCAGCAGCCTGATCGACGCAGCGTTATCCGGGCGCACCGTGGCGACCACGCGCCGCAAGCCGAGTTGGCGCGCATGCGCCAGCACGGCCTGCGCCGCCTCGTGGGCATATCCGCTTCCCCAATACTGCGGCAAAAAGGCATAGCCGATATCGACGTCGTCGAGGAAATCGCGCTTGGCCAGGCCGCAGACGCCGATCGGGCAGCCACCTCCTGCCAGCTCGACCACATCGAAACCGAAACCCAGGCGCGCCACCATCGCCAGCGGCCCGTTCACGATGTAATCGACCGCGCCCTCCAGGGTGCGTATGCCGCGGTCGCCGATGAAGCGGTGCCAGGACGGATCGTTCAGCAGCGCCAGCATGAAGGGAGCGTCGTCGACGCGCATGCGGCGCAGGCGCAGGCGTGGGGTCGACAGCACGGGTACCACTGGCGCCACTGCTATCGTGTCTTCTTGCCCGTCCGGATTGCGGTTCATATCATTCCCCTGCAGAGATCGTCCCTGTAAAAGGTAGCACAGGTCTGCCGGTGTGCTACCTTGTCGCCCGATGCGCTGCCAACATGACAGCAACCTGGCCACGAACTGGCACCCACCGCGACCGATGAAAGGAACACCATGTCACTGCTGACGCGCCTGTCCGGCGCTTGCGCCCTCGTCCTTGCCGTGCTCGCGCCAGGCGCGGCACTGGCCGAGCCATCGATGATCTACCTCGTGCGCCACGGCGAAAAGGCGCTCGAGGGCAAGGATCCGGAGCTGACGCCCCAGGGCCGGCAGCGCGCGCAGAACATCGCCACCATGCTGGGCAAGGCCGGCATCGCCCACATATTCAGCACGCCGACCAACCGCACGCAGCAGACCGCGCAGCCGCTGGCGCAGCACAGCGGTTTGCCGGTGCAGCTGTACGATCCGAAGACGCCGCAGGCCTTGGTGGCGAAAGTGAAAACCCTGAACGGTGCGGTGCTCGTCGTCGGCCACTCGAACACGCTGTCGGAACTGGTGCGCCTGTTCGGCGGCCAGCCAGGAAGCGACATTGCCGACAACGAATTCGACCGCCTCTACCAGCTGATACCGGGCGCCGGCGGTGCCATCACCACCGTCCTGTTCACGTCGCTGCCGGCCACCGGCGCGGCCCCGTAAGCGCTACAAATTGCGCTCGAGCGCCGCGCGCAGCGTCGCCACGCCATCGGCAGTGACGGCGCGCCGGATCGTGCCGCCATCGGCATCGCGGTAGCGCGACGCGCTGCGCCCGTCGCGGCCCAGCGCATTGGCTACGCTCAGCCGCAGGCGCCAGCCGGCGCCGACAGTGCTCAGCCAATAGGCATCGAGCAGCGCGCGTGCGCCGCGCTCGCCCCGTACGCCCGCGGCCGACACGCTGGCGTCGCTACCCTGATACGCCAGGCTGGTCCCGGCACTCCACAGCTTGCCGCGGTAGTCGATGCCGGCGTTGGCCGTAAAGCCCACCTGTTCGCCCAGCCGGTTGTCGGGACCGGGCACGCTGTCGAGCCAGGACCAGTTGCGGCCGGCGTTCAGGCGCAATTCCAAGGGCACCCCGGCCAGCACGGCCTGCGACTTGATATCGAACTCGATGCCCGCCACCCGGGCGCGGCCGCCATTGACCGGACGCGACACCCAGCTGGCGCCGTCGCGGTACAGCAGCTGCGTGGTCACGTCCTCGACGCGGCGCGCATAGGCCGAGACGCTGGCCACGCCATCCTTGCCGACATAGCGCTCCCAGGCCAGGTCGAGGCCCCAGCTCACTTCCGGGCGCAGGGCCGGGTTGCCTTCGACATCCGGATTGACGGCGCTATTGTTGTTATTGATGGTGTAGCGGCGCGGCACCAGGTCGCGCGTGAGCGGGGCTTTATAGGTGCGTGCCAGCGCCAGGCGCAGCTGGCGCTTTTCCGGCAGCTTCCACAGCAGTTGCAGGATCGGGCTGGCCGCGCCGCTCGAGCCGCTCACCTGTGCCAGGTCGCGTCCTTCGGTGGCGGTGCGCACGCCCTCCCAGCGCATGCCCGGGTAGGCCTGCAATGCGGGCGAGATCTCCCATTCGTCCTGCGCGAACAGCGCCAGGCGCTCGACCTGCGCCGTGTAGTCCTGCAGGCGCTGGGCGGCAGGTGCGCCGTTCACGGTATCGCGCTGGTGGCGCTGCTCGTCGCGCGTCGTATGGGCGGCCTCCCAGCCGAGCGCCAGGCTGTGCGCGCTGCCGAGCGGCGCCGGTATTTGCCGCTGAGGTTAGCGGTACGCTCGTCCGCGCCGGCCGCGACGAAGCGCGCCAGGCCCGCGCTGCCGTCCGGGCGCGCGCCTTCGAACAGGTAGCCGGAGCGGCGCCGGCTGGCGTCGACGCTGCCCTTCAGGGTGAGCTTGCCGGCCTCGCCGACGCGGCGTGCCCAGGGCGAGGTTGCTGCGCAGGCTGGCGGTGTGGGCCGATGGCGGCGACGCTGTCCGGGTAGGCGCTGGGGTCGCCCAGCAAGGCCGCTTCCCGGCTCGCCATGCCGCTGCGGATGCGGGTCGCCTCCAGCAGCGTTTGCCAGGCCAGGGTGTCGCCATCGGCCAGGTCCCAGTTCAGCGTGGGCGCGACATTGAGCCGCTGGATCCGGCCAGCCGCGCGTTCGTCGATCCGGCGCAGCACCAGCGGCCTGCCGTCGGGTCCATCGATGGCCTCGTCGGTGGCATACAGGTCGACCTCCGTGTTTTGTTCCAGCGTCGCTCCGACCGACCACGACAGGCTGCCATCGCGTCCGCCGAAGCGGGTCGAGACGCCGGGATTCCATTCGCTTCTCCGGTAGCCGAGCGTCGCCTTGTCTTCGCGCCCGGGGCCGGCGCGCTTGCGCAGCACGATGTTGATGCTGCCGGCCACGGCCTGCGTGCTCTGGTCCGCGCTGGCGCTGCGCGACACCTCGATCCGCTCGACCAGCTCGGGCGCGATGCTGTCGATCGAGAAGCCCTGCGGCGCCGGCTGGCCGTCGATCAGGATCTGCGTATAGCCCGCGCCCAGGCCGCGCATGCGCACCTCGCTGCCGACGATCGCGATGCCCGGCTGGCGCTTGAGCACTTGGGCCAGGCTGTTGTCGCCGTAGCGGGCGATGTCGGCGCGGCCGACGACCAGGCGGGCGACTGTCGCCTCGCGTCGCTGATCCTGCGTCGATGCGCCCTGGACCTCCACCCGGTAAGGCGCAGTGGGTGGCGGCTCCGCGCCCTGCTGGGCAAGGGCAAGCGAACAGGGGAACAGCAGCGACAGGGTCAGGAAGCGGGGCATCGGATCGGATCGGTGGTCGTCAAGGCTGTCAATGTGATGGTGCGGCGGCAGGGTGAAAACAGTCTTGTGACGAAACCCGGCAAGCGTGGGATGAAGCCGGGTGCCGCGCGTTTTTTGCCTCCAGGCGCGCTGTTATACTCGAACCCAGATGAAACAACAACAACGCAAGGCGGCGCGCATCGTCCTCACCCACATCGCCTTCTGGAGCATGCTCACCGGCGCCGGGGCGCTCGGCTCCTGGACCGACAAGATCGCGACCGGACATCCGCAATCGTACGCATTCCTCCTGCTCGACTGGTGGCTCGGCCATGTGCCGATGATGGTCCTGAGCAGTAGCCTGAGCCTGGCGCTGGCGTGGCGCCCGGCGCTGTTCACCGACCGCCTGCGTACGCTGGGCATCTACGCGGCGCTGGCGCTGTTCCTGCCGCTCGAGTGGCTGTATATCGGCAGTGTCGATGTGCTGCTGCGCGGCGAGGTGCTGACCCTCGCCAGTGCCTGGGCCGAATTCGTCAAGATGCGCAAGCTGACCTGGTTCAGCGAAACCGCCTGGACCAGTGGCACCTTCATTGCCATGGTCGCCCTCGGCAATCTGCGCGAAGCACGTGCCCGCAGCGAGGCCTTTGCCCAAGCCCAGGCGGAAAACCTGAACCTGCACCTGGCACTGGAACAGCAGCGCATGCTGGCCCTGCGCGCCCAGCTCGAGCCTCACTTCATCTTCAATGCCCTGAACGCCATCAGCGCCCTGGTGCGCGGCGGCGACAGGCCCGATGCGCTGGCCGGCATCGGCCGCCTGTCCGACCTGCTGCGCTATGCCTTGTCCGCCACCCAGCGCGAGCAGGCGACCATCGACGAGGAACTCGGCTTCGTGCGCGACTACCTCGCTCTGCAGCGCCTGCGCTACGGCGAGCGCCTGCGCATCCGCATCGAGGGCGACGACGAGACCGTGCGGCGCGGCCCCTGCCCGCCCCTGCTGCTGCAGCCACTGATCGAGAACGCCCTGCGCCACGACCTCGATTGCCACGATGGTCCGGGCGACATCCGCCTGTCGTTCGTACGCGAGAGCGAACGGCTCCTGATCCGCGTGATGAATCCGGTCAGCCCGGCGGCGTCGCCGAATCCCGGCACGGGACTGGGACTGCGCAACACGCGTGCGCGCCTGGCCCTGGCCGACCCGGGCGCGTCGCTGCGCACCGAGCGCGTCGGCGAGCACTTCCTGGCCGAGATCAGCCTGCCGCTGGCGGCGCAGGACTGAAGCATGCCGATCCGCTACGCCATCGTCGACGACGAAACGCCTGGCCGCACCAACCTGCGTCTGGCGATGGAGGCGCATCCCGACTGGCAGCTGGTAGCCGAGTGCGAGAGCGCCGCGCAGGCACGGGGCGTGCTGGCCGCCGGCGGGATCGAGGTGCTGTTCCTCGACATCCAGATGCCGCGCGAATCGGGCCTGCTGCTGGCGCGCGAGCTGGCGCGCATGGCTGAACCGCCGCTGGTGGTGTTCGTGACGGCCCACAGCGAGCATGCGGTCGCCGCCTTCGAGGTGCACGCGCTCGACTACCTGCTCAAGCCGCTCGACGACGCGCGCCTGGCGCAGGCCGTCGAACGCGCCGCGGCGATGCTGGCCGCCCGCCAGCGCGCTGCCTACGGCGCGGCCATGCGCGGCTATACGGAAAGTCCGCCCTGGGTCGAACAGATCAGCGTGCGCTCGGTGGGGCGCATCGATACGGTGGCGGTGCTCGATATCGCCTGGATCGAGGCCCAGGGGAACTACGTGGCCCTGCACCTGGGCGCGCGCACGCTGCTGCATCGGGTGGCGCTGAGCCGGCTGGAGGCGCTGCTGGATCCGCAGCAGTTTTTACGTGTGCACCGCAGTGTCATCGTGCGGCGGCGGGAAGCGATCGGCTTGTCCGTGGTCGGGGACGGAACTTATTTGCTGCGCCTGCGCGATGGGAGCGAGGTGGCGGTCAGCGAGCGGTATGTGGGCGCGGTGCGCGCGCTGCTGGGGGTTTCGTAGGGTGGATTTTGCATTGAAGCCCTCGGCTTCAATGCCCCACGCGGTATAGGACCGATGCATCGTCACACCGTAGTTCGTAGCCCGATGCGGTAGCGTTGAGGAATGGGCGTTTCGATTGCTCGACCGTGCTATACCGCGTGGGCGGAGCCCACCCTACGGATAGACGGCGCAAGCTGCCTGGCCAACGCCACCAATTAAAAAGGCCGGGATGTCCCGGCCTCTGCTTTTTACGGCGCGACGTCCGTGCGCAGCACCGGATACAGGTTCAGGCGCTCGTCCCAGGAGGCGTGGCGGCGGGCGAAGAACTCGAGGCGTTTATGGGCGTTCTTCGCGAACGCCGGGTCGCTCTCGACGCGGCGCTTGAACTCGGCGGCGAGGGCCGGGTCGGCGGCCATCTGTTCGCGTGCCACGTCCTCGGCCACGTATTCCTCCATGTACTCCTTCGGCTCGAAGGCATTGTTGAACAGGCCCCAGGCCAGCAGCGAGTCCGGTGCCTGCGGTTCCAGCATCGCCATCACCAGGCGCGCTTTGGGCTGGGCGACCGGCACGAACAGGGCGCCGCGGCCAACGCTGCGCGGCTCGCGCTTCCAGCCGCCTTCCACCGTCAGGCGCTGGTGCGACTCGAACGAGGTGGCACCAAACGTCGCCTTGTCGGCGCGGAAGGTCTCGGTGTCGACACCCTCGAGTGCCTTGTCGAGCTTGCGGAAGGCGATGCCATGCTGCGTCAGCTTGGCCGCGACCATCGCCGCATGCGCGGCCGGGACGATGTAGCCGGCACGCGGCGCCGTCACTTCCAGGTCGGCCACCACCTCGTCGCGCAGCGGCACGCGCCACACCTGCGGTTTGCTTTCGTCGTAGCGCGTCATCAGGATGCCGGAGACTTCGGACGGCGTGCGCGTGTACTCGTAGCCGTTGAAGTCCACCATCTTCGTCTTCTCGGTGGTCTTGTAGCTCAGGGCCACCGGCGTGCCCGCGAGCTGGCGTGCGCGCGCGTCGGCGCTGGCGGCCGCCTGCTGCCAGGCCTTGCCGTTCTGCGCCACCTGCTCCAGTACCGAGATCACGCTATTGTGGGTGATGCGCACGCGGGTCGGATAATCCTTCCACGAGTGGGTCTCGACCAGCATGGCCATGCGGTTACGCAGCGGGAAGTAGCCGGTCGAGAAGCGCGGGTCCGACACGCCATCGACGAAACCTGATTGCGGATCGTCCGTCTTGGCGAACGACATGTAGTAGGACTGCGGGGTCGAGCCCTGCCTGGTGATGTCGGCGATGACCTTGTCGCGCAGCGCCAGGCCGGCCTGGCGGAATTCGGGGTCGGCGGAATACACGGGTTCGACCTGGATCGAGACATCGTGCTGGAACTTGGCGCCGTCGGTGACGTGCAGGTCGACATAGGTCAGCGGGTCCCACTTGTTCACCAGTGCCAGCATCGCCTGCATCTCGGGCGAGTCGGCCTTGACGTAGTCGCGGTTCAGGTTGAAGTTCTGCGCCGTGGTGCGCCAGCCCATCTCGACCGGGCCGCGCTGGTTCGGGCGGTTCCACTTCTGGAAGCGCTCGTGGCCGTCGACATTGAAAACGGGGACGAACAGCAGCACCTGCTTGTCGAGGGCGCCCCGGGCCAGGCGGCCCTCGAGGATTTCGCGCAGCGCCAGGAAGCCGGCATCCTTGCCGTCGATCTCGCCGGCATGGATGCCGCCCTGGATCAGCGTCACCGGCAGGCCGGCCTTGCTTGCCGCCTGCGGGGTGAAGGCGCCGCTGGTGGTGGCCACCAGCGCCAGCATCGGGCGGTCTTCCGGCGTGCGGCCGAATTCGATGCATTTCACCGCTTTCGGATACGCCCTGGCAAACGCCGCGCACAGCTTGACGACTTCGTCGTAACGGCCCGTGGCCTGGAAGCCGGAACGCTCCGAGACGGTGGTCAGGTCAGGGGCGCTGTGGGCTGGCGCGGCGTGGGACAGCGGCATGGCGCCGAGCAGCGCAAGCAGTAACGCAGAACGAATCATCGATGTCACTCCGGCAGAAATGGTGAAGGCGAAAGGAAGAGGGGCAAAGCGGAAAATTATAGTCGCGTTTTCCCTTGCACAGGCGGCAGCTTGCCCGCTTTCGGCGCTATCGCCTGCGGGCGTATTGACACCCGGTGAAGTGGGAATACGGAACGCGCATGAAAAAGCGCCACCCGAAGGTGGCGCTTGCCGACATCCAGACCATGACGCGGCCGTGGCCGCGCCTGTCCTTAGCGTGGCTTGTTGTAGATCGCGATCTGGGAGACCGCCGAGCGCACCTGGTGCGGCGTTGCCAAGGCCATCGCCTGTGCCGAGGTACGGGCCGGGCAGGCACGGTTGGCGCGGTAGCTCAGTGCGGCCGACAACATCGCCTCGTTGGTGTCGCCCAGGTCGTGCGACAGGTCATCGGCCACCGAGCAGTTCGGGGCGATACCGTTGGCGTAGTCGCCGAAGCCCTTCGCGTTCACGCTCTGGAACTCGACCGAGAAATAGGTCGTGCCGCAGTTCGGGACCGGGGTGAAGCCATACGGCTTGCCGCAGGTGGTGGCGCCAATCACATTGACCTCGACATCGACGCCGCGCAGGCCGTTGATGATCGATTCGCTGGCCGAGCAGGTGCCCGAGGTGGTCAGCACCGTGACCTTGCTCAGGCCCAGATAAGGCAGCGGGGCGTTCTTGTCGACGGCATTCGCGCCGGTGCCATAGCCGTAGGGCTTCGACACGAAGCGGATGATTTCCGGCGTCTGGCGGGCTTCGATCTTGTTGTTGTACTGCAGGCGCGAGAACACCTTGTTCTCCGTCGTTGGGCCGGCAATCATGTACGACAGTTCGCCGGCAACGCCCAGCAGGCCGCCGCCGTTGTAGCGCAGGTCGAGGACGAGGTCGTTGATGCCCGCGTTGCGCAGGGTCGTGATCGACTCGATCAGCTGGCGCTCGGCTACCGCATTGTGGTTCTCGAAGCTCAGGTAACCCACCTTGCCGGTCGGGGTGTCGATGACGCGGGTGTACTTCACCGAGGACGCCGTCACGTCGGCCGCTTGCATCGACACGTTCAGGTCGACGCCGTTGCGCTTCAGGGTGAAGCTGTGCAGGCCGGATGCGCTCGGGAACAGGCCGGCATTGATCTTGTCGACCGTCGCGCCGTCGGAACCGTTGACGAAGTCGGCGCCGTCGACCACGGTCAGCTGGTCGCCACGGCGCAGGCCGGCGGCGGCGGCCGGCGAACCCGGCTCGACGATGGCCACGCGCCAGGTACGCGGTGCGCTCCCTCCGGCGCTGCTCCAGGTGATGCCATAGCCGAGTTCAATCCCGGAATTGCTCATCTTGTCCCACTCGTCCGATGGATAGGTGAAGTGGTACATGTCCTTGTCGTGGATCGGCGACATCAGCTTGTCGAAGTAGTCGACCGGATTGCTGAATTGCGACATCTGGAAGTCGGTCGGGATCTCGTTGTACCAGAGGTAGTACTGGTTCGACCAGGCGCGCAGGAAGGTCAGCTCGTCGCGCAGGCTGCCTTGGCGGTCCGGATATGGTTTGCCGGTGTAGGGATCGATGCCGGTGCGCGGCTTGGCGCAGCGGTTCCAGTAGGTGTCGAAAGCATCGCCCAGGGTGGAAAGGACCGGATCGGGACCTGCGTTCGAGTTAATCGGGGGATTGGTGACGTTGCCGGGTTCGCCGCCGCCACCGCCACAGGCGGCAAGCGTCAACGCGGCCGCGAGGCCAGTGCACATCAGGCGGAGCGAAGCGGTCAGTTGACCGCGTTGGGGTATCGACAATTTCATGAGCAATGTATCTAGGACAAGTTCGTGATGGAGGGAGAAGCCAGACCGCCCGCTTTGCAAAACGGTGCGTTTATTATTTGTTTTAAAATTTTTTCAACATAAATTATCCATGCTCTGAAGCAAAAACGCCAGAACCAGCTTACGGCCGGTCCTGGCGTGGTGCTTTATCGCCCAAAAAATGCTCAGGCGGCGCGGTTCAAGCCCTGCGGAGTGTGGAAAGCCGACAACAATTGGGCTTCCTTGGCTTTGGCCGCCTTCAGGTGGCGTTCCTTCACGTGGCCGTAGCCGCGGATGTCTTCCGGAATGCTGGCAATCGCCACCGCCTGCGCCAGGTTCTCGCTCGTCAGCTTCGGCAGCAGGCCGGCGACGGTGTCGCGGTACTGCTTGATGAGCGCGCGTTCGGTCTTGCGCTCTTCGCTGTAGCCGAAGATGTCGAAGGGGGTACCGCGCAGGCCTTTCAGCTTGGCCAGCAGGCCAAACGCACCCGTCATCCACGAACCGTATTCCTGCTTGATCGCGCGGCCTTCCTTGTCGTGCTTGGCCAGCAGCGGCGGCGCGAGGTGGTACTTGATCTTGATGTCGCCTTCGAACATGTTCGCGATCTTTTCCTTGAAGGCCGGATCGGTGTGCAGGCGCGCGACTTCGTACTCGTCCTTGTAGGCCATCAGCTTGTGGAAGTAGCGCGCGACGGCTTCGGTCAGGCGCGTGCCCTTGCCCAGCTTGGCTTCCTCAGCGCGCACCTGGTCCACGAACGACTTGTACTGCGCGGCGTAGGCGGCGTTCTGGTATGCACTCAAGAGTTCGACGCGGCGGTTGATGAGCTCGTCGAGCGTCTGCGTGCGCTTGAACTCGACTACCTTGGCCGGGGTCGTCACCTTCTTCACCGCTGCCAGGTCGTGCGCCGCGGTGCGGCCCCAGTTAAACGCGGCCTTGTTGAACGGTACCGATACGCCGTTGAGTTCGATCGCGCGCATCAGCGAGCTTTCCAGCAGCGGCACGCGGCCCTTCTGGAAGGCATAGCCGAGCATGAACATGTTGGTGGCGATCGCGTCGCCCATCAGGGCGGTGGCCATCTGGCCGGCATCGACGAAGTCGACATTGTCCGCGCCGCAGGCCAGCTGGATGGCGCCCTTCGAGCCCTCGGCCGGGAATTGCCAGTCGGGGTTCTTGACGAAGGCGGCGGTAGTCGAGCCGGTGTTGTTCACCGCGGCCCAGGTACGGCCTTCGCCCATGCGGCTCAAGGCATCGCGGCTGGCGGTGACGATCTGGTCGCAACCGATGACGAGGTCCGCGCTGCCGGTGCCGACGCGGGTCGAGTGCAGGTCCGTCTGCTTCTGCGCCAGGCGCACGTGCGACATCACCGGACCGCCCTTCTGGGCCAGGCCGGATTGATCGAGCACGATCGCGCCCTTGCCTTCGACGTGGGCCGCCATCGCGAGGATCTGGCCGACGGTCACGACACCGGTGCCGCCGACGCCGGCGACCAGGATGCCGAAGGGCGCATCGATGCCTGGGACGGCGGGCGCGGGCAGGACTGGCGGTGCACTATCCGTACCGCTAGCCGCTTTCTTTGGCTTTTTCAGGCCGCCGCCTTCGACCGTCACGAACGATGGGCAGAAGCCGGAGACGCAACTGAAATCCTTGTTGCAGGACGACTGGTTGATCTGGCGCTTGCGGCCCAGTTCCGTTTCCAGCGGCTCGACCGACAGGCAGTTCGACTGCACCGAGCAATCGCCGCAGCCTTCGCAGACGGCTTCGTTGATCACGGCGCGTTTTGCAGGGTCGGGGAATTCACCTTTCTTGCGGCGGCGGCGCTTCTCGGAGGCGCAGGTCTGGTCGTAGATCATGGCCGACACGCCTGGCATCTCGCGCAGCTCTTTTTGCACGTCCATCAGTTCGGAACGGTGGCGCACGGTCACGCCTTCGGCCCAGGCATAGTCGCTCGGGTATTTATCGGGCTCGTCGGTGACGACGATGATGGGTTTCACGCCTTCGGCGGCGATCTGGCGCGTGATCATGCCCGGATCGAGCGGACCGTCGACGTTCTGGCCGCCGGTCATCGCGACCGCGTCGTTGTAGAGAATCTTGTAGGTGATGTTCACCTTGGCCGCGACGGCGGCGCGGATCGCCAGGATGCCCGAGTGGAAGTAGGTTCCGTCACCCAGATTCTGGAAGACGTGATTCTCCTTGGTGAACGGCGCCTGGCCGATCCAGGTCGCGCCTTCCGCGCCCATGTGCGTGAAAGTGTCGGTCTCGCGGTCCATCCACAGCACCATGTAGTGGCAGCCGATGCCGGCCATGGCACGCGAGCCTTCCGGCACTTTCGTCGACGAGTTGTGCGGGCAGCCCGAGCAGAAGTAGGGAATGCGGTCGGTTTGCGGATTGGCCTTGGCTGGAATGTTCTTCAGTACCAGCTCTTTCGCTTCCAGGTAGGCGATGCGCTCTTTCACGCGTTGCTCGACCGGGTGGCCGGCGCAGTAGTGGGAGATGCGCGAAGCAATCGCCCGCGCGATCTGGGCCGGGCTCAGCTCATACGTCGCCGGCAGCAGCCAGTCGCCATGGCCCTTGCGGTCCTTGTTGCTCCACTCGCCGGTGTCGTCGAATTTACCCACCACGCGCGGACGCTCGCTGTCCGGCAGGTTGTACAGCGCTTCCTTCAGTGCGTATTCCAGCACTTGCCGCTTCTCTTCGATGACCAGGATCTCGTCCAGGCCGCGCGCGAATTCGTGCACGCCTTCGGACTCGAGCGGCCAGGTCATGCCGATCTTGTACAGGCGCAGGCCGATGTCGGCCGCTGCCTGCTCGTCGATGCCGAGGTCGGCCAGCGCCTGGCGCGTGTCGACATAGCTTTTACCGGCGGTGATGATGCCGATCTTTGGTGCCGGGCTGTCCCAGATAATCTGGTTCAGTTTATTCGCACGCGCATAGGCCAGCGCCGCATACCACTTGTGGTTGTTCATCCGCACTTCCTGGTCCAGCACGGCGTCCGGCCAGCGGATGTTCAGGCCGCCCTCGGGCAGTTCGAAGTCGGTCGGCAGCTCGATCTGGACGCGGTCCGGGTCGAGGTCGACCACGGCGCCCGATTCGATGACGTCGGTGACACATTTCATCGACACCCACAGGCCCGTGTAGCGGCTCATGGCCCAGGCGTGCAGGCCGTAGTCGATGTACTCCTGCACCGAGGAGGGGTACAGCACCGGGATGCCGCAGGCGGTCAGGATGTGGTCGGACTGGTGCGCGGTGGACGAGGATTTGGCCGCATGGTCGTCGCCGGCCAGCAGCAGCACGCCGCCGTGCCTGGCGGAGCCGGCGTTGTTACCGTGTTTGAACACGTCGCCGCAGCGGTCCACGCCCGGGCCCTTGCCATACCACATGGCAAACACGCCATCGTAATTGGCGTCCTTGTAGAGATTCGTTTGCTGGGTGCCCCAGACGGCGGTCGCCGCCAGGTCTTCGTTCATGCCCGGGTGGAATTTGACATGGTGGGCATCCAGGTGCTTCTTCGCCTTCATCGCGGTCTGGTCGACAGCGGTGACGGGCGAGCCGCGGTAGCCGGTGATGTAGCCGGCGGTATTCAGGCCGGCTTTCAGGTCGCGCTCGCGCTGCAGCATCGGCAGGCGGATCAGGGCTTGCGTGCCGGTCATGAAGGCGCGGCCGCGCTCGAGTGTCCACTTGTCGTCGAGCGTGATTTCGTGGTTCGGCTGTGACGGCTGCAGCTGGGAGCGGTCGAGGGGGGCGTTCATTGGTCAATCTCCGTTGTGTTGTGCCGGACGCAAGGCGGCAGCGATCGGGCCGGGCTGGCCGGGATGTCGCTGCAGCGTTCCTGATGCGTCCTTCGGGTTGCGGCGCGCTTGTTGTTGTTGGTCGCGCCGCGACGGAGATGTCTCCTCCGTGGGTGGCGACAGTATAGTCTTGTGCCCCCGGCATTAAATATCAATCAATTCCCCCCGCCGCGCCAGTTGCGCAATAAAATTGCGGTTCTAGTCAGTCGAAGGGAAATAAATGTCAAAGATCGAGTTGGATAAAACGGACCGCAAAATCCTGGAGATTCTGCAGGCCGATGGCCGCCTGTCGAACCAGGATGTGGCCGAGCGCGTGAACCTGTCGCCCTCGCCCTGCCTGCGCCGCATCAAGCGCCTCGAGGAAGCCGGCGTGATTCGCCAGTACGTGGCGCTGGTCGACCCGGACAAGATCGGCCTGGGCTTGCTGGCCTATGTAAATGTGCGCTTGGAAAAGCACAGCGAAGGGCCAGCCAATTCGCGCGTGCCGGCGACCTCGCCGCGTTTCGAATTCGCGCAGGCGGTGGCGGCCTGGCCGGAAGTGGTGGCCTGCTATGCGATGACGGGCGAGATGGATTTCCTGCTGCGCGTGCACGTGGAGGACATGGACCATTTCTCGCGCTTCATGATGGCCACCCTGCTGCGCCACCCGTCGGTGCTGGACGTGAAGTCGAGCTTTGCGCTGCAGCGGATCAAGGAGACGACGGCGCTGCCGATCGGGGAGACGCCGGCACGGTGATGCGCCCTGCCGTGCCTTGCGTAGGGTAGGCGGCTCTATCGAGAGCGCCGCGCATGGCAGGCGTGTGCGCCGCCTACGCGTTCAACCGGCTCCGGAAACCTCGCATCGTTTCGAGCGTGGTGTGAACGCGCAGGCGGCATGACGTGCGCGTATGCGCGAACGAACGGGTGGAGCCGCCTACCCTACGCCTCGCGAAGGATCAGGCGTGATGTGAACGCGCAGGCGGCATTGCGTGCGCGCGTGCGCGAACGAACGGGTGGAGCCGCCTACCCTACCGTTTGCGCGGCATGAACCATTTCACGGCTGCGCGCGCATTCGCCTTGACCGTGTAATCGATCACGGCGAACTGTTCCTCGAGCGCTTCGCGCATCACGCTGCCGGGGCTGGGCGGCGGCAGGTGCAGGTAGGCGTCGGCTTCGCCATATTCGCGCTTGATCTCCATGCCGGCCTTTTTGGCGATGTGCATCATCGTGCGGTTGCTGGTGAGGCATTGCATATACAGGGTGTCGACATCCGAATTGCGGCAGTGGATGGCGGCGCGCTGGAACAGCTTGCTTCCAACGCCCTGCCCCCGCGCCGACTTCGATACCGAGACGCCGAACTCGGCCACGCGGCCCTTGCTGGTGTTGGCCTCGCGTCCCGGGGCGACCGGGGCAAAGGCAAGATGGCCGACGCCAACCAGCTGGAAGAAACGGTTCACCACGCCAAAGACGATGTCGCGCGAAAAATCGATGCTGTCGACATAGGCGTGGATCTGCGCGTCCGGCAGCACCGTGCCGAAGCGCAGCAGGCGGTCATCCGCGTCGAGGGCAAGGAAGTGCCTGAGCATGCGGCGGCGATCGCGCCGGCCCAGGGCCTTGACCAGTACGGCCGGGCGCTCGGTGGCACCAAACAGGCTGGCGAACCAGTGCATCAGCGCGTTCTTGCGTGGCGGCTCGGGGGGCGTGGCGGGTGTGACAGGGAGTTTGTCGGGCATCGCCGATTCCGTATTGTGCAGTGCAACATATGTCCATTGTAGCGGATTCGCCGCCTGCCTTGCCTGGCGATTCCTCCCGTGCTCAACCAGGCACGGCCACTGCCTGGCTCGTCCATTGCGCATGTTCGCTGATGACGAAGGTGCCCTTGCCCGCCTGCTTCGCCGCGTACATCGCCTTGTCGGCATCGGCCAGCAAGGCGGCGGCACCGGCCTCGAGCCCCTGGCGGCCGCGCGCCGCGGCGATGCCGATACTGGCCGAAATCGATACCGGGTTGCCGTCGGCTTCCGGGATGCCCTCGATCTGCTCGAGCACCAGGCGCGCGATGCGCAGGGCGCCCTCGCGCGCACCGACGCCTTCGAGCATGACGACGAATTCGTCGCCGCCGAGTCTCGCCAGCACGTCCTCGGCGCGCAGCACTTTCTGCACCCGGCGCGCCACCAGTTGCAGCACCAGGTCGCCGGTGGCATGGCCCCGGTGTCGTTGACGCCTTTGAAACCGTCGAGGTCGATGAACATCGCCACTACCACGCTGTCGCGCCGCGCCGCGCGCACCAGCGCCAGCTCCAGCAGGCGCGTCAGCTGGCCATAATTCACCAGTCCGGTCAGGCTGTCGTGCTGGGCCAGGCGCGCCAGCTTGGCCGTTTGCTCCTCGAGCTCGGCGGTACGCTCGGCCACGCGGTGTTCGAGGGTGTCGTTGGCCGCCTGCAGGCGGTGGTTGACGTCGTTGATGATGCGGTAGCTGCGGCGCAGGCGCCAGCCGACCCAGGCGAGCAGGCCCAGCAGCAGGATCGAATAGGCGAACAGGAAGCCGCGGTAGCGCTGGCGCTCGAGCACCTCGGCCTGGAACGAGCGGTCCAGTTCGCGTCCGAGGCGGGTCATCGCCTCGCCAGTGCCGAGCGCGGCGATCTGCGCCTCGACCTCGTTCTCGCGCGGGCGGTTGGCCAGGATGGTGCGGGTGTCGCGCGCCGGGGGCGTCGATCTGGTTCGCCACCGCCAGCGAAAAGCGTCCTTTTTGCGCTTCGACCCGGGCCAGGTTGCCTTCGATGCGCTGGGCCAGCGCGGGGGACGGCGCCAGGTTGTAGCGCAGCGTGTCGGCCAGCAGGTCGTTCAGCAACGCGTCCAGGCGCACGACGACGCGGCCCGGCGCCAGCGCGCCCTCGATGCCGCCGAGTTCCGTCTTGAGGTCGACCAGCGCCGGCGGCAACGACAGCAAGGCCGCGCGCAGCGGCGGGTTCAGCACGCGAAAGCGCGCCGCCAGTTCGGCCTTGGCGCGCAGCGATTCGCTCAAGGCCGCATGCGCATGGCGCGCGGCGCGCCCGCGGGTCATGGGCAGGGCTTCGGCCAGGCGGGCGCTCAGTTCGTTCATTTGCGCGACGGGGGCGACCAGGCGGGCATCGGCCATGCCGCTGCCGATGTGGGCGCGCAGCAGATTGGCATCCCATTCGGCGTCGAGCTGCTGCAGTTCGTGCAGGTCGAACATGACACGGTTCTGGGTGTCGACGTCGACGCCGGTCGTGCGGGTGTAGAGAAAGGCGAGCAGGCCCACCAGGGCCAGCGCCGCCGCCACGCCCCAGCGCAGGCGTTGCCGTGGGTTCATTCGCTCGAGGCTGCGTATCCCCACCGCAAACCACCTGTCCATCCGCTGCCACATTCTGCTCATAGTCCAATGAGCATAACAAAACCGCCGCGCGCTTCGCGCACGCGGTACTTCTTGTAACAATTAATTTACATTGGTGCAAGTGCGGCTGGCCTTGGCGCGCAGTCTTGTCAGGATCAAGCCTGCGGCCAGAGCCGCGCGAAGATCCAGGCGTTCATCGCCGCATTGAAGGCGGCATGCGCGACGATCGCCGGCAGCAGCGAGCCCGATGCGCGCCGCAGCCACGCAAAACCCAGCGCCAGCAGGAACATCTGGCCAACCCAGAGCGCGGCCGAGGCGCCCTGCAGCACGGGGCCGGCCGCGCTCAGAACGATGCCGTGGTGGCACAGGTGAACGATGGCGAAGAGCGCAGCTTCGAGCAGGGTGGCGCGCCTGGCGCCGTGGCGGTCTTCCAGCACCTTCTGCAGGAAGCCGCGATAAAAGATCTCTTCGCCAATCGGGCTGAACAGGCAGGCGGCGATGGTGAAGGTCAGGTGCAGGCGCAGGGGGCTCCAGCCACTTGTCGGCTGCAGCTGGTAATTGTGCGCGATGCTGACAAAGGGGTGGCCGGGCCCGGCACCGTAGAGCATCGACCCCAGCCAGAAGCAGGCGCTCGCGGCCAGGACGCCCAGCAGCAATCCAGGCAGCAGCCAGCCCGGGTGGCGGGGACGGCACAGGCCGATCTGGCGGCGGCTGGCGCGGTCGAGGACGATCCAGGGGCAGCGCCGCCATCGCGATGCACATCACCATGAAGAGGGCGCGCCAGGCGGCCGGGCCGAACATCGCCGCAGCGCGGGCCGCGGTGGAGGCGAGTACGAACGCCGTTGTCAGCCCGACGATGCCGAAGGGGACGCTGCGCCAGCCGGGCTTGACCTCGATCGGATGCATGTTCCTGCCCTGATGCGTTAAAAACTTGACTATACGAAAGACCGGAGACGGCGTCCAGCCACGGCGCATAAGGGGGCGGCGCCGCTGCTATTCGATGCTGCCGGCGCCGGTGGTGCTGTAGACCCAGCGCGAGACGGCGTTCACGCGTTCGCGGTGCACCGCTTCCGGGATGCGCTCCCTGTTCTCGGCATGGCGCGCCGCGACTTCGCCGGCGTTGACGGCGCGCCGCAGCAAGCGCGCCGAGCAGGTAGGGCCGCTGCGGATACGGCGCGCTGCGCATGGCGTGGGTCTCATCGCCGCGTCCGCGCGCATCGCACTCGGCCGCCAGCAGCATGTCGGCAAAGCGCTCGGTTTTACGGAAGGCGTCGCAGCGCTCGAACAGGGTGACGATGGTGTTTGGACGCAGCTCGCGCGCGCGGCTGACGTTGCCGTGTTCGCGCGCGGTGATCAAGGCCAGGTCGCGGCAATCGTTGGGCACCTTCAGGCGCCGGCAGACGGCAGTGATGAGTCTGGCGCCCATGCCCTCGTGGCCATGGTGAGCCGGCCAGTTGTCGGACGGTGTGATGCCCTTGCCGAGGTCGTGCATGAGCGCGGCGAAGCGCACCGCCAGCGTGTGGCCCTGTTCGGCCGCGTAATCGATCACCAGCATCATGTGGACACCCGTGTCCACTTCCGGATGGTGCTTCGGCGGCTGCGGCACGCCCCATAAGGCGTCGAGCTCGGGCAGGATGCGCGCCAGCGCGCCGCAGTCGCGCAGCACGGCCAGCATCCGCGACGGACGCCCTTCCATCAGGCCACGTGCAAGCTCCTGCCAGACGCGCTCGGGCACGAGGGCATCGACTTCGCCCGCTTCGACCATCTGCCGCATCAAGGCGAGGGTGTCATCGGCGACGCGAAAGTCGGGGAAACGCGCGGCAAAACGGGCCAGGCGCAGGATGCGCACCGGGTCTTCGGCGAAGGCGTCCGACACATGGCGGAACACGCGCGCTGCGAGGTCGCGCTGGCCGCCATACGGGTCGACGATGGTGCCGTCCTCGCCGCGCGCCATCGCATTGATGGTCAGGTCGCGCCGTATCAGGTCCTGTTCCAGCGTGACGTCGGGCGCGGTGTGGAAGACGAAGCCGTGGTAGCCCGCCGCGGTCTTGCGTTCGGTGCGCGCGAGCGCGTATTCCTCCTGCGTGTCCGGGTGCAGAAACACGGGAAAATCCTTGCCGACCGGGCGGAAGCCCGCGGACAGCATCTGATCGGGCGTGGCGCCGACGACGACGTGGTCGCGGTCCTGGACCGGCAGCCCGAGTAGCTCGTCGCGCACGGCGCCGCCGACGACGTAACTGCGCATCGCCATCAGCCCGGCAGTTCGCTGTCGTGCAGCGGCGTCGCGTCGGTCTCCGCCATCGCCTCTTCCACCCAGCGCGCCACCGCCGGATGGGCCAGCATGCGGTCGCAATAGGCCTGCAGCGCCGGCGCCAGCGCCACGCCGTAGGTCCTGAAGCGCATCACGACCGGTGCATAAAAGGCGTCGGCGATGGAAAAATCGCCGAACAGGAAGCCGCGGTGGCCGAAGCGCGCCAGGCACTCTTCCCAGATCTCGCAGATGCGGCCGATGTCGGCCTGGGCGCCGGGCGTGCGTCCGCGGCCCGGCAGGCGTGCCTGGATGTTCATCGACATGTCGTTGCGCAGGGCCCCGAAGCCCGAGTGCATCTCGGCGACCACGGAACGTGCCAGCGCGCGCGCGGCCACGTCCTGCGGCCACAGGTGTTTATCCGGGAACTGTTCGGCCAGGTATTCGCAGATGGCGAGACTGTCCCAGACCGTCATCTCGCCGGCCAGCAGCACCGGCACCCGGCCCGCGTGCGAATAGCGCGCGATGTTGGCGGCGGTGTCGGGCTGGTCGAGCAGCACGCGCACTTCGGTGAACGGAATGTTGAAGGCAACGGCCGCCACCCAGGGCCGCATCGACCACGACGAGACATTCTTGTTGCCGATGACGAGCGTGAGGCCGGGCTTGCGCGCCTGTTCCAGCGTGTTCGAGAGGGTCGGGTCGAGTTCCGTGGTCTGCATGGCTTTCCTGGTTGAGATGCCGCCCGCGCGCTGGGGGCGCGGGCCGGCCGGTTAAGGTAAAACAGCAAATGGGGAGCAGAAGCTCAGCGCCCGGCGCGGGTGCGCAGGCGATCGAGCGGTTCGCCCTGCGCCGGTAATGCGGCGCCACCGCTTCCAGCGGGGTGAGCTTGATTCCCAGCGAGGCCGCTGTCAAGTCCCCGATGGCGGGGTCGAGCACGTTGTCGACCTTCATCGAGTCGAGGTTGTCGCGCGTGAGCAGCGGTTCTCCCGGCAGCAGCTCGAAGAGGGCCGCCTGCAGGCGCGCCAGCGGCGGCGGCAGCTCGACGACCTTGCGTTCGCAGCCCGCATAGCGCCCGGCCAGGCGCACGAGTTCAGCCAGCGTGTAGATGTTCGGCCCGCCCAGCTGGTAGACCAGGTGGCGCGTGTGGTCGTCGCGCAAGGCGTGCAGGAAGGCCGTGGTGACGTCCCCCACGTACACCGGCTGGAATACCGCCGAGGCACCCGCCAGCGGCACGACCGGCAGGTGGCGCTGGAGTTTGGCGAACATCGTCAGGAAATGGTCCCCCGGGCCGAACACGACCGAGGGCCGGAAGATCGTCGCGGCCACCTCCGGGCGGCTGCGCGCGGCCAGTTCGCCGTCGGCCTTGGAGCGCGTACATCGACGGCCCCTGCGCGTTCGCCCCCAGCGCGCTCATGTGCAGGTAGCGCGGCACGCCGGCCGCGAAGCAGGCATCGACGATGCGCCGCGGCAGGTCGACGTGGGCGCGCCGGAATTCGGCGCCATAGGGCTGGCCGCGGCCGCCGTGCAGCACGCCGACCAGGTTGATCGCGGCCGTGCGCCCGGCCAGCAGGGTGCGCAGCGTGGCGCCGTCGTGAATGTCGGCTTCGACCACGTCGACCCCTGGCAGCATCGTGAGGTGGCGCACGCGCGCCTCGTGGCGCGTCGGCACCGTGGTGGGAATACCCTCCTGCGCCAGCAGCGCCACCAGGTGGCCGCCGATGAAACCGGAACCGCCGAATACCACCACTTGCGGATCACGCATGGGTTCCTCGCCAGGGTCGACAATGGAAAATCAAGGCAGGCCGCTGCTGGCGCCGCGCGGCGCGATCGTGCCCAGGCGCGCCTTGAGCGATTGCGGCCGCCGTTCGAACAGTGCAGCGTAGTTGGTAGCGTTCGACATCACATTGCGTACATAGGTTCGGGTTTCCGAATACGGGATCGATTCGACGAACACCGCCCCTTCCATCGGCGCTTCGAGCAGGCCGCGCCAGGTGCGCGAGCGGGTCGGGCCGGCGTTGTAGGCGGCGGTGGCCAGCACCTGCGAGCCGCCGGCGTTTTCCAGCACCATGTTCATGTAATTGGTGCCGAGGGTGATGTTGGTGCGCACGTCATGCAGCATGCTGTGGACGAAGTCGCCCAGGCCGATTTTCGCTGCCACCCACTTGCCGGTGGCCGGCATCACCTGCATCAGGCCGGCCGCGCCGACGCCCGAGCGGGCTTCGCTGATGAAGCGCGATTCCTGGCGGATCAGGCCGTAGACCCAGGCCGCATCGAGCGACAGGTTGCGCGCGGTCGGCTGCAGGATCTCGTTGTGCGGCGCCGGGAAACGCTGGCTGTAGTCGAATTCAGTGCGCGTGCGCAGCGAAGTTTCGACCATCCGCTCGAGCAGCTCGTTGCGGCGCGCGTACTCGGCCGCGGCCAGCAGCTGGCGCTCGGACAGCGAACGCAGGGCCCAGTTCCACTCGCGGTTGCCTTCGGGGCGCAGCCGCAGCTGGTAGAACTTCATGGCCTGGCGCATGGCCGGCAGCGCTGCGACCGCATTGATTTCGGCCTGGGTGGGCGGCGCGGCGGCCGGGGAATCGTCACCAGCTCGCCCAGCTCTTCCATCGCCAGCTGGCCATAAAAATTGTTCTGGGTGGCGACGCGACGGAACAAAGCCTCGCCCTCCTCGCGCCGCCCTTGCGCCACGTGGGCGCGCCCGAGCCAGTAGACCCAGCCGGACTCGTCGCGCAATGGCGTCGGCATCGATTCGATCGTGGCCGCCACGGTACGCCAGTCGCCGCGGCGCAGCGCCATGCGGGTTTTCCATTCGCGCTGGAAGTTCGTCAGCGGCGCGCCTTCGGCCCGCTGCCAGTAATCGTGGGCTTCGGGAGAAAGCGTGATCGAGGCGGCCAGCGCCACGTTGGCCCAGCCGATCGCGCGTTCCTCGGCCGTGAGCTTGTCGCTGTTCTTGTTGAGGGCGACGCTGGCCAGCCTGAGGCTGGTACGGGCCATGCGGCCGAGCGCGACCAGGTAGATTTCGCGCTCGGCGCGCGTGGTGCCGATGCCGCGCGCCATCGCCACCGCCGGCACGTCGACGGCCTGGGCCGCGCGGGTGTCGGAGGCGCCCAGCAACAGGGCAATGCGGCGCGACGGCCCGGTGGCGCCCATCTCGCCGGCCAGGCGCAGTTGCGCCAGTAATTCTTCCTGGCTGAGCTGGCCCGTTTGCGCCAGCTGCGCCATCAGGGCGGCGCAGGCTTCACCATAGGCCGGTGGATTGACCAGCAAGCCGCGCGCTTCAGGCGCGACGCGCTCGCCGCGCATGGCACGCGCCAGCAAGGCATAGCAGCGTACCTGCAGGTCGTCGCCGCGGTTGACGAGCGCCAGCTCGCGCTCGAAATTGCTCCAGTCGCGCTGGCGGCCCAGTTCGAGCAACCAGTCAAGGCGCAGGCGTTCCGCCACCGCGCTGCCCCGTCGTGGCGCAGCAGCGCGCGGATTTCCTCGGCGCCGGCCTCGCGCAGGCGCGGTTTGAGACGATAATAGTCGACATACGCGGCCAGCACGTAATTCGGCAGGCGCGATGCCAGCGCGTTGGCGCGGGCGCTGTCGTTCTGGCGCGCGGCTTCGCGCAACAGCAGGAAGTTGTCGTCGTCGGCGCTGGAGGCATTCATCGCGGGCGGCAGGCCGGGCGCGGCAGGCACCGTGGCGGCACCGGGTACGGGCGGAATGGTCGACGGAGCGGTGGCGGCCGGCGCGGCAGGCCGGAAGACAGGCGCCGGCGGTGGTGCCTCGGCCAGGACAGCGGCGTTGGAAGCAGCCAGGACTGCGCCGGCGAATAATTTCCACGGAAACTTCAACACAGCAATTACACCCTTCATTGGATCATGACCGGCGAATCAAGAATACCATGCGCATCCGTTGCGCAACCGGGCAGGCCTCTGGCGTAGCGGGGCTCCCGGACGGCGCGCCGGAAGCGCCATCCACCCATAGCGTCGCACAGGCAGGCCCCGCGCAATCGCGCGATCAGCAGGGTAAAGGCGGCGATGGTGCAGGAACGCAACAACTTCACGACAGCGCAGCGGCACAGGACGCGAAAGCGGCCAAGGCGGCACTGCGCAAAGCGCTCAAGGCAGGCCGCGCCGCGCTCGACGACGCGGATAAAGCCGCACACGATGCCCGCATCGGCGCGCAGGTGCTGGCCTGGTGGCGCCGCACCCGTCCGCCGCTATTGGCCGTCTACTGGCCCCTGAGCGGCGAGCCGGACTTGATGGAAGCTTACCGGGCGCTGGCAGCCGAGGGCGCCGCGTTGGCGCTGCCGGTGGTGGTGGAGCGCCATGCGCCGCTGGCGTTTGCCGAATGGCTCCCCCGGGAGCGATGGCGCTCGATCCGCTCGGGGTGACGGTGCCGGCGCAGCTGCGCCTTGTCGCGCGTCCACCGGCGCTGCTGGTGCCCTGCCTCGGCTACAACGAACACGGCTACCGGCTCGGCTATGGCGGCGGCTTCTATGACCGCACGCTGGCGGGCGGCGTTCGTCCGGCAACGCTGGGCGTGGCCTATGCTTGCCAGCTGGCGGCATTCGATGCCGACGTCCACGATGTGCCGCTCGACCTGATCGTCACCGAGGATAGCGCGCTCGAATGACAGGATGATGAAGGCGTAAAAAAAACCGGCAACGCGTTTGCGCTGCCGGTTTTTCCATGCCCGCGCCTGCTTTAGCGGCTGGCGAGGCGCTGCCAGATCGCCGTGGTGGCGGCGGCCTGGTTCATGCTGTAGAAGTGCAGGCCCGGCGCGCCGCCGGCCATCAGGCGCTCGCACAGGTTCGTGACCACGTCGAGACCGAATGCCTTGATCGATGCGCTGTCGTCGCCGAAACTGGCCAGTTTCAGGCGTACCCAGCGCGGAATCTCGGCGCCGCACATGTCGGAAAAGCGCGACAACTGCATGTAGTTGGTGATCGGCATGATGCCGGCGACGACAGGCACGTCGATGCCGAGCTTGCGCGCATTGTCGACGAACTGGAAATAGGCGTCGGCGTTATAGAAATACTGGGTGATGGCGCCATTCGCGCCGGCCCCGATCTTGCGCGCGAAGTTCTGCAAGTCGTCCTGGGGCGACCGGGCTTGCGGGTGCATTTCCGGATACGCCGCCACTTCGATATGGAACCAGTCGCCGGTTTCACCCCGGATGAACTCGACCAGTTCATTCGCGTAGCGCAGCTCGCCCGCCCCGCCATAGCCGCTTGGCAAATCGCCGCGCAGGGCCACCAGGCGGCGGATGCCCTTGTCCTGGAACTGCTTCAGGATGGTGCGGATGGAATCGCGCGTGGCACCGATGCAGGACAGGTGGGGAGCGGCCAGGTGGCCGTCGGCCATGATGTCGAGCACCGTGTCGAGCGTGCCCTGCTGGGTGGAGCCGCCGGCGCCGAAGGTGACCGAAAAATATTTCGGATTCAGTTCCGCCAGTTGGCGCCGGGTGGCGCGCAGCTTGTCCGCGCCCTCGGGCGTTTTCGGCGGAAAAAACTCGATGCTGAAATTATGCGTGTCCATCGTCTTTGAGGAGCAAGGTGGAAAGCGCCCACGAAATCACGCTGTACAGGATCGCCGCCAGGAAGGCTGACCAGAAACCATCGACATGGAAGCCATCGATCCAGCTCGCCACCACCCAGAACAGGACGGCATTGATGACCAGGATGAACAGCCCCATCGACAGCAGCGTGACAGGCAAGGTCAACAATACCAGCAGGGGCCGGATCAGCGTATTGACCAGGCCCAGCACGAGTGCCGCGACCAGGGCGGTGACGAGGTTGTCGACGACGACGGAATGCATCAGGTAAGGCAGGGCCATCAGCGCGGCGGCGTTGATCAGCCAGGTCAGGAGCAGGCGCATGTGCAGCTTTCGTGTGCGTTTTCTTGTTGTTGGGTACGGTCAGGGCGCACGCGGCGCCCTGCCGTGCTGGCGATGAGTTGCCGAAGGCGTCCCCGGCAGCGGCGAAGCCGGCCGGGGACGCGCTAAGTACTCGACCGGAAATTAACGTGAATTTTGACAAACAGAACCGGACGTGCCGGTTCGGATGCGGTGCAAGGCGGCGAGCGCGCCAAGGCGGCGCGCCGCAGTGCGAGCACTGCCCCGCAAGCGGACGCGAGCCAACGCAGCAACGCGCCGGTTCTGGCAGCCAAAAACACGTTTATTTCTCGGCGAGTACTTACACCTTACCGATCAATAACGGTAGTGATCCGGCTTGTACGGACCTTCCTGCTTCACCGAGATGTAGGCAGCCTGTTCTTCGGTCAGGGTGGTCAGTTGCGCGTTCAGCTTCTTCAGCTGCAGGCGTGCAACCTTTTCGTCCAGGTGCTTTGGCAGCGTGTAGACGCCGACCGGGTACTGCTCGGTATTGGCGAACAGTTCGATCTGGGCGATGGTCTGGTTCGCGAACGACGAGCTCATCACGTACGACGGGTGGCCGGTACCGCAGCCGAGGTTCACCAGGCGGCCTTCGGCCAGCAGGATGATGCGGCGGCCCGACGGGAAGATCACGTGGTCGACTTGCGGCTTGATGTTTTCCCACTCGTACTTCTTGAGCGCCGCGACTTCGATTTCGTTGTCGAAGTGACCGATGTTGCAGACAATCGCCTGGTCCTTCATCTTGAGCATGTGCTCTTCGGTGATGACATGGTAGTTGCCGGTGCAGGTGACGAAAATGTCGCCGTGTTCGGCAGCATAGTCCATCGTCACGACGCGGTAGCCTTCCATCGCGGCCTGCAGCGCGCAGATCGGGTCGATTTCGGTGACCCAGACTTGCGCCGACAGGGCGCGCATCGCTTGCGCCGAACCTTTACCGACGTCACCGTAACCGGCGATGACGGCGACTTTGCCGGCGATCATGACGTCAGTGGCGCGCTTGATGCCGTCGACCAGCGACTCGCGGCAACCGTACAGGTTGTCGAACTTCGACTTGGTGACGGAATCATTGACGTTGATTGCCGGGAAGGCGAGTTTGCCTTCCTGGTGCATCTGGTACAGGCGGTGCACGCCGGTGGTGGTTTCCTCGGTCACGCCCTTGATACATGGCAGGCGCTTCGAGTACCACTGCGGGTCGGTCGCGAGGCGGCCCTTGATGGCATTGAACAGGCAGATTTCTTCTTCCGAACCCGGGTTGGCCAGGACGGAGATATCCTTCTCGGCGCGCGTGCCCAGGTGCAGCAGCAGCGTGGCATCGCCGCCATCGTCGAGGATCATGTTGGCGTGCTTGTCGCCCGGCCATTCGAAGATGCGGTGGGTGTATTCCCAGTATTCGTCCAGCGTTTCGCCCTTGATGGCGAACACCGGCGTACCGACCGAAGCGATGGCGGCGGCGGCGTGGTCCTGGGTCGAATAGATGTTGCACGAGGCCCAGCGCACTTGCGCGCCGAGGGCTTCCAGCGTGCGGATCAGCACGGCGGTCTGGATGGTCATGTGCAGCGAACCGGCAATGCGCGCGCCCTTCAGGGGCTGGGTGGCGGCATATTCTTCGCGGATTGCCATCAGGCCCGGCATCTCGGTTTCGGCGATGCGGATTTCCTTCTCGCCCCAGGAGGCCAGGGAGATGTCGGCAACGAGGAAGTCTTGGGTTTGTTTCAGTACGGCGCTCATCACGCCCTCCTTTCAATTGAAAAAAGTAACGTGAGCGCGGTTGCTGGATATCCGAGCCTGGCGAAAAGGAATCTTTTCGTCGCAACGCTCCTCGGAACGGGGTAGTTTAGCACGTCTGCGCGGCGGTGTTGGTCGCCGGGTCTTTTCACGATGCGGTGGTGTGTGCGCTTGCAACAAAGCTTCAACGGCCACGCATCGTAGGGTGGGCTCCGCCCACGCGGTATGGACGCATGCATACCGCCAGTGTCGCAGCGCAAGAAACCTCAAGCATTGAGTTCGACATCAGGAATGCCGTGATCGCTGCTTCGATCACTATCCCGATAGTCATCGGCCGCATACCCGCGTGGGCGGAGCCCACCCTACAACTGCGAGCATCGACCCTCGTGGCCAATGCCCACTTTTACTACATTACGACAGGCCCGCTTCGGCGCGCAGCAGCGCGGCCTTGTCGGTGCGCTCCCACGTAAACTCCGGCTCTTCGCGGCCGAAGTGGCCGTAGGCGGCCGACTTGGCGTAGATCGGCCGCAGCAGGTCGAGCATCTGGACGATGCCTTTCGGGCGCAGGTCGAAATGTTCCATCACCAGCTGGGCGATTTTCTCGTCGGAGATGACGCCGGTGCCTTCGGTATAGACCGTGATGTTGATCGGACGCGCGACGCCGATGGCATAGCTGACCTGCACCTGGCACTGGCGCGCCAGGCCGGCAGCGACGATGTTCTTGGCGACATAGCGTGCGGCATAGGCGGCCGAACGGTCTACCTTGGAAGGGTCCTTGCCCGAGAAGGCGCCGCCGCCGTGCGGGGCTGCGCCGCCGTAGGTATCGACGATGATCTTGCGGCCGGTCAGGCCGCAGTCGCCCTGCGGGCCGCCGATGACGAAGCGGCCGGTCGGGTTGACCAGGTATTTCGTGTTCTGCAGCCATTCGCGCGGCAGCACCGGCTTGATGATTTCCTCGATCACCGCTTCCTCGATCTGCGAGTGCGAGACGTCCGGATGGTGCTGGGTCGAGAGCACGACGGTATCGACCGAGACCGGGCGGCCGTCGACATAGCGCAGCGTGACCTGGCTCTTCGCGTCCGGACGCAGCCACGCCAGGCGGCCATCCTTGCGCAGTTGCGACTGGCGCTCGACGAGGCGGTGCGCGTAGTGGATGGCGGCCGGCATCAGCTCGGCGGTTTCGTCGCAGGCATAGCCGAACATCAGGCCCTGGTCGCCCGCGCCCTGGTCGAGGTCGAGGCCGGCGCCTTCGTCGACGCCTTGCGCGATGTCCGGCGACTGCTTGTCGTAGCAGACCATGACGGCGCAACCTTTGTAGTCGATGCCGAAATCGGTGTTGTCGTAGCCGATGCGCTTGATGGTGTTGCGTGCGACGCCGATATAATCGACGTTGGCGTGGGTCGTGATCTCGCCGGCGAGGACGACCAGACCGGTGTTGCACAGCGTTTCAGCGGCAACACGGGCACGCGGGTCTTGCTCGAGGATGGCGTCGAGGATCGCGTCCGAGATCTGGTCGGCGACCTTGTCGGGATGGCCTTCCGAAACGGATTCGGAAGTAAAGAGGTAATCGTTGGACATGAAGGCTCCAGTTACTGTTCAAAAATAGCCGCAGCAACCTTGCCTGCGACGCTTTAGCGACATTTATATTCCGCTTCGCAAGTTGTCTATTAACTCGGCGGATCCTGCATAAAGTGGTATTTTACGCTCCTTTGAGAAATTTTTGGTGGCGCAGGCCGGCTCGACCTGAACCCCGATCAATCGCATGCTAGTTATTCTATTCAGAGTCCTGTCAGTCTTTCCATTACATAGTTTGCATGCCCTCGGCGCCGCGCTGGGCTGGCTGGTCTACCTGTTGTCGCCCTCGTATCGCCGCCGTCTCGACGCCAACCTGGCGCAGGCCGGCTTCAGCGCCTACCGCCGCGCCGCCGTTGCCGAGGCCGGCAAGGCCATCGTCGAACTCGCCTTCGTCTGGTGCGGCAAACCGGAGCGGGTTGCCCGTCATGCCACTGTTGAAAACTGGGACATGGTGCAGCGCGTGCTCGACGCCGGGCGCGGGATTGTCTTCCTCACGCCACACCTGGGTTGTTTCGAGATGACGGCGCAGCAAATTGCGCTGCATACCGCGCTGACCGTCATGTACCGTCCGCCGCGCAAGAGTGCGCTCAAACCCCTGGTCGAAGGTGCCCGTGCACGCCATAACCTGCACCTGGCACCGGCTACCCTGTCGGGCGTGCGCATCCTGGCGAAGACCCTGAAGGGCGGCCAGCCGATCGGCTTGCTGCCGGACCAGGTGCCGCAGGAAGGCGAAGGGGTGTGGGCGCCGTGGTTCGGCCGCAGCGCCTACACGATGACACTGCCTGCGAAGCTGGCACAACTGGGACGCGCCGACATCCTGCTGGTCTATGCCGAACGCCTGCCGCGCGGACGCGGCTACACGGTGCGCTTCGTGCCGTTCGAGGGCGACCTGGGCGGGAATGCCGCCGAGCAGGCGGCCAGCATCAACCGCGCCATGGAGCAACTGATCGCACGTTGCCCTGCCCAGTATTTCTGGAGCTATAACCGCTATAAACAACCCGACGGCGTGGCCGCGCCCCAGGCCGAGGCCGTCGCATGAGGGTCCTGATCGCTTTCTTGTGGCTGCTGCATTGGCTCCCATTACCTGTGCTCGGGCGTTTTGGCGAAGCCGTCGGCAGCCTGATGTTCCTGGTACTGGGTAAACGCCGCCATATTGCCCTTACCAATTTGCGCCTGTGCATGCCGGAACTGGGGAAAGAGGAACGGCGCCGGATTGCGCGCGACCATTTCCGCGGCTACTCGCGCAGTATTTTCGAGCGTTCGATCCTGTGGTGGGCGCCGGAAGCGCGGGTGCGCAAGCTGATCCACGTCGAGGGAAGCGTGCCGCAAGCCGAGATGGAAGCGGGACCGACCATCCTGCTGTGCCCGCACTTCGTCTGCCTGGACGTGGCCGGTGTTGCCGCGCGCGTCATTCCTGTCTGCAGCATGTACGTGCCGCAAAAGAATGCCGCCTTCGACAAATTGCTGCGCCACGGGCGCGAGCGCTATGGTCCGGTACGCCTGGTGACGCGCAAGGAAGGCATCAAGCCGATCCTGCGTGCCCTGCGCGACGGCCTGCCCTACTTCATGCTGCCGGACATGGATTTCGGCGAAAAGGATGCCGAGTTCGTGCCCTTCTTCGGCGTGCCTGCCGCGACCCTGACGGCGCTCGGCCGCATCGCCGGCACGACTGGCGCCAAGGTGATTCCGGTGATCGCCACCTTCCTGCCGAACTACGGGGGCTGGCGCGTGCGCTTCTATCCTGCATGGGACAACTATCCAGGCGACGACATGATCGCGGCAACGCGGCGCATGAACGCCTTCATCGAAGAGCGCGTGCGCGAAGCCCCCGCCGAATACTTCTGGACGCATAAACGCTTCAAGACCCGGCCGCCCGGCGAGCCTTCGCTGTACGACTGACGATTTTTAATTATGAAACTCAAGTTCACCAAGATGCATGGCGCCGGCAACGATTTCGTCGTCATTGACGCCATCCACCAGGCCATCGATTTCAGTACCGAACAATGGCGCCGGCTGGGCGACCGCCGCTTCGGTATCGGCGCTGACCAGATCCTGGTCGTCGAGCGCCCGACCGAAACGGGTTGCGATTTCCGCTACCGCATCTTCAATAGCGATGGCGGTGAAGTCGAGCAATGCGGCAATGGCTCGCGCGCATTCGTTCGCTTCGTTATCGACAAAGGCTTGACCGACAAGCGCAGCATCCGTGTCCAGACCATGGCCGGCATCATCGAACCGCGCCTGGAAGAGGACGGCAGCGTCACGGTCGACATGGGCGCGCCGACACTGGATCCAGAGCGCGTGCCTTTCGACAGCGCCGGACTGAGCAGCCAATCCCAGAACCGCGAGACCCTGTGGCCCCTGCAGTTGCCTCTTGAAGGCGGCGGCGCGACGGTGCTGGTATCGGTCGTATCGATGGGCAACCCACACGCCGTCCAGGTAGTCGATGACGTCGAGACGGCCCCCGTTGCCGCAACCGGACCGCTGATCGAGCGGCATCCACGTTTTCCGAAACGCGTGAATGCGGGCTTCATGCAGGTGATTGATCGGAGCCACGTCAAGCTGCGCGTGTATGAACGCGGGGCGGGTGAAACCCTGGCCTGCGGCACGGGCGCCTGCGCCGCTGTCGTTGCCGGCATCCGGCGCGGCCTGCTCGATTCGCCGGTGCGCGTGTCCGCGCGTGGCGGCGAATTGTCGATAGCCTGGGCGGGCGAAGGCGAGTCGGTGTACCTGAGCGGTCCGGCAGTCACCGTATTCGAAGGCGAGATCGAGCTCTAGGCGCAGCCGCCTCTGATCGACCCGGCCAAAGGCGTAAGGGGACGCTGCTATCCTCAGGCAGCGATTCCGTACGCGCTGCCGCCCCCTCGGGTGCACCAGGCAGGCGCGCCCCGCCGCCGGCCGATGCCGCCTCGTCCCCGCGGCAACATCGGCGACCAGTGTACGCAAACGATACAAGCGCTGGCGGTAATTTCCTTCCGGCCCGCCTGGCCCGCAATCGACATCGTCGAACAGGCGCACGATGCGGTCGAGTGCCTGGCGCTCCTGGGCCGTTTCCACCATGACCAGCCGACGTTTGCTGCGTCCATAACTGGCGCGGATATCGATCACAAGGCAATGTCCCTGGTCGGCGGCCGGGACATCGAGCAGCAGGGTTTCCGCACGCGTCAGCCCGAACAGCGCGGCCAGTTCGAGCCGAGCCGCCAGCAGCGGATGGGCCGACAGGTCGACGCCGCAAGCGAGCAAGGCACCGGTTTCGGTATGCAGGGCGTCATCGGGACGTGGCGCAATCCTGCGCAGCGCCGACTGTGCCTCGGCATCGCCCTGTGCGGCAGCTTGCTGCAGCCAGAATACGGCGCGTACATCGTTGTTCTCGTTCTCGCGGCGGGCACGCCAGGCGTTGTTGCCGCACTCGAGCTGCGCGACCCGGTAACCCATTTCGGCAGCCCGCTCGAGGTAACGCTGGGCGTCTGCCACGTTACGTTGCGAAAACTCGGGTTTCAGATAGATACGCGACAGGGCGTACCAGGCGTCGGCCAGGCCTTGTTCGCCCGCCAGCAGCAGCCAGCGAATCGCCTTCTTGAAATTGGCGGCCCCGCTGCTGCCCTGCACCCGGGTGCCGTCGACCTGCATGCGCGCGTACCAGAGCCCCAAGGCAAGCTGTGCATGGCGGTCGTGCTCGGCCGCTGCGAGTTCCCAGAAAGCAAATACTTCGGCGGCGTCGGCGGGTGCCGCGACTGGTGCCGATGCCGCGGCAGGCCCCGCATCCACGGCGGGATCGCTCAACAGGCGTGCCGTACGCGACAGCAACTGGACCTCGGCCGGTGCCAGACGCTGCGTACGCCGTGTTGCCGCTCCGATCAGGCCGCGTGCCAGCGGCAAGGCGCGCTCGAGGTAATCGCCCCAGGCGCCGGCCTGCCAGCTTTGTTCCAATATGGCGAACTGGGCTTCGGCGAGGCCGTTGTCGGCGGCGCGGCGCAGCCGGGGCTGGGCTTCCAGGCGTGCCGGCGCAGCAGCCGGGACGATCGGCGCAGCGGTTGCCGGCGCTTGCAGTGGCGGCAGGGCCGCGCGGCCGTTTCGGCCAGTATTCGGGTCCGGACGGCCATGCGCACCCGCAGCATTTGGAAGCACGCCCGAGCCGGACGAGGCTGCTGCCGGCTGGCGTGCAAGTAGCCATTGGGCCTCGGCGAAACCGGCTTGCGCCGCGTCTTCGAGGGCGCGCAAGGCCTTCGCGCGCGCAGTCTCGGAAACGGCCGCGCCGTCTTCCAGCAGCAGCTGGGCCAGCACCAGGCCGGCGCGCACGTTGCCGGTATCGTAGGCACGCTCGTACCAGGGCGACAAGGGCGCGCCGTGCGCTCGGGCCAGTTCGAGCGGGATATGGCTGCCGATCAATTCGCACGACTCGGCGGAGCCCTGGCGCGCTGCGCGGTCGAGCCAGTGCAGCGCGGTTGGCAGGCTGCGCGGCAGGCCGGCGCTGCCGAACAGATAGCGCTTGCCAAGCTCGAGTTGGGCGTCGGCGCGGCCGTTGCGGGCGCCACGGATGATCGCCAGTTCTTCACGATTAGCCATTGTTGGGTCTTGTCTGTCGGTGGGCGGACGTGGCGCGGGCGACGATGGGCGAGTTCGTTGGCAAGTTTGGCAGGCAGCGACGGGCAGGCTGTCGCAGTCAAACTTGCTAATATACAAGAACTCAAAAAATCGCGCCCGCACCGCAGGGTTCGAGGAAAGTCTAAGCCAGCACTAGGGGCCCTAGCTTCCGAACAGCCCGATGATTGATATCGAACAAGAGCTCTGAAACGGAACGGAACTCGTGCACGCTGCAGTGCACAAGCACAGCCGCCTGACAGGCGGTCTCGACGTTTCGAAAATACAACAGCACGATTGGTTAAATTGGCTTTCCACCAACTCACGCAGTCATAATTAACCAATCCGGCAATCTTGACGCATTAAGCAATTAAGGTTCACTCATCCGAGTGTTCAGCAAACTACAAAGTCTCAATGCTCCTGGATTCCGATTCATCTCATAAGGATACAAATAAATGAAAAAATCTTTGATGGCAGTCGCTCTCATCGGCGCATTCGCCGGCGTTGCCCAGGCTCAGACCTCTGTCCAGATCTACGGCAATATCGACGCAGGCGTGACCAAGCAAAGCGGCCAGACGCTGTCGATCGGCAAGCGCGCTTCGAACACCCTGGGCTTCAAAGGTACCGAAGAGCTGGGCACCGGCCTGAAAGCGCTGTTCCAACTGGAAATCCGTTACGAGCCGGACACCGGCACCAACGAAACCGGCCGTGGCCCTGGCGGCGTTGCCGTCCAGCGTCCGCTGTTCCAGGGCCAGAGCCGCGTCGGCCTGCAGGGTGATTTCGGTATGGTCCGCATCGGTCGCGGCCTGACCCCGTACCAGGAAACCATCGGCGCCTTCGAGCCGTTCCACTCGCTGCCGTTCCAGGGCGGTTTCTACACCGACCTGGCTGTCGCAGGCTACAACTCGGCTCCGCTGGATCCACAGGGCTACTCGAACAACCGCTGGTCGAACGCCTTCTGGTACAACACCCCGGTCGTCAGCGGCTTCCAGCTGAACGCGGCCATCGCCACCAAGGAAACCAACGGCGGTTCGGTCCAGGGCCGCAACGCCACTGGCACGCCGGCGCAATACCCGGTCGGCGCGCAAGCAACCGCCAACCCGTTCTCGGTCTCGGCCACCTACAACAACGGTCCTGCGGCCGTCATGCTGGGCTACGAGCGCAACGCCGTCGAAACGAAGGTCATGTCGATCGGTGCCTCGTTCATGGCAACTCCGGAACTGAAGCTGACCGCACTGGCTTCGCGTCAAGACCAGGAAAACATCGTCCTGACCAACCCGAAGACCAAGGCATGGGTGCTGGGCGCCAACTACGCGCTGGGCCCAGGCAAGGTGCTCGCCGGTTACGGCCAGAAAGATCCGGACGGCCAGGTCAAGACCAAGCAGATGTCGCTGGGCTACGAATACAGCCTGTCGAAGCGTACCTACCTGTACGTCGATGCATCGCGCAAGAAAGCAGCAACCAGCGTCAACTACTACGACCTGGGCGTGAACCACTCGTTCTAAGCTGATGCGGGCCCTGGCCTGCACCGCAGGCGATAGATAAAAAAGGGCGGATACCGGTAAGGGCATCCGCCCTTTTTTCGTCCGTATGTTGTTTTTGTGCCACTCCGATGCCGTCAGAGCACTTGCCATGTATACAGTGCCCAGCGTCAATGGCATATTGGCAAGACGGATCTACCTAGCTTCCGAAGATCAACAATAGTGGAGATGTAATGAATAAATGTTTGCTCGCCGGCCTGATCGGCACCTGCTTCGCCCTCCCGGCCATGGCCGAAACCAGTGTCCAGATCTACGGTATTCTCGATGCCGGCGTGCTGGCGCAAAAGGGTGGCCCGACCAAGATCGTCAGCGGCGGCGCCGACGGTTCGCGTCTGGGCTTCAAGGGTAGCGAAGACATTGGCAACGGCTACAAGGCGATCTTCAACCTGGAAGCACGCGTCGAAGTCGACACCGGCACCCAGCAACCGACCCTGGTCAACGACAATCCAGGCCTGTACCTGGTGCGCGGCCTGGAAGCGCTCAATGCCTTCAGCCCGGCTATCGCCCCAGCCCTGCGCGCCAACCTGAATGCCCCGGGCCAGGTCGCCGTCAACCGCGAACGCGCGCTGTTCGACCGTACCGCGATGGTCGGCCTGGTGACCCCGGTCGGCGCAGTGCTGCTGGGCCGCATGTACACCCCTGGCTACGAAGTGTTCGCCGCTGCCGATGCCTTCGAATCGGGCATGACCGGCACCTGGGGCCACGTCACCGGCGGCACCGCTGGCTTTACCGCACTGGGCGCGGACATCCGCTCGCAGGAAGCAATCCAGTACCGCATCGCCCTGCCATCGGGCCTGGGCGGCTCGCTGATGTACGGTGCACGCGGTTCGGGCTACCTCGGCCGTTACAACAAGTTCCGCGCGGGCGCCGTCACCTACAAGGCAAACGGCTTCGATGTCGGCATCGGCTATAACCACGGCTACGACCAGCAGAACCGTCCAAGCCTGCGCACCACCACCGTCGGTGGTTCGTACACCTGGAACGACTTCAAGTTCTTCGCCGGCTTCCACAGCCAGCGTAACTCGAACTCGGTCCTGATCGCCGATTACCTGGCTGCCTGGGACACCTCGATCGCGCCAGCGCTGGCCGCGGCACCGGCACCGGTTCGTACCCTTGCGCGCAACACCTTCGAAGGCGTCATGCGCAACAACACGATCCAGGATGCGAACAGCTACCAGCTCGGCATGCACTACAAGATCGGCAGCGGCCGCATCATGGGTTCGTACTCGCACCAGAACGACCGTACCGCGTCGAACAGCGACGCCGACATGTTCGCACTGGGCTACGACCACTTCCTGTCGAAGCGCACCGACGTGTACGTCTCGGCATCGGTCATCAAGAACGACAACCTGGCCCAGTACTCGCCAGGCATCTCGGGCGCTCCAGGTGGTTTCACCCGTGCAGCGGGTGAAGACGGCCGCGCCCTGCTGGTCGGCATTCGTCACCGCTTCTAAGCGATGGGACGGCGCGAGCGCCGTCGTAGCCGCGTGAGTTGCATGCAAGGGCGCCCTCGGGCGCCCTTTTTCTATCCGCCGCCCGCCTCCCCGCTCGGGTAAAATTGCGCTCACCCAAATTTATGCAAGCCACTCCCATGACCGTTTCCCTGGACTCCGCCGCCGTCGCCCAATTCCTGGCGGACAACCCGTCCTTTTTCGAAGAACACGCCGGCCTGCTGGGCGAAGTCAAGCTGTCGAGCCCGTTGACCGGGAAGGCCGTGTCGCTGCAGGAACGGCAAATGGAAGTCATGCGCGCCAAGTACCATGCGCTCGAGTTGCGCATGACCGAACTGATGCGGGTCGCCAGCGAAAACAACGCCATCCTCGACCGTTTCCACGCCTGGCACCTGGCCCTGCTGAAGTCGCGCGGCGGTGCCGCCATTGCGCGCGACCTGGTCGATGGCCTGGTCGAACACTTCGGCGTGCCGCAGGCCACGCTGCGCCTGTGGCATCTCGCCCCCGACTACGCAGGCGAGCCCTTCGCCGCGGACGTCGGCGAGGATGCGCGCCTGTTCGCCGCCGGCTGCGCGCGCCATATTGCGGACCAAACAAGGATTTCGAGGCGGTGCGCTGGCTCGATGACGCGGAAAACGTGCGCTCGACCGTCCTGCTGCCGCTGGTGGCCGGGGATGGCCAGACCTTCGGCTTGCTGGTGCTCGGCTCGCCCGATGCGGAGCGCTTCAGCCCGGCGATGGCCACCGATTTCCTGGTCCAGCTCGGCCAGAGTGCCAGCGCCGCGCTCGCTTCACTGCGCGGCTGATGCCATGGACACGGCGCGCGCGGATTGGGCCGGACGCTACCTGAGCGAACTGGCAACCCAGCGCCAGCTGTCCGCGCACACGATCGCCGCCTACCGGCGCGACCTGGCCGAACTGGCGCGTCTTGCCGGCCATGAAGACTGGCCGACGCTGACCCATGCCGACATGCGCCGCTTCGCCGCCCGCCTGCACGCCGAGGGCCACCAGCCACGCTCGATCGCGCGCAAGCTGTCCGGCTGGCGAGGCTTCTATGGCTGGCTGTCGCGCCATGTCAGCCTTGCAGCCAATCCGGTCGAAGGCGTGCGCGCTCCGCGCCGCGCCAGGACCCTGCCCAAGGCGCTGGCGGTCGACGCCGCCGTCCAGCTGCTGGAAGCGAACCGCCATGGCCACCCCGAACCTGCCGAACTGTGCGACCGCGCGATGTTCGAGCTGCTCTATTCGAGCGGCTTGCGGGTGTCCGAACTGGCGGGACTCGATCTCGTGTACACGCATGCCGATGGCGCCGTCTCGCTCGGCTGGCTCGACCTGGAGCAAGGTGAAGTCGTGGTCACCGGCAAGGGCAACAAGATGCGCCGCGTTCCTGTCGGCGGTCCGGCACGGGAAGCGCTGGTAGCCTGGCTGGCAGTGCGGCCGGGAGCGAAAGACGGCAGTGCCGCCCTGTTCCTGTCGAACCGCGGCACCCGCATCACGCCGCGCGTGGTGCAGCAGCGCCTGAAACAGCATGCGATCAAGGCAGGCGCGTCCGTGCACGTGCACCCGCACGTGCTGCGCCACTCGTTCGCTTCGCACCTGCTGCAATCCTCGGGCGACCTGCGCGCCGTGCAGGAACTGCTGGGCCACGCCAGCATCACCTCCACCCAGGTGTATACGGCGCTCGACTTCCAGCACCTGGCGGCCGTATATGACCGAGCTCATCCGCGAGCGAAAGCGAAGTAAGCAAGTCTTCGCCTGAGCTGGCGCAAAGGCCGGTACGGTTGATGGTGGCAGATTGCAAATTACGGCATAATCCTCCGATTCTCCATGCCCCACCGGGCGGAACCGAATCGCACACCACATGTCACCGATCCCTACCACCATCCTGACGGGCTTTCTCGGCGCCGGCAAGACCACCCTCCTCAACCGCATCCTGCGCGAGGAACACGGCCTGCGCATCGCCGTCATCGAAAACGAGTTCGGCCAGGAAAACATCGACAACGAAATCCTGGTGCAGGACAGCGGCGAGCAGATCGTCGAAATGAACAATGGCTGCATCTGCTGCACCGTGCGCGGCGACCTGATCGTGGCGCTGACGCACCTGGCGCAGAAGCGCGCAGCCGGCGAGATCGCTTTCGACCGCGTCGTCATCGAAACGACGGGTCTTGCCAATCCGGGGCCGGTGGCGCAAACCTTCTTCGTCGACGAGGAAGTGGGCGCCCACTACATGCTCGACGCGGTGGTCACCGTGGTCGACGCCCGTCACGCGATGGACCAGCTCGACCGCCACGAGGAAGCCCAGCGGCAGGTCGGCTTTGCCGACAAGATCCTGCTGTCGAAGCTGGACCTGGTCGATGCCGCCGCCATTGACGCGTTGAAGGAGCGGCTGGTGCGCATCAACCCGCGTGCGCCGATCTCGACTTCCGACTTCGGCCGCGCGCCACTGACCGATGTGCTCGACCTGCGTGGCTTCAACCTGAACGACAAGCTCGAACTCGACCCCGACTTCCTGCGCGCGGACGAGCACGATCACGATCACGGCGAGCATGACCATTGCGGCCACGACCACGCGCATGGCGAAGCCTGCGGCCACGACCACGCTCACGACCACGCTCACGATCACCATCGCGCCCACCATAGCGACGACATCGCCGCCTTTGTCTATAAAGCGCAGCGGCCGTTCGACCCCGAGCGTCTCGATCAATTCCTGGGCAGCATGGTGCAGGCCTTCGGTCCCAGCATGCTGCGCTACAAGGGCGTGCTGTGGATGGACGGGGCGGAACGCAAGGTGGTGTTCCAGGGCGTGCATCAAATCATGGGCAGCGACCTGGGGGCAAAGTGGGACGCGGCCGAAGCCCGCGGCAGCAAAATGGTCTTTATTGGTAAAAATTTACCAAAAGACGTATTTATCCGCGGACTGGAACAATGTTTGGTATAAACTATCCCGGTTTCACGGTAGCCACCGCGCCCCACGGGACGCGACAGGTACCGGCGATTGACCGCTGTCGGCCCGGCAGCGAGACGGCAGGAAGGCCTGGACCGTCATGGCAGCAGCTGAGGCGCACCCTTGGCATTTGGGTGGTGCGGCTGAGCTAGCTGATAAAATGAAAACCTCTGTCGTATCGAAGGTAAGTGAAGTCATGACTAAAACAACGAAATCCAATACCGCCGCGCAGGCCGAAGAACGCCTCCTGACGGAGGACGAAATTCGGGCGATGGGCGAAGACGACTACATGAACCCGGCCCAGCTCGCGTTCTTCAAGGACCGCCTGCAGCAGCTCGAAAAGGAACTGCTGAAGAACGCCGGCGAGACCACCGAGCACCTGCGCGAAACCGTGCTCGTTCCCGACCCGGCCGACCGCGCCACCATCGAGGAAGAACACGCCCTCGAGCTGCGCACCCGCGACCGCGAGCGCAAGCTGCTGAAAAAAGTGCAGCAATCGCTGGCCGCCATCGAAGCGGGCGACTACGGCTGGTGCGAGGAAACCGGCGAACCGATCGGCATTCCGCGCCTGATCGCCCGCCCGACCGCTACCCTGTCGCTGGAAGCCCAGCAGCGCCGCGAGCTGAAGCAGAAGCTGTACGGCGACTGATTCCGCACCGGCACATGCCCCGCGGTATCCCGCAAACCAGAAAAGCATGCGCGTGACGCATGCTTTTTTGTTGGAGGCAGCCATTCGATTATGCATATGCTCGGCGAGAAACTTTCCCATGGGATACACTGGCGTCCGCCCGCACAGGCTTTGCGCGGGCGCACGTGTGCGCAGGACGCCGCGGGCGCGTCCGTGCTACCGTCATGGATGAGCGTCTCGTAGCGACTGCGCCTGAGAAGACGGAAACGACGTGGGCATATTTTCCTTCCTGAAGAAAAAAACCGACGAGCCGGATGCACCGGAGGCGTCGACACGTCCTGACGAAGCGGAACGCTCGGGCAAATCGTCGCGCCGGCCGAACGAGGCCGAGCGCGAACGCCAGCGCGAAATCGCGCGCGTCACCGCCGCCAAGATCGATGCGATCGAACTGGTCATGACCACCGACCTGCTCGACGACACTGGCTGGGGCAACACCCGCCGTGCGCCGGCAGCCGCCGCCACCACGCTCGACGAAGGCGGCGAAACCCTGCTGGTCAGCCCGCACGACCAGCCCGACGCCGCCGCCATGCCGGCCAGCACGCCGCTGGTCGAGGAGAGCGCCATCCTGTATGCCAACGGCCAGGCAGTTCTTGCTGAACAGATGTTGCGCGACAGTTTGAGCGACCTTGGCCGCAGCGAGCGGCTGCCCCGTGGATGCTGTTCGACCTGTACCAGCTGCAGGGCCGCGAGGCGGACTTCGAGAGCATTGCCATCGACTACGCCAGCCATTTCGAAACCTCGCCGCCGACCTACACCGAGCGGCTGCCGCGCGCCGCCTCGGGCACGAAAACAGCACAGCGGAGCGGCGCCGCGGCGGCGCCGGGCGTGTCGCAGGTCGCACGCTTCAGCGGCCTGCTCGACGCCGGCGCCAGCGTACGCCTGCAGGCGCTGCCGGCGGCCGCCGGCGCGCCCGTGCGCCTCGACTTCGGCGCGGTGACCGGCGCCGATGCCGCCGGCTGCGCAGCGCTGCTGGCCACCCTGCAAAGCCTGCGCGCAGCCAAGCGCGAAGTCGTGCTGGCCGGCGCCGACACCCTGCTCGCGGTATTGCGCCCGATGCTGGCGATCGGCGAGCGCAGCACTGGCGAAGCGCCCTGGCTGCTGCTGCTCGAACTGTTGCTGCTGCTTGGCCGCGAAAAGGATTTCGAGGAAACGGCGATGGATTATTGCGTCACCTTCGAAGTCTCGCCGCCCTCGTTCGAAGCGTCGGCGGCGCACACGACCAGCGTGGTACCGACGGCCGCTGGCGATGGTGCCGCGGCTGCGGCCGCAGGTTCGCCAGCAGGAGCGTCTACCCTTGCCGCCCCCACCGCCGAGCAGCGTTTCGTGCTGCCAGTCGACATCGACGGCGACATCGCCCCTCTGCTGGCCGCCCTGGAAGCCCATGCCGCGACCGATCCTTCGCAGCCGCTGGTTCTCGACTGCGGGCGCGTGGCACGCATCGGCTTCGGTGCCGCCGGTTCCCTGCATGCCGGACTGCGCCGTCTGGCAGTCGACGATCGCCGCATCGAACTGCGCGAACTGAACCACCTGGTCGCGGCGCTGCTGCGCCTGCTGAACTACAACGACTGCGCGCGCCTGTACGCGCACAAGTACTAGCCAAACTGCACGGTCCCGGCGCGCTCGCCCGGCAACGCCTGGCATACCGCCGGGTAAGGCACCGGCAGCCGGGCTCGCGCCTGGCGGCGGCGCCCGTAACTCATCCTGTCTTGCAATTTCATACAACACCCCCACTTGCGGGGGGCTAGTTAATCATGAGGCAGATATGGAACAATTTCACGGCACCACCATTGTGAGCGTACGCCGCGGCGAGAAGGTCGCCTTGGGCGGAGACGGCCAGGTCACACTGGGCAACGTCGTCATGAAGGGCTCGGCGCGCAAGGTGCGCAAGCTCTACCAGGGCAAGGTCCTGTGCGGCTTCGCCGGCGCCACCGCCGACGCGTTTACCCTGCTCGACCGCTTCGAGGCGAAACTGGAAAAACACCAGGGCAACCTGCTGCGTTCCTCGGTGGAGCTGGCCAAGGACTGGCGTACCGACCGCATGCTGCGCAAACTCGAGGCCATGCTGCTGGTGGCCGACAAGGAAAGCACCCTGATCATCACCGGCAATGGCGACGTGCTCGAGCCCGAGGACGGCATCGGCGCGATCGGCTCGGGCGGCATCTATGCCCAGTCGGCCGCCAAGGCCTTGCAGGAAAACACGGACCTGCCCCCTGCCGAGGTCGTCAAGAAGGCACTCACCATCGCAGGCGAGCTGTGCATCTACACGAACCTGTCCCACATCATCGAAACGCTGGACTGACCGGCGCGCACACCATGAACATGACTCCCCTCGAAATTGTCTCGGAACTGGACAAGCACGTCGTTGGCCAGGGCAAGGCCAAGCGCGCCGTCGCCATCGCCCTGCGCAACCGCTGGCGCCGCCAGCAGGTGGCCGAACCGCTGCGCCACGAGATCACGCCGAAAAACATCCTCATGATCGGCCCGACCGGTGTCGGCAAGACGGAAATCGCGCGGCGCCTGGCGAAACTCGCCGACGCTCCCTTCATCAAGATCGAGGCGACCAAGTTCACCGAGGTCGGCTATGTCGGCCGCGATGTCGACACCATCATCCGCGACCTGATCGACATCGGCGTGAAGCAGACGCGCGCGAGCGAAATGAAGAAGGTGCGCCAGCATGCCGAGGACGCGGCCGAAGACCGCATCATCGACATCCTGGTGCCGCCGGCACGCGACTTCGGCTTCAATGTCAGCGCCGCGGCGGAAGCGAAAGAAGGCGACAGCACGCGCCAGACCTTCCGCAAGCGCCTGCGCGAAGGTTCGCTCGACGACCGCGAGGTCGAGATCGAAGTGCTTGACGCCCCGCCGCAGATGGAAATCATGGCCCCGCCCGGCATGGAAGAAATGACGGAACAGATCAAGTCGATGTTCGCCGGCGTCGGCGGCGCGCGCAAGAAGGCGCGCAAGATGAAGATCAAGGATGCAATGAAGGTGCTGGCCGAGGAAGAAGCGGCGCGCCTCATCAATGAAGACGAGATGAAGCAGAAGGCGATCCACAACGTCGAGAACAACGGCATCGTGTTCCTCGACGAGATCGACAAGATCGCCTCGCGCTCGGAGCACGGCAGCGCCGACGTCTCGCGCGCGGGCGTGCAGCGCGACCTGCTGCCGCTGGTCGAAGGCACCACCGTAAACACGAAGTACGGCATGATCAAGACCGACCACATCCTGTTCATCGCCTCGGGCGCGTTTCACCTGGCTAAACCGTCGGACCTGATTCCCGAACTGCAGGGCCGCTTCCCGATCCGGGTCGAGCTCGAGTCGCTGTCGATCGACGATTTCAAACGCATCCTGACCAGTACCGATGCCTGCCTGACGACGCAGTACGAGGCCCTGCTGGCGACCGAAGACGTGCAGTTGACCTTCTCCGAGGACGGCATCCACCGCCTGGCCGAGATCGCCTTTGCCGTGAACGAGCGCACCGAGAATATCGGCGCACGGCGCCTCTACACGGTGATGGAAAAGCTGCTCGAAGAGATCTCGTTCACGGCAAGCGATACTCAGGACAAGGCGATCACGATCGACGGGGCCTATGTCAATGAGCGACTCGACGTGCTGTCGGCGAACGAGGACCTGTCGCGCTACGTGTTGTAAGGCGCGGCCCGGCATCCCAAGGAGAAAGGTATGGCAAACAAGGCACTCGCCAGGCAGCAAAAGATGATGCTGCGTGTTCAACCGCCTCAACAGCTGAGTAAACCACGCAACCCGCTGGCGGCGTTGGCCAAGGCCCGGTCTGCCGGTCCGCACGCCAAGCCGCTTTCGACCGAACGGCAGGCTGCCAAGCGCCAGCTCAAGAAGGCGCCGCTGGTGCCCGAAGACGACTGATCCCACGGGGCGGCCCCGGCCGCCCTTCCCTACCCGGGCAGCAGCACCTTGCCCGTCTCCCCATTCGCCTGTACATTGGCAGCGCATTGTTGCCACAAGTACAGGAAACCCATGAGCTCGCCCGAGCAGATCATCGACGTGCTGCGCGCCGAACTGCGCGCCGCCAATCTCACCTATAAAACCCTGGCCGAGCGCATCGACATGAGCGAGTCGAGCGTCAAGCGCCTGTTCGGCCAGAAGGACATGCCGCTGTCGCGCCTGGCACAGATCTGCCAGGCGGCAGGAATCGCTTTTGACGACGTGTTGCGCCGCGCGGCTGACGTCCGGCCCCAGACCGATGCGTTGACCCTGCCCCAGGAAACATCGCTCGTTGCCAAGCCCCGCCTGTTGCTGGTGGCGATCTGCTGCCTCGGTTACTGGAGCCTGGAACAGATTGTCGAGACCTATCGCCTGAGCGAAGCCGAGTGCATCGGCTGCCTGGCCGAGCTCGACCGGCTCGGCGTGATCGAACTGCGTCCGCTGAACCGCTATACGCTGCGCGTGTCGAACGCCTTCCACTGGCTGCCGGACGGACCGGTGCAGCATTATTTTCGCGAGCACATCGTGCCCGATTATTTTACCGGCCGCTTCGACGGGCCCGGCGAGACCTTGATGTGTTTGCCGGCGCGGCTGTCGCCGGCCAGCGCGGCCGAGCTGCAGCAGAAGATCGTCCAGCTCACCGCCGAACTGACGCGCCTGCATCGCCATGACCGGCGCTTGCCGCCCGAAGAGCGCGAGGGCATGACCTTGTTGGTGGGATTCCGTTCACGGGAGTTTGCGGCGTTCACGGCCTTGCGCCGCTGAACGCCGCCGGCCGCGGCGAGAAGATAAGGCTTACTGCGACACCGGCTGGTCGCTCACCGGGCTGCCGATCGAACGGGTCGGCGGCGGCATCTGCGGCTGGTTCGGTGGCGGTGGGGCTGCACGTCCGACGGCGGGCCTTCGGGCGGCGGTTCCCGGGCCTTGCGGCACCACCGGATTGACTTCACCCGGCGGCGGGGCCGGCTGGACGGCGCCGGGCGACGTTTGCGGTTCGGTGGTCGGCAGCGCGCCGGCCGGCGCCACGGTCGGGCGTCCCATCTGTGGCGGCATCGGCGCCGGCGCGGCGGGCGTGGCCTGCATCGGCATCGCCGCGGCGCCGCCCGAGAGCGCAATGGCGGGACGGGTATCGGCTACCAGGTCGACGCGGCGCATCACGCCGCCTTCGGACAGCATCACGTAGCGCGGGTGGACTTCGCTGACGCTGATGCCCGGCGCCAGTTCGCGCCCGACCTTCAGGGCTTTCGGCGGCTGGCCCTCGGCCACCGGGATGGCGACGCTGTCGCGTCCGGCGGCGACAATGCCGGTCAACTGGTAGTTGCTGGCGACCGCCGTCACCGCCTGGCCGCCGAACAGGGTAGCGGCCGCGTCAGGTGAAGGATCCGGCAGGCTGGCCATCGGCACCGGCGCCATGTCGTGCTTCTGGTGCGTGTAGAGCTGCATGACCCAGTAGGTGGCCGACACCACCAGGAAGATCATGGCAAGCAGGGTCAAAAGGAGAGGCAAACGCTTCATCGTGTTCCTTGTTAGCGCACCAGCTGGTTGATTTCAATGATCGGCATCAGCACCGCCAGCACGATCAGCAGCACGACCAGGCCCATCGCCAGGATCAGGACCGGTTCGAGCAGGCCGGCAATGGTCAGCGTGCGCCGCTCGAGGTCGGCCTGCTGGGAATTGGCCGCGCGCTCGAGCATGGCCGGCAGTTCGCCGGTGATTTCGCCGGCGCGGATCATGTGGACCAGCATCGGCGGGAAATGTTTTTGCGCGGACAGGGCACGCGCCAGGCTGACGCCTTCGCGCACGCTGCCGGTTGCCTGTTCGACCAGTTCGCGCATGGCGACGTTCGACAGGGTATCGCGGCTGGTGTCGAGCGCGCGCAGGATCGGCACGCCCGAGCCGGTGGTGATGGCCAGCGTGCTGGCGAAACGCGCCGTGTTCAGGCTGCGCTCGAACTTGCCGTAGACGGGCGCGTTCAGCAGCCAGGTATGCCAGCGCCGCTTGAGTACCGGGTTCTGCAGGGCCCGGCGCCAGGCAAACCAGGCGGCAATCAGGATGGCGCCCAGCAGCAGGCCCCAGTCCTTGAGGAAGTCCGATATGGCCAGCATCATGACGGTCAGCAGCGGCAGCTTCTGCTTGGTGTTGGCGAACACCGAAACGATTTGCGGCACCACGTAGGTGAGCAGGAAGATCACGATCGCGAAAGCCACCACGGTGACGATCGCCGGATAGGTAAACGCCAGCCGCACTTTCTGCACCAGCGAGTTGCGCCGTTCGATATAGTCCGCCAGGCGCGACAGCACGCGCGCCAGCTGGCCGATCTGTTCGCCGGACGAGACCAGGCCGCGGTAGATCTGGTCGAAGTCGCGCGGATGGTGCGAGAGCGCGTCGGAGAACGAGATACCGCCCATGACTTCCGAGCGGATCGAGGCGATCAGGTCGCGCACATAGGGGCGCTCGGCCTGTTCCAGCAGCGCCGTGAACGCCTGCTCGAGCGGCAGGCCCGCTTCCAGCAGGCTGGCCAGCTGGCGGGTGAACAGCGCCAGCTCGACTGTCGAGAGGCGCTCGCCGAAGCCGCGCGCGCGGGTGGCGCCGCTGGCGTCGACCTGGGCGGCAATGGCCTCGACATTGAGCGGCGTGAGGCCCTGCACGCGCAGGTCGGCGCGCGCGGCGCGCGGGCTGTCGGCGTTGACCACGCCCTTGCGCGTGGCGCCGCCCGTATCGACGGCTTCGTAGCGAAATGCCGGCACTTAGTGAGTCCTCACTTATTGGTTCCCATCGCTCAGTCCTTGGTCACGCGCAAGAGTTCCGCGCGCGTGGTGGTGCCGTCGAGCAGCCAGCGTTCGCCATCCTCGCGCATGGTCTTCATGCCGCTCTTCTGGGCCGCCTCGCGGATTTCCGCCTCGGATGCCTGGTTGTGGATCTGGGCGCGGATGTGTTCGTTTGTTTCGAGCAGCTCGTAGACACCGACGCGGCCGTGGTAGCCGGTATGGCCGCAACGCTCGCAGCCGACCGCATGCCATTCCTTGCCGTCGCTCTTTTTACATTGCGAGCAGAGTTTGCGCACGAGGCGCTGCGCCATCACACCCAGCAGCGAGGACGACAGCAGGAAGGGTTCGATCCCCATGTCGAGCAGGCGGGTAACGGCGGCAGCGGCATCGTTGGTGTGCAGGGTCGCCAGCACCAGGTGGCCGGTGAGCGAGGCCTGTACGGCGATCTGCGCCGTTTCCAGGTCGCGGATCTCGCCGATCATGATGACGTCCGGATCCTGGCGCAGGATGGCGCGCAGGGCTTTCGCGAAGGTCATGTCGATACGCGCGTTCACCTGCGTCTGGCCGACGCCGTTCAGGTCGTATTCGATCGGGTCTTCCACCGTCATGATGTTGGTGGTCGAGGCGTTCAGGCGCGACAGCGCGGCGTACAGGGTCGTCGTCTTGCCGGAGCCGGTCGGCCCGGTGACGAGCACGATGCCGTGCGGCTGGTTGATCAATTTGTCGAATTGTGGCAGCAGCGTCGGGGCCATGCCCAGGTGCGACAGGTCGAGGCGCCCGGCTTCCTTGTCGAGCAGACGCAGCACGGCGCGTTCGCCGTGGCCGGTCGGCAAAGTGGAGACGCGCACGTCGACCGGTTTGCCGCCCACGCGCAGGGTGATGCGGCCATCCTGCGGCAGGCGTTTTTCCGCGATGTCGAGCTGCGACATGATCTTGATACGGGAAATGAGCGAGGCGTGGATGCCCTTCCTCGGGCGCACGATGTCGCGCAGCGCGCCGTCGATGCGGAAACGCACGACCGAGGTTTGCTCGAACGGTTCGATGTGGATGTCCGAGGCCCCTTCGCGCAGCGACTGCGTGAGCAGGGCGTTGATCATGCGGATCACCGGCGCATCGTCGGAGGATTCGAGCAGGTCTTCGATGGCCGGCACGTCCTGCAGCAGGCGCGTCAGGTCGAGCTCGGCATCGAATTCGTCGGCGACCTGGTTGGCGTCGCCGCCGGCCGACGCGTAGGCGGCGGCGATCGCATCGTCGAGCTCGCCGCGGTCGAGGCGGCGCAACTGGATGCGCCCAAAGCGGCGCGACACCTCGGCGATGACCGCCGGCGGCGTTGCGCTGGAGACCAGCACTTCGACGCTTTGCGCCGGGTCGTCGCCGGCGCGCGCCAGCACCCCATGGTCGCGGGCGAAAGCGTAAGGCAACAGGTTCGTCATGGTGTCGTCACTTCTGGTTCGGCGGGGTCGCGGGCCGGAACTCAGGGGTAGTCTGAGTGCTGGGCTGAGACCCGGGCGCCTGGTTTTGCTGTACAGGTTGCCCAGCGCGGTTCGGCTGGCTCGTGCCGGGGCCGGTAGCGGCGCCAGGACGGGCCGCTACCGGAGCCGGCGGCGGCATGGTGGCCAGGGTGCCGCCGGCAGGCGGCTGGCCGTTCGTCAGCGGCGGCAGCTCCGGCGCGCCCGGTTGCGCATCAGGAGAGTGTCGTCTTGCGGACGGGTCGTCGTCCCGAGCGCACGCATGTATTCGTAGCGGTCGAGCGAGATGCTGTTGTTCTGCTCCTTGCTGCGCACCACGACCGGACGCAGGAAGACCATCAGGTTGGTCTTGTTGCGGGCACGGCTGCGGTACTTGAACAGGTTACCCAGCACCGGGATATCGCCCAGGCCACGCACTTTTTCCTGGTCGTGGCTTTCGTCATCGGAAATCAGGCCGCCCAGCACAATGATCTGGCCATCGTCTGCCAGGACATTGCTTTCGATCGCGCGCACGGTGGTCACGATGCCTTCCGAACGGACAACGGAATTGTCGATACCCGAATTCTCGTGGTAGATCGACAGCTTGATCACGCCACCCTCGGAAATCTGCGGACGCACTTTCATCAGCAGGCCGATGTCCTTGCGGTCGACGGTCTGGAACGGGTTGCCTGCGCCGCTGCTGCCGGTCGTGAAGGAACCGGTGATGATCGGGATGTTCTGGCCCACCTTGATCGTCGCCAACTCGTTATCGAGGGTGATCATGTTCGGTGTGGACAAGATGTTGGCGGCGCCCTCGTTTTCAAGGGCACTGGCAACCGCGCCCAGGCCGAGCTGGCCATTGATCTGCTTGAAGATACCGAGCGTAAAGCCTGGCAACGAAGGCGGCGTGGTGGTGGTGCCGAGCCCGGCGCGCGCGGCGGCCGCCAGGTTGATCAGGTTATTCGCCTTGCCCGAATTGAAGGACTGCAAGCCACCCACGCGGTAGCGGCTGGTGTCGTCGCCCGACAGGCCCAGCCACTGGACGCCGAATTCGGAGGCTTTCTGCGAATTCATCTCGACCACCAGCGCCTCGATATAGACCTGGGCACGGCGCACGTCGAGCTGGTCGATGACGCCGCGCAGGTTACGGTAGATGGCGTCCGGCGCCGTGATGATCAGGCTATTGGTGGAAGCGTCGGCCTGGATGAAGCCGGAACCCTGGCCGCCGCCGGCGCCACCGGCCGTTGCCTGGCTCTGCTGGCTGAAGGTGTTGCCGGTGCCGCCCATGCCGATGCTGCTCTGCTGGCCCTGCTGGCCGCCGAGGTTGCCGCCGCCGGCACCACCCTGGGCACCGGCCTGGATCGAACCGCCCGAGGTGCCCTGCTGCTGGGTTGGGACCGCCGAGGCATCCTGCGACACGACGGCGCGCAGGGTTTGTGCGACGCGGCTGGCGTCGGCGTTCTTCAGGTAGACGACGTGGATATTGCCTTTTTCGGTGGTCTCCTGGTCGAGCTTGGCGATCAGGGACTTGGCCAGGTTGGCGCGTGCCCGCGACGGCGCGCGCACGATCACCGAATTGGTACGCGGATCGGCCAGCACCGAGACGCGGCCGGAGTCGCCGCCGGCGGCCGGTTCCATCATGCGCGACACCAGGGTCGCGATGTCGCTGGCGATGCCGTTGCGGATTGGCACGACGTCGAGGTCGGATGCCACCGGCGCGTCGAGTGCGGAGATGATGCGCGCCAGGCGGCGCAGGTTATCGGCGTAGTCGGTGATCACCAGGCTGTTGTTGCCCGGATTGGCCATGATCGAATTGTTCGGCGAGATCAGCGGGCGCAGCACGGCCGTCAGGTTGGCGGCCGACTCGTAGGAAAGGTGGAAGATCTGGGTGGCGATCTGGTCCCCCTGGACGCGGGTGCCGCGCTTGCCGACCTGGGTCGGCGAGGATTGCAGCTTCGCTTCCGCTTCCGGCACCACCTTGGCATAGCCCTCGCCGGTGGTGACGACGGCAAAGCCCTGCAGGCGCAGTGCCGAGGTCAGCAATCCAAAGGCCTGGCTCTTGGTCAGCGATTTTTCCGACACGAGCGTCAGGGTTCCCTTTACGCGCGGGTCGACGATGAAGGTCATGCCCGTGTAGTGGCCGACGGCCTTGATCACCGACTCGATATCGGCATTCACGAAGCTCAGCGCGGCCGCATTTTCCTCGCCCTGGCTTTGAGCCAATGCCGGTGCCGGCGGCAGGGCCGTGGCGACGGCGCAGCACAGCATGGCGCCGGCGGCAATACGGCGCAGGGTGGGGAATTCGTAGGTGCTACGGAAAGTTGTTTTCATTATCTGAACTCTAATGCGATTATGTTTTTACCGTTCACCATGCGGCGCTGCCCCAGCAGGTTCAGCAAATTGCCCAGGGTCTCTTCATATCCTTCGCCGGCCATCGCCTGCCCGGAAAAGCGCAGGCGTCCGTTCTGCAATGTCCCATTTCCCGACAACAACAACGCGCCACGCACCGTGCGCAGCACCAGATCGGCCTGCTGGCCGCGCCAGTCCATGGCCATCTCGTAGCTGCCCAGCGGCTTGATCGGCGACATGCGCGAACCCATGTCGGCCATCGACAGGACCGTGCGCCCGTTGACCGCGACGCTGTTCGGCACGCGCGCCAGGTCGAGCCGGTTCCAGGAGAGCCGGATCACGCCCGAAGGCGCCAGCGTGTTCAGTGGCGCGCCCAGGCCGGCGAGCCCCTCGGCCGGCAGCAGCAGCTGGCCCTCGCTCACCTGCCACGCGCTCCAGCTGCCTTCGATGTGGACGGGCTGTGCCAGCGCCAGCGGATTTTCCAGGTTCATGTCGACGCGGCCGAACAGCACCAGCGGCGACAGGCGCCAGCTGAAGCGGCCCGGCAGCAGCGGCGTCACCGCCCCGCCCGCGTTCGGCGCGCCGCCCACAAAGGCTGAGCCGTTCCAGAGCGTACCTTGCGCATCCCCCAGAGTCAAACGGCCGCCGGTCTGGCGCTCCACCATCGTGCCGAGCCAGGTCGCCGGCAGGAAGACGAGCACCGTCAGCGCCACCACCAGCGCGGCGGCGGTCAGCCAGGCCAGCATGCGCCTCATCGGGCGCCGGTCCCGGTATCCTGGCGCAGCGTCAGGTTGGCGTCGACATTGCCGACCGGATCCTGGGCGCTGAAGGTGCCTTCCGGACGGCGATGCGGTTCTCGCGGCGCTGGGCATCGAGCCAGGCCACCAGGTTCGCAAACGACACGCCGTTCACCTGCAGCCGTGCGTATTCGCCGGTCAGCGTGAGCGAGGCCGGCGTGATGCTGCGCGCACCGAGGCTGGCCTTCAGGCTGGCCTCGGTCATGGGCGTCACCGGCACCGGCTGCTGGCCGGCGAGCCCGCGCGCGACCTGCGCCATGCCCGCCAGCTGCGCGGCCTGCTGGCGCAGCTCGGGAAGCGAACGCTGCAGCTGGGCACGGCCCTCGACCGCCGGCTCGATCAGCCCCATGTACACCAGCGCCAGCAGGACGACGCCAAAACCGACGCCGAGATAACGCCGCTCCTGCTCGCTGCGCGCGATCCAGTAAGCCGTGGCACGTTCGCGCGTACCGCCGAAAATGTTACCCAGGTTCATTGCGTAGCTCCCGTGCTGCGGATCCGCCAGTTGGCGGGCGCAATTGCTTCCAAGGTGAGGCTGCGCGCCGACAGGGCCGCCTGCAGTTGCCGGAGCGCGGTCGGATCGACCGTCTCTGGTTTGACGCGCACGTTAAGCGCGCGTTCCTTGTATTCGATTGATGTAATGCCGGGCGGGCTCGCCAGTTGACGGCTGGCGTCGCCCAGGGCCGCGGCCAGGTAGATGAATTCGTCGGTGCCGATCTGGCCGCTGCCGGCCTGGGCGCGCGCAATGTTCTGGCGCATTTGCGCTACCGGATCGACCATCGGCGTGTTCGGGTAGACCGACTGGAAGGTCTGGTTCATCTGCTGGCGCACGGCGTTCGCTTCGCCGCGCAGGCGCAGCCATTCGATATTGATGCCGGCCAGGTTGACGACCACGCCCAGCAGCGCCAGCGCGATCGGCACGCGCCAGCGGCGCCAGTCGCGCTGGCGCGCGCCGGCCGCGCCCAGGCCCGGCAGCAGGTCGAAGCCGGCGCTGTTGGCGCCGGCGATCCAGTGCGCCCAGTCGTCGGCTTCGAGCACGGTGCCGGGGCCGGCCTCGGCCAGCAGCACGCCGTATTCGCCGAGCTGCGCGTGCGGTACATACAGCGTCAGTGGCGCGTCGCCGGCCAGCGCGCGGGCGGTTTGCAGGGCCACCGCCGGGTTGGCGTCGAGCGCCAGGCCGAAGCCGGAATACGGACCCTGCGCAGCAGCAGTTCGCCGGCGCCGATCGTGGCGCTGACGCCGCCCGGCTGCAGGGGCAGGCACAGTTGCGCCGGCACGACCGCCACGGCGCGGGCGCCCGGGCCAGCAGCGTACGCACCAGCGGCTCGAGCCAGTCGCGCTGCACCACCGCGACCGGGCGGGTGCCGTCCGCCGCGACGGGACCGGCGACGAGCACGCAGTCGGCCGGGTCGCCCAGGACATGTTCTTCGACCAGGTCAGGCAAGGCGGCGCGCAGTCGCGCACCGGCCAGCGGCGGCATCGACAGCGACAGCAGGTTGACGTCGGCGCCGGCGAGCAGCAACACCACGCGGCGGCTGGCGGCAACGACATCGGTGAGATTGCGCAGCAGGCCTTCGCCCTGCTGGGCGATGCCGCCGCCGTCATTGACGACGGCAAAACGGCACAGGGCGCCTTCGCCTTCGGCGCGCGCTGGATGCCGGATATAAAGTGTAGTCAAACCGTCTCGCTTTCTTTTAATTTTGACGAACCCAGACCACCGACACGCCGCCGCCGATCACGCCCGGCTGCCGCTTGATCAGCGACAGCGCGTTCAGGGCGGCGCGGTCGAGGCGGATGCGGCTGTTCACCAGGAACCAGTCGCTGTGCACGCTCGCCGAATCGGCCACCAGCGGGCGGTTGCCGACTTCCTGCTGAAACTTGCCGATGTCGTCCCAGGGCACGTTGCGGCGCCGCGCCAGCAGCGCGTTCGCTTCCGACAGCGAATAATTCGGAATTACCGCCGACAGCACCTCGGCCGACGCCGTATTCACGTTCACCGGCGTGCGCTCGGGCAGCACCACCACGTAGGGGCGCAACCGCTCGAGCATGTCCGGCGTAAATCCTTTTACTGCCAACAAATCCTCGACTTCGAGGAACTTGATCGGCGTACCGAGCCCCTCGCGCGTGACCGCCAGCGTCTCGGGCCCGCTCACGCCGCTGCCGCCGCCGTCGGCGCCGCCGCCGCCATCGACGCCCCCACGCCGCCCTGGCCGACCTGCCCTCCTTGCCACCGCCATTGCCGCCACCGGCTTCGCCCTCGCCGCCTTCGCCATTGCCGCCGCTGCCCGGGTCGAGCTCCTGGCCGCCGACTTCCTGGCCCGTGATCGGGTCGACCTGGCCGACTGGCACCACTACCGGCTGGCTGCCCGCGATCAGGTTGGCCGTGGTACGAGCCAGCACCGGATTGATTTGCAGGTTGCGCAGCAGGCGTTCGAAGATTTGCAACTGAGCAACATCAATGCGGGTGCCGCGCGCCAAATTACGTAGATTGTAACGCGAGGTGGCGTCCGAGATGTTGCCAGAAAGACTAGCATCGAAGGTTTCTCCTTCGACCCGTTCGCGTTCAATGTACTGGTCGAGCCGGGTTTCAGCCAGTGGCGTGGCCCAGACCGCGGTCAAGGCGGTGTAGCGTGGATTGTCGTAAGCATCCTGGCGCAGCACCAGGCTGGCCCAGTCGAGCGCCCCGCGCAGGATCCAGCGCGTCTGCAGGTTCAGGCGCTGGTTTTCCATCGAGCGTACTTCGACCTGCTGCTGCCAGAACAGGCTGGCCACGATCGTGATCGCCAGCGTGGTCAGCAGCAAGGCGGTGATGACGGCGACGCCGCGCTGGCGCCGCTGGGTGGGTGCACGTCGCATCAGATGCTCCCCAACAGGAAGGATTTGGTGAGCGGCTGCGGGTAGCCGCGCGTGGCCAGCACCACCTGCAAGCCGCCGATCGGCTGGGCGATGCCGCCCTGCGCCGCCGCCTCGGCTTGCCGGCGCCAGCCGTTGTTTTGCCAGACCAGCACCCCCATCGATTCGACGTTGCGCTGCAGCGTGACGGCACCGGTGGTGTCGAGGTCGCTGACGGACGCCTGCCACAAGGCATCGAGCTGGAGCAGGTCGCGGGTGGCGATCGATTCTCGCCGCAGCAGGGCGCCGTTCACCAAACGGTAGGCAATCACCTGCAGCCGCGCCGGTTCGTTTTCGTTGAAGACGGTGCGGACCAGGGTCAGGCGGTTGTCCTCGCCGAGCAGGAAGGGCCGGCGCCCGAGCACGCTGGCGCTGGCCGCATGTTCGCAGTCGCTCTGCATCTGGGCAAAGGCCAGCTGCATGCCGCGCGTCATTTCCATTTGATCGGTCAGGGCGGCGCGGGCGCGCACGATGCCGTCCAGGCCGCGCCAGCCGAGCACGGCCACCATCGCCAGGATGCCGATCGCCACCAGCAGCTCGACCAGCGTGAAACCGCGATTCCGTTTCATGGACGCGGCCTCAGGACCAGCTGGACCAGCTTGAGAATGCGCCGGTCGGGACGGTCGAGGTCGAATACGGATACCTCGACCCGGCGCAGTTGCGGATTCGGGCTGGCCAGCACTTCTTCCTGGCACATCAGTTTCAGGTCGCCCTGGGGGCAGGCATAGCTGCGCTTGCCGATTTCGGGGAATTCCTTGCCGAGGCGAATTTGCACGAGCCGGTTCTCGGCCGACCAGGTGGCCATCATCGAGGCGCGCAGGCCGGCACTGTTCGAGGCCAGGCTACCTACCGCGCGCAGGCCGGCGCCGAGCGCGGTGCCGACGATAACGAGCGCCACCAGCACCTCGAGCAGGGTAAAGCCCTGGATTGTCGCCAGGCGTGGGCAGGGAGACAGCATCTTTATTCCACAGTGAAATGGCCGACGCCATCGGCGCGGATCGCCACGCGGTTGTCGCCGCTGGCCAGGGTCAGGACGAAGGGTTTGTCGACCGGTTCGCGGCCGAAGGTGACGCGCACGATGTCACCGGTTCCGGTACCAGCCGTGGGCGGATCGAGCAGCAGCCGGATCGGTGCATGGCGGAAGGCGCGCTGGCGCAACAGGTCGTCCTGGGTGACGGCCTCCCAGCCCTGTTCGCCGCGCACCAGGAAGCTGTAGCGTTCGGGAGTGGCTTCGAAGGCGACCTGCCGGTTGCGCACGATCGCTTCGTCGCGCGCCAGCTGCAGCAGCAGGGTCAGGCGCTTGGCTTCATCGACGAGGTCCTGGCGCGGGCTCGGGATCGCGTTCACAGAGACGAGCCCGAGCGTGATGCCGATGATGACCATCACCACCATGATTTCGACCAGGGTGAAGCCGGCGGCGCGGCGAGGTGCGGCCAGCGGCGCGACGGCGGTCATGGTCGAGGCTTAATCCTGCCAGGAGCCGATGTCGGCGTCTTCGCCCTGGCCGCCGGCCTGGCCGTCGGCACCGTAGGAGAAGATGTCGAGCTCCTTGCCGTGGATGCCGGGCTGCAGGTACTGGTAGGGGTGGCCCCACGGGTCCTTCGGCAGCTTGTCGATATAGCCGCCTTCCTTCCAGCCGTTGGCCGCCGGGCCCGAACTCGGGCGCTCGACCAGGGCCTGCAAGCCCTGCTCGGTGGTCGGATAGCGCTGGTTGTCCAGTTTGTACATCTTGAGCGCCGACATCAGGTTGCCGATGTCGGTCTTGGCCGCGACCCCGCGCGACTCGCCGACACGGCCCAGCAGCTTGGGTACGACCAGCGCGCCCAGGATGCCGATGATGACCACGACAACCATGATTTCAACAAGGGTGAAGCCGCGCGCGGAACGGCGGCGAAGTGCGCGTTGCGAAACGATGTGCATAGTCAATCTTGGGTAGGTGGATCAGGTGGATCGGAACAAGCGGAGCGCCTAACAAAACCTCCATAGCTGCGTTACATCGTCTCGCCGTACAGGTGTACTGTCTTCGACGATGCGCCTTGCTCTGAAGCTTGTGTTAAGCGCTCATAGTATAAGGCCGTTTGGCGGCAGCGGCCACCGGCGGCGGTGCGCCATTGTAAGGCAGAGCAGCGCTACATCGCAGCTCAAATGTGTGCACCCCTATTCGAGCAGACAGGGCAGTCCGGATTGCGCGCTGCAGCAATCCCGGTCCACTCCATCGCCCGACCGTCGAGCAGCAGCAGGCGCCCGCGCAGCGGCGTACCTACCCCCATGATCAGCTTCAGCGCCTCGGCCGCCTGCATCGCGCCGACCACGCCGACCAGGGGCGCGAACACCCCATCGTGCTGCAGGCGGCGTCCTCGAAACCGCTGTCCTCGGGGAACAGGCAGGCATAGCAGGGGCAGTCGGCCGTGCGCATGTCGAACACGGATAACTGCCCGTCGAAGCGGATCGCGGCGCCCGCCACCAGCGGCACGCGAGCCTCGACGCAGGCCCGGTTCAACGCGTGACGGGTAGCGAAGTTGTCGCTGCAGTCGAGCACGACCGAGGCGCCCCGTGCCAGTTCCAACAGGCGCGCGGGGCCGGCCCGTTCGCGCAGTGCAATAACTTCGACCTCGGGATTGAGCGCCTGCAGTGCCGCCTTGCCGGATTCGACCTTGGGCTGGCCGATGCGCGCATCCGTGTGCATGATCTGGCGCTGCAGGTTGGTGAGGTCGACCGCGTCGTCGTCGACCAGGGTGATGCGGCCGACGCCGCTTGCCGCCAGGTACAGCGCGGCCGGCGAACCGAGGTCGCCGGCACCGATGACCGGGGCGTGGGCCGCCAGCAGGCGCGCCTGCCCCTCGATGCCGATGTCGTCGAGCAGGATGTGGCGCGAGTAGCGCAGGAGCTGGGTGTCGTTCATGGGTGGATAACAGTGCCGTGGCCGTAGGGTGGGCACTCCGTGCCCACGCGTAAGCGCGTTCGGTGTTGGCGTGGTTTTACTCGGAAACGTGAGCAGGTAAAGGTATCGCTGCAAGGACGCGGTATCGCTGCAAGAACGCGGTATCGCTGCAAGGACGCGGTATCGCTGCAAGAACGCGCCCTGCGGGTCCGGTGCCAGGCGCCCCACAATGCCGCCATCCGCGTGGGCACGGGGTGCCCACCCTACGTGATCATCCTACTTTTTCGCGCCCTTCAGCTCGGGCGGTTTCGTCTCGGAACCCGGCACCGCTTTCGCTTCCGGCGAGGTCACTTCGACTGCCTCGGGTTTCGCCAGTTTGACGGGCAAGCCCTTGAAATGGTTCAGGGCCTGGGCCAACTGGAAGTCGTCCTTGCCGCCCAACTCCAGCGGCTTGCGGTTCTTCAGCAGGGCCAGCGCGCGCTGTTGCTGCTCGGCGCTGTCGCGTGCATCCTTGGCCGCGCCCGCCTTTTCGTTCTCGCCCGTCAGGTGGCGCTGCAAATCGACTTCGCGCACGCGCAGCGCGTTCAGGCCGTCGCCTTCCGCCGTTTCGTCCACGGCCAGGTCCGGATTGATCCCGTTGGCCTGGATCGCGCGGCCCTTCGGCGTGTAGTAGCGCGCCGTGGTCAGCTTGATGGCGGTGTCGGGGGACAACTGGCGCAGCGTCTGCACCGAGCCCTTGCCGAAGCTCTGGCTGCCCATCACGATGGCGCGCTTGTAGTCCTGCAGGGCGCCGGCGACGATTTCCGAGGCCGATGCCGAGCCGCCATTGATCAGCACCACCATCGGCACGGTTTTCAGCTGGGCCGGCGCCTTGGCCAGCGGATCGCCGCCGCGCTCGGCGTAGAACTCGCGCCGGCCGTAGTAACTCTTGTTCGAGTCGGGCAACTGGCCCTTGGTGGAAACAATCAGCTCTTCCTTGGGCAGGAAGGCGCTCGACACGCCAATGGCGCCGGGCAGCAGGCCGCCCGGGTCGTTGCGCAGGTCGAGCACCAACCCCTTGATCTCGGGGTTGTCCGCGTACAGCGCTGCCGTTTTGCCGGCCAGCTCTTCAAGCGTGGCTTCCTGGAACTGGCTGATGCGCACCCAGGCGTAACCAGGCTCGACCATCTTGGCCTTGACGCTCAGCACCCGGATTTCCTCGCGCGCGAGCGGCACCACCCAGGGGCGGTCGTCGCCGCGGCGGGCAATCGTCAGCGTCACCTTGCTGCCGGGCTTGCCGCGCATTTTCTTGATCGCTTCGTCGAGTGACAGGCCCTTGACCGGGACGTTGTCGATGCGGGTGATCAGGTCGCCGGCCTTGATGCCGGCGCGGTAGGCCGGCGAATCCTCGATGGGCGAGACGATCTTCACGTAGCCGTCCTCGGAAGCGACCTCGATGCCGACCCCGACGAACTTGCCGCGCACGCTGTCGCGCATTTCCTTGTAGGCCTTCTGGTCGAGGTAGACCGAGTGCGGGTCGAGCGAGGCGACCATCCCGCCGATGGCTTCGGACAGGAGTTTCTTGTCCTCGACCGGCACCACGTAGTCGCTCTTGATCAGGCCATAGACGTCGGCCAGCTGGCGCAGTTCGTCCAGCGGCAACGGGCCGTCTCCCTTTTGTGCCCAGGCCGAGACCTGCGCCGTCAAGGCCACCCCGGCCACCAGGCCCAGGCCGACCAGCCCCATGTTTTTCGCTTTGTTGCCCATCGCTGCCCCTAGAATCCTAGAATTTGATCCAGCTTGCCGGATCGAAGGCCTTGCCCAGATGCCTGAGCTCGAAGTATAGCCCCGATTCCTCGTTACCGCCGGTGTTGCCGGCGCTCGCGATCGGCTCGCCGGCGCGCACCGCGTCGCCCAGGCGCTTGAGCAGCGTCTGGTTGTTGGCATAGATCGACAGGTAGTCGCCGCCGTGGTCGATGATGATCAGGTTGCCGAAGCCGCGCATCCAGCCCGAGTGCACCACGCGCCCCAGCGCCACGGCGCGCACCTCGGTGCCTTCCGGCGCCTTGATGAACATGCCCTTCCAGCTTGGGCCGTCGCCGCCGCGCTTGGCGCCGAAGCGCGCCGCGATCGTGCCCGACACCGGCGCCGTCAGCTTGCCGCGCATGCTGGCGAAGGCCCCGGCGGTGCAGCGGGCGCCAGCGAGATGTCGGGCGTGCGTTCTTCCGGCTCGGCCGGCTTCGGTGCCTGCACCACTTTCGGTTCTTCCGGCGGCAGCGGTTTCGGTGCCGGCTTGCCGGCTTTCGCCGCTTCGCGCGCCAGGCGCTCGCGCTCGGCCTTGGCTTCGGCTCGCGCCAGCGCGCGCCCTTTCCGCCGCTTCCGCTTCGGCCTTGGCCTTGGCGCGGGCAGCGGCGAGCGCTTCCCGGCGCTTGCGTTCGGCTTCGGCCTGTTCGCGGATCAGGCGCGTCAGGCTGTCGACCAGGCCGCTCAGGCGCTGTTCGTCGCGCTCCAGGCTGTCGACCTGCTTGCGCTGGCTGACCAGGCGGCTCGACAGCTCGCCCAGCAGGGCGGCACGTTTCGCCTTTTCCTTCTCCAGCACGGCCTTCTGGTCGCGCTGCTCCTGGGCGATTTCTTCGAGTTCGGTTTTGGCGTTCTCGACCTTCTCGCGATTCTGCTCGACCTGCGCCAGGTTGGCGTTCAGGGCGGACAGCAATTTCGCTTGCGCCTGCGAGACATAGGCCATCATCTGCAGGTCGCGGTTGATCCGGTTCGGGTTATCTCCCGAGAGCAGCAGCTTGATGCGGTCTTCGTTGCCGGCGACATAGTGCTCGCGCAGCAGGGCCGACAATTGTTTCTTCTGTGCCGCAATTGTTTGTGCGAGGCGTTCCTGTTCGGTACCCAGGTCCTGCAGGCGCAGGTTGGTCTCGCGCTGTTCGTCGGCGAGGTCGCGCAGCGCGCGGTTGGCGTTCGAGATCGCCTCTTCCGACTCGGCCAGGTTGTCGGCCACGTCTTCCTTCTCGCTCTCGGTGCGGCTGATTTCCTTCTTGAGTGCGGTCAGCTTTTGCTGGATGCCGGCGCGCTTGGCCTCGGCCGCCGCTTTTTGCCGGCTGCGTTCGGTCGGCTTGGCTGCACCGGTCGCGCAGGCGGGTGCTACCAGGCCGCTTGACAGGCACACCGCCAGCAGGCCGCACAGCAGGGCGCTGCCGGCCGACTTCTTGATTGGGAAACGCAAGACTTACTTCGCCTTCCCTTGATTGGCAACCGCTGCCATGGCGGCGGCGATCGCTTCCTGGTCGCCCAGGTAGTAGTGGCGGATCGGCTTCAGGTCGGCATCGAGTTCGTAGACCAGCGGCTGGCCGTTTGGAATGTTGAGGCTGACGATGTCGCTGTCGCTGATGTTGTCGAGCATTTTGATGATGGCGCGCAGGCTGTTGCCGTGGGCCGAAATCAGGATCTGCTTGCCGGCGCGGATGGCCGGGGCGATTTCGTCGTTCCAGGCGGGCATCACGCGCGCCACCGTATCCTTCAGGCACTCGGTAAGCGGGATCTGCGATTTGTCCAGGCTGGCGTAGCGCGGGTCCTTGAACGAGGTGCGCTCGTCGGCTTCTTCCAGCGCCGGCGGCGGCGTGTCGTAGCTGCGGCGCCAGACCAGCACTTGCTCGTCGCCATACTTCGCGGCCGTCTCGGCCTTGTCCAAACCTTGCAGGCCGCCATAGTGGCGTTCGTTCAGGCGCCAGTCGTTCTTGATCGGCAGGTACATCTGGTCCATCTCGTCGAGCGCCAGCCAGAGGGTGCGGATGGCGCGCTTCAACACCGAGGTGTAGGCCAGGTCGAAATGGAAACCGGCTTCGCGCAGTACGCGGCCGGCGCTGCGCGCCTCGTTGACACCCTTCTCGGTCAGGTCGACGTCGGTCCAGCCGGTAAAGCGGTTTTCCAGGTTCCAGGTCGATTCGCCGTGGCGCATGAATACGATTTTGTACATAAGCTCTTCTCTACTCTATATAAAAGTCTGCGAAGGGACCCCGGGTCGATCTCGAGGTGCCAAAAGATTCCTGTCCGCCTTCTATTTTATAATGCGCGGATTGCGTTCAACCATTGGAAACCTTGTGAAATTCATCCTCGATAATATCTTCATTGTTGCAATCGCCCTCGTTTCCGGTGGCGCACTGCTGTTCCCCGCCCTGCTGCCGAAGGGCCGCCGCGCCACCGCGGTCCAGGTTACCCAGCTCATCAACCGGGGCAAGACCACGGTCGTGGACGTCCGTACTGCCGAGGAATTTGCCGCTGGCCACGTGCGCGACGCAAAAAACATTCCGCTGGCAGACTTCGGGAATCGCATCGGCGAACTGGAAAAAGCGAAAAGCCGTACCGTCGTCGTGATTTGCCAGAGCGGCGCGCGCTCGGACAAGGCCGTGCGCCTGCTGAAAGCCGCCGGCTTTGCCGATGCCCTGAGCCTGGAGGGCGGCATGACGGCCTGGACGGCAGCCGGTTTGCCGGTGACCAAGTAAAAGTGCCTGATCAAGTCGTTCGCCACGCGTTGCAGGTGCGCCTTCCGGGGAGGCGCTGCAGCGCGGCGATGCAGGTTTGTCAGGTGCGCTAAATCAAGACAGGAAGGAATTCAAATGACTGCCCATGTTGTGCTCTACCACACTGCCAGCTGCCCCTATTGCGTGCGCGCCGAGCGCCTGCTCGAAGCGAAAGGCGTGACCGACATCGAGCGCATCCGCGTCGACCTCGACCCGGAACAGCGCCAGATCATGATGCAGAAGACGGGCCGGCGCACGGTGCCGCAGATCTACGTGGGCGAGACCCACGTCGGCGGCTTCGACGACCTGTACGCGCTCGACCAGGCTGGCCGCCTCGACCCGCTGCTCAAGGGCGAGTAAGGAAAAGTTCAGGCAAATCAAGGCAAGACAGCGTCTGCGCAAGGTGGAGAGCGGTTATATCGCCCCTCTCTCGCCGGAGCTATTGCATCCAAATTGATTTTGATACAATTGCCGCTGCGTTTGACGCCAGCCCATCAGGGACGGCGCTGGCCGTCCCTTCTACTTCATAACGAAAGCGTTCCATGTCTGACGAAAATCTGCAACCAGTCTTCCAAATCCAACGCGTCTATCTGAAGGACATGTCGCTGGAACAACCGAATTCCCCGGCCATCTTCCTCGAGCAGGAAGCCCCGACCATCGAGGTGTCGCTGGACGTCGGCGCCGAAGCCATCGCCGACGGCATCTACGAGTCGACCGTGACGATCACCGTGACGGCCAAGGTCAAGGACAAGGTCGCTTTCCTGGTTGAAGGCAAGCAAGGCGGCATCTTCGAAGCACGCAACATCCCTGCCGAGCAGATGGATCCGCTGCTGGGCATCGGCTGCCCGAACATCGTTTATCCTTACCTGCGCAGCAACATCGCCGACGTGATCACCCGTGCCGGCTTCCCGCCTGTGCACCTGGCCGAGATCAACTTCGAGGTGTTCTACCAGCAGCGTCGCCAGGCGATGGCCGAAGCCGCTGCCGGCGCACCGGCGAACTAAGCAAGACTGACGTTGGCACTCGGGTAGTAGCCGGTCCATGCGATCGGATCCTGCCCCGACGTGCCCCGCAGTTCCGTGACGGGCATTCGTGTTGCGCTGCTAAAGCGCGGTGCGGATGCCCTTCCTGCCATCTAGGCATCGGTTTACCGCGCCAAGGCCTGCCATGACCATTCCTCGCCCGTTCGCCGCCGCCCTGTTGCTACTGGCATGCGCCAGCGCCAGCGCCTTCGACTTCCGTTCGGTCGGCGCACCCTCCGTGCTGCTGTACGACGCTCCCTCGGCCAAGGGCGGGAAGCGCTTCGTGGCGCCGCGCGGCATGCCGGTCGAAATCCTGGCGCGCTATGGCGACTGGGTCAAGGTACGCGACGCCGATGGCGACCTGACCTGGACCGAGGCGAAGGGCTTGTCGGCGCGCCGCAATGTGGTCGTGAAAGTACCGCTGGCACGCCTGCGCGCGGCGCCCGAGGACAACGCCCCCATCCTGATGAACGCCGACAAGGGCGTGCTGCTCGAACTGGTCGATCCGCAGGCGACCGGCTGGGTACGTGTACGCCACCAGGACGGCATTGGCGGCTATGTACGGGCCGCCGATGTCTGGGGCATCTGAATCGACACCATGCAAGAATTGAAGAAAATGAACAAGATCACTGTCCTCGGCGCCGGCGCCTGGGGTACCGCTGTCGCCATCGCGGTAGCGGCCCGCCACGACGTGCTGCTGTGGGGCCGCAATCCCGAGCAGATGGCGGCCACTGCCGCGGCACGCGAGAACACCCATTACCTGCCGGGCCAGCCTCTGCCCGCCGCCCTGCGCGTGAGCAGCGACTTCGAGGAGGCGCTGGCCCACGTCGAGGGGGGCAAGCGAGGACGAGGCGCCGCTCTTGATCGCGGCCTGCCCGGTGGCCGGCCTGCGCCCGCTGCTGGCCAGCCTGAAAGGCCGGGCAATCCCGAACGTGGTCTGGCTCTGCAAAGGCTTCGAATACGGCACCGGCCTGCTGCCGCACCAGGTGGTGCGTGAAGTGCTGGGCGACACCGTGCCGGGCGCGGCCCTGTCGGGCCCCTCGTTCGCCCAGGAAGTCGCGCGCGGCCTGCCCTGCGCGCTGACGGTGGCATCGACCTCGCCCACCCTGCGCGAGCGCGTCGTCGCCGCTGTCCACGGCGGCAAGGTCCGCGTGTACGCCTGCGACGACGTAGTGGGCGTGGAAGTGGGCGGCGCCGTCAAGAACGTGCTGGCGATCGCCACCGGCACCGCTGACGGCCTCGGCCTTGGCCTGAACGCGCGCAGCCCTGATCACGCGCGGCCTGGCCGAAATCACCCGTCTCGGCACCGCGCTCGGAGGACGCGCCAGTACTTTCATGGGCCTGACCGGCATGGGCGACCTGATCCTTACCTGCACCGGCGACCTGTCGCGCAATCGCCGCGTCGGCCTGGCGCTGGCGCAGGGCAAGCCGCTGGACACGATCGTTGCCGAACTGGGCCACGTGGCCGAAGGGGTGCCGTGCTCGAAGGCGGTGCGCGAACTGGCGGCGAAGATGGGCGTGGAAATGCCGATTACCGACGCGGTGGCGGCCGTGCTGTTCGATGGCTACGATGCGGCGGAAATGGCGAAGCAGCTATTGGCGCGCGATCCGCGCGATGAGCTGGCGTAGTTTGTACGCGTAATGGCACGCGACGCGTGCCAACCCCAGGGTGAACGTGGCCGGCCACGTCCCCCCAGGCCAGGTCAAGCGGCCTGTCCGCGCGGGTCGTTGGTCGGTCCGCCGGTACGCACCTGCCCCAGCAGGATCGTCATCAGGGCCACGCCGTCCTGGTTGGCGCGGATCGCGTGCGGTTCGCCGCCGGCCAGGTACACCATTTCATTCGGCCGCAGCACGATGGTGCGGCCATGCGCATCGACGGCGAGTTCGCCTTCCAGGCACAGCAGCGTGATTTCTCCCTCGACCCGGTGTTCCGGCATCGGCTTGTCCTTGGTGACGACCAGCCGGATCAGTTCCATGTGTTCGGTCTTTGCCAGCGCAATCGACGTGAAGTTCGCGATGTCGTCTTCGCCGCGTTGCAAGGCGATCCGTTCGCCCGATGCTGCATGTTGCAAGGCCATGTCGCCCCCTTTCTACTCGTCTTCGGTTGTATGCGGAACCGCGCGCAGCCATTTCACCAGCGCAAAGGCATCCTCGAATCCGCGCGCCAGGCGCGGCACCAGTTCGTCGGGCGCATTCAGCGTCAAGGGCACTTCGGTCCACACGAAAAAGCTTTTCAGCTTGATGTGCTCGATATGCGGATGGGCCGGATCGAAACCTTTTGGCGGACGCTGCAGCTTGTCTTCGTCGAGCAGGTCGCCATAGGTCGCGCGCAGGTGTTTATTCTTTAACATTTTTGCGAAACCTGTCGCATCGTTGACGACGTGTTCGCGGATCGCCTTCAGGCGCGCGGCCGGCGGCAGGTATTCCCCCGCGCCGAAACCGAGGGTGCCGTCGCCCTCGATCTGGAAGTAATAGGTCGAGCCGCCGCCCTCGCTGGGACGGCGCCGGTTGTTCGGCGTGATGCCGGCCGAGAAGCGGGTTTTATAGGGGGTCTTGTCGTTCGAAAAGCGGATGTCGCGATTAATGCGGAACATCGCCTTCTTTGGATCGACGGCAGCGACGTCGCGATCAAAACGGGACAATTCACGGATCAGCTCGGTCACCACGGCCTGGAATTCTTCGCGCAGGATGTCGTAGCGCGGCTTGTTCATGATGAACCAGGGACGGGTGTTGTTTTCCTTGAGTTCGGTAAGGTATTGCGTCAGGTCGCGCAGGTGCATGGGATGTCGATCAAGGTTACTGGAGAGCGCGTGGACGCTTGCCGACGGTGACGGCGACCGTGGACTCGCGATTCTGGCGCATCAGCGTCAGGCGCGCCTTGGCGCCGGGTGCCAGCCCGGCAATGAGGTTGAGCATCTCGCCGGTATTGGCCACCTTCTTGCCTTCTACGGCAAGGAGGATGTCGCCCGGACGTACGCCGGCGCGGTCGGCGGGGCCGTTGCGCACCACGCCGGCGATGATGGTGCCGCTCTTGCGGGCCAAACCAAAACTGTCGGCAAGTTCCGGGGTGATGTCCTGCGACTCGATGCCGATCCAGCCGCGCACGACCTGGCCGCTCTTGATGATCGATTCGAGCACGTTGCGCGCGGTGGAGACGGGGATGGCAAAACCGATCCCGACCGAGCCGCCGGTCTGCGAGTAGATCGCCGAATTGATGCCGAGCAGGTTACCGTGGATGTCGACCAGTGCCCCGCCCGAGTTACCGAAGTTAATCGCCGCATCGGTCTGGATGAAATTCTCGAAGTGGTTGATGTGCAGGTTGTTGCGTCCCACGGCCGAAATGATGCCCATGGTAACGGTCTGGCCGACACCGAAGGGGTTGCCGATGGCCAGTACGACGTCGCCGACGCGCGCCTCGTCCGGCTTGGCCAGCACCATCACCGGCAGGTTCGGAGCGCCGATGCGGATCACGGCCAGGTCGGTCTCGGGGTCGGTGCCGACGATTTTCGCACTGGCCTTGCGTCCATCGGCCAGGCCGACCTCGATCTGGTCGGCACCTTCGACGACGTGGAAATTGGTCAATATATAGCCTTCGCTGCTGACGATCACGCCCGAACCGAGGCTCGACATCTGTTCCTCGGGCGGCATGCGGTCGCCGAAGAAGCGGCGGAAGAAGGGATCCTTCAGGATCGGGTGGGCTTCGCGCGAGGTCTTGCTGGTGAGGATGTTCACCACTGCCGGCATGGCGCGTCCGGCCGCTTCCCGGTAGCTGCCCGCAGGGGGGCTCGACTGCGCCTGCAGCAGCGGCACCGCGCCCGCGCCGGGGCCGACCGGCACCTGCACGGGTGCGCGCTTGAACCAGTCGGGGCGCAGGGTCGCGGCGACAAAATACAGGGCCAGCGCAACCGTCACCACCTGGGCGAACAGCAGCCAGAGGCGGCGCGCGGCGCCTGGACGGGAGATGACGACGTCGTCTTTCACTTTGTCCGCGTCAGGGTTTTTTTGTCAGGGCGTCGCGGATTTCGCGCAGCAGCACGATGTCTTCCGGCGTGGCGGGGGCTTTCGCCTGCTCTTCGGGCATGACACGCTGGCGCATGCGGTTCATCAGGCGCACCATCTGGAAAATGATGAAGGCGAGAATGACGAAATTCAGGAGAATCGTCAGGAAATTGCCGTACGCAATGACCGCACCGGCTTTTTTTGCTTCGGCCAGCGCCAGGCCGGGAGCCTGGTTATTCAAGGGTATATAGTAATTGGCGAAATCGAGTCCGCCAAACAGTTTCCCGATTGGCGGCATGATGACGTCTTGCACCAGCGAGTCGACGATGCGCCCGAACGCCCCTCCGATGATGACGCCGACTGCCAGGTCGACCACATTGCCACGCATGGCAAACCGTTTGAACTCCTCCAGCATCGCCATCCTGGCTCCCGATTGATCGATTTAGCTCGTGTGATGATACCGCAAGGGTTGCGCGACCGTTCGCACGCCCTGTTGGGGCCTGCCGCGGGCCTGCCGGCGCAGGGCGAAAACGGCCGCGCTCATGCAGGTTGGGCACTCGACAGCAGGCCCATGCCACGCCAAGCGCACACTGCATATATTTTTCTCCAATAAAGATTGCCATTCACATATAATTTTGTGTTGCTGCAAGCTCTTAATTGATTCTCAAGATTCGTAAATTCACGGAGTGGGGTTGGTATGAGTAATGAAAAGCAGGTCGATTCAGGCCGGCGTGGGCTGCTCGTCGCCACATGTGCGGCGGGTGGCGTCGTCGGTGTGGCCACGGCAGGTGCACTGGTCAGTACGTTCCAACCGTCCGAGCGCGCCAAGGCCGCCGGCGCTCCGGTCGAAGTCGATATCTCCGACGTCAAGCCGGGAGAGATGAAGGTCGTCGAGTGGCGCGGCAAGCCGGTGTGGATCTTGCGCCGTACGCCGGAAATGCTCGCCAGCATCCCGAAAAACAACGACCTGGTGGCCGACCCGAACTCCGAGAAGGTCTACCAGATCGATATGCCGGAATACGCGAAAAACGAATTCCGTTCCCGCAAGGAGCACCAGGAAGTCCTGGTCACCGTCGGCATCTGCTCGCACCTGGGCTGCTCGCCCTCCTCCCGTTTTGCCGAAGGCCCGCAGCCGAACCTGCCGGACAACTGGCACGGCGGCTTCCTGTGCCCCTGCCATGGCTCGACCTTCGACCTGTCGGCACGCGTGTTCAAGAACAAGCCGGCGCCGACGAACCTGGACATCCCGCCTTACATGTACATGACCGACACCCGCATCGTGATCGGCAAAGACGAGAAAGGCGAGGCATAACATGGGCGGCCCATTCAAGGAAACCAAGCTGCCGGCCGCCGCGCCGGCCGGCCACAAGGCGCTGGCCTGGATCGACGACCGCTTCCCGCTGTCGAAGCTCTGGAATGACCAGTGGGGCAAGTACTACGCCCCGAAGAATTTCAATATCTGGTACCTGTTCGGCTCGCTGGCGATGCTGATCCTGGTACTGCAGATCGTCACCGGCATCTTCCTGACGATGCATTACAAGCCGGACGCCAACCTGGCCTTCGGTTCGGTCGAATACATCATGCGTGAAGTACCGTCGGGCTGGCTGGTGCGCTACATGCACTCGACAGGCGCATCGGCGTTCTTCATCGTCGTCTACCTGCATATGACCCGTGGCCTGCTCTACGGTTCCTACCGCAAGCCGCGCGAGTTGATCTGGCTCTTCGGTTTCGCAATCTTCCTGTGCCTGATGGCCGAGGCCTTCTTCGGCTACCTGCTGCCATGGGGCCAAATGTCGTACTGGGGTGCGCAGGTGATCGTCAACCTGTTCGGCGCCATCCCCGTGATCGGCCCGGACCTGTCGCTGTGGATCCGCGGCGATTACGTGGTGTCGGATGCGACCCTGAACCGCTTCTTCGCCTTCCACGTCATCGCCCTCCCGCTGGTGCTGCTGGGCCTGGTTGCAGCGCACTTGATCGCCCTGCACGAAGTCGGCTCGCTGAACCCGGACGGCATCGAAGTAAAAGAAAACCTGGGCCCCGACGGCCATCCGCTGGACGCCATTCCGTCGCATCCGTACTACACGACGAAGGACTTGTTCGGCGTCTCGATGTTCCTGCTGATCTTCTCGGCGGTCGTGTTCTTCGCGCCTGAGATGGGCGGCTACTTCCTCGAGTACAACAACTTCATCCCGGCCGATTCGATGAAGACGCCGCCGCACATCGCGCCGACCTGGTACTTCACGCCGTTCTACTCGGTGCTGCGCGCGACGACCGAGGATTTCATCCTGATCCTGATCGCCGCGATCGTGCTGTACGTCGCCTTCGTCTGGATGAAATCGCGTCTGTCCTTCATGAAAAAGGTGCTCGTTGCCGCGATCGCCCTGGTACTGATCATCGGCATGCTGACGCTGGAAGCGAAATTCTGGGGTGTGGTCCTGTTTGGCTCCTCGGTCGTGATCCTGGCCCTCCTGCCGTGGCTGGATCATTCGCCGGTGAAGTCGATCCGCTACCGTCCGAGCTGGCACAAGTGGGTGTACCTGGTGTTCGGCGCTGCTTTCGTGACGCTGGGCTACCTCGGCACCCAGGCGCCGACCCCGGCCGCTGGTGTCGTGTCGCAGGTGTGCACGCTGTTGTACTTCAGCTTCTTCCTCCTGATGCCATGGTGGAGCGCCGCCGGCCAATTCAAGCCGGTTCCGAAGCGCGTGACTTTCCAGCCGCATTGATTCCAGGACTCGAGCACAAGGACAACCATGAACTTCATGAAGAAACTGATCGCAGTCCTGGCGCTGGTGCCGGGACTGGCCTGCGCGAGCGAAGGCGGCTTCCCGCTCGACCGCGCCCCTGAACGTAGCGACATGGCGTCGCTGCAAAACGGCGCCAAGCTGTTCGTCAACTATTGCCTCAATTGCCACTCGGCATCAGCGATGCGCTACAATCGCCTGCGCGATCTTGGCCTGAGCGACGACCAGATCAAGGCAAACTTGTTGTTTTCAGCAGACAAGGTTGGCGAGATGATGACCACGGCAATGCGCCCGGCCGATGCGAAGGCCTGGTTCGGCGCAGTGCCACCGGACTTGTCGGTGATCGCCCGTGCGAAATCGTCGCCGGCAGGCAGCGGTGCCGATTATCTGTACACCTACCTGCGTACCTTCTACAAGGACGACACGCGTCCGACCGGGTGGAACAATATGGTCGTGCCGAACGTGGCGATGCCGCACGCGATGTGGCAGCTGCAGGGCGTGCGTACCCCAAAGATGACGGAAATGCCGGACCCGCACGAGCACGGCAAGACCATCCACAAGTTCGCCGGCTGGGAACAGGTGGCACCGGGTGCGATGAATGCGCAGGAGTTCGACACCGCAACGGCTGACCTGGTTGCTTACCTCAGCTGGATGGCTGAGCCAGCGCAAGGAACGCGCAAAAAACTGGGGGCGATCGTCGTGATTTTCCTGGCAATCTTCTCCTTCCTGGCCTGGCGTTTGAACGAGTCGTACTGGAAAGACGTGAAGTAATTCGTTTTCATTGCCCGCTTGGCTATAATACGGGCAATCATTTTTCGGGGTGAGTCGCTTGGCGCTTCACCCCTTTGTTTCTTAAGGAACTATAAACCATGATGGTTCTCTACTCCGGCACCACGTGCCCGTTCTCCCAACGCTGCCGCCTGGTCCTGTTCGAAAAGGGCATGGACTTCGAGGTCCGTGACGTCGACCTGTTCAACAAGCCGGAAGACATCTCCACGATGAACCCGTATGGCCAGGTACCAATCCTGGTCGAGCGCGAACTGATCCTGTACGAATCGAACATCATCAACGAGTACATCGACGAGCGTTTCCCGCACCCGCAGCTGATGCCGGCCGACCCGCTGATGCGCGCCCGTGCCCGCCTGATGCTGTTCAACTTCGAGAAAGAACTCTTCGTTCACGTGCACGTCCTCGAAGGCGACCGCAACAAGACGAACGAGAAGGCCCACGACAAGGCACGCGCGGAAATCCGCGACCGCCTGACCACGCTGGCCCCGCTGTTCCTGAAGAACAAGTACATGCTGGGCGACGAGTTCTCGATGCTCGACGTCGCGATCGCGCCGCTGCTGTGGCGCCTGGACCATTACGGCATCGAACTGTCGAAAACGGCAGCCCCGCTGATGAAGTATGCCGAGCGCATCTTCTCGCGTCCGGCCTATATCGAAGCGCTGACCCCGTCCGAAAAGGTCATGCGCCGCTGATTCCAGGGCAGTCAGGCGTGGTGCCGCATGCCGCGGCGCGCGCCTGTCGTATCCGTACTTCGTTTTACCCGCGTCACTGTTATTGTTACCCCAACCCGCAGGCGGCGACGCCTTGCGGTGAATCGCAGTAGACTGGCCCTACGCATCTTGCATAGCGCATCTTGCAGCAGCCTGCGCACGGCAGGCTTCAGGGCGACAGTCACGGCCCTTACCCGTTTGCCGGTTCATCCGCGGATCCTTGTTTACTGATTGCACATGCCTGATATTTCCACCAAACCCTACCTGCTGCGCGCCATTTACGAATGGTGCACCGACAGTGGTTTCACGCCGTATCTCGCAGTGAAGGTTGACGCGGCCACGACGGTTCCGATGGAATACGTCAGGAAAGGCGAGATCATCCTGAACATCAGTTATGGCGCGACCTCGGGCCTGAAAATGGACAACGACGCCATCCAGTTCCGTGCCCGCTTTGCCGGTGTCTCGCGCGAAATCTATGTGCCGGTACAAAATGTGCTGGCGATCTACGCCAACGAGAATGGCCAGGGCATGGCCTTCGACGTCAGCACCACCGCCGCCGAGATGCCGCCACCCGCCGAGGAAGCTGCCGCCTCCCCTGGCCTGTCGGCCGTGCCTGGTGTGACGAGCGAGACGCCGTCCACGACGCTGTCGCATTCCCCCGACGGCGACGACGAGCCGCCGAAAAAAGGCGGCCGCCCGACGCTGACTCGGATTAAATAGCGTTATAATTCCTGCCGTACAGATTACGCCGGCTTAGCTCATTTGGTAGAGCAGTTGATTTGTAATCATCAGGTGGCCAGTTCGAAACCGGCAGCCGGCACCACTAGCGTAGTCAAAAAGCCCAGCCCTTACCGGCTGGGCTTTTTGCTTATAGGGCTGCGCGCTTTCCTTAGCGCGGCAGGTACAGGTGGCTGGGCAGTACGAGGGCAGCGGCTGTGCGGGCTGTGGGGCAAATTCGGATGCTCGATCGTCGATACCGGGTATATCGTTTACGCAGCTCACGCCGCATATTGTGCAGCCCGTCGCACGGCGCGCGCAGCGCGCAAGGTAGCCCTTTACAGTGTTTCCATCGATTCCCATACGGAGACCACCATGAACAAACTGCTCGGCACCACCCTGATGGCATCGCTTTTCACGCTGAGTGCGGGCGCTGCCTGCGCGGCTGACCTGGTGCGCGAGACACGCGCCGTCGACACCCGCGTCACGCGAGTCAAGCTCGACGGCGTGGTCGACCTGCTTGTGCGGCAAGGCGCGCAGGCCTCGCTCGTGGTGGCGGGCGAGCGTGCCGATGTGGCGCGCGTGACGACCCGCCAGCGGGGAGAGACGCTGGAAATCGGCACCGAGAAACGCAACAACTATAGCCTTGGCCGCAATCCAAAACTGCGTGCCGAACTGACAGTGCCGAACCTTGCCGAGTTCGTCTCGGAAGGCGTGGGTGCAAGCACGGTCAGCGGTTTCGGCGGCGACAAGATCGTCGTCTCCCTGGACGGAGCCGGCGCTATCACGCTCAATGGCAACTACCGGAATATCGACGCCCGCCTGGGTGGCGTGGGCAGCATGACGATCGACGCGGCCAAGGCCGAGCGTATGGACCTGGCACTGCGCGGCGCGGGGCAGCTGGCCGTGACCGGGCAGACGCGCACCTTGCACGCCACCCTCGCCGGCGTAGGGAACCTCGATGCGGAAAAGCTGCGCGCCGATACCGTGAACCTCGACCTGAGCGGCCTCGGCGGCGCAAGCGTGTATGCCAGCACGGCGGCGAACCTGAACCTGAGCGGCATGGGTTCGGCCACGGTGTACGGCAAACCGGCGCAGCGCAATGCCACGACCGATGGCATGGGCAAGGTGAGCTGGCGCTAAAGGCCCGCGTGGCGGCAGCTCCTGCAGTGTGAATGCAGCCCGCAAGGCCGGGCTGCCGCTGCGCTCGCCGCCATCCTGCGGTACGGCTATTTCAGCACGGTATTATTTCGCACCTCGCTCACGCCCTTGACCTGACGGGCGATCTGGACAGCGCGCTGCGCGCTTTCGCGCGAGGAAACGAAACCGCTCAGCTGGACCGTTCCTTTAAAAGTCTCGACCTGCACTTCGGTGGCCTTGACGGTGGGATCGGCCGCGAACGCGGCCTTGACCTTGCTGGTGATGAGGGCATCATCGATGTACTCGCCGGTGCCCTCGCGGTGCGCGGTTGGCGCGCAGCCGGCCATCAGGCACATCAGGCAGCCGGCCAGGATGGTGGTGAAACGCTGTGCAATTTTCATGGCAACGCTCCCGTGAGATGAATGGATATCGTCCCATTTTCGGAAGGGCGCGTCGACCGCGTTTGGTACTGAACAGAGGTACCAGCCCGGATGGCGGGTCAGGGCGCTTTGGGCACCGCATCGGCGGCGGCGAACCTGTCGCTGTCACGCAACGGCGTGCGCAGGACGAGTTTGCCGCGTGCCATGTCCTGGCCGAGGACCAGCCGCAGGTCGGTCGACGTACAGGTGACCACTTCGACCAGCTGAACATCGTCGAAGCGTTCAGCCAGGCGCTGTGCGGCATCGCGATGGGCGGGGCCGTGCTCGATGCGGGTGCGGCGTACCTTGAAGCCTTTTTCATTGCTCAGCCGCGTTACCTGCAGCCCATCGCCGTCGACCTGGCGCGACAGCGCACGTGCCATGCCGGTCACGCCGTTGCCGTTACGGATTTCCACCAGCACGACATCCGGCCGCGTACGCGGTGGCGGCGCCGGCAGCGGATCGGGCTCACGGGCTGGCAACGCTTGCGCGATCGCGCGCTGCGACGGCAGCCTTACCAGCTCGAGCATGCCGTCCGCCGTCGTGCGCACCTCGGTGGCGGCCCACTCGCGCTCGGCACGCACGGGTGCTGCCACCGCGACCTGGATCGCCGCCACGGCCGTACCGCCGGCAACCGTGTAGTCGCGTTGGAAATCGTGGTCGCGCAGTGCACTGGCCTGGCGGAACATCCGTTCGGCGCGCTCGTCCTGCCCGAGGCGACGCAGCGTTTCGCCCAGGTTGTGCCAGGCGCGGTGATCGAGCGGATCGAGCACGCAGGCTTTTTCGAGTGCGACAACGGCATTCTGGTAGTCGCCACCGAGCAGGTAGGCGTAGCCGAGGTTGGCAAACAGGTAGGCGCCGCCGGGGCCGCCGTCAGGCTTTAACTCGGCGGTGAGGCCTTGCCAGATCGGGATGGCGCGGGCGAATTCGCCCTGGCGGGCAAACGCGGCGGCCAGTGCGTTGCGGGCCTGCACGTGATGGGGAGCCGTCACCAGCGCTGCACGGTAGGACGCGATGGCGTCGTCGTAGCGGCCGGCGACATGGTGCGCGCGGCCCTGGTCATAAGCCAGATTGGCATCGACGCCGACCACGGGCTGTTCGACCTGGTGCGACATGTCGGCACAGGCAAGCAGCATGGCGCCGGCGCACAATACGGACATTTTCTTGAGGATTTTGCAGCTGGACATGATGGAGCTCCTGGTCGGTTCAACGCACACCGCTGACGTTGGCCAGCGTACGGCTCAGCTGGATCATTGCTGGTCCCAGCAGGACCATCAGCAGCGTCGGGAAGATACAAAAGATGAGCGGGAACAGCAGCTTCAGGCCGATCTTCGCGGCGCACTCCTCGGCCAGCAGGCGGCGCTTGTTGCGCAGGTTGTCGGCATACACGCGCAGCGAGTCGCCCACGCTGGTACCGAAGCGTTCGGACTGGATCAGCATTGCCACCAGCGTGTCGATGTCGTCGACACCGCTGCGCAGGGCGAAGTTGCGCAGCGCCTTTTCCTTGCTGAAGCCGGCGCGCATTTCCATCAGCACCAGCTGCAGTTCCTGCGCCAGCGTCACGCTTTTGATGTGGATTTCGCCGGCCACTTTGACGAAGGCGCGTTCCAGGCTCAGCCCGGCCTCGACGCACACGGTCAGCAAATCGAGCGCATCGGGCAGGGTTTCGAAGATCTCGCGTTTGCGCCGGCGCACGATGCGATTCAAGGTCATGTTCGGCAGGTAGTAGCCGACAGTGGCTGTCAGCAGCAGCAGGAACAACAGCTTGCCGCCCGAGAGCAGGATCACCGATGTCGCCACCAGCACGCCGACCGTGGCCGGACCGATCAAGGCGAGCAGCGTCTTCGATGCGAAGAACAGGGTCGGCGCCACGGGACTGCGCCAGCCCGCATTCATGAAGCGGGTGCGCAGCGCCGACTTTTCCCAGCCCTCGTCCGGCACCGACAGCTTGGTCAGCGGCTGCGAGACCTTGGCCACGCGCTCGACCCAGCCGTCGGACTCGAGCTGGGTGGTGTCGGACTTGCCGATGAAACGGCGCAGGCGTGTACGCAGCGCCCCTGGCGCGAACAGCATCATCGCCAGCCAGGCCAGCGCGCAAACGATGCCGAAGACGATCAACAGAAAGGATAATTGTGCGGCATTCATGGCAGCTCCTCAGATGCGGATCCGGATGACCCTGCGCAGCCAGACAACGCCGAACAGGATCATGCCGGCCGCGTACCAGAGCAGGCGTACCCCGCTGGGGTCGGTCCACAGCATGCTCACGTACTTCGGGTTGACCAGCACCAGCATCAGCATCACGCCAAACGGCAGCAGGCCCAGGATCCAGGCCGACATGCGCCCTTCCGCCGAGAGCACGCGCACCTGGGCCACCAGCTTCAGGCGGCCGCGGATGATGGTACTGATATTGCCGAGGATTTCGGCCAGGTTGCCACCGGACTCGCGCTGGATCAGCACCGCGATGATCAGGTAGCGCAGGTCGGTGAGCGGAATGCGCGCGGCCATGTTGTGCAGCGCCTCGCCCATCGGCACGCCGTAGTTGATTTCCTCACGCGCGATCCGGAATTCGCTGCTCAGCGGCTCGGGCAACTCGTTGCCGACGATCTGCAGGACGTTGGTGAACGAATGGCCCGCGCGCAGCGCACGGGCGATGAAATCGGCGGCGTCGGGTAACTGGTGTTCGATGCGGCGCAGGCGGCGCGTGCGCGCGCGCCGCACCAGGCAATACGGCACGCTCAGCGCCAGCAGCATCAACGCGAACCGTACCGGCCAGGGCATCGGCCAGCGCGCGCTGAGCAGTGCAACGAGCAGGAAGGCAGCCAGCGAGCAGCCGAGGAAGCGCGCGACCGTCAAGCCGCTGCCGGCCTGCACCAGCAAGGCATCGAGCCGCTTCAGCAAGCTGACCCGGTGCAGCAGACGATCGAAGCCTTCATGGGCACTGAATTTGCGCTGCTTGAGAATCGAGATGCGCTCGCCCGAACGTCCAGGTCCGCCCGACATGACCTGCAAGCGGCGCGCGATCCGCTGCGCTGCCTTGCCGTGGGTGCTCGACCACCACAGGTAGACGCCTTCGATCAGCAGGATCACGGCGGCGAACAGGAAGACGGTGAAGCTGTAGAAAAGCAGGTCCATGAAGCGGCTCCACTGCAGGCAAGGCCCGCAGATTCATTGGTAGATGCGGTCGGGATCGAAGGTGTCGTCCGGGATTTCGGCGCCGTACATTTTCAGGCGGTCGGCAAAGCGCGGACGCACACCGGTGGCGCTGAAACATCCCTGTACCTTGCCGTCGCGGTCGACACCCGTCTGCTCGAAGCGGAAGATTTCCTGCATCGAGATGATGTCGCCCTCCATGCCGGTGATCTCCTGGATGCTCACCACCTTGCGGCAGCCGTCGATCAGGCGCGACGCCTGCACCACCACCGTCACGGCCGAGCAGATCTGCTGGCGGATGGCGCGCGGGGTCAGGTTGGCGCCCGCCATGCCGACCATGTTTTCCAGACGTGCCAAGGCGTCGCGCGGCGTGTTCGAGTGGATCGTCGCCAGCGAGCCTTCGTGGCCGGTGTTCATCGCCTGCAGCATGTCGAGCGCCTCGGCGCCGCGCACTTCGCCGAGGATGATGCGGTCCGGACGCATGCGCAGGGCGTTCTTGACCAGCGCGCGCTGGGTGACTTCGCCCTTGCCCTCGATGTTCGGCGGGCGGGTCTCGAGACGCACCACGTGCGGCTGGCGCAGCTGCAATTCAGCCGCGTCTTCGATGGTGACGAGGCGCTCGTTGGCCGGAATGAAGCCCGACAGCAGATTCAGCAAGGTGGTCTTGCCGCTGCCGGTACCGCCCGAGATCAGGATGTTGATCTTGGCGATACCGAGGCCCTCGAGCACCTTGATCATCGGCGGCGTCATGCTCTTGTAGTCGAGCAGGTTCTGCACCGTCAGCGGGGTGGCGCTGAAGCGCCGGATCGACAGGATCGGACCGTCTACCGCGAGCGGCGGAATGATGGCGTTGACGCGTGAGCCATCGGGCAGGCGGGCGTCGACCATCGGGCTCGATTCGTCGACCCGGCGGCCGACGCGCGAGACGATCTTCTCGATGATCTTCATCAGGTGCGCATTGTCGTGGAAGGCGACGTCGGTCAGTTCCAGCTTGCCGCGGCGCTCGACATAGACGCGGTTCGCGGTGTTGACCAGGATATCGGACACGCTCGGGTCGTTCAGGAGCGGCTCGAGCGGGCCGAAGCCGAGCATCTCGTGCTGGATGTCGAGCACCAGGTTGTGGCGCTCGTGCTGGTTGAGGACGATGCGCTCTTCCTCGATGATGCGCTGGATCAGCAGCGCCAGCTCGTGCTTGAACTGCTCGGCGGTCAGGCGCTTGAGGCGCTCCAGGTCGATCCGGTCGAGGATCATCTGGTGCATCGACTTCTTCAGTTCCTGGTAGGCCTGGTTATTGGCCTCGGCCGGCAGGACGCCGGCCTTGCGGTCGTCTTCGGATACGGACAGGCGTTCACGCAGCGACATGGTCTCTCCTTCGTTTTCAGTAGTCGGCTTCGCTGCGGCCGAACAGGCGGTCGAACAAGCCACGCGACTCGGGCGGACGCCGCGCCGTCACCAGTTCGACCAGGTCGGCCAGGCTGCGCGCGGCCGCGCTCGAGCGCGACAGTTCGAGCACCGGGACACCCTGGTTGACCGAGTCGGTGACGGCCACGTAATCGTTGGGCACTGTATGGACGACTTCGCAGCCGAGCGCCGCGTGCAGGTCCGGCAGGCGCAGGCGCCCGCCCTTTTCGTAGCGATTGACGATCAGGCGGATGCTCTCGATCGGGTAGCCGAGCGAGCGGAAGATGTCGAGCAGGCGGCGGGCATCGCGGATATCCGGCAGCGCCAGCTGCAGCACCGGGTAGATGATGTCGGTACTGTCGAGCGCGCGCAGCGAGACGGCGTCGATCTGGCGTCCGACGTCGAGCACGATGTAGTCATAATGCTGGCGCGCCACGCGCAGGATGGTGTCGATGTGTTCCGGCTTGGCTTCCTTTGCATGGGCCGGATCGTCGGCTGCGGCCAGCACGCCGAAACCCTGCGTCACGTGCACCAGGCACGAATCGAGAAAGGGGCCGTCGATGCGTGCGATCTGTTCGCACACGTCAGACAGCGTCATGGTCGGCTTCTGGTCCGATACGTAGAGTGCGGCGTCGCCGAACTGTCCGTGCAGGTCGATCAGCAGCACCTTCTTCTCGGCCAGGGTCGCCAGCGCATAGCCGAAGTTGGTGGAGATGAAGGTGGCGCCGCTGCCGCCCTTGCAGGCGATGAAGGCAAGTACCTTGCCGTCGCGTAGCTGGGCGACGCCAGCGGCGGTGGAGATGCGGTCCATCGCCTCGTGGAAGGCACGGTGCACGAGCGGCAGTTGCAGCACCTCGCGCACGCCGGCGCGCATTGCCCGAATCAGGAATTCGGGCTGGTGCTGGCTGGTCAGCAGCATGAACTGGGCTTCTGGATACTGGCGTGCCAGGCGCTCGAGCAGATCGGCGTCATCGGGTGCACCGTCGCCCGCATCGACGATCACGAGGCCCGGCGCTTCACCCAAGGGGCGGTCGAGCGCCTCGCGCATCGAGACACGGCTGTTGGCCACGTTCAGCGGCGGCACCCGGGCCGCGCCTTGGGACGCAAGCTCGGCAAACAGCAGGCTGTCGCGGCTGATCAAAAGGGCTTTCATGACGATCCTCGTTGAGGCACTGATGGGGAAACGACGCTGCGGCCAGGCTCGACCCGCGAGCCCGGCGGGTGAGACCTAGCGTCCGCTGCCGAGCGTGTTGAGCATGGGGGCGCTGGCGGCGCTTTCGGGTTGGACGAACGAACGCTGGTAGCGTTCCTGCGCCGCCAGCGCGGCCGGTCCGTCGATGCCGGTCGTCGGGTTGGCGTTGGCCGCACCACGCGGGTCGATGGTCTGCGCCATCAGGTTGGCGCGCACCGCCGTGCCGAAGCTTTTCTCGAAGCGCGGGGCAGTCGAACAGGCCGCCAACAGCAGCAGCGCCGCGATCCATGCACAAGTCCTGGTTGCCATTGCTGTCTCCTATTTGAGTTCGAAACCGTCGACGCTCTGGGCCGTGCGCGCGACAGGCACTGGGTTCCTGGGCGCGCTCTCGAGCCGTCCTCCCAGCATCAGGGCGGCACGCGAAGGCGCATCGACGCCGTCGGTCGGCAGCGCGAAACCGGTCGCGGTCATGGGCTTGACCAGGCGCGCCGTGATCACGAATACCAGCTCGGTGCGGTCCTGCTGGAAGTCGGTACTGCGAAACAGCGCACCGAGTACGGGCACCTCGCCCAGGACTGGCAAGCCTTTCAGGTTGGTGATCAGATTATTCTTGATCAGGCCACCGATGGCGAAGCTCTGGCCGTCATACAGCTGGACCGTCGTGCTGGCGCGGCGTGTGGTGACGACGGGCAGAATCGACGCGCCGGAAAAACCTTGAGCGTTGATGCCGATGCCCTCGCGCGACAGCTCCGACACCTCGGGCGCGACGCGCAGGTTGATACGCCCGCCACTGAGCACAGTCGGGGTAAAGCGCAGGCCGACGCCGAACTCCTTTTCCTCGAGCGTGATCTTGTTGTTGTCCTGCGCGACCGGGATATAGAATTTGCCGCCAGCGAGGAAGCTGCCTTCCTGGCCGCTGATCGCCATCACGTTCGGCTCGGCCAGCACGCGCACCAATCCATCCTGTTTCTGGGCGTCGACGCCAAAGCCGTTGCCGTTTGGACGTACCGCTCTCAGTCCGCCTTTGGCGCTACCGCTCAGGAAGTTCGACGCCAGGGTGGCGGCCCAGCTGCCCGGGGAAAAGCTCCAGCTGGCGCCCGCCTCCAGTCTTTCCAGCAGCGTCTTCGACACCTCGGCGACTTTCACCTCGAGCTGAACCTGCTGGGGCGCAGCGACGCTCAGCAGATTCACCAGACGCACGGCCGGATTACTGGGAACGCCTCCCGCGGCGGCCCCGGTTGGCGCCAGCTCCTTCGGCACCGCGCCGAGCGCGTTCAGTGGCCGGCGCAAATAGGCACCGGCCAGTTCCGCCGCGCGCGCCACCGCGCTGGCATCGGAGACAGTCCCGGTCAGCACCAGCGAGTCGGCGGCGGCCAGCACCTTGATATCCTTCTCCTCGGGCATGACGGTCGCCAGGGTCGCCTGCAGCGCGCTCGGGTCCATAGCCACAGTGATGTCGAGTACGCTGCACAGGCCGCTGCGGCCTTGCACGATCATGTTGGTGGTGCCGACGTCGACCCCGGCGATATACATCGTGTCTGGCGCAACCAGCATCGCCTGGACGACAGCCGGGTTGCCGACACTGCGGTTCTGGACCACTTCGGGCATGCGCATCAGGGTCGACTTGCCCATCTGGAGCGCGACCTGGGCCGGGCGTGCCGCTTCGCCGCTGCAGCGCGGGCCCGCTTCGGCACGTGCACCTGCTGGCGGCGCCGCCTCGGCCTGGGGTCCCGGGCGCGCAGCTTTCGCAGTGCCGGCCAGCGCCAGCGCCATGGCGCCGAGCGCGACGTACAGCGCCGTGGGGCCGGACAGCGCGCGGCAGACTGGGCCGACGGGAAGGCCGGACAATTTCGTGGGGCGTGTATTCATGGTTGCACCTGGCACGGTAAGGGAATCAGAAGCACTCTTGCGAGGAATGCAGGCCGTTGATGACGTTGACACAATTGCGCCGTACGGGCGGCGTGGCGACGCGGTAGACGGCAGGCTTGTCCGGACGGCGCGGTGCGGCGGCCGGTTTCGCCGGTGCCGGCTTGACGACCGCTGGGGCGCCCGGCAGCAGCGTCAGTTTGGTGGCGCCGGTGGTCTGGGCCGACTGCGGGTCGACCTGGTTGCGCAGCGCCAGCGACAGCGTGCCGACACTGCGCGCCAGGTCCAGCGCTTCGGCCTGTTCCGGCGTCACTTCCAGTGTGACGGCATTGACCACACGCGGCTTGGTCTCGTCCCGATTGACTTCCTGCGCCACCGCCAGCACCAGGATCCGCTCGAGCACGATCTTCGAGATATTCTGTTCACGCGCATTCGCTTCCGGCCCGGGATCCTTCTCGGTACTGACGATGATGTCGACGTAGTTACCCGGCAGCGCGAAGCCGGCCACGCCGATGACGTCGTTGACGCGCACAGTGATGGCACGCTTGCCCTCGGTGATCAGGGCAGACAGCCCCCCCAAGGTGCCAACCGGCGCCAGCTTCGCCTCGCTCAGCGGCTCGCCAGCCAGCAGGCTGGTCTTGAGCACCCTGCCCACCAGCTTCTGCGGGTCGGTGAAGGCGCCTTTCGGCATGCTGTCGGCGGGCCACTCGGCCAGTTTCAGCATGTCGGACGTGAGGCGTTGGCCGAGGCTGGTGTCGGCGGCGGCCACTACGATATGTCCGGCACTGGCGGTGGGCTGCAGCAGCAGCCAGCGCGAAGCAAGGACCACGGCCGTCAGGCCGAACAGGATGGCGACTGCCATCACGACAAGGGCGCGCTTGTTTTTCATGGTTCGATTCCTGCGACGTGGCACGAGGCCGGGGCGCTGCCGCTGGGGGAGATGCTGTTCCACGCCTGCTCCAGGGCAGCAATCGTCAGGCGCGGTTCGGTTCCGGCGAAGCCGGCGAAATCGAGCACACGGCCAAGCAGCTCGTGCGGATAGCAGGCCAGCAGCGGCGTGCCGCTGGCGCGATGCAGACGCATGACCAGGTGGTCGAGCACGACCTCGTCGCAGTCGATGCCGCGCAGCCGGCAAGCCCGCCGCAACACGGCGCGGTACGCCGGTTCAGCCAGCGGGCCCAGGCCGATGCGGTAGCCGATGCGGCGCAGGAAGGCGGGATCGAACACGCTGGCCGGCGCCAGGTTGGTGGCAAAGACCAGCATGGCGTCGAACGGCACCGTGTCGCCGCTGCTGCCACCGAAGCCAAGACGCATCGGCGCACCGTCGAGGGCGCTCAGCCAGCCGGCCAGCATCTCGGCCATGGGACGGCGCTGGCGGCCCAGGTCATCGATGACGAAGATGCCGTTGTTGGCTTGCAGCTGTGCCGGCGCATGGCAGGTGCCGCTGTCCGGATCCTGGCGCAGCGCCAGCATGCCGGATCGAGCTCGGCGCCGACATGCACCAGCGGACGCTGGCAGATTGCCCAACGCGCATCGCAGCTGCGCCGTTCTTCCTGCTGGCGCCCGATCGGCAGCGGCGCCGGGTGCAGCAGGGGGTCGTGCATCCGTACGATCTTGCCTTCGACCAGGATGGCGTAAGGCAGCGCAACGGCGCCCGGTAACAGGCGTCCGAGCTTGCGCGCAAGTGTGGTCTTGCCCGAACCGGTAGGACCATGCAGCAGTAAGGGACGCTGCGCATGGAGGGCGGCCCCCAGCAGTTCGCGCTGCGCCGCGTCGAGGCAGTCGTCGGCCAGCACCGCGGCCAGTTCGGCCGGCGTCGCACGGCGCCTGCGGCTGGCGCAGCGACTGACGTTCGACCATGGTGCGATAGGCGCCCAGCGTGACCGGCGTCGGACCGATGTAGCGGCACTCGGCCAAACTGGCAAGGGCGGCACGCTGGCCAATCGCGGTCAACTGGTACTGGACGTCGATGTCCGAGTCGCCCGACCACGCCACCTCGACCTGCTGTTCGTTCCCTAGTCCATTCAGGACTTCGCGCAGGACACTGATCGACAGCCGCAGCTTCCCGGCCAAGAGGGGCAGCGGCGCGCGGCCAGTTGCGTGCAGGGTTTTCAGGACCAGGGCGCACACCAGACGCGGTTCGAGCCCGGTATCGCTGACCGTTTTTGGCTGGCGCGGCAGGATCGCCGTCACTTCCGGGTCAGCCGACGCCATGCCCGATGCCGTACCGGGCACCGGGGAAGCGGCGCCTGGCGCGGTACGGGACGACAGCATGTCGATCATGGCGTTTCTCCTTGTATCCACTGGAGAGCATTCCCCAGGAATATTGAATTCATTCTAGCGACCGGTCCTTGCAGGCCATTGAGCCGCAGCAAGCGTTTACATGTAGACATGATTGCGCTGCGCCAGCAGCCAGAGCGTGGTCAACGCGATTGCGACCCCGTAAGGCATCGAGCCGACGCTGCGGCGCGACTGTGGGCTGTCCGGCATCGGCCCCATGCGTAGCAAGATCGGCAACAGCATGTCGCGCAGGTTCGCGTAAGCCGCCGCCCAGCGCCCCGTAAATACAATGATCAGCAAGGCCATCACGCCGCCCACGCACCAGGTCAGCACGCAGGCCGTGATGGTTTCCGACGGTCCCAGAAACAGGCCGACGGTGGCCATCAGCTTGACGTCGCCCGCAGCCATGCCGCGTACCGCGTACAAGGGCATGAACAAGGCGAAGCCGACGAGTGCCCCGAGCAGGGCATTCGGCAAGCCACCCGCCGCGGTATTCGTCAGGTGCAGGCCAAGCAGCGCAGCCCATCCGGCCATCAGTAATTTGTTCGGAATCTTGCGCACCGCAAGGTCGGTGACGGCGGCAATCACCACCACCGCCAGCAGTACCAGGTCGAGCTGGAGTTGAAGAGTCATGTTCGCCCGCTCCAAAAAAAAAGCCCTCCGGACCAGAATCCGGAGGGCGAACCTACGCTCTTACTTCAACGCAGCAGCCAGCTTGTCTTTCACCGCATTGAAAGTCGCCTCGATCTGAGTGCCCAGGAGCGTTGCCGCACCCGCCATTGCGACACCGATCAGGGCGGCGATCAGGCCATACTCGATGGCGGTCACACCGTCTTCGTCAGCAGCGAAGGCTTGCACAGCAGAAAAGATCGTTTTCATGACAAACTCCATATGGTGGTTTATAAGAACAACCCTGAAGCGGCAGGAGACTTCCCTTGACTCCGCTAACTGCGCTTTGTCGTTTCCGTTTCAGTGAGTTCACTATAAAAGATAATTCTTCAGAGCAAGTTGATTGATAGCAAGCTTTCTTAGTGGAATCAATTCGCACCGTCCGGGCTTGATCCAGATCGGTCCGCACCAGACTAGCGGAGGGCGCCGATTAAAAAATGCTATGTGAATATTGCTTGGGTCCGGAAAAGCGACTATCCTGTTTCGCTTGCTCTTCAGAAATTCGAAGCACACCGAAGCCACCGTAGAGCAGCAAGTTGGCTGATACTCTTTCTCAGAACGACATGGATTCCCTTCTGAAACACATGGTGGACATGACTGGCCACCGCGACCATGCGATGCTCGACATCTCGGTGGTGGCGGCGGTGCAGGAACTGGCCACTGCCGCCCAAACGCGGGTGTTATCCATCTCCATCCTCAATGGCCAGGCCTACCTGCGCTCACGCGCCAGCGTCGGCGCCGATGGCCGTGCCCGTATCGACGAGAACCACGACAGCGCCACGCCGGGCGAGCCCCTCGCCGGCTATCCGGAACTGGTCAACTGCCTGGAGAACCGCGCGGCGAGTGCCGAAGCCTGCGGTCCGGATGGCGGACGCACGCTATGGCTGCCGATCTGGTGCGGCGACAAGGCCGATACCTGCTTCGAGATCGTGCGCGACGCGCCCTTCCCCGCCGCCACCATCCACATGATTACCGGCATCGTCGGGGTGTATCGGAATTTCCAGAACCTGCTCGACTACAGCGAACGCGATTCGCTGACGGGCCTGCTCAATCGCAAGACCTTCGAGGACCAGCTGACGCGCATGCTGCAATCGGCACACGAGCAGCTACCGCCGCAGGCCGGCCGGCCGGAGCGGCGCTGCAACCGGGGCGATGAACAGCAATGGCTGGCGGTGATCGACGTCGACCATTTCAAGATGGTGAACGATACCTTCGGCCACCTGTACGGCGACGAAGTGCTGATCCTCATTGCCAATCAGCTGCAAGGTTCGTTCCGCTCGCAGGACCGGGTATTTCGCTTCGGCGGCGAGGAATTCGTGGTGCTGCTGCGCTCGACGACGCTGGACAACGCGCGCCGTATCATCGACCGCTTCCGCAGCAATGTCGAGGCCTATGAATTCCCGCAGGTCGGCCGGGTGACCGTCAGCGTCGGTTTCGTCAGCATCAACCCTTTCGATTCGCCCGTCGTCACGCTCGGCCACGCCGACCAGGCGCTGTATTACGCCAAGACCCACGGGCGCAACCAGGCTTGCCACTACAACGAGCTGGTCGAGCTCGGCCTGCTGCGCACGGTTACCTCGAACGATACCGCCGAGTTTTTCTAGACCCCTCAGGGCAGCAGCATGAACTTGTCCGCATCCACCCGCCATTTCTCCGGCGACTCGTGGCGCACGATCTTGTCGCCGCCACCGAAACCGAGCGGGCGCGACAGGTCCAGCAGCTCCGGACGAATGTAGGTCTGGCTCTTGGTGTTGAAGAACACATTGACCTTGGGCGTGAGCAGATTCGTCTCGTGCGGCTCGACGACGACGCCCAAGCGGCCCGATTCCAGCATTACCATGGTGCCAACTGGATAAATGCCGACGCAGCGCATGAATTCCTGGGTCAGCGAGGGGCTGAAGTGGAATTTGCTCCACTCATAGATCTTGCGCAATGCATCGGCCGCCGACATGCCCTTGTGGTAGCAACGGTCCGAGGTGATGGCATCGTAGACGTCGACGATCGCCGCCATCTGCGCCAGCTCCGAGGTTTGACCTTCGTTCTGCAGGTCCGGATAACCGCTGCCGTCGCGCCGCTCGTGGTGGTGCAGCGTGATATCGAGCGGAATCTGGCCGATATCGGCCGACTTGAGCAGGATGTCGTAACCATCGCGCGGATGCTTCTTGATGATCGCGAATTCCTCGTCGGTCAGGCGCCCTGCCTTGTTCAGGATATGGTCCGGCACCAGCGCCTTGCCGGTATCGTGCAGCAGGCCACCGATGCCGGCTTGGTAGGTCGTTTCCTCGTCCATGCCGCGCGAACGGCAGAACGCCACCAGCAGCGTGCATACCGAAACAGAATGCAGGAAAGTGTAGTCGTCCTTGTTCTTGATACGCAACAGGCCCAGCAGGGCGCCGGAATTGCGCAGGACCGATTCGGTGATGTTTTGTACGACCGGCGACACATTGTTCAGCTCGACCGCCTTGCCCAGGCGCGCGTCCTGCATCACCGTGCGTACCAGGCTCACGGCCTGGCGCCGGATGCCGACTGCGCGCTGCATCTCGTCGGCCAGCGCCGCGCGCACCGGCTTGACCGGCCTGGCGGCAATCGCCGTGACTTCCGCCTCGGTTGTCGCCTGCGCTTCGGCCAGCGTGGGTGCGGCCACATCGAGCCCTTTGGCGCAGTCGATGATGACGACACGGATGCCGGCATGGATGATCTTGCGGATCTCGTCTTCGCTGCCAAGAACGAAGCGGGAACGGACAAACGGATGCTCCATCCAGCCGCAATCGAGGTCGTGGATGGCCATGCCCACGCGCAGCTGGGAGGAATCGATTTTCTTGAGCATGTTCCGGTCCGGCGATATGGTAATCTCCGCCACCACGGCGGTTATGCAGTATATCAACTCTATTTCCAAGCATAAACTTTTTGCCCCTAATTTGTTGCACCTTGACACAACATAGTTCTACATGGAATTACGTCAACTGCGCTATTTCGTCGCTATCGTCGACCACGGCTCGCTCTCGCGCGCCGCCCTGGTCCTGCACGTGGCGCAGCCGGCGCTGACCCAGCAGCTGCGCCAGCTCGAGGAAGAGCTCGGCGCCCAGCTGCTGCACCGCTCCGCCCACGGCGTGCTCAGCACCGACGCCGGCAAGATTTTTTATGAACATGCCCAGGCGATCCTGAAACAAGTTGCCGATGCCCGCTCGGCCGTGACGCAATCGACGACGCGTCCCTCGGGCAGCGTCTCGCTCGGGCTACCGCACAGCATTTCCGGCGCGCTGGCGCTGCCCTTGCTGACCGCCGCCCGTGCCACCTATCCGGAAATCACGCTGCAATTGACCGAGGAAATCTCCGGCAGCCTGGTCGAGCAGCTGAAATCGGGCCGCCTGAACCTGGCTGTCCTGTTCGACGACGGCCAGCTCGGCGGTTTCGCCTCCTCCGCCCTGGTCGAGGAAGACTTGATGTACATCTGCCGCGCCGGCTCGGCCTCGGTGCCGCCCGGTCCCGCCATTCCCCGGCTGCGGCGCTGGCCACCACCCTGATCCTGCCGGCGCGCCAGCACGGCGTGCGGCCGCTGATCGAACAGGTGGCGGGCGGCGCCGGTCTGGCGCTATCGAACGTGATCGAGATCAATTCGCTGGCCATCCTGAAGTCGGCGCTGCTGGCCGACATGGGCGCGACCCTGCTGCCGCTGGCACCGCTGCGCGCCGAGATCGACAGCGGCGAACTCATCGCCACGCCAGTGCACAGCCCCGCGATCCGCCGCACCGTCACCCTCTGCGCCTCGCGCAATATCCCACTGACGAATGCAGCCGCCGCTATCAGCCGCCTGGTGCGCCAGGTCACCGAGATGCTGTGCACGAATGGGCAGTGGCCAGGTGCTCAGCTTCTTGAATAACTGCTATCAGTTTTTCTTATACCCCCATCCGCAAAGCCTATTTCCCCTATGACGGGGAAGCCCCTACACTCCACGCGGACCGATGAACCGCAGGGTTCATCCGCATAACAAGGCGCCGGCCACCGCCGGCCACTCCCGACCACGACAGCTGCCTACCCGGCAGCTCGGCTGGCCGGAACCACCCAATACCAGCCTGGAGACTTTCATGCCCGATACCGTCGCGCCGCAATCCGCCGCGCAGGATCTGCCTTCCCGCCTCACCACCGTCACCCTCGACGACAAGTACCTTGCCAAGACCGGCAACATCTTCCTGTCGGGTATCCAGGCCCTCGTGCGCCTGCCGATGATGCAGCGCGAGCGCGACGCCGCCGCCGGCCTGGATACGGCGGGCTTCGTCTCCGGTTACCGCGGCTCGCCGCTGGGCGGCCTGGACGAAACCCTGTGGAAGGCAAAAAAACACCTGGAAGCGAACCACGTGCAGTTCGTGCCGGGCGTGAACGAAGACCTGGCCGCCACCGCCGTCTGGGGCACGCAAACCGTCGACCTGATCGGCCCGACCAAATACGACGGCGTATTCGCCATGTGGTATGGCAAGGGCCCGGGCGTGGACCGCTGCGGCGACGTTTTTAAGCACATGAACCACGCGGGGACGAGCAAGAACGGCGGCGTGCTGCTGGTGGCCGGCGACGACCACGGCGCCTACTCGTCGACCCTGCCGCACCAGTCGGACCACATCTTCTCGGCTTGCATGATCCCGGTGCTCTACCCCTGCAACGTGCAGGAATACCTGGACCTGGGCGTACACGGCTGGGCGATGTCGCGCTTCTCCGGCTGCGCCGTCGCTTTTAAAGCGCTGGCCGACACGGTCGAATCGAGCGCCTCGGTCGACGCCAACCCGCACCGCGTGCAGGTGAAACTGCCCCAGGATTTCGCGATGCCCGAAGGCGGCCTGAACACGCGCCTGTCGTCGATGCCGCTGGGCCAGCAGGCGCGCACGCAGGAAGCGCTGATGCAGGACTATAAAATCTACGCGGCGCTGGCCTATGCCCGTGAAAACAAGCTCAATCACACCACGATCGACAGCCCGAACGCCAAGCTCGGCATCATCGCCTCCGGCAAATCCTACCTGGACGTACTGGAAGCGCTGGAAGAACTGGGCATCGACGAAGCCATGGCGGCCAAGGTTGGCCTGCGTCTGTTCAAGGTTGCGATGATCTGGCCGCTGGAACCGGAAGGCGTGCGCGAATTCGCGCAAGGGCTGGAAGAAATCCTGGTCGTCGAAGAAAAGCGGCAGGTCGTCGAATACCAGTTGAAAGAACAGCTCTACAACTGGCGCGACGACGTGCGTCCGCACATCATCGGCAAGTTCGACGACAAGGGCGAATGGGTCGCGCCGCGCGGCGACTGGCTGCTGCCTCCCAAGGCCGACTTCTCGGTGGCGCAGGTGGCGCGCGTGATCGCCGGCCGCATCGCCCGTCTGGTCACCGACGACACCACCCGTGACCTCATCAAGGCACGCCTGGCCTTCCTCGATGCCAAAGACGCCGTGCTGCAAAAGGCGATCACGACCCCGTTCCGCCCGGCCTTCTACTGCTCCGGCTGCCCGCACAACACCTCCACCAAAGTACCGGAGGGCTCCTTCGCGCTGGCCGGCATCGGCTGCCACGTGATGGCAACGTCCATCTACCCGGAGATGAACAAGCTGACCACCCACATGGGCGGAGAGGGCGCGCCATGGATCGGCCAGGCCGCGTTCTCGAAAGTACCGCACGTGTTCCAGAACCTGGGCGACGGCACCTATTTCCACTCGGGCTACCTGGCCGTGCGCGCCGCCGTCTCGGCCAAGGTGAACATCACCTACAAGATTCTCTACAACGATGCGGTCGCGATGACGGGCGGCCAGCCGGTCGACGGCCAGACCTCGGTGCCGATGATCGCCCAGCAGATGGCGGCCGAAGGCGTGAAACGCATCGCGCTCGTCACCGAGGACCTGTCGCGCTATGCCGACCGCTCCTCCCTGCCGGGCATCGTCACCCTGCACGACCGCAAGGAGATGGACGACATCCAGCGCGAACTGCGCGAGCTGCCCGGCGTGTCCGTCATCATCTATGACCAGACCTGCGCCGCCGAGAAGCGCCGCCGCAGGAAAAAAGGCGAATTCCCCGACCTGCCCAAGCGCATGGTCATCAATGAAGCCGTCTGCGAAGGCTGCGGCGATTGCGGCATCCAGTCGAACTGTGTCTCGATCCTGCCGAAAGAGACCGACTTCGGCCGCAAGCGCACCATCGACCAGTCGTCCTGCAACAAGGACTATTCCTGCACCAAGGGCTTCTGCCCGAGTTTCGTCACCGTCGAAGGCGGGACCCTCAAGAAGAGCACGACCGGCGTCTCCAAAGGTGACGACGATGGCTGGGGTCTGCTGCCGGAGCCCGTGCTGCCAAGCGTCGAGCATCCGTACAACATCCTCATCAACGGCATCGGCGGCACCGGCGTGATCACCGTCGGCGCCCTGATGGGCATGGCCGCGCACCTGGAAGCGAAAGGCGCGTCGGTGCTGGACATGACGGGCATGAGCCAGAAGAATGGTTCCGTCACCTCGCACGTGAAAATCGCGGCGACGCCGGAGCGCCTGCGCGCCCAGCGCATCGCCACCGGCGAAGCGGACCTCGTACTCGGCTGCGACATGCTGACCACGGGCGCGGCCGACGCGATCTCGAAGATGCGTCCGGGACGCACGCTGGCCATCGTCAACCTGCACGAGCAGCCAACCGGTACCTTTGCCCAGAACGCCGACTGGCAGTTCCCGGCCGAGGACGTACGCGGCCTGATCGTGGAAGCGGTCGGTGGCGAAGGTGGCGCCGATTTCGTCGATGCCACAAAATTAGCCACCGCCCTGATGGGCGACTCGATCGCGACGAACCTCTTCCTGATGGGTTACGCCTGGCAGAAGGGCCGCATTCCATTGACCGAGGCATCGCTGATGCGCGCGATCGAACTCAATGGCGTTGCCGTCGCCTCGAACAAGAAGAGCTTCCTGTGGGGCCGCCGCGCTGCAGTCGACTTCAAGCGCGTCGAAAAGACGGCGACGCCGACCCAGGCGGTGCTGGTGCAGATGCCGCAAAGCCTGGACACGGTCATCAAGAAGCGCGTCGAGTTCCTCACGAGCTACCAGGATCTCGCCTACGCCGGCAAGTACGCGCTGCTGGTGGAGAAGGTGCGCGCCGCCGAAAGCGCTGCGGGGCTGGGCAACAAGCTGTCGATGGCGGTCGCCAAATACTACTTCAAGCTGATGGCCTACAAGGACGAGTACGAGGTGGCACGCCTGTACACCGACGGCCGCTTCCTCGATCAGGTGAAATCGCAGTTCGAAGGCGATGTCAAATTCAAGTTCAACCTGGCGCCGCCGCTGTTCGCGAAAAAGGATGCCAAGGGTCAGCTGGTGAAGAAGGAATTCGGCAGCTGGATGCTGGGTGCCTTCAAGGTGCTGGCGAAGCTGAAAGGCCTGCGCGGCGGTGCCTTCGACGTGTTCGGCCACACCGCCGAGCGCAAGATGGAGCGCGCCCTGATTGTCGAATACCGTGAGATGATCGAAGGCTTGCTGCCGATGCTGAACGCTGCCTCGTATGCCGATGCCGTCGAGCTGGCCAGCCTGCCGGAACAGATCCGCGGCTTTGGCCATGTGAAGGAAAAGGCGGTTGAAAACTTCCGCCTGCGCAAGGCTGAGCTGCTCAGCGGCAACATCAAGAAACGCGCCGCGTAATGTAGGGTAGGCGGGTTCCCCGCCTACGCGTTCAGCCGGTTTTCGATACTGCGCGAATGCTTTGACATCTGTTGAACGCGTAGGCGGCAGAGCCGCCTACCCTACGAACCTTACGCCCAACTTGACGTTAACGTTAACGTCATATACCGTACAAATCGAACCTGTCCGCTTCCGACTTCCTGAAGGAACCCCATGAACGACATCACCCCCGCCGCCAAGCTCGAGCTGCCTGAGCAGCAAAAGCTGGCCAACAAGGTGCGCTTCGTCACCGCCGCTTCGCTCTTCGACGGCCATGACGCCTCGATCAACATCATGCGCCGCATCCTGCAGTCGAACGGCGTCGAGGTCATCCACCTCGGCCACAACCGCTCGGTCGACGAAGTCGTCACCGCGGCGCTGGCCGAAGACGTGCAAGGCATCGCCATCTCCAGCTACCAGGGCGGCCACGTCGAATACTTCAAATACATGATCGACCTGCTGCGCCAGCGCGGCGGTGCCCACATCAAGGTCTTCGGCGGCGGCGGCGGCGTCATCGTCCCGTCCGAAATCGAGGAACTGCATGCCTACGGTGTCGCGCGCATCTTCAGCCCGGAAGACGGCCAGCGCATGGGCCTCGTCGGCATGATCCGCTCGATGATCGAAGCCTGCGACATCGACCTGTCCGGCTACGCTCCCACCAGCATCGATGCCCTGCAGCTTGGTAACGCGGGCGACATCGCCGCGCGCCACCGTCCGCTGGCCCAGCTGATCACGGCACTCGAAAACGGCAAGGTCGAAGAAAGCCTGCGCACGCAGGTGCTGGAAACGGCCGACACCTTGAAGGTGCCGACGCTGGGCATCACCGGCACCGGCGGCGCCGGTAAATCCTCGCTGACAGATGAACTCATTCGCCGCATCCGCCTCGACCAGGGCGACCGCCTGAACATCGCCGTGATCTCGATCGACCCGTCGCGCCGCAAATCCGGCGGCGCCCTGCTGGGCGACCGTATTCGCATGAACGCGATCAATCCGTGGAACGGCCAGCACCGCGTCTTCATGCGCTCGCTCGCCACCCGCGAAGCCGGCTCGGAAATCTCGGCCGCGCTGCCAAGCGTGATCGCCGCTTGTAAAGTCGCTGGCTTCGACCTGGTGATCGTGGAAACCTCGGGCATCGGCCAGGGCGACGCGGCCATCGTGCCGCACGTCGACGCCTCGATGTACGTGATGACGCCGGAATTCGGCGCCGCCTCGCAGCTTGAGAAAATCGACATGCTCGATTTCGCCGACTTCATCGCCATCAACAAATTCGACCGCAAGGGCGCCCAGGACGCGCTGCGCGACGTGGCAAAGCAGTACCAGCGCAACCGCGAACTGTGGAGCATGAGCCCGGACCAGATGCCGGTATTCGGCACCCAGGCATCGCGCTTCAACGACGATGGCGTCACCGCCCTCTACCACGGCCTTCTGCCGAAGCTGGCCGAACTCGGCCTGCGGGTCGAGCCGTCGCGCCTGGAAGCGCCTGGCCAGAAGCATTCGAGCGGCAAGAATGTCATCGTGCCGCCAGCCCGCGCGCGCTACCTTGCCGAAATCGCCGACACCGTGCGCGGCTACCACCGCAACACGTCGAAACAGGTAAAACTGGCACGCGAGCGTCAGCAACTGAGCGAGACGAAACGCATGCTGGCCGCCGCCAACCGTGAAGTGATCCTGGACGACCTGATCACCGAACGCGAAAACGCGATGGACGGCAGCGCCAAGAAACTGCTGGCCATGTGGCCCGACATGCAGGCGGCCTACGCCGGCGACGATTACGTCGTCAAAATCCGCGACAAGGAAATCCGCACCAAACTGGTGCAAAAAACCCTGTCCGGCACCACGATTCGCAAGGTGGCGCTGCCGAAGTACGAAGACCACGGCGAAATCCTGCGCTTCCTGATGCTGGAAAACGTGCCGGGCTCCTTCCCGTTCACGGCCGGCGTGTTCGCTTTCAAACGCGAAGGCGAAGACCCGACCCGCATGTTCGCCGGCGAAGGCGATGCCTTCCGCACGAATAAACGTTTCAAACTGGTCTCGACCGGCATGGACGCGAAACGCCTGTCCACCGCCTTCGATTCCGTGACCCTGTACGGCGCCGATCCGGCACTGCGCCCGGACATCTACGGTAAAGTGGGCAACTCGGGCGTATCGATCGCGACCCTGGACGACATGAAGGTGCTGTACGACGGTTTTGATCTGTGCAGTCCGTCGACTTCGGTCTCGATGACGATCAACGGCCCGGCGCCGACCATCCTGGCGATGTTCATGAACACCGCCATCGACCAGCAGATCGACAAGTTCGTGGCCGACAACGGCCGCCAGCCGACCGACGACGAAGCGCAGAAGATCCGCGAGTGGGTGCTGGCCAACGTCCGCGGCACCGTGCAGGCCGACATCCTGAAGGAAGACCAGGGGCAAAACACCTGTATTTTCTCGACCGAGTTCTCGCTGAAGGTCATGGGCGACATCCAGGAATACTTTGTCCATCACCAGGTGCGCAATTTCTACTCGGTGTCGATCTCGGGCTACCACATCGCCGAAGCGGGCGCGAACCCGATCTCGCAGCTGGCCTTTACGCTGTCGAACGGCTTTACCTTTGTCGAAGCCTACCTCGCGCGCGGCATGCACATCGACGACTTCGCACCGAACCTGTCGTTCTTCTTCTCGAACGGCATGGACCCGGAATACACGGTGCTGGGCCGCGTGGCGCGCCGCATCTGGGCTGTCGCCATGCGCGACAAGTACGGCGCCAACGACCGCTCGCAGAAGCTGAAATACCACGTGCAGACTTCGGGCCGCTCGCTGCACGCCCAGGAAATCGACTTCAACGACATCCGCACCACGCTGCAGGCGCTGATCGCGATCTACGACAACTGCAATTCGCTGCACACCAACGCGTATGACGAAGCCATCACCACGCCGACCGACGAATCCGTCCGCCGCGCACTGGCGATCCAGCTGATCATCAACCGCGAGTGGGGCCTGGCGAAGAACGAGAACCCGAACCAGGGCGCCTTCATCATCGACGAACTGACGGACCTCGTCGAAGAAGCGGTGCTGCAGGAGTTCGAGCGCATCGCCGAACGCGGCGGCGTGCTCGGTGCCATGGAAACCGGCTACCAGCGCGGCAAGATCCAGGAAGAGTCGATGCTCTACGAGCACAAGAAGCACGACGGCTCGCTGCCGATCATCGGCGTCAACACCTTCCGCAATCCGAAGGGACTGGGCGCCCCGGCCACGATCGAACTGGCGCGTTCGACCGACGACGAAAAGCAGTCGCAATTGACGCGCCTGGAAGCTTTCCACGCCCGCAACGCAGACGCGGCGCCGGCAGCACTGGCGGCACTGCAGCAGGCGGCGATCGACAACCAGAACGTGTTCGAGAAGCTGATGGACGCCGTGCGCGTCTGCTCGCTGGGCCAGATCACCACGGCCCTGTTCGAGGTGGGTGGGCAGTACCGCCGCAACATGTAAGCGACGCAGTCTTTCGCAGCAAGACGGGCGCCCTTGGGTGCCCGTTTTTTTATGCCGCGCGGGTCATCACGCCACCTGCCCTACGGCCTCCCCCGTCCGCTCCACCTGGCGCCGGAAAAAGAACAGCGTCACCAGCACCAGCGAGATCGGCACCAGCGTCAGGTAGAAGGCGAAGTGCCCGCTGAAATTGCCGAACACATAGCCGGTGATGAAGGAACCGGTGGTGCCGCCCAGCGCCGAGAAGATCACCAGCAGGCCCGTCATGCAGGAATGCTGGTTCTTTGGCAGGGAACTGAGCATGACCGAATTGATGCCCGGGTAGATCGGTGCCATGAACAGGCCGATCAGCGGGAACAGGAAGGTCGCCAGCGGTGCCGTCGACCAGCTCACGTCGGCGCCAACGGCCAGGTCGCGCGTGAGCGGCAGCGCCAGCAGCACCATGGCCGCCATGCCGATCACGCAGCCGTTCATGACCGTGTACCAGTGCACCTTGCGCATTACCACGCCCGCGGACAGGCGCCCCAGCGCGAGGCAGGCGGCAAAGATGCTGGCCACCTGCACGCTCATCGCCGCCGGCAGTTTCAGGATCTCGTTGTTGAAGGTCGGCAGCCAGGTGCCGACGCTTTGCTCGATCAGCACGTAAAGGAAGGCGGTCAGCACGAACACGCAGACCAGCGGCTTTGCGAACAGCTTGAACATGGCGCAGAAATCCTCCCAGCGGCTGCGCCCGGCCGGCAGCCGGGCGTCGCGCTCGTCGAAGGGCGTACTTGCCAGCAGCACGAAGGTGAGCGCGCACAGCCCGCCCAGCACCCAGTACACCCCCAGCCAGCTGGGCGATTTCGGGTTCGCGGAATCGATGAACCAGGCGAACACCCAGTAGGCGCTCAGCACGCCCACCATGAACACGCCTTCCAGCGTATTCATGATGCTGGCATGGTGGCGGCGGTCGGTCGCGATCAGGCCAAGGGTCGAATACACCGACACCTTCACCAGGGCGAAAGCGATGCCGACGCAGAGGAACAGCAGCTTGGTCGTCGCAAAGCTGGGCAGCAGCGGCATGGCAACACAGGCGGCGCTGACGATCGCCAGCGCGACCAGCATCGCGTTCTTGTAGCCCAGCCGCGGCAGGAAGGACGCGACCAGGAAGGACACCACGGCGATCGGCAGGTCCTTGAAAGCTTCCAGGATGCTGGCGCCGGATTTGCTGACGTCGTAGTTGTTGATCACCTGCAGGATCACCGTGCCTACGCTGTTGAGCAGGATGGCGAAGACGAAGTAGATCAGGAACAAGGCCAATAGAATGCGCTGGTTTTTCACGCTGTCTCCCGTTTTTTATGATAGTGGGCGTGTCAGTAGTCTGCGAGGCGGAATTCAGTCAGGCTCGGGATCACGCGGTCGGCCTGGGTCAGCACGTCCGGGCTGCCTACGCCGACGGCGAACATACCCGCCGACTTGATCGAAGCCACGCCCGCCACCGCATCCTCCACGCCGAGGCAGTCTTCGGGCGCCACGCCGAGCGCCGCCGCCGCATTCAGGAAGATCTCCGGATGCGGCTTGCTGTTGGCGATCAGGGCCGCGTCGACCACGACATCGAAACGGTCGCGGATACCGAGGCGGTCAAGTACCGTAAAGGCGTTCTTGCTGACCGAGGCGAGGCCGATTTTCAGGCCCGCCGCGCGTACCGCCGCCAGCGCATCGAGGGCCCCCGGCAGCAGGTCGGCCGGGCCCATGGTCGCGATCAGGTCCACGTACTGGCGGTTCTTGCGCTCGGCCAGCGCCAGCTTCTGTTCCATGGAGTAGGTCTTTGGCGAACCGGCCAGGATCAGGTTCAGGGACCCCATGCGGTCCACGCCTTTCAAATTTTCGTTGAACGCGTGATCGAAATGCACGCCTTCGGATTCGGCCAGTGCCTTCCAGGCCAGGTAGTGGTAATGGGCGGTGTCGGTGATAACGCCGTCGAGATCGAAAATGACCGCTTTGAATCGGCTCATGCCTGTGCCTCCATCGAAATGCGGGCCGACGGCGCCGCGCGGGTAAGCGACACCTCCTGGCCGAGGTGGGTAAAGACCAGCGCGTCGCCGGCCAGCAGCGTGTACTGCGCCGCCGCGCCGGTCACGCGCACCTGCAGCTGGGCGCCGCGCAGCTGGACCTTGAACTGGTAGTGCTGCCACTTGCGGGGAAGCGCCGGCGCGAAGCGCAGCGCGCCGTCGGCCACGCGCATGCCGGCAAAGCCGTAGGCCACGCCCATCCAGGTGCCGGCCATCGCCGCCGTGTGGACGCCGTAATGGGTATTGCCGTGGGTGTCGTCAAGGTCCAGGCGCGCCGTCTCCATGAAGTAATCGTAGGCCTTGTCGTGGTAGCCGACTTCCGAGGCAATGATGCTGAAAATGCAGGACGACAGCGAGGAGTCGTGGGTGGTGACGGCCTCGTAGTAGTCGAAGTCGCGCCGTTTGTCCTCCAGCGTGAACTCGTTCGACAGCAGCAGCAGCGCCAGCACCACGTCGGCCTGCTTGCACACCTGGTGGCGGTAGATCACCAGCGGGTGGTAGTTCAGCAGCAGCGGATAGTTTTCGCGCGGGGTGCTGGCGAAATCCCAGGGCTTTTTCGACAGGAAGCTGTCGTCCTGCTCGTGGATGCCCAGCTTGCCGTCGTACGGCAGGTGCATGCAGTCGGCGGCGCGGCGCCATTCGGCGGTTTCCTCGTCCGTCACGCCCGTGGCGGCGGCGATGCGCGCAAAGTCGGCCGGGCGCGCCGCGGCGAGCTGGCCGGCCATGTCGGCGGCAAAGCGCAGGTGCATGCGCGCCATCGCATTGGTGTAGTAGTTGTTGTTGACCAGCGCCGTGTATTCGTCCGGCCCGGTCACCTCGTTGATGCAGAAGCGTCCGGCGCGGTCGTAGACGCCGATGCCGAGCCAGATGCGCGCCGTCTCCAGCACGATTTCCAGGCCGGCCTGCGCCATGTAGTCGATGTCGCCGGTGGCCTCGAAATAGGACTTGATGGAATAAGCGATGTCGGCGTTGATGTGGTATTGCGCGGTCCCGGCCGGGAAATAGGCCGAGCATTCGCTCCCGGCGATCGTGCGCCACGGGTAGAGCGCGCCGCGCGCGTGCGACATCTGGCGCGCCCGCTCGCGCGCCTGTTCCAGCCCGGCGTAGCGGTATTCCAGCAGCTTGCGCGCGATCTCCGGCTTCGAGTACAGGAAGAAGGGGAAGATATAGATCTCGGTGTCCCAGAAATAGTGGCCCTCGTAGCCTTCTCCGGTGACGCCTTTCGCGGCGATGTTGGTACGGCCGTCGCGGCCCACCGATTGGAGCAGGTGGTATTCGTTGAAGCGGATGCCCTGCTGCAGGGCGTCGTCGCCCGCGATCTCGACGTCGGCGCCCGCCCAGAAGTCGGCAAGATAGGCCGCCTGCGCGGCGCACAAGGCCTCGAAACCGGCGGCCTGGGCCTGGGCCAGGGTCTGGCGCGCGCGCGCCAGCAGTTCGCCTTCCGGATAATCGCGCGACGAGTGGTAGCTGCCGTACTTGGTCAGGCGCAGGGGCTGGCCTTCGGCGGCCGCGGGGGCGAACACCTGGCCGGCGCGCTCGCCGTCGCGCCAGGCGCTGCCGGGCGCATCGTCCACCTGCGTTGCAATCGCGCTCACCAGCATGAAGCCGCTGTTGTGGGTGCGCTGCACCAGGGCCGAGAAGGAACCATCCTGCTCGACCGACAGCGTGCGCAGGGCCGGTCCCGATACCGCCGAGCCGACGCGCGGATCGTCGCCCGCTTCCTGGTTCTTCACCGCGCCGTCGATGAAGGACTTCAGGCCGATCGATCCCGAAAAATTCAGCGGCGTGATCTCGACCTCGATCGCGAACAGGTGTTTATTGGCGAACGAGACCACCCGGCGGCTGCGCAGCGCGATGCGCTTGCCGTTGGGCGCCGTCCACTCGAGCGCGCGCACCAGCACGCCGCTGCGCAGGTCCAGCACGCGTTCGTAGCGTCCGAGGGTGCCGGCCAGCGGGTCGAAACGCTCGCCGTCGATCGTGATCTCGACGCCCTTGGCATTCGGGACGTTGAGCATGAACTGGTTGACCTTGGCCAGCGCATGGGCCGACTCCGGATAGACGATCGGCTCTGACTCGTAGAAACCGTTCAGGTAGGTGCCGTCGAGCGACGTGCCGGCCGGGCCGGTATAGCCTTCTTCGCCGGTGCCGCGCAGCCCGATGTAGCCGTTCCCGAGCGCGAACAGGGTCTCGCGCAGGAAATGGGAAGCGGTGTCGAACGCGCTCTCGCGGATGCACCAGGGATCGGTTGGAAGAGGTGAGGTCGGGCGGTCTGCTGTCTGCACGGCGTGTCCTTAAGCGATGTCGTCGTCGAATTTTTGGGCGAGCCAGGCCAGCGGCGGGCGGCGCACGCCTGCCGGTTGCTGTCTCGGGTTGAATCAGGGTGAAATCAGGTCTGGCGCACGATCAGCCTCGTCGGCAGTACTTCGGAGGCAACCGGCTCCTCGTTGAGCAGCGCCAGCATCTTGCGGCCCAACAGCACACCGCCGTCGCGCAGGTCCTGGTGCACGCTGGTAAGCGGCGGGACGAAACTGGCGGCGCCGGGGGTATCGTCGTAGCCGATGACCGACACTTCGTCCGGAACCCGCAAACCGTGTTCGGCCAGGGCGCGGATTGCGCCCATGGCCAGCAAATCGCTGGCGGCGAACACGCCGTCGACGGCGCCGCTGCCCTTCTTCTTCAGCAGGCTCACCATGCTGTCGAATCCGGCTTCGAACGTGAAGGCCTTGGGACGGATGATATGGACGGTGCCGTGGCCCTGCATGGCCTCGATGAAGCCGGCGCAGCGCGCCTGCACTTCGGCGTGGTCGACGTCGCCCAGGAACACCAGCTTGCGGCGGCGCTGCTCGCGAAAGCGCGCGGGCGGCACTGGCGCCACCGGCGTGGTTGTCGCTGCCGACCACCACGTACGAGTCGCTCGCCTCCGGCGCGCCCCACACCACCAGCGGCAAGCCGGCCTTTTGCAGGACTTTGACGGCCTCGCCATGCGAACCCTGGCCGAGCAGGATCATGCCGTCGGCACCGCGCACGGGTGCACTGTCGAGCAGTTGGCGCGAGGTCAGCACGACCGTGTAGCCGGCCGTCGTCAGTTCCTCGGTGATGCCGCCCAGTAGCGCCAGCGGATACGGATCCGACATCGGCCGCCCCTTCACGGGCGTCATCTCCACCACCACCGCTACCGAATTGCTGCGGCCCATGCGCAGGTTGCGCGCACTGATATTCAGGCGGTAGCCCTGCTCTTCGGCAATGCGGCGCACCTTCTCACGGGTCTTGTCGGTGACGAGCGGGCTGTTGCGCAGCGCGCGCGACACCGTGATCGTGGACACGCCCGCCAGGGCGGCCAGGTCTTCCATCGTGGTGCCGGCTTCGCTCTTGCGTGCCGCGGTCGTCGCGCTTGTCTTGTTGGTCGCCATGCGTGCTCAGTGAGAAAAACAGCTCTGCGGCAAATTATGACAGATTTAATCCGTGATGGAAGCCTAAATGACATCGATAACAATTTTATTGACATCGATGTCACTCCTTGATTCAATGACACATATTGTCAGGAGTCCTGCAGCCGACGGGGCCCGCCAATGCCACGCCACACCACTGTGACAATAGCGCGTTCAACGGCCGATCGCTCGGCCCGGATGTCCAGGAGACGGATTTTGAACCATAAAAAAGAGAGCAATCACATGACCCAATCCAAGCAGTTCATGCTGTCCGCCACCGCCCTGGCCGTGCTGGCCCTCGTCGGCCAGGCCCGGGCCCAGACCACTGATCAAACGGCCGCACAGGACGCGCCAAGCGCTGCCGTGACCAGGGAAATCCAGCAAGTGGTCGTCACCGGCACGGCATCGGCCAGCGGCACGCGCAAGATCGACACCGCCTTTTCGATCACCACCGCCAATGAAGAGCAGCTGAAATCGGCTTCGCCGAGCAGCACCGCCGATGTCCTCAAGCTGGTGCCGGGCGTCTACGCCGAGGCGACCGGCGGCCAGTCGGGTGCCAATGTCGAGGTGCGCGGCTTCCCTTCGGGCAGCGATTCGCCCTTCGTCTCCGTCCAGCTGAACGGCAATCCGATTTACCCGGTGCCGGTGCTGTCCTTCTTCGAAGGCACCTCGGCCTTCCGCCTGGACGACACCATCGAGCGCGTCGAAGTGCTGCGCGGCGGCCCGAGCACGATCTATTCCGTCGGCCAGCCGGGCGCGACGATGAACTTCATCCTGAAAAAAGGCGACGACGTTGCCGAGCGCAGCATTCGCCTGACCACCGGCACCGGGCGGCTGCGTCGCGGCGACCTGTTCGTGGGCGGCAAGATCGCCGACGGCTGGTACGGCAGCTTCGGCGGCTTTTATCGCAAGACGCAGGGTGTGCGTGATCCGCAGTTTGCCGCCGACGACGGCGGCCAGCTGACCGGTACCCTCACCCGCAAGCTCGAGGGCGGAGAGTTGACCTTCTACGTGCGCGCCACCGACGACAAGAACGCCTTCTATACCGGCGTGCCGCTCATTTCCAGCAACGAAGGCCGTTCCATCAGCGCCTTCCCGGGCTTCGATCCGCTCACCGGCACCCTGATGAGCAACGAAATGCGCCACTTCACGATCGACGCCGCGCCGGGCAAGACGCTCGAGCGCGACCTGGCCGAGGGCCGTGGCATGAAGGCGGCCGTCTGGGGCGCCAACTACGAACAGCGGATCGCCGGCTGGGACGTGTCGAACAAGGCAAATTATTTCAGCGGCGACCTGAACACGATTTCGATGTTCACCGGTAACAACCCGCTCAGCGCTGGCGCCTACCTGGCTGCCGCCAACGCCACCCATAACCCGGGCGCACCTGCCACTTCCGGCAGCATGACCTATGTCAACGGTGGCGCAGCGGTCGATCCGAACCAGCAAATCGTGCAGGCCGGCCTGTGGTCGGTGGAAAAGAAGCTGAGCTCGTTCACGAACGAACTGCGCGTCAGCCGCGAACTGTTCCCGGGCCATACCGTCACCGCCGGCGGCTACTACGCCAACTACAAGTCGGACGATGAGTGGTACCTGGGCAATAGCCACCTGATGACGGCGACACCAAACGCACGCCTCATCGACGTCAGCCTGAGCAACGGGACGATCGTGTCGCGCGGCGGCAAGGAGGGCAATGTGTTCTACGCGCCGGTTGCTCACTATAAAGGCAACAACCTGGCCCTGTTCCTGGCCGACGAGTGGAAGATCAGCGACCGCCTGCGCGTGGACGCCGGCCTGCGCCGCGAACGCCAGAGCCTGGAAGGATCGGTCTCGAACCTGACGTCCGGCGACACCGACAACAATCCGCTGACCGTCTACAACAACGGCACCTCGATGGCGACCGGCAACTACACCCGGCTGGAGCGCGACGACAGCGTCAATTCCTTCACGGTCGGCGGCCTGTATAAGCTGACCAAGGATGCCAGTGTGTTCGTGCGCGCCAATACCGGCCACACTTTCATCTACTTCGACGACATGCGCAACGCCGGCACCCAGGCCGCGCTGAACGACCGCAACGGCGTGCCGAATCCGAAGGTCACGCAATACGAAGTCGGCTTCAAGACCGCCAATTCGCTCTACAGCGCCTACATCAACGCCTTCTATACCGACTTTACCGGCATCTCGTTCCAGCAGATCACGACCGATGCCGTGCTCAATTCGGTGAGCGGCTCGCGCGGCCACGGTGTCGAGTTCGAACTGGCGCTGCGTCCGGTCAAGAACCTGCAGCTGACCCTGACCGGCGACTACCAGAAATCGACGTACCGCGACAATCCGGCCATCAGCGGCAACGAAGTCCAGCGCCAGCCGAACCTGCAGTTCCGCTTCACGCCGAGCTACCGCATTCCGTTCGGCGAGAACGCCGTCAAGCTGTACGGCACCTACACCCATGTTGGCGACCGCTGGGCCGACCAGGCCAACCTGTCCTACCTGCCCTCCTACCAGACCGTCGACATCGGCGCCCTGGCCACGTTCGGCGACAAGTGGGAACTGCGCCTGTCGGCCACCAACCTCACCAACGAACTGGGCCTCACCGAAGGCAATTCGCGCCTGACCGGCGCCCAGAGCAGCGGCCCGATCAACGCCCGTCCGATCTTCGGCCGCGCAGTGGAAGCCTCGCTGTTGTACCGCTTTTGATTTGTAAGCTGCAGAGCTGTACGTTTGGGAGCGGCTTGCCGCTCCCTTTTTTTGTTCCGTCGCGCCGCACGGCAGCGCGCCGTCCTCTCCCGCGCCTGGCCTACAATGGATCCGACCCATCATGGAGCCCTGCATGCCGATCAAGCCGGAACACCTTGCCGCACTGATGCACGAAGTCGAACAGGAAGACCCGATCGATTTCGCCGACCTGCCCTTTGCCGAGGAGGATATGCGCCAGCTGGTCGCCAGCCACCTGTGCGAGATGGCCGCTTCGATGGAAAACTTCAGCACCGAGGACCGCTTGATGACCCTGCTGGCCGTCTCGGCCAAGCTGGTGCTGGAAAACCTGGTGCTGCACGTGCAGCTGCTGCGCCGCCACGGCTTGCCGGTCGGCGACAACGTCGAAGCCTTGCTGAGCCGCTTGCGCAAGGGTAAGGACGAGTAGTTTCAACGTTCACCATCACGCCTGGCCAGGGCGGCGCCAGGCAGGCTCCACGGGTGAGCACCTGCAGGTTGCCGCACGGTATGAGGGCGCGCGCCGTATCGCTTGCCCGCTGGCCGAAACGGGTCTATCCTCCATCGCAGCTCTTTTGCTCAGGCCGCTTTAACAGCCGCTGGATCCCCATGCGGCCTGGCCGGGCGGGCCCTACGGGGCGTCGTGGCCTGCTCCAGCGTTGTCATTCCGTAAAGAAATAGCACGCCTGCAACAGTGCGCGATTGTGTGAGAACCAACCCATTCCATGAGGTATTATTGTTAGTGAGGAAACTCGTCGACCGGCTACCGGACGGCGTCTGCACTGCGTAAAACCTGAGGAACCCATGTCCCGTATTACCTCCAAGATGAAACTCACCACCGCCGTGGTGTCCGGCGCCCTGCTGCTGTCCGGCTTGGCCGGCTGCAACCGCGACCAGTCGACCGCCAGCCTGCTGGCCGAGGCCAAGCAATACCAACAGAAGGGCGACCGCAAGGCCGCACTGATCCAGCTGAAGAACGCCGTGGCGAAGAGCCCGCAGGATGGCGAGGCGCGCATGGCGCTGGGCACGCTGTATCTGGAAACCGGCGACAGCGTCTCGGCCGACAAGGAGCTGCGCAAGGCGGCCAGCCTCGGCATTCCTGCCGAGCGCACGCTGCCGCTGCTGGCGCAGGCCATGCAGGGACAGGGCAAGTTCAAGGAAATCCTTGCTGAAATCAAACCAGAGATGGCGGCGAAATCGGCGCCCCTGACGGCGCTGCGCGGCGATGCCATGCTCGCCACCAACGATCTCGACGGCGCCAAGGCGGCCTACGAGGCGGCGCTGGCGCTGCAGCCGAACAGCGGCGCCGCCTTCACCGGCCTGGCGCGCCACGCGCTGCTCAAGCGCGACGTGACCGCCGCCGAGCGCTACACCGCCGAGGCGGTGGAAAAAGACCCGAAGAATGCGGACGCCTGGATGTTCCGTGGCGGCATGCTGCGCGGCATGAACAAGCCGGACGAGGCCCTGGCTTCGTTCGACAAGGCGCTGGCACTGCGTCCGTATGACCAGAACGCCAACCTGGAAAAGGCGTATATCCGCATCAACCAAGGCAAGTACGACCTGGCCACGACCGAGATCGAGGCCGCGCGCAAGATCGCGCCGAACGGCCTGCTCGTGACCTATGCCCAGGCCCTCCTCGACTACACGCAGGGCAAGAACGCGGCCGCGCGCGAATCCGTGCAAAAAGTCCTGAAGGTCGCGCCGGAGCACCTGCCGAGCATCCTGCTGGCCGGTGCCATCGAGCTGAACCTGGACTCGGCCCAGCAGGCCCAGTCGCACCTGCGCAAATACCTGGAAGCCGATCCGGGCAACCTGCACGCACGCAAGCTGCTGGCCCAGGCGCTGCTCAAGGGTTCGCAGCCGAACGACGCCGTCGCCACGCTGGCGCCGGCCCTGAACGACAGCAAGGATCCGCAGCTGCTGGCGCTGGCCGGCGAGTCCTACATGCAGGCGCACGACTACAACAAGGCCACCACCTATTTCGAAAAGGCTGCCCAGCTGGCGCCGGAGGCGGCCGTGGTGCGCACCTCGCTCGGCCTGTCGCGCCTGAACCAGGGCGACACCGCCAAGGCCATCGGCGAACTCGAGCGCGCGACCGAACTCGATCCGAAATCGGACCGCGCCCTCACGGCGCTGGTCCAGGCCGAACTCGGCCTGAAGCACTACGACAAGGCCCTGGCCGCGGTCGGCAAGCTGGAAAAAATCAAGCCGGAAGACCCGCAGACCTACAACCTGAAGGCCACCGTCCTGCTGAGCAAGGGCGATGTGCCGGCCGCGCGTGCCGCATTCGAAAAGGCACTGCAGGTGAAACCGATATTCTTCCCGGCGACCGCCAACCTGGCCAAGCTGGACATGATGGAGAAGAAGCCGGAAGCGGCGCGCAAGCGTTTCGAAAGCCTGCTCGAGAAGGACAAGAAGAACTTCGGCGCGATGTCGGCGCTGGCCGAACTGGCTGCGCTGGACAACCGTCCCAACGACGCCACGACCTGGCTCGAGAAGGCCCAGGCCGAGAACCCGGACGCGATCCCGCCGGTGCTGAAGCTCGGTAGCCATTACCTGGCCACCAAGCAGGAAAAGAAGGCGCTGACGCTGGCGCGCAAATTCCAGGCATCGAACCCGGGCAATGCCGAACTGCTCGACCTGCTCGGCAAGGCCCAGCTGGCCACCGACGACGGCCTGGGCGCCCTCGATACCTACAGCAAGCTGGTCAACGTGGTGCCGAAGTCGGCACTGGCGCAGATGCGCCTGGCCGAGGCCCATGAGAAGCTGAAGAACGATGCCGCCGCCGCCGAAGCGCTCAAGCGCGCCGTCGCACTGCAGCCGGACTGGTGCAGGCACGCGTGGCCCAGATCGGCGTGGCCACGCGCCGCGGCCGCACCGACGAGGCGCTGGCAATGACGCGCGAGGTGCAGCAGCAGAATCCGAAGTCGCCCATCGGCTTCCTGCTCGAGGCCGACCTGTATCGCGCACAGAAGAAGCCCGAGCTGGCATTGGCCGCCTACGACAAGGCCCTGGGCGTGACCAAATCGGGCACGATCCTGATCCGCAGCGCCGAACTGCTGCGCCAGATGGGCAAGAACAAGGAAGCGGAGGCGCGCGTACTGCAGTTTGCCAAGGCCAATCCGGACGACGTCCCGGTCCATATGTACCTGGCCGAGTCTTACCTGGCGGCCAAGGAATACAAGCCGGCCGCGAGCGTGCTCGAGGAGATGGTCAAGCGCAACCCGAACAATGGTGCGGCGCTCAACAACCTGGCCTGGGCCTACCAGCAGTTGAAGGATCCACGCGCGCTGGCCACCGCCGAGCAGGCCTACAAGGTCGCGCCGACGAATGCGGCCGTCCTCGATACACTGGGCTGGATGCTGGTCGAACAGGGGAATACGGAGCGTGGTTTGCCGCTGCTGCAAAAAGCATTGGCCGGTGCATCGGCGTCCCCGGAAATCCGCTATCACGTGGCGCTTGGTTTGCATAAATCGGGCGACAAGAAGGGGGCGCGCAAGGAGCTTGAAACCCTGCTCGCCCAGAACCGTCCATTCCCCCAGTTGGAGGAAGCCCGTTCGTTGCTAAAAACCCTGTAACGGTCTACTATTTGACAAACTAGGATGAATCCGGACCGCGCTTTTCCTGTCCCGGGCAAAAGCGCGGCATAGCGTCACAAGGTGCCACCAGTGCAGCGGCGGTGCCGCTAAACCGAGGTGTTCTGCGATGACGAATCCCGACGACGTGCAGGGACGTGAAGACCGTTCCGACGAATTCCTATCGAACGCTCATGTTTCGGAAGATCGCGATAATATAGCGAGCTCAGAATTAGAGGATGTTATCGTGAACCAAGATTCATATGGAATCCGGCTTACCGATACGGCGAAAGGACGTAATTCGGCCAGCATGCTGGTCAATAAAATGTATGCCTGGCGCGGCTATGCCGGCTCGCATCAGTTCAGCGACGATCCCAATCGCATTACCCTGACCGCCACCGACAAGGGCGACGTGGTAGGCACCCTGACGCTCGGTATCGATTCCCCCATCGGCCTGATGGCTGACCAGATCTTCAAGGAAGAACTCGACGCGCACCGTGCGCGCGGTGCCAAGCTGTGTGAATTCACCAAGCTGGCGTTCGACCCCACGGTCCGCTCGAAAACCTCGCTGGCCAACCTGTTTCACCTGGCCGTAATTTACGCGCGCGATATCCACGATTGCACCGATATCGTCATCGAAGTCAATCCCCGCCATCGCCGCTTCTACGAGCATATGCTCGGATTCAAGCGCGAAGGCGATTTGAAAGACAATCCGCGCGTGAATGCGCCGGCCTATCTGCTGCGTATCGAGCTGTCGTATGTCACCGAGCAGATTCAAAAACTCGGAGGCACCTTCAGCGAAGGGATGGCCGAACGTTCGTTTTATCCGTATTTTTTCTCCCCGCGCGAAGAGCAAGGTATCATCAACCGCCTGCGCCGCATCGACGAACAGCAAGTCGCATAAATCCGCCCGACGCCGGCGCCTGGCGTGCCGGCGGCCCTCCTTTTTCACGGCTTCCCCGCTTTTGATCAAATGACCACTCCTTTTCGCTACGAGCAGGCTTTTTCTCGCAATATTGGCTGGGTAACCCGAGACGAGCAGGCGCTGTTGCGAAACAAGCGGGTCGCCATTGCCGGCGGCGGCGGTGTCGGCGGCGTGCACGCGCTCACGCTGGCACGCCTGGGCATCACGAAATTCCGGATCGCCGACTTCGATACCTTCGACGTTCCCAACTTCAACCGCCAGGTCGGCGCCATGGTGTCGACCCTGGACCAGCCGAAGGTCGAGGTCATCCGCCGCATGCTGCTCGACATCAACCCCGAGTGCGAGGTCGAGGTGTTTGCCGAGGGCATCAACGACGGCAACCTGGAAAGCTTCCTGAAGGGCGCCGACATGTACGTCGACGCGCTCGACTTCTTCGCCTTCGACATCCGCCAGAAGACCTTCGCCCTGTGCGCGCGGCTCGGCATCCCGGCCAGCACCGTGGCGCCGCTGGGCATGGGCGCAGCCCTGCTCAACTTCCTGCCAGGGCAGATGACGTTCGAGGAATATTTCCAGTGGGGCGATCTGCCGGAAACGGACAAGGCCGTGCATTTTGTCGTCGGCCTGGCGCCGGCCGGGCTGCACCGCCCGTATCTGGTGGTACCGGAAGCGGTCAATTTTGCCGAGCGGCGCGGCCCGTCGACCATCATGGCTTGCCAGTTGTGCGCCGGCGTGATGGGCACCGAAGCGCTGAAAATCCTGCTGGGCCGCGGCCGCGTGCTGGCCGCGCCCTGGGGCATCCAGTTCGACGCCTACCGTAACAAACTGGTACGCACCTGGCGGCCGGGCGGCAACAGGAATCCCCTGCACCGCCTGATGATCAGGATCGGCAAGAAGCAACTGGCCAAGGACCTGGCCGCGGCACGGGCACAGGCAGGCACACAACCGGGAGCAGCATGATGAGCGGACCGAACATCGCCGAACAGATCCTCGAGCTGGCGCGCTGGGCGCCCAGCGGCGACAACATGCAGACCTGGCGCTTCGAAATCGCCGCGCCCGAGCACATCGTCGTGCATGCCTATGACACGCGCGACCATTGCGTCTACGACCTCGACGGCCATCCGAGCCAGATCGCCTTCGGTACCCTGCTCGAGACGATCGCGGTTGCCGCCAGCGGCCACGGCCTGCGCGCCGATGTCACGCGCCGGCCGGAGGGACGCGACACCCATCCGATCTTCGACGTGCGGCTGGTGACCGACCCGTCCGTCGGGCGCAGCCCGCTGATCGACGCGATCACGCAGCGCACCGTGCAGCGCCGGCCGATGCGCACCACGCCGCTCACGGCCGAACACAAGCGCCTGCTCGAAGCCACCGTCGCACCCGGCTACGCCCTCACCTGGCTGGAAAGCCGCGACCAGAAGTGGCAAGCCGCGCGCCTGATGTTCAACAACGCCAAGCTGCGCCTGACGATGCCGGAGGCTTTCGAGACCCACCGCAGCATCATCGACTGGGAAAACCGCAAGCACAGCCCGGACAAGGTACCGGCCGGCGCGCTCGGGGTCGACGCCATGACCCTGCACCTGATGAAATGGGCGATGGTCAGCTGGCGCCGCATGAATACCGTCAACACCCTGATGGGCACCTGGGCGCCGCGCCTGCAGATGGACCTGGCGCCCGGCATGGCCTGCGCCGCCCACTTCGTGCTCAAGGCAAAGCAGGCACCGAAGTCGATCGACGACTACGTCGCGGCCGGCCGCGCGCTGCAGCGCTTCTGGCTGACCATGACCACCCTCGGCCTCTACATGCAGCCGGAAATGACGCCGCTGATTTTCTCGAAATACGCGCGCGAAGGCACCCGGTTTACGGCTCGCCCCAAGCTGGAGGGCGCGGCGAAAGCCTTGCAGAAACAGACCGAAGCGCTGATCTTCAACGACGCGCTGCACCCGGTGTACATGGGACGCCTGGGCTACGGTCCCGCGCCCGACGCGCGCTCGGTACGGCGCCCGCTGGCGGAGCTGATGAAACGCTGAGCAGGTAGCACGGGCGACCAGGCGCGCACATCAAAAAAGCGGCGGTGACCCGATGGGCACCGCCGCTTTTCATTGTCCCCGCTGCCTGGCGCCATCGGCGCTTGCGACAATGAAAGGACAAAAGAAAAAGAGCGGGCAAGCCCGCTCTTTCTCATGCAGTCATGCAGTCAGAAGACTTAGGCCTTCTTTGCGCGCTTGCGGCTGACGACGCCAGCGCCCAGCATGGCGATGCCGAACAGGGCCAGCGAGCCTGGTTCTGGAACTTCAGCCAGTTTGAACTGACCGTTGTTCGAGACGAAGAAGTACTGGCCAGGAGCGTTGGCGTAAGCCGAGCCGTTGCAGCCGGCGCCGGTGAAGCCAGCGTATTGGCAAGCAACTTCAGCGACCAGGTTTTCGGTGCCGCTGCTGTTCGGGTTGTTCACTGGGTTAGCGTTGGTGAACGCGAACGACATGATCGATTCCATCGACAGGTCGTCGCCGTTGCCGCGGAAGAAGTAGCCTGGAGCCAGGTCGCCGGCGTCAGCCTTGGCGAACACGCTCACTTGACCGTTGGCGATTGGGCTGCCGCTTGCATCGACCTGGCCGCCGCCGCCAGCCAGCACGTCGAACGAAGCGATCAGGTTGCCCAGGTTCGCGCCGTAGAAGCCCTCGGTGCCGCCGTACTGGTTGTTGGTTGGGTTCTGGTACATGCGGATGGTGCCGCCGGTGAACGAGAACGAACCGTTGGTCGAGCCGCTGCCCAGGGTGCCGGTACCGAAGCCTTCGAAGGTTGCGGTGATGTTGCCGCCTGGGAAGTTCACTGGGAACAGTTTACCGTTGCTGTCAGCCTGGACGATGTTGAACACAGCGTGCTCGACGAACGAGAAGCTGTTGCCGCCGGTCGGGGTCAGCTGAATGAACGACTGGCCGTTGATGTCCAGGTATTCGCCGATTTCCTGGCCATTTTCGAAGCCGCCGCCGTTCGGGTTGAAGACCCAATCGTTCAGCACGACTTCTGCGTTAGCGGCACCAGCGAAAGACATTGCAACAGCAGCGGCGCAAGCCATTTTCTTCAGAAATTTCATAATTTTCAATCCTCGATTAAGTTGATCGGTTGGGCAAACACACTCAACATATAGCAAGCGCCGTGCCAGCTCATCAGGACTCTTTAAAATCAACCACTTAGCATAAGCATTTAGAGCAATATCAACAACAATGTAAAAACTTTCGACATAACATTTCTCAATTGAAACGATAATTGGAATTTCAAATTTTCTTAATGCAAGTTATTTCCGGGTGGCACGCCCATTTACTTTTCTTGGTGCAATTTGTTATTCAATTGCCCGATTAACTCGCTCGCTGCGCGTACGATTTGCGGCACGTCGAAGCCGGCACGGGTGAGTTCGCGGTAGAACGAGCGCGCCAGGATCCGGGCCGCCTCTTCGGGATTCCGGTACACGGTGCGCGCCGCACCCTCGGCCTCGGCTTCACGCGCCAGGGCCAGCTGGGCGAAACGCGAGTCGAGCAGGCGCTGCAACTGGGATACCTGGATGGTCTTGCCGATGAACTGGCAGATCACCTCCAGCAGCAGCAGGTCGGCCTGGCGGAAGGACATGCCGGACACATTCACGACGCCGACGATACGGCCATCGATCGGAATCGGTCCCGACATCAGGCTGCGCCCCGGTGCCAGCGGCCGCCGCGCCAGCAGGGCGTAGGGGGAACTGCCGATGTCTTCCACCAGCAGCGCGCGCCCGCTGGCGAGCACCTGGCCGCAAATGCCCTCGCCGCGGCCGATGCTCGATGCGAACACCGCATCCGGAACCGCTTCCGGCGCATCCTTTCCCTGCGCGAGGTTGGCACGCGCATGGACGCGCAGGCGCGGTGCCTCGCCGCTGCCACTACTGAGCAGCATGATCGAGCAGCTGTCGGCACCGAGCATGCGGGCGGTCTGGGTCGCCTGGCCGTCAAGATTGTCTTCGAGGCTGCCGCTGGAAAGAAACTGCTGCAGGTCGTGCAGGCGCACCAAACCCTGGTCGGCTGCTGCTTCGGCCGGGACTGCGGCCGGTGCCGCCGCTGTTTGGTCCTGCGGCCTGGCTGGTGCTTCCCGCTCTGCTTCCCGTTCTGCTTCCATTCGTCACCTCGTCGGTTCGGCACGGGCCTGGCCCGTGCATTACTGAATAGACAGCGCCCGCTTCACGGAGCCGCTTTGCAGGCCCGCATTGCGGACACAGGCAGCCGCTTGCGCTAGCGCACCGGCTCGGCGCGCGGCGCCAGGAATGCTTTATGAAACAGGTGGCGCGACAGCATCCATGGCGGCATGCGCAGCCAGTTACCGCGTATATATAACAGGCCATGGGCGAGCGGATCGAGCACGCCGGCACAGCTCGGATGAAACGGACGCAGCGCACGCGCGAACAGCGCATCCATTAGCGCGCGCAAGGGGCCAGGCCGGACCTGCCGCTGCCAGCGCCGCGAAGGCCTGCGCCGGCACCGGGGTGCCGAGCAGGCGCGCGCAGTAGCGCAGCGCATATAGAACAGCGGCCGCGCCAGCTCGAGTTCGTGCGCACGCGCCGGTAGCGCCGCCCAGAAGCCCGCTTCCTGCGCACCGAAGTGGCACAGCAGGCGGTGCAGGTCGAACAGGTCGCGCAGGCCATGGTGGTATTCGCCTTCGAAGAACAGGTGGGTGGCGCTGTGCAGCACCATGTCGCAGGGGCCAGCACATACAGGCCGTCACTTCCGGCGATGGGCCGCGCCGCCGCGCAGCCGCGCCGGATCGGGGCGTTGCGCCGCCGTCTGCGGCAGGATCGCATGATGTACGTCGATCACGCTGGCACGGCGCATGTGCTGCAAGGGCGGCAGTTCGTGCATCCATTCGCGGTAGTAGCGCTGGTCGTAGGCGTCGTGGTGGGTCCCGGCCCAGCCGTGCAGCATCAGGAGACTCTCGACTTCGTCCGGGCGCTCGCGCGGCACCAGGGGGATGTCGATGTCGGAAAACAGCCGGCCCGCCGCCGCCGGCCGGGCCGGCCGCGACATAGGCGCTCCCCTTCAGGATGATCAGGGGCAAGCGGGTACCGGCCAGCGCTCGCCGCACCTGGCCGAGTTCGAAGCGCACCGCGCGCGCATGGCGTTCCCGGCAGTGCGGTCCCAGCACAGGCGGCGCCAGGCCAGCGGCGGCAGCGCGTCGGCCATGCCATGTTCCTCGGCCAGCAGGCACAAGGTGGCCCCCATGCCGGCGGCGCGCGCCTGGCGCAGCAGCAGCTCCCATCCCGGCCCGTCCAGCGCAGCCATGCGCGCGGGGGTGCGCAGCACCTCGACCAGCAAAGGGAGCGGCCTCATCGGCGCTGCGCCAGCAGGCGTTCGAACACGTCCATGGCGTCGTCGAGCGCGCCATAGCGGAAATCAACAGTGCGGGTGGCCTCGATCAGGCGCGCCACCGTCTCGAAACCGGCCCCGCCGAGCAGGCTGTAGTTGAAGGCGTTCTCGGCCAGACGCAGGTGGGCGCGTGCCTGCGCTACCGGCACCAGTTCGGCCGGGGCATCGCGCTCCCACTTCGGGAACACGATCCAGGCCGGTGCCGCCGGCTCGAGCGCGCGTGCGACGCTCGTGCCTGGCGCACATGTGCGCAACCGTACCCTTCACCGTATCGCGCACGGGCACCGTCAATTCGGCCGCCGGCGCCAGGCACGGATCACGTCGATCGAGCCGTTCTTCAGGCTGACCGGGCGCGGCAAGGGGTCGATGCGGCCGTCGTCCAGGCGGACGAGCGTCAGTTCGTCCGACAGCAGGCGCCAGCCGCGCGCGACCGGGCGGCACACAGCGTGCTCTTGCCGGAACCGGGCGGCGCCGGCAGGATCGCCGCCGCCCCCTCCTTTCGACGACGGCGGCGTGGATGACGAGCCAGGAATGGGCCTGGCTCGAGACGCACCAGTTCATTGCCCATTCGAACATCGGGAAGGCCTGCGCCAGCGGCAGCGGCTGGAAGGGCGCCATGCCCTCGTAATGGAAGTGGACCTGGGGCCGCACCAGGCGCCGCAGGCCCTGCGAGCCGGACAGGCGCACGTCGAAATCGGCAAAGCTGTCGCCGTCGCGCACCGGGTAGTCGGCATACATGCTGGCCAGGGTATCGGCCAGGGAGGGAAGCGCACTGCGCACGCAGGTGACGAAGGGGCCGGTCTGCAGCCGCAGGCCGGGGCCGCGCAGGCGCGCGGCCAGTTCGCGGCGGCCGAGCGTGGCGACGGTGGGCAGGCCGGTGCTCAGCAAGGCAGTGCGTCGATCAGGTAGAGCGCCGCCAGGTCGGCCAGCACCTCTTCCAGCTCCGGAAGGGATGCCGGATCGGCAGCGGCAAGCGCGGCGGCGGACTGCGGCGCGTCGCGCAGCGCCTGCAACAGCGCGAGGGCCGGTTCGGCCAGCAGGTGGGTGTCGCCGGAAAGGTCGTTGAAGAGCACGCATTCGCCGTCGTGGCAGCGGTGCATCAGGCGCTGGCCGGGGGCCAGGCGCCAGGTCGGATCACTTCTCATGCGTACCAGCAACGCGCCACGAGGGCCTAGCGGAAGGTGGTTTCGAGGTAAGCGGCCAGCTGTGCGCCGGTCCATGGGGTGGCGCTGCCGGTCGGACGGTACGAGCCCTTCAGGCTGAATTCGTCCCAGATCGCCACCACTTTGTCTTCTGCCAGCACGCTCGGGATCCCGGACATGGCCGAGGAACGGGCATTGAGCAGCGCCGTGACGATTTGCATGGCCACGTTGTTGCGGTCGATGGCCTTGACCGGGTTCGGTTGCTCGAGGATTTCCAGCAGCGTGAAGTTCTTCAGGCCGGAATAGCTGCCGCGCGCAGCCAGCACGTCGGCGAAGCGCGTGGTCGGGCTGGTGCCGGTACGCGATTTCCACGCGCTGGAATGGGTTTTCCAGTAGCCGTGCGAACGATTATTGCTGCAGGAATTGGCCGGGTTGTGGCTGGCGGTCTTGATCGACATGAAGCCGGACGGCGAAGCGCAGGTGGCCAGGCTACCGGCCGCCATGCCTGGCTGGCTGTGCAGTGTCAGGATGACGCCGCCTGCACCGAGCCCAGCGCGGGTAAAGCGACGGCGCGCCGCCCCTTTTGGATCAAGGGCCGGCAGTTCGCCAACTGCCTGCGGAGCAGGCGACATCTCTGCAGTTTTATGTTGATCTTCCATAATGCGTTCCTGAGTCCTCGAAAGTAGGCCATACCCAAGCGGGCACAGGTCTTTCCACTGCTTAAGCAAACCTCGTACCAGTTAGCCTATATTACTCATCAATTGATCAATTGCAACAAAAAATCAATCACTTAGCCCCGTAGACAGTCTGGTACGCCCAAACGACGACGGCGCCACCCGGCGCCGTTGTAAGAAAACCCGACAGGGTTCTATCAGAAGAAGCTTTCCGGAATCACCAGAATATCACCCGGGCGCATCGGCATGTTCGCCGAAATATCGCCTTCCTTGATCAGGTCGTCAAGGCGTACGTTGAGTTTTTCCTGCTTGCCGCCGACGTTGCGGATGATGCTCGCCTTGTTGCCGGAAGCGAATTCGGTGACGCCGCCGACCGCGATCAGGACATCCATCAGCGACATGTCGCGGCGGTAGGCCAGCGCCTGCGGCTTGGCGGCCTGGCCGATCACGCGGATCTGCTCGCCGTAGTTACCGACGAAACCAGTGACGACGACGGTGACGACCGGTTGCTGGATGAACTTGGCCAGCGCCTTCTCGATGTCGCGTGCCAGCTCGGTCGAGGTCTTGCCGGCGGCAGGCAGGTCTTCGACCAGCGGCGTGGTGATCTTGCCGTCCGGACGCACCGGCACCGACATCGATACCTCGGGATTGCGCCAGACGATGATATTGACGGCATCGCCCGGGCCGATCAGGTAATCGGCAGGCGCGGCGCCCGCCAGGGCTGCGGCCGATGGTGCCGCCGCCGGCTTGTTGAACCACGCGCAGCCCGACAGGGTCAGGGCGCAGGCAGTAGCCAGGGCCAGTTTGGTCAAATTCGTCATGATCTTGCTCACGTCATTCCCCTTCAGACAAGCAGCGAGCGCGCGGCCCAGACTGTTGTTGTTGCAAATGTAAAATTGTGTTTTAGCCATCAAACCGACGTATTGTATCTTAATCATGCATGCCAAAAAGGCGTGCACGATTGAAATATTGTTATTTTTTACTCCGCTGGCAACAGTTCCCCTCCCTGTCATCAACGGGCACCGGCGAGCGAACAACACGGTCGGCCTGCCTGGTGGACAGTGCCCGATCAGCCAAGCCGCAGTAAACAGCAAGCGGCAACGCGCTGGCAGACCCTATCTATCAGAAGCTCGACTGCATCGCCCTCCTTGTACCGCATTGCTTCAGAAGACCTCGGCACTTTCGCAAGTCCGCAAGCCTGCGAGGGGACGAAACACCCCGACGCCGGAGACTGCAACAGGCGCAACGCCAGCAGGCATGCGGGCTCCGGCAGACAGGCGCTAACGGGCGCGTCCGGAGCGCATTCATTATTTCGGATAGGAATCAATCGTGCAGCCCTTTTGTAATTTAGACATTACAATACAAGGGTTTGATGTTGAGCAAAGGCTGCGGCCGGGTCTGGAAGTGGAAGATTGGCCCGCGCATCTGCCTTGACGTAGTGCAACATTTAGGCTCTGCGGTAGTTTGCTTGTTGATAACAATAGTGCTTCAAGTAGATGCCTTGGGGATTTTTATGCATTGCAGCTAGGAACTTGTGTTGTAAGCGGTGCCATTTTGTCGCCTTACTTGCTCAATTTTCTGGCACGCAATTGCAATTGCACAAACAACAAGCGATGATGCGTGTTCTTTGTTGATTGTTACAGTCCGGCTCCTGGCCGGGCCTTCATGGCGAGACTGACGAGATGGCAGAAATAACAGCCCTTATCCTGAATTTCCTTAAGGCCATCGGTAAATACCGTTGGCATGCAGTGACCATCACCTGGCTGGTGGCGCTGATTGGCTGGGCAATCGTGCTCAAGCTGCCGAACCAGTACGAGACCACCGCGCGGGTCTACGTCGATACCCAGAGCATCCTGAAACCGCTGCTGTCGGGGATGACCTCGTTGCCGAACCTCGATCAGCAGGTGCAGTTCATGCGCCAGACCCTGATCAGCCGTCCGAACGTCGAGCGCGTCATGCGCATGACCGATCTCGACGTCAAGGCAAAGGACGCCGACGAGAAGGAAAAGATGATCGACAACCTGATCTCGAAGATCACCATCGCCGGCACCGAACGCGACGACATCTACACGATCAGCTACAAGGCCACCGACCCGAAGCTGGGCAAGGACGTGGTGCAGTCGCTGCTGACGATCTTCGTCGAGGGCAGCTTCGGCGGCAAGAAGCAGGAATCGGACAAGGCTGTCCAGTTCATCGACGACCAGATCCGCAGCTACGAGGAAAAGCTGGCCGCCGCCGAGGACAAGCTGAAGGAATTCAAGATCAAGAACATGGGCCTGCTGCCGCGTGAAGGCGCCGACTTCGGCAGCCGCGTCAACGCTGCCAACGACGCCCTCAGCCAGGCCAAGCTGGAACTGGCCGAAGCCGAGCAGTCGCGCAACGCCATCCGCCGCCGCATGACCGGCGGCAGCACCGCCGGCGGCACCGTCATGGCCGATCCGGAACTGGAAAGCCGCATCGCGACCGCCCAGAAGAACCTCGACACGCTGCGCCTGCAGTACACCGAGTAGCACCCGGACATCATTGCCACCCGCCGCCTGCTCGACCAGCTGCAGGCGCGCAAGCGGGAAGAAGCGAAGAAGGGCCGTCCCGACCCGGGCGCCGCCGCCAGCCCGATGATGCAGCAGCTGAACGTATCGCTGTCGGACGCCGAATCGCGCGTCGCCAGCCTGCGTGCCCGCGTGGCCGAGTACCAGCAGCGCGTCGCCACCCTGCGCACCCAGAGCACCACCGCGCCGGAAGTCGAAGCCCAGCTGGCCCAGCTGAACCGCGATTACGCGATCAACCGCGAGAACTACCAGAAGCTGGTCGAGCGCCGCGAACAGGCCAAGCTGTCGGGCGACCTCTCGTCGGCCACCGACATGCTGACCTTCCGTGTGATCGAGCCGCCAATGGCACCGCTGGTGCCGACCGGTCCGAACCGCCCGGTGCTGTTCAGCGCCGCCTTCATCGTGGCGCTGATCGCCGGCCTGGCCGGTGCATTCCTGATGAGCCAGTTCCGCCCGACCTTCCTCAGCCAGACCGCGCTGCGTGAAGTGACCGGCGTGCCGATCCTGGGCACCATCAACATGCACTGGACCGATGGCCAGAAGGCGCAGCGCAAGAAGCGCCTGTACGGCCTGGCTGCCACCCTGCTGCTGCTGTTCGGCGTGTACGGCGCCGGCTTGGCGACCATGATGGCCCGTCCGGGCCTGTAAGGAAGAACGTTAGGAGCGAATGTGAGCATTATCGAAAAAGCGGCCAGCCGCATTGACCACACCCGCGCACCAGCGCCAGCCCCGGTCGTCGAACACGACGACCAGGCCATCGTCCTGGAACCGCACGCGGCCCCGGCCTCCGCACACGCTGCACCGGCAATCGAAACCTTCGAACCGACGCCGGCCGAAGCGGCCGCCCTCGCCGCTGCCGCCACGGCAGCGCCGGCGCACGCACCAGCCCCTGCACGGGCCGCAGCAGCGCCAGTGCCACCCGTGCAGGCCCGTAGCGGCGGCCATCGCCCTGGCGCAAAACGAGCGCCCGCAAGGTCGACCTCGACCTGGCGCGCATGCGCGACGCCGGCATGGTGACCGCCGCCGGCGGACGCACCAACCTGCTCGAGGACTTCCGCGTGATCAAGCGCCCGCTGCTCAAGCGCGCCTTCAGCGAAGCCTCGGCCCCAGGCCGCCCGAACAACCTGATCATGCTTACCAGCTCGCTGCCGGGCGAAGGCAAGACCTATTGCGCCATCAACCTGGCCATGAGCATTGCGATGGAACTCGACCACACCGTGCTGCTGGTCGACGCCGACGTCGCCCGTCCTTCGGTGCTGCGCACGCTCGGCCTGCCGGCCCAGCGCGGCCTGATGGACATCCTGCTCGACGACAAGCTCGACCTGTCGGACGTGATGCTGCGCACGAACGTCGACACCTTGAGCATCCTCCCGGCCGGCACTAGCACGCCGCGCGCGACCGAACTGCTGGCCAGTTCGACGATGACGAGCCTGGTCACCGAGATCGCGCACCGCTATCCTGACCGCGTCATCATTTTCGATTCGCCGCCGCTGCTGCTGACGAGCGAATCGCGCGTCCTGGCCAGCCACATGGGCCAGATCGTGATGGTCGTCGAAGCCCAGGGCACGACCCAGCACGCCGTCAAGGAATCGCTGCGTCAACTCGAAGGCTGCAGCAACGTGAACCTCATCTACAACAAGGCCCGGGACATCCCCGGCATCGAAGAGACGTATGACTATCACTACGGCTAAGCGTTCGCAGCTGCCGTCGCCGCATTTGCCACCGTACGCGTTGCGCCTGGCGCCGCTGGCGGCGGCGCTGCTGGTGGCGCTGCCGGCCCATGCGACCTGGGACGTCACCCCGACGTTCACCCTGAGCGAAACCTACAGCGACAACGTCAACCTGCGCGCCGACAATGACAAGCGCGCATCCTGGGTGACCGAAGCAATACCGGGCGTTTCCGTGGTGGGCAAGAGCTCGCGCGTGGACTTCGCCGCCAACGCCCGCCTCTACTACTACGCCTACAGCGAAGACGACGTTCCGGGCGTGCGCACCAGCCAGCACGAGTACAACGCCAACGGCCGCGTGAAGGTGGTCGATGAGCTGTTCTATGTCGACGCAGGCGCCAGCAGCAGCGCGCGCAGCATCTCGGCCTTCGGCCCGCTGGCCGAAGATGCCAACGGCAACCGCTACAGCCGCGAAAACCAGACCGACGTCAGCACCTGGCGCATCAGCCCCTACGTGACCCACCGCTTCGGCAACCTGGTCACCGGCACCGCGCGCTATACCCACGACGTGGTGAAATCCGATTCGCGCAGCCTGTTCGGCGACAGCTCGGCCGATGGCGTGGCCATCGACCTCGTCGGCGGCCCGGGCTTTCGCAACGTCGGCTGGAGCCTGCACGCGGCGCATCAGACTGTCGACAACGAGAACTTCGGCGACACCTCGTCGCAAAACATCCTGCTCAATGCGAACTACCGCCTCGGCCCGACGTTCGCGCTGACGGGGTCGGCCGGCTACGACAAGTTCGATTACCAGGCCCTGGGCGGACGCACGGCCGGCGCCAGCTGGACGACCGGCTTCATCTGGGCACCGTCGGCGCGCACCAACCTGCAGATGTCGATCGGCCGCCATTACCTCGGCAACACCGGCATGCTGGCCGCCTCGCATCGCAGCCGCCACAGCGTCTGGAGGCTGAGCTATTCCGACGCCGTCACCACCAGCCGCCAGCAGTTCACGCTGCCGTCGGCGATCGACACCGCGTCCATGCTCGATGCGATGTTCCAGGCCACGATTCCCGATCCGGTGGTGCGGCGCCAGGCGGTGGAAAACTACATGCGCTACGCCAACCTGCCGCCTACGCTGGCCGACAACATCAACTACCTGAGCAACCGCTACATGCGCCAGAAGCTGCTGCAGGCATCGAGCGCGTTCAACTGGCGCCACAGCACCGCCGTGCTGTCGGCCTATGCCAGCGAGCGCGTCGCCCTGTCCTCGTCGGAAGCCGACAGCGGCCTGCTCGGCAGCCAGCTGCGCAGCCTGAACGACAGCGTGCGCCAGGTTGGCGTGAACGCCTCCTACAACTACCGCCTGAGCGCGCGTTCGAGCGCGCAGGCCTCGGCATCGGCATCGCATACGCGCTCGCTCACGACCGACCTCGAAGGCAACCAGCAATCGTTGCGCCTGGGCCTGACCCACCGCTTCGGCCGCTCGGTGCGCGGCAGCCTGGAAGTGCGCCGCCTCGTCGGCGAGAGCGAAATCCGCCACGACTATACCGAAAACGCCGTCTCCGCCACCCTCACGGTCCAGCTCTAACGGAGTAACACGATGTACGAAACCTATTACGGACTCTCGGCCAAGCCCTTCCAGCTGCGCCCCGATCCCCATTTCTTCTTCGGCAGCAAGGGCCACAAGCGTGCCATGGCCTACCTGGAATATGGCCTGTCGCAGGGTGAGGGCTTCATCGTCATCACCGGCGAAATCGGCGCCGGCAAGACCACGCTGGTGCGCAACCTGTTCAGCAAGCTGCCGTCGGACCAGATCGTCGCCGCCCACATCGTCAATACCCACCTGGATCCGGACGACACGCTGCGCATGGTGGTGTCGGCCTTCGGCCTGCCCTATGAAGGCGCCAGCAAGACCGACATGCTGACCCGCCTCGAGCACTTCCTGCGCAGCGTCGACCGCCAGGGCCAGCGCGCCCTGCTCGTCATCGACGAAGCCCAGAACCTGAGCCCGAAGACGGTCGAGGAACTGCGCATGCTGTCGAACTTCCAGACCGACGACAAGTCGCTGCTGCAGACCTTCCTGCTCGGCCAGCCGGAGTTCCGCGCCACCCTGCACAGCCCCAGCATGCAGCAGTTGCGCCAGCGCGTGATCGCCAGCTACCACCTGGGCCCGATGGACGCGCAGGAAACCCGCGCCTACATCGAGCACCGCCTGCACACGGTCGGCTGGCAGGGCGACCCGGCTTTCGATGACGGCGCCCACGCCGCCATCTTCGGCTACACCGGCGGCATCCCGCGCAAGACCAACACCCTGCTCGACCGCGTGCTCCTGATGGGCTACCTGGAAGAACTGCACGAGTTCAACGAGGGGCACATCCAGACCGTCATCAGCGACATCAGCGAGGAATTCCAGGCACCGAACCCGGTCGGCACGCCGGCCGCCGACACGCTGCGCATCGAATCGATCGAGGACGGCCTCGGCCTGCCCGAGCGCCGCGCCAGCGCCGAGGTGCTCGACGAGCGTATGATGCGCCTCGAGAAATCGATCGTGTCGGTGCTGTCGATCCTGAAGAAAATCGTCGCCACCCCGCCGCAGGGGAACCCGGCGCATCACCACGTGGATACCCAGGAATGAAAATGCAAGCTCCCGCAGCCCGGCCGCAGCGCCAGCCGGGTGAGCGTATCCGCAACGCCATGACCTGCGACGTCGAAGACTACTTCCAGGTCTCGGCCTTCGCTCCCTACATCAGCCGCGACAGCTGGCCGGCGCGCGAATGCCGCGTCGAAGCCAATGTCGATCGCATCCTGGCGCTGTTCGAGCGCCACGACGTGAAAGGCACCTTCTTCACGCTGGGCTGGATCGCCGAGCGCTATCCGCAGATGGTGCGCCGCATCGTCGCGGCCGGCCATGAACTGGCCAGCCACGGCTACGGCCACCTGCGCGCGTCCGACCAGAGCCGCGCGGAGTTCGACAACGACATCCGGTCGAGCAAGGCGCTGCTGGAAGACATCGGCGGCCAGCAGATCATCGGCTACCGCGCCCCGAGTTTTTCCATCGGCCATGGCAACCTGTGGGCATTGGAAGCGCTGACGCAAGCCGGCTACCGCTACAGCTCGAGCATCTACCCGATCGCCCACGACCATTACGGCATGCCGGACGCGCCCCGTTTCGCCTTCTATCCGAACGGCCCGGACGGGCTGCTGGAAATCCCGATCACCACGGCCATGCTGGGCGGTCGCAAGCTGCCGGCCGGCGGCGGCGGCTATTTCCGCCTGCTGCCCTACGCGCTCTCGCGCTGGATGGTCAAGCGCGTCAACGAGATCGACAACGAGCCGGCGCTGTTCTACTTCCACCCGTGGGAAGTCGATCCTGGCCAGCCGCGCCCCGAAGGCCTGGGTGCCAAGGCGCGCTTCCGCCACTACATCAACATCGAGCGCATGGAAGGGCGCATTGCCGCCCTCGCCCAGGATTTCGCGTGGGACCGGATGGACCGCATTTTCCTGGAACGGCCATGAATTCGATCATCGAGGGCGTGCTGCAAAAGAAGGCGGCGGCGGTCGCGGAAGCCGCCAAACCCGACCTGCTGCTGCTGGTACACCGCATCCCCTACCCGCCGAACAAGGGCGACAAGATCCGCTCCTACCACCTGCTGAAGCACCTGGCGGGCAAGTATCGCGTGCATCTGGCGACCTTTGTCGACGACGAAGCCGACTGGCAGTACGTGCCCAACGTCGAGGCCCTGTGCGCGAGCAGCCATTTCGCCCGGCTCGACCCGAAAAAGGGCAAGCTGCGCAGTGCCGGCGCGCTCGCCACGGGTAAATCGCTGTCGCTGGCCTACTACCGCGACGCCGGCATGCAGCAGTGGGTGACGCACACCATGCGCGAACACGGCATCGCGCGCGTGATGATGTTCTCGTCGGTGATGGCGCAGTACGCCGAACAATTCCCGGCCGCGCGCCGCGTGATCGATTTCTGCGACGTCGATTCCGACAAGTGGCGCCAGTACGCCGAGAAGAAAAAGTGGCCGATGAGCTGGGTGTACCGCCACGAGGCGAAGAGCCTGCTCGACTACGAGCGCCGCGTCGCCGAGATCTGCGACGCTTCCCTGTTCGTGTCCGAGCCGGAAGCGGAACTGTTCCGCGGCCTGGCGCCGGAAAACCGCGCCAAGATCGGCTTCTTCAACAACGGCGTCGACACCGAGTACTTCAGCCCCGAGCGCAGCTACGACAATCCGTTCGCGGCAGGAGAACAGGCCATGGTCTTCACCGGCGCCATGGACTACTGGCCGAACATCGATGCCGTCAAATGGTTTGCCGCCGAGGTGCTGCCGCGCGTGCGCGCCGCCGTGCCGCAGGCGCGCTTCTACATCGTCGGCTCGCGTCCGGCACCGGAAGTGCAGGCACTGGCGGGCGACGCCATCGCGGTGACCGGCACCGTGCCCGACGTGCGCCCCTACCTGGCCCACTGCAGCGTGGCGGTGGCACCCCTGCGCATCGCGCGCGGCATCCAGAACAAGGTGCTCGAAGCGATGGCGATGGCCCGTCCCGTCGTTGCCTCGCCCCAGGCCTACGGGCATCGACGCCGCCAGCGGGCGCGAACTGCTCGTCGCCGACGCCCCTGAAGCCTACGCCGACGCCGTGATTGCGCTGCTGCGTACCCCGGACGACACCATGGGCCGCGCCGCGCGCGCCAGCGTCGAACGCCGTTACAGCTGGCCGGCCCACCTGTCCCAGATCGAAACGAGGTTCGAATGCTGATGAACGACAACCCGGCAATCGCCGGTGCCGGCGCGGGACGCCTGTCGGTCCCGAACGCGGCCATCATCATCGCCGCCCTGCTCGCGCCCTTCCTGCTGTACTGGAGCACCGCCGCCTCGATCGTCTCGGTCTGGAACAGCTCCGAGACCTTCGCCCACGGCTATGCCATCCTGCCGATCAGCCTGTGGCTGGTGTGGCGCCGGCGCGAAGTGTTCGCGCGCATTCCAGCCGCGCCCGGTGGCCGGCCCTGGGTTTGCTCGCCCTGTGCGGCGCCGGCTGGCTGGTGGCGCGCGCCGGCGAAGTGCAGGTGGTGATGCAGTACGCTTTCGTCGCCATGCTCCCGGTCGTCGCGCTCGCGCTGATGGGCCGGCGCCTGGCCGGCTCGCTGACCTTCCCGCTGCTGTTCCTGCTGTTCGCGGTCCCCTTCGGCGAAGTCTTCGTCCACCCTTTGATCAACTTCACCGCCGACTTCACGGTGGCGATGGTGCGCGCCACCGGCATTCCGGTGCTGCGCAACGGCACCCAGTTCGAACTGCCGACCGGCAGCTGGTCGGTGGTGGAAGCCTGCAGCGGCGTGCGCTACCTGATTTCCTCGATCACGCTGGGCTGCCTGTATGCCTACCTGAGCTACCGCTCGGCCAAGCGCCGCGCCCTGTTCATCGGCCTGTCGGTGATCGTGCCGATCGTCGCCAACGGCCTGCGCGCCTACATGATCGTCATGATCGGCCACATGAGCGGCATGGAACTGGCCACCGGTGTCGACCACCTGATCTACGGCTGGCTGTTCTTCGGCCTGGTCATGTTCATCATGTTCTGGATCGGCAGCTACTGGCGCGAAGACGAGGCCGACACGGCACCGGTCGCCGCCGATGCCGCTGCCGCCGGCGCGCCGAGCGTGCGCCCTGCCCCGACCCGTACGGTGGCCACCGCGGCGATTGCATCGGTGCTGGTGTGCGCCGTGTGGCCGCTGCTGGCCGCGCTGAGCGACAAGGCCGCCCACAACCCGGCGCCGGTAGTGCTGGACGGATCGAACCTGGCGTCGCGCCCTGCCGGCGAGCCGACCTGGAGCCCGGAATACATGGCGGCCGACGCGACCCTGAAGGGCGCCTACACGGCGGCCGGCGCCCCTGTGGACCTGAACGTCCTGTACTACCGCAACCAGGGTCCCGAGAAGCGCCTGATCAGCTCCGTGAACCGGGTCGACCTGCGCAAGCAGGGCTTCCGCCACGTGGCTTCCGAAGGCCGCGTCGAGGAGTTCAACGGCCGGCAGCTGGCGCTGCGCGAAACGCGCGTCAAGGGCCCGCAGGGTAACTACCTGGTCTGGCACTGGCACTGGGTCGATGGCCGCTTCACCGCCAACGACTACCTGGGCAAGCTGTGGCAGGCGAAAGCCAAGCTCATGATGCATGGCGACGATGGCGCCCTCCTCATGATCGCCACCCCGGTCGGCGAGCAGCCGGAAGCGGCACGTGCCGCCCTGCGCGCCTTCCTGCAATCGAACCTGGCGCCGCTGCAGTCGACGCTCGAGGCAACGCGGGAACGGTAATCATGGCTGTAACGAAGAACCGGCCAGCGCAGACGCCGCTGGTCGTGCACCTGATCTACCGGCTCGACTTCGGCGGGCTGGAAACCCTGCTGGTCGACTGCATCAACCACATGCCACCCGAGCGCTACCGGCACGCCGTCGTCTGCCTGACCGGCTACACGGCGTTTGCCGAGAAGATCACGCGTCCCGGCGTCGAACTGTATTCGCTCGACAAGCAACCGGGCCTGGGCCTCGGCATCCACGTCAAACTGTTCAAGCTGCTGCGCCAGCTGCGCCCGGCCGTCCTGCACACCTATAACTTCGCCTGCGCGGAGTATGCGGTGCCGGCCCTGGCTGCCGGCGTGCCGGTGCGCATTCACGCCGAGCATGGCCGCGACGCCAGCGATCCGCAGGGCCTGAACCGCAAGCACAACTTCCTGCGCCGCGCCCTGGTGCCCTTCATCGACCGCTACGTGCCGGTGTCGCACGACCTGGCGCGCTGGCTGACGAACGTCGTCGGTATTCCGGCCGCGAAGTCCGAGCTGATCATGAACGGCGTCGACACGGTGCGCTTCGCGCCGCAGCTGGCCGCGGCCGGCACGCCGTGGCCGGCAGACACTTTCGTCATCGGCACCGTCGGCCGCCTGCAGGACGTGAAGGACCAGGCCACGCTGATCGAGGCCTTTGCCCTGCTGTGCGCGGCACGCCCGGAGGGGCGCTCCAGGCTGCGCCTGGCGGTCGTCGGCGACGGCCCGCTGCGCGAGAAGCTCGCGCAGAAGGCGGCTGACGCCGGCGTGGCGGACCTGGTCTGGTTCCCCGGCGCGCGCAACGACATTCCCGAACTGATGCGCGCTTTCGATGTCTTCGCCCTGTCCTCGATCGCCGAGGGCACGCCGGTGACGCTGCTCGAAGCGATGGCCTGCGGCCTGCCCGTCGTGGCCACAAGCGTCGGCGGCATCCCGGAAGTAGTGCAGGAGGGCGTGAACGGTGCGCTGGTCCCGGCCAGCAACCCGCAGGCGCTGGCCGCCGCGCTGGGCCGCTATGTCGACGAGCGCGCACTCGTGGCCGCGCACGGCGCCGCGGCCCGCCTGAACATCGAACGCCATTACAGCGTTGCCGCGATGGTCGGCGCCTACACGGCGCTGTACGACCGCCTGTGCAACACCAAGACAACCCTCAAAGAGATGACCCAACCATGTGCGGAATCGTAGGCATTTTTGACCCACGGGGCACGCGTGTATTCGACCGCGGCGCACTCGAACGGATGAACCAGACCCAGTTCCATCGCGGCCCTGTCGAAGGCGACGTGTACCTGGAACCGGGCGTGGGCTTCGGCCACCGCCGCCTGTCGATCATCGACCTCGCGGCCGGCCAGCAGCCGCTGTTCAACGAAGACCACACGATCGTCACCGTGTTCAACGGCGAGATCTACAATTTCCGCGAACTGACCGCCGAACTCACAAGCCTCGGCCACACCTTCCGCACCCATTCGGACACCGAGACCATCGTCCACGCATGGGAACAGTGGGGAGAAGACTGCGTCCAGCACCTGCGCGGCATGTTCGCCTTCGCCATCTGGGACCGCAACCAGAAGATCTTCTTCGTCGCGCGCGACCACATCGGCATCAAGCCGCTGCACTACGCCTTCCTGCCGGACGGCACCTTCGTGTTCGGCTCGGAACTCAAATCCCTGCTGTCCTTCCCCGAACTGCCGCGCGTGATCGAACCGCGCGCCGTCGAGGAATACTTCGCCTACGGCTACGTGCCCGAGCCGCGTACCATCTTCAAGGATGCCTTCAAGCTGGCGCCCGGCTACTCGCTGACGCTCAAAGTGGGTGCGAACGCGGCCAATGCGAAACCGCGCCGCTGGTGGGACGTGCCGTTCAAGCCGCATGGCGCGATGACGGAAAAACAGATGGAAGAAGAGCTGGTGGTGCGCCTGCGCGAAGCGGTCGAGAGCCAGATGGAAGCCGAAGTGCCGCTGGGCGCCTTCCTCTCGGGCGGCGTTGACTCCAGCGCCATCGTCGCCATGATGGCCGGCCTGTCGAAGGAGCCGGTGAATACCTGCTCGATCGCCTTCAACGATGCCGCGTTCGACGAGTCGCAGTGGGCGCGCCAGGTGGCCGAACAGTACAAGACGAATCACCAGTGCGAAACCGTCGACAAGGACGATTACGGCCTGGTCGACCTGCTGGCCGGCCTGTACGACGAGCCCTATGCCGACAGCTCGGCCATCCCGACCTACCGCGTCTGCGAGCTGGCTCGCAAACGCGTTACCGTTGCCCTGTCCGGCGATGGCGGCGACGAGAATTTTGCCGGCTACCGCCGCCACCGCATGGCGATGGGCGAGCAGCAGGTGCGTTCGATGCTGCCGCTGGCGCTGCGCAAGCCCGTGTTCGGCTTCCTGGGTAAAGCCTATCCGAAGGCCGACTGGGCGCCGCGCATCTTCCGCGCCAAGACGACTTTCGAGGCGCTGGCGCGCGACCTGACCGAGGGTTACTTCCACGGCGTGTCGATCCTGGTCGACCGCGTGCGCGACCAGCTGTTCTCGGATGGCTTCCGCAGCCAGCTGCAGGGTTACCGCGCGGTCGAGGTGATGCGCGGCCACGCCGCCAAGGCGCCGACCGAGGATCCGCTGTCGATCATCCAGTACATCGACATGAAGACTTACCTGCCGGGCGACATTCTTACCAAGGTCGACCGCGCCAGCATGGCGCACGCGCTGGAAGTGCGCGTGCCGCTGCTGGACCACAAGTTCGTCGAGTGGGTCTCGGGCCTGCCGTCGAATTCGAAACTGCGCAACGGCGAGGGCAAGCACATCTTCAAGAAGGCGCTGCAGCCCTACCTGTCCGACGACATCCTGTACCGCAAAAAAATGGGCTTCTCGATTCCGCTGGCGTCCTGGCTGCGCGGCCCGCTGCGCGAATCGATGAAGGCGGCGGTGCTGAACCCGATGTTGCTGGACACCGGCATCTTCAACCGCAACTACCTGCAGCGGATGGTCGACGAACACCTGGCCGGCACCAAGGACCACAGCACTGCGCTGTGGGCCGTGCTGATGTTCGAAGCTTTCCTGCGCAAGAACGGCGCCGACAGCGCCGGCGCCGCCGTCCAGATGGACAGCCCGCTGATCGCCACCGCCGCATAACGACATACTGAAGTTTGGAGCAAGACCCATGCGTGTCCTTCACGTCCTCGACCATTCGATCCCGCTGCACAGCGGCTATACCTTCCGCACCGCTTCGATCCTGCGCGAACAGCGCGCGCTCGGCTGGGAGACCTTCCACGTCACCGGGTCCAAGCACCAGGGCGGCAACAACCTGCTCGAGGAGACCGCCGACGGCCTGCACTTCTACCGCACCCCGAAGTCGCAGGGCGCAATGGCGAAGCTGCCGATCCTGAACCAGCTGGAAGTCATCCAGGGCCTGGAAAAGCGCCTTGTTGAGATCATCCCGACGATCAAACCCGACGTGCTGCACGCCCACTCGCCCTGCCTGAACGCGATCGCCGCCCTGCGCGCCGGCCGCAGGTTCGGCATTCCCGTGGTCTATGAAGTGCGCGCCTTCTGGGAAGACGCCGCCGTCGACCATGGCACCAGCACCGAGAACGGCCTGCGCTACAAACTCACGCGCGGCCTGGAAACCTATGCCTTGAGGCGCGCCGACGCGGTCACCACGATCTGCGAAGGCCTGCGCGGCGACATCGTTGCGCGCGGCATCCCGGCCTCGAAAGTCACGGTGATCCCGAACGCGGTCGACATCGACAAGTTCGCCGTCGGCGGCGTTGCCGACATGGACCTGAAACGTAAACTCGGCTTCGAGCACAACCGCCTGATCGGCTTCATCGGCTCGTTCTACGCCTACGAGGGCCTGGACATCCTGCTGCGCGCGGTGCCGGCGCTGGCCGCGCGCCACCCGGACCTGCGCGTGCTGCTGGTCGGTGGCGGCCCGCAGGATGGCCGCCTGCGCCAGATGGCGCAGGAATTGAACATCGCCGACAAAGTCGTGTTCACCGGCCGCGTGCCGCACGACCACCAGTGCAGAAATACTACGACCTGCTCGACGTGCTGGTGTACCCGCGCCTGTCGATGCGCCTGACCGACCTGGTCACCCCTTGAAACCGCTGGAAGCGATGGCGCAGGGCCGCATCCTGGCCGCGTCCAGCGTGGGCGGGCACCGCGAGCTGATCGTCGACGGCAAGACCGGCGTGCTGTTCGCCCCGGACGATCCGGCAGCGCTGGCTGAGAAGGTCGGCGACCTGCTGGAAGCACAAGCCAAGTGGCCGGCGCTGCGCGTGGCGGGCCGTGAATACGTCGAGACCGAGCGCAACTGGCCGGTCAGCGTGGCACGCTACAAGAACATCTATGGCCGCTTGACGGGACTGCAGGCCGCATGAAGATCCTGACTTTCAGTACCCTGTTCCCGAACGCCGAAAAACCGGGACACGGCATTTTCGTGGAAACGCGGCTGCGCCACCTGGTCGCCAGCGGCCAGGTCGAGGCGCGCGTGGTCGCGCCGATTCCGTGGTTCCCGTCGACCAATCCGCGCTTCGGCAACTATGCGCGCTTCGCCAAGGCGCCGCGCCACGAAACCCGCCACGGCATATCGGTGGCGCACCCGCGCTTTCCGGTGATCCCGAAAGTCGGCATGAGCATCTCGCCATTGCTGCTGGCGCAGGCCGTGAAACCGGCGATCGGGCGCATGATCGACGAGGGCTACGACTTCGACCTGATCGACGCCCATTATTTTTATCCCGACGGCGTCGCCGCCGCCATGCTGGCGCGTGCCTTCAACAAGCCTCTGGTGATCACCGCGCGCGGCTCCGACATCACGCTGTTCCCGCAGTACGCGCTGCCGCGCCGCCAGATCCTGTGGGCCGCGCAGCGCGCCGACGGCATCATCACGGTGTGTAACGCGCTGCGCGACGAGATCGTCGCGATGGGCATCGACGCCGACCGCGTGGTGTCGCTGCGTAACGGCGTCGACCTGCAGCTGTTCCACGAGCCGGCCGCACGCCGTCCGGATGCCATGTTCACGCTGCTGGCGGTCGGCCACCTGGTGCCGGTCAAGGCGCAGGACCTGATCATCGGCGCGCTGCCATTGCTGCCGGGCGTGCGCCTGGTGCTGGCGGGCGACGGCCCCGACCGCGCCAAGCTGGAAAACCTCGCGCGCGAACTGAAGGTGACGGACCGGGTGACTTTCCCGGGCGCGGTGCCGCAAGCGCAGCTGCCGGCCCATTATGGCGCCGCCGACGCGCTGGTGCTGTCCTCGAGCCGCGAGGGCTGGGCGAATGTCCTGCTCGAGTCGATGGCCTGTGGCACCCCGGTCGTGGCCAGTCGCGTGTACGGCACCCCGGAAGTGGTGGCGGCACCGGAAGCGGGCGTCCTGATGCGCGAACGCAGCTACCGGGGCGTGGCCGACGCGGTCAACGCCCTGCGCGCGAACTACCCCGACCGTGGCGCGACGCGCCGCTACGCCGAACGATTCAGCTGGGACGACACGACCGAAGGCCAGCTGCGCCTGTTCGACGAAGTCCTCGCGCGCCGTGCCGGCGAGCTGGCGCTGGCGCAAACCTGACTTGGATGGACTGAACGATGGAATCTATTCTGTGGGCGCTGGACCTGTGCGTCGTGGTGTATTTCTGCCTGTGGGCTTTGAAGACCGACAAGCGCCTGACAAAAGAGGCGGAGCAGGCGCAGAAAGAGGCTGCCCAGACGGCGGCCGCGGCACCGGAGGAGGGCAAGCATGCGTGACCTGTTCCTGCTGGCGATCCTGCCGATCATGCTGTACGCGATGGTGCAGCGCCCCTTCATCGCCGTCGGCATGTGGGTCTGGACCGCGCTGTTCTTCCCCAACGGCTGGGTCTACGGCATGGCCTCGCACATCCGCTACAACCTGCTGTTTACCGCGGTGGCGATCCTCGGCTACCTCGCCTGGAAACACAAGCCGAGGGTCCAGCTGGGCATGATCGGCAGCTTCGTGCTGCTGTTTTTCCTGTGGACGGTGGGCAGTACCTTCACCTCGCTGTCGCCTCAGGAAGTCTCCATCGAATACCTGATCCGCTTCTTCAAGGTGGTGATGCTGTTCGTGTTCGTCGCGCTCACCATCAAGGACAAGCTGCACGTCGACTTCGTGCTGTGGTGTATCGTCCTCTCGGTGGGCTTCTATGCCGACCTCGAGGCCCTGAAATTCCTGGCCAGCGGCGGCCACCACAACATCGCCGGCATGCCCGGCCACGTGCTGGGCGACCGCAACGAGCTCTCGCTGGCCTTCGTGATGACGCTGCCGGTGTGCTACTACCTGCTGGGCGAATACGGCAAGCAGTCCCGCCTGCTGCGCCTCGGCCTGCTCGGCACGATGGCCTTGCTGGTGATCGGCGTGATCGGCACCATGTCGCGCGGCGGCTTCGTGGCGATGGCCGCACTGGGCGCCTACATGTACATCAAGAGCGACCGCAAGGTGCTGCTCACGGTGCTGATCGTCGTCCTCGTGATCGCCGTCATGCCTTTCATCACGGCCGACTACACGAACCGCATCGACACGATTCAAGCGGCCGACGAGGATGCCTCCTTCATGGGCCGCGTCGTGGCCTGGAAGCTGTCGTTCATCATGGCGACCAAGCACCCGTTCTTCGGCGGCGGTTTCAAGTCGCTGGAATACTTCCCGGTCTGGAGCAGCCTGTCGCGCGAGTTCTTCTCCTTCCCCTGGTTCTATACCGGCAGCGCGCTGCCCAACACCACGGTCGGCCGCGCCGCGCACAGTGTGTATTTCCAGGTGCTGGGCGAACAGGGCTTCGTCGGCCTGGGCCTGTATCTGGGCGGCCTGGCGAGCGCCTTCTTCACGGCCGGCAACGTCGCGCGCCAGGCCAAGCGCGCCGGCGCGCCCCACTGGCTGCGTACCCTGGCGACCATGCTGCAATTGAGCGTCTTCTCCTTTGCCCTCGGCGGCGCCGCGCTCAGCTTCGCCTACGTCGACCTGATCTTCTGCATGTTCGGGCTGGTGCTGGTGGTGCAGAAGCGCCTGTTGCCGGCGACGCTGCGCGAGATGGCTGCCGGCCGGACCGGCGCCGCCGCGCCGGCGATGCCGCCCGCACCTGGCGCCAGCCTGCCCGCCCGGCCGCTGCCGGGTGCGCCTCTGCTTGCGAAGACCACGTTTTCCGCACCTTTTGCCACCGGCGAGCGGCCGCGCCGGGGCTGATACACGAATAACAAACGCGGATTCTTCACCCTTGATGAACGACCACCTGATCCGATCCACCGGCAATGCCATCGCCCGCCTCACGCGCGGCAATGGCCGCGTCGCGATCGTCAATTACCACCGGGTGCTGGCCGCGCCCAGCCCCTACCTGGCGTCCGAGCCCAGCATCGACGTCTTCACCGGCAGATGGAATTGCTGGCGCGCTGCTTCAATGTCCTGCCGCTGCGCGATGCGCTGGCGGCGATCGACGCCGGCACCGTACCGCCGCGCGCGGTCTGCATCACCTTCGACGACGGCTACCGTTCGGTGCACGACCTGGCGCTGCCGGTGCTGCGCCGCCTGAAGCTGCCGGCCACGGTGTTCGTCAGCAGCGGCTACGTCAACGGCCACACGATGTGGAACGACAGCATCGTCGAAGCCGTCGAGACCCTGCCGGAGCAGGAGCTCGACCTGGCCGAATTCGGCCTTGGCGTGTACTCGCTGCGCAGCATGCCCGAGCGCGCGGCCACGCTGGGCCGCCTGACCGAGGCCTCGAAATACCTGCCGCCGCAGGAACGCAGCCGCCTCGTCGGGCGTTTGCAGACCCTGGTGGGCGAGCGCGCTGCCGAGGGACTGATGCTGACCCCGGAAATGGTCGTCAATCTCGACCGCCACGGCATCGAGATCGGCGCCCACACGGTGACCCATCCGATCCTGACCAGCCTCGACGAAGCGGCCGCGCAGCAGGAAATCAGCGACAGCAAGCGCGAGCTCGAAGCGATCGTCGGCAAGGAGGTAGCGCTGTTCGCCTACCCGAACGGCAAGGTCGGCAAGGACTTCGACGCGCGCCATGTGGCGATGGTGCGCGCGGCCGGTTTCCAGGCCGCTTTCACCACGGCAGTCGGCGCCATCACGCGCCGCCACGACCGCTACCAGCTGCCGCGCAGCCGGCCTTGGGACGACACCCCGTTCCGCTTCGCACTGCGCCTCCTGCAATGGCTGGCGCGCGGCTAGCCGATGAAACAACACGTACCCATGAACAAACGCGCATTACTCATTGCTTTCCATTTCCCGCCGCAGGCGGGCAGCAGCGGCATCCAGCGGACGCTGAGCTTTTCGAAACTCCTCGGCCGCCATGGCTGGGAACCGATGGTGCTGTCGGCCCACCCGCGCGCTTATGATGTGCAGAACCCCACGCAGCTGGCCGCGATCTCGCCCGACCTGGTCGTGCGCCGCCCGTTCGCGCTCGATACCAAACGCCACCTTGGCTTCAAGGGGCGCTACCTGCAGGCGATGGCGATGCCCGACCGTTTCGTCTCGTGGTGGTTTGGCGCCATGCCGACCGGGCTGTCGATGATCCGCCGCTACAAGCCGCAGGTGATCTGGTCGACCTTCCCGGTCGCCACCGCGCACCTGATCGCGCTCGGCCTGCACCGCCTGACCGGGCTGCCCTGGATCGCCGACTTCCGCGACCCGATGCTGCAGCCCTCGCACCCGACCTCGAAGCACCAGCGCGCCATCTATGGCTGGATCGAGCGCCAGACCATCATGCGCTGCCGCTTCGCCGTGTTCACCACGCAAAGCGCCCTGCGTTCCTACCGCGAGCGTTTTCCCGACATCGAGCCGGGCAAATTCCTCGTGATCGAGAACGGCTATGACGAGGAGGAGTTCGGACGGCTGCTGGAAGCGGCAGCGGCCACTCCGGCGGTGGCCGCCAGTGGCCCCGCGGCCGCGCCGCGCCCGCATCACCCTGCTGCACAGCGGCGTCCTGTACGATGCCGGCCGCAACCCGGAATCCTTCCTGGCGGCGCTGGCCGCACTGAAGAGCGCGGGGAAGGTCGACGCCGCCGGCTTGCGGGTGATACTGCGCGCACCGGGCAGTGTCGGTGGAACCCAGGCCAAGGTCGACCGCCACGGCGTCGGCGACATCGTCGAGGTGCTGCCGCCGGTGCCCTACCGCGACGCACTCAACGAAATGCTGGCGGCCGATGGCCTGCTGCTGTTCCAGGGCACGCCCTTCAACAGCCAGATTCCGGCCAAGATCTACGAATACTTCCGCACCCGCAAACCGATCCTCGGCCTGGTCGATCCGGCCGGCGAAACCGCGGGGGTGCTGCGCGATGCCGGCTTCACCCTCAGCGCGCAGGTGACCGACGCCGCTGAAATAGCTGCGGCGCTGGAGCGCTTCCTGCCTGGCCTGCGCGACGGCAGCGCCTACATCGCCAGCGACACCGTGATCGCGCAGGCGTCGCGTACCCACAAGGCGGCGCAGCTGGCGCAACTGTTCGACAAGGCCGTGTCATGAGCTTGAAACCCGTTTCCGAGATCGACGCGAAGATCGCCAAGGGCGCGGTCTGGATGGTCGCCTTCAAATTCCTCGACCGCGGCATTGGCCTGATCAGCACCCTGATCCTGGCGCGCATGCTGGTGCCGGCCGACTTCGGCCTGGTGGCGATGTCGATGATCCTGATCGCGGCCATGCAGCTGCTGGTGTCGTTCAGCTTCGATGTGCAGCTGGTGCAGAACCCGAAGGCCGGCCCCGAGCACTTCAACACGGCCTGGACCTTCAACGTCATCTTCGCCACCGTCTGCGGCATCGCGCTGGCGGGGCTCGCCATCCCGGCGGCGCAGTACTACAACGAAGCACGCCTGGAAAACATCCTGTACGTGCTGGCGCTGAGCTTTGCGATCCAGGGCTTTTCGAACATCGGCACCGTCAAGTTCCAGCGCGAGATGCGCTTCGACAAGGAGTTCCGCTTCCTGCTCAGCAAACGCCTGGCGACGCTGGTGGTGACGATTCCGCTGGCCTTCATCATGCGCAATTACTGGGCGCTGGTGCTGGGCCAGCTGGCAGGCACCGTGCTGTCGGTGGTCCAGTCGTATGTGGTGTCGACCTACCGCCCGCGCCTGTCGTTCGCCGCGCGCGCCGAGATGTTCCATGCGTCGAAGTGGCTGGTGGTGAACAATGTGATCCAGTTCGTCAACAACCGCGCGGCCCAGTTCATCATCGCCCACCACACCACGCCGGCCGCACTCGGCACGCACTCGATCGCGACCGAGATCGCGACCTTGCCGACTACCGAACTGGTGGCACCGATCAACCGCGCCGCCTTCCCCGGCTACGCCAAGGCGGCGCACGATCTCGACCTGCTGCGCGACAGCTTCCTGAAGGTGATCTCGTCGATCGCCCTGTTCTCGATTCCCGCGGGGGTCGGCATCTTCGCCGTGGCCGATCTGCTGGTGCCGGCGGCGCTGGGCTGGCAGTGGCTGACGGCGATCCCGCTGATCCAGATCCTGGCGATCCACGGCGTGATCAAGGCGGTGCAGACCAACATCACCTATGTCTACCTGGCCCTGAACCGTCCGCGCCTGATCACCATCGTGTGGGCGGTGCAGGCCGTATTCATGGTGGCGGTGCTGATTCCGGCGGTGGCGAATTATGGCGTGATCGGCGCCTCCTGGTCCTATCTGGCGACTGGCATCGTGATGATCCCGGTGAACCAGGGCATGGTGGCGCGCTGCCTGAACCTGGGCTGGAGCACCTTCTGCCGGCAGCTGGTGCGGCCGTTCATCGCTTCGCTGGTGATGGCGGCCGTGGTGCTGCTGGTGAAGAGCCAGCTGGTGCTGCACCACGGCGCCACCTTCGAGTACGTGCTGGCGCTGCTGCTGTGCGGTGCAATCGGCGCGCTGACCTACGCGGCCACCCTGTACCTGCTGTGGCGCCTGGCGAAGATGCCGCACGGGCTGGAGCGCTACGGTTTCGGCCGCGTCGAAACGGTGCTGGGCAAGGCGGGGATCCGGGTCAAGCTGGTGGGGTAAGGCCTTCGCCACTACCTGAGCTGGGGTCAGGTCTGACATTCGGACACGGCCTCGGCCATACGACTGTCGCCAACATCTTGACGGCTCAGTTCGTGTCCATTTGTCAGACCTGACCCCAGGTGTGCTGGTTAGCATGTCTCCGGTTCACGCCTGATAAAAAAAACGCGCCTCGGCGCGTTTTTTTCGGTCGCGGTCGTCGGGCGCCGTCAATGCGTCGCGCGGCCCGTCAACCTGCGCAGCAGTTCCAGCACCCCGCTCATCTCCGCCTCGAATTCGATCATCGACACGTCGCCGCCGTCGAGAAAGCGCGGCAGCAGGTAGCGCGTGTCGGGCTTGTCCAGGCGGACCAGGCCAGGCAGGCAGGTAGTGGCGGTGGCCACGCCGGCCGCGCGCATCACTTGCGGCGCCTGGGCGTCGAAGGCGCCGCTGGGGTAGCAGTAATGGGTGGGACGCGGCAGGCCGGCGGCCTCGATCTTCTCGCGGCACTTCTCGATGTTGGCGCGGTTGCGTTCCGGTTCTCCCGGTACGTATTCGTGCAGGTGGCCGTGCAGTTCGATCGCGCAGCCGCCGGCGGCGGCGGCCCGCAATTCGTCGGCCGTCATATAGCTGAAGCGGCGCGAAGCCAGATCCAGGGCGGAAGCCGGCACGCCGAGCGCCGCGGCGAAGCGCTCCAGGCTCGGTGCCACCTCCTGCGCTGCCTGCGCCAGCAGCCAGCTTTCGGCCAGCGCGCACAGGCGGTGGCGCTGTTCGCGCTCGGCCAGGCGCCACTGGCCATCCATGCCGGCGCCGAAGCCGGCCAGCGTGGCCTCGACCGGACCGGCCTTCCACAGGATGTAGCGCACGCTCACCGGGATGATGGGCGCGCCCGCCTCATACGCTTCCGTATGCAGGTAGAGTACCGGGCGGTAGCCGTATTCGGCCATCGCCGGCAGCAGGTCGTGCCAGGACGAGTACCAGCCGTCGTCGAGCGTGATCGCGACCGGGATGCCGTTCTTTGGCGCGGCACCGGGCGTGACGACTTCGTCGAGCGTGGCCGGGACAAAACCGGTGCGGCGCAGCCAGTCGAGGCGTTCGGTCAGCTGCTCGCGGGTGCAGAACAGCTTCGGGTTGTAGCGGCGCTCGTCGCCCAGGTTGCCCCCGTGGTAACACAGGATGCGCGGCTGCCTCCGGGTGGCGGCGCGCACCGGGCGAAGATGCCGGCGAATTTCGCGGCACGCAGTACGGCTTGTTTGATCGTCATATCAGTCTTGATGGTCCTTGCCGTGGCGGCGCGCCCAGGCGATCTGCGCGGCGCGCGGCCAGACCAGCGCCCAGGACGCTGGACGGTATTGGCCGGCTGCGTGCAGCGCGCGCCGCTTTTCCGAGGTGGCGGTGGCATTCCTGGCCGCCTGCTCGTCGTGCGAGACGAATAGTGCGCGCGCCCCGCCCTCTTCGGGCACGGTGCGCAGGTAGGCCAGGTGCGGACTGATGATCTCGACCACGGGATCGTAGAACCAGCTGCCGGCGATCATGCCCAGGGCTTCGGGGTGCAGTTCGTAGAGGTCGGCGCAGCAGCGGTAGCACTCGTTGCGGCCCTCTTCGTTGAATTCGTCCTGATACAGGCGGTTCACGTGGATCTCGAAATACGGCTTGAAGCCGCCGGCACGGGCGAACAGCAAGGCGCGTCCGGGCAGTCCCAGCCAGCCGCCCTTCCACAGCATCGAGCGCCCCATGCCGGAGCGCGGGTCGATCACGCTCGAGGCGCCGGCATACAGGCGCAGCGTGGCCAGCCCGAACTCCTTCAGAAAGACGTCGCCGTCGAGCCGGCAGAACGGGAGAAAAGCTTCGTCATGGCTGGCGATGCGGCCCAGCTGGCGCAGCTGGTGCGCGCGTACCCGTGGCGGCAACTGCGCCAAGCGCGGGCCGGTCAGGGTGTCGCGTACGGCCAGCAGCATGGCGGCCAGCAGCAGGCGCGCGGCGGCCTGCTCGCCATGCTCGGCCAGCACCGCCCCGTACAGGGCGCGCGCCCGCGGCCGGAATCGCCTTGAAGCCGCCCGTGGCCGGTGGGTCGGCGAAGGGCGTGAGAAAAGCACGCACGCGCTGAGGCGCGTCAGGCAGGTGCACGGCGCACAGCGCGAGCGCGCGTTGCAGCTGGTCCGACAGGCGGGAGGCGAAAGAAGGATGTTGTTGCGCTAGCATGGTGTTTACATTGGGTGGCCGCAGCCGGTTGCGTTCCGGAGGGCGCAGGCGGGGCGCAAAATGCATCATCGCGCCGGCAACCGCCACGGGTGCAGTGTGTTCCTTTGTTTATTTTCCTGCAACATTTAATTTAACGCAAATTTCGCCGGCTCCCTCGCACGATTGGCGAGGATGCGCACACGCGCCTGCTCAGACGAGTACTTCGGGCGCGTCCGGGTGACTGAGAAAACCCTGCGGGCTGGCCGAACGGCCATAGGCACCGGATTGGAACACGACCACCAGGTCGCCCACCTGCGCCGGCGGCAAGTCCATGCGCTCGGCCAGCAGGTCGAGCGGGGTGCACAGGGGTCCCACCACCGACACCGTTTCCCGGTCGACGGGCGCGCGCATGCGGTTGCCGATCGCGACCGGGTAATTCTTGCGGATCACCTGGCCGAAGTTGCCGGAAGCGGCCAGGTGGTGGTGCAGGCCGCCGTCGGTGACGACGAGAAGACCTGGCCGCGCGAGACCTTGCGGTCGACCACGCGCGCGACATACACGCCGGCTTCGCCGACCAGGTAGCGACCGAGTTCGATCGACACCTGCGCCTGCGGCAGCGCGGCATGCACGCGCGGCAGCGCTTGCGCGAGCGCGTCGCCGATCGGCGCCAGGTCGAGCGCGCTCTCGCCCGGAAAATAGGGAATGCCGAAGCCGCCGCCGATGTTCAGGATGCGCACCGGATCGCGCGCCTCCCCCGCCAGGCGTTCGGCCAGCAGGAAGGTCTGGGCTTGCGCCTCGACGATGGCTTCGGCCTTTAAACTTTGCGAACCGCTGAAGATGTGGAAACCCAGCACGGTCAGTCCCAGGCTGGCGGCCAGCGCCAGCATGCGCGGGACTTCTTCGGCATCGATGCCGAACTGCTTGGCGCCGCCCCCCATGCGCATGCCCGACCCCTTCAGTTCAAAGTCGGGATTGATGCGCAGGACCAGCAGCGGCGCGATGCCCAGTTGCTCGCCGATGGCGGCCAGCGCGCGGATCTCGCGTTCCGATTCGGCGTGCACGACGGCGCCGGCGGCGACCGCGCGCGTGAGCTCCGCATCCGACTTGCCGGGGCCGGCAAAGCTGATGCGCACGGGGTCGATACCGGTGTCGAGCGCCACTTTCAGTTCGCCGCTTGATGCGACATCGATGCCGTCGACCAGGCCGGCCATGTGCTGCACCAGCGCCGGCATCGGATTGGCCTTCATCGAAAAATGCAGTTCGACGGCCGGCGGCAGGTGCGCGCGCACGTGGGCCACGCGCTCGCTCAGCAGGCGGCGATCATAGGCATAGAAGGGCGTGCTGCCGACGCGCTGCGCCAGCCGGGTCAAGGGCATGCCGCCCACCTGCAGGCAGTCGTCGACGACCGGGAACAGGGTCTGGGCGGCGTGGACCGGTTTGGCGTTCATGGCTTACTTTCCAACTTGTTCGAACAGGGTGATAAAGGGCTGGCGCAGCAGCTTGCGGTCGATCTTGCCGTTCGGGTTGCGCGGCAGGACGCCATCCTCTACGGCAATGTGGGCCGGCACCATCCAGGCCGGCAAGCGGCGCTGGCATTCCTTCAGCAGGGCCGGCGTGCCCAGGCCCGCTTCCTTCGGCACGGCCAGCAGCACGATGGCCTGGCCCAGCTGCGGATGCGGCACGCCAAAGGCCACCGCTTCGCTCACCAGCCCGGTCGCATGCACGACCTCTTCGACTTCGAGCGGGCTGACGCGATAGCCGGAAACCTTGATCATGTCGTCGTTGCGGCCGATGAAATACAGGTAGCCCTCTTCGTCCATGCGCACCGTGTCGCCGGACCAGACGGCCATCTCGGTCAGCGGCAGCGCCGGATCCTGGCCGGGGCTGGCTTGAAGCGCTCGGCCGTCTTGGCCGGGTCGTTCCAGTAGCCGAGGGCGACCAGCGCGCCGCGGTGCACGAGTTCTCCCGGTTCGTTCGGCGCGCAGGGCGTGCCGTCGGGACGCACGACCATCACTTGCGCGTTCGGGATGGCGCGGCCCATCGAATCCGGACGGCGGTCCAGTTCGGACGGCGGCAGGTAAGTGGAGCGGAAGGCCTCCGTTAAACCATACATCAGGAACAGCTCGGCGCGCGGCAACACAGCGCGCAGGGCGGCTACCGTACTGGTGGGCATCGCACCGCCGGAATTGGTCAGATAGCGCAGCGAGCAGTCGGCCGGCCAGGGCAGGCTTGCCAGCTGCAGCCACAGGGGCGGTACCGCGGCCAGGCCGGTGATGCGCTCGTCGGCCACCGCTTTGACGATGTCCTTCGCGAACAGGTGGTTGATCAGCACCGCGGTGGCGCCCGCCAGGAAGGCGCAGGTGAGCTGGCTCAGGCCGTAATCGAAACTGAGCGGCAGCACCGCCAGGATGCGCTCCCGCGCCGTGATGCCGAGGTAACTGGACACGCTGTTCGCGCCCGCCACCATGTTCCGGTGCGACAGCACCACGCCTTTCGGCTTGCCGGTGCTGCCCGAGGTGTACAAGATCGCGGCCATGTCGGCGTCGATCGGGCGCCGCGCGCGCAGCTCGCCATCCATCAGCGTGCGCTGGGCCGCTTCCCGGGCGCGCGCCCCGTTGATGTCCGCGCCGCCGGTGACGAATACGCTGCGCAGGTCCGGGCAGGCGTCCAGGGCGGCGCCCAGCTGCGCCAGGCGCTCCGGGGAAGTGAGCAGCACGCGCACATTGCAGTCGGCCAGGATATGGGCGACCTGCTCGGGTTTCAGCTGCGGATTGACGGGCACGAACACGGCGCCGGCGGCGGCCGCGCCGAACATGGCGGCGACATTCTCGACGCGCTTTTCCGGAACACGGCAACGCGCTCGCGCGGCTGCACACCGGCGTCGACCAGGGCCCCGGCGGCCTGCATCACCGCGCCGGCGAGCGCCGCATAGTCGAGGCGCTGGGCGCCATGCACCAGCGCCTCGGCGGCTGGCGTGCGGCGTGCGGAATCGAAGAGGAAGTCGTGGATCAGGTCAGCCATAGTCAAGTCGTTCACGGTAGCGGCGGAGCGTAGCCAGAATCGGCGCCACGCAGCCCGCAATCTTAACAGCTTGCAGCATCCTGGCGCGCTGCAGCACGGTCACGAACATTTGGTTTTCGACATGTCTCGTGGCAAATTATTCAACGCCGGGTTTATACTGGTTCCATGCTTGCGAATCCGCTTCCCGTACGGCCCGTCATTCCCCTGGCACCCATCCTCTCCGCGTCCTCGTTCCGGCGCGCTGGCGGTGCGCGGGCAGCGACCGTGCTCGATGCGGGAGAATACCGCCTGGTGACGAGCGGGCGGGTGGCGATCGGCCTGGCCCTGCGCGAAATCGGCGTCAAGGAAGGCGAGACCGTGCTGGTGCCCGCCTACCACAGCCCCTCGATGATCCCGCCCGTGCTCTGGCGCGGCGCCCAGCCCGTGTTCTACCGGGTGGGCGCGGACGGCGCAGCCGACCTGGCCGACCTGGCGGCGAAGATCACGGCGAATACGCGCGCGCTGATGGTCACCCATTACTTCGGGTTCCCCCGGAGATGGCGCCGATCCGCGCGCTCTGCGACGCGCGCGGCATCGCCCTGATCGAGGACTGCGCCCACTGCTTCATCGGCGAAGCGGGCGGCCGTCCGGTCGGCGCCTGGGGCGATTATGCGATTGCCAGCAGCATGAAATTCCTGCCGATCTATGAGGGCGGCGCCACGGTATCGGCGCACCATCGCCTCGACGGCGTCGCGCTGCGCTCGGCCGGTGCCGGCTTTGAAGCGAAAGTCGCGCTCACCTCGCTCGAAAAGGTTTTGCGTATGGCCGCCTGCCGGCCGTGCGCGCGACCTGTGGCTGCCGCTGCGCGCCAAAGGCGCTCTCTGGAGCCTCGTGAAACGCCGCCGCGGGACGGCAGCTGCGCCCGCGCTGGCGCCCGACTCGTCGGATAGCAGCTTCAATTTCGACCCGCGCTGGCTCGACAAGCGCTCCTCGCTGTTTGCGCGCGCCATGCTGCGGCTGGCGTCCCCCACGCGCATCCGCGCACTGCGCCGCCGCCATTACGCACAGCTCGACGACGCGGTGCGCGGCCTGCCTGGCGTGCGGCCCCTGCACCCGCGCCTGCCCGAGGGTGCCTGCCCTTGGGTGTTCCCGCTGCTGGTTGACGACCCGGAAGCCCTGTTCGCGCGCCTGAAGGCGCTGGGCGTGCCGCTGACCCGCTTTGGCCAGCCGCAGTGGGCCGGCGTGGACGCCACTACCTGCGCCAACAGCGCGATGCTGGCGCGCCCGGTGCTGGCGCTGCCCTGCCACCAGGAGCTGCGCCCCGGTGAAATCGACTGGCTGGCGGCGCGCCTGCGCGAGGCGGTCCTCGCATGAGCTGGACCCTGTACCCGGCGCGCGACTTCCCACGCCATATCGAGACCTGGACGGGTCTGCACGCCACCCTCGGCCCGCGCCACGCGACGGTGCTGCTGTCGGCGCCATTCGTCGCGCCCTTGGTCGCCCAGTTCGGGCGCGAAGGCGACCTGCTGGCCTGCTGGCGCCAGGGGCGGCACGGTTCGGGCGATGGCGATCGTGCGCCCTGGCCGGCGCGGCGCCTGGGCCACCTTCCAGCCGGCGCAGGCGCCCATCGGCCTGTGGCTGCAACAGGAGGGGCTCGATACCGAACGGCTGGCGCGCGCCCTGCTTGGCGCCCTGCCCGGCTTTCCGCTGATCCTGGCGCTGACGCAAATGGACCCGTATCTCGCGCCGCGGCCCGCCGATGGCCCCTGCACCCGCACGCTCGACTACATCGACACCGCGCGCGTGACTGTACGGGGCAGCTTCGACGATTACTGGAATGCGCGTGGCAAGAACCTGCGCGGCAACCTGAAGAAGCAGCGCGCACGGCTGGAACGCGAAGGCGTCGCCACCCGCATGGAGGTCGAGCGCCAGCCGGGCGCCATGGCGCAGATGGTAGCGGACTACGCGCGCCTGGAAAGCGCCGGCTGGAAAGGCGCCGAAGGCACGGCGGTGCGGGCCGACAATGCGCAGGGGCGCTACTATCACGCCATGCTGGAAAACCTGGCCGCCCAGGGCAAGGCCGGCGTCTACCGCTATTATTTCGACGAGCAGCTGGTGGCCATGGATTTGTGCGTCGAGGATGGCGAAAGCATCGTCGTGCTCAAGACGGCCTACGACGAGAGCGTGCCCTCGAACCTGTCGCCGACCCTGCTCATGCGCGAGGAAGCGACGCGCGCCCTGTTTAACGAAGGGCGCCTCGAGCGCATCGAGTTCTACGGCCGCGTGATGGAATGGCATACGCGCTGGACGGAGGAGGTACGTACTATGTACCATGTCAATTATTACCGCTGGCCGGGGCTGGGCCGTCTGCACACCCTGCTCGATGCGCGCAACCGCCCGGCCCAACAACCGACGACGAGCCTATGAAGTACCTTGAAGAAGTCAAGAATATCCTGATCGACGTGCTGAACCTGGGCGAATCAAGCCAGGCGCTCGACGCCGATTCGCCGCTGCTGGGCAGCCTGCCCGAACTCGATTCGATGGCCGTGGTCACCCTGATCGGCGCACTGGAAGAGCATTTCGGCATCGCCGTCGACGACGACGACATCAGCGCCAGCACCTTCGCCACCCTCGGCAGCCTGGCCGCGTTCGTTGCCGAGCGCGCCGACTAGGTGAACCAGCCCGTGAACGAGCCCGCCCGCGCGCCTGCCGACGCTTTTTTCCTCGACACGCAGGGCGGCCGGCGCTTCTGCCTGTACCACGCGCCCATCGGCGAATGCCGCGGCGCGCTGGTGTACGTGCATCCGTTCGCCGAGGAGATGAACCGGTCGCGGCGCATGGCGGCATTGCAGGCGCGCGCCCTGGCCGCACGCGGCATCGGCGTCCTGCAGCTCGACCTGCACGGCTGCGGCGACAGCGTTGGTGACTTCGGCGACGCCACCGGGATGGCTGGCTGCGCGACATCGCATTCGCGCGCGCCTGGATCGAAGAAAGCTGGGCCGCACGGCTGGCCTGTGGGGACTGCGCCTGGGCGCTCTGCTGGCGGTTTGCCACGCCCAGCGCGCGGCCGTTCCGCCGGAACGTTTGCTGCTGTGGCAACCGGTGACGAACGGCTCGGGCTACCTGAACCAGTTCCTGCGCCTGCGCCTGGCGGGCGAACTGCTGCAGGGCGGCAGCGACAGCGGCGGCACCGAAGCCCTGCGCGAAGCGCTGGCCGCCGGCGAGTCGATCGAGATCGCCGGCTACCTGCTCCATCCCGACCTGGCACGCGGCATCGACGCGGCCGATGCGCGCGCTCGGCCCACGCTGCCCCATCCAGTGGTTCGAAGTCGTGGCAAGCGAAGGCCGTGCGCTGCCGCCGGCGGTGCAGCGCGTGGCCGACACCTGGCGCCTGCAAGGCAGCCGGGTCGAGGTCGGCCAGGTGGCGGGGCCGCAGTTCTGGGCCGCGCCGGAAACCGTCGACTGCCCCGCCCTGCTGGCAGCGACCAGCCTCTGTTTCGAAAGCCGTGCCGATGCCTGACGAACGTGCCCTCGTTTTCCCCTGCCGCGGCGCCTGGTTGTACGGCGTCCTGAGCCTGCCCGCGCAGCCGGCGGCCGCGCCCGCGCGCGGCGTGCTGGTCGTCGTCGGCGGCCCGCAGTACCGCGCCGGCAGCCATCGCCAGTTCACCCTGCTCGCGCGCGACCTGGCCGATGCCGGCATTCCGGCGCTGCGCTTCGACTACCGCGGCATGGGCGACAGCGAGGGCGACTTGCAAACCTTCGAGCACGTCGAAGACGACCTGCGCGCGGCGATCGACCGCTTCTTCCTCGAAGTGCCCGGGATGCGCGAAGTGGTGCTGTGGGGCCTGTGCGATGGCGCCTCGGCGGCGGCCATGTACGCACCACAGGATGCGCGCGTGTCGGGCCTCGTGCTGCTGAACCCACGGGTACGCACCGAGGCGGGCGCCGCGCGCGCCACCATCAAGCATTACTACCGGGCGCGCCTGTTCGACGCGCGGCTGTGGAAAAGATCGCCAGCGGCGGCTTCGATGCGAAAGCCTCGCTGCGCGGGCTGTGGCAGGACGCGCGCAAGGCCTTGACGGCAAAGCCTGCCACCGATGCTGCGGCCCACGGGGCCGACGCACCGCTGCCGGCGCGCATGGAAGCGGCACTGACCCGCTTCGGCGGACGGGTACTCGTCGTGCTGAGCGGCGCCGACCTGACAGCGCAGGAATTCGCCGACCTCTCGAACCGTTTCGGGTCCTGGCAGCGCCTGATGGCGGCGCCGCGCATCACGCGCCAGAAGATCGACAAGGCCGACCACACCTTCTCGCGCCGGCCCTGGCAGGACCAGGTGTCTGGCTGGACGCGCGACTGGCTGCGCTCCTGGTAAGCCAGCTTCGTACGCCACCACATGATGTCCGACTGCCACGAAGAAGACGAGAGCGACTACCTGGACGACAAATTCGGCTACGTCTGCACCCAGGCTTGCGGCCGGGCCGGCGTGCCGCGCCGCCTCGATGCGTTCTACCCGTGCTGGCGGGCCGCCATTCACTGCACACCAACGGACTGGAGCACCACATGAAACGCGTCACCGGCATCGGCGGTATCTTCTTCCACGCGCAAGACCCGGCTGCCCTGCGCGCCTGGTATGCGCGCCACCTCGGCATCGAGGTCCTGGCCTGGGGCGGCGCCGCCCTTCCACCCAGCGCCGGCCATACGATCTGGTCGATCAATGCCGCCGAGGATGGCGGCTTCGCACCAGGCCGCGCGTCCTTCATGATCAACTACCGCGTCGACGACCTCGACGCGCTGCTGGCGGCGCTGCGCAGCGAAGGCTGCCAGGTGCTCGACGAGACCAGCGACTCGGAATACGGCAAGTTCGGCTGGGTCATCGATCCCGAAGGCAACAAGGTCGAACTCTGGGAGCCGCCGGCGGGGCAGTAAGCAGCGAAGGCCCCTTCACCGCGCTCGAATGAACCCGGTTCCTGCCAGTTGGCGGCCGCACGCCGCCAACTGGCGCAGACCACGCCAACCAGAACATCCGCCCCTTGGGGTGAGCCTTATTCGGCGCGCAGGCAGGCGCGGAAATCGTCGAAGGCGCCATGGCTTGCCTCTGCGCCGCGCAGGCCGCCGCACAGGTCGGTGCTGCCTGGCGCCGCCGCACGGCGCGGCGCACCGGCGTGCCAGCGCAGGTCGAGCCGGCCTGGCGCGAAGAACAGATCGCGCTGCGGGTGGCGCCCGACGTACAGCCAGGCGATCGCGCTAGCGAGGTTGTCGCCAGGGTGGACGCTGCCGCCGTCGTCGCTGCGGATCGGACCGTCGACCAGGTTGCCATCGACGGTGGCGCTGCTGGTCGGGAAGCGCACCTGCACCCCGGCCGTGTCGAGCAGGGTGTTGTCCACTATCCGCGTGTTCGCTGCGCTGTTGAGGTAGATGCCGACATCGGAACAGCCGGCCACCAGGTTGGCGCGCAGGGTGCCGCCGTCATGCTCGGTGATGCAGCGCCCGTCGCGGCAATAGCGCTTGCCGGTGCCGCCGCCGCCAAACGAGATGCCGACCCGCTGCCCCGGCTGGTCGGCCAGGCGCGCTTCGCACAGCACCACGTTGCGCTCGATGAGGGTGCGTTCGGCGCCGCCCTTGGCGAACACGCCATAGCTGATGCGGTCGCCGCCGGCCTTGACAAAGTCCTGGACCAGGTTGGCGCGGATGACCCAGTCGCTGGCCGCGACCAGGTCGATCGGCGTGACGGGACCACCGGTGCGCCGCGGTGCCGCATTGGTCAGCGTGTTCGCTTCGATCAGGCCGAAGTCGGGGAACTGGCCGCGCAGGCCGTTGATTTTAATGTGGGCGTGGAAGTCGCGCAGCGTGTTGTTGCGGGCGACAAAATGCTGGGCGGCGCCGACCACGTGGAAGGCATGCTGGCAGCTGTCGCGGCGGCAGGCGCCGCGGATGTCCAGGTTTTCGAATTGCCAGTGCGGTGCCGTGACGACAAACCCTTCGGCGGCATCGAACGCGATGCGTACCGTGCCCGGACTCTCCGCGCGCACCACGATCGGAGCGGCAGCGCTGCCGGCACGGCTGGCGTACAGGTTGCCGCGCACAGCATAGTCGCCGGGCAGGAAGGTGATGACGTCGCCCGGTGCGGCTGTGGCGAAAGCGCGCCGCGCTTCTTCGCTGGAAGCCACCTCGCGTATGGCACCTGCGGGAGCGGGGCTGCTTGCCGGCTGCGCGCCCAGCACCAGCGGCGGCGGCGTGAACGGCGCAATGTTGCCGCGGTCGAGCCGCAGCAGGGTTGCGGCGGCGGCGCGGCCCGCGCCTTCGATGAAAGGGTTGTGGCCACCAGTGCGCTTGAGAAGATAAGGGGCCAGCGCGCGCGGCGTGGCCCCTTCGGACTGCAGGTAGACCAGGGCACCACCGCCAGCCGCCGCCAGCAGCAGCGGCAGGGCCAGCAGGCGCGCCAGCTTCATGCAGCGGTCTTGATGTTGTGACGGCTCATCAGGTCGTACATGGTCGGGCGGCTGATGCCGAGGATTTCGGAGGCCTTGACGATGTTGCCGTCGACGCGAGCCAGCGCTTTCACGATGGCCTTGTACTCGGCCTCGTCGCGCACCTGCCGCAGGTTGATCGGCTCTTCTTCCAGGCCCTCGCCCGGCAGGCCGAGGTCGTCGGCGACGATGGTGTTCCCGTCGGCCATGATCACCGCGCGCTTGATGTAGTTTTCCATCTCGCGCACATTGCCCGGCCAGTTGTAGGCTTCGATGGCGGCGATCGCGTCCGGCGCGAAGTGCAGCGAACCGCGCGACTCCTGGGCGCAGAATTTATTCTTGAAGTGATGCGCCAGCAGGGCGGCGTCGCCTTCGCGCTCGCGCAGCGGCGGAATGGTCACCACGATTTCGGACAGGCGGTAATACAAGTCTTCGCGGAAGCGCCCTTGGGCGCACAGCTCCTTGAGTTTCTGGTGGGTCGCGCAGACGATGCGCACGTCCACCGGAATCTCTTCGTGGCCGCCGATGCGCTCAATCACGCGCTCCTGCAGGAAGCGCAGCAACTTGGCTTGCAGCGGCATCGGCAAATCTCCTACTTCGTCGAGGAAGAAGGTGCCGCCATGGGCCAGTTCGACCTTGCCCTTGGTCTGCTTGGCCGCGCCGGTAAAGGCGCCCTTCTCGTAGCCGAACAATTCGCTCTCGAGCAGGTTTTCCGGAATGGCCGCGCAGTTGATCGCCATGAAGCGCTCTTTCGCCCGCGGCGAGAGGGCGTGGACGGCGCGCGCCAGCACTTCTTTACCCGTACCCGATTCGCCCAGCAGCATGACGGAAGCGGAGGTCGGCGCGACCTTTTCCACGTTGCGGCAGATCTTCAGCATCGAGGGCGCGCGCGAGATCACGCCCGACATCGGCGAGTCGGCCTGCTGCTGTTGCATGCGGCGGTTTTCCTGCTGCAGTTCGTGCAGGAAGAAGGCGCGCTGGATCACCAGGTTCAGCACTTCCGGGTCGCAGGGCTTCTGGTGGAAGTCGTAGGCACCGAGGCCGATCGCCTTGACGGCGTTGGCATGGTCCTGGTTGCCGGTCAGGACGATCACGCGCGTGTCCGGCGCCAGGGCCAGGATCTGCTGCAGGGTCGCCAGGCCCTCGGTCGAGCCGTCCGGGTCGGGCGGCAGGCCCAGGTCCATCGTCACCACCGCCGGCTCATGGCGGCGGATCTGCGCCAGCGCCGCTTCGCGATCGCCGGCGACGACGACTTCATAGGCGTCCAGGCTCCACTTCAGCTGCTTTTGCAGGCCGGGGTCGTCTTCGATGATCAGGAGTTTCTGCTTGTTCTGTGTCACGGTAATCCTCGGGTCAAGCTGCCCGTTCGGCGAGCAGCGCATCCTGCTGGTACAGCGGCAGGATGACTTTGAAAGTGGTGCCGAGCGTCGGCTGGCTGGATACTTCCAGGCGGCCGCCCAGCTCATGAATGTATTCGCGGCTCTCGAAGACGCCGATGCCCATGCCGGCCGACTTGGTCGACTCGAAGGGCTTGAAGAGGCGCTCGCGGATGAATTCCTCGCTCATGCCTTCGCCGGTGTCGGTGATCTCGATCTGCACGGCTTCGCCCACGCGCGTGAGCGCAATGCGCACGCTGCCTTCCTTCGGCGTGGCCTCGATCGCGTTCTGGATCAGGTGGCCGACGACGCGCTCCAAACGCTCGCGGTCGGCCAGCACGCGCAGGCCCGTGTCGAGGACGTCGAGCGTCGGGCGCGGCTCGAAGGCCGCCTTTTGCGCCATCGCCTGGCGCACCACCTGGTCGACGTTCAGCGGCACGGGCTTTTCCTGGATATCGATGCGGGAGAGTTTCTGCAGCATCAGCCGCATCTTCTGCACCGACAGCGACACCGTTTCCAGCATGTCGGCCTGGAACTCGGGATTGTGCTTGTGCTTCTCGGCGTTGGCGTTCATCAGCGACAGCTGCGAGACCAGGTTCTTCAGGTCGTGGACGACGAAGGTCGACATGCGGTTGAAGGACTCGAACTGGCGTGCCACCATCAGTTCGTTGGCGGCATCCTGCTGCGCCAGGTAGCTGGCCGCCTGGCTGCCGGCGATGTCGAGCAGGTCGATCACTTCCCAGTTCAGTTTCACGGGGCTGCGCGCGGTCTGCAGCACGACAAAGCCGAACAGCCGGGTGCCCAGCATCAGCGGCACCACCAGCCAGCCGCGCGGATAGCTGCGCAGCCAGTCGGGCAAGGTCAGGCCCTCGTATTTTTCCGGCTCCTCGGCATACTCGTTCAGGTCGATCACCCACTGGGTCGATTCGAGGAAGCGGCACAGCGAGGAATCAAAAGGTTCGATGGCGTCGATGGCCGGCACCTGCCAGTGCGCCAGCGGCTCGCAGGCGCCCGACTCGCGCCGCTGCCACAGGCCGCCGCCCGGGCTTTCGACGAGCGCCGCCACGGCCTGCACGGCGCGCTCGCCCAGGTTCGGCCCCGCTTCCGACAGGGTGCGCGTAAAACGCATCCATTCTTCGCGGTAGTCGTAGCCGTAGCTGTAGAAATGCTTGGAAATGAAGACCTTCAGCCAGGCGCGGAAGGTACCCGAAAACAGGATCCCCGCCAGCAGCAGCAGCGCGCCGAACAGGAAAGTCACCTGCATGACGGTCCCCCAGCTGCCGCCGAAATAGCGCAGGTAGTAGCCGGCCGAACCCATCGCCAGCAGATAGATCGCGGAGCCGAACAGCGCCGCCGAGTGGAACATCACGCGGCGCGACACCGCCAGCGGCGAGCGCCAGGATTTGGCACGGCCCATCGAGATGGCCAGCAGCGGCACGGTGAGCGCGTTGATGACGCCACGCGCGGCCCAGATATCGGGATCGACCTCGCGGAACAGCATCGCGTGGCTGTACAAATAAAAATCGTAGGCGAACATGCCGCCGATGCCGAGACAGGCGAACTTGATGGCCCAGCGTTCCTGGACATTCTTGTTGCGGTAGGTCTGCTCCACCAGCAGCATGCCGCCGACCGCCTCCATCACGCGCGCCATCACCGGCAGCACGCTGTTGACCAGGGCCAGGTTCCAGTAGCCGAACACCGCCGCGACCAGCGCCAGCAGGTAGCACACCGCCGCCACGAACAGGGTCGGCCGCATCCCCAGCGGCAAGCGGCTCCCCGGCTTGCGCCAGTCTCCCAGCAGCACCACGAGGAACAGCGACCAGGCGGCATTCCTCGCCACCTCGAAGCCATCGGACAAGGCCGTCCACATCATGAGGTCCGTCGCCGCCCAGGCCAGCGACCCCGCCCAGAACGCCGACGCCAGCACCGCCGCCACCAGCACCGGCCCATACGCCCGCCCGCGCCACCCCGTCAGGAGCGGCACGCCCAGGCCAACGAAGCCAATGGCGGCAAGGCCATAGCTGTAGGCGGCGATACTGGTGAGGGAGACACTATCCATGGTACGGGCGGAAGGCGATTCGGTTTAAAGCGGTTTTCCGAGCGACCTGCGACGCCACGTAAGGCTTGAGAAACCGTAGCGAGCGGAAGCCGTGTTGGCCGAGAAGCGCAGCTGTACAAGCGTACAGCGAGCATCGCAGGCCGACACGGCGACGCGCAGTAGGTTTATCAAGCCTTACTTCAGCGGCCGCTGCGGAAGAGGACTACTTTCAGGGTGTTGATCAGGACCAGGAAGTCCAGGAACAGGCTGTTGTTCTTCACATAATACAGGTCGTACTGCAGCTTTTGCAGCGCGTCCTCGGCCGAGGAACCGTAGCCGTAACGCACCTGCGCCCAGCCGGTGATGCCTGGCTTGATGCTGTGACGCACGTTGTAGTATGGCACGACTTCGATCAGCTGTTCAACGAAGTAAGGACGCTCCGGGCGCGGGCCGACGAAGGACATCTCGCCCTTGAACACGTTCAAGATCTGCGGCAGTTCGTCGATGCGGGTCTTGCGCATGAAGTTGCCGACGCGGGTCACGCGCGGATCGTTCTTGGCCGCCCACTGCGGCGTGCCGCCGCGCTCGGCATCGGCGCGCATGCTGCGGAATTTATGGACGAAGAAGCTCTTGCCGTCGCGGCCGACGCGCTCCTGCGAATAGAACACCGGACCGCGGTCTTCCAGCCAGACGGCAAACGCCGCCGCCAGCATCAAGGGGAAGGTCAGGACCAGGATCAGGGTGCTGCAGACCAGGTCGAAGGTGCGCTTCATGAACAGGCGTACGAAGCTCTGGTCGAAGCCGCCGCCGAACACGAGCCAGCTCGGCTGGATCGAATCGACCCGGATCTGGCAGGTTTCGCGCTCAAAAAAGGTGGCGGCGTCGGTGACTTTCAGGCCAGCCAGTTTGCAGTCGAGCAGTTCCTTGATCGGGAAGCCGCCGCGGCGGTTCTGCACCGACACCACGATTTCCGACACGTTGTATTGGCGCGCCAGCTTCACCAGCGAATCGCCGTCGCGCACTTTCAGCAGGTTATTTTGCGGCACGCACAGTTCTTCCCCGGCGCCCGGGATGAAACCGGCGATGTCGTAGCGGTGGTAGCGGTTGGCGCGCTGGGCCAGGTCGCTGCATTCCCTGGCCAGCGGACCGCCACCCAGGAACATGATGCGCGACTGCAGGAAGCGTGCTTCCGAGGTCTTGAGGAAGATCATGCGCGCGGTGAAAATGCCGATGGCCGAGAGCGCGAATACCAGCAGCATGACGCTGCGGCCGAACGACAGCTCCGGCGCCACGTAAAACACCAGGGTCAGGATCAGGAAACCCATCGCGAACGAGGGCATCAGCTTCATCAGGAACGGGTGGCGCAAGCCTTCCTCGAAATCGAGCTGGTACATGCCCATGGCGCTCATGCTGAACACGACGGCCAGCGCGAAAGCGACGGCGGAGGTAAAGAAATGGTCGAGTGAGGGCACGCTCATCGGGCCGCCAATGTCCATGTAGCGCAATGCGGCACCCGCATAGGCGGCGCCAAGCAGCACCATCACTTCCACGACCAGCAGCACCGAAACGATCTTCGATACGTAGTGGTTTGAAATCCTGAACACGTGAGCCTCCTTCTTTCTTACTTCTTCTTACTTACTCGATAGTGCGGGCGAATCCTGCTTCTGCAGGTCGCGGACGTACCAATCCATGGCCTGTTGCAGGCCTTCGCCGATCCGGTGCGTGGGCGCATAGCCCAGCAGCGTCGCGGCCTTGCCGATATCGGCCTGCGAATGACGCACGTCGCCGCGGCGGAAATCGACATACTGCGGCTGGTGCGCGTCCACGTGCGGGAAGCGCGGGCGCAGCAGGTCGCGCATCATCGCGTACAGCTGGTTCAGGCTGGTGCGCTCGTTGAGCGCGACGTTGTAGACCTGGTTGACCGCCTCGGTGCCGGCAGTCGCCGCCAGCAGGTTCGCCTGGACGACGTTGTCGATGTAGCAAAAGTCACGACTGGTCTCGCCATCGCCGTTGATGCGCAGCGGCGTGTTGCGGATCAGCGCGGCCACCCATTGAGGAATCACGGCGGCGTAAGCGCCATGTGGGTCCTGGCGCGGGCCAAAAACGTTGAAATATCGCAAACCAATCGTTTCCATGCCGTAAGTTCGGCCGAACACGTTCGCATACAGTTCGTTCACATACTTTGTCACAGCGTAAGGCGAGAGCGGATTTCCGATCACGTCTTCCACTTTCGGCAGCCCCGGATGGTCGCCATAGGTCGAGCTCGAGGCGGCGTACACGAAACGGCGCACTTTCGCATCGCGGGCGGCGATCAGCATGTTCAGGAAACCGGTGACATTCGTCTCGTTCGTTGCCGCCGGATCGTCGATCGAGCGCGATACGGAGCCGAGCGCCGCCTGGTGCAGCACGAAGTCGACGCCGGTACAGGCACGGGCACAGTCGGCCGGTACGCGGATATCGCCTTCGATGAAATTAAATTTCTTCCACGCATCCTCTGTGACAGATTCTTTCACCTGCTCCAGGTTGTGGCGGTGCCCGGTGGCGAAATTGTCGAGTCCGACTACTTGCTGGCCGAGCTTGAGCAGCGCTTCCACCAGGTTCGAGCCGATGAAGCCGGCGGCGCCGGTCACCAGCCAGCGGTGGCTTTGCTGGCCCAGCTGCTGCCTAACGTCTTGAATCTTATTCACAGTATTCCGAACACTTTCTCGATAACGCGGGGTAAATCGTTCGCGCCCGGACAAGCCGGGGGCAGGCGGCAGGCACATGCGCCGCCGCCCGGAGGACTACCTGTTACAGGCGCCAGACGCAGAAACCTGCTTCGCGCAGCGCTTGCTCGTCGAATTGCGACTTGACGTCGATGAAGCAGCCGCCGGTATTGAGCTTGGCTTCGAAGTCGGTCAGCGACAGGGCCAGCACTTCCTTGTGCGGCACGGCGGCGATCAGGGCGTCGGCCTTCGGCAGGGCGTCCCAGCTCTTTTCGAGCGTGATGCCATACTCGTGATGGGCTTCGTCGGCTTCGGCCAGCGGATCCCAGACGTGGACGTCGACGCCGTAGCTTTCCAGTTCGTGGACGATGTCGGCCACTTTCGAGTTGCGCAGGTCAGGGCAGTTTTCCTTGAAAGTCAGGCCCATGACATTGACTTTCGCACCCTTGACCTGGAAGCCCGACGAGATCATCGATTTGACGGTCTTTTCGGCCACGAACTTGGCCATGCCGTCGTTGATGCGGCGGCCTGCCAGGATCACCTGCGGGTGGTAGCCGACCATCTCGGCCTTGTGGGTCAGGTAGTAGGGATCGACGCCGATGCAGTGGCCGCCGACCAGGCCCGGGCGGAACGGCAGGAAGTTCCACTTGGTACCGGCCGCCTTCAGCACTTCCAGCGTATCGATACCGATCTTGTCGAAAATGATCGCCAGTTCGTTCATCAGGGCGATGTTCAGGTCGCGCTGGGTGTTCTCGATGACTTTCGCCGCTTCGGCCACCTTGATGCTGGAAGCGCGGTGCACGCCGGCGGTAATCACCGATTCATACAGCTGGGCGATGCTTTCCAGCGATTCGGCGTCGTCGCCGGAAACGACCTTCAGGATCGTCGTCAGCGTGTGTTCCTTGTCGCCCGGATTGATGCGCTCCGGCGAGAAGCCGACGTGGAAATCCTGCATCCACTTCATGCCCGAATGCTTTTCCAGCAGCGGGATGCAGACTTCCTCGGTGGCACCCGGGTAGACGGTCGACTCGAAGATGACGATGGCGTCCTTCTTCATGTGCTTGCCGACGGTGGTGCTGGCGCCGATCAGCGGCGTGAAGTCGGGGTTGTGGGCGATGTCGACCGGGGTCGGCACGGCCACGATGACGTAATCGGCCTGGGCCAGCATGGCCGGGTCGGTCGTCACTTCCAGGAGGCGGGAAGCCTGCAGTTGTTCGGTCGAGACTTCGCCGGTGGGGTCAATGTGCTTCTTGTAGTTCTCGATTTTTGCGGTCGACAGGTCGAAACCAATCGTCCGTACTTTCTTGCCGAATTCCACTGCCAGCGGCAGCCCGACGTAACCGAGACCTACTACCGCGACGACCTGATCTGCTTTCATTATCAGCTTCCGTTATCGAATAAAGTTTTGCTATTATGCTAATTTAATATAGCATGGGAACAGGACGCGCCTCAACCTCGTCACCCGCTTTGTACAACGCCCGCAACAGCCTACGATCTGCTGCGTTGTATTTACAGCTTCTGCTTCCGTTGTGTCCGGTTTCATGCATGGTAACTAGGTTGCCCAGGGCGACCATCGTGTCTGACGTGCCATCTCCTGCGATCCGCCGAGAAATATCGGTGTCTCATCAGTAGCACCATGCAATATTAGCATTTTCTGTCTGACAAGTTCCGCAAGAAAATGAATCGTGCGCGGCCTACACATTTGCCAACCGGTGCGCGAACCGGTGTTGTCAATCATTTACAATACGGCGCAAATATTATTGCATTGGTGAAAACACCGATGTTGACCGCTGGAGCCGCGTGTGAACCACCTCGAATTTGCTTACCTGAGTAACGATGCCCCCGACAACACGGCGCTGGACGCCTTCGTCCGCGCCCGGCCGGACGGCAGCGCCTATCACCTGGCGGCATGGCGCCGCGCCGTCACCGGCGCCTATCGTTATCCCTCGCAAGTACTGGTGGCGCGGCGCGGCGGCGAGATCGTCGGCATGCTGCCGCTGTGTTCGATAGCGCGGCCGTTCGGCAAGGCGCGCTGGGTGTCGCTCCCCTTCTGCGACCTCGGCGGTCCGCTGGCAGTCGACGCCGAGGTCGCCGAGGTTCTGGCGGCGCGCGCGCGGCTCGGCCTGAAGGAAGCCGGTGCGGCCGGGCTTGCCCTGCGCTGTTCGCTGCCGGCGGGGAGCGACGAAGCCGGGCTGGAAGGCCGCAAGGTGCGCATGCTGCTGGGCCTGCCCGACAGCGCGGCGGCCCTGATGCAGTCGTATCCGCCGAAACTGCGCAGCCAGGTGCGCAAGGCGGAAAAGAATGGCCTGACGTCGGAAGTGGCGGACGGCGCGGCGGCGGTCGCCGATTTTTACGATGTGTATAGCCGCAACATGCGGCGCCTTGGCAGCCCGCCGCACAGCCGCGCCTGGTTCGACGCGATCTACCGCCACTACAGCGCCGCCGGCGACATGTTCATCGTGATCGTGCGCCATGAAGGCAAGGCCGTCGGTGCCGGCTGGGTATTGACCTGCGGCGACAAGGCCGTCATCCCCTGGGCCTCGACCCTGGCCGACTACAACCCGCTGGCGCCGAACATGCTGCTGTACTGGGCAATTCAATCGCGCCTGTGCGAGATTGGTGTACGCCAGTTCGACTTCGGCCGCTCGACCTTCGGCGAGGGGACCTATAAATTCAAGAAGCAATGGGGTGCAGTGCCGGCCGCGCTCGACTGGCGCGAATGGGATGCACAGGGCGTGGCGCACCCTGCGCCTCCGATTACGGCGCCTGGTGCCAAGGGTGGCGCGGTGTCGAACCTGCGTCCGCTGGTGGAAAGTACCTGGCAGAAGTTGCCGCTGGCGGTGACGAACAGCCTGGGGCCGAGGTTGCGGCGCTATATCACGCTGTGATGCGAACGCTGTAGTGCGCACGCTGTGCTGCGCACTTTATCGTGCCAGCTTGTCATGGCGACAAACGGCGTGACGCAATGCCAGGCCGGGTAGCACGCCGGCAGCATCTTGCATTACAAAGGGAAGGTGAAGCAGGAGGGGTGTCAGGTGGTGCGGCTGGCTGGGATCGAACCAGCGACCCTTGGCTTCGGAGGCCAATACTCTATCCACTGAGCTACAGCCGCACGGGAAACTCCTGAGCGATGCGAAGGATACGCGAGAGCAGTCTGAGAGCAGTGAGAGCAGTGAGAGCACCCGGTTTAACGACGGCGACTTAGGAGAAGTCGCATGGCTGGTATCTGGCAGTACAGGGGCAAATGGAAGTGCCAAGTTCGCAAAGAAGGCTTTCCTTCGCAAAGCAAGACCTTCGAGACCAAGGCCGAAGCCGTTGCATGGGGTATCGAGGTCGAGTCCAAGATGAACCGAGGTACTTTCGTCGGGAAGACCACGAAGCAATCGACATCCATCGGTCAGATGCTTGCCCGGTATCTTGCAGAAGAGTCACCAAACAAGGCGTACTCAGCTGCGGACCTTTCCCGGTCGAAGCCGTTGATTGCGGCACTCGGGGCGTATCACGTCCACAACCTCACGCATACGGACCTCGCAAAGTACAAGCGTGAACGGCTTGCCCTGAGGTCGCCACAGACAGTAACGCATGAGTTAAACCTCTTGCATCGCGCCTACGTGGTCGCCAGTACCGAATGGGGAATCATTCTTCCCAATGGCGTTCCGAAGACCTCACGGCCTACACTGCCCCGTGGTCGCGGCGCTCGCATTCGACCTAACCAGATTGATCTGATTGTGCAAGCTACGGAGTCCGAACAGTTGAAACACATTGTCCCGTTGGCGGTCGAGACAGCAATGCGCCGATCCGAGCTACTGAGCATCCAATGGGAACACATCGATTTTGACCGTTGTTCGATCTATCTGGAGAAGACCAAGAACGGATTATCGCGTACTGTGCCGCTGTCCCCTCGTGCCCTCCAGGTGCTTCAGTGCATGCAGCAGGGCAAAACAGGGCCAGTGTTCACGCTTGCCGCCTCATCTGTCAGCCAAGCGTTCCAGAGGGCCGTAGAACGCGCAGGATTGGACCATGTACGTTTCCATGATCTTAGACATGAGGCTACGTCCAGACTGTTTGAACGCGGTCTGAACGTGATCGAGGTTGCACGGATAACAGGCCATATAACTTTGGCCATGCTGGATCGCTACACCCATCTTGATGTGCAGGGATTGGTACAGAAGCTCAGTTAGACGCAACAAATCCGCTTCAATAGCCTTGAGTTACCTTGTAAAGGATTCAAGGCATACCGATCAGCAAGACCGTATACGCAGCCGTAGTAAGGTCAGTGAATGGGGATGGCTTATCAGTCCCCCTAAGGATACCCATAGATATCTTAGCTCACTAGCTTACCTGTATCGCATACTAAACAGAAAAGATAAGGGTACCTAGCATTCCTTAGGTCGATGTGAGCAAGGCTGTCCCGCTGGCTTTGTGTAATGTGATTCATACTCAACCTGAGACCTCCTCTAGCTTAACAACTCCGTCGATCCCCGTATTCTCCTTGAAGACCTCAAGCATTACCGCTGTAGCTTGCTCTTGGTGGTCCCTAGCTACGATAACAGCGTCATGAACCGGCAGCGCAATGATGCCTTGCTTTAATAGGCGGGTAAGCACTTCCACTAGAATCTTACTTTCATCGTACAGCAACCGCATACCGATCCCCTGATAAAAAAGATCAGCAATCGGCATATGACGGATTGTAATACTGGAGGTAATTTCCCTGATACTTAAGTGCATAGGAAACAACTCTGCCGCTCCCCTCGGCTTTTTCTTCATCGGTTTGGTTCTGTGCAGCATTGAATTGAACACGACCTTTACACCATCACGGTATTGCTCAAGCCTAGGGATTGTATAGGCGTCTTCTCCATCGTAGTCTTTGCCAGCGAGTCCATAAAGTATCCGCGGGTTCATTTGTCCGAAGTCTAATGTTACTGTTGAGTCGCCCTCGATAACGATGCCTCGGCGCTCACGCTTGGACATGCTCTGCCAAAACCCTCCGAACAAACGTCCTCCCTGTTCAAACGACCCGTTATTGAAATACCGACGCAAGCGACGATCAGTCGCGTCTACCATCTGCTCGTATTTGGCGCACGGCATGTAATTCATATCGGCATCTGCAAGAGACTCATTGATGAAGCCCATATCAGCCCTATATGTGTTCGTCTGGGCAGTATCAGTGTATTGAAGCCATGCGCCGGAATCATTGTGGTCTTCCTTGGCACCCTTAAGGATGATTGTTTCCTGAATCTTGTCTAACTTGAAATCGTCGCAAGTCAGGCGGTACTCGATGATGCGATCCCTAAGCCGTTCGCCTGCGCGGATCGTCGATAACATACAATGGCTACGGTCAGAAGGCATCCATATCCCTTTGCGTTGTTCTGCGTATCCCATTTCAGGAGCGGTCATGTAGTCCAGCACGTTCTTGATAGTCTTGCTGATTGCTTTTGATTTGTATCGGTCATGTGACCCTAAAGCGGTGTTCGCCAACGAGATGGCAAGCCAGCCGCCAGGACACGTTAATTCCCTGTGGATCAAGTCGCAGATTAACGCTTGCACTTGATTGGTAAAGGTCTCGGAATCATCCGCCTTGCGCTTACGCTTGCGTGGGGCACGGTAATCTTCGTATGAAAGCAGCAGATGCGCCGCTTCGGAAACAACTAATGCAGCCTTTTCGGTTGCTGTGATTCTGAACCCGTTAAATGGACGATCAATTGGCTCAACCGGCTCTACATAGAGGGGTATTGCGAGGAAAGAGGATGCGAGGTTAGGTGTGGCATTCATTTTGAAATGCTTATTCGGAATTGGAGCGTCGCGACCCACCTGTGGCAACAGGCAGGTCTCAAGCCGCTCAGAAAGAAGTTGTGGCGTCAGCCGCATTGGCAGTATCAACAGCAGTCTTCGTGATCGCATCGAGTCGGGCGCAGACGTCTTGCACGCTCTTGTACGTCCAGTAGTGCCTCCTCGGCGTCCGATAGCCCCTCTCGTTGAGTTCGTGTGCCATTTGATGCGGCGTGAGTTCGGAAGCCTTAAGTTCCTCGATCTGCGCTTGCAAGGACAGCGCAAACTTGTCAGCCCTAGCGATCTTGATTGCGTTCATCGCTGCAAAGTGTGCGAGTTTTGGTGTAATTTCTTTGGTCATTTGTGGGTCTTGTCGTTTGAAAGTGGGGTTGGTTCACAGCGAGTTCGCCAAGCGCCCTCAGGACGGCTTGGTATAGCTTAGGTGTGGGTTTTAGGAATTCCCCTCAGAGCCACCCTAATCCCTTCTCAAAACGAATCGAACAAGACCCTGTATGGGGAGTCAGACAAGACGAAAAAAGGCCCCTATGAGGCTATACGTCAGCCGTAGGGGCATTGTAATTCTGTCAATGATCGTAGTTCCAGTTGTGTTCGGGCGCTCCCCTTCTCTTAAAGAAAGAGCGTTTTTGTCCACCCTATATTTGCATATTTTTTAAGCAGGGAAATGTAGGGGCATAGGGCTAGGTGCGCTGGAGCGCCTGAATCATGCCTTTAACATCCGGTACACACTCGCTACACCGATACCCAGCTTATCCGCTACAGCATCCTTGGTAAGCCCCTGAGCGACCAGCGACAACACCTCCGCCTTCTTAGCCTGTGCAGTAGGTTTCCGACCCTTGTACTTTCCCTCGGCCTTTGCTTTGGCTACGCCTTCCTTTTGACGTTCCAGCATGATTTCCCGTTCAAACTGACCAACGGCACCGAGCATGGTGAGCATAAGTTTCCCTGTGGGCGTAGAGGTATCCAGTCCGAGGTTCAAGACCTTGAGAGAGACACCCTTGGCTTCCAGACGCTGAACAATCTCCAACAGGTGCTGGGTATTACGAGCAAGGCGATCGAGCTTGGTGACAACGAACACATCACCTGACCGAGCAAAGCCAATGGCTTCCTCAAGCTCCCTCCGTTCGGCCACCGAAGAAACCTGTTCCTGGAAGACCCGTTCACACCCCTCAGCTTTCAGCGCCGACAACTGAGCATCGAACCCTGCTACCTGTTCCACAGTGGAAGTACGCGCATAGCCAATCAACATGGTGTTTCCCTATCAATGAACCCTTAGATGCAGTGATAATACCCTATCGAAAGCAAAAACACAATCCTATTGATAGACTTTTGGGATAGGTTCTCAGACTCTCACTAGGGCAGGGTTCATTGGTAGATCAACATGACGGCTAATGCCATTGAAGGATGCCCAGGATTTCCCATGGCGAAAGCGGGTAGATGGATAGGGCAGGGAACACCACCAAATAGAACAGCATCAGCAACGATGACCCTTGGTCGCCCCTTTGAAAAAACAGATCAGGCCAGAACAACGCCCCCCAGGGTCACCTTTTCGGGCAACTTCAAAAAGTCGGGTTTAGGCGAACATTGGTTGTTGATGTTGAGAAATCAACGAGTGAGGGGGTTTTTCCATACCCAAATACGGCCCCCCGGCCCTATGTCTCTTAGGTAGCTACAGGACCGCCCCGGCCTTGTGTCCCAGGAAAGCCCCTTAGTATGGGCTGGCGCTAAAACATATCTTATGAACCCTCAGGAAACATTCTATGGCACGTATAACTGGCCGGAACCTAAGATATAACGACTGTCACAGATACCTAGCCTTGCTTCGTCCATCGTGCGACGGCGAGCAATCGACAACCTCAATTGATAGTTTACTAACAGGTTACCGTTGATACATACTATGCTGATTGCTGCGCTAAAATTAATAGGAAACTCATGAATGACCGAACTGTAGAGACTGATTCATCCGAAGATGCTTGGGGTAACAGAACGAAGGCCGGGATGAAGCGAATCAAAAAGGCTTGGAAGCGCCTACAGCCGCAGACCCGCAGGCTTTTCATTGAAGATGGTTTTGACGATCATGGGGGCCGTCTAGTCCCCCCGGAAAGCTGGGATGAGACAGGCCATCTTGTCTATGCAATCGGTTTGTTTGAGGAAGCTGCAAGGGCAACCATACCAGCGAAGAGTGGCGACCCCATCCCCGGATGTTACAACGGGGACGAACTTCTCCATGAAGCTGCAAACTTGGTCTTGAATCGACAATACTGCGATCCAGAATTTACCGGCGTTGCACTACATGCATGCATGAAACAACAAGCTAGTAGTGCCGTCGTTAGCTTCTATTACAACGGCGGTGATCGCACGAAGACGAAGAGTGTTCTAGGCAAAGCGATAGCAGGTATAACCCTAAGTGTTGTGGTCGCGGCTTCCATTGGCAATGGGCTAGTAGAAGCCTTCAACCATGACGTAGGGTCCGCATCTATATGGGCATTCATTGCCATGTTCTGCTATGGAACCCTTAAGAACATGAACAAGGCGGACGAAGCGTCAAAGTGGGAAGTATCGTACACAAATTGGTCAGCGTTGATCTTTAGAGACTTCCATATCGGTACGGGCCAAGGTGTCGAACAGCAGCTACAACAATTTTTACGGCAAGGAATCCATGTGCATTCGGTACTGTTCGACCTTTGCGCTACACTTCAACAGGGTACAGACTTGAGCCGACGAGTTCACATAACGACTACAAGGGATCGACTTGAAGATCACTGACTATCTTGCAATCTACGCAGCAGCTTTGTCAACACTCGTCTTTCTTTGGAATTTGCGTCAAGCTCGACCGCGAATCAAGGTCACTATTCTTCCCGGACTAACGGACAAAGGGGAGACGCCACGCTTTGGCGCGTTTATCATCGTTAAAAACATGTCTCCCCTTGAGGTCCATCTTTCGGCGTCCCGCTTGCTTTACAGGCACAAGAAGCCAAGCCTTAAGGAAAAGCTAATGCACATATTGAAGTATCGGCAGATACCTAGGAACATCGGATGGGTCCAGTCTAGGTTTTCATACTACGATGTTGATGATGAATTTCCATTAAGCCTCGGGGCACGAAAGGCGCATAGGATTTTCATTCCCGAGTCAGCATTAGAAAAAATAGCCATTGAAAGCGGTGACCGAACAATAAGATGTAATATTCAAGACGAACTAGGGAACAATGTTCTGTCCAAAAAATTCACTTGGAACAAGCCGCGTTGAATTTTGTTTTTGCTGCCCCAAGCATAGGTACAACGGCAAGAAACGGCATACCCTCGTTTTTAGTGTCAGGGACATACCAGCAGCGCATTCAGGGGGGGGCAAAAGTCGATTCCTGATGGTGTTGCTAGACTTTCAACGGGTGCGTGCGTTCTTCTTTCAACAATGCACATATACCCTATGGTAGGGTAGATTTAGCATGTGCTGCTGGGAGACATACCCTAGATTTGGGGTATGTTTTGACTGCTGAGGGGGCGACTTATACCCTATATCTGGGGTAGTTCCTGAGCTAGGTGCTAGGCAACACAAGTAAGACAGGAGCGACGAAGAAACGAAAGTGTCCCTTCGCTGAGACAGTTCAGGCTTAGATACGGACCCGAGAGCAGCTTGAGAGCAGTGATCCGATATAATTACAAGTCGTCAAGGTGCAAGCCGTCCACCGACGACCCGGTAACTCATTGATTTCTCTAAGAAGGTGGTGCGGCTGGCTGGGATCGAACCAGCGACCCTTGGCTTCGGAGGCCAATACTCTATCCACTGAGCTACAGCCGCACGGGAAACTCCTGAGCGATGCGAAGGATACAGTCTTTCACGGCTGCCGTCCATGGAAAGTCTCCGGGAACGCCGCACGCCACCGCGGCCGTCCCCTCTCCCACCCTGCCGCACGCATCGAAGACGCACCCCGCCGCGACAGTTTTGTCGGCACCGCCACGTTCGCTCGCACGGCATGTGCCATAGGCAATCTTTTGAGACTATAATCGCCTGTTGGCGGCCTTTGCAAAAAGTCATGCAGGAAGCACAAGCCGGGTAGCAGGTTTTTTTAATCGTATTAAGGAAATCATGAGCGACGCACACAATGAACAATCGTTTATCCGGACGCCAAAGCAGCTGATCGCCGTCGTCGCAGGATTTTTCCTGGTAATCGTCATCGGCATCATTCTGCTCGTTGCGTTCGTCACGAACGACAAGCTCGAAGGCGCAGGCACGAACAGCCTGGGCCCGGAAGCCGTCGCTGCACGCCTGCGTCCGGTGGCCGAACAGGGTTTCACACTGGTCGACGCCAATGCACCGAAAGTCCTGCAATCGGGTAATGCCGTGTACACCGCCGTCTGCGCGGCCTGCCACGGCACCGGTGCCGCCGGCGCGCCGAAGATCGGCGTGGTCGCCGACTGGGGCCCGCGCCTGGCGCAGGGCTACGACACGCTGATCAAGCACGCCATCGAAGGCATCCGCACGATGCCGGCCAAGGGCGGTAACCCGGACCTGGACAATGTCGAAGTAGAACGCGCAGTGGTCTACATGGCCAACCAGAGCGGCGCCAAGTTCAAGGAACCGGCCGCTCCTGCCGTCCAGGCTGCCGCACCGGCTGCGACCAGGACGGAAGTGGCCGCCGCGCCAGCCGCGCAGAATGCAGCGACCGCCTCGCCGATCGCCGGTACCCCGGCCACGGCCCAGGTCGCCGCCGCGGCTGCCGCACCAGCGGCCGCACCAGCCGCCGCACCCGCCGTCGCCAGCGCCAACGGCAAAACCCTTTATAACAGCGCCTGCGTCGCCTGCCATGGCGCCGGCATTGCCGGCGCACCGAAGGTTGCCGACAAGGCCGCCTGGGCGCCGCGTATCCAGCAAGGCACTGCCGTGCTGTATGAACACGCACTAAAAGGTTTTCAGGGCAAGGCCGGCGTGATGCCAGCAAAAGGCGGCTCGAGCGCGCCGGATGCCGATGTCAAGGCTGCCGTAGACTTCATGGTGGCTTCTTCGCGTTGAGCGATATCAGGAATAAAGGCAATCGTTGCTGAAAGACCGCCTGAGGGCGGTCTTTTTTTATTGCGTCTCTTTCGAAAAAGACACGATAAATACAGCAAAATTCGCTTTCAAAGCGAATAATATTCGTAAAATAATCGACAACGTTATGTTGTATTTGGGCGAAATACGGAACAGAGGTAGTGATTTTACTGTTCCTTAGTTTTGCTTTGGCGTAATCTTTGGAAATTCCTTGGAGCAATAATTTATGCTCCTCAGTAACTCCTCGATGACGTCATGACACTCCCACTCCAACACTTTGCAATACGAATTGCCGCAATCGCGGTATTCGGAACCACGCTCGTGGCCTGCGGCGGCGGCGGCGGCGGTTCGACTTCCACCCCGGCGGCGACGGCTTCCTCGCCTACGGTCCCAGCGACCGTGACGACCTCCAACCCGGTTACCCTGCCGACCGGCGCGATCATCGCACCCGGCGCCTCCGGTACGCCTGGCGCAACCGCCGGCGACCCGCTCGCAGCCGGAGCACCGAACGGTACGGCCGCCACGGCGGTGGTAGCGCCCTCAAACACGACCGCGGCACTGACGACCTACAGCATCCTTGGCACCGTCACCGACGTGCGCTTCCAGAATACCGCTGGCGTGGCCCAGGAAAACGTACCGGTGACCTTCGGCCAGGTGTTTGCCGTCGGCCATATGCAGCCGACCGACTCGCTCGTCGGCCAGTTCGAGAACGGCCAGAGCGTCGCGTTGCAGCTCGACGTCAAGGCGACGCACCCGGATGGTTCGGTGCGTCACGCGGTTGTCTCGGGCATCGTCCCGAGCCTGGCCACCGGCGAAACCCGCACCATGTCGCTGATGCGATCGAACGCCCCGCAAGCGGCCGGCCTCGGCCCGAAGACCCTCCTGCTGAACGGCTTCAGCGCCTCCGTGCACGCCAGCATCGGCGGTACGGCCTACAGCGTCTCGGCCGACGACCTGATCAAGAGCGGCGCGGCTGTCCAGACCTGGCTGTCCGGCACCGTCGCCAACGAATGGCAAGTCTCGGCGCCCTTGAAGACCGCCGACGGCGTCGCGCATCCGCACCTGTCGGCACGCTTCGCCATCCGCTGGTACGACGCAATCAAGAAGGCGCGCGTCGACGTCACCATCGAGAACGACTGGGCCTACGAGCCGAGCCCGCAGAATTTTACCTATGATGCCGAGATCATGGTGCGCGGCGCCGTCGTGTATTCGAAGCCGGCGCTCACCCACCTGCACCACAGCCGCTGGCGCAAGGTGTTCTGGTGGGGCGGCGACGCTTCGCAGGTGCATGTCAAGCACAACACGGCCTACCTGATCGACAGCCGCGCGCTGCCGAACTTCGACCGCAGCGTCGTCACCCCGGAATCGACCTATACCGCCCTGATGGCGAAATGGACCGGCACCGCCATCGAACCGATGGGCGTGGGCCTGGCCAATCCCTACATGCCGAGCACCGGCGGACGCAACGACATCGGCCTGCTGCCGGGTTGGGCTGCGACCTACCTGCTGAGCATGGATGCACGCGCCAAGCAGGTCACCCTCGGCACCGCCGACCTGGCCGGCAGCTGGTCGGCGCACTACCGCGACAAGAACACGGGTCGTCCGGTCAGCCTGATGGATTATCCGTACATGACGATCCTGGGTACCCCGACCGACACCAAGAATCCGGCGACCAAGCTGCAGGAAGCGTTCCCGAAATGCGTGACCAGCGCGGCCTGCGAGACGCCGAACAAGCATGACGCCTCGCACCAGCCGGCGTTTGCCTACCTGCCTTACCTGGTGACGGGCGACTACTATTACCTGGAAGAGCTGCAGTTCTGGACGATGTACAACGTGTTCCAGTCGAACCCGGGCTACCGCAAGAACATCCAGGGCCTGCTGTTCAACGACCAGGTGCGCGGACAGGCATGGAGCCTGCGTTCGCTGGCCGAAGCGGCCTACATCACGCCGGACGACGACCGCCTGAAATCGCATTTCGCCCGCATCCTGCAGAGCAACCTGGACTGGTATAACAATCAGTACACGAACAACGCGTATGCCAACATCTTCGGTGTCATCGATACCGCCAGCGCCGTGATCTACGAGAGCAAGCGTGGCATTGCGCCGTGGCAGGACGACTTCTTTACCTCGGCCGTCGGCCACGCGGCGGAACTCGGCTTCGACGGCGCCCGCACCCTGCTGGGCTGGAAAGCCAAGGCACCGGTGCTGCGCATGACCGAGCTGTGCTGGATCGACGCCTCGCTGTATTCGATGAACATCCGCGATACGGCCACCAGCCCGTACTACAAGACGGTGGCCGAGGCGGCAGCGGCGACGCAGACGCCGGAGTTCCTGGCACTGGCCTGCAACAGCCCGGCAATGGCGGCCTACCTGAAGCTGAAGGTCGGCGAGATGACCGGCTATGCATCGTCGGTGCAGGGCTACCCGGCCAACATGCAGCCGGCCCTGGCTTATGCCACCGATGCCCGCCTGCCGAACAGTGCCCAGGCCTGGACCACCTTTGCGGCCCGCCCCGTCAAGCCGAACTACGGCAGCAGCCCGCAGTTCGCGATCGTGCCGCGTTAAACCGTCGACGTCGACGTAAAAAAGCCCCGGCCGCCGCAAGGTGGCCGGGGCTTTTCTTTGCTGCCAGCCCTTTACTCGGCCTTGGCCAGCACCGCGCCAGGCGGCACGCGGGCCGCGGTGGGCGGCGCCTTGGCACCGATCACGAAGCTGAAGAGACGCGGCATCAATCGCATCGCCAGCAGGTACACCAGCACCAGCGATGCCGTCGTCAGCACCGGCGCCAGCACCCAGTAGACCGGATACGGCACGTGGGCCGCGAACGGTTTATAGACGATCGTCGTCGCCAGCAGCACCGGGGCGTGGGCGACGAAAATGAAGAAGCTGTACTTGCTCATGCGTCCCAGCCAGCGGCCGAAGGCGGTCGGCTGCAGCAGCGCGGCGGCGGGCCAGATCAAGAGCGGCGCCACCAGCCGCAGGTTGTTGGTGTTGGCGACGCGGAACCAGATCACGTAAGCGCACAGCCCCAGGAACAAGGCCAGGCACAGGGGCGCGTAGCGGTCGAGCGCACGCAGGTTCCAGCCGCGCACGGCCACGAGGCCGCCGACATAAAACACGGGCCACATCACGTTGCGCAGCACGAACGGGCCGTCCAGGTTGAACTGGTAGACCAGGGCGACGATCGCCAGGCCGACCCAGGGCAGCTTGCGCAGGAACCAGCCCAGCAGCGGCGCCACGATCATCAGCGCCACCAGGTCGCGCAGGAAGTTCAAGGGGTAATTGATGGGCGAGCCCGTCAGGCCGAAGGCGGCGTTCAGCCAGCCCTTCCCGTCCTTTGGAATCATGTCGTTCGACAGCGTGATGCCCAGGCCATGGTAGAGCCCGAGGGCCGCGGCCAGCAAGCCGAGGTTGAAGACGAGGAAAGGCAGGACGATGGTGCGGAATTTTTTGCTGGCCAGCTTGCCCGGTGTCTGGTCGAGCCCTGACTTGAACAGCAAATAGCCGGAGATGCAGGTCAGCACCGGCACCGTCGTGCGGAACACGGCGTGCTGGAAGAAAGCCTTGAACAGGTCGAACGGGTTGTTCGCCACTTCCGCGATCGGCACATACGGCGGCGCGTGCAGCAGCACGATACCGAAAATCATCAGGAAGCGCAGCAGGGCAATGCGCTGGCTTACGGAAGCGTCGTCATTCATGAACATCCTTAAATTATGCACAGCGGGCACGGCTGTATTTCCAGAATGATAACGCATCGACGCCTGCCGGACGCTTGCATGCATGCTGGGCTGTCTTGTCGCCACCACAAGGCAGCCATCGCTGGCATAAAAAAACACCGCCGGGCACGGGGCCGGGCGGTGTTCTCGCGAAGTCCGGGCGGACTTCAGCGGGTACTTACCAGATGATCACGCGATCCTTCGGCGCCAGGTACATCTTGTCGCCTTGCTTGACCTTAAAGGCTTCATAGAAGCCTGGCTGGTTCTTCAGGGTGCCGTTGGCGCGGAACTGGCCCGGCGAGTGCGGGTCGGTTTTCACCTGGGCGATCTGCGCCGGCTCGCGCATCTTGCTGCGCCAGACTTGCGCCCAGCCCATGTACAGGCGCTGTTCGCCGGTCAGGCCGTTGATCACCGGTGCCTTCTTGCCTTTCAGCGAGATCTTGTAGGCTTTCGCCGCGATCGCCAGGCCCGAGTTGTCGGCGATGTTCTCGCCCAGGGTCAGTTCGCCGTTGACGTTGTAGCCAGGCAGCGGGCTGTAGCCGTTGTACTGCTCGACCAGCATCTTGGTCTTGGCCTTGAAGTTCTTGTGGTCCGACGGGGACCACCAGTCGCGCAGGTTGCCGTCGCCGTCGTACTGGGCGCCCTGGTCGTCGAAGCCGTGGCTGATCTCGTGGCCGATCACGGCGCCGATGCCGCCGTAGTTCACGGCATCGTCCGCATTCGCGTCGAAGAACGGCGGCTGCAGGATCGAGGCCGGGAACACGATCTCGTTCAGCTCCGGGTTGTAGTAGGCGTTCACGGTCTGCGGCGACATGCCCCACTCTTCGCGGTCGATCGGTTTGCCCAGCTTGTTGATCTCGCGGTCCGCTTCGACGATGCGCGAACGCATCACGTTGCCGACCAGGTCGTCACGCTTGACGACCAGCGCCGAGTAATCCTTCCACTTGTTCGGGTAGCCGATCTTCGGGGTGAACTTGGCCAGCTTGGCTTGCGCTTCCTTCTTGGTTGCCGGGCTCATCCACGTGAGGGTGTTGATCGATTCCTTGTAGGCGGCCAGCAGGTTCTTCACCAGTGCTTCCATGCGCGCCTTGCGCTCGGCCGGGAAGTACTCGGCAACATACAGCTTGCCCAGTGCTTCGCCCTGCGAACGCTCGACCGCGCCGACGCCACGCTTCCAGCGCGGTTCGTTTTCCTTGGCGCCCGACAGGGTCTTGCCGTAGAAGTCGAAACGCTCGTCGACGAAATTCTTCGACAGCATGCTGCCGTAGGATTCGATCAGGTGCAGCGACAGGTAGGCCTTCCAGGTGTCGAGCGAGGTCTTGTTCGACACGTCCATGAACGACTTCAGGTAAGTCGGCTGGCTGACGATGACGTAGCTGGCCTTGCCGGACAGGCCGGTGGCATCGAGCCAGGCTTTCCAGTCGAAGCCCGGTGCGACCTTGTCCAGGTCGGCCAGGTTGACCTTGTTGTAGGCCTTGATCGGATCGCGCAGTTCGACCTTGGTCCACTGCACCCTGGCGATCTCGGTCTCGAAATCGACGATGGCTTTCGCGTTGGCGGCGGCGTTCTTGTCGCCCGCCATGGCCAGCATCTTCTCGACGTGCTGCTGGTACTTGGCGCGGGTCTCCGCCAGTTTGGCGTCGTCCATTTTCAGGTAGTAGTCGCGGTCAGGCATGCCCAGGCCACCCTGGTAGATGTCGGCGACGTACTTGGTCGAATCCTTGTTGTCCTGGTGGATGCCGAAGTCGAACGGCACGCCGACGCCGATCTTGCCCAGGCGCGCCAGCAGCGCCGGCAGCTCGGACTTGTCCTTCAGGGCGGCGATCTTCGCCAGTTCGCCCTGCAGAGGCGTGATGCCCAGGGTTTCCAGGCGGGCTTCGTCCATGAAGCTGGCGTAGAAGTCGCCGATGCGCTGGGCGTCGGTGCCGGCGGCCGGGTTGCTCGCGGCAGCCTTCTCGATGATGCCGCGCAGCTGCGGCAGGGTGTCGTCGCGCAGCTTGGCGAACGAGCCCCAGCTCGATTTGTCGGCCGGGATCTCGGTGTTTTTCAGCCACTTGCCGTTCAGGTATTCGAAGAAGTCGTCCTGCGGGCGCACGCTCTCTTCGATGTATTCGGTGGCGATGCCGGCCGACAGGACCGGTGCCTTGGCGCTCTTGGCGGTGGCGCCGGCGCCGGCGGCGGCCGGTGCCGATGCGTTTTCAGCGTTGACCACGCTGGCGACCAGCGCCAGGGTCAAGGCGCTCAGAAGATGTTTTTTCATGTGTCTCTCTTTTTTATCTCGGTGATGGATGGATACCAGATCAGGTGAACCGGCGCTCGTGACGGCGGTCCCGGTACTGCACTGGCCGGGCATATGCATGGCATGCATATATACCAGTGCATGCGCTGCACAACCCGGCCAACAGGTGACTTTACCAGATCGACACGCGATCCTTCGGTGCCAGGTACATCTTGTCGCCTTCCTTGACACCGAAAGCTTCATAGAAGGCGGGGTGGTTCATCACGGTGCCGTTGGCGCGGAACTGGCCGGGCGAGTGCGGGTCGGTCTTCACTTGCACGATCTGCTGCGCTTCGCGCATCTTCGCGCGCCATACCTGGCCGAAGCCCATGAAGAAGCGCTGGTCGCCGGTGAGGCCGTCGATGACCGGCGCCGGTTTGCCGCCCAGCGAAATCTTGTAGGCTTTATAGGCAATCGCGAGACCGGAGTTGTCGCCGATGTTTTCGCCCAGGGTCAGTTCGCCGTTGACGTTGTAGCCGGGGATCGGGCTGTAGCCGTTGTACTGTTTCACGAGCATGTCGGCGCGTGCCTGGAAGGCGGCGCGGTCTTCCCTGGTCCACCAGTCGCGCAGGTTGCCGTCGCCGTCGGACTGGCTGCCCTTGTCGTCGAAGCCGTGGCCGATCTCGTGGCCGATCACGGCGCCGATGGCACCGTAGTTGACGGCGTCGTCGGCGCGCATGTCGAAGAACGGCGGCTGCAGGATCGCGGCCGGGAACACGATCTCGTTCATCGAGCTGCTGTAGTAGGCGTTCACCGTCTGCGGCGTCATGCCCCACTCTTCGCGGTCGATCGGCTGGCCGAGTTTACTGATGTTGCGGTTATAGGCGAATTCGGAAGCGCGCTTGACGTTGCCCACCAGGTCATCCTTGCGGATGCTGAGCTTGGCGTAGTCGCGCCACTTGTTCGGGTAGCCGATCTTCGGGACGAACTTGGCCAGTTTCGCCTGCGCTTCGACCTTGGTGGCGGGGGTCATCCAGTCGAGGCCGTCGATGCTGTCCTTGTAGGCGGCCAGCAGGTTCTTCACCAGCTCTTCCATGCGCGCCTTGCGCTCGGCCGGGAAGTACCTGGCCACATACTGGCGGCCGGCCGCTTCGCCCAGCGCGCCTTCGACGACCGACACGCCGATCTTCCAGCGCGGACGGTTTTCGCTCACGCCGGTCAGCGTGGTGCCGTAGAAGGCGAAGTTGGCGTCAACAAAAGCTTTCGACAGGAAAGGCGAATATTCGCGCAGCAGCTGCCATTCGAAATAGGACTTCAGCGTGGCCAGGTCGGTCTTTTCCAGCACCTGGTTAAAGCCCGTCAGGTAGCTCGGCTGGGCGACGATCACGTATTCCAGCTTGTTGCCGACGCCGGCTGCGGCGAGCGCCGCATTCCAGTCGTAGCCCGGGGTCAGCGCGCCCAGCTCGGCCACGCTCATCTTGTTGTAGCGCTTGACCGGGTCGCGGTTCTCGACCTTGGTCCACTGTACCTTGGCCAGTTCGGTCTCGAACTCGACGATGGCTTTCGCCTGGGCACCGGCGTCCTTCACGCCAGCCAGGCCCAGGATCTGCGCCACGTGCGCCTCATACTTGGCGCGGGTCTCCGCCATGCGCTTGTCGTCGAGCTTCAGGTAATAATCGCGGTCGGGCATGCCCAGGCCGCCCTGGCCGATGTAGGTGGCGTATTTGGTGGAAGCGCGCGCATCCTGGCCGACGCGGATGCCATAGGGCGCCGACACGCCGATCTTCGACAGGTGCGCTACCAGGTCGGGCACGCCCTTCTTGTCCTTCAGGGTGCGGATGCGCTGCAGTTCGCTGGCCAGGGGCTTGACGCCCAGGGTCTCGAGGCGCGCTTCGTCCATGAAGCTGGCGTACAGGTCGCCGATCTTCTGGACGTCGGTACCGGCTTTCTTGTGCGGATCCTTCTGGGCGGCCTCGATGATGCCGCGCAGGTGCGCCTGGGCGTCGTCGCGCAGCAGCATGAAGGTACCCAGGCTGGACTTGTCGGCCGGGATCTCGGTGTTTTTCAGCCACTTGCCGTTCAGGTAGGTGAAGAAGTCATCCTGCGGGCGCACCGAGGTGTCGATGTACTGGGTGTCGATCCCCGAAATGGGGGCGGCTGCCACCGCGGCCGCCGGCTTGGCGGCATGAGGCGCGGTGTCGGCCGCATGGGCAAGGGTCGCCAGCACGGACAGGGTCAGGGTGCTCAGAAGGGTACGTTTCAAGGGAAGTCCTCGTTTTGCCGATAAAAAACGCGCAGGGGGCGATGCGGCCGCCCGGATGCGCCAACAGGTTGTCATGCCTCCCTGGAAGCAGGTAAACACATGTCTTTACAAGTACTTAGGTGTTTCCCCGACGAGCAGGCATCTTGCAAGAATGCCCGATCCAGACCCATCCGTCGAGAGGGGATGTTGCATATTTTGATCGGTAGTTGTCGTGCAAGCACGTATGCATATGTCCTGTCAGTACAGGGCATACGGGTGCCGGCGAAGCTGCTGGCGGGACAAAAAAATGCCCACGGGGAGGGGGGTCCGTGGGCGAAATCCACTGTGTGAGAAGTGGAAAGAGAGAAAACCTGGAATCGACTATAGGGCGCGTCGATTCGGCCTGCGCCGACTCTTACAAATATTTACTGGAATCACAATTGCCTTTACACATTTCGCTGTAGCCTGGCGGCGCCCGCGTGCATCGGCCACAGGTTTGCGCCAGCACCCCGGCAGCATGAGCGCATTCAGGTTTATACTGGCCGTACGCTACCTCATGCGTGCCAGGGCAAGCCCATCGCCCTTATCCGCCGCCCACGACCTATGCGCTCCACTCTCAAGAATACCGGCCTGCTCGCCGTCGGCCTCGTTGCCGGTGCCGCCGCCACGATGCAGTTTTCCGCGCTCGCCTACAAACCGGTCGAGCCGAGCATGCCGCTCGACCAGCTGCAGCAGCTCTCGCGCGTGGTCGACCTCATCCGGTCGGACTATGTCGAACCGGTCGACAGTGGCAAGCTGCTCACCGACGCCATCAGCGGCATGGTCGACTCGCTCGATCCGCACTCGGCCTACCTCGACGCCTCGGCCTACCGCGAACTGCGCGAAGGCACCGAAGGTAAATTCGTCGGCCTGGGTATCGAGATCAGCCAGAGCGACGGCGGCTATATCGAAATCGTCACGCCGATGGAGGATTCGCCCGCCGAGCGTGCCGGCATCCGCGCCGGCGACCTGATCACCCGCATCGAAGGCGTCGACGTACGTAGCCTGGCGCTGGACGAGGCGGTCAAGCGCATGCGCGGCACGCCCGGCACCCGCGTCAGGCTCACGATCGCGCGCGCCACGGCCCCGCAGCCGCTGGTGCTGACCGTCGAGCGCCAGGAAATCGTCCAGAAAAGCGTCAAGGCAAAAATCGTCGAGCCCGGCTACGGCTGGCTGCGCATCGCCCAGTTCCAGGAACCGACGGTCGACGACATGGCCGCCAAACTGGCCGAGCTGGCGCGCAAGGAACCGCAGCTGAAAGGCCTCGTGCTCGACCTGCGCAACGATCCGGGCGGCCTGCTGCAGGGTGCGATCGGCGTGGCTGCCGCCTTCCTGCCCGAAGGCGCCGAGATCGTCTCGACGAATGGCCAGCTGGTGGAAATGCGCCAGCGTTACTATGGCCGGCCGCAGGACTACATGCTGCGCAGCGGACGCGATCCGCTCTCCGCGGTGCCGGCCAGCTTCAAGTCGCTGCCGCTGGTGGTGCTGGTCAATACCGGATCGGCCTCGGCCTCCGAAATCGTCGCCGGCGCACTGCAGGACCACAAGCGCGCCACCATCGTCGGCACCCCGACCTTCGGCAAGGGCTCGGTGCAGACCATTCGTCCGGTCGGGCGCGAGGCCGCCGTCAAACTGACCACGGCGCGCTATTTCACGCCGAACGGGCGCTCGATCCAGGCACGCGGCATCGTGCCCGACCTTGCCGTCGACGAGAACGCCGACAACGACGGCCTGAATGCGCTGCGCCTGCGCGAAGCCGACCTGCAGCACCATCTGTCGGGCGACGGCGCCGAGCAAAAGACCCGCCCCGACGACATCGAGGAGCAGATGGCGCTGCTCGACGCGGCGCGCGACCGCAAGCCGCTCGCTTATGGCGGCAGCGACGATTTCCAGCTGGCGCAGGCGGTGAAGCACCTGAAGGGGCAGCCGATGCAGTTGTCGAAGCGGCAGGCGCAGACCAAGCTGGCGGGGCACAAGCCCTAGGGCGGGCACCCTGTGCCCACGCCGAAAGACGCGTCAAGTTAGCCTGCTCCGTGCCAATGTTGGCATAGACACCGTCTCCCGCCGGCTCCGCCCATCCCGACGCGTGGTCGCCCAGACAATTCCCAGCGCTACCCTGATTGTGTAGAATCGCCGTCATTCCCTGCGGAATCCCGCATATCTCCTTTGAAAGTCCCGATCATGAAATCTGTCGTCATCAGCGGCACCGGCCTGTTTACGCCTCCGTATTCCATCTCGAACGACGAGCTGGTGACGGCCTTCAATGCCTATGTCGAGCTCCATAACGCCGAACACGCCGACGCCATCGCCGCAGGCACTGTGACCGCCCTCGAGCCCTCCTCCAGCGGCTTCATCGAAAAAGCTTCCGGCATCAAGTCGCGCTACGTGATGGAAAAGGAAGGCATCCTCGACCCGGCGCACATGACCTCGCGCATTCCCGAGCGCGCCGACGAGGAGCTGTCGCTGCAGGCGGAGATGTGCGTCGCCGCGGCGAAGGACGCGCTGGCACGTGCCGGCCGCACCGCTGCCGACATCGACATGGTGCTGGTGGCCGCATCGAACATGCAGCGCGCCTACCCGGCGATGGCGGTCGAGGTGCAGGACGCGCTGGGCATCGAGGGCTTCGGTTTCGACATGAACGTGGCCTGCTCCTCGGCCACCTTCGGCATCCAGACCGCGATGGGCGCGGTCCAGACCGGCCAGGCGCGCGCGGTCCTCGTGCTGAATCCGGAAATCACCAGCGGCCACCTGAACTTCCGCGACCGCGACAGCCACTTCATTTTCGGTGATGCCTGCACCGCCATGATCATCGAAGCCGCCGACACGGCCGTGAGCGAACACCAGTTCGAGATCCTCGAATCGAAACTGAAGACGAAATTCTCGAACAACATCCGCAACAACTTCGGCTTCATGAACCGTTTCGACGTGTCGACCGTCGCCAAGGAAGACAAGCTGTTCCGCCAGCAGGGCCGCAAGGTGTTCAAGGAAGTGTGCCCGATGGCCGCCGAGATGATCAAGGACACCGTGGAAGCGGCCGGCCTCTCGATCCCGCAGGTGTCGCGCTACTGGCTGCACCAGGCCAACCTGAACATGAATTTGCTGATCGCCCGCACCCTGTTAGGGCGCGACGCCGAGCCGAGCGAGGCGCCGGTCATCCTCGACACCTACGCCAACACCTCGTCGGCCGGTTCGATCATCGCCTTCCACAAGCACCAGGACGACCTGCCACAGGGCGCGCATGGCGTGATCTGCTCGTTCGGCGCCGGCTACTCGATCGGCTGCGTGGTCGTGCGCAAGAAGTAATCCCCGCAGTCTCCGGGCACGCCAGCCGCGTGCCCGGCTCCTCCTCCTTCCCCGCCTTTTTCTTCCCCCGCTTTTCGCGCTGCAGCGCAGCATCGAAACCTGCGCACGGTTGAGCTGAACATTAAAATAATATAAATAGTTTCTGATAATATTTGCCGATCCGCACTTCCTTCTGCAGTCCAACAACAATCATTGGGAGAAGTCGTCATGGGCAAGATCATCGAAACACCGGTACTGCAAACGGAGTCGCGTCAGCTCATCGTCGGCACGGCGGACCTGCACGGCCTCCACCGCAAGCTGGTCGGGCTGGCGCTGCTGCTGTTATTGGCCCATTGCGGCGCCATGGCACTGAAATACTACGGCGGCAATGACATGGCCTTTGGCCTGGTGCCGCTGTTCGACTTCTACGAAGAGCACAACGCGCCCACCTATTTCTCGTCGCTGAACCTGCTCATTACCTCGGCCCTGCTGTTCGCGATCTCGCGCCTGACCGATGGCGGCGGCGCGGCGCAGGCCAAAAAGCACGGACACGCCTGGCGCATTCTGGCGGCCGGTTTCCTGTTCATGTCGGTGGACGAATTCGCCGACCTGCGCATGATCCTGTCGAAGGCGACGAAGGCGGTGGCAGGCATCAATGTCGAGGCGGTGCCGCTGCTGTCGGTGGCGTGGACGGTGCCGGTGGCGGCCGTGGTGGCGCTGCTGGCCGTGTATTTCATTCCCTTCCTGCTGCGCCTGAAGAAGGTTTATACGATCAATTTCGCCCTGGCCGGCGCCGCCTTCGTGTTCGCGGCGATCGGCTTCGAAACCATCGAGGGCTACCACGTCGCCCAGACCCATGGCGTGCGCGACGTGACCTTCATGCTGATGGTGACGTTAGAAGAGACGATGGAAATCTTCTCGATCCTCTACTTCCAGTACTTCCTGCTCCGCTACATCAACGAATACCACCGCAGTGTCTATCTGCGCCTGAATTATTGAGGCGGCAGGAGACCACCGCCACGGTAAGTAGGGTGGAGGTGGCCGGCGAGGCTCCTGACTCCACGCGGTACGGTGTCCGCCTCGCCGCACGGCATGCGCGATACCTGCCGCCGGCATCGCCTACAAGCGCGCTCCCAGCTCCGCCCCCTCGCGAATGGCGCGCTTGGCATCGAGTTCGGCCGCCAGCACGGCGCCGCCGATCTTGTGGAAGGCCGTGGCGGGCGTGACCTCGCCCGCCGTCAGCTCGTCCAGGCTTTCCTGGCCGGCGCAAATGACGACATTGTCCACTTCCAGCAGGCGCTGCTCGCCGCCCACCGTGATGTGCAGGCCGGCGTCGTCGATGCGGTCGTACTGCACCCCCGCCAGCATCTGCACGCCGCCGCGTACCAGCGTGGCACGGTGCACCCAGCCCGAGGTTTTACCGAGACCGGCACCCGGACGCGTGGTCTTCCTCTGCAACAGGTGGATCTGGCGGTAGGGCTGGGCCGGCGCCGGCTTCACCAGGCCGCCTTCGACTGTCGCGTCCAGGTCGACGCCCCACTCCGCCGTCCAGGTCGACACCGGCAACGGCAGCGCGTGCGCCGGGTCGTGCAGCAGGAATTCGCCGGTATCGAAGCCGATGCCGCCGGCACCGATGATCGCCACCCGCTTGCCGACCGGTTTTTTATCGCGCAGGACGTCCAGGTAGGACAGCACTTTCGGGTGGTCGATGCCGGGAATCGCGGGCATGCGCATGCGCACGCCGGTAGCGACGATGACGTCGTCGAAGCCGGCCGCCAGCAACTCCTCGCGCGTGACGCGCCGGTTCAACTGGACGTCGACGCCCGTCAATTCCAGCTTACGGCCGAAATAGCGGATGGTTTCGGCAAATTCCTCCTTGCCGGGGATCTGCATGGCGACCTTGAACTGGCCGCCGATGCTGTTCGACGCGTCGAACAGGGTCACGGCGTGGCCACGCTCGGCCGCCACCGTCGCCGCCGACAAGCCGGCCGGTCCCGCGCCGACCACGGCGATCTTGCGTGGCTTACCCGTTTTCGCGTACACGAGTTCCGTTTCGTGGCAGGCGCGCGGATTGACCAGGCAGCTGGCGCGCTTGTTCGAGAAGGTGTGGTCCAGGCAGGCCTGGTTGCAGCCGATGCAGGTGTTGATTTCGTCGGTACGGCCGCTGGCGGCCTTGATGACGAAGGCCGGATCGGCCAGGAAGGGACGCGCCATCGACACCATGTCGGCGTCGCCGCGCGCGATGATGTCTTCCGCCTCGCCCGGCATGTTGATGCGGTTCGAAGCCACCACCGGGATGCCGACCTCGCGCTTCAGGCGCCCGGCCACGCTGGCAAAGGCGGCGCGCGGCACCGAGGTGACGATGGTCGGCACGCGTGCTTCGTGCCAGCCGTAACCCGTGTTCAGGATCGTGACGCCAGCCGCTTCCAGCGCCCGCGCCACCGTCGCTACTTCTTCCCAGGTATTGCCGCCTTCGACCAAGTCGAGCACCGAGTGGCGGTACATGATGATGAAGTCGCGCCCGACGGCGGCGCGGATGCGGCGCACGACCTCGACGGCCAGGCGCATGCGGTTCTCGATCGGCCCGCCCCAGCGGTCCTGGCGTTGATTGACGCGCGCGCACAGGAACTGGTTCAACAGGTAGCCTTCACTGCCCATCACCTCGATGCCGTCGTAGCCGGCCGTTTTCGCCAGTTTCGCGCAGCGCACATAGGCACGGATGGTGGCCTCGATGCCGCGCTCGTCGAGTTCGCGCGGCTTGAATTTCGAGATCGGCGACTTCACCGGCGAGGCCGAGACCACGAAAGGCTGGTAGCCATAACGGCCGGCGTGCAGGATCTGCATCAGGATCTTGCCGCCCTCTTCGTGCACGGCGCGGGTGACGCGGCGGTGGTTCGGCACGTCGCCCAGCATGTTCAGGGTGCCGCCGAAGGGCAACAGCCAGCCTTGCCGGTTCGGAGAAATGCCGCCGGTGACGATCAGGCCGACGCCGCCGGCCGCGCGCTCGCGGTAAAAGGCGGCCAGCTTGCCGTAGTTATAAAACCGGTCTTCGAGGCCGGTGTGCATCGAACCCATGATGACGCGGTTCTTCAGCGTCGTGAAACCGAGGTCGAGGGGCTGGAGCAGGTGGGGGTAGGCAGTGTTTTTCATCACGGCATTAAACCGTGAATCTGTGGAGTCGGGGTTCTAAACGTAGAGTGGGGCCACGGTATGTGCGGGTGAATATGCGCTATCACCGCGTGGGCTCGAGAGCCTCGCCGGCCGCGCCCACCCTACGAAAAGCGCATCGCATGGGTGTTGTAGGGTGGGCTCTTGAGCCCACGCGGTCGTGCCTCTACAGATCCGCGAAGCAGGTCGACAAAGGCGTCAGACGAGATGACTCTCCGGCGCCCGCAGTTCCGCATACTGCTCGATGCTGCCGATCCGTACCGTGACCGGATTCAGGCTGGCGTTCGGCGACATCGAGCGCCAGGCGAACTGCCATTCCTGCTCGCGCGCCTGCGCCGCGCTCTTGGTGAACGCCGCGCCCAGCGGCGAGCGCCTGCCGTATTCGATGGCACCGTCGATGCCGGCCCAGTTGGGCAGCGTGCGCTGCACCGCGCGGTGCAGGCGTTCGCCGAATTCCTCGGTGTTGTGGATCACCAGGCAGCAGTCGGCCGGCGCCAGAACGTCGAACAGGGTCTTGTTCCAGGCGCTCGAAAACGACAGGGTCAGGAAACCGCCGGCGGGCACCAGGCGGAACTGGCCGGCCTTGAGGGCTTCTTCCAGTTCGTCGCGCATGCCGTAGCGGTGCAGGGTGGGTGGGCGCTGGTAGTCGTGCATGTGGTACTCGATTCTGTGGTTAGGTGCGGCGCGAGCCGGGCGCAAGGCTGGCGTCGTGCATGATGCGCATGAAGCGCGAGGCGATGAAAATCTCGCGCAGGAAGAACATGAAGCTGCTGATCAGGGCGATCATCGCCAGCACGAACGAGGCCGCGATGTATTTATCGAGACTGATGTTGGTCGAGTCGCCCAGGAACAGCATCGCAATCACGACGCAGACCAGGAAGCCGCAACTGGTGCTGGAGGTGATCGCGTAGTTGATCAGGTGCGAGCGGGTGTACAGCACTTCGAGTTCGTCGGTGTACTCGTCGTTGGCGGCAATGCGCAGGCGGTCTTCCAGCACCCGGGTGCGGTCGATGATGCGCGCCAGGCGGTTGGTCAGCACCGTCAGCTTGGTCGCCACCCCGGTCAGCAGGAACACGGGCGCGATCGCCAGCTGGATCATGTGGCCGATGTCGCTAATCTGGATATTCATGGGAACACGTGGCGTTGTTGTGTATGTGTCAGGGCTAGTGTAACAGCCGCCTGTGGGTGCGAACAGGCACCCCGGGATTATTCGAAGCGGCCCTGGCGCTTGAACTGCTCGGTCGCCGCCACCAGGGCGCGCGCGATGCCCATCTCGAGCGCGCCATGGCCCGCGTCCGGCACCATGCGCAGTTTCGCCCCCGCCCAGGCCTTGTGCAAACGGTGTGCCGACAGCGGCGGGCAGATCACGTCGTAGCGGCCCTGGACGATCACGGCCGGCAGGTGGGCGATACGGCCGATATCGCGAATCAGCTGGTCTTCCTCGAGGAAGGCGCCATGCGCCATGTAGTGCGACTCGAGCCGGCCGACACCAAGGTCGAGCGTGTCGGACGGCTGCTCTTCCTCTTGCGGCAGCAGGAACACGCGGCGCCCCTCGAAGCGGCTCCAGGCGCGCGCCGCCGGCCAGTACTCGGCCGGGTCGTCGGACAGCAAGCGGCGCGTATAGGCCTGCAGCAGGTCGCCACGCTCGGCGGGTGGGATCGGCGCAATGAAATCCTCGTACAGCTCGGGATAGAACCACTCGATGCCATGCAGGAACCAGTCGACCTCGGCGCGGGTGCACAGGAAAATCCCGCGCAGCACGAAACCAAGGCAGCGCTGGGGATGGGCCTGGCCATACGCCAGCGCCAGCGTCGAGCCCCAGGAGCCGCCGAACACCAGCCAGCGGTCGATGCCGAACATGACGCGCAGGCGTTCGATGTCCTCGATCAGCAATTGGGTCGTGTTGTTGCGCCACTCGCCCAGCGGCGTCGACTTGCCGGCGCCACGCTGGTCGAACAGGATGATGCGGTAAGCGTGCGGATCGAAGAAGCGGCGATGCTGGGGCGACAGCCCGGCGCCCGGGCCGCCGTGCAGGAACACCACCGGAATGCCGTTCGGGTTGCCCACCTCTTCCCAGTAGATCGTATGCAGTTCGTCGACGGCCAGCATGCCGTGGCGCAGGGGTTGGATCGGCGGGAACAGCGAGGGCGGGGTGGCGGGCATGGCGGCTCTCTTGAAGGTCGAACAACGATTGTAGCCTACCGCCCCGCCCTTTCAGAAGAAGGTATTGAACGCCGCGCGCACCCCGTAATCGTCGTCCACGCCCAGCAGCAGCGGCCACTTGTCGAAGGTGGTGCAGGGGTGGGAGATGCCACAACCGACCAGGTCGCCGACCGCCAGTTCGCTGCACAGCGGATGGCCCTCAGGCAGGCGCAGGTAGGCGTGCTGGTCGTTCAGCTTGACGATGGCACAGCCGGGCGGCAGCGCGTGGGGCGTGCCGGGACCGGGGCGGTGGTGCACCAGCGGGCGCGGCAGATCGGCGTCGTAGGACGCGTCGCGCTTGCCCATGGTCAGAATCGCAAGCGTGGGCTCGGGGCGCGACTGCACCATGGACCACACTTCCAAGGCCGGACGCAGGCCGTCGCCCTCTTCTTCGCGCACGTTGAGTTCCTCCAGCATGTGTTCATAGGTGCCGTGGTCGCTGGTCAGATAGCAGCCGCTGCGCAGCACGATGCGTAGCGGCCGCGACAGGGCCGGGGCACGGGCCAGGCCGCGCGCGACCAGGTCGAAATACGCGGAACCACCGGCCGACAGCAGGATTTCCCCGCCCATGAACAGGCCCTCATCATCGGCAGTGGCGACCAGCGCCACCAGCTGCGCCAGAACGCGTCCACCGCGCGCAGGTCGGCGGTGCGGTCGTCGGTGACGAGTAAACCTTCGTAGCCCTCGAAGCCGGCGAGCAGCAGGCCGGGCGCACCGGCGATCGCGCGCGCCACCGTCAGCGCCGCGTCAAGCGTGCGGCAGCCGGCGCGCTTGCCTGATAAACCGAGTTCGACCAGCACCGGCAATGGACTTGCCAGCCCGGCAGCGGCCACCGCCTCGGCCAGGCGGGTCACGCCCGCCAGCGAATCGGACAGCACGATGCATTCGAAGTGCGGATCGCGCTTCAATAGTGCGAGTACCGCCTTGATGTCGGCGGGCGCGACCAGCTGGTTCGCCAGCAGCACCCGGCGCACGCCGAAGCGCTGCGCGACCTGCACCTGCGGGACGGTCGCGAGGGTGATGCCCCAGGCGCCGTTGCCAAGCTGGGCGGCGAACAGCTGCGGGCTCATGGTGGTCTTGCCGTGCGGCGCGAGCGTCACGCCGTGGCGCTCGCAGAAGCGCCGCATCCAGTCGAGGTTATGGCGCAGGCTCGACATTTTCAGCAGCGCCACCGGGAAGCTGGTGTCGGCGTTCAGCACATTCCAGCCCTGCACGCCAATTGCGCCCTGGCGCAGCGGTTCAAGGATCGGCAAGCCCTTGGTGCCGGGCTGCAGCAAGTGTTCTTCGAGGGAGGCCAGGGCCAGGCCATCGTGCGGGAGGGTGTGCATGGCGTGTGCGTCAGGTGAAAGGATCGGGTCGGTGGGCCAGGCGGGCCTGCAGTTCGGCGCGCAGCTGCGCATGCGAGGGCGTGAGGCCGTATTCGTCGGGCGTATAGGTAATGCCCGGCAGCACGCCATCGCTTTCCAGCTGGGGCAGCAGTTCATCGAGCAGTTCGCTCAGGGCAAAGGCTTGCGGCACATACCCCGTCCATTCGAGCACGGCGCACTGCTGGGCCAGCTCGTTCGAGGGCCACAGGGGGAACACGAGGGCGCCATCGTCGGTCTTGCCGATGGCCCAGCCGTCGCGATACAGGCCCCAGACTTCGCCGGTGGCGGCGACCCGGCGCACGAAATGCTCGTAGCGCAGCTGCTTGGGAAGCGTGATGACGGAAGAGGTGTCGCTGGCATCCATGGTCGTCGGCGGGAAGTGGGTTCCCGTTCAGGATACAAAAATTGCGGCCGGGTGGCCGCGCTCTTGGACCCTGGCCGGCGCCGCGGGCAAAAAAAAGCACCGCCAGGCAAGCTGCCGGAGCGGTGCTGGTGTGCGGCAGCCCTGCGATCAGGACATGTGCTGGCCGCCGTTGATGGCGATGTTCGCGCCGGTGACGAATGCCGCTTCATCCGACGACAGGTAAGCGACCAAGCCGGCTACTTCTTCCGGTTTGCCCAGGCGGCCCATCGGAATTTGCGGAATGATCTTGCTTTCCAGGACTTCGCTCGGGATGTCCATCACCATCTTGGTGCCGATGTAGCCTGGCGAAATGGTGTTGACGGTCACGCCCTTGCGCGCCACTTCCAGCGCCAGCGCCTTGGTGAAACCGTGCATGCCGGCTTTCGCGGCCGAGTAGTTGGTCTGGCCGAAGGCGCCCTTCTGGCCGTTCACCGACGAGATGTTGATGATGCGGCCCCAGCCGCGTTCCACCATGCCGTCGCAGACGGGTTTCGTCATGTTGAACACGGAATCGAGGTTGGTCTTGATAACCGCGTCCCAGTTCACCTTGTCCATTTTCTTGAACGTCATGTCGCGCGTGATACCGGCGTTATTCACCAGCACGTCGACCGGGCCGACTTCGCTCTGCACCCGGGCCACGCAGGCCTGGGCCGAATCGTAGTCGGCGACATCGCAAGGGTAGGCCTTGAAATTGAAGCCTTGTTCGCGCATCGATGCCAGCCAGCTTTCTGCCTTGTTGTTGCCCGGCGAGTGGGTGGTGACGACGGTATAGCCCAGCGCGGCCAGCTTGATGCACACTGCTTCGCCCAGACCACCCATGCCGCCCGTTACTAATGCTACTCGTGCCATTGTCTTCTCCTTGTGGTGGGGGCTTGATAAACCTACTGCGCGTCGGACTGTCGGCCTGCGCCGCCAAGGCGATAGCTCGCTATACGTGAGTACAGCGAGCATCATCGCCTTGGCGGCTCGGCCAACATTCCTTCCGCTCGCTACGGTTTCTCAAGCCCCCCTTTACGCACTAAACAGTGCTCTTTTTTTGAGATCGCTACGTTTAACAATAAATCTTGTCGCGCTTAATCGCGTTCGACCGCCAGCGCCACGCCCATGCCGCCGCCGATGCACAGGCTTGCCAGGCCGCGCTTGGCGTCGCGGCGGACCATTTCGTGCAGCAGGGTCACCAGCACGCGGGCGCCGGAGGCGCCGATCGGGTGACCCAGCGCGATGGCGCCGCCGTTGACGTTGATCTTCGACGTGTCCCAGCCCATCTCCTTGTTGACGGCGACGGCCTGGGCGGCGAAGGCTTCGTTGATCTCCATCAGGTCGAGCTGGTCGTGGGTCCAGCCGGCCTTTTGCAGGCACAGGCGCGAGGCCGAGACCGGGCCCATGCCCATGATGGTGGGGTCCAGGCCCGAGGACGAATAGGCCTTGATGCGTGCCAGCGGGGTCAGGCCCAGCTCGCGCGCCTTGGCACCGCTCATCATGATGACGGCGGCGGCGCCATCGTTCAGGCCGGACGCGTTGCCGGCCGTGACACTACCTTCTTTGTTGAATGCGGGGCGCAGGCTAGACAGGGCCTCGATCGTGCTGCCGTGCTTCGGGTACTCGTCGCTGTCGAAGACGACCGCACCCTTTTTCGACGGAATCTCGATCGGGATGATTTCGTCCTTGAATTTGCCGGCCTTTTGCGCCGCCTCGGCTTTCAATTGCGAGTTCAGGGCGAACTCGTCCTGCTCGGCGCGCGAAATGTCGTACTTGCGCGCGACATTCTCGGCGGTGACGCCCATGTGGTACTGGTTGTAGACGTCCCACAGGCCGTCGACGATCATGGTGTCGACCAGTTTGGTATCGCCCATGCGGAAGCCGTCGCGCGAATTCGGCAGCACGTGCGGCGAGGCGCTCATGTTTTCCTGGCCGCCGGCGATGACGATGTTCGCGTCGCCGCAGCGGATTGCCTGGGTGGCGAGGTGGGTGGCCTTCAGGCCGCTGCCGCAGACCTTGTTGATGGTGTAGGCGGGCACCATGTCGGGCAGGCCGCTCTTGATGGCCGCCTGGCGTGCCGGATTCTGGCCGGCACCGGCCGTCAGCACCTGGCCCATGATCACTTCGCTGACCGTGGCCGGATCGATCCCGGTCTGCGCCAGCAGCTGGCGGATCACCTGCGCGCCCAGCTCGGCGGCGGGGATCTTGGCGAGCGACCCGCCGAATTTGCCGACCGCGGTGCGGCCTGCGGCTACGATGACGACGTCTTCCATTGTTCTCTCCGGTATGTGGCTGGGGCGGGACAAGAGGGCACAAAGCCGCCGTGGACCCCGGCAGAAACCACGGATGTTAAATTCGGGCCCGCGTTCGCGTTTGAGCGAAGTCAATCTTATCAGCTTATCCACGGAAGACAACCAGTAAAACCACTAGGGAGACAGGCGGTAGTCGAGGCCGACTATCCTCCAAAATACGGAACGTTTCGGTACGTCCAATTGCCTATGGGAATGATGGGGAAATGCTGTCCTTTTCAGCAAATTTCACAGTAGAATGCACGGGCTAATCCAACCTGAACCGTTTATGTCGAAAAGCCCGTCCCCTCTTCCCATCGAAATCAAGATCTCCACGGTCGTCGCCATCTCGGCGATCCTGCACGCGAGCGACCCGATTGCGATCGATGCGGCACTGAAGCAGATGACCGGCGGCGTGTCGGATTTTTTCGAGGACGAGTTCGCGGTGATCGACGTCGGCGCCATCGCTGCCGGCAACCCGTACATTGACTGGCGCGCGCTGGTCGACCTGCTCAAGCAATACCGCCTGAACGCGGTGGCCGTGCGCGGCGCCACGCCGGAGATGGCCGACGCGATCCGCGCGCGCGGCCTGGCGCTGGACGACGGCGCGGGCGCAGAGCGGGCGCGCGAGGATGTGGCGGCGGCGGCCGCCGCGGTGACGATCGCGCCGGTAGCCCCGGCACCCGCGCCTGCGCCGGCACCGGCTGCCCCCGCACCGGCACCGGTCCGCTGCCGGCCATGATCGTCGACACCCCGGTGCGCGCCGGCCAGCGTGTGTATGCGCGCGGCTGCGACCTGATCATCACGGCGGTCGTGAACAATGGCGCCGAGATCATTGCCGACGGCAGCATCCACGTGTACGCGCCGATGCACGGCCGCGCGCTGGCGGGCGCTTCCGGTAACGCCCAGTCACGCATCTTCGGGCTGTCGCTGCAACCGGAACTGGTGTCGATCGCCGGCGTGTACCGCACTTTCGACGAGGGATTCCCGGCCGAGCTGGCACGCCAGCCGGCACAAATTCGCCTGGTGGGCGACCGGATCGATATATCATCTCTGACTTCGCATCGCTGACTCCGGTGTCAAACCGCGCGTAATCAGATACTGACCAGATACTGTAAAGGACATTTTTGTGGCACGAATTATTGTTGTGACGTCCGGCAAGGGCGGCGTGGGCAAAACCACTTCCAGCGCGAGTTTTTCGACCGGCCTGGCCCTGCGCGGCCACAAGACCGCCGTGCTCGACTTCGACGTCGGCCTGCGTAACCTCGACCTGATCATGGGCTGCGAACGCCGCGTGGTCTACGACCTGGTCAACGTGGTCAATGGCGAAGCGACGCTGAACCAGGCCCTGATCAAGGACAAGCACTGCGAGAACCTGTTCATCCTGCCGGCCTCGCAGACCCGCGACAAGGACGCGCTGACCGAAGACGGCATCGAGCGCGTACTCAACGAGCTGATCCAGATGGGCTTCGAGTTCATCATCTGCGATTCGCCGGCCGGCATCGAACACGGCGCCCTGATGGCGCTGACCTTCGCCGACGAGGCCCTGATCGTCACCAACCCGGAAGTATCCTCGGTGCGCGATTCCGACCGCATCCTCGGCATCATCCAGGCCAAGTCGCGCCGCGCCCAGACCGGCGGCGAACCGGTGAAGGAGCACCTGCTCATCACCCGTTACTCGCCGAAGCGCGTCGAAAACGACGAAATGCTGTCGTACCAGGACGTGCAGGAAATCCTGCGCATCCCGCTGATCGGCATCATTCCGGAATCGGAATCGGTGCTGCACGCCTCGAACCAGGGCAATCCGGCGATTCACTTCAAGGGTACCGACGTGGCCGACGCCTATGAGGACGTGGTCGCCCGCTTCCTCGGCGAAGAGCGCCCGCTGCGTTTCACGACCTACGAAAAGCCCGGCCTGCTGCAACGCATCTTCGGGACCAAGTGACATGGCACTGCTCTCATTCCTGTTCCCTGAAAAGAAGAAGAGCGCGAACGCGGCCAAGGAACGGCTGCAGATCATCATCGCGCGCGAGCGCACCAACCGCACCGGTCCGGACTTCCTGCCGGCGCTGCACCGCGAACTGATCGAAGTAATCTCGAAGTACACCAAGGTCAACGCGGACGACATCAAGATCTCGCTCGACCGCCAGGGCAACCTGGAAGTGCTCGACGTCAACGTGGTGCTGCCGGACGCCTGATCCGGCAATCGCCACCCGCCCATCGCCCTATGGCGACAAATGGCAGCGCTGATGCGCTGCCATTTTATTTTGTGCCCTTCTCCTCCTCCCGCCGCGCTGTCCTGGCGCAAGCATGCCGAGGGCCACAGCATCACCTTTGGCGCATGCCTGTTCACCAATCGACCAAAATTTCACACTTAACCGAACGGTAACTGCAACTTTGTGAAAATCTGTTGTATATTTGCCGCTCCTGTTGCGTTTCCGCTGCAATCGCATGAGGCAATGTCCTACTTCGTAAACTATCGAAATTGAGCATTGCCAGAGGGTGGAACAGGGGGTACATGCCTGGCATGCGCTTTTATCCAGCCAGTCGATCAAAAATGGATATTTACAAGTAGCATTATTTTGTCAAAGTCTGCTATAGTCGGTTTAACGTTGTAGGAGTGATCCTACAGTTTGATTTTGACAACAGTGTGCCAACATGAAGATAGCCGTCCTCGATAACGACCGTAGTCAGGCAGAACTCGTCTGCCAGGTGCTCAGTGCGGCTGGGCATACTTGCCAATTCTTTGATAATGGCAAGGAGCTGTTGTCGCAACTGCGCAAGGACAACACCGACTTGCTGCTGATGGACTGGCCTGCCGGCGACCCCGAAGCGGCCGACATCGTGCGCCGCGCCAAGGAAAAAATGTCGCCGGATGCGCCGGTGCTGTTCCTGGTCGGCAGCAGTGCCGAGGACGACATCGTGGCCGGCATGGCCGCCGGTGCCGACGACTACGTCGTCAAGCCGCTGCGCCGCGGCGAACTGGTGGCGCGCGTGTCGGCCCTGCTGCGCCGTGCCTACCCGTCGCAGACCGGCACCGAGCAGCTGCAATTCGGTCCCTATGTCTTCGAGACGCGTCCGGGCCGCCTGTTGAAGGACGGCAGCGTCATCGACGTCACCCAGAAAGAGTTTTATCTGGCCCTGCTGTTCTTCCGCAATATCGGCCGCCCGCTGTCGCGCGCCTATATCCACGAAGCGGTGTGGGTACGCGAAACGGCCGTGCCTTCGCGCACCATGGACACCCACGTCTCGCGCGTGCGCAACAAGCTCAGCCTGCGCCCGGAGAACGGTTTCCGCCTGGTGCCGGTGTACAGCTACGGTTATCGGCTGGAAAAGCTCGGCGCGCAGGCGTAAGCCGGGCAGCTACGCTGCTCGGTGGCGATTGTTGCCCGCTGCAGGATGCACAGGCGATCTGGCCCGGGTGAACAGCCGCGGGGCGTGGCCCCTGCCGCCATGAAACCCTGCGCGCATGAGGGTATAATGGCCGCTACCGTCCCCCTCCTTTTTGCCCCAAGAATGCAACTGCTTGCCGTCGGCCTGAACCACAACACCGCGCCGCTCGCGCTGCGCGAGCAGCTGGCGCTCGGCCCCGAGCAGCTCGGCCGCGCGGTGCAGTCGGCGCGCGAATGGTTCGGCCGCTTCGGCGGCGCCGGCGACCAGCGCGGGGGCGACGAGGCGGCCATCCTCTCCACCTGCAACCGCACCGAACTGTATGCCGCCAGCGGCGTGCCGCAGCCGCTCGACGCCTCGGCCCAGTTCCTCGCCCACTACCACGCCCTGAATTTCGCCGAACTGCGCCCGCACCTGTACATGCTGCCGCAGCACGACGCCGTGCGCCACGCCTTCCGCGTCGCCTCCGGGCTCGATTCGATGGTGCTGGGCGAGCCGCAGATCCTTGGCCAGATGAAGGACGCGGTGCGCACCGCCGAAGAAGCGGGCGGCCTCGGCACCTACCTGCACCAGCTGTTCCAGCGCAGTTTTGCGGTCGCCAAGGAAGTGCGCACCAGCACGGAAATCGGCGCGCACAGCGTGTCGATGGCGGCGGCCTGCGTGCGCCTGTCGCAGCGCATTTTTGACCGTATCTCCGACCAGCACGTGCTCTTCATCGGCGCCGGCGAAATGATCGAACTGTGCGCGGCCCACTTCGCGGCGCAGAACCCGAAATCGATCACGATCGCGAACCGCAGCATGGAGCGCGGCGAATCGCTCGCCACGCGCCTGAACGGCCGCGCGATCCGCCTGGCCGACCTGCCGCAGCAGTTGCACCAGTTCGACATCGTCGTCTCCTGCACCGCCTCGACCCTGCCGCTGATCGGCCTCGGCCTGGTCGAGCGCGCCATCAAGGCACGCCGCCACCGCCCGATCTTCATGGCCGATCTCGCCGTGCCGCGCGATATCGAAGCGGAAGTCGCGCGCCTCGACGACGTCTTCCTCTACACCGTCGACGACCTGGCGCAGGTGGTGCAAACCGGCATGGAAAGCCGGCAAGCCGCCGTGGCCCAGGCCGAAGCCATCATCGAAACCCGTGTCGAATCCTTCATGCACTGGATCGGCGACCGCGCCGTGGTACCCGTCATCCAGGAACTGCACGAGTCGAGCGAGGCGCTGCGCCTGGCCGAACTCGAGCGCGCCCGCCGGCTGCTGGCCAGGGGAGAAGACGTCGATGCCGTGCTCGAGGCCCTGTCGAAGGGCCTGACGGCGAAATTCCTGCACGGCCCGCAGCAGGCGCTGCATCGCGCCCAGGGCGATGAACGCGCACGCCTGGCGAACCTGCTGCCCCAGCTGTTTCGCGGCCGCCGTTAGCGCTTTTATTCTCTTCCCGTTGCGTCCGCGGTGCCGCCACCCGGGCGCGTCCAGGTATCCGTTCACCACTCCGTTACCGAATCTGCCCAGAATAAAACTATGAAACCATCGATGCTGGCCAAGCTGGACCAACTTGCCAACCGCCTGGTCGAACTCGACGAATTGCTGACCCATGAAGGCGCCACCGCCAACATGGACAATTATCGGAAGATGACGAAGGAGCATGCCGAGATCGGCCCGCTGGTCGCCCTCTACCGGCAATACCAGGAAGCCAACGGCGACATCGCCGCCGCCCAGGAGATGCTGGCCGACCCGGAGATGAAGGAATTCGCCCAGGAAGAAATCGAAGCGGCGAAGGCCCGCCTGGCCGCGCTCGACCTTGACCTTCAAAAAATGCTGCTGCCGAAGGATGCGAACGACGAGCGCAATATTTTCCTGGAGATCCGCGCCGGCACCGGCGGCGACGAATCGGCCCTGTTCGCGGGCGACCTGCTGCGCATGTACACCCGCTTTGCCGAACGCAACCGCTGGCAGGTGGAAATGGTGTCGGAGTCGCCCTCGGACCTGGGCGGTTACCGCGAAGTCATCGTGCGCGTAATCGGCAATGGCGTGTATTCGAAACTGAAATTCGAGTCGGGCGGCCACCGCGTGCAGCGGGTGCCGGCTACCGAAACCCAGGGCCGCATCCATACCTCGGCCTGCACGGTGGCGGTGATGCCGGAGGCGGACGAGGTCGAGGACGTCAACATCAACCCGGCCGACCTGCGCATCGACACCTACCGCGCTTCCGGCGCCGGCGGGCAGCACATCAATAAAACCGATTCGGCCGTGCGCCTGACCCACTTGCCGACCGGGATCGTGGTCGAATGCCAGGACGACCGCAGCCAGCACAAGAACAAGGCGCAGGCAATGAAAGTGCTGGCCGCGCGCATCAAGGACGTGCAGCTGCGCGAACAGCAATCGAAAGAGGCGGCCACCCGCAAGAGCCTGATCGGTTCGGGCGACCGCAGCGAACGCATCCGCACTTATAACTTCCCGCAGGGGCGCCTGACGGACCACCGCATCAACCTGACCTTATATAAACTCGACTTCATCATGGATGGCGACCTGGCGGAGCTGACCAATGCCCTGTCGGCAGAGCACCAGGCGGAGTTGCTGGCGGCACTGGGCGATTAAGAACATACTAAGTTGCCAATGTGAAAATGGGACCCGGCGCTTCGCGCTTCATGCGAGAATCGCCCGTCCCTTTTTCTTGTCTGCCCTACGAGAGCCGCACGCATGCCATCTTCCCGCACCGTCCTCCTGATCATTGCCGCGATCAGCTTCGCCCTGATCGGCGCCGCCCTGTACCTGCAGCATGCGCATGACATGCTGCCCTGCCCGCTGTGCGTGCTCCAGCGCTACGCCTTCCTCGGGATCGGCATCGCCGCCCTGGTGGGCGCGCTGAGCAATAAAATCCGCGCGGGCGCCGTGGTGGCGCTGCTGGCGGCGGCCGGCGGGTTCTGGGCAGTCGGCAAGCACCTGTACGTGCTGGCCAATCCCGGCTTCTCCTGCGGCATCGATCCGATGGAAACGATGCTGAACAAGATTCCGACGGCGACCCTGCTGCCCTGGCTGTTCCAGGCGGACGGCCTGTGCGAAAACGCCACCGACGGCGTGCTCGGCCTGTCGATCCCGCAATGGTCGGCCCTCTGGTTCGTACTGCTGACGCTGGCGCTGGTCTGGGTGCTGGTGAAGCAGCGGCGCGCGCGATGAACATCCGTGCTGGCGTCACGGTCGGTGCGCTGCAGGCCGGCCTGCCGCTCGATCCGCTGGAAAACCGCATCCTGCTGTGCCACGCGTTGAACCTGACGCGCATCGGGCTGATCACCCAGTCCGAACGCCAGCTCGACGCGCTCGAGGCGGCTCGGCTGGCCGAGCTGGTGCGGCGCCGCCTGGACGGCGAGCCGATTGCCTACATCGTCGGCCAGCGCGAATTCTTCGGCCTGCCCTTCCAGGTCACGCCCGCGGTACTGATTCCCCGTCCCGACACCGAACTGATCGTTGAACTCGCACTGGATCGCCTGTCGCCGCGCGCGCGCCTGCTCGACATGGGCACCGGCAGTGGCGCCATCGCGGTGGCCGTCGCCCATACCCGGCCGGATGTGCAGGTGACGGCGCTCGACGTCAGCGACGGGGCTCTCGAGGTAGCGCGTGCGAACGCCGCCGCGAATGGCGCCGCCGTGCGTTTCCTGCGCAGCGACTGGTTCACAGCACTCGGCGAGGAGCAGTTCGATGTCGTGGCATCGAATCCGCCCTATATCGCCTCCGGCGACGCCCACCGGCACAAGGCGACCTGCGCTTCGAGCCGGTCGATGCGCTGACCGACCACGCCGATGGCCTGTCCGACCTGCGCACCATCGTCGCCGGCGCCGGCGCGCACCGTGGCAGGCGGCTGGCTGCTGCTCGAGCATGGCTACGACCAGGCCGAGGCCGTGCGCGCCCTGCTGGCCGCGGCAGGCTATGCCGAAGTGCAGAGCTGGCGCGACCTGGGTGGCATCGAGCGCGTGAGTGGTGGCCGGCGCGCCTAGGATCCGGGGTTGGTAGGGTGGGCGCGGCCGGCGAGGCTCTCGAGCCCACGCGGTATAGGACCGTCGAACATCACAGTCCTGTGCATAGGCGCAGCCCGAAACTCGCCTGATCCCGTAACATCCCCAAGGCCTCCTGGTCGGATAGCCGTACCGCGTGGGCTCAAGAGCCCACCCTACGAACTGCACAGAAAACCCGGTGCGCGGTACGCGGGAGCGCATTGCTACAATGCTTCCTCCCCCACCTCCTCTCGCCCATGCGCCGCTTATTCTCCCTCCTCGTCCTGCTCACCGCCCTGTTCCACGGCCTCGCCCAGGGTGCGCCGGGACAGGCGGCGGCCTTGTTCGAGCGCGACTGGGAATGGCGCCTGCAAACCTTCCCTGAATACGCCACCAGCATCGGCGAGCGGCGCTACAACGACCGCCTGTTTGATACCTCGCCCGCCGCGGCCCGTGCCCGCCGCGAACACATCAAGGCGATGCTCGACGAAGCGCGTGCCATCGAGCGCACCGGCCTGTCGGCGCAGGAACGGCTGTCGCTCGACCTGTTCGTGTTCGACAAGGAGCGCCAGCTGGGCCGCCTGGCCTTCTATCCCTACGACCCGCAGCCGATCACCGCCTGGGACGGCCTGCACGTGCGCCTGCCGCGGCTGGTGGCGCAGATGCCGTTCACAAGCGAAGAGGACTACCGCAACTACATCGCGCGCCTGAACGCGCTGCCGGCGCACGTCGATGACCTGATCGAGCAGCTGCGCGAAGGGATGCGTAGCGGCTGGACCGCGCCGCAGGCGAGCCTGCAGGCCCTGCCCGAGCTGCTGCGCACGCTGCGCGAGGAGCTGGCCGAGGGTCCCGTGGGCGCGCCGCTGCGGCGCATGCCGGCCGCGATCGACGCCGGCGTGCGCGCCGAACTGCTCGCCGCCGGCAACGCCGCCCTGCGTGACGCTGCCGCGCCGGCGCTGCGCAAACTCGAAGACTTTGTTCGACGCGAGTACGTGCCGGCCGCGCGCACCACGCTGGGCGCATCGAGCCTGCCGGGCGGCGCCGGCTATTACGCCTTGCTGGCGCGCCAGGCGGGCGGCACCGACCTCACCCCGTCCGAGCTGCATGCGCTGGGCCTGAAGGAAGTAGCCCGCATCCGTGCGGCGATGATGGAGGCCATGCGGCGCACCGGCTTTCGCGGCACGCTGGCGCAATTCTGGTCTTTGCGCGGGGCGACCGGCGCCTGTTCGCGCCCCACGCCGAGGCCCTGCTGGCGCGCTACCGCCGCAGCATCGACCGCAGCCGCGAGCGCCTGCCGCAGCTGTTCGGCACCCTCCCGCGCGAGGAGATCGGCGTCAAGCCGCTCGGCGTGGAAGGCGCCGGCCAGGTCGCCGCCTATTACGAAGCCGGCACGCTGGACCGCAGCGCCGCGCTGGTGGTCAACACGGCGCGTCCCGGCAGTCATCCGCTGTGGGAAGTCGAGACCACGGGCGCTGCACGAAGCGCTGCCCGGCCACCACCTGCAGGTGGCGCGCGCCCACGCCCTGCGCGAGCTGCCGGCCTTCCGCCGCCATGCACGGGACGACGCCTTCGGCGAAGGCTGGGCCACCTATGCCGAGAGCCTGGGCCCGGAACTGGGCCTGCTGCGCGATCCGTTCTCCTGGTTCGGCTACCTGAACGACGACATGCTGCGCGCCGCCCGGCTGGTGATCGATACCGGCATCCACGCGTTCGGCTGGTCGCGCCGCCAGGCCATCGATTACCTGAACGGAAACACGGCCAATGCGCTCCTCGACAACGAGGTCGAGGTCGACCGCTACATCGCCCAGCCGGCCCAGGCGCTGAGCTACAAGAGCGGCCAGCTGCGCATCCGCGCGCTGCGCGAAAAGGCTGCGGCGGCACTGGGACCGCGTTTCGACCTGCGCCGTTTCCACGACGCGCTGCTGGACAAGGGCGCGTTACCGCTGCCGCTGCTGGAACGCGAGATGGATGCGTGGCTGGCCGGGGAGTTGGCGCCTGCGCCTGCCACCCAGCCGGCCGAAACGGACAAGCCAGCCGCGGCACCGGCTACCGCGTCGGCTACCGCCCCGGTTACCGCGCCCGCCGCGGCACCGGCGAAAGCGCCAGCCACCGCGCCGCGCTCCGTCACTCCCCTTCCCGCTCCAGCAGCCCCGCCGCAGCCCGATTGAGGCGCCTCGGAACGTCCAGGTTCGGCCCGGATGAGGCCGGGCGGAAATCGACCGGCCGCCGACGCGTACGTCGGATTTCGGTTAATCTCTGCACCACGCTATTGGCAGGAAAAGAAAGGAAACACCCGTGTCGAACCAACTGACCCGCCGCCTGGCCCTGCTGGAAGACGATGCCCACCGCGGCCTGCTCGGCCAGGGTCTGCGCGGCATCGAACGCGAGACGCTGCGCATCGACCCGCAAGGCCAACTGGCGCGCACGCCTCATCCGGTCCAGCTCGGCGCGGCATTGACCCACCCGCAGATCACCACCGACTACGCCGAGGCGCTGCTCGAATTCATCACCCCGGCCGAGCACGACATCGGCCTGGCCCTGCACCGACTCGATGCGGTCCACCGTTTCGCCTACGCCAAGCTGGGCGACGAAATGCTGTGGAGCTCGTCGATGCCGGGCGAATTGCCGCTTGACGAAGAGATCGAGATCGCCTGGTACGGCAAGTCGAACATCGGCATGCTGAAACACGTCTACCGCCGCGGCCTGGCGCTGCGCTACGGCAAGGCAATGCAGTGCATCGCCGGCATCCACTACAATTATTCGCTACCGGAAAAGCTGTGGGAAATCATCCGCGCCAACGACGGCGTGACCGAAGAGCGGCGCAATGCGCTGCGCGATTTCCAGTCCGAGAGCTACATCGCCACGATCCGTAACTTCCGCCGCTATGCCTGGCTGCTGATGTACCTGTTCGGCGCTTCGCCGGCGCTGACGACCAGTTTCCTGCGCGGCCGTCCGCACACGCTCGAGACCCTGTCGGAAGACACCCTGTACCTGCCCTATGCCACCAGCCTGCGCATGAGCGACCTGGGTTACCAGAACGATGCCCAGTCCGGCCTGCGTCCGCACGAGAACAGCCTGGAAAGCTATGTGACGAGCCTGATGGATGCCGTCAACCGTCCTTACGAACCCTACCAGGCGCTCGGCACCAAGCGCGATGGCGAGTGGATCCAGCTGTCGACCAACGTGCTGCAGATCGAGAACGAATACTATTCGACCATCCGCCCGAAGCGCGTGATCCGCACCGGCGAGCGCCCGGTGCAGGCGCTGTGCAACCGCGGCGTGCAGTACATCGAAGTGCGCTGCCTCGACGTCGACCCGTTCGAGCCGATCGGCATCGGCATCGAGACGGGCCGCTTCCTCGACGCCTTTTTACTGTTCTGCGCGCTCGAAGAGAGCCCGCTGCTCAGCGCCGCCGAAGGCCAGATCCATGCGCGCAATTTCGCCCGCACCGTGAAGGAAGGCCGCAAGCCGGGCCTGACCCTGACGCGCGACGGCCTCGAGGTCCCGCTGCGCGAATGGGCGGATGAACTGATCGAACGCATCCGCCCGGTCGCACGCCTGCTCGACGAGGAGCACAACGAAGCGGGCGTGCACGAGGCGTCGCTGGCGCAGCAGAAGGCGAAGATCGCCGATCCCGATAAAACGCCGTCGGCCCGTGTGCTGGCCGAAGTGCGCGCCCTCGGCTCGGCCGCCGCCTTCGGCCTGCGCCAGAGCCGGCTGCATGCGGCCTATTTCCGCGAAAGCCCCTTGATGCCGGCCGAGGAAGCGGTGTTCGCCGAGATGGCCGCAGCCTCGCTGGCCGAGCAGGCCATCGTCGAGCAGCAGGATACCGGCAGCTTCGACGATTTCGTCGCCGCGTACAACAGCAGTACCTTGTGCGGCGACCACTAAGAACCTGTCCCAGTAGGGAGGGGGAAGTTGATGACGATGCATGGCAAGCAGAGGCAAGGCGCGAGAAGGCCGCATGGCGAGCCATGCAACGACGAGCAACGCAGCATCTGCTTGTCAGGCGCGTCAGCAACGACTCATCCCCTACTGGGATAGGTTCTTAGGACATCGCCCGCCGCGGGGAAGCCTTGCTCACCTTTTATAACGAACACCATGCCCAGCACGGGGCGCGGCAGGTCTTCCTCGGCGGCGAGCTGGTGCCAGGTGGCGAGCAGCCCGAGCGGGTCGCGCTGGTGCTGCGCGAACTGCAGCGGCGCGGCCTGGGCGACATCGTTACCCCGCATCGCGCGCCGCTGGTCTCGCTCGAGCGCATCCACACGCCGCGCTACCTGCATTTCCTGCGCAGCGCCTGGAACGAATGGTGCGCGCGCGGCGCTGGCCATGCGGGCCGCGCCGCCTTCGCCGCATGCCTGCCGGCGCGCATGCGCTCCGACATCGAGCCGGAAGACTTCAACGCACGCCTCGGCCTGTATTCGACCGATACCTTGAGCCCGCTGACCGCCGGCACCGGAATGCCGCCAAGACCGGCGCCGACTGCGCCATCAATGCGGCGCACGCGCTGCGTCTGGGCGAGCGCGGCAGCTTCGCGCTGACCCGTCCGCCCGGCCACCACGCCGGCGCCGACTTTTGCGGCGGTGCCTGCTACCTGAACAACGCGGCGCTGGCCGCCCAGCACCTGCTCGACGATGGCCTCAAACGCGTCGCCATCCTCGACCTCGACCAGCACCACGGCAGTGGCACGCAAAGTATCTTCTATGGCCGCAACGACGTGCTGTTCGTCTCGCTCCACGCCGACCCAGGCCATGCCTACCCGTTCTACCTGGGTCATGCCGACGAAACCGGCAGCGGCGACGGCAGCGGCTACAACATGAACCTGCCCTTGCCGCCCGGCGCTTCCAGCGCGCAGTGGTTCGCCGCGCTGGAAACGGCCTGCATCAAGCTCGGCATGTTCGCACCGGAAGCGCTGGTCGTCTCGCTCGGCGTCGGCACGATGGCCCATGGCCTGCCGTCGGCCCCGTCGGGTGACAATGCGAACGCGACCGTGGTCGCGAACGCGGGCGCGAACGCGAACGCGGCCATCGCCCTGCAGGGCAGCGACTATCTGCGCATCGGCGAACGGCTCTCCTGGCTCGGCCTGCCGACCGTCTTCGTCTTTGAAGGCGGCACGGCCAACGCTGAACTGGGCATCAACACGGTCAACGTGCTCGAAGGTTTCGAGACGGCGGCCTGACTCTACTCATCATGAAAAAAACACCTTCGATCGAATGGCAGTGGTGCAGCTTCGCCGACCTCTCCGGCGCGCAGCTGTATGAAGTGCTGGCCCAGCGCCAGCAAGTGTTCATCCTCGAACAGCAATGCCTGTACCCGGACATCGACGGCTACGACCTCGATGCGCACCACCTGCTGGGCTGGCGCGACATCGGCGGACGGCGCGTGCTGGTCGCCTACCTGCGCTGCCTGGCGCCGGGCGCGAAATACACGGAAATGTCGCTGGGACGGGTGCTGACGACGAACGACGCGCGCGGCAGCGGCGCCGGACGCGAACTGCTGGCGCACGGCATCCAGTACGCCGAGCAGCTGCATCCGGGCCACCGCATCCGCATCGGCGCCCAGCAGTACCTGGAAGCGTTTTACCAGAGCTTCGGCTTCGAGACCGTCTCTGCGCCCTACGACGAAGACGGCATCATGCATATCGATATGCTGCGTTGACGCTTATTTCAGCAGCCCCGCCTTGGTCGGGTCCGGCATCTTCCAGGCGACGACGAAGGCGAGCGCGCACATGATGCTCACGTACCAGTAAAAGTCGGTCTCCATGCCGCCCTGCTTGAACCATAGTGCCACGTATTCGGCCGAGCCGCCGAACACCGCGTTGGCCACCGCATAGGACAGGCCGACGCCGAGGGCGCGCACTTCGACCGGGAACATCTCGGCCTTGATCAGGCCGCCGATCGAGCTGTACAGGCTGACGATGGTCAGCGCGCACACGATCATGACCCCGGCCATGAAAGGGCTGTCGACGCGCGCCAGCGCGCTCATGATCGGTACCGTGAAAATCGCGGCCAGCGCGCCGAACCACATCATCGAGGTACGGCGGCCGATGCGGTCGGACAGCGCGCCGAACACCGGCTGCAGCGCCATGTAGACGAGCAGCGCGCCCGTCATCACGGCGCTGGCCGTCTTGGCGCTCATGCCGGCCGTGTTGACCAGGTATTTCTGCATGTAGGTGGTGAAGGTATAAAAGATCAATGAGCCGCCGGCAGTAAAGCCGAGCACGGTGATGAAGGCGCGCCGATGGTGCTTCAACAGCGCCGCGACGCTGCCCGCTTCCTTGCTCTGGCGCTCGGCCGCGTTGGTCGTCTCGGCCAGCGAGCGGCGCAGGTAGAGCGAGACCAGCGCCGCGCAGGCGCCGAGCACGAAGGGAATGCGCCAGCCCCAGGCCTTCAGTTCCGCTTCCGTGAACAGCTGCTGCAGGATCACCAGCACCAGCAGGGCCAGCAGCTGGCCGCCGATCAGGGTGACGTACTGGAACGAGGCGAAGAAGCCGCGCCGGCCGGGTTCCGCCACCTCGCTCATGTAGGTGGCGCTGGTGCCATATTCTCCGCCCACCGACAGGCCCTGGAACAGGCGCGCCAGCAGCAGCAGGGCCGGCGCCGCCGTACCGATCTGCGCATAGGTCGGCAGCACCGCGATCATCAACGAGCCGCCGCACATCATGAGCACCGAGATCATCATCGCGTTGCGGCGGCCATAACGGTCGGCGACGCGCCCGAACAGCCAGCCGCCGACCGGCCGCATCAGGAAGCCGGCTGCGAAGATGCCGGCCGTGTTCAGCAACTGGGTCGTCGGGTTACCGGATGGGAAGAAAGCCGAGGAAAAGTACAGGGCGCAAAACGAATAGATATAAAAATCGAACCACTCGACCAGGTTGCCTGAGGAGGCGCCGACGATCGCATAGATACGCTGGCGCGGGGTCAGTTGCTGGATGTCGTTCGGGGTAAGGTGTTCCGCCATGCTGGTGCTCCATTCTTACTCGATTGGGCAACCCGTGGCGGTCGCCCCTTGTGCCATCCTACACAAGGGACGTACAGGGCCGCGCGCCCTAGGGTTTGACAAACGACAATGCCGCGTTGCCGGTAGCGGTGCCGCGCCAGCAGCAAGGGCGCCAGGCCGGCCAGCCAGAGCGCGGCCGGAGCCGGTTCCGGCACCGCCGGGATCGGATCGAGGCGCACCGCGCGGCAATCACCCATTTCGGTACAGGCATAGGCGGCGATCTGGCCGGCGTCGTTGATGCCGACGGCATCGAGCACGCTCCACAGGCCGGGGCGCTCGACGATGCTGTTCAGGTCGATCATGAAGCCGTCCCGGTAGAGGAAGGCGCTGGAGAAATCGAGGCCGGGAATGTCGCCCGCATAGGTGGAGTAGCCCACCACCATGTCGGCCGCGTTCAGGGCACGCGCCTCGGTGAGCTCGCCGCCGAGCGAACCGATGTCGCGCATGAAACCGTCGCGGTAAAGAAAAGCATGCTGGACGTCGTCGTCGATGAAACTGGTGCCGGCGATGTGGCCGACGTCGTTGATGGCGGCCGCCGCGCTGGAAGGGCCGCCCAGCGTGCCGAGGTCGCGCATGGCGCCGCCTTCGTAGAGAAAAGCGCGGTAGGCGCTGAAACCGGCGAGGAAGGACGAGCCGACCACGGCGCCGGCATTGTTGATGCCGGTGGCACGCGCGGAATTCGCGCCCGGGTTGCCGATATCGCGCGCGACGCCCCCGCTGTAGAGGAAAGCATGGTTTTCGCCGTCGGCATCGACCCAGTGCCGGCTACCTGTCCGGACCCGTTGACGCCGGCGCCATAGCTGCCGACGCCGAGCTGGCCGATGTCGCTCAGTAGACCGTCACGGTACAGGAAAGCCGCGCTGCTGCCGTCGGCGCGGTCGGCGGCGCCGGTGACGAGCCCATTGACGGCAATGCCCGTGGCCGTGCTGGATGGACCGCCCAGGGTACCGAGGTCAAGCACCGAGGTGCCGTCCCAGACGATGGCACGGCCATTTGACTGGCCGGCAATGCGGCCGGCGGCATCGATGCCCGCGGGCGCCGAATTGTCGGGACCGAACACGATGGTGTAGCCCTGCGCGCACACGGCGGCGGGCATGCAGGCCAGCAGCAGGAACAGACACTGCTTCAGCAACTGCGATACACGGCGCGCCGCGGAGTGTGAAAAGGTCGTAAACGGCGCCAGCACGCGTGAATGGTTGCGCAGCGACATGATGCCCCCGGGAGCGTTGACGGAATCCCAAGGATGTCGGAAACGCCACGGCCTCCCTCTGCGCCAGCGCAGGCGTGCGCCAGATGGCGCCGCTGCGCTTGCTCGACCTTGCTTACTCGACCTTCGTCAGTTCGACGTCGAACACGAGGCCGCTATTTGGTGGAATCGGGCCGCGGCCGCCGCTGCCGTAGGCAAGGCTGGCCGGGATCAACAGGGTGCGCTTGCCGCCGACGCGCATGCCTGGCAAACCCTGCTCCCAACCGGCGATGACTTGCCCCTGGCCCAGCGTGAAAGCAAAGCTGCTGCTCTCGAACTGGGTTCCCTTATGGTCGGCCGCGGTGGCGCTGTAGAGCCAGCCGGTGTAGTTGACGGTGACCCTGCGGCCGCTGGCGGCAGTGGCACCGGTGCCGGTGACGGTATCGGTCATGCTCAGCGCGGCCGGGCTGCTGACCGCCACGGGCGGCGCGCTGGTGTCACCGCCGCCACCGCCGCAGGCGGTAAGGGTCAGTGCGGCGGCGCAGGCGAGCGCGGTCAAGGAAGAGGTAAAGCGCATTGCGAAGCTCCTGGCTAAGTGGAGTGTCTAAAGGAAACACTTTACCTTAGCGGAGTCCCAGCTGGCCATCTGTCCGTTTTTTGTAGCCGATTTGTATCAGATTTCGACTTGGGTGCCGAGTTCGATGACGCGGTTGGTCGGGATCTGGTAGTAGTCGGCCGCGCCGCGCGCGTTGCGCGACATGGTCACGAACAGGTGCTCGCGCCAGGGTGCCATGCCCCGGCCCGGCGTCGAGATCACGGTCTGGCGGGCGATGAAGAACGAGGTTTCCATCATCTCGAAGGGCAGGCCCAGGGTTGCGCATTGCGCCATGATGCCCGGGATATGGGGCTCGTCCTTGAAACCATAGTGCACGTTCAACTGGTAGCAGTTATGGCCCAGCTCGACGACCTGCACTTGCTCGGCCGGCAGTACCCAGGGTTCTTCCCGGATGTGCACGGTGAGAAAAACGACGCGTTCGTGCAGCACCTTGTTGTGCGACAGGTTGTGCAGCAGTGCATGCGGCACGCCATCGCTTTCACCGCGCAGGAAAATGGCGGTGCCCGGCACCCGCGTCGGCGGTGCCACGAACAGCGACTGCAGGAAGGCGTCGAGCGGGATCGCATGCTTTTCCAGGTTCTCGAACACGAGTTCGCGGCCGCGCTTCCAGGTCAGCATGCCAGTCAGCAAGATTGCACCGAGCAATAAAGGGAACCAGCCGCCGTGGAACAGCTTCAGCGTGCTGGCCGAGAACAGGGCGATATCCATCAACATGAAAAAGCCGGTGGCGCCCAGGCACACGACCAGCGGCAGCTTCCAGCGGTAGCGCGTGACGAAGAAGGTCAGCAAAGTGGTAGCGAACATGGTAGCGGTGACGGCGATACCGTAGGCGCCCGCCAGACTTTCCGAATTGCCGAAGCCGATCACGGCGATCAATACCACGATCAATTGCAGCCAGTTCACGGCCGGGATATAGATCTGGCCGATCTCGCTTTCCGAGGTGTGCAGGATGCGCATGCGCGGCAGCAGGCCAAGCATGATCGCCTGTTTCGTCATCGAATAGGTGCCGGAAATCGTCGCCTGCGACGCGATCACGGCCGCCATGGTCGACAGCACGACCAGTGGATACACGCTCCAGGTCCCCAGCTGGTGGAAGAAGGGGTTATCGATCGCGCTCGGGTCGGTGATCAGGAGACTGCCCTGGCCCAGGTAGTTCAGCGCCAGGGCCGGAAACACGATCAGGAACCAGGCGAAGCGGATCGGTTTCTTGCCGAAGTGGCCCATGTCGGCATACAGCGCTTCGGCCCCGGTCAGGGCCAGCACGACGGCGCCCAGCGCGACAAAGGCGATGAACTGGTTTTCCGCAACGAAGCGCGCCGCGTGCAGCGGATTGAGGGCGCCAAGGATCTCGGGTGCCTTGGCAATATTGATCACACCCATGATCGCCAGCGTCGCGAACCACAGGATCATGACCGGACCGAACCAGCGTCCAATACCCGCCGTGCCGTGGCGCTGCAGGCTGTACAGGCCGACCAGCACGATCACCGCCAGCGGCACGACATAGTGCGACAACGCCGGGGTCGCCACCTCCAGGCCTTCGATCGCGCTCAGGACCGAAATGGCCGGGGTAATCACGCTGTCGCCATAGAACATGGTGGCGCCGAACACGCCGACCACCATCAGCGGATAGTACCAGCGCGACGCGCGGGTCACGGAATTGAGGGCCAGCGCCATCAGCGCCATGATGCCGCCCTCGCCGCGGTTATCGGCGCGCAGCACCAGCGTGACGTATTTCAGCGAAACGATCAGGGTCAGTCCCCAGAAGATCAGGGAAATGATGCCGAGCAGGTTGGAGGTGGTGAGCGCGAGGCCGTGGGTCGGGTCGAAGATGGTCTTGAGGGTGTACAGCGGACTGGTACCGATATCGCCGTAGACGATGCCAACGGCAGCCAGCGTCAATGCCGCCAGGCTGCTTTTGTTATTTTGCGACGTCAAGATTGCACCATATTGTTGTTCTGGTGCGGCGCACCATAAAATAACGACAAGAAAATTGCAAGCAGTATTCTAAGGTGTGGAAGGGGGCGGGGGAGAATGTTGCGAGTTTGCCCGAACAGGGCTCGGCCGGTCGCGCGTTAGCGCCCGCTGCGGCCAAAACAGGGGGTGTCCGGCAAGGCAGGGCCAATTCGATGATAATGATCGGCTAGCAACCCGTCCTCTCCTCTTCCATGCGTACCGGCATCGTTTCCGCCGCCCTGGCCTTCCTGTGCTGGGGTTTGTTTCCCGTTTATTTCCACGCCATCGGCGAAGTGCCGCCGTTGCAGATCCTCGCGCACCGCATGCTGTGGTCGCTGATCTTCCTGATGATCGTACTGGCCGTGCGGCGCCAGTGGCGTTGGCTCGAGCAGGTGCGCCAGCCGCGCGTGTTCTGGAGTTTCGTCGCGTCCGCCTTGCTGCTCAGCATTAACTGGCTGATCTATATCTGGGCGGTCAACAATGGCCACGTGATCGAAGCCAGCCTCGGCTACTTCATCAATCCGCTGGTCAACATCATGCTGGGCTATCTGATCCTGAAGGAACGCCTGCGCCCGGTGCAGTGGATGGCGATCACCATCGCCGCGCTTGGCGTTGCCTGGCTGACCTGGCAAACCGGCAGCGTGCCCTGGATCGCGCTATTCCTGGCGGCTTCCTTCGGCGGCTATGGCTTGCTGCGCAAGACGGCGGCGCTCGGCGCCCTGGAAGGCCTGTCGTTCGAGACGATGGTGCTGTTCCCGATCGCCGCGGCCTATGTCGTCTGGCTGACTTACCAGGGCGACAACGCGTTCCTGAATACGCCTTCCGACACGACCCGCCTGCTGCTGGTCGCCGCCGGCCCGATCACGGCGATCCCGCTGCTGCTGTTCGCCAGCGGCGCGCGCCAGATTCCGCTGTCGATCCTCGGCCTGCTGCAATACCTGTCGCCGACCATCCAGTTCCTGCTGGGCGTGATGCTGTTCAAGGAGGCCTTCACGGCCGACCGCCTGGTGGGTTTCGTGCTGATCTGGGCGGCACTGCTGTTGTTTGCTGGCGAGGGCTTGTGGCGCAGCCGGCAAGCGCCGGCCTCCGCACCTGCCCCGAAAGTTTCATGATTTCATAGTCAATAAAGGGGTGCCCGCGGGCGCCCTTCTATCGTATCCTGTGCACCTTGATTTTCTACTGACACCATAATGGCCAATTACGTCTATACCATGAATCGCGTGGGCAAAATCGTCCCGCCGAAACGCCAGATCCTGAAGGATATTTCGCTGTCGTTCTTCCCGGGAGCGAAGATCGGCGTGCTGGGCCTGAACGGCTCCGGCAAGTCGACCCTGCTCAAAATCATGGCCGGCATCGACACCGACATCCAGGGCGAAGCGCGCCCGATGCCGGGCCTGAACATCGGCTACCTGCCGCAGGAACCGCAGCTCGACCCGGAAAAGACGGTCCGCCAGGAAGTCGAATCGGGCCTGGGCGAAGCCTTCGAGGCGCAGGCGAAGCTGGAAGCCGTCTACGCCGCGTATGCGGAAGAAGACGCCGACTTCGATGCACTGGCGAAGGAACAGGAACGCCTGGAAGCGATCATTTCGTCCTCCGACGGCGGCAACCTGAACCTGCAACTGGAAATGGCCGCCGACGCCCTGCGCCTGCCACCCTGGGACGCGAAGATCGCCGTGCTGTCCGGTGGCGAAAAGCGCCGTGTGGCGCTGTGCAAATTGCTGCTGTCGAAACCCGACATGCTGCTGCTCGACGAACCCACTAACCACCTGGACGCCGAATCGGTCGAGTGGCTGGAGCAGTTCCTGCTGCGCTTCCCGGGCACCGTGGTCGGCATCACCCACGACCGCTACTTCCTCGACAATGCCGCCGAGTGGATCCTGGAACTGGACCGCGGTTCAGGCATTCCATGGAAGGGTAATTACTCTTCCTGGCTGGACCAGAAGCAGGCACGTTTAAAACAGGAAGAAGCGACCGAATCGGCACGCCAGAAAGCGCTGCAGAAGGAACTCGAATGGTCACGCCAGAATCCGAAGGCACGGCAAGCCAAGTCGAAGGCCCGCCTGGCGCGCTTCAACGAACTGTCCGAATACGAATACCAGAAGCGCAACGAGACGCAAGAGATCTTCATTCCCGTGTCCGAGCGCCTGGGCAACGAAGTCATCGAGTTCAAGAACGTCTCGAAAGCCTTCGGCGACCGCCTCTTGATCGACAACCTGTCGTTCACGGTGCCGCCAGGCGCGATCGTTGGCATCATCGGCCCGAACGGTGCCGGTAAATCGACCCTGTTCAAGATGATTGCCGGTAAAGAGCAGCCGGACAGCGGCGAAGTCGTGATCGGCAAGACTGCGAAGGTCTCGCTGGTCGACCAGCACCGCGACGAACTGGCCAACAACAAGACCGTGTTCGAAGACGTCACCGGCGGTGCCGACATGCTGTCGGTCGGCCGTTTCGAAATGCCGTCGCGCGCTTATCTCGGCCGCTTCAACTTCAAGGGTTCGGACCAGCAAAAGGTCGTCGGCAACCTGTCCGGTGGCGAACGCGGCCGCCTGCACCTCGCGAAGACCCTGCTGCAAGGCGGCAACGTCCTGCTGCTGGACGAACCGTCGAACGACCTCGACGTGGAAACCCTGCGCGCGCTGGAAGACGCCCTGCTGGAATTTGCCGGCAGCGTGATGGTGATCTCGCACGATCGCTGGTTCCTCGACCGTATCGCCACCCACATCCTGGCCTTCGAAGGCAACTCGCAAGTGACCTTCTTCGATGGTAATTACCAGGAATACGAAGCGGACAAGAAGAAGCGCCTCGGTGAAGAAGGTGCCAAGCCGAAGCGGATTCGCTACAAGCCACTGACGACCTGATCGTCTTGCTGCCGGAAACCGGCATCATCCCTGCATAAAGCCCGGCATTGCCGGGCTTTTTCGCTTTTTTACTGGCGGCAATGGAACGCGGGCTTGTCGAGGTGGTGTGTAAAATCGATCACTGATGAGGCTAATAGTTCCCGCCTCCCATTTGCGCCAATCGGCATGGCGACCATCATCGATTGGCACACTTTACCCATGACAGACTACCGCGACAACCGGGTCCCCGGCGGGACCTTTTTCTTCACGGTTCGCCTGCTGGACCGTGGCAGCACCCTGTTGACCGACCATATCTCCGCCTTCGGCGAGGCGATCCGCCAGGCGCGTGTCCGCAAACCTTTCCATGTCGATGGCTGGGTGGTATTGCCCGACCATGCCCATGCGATGTGGACACTGCCCCCGGGCGACCATGATTGCTCGAGCCGCTGGCGCGCCGTGAAAATCGCGTTCTCGAAGGCACTGCGCAAATCGCTGGTGGCGGCCACGCCGGATGGCGCGATCTGGGCACGCCAGTACCAGGAATTCCGGGTCAGCGACGACGCCGAATATGCGGCACTGATCGACTACATGCACAGCAATCCCGTGCGCCACGGCCTGTGCCCGCGTGCCTGCGACTGGCCGTGGTCGTCGGTGCACCGCTTCATTTCGGCAGGATTGAGCGTGGCGAGGGAAGACAGCGCGCTGGTGCTGCCGCCGTGGGCGCGGGTGCGGCCGGGTGGAATGGGTGCCGCGCCGGCGCTTTGAGCGCAACTATCGCGAACTTGCCTCTCCGTGCGGCTGGCTTGAGAGGCGCCGTCTCGATAACGCTGCCGATCCTGGGTCACCAAGCTGCAAAAGAAAAAGGGCCCGCAGGCCCTTTTTCGTTACGTGATCGAGGAATTGATCAGAAGCTGTATTTCGCGCCGATGGTCAGGACGTCAGGCTTGGCACCGAAGTCCTTCTTCTTGCCATAGCGCTCGTACTCGGCGAGGAGCGACACCTGCTGGTTCAGGTTGTACTGCACGCCAACGCCGGCATACACGCCGTTATCGCTTTCGCTGCCCGACAGGCCCAGGCTGTTCTCGCGCAGCTTGGCCTTGGTGTGGGTTACGCCCAGCTTGCCATAGACCGAAGCCTGTTCGTTGATCGGCATGGTGGCCTTGCCGGCCAGGTAGGTGCCGTAGCCTTCAGACTCGACGGTGCCGCCCACGCCGTTCACACTGTAGTTGGCATGCGATTTGCGGAAGTCGGTGTAGCCGGCTTCGACGCCGAAGGTCTGGTTCAGCTCGACGCCGCCGAACAGTTTTCCCGATGCCTTGTAGCCATCGCTGTCGACATCGACGCCGGAAATACGGTAGTCGTGGTCAGCGCTGGCCACGCCGACACCAACGTAAGCACGTGGGGAAGTGGTGCTCTGGGCCTGGGCGGCGGTCATGACGGCGGTACTTGCGATCAGTGCAAAGATGAGCTTTTTCATGCGAAATCCTTTTCAACGTTTATTGACTGGCTCGCCATTCCTTGTGAATCGCGATGGGTTCACGATAGCACTGTCAAAACGCCAACGGCAGTCCGGATTTCGTAAGAACCGTAAGCAAATGTAACATAAATGACTTACGGTTCAGTTATTTTGCATACATATGCATGCATGAAGCCGGCTAATTACACGATGTAGCGAAAGGTTAGATTGACCCGCTCTCCCATGGGGCGAGTCGACTTGTGGATGCCATGGACCCAGTGCTGCTGGGTTTGGCCACGCATGAGCAGGAGGCTGCCGTCGTGCAGATCGAGCGGAAGCGAGCGTTTGTTGCGTTTATGCCGCAGTATGAAGCGGCGTGAAGCGCCGAAACTCAGGGAAGCGATGATGGGGTCCGGACCCAGCTCCGGCTCGTCGTCGCTGTGCATGCCCATGCTGTCGCGCTCGTTACGATAGCGGTTCAGCAGCACGCTGTTGAAGCGGTGGCCGCACACGTCCTGCACCGCGTCGCGGATCGTCGCCAGCAAGGGCGTCCATGGCAAGGGCTCCAGGCGCAGGCCGGAATAGGTGTAACTGGCGTCCCCATACCAGGCCACCAGGCGCGGCTGCAAGTGCTGCTTGCCGTAGACGAACACCGACTCGGCGCGCCAGGGCGTCTCGGCGATCAGGCGCGCCAGCACTTCGGCGTTGGTGTACGGCAGCGGCAGCTGCGCCAGCCAGGCCAGTTCGCCGTCTTCGATCGGAATCGGCGTCAAGCTATCAGGAGAAGCAAACAGGTCCATGGAGGAAGAGAAGGTTTATCATGGGGGCAATCCGCGAAGAGGAATTGTCGCATGAAGAAACGAGCCTTCCGGGCGCCGCACTGGCCGCCTCCGCCCTGCCCGTCGGCCTGCCCGCCGCTGCCGCCGTGACACGCAGCGCCGGCCCCGCCCTGTTGACGATCACCGGCGCCATCACGCGGCCGAACCGGGGCGCGCTCGATCCGGCGCTGGACCAGATGATGGCCAAGCACAAGCTGGCGTTTACCAGCGCCCATGCGCTCGACTTTGCCAGCCTGCTGCGCCTGCCTGCGCACAGCATCCATCCGACCCTCGAATACGACGGCAAAGCGCACGCTTTGCGCGGGCCGCTGCTGCTGGACGTGCTGGCACTGGCCGGTGCCACAATGAAAAGCACGACGCGTCTGACCCTGCGTGCGGTGGATGGCTATGCGGCGGCTATTGGCGCCGAGGAAGCCCATGCGTGGCGCTTCATCGTTGCTACCCACCTCGATGGGCAGCCGATGGCGCTGGGAGGATTGGGGCCGCTATGGGCGGTGTTCGATGCCGGCCACGTGCCGGAAACAGCGTCACTGCCGCTGGCACAGCGATTCGGCTCCTGTCCCTGGGCGCTGTATCACATCGACGTACAGAACTGAACGGCGTCTTCGCGCATGTGCGTGGCACAGGACACACCCTGGCCAGGCCGATGCCAGCCTGCCCTGCGGCAGGCCAGCGCTCGCTTATTCAGGCGTAGGCTTCCGCCATGCTCATCACGCGTGGCGTGACGGCAATGTCGAGGCTGCCGAACAGGCCGTCGATCGCGGCCAGGTTGGCGCTGCATTCCTCGGCCTTCCACCCCTTGAAGATGTCGGTGCCGTCTTTTTCGAAATGCAGGTCGAGCACGCGGCCGCGGTCGCTGTGCGTATAGTTTTTCTGATACGTGCCCTTGAAACCCAGCTCGGCCAGCGCGGCCAGCACCGACTGCGGTGGATTGTCCGGATCAGTGGCGAGATACACGCCAAAGGTTTTGCCGGGCGGCTTGGCCGCGACATCGACTTCATAAATGCCCGGGGCCTTGGTCACCGCGGTGCTCTTCAAAAACAGCATGCTGCCTCCCACATCGAAACCGGCCGGGCGCGACGCGCACCAGTCACCGGCGTGATGTATCCGAGAAGCAAGCTTATTTCCCTTCGGGAACTTTGTCGATTGCTGGATGCAGTAAACTAGCTCTAATGCATCAATAAACCAACGACAGTGCCGCAAATAAGCAACGCACTTGCCACCATGCCAAGCACAAAACCGGTTTCGCGGCGCGCCGGGTCGCGGTAATAGCCCAGCGCATACAGTACGCGGCCGAGGCACCACAGCAGTCCACCGGCGGCTGCCCACAGGTCGCCCAGGTACCAGGCGCACAGCCACAGGGGTACTAAGACCAGGGGCAACTGCTCCAGGGTATTTGCCTGTACCCGCTGCGCGCTCTGGAAAGGCAGCGGCCCGTCCATCGATGGCGCCAATACCTTGTGGCGCACGCGCGCCAGGCCGGCCATCACGCCGGTCCAGAAATACACGCCAAGGGCGGCCAGGCTGGCCCACGCTGTCCAAACCATTTCAACTCCAGGAAAAAAAGAAAACGGATAAAGCCGGTGGGCGCGCCTCAGGCCTCGCCACGGCGCTTGCGTGCGGCCAGCAGGGTCGTGGCGTCAACCAGGGCATCGTAGAGCTGCGCGGTTGGGGCATCCCAGGCGGCCAGCGCTTCGTGCTGGCGCGCCACGGTGGCAAAGTCGCCACGCGCCACCGGACCGCTCAGCGCCGCGGCCGGCCCCAGGCGCAGTACATTGGCCGGGGTTTCGCTCGCCAGCGGTCGTGCCAGTTCGCGTGCCACCTCCTCGGGAATACCCGCTGCGGCATAGGCGCGCAGGGCCGCGTCGAGCACCGTGACCAGGTAGTTCGACGCGAATACCGACGCCGCGTGGTACACGGTCTTGGCAGCGGCATCGATGCCGACGGGGCGCGCGCCGATCGCCTCGAAGGCCGGCCGCAGCAGGTTCAATGCCGCGGCATCGCCCTCGATGCCGCACCAGTCCCGGTAAAATCGGCGGCGACCGCAAAGGGGTCGGCGAAACTGCGGATCGGATGCACGCTGGCAACGACGGCACCGGCTGCGCGGGCCGGGGCCAGCTCGGCGGACGACTTGGCGCCGCTGCAGTGGAATACCGTGGCCCCTTGCAGCAATCCGGCCGCGGCCAGTTCGGCGCACAGCGGCGCGATGGCGTCGTCGTTTACTGCCAGCATCCACACCGCTGCCGGACGCAGCTCAGCGCTTCGGGCCGGCACGCGGCCGGCGCCGATGAAGCGCACCGCCTCCTCGGCACTGGTCTGGGAGCGCGTCAGCACGTCCTGGACGGCGAACACGCCGGCATCGGCAAACAGGCGGCCAAGCACGCGGCCGACGTGGTCGGCGCCGACGATATTGAGCGCTACCGCCATCAGAACCCGGCGCCGGGCTGGCCCGGTACTGCAGCTCGTCCGGCGTGGAGGCGCGGCCGAGGATGGGATTACGGTGCGGGAAGCGGCCGAAGCGGGCGATCACGCCGCGGTGGCGGTGCGCGTAGTCGAGCATCTCGACAAACCCTTCGTGCTCGCGCGCCAGCTGGCCGAACAGCTCGACCGCGCACTCCTGCATGCGCGCGTCTTCGGCGTGCTCGAAAGGCATGTAGGCAAAGGCGCGGGCCTGTGGCTCGAGCTGGCGATCGGCGCCGCTGTCGACCAGCTGGCGCGCGGCCGCCAGCGCCAGCGTGTCGCCGGCAAAGGCCAGCGGCGTGTCGCGGTGGGCGTTGCGGGTGAACTGGTCGAGCACCGGGATGCGCGCCAGCCTGCCTTCCGGCCCTTCCAGGTCCCATTCGCGCAGGCCGCCGGCGACCGCCTGGGCGATCAGGGCGCCGAAACGCCCGGCCACAACTGCGTCGAAGGCGGGATCCTTGCGAAACCATTCAGGGCGCGCCTTGCCGTAGCCCGGATCGGAGCGCGGCAGGAACCAGAAATCGAGTACGTCCTGAGCCAGCATGGTGGTCTTTCCTCTTGTTGTATGGAGATCGGTAGGTCAGTTACGGGCATGCGAGAGCTGGAAGCCCTCGACGCCTTCGGAGGCCGCCAGCTCGGCCGCCAGTTCGGTCAGCGTGGCGCGGTTGTGGCGCGACATGGCGACGGCGACGAAACGCCACTCCTGGCGTCCGTTGGCGCTGGAAATCGTCAGCGAGCTGCCGGCGATCTGGTAGCCGCGCTCGAGCGCGGCCTCGCGCAGCGCATCCTCGCGCGGCAGGAAGGCTTCGCGAAAGCGCAGCGTGACGGCCACCGCGCGGCGCGAGGGCAGGAAAGCCTCGACCTTGTTCAGGTAAATCATGATCATGGCCGAGAAGAAGGCCAGGCCCATCGCGGCCAGATAAAAGCCGACGCCGACCAGGATGCCGATCACCGACGAACTCCAGATCGAGGCGGCCGTCGTCAGGCCGCTGATATTGAAGCCTTCGCGCATGATGACGCCGGCACCGAGAAAGCCGATGCCGGTCACCACGCCCTGCATCACGCGGGTCGGGTCGACCGTGCCGATGGCACCCATCTGGCCGCCGAACCAGGCTTCCGGATAGCCGCTGACGATGGTCAGCGCGCACGAGGCCATGCACACCAGGCCATAGGTGCGCATGCCGGCCGCGCGGCCGTGGTACGAGCGCTCGTAGCCGACCATCAGGCCGAGCAGCAGGGCGCCCGCCAGGTGCAGCAGGATCACCGCATTGGTGGCGATCTCGGTCGGCGACCAGTACGGGGACAGGAAATCGACGTTCGACATGATCGGTTTTTAATGGTCGGTCGTGGACTGGCTGGGCGCTGCCGCTCAGGGCTTCTTGCGCACCAGCTGCTTTTCGAACGCGACATCATGCTTGCTGACGCGTTTGACCTCCTGCGGCCCGAGACCGTTCACGAAGGCGACGAATTCGTCCAGTTCCAGCGGTGCGCACAGCGGCGGCGCGCCCGGTGTCTCGGACAGGAAGAACAGCCCTTCGCTGGTGCGTGCCATCGCATAGCCGGTGTGGCCGGTGCGGCGTTTCAGGCGATCGACGGCGGAGCTGGCGCGGGTGGAGCGGGGGAGCGGCCGGTTGCCATCAGATCGCCTCCGTCCGCAGCAGCAGCCAGTCGCGCGCAGCGCCGCTCACGTGCGGCAGCAGGCGCGCGCGCACCTGCGCGTGGTAATCGTTCAGCCAGCGCACTTCATGCGGGTGCAGCAGGTCCAGGTCGAGGCAGCGCGTATCGATCGGGCACAGGGTCAGTGTCTCGAAGCGCAGGAACTCGCCGAACTCGCCATTGCCATCGGGCGAAGTGGCGGGCACGTTCAGCACCAGGTTCTCGATGCGAATGCCCCAGCGCCCCGGTTTGTAGATGCCCGGCTCGATCGAGGTGATCATGCCCGGCTCCATCGCCGTGTGCGGATCAGGTGCCGCGCTCGGCGAAATCACCTGCGGGCCTTCGTGCACGTTCATGAAGTAACCGACACCGTGGCCGGTACCGTGGCCATAGTCGACATTGGCAGCCCAGATCGGCGCACGCGCGATCGCGTCGAGCAGCGGCGAACGGGTGCCACGCGGGAAGGTGGTGCCGGACAAGGCCATCATCCCTTTGAGCACCAGCGTGAAATCGCGCCGGTGCGCGGGCGTGATGGATCCCACCGGGACGACGCGCGTGATGTCGGTGGTGCCGCCCAGGTACTGGCCGCCCGAATCGATCAGCAGCAAGCCGTCGCCTTCGATGACAGCGTGTGCTTCCTTGCTTGCGCGGTAATGCATGATCGCGCCGTTGGCATTGAAGCCGGCGATCGTGCCGAAGCTCGGGCTGACGAAACCGGGACGGCGCGCACGTGCGGCCGTGATCTGCTCGTCGATGGTGAGTTCGGTGAGCGGGGCGCGCTGCGGGTCGGCCAGCGTGCCCTCCAGCCAGGCGAAGAATTCGCACAGGGCGGCGCCGTCCTGCTCCATGGTGGCGCGCACGTGCGCCGCCTCAAGCTCCGTCTTCTTCGACTTGGCAAAGGTGGTCGGGTTGATCGCCTCGATCACGCGCACGCCTTCCGGCACGGCGGCGCGCATGCCGGCCGTGATGCGGCGCGGGTCGACCAGCAGGCTGCTGCCGGCGGGCAGCGCGCCCAGCGCATCGGCGGCCGCGGCATACGGCGCCAGGCGCACGCCGTCCTGCAACAGTTGCGCACGCAGTTCAGGGGATGCCTTGCCTTCGGCGACGAACAGGGTCGCGCCCTCGGGTTCGAGCAGTGCGTGGGCGACAAACACGGGATTGAAACTGACGTCGGAACCGCGCAGGTTGAACAGATAGGCGATGTCGTCGAGCGTGGAAATGAAATGGCGTTCGGCTTTCAATTGCGCCATGGCGGCGCGGGTGGCGGCGAGTTTATCGGCGCGTGCCAGCGTCGCATGCGGCGCTTCGTGCTGGAACAAGGGGTCTTGCGGCAGGCCGGGACGCTCGCTCCAGATCTCATCCAACAAATCGAGGTCGGTGCGCAGCGTGACACCGCGTGCCGACAGCGCGTCCTGCAGCAGGCGCGCGACGGCCAGGCCGAGGACGCGCGCGTCCACCGCCACCGTCTGGCCGGGCTGCAGGTTGGCGGCCAGCCAGTCGATGTGCAGCAGGCTGGCGCCGGACGGAATCTTCATCAGCGCGATGTGCGATCCGGCCAGCTCGGTCTCGGCCTGGGTCCAGTAGCGGCCGTCGGTCCAGACCCCGGCGAAGTCCTTCGTCGCGATGAAGGTACCGACCGAGCCGGTAAAGCCGGAAATCCACTCGCGCCCCTGCCAGCGGCGCGGCAGGTATTCGGACAGGTGCGGATCGCTCGAGGGGATGACGCAGGCGTCGACGCCGTGACGCGCCATGGCGGCGCGCAGCTGTTCCAGGCGCGCGGCGCGCTGGACCGAAGAGGTGATGGGCATGGCTGCTGCTTCGATGTTATTCAAGTCACGTATGATACGCCGCAAACCAAGACAATGGCGCAGGCGAATCTTGCGCTGGAACATCGACCGATCCGGAAAGGGATTGTGCCGGTGTGAAGCAACGGGACAGGTGTTTGTGGTGAAGTTGCCGCATAATCGCGCTGGAGACACTCTTAATACAAACGACCATGCCAGAATTCCACCACGCCCGCGCTCGCGCGCTGCTGGCCAATGCGCGCCAGATCGTTACTCCCGAAGAGGTACAAGCCGCCGTGCGGCATGTCGCTGATGTCCTCAATGCGCGCTTCGGTGCCGAGCAAAGCACTGCTTTCCCGCTGGTGCTGGGGGTGATGGGCGGTGCCGTCGTGTTCACCGGCACCCTGCTGCCGCAACTGGACTTCCCGCTCGAATTCGACTACATCCACGTCAGCCGCTATGGCGACGACGACCGGGGTGGCGAAGTCGGGTGGAAGGTGATTCCGCGCCAGAACGTGGCCGGACGCACGATCGTCGTGCTCGACGATATCCTCGACGCGGGAGAAACCCTGGCCCACGTGAAACAGCGCCTGCTCGACATGGGGGCCTCCGAGGTGATCGTCGCCGTGTTTGCGGACAAGGATCTCAAGCGGAGCAAGCCGATCGAGGCCGACATCACGGGGCTGACGCTGCCGAACGAGTTCGTCGTCGGCTTCGGCATGGATGTGTATGGTTACTGGCGTAATTTACCCGGGCTCTGGTCGATCAACCCAGCCGACCTCACGCCGAGCGACCCGGAACCGGATCATCCGATTCCGGATGCAAAAGCCTCCTGAATCGTAGGGCAGTCGGCGAGGCGGGTCGCATCGCAGGGTAGGCGGGTCTCGCGCCTGCGCGTTCAACCAGCAGCCGAAACCCCGCGCCCATCCTTTGTACGTCGGTGCATGCGCCGTTGAACGCGTAGGCGGCACCAGGGCCGCGTCGATGCGCCGGACTCGATCGAGCCGCCTACCCTACGATTTAACGCAGTTCAACCAGCGTCTGAAACCTTGCGCCTGTCGTGCATGCGTGCACCGTTTGAACGCGTAGGCGGCGCCACGGCCGCGTCGATGCATCGGACGGGATGTAGCCGCCTACCCTACCGCATTCCGCAGGGTGGACGGCTGTGCCGTCCACGCGTTCAAGCGGCCGTCAGTCATCCGCGAACGATCGAACACATGTTGACGCGTGGACGGGAAAGCCATCTCGTCAGCCACGTCCACCCAACGAATTAACGCAGCGCCAGGCGCGCACGCGCGGCGGCGTATTCGTCCTTCAGGCGCGCCACCATCTCGGCCACGGTCGGCACGTCGTCCATCAGGCCCACGCCCTGGCCGGCGCCCCAGATATCGCGCCAGGCTTTGGCGGTGCCGTCGCCAAAGCTCATCTTGCTCTTGTCCGATTCCGGCAGCGCGTCCGGATCGAGGCCGGCGTTGACGATCGACTTCTTCAGGTAGTTGCCGTGCACGCCAGTAAACAGGTTCGTGTAGACGATGTCGGCCGCGCTCGATTCGACGATCGCCTTGCGGTAGTCTTCGCTGACGTTCGATTCCTTTGTTGCCAGCCAGCGCGAGCCGATATAGGCGAAATCGGCGCCCATCGCCTGCGCCGCGAGGATGGCGTCGCCGGTGGCGATCGAGCCGGACAGCGCGAGCGGACCACTGAAGAATTTACGTACTTCACCCACCAGCGCGAACGGCGACAGGGCGCCCGCATGGCCGCCGGCACCGGCCGCCACCAGGATCAGCCCATCGACGCCCGCTTCCAGCGCCTTTTCGGCATGGCGGATCGAGACCACGTCGTGCAGCACGATGCCACCGTAGCTGTGCACGGCGTCGAGCATCTCCTTCGGCGGCGCGCGCAGCGACGAGATGATGATCGGCACCTGGTGCTTGACGCAAACCTCGACGTCGTGTTCCAGGCGCGTATTCGATGCGTGCACGATCTGGTTCACCGCGATCGGCCCCACCTTGGCACCGGGGTTGGCGGCTTGGTAGGCGCGCAGTTCGGCTTGCAGCTCGGTCAGCCAGGTGTCGAGCAGCTCGGCCGGACGCGCGTTCAGGGCCGGGAAGGAACCGACGATGCCGGCCTTGCACTGTGCCGCAACGAGTGCCGGACCACTGGCGATGAACATCGGCGAAGCGATCACGGGTAAGGACAGGTCTTGCAGGACTGGAGGCAGCGTCATGGGAGCGGCTTTCAACGGGGTTGATCGGAGCACTTGATTATAGCGTTAAAAAAAGCACGATCGTGCTAGGGTTGAGGCTCTAATCTCGGCGCCCGCCTTCTGGCCTCAGGCATCGAACAGGAAAGAACCATCGATGCGGGCGGCGCGGGCGCGTAGCAGTGAGGAGACGGCCCAGTCGGCGAGCTTTGTATAGCGCATGTCGATCGAGGCCGTATCCGTGTGTTGTGGCGTAGCGCGATGGGGACTGGGGTTGGGCGCGTGGAAGGCGGAGCCGTCCACCCTACCGGCAGGTGCTGAGTCCGTAGGGTGGACGGGTTGCCCGTCCACGCGTTCAGGCAGCCGCCGATCGTCCACAAAAAATTCCTCACCCATCAAGCGAAGTGCGCTACCGAGCACCGGGATCGACGCAAACAGCCCCGGCAATGCATCCAGCGCAATCCGCCCCCGCTCGAGCAACAGGAACTTCAGCAGCACCTTGACCGCATTTTCCGCGTTACGCTTCGGGTCGCCCGCCAGGTAATCGAGCCGGGAACGGGCCCGCGCCAGTGCCCCGGCCACGTCCTCGAACATCGCCCCATGCCCCGGAATCACCAGCCGTGCATCGAAGCTGTCGATCAACGCGAGCGTGGTCGCGACTTCCTCGAAGCCGGGCTCGCCCGCCAGTTCCGGAAAGACGACCCCGAAACCGTTTTCCCACAGCGCGTCGCCGGAAACCAGGATCCCTTCGTCCGGGCAGAACAGCAGCAGCGCATGCGGATCGTGCCCGGGCGCGGCCGCTACCTGCCAGCGCAGGTCGCCCAGGATGAGTTCGTCGCCCGGATTCAACACGGCATCGAAACCGAAGCGCGGACATTGCTGGCCGGTTGCGCGGTAGCTCAGGGCATCCTCGTCCCAGCGCGCCACCTTGTCCGCTTCCAGTGCGGGAATGGCAGTGTGGCAGCCGTAGGCAGCCTGCAGCGCCGCGTTGCCGCCGCAGTGGTCGGAGTGCAGGTGGGTGTTGAGCAAGCGCTCGAGCGGGCGTTCGCCGAGCGCATGGCGCACCAGCGCCAGCGTTTGCGGCGCGTGCGTGACATAGCCGCTGTCGACCAGCGCCGTTGTCGCACCTGTAAACAAGATGTTGTTGGCAGACAGCCAGCCGCGCTCGAACACCTGCATGCTGGTCGGCAGGCGCATGCTAGCCGAAGTCGATGTCAGACTCGCGCCGACGAATTTCCGCCCAGATGGCGCGCTTGGCGTCGTCGCTCGCGCGCCCCCAGGCGACGATCTCGTCGATCGTGCGCAGGCAGCCGCGGCACAGGCCGCTCCCCTTGTCCATCTCGCAGACATTGATGCAAGGAGATGGCACCGGCGTTTGCAGTTCGGGGTGCGACAGGATGCTCATGCGGCACCTCCCGCATGCGCCGCGGCCTTGCGTTCCACGCGGCCATTGAAACGGGCGGTATCGATGACGACACGCTCGTGCGTGCCTTCGCAGATGCGCTCGACGTCATCCCAGGCCTGGACCCGGAAGCGCACGCGCGTGCCCTCCACTTCCAGCACTTCCCCCTCGATGCGCAGGGTCATGCCCGGCGGCGTCGGCGCCAGGTGGCGGAACTCGACCATCGTGCCCAGGCTTTGTTCGCGCGGCCAGTCGAGGTAAGGCAGCATGCCGTTCAGGCAAGCCAGCTCCATCATGCCGACCATGTAGCCGGTGGCGAGCACCTCGGGCATGTCGCGGCAGAACGGGGTGTCGTGATACAGCTGCGGCACAGTGGCGCGCGGCGGAACGGTGTAGTGCCATGCGAAGCGCAGGCCGGGTTGCAGTTCTGGGTTCATGGCGCAACAGATTACCCGATTCAATCGAATGTCGCTTGACCGGCAGGATGAGACGCGTAGACTGGCCTACAAAGAAAACCATCCCCATGGATGGTACGGAGATGGTTTGAAAGGATGGCGTAAGTATGCGAAGCGAGATTAGTCACTTGAATGAGCCGAAGCAAAAGCTGGCGGAGTCGGAAAAAATCACGATCAACCTGGGCATGATCGACCTTGGGCAGATCGATTTGCTGGTCAGCGAGGGGTTTTACAGCAACCGCACCGACTTGATCCGTACGGCCATCCGCAACCAGCTCAACGCGCACGCCGATGTCGTGCGCCAGACCGTCGCCCGCCGCAGCCTCGTGCTTGGCATGCACCATTATTCGCGCGCCGACCTCGAAGCGGCGCAGCAGGCCGGCATCCGCCTGCAGATCCAGGTGCTGGGCATGGCCAGCATTGCCAGCGACGTCACGGTCGAACTGGCGCTGGCCACCATTGAATCGATTTCGGTACTTGGGGCGCTGCATGCAAGCAACGCCGTGAAGGCCGCCTTGGCAGAGCGCATTCGTTAAGAGAAGCGCGAGAAACCGTAGCGAGCGGAAGGAGATTTGGTAGAGAAGCGCAGCTGTACAAGAGTACAGCGAGCATCGCAGACCAAATATCCGACGCGCAGTAGGTTTATCGCGCTTCGTACATAGAGAGAAGCCAAATGAAACTGAATAACAAGCTGTTCGCGCAGATGCGTGCCGCCACCCGCAACCTGATGCACAAGAGCCCGGTGGACACGAACCAGGTGATCCAGGACGCCCTGAAAAACGCCTCCGTCTATACCGAGGCGGCGCAGCAGCACATGCGCGGCATGGGGCAGATGCCGACGGGGTCCAGCCCGCAGCAGGGAACGCCCGCTGTCGACGTACAGGGCATGCTGGCTGAACTGAGCCGCAATTTCAGCCAGGGCATTGGCCAGGGCACCGGCTACCGCGCGGCCAACGAACCGGCCGAGGTCCTGCCCGGCAGTTTCAGCGAAGGCAGCCACACCAATGCCGCCGGCACCCGCAGTTATAAACTATATGTCCCGAGCGGCTACAGGGGCGAACCGGTTCCCCTGGTGGTGATGCTGCACGGCTGCACCCAGGACCCCGACGATTTCGCCACCGGCACCAAGATGAATGCACTGGCGGAAGAAATGAATTGCCTGGTCGTGTACCCGGCCCAGTCGCGCCAGGCAAATGCTTCGCGCTGCTGGAACTGGTTCAACAACGTCGACCAGCGCCGCGACCAGGGGGAGCCGTCGATCATTGCCGGCATCACGCGCGACATCATGGCCAGGTACACGATCGACAAGGCGAAGGTGTACGTGGCCGGACTATCGGCTGGCGGCGCCATGGCCGCCATCATGGGCACGCTCTACCCGGACCTGTACGCGGCCGTCGGCGTGCACTCGGGCCTGCCGTTCGCGGCGGCGCACGATTTGCCCTCGGCGCTGGCGGCGATGAAGGGCGACTTCCGGCGCGGACACCAGCCGAACAAAGCGATTCCGATCATCGTCTTCCACGGCGACCAGGACACAACGGTGCACCCGACCAATGGCGACGCGATCATGGTACCGGCACGCGACGCCGCCGACGCCATGGCCATCGAGCCGGGCCGCGTGCCCAATGGCCATGCGTTCACGCGTACGGTGCACAAGCGCGCCGACGGCAAGCCCCGGGGCGAGCACTGGGTCATCCACGGCGCGGGCCATGCATGGTCGGGCGGCAGCGCACGCGGCAGCTACACGGATGGCAAGGGCCGGATGCCAGCCGCGAGATGATGCGCTTCTTTGCCACGCAGCAGTGAGCGTACGTGGCAGCAACGAGCGCGGCAGATGCAGAAACCGATGCGTGCCGGCCGCTTCCTGCGGCCCGGCGCCGGCGCCCACGCCGCGCCCGTTCTGATCAAGCTCCCGTCCGTTTCCGACCTGTGCATGATGCGCCGGTAGCGCAGGTCGGGCACGCTTGCCGCTCAATCGTCGCGCTGGAACTTTATCTCGGTAGCGGGATCGGCAGCGGCGGCAATGTGCGCACGCAGGCAAGCCGGGCACCAGCAGCCGGCTCCCGCGCCCGGCACCGGCACGACCGGGGGCAAGGTGGTGCACCAGCACGGCCCCTCGCCGCCATCGGCGGGCGCGCAGCCGAAAGCAGCGCCGCAACGGCTGCAGGTGCTCATGGACCACCCTCGCGACAGGTTTCGTTTGTCATGTGTAATATCGTCAAAGCAGTCTTCAAGGGCATCCGGTATCGGCCATCTGACCTGTTCAGGCCATAAAATACAACAAGACGGCCATAGAATGCCTACAACGGCGGCCTTGTTGCCTGTAAAATCTCCGCCACCTTCATTTCGGACTCACCATGAACGCTCAGCTGACCAGCCTGAACACCGGGGATCAACCAAGCGACCTGACTGCGGTTTCGCCGCAGATCAAGGCGCAGATCCTGGCCGAGGCGCTTCCTTACATCCGCAATTTCCACGGCAAGACCATCGTCATCAAATACGGCGGCAATGCCATGACCGACGAACGCCTGAAGCACGGCTTCGCGCGCGATGTCATCCTCCTGAAACTGGTGGGCATGAATCCGGTGGTGGTGCACGGCGGCGGTCCGCAGATCGACAACGCCCTGAAAAAAATCGGCAAGCAGGGCACCTTCGTCCAGGGCATGCGCATCACCGATGAAGAAACCATGGAAGTGGTCGAGTGGGTGCTGGGCGGCGAAGTGCAGCAGGACATCGTCATGCTGATCAACCATTACGGCGGCCAGGCAGTCGGCCTGACCGGCAAGGACGGCGGCCTGATCCGTGCGCGCAAGATGAGCATGCCGGACAAGGACAAGCCTGGCGAGTTCCTCGACATCGGCTTTGTGGGCGAAATCGACGCCATCAATCCGGCGGTCGTGAAAGCGCTGCAGGACGATGCCTTCATCCCGATCATCTCGCCGATCGGTTTCGGCCAGGACGGCCAGGCCTACAACATCAATGCCGACGTCGTCGCCGGCAAGATCGCGGAAATCCTGAAGGCTGAAAAGCTGATCATGATGACGAATATCGCCGGCGTGCAGGACAAGGCCGGCAACCTGGTGACCGACCTGTCGGCCCGCGAGATCGACGAGATGTTCGCGGACGGCACGATCTCGGGCGGCATGCTGCCGAAGATCTCGTCGGCACTGGACGCAGCCAAGTCGGGCGTGAACACGGTGCACATCATCGACGGCCGCATCGAGCACTCTTTATTGCTGGAAGTCTTGACCGAACAGGCATTTGGCACTATGATCCGCTCGCACTAAACATTTGTGCAAGCAATGGCGGCGTCCATGCCGCCATTGACATGTCTACCCGCCCTTGTAGCTCAGTGGTAGAGCACTCCCTTGGTAAGGGAGAGGCCACGTGTTCAATCCACGTCAAGGGCACCATCTTCCGCACCACCCTCCCCCGCACCAGCTCAGTACACGCGCTCGACCCGCATGCCGCGCCGACGCAGCAATTCCGGCACGCCGCCTTTTCCCAGCAAGTGCAATAAACCCACCGCCGCCACCACATTGTTTTCGCGCGCCAGCAGCGCAGCAAGCTTGTCGGCCATCGGACCATTGCGTTCGCCCAGCAGCAGCTCGCGCATGAGCTTGGCTTCCAGGCTGTCGTCCGTTTCGATGCGATTCAGTAATGCGTCCTGCGCCCCCTGGTCGGCCTGCTCGTAGGCCGCGAACATCTCGCGCGCCTCGCGCAGCTGGCGGCCGGACGCCATGTGCTCCAGCGTTTCTTCCAGCAGCCGCCACTGCATTTCCAGGGGGAGGCGGTCGAGCAGGGAAGCCTGGTAGCCTACCGTCTCCAGCTCGACGATGGGGCGCTTGCCGCGCACCAGTTGCGCCAGGTGCTGGTCGACACCCAGGGCCGGGTCGTAGCCGAGCTTGGCCATGTCCATCATCGCCAGCATCGTCGTCAGCATCCAGGGCTTCACGTGTGCCACGGCGGCCGGATCGACACCTTGCCGCTTCAGGGCGGTGTCGATGCGCTGGCGCCGCTCGGGTGCCAGGCCGGCATAGCCCGGGCTGTCGGCCGGGAACAGACCATGCTGCTGGAAGGCGGCCGCCGCCGCGGCGGGGTCGCGCATGGCATCGATTTCCAGCGCCAGCACCGGCGCCTGCTCCACCGCAGTGCGCATGCGCGGCTCGAGCGGATAATACTCCGGCTTGCCGGCGTGGATGGTGCCGTACAGGTAGAGCACATGGTCCCCCCGCGTGACCTTGAACAGGGCGCCGCGCTCGCCGGCAAACGCCTGGAGCGCCATCAGGAACAGGCCCAGGAACACTACTATAATCGGACGTCGCATTCATTCTCCGTGTCAGAAACCGTGTCGAATCATAAACTCCTCCCTCGCGTCTGGCTATTCGATCTGGACAACACCCTGCACGACGCCTCGCACGCGATTTTTCCGGCGATCAGCGCCAACATGAACACCTATATCGCGCGCCTGCTGCATGACGGCGTCAACGAGGTGACGCAGGCCCGCATCGATGCCGCCCGCCTCGGCTACTGGAAGCGCTATGGCGCCACCCTGCTCGGCCTGATGCGCCACCACGGCGTCGATGCGCGCGACTTCCTGCACCGGACCCACGACCTGGGCGACCTGCGCCGCCTGATGCGCTCGGAGACAGGCCTCGGGCGCCTGCTGCTGCGCCTGCCGGGCCGGAAGATCCTCTTGACCAACGCGCCCACCGCCTATTCGATGCGCGTGATGCGCCACCTGAACCTGGGCCGCCACTTCGCCCACCATATCGCCATCGAGCAGATGCACGTCCACCGCCAGCTGCGTCCGAAGCCGTCGAAGCTGATGCTCACGCGCCTGCTGCGCCGCCATGGCGTGGCCGCGCGCGACTGCGTGCTGGTCGAAGACACGCTGGCCAACCTGAAAAGCGCCAAGCAGCTCGGCCTGCGCACCGTGTGGGTGACCCAGTACCTGCGCCATGGCGAACGCAGCACGCTGGCCGCGGCGCGCCCACGGCGCCTTATTTCCCCAAAGTATGTCGATGTCAAAGTAAAATCCGTGCGCCAGCTGCCGAAACGGCTGAGCAGACTCCGCTAACTCCTCACTCATTCGACACTCCATGGCAAGCACCAAGCCAGGCCAGCGCAAGCTGCAAATCCTCCAGGCCCTGGCCGCAATGCTCGAGCAGCCCAAAGGCGAGAAGATCACCACCGCCGCGCTGGCGGCCCGCCTTGAGGTCTCGGAGGCGGCGCTGTACCGCCACTTCGCCAGCAAGGCGCAGATGTACGAAGGCCTGATCGACTTCATCGAGGCCAGCGTGTTCGGCGTGATCAACCAGATCGCCGAGAAGGAAGAGCGCGGCATCGACCAGGCCTACGCCATCCTCACCATGCTGCTCGGCTTTGCCGCCAACAATCCGGGCATGACGCGGGTGCTGATCGGCGACGCCCTGGTCGGCGAGGACGAGCGCCTGCAGCTGCGCATGAACGCCTTTTACGACCGGGTTGAACTGGCCTGCAAGGGCGCGCTGCGCCTGGCCGTGAGCCAGGGCCATGGAAAAGAGGACGACGTGGCCGAGCGCGCCAGCCTGCTGGTGAGCTATATCACCGGCCGCTGGCACCGCTATGCCAAGAGCGGCTTCCGCCAGAACCCGCAGGATACGACGGGCGTACAATTATCCCTGCTGCTGGCGGCCTGAATTCCATGGAAACGGTTTTTGCATTGCTCGACGATGCGAGCGCGGAAGGTCACGCTCGGGCCGCATCGCGCCTGTACACGGGCCACGCCGGCACCTTGAGCTGCCGCGACGCCTCAGGCTGGAGCACCGTGCTGGCCGAGCTGGAAGCGGCGCTGGCGCGCGGCCTGTACGCCGTGCCTCTGCTCACCTATGAACTGGGCGCGCACCTGCTCGGCATCCGCAGCGTCCCCAGCGGCCCGCCGCTGGCGCAAGTGCTGCTGTTCGCGCGCTGCGAACACCTGACGGCGGAGCAGGCCGGCGCCTGGATCGCGGCCCGCGTGCCGCCCGAGGGCGATGCCGGCGCAGTCCCGGCGGGCATCGCCGCCGTCGAAGCGAACGTCAATGAGGCGCGCTTTGTCGACGCCATCGGCCGCATCCGCAACTACATCGCCGCCGGCGACACCTACCAGGTCAACTACACCTACCGCCTGCGTTTCGACGCCTTCGGTTCGGTCTTCGCACTGTACCAGCGCCTGCGCGCGCCCAGCCGGTGCCGTATGGCGCCCTGGTCGGCCTGCCCGACGGCGGCGCCCTGCTGTCGTTTTCCCCTGAACTGTTCGTGCGCCACAGCGGCGGCACGCTGCTGGCGCGCCCGATGAAGGGCACGGCCCCGGCAAGCAATGACGAAGCCGTCAACGCCGAACGCGCCGCGGCGCTGGCGGCGGACCCGAAGAACCGCGCCGAAAACCTGATGATCGTCGACCTGCTGCGCAACGACCTCGGACGGGTGGCGCAGACCGGCAGCGTGGCGGTACCCAAACTGTTCGAAGTCACCCGCTTCGGCGCCGTGCTGCAGATGACGTCCACGGTTGAGGCGCGCTTGCGGCTTGATACCACCCTCGCCGAGCTGTTCGCCGCGCTGTATCCCTGCGGCTCGATCACCGGCGCGCCCAAGCGGCGCACGATGGAAATCATCGACGAACTGGAACCGGCGCCGCGCGCGGCATCTATACCGGCGCGATCGGCTGGTTCGACCCGCCGCCCGCCGGCCGCCCGTATGGCGACTTCTGCCTGTCGGTGCCGATCCGTACCCTGGCGCTCGGGCCCGGAGACGGGCTGCGGCGCGGTGAACTGGGTGTCGGTGCCGGCATCGTCCACGACAGCGACGCGCAGGACGAATTCGCCGAGTGCCGCCTGAAAGCGCGCTTTCACACCGGGCTGGCGAACGCGTTCGATATCTTCGAGACGATCAAGGCGTCCTGGCAGGACGGTCCGCGCCATCTCGAGCAGCACCTGGCGCGCATGGCCGCTTCCTGCGCCTACTTCGTGCGCGCCTTCGACACTGTCGCGGCGCGCACGCTGGTACAGAATGCCTGCCTCGGCCTGCCCGAGGACGCCAGCCTGCACCGCCTGCGCCTGGCGGTCGATGCCGACGGCGTCCTGACGGTGACGAACGCGCCGCTGGTGCCGCTGCACGAGCCGGTGCGCGTGATCCTGGCCGATACGACTACCCGCTCCGGCGACGTCTTCCTGCAGCATAAGACCTCGGTGCGCAGCCGCTACGACGCCGCCTGGCGCGCCGCCGAGGCGCAGGGGGCTTCGATGCGCTGTTCTTCAACGAGCGTGGGGAATTGACGGAAGGGGGCGCAGCAATGTGTTCGTGCGCCTGGACGGCAAATGGACCACGCCGCCGCTGTCCTGCGGCCTGCTGCCGGGGGTGATGCGCCGGGTGATGCTCGATGCCCCCGCCTGGCAGGCGGAGGAGCGCGTCATCACGCGTGCGATGCTGGAAAGGGCCGAGGGCATCGTTGTCTGCAATGCCCTGCGCGGCCCGCTGATCGCCTACCTCGACTGACTGGAACGCCTACAGCGCCGCCTCGATCTTCCCGACCAGCTGCGGATCTTCCGGCGTTACCTTGCTCGGGAAGTACTCGATCACCTTGCCGTCGCGTCCGATCAGGTATTTACCGAAATTCCACTTCGGCGCCTGGCCGGTCTGCCTGGCCAGCGCCGCATGCAGCGGATTGGCGTTCGCGCCGGTGACGGCGGTCTTGGCGAACATCGGGAATTTCACGCCGTAGGTGTTGTAGCAGAGATCGGCGATTTCCTTGGCGCTTTCCGCTTCCTGTTTGAAGTCGTTCGACGGGAAGCCGAGCACCACCAGGCCGCGCGCACCGTATTTCGCATACAGCCTTTCCAGCCCCTCGTACTGCCTGGTGTAGCCGCAGTAGCTGGCCGTGTTCACGACCAGCACGACTTTGCCGGCGTACTGGCACAGATCCTGCGGCGCCTCGTCCTGCAGGCGCGCGAAGCGCTGGTTCAGCAGTGCCGGGCAGGCTGCCGGCGCGCCCGCCACGACGGCGGGCCGGTGCGGGACGACGGCGGTCGGCTGGGCACCGGCGCTGGCAGCGGCCAGCAAGGCAGTGGCAAGGGTGGCGTATTTCAGCATGGGAAGGTCCTTCTGGTCAGGCGTTGAGCTTGCGGTGTTCGATTTTCAGGCAGTGGTTCATCACCACGTCGAGGCCGGCGGCGCGTGCCAGGTCGGCGGCGGCCTGGTTCTCGATCTCGAGCTGCATCCACAGGCAGCCGGCGCGGATCGCGATGGCGTCGCGCGCCAGCGGCGGGATGTCCTCGGACTTGCGGAAGCAGTCGACGATGTCGACGCGCTGGCCGCTCGGCGCGAGTGCGTCGGCCGCTTCCTGCAAGCTGGCGTGGACCGGTTCGCCGAGGATTTCCTGGCCGGCGTAGGCCGGATTCACGGGCAGGACGCGGTAGCCTTGCTGTTGCAGGTATTCGGCCACGCCGTAGCTGGCGCGCTCAGGCTTGCTGGACAGGCCGACGATGGCAATGGTCTTGCTGTCCTGGAGGATTTGGGCAATGGTTCTCATGGGCGGCTCATGGGTTCAGGGGTCGCCATAAGCTTAACAGGTTTGCATCGCGCCGTTACGGGATGAAATGGTGTCGTGCGTCGCACGCGTGCGCGTTCGCAGCGCCTGCGGGAATGCCGGTCCGCAGGCGCCACGTTTTTCCTACAGCCGCCGCGCCTTGATCTGCTGGCCGTTCTGGTGCAGTACCAGGTAGCTCGAATCGGCGCCGTCGAAGCGCACTTCGGCCTCGATGGCGCGTGAGAAGAACACGTTCTCGTCCTGGGCGAAGATTTCCAGTTTCGGCTGGCCGGTGGCCTGGGCATACAGGCGCTCGCCTTCGCGCGACAGCGTCAGCACGAAGCCCGGGGCCAGTTCGTAGCGCCCGGCACGACTGTCGAAGGCGGTGCCGGCGATTTTCACGGCCGGGCGCTCGGGAGGCAGGTCGCCGATCCGCGCCTGGCGCAGTTCGGCGCCATCGTGGAACTGCGTCACATGGCTCACGGCGCCCTTGGCATCGAGGCCGAATTCGAAATAGTCGAGCGAATCGGGCAGGAAGAAGCCGGTCGGCGAATACGCCTTGAGCGGCATCGGCGGACGGCCGCTGCGCTGCATGACGAGCGTGTTGCCTTCGCGGCGGAAGCTGCGCGTGACCTTCGGCTCGACCTCGTAGACGCCGGTGAAACGGTCGAGTGCTGCGGGCGCGAGCGCGATCTCCTTGAATTCCCGCAGCGGCTTGCCGATGGCGCTTGCCGCCGCCTTCGTGACCACCAGCGCCGGGCTGATCACGCCGCCGTCGGCATTGCTCAGCACCGCCACGTACACCTTCTGTTCGGGCAGGCGCAGCGCATAGGTGGCAAAACCGTTGATGGCGCCGCCATGCGCGATCGTCGGCACGCCTTGCAGCTTGCCCATCTCCCAGCCATAGCCGTAGCCGGTGGACTTGCCCGAGGCAAGCCGGTAGGACGTAAAGGCGCGCTGCCAGCTGGCCGGTTTCAAGAGCTTGCCGGCGCTGACGGCGGCGTCCCAGCGCGCCAGGTCATCGACGGTCGACACCAGCGCGCCGGCCGCGTAGGGCTGCGTCATGCTCAGTGGCGCGGCCGGTGCGAAGCCCTTGTCGGCCGGCGTGTGGCCGACGGCGCGCGCCGCCTTGCCGCGCTCGTGGCCTTCATAGGCGGTGTCCTTCATCCCCAGGGGCGTGAAAATGCGCTGCTCGAGGAAGGTGGCGTAGGGCTGTCCGGACACTTTCTCGATGATGGCGCCCAGCAGGAAGTAGCCGGAATTGTTGTAGCGGTAGTCGGCGCCCGGCTCGAAATTGAGCGGATCGTTCTTGAAGCCGTCGATCATGGCGGCGACGCTCATGTCCTGCGTCATGCCGGCGACATAGCCGGGTTTACCGGTATAGCTCTGGATGCCGGAAGTATGCGTCAGCAGGTGCTCGACCGTGATCTTCTTGCCGTGGGTCGGATAGTCGGGGAAGAAGCGCGTGATGTCGTCCTCGAGCGAGAGCTTGCCCTCCTCGGCCAGCAGCAGGATCGCCGTCGCGGTGAACTGCTTGGTGATCGAGCCCAGGCGCATGACGGTGTCCGGCGTCAGCGCCTTCTTGCCGGCGGCGTCGGCCATGCCGTAGGCCTTGCGCAGGATCGTCTTGCCGTCCTTGACGACGATGACGGTGGCACCCGGTTCGCCGGCCTTGTAGTACGGCGTCACCGGGCGTCGATGCTGGCGGCGAGCGCCGCCTGCGACTGCGCGGCCGGGGTGCCTGGTGCGGCGCTGGCGGGTGCGCCGGTCAGGGCGGCGACGGCGAGGCAGACTGCGGACAGTTTCAGCATGGTCGGATATCCCTTCGTTGGTTGGTATTTCCCGACTATACGAGTCCCTGCCGGACCGATCAACGCACAACGGATGAACTGCCGAAATCATGGATTGAACGGCACTGCTGAGGGAGCCAGTTCCGACTGACGGTTTGTTGCGCCACCGTCCATGCGCAGGAAGAATCCCATCCGGCTCGCAGTTCGGCCGAATTCAACGGGAGTTTCGAGGCGGCCATCAAGCAGCTGCAGCAGCGCGACTTCGGCGACGACCTGTCCGGCCCGACGCTCGGCTCGGCCTCGTCCGATGCCTGCCAGCGCGCCATCAAGGCCATCACCGGCACCTGGAACACGCTGGCCACCACGCCCGGCACGAAGGACGAAACCTACGACATCATCCTGCAGGCCGGCCACTACAAGCGCATCAAGGGCAAGGTGGGCACGTCGGGGAAGCTGGTGGGCGAACAGCAATTGGCCGCCTACCTGGTGCGGCGCATTGCCGAAACCCTGGCGCAACAGGGCAAGCTGAAGGTGCTGACCCTGTCGGCGGACGAGTATGCGCCGAAATTGAAAGGCAAACTGTTCCTGGCGATCCACGCCGACGGCAGCGAAAAACCCTGTTCGACCGGTCCCAGTCTGTCCTACCAGAAGAACAATTCGACACTGGCGATGCACGCTGTGGGCTGGGCCCTGAGCCAGGCACTCGGCTACCAGTACGACCAGTTCCGCAAGGATGGCTTCACGGCCGATGCCGCGCACTACTACATGTTCGGGCATGTCGATGCGCCGGTCATGAAAGGTCTGCTGGAGGTGGGCGAATTGACCTGCGCCGAGATGGAGCAGCGCCTGGTAGCCGGTGCCGACGCCATCGCCTCGAATGTGGCGAAAGCATTGATGTTCGTGCACGAGGCGCACGCCGGCGCGACGGCGGCGGCAACGCGCTGAGCGCGCGCTTTGGCACTGTTAAGAGGGTGTAGACAACATCGAAGACCTAGCTATCGCATGCTGCCCTGATATGGGAGGGGCATGCCATGGCAACGAAGGAGCGATCCGATTCTCAGCCGCCGGCGAATCGCGGCGGTAGACCGTCAGCGTTGAACGCAGAGCATATCGCAGCTTTGCACGAAATCGTGTCAGAGCATGCGCAGGCGAGTTTGGCAGAAATTGCCACCGAGCTGGAGCGCCGCTGCAGCGTACACGTATGTGAAGCGACGATCCGGCGTACATTGCGTGCCGAAGGAATCGTACGGCTCAAGGTGAAGCGACAGGTGTACCCGACGGCCGACAAGGGACCAAAGCGCTACGGTTATACGCCAGCGCATCGGCGCGAGGACGTTCCTTCTTACAGTACCAACCTGACCGACGCCGAATGGGACTTGGTAGCTGACTTGTTTGAACGAGCGCCAGGCCAGCGAGGTACGCCGGCGCATTACAGCCGGCGGGAGCTGGTCAACGCCTGCTCCTATGTTTTGTGTACAGGCTGCGCCTGGCGACTATTGCCCACCACGTTCCCGCCCTGGCAGGCTGTCTACAAAAGAGGAGCAAAACCACATTCGTGTTGAAGTCGTACGGCGTCCTGGAAACGGCACGACAGGCAGCTTGCACGAGGCTGAACAGGCAATCGCAGCGGCCGCAGCATTAGTCCAGGCTTTGTAACCTTGCCCAAGCGCTGGGTCGTTGAGCGAACACATGCGTGGACTGAACGCTGGCGCCGTACGGTAATGCATCACGATCGAAAACTGGCCATTTCAGCCGCCTGTGTCTGGCTGGCTGAGGCCAGAATGCTACTCAACAGGCTCACTTATAAGAGTTGATTTCGTCCACACCCTCTTAGAGACTGTTTGAAAACTCGATACGGCCGAGATATTCTTGCGCGCTTTCAGGCAGGTGCGCAATCTGCTTCCAGCTTCTTCGACACGCCAGCATGCAATTGCGCTGACGCGTGTTACCATGGAGTTATCAAACCGTCTCTTAGAGCGCCTAACAAAACCTTCAGGACAAGGCGCGTCGTCGAAGACAGTACGAGCGTACGGCAAGACGATGCAACGCTGGACTGGAGGTTTTGTCAGGGGCTCTTATTCGTCGTATCGCTTTGTGCTTCGTTGTCCTTCCTGCCTGTCGGGATCGTATTCGGTGGCCAAGGATGATCCATACCCCGATACCTAAACAGGTTTTTGAGAGCCGTAAGTCGACGATTTACGGCTTTTCGTTTATCAGCACAAGATGCGCAAAAAAGCCTTTTTGTTAGCGGTGTTTTTCTCTCTCGAGGTGCAAGCCCAAACAGAAAAGCCCGCCCCGGTGCAGCAGGTCCTGGTCAACGCAGACCAGTCCGGCATCGATGCCAGCCGCGATTTCATTGCCGGTAAAATTATCGTCGGCAAGCAGCGTATCGCTGAAAGCGGGGTGCAAAACGTCGGCGAACTGCTCAAGCGCGAGCCGGCGATCAGTGTGGGCCGTGATGGCCGCCTGGGTTTGCTCGGCATGCCCGGCTATACCCAGGTGCTGGTGGACGGCATGCCGTACTCCGGCGATCCTTTTTCACTCGACCTCGTCCATATCGAAAAAATCGAGATCATCAAGACGAGCACGGCGACGTCGGGACCGGTCGGCATCGCCGGTACCATTAACATCATTCGAAAAAAGACGGAACCCCGCGCTTCCCAGAACCTGCGTACCGGCGCTTCCGCGATGGCGGGCCGCATGGGCGCGAACATGGCGTGGTCAAGCAACCAGGCCGTGCCGGACAGCCCCTTGAGCTATAACCTGAGCTTGTCGGCCACGCGCAAGCCGACCCGCAGCGATGCGCAGGAGGTGGAGACGCGGCTGGCGGGCGACGCTGCGCCCGCGCCCGTCTTCGAGGGCGGCCGTTCGACGCGCGGCGCATTGCAATCGCTGGTAGCGGCGACCGAATTGTCGTGGGCAGTCAATCCCGATCACAAGCTCAGCTTCAGCCCGGATGCGGCACGCATTCAAACTGCGAATGAGGGTGTGGCGTTTCGTGCCTGGACGGACGGACGCGGGTTGTCAAGCGAGTCGCGCAACAAGGAGACCATGACCGGGTATTCCCTGCCCCTGGCCTGGCGTTGGCAGGTCGATCCGGTGAGCAGTCTGAGCATCAAGTTCAACCGGAATCATTCGCGCCTGGATATCGATGCTCGGGCCAGCGAAAGCTGGCTCGACGGGCTTGTTCGCCAGCGCAGGGACGCTCAGCGGCATGAGCAGGCGGACAGTTTGCTGCATGCGGAGTTGATCAAGGAATTCGACAGCGGCCACGAAATCACGGCCGGCGCCAAGCTCGTCCGCAACGACCTGGACATCGCGTACGTCAACACGCTCGACGGACGGCCGGACCCGAGCCTGGCGGTGTTCGGGAACCGTAGCGCGAGCCGTATCGACAGCGGCCAGCTCTTCGTCCAGGACGCGTGGCGCATCGACCGTACGCTTGCCGTCAATCTCGGCATCTCTGCCGAGCAACGCCGTTATGCATTGGACGAAGGCCCGTCGCACAGCCGGATGCGCTTTACCATGTGGTCGCCGTCGGCGCACGTGTCGAAGAAAATCGGCGGCAACAGCAAGCGGCAAGTCCGATTCTCGGTGGCGCGCAGCTTCCAGCCGCCCAGCATTCTTCAAATGCAACTGCATCCCATGCTTAATTCGTTTGCGCCATGCACTACCGGTGCCGTGTGCGATGGGAATAGCATCGATACCGCTGACAGCAGTGGCTACCCCTACCTGCGACCAGAGCGCGCGCTCGGCCTGAACCTCTCGTACACCCATGGCCTGGGCAAGGGAAGCGAACTGGTACTCGAGTTCTTTTCACGTGAGCTGCGCAACAAGATCGGTTCGCAAATTGGTCTCGAGACCGTGCCCTGGGCGAGCGCGCCGCGTTACGTCTATCGCCCGGCGAACCTGGGCGGGGCGTCGGTGCGCGGTATTAACCTCGAAGGCCGGGTGGCCGGCAAGGACCTCTGGACGGACGCGCCAGCGGTGGAAATGCGCGGCAGCCTGGGGTGGGCGCGCTCAAAGCTGGACGACGTACCGGGGCCGGACAACCGGCTTGACGGCCAAAGCCCGTTTCGCGCCAAGCTCGGCGCCAGTTACACCATGCAAGCGTTTCCAGTCAAATTCGGCATGGACGGCAGCTATCTGCCGGGCGACTGGGTGCGCAGCAACCTGAGCGAGCGTGTCTATCAGTCGCGCAAGACCACCTTGGGAGCGAACGCCAACTGGACCTTCGCTTCGAAGGCGCGGCTGTCGGTGGCGCTCGACGACCTGGTGAGCCATACGAGCGAAGGCGTTCATGAATACATCGGATCGGATCAACTGCTGCAGCAGCACACCAGCAACAGGACTCGCACGCGCTTGAGCTTGCGCTTCGAAACCAAATTATGAAGGCAGTGGAATGACGCGCATGGCGCCAGGAATACTGGCTGGCGAATCGGGCGTCTCCGGCTCGGCCCCTGCCTTGCGAGCTGTTTGAACAACCGATGAAGGGTGAGCGATTTATGAAACAGAAGTTGGCTTTTTGTGTTTTGCTGGGACTGTTCTCGATGAGCGCAATGGCGCAGATGGTACCGACATCGCGGCAGGAATGCACCAGGCGCTGTGTCACCGCGGATTTTCCTGACAATCCAAGGGCAGTCCGCCATCAGGAAAAGATCAAGGAAATACAGGCGAGGAAAAAGGCAGAGGCCGATCCAGAGAAACGGAAAGGAATCGACAGGGAAGAAGCGGACGAAGTCGAAAAGCTTGCAGACTATATGGACAAAATCTGCACGCACATCTGCAAAGACAACCCTGAGCAATAAGAAGCGCCGCTGCGAATCATTCTCGGCAAATAAAAAAGGCAGAGCCGCAGCTCTGCCTTTTTTTGCCACCAAACGAAAAGCTTAACGGCCCTTCGAACGCAGCCTCTGGATCGCTGCCAGCTGCGCAATTGCCGCGGCCAGTTCCGACTGCGCTTTCGCGTAGTCGATCGTCGAATCCTGGTTCTGCATCAGCTCTTCGGCCTGGCGCTTGGCTTCCTGTGCTTTCGCTTCGTCCAGGTCGGCGCCGCGGATCGCGGTGTCGGCCAGGACGGTCACGCCGTTCGGCTGCACCTCGAGGATACCGCCGGCGACGAAGACGAACTCCTCGCCACCGCCGGCCACCTCGATGCGCACGGCACCCGGGCGGATGCGCGTGATAAGCGGTGTGTGCTTCGGGTAGATACCCAGCTCGCCCGCTTCACCCGGCAACGCGACGAAAGTTGCCTCACCGGAGAAGATCTGCTCCTCGGCCGAGACCACGTCAACGTGAATTGTGTTTGCCATATGTGTCCTTCAGGTGAAGAGCCGATTTAGGCAGCCAGTTTCTTGGCTTTTTCGATCGCTTCTTCGATGGTGCCGACCATGTAGAACGCCTGTTCCGGCAGGTGGTCCAGTTCGCCCGACGCGATCATCTTGAAGCCCTTGATCGTGTCTTTCAGCGAAACGTACTTGCCTGGCGAACCGGTGAACACTTCAGCGACGTGGAAAGGCTGCGACAGGAAACGCTGCATTTTACGAGCGCGTGCCACGACCAGCTTGTCTTCCGGTGCCAGTTCGTCCATGCCCAGAATCGCGATGATGTCGCGCAGTTCCTTGTAGCGCTGCAGGGTACCCTGGACAGCGCGGGCCGTCTCGTAGTGTTCCTGGCCGACGACGAGCGGGTCCAGCTGGCGCGAGGTCGAGTCGAGCGGGTCGACCGCAGGGTAGATACCCAGCGAAGCGATGTCACGCGACAGAACGACGGTCGAATCCAGGTGGGCGAAGGTGGTGGCCGGCGACGGGTCGGTCAGGTCATCCGCAGGGACGTAGACGGCCTGGATCGAGGTGATCGAACCGGTCTTGGTCGAGGTGATGCGCTCTTGCAGGCGGCCCATCTCTTCGGCCAGGGTAGGCTGATAACCCACCGCCGACGGCATACGGCCCAGCAGTGCCGAGACTTCGGTACCGGCCAGGGTGTAGCGGTAGATGTTGTCGACGAAGAACAGAACGTCCTTGCCTTCATCGCGGAAGGCTTCGGCCATGGTCAGGCCGGTCAGCGCGACGCGCAGACGGTTGCCTGGTGGTTCGTTCATCTGGCCGTAGACCATCGCGACCTTCGAGTTGGTCGGGTTTTCCAGGTCGACGACTTTTGCATCGGCCATCTCGTGGTAGAAGTCGTTACCTTCACGGGTACGCTCGCCCACGCCGGCGAACACGGACAGACCCGAGTGTGCCTTGGCGATGTTGTTGATCAGTTCCATCATGTTGACGGTTTTACCCACGCCGGCGCCGCCGAACAGGCCGACTTTACCGCCTTTGGCGAACGGGCAGACCAGGTCGATGACCTTGATGCCGGTTTCCAGCAGGTCGGTCGATGGCGACAGTTCGTCGTACACAGGTGCCGAGCGGTGGATCGAAGCGGTGCGCTCGGCGCTGACCGGGCCGCATTCGTCGATCGGGTTGCCCAGCACGTCCATGATACGGCCCAGGGTGGCGACGCCAACCGGGACCATGATCGGTGCACCGGTGTTCTGGATGACCATGCCGCGACGCAGGCCTTCCGAGCTGCCCAGCGCAATGGTACGGACGATGCCGTCACCCAGCTGTTGCTGCACTTCCAGGGTCAGTGCGGAGCCTTCCATTTTCAGTGCGTCGTACACTTTCGGCATGGCGTTACGTGGGAATTCCACGTCAACCACTGCGCCGATACACTGAACGATTTTGCCATCAGCCATGTTCGTTCCTTCAGATATAGTTAAATTCTTTATTTAGACCGCTGCCGCACCGGCGACGATCTCGGAGAGTTCTTTGGTAATCGCAGCCTGGCGGGTCTTGTTGTAGACCAGCTTCAGTTCGCCGATGACACTGCCTGCGTTGTCGCTTGCCGCCTTCATCGCCACCATGCGTGCCGATTGCTCGGACGCCAGGTTTTCAGCGACAGCCTGGTACACCAGGGCCTCGACATAACGCACCAGCAGCTCGTCGATGACGACTTGCGCTTCCGGCTCGTAGATGTAATCCCACGAGATCGCGCCTTTTTCCGCTTCCAGGTGCTTGGCCGGCAGCGGCAGCAGCTGCTCGACGACCGGTTCCTGTTTCATCGTGTTGATGAACTTGGTGTAGCACAGGTAGACGGCGTCCAGTTGGCCATCCTGGTATGCGTCGAGCATGACCTTGATCGGGCCGATCAGCTTTTCCAGGTGCGGGGTGTCGCCGATCTGGGTGGCCGAGGACACCAGCTTGACGCCGACACGGTTCAGGAAGCCGAGACCCTTGTTACCGATGGCAACAGCCTCGATGCGGTTGCCCGCCGCTTCCAGCTCGCGCGATTTCTGCGTTACCTGACGCAGGATGTTGGTGTTCATGCCGCCGCACAGACCTTTATCGGTCGTGACGACGATGAAGCCGACAGCCTTCGCCTGCACGTGCTTGGCTTGCGCCATGAACACGTGCGTGTACTCCGGATTGGCGCCCGCCAGGTTGGCGGTGATGTTCCGAACCTTTTCACTGTAGGGACGGGCGGCGCGCATCCGCTCCTGCGCTTTGCGCATTTTGGATGCGGCGACCATTTCCATCGCCTTGGTGATCTTCTTCGTATTCTCTACGCTCTTGATCTTGCCACGAATCTCTTTGCCTACTGCCATGAGTCCTTACTCCTTCCGGTCACCGGCGCCGCGTTCAACACAGGGCGCCGGGGTATCCATTTCTATTAAAATGCGCCGGATTTTTTGAAATCAGCAATGGCGGCGGCGAGTGCTGCTTCGCTGTCCTTGTCCAGTTGCTTGGTTTCTTCGATCTTCGACAGGAGCGCAGCCTGCTTGGTCTTCAGGTAGCCATGCAGACCGTTCTCGAAAGCCAGCACTTGCTTGACTTCGATGTCGTCGAAATAGCCCTTGTTGACGGCGAACAGCGATGCGGCCATCAGCGAGATCGGCAGCGGCGAGTACTGTGGCTGCTTCAGCAGTTCGGTCACGCGTGCACCGCGGTCGAGCTGCTTGCGGGTCGATTCGTCCAGGTCCGATGCGAACTGCGCGAACGCGGCCAGTTCACGGTACTGCGCCAGGTCGGTACGGATACCGCCGGACAGGCCCTTGATGACCTTCGTCTGGGCCGCACCACCGACGCGCGACACCGAGATACCGGCGTTGATCGCAGGACGGATACCGGCGTTGAACAGCGAGGTCTCGAGGAAGATCTGGCCGTCGGTAATCGAAATCACGTTGGTCGGCACGAAGGCCGAGACGTCGCCCGCTTGCGTTTCGATGATCGGCAGTGCGGTCAGCGAACCGGTCTTGCCGGTGACGGCGCCGTTGGTGAAGGCCGAGACGTAGTCGGCGTTCACGCGTGCTGCGCGCTCGAGCAGGCGGCTGTGCAGGTAGAACACGTCGCCTGGGTAGGCTTCGCGGCCTGGTGGGCGGCGCAGCAGCAGGGAAATCTGGCGGTAGGCAACGGCCTGCTTCGACAGGTCGTCGTACACGATCAGCGCGTCTTCGCCGCGGTCGCGGAAGTATTCGCCCATCGCGCAGCCCGAGTAGGCCGAGATGTATTGCATCGCTGCCGATTCCGAAGCGGAAGCGGCGACGACAATGGTGTACTCCATCGCGCCGTGCGTTTCCAGCGAGCGCACGATGTTCTTGATGGTCGATGCCTTCTGGCCGATTGCAACGTACACGCAGGTGACGTTCTGGCCTTTCTGGTTGATGATCGCATCGACTGCCACGGCCGATTTACCGGTCTGGCGGTCGCCGATGATCAGCTCGCGCTGGCCACGGCCGATCGGCACCATCGCGTCGATCGACTTGATGCCGGTCTGCATAGGCTGCGACACGGATTCACGGGCGATGACGCCCGGGGCGATCTTTTCGATCGGGGCGGTCAGGGTGGTGGCGATCGGACCCTTGCCGTCGATCGGCTGGCCCAGTGCGTTGACGACGCGGCCGCGCAGTTCAGGACCGATCGGCACTTCCAGGATGCGGCCGGTGGTCTTGACGGTGTCGCCTTCGGAGATGTGCTCGTACGAACCCAGGATGACCGAGCCGACCGAGTCACGCTCGAGGTTCATCGCCAGACCGAAGGTATTGCCCGGGAATTCCAGCATCTCGCCTTGCATCACGTCCGACAGACCATGGATGCGGCAGATACCGTCGGCGACGGAGATCACCGTGCCTTGATTGCGAACGTCAGCGGACGCTTCGAGGCCCTGGATCCGGCTCTTGATCAGTTCGCTGATTTCAGATGAATTAAGTTGCATGAGTGCTAACTCCTAATAGTTTCTTGATGCGTAAGGCGGAGAGTGGATGCCGGCCAGACGTGCGACGTTCGGTGCAAGGTTCGGCTGCGAAGCGGGCTGTTGAGGCCGGCTTCAGGCCACCAGCGCAGCGTGCATCTGCTGCAGCTTGGCGCGAACCGAGGTATCGAGCACTTCATCGCCAACCAGCACGCGCACGCCGCCGATCAGCGACGGGTCCACCGTGACCGTTGGGTTGAGCTTGCGGCCGAATTTCTTTTCCAGGCCGGCCACCAGCTGGGCCACCTGGGCATCGGTCAGCGCGAACGCACTGGCGATGTCCGCATCGGCGGCGCCAGCCTGGGCGTTCTTGAGGACCTGGAACTGCGCGCCGATTTCCGGCAGCAGCGCGACGCGGCCATTTTCGGCCAGCATCTGCAGGAAGTTCGTGGCCTCCGGGGTCACCGGCGACTTGAGCAGCGAACGCAGGGTCGTGACCAGATCGGTGGCGGAGACATTCGGGTTGGCGGCAAACGCCTGCACATCAGGGTGGGCGCCGATTTGGGCCAGTTCGGACACCAGTTCGGACCAGGCTGCCATGTCGCCGCCCTGGGCGACACGGAACAGCGCTTCGGCGTAGGGACGGGCGACGGTTGCGAGTTCTGCCATGATTACAGCTCGGTCGACAGTTGTGCCAGCAGGGCGGCGTGCGCTTCTGCGTTCACTTCGCGCTTGAGGATCTGCTCGGCGCCTTGCACGGCCAGTGCGGCCACCTGGCCACGCAGTTCTTCGCGCACGCGCGTCACTTGCTGCTCGGCGTCGGCGCGGGCAGCGGCAACGATACGGGCGGCTTCTTCGTTAGCGGTCTTCTTGGCTTCATCGATGATCAGCTGGGCACGCTTTTCGGCGTCGGCGATGCGCGCCTGGTTCTGGTCGCGTGCGCTAGCCAGTTCGGCTTGCACGCGCTTTTCGGCGGCGGCCAGGTCGGCCTTGCCGCGGTCGGCAGCGGCCAGGCCGTTGGCGATCCGGTCGGCGCGCTCGTCGAGCGCTTTCATCAGCGGCGGCCACACGAATTTCATCGTGAAGAACGCGAGGACGAGGAAGACGGCGAGCTGTGCAAACAGAGTTGCGTTAAGGTTCACGGTATTTTCCTTCTCACAAAAACGGATGCCGAACCGCGATGGTTCGGCCCTTCAAAACCTGAGCTGCGCGTCGCTTAGCCGGCAAACGGGTTCGTGTATGCGAACAGCATGGCGATACCAACACCGATCAGGAATGCCGCGTCGATCAGGCCGGCCAGCAGGAACATCTTGGTCTGCAGGGTGTTCATCAGTTCTGGCTGACGTGCCGAGGCTTCCAGGTATTTACCGCCCATGAGTGCGATACCGATACATGCGCCGATAGCGCCGAGGCCGATGATTAAACCGCAAGCCAGTGCAACAAATGATGCGTCAGTCATGATTACTCCAAAAAGTTAAAATTAAAACTAGATTAAAAACTACAACTTCGTTACAACCACTATCTATTCGATGCTTGCGGCGCCGATCAGTGGCCTTCGTGTGCCTGACCGAGGTAGACCAGCGTCAGCATCATGAAAATGAATGCCTGCAGGAACACGATCAGGATGTGGAAGATCGCCCAGATCGAGCCGGCAATCACATGGCCGACAAAGCCGAAAACGGTAGCGGTCGAGCCAAGCAAAGCGATCAAGAGGAACAGCAGCTCACCGGCAAACATGTTGCCGAACAGTCGCATACCGAGCGACACCATTTTTGCTACGTATTCGATGATGTTCAGCAGCAGGTTGAACGGCGCCAGCCAGATGCCGAAGGGTGCTGCGAACAATTCGTGGAGCCAGCCGCCGAAGCCTTTGATCTTGATGCCGTAGAACAGCATCAGCAGCAGCACGCCCAGCGAAATGCCGATGGTGCCGTTCAGGTCGGCGGTCGGGACCACGCGGTGGTAAGGGAACAGGTGCTCGACGCCGAACCATTTGAAGGCTTCGGAAAACAGGTCGACCGGCAGGAAGTCCAGCGAGTTCATCAGGGCAACCCACACGAACACGGTCAGCGCCAGCGGAGCGATGAAGCTGCGGTCGCCATGGATGATGGTCTTGGCCTGGTTATCGACCATTTCGACCAGGATCTCGACGGCAGCCTGGAAGCGGCCCGGCACGCCCGAGGTGGCGCGGCGCGCGGCCATCCACATCAGCAGGCAGCCGATCGCGCCCATCAGGACGGACCAGAAGAAGGTGTCGTAGTGGAAGACGGAAAAGTCGACCGGGCCATGTTGATGGTGGTTCGACAAGTGACTCAGGTGGTGCTTGATGTACTCGCCTGCTGTGGGCGCGTGCTGTGCTGCGCCTTCTACGGTTGTCGTCATATCAGTGCCTAAATAATAAGAATATGTAACTTTTCAGCGCCACGATGAACCCGGCGATGAGCGCCAGCGGGTTCAGGTCACGGTACAGCCACACGGTTGCGCCCAGCAGGGCAAGCGTGAAACCAATCTTTATAAATTCCCAGATGAAAAACGTGAGCGGGTTGGCACTGCCCGCTTTCGTTGATGCGAACAGGCGAAACGCCATGACGGCGTTGGGCAAAACACAGCACAGCCCGCCGAGTACCGCCGAAAACATCGCAGCCCATCCCCCCAGCAGTGCGGCGAGGACGCCAGCGACGACTGTTGCGATCAATTGCAGGGAGACCAGGCGCAACATTTTTTCTTCTTCGCCTAGGCCGTGGGAACCGAGTTACGGTGTGGTAATTACATGAATCAGCGGGATTATAAGTTCGATAGTGCATTTGAGTCAAACGTTTCCAGCTGTGCGGTATCGGGCACGTAGGGGCGCAAATGTCACATAAATCTGGGCAGTAGGCTCGGTTTTCGCCGCAGTTGGATGCGCGAAATACAGATGTCGGCGGGCGCGAACTGCCCGAAATATGGGCAGGCGCGGCAGGAAAAGTGTGGACATGATGACACGGCACGGAGCGCGCCCTGCCGTAGGGTTGGCCTCGGCGGCCCCGCGGTCCCCGCCGACGCGTCCAGCCGGCGTTCGCATGCCCGATGCGCCGGCTGGACCTCCTTCGGGGTCTTACGCGCGCAAGCGGGCCAGCACCCCGTCGAGCACATCGAGGTCGGCAAAGTCGATGATCATCTGGCCCCTGCCCTTCGGTCCCATCTTGAACACGACCGGTGTAGCCAGCTTGTCCGACAGCTCTTCCTCCAGGCGCACGATGTCGCCCGACTTTTCTTTTTGGGTTTTGGCCTGGGCCGGATTCGCCTGCTCTTCAATTGCGCGCGCCACCAGCTTTTCCGTCTCGCGCACCGACAGGCGCTTGGCGATGACCTGGTTCGCCAGGGCGATCTGGCTGGCGTTGTCGACCGACAGCAGCGCGCGGGCATGGCCCATGTCGATGTCGCCGGCCATCAGCATGGTCTGCACCGGTTGTGCCAGGTTCACCAGGCGCAGCAGGTTCGACACCGCGCTGCGCGAGCGGCCGACCGCGCTGGCCGCCTGCTCGTGGGTGAAGTCGAAGTCGGAGATCAGGCGGGCGATGCCCTGCGCCTCTTCCAGGGGATTGAGGTCTTCGCGCTGGATGTTTTCGATCAGGGCCATTGCCGCGGCAGCCTGGTCGTCGACTTCACGCACCAGCACGGGGATGTTTTCCAGACCGGCCAGCTGCGCCGCGCGGAAGCGCCGTTCGCCAGCGATGATTTCGTAGCGCCCCGCCTCGACCGGCCGCACCAGCACCGGCTGCATCACGCCCTGGCTTTTGATGGATGCCGCCAGTTCGTTCAGTGCGCCCTCGTCCATGCGGGTACGCGGCTGGTATTTGCCAGCTTGCAACTGGGCAACGGGCAAGGCCGTCGGCAGGCCGGCCGGTGCCGGGGCAGCGTCGAGGTCGCCGCCGAGGAGTGCATCGAGACCGCGGCCGAGGCCCTTGAGTTTTTTGGTAGCCATGTGGATAACTCTCCGTGATTACATTGTCTTGATGCGCTCGACCATTTCGGCGCCGAAAGCGATGTACGCCTGCGCCCCTTTCGAGCTCGGGTCGAACACGACGCCGGGTACGCCATACGAGGGCGCCTCGGCCAGGCGCACGTTGCGCGGGATGATCGTCTTGAACACCTTGTCGCCGAAGTGCTGCTCGAGCTGGCTCGAGACCTGCTGCGACAGCGTCATGCGCGGATCGAACATGACGCGCAAGAGGCCGATGATCTTCAGGTCCGTGTTCAGGTTCGCATGCACCTTCTTGATCGTGTTGACCAGGTCCGAGAGGCCTTCGAGCGCGTAGTACTCGCACTGCATCGGGATGATCACGCCATGCGCGGCGCACAGGCCGTTCAAGGTCAGCATCGACAGGGCGGGCGGGCAGTCGATCAGGATGAAGTCGTATTCCTGGTCGACCTGGGCCAGCGCGTTCTTGAGGCGGCGCTCGCGGTTTTCCAGTTCGACCATCTCGACTTCGGCACCGGCCAGTTCGCGGTTGGCGGGCAGCACGTCGAAGCGGCCGGCACCGGAGCGCACGCGTGCTTCGCCGATCTCGGCTTCACCGAGCAGCACCTGGTAGGTGGACGCTTCCAGCTCGGCCTTGTTGATGCCGGCACCCATGGTCGCATTGCCCTGCGGGTCGAGGTCGACCAGCAGCACGCGCTGCTCCAGCTTGGCAAGGCCGGCCGACAGGTTGACGCTGGTGGTCGTCTTGCCGACGCCGCCCTTCTGGTTTGCAACGCAAAATATTTTTGCCATCTGTTCTTATCCGGACGCGACAACATTGTTTAATATTGTTCATACCTTTTAGACCGTATTAACGATTTACAAGGTATAAACAATATAAACGATTTATATTGTTATGTTGGTTGATTGTGATTGGTGCTCGAATTGCCTGCTTGTCCTGCCTGCTTATCCTGGCGCCCGCTCGATGAATACCAGGTGCCGTTCCGCTTCCAGTTTCGCCACCCGCAAGGGCCGCAATTCCTGCACTTTCCATTCGCTCGGCAGCCTTTCCTGTTCCTCGCTTGGCGCTACCCCTTTCAGGGCAATGAAGCGTCCGTTCTCGGCCAGCAGGTGCCCGGACCAGTTGACGAAATCCGACAGGTCGGCAAAGGCACGCGAGGTGATGACATCGAAGGGCCCTGCTTTCAGGTCCTGCACCTTCATCGTGTACACCGTGACATTGCTCAGGCCCAGTTCCGCCTTCACCTGGGTGAGAAAGGCGGTTTTCTTGTGCACGGTGTCGATCAGGGAGACCTTCATGTCCGGCCGGGCAATTGCCAGCACGATGCCGGGCAGGCCCCCGCCCGCCCCGACGTCGAGTACGTTCTGCGCACCGGCAAAGGCCGGCACGGCGGCCAGGGAATCGAGCAGGTGGTGCGTCACCATCTGCATCGGGTCACGCAAGGAAGTCAGGTTGTAGACGCTGTTCCACTTCGCCATCAAGGCCAGGTAATCCATCAATTGCTCGCGCTGGGCCGCCCACAGCGGCAGGTCCATGGCGTCGATGCCGTCGCTGAGTACGGCCATCAGTGTGCCGCGGTCGAATCCCCTCACTGCGTTGCCTCCTCGGTTGGGGTATTGGTGAAGCCCCTGGCACCGCGCTTTTTCAGGTGCACCAGCAGCAACGAGATGGCCGCCGGCGTCACGCCGGAAATGCGCGAAGCCTGGCCCAGGGTTTCCGGACGCTGCTTGTCGAGCTTCTGGCGGACCTCGATCGACAGTGCAACAATGTCGAGGTAGTTCAGGTTTTCCGGCAGCTTCAGGTTTTCGTAGTGGTCGTGGCGTTCGACCTCTTTCGCCTGCCGATCGATGTAGCCGGCGTATTTCAGCTGGATTTCAACCTGTTCCTTCACCGCTGGATCTGCCACGCCGGGGCCGGCGAGCGGCTGCCCTTCACTGCCCGTCATCGTCATCAAGGTGTCGTACTCGACGCCGGGACGGCGCAGCAAATCGGCCAGGTTGTATTCGCGCTCGAGCGCCTGTCCCACGACGCGCTCCGATTCGGCTGCTGCGAGGATGCGCGGGTTGACCCAGGTCGAGCGCAGGCGCTCGAGTTCGCGCGCGACCGACTCGCGTTTGGTCTCGAATGCCGCCCACTGGGCGTCACCCACGACCCCGAGCTTGCGGCCGATTTCGGTCAGGCGCATGTCGGCATTGTCTTCGCGCAGCGACAGGCGGTACTCCGCGCGGCTGGTGAACATGCGGTAAGGTTCGGCCACGCCCTGGGTCGTGAGGTCGTCGACCAGCACGCCGAGGTAGGCTTCGGAGCGGCCCGGCGTCCAGGCCTCCTGCCCCTTGGTCTGCAGGGCCGCGTTCATGCCGGCGAGCAGGCCTTGCGCGGCCGCTTCCTCGTAGCCGGTGGTGCCATTGATCTGGCCGGCGAAGAACAGGCCGCGAATCGCCTTCGTTTCCAGCGAGGCTTTCAGGCCACGCGGATCGAAATAATCGTATTCGATGGCATAGCCCGGTCGCAGGATGAAGGCGTTTTCCATGCCCTTCATCGAGCGTACAAGCGCCAGCTGCACGTCGAACGGCAGGCTGGTCGAGATACCGTTCGGGTAGATCTCGTGGGTAGTCAGGCCCTCCGGCTCGAGGAAGATCTGGTGCGATTCCTTCGAGGCGAAGCGGTGGATCTTGTCTTCGATCGAGGGGCAGTAACGCGGGCCGACGCCCTCGATGACGCCGGTGTACATCGGGCTGCGGTCGAGACCGTTGCGGATGATATCGTGGGTTTGCGCATTCGTGTGCGTCACCCAGCACGGCACCTGGCGCGGGTGCATGGCGGCATTGCCCATGTAGGAAAACACCGGTACCGGATCGACGTCGCCGGGCTGTTCGC